>NZ_CP108126.1:0-5399896 GCF_045206325.1 Streptomyces sp. NBC_00203 | reverse complement strand
AGATCGTGGGCCAGTGCGAGAGCGTCGAGCCGACCGCGGCCGAACTGGAACTCTTCGGTCCCGCGCCGCGCGTCGTGGACGGCGAGCCCTTCGAGCCGGTCTATCTGGGCATCGATCCGCAGTTCTCCACCGTGCACTCCACGGACGGTGGCCTGGAAGGGCAGTTCCAGCACGTCCTGTGACCATCCAGTGATCGAAGACGACTTTCTGTGACAAACACGAGGTCAGAGGCCCGGCTCGTGCCCTAGCATCTGGCGCGTGCCGCGCTCATCTGTACCACCCCCTATGCCTCACGCGCCCCCTCTGGGTGCCCTCCTCCGCCAGTACGCCGCCGGGTCCGCGCTGACCTGCGAACCCGTCGAGCAGGGGCTGCTCAACCGCGGCTATCGCCTGCGCACCACGCGCGGCCGGTACTTCCTCAAGCACCACTTCGACCCGGAGACCGCCGACCCCGCCGCGATCACCCGCCAGCACCGGGCGACCCAGCGCCTGGCCGACCTCGGCGTCCCGGTCGCCCCGCCGCTGACCGGCACCGACGGCCGCACCGTCGCCGTCGTCGGGGGCCACGCGTACGCGCTGCACCCGTGGATCGACGGACGGCACCGGCACGGCGGCCAGCTCAGCACGGAGCAGTGCGCGCGCCTGGGGGCGCTCCTGGGCGTCGTCCACGCGAGCCTGGAGCGGGTGATGCCGGCGGAGGGACGAACGGCGGCGAAACCGGCCGACGGCGCCGAGCGCGGGCAGGGCACCGCGCCGACGGAAGGTGCCGATCCCGCCCGGGGCGCCGACCCCGCCGACACCTTCGCGCTCATCGACCGCCTGCTCGCCCAGGTGCGCCGCCACCGCCCCTCCGACGCCTTCGACGAGCTGGCCAGACACCGGCTCCTGGAACGGCGCGCCCTCCTGGAGCGGCATGCCGACCGCCGGCCCCCGCAGGGCGGCTCGGTGGGCTGGGTGCACGGCGACTTCCACCCGTTCAACCTGCTCTACCGCGACGGCGAGCCGGCCGCGATCGTCGACTGGGACCGGCTGGGCATCCACCCGCGCGCGGAGGAGGCCGTACGCGCCGCGGTGATCTTCTTCGTACGACCCCTCGGCACGCTCGACCTGACGAAAGTACGGGCCTACGCGCGCGCGTACCGGCGTACCGCGGGCGCCACCCCCTCCGAACTCGCGGCCGCCGTGCACCGCGTGTGGTGGGAGCGGCTGAACGACTTCTGGATACTGCGCTGGCACTACGAGCGCGGGGACACCCGCGCCGATCGGCAGTTCCCGGCGGCCTCGGCGCTGGCGGTGTGGTGGACGCGGGAGTACGAGTCGGTGTGCGAGGCGTTCGCCGGCTGAGAGGCATGCGCGGCATGCCCGGCCGAAACGAAAACACCCTCCACGCGTGCGTGGAGGGTGTTTTGGATCAGACGTGATCAGACGCGATCAGCTGTCTGATCACGTCTGATCAGACGCTGGTGGCCGCGGTCAGGGACCCTCGCCCCCGCCGGCGACGGTGCCACCCGTGCCGGGATCGGTCGGGTCCGCCGTCGTCGGGTCCGCCGTCGGTGTCGTCGGGTCGTCCGTCGGCTCCGGGGTGGTCGGCGTCGTGTCGGTCGGCTCGTCCGTCGGGTCGTCCGTCGGCTCCTGAGTGGTCGGCGACGGCGTGTACGACGGCGTGTACTCCCCGGTGCCACTGGTGCTGGTCGAGTCGTCCGTGGAGGTGTCCGTGGACTGGTCGGTCGCCTCGTCGCTGGGCGTCTCGCTGCCCTGGTTGTCGTCGGTGGTCTGCGAGGTGGTCGGCGACTGCGTCGTACTGGTTCCACCACCGCCGCTGTTGCCGGTGTTGTGGAGCGCGAGCGCGACACCCGCCGCGATCGCGATCACCGCGAGGACCGCCAGTATCCACAGCTTGCCGCTGCCGCTGCCCTTGTTGCCGTGCCCCTCGAAGCCGCCGTCGTCCCCGCCGCCGTACGGAGGGAGTATCGGCGCCGGGATCTGCGACGTGCCGGAGTCATGGGGGTGCGGCAGCGCGGTGGTGCCCGCGAAGCCGCCCGCCGGGGTGTGCAGACCCTCGTGCACGGTGACCGGGCCGGTGTTCCAGGTGCCGGTGTGCCCGCCCTGGTCGTACAGCATCTGCAGCCCGTACTGGACGAGCCCGCGCATCTCCTCGGCGGTCTGGAACCGGTCGTCCGGCTCCTTCGCGAGCGAGCGCATGACGAGCCCGTCGAGCTCCGGCGGCACCGAGCCGGAGACCTGGGACGGGGGCATCGGGATGTCCTGGACGTGCTGGTAGACCACCGACAGCGGCGTCTCGCCGGTGAACGGGGGCCGCAGCGCGAGGAGTTCGTAGAGCAGGCAGCCGGTCGCGTACAGGTCGGAGCGGTGGTCGACGGCCTTGCCGAGGGCCTG
Organism: Streptomyces sp. NBC_00203; assembly: GCF_045206325.1. NCBI lineage: Bacteria > Bacillati > Actinomycetota > Actinomycetes > Kitasatosporales > Streptomycetaceae > Streptomyces > Streptomyces sp. NBC_00203. The sequence goes on along the minus strand of NZ_CP108126.1, from coordinate 5,397,499 downwards.
CTCCGGGGAGAGGTACTGCGGCGTTCCCATGACCATGCCGGTCTGGGTCATCGTCGACTGCGCGCCGTGCAGGGCGCGCGCGATGCCGAAGTCCATCACCTTCACGGCACCGGTGTGCGTGATGATCACGTTCGCCGGCTTGATGTCACGGTGCACGATGCCGTGCTGGTGCGAGTAGGCGAGCGCTTCGAGCACTCCGGAGACGATGATCAGCGCCTGCTCGGGGCCCGGGGCCTCGGCGTTGAGCAGCAGATCGCGGATCGTGCGGCCCTCGACGAGCTCCATCACGATGTACGGGACGACGCCGTGGCCGACCACGTCCTCGCCCGAGTCGTACACGGCGACGACGGCGTGGTGGTTGAGCCCGGCGACCGACTGGGCCTCGCGCGTGAAGCGGGCCTTGGAGACCGGGTCCTCGGCCAGGTCGGAACGGAGCAGCTTGACCGCGACGGTGCGCCCGAGGCGTACGTCCTCGGCCGCGAACACCTCGGCCATGCCGCCCCGGCCGAGTCGGTGGGTCAGCCGGTACCGGCCGTCCCCCACAAGTCCGCCGTTACCCCACATCTCCGGCGCATCTGACATACCGCCGCCAGTCGCCTCGGGGTCGGACGGGCCCTGAGCGCGCTGCTGCTGTGCCATCAGTCCTCGCCGTCGTTTCTGCCCGCGGTCTGCGCGGTGGTTGTTACGGTCTCCGTCGGGCCACGCTACAGGCTCGGCGCGAGGCGCCGGTCCGAGATGGACGTGAGATGGACCGGCCATCAAACCCGCCACGGGGGCCCACGTGCAAATTCTGTGGACCGCCCGTACGGCACCTGTAACGCTTCCGCGACGCTTCTTTCGCAGACGGTCACGGAACGGGCACCGAGCTTGACGTGTCAGTGCCCTCGGGCAGACTTGGCCGGGAATAGCCACATCGATCACACAGGCCGCGGGGGACGCAGAAGATGAGCCAGGACGGCGCACAGGGCCGGTACGCGGGGCGTGCGGTGGCCGGCGGCCGCTACCAGCTGCGTGATCTGCTCGGCGAGGGCGGCATGGCCTCGGTGCATCTCGCGTACGACTCGGTGCTCGACCGCCAGGTCGCGATCAAAACGCTGCACACCGAGCTCGGCCGCGAGCAGGCCTTCCGCGAGCGCTTCCGCCGCGAGGCCCAGTCGGTGGCGAAGCTCACCCACACGAACATCGTCTCGGTCTTCGACACCGGCGAGGACGACCTCGACGGCATGACGACGCCCTACATCGTCATGGAGTACGTCGAGGGCCGCCCGCTCGGCTCCGTGCTCGACCAGGACATCGCGCAGTACGGCGCCATGCCCGCCGACAAGGCGCTGAAGATCACCGCGGATGTGCTGGCGGCCCTGGAGATCAGCCACGAGATGGGCCTGGTCCACCGGGACATCAAGCCGGGCAACGTGATGATGACGAAGCGGGGCGTCGTCAAGGTGATGGACTTCGGCATCGCCCGCGCCATGCAGTCCGGTGTCACCTCGATGACGCAGACCGGCATGGTCGTCGGCACCCCGCAGTACCTCTCCCCGGAGCAGGCGCTCGGCCGCGGCGTGGACGCCAGGTCCGACCTGTACTCCGTCGGCATCATGCTGTTCCAGCTGGTCACCGGGCGCCTGCCGTTCGAGGCGGACTCGCCGCTGGCCATCGCGTACGCGCATGTCCAGGAGGAGCCGGTCGCGCCCTCCTCGATCAACCGTTCGCTGCCGCCGGCGGTGGACGCGCTGGTCGCCCGCGCGCTGAAGAAGAACCCGAACGAGCGTTTCCCGAGCGCCGAGATCATGCGCGACGAGTGCCTGCGCGTGGCCCAGTCGTTCCAGGCCGCCGCGCCGAGCATCGTGGCCGGCGCCCAGACGTCGAGCGGCGCGGGCGTCGGCTCCGCCGTCTTCCCGCCCGTCGAGCAGGGCACTCCGGCCCCGGGCCCCGTACAGACGCCGTACCAGCCGGGTCCGTACGGCGCGCCGACCCCGGTGCCCTCCCAGACTCCGGCCCCGGCCTACGGCTACCCGCAGCAGGGCGGCTACCAGACGCCGCAGCAGACCGCCGCGTACTCCCCGCAGCAGGGCACGTCGACCCCGCCGCCGTACAACCTGACGCCCCAGCCCACGACGCCCGCCTCGGGCGGCACCGGTGGCCGCAAGAGCAACAAGGGAGTCGTCATCGGGTCGATCGTCGTCGCGCTCGTCGCGATCGGCGGCCTGATCACCGCTCTCACCCTGAACGGCGGCAGCGACGACAACAAGGGCGGCACCGACACCAGCAAGTCACCGACCGCGACCGCGGTGGCGGGTCACCGGGGGCCGGACACGTCGAAGGTGATCGAGACGGAGAAGTGCACGGACCCGGTGGAGTCGTACGACGACCCGGACAAGATCCAGATGCCGGACTTCAGCTACAAGAACCTCAAGTCGGTGAAGTCCTGCTTCCAGGCCGCCGGCTGGCAGATGAAGGTCACCCGCGTCGACGAGAACGTCTACGGCGAGGACACGGTCATGGAGCAGTTCCCCTCCGAAGGCACGGACGTCGACCCGAAGGACATGCCCGAGATCGAGCTGAAGGTCTCGTCGGGCAACCCGTCCTGAGCGGCTGACACATGAGACGGGCCCGGCACCTGAGTGCCGGGCCCGTCTCGTCTGTGAGGTGTCCGCGGGCTACAGGTACGGTCCGCCCGCACGGCCGCCCGCACGGGGGTCCTCGTCGCCGTCGGCGCCGACGCCCGGCGGGAGGGCGCGGCGCATCGACTCCAGCTGGGCCCTGGCCGCCATCTGCTGGGCGAACAGGGTCGTCTGGATCCCGTGGAAGAGTCCCTCCAGCCAGCCCACCAACTGGGCCTGCGCGATCCGCAGTTCGGCGTCGCTGGGGATCACTTCGTCCGTGAAGGGCAGGGAGAGCCGCTCCAGTTCCTCGACGAGTTCGGGTGCCAGGCCGTCCTCCAGCTCCTTCACGGAGCTCGCGTGGATCTCCTTGAGCCGGACGCGGCTGGCCTCGTCCAGAGGTGCGGCGCGCACCTCCTCCAGCAGCTGCTTGATCATGCTGCCGATGCGCATCACCTTGGCGGGCTGTTCCACCATCTCAGTCACCGGGACCTCGCGGGAGTCCTCGTCTCCGGTGCCGCCGAGAGCCATACCGTCCTGGCCAACGACCAGGATCTGAGGGTTCTCCGGCGACCTTTCGTTCCTCGGCATCTCCATGCCGCCATTCTCTCGCACCCGTACACCACACCACGGTGGTGCCCCCCGTACAGGGTGATCCACCCTGTACGTCCCTTCCGGCGGCGGCCGGGATGCCGGGACAAACGGCATATGTGAGGCTTGCCCCATTGATCACGGGACTCCTCACCGGGAGGGGGTCACCGGCGTGACTCCATCACTCAGCACGTTGCGTACGGCGGGACTGCTGCTGGTCCTGATGACCGGAGCCGGCCCTCCGGCGTACGCCGCCGCGCGCGCCCCGTACGCCGCCCCGTCCGCCCCGTCCACCGCCCCGTCCACCGATGCCTCCCGCGCGGGAAGCCTCCCTGGGGAGGGACGCGCGCGGCCCGGACGCGCCGAGCCCACGGCGCCGGACACCCCGGACGCCGTTGACGAGGGGGGCGAGGGGGATGCGGACGCGACAGAAACCGCCCCCGACCCTGCCGCCCCGGACCGCTCTGAGGCGAGCGCCGCCGCCGAGCCGTCGGGGGACGTGGTCCCCGTCCAGCAGAACGTGATCGGGCCGGCGCCCACCCCTGAACCGGTCCTCCAGATCCTGCCCCTCGGAAGCGGGCTGATCCTGATCGGCCTGGGCCTGGGGCTGGCCTTCGTCGCCCTGCGGGTACGGCGCCGCTGAGAGACACGGCGCCGCCCACGGAGGGGAGCTATGGAACGACGAGCAGCACCTTTCCGATGTGGCCGCTCTCCTCCAGCACCCGGTGGCCCGCCGCCGCGTCGCTCATCGGCAGCTCGCGGTCGACGACCGGGCGTACGTGGCCGGAGTCGATCAGCGGCCACACATGCTCGCGTACGGCCGCGACGATCGTCGCCTTCTCGTCGAGCGGGCGGGCGCGCAACGAGGTCGCGCTGATGGCCGCACGCTTGTTGAGGAGGGTGGCGATGTTCAGTTCGCCCTTGATGCCGCCCTGCATGCCGATGATCGCGAGCCGTCCGTTGACGGCGAGGGCCTGGACGTTCCGGTCCAGGTACTTGGCGCCCATGTTGTCCAGGATGACGTCGGCGCCGGCGCCGTCCGTGGCCTGCTTGATCTCCTCGACGAAGTCCTGCTCGCGGTAGTTGATCAGGATGTCGGCGCCCAGCTCGGCGCAGAAGTCGAGCTTCTCCTTGGTGCCCGCGGTGACCGCGACCTTCGCACCGACGGCCTTCGCCAGCTGGATCGCCATGGTGCCGATGCCGCTGGAGCCGCCGTGCACGAGCAGGGTCTCGGCGGGACGCAGATGCGACACCATGAAGACGTTCGACCAGACGGTGCAGGTCACCTCGGGCAGCGCGGCCGCCTGCCTGACGTCCAGGCCCGCGGGCACGGGCAGCAGCTGCCCGGCCGGAACGGCGACCTTCTCGGCGTACCCACCGCCCGCGAGCAGCGCGCACACCTCGTCACCGACCGCCCACCCCGACACACCGGGCCCGGTCTCGACGATCCGCCCCGAGCATTCGAGACCGGGGTACGGCGACGCGCCGGGCGGCGGGTTGTAGAGGCCCTGCCGTTGCAGCAGATCGGCGCGGTTGACGGCGCTGGCCACCACCTCGACGAGCACTTCGCCCTCGCCGGGCACGGGGTCCGGGACCTCGTCCCACACCAGCGCCTCGGGCCCACCAGGTTCAGGAATCGTGATCGCGTACATGAGGGGGACGCTACTCCTGAGGGGTGCGGCCCCGTCCTGTGGGAGGGGCTGCTTCTGCGGCTTTCCCTCACTAGTCCTGGGGCAGTGGCCGGATGTCCGGGGCCACCTGTGTGCCGGGGGTGACGCGCACGATCGTGATGAGCCGGTCCGTCAGCTGGATCGTCCCGACGGCCGGATCGTCGTAGCCGAGCACCCGATGCCCTCGTACGACACTCACCACCAGGTCGTCCGTCTCGCGTACGCCCTTGCCGACCTCGGCCTTTATGACCGGCCGTTCGACGATGTCGAGCCCGCTGCCCTGCTGGATGAGGTCTTCCATGACCATGCCCGCGGCGGGGCTGAGCACGGAGAGCCCGAGCAGCCGCCCGGCGGCGCTGGCGCTGGTGATGACGGCGTCGGCGCCGGACTGCTTGAGCAGCGGCGCGTTCTCCTCCTCCCGCACGGCGGCGACGATCTTCGCCGCACGGTTGAGCTGCCGGGCGGTCAGCGTGACCAGCACAGCGGTGTCGTCGCGCTGGGTGGCGATGATGATCTGCCGCGCCTTGCGCACCTCGGCCCGCATCAGCACATCGCTGCGCGTCGCGTCCCCGACGACGCCCGCATACCCTTCGGCCGCTGCCGCCTCGACCACCTTGGAGCTGGGGTCGACGATCACGACCTGTTCCTTCTTCAGCCCGGTCGCGCAGACGGTCTGGATGGCCGACCGCCCCTTGGTCCCGAAGCCGACAACGACGGTGTGATCCCTCAAGGCCGCCCTCCAGCGGTTCAGCCGCCATTCCTCCCGGGTGCGTTCCGTGAGGACTTCGAGCGTGGTGCCGACCAGGATGATCAGGAACAGCACGCGCAGTGGCGTGATGACGAAGATGTTGGTGATCCGGGCGGCGTCGCTGACCGGGGTGATGTCGCCGTATCCGGTGGTGGAGAGGGTGACGGTCGCGTAGTACAGGGCGTCGAGCAGGTCGACGGAGCCGTCCGAGTTGTCGTTGTAGCCGTCGTGGTCGACCCAGACGATGAGCGCGGTGACGACGAGTACCAGCAGCGCGATCGCCAGCCGCTTGCCGACCTGAAGGATCGGGCGTTCCACGACTCTCTTCGGGAGGTTCACCCGATGGGTCACGAGATGTTCGTCCGCTTGGCGGGCGATCGCGTCATGGCCCGGAAGTTTCACGTGAAACACACCCCGTTCGGATTCATCCGACCCGCACCTTCATCCGACGCGCACCCCGTTCAAGATCATGTGAAGCAGACGTCGATCCCGGCGGTGGCCCAGGGCAGGTCGAGGAGTTCCAGCTCCTGCCCCGCCCGCGCACCGCCCGGCGGTACGACCGCGAGCGCGTCGGACGCCGCGATGCCGCGCAGCATCGCCGGGCCGTTGTAGTGCAGCGGCACCGCCCGGTCGGCGCGCAGCGTGACGGGGATGAGCCGGGTGTCGTACGGGTGCCCGTGCACGGCCTCGTTGAGGGGCAGCGTGTACGGCTCCGGGGCCGGGCGTCCGGCGAGGACGCGCAGCAGCGGCTCGGCGAGCGTGAGCAGGCCGGAGACGGCGGCCAGGGGGTTGCCGGGCAGGCCGACGAGGTGCTGGTTCTCCTTGGTGCGGGCCAGCAGCATCGGGTGCCCCGGGCGCACCTTGACGCCGTCCACGAGGAGTTCGGCGCCGATGCGGCGCAGGGTGGGGTGCACATGGTCGACGGGGCCCGCCGCGGTGCCGCCGGTGGTGACGATCAGGTCGGCGTCGGAGCCGGTGATCGCCTTGTGCAGCGCCTTGGCGTCGTCGCCGAGCCTGCGCACCGCGACGACCTCGGCGCCGAGCGCGCGCAGCCACGGCGGCAGCATCGGGCCGAGCGCGTCCCGGATGAGCCCGTCCTGGGGAAGGCCCTCGGTGAGCAACTCGTCGCCGAGGACGAGGACTTCGGCGCGCGGGCGGGGGACGACGGCGAGCGTGTCGTATCCGGCGGCCGCGGCGAGGCCCAGCACGGCGGGGGTGATCAGCGCGCCGGCCGGCAGCAACTGGTCGCCGCTGCGGCATTCCTGGCCGCGCGGGCGGATGTCCTGCCCGTGCACGACCTCCCGGATGGCGTGCAGCCGCCCCTTGTCGTCGATCAGTCCGTGCTCGCTGCGCAGTACGGCGGTGACGTCCTGCGGGATACGCGCCCCGGTGGCGATCCGCACCGCCTCGCCGTCGGTGAGCGCCGGCGGCTCCGCGTGCCCGGCGAGCACCCCTTCCTCCCGTACCTCCCAGGGTCCGGGTCCCGCGACCGCCCAGCCGTCCATCGCGGACGTGTCGAAGGAGGGGAGGTCCGTGAGCGCGGCGAGGGGGGCGGCGAGGACGAGGCCAAGGGAGGCGTCGAGGGGTACGGAGACAGGGGCCCGGCGTGACACGGAACGGGCGGCCCGCCCGGCGACAACCCGGGCCTCGGGCCAGGGAGTGGCCCGGTGATGGGCGTGGGCGGCCCGGCGGCCCTGCTGCTCGGCTCCGGGAGCCGGCGCGGGCACGGAACGGCCCTCGGGGGCGGGCGCGCCGTCTTCCTTCACCAAGGCGAGGGCCTCCTCGACGTCGAAGTCCTCGGCGTCCTGGCTGTCCCGGGTACCGCGGGCGGCGGTCATCAGGCGTCCGGCTTGGCGTCGGGGGCGTCCTCGTCGGCCCAGCGGAGCGCCAGCTCCGTGGCCTTGCGGGAGGCCTCGGCCACGGCTTCCGGGCCGCCGCCCGCCCGCGCGGCCGCGTACCCCACGAGGAACGTGGTCAGCGGCGCGGCGGGCCGAGCCACCCCGTGCGCGGCGTCGCGGGCCAGGTCGAGCAGGATGCCGGTGTCGACGTCCAGGTCGATGCCCAGCTCGTCCTTGACTGCGGAAATCCATTCATCCAACACGTGCCCATGCTCCCTGATACGTGCTCTGGCGGCGGCGATGTCGTCCCAGGTGTCGCAGTCGAAGGACGCGACGGGGTCGGAGATGCGGGTGAGGCCGAGCGCGGCGGTGAGCCGTCGCAGCGGCAGCCCGGTGAGTGCGCCGTGCGCGGCGGTGAGCACGGCCAGCTCCCGGCGCAGGGCTTTTGCACGGTACGCGGCCACAAGGGGCTGATCGCGGCCGTCGGGATCGGTGAGCAGCACGCCGTCGGGTGTCGCCGGCTCCCCCGGGGGCCCGCTCCGCCGGGGCCGGAGGGGGGTCAGCAGGCGCCGCACCGTCCCCTCGTCCAGGAACGGCAGGTCGGCCGAGAGCACGACGACGTACTCCGCGGAGGTGTGCCGCAGCCCGGCGTCGAGCGCGGCGAGCGGTCCTCCGCCGGGCGGGTCCTCGCGGGCCCACCGCACGGGGCGTGCGGTCGCCCTGGGCTCGGCCACGACCACCGTGGTGCCCGCGTCGGCGCACGCGGTCAGCACCCGGTCGAGCAGGGCCTTGCCGCCCACGCGTACGCCGGGCTTGTCCGCGCCGCCCAGCCGCCGTGCGGCCCCGCCCGCGAGCACGACGGCGTCGTACGGGACATCGGCGCCGGGGCTGCCCGGCGACTCGGGCGCACCCGATGACTCCGGCGCACCCGGTGGCTCGTACGCGGTCATCCCCCGAGTATGGGCGCCCGAAGGATCATTGCCACCCCCGTGCACAGCATGTGGACGGGGATGACGCTGCCGGGGCTCGCGGAGGTGCCCCTGCCCGCACTACAGCGTCCGCAGCAGTACCGCCGGATGTTCCACGCAGTCCGCCACATAGCGCAGGAAGCCGCCCGCCGTGCCGCCGTCGCACACCCGGTGGTCGAAGGTGAGCGAGAGCTGCACGACCTGGCGCACCGCGAGCTCGCCCTCGTGCACCCAGGGCTTGGGGATGATCCGGCCGACGCCGAGCATGGCCGCCTCGGGGTGGTTGATGATCGGCGTGGAGCCGTCGACGCCGAACACCCCGTAGTTGTTCAACGTGAAGGTGCCGCCGGTGAGTTCCGCGGGCGTCAGCCTTCCGGTCCGCGCCGCCTCGGTCAGCCGGGCGAACTCCGCGCTCAGTCCCTCCGCGTCCCGCGCGTGCGCGTCCCGTACGACCGGTACGACGAGTCCCCGCTCGGTCTGCGCCGCGAAGCCCAGGTGCACCTGGTCGAGCTGTACGACCTCGCGGGCGTCCATGTCGACGGTCGAGTTGAGCTCGGGGAAGCGCGCGAGCGCCGCGGTGCAGATCCGGGCGAGCAGCGCGAGCAGGGAGATCTTCGGGCCGCCCGCCGCGTTCATCGCCGCGCGCGCCCGCATGAGCTCCGTCGCGTCGGCGTCCACCCAGCAGGTCGCGTCGGGTATCTCGCGACGGCTGCGGGAGAGCTTGTCGGCGACCGCACCACGGACGCCGCGCAGGGGGACACGGAGGCCGTGCGCGGGCGACAGCGCCGCCGTCGGCACGGGAGCGGGCGCGGGCACGGGCGGGCGCGACTGCCCGGCCGCCGCACGCAACGCGTACTCGACATCCGCCCGCAGGATCAGACCCTCGGGCCCGGAGCCCTCCAACTCCCGCAGATCCACTCCGTTCTCCCGGGCGAGCCTGCGCACGAGCGGGGAGATGACGGGCACGGGACCGTCGGCATACGACCGTGCGCCGAAGCTCCGGCCGCCGCTCTCGACACCGCCGCGCCCGGTCCCGGTCCCGGCGGGCACGTTGGCCACGTTGCGGTCCTCGCCCGCGGGCGGACCCGCCGGCCGCCGTACCGGAGCCGTACCGGTGGGCGGCCGCACCCTTCTGCGCCGCGCCGGAGGCGCCCCCGTGCCGTACCCCACCAGCACATTGCCGGATCCCTCGTCGTCCGCGGCACCCTCGATGGAGGACGCCGGTGCGCCCACGGCGACGGTCAGCAGCGGTGCCCCCACGGGCAGTTCCGTGCCCTCCTCGCCGAAGCGGGCGGTGACCACGCCCCCGTAGGGGCAGGGGACCTCGACCATCGCCTTGGCGGTCTCTACCTCGACGACGAGCTGGTCGACGGCGACGACGTCACCGACCTCCACCAGCCAGCGGACGATCTCCGCCTCGGTGAGGCCCTCCCCGAGGTCGGGGAGCTTGAACTCCAACACCTGGGCCATCAGCTGTCCGCCTCCCACTGCAGACGCCCCACGGCGTCCAGAATCCGGTCGACACCGGGCAGATGGTGCCGCTCCAGCATCGGCGGCGGATACGGGATGTCGAACCCGGCGACGCGCAGCACCGGCGCCTCCAGGTGGTGGAAGCAGCGCTCGGTGACGCGGGCCGCGATCTCCCCGCCCGGGCCGCCGAAGGAGCCCGACTCGTGCACGACGACCGCCCGCCCGGTCCGCCGCACCGACGCCGACACCGTCTCGTCGTCGAACGGCACCAGTGAGCGCAGATCGACGACTTCGAGGTCCCAGCCCTCGGCCCGCGCCGCCTCGGCGGCTTCGAGGCAGACGGGCACGGACGGCCCGTACGTGATGAGTGTGGCGCTCCTGCCCGAGCGCCGCACCACCGCGCGGCCTATCGGTTCAACGGCCGGCGGCTCGTCCGGGTTCCAGGAATCCTTCGACCAGTACAGCCGCTTGGGCTCCAGGAAGACGACCGGGTCGTCGGAGGCGATGGAGGCGCGCAGCAGCCCGTAGGCGTCGGCGACCGTCGCGGGCGTGACGACATGGAGCCCCGGAGTCGCCATGTAGTACGCCTCGGAGGAGTCGCTGTGGTGCTCGACGCCGCCGATTCCGCCGCCGTAGGGGACACGGATGGTGATGGGGAGCGGCATGGCGCCGCGCGTGCGGTTGCGCATCTTGGCGACATGGCTGATCAGCTGCTCGAACGCGGGGTACGCGAACGCGTCGAACTGCATCTCCACGACCGGCCTGAGGCCGTACATGGCCATGCCGACGGCCGTCCCGAGGATGCCCGCCTCGGCGAGCGGCGTGTCCGTGCAGCGGTCCTCGCCGAACTCCTTGGCGAGTCCGTCGGTGACGCGGAAGACGCCGCCGAGGGTGCCGACGTCCTCGCCCATGACGTGGACGCCCGGGTCGGCTGCCATGGCGTCGCGCATCGCGCACCCGAGAGCCTGCGCCATGGTGGCCGGCTTGAGGGCAACGGTGGTCATCGCCCGGCTCCTTCCGGCCCGTGGTGACCCGCGTGCCCGTCGGATTCGGCGTCCAGTTCCGCTCTCAACTGAGTTTCTTGCTCCAGCAGTTGAGTAGTGGGCTGGGCATACACATGGGCGAACAGATCCATGGGGTCGAGCACCGGGTCCTGGTTCATGCGCTCGCGCAGATCGGCGGCCATCGTCTCGGCGTCCTCGCGCGCGGTCCGTATGGTCTCGTCGTCGAGCAGGCCGCGTTCGGTCAACTCGTGCTCCAGGAGCGCGATCGGGTCGTGCCCGCGCCAGGTCTCGACCTCGGCGTCGCCGCGGTAGCGGGTGGCGTCGTCGGCGTTGGTGTGGGCCTCGATGCGGTACGTGACGGCTTCGACGAGCGTCGGACCGCCTCCCGCGCGCGCGTGGGCGATGGCTTCGCTCAGGACCTGGTGCACGGCGGCCGCGTCGTTGCCGTCCACCAGACGGCCCGGCATCCCGTAGCCGACGGCCTTGTGGGCCAGCGACGGGGCGGCGGTCTGCTTGTCGAGCGGGACGGAGATGGCGAAGCCGTTGTTCTGGACGAGGAAGACGACGGGCGCCTGCCAGACGGCGGCGAAGTTCAGCGCCTCGTGGAAGTCGCCCTCGCTGGTGCCGCCGTCGCCGACCAGGGCGAGCGCGACCACGTCGTCGCCCTTGAGGCGGGCGGCGTGCGCGAGGCCCACGGCGTGCGGGAGCTGGGTGGCGAGGGGAGTGCACAGGGGCGCGATGCGGTGCTCGCGGGGGTCGTACCCGGTGTGCCAGTCACCGCGCAGGAGCGTGAGCGCCTGGACGGGGTCGAGGCCCCGGGCGACGGCCGCGAGGGTGTCTCGGTAGCTGGGGAAGAGCCAGTCACGGTCTTCCAGGACCAGCGCGGCGGCGACCTCGCAGGCCTCCTGGCCGGTGCTGGAGGGGTACACGGCGAGGCGGCCCTGCTTGGTGAGGGCGGTGGCCTGCGTGTTGTAGCGGCGGCCTCTCACCAGTTCCGCGTACAGACGGCGCAGCAGACCCGGGTCGACCTGCGCGGCCGCCTCGGTGCCGAGGACGCGGTACGGCAGCGCGTCCGGCAGCAGCGGCGCGGGGTCGGTACGTGGCTGCCAGGCGGGCGGCGGCGTGGGCCGGTAAGCGCCTCGCTGCTCCATGACCGTCATGACGGCACCTCCTCGTGGGAGACGGCTTTGGACGCGTCACGGGTGTGAGGCGCCTCACCTACCGATTGTTCGGTCGTCGGCACATTTTGGCTACAGACCCCTCCAAGCTGTGGACAAACGGTTCTGCACAGCCTGAGATGGACGCAGTACGTCCATGGTAGGGAGGCGGGGGGACATGGCACCTGAACAAATGGCCGAGCCGCCGGAGGCCGGCCGGGTGCAGCCGCCCGCCCGCCCGCTCGACGCCATCGATCAGGACATCCTGCAGATGCTCCAGGCGGACGGCCGCGCCTCGATACGGTCCGTCGCCGAACGGGTCCATGTGTCACGGGCCAACGCCTACGCGCGGATCAACCGCCTCATCGAGGACGGCGTGATCCGCGGCTTCGGGGCGCGCGTCGACCACGAGCGCGCCGGACAGGGCACCTCGGCGTACATCACCCTCAAGATCGTGCAGAACTCCTGGCGCACGGTGCGTGAGCAGCTGAGGGTGCTCCCCGGCGCCTCCCACATCGCCCTGGTGGGCGGCGACTTCGACGTACTGCTCCTGGTGCACACGCCGGACAACAAGGCGCTGCGCGAGCTGGTGCTCACCCGCCTCCAGGCCATCCCTGAGGTGCTCAGCACCCGGACGCTGCTGGTGTTCGAGGAGGAGGACCTGGAGCCGGAGGGCTAGAGGCCCTCAGCCCCCTCAACCCCCTGAGCCCGCCGAGCCCCCTAGCCTCAGTGCTCGCTGCGCAGCCCCGAGAACACCAGCTGCACCACCGCGTCGGCCACTTCGCGCGCGCCCATGCCCCGCCCGTCCGGCCGGTACCACTCCACGATCGAGTTGATCATCCCGAAGACCAGCCGGGTCGCGAGCCGGACCTCCACATCGCCGCGTACGTCCCCGTCGGCGGCCGCGGCCTTCAGGAGCTCGGCGACCTGGTGGTCGAAGTCGCGGCGGCGCTCCAGGGCCCAGCGCTCGGTGTCGGTGTTGCCCCGCACGCGCAGCAGCAGCGTCACGTACGGCAGCTCGGCGGTGAGCACCTCGACCATGCGTCGTACGACGTACTCCAGGCGCTCCTCGGCACGCCCCACGCGCGCGTGCTCCTCGTCGAGGATCTCGAAGAGACCGTCGAGGGCCCGGCTGACCGCGCGGTGCAGGAGCTCCTCCTTGCCCGCGACGTGGTGGTATATCGACGACTTGGAGATGCCGGCCGCCTTGGAGAGGTGCTCCATGGAGGTGCCGTCGTAGCCGCGCTCGTTGAAGACCTGGACGGCGACGGAGAGCAGGGTCTCCGGGGTGTAGGTGTCGCGCTTGGCCGTGGTCATGAGGTGCCCTCCCGCTTGTCGGCGGCGTGCCCGTGGCGGTACAGCGCCAGGGAGGGCGCGTACCGGCCGGAGGGCTCGCGCAGATGCAGCTCCTCCAGAAGGTCGTGCGCCCAGATCTTGCCGAGCCTGCGACACCATTCGAAGGGGCCCAGGGGGTAGTTGACGCCGAGCCGCATCGCCGTGTCGATGTCCTCCTCGGTGGCCACTCCCTTCGCCACGGCGTCGTGCGCCAGGTCGACGATCCGGGCCACCGTCCGGGCGACGATCATGCCGGGGGCGTCCCCGATGACGCTGACGTCCTTGCCGAGCGCCTGGAAGAGCCCGATGGCCTCGGCGACGGTCTGGGGCGCGGTGTCCTGCGAGGCGGACAGCGCGATACGGGTCGCCCTGCGGTAGTCGAGCGCCAGGTCGAAGTAGACGACGTCGCGGAACTCGACCGAGGTCTGGCCGTCCGCGAGGGCCAGCTGCCCGCCGCTGGGCAGCACCAGGCGGGTGCCGTGGTCCTCCTCGTCCTCACGGACCTGGATGCCGGCCTCGCGGATCAGGGCGAGCAGTTCGGAGGCCGGGCCCAGATCGCCCTCGACGACGACGTACGCCGGCGGCTGCGACTTCTCCGCGGTGTGCGGCTCGGAACGCTCGGCGTCGTCCGCGTAGTCGTACCAGCCGTGTCCCGCCTTGCGGCCGAGCCGGCCGGACTCGACGAGACGTCGCTGGGCGAGCGAGGGCGTGAAGCGCACGTCCTGGAAGAAGGACCGCCACACGGAGTGCGTGACGGATTCGTTGACGTCCTGGCCGATCAGGTCGGTCAGCTCGAACGCGCCCATCCTGAAGCCGCCGGACTCACGCAGGATCGCGTCGATGGTGGCCGGGTCGGCGGCCTGCGACTCGTACACCGCGAAGGCCTCGGCGTAGAAGGGCCGGGCGATGCGGTTGACGATGAAGCCGGGGGTGTCGGCACAGGCGACCGGGGTCTTCCCCCAGGCGCGTGCCGTCTCGTACGCGCGCGTGGCCGACGAGAAGTCGCTCGCGTGCCCGGAGACGACCTCCACCAGGGGCAGCAGCGGCGCGGGGTTGAAGAAGTGCAGTCCGACCAGCCGGCCGGGGTTGCGCAGGGCGCCGCCGATGGCCGTGACGGACAGCGAGGAGGTGTTGGTGGCGAGCAGGCAGTCGTCCTCGACGATGTCCTCGAGATCGCGGAACAGACGCTGTTTCGCGTCGAGCTGTTCGAGCACCGCCTCGATGACGAGCCCGCAATCCGCGAGGTCGGTGAGGCTCCCGGCGGGCAGGAGCCGGGCGCGCGCGGCGTCCCGGTCGGCGCCGGTGAGCCGGCCCTTCTCGACGAGCCGGTCGAGACGGGCACCGATCGCTTCGGCCGCCGCGTCGGCACGCCCGGCGACCGCGTCGTAGAGCCGCACCGGGTGGCCCGCTACCAGCGCGACCTGGGCGATGCCCTGGCCCATGGTGCCGGTGCCGACGACGGCCACGGGGCTGCTGAGGTCGAGTGCTCTCATGTGCGCGATCCTCCCGCACGGGGTTTTCCACAGATGCGGCGGACCCCCTTGTCCCGACCGATCGTTCGGTTACTCTAACTCTGACTGCCCGTTCCTGCCCAGCTCGCGAGCTCAAAGAAGAGCTCTTGAGACGAGGAGTTGGTCCCCGATGGCCGCCGAACTCACCGCCCACCAGCTGATCGCCCAGCACCGGCCCACCCTCGACCAGGCGCTGGAAGCGATCCGCACGCGCGCGTACTGGTCCCCGCACCCCGAGCACCCCAAGGCCTACGGAGAGAACGGCAGCCTGGGCATGGCCGAGGGCAAGGCCGCCTTCGACGCCCTCCTCGGCACCCGCCTCGACCTCGGCCAGCCCGGCACGGACGACTGGGTCGGCGGCGAGGTGTCGCCGTATGGGATCGATGTGGGCGTCACGTACCCGCACGCGGACCTCGACGTGCTGCTGCCCGCCATGAAGGCCGGGCAGCGGGCCTGGCGCGACGCGGGCGCGGAGACGCGCGCCGTCGTCTGTCTGGAGATCCTCAAGCGGATCAGCGACCGCACCCACGAGTTCGCGCACGCGGTCATGCACACCAGCGGCCAGGCCTTCATGATGGCCTTCCAGGCAGGCGGCCCCCACGCGCAGGACCGCGGCCTGGAGGCGGTGGCGTACGCGTACGTGGAGCAGGTCCGCACCCCCGACACCGCCGAGTGGACCAAGCCCCAGGGCAAGCGCGACCCGCTCGCGCTCACCAAGCAGTTCACGCCCGTCCCGCGTGGCATCGCGCTGATGATCGGCTGCAACACCTTCCCGACGTGGAACGGCTACCCGGGCCTGTTCGCCTCCCTCGCCACCGGCAACGCCGTCCTGGTGAAGCCCCACCCGCGCGCGGTGCTGCCGCTCGCGCTGACCGTCCAGGTCGCGCGCGAGGTGCTCGCCGAGGCGGGCTTCGACCCGAATCTGGTGGCGCTGGCCGCCGAGCGCCCCGGCGAGGGCATCGCCAAGGCCCTGGCCGTACGGCCCGAGATCCGGATCATCGACTACACGGGCTCCACGGCGTTCGGCGACTGGCTGGAGACCCACGCCCGTCAGGCGCAGGTCTACACCGAGAAGGCCGGCGTCAACACGGTGATCGTGGAGTCGACGGGCGACTACAAGGGGATGCTGTCCAACCTGGCCTTCTCCCTGTCCCTGTACAGCGGCCAGATGTGCACGACCCCGCAGAACCTGCTGATCCCCCGCGACGGCATCCGCACGGACGAGGGCCCCAAGTCGTTCGACGAGGTGGTCGGCGACCTCGCGAAGTCCGTCGCCGGACTCCTCGGTGACGACGCCCGGGCCAACGCCCTTCTCGGCGCCATCGTGAACCCGGACGTGAAGGCCCGCCTGGAGGCCGCGGCCGGACTCGGCGAAGTCGCCCTCCCCTCCCGGGAGATCAGCAACCCCGAGTTCCCGAACGCCGTGGTGCGTACGCCGGTGATCGTGAAGCTCGACGGCGCCCGGAAGTACTGGGAGGGGGCCGACGACGAGGCCGCCTACCTGAGCGAGTGCTTCGGCCCCGTCTCCTTCGCCGTCGCGGTCGACTCGGCCGCCGACGCCGTGGAGCTGCTGCGCCGCACCATCCGGGACAAGGGCGCGATGACCGTCGGCGCGTACACCACCGACGAGGAGGTCGAGCAGACCGTGCGGGAGGCCTGCCTGGAGGAGTGCGCCCAGCTCTCCCTGAACCTCACCGGCGGGGTGTACGTCAACCAGACGGCGGCCTTCTCCGACTTCCACGGCTCCGGCGGCAACCCGGCAGCCAACGCCGCACTGTGCGACGGCGCGTTCGTCGCCAACCGCTTCCGGGTGGTGGAGGTGCGCAGCGAGGCGTAACCGCCTACACCGGTGCGCTCCCGGTCGCACTCCAGTGGAACAGCGTCATCGCCACACTGGTCGCGAGGTTGTAGCTGGAGACCTGGGGGCGCATCGGCAGCGACACCAAGTGGTCCGCGCGGGCACGGAGTTCGGGGGACAGACCACTGCGCTCGGAGCCGAAGGCGAGCACGGCGTCGTCGGGGAGCTTCAGCCCGCGGATGTCCTCGCCCTCCGGGTCGAGCGCGAACACCGGGCCCGGCGGCAGCTCGGCCACCGTCAGCCGCTCCACGGCGGTCGCGAAGTGCAGACCCGCCCCGCCGCGTACGACCGTGGGATGCCAGGGGTCGAGCGTGCCCGTCATGACCACGCCGGTCGCGCCGAAGCCTGCGGCGAGCCGGATCACGGCACCTGCGTTGCCCAGGTTGCGGGGGTTGTCGAGGACGACGACGGGCGCGGTGCGCGGGGTGCGGGCCAGCGTCTCCAGGTTGGCGGCACGTGAGGGACGTACGGCCAGGGCGGCGACCGCCGTGGGGTGCGGGCGGGGGACGAGCGCCTTCAGCGTCGCCTCCGGCACCTCCTCCAGGAGTCCGTCGAGGGCGTCGCGTACGTCGGGAGCCAGCTCGTCGGCCAGTTCCAGAGTCGCCCGCCGGTCGGTCGTGACGGCCACCTGGATACGGGCCTGGAAGCGCACCGCGTGCTTGAGGGCGTGGAAGCCGTCGAGCAGGACGGAGGCGTCGGCGCACTGATGCCAGGCACGTACCGGGTCGTTCATGCCGTGAAGCCTACGTGCGTCTGCTCGGTCTGTTCCGGGGTCTCGGGCTGCGGCTCGCGCGGCCCCGGCACCGTACGGCCGTCGCGCCTGAGCAGCACTCCACGCGCGCGCGTGGCCCATTCGCCGAGTCGGTGCAGGAAGGACGTCGGCAGGAACACCGCGTCGGCGGCGATCATCGCGAGCGAGAAGAACGGCAGCCCGAGGACCACGGCGATCACGGCGTGCTCAGTCATCATGCCCGCCAGCAGGACGTTCTTGACCCGCCGGTTGAACAGGGTGAAGGGGAAGGCGACCTGCGCGATGACCGTCCCGTACGTCACCAGCATCACGATCGTGCCGTGCGCGGACATCAGGTCGGACAGGGCGGGCCAGGGCGAGAAATAGTCCAGGTGGAGCGGGTAGTAGACGGCGGTGCCGTCCTGCCAGCGCGAGCCCTGGATCTTGTACCAGCCGGCGGTCGCGTAGATCAGACACGCCTCGGCCATGATCACGAACAGGGCCGCGTTGTGCACAACGTTGGCGACGACGTCCAGCAGAATCCGCGGCTCCCGGGTGCGCGCTACGCGGCCCACGGCCCACCACAGGCCCTGCACCGCCCACAGGCCCCAGAAGACCGTGAACCAGCCGCCCAGCCAGCCGTCCTCGATCCGGCCCGCGCCCGTCGCCGCCGCCAGCACGAGCCCGAACCCACCCCACAGGGCGGGGCCGACCCGGTCGGGCTCGTTCCGCTCGCCACGCGCGCGTGCCTCCCGCGCGAGCCGGGCCCGCCGTGCGTCCAGCGACCAGACCTGACCGCAGCGGGTGAGCACCAGGTAGATCGACATCAGATGGATGACGTTGTCGCCGCCGTCCCCCATGAAGATGCTGCGGTTCTGCAGGGACAGCACGCCGACCATGAAGAGCACGGACATCGCGCGGGTCCGCCAGCCGAGCAGCAGCGCGACGCTCGACAGCACGGCGAGGGCGTAGACGATCTCGAACCACACCTGGCTGTCCGACCACATCAGGACCGTGAAGGCGTGGTTGTTCGCGATGAGCTGCTGGGCGAGGTCCCAGCTCCACGGTCCGTCGGGCCCGTACATCTCCTGGCGGTGCGGGAACTCGCGCAACAGGAACAGCAGCCAGGTGGCGGCGAAGCCGATGCGGACCACCGCGGCCTGGTACGGGCCGAGGGCGGTCTCGGTGACGCGGGTGATGCCGCGCGAGACCGACAGGGCGAATCGGCTCATCGCGCGCTCGCCTCCGTCAGTCCGTCCTCGCGGTCGCTCTCGGGCACCGGCCACCAGGGCAGTTCACGGACTATGGGCTTGTCGGACACCTGCTCCTCGCTCCACTTGGGGGGCGGCACGTTGGTGGTACGGGAGCGGACCTGGACGCGTTCGACGACGGCACCCTTGCCGCCCGCGTGCTCGCGGGCGAGGCCCAGCACGGCGACCCGGCGCAGATAGCGTTCGGAGAGGTCACCGCGCAGGCCCACGGGACGGTTCTGGCTGTCATGCGCACTGGCGTAGAAGTCCCAGGCGCGGCGCAGTTCGTTCTGCTGGGTATGGCTCGGCAGCGGATTGCCGACGATGAGCCGGCCGTCGCTTGCGGACAGGTCGTACCAGCCGGTCTCGCGGCTGGTGCCGTCCGCGGTACGTACCAGGGCGCGGACCTGGACCGCGACGTTCTGCTGCAGCGGGTTGGGTGCGAAGAGCTTCCAGTTCTGCTCGAACTCGGGGTAGATCCATTCGTCGATCGCCTTGCCGTGCTGCTTGGTGACCGTGTTCGAGGGCGCGACGTGCAGGAACACCATCCCGAGGTGCACACAGGCGGCGACCGCGACGACGGCGAGGGCGAGAGCGGCGGCGATCTGGTAGCGGAGGGAGAGGGAGGCTATGCCGGTGGGGGCGGGGAGGGGGGTGTCGGGGGTGGAAGCGGGCGCGAGGGTGGGGTCGGGGGCGAGGGTGTGGGCGGGCTCGGTTCCGGATTCGGGTCCTGATCCTGGTCCGGATTCGAACGTGACCTCCTCGGACGCGCGGGCCTCGGGCACCGCACCGTCCCGCACCGTACTGTCAGGCACCGTACCGTCAGGCCCCGAGTCGGCACGCGTGGACTCGGCGGGCTCGGCTGGCTCGGACACGGCAGGCATGGAAGCGCCCGGCCCGTCCGGACCTGGCCCGGTCTTCGCGCTCTCGTCGTACGCGTCCATTCCGCCCCGATTCACGATCCCGAATCCGATGCCGGCCGCCGGGCCGCGGGCACCGTACCGCCACGCCGCTCCGCACCGCGACGTTCGCAGGGGCACCGTACTCAGACCCGGCCACCCGGCACAGCCCCAAAGGACACAGCAGTCACACCGGTGCCCACGAGGTTATCCACAGCGGTTGACACCTTACGGCGCCCGGCCGAGCATTGATTTGAGCAAAACGAACGGTCGGTTGGTCGGCTGGTGGGGAGTGGGGGCGAAGGGGGCCGCACGGCGACAGCGGTAGCGCACGGTGGTGAGCAGCGACCGGCCGTTCCCTTCTTGTAGAACCTGTTCTATCTTGACGCTCCGTCAGATCGGGCGTCCCGCCTGGTTGGTGGGCCGGCGCGTGGGAGGACAGGACCCGTGGACTTCACCTTCACCGAGGAGCAGCAGGCGGCGGTCGAGGCGGCGAAGGCGGTGTTCGCCGGGGTCGCACCGGACGGGGTGCCCAGCCCCGCGCTCACCGCGGGCGCCGTCGCCGAGGACTTCGACCGGGCGCTGTGGTCGAAGCTCGCCCACGCGGACCTGCTGAGCCTGCTGCTCGACGCGGAGTACGGCGGGGCGGGGCTCGACGCGGTCGCGCTGTGCCTGGTGCTGCGCGAATCGGCGAAGGTGCTGGCACGCGTGCCGCTGCTGGAGAGCTGTGCGGCCGCGGTGGCCGTGCAGACGTACGGCGGTGCGGAGTTGAAGGCGGAGCTGCTCGCGCGGGCCAGCCGGGGCGAACTCGTGCTGACCGTCGCCGCCAACGGCCGCACCGGCCACGACCCGGCCGAACTCGCCGTGACCGCACGGCAGGACGGTGAGGACGGTGACGTATGGGTGCTGGACGGGGTGCAGACGGCGGTTCCCTGGGCGCACAACGCCGACTTCACGCTCGTACCCGCGCACACGGAGGCCGGCCGGACCGTCCTCGCGCTCGTGCCCCGCGTCCACGAAGGGGTCGCGCTCGCCGAGCAGATCTCCACCAGTGGTGAGCGGCTCGGGGAGCTGAGTCTGGAGTCCGCGCGGATCGCCGCCCGGGATGTCATCGACGCGGAGGGGGCGTGGGAGTGGCTGCGCGAGCTGCTGGCCACCGGGACGTGTGCGCTGGCGCTCGGGCTCGGGGAGGGCGTGCTCGGGATGACGAGTGAGTACACCGGCAAGCGGGAGCAGTTCGGGTTTCCGGTCGCCACGTTCCAGGCGGTCGCCGTGCAGGCCGCCGACCGCTATATCGACCTGCGCGCCATGGAGGTGACGCTGTGGCAGGCCGCGTGGCGGATCAGTACGGGGGCGGGTGGTGCGCTCCCGGCGTCCGGGGACGTGGCCGTCGCCAAGATCTGGGCGTCGGAAGGGGTACGGCGGGTCGTGCAGACCGCGCAGCATCTGCACGGGGGCTTCGGTGCCGACACCGACTATCCGCTGCACCGGTACCACGCCTGGGCCAAGCAACTGGAGCTGTCCCTCGGACCGGCGGCGGCGCATGAGGAGGCGCTGGGGGATCTGCTCGCGGCGCATCCGCTGGGCTGAGCGCCAGGCCGAGCCATAGCCGACGGGTTCGGAACCGGGTGGCAGCGCGAGCCCACGCCAGAACGTCGGCTCGCGCACAGCTTCACCGCCGGGTGCCGCCGGGTGCGCCGGTGGTCACGGGGACCCGGACCTGCCTACAGCACGAAGCCCGGCTGGCCCTTGTCGTCCACGACCGGGCGGCCGACGGCTGCCCAGATCTGCATGCCGCCGTCGACGTTCACGGCGTCGATGCCCTGCTGGACCAGGTACTGCGTGACCTGGGCGGAACGGCCACCGGAGCGGCAGATCACGTTGACCCGGCCGTCCTGCGGGGCCGCCTCGGTCAACTCGCCGTAGCGGGCGACGAACTCACTGATGGGGATGTGCAGCGCCCCTGCGGCATGGCCTGCCTCCCACTCGTCGTCCTCCCGGACGTCCAGCAGGAAGTCTCCGTCCGCGAGATCTCCGACCTCGACCGTGGGCACACCAACTCCGAAACTCATGCCTCCGACGCTACCTGACCGTGCCGACGACCTGATCCCTTTCCTCCCCTTCAGCAGGACGGGGAGGTCAGAAGATCAAGGACGTCAGGGAGACCGGGAAGGTCGGGAGGATCGGAAAGGCCGGGAAGGCCAGAGAGATCGGGAAGGCCAGGAAGATCAGGAAGGTCAGGGAGTCTGGTCGGCGATCAGTTCCGCCAGTTCGGCCTCGCGTTCCTCGACCTGGGCCAGCAGCTGTTCGGCGATCTCCTCCAGCAGGCGGTCCGGGTCGTCCGGGGCCAGCTTGAGCATCGCGCCGATGGCGCTCTCCTCCAGTTCGCTGGCGACGAAGGCGAGCATCTCCTTGCGCTGGGCGAGCCATTCGAGGCGGGCGTAGAGCTCCTCGCTCCGGCTCGGCTTCCACTCCTGGGGGACGGGACCCGCGGCCCACTCCTCGGAGAGCTCCCGCAGCAGCGCCTCGTCGCCCCGGCCGTACGCGGTGTTCACCCGGGCAATGAACTCGTCGCGCCGCTTGCGCTCGTCCTCGTCCTGCGCCAGGTCGGGGTGGGCCTTGCGGACCAGCTCGCGGTAGAGCTTGCGGGCCTCCTCGCTGGGGCGCACGCGCTGCGGGGGCCGTACGGGCTGGTCGGTGAGCATCGCCACGGCCTCGGGGAACAGGCCCTCCGAGTCCATCCAGCCGTGGAACAGTTCCTCGACGCCGGGCATGGGCATGACTCGGGCCCGCGCCTCGTCCGCCTTGCGTATGTCCTCAAGGTCACCGGTGCGTGCGGCGCGCACTTCGGCGATCTGGGCGTCCAGCTCGTCGAGCCGGGAGTACATCGGCCCGAGCTTCTGGTGGTGCAACCGTGAGAAGTTCTCGACCTCGACCCGGAAGGTCTCCACCGCGATCTCGAACTCGATCAACGCCTGCTCAGCCGCCCGCACGGCCCGTTCAAGCCGCTCCTCGGGCCGGGCCTCCTCTTCGGTCCCGGTCTGCTCGACCGGTGGCTGTTCGGGAGTCGGATCCGCGGTCACGGCCTCCCCGGCACCGGACCGCTCCCGCGGCTCTTCGGCGGCGGGCTCGGGCTCGGTCTGCTCGGCTTCGGGCGTCGTCACGCGACCAGCGTAAGACACGGCCCCAACGCCTCGGTTCTGGTCCGCCCCCCTCCCCCTCCCCGTTACCTTTTTCGTGGCTCCGCAACGGGGCCTCCGGCCTTCGGGTCCGGCATGACTTCCCCCTCCTCTTGTTCACGATTCGGGCGGTGGTGTCACCGGGTCTGGAGGCATCGACGGACCGCTGATGAGGGGCTTGAGCACCGGCTTCACCCGAGCCGGAAGAGCTCTCCGTACGCCCAGGGCAAGCACCACACCCAGGCCCTGCTCTGCCTCGCCAGACGGCGGGCAGACGTCCTCTTCGCGATGCTCCGCGACGGAACCTTCTACGAGTCCCGGCCCGCCGCCTCAGCCTGATCCTCGTCGGGCACGCCGCACACCGGACAGTCCCATTCGTCGAGCGAGTCGATGACAACAGGGTGATTGCAAAAGACGCACGGTCGCATGCCCTCACCGGTTGGTTCTTCCACACACGCTTCATCGCTCATGGCAGCCGGAGTGCCAGGCGGCCTCCGCCCCATAACAACCCACCACCTTGACCAAACAGATGGGGGCACCGCCCTCCCCTCCCTCCCCCTCTCAGACCCCCATCTCCCCCTCGATCCGCCCGCTCCGCACCCCCGCCACCAGCTCCGCGTGATCCGCCTCCGTCCGGTCCGCGTACGTCACGGCGAACGTTGCGACGGCCTCGTCCAGTTCCTCGTTCTTGCCGCAGTAGCCGGCGATGAGGCGGGGGTCGGCGCTGTGGGCGTGAGCGCGGGCGAGGAGGGCGCCGGTCATGCGGGCGTAGTCGTCTATCTGGTCGGCGGCGAGGGCGGCGGGGTCGACGCTGCCCTTGCGGTTGCGGAACTGGCGTACCTGGAAGGGGCGGCCGTCGACCGTGGTCCAGCCCAGCAGGATGTCGCTGACGACCTGCATGCGCTTCTGGCCGAGGACCACGCGGCGGCCCTCGTGCGGCACCTCGGGTATCGCGTGCCCGGCGGTCGCCAGGTGCGGGAGCAGCGCCGAGGCGCGGGCCTCCTTCACCTGGAGGACGAGGGGTTCGCCGCGGTGGTCCAGGAGCAGCACGACGTAGGAGCGGGTGCCCACGCTGCCGGTGCCGACGACACGGAAGGCGACGTCGTGCACCGCGTACCGGGCGAGGAGCGGGAGGCGGTCCTCGGAGAGCGTCGTCAGGTAGTGCTCCAAGGACGCGGCGACCGCGGCCGCCTCCGCGTCGGGTATACGGCGCAGTACCGGCGGCGCGTCCACGAACCGGCGGCCGCCGCCCTCCACCGCCTGCGTCGACTTCGCGGCGAACCGTCCGCTGGTGTTGGCCCGCGCCTTCTCCGAGACCCGCTCCAGGGTGCCGAGCAGATCGTGGGCGTCGGTGTGCGAGACGAGTTCCTCGTCGGCGATCGCGTTCCACGCGTCCAGTACCGGCAGTTTGGCCAGCAGGCGCATGGTGCGGCGGTAGGAGCCCACGGTGTCGTGCGCGGCGGCCCGGCACGCGTCCTCGTCCGCTCCGGCCTCGCGGCCCGCGAGCACCAGCGAGGTGGCGAGCCGCTTCAGGTCCCACTCCCAGGGGCCGTGCACCGTCTCGTCGAAGTCGTTCAGATCGATGACGAGGCCGCCGCGCGCGTCCCCGTACAGGCCGAAGTTCGCCGCGTGCGCGTCGCCGCATATCTGGGCGCCGATACCGGTCACGGGGGTGCGTGCGAGGTCGTACGCCATGAGGCCGGCCGAACCGCGCAGGAACGCGAAGGGGGTGGCCGCCATCCTGCCGACCCGTATCGGGGTGAGTTCGGGGATCCGGCCGAGGTTGGACTCCTGGACCGCGGTCACGGCGTCCGGCCGGCCGGTGTCCGCCGTCAGCTCGGCGTGCGCCTCGCGCGGAACCGGCCCGCGCAGCGACTTCCCCTCTTCTTTGGGCGAGCCCTGCGCGGGCCACGCGGCGAATCCCGGCACCGCGAATCGCCGTACCCCGAAAGCCGTGGGCTCCTGCTGCTGGTCCTGCCGCGCCTGCTGTGCTGGCTGCGCCGGAACCGCTGTACCGAGCTCGGTCACTCCGACCGCCTCCCCCGTGCACGAACATCAACTCGTGCTGACCGTACAGCCGGTCGCCGAAACGCGTCAGAGCCTGTGGACAACTCCACGGCACAGCCTGTGGACAACTCCGCCGTCACAGAAGGACAGTCACCGTTTCCGGAGCTATCCCGGGCACTGCCCGCTCTCCGGCAGATACCTCTCCGCCCACGACCCCAGCTCCTTGAGCGCGGGTTCCAGTGCGGCGCCCGCCTCCGTCAGGCGGTACGAGACCCGCAGCGGGGGGCCTTCGTCGACTTCGCGCACGACCAGTCCCGCCGCGCCGAGTTCGGTGAGCCGGTCCGAGAGCATCCGTTCGCTGATGCCGGGGATCGCTCTGCGCAGTTCGGCGAAGTGGACGGGGCGCTGCAGCAGGACGGCCACGACCAGGCCCGTCCAGCGCTTTCCGAGCAGTTGGAACACCCGCGTCATGCCGTCGTCGACCTTCTGACACTCGCCTGCGTCGTGGCTTCCCCGTTCCGGCATGGGTCCAGGGTACTGGGTCCACGGAAGGGGATGAAAAAAAGTAAGTAGCTGTGTTATCTATAGTCCAGTACGAAAGGGAAGCCCATCCCCGGGCTCCCGCAGCACCTCTCACCTGTTACCTGGAGAACCCCATGGCCACCCTCCTCCACATCGACTCCTCCGTGTTCCCGGGCTCCGCCTCCGCCTCCCGCGCGGTGACGGACGCCTTCCGCAAGGCCTGGGAGGAGCAGCACCCCGAGGGCACGGTGATCTACCGCGACCTCGCCGCGAACCCCGTGCCGCACATCAACGCCGACGCCCACACCGCCGGTTTCGCCGCTCCGGACACCCACACCCCGGAGCAGGCCGCCGCCTTCGCCGAGCGCGTACGGCTCATCGAGGAGCTGGAGCGGGCGGACGCGATCCTGATCGGCGCGCCCATGTACAACTTCGCGATCCCCTCGACCCTCAAGGCCTGGCTGGACAACGTGCTCCTCATCGGCCGCACCGCCATGACCGAGGAGTCGAAGGTGAAGGGCACCCCGGTCACCGTCGTCGCCAGCCGCGGCGGCTCCTACGCGCCGGGCACCCCGCGCGAGCCCTACGAGTACGTGCAGAACTACCTGGAGGCCGTCCTGCGCGACACGCTCGCGCTGGACCTCGACTTCATCGTCCCGGAGCTCACGATGGCGCCGCACAACCCGGCGATGTCCGAACTGGTCCCCCTCTTCGAGGCCTCCCGCACCAAGGCCCTCGACGACGCGGCCGCCAAGGCCAAGGAGCTCGCCGAGCGCCTCGCGGCGTAACCGCTCCCCGCCGGGCGGGGAGCGCGTACGAGATGAGGAGTGACGCCGATGTGGCGTTGTGGGCGGGCCGCGCCGGCGGACCCGGAACCGCTTCGGCCAAGCGTTACTCGACGGCTCCGCGCCCGGGGGCGACGACGATCCGTGCCGTCGCCTCCGGTGTGGCGATGCCGGGCAGCAGCAGCTGCCACATGTCACAGGTGCGGTCCATGAGATCGGCCCGCCCGGTCAGCAGCTGCGAGTACAGCTGGATTCCGTTGCAGGCTCCGACCATGAAGTGCGCGACCGTCTGGGGGAGACGCTCACGCTGTCGTAGCCGTTCTCGTCGAACACCTCGGCGCACGGCACTGACACGCACTGACGACGAAGGCCCCGACCGTGAGATACCTCACCGTCGGGGCCGCCGCCATGAACTGCGAACAACGAGAAACGGGCCCCGCCAGGACTTTCGCCTCTGGTGGGACCCGTTCTCTCTGGTGCGCGAGGGGGGAGTTGAACCCCCACGCCCTTGCGGGCACTGGAACCTGAATCCAGCGCGTCTGCCATTCCGCCACTCGCGCATTCGCTGTGTCGTCCGTCTCCCACCAAGTGGCGTGAGCGCCTGCCGACATCGAGAAGATTAGCACGCTGCCAGGGGTGGAATCACATCCCTTTCCCACCGCCCCGCACCCACCCCGCGGGTGCTCCCGCGCAGGCCACCTCCCCCGTACCGGCCCCGGCGCCCGCCGCACGTCTCAGCCAGAACCGGTTCACGTATCAACCTCGTACCGGTCCAGCGCATCTCCCCAGAAGCCGGACGGGCCGCACAGTCAGGTGCGGGACACTGGTCGTGGGGCGCCTCTACGATCCATGGCAGGAGTAGTGCCGGGACGAGTTCGAAGAGGTGTCCCGGAGGGAACCTCGGGAGGGGACTTCGGAAGCCGTCGACAACCGTCGACCGGGCCGACAGGGGGAACCAGCCGATTTCCCGACGCGTGGATACGATCAGTAAGCAGTACGAGCAAGGCCAGCGGGATCAGGAAGACGAAGACGACAGCAAGCTGTACCAGGACGGCTACGAAGGAGGAGGTGCCCCATGGGAGTCCTGAAGAAGTTCGAGCAGCGTCTCGAAGGTCTGGTCAACGGCACCTTCGCCAAGGTGTTCAAGTCCGAGGTCCAGCCGGTGGAGATCGCGGGAGCGCTCCAGCGGGAGTGCGACAACAACGCGACCATCTGGAACCGCGAGCGGACCGTCGTCCCCAATGACTTCATCGTGGAGCTGAGCGCGCCGGACTTCGAGCGCCTCAGCCCCTACTCCGGCCAGCTCGGCGACGAACTCGCCGGCATGGTGCGCGACTACGCCAAGCAGCAGCGCTACACCTTCATGGGCCCCATCAAGGTCCACCTGGAGAAGGCCGACGACCTCGACACCGGTCTGTACCGGGTACGCAGCCGTACGCTCGCCTCCTCCAGCAGCCAGCAGGCTCCCGAGCGCGCCCCCGCGGGCCCCGCCCCGGCGGCCCCGCGCGGCCAGGGCCAGGGTGGCTACGGCTACCCGCCCGCGGCCGCTCCCCCCATGCCGTCCGCGCCGCCGCCCGGCGGCCGCCCCGGACCCGCGCCCATGGGCCAGCGGCCCGCCGCGGCGGCGGGCGCACAGCCCGGCACCCGCATGCGGCACTGGATCGAGATCAACGGCACCCGCCATCAGATCTCACGCCCGACGCTGGTGCTGGGCCGCAGCACCGAAGCCGACGTGCGGATCGACGACCCCGGCGTATCCCGCCGGCACTGTGAGATCCGGACCGGAACGCCCTCGACGATCCAGGATCTCGGATCCACCAACGGCATCGTGGTGGACGGGCAGCACACCACCCGCGCTACGCTCCGCGACGGCTCGCGGATCGTCGTGGGCAGCACCACCATCATTTACCGGCAAGCCGAAGGGTGAAGCGGGGGCAATGTCAGAGCTGACCCTCACGGTCATGCGGCTGGGTTTCCTGGCCGTACTGTGGCTGTTCGTGATCGTGGCCGTGCAGGTCATCCGCAGCGACCTGTTCGGAACGCGTGTCACTCAGCGCGGCTCGCGCCGGGACGCCTCCAGGCAGCAGCCGGCAGCGCGCCAGTCCGCGCCGCCGCAGCAGCGCCAGCAGGCCGCACCGAGCGGCGGCGGCCGGCAACGCCGCGGCGCCCCCACCAAACTGGTCGTCTCCGAAGGCACCCTCACGGGTACGACGGTGGCGCTCCAGGGGCAGACCATCACACTCGGCCGCGCCCACGACAGCACCATCGTGCTGGACGACGACTACGCGTCCAGCCGCCATGCCAGGATCTACCCGGACCGGGACGGCCAGTGGATCGTCGAGGACCTCGGCTCCACCAACGGCACGTATCTCGACCGGAGCCGGCTGACGACTCCCACGCCCATTCCGCTGGGCGCGCCGATCCGCATCGGCAAGACCGTCATCGAGCTGCGGAAGTAGTGCTACGTCATGAATGAGCGCGAGCGGAGCGAGCACGCAGCGGCGGTCCACACGACGGACCCCGGCGCGCTCCCGACCGGAGGGTGGGCACCGTGCGGATGTACCCGGAGCCGACGGGCGAGGTGCGCATGAGTCTGTCACTGCGCTTCGCCGCCGGATCGCACAAAGGCATGATCCGCGAGGGCAACGAGGACTCCGGCTACGCCGGTCCCCGCCTGCTCGCGATCGCCGACGGAATGGGCGGCCAGGCCGCCGGTGAGGTCGCCAGCTCCGAGGTGATCTCCACGATCGTCGCTCTCGACGACGACGTGCCCGGCTCCGACATCCTCACCTCGCTCGGCACCGCCGTGCAGCGCGCCAACGACCAGCTCAGGATGATGGTCGAGGAGGACCCCCAGCTGGAAGGCATGGGGACCACCCTCACCGCCCTCCTCTGGACCGGCCAGCGCCTCGGCCTCGTCCACGTCGGCGACTCCCGCGCCTACCTGCTGCGTGACGGCGTACTGACGCAGATCACCCAGGACCACACCTGGGTGCAGCGCCTCGTCGACGAGGGACGCATCACCGAAGAGGAAGCCACCACCCACCCGCAGAGGTCCCTCCTCATGCGCGCGCTGGGCAGCGGCGACCACGTCGAGCCCGACCTCTCCATCCGCGAAGTCCGCGCCGGCGACCGCTACTTGATCTGCTCCGACGGCCTCAGCGGCGTCGTCTCCCACCAGACGATGGAAGACACCCTCGCCAGCTACCAGGGCCCGCAGGAGACCGTGCAGGAGCTCATCCAGCTCGCGCTGCGCGGCGGCGGCCCCGACAACATCACCGTCATCGTCGCCGACGTCCTCGACATCGACTCCGGAGACACCCTCGCCGGGCAGC
Source organism: Streptomyces sp. NBC_00203 (assembly GCF_045206325.1). Lineage (NCBI taxonomy): Bacteria > Bacillati > Actinomycetota > Actinomycetes > Kitasatosporales > Streptomycetaceae > Streptomyces > Streptomyces sp. NBC_00203. The sequence continues at coordinate 5,368,042 of NZ_CP108126.1, read as the reverse complement.
TCTCCGACACCCCCGTCGTCGTCGGCGCGGTCGCCGAGAACCAGCTCCAGCTGCACGACAACGGCGCCATGCAGACGCCCGCGGGCCGCGCCTCCCACCTCGGCCGCCCGGTGCCCGGACAGGGCGGCGGCGAGTTCGGCCCGCCCGGCAGCGGCGACACCACCGGCTACGTACCCGCCGGCGGCTTCGGCGACTACTCCGACGAGGACTTCGTCAAGCCGCGCGCCGGACGCAAGTGGCTGAAGCGATCCCTCTACATCACCCTCGCGCTCGCCGTCATCGGCGGCGGCCTGTACGGCGGCTACCGCTGGACCCAGACGCAGTACTACGTCGGCACCAAGGGCGAACACGTCGCGCTGTACCGGGGCATCAGCCAGGACCTGGCCTGGGTCTCGCTCTCGAAGGTGGAGAAGGACCACCCCGAGATCGAACTCAAGTACCTGCCGCCCTACCAGCAGAAGCAGGTCAAGGCGACCATCGCCGAAGGCGGCCTCAACGACGCCAACTCCAAGATCGACGAGCTCGCCGTGCAGGCCTCCGCGTGCAAGAAGGACGCCCAGCGCCGCGCCGCCGAGACCGCGAACAACTCCAAGACCGGCGAGGGCGAGGCCGGCGGAACCACGGGAACCACTCAGACCTCCCTGACGTCCAAGGCCACGTCCAGCCCGAGCCCGACCCCGACGAGCTCGGCACCGTCGTCCTCCAAGTCCACGACCGCACCCACTCCCACACCCGGCCCCAGCCTCTCCACCGAAGAGCAGAAGCTGGTCTCGCTGTGCGGTAAGCAGTAAGCAGCCGTGAGGGGCCCTGTCACACGATGAGCAGTAGTACGAACACGCCGACGCACCACACGTCCACGATCGGTTCGATCGGCGCACCGAGCCGGCGCAACACCGAGCTGGCACTGCTGGTGTTCGCCGTCGTCATCCCGGTCTTCGCCTACGCCAACGTGGGCCTGGCCATCGACGACAAGGTGCCCACCGGCCTGCTGAGCTACGGCCTGGGCCTCGGCCTGCTGGCCGGCGTCGCCCACCTCGTCGTACGGAAGTTCGCCCCGTACGCGGACCCGCTGCTGCTGCCGCTGGCCACGCTCCTCAACGGGCTCGGCCTGGTGGTCATCTGGCGGCTGGACCAGTCCAAGCTGCTCCAGTCGATCGGCCAGGCCGGCAGCGCCGCGCCGCGCCAGCTGCTGTACACCGCGCTGGCCATCGCCCTGTTCGCCGTCGTGCTGATCTTCCTCAAGGACCACCGCGTCCTGCAGCGCTACACCTACATCTCCATGGTCGGCGCGCTGGTCCTGCTGCTGCTGCCGCTGGTCCCGGGCCTCGGCGCCAACATCACCTACGGCGCCAAGATCTGGATCTCGGTCGCCGGATTCTCCATCCAGCCCGGTGAGTTCGCGAAGATCGTCCTCGCAATCTTCTTCGCCGGCTACCTGATGGTGAAGCGGGACGCGCTCGCCCTCGCCAGCCGCCGCTTCATGGGCCTGTACCTGCCGCGCGGCCGCGACCTCGGCCCGATCATCGTCGTCTGGATGATCTCGATCCTCATCCTGGTGTTCGAGACCGACCTCGGTACGTCGCTGCTGTTCTTCGGAATGTTCATCATCATGCTGTACGTCGCCACCGAGCGGACCAGCTGGATCGTCTTCGGTCTGCTGATGTCCGCGGCCGGCGCGGTCGGCGTGGCGAGCTTCGAACCGCACGTCCAGACGCGTGTGCAGGCCTGGCTCGACCCGATGCACGAGTACCTGCTCAGCCAGAAGGGGGTCCAGGACGGCGTCGTCCACTCCGAGCAGGCCATGCAGGCGCTGTGGGCCTTCGGCTCCGGCGGCACCCTCGGCACCGGCCTCGGCCAGGGCCACTCCGAACTCATCCGGTTCGCCGCCAACTCCGACTTCATCCTCGCCACCTTCGGCGAGGAGCTGGGCCTGGCCGGCGTCATGGCGATCCTGCTGATCTACGGCCTGATCGTGGAACGCGGCATCCGCACCGCCCTCGCCGCCCGCGACCCGTTCGGCAAGCTCCTCGCCGTCGGCCTGTCCGGCGCCTTCGGACTCCAGGTCTTCGTGGTCGCCGGCGGCGTCATGGGCCTGATCCCGCTGACCGGTATGACCATGCCGTTCCTCGCCTCCGGCGGTTCCTCCGTCATCGCCAACTGGGCCCTGATCGCCATCCTGATCCGCATCAGTGACACCGCCCGGCGCCCGGCGCCCGCTCCCGCCCCCAACCCCGACGCCGAGATGACCCAGGTGGTCCGCCCGTGAACAAGCCCCTGCGCCGGATCGCTCTCTTCTGCGGACTCCTCGTCCTCGCCCTGCTCATCCGCGACAACTGGCTCCAGTACGTCAAGGCCGACGAACTGAGGACCGACACGGCCAACCGCCGCGTGAACATCGAGCGATACGCCACCCCGCGCGGCGACATCATCGTGGACGGCAACCCGATCACCGGGTCCGTGAAAGCCAAGACGGGCGACTACGAGTACAAGCGCACGTACAAGGACGGCGCCATGTGGGCACCCGTCACCGGGTACGCCTCGCAGGCCTTCGGCGCCAACCAGCTCGAGAAGATCGACGACGGCATCCTCACCGGCAACGACGACCGGCTCTTCTTCCGCAACACCCTCGACATGATCACCGGCAAGAAGAAGCAGGGCGGCAACGTCGTCACCACCCTCAACGCCGCCGCGCAGAAGGCCGCCTTCGAGGGCCTGGGCGACAAGAAGGGCGCCGTCGCCGCGATCGACCCGTCCACCGGCGCGATCCTGGCGCTGGCCTCCACCCCGTCGTACGACCCGTCGACGTTCGCCGGCAACTCCACGACCACCGACGCCAAGGCGTGGAACAAGCTCCAGAAGAAGAACAACGCCGACGACCCGATGCTCAACCGGGCACTGCGCGAGACCTACCCGCCGGGCTCCACCTTCAAGGTCGTCACCGCTGCCGCCGCCCTGGAGAACAACCTGGTCCCGGACGCGGACACCAACACGACCTCGCCGGACCCGTGGACCATGCCGGGCACCACCACCGTGCTGCCCAACGAGGGCAACCTCCCCTGCAAGAACGCCACCCTGCGCACCGCCCTCCGGGTCTCCTGCAACAGCGTCTTCGGCAAGGTCGGCTCGGACCTCGGCAACGCCAAGATGCTGGAGGAGGCCAAGAAGTTCGGCTTCACCTCCGAGCAGTTCACCCCGGTCCGCTCCAGCGCGTCGGTCTTCTCCGACAACATGAACAAGTCGCAGACCGCGCTGTCCTCGATCGGCCAGTACAACACCGCCGCGACCCCGCTCCAGATGGCCATGGTGGCCTCCGCCGTCGCCAACGACGGCACGCTGATGAAGCCCTACATGGTCGACAAGCTCCAGGCCCCGAACCTGGACGTCATCTCGCAGACCGAGCCGCAGAAGCTGAGCCAGCCGCTCTCCGAGAAGAACGCCCAGATCCTCCAGTCGATGATGGAGACGGTCGTCAAGAGCGGCACCGGCCAGAAGGGCCAGATCAACGAGAGCGGCGTCACCGTCGGCGGCAAGACCGGCACCGCCCAGCACGGCGTCGACAACAGCGAGAAGCCGTACGCCTGGTTCATCTCGTACGCCAAGCTCAGCGACAACAGCTCGCCGGTCGCCGTGGCCGTCGTCGTCGAGGACGGCAGCGCCAACCGTGACGACATCTCCGGTGGCGGTCTCGCCGCCCCCATCGCAAGGGACGTGATGAAGGCAGTCATCGACAGCAAGAAGTGACCCCGCTCACGTCCCCTTCACATCGGTGCACGTTGCGATACCGGTCCTGTCACGGGTGACGGTCTTGGCCAGGTCACAGAAGGCGAGCCGGGTACGGTATGCCCGGACGGCACACCGCCGGACCACACAAAGGTGCGGTCGGGACCGACGGAGAGGGCTGGTAGGTAGCTATGGAAGAGCCGCGTCGCCTCGGCGGCCGGTACGAGCTGGGCCACGTGCTCGGCCGTGGTGGCATGGCGGAGGTCTACCTCGCACATGACACCCGGCTCGGTCGCCAGGTGGCGGTGAAGACGCTGCGAGCCGACCTCGCGCGCGACCCGTCGTTCCAGGCCCGGTTCCGCCGGGAGGCCCAGTCGGCCGCCTCGCTCAACCATCCCGCGATCGTCGCCGTGTACGACACGGGTGAGGACTACATCGACGGGACCTCCATCCCGTACATCGTGATGGAGTACGTCGACGGGTCCACGCTGCGCGAGCTGCTGCACTCCGGGCGCAAACTGCTGCCCGAGCGCACCCTGGAGATGACCATCGGGATCCTCCAGGCCCTGGAGTACTCCCACCGCGCCGGCATCGTCCACCGCGACATCAAGCCGGCCAACGTCATGCTGACGCGCAACGGCCAGGTCAAGGTCATGGACTTCGGCATCGCCCGCGCGATGGGCGACGTCGGCATGACCATGACGCAGACGGCCGCCGTCATCGGCACGGCCCAGTACCTCTCACCGGAGCAGGCGAAGGGCGAGCAGGTCGACGCCCGCTCGGACCTCTACTCGACCGGCTGCCTCCTGTACGAGCTCCTGACGGTCCGCCCGCCGTTCATCGGGGACTCCCCGGTCGCGGTGGCGTACCAGCACGTACGTGAGGAACCGCAGCCGCCGTCCGTCTTCGACCCCGAGATCACGCCCGAGATGGACGCGATCGTCCTGAAGGCCCTGGTCAAGGACCCGGACTACCGCTACCAGTCCGCCGACGAGATGCGCGCCGACATCGAGGCCTGCCTCGACGGCCAGCCCGTCGCTGCCACCGCGGCCATGGGCTCCGTCGGCTACGGCGGCTACCCCGACGACCAGCCGACGACCGCCCTGCGCTCCACGGACGCCCAGGCCACGTCCATGCTCCCCCCGATGAACCCGGACGACGGCGGCTACGGCTACGACGACCGCCCCGACCGCCGCCGCCAGAAGAAGTCGAACACCTCGACGATCCTCCTGGTCGTGGCAGGCATCCTCGTCCTCGTCGGCGCGATCCTGATCGGCAAGTGGGCGTTCAGCGGCAAGAACGCGGGCAACGACACGTTCAAGGCCCCCAACTTCGTGAGCCAGACGTACGACGAGGCCAAGAAGATGGCGGAGAACCGCGATCTGACACTCGTGCGCAAGAACCAGCCCTGCGAGGAAGAGCCCAAGGGCAACGTCTGCTCGCAGGATCCGACGGCGGGCACGACGGTGAAGAAGGGCGACACGATCAATCTGGTGGTGTCGACCGGGGCGCCGAAGGTGGTCGTGCCGAACGTGATCGACAAGGACGTCGACGCGGCGACGTCTCGGCTCGAAGCCGACAAGTACGGGTTCGACGTCCAGACGAAGACCAGGGAATCCAGCGAAACGCCCGGTACGGTCCTCGAGCAGACCCCGGACCCGGGCTCGGAGGTGGAGAAGGGATCCAAGATCACCCTCACCATCGCCGCGGAGAAGAAGCAGGTCACGGTCCCCGACGTCAGCGGCAAGACCTGTGACGAGGCCACGGCACAGATGACGGCCAGCAACCTCGTCGCCTCATGCACCGAGGTGGAGACCGACGACGCCAACCTGATCGGCAAGGTCATCCAGACCGCCCCGGCGGCCAACGCTCAGGCCACCCCCGGCTCCACGGTCAGCATCCAGATCGGCAAGGCCAAGGCGCAGGTCGCCGTGCCGACCGTGGCGGGCCAGAGCCTCAAGGACGCCAAGAAGGCGATCGAGAACGCGGGGCTGACCGTCGGCAACATCAGCGGCTCCCAGGACGACAACGCCATCGTGATCACCTCGGACCCCCAGGCCGGCACACAGGTCAACCCGGGCACCACGATCAACCTGACCGCAGCGGGCGGCAACGGCAACAACAATGGCGGCACCAACATCTTCGGCGGCACCACCGGCTGAAGCCCCGCCTGAACACGACTGTGCCCCGCCCGGAACTCTCCGGGCGGGGCACAGCTCGTTCAGAGCGCCACCCCAACTAATCCGACCTTCTGTACGAGATTCGACCGTATCTTCCTACTTCCCGACTCGTTGAAGGCATGGGGTGGGGAAGCACAGCTCTGCCCCGGCTACACCGCCACGACACGAGTAGAAGGGGGCAGAACGTGATCAACGAAGCGGTTCTGCTGGAATCGAAGACTCTGCGGGACAGCGCACTGGAACGTACGGAAGTGCTCGACAGAGTCAAGGCACTGTCGCTGCTGCCGGACGGCATGCATGTGACGACGGCAATGGTCGCCGCGTACTTCGGGGTAGGTCTCGAAGCCATCAAGTCCCTCGTCAAGGACCACAAAACGGAGTTGGAGACCAATGGCTACCACCTGCTGGAGGGCGAGGAACTGAGGTCCTTCAAGGACCTCAGTGGGATTCAATCCCGCACTCGCTCTCTGGCGATCTACTCACGACGCGCCGTCCTCAACGTCGCCATGCTGCTCCGGGACAGCGAAGTCGCACGTCAGGTGCGTACCTACCTCCTCGACATGGAGTACGCGGCCCGCACGCAGCCTGTGGATAACTCTGTCCACACGGCCGCTGCCTCCCTGGACGACCGCATCGACCAGCGCATCACCCACATCCTCGGCAAGGCCGTCGTCCCCATGTTCAACGCCCTGATCGAAACCTCGGGCGAACACCGTCAGGAACTCATCGCCCTCCGTGAGGATGTCCAACGGGTCGAGCAGCGGCTGTGCGACCACGACACCCGCATCACCGATCTCGAACGCACCCGTGGTCCACGCCAGTACACCGGAATCATGGCCTCCATCGACGCCATGAACTGGCGGGAGTTCGAGGACCACATCGCCGTTCTGCTGCGCCGCGACGGCTGCACGGAGGTCGTCGTGCACGGCGGTCCGGGTGACCGTGGAGTCGATGTCACAGCGTGCACCGCCGACGGCCGCACGGTCGTCGCGCAGTGCAAGAGCTTCGCGCCATACCGCCCCGTGTGGAGTGGAGAACTGCAGAAGTTCCTCGGCGCCTCACACGTCCAGCACGCGGCCGACGTCGCACTCTTCGTCGCCACGACATCCTTCACGCCCGACGCGCGTGCCATCGCGGAGAGCTACGGCGTCACCCTCGTGGACCGCGCCCACCTGGAGAAGTGGAGCGCAGGAGTTCCACTTCCTGTCCTCCGGTAGGCGCCACCGGAGGTGGCCGAAGAGGCCCGAAGCCGCAAGAGATAGTTGCGGCTTCGGGCCTGACTCATCTTAAGGGAGACGACTTGTCTCGCTAACGCAGTTCCTTCGGCGGCGTCCGCTCGCTGTCCACCTTCACCACCCGCTCCAGCTCCCCCCACACCACATACCGGTACCGGGACGTGTACACCGGCGTGCAGGTCGTCAGGGTGATGTAGTGGCCCGGCTTCTTCTTGCCGGACTGCTTGGGGACCTGCTGGAGGACCTTGACGTTGTACTTCGAGGTCTCCGGGAGGATGTCGTAGACCTTGTAGACGTACCACTTGTCCTTGGTCTCGAAGACGATCGGGTCGCCCTTTTCCAGCTTGTCGATGTTGTGGAACTTGGCGCCGTGGCCGTCGCGGTGGGCGGCGAGGGTGAAGTTGCCGTCCTTGCCGGTGGTCGGGAGCGCGGCCTTGACCGGGTCGGTGTAGTAGCCGGCGACACCGTCGTTGAGGACCTTCGTCGAGGTGCCCTTCTTGACGAGGACCTCGCCGTTCTTCATCGCCGGGACATGCAGGAAGCCGATGCCGTCCTTGGTGTCCAGAGCACCCGGACCACCCTTGTCCTGCGCCCAGTTGTCGCGAACCTTGTCGCCCTGCTTGTCCGCCACGCGGTCCGCGACGACGTTCGTCCACCACAGGGAGTAGACGACGAAGAGGCCGAGCACCAGACCAGCGGTGATGAGCAGCTCACCGAAGACGCTGACCGCCATCGCGATGCGGCCGGAACCGCGACGTCGACGTGCGGGCACCTCAGCGTCGGTGTCGGCTGCGGATCCGGATTCGGCGCGCTCGTCGTGGTCGGTCCTCGCTGCCACTGTGCATCTGCCCCGTCTGATCTGTCTCAGGTTGTCTCACGTGCTCTCAGCTGACGAGCGCGTCCGGCTTGCCCTTGCTGCGCGGCCGGTCCTCGACCATCTTGCCCCAGACGATCATCCGGTACTTGCTGGTGAATTCCGGCGTGCAGGTGGTCAGTGTGATGTAGCGGCCCGGCTTGGTGAAAGTCGAACCCTTGGGTATCGGGTCGAGCACACTCGTGTTGCTCGGATTCGTCACCGGCAGGATCGACGTCATCTCGTAGACGTAGTAATCGTCCTGCGTCTCGACCACGATCTTGTCGCCCGGCTTCAGCCGGTTGATGTACCGGAACGGCTCCCCGTGCGTGTTGCGGTGCCCCGCGAGCCCGAAGTTGCCCGTCTTGGCATCCGGCATCGCCGTCTTCGTGGCGCCCTCGCCGTAGTGGCCGACCATCCCGCGGTCGAGCACCTTCGTCTTGCTCGTGCCCTCGGCGATCGGCGTGACCACGTCCAGCTTCGGGATGTGCAGGATGGCGAAGCCCTGCCCCGGCGCGAAGGTCCCGGGGCTCCGCTTGCCGCTCGCCCAGTCCTGCTGAAGGTGGTGCGCGGCACTGCCCGCCTGCTGATGCGCCCGCACATTCGACCACCACAACTGGTAGGTCACGAACAGCAGCATCAGTACCCCGGTGGTGATGAACACCTCGCCGATCACCCGGCTCGCGATGACACCCGCACTGGGCTTGCGCGCCCGCGCCGCCCGCCGGGCCTCCATCCGGCTCAGAGGCGCCTCAGCGCCCTCAGCGGCCTTCTCCGCCGACTCCCGGGACCCGTGAGACTCCTGGGGCTCCTGAGCGCCCCCGCGCCGCCCCTGACGCCTTGCCGCCTTCCGCCGCGCCGCACGGCCCCCAGACGCCGCTGTGGGCCCGTTCTCAGCTATTCGTGGCGCGTCCGGGATCCGCAGCGCCACGGTCTCGTCGTCCAACGGCAAGGGCACGACGAACGGTTCCTCGTAAGGAGCGGCGACCGGCTCCTGGTACGGAACGGCCACCGGCTCCTCGTACGGCAGGGAGTACGTCTCCTCGTACGACGGCGGAGACGGCCGCAGCGGTTGCTGAACCTGCTGCGGCTGTTGAACCTGCTGCGATTGCTGGACCTGCTGCCGTTGCTGCTGCGCGGGCTCCTGCCCCGCGTACCAGTCGGCCGCGTACCCCTCCGGGTCGTACCACTCCTCCGGCTGCCCCGCCGGCCGCTGCCCCGGCACCGGCAAAGGGTCCGTCAGCGGATCCGCGAGCCCCCCGACCGCCGCCTCAAAAGCACCCGCGCCCTCGAACGCACCCGCACCCTCGAACGCGTCAGCGCCCCCGTACGCGGCCTCGCCGCCATAGGGGGAGCTGTCGCGCTCGGGGCGCAGCGCGGTCACGCCGTGGCCCTGCCCACCACCGGGGCGAGCCCCGCCGACCTCGCCACGGCCACCTTGTCGCCGCACTCCAGCAGCCAGTTCGCCAGCATCCGGTGACCGTGCTCGGTCAGCACCGACTCCGGATGGAACTGCACGCCCTCGACCGGGAGTTCACGATGCCGCAGCCCCATGATGATCCCGTCGTGCGTACGGGCCGTGACCTCCAGCTCGTCCGGGACGGTCTCCGGCTCGGCCGCGAGCGAGTGGTAGCGCGTCGCGGTGAAGGGGGACGGCAGGCCCGCGAAGACCCCCTTGCCCCCGTGCTCGACCAGCGAGGTCTTGCCGTGCAGCAACTCGGGCGCGCGATCCACGACACCGCCGTACGCCACCTGCATCGACTGCATACCGAGGCAGACACCGAAGACGGGCACACCGGTCGCGGCACAGTGCCGGACCATGTCGATACAGACCCCGGCCTGCTCGGGAGCGCCCGGGCCCGGCGACAGAAGCACCCCGTCGAAGCCGTCCTGGGCGTGCGCGGTCGACACCTCGTCGTTGCGCAGCACCTCGCACTCGGCGCCCAGCTGATACAGGTACTGGACCAGGTTGAAGACGAAGCTGTCGTAGTTGTCGACGACGAGAATCCGCGTGCTCACTGGTTGTCCACCGTCACATCGTTGAAGGGAAGCAGCGGTTCGGCCCACGGGAAGACGTACTGGAAGAGCACGTAGACCACCGCGAGGACCAGTACGAGTGAGATCAGCGCCCTCACCCATACATTCCCCGGCAGATGCCGCCAGATCCAGCCGTACATGCCGTCCCTTCCGTCGCACCACGGCATCGGAGCCACATCCCACACCACCGGACTCATGCCGTACTGCACCAGACTAACGGCGCAGAGCCTCCGGTTTCCCTGCCTCCACAGGCTGCGTGGAATCAAGGTGAGCCCAGACGATCAGCCGGTGGCTGTGTCCCCATTCCGGGTCGCACGTGGTCAGCGTGAGATAGCGCCCCGGACGCGTGTACCCGGACTTACGTGGCACAGGGTTGATCACCTCAATGTCCGAGGGCAGCGTTTTGTAAGGGCCTTTGTCGATCCGATACGTGAACCAGGTCGTCCCGTCGGTCAGCACCACCGCGTCGCCACGCCGCAGCTCGGGAAAATCCTTGAACGGATCGCCGTACGTGCGCCGGTGGCCCGCGACCGAGAAGTTCCCCGTCTGCCCGAGCGGAGCCGTCCCCCTGTAGTGGCCGAGCCCCTTCTTGAGAACGCTCGTGGCGGTGCCTTCGAGCACGGGCTTGTTCCACGTGAAACCAAGCCGCGGGATGTACATCACCGCGAACGGCTTGCCGTACTTGTAGGGCGCGGGCGCCTTCGGACTCGCGGTGGCCGGGGCACCCGAGGGCGCCTGCGTCTTCTGGGCCAGCGCACCCTTCGACCACTGCTTCTGGAGCACATCGATCTGGTGGTCCATCGCACTGTCGGCCTTCACACCGGTCCAGAACAGCACATAGACCACGAAGAGCACGATCAGAGCACCGACGGTGATGCACAGCTCACTGATCGTCCTGACGACCACTCGCACCGACACAAGGTCCCCCCGGCGGCAGCTGCTCCACAGGCTTCGCGTACTACGCCGCCGCCGCTACTCCACCGGCTTCGCGTAGTGGAGATCCACTGTGCCCGAGTAGCCGGGAAGAGTCACCGTCCCGCCCTCCTCGACTTTCCAGCCGAGCCCGTAGACGTTGACGTACACCATGTAGTTCTGGATCGCCGGAGAGGCCGCGAGCGCCTTCTGGAGCTTCTGCGGGTCACCGACGGCCGTGATCTTGTACGGGGGCGAGTAGACGCGCCCCTGGAGGATCAGGGTGTTGCCGACGCAGCGCACCGCACTCGTGGAGATCAGCCGCTGGTCCATCACCTTGATGCCCTTGGCACCGCCCTGCCACAGGGCGTTCACCACCGCTTGCAGATCCTGCTGGTGGATGACCAGGTAGTCGGGCTGCGGCTCGGGATAGCCGGGCAGCTTGGCCGTCGCGTTCGGCGGGGCGTCGTTGAGCGTGACCGTGACGGCCTCGCCCTTGAGCTTCTGGGTACCCGCGTTCTTCTCCAGCGCGGCGAGCTTGGCGACCTCAGCCTTGCTGCTGCCGTCCTCACGACCGGCGAGCGCATCCACGTCGTCACGCAGGGTGCCATTGGAATCATCCAGCGACGCGTTCTTGTGGCTGCGCTCCTGGATCAGGTCGGAGAGCTTCAGCAAGGACGTATCCGTACGGATATTGGTGCCCTTGGCCGTATTGAAGCTGGTGAAGAAAATGAGGCCGGCGAGAGCGAAGACGGCCGCGGTGAGTACCCGTACGGGACGGAAACGGCGTTTACCGGCAGGACTGGATCCCGTCCCGGGGGAGTCGGCAGAATTGCTCAACGTACCCTTATCTCCTTCGGCGCCGCGGAAGCACTACGCTAACGGACGCCCGGGGGAGCACTCAGTGTCCCCTTGTACGCTGCCCCGGAGCCCGCCCCAGTTCCCTGCGCGGCCACGCAGCGCATCGACAGGAGAGACCCTCGTGCCGAAGTCACGTATCCGCAAGAAGGCCGACTACACGCCGCCGCCGGCGAAGCAGGCGACCAACATCAAGCTGACCAGCCGCGGCTGGGTCGCACCGGTCATGCTGGCCATGTTCCTGATCGGCCTCGCCTGGATCGTCATCTTCTACGTGACGGACGGATCCCTGCCGATCGACGCCCTCGACAACTGGAACATCGTGGTCGGCTTCGGCTTCATCGCGGCGGGATTCGGCGTCTCCACGCAGTGGAAGTAGCGCCCCGGAGCAGCTCTGCCCAGGGCTATCCACTGAGTTATCCACAGCAGTTGTCCACAGAGGTGGAAAAGAAAGCCGATCTGTGGATAACTCAGTTGAGGTTGACGCCGGTACGACTGACCTACCGGTATCCGGAAGCTTGTTCGCCCCCTGCCTGACCTGGGAAAACCAGGATCAGCGACAGGGGGCACAGCTGTTCCCGCACAGCGTGCACAAGATCCGCCACAATCTGTGGACAACATCGGTCCACAGGTGAGCCGAGCCCCCTCTCAGGTGAGCTGAACTCTCCCTCTCAGGTGAGCTGAGCGGTTCTCACCAGCGTGGTGATCAGCACGACGGCCAGGACCAGGGTGCACACCCCGTACTGGATCAGCGCCCTGCGCTCGCGCGGCGCGTGGACCATGGCGTAGCCGACGACGACACCGGCGACGAGGCCGCCGATGTGGGCCTGCCAGGCGATGCCGCTCCACCCGAAGGTGAAGATCAGGTTGATCACCAGCAGGGCGATCACCGGGCGCATGTCGTAGTTGAGCCGGCGCATGAGGACGGCGGTCGCGCCGAAGAGGCCGAAGATGGCGCCGGAGGCGCCGAGCGACGGCTGGTTCGGGGCGGCGAGGAGGTAGCTGAGCGCGCTGCCCGCGAGGCCCGAGACGAAGTAGAGCGTGAGGTACCGGGCCCGGCCGAGGGCTGCTTCGAGGGGGCCGCCGATCCACCACAGGCTGAGCATGTTGAACAGGATGTGGATATAGTTCTGGGCGTCGTGCAGGAACATCGCCGTCACCAGTCGATACCACTGGCCTTCGGCGACGCCCTCGATCGAGCCGAGGATCGGGACGTACGCGCGGCCGATGAGGTCGAAGCGGTCCGTGAAGCGGTCACCCATCGACATCTGGACGAGGAAGACGGCGAGGTTGAGACCGATCAGGATCTTGGTGGCGAGCCGGGGGTCCGCGGCGACCGTGCCGCCGGCGATGGTGCGGGGCTGGGTGGCCGTCGGCGCCAGGCCGGTGCCGGAGCCGCTGCGTACGCATTCGGGGCACTGGAAGCCGACGGAGGCGCTGACCATGCACTCGGGGCAGATGGGGCGCTCGCAGCGGGTGCAGCGGATGCCTGTCTCGCGGTCCGGGTGGCGGTAGCAGGTGGGCAGGCTCTGGGCGTTCTGCGGTTCTTGGTCCCGCGGGCCCTGCGGGCTGCCTGGCGCCTGGTCCATGGGGTCCCCTCAATTCTCCGTACGACGGCTCGCGCGCGGGCACACAGGGTCCGTGTGCGCAATGCACCGCCCCGTCCATCCTTACGGATGAACGGGGCGTTTGGTTCCCTGCGGGAGCCTTCGGACTCGGCGGTGCCGAGCCCGGGCGTGCCGTCGGGGCTCAGCCTTCGCGGGTCTCGACGACGACCGATTCGATGACGACGTCGTTGACCGGGCGGTCGGTGCGCGGGTTGGTCTGGGAGCCGGCGATGGCGTCCACGACCTTCTGGCTGGCCGGGCTGGTGACCTCGCCGAAGATGGTGTGCTTGCGGGTCAGCCAGGCCGTCGGGGAGACGGTGATGAAGAACTGCGAGCCGTTGGTGCCCGGGCCGGCGTTGGCCATGGCCAGCAGGTACGGCTTGTCAAAGGCGAGGTCGGGGTGGAACTCGTCCTCGAACTGGTAGCCGGGGCCGCCGGTGCCGTTGCCCAGGGGGTCGCCGCCCTGGATCATGAATCCGCTGATCACCCGGTGGAAGACCGTGCCGTCGTAGAGCTTGTCCGCGGACTTCGCACCCGTGGCGGGGTTGACCCACTCACGCTCGCCCTGGGCGAGCTCGACGAAGTTCCGGACCGTCTTGGGCGCGTGGTTCGGCAGGAGCCGGATTTCGATGTCGCCTTGGTTGGTCTTCAGGGTGGCGTAGAGCTGCTCAGCCACGATCTGCCTTCCGTTGCCTTCTTTGACTCCCCGATCCTCGCACGGACGGGGCGGAGAGGCGCCCGGCCGCCACCTCTGGGCGAATATCCGTGCGCCTGGCTTGCAGAAATCCGGTCGAGTGGCCTCGGGACGGGGGCGCGTGGCGGGGATCCGTGGCATTGTCGACGACAAGCTCCTGTTGCCCTGTATTAAGCCGCTATTGCACTTGATCGACACTTGATCGAGTCCCGTTCTGAAGTCACCCGGAGTCAGTGCCCGTGACCCGGATGCCTGCCCTCACATGCCCCGGACCTTTTGGGCGGGCATGATCCCGATAAGGGTGGAAAGGTGAACTGTGTGTCTTTGGGGGCACCTCAGACCCCCGACATACGCCACCGAGGAGGAGGAAACCCGTGACCCGCATCGACAGCGTGCGCGCCGCGACCGGCTCGGCGAAGGACAGCGTGCTGCACGCCGCGGAAGTGGTGGCGCCTTACGCCGACACGGCCATGGACAGGGCTTCGTACTATGCGCAAGAGGCGCGCGTACGGCTTGCGCCGAAGGTGTCGCAGGCCGCCGAACAGGCCCGCGTGCAGTACGACGCCCATCTCGCGCCGCGCCTTGAGCAGGCCCGTACGCATGTGCCGCCGAAGGTCGACCAGGCGGCTCAGGAGGCCGCCGACCGTGCCCGTAAGGCGGCTCGTCAGGCCGCCGACTATTCCAAGCCGAGGATCGAGCAGGCGGTGGCCGCGGCCCAGCCGGTTCGGGACGAGGCCGCGTCCCGTGGTGTGGCGGCGCTGGCCGCGTTGCGCGGTCAGGTTTCGCCGGAGGAGATCCAGAAGCTGGTCCGTAAGCACGAGCGGCGGGCTAAAACCGGCCGTCTCGCCAAGGGGCTGGCTGTGCTGGCGGTTCTGGCGGGTGCCGCGTTCGCCGCCTGGAAGTGGTGGGACAAGCAGGCCAACCCCGACTGGCTGGTCGAGCCTCCCGCCGCGACCGAGGTGCCCGAGTCCGGCCGTCTGGCGTCGGTCGACGGCAGCGGCCAGTCGGACCTGGACCCCGAGGTCCAGGCCAAGGAGGCCAAGGAGGCCGAGGAGCGGGCGGCGGAGCGCGACGACCGCCGCTGAGCCCGATCTCCGGCTGAGTCCGACTTCAACATCGCCGTGGGGCAGGAGACTTGAGAGTCTCCTGCCCCACGGCGATGTTTCACGTGGAACGTGTGATCCGCCCTTCGCCAGGTCTCCCTCGCCGGCGCCGGCAGGAAGACCAACCCCGGCATCACGGCCGGATTCTTCAAGGCGCTGCCCGACGCACCGGCCGCTGATGGCCAGGACCGCTCCTCTTACGGATCGGTTACTCACGGGGATCCCAGGGGGCGAAAGACCTCTCCCGAGCCCCGCGAACGCGGGCCTCCGCAGACCCCGGGCCGCACCGCCGCGTTGAGGTGCCCACTCGGTGAAGCAGAAAAAGATCCCCCCTGACCGCGTTTCCGCAGGTCAGGGGGGATCTGTTTGTGTGGAGCCTAGGGGAGTCGAACCCCTGACATCTGCCATGCAAAGACAGCGCTCTACCAACTGAGCTAAGGCCCCGGAGGAGGAACACCCAGCCACAGGAATCACCTGCTGACGGGCGCCGCAGACCAGAGTACCGGGTCACCCCCGGTATCTCGCAAAAAGATTGGGGGTCCCCGTGAACGACCACTCTCCGTAAGATGCTCGACGTGGTTCGCTACAGCGAACCGCGGTATTTGGGGAAGCGATGGGGAGACGCAATGGACGCCGCACAGCAGGAAGCAACCGCGAGAGCCCGGGAGCTTCAGCGGAACTGGTACGGGGAGCCGTTGGGGGCGCTCTTCCGTAGGCTCATCGAGGATCTGGGTCTCAACCAGGCGCGTCTTGCCGGGGTGCTGGGCCTGTCCGCGCCCATGCTGTCGCAGCTGATGAGCGGTCAGCGCGCGAAGATCGGCAATCCCGCGGTGGTCCAGCGTGTACAGCTGCTGCAGGACCTGGCGGGGCAGGTCGCTGACGGCAGTGTGAGCGCTGTCGAGGCGACCGAGCGCATGGACGAGATCAAGAAGTCGCAGGGGGGCTCGGTGCTCAGCAACACCACGCAGTCGACGACCAGTTCGGGAGCGCCCACGGTCAAGCGGGTGGTCCGGGAGATCCAGTCGCTGCTGCGCTCGGTGGCAGCCGCCGGGGACATCATCGAGGCGGCGGACACCCTCGCCCCGAGCCACCCGGAACTGGCAGAGTTCCTCCGGGTGTACGGCGCCGGCCGTACCTCCGACGCGGTCGCGCACTACCAGTCGCACCAGAGCTGAGCCCTGGATCCGGCCGCCGAGGGGGCGGCGGCCGGATCCACCGCGAGGAAGGCACCGCAAGAGGGCCGGCGGCCGAGCCGGCCCCGGGGGGAGCCGAAGGGGAGCGTCGTACGACCATGGGTGAGGTCTTCGCCGGACGGTACGAACTGGTCGACCCGATCGGACGTGGGGGAGTCGGTGCGGTCTGGCGCGCCTGGGACCACCGACGGCGCCGGTATGTGGCCGCCAAGGTGCTGCAACAGAGCGATGCGCACGCACTGCTGCGCTTCGTGCGGGAGCAGGCCCTGCGGATCGACCATCCACATGTGCTCGCTCCCGCCAGCTGGGCCGCCGATGACGACAAGGTCCTGTTCACCATGGACCTGGTCGCCGGGGGCTCCCTGGTCCACCTGGTCAATGACTACGGCCCGCTGCCTCCTCCTTTCGTCTGCACCCTGCTCGACCAGCTGCTGGCGGGCCTCGCCGCCGTGCACGCCGAGGGGGTTGTGCACCGCGACATCAAGCCTGCCAACGTGCTGCTCGAAGCGACCGGAACGGCCCGGCCCCGGCTGCGTCTGTCCGACTTCGGCATCGCCATGCGGCTCGGCGAGCCCCGGCTGACGGAGACCAACTACGTGGTGGGAACGCCCGGTTACTTCGCGCCCGAGCAGATGATGGGCGCCGAACCGGACTTCCCCGCCGACCTGTTCGCCGTCGGCCTGGTCGCCCTCTATCTGCTGGAAGGGGCCAAGCCCGACGCCAAGGCGCTGATCGAGTACTTCGCCGACAACGGCACGCCGTCCGCTCCGCGAGGCATACCCGAGCCGCTGTGGCAGGTCGTGGCCACGCTGCTGCAGCCCGACCCACATGCGCGGTTCCGCACCGCCACGGGTGCGCGCAAGGCGCTCGCCTCAGCCACCGAGCTGCTGCCCGAGCCCGGCCCCGACGACGAGCTGGTCGAGGTCTTCGACCAAGTCGGGCCGCTCCCGGAGGGGTTCACCCCGAAGGGACCGCTTCGGCCCGCGCCGGGAGTGAGCGCGGGGGGCTTGTCGTCCGGGGCGCATGCGACGCGTCCAGACACCACCGCGACGCAACTCAGCCCTGACGACACACCGTCTTGGCCGGGCCTCAGCCCCAGCCCCAGCCCCAGCCCCGGCCCCGGCCCCGGCCCCGATGCCGACTCCAGCTCGGGCTCCGGCTCCGGCTCCGGCTCCGGCTCCGGCTCCAACCCTGTCTCGACGCTTGACTCCAGCTTTGGCTCTGGCTCTGGGCCCGCCTCCAGTTCCGGTGCTGGGCCCGCCTCCGATTCCGGTCCTGGGCTCGGCTCCAACCCCGTCTCGATGCCTGGCTCCGGCTCCGGCTCCGGGCCATGGCGTCACGGCTCCGGCGCGTTGTCTCAGGAGGCCGATTCCGTCGGCGTCTGGGCGGGGTCCGGCACCAATGGCATACGACCGGAGCCCGTTACCGGTCACACAGGACCCGAGTCCGGTGCCCGGCACATACGACCCGAGTCCGGCGCCAGTCACGTAGAGCTGGAGCCCGGCACCAATGGCGTACAGCCGGAGTCCGTTCCCAGCAACAACGTACGGCCGAAGCCCGCTCCCGACGGCGCACCGCCTCAACTCGCCAACGACGCCCTCCCCCCGCAGCCGTCCACGATGTCGGACACCGGCAGCTTCCACCTCCCGCCACCGCAGCCGGCCGCTCCCGACGCGCAGGCGCAGCCCCAACCACAGCCCGAGCCCCAGCCCCAGCCCCAGCCCCAGCGGCAATCGCAGCCACAGCCTCAACCACAGCAGGCATGGCGCGAGACGCAGCAGTTCCCCACGCCGCTCCATCCGCGGCACCTGCCCGAGCAGACGCCCACTCCCCCCACATCGCTCGTGCTCCCGGCGCCAACTCCCCTTTACGCTCCGCCTTTCGACCCCACCCCGACTCCCACGCCCACTCCCACGCCCACTCCCACGCCCACGCAAGTGCCCTCCCCTCATTTGCCTGTGGCCCCGCCCGCGTACGCCTCTACTGCTTCATACACCGCTCGGTCCCCGCAGGTTCCGTCTCAGGCGGGAGCAGTTCCGGAGCGCCGTGGAAGGCGCGCACGGCCTCGCCCCGGGCCGCCCGCGAAGGTGGCTGTCCCGGTGCTGCTTCTCGCGCTGGCCTGCTTCGCCGTGGGTTTCTGGGCGCTGAGCCAGATCTGAGCGGGGCGGCGCGCCCTACCAGCCCCGCGGAGCCCCGCGCTCCCACGGCGCCGGGGCCTGTATCTGGGTTTGGGGCTGGGTCTGGGGCTGCGTCTGCACAGGAGCCGAAGCCGTGTCCGCGTCCTCCGGCGCCACCCGTGCCCGTCGCCGCGCGACCACCCTCCACATCCCGAGCGCCAGCACCAGCACGCTCCCCGTGCCGATTCCGCCGGCGGCGACCAGCTTCATCGTGCCGCTGCTGTCGCCGCTGCCACCGTCTCCGGTACCGGTCGAGCCGCCCACCGTGCCGTCGGCCGCGTCGTCGGCCGTGTCGTCGGATTCCTCCGCCGGGACGTCGAAGGCGTCGCGTGGCGCTGCCTGCCCCGCGTAGGCGGGACCTGTCTGCGCCGTCCCGTCCACGCGCACGCGCAGCGTCAGCCCGAACGGTCCGTCGCCGATCTTGTCGGCGACCTGCTCGGCGAGGTGGACGACGAGGTAGTACGAGCCCGCGAACCGCATTCCGCTCACGCGGTCGTTGAATGCGTATCGGTTCTCGTACGCGACGGGCGGCAGCGGATCGAGCGCGGCCGAGCGCTGGCCGCCGTCGTAGCCGGCGCCGACGTCGTCGACGAAGCCGCGTACGGGGTTGTAGAGGGACAGGACGAGAGCGGTGCCGATAGTGCCGCCGTTGCTACGGCTCGAATTGCCCAGGTCGGCGGTGGCGTAGAGCTGTTGCCCCCAGTCGACCGGCACCTTGTAGAAGAGCGTCTGCCCGGGGCTGATCCCGTCCCGCCAGATGCCCTGCCGCAGTGAGCTCGCCGTGGTGAAGCCCGCGCCGCCCTTACGGCGCTTCGGGCTCCCGGCGAGGGCGTCGGGTGACGCGGAGTTCCAGGCCTCGGGCGCGCTCGTCGAACCGGCCGCCTTCTTCAGGCTGGGCTCCGACACATAGCTGAGTTCCAGGTCCCAGTCGCCGGACGAGGATCCCGTCGTACCGCTGCGTGTGACGACCACGTAGTACGTCCCGGCCGTCTGGCAGGCGTACTGGTTGCCGTTCGTTTCGCGTGACGCCCAGGCGGCGATGGGGTGGGGGCTCTGGGTGGCGCCGAAGTGGGTGGTTCCGGAGAAGGAGCAGTTGCGGCTGTTGCCGTCCTGCACGGACACCTTGACGCCGTCCGAGTAGGAGACCGTCGTACCCGGCCTGGGGACGGCGGTGGCGGAGACGTAGGCGTTGGACGTGGCGTCGAGTTCGAGGCGGTAGTAGAGCTTGGCGTCCCTGCCTATGGAGCTCCTGTAGGTCTTGCCCGGCGCAAGTTGTTGGGCGTCGGTGGTGTCCGCGGTGCCCTTGACGGTCGTGGCGTCCTCGGCGAAGGCGTACGGCGTTGGTGTCGCGGCGGTCGTCGTCTGTGTTCCGGCGGCAGTCGTCTGCGCTCTGGCGGCCGCGGCGGCCTGCCCCGTCGACCCGATCGTCGCGCACACCGCCACCGCCGCTGCTGCCGCCGCTGTGAACGCCCGGTTGTGCCACGCCATCGCACGCCGCCCCACCGTGCGCCGCCCCATCACGTGCCACCCCTCGTCGTAGCCCCGGACCGTGGCCCATCCTGCCCCGCCAGTCACCGCGCTGCCCGTGCTATCCACAGGAGCGGCTGAAAGGGCTCGTCCGGACAGACATCAACTTTGCCAGGGCAATCAATCTATTCGCTCAAGCGAATTGAATGAGTTCCGGACGGAGTTCCGAACGGAGCCTCGAACAAGGCCCGGACAACACAAAACCCCGACCGCGATGGCGGCCGGGGTCTGCTCTGAGACTGTTGTCGATACTCACGAACCCGTGGGCACGGAGTCAGTCGCCTCCGTCCACAGATCCTGCTCGGCGCGATCCGCCTGGATCTGGCGGTACACGAGGAGCCCGCCGATGGCGGCCAGTGCGACCAGGAGAAGCTTCTTCACCGCGCGACCTCGTCCTTCGTTGACGTAGGGGACCTCTGGCGCCCGACTATACACACCGGCCGATATCGATCGGTGACCTGGATCGGCCCTCAACTCCCGCCCGGTACGCAGCAGTAGAACCGGATGCGATCGCTCCGACCCGAGGGTGACCAGACCTCACAGACGGTGACTTTCGCCACGATCTCCGACTTTTCGGGGCCTTTGCGGCCATTCGGGTGGTGTTCATCTGAACATCGACGCGCCACGGGCGTCGGTCCACCACTTCGCGGCCCGCATACACATCATGAGGAAAGTACGCAAATCGCCTGACCCGAAAGTGAGGGGCCATGACCCAGAACAAGGTCATGAAGCTGTGGACCGCCTTCGTCACCGCCTTCCTGGCGCTGTGCACGACGCTCGGACTCATCACGACCACCGCGGCCGCGGCCGTACCGCAGGCCGAGGCACCCCGCAACAGCACGGCGGCCTCCGTGGCGGTGCCGGCGATGTCCTACTGGACCTGGTCCTACAGCCGGGCCCTGCCCCCCACGATGAAGCAACGCATCCGCGCCGAGGCCCACGGTTCCTCACCGAACTGCCGCCACCGCCCGCCCGCCGACGACGCCACGGCGGACCCCGCCGCCCTCTGCGAGACCGAGTCCGAGACCGTCGCGGAGCCCGACACGGCGCTCCAGAACTGAGCGATACGGCGTCGTCCCCAGTCCCCTCCAAGATCCCCTGATGTAGCGGCGAACTTGCGTACAAAGCAACCCAGGGCGAAGGCCCGGCAGCTCATCCGAGTTGCCGGGCCTTCGGCGTTCTGTAGATCAACAGCACTCGTCCGTCCCTCCGTTCCCCCCACTCGTCAAGACCTCTTTAGGAGTCGTAGGCTGAGGTGTGAGTTGTTGGCCCGCTGACGTGTCAGCCCGCTGACACGTCAGGCCCCACATGACGGATCGGTGAGGACCAGTGCCAAAGGCGTACGAAGTGATCGCGGACGACCTCCGCCGGTCCATCCGGGAGGGCAAGCGCAAGCCCGGCGACAAGCTGCCGTCGGAAACCGATCTGGCGGGCCACTACAAGCGCAGCGTGCCGACCGTTCAAAACGCCCTCCGGGTCCTGAACGAAGAAGGGCTGATCGACAAGCAGCACGGCCGCGGCAACTTCGTCCGTCGCCCGCGCACGATGGCGCGGCGCTCGAACCTCCGGCATCAGTGGGAGAAGAACCGGGCTCGCGAGCCGGTGGAGGAGCGGGCACAGACCGGAGCCACTGAGCATGACACCGGCCTTGAGCTGGATGACCTCGTCTTCTACGCGTCGTACCGCGAGATCAAGGCAGACAGGGACATCGCGGCGGTCATGGGTGTCCCTGAGCGAACGGCGCTGGTCGAGCGCACCTATCGGACGCGTTGCGCCGCGGAGACCGCGCCCTTCAGCCTGGTGACCTCCTACCTCGTCCGCGACATGGTGGCGGAGAATCCCGACCTCGTCGACGAGACAAAGGAACCGTGGCCAGGGGGCTCGCAGAACCAGCTCTACACCGTCGGCGTTGAAGTGGACCGTATCGAGGAGCGCGTCACCGCCCGGCCGCCGACGCCGGAAGAGGCGGCGGAACTGGAGCTGCCGCGCGGGACCTCGGTGCTCGCCCTCCGGAAGACCTCGTACGACGTCAATGACCGCGTTGTGGATCTTTCCGACATCATCCTGCCCGGTGACCGCACCGAGCTGCTCTTCACCACTTCCCTGGAAAGGTGGTGAGTGCTGCCATGAGCCGGCGCATCATCATCGTCACCGCTGTCCACGGCCCCTCGGCCAAGTTCCTGCCCGAGGCCTACAAGTCACTGTCCGAGCAGGAGCTTCCGGACGGCTGGGAGTGGCACTGGGTCATCCAGGAGGACGGGAAGACGGACGACGTCGCCCCGTACGTCCCCGCCGACGAGCGCGTCACCTTCCGGCAGGGCCGGCCGGGGGGTCCGGGCGTCGCCCGAACCGTCGCTCTCGCCCATGCTGACGGCGAGTACGTCAAAGTGCTGGACGCCGACGACCAGCTCGCTCCGGGCACGCTCGCGCGCGACCTGGCCGCACTTGAGAATGACCGCACTGTCGGATGGGCCACGTCGCGAGTCCTGGACTTCATGCCCGACGGCTCCACGGTCGGCTTCCCGGGCGACCCCGACAACGGCCCGATCGAACGCGGAGTCGTGCTCGACTACTGGAAGGCGAATGGTTTCCGCGCCCAGGTCCACCCGGCGACACTCTTCGTGCGGCGTGACCTCCTGCTCGCTCTTGGCGGCTGGATGGCGCTTCCCGCCTCGGAAGACACTGGCCTGCTGCTCGCACTGAACTCCGTGAGCCGCGGGTGGTTCTCCGAGGAGGTGGGGCTCCTCTACCGGAAGTGGGAGGGGCAGGCCACCGGCCAGGCATCGCACATCGAACCCGCCGAGCGCGACGCACGCATGGCGGTCGTGGAGGCCAGGTCACGAGCGCTCGCGTCCTTCGAGTGGCACTACCCGATCGCGGATTGACCGGCACCTCGTAGACGATCTCGCGGACATCGGCGGGGAGTTGGTGACCGTGACTCCGCTTTCGGCCATGCTGTCGACGACGCCCTTTCCCGCGTAGGGTCTGCCCTGTCCAGGCAGCGACGAGCTGGGAACCGTACGTTCTCCCGTCAGGGCAGGGTCTCCGCATCCACCCGAGAGAAGATCAAGTCGCTTTCGACGGTGACCGGCTCCCGCAACCGGACCGGCGCAAGGAGCTCACCGCTCAACGCGGGCGGATAGCTCTCGGGTGTGTAGTCGTTGGCCAACCGGTAGGCGTAAAAGCCCGCGTCGGCCATCGTCTTCATCAGTTCCTCGGCCGAGTCGCCGAGTTGAGCCATACGGTCGGGGGTCACCTCGACGGTGATCTCCGCATCGGGACGAAGCTTGTCCAGTACGGGCGCGAGGCCCCGGACGACGCTCCCCTCCGCGCCCTCGACATCGATCTTGATCACGCGGGCCTTCGCGATCTCCGAGGGATCCAGCAGTTCCGGCAGCGGGCAGGCCTCGATCTGGAACGTGGACTCGGCTGGACCGTCGTACGGAACGATGCTGTTCGCGCCCATGTTGCTCGAGCTGGCGAGCACGAACGTCAACGTCTTGTGGCTGTCCGACACGGCGGCGTTGATCGCACGGACGTTTCGGCACTCATTGAGACCGACCTGCTGCAGCAGCCGCTGGTGAAAGACCGGCGAGGCCTCGATCGACACCACCTGGCCCTCATCGCCGACGAGCTGCGAGGCGAGGACGCTGAAGACACCGATGTTGGCGCCGACGTCGATGAAGCCATCCCCGGGCTTCAGCCGGCTCTGGAGCCAGTTCGTCATGTTCGGCTCCCACACGCCGAACAGGTACAGATACCGCTGGATCAGATCCTGCGTGTCGACGGCGAACCGGGCGCCGGACCACGTCTCGACGACACGTCGACGAGGGTGCTCACGGAGGTGCGGATTCAGGTAGTGCTTGGCCAGCGGCGCCTTACCGAGCGAGCCCGGAGCATCACGCACATACCGGCGGCCGAGGGTGACCAAGGCCTCTGAAATGGGGTTGCTCATCCGATCGCCTCTCCGCCGACTCCAGCGAAACCGTAGCGTGCGGCCTCTTCCGGTTCCCACCGGTGCCAGGTTTCGCCGAGGGGAGGAGCTCGTGGCGTGCCTGTCGATCGTGCGTACTACTCGCTGAAACGAATCGCTTGGGACGGGCACCAGTCAGCCGCTTCCTGCACCTCGGGCTCATCTCCGGCCCCCTCACGGCCGGGCAGGACGGTGCCGTATCCGTCCACCAGAGCGAAGACGGTCGGAACCCTGATGCCGCAGTCGCCGGAGCCGTAGCAAACGTCGGGGTCCACGGAAACCTTCATGCGCACTCCAGCCACGAAGAGGACACCGGCCCCTGAAGCGGGTCGGTGAGCGGATCAGGTCTGTCGGCCTTCACGACCTGCCTGCCCGCCGGGCAGTCCCCTCAACCGACCGTCCCCGGCAACTGCCCCTGCTTCTACTTCCCTTGATCGAAGGCCAGCTCCAGCATCCGAATGGCGTTCCCCCGCAGCAGCTTGTACGCCACGTCGTCGGGGAGGCCCGCCACATGGTCCGCCGCCACCTGCTTCGTGTGCGGAAACGTCGAGTCGACGTGCGGATAGTCGGTCTCGAAGGTCGCGTTGTTCACGCCCACCGTCTCGATGGCCTCAATGCCGTGCTTGTCGCGGAAGAAGCAGCAGAAGATCTGCCGGTAGTAGTACGTCGACGGCGGATCCGGGATCAGATCCTTGACGCCGCCCCACGCCCGATGCTCCTCCCACACATCGTCGGCGCGCTCCAGGGCGTACGGGATCCAGCCCATCTGCCCCTCGCTGTACGCCAACTTGAGACGCGGGAACTTCACCAGGACCCCGGAGAACAGGAAGTCCATCATCGAAGCCATGGCGTTGTTGAAGCTCAGCGCCGCCTGGACGGCGGGCGGGGCGTCCGGTGACGCTGCCGGCATCTGCGACGACGAGCCGATGTGCATGTTGACCACCGTCCCGGTCTCCTCGCACACCGCGAAGAACGGGTCCCAGTAGCCGGAGTGGATCGACGGAAGCCCCAGGTACGTCGGGATCTCGCTGAAGGTCACCGCCCGCACGCCACGGGCCGCGTTGCGCCGGATCTCCGCAACGGCGAGGTCAATGTCCCAGAGAGGGATCAGGCACAGCGGAATCAGCCGGCCTCCGCTGTCGCCGCACCACTCCTCGACCATCCAGTCGTTGTAGGCACGGACGCACGCGAGCGCGACCTCCTTGTCCTTGGCCTCCGCGAAGGTCTGCCCGCAGAACCGCGGAAACGTCGGGAAGCAGAGGGACGCCTCCACGTGGTTGAGGTCCATGTCCTCCAGCCGGGCCTTCGGGTCCCAGCAGCCACGCCGCATCTGTTCGCGCGTGATGCCGTCAAGGGTCATCTCGTCACGGGAGAACCCGACGGCCGCGATGATGCGCTTGTACGGGAAGACCTCGCCCTCGTACCTCCACCAGTCCGTGACCTGTCCGTTCGGGTCCGTACTGAACCGGTACTTCCCGCCGATGTACTGGAGGTCGCCGATACCGGCGGTGAAGGGCTTCGGCCCCTTTTCGCGGTACTTACGCGGAAGCCATGTCTCGAAGAGATGCGCAGGCTCGATCACGTGATCGTCCACGCTGATGACCCTGGGCAGATCCCTGGTGCCGCTCTCGGTGCTGACCACGCCTTACCCCCTGCTGCCTGCCGATTCTCCATGATTTATCTGACGACCCATCAGATTCAGGCTAGAGGGCCGCTCCCCTAACAGCAAGAGCGAACAGCGCCCCGACCCCTTGCACTCCGGAACACCGTCCGCTGAACTGACGCTTCATCAGATTTATGTCGCAGGGGGTCCTGGCATGCAGACGGTTTGGCTCAGCGGCGCCGAGTGGTTCGCAGTCCTCCGCATCGGCCTTGGCCTGTGGTGGCTGGAAAGCTGGCGCCACAAGGACAAGAAGGACTGGTTCACGGGAGGCGGCATCGCATGGGCAGGGGGAGTCGCAGCCAAGCACCGATGGCCCGTCGTACGGCTTGGCTTCGACCGCATAGTCAAGCCGCGACCCCGTCTGATGGCCTACGTGGTTGCCTACGCGGAACTGGCCCTCGGCCTCGGTCTCATCGCCGGCTTCCTCACGCCGATCGCTCTCGTCGGCGGGCTCGCGCTCAATCTGATCTACCTCGTGCTGATGATTCACGACTGGGCCGAGCAGGGACAGAACCTGATGATGGCCCTGATCTCGCTGGTCACCCTGTTCGCCATGGGTTGGCAGTCGTGGTCGCTCGACGCCGCGTTGGGACTCTTCGTATAGCGCCGCCCAGCGGCAGCACGCGAGCGTGAGCACGCTGGGCGGCGACGCTGAAACAGGGGGTAGCCGGACGGACTACTGAGCCGCAGCCGTCGCCGCGCGCGCCCGAGCGCGGAAGGCCTCCAGCTTGTCGACCGGCTCTGTCAGCTGCCTGCTGCGAGAGCGGATGCTGACGTCATGGCCCTCGGCTGCCTTCCGGAGCGCCCCAACGGTGGCCTGTTCGCGCGGGATGTGGGTGAAGGGGTCGAAGGAATACCAGCGCATCGCGTTCTCGTGGGTCATCTTCCGGGCGTCCGAATCCGAGACGGAGCAGCTCTCCAGCACGTTGTGGAGTTGTTCCGGTGCGTCCGGCCACAGGGAGTCGCTGTGCGGGTAGTCGCCCTCCCAGGCGATGTTGTCGATGCCGATGTCGTGCCGGAGCTTCACCCCCAGCGAATCGGTGATGAAGCAGGTGAGGAAGTGCTCGCGGAACACCTCGGACGGCAGCTTGCCGCCGAAGTCCTGGAGGGTCCAGGTCGAGTGCATCTCGAAGGTCCGGTCCACCCTCTCCAGGAAGTACGGGATCCAGCCCGTGCCCCCCTCGGAGAGGGCGATCTTCAGGTCGGGGAAGTCCTTGACCGGGCGGGACCACAGCAGGTCGGCCGCGGCCGAGACGAGGTTCATCGGCTGGAGCGTGATCATGACATCGGGCGGTGAGTCGACGGCCGGGATGGCGAGCCGGCCGGACGAGCCGATGTGGACCGACATGACGGTGTCCGTGTCGGACAGCGCCCGCCACAGCGGGTTCCAGTACTCGTGGTGGAAGCTCGGGTAGCCGAGGACCGCGGGGTTCTCGGTGAACGTGAGTGAGTGGCAGCCCTTGGCGGCCACACGCCGGACCTCCGCCGCGCACAGTTCGGCGTCCCAGATGGCGGGCAGCGCCATCGGAATGAACCGTCCGGGGTAGGCGGCGCACCACTCGTCGATGTGCCAGTCGTTGTACGCCCGGACGAGCGCGAGCGAGAAGTCGGAGTCCTCGGTGGCGAACATCCTGGCCGAGAAGCCGGGGAAGGACGGGAAGTTCATCTGGGCGAGTACCCCGCCCGCGTTCATGTCCTTGACCCGTTCGTGCACGTCGTAGCAGCCGGGCCGGATCTCGTCCATGCCCTGCGGATCAAGGCCGTACTCCTCCTTGGGCCGCCCGGCGACCGCGTTGAGCGCGGCGTTGCCGACGGTGTTGTCGCGGAACTGCCACACGTCACTGCCGTCCTCACGGTGGACCAGCCGCGGCGCCTCGTCCTGGTACCGCTGTGGCAGGTGGTTCACGAAGATGTCCGGCGGTTCGATGATGTGGTCGTCCACGCTGATCAGGATCAAATCGTCCCGCTGCATGTCGGTCCCTTCAGTCTGACGCGGGCAGCACCTTGGCCACCTTGAGGGTCGTCGGAACGCCGTCACAGCCCGGGAACCTTGAGCTCGACGCCCCTACGAGGCACTCGCCCCAGCTCAGCGAGTCCCCTCCCGCACCATGCCGAATCCACGCTCTCTCTAAACGGAAACTACATTCTCATCATGCGGGAATCAAGAATCCGAACCGAACGATCTCCGGGGGCTGGAACATCTTGTGGACCTCCGACCGCCGCCACTCATAAGATCTTCAAGTCATCTTTAGGAGTCATGGCTGGGGGACGAGTTGAGTACCGGCGAGCAGCTCGTCACCATCGCCGCGGTACTCCTCGGTGCGCTGATGACCCACGTCACCAACTACCTGATGGAGAGAAGCCGGAACCGGTACCAGCTCCTGACCCGGTGGGACGACAAGAAGATCGACGCGTACGGGGATTACGTGGACGCCGTGAAGGCGAGGATCGCCATGTCCGTCCGGCTGTACGAGTCCAGAGAGGGTCTGTCCGGGAGCGAAAGGTCCGAGCACGACTTGCGTGAGGACCTGTCGGAAGCCAGTCGGGCATGGGGTGGCTCCTTCGAACGCGTCATGCTGCTCGGCGGCGATGACGCCATCGAGGCGGGACATGAGCTGAACACCGTGGTCGCGGAGATCGTCTGGCAGGCCACAGGCAAGATCGGCGGAAGCCTGGACAGCTGGCGCCGGCGCAACCGAACGGCGTTCCGCGCGATCAACGCCTTCCACGAGGCTGCTCGGCAGGACCTCGGCATCCAGGGAAGCGTCACGGGCGAGCGGCACCCCGAGAGAGATCTCCTGCTCCCGCCCTCGCGCCAGACGTCCGACGACGACTGATCGCCCTACGCCGGCCAAGGCCCCGCCGGTTTCCGCCGGTTCCGCCGGTTCCGCCGGTTCCGCCGGTTCCGCCGCGCAATCCCTGGCCTCTTCACGCCCGACGTGCCACCCTGCCAGCCGCTCACTGTCGGCCCCTGCCGTCCGCCGGGCCCAGGGCCAACGAGGGGACCGATCAGGAAGCGACCCTCCTGACCGAAGAGGAGACAGAGATGAGTGACCCCGACGGCAATGAGCACCTGAGCTCCGCGCAGGCCGGAGTGCCTCAGCCCCCGGAGGCAGCACCGGAAGCAGCGGAGGACACCACTGAGCAGAAGCTCAGGGTGAGCCACGCCGCACGCACCCGAAGCGCCGCGTCCCGAGCCGCGGCAATCTGTCATTACATCGGGCAACACAGCTCTGACGAGACTGACGAGAAGCACGAAGGTGGAACGGCGGACGAGCGGATCTCATGGAAGTCCGCCCACGCCGCTCGCGTAGCCGCTCAAGCGGTCGCCGTCCTCGCTGAGAGTTCCCCCGCCCCCGCAGCGGACTCGCGGTGCGCCAGGAACGCCTCCGCCTCCGCCGCCCAGGCCGCCCAGATGGGCCAGCTCCACGACAGCTCCAGCGAGCTCTCCGTTGCCGCCTGTCGTGCCGCTCTCAAGGCATCCCAAGCCGCCGCCGCAGCTGCGGGGGCGGGAGGTTTGGGCGAGAACGAGACGCTGAACGCCAAGGCGGACGCAGCCGAGGCGGACGCCGTCGCCACCGCCGAGGAAGCGGGATGGATGCTGCCGGGCCAAGACCTGCCTGAGGTGTCGACGGGCATACGGAGCCCTGACCTCATGTCGATGCTGCACCTGTGACGGTGCCGCCCGCCGCGTACCGGCATGCACTCGCTACTCGCTCCACACACCGCACCGTTCGGTACCGGTCCCTCCCCTCGTGGGGACCGGTACCGAACGGTGCGGGCGGAGTCGATCCGCGCCGTATCGGCGTGCCGGCACGGATCGAGTAGAGGTCGGACTCGTGATCGACGCGATTACGGTCCTGATGGCACCGGCTCCACGGATTGCTCAGGCTCACACGCCGAGACCCTCGCCACCGTCTCGTACTCCAGCGGAAGCTGACCGAAAACATGCGGCGTCATAAGTTGTCTCTCCGAGCGCTGAGCTGGTGGCCCGTCCGGACGTAGCGTGGTTGATCCGCTACTGAGTCGTGATCCTGCCAGCTGTGACTCAAGCCGAGAAGATTCCGGCACCGGACCGGCGACTTCACCGCAGGTCAGCCATATAAGGTGAGTTTTCCGGTCCGGATCCAGGTGTGGGGGAAGTTAAGGGGTGGAGGCCTTGAGTTCCGACTCAGGGGCACGCACAGCCTTCGCGGAACGTCTCGCGCTGCTGTACAAGGAGGCCGGCAACCCTCCCCTCAAGAGCGTGGCCGAGGCGATCGTCCGGCTTCATCGGGTCGACGAGCGAGGGCGGCCCGTACGGGTGTCCGTTCAGCGGATCAGCGACTGGCGACGGGCCAAGAACGTGCCTGCCCAGTTCGCCGCACTCGCAGCGGTGCTACACGTCCTGATCCCCGAAGCACGTCGCTTGCGCCCGGCTCCGGTGTCCACGGGCCTGTACGACCTCGCCCAGTGGCAGCGGCTGTGGGAGCGCGCGGTCGCCGACCCGGTCGGCGACTCCCCTGCGACATCCGCGGGTGAGGAAGAGAAGGAACGATCCGCGGTCGAAGCCCCCGCCCTCCCCGGTGGTGTGTGCCCGTACCTGGGGCTCGCTTCATACCGTCAGCAGGACGCCCGCTGGTTCTTCGGCCGAGAGCGGAGCACGGATGCCCTCATCGCTCAGCTCCGCGCGGTGGAGAAGACGGGTGGCCTGGTCATGCTCGTGGGCGCCTCAGGGGCGGGAAAGTCCTCCCTGCTGAACGCCGGCTTAGTGACCGCCTTGCAGAACGGCGCACTGGGGGACGACAGCAGCCGGGCGAGGGAAGTTCTGCAGCTCGTGCCGGGAGGCGATCCCCTCTCGGAGCTGACCCGTCGGATCCCCGAGCTCGCACACCTCGTCTCCGCGGAGGAACCGACAGCGCCGGAGCCCGGCACTCCGCAATTCGCGGACGCGGTCAGGGAAGCCGTCACGGCATGGGCGCAACGCGAGACATCCTCCGCCGCTCGTCCGGTCGTCCTGGTGGACCAGTTCGAGGAGGCGTTCACCCTCTGCCCCGACGAGGCGGACAAGCGCACCTTCATCCAGCTCCTCCACGCCGCGTGCTCGCCCGCCGACACCGGTGACCCGGCCCCCGTACTCGTAGTCCTCGGCATACGCGCCGACTTCTACGAGCAATGCCTCGGATATCCCGAGCTGGCCGACGCGCTGCAACACCGGCACATGGTGCTCGGACCGCTGACCAACGCGGAACTGCGCGAAGCGGTCACCGGACCGGCCAAGGCCGTGGGCCTGGAGCTCGAACCGGGGCTGGCGGAGCTGATCGTCCGGGAAGTGAGCGCCGACGGCCCCCGTGGGGCGCACGACGCGGGGGCACTGCCCCTCCTCTCCCACGCCCTGCTCGCCACCTGGCAGCGGCGGAAGGCGGGCAGGCTGACGCTGGCCGGCTACCGGGCGGCGGGCGGGATCCAAGGCGCGGTGGCGGCGACCGCCGAGCGGGCCTGGTCCGGCCTCGACCCGGCGGCGCGTACGGCCGCGAGGCTGCTCCTTCTCAGGCTGGTCCGGCTGGGCGAGGACACACAGGCCACCCGCAGACGGGGGACGCGGCGCCAGCTGGCGGAGGAGTCGACTGATCCCAACAAGACGGAGGAGTCGCTCGAAGCACTCGTTCGCGCCCGCTTGGTGACCCTCGACGCGGAGACCGTGGAGATCACCCATGAAGCGCTGCTCCACGCCTGGCCGCG
Source organism: Streptomyces sp. NBC_00203 (assembly GCF_045206325.1). Classification (NCBI taxonomy): domain Bacteria; kingdom Bacillati; phylum Actinomycetota; class Actinomycetes; order Kitasatosporales; family Streptomycetaceae; genus Streptomyces; species Streptomyces sp. NBC_00203. The sequence goes on along the minus strand of NZ_CP108126.1, from coordinate 5,336,589 downwards.
CCTGCGCGACTGGATCGACGAGGACCGGAACGACCACCTGGTGCGCCAGCAGCTGGAGGAGGACGGCAGGGCCTGGGAGGGCTCGGAGCGTGACTCCTCGCTGCTCTACCGGGGTTCCCGTCTGGAGCAGGCCCACGGCTGGGCGAAATCTGCCGGGCACACCTTCCTGACCCGGAGCGCGGTGGAGTTCCTGGCCGCTTCGGTCAGGCTGCGCAGGCGCACGGTCTGGATCAGCCGTAGTGCCGTGTCGGCTCTGGTCGTCCTGGCGATACTCGCCGCCGGCTCGGCGGTGGTGGCGTGGCAGCAGCGGGACGACGCGGTGTTCGCGCAGGTGATCGCCGAAGCCGATCGCGTCCAGTACACGGATCCGTCGCTGTCCGCTCAACTCGACCTGGTGGCACATCGCCTGCGGTCGGACGACGAGGGCGCGAACAACCGGTTGATCTCGATCGTGAACGCACCGCTGGCCACCCCGCTCCTCGGCCACACCGGCGCCGTCTACCTCACCTCCTTCAGCCCCAACGGGAAGATCCTGGCCACCGCCAGCTACGACCGAACCGTTCGGCTGTGGGACGTGTCGGACCGGACTCACCCCAAACCCCTGGGCAAGCCCCTCACCGGCCACACGAGTTGGGTGAGCACCGCGGTGTTCAGCCCGGACGGCCGGACCCTCGCCAGCGCTTCCGACGACGGCACGATCCGGCTGTGGGACGTACGGGATCCCAGCCACCCGCGTCCGCTCGGCGCGCCCTTGGCTGGCCATGACGGCACGATCTACCTGCTCGCCTTCAGCCCGGACGGACACACTCTGGCCGCCGCCACCGAAGATCACGTCGTGCGCCTGTGGAACGTGGGCGACCCGCGCAAGCCGAGCCCGCTCGGTGCTCTGACCGGGCAAACCGCCGCCGTACGCTCCGTGGCCTTCAGCCCCGACGGGCGGACGCTGGCAGCCGGCGGCGACGACATGACGATCAGGCTGTGGAACGTGGCCGATCCGGGTCACCCCAAGCCGTTCGCCGCGGTGCTGACCGGCCACACGGACCTCGTGCACTCCGTGGCCTTCAGCCCCGACGGCCGCACCCTCGCCAGCGGCAGCGCGGACGACACCGTCCGGCTGTGGAACGTCGCCGACCCGCGCCACGCGGCGCCGCTCGGCGCGCCGCTCACCGGCCACACCGGTCCCATCTGGTCCGTGGCCTTCAGCCCCGACGGAACCATGCTCGCCGCCGCCAGCCAGGACAGTACGGCGAGCCTGTGGAACGTCAGTGATCCTGCATACCCGTCGCAGGTCGGCGAGCCGCTCGCGGGAAGCAGCGGCGAGATGTACGCCCTGGGCTTCAGCCCCGACGGCCGGACCCTCGCCACCGGGAGCGGCGACAACACGGTCCGCCTGTGGTCGATACCGACGTCGGACATGATCGGCCGCATCGGAGCGTTCCGCCAGGACGGGCGGGTGCTCGCCACGGCCGCGAGCGACGGAAGAATTCGTCTGTGGAACGTGGAGACTCCCAGCCGGCCCGTATCGCTGGGCAAACCGTTCACGCCCGGGGAGGGTGAGGTGCGTGAGCCGACTTTCTCCCCCGACGGCCACACCCTCGCGGTGCTGACCGGAAATCGCGCGGTGCAACTGTGGAACGTCACCGACCCGGCCCGGCCTGTCTCCTACGGGCAGCCCATCGCGCTGCGGACACGGTTCGCGGCTGCGCTGGCCTTCAGCCCGGACGGGCGCACGCTGGCGACCGCCTATGACGACCGCACCATCCAGTTGTGGAACATCAGCGACCCCTCCCGTCCGCGTCCGCTGGGCACGCCGCTCACCGGCCACAAGGGCTACGTCAACTCCCTCGTCTTCAGCCCGGACGGCCGTACGCTCGCCAGCGGCAGCGCGGACGACACCATCCGGCTCTGGAACGTGACGGACCCCCGTCATGCCGCCCGGCTCGGCGCGCCTCTCAAGGGGCACCTCGGCCCCATCAACGCGCTCGCCTACAGTCCGGACGGCCATACGTTGGCCAGCGGCAGCGACGACAACACGGTCCGCCTCTGGAACATCACCGACCCCCTCAAGGCGGCCCCGCTGGGCTCCCCCCTCACAGGCCACACCGAAGCGGTCGTGTCGCTGACGTTCAGCCAGGACGGCCACACCCTGGCCAGTGGCGGCAACGACAACACCGTCCGCCTCTGGAACATCACCCACCCGTCCGAGGCCGCCCCCATCGGCCAGTCGATGAGCCCCAACGCCAAAACAGGCAATTTCCTGTCCTTCAGCCCCACGAGCCACATGCTCGGAGTATCGAGCGGCACCGACACCGTCCGGCTGTGGAACCTGGACGTCGACGAGGCCATTCGTCACATCTGCTCGACCACTCGGGGCGTTCTGACGCCGGAGAAATGGCAGGAGTACCTGCCCCGGCTCTCGTACGAGCCTCCGTGCGGTGGGTAACGGAGCCGAGCCCCGACCAGCGGCACGCCCCGTGCGCCGTCACGTGATCCGGATCACAACTCCCCATCGCGGCTGAACAGTTGCCTCCCCCCGCACAAGCAGCCTTGTTACCCTTGGCCATAGCCCGATCGCTGGTGCATCCCCCGTCTCCAGCGGTCGGGCGTTTTCATGTCTTGCGCCACCTCACGAGTCCGTCATGGGCCAGAGCAACGCCCTCATCGGAGGCAAAACAAAGAGCGGGCGCTTCCCACTAGGGGAAGCGCCCGCTCTTCTTGATCTTCTAATGTGGGGCTAACAGGATTTGAACCTGTGGCCTCATCCTTATCAGGGATGCGCTCTAACCAACTGAGCTATAGCCCCGCCGCGCTCTGCGGTGTGTGTCCCGCGCGCTGACCTCTGAAGATTAGCGCACGACGCGGCCAGTCCCAAAATCGATAGTCGCCGACCGACTGCCAGGGCGTTTGAGAGGCGGCTGCTCCGCTGCTACTCGTCCTCGGCCAGCGTCAGCTCGACGCCGCCGACGAAGCCGGCGGAGAGGTTGTAGATGAACGCGCCGAGGGTCGCCAGGGCCGTCGCGAGGACGACATCGATGACCGCGATGACCGACGTGAACATGAGGACGTGCGGGAGGGAGAGGAAGGACTGGAGGTCGAATCCGTTGGATTCGTTCGAGCCCGTCGCCTCCGAGATCGTGCCGCCGACCGTCGAGAAGACACCCATCGCGTCCATGACCATCCACAGCACTGCGGCCGCCACGATCGTGCAGATGCCGAGCGCGATGGAGAGCAGGAAGCTGACCTTCATGACCGACCACGGGTCGGCCTTGGCCACGCGCAGTCGCGCCTTGCGCGTGCGCGGCGTCGTACGCGCGCCGGTGCGCGGACGGCGGACCGCGCCCGACGGCGGCTGCTGGGCCGGGTACGCCTGCGGCGGGTGGTACGGCTGCGCGGGCTGCGGCTGCCGCTCCCCCGGCAGCGGCGAACCGGGCGGCGGGCTGCCGGGCGCCGGAGCGCCGGGCAGCGGTGAACCCTTCGGCGGCGCGCCGGGCGCCGGGTGAGCCCCCGCCGGGGCCACCTGCCCGCCCGCGTACTGCTGGGCCTGCGGGCCTCGGGTGTCCGTCACAGTTCCCCCCTGGGATCCATGAGAGTCATGGGAGTCAGTCGCATCAGTGGCGGGGCCACGGCCGCCGTCCGTTTCCGTACCGGTCGACCCGGCGCCCGTGGCTCCGCTCACGATGACTCACTCCTCGCGCTACTCGGCCGAGGACGGCTCGCCCTCGTCCGTACCGACGACCTCAACGCCTTCGGCGGTCTCGTCCACGGCGTCGTCGCCGTCGACTTCCTCCGCCTCGCGACCGGCCTCGGCGTTACGTGCGATACCGACCACGGCATCGCGCTTGCCCAGGTTGATCAGTTGGACGCCCATGGTGTCACGGCCTGTCTCCCTGACCTCGTTGACTCGCGTACGAATCACACCGCCGGACAGTGTGATGGCGAGGATTTCGTCGGTCTCCTCGACCACCAGCGCGCCGACGAGGGACCCACGGTCCTCGACGATCTTGGCGGCCTTGATTCCGAGGCCGCCGCGACCCTGGACGCGGTATTCGTCGACGTTGGTCCGCTTCGCGTACCCACCGTCCGTAGCAGTGAACACGAACGTACCGGGTCGAACAACATTCATCGAGAGCAGCTGGTCTCCCTCACGGAAGCTCATGCCCTTGACGCCCGAGGTCGCACGGCCCATGGGACGCAACGCGTCATCCGTCGCCGTGAACCTGATCGACTGCGCCTTCTTGCTGATCAGAAGCAGATCGTCTTCGGCCGAGACGAGTTCGGCTCCGATCAGTTCGTCATCCGAACCGTCCTCCGTCTCGCGAAGGTTGATCGCGATGACGCCGCCCGAGCGGGGCGAATCGTAATCCTTGAGAGGCGTCTTCTTTACGAGGCCGCCCTTTGTGGCCAGGATCAGGTAGGGCGCCGCTTCGTAGTCGCGGATCGCGAGGATCTCGGCGATCGCCTCGTCCGGCTGGAAAGCCAGCAGGTTGGCGACGTGCTGACCGCGCGCGTCACGGCCGGCGTCCGGGAGTTCGTACGCCTTCGCACGGTAGACGCGGCCCTTGTTGGTGAAGAACAGCAGCCAGTGGTGCGTCGTCGACACGAAGAAGTGGTCGACGATGTCGTCCTGCTTCAGCTTCGTGCCGCGTACGCCCTTGCCGCCCCGCTTCTGGGAGCGGTAGTCCTCCGTCTTGGTGCGCTTGATGTAGCCGCCGCGCGTGATGGTGACGACGATGTCCTCTTCGGCGATCAGGTCCTCCATGGACATGTCGCCGTCGAAGGGCACCAGCTTGGAGCGGCGGTCCTCGCCGAACTTGTCGACGATCGCCGCGAGTTCCTCGCTGATGATGGCGCGCTGGCGCTCCGGCGAGGCGAGGATCGCGTTGTACTCGGTGATCTTCGCCTGGAGCTCGTCGTGCTCCTGGATGATCTTCTGGCGCTCCAGGGCGGCGAGTCGGCGCAGCTGCATCTCGAGGATGGCGTTGGCCTGGATCTCGTCGATCTCCAGGAGGCCCATGAGGCCCTCGCGCGCGATCTCGACGGTGTCACTGCGCCGGATCAGCGCGATGACCTCGTCGATGGCATCCAGGGCCTTCAGGAGGCCGCGCAGGATGTGCGCTCGCTCCTCGGCCTTGCGCAGCCTGAAGCGCGTACGGCGGACGATGACCTCGATCTGGTGCGTCACCCAGTGGCGGATGAACGCGTCGAGGGACAGCGTGCGCGGTACCCCGTCCACCAGCGCCAGCATGTTGGCGCCGAAGTTCGACTGCAGATCGGTGTGCTTGTAGAGGTTGTTCAGGACGACCTTGGCGACCGCGTCCCTCTTGAGCACGATCACGAGCCGCTGGCCCGTGCGCGAGCTCGTCTCGTCGCGGACGTCCGCGATGCCGCCGACCTTGCCGTCCTTCACCAGGTCGGCGATCTTCTGCGCGAGGTTGTCGGGGTTGGTCTGGTACGGGAGCTCGGTGACCACCAGGCACTGGCGGTTCTGGATCTCCTCGACCTCGACGACCGCGCGCATCGTGATGGAGCCACGACCCGTGCGGTACGCCTCCTCGATGCCCTTTCGGCCCACTACAAGGGCGCCGGTCGGGAAGTCGGGGCCCTTGATGCGCTCGATCAGTGCGTCGAGCAGCTCCTCGTGGCTCGCCTCGGGGTTCTCGAGGTACCACTGGGCGCCGGCCGCGACCTCGCGGAGGTTGTGCGGCGGGATGTTGGTGGCCATGCCGACCGCGATGCCCGCCGAGCCGTTGATCAGCAGGTTCGGGAACCGGGCCGGCAGAACCGTCGGCTCCTGGTTGCGGCCGTCGTAGTTGTCCGTGAAGTCGACGGTCTCCTCGTCGATGTCACGGACCATCTCCATGGACAGCGGCGCCATCTTGCACTCGGTGTAGCGCATGGCGGCGGCGGGGTCGTTGCCCGGAGAGCCGAAGTTGCCGTTGGAGTCCACCAGCGGCATACGCATCGACCACGGCTGCGCGAGGCGGACCAGCGCGTCGTAGATCGAGGAGTCGCCGTGCGGGTGGTAGGTGCCCATGACGTCGCCGACGACACGGGCACACTTGTAGAAGCCCTTCTCTGGCCGGTAGCCGCCGTCGTACATGGCGTACAGGACGCGGCGGTGGACGGGCTTGAGACCGTCCCGTACATCGGGCAGCGCGCGCGACACGATGACGGACATCGCGTAGTCGAGGTACGAGCGCTGCATCTCCGTCTCGAGCCCGACGGGCTCGACGCGCAGGGTGATCTCGCCGCCTTCTTCAGGCGTGCTGGGAGTGTTCTCGTCGGCCATTGCTGGTGAAGATCCTTTCTGCTGCGGTCAGCTGAGACCGACTCAGATGTCGAGGAAGCGGACGTCCTTGGCGTTGCGCTGGATGAACGCGCGGCGGGCCTCGACGTCCTCACCCATGAGGACCGAGAACAGGTCGTCGGCCTGGGCGGCGTCGTCGAGCGTGACCTGGCCGAGGACGCGGTGCTCCTGGTCCATCGTCGTGATGCGGAGCTCCTCGGCGTTCATCTCACCGAGGCCCTTGAAGCGCTGGACCGAGTCGTCGCGGATGCGCTTGCCGGCCTGCTTGCCCAGCTCGATCAGCGCGTCGCGCTCGCGGTCCGAGTACGCGTACTCGAAGTCGTCCCGGCCCCACTTGATCTTGTACAGCGGGGGACGCGACAGGAACACGTGTCCGGCCTCGACCAGCGGCCGCATGAAGCGGAACAGGAAGGTCAGCAGCAGGGTGTTGATGTGCTGGCCGTCGACGTCGGCGTCCGCCATCAGGATGATCTTGTGATAGCGGAGCTTCTGGATGTCGAAGTCCTCGTGGACCCCGGTGCCGAAGGCCGAGATCAGCGCCTGGATCTCCTGGTTCTGCAGGATCTTGTCGATCCGCGCCTTCTCGACGTTGAGGATCTTTCCTCGGATCGGGAGGATCGCCTGGTACTGGGGGTTGCGGCCGGACTTGGCCGAGCCGCCGGCGGAGTCACCCTCGACGATGAAGATCTCGCACTTGATGGGGTCGTTCGACTGGCAGTCGGAGAGCTTGCCCGGCAGCGACGCCGTCTCCAGCAGACCCTTGCGACGGGTGAGGTCGCGGGCCTTGCGGGCCGCCACGCGCGCGGTGGCCGCCTGGATGGACTTGCGGATGATGTCCGCGGCCTCGTTCGGATTGCGGTCCAGCCAGTCGTTGAGGTGCTCGTAGACCGCCTTCTGGACGAAGGTCTTCGCCTCGGTGTTGCCCAGCTTGGTCTTCGTCTGGCCCTCGAACTGGGGCTCGGCCAGCTTGACCGAGATGATCGCCGTCAGACCCTCGCGGATGTCGTCACCCGTGAGGTTGTCGTCCTTCTCGCGCAGCAGCTTCTTGTCGCGCGCGTACTTGTTGATCAACGAGGTCAGCGCCGCACGGAAGCCCTCCTCGTGCGTGCCGCCCTCGTGGGTGTGGATGATGTTGGCGAAGGAGTACACACCCTCGCTGTAGCCGCCGTTCCACTGCATCGCGACTTCGAGGGACAGGCTCTTGTCCTTGTCCTCGGCCTCGAGGTCGATGACGGTGGGGTGCACCACGTCTCCCTTGCGGGAGTTGAGGTACTTCACGAAGTCGACGATGCCGCCCTCGTAGTGGTACGTGACGGTCTTGACCTCGTCCTTCTCGTCCGCACCCGCCTCGTCCGCCCCGGCGGTGGCCTTCGCCGACTCGCGCTCATCAGTGAGTTTGATCGTCAAACCCTTGTTGAGGAACGCCATCTCCTGGAAGCGCCGCGAGAGCGTCTCGAAGGAGTAGTCGGTGGTCTCGAAGATGTCCGCGTCGGCCCAGAAGGTGACCGAAGTACCGGTCTCGCCCGTGGCCTCCTGCTTGGCCAGCGGGGCCGTCGGGGCGCCCAGCTTGTAGTCCTGCGTCCAGCGATGGCCGTCGGTCCTGACCTCGATGGAGAGCTTGCTCGACAGGGCGTTCACGACGGAGACGCCGACGCCGTGCAGACCGCCGGAGACCGCGTAGCCGCCGCCGCCGAACTTGCCGCCCGCGTGCAGGACCGTCAGCACGACCTCGACGGCCGGCTTGTTCTCGGAGGGGACGATGCCCACCGGGATGCCACGGCCGTTGTCGATGACGCGCACGCCACCGTCGGGAAGGATCGTGACGTCGATCGTGTCCGCGTGACCGGCCAGCGCCTCGTCGACGGAGTTGTCCACGACCTCGTACACGAGGTGGTGAAGTCCGCGCTCACCGGTCGAGCCGATGTACATGCCGGGTCGCTTGCGGACCGCGTCCAGACCCTCGAGGACGGTGATGGCGCTGGCGTCGTACGAGGCCGTGACCTCGCCGTTGGCGCCTGCGTCGGTGGACGGGATGTTCTCGTTGGGGTTGCCGGAATCGGCCACGAAGCGCCCTTTCTGGCACAGCACAAGCCAAGCTCCCGGCGGGTGGCCGGAGCGGCTGCGGCGTGTTGCGTTGGTAAGCCTTTGTCAGCGTTGCTCGGTGCGTCCCACAAGTGGGGCGGGATTAGCTTCCAGTCTACCGGTAGCGCCGACAGTGATGGGGGTTTGCCGGTACCTGAGTCCGCATGTGCCGCCCTGAACCGGTCTCACCCGACTCCCCATATGCGGACCCGGGCTCAAAGAGGCTTACAGCGGCACTCAGCGCTTCCGGGTGTCAACCCTTGGCTACTGCGGAGTCAGGTCGGTGTTCGCAACCGCGTGCACTCCCGCACAGCGGCCCTCGATGTGACCCGGCTCACCCATAGGTGTCGCCGGGACCCGTGCTCCCAGGGGCACGCAGGGGCCCGAAGCGGCGCGGGGGACCCCCAGGGCCCTGCACCTTGATCAGCCGCACCGTGCCGTGCCCGAGATCCTGGTTCAGCCGCGCGACCAACTGCGGGGCGAGCAGCCGCAACTGGGTCGCCCAGGCGGTCGAGTCGCACTGCACCGTCAACACCCGCTCGGCCGGATCGTCGTCATACCGCAGCGGAACACAGTGCTTGGCCAGGTCGTCGCCGACGATCTGCGGCCAACGGCCCATCACACCGCCCACAGCGGCCGGGGTCTCCCAGCCGCGCTCGGTCAGCAGCCGGTTGATGGCGGCGCCGAGCGCCATGGGGTCGCGCCCGTCGGCGCGCGCGCCGGAGCGCAGGCCCCCGCCGCGCCGCGCCTGCTTCTTCTGCTGCGCCGCGTCCCCACGCGCGCGTGCCTGCTCCTTCGCGGCGCGCAGGGCCACGCGCGCGAGGTCGACGCCGGAGGGCTCGGGAGTCTTCTTCTTGGCCGCTTCGCCCGACTTCCCGGGCGCTTCGCCGGGTGCGCCTCCGGGAGCGTTCTTTTCCGGTGTGTTCTCCGTCATACGCGCTCCACCGTCCCCTCGGACACCACGTACCGCGTCCCCGCCAGTACGCCCGGCACGTCGTCGTCGACCGCGGCGGTCACCAGCACCTGCTCGCCCGAGGCGACGAGTTCCGCGAGGCGTTCCCTCCTGCGTGTGTCCAGCTCCGCGAACACGTCGTCCAGGACCAGCACCGGCTCATTGCCCTCGGCCCTCAGCAGGTCGTACGAGGCCAGGCGCAGCGCCAGTGCGTAGGACCAGGACTCGCCGTGGGAGGCGTATCCCTTGGCGGGCAGCTGACCGAGTTTGAGAAGCAAATCGTCTCGATGGGGTCCTACTAGAGTCACGCCCCGCTCGATCTCCTGCTTGCGGACCTCGGCGAGCGCCGCCATCAGCTGCCCGTACAGGTCCTCGCGGGTGTGTGCCTCGCCGGGCGCGGACGGCTTGTACTCCAGGGCGAGGGGCCCGCCGCCGGGCGCCAGCTGCTCGTACGCCTTGTCCGCCAGCGGCTGGATCGCGGAGACCAGGTCGAGCCGCTGGGCGAGCAGCTCGGCGCCCACGCGCGCGAGGTGCTGGTCCCACACGTCGAGCGTGGACAGGTCCATCGTGCGGCCGCCATGGCGCCGGGCCAGCGCGGCCGACTTCAGCAAGGTGTTGCGCTGCTTGAGGACCCGGTCGTAGTCGGAGCGGACGCCCGCCATCCGCGGAGAGCGGGCGGTGATCAGCTCGTCGAGGAAGCGGCGCCGCTCACCGGGGTCGCCCTTGACCAGGGCGAGGTCCTCGGGCGCGAACAGCACCGTTCGTACGATGCCGAGTACGTCACGGGGTCTGACCTGCGAGGACCTGTTGATGCGGGCGCGGTTGGCCTTGCCCGGGTTCAGCTCCAGCTCGATGAGCTGCTGACGCTCGCCCTGGCGGACATTGGCCCGGATGATCGCGCGGTCGGCGCCCATCCGTACAAGGGGCGCGTCGGAGGAGACGCGGTGGCTGCCGAGGGTGGCGAGATAGCCGACCGCCTCGACCAGGTTCGTCTTGCCCTGTCCGTTGGGGCCCACGAACGCGGTGACGCCCGGGTCGAGCGGAACCTCGACCCGGGCGTACGAGCGGAAGTCGGCCAGCGACAGATGCGTGACGTGCATGGTCGTTCGCCGACCTCCCCCAGCGTGGTGTTTCGGGTTCTCCCCGCCGTCCGGGTCGGCCCCGGGCGGCGGTTCTTTCCCCGATGACCGGGGCTGGCCCGGCCGTCAGGTTTTCCCCGGCTGTGGACAACCGGGTCACCCCGGGTGTGGAGAACCCGGGGCGCGGATCAGGCCTTCTCGACCGCGTGGCCGCCGAACTGGTTGCGCAGCGCCGCGATCATCTTCATCTGCGGCGAGTCGTCCTGCCGCGAGGCGAAGCGAGCGAAGAGCGACGCGGTGATCGCGGGCAGCGGCACCGAGTGGTCGATGGCGGCTTCCACAGTCCAGCGGCCCTCGCCGGAGTCCTGTGCGAAACCCTTGAGCTTCTCCAGGTGCTCGTCCTCGTCCAGCGCGTTGACGGCGAGGTCGAGCAGCCAGGAGCGGATGACCGTGCCCTCCTGCCAGGACCGGAAGACCTCGCGCACGTCCGTGACGGAGTCGACCTTCTCCAGCAGCTCCCAGCCCTCGGCGTAGGCCTGCATCATCGCGTACTCGATGCCGTTGTGGACCATCTTCGAGAAGTGGCCCGCACCGACCTTGCCGGCGTGCACCGAGCCGAAGTCGCCCTCGGGCTTGAGCGCGTCGAAGACCGGCTGGACCTTCGCGATGTTCTCCGCGTGGCCGCCGTACATCAGCGCATAGCCGTTCTCCAGGCCCCAGACGCCGCCGGACACGCCGCAGTCGACGAACCCGATCCCCTTGATGCCCAGCTCGACGGCGTGCTTCTGGTCGTCCGTCCAGCGCGAATTGCCGCCGTCCACGACGACGTCGCCCGGCTCCAGCAGGGCGGCCAGCTCGTCGACGGTGGACTGGGTCGCGGCACCGGCCGGGACCATGACCCACACCACGCGCGGGCCCTTGAGCTTGCCCACAAGCTCTTCCAGGCTGTGGACATCGGCGACGTCCGGGTTGCGGTCGTATCCGATGACGGTGTGACCTGCGCGGCGGATCCGCTCGCGCATGTTGCCGCCCATCTTGCCGAGGCCGACGAGACCGAGCTCCATCAGTTGTTCCTTAGGGGTTGCGACGTGGCGTGAGGGCACTCTCGTACCTGTGACTGAGCCTAAACCCGGACGCTCACGCACACCTGTGGGCATAGCCGCTCAGACGTACACCCCACCTGCGGATTCGCCCGCCGGGCCCTGTGGACCGGCGGGCTCGGGAGCTCAGCCCGACAGACGCACCGGCATGATCAGGTACTTGTAGGCCTCGTCCGCCTCGGCGTCCACGGCGGGCCTGCCGCTCAGCAGCGCCGGCTTCGTGGACGTCGTGAAGGAGAGCTGGGCCACCGGCGAGTCGATGGCGCTCAGGCCGTCGAGCAGGAACGTCGGGTTGAAGGCGATCGAGATGTCGTCGCCCTCCAGCTGGGCGTCAACCCTTTCCACAGCCTGTGCGTCGTCGCTGGAGCCGGCCTCCAGGATCAGCACGCCCTGCTCGAAGCTGAGCCGCACCGGGGTGTTCCGCTCGGCGACCAGGGCCACGCGCTTGACGGCCTCCACGAAGGGGGCGGTCTCGATCACGGCGATGGAGTTGAACTCCGTCGGGAACAGCGTGCGGTACTTCGGGAGGTCGCCTTCGAGCAGACGGGTGGTCGTACGCCGCCCGGCGCCCTCGAAACCGATCAGGCCCTCGCCCGCGCCGGAGCCGGACAGCGCCAGGATCACGCTGTCGCCGCTCGTGAGGGCCTTGGCGGTGTCCAGGAGCGTCTTGGCGGGCACCAGGGCGACCGCGGACGCCTCCGGGTTCTCCGGCTTCCACAGGAACTCACGGACCGCGAAGCGGTAGCGGTCGGTCGAGGCGAGGGTGACCGTGTCGCCCTCGATCTCGATGCGCACGCCGGTCAGGACGGGGAGCGTGTCGTCACGCCCCGCCGCGATGGCCACCTGGGCGGCGGCCGAGGCGAAGACCTCACCGGGGACGGTGCCCGTCGCCGACGGCATCTGCGGCAGCGACGGGTACTCCTCCACAGGCAGGGTGTGGAGTGTGAATCGCGAGGAGCCGCAGACCACGGTCGCTCGTACACCGTCTGTGGAAATCTCCACCGGCCGGTTGGGGAGGGCGCGGCAGATGTCCGCGAGGAGGCGGCCGGAGACGAGGACCGTGCCCTCTTCGTCGACCTCCGCGTCCACCGAGACCCGTGCCGAGACCTCGTAGTCGAAGCTGGAGAGGCTCAGGGCACCCTCCTCGGCCTTCAGAAGCAGGCCGGCGAGCACAGGCGCCGGCGGACGGGCCGGGAGGCTGCGTGCCGCCCAGGCCACTGCCTCCGCGAGTACGTCGCGTTCCACCCGGATCTTCACCGTTGCCGCCTCCGTCTGTTGCCGGCGCTCTCGCCCTGCTGGCCTTCGTCGTCTGACTCGGTGTCGTTCAGCCCTGTGGCGGGAAGGACACCGGGGACCAGTCTGACGCACCGCACTGACAGTCGGTGCCCCTCGGGGTCAAGTCGTGCCGAGCGGCACCCGAGCCTCCGAGCTCGAGTTGTGCACAGCCCAGTCTTCGAATCGATTCCCAGGCTCTCTCTAGTTGGTCTTAGTAGTAGGGCCTGTGGATACCGTGGATAACCGCGTTTTCGCAGGTCAACAAGGATTTTTTGTCCACTGACCCTGTGGGTGGAGGCGGTGGACAACCCCGGGTCTCTGTGGACGACGAAAAGTTCTGCACACTCGATGCACAGCCCGGGGCGACTTCTCCCCAGCGCCGTCCCCAGCTTTACCCGCGTTCCCCACAGCCCAACCGGACACCTTGGTGTGACGCCTTTCACTCGACACGGTGAGAGGGCGCGTCGCGTTGCCGAACAGTGGACAGGGGTGTGGAGAAGCTGGGGATCACTGGGGACAACTGACGCCGGCCTGTGGGTTGTCGGTGGACAACTCCGTACACACCCTGTGGATCTTTTCTTCGTCCACAGTCTGTGGAGAGTCTTCGTCCACGAATCCACAGGGGGTTGACCTGGTCTGATGGTCTTTCAACAGTGGCCCCTGTGGACACGATCGGGACAACTTTCCAGTCCCCAGGGTGTGGACGTCAGAAAGTCACCGAATCTGTGGAGAGTGGCCGTAACCGTGCCCGTATTCGAACAGTGGGTGTCGTTCCGGTAGCGGTCACAAGAGGCGGGAAGCCCTCGGTACGCGTCCGAGAACGGCGAAAGGCGCCCTCGGGACCCGTACGGGTACGGGTTCGGGAACAGCGAAAGGCGCCCTCGGGAAGGTGTCCCGGGGCGCCTTCAGCGACGTACGACTGGCTCTGGCGTCGGCTCTGTCTCGGCTCCGCAGCCAGCTCTGTCAGCCGTTCTTGATGCGGTTCGTGAGCTCGGTGACCTGGTTGTAGATGGAGCGGCGTTCGGCCATCAGCGCGCGGATCTTGCGGTCGGCGTGCATGACGGTCGTGTGGTCGCGGCCGCCGAACTGCGCGCCGATCTTCGGCAGCGACAGGTCCGTGAGCTCGCGGCACAGGTACATGGCGATCTGCCGCGCCGTCACCAGGACGCGGCTGCGCGAGGATCCGCACAGGTCGTCCACCGTGAGGCCGAAGTAGTCGGCGGTGGCCGCCATGATGGCCGGCGCGGTGATCTCCGGGGAGGAGTCCTCGCCTCCGGGGATGAGGTCCTTGAGGACGATCTCCGTCAGACCGAGGTCCACCGGCTGCCGGTTGAGCGACGCGAACGCCGTCACCCGGATCAGCGCGCCCTCCAGCTCGCGGATGTTGCGCGAGATCCGGGACGCGATGAACTCCAGCACCTCCGGCGGAGCGTTGAGCTGCTCCTGCACCGCCTTCTTACGAAGGATGGCGATACGGGTCTCCAGCTCGGGCGGCTGGACGTCCGTGATCAGACCCCACTCGAAACGGTTCCGCAGCCTGTCCTCCAGGGTCACCAGCTGCTTGGGCGGCCGGTCGGAGGACAGCACGATCTGCTTGTTCGCGTTGTGGAGCGTGTTGAAGGTGTGGAAGAACTCCTCCTGCGTCGACTCCTTGTCCGCGAGGAACTGGATGTCGTCGACCAGCAGGATGTCCATCTCCCGGTACCGCTTGCGGAAGCTGTCGCCCTTGCCGTCGCGGATGGAGTTGATGAACTCGTTGGTGAACTCCTCGGAGCTCACGTACCGCACGCGCGTGCCCGGGTAGAGGCTCCGCGCGTAGTGCCCGATCGCGTGCAGCAGGTGCGTCTTGCCGAGCCCCGACTCCCCGTAGATGAAGAGGGGGTTGTACGCCTTCGCCGGTGCCTCGGCGACGGCGACCGCGGCGGCGTGCGCGAAGCGGTTGGAGGCGCCGATGACGAAGGTGTCGAAGAGGTACTTCGGGTTGAGGCGCGCGGTGGGCTCGCCCGGACCGGATGCCGGCGCGGGCTTCGCGGCCAGCGGGCCGGGCGAGCCGCCGACGGAGGACTGCGGGGGGCCGCCGCGGTGCATGCCGCCACCCGAGGACGGCTCCTGAAGGTCACGGCGGTCGGGGCGCTGGTCGTAGTCGGAGCGTGGCTGGTCGTAGTCCTGGCGCTGCTGCTCGTAGGGCGGGCGCTCCATCGACTGCGGCCGGTAGTCCTGCGAGGGCGAGGCGTACGGGTCGCGTTCCGGGAAGCCGAGGCGCTGCTGCTGCCAGCCGTAGTCGTCCTGGGAGTGCCGCGGCCAGGCGCCCGGCTCGGGGCGCTGGTAGTCCGGGTAGGCGGGGCGGGCGGTCGGGAGCTGGTCCGGACGGCCGGACGGCAGCTGGTCGCCGGGGGCACCGGGGAGCTGGTCGGAGCGGCCGCCGCGGTGGTCGTCGGCGCGGTGGCGGCCGTACCCCTCGTAGCCGTCGCGGCGCTGGGCGTCGTAGCCGCCGCGATCGTCGCGGTTCGGGGAGTCGTAGCCGTTGCGTTCGTCGCGGGACTGGCCGTCGTAGCCGTTCCGCTCGTCGCGGCCCTGGCCGCCGTAGGGGTTCCGCTCTTCGCCGCCCTGGCTGTCGTACGTGTCGCGGCCCTGGCCCGGACCGCTGTCGTACGTGTCGCGGCCCTGACCGGAGCCCGAGGGGAGCTCGGGCTCCTCGTACCGGGAAGGGGCGGGCGCGGGGGCAGGCGGTTCCCCGGCGGAGTCGTCGACGGTGATCGCGATGCGGATCGGGCGGCCGCACTCGCGGCTCAGGGTCTCGCTGACGATCGGCGCGAGGCGTCCTTCCAGTACGCCCTTCGCGAACTCGTTCGGGACGGCGAGCAGGGCGGTGTCCGCGACCAGGGCCAGCGGCTGGCAGCGCTTGATCCAGTGCTCGTCCTTCACCTCGACACCCTGACCGCGGCCCTCACCGAGGAGTTGTTCCAGTACTCGTGGCCACACTGCGGCAAGATCGGCAGGTACGTCGGCCACAGGGCACGCTCTCTCACGGGTCCCACGAACGTGTGGTTCTGGGAACAGGTTGGGAAGTCAGTCGGGTGGGGCGGGGGGAACAAAACCGCTGGGGCGGTGGGAAGGGAACGAATCGGAGTTCAGCCACGGTAGTCAGAGCGACCGCTGCGGTTCAAGTTGTTGTCCCCAGCCTGTGGATAGTGTCTCGTGCGAGAGGCTGGTTTGACCGGATGGCGTAGCCCCGCGTACCGTGACCAGGTCGAGTTGTCGATGGCTGCTGCCGCCTGCCTCCGATGGGCACAGGTCACGTCAAGTGATCGGGAAGCGGTGCACTCGGGCGTAATTACGAGCTACTCGTGGGCGCACGGTGACAGCCAAGGCGGCACCCCGCCACCACCGATTCTTTCTGGAGCCCCCGAGTGAGCAAGCGCACCTTCCAGCCGAACAACCGTCGTCGCGCCAAGACCCACGGCTTCCGCCTGCGGATGCGTACCCGTGCCGGCCGCGCGATTCTCGCGAACCGCCGTGGCAAGGGTCGCGCGAGCCTGTCCGCCTGATCACTTACAGGTCATGACGTGCTGCCTACCGAGCATCGGCTGAGGCGGCGCGAGGACTTCGCGACCGCGGTACGCCGAGGACGCCGGGCCGGACGCCCGCTCCTCGTCGTCCACCTTCGTAGCGGTGCAACGGACCCGCACGCGCCTGGGGAGAGCGCTCCCCCGACGCGTGCGGGTTTCGTCGTGAGCAAAGCCGTGGGCGGAGCGGTCGTGCGCAACAAGGTGAAGCGCAGGCTTCGCCATCTGATGCGTGACCGAGTCGCCCTGTTGCCCCCCGGTAGCCTGGTAGTCGTACGAGCGCTGCCCGGTGCGGGCGACGCCGACCATGAACAGCTGGCCCGAGACCTGGATGCCGCCCTTGAGCGGTTGCTGGGAGGGGGCGCGCGATGAAGTACCCGCTGCTGGCTCTTATCAAGCTGTACCAGTGGACGATCAGCCCGCTGCTCGGGCCGGTGTGCAAGTACTACCCGTCGTGTTCCCACTACGGCTACCAGGCCATCGACCGGCACGGTGCGATCAAGGGAACGGCACTCACCGCCTGGCGCATCCTCCGGTGCAATCCGTGGTCGCTGGGCGGTGTGGACCATGTCCCGCCGCGCAAGCGTCCGCGGTGGCACGAAATGCTGCGTAACGCCTGGCGTGCACGCAAGGGCGGGAACTCCGCCGCCGAACCGGCCATCGAAGGGCACGGTATGTCCGACCATCCCTCGAGCCCGGCCGCCGAGACCCCGTCCCATGCTCAAGGAGCCTGATTAGTGGACACGATTGCCAGTCTGTTCAGCTTCATCACGACACCCGTTTCCTGGGTCATCGTCCAGTTCCATGCCGTGTACGGGAAGATCTTCGGTCCCGACACGGGCTGGGCCTGGGGCTTGTCCATCGTGTCCCTGGTGATCCTGATCCGTATCTGCCTCATCCCGCTCTTTGTGAAGCAGATCAAGTCGACTCGGGCGATGCAGACGCTGCAGCCCGAGATGAAGAAGATCCAGGAGCGCTACAAGAACGACAAGCAGCGCCAGTCCGAAGAGATGATGAAGCTGTACAAGGAGACGGGTACCAACCCGCTCTCCTCGTGCCTTCCCATCCTGGCGCAGTCGCCGTTCTTCTTCGCCCTGTACCACGTGCTCAACGGCATCGCGACCGGCAAGACGATCGGCGTCATCGACGATCAGCTGCTCGCCAGCGCGCGTCAGGCGCACATCTTCGGCGCCCCGCTGGCCGCGAAGTTCATGGACAGCTCGGCCAAGGTCGAGGCGCTGGGCGCCACGCTGCTGGACGTCCGTGTCGTGACCGCGGTCATGATCGTTCTGATGTGCTTCTCGCAGTTCTACACGCAGCGTCAGCTGATGACGAAGAACGTCGACACCACGGTGAAGACGCCCTTCATGCAGCAGCAGAAGATGCTGATGTACGTCTTCCCGGTCATGTTCGCCGTCTTCGGCATCAACTTCCCGGTCGGTGTCCTCGTCTACTGGCTGACCACCAACGTGTGGACCATGGGTCAGCAGATGTACGTGATCCGCAACAACCCGACTCCGGGCAGCAAGGCCCAGGCCGCGTTCCTGGAGCGCCTGCAGAAGCACGTCACGCACCACGGCAAGACCCGCAGCCGCCGCGAGAAGAACATCGTCAAGGCGATCGTCTCCAAGGGCCGCGACCGCAACGAGTTCGAGCGCAAGTTCATCAACACGCTGACCAAGGCGGGCCTGGCGGCCCAGACCGACGGCACCGTGGTGAAGGGCGAGAGCACGACCCTCGTCGAGACCGAGGACGGCACGCCGACCACCGGCGGCGCCGCTCCCAAGCGCCAGCAGCCGAAGCGGCAGTCCAAGTCCCAGCGCCAGTCGGGCACGGCGAAGGCGGCCGGCGAGTCCGAGCCGAAGACCTCGCTGAGCAAGTCCGACGAGCCGGAGGACGACAAGCCGGAGGACGCCAAGCCTGCCCCCAAGCAGGCGAGCGGCGGCAACAAGCCTGGCACCGGTACCCGCAGCAAAGCCCAGTCCGGACAGCGCAAGGGTCCGCAGCGGCCCAAGTCCCCGTCCAAGAAGTAAGAAGGAGTCCATCCCGTGACGGAAGGCACCACCTCCGCCGCCGCTGAGGGCGACACCCTGACCCGCCTTGAGCAGGAAGGCGAGATCGCGGCGGACTACCTTGAGGGTCTGCTGGACATCGCCGATCTCGACGGCGACATCGACATGGACGTCGAGGCCGACCGCGCGGCTGTCTCGATCGTCAGCGACGCCGGCAGCCGCGATCTGCAGAAGCTGGTCGGCCGGGACGGCGAGGTGCTGGAGGCCCTTCAGGAGCTCACCCGCCTGGCCGTGCACCGGGAGACCGGGGATCGCAGCCGGCTGATGCTGGACATCGCGGGCTACCGCGCCAAGAAGCGTGAGGAGCTCTCGGAGCTGGGCGCCAAGGCCGCGGCCGAGGTCAAGAGCTCCGGCGAGCCCGTGAAGATGAAGCCGATGACGCCCTTCGAGCGCAAGGTGGTCCACGACGCGGTCAAGGCCGCGGGCCTGCGCAGCGAGTCCGAGGGCGAGGAGCCGCAGCGCTTCGTCGTCGTGCTTCCCGCCTGATCGGTACGTACATTCCTCCGGCCCCGTCTGTTGCGCAGACGGGGCCGAAGTTTGTCAGCCTGTAGTCCCAGACAGCTGGTAGTCACCAGTAGCTGTGGTAGTCCCCGGACAGCTGTGGTCCCCGGCAGCTGTAGTCCCTGATAGTCCTGGAAGTCAGCGCTCAGTGCGCTTATGCGGTACGGAAGGACGGTCCCCCGTGACGGAGGCAGCGGAGCTTCCCCCTGCGCCCGAGCAGGCGCGCGAGGTATTCGGCGATCGCTTCGCGGACGCGGTCCGGTACGCGGAGCTGCTGGCCGAGACGGGAGTGCAGCGCGGGCTGATCGGCCCCCGTGAAGTGCCCCGGCTGTGGGAGAGGCACCTGCTGAACTGCGCTGTGCTCTCCGAGGTCGTGCCCGAGGGCGTGACCGTGTGCGACGTCGGCTCCGGCGCCGGGCTGCCCGGTATTCCGCTGGCCCTGGTCCGGGAGGACCTGAAGATCACACTGCTGGAGCCGCTGCTGCGTCGGACCAACTTCCTCACCGAGGTCGTTGAGCTGCTCGGTCTCGACCATGTCACCGTCGTGCGCGGCCGCGCCGAGGAGGTCATGGGGAAGCTGCAGCCGGTCCATGTGGTGACGGCCAGGGCGGTCGCTCCCCTCGACCGGCTGGCGACGTGGGGCATCCCACTGCTTCGCCCGTACGGCGAGATGCTCGCGCTCAAGGGCGACACCGCCGAGGAGGAGCTGAAGGCCGCCGCCACGGCTCTGAGCAAGCTCGGAGCCGTGGAGACGTCCATCCTGCACGTCGGCGAAGGCGTGGTGGACCCGCTGTCGACCGTGGTGCGGGTTGAGGTCGGGGAGAGCCCCGGAGGGGTGCGCTTCGCGGCGAAGCGGGCCAAGGCGGCCCGGACGGGGCGTACGCGCCGCCGCCGCTGATCCTGGGTGTGAGATAAATCGTGTACTCCCGGCTCCGCAGGACGGAGCCGGGAGTTTTTCGTCACTCCCGCTGATCCGTCCTGACGACGAGCCGTACTCCACACAAGCTGCCAAACCTATGCATCTCGGAGTGTCGCGCCGTAATGAGCGGGACCGCTATGCATCGTGTTTCACGTGAAACGTCGCTCACTGCTGCACGGCATCATCAGTCGCGGACGCGCCGCGGCCGAACCCCGCGACCGGAGACCTCTCGGTTCACTCGGAGAGAGTGCGGAGTTGTCCACAGAGGTGGATTTCTCCACAGAACAACGGGCCTCGCTGGTTCACGACCCCGAAGACATGGGAGGCTCTGTTCATTGCGAGCCTGAAGTCGAGGAGAGTGAATCCTTGCGGTCCGACGCCAACATCGCGGGACCGATGACCGATCCGGTCCCCGGTCCCCGTACCGAGTCGATGGGGGAGGATGTTTCACGTGAAACACCGCCCCCGATGGACGACACTCCCATCGGTCGTGCTGCCCAACTGGCGGTCGAGGCGCTAGGTCGCGCCGGTGAGGGCCTGCCACGGCCCGCACAGACCCGTGTCATGGTGGTCGCCAACCAGAAGGGTGGGGTGGGTAAGACCACGACCACGGTCAACCTGGCTGCCTCACTGGCGCTGCACGGTGGCCGTGTCCTGGTGATCGACCTCGACCCTCAGGGCAATGCCTCCACGGCGCTGGGTATCGACCATCACGCCGAAGTTCCATCCATCTACGACGTGTTGATCGACAGCAAGCCGCTCTCCGAAGTCGTTCAGCCGGTCCCTGATGTCGAGGGACTCTTCTGCGCTCCCGCCACTATCGATCTCGCCGGTGCGGAGATCGAGCTGGTGTCCCTGGTGGCGCGGGAAAGCCGGCTGGAACGAGCGATCCAGGCATACGAGCAGCCGCTGGACTACATCCTCATCGACTGCCCGCCATCGCTCGGCCTCCTCACGGTCAACGCGTTGGTCGCCGGTGCGGAGGTGCTCATCCCCATCCAGTGCGAGTACTACGCGCTGGAAGGCCTGGGACAGCTTCTGCGCAATGTCGACCTGGTGCGGGGGCATCTCAACCCCGACCTCCATGTCTCGACGATCCTGCTCACCATGTACGACGGCCGGACGCGCCTCGCGTCGCAGGTCGCGGACGAGGTGCGCAGTCACTTCGGCGAAGAGGTGCTGCGGACGAGCATTCCGCGCTCGGTCCGTATCTCCGAGGCTCCGAGCTATGGGCAGACGGTTCTGACTTACGATCCGGGTTCGAGCGGTGCTCTCTCGTATCTTGAGGCCGCACGGGAAATCGCCCTCCGCGGAGTCGGAGTGGCGTACGACGCACAACACGCCCACGTGGGCGCACAGAACGATCAGAACATGGTGGAGGGGATCCAGTGAGCGAGCGACGACGGGGGCTGGGGCGTGGCCTCGGCGCACTGATCCCTGCGGCTCCGACAGGGGAGAAGGCGGCTTCCTCGGGGGGTGGTGCGTCCACCTCGCCGACGGCTGTACCGGTGCTTACCGCCGAGCGCGGTGTGGCGGCGGCGAAGGTGGCCATGCTGCCGCCTGTTTCACATGAAACGGAGGAGCCGTCGTACAACGGAGCCCTGGAGGCGCCCCCGGCGCCTGTCGGTGCTCACTTCGCCGAGCTGCCGCTCGACTTCATCACCCCGAACCCGCGTCAGCCTCGTGAGGTCTTCGACGAGGACGCTCTGGCTGAGCTGGTCACCTCCATCAAGGAGGTCGGGCTTCTCCAGCCCGTCGTGGTGCGTCAGGTGGGGCCGACGCGGTACGAGCTCATCATGGGCGAGCGGCGCTTCCGGGCATGCCGTGAGGCGGGGCTGGAGGCCATTCCGGCGATCGTGCGCGCCACGGAGGACGAGAAGCTTCTTCTGGACGCGCTGCTGGAGAACCTGCACCGCGCCCAGCTGAACCCGCTGGAAGAGGCGGCCGCCTACGACCAGCTGCTCAAGGACTTCAACTGCACGCACGACCAGTTGGCGGACCGGATCGGCCGGTCGCGCCCGCAGGTCTCGAACACCCTGCGTCTGCTGAAGCTCTCGCCCGCGGTGCAGCGTCGTGTTGCTGCCGGAGTCCTTTCCGCGGGGCATGCGCGAGCTCTGCTCTCCGTGGAGGACTCGGAGGAGCAGGACCGGCTGGCTCACCGCATCGTGGCCGAGGGGCTTTCGGTGCGGGCGGTCGAGGAGATCGTCACCCTCATGGGATCGCGGCCGCAGACCGCACCGCGCTCCAAGGGGCCGCGGGCCGGCGCTCGGCTCTCCCCGGCGCTGAGTGATCTGGCGACGCGTCTCTCGGACCGCTTCGAGACTCGGGTGAAGGTCGACCTGGGTCAGAAGAAGGGCAAGATCACCGTCGAGTTCGCCTCGATGGACGACCTTGAGCGCATCCTGGGATCCCTCGCCCCGGGTGAGGGACCAGTGCTTCAGAGGAGCCTTCTGGACGACGACTCCGACGACACGGAGGTCTGAGTCGCCCGAGGGCGTGGCGGCTCGCCTCGGCCGACCATCAGAGCGGGCCGTGTCCGGTGTGTACCGGAACACGGCCCGCTCTTTGCTTTCTGACGGTATCGATGGAATCGCATCGTGGATACGATGCGATCGGGTATGGCGCATCCACCTGGCAGCACCTTCATTGGGGAGGCGGGGGCCATGCAAACCGTGAGCCGTACCGGACTGGTGACCGCGGGTCTGGGCCTGGGAGCCGTCGGCGGCTTCGTCGGCAGTCTGCTCAGGGAGCGGAGCGCTCTGACAGCCGCCCGTGATGCTGCGGGCGAAGGAAGTGAGGAACATCCTTCATGGGGCGCCGGCTCGTTCCGCTCACGCTGGACAACCTTCAGGACCTTCCCAAGCGCTGTCGCGCGTGTGTCTTCTGGGAGCTGGACCCAGTCAGCGGTGAGGCCGCGCTGAAGGCGGGCACGCCTGCACTGGAGAAGGAAGCCTGGATCTCTGCGGTCCTGCTGGACTGGGGTTCCTGCGGCCGTGTCGTCTATGTGGACGACGTGCCGGTGGGCTTCGTGCTGTACGCGCCTCCGGCTTATGTCCCCCGCTCCACCGCTTTCCCCACGAGCCCGGTGTCGCCGGACGCGGTTCAGCTGATGACCGCTTTCATCATGCCGGGTTATCAGGGGCAGGGGCTCGGCCGGGTGATGGTCCAGACGGTCGCCAAGGATCTGTTGCGCCGTGGCTTCAAGGCGATCGAGGCCTTCGGGGACTCACGGTGGAAGCAGCCGGCCTGTGTACTGCCCGCCGACCATCTGCTGGCGGTCGGCTTCAAGACGGTCCGGCCGCACCCCACGTATCCACGGCTGAGGCTGGAGCTGCGAACGACGCTCTCCTGGAAGGAAGACGTCGAGCTGGCCCTGGACCGGCTCCTCGGAGCGGTACAGAAGGAACCGGCGCTTCGCCCCCTGTAGCCGGCGCTCTACTCCCGCATGACGCCCTGTTCCTGTAGGGCGCCCTGCCCCCCTCAAGCGAATGGGCCAACCCGGAAGGGCTGGCCCATTCGTGTTTCACGTGAAACATCCGCCGCGCGTGCGGCCGTCACCGACTACTCGGCGATGAAGTCCTCAAGGTCGCGGACGATCGCGGCCTTCGGCTTCGCACCGACGATGGTCTTGGCGACCTCGCCACCCTGGTAGACGTTCAGGGTCGGGATCGACATCACGCCGTACTTGGCGGCCGTGCCCGGGTTCTCGTCGATGTTGAGCTTGACGACCTCGATCTTGTCGCCGTACTCGGCGGCGATCGCCTCGAGGGACGGCGCGATCTGGCGGCACGGGCCGCACCAGGCAGCCCAGAAGTCCACCAGGACGGGCTTGTCGCTCTTGAGGACGTCGGTCTCGAAGGAATCGTCGGTCACGTTCTTCAGGGTGCCGGCCACGGCGGGCTCCTTAACTCGTTGATGCGGTGGGGCGGATGGGGGATCAGACGGTGGCGGCCGCGGCGGCGGCCTCATCCGCGAGGGCGGCGAGGAAGCGCTCGGCGTCGAGAGCGGCGGAGCAACCGGTGCCGGCCGCGGTGATCGCCTGGCGGTACGTGTGGTCGACCACGTCACCGGCGCCGAAGACACCGGTCAGGTTCGTCCGGGTCGAAGGCGCCTCGACCTTCAGGTAGCCCTCGTCGTCCAGGTCGAGCTGGCCCTTGAAGAGCTCGGTGCGAGGGTCGTGACCGATCGCGATGAACAGACCGGTCACCGGCAGCTCGGAGAGCTCGCCGGTCTTCAGGTTGCGCAGCGTCAGGCCCTCCAGCTTGGGGTTGCCCTTGATCTCGGCGACCTCGCTGTCCCAGACGAACTTGATCTTCGGGTCGGCGAACGCGCGCTCCTGCATCGCCTTCGAGGCGCGCAGGCTGTCCCGGCGGTGGACGATCGTCACGGACTTGGCGAAGCGCGAGAGGAAGGTGGCCTCCTCCATCGCGGTGTCGCCGCCGCCGATCACGGCGATGTCCTGGTCCTTGAAGAAGAAGCCGTCACAGGTCGCGCACCAGGAGACGCCACGCCCGGAGAGGGCGTCCTCGTTGGGCAGGCCGAGCTTGCGGTGCTGCGAGCCCGTCGTGACGATGACGGCCTTGGCGCGGTGGACGGTGCCCGCGGTGTCCGTGACGGTCTTGATCTCGCCCGACAGGTCGACGGCGACGACGTCGTCCGGAACCAGCTCGGCACCGAAGCGCTCGGCCTGTCCGCGCATGTTGTCCATGAGCTCGGGGCCCATGATGCCGTCCTGGAAGCCGGGGAAGTTCTCCACCTCGGTGGTGTTCATCAGCGCACCGCCTGCGGTGACGGCGCCCTCGAAGACCAACGGCTTCAGCGATGCGCGCGCGGTGTAGAGCGCTGCCGTGTAGCCGGCGGGCCCGGAGCCGATGATGATCACGTTACGGACGTCGCTCACGGCTTGATTCCTCGTCTCTGGAGACTGCTGCGTACCGGTGGAGCCTCTCTCAGTACTCTCACCCCACCCAACGGATCCTAAGGGGCTTCAATTCCCGGTGTGTCCGGGCACACGGAAGCGCGGTACCGCACAGAGATGTCATGCGGTATCACGGGAGGAGCCCTTTGGGTGCTGACGTGCTCAGGACCGGGCGTAGGACCGCGTCAGGAGCAGCTTGCCGGGGGACGCCGAGTCCTGCTTCTCGCAGGCGTCGTCGACGATGTAGGCCGTGACCTTCGTGCTGTCGGAGGCGTCGGGCTGGACGACGAGATAGACACTCGTCTCCTTGTAGGTGCCCTTCTCGGCAGCGAGGACGACTCCGCTGTTCCCGGTCCCCTGCTGGACGCAGTCAGGGACGTGCACGTTGGGTGTGATCAAGGTGCCGACCCCGCCGGAATCGGTCCCTGCGCCATTGGACTCGATGCTCCATGGCTTCGCGCTGTCGGAGTGGCTGCCGGTGCTCTTGTTCTTCGCGAGGAGCGCCGCGACTTGGCTCTCCAGCTTTCCCTCAGAAAACGTGCCCTTCGAGCCGTTCTCCTGCTGCGTCACCGTCTCGGGGCCCTTGCTGTCGCCGCCCATCGACTGCACGAGGATCGCGCCCAGTCCCAGAGCGGCAGCCGTGAAGACGGTGCCGAGAACGACCGCCCTGCGGCGCCCACGGCGTACCCGGTGGGCACGGCCGGGGCCAGTGGCCGCGCGAGGATGCCCCGACGGGCGGTCCGCGGACGAAGCGGAGCCCGATTCGGCCGACAGGACGGAGACGTCGGCAGTCGATGTTTCACGTGAAACACTCGCGCGGTCGTCCGCCGCACCGGATGCGTGATCGGGTGAGGTGGCGCTCAACAGGGCTTCCGCGGCCAGAGCGGCATCGATGCGTCCGGCCACGTCGTCGGGCATGCGTGTCGGGCCCGGCAGCGTGCCGAGCAGACCACGGATCTCCTCGAGTGAGTCGTACACGTCGGCACAGAGCACGCAGTCATCGAGATGCTGTCGCACGTCCGCAGTACGGGAAGGCGGGAGCAGACCTTCGGTGAGGTCGGAGAGCTCCGCGACGTCCGGGTGCCCGGCCGTATCCGTCGTGGATGTCACGCTCGCCCACCTCCGCCCTTCACAGCAGCTGAATCGCTTGGCCCTGCATCATGTGGACCCGCATCGTGGGGTCCCGCTGCCGGTGGGACGGATGTCCCCTGCGTCCGGTTCCTTCCGCCGCCCGACTTCTTCCCGTCATTGCTGCTCCTGTTCTCCCGGAGATGGGTGAGCAGCGGGAGCAGTCTGGCTCTGCCGCGTGCACAGCGGCTCTTCACCGTGCCCGTCGGTACATCGAGGATGCGGGCCGCTTCCGCCACGGGGTAGCCCTGCATGTCCACCAGGACGAGGGCTGCGCGCTGGTCGGCCGGGAGAGTGTCCAGTGCTTGCAGGAGCTCGCGGTGCAGATCGTTGCGCTCGGCCGGGGCGGATGCGGACTCGTGCGGTTCGAGGAGCTGTTCCAGGCGTTCGGTGTCGTCGACGGGAGATGTCTTCCTGGAGGCGGCCTTGCGGGCGCGGTCCAGGCAGGCGTTCACCGTGATGCGGTGCAGCCACGTCGTGACGGCCGACTGGCCGCGGAAGGTGTGGGCGGCCCGGTAGGCGGAGACGAGCGCGTCCTGGACGGCGTCAGCGGCCTCCTCGCGGTCTCCCAGCGTCCGCAGGGCCACCGCCCACAGCCGGTCGCGGTGGCGCCGCACAAGCTCACCGAAGGCGTCGGGATCGCCCTCCACGTGACGGGCGAGGAGGTCCTGATCGCTTGCTTCGCCGTATCCGGTTTCATCGGCCATCGGACCCCCTCCCCTTCAGCGACGCGTCGACGACCTGTCAGCCGGTGAACTTCACGTCCGTGATGGCCTGCTTGTAGCCCGCGCCGCTGTAACCGTCGGTGGGCGCTTTCGGCACGTCGGTGATCCACAGCAGGACGTACTGCGTCTTCACGGCCTTCTTCATGCCCTCCACCTTCGCGGTTGTGCCGCTCGTGGTGACGGAACCGATTTCCTTCATCCCGTCGACGGACGTCGAGGGCGACAACGAGTCCGTCGCGTACAGGTGGATCGTCGTGTGGTCCCCGGGATAGCGGAGTCCTATCGACGCGGCTGAGATCTCCTGGGCCGAGCCGAGGTCGTAGACGATGCCCACGCCGGGCTTGTAGGGCGCCAGTGTCGGACCGGCGTTGTACTTCTTGGTGCGCCAGTACGTGCCGCTGTCGCCGTCGTACGTCTTGCCGACGTCCTCGGCAGCCTGGGCCTCGCCGCTCGCGACGTACTCCTGCGCGTTCTGAATCTTGAGCTGCTTGGCCGGCTTGGTCTTGTCGCCGCTCTTGTCGTTGCCGTCGGTCGTCTGCGTCTGCTTCGTGTCGTCGGACTTGTTGCGCTGGTCCATGAGGGCGTCCGCGAGCTGCCAACTGCCCAGGCCCAGTGCGGCGATGAGGAGAGCCGAAACGGCCCACTTGAGGGCCTTGCCGGTACGGCTCTGCAGCGGGGGCGGCGGAGTGGGCACGGGCTGGGTGACACCCGGACGCGGCGCCGGACGGCCGTACGAGCCCTGCTGGTAGGTCGTGCGCTGGTACTCCGGCGGGGCGGTGAACACCGGCTCCGGCGGACGGATGCGGGGCATCTCGCTGACCGCCTTCACCAGTTCCTCCGGCGTGGTGCACGGGGATTCATGGCGGGAGGCGGTCGCGCCGTCGTTGGCGAGGGCGCGCATGGCGAGCTCGGACAGGCCCCGGTGGACGCCGGCGCGAACCTGGTCGGGGGCGATGAGGCCGACGCCCTTGGGCAGTCCGGACAGGCCGTACGCGTCGTTGTTGTAGGGCCAGCGCTGGGTGAGCGCGGCGTACAGGAGTGCGCCGATCGCCTCCGTGTCGGTGCGCTGCGGGGTGTCGGAACTGATGCCGCGCAGCGCGGCGTTCACGGCGAGCCCGCGGATGCGCCACTGGCCGGACGACGTGCGCAGCACGGCGCCAGGGGTCAGCCGCAGATGCGCGAGGCCCTCGCGGTGCGCGGCGGCCATCGCCTGGGAGACCTGGCTCACCATCTGGTAGGCCTCGTGCACCTCCAGCGGGCCTGAAGCCAGAAGCGCCGTCAGCTCCGTGGCGTCCGGCAGCCACTCGTGCACCACGTAGACGAGGTCGTTCTCCTCGACCGCGTCCAGGACCTGGACGAAGCGGGGATCGCCCAGCAAGGCGGAGGAACGGGCCGCCGCCAGTACGGAGCGGGCCCGTGGATGGTCGGCGGGCAGCAGGTGCACACCGACGGCGCGGCGGAGTTTCTCGTCCACTGCACGCCAACTGCTGAAACCGTCCAGACGGGTGACGCACTCCTCGAGGCGGTAGCGTCTGGCGAGCTTGTGGCCGCTGTGCAGCTCGGGCGGTGAGGCCTTTCCGGGACTCTCGGTCCCGCCGCTCCCCTGTGCCTCTTCGCTCTCCGTGTCCCGCTCCCGGTTCTGGGCCACCCCGTCGGCCGTGGACTGGTCCGCCTTGGCGGTCAGCGGCTCGTCACCGCTGTTGTCTGCCACGTCGACGGCAGCCGTGCTCCGTTCCGCCACCGTCGTCCCTGCCTCCCCATCCATTGCGCGCTCTCCGACGCAGAAACCAATTGTGCCCACAGTCCGGCGCTATGCACGACACACGGCGACGGACGATGGTTGTGCGCGTACCCCCGCCTCAGCGCCCGAGGCGCCCGCGGACCATTCCGACCATTGAGTTGAGTTCTTCGATGCGCATCTTCCGGGCTGCGATGTAGAAGACGCCGAGCAGGGCGATCGATCCGGCGAGGAGCGCCGCGATCGATCCGAGAGCCCCGTGCCCGAGGGCCTGGGTGATCGTGAATCCGACCGCGCCGCCCACCACGGCGCCAGGGATGGCAGCGAGGCAGAGACGCGCGTATGTGCGCATGACGCGCGCACCGTCCAGGTCGCCGCCGAGCCGGTTGCGGAGCCGCTTCCAGGCCACTCCGACACCCACGGCGTAGGCCAGCCCGTACGACCCGGCCATGCCGACGACCGCCCACTGCGCCGGAAGGATCATGTAGCACACGGCCGAGGCGACGGCGTTGACCGCGGCCACGATGACCGTGTTGTAGAAGGGGGTGCGGGTGTCCTCGTAGGCGTAGAAGCCGCGCAGTACGACGTACTGCACGGAGAACGGGATCAGGCCGAGGCCGAAGGCCATCAGGACATAGCCCTGGGCCTGGGCGGACTCGATGCCGCTGGAGCCGAAGAGCAGGGTGCACATCGGGATACCGAGGGCCACGAACATGAAGGCCACGGGGACGATCGCGACGGCCGAGGTACGCAGCCCCTGCGAGATGTCGTCGCGGACCGCGCCGGGGTCGCCGTCGTGGGCCGCGCGCGAGATCCGGGGCAGCATCGCGGCCATGACCGAGACCGTGATGATCGCCTGCGGCATGCCCCAGATGAGCTGTGCGTTGGAGTAGGCCAGGATGCCCGCGCCGCTCTTGCCGTAGGCCTTGCCCGCGGCGGTCGCTAGCTGGGTGACGACCAGGACGCCCGCCTGGTTGGCGAGGACGAAGAGCACGGTCCACTTGGCCAGTGCGACGGCCTTTCCGAGGCCGTGCCCTCTCCAGTCGAACCGCAGTCGGAAGCGGAAGCCGGTCTCGCGCAGGTACGGAATCATCGCCACGGCCTGTACGACCAGGCCGAGCAGGGTGCCGATGCCCAGGAGACGGACACCGTCGGCCGGGATGTTGTGCACCGTCATGCCGGAGTCCGCGGCCGTTCCGTAGACCCAGAGGAACAGGCCGAAGGTGGCGATCATGACGATGTTGTTGAGGACCGGAGTCCACATCATCGCGCCGAACTTCCCGCGGGCGTTGAGGATCTGGCCCATCACCACGTGGATGCCCATGAAGAAGATCGTGGGCAGGCAGTAGCGGGCGAAGGTGACGGCGACGTTGTTCGCCGGCGGGTCGCTGGCGATGGCATGCGACATCAACTGGATCAGCAGCGGCGCCGCGAAGACGACGATCGTGACGATCACGCCGAGGGCGACCATGACGAGGGTCAGGAGGCGGTTGGCGTAGGCCTCACCGCCGTCCTCGTCCTCCTTCATGGACCGCACCAACTGCGGCACGAACACGGAGTTGAGGCCGCCGCCGACGGTCAGGATGTAGATCATCGTCGGCAGCGTGTAGGCAACGCCCCAGACGTCGCCGAGGGTCGCGGCGCCCAGGGCAGCCGTGATGATCATGGTCCGGACGAACCCTGTGAGCCGGGACACCAGCGTGCCCGCCGCCATCACCGCGCTCGACTTCAGCAGACCCGACGCGCGTCCGCCCGACTTCTTCGCGGCAGCTGCGGGTGCGGGCGCCGAGGGCTGCGCGACGGCCGGAGCCGGTTCAGGAGCCGGCGACGGTACTGCGTGCTGGCCGACGGGGGGACGGCCGCCGCCCTGCTGCTGGTCGCGGAAGAGATGGGCGAAGGCGTCGGGCTCGTGGCGCTCCTCGCCGGCCTGGGTGACCAGGTCGTCGACGCCCACGAACTGGGTGGTGCGCGCGTCCTCGCCGTACGGAAGGTGCCGCGTCGGGCCGGCCGGTTCCGGAGGGGGCGTCTGGGCCCACACACGCGGGTCGGGGGCGTACTGCGGCGTGGGCGGCTGGGCGTAGAGCGGCTGCTGCGGGTAGTACGCGGCGGGGGGCGGCGGGGGGTGCGCGGCACGGTCGTAGAGCGCCTCGGTCACCGGGTCCTGGGCGGAGAGGTCCTGCGCCCGGTAGGGATCCTGGTCGTAGGCGTCCTGGAAGTACATGTCCGCGGCGGGACCGGCCGGCATCTGGCCGTGCTCCGGCGCTTGGCCTTCGGGGTAGCCGGCGTGGCCCGCGTCCTGGTCCGGGTAGCCCTCGGGGTAGCCCGAGCCGCCCGCGCCCTGGCCGCGGTCACCGTCGTACGGCGCGTTCATGGTTACCCCACCTCATCGTCCCCGGGCCCACCGGCCACGACATCGCTCAACGGTCCACTCTCTCACCCGTTCCGGACGGGTCGGTGCTTTCCGGTGCGGTGTCCGGTGTCGGGTCACTCGGGTGCTCCGGGTCGTCTGCCCCGTGCTCCGCGCCGGACTCCCCTTCGGGACCGTTCTCGGAGCCTTCGGTGTCCTCAGTGTCTACGGTGCCGTCCGCGTCCTTGTTCACGCCCTCGGCCTCGGGACCGTCCTCCGGATCCTCCTCGGCCTGTCGGGCGGCGGCGCGCTTGCGCTGCGTGTACATCCGGAAGCCGGCGAGCACGAGCAGCAGGACGCCACCGCCGATGACCAGCATCACCGTCGGGGTGATCTCGGTGACCTTCACCTCGAACGTGACCTCGGGACCGTATGGCTGGCCGTCCTCCGTGTACAGCTGGGCGACGACCTTCACCGGACCGTTGGCCTCGGCCGAGGTGGTGAACTTCACCGACTGGCTGTGCTCGCCCGCGACCTGGATCGGCCGTTCCTGGTAGGGGCCGTCGCCGATCTTGAGTCGGGTGGGCTGGCGCGAGGTGAGGCGCAGCACCAGATGGTCGACGCCCTGTACGAGGTTGTTCTGCACGGTCACGGGGATCGTGGCGCTGCGCCCGGACAGTTTCGCGTCGGACTTGTCGATCAGCCGGACCAGGCCGGTGAGGTCGTTGAGATACGACTGCACGCCCTTGCGGAAGGTCTCCGCCTCGGACGCACGGCCCCGCCAGGACGTGGACATCCCGCGGTCTATGGCCCGACCGAACGGGGTGACCACCCGAGCCTTGTCGGTGAGGATCACCTGGAAGTTGTCGAGCTTGCTCTGCGTGGCCTGGATCTGCTCGAAGGCGGATCGCGGCAGCTCCTGCTTGCGCAGCGAGGACGGGTACGAGGACGCGGAGGGCACCTTTGTGGTGGCGCCCGTGTCCGGCTTGGCCTTGGCGGCCGCGGCGAGGCCCTGGTACTCCGACCAGTTCCCGTCCTGGAGGGCCTTGAGCGCCTGCGCCATCGTCTGGGCCTGGCTCGCGGACGGCATCCGCTGCGGGGCGACCACGATGCTGCGCTGCTTCTGCGACTCCTGCAGGTTGATCATCAGGCTCTGGGCGAGGAATTCCTGCACGGCGAGCGTGGAGTTGTCGGCCTTCGTCATGTCGCCCTGGAACGCGGTCGACAGCCGGGCGTCCGCGACCACCGCTGTCGTTCCGCCGCCGATGGGGCGGGCCGCGCTCGGTGTGTACGGCAGTCCGCCCGTCTCGCGCAGGCTGTCGCTGCGGGCGATCACCTTGTCGGCGCCGGCCGAGGTGGCCACCTTGACGATCGACGGGTCTACGGCGCCGTCAGCGGGCCAGGCGAACTCTGTGCTCGGCTTCACATGAAGGATCGTCTCCACCGTGCTGGAGGCCACATCGGTGGCGTCCTTGAGGTGGCTCAGGGAACCGGTGACGTCCTTGCCGTTGTGGGCCAGCGATGCCAGATCGGGGTCGGCGAAGGGGAGGGCGACGACCTTCTCGTCCTGGACCGTCTTCTCCAGCTTGTCGAGCCAAGCCTTGGCGACCGCCTGGTTCTTGCCCGCCGTGGTGGTGCCGTTCTCGCCCTGGATCCGGTAGCTGTCCCTCATCGCGTCGACGGACGCCAGCAGGTCCGGGTCGAGCACCCAGGTGACGTCGAGGTCGCTGCCCAGCGACAGGAGCTGGTCCAGGCGGCCGCCCGGGGAGATCTCCTTGGCCAGGTCGTCGTTCTTGAAGACGGGCGTCTGCGCCTCGTCCGAGCCGGTCTCCGCCGTGAGGTGGACCGTGGAGATGAGCGGCCAGAGGTACGTCGTCTTCGTCTTCGTGCCCGCTTCGTCGGGCTGCCAGGGCAGGAACGTCCGCTGGATGCCGAGCACCTGGTCCCACTGCTGGGCGGCCGTACGGCCCGTGAGCGAGACAGCGAGTTGGTAGACCCCCTCGGAGCCGAGGTCCAGGTCCTTGACGGGCACCGAGATGCTGAAGTGCTGCGAGACGCCCGGGGCGAGCTTGGAGAACTTCACGACGTACTTGCCGCCGACCTCGAAGGGGTCGAGGCCCAGCTGGAACCCGGTGCGCTTCGCGGCGGTGTCGATGGCGGAGCGAGTGTTCAGGGACGGTCCCACGCGCAGCCCCACATGGGCATCCGTGACGGCCTGCTTGCC
This sequence comes from Streptomyces sp. NBC_00203, assembly GCF_045206325.1. NCBI lineage: Bacteria > Bacillati > Actinomycetota > Actinomycetes > Kitasatosporales > Streptomycetaceae > Streptomyces > Streptomyces sp. NBC_00203. The sequence goes on along the minus strand of NZ_CP108126.1, from coordinate 5,303,656 downwards.
GTTGTTGGTGACCGAGCCGGAGACGGTCAGGGTGTCGCCGTCCGTGGGGGCGCTGGGGCTGAGCGAGTCGAGGGAGACGTCAACCGTGCTGGATCCGGTGGCCTCGGCCACGGAGGTCTTCTCCGCGGCGGACGCGGACGTGCTGATGGGCAGCTGGAGCAGCCCGGCCAGCAGGGGCGCCGCGGCCAGCAGTGCTCCGCTGCGCCGGAGCCACCGGCGGGCAGGTGAGGGACTCATCCCCAGGAAGTCTGCCGCCTCGGCCACGCGCTCGCCCGTCCCTCGTCGTCGTCAGTGGTCGTCGGAATGTGCGTCCACGCATGGTAACGATGCGGGCGGAGGGTAAGTGCCGCGGAGTACATCACAAGATCGGCGGACCGAGCCGACTGTCCTGTATGTGCGCGTATTGACGCCCCCAGAAATTGGGGCTGCCTGTGCACGTTTTATGGAGGAGCCCGCAGGTGCCTCGGCCACGTACCCTTTTCTGTTGTGCCGAACGCCAACGAAGACAACCCCAGTGCCCTGAGTCAGGTGCAGCACCGCGCGGTGAGTGAACTGCTGCGGGTGTCGCCTGTCGCCGACGACCTCGCCCGCCGTTTCCAGGAGGCCGGGTTCTCGCTCGCCCTGGTCGGCGGCTCGGTCCGGGACGCGCTCCTTGGCCGGCTCGGCAATGACCTGGACTTCACGACCGACGCCCGCCCCGAGGACGTACTGAAGATCGTGCGGCCCTGGGCGGACGCCGTCTGGGAGGTCGGGATCGCCTTCGGCACGGTGGGCGCGCAGAAGGACGCCCGCGTGGACGACGTACAGCAGTCGTTCCAGATCGAGGTCACGACGTACCGCTCCGAGGCGTACGACCGGACCTCACGCAAGCCTGAGGTGTCCTACGGCGACTCCATCGAGCAAGATCTCGTGCGCCGGGACTTCACGGTGAACGCCATGGCCGTCGCGCTGCCGGAGAAAGAGTTCATCGACCCGTACGGCGGCCTCGGTGACCTGTCCGCTCGTATTCTGCGGACCCCGGGCACCCCCGAGGAGTCGTTCTCCGACGATCCGCTGCGGATGATGCGTGCCGCCCGGTTCGCCGCGCAGCTCGACTTCGAGGTGGCCCCCGAGGTCATCGCCGCGATGACGGACATGGCCGGGCGCATCGAGATCGTTTCGGCCGAGCGGGTCCGGGACGAGCTGAACAAGCTGATCCTGTCCGCGCACCCGCGCGAGGGCCTGACGCTGCTCGTCGACACCGGGCTGGCCGACCATGTGCTGCCGGAGCTCCCCGCGCTCCGACTGGAGCGTGACGAGCACCACCGGCACAAGGACGTGTACGACCACACGCTGATCGTCCTGGAGCAGGCGATGGCGCTGGAGGAGGACGGTCCCGACCTGACCCTCCGGCTCGCCGCGCTGCTGCACGACATCGGCAAGCCGCGGACGCGTCGCTTCGAGAAGGACGGGCGGGTCTCCTTCCACCACCACGAGGTGGTGGGCGCCAAGATGACCAAGAAGCGGATGACGGCGCTCAAGTACTCCAATGACCTTGTGAAGGACGTCTCGCGTCTGGTCGAACTTCACCTGCGCTTCCACGGGTACGGCACCGGCGAGTGGACGGACTCCGCAGTCCGTCGCTACGTACGTGACGCGGGCCCGCTCCTCGAACGCCTCCACAAGCTGACCCGCTCCGACTGCACCACGCGCAACAAGCGCAGGGCGACCGCACTCTCCCGCGCGTACGACGGCCTGGAGGAGCGCATCGACCAGCTCAAGGAGCAGGAAGAGCTCGACGCGATCCGCCCCGACCTCGACGGCAACCAGATCATGGAGATCCTGGGTATCAGTCCCGGTCCGGCGATCGGCCAGGCGTACAAGTTCCTGCTGGAGCTGCGTCTGGAGAACGGGCCGATGGAGCACGATGTGGCGGTGGCGGCGCTCAAGGAGTGGTGGGCTGAGCAAGACTGAGGCCTGAGGAGCGGGGTCATGTTTCACGTGAAACATGACCTGGGGCAACGCGAAGGGGCGGTGTTTCACGTGAAACACCGCCCCTTCGCTGAATCTCCTACTTGGCGGAGTATGGCGTCAGGCAGAGGGTGAAGTCACTGCTGCCGCTCTGGGTGTACTCGGCGTACTTGGTGCGGTCGCAGCCGGAGTCGTCGGTCTTCTTCTGCGCGACCTTGTACTTGGCCTTGGAGTTGCTGCAGTCCACGACCTTGAGGCCAGGGTCGGTAGCGTTGTTCGGGTCACTGATGCTCATGCAGTCGCCGACCTTGGCGGTGTCGGGGTCGTGACGGCTTGCGAGATAGCTGACGCCGGCGACTATGAGGCCGACGACAACGATCCCGATGCGCAGGTACTGCTTGATGCTGCGCTTCGGCCGCTGCGGCGGGACCGGGGCGTACGGGGCGGCGCCCTGCTGCGGGAAGCCGGGCTGGCCGGGCTGCTGGGGATAGCCCGGCTGCTGCGGGTAGCCCTGCGGCGGCTGCTGGCCGTAGGGGGCCTGACCCTGGGCGAACGGGTTCTGGCCCTGGGGCGGCGGAGTGGTCACTTGAGGGTCCCCCTAGAACGTAGGCGCGTGACGCGAAGACGCGAATAAGACGCACGTAAGCTATCGGGACCCTGTGACAACGCAGTAGTCAGGAGGGGCTCTGTGGCACTGATGTGACACTTACTGCAGTTCAAAGCGGGCCATAGCGATAGCAATTGCCGCGTAGAGCGCTGCCACGGTGACGACGAGGGAAACCGAGCGTCCGTCAGAAGGCAGTATCAGGGCGGCTACTGCGGCCGCGCCGACGAACGCGACGTTGAACAGGACGTCGTAGACGGAGAAGATCCGGCCGCGGAAGCCGTCGTCGACCGAGGACTGGATGATCGTGTCCGTGGCGATCTTCGCGCCCTGTGTCGTCAGCCCCAGGATGAAGGCGGCGACCAGCATGGGGGCAGCGGCGAACGGCAGGCCGAGCGCGGGCTCCAGGATCGCGGCGGCGCCCGCGCACGCGACGATCCACCCGCCGGGCCCCAGCCTGCCTACCGCCCAGGGCGTCACCACGGCCGCCACGAAGAAGCCCGCCCCCGAGACACCGACGGCCAGCCCCAGCAGCGCGAGTCCGTTGTCCGAGCCCGACTCGGGTGCCCAGGCGTACCGGCAGAGCATCAGCACCATGACGGTCAGAGCGCCGTAGCAGAAGCGCATCAGCGTCATCGCCAGCAGCGCCCAGACCGCCTCCCGCCGTGCGGGCTCGGCCAGATGGCGTACGCCCGCCGCCAGGCCGCGTGCGGTGCCGACGAGTGCCTTGGCCAGATGCGGCTGCGTCAACTGCTGGTCGGGGCCGAGCAGTTCCGGGGCGATACGCAGGGAGGCGAGCGCCGCGCAGAGGTACAGGGCCGCCCCGACGAGGACGACCGCCGCGTCGGAGTCCGAGGCGACCAGCCGTACGACGAACGCGAGACCTCCGCCCAGGGTCGCGGCGAGTGTTCCGGCGGTCGGCGACAGAGAGTTGGCCATCACCAGGCGGTCCGAGTCGACGACTCTGGGCAGCGCGGCCGAAAGGCCGGCCAGGACGAAGCGATTGACCGCGGTGACACACAGCGCGGAGACGTAGAAGAGCCAGTCGGGCACGTGGCTCAGCATCAGGACAGCCGTCACACACGCCAGCGCGGTCCGCAGCAGGTTGCCGTACAGGAAGACCTGGCGGCGCCGCCAGCGGTCCAGCAGGACGCCGGCGAAGGGGCCGATGAGGGAGTACGGGAGCAGCAGCACCGCCATCGCGGAGGCGATCGAGGCCGCCGAGGTCTGCTTCTCCGGTGAGAAGACGACGTAGGTGGCGAGCGCGACCTGGTAGACCCCGTCGGCGCCCTGGGACAGCAGCCGTATGCCGAGCAGGCGCCTGAAGCCCTGGAAGCGCAGGAGGACGCGCAGGTCACGCACGACAGCCATGGGGCACAGCCTCACATACGAGGAGGGTCCCCGGGCGGAATGCCCGGGGACCCTCAACGACGTTCACAGAGATGTGCTTTGACGCACGGCTCCCTGTCTCGTCAGCGCTCGACCTCGCCCTTGATGAACTTCTCGACGTTGGCGAAGGCCTCGTCGTCGAAGTACTGGACCGGCGGGGACTTCATGAAGTACGAGGACGCGGAGAGGATCGGGCCGCCGATGCCGCGGTCCTTGGCGATCTTCGCGGCGCGCACGGCGTCGATGATGACACCCGCGGAGTTCGGGGAGTCCCAGACCTCGAGCTTGTACTCCAGGTTCAGCGGAACGTCACCGAAGGCACGGCCCTCGAGGCGGACGTACGCCCACTTGCGGTCGTCGAGCCACTGCACGTAGTCCGACGGGCCGATGTGGACGTTCTTCTCGCCCAGGTCGCGGTCCGGGATCTGCGAGGTGACGGCCTGCGTCTTCGAGATCTTCTTGGACTCGAGGCGGTCGCGCTCCAGCATGTTCTTGAAGTCCATGTTGCCGCCGACGTTGAGCTGCATGGTGCGCTCAAGACGGACACCGCGGTCCTCGAACAGCTTCGCCATCACACGGTGCGTGATGGTCGCGCCGACCTGCGACTTGATGTCGTCACCGACGATCGGGACGCCGGCCTCGGTGAACTTGTCCGCCCACTCCTTGGTGCCGGCGATGAAGACCGGGAGGGCGTTGACGAAGGCGACCTTGGCGTCGATGGCGCACTGGGCGTAGAACTTCGCCGCGTCCTCGGAACCGACGGGCAGGTAGCAGACGAGGACGTCGACCTGCTTGTCCTTGAGGATCTGGACGACGTCGACCGGGGCCTCGGGGGACTCCTCGATGGTCATGCGGTAGTACTTGCCGAGACCGTCGAGGGTGTGGCCGCGCTGGACCGTGACGCCCTTGTTCGGGACGTCGCAGATCTTGATGGTGTTGTTCTCGCTGGCGCCGATGGCGTCCGAGAGGTCGAGGCCGACCTTCTTGGCGTCGACGTCGAAGGCGGCGACGAACTCGACGTCACCGACGTGGTAGTCGCCGAACTGGACGTGCATCAGGCCGGGCACCTTGGCCGCCGGGTCGGCGTCCTTGTAGTACTCGACGCCCTGCACCAGCGAGGCGGCGCAGTTGCCCACGCCGACGATGGCTACGCGAACCGAACCCATTCCGATTGCTCCCTGTATGTACGTAGTGAAACCCCAACGGGTCTCACCTGGTGGTGTCGTCGGACGGATCCGGCCGGGTGCTGTCCCGGTGCCGGGGCAGGCCGCCCGTCTCTCCAGATGTGTTGTCCTGCTGAGCGGAGCCTTCGGAGGCGGAACCCTTGACGTCCCGTCCCGCTCGCTCGCTCTCGATGAGCTCGTTCAGCCAGCGCACTTCGCGCTCCACGGACTCCATTCCGTGGCGCTGGAGCTCAAGGGTGTAGTCGTCGAGGCGCTCCCGGGTGCGCGCCAGTGAGGCGCGCATCTTCTCCAGGCGCTCCTCGAGCCGGCTGCGGCGGCCCTCCAGTACGCGCATGCGTACGTCGCGTGACGTCTGTCCGAAGAACGCGAAGCGGGCGGCGAAGTGCTCGTCCTCGTACGCGTCGGGACCCGTCTGCGAGAGCAGCTCCTCGAAGTGCTCTTTACCTTCCGCCGTCAACCGGTAGACGATCTTGGCGCGACGCCCTGCGAGTGGAGCTGCGAGGGCGTCCTCGGGTGTGGAACCCGATTCCTCGATCAACCAGCCGTTGGCGACCAGCGTCTTGAGGCAGGGGTAGAGCGTCCCGTAGCTGAAGGCACGGAACACACCCAGTGACGTATTGAGTCGTTTGCGCAGCTCATAGCCGTGCATCGGGGACTCGCGGAGCAGGCCGAGTACGGCGAACTCGAGGATCCCGGAACGCCGGCTCATCGTCGCCTCCTCCCTGTCGCTGCCTCGTCGGCACGGTCTTTATGCCGCGCTGATGTATCGACTCGATACATCAGCACGATAGAACGGTCATGCGGATGCGACAAGTGGGGTCACGGTGAACGGCGTCACATCACCGATTCATACGAAGCAAGTTGCCTGATTTGGGGTGAACTTCGGAGCTAGGTGGGTTTTGACGGTGCGTAGTCTGTGCGGCATGCACACCACCGGGAACCAAGTGACGCCTGGGGGCGTCATCGTCCTCGGTGCAGTACGGGTGAATGCGCAAACGACCGCATCCGTACTTCGGGGGGACCGGAAACCAGCTGCCGTTTCCAGGCGCGCGCGGGTGCGCCTGCCCGAGGAGTAATCGTTCGATGAGCGAGCACCGTCGCAAAACGCCGCAGCCGCAGGGCGGCGGTCGTGCCGCGGCCCGACGCGGCCAGCCCGGCCCGCCCGAAGGCCGCCGCGCGGCACCGCGTGGCGCCACCGAGTCTCCTTCCGACTCCTATGGCTCGGGGGGTGAAGAGCGCCCGTACGGTGGCCGTGCCGAGGCCCGACGGGCGGCACAGAGAGGCAGTAGTAGTAGCGGCGGCCGGCGCAGATCGGCCGACGGCGCGGGACGCGGCGGCCCCGGAGGCGGTGGCGGCCGGCGTGGCGGCCCCGAGGGTCCGAACGGGCCCGGGCGCGGCCGAGGCCGTTCCGGGCCGCCCGCCAAGAAGCGGATCATCGACTATCCGCGCGCGGGCAAGTACGGCGTGGGGCGCTGGGTTCCGTCCTGGAAGCTGGTGACGGGGCTGTTCATCGGCTTCTGCGGCAGCCTGGTCGCTGTGGCCGGTATCGCGTACGCGATGGTCTCGGTCCCGAAGGTCGCCGACACCGCCACCGCGCAGAACAACGTCTACTACTGGGCCGACGGCAGCGAGATGGTCGCCACCGGTGGTGAGACCAACCGCCAGATCATCAACTACGACCAGATCCCCGAAGCGATGCGGTACGCCGTCATCTCGCAGGAGAACAAGACCTTCGAGAACGACAGCGGCATCGACCCGAAGGGCATCGCCCGCGCTTTCTACAACATGGCCAAGGGCGGTCAGACGCAGGGCGGCTCGACCATCACCCAGCAGTACGTGAAGAACGCGATGCTGGACGACCAGTCGCAGACGATCTCGCGGAAGTTCAAGGAGCTCTTCGTAGCGATAAAGGTCGGCGCCACGGTCAAGAAGGAAGACATCATGGCCGGCTACCTGAACTCCGCGTACTTCGGTCGCGGGGCCTACGGTATCCAGGCGGGCGCGCGCGCGTACTTCAACAAGGACGCCATCAAACTGAACCCGAGCGAGTGCGCCTTCCTGGCGGCGATGCTCAAGGGCGCCACGTACTACGACCCGGCGGGTGCGACGGAGGTCGACACGGCTGCAACAGCCAAGGCCAATACGAAGCGGGCCACGATCCAGTGGAAGGACACCCTGGACAAGGAGGTCGAGTACGGCCACCTGAGCGCCGCGAAGCGGGCCACGTACAAGGAACTCCCCAAGTGGCAGAACCCGCGGTCGAACACCCAGCTCAGCGGCCAGATCGGCTATCTCGTCGATCTCGCCAAGGGCTACATCATCAACAACACCAAGATCACCGCGAGCGAGCTTCAGCAGGGCGGCTACTCGATCCACACGACCTTCGACAAGAAGAAGGTCGACGCGCTCACCAAGGCCGTGGACAAGGTCCGCAAGGCGAACATCAAGCCCAAGCTGCGCCCGAAGACGGACAAGTACGTTCAGTTCGGCGGGGCCTCCGTCAACCCGGCCACCGGCGCGATCGAGGCCATATACGGCGGTGAGGACGCGACCAAGCACTTCACCAACAACGCCGACCAGACCGGCGCCCAGGTGGGTTCGACGTTCAAGCCCTTTGTGCTGGCCGCCGCCATGTCGTGGGGTGTCAGGAACCCCGACGGCGATCCGGTCCAGGCGCAGGACGAGCGCACCATCGTGTCCCCGAAGAGCCTGTACAGCGGTAAGAACAAGCTCAAGATCGAGGACTACGACGGGACTATCTGGACGGACAAGAACGGCAACGAGTGGCGGCAGAAGAACGACGGCCAGCAGTCGTACAACCCGCCCAGCTACAAGATCGACCTGCGTGAGGCGATGCGCGAGTCCGTTAACTCTGCATATGTCCAGTTGGGTATGGATGTCGGCCTGGACAAGGTCAAGGAGGCCGTCCTGGATGCCGGCATCCTGCAGTCGAGCCTTGCCAGCGCCAACTATCCGTCCTTCTCGCTGGGCACGTCCTCTCCGAGCGCGATCCGTATGGCTGGTGCGTACGCCACCTTCGCCGCCAGCGGCAAGCAGAACGATCCGTACTCGGTCAAGGAGATCACCAGCAAGGACGGCACGGTCTTCCGCCACAGGGAAGTCGCCAAGCCCAAGGAGGCGTTCACCGCGGAGGTCGCCGACAACGTCACCGACGTCCTGAAGACCGTGGTCGAGAAGGGAACCGGTACCAACGCCCAGCTGACCGGTCGTGAAGTGGCCGGTAAGACCGGTACCACCGACGGCAACAAGTCCGCCTGGTTCGTCGGGTACACCCCTCAGCTGTCGACGGCGATCGGCATGTACCGCATGGACGACGACGAGACCAGCAAGAATCGCGAGTTCCTGCAGATGTACGGCACGGGCGGCGAGAAGACGATTCACGGTGCCTCGTTCCCGTCCCAAATCTGGCGCGACTACATGGAGCAGGCGCTCAAGGGTGAGAAGGCGGTGGACTTCCCGACGCCCACGGACATCGGCAAGGTCCTCAATGACACCCCGAGCCCGAGCGCGACCCCCTCGCCCACCGCGAGCGCGACGGAGAGTGCGACGCCGACTCCGACGCCCAGTGAGTCCGTGACGTCTCCTTCGCCCTCGACGAGCGAGACCTGCGGGAACTTCGGCTGGAGCTGTAGCGACACGGGTGGCACCAGCACGGGTGGCACGAGCACCGGTAGTACGGACGGAGGGGTGACCGCCACCCCAACGGAAACCACCACCAGTACCACCAGGGGCAACGGCAATGGTGGAATCTTCGGAGGATCGAGCGGATAGCCGTCTCCGCGTGTGTTTCACGTGAAACACACCGTTTCACGTGAAACGAGGGCCGCCGCACCGATCAGGTGCGGCGGCCCTCGGCGTATTCCTAGGCGCGTACGGCAGGATGTGCGGCATGCCCAGTGCAGAGACGACGCGAGTGAGCGTGCACGAGCCAGAGCTGGTACGGCCGACCAAGGAGGACGAGGTCGCCGCGAGCGGCAGTGAGCTGATCGGCGGCCCCATCGGGCGACGGGCCCTGCTCGGGACGTCCTGGTGGACGCCTGTGCGGGTTGTCGCGCTCATCGCGATCGGGATGTTCGCCCTCGGCATGGTGCAGAAGCTGCCCTGCTACGACAGTGCCTGGTTCTTCGGCGCCAGCTCGCAGTACACGCACGCGTGCTACTCGGACATCCCGCACCTCTACCAGGGGCGCGGCTTCGCCGACGGTCTTGTGCCGTACTTCGACAAGATCCCCGGCGACATGGACTACCTCGAGTACCCGGTGCTGACCGGTGTCTTCATGGAGGTGGCGGCCTGGCTCACCCCGGGCAGCGGGAGCATCCAGGTCCAGGAGCAGACCTACTGGATGGTCAACGCCGGGATGCTGATGGTGTGCGCGGCGGTCATCGCCGTATGCACCGCGCGCACCCACCGTCGACGCCCCTGGGACGGCCTCCTGGTCGCCCTCGCGCCCGCCTTCGCGCTCACGGCCACCATCAACTGGGATCTCCTCGCTGTGGCCCTGCTGGCCGCTGCGATGCTCATGTGGTCGCGGGGGCGCGCTCTGGCGTTCGGCGTGTTGATCGGGCTCGCCACGGCCGCCAAGTTCTATCCGTTCCTGGTGATGGGACCGCTCTTCCTGCTGTGCTGGCGGGCCGGCAAGTGGCGCGAGTTCGGGACCGCGCTGCTCGGCGCCGTCGGGGCCTGGCTCGCTGTGAACCTTCCGGTGATGTACCTGGCGCCGGAAGGGTGGGCGAAGTTCTACAGCTTCAGCCACGACCGCGGGGTGGACTTCGGGTCGGTCTTCCTGTTCATCTCGAACTGGCTGAAGATCGCGATCACCGCCGACACCGCGAACACGTGGGCGCTGATCATGATGCTGCTCCTCTGCGCGGGCCTGACCGCCCTGACGCTCACCGCACCGCGCCGCCCCCGCTTCGCCCAGCTCGCCTTCCTGATCGTCGCGGCCTTCATCCTCACCAACAAGGTCTACTCGCCCCAGTACGTGCTGTGGCTGGTCCCCCTCGCCGCGCTGGCCCGGCCGCGCTGGCGGGACTTCCTGATCTGGCAGGCGTGCGAGGTCGCGTACTTCCTGGGGATCTGGATGTACCTCGCGTACACGACCAGCGGGGAAGCTCACAAGGGACTGCCGACCGACGGGTACCAAATCGCCATCGCTGTCCACCTGTTGGGGACGCTGTACCTGTGCGCGGTAGTCGTACGCGACATCTTCATGCCGGAGCGCGACATGGTGCGCCGAGCTGGTGACGACGACCCGTCGGGCGGTGTCCTGGACGGTGCGGAGGACGTCTTCGTACTCGGTGCCGCGGCCCATCCACCGCGGCACGCGGCGCACTTCGACGGGCCGCAGGTGGAATGGGGCAGCCGGAGTGGAGCAGCCGGAGACCGTTCGCCCTGAGCGAACAGAGCGTAGGGAAGCCACGCAAAAGGCCGTACACGGTGTCCGTGTACGGCCTTTCGGCTGTCTCCGAGCGGGTCGAAGCCAGAGGGTCAGCGTTCGACGATGCGGTCGAACTGCGTGGTGGTGTGCCGCAGGTGGGCCACCAGCTCGTCGCCGACCTTCGGCTCCGTGGCGTCCGAGGGTACGAAGAGGATCGAGACCTGCATGTGCGGGGGCTCCGCGAACCAGCGCTGCTTGCCCGCCCACACGAACGGCGAAAGGTTCCGGTTGACCGTCGCGAGGCCGGCACGGGCGACGCCCTTGGCGCGCGGCATGACGCCGTGCAGGGCCTTCGGGGCCTCCAGACCCACTCCGTGCGACGTACCGCCCGCCACGACGACGAGCCAGCCGTCCGAGGCCACCTTCTGCTGCCGGTAGCCGAAGCGGTCGCCCTTGGACACACGCGTGACGTCCAGGACGGCCCCGCGGTACTCGGTCGCCTCGTGGTCCCCCAGCCACAGCCGCGTGCCGATACGCGCGCGGAAGTGGGTCTGCGGGAACTGCTGCTGCAGCCGCGCGAGTTCCGCGGCCTTGAGGTGGCTGACGAACATCGTGTGCAGCGGCAGACGGGCCGCGCGAAGGCGGTCCATCCAGCCGATGACCTCCTCGACGGCGTCCGAGCCGTCGGTGCGGTCCAGCGGCAGGTGGATCGCGAAGCCCTCCAGCCGGACGTTCTCTATGGCGGAGTGCAGATGCGGCAGGTCTTGCTCGCTGACACCGTGCCGCTTCATCGAGGACATCACCTCGATGACGACACGGGCGCCCACGAGGCCGTACACGCCGTCGATGGACGACACCGAGCGGATGACACGGTCGGGCAGCGGTACGGGCTCCTCGCCCCGCCTGAACGGCGTCAGGACCAGCAGATCGCCGCCGAACCAGTCCTTGATCCGGGCGGCCTCGTACGTGGTGCCGACGGCGAGGACGTCGGAGCCGAGGCGGGTGGCCTCGTCCGCGAGCCGTTCGTGGCCGAAGCCGTAGCCGTTGCCCTTGCAGACGGGGACAAGACCCGGGAACTGCTCGGACACCTGCTTGTGGTGTGCCCGCCAGCGCGCGGTGTCGACGTAGAGCGTGAGCGCCATGGCCGGTCCCGGAACCTTTCTCGTGGCTGCGGTGTATCAGAGGTATGAAAGGAAATTGTGGCGGATCCGCGGGGCCGACGTGGCGATGCCGGGCCGGATCAATGGCTCAGCATGCGGTGTGGGATGCGGTGGGGGGTTGTTTTCGGTCTGGTTCAGCGGCGCGACATGTAGATGTCGAGCGCCTTGTGGAGCAGCTTGTTCAGCGGGAAGTCCCACTCGCCGAGGTACTCGGCTGCCTGCCCGCCCGTGCCCACCTTGAACTGGATCAGTCCGAAGAGGTGGTCGGTCTCGTCCAGCGAGTCGGAGATGCCGCGCAGGTCATAGACCGTCGCACCCAGGGCGTACGAGTCGCGCAGCATGCGCCACTGCATCGCGTTCGAGGGCCGGAACTCACGTCCGATGTTGTCCGATGCGCCGTACGAGTACCAGACGTGCCCGCCGACGACCAGCATCGTGGCGGCGGACAGGTTCACGCCGCCCCGCCGGGCGAAGTAGAGCCGCATCCGGTTGGGGTCCTCGGTGTTGAGGGCCGTCCACATGCGCTGGAAGTACGACAGCGGGCGGGGCCGGAAGTGGTCGCGGATCGCGGTGATCTCGTACAGCCGCTGCCACTCCTCCAGGTCCTGGTAGCCGCCCTGGACGACCTCGACGCCCTCTTTCTCGGCCTTCTTGATGTTGCGGCGCCACAGCTGGTTGAAGTTCTTGTGGACCTCTTCCAGGGAGCGGTTGGCCAGCGGCACCTGGAAGACGTAGCGGGGCTGGACGTCGCCGAAGCCGGCGCCGCCGTCCTCGCCCTGCTGCCAGCCCATGCGGCGCAGCTTGTCGGCCACCTCGAAGGCGCGCGGCTCGATGAAGTCCGCCTCGATGTCGCGCAGGCGCTTCACGTCCGGGTTCTGGATGCCGCCCTTGATGGACGCGGCCTCCCAGCGCCGGATGATCACCGGAGGGCCCATCTTCACGGAGAAGGCGCCCTGCTGCTTGAGGTGCGCGAGCATCGGCTGCAGCCAGTCGTCGAGGTTCGGCGCGTACCAGTTGATGACCGGACCCTCGGGCAGATAAGCGAGATAGCGCTTGATCTTGGGCAGCTGGCGGTACAGCACCAGGCCCGCGCCGACCATCTCGCCGGTCCTGTCGTCGAACCAGCCGAGGTTCTCGGAGCGCCACTCCGCCTTGACATCTGCCCAGGCCGGGACCTGCATGTGGCTCGCCGAGGGCAGACTCTGGATGTATGCCAGATGCTGCTCTCGGCTGATGGTCCTCAGGGTCAGGCTCATTCGGGGCGCTCCTCGGGCTGGTGTGTCCCCATGGGTACAGGGGCTCCGGCTCTCGCGCCGAAGCCTACTGCGCCCTGCGAGCGCCCCGTCTGGCCGTATGGAACCTGGACCCCGGGGACGGAGCGTGAAGCGTCCCCGGGTCAGGGGAAAACGGACGTTCGACTCAGAACACACCGCCGAAGAGGCCGCCGTGGGCTAGGCCGATGTAGAAACCGACGGCCGAGAAGCCGAGCCCCAGAATCAGCCCGAAGCGCTCTCGTGTCGTCTCGGAGATGAACTGCCCGTAGGCGCCGGTGAGGATCCCGACGAGGCCGGCCCAGGAACTGAGCAGATGCAGACTGTCGAACATCGACGAGACGAAGGCCGTGATCCCGCACACCAGGGTCACCGCGAGCAAGGTGTCCTGGAGCGGATGCGGCTTGCCGTCCGTGGCGAAGAGTGAGCCGGTGGTGTTGGGTCGCAATACCTGTGCCATAGGGCACCTCCTGCGGAAGGCGGCGCATCGTAGCGCCATACACACCCGATGTGTACAGATTGACGGTCAACCCGGTCGGATTTCAACCGGAAGCCGGTGTGCGGGTACTCTGTACCCTCTGCACCGGTGTCTGCCCAGGCTCATGGCCAGGTCACGACAGGGATTGCCGCTCGGTTCACCGATCGGGGAGCCCGATTGTCAGTGGCGGCCGATACCGTTGCGTACGCATCACAACCCTCCTGCCACGGAACGACCGTGGCCGTTGAGTCCAAAGGAGGTGGGTTCCACATGCGTCACTACGAGGTGATGGTCATCCTCGACCCCGATCTGGAGGAGCGCGCTGTCGCCCCCCTGATCGAGAACTTCCTCTCCGTCGTCCGTGAGGGCAACGGAAAGGTCGAGAAGGTCGACACCTGGGGCCGTCGTCGTCTCTCGTACGAGATCAAGAAGAAGCCCGAGGGCATCTACTCGGTCATCGACCTGCAGGCCGAGCCTGCGGTCGTCAAGGAGCTCGACCGCCAGATGAACCTGAACGAGTCGGTCCTCCGGACCAAGGTCCTCCGTCCCGAGACCCACTGAGCTCCGCTCAGCTGATCTCGGGCATCGAGTAGCAGCACTAAGCAGCCAGCAGCAAACCCGCCGAGAGGTTCCCCCATGGCAGGCGAGACCGTCATCACGGTCGTCGGCAATCTTGTCGACGACCCCGAGCTGCGCTTCACCCCTTCCGGTGCGGCGGTCGCGAAGTTCCGTGTCGCGTCCACCCCCCGCACCTTCGACCGTCAGACCAATGAGTGGAAGGACGGCGAGAGCCTGTTCCTGACCTGCTCGGTCTGGCGTCAGGCGGCGGAGAACGTCGCCGAATCGCTTCAGCGAGGCATGCGCGTCATCGTGCAGGGCCGGCTGAAGCAGCGGTCCTACGAGGACCGTGAGGGCGTCAAGCGCACGGTCTACGAGCTGGACGTCGAGGAAGTCGGCGCCAGCCTGAAGAGCGCCACGGCCAAGGTCACCAAGACCACCGGTCGAGGTGGCCAGGGCGGTTACGGCGGCGGTGGCGGCGGCCAGCAGGGCGGCGGCTGGGGCGGAGGCTCCGGCGGCGGTCAGCAGCAGGGTGGCGGCGCTCCCGCCGAAGACCCCTGGGCGACCAGCGCTCCTGCCGGTGGCAACCAAGGCGGCGGCGGTGGCGGCGGCTGGGGTGGAAACTCCGGCGGCTCCGGCGGCTCCGGCGGCGGCTACTCGGACGAGCCCCCCTTCTAGGCCCCCGGGCCGAGGGTGGGCCGTACCCCCACTTCTTGATCACACAGGAGAAACACCATGGCGAAGCCGCCTGTGCGCAAGCCTAAGAAGAAGGTCTGCGCTTTCTGCAAGGACAAGGTCACGTACGTGGACTACAAGGACACGAACATGCTGCGGAAGTTCATTTCCGACCGCGGCAAGATCCGTGCCCGCCGCGTGACCGGCAACTGCACGCAGCACCAGCGTGACGTCGCCACGGCCGTGAAGAACAGCCGTGAGATGGCGCTGCTGCCCTACACCTCCACCGCGCGATAAGGGAAGGGTGACCGAAACATGAAGATCATCCTCACCCACGAGGTCTCCGGCCTCGGTGCCGCGGGCGACGTCGTTGACGTCAAGGACGGTTACGCTCGCAACTACCTGATCCCGCGGAACTTTGCGATCCGCTGGACCAAGGGCGGCGAGAAGGACGTCGAGCAGATTCGTCGTGCTCGCAAGATCCACGAGATCGCGACCATCGAGCAGGCCAACGAGATCAAGGCCCGCCTCGAGGGCGTGAAGGTCCGTCTGGCCGTTCGCTCCGGCGACGCCGGTCGTCTCTTCGGCTCCGTCACCCCGGCCGACATCGCCTCGGCGATCAAGGCTTCCGGTGGCCCCGAGGTCGACAAGCGCCGCATCGAGCTGGGCGCGCCCATCAAGACCCTGGGCGCCCACGAGACGTCCGTGCGTCTGCACCCCGAGGTTGCCGCCAAGGTCAACATCGAGGTTGTCGCTGCCTGAGTGCAGCGCTCGGCATAGCTGAGAGAAGGGCCGCACCCCACGGGGTGCGGCCCTTCTGCGTGCCGCTAGTGTGCGGCCGCCTTT
This sequence comes from Streptomyces sp. NBC_00203, assembly GCF_045206325.1. Lineage (NCBI taxonomy): Bacteria > Bacillati > Actinomycetota > Actinomycetes > Kitasatosporales > Streptomycetaceae > Streptomyces > Streptomyces sp. NBC_00203. The sequence continues at coordinate 5,288,143 of NZ_CP108126.1, read as the reverse complement.
CCCGCGGATGCCGGTGCTCGGGGGGCGGAGGCGACAGCGGTGCTTCGTTTCACGTGAAACCCTGGTGCCTGGTGCCTGGTCTTGCGTCTCCCGTTTCACGTGAAACGGTCAGCGCGTCGCGCCTGTGACGATCCAGCGCCCCGAGCGAGAACGCAGCCACAGGGTCAGCATCCGCATCGCCATCATCAGCGTCATTGCTCCCCAGAGTGCGGTGAGCCCGCCGCCGAGTGTGGGGACGAGCAGCGCGACGGGAGCGAAGACCGCCAGGGTGAGCAGCATGGCCCACGCCAGGTAGGGGCCGTCCCCCGCGCCCATCAGGACTCCGTCCAGCACGAAGACGATGCCGCAGATCGGCTGGGATACGGCCACCATCAGCAGGGCGGGCAGCGCAGCGTCTTGCACGGTCGAATCACTGCTGAACAGCGGAAGGAAGAGGGGGCGAGCGGCCATGACCAGAAAACCGAGTACGACCCCGGTGGCGATGCCCCACTGCACCATGCGGCGGCAGGCCTCGCGGGCGCCTTGGGCGTCGCCCGCACCGAGATAGCGCCCGATGATGGCCTGTCCTGCTATGGCGATCGCGTCGAGCGCGAAGGCGAGCAGGCTCCACAGCGACAGGATGATCTGGTGCGCGGCCATCTCGGCGTCCCCGAGCCGGGCGGCGACCGCCGTGGCGATCATGAGAATCGCTCGCAGCGACAGGGTGCGTACGAGCAGGGGCGCACCGGCCTGGGCGCAGGCCCGTATCCCGGTGGCATCCGGCCGCAATGAGGCACTGTGCCTCCGGGCTCCGCGGATGACGACGTACAGATAGACGGCGGCCATGCCGAACTGGGCGATGACGGTGCCCCAGGCGGATCCTGCGATGCCCAGACCCGCACCGTAGACGAGGCCTACGTTGAGCGCGGCGTTGGCGACGAAGCCCCCGACGGCGACATACAGCGGGGTCTTTGTGTCCTGCAGTCCGCGCAGGACACCGGTGGCGGCGAGCACGACGAGCATGGCCGGGATGCCGAGCGCCGAGATCCGCAGATAGGTGGTCGCATACGGTGCGGCGGTGTCAGAGGCGCCGAAGAGTTCCATCAGGGCAGGTGCCGTAGGCAGAAGGACGCCTATGACGGCCGCGCCGATCAGCAGGGCGAGCCAGATGCCGTCCATGCCCTGACGGATCGCGGCCCGCAGATCACCCGCGCCGACACGGCGGGCGACGGCGGCCGTGGTGGCGTAGGCGAGGAAGACGAAGACACCGACGGCCGTCATGAGGAGGGCCGAGGCGACGCCCAGGCCCGCCAGTTGTGCGGTGCCGAGATGGCCGACGATGGCGCTGTCGGCCATGACGAAGAGAGGCTCGGCGACGAGTGCGCCGAAGGCCGGAACGGCCAGCGCGACGATCTCTCGGTCGTGCCGGCGACGGGCGGTCCTTGACGCCGCGGGAGCCTGTGTCATGAGCACCAATCTAATCTTCCACAGGTAAGAGATGCAATGCCAAAAGACCCCTTACTTACTGTCTCATGGGCTGCGTCGTGGTGCACCGTTTGACGCGATCTTGGTCCGACCGGGAAAGTTTTTCTTCTGCACAGCCGGTGGACGGGAAAGGTGCAGGTCAGAGCGGGTTGATCGAAGGGGCTGAGGGCTTGTTCACAAGGCTGTCCACCGGGTCGTGCACAGGTTTTGTGGGGTTCTCCACAGCATCCGGGCCGTCGTCCACATGGCCTGTGGATAACCAGATTGGCTGACGGTGCCCGCGGGCCTACCGTGGTGCGGCGCCCGCTCTCTCCTCCGTCCTCGGAAACCTGGCAAAACCGACGCGTCAGAACCGGAGTTGGGCAACTCAGTTGTCAGTGCCGTGCCGTAGAAATGAAGGGCACGGTTAGGTCCGCTCGGCGGACGGGAGGAGGTGGCTCGGTGAGTATTTCCGAGCCCTTGGACGACCCCTGGGCCGACAGCGGTCCCAGTGATCGTCTGCCCGCTTCCCGCCAGCGCGGCAACGGCGGCCGCGGCCGTGACGAGCAGCACGACCGCGACCGGGACAGCGGCTCGTGGGAGGGCGGAGGTTCGTCCTTCGAGCGTGTGCCGCCCCAGGACCTGGACGCCGAGCAGTCCGTCCTCGGCGGCATGCTTCTGTCCAAGGACGCCATCGCCGATGTTGTCGAGGTCCTCAAGGGCCACGACTTCTACCGGCCGGCGCACGAGACCATCTACGGCGCGATCCTCGACCTGTATGCGAAGGGCGAGCCGGCCGACCCCATCACGGTCGCCGCCGAGCTCACCAAACGCGGTGAGATCACCAAGGTCGGCGGCGCACCGTATCTCCACACCCTGGTGCAGACGGTCCCGACCGCGGCGAACGCCGAGTACTACGCGGAGATCGTGCACGAGCGGGCGGTCCTGCGCCGCCTGGTCGAGGCGGGTACGCGCATCACACAGATGGGATACGCGGCCGACGGCGACGTCGACGAGATCGTCAACAGCGCCCAGGCCGAGATCTACGCGGTCACCGAGCAGCGCACCACCGAGGACTATCTGCCGCTCGGCGACATCATGGAGGGCGCGCTCGACGAGATCGAGGCGATCGGTTCGCGGTCGGGGGAGATGACCGGTGTGCCAACCGGCTTCACCGACCTCGACTCGCTCACCAACGGCTTGCACCCGGGCCAGATGATCATCATCGCGGCACGCCCCGCCATGGGTAAGTCGACGCTGGCCCTGGACTTCGCCCGGGCCTGCTCGATCAAGCACAACATGCCCAGCGTGATCTTCTCGCTCGAAATGGGCCGCAACGAGATCGCGATGCGACTGCTGTCGGCCGAAGCGCGCGTGGCCCTGCACCACATGCGGTCCGGCACGATGACCGACGAGGACTGGACCCGGCTCGCGCGCCGCATGCCCGACGTCTCGGCCGCCCCGCTCTACATCGACGACTCCCCGAACCTGTCGATGATGGAGATCCGCGCCAAGTGCCGCCGCCTCAAGCAGCGCGCCGACCTGAAGCTCGTCGTCATCGACTATCTCCAGCTGATGCAGTCGGGCGGCAAGCGCTCCGAGAGCCGCCAGCAGGAAGTCTCCGACATGTCGCGAAACCTGAAGCTGCTGGCCAAGGAGCTGGAGCTGCCGGTGATCGCGCTGTCGCAGCTCAACCGTGGTCCCGAGCAGCGCACGGACAAGAAGCCCATGGTCTCCGACCTGCGTGAATCCGGATCGATCGAGCAGGACGCGGACATGGTGATCCTGCTGCACCGCGAGGACGCGTACGAGAAGGAGTCACCGCGCGCGGGCGAGGCGGACATCATCGTCGGCAAGCACCGTAACGGCCCGACGGCCACGATCACGGTGGCCTTCCAGGGCCACTACTCGCGCTTCGTGGACATGGCGCAGACCTGATGCCACACCCCTCGGAGTATCGCGGCGCCGGAGAAATGCACTCGACGTCCGGTGACCGGCCGGGTGGACTGTGGGCATGACGACACCTCACGAAGATCTGCTTCCCGCCACACGTCGGGCCCTGCTGCACCGTATCGCCGTTGCACAGGCCGAAGGGCGGGCACCATCGCTGGTCGCGGCGGTCGTCCGGGGCGGGGAGACGGTGTGGAACGGGGCACGGACCTCGGTGGACGGGCACGGCCCCGACGAGAACGTGCAATATCGGATCGGCTCGATCACCAAGACCTTCACGGCCGTACTCGTACTGAGGTTGCGTGACGAGGGCGTTCTGGACCTCGGCGACCCGCTGGAGAAGCATCTGCCGGGCACCGGCGCGGGGGAGGTCACCATCGCCGAACTGCTCGCGCACACAGGTGGGTTGGCCGCCGAGTCGCCCGCGCCCTGGTGGGAGCGTACGCCTGGCTCGCTGCGCCCTGAGCTGGCCGACGTGCTGGGCGAGCAGCCCTTCCGGCATCCGACCGGGCGCCGGCACCACTACTCGAACCCCGGCTACGCGCTGTTGGGCGCCTTGGTCGAGGAGTTGCGGGGCGCTCCTTGGGAGGAGGTGCTGCGGCGCGAGGTACTCGAACCGCTGGGCCTGCACCGTACGAGCGGTCGACCGCAGGCACCGCACGCCGGCGGCTGGGCGGTCCACCCCTGGGCTGACGTGATGATGCCCGAGCCCGCGCAGGACCTCGGCCGCATGGCTTCAGCCGGACAACTGTGGTCCACCACCGGGGATTTGGCGCGCTTCGCCGTCTTCCTTGCCCGGGGCGACGACCGGGTGCTGAGCGCGGCATCCGTACGGGAGATGCGTACGCCCTCCGCGCCGCCCGAGACCGCGGAGCTGGCCGCAGGCTCCGGGTACGGCCTGGGCCTGCAGTTCGTGCACCGCGACGGCCGGACACTCGTCGGGCACTCCGGGTCCCTGCCGGGCTTCATCGCCGGCCTGATGATCGATGCAGAGGAAGACGTGGCGGCGGTCGTGTTGTCCAACTGCACCTCAGGCCCGTCCGCGTTGACCGTCGCCGTCGATCTCGTACGGATCGTCGCGCAGGCCGAACCGAGGATTCCTGAGCCCTGGCGACCGATCTCCGAAGTGGACAGTGCCGTGCTGGAGTTGGTGGGGCAGTGGTACTGGGGGACCTACGCTTTCGGGTTGCGGTTGTCGGCTGACGGAGAGGTCGGCTTTGAGCCGCTGTCCGGTGTCGGTCGGGGCGCCCGCTTCAGGGCGAACGCCGACGGGACCTGGACGGGGCTCGACGGCTACTACGCGGGGGAGCTGCTGCGGGCCGTACGACGCCCGGACGGCTCGGTGAGCCATCTGGACCTCGGGTCGTTCGTCTTCACGCGTCAGCCGTACGAGGAGGGGGCTCCTGTGCCCGGTGGGGTGGATCCCGAGGGCTGGCGAGGGATCAAGTAGGCGGTGCCATGGAGAGGCGGCCTGTTTCACGTGAAACAGGCCGCCTCTCCGCGTGCGGGCGCTTGCCAGACGTAGGTAATACGCCTCAGAGCGGCAGTTTGAAGCCCACATGGGAGGCCGTGAAGCCGAGCCGCTCGTAGAAGCGGTGGGCATCGGGGCGAGTGACGTCGGAGGTCAGCTGGACCAGCTGGCAGTTCTGGCGCCGGGATTCGTCGATCGCCCATTCGATGAGCTGGGTGCCGAGGCCGCTGCCGCGCTCGTCGGCGTGGACGCGTACACCTTCGACGATGGCGCGAGTCGCTCCCTTGCGGGACAGTCCGGGAATCACCGTGAGCTGAAGGGTGCCGACGACCCGGCTCTCGCGTACGGCGACGACCAGGTGCTGGTTCGGGTCGCTGCACAGGCGCTCCAGGGCGCCCAGATAGGGGGTCAGGTCGTCCGGGGACTCGCGTTGGGCTCCCAGTGGGTCGTCCGCGAGCATCGCGACGATGGCGGGCACGTCGGCGGCGACAGCCGCTCGTATTTCAAGATCTCCCATGACCGCACCCTATGAGGACATATTCGGGGAGCGCTCGGTTCAGGCGGGCACGCTCGCCGACTCCACGACTCGGACCAGGGGGGCCAGCTCCGGGTTCTTGGCCGCTGTGTCGAGCGCCTCGCGCAGGGCGGCGTCGTTGGTGGGGCGCGCCTCTTCGAGCAGCTTGAGGCCCGTCTCGCTGACGTTCGTGTAGATGCCGCGACGGTCGGTCGGGCACAGATAGCGGGAGAGCAGCCCGCGGTCCTCGAGCCGGGTGACGAGCCGTGTGGTCGCGCTCTGACTGAGGACGACCGCGTCCGCGACTTGCTTCATCTGCAGATGGCCGCCTGTGCCGTCGTGCTGCCGGCTGAGCACATCGAGCAGGGAGTACTCCCGCACGCTCAGGCCGTGATGGGTCTGTAGGGCCCGCTCGATGTGGGCCTCGATCCTCCCGTGCAGCAGGGAGAGAGCACACCAGCCCTGAGCGAGGGCGGTGAGCGCGGGGTCCGTGGCTGTCATGGCGTTTTCCTCCGTCCCGGAGCGGCTGAAACCCAGGATAGAGCACGAGCGCAATAGTCCGCTGTTGCATGTAGCCCGCGTCTGCAACTATTGTGAACGCACGTAAAGCGCTCCTGCAATCTTCTGGGAAGGTGTTACCCCACCATGCCTCTCGCGCTTCTGGCCCTCGCGATCGGGGCCTTCGGAATTGGAACCACCGAGTTCGTGATCATGGGTGTGCTGCCCGAGGTCGCCGGTGACTTCGGTGTCTCCATCCCCACCGCCGGACTGCTGGTGACCGGCTATGCCCTCGGCGTGGTGATCGGAGCCCCGATCATGACCGCGCTCGGTACGAAGATGTCCCGCAAGCGGATGCTGATGCTGCTCATGGGGCTGTTCGTGCTCGGCAATCTGCTCTCCGCCGTCGCCCCGGTCTTCGGGCTGATGCTGGCGGGCCGCGTGGTCGCCTCGCTCGCCCACGGCGCCTTCTTCGGCATCGGCTCCGTGGTCGCCGCCGAGCTGGTCGCGCCCGAGAAGAAGGCCGGCGCGATCGCGATGATGTTCAGCGGGCTCACCATCGCCAATGTCGTCGGCGTTCCCCTGGGGACGCTGATCGGGCAGTCCGTGGGCTGGCGTGTCACCTTCGCCGGTGTCGCAGCGCTCGGCGTGATCGGGCTGCTGGGCATCGCCAAGCTGGTCCCCGAAATGCCGAAGCCCGAAGGCGTGCGGCTGCGTCACGAACTGGCCGCCTTCAAGAACGTCCAGGTGCTGCTGGCCATGGCGATGACCGTGCTCGGCTTCGGCGGAGTCTTCGCGGCCATCACCTACATCGCTCCGATGATGACCCATGTCGCGGGCTTCGCCGACGGCTCCGTCACTTGGCTGCTGGTCCTCTTCGGCCTCGGCATGGTCGGCGGGAACCTCATCGGCGGCAAGTTCGCCGACCGCGCACTGATGCCGATGCTGTACGTCTCCCTGGGCGGCCTCGCGGTCGTGCTGGCCCTGTTCACCGTCACCGCGCACAACAAGATCCTCGCGGCTGTCACCATCGCCCTGATCGGCGCTCTGGGCTTCGCAACCGTGCCGCCGCTGCAGAAGCGCGTCCTCGACCAGGCGCACGGCGCCCCCACCCTGGCCTCAGCCGTGAACATCGGCGCCTTCAACCTCGGCAACGCCCTCTCGGCCTGGATCGGCGGCATCGTCATCGCCGCGGGTATGGGCTACACCGCCCCCAACTGGGTCGGTGCGGTCCTCGCAGCGAGCGCGCTCGTCCTCGCCGTCCTCTCGGCCGCCCTGGAACGCCGCACGGACGCCCCGAGCGCCGTCGTCGCCGGCGGCGCGCCTGCCGAACAGCGAACCGCCGTCCACCACTGACCGGCGTCGAGCCAGGTGTGAGGCCAGGGCCGTCCCCGCACCGACTCGACCCAGCATCACCTGCGCTCGATCCAACACCACCCGCACTCGACTCAGCACGCCCCCACAAGGAGACACCCCTCATGAGCACCACCGCCGTCGTCCCGCTGACCATCGAGGACGCCGAAGTCCTCGTCACCGCGGCCCGCCGCGCCGCCGAAGCCGCCGGAGTCAGAGTCAGCGTCACCATCCTCGACGCGGGCGGTCATCTGCTCGCTTTCCGGCGCGACGACCAGGCCGTGCTGACCTCAGGTGAGACGAGCACGCGCAAGGCCTACACCGCGCTGCAGCTGGACTCCGCCACCGCCGACCTCGTCGACGCGGTCCAGCCCGGCGGCCTCTTCCACACCCTGCCCACCGCGCTCGACCGGCCCCTGCTGTTCATCGCGGGCGGCGTACCGGTCCACCGCGACGGCCGCCTGATCGGCGCGATCGGGGTCGGTGGCGGCATGCCGGATCAGGACCACGGCTTTGCCGTCGCAGCCGTCGAGTCGCTCTCCTGACGTACGTGAGCACAGAAGTCGTACGTGATTAGAGAGGTGTCGGTCCCTCCAGTGTCCTAGGGGGACCGGCACCTCCTCTTGGGTTTCTCGGTGCCGCGCCCCGAAGCCAGTCTGGTCCGAAAGAAGGGCCCTAAGCTGCCGCCACCGTCAGTGGAGCGAAGCGTCGCGTCCAGTCCCCAGGCAGCTCCGAGATCCCGTACGTCATGACCGAGTTGAAGCTGATGGACGCCAGTCCGCGCTCCTTCAGCCACGACAACAAATCTTCGTGCCGTACGTCGATGTCGGTGCGCAGAGGGCGATCGGTGTCGGCGGCCAGCGAGGCGATGAGTGCCTTCGCGGTCTCCGTGTCGCGGGCGATCAGTGGACCCACGACATGGTTGTTCATATTGGGCCAGGCGGATGCGTACCCGATGATCCGGCCGTTCTCCTCGGCGACGCGTAGCTGGTCGGAGAAGGCGGGCAGCCGCGTGATCATATGGGTGCGATCGGACCCGAAGATCTCCTCGTCGAGGCGGAGGATGGCGGTGAGGTCCCCGGCCGCGGCCGGGCGCGTGAAGACCTTGGGTTCCGGCCCGCCGGGGACGAAGTGTCCACGGACCATCTCGGCCCGGCCGGTGACCTTGAAACCCAGTTCCTCGTAGAGCGGGCGGCCGTACGCCGTCGCATGCAGGGTCAGCGGGGTGGTGCCCATCTCTGCGACCACATGCCGCATCAGTCGACGGCCGACGCCCTGGCGGGCATGCCTCTCGGCGACGAGCACCATGCCGATCGCACCTAGATCAGGGCGCTCCCGCGGTCCGTACTCGGTCACGACGCAGGCGGTGACGAGGCCGCCTTCGGGGTCATCGATGCCGTAACCGGTTCCCGCCGCGAGGAGAAGACCCCACTTGTGTTCCTCGCGGGGCCAGCCCCGGTCCTCGGACAAGTCGGCGCAGGCGGTGAGATCGCGAGGCGTCAGACGACGGATGGGCAGAGCGGCGAGGGATGGTGTCGACACGCAGGTCAGGCTGTCTGACACCGAGCCCTGACGTCCACTCGTTTGCGGGCACACGTACGCGCTTTTGGCCATGTCGTGCACAACCGCACAGCGCGCGGACAGATGTTTCACGTGAAACGGCGCGATCAACAGCTCGGCTCGCCAGCGAACGGATCAATAGCTGGGCCTGCCGGTGGAGGGACAGCTCACACCGCTAGCCTCGGCCGACATGGCACGACTTCATCTCTTCGATCTCGACGGAACGTTGCTGCACGGGAGCACCGCACCGGTGGAGATCTCGCGGCAGCTTGGACGGGAAGCCGAGACCGTGGCACTCGATCAGGCGATCTCCGAGGGGCGCATAGGCCCTCCGGAGTACGCGACACAGGTGCATGCCCTGTGGACGGAGCTCACCGAGGCGCATGTGACGGCGGCTTTCGAGGGAGCGCCCTGGCTGTCCGGCATCGAGGATGTCTGGGCGGAGATCCGGGGGAACGGTGACTACTGCGCCGTCGTCTCGCTCTCGCCCTCCTTCTTCGTGGAACGGCTGACGGCGTGGGGAGCGCACGCGGCATACGGCTCACGGTTTCCCGCCGTGCCGTTCACCGAGCCGGTCGACCTGGCGGGGATTCTCAGCAGCGCGGCCAAGGTGCAGATCGCGGACCGGCTCTGTGAAGAGTTCGGGGTGGGCCGGGCTGACTGCGTCGCCTATGGCGACTCATTGTCGGACAGGGACCTGTTCGGTGCCGTGCCGGTATCCGTCGCGGTCAATGCGGATCGCCATCTGGCGGGCCTCGCCACCCACTCCTACGTGGGACGGGATCTGTGGGATGCCTATGAATTGGTCCGTCGCGCCCGCTAATTGAGGCAATTGATGCATCGGCCCCCGCCAATTCATGGTGGCGGAAGCGGGGACTTGTGTATGGAGCGGCTGCCGGTATGGTCGAGTCCGGTTCGCGTCCACCGAGATGTACGCACGTCTCGTGGGGGCGCGAACGCAGGCCAATGCAGCCTAACGGGACGGAGAGATCGAAGACCCGCATTTTCCGTTATGCGGCCGGGCGTTGACTCGGGGTGGGATGCTGCGGTGAGGGTACTGCGGCCAATGTCACATTCTCGCCTTACTTGTCCGTACAGAGCGGGAATCCGGGTTCAATGTGGCCGCATTGGCCGACGGGGACTGAACTGGGAAAGAAAGCAAGCCGTCTGCGGGGGAAAGCAGGCATCTTCCGACCACGGAAGTGCGCAGACCGACCGAAAGATGTTCGAGGCGAGGCACACCATGGACGCTCCGACCACCACGTCGGCCGACAACGGCACTTCCGGCGGCAACGGAGGGGGCGGCTGGTTCACGCCGCGCAAGGAGCCGGCGCCGTCCGGCGGGGCACAGGGAGCAGCCGACGGTCGTCGACTGGCCGCGATGCGCCCGGTCGGCAGGCCCGCCGCGGGACAGGGAACACCTGGACAGGGAACGTCGGCGCGGGAAACGCCGGCGCAGGAACGAATATCCTCGGCCGTGCAAGCGCCACCCGCGCCGGATGAGGCAGCACCGACTGAGATGCGCCCCCATCAGCCGTCACAGCCCGAGGCGCGGCTCCCTGAGCCGGAGTCCGCCCACGGCGCCCATGGCGCTCACAACGCCCACGAAGCCGTACGACCGCAGTCGGGCCCCGCGCAGCCCGGACACGGCGCTCCACAGCCTGATCCCGGTCCGGAGCCGCGTGTGCCCGCCCAAAGGCCCGCCCCCGAGGCGGCCCCCGCTCCGAAGGCGTCCCTCGACGCCGTGCTGATCCGCCGGACCATGGCCGAGGTCGGCCCCGTCGCCGACAAGGTCACCTCGTACTTCTACGCGCTGCTCTTTGTGCGTCACCCGGAACTGCGCTCGCTGTTCCCCGCCGCGATGGACACCCAGCGGGACCGGCTGCTCAAGGCGCTGTTGACCGCCGCCGAGCACATCGACAACACCGAGGTCCTCGTCGCGTATCTGCAGAACCTCGGCCGTGGACACCGCAAGTACGGCACCCGGCCCGAGCACTACCCGGCTGTCGGCGAGTGCCTCATCGGTTCGCTCAGCCGGTTCGCCTCGGCGATCTGGGAGCCCGAGATGGAGGCGGCCTGGGTGCGTGCGTACACGACGATCTCCCAGGTCATGATCGACGCGGCGGCCGTGGACGAACTGCGTGCCCCGGCCTGGTGGTACGCCGAGGTGGTCTCGCACGATCTCAGGACCCCGGACGTCGCCGTCGTCACGGTTCGCCCCGACCAGCCGTACCCCTTCCTCGCCGGGCAGTACACAAGCCTGGAGACGCCGTGGTGGCCGCGGATCTGGCGGCACTACTCGTTCGCCTCGGCGCCCCGCTCCGACGGACTGCTGGCGTTCCATGTGAAGGCGGTTCCGGCGGGCTGGGTGTCCAACGCGCTGGTGCACCGCGCCCGGCCCGGCGACATCATCCGGCTCGGCCCGCCGGCCGGCTCGATGACCGTGGACCACGCCACCGACAGCGGACTGCTCTGCCTGGGCGGAGGCACCGGCATAGCGCCCATCAAGGCCCTGGTCGAGGATGTCGCCGAGCACGGAGAGCGCCGCCCGGTCGAGGTCTTCTACGGTGCCCGCACCGATCACGACCTGTACGACATCGACACGATGCTGCGCCTCCAGCAGAGCCACCCCTGGCTCGCGGTGCGCCCGGTCGTCGACCAGCAGGCTCATCTCCAGCTGCCGGACGTCGTACGCGAGTACGGGCCGTGGAACGAGTACGACGCGTATCTCTCGGGTCCCCCCGGAATGATCCGCAGCGGTGTGGACGCGCTGCGGGACATTGGTATCCCGTCGGATCGCATACGCCACGACTCCGTGGAGGAACTCGTCGCGGCCGGGGACTGACCAAGGCCCCGTAGGGCCCTCCCCGCGCCGTACGTCAGCCCAGGTCAGGCGCGTGCATCGCCCGCACGCCCTCGATGTTCCCGTCGAGGTAGTGCCGCAGGGACAGCGGTACGAGGTGGACGGAGGCGATCCCGACGCGGGTGAAGGGCACACGGACGATTTCGTACTCGCCGCACGGCTCGTCGATCTCGGGGCCGTGGCGCTGGGCCGGATCCATGGACTCCAGACGGCAGACGAAGAAGTGCTGCACCTTCACGCCGGTCGCGCCGCCGTCGTCGCCGATGTGCTCGACGGTGTCGACGAAGCAGGGCACCACATCGGTGATCTTGGCGCCGAGCTCTTCATGCACCTCACGGTGGAGCGCGTCGACGACAGTCGTGTCCTCCGGTTCGACCCCGCCACCCGGTGTGAGCCAGTAGGGATCGACGCCGGGCTTGGTGCGTTTGATGAGAATCAGATCGTCGCCATCGAGCAGGATGGCGCGGGCGGTGCGCTTGACCACGGGTCGGACGGTCATGGGAGAAATGTGGCCCGGCTGGTTCCACGTGAAACATCGTGGAGCCCTGAGACCTTCAGGAGGGCCCTCAGGTCCAGTCGACCGCCGCCCTCAGCAGCCACTCATGCGCCCGCGCGATGTGCGGCATCGCCAGCGTTCCGGTGCGGACCACCAGAAAGTACGTACGCAACGGAGGCACCGCCGGGTCGAGGAGTGCCACGACGTCGCCGCGCTCCAGTGCGGCGGCGCAGAGATACCGGGGCAGTACGGCGATGCCGGCGCCCGCGGTGGCGCAGGCGAGGACCGCGCGCAGATCGGGGACGACGACGGTGCCCGCGGCGGCCGGGCGGGAGTCGAAGACCGAGGCCCAGTAGCGGGCGACGAGCGGCAGCGACTCGTGCACCTCGACGACGGGGAAGTTCTCCAGGGCGTAGGCGCCCTTGCGGCGCAGCTTGCCGGGGCCGACGCAGGCGGCCCAGCGCGGGGCGGCGACCAGGACGTGCTCCTCGTCGCAGAGCGGAGTCGCGGTGAGCAGCGCACCGCGCGGACGGGCCGTCGTAATGGCCAGATCATGATGTCCGGCAGCGAGCCCCTCCAGCGTCTCCTCGGCGTTCCCGAAGGAGGCGCGCAGCGCGAAGCCCTGGCCGTCATCGCCCGTCAGCTCTGTGAGCGCGGGCAGCGCCCTTTCCGCGGTGAACTCCGGCGGCCCGGCGAGATGCAGGGTGCGTAATGAGGAGTCCTCGTCGAGGCCGGTCTCGGCGATCTCCACCAGGGCGTCGAGATGCGGTGCGGCCTTGTGGGCGAGTTCGTCGCCGATGGTCGTCGGAGTCACCCCGCGGGCCTGGCGCAGAAACAGGGGCCGCCCCAACTGCCGCTCCAGTGTGCGGATCTGCGAGGTGACGGCCGGCTGCGAGAGTCCGAGCAGCGCGGCGGCGCGGGTGAAGGAACCGGCCCGGTGCACAGTCACAAATGTGCGCAGCAAGGCCAAATCCATGGTGCCCCTCCCCTCCCAGCACCCCCGCGCGAGTCCTAACTATAAATAAGTCGATAGGTCTCTGTCGCTACTGTGATTGGACACTGACACAGAGTCAACTAGCCTTGTTCGCGCGGTTCTTCGCGCGCAGAACCGGGACGGTCCGAGCCACGAGGGGGGAGGCTCGGACCGTCCGTTGTACGTAGCGAGGTACTAAACCCGCGGCCCGGAGGTGCGCAGCAGCGTACTCACCGGTCGCTCAGGAAGGGTTCACTCCGCGGATTCTCCGAGTGCCCGCAGAACGTCCGCCACCAGGTCCTCGGGATCCTCGGCGCCGGCCGAGAAGCGGATGAAGCCTTCCGGCACCGCGTCCCCGCCCCACCGGCCGCGCCGCTCGGCCGTGGACCGCACGCCGCCGAAGCTCGTCGCTTCGTCCACCAGCCGCAGCGCGTCGAGGAAACGATCGGCACGCGCGCGCGTGGGCAGCGTGAAGGACACCACGCACCCGAAGCGCCGCATCTGCTGCGAAGCGATCTTGTGCGAGGGGTCGTCGGGCAGCCCCGGGTAGCGCAGCCCGGTCACCTCAGGCCGCTCCCGCAGCGCCTCGGCGATCGCCAGGGCATTGGAGGTCTGCCGGTCGGCGCGCAGCTGGAGTGTGGCCAGCGAGCGGTGCGCGAGCCAGGCCTCCATGGGGCCGGGGATCGCGCCGACGATCTTCCGCCAGCGCCGTACGGGAGCCATCAGAGCGGCGTCGCGGACGGTGACGTATCCCAGGAGAAGGTCGCCGTGCCCGGTGAGCATCTTGGTGCCGCTGGCCACGGAGAAGTCGGCGCCCAGCTCCAGCGGACGCTGCCCGAGCGGGGTCGCCAGGGTGTTGTCGACGGCGACGAGGGTGCCCTGCGCGTGAGCCGCCGCGACGAGCCGTCGTACGTCGCACACGTCGAGGCCCGGGTTCGACGGCGTCTCGATCCACAGCAGCTTCGCGCCGTCGAGGATCTCCAGCTGGGCGTCGCCGCCGGTCGGGGCGGTGCGCACTTCGATGCCGTACGCGGTCAGTTGTTCGCGCACCAGCGGCAGTACCTGATAGCCGTCGTCGGGCAGGACCACGACGTCGCCGGCGCGCAGCTGGGAGAAGAGCACCGCCGAGATGGCGGCCATGCCGGAAGGGAAGGCGAGCGTTTCGACGCCGTCCTGTCCGGGGGCCTCCAACTCGCCGATGGCGCGCTCCAGGAGCGTCCACGTCGGGTTCTCGTCACGGCCGTAGGTGTACGGGCCGGTGGGCTCGCCGGGCAGGTGGTAGTGCGCAGCGAAGGCCGGGCCCGGGAGCGTCGGCTCGTACTTGACGGGTTCGGGCAGGCCGGCCCGCACCGCGCGCGTGCCGTCGCCCTGCCCTGCCGCGCGCGTGCCGTCACCGCTGGCCGTGACGGAATCTCCTGACGTCATGCCGCCTGTCCCTCCACTCGCTCCTGTACCGCGGCGAGCAGTCCGGGGCTCGCCGCTTCCACCATCTCAAGACACTCCGCGAAGCCATCTATATGTCCGTAATACGGATCGGGAACGTCCAGATCGTCGCCCGCGGCGGGGTCGTACGACCGCAGCAGCTTGACCTTGTCCGCGTCCTCGGCAGTGGGCGCGAGGCGGCGCAGGGCCTTGAGGTGGCCGGAGTCGAGGGCGATGACGAGGTCGAGGCGGGAGAACCACGAGGCCTGGAACTGCCGGGCCGCGTGGCCGCTCTCGTAGCCGCCCGCCTCCAGCACGGCGACGGTGCGCGAGTCGGCGCCGTCGCCTTCGTGCCAGCCGCCCGTGCCCGCGCTGTCGACCTCGACGAGGCCGTCGAGCCCGGCCTCTTCTATGCGGGCGCGGAAGACGGACTCGGCCATCGGGGAGCGGCAGATGTTGCCGGTGCAGACGAAGCAGACGCGATAGGGCATCGGGCGCTCAGTCCTTGCCGTCGGGCAGCACGACGTTGAGCGCCCAGGACACGATGGAGATGATCAGGCCTCCGACGACGGCGGTCCAGAAGCCCTCGACGTGGAAACTCAGGTCGAGCTTGTCGGCCAGCCATGAGGTGAGCAGCAGCATCAGGGCGTTGACCACAAGGGTGATCAGGCCGAGCGTGAGGATGAAGAGCGGGAACGTCAGCACCTGCACGATCGGCTTGACCAGGAAGTTGACCAGGCCGAAGACCAGCGCGACGAGCAGCAGCGTGCCGATCTTCTTTCCGGTGCTGCCGCCCGTCAGGGTGATCTTGTCGAGTATCCAGACGGCGACGGCCAGGGCCCCCGCGTTGGCGAGCGTCTTGACTACGAAATTCTTCATGTGTCTGATCGTGGCAGAAGAGATCGACTGGCGAGAGAGGCTGTGGACACAGCTTCCGGCGTACGAGAGCGGACGAGGGCGATGAAGGCATTCCGGCTGGACGAACTGGAGGCGGAACGCGCCGCCAACGACGGCGCCTACCTGCAGTTCCTGCGCGAGCGGAACATGTCGGTCGGCCTGTACGCGCTCGACGCGGGCGAACTCGACTCGCAGAAGCCGCACCAGCAGGACGAGGTGTACTTCGTGGTGAGCGGGCGGGCCTCGATCACCGTCGGCCTGGAGACCACCCAGGTGGCGCGCGGCAGCGTCGTCTACGTGCCCGCGGGGGTCGCCCACAAGTTCCATCACATCACCGAGGACCTGAGGGTTCTGGTGGTGTTCTCTCCGCCGGAGAGCTGACCTCCGCCTCAGGGTTCCCTAGGGGAACGGTCAGGGGAGGACAAGGGGTGCGAGACCCCCGCTCGGCCCCCTCTCGGCTCTAGCATCGAGTGCAGGACATCAATGCACGACATCAGAGAACCCGGAATCAAGCCCCTGGACTTGGGGCACCGGGCGGAGAGGTAAGGACGAGGGCGATGCGAGAGATCTTCAACGGTATGCCGTGGTGGGTGAAGTGGGTCGCGGTGCCGGTCATCGCCCTGGTTGTCTTCGGCACGGTGATAGTCAGCGTGCTCAGTGTGGTCATCAGCCTGCTCTTCAAGGCCCTGGTCTTCGTCGCGCTGGTCGGCGGACTGATCTACATCGTGCGGAAGTTCATGTCGAGTTCGTCGTCGCGCAGCGACTGGTGAGGCGCGAGAGGGTGAGCGATCGGTAACGGGTAGGCCGGTAAAGGGAACCCGAGGTTCCCTCGGCCGAGGGAAGTTTTCCGGCGAGGCCGTCTGCGAGCGGTGGCGGGCGGTTACAGTCCGGAATTCGACGCGGGGTCGATCCCCCGCGGGCAGCGCACAGCCCCCTCCCGTGTGCCCCCGCACGGGCGGTCCCCCTCGCGCTTCGGGAGTGCCCCTTGGCCACGGTTGACACCGCACCCGCAGATTCACCCACTCCACCCGTCCAGCGATCGGGTGTGCCGGCGGGGTCATGTGTCCCGCCCGCCCAACCACGAACCACGCCAGGGGAGCTATGCGCTCCGCGCAGCATCCCGGGGGAGACACCCGCTCCGCGCACCCCTTCGGTGGAGGCCGCGCCCCTGGAGCCGCACCCCACGACCCTGATCGGCTCGGTGCAGCGGGCGATGCGCCTTCTGGAGGCCGTCGCTTCGCGCGAGCAGGGCGCGCCCGCCAAGCAGCTCGCCCGGGAGGCCGGGCTCGCTCTGCCGACGGCGTACCACCTGCTGCGCACCCTGGTCCACGAGGGCTATCTGCGCCGCGACAAGGGGCTGTTCTTCCTCGGCGAAGCCGCCGAGCGGCTGAGCAGCAGCGGAGCGCAGCAGAAACGTCGCAGCACGGTGAGCGACGCGCTCGCGCATTGGCGCGATTCGATCGGCGTACCCGTCTACTACGCGATCTACCGCGACGGTGAGATCGAGGTCATGTGCATCGCCGACACCCCGGGAAATCCCGCGGTGGAGGAGTGGGCCGACTTCCGGGAGACCGGGCACGCGCACGCGATCGGCCAGTGCCTGCTGTCCCAGCTGGACGAGAAGGCCCGCCGAGATCACCTCGACCGCTACCCCGTGCAGTCGATCACTCCGTACACGGTGCGTGACAACGACAGTCTGCTGCGGCGCCTGGAGCGGACGGGCCGGATGGAGCCCGTCATCGAGCGCCAGGAGTACGCGCTGGGCACGGTCTGCGCCGCGATCCCCATCACGGCAGGCTCCGCTGCCGGGACTATGGCCATCTCCCTGCCTTCTCACCAGGCCGACCGTCTGCTGCCCGCCGCACGGCAATTGCAGAGTGAAATCGGCAGGCTGCTAGGGACACTCGCCATCTCTATCAGTATCTGAAAACTCACTCCTTGTGATCTGGTGTGCACGTTAAGCAAGATTCCTGCAGTGTCAGGGGGACGATTCCTGGCCAGTCGACGGCAAACGACGGGGTAGGCGATGCGCGAGTCGGTACAGGCAGAGGTCATGATGAGCTTCCTCGTGTCGGAGGAGCTGTCCTTCCGCATTCCGGTGGAGCTGCGATACGAGACCTGTGATCCGTACGCCGTGCGGCTGACCTTCCATTTGCCCGGCGACGCGCCGGTGACCTGGGCGTTCGGGCGGGAGTTGCTGATCGACGGCGTGGGCCGGCCGTGCGGTGACGGCGATGTGCACATCGCGCCCGCCGACCCGGAGGCGTTCGGCGAGGTGCTGATCCGGCTTCAGGTGGGCGGCGACCACGCGCTGTTCCGGTCAGGGGCGGCGCCACTCGTGGCGTTCCTCGACCGTACGGACAAGCTGGTGCCGCTGGGGCAGGAGCGTTCCCTCGCCGACTTCGACGCGCACCTCGACGAGGCGCTGGACCGCATCCTGGCGGAGGAGCAGAGCGCGGGCTGAGGCACCGCCGCACACCCAAGTGGAGTAACGCTTCCTCTCAAGTCACACCGGCATCAGGAGACTTCAGCGCTTGCGGCGGCGGCCCTTCCCGCCGCGTGCCGGCGTCCTGGACCCGGAGGGCTCCACAGCGCCGGCCGCGGTCTCCGGGCGGTCCGCGGAGACCACCAGGGCGGCCAGCGCGGTGGTCACCGGCACCGAGGCGACCAGACCGATCGAGCCGACCAGGGTGCGCACGATCTCCTCGGCGACCAGTTCGCTGTTGGCGACCGTGCCCACGCTGCTCTGGGCGATCGAGAAGAGCAGCAGCAGCGGCAGAGCGGCGCCCGCGTACGCCAGGACGAGGGTGTTGACGACCGACGCGATGTGGTCGCGGCCGATACGGATGCCCGCGCGGTACAGGCCGCGCCAGCCCATCGTGGGGTTCGCCTCGTGCAGCTCCCAGACCGCGGACGTCTGGGTCACCGTCACATCGTCGAGCACACCGAGCGAACCGATGATGACGCCCGCGAGCAGCAGACCGCTCATGTCGATGGACGGGTACAGGCCGTGGATCAGGCCGGTGTTGTCGTCGGTGTTGCCGGTCAGTGCCGCCCAGCCGATGAATTCGGAGCCGAGCACACCGATCAGCAGCAGCGAGAGCAGCGTGCCGATCACCGCCACCGATGTACGGGCGGAGAGGCCGTGGCACATGTAGAGCGCGATCAGCATGATGGCGCTGGCTCCGACGACCGCCACGACCAGCGGATTCGAGCCCTGCAAGATCGCGGGCAGGATGAAGAACGTCAGGATCAGGAAGCTGACGGCCAGCGCGACCAGCGCCATGATGCCGCGCATCCGGCCCACCACGACGACAACCAGTGCGAAGATCCCGGCGAGCAGAGCCATGGGGAGCTTCCGGTTCACATCGGTGACCGAGTACTGCAGATCCTTGGGCGCGGAGGGCTCGTACGCGACCACGACCTTCTCGCCCTCGTGCAACTGCCGCGACTGGTCGGGCTGGACGATCTCGGTGAACGTACGGCCCTTGTCCTTGCCGGTGTCGACCCGGATCGTCGCCTTCTTGCAGTCGCCCGTCGCCTGCTGCTGCGCGGAGGAGCCCTCGGCGGTGGAGGTGTCGCCTGTCGGGGTCTCCCCCGAGGCGTTCACGGACTTGCAGTCCACCTTGTCGATCTTGGTGACCGTCGCCTGCTGGGTCTGCCGGTCGAAGCCGACGCCGGTGCGCTCGTGAGAGGGAGCGCCGCCCGGCCACAACACCACAAGACCCACGACGACCGCCGCCGTGAAGGGGATCAGCACCGCGGCGATGACCTTGCGCAGATGCTTGGACACGGGGGTGGCGGGGCCGTGGCTGTGACTGTGCGAGTGGCCGTGCCCGCCGCCGGGACTGTGGCCGTGCCCATTGCCTGGTCCGTGACCGTCACCGGGTCCGGGGCCATGGCCGCCACCGTCCGGACCATGCCCGCGGCCGTCACCGGAGCCGTGTCCATGGCCGTCACCGGAACCGGGTCCGCGCGGCGGCTCGGACGGTGGGAACGGGGACTGCTGTGTCGTGGTCACCGACCGATCATCGCAAGAACGGAGGGGGCCCTCTGTTCACCGCGCCAGATATGACGCTAGCGTGGAGGCACCTTTGCACACGCGGGAGCTCGGAGCACCGGGCTGAGAGGGCGCTGACCTTCGTCTTAGCGATGTTTCACATGAAACATCGGCGGACGGAAGCCGCTGCGTCGACCGCCGAACCTGTTACCGGGTAATGCCGGCGTAGGGAGTAGGTCTCATGACCAACAAGGACGTACGCACGCCTGCCTCCAGCCAGACGGACGGGGCGCTTGCTCCGGCCGAGAACGGTGGGGTGTCCGCCCCGGCCGAGAACGGCGAGGCCGGGAAGTCCATCGGCTGGCACAAGGGGTACGTCGGGGGTTCACGCCCCGATCTACGGGTGCCGGTCCGCCAGGTGCACCTCACCAACGGGCAGTCCGTCACGCTGTACGACACCTCCGGCCCGTACACCGATCCGACCATCGACACCGATGTACGCAGGGGTCTGGCGCCGCTGCGCGAGAACTGGATCATCGCCCGCGGTGACACCGAGGAGTACGCGGGCCGCCCGGTCCGTCCTGAGGACGACGGGATCAAGCACACCTCACCGCGCGGGGGCCTGCGCAACCTCGACGCGGTCTTCCCAGGGCGGCCGCGTCAGCCGCGCAGGGGCCGCGCCGGAGAGGCGGTCACGCAGCTCGCGTACGCCCGGCGCGGAGAGATCACGCCCGAGATGGAGTTCGTGGCGGTCCGCGAGAACGTCGACCCCGAGGTCGTACGCGAGGAGATCGCCGCCGGCCGCGCGGTGCTGCCCGCGAACGTGAACCACCCGGAGATCGAGCCGATGATCATCGGCAAGCGGTTCCTGGTGAAGGTCAACGCCAACATCGGCAACTCGGCCGTCACGTCCTCCATCGAGGAGGAGGTCGAGAAGATGACCTGGGCGACCCGCTGGGGCGCCGACACGGTCATGGACCTGTCCACCGGCCGCAACATTCACACCACCCGCGAGTGGGTGCTGCGCAACTCCCCCGTCCCCATCGGCACCGTGCCGCTCTACCAGGCGTTGGAGAAGGTGGACGGCCGCGCCGAGGAGCTGACCTGGGAGATCTACAAGGACACGGTCATCGAGCAGGCCGAGCAGGGCGTGGACTACATGACGGTCCACGCGGGGGTACGCCTGCCGTACGTGCCGCTCACCGCGAACCGCAAGACCGGCATCGTCTCGCGCGGCGGCTCGATCATGGCGGCCTGGTGCCTGGCGCACCACAAGGAGTCGTTCCTGTACGAGAACTTCGAGGAGCTCTGCGAGATCCTCGCGGCGTACGACGTCACGTACTCGCTCGGCGACGGGCTGCGGCCCGGGTCGATCGCGGACGCCAACGACGCAGCGCAGTTCGCGGAGTTGAGGACACTCGGGGAACTCAACACGATCGCCAAGCGTTTCAACGTACAGACCATGATCGAGGGCCCGGGACATGTCCCGATGCACAAGATCAAGGAGAACATCGACCTTCAGCAGGAGATCTGTGATGAAGCTCCGTTCTATACGCTCGGCCCGCTGACGACGGACGTCGCGCCGGCGTACGACCACATCACCTCCGGCATCGGTGCCGCGATGATCGCCTGGTGGGGCACGGCCATGCTCTGCTATGTCACGCCCAAGGAGCACTTGGGCCTGCCCAACCGTGACGACGTCAAGACCGGCGTCATCACCTACAAGATCGCCGCCCACGCAGCCGACCTCGCCAAGGGGCACCCAGGTGCGCAGGAATGGGACGACGCGCTGTCCGACGCCCGCTTCGAGTTCCGGTGGGAGGACCAGTTCAACCTGGCCCTCGACCCGGACACGGCACGGGAGTTCCACGACGAGACACTGCCGGCCGAGCCCGCCAAGACGGCTCACTTCTGCTCCATGTGCGGGCCGAAGTTCTGCTCGATGAAGATCTCGCAGGACATCCGGCGGGAACACGGCGGTTCGCAGGTGGAGATCGAAGAGGGCATGGCGCAGAAGTCCAAGGAGTTCGCGGCCGCGGGCAACCGGGTCTACCTGCCCATGGCCGACTGAGCCGGACACATGTGCTGACTCCTTGACCCGGGCTGACTCCTTCACCCGGGCCCCGGTCACCACGACCGGGGCCTGCCCGGGCTGTGGGACGTCCTGCGGCCACGTCGTAACGGAAGAGACAAGATCGCGCATGGCGTGATCAACATCCCTACGCTGCCCGACATGGGCGGGATCGATGTGGCCAATGGAGTCGTCGGGGCTGTGCTGGGGATGCTGTTCGCAGTGCTGTTCCAACAGCCGCTGCAGGACAGCTGGTACAGGCTGCGCACTCGCTCCACGAGAGCGGTGCGCAGCCTGAGGCAGCGGGAGGAGTCCGCTCCCGCGTGGAGAACCTTCTCCCTGGGGCCTCTTCAGACCACCGCCCTGATCGTGGAAGGCGATGGCGAGTCGTCCATACCCGCCGAAGCCGTCTACATCCAGGTGCTCGACGAGGAGATCGAGCTGCCTTCGGACATGGTCGGCTGGCGGGCCGAGGTCGAGGCGGAGAGCGAGGGTTTGCGGGCAGAGGGCCGGACACCGTTGTGGAACGGTCCTCGATACGCGGTCGAATCGTTCGACGTCTCCCGCACCGCTCTCGACGAGCAGCCCGAAGTCCACCTGCGGCTGCGCCCGACGGATTACTACACCTTTCTGGCGGCTCAGCAACTCGACCGCCGGCTGGCCGACGGAACAAGCCCGCGTTCCCGCTATCTCGACCCGGACAATCCGCTGCCGGCGCCCGGGTTTCTGCAGTGCAGCTTCGCTGTGAACATCGCCGTGGTGACAGGCGACGACATGCTGGTCGTCAGCCGGCGCAGTGACCGGGTCCGTATGGCGCCGGGTGTCTGGAACTCCTCCGTCAACGAGGGCATGTCCCGGCACATCGACTCCTCCGGCAGGAGCGCTCCCGACCTGTACGCGGTCGCCCGGCGCGGCATGCGGGAGGAATTGTCCATAGAACCTCACGAGTACTCACTGGAGCTGCTCGCCTTTGTACTGGACATCGACAAGCGCCACTGGAGCGCCCACTTCTACGCCAGGCTGAAGGACCTGACGCGCGAAGGTCTGCAGACGCGTATGAGCAGAGGGGTCGCGGATCGCTGGGAGCATCAGACCATCGACTATGTGCCCTTCCGCCCCGCGCCAGTGGTCAAGTACATGCTGCGTGCCGACCGCATTCACCGGTGGGCCCCCCTCGCGCCGGCGCTCTTCCACCTCGCATTGGTGCACGTCTTCAGCCGCACACCGGTCGAAAGAGCGGCGGCGCAGATTGTTCGACGTATGTAGACGCATGTAGACGCAGTGCGTGGGGTGCGTGGGATTTGGAGCTGTTCGATGCGTGTGGGTGTGGATCGAACGGCTCCGGTGCCGGGTTCTCTCGGCAGACTGGGCGCATGACATCGACAGCCATGAGTAAGGGCGCCAATCTTCCCGTCGTCGCCGGGGTCGTGCAGGCGGTGCTCGGCTGGAGAGGAGGGGCCGGTGCGCCGGATGCGGATGCCTCGGCGCTGCTGCTCGGCGCGGACGGACGGGTGCGGGGCGACGGGGACTTCGTCTTCTACAACCAGCCGCGGCATGCCTCCGGCGCCGTACGCCATCTCGGGAAGCAGCGGGATGCCGACGGCACGACGGACACGGTCGAGGTGGACCTGCGCGCCCTGGAGCCGGGCATCGAGCGGGTCGTGCTGTGCGCCTCGGCCGACGGTGGCACGTTCGGTGAGCTGACCGGACTGACGCTCACGCTGCTCGACGCCGGGACGCGGCAGGAGGTCGCGCGCTTTGAGATGGAGGCCACGACGGAGACGGCGTTCATCGGGGGTGAGCTGTATCTGCGGGGCGGTCAGTGGAAGTTCCGTGCGGTCGGACAGGGCTATGCGTCCGGACTCGCGGGGCTGGCCACCGACTTCGGGATCAGCGTGGACGAGGAGGCCGGCGCGGCCGGGGGCTCGGAGCCCAGCACCGCAGGGTTCCCGGCGCCTGCCCCGGTTGCCGTTCCGCCTGTGACGCAGCCCGCCCCGGCGGTTCCAGCCGTACCCCCTACCCCTACCCCTACCCCTCGCCTCGTCAAGGGCGAGGAGCAGTTGCCCGTTGACATGCGCAAGCGGCTCTCGCTGCGCAAGGAGCAGGTCGCGGTCAGCCTGGAGAAGCACGGTGCAGCGGGGGTGACGGCCCGCGTCGTCCTGGTCCTGGATGCCTCCGGGTCGATGTCCTTCCTGTACTCGAAGGGCGTCGTGGCCGACGTGGTGGAGCGGATGGCGGCGGTGGCCGCGCAGCTGGACGACGACGGGG
The DNA here is from genome assembly GCF_045206325.1 of Streptomyces sp. NBC_00203. Taxonomy (NCBI): domain Bacteria; kingdom Bacillati; phylum Actinomycetota; class Actinomycetes; order Kitasatosporales; family Streptomycetaceae; genus Streptomyces; species Streptomyces sp. NBC_00203. The sequence continues at coordinate 5,264,364 of NZ_CP108126.1, read as the reverse complement.
TGATGCAGGCGTGGACGTTCGCGTCCCATCCGGCGCGGCTGCCGGATCTCGGTCTGGGGGAGCTGCCCGAGTGGCTGGAGCTCCATGTCCGGGTCGGTGAGCTGAGTCTGTTCCGACGGAGCAAGAAGCCGCGGAAAGGCCTGCGGCCGGGGCAGGTGGACATGCGCGCGGTCGGGATCCAGAACGAGGAGCAGAAGGTGATCGCCGAGGTCCGGACGTATGTGCGCGAGCACCCGGCCACCGATCCCACGCTGGTGCTGTTCTTCTCCGACGGCGGCGTCTACCGCAACAAGGAGATCGAGAAGGAGCTGCTGGAAGCGGTCGATGAGCCGGTCTTCTGGCAGTTCGTGGGCCTGGGACGGTCCAACTACGGCGTGCTGGAACGGTTCGACACGCTGCCGGGCCGACGCGTCGACAACGTGGGGTTCTTCGCCGTCGACGACATCAGCGACGTACCGGATCCGGAGCTGTACGACCGGCTGCTGTCCGAGTTCCCGGCCTGGATGACCGCGGCCCGGCAGCTGGGCATCATCTGACGGCGCCCTGCCGGACAGCGCACGGCGGACACGGCCCACCGGTTCGGGCCCGCGCCCCATCGGCACGGGCCCCGGTTTCCTCCCCACACCCGGCCGTAGCCCGGACATGAGCCGCCCGGTCGGCCCGGGCGCCCGGGTGTCACTCCGGCTGGTGCTCCGGCCCTCCGAAGTCCGGGCTCGTGAAGTCAGGGCTGGTGAAGCTCGGGCGCGGGCCGGCCGCGGGTCCGCCGTCGGGGCTGCTGAACCCCGGCCGGTCGTAGCCGAGGTGCGGGATGCGGCTGGGAGCCGGTGCCGGACGGCCCAGCGCCGCGGAGCCCGGGTCGGCGAGGGCCTCCCGGAGGAACGGCAGGATGCCGCGCTCCAGCAGGGCATCGCGCCAGGCTTCCCTGGCCCGGGCCACCTGTTCGCTCAGCTCGCCGCGCGCTCCGGCCTGGAGCGAGGACGAGCTGTTGCGCAGTGCGGTCAGCAGCAGTCCGACCGCGGCGACCAGAATCGCGGCCGCCGTGACCGCGCCGAAGACCCACCCGGTGGTCAGGAGGGTCTTGGCGAACGTCTGTTCGGGATCGAGCATATTCAGCAGGTACCCCACGAGCAGGAAGATCGCCGCAGCCGTCCCGGCGAGGACCGGGGCAAGCACCGCGACGACTGCGATGGCACCGGCTCCGGCGGTCTCGGACACCTCCCCCACCGTGGCGGCGAGCCCCATCGCGGTCGCGCCCGGCTCCGCTGAGCCGGCTTCCTCGCTCATGACCGGGGCGGACGGCGCCGGCTGGCGCAGTTCCTCGCGGACCTTCACGTAGTGCTGGTATTCGGTCGCCGCGGCCGCCGTGATGAGAGCGGTGGCGTTGAGCGCCATGGTGCGCAGCTGTTCGGGGTTGAGCCGCTGGCCGACAGCGGCGAGTTCCGGGCGGTGTGGTGCGGAGCGCAGCGCCTCATCGAGGATCCGCTCGTACTCTTGGCGGTCCTCGCTCAGCAGGTGCTGCGGAACGCTGTTCATGTGCATCCCCCGATGCTCCGTAGGGCTGGTGGCTCGCACGCTGACGAGCCGTCGGGCAGAAACGGAGGGGAGCCTGCTACGGATAAGCCGATGGTAGAGCGGTGACGGCACGCCGTGACAGGGGGTTTCCAGAAATTGCCCCCTGGCCAGCGCAGTCCTCCGTGGGGGACGCCTGCCCGAGGAACGCTCAGCTATCCAGGGGAAGTTGCCGGACCAGCAGCTTTCCGGCCATGGTCACTCCGCCGTCCATCGCGATGGCCAGTCCGTCGGCGTAAAGATGCGGTCCCTCGACCACCGGGCCCGCGCTGTCCTCGCCCTCCTCCGAACCGACCTCGCCCAGGAGGTACGGAATGGGGCTGTGACCATGGACGATGCGGGTGCCGCCGTACGCGCCGAGCAGCTCCCGAACGGCCTCGGCGCCCCCGTCGTCCCGGAACGCGAAGCGCTTGGTGAACTTGCGGAAGAGGTCCCAGCACTCGTCCGCGTCGTTGCGGGTGAGGGTTTCGCGGACGGTGTCGTTGACCGCTTCGATGGAGTCGCCGTAGTCGAGATAGGCGGTGGTGTCGGAGTGCACCAGGAGGTGCCCGTCGACCTGCTCCATGGCATCGAGCCGGGCCATCCACTGCAAGTGGTGGTCCTGGAGACGGTCCATGTCGGTCTTCTGGCCGCCGTTGAGCAGCCAGGCGGCCTGGAAGGTGGCGGTGCCCGCGCCGGAGTTGACGGGGGTGTCGCCGAACCGCTTGGCGCCGAGCAGCAGCAGCTCGTGGTTGCCCATGAGGGCCTTGCAGTAGCCGCCGGCCGCGGCCGCCTCGGCGGACAGCCGCATCACGAGGTCGATCACGCCGATGCCGTCCGGGCCGCGGTCGGTGAAGTCGCCGAGGAACCACAGGCGCGCGGTCCCGGCGGACCAGTTGCCCGCGGCGTCGATGAGGCCCTGCTCCTGGAGCGCGGCGACCAGCTGGTCGAGATAGCCGTGCACATCGCCGACGACGTACAGCGGACCCGGCCCGTCGCCGGGCGCCGGGGCGGCCACGGCGTCGGGGTCAACAGCGACCTGAAGCGTGTCACCCCGGTTGATGACGGGCAGATCGCGCCGCGTGGGTGTGTACTCCGCCGAGTACTCCGCGGACGGGTACTCGGCAGGCGGGTAATCCGCGGACGAGTGGGCCGCGCCCGAGTACTCGGCGGACTCCTCGGCGGGTCTGGCGCCCTCGCCGGGAGGCGTGCTCTGCGCGTACGGACCGGTCTCGGGGACGTACGGACCGGTCTCGTGGACGTACGCGGGCACCCGGAAGTCGCGCAACGTCGCCGTCCGCACCACCTCGGGTCCCTGACCGGCCCCCTGAGTCATCGACCCCTCCACCACCATCGCGCCGCATCTGCACCGGATCGGACTGCCTGGTCGCAGCGGCCCGCGGTGTCGTCCGCCCATCATAGGAATGCGGATCGCGCCATGTGATGACCCAGGGGTGGTGAATCGGAGGAGGAGCCCAGTTCACCGCGGTTTTCGCCCGAATTGGGCGGGGCTTTCCCCGCCCTTTCGGCGTCGGGCGTCAACCCTTCTCGGGTGATCGGGGCGCACTGACTGTCGTACGGGGCGGACGGCGTTCGGAGGACGTCCGCACGATCAGCTCCGTCGGTATCACCTGCTCGACCGGTTGGTCCGATTCGACCCCCTCGATGGCGTCGATCAGGAGCTGGACCACGGCCGTGCCGATCCGGCGCGGTTTGAGGGAGAGCGTCGTGATGGGCGGCTCGGTGTTGGCGTAGACGGTCGACTCGCTGCAGCAGACCAGCAGCAGATCGTCCGGTACGCGCAGACCGTAGCGCCGGGCCGCGGCCAGCAGGTCGGTGCCGTTCGGGTCGAAGAGACCGTAGACGGCGTCGGGGCGGTCGGGCCGGGCGAGGAGTCGGTCGGCGGCGACGGCCCCCGCGCACGGATCGTGCGCCGGATAGGCCTCGTACACCGGATCCTGGCCCACGCGCTCGCACCAGCGCAGATATGCGGTGGTGGAGAGATGGGTGTACGTGTCCGTGGTGGTGCCGGTGAGGAGGCCGATCCGGCGGGCGCCGGCGTCGGCCAGATGGTCGAGGATGCCCAGGACCGCGGCCTCGTGGTCGTTGTCCACCCATGCGGTGACCGGGAGTGAGCCCGCTGGGCGGCCGTCGGAGACGACCGGTAAGCCCTGCCGGACCAACTCGCTGACCACCGGGTCCTGGTCGGACGGGTCGATGACCACGGTTCCGTCCAGGGCCACGTTCGACCACACGTCGTGGCGCGAGGTCGCGGGGAGGATGACCAGGGCGTAGCCCCGGGCGAGCGCGGCCGAGGTGGCGGCTCTGGCCATCTCCGCGAAGTACGCGAACTCCGTGAAGGTGAAAGGTTCATCCCCGTATGTCGTCACGGTCAGGCCGATGAGGCCCGACTTGCCGGTACGGAGGGTTCGGGCCGCGGCCGACGGGCGATAGCCCAGCCGGTCGGCGACCTCGCGGACGTGGCGTCGGGTGGCGTCCGGGAGCCGGCCCTTGCCGTTGAGGGCATCGGACACAGTCGTGATGGAGACCCCTGCGGCCGCAGCCACGTCTCTGATACCCGCCCGGCCCGGTCGACCGCCTCGGCGGGAGGTCTCCGCCCGGCTCACCTGGTGCTTCCCTGCTGCTGTCATGGCGAGCCGATAGTAGGGCTCATGCGGTGGGGTAGTGCGGACGCATATGCACTCGTTGACAGGCACGTTTCTGCATGGTCGAAGTGGGTCAACTTCCTTAGAAACAAAGGCAGTTGAACGATACAATGGCAGTACGTGACTTGTCGGCACGCATGAGCCTGCCAAGTGGGCCATGTTTCGAAGAGGTCTCAACTCACCTTCACGAGGGATGCGCGCCACGGCGTGAGCCACCGGCGCGCGCGCCTCCGGGTGGCGCGCCCCCCCATTTCGTACGCCTTCGTACAAGGATGACCGCCGAGCCGTACGAGGATCATCACCGGAACGTACGAGGATCACCGTCGGACAGTCACGAGGATGATCACCGAGCCGCGCCCGGTAGCCGGCCGGTGGCCGTTCGGTCGTTCACAGCCATTCGCAGCGGCGCCGAATCCTCATAAGGTGAGAAGCATTGGTAGCCGGTGGTGGTCATGAGCCGCTGGTCGTCACGAGGAGGACTGCGGTGAGCGAGACGAGCCCCAAGCTGCGTGCCGAGCTGGAGGGTATCCCCACCTACAAGCCCGGCAAGCCCGCCGCGGCGGGCGGTCCGGTGGCGTACAAGTTGTCCTCCAACGAGAACCCGTATCCGCCGCTGCCCGGCGTGATCGAGAGCGTCACCGCCGCGACGGGGTCCTTCAACCGCTACCCGGACATGGCGTGCACCGGGCTGATGAACGAATTGTCGGACCGTTTCGGCGTCCCTCTCTCTCACCTGGCTACCGGCACCGGCTCGGTCGGGGTCGCGCAGCAGCTGCTGCAGGCCACGAGCGGCCCCGGTGACGAGGTCATCTACGCCTGGCGGTCCTTCGAGGCCTACCCGATCATCACGCAGATCAGCGGGGCGACCTCGGTGAGGGTGCCGCTGACTCCGGGTGAGGTGCACGACCTGGACGCGATGGCGGACGCGATCACCGACCGGACCCGGCTGATCTTCGTCTGCAACCCCAACAACCCGACCGGCACGGTGGTGCGCCGGGCCGAGCTGGAACGGTTCCTCGACCGGGTGCCCAGTGATGTGCTGGTCGTACTGGACGAGGCATACCGCGAGTTCATCCGTGACGTCGAGGTGCCGGACGGCGTCGCGATCTACCGTGACCGGCCGAACGTCTGCGTACTGCGCACGTTCTCCAAAGCGTACGGACTCGCCGGTCTCCGGGTCGGCTTCGCGATCGCCCATGAGCCTGTCGCCGCGGCGCTGCGCAAGACGGCGGTGCCCTTCGGCGTGAGCCAGCTGGCCCAGGACGCTGCCGTGGCGAGCCTGCGCGCCGAGGACGAACTGCTCGGCAGGGTCGGCTCGCTGGTGTGCGAGCGCCAGCGCGTGCTCGAGGCACTGCGCGGTCAGGGCTGGACGGTGCCCGAGACGCAGGCCAACTTCGTCTGGCTGCGACTGGGGGAGCGCACCCTCGACTTCGCCGCCCACTGCGAGCAGGCCGGGGTCGTCGTACGCCCCTTCGCCGGCGAGGGAGTCCGGGTGACTATCGGCGAGAACGAGGCGAACGACATCTTCCTGAAGGCGACGGAGGGGTTCCGCAAGGAGCTCTGATCACCTAGGGGTGTGGGGAGTTGTGGCCCTAGGGAGCGCTGGTCCCCCACCCCGTCCTACGTTTCGGGGGGTGTCGGAGTTCCGCTGGGGCCCGGGCCCCTAGGGCTCTACGAGTTCTACGCGTACGGGGTCGCCGTCGCGCACGGTCGTGAGGGCGCGGGGGTCGCCGTCGAGGCGGCCGAGGACGTTGCACGGGCTCGCGAGGCGGCACTCGTCGCCTCGCGAGATCGGTGTGGGCCCGTAGGGGAGGGCGAGGGCGTCGCCGTCGGTCCAGAAGGCCACCGTGCCGGGCTCGACGACCTGTTGGGCGCCGTCCTCGAGGGCGGCGGAGACGCCGGTGTCGAAGTAGACCTCCTCGCCCCAGGTGTGGGCGGTGGAGGCGAGCGGCAGTGCCTGGGCGAGGGCCAGGGCGGTCGGGGTGTCGTCGAGGGTCGCGGTGAGGTGCCCCGCGGGCCAGGAGACCCGTATCTGCATGAGGCGGATTCAACAAGATGTTGAAGTGCTTGGGAACCCCTCGCGCGCCATGGGTCCACCGGTCCATCCCTTCTGGGGCCCAATGGGCCGCCTTAAGGACCCCCCACCCCTCACGCGTCGAACGGCCATGCGTCATAATTGCTTGTGAATGTGAACGCGTTCACAAGCGTGTCCCGGTTGCTCCCATGATGTATGTGACAAAGGGGGCAAACTGCCGCTGTACCGCGGCGATGTAAGGAGACTGACGACGTGGAATTGGCTTTGGCGCCGGAGACTCTGGCGCGATGGCAGTTCGGTATCACCACCGTCTACCACTTCCTCTTCGTCCCCCTGACGATCTCGCTCGCCGCGCTCACCGCCGGCCTGCAGACGGCGTGGGTGCGCACGGAGAATCAGAAGTACCTCAGGGCCACGAAGTTCTGGGGCAAGCTCTTCCTGATCAACATCGCGATGGGTGTCGTCACCGGCATCGTGCAGGAGTTCCAGTTCGGCATGAACTGGTCCGACTACTCGCGCTTCGTCGGTGACATCTTCGGTGCCCCGCTCGCCTTCGAGGCCCTGATCGCCTTCTTCTTCGAGTCCACCTTCATCGGGCTGTGGATCTTCGGCTGGGACAAGCTGCCCAAGAAGATCCACCTCGCCTGCATCTGGATGGTCTCGATCGGCACGATCCTGTCGGCGTACTTCATCCTCGCGGCCAACTCCTGGATGCAGCACCCTGTCGGCTACAAGATCAACAAGGCGAAGGGGCGTGCCGAACTCACCGACTTCTGGCATGTGCTGACCCAGAACACCGCGCTCGCCCAGTTCTTCCACACGATCTCGGCGTCCTTCCTGACCGGCGGAGCCTTCATCGTCGGCATCGCCGCCTTCCACCTGCTCCGCAAGAAGCACGTCTCCGTGATGAAGACCTCGCTGCGCCTCGGCCTGGTCACCGTCGCCATCGCCGGACTGCTCACCGCGATCAGCGGTGACACCCTCGGCAAGGTCATGTTCAAGCAGCAGCCGATGAAGATGGCCGCCGCCGAGGCGCTGTGGGACGGTCAGAACTCCGCGCCGTTCTCGATCTTCGCGTACGGGGATGTCAGCAAGGGGCACAACACCGTCGAGCTGTCCATCCCGGGGATACTGTCGTTCCTCGCCGACGACGACTTCAGCTCGTACGTCCCCGGCATCAACGACACCAACAAGGCCGAGCAGGCGAAGTACGGCCCCGGCGACTATCGCCCCATCATCCCCGTCACCTTCTGGGCGTTCCGCTGGATGATCGGCTTCGGCATGGCGTCCTTCGCGATCGGCCTGGCCGGGCTCTGGCTGACCCGCAAGAAGTTCATGCTGCCGCAGCACCTGAGGGTGGGCGAGGACGAGGTGCCGCATCTCGTCCTCTTCAAGAACAAGGCCCTCGGCCCGACGCTCACCAAGTGGTACTGGCGCATCGCGATCCTGACCCTGGGCTTCCCGCTGATCGCCAACTCCTGGGGCTGGATCTTCACCGAGATGGGCCGTCAGCCGTGGGTCGTCTACGGCGTCCTGCAGACCCGGCAAGCGGTCTCCCCCGGTGTCTCCCAGGGGGAGGTGCTCACCTCGATGATCGTCTTCACGACGCTCTACGCGGTCCTCGCCGTCGTCGAGGTCAAGCTGCTCGTGAAGTACGTCAAGGCCGGACCCCCCGAGCTCACCGAGGCCGACCTCAACCCGCCCACCAGGATCGGCGGCGACTCCCAAGACGCCGACAAGCCGATGGCCTTCTCCTACTAGGCCCAGGGAGCGCTCAAGTCATGGAACTTCACGACGTCTGGTTCGTACTCATCGCGGTCCTCTGGATCGGCTACTTCTTCCTGGAGGGCTTCGACTTCGGAGTCGGCATCCTCACCAAGCTGCTGGCCCGTGACCGCGCCGAGAAGCGGGTGCTGATCAACACGATCGGTCCCGTCTGGGACGGCAACGAGGTGTGGCTGCTCACGGCGGGCGGTGCGACCTTCGCCGCCTTCCCCGAGTGGTACGCCACGCTCTTCTCCGGCTTCTATCTGCCGCTGCTGATCATCCTGGTCTCTCTGATCGTGCGCGGTGTCGCCTTCGAGTACCGGGCGAAGCGGCCCGAGGAGAACTGGCAGCGCAACTGGGAGACCGCGATCTTCTGGACCTCGCTGATCCCGGCGTTCCTGTGGGGCGTGGCCTTCGGCAACATCGTGCGCGGAGTGAAGATCGACCAGAACTTCGAGTACGTGGGCAACCTCTGGGACCTGCTCAACCCGTACGCGCTCCTCGGCGGCCTGGTCACGCTGACGCTGTTCACCTTCCACGGGACGGTGTTCGTCGGGCTCAAGACCGTCGGGGACATCCGGGAGCGGGCGCGGAAGCTGGCGCTGCAACTCGGGCTGGCGACAGCCGTGTTGGCGCTGATCTTCCTGCTCTGGACCCAGGTCGAGAACGGCGACGGCACGTCGCTGGTCGCGCTGGTCGTGGCCGTGGCCGCGCTTGTCGCCGCCCTTGTGGCGGTCAACGGCGGCCGTGAGGGCTGGGCGTTCATGCTGTCGGGGCTCACCATCGTGGCGGCCGTCGCGATGCTCTTCCTGACGCTCTTCCCGAACGTCATGCCGTCCTCGCTCAATGAGGACTGGAGCCTGACGGTCACCAACGCGTCGTCGAGCCCGTACACCCTGAAGATCATGACCTGGTGCGCGGGCATCGCCACGCCGATCGTCCTGCTCTACCAGTCGTGGACGTACTGGGTGTTCCGCAAGCGGATCGGTACGCAGCACATCGCGGCCGATGTCGCTCACTGAGGTCTGCTGAATCGACGGGCATGTTTCACGTGAAACGGTCGTTTCACGTGAAACATGCCCGATGAGTCAAGGGTGTGTTTCACGTGAAACCGATCGATCCGCGTCTGCTGCGGTACGCCCGCGCCACTCGCCTCTTTCTCGCGGCGGTCGTTGGGCTGGGGATCGCCGGGGCGGCGCTGGTCATCGCCCAGGCGATGCTCATTGCCGAGGTGGTGGTCGGTGCCTTCCAGCACGGCCTCTCGGCCGGTGAACTCCGCACACCGCTGATGCTGTTGGCGCTGGTCGCGATCGGGCGGGCGGTCGTCTCCTGGCTCACCGAGCTCGCCGCGCACCGGGCGAGCGCGGCGGTCAAGTCGGAGCTGCGGGGGCGGCTGCTGGAGCGGGCCGCGCTCCTCGGCCCCGGATGGCTGAGCGGGCAGCGGACCGGATCGCTGGTCGCGCTGGCTACGCGGGGAGTTGACGCGCTCGACGACTACTTCTCGCGCTATCTGCCGCAGTTGGGGCTCGCGGTGGTGGTTCCGGTGGCCGTGCTCGCCCGGATCGTCACCGAGGACTGGGTGTCGGCGGCGATCATCGTCGGCACGCTGCCGCTGATCCCGCTCTTCATGGTTCTGATCGGCTGGGCCACGCGGGCCCAGATGGACCGTCAGTGGCGGTTGTTGTCACGCCTTTCGGGGCACTTCCTGGACGTCGTCGCGGGGCTGCCCACGCTCAAGGTGTTCGGCCGGGCCAAGGCGCAGGCCGAGTCGATCCGGAAGATCACCGGCGAGTACCGGCAGGCGACCATGCGGACGCTGCGGATCGCCTTCCTGTCGTCCTTCGCGCTGGAGCTGCTCGCCACGATCTCGGTCGCGCTGGTCGCGGTGACCATCGGGATGCGGCTCGTGCACGGCGAGATGGACCTGTACGTGGGGCTCGTCATCCTCGTCCTCGCGCCCGAGGCGTATCTGCCGCTGCGGCAGGTGGGGGCGCAGTACCACGCCGCGGCCGAAGGGCTGGCGGCGGCCGAGGAGATCTTCTCGGTGCTGGAGACACCGGTTCCGGCGTCCGGCTCGCTGCGCGCGCCGGCGGGGGAGATCGGCTTCGAGGGCGTCACCGTGCGGTACCCGGGGCGTTCCGGGGACGCGGTCTCGGACGTCTCGTTCACGGTCGACCCCGGTGAGACGGTGGCTCTTGTCGGGCCGAGCGGCGTGGGCAAGTCGACACTGCTGAACGTCCTGCTGGGGTTTGTGGCGCCCACCGAGGGCCGGGTGCGGGTCGGGGGAGTCGATCCTGCCGAGGCCGACCGGGTGGAGTGGCGCTCGCGGATCGCCTGGGTGCCGCAGCGGCCTCATCTGTACGCCGGGTCCATCGCCGAGAACGTACGGCTGGCACGGCCCGACGCCGACGACGCGGCGCTGCGCCGGGCGCTCGCCGACGCGGGTGCGGCCGGCTTCGTCGACGCGCTGCCCGACGGGGTCGACACGGTCCTCGGTGAGGACGGAGCCGGGCTGTCGGCCGGCCAGCGCCAGCGCCTCGCCCTGGCCCGGGCGTTCCTCGCGGACCGGCCCGTGCTGCTCCTCGACGAGCCGACCGCCTCGCTGGACGGGGCGACGGAGGCGGAGGTCGTGGACGCGGTGCGGCGGCTCGCTGTGGGGCGGACGGTGCTGCTGGTCGTGCACCGGCCGGCGTTGCTGGGGGTGGCGGACCGGGTGGTGCGGCTGGAGCCACAGGCGTCTGCCGACGTGTCGGGTTCGGCGGAGTCGGTGGTGACCGTCGAAGTGCCCGGCTCCGCGGACTCCGGCCGTGCGCAGTCGCAGCGACCGGTCGAGCCGGAAAGCGTGCCCGCCGCGGACGGCGGAGAGCCCCATGCGGCCCCTCGGGCGCGTGGGGGCGTGCTTGCTCGCGTCCGGGCCATGGCCGCTCCCCGGCGCGGGCCGCTCACGCTGGCTCTGCTGCTCGGAAGTCTCGCGCTCGGGAGTGCCGTCGGTCTGATGGCCACCTCCGGGTGGCTCATCTCGCGGGCGTCCCAGCAGCCGCCGGTGCTGTATCTGATGGTGGCCGTGACGGCCACGCGGGCGTTCGGGATCGGGCGGGCCGTGTTCCGGTACTCGGAGCGGCTCGTGTCGCACGACGCGGTGCTGAAGATGCTGGCCGACACCCGGGTCGCCGTGTACCGGCGCCTCGAACGCCTCGCGCCCGCCGGGCTGCGGACGGCCCGGCGCGGAGATCTGCTGTCGCGGCTCGTCGCCGACGTGGACGCGATGCAGGACTACTGGCTGCGGTGGCTGCTGCCCGCCGGAGCCGCGGTCGTCGTGTCCGCCGCCTCCGTCGGCTTCACCGCCTGGCTGCTGCCCGAGGCCGGTGCCGCCCTCGCCGTCGGACTGCTGGCGGCCGGGGTCGGTGTCCCGCTCGTGACCGGTGCCGTGGCGCGCCGAGCCGAACGGCGACTGGCTCCCGCGCGCGGCGTCCTGGCGACCCGGGTGACCGATCTGCTCACGGGAACAGCCGAGTTGACCGTCGCGGGCGCGCTGCCCGCCCGTACCGCTGAGGCGCGGCGGGCCGACACCGTGCTCACCCGCATCGCCTCCCGGGCCGCCACCGCGACCGCGCTCGGCGACGGGCTCACCGCACTCGCGTCCGGACTGACCGTCGCGGCCACCGCCCTCGTGGGCGCCCAGGCGGTCGCCGCCGGGCGTCTGGGCGGCGTGGCGATGGCCGTCGTCGTCCTCACCCCGCTGGCCGCGTTCGAGGCCGTCCTGGGGCTGCCGCTCGCCGTCCAGTACCGGCAGCGGGTGCACAAGAGCGCGGAGCGTGTGTACGAGGTGCTGGACGCGCCCGATCCCGTACGCGAGCCGGAACGTCCGCAGCAGGCGCCCGCGTCGCCGTTCCCGCTGCGTGTACAGGGGCTGCGGGCCCGTCACAGCGGACAGGACCGGGACGCGCTCGCCGGGCTCGACCTGACCCTCGAACAGGGCCGCAGGATCGCCGTCGTCGGCCCCTCCGGGTCGGGGAAGACCACGCTCGCGCAGGTATTGCTGCGGTTCCTGGACCCGGACGCGGGGACGTACACGGTGGGCGGCGTGGACGCGTACGGCATGGACGGGGACGCCGTACGCCGCACGGTCGGGCTGTGTGCCCAGGACGCGCACCTCTTCGACAGCACCGTGCGCGAGAACCTGCTGCTGGCCCGGAAGGACGCGACGGAGGCCGAACTGCGCGACGCGCTCGCGCGGGCCCGGCTCCTCGACTGGGCCGACGGGCTGCCCGACGGGCTCGACACGCTGATCGGTGAGCACGGGGCACGGCTGTCGGGCGGCCAGCGGCAGCGGCTCGCGCTGGCCCGTGCGCTGCTCGCCGACTTCCCCGTCCTCGTCCTCGACGAGCCCGCGGAACACCTCGACCTGCCGACGGCCGACGCGCTCACCGCGGATCTGCTGGCCGCGACCGAGGGCCGTACGACGCTGCTGATCACGCACCGGCTGGCCGGGCTCGACACGGTGGACGAGGTGATCGTGCTCGCGGAGGGGCGGGTGGTCCAGCGGGGTCCGTACGCGGAGCTGGCGGCCGGTGAGGGGCCGCTGCGGGAGATGGTGGAGCGGGAAGCGGCGGGGGATCTGCTGGTCGGGGCCGTGGGGCAATACAGCTAGGTCCTGGCGTCGGGGGCGGGCGGGAATGTGACGGCAGGGCCCAGGAGCGGTCCGTGCGTCCGGCGTTCGCCGTTCGCCGTCCGGCCGACCCGGACCGGGCTCCCGCACCTCCGGTCCTGGCCTTATCGTCACGGCCTCATCCCGCCTTTCCCTCACGGTCCCATCTCGACTTTCCCTTACAAATAGGACTAACTACGCTCAAGCCATGTCAGTAGCTCCCGCCTCGCCCGACCCGGACGGCGGCCAGGACAGGGCAGCTCGGGCGCCCCGGGGCCTGCAAGGGCTGTCGGCCGAGCTGACCGCGCGCGTGCCGCAGCTGCTGGAGGCGATGCGGTCGGTCGGGTCGGGCCTTGAGCTGCACTCCACGCTGGACCGGATCTGCGAGACGGCGGCCCAGCTGGCGGACGCGCGGTACGCGGCCATCGGGGTCGTGGCGGAGGACGGGAACGGGCTCGCGGACTTCGTCTATTACGGGGTCGACGAGGAAACCGCCCAGCGGATCGGGCGGCTGCCCGACGGGCACAAGGGGCTGCTCGGGGCGCTCATCCACGACCCGGGGCCGGTGCGGCGCGCGAACCTGGCCGACGACCGGCGCTCCTGCGGGTTCCCTGAGCACCATCCGCCGATGCGGAGCTTCCTCGGGGTTCCGATCCGGGTGCAGGGGGAGATCTTCGGGAATCTGTATCTGGCCGAGAAGCGCGGCGGCGGCCCGTTCAACGACTACGACCTCAACATGGTCCGGGTGCTGGCCACGGAGGCGGGTATCGCCATCGGCAACGCCCGCCTGTACGAGGCCGCCCAGCAGCGCGAGCGCTGGATCGACGGCTCGGTTGCCGTCACGACGGCGCTGCTGTCGGGCGGCGACGCCGAGGACGCCCTCCAGGTCATCGCCGAGCAGGCCCGCCGGCTCTCCGGCTCCGCGTCCGGGCTCGTGCTGCTGCCCGCCGAAGAGGGCGGCCTGGAGATCGTCGCCGTCGCCCTGGAAGGCCCGTCGGAGACGCTCGGCATGGTCATCCCGCCGGAGAGCGAGTTCGTCGCCGAAATCCTCGACGGGGAGGCCGTGTTCGTCAAGGACGCGGCCACCGACCGGCGCATGCTCCCGGAACCCGCGCGCGCATACGGGCCGATGATGATGCTGCCGCTGCAGAGCGACGGCCGGGTGCTCGGAGCCCTCGTCACCCCGCGCACCCGCGACGGCCGCCCGTTCACCGAGACCGAACGCATCCTCGCCGCGCAGTTCGCCTCGCAGGCCGCACTCGCGCTGATGATGGCCGAGGCCCAGCGTGACCGGGAGCGGCTCGCGGTGTACGAGGACCGCGACCGGATCGCCCGTGACCTGCACGACCTCGTGATCCAGCGGCTGTTCGCCACCGGGATGATGCTGGAGAGTGCACAGCGGCGGTCGGTCGTGCCCGAGGTTCAGGAGGGCGTCGGCAAGGCGGTCGACGAACTCGACGTCACCATCCAGGAGATCCGCACCGCCATCTTCGCGCTCCAGCAAGGCCCCGCCGAAGAACCGTCCGGACTGCGCACCCGAGTGCTGCGCGAGATCAACATGGCCGCCGTACCCCTCGGCTTCAAGCCCGGCCACCGCTTCATCGGCCCCGTCGACACACTGGTGGGCGAACTCACCGGCAAGAACCTCATCGCCGCCCTGCGCGAGGCCCTCTCCAATGCCTTCCGGCACTCCGGGGCCTCCCGCATCGACGTCGTCGTCGACGCGACCGCGCACCTCGCGGACGGGCAGCAGGGCGTACGGCTCAGCGTCGCCGACGACGGGGTCGGCATCCCCGACGGGGGGCGGCGCAGCGGGCTGCGGAACCTCAAGCGGCGGGCCGAGTCGTTGGGCGGGGACAGTTGGTACGGGGCGGGGATCGGGGAGGGAGGGGGCGGTACGACAGTGGTCTGGCAAGCGCCGTACGCTCCGCGGGTTGGGCCGGTTTGAGGTGGGGCCCGGTTATGGCTGCGGGGCGGCGGCTTGTAGGTGACGTCTACTTCGAGCCGCGGGTTGTGGTTTGACTGCGGGTGAGTGGGGGCTTGTCGCGCAGTTCCCCGCGCCCCTTGCGGGGCGCTCAACTTACGGGGAGCTCAACCTACGGGGCGCTCAGTGCAGGCGTTCCGCGAGTATGCGCTCGATGACGACCGCCACGCCGTCCTCGTTGTTGGCGACTGTGCGTCCGGAGGCTGCGGCGATGACCTCGGGATGGGCGTTGCCCATGGCGTACGACTGGCCCGCCCAGCTGAGCATCTCGACGTCGTTCGGCATGTCACCGAAGGCGACGACTTCCTCGGGGGAGATACCGCGCTCGGCGCAGCAGAGCGCGAGAGTGCTGGCCTTGGAGACGTCGGGGCCGCTGATCTCCAGCAGGGCGCTGGGGCTGGAGCGGGTGACGTTGGCCCGGTCGCCGATGGCCAGGCGGGCGACGGTGAGGAAGGTGTCGGGGTCGAGCTCGTGATGGAAGGCGAGGATCTTGAGCACCGGTTCGCCGGCACCGGGGGCGTCCGCCGCCAGGAGCTTCTCGGCGGGCGCGAGGCTGTCGGGGGTCTCCATGTGCAGCTTGGGGTACGTGGGCTCCTGGTAGAAGCCGTACGTCTGCTCCACGGCGAACACGGCGCCCGGCGCGGCCTCGCGCACCAGCCGTACGGCGTCGAGCGCGTTCTCCCGCGCCAGCTCGCGGACCTTGACGAACCGGTGGGCGCCGGGGCCGCCGTGCAGGTCGACCACGGCGGCGCCGTTGCCGCAGATCGCCAGGCCGTGCCCGTGGACGTGATCGCTGACGACGTCCATCCAGCGAGCCGGGCGGCCGGTGACGAAGAAGACCTCGATGCCCGCCTGCTCGGCGGCGGCGAGGGCGGCGATCGTGCGCTCGGACACCGACTTGTCGTCGCGCAGCAGGGTGCCGTCGAGATCCGTGGCGATCAGCCGGGGCGGAACGGTGGAGGCCGGGGTCTCGGGCCGTCGAGTCGCTGAGGTCACCCGCCCATTCTCCCGCATATGCGCGCACGGCCGTGCGGCGGACCGCACATGTGAGTGGTTACCGTCCTCACCAGCACCGTTACGCCCCGTCCAGCCAAGGGCAGCCGGGGCGGGGTCTCAGGGCAGCTGCGCCAGGGCCTCCATGGCGATCCGCTCGAAGATCTTCACGTCGGCCGCGAAGTCCGAGTCGGGGATCGGCCAGTGGATCACGATGTCGGTGAAGCCCAGCTCCGCGTGCCTGCCCGCGAAGTCGACGAACGCGTCGAGGGACTCCAGCGGACGGCCACGGTCCGGGGTGAAGCCGGTGAGCAGGATCTTGTCGAGCTCGTCCACGTCCCGGCCGATCGCGGCGCAGGCGTCGGCCAGCTTGTCGACCTGCCCGCGAATGGCCTGAACCGACTGGTCGGGGGTGCCCGTTTCGTACAGCTTCGGGTCGCCGGTCGTCACCCACGCCTGCCCGTGCCGGGCGGCGAGCTTCAGCCCGCGAGGCCCGGTGGCGGCCACCGCGAAGGGCAGCCGGGGGCGCTGGACGCAGCCCGGGATGTTGCGCGCCTCGTGCGCCGAGTAGTAGTCACCGCCGTACGAGACGGAGTCCTCGGTCAGGAGCCGGTCGAGCAGCGGTACGAACTCGCCGAAGCGGTCGGCGCGCTCGCGCGGGGTCCAGGGGTCCTGGCCGAGCGCCGTGGCGTCGAAGCCGGTGCCGCCCGCGCCGATGCCCAGGGTGACCCGGCCGTTCGAGATGTCGTCGAGGGAGATCAGGTCCTTGGCGAGCGTCACCGGGTGCCGGAAGTTCGGCGAGGTCACGAGCGTGCCGAGGCGGAGCCGGTCGGTGACGGCGGCCGCGGCGGTCAGCGTCGGCACGGCCCCGAACCACGGGCCGTCGCGGAAGGTCCGCCACGACAGATGGTCGTACGTGAACGCGGTGTGGAAGCCGAGCTGCTCCGCACGCTGCCAGGCGGAACGCCCGCCCTCGTGCCAGCGGACGTACGGCAGGATCACAGTGCTCAGACGCAGACTCATACATCGAGCGTAAGCGGAACCGCCCAGTGGTCGCGGCCACCGCATGACCGCCCCCGCTGCCTGCCCGGTCAGTGCCCTGAGGGAAACCGCAGGTACCGCGGCGGTACGGCCTGGGTGAGCCAGACCCCGTTCGCGCTGACCCGGAAGACATGGCCGTCGCGGTGCATGGCGGCGGCGTCCACGGAGAGCACGACCGGCCGGCCGCGGCGGGCGCCGACGCGGGTGGCGGTCTCCCGGTCCGGCGAGAGGTGCACGTCGTGCCGGTTCATGGGCCGCAGGCCCTCGGCGCGGATCGCGTCCAGGCTGCGGGCCACGGTCCCGTGGTAGAGGTACGCGGGCGGAGTCGCCGGGGGCAGTCCGAGGTCGACCTCGACGGAGTGGCCCTGGCTGGCGCGGATCCGGGTCCCCTCGATCGCGAAGCGCCGCTTGTCGTTCGTGGCCACCACGTGATCGAGTTCCTCGCGCGTGATCCGGAAGCCGTGCGCGGCCGCCGCGGCCATCAGCGTCTCGATCTCCACCCAGCCGCCCTCGCCGAGCGTGAGCCCGATCCGCTCGGGCTGGTGCCGCAGATGCTTCGAGAGGTACTTCGACACCTTCACGGTGCGTCTTTCATCCATGCGTTCGTTCATCTCTCCAGCGTGCCTGGCGAGAGACGGATCACGCATTTGATTTTGATTCGGAGGTTTGGTCCACAGCCAAGTCCTGTTATCCACAGGGGAATTGACGAATCTGTGGACAACTCGCCAGCCATTTAGGATATTTCATCAACAGTGCCCAGATTTATGTGGTTTGAGGTGAGTCGGTCCAAGGTCCGTGCCTGCACCTCCCGTTCGGCAGCCGCAACGACGAAGGCCGCCACCTGCCCGGCACCAACCAGCCCCTCAACAGCCCGCATTGTGTCCGCGGGAATCTCCACGGAACGCGTCTCGTCCTTGAGCTCAGGGGGTTGCCCCGCACCGAGGTGCTGACGCAGGTGCCGGTTGGCGAACAGCCGCATCGCACGGGCCAGTTCGACGTCCACCGTCTGCTGCGCGAGCGGGCGCAGTCGTCGTACGAGCGAGGCGGCCTCGGCAGCGTCCGCGTCGGTCGGCTGACGCTCCCCCAGATAGCGCGCGAAGACATGCTCCGTCGTGAACTCCAGGAAACGGGAGGCAATGTGCTCGACCTGCCCCCTCAACTCCCGCAAATGGACCGAGATCGCGGACAGCGGAACTCCCGCAGCGGACAACTCGACTGCCACGGCCAGCTCTTGAGGGCTCGGAACGAGGAAGGAGTCCGTGTCCCCGGGAACCGGCTCCAGTACACCGAGTTCGACGGCGTCGGCGACCGCCGCGTCGTCCGGGCTGCCGCCGAACCGCTCGTCGAGCTCGTCCCGCGAGATGCGTACGGCCTCCTCGTCGGTCCACGGCCCGTCGACCTCCGCGACCAGACCGAGGATCCCGCCGAGACCCCGGCCCGTGTCCCAGGCCTCCAGGAGCTCCTTGATGGAGGCCAGCGTGTAGCCGCGGTCCAGGAGGCCGGCGATCTGCCGCAGCCGGGCCAGATGCGCGTCCGCGTACACATTGGCGCGGCCGCGCCGCTCGGGGCGGGGGAGCAGCCCGCGGTCCTGATAGGCGCGGATCGTCCGGACCGTGGCACCGCTGTGGTGCGCCAGGTCCTCGATCCGGTACGCGACACCGGCCGACTCGTCGCTCACGCTTCCCGCCCTCCCGGCCTCGCTACGCGATGGCCGCGCGTCCGATCGCCCCCGCAGCCGACCGTGCCGCCGGTGACTGCGCCAGATACTCGACGGCCCTGCGCAGTGAGCCCTCCTGGGACGGATGGTACGACCGCCGCAGGTAGCGGGGTATGGCCGTGCCGAGCTCCTTCCAGGTGGGCAGCAGACCCTTGCGTACGGCCCTGTTGTGGGAGGCGAGCGAGTAGCGCAGGCGGCCGGCGAGCTGGGGATCGTGGCGTATGAGGTAGGCGGCACCCCATGCCCACAGGTACAGCATCATCGGCGCGGTGACCGCCATGCCCGCGATCCTGCGCGCGTAGCGGGGCAGGCCCTCGCCGCCGCAGTGCTGGTACATGTCGAAGGCGACCGCGCGGTGCTCGACCTCCTCCGCGCCGTGCCAGCGCAGCAGGTCGAGCATGACCTCGTCGGCGTCCGCGAGGTCCAGGCCCTCGGCCGCCAGCACCCAGTCACCCAGCACCGCGGTGAACTGCTCGATCGCCGCGATCACCGACAGCCGGAAGCGCAGCCACTCCCCGGCCGGTACCGGCGCCCCCAGGGGCGGCTTCTCGCCCAGCAGCTTCTCGAAGAGGAAGTCGACGTACTTCGTGAAGTCCGCGGTGTCCAGGCGCTGCGCCGCGAGGTGGTCGAGGACATACGCGTGCTGCACGCTGTGCGTCGCCTCCTGACCCATGAAACCCTTGACGTCCTTGAGGAGTTCGGGGTCGTCGACCAGCGGCAGCCCCGCCTTGAAGACCTTCACGAACCACCGCTCCCCCGCGGGCAGCAGCAGATGCAGCACGTTGATGACGTGGGTGGCGGTGGGCTCGTCCGGGATCCAGTGCAGCGGCGTCCGCTGCCAGTCGAAGGAGACCCGGCGCGGGGCGATCGCATGGTGGTCGTCGCTCAGGGAGCCGAGTTCGCTCACAGCGGTGGCTCCAGCCGTGCGATCGTGCGCAGTGCCCTCGGTGTGAAGCGGGACATGAGGTGGGCGCCGCGCGCCTCCGGGGTGACCGGGACGACCGCCTGATTGCGGACCACCGCGCGCAGGATCGCGTCGGCCACCTTCTCCGGCGGGTAGTTGCGCAGCCCGTACAGCCGCGCCGACTTCTTCTGGCGCCGCTTCTCCTCCAGCGCGTCGACCCCGGCGAAGCGCGCGGTCGAGGTGATGTTCGTGTTGACGAAGCCGGGGCAGATCGCCGAGACGCCGATGCCCTGCCCCGCCAGCTCCGCGCGCAGGCACTCGCTGAGCATCAGGACGGCCGCCTTGGAGGTGCTGTAGGCGGGCAGTGCCTTCGACGGCTGGTACGCCGCCGCCGACGCGGTGTTGACGATGTGGCCGCCCTGCCCGCGCTCGGCCATCTGCTTCCCGAAGAGCCGGCATCCGTGGATCACGCCCCACAGATTGACGTCGAGGACCTTCCTCCAGTCCTCCGGGGTCGTGTCGAAGAAGGATCCGGAGAGCCCGATCCCGGCGTTGTTCACCAGCACGTCCACCACGCCGTACTCGGCGGCGACCTTCTCGGCGAGCTTCTCCATGGCCTGCTCGTCGGAGACGTCGACCGTCTCCGCCCAGGCATCGGGGGAGCCGATCAGCCGGGACATCTCCGCCGTGCGGGCCGCGCTCTCGGCGTCCCGGTCGACGGCCACCACGCGCGCGCCGGCCTCGGCGAACGCGAAGGCGGTGGCCCGCCCGATACCGCTGCCCGCGCCCGTGACCAGCACGAGCTGCCCGCCGAACCGGTCCGCGTACTTGCCGGTGGCCATGGTGTCGTGCGCGGGCACGCCGGTCCCCCGGCCTTCGTTCGCCGTCACGAACTCCGTGATCCAGGCCGCCAGCTGGTCCGGGCGCGTGCGCGGCACCCAGTGCTTGGCCGGGAGCGTACGGCGCACCAGCCGCGGGGCCCACGTCTCCAGCTCGTCGTAGAGCCGCTCGGAGAGGAACGCGTCCCCCAGGGGCGTGATGAGCTGCACGGGCGCGTGCGCGTAGGCGTCCGTGCGCGGCCTGCTCAGCCGGGCCCGTACGTTGTCGCGGTACAGCCACGCGCCGTGCGCCGCGTCCGAGGGCAGCGACGGGGTCGGGTAGTCGCCCGCGGGGACCTTCTCGACCCGCTGGAGGATCTTCGGCCACTGCTTGCCGAGCGGGCCGCGCCAGGCCAGCTCGGGCAGGACGGGCGTGTGCAGCAGGTACACGTACCAGGACTTGGCGCCCTGGCCGAGGAGTTGGCCGACCTTGCGCGGGGTGGGCCGCTTCACGCGCTGCTTGATCCAGTGCCCGAAATGGTCCAGGGACGGCCCGGACATCGACGTGAAGGACGCGATCCGGCCCTCGGTGCGCGGGACCGTGACGAACTCCCACGACTGCACCGAACCCCAGTCGTGCCCCACCAGATGTACGGGTCTGTCGGGGCTGACCGCGTCCACGACCGCCAGGAAGTCGTCCGTCAGCTTCTCCAGCGTGAACCCGCCGCGCAGCGGCTGCGGCGCCGTGGACCTGCCGTGGCCCCGTACGTCGTAGAGCACCACATGAAAGCGTTCGGCGAGGCGGGTCGCGACCTCGGACCACACCTCCTTGGAGTCCGGATAGCCGTGCACGAGCACCACCGTGGGCTGTGACGGGTCGCCCAACTCGGCGACGCACAGCTCGACTCCGCCCGTCCGCACCCAGCGCTCACGCGCGCCTTCGAGACTCACTTGTCCTCCGCCCAGCGCCGCACGTGCGGCAGATCGTCGTCCAGCCAGAACGCGCTCTGCTCGGGGTCCTTGGAGTCGGTGACGACCAGGATCTCCTCGAACTTCGCGCCGGTGCCCCGGAATCCGAGGTGCGGTTCGACCGCCCACAGCCCCGGACGGGGCGGATGGTCGGAGAACCGGTACGGCGACCACAACGGCGACCAGCCGTCGCGGTGCCCGTGGATCGCGTCGCTCGCGAGCCCCTTCAGGGACTGGGTGCCGAACCCGAACAGCCGTGGCGACCAGGGGCGTTCCTTCACCCGGTCCACCTTGTGCGCGATCACGCCGAAGGGATACGCGCGGTGCCGGTTCGCATAGCCCTGGCGGACCATGAGCCGGTCCACGTCCTCGTAGATCTCGCGCAGCGGGCGCCGCTCGCGTACCTCGCGCAGGATCAGCTCGCGGTGCGCCTCAAGGTCGGCGAGCAGCTTGTCCTGCACGGGGTTCAGCCCGAGCGAGCCCGAGTAGCCGATGTCCGCCGTGTATCCCTTGTGGACCGGGGCCATGTCGAGGATGAACGGCATCCCCGGCTCCAGACGGCGGTTGGTGGGGAAGAACTGCAGCGGGATCCGGAAGTTCACGAACGCCGTACGGTCCCCGAACCAGGCGAAGGGCAGGTGGAACCAGTCCCGCACCCCGCGCTCGCGCAGCCAGTCGCGCTGCATGCGCGCCGCCTCGCGCTCGGTCACACCCGGCTTGAGCTGCGCCGCGACCGCTTCCGCGCACTCGTACGCGAGGCGCTGCACTTCCCTGAACCCCCGCAGTTCCGCGGAGAGTTCGCCTGCCACTGCCGTCGTCATGCCACCGCCCCACCCATGTCCACGCTGACCGCGGTACGTGCCCGTAACTTGACACTGGCGAATGTGACAGTTGTTAGAGGCTGCGTCAATAGAGCTGCGCGACGCCTGTGGACAACCGCCGCGATGTGGATAAACCAGCGCCGGTTGTTCGACCTCAGGGGGACCCCTACGGGCCCGTACGACTGGAGTCTGACGCGGATCCAGCTCCATGGGCTGACGACCGCTGTGGCGTGCGCCACTACCTTCGAAACGTGACTGTGATCGCGACCGAAAGCCTGAGCAAGCGGTTCCCCAGGGTGACCGCTCTTGACCGGCTCTCCGTGGACGTCGGGCCCGGTGTGACCGGACTCGTCGGAGCCAACGGGGCCGGCAAGTCCACACTGATCAAGATCCTGCTGGGTCTGTCCCCCGCCACCGAGGGCCGCGCACACGTGCTCGGCCTCGACGTCGCCACCGAAGGCGGCGCCATCCGCGAGCGGGTCGGGTACATGCCCGAGCACGACTGCCTGCCGCCCGACGTCTCGGCCACCGAGTTCGTCGTCCACATGGCGCGCATGTCCGGGCTCCCGCCGGCCGCGGCCCGCGAGCGCACCGCGGACACGCTGCGCCACGTCGGCCTGTACGAGGAGCGCTACCGCCCCATCGGCGGCTACTCGACGGGCATGAAGCAGCGCGTGAAGCTCGCGCAGGCCCTCGTCCACGACCCCCAGCTGGTCTTCCTCGACGAGCCGACCAACGGCCTCGACCCGGTCGGCCGCGACGAAATGCTCGGACTGATCCGCCGCATCCACACCGACTTCGGCATCTCGGTCCTGGTCACCTCGCATCTGCTGGGCGAGCTGGAGCGAACCTGCGACCACGTCGTCGTCGTCGACGGCGGCAAGCTGCTGCGCTCCAGCTCCACCACGGACTTCACCCAGACCACGACGACCCTCGCCATCGAGGTCACCGACACCGACGAGCACCCGGACGGCACCGGCACGGTGCGCGACGTGCTCCACGCGCGCGGCATCGAGACCCACGACGGCAGCGGCCTGCCCGGCGCCGGACACATCCTGCTGCTCACCGCCGAGGGCGAGGAGACGTACGACCTCGTCCGCGACATCGTCGCCGACCTCGGCCTCGGCCTGGTCCGGATGGAACAGCGCAGGCACCACATCGCGGAGGTCTTCAAGGACAGCGACGAGCAGAAGACCGGTGGCGAACAGACGACCGGCGACGAGCAGCGGAAAGAGGCGGTCGGCCATGGCGGTTGAGCAGCCCCAGGTGATGGCCCCGGCCCAGCCCGGTGAGCAGACCCGTATCCACAACATCGGCTACCGCAACTACGACGGCCCGCGCCTGGGCCGCGCCTACGCCCGCCGCTCGCTGTACTCGCAGTCCCTGCGCGGCGCCTACGGTCTCGGCCGCTCGGTCAAGTCCAAAGTGCTGCCGATGCTGCTCTTCGTGGTGATCTGCGTCCCCGCACTCATCATGGTGGCCGTCGCGGTCGCCACGAAGGCGAAGGACCTGCCCGTCGACTACACGCGCTACGCGGTGATCATGCAGGCCGTCATCGGCCTGTACGTCGCCTCCCAGGGACCCCAGTCCGTCTCGCGCGACCTCCGCTTCAAGACCGTACCGCTGTACTTCTCGCGCCCCATCGAGACCGCCGACTACGTAAGGGCCAAGTACGCGGCCCTGGCCTCGGCGCTGTTCATCCTCACCGCCGCACCGCTGATCGTGCTCTACGTAGGGGCCCTTCTGGCAAAGCTCGACTTCGCCGACCAGACGAAGGGCTTCGGACAGGGGCTGGTCTCCGTGACGCTGCTGTCGCTGCTGTTCGCCGGGATCGGCCTGGTCATCTCGGCCATCACCCCGCGCCGCGGCTTCGGCATCGCGGCCGTCATCGCCGCCCTGACCATCTCCTACGGAGCGGTGTCCACCGTCCAGGCCATCGCCTTCGACCAGTCCAGCACCGGAGCCGTCCCGTGGCTCGGCCTCTTCTCGCCGATCACGCTCATCGACGGAGTGCAGACGGCCTTCCTCGGCGCCACCTCCGCCTTCCCCGGAGGGGAAGGCCCCTCGTCCGGACAGGGCGTCGTCTACCTCATCGTCGTCCTGGGTCTCATCGCGGGCTGCTACGGCCTCCTGATGCGCCGCTACCGAAAGGCCGGGCTGTGACCACGCTCAACATCGACCACGTCTCGCGCTGGTTCGGCAACGTGGTGGCGGTCAACGACATCACGATGACGATCAGCCCCGGAGTCACCGGCCTGCTCGGCCCGAACGGCGCCGGGAAGTCCACCCTCATCAACATGATGGGCGGCTTCCTCGCCCCCTCCACGGGCACCGTCACCCTCGACGGCCAGCCGACCTGGCGCAACGAACAGATCTACAAGCACATCGGCATCGTCCCCGAGCGCGAGGCGATGTACGACTTCCTCACCGGCCGCGAATTCGTCGTCGCCAACGCCGAGTTGCACGGCCTCGGCGCGAAGGCCGCCCAAAGGGCCCTCGCCACGGTCGAGATGGAGTACGCGCAGGACCGCAAGATCTCCACGTACTCCAAGGGCATGCGGCAGCGCGTGAAGATGGCGTCCGCGCTCGTCCACGACCCGTCGCTGCTGCTGCTCGACGAGCCCTTCAACGGCATGGACCCGCGCCAGCGCATGCAGCTCATGGACCTGCTGCGCCGCATGGGCGACGAGGGCCGCACGGTGCTGTTCTCGTCCCACATCCTCGAAGAGGTCGAGCAACTCGCCGCGCACATCGAGGTGATCGTCGCCGGACGGCACGCGGCGAGCGGCGACTTCAGGCGCATCCGCCGCCTGATGACCGACCGCCCGCACCGCTACCTCGTCCGCTCCAGCGACGACCGGGCCCTGGCCGCCGCGCTGATCGCCGACCCGTCGACGTCCGGCATCGAAGTGGACCTGGCCGAGGGCGCGTTGCGCATCCAGGCGGTCGACTTCGGCCGGTTCACCGCGCTGCTGCCGCGCGTCGCGCGCGAGCACGGCATCCGGCTGCTCACGGTCTCGCCGTCCGACGAGTCGCTCGAATCCGTCTTCTCGTATCTCGTCGCGGCGTAGGAGGCCAAGAGATGTACGACCCCACAGTCGCCCGGCTCACCTATCGGGGCCTGCTCGGCCGCCGCCGGGCCCTCATCCTCTGCGCGCTGCCCGTCCTGCTCATCGTGATCTCCGCGGCCGTACGCGGCTTCGCCGGAGCCGACGACCAGGTCGCCTCGGACGTGCTCGGCGGGTTCGCGCTCGCCACGATGGTGCCCATCATCGGCGTCATCGCCGGTACGGGCGCGATCGGACCCGAGATCGACGACGGCTCGGTGGTGTATCTGCTCGCCAAGCCCCTCAAGCGGCCGACGATCATCTTCACCAAGCTGATCGTCGCGATCGCCGTCACCATGGCGTTCTCCGCGCTGCCGACGTTCATCGCGGGCATGATCCTGAACGGCAACGGCCAGCAGATCGCCGTCGCCTACACCGTGGCCGCACTGGTCGCCTCGATCGCGTACGCCGCCCTGTTCCTGCTCCTGGGAACCGTGACCCGGCACGCGGTGGTCTTCGGACTCGTCTACGCCCTCGTCTGGGAGGCGCTCTTCGGGTCGCTGGTGTCCGGCGCGCGCACGCTCAGCGTCCAGCAGTGGGCGCTCGCGGTCGGCCACAAGGTCACCGGCGGGGAGCTCGTCACCTCGGACGTGGGTCTGCCGACCGCCACGGTGCTGCTGATCGCGGTCACCGTGCTCGCCACCTGGTACGCCGGGCAGCGCCTACGGTCACTGACGCTGGCCGGCGAGGAGTGAGCCGGGGCTCCACGCGCGCGTGCCGGTTGTCGCCACCCACGCGCGCGTAGAGCCCCCTTTTTCTTGACAGCGGCTTCACCTCTGACTGGGCACACTGGGCCAAGGGGATGCACGGCTAGGAGGAACGGGGATGGCAGAACCGAAGGGCGAGGAACAGCGGGAGACCGGGGACATGAACGGGGACGTCTGGGACGACCTCGTCCTGGACGAGAACTTCATACGCTCCGCGGAGACGGCCGAGCCGTCCGCCCGCGCCCGTATGCTCGCCGCCCGCTGGCGCGACGGGGGACCCGATCCGCAGCCCTGGCGCTCCGACGAGCCGCCCGCGGGATGGTTCTTCAGCAAGGGGCGCCGGCGCAGGTGGCGCCGCCGCTGACCTCGGTTTTATTCAGTGGCGCCCAAGTCGGCGTACGGGCACAGTAGTTCTGTCCCCGCCGCCGCATCGAGTCGGCGCCACGTTCTGGGAGAGGAGCGCGACGATGTTCATCAGGAGCAGTTCGTCGAGCTCCCGACAGGGCAGCCCGCGGCAGGTTCCGGAGTAGTTACCCTCCGTCGAACCCGCTCCGCACGGGGGGCTGTCCGGGGCGGCCGCTTCGAGCGCGCATCTCGCGCGGGCCGCCCACCCGGAGGATTGGCCGAGAGGTAAGGCACCGGCTTGCTAAGCCGTGGTCGGGGGTAAAACCCCGCGCGCGTTCGATCCGCGCATCCTCCTCAAGACACGCACGACAAGACACGCACGTCCGACTCGTCGGACCTCAGGTACGACCGAGTTGCCGCGCCCCAGCAGGCCGGCAGCCCAGGCACCTAACCCAGCAACCGCTCCAGCACCACAGCGATCCCGTCCTCGTCGTTCGAGGACGTCACCTCATCGGCGATCGCCTTGAGGTCGTCGTGGGCGTTGGCCATCGCCACCCCGTGCGCGGCCCACCCGAACATCGGGATGTCGTTCGGCATGTCGCCGAAGGCGATCGTGTCCGCGGCCTTCATACCCAGGCGGCGGGCGGCGATGGACAACCCTGTCGCCTTGGAGAGGCCCAGGGGGAGGAGTTCCACTATGTCCGCGCCCGCCATCATGACGCCGACAAGGCCGCCCGCGACGCGCGTGGCCGCCTCGGCGAGCTCGTCGGCGGAGAGCGTGGGGTGCTGGATGTACAGCTTGTTCAGGGGAGCCGACCAGAGGTCCGCCGCGTCCTTGATCGGTACGACCGCGAGCGAACCGCCCATCATGCGGTAGCCGGGGCCGACCAGTATCTCGCCGTCGAGCCCGGCGCGGCTCGCGGCGAGCAGCAGCGGGCCGACCTCCGCCTCGATCTTGGCGAGCGCCAGACCGGCCAGCTGCCGGTCGAGCGTCACCGCGGTGAGCAGCCGGTGCTCCCCCGCGTCGTACACCTGCGCGCCCTGGCCGCACACCGCGAGACCCTCGTAGCCGAGGTCGTCGAGGATGTGCCGGGTCCAGGGCACCGCACGCCCCGTGACGACGATGTGCGCGGCTCCCGCGGCGGTGACCGCGGCGAGCGCCTCACGCGTACGCTCCGAGACCGTCTCGTCGGAACGCAGCAGCGTCCCGTCGAGGTCGGTCGCGACGAGCTTGTAGGGGAAGGACACGGTGGACCCGGTCGACTCCGCGGCGCCGTTGGTCACTTGGAGATCGGCTCCAGGACCTCACGACCGCCCAGGTACGGACGCAGCACCTCCGGCACGCGGACGGAGCCGTCGGCCAGCTGGTGGTTCTCCAGGATCGCGACGATCGTGCGCGGTACGGCGCACAGCGTGCCGTTCAGCGTGGCGAGCGGCTGGACCTTCTTGCCGTCGCGCATGCGGACCGACAGGCGGCGGGCCTGGAAGCTGTCGCAGTTGGAGGCCGAGGTCAGCTCGCGGTACTTGCCCTGGGTGGGGATCCACGCCTCGCAGTCGAACTTGCGGGTCGCGGAGGAGCCGAGGTCGCCCGACGCCACGTCGATGACCTGGAAAGGCAGCTCAAGGCCGGTCAGCCACTGCTTCTCCCAGTCCAGGAGCCGCTTGTGCTCGTTCTCCGCGTCCTCAGGGGCGACGTACGAGAACATCTCGACCTTGTCGAACTGGTGCACGCGGAAGATGCCGCGGGTGTCCTTGCCGTAGGTGCCGGCCTCGCGGCGGAAGCACGGCGAGAAGCCGGCGTAGCGCAGGGGCAGCTGGTCGGCGTCGAGGATCTCGTCCATGTGGTACGCCGCGAGGGGGACCTCGGAGGTGCCGACCAGGTAGTAGTCGTCCTTCTCCAGGTGGTACACGTTCTCCGCGGCCTGGCCGAGGAAGCCGGTGCCCTCCATGGCGCGCGGGCGGACCAGCGCCGGGGTCAGCATCGGGATGAAGCCGGCCTCGGTAGCCTGCGCGATCGCCGCGTTGACGAGGGCGAGCTCCAGCAGCGCGCCGACACCCGTCAGGTAGTAGAAGCGCGAGCCGGACACCTTGGCGCCCCGCTCGACGTCGATGGCGCCCAGCGCCTCGCCGAGCTCCAGGTGGTCCTTGGGCTCGAAGCCCTCGGCGGCGAAGTCGCGGATCGTGCCGTGCGTCTCCAGGACGACGAAGTCCTCCTCGCCGCCGACCGGGACGTCGGGGTGCACGAGGTTGCCGAGCTGGAGGACGAGCCGCTTGGTCTCGTCGTCCGCCTCGTGCTGCTCGGCGTCGGCGGCCTTGACCGCGGCGGCGAGCTCGCCGGCCTTCTTCAGCAGCTCGGCCTTCTCGTCGCCGGACGCCTTGGGGATCAGCTTGCCGAGCGACTTCTGCTCGGAACGGAGCTCGTCGAAGCGGACGCCGGACGACCTGCGCCGCTCGTCGGCGGAGAGGAGGGAGTCGACGAGCGCGACGTCCTCTCCACGGGCGCGCTGGGAGGCGCGAACACGGTCGGGGTCCTCACGGAGCAGGCGAAGGTCAATCACCCCTCAAGGCTACCGGTGCGCGGTTCCGGCCAACGACTCGATATTCCGGTCCGGGGCTTCTGTCACGTTATGAGTGAAATGCCGGGCTGAATCTCTTGATCACCAATGGGGCGCCGCGGATGGGCTTCGGAAGCGTCAATAAAAAGGACGCTACTCCCTTAAACGGGGCAGACGGCAGTCTATGGGTTGACTGGATTCCCTTGCGCGGAGCGGAACTTGAGGGGGAGTTGTCCACAGGGGTCCACGCCCCCACCAAGTTATCCACAGGCTGTGCGGAAGATCTGTGGACTACGGAAGTGATCATTCCGAAAGCCGCATGCGGGACGAAGAATTCCCGAGTCAAACCATCTCTACACCCACGTTCGAGTGGAAATGCTTCGCTCCAAAGGATTGATCAAGGGAAAAGAGTGGACGAGGGGTGACGTGCATGACTGTGGACGAAGTGGGGCCCTGTAGGCCGATTTGTCGACGATGTAGCGCTTCGTTGTCGACTTGTCCCCAGGTCGAGAAGCACACCTGTGGATAACTTTCTGTGGAGAAAGAAAATCTGCAGGTACGACCGGCTAAAAACGGCCGTCCTGGCAGCGCGCCAGCCAGTCCGACGCCGCCGAGAACGCGCCGTCGGACGTCCCGGGCCGCACCGCCCGTACGTCCTCCAGGGCGACCCCGGCCCGCGGATAGGACCCGAGGAAGCGCACCTGGGGGCAGATTCGCTTGAGGCCCATCAGCGCCTCGCCCACACGGCGGTCGGTGATATGACCTTCGGCGTCAACGGAGAAGCAGTAATTGCCGATGCCCTGGCCGGTCGGGCGCGATTCGATCCGCATCAGGTTGACGCCGCGTACGGCGAATTCCTGGAGGAGTTCGAGGAGCGCGCCCGGGTGGTCGTCGCCGAGCCAGATGACCACGGACGTCTTGTCGGCGCCGGTCGGGGCCGCGGGCCGGGCGGGGCGGCCGACCAGCACGAAGCGGGTCTCGGCGTTCGCCGCGTCGTGGATCTCGGTCACCAGCGGTTCGAGCGCGTACGTCGCCGCCGCGAACTCGCCCGCGAAGGCCGCGTCGTACCGGCCCTCCTGGACCAGGCGCGCCCCGTCCGCGTTCGACGCCGCCGACTCCCACAGCGCGTCCGGCAGGTGCGTGCCGAGCCAGTTCCGCACCTGCGGCTGGGCGACCGGGTGGCCGGTGACGGTCTTGATGTCCTTCAGGGCCGTGCCGGGCCTGACCAGCAGGGCGAAGGCGATCGGCAGCACGACCTCGCGGTAGATCATCAGGGGGTCACCCTTGGCGAGCTCGTCGAGGGTGGCGGTGACACCGCCCTCGACCGAGTTCTCGATCGGGACGAGCGCGCCCGCGGCCTCGCCGCCGCGCACCGCGTCGAGCGCGGCCGGGACGGACACCATGGGGACCAGCTCCCGCGTCGCGGCTTCCGGAAGCGTACGGAGAGCGGCCTCGGTGAACGTTCCCTCGGGGCCGAGATAGGTGTAGCGCGTCGCCGACATACCGTCACCCTAATGGGCCGTGTCCAACCCGGCTCACGTCTGCGGACACCGCGGCCCCGCAGGGCGCCCCTCGACGGGCCGGGAACCGCGGCCCCGGAGGTGCCCCTCGGCCGACCGGGAGCCGGCAGCGCCGAGGGGTGCTCCTCAGCCCTCCAGCAGCCGCTGCCCCACGTACTCCCCCTCCGCCGCCCCGCCCGGCACCGCGAACAGTCCGCTCGACTCGTGGCGGATGAATGTGGAGAGCGCGTCGCCGCGGTCGAGCTTGCGCTGGACGGGGACGAAACCGCGCAGCGGATCGGCCTGCCAGCAGACGAAGAGCAGGCCCGCGTCGGGCACGCCGTCGGTGTCGATGCCGTCGTGGAAGGAGAACGGACGGCGCAGCATCGCGGCGCCGCCGTTCTGGTCGGGCCGGGTGATCCGGGCGTGCGCGTTGATGGGGACGACCAGGTTGCCGTCGCCGTCCGTCTTGTCGAGGTTCATCGTGGTTGTCTCGGTGCCGCCGGACAGCGGGGCCCCGTTCGACTTCTTGCGCCCGATGACGTCCTCCTGGGCCTTGACCGAGAGTTTCTCCCAGTCGTCGAGGAGCATGCGGATACGGCGTACGACGGCGTACGAGCCGTTCGTCATCCAGGCCGGGTCGGCCGAGCCCGAGGCGGGCACGAAGATGCGCTGGTCGAAGGTGGACTCGGACGGCTTCGGATTGCGGGTGCCGTCGATCTGGCCCATCAGGTTGCGGGCTGTCATCGGCTGCTCGGTGGCGCCGGGCGAGCGGTTGAAGCCGTTCATCTGCCAGCGGACGCGGGCCGCGCTGCCCGCGTCGTTCTGGATCGCGCGCAGGGCGTGGAAGGCGACCAGGGCGTCGTTCGCGCCGATCTGCACCCACAGGTCGCCGTTGCTGCGCGCCTTGTCGAGGTGGTCGGAGGAGAAGTCCGGCAGCGGGTCCAGGGCGACCGGGCGCTGCTTCTCCAGGCCCGTACGTGCGAAGAAGCTGTGCCCGAAGCCGAAGGTGACCGTCAGGGAAGAGGGGCCGGCGTCGCGGGCGATGTCCGTGTCGTCGTGCGCGGCGGCCTCGCCCGCCATCAGTCGCTGGGCCGTCGCCGACCAGCGGCGCAACAGCGCGGCCGCCTCCTTGTGGCCCGCTCCCGCGGCCAGGTCGAAGGCGACGAGGTGGCCGCGGGCCTGGAGGGCGGCGGTGATGCCGGGCTGATGTTTCCCGTGAAACGTCACCGCGTCCGCGCCGAGCGAGGTCAGCGGGGTGGTCTTCTCGGCGGAGGGCGCCGCCGCGTATCCCACGGCGCCTCCGGCCGCGCCCAGGGCGAGACCGGTGGCACCCGCGGTGCCGAGCAGCCGGCGCCGTGAAAAGGCCCCCTTAGGAGAGGCCTCCTCGAAAGCGGCCTCCTTAGGGGAGGCGTTTTCCGGCGTGGCCTTCTTGGGGGAGGCGTTTTCCGCATCGGCTTCCCTCGGAGAGGTCACCTTGGAAGAGGCCTCGGAGGTGGTCCGCTGAGAGGACGTCTCCGGAGTGGAGTGGTCAGCCATGGTGAGGTTCAGCCGATCTGCGCGTTCTTGTTCACGGTCGCTTGGTCGATGTCGGAGGTCCGTACGGTCACCGCGATCTTCCAGTCGCCCGCCATGGGGATCTGCACCCCGGCCGCCGACCAGTGTCCGGTGGCGATGCGGTCGGGGGTCACGGGCAGCGGGCCGATGTCCTTCGCGGCGAGGGTGAAGGCGACCTTCACCTCGGGTACGTCGAAGGCCTTGCCGTTCGGCCGCACCACGAAGACGTGCATCTCGTTGGCGCCGACGCGGGCCGGGTCGAGGGTGACCTCCACGGTGCCCTTGCCGTCCTGGCCGCCGGTGTCGAACGGGATCTTCAGGGAGAGCGGGCCGGACCGCTGCGAGGAGGACGCGGTGGCCTGCTTGGCCGCCTCCTCCGTACGCCCGGGTTCGGTGGTCGTCAGCGCGGTCGTGACCGCGAGCAGCACGATGGCGACGCCCGCCTCGGCGAGGACCGAGCGGCGCAGCCCAGAGCGGTGCGGGTCGGCGTCGCGGATGCGCTTGTCGCGTGTGGTGGCGACTGCGGACCGCTGCCGGGCGAGCTGGGCGGCGCGCCGGGAGTCGGCGGGGTTCGCGGTGTCCGTGGTGTCCGCGGGGACCGTCGTCCGTGCCTTCTGGCGCTGCTCGACCACGGCCGCCGCCACGGCTTCCGGAGCCGCGACCTCCGACAGCTGCCCGGTCCAGCGCCGCGAGATCCACGCGATGCCCACGAGGACCGCCACCAGGCCGATCTTGACGAGCAGCAGCTGTCCGTATGTCGTGTCGGTGAGCGCCGACCAGGAGCCGACCTGGCGCCACGACTGGTAGATCCCCGTGGCGACCAGTGTGAGGACGCCGCCGAACGCGACGCGCGAGAAGCGGCGTACGGCCGCCGCCTCGATCTGTTCCTCCGCGGGCGCCCGGAACAGGGCGACCAGCAGTGTCGCGAGGCCGCCCAGCCAGCCGGCGACGGCCAGCAGGTGCAGCACGTCGACGGGCATCGCGACGCCCGCCTGGATGCCGGTCGAGGCGTGCTCGGCCATGGCCCAGGTCGCGGCCAGGCCCGCCGCGACGACGGCACCGCCGATCGCGAGCCCGAAGGTGAGGTCCTTCTTCTCGGCGGCCCGGTCGGCGGCGGCGTCGGCGGCCTCCTCCGACTCGTCGTCCTTGTCCGGCCCGTCGTCCTCGTCCCGCTTCACGTACGCCCCGAAGAGCACCGCGATGAACAGGGCCGCCGCGGCGAGCAGCAGCAGCCGGGAGACCAGTGCCGCGCCCGACTTGGTCTGCAGCACCTGCCCGAGCAGTGTCAGGTCGAAGATGTCGCCGACCTTGCCGGAACCGACGTACGAACCGCGCAGGAGCAGCAGGGCGAGCGTGGCGCCGGTCAGCGCGAGCCATCCGGTGACCACGAGCCGCTGCACCGGCCGGACCCCGGCGCCCCGCTGCCAGCAGGCCAGGACGAAGGCCGCGCCGCCGACGAGGAGGATGAATCCCGCGTAGGAGACGCAGCGCGCGAACCCGTAGAGCGCGCCGACGACCCCGCCGCCCACGGCCTGGTCGGACAGTGCGACGGAGGTCTGCGAGGGCGCGCCGATGGAGAAGGTGAAGGCGCCCGAGACGGGGTGGCTGTCCGCCGACACCACCTGATAGGTGACGGTGAACGTGCCGTCGGGCAGCCCCGAGTGCAGCTTCACGGCGTACGTGGTGCCGCCCGGGTTGGTCGCCTTGCCGGTGTCGACCCGCTTGCCCTTGGGGTCGAGCACGCGGAGCGAGCCGTCGTTCATCGCGACCTTCTCGGAGAAGGTGAGCGAGATCTGGGCGGGCGCCGTGTCGACCACCGACCCCTGCTTCGGGTCGCTGCCGGTCAGCGCGGCGTGCGCGGAGGCGGGCGCCGCGCCCGCCAGGAGCGCGCCGGAGACGGCGAGGAACAGCAGCACGAGCGTCCGGAAGCTACGGAAGCCCGGGTGGCTCGGACGGCTCCGGAAGCGGGAGGCGATGGTCGGCGTCATGGTGGTCCCTCCCTCAGTGCCCGGTCTTGGGTGTGTACGTCGCGGACTTCACCGGCATGGAGATCTTCACCGTGCCGGACTTGGCGAAGTGCAGTTCCACGGACACCTTCTCGCCCTGCTTCGGCTTGTGGGTGAGCTTTTCGAACATGAGGTGATTGCCGCCGCTCGCGAAGTCCAGGGTGCCCTTCGACGGCACCTTGAACGACGTCTCCTCCTCCATCGCGCCGCCCTTGGTGGAGTGCAGCGTGACGTCGTCCGAGAGGTCGCTGGTGACCGAGGTCAGGGTGTCGGCGCCACCGGAGTTGGTGACGGTGAAGAACCCGGCCGCCATGGTGTCCATGCTGGGGGCGGGCATGTAGGCGCCGGTGACCTTGAGTTCGGGCGTGGCCGAGGCGGAGTTCTTGTCGTCCGAGGAGTCCGAGCCGCATCCGGCGAGGGTCACCGCGGCCGCTATGACCACCGCGCATCCGGCGAGGGGCCTCACGGGTTCTCCCCCTTGATGATCTTGGGGAGGTCCTTGGTGTAGTCGTCGACGGTGGCGTCCTCGCCGTACAGCACATAGCCCCCGTCGGTCTTCGGCGAGAACGCGATGACCTGGGTGCCGTGCACGGAGACGAGCTTGCCGTTCTTGTCCTTCGACGTCGGCTCGATGGAGATGCCCATCGTGCGGGCGCCGGCCTGGATCGTGGCGAAGTCGCCGGTCAGGCCGACGAAGTCGGAGTCGATGCCCTTGAGCCACTTGCCGAGCGCGGCGGGGGTGTCGCGGGCCGGGTCGGTGGTGACGAACACGACGCGGAGCTTGTCCTGCTGGGCCTTGGGCAGCTGCTTCTTGGCGACGGCGAGGTTGTTCATCGTCAGCGGGCAGACGTCGGGGCAGTGGGTGTAGCCGAAGTAGATGAGCGTCGGCCGGCCCTTGGTCTGCGCGAGCAGGTCGTACTTCTTGCCGTTCGTGTCGGTGAGCACGAGGTCCGGCTTCTCGAACGGCTTGTCGAGAATCGTCGCGGCCTTGCCGGAGCCGGCCTCGACGGACACGTCGGCGATCGGCTTGTTGCTGTCGTCGCCGCTGCCGCAGGCGGAGAGGGTCAGAGCGGCGGCGGCGAACAGGGCGGCCGCGGCATACGTCTTCTTGCGCATAGAAAAATGTCCCAGATGTGAGCGCTCCGGTGCGCAACGGGGGTCGTACGGGCCTGAAGAGCCAGGTCGTACGGCCTCCCGGTGCGCGCCGAATACGGGGTGGATCTCAGGCGTTCGTCCGCCGACGGCCGGCCAGGACGCCGTAGGCGACGCCCGCCGCGCCGACGACGATGCCCACGACGCCGAGCACGCGGGCGGTGGTGTCACTGCTGTCGGAGGAGGACGCGGCCTCGGTGGTGTCCTTGGCGTCGGAGGCGTCCTCGGTGGCGGCGGAGCCGTGGTGGCCCGACTCGGACGCGGCGGAGAGCGCGAGTACCGGAGCCGGGTTCTTGGGCTCTTCCTCGCCCTCCTTCTGCGGCTCGATCCAGCGCACGACCTCCTTGTTGGAGTACGTCTGGACGGCCTTGAAGACGAGTTCGTCGGTGTCCTCGGGGAGCGCGCCGATGGAGAGCGGGAACTTCTGGAAGAAGCCCGGCTCGATGCCCTTGCCGCTCGCCGTCCAGGTGACCTTGGTGACGGCCTCGTCGATCTTCTCGCCGTGCAGGGTGAGCGGCTTGGCCAGCTTGGACTTGGTGACCTGCACCCTCCAGCCGTCGATCGGCTGCGGCATGACGGAGGCGAGCGGGTGGTCGGTCGGGAAATTCACCTCGAGCTTGGTGGTCGAGGCGTCGTCGCGCTCGTTCGGCACCTTGAAGTTCACGGTGGCGTAGTCGCCCTTGGCGGCCGTGCCCTCGGGCTGCACGCTGACGTGCGCGAAGGCGGGGGCGGAGAGGGCGAGGACGGCCGAGGCGGCGACGGCGCCGGCGGCGGCGATACGGGAAGCCTTCATGGAAGGGAGCACTCCACTTTCAGTCCGAATTCAGTCCGATGAGAGGGGGTGCGCGTGCGGAAGTGCCCTCTGAGTGCCCTCTACAGGGAGGGTGTCGAAAAGGGTGGGCACGCGCGTGTGCCGCACGACGGCGTCCCCTCATGGAGGCCATGGAGTGGCGCGTCGTGTCAGGCGGCGAGGACGAGTGCGGTGGAGGACGGCGGTCCGCGCCGGACGACGGTGTGCTGGAGTGCGGTCGTACGCGGCTTCGGGGGCGTGAGGTACGCGCTGCGGGGCGTGCGCGCCACGTCGGGCGCCCCCGGAAGTCCGGTGCGCAGGGCGCGTACGAGCGTGAACGCGGCGCGCAGCGACCGTACGAGTGCGCCTTCCGCGACCCCCTGCGCCGACAGCCGCATGAGACGCAGCAGCGCCATGTCCCCGCGACGCAGCACCCATCCGGCGGCGACGGCCGCGAGGACGTGGGCGAGCAGCATCGGCAGGGAGGGCAGCACCGACATCGAGGAGCCCGCGGTGGCCGACACGGCGTCCGCGGAGTGGTTCATGGAGTGCGTCATGCCCGTGTCGATCCGCGCGTCGGCGAGGATCTTCTGGGCCTGCGCGGGGCTGATCGCCGCCGCGGTCGTGCCGCACACGAGGCGTGCGGCCCGCTCGACGAGCGAGGCGTCGGACATCGACATGCCCGCCATCGACGTCGTGGCGCCGGTCTGCTGGCCGAGCCCGAAGAACGTGTGCAGCACGGTCTGGCCGGCCGCGAGCACCGCCACGATGCCCGGCAGCGAACGCTCACGCCCCGCCAGCGCGACGGACACGGCGAACACCGCGAAGAAGCCGGCGCCCAGCGTCCACCAGGGGACCGTGGCGCACGAGGCGAGTGTGTGACCTGCCGCGGCCAGCACGACGCAGACCGCGGCGAACACCGCGGCCCTGAGGATCCGGAGGTCGAATCCGGAGTGCGCCGAACGCTGGTGGGGGGCAGTCATGGCGGGCTCATCATCGCACTGGGCCCACCCGTTCCCCACGGCAGGTCCGCAAGGTGACGTTCCGTGAGTCAGGGCCTGGAAGATCACGATCTGGGGTGAGTCGACCGCACATACACCGATCCCTGTCGCGCGCGCGTCCGCCGTATGGGCGGCATCACGGCAAGTGGGCGATTGCGCACGCGTACTTGCGGCAATACGTAACGGTATGTCGAGCCGCGGCCGGGAGGCTGGAGCATGAGCATCTGGTGGTCACTCCATTTGCGGCGCGAAGCTGCGAGCGTTCCGCTCGCCAGACGCCTGCTGCTCGGCACGATGGAGAGCGCGGGCGTCGACCCGGACGTTTCGTACGACCTCTCCGTCGCCCTCAGTGAGGCCTGTGCGAACGCCGTCGAGCACGGCGGGGACGCGGCGCTCGGCGGCTCGTCCGAGGCCTACCGGGTGACCGCCTACCTGGACGGCGAGAAGTGCCGCATCGAAGTCGCCGACTCCGGCCCCGGATTCCCGGCGGGGCGGGCCCGCACCCCCCTGCGTCCGGCGCGCGCCGACGCCGAGCACGGCCGGGGCCTGTGTCTGATCCAGGAGCTCGCCGATCACGTGCACATCGGCAACAAGCCGGGGCGGGGCGGCGCGGTGGTCAGCTTCGACAAGATCCTCAAGTGGAAGAAGGACCCCTCTTTGTTGACCGCGTAGGGCTCTGAGCGGCGGCGGGACACCTGGCCGTGCCACTCGCCCAATCTGGAAGCCAACTTCATATTGACAGTGGACTCTCATTTGGGAGTAGCCTCTCATTAGGTTGCTCCCTTCTGGAGGTCCGCATGTCTGCGCCACACCACTCCTCTGCGGCAATTCGCTCCTCTGCGACAAACCAACCCGCTTCCACCCCAGCCCGCCGCCGCTGGCTGGCCCTGGCCGCCCTCACGCTGAGCGTGCTGATCGTCGGGCTGGACGGCACGATCATCAACGTCGCCCTTCCGACCCTCGCCGGTGACCTGCACGCCGACAGCGCCCAGTTGCAGTGGATCGGCGGCGGCTATCTCCTGGCCCTGTCCGTGGCGATGCTCCCCGTCGGCCTGCTGGGCGACCGGTACGGCCACAAGCGGCTGCTGCTCAGCGGGATCGCGCTGTTCGGCCTCGCCTCGCTGGGCGGCGCGTTCGCCGGGTCGCCCGCGACGGTCATCGCGGCCCGGGCCGTCCTCGGCCTCGGCGCCGCCACGATCATGCCGCTGTCGATGGCGATCCTGCCGCGCGTCTTCGCCAAGGAGGAGCTGCCCAAGGCCATCGCCGTCTGGACGGCCGCCACCGCCCTCGGCATGCCGGTCGGCCCGCTCGTCGGCGGCTGGCTGCTCGACCACTTCTGGTGGGGCTCGGTCTTCCTCTTCAACGTGCCCGTCACCGTCCTCGCCCTGGCCGCCGGCCTGTGGCTGCTGCCGAGCGACAAGAAGCGCGAGGCCGCCGCACCCTTCGACGCCCTCGGCGCCGTACTGAGCGCCCTCGGCATCACCGCGCTGGTCTACGGCACGATCCTGATCCCGCGCGACGGCTGGACGGACCCGACGGTCCTCGCCACCCTCGTCGCCGCGGCCGCCCTGCTCACCGGGTTCGTGGTGCGTGAGCGCCGCCACCCGCACCCGCTCGTCGACCTGAAACTGTTCGCCGACCGCCGCTTCCTGTGGGGCACGCTGATCGCGGTCTTCGTCAACTTCGCCGTGATGGGCATCCTGTTCGTCGTCCCCCAGTACCTTCAGGCCGTCCTCGGCAACGACGCCTTCGGCACAGGCCTGCGCGTACTGCCCCTGATCGGCGGGCTGATGGCCGCCGCCACGGCGAGCGAGGCCGTCGTCCCCCGGCTCGGCGCCCGCACCGTCATCCCGCTCGGCATGGCCGTCCTCGCCGGCGGCGTCTTCCTCGGCGCGACCACGGACCTCTCCAGCGGCTACGGCTTCACCGCGCTCTGGCTCTCCCTCACCGGCCTCGGCTTCGGGCTCGCCGTCGTGCCCGCGACCAGCCTCGTCATGGGTTCGCTGCCGGACGGCAGCACCGGGCAGGGGACCAGCCTCCTGGAGACCGTCCAGCAGCTCGGCGGCGTCCTGGGCGTGGCGGGCCTCGGCAGTCTCCTCGGCTACGGCTATCTGGCCCGGCTCGGCACCGACGGCCTGCCGGGGCGGGCGGCCGACGCGGCCCGCGACTCGGTGTCCGGCGCGGACGAAGTGGCCCGGCAACTGCACGACACGGGCCTCGCGACCTCCGCCCACGAGGCGTTCGTCCACGGCATGAACCTGGTCCTGACGGCCTGCGGGGTCATCTCCCTGCTGGCCGCCGTACTCGCCGCGGTCTGGCTGCCGGGCCGGTCCGCGAAGTGCCGGAAGGTGGCCCGGTCGGTGCCCGAACACGCAGAATCGATGGCATGACGACGCGATCAATGGCGTAACGACGTGGGAGACCATCGCATGACGACGCAGGAGACCTCGGCCGCGCCCCTCGGTCTGCGGGAGCGCAAGAAGCAGAAGACCCGCGACCGGATCCGCCGTGAGGCGTACCGGCTGTTCGCCGAGCACGGGTACGAGGCGACGACGGTCGACCAGATCGCGGAGGCGGCCGAGATCTCCCCGAGCACGTTCTTCCGGTACTTCCCCACCAAGGAGGACGTGGTCATCCAGGACGAGTACGACCCCGCGCTCGCCGAGGCACTGCGCGCCCGCCCGGCCGACGAACCGATCGTCGACGCGATCCTCCAGGCCCTGAAAGGCCCCCTGGGCCAGATGCTGGACCAGGACCGCGAGGAACTGCTGCTGCGCACCCGGATCACCTTCACGGACCCCGCGATCCGGGCCCGCTCGGTCGGTGAACAGGAGCGCAGCGAGAAGGAGATCGCCGCGATCATCGCGGAACGCACCGGCCGGGACGCCTCGGACCTCGACGTGAAGTGCGCGGCCGCGGCCATCATCGCCGTCTTCACGACCCTCGTACGGCACTGGGTCGAGGGCGGCGGCACGGAGGACCTGGCGGAGCTGTACGAACGTCATCTGCCGCTGCTGTCGAACGGACTGGAGTTCTAGCAGCGCCCTGCCGCGACTTCAGGTTCCTCAAGGTCCACAGGTCAATCACAGGGCTCGCCCATGAGTTTGAGGGCTGACGTTCCTAATTTTCCCAGCATGACGGGAAGCCACAAAGACAAGTCGATCACCCGGCGCCGCGCGATCGCGGTGACCGGAGGCACGGTCGCCGCAGGAGGCCTCGCGGTCGCCGGCTACCAGTCGGCTTTCGCCGACGAGACGACCAGCACCACCGATGCCGACGCCACCGCCTCGGCGAGCTCCAGCAGCGGTACCTGCGTGCTGATGTCCAGCGTCACCGAGGGGCCGTACTACCTGGACGGCGCCCTGGTCCGCAAGGACATCACCGAGGGCAAGAGCGGCGTTCCGCTGACCCTGCGCATCACCGTTCAGGACACCACCGACTCCTGCAACCCGGTCGCCGGTGCCGCCGTGGAGATCTGGCACTGCGACGCCTGGGGCTACTACTCCGGCTACACCACCGCCAACCCCGGCGGCTCCGCGCCCGCCGAGAGCGAGGACGGCTCCACCGCCAACGACCTGACCTACCTGCGCGGTTACCAGGTTGCCAACGCCAACGGGGTCGTCAAGTTCGAGACGATCGTCCCCGGCTGGTACACGCCCCGCACCTGCCACATCCACGTCAAGGTGCACACCGGCGGCGAGAAGGAGGACGGCACGTACGAGGGCGGCACGGTGAACTACACCGGGCAGCTCTTCTTCGACGACGACATCGCCGAGACGATCTTCGCACTGGAGCCCTACTCCCAGCACTCCGGCAGCTACACCACGCTCGACAACGACATGGTGTACGACGGCGGCGGCGCCTCCAGCGGTCTGCTGACCCTCACGCCGGTCCACAAGAAGGACCCGTCCAAGGGCTACAAGGGCTTCATCACGCTGGGCATCGACCCCGACGCCGAGAGCACCGGCGCGGGCAGCGGCGGCGGTGGCACGCCCCCGAGCGACGCTCCGACGGGTACGCCGCCGAGCGACGCCCCCAGTGACAGCGCCTCCCCGTCGGCCTCCGCGTCTTCGTAAGGTACGCGCATGAGCAGCCGCGAGGACGAGACGCTGGCGCAGGCCGCAGTGGCCGCGCTGACATGGCAGTTGGAGCTTTCCCCCAAGCCTGGACTGCCCGACCCGCGCGACCTCGACGCCCGGGCCACCCGCAAGGACCACTGTTCCCTGCGCTGGTCCGCCAAGGCGCTGGCGCCCGGCCTCGCGGCCATGGCGGCCGCCGCCCGCCGTACCGGTCTGCCCACGCCCGAACTCCGTGCGGAGCTGGGCGCGATCGGCCGGAACACCGAGCATTCGGTGGGACTGGCGGGCGGTGGCCACCGCGGTGCCCTGTGGGCCCTCGGGCTCCTGGTCGCGGCGGCGGCCCTGGAACCCCGGGCCACCGGGAACGATGTCACCGCGGCCGCCAAGCGGATCGCGGCGCACCAGGACCGGCGGGCGCCGCGGCGGCCCTCCCGCGGGTCGTCCGTCTCGGCGAAGTACGGTGCCGCCGGGGCGCGCGGTGAGGCGCGCGCCGGATTCCCGCATGTGCGGCGGGCGTTGGCCGCGCTCGACACCGCCCGCACGGCCGGCGCGCCCGAACCGTACGCCCGGCTCGACGCCCTCCTCACCGTCATGTCCACCCTCCAGGACACGGAGCTGCTGTACACCGCAGGCCCCCTCGGCCTCCGCCATGTCCAGGCGGGCGCCCGCGGGGTGCTGGAAGCGGGCGGCACCTTCACGGAGGCGGGCCGCGAGGCGCTCTCCGCCCTCGACGACGACCTCCACGCGCGCGCGTGGAGCCCGCGTGGCAGCGGAGGGCTCCTCGCGGGCGCGCTGTTCGTGGACTCGCTGCCGGTGGTGGTCAGGACACCGGCACGGGCAGCGTGACCGGGACGGCGTCCTGAGCCTGGGCTGTCGCGCCGCGCGTGGCAGCCCATTTCGCCGCCGGACCCATCCCGTACGCCGCCCCCGCCATCAGTCCCCCGAGCAGCAGCCACCCCGGCGTCCCCCAGCCGACCAGCAGGGCCGTCAGGACCAGGGGGCCCATCGTGCGGGCCACCGTGACGCCGGTGCCGAAGAAGCCCTGGTACTCGCCCATGCGGTCGGCCGGGGCGAGGTCGAAGGCCAGGTGCCAGGAACCCGCGGACTGCTGCATCTCGGCGACGACCTGAAGGACCGCGCCCGCCACGAGGATCCCCGCCGCGGCCCACGGGGAGGCACCGGACGACAGGGCGAAGACCGCGCAGGACGCCAGCATGACGAGCCCGGAGCGGCGTATCGCGCGCGTGGCCGACGCGAGCCCCGTGACACCTCGGGCCATCCGCACCTGGAAGACCATCACCGCGCCCGTGTTGAGCACGAACAGCGCGGAGACCAGCCAGGCGGGCGCCTCCGTGCGCTCGGTGATCCACAGCGGGATGCCGAGGCTGAGCAGCGGCATCCGCAGCAGCAGCACGGTGTTGAGGAACGTGACCAGAACGTACGGCCGGTCACGCAGCACGCCGGACCGCCCGCGATCCCGGCGCGCGACTCCATGCCCCCGCCGCACGGCGACCGGAGGCACCGGCGGCAGCCGCAGCAGCAGCGCCGCGCACAGCAGGAAGCTCACCGCGTCCAGCGCGAACACCCCGAGATACGCGGCCCGCGTCCCGGCGTGCAGCGCGAGCCCGCCGAGGCCCGCGCCCACCGCCAGACCGGCGTTGAGCGTCGACTGGAGATGCGCGAGGAGCCCGGTCCGCTCCCCGGCCGGCACCAGCCCCGCGAGCAGCGCCTGCCGGGCCGCCGCGAGCCCCGACTGCGCGGACGCGTACGCGCACGCCGCGAGGACGAAGGGGACGAAGCCGCGGACGACCAGGAAGGACGCCACCGCGGCGGCGGTCGCCAGCGCCAGCAGCACCGCCGTGCCGCGCGGCCCGCGCCGGTCGGCGAGCCCGCCCAGGGGCACGCCCACCAGCGAGCCGACCGCCCACGCGACGGTCAGCCCGAGCCCCACGCGCGCGGGGGCGAGCCCCACGACGTGCGTGAAGTAGAGCGCCGAGGTCACGTAATAGGCGCCGTCCCCCACGGAGTTGCCCAGCTGGGCGAGGGCCAGGACGCGCCGCGGGCCGGCGGGCGGAACAAGGCTGCTGCTCGGCTTGGAGGGTGCTGCCGGGTTCGTCATGTCCTCGACGCTACGGGCATATTGGCACCCTCAGAAGCTCCAATCGGCGTGCCAATTGTTGGCCCAATTCACTCCGGGCGGCGCTCTCCCCGGAGCACTCGCCCGAGCACCTCCAACGCCTCGGGGTACAGCCGCTCCCGTGGTGTCCCGTAGCCCACGACCAGCCCCTGTGGCCGCCCCTCGCCGCGCGCGTGCCAGTGCGCCCCGAGATGCCCGACCGCGAGCCCCTCCGCCTCCGCCCGCGCCAGCACCTCGGCCTCGTCGGCCACCTCGACCAAGGCGTGCAGGCCGGCCGCGATCCCGCGGACCGTCGACCGTGCGCCCAGCCGGTCGAGGAGCTGGTCCCTGCGCCGCCGGTACCGCAGCCGGCACGCGCGCACGTGGCGGTCGTACGCGTGGCTGTCGATCATCTCGGCGAGCGCCAACTGGCCGATGGACTCGGTGTGGTGGTCGCTGTGCAGCTTGATGTCGGCCACCGCGTCGACCAGGTGCGGCGGCAGCACCATCCAGCCGAGGCGCAGCGCGGGCCCGAGCGTCTTGGAGGCCGTCCCCAGGTACACGACGTGGCCCGGTGCCATTCCCTGGAGGGCGCCGACCGGTTGCCGGTCGTAGCGGAACTCCCCGTCGTAGTCGTCCTCGACGATCAGCCCGTCACGCGCGCGTGCCCAGTCGGTGAGCGCCCGGCGCCGCTCGGGGTGCAGCGTGACACCGGTGGGGTACTGGTGCGCGGGCGTGACGACGACCGCGTCCGCTCCGGTGGAATCCAACGCGCCCGCGCAGGCGCCGCGTTCGTCGACCGGCAGCGGCACCACGGTTCCGCCGCCCTTGCGCACGACATCCCGGTGGAACGGCAGCCCGGGGTCCTCCATGGCGACCGTTCCGCCGTCCAGCATGCGCGTGAGGAGCGCGAGCCCCTGCACGTACCCCGAAGTGATGACGATCCGCTCGGGGGGCGCGATGACACCCCGTGCGCGCCCCAGATAGCCCGAGAGCGCCGTCCGCAGTTCGATGCGCCCGCGCGGGTCCCCGTAGTCGTACGCCAGGGAAGGCGCCGTCGCGATCGCGCGCCGCAGGGCGCGCAACCAGGCCGCCGCCGGAAACGTGCCGACGTCCGGGCTGCCGGGGCGCAGATC
The DNA here is from genome assembly GCF_045206325.1 of Streptomyces sp. NBC_00203. Taxonomy (NCBI): domain Bacteria; kingdom Bacillati; phylum Actinomycetota; class Actinomycetes; order Kitasatosporales; family Streptomycetaceae; genus Streptomyces; species Streptomyces sp. NBC_00203. Next base: position 5,220,403 of record NZ_CP108126.1, on the reverse strand, counting down.
GAAACGGGGTGCACGCGCGTGTGGAGCCCGGGCAGCCGCGGACACGCCGTCCATGGGCAGCGCCGCCACCTCGGTGCCCGACCCCTGCCGCGCCGTCAGATACCCCTCGGCGACCAGCTGGTCGTACGCCGCCTTGGCCGTGCCCCGGGAGACACCCACCTCGGCCGCGAGCCGCCGCGTCGCGGGCAGCCGGGTGCCGGGCGCCAGCCGCCCGTCACGCACGGCGTCCCGCAACGCCCGCTCAAGCCCGGCCCTGCGCCCAGCCGCGACATCCGGCTCCAGATGCAGATCGACCCCGACACCGGACCAGAAGTCGCCGTCCACCAAATCCCCCCGGTGAGTACACCGCGCCCCTTCAGGGGCGCGAGGCGGTGACACTGTGCGGCTCCGCCGCGCGGGCGCGACCAGCCACAAACTACGAGCAGACGAATGGCCGGGCACTTACCAGTACCCGGCCGTCATCCTTACGTCAGCCCTTCAGAGAGGCCATCCACGCCTCGACCTCGTCCGACCGCCGAGGCAGCGCAGCGGAGAGGTTCACGTTGCCGTCCTCCGTGACCAGAATGTCGTCCTCGATCCGGACGCCGATGCCCCGGTACTCCTCCGGAACCGTCAGATCGTCCGCCTGGAAGTACAGCCCCGGCTCCACGGTCAGGCACATGCCCGGCTCCAGCGTGCCCTCGACATACGTCTCGGTCCGCGCGGCAGCGCAGTCGTGGACGTCCATGCCGAGCATGTGGCCGGTGCCGTGCAGGGTCCAGCGGCGCTGGAGGCCCAGCTCCAGGACCCGCTCGACCGGACCCTCGACGAGACCCCACTCGACGACCTTCTCGGCCAGCACGTGCTGCGCGGCGTCGTGGAAGTCGCGGAACTTGCCGCCCGGCTGCACGGCCGCGATACCGGCCTCCTGGGCCTCGTACACGGCGTCGTAGATCTTCTTCTGGATCTCCGTGTACGTGCCGTTGATGGGCAGCGTGCGCGTGACGTCGGCGGTGTAGAGCGTGTGGGTCTCGACGCCCGCGTCCAGCAGCAGCAGGTCGCCGGAGCGGACCGGGCCGTCGTTGCGCACCCAGTGCAGCGTGCAGGCGTGCGGACCGGCGGCGCAGATGGAGCCGTAGCCGATGTCGTTGCCCTCGACCCGCGCGCGCAGGAAGAAGGTGCCCTCGATGTAGCGCTCGCTGGTGGCCTCGGCCTTGTCCAGGACCTTCACGACGTCCTCGAAGCCGCGCACGGTCGAGTCGACGGCCTTCTGCAGCTCGCCGGCCTCGAACTCGTCCTTGACGAGCCGCGCCTCGGACAGGAAGACCCGCAGCTCCTCGTCGCGCTCGGCGGTGACCTTGTCGGTGAGCGCCGCCTCGATGCCGGCGTCGTGGCCGCGGACGACCCGGACGGGGCCGGTGGCTTCCTTCAGCGCGGCGGCCAGTTCCCGCACGTCCGACGCCGGGATGCCGTACAGCTGCTCGGCCTCGGCGAGGGAGTGGCGGCGGCCGACCCACAGCTCGCCCTGGCCGGAGAGCCAGAACTCGCCGTTCTCACGCTCGGAGCGCGGCAGCAGGTAGATCGTCGCCTTGTGGCCGTCGCTCGTCGGCTCCAGGACCAGGACGCCGTCCTCGGTCAGGTTGCCGGTCAGGTACGCGTACTCGACGGAGGCGCGGAAGGCGTACTCCGTGTCGTTCGAGCGGGTCTTCAGGTTGCCCGCGGGGATCACCAGGCGGTCGCCCGGGAAGCGCGCGGAGAGCGCCGCACGGCGGGCCGCGGTGTACTCGGCCTGTCCGATCGGCTCAAGGCCGCGCAGCTCCGTGTCGGCCCAGCCGGACTTCATGTTCTCGGCCAGCTCATCGGACACGCCCGGGTACAGGCCGTTCTTGCGCTGCTTGATCGGCTCTTCTTCGCCCGCTTCGTCAGCGGCTTCGTCGAGCACGGCTTCCGGGGTCTCCGGGTTGAGCGCCTCCGACACGGTCTGCCTCCTAGATACGACTCTGGACCTCCTCCATCGTACGGTCGTACTGAAGGGGGCCCAGGGCCGGAAGGCCTGTTACGTACGGCTACGCGGGGCTCACTCGAACCGTGCCGCCAGGAGCACGACGTCCTCGTCGCTGTCGGCCTCGTCGAGCCCGTCCGGCAGCACACTCCGCAGGACGTGATCGGCGATCGCACCGGGATCGTCGCGCACCGCCCTGGGGACGCTCGCCGCCGCCGCGTGCAGCCGGGCGAAGGCGCGGTCCATGGGGTCGCCGGTGCGGTGCAGCAGGCCGTCGGTGTACAGGAGCACGGTTTCGCCGGGCTCGGTGGTCAGTTCGACGCTGGGCGCCTCCCAGCAGGCGAGCATCCCGAGCGGCGCCGACAGCGAGGTCTCCACGAACTCCGTGCGCCGCGCGCCGATCACCAGGGGCGGGCTGTGCCCGGCACCGGCGAGGGTGAGCTTGCGCAGCGCGGGCTCGCAGTACGCGAAGAGGGCGGTCGCGGAGCGGGCGGGCTCGGTCAGCCTGAGCAGCAGTTCGAGGTCGGACAGGACGGCGACGGGGTCCTCGCCCTCCATGACGGCGTACGCCCGCAGGGACGCCCTCAGCCGGCCCATCGCGGCGACCGCGCTGGGCCCGGACCCGGTGACCGAGCCGACCGCGAGACCGAGCGCGGCGTCGGGCAGCGGCAGCGCGTCGTACCAGTCGCCGCCGCCGCGCGGCCCTGTGCGGTGGCGGGCGGCGAGCTGGACGCCGGAGACCCGGGGAAGCCGCGGGGGAAGCAGCTCCTCGGAGATCGTCGTCATGCACGCGCGCGTGCGCTCCAGTTCCACCAGCCGTGCCAGGTGCTCGGTCGCGTACCGGGCGTAGAGGCCGATGAGATGGCGCTGGCGCTCGACCGGTTCGGCGGGCTCGTCGTAGAGCCATACGGCGGCGCCCAGGCGGCCCGCCGCGTCGGTGGCCAGGGGGAGTGCGTAGCTCGCGGCGTAGCCGAGCCGGGCGGCCACCTCGCGGTGGCGGGGGTCGAGCCCGTCCTCGGAGAAGAGATCGGGCTGTGCGATCTCGCCCTCGCCGCCCGGCAGCCCGTCCAGGATCCTGCCGTACGACATGGAGCTGCGCGGCACGGTCTCGATGTGGCCGAGATCCGCCCGGGCGAGGCCCAGGCCGATCGTGGTGTCGGGGCCGAGTCCGTCGCCCGGTTCCATGACGACGAGGCCGCGCCGGGCGCCCACGAGAGCGGCTCCGGCGCGCAGCAGTTCCTGCAGCGCGTCGCTCAGTGTCGCGGTGCGCGCCAGGCGCTCGGTGAGTTCGTGGAGTGTGGTGAGGTCGGAGACCCAGCCCGCCAGGCGATCTTGGAGGACGGCTCCGGCGCCGGTGGGAGAGGTGGCCGAAGAGGCACCCGTGGCGGCAGGCGTCGGCGCGACAGTGTGTGCGGGCGAGGGAACCGTTGAATCGATTCCAGCCACTTTCGGAAGGTGAGGGGCGTTCATGACGTCCGGCTTTCCGACCGGTGCGTATTGCTCAATAGCATCGCAAACCCCCATGTCGTTCTGCGCCGCTAGCAGTGTCTCCACATGTACACGCACTCGTGAGGGGATGTCCAGCATTGTCCTGCGGGGATTCCTGGTGTCCATGAGACTGTCGGTAACCCTTGCGGGAAAGCAAAGTTGGCTTAAAACTGACTCGGGTAACGGCTTATTGCGGTCGACTGGCCTAGTTCGACGGAGCGTCACAGCGGTCGTGGGTACGTACTCGGTGAAGGCCAGGGGTGGTTGGGATCCTCCCGGAACCTGGCAGCGGACCCGGGCGTCTTAACCACCGACGACCGTGCCCCATCCTCCCGTGGCGGAGGCGGCAAGAAATACGCGGGACGGCAAAACGCCAGGCGCCGCCACCCCACGCCATGCCCATGCTTCAGACAAGCGCAGTATGGACGCGGACGCAGCCAAATGCTCGGCCCAGAGGGGTTTCCCTTGTCTCCAGCAGGGGTGTGATGCGCCAGCAGGTACGCACAGTGAAGTGATCGACACATGGTGTGATGTGGTCCTCGGTGTTGCCAGGCGTGCAACGGAAAGGAACGAGCGCTCATGCGCGAGATCCTCGGAAGGCGACGCAGGCTCCTGTCCAGGCGAAACAACGGGAGGCCTGAGGTGCTCGGCGCGGCCCTGACCTTCGCGACCGAATGGCGGTGGCCCGTACTCCCGGGTGTGGCGGCGGACCCGCAGGGGCGTGCCCGCTGCGGATGCCCCGACCCGGAGTGCACGGTGCCCGGCGCCCACCCCTTCGACCCCGGCCTCCTCGCGGCCACCACCGACGAGCGCATGGTGCGCTGGTGGTGGACCAACCGGCCGTCGGCACCCATCGTGCTGGCCACCGGAGGCACGGCCCCCTGCGCGGTGAGCCTGCCCGCCCTCGCGGCGGCCCGCGCCCTCGACGCCCTCGACCGCAAGGGCATGCGCCTCGGCCCGGTCGTCGCGTCGGCCACGCGCTGGGCGATCCTCGTCGCGCCCTACTCCATGGAGCAGCTCGGCGAACTGCTCTACGCCAAGGACTTCGTCCCCGGCTCCCTCCGCTTCCACGGCGAGGGCGGCTACATCGCGCTGCCGCCCTCCGAGACCGGCCAGGACCAGATCCGCTGGGAGCGCGCCCCGCTGCCCGGCTCGGCCGCCCCCTGGGTGCCCGATGTCGAGGCCGTCGTGGACGCCGTGGTGGAGGCGCTCACTCGTACGGGTGTGAGCGCGCCCGAGTTGTAGGGGCGCCCGGCGCGCGGTGAACCGCGCGCCCGCCCCCGCTCGTTATCTTCCCCGGTATGAACCTTCGCCTGCTCGCGCTCGCGGGCGTAGTGGCGGTCACGGTGGCCCTTCCGCTGGCCGTGGCATCCGCGGGACCTGTCAGCGACCTCGGCGACCTCGGCAACCTCGGTGATCCGGGCGACGCCGGTCCCGCGGCCGTGCGTGCGTCCGGACACGACGGCGACCGACATGACGACGGTCGCCGTGACGACGACAAGGGGGCGGTGACTCCCGCCCCCACACGTTCTCCCCTGCTGCTCGGTCTCGGCCTCGCCACCGCCGCCCGGTGCGGACCCGAGCTCTCCTCGCCCGACGGTGTCGAGGCGCAGACCTGTGTCCTCACACAGGGTGAGGACACCTGGGCGCGCACCTACTACCGCAACGCGACCGGCGACGAGCTGAGCTCCGTACTGAGCCTCATGGGCCCTGGCGGGCGCACGGTGCAGATGAACTGCGCGGTGGGCGCGGAGGACGATCCGGGGGCGTGCGAGACGCCCAGGGAGCGCACGACGGGCGATGTGGGGGCCTACACGGCGGTCGCGGAGTTCGCGAAAGGAGCGGGGTCCCGTGGGCCGCTGTTGCTGCGCTCGGGGAGCAACTCGGGGCAGTAGCAAGGCCGTTGACGTCGTACGGGATCGCGCACATGGAAAGACCCGGTTGCTGGCGACGGGGGATGCACCAGCAACCGGGCTACTCGAACGGTAACAAGAGATCGGCGGTTCGCAAATTCGATCTCGGCTATTCGGACACGGATTTACCTGTCACAACGGGGAGTTGTGACAGGAGTCACCCGTTTGCGAGGTCCTGACCAGCTGACCAGTCGGTCAGTTTCGCTGTCTGTGAATCAGCTGAGAGTTACTTGTCGGTTGGTGAGGCCGCCGCGCGCGCGGCGCTCGTCCGCGGTGAGCGGTGCGTCCGTGGCCAGAGCGGTGGCGAGGCGCTCGGCGAACTCGGCCGCCGGCTTCTCGACGTCGTCCGCCGTGACCCCTGTCGGCAGGTCCCAGACCGGCACCGTGAGCCCGTGCGCACGGAAGGAGCCGACCAGTCGGGTGCCCTCCCCGAGGCTCGACCGGCCGGCCGCGTGCAGTCGGGCCAGCGCGTCCAGAAGCTGCTCTTCCGGGTGCGGCATCACCCACCGCAGGTGGTTCTTGTCGGGCGTCTCGCACCAGTAGGCGGCGTCGACCCCGGAGAGTTTCACCGTCGGGATGGCGGCGGCGTTGGCGCGCTCCAGGGAGGCGGTCACCTCCGGCGTCGAGTTCTCCGCGTCCGGAACCCAGAACTCGAAGCCCGCGTGCACAACTGGCTCGAACGCGCCTTCGGGGTCGAGCAGGTCCTGCAGCCGCGGACCGTCGGCCGGGGCGCGCCGGCCCTCGACCGGAGTGCCGGGCTGCGCGGTGAGCGCGCGCTGGAGGGTGTCGGCCAGATCGCGGCTGATGTCACCGGACGCCGTGTCGTTCTGCAGGCCGAGCAGGACCGAGCCGTCGTCGCGGCGCAGCGCGGGCCACGCCATGGGCAGGACGGTGGCGAGCGTGACCGACGGGACGCCCTCGGGGAGGCTCTCGTTGAGCTTCAGCTCGACTGTGGCGGCGGGCACCAGCTCGCGCAGGGCGACCCAGTCGCCCTCGCCCGGCAGGCCCTCGAAGGGGCGGTGCACCAGCTCGGTCACCGCGTGCGCTGCCGCTCGGCCGTGACAGGCCTTGTAGCGGCGGCCACTGCCGCAGGGGCAGGGCTCGCGAGCGCCGACAACCGGAAAGTTCCCATCAGCGCCTCCGGCGTGGGCGCCATCTTTCATCTGAGGCTGCTTGGCCTTGGTCTGGGGTCGCTTCTTGGCCATCGTGGGTGTCTCCCGATCACGGCTCGTCCTGTACGGGCGCGAGCCTAGCCGTTCGTACGACGGCCGACGGGACCCTGTGGACAACGCACCGAGTCGTCCCGGAACCGGTGGTTCGGTCCGCGTGTGCCTCGGTCCGACCGCGCTCACAGGAAGGCGGCCGGGGGGCGCCCGGATCGGCGTAGGACCTTGATCGGTACAGGACCTTGATCGGTGTGTCCTTCAGTCCAGGTCGTCGAATGCGTCCGCGAAGTCGAGGTCGGGTATCGCACCGGACACGGTCGGTGACGCGACGCGCGTAGCGAAGTCGTCGCGGCGATGGGCCATGGCCGTGTCGGTCGCGCTGTTCACGTGCTCCTGGACGACGACCCACACCGTGACCTCACCGCGGGCGTCGTCCCGCACGCCCCAGTCCTTGGCCAGCGCCGTGATGATGTTCAGCCCGCGGCCGCCGCGCGCGGTGACCGAGGGCGTGGCCGGAACCGGGCGGGTCGGACCACCGCCGTCCGTCACCTCGACGGTGAGTCTTCCGGACGGATCGACGCGCCACGCGGCGCGGACGTCGCCGTCGCCGGCCAGGGCATCGCCAAGCGGCCTGCCATGTCGGCACGCGTTGCTCAGCAGTTCGGAAAGGATCAGTACGGCATCGTCGATGACCGATTCCGCCACGCCACCGGAGCGCAGCTGATCACGCATCCGGTGTCTTGCTTTCCCCACGCCCGCAGGGCCATGGGGTACGGCCATGCTCGACGACGTGGGCACCTCCTGTGCCACCACCAACGCCACCCCCGAGACCTCCTTTGCCCCACGCCACGGTGTGAATGCCCCTTTGGACTGGACCGGAAACCGGCCAATCCACGTCTGCTGACGCACTCGTAACGATCGAATACGGACCGAACGCGCCGGTGCACTCCCTGTAATCGCGTGGCCTGAATTCGACGGTGGAATCCGGGGGTTCGGGGTGCGTTTCGGAGGTGGCTTCAGGAAGGGGGCCGCCAACTCAGCGGCCCAGCTGGCGCAGTACCGCGCGCGGGCGGTTGGTGATGATGGCGTCGATGCCCAGCTCAACGCAGAGATCGACGTCCTCGGGCTCGTTCACGGTCCAGACGTGCACCTGGTGCCCGGCTCGTTTCAGCCGCTCGATGTACCCGGGGTGACTGCGTACGATCCGCATCGACGGGCCCGCGATCCGGACACCCGCGGGCAGTCGTCCGTCGCGCAGCCGGGGCGAGACGAACTGGAGCAGATAGACCGTGGGCAAGGTCGGGGACGCAGCCCGGACGCGGTGCAGTGAGCGCGCCGAGAAACTCATGACGCGTACGGCCGACTCGGCGGCGGACTCCGGGGCGTCCAGGCCGAAACGCTTCAGCAGGAGAAGCAGCCGCTCCTCGACCTGGCCCGCCCAACGGGTGGGGTGCTTGGTCTCGATGGCCAGTTCCACGCGCCGGCCCGCGTCGGCGACGAGTTCGAGCAGTCGCTCCAGGGTGAGGACCGAGGTGTCCTCCGGGTCCCCGGGGCCGTACTCCCAGTCCGGGGACTCGTCACGGTTCTTCCAGGAGCCGAAGTCCAGCCCGGCGAGCTCGGAGAGCTCCAGGGCCGAGACCGCTCCGCGGCCGTTGGACGTACGGTTGACGCGCCGGTCATGGACGCAGACGAGATGTCCGTCCGCGGTCAGCCGTACGTCGCACTCGAGGGCGTCCGCCCCGTCCTCGATCGCCTTCTTGTACGCGGCCAGGGTGTGCTCGGGGGCCTCTTCGGAGGCTCCGCGGTGGGCGACGACCTGAATCGGGTGCTGTCGTGCGAGGGTCACCGCGTCATGGTGCCACCGTCGCGGGGCAGGCGTGAGGTCGGATACGTCAGAAATAGGTCAATTTCGACTGACGGGTCCGTTATAAAGAATGGCCCCGGACCCACAGCCACCGCTTATGGTGCTCTGACGTCCGGTGGGAAAAGCTGACGGCGTACAAAAGCACATGCACAGCTGAATCGCGCCGGGCCGTCGACAAGCGTGAGTGAGCGTGACCGAGTGCGACCGAGAACAACAGCCGTGGATCGAGGAGAAGAGCTGTGAGCACCGAGAACGAGGGCACTGCAGTACCCCCGGCCCCGTCCGCACCTCCTGTGCCGGTGGAAACTCCCGCTGCTTCCGCGCAGACCGCTGCGCCCGAGGGGGGCGCACCGACAGCCCCGATCCCGGCGGTGCCTCCGAGCGCCCCCGGCGCGCCGGAGCAGGCACCGGCGCTCGCGGAGCAGTCGGCGTACGCCTCCGCCGGAGCCGGGCAGGGAGCCGACCCGTACGGAGGGGGCACCGGAGCTCCCGGCTCCGCCGCCGAGGCGGGCTGGCCGCCTCCGCCGCCCGCCACCCCGTCGTACGCCGACGGCGGCGGCTCGGGAGCCGACGGGTGGGGCTCGTCCTATCAGCAGCCCGCGCCGAAGCCGAAGAACGGGCGCGGTGGCCTGGTCGCCGCGATCCTGGTGGCGGCGCTGGTCGCGGGCGGCGTCGGTGGCGGCATCGGCTACTCGCTGGCCAAGAACAACGACAACTCCACCGACTCGACGACGGTCTCCGCCCCGAGCAGCAGCGGCAGCGTGAAGCGTGCCTCGGGCACGGTCGCGAACGTGGCCGCCAAGGCGCTGCCGAGCACCGTCACCATCGAGGCCCAGAGCACCAGCGGCGAGGGCGGCACCGGCACCGGGTTCGTGTTCGACACCCAGGGCCACATCCTCACCAACAACCACGTCGTGGCGGACGCGGTCGACGGCGGCAAGCTCACCGCGACCTTCCCCGACGGCAAGAAGTACAACGCCGAGGTGGTCGGCCACGCGCAGGGTTACGACGTCGCGGTCATCAAGCTCAAGAACGCGCCGTCGGACCTGAAGCCGCTGGCTCTCGGTGACTCCGACAAGGTGGCCGTCGGCGACTCCACGATCGCGATCGGCGCGCCCTTCGGCCTCTCCAACACGGTGACCACGGGCATCATCAGCGCCAAGAACCGCCCGGTGGCCTCCAGCGACGGCAGCTCCAGCAACAAGGCCTCGTACATGAGCGCCCTGCAGACGGACGCCTCGATCAACCCGGGCAACTCCGGTGGCCCTCTCCTGGACGAGCAGGGCGCTGTCATCGGCATTAACTCGGCGATTCAGTCGACGAGCAGCGGCGGCCTCGGCGGCACCAGTCAGTCCGGCTCCATCGGCCTGGGCTTCGCGATCCCGATCAACCAGGCGAAGAACGTCGCCCAGCAGCTCATCAAGACCGGCAAGCCGGTCTACCCGGTGATCGGCGCGTCGGTCTCCCTCGAAGAGGGCACCGGCGGCGCGAAGATCACCGAGCAGGGCGCGAGCGGCTCGGACGCGGTCACCTCCGGCGGCCCCGCCGACAAGGCCGGCCTCAAGCCCGGCGACGTCATCACCAAGCTCGACGACCAGGTGATCGACAGCGGCCCGACCCTCATCGGCGAGATCTGGACCCACCAGCCCGGCGACACCGTCAAGCTCACGTACACGCGCGACGGCAAGACCCACACCGTGGACGTCACCCTGGGACAGCGCGAGGGCGACAGCTGACCCGTTAGTCTTGTCCCCGCGCCGCCCACGATCGTGGGCGGCGCGGGGTGGGTTGCCCGAGCGGCCTAAGGGAACGGTCTTGAAAACCGTCGTGGCGCGAGTCACCGTGGGTTCAAATCCCACACCCACCGCAGTGGCTGAGAGCCCCCGACCAGGGAAAACGGTCGGGGGCTCTCGCCGTTGAGAGGTTGAGAGACGGTGAGGCAGGCGGCCCATGTCGCACCCCGGGTCCGCCCTCTACCGTGCGGACGACCTCACCGGCCCGAACGGCGGCGGCAACTTCGTCTACCGCTTCGCCGGCCGACCACGGGCCGACCGCCGGCGGACCCCGAGCCGTTGGGGCCGTCAGCCGTCAGCCGTCAGCCGTCAGCCGTCAGCCGTGCCGTCGAGGCGACGGGTTCGTCATGCGGGCCGCCGACGCGATGGTCGAGCGGGCCTCGCGTTCGGTGAGGCCCGTGCGGACGGCGGCTTCGACGAGGGGTTCGGTCAGTTGGGGGCCGATGTCGTTCTCGTAGGCGCGGCAGGCGGCCCAGAAGAGGCGGGTGTTGCGCTGCCCCGCGTGGGCGGCGAGCACGAACTGGACGAGCCCCTGGCCGTGTTGGCCGGTCGCGGGGGGCGTGGGGTGGTGCGTACGGGGCGGGGGCGTGAGCAGGCGCAGCAGTTCGCGCGGGCAGGGCGCGGGCGCCAGCTGCGCGGTGCCCGGAGCCGTTTCGTACACGCCGTGTTCGGTGCGGGAGCCGGGGCCGACGAGGTAGCCGCCGGCGCCGCGGATGTCGATCCCGGGGGCCAGCCGGCTCGCCGAGTTGGGGACGACGACGTCCGGCGGTCCGCTCAGCCACAGGTGGCGGCCGCCGCTGGGGGTGAGGACGACCACGGTCGCCGGGATCGTGAACAGGTGGCGCAGGGCCAGTTCACGGAGGGCCGCAGAGGAGTCCGTACCGGATTTGGTGTCGAGGTCGATGCCGATGAGGTGGTGCGGATGCAGTCCGCAGGCGATGCCGTAGCCGGTGGCCCAGGGGGCGGCGGCGAAGAGTTCGCGGATGCGCCGGGGGTCGGTCGAGGCGTCGTACACGCCGTGTCCGAAGCGGCCGCATTCGCCGTGGCAGGGGGAGGGTTCGGGGTCGTCGCGGTGGGGGGAGCGCAGGGCCGGGAGCTTCGTTCGGGACAGCGGGATCACCGCCAGTCCGCGCTCGGCTGCGGACAGGGCGTGGGCCAGGGCCAGGGTGGTGGCCTGCCGGTCGATGGTGGCCATGCATCCATGTTCGTACGAGTGTTCGAAAAAGGGAAGGGCTCGCCGGACACGCGAGGGTGCGGGGTGGGCGAAGGGTGGGATTGGCCGAAAATGTGCTGGAACGCTTCAGCCCTTGCGGCGACTGGGATTGAGTCGCCTGCCCGGGGCTGAGCAGGGGATTTGTGGGCGTGAAGGGGGTTTATCGACATGTCCTCACGCTTGAGGGCGAATCACGGCTTCCGGGGTGGTTCGCCGGGGATTCTGTGGGCAACTCTGGACTCGCGACGTCGTGAACAACGCCGAGGCGGTCGGCCAACTGCCTGGGAACAAGCCTTATTTCACGTACATCCCGGTTCACCGCCGGTGCGTACAACCGGTTCTGGAGGAATTCACATGGCAAGCATCCGTACCGCCCGCGTCCTCGCCGCCGTCGCGGCCCTGCCCCTCGCGGCCGCCCTCTTCTCGGGCGTCGCGACGGCAGACAACGGCGCCTTCGCGGACGACGGATCGAACGCGGGCGTGGCATCCATCGTCGGCAGCGGCGTCGGACACGACAACAACGGCAACTCCTCCACCACCCAGCAGCAGGCGGTCGGCTCCGGCGCCTCGAACCAGAGCAACACGGCCCAGGTGAACGGCTCGGGGTTCACGGCCATCGACCAGGACAACGCCGTCGTCAACTTCACCAACCTCTGGTGAGCCGGGGGCCGATGCGCTCACATCGGCCCGGAAACTCCCGTGTGGGGTTGCGCTCTGTGGGGTGGTAACGCGTCTGCGCGGCGGTGCTTCGGTGCCGTCGCGCAGACGCGTTTTCGGTGCGGCTACGGCGACTTCGGCGCCGATCCTCCGAAGGGTCCGCGGCGGCTCCGGTGCCGGTTCTCTGAGGGTCCGTGGCAGCTCCGGCCCCGATCTTCCGGAGGGCCCGTCACGGCTCCGGTGACCTTGACAGTGAACGGTATCTGACGGACAGTCAGAAACCCTTGTTCGTACGCAGTCCGGGAGGGCCGCCGTCGTGCACCTCGCCCCCACCGAGCGCCAGCAGCGGCTGCGCGCCGAGCTCCGTGCGTACTTCCGGGATCTGATGCCCGACGGACCGCCGCCCGCCGACGACCCCGGGCGGCAGCGCGCCCTGCTGCGCCGCATCGGCGCCGACGGGCTGCTCGGACTCGGCTGGCCGGTCGCGTACGGAGGCCAAGGGCGAGGCGCGGACGAGCAGTTCGTGTTCTTCGACGAGGCCTACCGGGCCGGCGCGCCGGTGTCCATGGTCACGCTGAACACCGTCGGGCCGACACTCATGAAGTACGGGAGTGAGGAGCAGAAGGAGTTCTTTCTGCCGCGCATCCTGAGCGGGGACCTCGTCTTCGCCATCGGGTACTCGGAGCCCTCGGCGGGGACGGACCTCGCCTCCCTGCGGACGCGCGCCGTGCGGGACGGCGGGGAGACCTCCGGTCCGGGGGACGCCGAGGGCGGGTACTGGCGGATCGACGGGCAGAAGATCTTCACCTCCAACGCCCAGAACGCCGACTGGATCTGGCTCGCCTGCCGGACCGACCCGGACGCGCCCAAGCACCAGGGCATCTCGATCCTCCTCGTGCCCACGGACGCGCCCGGCTTCTCCTGGACGCCGATCGAGACGGTGGGCGGACTGACGACCACGGCCACGTATTACGACGGGATCCGCGTCCCCGCCGGGAACCTCGTCGGCGAGGAGAACGGCGGCTGGGGACTCATCACCAACCAGCTCAACCACGAGCGGGTCGCGCTCGCCGCGATCGGGATGCAGGCCGAGGACTTCTACGCGGCCGCCCTGGAGGCGGCGCGTACACCTGATCCGGTGAATGGTCGGCGTCGGATTGACGAGCCGTGGGTGCGGTTCCGGCTGGCCGAAGTACATGCCCGACTGGCGGCATCACGCCTGCTCAACTGGCGTTTGGTGGGGGATGTGGGGGCCGGTCGACTGGCACCCGGCGACGCGAGCGGCGTGAAAGTCGCGGGAACCGAATCCGCGGTCGCGGTGTACCGAATGTGTCAGGAAATTGTGGGAGCGGACGCACTGGTCCGCTCCGGCTCACCGGGGGTGTTCGGGGACGGCGAGCTGGAGCGGATGAACAGGGCGGCGCAGATCAACACGTTCGGGGGCGGGGTGAGCGAGGTGCAGCGGGAGATCGTGGCGACCATGCGGCTCGGGATGAAGAGGGGGCGGCGGTGAGTGACGAACCGATGGAAACGATGGAACCGAGCGAACCGGACGCGCTGGACGAGCTGGGGCTGCGGCTGAAGGCGTACGAGGGGCGCGCGGCCGCCGTCGCGGGCGTGGGCAAGGACCCGGTCAACGAGCCGATGATCCGGCACTGGTGCGAGGCGATGGGCGACACCAATCCGGCGTACGAGGGGCCGAACGCCGTGGCACCGCCCACCATGCTCCAGGCATGGACCATGGGCGGCCTCTCCGGACACACGGGCCGCTCGGACGCGTTCGACGAGCTGTTCGGGCTGCTCGACGACGCCGGGTACACCTCGGTGGTCGCCACCGACTGCGAGCAGGAGTATGTGCGTCCGCTGCGCCCGGGGGACGACATCACCTTCGACGCGGTGATCGAGTCGGTCTCCGAACGCAAGACGACCAAGCTGGGCACGGGGCACTTCGTCACGACGCGGATGGATGTACGGGCGGGGGGCGAGCTCGCCGGTACGCACAGGTTCCGGATCCTCAAGTACGCGCCGACGCGACGGAAGCCCAAGGAACGGAAGCCCAAAGAGCCTAAGGAGCTGGCGGAGCCGAGGAGCAGGCGCCCGCGCCCTGTCGTCAACAGGGACAACGCCGGGTTCTGGGAGGGCGTCGAGCGGCACCGGCTGCTGATCCAGCGGTGCACGGGTTGCCGGGAGCTGAGATTCCCCTGGCTGCCGGGGTGCAACGGGTGTGGCTGTCTGGAGTGGGACACGGTCGAGGCGAGCGGCGAAGGGACCGTCTACTCGTACGTCGTCATGCACCATCCGCCCTTCCCGGCCTTCACGGAATCTGATCATGCCGCCGACGCGGAGGGTGCCTACGCGGCGGGTCCCCACGCGGCAGGTCCCTACGCGGTCGGCCTGATCGAGCTGGCGGAGGGCGTGCGGATCGTGAGCAATGTGATCGGGGTGCCCTACGACAAGGTGCGGATCGGGATGCCCGTGCGGCTCCAATTCAAGCGGTACGACGAGGAGTTGGTGCTGCCGGTCTTCCGGGTCGGCGAGACCGATGGCGGGGGGAGCTGAGATGGACTTCACGCCGACCGAGGAGCAGGCGGCCGCCCGTGATCTCGCCGCGCGGATCTTCGGCGACCTCTCCACGCACGAGCGGCTCGCCGCCGCGGGGACCGGCAGCGACGCCGAGCTGTGGAAGGAGCTGTGCGCGGCCGGGCTCGTGGCGGCCGTGGCGGACATAGGGCTCCTCGGCCTGGTGCTCCTCCTGGAGGAACAGGGGCGCACCACGGCCCAGGTCCCGTTCGCGGCGAGCTGTGTGTACGGGCTCCTGGCGGTGACGGCCCACGGTTCATGGGAGCAGCGGGAGCGGCTGCTGCCGGCGATCGGGGACGGCACGGTGGTGGTGAGCGGGGCGATGCCCGGCGCGATGCCCGGGCCGGGTGCCGTCCGGGAGGCAGCGCCTGGACGGTTGAGCGGTGTCGTCCCCGTGGTGCCCTGGCTGCGGGACTCCACCCATGTGCTCGTCGCGGACGACCGGCACCGGCTCTGGCTGGTGCGGACCGCCGAGGCGGCGTGCGAGCCGGTGGAGCTGACGGCGCCCTGGTCGGCGGGGCGGCTGACGCTCGACGGGACACCTGGTGAGCGGCTTGGTGGGCCGCCGGGTGAGCGATATGCCGAGGTGGGTCCGGACGAGGTCGGCTCGGGCGGGATGGGTCCGGGCGAGGAGGAGCAGGCTCCCCAGGACGCCTACGACGACATACTCGCCACCGCCCGTACCGCCTTCGCCGGACTGCAGGCCGGGGTGTGCGTGGGGTCGCTGGCGCGGGCCGTGGAGTACACGAACATGCGGGAGCAGTTCGGCCGACCGCTCGCCGCCAAGCAGGGTGTCCAACTCCGGGCGGCCGACGCGTACATGGACATCGAGGCGATACGGGTGACGGCGTACGAGGCGGCATGGCGCCGCGACGAGGGGCTGGCGTACGCGACGCACGCGCTGACCGCCGCCTGGTGGGCGTCCGAGGCGGGACAGCGGGTGGTGCACACCGGCCAGCATCTGCACGGCGGGACGGGAGCCGATCTGGAGCACCCCGTACACCGGCATTTTCTCTGGGGGCGGCAGCTGGACGCGTATCTGGGGTGCGGGAGCGAAGTACTTCAGGAATTGGGGGAGTTGATCGTGAGCGGGGAGGTGGAGACATGAGAGCCGGCGACGCACTGCCGCCGCTGGAGATCGAGGTCACGCGCACGCTGATCGTGGCCGGGGCGATCGCGTCACGGGACTACCAGGATGTGCACCACGACGCGGAGCTGGCGCGGCAGAAGGGTTCCCCCGACATCTTCATGAACATCCTGACCACCAACGGCCTGGTCGGGAGGTACATCACCGACTGCCTCGGGCCGGACGCGCTGCTTCGCAAGGTGGCCATCCGCCTCGGCGCGCCCAACTACCCAGGCGACACCATGGTGTTGACCGGCTCGGTCGAGGCGGTCGAGGGCGACACGGCCACGGTGCGGGTGATCGGGGCGAACGGCATCGGCAGACATGTGACCGGGACGGTGACGGTCACCCTGCCGCCCGGGGGTGTCCGATGAGCGTACGGACGAGGGACAGCCTCGGCGGAGCGGCGGCGGTCGTGGGGATCGGGGCCACCGAGTTCTCCAAGGACTCCGGGCGCAGTGAGCTCCGGCTGGCGGTGGAGGCGGTGCGGGCCGCGCTCGACGACGCCGGGCTGACGCCGGGGGACGTGGACGGGATGGTCACGTTCACGATGGACACCAGCCCGGAGATCACCGTTGCCCAGGCGGCAGGAATGGGGGAGCTGTCGTTCTTCTCGCGGATCCACTACGGGGGCGGCGCGGCTTGCGCGACGGTCCAGCAGGCGGCGCTCGCGGTGGCGACCGGAGTGGCCGAGGTGGTGGTCTGCTACCGGGCGTTCAACGAGCGGTCGGGCAGGAGATTCGGTTCCGGGGTGCAGCGGCGGGAGCCGTCGGCGGAGGGGGCGGCGCTGGGCTGGTCCCTGCCGTTCGGGCTGCTCACGCCCGCCTCATGGGTGGCGATGGCGGCCCAGCGGTATCTGCACACCTACGGACTGACACCCGAGGCGTTCGGCCATGTCGCCGTGGTGGACCGGAAGTACGCGGCGGCGAACCCGGCGGCGTACTTCCACGGCAGACCGATCACCCTCGCCGAGCACGCGGCCTCGCGGTGGATCGTCGAGCCGCTGCGGTTGCTGGACTGCTGCCAGGAGACGGATGGCGGCCAGGCGATCGTCGTCACGTCCGTGGAGCGGGCCCGCGATCTGCCCCATCCGCCCGCGGTGATTACGGCCGCCGCCCAGGGCGCGGGCCGGGCGCAGGAGCAGATGACCAGCTTCTACCGGGACGATCTGACAGGGCTGCCGGAGATGGGCGTGGTGGCACGGCAGCTGTGGCGGACGGCCGGACTGAGTCCGGCGGACATCGACGTGGGGATTCTGTACGACCACTTCACGCCGTTCGTGCTGATGCAGCTGGAGGAGTTCGGGTTCTGCAAGCCGGGGGAGGCCGCGGACTTCGTCGCCGAGGAGCGGCTGCCGCTGAACACGCACGGAGGACAGCTCGGGGAGGCGTATCTGCACGGGATGAACGGGATCGCGGAGGGGGTGCGACAGCTGCGGGGCACGTCCGTGAACCAGATACCGGGAGCCGGCCGCGTCCTCGTCACCGCTGGCACTGGAGTTCCCACATCGGGGCTGATCCTCGGGGCGGACGGGTGAGAAGGCGGGAGCGTGTCCGGGGTCCAGCGGGCCCGCGTACAGCCGCCCCTCGACGGTCCGGCGACCGGCTCCTGGCGGTCCGGCGACCGGCTCCCGGCGGTCCGGCGACCAGCCCCCGCCCGTCCCGCGTGCAGCCCCCAGCGGTCCGGTGTACTGCCCCGGTGTACTACCCCGGTAGGTGTCTCTCAGGGATGAACCCTCAGGGTGCAGGCGCCGCTCGTCCACCCTCAGGAGGTGGGGTCAGCCCCACTCCTACAACCTGAGGGGGACACCGCTTCGGGACCTGCGGCCGATCCGCGAGAGGAGGGGGCGAACCTAGCGTGGAGCCATGACCACACTCGTCTGCACGAGCGCTTCGAACGCCGCGACACCGGCGGTGAAAACCCTTCCGTACGCGCCGTATCCCTCGTTCGCGTCGTATGTGAAGGCCCGCCAGCCGGTGCTGCTGCGTACGGCCCGGTCGCTCACCGCGAACCCGAGCGACGCGGAGGACCTGCTGCAGACCGCGCTGACGAAGACGTATGTCGCCTGGGACCGGATCGAGGACCACCGGGCGCTGGACGGCTATGTGCGCCGGGCGCTGCTGAACACGCGGACGTCGCAGTGGCGCAAGCGCAAGGTCGACGAGTTCGCGTGCGACGAGCTGCCGGAGCCGGAGGGACTGTCCGCCGGGGATCCCGCCGAGCAGCAGGCGTTGCACGACGCGATGTGGCGGGCGATCGCGAAGTTGCCGACGCGGCAGCGGGCGATGGTTGTCCTGCGGTATTACGAGGACCTGAGTGAGGCACAGACCGCGGAGGTGCTCGGGGTCTCCGTGGGGACGGTCAAGTCGGCGGTGTCGCGTGCGCTGGGCAAGCTGCGTGAGGACCCCGAGCTGGGACTCGTCCGGTAGGACGCCTTCCGTCAGGTCACCTTCCGGTGGGCCACCGTCCGGCAGGTCTCCTTCCGGTGGTCCATAAAAGGTTCCCGTTGGCAACGTGATGTGATCGATCAACGGGTCCTAGTGACATACCGCGCGGTATGTGCGCAGAATCAGCGCAACCCTTACTACCGCGTAGGCAATGTCGCCCCCGGGAGGACGCCGTGCTGAGCACGATGCAGGACGTACCGCTGACTGTGACCCGCATTCTCGAACACGGCGCGCTCGTGCACGGTTCGTCGCAGATCACGACCTGGACCGGGGAGGGCGAGCCGCAGCGTCGCAGCTTCCGCGAGGCCGCGGAGCGTGCGGCCCAGCTCGCGGGCGCCCTGCGCGACGACCTCGGGGTGACGGGCGACGAGCGGGTCGCGACGCTGATGTGGAACAACGCTGAGCACGTCGAGGCGTACTACGCGATCCCCTCCATGGGCGCGGTCCTGCACACGCTCAACCTCCGCCTCCCTGCGGAACAGCTCGTCTTCATCGTGAACCACGCCGCCGACCGCGTGATCATCGCCAACGGCTCGCTGCTTCCGCTGCTCGCGCCGCTCCTCCCCCATCTGCCGACCGTCGAGCACGTGGTGATCTCGGGACCCGGTGACCGTTCGCTGCTCGCCGGAGCGTCGGTGCGGGTGCACGAGTACGAGGAACTGATCGCCGGGAAGCCGACGACGTACGACTGGCCGGAGATCGACGAACGCCAGGCCGCGGCCATGTGTTACACCTCCGGCACCACCGGCGACCCCAAGGGCGTGGTCTACTCCCACCGTTCGATCTACCTGCACTCCATGCAGGTCAACATGGCCCAGTCGATGGGTCTCACCGACCGCGACACGACCCTCGTCGTGGTCCCGCAGTTCCACGTCAACGCCTGGGGTCTGCCGCACGCGACCTTCATGACCGGCATCAACATGCTGATGCCGGACCGTTTTCTCCAGCCCGCGCCGCTCGCCGAGATGATCGAGAGTGAGCGGCCGACGCACGCCGCCGCGGTCCCCACCATCTGGCAGGGCCTGCTCGCCGAGCTGACCGCCAAGCCCCGCGATGTCTCCTCCCTCACCCAGGTGACGATCGGCGGCTCGGCCTGTCCGCCCTCGCTCATGGCGGCTTTCGACGAGCTGGGCATGCGGGTCTGTCACGCCTGGGGCATGACCGAGACCTCGCCGCTCGGCACCATCGCCCGGCCGCCGGCCCACGCCGAGGGCACGGACGAGGAGTTCGCGTACCGGCTGACGCAGGGCCGCTTCCCGACCGGCGTCGAGGCTCGCCTCACCGGCCCCGGCGGCGAGCGGCTCCCCTGGGACGGCGAGTCCGCGGGCGAGCTGGAGGTGCGCGGCCCCTGGATCGCGGGCGCCTACTACGGCGGCCAGGGCGCCGAACCGCTGCGCCCCGCCGACAAGTTCAGCGAGGACGGCTGGCTCAAGACCGGTGACGTCGGCACCATCAGCGCCGACGGCTTCCTGACCCTCACCGACCGCGCCAAGGACGTCATCAAGTCGGGCGGCGAGTGGATCTCGTCCGTGGACCTGGAGAACGCCCTCATGTCCCACCCGGATGTCACCGAGGCCGCCGTCGTCGCCGTCCCCGACGACAAGTGGGGCGAGCGTCCGCTGGCCACCGTCGTCCTGAGGGAGGGCTCCGCCGCCGACTTCGAGACGCTGCGCGCCTTCCTCGCCGACGAGGGCAAGATCGCCAAGTGGCAGCTCCCCGAGCGCTGGACGATCATCGCCTCGGTCCCGAAGACGAGCGTCGGCAAGTTCGACAAGAAGGTGCTCCGCAGGCAGTACGCGGAGGGCGAGCTGGACGTCACGAAGCTCTGACACACGTGACACACGTACGGCGGGTGGGGAGCCCTGGGGCGCCCCACCCGCCGTACGCGTCCGTTGTCCGCATCCGTCGTACGCGGTACGCATCCGTCGTCCGCGCAGATCATCGCCGTACGGACGCTGTGGCCCTCGCGTTCCGCCCCGGACCACGTCGTACGGACGTCGTGGTCCACCCCAGAAGCAGCCACACCCCCGCCACCGCGCACACGCCACCCCAGCCCCACTGGGTGAACGCGCTGCCCGCCAGCGCCGATGCGAGCGCGCCGCCCGCGAAACCGGCCACCACATAAGCCGTGTTGGCGGTCGCCGGGGTCGAGGTCGTCGTCAACGCCAGGGTCTGGTTGGCGACATGGCTGGTCACCAGGGCCGCGTGGACCACGATCGCCGCCGCGCACAGCGCCCACAGCGTGCTCCCGCCCAGCCAGAACAGCGGTACGGACACGGCCGCGAGCAGATACGCGGACCGTACGACCTTGGCGGCGCCGAACCGGTCGACGAAGCCGCCCGCTAGCGGTGCCACGGCGCTCGCGGTGAGGCCGAAGAGGCCGAAGAGCCCGGCCGTAGCGGTGGACAGCCCGTACCCGCCGTCTCCCGTCAGCAGCAGCGCGAGCGAGGTCCACAGCGCGCTCCACGCCCCGTACATCCCGGCCTGGCGCAGGCACGCCCGCCAGAGGTCCGGGGAGGTGCGGACGACGGACGGCAGGGCCCGGAGCCCCGCGAACAGCGGGCCGGTGCGGGGGCGGGAGTCCGTGGGGAGCGCCCAGGCGGTCGCGAGCCCCAGGGCGGCGGTCAGCACCGCCGCGCCGACGAAGACGATCCGCCAGCCGAAGGCCTGGCCGATCAGCCCGCCGAGGACGCGGGCCGCGACGATCCCGGTGAAGAGCCCGGCGATGACGGCGGCGACGTGCCGGGCCCGCCGGTGCGCGGGGGCGCGCGCGGCGACCAGCGGCACCAGCAGCTGCGGTACGACGGTGGCGGCGGCCGCGACGAAGACGGCGGCGGCCAGCGTGGTGGTCCCGCCCGAGAAGGCGCCCAGGATCAGCGCCGCCGTGGTGACGAGCGAGAGGGCGGCGACCAGGCGGCGCCGGTTCACGGTGTCGCCGAGCGGGGCGAAGAAGAGCAGCCCGGTCGCGTAGCCGAACTGTGCGACCGACGCGATCCAGGCCACGGCCGAGGGCGCCGAGCCGAAGTCGTGGGCGATCAGGGGGAGCAGCGGGGCCGCGAGGTAGATGTTGGCGGCCGTGACGGCGGTGCACAGGGCGATGAGGGTGAGGAGGAGGGTGGGCGGGAGCGACGGCGCGGCGGCCGGTCGGCGGACACCGGTGCGGGGCGCCGGGATCTCCTGGGTGGCTGACGGCATGAGCGGCGGGACTCCTTCGGGCCGGCTGTCCATGTAACTAACTGGTTGGTTGGCTGCGGGGGTCGAGTCTGCCCCGCACCCACGGGAGTGTCAACCAACTGGTTGGTTACTTATTCCGCTAACCTGTCCGCATGGCAGCGAAAGTCAGGGACCCCGAGGCCACCAAGGCCCGGATCTTCGAGGCGGCGGTCGGCGAATTCGCCCGGTACGGCATCGCGGGCGCCCGCATCGACCGCATCGCGGCCGAGGCCAAGGCGAACAAGCAGCTGATCTACGCCTACTTCGGCAACAAGGCGGAGCTGTTCGCGCACGTCCTGGAGAAGCGGATGCTCGACCTCGCCATAGCGCTCCCCGTCGACGGCGACGACATCGAGGGCTGGATGGACCGGGTGATGGACTACCACGCCGCCCATCCCGAACTGCTACGGCTCTTCTTCTGGGAGGGCATCGAGTACGCCACGGCCGAACTCCCCGACGAGGCCGAGCGCCAGGAGCACTACGCCCGCAAGACCGCCGCCATCGCCGACGCGCAGGCCCGCGGTGTCATCAGCGACGAGATCCCGCCCAACGACCTGCTGTTCATGCTGCTCGCGCTCGCGGGCTGGTCCACGGCCGTGCCGCAGATGCGGCGCATCCTGGTCGGCGGAGAAGACACGGACAGCGAGCGGGTACGGGCCTCGGTCCGGGCGGCGGCACGACGGCTCACCGCCCGGTAAGCCCCTGGGACGGGCCTGGCCGGCCGGGCCCGGGGTCGTCCGGACCCGGTTGACCAGGCCTGGTCGACCGGGCCTAGTTGGTGCCGATGCGTGCCAACAGGTCGACGATCCGGTCCTGCACCTCGACGCTGGTCGAGCGCTCGGCGAGGAACAGCACCGTCTCCCCCGCGGCCAGGCGCGGCAGTTCGGTCCGGTCGACGGCGGCCGTGTAGACGACGAGCGGCGTGCGGTTCAACTGCCCGTTCGCGCGCAGCCAGTCCACGATTCCGGCGTGCCGGCGCCGTACCTGCATCAGATCCATCACGACCAGGTTCGGCCGCATCTGCGAGGCCAGCGTGACGGCGTCCGCGTCGGTCGACGCCCGCGCGACCTGCATCCCGCGCCGCTCCAGCGTCGCGGTCAGCGCCAGCGCGATCTCCGCGTGCTCCTCGATGAGCAGCACGCGCGGCGGGTGCTGCTCGGAGTCCCGGGGCGCCAGGGCCTTCAGGAGTACGGCGGGATCGGCGCCGTACGCCGCCTCGCGCGTCGCCTGTCCGAGCCCGGCCGTCACGAGGACGGGGACCTCGGCCGCGACGGCCGCCTGGCGCAGCGACTGGAGCGCCGTGCGCGTGATCGGCCCGGTCAGCGGGTCGACGAAGAGCGCGGCCGGGAAGGCGGCGATCTGCGCGTCGACCTCCTCGCGCGAGTGCACGATGACGGGCCGGTAGCCGCGGTCGCTCAGCGCCTGCTGGGTGGTGACGTCGGGCGCCGGCCACACGAGCAGCCGCCGCGGGTTGTCCAGCGGCTCCGGGGGCAGCTCGTCGTCCAGGGGCTGCGGCTGCGGCTGGTCGGCGACCTCGACCGCGCCGCCGGGACCGTCGAGCGGCTCGGGGCCCTCGGCGGCGTTCTCGTCCGGTGCTCCTATGGCGTACGACCGTCCGGCGCCTTCGGTGGCTCCGGGCAGCCGGGCCCCGGGCGCCGCGGCGGTCTGGCCGGCCTGCGGGTGCGGACGGGCGTCCGTCTCCGGGCGCTCGGCGGCGGGCTCGGGAGGCGTACCGAGCTTGCGGCGGCGGCCCCCACCGTTCGTCTGGTGCGGGGGAGGCGTGGCGGACTGGGGCTGAACCTGGGCGCCGGGCTGGCGGGCGAACGGGACGCCCTGGCCGAGCGTACGCACGCTTATGGCACGGCCCTGCGTCGAGTTGGGGTCGACCGGTGCGGCGGCCTCGGCGGGCAGCGGCTGAGCGACGCGCGGCTTCGCCGGGAGCTCAGGGGGGAGCGGGGTGCCCGGGGCGGGGGTGGGCTGAGCCGCGGCGGGAGCGCTCGGCGCGGGCTGCGCCGGGGCCACCGGCTGTGCGGGGGCCGGAGTGCCCGCGCCGGAAGTGTCGTTGGTGTTGGTGGTGTTGGCGTTCGGCCACGGCTGCGGAGGCAGGGCTTGGGCAGGGGCCGGGGTGGCCTGGGCGGCGGCAGGGGGCTGCGGTGCCTGCGCGGGAACACTCTGTGCCGGAACCGCCTGCGCTGGAACACCCTGCGCGGGTGTCCCTGCTGTCCCCGTTGTGCCCGTTGTCCCCGCCGTATCCGGCTGACCTGGGGCCAGGCGGGCGCGCCGCCGTCCCGTCGGGTTGGAGACGGGGTGCGGCTGCGGCGGGGTGTGATCGTCGGCCGGGTCGTGCAGCATCGTGTCATGACGGCCGTCGTCGGCCTGCTGGAGCTGAGCCCGGGCCTGGGCCTGGACTTGGGCCTGCGCCTGAGCCTGGGCCTGGACGTACTCGGGTGACTGGTCCGCCTCCGCGGGCGGCAGCGCGAACACCGTACGGGCGCCCGTCTCCTGCGCGGCGGCACGCTCGGCCGCGGCGGCCAGCGCACGCCGACGCCGCCCGGTCGGCTGCCCCGCGTCCGCGGAGCCACCGGCGTCCTGCATCCCCTGCGCCTCCGGGGCGACGGGCGCACTGGGTGCTGCGGGCAACGCCGCCGGCAGCGCGTGCTGTTCGCCGTCCCGCAGCGCACGCCGCCCGGCGGGCACCGGCACCCCCTGCGGAGGCACCGTCCCGCCAAGCCCCGTGCCCACGGCCGCGGTCCCGGCCGCGTGCTCGCCCGCCATGACGACCGCGCCCTCGGAGACACCGCCGGTGCCGTCACCGGTCGCTTCGCCGGTCATGTCACCCGTCGTACCGTCGCCCGCGTCCTCGGCCGGACTCGGCCGTCCGCGCCGCCGTCCGGTACCGCCGGAGTCACCGCCGTCACCCGGGCCTTCGACCGCGGACCCCTGCGCGGGAACCGTCACCTCGCCGGGGTTCTGCTCATCGGCCGTACGCCGCCGACGCCGCCCCGTGGGAGCGGCTCCGCCGGTCTCGGTGGCCGCGGGCTCGGACTCCCCCGCCACCTCGCTCTCCAGGAAGGCGTCCACGGAGGACCGCCGGGCCCGCCGCCTGCCGCCGCTCTGGTGCGAGGCCTGCTCGGGAAGGGCGACCTCGGAACCGGGAGCGTCCGCGGCCGCGGTGGCCGGAACCGTCCCGGCGCCCCCGCCGATCGGCACCTCCAGCACGAACGCGCTGCCGCTCATGCCCGGCACCTCGTGCGTCTGCAGCACACCGCCGTGCGCGCGCACGATCCCGCGCACGATCGGCTCGTGCACCGGGTCTCCCCCGGCGTACGGCCCGCGCACCTCGATACGGACGCCCTCACCGCGCTGCGCGGCGGCCACGACGACCGTGTTGTCCATGTAACCGCCCGCCGACACGGGCGCGTTGCCGGTCGCGTCGACCCCTGCCACATCGGCGATGAGATGCGCGAGGGCGTTCGCGAGCCGCTTCGGGTCGACCTCGGCCTCGATGGGCGGCGCGTGCACGGCGAACTGGACGCGCCCGGGCCCGATGAGTTCGACGGCCCCGTCGACACCGGCGGCGACGACCGCGTCGAGCATCACCTTCGTACGGGTGATCTCCTCCGCGCCCGAATCCAGCCGCTGATAGCCGAGGACGTTGTCGACGAGCGTGGTGATCCGCGAGTAGCCGGCCGCGAGGTGGTGGAGCACCTGGTTGGCCTCGGGCCACAGCTGTCCGGCGTCGTCGGCGGCGAGCTTGGAGAGTTCGCCGCGCAGCTGGTCGAGCGGTCCGCGCAGGGACTGGCTGAGCACGGCGAGCAGCTGCTCGTGCCGCGCGGTCAGCGCCTCGTAGCGGTCCTTCTCGCGCTCGCCGAGCGCCGCGTACCGCTCGTCGCCGGCGGCGAGTTCCTCCTCGTGCTGCTCGCTCACCTCGGCCAGCTCGGCCGCGTGCGCCTCGCGCAGCGCCTTGAGCTCCTCGGCATGCTCGTCGGCGATCCGGGCGAGCTCGTCGGCGTGCCGGGTGGCCTCGGCGTCCTTCTCCTCGGCCAGGGTGTCGTACGGCCGCCGGTCGGTGAAGGTCATGACGGCGCCGACGAGCTGGTCCCCGTCCCGCACCGGCGCGGTCGTCAGGTCGACCGGCACCTTGTCCCCGGACTTCGACCACAGCACCTGCCCGCGCACCCGGTGCTTGCGCCCGGAGCGCAGGGTGTCGGCGAGCGGCGACTCCTCGAACGCGAACTCGTCGCCGTCCGCGCGCGAGTGAAGGATGAGGGAGTGCAGGTCCTGGCCGCCGAGATCGCTGGCCCGGTATCCGAGTATCTGAGCGGCCGCCGGATTGACCAGAACAACCCGCCCCTCGGTGTCCGTCCCGACGACACCCTCGGCCGCCGCGCGCAGGATCATCTCGGTCTGGCGTTGCGAACGCGCGAGTTCGGCCTCGGTGTCGACGGTGCCCGACAGATCGCGTACGACGAGCATGAGCAGCTCGTCAGGGGTGGGGCCGTAGCTGTCGTAGGCCTGCTGGCCGTTCTCGAGATTCGCACTGGTGACCTCGACCGGGAACTCGGTCCCGTCGGTCCGCCGCGCGATCATCCGGGTCGGCTTGGTCCGCCCGCTCTGGTCGATGGTCTCGGGCCGCCGCATGGAACCCGGGATCAGCCGGGAGTCGAACTGCGGCAGCAGATCGAGCAGTCCCCGGCCCACCAGAGCCGTGCCCGGGGCCTCGAAGGCCTCCAGGGCGATGGTGTTGGCGTTGACGACGGTCCCATTGGCGTTGACCAGCACCAACGCATCGGGCAGCGCGTCCAGTATGGCTGCGAGGCGAGCAGCGCCTCGGGATGGCCTGCTGCTCACGAGACGCTTCCTCCCTGTTACCGCACCTTGCCGACCGCGGATGCCATCTTGCCAACCGGCCCGCAGCGTGTCACGCGAGGGAGTCTACGGGCAGAGGTTGCGCTCGCGACGCCGGATGAGAGGGAGGTCGCACGCGGAAGTGACGCGGAAAGGACGCAGAAGAGACGTAGAACCTGTGACCACGCACTTTGTCCCGCATCACGATGAGGAAGCCGTGACTCCACTCTGTCCTCCTCCCGTCTTCCCTCTCTGTCCTGCCCCGTCTCACTCTGTGCTCGCTATGCGCGGGTGCCCGGCAGCAGCGGCACCAGCGCGTCCCACCGCGAGATCTCGCACCCGTTCGTTCGGTCGAACCGCGCGTCCACGGGGCGCCCCGCCCAGGTCCCCGTGACATGCGCGGTGGCCGGACCGCCGTACAGCATCGTGCACATGGTGCCCGGCGCCACCGGACCGAACGGGTCCTTGCCCCAGGTGGTCTTCCCGTCCAGCTGCTGACAGGCCCCGTCCACATCCGGGTGACTGCCGCCACCGGGATGACACCGCCGTTCGTACGTCCCGTCCGCACCGTTTCCCATGCCGCGGACGGTCACGGTCAGCCGGTCCCCGGAGTCCTCGTCGCGGGCCGGCGGGGGCATCAGGGCGGAGATGGGGGTGCGGGGCATAGGGGTGCCGGACATGGGCGCGCCAGACATGGGCGCGCCGGACGCGGCGGGCACGGCGGACAGCGCGGCGGTGGCGGACGCGGCGACGGTGAGAACGAGATGGCGCAACATGCCCTGACTAACGCCACGCGCACCGCGCGGTTGCGCGACGATCCGGCCACTGGCCACCACCAGCCTCCCGCCTCCCGCCGAATCCGGGCTTTGCTCTGCGGCCCGCCTGCCTAGTACCGTAGGGGGCGATTGGTGACACCGCGCTCGACTGTGTCATCATCTGCACGCACCACTCGCGCTCGCGCGGGCGGTTGTGCGGGAGGCGTCGCCTAGTCCGGTCTATGGCGCCGCACTGCTAATGCGGTTTGGGCCTTCAAGCCCATCGAGGGTTCAAATCCCTCCGCCTCCGCGCCAAGATCCGAAGCCCCGGTCCATCTGGACCGGGGCTTCGGCGTTACTCGGCACTGGAGTGCGTTTGCCCAGCTCACAAGGGGTGCGGCAAACGGATTTCACATGGCGGCGGCAGTCATGTAATGTTCTTCCTGTCGCCGCGAGCGGGCCGAAAGCCCAGGGAACGGGACAGCAGGACAAAAACAAAACAAGCACTCGTAGCTTAACGGATAGAGCATCTGACTACGGATCAGAAGGTTGCAGGTTCGAATCCTGCCGAGTGCACAACAAGCCAGAGGCCCTGAGGAGCAATCCTCAGGGCCTCTGGCTTTTGTCTTGACGGCAGCCGGCCTGTCTTGAGGCGTTGGCCGGGCAGCTGCTCTTGTTACTCACTTTCGGTGGGCGTCGCACGCGTTGGTGGGGTGGCGTGGCAAGGGTGGCGAATGTCCGGGGTCAACGGGCGCACGGGCCGCCGTCGTGCCGAGGCGTCAAACTGGTGCATATGGTTCATAAATGGGTGATACACGGGAGAGTCACAGTAATGTGCGTGATTCGTAACGTAGTTCACGCCTCATCCGCATTACCGGCACATCGGGACCACGGTGTGGACGTGCGGCCGACCGGTCGCCACCAGCACACCGCACACCCCGTCGGCCGACTGGCCGCAGGCGGGGTTGTGCGTGCACCGAGCAGGGAGAACCTGTGCCTGTTTCCAAGATCGTAACCGCCCGCAGTCTGGCCGCCGCCGCGCTCGCAGCCGGCGCCCTGGTCGGGGCGGTGACGCTGCCGGCTTCCGCTGCCGTCCACAGCCAGCACTGGTCGAACGTGGAGATCAGTGACGTCCAGTACGACGTCCCGGGCCGCAACCACGACACGAACCGCTCCCTGAACAAGGAGTGGGTGGAGATCACCAACAACAGCCGCCACGGCGTGAACCTGGACGGGTGGACGCTGGCCGACGAGGACGGCCACACCTACACCTTCCACTACTACCGCCTGGCCGGACGGGCCACCGTCCGCGTCCACACCGGCGAGGGCCGTGACAGTCGTAGCGACCTGTTCCAGGACCGTCGCCACGAGTTCCTGGACGACCACTCCGACACGGCCACCCTGCGCAACGACCACGGCCGCTTCGTCGACGACTTCTCCTGGGGCGACCGTGACCGCGACCGCGGTGACCGCGACCACCGGGGCGGCTACCACGGTGACCGCGACCGCGACTACCGCGGTGGCGACCGTGACCGCGACCACGACTACCGCGGTGGCGACCGTGACCGCGACCACCGGGGCGGCTACCACGGTGACCGCGACCACCGCGGCTACCGCCGCTGATTCCCCCCGGCCCGCCTGACCGTCCGAAGCGAGAACGAGCCTCCATGAGGATCGCTTCCGCCCACCCGGACGACGTCGTCAAGCTGCTGGCCTTCCGTGCGGAGGTCGGCAGCTTGGCTTTCGGGGCTTGGTACCGATCAGTGGCAGCGGCCCTGCCTTGCGGGGGCCGGCACGGGTGCTCAGCACCTCGAAGGAGCGGTTCAGGTTGCAGCGACCGGCGCCACCATCAATCGCAGGCTTGATTCGCCCTCGTCACCAGATCCACATCCCTCCGACGACGCCATCAGGGCCGAGGAAGTGGGCCGCCTCAGGGCCCACCCGAGAGTCATCGTCCAGAGGGATGGCGAATCGGTGCTCGCCGAAGTCCAGGGCGAGGATCCGGTCCGGATCCAGTTCATAGCCGTCGACCGTTTTGCCGATGTAGCCGTGCATGAGGTCCAGCGATCCCGGTTCAGGGAAGCGCCACTCGCGGTCGTCGTACAGGCCGAATGGATCACTCAAGGCCCGCAGGACCGGTCCGTCAAAATGCAGCTCGACGTAATCACGTACGAAGTGCACGGCACTCACCTCCGCACCCATCAGCAGCTGGAGCGGGTTATCCGGGTCAACGGTTTCCACGAGATCATGCTGGCATGAGCCCCGAGGACCGATGGCAGGGGGCCGTCGGGGCGGCCGGCAGGGCGACGATCGTGGTCGGCCGTCGGCCGTCGGCGGTCGCGGAGTTTCGGCTCCGCCCCACGACAGCCCTTGCGCAGGTGCGTGTTCAGTTCTTGCGGATACGGCGGGCCTTGGCCAGGAGGTTCCCGGGCAGCCCCGGCCCCGCGCACGCATAGTCGATCAGCAGGTCCCGGTAGGCGGTGTTCGCGAGCTCCGGCGCCGTGGCGATCAGGGCCCGCAGGTCGTCGGAGGAGCCGGACAGGCGCGTGCGATACGCGGCACCGGCGGCGCGCAGGGAGACTTCCTGCGGTTCGTGTTGCAGACCCTGTTCGACGAGGGCCACAGCTGCGGCGAAGTCGCCCTGCTCGGCACGCACGTCGGCCAGGTCCAGGTAGAGGGACCAGTTGGCGGGGTCCAGGGTCAGGGCGTCTTCGAAGGCCTCCGCAGCCTGGTCGAGGTCGCCCATCGCCCGCCAGGTGTTCGCGCGCGCGACCGCGGTCCACATGACCCGGTCGACGGTATCGGCGCGGTCGCAGAGGGCGAAAGAGAGCTCGTAGCGTCCGCAGGCCCGGGGCAGTCGGGCCATGGCAGCGAGCGATTCCGGCACCGGACTCCGTTCGGACACCACGTCGATGGTGTGAAACCAGGGCGCGAACCGTTCACGCATCTCGTCGGTGTCCAGGTCGTGGCCGTAGTCCAACGTCCGCAGACACGCCTCCGCCAGTGCCTCGGCACTCACCGCGTCGAGGAAACGCGCATCGCCGAACCATGGGGCAGCGCCCCACGGAACGTCCGGCCGTGCGCCCGTGACCGAACCGAGGGTCATCACCGCGTCATCCATGTCCCCCTTGAGGAACAGGAAGTACGCCTGCGCCAGCACAGCGCTCAAGGAGCCGTTCCCTTCGAGACCCGCCTCCAGCTCCGAGCGCCGGTCCCGCCACAGGTCGGCGAGGGCCGCATAGGCTTCCGGGGCCGCCGGCGCGGAGGCTATCGCCCCCACCAGGAACTCCACGGCGCCGACCGGACTTCCGCCGCAGTGCGCCATCACACGAGCGAGACTGACGCCGGCCGCCACTGACTGATTCGACATCGCCAGAGAATATCCATGGCCAAACTGCCGAGTGCACATAGGTGAGAGGCCCCGGATGAGATCCGGGCCTCTTTGAGTTCGGGGGCGGACAGCAGCGGCTGGGCGAGAAGGGGGTGAGTGAGCGTGACGACATCGGTGGAGTCGACTACGAAGACCCCTTTGAGCGGGGGAAGATGGACTGGGCGTTCTTCCGCTGGGTCCTTCTCGCCGGATTTCTGCTGATGGTGATCGCCTTTGGGATCTTCACGTGGGCGTTCGCCCATCGGAACCCCTACTAGGCCGGCCTCTGTGTGCGGAGCTCTTCCCGGTACTCGCTCATCAGCTTGCCCGTGCGGGTGAACCAGTCGTGCAGGACGGCGACTTCGGCAGGGGTGTACTCGGCGAAGAGTTCGGTCAGGCGGGCGTAGTAGGGCTCGTAGAGGGCCAGGACGCGGGTGACGGCGGCCGGTTGCGCGGCGATACGGACGCGGCGGCGGTCCGTGGGGTCGGGGCGGCGGGTGACGTAGCCGGCGCGTTCGAGGCGGTTGAGGATGCCCGTGACGGCACCGGTCGTCACATGCGCGCGCTCCGCGAGGTCGCCGGCCGTGAGCAGGGTGTCGCCGGCCTCCAGGACGAACCCGAAGCACGTGAGGTCGCTGACGTTCAGGTTCAGCCGCTGGGCCATCTCCTGCTGGCCGAACATGCTCGCCGCGATGAGGTGGTCCATGGCGGAGAGCGCCTGTGCCGGTGTCGCGGGTGGGCGCGGGTGGGGCCGCGAGCGCGGTGTGCCGCCCTGCTGCATCGATATTCCCTTAGTACGTGAGAGGTTTCGGTGCTGAATTTCTTAGGTAGTGAGGGGTTGTGAGTCTAGTCGTTGTCTTACGAGGGGGCTGGAGATGAGCCAGTGGGACGAGGGGCACACCATTGCGGGGTGGACCGGGTTCGGGATCGCCACGGTAGGAGTGGCGGGAATCGGTGTCGGTGTCTGCACCGGGA
The DNA here is from genome assembly GCF_045206325.1 of Streptomyces sp. NBC_00203. Classification (NCBI taxonomy): domain Bacteria; kingdom Bacillati; phylum Actinomycetota; class Actinomycetes; order Kitasatosporales; family Streptomycetaceae; genus Streptomyces; species Streptomyces sp. NBC_00203. The sequence continues at coordinate 5,189,014 of NZ_CP108126.1, read as the reverse complement.
ACGCCCTGGGGGTGTGGGGCGGGCTGGCTGTCGTGGCGATCGGCGCCGCGGTCACCTGGGCGCTGCACCTCTCCGGCTGGGGCAAGCCGCCGGGGCGCCGGCCCGCCTCGCAGTGGGGGTTGCGGGTCAAGGACCTCACGGCGCGGGACGGGCATCCCGGGTGCGTCGGGTGCCGGCTGGCGGGGCGGGGGCGGCCTGCGGAGATTCCGGTACGGGTGGCTGGGGAGTCGGGCAGGGGTGAGCCGGTGGGCGAGTCTGTCGGCTGAGGTCTTCGTCGTCGTTCTTCCCCGCCGTTCTTCCTCGTCAGGGGCAGAATCGATACCTCCGTCACCTATCGGGTGAACATCCTTGCTATCGCCCCGAGTTGACCTTCCGTGTGCCTAATTTCCGGAGCGGAGGTGATGCTCGATGTACGAGCAGAACACGCCGCCGGACGAGTCGGCGGTGCAGCGGCAGGACGCGATCGACATCAATGACTTCGTGTTCGCGGCTACGGGGGCGCGGGTGCGGAGGCTTACGTTGCCGGATGGGACGCACTGGTTTCCGGCGATGGATGTGGCCCTGAACCTCGGCTACGCCAACACCCGTGACGCAGTGCAGAGCGCGGTCTCGCAACAGCATGTAACAACGTTCGGCGATATTGCGCGCTGCGTCGGTCAGAGCGACGCAACGCGCAATATCGCAGGTCACGGGTTTCGCTCAACCATGAAGATGGTGAGCCTGCAGGGTCTCATCCAGCTCGTCAACGGGTGCTCGAAGCCGGAGGCGGAACCCTTCAAGAACTGGGTCTCCGAGGTCATCGAGACCGTCCATCGCGATGGCTCCTACTCCCTCGAACCGGCGCCCGTGCAGCCCGCCCCCAGCGGCGGCACCGCATACGTCATGCCCCAGCAGGTCGCCGACGCCATCGTGCGGCTCGAAGAGCGGAACGTACGGGCCGACGAGATGCTGCTCGCCTTCCAGGAGGAGCGCGGCGAGCTGTTGCGGGAGATCAGCCGCAGTCAGCAGGAGATCAGCCTCAGCCAAACCGTGATCGCCAGCGCGTTGCAACAGATCGCCGACGCTCTGGCTCACCCTGCCGCCCGTCCCCGGCCCGCTCCCGCACCGAAGCTGACGCCCCAGGAGCTCCTCGCCGCCTGGCGGGAGAAGAACCTCGTCGTCACGGACGACATCCACGCGGTGGCGGCCTACCTGGCTCCGGCGCTGCTGCGGGGCGGTGCTCGTTACCGCCTGGAGGAGATTGCCGGCCGAACGGGGCTGGCGCAGTCGCGTGTCTATGACTGCGTACGGATGCTGCTCAAGCGGGGCTGCATGCGGCAGCAGGGCTGCACGCCGGAGGGGGCGCCGGTGTACGTGCTGCCGTAGTGCCGTAGGAGCACCATGAGAGAAGCCCGAAGTCGCAAAACGAAGTTGCGACTTCGGGCTTCGCCGTACGGTACCGGACTGCTTGGCTTGGTGCGGCGATGTTGCACGAACCGTCTATGGAGTAGACGGTTCGTGCAACATCGCTGGTCAGGCCCGCTGTCAGTGCCGCCCCCTATTGTCATTGGTGTGCGGCAGGCATGGAGATGTTCGGGGTTGCGGTGGGCGTCGGACGGGCCCGTGCTCGTGTGGGGCGGGGGGCGCCGGAGCCCGCTGGCCTGGGGGAAGCAGGTGGCGTTCGGCGTGGTGGACGGGGGTGTGCGGACGTGTGTAGGGGCGCGGGGGCACGACTGCCCTGTGCGGGCCGCCGTGTCGGGGCGGAGTACCGGGGCGCGGTGCGAAGAGTGTGCGCGGCTGGACCGGGCGCACTCCGTGGCCGCCGACACGATCGCCGATGACCCGCGGCCGTACCACGTGTATCTCGCGTGGTTCGGGCCCGGCATGGTGAAGGTGGGGATCACCCGGGTCGAGCGGGGGTCCGTGCGGCTGCTGGAGCAGGGGGCCGTCACCTTCAGCTGGCTGGGGGAGGGGCCCTTGATGGCAGCGCGGCGGGCGGAGGAGTTGCTGCGGGCCGCGCTCAAGGTGCCGGATCGGATTCCGTACGCCGGCAAGCGGGCCGTGCGGGCGGCGCTGCCGGGGCCCGGCGAGCGGGTGGCCGAGATTGAGGAGTTGCACGCGCGCGTGGGGCGGCTCGATGCCTGGCCCGAGTCGCTCCGGCGCGCGCCGTTCGAGCCCGTCGACCACACCGACGTGTTCGGGCTGGCAGGGATACCCGCCGTGGCGGGTGTCGTGAGCGAGTTGGCCGCGGGCGGTGTGGTCAGTGGTGAGCTGTGTGCTGCCGCCGGGCCCGATCTGCACCTCGCGACCGGGAGGGGTGTTGTCGTTCTTGATACGCGGCTGATGACCGGGTGGGAGCTGACCGGTGTCGGCGGTGAGGCCGGACTGACCGTTCCTGTAAGGGAGATGAGGGAGATGGGGGAGCGCAGTGTGCAGGACGGGCTCTTCTAGCAGGTGGGACGGTCTCTTTGCGGCGTGCCGGAAAAGGTCTCTTCCGGCAGGGCGGAATGGTCAAGACTTCGATCCCTTTTGGATCCCGTTCGGAAAGGTGCTGGACGTGCCCGGGCACCCGAGCCGAGAGTGGCGGACATGAGCGATCACTTCATTGCACCTGTCGCTGCCGCACCTGTCGCCGAACCCGTCGCGGCCCATGAACCCCCGTACTACGCCGTCGTGTTCACCTCCGTGCGGACGGAGGGCGACAACGGATACGACGAGACCGCCGAGCGCATGGGCGAGCTGGTCAAGGAGATTCCCGGGTTCCTCGGGGAGGACGCGGCCCGTATGCCCGGTGGGCTCGGGATCACCATCGCCTACTTCCGGGACGAGGCCTCTATCGACGAGTGGCGCCACCACATGGAGCACCAGGCGGCGAAGAAGTACGGGCGCGCCCACTGGTACGAGCGCTACACCCTCCACATCGCCAAGGTCGAGCACAGTCACGGATTCGAGCGTGCCCGTGGCTGAGAAAGTGGAGAAGGTGGAGAAGGCGGAGAAGGCTGGGAAGGCTGAGGCGGCGGAGGTCCGGGGGTTCTGGGAGCGGCTTGGGCTTCCCGGGCTTGTCGACGTGCACACGCACTTCATGCCCGAGCGGGTGCTGCGCAAGGTGTGGGACTACTTCGACGGGCTCGGGCCGCTGACGGGCGGCGTCGAGTGGCCGATCACCTATCGCGGGGACGAGGACGAACGGCTCGCGGTGATCAGGGAGTTCGGGGTGCGGGCCTTCACCGCCATGCTCTACCCGCACAAGGCCGGCATGGCCCAGTGGCTCAACTCGTGGGCCGTCGACTTCGCCCGGCGGACCCCCGACTGCCTGCACACGGCGACCCTCTTTCCCGAGCCGGGCGTCGAGGCGTATGTGCGTGCGGCGGTGGACGAGGGGGCGCGGGTCTTCAAGGCGCATGTGCAGGTGGGGGCGTACGACCCGGGGGATCCGCTCCTCGATCCGGTGTGGGGGCTGCTCGCCGAAGCCGGGGTCCCCGTCGTGATGCACTGCGGGTCCGGGCCCTCGCCCGGCAAGCACACCGGGCCCGGTCCGGTCGCCGCCGTACTCGCCCGGCATCCCCGGCTGCGGCTCGTCGTCGCACATATGGGGATGCCGGAGTACGAGGACTTCCTCGACCTCGCCGAGAGGTACGGGGAGGTGCGGCTCGACACGACGATGGCGTTCACGGACTTCAGCGAGCGGTTCGCCCCGCTCCCCCGGCGCGCTCTTCCCCGGCTCGCGGATCTTGGCGACCGGGTCCTCCTCGGCACCGACTTCCCGAACATCCCGTATCCGTACGCGCACCAGCTGCACGCCCTGGAGCGGCTCGGGTTGGGGGACGACTGGCTCCGGGCGGTCTGCTTCGAGAACGGCGCACGCCTCTTCAAGATCAACCACTGAACCGCTCAGCCCCGGACACTTGATGATCTTCCAAGGAGTTGCCTGAGAGGCACCTGTGTGTTTCTCAGGGAAATCACAGGTTCCCGAAAGCGTGCTCTCAGAGGACCCGGTCAAGGTGTCCGCTATGACCACGACCTCGCCCCAGGGGCGCACCGAACTGCTGAGGCCGGACGGGAGCCCCGTCCGAGTGCTTGTGGTGGACGACGAGCTGTCGATCACCGAACTGCTCTCCATGGCCCTCCGCTATGAAGGCTGGCAGATCCGCAGCGCGGGTGACGGACAGGGTGCGGTGCAGACCGCGCGCGAGTTCCGCCCCGACGCTGTCGTCCTCGACATGATGCTGCCCGACATGGACGGGCTGACCGTCCTGGGCCGGCTGCGTCGCGAGCTGCCCGAAGTACCGGTGCTGTTCCTGACCGCCAAGGACGCCGTCGAGGACCGCATCGCGGGCCTGACCGCCGGCGGCGACGACTACGTCACCAAGCCGTTCAGCCTCGAAGAGGTCGTGGCCCGACTGCGTGGGCTCATCCGCCGTTCCGGTGCCGCCGACCGGCGTTCCGACTCCGTGCTCGTCGTCGGGGACCTCACCCTCGACGAGGACAGCCACGAGGTGTCGCGGGCCGGCGAGAACATCCACCTCACCGCGACCGAGTTCGAGCTGCTGCGCTTCCTGATGCGCAATCCGCGCCGGGTGCTCAGCAAGGCACAGATACTCGACCGCGTGTGGTCCTACGACTTCGGTGGCCAGGCCAACGTGGTCGAGCTCTACATCTCTTATCTGCGCCGCAAGATCGACGCCGGGCGCGAGCCGATGATCCACACCCGGCGTGGGGCCGGTTATCTGATCAAGCCCGCCGCCTCATGAGCGGGCGACGACGGCCGCGTACGCAGAAGAGGCGAGCACGACAGCCGCGCACGCTGCGGACGCGGCTCGTCGTCTCGGCGGTCACGCTGATCGCCGTGGTCTGCGCAGTGATCGGTACGGTCACGACCATCGCGCTGCAGAACCACCTGGACGAGCAGTTGAACATCCAGGTGCACGAGGCCGCCATGCGCGCGACCGGAGGCCCGAACAACAAGCCCGGGGGTACCAGCCAGTCGGGCTCCAGCCCGCTCCCCGGGAAGATCGGCGACCCCAGCTCGACGATCGACACCTTCGACTTCATTACGAAGGGCCCGAGCCCGGAGAAGTCCATCGCCGCCGTCGTGGAGAACGGCGGGATCACCAAGGCGGTCTACTCCAAGGAGAAGACGGACGACAGCGGCGGCTTCGGCGGCATGGACAGCAAGAACCTCAACGCGGCCCAGAAGGCCGTGCTCGGTTCCGTGTCCAAGACCGGTATCCACACCGTGGACATTCCCGGCCTCGGCGAGTACCGCGTCCTGTACCAGGAAGGCGGCAAGGGCAACTTCTACGTCGCCCTCCCCACCGCGTCCGTCACCAACACCATCAACACCCTCGTCATCGTCGAGGTGAGCGTCACCGCCGCCGGTCTGATCGCGGCCGGCATCGCGGGCAGCGTCCTCGTCGGTGTCGCCCTGCGCCCGCTGCGCAAGGTCGCCGCCACCGCCACCCGCGTCTCCGAACTCCCCCTGCACAGTGGGGAAGTCACCCTTTACGAGCGGGTTCCCGAGTCCGAGGCCGATCCGCACACCGAGGTCGGCCAGGTCGGCGCGGCCCTCAACCGCATGCTCGACCACATCCACGGCGCCCTGCACGCACGCCAGCAGAGCGAGATGCGCGTACGGCAGTTCGTCGCCGACGCCAGTCATGAGCTGCGTACGCCGCTGGCCTCCATCCGCGGGTACGCCGAGCTCACCAGGCGCGGCAGGGAAGAGACCGGGCCCGACACCCGGCACGCCCTCGGGCGGATCGAGTCCGAGGCCGGGCGCATGACGGGGCTCGTGGAGGACCTGCTGCTGCTCGCGCGGCTCGACGCGGGCCGCCCGCTCCAGTACGAGCAGACCGACCTCGTACCCCTGGTCATCGATGCCGTCAGCGACGCGCGCGCGGCCGGGCGGGACCACAACTGGCGGCTGGAGCTGCCGGAGGAGCCCGCGCTGGTGTCGGCGGACGCCGCACGGCTCCAGCAGGTGCTGGTCAATCTGTTCGCGAACGCACGCACGCACACACCACCGGGTACGACCGTCACCGCGCGCGTCCACCGGCACGGGCCGTGGCTGTGCGTGGACGTCCAGGACGACGGGCAGGGTATCCCCGCGGATCTGCTCCCCCGTGTCTTCGAACGGTTCGCGCGCGGTGATTCCTCGCGCTCCCGGGCCTCCGGATCGACCGGTCTGGGGCTCGCCATCGTGCAGGCCGTCGCGTCCGCGCACGGCGGTGCCGTGACTGTCGACAGCATCCCGGGCAGGACCGTGTTTACCGTGCATTTGCCTGCGCTTGTCCCGGAAACAAATTGGCAATCGCACTCACAGGCACAGCACAGCGCCACCACATGGGTGCAACAGGGCGTCTGACGAGAGTCGTTGGCATGCGAACCGACTCTTCTCCCGGCAATCTGCCGGCGCGGGAGCACCTCCCGGCCGGAGACGCCGGTACGCCTGTCCTGGACGTAGTGATCCCCGTCTACAACGAGGAGAAGGACCTCCAGCCATGTGTGCTCAGACTGCACGAGCACCTCAAGCGCACGTTCCCGTACGCGTTCCGCATCACCGTTGCGGACAACGCGTCCACGGACACCACCCCTCAGGTGGCCGCGCGGCTGGAGTCGGAGATCCCGGAGGTCAGATCCTTCCGGCTGGAGCAGAAGGGCCGCGGCCGGGCGCTGCGGACGGTGTGGTCCGCCTCGGACGCGCCGATCCTCGCGTACATGGACGTGGACCTGTCCACCGACCTCAACGCGCTGCTGCCGCTGGTGGCGCCGCTGATCTCCGGTCACTCGGACCTCGCGATCGGCTCGCGGCTGTCCCGCTCCTCGCGTGTCGTGCGCGGCGCCAAGCGGGAGTTCATCAGCCGCACGTACAACCTGATCCTGCGCGGCTCGCTGCAGGCCCGCTTCTCGGACGCGCAGTGCGGCTTCAAGGCGATCCGCCGTGATGTCGCCCAGGTGCTGCTGCCGCTGGTCGAGGACACCGGCTGGTTCTTCGACACCGAGATGCTGGTGCTCGCCGAGCGCGCCGGACTGCGCATCCACGAGGTGCCGGTCGACTGGGTCGACGACCCGAACTCGACGGTGCACATCGTGAAGACCGCGACGGACGACCTCAAGGGGGTGTGGCGGGTGGGACGTGCTCTCGCCACCGGTTCGCTGGCGCTCGACCGGCTCGCCCGGCCCTTCGGGGACGACCCGCGCGACCGCGACCTGACCGACGTACCCAAGGGCCTGGCCCGGCAGCTGGTCGGCTTCTGTGTGGTGGGCGCGCTGTCCACCCTCTTCTACCTGCTGCTCTACAGCGGCTTCCGCTCGTTCTCGGGCTCGCAGGTCGCCAACGCACTCGCCCTGCTCGTGTCGGCGGTCGCCAACACGGCGGCCAACCGGCGGCTGACCTTCGGCGTACGCGGCCGGGGCGGCGCCGTCCGGCACCAGGCACAGGGCCTGGTCGTCTTCGGTATCGGTCTCGCCCTCACCAGCGGCTCGCTCGCCGCGCTGAACGCGGCGACGACCAGCCCCTCGCACTCCACCGAGCTGGCGGTCCTCATCGCCGCCAACCTCGCGGCGACGGTGCTGCGGTTCCTGCTCTTCCGGGCCTGGGTCTTCCCCGACCGGCGCGACGACACGCCGTCGTCGTCCCAGGTGGTGACCTCGCACAACCCGGCCTCGCCGACCTACTCGACGGCGCAGCACCACTCGGCCGCCCAGCACGCTCAGGCAGCGCACCCGCCGCTGCCCCAGCGCCCGACGGCGCCGCAGTCTTCGTACGACACGTATGACACAGCCCAGTTCCGCGCCGGTGAAGCCGCGGACCGCACCTGGGGGGACTCGACCATGCAGTTGCAGGCGGTGCGCCCGCACGATCACGATCACGATCCGAGGAACGCGCGATGACCACTCAGCCCGATACGGATACGAGCCTTCAGGGGGGCGCGAGCCCCTCCGGGGGAGCCAGTCCCTCGTGGGGGCCTCCCACGTCGACGGCTCTGCAGGAGCCGGTCGTGCCCGCCGCCGTGGCCCCGGTCCCGGCGCCCGGCTCCGGTGAGCCCAAGCAGCCCCTCCCGCGCCGCTTCTGGCGCGGCCGGCCCGAGGACCCGCGCTGGGTGCGCCCCGCCTTCCTCGGCCTGCTGCTCGCCACCGCGGTGCTGTACCTGTACAACCTGAGCGCCTCCGGGTACGCCAACTCGTTCTACTCGGCGGCCGTGCAGGCCGGCAGTCAGAGCTGGAAGGCGATGTTCTTCGGCTCGCTCGACTCGGCCAACGCCATCACCGTCGACAAGCCCCCGGCCTCGCTGTGGCCGATGGCCCTGTCGGTGCGGATCTTCGGCCTCAGCTCGTGGGCGATCCTCGTCCCCGAGGTGCTCATGGGCGTGGCCACGGTCGGTGTCCTGTACGCGGCCGTCCGGCGCCGCTTCAGCCCCGCGGCCGGTCTGATCGCGGGCGCGGTGCTCGCGCTCACCCCCGTCGCCGCGCTGATGTTCCGGTTCAACAACCCGGACGCGATGCTCGCGCTGCTGATGACCGTCACGGTCTACTGCGTGATCCGCGGCCTGGAGGACGGCCGTTCGAAGTGGCTGGTCTGGGCGGGTGTCGCGGTCGGCTTCGCCTTCCTCGCGAAGACCCTCCAGGCCTTCCTGATCCTTCCGCCGCTCGCCGTGCTGTACGCGGTCTGCGCGCCGGTGAAGCTGAAGAAGCGGTTCGCGCAGCTGGGCCTCTCGGCCGTCGCGATGGTCGTCTCCGGCGGCTGGTGGGTCGCGATCGTGGAGCTGTGGCCCGCGTCCTCCCGCCCGTACATCGGCGGCTCGCAGAACAACTCCTTCCTTGAGCTGACCTTCGGCTACAACGGCCTCGGCCGCATCAACGGCGACGAGACCGGCAGCGTCGGCGGCGGTGGCGGCGCCGGTGGCACCGGCCAGTGGGGCGAGACCGGCTGGAACCGGATGTTCAACTCCGAGATCGGCAGCCAGATCGCGTGGCTGCTGCCGGCCGCGCTGATCCTGCTCGTGGCGGGCCTCGTGCTCACGCGCAAGGCCAAGCGGACCGACCTGGCCCGCGGTTCGTTCCTCGCCTGGGGCGGCGCGCTGCTGATGACCATGGTCGTCTTCAGCTACATGGCCGGCATCTTCCACCAGTACTACACGGTGGCGCTGGCCCCCTACATCGCCGCCGTCGTCGGCATGGGCGCGACGGTCCTGTGGGAGGAGCGGAGCAAGATCTGGGCGTCGCTCACCCTCGCGGGCGCGGTCACCGCCACCGCGGCCTGGGGTTACGTCCTGCTCAACCGCACCTCCGACTACCTGCCCTGGCTGAAGTGGCTCGTCCTCATCGGCGGTCTGGTCGGCGCGCTCGGCCTGATCTTCGCCGCCAGGCTGGGGCGTCAACTGGCGCTCGCTGCGGTCGGGCTGAGCTTCGTGGCCTCGGTCGCGGGCCCGACGGCGTACACCCTCTCCACCGTGAACACCGGGCACACCGGGTCCATCGTCACGGCCGGTCCGTCCGGGGCGAGCATGATGGGCGGCGGGGGCGGTCCTGGTGGCGGTGGCGGCCGTGGTGGGTTCGGCGGCGGTATGCCGGGCCAGAACGGCACCACTCAGAACGGCAACGGCAACACCCAGCAGGGTGGCGGCATGGGGCAGCCTCCGACCGGCGGCACCGGTGGTACCGGTGGCACGGGCGGCTTCCCCGGTCAGAACCAGCAGGGCAACGGCACCACCCAGAACGGCCAGCAGGGCGGCCCCGGCGGCCAGACCGGCGAGGGCGGCATGGGCGGTGGCGGCGGCGTCGGCGGTCTGCTCAACGGCGCGACCGTCACCTCCGAGGCCAAGGCGCTCCTGTCGAAGAATGCGGACGACTACACCTGGGCGGCCGCGGCCATCGGTTCCCAGAACTCCGCGAGTTACCAGCTCGCCACCGGCAAGCCCGTGATGGCGATCGGCGGCTTCAACGGCACGGACCCGTCTCCGACGCTGGCCCAGTTCAAGAAGTACGTGGCGGACGGCAAGATCCACTACTTCATCTCCAGCGGTTCGGGCGGCGGCATGGGCGGCAGCAGCAGCGGTACGTCGTCGCAGATCAGCTCGTGGGTGACGGCCAACTTCAAGAAGGTGACCGTGGGTTCGGCCACGTTCTACGACCTGACGCAGGCGGCGAGCAGCAGCTCCAGCAGCTGACGGTTCCTTTCAGAGGGTGATGGCCCGGAGCGTTTGCTCCGGGCCATCGGTCTGTTCGGGGTGTCGCAATACTTTCTTGTACGGCGTATGGGAACTGTTCTACGGTGTACAGCATGTCAAGTACGCCGACACCCCAAGGCCCCCGGGGCTCCCAAGGTCCCCTTGCCCCCCAAGGACACCCCCAGCGCTGGCTGATCCTCGGCGTCATCTGTCTCGCGCAGCTCACCGTGCTGCTCGACAACACCGTCCTGAACGTCGCGATCCCCTCCCTCACCCGGGAGTTGGACGCGTCCACCTCGGACATCCAGTGGATGATCAACGCGTACTCGCTGGTGCAGTCCGGGCTGCTGCTCACCGCGGGCAGCGCGGCCGACCGTTACGGGCGCAAGAAGATGCTGGTGGCGGGGCTGGTGCTGTTCGGGATCGGGTCACTGGTGGCCGGACTCGCGGGCTCCACCGGGCAGTTGATCGCCGCGCGGGCGGGGATGGGGGTGGGGGGTGCGCTACTGCTCACCACCACGCTCGCCGTGGCCATGCAGATCTTCACGCCCGACGAGCACCCGAAGGCCATCGGCATCTGGAGTGCCGTGAACGCGCTCGGGTTCGCGGCCGGACCGCTCCTCGGCGGCTTCGTGCTGAACCACTTCTGGTGGGGGGCGATCTTCCTCGTCAATCTGCCGGTGGCGGCGCTGGGGCTCGTCGCGGTGGTGGCGCTCGTACCCGAGTCGAAGAATCCGCGGGGCGACCGGCCCGACCTGCTGGGCGCGCTGCTTTCCACCGTCGGTATGACCGCGCTCGTGTACGCGATCATCTCGGGGCCCGAGCACGGGTGGGCTTCGGGGCGGGTGCTGGTCACGGCGGGGGTGGCCGTGGTGGTACTCGGTGTGTTCGCGTACTGGGAAAGCCGGATTCCGTATCCGATGCTCGATCTGCACTTCTTCCGGGACCGGCGGTTCACGGGGGCCGTAGCGGGGGCGGTGCTCATCACCTTCGGTATGGGCGGTGCGTTGTTCCTGCTCACTCAGCATCTCCAATTCGTCCTGGGATACGGGCCGTTGGAGGCCGGGCTGCGGACCGCGCCGCTCGCCCTGTCGGTCGTCGCCCTGAACTTCTCCGGTCTGTCCGCGAAGTGGACGGCGAAGCTCGGGACGCCGGTGTCGATCGCGCTCGGCATGGTGCTGATGTCGGCGGGGCTGGTGTCCATCGCGACGCTCGCCGCGCACGGGTACGGGGGCACGCTGCTCGGGCTGCTGCTCATCGGCGCGGGGTGTGCCGTGGCCAACCCCGCCATGGCGCACGCCATCATGAGCGCGATTCCCCGGGAGAAGGCGGGCGTCGGCGCGGGCATCAACGGCACGCTCGCCGAGTTCGGCAACGGGCTGGGGGTGGCCGTGCTCGGCGCGGTCCTCAACTCGCGCTTCGCGGCGCTGATTCCGGTGGCGGCGAGTTCGTTGCCGGCGGCGCTCGGCTCGGCGCGGTCGGCGCAGGAGCGGGGGCGGATCACGGACGCGTTCTCGTCGGGGCTGGAGACCAGCCAGTTGGTGGGCGCGGTCGCCGTGCTTCTCGGTGGACTCCTGGCTGCGGCGTTGCTGCGGCGGGCGGAGAGGGCAGACTCCGCGGTGGCGGTCTCCGCGTAGCGCCCGCTTAGCATCATCGAGGAGGGCGGACCGGAGGATTCCGCCCGCCGCGCAGAAGTACGTACCCGCAGAAGCACGTACCCGCAGTCCGAGTTCCTAGGAAGGTGCGCCATGGTGAGGGCAGCCGACCGGGCCAAGCGTCCGGCGCGGACCAGTGTCTGGCTGGAGGGCAAGGCCCCCCGGGGCGGTGCGGCTCGAGGTGGTGGGCAGCCGTCGGGGCTCGACCGGGAGCGGATCACCGAGGTCACGGTGCGGTTGCTGGACGCGGAGGGGTTGGCGAAGTTCTCCATGCGCCGGCTGGCCGCCGAGCTGAACGTCACCGCGATGTCCGTGTACTGGTACGTCGACACCAAGGACGACCTGCTCGAACTAGCCCTCGACGCGGTGTTCGGTGAACTGGAGCTGCCGGACGCGGAGTCGGGGGAGGACTGGCGCGATCAGCTGCGCGCGCTGGCCACCGGGTACCGGGCGCTGTTGGTGCGCCACCCCTGGGTGTCGCCGCTCATCGGCAACTTCCTGAACATCGGGCCGCACTCCATGGCGTTCTCGCTCCGCGTGCAGCAGGTGGTCCGCAACACGGGGTTGCCGCCGTACGGGCAGATGGGTGCGCTGTCGGCGGTGTTCCAGTTCGTGTACGGCTTCGGCACGATCGAGGGGCACTTCGTGCAGCGGTGCGCCTCGGCGGGGATGTCCCAGGACGAGTACTTCCGCCAGGCCATGAGCACCATCAGCGAACAGCCGCAGTTCGCGGCGAACTTCGAGAGCGCGGCGGATCTGATGGAGGCGCGTGGGGGTGACACGGTCGAGGAGATGCGAGAGCGGGACTTCGGCTTCGCCCTGGAGATGCTGATCGCGGGGATCGAGACGATGGTGGCGCGCGGTTGAGGGTCCCCGTGCGGGTTCGTTGTGGGTCGGGGCCGTGCCGGTACGTCCAGCCCGTCGCCGGTGGGCATTACTGTCTGCTGCCACGGCGGAACTAGGCCATAACCACGTAAGCGACGGCCTTTGGACGTACCGGCACGGCCCCTTCCGTGCGTGGGCCACTGCGGGTGGGTGGGGGCTGGTCGCGCCCACGCGGCGGAGCCGCATATCGATACAGCCCCGCGCCCCTTAAAAGAACCTGGGGCGGACCGGCAGTTGTTTAGGGGCGCGGGGAACTGCGCGCCCAGCCCCCACCGTCCCGCAGCCGACACACAACCCCACCCACCCCCACGGGGTCGAAGGGGCGGAGCCCCTGGGGATGGGACGGGTAGGGGCGGCGGGGGCGAGAATCCCTCTAGGGCTGCGGCGCCAGGTGGGCCGGGAAGCCGCCGGTGGCGACCGGGCCCCAGCGGTCGGGGGTGATGCGGATGATGGACTTGGCCTGCTTGAGCATCGCCGCGCGGTACTCGTCCCAGTCCGGATGCTCACCCGCGATGTTCCGGTAGTACTCGACGAGGGGTTCCACGGAGTCCGGGGAGTCGATCACCTCGGCGGTGCCGTCGATCTGAACCCACGGCCCGTTCCACTCATCGCTCAGGACGATCACGCTGACGTGCTCGTCCCGCTTGGCGTTGCGGCTCTTGGCGCGCTCGGGATAGGTCGAGACGACGATGCGGCCGGAGTCGTCGACCCCGCAGGTCAGCGGCGACCCCTGAGGGCTCCCGTCGGTCCGGCGGGTGAGAAGGATGGCGCGGTGGCGGGGGCGTACGAAGTCGAGCAGTTCGTCGCGGGAGACAGAGGTGTTCGTCGCGATGTTCGGTGCCATGGGCCGCAGCCTACGGGCTGGACGGCGCTCCGGCCTGTCCCTGCCGTGCCTACGCCTGGGGGAGCGATTCGCCCTGCACCGCCTGGATGTCCAGCTCCACCTTGAGCGTCGTACCGATCGCGGCGATGCCCGCCTGCACGACCTGGTTGTAGCGCATCGCGAAGTCCTCGCGGTGCAGTTCCGTCGTGGCGCGGAACGCGGCGCGGGTGCCACCCCAGGGGTCGGCCCCGGTGCCGAGGTAGGCGAGGTCCAGGTCGACCGGGCGTACGACGCCGTGCAGGGACAGTTCGCCGTGGATGGTCCAGCGGTCGGAACCGGCGGGGGTCACGGCGGTCGAGGTGTAGGTGATGTGCGGGTAGGTCTCGACGTCCAGGAAGTCCGGTGAGCTCAGGTGTCCGTCGCGCATCCCGTTGCCGGTGTCGATGGATGCGGCCTGAATCACCGCCGCCACGCGGGACTTGGTCACGTCGTCCGGGGCGATCTCGATCGTGCCGGAGAAGTCGGTGAAGCGGCCGTGCACGCTGGAGATGCCCAGGTGCTGGGCGACCGCGCCCACGGAGGAGTGGGCGGGGTCGATGGTCCACGGGCCGGGCGGCGGCAGCTCGGTGCCGCCCTGGCGGGCGAGCGTCACGTTGCCGACCTCGGCGCGGCCGGCGGCGGTCACCAGGGCGCTGGACGCGGCGGGCGCGTACCCGACCGCCGTGACGATCACGGTGTACGCGCCGGGCGCGAGGGCGGTCGTGTCGTGGACGGCTCCCTCGGTGTCCGCCTCGGCGCGCAGCACCTGGGCGCCCGTCATGTCGGTCACCGTGACGACCGCGTGCGACACGGCCCATCCGTCCCGCGTACGGATCCGTGCGGTCAGTCCCATCCCGTTTTCTCCCTGCAAGACATGAAAAATTGGTCGTAATGAAACCGGCCCGTGGGGGGCGCACCTCCGCTCAGAGTGCGCGCTTCCCCACGGGCCGGGGCTCGAACTACTCGCCGGGGTGGGCGAGTTCGATGTGGTGGTCGTCGACGCCGCGGCCGGAGACCGTCAGTGCCGTGGCCACGGGCGGGTAGCCCGTCGCGATGACGGTGTACTCGCCGCCGTCCAGGTCGGTGAAGGCGTACGCGCCGTCCGTGCCCGTCCTGGCCGTGCCGACCACGTTGCCCGCCGCGTCGACGAGCGTGACCCGGGCGTCGGCCAGGGGCCCGCCGGGTGCCTGTACGACACCCTGGAGCTGGGCGCCCGAGTCGAGTTCGACCTCGATCCGGGTGACCCCGGCGCCGCCGACCTCGACGGGCAGGGCCCGCGGCCGGTGACCCGCGGCGTTCACCGCGACCGTCACGACACCCGGCACCAGCTCGGCGAAGGAGAATTCGCCCTGCTCACCGGTGGTCCCGGTGGCCAGCACATCACCGCGTACGTCGGTCACGATGACCATGGCGTCCTTGACCGCCGTACCGCCGTCGGCGGCCCGCACGACACCGCTCAGCCCGCTCGTGCCGCTCAGCAGGATGTCGTACGCGACCGGCTCGTCGTTGACGACGATCGTCGAGGCCTGCGGCTGGAAGCCGTCGGCGGAGGCGATCAGCACGTACGAGCCCACGCCCGGCGCGTCCAGGGCGTAGGAGCCGTCGGCCTGGGCGACCGAGCGGCCCAGCTGCCGTCCCGCGAGCGAGATCAGCGTGACCGCGGCCTGCGGCACGGGCGCGCTCTCGGCGCCGCGGACGTAACCGCGTACGGGAACGCCACTGGAGGCGGGCAACGGGGTGGTCTCCTTCGTCGCCGTGGCGACGGCGGACAGTCGCTGCGTGCCCTCGGGCCCCGCTTCGGTCTCCGCGACGGCCCAGCTCGGGACCTTCTCGTCGGCGACGGGAGTTCCGGCGACCGGAGCTTCGGCGATGGGAGTTCCGGCGGCGGAAGTCTCCGCCGTCGCCTCCGCCTTGGCGTTCGCGGCCTGGGCCAGCGCGCCCGACGTCCGCAGCGGGACCTCCTTGATGAACAGCACGATGAAGAAGGCGAGCAGCGCCATGCCCGCGGCGATCAGGAAGACGTCCGCGATGCCGTGGCCGTACGCGCTCTCCATGACGGTGCGCAGCGGCTTGGGCAGC
This sequence comes from Streptomyces sp. NBC_00203, assembly GCF_045206325.1. Lineage (NCBI taxonomy): Bacteria > Bacillati > Actinomycetota > Actinomycetes > Kitasatosporales > Streptomycetaceae > Streptomyces > Streptomyces sp. NBC_00203. The sequence continues at coordinate 5,173,385 of NZ_CP108126.1, read as the reverse complement.
TTGTCCATGTCCGGGATGCTGGAGCTGGAACCGGACGCCAGCTTGGCGTACTTGGGGCCGAGGTCGGTCAGACCGTCCTTGACGTAGTCGGTGATCCGGGTGGCCATGACCGCGCCGAGCGCGGAGACACCCATCGCACCACCGAGGGAACGGAAGAACGTCACCGTGGAGCTGGCCGAGCCGAGGTCGGCCGGGGCCACCTGGTTCTGCGTGGACAGCACCAGGTTCTGCATCATCATGCCGACGCCGAGGCCCAGCAGCGCCATGAAGATCGCGATGTGCCAGTAGACCGTGTCGTAGCGGATCGTGCCGAGGAGTCCGAGGCCCGAGGTCACCAGGACGCCGCCCGCGACCAGCCAGTACTTCCACCGGCCGGTCTTGGTGATGATCTGGCCGGAGACCGTGGAGGCGACGAACAGGCCGGCGATCATCGGGATGGTCATGACGCCCGACATCGTCGGGGACTTGTCACGGGCCAGCTGGAAGTACTGGCTGAAGAAGACCGTGCCGGAGAACATCGCGACACCCACGAAGAGCGACGCGAGGGAGGAGAGGGTGATGGTGCGGTTGCGGAACAGCCGCAGCGGGATGATCGGCTCGCTCGCCCTGGACTCGACCAGCACGAAGATCAGGCCGAGCACGATCGAGCCGCCGACCATCGCGAACGTCTGCCAGGACACCCAGTCGTACTTGTCGCCGGCGAAGGTGACCCAGACCAGCAGCAGCGAGACCGCGGCGGAGATGAAGAACGCGCCGGCCCAGTCGACCTTCACGTCCCGCTTCACGACGGGCAGGTGCAGGGTCTTCTGCAGCACGATCAGCGCGATGATCGCGAACGGCACACCGACGTAGAAGCACCAGCGCCAGCCGAGCCACGAGGTGTCGGTGATGACACCGCCGAGCAGCGGACCGCCGACGGTTGCGACGGCAAAGGTCGCGCCGAGGTAGCCGGAGTAACGCCCGCGCTCACGCGGGGAGATCATCGCGGCCATCACGATCTGCGCGAGGGCGGACAGACCGCCGACGCCGATGCCCTGGACCACGCGGCAGGCGATGAGCATGCCGGCGTTCTGCGAGAGACCGGCGGCAGCCGATCCCAGGACGTAGATGATCAGCGCTATCTGAACGAGCGCCTTCTTGCTGTACAGGTCGGAGAGCTTGCCCCACAGGGGCGTGGTCGCGGTCATGGCCAGCAGCGAGGCCGTGACGACCCAGGTGTAGGCGGACTGGCCGCCGCCCAGGTCGCCGATGATCTCGGGGAGTGCGTTGGAGACGATCGTCGACGACAGGATCGCGACGAACATGCCGAGCAGCAGCCCGGAGAGCGCCTCCATGATCTGCCGGTGCGTCATCGGAGCGCCGTCGGCGGCGCCTCCGTGCTTGGCGTGAGAGCCCCGCACACCTGCTGGTGTGGTCGTTGCCATGGGCTTCCTTTTCTTACGTATTTACGCGGGTGTACGGGTGGTCAGTTCTGCTGCGCTGTCGCATACGGGTGCGGGTGGGGCGGCCGCTGTGTGGTGGAGCGGCAGTCGCCGAAGCTCTCGCGCAGCCGGCCCATGAGCGCGATGAGCAGCCCGACCTCGTGGTCGGACCAGTCGCTCAGCCGGTCGGCGAGGAGTCGCGTGGTGCGCCGGGAGAGCTCGTCGAGCTGCTCCTGACCCGCGGGGGTGAGGTGGAGGATGCGTGAGCGCTTGTCGGCGGGGTCGGGGGACCGTTCGATCCAGCCCCGGTCCGCGACATGCGCGACATGGCGGCTGGTCACCGACATGTCCACGGAGAGCAGCTCCGCGAGCCGGCTCATCCGCATCTCGCCGTACCGGCCGAGCAGCGTCAGCACGGCGGCGGAGCCCCCGGGGCAGTCGGGCGGCAGGATCCGCCCCATGTCCCTCTTCACGGCACCGATGGCACTGAGCTGACGGGCCAATTCCTCGTACTGCGTCTGCTCGGCCATCGCACCTCCCGTATTCGTTGCTTGGGGCAACCATAAATCCAGTTGGTTGCCGCAGGCAAACGAAATCCTTACGCCCGGCCTAAAAACTTGGCAAAGGCAAGCATTGGCGAACGTAAACTTGCAGGTGAGAGGGGGCGACTTGGCTGGGAATGCCCTGGGAGTGAGCTGGGAGGGCGGGGCCGCGGTTCCGGAGAACCAGGAGGGCCCCGCACTTGGGCAGCCCTCATGAATTCGCTAGTGTCCTGACCCATGGCAAACACCCAGGGCCCCGAGGGCAACTACGACCCCGCGGGCAGCACCCAGATGTTCCGTGCCTTCGTCGACGAGGCCCCCCAGAGTCGTCAGCAGCAGGCCGTCGCTCCGGCCGGCCCCCGTGTCGGCCTCATCGTCGGCGTGGTCCTCGCCGTCGTGGTCGTGGCGGCCGTGGCCTGGCTCGCGCTCAAGTAACGCTCAGGCGATTGGACAGGGGCGAGTAACGGGAGACGGGTGAATGGCCCCCGGGTGGGGGCCGAGCCCTACTTCCACCGGACGGACACGTCCCGCGTCTCGATGTGCATGCCCAGCGGCACGCGCCACGCGTCGACGCACACCATCCAGGTCTTGTCCTTCTTCGCGCCGGCGGCGATCGGTGCGGGAAGGTCCTCGGTGGACTCGATCGTCGCCCAGTCGATCCCGAGCGCCCCGATGATGTGCGTCCCGAAGGTCACCGTGCCCGAACGCACCGCCGTGCCCCCGGTGTTGCGGAACGAGACGGTCACCTTCTCGCACCACCGCTGATCGGTGGCCTCGCGCGAGGGATCGCCCACGCTGAGCACGGCGGGCCCGGCGCTCGCCGTGGACCCGGGTGCCGTCGGGGCCGGCGACGCGGACGCGCTTCCCGAACCTCCGCTCGTGCTACCCGAGTTGCCGCTCCCGGACGAGGGTGTCGACGTACCGCCGCTGCTGTCGGCTGATCCGCCGCCGCCCTGATCGCTGGTGCCGGATCCCGAAGCCGTCTCACCGGAGCCGGAGTTCGAAGCCGAAGCCGAGGTCGAGCTCGATGTCGATGTCGAGGTCGATTCCCCGGAGCCCGAACTCCCGGAAGTTCCCGCCCCCTTGGAGCCGGCCGCCGTGCCGCCCTTCAGGGGCATCAGCGACACATCCCCCGTGGGGGCGACCACCGCGCCCGACGCCCGGGGTGAACCCCCGGCTGCTCCGACGGCGACGTATCCGTCCCCGCCGCCACCGCTCCCGCAGGCGGCCAGCACCGTACCCAGGCAGACCACAGTCGCCGAGGCACCCACAAGGGCACCTCGGCGACCACGTATCGACTCTCGACGCATCGCGCCAGTGTGGCTGACGATCCGTCAATTATGAACCCTCGGGAGGCTCCTGAGGCGAAGCTCAGCCGATGCCTCAGCCGGAGCCTCAGTCGGAGATGAGCCCTTCCCGCAGCTGGGCCAGGGTCCGGGTCAGCAGCCGGGAGACGTGCATCTGCGAGATGCCGACCTCCTCGCCGATCTGCGACTGGGTCATGTTCGCGAAGAAGCGGAGCATGATGATCCGGCGCTCCCGGGGCGGGAGCTTGGCGAGCAGCGGCTTGAGGGACTCGCGGTACTCGACGCCCTCCAGAGCCGTGTCCTCGTAGCCGAGGCGGTCCGCGAGGGAGCCCTCGCCGCCGTCGTCCTCGGGGGCGGGGGAGTCGAGGGACGAGGCCGTGTACGCGTTGCCCACGGCGAGGCCGTCGACGACGTCCTCCTCGGACACGCCCAGGACCGCGGCGAGTTCGGTGACCGTCGGAGAGCGGTCGAGCTTCTGCGAGAGCTCGTCGCTGGCCTTGGTGAGGGCCAGGCGCAGCTCCTGGAGGCGGCGCGGGACGCGGACGGACCACGACGTGTCGCGGAAGAACCGCTTGATCTCGCCGACGACCGTCGGCATCGCGAAGGTCGGGAACTCCACGCCGCGTTCGCAGTCGAAGCGGTCGATCGCCTTGATCAGGCCGATGGTGCCGACCTGGACGATGTCCTCCATCGGCTCGTTGCGGGAGCGGAAGCGCGCTGCCGCGTACCGGACGAGCGGGAGGTTGAGCTCGATGAGCGTGTCCCGGACGTAGGCGCGCTCAGGGCTGTTCTCGCCGAGTGCGGCGAGCCGCAGGAACAGGGAGCGGGACAGGGTGCGGGTGTCGATGGCGCCCGAGGACTCGGGGGCCTTGACGGCTTCGGGGGCCGGGGCGGCCGGAGCGGCGTCGGGGGCCGGAAGGGCCGGGACATCGTGAAGCGCGTCGTGCGTCTCGGGCGCTGCTTCGCTCTTCATGAGCGTGAGCACCTTCGAGCTGCCCTGGTCTGCGGACATGCCACCCCCTTTGGGTCGCGGACGGTCGCGGCAGTCGCTCCCGTCGGAGGAACGCAGCCTCCACCTGAATACCGGAGGCGGGGCCGCGGCAAACGCGCTTCCGGAAGAATGTCACATGTCGGCAACACGCTGTAGTGACATGTCGACATGGAGGGGGTGAATAGGCCCTGGAAAGAGGGGGTCTGACGGTTTTTCAGCGCTGAACTGTCGGAAAAGGAGCCGTCGAGCGATTCGCTCTCAGCGGTTACGCCTCGATCCTGTTTGCGGATCGAAGACGCGCGAAACTACGGGCGAGCAGCCTTGACACATGCATCTGGGAGACTCCCAGCTCGGCGCTGATCTGTGACTGCGTCAGATTGCTGTAGTAGCGCAGAAGAAGGATCCGCTGTTCGCGCTCGGGCAGCTGTACGAGCAGATGCCGTACGAGGTCGCGGTGTTCGACCCCGTCGAGCGCCGGGTCCTCGTAGCCGAGCCGGTCGAGCAGTCCCGGCAGCCCGTCGCCCTCCTGGGCCGCTTCGAGGGAGGTCGCGTGGTACGAGCGGCCCGCCTCGATGCAGGACAGCACCTCCTCCTCGGTGATGCGCAGCCGTTCGGCGATCTCGGCGGTCGAGGGCGTGCGCCCGAATGCTGTCGTCAGGTCCTCCGTCGCGCTGTTCACCTGCACCCACAGCTCGTGCAGCCGGCGCGGTACATGGACGGTGCGGACGTTGTCGCGGAAGTACCGCTTGATCTCGCCGACGACGGTCGGCATCGCGAAGGTCGGGAACTGCACACCCCGGTCCGGGTCGAACCGGTCGATGGCGTTGATCAGCCCGATGGTCCCGACCTGGACCACGTCCTCCATGGGCTCGTTGCGGCTGCGGAAGCGCGCTGCCGCGTACCGGACGAGCGGGAGGTTGGCCTCGATGAGCGCCCCGCGTACGCGGTTGTGCTCCGGGGTGCCCGGCTGCAGGGTCTTGAGCTGGCCGAAGAGGACCTGGGTGAGGGCCCGGGTGTCGGCGCCGCGGCGCCGCTCCGGCGCGGGGTCCTGCGCGACCTCCTGGGTGATCTCCTGTGCGACTTCCTGCGCGACCTCCTGGGTGATCTCCTGTGCGACTTCCGGGGTGACTTCCTGAGGTGGTGCCGGGGTCGGCGCCTGGGCCGGGGCCGGGGCTTCCTCCTGGGGCGGCGCAGTACTGGCCGACACGGTCAACGCCACCTCTTCATTCGTCAACACAACCGTCAACTCATCCCTCAAAAGCGGTCATAGCATCACAAGACATGTGCACTGTGTGCAAGCACCGCATAACGCCGTGTTGAGGGAGGGTTGGGGCGTAGGACGTGAAAAGCCCCCCGCCGGCTCTGGCGAGGGGCTTCGGAGCGGCAGCGCTCGGAAGGCTGGCGGCAGGGCTCAGAACGGATAGTCGGCGATCACCCAGGTCGAGAACTCCCGCCACAGCACGGCGGCCGCCTGGTGAGCCGGGTGCTCCAAGTACCGCTTCAGGGCGTCGGCGTCGTCGACGGCGGAGTTGATCGCGAAGTCGTACGCGATGGGCCGGTCGGTGATGTTCCAGTCGCATTCCCAGAACCGCAGCTCGGGAATCTGGTCGCCGAGCGCGCGGAAGGCGGCGGCGCCCTCGACGGCGCGCGGGTCGTCGCGCTCGACGCCCTCGTTGAGCTTGAAGAGGACCAGATGGCGGATCACGGGCACTCCTTGGTGGTGCGAGGGACGCCTCTCAGTTCTTGGCCCCGTCGGCGACCCATGTCATGAAGTCGCCGATGGCCTGAGCGGCACTCGATATGCCCTCGAACCCTATCTGGACGTAATCGGCGGCCTTGGCGGGATCTGTGATGATCACGTACAACGCGAAGACCACGAGCACATAGACGGCGATCTTCTTCGAATTCACCGCCATCGCGGCCTCCCCTGTGACTGCTGCGCCCGGTGGGCCCCCTGTTGCCGGCGGCGAGTGTAACCTTCACGCCGCTTTTAAGGACCAACGGCCCGCTGGTCGAGGCCCTTTGCCGAGCCGTTCCGGGCGTGCGGTGGCCCAGGATGGATGGTGAGCCCGGCGGTTCTGGCAGGAGTCCGGCGGGCGGGACGGACCCCACTGCGGGGTTCCCGCCGCAAGCTTCCCCCGATGCGCGGCGCGGACTTGTGGGTCCCTCTCCACTGGGGGAAGCGGCTTGTCCCCTCGATGCCGCTTCCCCCGTCCTTCTCTTCTCGGACCCCTGCGAAACGTCTTCGCGCGGCCATGAATGAGACGTAAACGGACTCAGGCGAGCCAATCGGCGTAGTGGGTCGGGGCAATGCGGACATCGCCGTGGGCGACCAGGACGTCACCCTGGACGGCCGCGAACATGCCGGCGGTGTCATCGATGACGACCGAGCGCCCGTCGCCCTTGGCGGTGAGGGTGATCCGGCCGAGCTCGTCGAGGGTGTAGACGTCAGGGCCTGCGATGTTGAGGATGCCGTTCAGTGGGGTGCCCGCGGCGACTTCGGCGACGGTGGCGGCGACGTCCGCGGCGGCGATCGGCTGGATCGGCGTGCGCGGCAGCCGGACCGTCTCGCCGTCGGCCGTCCACGACAGGGCCGCGTCCATGAACTCCATGAACTGCGTGGCGCGGACGATGGAGTACGGGATCGGACCGTCGGCGAGGATGTCCTCCTGGAGCGCCTTGGCCCGGTAGTAGTCCAGCTGGGGCACCTGGTCCACGCCGACGATGGAGAGCACGACGAAGTGGCCGACGCCGCCCTTCTCGCTCGCGGCCAGAAGGTTGGCCATGGACGTGCGGAAGAACTCGGGCGAGGCGTCGTCGAACGTCGGCGAGTTGGTCAGGTTGACGACGACGTCAGCACCTGCCACGGCATCCTCCAGGCCCTGGCCTGTGATGATGTCGACGCCTGTGGACAGGGAGTGCGGTACGGCCTGGTGTCCGGCTGCCTTCAGGTTCTTCACCACCTGCGACCCGATCAGTCCGGTTCCCCCGACAACTGCGATCTTCATGTCGTGTCCCTGCTCTCGGCTCTTCGTTGTCCGATATGTACCTTATGGACTCAGAGGGTGCCCGGGACCCAAACTCGGACAAGCTGGTGCCTGCCGTGCGGGTGAAGGGGACGGAAACCGAGGCGGAGCAGCACGAAGGGCCCCGTCTTTCGACGGGGCCCTTCTCAAGCGGTAGCGGAGGGATTTGAACCCTCGGTGACTTGCGCCACACTCGCTTTCGAGGCGAGCTCCTTCGGCCGCTCGGACACGCTACCGAGGGAGACCTTACCCCAAGGTGGGCCGTGGTCCGAAATCCGTTTGGCGGTCCCGGAAGAAGTCGGTGAGCGTGCGCGCGCACTCGTCGGCGAGGACGCCCTCGATCACCTCGGGCCGGTGGTTGAGCCGCCGATCGCGTACGAGGTCCCAGAGGGAGCCGGCCGCGCCCGCCTTCTCGTCGCGGGCGCCGTACACGACCCGGTCCACCCGGGACTGCACGAGCGCGCCCGCGCACATCACGCAGGGCTCCAGGGTGACGACGAGCGTGCAGCCGGACAGCCGCCACTCGCCGAGCTCCGCTGCGGCCCTGCGCAGCGCGAGGACCTCGGCGTGCGCCGTCGGATCGCCGGTGGCCTCGCGTTCGTTGTGCCCGGTCGCGAGCACCGTCGTACCGTCCGGGGACAGCACGACGGCGCCGACGGGAACATCCCCGCCCCCAACGGCCCGGCGGGCCTCGTCCAGGGCGAGCCGCATGGCGGCCCGCCAGCGGTCGCGTACCGGATCGGGTTGTGGGGTTTCCTCGGCGGTGCTCACCCGGGGAACCTAGCGGAAGCTCTCCGGAGCCGGCGGCCGGCCGGAGATCGCCGCGCCTAGCGGACGGTCTCCAGGACCTCTGCCGCCCCCAGGGCGTCGGCGATCGTGCTGAGCGCGTCGCCTTCGTCCAGGGAGAGCAGTTCCTTCTCGCTCACTCCGAGGTCCGCGAGGATGGCACGGTCCCCGACGGGACTGTGCGAGACGGCGTCGGCGGACACGAGCTCGTCCTCGTCGTCGTCGGAGTCGTTTCCGTTGTCGGGCTCACCGTCCTCCGTGCCGTCCAGGTCGAGGGAGTCCAGGTCGGCGTCGTCGTCGCCCGGATCCCGTCCTAGTAGTTCGTCCGTGAGCAGGATCTCGCCGTACGAGCTGCGGGAAGCGGCGGCGGCGTCCGAGACGTAGATGCGAGGGTCCTCCTCGCCGTCCACGCGGACGACGCCGAACCACGCGTCCTCCTGCTCGATGAGTACGAGGACCGTGTCCGCCTCCGAGGCTTCACGGGCCAGGTCGGTCAGATCCGACAGGCTCTCCACATCGTCGAGCTCTGTGTCGCTCGCTTCCCACCCGTCTTCGGTGCGCGCGAGCAGTGCGGCGAAGTACACCGTGACTCTCCCACTGGTCGTAGGCGTGCCGGTTGGGGGTCCCCCCGGCGGAGGTTGATGGGCGGGGCGTGCTGCTCTGAGCCCCACCCACTCGGAATCGTGGCAGAAACAGAGCGTTCAGGGGACGTCTTCGGCCTGCTGTGTCTGCCTCTTTTGATCGCTAACAGCGGATCGTACGCGGCTGTCGGCGCCGCGAAAGCACCTCCCGGCCCAGACACGGGCTCGTGCGGCCCGGGCGGGGGAATGGGCTCACGGCGGGCGGCTACCAGCGGAAGGTGCGCATACGCATGGCGTGGCGCAGTCGTGCGGCCTTGGCGCGGCGGGGCTGGACCCGGTCGCGCAGCTCGCGCGCCTCGGTCAGTTCCCGCAGGAACTGGGCGCGCCGCCGCCTGCGCTCGGCGTCGGTCTCCACCTGCTCGGGGGACTCCTCTTCCGGGTTCCGCATAGACACACCACCCCAGGTCCGTCCCTCCCACTTTCCCTCTGATGGGCGGTTTGATGCCAGCGGACGGGTGACATCGCGGGCCGGACCTTGCCGGGCCCGGCAAGGCGGGGCAGTGGCGGGCGCCCGCAGCCCGGCTACTGTTGTGGACATGCGTCTCCACGTCGTCGACCACCCCCTGGTCGCCCATAAGCTCACCACCCTGCGCGACCAGCGCACCGACTCCGCGACCTTCCGGCGGCTCGCCGACGAGCTGGTCACCCTGCTCGCCTACGAGGCCACCAGGGACGTACGCACGGAGCAGGTCGACATCGTGACCCCGGTCGCCTCCACGACGGGCGTCAAGCTCTCCTACCCGCGCCCCCTCGTCGTGCCGATCCTGCGCGCGGGCCTCGGCATGCTCGACGGCATGGTGCGGCTGCTGCCGACCGCCGAGGTGGGCTTCCTGGGCATGGTGCGCGACGAGGAGACGCTCCAGGCCTCCACGTACGCCACCCGCATGCCGGACGACCTCTCCGGGCGCCAGGTGTACGTCCTGGACCCGATGCTGGCCACCGGCGGCACGCTCGTCGCGGCGATCCAGGAGCTGATCAAGCGCGGCGCCGACGACGTCACCGCCGTGGTTCTCCTCGCCGCCCCCGAGGGCGTCGAGGTCATGGAGCGCGAACTGGCGGGCACGCCGGTCACCGTCGTCACGGCCTCGGTCGACGAGCGCCTCAACGAGCACGGTTACATCGTGCCGGGGCTGGGCGACGCGGGCGACCGGATGTACGGCGCGGCGGAGTGACTCGCGGGTTCCCCGGGTTCCCGGTGGAGTGACTCCTGGGTTCACCAAGGGATTTCGGCCGTACGGGGCTTTCGGCCCCGTACGGCCTTCTTGGTTCTACGGGGCTGCCGGCGCCGTACGCCCTTCCTGGCTGTACGCGGCTGTCAGCAGCTCTTCGAGGAGGTGGAGGGCGCCGGTGCGGGCCTGGCCAGGACGGCCAGGGCCTTGTCGGCGTCCGCCTTCTTCGTCAGCGACTTGAAGCCGGTGCCGATGATGAGGTCGACCTCGGTGGCCTTGTCGCGGCCGTCGGTCTTCAACTCGGCGCCGGGGAGCTGGGTGTTGAGGACGGGCAGCGCGGCCGAGTAGGCCGACTTCGCGCCGAGGAGTATCCCGGCGCCCTCGACCTTCTTGTCGTACGCGTCCGTCGCGTTGCCCACGTCGCCGATCTTGAAGCCGCGTTTCTCCAGCTCGTCCGCGGTTTCCTTGGCCAGCCCGCTGCGGGGCGTGGCGTTCAGGACGTTCACGGTGATCTGGCCGGGCTTGGGCAGCGTCCTGGTGGTGGCGGCGGCCGGTGTGGCCGACGCGCTGACCTTCGACGCGCAGTCCGCCTTGGGGCCCGCCGCCGTCGCCTTGTCACCGCCGCCCGTGAAGACGTCGATGAGCTGCAGGGTCCCCCACCCGATCAGCCCAAGTGCGGTGACGGAGGCGACGACCAGGAACACGAGCCTGCGGCGCCCCCGAGGTCGGCGCATCCGCGGGTACTTGTCCCCCGTGATCCGGTACTGGCCGCCCATGCCAGGGGGAGTGAGCATGCTCATGGGCGCAGCGTAGTGCGCCGCGGCGGCGATAACTACTAGATGATCATTGCCCGGCGCTCAGTTCAACCCATTGGGGTCAAGCCGTGGCCATTAGTCCAGTTCAAGGACGCGCGCGTGGAGCACCTGGCGCTGTTGCAGCGCGGCGCGGACGGCACGGTGCAGGCCGTCTTCCAGGTACAGGTCGCCCTGCCACTTCACCACGTGCGCGAACAGGTCGCCGTAGAAGGTGGAGTCCTCGGCGAGGAGGGTCTCCAGGTCCAGCTGGCCCTTGGTCGTCACGAGTTGATCGAGGCGGACCGGGCGCGGCGCGACGTCCGCCCACTGCCGGGTGCTTTCCCGGCCGTGGTCGGGGTACGGCCGTCCGTTTCCGATGCGCTTGAAGATCACACGGAAAGCCTACCGGTCAAGAGCTTCCGGGCGCAGCCATGGCGCCGGAGTGCGACGCTGGAAAAGACGCCGTAAATCCGTTCAAATCGGGAACAGGGGCCTGATATGCGTGACAGCGAGACCATGCCGTCGGCTGCCCCTGGCGCCGCTCCCGGGACGACCGGAAACGCCCCCGCCCCGGGAGGGAGCGCCGCCGCGCTGCCGCGGGAAGCCCTGGAAATCGCTTCCGGGTACGCCTTCTCAGGCCCCGCCCTCGATCTGGGCGCCCTGCTCTGGGACGGGCAGTGCCTGCCCGACGTGCAGATCCGCATCCCGTTGCCGATGCTCAACCGGCACGGTCTGGTCGCCGGCGCCACCGGCACCGGCAAGACCAAGACGCTCCAGCTGATCGCCGAGCAGCTGTCGGCCCAGGGCGTGCCGGTGTTCCTCGCGGACATCAAGGGTGATGTGTCGGGCATTTCGGCGCCGGGCGTGGCGGGCGACAAGGTCCAGGAGCGCGCCCGGGACGTCCACCAGGAATGGACGCCGACCGGATACCCGGCCGAGTTCTATGCGCTCGGCGGCATGGGCCACGGCATTCCCGTACGCGCCACGATCACCAGCTTCGGCCCGGTGCTGCTGTCCAAGGTGCTCCAGCTCAACCAGACCCAGGAGCAGTCGCTCGGCCTGATCTTCCACTACGCCGACCAGAAGGGCCTGGAGCTGGTCGACCTCAAGGACCTGCGCGCGGTCGTCACGTTCCTGACCTCGGACGAGGGCAAGCAGGAGCTGAAGGGGATCGGCGGGCTGTCCACGGCCACGGCGGGCGTCATCCTCCGTTCCCTCACCGCCTTCGAGGCGCAGGGCATGAGCCCCTTCTTCGGGGAGCCGGAGTTCGACACGAGTGAGCTGCTGCGGACGGTGTCGGACGGGCGGGGGGTGGTGTCGGTGCTTGAACTGCCCGAAGTCCAGGACAAGCCGCAGCTTTTCTCGACCTTCCTGATGTGGCTGCTCGCCGACTTGTTCCACGATCTTCCGGAAGTCGGCGATGCCGACAAGCCGAAACTCGTTTTCTTTTTTGACGAGGCGCACCTGCTTTTCAACGACGCCTCGAAGGCCTTCCTGGACTCGATCACCCAGACCGTCCGGCTCATTCGCTCGAAGGGAGTTGGCGTCTTCTTCGTGACGCAGACTCCGAAGGACGTACCCGCCGATGTCCTCGGCCAGCTCGGCAACCGCGTCCAGCACGCGCTGCGGGCCTTCACTCCTGACGATCAGAAGGCTTTGAGGGCGACGGTGAAGACCTTCCCGAACTCGGCGTACGACCTGGAGGAACTCCTCACGGGACTCGGGACCGGGGAGGCCGTGGTCACGGTCCTGAGCGAGAAGGGCGCGCCGACCCCCGTCGCCGCGACCCGGCTGCGTGCGCCCGGGTCGCTGATGGGCCCGGTCGACGCGGCGGTCCTGGACCGGGCGGTTGCTGCGTCGCCGCTCTACGGGCGGTATGCACAGGCTGTGGACCGTGAGTCGGCGTACGAGAAGCTGACGGCGGCGCGGGAAGTTGCGGCGGCGCAGGGGGTGGCGGCGGGTTCTGGGTCTGCCAAGGGGGCGCCGGCGAAGGGGCGGCCGGCCAAGGAGGAGGCCTCGGTTGTCGAGCAGGTGGTCGGTAGTGGGCTTTTCAAGTCTCTGGCCCGGTCGGTCGGTACGCAGATCGGTCGTGAGATCACTCGGTCGTTGTTCGGGACGGCTCGGCGTCGGCGGTAGGCGCGGTAGCCGGTAGGGGGCAACCGCCCCGTTCTGGGGTGCTGGGGAGGGGCGGTCGCCCTTGTTGTTGTCAGTTGTGGCTGTGTTCCGTTGGGGGGTTCTTGTGGTGGGGGCCGTTCGGCTTGGGGCGGGGGGCCGGCTTCGGTGCGTTGCGTACGGCTTCTGCGCGCAGCAGGGCGCGCAGGACCGCGTAGGGGTCGCTGGGCATGGGGTGTCCTTGTGTCCTTGTGCTCGCTGTGTTCGCTGGTGAGGGACTGACCGGGGCGGAAGCCGGGTCCGTCAGCAGCGCAGGACCACACAGCGGAGGGTGTGCGGGGCGGAGGAGTGCGAGGGGGATGCGGGGGCCCGCAGGGGGAGGGGGCCGTGCTGTTGCTCCGGGGTGCGCGTGTCGGGGCGCAGGGGGGTGAGGGGGCGGTGGTCCTGGCGGGTGGGCGGGCGCAGGGCCGTGTCGAGTACGTCGTGTTCGGCGGTGCCTGATCCTGATTCGGTGCCGGCCGTGGGGGCGGGGGTGGGGGGTGACGCGGCGAGCGCTTCGAGGTGCGGGCCTGTGGCGAGTACCGCGGTGACCAGCAGGATGAGGATCCGCAGCCAGGTGCCTGAACGTGAAGGAGCCCCTCCCCGCGCTCGCGCGCACCGGCGCAGCGGGTGCGGGGAGTGCGGGGTGGGGCTCATGAGAGGTCCTGTCCCCACCGGAGGTGGGTGATTCATCGGGTTGGCCGGGAGATCCGCCCTGTTGGCGGAGCGGTCAGGCGGTGCGGGGGATGCGCTGGGCGGCGGAGCGGATGCCGAACGCCGTGATGATCTCGACGATGCCGACCACGATGAGCCAGCAGCCGGCTACGAGGGTGAGGACGGCGACCGACTTGAACGGGGCCACGATCAGCACGATCCCGGCGATGAAGCTGACGATGCCGAGGAACACCTGCCAGCCGCGGGCCGGCACGGTCGGGTCGGACGCGGCGGCGATGGCCTGGGTGATGCCGCGGAACAGCCAGCCGATGCCGATCCACAGGGCGAGGAGCAGGATCGACTCCATCGCGCCGCGGAAGCAGAAGAGGCCCAGCAGGATGGACAGGGCGCCGCTGATGAAGGCCAGGACGCGGAGGGAGGTCGCCGCGTGGGTGCCGAAGGCGGCGACGAGTTGCAGTACGCCGCTGACGATCAGGTAGAGCCCGAAGAGCACTCCGGCGACGCGGAGCGAGGCCTCTGGCCAGACCAGCACCATGACGCCCAGCGCCAGCGCGGCGATTCCGGCGCCTAGTACGGCTTGCCAGGCGGTGCGGGAGAGAAGGTACAGGGGGCCTTCGTCTGTGGGCTCGCTCATGACCCATGCTGTGAACGGCTGCGGGGATCTCGCCACCGGGATGACCCGAGTGGTGGACGTATGCCGGGGGTTCGGTTCGGTGTCGTTGGGGGTCGGGGCCGTGCCGGTACATCCAGCCCGTCGCCGGTGGGCATTACTGCCTGCTTCCACAGCATGAACTTGCCCATAACCACGTATGCGACGGGCTGGACGTACCGACACGGCCCCTTCGGTGCGTCGCCGACCGCGCCGCCGTGCCTACCGGGTGGGGGTGGGTGGGGCCGTCGTGCGTCGTCGGCTCCGGGTGCGTGTGCGTGTCCGTGTGACGAACGGTTCCTGCGGTATTGCTGGGCGCAGCCCCGTGCTTTTGCTTTTAGGGGCGCGGGGAACTGCGCGACAAGCCCCCACCGGCCCGCACCCGACACACAACCGAACGGGGTCGAAGGGGCGGAGCCCCTGGAGGATGGGACGGGTAGGGGCGGCGGGGGCGAGGAACCCGGGGTCTTACTTGCCGGAGGCCTTGGCGGTGGCTTTCATTTCTTGTTTGTGGGCGCGGACCTTGGCGAGGGAGTCGGGTCCGGTGATGTCGGCCACGGAGCGGAAGGACTTGGCCTCCCCGTAGGGGCCCGCGGACTCGCGCCAGCCCTTGGGCCGTACGCCCAGTTGCTTGCCGAGGAGGGCGAGGAAGATCTGGGCCTTCTGGGGCCCGAAGCCGGGAAGGTCCTTGAGGCGTTGGAGGAGTTCGGCGCCGGTCTTGGCGTCGCTCCAGACGGCGGTGGGGTCCCCGGCGTAGTGCTCCACGAGGTACTGGCACAGCTGCTGGATCCGCTTGGCCATCGAACCGGGATAGCGGTGCACGGCCGGCTTGGCGGACAGCAACGCGGCGAACTTCTCCGGGTCGTACGCGGCGATCTCGTGCGCGTCGAGATCGTCCGTACCCAGCCGTTGCGCGATCGTGTACGGCCCCGCGAAGGCCCACTCCATCGGAACCTGCTGGTCCAGCAGCATGCCGACGAGGGCGGCGAGCGCGCTGCGGCCGAGCAGTTCGTCGGCTTCCGGCTGCTGGGCGAGGTGAAGAGTGACGTCCATGGACCGATGATCCCCCGGACGCGGGCGGGGTGCAGGGCGGTGACCCCGGCCCGCGCCGTCTTCACCGCTCCCGTACGATTTCGGCCCAATGAGAGTTAGGTTAGCCTAACCTGGCTTAACCTGAGACGAGTGGGGATGGATCGTGACCGTCGAGATCTACCGTGACGCCTGGGGCATCCCCCACCTGCGCGCGCACAGCGCACAGGAACTCGCCCACGCCCAGGGCCGTACCACCGCCGTGGACCGCGCCTGGCAGCTGGAGGTCGAACGGCACCGCTCGCAGGGCACCTCGGCCGCGTTCCTCGGCGCCGACGCCGTCGCCTGGGACCGGTTCGCCCGGCAGGCCCGGCTCGACGACACCGCAAGACGCTGTTTCGCGGCCCTGGAGAAGCGGGATCCCGAGACCGCCGCGTGGGTTGTCTCCTATGTGGCCGGCGTCAATGAAGGGCTCGCCGAGGGCGCCCGGCGCGCACCGGAGTTCGCGGCGACCGGGCTCGCCCCCGGGCGCTGGGAGCCGTGGAGCCCCCTCGGTGTCTGGCTCGGTACGCACATCCTCTTCGCCGGGTTCCCCGCCAAGCTCTGGCGCGAGGAGGTCGTACGGCTGCTGGGGGCGGACGCGGTCCAGCTGTTCGCCATGGACGGGCCCGGCACCTCAGGGAGCAATGGGTGGCTGGTGAGCGGGGAGCGCAGCGTCACCGGGCGGGCCGTCATCGCCGGTGATCCCCATCGGTTCATCGAGGATCCCGGCGTCTATCAGCAGATACGCCTCTCCTGCCCCGAGTTCGACGTCGCCGGCCTCGCCGTCCCCGGCGTCCCAGGCATCGCCCACTTCGCTCACACCGGAACCGTCGCCTGGGCCATCACGAACGCGATGGCCGACTACCAGGACCTGTACCGCGAGCGCCTGCGGTGGGCCGCCTGGCATCCCGGTGACGGTTCGTCCGACGGTTCGGCTGACGAGGTGGTCGAGGTGCTTGAGGTGCCTGAGGTGCTTGATCCCGACGGGTCCTGGCGGACCGCGTCCCGGCACCTGGAGACCATTCACGTCGCCGGGAGCGAGTCCGTCGAGGTCGAGGTGATCGAGACGGGGCGGGGGCCCGTGGTCATCGGCGGAGCGGGGGCCGAGGAGTCCATCAGCCTCCGGTATCCGCCGCGTGTCACCGAGGACCTCGGCTTCAGCGCCCTCCTCCCGCTGCTGCGCGCCCGCCGAGTCGCCGACGTGGACCGGGCGTTCGACCGCTGGGCCGAGCCCGTCAACGTCGTCCAGGCCGCCGACACCGAGGGCGGGCTGCTGCACCGTGTCGCCGGGCGGGTCCCGGTGCGGAGCGCCGACAACCGGACGCGGGTGGTGGATGCCTGGGAGCCCGGGCGTGAGTGGCAGGGCTGGCACGAGATGCCGTACGGCTCCTTCGAGGACGGCGTCGCCGTGATGGCCAACCAGCGCGGGCCCGCCGCCCCGCTCGGCGTCGAGTTCGCCCCGCCGCACCGCGCCTCGCGGATCCGGCAGCTTCTCGGCGCGGAAGGTGAGTGGTCGGTGGAGGACATGCCCGCCATCCACATGGACACCCATCTCGCCTCGGCCTCCGCCCTGTTGGACCGGCTGGGTGCCCTTCCGTGGGAGCAGCTCAGCTCCGGGGCGGTCGCGCTTCGGGAGCAACTCCTCGGCTGGGACCGGCGGATGGAGGCCGGCAGCGCCGAGGCGGCGGTGTACGCGGCGGTGCGTGGTGCGGTCGTACGGCGGCTCGTGGCGCAGCCCGCGCTGGCCGTGCTGGCCGATCCGGGCGGTTCGCTTGCGTATCCGGAGATTTTTCTTCCTTGGCTCGCCCTTACCCCGCGCGTCGGGTTCGCCCTCGAAAACCTTTTGAAGGCCGAGGAGTTGTACGGCATCGACCGCGACGCGATCGTCCGCGCGGCCGTCGAGGAGGTGGCCGCCGCCCCGGCGCCGGGTACGTGGGGCGACACCCACAGGCTCGCGCCCTGGCGTGCGCTCACCGACACGTCGTACGACGAACCGGGGCTGTCCGGCGACCACGACTGCGTGCTGTGCACCTCGGCGGTGCCCGGTCTCACCGATCTGAGCGCGCGTGGCCCGGCCGCCCGGTACGTCTGGGATCTCGCCGACCGGCAGAACAGTCTGTGGGTGGTTCCGTTCGGTGCGGACGGCGTCCCGGGATCGGGCCACCACCGTGACCAACTCCCCTTGTGGCTCAAGGGAGATCTCGTCCCGGTGACCACCGACTGGAACAAGCTGACCAAGCAGGGCCATGAGAGCCATGAGGGCTATGAGAGCCGGGAGAGTTATGAGGACTGAGACTGCTTACGCCCTGGGCCGTGAAGCCGTTCACGAGCAGGTGCTCGACGGGTTCGGCACCGTCCGTGTCGTGACCGTCGATCCGCACGCCGACCTCGATGTCATCCACGGGTGGGTCGCGCAGGAGCGGGCCAGGTTCTGGGGGATGAACGGGCTCACGAAGGAGCAGGTGCTCGAAACGTATGTCCATCTGGACTCGCTCGACACCCATCACGCCTTCCTCGCGGTCAAGGACGGCGAACCCGCCGCGCTCTTCCAGACGTACGAGCCCGAGGCCGACCGGGTCAGCGAGTGCTACGACGTCCAGCCCGGTGACATCGGTATGCATCTGCTGATCGGGCCCGCGGGACCCGGTGGTGACCGGCCGGGCTGGTCGTCGGCCCTGCTGACCGCGTTCACCACGTATCTGCTGACCGGCCTCGACCGGCAGCGGGTCGTGGTCGAACCCGACGCGCGCAACGCGAAGGCGATCGACCGGCTGACCCGGCAGGGTTTCGTCCCGGCGGAGGAGATCGTGCTGCCCGAGATCGACCTGCCCGAGGTCTACCTGCCCGAGAAGCGCGCCCGGCTCGCCTTCCTCACCCGGAAGGCCTTCGGCGAAGGCCTTTGAAGAGGGTTCCTCGTCTGTGGGTGAGCAGCGCGCCGTTCGCGTCCGTACGTAACCGGGACTCTGGAAACGCGGATGCGGAGTGGCGTGTGAGCGGACAGCGGGAGCGGCGGGGCGTCGTCCGGGGCCTGGCGCTGCTGGCGGGCGTCCTGGTGCTGGTTCTGTTCGGCGGGGTGGGCGGCGCGTCCGCGCATGCCGCGCTGACGGGCACCGATCCGCAGGACGGCAGCGTGCTGAAGTCCGCGCCCCGGCAGATCACGCTGACGTTCAGCGAGTCCGTAGGGCTCCTCGACGACTCCTTCCGCGTGCTCACCCCGGAGAACCGGCGCGTCCACACGGGCGCGCCCGGCCACGCCGGCGGCCGTTCCGACACCGCCCGCGTGAGCCTGCCGCGCGGTCTCGGCACCGGCACGTTCACCGTGGCCTGGCGGGTCGTCTCGGCGGACAGTCACCCCGTCTCCGGCGCCTTCACCTTCTCCATCGGCAAACCCTCCGCGACCTCCGTCGCCCTGCCTTCCGCGCCTGCCGGGGACACCGCCTCCGCCACGCTCTACGACATCGCCCGCTATGTCGCGTACGGCGGCCTCGCGCTGCTCATCGGCGCGGCCGGCTTCGTCCTGGCCTGCGGCTTCCAGGGGAGTGTGCGGCGCCTGCTGCTGACCGGCTGGTGGACCCTGCTGCTGTCCACGCTCGCGCTGCTGCTCCTGCGCGGCCCCTACGAGCGCGGCACAGGCGTCACCGCGGCCTTCGACCCGGCCGTCCTGCGCGAGACGCTCACGAGCCGGCCAGGGGTGGCTCTGGTGGCCCGGCTGGTGCTGCTGGGGGTGGCCGCCTTCCTTCCCGAGCGCGTTCGCGTACGGGAACGGGGGCGGGCGCGGGGTGCACTCGTCCTCGGCGGGGCGCTCGCCCTCGGTCTCGCGGTCACGTGGGCCGCCGCCGAGCACGCGTCCGCCGGGATCCAGGTCCCCGCCGCGATGGTCTCCTCCGTGCTCCACCTGCTCGCCATGGCCCTCTGGCTCGGCGGCCTGACCGCCCTGCTCACCGCGCTCTACCGCCCGGCCGAGCCCCTCTCCACGGCCGTCGTCACCCGCTTCTCCCGGCTAGCCCTCGCCTCGGTCGCCGTCCTCGCCGGCACCGGCGTCTATCAGTCCTGGCGCGGCCTCGGCTCCTGGGACGCCCTGACCTCGACGTCGTACGGCAGGATCCTGCTCGCCAAGTTGTGCGCGGTGCTGCTTCTGCTGGCGGGGGCGGCCTGGTCGCGGCGCTGGACGGGGCGGCTGGTGGTGGCGGAGGCCGTGCTTCCCGCTCCCGCCGCTGTGGAACGGGTGGCTGTGTCCGTCGGGGGGTCGGCTGCGGTGGACGCGGGCGCCCCCGATGGCGTACGAGCTGAATCCGCGTCCCCAGACGGTCAGGCCGCCACGTACCGGCGAGGTCTGCGGCGCTCCGTGCTCGCCGAGGTCACCGTGGGCATCGTCGTCCTGGTGATCACCACCGTGCTGACCGGGACCCAGCCGGGGCGGGCGGCCACCGAGGCGGCCGCTTCCGCCGTGGCCGCGGACCGGCCCACGTCGTCTACGTCGCTGGTTCCCTTCGACGTCGGTACGCCGGGCGGGCACGGCAAGGTGCAGATCGAGCTGGCGCCCGGGCGGGTGGGCGAGAACTCCGTGCAGGCCGTGATCCTCGGGCCCGACGGGGGCATCGCGACCGTCCCCGAGCTGCGGCTCACCTTCACGCTGGCCGCGCAGCAGGTCGGCCCGATCGACGCCGGGCTCACGGACAAGGGCGGCTACTGGGGGACGGACACCCTCACGCTCCCGCTGGCCGGCACCTGGACCATGAAGGTCACGGTGCGCACCACCGACATCGATCAGGTCACGGTCTCGAAGAACGTGCGGGTCGGCTGACGGCTCGCCGCCCTCCCCGCCCGGTATGTCACCGGAATTGATCTTCGTCGTGTCCATCACGTTTCAACAAAGGGCGCCGACAACTCTTGACGTATGACCGGACATACGACTGTTATTACGCCCACGATGTTCGGTCAAGTTGATTTCTGATCGATTTCGATCTGCCTCAACTCCGCTCTCCCCCGCGACCGGGCGCACGTCTTCGAGGAGCCGTCATGCACCACCTCTCCCCTTCCGGTCTCTCCATCCCTGGCCCGAGCCGTCGCAGCGTGCTGCGCGGCGTCGGCGGCGCGGCCGCGCTCGCTGCGGGAATACCCCTGCTCAGCGCCTGTGGCGGCAGCACGGCGGCCAGTGACCCGAAGACCGTCACCGTCGGCTCCAACGCGTCGGACGCCGTGCCGAAGAAGGCCTTCGCCGACATCTACGCGGCCTACAAGAAGCAGTCCGGCATCACGGTCGATGTGAACACGAAGGACCACAACACCTTCCAGGAGCAGATCAACTCCTACCTCCAGGGCACGCCCGACGACGTGTTCAACTGGTTCGCCGGCTACCGCATGCAGTTCTTCGCGGCCAAGAAGCTCGCCACCCCGATCGACGACGTGTGGAAGACGATCGAGGGCAACTTCCCCGACGCCATGAAGGGGCTCAGCAAGGGCGAGGACGGCAAGTACTACTTCGTGCCGCTGTACACGTACCCCTGGGCGGTCTTCTACCGGAAGAGCGTCTTCAAGAAGTACGGGTACGAAGTCCCCACCACCTGGTCCGCGTTCATCGCGCTGTGCAAGCAGATGAAGAAGGACAACCTGGTCCCGATCGCCTTCGGCGACAAGGACGCCTGGCCCGCGCTCGGCACCTTCGACCAGATCAACTTCCGTACCAACGGCTACGACTTCCATGTCGAGCTGATGGCGGGCAAGGCCTCCTGGACCGACAAGCGCACCCGCGCCGCCTTCGACAACTGGGCCGAGATCCTCCCGTACCACCAGGACGGCGCCGTCGGCCGCACCTGGCAGGACGCCGCCCAGACCCTGGTGTCCAAGAAGGCCGGCATGTATCTGCTGGGCACCTTCGTGGGCCAGCAGTTCACCAACGCGGCCGACCGCGACGACCTCGACTTCTTCGCCTTCCCGGAGATCGACCCCACGTACGGCCAGGACACCGTCGAGGCGCCGACCGACGGGTTCATGCTCAGCAAGAGCCCGAAGAACCAGGCGGGGGCCGTGAAGCTCCTGGAGTACCTGGGCACCCCGGCCGCCGAGCAGATCTACCTGAAGTCCGACCCGAACGTCGTCGCCGCGTCCACCAAGGCCGACACCTCCTCGTACACCGACCTGCAGAAGCGCGCGTACGAGATGATCAGCGGCGCCAAGAACCTCACGCAGTACATGGACCGCGACAGCCGGCCCGACTTCACCTCCACGGTGATGCAGCCCGCGCTGCAGAAGTTCGTCCGCGACCCCAAGGGCATCGACAGTCTGCTGACGTCGATCGAGCGCCAGAAGAAGACGATCTTCGCGTCCTCATGAGCAGCGACATGAACATCGATACGACGACGAAGTCCCCGGAGGCGGCCGCCGTGCCGCCTCCGGGCGCCGCGTCCCCCAAGAAGCGGGCTCCGCAGGGCCATCGGCGTCTGCTGACCCGCCGTGACCGGATCACGCTCGGCCTGATGGCCGGCGTGCCCACGGTCCTGCACGTGATCCTCGTCTGGTTCACGGCCCTCGCCTCGATCGCCCTGGCCTTCACCACCTGGGACGGCATCGGCTTCGGCTCGATCAAGTGGGTCGGGCTGCAGAACTTCAAGGAGCTGTTCAGCAGCAACCCGCAGTTCTGGCCCGCCGTCGAGCACAACGTCATCTGGTTTGTTGTGCTGATCTTGATCCCGACGCCGGTCGGACTGTTCCTGGCCGTGCAGCTGGACAAGAAGATCCGGTTCAGCCGGGTCTACCAGACCGCGTTCTTCCTGCCGGTCGTCGTGTCGATGGCCGTCATCGGCTTCGTCTGGCAGCTCGTCTACAACCCCGACACGGGCCTGATCAACAGCCTCATCGGCGCCAACAAGCCCGGCCACTACATCGACTGGATCGGTGACCCGAACCTCAACCTGTGGGCCATCCTGGTCGCCGCCTCCTGGCGGCACACCGGCTACATGATGATCCTCTACCTGGCCGGTCTGAAGGGCGTGGACCCGGCCCTGCGCGAGGCCTCCGCGCTGGACGGCGCCAACGAGTGGCAGACGTTCAAGAACGTCGTCTTCCCGACCCTGCGCCCCACCAACACGGTCGTCCTGGTCGTCACGATCATCGAGTCGCTGCGCGCCTTCGACCTGGTGTTCGTCTTCAACAAGGGCGCCCAGGGCACCGAGCTGCTCTCGATCCTGGTCACCAACAACATCATCGGCGAGTCCAGCCGGATCGGGTACGGATCGGCCATCGCCGTCGTCCTGCTCGTGATCTCGCTCGTCGTGATCATCCCGTACCTGGTGGCCACCTTCCGGAAGGAGCGGCGCGCATGAGCACCCCCACCGCCGCGCTCGGCAAGCAGCGCACCCCCGTCCGCCCGGCCCGGGTCCTGCTGCACGTGTTCCTCGTCCTCACGTCACTGGCCTGGCTCGGCCCGCTGCTGTGGGCCCTGTTCGCCGCCCTGCGGCCCTACGGCGAGACCAGCGAGAAGGGCTACGTCTCGTGGCCCGACAAGCTGAGCTTCGACAACTTCACCAACGCGTTCCAGCAGTCCGACATGCTCCACTACTTCGGCAACACGCTGCTGATCGCGATCCCGGCCGTGCTGCTGACGCTGTTCCTGTCGTCCTGCGTCGCGTTCTACGTCAGCCGCTTCGACTTCCGCGTCAACCTCTTCCTGCTGCTGGTGTTCACGGCCGGCAACCTGCTCCCGCAGCAGGTCATCATCACCCCGCTGTACCGCCTGTACCTGCTGATCGACCTGCCCGGGATCACCGTCAGCGGCAAGCTGTACGACTCCGCGCTCGGCCTGGTCCTCATCCACGTGGCGTTCCAGTCCGGCTTCTGCGCCTTCGTGCTGAGCAACTACATGCGCTCGCTGCCGCACGAGCTGACCGAGGCCGCGCTCGTCGACGGCGCCTCGGTGTGGCGGCTGTACTGGCAGATCGTGCTGCCGCTGTGCAAGCCCGCGATCGCGGCCCTGGCGACCCTGCTGTCCATCTGGATCTACAACGACTTCTTCTGGGCCATCGTGCTGATCTCCACCGGCGAGAACATGCCGATCACCTCGGCCCTGAACAACCTCTCCGGCCAGTACTTCACCGACCCCAACCTGGTCGCCGCCGGCGCCCTGCTCACCGCGATCCCGACGCTGGCCGTGTACTTCGCGCTCCAGCGCCAGTTCGTCGGCGGTCTCACGCTGGGCGCCAACAAGGGCTGACGCCCTCGTACTTGAAAGAGAACCACCGTGCCCCACCCCTTCACTCCGCTCGACTCCGTGCCCGTGGACCCGCGCAGGGCCAGGGTCCACGAGGAGGGCTGGCAGTCCTGGAGCCCCAGCGGCGCCTACGCCCTCGACGCGACGCCGTACCGCCCGACCAACGACAACTGGGCGACCGTCTGTTACCGGCCAGGCGTCACCGTTCCGGCCGGTGTCTTCCAGGGGGAGGGCCTGCTGGCGCTCGACCCGGGTGACGGCTCGCCGGTCCGGCTGTGGGCGGCGGCCGACCCGCTGCGGTCGGTGCCGTCCATCCGGCTGGAGATACGGGGTGACCGGGCGGAGATCAGCGCCGACGGGCCGGTGAAGTCGCTGACCGGCACCGACATCCAGTCGCTGCTGGCGGACTGGGCGGACGGCCTCGGCCTCGCGGCCCCGCGGCCGGCGCCCACCGTCTGGTGCTCCTGGTACGAGTACTTCACCGCCGTCACCGAGGACGACATCCACGAGAACCTCCGTGCGATGGACACCCTCGACCTCCCCATCGACGTCGTCCAGATCGACGACGGCTACCAGAGCGCCCTCGGCGACTGGCTCACCCTCTCCGGCCGCTTCCGCTCCCGCGCCGGCATCGCCGACACCATCCGAGCCCGAGGCCGCAGGGCGGGCATCTGGACGGCACCGTTCCTGGTCGACCCGGGCAGCGAACTCGCCACGGCCCACCCCGACTGGCTCGTCCGGTCCGTCGACGGCACGCCCCTGCACGGGGGCAACAACTGGGGCCACGACCTGTACGTCCTGGACACCACGCACCCGGCCGCGGCGGCCTACCTGACCGAGGTCTTCACCACCCTGCGCGCCGAGGGCTACGACTACTTCAAGGTCGACTTCCTCTACGCGGGCGCCCTGGACGGCGTACGGCACGACGGAACCGACGCCCTTGCGGCGTACCGCTCCGGTATCGCCTTGATCCGCGAGGCGATCGGCCCGGACGCGTATCTGCTGGGCTGCGGCGCGCCGGTCCTCCCCTCCATCGGCCTGTTCGACGCCATGCGCGTCAGCCCCGACACGGCTCCGCACCGCCGCTCCGAGGCCGACGACTACTCCCAACCAGGCCAGGACGCCGCCGAGTTCACCGGCGTCGGACGCCAGTGGCAGCACGGCCGACTCTGGGTCAACGACCCCGACTGCCTGATGGCCCGCCCCGCCGTGGAGACCCGCGAACGCTGGGCGGCGCATGTGGAGGCCACCGGCGGCCTGATGGCGTCCAGTGACCGGCTGCTGTCGCTGGACGAGTGGGGCGTGACCACAACTCGACGTCTGCTGGGGGGAGTTACCCGATGAGCACCATCCGCACTCTGTCCGTGCCCGGTATCGCGTACGGCGGCGACTACAACCCCGAGCAGTGGCCCGAGGACGTCTGGGCCGAGGACATGCGCCTGATGCGCGAGGCCGGCGTGACCATGGTCAGCGTGGGCATCTTCGCGTGGGCCCTGCTCGAACCGTCCGAGGGCGTGTACGACTTCGCCCGCATGGACCGCCTGCTCGACCTGCTGCACGAGAACGGCATCGCTGCCGACCTGGCCACCCCCACGGCAGCGCCCCCGGCGTGGTTCTTCCGCGCGCACCCCGAGGCGCTGCCCGTGGACCGCGACGGCCGCACCCTCTCGTACGGCAGCCGGCAGACCTTCTGCCCGAGCAGCCCCGCCTACCGCGAGGCCGCCCTGCGCATCGCGGGTGCGCTCGCCGAGCGGTACGCCGGCCACCCGGCCGTGGCGATGTGGCACGTCCACAACGAGTACGGCTGCCACAACGCGGAGTGCTACTGCGACACGAGCGCGGCGGCCTTCCGCGGATGGCTCCGGGCCAGGTACTCCGACGACCTGGCGGAGCTCAACCACGCCTGGGGCACCACCTTCTGGAGCCAGTGGTACTACGACTGGGACGAGATCCTGCCGCCCCGCGCCACCGGAGCCGTCCCCAACCCGACCCACCAGCTGGACTGGCGCCGCTTCTGCTCGGACGAACTGCTGTCGCTGTACGTCGCCGAGCGGGACGTACTGCGCCGGGCGGCCCCGTCGACGCCCGCCACCACCAACTTCATGGTGATGTACAACTTCGACGCGCTGGACTACTGGCGCTGGGCCCCCGAGCTGGACGTCGTCTCCAACGACCACTATCTGATGTCCGCCGACCCCGAGTCGGAGATCGACATCGCAATGAGCGGCGACCTGATGCGCTCGCTCGCGGGCGGCCCCTGGCTGCTGATGGAGCACTCCACGGGCGCGGTGAACTGGCAGCCCGTCAACCGCGCCAAGGGGCCGGGGGAGCTGCGCCGCAACGCCCTCGCGCATGTGGCGCACGGCGCTGACGGCATCGCCTACTTCCAGTGGCGGGCGGCCAAGGCGGGCGCCGAACAGTGGCACTCGGCGATGCTGCCGCACGCGGGGACGGACAGCCGCATCTGGCAGGACGTCGTCGCACTGGGCCAGGACCTGAAGGCCCTGTCGGAGGTGCGCGGCAGTACGGGCACGGCTTCCGTCGCCATCGTCTGGGACTGGAACGCCCGCTGGGCCGTGGAACTGCCCTCCCAGCCGAGCGGCGAACTCCGCTTCCAGGACCTGGTCCGTGACTGGTACGAGCCGCTGTGGCGCGCGGGCGTGGCCGTGGACTTCGTACGCCCCGAAGCCGACTTGAGCGCCTACCGCCTGGTCCTGGCGCCGAGCCTGTACCTCGTTGACGACGAGGGCGCGGCGAACCTCGCCGCCTTCGCCGAGCGCGGCGGCACGCTCGCCGTCGGCTTCCACAGCGGCGCGGTGGACGAGAACTGCCATGTGCGGCTGGGCGGTTACCCGGGCGCGTTCCGGGAGGTCCTCGGCGTACGGTCCGACGAGCTGTTCCCGCTGCTGGTCGACGAGACGGTGGGCCTGAGCGGGGGCGGCACGGCCACGCTGTGGTCGGAGCGGGTGAGCCTCGCGGGCGCGCGGGCGGTGACCTCGTACACGGAGGGCCCGCTGACGGGCGTCCCGGCGGTCACCCGGCACACGTACGGCGCGGGCACCGCCTGGTACCTGGCCACCCGCCCGGATACGGCCACACTTGGCGCCCTGCTGACCCGGATCCGCGAGGAGGCGGGCGTCGAGCCGGTCGCGACCACCCCGCTCGGCATCGAGGCGGTCCGCCGCCGGGGGCCGCACGCCGACTACCTCTTCCTGATCGACCACGGCGGCCAGGGCGCCGAGGTGCCGGTCGCCGCCGACGCGACGGAACTCCTCACCGGTAAGCCCGCTTTGGGGTCGGTGACGGTTCCGCCGGGCGGGACGGCCGTGGTACGGGAGCCGCACGAGAGCTGACAGGGGCGGTCACGGCTGGGGCGGTGGAGGCGGGCTGGTGTGCCGCATGGCGAAGACCGCTTCGGTGGTGCGGCACAGGGCCCCCACCGCCCCGCGCAGTGACCGCCAGGACGCCAGCCCGACCACGACTCCGAGGAGCGCCGCGGGCCACCACCAGGCGCCGAGGACCGTGAACGCGATGCTCCAGGCGAGCGCCTCGCACGCCGCGTCGTAGGCGTCGCGGGCCTCGCTCAGCGCGGCACGGGGGGCGTCCGGCAGCGCGAGCAGCAGCCTGGTCCACTCGCTCGCGACATCGGTTCCCGTCTCGGCTCTGACCTGCGCCTCGGTGGCGCGGAACCGGTCGCCCGACCAGGTCGGGGAGCCGGGCTCGGCCGGTCCGGTACGGGCCCTGCGCGCGTCGAACCGGTCGGCGCGCAGCTGCCGTCCGGCGGCGCGTGCGCGGACGGCCCGCCGCCCGATCTCCTCGGGAGGCGCCCAGTGCCGTACCCGCCACGCGGTCAGCCGGCGGCCCAGCGGCATCAGCCACCAGGGCCAGGCCCCCGACGCCAGCGCGCCGATCGCACCCCCGGCGAAGGGCACCGCGAACGCGGCTCCCACCGCCGCCACCGCGACGAGCACGAGGGACGCGACGCCGTCCGCGGACATGCCGCCGCTCCATGGCAGCGCACCGGCGATCCGTTCGCGGGCGAGCCCGAGATCGTTCCAGTGGCGCTGTCCGAGCTGCCCGCCCCCCACGGTCGCCACCACGACGAACAGCACGGCGGGCAGCAGGCGGCGCAGAAACCACCTGTCGGGTATGCGCTTCTGGAGTTCGACGAGCAGCCCCACGGCCCTCAGCCGTCCACGAGGCGCATCGCCCGGCCGGCCAGGGCACACGCCGGAGTCTCCGGGCCCGTCGCCCCTTCGCGCAGGTCCACCCGGCCACAACGGCCCGTGGGGCAGACCCAGCCGACCGATCGTGGGGTGGGCCCGGACGGCCAAACGCCCACGCCCATCGTGATGCTCAGGCCGAGCCCGCCGGGGATCCCGGCCGCCTCGGCCGCCTGGTGCAGCGCGCGCACCGCGTCCCGCCACGCGGCGGTGGACGGGTCGCCGTCCCGGACGACCGCGAAGGGTGCCTCCCAGAGTGCGGGGCCGATCAGCTCGCGTACCGCGTCGACATTGCGGCACAGGTATTCGACGGCATCCTCGTAGACCCTGCGCGCTTGCGTCCCGTCCCCCACCGCAGACTCCCTGAAAGTCCGGAGAACCACTGCCCTCTGACGTGAGATCAGATTAGTGTAATGAAGGATGACTGAGCTTCAGGATCGAGTGATCGCCCGTCTCTTAGCAGCTCAGAACGCCCGCGATCCCGCGCCGCTGCGCGGGGAGGACGCGGTCAGCGATGCGCTGGCCCTGCTGCGTGAGGCCGCGCCGTCGCCCGAGGGAACGATCGACCTCGACGGGGTCGCCGCCGTCTGCTGGACTTTCTTCCTCCGCCATCAGGGCCCCGAGGACCCGGACGCCCAGCGAAACGTGCTGATCACGCTGAGCACCTTCGGATTCCTGTGCCCGCGCGTGCCGGCCGACGCACAGCTTCCGCAGCCACTGCGGGACGGCTTCGACCCTGCCGATCCGGGGCACGAGGCGCGGTTCGCCTACCTCGTGAGTTCGGCGTACGGGGAGGCTGTCGGCGACAGTCCGGCGTACGGGGACACCGACCGGCTGGCCGCGCTGGACCGTGCGCTCGCCTGGTCCGATGCGGCGCATGAGCTCCTGCCCGAAGACCACGACGGGTTCGTCGAGTTGGCGTTCCACAGTCTCGGGCTCCACGCGGCTCGTTTCCAGCTCGCGGCGGACCCGGACGCGCTCGCCGTCGCCGCCCGGTACGCGGGCGCGGTGTGCGAGGGGCTGGGTTCCGCCGGCCCGGAGGGGGCGGAGGCGGCGGCGGTCGCCCTCGGGACCGTCCTGGATGCCGCGCGGCTGCTCGGCGAACCCCCGCTCGCCGAGGTCGAGCGGCTGGCGGCGGCGGCCCCGGAGGGTGCGCTCACCCCGGAGGGCACCGAGGCGCTGCGCTTCCTGCGCGAGCTGGACGCCGAACCAGCTGCCTGGCCGGGGGAGATGGACCTGCGCGTCGGCTCGGTCATCGCCGACGCAGGCATACGTGAGCACGACGCGAGCCGGATCGCCTGCGGTGCCCGGCGGCTGCGCGCGGCGCTCGCCCACACCCCCGCCGACCATCCGGCCCATCCCTTCGCCACGGCCGCCCTGAGCCGGACGCTCACGGCCTTCGCCCAGGAGCGGGGCGACGACGCGGTGGCACGAGAGGCGGCACGGGAGGCGGCCGAACTGCTCGCCACGGTCGACGTGACGCGCCTGCTGAACGGCGCCGACGCGGAAACCCTCGCCGCTTTCCCCGGAGCCGACCAGGAACTCCTCGCCACCGTGCGGGGGTTGACGGAACTGATCGAGGACGACGATCCGGGCCGCCTCCAGCAGGCGGGACCGTTGCTCGGCCACCTCGTCGAGCAGCTCAGGGAACGCGCCCCGGGCGACGGGGAGTCCGCACCGGCCCCGGACATCGACCTCGAAATCCTCGACATGGTCAGCGTGATCATGGGGCAGGCGGGGCAGGCGGGAAACTCCAAGGAT
The DNA here is from genome assembly GCF_045206325.1 of Streptomyces sp. NBC_00203. Taxonomy (NCBI): domain Bacteria; kingdom Bacillati; phylum Actinomycetota; class Actinomycetes; order Kitasatosporales; family Streptomycetaceae; genus Streptomyces; species Streptomyces sp. NBC_00203. Next base: position 5,143,972 of record NZ_CP108126.1, on the reverse strand, counting down.
TCCAGGGACTCCAGGGACTCCGGGGACTCCGGGGACTCCAGGGATTCCAGGCAATCCGCGCAGTCCGGCGTGGTCTCCGATCAACGGATCGCCCGCTACCGCGCCGCCCTGGCCGGCCTGCCCGCCGACAGTCCGCACCGTTACGCCTATGTCGCCGTGCTGGCCGCCCTCACGGGAGCGCACGCGCAGGCCCTGCGGGAGGCCGAACCCGCCAGGGCGGCCGCACTCACGGCGGAATCCCGGTCGCTGACCGACGAGGTGGCGGCCGCCGCCCCGGACGGGTTCCTGCCGCTCGGCCTGCTGCGCCGTGGCATCTTCGACGCCGCGCTGCCCGTCGCCATGGCGGCGATCCACGCGGACGAGCCGGACAGTGCGGAGGACCTGCGCGACCTGACCAGGCTGGTCTCCTTCGTGTCCCGCATGGACGACGTCCGGCTCGACGACCCCGATCATCTCGACGCCGACATCGTGGTCATGCGGGAACTGCTCGCGGACCTCGGCGAGGAAGACCCCTCGATACAGGCGGTGCTGGCCGGGGCGCTCGGCAGCGCGCTCTCCGCCCAGAGCTCCCAGCAGGGCGATCTCGCCCCGCTCGACGAGGCCGTCCCGCTGTTGCGTCAGGCGCGCTCGCACGCGTCCGACGTCGGCGACGTCTCCGAGGGGCTCGACGGGCTCGGTCGGGTCCTCGCCGACGCGCTCACGGCCTGGTCGTTCGGGCGCTTCGACGCGGAAGGGGCACGGGAGGCGGCCGCACTGTTCGCCGCGGCGGCTGATGGGTCATCGCCCGGCGTCGACGCGGCGGTGGCCGAAGGGACACTCACCGACTTCGATGTGGCGGTGCTGTCGGCCCGTAGCGAATTCCTCAACGCCGTGGAGAACTACGTGATCGGCCACGATCCGGCCCAGCTCGAACGGGCCCGGGAGCTCACGCGGGGGCTCAAGGAACTCATCGGCCGAGCGGACGCCCAGGACGGGGACCGTCTGCCGGGGCTCGACGTGCTGGGCGACGCCCTCCTCAACCTGGTCGACACGTTGGGGCCCGGCGGCGGCCCCAAGCCCGACATCACCGACGAGCTGGTCGAGCAGTGCCGGAGCACGTTCGAGGCGTGTCCGGCGGGCCACCCGATGCGGCTGTTCACCGCGTCCACGTTCATGCGGGCGCTGGCCCAGCGTTCTGTCGTGGTGCGCCGCGCCGATCCGGAACGTGCGGCGCGACTGGCGGCCGAGGCCAACGAGGTGATCAGCGGCGTCGAGGGGGAGGCACCCGACGGCTGGGCCGACACGATGCGCATCTTCATCGGTGTCATCGGGAAAGGACGTCTGCCTCGGCTCTCCCTGCCGGACGGGCTGCCCATGACCCCCTCCCGGGCGCCGGCGAACGCCGTCGAGGCCATGATGGCGTTCCTCGGAACCCGGCTGTCCGGCAGCGCTGACACCACCGCGCTGCGCCACCCCATGCTCCCGACGTGGTTCCGGGCGCACGGGGAACTCGGCGCCGCGGCCGGTGCGTTGGGGAGGGAGAACGGCAGTGTCGAGCTGGCCCTGTCCCACCTCGAAGCGGCCATCGAGGCCATGGCGGACGTCACCGACCGGGGAAGCGACCAGCAGTCCGCCGAGCACGGCCTGACCTCGTTCGAGGGGGACATCCGCCGGATCGTCGAGCTGATCCTCATGACGGTCCAGGGCGGCCAGGCCGCCGCCGGGGCGCGCGCCTTCGCCGACGAAGTCCGCAGCGCCCTCGACGACTTCCAGACCGCCCTGCGGGAACAGCGTGTGCCGGACCCCCTGCCCGATCCCGCTGCCCTCTCCCGCATGCTCCGTATCGTCGCGGGGCCCGACGTCGACCGCACCGCCGAGCTGCTCGAACGCGGGCGCGGGCTGCTGCTGGCACGGCGGATCGAGGCCCGCGCCGACATCGGCGAAGTGCGGTCGGCGCATCCCGCGCTGGCTCGCGAGTTCGAGCGGCTGACCGACCTGCTCGCCACCGGAGCCGACGTACCTGGCGTACCCGATGTACCCGGTGCACCCGACCCGGCTCCCGCCGGGCAGGCCGAACGGGCCCGGCTCGCGGGGCTCCGCGCGTCACGTGAACTCGACGAGCTGGTCGACCGCATCCGCGCCCAGCCGGGGTTCGACGGCTTCCTGCGCCCGCTCTCCGCCGGGCAACTGCGCCTGCTCGCGGCCGGCGGTCCGATCGTCGTGCTCAACCACACCCAGGGCCAGTGCCACGCCCTCGTGGTGACGGCGGAGTCGATCACCTCCCTCCACCTCGAACCCGACTCGGACGAGATCACCGAAACGGCCCGACAACTCGGCGATGCCGTCGACGCCATCAACGCACACGGCCCGTCGAGACCGTCCCCGGCGCAGCTCATCGCGGCCGGCGCCACGCTCTCTCGTACGCTGGCGTGGACCTGGCACAAGATCGTGCGCCCGGTGCTCGATCTGGTCGGGTCAAGCGCGCCCGTTCCCGACGAAGGCACCTGGCCGCGCGTCTGGTGGGTGCCCACGGGCGCCTTCAACGCCCTGCCGCTGCACGCGGCGCAGTGCACGCTGCCCGACTGCGCACTCGACGGCTGCGGCGCCGCGCTGGACGCCGTGGTCTCGTCGTACGTCCCCGGATTCCAGACCCTGGCGTACGCGCGCACCCGGGCCGGGGACCGCGACACAGCCGACAACGGCGGCGCCCTGCTGGTCGCGTCCCCCGAGGACGAGCTGCCCGGCGTCGCGGCGGCGGCCGGCTACGCCGCCGGACTGCTCGGCGCGCACGAGCCGCTGGTCGGTGCCGCCGCGACCCGCGAGGCCGTACTCGCCGCGCTCGGCGCCACCCCCTGGGCGCACTTCGGCTGCCACGCGGCCACCGACCCCACGGAACCCTCGGGCGCCCTGCTGCACCTGCCCAGCGGCGAGCACTTGTCCGTCCTCGAAATCTGCCGCGCCCGACCCCGGTCGGCCCGCCTCGCTTTCCTCGCGGCCTGCGGCACCGCCCGCACCTCCGAGCGGCTCACCGACGAGGCCATCCACATCACCAGCGCCTTCCTCCTCGCCGGCTTCCCCACCGCCGTAGGCACCCTCTGGGAGATCGACAGCACCCACGCCGACCACGTCACCCGCGCCTTCTACGACCGCATGACCACCCACGGCGCCGACACCTCCGCCCACGCCCTGCACCACACCGTCCGAGAACTCCGCCACCGCATCCCCGACCGCCCGCACGTCTGGGCGGCGTACGTCCACGCGGGCACCTGACCGGGCCCAAAAACGGCCGCTGTGAACGACACTGCACCCACGAAACGATGGAGGGGGGCGGCGTGAACCGACATCTCACGATGGCGTGGTGGGTGGGGCTCGCCCTGTCCGCTCTGGTCCTCGGCCTGCTCCAGCCGACAGCCGCGTACAACGGAGGCTTTCCGTCAGTCGTGATGCTGGCGTTCATCATGAGCATCGCCGGCGTGGTCCCCACGTGCGGTCTCGCCCGCGGGTGGCTGACGAGCCGTGACCGTCGCACCCCCGACTGGATCGCCTACCTGGCCGCCGCCCTGGTCTGGTCGGCCGCCCTCTCGCTCCTCACCAGCATGGTTCTCACGGGCCTGCCCCACGGCTGGGAAACGGCCTGGTCCTGGGCCGGCATCCGGCGGCGTACGACATGGATCGCCGGTGTCCTCGCCCCCGCAGCCCTCGGCACCCACCTCGTGATCCGCCTCTGGGACCGCCCTCGCCGCCCCAAGCGCACTGCCGACCGCCCCCGGCCCCGAACTCGTGTCACCGACCACCCTCGGCCCTCGAAGCGCGGTGGCCTGCACCGTTGATCTGCCGGGCGGGCAGCCAACGATCGAGGTAGTCGCGCAGCCCTTCCAGGTGTGTGCCGGCGGTGACGTAGCCGAAGTACCCATCAGGGCGCACGAGCCCGTGGACCGCGGTCGGCCATGGACTCTCCGCGCCGAGCCGGTGCACGCTGATCATGTCGTCGCGTCCGCGCAGGGCGGCGGCGAGGCGTTCCTCGCTCCAGATCGCGGGAGGTCCGGACAGCAGCAGGTGCCAGCCCGGTCCCGCAGTCCGTGCCTGGAGCCCGCGCGGGAGGTCGGGCAGACGGTCGCCCGGCCGCGGACCGCGCCTCGGCGGAAGCGGGCCCACGGTGGTGGCGGGGCTGCGCCGGTAGTGAATGCCCAGCTCGGACACCGTACGGAAGACCCGCCCGCGCGGCCCGTTCGCACGCAGCGCCAACGGAGCCAGGCGCGGCGCGAGTCGCGTACGGGCGAAGCGGATGACCGGGTTGCTGCTGGTGCCGACGGTGAACGCGCGGTCGGTGAAGCGCAGCACTCTGCGGGCGACCGGGGCGCGCTCGGCCTCGTATGTCTCCAGCAGTTCCTCCGGAGCTATTCCCTGGCACACGAGGGCGAGTTTCCAGCCCAGGTTGAGGGCGTCCTGGATGCCGGTGTTCATGCCCTGGGCGCCTGCCGGGCTGTGGATGTGGGCCGCGTCCCCGGCGAGGAAGAAGGGCCCCGAGCGGTAGCGGGCGGCGGCGCGGTTGTGGAGGCGGAAGTCGGTCATCCACACCGGGTCGCGCAACGCCAGCCGGTCGCTGGTGTACCGGTCGGTGATCTCCTGCAGGAGCCCCAGATTCAGCTTGGTGTCCGGGGCGCCCGACGGTCGCATCGTGAGCATCCGCCAGGTGGCCGGCGTCCCGAGGGGGAAGAAGAGCAGCACCCCTGCCCCGGTCATGTAGGCGTGCACCGCCCCGGACTCCAGCCCATCGACTTCCAGGTCGGCGAGCAGGAAGGTCTGCGGGTAGGCGTACCCCTCGAAGCCGATGCCCGCCTCGGCCCGCACCGTGCTGTGCGCACCGTCGCAGCCCACGACGTACCTCGCCTCCACGGCCTCCTCGGTGCCGTCGCCGCGCCGGAGCCGACAGCTGACGGACGAGCCCGTGCGCTCCAGACGGACCACCTCCGTGCCCCGCTCCACCTCCACGTCCTGGCCCCTCAGATGCTCCGAGAGGACGCTCTCGGTCTCCGCCTGCGAGAGGAACAGCACGAAGGGGTACGCGGTGTCGGCCAGCCCGATGTCGAACAACGGCATCTGCACCACCCGCCGCGGCAGATGCACCCTCACCCGCATCGCGGGGTTGCCGCGTCCGACCAGTTCGTCGGTCACCCCGAACGGGGCCAGCGCTTCCAGGGTGCGTGGCTGGATGGCCAACGCGCGCGACTCGTGGACCCGGTCCAGTGAGCGGTCGACGATCCGGAACGTGGTCCCGTAGGCCCGCAGCTGCGCGGCGAGGGCGAGCCCGGTGGGCCCCGCGCCGACCACCAGCACGTCCAGAGGAGCCGTCATGAGTCCACGGTAGTGCTCGGCTGTCTCGATGCTTCCTGTTCGCCGTACGGGCGATCATGGGGCCGGGGGCACCGCGCCTGCTGGCCCGATGCGGATCGCACCGCTGACGCGGGCCATGAGGGAGAAGGACATCAGCATGTCGGAGGACGAGCAGGAGCTGGCCGGAGCCCAGCGGGAGCACTGGCAGCAGACCTACGGCGAGCACCCCGGCATGTACGGCGAGGAGCCGTCCGAACCGGCCGTCCACGCCGCCGAGGTATTCCGGGCCGCCGGCGCCCGTGAGGTTCTGGAGCTGGGCGCCGGGCACGGCCGCGATGCCCTGTTCTTCGCCCGCGAGGGCTTCACCGTGCTGGCCACAGACTTCAGCCCGGTCGGCCTGGAACAGCTGTACGAGGCCGCCCACGCTCAAGGCGTCGCCGAACGGGTCAGCACTCACGTGCAGGACGTCCGCCGGCCGCTCCCGCTCCCGGATGCATCGGTGGACGCGGTCTTCGCTCACATGCTGCTGTGCATGGCTCTCTCCACCAGGGAAATCCACGCCCTGGTCACCGAGGTCCGCCGGGTGCTGAGGCCGGGCGGCGCGTTCGTCTACACGGTCCGGCACACCGGGGACGCGCACTACCGGGCCGGTACGGGGCACGGCGACGACATCTGGGAGCACGGCGGCTTCGCCGTCCACTTCTTCCCCCGCGCCCTGGTCGACCACCTCGCCGAGGGCTGGATCCTTCACGAGGTCCACCCCTTCGAGGAGGGCGGCCTGCCGCGCCGACTGTGGCGGGTCACCCAGACCGTGCCACGGTGACATACGTCGAAGGGCCCCACCGCGAACGGTGGGGCCCTTCGACATCGTGCCCGGTGAGGCTGCTCACGCCCTCTGCCAGGCGCTGAGCAATTCCTCAGGGCCGTATACCGCCTGAAGTCCGGAACAGCTGACCCCGTTGCGGGAGACCGCCACGAGTGGAACGGGCTCGTCGGTGATCGCCGCCCGGTGCTTCTGCAGCGCGGCCAGATCGTGGCTGTCGAACGCGGAAGTCTCCAGCCACTTGACCGAGCCGAGGAAGAGCAACTGCTTGGCCACGGGCTGTCGGTCGGCGCCCACCAAGTCGATTTCGACGTCGTTGCTGCGGGTCCAGTACCCGCCGATCGCCGGGGCGGCGGGCAGGAGCCCGTCCGGCAGGAGACGGGCCAGGGATTCCCGGACCAGGGGCTCGATCGCGCGGCCCCGCCAGCTCGTCCACCGCTCCTTGATCCGGCTCAGAGTGAGATCTCCCCGCATCCGCTCGATCTCCGCCATGTGCGGATCCAGAAACGCGAGCCAGAACCGGAGGTAAGGGTCGGCCACCCGGTAGCGGCGCTCCTTCGACGGCCGCATCGAGAGTGGCAACTCGGCTGCCACCACCCGTTTCTCGGTCAGGACATCCGTGGCTCGAGTGAGAGTGGTGTGGGCGATACCGCCGGCGGCGCGCGCGATGTTGGTGAACGTTCGCTCCCCACTTCCGATGGCCCGCAGCACTTCCCGGCTCATCGCCTGCGGTGGAAACTCAGCGGCCAGTGAGCGCTCGGCGGATACCAGCAGCGCCGAGATCGGGTTGTCCAGCGAGTCGCGGAGGAACTCCCAGAGATCCGCTCCGGCCCGCCACTCCGCGCAGATCAGCGGGAGACCGCCCGTGATCAGGGCGGCGTCGAAGGCGTCCGCCGGCTCAAGCCCGAGCATCTCGCCGATGTCGGCCGGGTTCAGCGGCCCCACGACCATTTCCCGGCCCCGCTGATGGAAGGGGCGGTCGTAGCTGTTCAGCGCCTCCATCATCGACAGGTCGGATCCGACCAGGAGGAGGAGCACCGGCTTGCGGCTGAGCAGCCGGTCCCATGCCCGCTGGAGCATGCCCTCGAAGGCGTCGATGCGGTCCATGAGATACGGAACCTCATCGATGACGACGACGCTCGGGCTGTCGTCGGGCAGGACCTCCGCAAGCAGCCGGAATGCGGCGTTCCACTGTTCCGGGGCCTCCTCCGAGAACAGCCCTCGCTCCGGGAGCGTGGATCTGGCGACGGCGTCGAGCAACTCCGTCAGTTCGTCCTCCGCCGTTCCGCCCGCAGCGGTGAAGAAGAGGTACGGCGTCTCGGTGCGCCGGAGGAACTCCTCGACGAGGCTGGACTTGCCCACGCGCCGTCTTCCGCGCATGAGGATGCATTGCCCTGGTTTCGCCGACCCGGAGGCATCGCCAACCGCTTGCAGGGCGTTGCGGAGCACGTTCAGCTCCCGGTCCCGCCCGATGAAACGACGCATGGGAATACCCCCGTGGGAGATAGTATCGCTGGAGATACTATCTCTATTGTTACTGTCGTGCTCTACTCGGGCATGATGCTGTGGATGCGCGAGAGCGTGAAGACGCGTTCGGCGTCCCGCAGGTGGCACCAGGCTTCGAGATAGGGCGGGTCGAGCGCGAGGCGGCTGAGGGTACGCACGGTCCGGTTGCCCGAGGTGGCGACGTATTCGACGGTGATGGCCCGACCGGTGTCGATGGCATGGGCGAGCTGGCGGACATCGGTGTACGGCAGGAGTTTCGCCCACCCCGAGACGATCTCCTCGGTGTCCGTGCCGAAGGGCGGCCCTCCGTCGAACGGTGCCGGTTCCGATGGGGGTCCCCCCGCTCGAGCGAAGCCGAGAGTGGGGGACGTAGGCGGGGCGGCCAGCAGTCGGGCCGCCAAGACACTCGGGTCGACGGTGGCCGACGCCTTCGCCGTGACGGAGGCCGTGATCCGGAAGGGGCTCCTTTCGCTGGGGCCGCGTGGAGCTGGAACGGGAACGGGGACGACGGCCCGCCGAGGCCGGGTCCTGTCGATGCGTACCGTTCCCTCGGCCGTCTCGCCGACAGGGGCGTATCCCTCGGCTCGGAGCGCGGCGAGGGTCGCGTCGACCGGGCTGCGGCTGACCAGTACCGTCGGCGCCAGCTGTCGTAGTCCCAGCTTGGTGAGCCCCCGGTGGGCGGCGATCTCCGCCAGGAGCGCGGGCTCGTCGCCGTGGAGGACGCAGGCGGCGGGGGCGATGCGCACCCGCCCGTGGCGGCGCGCGGCGTCGGAGATCAGATACGACAGCGGCTGCGGCAGGGGCCCGGCGGCGACAGCGGCCAGCTCGGCGGTGATGTCGGTGGGGGTGCGGCCGGCGTCCAGGGCCCGGCGGATACTGCCGGCCTTGAACCGCCACACCGACGCCGTGCCGCTGGTCTCCCGGTCGGCGACGGAGTCCAGGAGCGCGGCGAGCCGGGCGGACGGTGTGCCCGTGACGACGGCGGTGAGGTCGGCGCCGATTCGGGCCGCTGAGGTGGCCGGGGGCAGCAGCCGCCGGCACGTGGTGCCCAGTTCCTGCACGTCGTCGGTCCGCAGGTGGGCGCCGAGGGGGGACAGGGCACCACGAGCGAGTACGCCGAGCAGTTCGGCCTCACGGATCACGGCGGCGAACGGCGTCTGGTCCTGGGGCGACGACTCGGCGAGTGGACGGTGCCAGGCGATCAGCGGCCCCAGATCCGAGGCGGCCTTCAAACCCTGCCCTGTCGGGAGCCGGGCGGTTGCCGCCAACAGCCCGTCGCGAGCCCGCAGGCAGCCGTCGCAGGGCGGTGCGCCGGCTAGGGCGGGAAGCGCCTTGTTGTCCTCGTCGCGAGCCCGGGTGGGGGTGAGCGGCAGGTTCCGCCATGCCCGAAGCAGTACGGCGAACTGCTCCGACGGTTCCTGTTCCGCCCAGGCGTCATAGGCGTCGGTGGATGCCATGTGATCGCCGTCCCGGCCCAGCAGCCCGGCAACGTACGCGGTCTCGAGGGTGATGCGTACGACGGCGTCTTCGGCCTGGGCGGCCTTGCCGATCCGGGCCAGTTCACGTGCGCCGATCCCGCCGGACTTCAGCCGGGCCGGCGCGGCCGCCGCGCAGGCCGACAGGACGGAGACGGCGTGAGCGGCGAACGCCGTGGCCGCGGCCGACGCTTCGCGATCCACCTCTGCCGGGGTGACGGGCACCAGCCGTGCGAAAGGCGGGACGGGCTCGAACGGGGCGTGCCAGGAGGGCCCGCGCAGCGCGAGCGCCACTTCGACGGGCATACGGGCCGGGCCGTAGCGGTGACGGTCCTGGACCAGGAGCCCCCGGTCCAGTGCCCATTGCGTGCCCGGTTCGAGGCCGCCGTGGCCGGGAGCCCCGAACATGATGAACTCAGGCTGCCTCGCCGTGGCCTCCGCTCGGCGTTCGAGCACCTTCCGGGCCGCAGTAGGGGCCTTCGCGACCAGCGCGGCGATCTGCTCCGGGTCGCCGTGGTGTTCCACCAGGGCGGCCATTCGCTGCGGCTTGGTGCCGGGAGGCTTGACTCCCAGTGCCACCAGCATGCTGCGCAGTTCGTCGGAGGTCGTGCCCGCGAGCAGCTCCTCCAGCGGAGCATCCAGCCCCAGCGGCGCGTCCCATGCCTGCCGCAGCGGTGCGGCCATGTGGAGCTTCTCCGCGCCGTCCGGCCAGACCAGAGCATGATCGGCCAGTACCCCCAGCACGACGTTCAGCTCGCGAGCGGCTTCCTCGTCCGCCGCTCCCAGCAGCTTCTCCAGGGCATCGCGCGACGCGGGTGCCCCCAGCGCCGCCAGTGCCTCGGCCGCCTGAAGGTACGGCAGCGCGAGCCGTGGCAGGGCCAGCGACACCGACCCGGGACGCTGAAGACGGTCCGCCAGCTCCCCCAGTGAGCGTGGCTCCGGAGGGGACACGGCGTCCTTCCGTGTCACGAGCACGCGTGCCAGGCGAGTGCCGTCGAGGCTGCCCAACCAGGTAACCAGCGTTGATCGGGACTTCATGTGGGGTGCACCTCGTCAGACCGGGGAACGAGCGCCGCAGCGTGGCCGGAGCCGGTCCGACGCCGGGTTCAAGGATGGCGCATCCCCGTGATCCGCAGGGTCGCATGCAGACAGGTCACCCCGGGAAACACCCGCTGGGGACAGAAACTCAGGACAACGAGGGCTGAGAACACGTCGAAGGGCCCCACCGCGAACGGTGGGGCCCTTCGACATCGTGCCCGGTGAGGCACTGGCGGAGGATACGAGATTCGAACTCGTGAGGGGTTGCCCCCAACACGCTTTCCAAGCGTGCGCCCTAGGCCACTAGGCGAATCCTCCGCGGCAAACAATACAAGACGTTGAGGAGTGCTCGCGAACCCGTTCCCCCCGCTCAGATCGCGTTCGTTCCTCCCGCTCGGATCGGGTACCCTGTGCGGAGCCCCTCACGTGGCGCTATCTGACTGAACTCCCCCAGGGCCGGAAGGCAGCAAGGGTAGGTTGGCTCTGGCGGGTGCGTGGGGGGCGCTTGCGTTTGCGGGGATGTGCCGGTGAGCGGTCCCTGTCGTGGTCAGCGAGCGGTGCTCGTTGTCAGTGGGCGCCTATAACCTCGTATGCGTGTCGTCTCTCGCGCTGTACCGCCGCTATCGCCCGGAGTCGTTCGCCGAGGTCATCGGGCAGGAGCATGTCACCGACCCGTTGCAGCAGGCGCTGCGGAACAACCGGGTCAATCACGCGTACCTGTTCAGCGGTCCGCGCGGGTGCGGGAAGACGACCAGCGCACGCATCCTCGCCCGGTGTCTCAACTGCGAGCAGGGGCCTACGCCCACCCCGTGCGGGGAGTGCCAGTCCTGTCGGGATCTCGCGCGCAACGGGCCGGGTTCCATCGACGTCATCGAGATCGACGCCGCCTCGCACGGTGGTGTCGATGACGCTCGTGACCTGCGCGAAAAGGCCTTCTTCGGGCCCGCCAGCAGTCGGTACAAGATCTACATCATCGACGAGGCCCACATGGTCACCCCGGCGGGCTTCAACGCCCTGCTGAAGGTGGTCGAGGAGCCGCCCGAGCATCTCAAGTTCATCTTCGCCACGACCGAGCCCGAGAAGGTCATCGGGACGATCAGGTCGCGGACCCACCATTACCCGTTCCGGCTCGTGCCGCCCGGAACCCTGCGGGGCTACCTGGGCGAGGTCTGCGGACGCGAGGGCATTCCCGTCGAGGACGGGGTGCTGCCGCTGGTCGTACGGGCCGGTGCGGGGTCCGTGCGTGACTCCATGTCCGTCATGGACCAGCTGCTCGCGGGCGCGGGCGACGCCGGTGTGACGTATGCCATGGCGACCTCGCTGCTCGGGTACACGGACGCGTCGATGCTGGACTCGGTGGTCGAGGCGTTCGCCGCGGGGGACGGCGCCGCGGCCTTCGAGATCGTGGACCGGGTGATCGAGGGGGGCAATGACCCTCGGAGGTTCGTCGCCGATCTGCTGGAGCGGTTGCGGGATCTGGTGATTCTGTCGGCCGTGCCCGATGCCGCCGAGAAGGGGCTCATCGATGCCCCGTCCGATGTCGTGGAGCGCATGCAGGCCCAGGCCGGAGTCTTCGGCGCCGCCGAACTGAGCCGCGCCGCCGACCTCGTCAACGAGGGGCTGACGGAGATGCGCGGCGCCACCTCGCCCCGGCTCCAGCTCGAACTCATCTGCGCGCGCGTGATGCTGCCCGCCGCGTACGGGGACGAGCGGTCCGTCATGGCCCGGCTGGACCGCATCGAGCGCGGTGTGAACTTCTCCGGAGGCGGGGGCGCACCCGTCATGGGGTACGTGCCCGGGCCCGAGGTACACGGCGCGGCGCCGGTCGCTTCGGTTCCGGGGGCTCCGCAGGTTCCGCCCGGGGGCGGGGCCGCCGCGGCCCGGGCTGCGGCGCGCGGGGCCGGTCCTGGGCCTGGGCCTGGCGGGGCCGCCCCGCAGAACGTCGAGCCGGCCGTGCCCGTGGCTCCCTCGGCTCCCCCGGCGAGTGCACCCCCCGCCGCTCCGGTGGCCCCGCCCGTGGCCGCGCAGCCGCAGGCCCCGGCCGCCGTGCCCCCGGCCGCTGCTCCGGCGGCGCCCGCGCCCGGCGCCTGGCCCACCGCGACGGCAGCGGGCAGTGGCCGACGCCCGGGCGGATGGCCGACGGCGACCCCCGCGGGCGGGGGACAGCCTCCGGCCGCGACGCCGAGTGCGCCCGCGCCCTCTCCTGCCGCGACCACCCCCGCGCCCGCAGCGGCCTCTCCCGCCGCTCCCGCGAGCAGCGGCATCGACTTCGCCACGCTGTGGCCGAACGTCCTGGAGGCGGTGAAGAACCGCCGCCGGTTCACCTGGATCCTGCTCAGCCAGAACGCGCAGGTCACCGGCTTCGACGGTACGACCCTGCAGATCGGCTTCGTCAACGCGGGCGCGCGGGACAACTTCGCGAGCAGCGGCAGCGAGGAGGTGCTGCGGCAGGCGCTGGCCGAGCAGTTCAACCTCCAGTGGAGGATCGAGGCGATCGTCGACGCCTCGGGCGGCTCCGCACCGCCGCCTCCGGCCGGCTCCGGCTACGGCGGCGGGGGTTACGGCGGGGCTCCGGCCGCCGCGCGCCCCGCGCCCCAGCAGCCATCGGCTCCTGCCACACGCCCCGCGGCCCCCCAGGGCGGCCCCTCCGCCGGCCACGCCCCGACCGGGCCCGCCCCGACACCGACCCGTCCTCCGGCTCCCGAACCGCCTCCGGTGGCCCCCGAGGACGACATCCCCGAGGACGACGACCCCGACCTCGACGAGTCCGCCCTCTCGGGCCACGACCTGATCGTCCGCGAGCTGGGGGCGACGGTGGTGGAGGAGTTCTCCAACGAGTAGCGAGTAGCGCGTAACGGGGCGGCCTTCACCGGCGTACAGCTACTTCACGGACTTCATGAGCGCTTTCCGGCGCCTCCATCGGCGTACGACCGCTTCGTGTCCGCGCCCCGCCCCCCGCTCGCGTACGACCGCTTCACCCGCCGCCACCGCCTGCCTTTAGAGGATCCCACCAACCCCGCGCACCCCTCTCCTCGGAAGCCCCCACAAAGGCACCCGCCCCCGACGGTTAGGCTGACCCCGTGAAGGTCCTTGTCATCGGTAGTGGCGCCCGCGAACACGCCCTGTGCCGTTCCCTGTCCCTCGACCCCGACGTCACCGCCCTGTACTGCGCCCCCGGGAACGCAGGCATCGCGGAGGTGGCCGAGCTGCACGCGGTCGACGCCCTCGACGGCGCCGCCGTGGCCGCGCTGGCCACGGAGCTCGGCGCCGAGCTGGTGATCGTGGGCCCGGAGGCCCCGCTCGTCGCGGGGGTCGCCGACGCTGTGCGCGCGGCGGGAATCCCCGTCTTCGGCCCCTCGAAGGAGGCCGCGCAGCTGGAGGGCTCCAAGGCCTTCGCCAAGGACGTGATGGCGGGTGCGGGCGTTCCGACGGCGCGCTCGTACGTCTGCACGACGCCCGAGGAGGTCGAGGAGGCGCTGGACGCCTTCGGTGCCCCGTACGTCGTGAAGGACGACGGTCTCGCGGCCGGCAAGGGCGTGGTCGTGACCGACGACCTCGACAAGGCCCGCGCGCACGCCAACGCCTGCGACCGCGTCGTCATCGAGGAGTTCCTCGACGGCCCCGAGGTCTCCCTCTTCGCGATCACGGACGGCGAGACCGTCGTCCCGCTGCAGCCCGCCCAGGACTTCAAGCGCGCGCTGGACAACGACGAGGGCCCGAACACCGGCGGCATGGGCGCGTACTCGCCGCTGCCCTGGGCGGACCCGAAGCTCGTCGAGGAGGTCATGGAGACCGTTCTCCAGCCGACCGTCGACGAACTGCGCCGCCGCGGCACACCGTTTTCCGGCCTTCTTTACGCGGGTCTGGCGATCACCAGCCGTGGCGTACGGGTCATCGAGTTCAACGCCCGCTTCGGCGACCCGGAGACCCAGGTGGTCCTCGCCCGCCTGAAGACCCCGCTCGCGGGTGTTCTGCTGGCCTCGGCGAACGGCACCCTCGCCGACCTGGCGCCACTGCGCTGGAGCGACGACGCGGCCGTCACGGTGGTCGTGGCCTCGTACAACTACCCCGACACCCCGCGCACCGGCGACCCGATCACCGGGCTCGACGAGGTCGCGGCCCAGGACGCACCGCACGCCTACGTCCTGCACGCCGGGACCAAGCGCGACGGTGACGCGGTGGTGAGCGCGGGTGGCCGAGTGCTCTCCGTCACGGCGACCGGCACCGACCTCACCGAGGCCCGCGCCCGCGCGTACACGGCGGTCGCCCGTATCGGTCTCGACGGTTCGCAGCACCGCACGGACATCGCGGCGAAGGTGGCGGCGGAGGCGTAAACCCCTGCCACCTGGCCACTCGCTGTCTGGCCACTCGACAGGACGTTGGGCCCCGGATCCCGCAAGGAATCCGGGGCCTGATCATTGCCCACCGTCATCCACCTTTCCCCAAAGCCATTCCATCGGGTGACCGATGCCCCATCCGGCTGACGGGGGCCGGGGCCCCAACTAGGGTGCGGCGAAAGCGTTCCGGCACTTGGCCCACCGGCATTGCGATGTCAGTGGTGGGTGCCACAGTGGGGGAGTGAGCAACGCCAGGGCATCCGTCGGCACGAGCTGTGAGACAGCTCGCGCCCGGCGGACCGTAGGGGGTGACGTCCGGTCGTGACCGGTATGGGTGTGGAGGTGGGCGCGCAAGCCGCGCGGTCCCGGGCTCTCGCCGTGCTGCGCATACGCAGCAGGGCGCTGGCCGTAGCCCTGCTGCCCGCGGCCGTCGCCGTCGTGCTGCTCGTCGGCGGCTCCACCGGGCACATCACCGGCGGCAGCTGGGGTACGACCCGCTGGATCGTGACGATCATCGCCGCCCTCGTCCTCCTCGCGGCCGCGGGCATCGCGCTCGTCGTCGCCCGCGCGCGGCCCGCCGTGAGCCCCACGGTCCCGATCACCGAGGCATCGGCCCCCGATCTCTACCGCATGGTCCGCGACCTGGCCGACCGCCTCGACGTCCCGGCCCCGTCGGCGATAGCGCTCACCCCGGACTGCGACAGCTGGCTGGAGGACCGCACCCACCCGGCACACGGCCCGCCCCGTTCAGAGGCCGGAGACGAGATGGACGGAGTAGGAAGCCGAGGCATACGCGGAGCCGGGACCCGTGGCGTACGAGGGCTGTCGACACGGCCCCGCCGCGCCCCCTCCGCCCCCGTCCTCGTCATCGGCTCCCCCTTCCTGTGGTGGATGCGGGTCGGTGAACTGCGCGCGGTCCTCGCACCGGTCGTCGCCGGTACGGGTCCCTCGGCGCACCCCGACATAGCTGCGGCCCGCCGTTTCGTACGGGGTCTGGACGCGGCCGTGGCCGTGACCTCGGCACCGAAGCGCGGACCGCTGTCCCGTGCGGTCCTCGGCGGCGTCGGCTGGGTGACCCGCCTCCTGCTGCGCAGCTGTCGTGGCCACGCGGCCGAGATGGAGCGAGGAGTGGCGGCCGCCGCGGCCGAGCGTGCACAGGCTGTGGATTACGGTCTGCGGATCGTCGCGCAGGAGCAGGTGGGTCTCGCCTACGCGGGCTGGGACCGGCTCCTGACCCGCGTCGCGCTGCCCGCCTGGCGGATGGGCCGCTGGCCGTCCCGGCTGGACGTCGGCGTGGTCGCTGCCCTCACCGAGCTGTCCCGTCGCGACCGCCTGGCCGAGGGCTTTACCTCCCGCCTCGGCGAGCGCCCCGCCTGTGACCTGCTCGAAGAGCCCGGCACGGTGGACGAGGCGGCCTCGCTCCTCGCCGCCCGCCTCTTCCACGGCGGCCCCGCCGAGCCCGGCCCCGACTGGGCGCCGGTCGACTGGCAGGACTACCCGGACGAGGTCGTCGACCGCAAATGGCGCACCGACGCGGCCCGCCTGCACCGGGTGTTGGACGCGCTGGGCGTGCGGCACTCCACAGACCCGGCGGCGCCCGACGCGAACGGTCCGACGCTGGCGCGGGTGATGGACCACCTGTCCTCGCCGCCGGAGGACAGAGCGGCGCCGGGCCCGGACTCGGACGCTCTCGCCACGCACCGTGCGGACGCGTACAAGGGGATGGCCGAGGACGAGGACGACGCGGATCTCGGCCTCGGGAACGAGCGGACGGCTGCGCTCGCGGCCGGGCTCACCGCGGAGCTGGCCCGCGAGGAGGCGTCGGCGCCGGCCGTGGCGCCCCCGTCGGCCGGGGGCACGGAGCAGGGCCCCGACCGGGCCCTCTGGGACGACGGGATGCTTCCCCTCTTCCCCCTCCAGCCGCCCCGGACCGGGCGGGAGCTGCTGGCCGACCATGTCACGGCGATGGTGTGCTGTGCCGCGATGGACACCGCGGGGGCGGTGCCGGGGCTCGACTGGCTCGACGGTCCGTCCCTCTTCGTCGACGGCGAACGTGCCGCCGATCTTGGCCCTCGCGTCCTGACCCTCGTCGAATCGGGTGACCCCACCCCCCTCCGCGACTGGCTCCGCCACCTCGGCGTCCGCCCGGAGAAGCCGGTCCGCCTCGTCTGACGCACCACCCCGGGTGCGCCCGGGCGGTTCTTCGCCCCCGCCGCCCCTACCCGTCCCATCCCCAGGGGCTCCGCCCCTTCGACCCCGGGGGTTGTGTGTCGGCTGCGGGTGGGTGGGGGCTGGTGCAAAAGATTGCGCAGTTCCCCGCGCCCCTGACGGCGCGGGGCTTCGCCCCGCGATACCCCGCCCACCCTGGTTCGTTCGGCTGCGGGTGAGTGGGGGCCGTTCGCGCAGTTCCCCGCGCCCCTTAAGAGGCGCGGGGAACTGCGCAATCTTTTGGGGGTCTGGGGGCGCAGCCCCCAGGAACGGATGGGACGGGTAGGGGCGGCGGGGGCGAAGAAACGCACGGCCCCGACCCACAACGAACCCCCAGCCAACCCACCCCCCAATGCGGAACCCCACGTTCCACTCACGCCAATTCGCGACGAACGGTGACGGAGTGCGTGCGTAATGTGATGTGCTGGGACCGATCGCGCACAAGGCAAGGGCTTACAGGATGACGGGGGCGAGAGGGAGGGGAGCAGGCATGGGGTCGGAGCAGATTCGCCGCTGGGAGTCGGGAGCACTCGCGCACGCCGTGACGGACCCCTTCGGCCAGGGCCCCGTCCCGTGGCTCCGCGGCGACGAGCACTACTTCGACGACACCGGCCACGTCGTCCCCTGGTACATCGACCACATCGACAACACCCCGGGCGCCACCCTCGTACGCGACGCCCGCGACGACCGCGACACCAAGGCCCAGGCCAAGCGAACCATCCCCCACCCCCGAGCCGGAGGCCCCCGCTCCGCCGACGACGTCCACCGCCAGATCAAGGGTTTCACCTCCACCGGCGCGGCCGCCCCCGGCGAGGCCATCGACTTCCACGTCACCGTCGACCCGCCCCAGGAATTCAGCGTCGACATCTACCGGATCGGCCACTACGGAGGTGACGGGGCATCCAAGATCACCACCAGCCCCCGCCTCTCCGGCATCGTCCAACCCCCACCGCTCACCGCCGACCGCACCGTCTCCTGCCACCACTGGTGGCTCTCCTGGCGGCTCCAGATCCCCGCCTACTGGAGCATCGGCGCGTACGTCGCCGTCCTCACCACCGCCGACGGATACCGCTCCCACGTCCCGTTCACCATCCGCGACAACCACCCCGCCGACCTGCTCCTCCTGCTCCCGGACATCACCTGGCAGGCGTACAACCTGTACCCGGAGGACGGCCACACCGGCGCCAGCCTGTACCACGCGTGGGACGAGGAAGGCCGGCTGCTCGGCGAGTCCGACGCCGCGACGACGGTCTCCTTCGACCGGCCGTACGCGGGCGCGGGGCTCCCCCTCCACGTAGGCCACGCCTACGACTTCATCCGCTGGGCCGAGCGCTACGGCTACGACCTCGCCTACGCCGACGCCCGCGATCTGCACGCCGGCCGCGTCGACCCCACCCGCTACCGCGGCCTCGTCTTCCCGGGCCACGACGAGTACTGGTCGACGCAGATGCGCCGCACTACGGAACTCGCCCGCGAACACGGCACCTCGCTCGTCTTCCTCTCTGCCAACACCATGTACTGGCAGGTGGAGTTGGGCCCGTCACCGTCCGGCGTCGCCGACCGCCTGCTGACCTGCCGCAAGCGCAGGGGCCCCGGGAAACCGGCCCTGTGGCGTGAAATCGACCGCCCTGAGCAGCAACTCATCGGCATCCAGTACGCGGGAAGAGTCCCCGAGCCCCACCCGCTGGTCGTCCGCAACGCCGACCACTGGCTGTGGGAGGCGACCGGCGCGCAGGAGGGTGACGAACTGGAGGGCATGGTCGCGGGCGAGGCCGACCGCTACTTCCCGCGCACCCCGCTCCCCGAGCACCAGGGCCGTATCCTCCTGGCCCACTCCCCGTACCGGGACAGCGAGGGCGCCGTCCGTCACCAGGAGACCTCCCTCTACCGGGCCCCGTCCGGCGCCCTGGTCTTCGCGTCCGGAACGTTCGCATGGTCCCCGGCCCTGGACCGCCCGGGCCATGTCGACACCCGTGTACAGCGAGCTACGGCCAACCTCCTCGACCGCATCTGCAAACACGACTGAGGAAGCGCATCCCCGCACCCTCAGAAGCCACCCCCAGGAGTCACCCCCACAACAGGCCCCAAGCACCCCCCCCGGCACCCCCACACACCCCCTGGCCAAAGCCACTCCCCGCATACGGGAGAATCAAGCCAATTGGACAGAACCACGGGGAGGAACCGTGTCCGGATTCGTCGAAAAGCCCGAGCCCCTTCAGGTGCCGGGTCTGGTACATCTGCACACCGGCAAGGTGCGCGACCTGTACCAGAACGAGGCGGGCGACCTCGTGATGGTCGCCAGCGACCGCATCTCCGCCTTCGACTGGGTGCTCCCCACCGAGATCCCCGACAAGGGCCGCACGCTCACCCAGCTCTCCCTGTGGTGGTTCGACCAGCTCGCCGACCTGGTCCCCAACCACGTCCTGAGCGCCGAACTCCCGCCGGGCGCCCCCGACGACTGGGCCGGCCGCACCCTGATCTGCAAGTCCCTGCGGATGGCCCCGGTCGAGTGCGTCGCCCGCGGCTACCTCACCGGCTCCGGCCTGGTCGAGTACAACGAGTCCCGCACCGTCTGCGGCCTCGCCCTCCCCGAGGGCCTGGTCGACGGCTCGGAACTCCCCGCGCCGATCTTCACCCCCGCCACCAAGGCGGCGGTCGGCGAGCACGACGAGAACGTGTCGTACGAGGAGGTCGCCCGCCAGGTCGGCGCCGACACCGCGGCCCAGCTGCGCCAGGCGACCCTCGCCGTCTACAGCCGCGCCCGTGGCATCGCCCGCGACCGGGGGATCCTCCTCGCGGACACCAAGTTCGAGTTCGGCTACGAGGGCGAGACGCTGATTCTCGCGGACGAGGTGCTGACCCCGGACTCTTCCCGCTTCTGGCCCGCCGACGCGTGGGAGCCGGGCCACGCCCAGCCGTCCTTCGACAAGCAGTACGTCCGCGACTGGCTGACCTCCCCCGAGTCCGGCTGGGACCGCAAGAGCGAGCAGCCGCCGCCCGCGCTGCCCCCGCACGTCGTGGAGGCGACCCGCGCCAAGTACATCGAGGCGTACGAGCGTCTGACCGGCAACAGCTGGAGCTGAGGACGCCCGGAGAGACACGAAGACAGACAGACGAGAGACACGAAGAAGCCCCCGACCCGGGAGGGTCAGGGGCTTCTTCCTATGGAGCGGACGACGAGGCTCGAACTCGCGACCTCAACCTTGGCAAGGTTGCGCTCTACCAACTGAGCTACGTCCGCATTGCGCCGTGGCGCGAGGCCAACTATACCCAACCTCGCTCCCGCGCGAGCCGCACCGCCGCGTGACGGTTCTCGGCCCCGAGCTTCGTCGCGGCCGACGACAGATAGTTCCGTACGGTCCCCTGGGACAGCGCGGCCCGCTCGGCGATCTCCGCGACGGGTGCCCCGTCGGCGGCGAATTCGAGCACCTCGGCCTCGCGCACGGTCAGCGGCGAGTCCCCGGCGGAGATCGCGTCGGCCGCCAACTCCGGGTCCACATAGCGGTTTCCCGCATGCACCGTACGAATGATCTCGGCGAGCCGCTGCGCACTGACGGTCTTCGGGACGAACCCGCGCACACCCGCCGCAAGCGCCCGCTTCAGATGCCCCGGCCGCCCATGACTCGTCACGATCAGCACCTGGCAGCCGGGCAGTTCGGCCCGCAGCGATGTGGCCACCCTCACACCGTCCGCCCCCGGCATCTGAAGATCCAGCACGGCGACATCGGGCTCGTGCGCCCGCGCCATCGCCAGCGCCTCGGGCCCGGTCGCCGCCTCGGCCACCACGACGAGATCGTCCTCCAGGGCGAGCAGCGCGGCGAGCGCACCCCGGATCAGATGCTCGTCGTCGGCGAGCAGCAGTCGTACTGTCACGGGGTGACCTCACTCACAGGGTGCGGGACGGCGGGCTTCAGCGACCCCGGTTCCGGGTGCTGGGCGGGTTCAGGGGCCGGGGGCAGCGGCACATCGGCGGTCAGACGGAACAGCCCACCGCCGGCCGGCCCGGCCCGCAGTACGCCGTCCACCTTGCTCAGCCGCTCCCGCAGTCCGGCGAGCCCGGATCCCTTCACCGGCTCGGCGGCACCGGACTCCGCGTCCGGCACCCCGTCGTTCTCCACGCTCAAGGTCACCCGCCCCTCCGCCACCCGCAGCGACACCGCACACCGCATGGCGTCCCCGTGCCGCAGCACGTTCGTCGTCGCCTCCCGTACGACCCAGCCGAGCGCCGACTGGACCTGCGCGGGCAGCCCGGTCGCCGAGCCGTCGACCTCGCAGTCGATGCCGGCGGCCGTCAACACACTCTGGGCTCCCGCGAGTTCGGTCCCGAGGTCGGCTTCTCGATAGCCCCGTACGACCTCACGCACCTCCCGTTGCGACTCCCGCGCTATCCGCTGGACCTCGGTCATCTGGTCCACGGCCTCGGGCCGCCCGCGCCGGGCCAGCTGCACGGCGAGCTCGCTCTTCAGGGCGATCACCGCGAGATTGCGGCCCATCACGTCGTGCAGATCGCGCCCGAAGCGCAGCCGTTCCTCGGCGACGGCGAGGCGGGCGCGGGTCTCGCGGGCCTCGTCGAGTGCGTAGACGGCGTTGAGCAGCCAGACGGAGAAGACGGAGGTGTAGGCGAAGAAGCTGGCGCCGACCAGCACCGCGACCGCCGTGCCCAGCGCGGCGGGCCCGGGCACGCCCAGCGGGAACGCGAAGGTTCCGGCGCCCAGAGCGAAGCCCGCCACGATCGCCAGGACACGCCGCCGGTTGCGGACGCCGAGCGCGAGGGTGCCCGCACCGAAGATCAGTACGCCCCCGAACACCGAGCCCGCCGCGGCGTCGGCGCCCGCGCCGCCCGGACCGCGCTCCGCGAGGGCGAGCGCGACGTTCGCGATCACCGCGGTGACCCCGCCGAGCACCCACATGAGGCGTACCGGCTGCTCACGGCGGCCGCGCGTCCAGTCGAGCGCCCGGGACGCGGTCACGGCACAGAGCAGCGCGTGTACGCACACCAGCAGGCACAGCCAGGTCGCGAGCCGGGTCCCCACCTGCGCGAAGGCCGCGAGCCCGACCGAGGCGATCTCGATCACGGCGAAGAAGTGGAACGACCAGCGCGTGTACGTCTCGACCTTCGCCGGCGTGCTCTTGCGCCGCCACCAGCCGCCTGGCCTGCTGTCGCCGTCACCGGCCCCCGGCCGGCTCCCGCGCCGGCACCAGTCCCCGGGTCTGCTCATCCCCACCACCGCGCCCCCGCTCACCGCCGCGGCTCCCAGCGGAACCACCGTCGTACAGCAAACACCGCGAGCACGGTCCAGGCCACCGCTGTGGCGAGGGCGCCGAGGGCGTCGTGCGCGGAGAGGCCGCCGGTCCAGCCGCCGCGGATCAGAGTGATCACTGGGGTCAGGGGCAGCAGTTCACAGGCGGAGGCCAGCCCGTCGGGCATCAACTGGAGCGGGATGAAGGTGCCCGAGCCGATCAGGGACAGCAGCATCAGGGGCATGGCGGCGACCTGCGCGCCCTCCACGCTCTTGCTGAAGTTGGCGGTGACCGCCGCGAGCGGGGGCCACATCGCCAGGCCCAACAGCAGCCCCAGGATGGCGAAATGGGGTGCTTCGGGCGCCCCGATGTCCAGGAGCGCGGCGCACCCGACCGTCAGGACCAGGCACTGCACCAGGCCGATCGCGACCGAAGGCAGGGCCGCGCCCGCGAGGATCTCGGCGTCCCGCAGTTCCCCGGTGCGCAGCCGTTTGAGGACGAGCTCCTCGCGGCGGGCCGCGTACACGCTCACCAGCGAGCAGTAGACCGCGAAGAGGAGCGAGAAGCCGACGGACGACGACACGATGACCGAGCCGACCGAGAGCCCGGTGCCCTTCAGATCCATCTGGTCGACCGTCCCGCGCAGGCTGAACGGCAAGGTCAGCGGCACGAACACGGCGGCGGCGAGCGTCGCCTTCGTACGGCTCAGCAGGGTCAGCTCGGCACGCGCCATCGCGGCCATCCGCCCCGCGGCCGTGGTCGTACCGGAACCAGTACCCCTATCCCTGCCCCTGCCCGTTCCCATCCCCGTACCCACACCGTTCGTGACTGTCGCGCCGCTCATGCCACCGTCCCCCTCGTGCTCGTGCTCGTGCTCGCGCTCGTACCGGCGCCGTGCCCCGCGGTCTCCCGCTCCCGCGCACCCGCACTGCCCGCCGCCGCGTTCCGTGCGATCCGCAGAAACGCCTCCTCCAGCGATGCCGACCGCACATCGAGCCCCCGCAGCTCGACGCGAGCCCGCTCGGCCCACAGCAGTAGTGCGGTGGCGGTTCGCTGGAGTTCGTCGGTGCGCAGTTTGATGACGCGGCCCGTCGTCTCGTGGTCGCTCACGCCGAGTTCGGCGAGCGGGGGCAGGTCCCCGAGGAAGTAGCCGTCGGGCAGTTCGAAGGAGATCCGGGACGGCTGGGAGGCGGTCACCTCGGCCGGGGTTCCGGTGGCCGCGATGTGCCCCTCGTGGAGGATCGCGAGCCGGTCGGCCAGCTCCTCCGCCTCTTCCAGGTAGTGCGTGGTCAGCAGCACCGTCGTACCGCCGTCGCGCAGTTCGCGCACCAACTCCCAGGTGCTCCGGCGTCCTTCGGCGTCGAGTCCGGTCGTCGGCTCGTCGAGGAAGAGGACCTCGGGGCGGCCGAGGAGCGCGAGCGCCAGGTCCAGGCGCCGCTTCTCGCCCCCGGACAACTGCTTCACCCGTACGCCGGACCGCCGTGTCAGGCCGACCAGGTCCAGGGCTTCCGCGGTGGGCCGCGCGCCGCTCGTGCAGCCCGCCCACATCCGTACGGTCTCCGCGACCGTCACCTCGGAGGGAAAGCCGCCTTCCTGAAGCATCACGCCGATCCGGGGCCGTACGGCCGCCCGCTCCTGGTACGGATCGTGGCCGAGGACCCGCACCCGCCCGCCGGCCGGGGGCGCGAGGCCCTCAAGCAGCTCGACCGTGGATGTCTTGCCCGCGCCGTTGGTGCCCAGCAGGGCGAAGAGTTCACCGCGGCCGACGGAGAAGCTGACTCCGCGGACCGCTTCAAAAGCTCCGCGGACTCCGCCGACTCCGCGGCCTCCCCGATCTCCCCCGTACACACGGCGCAGATCAGTGACCTCAATCACGTCATCGTGCTCGTCGTGCTCGCTCGTGTTCATGAAATCAGCGTCGCCGCGGACGGGACCCGTCAGCAGTGCGAGGTGTCATCACTCCGCATGACAAATGTCAGACGCCACCGAGAAGACGGGCGCAGGACGGGCGTACACACGAGAAAGACCCCGGTCGACTGACCGGGGTCTTTGCTTCCTGGAGCGGACGACGAGGCTCGAACTCGCGACCTCAACCTTGGCAAGGTTGCGCTCTACCAACTGAGCTACGTCCGCATTGCCGCCGACCAGCTTTCACTGATCGGTGCGAGCACCACCCTACCTGATCCACAAGAGTGGTCGGTAAGGGGTTGCAGAGCGGGTGACAGGAATTGCACACTGCGCCTTCCCCCTGGAAGGGGGATGTTCTGCTACTGAACTACACCCGCATGACTCCTTGGGGTTCGTCCTTTCGGCCTTGCCCCTCGGCGTGTTCCAGACTCTAGCTGATCAGACGGGGGTCAGCGCAAGTCGGTTCTTCCCAGGGGCGGATGGCCGGCCGGAGCGAGGGAGCCGGTGCGCCGCGGCGAACAGATCAGTGCGCCTCGGCGAACGCCTCGTAGACCTTCTTGGGGATGCGGCCGCGCGGCGGCACGTCCATCTTGTTGGAGCGGGCCCAGGCGCGGACGGCGGCCGGGTCGGGGGTCAGCGCGGTGTGCGTGTACGCCTTCCCGGACTTGGACTGCTTGCGGCCGGCCTCGAGGTAGGGCGCGAGCGCCTTACGCAGTTTCTTGGCATTGGCAGGATTCAGGTCGATCTCGTACGACTTGCCGTCCAGTCCGAAGACGATCGTTTCCGCCGCTTCTGAGCCGTCGATGTCGTCAGAGAGAGTGACCACGACACGCTGCGCCACGAATATCGGTCCCTTCGTGCGACATCTCTGCGATCAAGTCATGACGTGCGCAGACGTCACGTAGTTGTCGGGAAGATGTCGACTGTCCGGCTGTTATTGGGCAAAGTATCGGCTATTGCCAATTCATTTGTACAGTGCCCGGCATTGCATTGTGAAGCCCGACTAAATCCTTCCGCGTGTCCGAGGGCAATGGGGTCCTGCCGCTCTTCTGCGGTTTTTCCCAGGATTTTCCGTGCCGGTCCCCGCGTCGATGCGGGATCGTGATCGGGGTCACGTAGGATTCTACGAATCTACGCGAGTAGAAATTTTGTGCAGGTAGTCTGAAGGGACCTGCTCAGCACCACACACCGGGAGTGCCAGTGGCACGCGTCGTAGTCGACGTCATGCTCAAGCCGGAGATCCTCGACCCCCAGGGCCAGGCGGTGCAGCGTGCACTGCCGCGTCTCGGTTTCGAAGGTGTCTCCGACGTACGTCAGGGAAAGCGATTCGAACTGGAAGTGGACGGACCGGTGGACGACGCCGCGCTCGCCCGCATCCATGAACTGGCGGAATCCTTCCTCGCCAACACCGTGATCGAGGACTTCACCGTCAAGGTCGAAGAAGTCGCGGAGGCAGGAAAGTGACCGCTCGTATTGGAGTCGTCACCTTTCCCGGCAGCCTCGACGACCGGGACACGCAGCGCGCCATCAAGCTCGCCGGCGCCGAACCCGTCGCCCTCTGGCACAAGGACAAGGACCTCAAGCAGGTCGACGCCGTGGTGCTCCCCGGCGGTTTCTCGTACGGCGACTATCTCCGGGCCGGCGCCATCTCGCGCTTCTCGCCCGTGATGGAGACCGTCATCGAGCAGGCGAAGTCCGGAATGCCGGTCCTCGGCATCTGCAACGGCTTCCAGGTCCTCACCGAGGCGCACCTCCTCCCCGGTGCGATGCTCGGCAACAACCACCTCCACTTCATCTGCCGCGACCAGAAGCTGCGGGTGGAGAACGCGGAGACCTCCTGGACGGCCGACTACGAGTCCGGCCAGGAGATCCACATCCCGCTGAAGAACATGGACGGGCGGTACGTCGCCGACGAGCACACGCTCGACATGCTGGAGGCGGAGGGCCGGGTCGCCTTCCGTTACGTGGACTTCAACCCCAATGGCAGCCTTCGGGACATCGCCGGGATCACGAACGAGGCCGGGAACGTGGTCGGCCTCATGCCGCACCCCGAGCACGCCGTCGAGCCGCTGGTCGGGACCGGCCGCACCGACGGCCTCCCCTTCTTCACCTCGATCCTCAAGAAGCTGGTCAACGCATGAGCCGCACGCCTCTGGACACGGTCGAGAACGCGGCCGCGACCCCCGATGTCGAGCTGCCCTGGGCCGAACTGGGCCTGAAGAAGGACGAGTACGAGCGCGTCGTCGAGATCCTCGGCCGCCGGCCCACCGGCGCCGAGCTCGCCATGTACTCCGTCATGTGGTCCGAGCACTGCTCGTACAAGTCCTCGAAGGTCCACCTCCGCCAGTTCGGCGAGAAGGCCCCGCAGTCCGACGCCCTCCTCGTCGGCATCGGTGAGAACGCCGGTGTCGTCGACGTCGGCCAGGGCTACGCGGTCACCTTCAAGGTCGAGTCGCACAACCACCCGTCGTACGTCGAGCCCTACCAGGGCGCGGCCACCGGCGTCGGCGGCATCGTGCGCGACATCATCGCGATGGGCGCCCGTCCGGTCGCGGTCGTCGACCCGCTGCGGTTCGGTGCGGCCGACCACCCCGACACCAAGCGCGTCCTCCCGGGCGTCGTCGCCGGCATCGGTGGCTACGGCAACTGCCTGGGTCTGCCCAACATCGGCGGCGAGGTCGTCTTCGACGCCTGCTACCAGGGCAACCCGCTGGTCAACGCCGGCGCCATCGGCGTCATGCGCCACGAGGACATCCACCTCGCGAAGGCGTCCGGCACCGGTAACAAGGTCGTCCTGTACGGCGCCCGTACCGGCGGCGACGGCATCGGCGGCGCCTCCATCCTGGCCTCCGAGACCTTCGACGACGCCAAGCCGTCGAAGCGTCCCGCCGTCCAGGTCGGCGACCCCTTCCAGGAGAAGCTCCTCATCGAGTGCACCCTGGAGGCCTTCGCCGAGAAGCTGGTCGTCGGCATCCAGGACCTCGGCGCGGCCGGTCTGTCCTGCGCGACGTCCGAGCTCGCCTCTAACGGCTCCGGCGGCATGCGCGTCACCCTCGACGACGTACCGCTGCGCGACTCCACGCTCTCGCCCGAGGAAATCCTCATGAGCGAGTCGCAGGAACGCATGTGCGCGGTCGTGGAGCCGGAGAAGGTCGGCCGGTTCCTGGAGATCTGCGAGAAGTGGGACGTCATCGCCACCGTCATCGGTGAGGTGACGGACGGAGACCGCCTGGAGATCTACTGGCACGGCGGCAAGATCGTCGACGTCGACCCGCGGACCGTGGCGCACGAGGGCCCCGTGTACGAGCGCCCGTACGCCCGTCCGGAATGGCAGGACGCCCTCCAGGCGGACGACGCCAACAAGCTTCCGCGACCGGCGACGAGCGAGGAGCTCAAGGACCAGGTACTCAAGCTCGTGAGCTCGCCGAACCAGGCCTCCAAGTCCTGGATCACCTCCCAGTACGACCACTTCGTGCAGGGCAACACGGTGCTGGCGCAGCCCGAGGACTCGGGCATGATCCGCATCGACGAGGAGACCGGGCTCGGCGTCGCCATCGCGACGGACGGCAACGGCCGCTACGCGAAGCTCGACCCGTACGCGGGCGCGCAGCTGGCGCTCTCGGAGGCCTACCGCAACGTGGCGACCACCGGCGCCAAGCCGCTGGCCGTCTCCGACTGCCTGAACTTCGGCTCGCCCGAGGACCCGGCTGTCATGTGGCAGTTCGCCGAGGCCATCCGTGGTCTCGCCGACGCCTGCCAGCAGCTGGGCACCCCGGTGACCGGCGGCAACGTCTCGCTCTACAACCAGACGGGCGAGGTCGCCATCCACCCGACCCCGGTCGTGGCCGTGCTGGGTGTCATCGACGACGTGGCCCGCCGTACGCCGGTCGCCTTCCAGGAAGAGGGACAGCTCCTCTATCTGCTCGGTGACACCCGCGAGGAGTTCGGCGGTTCGGCCTGGTCGCAGGTCGTCCACGACCACCTCGGCGGTCTGCCTCCGCAGGTCGACCTGGAGCGCGAGCGGCTGCTCGCCGAGATCCTCATCTCGGCCTCCCGCGACGGCATGATCGACTCCGCGCACGACCTGTCCGACGGCGGTCTGGTCCAGGCCGTGGTCGAGTCGGCGCTGCTCGGCGGCAAGGGTGCGCGACTGATCGTCCCCGACGGTCTCGACGCGTTCACCTTCCTCTTCTCGGAGTCGGCGGGCCGCGCGGTCGTCGCCGTCCCGCGCTCGGAGGAGCTGCGCTTCAACGACATGTGCGGTGCGCGGGGCCTGCCGGTCACCCGCATCGGCGTCGTCGACGGAGACACGGTCGACGTCCAGGGCGAGTTCGCGCTCACCCTGGAGGAGCTGCGCACGGCGCACGAGGGCACGATCCCGGCGCTGCTCGCGTAAGCGGAAAGCAGTGAGCGGTCAGCAGTAAGCAGTAAGCAGTCGTACGACGACGAAGGCCCCGCCCGTTTCGACGGGCGGGGCCTTCGCGCGTGCCGCGGCCGTCAGGCCGGGACAGGTTCGGGCTGCCGCGCGGGCTGCTCGGTGTCCTCCGGCCGCCCGGGCGTGGGCAGCCGCAGCGCCAGCACGGCGGCCAGCGCCATCAGTCCGGCACCGCACCAGAACACCACGCTCGTCGCGTCGATGAACGCGTGTACGCCGCTGGCGTGGGCGGTGCCGGTCAGGCGGGCGAGGGTGCTGATGTCGCCGCCGGGGCCGTGGGTGGCGTACAGGCGGGCCAGGACGGTGCCGAGGAGGGCGGCGCCCAGGGCGTTGCCGAGGGACTGGAAGTAGCGGATGGACGTGGTGGCGACGCCGAGCTGGTGGCGTGGGGCCGCGTCCTGGACGAGCAGGATCAGCTGGCCGACCAGCTGCCCGAAGCCGGCGCCGGCCAGCAGGAGTTCGGCGCGGATCAGCCAGAGCGAGGTGTCGGGGCCGGTGGTCGTGGCGAGGAGCACGAACGCCAGGGCGGTGGTGGCCGTGCCGCTGACGGTGAAGGTCCGTGCCGTCCAGCCGCGCGCGGTGAGCGGGCCGGAGAGCAGCCCGGTCGCCGACAGGCCGACCGCCATCGGGATCAGGTAGAGGCCCGCGGAGGAGCTGGTGATGCCGCGGACGACCTGGAGGTAGATGAGCACGTAGTAGATGGCGCCCATCATCGCGGCGCCCATGATCGCCTGGATGGCGAAGCCGAGGCGCAGTTCGCGGATGCGGAACAGGGAGAGGGGGAGGACCGGTTCGGCCGCCCTCAGCTGTCGCCACAGGAACAGGGCGAGCGTGACGGCCACGACGGCGATCAGGCCGAGGACAGCCGGTGACGACCAGGCGTATTTCTTGCCGCCCCAGTCGGTGACCAGGAGCAACGCGCTGGAGAACGCGGCGGCGAGCGCGGCGCCGGCGTAGTCGAGCGGGCGGCGCACAGGGTGTGCGGGGAGCTTCAGGGCGAAGGCGGAGGCGGCGAGGACCGCGAGGCCGACGGGCAGGTTGACGTAGAAGATCCAGCGCCAGCTCGCGTGATCCGCCAGCAGGCCGCCGATCCAGGGACCGACCGCCATCGCGGCGCCGGCGACGAGCCCGCCCATGTTGGTGCCCTTGCCGGCGCCTTTCTCCTCAGGGCCCTTGAGGTGGGCGATCACCACCATCGTCACGCTCATCAGCCCGCCGCCGCCCAGGCCCTGCACGGCGCGGGCGGCGATGAGCTGGTCCATCGACTGGGCGGCGCCGCACAGCGCGGAGCCGAGCAGGAAGGTGGCGATCGCGCCGGTGAAGACGCGCTTCGGGCCGAGGATGTCGCACAGCTTGCCGTACAGCGGCAGCATCGCGGCCGACGCCAGCGCGAACGCGCTGACCAGCCAAGGGATCTTGGCGATGCCGTGGTCGGGGTCGAGGTCCCGGACGATCGGGACGGTGGCGGCGGACACGATCTGCATGTCCAGGACGGCCAGGACGATCGTGACGAGGCAGACGACGAAGCCGATTTTGCGCTGGGTCTCGGTCATGGGCACCACCATGACGTCAAATGTGTACCCAGTCAATCTTTAATCTGGGATTAAATTTCGTCTTGGTACAGTGACCGCATGGCTGAGGCGATGGGGCTGCGTGAGCGCAAGAAGCTGCAGACCGCGATGCGGATCTACCGGACGGCGGTCGCGCTCTTCGCCGAACAGGGCTTCGACAACGTCTCCGTACAGGAGATCGCCGACGCCGCCGAGGTCTCCAAGATGACCGTCTTCAACTACTTCGGTACGAAAGAGGACTTGGTCTTCCTCCCCATGGAGGAGCACTTCGGCGACGCGGCCCGCGCCGTGCGGGACCGGCAGTCGGGCGAATCCGCCGTGGAAGCCGTACGCCGCCACTTCCTGGAGATGGTCGAGAGCCGCGACCCCGCGGTCGGGCTCAACAGCGAGCCGTTCGCCCGCCAGGTGCGCGGGCTCGTCATGGAGACCCCGGTCCTGATGGAACGCGCCTTCCTCGCCGCCCAGAAGGGCACCCGGGACCTGGCCGCGACCCTCGCCGAGGAGACCGGCGACCTGATGCTCGGCACGATCGCCGCCGCCATGCTGAGCGCCGCCCGCAACGCCCTGATCGAGGAGCACCACCGCCGCGTCGACGCGGGCGAGAGCGTGGACGCGGTCGCGGCCGACGCCGCCGAGCGCGCCGAGCGGGCCTTCGGGCTGGTGGAACACGGACTCGGGGACTACGCGCGCAAAGCGTGAGGTTCCCGTACGGATGTCAGTCCGCGCCGCCGTGTTGACAGTGACTGCTGCTAACTTCGGCAACCCTGGGGACGTGTGGGGAACGAGGTACGGGGGAGCGGTGCAAGTACCCGAGCGCGCGCGGAAGTTCGTCAACGTGCTGCTGAGTCTGGTCGCTGTGGCCGGCATCGGCTGGAGCGGTCTGGAGATCTGGCAGGTCCTGTACGGCCGGTACCAGATCAACGAGGCCTGCGCGGGACTCGTCCCGGCCGGGCGCGTGCTCGCACTTTCCCCGGCGGGCGGCAGCATCTCGCACCGGGTGGCAGCCGAGGGCACCATCGAGCTCAACGCGGGGCTGCCGCAGGACTGCGAGATCTTCAGCACCGAGGCGGGGGAGAAGTACGGCACCGACAGCGGCGAGCGCTGGTTCTTCACGGGCGCGGTGGGCGTCGTGCCCGGCGACAAAGCCGTCATCGCCGACGATCCGATATCCAGCATCCTCGACTCGTACGCCGACCACACCTACATTGCGCAGCCGCTCGGCGGCGGCATAACCGGCCTGGTCACGGACACGGGCGTCACCGTCCAACTCCAGTGCCCCGAGGGCAAGTCCGACGGGGAGTCGATCAAGGCACTGTGGGCCAGGGCCTCGCTCATGGACCCCGGGCCGCCCTTCACCGAGAACGGCCAGCTCACCGCCCACGACCGGAGCGTCCTCGCCGAGACCGCCGTGCTCACCGCCAACAACCTCGCCGACCGCCTGGGCTGCGCCGACCGGCTGCCCGATCCGCCGGAGGACATCCCCGCCCTGACCGAGGGCCCGACCTCGGCCTCGCACGCGGACGGCACCTGCGCCTGGTACCGCAAGGCCGGCTTCCCCCGCCAGGAACTGCTCGCGGACCAGGTGCTCGAAAGCCGAGTGGACGACACGCTGTGGGACGAGAGTTGCGGCCTCGTGGTCAGCGACACCCGCGCGCGCGACCTCTGGTACGCGCACCACGACGACCTCAAGGACCTCGACGAGCCGACCCGCGCGGGTGACTGGTTCGTCTCCTTCCACACGTACTCCGGAGAGGACGCGAAGTACGTCGAGCTCACAGCCGACGGCAACGACGAGCTTCCCGAGCCCGCGGAACCGGGCAAGGCGGGCCGCAGCCGCGATGAATCGATCTGGTGGGCCTCCTCCGTCTGCGACGGCGCGCCCCAGATCCACACGATGACCATCGCCTACCCGTACGACATACTGACGACGCCCGCGTACGAGAAGGTCTTCCGCGCCTACGTCACCGACATAGCCAAGCGCCGGGGCTGCACGGACACCAAGTTCCCCGCGTCCTCGACGTTCCGCGCCGACTAGGCTCCCGGCATGCCGCCCGCCAAGAAGCGCACCCGCAGCTACGACTCCGCCAAGATCCGCACCGCGGTGCTCGCACAGTTCGGGAACGTACGAGAAGGCGTACGCGCCCTGACCGAGGAGCAGTTGGCGGGGGCCACCGGCCTCGGGGACTGGAGCGTGCGGGACTTGGCCGCGCACATCACCATGGCCGTCGAGACCGTCAGCCGGAACATCGACCGCCCGGAGCCCGCTCGGCAGGAGCCGGTCCCGCCGAAACTCGCCCTGCTCGACTGGCCGTTCGCGACGGCGGCCCGAGCCGGTGACATCGCCGACGGCACGCGTCAACTCGCCACGGACGCCCCCGACCTCGACGCGCTCTACGCCCGCACCGAGCAGCGGATCACCGAGCGGCTGGCCACGGCCCCCGACGACCGGCTGCTTGTCACCCGCACCGGTGCCATGACCCTCGCCGACTACCTCGTGACCCGCACCGTCGAACTCGTCGTCCACACCGACGACCTGAACCGCGCCGTCCCCGGCCTCGACATTCCGTACGACCGGCAGGCCCTCGCCGCCTGCACCCGGCTGCTCGCCGACGCGCTCGCCGTGAAGGCGCCCGGTGCGTCGACGGAGGTACGGATTCCGCCGTACGCCGTCGTGCAGTGCGTGGAAGGGCCGCGGCACACTCGCGGCACCCCGCCGAACGTCGTCGAGACGGATCCACTGACGTGGCTCCGTCTCGCGACGGGGCGCGTGGCCTGGAAGGCGGCCCTGGAAGACGCCAAGGTCAGCGCAAGCGGAGAACGCGCGGACCTCGGGGGGCTCCTCCCCTTGATGGGCTGAGCCCCTCCGGCCCCCCGGGGGAGTGTGTCGGCTGCGGGCGGGTGGGGGCTGGTCGCGCAGTTCCCCGCGCCCCTGTAGAGCGGGGCTGCGCCCCGCAGTCCCCCGCCCGCCCTGGTTCGTTTGGCTGCCGGTGAGTGGGGGTTGCTCGCGCAGTTCCCCGCGCCCCTAAACAACCGCCGGCCCGCTCCGGGTGCCTTTAAGGGGCGCGGGGAACTGCGCGACCAGCCCCCACTCACCCGCACCCGACACACAACGCACGGGGTCGAAGGGGCAGAGCCCCTGGGGGATGGGACGGGTAGGGGCGGCGGGGGCGAAAAACCAGGGAACCAACCACCCCACCCCTCCCGTCACACCGGCATGGACAAGCAGCGACTGGCCCTCACCGCATTGACCCTGCTCCCGCTCGCGGTGGCCTGCGGCACCGAGTCAGCCGGCGGCAGCCGTTCCGTGGGGCCGGCCTCGTCACCCGTCACCGGAGTCCACTGGACCGTCGACAGCCTCACCCTGGACGGCACGACCAGGCAGGCCCCCGCCAGCGCCTACCTGCGCATCGACAAGGACGGCCGGGCCAGCGGCAACCTCGGCTGCAACGGATTCGGCTCGACCGCCACCGTCAAGGGCGACCACGTCGAGTTCGGCCGGCTGGAGACGACCGACATGGGCTGCCAGAAGGGCCCGATGACCTTCGAGGAGAACATGAGCCGCACCTTCGTGAACAGCTCGTTCACCACGAAGGTCAAGGGCGACAAGCTGACGCTCACCACCGACGACGGCGACCGCGTCAGCCTCAGCAAGGAGCAGGACGCGCCTCTGTACGGCACGAAGTGGACCGTCACGGCGCTCGGTGACGCGAACAGCGCCCAGTCCCTCCCGAAGGGCGCCGAGGACAAGGCGTACTTCGTCCTCGACAAGAAGCACGGCACCCTCTCCGGCCGCCTCGGCTGCAACCACGTCTCCGCGAAGGCGACCGTCCGCGACGGACATATCACCCTCGGCGCGCCCAAGACGACCCGCATGATGTGCGACGGCTCACTCATGGACACCGAGAAGACTTTGCTCGGCCTCTTCGGCGGCACGGTCGTATACGAACTGGATCACCGCACCCTCACGCTGACCAGCACAAACGGCGCGATCATCAGCGCTGTCGCCGACGAGTGATCCATTAAGGTCCCGTATCCCCAATTCGGACCAGTGGTCGACCTCGCCTACACTCGGAGGCGTGCCACGTGGTGACGGTCGACTCAATCATGATCTGCTCCCCGGTGAGAAAGGCCCCCAGGACGCTTGCGGCGTCTTCGGTGTCTGGGCTCCGGGCGAAGAGGTCGCCAAGCTCACTTACTTCGGGCTCTACGCCCTCCAGCATCGGGGTCAGGAATCCGCGGGAATCGCGGTCAGCAACGGCTCCCAGATCCTCGTCTTCAAGGACATGGGCCTTGTGTCCCAGGTCTTCGACGAGACCTCTCTCGGTTCGCTCCAGGGTCATATCGCGGTCGGTCACGCCCGCTACTCGACCACCGGCGCCTCCACCTGGGAGAACGCCCAGCCGACGTTCCGTGCCACCGCGCACGGCTCCATCGCGCTCGGCCACAACGGCAACCTCGTCAACACGGCGCAGCTCGCCGAGATGGTCGCCGACCTTCCCAAGCAGGAAGGCCGCACCACGCGTGTGGCGGCCACCAACGACACCGACCTCCTCACCGCGCTCCTCGCGGCCCAGGTCGACGACGACGGCAAGCCGCTGACCATCGAAGAGGCTTCCGCCAAGATCCTCCCGCAGGTCAAGGGCGCCTTCTCGCTCGTCTTCATGAACGAGCACACCCTGTACGCGGCCCGCGACCCGCAGGGCATCCGCCCGCTGGTCCTCGGCCGGCTGGAGCGCGGCTGGGTCGTCGCCTCCGAGTCCGCCGCCCTCGACATCTGCGGCGCCAGCTATGTGCGCGAGATCGAGCCGGGCGAGTTCGTCGCCATCGACGAGAACGGCCTCCGTACATCGCGATTCGCGGAAGCGAAGCCCAAGGGCTGTGTCTTCGAGTACGTCTATCTGGCCCGCCCCGACACGGACATCGCCGGCCGGAACGTGTACCTCTCGCGCGTAGAGATGGGCCGCAGGCTCGCCAAGGAAGCCCCTGTGGAGGCCGATCTGGTGATAGCGACCCCGGAGTCCGGGACGCCCGCCGCGATCGGTTACGCGGAAGCCTCAGGCATCCCGTTCGGTGCCGGCCTGGTCAAGAACGCGTACGTCGGCCGGACCTTCATCCAGCCCTCGCAGACGATCCGGCAGCTCGGTATCCGCCTGAAGCTGAACCCGCTGAAGGAAGTCATCAAGGGCAAGCGCCTGGTCGTCGTCGACGACTCGATCGTGCGCGGCAACACCCAGCGCGCGCTGGTGCGCATGCTCCGCGAGGCCGGCGCGGCGGAGGTCCACATCCGGATCTCGTCCCCGCCCGTGAAGTGGCCCTGCTTCTTCGGCATCGACTTCGCGACCCGCGCCGAGCTGATCGCCAACGGCATGACCATCGAGGAGATCGGCACCTCGCTCGGCGCCGACTCCCTCTCGTACATCTCCCTCGACGGCATGATCGAGGCCACGACCATCGACAAGCCGAACCTGTGCCGCGCCTGCTTCGACGGCGAGTACCCGATGGACCTCCCGGACCCCGAGCTGCTCGGCAAGCAGCTCCTGGAGACCGAGCTGGCCGCGGGTCCCGCAGCCACGGCCGCGGCTGACGCCATCCGTCGCCCCTGAGCCTCAGGGCGTCTTCCGGGGGTGTCCCCCGGAAGACGCAGAAAACCAACCGAAAGATCCCAGGCAATGTCTGAGACCACTCGTACCGGTGCTTCCTACGCGGCTGCCGGCGTCGACATCGAAGCGGGCGACCGCGCCGTAGAGCTGATGAAGGAGTGGGTGAAGAAGACGCAGCGCCCCGAGGTCCTCGGCGGCCTCGGCGGGTTCGCCGGCCTCTTCGACGCCTCCGCCCTCAAGCGGTACGAGCGCCCGCTGCTCGCCTCCGCCACGGACGGCGTGGGCACCAAGGTCGACCTCGCCCGCCAGCTCGGCGTGTACGACACCATCGGCCACGACCTGGTCGCGATGGTCATGGACGACATCGTGGTGTGCGGCGCCGAGCCGCTCTTCATGACCGACTACATCTGTGTCGGCAAGGTCCACCCGGAGCGCGTGGCGGCCATCGTCAAGGGCATCGCCGAGGGCTGTGTCCTCGCGGGCTGCGCCCTCGTCGGCGGCGAGACGGCCGAGCACCCGGGCCTGCTGGGTCCGGACGACTTCGATGTCGCGGGCGCCGGCACGGGCGTGGTCGAGGCCGACCAGCTGCTCGGCCCGGATCGTATCCGTACGGGTGACACGGTGATCGCCATGGCGGCCTCCGGTCTTCACTCGAACGGGTACTCGCTCGTCCGGCATGTCCTCTTCGACCGGGCGAACCTGAGCCTGGACCAGCACATCGAGGAGTTCGGCCGCACGCTCGGCGAGGAGCTCCTGGAGCCCACCAAGATCTACTCGCTGGACTGCCTGGCGCTGACGAAGACCACTCAGGTGCACGCCTTCAGCCACATCACCGGCGGCGGGCTCGCGGCCAACCTGGCCCGGGTCATCCCGGACGGGCTGCACGCGATCGTGGACCGCGAGACCTGGACCCCGGCCCCGGTCTTCGACCTCGTCGGCAAGACCGGCGACGTCGAGCGCCTGGAGCTGGAGAAGACGCTGAACATGGGCGTTGGCATGATCGCGATCGTGCCGGAGGAGTCCGCGGACGCGGCCCTGGCGACGCTGGCCGACCGTGGGGTCGAGGCGTGGGTCGCGGGCGAGATCGTCGAGCGGGGCGACTACACGACGGGCGCGGAACTGATCGGCGACTACGCGTAAAAATTCAGTACGCGTAAAAATCCAGCTCCTCCGGCGTCGGAGGAGCTGGATCCGGGGCAGAGCCCCCACGACGGCAGCACAAAACCCGGTCCGGCGGTCGATGCCCCGGACCGGGCGAGGTGCAGGCCAACTAAGGGAACTGCGAAAACGGCTGAGCGCGCTGCAAGCGTTACGCGCCGCGACGCTGCGACGTGGGACCGGACTGGTCGTCCTCGTCCTCATCGTCGTCGTTATAGAGATCCGCGTACTGAGCGTACGGGTCGTCTTCTTCCTCGTCGTCGTCCTCGAACGGCTCGCCATTCGGCGGCTGGCTCGAAGTCGAAGCGCCCAGCTCATTGGCCAGACGCGAGAGGTCAGTCCCGCCGCTGCTGTACTTCAGCTGGCGGGCGACCTTCGTCTGCTTGGCCTTTGCCCGGCCGCGCCCCATGGCTCGACCCCCTCGGATACGGGGCTCGGTGGCCCCAGAGTCTTGACACGCGTTCATGATCTGGAACGGGCTCTCCGTGGAGAGACCGGTCCGTAGGGCTTCCACGGTACCTGAGCCCGCGCCCATACGGTACGTCGCCCGCACCACGCGCCTTTGCCCAGAACCCTCGAGGTGCCCTGTCCTCGCTGGTCAACCGCGATTTTAACCTCTTCTTGGCGGACGACCCGCCGACGGACGTGAGAGTTCTCTCTAAGTGTCTCATCGGCGGGTCCCTGACAAGCCTACGGACGAGCGCGCGTCAGGCCGGAAGGAGTGGCTCCGCTATCCGCGGCTCCGTGCCTCCGCCATCCGCTGCTCGGCGATCCGGTCGGCCGCGGCGGCCGGCGGAATCCCGTCCTCCTTCGCACGTGCGAATATGGCCAGCGTGGTGTCGAAGATCTTCGCGGCCTTCGCCTTGCACCGGTCGAAGTCGAAGCCGTGCAGCTCGTCGGCGACCTGGATGACACCGCCCGCGTTCACGACGTAGTCGGGGGCGTACAGGATCCCGCGGTCCGCGAGGTCCTTCTCCACACCCGGGTGCGACAGCTGGTTGTTGGCCGCGCCGCACACGATCCTCGCGGTGAGCACCGGCACGGAGGCGTCGTTCAGCGCCCCGCCCAGCGCGCAGGGGGCGTAGATGTCCAGACCCTCGGTGCGGATGAGTGCCTCGGTGTCCGTGACGGCCGTGACACCGGCCGGGTGCCTGTCGAGGATCCGGCGCACCGACTCCTCCCGTACGTCCGTGATCACGACCTCGGCGCCGTCGTCCAGCAGGTGCTGCACAAGGTGGTGGCCCACCTTGCCGACGCCGGCGATGCCCACCTTGCGGCCGCGCAGCGTCGGGTCGCCCCACAGGTGCTGGGCGGAGGCCCGCATGCCCTGGAAGACACCGAAGGCGGTGAGGACGGAGGAGTCCCCGGCGCCGCCGTTCTCGGGGGAGCGGCCGGTCGTCCAGCGGCACTCGCGGGCCACGACGTCCATGTCGGCGACGTACGTACCGACGTCGCACGCGGTGACGTACCGGCCGCCGAGCGAGGCCACGAAGCGGCCGTACGCGAGGAGCAGCGCCTCGGACTTGATCTGCTCGGGGTCTCCGATGATCACGGCCTTGCCGCCGCCGTGGTCGAGTCCGGCCATGGCGTTCTTGTAGGACATGCCGCGCGAGAGGTTCAGGGCGTCGGCGACGGCCTCCTCCTCGCTCGCGTACGGGTAGAAGCGCGTACCGCCGAGGGCGGGGCCCAGCGCGGTGGAGTGGATGGCGATCACGGCCTTCAGGCCGCTGGCGCGGTCCTGGCAGAGCACGACTTGCTCATGACCGCCCTGATCCGAGTGGAACAGGGTGTGCAGTACATCAGCAGGTGCGCCGGTTACGTCGGTCACTGTGGTGACTCCCAGGTAATAAGCGGCGGTTGGGTGCGGGGCCCGTGCGGATGGCGGGCTCCGTGGGCATGAGACTAGAGCCTGCGCCCACCCGCCTTCGGTGCAGTGTTCAGGATCACCCACTGGCGGAGTACAGCCGTGGTTCGATTTGCATAGATTTCTCGTCAGGTTGTGAGCGGTTTTCGCTGGTTTTCCCGGTGGCCAGCGGGGGAGGGAGCAGGCGTGCCCAAGGTGTCCTCGGTGATCGTCCCGTACGCGTCGTATCTGCGCGTGTACGAACCGCTGGCCGCCTTCCCGGAGCCGGAGCGCGGCCACTGGGCGCGCTACGCCCGCCGGGCCGAGCGCCCCTCGTACCAGGACGAACTGCGCCGCTCGCTGGCCGACTTGCTGCCCACCCCGCCGATCCCGGTGCCGGTGCACGAGAGCGGCGAGGCGTTCGTGGCCGAGGTGGACGGGGTGCTGTGCGTCTGCCCCTGGCGCACCCGGCTGCGTGGCTGGCAGGCCCTGGGCGAGCTGGCCGAGGAGCTGCCGGCGCCGGTGCTCGACGCGGTCCTGCCGCCGCTGGTGCGCCGTCAGGCCGCCCTGGACTACGAGCGCTGGATGGCCCGCAACCCCGACGCCCGCCCGTGGATCCGCACCTCGACCTGGCAGGTGCCGCTGAACTGGTTCGTGCTCGTCTCCGACGAGGAGCGGGAGTACGAGAAGGGGGCGGGGCCCGGCGGTGCCGCGCCGGTGCTGCGCTACCGGACGCCGATGGTGCAGGCCCGGCGGCGGACGGCACGGGCCCTGAAGACGCTGAAGGACGCCCTCGACGAGGGGCCGCTCATCGACGGTCTGGTGGACGTGGGGCGCTGGCTGGAGGAGTTCCACCCGCGCTCGCTCGTGGAGCTGGACTACGGCGGGCTCGTGCACGTCCTGCCCGCCGGGCATCTCGAAGGGGATCACTCGGCCGCGGACGTCGCCGAGGGCATCGAGGCCCTGCGCGACGGGGACGGGGCCGCGGCGGGCGAGGCGTACGGGCGGCTCGTGGAGCGGTGGCGATCGGTCAGGGACCGGCGCTCGGCGAACTGAGGCGGGGCCTTGGAGGCCTCTGGGGGCCTCTGGGGTTCCCGAGACGGGACGCGCGAGGCCTCTGGGGTTCCTGGGGTGTGCGAGCCGCATGTGCAGTGTGATCTGCTTCTCACTGGATCGCGTCGAACTCGCGTATGGTCCTCCCACGCTGAAGAACCCTCACTCCGGGACGTTGGTCCCGATCCGGGCTTTTGTCTCAAGCGGGTGTCAAGCGTGACGGATGGCACTTACCTGGCTCTTGCGTCCCTTGCCACTCCTCGTGTCAAAATAGGACAAGGAGTCCGGGGGAGGGCTCCGTCTACCCACGTATGGGTGGAATCTCAGCATTGCACGCTATGGGGGGTCTGATGACTCCTGATCGTCCTGTGACTGATCGTCACAGTGGCGTGACTGTCCGCTATGGCATGGTCCATCGGCTTCCGTCGCTGATGAACACCTGGGAGGGCAATTCCATCGGTTTGGCCGACGCGGTTGGACAGATGGTGTAGTTGTAGTGCCGAGGACAAGCCGTTCGTCCTATAACCGACTCGACTCGCGTCCGCCATTTCGGGCAACGCGGGTCAAGGTGCAGAATTTAGAGGAATGAACCGAGAAGGTTCGGTTCTCCCGAGGAGGCCGCTCATGACCGCTCGCACCCCTGATGCCGAGCCGCTGCTGACCCCGGCTGAGGTCGCCACGATGTTCCGCGTCGACCCCAAGACGGTCACGCGGTGGGCGAAGGCCGGCAAGCTTACGTCCATCCGCACGCTCGGCGGGCACCGCCGCTATCGCGAGGCTGAGGTCCGCGCACTGCTCGCGGGTATCCCGCAGCAGCGCAGCGAGGCCTGAACAACTGCATAACCGGACAATTCGACAGGTCCCCCAACCCGTCGAGGCGTCCGAACCACAGCTCCAAGCGACGCGGGTTCTGCCCCAACAGAGCCCACGCCCAAGATTTTCTGGCACTGACAAGGGTGCGTCGTAGATCGCGCTGGACTCCGCCGAGTCCAGCGCGATCTTTTTTGTGCTCTCGCGGCGTCCCGGCGGACGGCCTGTGAGTGGCCTTGTC
This sequence comes from Streptomyces sp. NBC_00203, assembly GCF_045206325.1. NCBI lineage: Bacteria > Bacillati > Actinomycetota > Actinomycetes > Kitasatosporales > Streptomycetaceae > Streptomyces > Streptomyces sp. NBC_00203. Next base: position 5,103,412 of record NZ_CP108126.1, on the reverse strand, counting down.
GCAGTCTGGGGAGGGGTGTCGAATCTCCTGTGGGAGCGCTTGCCCGGCGGTGCAATTGCACATATTAAATTGACCAGTTGTAGGTGGGGTGTAAGTTCCGCACTTCTGAAAACTTATGCGGTGACACCCGTCACATGCCACAGTCCTTGTTGCCCGAGAGGCTTGTGCGCTAGGGGAGTTGGGGGCGCGCGCGGGCAGTCGTACGTCGAGACCCCCATAGGCCCGTGAGCGTGTCCGCCGCCTTTGGTCATACCTTGGAGGGACTTTCGTCCTCGACGGCACTCTCGGCGTCCTCCTCGCCCCTCTGGGCGGGCTCCAGGGCCAGTCGCAGGAGCCGGTAGCAGATCGGGCAGTGACGCGTCAGATGGCGGTAGCCGGAGGCGGCCGACAGGTGGGCGCGGAGCAGAGCTCGCGTCTCGTGCCTAGCGGACGCCGTCATACGCACCTCCGGGGGGCCGGGGAGACGAGAACCCTGGCTTCCGGGGTACCGGCGGAATGTGACGCCGTCAAGGTGTCTCGCCCCCGCGCGTGGCTCCGCCCAGGGATCCGGTGGGGTTGTGTGTCGGCTGCGGGCCGGTGGGGGTTGCTCGCGCAGTTCCCCGCGCCCCTGAAGGCGCGGGGCTGCGCCCCGCGATCCCACGCACGCCCCCAGTTCTTTAGGGGCGCGGGGAACTGCGCAATCTTTTGGGGGTCTGGGGGCGCAGCCCCCAGGGATGGGACGGGTAGGGGCGGCGGGGGCGAAACAGAAGAGCCCCGCTCCGTTGCCGGATGCGGGGCTCTGTCTTTGTTGCGGTCCTGACGGGATTTGAACCCGCGGCCTCCACCTTGACAGGGTGGCGAGCACTCCAAACTGCTCCACAGGACCAGGTTTCGCGACACTTCGCGGTGCGCTGTGCTGCGAAATGAGACTGTACAGGAGGGTGAGCCCCGGGGTCGAACTCACGCACCGTGCAGGCCCCGTTACGGAACCGCCGCGTCGATCGCCTTCACGATCCGCTTGTCGGACACGGGATACGCCGTGCCGAGCGCATGGGCGAAATAGCTGACCCGCAGCTCCTCGATCATCCAGCGGATGTCCAGGACCGAGGAAGGGACCGGCCGGCCCTGCGGGAGCTGCTCCAGGAGCCAGGCGTACTCGTCCTGCATCTCGTGGACCTTCTCCATACGGGTGGTGTCCCGCTGGACATTGGTCGGCATCTGCTGGAGCCGCCGGTCCGCGGCGACGAGATAGCGCATCAGGTCCGGCAGCCGCCGGAGCCCGGTCGCCGTCACGAAGCCCGGCTTCACCAGGGCGTCCAGCTGGCTCCGTACGTCCGTGAGGTTGGCGAGGAGCGTCGGACTCTTCACGCCCTTCAGGCGGCGCTCACAGGCCTGCCAGGCGGCAAGAACCTGCTGCACCTGCCCGACCGTACGGACCGTCGTGTCGACGATCTCGGCGCGCACCTTGTCGTACAGCTTCCGGTACGACTCCTCGTCCCACGCCGGCCCCCCGAAGTCCCCGATCAGCTTGTCCGCCGCCGCCATCGCGCAGTCGTCGAAGAGAGCCTGGATCGAGCCGTGCGGGTTCGCGGACAGGGCCAGCTTCTGGGCGTTGGTGAGCTTGTCCGACGCGAACTTGCCCGGGTTCACCGGGATGTTGCGCAGGATCAGCCGCCGCGTGCCCTTCCACATCGCCTGCGCCTGCTCGGCCTCCGTGTCGAAGAGCCGTACGGAGACGGTGTTCGCCGTCGGTCCGTCGTCGACCAGGGCCGGGTACGCCTTCACGGGCTGGCCGGCGCGACGGGTCTCGAAGAGGCGCGTGAGCGAGCCGATCGTCCAGTCCGTCAGGCCCGAGCGCTCCAGGGACTCGCCGCCCTCGCGCTCCGCCGTCGCCGCCGCGGCCTGCGAGATCGCCTTGCGCGCCTTCGGCTTCAGCTGGAGCTTCAGCGCCTCCAGGTCCTTGTCCTCGGCGAGGTTGCGGCGCCGCTCGTCGACGATCCGGAAGGTGATCTTCAGGTGGTCGGGGAGCCGGGACCAGTCGAAGTCGTCGGCCGTGAGCGGGACACCGACCATGCGCTTCAGCTCGCGCGCCATGGTCAGGGTGAGGGGTTCCTGGAGGGGGACGGCCCGGTCCAGGAACCTCGTCGCGTAGTTCGGGGCGGGTACGTAGTGGCGGCGGATCGGCTTCGGGAGCGAGCGGATCAGCTCCGTGACGACCTGTTCCCGCAGGCCCGGGATCTGCCAGTCGAAGCCCTCGTCCGTGACCTGGTTGAGGACCTGGAGCGGGATGTGGACCGTTACGCCGTCGGCGTCCGCGCCCGGCTCGAACTGGTACGTCACCCGGAACTTCAGCGGCCCCTGCCGCCAGGAGTCCGGATAGTCGTCCTTGCTGACATCCCCCGCGCGCTCGTTGATCAGCATCGAGCGCTCGAAGTCGAGCAGCTCGGGCTCCTCATGGCGCTTGTGCTTCCACCAGGAGTCGAAGTGCGCGCCGGACACGACGTGCTCGGGCACCCGCTGGTCGTAGAAGTCGAAGAGCGTCTCGTCGTCGACCAGGATGTCCCGGCGCCGGGCGCGGTGCTCCAACTCCTCGACCTCGGTGAGGAGTTTGCGGTTGTCGGCGAAGAACTTGTGGTGCGTACGCCAGTCGCCCTCGACGAGCGCGTTGCGGATGAACAGCTCGCGGGACGTCTCCGGGTCGATCCGCCCGTAGTTGACCTTCCGCTGGGCGACGATCGGTACGCCGTACAGCGTGACCTTCTCGTACGCCATCACCGCGGCCTGGTCCTTCTCCCAGTGCGGTTCGCTGTACGTCCGCTTGAGGAGGTGTTCCGCGAGGGGCTCGACCCACTCCGGCTCGATCCTGGCGTTGACGCGGGCCCAGAGGCGGGAGGTCTCGACGAGCTCCGCGGACATCACGAAGCGCGGAGGCTTCTTGAAGAGCGCCGACCCCGGGAAGATCGCGAACTTGGCGCTGCGGGCGCCCAGGTAGTCGTTCTTCCCCGTGCTTCTCCCGCTCTCTGTCCCGGACTCCTTCACGTCCTTCATGCCGACGTGGGAGAGCAGGCCGGCCAGGAGGGAGACATGGACGCTCTGGTCCGGCGCGTCGTCCTCGTTGAGGTGGATGCCCATCTGCTTGGCGACCGTGCGCAGCTGGGTGTAGATGTCCTGCCACTCGCGGATGCGCAGGAAGTTCAGGTACTCCTGCTTGCACATACGGCGGAAGGCGGATGAGCCGCGTTCCTTCTGCTGTTCGCGGACGTACCGCCACAGGTTCAGGAAGGCGAGGAAGTCGCTCGTCTCGTCCTTGAAGCGGGCGTGCTGCTGGTCGGCCTGCGTCTGCTTGTCGGACGGGCGCTCGCGCGGGTCCTGGATGGAGAGCGCGGCCGCGATCACCATGACCTCGCGCACACAGCCGTTCTTGTCGGCCTCCAGGACCATGCGGGCCAGCCGGGGGTCGACGGGGAGCTGGGCGAGCTTGCGGCCGGTCTGGGTGAGGCGCTTGCGTGCGTCCTTCTCGGACGGGTCCAGCGCGTTCAGCTCCTGGAGGAGCTGGACGCCGTCGCGGATGTTGCGGTGGTCCGGCGGGTCGATGAAGGGGAACTTCTCGATGTCGCCCAGGCCGGCCGCCGTCATCTGGAGGATGACCGAGGCGAGATTCGTACGGAGGATTTCCGCGTCCGTGAACTCCGGGCGGGCGTTGAAGTCGTCCTCGGAGTACAGACGGATGCAGATGCCGTCGGACGTACGGCCGCAGCGGCCCTTGCGCTGGTTGGCGCTGGCCTGCGAGATCGCCTCGATGGGGAGACGCTGGACCTTGGTGCGGTGGCTGTAGCGGGAGATACGGGCGGTGCCCGGGTCGATGACGTACTTGATGCCCGGGACGGTGAGCGAGGTCTCGGCGACGTTGGTCGCCAGAACGATCCTGCGGCCTGTGTGTTGCTGGAACACACGGTGCTGCTCGGCGTGCGAGAGGCGGGCGTAGAGGGGGAGTACCTCGGTGAAGCGGTAGTTCTTCTTGGTGAGGGCGTCGGCCGTGTCGCGGATCTCGCGTTCGCCGGAGAGGAAGACGAGGATGTCGCCCTTGCCCTCGGCCTGGAGCTCCTCGACCGCGTCCGTGATCGCGGTGATCTGGTCGCGGTCGGCGTCGTCGCCCTCCTCTTCGAGGAGGGGGCGGTAGCGGACCTCTACGGGGTAGGTGCGGCCGCTGACCTCGACGATCGGGGCGTCGCCGAAGTGCCGGGAGAAGCGCTCGGGGTCGATGGTCGCGGAGGTGATGACGACCTTGAGATCCGGGCGCTTGGGCAGCAGCTGGGCGAGGTAGCCCAGCAGGAAGTCGATGTTGAGGGAGCGCTCGTGGGCCTCGTCGATGATGATCGTGTCGTACGCGCGCAGCTCGCGGTCCGTCTGGATCTCGGCGAGCAGGATGCCGTCCGTCATGAGCTTGACGAAGGTGCCGTCCGGGTTCACCTGGTCGGTGAAGCGGACCTTCCATCCGACGGCCTCGCCGAGCGGGGTGTCCAGCTCCTCGGCGACGCGCTCGGCGACGGTGCGGGCGGCGATGCGGCGGGGCTGGGTGTGGCCGATCATGCCGCGGACGCCGCGGCCCAGTTCGAGACAGATCTTGGGGATCTGGGTCGTCTTGCCGGACCCGGTCTCACCGGCGACGATGACGACCTGGTGATCACGGATGGCGTCCGCGATCACGTCCTTCTTCTGGCTGACGGGGAGCTGCTCGGGGTACGTGACGGCGGGCACGCGCGTGCGGCGCTCGGCCATGCGGACCTCGACCTTGGCGACCTCCGCCTCGATCTCGGCAAGCACGGCGGAGCGGGCCTCGGGCTTGCGGATCTTGCGCGCGCCTTCGAGCCTGCGCCCGAGCCGGTGCGCGTCGCGCAGGGACAGCTCGGCCAGACGGGGGGCGAGATCGCCGAGGGCGGGGGCGGGATGCGTAGACATACGCGGTCCAGGATCTCACCTCGGCGAAATTCCTGGCGAACGCTTTTGCGTGGGGGCCGGGCGGCTCCGCCGGGGTCGCAGGGCTGGGGAGCGGACTCGGGGGTATTGAGACGTCGGGCGCCATAGAGCTCGGGGCCTTGTGGGGATGGCGACTGCGGGTTGTTCGTGGCTGATCGCGCAGTTCCTCGCGCCCCTTACGGGGCGCGGGCGATCAGCTGTTGCGGGGGGCCGGGGGTGTGGGCGTCGGGGTCTGGGGCGGGGCGGGCTGTGGTGACTGGTCGCGGGGGGCGGCCTGGGCCATTGCCTTGGCGGTGTTGGAGACGGCCTTGATGCCGAGGTAGGCCGTGGTCATGGTGCTGACCGCCGTGAAGGCCGCGGTGAGGACGCCGATGATCACCGACTTGTCGCCGTCGAGACGCCATACGCCGAAGATCGCGACGACGGCGATCGCGAGGTTGCTGAGGAGGACCGCCTGCAGCCCGTACCGGGCCCGGTACCGCTCCAGATCGAGCTCGCGCATCGGCTTCGATTCGCGATCGCGCAACACCATTGCTTCCCCCACACCCCGTAACACCGAGTCGGAAAGCCAGAACGTAGCGCTGTGCCCGGAGCATGCCAAGTCGGCTCGCTCCGCTCCGGGCACGACGAAGGCCCCGTCCTGATGGACGGGGCCTTCGAGTGGTGGCTGGGGCCGGGGTCGAACCGGCGACCTATCGCTTTTCAGGCGATCGCTCGTACCAACTGAGCTACCCAGCCACGAGGTTTCCGAGGAAACCTCAGCGGTCCTGACGGGATTTGCTGTGCCCGATTGCGGCTGCGCCGCGGGCGCGGCCTCCACCTCGACAGGGTGGCGGGCTGTGGCGGGTGCTTGATCTGGATTCTTGATCGGCGGCAGGCGTACGAGTCCGGGGCCGGGCCGAGTAAACGATCAAGGGCCCCGTCCGTTTGGACAGGGCCCTTGGGTGGTGGCTGGGGCCGGGGTCGAACCGGCGACCTATCGCTTTTCAGGCGATCGCTCGTACCAACTGAGCTACCCAGCCACGAGGCTTCCGAGGAAACCTCAGCGGTCCTGACGGGATTTGAACCCGCGGCCTCCACCTTGACAGGGTGGCGAGCACTCCAAACTGCTCCACAGGACCAAGCTGTTGCGTACGACAGTGTCGCACACGGTGTTGCGTGCCCCCAACGGGATTCGAACCCGTGCTACCGCCTTGAAAGGGCGGCGTCCTAGGCCGCTAGACGATGAGGGCTATCGGCCCGCCTGGGCGCTTCTCAGCGCGTCGGGGACGTCAGAAGCATATGGGATGGCGGGAGGTATCGCCAAAACGGTTTACGGGGCCCCCGGCGGCGCGCTCGACGCGGGACTCGGAGAGGGGGTCGGGGAGGGGGTTGCCCCGGGCTGGTTCTCTCTTGGGAGGTGGCGGCTGACCTCGGCCGTTGTCAGGCCCAGGCCGCCCAGTTTGATCTCGTCCCAGGCCTGGAGGCGGCGGGTGTCGCGGTCGAAGTAGAGGACCGACGCCTCGATCGGGTCCGGGTACTTGCCCTCGACGGCGCGCAGGCCGCTGCCGCCCGTCGAGCCCTCGATGCGCAGCCGGGTGCCGTTCTCCATGACCTCCATGCCCTCGTGGTGGAGGTGGCCCGCCAGCACCATCGGCACCGCGCCGTCCGTCCGGCGCGCGGCCGACGGTTCGTGGACGACGGCGACGTCGGCCGGGGTGCCCGCCGCCGTCTGGTCGCGCAGCGACATGGCGAGCCGGTCGCCCGCCAGCTGCTCCGCCGTGTTGCCGCCGGGGGCCACCGCGCGGTCGGGGGTGAACTGCGGGTCACCGATGCCGGCGAAGCGCAGGCCCGCGACCGTGGCCGCCCGGCCGTCGTCCAAGACGTGCACGTTCTTCATGTGCTCCAGGTAGCGCTGGGTGAGCAGGGAGTCGTGGTTGCCGCGGACCCAGACGTACGGGGCTCCGAGGTCCGCGATGGGGTCCAGGAAGCCGTTCTCGGCCGCTGTGCCGTGGTCCATCGTGTCGCCGGAGTCGACGATCACGTTGATGGCGTACTGGTCCACGAGCGACGCGATGATCTTCCAGCTCGCCGGGTTGAGGTGGATGTCCGAGACGTGCAGGACCCGGATCGTGGTCGGGTCGGGTTCGTACGCCGGGAGCGTGGACGTGACGTCGTACAGCTTCGTCACGTTCGTCACCAGGCGCGCCAACTCCTTCTGGTAGACGTCGAATTCGCTGACGATGCTGCGCGCGTTGCCCACCAGCGAGGGGGCGCTGCTCAGCAGTCCGGAGAATTTCGGTTCCAGGACCGACTTGGGGTTCCAGGTGGCGAAGGCGGTGGCTCCGGACGCGGCCAGCAGGGTCAGGGCCAGGCCGCCCGCGGCCAGGGCGCGGCGCGGGCGGCGGTAGACCGCGAGGCCGAGCGCGGTGGCGCCGGAGACGACCGCGACGCAGGACCGTACGGCCAGGTCGAGGGTGCCGTGTTCGATGTCCCGCGCGACCTCCTCCTGGAGACCGGACAGCCGCTCCGGATGGTCGACCAGGGCCTCCGAGCGCTCCGGGTCGAGCTGGTCGACGGACACGTCCAGGCGCAGCGGGGCCTCGTGGCTGCGCAGCTCCAGCGCGCCGAGCGGGGAGACGTTGATCTTCGTGCCGCCGGTGAGGGAGGGGCGCAAGGTCATGGTGGTGTTCATGGGGCCGACCGGGGCGCGTACGTTCCCCACGATCAGCAGCCCCAGCCAGGCGCCGAGGATCACGATGCAGACCAGGCCGAGGGCGCGGACGTACGGGTGCGGCTGGGGGACGAGCTCGACCGCCGGGAGCGGGCGGCGGGCGCGGTAGTGGCGGGCCAGGGCGCGGGGCGCCGTACGGGCGCGGTCGCGTATGCGGTGAGCGGCGGCGGTGACTACAGCGGTGACGGCAGCGGGGGCGCGGGCCATTGGTCCCGTATGCCCAAGTGTGGGGGCGGGTATGCGGTGCGGGCCCCGGCGGACGTGCGCCCCCGGTGCGACCCGTGCGACCCGCTACCCGTCCTGCGGGGGCGTCGTGACGCTCGTACGGCGTTGTCGCCGACTCTCGTTCGGGGGCGTCGTGCCGGACAATGGCCGTGTGCTGGAGATGACGCGCGAGGAGTTCGAGGAACTGGTCGCCGAGGCGCTGGACCGGATCCCGCCGGAGCTGACGCGGCTGATGGACAACGTGGCGGTGTTCGTCGAGGACGAACCGCCCGCCGAGGATCCCGAGCTGCTCGGGCTCTACGAGGGGACTCCGCTGACGGACCGTGGGGAGTGGTACGCGGGGGTGCTGCCCGACCGGATCACGATCTACCGGGGGCCGACGTTGCGGATGTGCGAGACGAGGGAGGACGTCGTCGCCGAGACGGAAGTGACCGTGGTGCACGAGGTCGCCCATCACTTCGGAATCGACGACGCCCGGCTGCACGCGCTCGGGTACGGCTGACGTTCGCCTGTTTCGTTCGGTCGGGCTGTGGGGCGCGTGTCTTCTTGTGGGCGGCGGGAGTTGGGCAGGGGGACTTCCCGTCCCGCCCTCGGAGGTGGCTGCCCGTGCGCGCCTTGTACGTACCCGTCCGTCTGGCCGCCACGGTCATGGCCGTCGCCGCTGCCGCCGGTTGTATGAGCGTGGGTGACGACGGGGTGCGGCCCGGGTCCTCGCACTCGGCGGGGCAGCGGGGCGGCGAGGCTCCCGACGGCGGGTCCGCGGTGAGCGGGGGCGGTGTCGGGTTCCATGGGGGCAAGGGAGCGAAGGGTGGCACCGCCTCGGCCGAGCCGGGGGAGTCCGCGTCCGGGGAGGCGTCCGCGTCGGCTTCGGCGTCCGGGGGCGTGAAGCCGTCCGCCAAGGCTCCGGGCAAGGGTGGCAAGGGGGGTACGCAGACGTCCGCGCCGCCGCAGGGGGAGCCGAGTGCCACGCCCCCGTCGGCGGAGCCGTCGCCCCCGCCGCCGCCCGTGTCGTCGCCCCCTGCGTCAGATCCGGCTACGGCGGAGCCGTCGTCGTCCGCGCATGAGCAGCAGTCGACGCAGCTGGTGGAGCGGGAGCCGGCACCGCAGGCGGGCGAACCGGCGTAGTCGGCGGCAGGGGGCCGAGGGTCCAGGGAAATACGCTTGGCCCCAGGGGAATACGTTCGACCCCAGCAGGCGTTACCCCTCCCGTATGTGCCTGACCTGCCCCTTTGAGGGTCAGTTTGCCTTCAGGGGTGGAGGGTGCGTATGGTAGTAGATCGTTTGATCCCAATTGCCCGGCGCCAATGCAGAGAGCGTCGCGTGGCGCGTACTCTCCCTTGCCGTGGCCGGACCGCATAGAGGCGGTCGATTGCGACTTCACGGAGTTTGGGCGCGTGCCGAAGAACTCCGGAAGGTTCGCATTTCGCATGTCTGTTTCCAGTACTGATCACGTCGTCGTGCCCGAGAACAACGAGGGCGACAACACCGAGAGCGTCATCGAGGTCGTCGAGACGGTCGAGAGCGTCGAGTCCGGCGAGTCCGTCGAGTCCGCTCCCGAGGTCACCTTCGCCACCCTCGGTCTCCCCGAGGGTGTCGTCCGCAAGCTCGCGCAGAACGGCGTGACCACCCCCTTCCCGATCCAGGCGGCGACCATCCCGGACGCCCTGGCCGGCAAGGACATCCTCGGCCGCGGCCGCACCGGCTCCGGCAAGACCCTCTCCTTCGGTCTGCCGCTGCTGGCCCAGCTGGCCGGTGGCCACACCGACAAGAAGAAGCCCCGCGGCGTCATCCTCACGCCGACCCGTGAGCTCGCGATGCAGGTCGCGGACGCCCTCCAGCCGTACGGCGACGTCCTCGGCCTGAAGATGAAGGTCGTCTGCGGCGGTACGTCGATGGGCAACCAGATCTACGCCCTGGAGCGCGGCGTCGACATCCTCGTCGCCACCCCGGGCCGTCTGCGCGACATCATCAACCGCGGCGCCTGCTCGCTGGAGAACACCCAGATCGCCGTCCTCGACGAGGCCGACCAGATGTCCGACCTGGGCTTCCTGCCCGAGGTGACGGAGCTGCTCGACCAGGTGCCCGCCGGCGGCCAGCGCATGCTGTTCTCGGCCACGATGGAGAACGAGATCTCCACGCTGGTCAAGCGCTACCTGACCAACCCGGTCACGCACGAGGTCGACAGCGCCCAGGGCAACGTCACGACCATGTCGCACCACATCCTCATCGTGAAGCCCAAGGACAAGGCGCCGGTCACCGCCGCGATCGCCTCCCGCAAGGGCCGCACGATCATCTTCGTCCGCACCCAGCTGGGCGCCGACCGCATCGCCGAGCAGCTGCGTGACGCCGGTGTGAAGGCCGACGCGCTGCACGGCGGCATGACGCAGGGCGCCCGTACGCGGACGCTGGCCGACTTCAAGGACGGTTACGTCAACGCGCTCGTCGCGACCGACGTCGCCGCGCGCGGTATCCACGTGGACGGCATCGACCTGGTCCTGAACGTGGACCCGGCCGGTGACCACAAGGACTACCTGCACCGCTCCGGCCGTACCGCTCGCGCGGGCCGCTCCGGCACCGTCGTGTCGCTGTCCCTGCCGCACCAGCGTCGTCAGATCTTCCGGCTGATGGAGGACGCGGGCGTCGACGCCGCGCGTCACATCATCAACTCCGGTACGGCCTTCGAGCCCGAGGTCGCCGAGATCACCGGCGCCCGTTCGATGACCGAGGTCCAGGCCCAGTCGGCGGGCGACGCCGCGCAGCAGGCCGAGCGCGAGGTCTCGCAGCTCACGAAGGAGCTGGAGCGCGCGCAGCGTCGTGCGGTCGAGCTGCGTGGGGAGGCCGACCGCCTGGTCGCCCGTGCCGCGCGTGAGCGGGGCGAGGACCCGGAGGTGGCCGTCGCCGCTGCCGCCGAGGCCGCCGCCGAGCAGGCCGTCGTCGAGGCCCCGGCCGCCGAGGCCGTCGCCGCCGAGCCGGCCGAGCGTCCCGCGTACGAGCCGCGTCAGCGCCGCGACGAGCGGGGCAACTACGAGCGTCGTGACAACGACCGTGGCGGCTTCCGCCGTGACGACAACCGTGGTGGCGGCTTCAACCGCGACGACCGCGGCGGCCGTCGTGACGACCGTGGCGGCGACCGTGGTGGTTTCCGTCGTGACGACAACCGTGGTGGCGGCTTCAACCGCGATGACCGTGGCGGCCGTTCTTTCGAGCGTCGTGACGACAACCGCGGCGGTGGCTTCAACCGCGACAACCGCAGCGGTGGCTTCAACCGCGACAACGACCGCGGCGGCTTCCGTCGTGACGACAACCGTGGCGGTGGCTTCAACCGCGATGACCGTGGCGGCCGTTCTTTCGAGCGTCGTGACGACAACCGTGGTGGCGGCTTCAACCGCGATGACCATGGCGGCCGTTCTTTCGAGCGTCGTGACGACAACCGTGGTGGCGGCTTCAACCGTGACGACCGTGGCGGCCGTACCTTCGAGCGTCGCGACGACCGTGCCGGCCACCGTGGCAGCGACCGTCCCTTCAACCGTGACCGTCAGGGCGACCGTCCCGCCGGCGGCTTCCGCGCCGGCGGCCATGACCGTCCGTCCGGCCGTCGCGACGACCACCGCGGCACCGGCACCGGCACCAACACCGGTTCCTTCGGCCGCCGTGACGACAAGCCGCGCTGGAAGCGCAACGGCTGACCGCAGAGGCTGACGGCAGCAGCTGATCGCAACAGCTGACTGTCGGCGCTGACGCCGATCGGCTTTCGAGGGCCCGTACGACTTCGGTCGTACGGGCCTTTCTCGTTGCCCCGGTAATCCCTCCGGGCCGGGTACGGGCTGGTCGGCGTACAACGTCCTCATCCCGCCCGGCGACCTGACCGGCGATAACCTCCGGCAACCTCTACCGCAACGACGGCAAGGGGAACGGATCGTTCGGCTCGCGGGTGAAGATCGCCCCCGGCTGGCAGAGCTACAAGGGCCTTTTTTAGGCCAAACCGCTTCCTGAATTGGCGCATGTCGTGCCCCTGGCAAGGGAATCGCTGGGTGCATGACAGATGACGCCATAGCGAGTGGGCTGTCGGACGAAGAACGGCTTGCCCAGCTCGGCTATACGCAGGTTCTCGCCCGCCGCATGTCGGCGTTCTCCAACTACGCGGTCTCCTTCACGATCATCTCGGTCCTGTCGGGGTGTCTGACGCTGTATCTGTTCGGCATGAACACCGGCGGTCCCGCCGTGATCACCTGGGGCTGGGTCGCGGTCGGACTGATGACGCTGTTCGTGGGGCTGTCCATGGCCGAGATCTGTTCGGCCTATCCGACCTCGGCCGGGCTGTACTTCTGGGCGCACCGGCTGGCCCCGCCCCGCAGCGCAGCCGCCTGGGCCTGGTTCACGGGCTGGTTCAACGTCCTGGGCCAGATCGCGGTGACCGCCGGCATCGACTTCGGCGCCGCGTCCTTCCTGGGCGCCTATCTGAACCTCCAGTTCGACTTCAAGGTGACACCGGGCCGCACGGTCCTCCTCTTCGCCGGGATCCTGGTCCTGCACGGCCTCCTGAACACCTTCGGCGTCCGGATCGTCGCCCTCCTCAACAGCATCAGCGTGTGGTGGCACGTGGTGGGCGTCGGGGTCATCGTGGGCGCGCTCGCCTTCGTACCGGACCACCACCAGTCGACGAGCTTCGTGTTCACGCACTTCGTGAACAACACGGGCTGGGGCAGCGGGGTCTACGTAGTCCTCATCGGACTCCTCATGGCCCAGTACACCTTCACCGGGTACGACGCCTCCGCCCATATGACGGAGGAGACCCACGACGCCTCCACGGCCGGCCCGAAGGGCATCGTGCAGTCCATCTGGACGTCGTGGATCGCCGGCTTCGTGCTGCTCCTCGGCTTCACCTTCGCCATTCAGTCGTACGACGATGAGCTGGGCTCGGCGACGGGCGCGCCCCCGGCCCAGATCCTGCTCGACGCGCTGGGCGCCACGGCCGGGAAGCTCCTCCTCCTGGTCGTCATCGGCGCACAGCTCTTCTGCGGGATGGCGTCGGTCACGGCCAACAGCCGCATGATCTACGCCTTTTCGCGCGACGGCGCGCTGCCTTTCTCGCACATCTGGCACACCGTCAGCCCGCGCACCCGGACACCGGTCGCGGCCGTATGGCTGGCGGCGCTGTCCGCACTCGTCCTCGGCCTCCCGTACCTGATCAACTACGCGGCCTACGCCGCCGTGACCTCGATCGCGGTCATCGGGCTCTACGTCGCGTACGTCATCCCGACGCTGCTGCGGGTGCGCAAGGGCGACGCCTTCGAGCGCGGGCCCTGGCACCTGGGCCGCTGGTCCCGTCCCGTGGGCGTGGTCGCCGTCGCCTGGGTGGTCGTCATCACGGTCCTGTTCATGCTGCCCCAGGTCTCGCCGGTCACCTGGGAGACCTTCAACTACGCCCCGATCGCCGTCCTCGTCGTCCTCGGCTTCGCGGCGACCTGGTGGCTGGCCTCGGCCCGCCACTGGTTCCTCAACCCCGACCACCACCGCACGATCGCCCGCGAGACGGCCCGCAAGGGCGCGCCCGAACCGGTCGATCCGTAACCTTGCACGCTTTTGGCGTGGCCGGGTCGCCGATACCCGATCGGAGTCCCGGCCTCGTCCGGCTATGCTCGGGGATGCATCGGCACAGGCCGGTGTTGCGCATCGGCGTCGGCCGGTGCGTGGACCCTTAGCTCAATTGGCAGAGCAGTGGACTTTTAATCCATTGGTTGTGGGTTCGAGTCCCACAGGGTCTACCGCGCACAGGGCGGAGGAACCTCCTCCGGACCACTGAACGCCCCGAACCACCTCGGTGGGTCGGGGCGTTCGGCGTCGGTCCTGGGGTCCTGGTTCCGGGCCCTGCCCTTTCGGCCTAGGTCCTCCCCGCCGGACGATGTTGCAGCCAGCGGTCGGTGAGGTCGTACGCCATGGTTGCGATGTTGAGTGCGACGAGGGCCCACAGACGCGTGGGGTCCTGCGCCACGTCTCCGTGGGTGATCGCGACGGTCAGGCTTCCGGTCCCCAGCAGGGTGACGCAGCGCGTGCCGCGGGGGAACCGGACCCGGATCCAGCCCCGGTCGGCGTCGGGGTCGGGGATGGGGCCAGGAGTGGGGGCCGGGGCTGCCGGGGTCCGGTGGTCAGTCGAGGTAGTCACGGAGCACCTGCGATCGGGACGGATGCCGGAGCTTGCGCATGACATCGCGGCGGATCTTCTCGAACCGGTACCGGGTGATGCCCAGCTCCGCCTGGAGCTGGGCCTGTGTCCGCTCGCCCTCGAAGAGCCCCAGGACCAGCTTCGCCTCGCGCTCGGAGAGGGTGTCGAGTACGGAGTGCATCTGCTCGGTCATCAGGGTTCGGCTGACGATGGCGGTCACGTCGTCCTCGGCTTCGCCGGAGGCGAGGTCGAACTGCTCCCCCTCGCGCGCCGACGCGAGATCGGACAGCAGGGCCACGGGCGCTCCGCGCAGCTCGGTCTCCCATACGGGCCTGTGCAGCCGGTGCTGGTAGAGGGACTCGATGCGCACGTCCGCGACCGAGTCCTGGACGGCGGAGAACTCGGCGTCCACGGTGCGGCGGGTCCAGCCGTCCTCCAGCAGCGCGGCTATCGTCCCGTCGACGCGCGTGCCCGTGGCGTTCAGCCCCAGCCAGCGCTTGACGAACCACCGTACGGTCGCGGTGTCCCCGTCCAGAGCGGCGCCGCGGGCCAGCAGGGCCGCCGCCAGCGTCAGCCGCGCGACCTCCCCCGCGCTGCTGTCGGCACTGCTGTGGCGGGCCAGATCGCACCAGCGCCGCAGCACGGCACGCAGCGCCGGGACGATCGAGGCTTCGCGCTCCCAGCTTCCGTGGAGTGTGCCGGGCAGCACAGGACGGACGTCCACCTGGAGCGACAGGGTGGAGCGCGCCTCCGCACCGGTGTCGCCGGCGCCCGGCCGCACGCCGAGGCTCAGCGGCTCGCGGACGTGGGCGAGCAGCGTGTCGGCCGGCCGCGCCAGAGCCGCCCACACCTGGCTGCCCTCCGCGCCGAGCAGCCGCGGCCGCTGATACGTCTGTACGGCCGCTTCGGCGACGGCGGCGTTGCCGCGGACAGCGTGCTCGGCCGGATCGGCGGTCCCGTACTGCATGAGGAAGCCCACGCCCTTGCGCCGGTCGGCGACGAGGCCCCAGACGGGTTCGAGGACGGGTGCCATCTCCAGAGCGAGCCGCCGGCTCGCGGAGACGACCTGGCTGGCCGCGAGTTCGTCCAGGCGCAGACGCAGGCGGAGCAGATCGGCCACCAGCTGCCGCTCCTCCTCGTCGTGTGCGGCGGGCCGATCCGCAGCAGCTGAGTCGATGCCGCTGTGCATGTGCTGTTCTCCTCAGGTTCCGGAGCCGTGGCGGAAACACGGCCCTCTACTCCCTAGGGCGAGAAACAGGGGGAATGTCGATCTTGGCGAGCGCGGGCGGCAAGAAGTGGGTCAGGAGGCGGCCAGGATGTCCTCGCAGTCGCGCCACGCGTGCGCGCTGAGCAGCGGCCGGAAGCCGGTGAAGAGGTCCAGGAGGTCCGCGCCCCACTGCTTGCGCCATTCGGGGTTCTCGTCCACGAGGTCCAGCTCGTTGGCGGCGGTGAGTTCCGCGAAGTCGCGGCGCAGCGGGACGGCCGGTGTCGAGACGGTGCCCGTGAAGCGGTCGTGGAAGGCGCCGGAGGGGTCCGCGAGGGACGGGTAGGAGGCCGTGCGGTCGCAGCTCGCGTAGAAGTGGACCAGGGACTCGGCCTCGGGGCCGATGACGGCGGTGAGTTCGGCGCGGCGGTCGGTCGGCAGGAGGGCGGTGGCGAAGCCGTCGGTTCCGTAGAACGCGTGGCACAGGCCCGCGAGTTGGAGCGCGGGGCGGGCCTCCCAGCGGGCCAGCCGGTCCCGTACGCGCACCAGGTGTGCGAGCAGGGTGCCGCCCGGGTGCTCGATGTCCGCCGCGCCCAGCTCGCGCAGCAGGGCGATGGCTTTGGAGGACTGCGCCGTTGACTCCACTGACTGTTTCTCCCGCCGCGAGAAATCCGCCGGACCGTCGGACCGCCGGCCCTGTTCAACGATCCTTGACCGGGACATCGGATCGGTCAATGGGGGCACGGGATGGCGGACATGGCGGACACTCCGCACATGGCGGATGACGGGCTCGACCTCGACGCGATCGACGAGCTGTGCGCGGCGGCCACGCCCGGACCGTGGTTCGTGCGGAACCTGGACGACGACTACGCCATGAATCTCGTGGCGGTCAGCACGGTCGAGGACACCGGGCGGGGTGAGCGGTGGCCGGCGTTCGACCACGGTGAGATCGTCGCGGCGACGCTGGTGCAGCAGCCGCGTTACGTCGACTGCGCGGACGAACGCTGGGACGAGAACGCGGCGTTCATCGCGATGGCGAGGGACGCCGTGCCCCGGCTGGTGGCGGAGGTCAGGCGGCTTCGGCGGATGGCCGGTGAGGAGGGTGTCAGCCCGCCGTGAGCTCCGGCAGGGGCAGTGTGTGCTGGGTCTGGAGGACCTTGGCGCGCAGGTAGCGGACGTTGTGGGCCGTGGTGAAGACGCCCGTCGGAACGCGGTGGGAGACCGTGATGCCGAGGTCGCGCAGCTGGTCGGCCTTGTCGGGGTTGTTGGAGAGCAGGTCCAGGGAGTCGATGCCGAGGGCCTGGAGCATCTGCGCGGCGGCCGTGTAGTCGCGGCCGTCCTCGGGCAGGCCGAGGGCGGCGTTGGCGGCGTAGGTGTCGAGGCCCTGGTCCTGGAGGGCGTACGCGTCGAGCTTGTTGTAGAGGCCGATGCCGCGGCCCTCCTGGCGGAGGTACAGCAGTACGCCGCCCCGCTCCGCGATCTGCTCCACCGCCTCGCGCAGCTGCGGGCCGCAGTCGCAGCGGGCCGAGCCGAAGACATCGCCGGTCAGGCACTCGGAGTGCAGTCGCACCAGCGGGTTCGCGGCGGGCTTGCCGAGGACGACGGCGAGGTGTTCCTTCTCGTCGGCGAGACCGTGAAAGGTGACGAGGTCCGCGTCGACCGAGTAGCCGTCGCCGAAACGCAGGGGCACAGTGACGCGGGTGCGCACCGTGGCGGTGGGGAAATCGCGCATGTTGTCTCTCCGGTCCAGCGGGTGTGGTGCCAGTTGTGGTGCCAGTCTGGAGTAGTGCTTCAGTTTTGAAGCACTACCTCAGGGGAGAGACAGTACACGGTGCTTTAAACTTCAAGCAACGCTTTTGGTCGATTGGCTCCTGACGCCTGCCGGCCTCAGGAGGAACGTCGCCGCCACGGCAGATCTTCCCCGCAGGCCCCGGGATTCTCGCCCTGGATGCCCCGAGTGATGCTCGCGGAGATCTCCTCCAGCTGTCCGACCTGCTCCGGGGTCAGATGGTCGAAGAGTGCCGCCCGGACCTGCTCCACATGGCCGGGCGCCGCCCGCTCCAGGACGGTCATGCCCTCGTCCGTGAGCACCGCGACCTGGCCGCGCTTGTCGCTGGGGCAGCCCTCCCGGCGTACCAGGCCGTCGTTCGCCAGCCGGGTCACGCCGTACGTCAGCCGGCTGCGGGTGATCTTCAGGATCTCGGCGAGGTCGGTCATCCGCAGCCGCCGGTCCGGTGCCTCGGAGAGCATGGCCAGGATGGAGTAGTAAAGGTGCGGCATGCCGGTCTCCGCCTGGAGCTGCCGGTCGATCGTGTCCTCCAGGAGCGAGGAGGCGGCGATGAACGAGCGCCAGGCGCGTTGTTCGGCGGGCGAGAGCCAGCGGGTCGTCATGCCGCCAGTCTAGGTACTGTTTAAAAGTTGAACCACTAGGAGCCGAGAGCTCGGAGCTGGAGGGTGCGCCCCATGCCCCACCCCTACGTCCTGTTGTCCGCCGCCGTCTCCCTCGACGGCTTCCTGGACGACACCGGCCCCGAGCGGCTGCTGCTCTCGGGCGCCGCCGACTTCGACCGGGTCGACGAGGTACGGGCGTCCAGCGACGCGATCCTGGTCGGCGCGGGCACGCTTCGCTCGGACAATCCGCGACTCCTGGTCAACTCGGCCGAGCGGCGCGCGGCGCGGATCGCCTCCGGGCGGCCCGAGTACCCGCTGAAGGTCACCGTCAGCGGGTCCGGCGACCTCGACCCGGCGGCGCAGTTCTGGCACACGGGCGGCGAGAAGGTCGTCTATACGACGGACGAGGGCGCGGGGAAGGCCTCCGGCCTCCTGTACGGCCTCGGCGTCGAGGTGGTGTCGACCGGACCCGAACTCGACTGGCGTGTATTGCTGGAACACCTTTATGACGTACGAGGTGTACGGCGCCTCATGGTCGAAGGGGGCGGGCGGGTGCACACCCAGCTGATGCGGGAGGGGCTCGCCGACGAGCTGCAGCTCGCCGTCGCACCGCTGTTCGTGGGGGAGGTGGACGCGCCGCGGCTGTTCGGGCCCGGGGTGTATCCCGCCGGGCGGATGCGGCTGGTGGAAACACGGCC
This sequence comes from Streptomyces sp. NBC_00203, assembly GCF_045206325.1. Classification (NCBI taxonomy): domain Bacteria; kingdom Bacillati; phylum Actinomycetota; class Actinomycetes; order Kitasatosporales; family Streptomycetaceae; genus Streptomyces; species Streptomyces sp. NBC_00203. The sequence goes on along the minus strand of NZ_CP108126.1, from coordinate 5,085,062 downwards.
CGTCGGGGATGTCGTCCTCATCCGGTACGTCCCCACGGCGCCCGGTGTCGGGGGGCTCGCCTCGGCCGCGGACCGGCACTGGTTGGGGCTCGCGTGTGAGCTGGCGGAGTTGTGTCCGCCTTCGGAGACCGCGTTCAGTGTGGGGGCGGTGGTCGTGGCCGCCGACGGGACCGAGCTGGCCCGGGGCCACTCCCGTGAGGGTGACGATTCCGTGGTCCACGCCGAGGAGGCGGCGCTCGCCAAGATCGACCCCGCCGACCCGCGTCTTGGCTCCGCCACGGTGTACAGCAGCCTGGAGCCGTGCGCCCGCCGTGCCTCCCGGCCCGCGCCGTGCGCCCGCCTGATTCTTGACGCGGGGGTACGGAGGGTTGTCACCGCCTGGCGCGAGCCCGACACGTTCGTTGCCGGCGCCGACGGTAACGCGCTGCTGGCAGCCGAGGGTGCCGACGTCGTCGTACTCCCGGAGTACGAGCAACGCGCGACCGCCCCCAACCACCACCTCCTGGGCTAGCCCCGGCGGTTTCCCCGCGCCCCTTAAGGGGCGCGGGGAACTGCGCGACAAGCCCCCACCGGCCCGCGGCCAAAGAACCCACCCTGGGGATGGGACGGGTAGGGGCGGCGGGGGCGAGAAACCGCTGGTGGGAAACGTGTGTGCTGGGGGTCCCGCGGATGGCGTACACTGGTTTCAACGACGCGGGGTGGAGCAGCTCGGTAGCTCGCTGGGCTCATAACCCAGAGGTCGCAGGTTCAAATCCTGTCCCCGCTACTGAAGGCCAAGGGCCGGAACTCGGATTCACGAGTTCCGGCCCTTGGTGTATGAGGACCCGCGTCCCACGTCCCCCGGTCGGTCCACACCGCTCGCCCCCACCCCCCACTCCATGAACCCTGAACGAGTGGGGCAGCAAGCAGACGAGCAGCGGACCGACAGCCCCGTCCCGCCGGACCCGGCCCGCCGCAGGATCTCGTACGCACGGGCCTTCGTCCGGACACTCCCCGCACTGCTCATCGCCGTCGGAGCCGTCTACGACTACGTCACCCCGTCGGACTTCACCGCGGCCCCCCTCTTCACGGCCGCTCCCCTCGTGGCCGCGCCTCTGTACTCGCCGCTCGGCACCGTCCTCACCGGCATCCTCACCATCGCCGCCGTCCTCGCGGTCCACCTCAAGCTCGACATCGTCCTGAACGTCGACTCGGTCACCGAAATGGCCACCGTGGCCACGGCCGCCGTCCTGGCCGTGCTCATCAACATCCTCGTCCGCCGCAGCGACGAACGGCTCGCCTCGGTCCGGGAGATCGCCGAGTCCATGCAGCGCGCGGTGCTGCCGGAGCCCGAGGAGCGGATCGGCGGACTGGAGGTCGCGGCGCGGTACGAGGCGGCGCAGGCGGACGCGTTCATCGGCGGCGACCTGTACGCGGTGCAGGACTCCCCGCACGGCGTACGGCTGGTGGTGGGCGACGTACGCGGGAAGGGGATGGGCGCGGTGGCCGCCGTGGCTGTGGTGATCGGGGCGTTCCGGGAGGCGGCCGAGCAGGAGGCGACGCTGGAGGAGGTCGCCTGCCGTCTTGAGCGGGCGCTGGCCCGCGAAGGGACCCGGCGGGACGGGCTGGACGCCTTCGAGGGGTTCACGACGGCCGTACTCGCGGAGATCCCGCACGGCGCGGACGTCGTACGGATCGTCAACCGCGGCCATCCCCCGCCGCTGCTCCTGCACGCGGACGGCACGCTCGTCGCGCTCGCCACCGAGGATCCCGCGCTGCCGCTCGGCATGGGCGAGTTGGGCACCTGGCCCGACCGGGCGATGGCGGCCGGATTCCCGAGGGGAGCCACGTTGCTCCTCCACACCGACGGCCTGTCCGAGTCCCGCGACGACCGCGGGGAGTTCTACGATCCCGCCCCGCGTCTCGTCGGCCGCGCCTTCCCCGGGCCCGACGCCCTGCTGACCGCCCTCGCCGAGGAGGTCCGCCGGCACACGGGCGGCGCCCTGACGGACGACATGGCGCTGCTCGCCGTACGGCGTCCCGGGGAGGCCACTGAGGGGCTTTCTTGATCGTTGTCACGAGGGGTGATCGGGCAGTGCCCCTCCGCATAACAACTGACACACCGTCAACTGAATCGACGTTTATGGAACGTGGTCAACTCGCCCGGTTTACGCCGGTGGTGACCCCAAAGTCCTGGCCAAAAGCGTTAACGATCAGTCCGAACAGCTTGGAATCCGGTACCCGGGTCTATTAACGTTCGATAACGCAGCGCGGTCGTCCCAGCCGTCACAAGAGATGGCTCCGTGCGCACGCGCCGAATCCCGCAAGGGAACCGGGGAACCACCAACTTGGGGTGAATCGAGCGTATTCCGTCGTGGGAACACGACAGGTATACGCGCGTAGGAGACCTTCCTGCTCCGAACCCGTCAGCTAACCCGGTAGGCGAGAAGGAAGGAAAGGAGTGCGCCCACGTGGCGTCCAACCGGCCTGCCCAGCCAACCTCGTTCGCGCCGAACGACACACAGCCCTTCGGCTACGCCTACGGCAACGACGAGGGGCCTTGGGAGGAGTGGAACCCCACTGAGGATTCCGTCCGTCCCGTTCGCGGCCGGCACCGCGTCAGCAAGCAGCGCGGTGGGGGACTCGCCCGCAGCTCCACGGTTCTCGGCGTCGGCGTCATAGCCGCAGTGGGTGCGGGTGGCATGGCCACCGCCGCGCCCGGCAAGCCGCCGGTTTCGATCTCGCTGCCCGACCTGTCGTCGGTCACCGAATCGGCCAAGGCCCTGATATCCGACGGCGGTTCCGCTACGCCCAAGGGCTCTTCCACCCCGCTCACCAGCGCCGGCCTGACCAGCACCGACACCGCGCAGGGCAGCACCGACGCGGGTGAGGCGCTGCGCGCCCGCATCATCCAGCAGGCCGAGTCGCAGCAGGACCAGGTCGACAGCGCGGCCCAGCAGGCCGCCGAGGCCGCCGCCGCGAAGCAGGCCGTCGCGCTCGCCGCCAAGCAGCAGGACGACGCCGAGGCCAAGGCCGCCGCCGCCAAGAAGAAGGCGGACGAGGCAGCCAAGCAGGCCGCCGAGGCCAAGCGTCTCGCCGAGCTCGCCAAGAGCTACTCGCTGCCCACCTCCTCGTACACGCTGACCGGGCGCTTCGGTGACGCCGGCTCCATGTGGTCCTCCGGCTACCACACGGGCCTCGACTTCGCCGCGCCCACCGGCACGCTGATCAAGGCGATCCACAGCGGCACCGTCACCGAGGCGGGCTGGGCGGGCGCGTACGGCTACCGCACGATCCTCACCCTCGACGACGGTACGGAGCTGTGGTTCTGCCACCAGTCGTCGATCAGCGTCAGCGTGGGGCAGAAGGTCGCCACGGGTGACGTCATCGGGCGGGTGGGCGCGACGGGCAATGTCACCGGGCCGCACCTGCACCTGGAGGTCCACCCCGACGGCGCCGCCACCGCGATCGACCCGATGACGTGGCTGCGCAGCAAGGGGCTCAATCCCTGAGGCCGGTTCCGGTTCCGGTTCCTTTTGAGGCCGGCTTCTCTTGAGGCCGGCTTCTTCTGAGGCCGGCTTCTTCTGAGACCAGCTCCTCTTGAGGTCGGCATCTCCTGGGGTCGGCTTCTTTTGAGGCCGGCGTGGTTTCTTCCTGGTCCCCGGCGGTCCTGACGACAACCCCCCGACGTCAGGGCTGCCGGTCCGGTCTGTGTGGAATACAGCCATCCGGTGCGGGCGTTGAAGCTGATCATGACTTCTCTCCGCAAGCTTGGCTCGTCCGACCTCGAGGTCTTCCCGCTCTCCCTCGGCGGCAACGTCTTCGGCTGGACCGCCGACGAGGCGCAGTCCTTCGCCGTGCTCGACGCGTACGCGGCCGCCGGCGGCAACTTCCTCGACACCGCCGACTCGTACTCGTCATGGGGCGAGGGCAACAAGGGCGGCGAGTCCGAGACCATCATCGGCAAGTGGCTCAAGGCGCGCGGGAACCGCTCCGACGTCGTGGTCGCCACCAAGGTCAGCCAGCACCCCGAGTTCCCGGGGCTGTCCGGCGCCAATATCAAGGCCGCGGCCGAGGCGTCCCTGCGCCGCCTGGACACCGACCACATCGACCTCTACTACACGCACTTCGACCAGCCGGAGGTGCTGGTCGAGGAGATCATCGGTGCGCTCGACGAACTTGTGAAGGCCGGCAAGGTGCGCCACATCGCCGCCTCCAACATCTCGCCCGAGCGGCTCCAGGAGTCCCTGGAGTTCTCCGACCGTGAGGGCCTCGCGCGGTACGTCGCCCTCCAGCCGCACTACAACCTCGTCTCGCGCGACACCTACGAGGGCTCGCTCCAGGGGGTTGCCTCCCGCACCGGCCTTGCCGCCGTCCCGTACTTCGCGCTCGCCTCCGGCTTCCTCACCGGCAAGTACCGCCCGGGCGCGACGGTCGACTCGCCTCGCTCCGCGGGCGCGGGCCGCCACCTCGACTCCGAGCGCGGTGTCCGGGTCCTGGCCGCCCTCGACGAGGTCGCCCAGGCCCACGAGGTTCCGGTGGCCACGGTCGCCCTGGCGTGGCTGGCCGCTCAGCCGACGGTCGCGGCGCCGATTGCTTCGGCTCGGACGGTGGAGCAGCTGCCGGCGCTGCTGGGGGTGGCGGACCTGGTCCTGACGGACGGCGACCTCGGGAAGCTGACGGAGGCCTCGGCGTAGCGGCTGCCGGGTTTCTTCGCCCCCGCCGCCCCTACCCGTCCCATCCCTCTGGGGCTCCGCCCCAGACCCCGTAGGCCGGTTCCTTGGCTGGGGGTGGGTGGGGGCTGGTCGCGCAGTTCCCCGCGCCCCTAAGGCGCGGGGCTGCGCCCCGCGATCCCACGCCCGCCCCCAAGTTCTTTAGGGGCGCGGGGAACTGCGCAGTCTTTTAGGGGGGTCTGGGGGCGCAGCCCCCAGGGATGGGACGGGTAGGGGCGGCGGGGGCGAAGAAGCTACGTGCGGTACGGGTTGTACGCGGGAGGTCCGTAGGGCTGGGCGTAGGGCTGGCCGTAGGTGTGCGCGTAGCCGTGTGCGGGCCACGGCGGGGGTACCGGGACCACCGGAGCCGTCGCCCGGGCGGCGTACGCCAGGGCCGGCCGGGCGATGTCCCGGCGGCGCCACAGCTCGTCGAGCAACTCGCGCTCCCGTACGACGAAGTCGGCCCCCGCACGCCCCCGCCGCCCCCGATGACGGAGAAACGCCAACGAGGTCGCGTACGCCTCGTACTCCGCGACCGAGCGCCCCGCGGCCTTCCCGAAGTGATGTCCCGCCCACTCACGGGCGAGCCGCCGCGCCCGCATCGACCCCAGTACGTACGGCTCCGGCGCGGTCAGCCACCCGGCGAGGGCATACGCGGGCAGTTCCGCGCGCACGGTCCGCAGCTCCCGCTGCCGTGTCCAGATGGCCAGCCAGGTCAGCAGCCCGAACGCGGGCACCATGAACGCGGCGTACACCGCGAAGAACCCGTACTCCCCGAAGCTCGACGAGCTGTTCCAGGCGGAGTGCATGCCCATGGCGAGCAGCAGCCCGCCCAGCGGCAGCAGTACGCGGCGCAGATGCCGGCGTTCGGCGGACATGGCCGCGATGCCGAAGCCGATGCCGGTCAGCACGGTGAACAGCGGGTGCGCGAAAGGTGACATCACCACGCGGACGAAGAAGGTCGCGGCGGTGACGGACGCCAGCCCGCGCTCGCCGCTGAGCTGGTCGGTGCCGAAGGCGGTGCCGAGGTAGAGGATGTTCTCGGTGAACGCGAAGCCGGTGGCGGTGACCCCGGCTATGACGACACCGTCGACGATCCCGGTGAAGTCCCGTCTGCGGAAGAGGAAGACCAGCAGCACGGCGGCGGCCTTCGCGGACTCCTCCACGATCGGCGCTATCACGGTCGCACCGAGGGTATCGGCGCTGGACGGGTCCGCGGTCGCCGTCGCTATCCATCTGGTCGCGAAGCTGTTGGCGACGATCGCTATCAACGCGGCCGCGCAGGCGCCCCAGGCGAAGGCGAAGAGCAGGTTCCGCCAGGGCCCGGGCTCGACCCGGTCCAGCCACCGGAAGGCGGCGACGAGCAGCGGCACGGGGAACACGGCGAGGCCGAGGCCCACCAGAAAGCCCTCGGTGCCGGTCTGTTCGCGGACGAGGGCCAGGATCACGAGCCCCGATATCGCGAGGAGTGTGATCAGCGCGCCGTAGCGCACAGGCTTCCGCTGCCACCAGTGCGCGTGCCGCAGCGCACCGCCGGCGGGACCGCTGGGGTGCGTCGGGTACGGGGGACACGTGGCCACGGCATTGACCCTAACGAGACAGGGGCACAGCCCGCGACGGCGCCTGGTGCCGTGTGCGGGGCTTCAGTCGCCGCTGGACTGCTGGTCCGGGTGGTGTACGAGGTGCTGTACGCGCCGGAACAGGAGGTCGTTCACCACATGACCCTTGTCCAGTCCCTGGCCCTCGAAACGGGTCAGCGGCCGGAAGTCGGGACGTGGCGCGTAACCGCCGTCGGGCTGGGTGTTCTCGAAGTCCGGGTGCGCGCTCAGCACTTCGAGCATCTGTTCGGCGTACGGCTCCCAGTCGGTCGCGCAGTGCACGAGGGCGCCCGGTCTGAGGCGGGTCGCGACGAGGCTGAGGAACTCCGGCTGGATCAGCCGCCGCTTGTGGTGCCGCTTCTTGGGCCAGGGGTCGGGGAAGTACACGCGCAGGCCGTTCAGGGACTCCGGCGGGAGCATCTCCCTGAGCAGGATGATCGCGTCGCCGTTGCCGACCCGGATGTTGGACAGTCCGTTCCGGTCGGCGAGATTCAGCAGATTGCCCTGACCCGGGGTGTGCACGTCCACCGCGAGGATTCCGGTCTCCGGGTCCTCGGCCGCCATCTGCGCGGTGGCCTCGCCCATGCCGAAGCCGATCTCCAGCACGACGGGGAGGTCGGACCCGAACAGTTCCGCGAGATCGATCGTGCGCTGCCCGTCGATGTCCAGACCCCACTTGGGCCACAGCCGCTGCAACGCGTCCGCCTGCCCGGTCGTCACCCGGCTCCGCCGCGGCTGAAAACTCCGGATCCGCCGCTCGAAGTGCGACCCCGCGGGGTCGGCCTTCGGCCCGTCCGGGAAACGGGGCTCGCCCTTGGCGCGGGCGTGATGCAGCGAGCCGTCGGGGGTGGGGGCGGCGGCGGGTGCGGGTTCTTCGGGGAAGTGAAGGGAGTCAGACACAGTGGGATCGATTTTACGGGGCGGAGAGGGCATGTTCTTCGCCCCCGCCGCCCCTACCCGTCCCATCCCCCAGGGGCTCCGCCCCTTCGACCCCGTGGGTTGTGTTTCGCCTGCGGGCGGATGGGGGCTGGCCTAAAAGATTGCGCAGTTCCCCGCGCCCCTTTTAGGGGCGCGGGGAACTGCGCAATCTTTAGCGGGGGTCTGGGGGCGGAGCCCCTGGAGGATGGGACGGGTAGGGGCGGCGGGGGCGAGAACTACCCCCTCACGCCGCCGCCAACGTAGCCAGTGCCCTCCGTGCGACCTCTCTCCCGATCGGCAGCGAAGCCGTAGCCGCAGGGGAGGGAGCGTTCAGTACGTGCACGGTCCGGGGGCCCTCCCGGATCAGGAAGTCGTCCACCAGGGTCCCGTCGCGCAGGACGGCCTGGGCCCGCACCCCGGCAGGCGCGGGGACAAGGTCGTCCGGGGTCACCGCGGGCAGCAACCGCCGCACCGCATCGGTGAACGCCGGCTTCGACAGTGAACGCCGCAGCTCCCCGGCCCCGTACCGCCAGTGCCGCCGGGCTATCCGCCAGGAACCGGGCCAGGCCAGGGTCGCGCCCAGCTCCCGGGGCCGGACGACACCCCACCCGTACCCCTCCCGGGCGAGCGCGGGCACCGCGTTCGGCCCGATGTGGACGTGTCCGTCGATGCCCCGGGTGAGGTGCACCCCGAGGAAGGGGAAGGCCGGGTCGGGCACGGGATAGACCAGTCCGTGCACCAGCTCGGGCCGCGCCAGCGTGTAGTACTCGCCGCGGAAGGGCACGATCCGCATGCCGGGGTCGTCCCCGGCGAGCCGGGCGATCTCGTCGCAGTGCAGCCCCGCGCAGTTGACCAGCACGCGCGCGCGGACGACCGCCCCGTCGGCCGTACGGACGGCGGCGCCGACGCCGGGGCGCTGGTCGACGCGGACGACAGCCGCCCCGTACCGGATCTCGGCCCCGGAGGACTCGGCGAGCTGCCGGGCCACCGCGACGAAGTCGCAGATCCCCGTGGTGCCGACGTGGATGGCGGCGAGGCCGCGCACCTCCGGCTCGTACTCCGCTATCTGGGCCGGGCCAAGCTCCCGTACCGGAATGCCGTTCTCCCGGCCGCGCTGGACCAGTCCGTGCAGCCGGGGCAGCTCCGCCTTGTCCGTGGCGACGATCAGCTTGCCGGTGACGGCATGTGCGATGCCGTACTCCGCGCAGAACTTGACCATCTCGGCGGCGCCCCGCACCGCGTACCGCGCCTTCAGGGAGTCCGGGCGGTAGTAGATCCCGCTGTGGATCACCCCGCTGTTGCGCCCCGTCTGGTGCCGGGCGGGACCCTGCTCCTTCTCCAGCACCGTCACCCGGGTGCCCGGCGCCGCGCGCGTGATCGCATACGCCGTCGACAGGCCGACGATCCCGCCGCCGATCACCAGCACATCGCAGTCGTACACGCTCGGCACCTGCTCCACCTCCCGGCTTCGATAGTGCACTGCGCCACTGACAATGCCTTCAAACCCGGCGGAGGCGGGCCGCGCCCCCAAAGGGGCGCGGGGAACTGCGCGACCAGCCACAGACCACCCGCAGCCCCGAAACCACAGGAACCCGGCAGATGCGAGGGACCCTGCCCCAAGCGGAGCGCCTACGCCGGGGCCATGAGCAGCGGCCGTGCGCGCTCCCGCAGTTCCGCCACGCGCGGCTCGTCGCCGTACGGCTCCAGCCGGTGCAGGAGATCCTTCACGTACTCGGTGGTGCGCGCGGAGGAGATGCGCCCCGCGACCTCCACCGCCCGTACGCCCTGCTCGCACGCCGCGTCGAGGTTGCCCGACTCCAGCTCGGCGACCGCCGACACCACGAGTCGCAGGCCGTGGGAGCGTACGAACTCCTCCGTCGGCTTCGACAGCGCCTGCTCGGTGAAGCGGCGCACCTGGCGTGGCGCCTTCAGGTCGCGGTAGCACTCGGCCGCGTCGGCGGCGAAACGGTCGTACGAGTAGAAGCCGAGCCAGGACGGGTCGTTGTCGCCGTCCCGGGCCCGCTCCAGCCAGCCCTCGGCGGCCTTCAGGGCGGCGCCGGCCGCCTGGGCGTCGCCGGCGCGCGCGTGCGCGCGTGCCTCGACCAGGCGGTAGAAGCTCATGGTGCGGGCTGTCGCCAGTCCTCGGTTGCGTTCCAGAGCGGCCTGGGCGAGGTCGACGCCCTCGTCGCCGAAGCCCCGGTACGTCGCCTGGAGGGACATGGACGCGAGTACGTAGCCCCCCAGGGGCACGTCGGCGGCCGCTCGGGCGAGGCGCAGCGCCTGGATGTAGTAGCGCTGGGCGGCTTCCTGCTGGCCGGTGTCGAAGGCCATCCACCCGGCGAGGCGGGTGAGCTCGGCACTGGCTCCGAAGAGGGCTCTGCCCACCTCGTCCGAGTAGGAGCCGAGCAGCAGAGGCGCCGCCTCCACCCTCAGGCACTCGGGCACCATGGATGAACGCCAGTCGCCGCCTCCGTACTTGGAGTCCCAGCGCCTGGCGTCCTCGGCTGCCTCGCGGAGCTTCTGCACGTCGCTGTGGCCGACTTTCAGCGGTGCTCCGGAGCCCTCACCGGGGCTCACCTCGCGCGCCACCGAGCTGTCGGCCGGGGTTATCAGCCACCGTGAAGCGGGAGTTGCGTATGCGCTCACTGCGAATGACCCGGCGAGCGACTGCCAGATGCCGCCGCTGCCGGCCCGGCGCCCGGCGAGGTCGAGGCGGTACAGCTCTGTCGCCGACCGCACCGCCTGTCCGACGTCACGGGGGAAGGCGAGGCCCACCTCGGGTGCGGGATCCGCGTCCGCCAGGCCGATCTCGTGGAGCGGCACCGGGCGGCCGAGCTTCTGGCCGATGGCGGCCGCGATGAGGTGCGGCGCCGCACCTTGCGGCACCATTCCCTTCGACACCCAGCGCGCCACCGACGTCTTGTCGTAGCGAAGAGTCAACCCGCGTTGAGCGCCAAGGTCGTTGACGCGTCGTGCGAGTCCTGCGTTGCTGATTCCCGCGAGGGCGAGAACGGCGCCGAGTTTTTCGTTCGGCCCGCGTTGCTCCCTGGACATGCGCCACCCCTCGACACAGACGGCTGCCGCGCTGGCATAACCACGCGGCATTCGTAAACCCAGCGTAGTTCGCCCAATCCCAAGCGTTAAGAGGCCTGGTTCCGGATGGCGGGATTGTGGTCCGTACGACAGTACGGACGGTTGCGGCGTGCTCCCGCTGTGTGGCCGTGCGCCCGTCCGTGCGCTCTTCTCCGGCCATTGGGGGAGCGCTTCCATGGAACGTGCGTGGGTCGGCCCGCTGTACTGGATCCAGTGGGCTGGGGGACACCGCCGCCTACATCCCCGCGGGCGGCGGACCGGTCCGGGAGGCGAACTCCGCCTCCCGGACTGTGCGTTGCCGGAGCGGTGCGCAGGGCCTGTACGGAGCGTGTGCGCTCCTGTCCGCCCGCAGCCGATTTGGCTGAAAATCGATGGTGGCTCTCGGAGGCAATTAGGGCTCCTACCACGTCAGTTGAGGGCGCGTAGGGTGTTTTGGGGGAGCGTATCGGGGGCGCATTCGCGTCGGCCCGGCGGGGGGTGGACGACGCTCGGACGTCGCCCGGACGTGGCTCGGGGAGCTTGCCCGGAGGCGGCCTCTCGTCGGCGGCGCGGCGGCTCGACTTCGCCCGACATCGGTTGTGCGTCGGCTTCTTGGCGGCGCGGGCGCTCGCACGGGGGCGCACTTCAGGGTGCGCAAGCCGCCGCAGGAGCCCTCCCACGCGCGTCCTTCGTGGCAGCATGGTGCCGAGTTCGTACGGTGCACTGGTTGTCCACAGCCTGTGGAGGCGGCGATGCGATGGTTGGTGGGGTGGAGCAGCACCGTCGCCAGAACGCCTGAGATCGGCTCGGCGGGCGCCACCGGAAGCGACGGCGAGACCGTGCACCCGGTGGGTTCCCAACTCCTGTGGGGCGACCCCGATCCACTCTGGGCCGTCGGCGACTGGCGTCCCGACGAGGTGCGCGTCGTGAAGGCCGACGCGCAGAACCGTATCGCCGTACTCGGCACCTGCGGAGCCTCCGACGAAGAGCTGCGCGTCGGGCTGTTCGCCGCGCGCGGAGGGGCGATTCGGCATCTGACCAACTGGTCCGGCAGCTATACGGCAGTCGTCCAGGTGGGCCGGCGGGTGACCGTCTGCGGCGATCTCGCGGGCGCGCGGCCCGTGTTCTACACCCCCTGGGCGGGCGGCACGGCCTACGCGACCGCCGCGCTCCCCCTCGCCGACCTCATCGAGGCGAACCTGGACTTCGGGCACCTGGCGGCCCTGCTCGCCGCCCCCGACGTACCGGCCGCGGTGCACGACTCGACCCCGTACGACGGCGTGCGGCGCATCCCGCCGGGGCACGCGCTCATCCTGCGCGCCGGGGCGCGCGAGATCGCCGGGTACGAGCCGGTCGCCTCCCTCGCGGTCGCGGCGCCCTCGGCCGACCCCACGAGCGCCGTGGACGCCGTGCGCGACGCCCTCGTAGAGGCCGTACGCGCGCGTCTCGCCGCGCCGCGTCATGTGCCGGGCACCGATGTGGACCCCGGGCCCGTGCCCGGGATGGGGCCCGCCGAGCGGCGCGCCGCGCGCGGGATGCCGGTGCCGGGGATCGGCGCCGACCTCTCCGGAGGGCCCGCTTCGGGGACGCTGGCGCTGCTCGCCGCGGGGCTTCCAGGGGCGCCGGGGACTGTTCTGGGGCACGGCACGGGCGCTGGTGAGCGACTTCTTGCGGTCACTTTCAACGACCTTGCCGTCAGCGGACGGGAGGCCGAGCTGGAGCGGGCCGGGACGCTCGCCGCGAATCCCCGGCTGCACCATGTGGTCGTCACCGGGGGCGAAGAGGTGCTCCCCTACGCCGACTTGGACGGCCCCCTGACGGACGAACCGGGCCCGTCACTGGTGACGGCGGCCCGGCACCGCGCGCGGCTGTCGGCCGGGAGCGCGGACCACTTCACGGGGTACGGGGCCCGGCAGGTCCTGGACGCCCATCCGGCGCGGCTCGCGGACCTGCTGATGGACCGCAAACGGCGTCACCTGGTGCGGCCCGTCGCGGCGCTGGCGAAGGCGGACGGTTCGGTGATGGTCCCCGCGCGCGTGTACGGCGCCGCGCGCAAGCTGGCCCGTACGCCGTACCGCACCGGCGTCGACGTGCTCGCCGACCGGCTGCTGCACCGGCGGTTCGAGGAGCCGGGGGGTGCCGTGGGGGCGTCGCTCGCCGCGCTCACCTGGGCCAGGCCCGGGCCCGCGGCGCGTTGGCTGACCGGTGAGGCGCTTGCTGAAGTATCGGTTCGCCTGCAAGGGGCGACGGGGCGGCCGGGGGTCGGGCCCGGGCAGCGGCCGGGCGACTTCCGCGCGCGTTCGGCGCTCGCGCGTCACGCGGCCGATGTGCGCGTCCTGGAGCAGGCCGCCGAGATCCGCTTCCAGCGGCTGCACGCGCCGTTCCTCGACAACCAGGTGGTACGCGCGTGCCGTGACCTTCCCGAGGCGCTGCGGGTGCAGCCGGGCGCTCGCGCGGCGATCCTCCGTACGGTGCTGGAGGGGGCCGGGGTGGCGGATCTGCCTCCCGGGTGGGGCGCACCGTCCCACGCGTCCTCGGCGGCGGCCGCACGCACGGGGTTGCGGGTGGCCGCGGATTCCCTGATCGCCCTCTTCGACACACCCCTGCTCGCCCAGGCGGGCCTCGTCGAGGCCCGCGTCGTCCGCAAGGCCCTCCGCGCGGCCGCGGAGGGCGAGCCCCTGCCCCTCGACGGTCTCGCCGACCTGGTCTCCCTGGAACTGTGGCTACGCCGGTTGCTGGCCCGGCGGGGAACGTGCTGGACGGGAACACCCGCCCGACAGCGCGCCGTCCCGGCCGGGATTGTGCCGCAGGGGCGGGCATTGGGTGCGGGTGCGGGGGCGGGGGCGGTTCGGAGGGGGTAGGCGGCGTTGGTGGGTGGGTCGGGGCCGTGCCGGTACGTCCAGCCCGTCGCCGGTGGGCATTACTGCCTGCTTCCACAGCATGAACTTGCCCATAACCACGTAAGCGACGGGCTGGACGTACCGACACGGCCCCTTCGCTGCGTCGCCGACTGCGCCGCCGTCGTACCGGGTGAGGGTGGGTGGGGCCGTCGTGCGTCGCCGGCTGCGGGTGCGTGTCGGCTGGGGCTGTGCGTCGCCGGGTGCGGGTCCGTGTGACGAACGGTTCCTGGGGGATCGCGGGCCGCAGCCCCGGGTGCCTTTGTCTTTTGTCCTTTAGGGGCGCGGGGAACTGCGCGCCCAGTCCGCACGGACCCGCAGCCGACAAACAACCCCCACCCCCACCCACCCAAGGGGCGCGGGGAACTGCGCGACAAGCCCCCACCCACCCGCACCCGACACACAACCGAACGGGGTCGAAGGGGCGGAGCCCCTGGAGGATGGGACGGGTAGGGGCGGCGGGGGCGAGAAACGCACTGCCTGCACCACCGCGGGCGGAAACCGTGCCCGATAAGGCTCGCCGGGGAAAGCCGATGCCGCGGGTTGCGGGGACGGTGAGAATGGGTGGGTGCGGTACAGGATTCTGGGGGTCACCCAGGTGGAGGACGACCGGGGCGCCCAGATAACCGTGGGCGGCCCCCGCGTACGCGCGCTGCTCACGGCCCTGGCCCAGCGCCCCGAACACACCACCACCCCGGACACCCTGATCGACGAGGTGTGGGCGGACGATCCCCCACAGGACGCCCCCGCAGCCCTACAGGCACTGGTCGGCCGCCTCCGCCGAGCCATCGGCAAGGACACGGTCACCTCCGAGGCGGGCGGCTACCGCCTGCGGGCCACCAAGGACGACGTGGACCTGTTCGTCTTCGAGCGACTGGTGGCGCAGGGTAAGGCCGCACTCGACCAAGGTGACGCCACAACCGCCGCCGACCGCCTCCGCGAGGCCCTCGCCCTGTGGCACGGCCCCGCCCTCGCCGACCTCCCCGACCGCACCGCCGCGACCCGCCCGGAGGCCCTCCGCCTGGAGGCGAAGCGAGCCCGCGTCGACGCGGACCTGCGGCTCGGCCGCGCCTCCGACGTCGTACCGGAGTTGAAGGAACTGACGGCGGCTCACCCATACGACGAGGCGCTGCACGTCCTGCTCATCCGCGCCCTGCGCGACGCCGGCCGAGGCGCGGATGCCTTGGCTGCGTACGAGGGGGTGCGCCGCGGGCTGATGGACGGTCTGGGAGCGGATCCCGGGCGGGAACTGCGCGCGCTGCACGCGGAGTTGCTGGACCCGCAACAGAATCCGCAACCGGAGCAGGGGCGCGAGCAGGGGCAGGGGCAGGAGTACGGGCAGGGGCATGGGTACTGGCAGGGGAACGGGAACGGGAACGGGGCTCGGGCAGGGGACACGGCTCGCCCCCAAGTCCGTGCCGGCGGGGCGGCGCCCGCCGGTTCCGTCGAGTCGGGCGATCTCTTCCGGCCCCCGCGGAGCGGGAACATTCGTCCCCGTCTGAACTCATTCGTCGGGCGGGAACCCGAACTCGGAGCCATCCGTTCGGATGTTCAGAGGGCACGCCTGGTCACCCTGACCGGACCAGGTGGTTCGGGAAAGACCCGCCTCGCCGAGGAAGCCGCCGCCGGGCTTCCGCAGGCGTGGCTGGTCGAGCTGGCCCCGCTCGACCGGCCCGAGGCGGTCCCGGGTGCCGTGGTCAGTGCCCTCGGTCTGCGCGAAACCGTGCTGATCACCAACGAGATGGCGGTCCCGCAGGACGACCCGGTCGCCCTGCTCGTCGAGTACTGCGCCCCGCGCAGCCAGCTCTTGATCCTTGACAATTGCGAACATGTCATCGGCGCGGCGGCCGAGCTCGCCGAGACTCTGCTGACGCACTGCCCGGGGCTCACGATCCTCGCCACCAGTCGTGAACCCCTGGGCGTGCCCGGCGAGTTGGTGCGCCCTGTCGAGCCCCTGCCGCCCGATCCCGCGCGCCGCCTCTTCATGGAGCGGGCGTCGGCCGTGCGTCCCGACGCCGACGTCGCGTTCCACGACTCGGCGGCCGTGGACGAGATCTGCCGGCGCCTCGACGGTCTGCCCCTGGCCATCGAGCTGGCCGCCGCCCGGCTGCGGCTGCTCACCCCTCGTCAGATCGCCGACCGGCTCGACGACCGCTTCCGGCTGCTCACCTCCGGGAGCCGCACGGTGCTGCCCCGCCAGCAGACCCTGCGCGCCGTCGTCGACTGGTCCTGGGACCTGCTCGACGAGCGGGAGCGGACCGTGCTGCGCGAGGCGTCCGTGTTCGCGGGCGGCTGGGACCTGGCGGCCGCGGAGGCCGTGTGCACCGGGCCCGCGGCCGATCTCGTCGGGGCGCTCGTCGACAAGTCCCTGATCGTCGCCACCCCGTATGACGGAGAGGGAGACGAGGGTGGGGAGGGAGGCGTCTATGGAGATAGCCATGGAGATGGCCACGTAGATGGCGTTCGGCTTGGCGGCATGCGCTATCGCATGCTGGAGACCATCCACGAGTACGCCACCGAGCGCGCCGCCGAGGTCCCCGAACTGCGCATCGCGGCCGAGCGGCGGCATCGCGCATGGGTGCGCTCGCTGGTCGAGGAGGCCGAGCCGCTGTTGCGTTCCGCCGAGCAACTCCCGTGGATCCGGCGGCTGGAGACCGAGCTCGACAACATCAGGGCTGCCCTCTTCCGCGCGATCGTCGCCGGTGACGAGGAGGAGGGCGGTGCCATGGTCCTCGCCATGGGCTGGTTCTGGTGGCTGCGCAACTTCCGCCGCGAGGGCACGGAATGGACGGACCTCGTGCTGCGGCTGGGCGCGATGCTCGACGCGACCGGGCCCGGTGCCCCGCCTGCCCCAGGGAGGCCGCAGGCCGTGAGCCCTGGGACTGGCGCCGCTGTGGGCAGTCGGCCGGGCACGAGAACGGGCTCTGGGACGGGCGCGAGCATGGGTACCCGGACCGGCACGACCATGGGTGCCCGGAAAGACACGGGCGCAGGTCCTGGAGAGCCTGGAGAGCCTGGAGAGGGCGCGCTGCCCGTCGGGTCTCGGCCCGTCTCCGGTGACGCCCTCCTCGCCGAGCTGGACGCCGTCGACCCCGTGGCGGTCTTCCTCGACGCCCCCGAGCGCGATGAGCACCCGTTGCGCGGGATGCGGATGCGGCTGCGGCTGTTCCACCTGTTCATGAAGATGGACGTCGGCTCGCTGGACGGGCGGGTGGACGGGCCGATGCGGGAGTACATCCAGCGGGTGCGGGCCGTCTTCGAGAAGGGCGGCCCGGACGCGGCCCGGATGCCGGGACTGATCTGGCCGATGGCCTCCTACTTCCTGGGCGGCGCGGACGATCTGCGGCCCGTCATGGACGCGGCGGTCGCCAACTGCCGTGCGTACGGGGGCGAGTGGGAGATCGGCGTCACCCTGATGTTCCGTACGCACATGGTCGTCGACGCCCCGGGCGGTATGGACGGCGTGGACGACGACCTGGCGGAGCTGCGGGTGCTCAGCCGCAGGGTGGGGGACCGCTGGATGCGGGCCCAGGTGTGCAGCGCGGCCGGTGAGGCGGCGATGGCGCGCAGCCTGTTCGACGAGGCGAAGGGGGAGTACGAGGAGGCGCTGCGGCTCGCCTTCGAGGTGGGCGCGTATGCCGAGACGCCGTTCCTCATGGCGCGGCTGGCCGAGATCGCCTATCGCGCGGGCGAGCGGTCCCGGGCGCTGACCGCTCTGGACGAGGCGAGTGCGGCGGCCGAGCGGTACGGGGTGACGGATTCCCGGGCGTTCATCCGTCTGCTGCGGGCCCAGGTGGCGTTGGACGACGGCGAGGTCGCCTTCGCGCGCGAACTGTGTGAGCAGGCGCGAGAGGATGGCTTCCAAGGAACCCCGCCTCCGCAGTTCGTGGCGGCACTGAACTGGGTGGACGCGCTCGTCACAACCGCCGAGTCCGGTCCGGAGCGCGGTCTGCGGAAGCTGTTCGACGCCCTGCGGCAGGCGGTGGACTCGTGGTGCGCCGATGTGGTGAAGGCGGGCTTCCTCGATGTCGGGGCGGGCCTCCTGGCCGAGCTGGGCGACTTCCCGCACGCGATCCGTCTGCTCGCCGCCGGTGCCCGCTGGCGCGGCGGCCATCCGCGTCCCCCGCGCGAGCGCGTCCAAGCCGAGCGTACGGAGGCAGCCGCGCTCGCGGCCCTCGGACCTGTCCGCTACGAGTCCGAGCGGGCCAAGGGTTCGGACTTCACCACGGACGACGCGCTGCGGGACCTGGCCGAGGCGCTGAATGAGCACCCCACCGCCGACTAGCCGCTCGGGCTCACCTCACCTCGCTCAGGCACAAGTGCCCGTGTGTTTCCCGTCATCGGAGCCGCACGCCCTCACGCGCACCGGAGCCGCATCCGCTCACGCGCCTCAGAGCCGTGCCCGCTCACTGGCACAGGAACTTCGACTCCGCCCAGTCCGCCAGCGCCGCCGAGTCGAACGGTGAGTGGGGTTCGACGGCGAGGCGGATCGTCTTGTGGCCGGTGAGGTTCACATGGACGGGGATCGCCTGGTCACCGCCCTCGATCAGCGGCGACTTCCACAGCTGTGACCCGTCGGCGTACACGGAGAAGCGCGCCTTGCCGAGGCCCATCGTCAGGTCGTCGACGCCGACCATCGCGTCGTACGAGGAGCAGCTGCGGTTGAGGTCGATGGTGACGGAGGACTGGCCGTGGACGGTCACCCCGTGCGCGTACATCGTGTTCGCGATCGACACCCCGTCGCGCTGCCACACCCAGCTGCTCTCGCCGAGCCGCATCTCGGGCTTGATGTGGTCGCCGTTGACGCCGTACTCCAGCTCGCTCCACTGGTAGACGACCGGTGCGGGAGGGGGCGTCGGGGTCGGGGTCGGCTTGGGCGTGGGCTTCGGCTTCGCCTTTGTCGGGGTGGGGGTTGGCGACGGCTTGGGTGTGGGCTTCGGGGTGGGCTTGGGTGTCGGGGAAGGCGTCGGCGTGGGAGTCGGGGTGGGGGCGACCACGACCGGTGGCTTCGGCGCAGGCGTCTTCTTCGGGGGCTTCGGCGACGGCAGTGGCGCCTCGACGGCGGGTGAGGTGGCTGGTTTGGCCTCGGGCTTCTTGGCGGGGCTGTCGTTGCCGACCAGGGCGAGCGCCACCGCCGCCGCAGCCACCGCGACGACACCCGCCGCGATACCGGCCTTGACCGGCGCGCCGATTCCTTCCGAGGCCGCTGCGCCGCCACCCGCGCTCGCCCCGCCCGAGCCGCCACTCGCCGCGGCTGCCGCGCCCGCGGCTCCGGCCGCACCCGCGCCGGCGCCACCGGCGATGAGGGCGACGGCCTTCGCGTAGCCGGCGGCGCCGAACCAGCCGATGACCGCGACCGGCACGACCGCCGGGATCCCGCTGGCGACTTCCTTGATCTGGCCCGCGGCCAGTCGGCACTTGGCGCACTCCTCCAGGTGCTTGCGCAGCCCGCGTTCGGCGCGGGTGCGCAGCCCGCCGCGGGCGTAGGCGCCGAGCCGGTCGGCGTAGCGCGCGCACTCCTCGTCCATGCTGAGCGTGGCGCTCACATGCGCCTGGAGGTAGGCCTGCTTGAGGCCCTCTCGGGCGCGGCTGGCGAGCACGCGCGTGCCGTTGGCGTCGAGTCCGAAGAGCGTGGCGACCTCGCTCGGCGACTCGTCCTCGACCTCGGTGTGCCACAGCACGGCCTGCCAGCGATCCGGCAGTGAGCGGAAGGCCTGCATGGCCATGGACTGCTCGGCCTCGTGCATCGCGCGCACGTCGGCGCCGAGGTCCAATGTGTCGTCGTCGGACACCTCGGAGCCGCGGGCGGCCTGCGTGGCGAACACCGCGAAGTCGTCGACCAGTTGCTCGCGCTTCGCCGACTTCGTCCAGT
The DNA here is from genome assembly GCF_045206325.1 of Streptomyces sp. NBC_00203. Taxonomy (NCBI): domain Bacteria; kingdom Bacillati; phylum Actinomycetota; class Actinomycetes; order Kitasatosporales; family Streptomycetaceae; genus Streptomyces; species Streptomyces sp. NBC_00203. The sequence goes on along the minus strand of NZ_CP108126.1, from coordinate 5,066,014 downwards.
TCGCGGCGACACGGCGGACCGTGGTCAGCAGATACGCGCGTACGGCATGCTCGGGCCCGCTGCCGCCGCGTACGGCCTGGAGCATGCGGGCGAACACCTCAGCGGTGAGGTCGTCGGCGGTGTGCGCGTCCCGGCAGCAGGTGCGGGCGTAGCGGCGCACGGCGTCCGCGTGGCGCCGGTACAGCGCCTCGTACGCCGTGTCGTCACCCGCGCGCATCCGCTCGATCAGATCGGCGTCGGACGGGGCCAGTCCGACCGGGGACAGATCGGCCGGGGACAGATCGACCGGGGGCGGCAGGACGCCGCCGTCGCGCCGGTCGAAGCGGTCGCGCTGCGCGGGAACGCTGGGTTCCGGGCCACTGTCGCCCGAAGGCGCCGCGCGGCCCGTCGAGGGGCCACCCTGGCTCGGCACCTGCTGTGAGGGCGGCCCGCCGGTCTCCGCGCCACCGTCACCGAGTGACTCGTCCCGCCCGTCAACGCTCATCGCGGAAAGCCCCCGCCTGCACACTCGGACCCGAATACCGGGAAAGAGTGCCACACGCTTCAGGGGCGCGGCTCCCCAGTACGGACCAACCACTCGTCCGTGGGGACTTGCCACACGACCGCACTAGTGGTCACTCGTTTGGGGAATAGTCAACGAACGGCTCGCGGACGGGAGTTGCCGTTACGCCTGAAATGTCCGGGGCGCGCTGTCGCGGGCTCCGCTGCCCGCCGTACCCGGTACGCGAGTGGTGCAGACCCGGCGCGAGTGGCGCAGCACCCGCGCCCAGGAAGGCCCGGTACTCACGGAAGGCCCGGTTCTCACGGGAAGGCCCGGTACTCAAAGGACGCTCACGCCGGACGTGAGCGCAGCCCCTCCAGCAGGATGTCGAGAAGCCGGGACGAGGCCGCGGCCTGCTGGGCGGCGTCCGGCAGCGAGGGTGCCGCCGTCGCGATGACCAGCAGGACATCTGCCACGGTGACGTCCGCCCGCAGCTCGCCCGCCGCGCGCGCCCGGTCCACCAGCCGGCCGACCACCTCGAGCAGTGCCGCCGCACCGGCGTCGTCCGCCGCCACGACCGCCGACTCCTCCTCGGGCACCGGCCGCTGTTCGACGAGCCGCAGCTCGGGAGTGAGCCCGGACCGCTGCTGCGGCACCCGCGCCTCGTCCGCCTCGGCCCCGTCCTCCGCGACGCCGACCCGCAGCACCTGCGGCGGCAGCAGCCGCCCGGCACCCGAGGCCACCGACGTACGCAGGAAGCGCGAGAGCGCCGACCACGGCTCGTCCTCCTGGCCGAGCGCCGCGCGTGCCTGGTCGGTCAGCCGGGAGGTCTCCTCCTCGGCTATCCGGCGGACCAGGACGTCCTTGCTCGGGAAGCGCCGGTACACCGTGCCGACACCGACCCTCGCGCGCCGCGCCACGTCCTCCATCGGCGCGCCGTACCCCAGCTCGCCGAAGACCTCGCGCGCCGCGCGCAGTACGTGCTCCAGATTGCGCTGTGCGTCCACACGCAGCGGCGCCGTACGCGATCCTTCACCCGGACCGCGGCCATTGCCGCTCGCCGCCGCGCCGACCGTGCCACCGGACGCGATGGCAGACGCGGAAGCCCAATGAGAATCCTGAATGTGCATAAGCGTTCCCCCGGTAATGACGTCTCCCCCCGGAGACTCTCCCCGCCATTGGCAGCCGGAGCGTGCGGAACAAGCTTGTGAGCACGAGCCCGCCCTGCGGACTCGTCGAGCGCATCCCCCTACACCCCGTCGACACACGAACATAGTTGAGAGGGGGTCAATTCAGAAGGGGCAGGTTCCGCACGGAGCGCCCCCCGATCGGAGTACGGGACGGTTACGTCCCGATTGCGCCCCCTCCGCGTACCCTGCTCACCCCCGCTGACCTGCGCATCTTCCGCGGACTCCGGCAAATCGGCCAACCCTGCGCGTTGTCGGCGGCCGGTCACACAAATTGTCGGGCCTGTGGACAAACGCAAGAGCTGGGTGCGTCATGGGATGGTGAAGGAACGCGCGCGCATTCTCATTGTCGGCGGCGGCTACGTCGGGATGTACACCGCTCTGCGCCTGCAGAGGAAGTTGAAGCCCGAACTGAAACGGGGCGAGGTCGAGATCACGGTCGTCTCACCCGAGCCGTACATGACCTATCAGCCGTTCCTTCCCGAGGCCGCCGCGGGCTCGATCTCGCCCCGCCATGTCGTCGTCCCGCTGCGCCGGGTCCTCGACCAGTGCCGGATCGTCATCGGCGAGGTCCAGTCGATCGACCACGCCAAGCGCACCGCGACGCTCACCACGCTCGCCACCGAGGAGGAGGGCGCGGGTCCGGTGCAGATCACGTACGACGAACTCGTGCTCGCCCCCGGCTCGATCTCACGCGCCCTCCCGGTCCCCGGTCTCGCCGACTACGCCATCGGCTTCAAGACGGTCGAGGAGGCCATCGGCCTGCGCAACCACGTCATCGAGCAGATGGACATCGCCTCCTCCACCCGAGACCCCGCGATCCGCGACGCGGCCCTGACCTACGTCTTCGTAGGAGGCGGTTACGCCGGCGTCGAGGCGCTCGGCGAGCTGGAGGACATGGCCCGCTATGCCGCGCGCTACTACCACAACGTCCGGCCCGAGGACATGAAGTGGATCCTCGTCGAGGCCTCGAACCGCATCCTCCCCGAGGTCGGCGAGGAGATGGGCAAGTACACGGTCACCCAGCTGCGCCGTCGCAACATCGACGTACGCCTGGAGACCCGCCTCGACTCGTGCGCTGACCGGGTCGCCGTCCTCAGTGACGGCGCGCGCTTCCCGACGCGTACGGTCGTGTGGACCGCCGGAGTGAAACCGCACCCGATCCTCGCCGCGACCGATCTCCCCCTCAATGAGCGCGGCCGCCTCCAGTGCACTCCCCAGCTGACCGTCGACGGCGTCACGCACGCGTGGGCCGCGGGAGACGCCGCCGCCGTCCCCGACGTCACCGCCGCCGAGCCCGACAAGGAGACCGCGCCCAACGCCCAGCACGCCGTGCGTCAGGCCAGGGTCCTCGGCGACAACATCGCGCACTCCCTGCGGGACGAGGCGCTGGAGACGTACTCCCACAAGTACGTCGGTTCGGTGGCGTCCCTGGGGCTGCACAAAGGCGTCGCGCACGTCTACGGGCGCAAGCTGAAGGGCTATCCTGCCTGGTTCATGCACCGCGTCTACCACCTGAGCAGGGTGCCGACTTTCAACCGCAAGGCTCGCGTGCTTGCCGAATGGACCCTGGCGGGGCTCTTCAAGAGGGAGATCGTGTCCCTCGGTTCGCTCGAACACCCCCGAGCGGAGTTCGAACTCGCGGCCGGTGGAAAGCCTCCTCTCGACCCGAAGCTCGACCCGAAGGGGTCGTCCTGACCGGACCCAGGAACTCCACCGGTCGGGCCGGCGTCTGACGGATGTCGGCCCGGTCGGCCAGACTGCCAGACTGGTCCACGACTTTGGGCGGGCCCACCGCTCGCCCTTCTATCCCACGAGGCTTTCCCCACTGTGAACTTCACGCGCTGGAGCGCCCGGCTCCCCGGAACGCAGCGCCGCGCCGCAGCGCGGACCGAGCACACGGTCTCCCCGGACCGACGAGGGGAAGGCTCCGTGCCCGCGGCCCGCGCCGAGCAGCTGACCGACGACACTCCGCCCGCGCTCGCCGTCGACGAGCTGCCGGTGCGCGAGGTCCTCGACCGCGTCCCCGCGCTCGTCGCCCTCGTGCACGGCCCCGAGCACCGCCTCGCGTACGTCAACGACGCCTACACGGCGGCCTTCGGCGTACGCCCCGTCGGCGAGCCCGCGCACGAGGCGCTGCCCGAGCTGGACGAGCTCGGCCTGCTGCCGCTCCTCGACCAGGTACTGCGCAGCGCGAAGCCCCGCACGGTCAAGTCCCGCAAGGTGAAGAGCGGCCGCTCGTACACCTTCACCTGCACACCGGTCGACACCTCCCCCGAGGGCCAGGGCGGCGGCGTACTGATCTTCGCCACCGACGTCACCGACCACGCCGAGGCCGCCGAGCGGCTGCGCGCCAGCGAGCGCCGCCAGCGCGAAACGGCCGTCACTCTCCAGCGCTCCCTCCTCCCCCAGGAGTTGGAGGAGCCCGACGACCTGCGCATCGCGGCCACCTACCAGCCCGGCGGCACGGAGGCCGCGGTCGGCGGCGACTGGTACGACGTGATCACCCTCGGCGGCGGCCGTACGGCGCTCGTCATCGGCGACGTCATGGGCCGCGGGGTGCGCGCCGCGGCGGTCATGGGCCAGCTCCGTACGGCCGTACGTGCCTACGCCCGCCTCGACCTTCCTCCCCACGAGGTCCTGCAACTTCTCGACGGCCTCGCCACCGAGATCGACGCCAACCAGATCGCCACGTGCGTGTACGCCGTCCACGACCCCAACGAGGGGCGGCTGGTGTACGCCTCGGCGGGCCACCTCCCCATCCTGGTCCGCGACGAGAGCGGCACCGTCCACCGCGCCGACGAGCCCACCGGGCCGCCGCTCGGCACCGGCGGCTGGCTGCACGCCTCGGGCTCGGTGCCGCTGGGCCCCGGCTCCACCGCCGTCCTCTACACCGACGGCCTGGTCGAGCGCCGCGACGAGGACCTGGACGAGGGCATCGCCTCCCTGGAGCGCGCCCTCGCAGGCGCCACCGGCAGCCCCCAGGTGGTCTGCGACCGCCTTGTCCGTTCGGCGGGTGTCACGGCCGACCATGACGACGACGTGGCGGTCCTGGTCCTTCAGCACCCCGCGCGTACGGGGCCGGACAGCGAGCTCTTCCGCAATGCCGCCCTGGAGTTGCTCGGGGGTGTGGAGGCGGCGCCACGCGCGCGTGCGTTCGCCTCCGGCGTGCTGACGAGCTGGCGTTTTTCGGCCGAGCTGCACGACCTGGGGGTCCTGGCCGCCAGTGAGCTCGTCGCCAACTCGCTGCAACACGGCACCCCGCCCATGCGGCTGCGGCTGCGGCGCACCGACCGGCGCCTCATCATCGAGGTCACGGACGGCGACGATCACCTTCCCCGTCGGCGCCGCGCCGATCCCGCCGACGAGGCCGGCCGGGGGATCGCCATCGTCGCCACGATTGCCTCCGGCTGGGGGTCGCGGCGTACCCCTGGGGGCGGCAAGGCGGTGTGGTGCGAGTTCGCGCTACCGCGCGGGGAACACTGAGCGCGCCTGCCAGGGGCGTGTTTTCGCCCCCGCCGCCCCTACCCGTCCCATCCCGTTCCTGGGGCTCCGCCCCAGACCCCGTATGCCGGTTCTTTGGCTGCGGGTGGGTGGGGGCTGGTCGCGCAGTTCCCCGCGCCCCTGAAAGCACCCGGGGCGGGCCGGGGGCGAAGGGGCGCAGCCCCGAGCCGTTAGGGGCGCGGGGAACTGCGCGACCAGCCCCCACCGTCCCGCAGCCGACTTTCAGGGGCGCGGGGAACGGCGCAATCTTTGAGGGGGGTCTGGGGCGAGGAAGCCCGGTGCGTACAGGCCCGCGCGTCACCTAGCCGTCTGGTCCGCCCGGTGCTAGTAGCTCCCCCATGGCAGACGAAACGGGTTTTCAGCTCAAAGGAAGTGCTCCCGAGCGCTACGAGCAGTACGCCGCGCCGTTCATGGCGCCCTTCGTGGAGGCGGTGCTGGACGCCGTGGACCTGTTCCCCGGCGCCACGGTCCTGGACCTGGCATGCGGCACAGGCTTCGCGGCCCGCGCGGCAGCCGCCCGCGTCGGCCCGGCAGGCCGCGTCTCGGGCGCGGACGTCAACGACGGCATGGTGAGGGTGGCCAGGGAACGCGCGCCCCGGATGTACCCGGACATCGCGTTCACGGCGGCCCCCGCGGACAAACTCCCCTACGAGGACGCCATCTTCGACGCGGTCGTGTGCCAGCAGGGCGCCCAGTTCTTCCCCGACCTGGATGCCGCCTTCGCGGAGACGGCCCGAGTGACCCGCCCAGGAGGCCGCTTCGCCGCCACCACCTGGGCCGCCAGAAACCTGATCCCGTACTTCGTGGCCCAGTACGAGGCCGTCAAGGAGTACGGCGGCCCAGAGATCGCCGCGGACTACGAGGGCGCCTTCTCCGGCACCGCCGAACGCCTCACCACCGCCCTGCGCACCGCCGGCTTCCAGGACGTCACCTGCCGCGAGGTCAGCTTCGGCATCGCCTTCCCGCCGCTGGCCGAGTACGCCCCCGGCCAGCTCTCGTCGACGTCCTGGGGCCAGGCGATCGTCGACAACGAAGGCGACGACGCCCTCGTACGCGCGGGCCGAGCGGTCCATGAACACCTCGCGGACCGCACCGCCCCCGACGGCAGCGCGACGCTCCCCTTTACGGCCAACCTGGTGACGGGGGTCCGCTGAGAGACAAAAGCGGCCGCCACCACGTCCGAAAACGTGGTGGCGGCCGTCGTACGTCTGCCGGTCCGTCGTCCGTCAGGCGCTCGCCGGGACCGGCTCCGCCGGCGTCCCGCCCTGCGCGACCACCCGGCTCTTCGCGAGCGACGGCTGGTTCTGCACGGGGGTGAGCTGCCGACCGAGCCGCACGGCCAGGAACGTGATGCCGAGCGAGAAGAGAAGGAACGTCACGATGTACGGGCCGTGCAGCGACGCCCCCATCGGGCCGCCCACCGCGGGACCGATCGCCAGCGCGAGCTGCTTCACCAGGGCGAAAGCCGAGTTGTACTGACCGGCCATGCCCGACGGCGCCAGATCGGCGACCAGCGGTGCGATGGTGGGCGACAGCATCGCCTCGCCGAGTCCGAAGAGCGCGTACGTCGAGATGAAGGCCGCCGTGGCCATGGTCTGGCTGCCGTGGCCGAGGCCCGCGTACCCGGCCGCGAGCCACGCGACCGCCCAGATCAGACCGACCGCGCCGATCACCCGGCACCGCTTCCTGCGCTCGACGAACCTGAGCACGGCGAACTGCGCGATCACGATGACCGCGGTGTTCGCGGCCATCGCCGTACCGAGCGCGGACGTGGAGATCCCGGCCGCCTCGACGCCGTACGCGGAGAGCCCCGACTCGAACTGTCCGTAGCAGGCGAAGAACAGCACGAAGCCCAACATGGACAGCTGCACCATGGCCCGGTTGTCGAGCAGCTGCTTCCAGCTGCCGCCCTTGGCCTGCGGCGCGTCACCCTTGATCCGCGGCGCGTGCGGCATCCGTACGGTCGACATGATCACGACGAGCAGCAGGAACATCGCCGCCTCGATCGAGAACAGCAGGGTGAACGACCCCGGCCGCGAGGTGTCGACGATGTGGCCGCCGATCAGACCACCGACACCGAACCCGAGGTTCTGCAGGAAGAACTGCATCGCGAAGGCGCGCGACCGCGTGTCCGCCGAGGAGCAGTCCACGATCATCGTCGCGAGCGCCGGCTGCATCACGGCCTGCCCGGCACCGAGCGCGGCCGCTGACAGCAGCACGGTCGTGGCGCTGTTCGCGAGCCCGAGGCTCAGAGCTCCCAAGGCGGCGGTGACCAGGGCGGCTAGCAGCACCGGCAGCGGGCCGCGCCGGACGATGGCCCGCCCGGCGAACGGCAGCACGACAAGAGCGGCCACGGCGAAGACGGCGAGCACGATGCCCGCCGTCATGGAGCCGAGTCCCCGAACCTGCGCCACGTAGACGTAGAGGAAGGGGACGGTAAAGCCGAGCCCGAACGCGCTGAGTGCGTTGCCCACGTGGATCCGGCGCATCGCTGCGCCCATCGCCCTGGTCACTTTCACCTGCCTTGGTCGTGAAGCCTTCAGGGCACATGGATGCAGGCCTGAAGACTTCGAAGCTAAAGTTAGAACTTGAACAGTACACCTTGAAGGACTTCAAGGCCAAGTGATGGCGTGCGATACTGCGGTCATGGGCGACACCCCCGGCGTCAGTGAGCCGACACTCGAAGAACAGATCGCCGCCTACCAGCGCGAGTTCCAGGACCTCGACCCCCAGGTCGAGAAGATCGTCTCGGCCCTCTCCCGCCTCAACCGGCGCATGAACGTCGCCTACGGCCGCCAGACCGCCGCACTCGGGATCAGCAGCGCCGAGTGGGAGGTCCTCAAGGCCCTCGTCCTCGCCGGCGCCCCGTACCGCCTGGGCCCGAGCGAGCTCGCCAAGCGGCTGGGCCTCACCCCGGCCGCGATGACCCACCGCATCGACCGGATGGTCTCGGAGGGGCTGGTCACCCGGGAGCGCGACGAGTCCAATCGTGTACGCGTCATCGTGGAGCTGACGGACGAGGGGCGCGAGAAGTGGCTTGAGGCGATGCGCCTCGCCTCGGTCTTCGAGGAGGACCTGCTCCAGGACCTGTCCACCGAGGAGCGCGGCGTCCTGGGTGAGGCTCTGACCCGTCTTCTACGACGCGTGGAGCACGCCCAGCCGGACGCGGGCGGCCGGCTCAGCGACCTCGATTAAAGATCTTGACAGCGGCGGTTGACATCGTCCCGCCCGGTCCGTAAGGTTCTTCGAGTTGCCACGGAGCCGTAACGGTTCTTCGGTAGCACCTCCGCCGCTGATGCGGCACCCAAACCACCAGCACGATCTCCCGGACCGGGGCGAATTCGGCGTGCCCGAATTCAATTCGATTCGGACACGGCGGCCCGATTAGGAACTGCCGGGAGGATCCGCTAAAGTTTGGGACGTCGGAACGGCCCAACAGCCGCGAAGACAAGCCCCGCTGACTGGGAATCAGGCCCGAAAGGATCTGATAGAGTCGGAAACGCCGGAAAGGGAAACGCGGAAGCGGAAACCTGGAAAGCACCGAGGAAAATCGGACCGGAAACGATCTGATAGAGTCGGAAACGCAAGAACGAAACAAAAACAAAGCAAGACCGAAGGGAAGCGCCCGGAGGAAAGCCCGAGAGGGTGAGTACAAAGGAAGCGTCCGTTCCTTGAGAACTCAACAGCGTGCCAAAAATCAACGCCAGATATGTTGATACCCCGTCTCCGGCCGATCGGCTGGGACGAGGTTCCTTTGAAAAAGTCCTGCCGGACGATGTTCGGTAGGCGCACAGCGAGGACGCTGTGAACCGAGGGGATTATTCCTCTCCTTGGTTCCGCTCTCGTGGTGTCCACCCGATTACGGGTAAACATTCACGGAGAGTTTGATCCTGGCTCAGGACGAACGCTGGCGGCGTGCTTAACACATGCAAGTCGAACGATGAAGCCCTTCGGGGTGGATTAGTGGCGAACGGGTGAGTAACACGTGGGCAATCTGCCCTTCACTCTGGGACAAGCCCTGGAAACGGGGTCTAATACCGGATAATACTTCTGCCCGCATGGGTGGGGGTTAAAAGCTCCGGCGGTGAAGGATGAGCCCGCGGCCTATCAGCTTGTTGGTGAGGTAGTGGCTCACCAAGGCGACGACGGGTAGCCGGCCTGAGAGGGCGACCGGCCACACTGGGACTGAGACACGGCCCAGACTCCTACGGGAGGCAGCAGTGGGGAATATTGCACAATGGGCGAAAGCCTGATGCAGCGACGCCGCGTGAGGGATGACGGCCTTCGGGTTGTAAACCTCTTTCAGCAGGGAAGAAGCGAAAGTGACGGTACCTGCAGAAGAAGCGCCGGCTAACTACGTGCCAGCAGCCGCGGTAATACGTAGGGCGCAAGCGTTGTCCGGAATTATTGGGCGTAAAGAGCTCGTAGGCGGCTTGTCACGTCGGGTGTGAAAGCCCGGGGCTTAACCCCGGGTCTGCATTCGATACGGGCTAGCTAGAGTGTGGTAGGGGAGATCGGAATTCCTGGTGTAGCGGTGAAATGCGCAGATATCAGGAGGAACACCGGTGGCGAAGGCGGATCTCTGGGCCATTACTGACGCTGAGGAGCGAAAGCGTGGGGAGCGAACAGGATTAGATACCCTGGTAGTCCACGCCGTAAACGGTGGGAACTAGGTGTTGGCGACATTCCACGTCGTCGGTGCCGCAGCTAACGCATTAAGTTCCCCGCCTGGGGAGTACGGCCGCAAGGCTAAAACTCAAAGGAATTGACGGGGGCCCGCACAAGCAGCGGAGCATGTGGCTTAATTCGACGCAACGCGAAGAACCTTACCAAGGCTTGACATACACCGGAAACGGCCAGAGATGGTCGCCCCCTTGTGGTCGGTGTACAGGTGGTGCATGGCTGTCGTCAGCTCGTGTCGTGAGATGTTGGGTTAAGTCCCGCAACGAGCGCAACCCTTGTTCTGTGTTGCCAGCATGCCCTTCGGGGTGATGGGGACTCACAGGAGACTGCCGGGGTCAACTCGGAGGAAGGTGGGGACGACGTCAAGTCATCATGCCCCTTATGTCTTGGGCTGCACACGTGCTACAATGGCAGGTACAAAGAGCTGCGAAGCCGCGAGGCGGAGCGAATCTCAAAAAGCCTGTCTCAGTTCGGATTGGGGTCTGCAACTCGACCCCATGAAGTCGGAGTTGCTAGTAATCGCAGATCAGCATTGCTGCGGTGAATACGTTCCCGGGCCTTGTACACACCGCCCGTCACGTCACGAAAGTCGGTAACACCCGAAGCCGGTGGCCCAACCCCTTGTGGGAGGGAGCTGTCGAAGGTGGGACTGGCGATTGGGACGAAGTCGTAACAAGGTAGCCGTACCGGAAGGTGCGGCTGGATCACCTCCTTTCTAAGGAGCATCTAGGCCGCCGAGCTTTGCTTGGTGGTCCAGGGCCATTACGTCGGCACACGTCCGACGGTGGTTGCTCATGGGTGGAACGTTGATTATTCGGCACCGTCAGTCATCTCGGGCTGTGAGTACTGTCCTTCGGGGCGTGGAAAGCTGATCATGAGTGGCGAGGGTGTCGGGCACGCTGTTGGGTGTCTGAAGGTACGGCCGATTACGGCTGCCTTCAGTGCCGGCCCCAGTGAACTCCGGTGGTAACCGGGGGTGATGGGTGGTTGGTCGTTGTTTGAGAACTGCACAGTGGACGCGAGCATCTGTGGCCAAGTTTTTAAGGGCGCACGGTGGATGCCTTGGCACCAGGAACCGATGAAGGACGTGGGAGGCCACGATAGTCCCCGGGGAGCCGTCAACCAGGCTTTGATCCGGGGGTTTCCGAATGGGGAAACCCGGCAGTCGTCATGGGCTGTCACCCATACCTGAACACATAGGGTATGTGGAGGGAACGCGGGGAAGTGAAACATCTCAGTACCCGCAGGAAGAGAAAACAACCGTGATTCCGGGAGTAGTGGCGAGCGAAACTGGATGAGGCCAAACCATATGCGTGTGAGACCCGGCAGGGGTTGCGCATGTGGGGTTGTGGGATCTCTCTTTCACAGTCTGCCGGCTGTGAGGCGAGTCAGAAACCGTTGATGTAGGCGAAGGACATGCGAAAGGTCCGGCGTAGAGGGTAAGACCCCCGTAGTCGAAACATCAACGGCTCGTTTGAGAGACACCCAAGTAGCACGGGGCCCGAGAAATCCCGTGTGAATCTGGCGGGACCACCCGCTAAGCCTAAATATTCCCTGGTGACCGATAGCGGATAGTACCGTGAGGGAATGGTGAAAAGTACCGCGGGAGCGGAGTGAAATAGTACCTGAAACCGTGTGCCTACAAGCCGTGGGAGCGTCGGAGTGCATGCTTGCATGCACTCTCGTGACTGCGTGCCTTTTGAAGAATGAGCCTGCGAGTTTGCGGTGTGTTGCGAGGTTAACCCGTGTGGGGAAGCCGTAGCGAAAGCGAGTCCGAATAGGGCGATTCAGTAGCGCGCTCAAGACCCGAAGCGGAGTGATCTAGCCATGGGCAGGTTGAAGCGGCTGTAAGAGGTCGTGGAGGACCGAACCCACCAGGGTTGAAAACCTGGGGGATGACCTGTGGTTAGGGGTGAAAGGCCAATCAAACTCCGTGATAGCTGGTTCTCCCCGAAATGCATTTAGGTGCAGCGTCGTGTGTTTCTTGCCGGAGGTAGAGCACTGGATAGGCGATGGGCCCTACCGGGTTACTGACCTTAGCCAAACTCCGAATGCCGGTAAGTGAGAGCGCGGCAGTGAGACTGTGGGGGATAAGCTCCATGGTCGAGAGGGAAACAGCCCAGAGCATCGACTAAGGCCCCTAAGCGTACGCTAAGTGGGAAAGGATGTGGAGTCGCAGAGACAACCAGGAGGTTGGCTTAGAAGCAGCCACCCTTGAAAGAGTGCGTAATAGCTCACTGGTCTAGTGATTCCGCGCCGACAATGTAGCGGGGCTCAAGCGTACCGCCGAAGTCGTGTCATTGCAGCAATAGGGCCAACGCCCGCTGTGATGGGTAGGGGAGCGTCGTGTGCCGGGTGAAGCCGCGCCGGAAGGCAGTGGTGGACGGTTCACGAGTGAGAATGCAGGCATGAGTAGCGATACACACGTGAGAAACGTGTGCGCCGATTGACTAAGGGTTCCTGGGTCAAGCTGATCTGCCCAGGGTAAGTCGGGACCTAAGGCGAGGCCGACAGGCGTAGTCGATGGATAACCGGTTGATATTCCGGTACCCGCTGTGAAGCGTCAAACATTGAACCAGGCGATGCTAAGTCCGTGAAGCCGCCCCGGAGCCTTCGGGCAAAGGGGAGTGGTGGAGCCGACGGACCAGACCTGCAGTAGGTGAGTGATGGGGTGACGCAGGAAGGTAGTCCATCCCGGGCGGTGGTTGTCCCGGGGTAAGGGTGTAGGCCGTGCGATAGGCAAATCCGTCGCACATTAAGGCTGAGACCTGATGCCGAGCCGATTGTGGTGAAGTGGATGATCCTATGCTGTCGAGAAAAGCCTCTAGCGAGTTTCATGGCGGCCCGTACCCTAAACCGACTCAGGTGGTCAGGTAGAGAATACCGAGGCGTTCGGGTGAACTATGGTTAAGGAACTCGGCAAAATGCCCCCGTAACTTCGGGAGAAGGGGGGCCATCACCGGTGATTGAATTTACTTCATGAGCTGGGGGTGGCCGCAGAGACCAGCGAGAAGCGACTGTTTACTAAAAACACAGGTCCGTGCGAAGCCGTAAGGCGATGTATACGGACTGACGCCTGCCCGGTGCTGGAACGTTAAGGGGACCGGTTAGTCACTCTTCGGGGTGGCGAAGCTGAGAACTTAAGCGCCAGTAAACGGCGGTGGTAACTATAACCATCCTAAGGTAGCGAAATTCCTTGTCGGGTAAGTTCCGACCTGCACGAATGGCGTAACGACTTCTCGACTGTCTCAACCATAGGCCCGGTGAAATTGCACTACGAGTAAAGATGCTCGTTTCGCGCAGCAGGACGGAAAGACCCCGGGACCTTTACTACAGTTTGATATTGGTGTTCGGTTCGGCTTGTGTAGGATAGCTGGGAGACTTTGAAGCAGGCACGCCAGTGTTTGTGGAGTCGTCGTTGAAATACCAGTCTGGTCGTGCTGGATGTCTAACCTGGGTCCGTGATCCGGATCAGGGACAGTGTCTGATGGGTAGTTTAACTGGGGCGGTTGCCTCCTAAAGAGTAACGGAGGCGCCCAAAGGTTCCCTCAGCCTGGTTGGTAATCAGGTGTTGAGTGTAAGTGCACAAGGGAGCTTGACTGTGAGACCGACGGGTCGAGCAGGGACGAAAGTCGGGACTAGTGATCCGGCGGTGGCTTGTGGAAGCGCCGTCGCTCAACGGATAAAAGGTACCCCGGGGATAACAGGCTGATCTTCCCCAAGAGTCCATATCGACGGGATGGTTTGGCACCTCGATGTCGGCTCGTCGCATCCTGGGGCTGGAGTCGGTCCCAAGGGTTGGGCTGTTCGCCCATTAAAGCGGTACGCGAGCTGGGTTTAGAACGTCGTGAGACAGTTCGGTCCCTATCCGCTGTGCGCGTAGGAATATTGAGAAGGGCTGTCCCTAGTACGAGAGGACCGGGACGGACGAACCTCTGGTGTGCCAGTTGTCCTGCCAAGGGCATGGCTGGTTGGCTACGTTCGGGAGGGATAACCGCTGAAAGCATCTAAGCGGGAAGCCTGCTTCGAGATGAGTATTCCCACCTCCTTGAGAGGGTAAGGCTCCCAGTAGACGACTGGGTTGATAGGCCAGATCTGGAAGCCCGGTAACGGGTGGAGGTGACTGGTACTAATAGGCCGAGGGCTTGTCCTCAGTTGCTCGCGTCCACTGTGTTGGTTCTGAAACCACGAACAACCGTCGTAGCTATGCCACGGCTCCGGTTGACAGTTTCATAGTGTTTCGGTGGTCATAGCGTGAGGGAAACGCCCGGTTACATTCCGAACCCGGAAGCTAAGCCTCACAGCGCCGATGGTACTGCAGGGGGGACCCTGTGGGAGAGTAGGACGCCGCCGAACAAATTTTGAGAAGAAGCCTCAACTCTTGGGTATACACCTAGAGTTGGGGCTTTTTCGCGTTCACCGTGCGGTCATGTCCACGTCAACAACAGTCCTCTCTCCCGTCACGCCCTCGCGTCACCGTCGTGACTCATGGTCCTGAGACGCAGAAACAGACGTCGAGTTGTCACTGTGCTGGCAGGTACCGCCGTTCTCGCCACCGGGGCTGCCGTCGCGCTCGCGGCCGCGGGTGGGCAGGGCTCCGCAGGTCCGAAGGACGATGGAACGGCCATCACCCCCGTCGGCTACAAAGTCACCCCCGCCGGCCAACAGGCCCAGCTCGGGAACCTCCCGCTCAACGCGGTGCTGTCGCCCGACAAGAGCATGCTCCTGGTGAGCAACGCCGGTCAGGGCACCCAGTCCTTGCAGGTGGTCGACCCCGAGGACTCGGAGGTCGTGCAGACCATCTCGTACAAGAGCCCAGCGGCGATTTTCACCGGGCTCGCCTTCAGTCCCGACGGCAAGCGCGCTTACGTCAGTGGGGGCGGGCGCGAGATCATCCACACGTATGACGTGGCGGACGGGCGGCTGACGGAGAAGGACCCCGTCAAGCTGCCCACGAAGAACCCCGACGGGCAGGCCGTGAACATGTATCCGGCCGGGATCGCCGTGACGCCCGACGGGAAGCGGCTCGTCGTGGCCGACCGGCTGGCGGACGCTGTGACCGTTGTAAATCTCGGCGACGGTTCGATGGCGACCACGCCCGTGGGGCACGACCCGTACGCCGTCGTCCTCGCTGATGGCGGGAACACCGCGTATGTCACCAACCAGGGCGGCAACACCGTCAGTGTGCTGGATGTCAGTGGGGCGGCTCCCGTGCAGAGCGACTCCATCGAGGTGGGGACGCATCCCAATGCCGTGGTCGCCGACGCCGAGGGGGACACCCTCTACGTCGCCAATGGGGACAGTGACCAGGTCAGCGTCATCGATGCCACGACGCGCAAGGTCACGCGGACCATCGGGCTCGCGCCGTACCGGCACGCTCCCGTGGGCAGTAATCCCGACGCGCTCGCGCTTTCCGAGGACGGGCGGCGGCTCTACGTCGCCAACTCGGGGAACAACGACATCGCTGTCGTAGACCTGAAGGATGGGAAGACGGACGGGCTGATCCCGACCGCCTGGTATCCGACGGCCGTCATCGCGTATGACGGGAAGTTGTATGTCACCAATGCCAAGGGGCTGGGAGCGGGGCCGAACAACGGGCCCGGGTATCCCAACCCGACGTCCACTGCGGCGACTTCGCCCGACCAGTACTCCGGGTCGATGATGAAGGGGACCCTGTCGACCGTCCAACTGGACGGCGGGGCGAAGCAGTTGAGACGGTGGACGCGGACCGTCGTCGCCAACAACGGGTTCGAGCAGAAGGACAGTCCGCGGGCGACCGGGGCGGTCGTGCCGCGACGGGTCGGGGAGAAGTCGCCGATCAAGCACGTCATTTACGTGGTGAAGGAGAACCGGACGTACGACCAGGAGTTCGGATCGCTGGGCCAGGGCAACGGGGACGCCTCGCTCAACCTGTTCGGGGACGACTCCGCGCCCAACGCCCGTGCGCTGGAGCAGCGGTTCGTGACGCTGGACAACTTCTACGCGGACGCCGAGGTGAGCGCGCAGGGGTGGAACTGGACCGTGGCCGCCAACTCCAACCCGTACAGCGAACAGGGATGGCCCGCCAACTACTCCGGGCGCAACCACTCGTATCCGTCCGAGAACGGTGACCCGGCCATCGCGCCCAACAAGGATCCCGAGCACGCGTACATCTGGCAGCGGCTCGCGGACAAGGGCGTCGGCTTCCGCAACTACGGGTTCTACGTGAACGCGGACGCGGCGGGGAAGGGCGCGGCCCAGGATCCGGTGCTGAACGCCGGGACCGACCACGACTTCGGGCCGTACAACCTCAGTTGCCCCGACTCGGCGAACACCTTCCCCGCGCGCGGTACGACCTGTGGGAGCCCGCGGATCGAGGAGTGGAAGAAGGAGTTCCAGGGGTACGAGGCGAGCGGGGAGCTGCCCGCCTTCGAGATGGTGCGGCTGCCGAACGACCATACCTCCGGGACCAAGGCCGGCATGCCGACCCCGCAGGCGTACGTCGCCGACAACGACTGGGCGCTCGGGCAACTGGTCGACGAGGTCTCGCACTCCAAGTTCTGGAAGTCGACGGCGATCTTCGTGACCGAGGACGACGCGCAGAACGGGCCTGACCATGTGGACGCGCATCGGACGATCTCGCAGGTCATCAGCCCGTATACGCAGACCGGGCGGGTCGACTCGACCTTCTACAGCACCGCCTCGATGGTGCGGACGATCGAGCTGCTGCTCGGGCTGTCGCCGATGACGCAGTTCGACGCGTACGCGACGCCGATGGTGAACTCGTTCACGGCGCGGCCGCGTGTCGAGGCGTACGACGCTGTGAAGCCGTCGACCGATCTGGCGGCTGTGAACACGGTCAACTCGCCCATGGCGAAGGTGTCCGCGAAACAGGACCTCACCAAGGAGGACCAGATCGACGAGCGGACCTTCAACGAGGCGATCTGGAAGAGCGTGCGGGGAGCCGAGTCCGTGATGCCGGCGCCTCGGCATGATCTGTACGGGGCTGTGCCCAATGACCAGGCCGCGGAACTGGATGACGACGACTGAGTGTCGACCATTTAGTGACGATCACTGAGGGACGTACGCGAGCCCCCGCTTCCCTCCGGGAGCGGGGGCTTGCGGGAGTGCGGTTACTTCAGGCGGGAGGACGCGACGATCGAGACGATGTGCGCGGGGACGAGCAGCCAGACGATCGCCGTCACGGCTACGGTCGCGATCTTCGTCGCCGTCAGGTCGCCGAGCGCCAGGTCGACGACGGCCGTCACGAGCAGCAGGATGGTGCACTCGATGCCGTTGACCAGGCGGTGGAGGCCGACGGCCGAGGCGAGGCTGCGGACCCGGGCGAGGCCGCTGGAGCGCGGCACCACGGACTGGTCGGTGGCCTTCTCCATGCCGCTGTCCGAGCGGGCCACGTGGACCAGGTCGGAGGACGACTTCAGGAGCAGCACACCGATGGCCGCCGCCAGTCCGGCCACCAGGTAGGGGTCCAGGCCGAGTTCGGCGGCGCGGACGCCCATGCCGACCATGACGGCGGCGTCGGCGAGGTAGGCGCCGAGACGGTCCAGGTAGACACCGAGGGGGCTGAACTGGCGCCGCCAGCGGGCCATTTCGCCGTCCACGCAGTCCAGCAGCAGGTACAGCTGCATGAAGACGACGGAGAGTACGGCGCCGCCCAGGCCGGGGATGACCAGGGCCACCCCGGAGAGCACGCCCGCGAAGACCATCACCGTCGTGATCTGGTTCGGTGAGAAGCGCGTGCCCAGCATCAAGCGGGTCACCCGCAGGGAGAGCGCACGCATGTAGAGGCGGCCGGCCCAGTGCTCCGCCCTGCTCTCCAGCTTGCCCGCAGGGTGGATGACCTCGCGGAGTTCCTCTAGTTGGACCTTGGTCATGCGGCTTTCTCCCCTGGATCAATGTGCGTACAGGGAAGAGCATGACGGGGGCCCGGACGGCGGGCGTCGGCAGGGTGGATGTCCGGGGGATATCGGATGAGTGATGTCGTACGCGCGTACTACGGTGGCTCCCATGAACCACGTGATCCGTTCCATACGTGCCGACGAGTGGGCCAAGGTGAAGGAGCTCCGGCTCGACGCCCTGCGGGACCCCGTCGCGCATCTCGCGTTCCTTGAGTCGTACGAGGATGCCGCGGCCAGGCCCGACGCGTTCTGGCAGGAGCGGGCGGCCGGGGCGGCCGAGGGGACGACGGAGCGGCAGCAGTTCATCGCCGAGGACGCGGACGGGGTGTGGGGCGGATCCGTGGCCGTGCTGGTCGAGGAGGCCGGGGAGCGGGACTTCAACGACGTCGTGGTCGAGCAGCGCCAGGGGCACCTGGTGGGGGTCTATGTGCGGCCCGAGCACCGGGGGAGTGCGGTCGGTGTGACCGGGGCGCTCTTCGACGCCGCCCTTGAGTGGTCCTGGCGGATCGGGCTCGATCGCGTACGGCTCTTCGTGCACGAGAAGAACAGCCGGGCGGAGGCGTTCTACCGGAAGGCCGGGTTCGTGCCGAGTGGGCGGACCGTGGCGGCGCCGGGGGATTCCGGGGAGCTGGAGCTGGAGCTGGTGATCGAGCGGCCGGACGCCGGGGCCCGCTAGAGGGGGAGTTCGTACTGGGGCCAACGGGACCGCGCCTGCTCCTGGGAGCGGAGGAGAGCCAGCGTCGGCAGGCCCCGGTCCGCTCCCGTGGCCAGAAGGTCCGGGAGCTGGGGGAGCGGGGCCACGGCCGCGACGTCGTCCAGGACGAGCGTAAGTGGTGGGTCGAGGCGACCGGAGGATGACCGTTCGGCCATGCGCCGGCCGCGCTCGACCACGCTTGAGGCGAGGGCCGTCAGGAGCGGCATGGCGCCGGGGTTCGCCTTGGGGTCCTCGATGGGTTCACCGACCACATAAAGCGTGCCCCCTTCGTTCACAAAGGAATCCAAGGCGAGGCTGTCAGTTCGATTTGCAGTGCATGACTCGCGGATGTTGACCGTGAAGAGGGAGGACAGCGCGCGGGCCGTCAACTCCTGGGCGATGTCCCGGCGTTCGGTGTGCGAGGTGAGGGCGGCTTCGAGTTCGCCGGCGGCGCCCGATGCGGCCTTGGGGTTGGTACGGAGGGCTCGTACGGCGTCCTGGACCTGGGTGCCCTGGGCCCAGCGGTGGACGTGGCGGAAGGGTT
Organism: Streptomyces sp. NBC_00203; assembly: GCF_045206325.1. Classification (NCBI taxonomy): domain Bacteria; kingdom Bacillati; phylum Actinomycetota; class Actinomycetes; order Kitasatosporales; family Streptomycetaceae; genus Streptomyces; species Streptomyces sp. NBC_00203. Next base: position 5,047,023 of record NZ_CP108126.1, on the reverse strand, counting down.
TGCCCTCCACGGCGGCGGCGTGCAGATAGCTGCGCAGGAGCGTTTCCGCGACGTCTGCCATGGGCTGGTCGACCTTGGCGGTGGGGCGTACGGGGGCGAGGAGGGCGGTGGCTCTTGCTGCTGCCGTTGCCTTGTCCTCGCAGCCGGTTGATGGGGACCAGTGGAGGCGGGCCGGGGTGTCGCACAGGTGCGTGGGGTCGTAGAGGAGGACGGGGCCCAGTTTGGCTCTGGCGTCCTTGGTCTCCGACCACGTGGCGGGGTTCGAGGTGATGATGAGGGCGGGGCCCTCCGCGTCCCGTACGGCCTGGGTTGCGGTCGTGTGGCGGGATTCTGGCGGGGCCAGGACGACCGCGCCTGCGGTGCGGGTTTTTGCCCAACCGCCCACCCGTTTACCGTCAGTTGCAACGGGAGCCGTCGGAGCCGCGCCTTCGGCGCGGATGGTTTCCCACCCGCCCACCCGTTCACCGTCCGTTGCAGAGGGAGCCGTCCGAACAGCCGTCGTCGGCCGCGGCTCCTCCGCCTGCCTCGGCACCACCGGCATCACCGGCATCACCGGCGCCACCCCAGCCGTCGCCTCCGCCCGCCTCCGTGCCCTCCCCGCCCGCCACCGCGCCACCGTCCCCATCACGAACACCGTCAGCACCAGCAGCACCATCAGCTGGCCGATGAACAGGCCCCAGAAGAGGCCGTACCCGGAGAGCTGGGCGGCCGGGGTGGACGGCCAGGCGCCCGCCATGTCGTGCGGTTGGCCGATGAGGTGGCGCATGGCCAGGGGGGTGTGGGCGAAGGTGACGGCGTGTGGCCAGGCGCCGCGGGAGAACCAGCCCGCGAGGCCCGTCGCCGTCCACACCATCAGCGTCATGCCGAGGAGGAAGGCCAGTACCCCGACCAACAGCCCGTCGGGGATGCCGCCTTCCCCTTCGCGACGCCCGTCGCGCTGGTCCTGTCTCATCTCACGTCACCTCTCACGCCACCCCTCAGGCCACTGTGGACTCGGAGGAATCGTCCAGATCGCTGAGGTGCTGTTCCATGAAGGCCGCCGCCCGCTCCTCCGCCTCCAGTTCCGCGGCGCGCAGGGCGTCGTCGGCGAGGTGGTCGGCGGAGGACTCGGTCATGGCGCGGTCGGTGAAGACGAGGGGGCGTTCGGTCTCGGTGATCAGGTGTTTGACCACCTGCACGTTGCCGTTGACGTCCCACACCGCGATGCCGGGCGTGAGGGTGGGGATGATCTCCACCGCCCACCTGGGCAAGCCCAGCACCCGGCCCGTCGACCGTGCTTCGTCCGCCTTCTGGGCGTAGATCGTCCGTGTCGAGGCCATCTTCAGGATCGCCGCGGCCTCCTTCGCCGCCGCCCCGTCGACCACGTCCGACAAGTGGTGGACGACCGCGACGAAGGACAGGCCGAGGCGTCGGCCGAACTTCAGCAGGCGCTGGAAGAGCTGGGCCACGAAGGGGCTGTTGATGATGTGCCAGGCCTCCTCGACCAGGAAGATGCGCTTCTTCCGGTCGGGGCGGATCCACGTGTGCTCCAGCCAAACGCCCACGATCGCCATCAGGATCGGCATGGCGATCGAGTTCCGGTCGATGTGGGAGAGGTCGAAGACGATGAGGGGGGCGTCCAGGTCGATTCCGACCGTGGTGGGGCCGTCGAACATGCCCCTCAGGTCGCCGTCCACCAGGCGGTCCAGGACCAGGGCCACGTCCAGACCCCACGCCCGTACGTCGTCTATGGCGACGTTCATCGCCTCGGCCGACTCCGGCTCGGGGTGCCGTAGCTGCTCCACGATGTCGGTCAGCACCGGCTGGCGTTCGACGATCGTCTCGTTGACGTAGGCGTGCGCGACCTTCAGCGCGAAGCCGGACCGCTCGTCCAGGCCGTGGCCCATCGCGACCTCGATGATGGTGCGCAGCAGCGCCAGCTGGCCCGTCGTCGTGATCGCCGGGTCGAGCGGGTTGAGCCGGATGCCCATGTCCAGGGCAGCGGTCGGGTCGAGGCGGATAGGAGTTATCCCCAGCTCTTCCGCGATGAGGTTCCATTCGCCGACGCCGTCCTCGCCCTGCGCGTCGAGGACGACGACCTGCCGGTCACGGAACCTCAACTGCCGGAGTACGTACGTCTTCTCGAGCGCCGACTTGCCATTCCCCGACTCTCCGAGGACCAGCCAGTGCGGGGCCGGGAGCTGCTGTCCGTACAGCTGGAAGGGGTCGTAGATGTAGCCCTTCCCGGAGTACACCTCGCGGCCGATGATGACGCCCGAGTCGCCGAGGCCCGGGGCGGCGGTCGGCAGGTAGACCGCCTGGGCCTGGCCCGTGGACGTACGCACGGGGAGGCGGGTTGTCTCGACCTTGCCGAAGAGGAAGGACGTGAAGGCGTCCGTGGCGGCGGACAGCGGATCCCGCATCAGAGCATCAGCCCCATCAGAACATCAGCCCCTACCTGCGGATTCCGGTGGCGAACGGCAGTGTGTTGACGAAGGCCCGGTGGTGCTCGCGGTCGCACCACTCCAGCTTCAGATACGACTTGCCGGCCGAGGCGCGGATCGTACGTTTGTCGCGCGCGAGGGCTTCCGGCGAGCGGGAGGAGACGGTGATGTAACCGACCAGGTTGACGCCCGCCGCGCCGCTCGCGAGGTCCTCGCCGCGCTGGTCCAGGCGGTTGTGGGAGGCCACGTCACGGGGGTCGACGGTCCGGTTCATCTTGGCGGCGCGCGACGCCTCCGCCTCGTCGTTCGTCTTCTCCGTCAGCATGCGCTCGATGGCGACCTCGGTGGGTTCGAGGTCCATCGTGACGGCCACCGTCCGGATGACGTCCGGGGTGTGGACGAGGAGCGGGGCGAGGAAGTTGACGCCCACCGGGGTCATCGGCCACTCCTTCACCCAGGCCGTGGCGTGGCACCAGGGGGCGCGGGTGGAGGACTCGCGGGTCTTCGCCTGGAGGTAGGTGGGCTCCATGGCGTCGAGCTCGGCGGGCCAGGCGTTGCGCTTGGTCATCGCCTGGATGTGGTCGATCGGGTGGTCGGGGTCGTACATCGAGTGCACGAGGGAGGCGAGCCGCCCCTGACCGAGCGGCTGCCGTACGCGGATGTCGGCTTCCTGGAGCCGCGAGCAGATGTCCGTCAGCTCACGCGCCATGACGACGGCGAGACCCGCGTCCCGGTCCACCTTCTTGCCGCCCTGCGGCCGGGCCGCGCGGGCCATCGCCTGGGCCTCGGCGGCCAGCTCGCGCGAGTAGTGCATGCAGGCGACGAGATACGCGCGGTGCTGCTCGCTGCTAGTCGACACCATGGACTGGAGCTGGTCGTACGACTGCTGCACCCAGCCGGGGGCCCGCTCGTCGCCCCGTACGGAGACGTCCTTGGCGTGGGCGTCCGGGTCGGCGGGCAGGGTGCGCGCGAGCATCTGCAGCCGGGTCACGAAGCCGTCGCCGTTCGCGACGTGCTTGAGGAGGGTGCCGAAGCGGTCGACGAGGGCTTCCTGGTCCTCGCTGTCGCGCAGACCGACGCCCGGTCCCTCGATCTCGATGGCGGCCGTCACCGTGCGGCGGTCGGCGTGGAGGAGGACGGCGATCTCGTCAGGGCCGAAGGGGGCGGCGAGCCAGGAGATCCGTCCGATCCCCGGGGGCGGGCCGATCTCGATCTCCCGCCCGTCGACGCGCGTACCGGCCTCCATGACATTGCTGCGGTACGCCGTCCCCTGGCGCAGGCTCCGCTTGTAACTGCGGTTGATCTCGAACCACTTGTAGAACGTACGGCGCTTGTAGGGGACGTACACCGCGGCGAGCGCCAGCAGCGGGAACCCCATCAGCAGCACGATCCGCAGGGAGAGGACAGGGACGAGCAGGCCGCACATCATGCCCAGGAACGCGCCCCCGATGATGAGCGCGATCTCGCCGGACTCACGGTTCCGGCCGACGATCGCGTTCGGCCGGGCGCGGCCGATCAGATATGTACGGCGGGGCGTGACCGGATGGGACACGTGGGACTCGGTCGTCAACGCCCTTCACCTCCCGTGCGGTTGGGACTGCTGTTGCGGGTGTTGCTCGCGTGCGGGGTGTTGGCCGGGCTGGTACGCGGTGGGGGTGCGGCGGAGGGGACAGATCCGCCGCCTCCGTTCGGCGTACGTGTGCTGTGCGCGGCCACACCGCCGGACACCGGGTTGGCGGGGCGGGGCTGGTTGCCGCCGCCTCCGCCGCCGTTGTTGTCGGCGCGGGAGCTGTGGGTCTTGATGCCCTGCGCGACCAGGGTCGCCGGTGAGCTGATCACGGCCGCGGCCTTGCTCTCGGCACCCTGCATGATGCGGTTGTTGCGGGAGCCGGCGATCTCGTCGCCGAAGCCCGGTACGAAGCGGTAGATCATCGCGCTGGCGAAGATGGCGAGCAGGATGATGGCGAGGCCGGAGACCACGGCGGAGAACGCGTCCGGGCCGTTGTCGGTCGACAGCGCCCCCGCCAGCCCCAGCACGATCACGATCACCGGCTTCACCAGGATCACCGCGATCATGATCCCCGCCCAGCGGCGGACGTGGCCCCACAGGTTCTTGTCGACCAAGCCCGCGTACACGACGGTGCCGAGCAGCGCGCCGACGTAGAGGAGGGCGGCGCGGATGACGAGCTCCAGCCACAGCACACCCGCCGCGAGGATCGACACCAGCGACACCACGATGAGCATGATGGGGCCGCCGCCGATGTCCTCGCCCTTGTTCAGCGCGCCGGAGAAGGTCCCGAAGAACGAGTCGGTCTGGTTGCCGGTCGTCTTGGCGAGAACCTCGGTGACACCATCGGTCGCCGACACGACGGTGTAGAGGATCAGCGGGGTGAAGGCGCTCGCCAGCACCGTCAGCCACAGGAAACCGATCGCCTCGGAGAGCGCGGTGGTGAGGGGGACACCTCGCACCGCCCTCTTCGCCACGGCCAGCAGCCACAGGAGCAGGGTCAGGATCGTCGACGCCGCGAAGACCACCGCGTACTGCTGGAGGAACTTGGGGTTCGTGAAGTCGACGTTCGCTGTGTCGTTCACGGCGGCGGAGAGCTTGTCGACGGTCCAGGAGGCGGCGTCGGCGCAGCCCTTTGCGAGGGAGGAGAGGGGGTCGAGGGTGGAGGTGAGGCTGGGGTCGGTGGTGCTTCCGGAGCCGCCGCTTCCCTTGTCGCTCTTGCAGTACTGCTTGGCGGGACCGATCAGCAGGCCGCACGGGTCCTTCGAGGTGGACGGCGACGGCGTCGGGGATGGCGCCGCGGCGGCACGGGTGGCCAGCAGTACAGCCGTGGTCTGTACGGCGGCTACGACGGCCGTGAGTTTGAGGATGTGGCTTCGGCTACCGGGCATACGTGAACCCTCCGTACTCCTCGATGGCCTTGCTGATCTCGTCGGAGGTGGCGGCCTTGTCGTCGCCCGGGACCGGGGCGGGGCCGTCCTTCTGGGAGTCCGTCACGATCTTCCAGTCACCGCTGTCCCACTGGAGCTCGAAGGTCCACGTCTTCCAGGTCGAGCTGACGGGATCGGTCGAGGTCTGGGCGGACATACCGATGAGCCCCATGTACCAGACCGAGACCTTGGCGGAGCTGTCGCTGGACTGCTGGACCTTGGTGCCGACCGGAATCGTGCGCGAGACGAAGGTGCTGCCTGCCGGCGGATTGCCGTCCGCGTCGAGCCCCAGCTTGCTGAGGAAGTCCGCCGAGTACGCCTGGTCCATCGGACCCTGGAGCTGGCCGGCGGCAGCGGACGTATAGATGGTGTTGACGATGTCGTGCCGAGTGGCCGTCTTGAACATGCCCGTCGAACCCAACGCCACCGCATAGTTCGCCGCAGCGCTCTGCGCCCCCTGCGCGCTGTGCGCGAACCCCGCCGGAATACCCGCCGCCTTCGAATCCACCGGGCGCTCCCCGGAAGCCGCCGTGGGCGAGGTCTTGGTCTTGTCGCTGTCTCCGCTGCCCGAACCCGAAGAGGAGTCGTCCCCACGGTTCGCGAAGGCGATGGCGGCGATCAGGAGGACGACGACGCCGACGACCGTGATCAGGCTCCGTGAGGAAGACCCGCGGCCGCGCCGCGCACCGCCGTAGACGTCGCCCGTGCGGTCGGGATAGCGGGTGCGTGTCTGCCCGGAACCCCCGTACCCCCCGTCGTCACCGCGCGCGCCGTCGCCGGGTTCGTCACCGAGACTCATGCCGCGTACGCCCCCTCAACCTCTCGCTGAACCAAGTAGTACGACGGTAGCCGTGCTGGTTCCCGCGCGGGCGCGGTGTGGTGACTCGACATCAGGGAAACGCAACCTCAGCCGGTGGGCACGACGGACAGGTGGGTCGGAGGGGAGAGGGATCCGGGCGCGCCCGGCCGGGTGCGGGGGTGTCGGACACCCCCTGGACCGCTACACCGCCATGCCGTACACGATGGTGAAGAGCGTGCCGAGGGATCCGATGATGAAGACTCCGGTGAGGCCCGCGATGATGAGGCCCTTGCCCTGTTCGGCGCTGAAGGTGTCGCGGAGGGCGGTCGCGCCGATGCGCTGCTTGGCGGCGCCCCAGATCGCGATGCCGAGGCAGAGCAGGATGGCGACCGCCATCACGACCTCGATCATCACCTTCGCCTCGTTGCCGAGGCTGCCGAAGGGACCCCAGTCCGGAGCGATCCCGCCGATGATCGTGGTGATGTCGCCCTTATCGGCTGCGAAAAGCATGTAAGTCACCGCCCCTAGTGGGTAGTTCTGCACCCTCTGCCACTGCGCGCAGAGGTCGGGCCCATTCTCGCCGACAAAGACGCCGTCGTATGTCGACTTGGCGTCATTGATTGGCGGGTTTCGTACGAATCCCTTGCCACCGGCTTACGCGGGACCCTGGCGGGAGGCGTGTGACGGTATGCGGGGGGTCGTATGGTCACTCTGTGTATCACGGCCGGTCACGCCGGGCAATGAAGTCGGAGCGGAACCTGTGGTGTGGTTCCGTCGTTAACCCCTTCTACGCGGCGCACGCCCCGCCCGCCTCGTAGCCATGCCGCACGCCTGTCCCGTTTCTGACGGGCCGTCGCGCCGATGTCCAGCCGATGTCCAAAGGCTATCCCGCTGTCTCCCGGCACGGGAAAACGGGCCGCGGCTGGTTGCCGCGACCCGTTCCAGGTGCTGCCGGGGATCCCCACATGACCCCGGCGGCCCCCCGCTCCCAGGAGGTCAGCCGGTGAAGGCCGCGACCCCCTCAGGGGTGCCCCAGCCGGTCGGGCCGTCGTAGCCGGACGTGGCGGTGCAGAGGTAGCTGGTGGTGCAGGTGCCGTTGTTGCCCGAGGTCACGTCGTTGAGTGCCGAGGTGCCGGCCGCCGTGTACGGGAACTTCGCCGGGTAGGAACTGGTGGACGGGGTGCCCGCGAGGGCGTAGACGCCCGCGATGATGGGCGACGAGGCGCTCGTTCCGCCGAAGGTGTACCAGCCCGCCGTGATGCCGTACGAGTCGTAGACCGCGACGCCGGTGGCCGGGTCGGCGACCGCCGAGACGTCGGCGATCGTGCGCTTGGTGCAGCCGGTGTCGGTCTGCCAGGACGGCTTCGGGTCGTACGCGGAGCAGCCGGAGCCGGTGCCTTCGGTGCTGCTGGTCTTCCAGACCGTCTCGGTCCACCCGCGGGTGGTGGAGGTGGCCTTGGTCAGCGCGGTGCCGCCGACGGCGGTGACGTACTGCGAGGCGGCGGGCCATTCGGCGCCGTAGCCGCTGTCACCCGAGCTGACGGTGATGGCGACACCCGTGTGCTTGAAGTACGAGGTGTCGTACGTCGTGTCGGAGGAGGACTCGGAGGCGCCGTAGCTGTTGGAGACGTACTTCGCGCCCAGCGTCACCGCCTCGTTGACGGCGGTGCCGAGGTTCGCGATGGTGGCGGACTTGGCCTCGACGAGCAGGATGTTGCAGTTCGGGCAGATGGCGCTGGCCATGTCGAGGTCGAGGGAGATCTCCTCGGCCCAGCCGGTGTTGCTGGACGGCAGCGAGGTCGTCGAGCCGGTCTGGCTGACCTTCTTGAAGCAGCCGTTGGCGGTGGTGCACGCCGACAGGCCGTAGTACGAGCGGTAGGTCGCGAGGTCCGCCTCGGCGTTGGGGTCGTTGTACGCGTCGACGATGGCGATGGTCTCGCCCGAGCCGTTGGAGGCGGCGGCCGACGTCAGACCGTACGCGGCCTGGAGGTCCGTCGGACCGAAGCCGGACGGGGTGGAGGCGTCTGCGGCCTTGGGGGTGACGCCCTTGGCGTACGCCTTCTCCGACATGTACTCGGTGACGCCGCTGGTGACGCGCTTGGCGTTACAGGCCGCGACGTCCGCCTTCGTAGGCGTGGCGCACGCCTTGGTCCAGCTGACGTGGGGGGTGACCTTCGCGACGCGGGACGCCTGGGCGTCCGCGCTGCCGGCGCTGCCGAATCCGGCGAGGACGAGGGCGGCGGTGCCGAGGGCGGCCGCGCCTATCCGGCCGAGGCGGCGGCTACCGCTCGCGGACGGTCTTTGGGGGTGTGTGGTGCGCAACGTACAGCCTCCTGGAAGTGGTTGACAGGGGCAGTGCAGGTGCGCCGCCGGTACGAGGTCCCCGGCGGTGGGCCGAGCGGCCCGCGGATGACCATCCCTTGTTGAGTACGTGACAACAAGAGGCTTATGGAATCCTTACTTCCGCCATACCGAAGCGGGCCTTCACGTGACTTCTCCATGGCCGCCGGATGGCTTGGAGGTGGTTGACGCTTGACTCAACTCACAGCCGTTTCAAGGGAATTGAACAGCTCGTCAGTAAGGCGAAACCGGTGGTCATGGCGCCGGAAACGGACTCGGGGGGAGTAGAACGGGCCGCGCGGACAGGAGGCGGACAGGGGAACGGGCCGCGGCTGGTTGCCGCGGCCCGTTTCAGATGCCGCCGGGGTATCCCCACATACCTTCCTCGGCGGCACCCGCTCGGTGCTCGGAGGTCGATGTCAGCCGGTGAAGGCGTCGATGCCCTCCGGGGTGCCCCAGCCGGTCGGGCCGTCGTAGCCGGACTTCGCGGTGCAGAAGTAGCTCGTGGTGCAGGAGCCGTTGCTGCCGCTGGTCACGTCGTTGAGGGCGGAGGTGCCGGCCGCGGCGTACGGGTACTTGGCCGGGTAGTCGCTGCTGCCCGGGGTGCCGGCGAGGGCGTACACGGACGCGATGATCGGGGCCGAGGCGCTGGTGCCGCCGTAGGTGTTCCAGCCGGTGCCGTCGGAGCCGTAGCTGTCGTAGACGGAGACTCCGGTCGCCGGGTCGGCGACGGCCGAGACGTCGGAGATCATACGCTTCGAGCAGCTCGCGTCGGTCTGCCAGGTGGGCTTCGCGTCGTACGAGGAGCAGCCGGAGCCGGTGCCCTCGGTGCTGCTGGTGTTCCAGACGCTCTCGGTCCAGCCGCGGCTGTTGGAGGACGTGGACAGCTTGGTGCCGCCGACCGCGGTGACGTACTTGGAGGCGGCCGGGTACTCGGCGCCGTAGCCCTCGTCGCCGGCGGAGACGGTGATGGCGACGCCCGCGTGGTTGAAGTACGAGGAGTCGTACGAGGTGTCGGAGGAGGACTCCGAGCCGCCGTAGCTGTTGGAGACGAACTTCGCGCCCTTGGTGACCGCGCGGTTCACCGCGGTGCCGAGGTTGGCCATCGAGGACGACTTGGCCTCGACGAGGAGGATGTTGCAGTTCGGGCAGATGGCGCTGGCCATGTCGAGGTCGAGGGAGATCTCGCCGGCCCAGCCGCTGTCGGCGGTGGGGAGGGAGGTCGTCGAACCGGTCTGACTGACCTTGCTGAAGCAGCCGTTGGCGGTGGTGCAGGCGGAGAGGCCGTAGTACGAGCGGTAGGTCGCGAGGTCGGCCTCGGCGTTCGGGTCGTCGTACGCGTCCACGATCGCGATGGTCTCGCCGGAGCCGTTGGAGGAGGCGGCGTCGGTCAGGCCGTACGCCGACTGGAGGTCGCTCGGGCCGTAGCCGGTGGGGGTCGCGGAGGCGGCGTTCGGCTTGACGGTCTTGGGGGCGATGCCCTTCTTGGCGGCCTGCTCCTCCTGGAAGGCGGTGGTGCCGCTGGTGACGCGCAGGGCGTTGCAGGAGGCGTAGCCCTTCTTCGGGGTCGCGTCACACTGCGAGGTGTACTTCACGTGGGCCTTGGCGACCTGGGCGGCGATGGCCTTGGCGCTGACTGCCTTCGGAGTAACGGGGGTTGCCGCGCTCGCGTGGACGGCGGTGCCGAGACCGCCGATCACGAGGGCGGCGGTGGCGAAGGCGGAGGCGCCTATTCGTCGCCAACTAGCCTGTGTGGTCGATCTGTTGGTGCTGGTTGTGGGGGGTGCGGTACGCAACGTACAGCCTCCTGAGAGTGGTTGACAGGGGCAGTGCGGGTGCTGCGCGGCGCCGGTGCTGTGTCCCCGGCGGCGGGGCCGTGTGACCCGCGTAGACCTTCTCCTTGTTGAGTGCGTGACAACAAGAGAGATCTGGAATCCTGACTTCCGCCTTACCGAACCGAGGTGATCGACATACCCCGCAATGGGCTCTCGATGGCCGGAAGCTGACGGTGGCTTGACTTGGGGCGCGGGGGCGCGGGCTTCCTGAACGGTGCCGTTGGGGCCGCCCGCTTCTTGGCAGTGTCGTGCTTCCGCGAGCCGAGTAAAGGGCGCTCCGCTGCGCTACGCGTCGGCTGCGCCGATTCCGCTTCGCTCCACCCTTGACTCGGCCCGCTCCAGCACGGGGGAGAAGCGAGCGGGCGGCCGGGGGTGAGGGGTCCCCGGGTGGGTTTCCGGCGGCCGGGGGTGAGTCGTTGCCCGGGGTTGGTGGGGCGCGGTCGCGCCTCGCCGGCACGCCGGGTGGGTTTGGCGGCGAGCGGTGAGTGGGGTGGCGCGTTCGGCGGTGGGGGCACGCCGGGCTGGCTTAGCGGCGAGCGGCCGGTGGGCCGTGGGGAAAGGGGACTGGAAGGGGGCGGAGGGTGCCGGAGGGTGCCGGAGGGGGGTGATTGGCAGATCTGTTCCAGCGGGAGGCAGGACTAGGCAGGAGTACGTGGGTGGAGCGGGGCCCTGCGTGGAACGGATCTGCCAATCGCCGCCTCATTCAGTGGAACCGGGCGGAAGCAGGGGGCGCGGTCGGCGGACAGGACCGACGTGCCCACACCGAGGCGGCGAGTGCGCGCACCCCAGCAGCCCACTCAGGGTTGGCCGCCGAGTGCACCCGGCGTGCCCCCGGTCGCCGGATGCGCCGCCCCACCGGCCGTTCGCCGCTAAGCCGGCCCGGCGTGCCGGCGAGGCGCGATCGCGCTCGATCGGCCGGGGGTGGCCGGTCACCCCCGAGTGCCGGGAGCCCACCTGGGAACCCCTCACCCCTGGGCCGCCCGCTCGCTTCTCCCCCGTGCTGGAGCGCCCCGAGTCAAGGGTGGCCCGGAGGGCCATCGCCGAAGGCGACGCGTAGCGCCCTTTACTCGGGGCGTGGAAGCACGACACTGGCCATGAAGCGGGCGGTCCCGACGGTTACTTCACGAGCGGGGTTCAGCAGGGGCCGAGGGTTCCTCGTCCTCCAGGCCCTCTACGAAGTGGTCGAACTCGCCTGCCTGTACGCCCAGTACGAAGGCGTCCCACTTCTTCTGGGTGGTCGTGACGACGTTCTCCGGGTCGCTGGTCTCGCGGATGTAGACCAGGTCGTTGTCTCCGAAGGCGAGTTCGATCCAGGGGCCGGGGCCCGTCGCGTCGTCCGGGGCGGCGCGGACCCAGTCGAGGTTCGGGGGGACTTCAGCCACGGTGCGGGGTCTCCTTCAGTACGTGGATGAGGGCGCCGAAGGCGCGGGGAGTGGCCCCGAGTATCGCTCGGGTCGGGTCGCTGCTTTCGGTGAGTTGGATCGTGCCGGCGGTGTCTGTGGCGACGTGCACGCAGGAGTTGCCCTGGGCGCAGTAGGACGACTTCTGCCAGGTGAGCTTGGGCATCTTCGCTTCCTTCACAGGTCCTGGATGACTTTGTGGATGAAGTCCCGTGAACGGGCGGGCGACAGTGCCGTGGCCTCCATGCGGTCGAGCAGGACGCGGTACTTGTCGAGCTGGGCCTCGGAGTCGAGGAACACCGGGCCGTGGGACTGGTCCAGGTTCACCGTGTCGAGTTGCGGCACCGGGCCCCCGGAGTAGTAGATCGACTGCCCCGAGCCGGGGAAAGTCCCGGCGTCGAACGGGATGACGTGGACGGTGATGTGCGGCTGTTCGGCCATGTTCAAGAGGTGCTTGAGCTGCGTCCCTGTCACGGAGGGGCCGCCGAACTTCATGCGTAGGGCGGCCTCGTGGATGATCGCCTGGTGTGGTGTCGGGGAGTCCCGGTAGAGAACTGCTTGCCGCTTGACGCGGAACGACACCCGGTGCTCGATGTCCGGGGGTGACATCTCGGGTACGTCCTGGCGGAAGATTTCGCGGGCGTAGTCCGTGGTCTGGAAGAGGCCGGGGATATGCACCGTGACGGCGGTGCGCAGCATCGTGGCGTGGTGCTCCACCTCGGCGAGATCGAGCAGTACGGCGGGCAGGATCTCGCGGTACTCCTCCCACCAGCCGCGTGTGCGTTCGGTGGCCATTTCGCTGAGTGCCTCTACGAGGGGCTTGTCCCCGCAGTCGTAGTGGCAGGCCAGCGTGCGCACCCGCTCGGGGCTCACCCCGGCGCGTCCCGCTTCGACGTTGCTGATCTGGTTCTGCTGTACGCCCAGCAGCTTGCTGGCCTGGGTGGAGGTCAGCCCGGCCCGCTCCCGGAGCTTGCGCAACTCGGTACCCAACCGGAGTTGACGACCCGTCGGGTTGCTTCTCACGGGATGGCCCGCCTCTCTCGTACCGCAGATCACCCACATGGGTGATTGATCAGCATTTTCACGGAAACTGTGTAAGACCTTTTATGTGCGCCGCTACTTTATAACTCGGGCCCCCACTCAGAAGCACCCCGCTCGACGGAGCGGCATGGTCACTGAGCAACCACCCAACTCCCCACCGTGATTGGAGACTTCCATGGCCACCGTATCCCCGCCCTGGTCCTACACCCTCCAACTCCCGCACGATCCCCGAGCCCCAGGCATCGCCAGGGCCACCCTCCGTACCGTCCTCGCCGCCCACGGGCTCACCGAACTCACCCCCACCGCCGAGCTGTTGGCGTCCGAGCTGCTCACCAACGCGCACCTGCACACCAAGGGGCCGTACGCCCTGCGACTCCACGCGGCGGAGCCGGACCGGCTCATGGTCGCCGTGTGGGACACGGATCCGAGAGTGCCGCCCGGCTTCGCGGAGAAGGGCGCCCCCGTCCTCGTACCCCCGGAGGGCGCCGAGCATGGTCGTGGGCTGCACCTCGTGCGGGCCTGTGCGGATGCGTGGGGCGTGTCCGTGTTGCGGGAGCTGGGGGCGTCGAAGGGGGGCAAGTTGCTGTGGGCCGAGTGTGCGCATGTGCCGAAACCGGGGACGGCGTAGGTGGGTGATCGGCATGCTGGACGGCTATGGGGGTTGAACCGGAGAGTGGTGGGGGCGCCGGTGGGGTGCGGGGGTTCTTCGCGCGGTTTCGGGACAGCCGGGGTCAGTTGTTGGTGGCCACGGCCGGCTGTCTGATCGCAGGGATCGTGTTGATCTGGCCGTACGCGCAATCGGCGGATGCGGGGGGTCGCGTGTCCGCGGAACTCTCCGGGAGCTCGGTGGTAGGCGGGCCGTCACTTTCCAACGGGCAGACGACGCAAGTGCGCCTGGAGGTGCCCGAGGGGAATACGGGGCTGCGGCTGCCCCTCCGTCTGCGTAACCCCCGGCCTGCCGACTGCCTGGCGGACGGGACGGTGGACATCTACGGGGTGTCCGGGACGTTCGATCCTTACTGGCATACCAGTACCCAAGCTGAGTCGGCCGTCGCGGAGACGGTGCGGATCAAGGAGTCGACCAGACTCGTGGTCCTGTCCGTCCGGCTCAGGACACTGGACGACTGCCAGGTCGACGTCTTGGTGGCGCCGTACCGGGCGGTCCAATGGAAGTCGTCCCTGACCATCTGGCACCTCTCGGGCCTGTCCTTTGGGATGGTGCTGCTGATGGCGGCCGGGATCTTCGGACTCCGGTACTTCAGGCTCGTCCGGCCGGTGACGCGCCGGGAACAGTCCCCCGACTGGGAACCCCGAGCCCGCCTCCGCACCGCCGAGGACCGTCTCGAAGAAGCCCTCCGTCGGCCGGCCCCCCGGCCGTCGCCCGAGCCCGAAGACGAAGCCGAGCCCGACGGCGGGCAGCCCCAGGAACAGGACCTCGCTCTCCCCGCCCTCTGGTCCGTCACCAACGCCCGGCTGGAGCTCTACCACCGCATCGCCACCGGGCAGGCGTCCGCGTCGTTCCGTAACGCCCAGACCGCCATGTGGACGGGATTTGTCCTGCTGGGCGCGTTCACCGTGGCGGCGGCCTTCGCGCGGAACACCACGGCCAGCATCGTCGCGGGAGCCCTCGGCGTGACGTCGGCCGGGCTTGCGGGATACGTGAGTCGAACCTTTGTGCGGTCTCAGGAGAGCGCGGCCGGACATCTGAGGGCATACTTTGATCAGCCGCTGGAGTTCTCCCGGTACCTCGCCGCGGAGCGGCTCATCGCCGACGCTGAGCTGACCAGTGAGCAACGTGCCGAGATCCTCGCCAGCCTGGTACGGGCGATGGTCGCGCCCGAGGGTTCGGCGAGCGGTCCGGCGCCGGCCGCGGATTCGGGTGCGGGTTCTGGTGCGGGTACGGGTACGGGTACGAACGGGGATGCCCGTCAGGAGCCGTCCAGCCAATAGGGCCCTCATAGGTGATTCTTAGTGTGGTCTCAGAGTTTTTCTCACGTGCCTGCGGCAGGGTGAGGGGCGATGAAACGCACCATCCGTCCCCCTGGCATCCGTCGGCACGCCCTGCTCGGTGCGGTCGTGCTGCTGGCGGCCGTCACGTCCTCCTCCGTGGCGGCCGCGGATGCCGGTCCGGGACCGTTCGGCGTGACCGCGCGGGCCGTGACCAACGACCGGACCGCCCGCGTGGGCGCGCTGTTCCACGGGAGCGGCGGGCACTTCTGTACCGCCTCCGTCGTGCACAGCGCCGGGCGGGATCTCATCGTGACCGCCGCGCACTGCGTCGACGGGGGCGGGACCCTGCGCTTCGCGCCCGGGTACCGGGACGGGAAGGCGCCGTACGGGTACTGGGAGGTCCAGGGGACCTTCGTGCCCGAGGGGTGGACGAGCGAGCAGGACGAGGACACCGATGTGGCCTTCGCCGTCCTCGCGGAGAAGGACGGGAAGGGCGTTGAGGACGTCGTCGGGGGCGGGAACGTCTTCGCCTCCGGGCGCGCCACCGGGTCGACCGCCGTCACCGTCACCGGATACCCCAACACCCTCGAAACGCCCATCACCTGCACCAACAAGCCCACCGCCCACAGCCGTACGCAGCAGCGCATCGAGTGTCCCGAGTTCGCCGGGGGGACGAGTGGCAGCCCCTGGGTGAACGGTGACGGGGAAGTCGTCGGCATCATCGGCGGGCACCAGCAGGGTGGGGACACCGACGACGTCTCGTTCAGCGTCGTCTTCGGGGCCGAGGAAGCGGCGCTCTACCGTCAGGCCGAGCTCGCTTCACAGTGACGTGAGCGTGTGTGTCGGTACCCCTCCGCCCGGCACATCCGTGTCCCGCCGGTGAGCGAGCGTATCGGCGCACGTCATGTCAGACTGAACAGCAGAGAACGTCGTGCGGGTTGGGGTTGGAAGTCCGTGATCGGACGCCGCCACCTACCGGAGCCTTTCTGCTGCACCGGTGACCCGCGAACCCTCTTCAGCACACTCGCCTTGGCAGGACGTGTCACCACGCGTGCCTGGTTCCAGAGGGAGGAAGCCTGAGATGACGATGACGAAGACCAACACCAAACGGGGGGTCCCTCCGCGTGTGCGCACGACGATGGATCTGGGGGATGAGCACTCCGTACAGATCCTTGAGTTCGCCTCCGGAATCCGGGCGATCGTGGAGGGCGGTCGCGCGATCGACCAAGCCCCCTCCCTTGAGGGCAAGGCCGACGCACCACCCGAGGCAGGGACCCAATCCGCCGGCGAGCGCACCGGCACTGAAGAGCCGACACTTCGCACGACGGATGAACAGACCTGGTTCCGCGAAAACTTCTGCAATGCCGCCCAGGCATGCGTACAAGGATGGGACTGGGCGGTCGTCCAGTCGGGACGTGCCGTCGGCAGCGGGGTCGGAATAGGGCTCGTCGGTTCGGAGGGAACCAGCAACGCCACTCTGGCGGTCGACCTGTGGGAATGCAGCGGTACCGACTGCTACTGGGTCGAGAACTGGCGGGGACTCATCGTCCCGGGTCACTGGGTCTCGGCGACCACGACGGCGCCTGACCACAAGTACCTGCGCTGGCGTCTCGACGGCGCCGGTGGCGGCACCCAGGTCAGTCTGGCTGCCAAGTACTGACCGCGCAGAGCTGCCGAGACCGGACCGGAAGGTGTGTGCCGCCGGATCCGCCAGGAGCCCCGCCACTTCGAAGTGGCGGGGCTCCTGGCGGATCCGGCGGGGGCTGGGCTAGCTCGTGACCTAGTTCGAGAAATACACGGCCAGCCAGAGCAGCGGCAGGAGCAGGAACACGTACGCCAGCGGGCGCTGAGCGATCGGCTTGCCCTGGTCCATGACGATCCCCGTCGGCGACTGCATCGCCTGCTGCGGCAGCTTCCTGATCTTCGTGCGGACGTAGACGTTCCACAGGAGCGTGAGCGGGGTGAAGGCGATCAGCGACACCGGGCTCCACCAGCCGCCCGCCAGCGTCTTCGTCGTCATCTCCCGGTGGATCGCCGTGGCGCAGGAGCGGCAGAACGGGCCCTCCATCTTGGAGAACCGCATCGCGACCAGCAGCCCCGTGTGCTGACGGATGGTCATGTCCCGGGCGGGCTGCGCGGCGCATATGCGGCAGGCGGGGGTGAGGGGCGGGGCGGCCTGGTAGGCGTAGCCGCCCGCGGGGGCGGGGGTGTGGGGAGTTTGGCCGTACGCCGGGTTCTGCGCGTACGGGTTCTGGCCGTACGCCGAGTTCTGCGCGCCGTACGCGTCCTGCGTGCCGTATGAGCCATATGCCGGCGCCCCGTTTGGCGCGTAACCGCCTTGCGGGGCAAAAGGGTTGCCCTGGGGCGTGTTCGGGTGCGGGGGCGGGGTCGCCACGTGCGGTTTCTCCTTGTGCGTGATCGTCCCGTCGCGCGGTGGCCGCCTCTAGACTGGCGGCGGCGGACTCCTGGGCGGCGAGGGGCGGTTGACGGTGCGTAAGGCATGGATCGTAGCGACCGCTGCCGTCGGGGCGGGGATCAGCTTCGTGATGCTGCTCGTCGTCGGCGTCTACATGGTCGCCGGGAACCTCGCCAACGGGATCGGCGGCGGGTCCGTCGGGCTCGCCAAGGGGGCTGTGCCCGCCGCGTACCAGACGCTCGTGCAGAAGTGGGGCAATCTGTGCGGCGCCATCAATCCGGCGCTGCTGGCCGCCCAGTTGTACCAGGAGAGCGGATTCAATCCGAATGCCAAGAGTCCGGCGAAAGCGGAGGGAATAGCGCAGTTCATTCCGGGGACCTGGGCCACGCACGGAGTCGACGGCGACGGGGACGGCGACCGCGATGTCTGGGATCCGAATGACGCGATTCCGTCGGCCGCCTCGTACGACTGCCAGCTCGCCTCGTACGTGAAGGACGCGCCGGGGAACGTCACGGAGAACATGCTCGCCGCCTACAACGCGGGGGCCTACGCGGTCATCAAGTACGGGGGCGTGCCGCCGTACAAGGAGACCCAGAACTACGTGAAGACGATCACGACCCTGGAGAAGAGCTTCGCCGCGCCCGTGACCCGGGTGGACCCCTCGAAGCAGGCCGCGACGGCGATCACGTACGCGCAGAAGAAGCTCGGCACGCCCTATCTGTGGGGCGGTAACGGCACCGCTGACCAGGGCGGACGCTTCGACTGTTCGGGGCTGACGAAGGCCGCGTACGAGACTGCGGGGATAGGGCTTCCCCGGGTCGCCAACGACCAGTACAACGCGGGGCCGCACCCCAAGCGGGACGAGCTGCTGCCGGGGGACCTGGTCTTCTTCTCGGACGACCTCACCAACTCCCGGGCCATCCGGCACGTGGGGATCTATGTGGGAGGCGGGTACATGATCGACGCGCCCAGGACCGGGGCCGTCATCCGGTTCGACCCCGTGGACACCCCCGACTACTTCGGTGCCACCCGGGTGACCGAAGATGGCGCGAAAGCACTGCCCACGTCCGTGTGAACGCACCCCCTGAGCTGCGGCGATGTGTCTCTCTTCGATAACGTCTGAGTGATCATTCCGTGGAGGGTGGAACGTATTACAGGGGACTGTGCGTTCCTTTTGACGTAGCACTGATCTATGACGCGGTTCTAGCGGTTCTACGACCACGGGGGTGGATCGAGCGGCGCACGAAAGGGTGTGCCCGCAGGAAAGACGACGAAGGGGCCGCAGCGCCATGGCTGGACTCGCCGAATCCGGTTCGAACCCCGACGTCGACCTGCTCTACGACATCAACGGCCTCGCCAAGGCCGCACCGCACTGGTTCGACCGGGGCATGGAGTTCGTGGGTGAGTACGGGCTGCTGCTCGCCATGGTTCTGCTGGTGCTGTGGTGCTGGTGGACCGTGCGGCGGCGGGGTGCTGAGGATGCCGCGTCGTCCGTGGCCGCGCTGGTGTGGGCGCCGTTGGCCGCCGGTATCGCGGTGCTTGTGAACGTGCCGATACGGGGTTTCGTGGAGCGACCGAGACCCTTCGTCGATCACCAGGGGCTGGACGTCCTGGTCTCCGGCAAGACCGACTTCTCCTTCGTCAGCGATCACGCGACGATCACCATGGCGATGGGTGTCGGGCTGTTCGTCGCGCATCGGAAGTTCGGGCTGGTCGGGATAGGGCTCGCGCTGCTTGAAGGGTTCTGCCGGGTGTACATGGGGGTGCACTACCCGACGGACGTCGTTGGTGGCTTCGCGCTCGGTACGGCGGTTGCTCTGCTGCTGTCTCCGCTTGCCATGGCTCTGTTGACACCTGTCACGAAGGCGGTGGAGCGGTCTGGGCGGGGTGGGCGGCTGATTCGGGCACGGGTGGCTTCCGGTGGGCGGGATGCGTTGATTCCGGGGGCTCGGGCGGAGCGGCTGCCTGAGGAACGGGATCTGGCCGCGTAGGGGTTTCCTCGCCCCCGCCGCCCCTACCCGTCCCATCCCGTTCCTGGGGGCTGCGCCCCCAGACCCCCGCTAAAAGATTGCGCAGTTCCCCGCGCCCCTTTTAGGGGCGCGGGGAACTGCGCGAGCAACCCCCACCCACCCGCAGCCGAAGAACCGGCCTACAGCGCCTGCGGGAAGGTGAAGAAGCGGTTCGGGTCGTATTGGTGTTTCAGGGTTGTGAGGCGGGTGGCCGCGTCGCCGTAGTACGCCTTGCGCCAGTCCGTGAGGGTGGCGTCGGTGTAGTTCTGGTAGGCGGCGCCCGAGGCGTAGCGGGACATGGCGGTGTGGGCGGTGGTCAGCCAGGACTGGGCTGTCGTACCGGAGGTGCCTGCCTGCCAGGAGACGATGTACTGGGCGAGCATGCGGGAGCGGCGGTGGACGAAGGCCGTGGCGGTGGGAGCCACGCGGTTGACCGCGCCGCCGAGGGCCGTCAGCGCGATGCTGCCCGCGCCGCCTCGCACCGATGACATCTGGTTGAGGAGCGTCTGGATGCCCGCCGTCGAGATCGAGCGGTCGAAGAAGTCCGAGCGGGCCGCGTAGGTCTCGCGGCCGAGGGCGCCCTGCGGGGAGCGGCCCGGTGTCGAGCCCGGGAGATGGCACTGGGCGTCGGTCGCGAAGGAGGAGCAGCCCGCGTACACCTCCATCGAGTCCTCGTACGAGCGCTTCTTGAGGGAGACGCTGCGCGCGGGCGAACCGATCTTGTCGGCCAGGCGGTCCACGGCGTTCTGGAGCTCGGTGTAGGTGCCGAGCGAGAAGGCCGCGATGGAGACCGTGGGGGTGCCGCCCGCCGCGTTCGCGATGTGGCAGGACGACCAGATCTCGTCCGGCTGGTCCGGGCCCCACTCCTGCCAGGCCTTCACCACGGCGGCGGCCTTGGCCCAGGGCCACGTCATGTACGCCGACACGGCCTGCGGCGCGGGGTGGGTCTTGAAGCGCAGTTCGGTGACGACGCCGAAGTTGCCGTTGCCGGCGCCGCGCAGGGCCCAGAAGAGGTCCTTGTGGTCGGTGGCGTTCGCGGTGAGCTGCTTGCCGTCGGCCGTGATCAGGGTCGCCTGGGTGAGGCTGTCGCAGGTGAGGCCGTACGCCCGGGAGACCACGCCGTGGCCGCCGCCGAGGGTCAGGCCGGAGACGCCGACCGTGGGGCAGGAGCCGGCGGGGATGGTGACGCCCTTCGCCGCCAGGGCGCGGTAGACGTCGATCAGCTTGGAGCCGGCGCCGACGACCGCCTCGTTCGCGCTCGCCCGGATCTTGTTCAGCTTGGAGACGTCGATGACCAGGCGGCCGTTGCCGGAGGACCAGCCGGCGTACGAGTGGCCGCCGTTGCGGATCGAGACCTTGATGCCGTGGGCGCGGGCGTAGTCCATCGTGGTGCGGATGTCGTCCGCGTGGGCGATGTACGCGACGGCGGCGGGGGTCAGGTTGTCGAAGCGTGTGTTGTAGAGCTGGTGGGCGGCAGGCCAGCTGCGGTCGCCGGGGCGGACCAGGGCGCCGTCCAGGTCTCTGGACAGGGCGGTCCAGTTGGCGGCGGTGGCGGTTGCTGTGCGGGTGCCGGTGGCTGTGCTTGCGGTGGATGTGCGTATGGGGGTGGAGGCGCCCGTCGTTTCGGTGGTGCCGGTGGCCTTGGTGGCGGCGGTGTCGTTGCCGTTGCATGCCGATGTTGCTGCCGCCGCGAGTGCGGCGGTGGCTCCGCCGATGAACGTACGCCGTTGCATGTGCGCCTCCCGTGGGTTTCGTGGAACGAGACGGGACGTCGGGCTCGGGGGTTCCACGGGTGTGCGCCACAGAATCGTTACAGCGCGGCAGAAGCGCAAGAGGTGCTCGCCCCCGCCGCCCCTACCCGTCCCATCCCTGGGGGCTGCGCCCCCAGACCCCCCTAAAAGATTGCGCCGTTCCCCGCGCCCCTGAAAAGACTGGGGTTGTTCGTCGGGTGCGGGGCGGTGGGGGTTGCTCGCGCAGTTCCCCGCGCCCCTAAAAACCCGGGGTGGGCGGGGTATCGCGGGGCGCAGCCCGGCGCCGTTAGGGGCGCGGGGAACTGCGCAATCTTTTAGGCCAGCCCCCACTCACCCGCAGCCAAAACACAACCGAACGGGGTCTGGGGCGGAGCCCCGCTACGCCAGTGGGCCGTCGCCGTGGCCCTCCGCGTCCGTGCGGGCCATGCTGCGGGCTCTGCGGGCCGGGCCTCGCCAGCCGCAGGTGCAGCGGGCTACGCAGAAGCGGCCCTGTTCGACCGTCGTTGTGAGGTGTTCCGGGGAGGAGTTGGTCTCGTCCTGCTGTGCCACGCCAACAACGTTACCCAAGGCAAGTGAAGGGGATGCCACCGCGTGACGAGCGCCCCTACTCGTCGTTAACCGGAACGACAGGGAGGGCCCGGGACGGACCGGCTGGGGGTCGGCAGGCGATGGTGGCGCAGGGGCAGGAGGAAGGGCGGGCCGGGCTGGTCGTCGTCGCGGCCTTGGTGGCCGGGGTGATGGTGTGTGGCGCGGGGTGCTCCGGTGGCGGGGCCGCCGCCGAGAGCGGTCGTGCCGGTGCCGAGTCCGTCGCGGTGCTGCACAGCGCGGCGGCCACGCTGGAGCGTGCCGGCAGCGCGAAGGCCCGTACGTCCATGGAGATGGCCATCGGCGGGACGCGGGTCACCATCCGCGGTGAGGGCGTGTACGACTTCAAGGACCAGATGGGGCGGTTCAAGGTGCTGCTGCCGCAGGATCCTGCGGGCGCCGACGAGCATCGGCCGATCACCGAACTCCTCGCCCCGGGCGCCCTGTTCATGAAGAACCGTGGTGCCGGTGTCCCCGCCGACAAGTGGGTCCGCGTCGACACGGCCGGTCTCTCGGACGGGAACCTCGTCACCGGTGGCGCCACCGATCCGTTCGCCGCGGCCGAGTTGTTGCGGGGGACGCGGACGGCGACGTATGTGGGGAAGACGGAGGTGGCCGGGACCCCGGTGCGGCACTATCGCGGGACCGCCGATCTGCACGTTGCCGCCCGCAGTGCGTCGAAGGGGCAGCGGTTGGCGCTGGAGGCGGCGGCGAAAGGGTTCGCCACCGCCGAAGTGCCGTTCGACGCCTACCTCGACGACCAGGGGCGGCTGCGCAAGGTCCGCCACCGGTTCAGCTTCGTGAACGGGCGGCAGAAGGGCACCGTCGCGGTCGCCTCGACGACCTTGCTGTACGACTTCGGGGTCCCCGCAGACGTACGGCTTCCGGATTCCGGGGACATCTTCGCCGGGAAGATCGCCGAGCAGTAGACGGACGGTGGCTGGGCCGGGGGGAGTGGGCCCTAGGAGGAGTTGGGGGGCCGGAAATGGCCCTTCCGTGCCATGCGCGGTGTGTAGGCCGCTCCCTACCCTAGGAAGTCGGTGACGGCAGGAAGAGGTGATGCACGTGGCTCCGGTCGGCGGTACGGCAGTTCAGGACCACGTGGCCCTCGCCGAGATCGAGCTGTGCGGCGACCTGATCATCGCGGCCTCGGCCGCCCGTGAGGACCGGCTCAGTCTTGAGAGCATCGACGAGGTGCTGAAAGTGGCTGAAGAGCGTGCTGATGAGCGTGGATGAGCGGGGTGCGGAGGAGTAGGGCTGCTTCTGCGCCTGCTCCCGCCCCCTTGCCCTCGAAGCCCGGGCGTGGCCCGGTCCCCGCCACGCCTCACGTACGGCATGTATCGCTCACGTGCGCAGCAGCCGGCCGATCGCCTTCGTCGCCTCTTCGACCTTCGCGTCGATCTCGTCGCCGCCCTTGACCGCCGCGTCCGCGACGCAGTGGCGCAGGTGCTCCTCCAGGAGTTGGAGGGCGAAGGACTGGAGGGCCTTCGTGGAGGCGGAGACCTGGGTGAGTATGTCGATGCAGTAGACGTCCTCGTCGACCATCCGCTGCAGACCGCGGATCTGGCCCTCGATGCGGCGCAGGCGCTTGAGGTGCTCGTCCTTCTGCTTGTGGTAGCCGTGGACACCGCGGTCGTGGTCGGTCACGATCTCCGGTGCGGCTTGCTGGGTTTCGCCGGAGGGCGTCGTCGCGCCGGCCTCGGTGGTCGTCATCGCGTCCTCCTGCTGACTGAACCGTTAACTGATACCCCTAGTGGGTATATGGTATCGAACTTTGCTGGGTATAGGGCCCTTGCCCAATGGCGAGGCCGGACCCTGTGCTGATCACTGTGCCCGATGGGCGACACTGGGGGACGGCCCATTAGCCGTGGCCGGATGATGCGCCTAGCATCAGCCTGACCGAACCGAAGCACCCCGAGGACCCCAACGTGCGCTTTCGTCTGACCCCCAGGGAGACGAGCTTCTACGACATGTTCTCCGCATCCGCGGACAACATCGTCACGGGCTCGAAACTCCTCATGGAACTGCTCGGGGCGGACACCGCCGGCCGGGCCGAGATCGCAGAGCGTATGCGGGCCGCGGAACACGCCGGTGACGATGCCACGCACGCGATCTTCCACCAGTTGAACTCCTCGTTCATCACGCCGTTCGACCGCGAGGACATCTACAACCTGGCCTCGTCCCTCGACGACATCATGGACTTCATGGAGGAGGCCGTCGACCTGGTCGTCCTCTATCAGGTCGAGGAACTCCCCAAGGGTGTGGAGCAGCAGATCGAGGTGCTGGCGCGCGCGGCCGAGCTGACCGCCGAGGCCATGCCGAACCTGCGGACCATGGACAACCTCACCGAGTACTGGATCGAGGTCAACCGCCTGGAGAACCAGGCCGACCAGATCCACCGCAAGCTGCTCGCCCATCTCTTCAATGGCAAGTACGACGCCATGGACGTGCTGAAGCTCAAGCAGATCGTGGATGTGCTGGAGGAGGCGGCGGACGCCTTCGAGCACGTGGCCAACACGGTGGAGACCATCGCGGTCAAGGAGTCCTGACCCCTTCATGGACACCTTTGCGTTGATCGTGACCATTGGCGTCGCGCTCGGATTCACGTACACGAACGGCTTTCACGACTCGGCGAACGCGATCGCCACGTCGGTGTCCACGCGGGCGCTGACCCCGCGGGCGGCGCTCGCCATGGCCGCGGTGATGAACCTCGCCGGTGCCTTCCTCGGCAGCGGTGTCGCCAAGACGGTCAGCGAGGGGCTGATCGAGACGCCCGAGGGTTCCAAGGGGATGGGCATCCTCTTCGCCGCGCTGATCGGCGCGATCACCTGGAACCTCATCACCTGGTACTTCGGCCTGCCGTCCTCGTCCTCGCACGCCCTGTTCGGTGGCATGGTGGGCGCGGCGCTGGCGGGCGGTACGACGGTGTACTGGTCCGGCGTCCTCGACAAGGTCGTCATCCCGATGTTCCTGTCGCCGGTCGTCGGTCTGCTCGTCGGTTACCTCGTGATGACCACGATCATGTGGCTGTTCCGGCGGTCCAACCCGCACAAGACCAAGCGCGGTTTCCGTATCGCGCAGACGGTGTCCGCGGCCGGCATGGCGCTCGGTCACGGTCTTCAGGACGCGCAGAAGACGATGGGCATCGTGGTGATGGCCCTGGTCATCGGAGACGTTCAGAAGCAGGGCGATCCGATCCCGGTCTGGGTGAAGATCGTCTGTGCGGCGATGCTGTCCCTCGGTACGTACGCGGGTGGGTGGCGGATCATGCGGACGCTCGGACGCAAGATCATCGAGCTCGACCCGCCGCAGGGGTTCGCCGCCGAGACGACCGGTGCGTCGATCATGTTCGCCACGGCGTACATCTTCAAGGCGCCGATCTCCACGACCCACGTCATCACCTCCGCGATCATGGGCGTCGGCGCGACCAAGCGACTGAACGCCGTCCGCTGGGGCGTCGCCAAGAACATCGTCATGGGCTGGTTCATCACCATGCCGGCGGCGGGGCTGGTGGCCGCCCTCAGCTTCTGGGTCGTGAATCTGGCGTTCCTGTAGTACTCCGGTACTCCCGCCGGCACTTCCGCCGCACCAGTGAATGGCCCGCTCCGGCTTCCGGAGCGGGCCATTCCTGTGAATGCGCAACTACATTCGCGGAAACCGGATACCGCCACCGGGGTCGCTGCTAGCTTCTGGGCTCAAGTGTTCGAATAGAACGCGCCATGCGACGGCGGGGGTGGCGTCGGCTCTCACGGGCCTGCTCCTCTACGCGGCGTCTCCCGCGGCGGCCGCGAAAGCCGACGTCGACACCGTTGCGTCGGGCTCGTACGTCGACTGGGCCGGATCCATGTACTTCGAGAGCTGCGGCGACCACTTCTCGGTCTGCGACAACCGGACACGAGCGGGCCCGCCCCCGGGAGCCAGGGGCGGGCCCTTCTCGTCCTCGCGGTGGCACCGCCATGCAGCACCGCGAGGGGTTCTTGTGGACGGCTCGGTCAGCCGAAGCGGCCCGAGATGTAGTCCTCCGTCGCCTGGACCGACGGGTTGGAGAAGATGCGCTCCGTGTCGTCGATCTCGATGAGGCGGCCGGGCTGGCCGACCGCGGCCAGGTTGAAGAACGCGGTGCGGTCGGAGACGCGGGCGGCCTGCTGCATGTTGTGCGTCACGATGACGATCGTGAAGCGCTCCTTGAGCTCACCGATCAGGTCCTCGATGGCGAGGGTGGAGATCGGGTCCAGGGCCGAGCAGGGCTCGTCCATCAGCAGGACCTGGGGCTCCACCGCGATCGCGCGGGCGATGCACAGACGTTGCTGCTGACCGCCGGACAGACCCGAACCCGGCTTGTTCAGGCGGTCCTTGACCTCGTTCCAGAGGTTCGCGCCCTTGAGGGACTTCTCGACGATCTCGCTGAGCTCGGACTTCTTGTAGGAGCCGTTCAGCCTGAGGCCCGCCGCGACGTTGTCGAAGATCGACATCGTGGGGAAGGGGTTGGGGCGCTGGAAGACCATGCCGATCGTGCGGCGCACGGCGACGGGGTCGATCCCGTTCCCGTACAGGTCCTCGTCGTCCAGGAGCACCTTGCCCTCGACGCGGCCACCGGGGGTGACCTCGTGCATACGGTTGAGGGTGCGCAGGAAGGTCGACTTGCCGCAGCCGGAGGGGCCGATGAAGGCCGTCACCGAGCGGGGCTCGACCGTCATGGAGATGTCTTCGATCGCCTTGTGGGCGCTGTAGTAGGCGGTGAGTCCGCTTACGTCGATTCGCTTGGCCATGGTGGTTACTTCGCTTCCAGATTCCGGATCAGTCGCTGAGTGGCCGCGTCAGCGACCGGTCTTCGGGGCCTTCCAGCGGGCGATGCCGCGGGCCGCCAGATTGAGGATCATGATGAAGGCGATGAGGACGAGCGCCGCCGCCCAGGCCCGGTCGTACGCCGCCGGGCTGCCGCCGCTGTTCTGGTACTGCTGGTAGATGTACAGCGGGAGCGAGGACTGCGGGCCGTTGAACGGGTCCGTGTTGATGAGCGGGTTGCCCCAGACGAGGAGCAGCACGGGCGCGGTCTCACCGGCGATACGGGCGACGGCCAGCATCACACCGGTCGTGATGCCGCCGAGCGACGTCGGCAGGACGACCTTGAGGATGGTGCGCCACTTCGGGACGCCCAGCGCGAGCGATGCCTCGCGCAGCTCGTTCGGGACGAGCTTGAGCATCTCCTCGGTGGAGCGGACCACGACCGGGATCATCAGGATGGACAGGGCCATCGCCCCGGCGAAGCCGGAGTAGCCGAAGCCGAGGATCAGGATCCAGAAGCTGAGGATGAACAGGCCCGCGACGATCGACGGGATGCCCGTCATGACGTCGACGAAGAAGGTGACCGCCTTGGCGAGCGTGCCCCGGCCGTATTCGACCAGGTAGATCGCGGTGAGCAGGCCGATCGGTACGGAGATCAGGGTGGCGAGGCCGACCTGCTCCAGGGTGCCGATGATGGCGTGGTAGATGCCGCCACCGGCCTCGGTGTCGGCGGTCATGCCCATGGAGTGGGTCAGGAAGTAGAAGTCGAGGACCTTCACGCCCTTGCTGACGGTCGTCCAGATGAGCGACGCCAGCGGGATCACGGCAAGGATGAAGGAGACCCAGACGATGCTGGTCGCGACGCGGTCCTTCGCCTGGCGGCGGCCCTCGACCTTGGCGGCGATGACGTACGTACCGAGGACGAAGAGGAGCGCGGCGATCAGGCCCCACTGGACCTTGCTGCTGAGGCCGAAGCCCAGACCGATGCCCACGGCGACGGCGGTGGAGCCGCCGGCGATCGCCCATGCCGACCACTTGGGCAGCGTGGCGCCGCGCAGGGTGCTGGGGCGCGGGGCGGGTGCGGTGGCGGTTGCGTGGCTCATGCGTTGGCCCCCGAGTACTCCTTGCGGCGGGCGATGATCGCGCGGGCCGCGCCGTTGACCACCAGCGTGATGACGAAGAGCACCAGACCGGAGGCGATGAGCGCGTCACGGCCCTGCTCGCTCGCCTCGCTGAACTTGGCGGCGATGTTCTGGGCGAAGGTGCCGCCGCCCGGGTCGAGCAGGCTGGCGTTGATCTCGAAGCTGGGGGACAGGACGGTGGCGACGGCCATCGTCTCGCCGAGGGCCCGGCCGAGGCCCAGCATCGAGGCGGAGATCACTCCGGAGCGGCCGAAGGGGATCACCGACATGCGGATGACCTCCCAGCGGGTGGCGCCGAGCGCGAGGGCGGCTTCCTGGTGCATCAGGGGCGCCTGCCGGAAGACCTCACGGCTGACGTTGGTGACGATCGGCAGAATCATGATCGCCAGCAGGATGCCGACGGCGAGGAGCGTGCGCGGGGCGCCGCCCTCCCAGGAGAGGAAGCCGGTCCAGCCGAAGTAGTCGTTGAGCCAGCTGTAGAAGCCGGTGAGGTTCGGCACCAGGAAGAGTGCGCCCCACAGGCCGTACACGATGGACGGTACGGCGGCCAGCAGGTCCACGACGTACGCGATGGTGCCGCCGAGCTTGCGCGGGGCGTAGTGCGTGATGAACAGCGCGATGCCCACCGCGATCGGGACCGCGATGGCCATGGCGACGATCGAGGAGATGATCGTGCCGAAGGCGAGGACCGCGATGCCGAAGACCGGCGGGGTGTTGTTGGCGTTCCACTCGAACGTCGTGAGGAAGTTGCCCTCGTTCTTGGTGAGGACCAGGGACGCGCGGTAGGTGAGGAACGCCGCGATGGCGGCCATGATCACCAGCAGCAGGATGCCGGAGCCCCGGGACAGGCCGAGGAAGATCCGGTCGCCCGGGCGGGTGGCGCCTCGGGCCGCGAGCTTCGGCTTCAGCGGGGTCGGCCGGCCCGAAGGGGTGGGGGGAGCAGATGATTGCGTAGATATGTCCATTGGGGTTCTCCGGTCTGCGGAGCCTTGGGAGATTGTCCCTCGGCTCCAGGCGGCGGTGCACCGGACGGTGCGGCCCACCCCCGTCAGGGAGTGAGCCGCACGCTGGGTCAGCTCAGGTTCGCGACGGTCTCGCGGACCTTGGCGTTGATCTCGCTCGGGATCGGGGCGTAGTCCAGGGCCTTCAGGGAGTCCTGGCCGTCCTGGCTCGCGGTGTAGGTGAGGAAGGACTTGACGGCGGGCAGGGTGTCCGCCTTGTTGCCCTTCTCGCAGACGATCTCGTACGTGACCAGGGTGATCGGGTAGGCGCCCTCGGCCTTGGTCGTGTAGTCCAGCTTGAGGGAGAGGTCGCTGCCGGTGCCGACGACCTTGGCCGCGGAGATGGCCGCGGTGGCGTTGTCGATCGTGGCCTTGACCGGGGCGGAGGCGCCCGTGTCCAGGGCGGCGGTGCTGATGCCGTCCTTGGCGTAGGAGAGCTCGAAGTACGAGATCGCGCCCGCGGTCTGCTTGACCTGCTGGGCCAGGCCGGAGGAGCCCTGAGCGGACTGGCCGCCCTGGGCCTGCCACGCCTTGCCGCCCGAGTACTTCCAGTTGTCGGGCGCGGCGGCGATCAGGTACTTGGTGAGGTTGTCCGTGGTGCCGGAGTCGTCCGAGCGGTGGAACGCCTGGATCTTGGTGCTGGGAAGCTTCGCGTCGGGGTTCAGCTTCTTGATCGCGGCGTCGTCCCACGTCTTGATCTTGCTGTCGAAGATCTTGGCGAGGGTCGGCGCGTCCAGGACCAGGTTGTCGACACCCGGGACGTTGTAGCCGATCGCGATCGGGCCGCCCACCATCGGGAGGTCGATGGCCTGGCTGTTCTTGCAGACCGACTTCGACTGCGTGACCTCTTCGGGCTTCAGCGCGGAGTCCGAACCGGCGAAGGCGACCTGACCCTGGAGGAACGCGGTGACACCGGCACCGGAACCCTCGGGCTTGTAGTTGATCTGCACGTCCTTGCACTCGGTCGTGTAGGCCTTGGTCCACGCCTGGATGGCGTTGGCCTGGGCCGACGAGCCGTTCGCGAGGAGCTGGCCCTTGGCGGATCCACAGTCGATGTTGCCGGCCTTGGCGGTGGCACCCGTGGTCGACTTGGTGCCGCCGCTGGTGTCGTCAGAGCCGCACGCCGTGAGGGCCAGGGCGCCGGAGACGGCGAGAGCACCGAGGGTGAGGGCCCGCCGGTTCATGCGCTGAAGCTTCACTTCGGGAGTTCCTTCCAGGAGCCGCCGTCTGGTGGCGGCGTGCGAGGTCTGTGTAAAGCGGTCCGTAATGCGGGGGAGACGTCCAGGACGTTCTCCGCATCGTGTAAGGCCGAAATTAGGCAGATCAGGTGAAGCGGCTGATGGCCGTAAGTGAACGGAGGGTGAACCCCTGCGGTCGGTGCGGTGAGGTAACGGAACGCTCACGGTCGCATTCCATTGGGGTTGAGCCGGGGGGTGGCGTGGGGGTGAGGTTGTTGTTACGTGCGGGTGCGTTGTGGCTGGGCGCGCAGTTCCCCGCGCCCCTTTCGGGGGCGCGTTTGCATCTAGGCCAGGTGGAATGTGCTCAAAAGCGACACTATTAGGTCGCGGTCCCTCGGCTGGGTCAGGTGGCTGTGGGCCGCTGTGGGGGAGAGCCACAGGACGCGGTCGACCTCGCGGTTCGGGGTGAAGTGGCCCGTCGTTGCCTCGGCTGCCCAGTAGTGGACTTCCTTGGGGCGGCCGGCGACGACGTAGTGGAGGGTGGGGAGGGCTGCTCCTGGAGCGGCGGTGTAGCCCGTCTCCTCCTCCACCTCGCGCAGGGCGCCCGCCAGGGGGTCCTCGGCGCGTTTCAGTTTGCCCTTGGGGTGGGACCAGTCGTCGTACTTCGGGCGGTGGACGAGACAGATCTCCAGCTCGCCGTCGACCGGGGAGCGGCGCCACAGGACGCAGCCCGCCGCCTGGATGGTGTCGTCGGCCATCGGGCCTCCCTCAGAGGGTGCGTACCGCTTCCTTCTGCCATGCCTGCTGGAACGCGAACCGTGCGGCCTCCACCTCGTGCCGCTGGTCGGCGTGGAGGACGCCGAGGGCGTAGGCCGTCGCCGGGGCGATCCGGGGGGTGCGGGCCGCCGAGGCCGAGGCCGCTGCCGCCTCCGCCGCGTCCCGGTGCCGGTTCAGGGCCTGGCCCGCGGCGAGGAGTCGTACGTCGGTGGGGCACTCGTCGCCGTACATGAGTTCGCGGGCGTAGCGGTGCAGCCGCAGCAGCAGGCGGACCTGGTGCCAGGGGGCGTCCTGGGGCTGTGGCGCGGTGTCGGCGGAGAGGCCGTGCACGAGGGCCTCCGCGTTGTAGGGGTGGCCCGCGGTGACCAGGGGCAGCGCGCTCACGGCGTCGGTGAGGCGGTCCGCCGCGGCGGCGGCCAGCGGGCGCAGGTCGGTCGCGGGCGCCGCCGGGGTCAGCGGGACCTCGCTGGCGAGGACGGCGACGCTGTCGGCGACGGCGTGGAAACGGGAGGAACCCAGCGCCTGGAGGGCCGCCGAGTGGGCCCGGGTGCGGGCGAGGGTCAGCTGGCGGTCGAGGAGGGCGCCCGCCTTCGCCGCGCCGACGGTCAGACTGCCCTTGGGTGCCGTGTGCGCGTTCGCGCCGGCGGCCTGGGCGGGGAGGGCGGCCGAGCCCGACAGCCGGTTCAGTGCGCCGAGCAGTCGCTCCAGGCGGGCCCCGTACGCGTGCTCCCGTGCCAACGTGCCGGACAGCCAGGCCAGTTCGGGGCGCATGCCCTCCGACCAGTCCGTGTCGAGCAGGGGCCGGAAGGTGTGGAGGCTGCCGCTGATGCGGCGGGCCGAGCGGCGCAGGGCGCGCGCCGCGGCGACCGACTCGGCCGAGCCGCTCGCCGCACCGGCGCCGGTCTCCCGGTGCTGGCGCAGCGAACGGAGGAACTCCGTGGCCTGGGCCCGCAGATAGCCCGCGAGGGCATCACTGGTGACCGGCCCGGCCGTGGGGTCGGTGGGGGGATCAAGGTGCTGCTGTGCCACGCCGGCGCCTCCGGGCGTCTATGAGCATCTCCTGGACGTTCCGCAGGGGCTGGCCATCCGCGTCGGTCGCGTGCCGCGTCCACTCGCCGTCGGGGCCCAGGTGCCAGGATGCGGTGGTGTCGGACATGCCGGTCTCGAGCAGCCGGTTGAGGGCGGCGCGATGAGCCGGGTCGGTGACCCTGACCAGGGCCTCGATCCGCCGGTCGAGGTTGCGGTGCATCATGTCGGCGCTGCCGATCCACACCTCGGGCTCGCCGCCGTTGCCGAAGCCGAAGATCCGGGAGTGTTCGAGGAAGCGGCCGAGGACGGAGCGGACCCGTATGTTTTCGGACAGGCCCGTGACGCCGGGGCGTACCGCGCAGATGCCGCGCACCCACACGTCGACCGGTACCCCGGCCTGGGACGCGCGGTACAGCGAGTCGATGAGGGCCTCGTCCACCATGGAGTTGACCTTGATACGGACATGGGCGGGGCGTCCGGCGAGGTGGTGCTGTACTTCCTTGTTGATCCGCGAGATCAGGCCGTCGCGCAGGGACTTGGGGGCGACGAGGAGACGGCGGTAGGTCTCGCGGCGCGAGTAGCCCGACAGCCGGTTGAAGAGGTCGGAGAGGTCCGCGCCGACCTGCGGATCGGCGGTGAGCAGGCCGAGGTCCTCGTACAGCCGGGCCGTCTTCGGGTGGTAGTTGCCCGTGCCGACGTGGGAGTAGCGGCGCAGGGTGTCGCCCTCCTGCCGTACGACGAGCGACAGCTTGCAGTGGGTCTTCAGACCGACCAGGCCGTACACGACATGGCAGCCGGACTCTTCGAGCTTCCTGGCCCACTTGATGTTGGCCTGCTCGTCGAAGCGGGCCTTGATCTCGACCAGGACGAGGACCTGCTTGCCGGACTCGGCGGCGTCTATCAGCGCGTCGACGATCGGCGAGTCGCCCGAAGTCCGGTACAGGGTCTGCTTGATGGCGAGGACGTCGGGGTCCAGCGCCGCCTGCTCCAGGAACGCCTGGACGGAGGTGGAGAAGGAGTCGTACGGGTGGTGAAGCAGAACGTCCCGTTCCCGCAGTGCCGCGAAGATGTCCGGCGCGGACGCCGACTCGACCTCCGCGAGGTCGCGGTGGGTGCCCGCGATGAACTTCGTGTACTTCAGCTCGGGCCGGTCGAGGGAGCCGATGCCGAAGAGGCCGGTGAGGTCCAGGGGACCCGGCAGCGGGTACACCTCCGCCTCGGAGATCTTCAGCTCGCGTACGAGGAGATCGAGGACGTACCGGTCGATGGACTCCTCGACCTCCAGGCGCACCGGCGGCCCGAAGCGGCGCCGCATGAGCTCCTTCTCCAGCGCCTGGAGCAGGTTCTCGGCGTCGTCCTCCTCGACCTCCAGGTCCTCGTTCCGAGTGAGCCGGAAGGTGTGGTGCTCCAACACCTCCATGCCCGGGAACAGCTCCTCCAGGTGGGCCGCGATCACATCCTCGATGGGGACGTAACGGTTCGGCGAGGCCTCCAGGAAGCGGGAGAGCAGCGGCGGGACCTTGACGCGCGCGAAGTGGCGGTGGCCGCTGACCGGGTTGCGTACGACGACGGCCAGGTTCAGGGACAGGCCGGAGATGTACGGGAAGGGGTGCGCGGGGTCGACCGCCAGCGGGGTGAGGACCGGGAAGATCTGGTGCCGGAACAGGGTGAAGAGGCGGGCCTGCTCCTTCTCGGTCAGCTCGCTCCAGCGGACCAGGTGGACGCCTTCCTCCGCGAGCGCGGGGGCGACGTCCTCCTGGTAGCAGGCCGCGTGCCGGGCCATGAGCTCGCGCGAGCGGGCCCAGATCATCTCCAGGACCTCACGGGGCTGGAGCCCGGAGGCGGACTTCGTGGCCACGCCGGTCGCGATACGGCGCTTCAGGCCCGCCACCCGGACCATGAAGAACTCGTCCAGGTTGCTGGCGAAGATCGCCAGGAAGTTGGCGCGCTCCAGGAGGGGCGTGTTCGGGTCCTCGGCGAGCTCCAGAACCCGCTCGTTGAACGCGAGCCAGCTGCGCTCGCGGTCCAGGAAGCGGCCCTGCGGCAAGGTGATGCCGTCCTGCACCGTGTCCTCGTACGTGTCGAGGTCGGCGTCGAGGTCGGGCTCGAGATCGGAGGCCACCGCCGACACGGTGTGCGGGCGGTGAGCGGCTATGGAGCCGACGGACGGCTGAGGGTGCTGGACCGGTGCCTGGGCGCTGGGCTGGTTCATGGACCCATTCTTCCGCGCTGAGGGCGAGACCGGCGCGTCGGAGAGGGCGAGCGGCAGCGCGGCGATGCGGAAGTTCCCATTCCGGTTCCGGATCGCTGGCGTACGCTCACTCCCCGTCGTCGGCGAGGGCTCGTTCTCCGGCGGAGGCGAAGGCTCGGGCACGGCGGGCTTCATTGGTTGAGCGTCGCAAGGTCGTCTGAATCGATGGTTACGGCGACATGACGTGCGGGATAGCGGGGGGCGGCTCCCGGACGTCTACATGAACGGACATCCGTCCAGGACACGCCCGGGAGCCTCGTACGCGCCCACCCCCGTGGGACGCGTACATGTCTGTGCCTTTTTCAGGGGGTACGGCGGCGCAGCAGCCAGAAGGCGGCGGCGGTGGCGAGTGCGGCGACGGCGAGCAGGATGCCGGTCTCCACCAGCTGGAGGGGCCAGAAGTGGGACTTCGGGTGGTAGGTGGCCCAGAGGTCGGAGATGCCGTTCTTGCTCATGCACCTCTTGAGGTCGCCGGCCGTGTCGTTGTCGACGCAGGCCAGGTCGTTGCCGATCCGCTTGCCGGAGGTGAGGACCACGCCGTGTTCGAGCTGGAGCGCGGTGCTGGGGAGGTTGGAGGCGGCCGATCCGGTGACGGTGACCGCGGGCCACAGGCTGTCCCGGTAGAGGTCGCCGAGGTTCTGTACGGCCAGGGTGACGACGACGGCCAGTGCCAGCGCGGGCAGCGTACGGCGGACCAGGAGGCCCGCGAGGGCGCCCACGGCGAGGGCGCACAGGGCGGAGCCGATGGCGACGGGGCCGTTGGAGCGGTAGACGTCCGACAGGTACCAGTCCTGGCCGAGGATGTCCCGCGCGTCGCTCCACATCAGGCGGTGCAGCAGCACCAGCACGCTCGTGCCGGCGGTGACGAGCGCGGCCGGGACGGCGAGCTTGGCCGCGAGCCAGCGTACGGGTGGGACGGACTGCGTCCAGGCGAGGGCGGACGTGCCGCTCTCCAGCTCACGGGCGACCAGGGCGGCGCCCGCCCAGGCGGCGACGAGGTAGGGCAGGTAGGCCACGGCGGAGGTGGCCAGCGAAGTGACCGTGTCGTAGAACTCGTATGTCGGGCTGTCGAGCGTGGTGTCCACGCACGAGGTGTCGGCGGCGCACGAAGACACCCTGTGGCTCAACTCCCGTACGGCATCGGTGCCGAGCCAGTACGCCCACAGCAGGCCGGCCGAGGCCGCCGCGACCAGCGCCCACCAGGCCCACAGCGCGGTGCGGTGCACTCGCAGTACCGCCCGGACCGTGCCGCGCGGGACGAGCGGGAGGGCGCGCCGGGCGAGCTGCGGCGCGGCGGTGGCTGCGGTCATGCGGCGGGCTCCTTGTGTGTGGCGGTGGCGGTCGCGGCGCCGGTGTGCCGCTTCAGCAGGCGGAAGGAGAGCAGGACGGCGAGCGCCGTGACGGCGAGGACGAGGGCGGTCGCGGTGAGCTGGAGGGGCCAGTAGTGGGAGTAGGGGTGCATGTCGCTGTAGAAGCGCACGATGTGCTGCTGGTCGAGCGTGGCGCGGCAGTCCTTGGCGGCGCTCCAGTACTGGGCGCAGTCGGGGACGGGCACATGGGCGCCGCTGGAGGTGACCGCGCCGTAGGAGACGACGGATCCGCCGAACCACGGGCCGTCCTTGAGCGAGGTGGTCACCGTGACGGTCGGCCAGAAGTATCCGCGGAACCAGCTGAGGGCGAAGCCGACGGCCGCCGTGACGACGAAGGTGACGGCCAGCGAGGGCAGGGAGCGGCGCAGCAGCAGGCCGGTGAGGGCGCCCGCGGCCAGCCCGAACAGGGTCAGCGCGACGGTGGTCGGGCCGTTGGCCTGGAAGACCAGGATGTCGTTCCAGCCCAGGAGGTCGGCGCGGCGGCCCTCGGCCCACAGCAGGTGGTGCAGCAGCACCAGCAGGGAGGTCCCCGCGGTGAGCAGCGCGGCCGGGACGGCCAGCTTGGCGGCGAGCCAGCGGGCGGGCGTGACCGACTGCGTCCAGGCGAGCTGTGCCGTGCCGTTCTCCAGCTCGCGGCTGGTCAGCGTGGCACCGGCCCAGGCGGCGACGAGGAGGGGCAGGAAGCTCACGATGTACGAGGCGTACTTCAGGGCGTCCTTGTAGCTGAGGTATGCGTCCTGGTCGTACGTGCACGCGTAGTCGCACGCCTTGAGGTGCTGGTAGGCGGTGGCCGCGGGTTCCGCGAGCCATCCGTAGCCCCACAGCATGTAGACCAGGGCGGCGAGGACCCCACCCGTCCAGAGGAAGAGCGCGGGGCGGTGCAGCCGCAGTATCACGCGGGCCGTGCCGAACGGCGTGGGTGAGGGGGCGGTGGTGACGGCGGTCATGCTGCGGGCTCCTGGGCAGGCGTGCGGGTCGGGTCGAGGATCAGGGCGGGGGCTTCGGGGCTGCGCAGATGCGCGAGGAGGAGCTCCTCCAGTGAGGGCGTGGCGGGGTTGCCGTCGGTGGGGAGCAGCGGGCCCCGCGGGCGGATGAGGGCGGTCAACTGGCGTCCCGTGGTGCGGGATTCGACCACCGTGTGCGAGGCGAGGTCGCGCACCGGCCCGGTGGTCAGAGTGTGCGCGGCCAGCAGGTCGTCCAGGTCGCCCGCCAGGCGCACCCGGCCGCCGCCGATCAGCAGCAGGTAGTCGCAGGAGCCCTCCAGTTCGGCGACGACGTGCGAGGACATCACGACGGTCGTGCCGTGCTGCGCGGCCTCGGCCATCAGCACGCCCATCAGCTCGTGGCGGGCCAGCGGGTCGAGGTCGGCCATCGGCTCGTCGAGGAGCAGGAGTTCGGCCCGCTTGCCGAGCGCGAGGGCGAGTGCGACCCGGGTGCGCTGGCCGCCGGAGAGGGAGCGGATCCTGGCCCGCGGGTCGAGGTCGCCGGCCGCCGTGATCCGCTCGGCGACGGAGGCGTCCCAGCGGCCGGGGTTGAGCTCCTGGCCCAGCCGCAGCGTGTCGGCGACCGTGAGCTGCGGGTACAGCGGCTTGTGCTGCGCGACGTACGCGACGCGCTCGCGGGCGGCCGCCGGGTCGGTGCCCAGCACGGTCAGGGAGCCCTCGGTGGGAGCGAGCAGCCCGGCCGCGTGGGCCAGCAGCGTCGACTTGCCCGCGCCGTTGGGTCCGACGACGGCGCAGACGCGTCCCGCGGGGAGCCGGAAGGAGCAGTCGCGCAGCGCCCAGCCTCCCCGCCGTCCGAACCGCTTGCCCAGTCCGGCCGCCTCTATGGCGGTGTGGGTCATTCCTGGTCTCCCTTGAAGTGTTCTTCCAGCACGGCGGTGAAGAGCGCCGCCGCGTCGTCGTGGTCCAGTCCGGCCGCGCGGGCCCTGGCGGCCCAGGCGTCGAGCTCGGCTCGCAGCGGGGAGTCGGCCGGGGCGGCGCCCAGCGACTTCCGCACGAAGGTGCCGAGGCCGCGTCTGGCCTCGACCAGGCCCTCCCGCTCCAGCTCGCGGTAGGCCTTGAGGACGGTGTTCGGATTGATAGCGGTGGCTTCCACGACCTCGCGGGCCGTGGGGAGCTTGTCGCCCGGCTCCAGCAGGCCCAGGCGCAGGGCCTGTTTGGTCTGCTGGACGATCTGGACGTAGGTGGCGACGCCGCTGCGCCGGTCGATGCGGTACTCGACCACTCGGACAACCACCCTTTCACTAATTGAGTAGTGAAAGGGTGGTGCAAGATGGTGCCCGGCGTCAAGTGCGAGATTTTTGGGGGCCGGAAATTTTGTGGGCCGGTCCGTGAACCGATCGGTGGGGCTCGTCCGATGAGGGGTTGTGAGGGAAACAAGAAGCGACGGGGAGCTGCTGCGGGCCATCGCGGCGGACGGGGACCGTCGCGCCTTCGAGGAGCTGTACCGGCGGTACGCGCCATGGCTGACCGCGCGGCTGCGCGGCCGGTGCGCCGATGCCGGGGTCGTCGACGACGTCGTACAGGAGACGTTCCTCGCGGTCTGGCGCGGCACCGCCCGCTACCGCGAGGAGGGTGACGCGGCCGGCTGGCTGTGGCGCATCGGCTCGCGCCGGCTCATCGACGCCCTGCGCGGCGACGGCGCGCGCGGCCGCATGCGGCAGGCGCTGGCCCGCCTCCGCCACCGCGACGAGGCCTCCGCCGAGGAGCGCGTCCTGGCCGGCGTCGAACACGGCGACCTCGCGGGCGCGCTGACCCGGCTCTCGCCCGAACTCCGGGCGGTACTCCAGGCCACGGTGATCGACGGACTCAGCACCCGGGAAGCGGCCGTCCTGCTCGGCATTCCGCCGGGCACGGTCAAGACGCGCGCCCTGCGTGCACGCAAGCAGCTGCGGGAGGAGTTGGCATGAGCGACGACACGCGTATGACATGGCATGTGCCGGAGGAAGACCTCCAGGCTTACGTGCGGGGCGAGTTGGCGGCCCCCCGGCTATGGTCCGCCGACACCCACCTCGCCTCCTGCGCGCGCTGCCGGGCGGCCCTGGCCGAGGTGAGCGACCCGGTCGCGCTGGACGCGGGCTGGGAGCGGCTGGACGCCGAGCTCGACGCGCCGCGCCCCGGCCTGGTCGAAGCCCTGCTGGTGCGGATCGGCGTCGCCGACCACACCGCGCGGCTGCTGACGGCCACCCCCGTACTGCGCGCCTCCTGGCTCGGGGCGGTCGCCGCCGTCCTGATGATGACCGTGCTGGCGTCCTACTCCCTGCGGACGTCGGCCACTCCCACCCTGTTCCTGGCCCTCGCACCGCTGCTCCCGCTCGCCGGGGTCGCGCTGTCCTACGGGCCCGCCCTCGACCCGACGTACGAGATGGTGTCCGTCACGCCGACCCACGGCTTCCGCCTGCTGATGATCCGCACGGTCGCGGTCCTGACGGCGGGGCTCGGGCTGAACGGCCTGGCGACCCTCGCCCTTCCCACCTACGGCCTGCACGCCCTGGCCTGGCTGCTGCCCGCCCTCGCCCTCACCAGCACCGGGCTCGCGCTGA
Source organism: Streptomyces sp. NBC_00203 (assembly GCF_045206325.1). Lineage (NCBI taxonomy): Bacteria > Bacillati > Actinomycetota > Actinomycetes > Kitasatosporales > Streptomycetaceae > Streptomyces > Streptomyces sp. NBC_00203. The sequence continues at coordinate 5,008,460 of NZ_CP108126.1, read as the reverse complement.
CCGCCCGTCTCGGCCCGGTCCTCGCGCCCTCCCTGGTCGGCGGCGCCTGGGTCGCGCTGCTGGCGGCGGCCCACGCGAAGGCCGCGTCCGGCGCGACACTCGCGCCGTTCACCGCGACGGGCCAGACGGTCGCCGCGGCGGTCGCCGCCCTGGCCGCCGGTCTCCTCTATCTCGTACGGGACCGGTTCGACTCCTCGACGGCGTACGGGCCCTTCTCCGGCGGGGGTGCGGCGTGAGCGCCGCCCCCGCCCCCGACCACCACCACTCGTCCTCCTCCTCTGACAGGAGCACTGCTCGTATGACCCCCACTGTCTCCGCCTCCGGCCTGAGCCTCCGCTTCGGGGGGACCGTCGCGCTCGACGACGTCTCCGTGCGGCTGCGTGACGGCGTCACCGGACTGCTCGGACCCAACGGCGCCGGCAAGACCACCCTGTTGCGGGTGCTCGCCACCGCCCTGCCCGCCGACCGGGGTGCCTTCACGGTCCTCGGGCACGACCCGAGCACGACGGCGGGACGCCTCGACGTCCGGCGCACGCTCGGCTATCTGCCGCAGACACCCGGCTTCCACCACGACTTCTCCGCCTTCGAGTTCGTCGACTACGTGGCGATCCTGAAGGAGATGACGAACCGCACCGCCCGGCACCAGGAGGTACGGCGCGTCCTGGAGGCCGTCGACCTCTCCGACGTCCGGAGCAAGCGCATCAAGAAGCTGTCCGGCGGTATGCGCCAGAGGGTCGCGCTGGCCGCCGCGCTGGTCGGCGACCCCGGCTTCCTCGTCCTGGACGAACCGACCGTGGGCCTGGACCCCGAACAGCGCATGCGCTTCAGGGAATTGATCGCGCAGGCGGGCGAGGGGCGGACGGTACTGCTCTCCACCCACCAGACCGAGGACGTGGCGATGCTCTGCCACCGCGTGATCGTCATGACCGGCGGCCGGGTCCGCTTCGACGGCACCCCGGCCGAACTGACCGCGCGGGCGGCGGGCCGGGTGTGGAGCAGCACGGAACGCGACCCGGGCGCACGGGCCGGCTGGCGCACGGGCACAGGCAGCTTCCGCAATGTCGGCGATCCGCCCGAGGGCGCCGACCTCCTCGAACCGACCCTGGAGGACGGCTACTTGCTCACCCTCGACGGCGAGCCCGCGGAGGTGGCGGCATGAGCACCACCACACACACGGCCCTGAAGGCGGCCCCCACGGGGGTGGAGCCGTCCGCTCCGGCCAAGGCGTCCAGGACGGCCGCCGTCCTCGCCCTCGCCCGCTTCGAGGCCCGCGAACTGCTGATGCAGATCCCGGTGTTCGTCTTCTTCCTGCTGTACGTCGGCTACACCGGCTGGCAGCTGTTCTCCGGCCGGGAGGGCATGGACGACTACCCGGTCCTCCAGAACGTCGACCGGGGCACCCAGAGCGGTCCGTTCCTCCTGGCCGTCGCGATCTTCGTCTGCGTCAACCGGGCCGTACTGCGCTCCCGCCGGCGCGACACGGACCGGCACCTCGACGTCCTGGTCATGGAGCCGTGGCGGCGTACGGTGGCGCACGGGCTGTCCGTCGTGCCCCTCGCCGCGCTCACCGCGCTCGTGGTCGCCTTCCAGTTCAGCTGGGCGGCGCTGAAGCCGGGCGCCGTCGGCCACGGATCACTTGCCGAACTGGCCGTGGGTCCGCTGATGGTGCTTCTGTCCGGCGTCCTCGGCGTGCTGTCCGCGCGGCTGATCCGCAACTCGTTCGCCGCCCCGCTCTTCGTCGTCGGCGTCGCCGCCCTGGGCACCCTGGCCTCGTCGGCCTCCGGTGGCGCGCGCTGGGAGGAGTGGCTGTGGCCGACCGTCTCCGAAGTGGGCGCCGACCCCTTCCCGTCCGAACTGCTGGGCCGGCCGGCCGCCTGGCACGCGCTGTATCTGACCGGGCTCGTGGTGCTGCTGCTGTGCCTCGCCGTGCTGCTGGGCGGCGGTCGTACCCGCGCGGTCACGGCGGTCACCGCCCTCGCGCTCGCCGCCACCGCCGCGGGCGTCGTGGGCCAGTCGCCGGACGATTCAGCGGCGCTTCTCGCGGCCCGCACGAAGGCGTCCGTCAGCCCGCAGAAGGTGCAGTCCTGCGTCGAGCACGGCAGGTCGACGTACTGCGCCTTCCCCGAGTGGACCGGCCGCACCGCCGACTGGGCCGGGATCGCCGACCGCGTCCAGTCCCTCGCGGGCGGCAGCGCCGGAGGCGAACGGATCACCGTACGGCAGCGGATCGACGCCCGCTACGGGCTGACCAGCGACGCGGCGCTCCCCTCGGCCACCACCCCGGCCACCGTGACGGTCGGCACTCGCTGGGGCGGCAACCGCGTCCCGGAGTTCGCGGTCGGCGTCGCCTCGGTCCTGGTGGCGGGCGACGAGAAGTCCGGCGGCGAGATCTGCGGCGGCCGCGCGGTGACCACCGTGTGGCTGGCGCTGGGCGCGCTGCCCGACCCGATGGAGGCGTTCAAGAACGTCCGCCTGGACGACAGCGTCAAGGGCGCCGGTCTGGTGCTGACCCCGACCAACGGCCTGTCCCTCAGCGCCGAGCAGACCCGCGTCGTCCGGGAGCTGCTGGAGAAGTCCCGCTACAACGTCGTCCCCAAGGTGAAGGCCCACTGGGCGGAGCTCACGTCCCCGAAGACGTCCACGGCACGGGTGGCCGAGCTGCTCGGGGTCCCGGCCGGCGCGAAGGCGAACGGCTCGGCATCGGACGGTGACTCGTGCGGACAGCAGTGACGGGCGAAGCCTCCGGGACGGGCACACCGGCCCCGGAGCGTATGCCGGACACGCCGGCCACGCGGCGCCCGTACGCCCTGATCCGCGCCCTCGCGCGACCGGTGTGGCGCACCCTGCCGCGCAGGGCCCTCGCCACAGGCGCCGTCCTGGGGCTGCTGCTCGCCGGTATCCCGCGGATGTTGTCCGCCCCGGCCGACGGGTGGCTCTGCCTCAGCGTGCTGCGGGCCGCCGCGCTCGCCTTCGGGCTGGGCCTGGCGTTCCTTCTGGACGACCCGGCCCGGCACACCACCGCCGCGGTGCCGGCCCGGCGCCCGGTGCGGACCGGGCTGCGGATGGCGTTCGTCGCCCCGTTCGCGGCGCTGTGGTGGACGGCCGCGCTGCTCCTCGTACCGGAGCAGGGCCGGCCCCCGGTCGGCGCGGTCACCCTGGAAGCGGCGGCCACCGCCGTGCTCGCCCTGGCCGCCGCGACCCTGGCCGTGCGGTACACGGAAACCGCCGAACCGGGGATCGCCATCTCCTCGGGGCTGGTGGGCACCGCACTCGGCGCGGCCCTGCTGCTCCCCGACCGCTGGGAGCTGTTCGTGGCGGTGACCGACCCGCGCTGGGACGCCGCGCACCAGCGGTGGGCGGGGATCCTGGCCGTGGCGGCGCTGGTCGTCGTGTGCCGCATGGCGGAACCCACACAGCGGTGGCGGGTAACCTCCTTTGCTCATCGTTGACTTGACGTGAGCACGCGCTCAAGGGGGACCTGAATGTCCACGCCTCCGCCGCCCCAGGGTGGCTACAACTCCTATGGCCAGCAGCCCTATCCCGGGCCTCAGGGGCAGCCGTATCCGCCCCAGCAGCAGTACGGGCAGCAGCCGCCGCCTCCGCAGTACGGGCAGCAGCAGCCGTATCCGGGGCAGCAGCCCTACCAGGGCCAGCCGCCCTATGGGCAGCCGCCGTACCAGCAGCACCCGGCGCCGGCGGGGCCGCCGCCCGGGCGGCAGCGGCCCGCGTTCAACTCGCGGTCGCCGCTGTTCAAGGCCGTCGTCTTCGTGATCGCGCTGATCGGCGCGGGCGTCTACTACTTCACGAAGAGCGACGAGCCCTACAAGGCCGGCACCGACACCAGCAACAGCGACTTCAGCGCCGAGGTCGGTGACTGCATGAAGAACAACGGCACCGAGAGCAGCCCGGACCTGGAGGTCGTCGACTGCACCAACAGCGCGGCCGCCTACAAGGTGGAGAAGACCGGCTCGACGAGCGAGTGCGAGGACGGTCAGCTCAAGTACACGAAGACCCGCCGGAACACGACGCTGCTCACGATGTGCCTGTCGGAGATCAGCAAGTAGCCGAGCGGCCCAGTGATCGACGCGGTGGCGGCGGTCAGGACTCCGTCCGGTACATCAGGTCCGTCTCGTGGGTGACGAAGCCGAGGCGCTCGTACACGGTCACCGCCGCCTTGTTGTCGGCGTCGACGTAGAGCATCGCGGTGGGCAGGGCCTGGGCGGCGAGGTGGCGGAGCCCGATCGTGGTGAGGGCCTTGCCGAGGCCGCTGCCCTGGGCGCCGGGGTGGACGCCGAGGACGTACACCTCGCCGAGCCCTTCCTCGGCGTGGACCTTGGTCCAGTGAAAGCCGATGAGTTCGCCGCCGCGCCAGGCGAGGAAGAAGCCGGACGGGTCGAACCACGGCTCGGCCATCCGGTCGTCCAGGTCGCGCTGGGTGAGGGAGCCCTGCTCGGGGTGGTGGGCGAAGGCCTCGGCGTTCACCGCGAGCCAGGCGGCGTCGTCCCGTCCGGGCACGAAGGCGCGGACGTGCACCCCGTCCGGGAGCTTCGGCTCGGGCAGGTCGAGGCCCGCCAACGGCCGCCGCATCTGCCGCAGTTCGCGGAAGAGGGTGAGCCCGAGGACCTGCGCGAGGTGCCGGGCGGCGGAGTGCCCGCCGTGCGCCCACACCCGCAGCCGCTTGCCGGACTCGGCGAGCAGCGCCGAGCCCAGCGCCCGCCCGTGCCCGTGCCCGCGGACCGCCGGATGGACGACCAGCTCGGCGGCCGGGGCCTCGACCGGGTCGGTGTCCTCCAGCTGCGCGTATCCGATCAGCTCGTCGCCGAGGGTGAGCAGCAGATGGCGTACGCCTTCACGGGCCCCGCCCTTCAGCTGGAGCCGCCCCTGCTCGGACACCGCCTGCTGCCCGTCGGCCCGGGCGGCCTCCGCGAGCAGCCGGAGCACGTCCTCGGCCTGGGCCGGGGAGAGCGCGGTGTAGGTCTCGATGGCACGGGAGAGGCCGGAGGGTGCGGTGTCGTCGCTGGTCATGGCTATGAGGGTACGGCCTGCCCCTTTCATGGTGAAGTGACCCCGGTGGCAACCAACTGGTAACCGCGGACCCCCTGTTGCGCTACGCGCGTTGAATCTAAAGTGCGGGCAAAGCCATACGGCAGCCACAGCCGTCCCACAGTTGACACGGCTCCGAGGGCTCTGAGGGCTCCGACAACTCCGACTGCTCCCACTGGGGGGAATCATGCCGCAGACGTCACGGCACAGACACACCCATCGCCTTCTCGCGGCCGCCGCCGGTCTGGCCACCGTCGGTGCGCTGGCCGCGGCGATGCCCGCGAGCGCGGGTCAGGACAAGGCGACGCCCCTGCACCACCAGGGCAGCGGCCGCTACCAGGACGTACAGCTGCTGTCCTTCAACGACCTGCACGGCAACCTGGAGGCGCCGTCCGGTTCCTCGGGCCGGGTCACGGAGCTCCAGGCGGACGGCACGACGAAGACGGTCGACGCGGGCGGTGTCGAATACCTCGCGACGCACCTGCGCGAGGCCCGCAAGGACAACAAGTACTCGATCACGGCCGCCGCCGGTGACATGGTCGGCGCCTCCCCGCTGATCTCCGGGCTCTTCCACGACGAGCCGACGATCGACGCGCTCAACAAGCTCGACCTGGATGTCACCTCCGTCGGCAACCACGAGTTCGACGAGGGCGCCAAGGAGCTGGCCCGGCTGCAGAACGGCGGCTGTCACCCGAAGGACGGCTGTTACGACGACAGCGAGAAGTTCACCGGCGCCGACTTCCCCTATCTCGCGGCGAACGTCACCGACGAGAAGACCGGCAAGCCGATCCTCAAGCCGTACTGGGTGTGGAAGAAGAACGGCGTCAAGGTCGGCTTCATCGGCGTCACCCTGGAGGGCACGCCGAACATCGTGTCCGCCGACGGCGTCAAGGGCCTGAAGTTCGGCGACGAGGTCGAGACGATCAACAAGTACGCCAAGGTGCTCCAGCGCCAGGGTGTGAAGTCGATCGTCGCGCTGATCCACGAGGGCGGCGCGCCCGCGTCGTCGGCGTACAACTACGACTGCGACAGCCCCGGCGCCGGTGACGGCATCTCCGGCCCGATCGTCGACATCGCGAAGAACGTCACGCCAGCCGTGGACGCGCTGGTGACGGGCCACACCCACCAGGCGTACGCGTGCACGATCCCCGACCCGGCGGGCAACCCCCGCATGGTCACCTCGGCGGCGTCCTTCGGCCGGCTCTACACCGACACGACCCTCACCTACGACCGCTGGACCGGCGACATCGCCCGTACGGCGGTGAAGTCCGCGAACCACGTGGTCACCCGTGACGTGGCGAAGGCCGCCGACATGACGGCCCTGATCAGCAAGTGGAAGACGCTCTCCGCCCCGATCGCCTCGCGCCCCATCGGCTACATCGCGGGCGAGATCGGCAACACCGGCACCGAGTCCCCGCTCGGCGACATGATCGCCGACGCGCAGCTCGCGTACGCCAAGTCCCTCGACCCCGAGGCCGACCTCGCGGTGATGAACCCGGGCGGCATCCGCGCCGGGCTCACCTACGCGGCGAGCGGCAGTGAGGGCGACGGCGTGGTGACGTACGGGGAGGCCTACACGGTCCAGCCCTTCGCCAACACGGTCAACCTGGTCGACCTGACCGGCGCCCAGGTCGTCACCGCACTCCAGCAGCAGGTCAGCGGCTCGAACGAGGCCGCCCCGAAGATCCTCCAGATCTCCAGCGGTCTGACCTACACGCTGGACCTGACCAAGACGGGGGCGGCCCGTGTCGTCGCCGACTCGGTCAAGCTCAACGGCACGGCCATCGACCCCACCGCCACCTACCGCGTCGCGATGAACTCCTTCCTCGCGGGCGGCGGCGACGGCTTCGCCGAACTCGGCAAGGGCACGAACATGCTCATCGGCGGCGACGACCTGGCGGCCTTCGAGGGGTACCTGACGGCCAACTCGTCGGCCACGACGCCGTATCCGGTGCCGGCGGCGAACCGGATCACCGTCGTGAAGTAATGAGTTAACCTCTGAATTACCTCAGTAAGTTCCACGTGAGGCCCGTAATAAATTCTGTGTGAGCGGCGGGTCGGTTCCCCCGCCGCTCTAAGAATTTCTTTCAGCCGCAATTCATTGAGGTCTAAGGCGAATTGGCGATTTCGGGGTTCTGGGTCCCGTAGTGTTTTCCATGTCGAAAGCGAACAACGCAAACGGCAAAGGGAATACACCCACTGGGAAGAAGGAGAACCCCCATGAGCTTCCACAAGGTCGCCCCGGTCAAGAAGCACCGCAAGGCCGCTCCCGCCCCGAAGAAGGCGGCGCTTCGTCAGCCCGCCAAGAAGGCGGCGCCGCAGGCCAAGCAGGCCGCTCGCCGGCCCGTCGGCAACAAGTAGACGTCGGCCGACGTACCGCAGCAGACCACATCGCAGCAGACCACACCGCAGCTGAGAGAGGGACACTCATGAGCTTCCACAAGATCGCCCCGGTCAAGAAGCACCACAAGCCGGCCGCCAAGCACGCCGCCAAGCCCGCGCCGAAGCCCGCCGCCAAGAAGGCCGCCGCTCCGAAGCCGCGCCCGGTGAGCCGTCAGGGCCGCTAGCAGCCGCTAGCAGCCGCCGGCTGTCGCTTGTCGCTACGAGGCGGGGCCCCGGAATTGAATTCCGGTGGCCCCGCCTCGGCCATGTTCTGGACCGGGAAACGAGAAAGGGGAGTTGAGCTGACATGCGGGAAGTCCGGGAGGCGTTCGCGCGCTTCTGGCCGCTGACACGCGGCGATCGTAAGTGGCTGGTGCTGATCATCGGGTGTGTGGTCGTGGCCGCACTCGCCGAGACGGCGTCGATCCTGCTCTTCGCGGAGCTCACCGATCATGCGTTGAAGGAGGGCTCGCTCTCCGCGTTCTGGGGACCCGCCGGAGCCTGGCTCGGAGTCGCCGTACTCGGTGCGATCGTCGGCTATCTCGGCAATTCGCTCGCCGTGTGGACCGCCGAGAGATTCGTCCTCAGGCTGCGTGCGGGTGTCTTCCGTCACGTTCAGGACCTGCCTCCCGACTTCTTCCAGCAGCACCGTCAGGGTGACCTGGTCGAGCGCCTCACCGGTGATGTCGAGGCCATCGAGCAGATGGTCGTGTCGGGGGTCGTCGGGACGGTCTCCGCCGCCTTCTCGGCCGTCTTCTATGCTGCCGCCGCGCTCTGGCTGCGCTGGGATCTCGCCCTTGTCACCTTCGTCCTCGCCCCTCTCTTCCTCGTCGCCGCCCGCCGGTTCTCCGGACGGATCAAGAAGGCGTCCCAGGAGGAGCGAGCCGCCGACGGCGCGATCACCTCGGTCGTCGAGGAGTCGCTCGGCAACGTGGTGCTGACGCAGGCGTACAACCGCCGTCGCGCCGAGGAGAAGCGGCTCGACCGGGAGGCGCGCGCCTGGATGCGGGCGTCCGTGCGCGGGGCGCGGGCGAGCGAGATGTACGAGCAGTTCGTCGAGGTCGTCGAGACCGTGTGCGTGCTCGCCGTGATCGGCCTGGGCGCCTGGGAGATCTCCCAGGGGCGGATGTCGCTGGGCCAGCTGCTCGCCTTCGCCGCCTTCCTCGGGTACCTCTACCCGCCGATCCGCAACCTCGGCCAGCTCGGCCTCACCCTCACCGCCGCCACCGCCGGCGCCGAGCGGCTCCAGGAGATCCTGGACGCCGAGCCCGCCGTCAACGACCCCGTCGCCCCGGTCCCCGCATGGCCCGTACGCGGCTGGGTCAGCTTCCACGGCACGTCGTTCCGCTACCCGGGCGCCGGGCACGACTCCCTGCGCGAGGTGACCTTCACGGCCGGACCCGGCGAACTCGTCATCGTCACCGGGCCCAGCGGCGCCGGAAAGTCCACCCTCTCCAAGTTGCTGTCCCGCTTCTACGACCCCACGGCCGGCGTGATCTGCCTCGACGGCGTCCCGCTGACCGACGTACCTCTGGAGTTCCTGCGCGAGAACGTGGCGCTGCTGCCCCAGGAGACCCTCATCCTGCGCGGCACGATCCGCGAGAACATCGAGTGCGGACGGCAGGGCGCCTCCCTGGCCGACATCGAGCGGGCCGCGCGGGACGCCGTCGCGCACGAGTTCATCAGCGCACTGCCCGAGGGGTACGACACCGAGATCGCGCCCGGCACGGCCATCCTCTCCGGCGGCCAGCTCCAGCGGATCGCCATCGCCCGCGCCATGCTGCGCGGTGCCCCCGTCCTCGTCCTCGACGAGCCCACGACCGGGCTGGACTCGGTCGCCGCGCGCAGGGTGGTGCAGCCGCTGCGCCGGCTGATGGCGGGCCGTACGACCATCATGATCACGCACGATCTATCGCTGGCGCCCGACGCGGACCGGATCCTGGTCGTGGACGGCGGCCGGCTCGTGGAGGCGGGCACGCACGACGAACTGATGGCGCGGGGAGGGGCGTACGCGCTGCTGGCCTCCCCGGGCGACCGGTTCACCGTGCCCGTGTGACGGCCGTATGCCGGAAGTCCCCGCCCCGGGCCGCCCGGTGAATGACTGTCAGATCTCTTCGCCTTCCCCCGCCCCCTGATGCGGATTCCCGGGACCGGGTTCCCTTTTTACGGTGTGACGAAGGGCATGGTTGACGGTGAACAGCCAGATTGCGCCGCACGATTCGCGTCATGTACCTATGAGGGGCGCCAATTTCGCCTGGGGGATACAGGCGTGAGGCGTTCACGGTTCCTTGACCAGGGAACCGTATTCGAAATCTCGTACGGGGAGACAATCGAAATGAACAAGGGCATACGTATGCGCCTGATGTCGGGTGCCGCGGCCGCATTCGCGACCGGGGCCCTCGTCCTCTCGGCGGCGCCGGCCCACGCCACCTCGGCTTCCACTTCGGTGGGTCTGCCGGGCGGCAACAAGATCTCGATCAACGCCTGGCACTGCGGTTTCTACGTGACCGCCTGTGACTGGAAGGCGTCGACGAAGATGTCGGGCACCAGCCCGCGCAAGGCGCAGTGGATCCAGAACCGCGCCGAGCTCCAGGCGCACGGCATCAGCGTCTCCATCACCATCTCCAAGAACCCCGAGGCCACGCTCACGATGAAGAGCCGGTCCCTGGGCGAGGTGCGCTGGAAGAACACCAACGCCAACATCTCCGACACCTACGGCCAGATGAAGCCGGGCGGTGCCACCACCTACGTGTCGACCAAGAGCTGCGGTTCGGCCCGGGTGACCAGCGCGATCAACGTCAGCGAGAAGTGCGCGTACGCGGGCGCCGCCTGATCCGCTTCCGCTTCCGCTCGGTTCAGCCGGTCCGAGCAGACGCGGAAAGTGACTGACAAAAGGTGTCACACCGTCAGGGCCCGGCGGTGTGGCGCCTTTTCGTGTGAGTGCGAGCGGTGAACATTCAGTAAGACGCACGGGGGCGTTCGGTGAAATTCCATTCGGTGACGCGCGGCGGAAGACTGGCGTCCCGGTTTGTCGGGGCGGCCATGTGCGCCGCCCTTCTGGCCTCATGCACATCCACCTCATCCACATCGGATGATCCCGGGCGACGTGAATCCGCCGCCGCCCGGCAATTCGACCTTCTCGTCAGTAAGCAGAACGGCTACTACTACCACCCGTTCCTGCGCCAGGAGCCGGCCGGACCCGCGGCGCAGTCCTACGCGCTGCGGACGCTCTCCGAGCTGGGCCGTGATCCGAAGACCAGCATCGCCGCCGCGGGCGTCGCGTCGCTGCGCCGGGAAGCACTGGAGACCTCCTCGCTCTGGGGACGCGACTGGATGATCCCGCTGCGGCGGGCCGGCGCCGCCGGAGCGCTGGGCAGGAGTGACGCGGCGGCCGTGAACAAGACCCGTACCGAGGGCGGCTGGTACGTCGACTCGGCCCTCGGCAAGGACGGGGACCCGGCGCGTCTCGGCGCCACCTGGGCCGCCCTCGAAGTGCTCGACGCACTCGGCCGGCTGCGGGACCTCCCGGCCGCGGACCGGGCCACCACCGTCAACTGGCTGCGCTCGCTGGCCGGGAAGTCCACGGCGCCGGACCGGGGCAGCGCCCTGGCCCGCTCGCTCCAGCTGCTGAAGGAGCCCGTACCCGCCGCCCTCACCCGGATCGCGGCGCCGCGCACGGACGACTTCTCGGACATCACCGCCGACACCAGGGCGACCCGCCTCGACGACACCTACGCCTATGTGGTGATCCAGGAGGCGGCCGGGAAGCGGCCCGCCGTGAACCGCGAGGTCTGGGAGCCGGTGCTCCGGGACGGCGCGGCGACGCTCCCCTACGAGCAGCTCTACCGCCTGGTCCATGTGCTGAAGGCGGCCGGCTCGCCGGAGAGCGTGTTCGCGCCGGTGCTGAAACGGCTCGACGGCGAACGGCTCGACGACGGGACGGTACGCGACCCCGACGCCTACATCGGCAACCCGGACGCCTCCCTCTTCGTACAGCGGCTGCGCGCCCTGGCCGGCTGGTCGCGCCGGGATCCCGCGCTGCTGGCGGCCCTCGACCGCGAGGAGAAGTCCGCCGACGCCGGCCAGGAAGGCGCCGAGCGGCTGAACCGGGCAGCCCTGCGCAAGGTCACCGCGGCCGGTGGCACGGGCGACGCGGGCGACCAGGCGCGGCAGCTGTGCGCCGACCCGCAGGTACTGCCCGCCACCGTCACCGAGCAGAACGCCACCCAGTGGCAGCGCACCGCCCTCACCTGTGCGGACGCCGGAGTCCATGTCGGCGACCCGAAGACTGGCACTTGGAGCCTGGACACCCCGGACCGGGTGGTGGCTGCGGCCACCGTCGCGGTCGGGCTCGCCGACAGCGGCCGGAGCGGCGACATCCCGTCCTGGATCACCGCCGACGCCCTGAAGGGGTGGGCGCAGAACCCGGACCGGTTCACTTCCGTCTACCAGTACGCGCTCGTCGTCCGGGCATACTTGCTCGGCGGCGGCGCACTCGACGTGACGCTGCGCGAAGCCCTCGGGCGAGGCATCACGCCGTACCAGGGCTGCCCCGGCCTGCCGAACCTGTACCAGGTCGGTGGCGGGGACTCGGCCTGTGACCTGAAGACCACGTGGAGCGTGTGGACGCTCGACCGGCAACTGCACGGTGCCATGGGATGGCTGCCGACGGGGACCCCGAGGAACGGAAAGTGAGCGAGAGTTCGGTGAACGCACTGCTGCGTGCGGAGGGTGTGGGCAAGTCCTACACCCTGCGCGGAAGGAGGGTCGACGTCCTGCGCGGCATCGACCTCACCGTGCGAGGGGGCGAGGTGACCGCCCTGGTCGGCCACTCGGGCTCCGGGAAGACCACGCTCCTGCACATCCTCGGGCTGCTGACGCCGCCGGACAGCGGCCGGGTCTTCGTCACGGGCACCGACGGTACGGGCGCGGGCGCCGACGGCACCGGTCCCCTCGACACGAGCGGTCTGTCGGACGGCGCGCTGGCGGATCTGCGCCGCACCCGGCTCGGGTTCGTGTTCCAGTCGTACAACCTGCTGCCCCAGCACTCGGCGCTGCGCAATGTCGTCCTGCCCTTCACCGGCCGCCGTGCCGAGGGCGAGGCGCGTGCCCGGGTGCTGCTGGAACGGGTCGGGCTCGCGGAGCGCGCCGACCATCTGCCCAGTGAACTGTCGGGCGGCGAGCAGCAGCGGGTCGCGCTGGCGCGGGCGCTGATCAACGACCCGCCTGCGGTGCTCGCCGACGAGCCGACCGGCAACCTCGACTCGGAGAGCGAGGACGTGCTGCTCGGGCTGTTCCGCGAACTGGCCGACGAGGGCCGGGCGGTGCTCCTGGTGACGCACAACCCGGCGGTGTCGGAATTCGCCGACGTGGTGCACCGCCTGGAGAAGGGCGCGCTCGTGAACCCCGGGAACGACGCGGCCGAGCAGACCGCACCGGCCGGGAAGACCGAAACGGCCGAGACGGCTGAAGCGGCCGAGACGGCCGGAAAGACATCGGGGAGCGCGGAGTGAACGTCTTCAGTCTGGCGCTGGCCAACGTCAAGGCCCTGCGCCGCCGTCTGTTCGGCCTGGTGGCACTGGTCTCCGTCGCCGCCGCCGTCTGTCTCGGCGCGCTGGGCATCGCCGACCGGGCGCAGGGGGCCACCGACACGGGCGTCAAGGAGAGCAGCGCCAACCGCGGCATCACCGTCGACCGCCCCTCCGGCCGCCCCGACACCCCGCAGCTGACCGACCGCACCGCCGCCCGGCTCGCGAAGCTGCCGCACGTCGAGTCGGTGCAGCACCGGGCGCAGGTGTCGTTCGGGATCATGACCAAGGCGGGCGACACCGTCCTGCTGTACGCGACGACCTACCGCCCGGCGGTGCCCCCGCCGGTCACCAAGTCCGTCCGCGCGAAGCTCTTCCCGCTGCGCCCCGGCGAGATCGTGGCTCCGGCCGCCTCCCAGGGGGTGGACCTGAGCAAGCTGGTGGGCAAGGAGATCGAGACGGAGACCACCCGTTTCGTACGGCAGGGCGAGGGCACCGGGGTGTCCGGCCACGCGCGTCTGGTCGGGGTGTACGACCCGACCTGGCAGCTCGACAACCCGGACGCCGCGTACGCCGCCGACTCCACCGTGGTCCAGTGGGCGGCACGGCGGTCGGGCCAGCCGGAGAAGAGCTATCTCTCCACGATCGGCTACGACCAGCTGACCGTGGTCGCGAAGACGGCGGCGGATGTGCCGGCCGTGACGAAGTCCGTGCAGAAGCTGGGCTATCCGGCGGTCACGCTCCAGCAGCAGCTCAGCGCGCTGCCCGCCGTCCTGGAGATGATCAAGACGGTCGGCCAGGTGCTGCTCGGTGTGCTCGGCGTGCTGGCGTTCGTCGGCGCGGTCACCGTGACCGGCGCGCTGTCGCGGCAGCGGGCGCAGGAGATCGGCATCCTCAAGGCGGTCGGTTTCCGTACCAGGTCGGTGCTGACGATGCTGGTGACGGAGATGACGCTGGTCGGCGCCGCGGCGGCGCTGATCGGCACCGTGCTCGGCGCCCTGCTCGGCGGCGCCGCCGCGGCCGCGATGCGCGGCAGCGCGGAACTGGCGCCGTACGTCAAGGGCTGGGTGCTGCTGCCGTCGGCGGGCACCCTGCTGCTGCTTCTCGCCCTGACGGTGCTGGTGGTGGCGATGGGTTCGCTGGCCCCGGCGCGCAGGGCGGCGAAGATGTCCCCCACAGATGCCATGAAGGACTGGTGAGCCACCCCCCCATGCGTTACCTCACGACACTCACACCCCACCGCACACGGCTGACCCGTCCGGCCCCGCACCATCGCACCCGGCTCGGCCGTTCCGCCCGGGCCGTCCTCCTCCTGACCGCCCTCGGTACGACGGCCGCACTGACCACGGCCTGTTCGGGGCCGGGTGGGGTGGATCTGGGCAAGGACTGGAAGGGCTCCTCGACCTTCGCGCTCGCCAAGGTCGACGGTCTGGTGACGGTCGTCGGGATCAACCCCGACAAGTCCCGGGCGGAGAGCCTGGCCGTTGTTCCCCAGCAGGCCGACGACGACAACGCGGTCAGTCCGCACATCGTCCAACTCGCCGACGGGCGCTGGATGCTGACGGTTCCGCGCAAGGGCGGCAAGCCCGACCGGCGGTACGAGATCAACCGCAAGGACCACGTCCTGGACGGCCTGACGGGCGGCGAGCGGCTGCGCTTGATCCTGCCGGGCAAGACCCTGGTCGCCGAGGTCGCGGGGCTGTCCGACGCCAAGTCGGCGAGCGGCTCCGCCGAGTCCAGTGTGCTCGTCCGCAACCCGGCCGGCTGGACCACCGAGCGCGAGCTGAAGGTCCCCGGCACGATCGGCCTCGCGGCGTCCGACCCGGCCTCGGACACGATCTGTCTGGGCAGCGGCTCGGGCAGTGGCACCAAGATCTCCGTCGCGAACCTGACCGACGGGAAGATCACCTCCGTGGCCGTCCCGAGCGGCTTGGACGTCACCGGTCTCGTGTGTCCGTCGGGCCGACCGGTCGTCGTCGGCTCCCCGGCCTCCGGCAAGTCCGGCAGCGATGTCAAGGTCACTCTCACCCGCCGCGCCGCCGGAACGGCGGTTTCGGTGGACGGCGGCCGGGCCGACGCGGTGGCGGCGACGGACTCGTCCGTCGTGGTCGCGGCGGCCACCGGCAGCGACACCGTGCTGGTGGAGGTCGACGCCACCACCGGCAAGGAGCTGCACCGCGCCCGCGTCAAGGGCCTCACGGGAGTCGCGGACCTCACCCACACCTCGGCGGGCTGGCTCGTCTACGCCGACAGGACGGTGACCCGCGTGGACCTCGCCACGGGGAAGAGCAAGCGGTTCGACCTGCCGGGAACCCTGCTGGACTCCTGAGGCCCTTTTCCCTTCCTGTTTCCCTTCCTGGTCAGACGGCACGCAGGGCGTAGCCCAGCCCCCGCACGGTGTGGATGAGCCGCGGTCCGCCGTGGCTCTCCAGCTTCCGGCGCAGATACATCACGTACACGTCCAGCGTGTTGGACGTCGGCTCGAAGTCGAAGCCCCAGACCTCCTTGAGGATCTGGGCCCGGCTGAGCACCCGGGCCGGGTGGCGCATCAGATACTCCAGCAGGGCGTGCTCGGTCCTGGTGAGGTCGAGGGGGTGCCCGGCGCGGGTGACCGTGCGGGTGGGCAGGTCCATGGCGATGTCCTCGAAGGCGAGCCGGGCAGCGGGGGCGGACGCGTCCGCTGCCTGCTCCCGCCGGGGGCTGCGACGCAGCAACGCCCTGACCCGGGCGAGGAGTTCCTCGCTCGCGAACGGTTTCATCAGGTAGTCGTCGGCGCCGTTGTCGAGCGCGACGATACGGTCGCCGACCGCGTCCCGGCCGGTGATCATGAGGATGGGGACGGTGGACCCGGAGGCCCGGATCCGCCGGGTGGCGGCCAGCCCGTCGAGCCCGGGCATGGTCACATCCATCAGCACCAGGTCGGGCCGCCCGTCCGCCCCGCCCACGAGAGCGAGGGCCTCGCGGCCGTCCCCGGCGAGGACGGTCTCGTACCCCTCGAACCGGAGCAGCCGATCGAGCCCCTCTCGCACGGCCGCGTCGTCGTCGGCCAGCAGGATCTTCCGCGCCATCGGTCCAACGTGTAACAGGGCGCTGTGCTGGACCTGGCAGGCGGATAAGCGTGAGCTGGGGGAAGACGGGGGACAGGAGGGGACACGGGTACGGCTCCTGCGATGACCGGGGCTACGGCTCCCGCAGGGACCGGGGGATCTGGGACTCCCAGCGCCAGTTCAGGAGGGCGGCGAGGAGGGCGAAGGAGGCCAACGGGATCCACGCGAGCAGCAGGAGCGTCGGCTGCTCGTCCTGGGTGACCAGGAGCACCACCCAGAGCACGAACAGGCACAGCCAGACGATCAGGCCGCCGTTGAAGGCCCGCTGCCAGGCGGTGCGGTGCCCGGCCCGCCGCCGGATCAGCGCCTCCACCGCCGGACTCCGCTCCCAGGTCGTGCCGTGGTACCGGGTGGCGGCGTAGCGCAGGTCGGTCATCTCGGCGTAGGGGTCGGCCAGTTGCCAGTCGTTGACGTGCGGGAGGAGGAGCCTGCGGCCCTCGGTGTCGTACAGGAAGGTGATCCACTGGGGCGCGAACGAGGACTTCCGCGGTATGGGCTCGACGCGTATGTCGTAGATGTCCTGCCAGGCCCGCCGCCGCTCGGTCACGGCCCCGCGGACACGGATACCGTCGCCCGTGACCAGCGTGCGGCCCCTCGTCATGAACAGCGCCAGCCTGCCGAACGCCAGGACAGCGATCACCGCGAGGAGCGGCCGTCTCCAGTCCGCCGCCACGCCGGTGGTCGACCGCGTCAGCTGAAAGACGCAGTTCAGCATCAGGAAGGCCCACAGGGCGAGCACCCGCCCGGGCAGCCATCGCCTCCGGTACTCGCGCTCGATCCCGTGCCCGGCTTCGTCCCAGGCCTCGTCCCCGGACCCGGCCCCGTACTCGCTCATGTGCCTCTCCCCCGGCCACGCGTCGAACGCGCGCGACCGGGAGATCGTAAGGCGGGCCCCTGTGAGGGTCAGGAGGCGGTCGGCGTCCAGTCGCCCAGCCACGCCGCGACCGACTGGCCGGCGGCCTGCGCGTCCGTCAGCTGCGGGCGGTCGCTGGTCGCCGTGCCCGAGCCGGCGCCGGTGTTCTTGTACTCGGCGAAGCGGTCGCTCTTCCACGAGAAGCCGCCCATGTCGGACCAGGGGGTCGACTTGACCGCGGCACTGAGGCTGGAGTTGCGGACGGTGGTCTGCGGCTTGAGGGTCGCGTCGCCGCTCGCGTGCCAGTTGCGGCCGAGAAAGAAGCTGGCGGCGGTCACATCACCGTTGACCGTGGTGTTGTTGATCAGGAAGCCCTTGCGGTTCGCCGGAGTGCTGGGCGCGGTGACGTAGCCGGCCGAACTGCCGTCCCAGCGCTTCTTCAGGGTGATCACCGAGTGGTCGACGACGGCGGTGGCCCGGCCGAAGATGAAGTCGACGTTGCCCACGACGTAGGAGTTGCGGACGTAGACCCGGCCCAGTGCGGCACTGCTCGCGCTGTCCAGCTCCAAGGTGTCCTGGTCACCGGTGATGATCACCGAGTCGAGGAAGACCTTGTCGGCGGCGGTGCGCAGGGCGACGGCCTGCGCGCTGATGTCCTGGTGCGCCTTCTCGTCGAAGTCGTTGGAGACGGTCAGGTTGCGGGCCTGGAAGTCATCCGCCTCAACGGCGACGGTGGCGCTGCCGGTCGTGCCGTACGTCGTGCCGTCGGCCTTCTTCGTACCGGCCGCGTTGTTGTAGACGATCACCGTGTCCTTGCGGCTGCCGCCCGTGCCCTGGATGGTGACGTGCGGCTTGGTGGACGGGACCTTGACGGTCTCGCGGTACGTGCCCGGCTTCACGGAGATCGTCACGCGCGCCGTGTTGTTCGCGGGTACGGCGTCCACGGCGGCCTGCACGGTCTTGTACTGACCGGTGCCGTCGGCGGCCACGGTGAGGGTGGTGCCCGTGGTCGCGGTTGTCGTGCCCGTGGTCGTGGCCGTCGTCGTACCGAGTGAACTCCTCGGCCCAGAGCTCGACTTGAGGAGAGCGGGAACGTCGGCCGCCTTGTCGAGCGTGTAGCTGTAGTAGCTCTTCGGGTCCCAGGACGCGCCCGTGCCACCGCTCTCGTTCTTGCCACTGGTACCGGAGAAGACGTTGCCGCTCTGCTTGAGGGTGGCGGTGCTGTCCCGGACGACGGGGTTGTTCATCCCCGAGAAGTAGCTGTTCTGCAGCACCATGTTGGTGTTGCCGCGCGCGTAGTTGCCGTACGCGGACGTGATGTCCGTGCCCGGCTCGTCCTCCAGGTAGTTGTTGTAGAGGTGCGCGTGGGCGACGTTGTCCGTGGAGGGGTTGCGCTGCTGGGTCTCGCGGATCCAGTTGTGGTGGATCGTGATGTCGGCGGTGGTGTTGTCGGTCCAGCCGATGCCGAACGCCTTGTTCTCGTTGCTCAGCTTGTTGTACGACACCGTCAGGTACGTGGTGTCCTTGCGGCTGTCGATCAGCCCGTCGGCCATGTGCCGGATGTCGTTGTGGTCGATCCACACATGGTGCGCGCCATCCATCTGGATGCCGTCGTAGTCGTGTTCCTTGTCGTTCCAGACGCCCTGGTAGGCGTCCCGGATCGTCAGGTTGCGGATGATCACGTTGTGCACGCCGGACCCGAGGAAGAAGCCGCCGCCGACGATCTGGCCGGCGGTCCCGGACCCGATGATGGTCTTGTTCGACTGGACCTTGATCTCGTTGCCGACCGGATCCATGGTGATGGTCGCGGCGACGACGATGACGTACGGCTCGGTCGCGGTCGCGTACTTCTCCAGATCGGCGAGCGTCTTCACGGTGACGGTCTTGCCGTCCCGGCCGCCGTAAGTCCCGTTCTGGCCGAGGGCGTTGACGGAGGCGAAGCCGTCGGCGGTGGCCGTGGCCCAGGCGGGAGTGGTGGTCGCGGCCGACGCTTTCGGCTGCGCGTCCGCACCGAACATGCCGAACACCCCGCCATAGGCCATGGCTCCGGCGGCGGACAGGGCCAGGGGAACGCCGACGACCAACGCGGTTCTCCGCCGGCGGTGACGAGCGCGGGCCTTGCTGCGGGTCTCACTCACGGGATGCTTCCGATCAGGTGGGCGGTGGCTTGAGTCACCTGCTGGTCGGCGCCGGTGGGGAAAAGGTTGCCGTGACATCGGGAGTCGTGGACGCGGTCAAGGGCGAGGCGGGCGTGCACACGTTCGGGTGGTGCAGGTCAGAAGGCCTGACGTTCGAGGTCGCACCTCCCCATCGTTGATCTTCCGGTCGAATGGACGGCCGGGGCGTGAACGACAGATAGGGAAGAGGCGAGGCGGTTATGGTCGTAGACACGACGCGTCGAAGGAGGGCATCGGCCATGGCTGCTCACGCTGCGGATCCCGATCCGGTCATCCCCCCCATGCCCGAGCGGACGCCGAAGGCGCTGCGCGATGCCATTGCCGAGCATGCCCCCGAGCTCCTCCCCGACTTCGACGCCCACTGGAAGTGGGCGATCGCCGACGCGTACAACCTTGGCCCTGTGCCAGCGTTCATCGCCTTCTGGTGGGGCGAGTATGCCCTTGCCCGTGACCCCAAGCTGGACGCGCATGTGCTGGATCTCGAACACCGAGCCTGCTACGAGTGCACCGACGCCGCCGAAGCCGATGCGCTCCTCGAAGAGGCGGCACAGATTCGCTACCGGGCCCGAGACTTGGAGCCCGGCGAGTGACCGATGGCTTCATGGGGCCGCCTTGGCAGATGGACTGGCGGCTCACTGCTCTTGCTGCCTTCGAGGCACTGCCTGACCACGTTCGCGAGACCGTCCTTGTCGCGCGTGGCGAGTTGGTCAGCGTTAAGGACCCTTATTTCCGAGGTATCGAGACTGATGCCGCCCTTCCCGACGGAATGCAGGTCAGGCCGATCCGCTCCAATAGCCCGAAAGGAGCCCGCGCCCTCTTCTTCGACAACGGAAACGGCTGGCTGAAGTACAGCTTCGTCCGCCGAATCGAAGATCCCCAGATCGTGGTCGAAGAGGTGTTCTGGCAAGAAGCTGAGCCTCTTACACCGCCTCCGGCGGAGGAGTAGCCGCCCCCGGCAGCCGTACCGTAGCCACCGTTCCGCCGCCCTGCGCCGGGCGCAGCGAGATCTCGCCGCCCGCCTGCTGGACCGTACGGGCCACTATCGACAGACCGAGGCCGGAGCCCGGGAGTGCGCGGGCCGACGGGGAGCGCCAGAAGCGGTCGAAGACGTGCGGGAGTTCCTCGCTGGGGATGCCGGGGCCGTGGTCGCGGACGGTCAGTTCCCCGCCCTTGAGTACGACGTCGATGACCCCGCCGTCGGGGCTGAACTTCACCGCGTTGTCCAGGATGTTCACGATCGCCCGCTCCAGGGCCTGCGGCTCCGCCCGGACGAACCAGGGCTGGAGATCCGCCGTGATCGTCAGCTCGGGGCCACGCAGCCGTGCCCTGCGCAGGGCCGCCTCGACGGTGTCCTGAAGGTCCACGACGTCGACGCGGTCGGCCGGCGTCGCCGCGTCCGACCGCGACAGCGTCTGTAGGTCGCCGATCAGCGCCGCCAGTTCCGTCATCTGCGCCGTCACCGAGGAGAGCAGTGCCTTGCGGTCCGCCGGGGGGATCGGGCGGCCGGTTTCCTCGCTGCGGGTGAGGAGTTCGATGTTGGTGCGGAGGGAGGTCAGGGGGGTGCGGAGTTCGTGACCGGCGTCCGCGATGAGCTGCTGCTGGAGCTCGCGGGAGCTGGCGAGGGAGGCGGTCATCGAGTTGAAGGAGCGGGAGAGACGGGCGATCTCGTCCTCGCTGTCCTCCTCGACGGGGATGCGGATGGTGAGGTCCTCGGTGCGGGCCACGTGTTCCACGGCCTCGGTGAGCTTGTCGACCGGGCGGAGACCTGCGCGGGCGATCCAGAGACCTGCGGCGCCGGCGCCGAATACTCCTATTCCGGAGACGAGGAGCAGGACCAGGGCCAAGTCGTTGAGAGTGGACTCGGTGCTCTTGAGCGGCATGCCGATGACAAGGGCATAGCCAGGGACCGTGATCCGATTGCGCGGGTCACCCCTGCTGACCATCAGTGGCATGGTCAGAGCCCGTACGGAGTTTCCCTTGCTGTCGGTTCCACTGCGGGTGGTTCCCCTGTCGGGCGTCGGGTCCTTGGCCACCTCCTTGTCGCTGCCGGTGACCTTCACCAGGCCTACCGAGTCGTCGAAGACGCACGCGGTGCCGTCTGCTTTGACGATTTCGTAGTACATGGTCCTGGCCCGCGGGCCGAAACCGTTAAGCCCCGTCTGACTACTGGGCGTCTGGGTGCAGTTGTTGATGACGTTGGTGGCGGTGTCGGCGTCCACCGGCATCCGCGCCGCCGCCCGCAGGTCGCCGTTGACCTCGTCGTACAGCTTCCCCTGCACGATGAACCAACAAGTAACCGAAACCGCAGCCACCGCGAACGCCACCGCCGCGGCCACCAGCAGCGCGAGCCGGGACCGGATCGGCAGCGACCGGAACTGGCGGAGGACCTTGTTCACTCGGCGCCGCCCGACCGCAGCACGTACCCCACACCCCGGACGGTGTGGACGAGGCGCGGCTCGCCGCCCGCCTCGGTCTTGCGGCGCAGGTACATGACGTAGACGTCCAGGGAATTCGAGGACGGCTCGAAGTCGAAGCCCCAGACCGCCTTCAGGATCTGCTCGCGGGTGAGGACCTGGCGCGGGTGGGCCAGGAACATCTCCAGCAGCGTGAATTCTGTGCGCGTCAGCTCCACCGCGCGTCCGGCCCGCGTGACCTCGCGGGTCGAGAGGTCCATGCGGAGGTCGCCGAAGGTGAGCGCGTCGTCGTCCGGGACGGTGCCCGCGGTCGCCGTGTACGAGCTGCGCCGCAGCAACGCCCGGACGCGGGCGAAGAGTTCGTCGAGCTCGAACGGCTTGACGAGGTAGTCGTCGGCGCCGGCGTCCAGGCCGGTGACGCGGTCGCCGACCGTGTCGCGGGCGGTGAGCATGAGGATCGGCGTCGTGGTGCCCGCGCCGCGCATCCGGCGGGCGGCGGTGAGGCCGTCCATGCGGGGCATCTGGATGTCCAGGACGACCAGGTCGGGCTGGTAGGCCGTCGCCTTCTCCAAGGCGTCCGCGCCGTCGACCGCGACCGCGGTGTCGTATCCCTCGAAGGCGAGGCTGCGCTGGAGTGCTTCGCGCACGGCGGGCTCGTCGTCGACGATCAGAATGCGCTGGGGGTCACGGTCGCCATCGGCGGGGCTCATGGGCTGGAGTTCCTCGGGTGCGCTGGGACGGTGGGTCTGACGCCTTCAGCCTCGCACGTTTGCGGGCGGGGACGGAAAGAAGGCATCAGCCGGGGAAGCGGCGGTTCAGCTCGGCAGCGCGCTGAGCGCGGTGAGCCGGTGCAGCTGGACCTTGCGGCGGTGCGGGTGCGCGGCGGAGATACGCAGGCCCATCAGCTGCGGGACCGCCACCTCGGGCGCCCGGGCCGCCGGGGCGTGCAGTTCGTGTGCCACTTCCAGGGCCAGGGTGAAACCGGCCGGGCCGCTGTCCGCGGTGGTGTGGGAGACGCGCGTGATCATGGGAACCTCCAGGAATCAGCTGTCGGAGCCGCCGGCCCGCAGAGAGGCCAGGTCGGACTTGACGGTGTTGATCGGGATGGCGAAGCCGAGGCCGACGCTGCCCGCGCTGGACGAGCTGGACGAGGAGTCCGAAGCGGCCGAGTACATCGCCGAGTTGATGCCGATGATGTTGCCGTTCATGTCGATCAGCGCGCCGCCGGAGTTGCCCGGGTTGAGGGACGCGTCGGTCTGAAGGGCCTTGTACGTCGTCGTGGACGAGCCGGTGTCGCCGTTGAACTGCTGGCCGCCGAACTCGAACGGCCACTGGCCGCTGCCGCCCTGGCTCTGCTGGTCCTGGCTCTGGCTCTCGTCCGTGGAGACGGTGACGTCACGGTCGAGCGCGGAGACGATACCGCTGGTGACCGTGCCGGTCAGGCCCTCGGGGGAGCCGATCGCCACGACGTCGTCGCCGACCTGGACGCCGTCGGAGTTGCCGAGCGTCGCGGTCTTCAGACCGGACGGCGCGTTCTCCAGCTTGATCAGCGCGAGGTCCTTCTTGCTGTCGGTGCCGACGACCTTCGCGGTGTACGACTTGCCGTTGCTCAGCTGCACCTTGATCGACGAGGCGCCGGAGATGACGTGGTTGTTGGTGATGATCTCGCCGCTGGTCGTGATGATCACGCCCGAGCCGGTGGACGAGCCCGCGTTCGAGGTCGCGTTGATCTCGACGATGCTCGGGCTGACCGCCTGGGCGACCCCGGCGATCGTGCCCTTCTTGGCGGTGGGCACCACGGTCGTGCTGGTGCTGCTCGACGTGGTGTCCTTGCCGGTCAGCTCCTGGATGCCGTACGCGGTACCGCCGCCTATGGCCGCGGCGACGATCGCGACGGCGGCCAGCAGAGCGAGCGGCCCCTTCGCGCGCTTCTTCGGAGCGGCGGCCGGAGCCTCCGTGGCGGGGACCGGCTCGGCCATGAGGACCGCGGTGCTCGCCGCGGCCGGCTCGGGGGCGCCGGGGTAACCCGCGAAGCCACCGCCACCGCCATGACCCTCGCCACCGCTGCCGCTGCCACCCTGACCGGAGCCCGGCCACACGGTGGTACCCGGCTCGACGGCGACCGGTGCGACCGGCTCGTACGCCGGCGGGGGAGGCCACTCGGGGTTCACGGGGGAGGAGGCGTGCTGCTGGGGGTACGCGGGCTGCTGGTTGTCGCCCTGGGGGTACTCGCCGCTGCGGCGGAAGCTCTCGGTCATGGAAAAAGACTGTCCCCCGATCATGAGAGCTCCCTGAGTCCCCGCTGAGAAGCCCGACAGAAGCTCGTATGCCCGATATAAAGACGCTCCGGGCCCGCTCCAGCCCCGCTCCTGCACGGAAAACAGGGGGTTGCGTGGGGGTGATGTCACGGAAGGCGCCCGACGAATACTTGTCTGCCTGCTGTGAAGCCCGTGTGCGGTGGGACGCGTGAGGCCTACGATCGCCGCGCCGGAGGGGGGCTCCGCGGATACGCCTGAATCGATGCAAGCGATCGCTGTCGTCGCTGCCATTGCTGTCGTCGACCAGGCGGCCTGTCTGTGCGTCGTACGCCCTCCCCGGGCCTCATACGACACCACTCGCACCCACCACCCCAGGAGCCCTGAGTGATACGTGCCCTGCGCGGCCGTCTGAGACGCCCCGCCACGGCGTTGCCCGCGGCCGCCCTCGCGCTGGCGCTGACCTGCGCCGGCGCCCTCGCGGCGCAGCCCGCCACGGCGGCCGGCAACCCGGCCGGACTGCCCGACGCGAGCGCCGCCCGGTCCGTGACCCCGGCCCCGGCCGCCTCCGACAAGGAACTGCGCGACCGCGTCATCGAGGCCGCCAAGGCCCAGGCGACCCCCGAGACCCCCAAGAAGACGCCGTTCATCATCGGCGGCAGCGAGACGACGATCTCCTCCGCGCCGTGGATGGTCCAGCTCTCCTACTACGACAGCACGGCGGGCGTCGGCTACTTCTGCGGCGGCACCCTCGTCGCCCCGAACAAGGTCCTGACGGCGGCACACTGCGTCGCGGGCCTGGACTGGGTGAAGAACGGCGCCGTCGTGGCCGGTACCGCCGGTCTGCTGGACGACACGAGCGGCACGGTCGCGGGCGTCCACCGTCAGTGGAACCACCCGCACTACAGCTCCACGACCGTCCAGAACGACATCGCGGTCCTCACCCTGGACCGCCCGCTGGAGCAGCAGTGGACGCGGCTGGTGGCCGCCGGCGACTCCGCGTCGTACGCCTCGGGCAAGACCGCCACCGTCTACGGCTGGGGCCTGACCTCCGGTGCCGAGGGCGCCGACCTGTCGGCCACACTGCGCAAGGTCGACCTGACGGTGCAGTCCGACGCCACCTGCAACTCCGCGATGCAGACGGTCCTCGGTGAGGACGACTTCATCGAGGGCTCGATGTTCTGCGCCGGCACCCCGGCCACCGGTACCGACGAGGGCACCAAGAGCCCCTGCAACGGTGACTCCGGCGGCCCGGTGATCGTCGGCGGCAAGGTCGTCGGCATCGTCTCGTGGGGCGTCTCGGGCTGCACGGCCGCGGGCGCCTACCCGGTCTTCACCAAGGTCGCCTCGTACACCTGGGCGGCCCAGCCGCGCATCGACGACACCGACCTGTCCTTCGACGGCAAGGCCGACATCCTGGCCCGTACGCCCTCCGGCGGCCTCTTCGAGCAGGACAGCAAGGGCACCTCGCTCGCGGCCCGCGCCTTCCAGGGCACCGGCTGGCAGGGCATCAGCTGGGGTCTCCAGGCCGACCTGGACCGGGACTTCTACCAGGACCTGATCGTCCGCGACAAGGGCGACGGCAAGCTGTACCGCAGCTACCTGAACCACTCCTCCGGCGAGTACGAGTGGATGCAGATCAGCTCGGTGTGGGGCGGCTACAAGTCGTACGCCATCCCCGGCGACATGACCGGTGACGCCCGCCCCGACCTCGTCGCGGTGGACGCCGACGGCTCGGTCTACCTCTACCCGGGCAAGGGCACCGGCCAGTTCTACGGTCGCGTCAAGGTCGTCGACAGGGCCTGGAAGAACGTGAAGATCTTCGGCCACGGCGACCTGTCCGGCGACGGCCGCGCCGACCTCCTCGTCCGCAACAGCTCCGGCGTGCTCTACCTCTACCGGGGCACGCAGGTCGAGAAGACCCCGTTCGCGACGCGGATCCAGGCCCGCACGGGCTGGAACTTCACGTCGTACGTCTCCAACGGCGACGTCACGGGCGACGCCATCGCCGACATCATCACCCGCGACTCCGCAGGCAAGCTCTGGCTCTACCCCGGCACCAACAAGGCGTCCAGCAGCCTCTTCGCCTCACGCAAGAGCCTGGGAACGGGCTTCAACCAGTACAACTTGTTGTTCTAGGCCGTTTTAAAAATGCCCTGGCCCTGCAACCGTGCGGGGCCAGGGCGCCCCTTCAGGGGCGCGGGGAACTGCGCGACCAGCCACATCCGGCCCGCAGACACCCGACTACTCGCAGCCGCAGGACCGTCGTACAACCAACCGCGACGGAAACAGCTTCAACCGCTCCCGCCGAGACCCAGCAACCCGCAGCCCATCATCAAGCACAAGATCAACCGCAGCCCGAGCCATCGCCGACCGGTCCGATGCAATCGTTGTCAAAGGCGGGTCCGTCAGCGCCGCTTCCTTGACGTCGTCGAAGCCGGCGACCGCCAGCTCCCCCGGAACGTCAATGCGAAGCTCCCGCGCGGCCCGCAAAATGCCGATCGCCTGGTCATCCGTGGAACAGAAGATCGCCGGCGGCCGATCAGGCCCGGCCAGCAGCCCCAGGCCGACCTGATACGCGTCGTACCGGTTGTAAGGAGCCTCGAAGAGGCGCCCCTCCGTGGAGATCCCAGCCTCCTGCATCGCCCGGCGCCAGCCCTCGACGTGGTCCGAGACGGGGTCACCGACCGCGGGCGTCTCGGCCGTACCGCCGAGACAGGCCACGTACTCGTACCCGTGCTCAAGAAGGTGCCGCGTCGCGAGCTGGCCGCCGCCGATGTCGTCCGTGACGACGGCGACGTCGTCGATGGCCTCGGGGCGCTCGTGCAGCAGCACCACGCGGGCGTCCCACGCGTCGATCTCGGCGGCCGCGTGGTCGTTCAGCGCGTGGCTGACGAGGATCAGTCCGGAGACCCGCATGCCGAGGAAGGCCCGCAGATAGTGGACCTCGCGCTCGGCGACGTAGTCGGAGTTGCCGACGAGCACCATTTTTCCGCGCTCGGCGGCGGCCTGCTCGACCGCGTGCGCCATCTCCCCGAAGAAGGGCTGGCGTGCGTCCGGCACGATCAGGCCTATGAGCTCGGTCCTCCGCGATGCCATGGCCTGGGCGACCCGGTCGGGCCGGTACCCCAGTTCCTTGATCGCGGCGAGAACGCGCTCGCGCGTGGCCGGGGCAACCGGCCTCGGTCCGTTGTTGATGACATAGCTGACGACGGCGGTCGAAGTACCCGCCAGCCGCGCTACATCATCCCTAGTCACCTTGGCCACGCGCGGAGTCTACGCGGATGGACCTACCTCTGGGCAGGGCGTACGGCGGCTTCCTGTGCCCCCGCTGTGATCTCGTCGTCGGCCGTGGCGTCGAGGTGCGCCGTCTCGTCCGCATCATCCGGCTTTGGCTGGGCCGCCTTGGCCTTCGCCTCGTCCGCCGCGCGGTCCACCTTCTCAGGAGTAACGAATCGATAACCGACGTTCCGGACGGTTCCGATGAGCGACTCGTGCTCGGGTCCGAGCTTCGCGCGCAGCCGTCGTACGTGCACGTCGACCGTCCGCGTACCACCGAAGTAGTCGTAGCCCCAGACCTCCTGGAGCAGCTGGGCGCGGGTGAAGACGCGGCCCGGGTGCTGCGCGAGGTACTTCAGGAGCTCGAACTCCTTGAAGGTCAGGTCGAGGACCCGGCCCTTGAGCTTCGCGCTGTACGTCGCCTCGTCCACGGAGAGGTCGCCGTTGCGGATCTCCATGGGGGAGTCGTCGTTGACGATCTGCTGCCGGCCCATGGCCAGTCGCAGGCGCGCCTCGACCTCCGCCGGGCCGGCGGTGTCGAGCAGCACGTCGTCGATGCCCCAGTCGGCGGTGACGGCCGCGAGGCCGCCCTCCGTCACGACGAGGATCAGTGGGCAGCCGGGTCCCGTGGAGCGCAGCAGCTGGCACAGGCTGCGCACCTGGGGGAGATCACGGCGTCCGTCGATCAGGATGACGTCGGCACCGGGGGTGTCGACGAGAGCGGGTCCTTCCGCCGGGGCCACTCGCACGTTGTGCAGGAGCAGGCCGAGAGCGGGAAGCACCTCCGTCGACGGCTGAAGGGCATTGGTAAGGAGCAGCAGAGAACTCATCGCGCCCCACCTGCCTGGGTCGTCCTACGTTCGTGCACGGTTCGCTCGCCCATAACGTCTGGTTCCTCCTCGGTCCCTGCGAGGACGTTTGCGGCACTGCTTTTGTACGTGCGGCTCCCGCGCCCCTGGGATCCGCCATGCGATCGACGGCCCGTACACCTGCGGTTTCCCGCTTCGTATACAACGCTTCCGAAAGCACAAAAGGACCCGGGGGCTACGCTGCCCGAGTCCTCTGCCCAGCAGAATAGCCCACATGAGCTCAGGTCCGGCAGGTCAAGTGGCGCGATCTTTCAATAGTCCACACCTTGAGACAACGTCGCGCACCTCTTTGCGGAGGTTTCTGCGCACGGTCGACGGGGTGACGATCGATGCGGCGTACGACCCCGGAACGGGGCCTTCTGGTGACCTGGCGTTCATCGTCGCGCACGGGTTCACGGGCGAACTGGACCGCCCGCATGTGCGCCGCGCGGCGGGTGTCCTGGCGCGGAATGCGGCGGTGGTCACGTTCTCCTTCCGTGGTCACGGGGGATCCGGCGGCCGCTCCACGGTCGGCGACCGCGAGGTGCACGATCTCGCGGCGGCCGTGGCCTGGGCCCGCGAACTGGGGCACACCCGGATCGTCACCGTCGGCTTCTCCATGGGCGGCTCGGTGGTGCTGCGGCACGCCGCGCTGTACGGCGGCTCGGCGGGGGAGCGCGACGGGGAGCGGGATCAGGAGCACGAGGGGCGCACGGATGCGCGAACGGACGCGGTGGTTTCGGTGAGCGCACCGGCTCGCTGGTACTACCGGGGCACAGCCCCTATGCGGCGGGTGCACTGGCTGGTAACCCGCCCGGAGGGCCGGTTCGTGGGCCGGGTCGGCCTGCGCACCCGTATCCACCACCGTGACTGGGACCCGGTTCCGGACTCCCCGGTCGAGTGCGTTCCCCGTATCGCGCCCACCCCGCTCCTCATCGTCCACGGCGACCAGGACGGCTACTTCCCCGTCGACCACCCGCGGATGCTGGCCGAGGCGTCCGACGGCCACGCGGAACTCTGGCTGGAGCACGGCATGGGCCACGCCGAGAACGCCGCCGACGACGAACTGCTCGCCCGTATCGGGGACTGGGCCGTCGCACACGCGGGCTAGCCTGACCCTGACGGTGTTCACAGAAACCGCAGACTTTCGGATCCAGTGGATCTGCTGGATGCAGTAGATCCAGATCGCTGATTGAGGAACGAGATGGCAAAGGGCACGGTGCGTTACTGGGCCGCCGCCAAGGCCGCGGCAGGCGTCCCCGAGGAGCCGTACGACGCGAGCACGCTCGCCGAGGCACTCGACGCGGCCCGCGAGCGACACCCCGGCGAACTCGTCCGCGTCCTGCGGCGATGCTCGTTCCTCATCGACGGTGACCCCGTGGGGACCCGCGGGCATGAGACGGTACGGCTGGCCGAGGGCGGCACGGTCGAGGTGCTCCCGCCGTTCGCAGGAGGGTGAGCGAGACGATGAGCAACCAGCCGTACGAGCCTCCGTACGAGGGGTACGACCCCTATCAGCAGGCTCAGCAACAGCAGTCGCAACAACAACAACAGCAGCCCGCCCAGCAGCCCGAGTGGCAGCAGTACACCCAGCAGTGGGAGGGGCAGACCTGGGAGACCCAGGCGCAGGCGCCCGTGTCCGCCGCGGACACGGCGTATCTGCCTCCGCAGGGGTACCCGGGGCATCAGGGACACCAGGGCTACGCGGAGCCGCAGGCGTACGGCGTCACGGCCCAGCCGCTCCCGCAGGAGGCCGGGGTCCAGGCCGGGGCCCAGGCCGCCGGGGTCCAGGGGTGGGACTACCCGCAGCAGCCGCAGGCTCAGCAGCCGGAAGCCGTCGCGGCGACCGTCCCCGACGGAACCCCTGACTCCGCCGACTCCACTGGCTACGGCCCGCCCACCGTCACCGGCAACCCTCGCGTGACCGACGCCCAGCGCGCCCGCGCCGAGGGCCGGTCGCCGATCATCGAGCCCGGGATGCAGCCCGCCGCGCTCACCGCGGTGCTCGGGCTGCTGCTGTCCGGTACGGCGGCGATCGGGGAGTACGCGCTCGTCGTACCCCTCGTACTGCTCCAGGCCGTCACCGCGGCGGGATGGTTCCGGCTGAACGGGATGTGGCCCGCCCGGCAGGGCATCGCGCTGGCGTTCCTGGGCGCGGTGACC
This sequence comes from Streptomyces sp. NBC_00203, assembly GCF_045206325.1. Lineage (NCBI taxonomy): Bacteria > Bacillati > Actinomycetota > Actinomycetes > Kitasatosporales > Streptomycetaceae > Streptomyces > Streptomyces sp. NBC_00203. The sequence goes on along the minus strand of NZ_CP108126.1, from coordinate 4,978,411 downwards.
GCGGACGTCGCGCTGCTCGTGACCGGCCGGGAGAACGCGCCCGCCGCGATCCTCGGCACCCTCGGCGTGTGGGTCCTGCTCACCCTCGTCCTGCAACTGCGCAGTCACGCCGACCCGGACACCCGGATGTACGGCCTGATGGCGACCGTCGCCTCGGCGGCGCTGGCGATCATTGCGGCCGGGCACCTCGCGGCGGAGCCGGACGCCGTCACGGTGGGCGCGGCCGCGGTCGCGGTGGCCGTCCTGGCCCGCGCGCTGCCGCTGCCCACGGCGGCCTCCGTGGCGGTCGCGCTGCTGGCCGCCACGGGCGCCGGTATCGCGGTCGGCGGGATGACGGACCTGGGCACGCAGGGCGCCTTCCTCGGCCTCGGCGCGGGCGTCTGCGCGCTGATCGGCCACCGGGTCGCCAGTTACGACTACCCGTCCCGTTTCGTCCACTTCACGGCGGGCGTGGCCCTGCCGCTGGCGGCGGCGGCCCCGGCGGTGTACCTGCTGGGCCGCGCGCTGGGCTAGGAGTCGCACTTCAGTCGCTCTCCGGCCGCTCTCCGACGTCTCTCCGATCGTCACAGCTGATCGACAACTGCCCCGAAGGGCCCCCGAACCGGGGGCCGTTCGGGGTTAGGCTCGCTCGACGGCCACTCGGTCGTCGAGACGGGGCCGGCCTAGGTGGGGGAAACACCGAGCATGCGCGCACTGCGAATAATCCTGATCCTTGTCGTCGTTCTCGGCGGCCTGTTCGTGATCGCGGACCGGGTGGCGGTCGGGTTCGCGGAGGACAAGGCGGCGGACAAGATCAAGACCACCGAGGGCCTGGCCAGCACCCCCGACGTGTCCATCGAGGGCTTCCCCTTCCTCACCCAGGTCGTCGGCGGCGAGCTCGACGACGTCAAGATCGGCATCAAGGACTACGAGGCGTCGACGGGCGGCACGAACGCCGCCGCCGGCACGATCCGCATCGACGACCTCAACGCCGAGATGCACGGCGTGGCCTTCAACAGCGACTACAGCTCGGCCACCGCCAACAGCGCCACCGGCACCGCCTCCATCACCTACGCCGAGCTCCTCAAGGCCGCCAAGGCCGAGCCCACGCAGGTCGCCTCCGGTGTCACCGCCCAGGTCATCGGCCTCTCCGACGGCGGCAACGGCAAGATCAAGGTCACGGTCGAGGCGACCGTCCTCGGCACCAAGCTGCCCCAGCCGGTGTCGGTGCTCAGCTCCGTCAGCGTCAAGGGCGACACCGTGAAGGTGCACGCGGACTCCCTGCCCAAGCTGGGCGTCGAGCTCGCCGAGGGCCGGATCCGCGCGATCACCGACTTCTCGCAGAAGATCGACGAACTCCCCGGCGGCATCCAGCTCGACAAGGTCGAGGCGGCGAAGAGCGGCGTGGACATCTCGGTGAAGGGTTCGGACGTCAAGCTGGTCGGGTAGGAGGGCGTACCGAGGGCCCGCTCGTCCCCGCCAGCCGGCCGGGCGCTGTCCGAAGAGCGAGACGAGCCCGTCCGTACAGCAGATCAGCTGTCGATGTGATGACGGATACAGGGCCCCGGAATCCCGGCGGACAGGGCCCTGCCCCCCTCCTCGTCCCACATTGCGGACGATCGTGTCTCAAAATATGACACACCGGTGACATGGCTGCCTGTGCGTCCCTACGATCGGACGCATGAAGCGACAGGCGGATCTCACGAAGCGGCGGGCAGTAGACCTGTGCCGCGTCGCCGCCATGCTCTGTCGCACCTTCTGAGCGGAAGCGTTCGTCCTTCCGCGAGCCGGGCCCTTCGACCTCTCTTGTCGGGGCCACCCCCGCGCCGTACCGCCGCCTCAGGCGTGCCGCGCACCCCTCTCCAACGCACCACCCCGCCGCAACTGCCCCGGAGGAGAACGAGCATGAGCCGCAGCGACGTCCTGGTAGACGCCGACTGGGTCCAGGACCACCTGGACGACCCGAGCGTGGCCATCGTCGAGGTCGACGAGGACACGGCCGCGTACGAGAAGAACCACATCAAGAACGCGATCCGGATCGACTGGACCAAGGACCTCCAGGACCCGGTCCGCCGTGACTTCATCGACCAGGAGGGCTTCGAGAAGCTCCTGTCGTCGAAGGGCATCGGCAACGACACCCTCGTCGTCCTCTACGGCGGCAACAACAACTGGTTCGCGTCCTACGCCTACTGGTACTTCAAGCTCTACGGCCACGAGAACGTGAAGCTTCTCGACGGCGGCCGCAAGAAGTGGGAGCTCGACTCCCGCGACCTGGTCGCCGAGGTCCCCAACCGCGCCTCGACCGACTACAAGGCCAAGGCCCAGAACACCTCGATCCGCGCCTTCCGTGACGACGTCGTCGCCGCGATCGGTTCGCAGAACCTGGTCGACGTCCGCTCGCCCGACGAGTTCAGCGGCAAGCTGCTCGCGCCGGCCCACCTGCCGCAGGAGCAGTCGCAGCGTCCGGGCCACGTCCCGTCCGCGCGCAACATCCCGTGGTCGAAGAACGCCAACGACGACGGCACCTTCAAGTCGGACGACGAGCTCAAGGAGCTCTACGCCGACGAGCAGGTCGACCTCGCCAAGGACACGATCGCGTACTGCCGCATCGGTGAGCGTTCCGCGCTCACCTGGTTCGTGCTGCACGAGCTGCTCGGTGTGCAGAACGTCAAGAACTACGACGGCTCCTGGACCGAGTACGGCTCCCTCGTCGGCGTGCCGATCGAGCTCGGCGCCAACAAGTAACCCGGCTAAGCAACCCTCAAGGCCTGAAGGAACGGAATCGAAATATGTGTGGAGCGAAGGCCGGCGGCCCCGACGCCTCGACGATCAAGCCCGGTGAGACCACGATCCAGGGCCAGGTGACCCGCGACGGCGAGCCGGTGACGGGCTACGTCCGTCTCCTGGACTCGACCGGCGAGTTCACCGCCGAGGTCCCGACCTCGGCCACCGGACAGTTCCGCTTCTACGCGGCCGAGGGCACGTGGACCGTACGGGCCCTGGTGCCCGGCGGCACCGCCGACCGCACGGTCGTCGCCCAGACGGGCGGCCTCGCCGAGGTCGCGATCGCCGTCTGAAACACCGGCCGCCGTCCCTGACGGCAGTCACCTGAACGGCCGAAGGGCCGCACCCCCGGGGGTTGGACGCTTACCGGATCGGGGTGCGGTCCTTCGGCTGTTCCGGCCGCTCACCGGACTGCTCCCACCCCTGCGCCGGACGGCCTTCCCAGGCCTACGCTGGACGTATGTACGCGCGACGGCGGCATGTGTACTTCGCCATGATGGGGACGTGCATCACACTCTTCGTCCTGGCCTGGGGAGTGGTGCGGCTGTGGTCGATGCCCGTGGCCGTGGGGATGTGTGTGGTGGCGATGGTGATTCCACCGCTGGCCGCGATGGTGGCCAACCGGCGGGGGCCCGAGGATCGCTGGTGGGACGACCCGTCCGGTGATCCCAAGTCCGACGAGTGGTGGGACGAGCTGGACGGGAAGAAGCGGCGGCCGTAGCAGGCGGCGGAAGGACGTTCATGTCGCGTACGAGACTGTCCACCGTGGTGTTCGACGCTCCGGACGCCCATGAACTGGCCGACTTCTACATGCGGTTGCTCGGGTATGTGCTGCGCGCCGAGGAGCCGGACTGGGTGCTCATCGGCCCGCCGTTCGAAGGCACCGCGCTCGCCTTCGAGACCGAGCCGCTCTACACGCCGCCCGTGTGGCCCGCAGGGCCCGGCGACCAGCGGATGATGCTGCACCTCGACATCGAGGTCGACGACCTGGCCGAGGAGACGGCCCGTGCCCTCGCCGAGGGGGCGAAGCTCGCCGACCATCAGCCCCAGGAGGACGTACGGGTCTTCTTCGACCCGGCGGGGCACCCCTTCTGCCTCTGGGTGCACACCCGTCAATCGCGGCGGAAGCGCCGGACGCCGCATACCCCTGAGACGCCGTAGACGCCTCAGTAGACCAGCGCCTGCGTCCCGTCCGCCATCGCCTCCTGCACGAACACCTGCGCCCCCGCGATGCGTACGCCCTTGATGACGTCCTTCTCCGTGATCTCGCGGCGGGCCGCGCACTGCGTGCACAGGGTGATGGACCCGGCCGCCAGGACCGAGTCGATCAGGTCGGGCAGCGGTGCCGCGTGCGGAAGCTCGAACTCGGCGGCGCGGCCCGGCAGCGCGAACCACGAGGACTCGCCGGTCAGCCAGAGGGAGACCTCGACACCACTGGCCACGGCCACCGCCGCGACGGTGAACGCCTGCGAGCAGCGCTCCGGGGCATCGGCCCCCGCCGTCACCTTGATCACGAGCTTCTTCGCCATGCCCGAATGGTAGTCCGAATCGTAATCAACTCCCGTGCAACCCCATGCAGTGGCCATGGGTCTCCTGTGCGCGCGGATACGGAATCCTCGCTTCACGTTCTGTGGGGGGACGTCTTGGAAGTAACTGAAGGCCCCGAAGTGCCTGAAAGACCTGTCGTGCCTGAAACACCTGTCGTGCCTGAAGATGTACCGGTTGTTGATTCTGGTACGACTTCCGGTGAACTCGACCCGGCCGCGCCGCGCGCCCGCCGACGCGGCCGTACGACCCTGTTGATCGCCACCGCCGCCGTGCTCGGGCTCGTCGCCGGTACCTGCGCCGGATATCTGGTCCAGGCCGACCGCGAGCCCACCAAACTGCCGTCGCTGTCCCAGCCGGTGGTCGCACAGGCCAAGGGCGCGGGCCCCGAGCGGCTGTCCGCCGCCCAGGACTACCGGGTGAAGACGGACGGCGACCTGCGCAAGCTGCTGATCAAGCGGCCGAAGGGAGCGCAGGACGCCGACTGGCTGGGCGACGACAACTGGATGGACATCGCCGAGTACGCGGAGGAGTTCACCAAGCCGGCGGGCGCGTTCAGCAATCTGGTCGGCGACGAGTTCCGGCGCGCGGCCACCACCGGCTGGAGCGTGGGCGACACGTACACCGTTGACATCCGGCTCGTTCAGTACCGCCAGGAGGAGAAGCTCGCCGCCTCCGACGCGGCCGAGAACGGCCACTACTGGGCCAACGCGAAGGGAAACACGCACAGCTGGGTCATCCCCGGCACGAGCGACGGCAGGGCATACGTCCACTCCACGCCCAAGACGGAGGCCGGCTACCTGCCGATGTACCAGGCTCAGGCGCAGGCATGGCGCGGTGACATCGCCATGGAGATTTGGGTGTACGACACGAAGCCGATCTCCAAGTCGAAGATCATGGACCTGGCCAAGCGGCAGATGGAGCGGCTGTGACCGAGCAACCGACAACCCCGGAGCCGCTGGAGCCCGTGGAGCCCGTGGACGCTGTGCACTCCGTGCCGGAGGCCGTGACGCCCGCACCGGAGTCCGCGACGCCCGCCCCGGAGCCCGCGCCCGCCAAGAAGCCCGTACGCCGTGGCCGTATCGCCGCCATCGCCGGCTCGGTCCTGCTCGTCGGAGCTGTCATCGGAGGCAGCGCCTACACCGTCGTGACCGTCCAGGACGCCGACCGTGACGCGGGTGCGCCGGTCTGGAAGTTCCCGAAGGCCTCGAAGAAGGACGCCAAGGCGGCGAAGGCGGCCTCGGGGCTCGCCGCCATGCTTGTGCCGTACGAGACGGACGGCTGGAGCCGGGGTCCGGACATCGCGGAGTTCGGCTCGGACGCCGTGCTCAGCGGGGGCGAGGCCACCGCGCTGCGCAAGGAGTCGATCAGGGGTCTGCCCCGCACCCAGCGGCGGCGGATCGAGAAGCAGATCGACAAGCAGCACACCAAGGGCATGGTGATGCGCAGCTACCTGAGCACGTCGAACGCGACCGACTCCACGCTCTACGCCGACAGCGCCTTCACCGTGAGCATCGAGCTGATGCAGATGGAGGACAAGACGGCGATCAAGAACATGTCGACGTTCCAGAACGAGCTCTTCGACGCCCTCGACGTCTTCCGCGCGGGGCCGAAGATCGCGGGCCACAAGAACGCCAAGTGCTTCCTGCCGCCCAAGGACAAGACAGAGAAGCTCGACATGATGGTCTGCTCCGCCTACGAGGGCGACGTGCTGGTCAGCGTCACCGCCGAGGCGGCCAAGCCACTGAACACCAAGGGGGTCGCGTCGCTCCTGCGTGAGCAGCTCGACCGCATCGTCGAGCCGGGGGAGGCGGTATGACCGAGCAGACGGAACAGACGACACCGGTCGAGCAGGCCGAGCACACCGAGGACATCGAGCAGGTCGAGCAGGCCGAGCAGGCGCCCCCGGCCGAGCCGCAGGCCGCCGTCCCGCCGGTGCCCGAGGCGCCGCCCGCGGTCGCCGACCCCCTGGCACCGCCGGTGACGGTCGATCCCCTGGCACCCCTGGCACCCCCGGCACCCCGGGTGAAGAAGGACCGCCGAGTCCTGCGCGCCGTTCTGCGCTGGACCGCCGCCGTGGTGGTCTTCGGCGCGGTCGGTACGTCGGCCGCGTACGGCATCACGCGGATGGAGCGCACCGACGTACCCGGTCTGGCGACGGAGGCGGACGGGCGCTGGGACTACCCGACGATCAGCAAGCCGCCGCTGCCGTCCGGCAGCCCGGCGCCGTTCGCCGACGCCAACAAGGCCGGCGCCCACTACGCCGACCTGCGCAAGCTGGTCCTCCCCGCCCCGAAGGGCGCGAAGGCCGACGCGGCGCTGCGCGGCGCGGACGGCTGGCTGGCGAAGAAGACCTTCCTGGCGCAGTTCGCCGAGAAGTCGGACCGGGAGACCGTCGACCAGCTGCTGACCGACTACGGCGTGCGGCACATCGCCGCCCGCGGCTGGACCACGCAGGACGGTACCCACACGCGGATCTACCTGCTCCAGTTCAACACCGCGGCCGTGGCGGACGAGGTGATCACCACCAAGCTCGCGAACTACGACTCACCGCAGTACGCGGTGCGCGGCGCCGCCCTGACCGAGCGGGACGAGAAGTTCCCGGAGCGCGCGGCGGTCGACGAGATCACCCGGTTCGCGTACACGGAGAGCAAGCCGTACGGCGCCGAGCAGGTCCGTCAGGCGTATCTGTCGGCCGGGGACACCCTTGCCCTGATCGTCCAGTCCCGGAAGGGCACCGCGCAGGCGGTTCCGTTCCAGCAGACGGTGATCCTGCAGAGCCAGCTGCTCGGCTGAGCTCGCTGAGCCGTCAGGGTGTACCTGACAGAGAGCGCCGGGCCCCAGCCGCGTAAGCTGGGGCCCGGCTCTTGTGTACCGCCTCTACCGCACCCGCTCATCCGAGGAGCACCCCGTGGAGATCTTCTTCGAAACCCTGCTGGTCCTGGTCTGCGTCGGCGTTCTCGCCTTCGCCGGGCTGACCGTGAAGAAGCTGTACCAGGGCCAGCGCTGACCCCCATCGAGGAATTGCCGAGTTCATGATCGAGATCCCGTCCGACCTCCACAAGGACCTGGTCCCCCTCGTCTTCCTGCTCGGCAACTGGGCCGGCGCGGGCGTCCACGACTTCCCCGGCTCCGAGAAGTGCAACTTCGGGCAGGAGGTCACGTTCTCGCACGACGGCCGTGACTTCCTGGAGTACCACTCCCGCACCTGGGTGCTGGACAACGACGGGAACAAGGTCCGCCCGCTGGAGACCGAGTCCGGCTTCTGGCGCATCGACGCCGACCGCAAGGTCGAGGTCACGATGGTCCGCGACGACGGCGTCGTCGAGATCTGGTACGGCGAGCTGGCCAAGCAGAAGCCGCAGATCGACCTGGTCACGGACGCGGTCGCCCGTACGGCCGCCTCCGGCCCCTACACCGGCGGCAAGCGCCTGTACGGCTACGTCAAGAGCGACCTCATGTGGGTCGGCGAGAAGCAGACCCCCGAGGTCGAGCTGCGCCCCTACATGTCGGCGCACCTGAAGAAGGTCGTCACCCCGGAGGACGTCGAGCGCTGGGCGAAGGCCCTGCCGGACGACATGCCGGACGACGGGATCGCTTTCTTCAAGTAGGCCTAGACTTCCAGTGTGGTGAGCACCGACTGGAAGAGCGACCTGAGGCAGCGCGGCTACCGGCTGACGCCGCAGCGCCAGCTTGTCCTCGAAGCCGTGGACACCCTGGAGCACGCGACCCCCGACGACATCCTCATCGAAGTGAGGAAGACGGCGTCGGGGGTCAACATTTCCACGGTCTACCGGACCCTGGAGCTCCTGGAGGAGCTGGACCTGGTCAGCCATGCCCATCTGGGGCACGGCGCGCCGACGTACCACCTGGCCGACCGGCACCACCACATCCACCTCGTCTGCCGCGACTGCACGAACGTCATCGAGGCCGATGTCTCGGTCGCCGCCGAGTTCACCGCGAAGCTCCGCGACACGTTCGGCTTCGAGACGGACATGAAGCACTTCGCGATCTTCGGCCGCTGCAAGGACTGCGCGGCGAAGAAGTAGCGCCGGCGAGAAATAAATACGGCGGCTGCTCGGTCGTAGGCTGTGTGGATATGAAGAGCCCCCTGCTGTCCCTGCCCGGAGCCGTTCCCGCCGAGGGTGTGGACGAAGCCGTCGCCGCGCACTACGGCGACCTGTTCCGCGAGCAGCGTTCCCTCGCCGACGGCACCGGCTTCGTGGACCTCTCGCACCGCGCTGTCGTCACCGTCACCGGCGAGGACCGGCTCAGCTGGCTGCACCTGCTGCTCACCCAGCACGTCACGGACCTCCCGGCGGGCCGCGCCACCGAGGCCCTGATCCTCTCCGCGCACGGCCACATCGAGCACGCGCTGTACCTCGTCGACGACGGCGAGACGGTGTGGATGCACGCGGAACCCGGCACCCAGGAGGCGCTGATCGCCTACCTGGAGTCGATGAAGTTCTTCTACCGGGTCGAAGTCGCCGACCGGACCGCCGACTTCGCGGTCGTGCACCTCCCGGCCGGTTCCATCGCCGAGGTCCCGCAGGGCGTCGTCGTACGCGAGACGCCGTACGGCCGTGATCTCTTCCTTCCGCGTGCGGACCTGGAGTCGTACGCGGCGGACACCGAGAAGCACGGCCCGGCGGTGGGGCTCCTCGCGTACGAGGCCCTGCGCGTCGAGAACCACCAGCCGCGCCTCGGCTTCGAGACCGACCACCGCACCATCCCGCACGAGCTGGGCTGGATCGGCAGCGCGGTGCACCTCCAGAAGGGCTGCTACCGCGGCCAGGAGACCGTCGCTCGCGTGCAGAACCTGGGCAAGCCCCCGCGCCGTCTGGTCTTCCTGCACCTCGACGGCAGCGAGGTGCATCTGCCGCCGCACGGCACCGAACTCCACCTCGCGGCCGACGGCCCGGACGGCCGCAAGATCGGCTTCATCACGACGTCCGTACGCCATCACGAGCTGGGCCCGATCGCGCTGGCACTGGTGAAGCGGAACGTACCCGTGGACGCGCCGCTGGTGGCCGACACGACGGCGGCGGCGCAGGAAGTCGTCGTAGAGCCGTAGGTTGCCCCGGTTGCCCTAGGTGTATTGCCCTGGCCCTGGGGCTCACATCTCCAGAAGCACGGTGAACGGGCCGTCGTTCGTCAGCGAGACGCGCATCTGCGCGCCGAAGCGGCCCGTCGCCACCGTCGCGCCCAGGGCGCGGAGTTGGGCGACGACCTCGTCGACGAGGGGCTCGGCCACATCGCCGGGGGCGGCGGCGTTCCAGGTGGGGCGGCGGCCCTTGCGGGCGTCGCCGTACAGGGTGAACTGGCTGATGACGAGCAGCGGGGCGTCGATGTCGGAGCAGGACTTCTCGTCGGCCAGCATGCGGACCGACCAGAGTTTGCGGGCCAGTTGGGCCGCTTTCTCCTTGGTGTCCTCGTGCGTGACCCCGACGAGGACGCACAGCCCCTCGCCGTCGATCTCGCCGACCGTCTCGCCGTCCACGACGACGCTCGCGCCGTCCACTCTCTGCACCACCGCACGCATGCGGACCATCATGCCGTGCGGTCCCTTCGCGTGATTTCCAGGGGTCACCAACCCCCCATCTGGGGCCGATCGGGGGCACTCGGTCACATAGCGACCACTCGGGGTGGCACGATGCGGTGTGTTGCGGTGCATCCGTGGGGTGGACCGCGCCGGTCGAGGGGACGGTAGAGGCACATGAGCACACCGAGTACTGGGCAGCCGCCTGGAGCCGTGTCACTGACCCGTACGAGCCCACGGGCGGAACGGATGGAACGGACGGGAGGGACGGGAGGGGTGACCGCCCGGCCGCCCGTGCAGCGCACCGACAGCAGCCCGCTGTCCGCCGACCCGGCCCCGCACGACCTCGCCGTGCTCCGGCTGCCCGAGCTGCGGACACTGCGCCGGGACGCCCAGCGGGACGAGGCCGACCTCAGCTATGTGCGGCGGCTGCTCCAGGGGCGTATCGACATCCTGCGGGCCGAGCTGGCGCGCCGCGGGAAGCGGCGGGCGCCCTCCCCGGCATCGGGCCGGCTGTCGGTCGTCGGGCCCGGGGAGCCGTCGGTCGTCGAACGGCTCTCGGAGATCCTGACGGACGCACCCGCCCGGCACCGTTCGTCCGCCCGCCATGTGACAGTGGGCACACCGCACGGCGAGGAGTACCGGGCGCTGGCCGCGGACATGCTCGCCGAGGTCGAGCTGTCCGACCTGGACGCCCGTACGGACGAGGAGCTGGGCGCCGGGATGGGACGGCTCGTCCGGTACGAGCAGCAGGTCTCCCGGCGGCGCCAGCAGCTCCAGCGCACGGCCGACGATTGCAGCGCCGAGATCGCCCGCAGGTACCGTGAAGGCGAAGCACAAGTAGACGACCTGCTCATGTGACGCGGCGGCCCCGGCGATCCCGGGGCTGCACGGCGGGCATGGCGACCACCAGGGCCAGGTCCTGGGTCAGGCTCAGGCTCAGGGGCCGGGTTTCGGTTCCGGGTTCAGGGTTCCCGTTCCGGTTCCGGGTTCCGGTTCCGGGATACACCCCGGCCGGCCGGGCGACCACCCACCTGGTTCCGCGGGCGTGGGGGCGTGGTCCGGGACAGCCCGGGCCGGCGCCGCCTGAGCGGGTCCCGTTCCGGAAGGCCACCGCCGATGTCCGCCGCACCCGCAGACCCCTCCATACCCGAGGTATCCGCACCCGACGTTTCCGCCGCGCGTGCCGTATCCACCCCCGCGCAGCCGGTGCAGCCCGTGCCGCCCGTCCTCGCCGAGGTCGTACGGTCCGGCTTCGTCGAGGGGCGTCATCGCGGGAGCCTGGTGCTGCTGGCCGCGGACGGGTCGGTCGAGCTGGCGCTCGGGTCGGTGACGGCGCCGGTGTTCCCGCGCTCGTCGAACAAGCCGATGCAGGCGGCGGGTGTGCTGCGCGCGGGGCTCGACCTGGCGGGGGAGCGCCTGGCCCTCGCCGCCGCGAGCCACTCCGGGGAGATCTTCCACCGTGATCTGGTCCAGAAGATGCTTGCCGAGCACGGGCTGACGGCCGCGCAGTTGCAGTGCCCGCCGGATCTGCCGCTGGACCCCGCCGAGGCCGAGGCGTATCTCGCCGGGGGCGCCGTCCGTGACCGGGTCACCATGAACTGCTCCGGCAAACACGCGGCGATGCTCGCGGTGTGCGCGCTGCGGGGCTGGCCGACGGAGTCGTACCTCGACCCCGGGCACCCCCTCCAGCAGTTGATCCACTCCGTGGTCGAGGAGGCTGCCGGGGAGCCTGTCGCCGCGGTCGGTACGGACGGCTGCGGGGCGCCCCTGATGGCCATCACCCTCACCGGGCTCGCCCGGGCCTTCCGCTCCTTCGTCCTCGCCGCGCCCGGCTCCGCCGAACGCCGTGTCGCCGACGCGATGCGGGCCCATCCCGAGTACGTCGCCGGTACGCGTCGCCCTGACACCTGGCTCATGCGCGAGGTTCCGGGTGCGCTGTCCAAGATGGGCGCGGAGGCCGTCCAGGCGGTCGCCCTTCCCGACGGCCGTGCCCTCGCCTTCAAGATCGACGACGGTGGGGGGCGGGCGCTGGGGCCTGTCCTCGCCCGTGCGCTGGGTTTGTTGGGTGTGTCGGCGCCGGTGGTGTCTCGGATCGGGCGGGCGCCGCTGGTGGGTGGGGGCCGGGAGGTGGGGGAGATCCGGGTGGCGTTCTGAGGGGTTTCCTCGCCCCCGCCGCCCCTACCCGTCCCATCCCTGGGGGCTGCGCCCCCAGACCCCCTAAAAGATTGCGCAGTTCCCCGCGCCCCTTTTAGGGGCGCGGGGAACTGCGCGAGCAACCCCCACCGGCCCGCAGCCGATGAACCGGCCTACGGGGTCCGGGGCGGAGCCCCGGAAGGATGGGACGGGTAGGGGCGGCGGGGGCGAGAATCCCCGCGACACCCCGCCGTCGTACACCTAGCGTGGCTTCATGACCCCTCCCGCCCCCATCGACGTACGACCGATCACCACCGCCGACACCCGAGAGTGGATCCGCGCGCTGAACACGGGGTTCCTGCGCCCGCCGACGGTGTCGGACAGCGAAGTCGAGGACCGGGGCTCATACATCGACCCCGCACGGACACTGGGCGCCTTCGACGGCCCCCGCTGCGTCGCCACGTTCCGATCGTTCCCGCAGGAACTCACCACCGTGGGCGGCACCCCCGTCCCCGCCGACGCGATCTCGAACGTCACCGTCACCCCCACCCACCGCCGCCGCGGCCTCCTCACCCGCATGATGACGGCCGACCTCGCGGCGGCGAAGGAGCGGGGCGACGTCGTGGCGACACTGATCGCCGCCGAGTACCCGATCTACGGGCGGTACGGCTTCGGTCCCGCCACCACCACCGCGGAGTGGACGATCGACGTACCCCGAGCCGGTCTCGACCCCCGCTGGTCGGGCCCGGCGGACGGCGGCCGTATCGACCTGGTGGACGGCGAGGACGTCCGGAAGGCGGGCCCCGAGCTGCACGAACGGTTCCGGCGGAGCCGGCCGGGGGCGATCGACCGCGACGAGCGCTGGTGGCAGGTCAGCACCGGGGTGCTGCGCCTGGACCGCGCGCCGTGGAGGGATCCCTTCTTCGCGGTGTACCGCTCGGCCACCGGCGAGGTCGAGGGCCTGGTCTCGTACGAGTCGGACGACAACTGGGGCGACGCCAACCAGCCGCTGAACACGGCGAGCGTGAACTGGCTGATCGCGGTGACGCCGGCGGCCGAGCGGGCCCTGTGGCAGTACCTCTGCTCGATCGACTGGATCGTCGCGGTCAAGACCGGCCGGCGGGCCCCGGACGACCTGCTGCCGCGCTTCCTGCCCGATCCGCGCGCCGCCCGCATCACCACGCAGTCGGACTGGCTGTGGGTGCGGATCCTGGATGTCGTACGGGCTCTGGAGGCGCGTACGTACGAGGGTTCGGGCGGCAGCCTGGTCCTGGAGGTGACGGACCGGGACGGGCTGTCGGCCGGGCGCTACCGGCTGGAGGCGGGACCGGAGGGCGCGTCCTGTGCGCCGACCACTCGGGCCGCGGAACTCGTCCTGGATGTGGGCGAGTTGGCTGCGCTGTGGCTGGGCGACGAGTCGGCGGTGCGGCTCGCCGCGCTGGGCCGGGTGCGGGAAGAACGAGCGGGCGCCGCCTCCATTGCCGACGCCCTGCTCCGCACGTCCAGGCGACCGTGGTGCCCGGACAAATTCTGATCTCGTGATCTCGTGATCTCGGCTGGGTGGGACTCCTTCCGTGCGGGCGATGACTGATGACTGTTGATCCGTTGATCCGTAGCGATTCAGTTGTAGTGATGCGGTGTCGCATTCAGTTGTGGCTGCGCATTCAGTTGTGGCTGTGCTGTGCGGTGTTACGGACTGACCGAGCTCCCGGCTCCCCTCCGGAAGGGAGCCCGGTCAGCCGGACTGCCGGACGGCGGCGTCCGATCAGCCGGACTGGGCGAGCAGCATCACGAGGATCACAGCTCCGATGCCGCTGATCATGGTGTTCTTGGCCTTGAGGCCGATGGACAGCGCGACGAACGCGATGATGCCCATCGGCCCGTACTCCCACTGGATGAGCTGTTCGAATCCGACGGCGAGGGCGGCGACGGCGAGGGCGATGAGCGGCATGGGTCCCTCCTGGTGGACAGGGCGACTCTGGCGGCCAACCTCCGGGAAGTTTGACCATGTTGCTCAAGTTGGTGACCAACTCACTCTTACTTATCTCCGCGTTGGGTCGACTCATAACCACCTACCAAGCAACTGCCCAAAGATGGCGGGAAGTTGTAGTGTTTGGTCGTGGACCCGGAACGCGTCGCCGTCAATGGGCGGAACAGGTCACCACGGCCCCAGAGGTCACACCGCGAAGTGGCTGACGTACTGCGCAGCCGGATCAGGTCCGGTGAGCTGCGGCCGGGACAGCGCATGCCCACGCAAGGCAAGCTGGCGGACGAGTTCGGCGTCGAGCGCGGCACCGTACGCCAGGCGTTGCGCATCCTGCAGTCGGAGCATCTGCTCGTGAATGTGTCCAGGGGGAGCCCAGCGACCGTCGCCGACAATCTGGCCAGGGCTCTGACCGGCCCCGAAGCCCCGCCGCAGCCCACCACGGTGGCGCTCGGCGCGAGGATCGCGGCCGCCTTCGCGGCCCCCCATGTGGAGATCGACGCGTTGTGTCTGACGTCGATCTCGCTGACCCTCGCCATGGGCGAACCGCTGCGTCAGATTCACGCGGGGCGAATAAAACCGGCCAGGGTGGACGTCCGTGTGCTGCTGCCCAGCGGCGACATCGACCTTGCCTTCCCGGCCCCCGTCGACGCTTCCGCGGACGGCCGGCTCCAGCGCAACTGGCTGGCCAACCGCAACGCCCAGGGCCAGGTGCTGCGCCACAACCTGCTCGCCCTGCGCTCCACGCACGGCATCGACGTGAACGTCACCTTCCGCGCGCTCCCCTTCACCCCGCCCGTGAAGCTGTATCTGCTCAACGGCGCCGAGGCTCTCTTCGCTTACTACACCCTCACCAAGCGCGAGGAGGAGATCGACGATGTGTACCTGGAGATGTACGACGTCCAGGGCACCCAGTCCATGCTCTTCCCTTTCACCCAGGGCGCCGGGCTGCGGGACACGACGTTCGTGGAGCAGTCCCATCTGTGGTTCAACGCACTGTGGGAGACCATCAGCTCGGAGCTGCTGCTCACGAGCTGAGGCCTCCCGGACCTGCCGGTCGGAGATCCTCGCAGCTCACAGGGCTGGACCGGCGATCATCAGGGCGAGCACGACCGCCCCGATGGAGCTGCAGGTGGGGCTCTTGGCCTTGATGCCGATGCTGAGCAGCAGCAGTCCGACGATGCCTGTCGGGCCGTAGTGCCACTGGACGAGCTGCTCGAAACCGACGACGAAGACGGCGGAGAGGAGGGCGATGGCGGGCATGGTGGTTCCTCCTGTTTCAGACTGCTTCAGAGGGGGAGGCAAAACTTCCGCCAACTTGGCCAAGTTGGCAACCAACTATGCTTAAGTTGTCCCCACTTGGCTACTAGTCATAAACAACTCTCAAACAACTCCCCATAGATGGATGAGAGTTGTAGCGTTTGGTCGTGACCCAGGAGAACGTGGCAGTGAACGGCAGCAGAAAGCTTTCACACCAGGAGATCGCCGACGTCCTGCGGGAGCGGATCCGCGTGGGAGACCTCAAGGCGGGCGACCGGCTGCCCACCCAGGCCGAGTTGGCCGAGGAGTTCGGCGTCGAGCGCGGCACGGTCCGTCAAGCCCTCGGCGTCCTCCAGGGCGACGGTCTCCTGACCAACGTCAGCAAGGGCAGCCCGCCGCGGATCGCCGACGCTCCCCGCATGCGGGACGAGCCGCAGCCGACGATGGTGGGGCTGGCGCCACGTCTCACCGAGGCGTTCTCCGTGCCGCATGTCCGCGTGGACGCCGCCTGCCTCACCGCGGAGACACTGATGCTGGCCCTGAGCGAGCCGGTCCGCCTGATCCACGACGGCAAGATCCGGCCCGAGTCGATCGACGTCCGCATCCTGCTGCCCTCCCGGGACATCACCCTCGCGTTCCCGGTCCCGGTGGAGGGCCGCGGCGACGACGACCCCGTCCACCAGCGCTGGCTCAAGCAGCGCAACGCCCAGGGCCACGTCCTGCGCCACAACCTCCACTCCCTGCGCTCCTCGCACGGCATCGACGTCCGAGTGACCTTCCGCGCCCTGCCGTTCACCCCGCCGGTGAAGCTGTACCTGCTCAACGGCTCGGAGGCGCTCATCGCGTACTACATGATCACCAGGCGCGAGGAGACCGTGGAGAACGGAGACTCGGACATCACCTTGGACATGTACGACACCCTCGGCTCCGAGTCCCTCCTCTTCTCCTTCGAGAAGCGAGCCGGCCAGCGGGACGCCGCCTTCGTGGAGGAATCCCAGAAGTGGTTCGACGCCCTCTGGGAAACCATCACCACGGACCTGACACTCTCCTAGTGACTTCTGATACGGCGCAGACTGATTCGGTGGCAACAGAGACAGAGAACCTACGGGAAGTGATCAACCGCGCCCGCTTCGTGCTCTTCGACTTCGACGGGCCGATCTGCCGTTTGTTCGCGGGGCACTCGGCGGAGGATGTGGCCAGGGATCTGGTCGACTGGCTCGAGCGGCAGGGGCTGCGGGGGCTGCTGACCGAGGAGGAGCGGGTCCATCCCGACCCGATGGTGGTCCTCTACGCGGTCGACCGGCGGCATCCGCACAGCGATCTCGTGGCCGAACTGGAGGAGCGGCTCACCCAGCAGGAACTCAAGGCGGCACCTTCCGCCTGGCCCACCCCGTACGCGGATCCGCTGATACGTACCTGGAGTGCCGTCGGCGCCAGGCTCGCGGTGGCGACCAACAACTCCCCGCGCACCGCCGCTCGCTACCTCGAGAGCCGAGGCCTCGCCGAATGCTTCGCCCCCAACATCTACGGCCGCACCCGGGACCTGCACCGCCTCAAGCCCGACCCGCACTGCCTCGTCAGGGCCCTGAACGCCCTGGGTGCCGCCCCGCCGGCGGCTCTCATGATCGGGGACGCCCCCTCGGACTTCCGCGCCGCCCAGCAGGCCGGGGTTCCGTTCCTCGGCTACGCGCGTAACGAGGACAAGGAGAAGCTGCTGCGGGACGCGGGAGCCGAGAACGTGGTGGGGTCGCTGGAGCCGGTTCTGCGGGTGCTCCGGGGTCAGGTCTGAAGCTGCAGGGTGAGCAGGACGAAGAGGAACGCCGCCCACCCGGCCAGTCGCGGATGCCCCGCCCGTACGCCCACCAGCGCCAGGGTCAGCAGGACCAGACCCGCGAACCCCAGCTCCGTCTGCACCAGTTGAGCCATCCCGAACTCGACGGCCGCACCCACCACCTGAAAGATGACCATGTCCCCCACCCCGTCCACTTCACGGACACTTCACTGATTCGATCAACCAACCGTCCAATTGGACTGGTTGACTTGAAATTGGTTTGCCCGACTGGGCTGATCCCTTAACTGGCAGTCAAGGTGGACTTCCGATTTGACTGAAACTGGTTTGCTTGTCGGTCGGAAGCGGTACGGTCGGCATGTGGGCGATGAGCGGACCGGTGACGGGGGTGGCAAGGAGTTCCGGCGTGTCCTGGACGAGCTGCGCAACCGCATGGTCAACGGCCAGTACGCGCTGGGCAGTTCGCTGCCGGCCCAGCGGCTCCTGGCCGAGGAGTTCGACGTCTCCCGGGACACCGTTCAGCGGGTGCTGAAGACCCTGGCGAGCGAGGGCTGGGTCGAGTCCCGGCAGGGCAGCGGATCCCGCGTGGTCAAGACCCAGCGGATACAGCCGGCGGTCCTGCAGAGCGCGAAGCCCCGCCCCATGGCTCTCGGCCCGATCATCAGCAAGGCCTTCGGCCGGGCCGAGGTCAGCCTGGACGTCTTCACGCTGACCGGCGAATCCCTCGACCTCCACGTGCGGTTGCAGGCGGAGCGCATACGTACGGACCCGGGGAGCGCACCGCAGCGCGTCGCCGTACGGGTTCTGGTGCCTTCCGAGGAAGTCGAGCTGCCCTTCCCCCGGTCCAAGGACGATCCGTCCGACCGGCGCCCGGTGGAGCGGGTGTGGGACATCGCGCGCCGGTCGGCGTCCTCGCTGAGGTACGTCCTTGACTCACTGAGGGTCGAGAAGCTGGTGCCGGAGGTCAGCCTGGAGATCCGGCACACACGGGTGGTGCCGACCTTCAAGTTCTATCTGCTCAACAGCTCGGAGGCGCTGTTCGGGCTGTACCAGGTGGTCGAGCGCCCGATCGTCCTGGACGACGGCGAGGAGCTGACCGCCGTCGACGTCGAAGGGATCGGCGCCAATCTCATGCACTACGAGCGGGACGCCGCCCCGGACTCCCCGGGCTCCTTCTTCGTCGACAGCATGCAGACCTACTTCGACTCGGTGTGGACCCTTCTTTCGGAGTAGTCGTCCAGGAGCTCCCGGGCCGCGGCGATGACCGGAGCGTGTGACGAGACCACCCCGTCCGCCTTGTTGCGCCTCATCTGCTGCCGGCGCTTCCTGTCCTGGGTGTATCCGAGAAAGTGGACCCCCGCGGCCTTGGCCGCCCGCAGGTCGGTGAGCTGATCGCCCACCAGCAGGGCCCGGGAGGGATCCAGTCCGTCCAGGTCTTCCAGTGCGCGGAGCACCACGTCGGGATCGGGCTTCATCCGACGTGGTTCGTGCGGATCGCGGCCGTGGACCGCGACGAACTTCGACTCCAGGCCCGCATGCTTGAGGTACTGCCAGATGGGGTCTTCGGCGTTGTTGCTCACGATGACCAGGCGCTTGCCGAGGTCGAGCAGTGCGTCCAGCAAGTTCTCGACATCCGTGGCCTGAACGGCGGAATTTACGGCGGCGTATTCATACCCGGTGACGATGTTGTTTGCCAGGTTCAGAGGCTCCCGGCCGCGCTCCGCCGGCGCCTCCCCGTCCAGCATGTCCCGGAGTCGTTGGAGGATCCCGTGCGAGTCGTCGCAGTCCTCGACCTTCCGGTCGAGAGTGCCCCATTCGAGCCGCGCCATGACCTTGATCTCCTCGGCGATGTGCGCGGTCGGCACGTCGCCGAACAGGTCACAGACAGGGCCGTCGAAATCGAGGAGCACCGCGTCCGCGTCGCGCACGAGCCGCCTCAGGTCCTGTCCGCCGCGTCTGCCCCACAGGGGCCTCTTCGCTTTCACCCCGACAGTGTGGACCACGAGGACCCGCACGCCGCGATTGTGCGACACGCCGTCACCGGCCAATCGGCGCAGGCGTGTCGTGCCGAATCCTGGCCTGCGTCTCGTGCCGAATCCGTGCGGGTGAGTCGTGCCGGCTCCGTCAAGCTTCCGCTTTCGCACGAGCAGGCGTTCATACGTTCACGCAGGGGACGGAGGTGATCAGAGGAATCGCTTCTGGCACGATGCTCACCGGCTGGGGAGTACCGTTCTCCCCTCCTTCACCATTGGTGCGGTCTCACGCGAGAGAACGGGCAATGTCCGAATCGGCTTCCTTGGCTCGGCAGCGAGCCGTTGAGGTGAGTGGCAACGCGAGCGTGGTCGAAGGACCACTCCAGGGCTACCACCACGAGACCTATGTGTTTCCGCTGCCCGGTGGGGACGAAACGGTTGAGCAGGTCCGCTGGAAGTGCCGTGAACCGCGCGCCAACCTGCTGTGGTTCGACCGGCGTTGCTTCGCCTCGGAGGAGGAGCTGCTCCGCGCTCTTGAGGGACACATCACGGGCATCCCCGAGCTGATCCAGGCGGGGCCCGTCGGTCTTCAGCGGTTCATCGAGGGAGAGACGCTGGGAGCGCGGTACGGGTCCGGTCGTGCGATCGCCCCTTCTCTCTTCCACCAAATCGTCGAACTCTTCCGGCAGTTGGTCGCCGTAAGACCTGAAGTTCTCACCGTGGAACGGACCTGCGAACCCCAGGACCGCGCGACCGAAGGCGACAGCTCCGGCTTCCTGGACCGGCTCATCTGCTTCACCGAAGAGCGCGTGTACCAGAAGAATCTGGGTGCCTTCGAGGTCCTGTTCGGATCCCTCGGAGTGGACGGTGACGCCTTCAAACGGCTCAGAAAACATGTGTCGGGACTGACCGAACGCCCGTTCTGCCTCCTGCATGCCGATCTGCATCGCGAGAACTTCGTCGTCGACCGGGACGACCGTCTCTGGACGATCGACTGGGAGCTGGCGATGCTCGGTGATCCGCTCTACGACCTGGCCACCCACCTCTACCTGACGCGTTACCCGAGGCCCCAGGAACGCAGGATGGCGCAGCACTGGAGGGACGCCGTCGAGGGTGTCGTCCCCGGAAGCTCGGCCGGATGGGAAGAGGATCTGCCCAGACTGCTCGACTACAAGCGGGCCCAGTCGCTGTTCACGGATGTCATCCGGATGTCCCTGTCGTTGGGCGCGGGGCCGGTGGGCGACGAACGTCTCCTCACTCGTGCGGGCGGCAAGATACAGCGCGTGCTGGCTGCCGCGGCGGAGCCGTTGGGGCTCGAAAGAGTGCCGGGCATGCGACAGATCACGGGGTCACTCGTTCGCTGGTATCAGGATCACAAGGAGTTCCGTACGGAGCGCGCGTTGTAACGTGCGCCGTGCAACGGCGATCTGTGATACCCAAGTTGTCCCTGGATGTTGGATTCGCTCACAGAGGAGCGGCCAGTGGGTGCACCTCCTGTCCCGCGTGCCTTGTTCCGGGACTTCACCGGCGACGACACGTACGACTCGTTCGTCCGCGCGGCGCTGCTGGACGGGACGGCGAGCGGGGGCCATCACAACCAGAACTTCGTGCATCCGCTGACGAGGCGCATGGCGGACCGGCTGCCCGGCCAGGAGGCGGGCACCCCCGTGACCGTGCGGATCCGGCGGTTCGAGGCGCTGCCGGTGGTGATCAGGACCTGGCGGGACGAGGCCGAGCTCCTCGACGGGATCGGGCGCGTGCTGCCCCATGTGCCGCGATGCCTGGCAAGGCGCGGGCGTTCAGCCATCCACAGCTATGTGGAGGGCGTACCGCTCAAGAGCGTCTGCCCGAACGGCAAACCGCTCGACAGCCTGCTGGTCAGAGCGCTGGCCGAGCTGCTCGCGCAGATGTCGCGGGTGGGCAAGGAGCATCTGCCGTCACTGCCCGGCTGCTGGCCACAGGACTCCCGGGACAGCCAGGGGTTTCTGCGGACACTCGCCCATCTCGCGGACCGGCAGATCCGTGGGCCCAACTGGGCCGAGTTCGGTGGCCTGTTCGCCGCTCTGGGCGTGTCCGGCGACGCGATGACGGAGTTCGCCCGGCGGGTTCCCGCCATGGCGCGCCGCCCGTACAGCCTGCTCCACGCGGACCTGCACCGGGACAACGTGATCGTGTCCTACGGCATCGACCCTCCGCTGATCTGCGTCGACTGGGAGCTCGCGACCTACGGCGACCCCCTGCACGATCTCGCCACCCATCTGGTCCGTATGCGGTATCCGGATTTCCAGTGGGACGAGGTGATCCACGCGTGGGTCGACAGCGTTGAGGCCGTGCGGCCCGCGGCGGTGAAAGGCCTGGCCACGGACCTACGCCATTACATAGCCTTCGAGCGCGCCCAGTCCGTCTTCCCCGACGTGATGCGCGCGGCGAAGTCCCTGGACGGCTCGCCCGACCAGAAGACCCTGGACGCCGCGACGGCGGAGGTGCGCAGGGCGCTGGTGGTGGCCGCCGAACCACTGATGCTCCCTCATGTGCCCGACGAGGACGAGATCGAGCGGCTCCTGCTGCGCCGGCAGGCCGGCGGCCGGACCACGGCAAGAGATGCCCGTCCCGTCCCGGTCATGCACTGGAGACCGGACGACCGGATGCCCGAGCATCCCGATTTCCCCCGGTCGGCAGTGCTCGGCGCGTTGCTCGCCGAGGCGGTGGTCCCGGCGGAACGCGTACTCAAGGGCACCGCGCACGTCAACTCGGTCGTGCACGTCCGGGGATTCCGCGGCCCGGTCGTCGTGCGCCGCAAGCTCGCGTCGGTCCGCCGCACCGAGTCCCGCTTCCTCAGCGAACACGCGGTCCTCAGGGCCATCGAACGTTCAGGCCTGCCGGTGCAGGTGCCGCGCGTGCTGGCACTGGGCGAAAGCCTCTATGGGAGCTCCAGGGCGGGTGACCCGTTCGCCATCCACACCTACGTCGGGCCGCTCGACGGCGACCATCCCCCCAATCACCCGGTGCACGGTCTCCTGCCGCACGAAGCGGACGGACTCGTGGACCAGCTCTGTGCGCTGACCGACCTCGACTACCTGGAACTGGATCCGCTGGGAGCGGACCTCGGGTTCTGCTTCTGCGACTGGCTGACGGAACAGCTGGTGGACCTGGTCCGGAAGCTGCCCAAGGGGTCGCTGCAAACGGCACGGCAACTGGGGCTGCCCGACCCCGACCGGCTGCACCAGATACTGTCCCGGCACCACGTGACAGCGCGGCAGCCGGCCCTGTTGCATGGCGACCTCAACCCCTGGAACCTCGTGCGCCGCGACGACAGGTTCGGGCTCACCCTCATCGACTGGGAGCGGGCGATGGTCGGCGACCCGTTGTACGACCTGGTCCGGCACATGCATCTCACGCCCACCCGGCCCGAGATCCGCGTCCGCATGTTCCGCCGCTGGGCGAACAGGCTCCCCGTTGTGTACACCAGAGCCTGGGAAGAGGACTGGCACGTCTACCGGTGGCTGGAGATCGTCCGCTCCGCCTATGTGGACCTGGACCGGCTGCTCGCTCGCGCCGACCTCGACGCCCCCAACGTGAACCGGGCCGTGGACTCGTACGGGACGACCCTGGACACCGCCATGGCCTCGCTGGGGCTGCCCCCACTGCGGACGGCGAACCCCTATCTCGCGCGCGCGTTGCCGCACGGGGACCACGGCGGCGGCTGACCGGGCGGAAGAGCCGGGATCACACTTTCAGGACGACCTTCCCCACCAGCCCCCGCCCCTCAATAGCCGCATGCGCATCCCCCGCCCGCTCCACCGCGAACACCTCACCGATCACGGGCCGCAGCCGCCCCGCCGCGGCCTCCGTGAGCGCGGCGGAGGTGAAGCGGCGCTGGTCGGCCGGGCTGAACTGGACGTCCGTGATGCCGAAGAGCTTGATGCCGCGGTGGGTGGCCTCGGCGGTGTCGATGGGGGAGAAGCCGCCCGACGGTGCCCCGTGGGCCGAGAAGCGACCGCCGGCCGCCGTCAAGGAGAAGGCGGTGGCGCCGAGTTGGCCGCCGACCCCGTCCAGGACCACGTCCGCGGCCTCCGGTGAGCCGCCAAGTGCCGTACGGGCCGCTGTCGTCCAGTCGGGGGCCGTGGCGTCGACCACCGCGTCCGCGCCCAACTCCCGCACCAGAGCCATCTTCGCCTCTCCGCGGGCCACCCCGACGACCCGTGCGCCACGCGCGTGCGCCAGTTGGATCAGCAGGGTGCCCATGCCTCCGGAGGCACCGAGGACGAGGACGCGGTCGGTGGGGCCGACGGCGGTCAGTTCGAGGAGGCTGATGGCGGTGACGCCGTCGTGGACCAGGGCCGCGGCCTGGAGGAGGTCCAGGGAGTCGGGCACGACGCTCAGAGCCGAGACCGGGGCGACGGCCCGCTCCACGTAGCTGCCCGCCACGAAGGAGGTGACCCGGCGGCCCAGCCACTCGGCGGGCACGTCCGGGCCGAGGGCGCTGACCACGCCCGATACGCCGCCCCCGGGAACGTACGGAGGTGTCACCGGGAAGTAGTCGAGGCCCCAGCCCGACCTCACCTGCGTCTCCACGAAGATCGTGTCCGCGTACGCCACGTCGATCAGGACCTCGCCGGGCGCCGGGACCGGGTCCGGGACCTCCACCGGGACGAGGACCTCGGGGCCGCCGAACGCCTTCACCTGTACTGCTCGCATCAGTCACTCCTGGGAAGCGGGTCGATTCCTGCGCAGTCCCCGCAGTCTTCGACCTCAAGCCCGGTTGAGGTCAAGGGCCGCCCGGAGGGATGCGTAGGCTCGGGGCATGGGTGAGATGGGGCTCCGCGAGCGCAAGAAGCAGCGCAGGTACCAGGCGGTTTCCGAGACGGCGATCGGGCTGTTCCTGGAGAAGGGCTTCGACGCCGTGTCCGTCGCCGAGGTCGCCGCCGCCGCCGAGATCTCCAAGCCGACCCTCTTCCGGTACTTCCCGGCCAAGGAGGATCTGGTCCTGTACCGGATCGGCGACCATGAGGACGAAGCCGCGCGGGTGGTCGCCGACCGTGCGGAGGGTGAGTCCGTGATCGGCGCTCTCCGTGCGCACTTCCTGGACGGGCTGCGGCGCCGTGATCCCGTCACCGGGCTCAATGACCATCCGGCCGTCCGCGCCTTTTATCGGCTGCTCTACGGGACGCCGTCGCTGGTGGCGCGGCTGTACTCCCACCTGGAGCGATCCGAGGCCGCCCTCGCCGAGGCCCTGGGCGGCGGCCTCGACGCGCGGCTCGCCGCCGGGCAGATCATCGCCGTACGCCGCATCCTCGCCGAGGAGAACTGGCGGAGGGTCGCGGCGGGGGAAGGGGTCGACGAGGTCTACGGGGACGCGGTCGCCGCCGCCGAACGTGCGTTCGAGCAACTGGGGCGGGGGCTTCCCGGGCTCGCCTGACCGCCCATCGATGGCGATCGCTCATTGATAGTGACTGGGTAAAAAATTTAACTCGGTTACGTTATTCCGTTATCTTGGGCGGTATGACGTCCCCCGACCCTGCCCTCGCCCAGTCCCTCACCCGCGAACGCGACTACCACGACACCTGTCGCGCCGCCCTCGCCGCCATGGTCGACGGCGCCGAGGAACAGGTCGTCACCGGCGAAGACGTCTCCGCCTCCGGTGCCGACGCCGAAGTGCTCGGGTACCGGCTGCGCAGCCATGCGAAGGAACTGCGTGAGCTGCCCCAAGGGCCGTTGTTCTTCGGCCGGCTGGACTTCGGGCGCGATGCCAGGACGGCCGGTGACCATGCCGGGCTGAGCTATCACGTCGGGCGGCTGAGGATCACCGAGCACCCCGCCGCGCCGCCCCTCGTCGTCGACTGGCGCGCACCCGTCTCCCGCGCCTTCTACCAGGCGAGCGCCCGTGAACCGCAGGGCGTCGCCGTCCGCCGCCGCTTCGGCTGGGCGCCCGGCAGCCAGGGCGACTCCGCCGACCTCACGGGCCTGGAGGACGAGCACATCGGCACGGGCCAGGAGTCGGACGGCCGCATCCTCGCGGGCGAGATCGAGCGCCCCCGGGTCGGCCCCATGCGCGACATCGCCGCCACCATCCAGCCCGAACAGGACGATCTCGTACGAGGTGATCTCGCGGCCTCGGTCTGTGTGCAGGGCGCCCCAGGCACCGGCAAGACCGCCGTGGGCCTGCACCGGGCCGCGTACCTCCTCTATACCCACCCGCAGCGCATCCGCCGCCGCGGACTGCTCATCCTCGGCCCCAACCGCACGTTCCTCTCGTACATCTCGGAGGTCCTGCCCGCCCTCGGCGAGACAGGCGTACGGCAGTCGACGATCGGGGACGAGATCGCCCGGCACCCGGTGACGGCGGAGGACGACGAGCGTGCGGCCGTCGTCAAGCACGACCCCCGGATGGCGGAGGTGCTGCGCCGGGCTCTGTACGGGAACATCGGCACGCCCGCCGACTCCCTCGCCGTACCGGACGGTTCGTACTGCTGGCGGGTCCCCGTCGGCGTACTCCGTCGCATCGTGGACGACGTACGCGCCGAGGAACCCCCGTACGCCGTCGGGCGCGAGCGGGTGCGGACGCGGGCCGTGCGGTACATACAGGAGCAGGCCGAACGGCGCGCCTGGCCGTGCACGAACGCCTGGCTCCAGAAGATCTCGCGGGCCCGGCCGGTCGGCGCGTACGTCGAAGCGGTGTGGCCCAAGGTGCGTGCGGAGGAGCTCGTCGCCGGGTTGCTCACCGACCCCGACGCGCTCGCCGCGGCGGCGGACGGGGTCCTGGACGCGGACGAGCAGAAGGCGATCCTGTGGGCGAAGCCGCCGCGTTCGTGGAAGTCGGCGCGGTGGTCCGCAGCCGATCTCGTCCTGCTCGACGAGGTCGCCGGGCTCGTCGAACACCCCGAGGGATACGGGCACTTGGTCATCGACGAGGCCCAGGACCTGTCGCCGATGGAGTGCCGGGCGATCGCACGGCGGGCGTCGTTCGGATCGCTGACGGTGCTCGGCGACCTCGCGCAGGGCACGACGCCGTGGGCGGCGCGGGAATGGGGCGACCTCCTCGGCCACCTGGGGAAGCCGGACGCCGCGGTCGTACCGCTGACGACCGGCTTCCGGGTGCCCGGTGCCGTCGTGGAACTCGCCAACCGGCTGCTGGCCCGGCTGGATGTGGCGGTGCCGCCCGCTCAATCCCTCCGTCGGGACGGCGAGTTGAGGATCCGAGCGGTGTCCGACGTCCTGCCCGAGACCGTCTCCGCCGTGCGCGACGCGCTCACGCACGAGGGCTCCATCGGAGTGATCGCCGCCGACGCGGATGTCGTCCGCGTACGGGAGGCACTCGGCGCCGCGGGGATCGCGGCGGCGGGCCCCGACGAACTGGGCGCGCGCGTCGCGGTGTTGCCCGCCGCCCTCGCCAAGGGACTCGAATACGACCATGTCGTGGCCGTCGAACCGGCGGCCGTCGCGGAGGCGGAGGCACGGGGGCTGCACCGGCTGTACGTGGTGCTGACGCGGGCGGTGTCCCGGCTGGACGTGGTGCACTCACGCCCGCTTCCCTGGTGAGTTACCAGTAGCTACCAGCTACTGGCCGGTTACCTGTCACCCGTCACCAGGGGATCGGCGCGCCGTCGCGGAAGAAGCCGCCGGTGGGGCCGTCGTCCGGGAGCGTGGCCGCCCACACGACGCTCGCGGCACCCTCCTCGACCGGCCGGCCGCCGGGGCCGCCCATGTCCGTGGCGACCCAGCCCGGGCAGACGGCGTTCACCAGGACTCCGTCGGCGCGCAGCTCGGCGGCGAGCATGCGGGTGAGGGCGTTGAGGGCCGTCTTGGTCGCGGAGTACGCCGGGGTGCCGCCGCCCATGCTCGCCAGGGACGCCGCCTCGCTGGAGACGTTCACGATGCGCGAGTGTGCGCCGGCACGGAGAAGGGGGAGCAGTGCCTGGGTCAGCCGCCAGGGGCCGTACAGATTCGTCTCCGCCGCCTCGCGTACGACGTCCAGGTCGGCGGTGGTGGCGCGTTGCCAGGTGTCGTACGTGATCGCCGCGTTGTTGATCAGGACGTCGAGGGCGGTGAGGTCCCGGGCTGCCGCGTCGATGTCGGCCGGGGAGGTGACGTCGAGGCGCAGGGGGCGGGCGTTCGGCCCGACGTCCTCGGCCGCCGCCCTGGCCGCCTCGGCGGAACGCGCTGTGACGTACACGGTGTGCCCCGCGGCGGCCAGCTGCCGGGCGACTTCGTGGCCGATACCGCGGTTGGCGCCGGTGACGAGGGCGATCATTCGACGGCCCCGGCTGCCGGGTCCGTCCATGCCGCCGGTGCTGTCGCTGGGGTCAGGAGTGGGATCAACTGCTCTTCCTCGTACGTCAGATGGGCTTCGAGCTCGGCGGTCAGGCGTTCCACCTCGGAGAGTACGTCGCCGGGGGCCGCGTCCTCGGTAGCGACAACCCGGCGGAGCTCTTCGAGGAGGGCGGCGATCCGTTCGTGTTCCTGGCGCAGGCGGTCCAGGGCCGGGGCGAGTTCGGGATGGCGGCCGGCGAGGAACGGGAAGATGCCGAGCTCCTCGCCGGTGTGGTGGTTGTGGAGGCCCTGGCAGAGGGTGAGGCAGTTGACGCGGAGCTGGGCGCCGAGGGCCGGCCCCTGCTCCGCGACCTCCTTGCGCACCAGGGCGAGTTCACGCCGGAAGGCGTCGTGGACGACCTTCAGGGCGTCGGCCATGGAGCCCGCGTTGACGTTCGGCGGGCCGTCCTTCGGGATCGCGTGCAGGGCGACGACGGGGATGACACGGGCCGTCTTCGCCTGGTACTCCGCCCACCCCGGGTCGGCCTCCACCGCGCGGGCGAAGACGGCGTCGCGTTCGGCGCCTTCGAGCACGACGGCCTCCGCCTCGTAGGTGAAGACACCGTCCTCGACGGTCAGCCGGGGGTTCGTGAGGAGGTTGTGGAACCAGTCGGGGTGCTGGGGCGCGCCCCCGGCCGACGCGATGACGAGCACGCGCTCGCCGCCGTCGGGGTAGAAGCCGACGGGGGTCGTGTGCGGGGTTCCCGTCCGCGCGCCGGTGGTGGTCAGCAGGAGCAGCCGGGCTCCTTCGAAATAACCGCCGACGCGTCCGTTGTTGGCGCGGAATTCATCGATGACCTGCTGATTGAAGGGGTTGGGCATTCGCTGCTTTCTTTTGTTTTCGGGCAGGAGGAATTGCCGCGGGGCGAATGCGGCGTGCATGCGGCTTGCATGCGGCGCGCATATGGCTTGATCGCAGCCCGCGGTGCGGAATGTGGTGCTTGAAGGCGCGCTCCGTCCCCAACAGGGGGTGCGCACAAGGAAGGCGTACGAAGATGTCGTACGAAGACGTCGTACGAAGAAAGCGCAGGCGGGGCTCTACCCCGCCCCGGCCTCACTCGGAGGCCGGGCAACCAACTCGCTCACGGCACAAGGCCGACCCGGCAGTCATGGGAGTCACGCTAATGCCGGGTGCGGCCATAATGCAATGGGCTATTCCATGCCCGGGCATGTCCAAGCGATTTCGCGCATGTTTTCAGGCATCCAGGGCGGCGACTTCCAGTTCGCCGAGGCGGTCCGGGTCGGCGATGACGTCGATTCCGGTGATCAGGTCGTCGTCCGTGAGCGTGAAGGTCAGGACCAGGCGGAGGCGGCCGAGGGGGGCCATGGCCAGGCCGACCGTTCCGTCGAGGAGGGCGGGGCCGGTGAAGTGGGCGCGGCCGGTGGCGGCCATCGCGCCCTTGGCGACGGTGATCGCGCCGCTGACGACGACCGGTTCCGGGGTGGGGATGACGAACGTGTCGGCGTGCAGGACGACGTCCGGGTGGAGGAGGGCGACCAGAGCCTCGAAGTCGCCGCCGCGGGTCGCGGCGAGGAAGGCGTCGACGACGCGGCGCCGGCGGGTCAGATCGGCCTCGGGCAGCGGGGAGGCTCCCTTGACCCGGCGCCGGGCGCGGCTCGCGAGCTGCCGTACGGCGGCGGGTGAGCGTTCGAGCATCGGGCCGATGTCGTCGAAGGGCACGGCGAACATGTCGTGCAGGACGAAGGCGAGCCGTTCCGCGGGGGAGAGCGTGTCGAGGACGACGAGCAGCGCCACGCCGACGGAGTCGGCCAGCACGGCTTCCTCTTCCGGGTCGCCGCCGTCCTCCGGGGCGACGGCCGGGTCGGTGAGCCGTACGTCGAGAGGTTCCTCGCGCTGCCGCTCGCGCGTGCGCAGCAGGTTCAGGCACACCCGCGCCACGACCGTCGTCAGCCACCCGGCGATGTTCTCGACGTCGTCGGTGTCGGCACGGCTGGCGCGCAACCAGGCTTCCTGGAGCGCGTCATCGGCCTCGCTCACCGAGCCGAGCATCCGGTAAGCCACCGCCCGCAGATGCGTCCGGTGCTCCTCGAAACGCTCTGCCAGCCATGCGCTCTCGCCCACCGTGTCACATTCCTTCCGCGCGGGGTGTCAGAGGAATAGAACACCGAGAACCCGCTGAGGGGACAGGGATTTCGAACCTCCCGTCCTCACGAACCTGGGAGCAGCCATGACCTCCACCCCCGCAACCGTCCTGGTCACCGGCGGCACCGGCACGCTGGGAAGCCTCGCCGTCCCGCTGCTGCGCGAGGCCGGCCGCGACGTACGGGTGCTGAGCCGGCACGCCCGCGAGGCCGCCGACGGCGTCGAGTACGTGGCCGTCGACCTGTTGAAGGGCGAGGGCATCGACGCCGCGCTGACCGGCGTCGACACCGTCCTGCACCTCGCGGGCGGCCCCAAGGGCGACGACATCGCGACCCGTAATCTGGTGCGGGCCGCGCGGACCGCGGGCGTACGGCACCTCGTGTACATCTCGGTCGTCGGCGCGGACCGCGTCCCGCTGGCCTGGCTCAGGTCGAAGCTGGACGCCGAGCGGACCATCGCGGAATCCGGGGTGCCGTGGACGACACTGCGGGCCGCCCAGTTCCACGAACTGACGCTGAAGATGGTGCAGACGATGGCGAAGATGCCGGTCTTCCCGGTCCCCGGCGGGCTGCGCCTCCAGCCGGTCGACGCGCGCGACGTCGCGGCCCGCATCGCCGAACTCACCCTCGGCAGCCCGGCCGGCCTGGTGCCCGACCTCACCGGACCCCAGGTGTACGGCCTGGACGACCTGGCCCGCGGCTACCTCAAGGCCCGCGGCAAGCGCCGCCCGATGATGCCGCTCCGCATCCCCGGCAAGGCGGGACGTGCCTACCGCGCGGGCGACAACCTGTCGCTGGCCGGAGCGGACACCGGCAAGCGGAGCTGGGAGGACTTCTTGGCGGAGCGGGTGGGCTAGGGCTGCCTGGGGTCTGTCCGGCGGATCATGCTTGCCCTGCGCACGAATGCCGTTCGCGCGGCGGAAAACCCCTCCACCCCGCCACGCACTGCTCCATATGATCACCGCATGATCGAAGGCAAGCTGGTACGGCTCAGGGCGTTGCGCGCCGACGACGTGGACGCCCAGGTGCGCTGGCGCAACGACCCCGAGGTCGTGCACTGGGCCACCGGCGGTGACCCGCTCTTCGGCCCCGTCACCCGGGAGGCGGTGGCGCACTTCCACGAGGTCCGGCTGCGCGACGACCCGCGCGCGCAGCAGACGTTCACCGTGGAGGACCTGGCCGACGGCCGCGCGATCGGCATGGTCGACTACCGCGACCTCGATTCCTTCGCAGGCCGGGCGACGGTCGGTATCACCATCGGCGAACGCGACCGCTGGGGCGGCGGCTACGGCTCCGAGGCCCTCCGCCTCCTGCTGGACCACCTCTTCGGCGCCCTGCGACTGCACCGCGTCGAACTCGACACCTGGAGCGGCAACGAGCGTGCCCTGCGCGCCTTCCGCGCGGTCGGGTTCGTGGAGGAGGGGCGGCGCCGGGAGAGCGTACGGGTGGGCGACGAGTGGTACGACGGCGTGGAGTTCGGACTCCTCCGGGAGGAGTGGACGTCCCGGGGTTGAGGGGCCGTAGAGAGCGCGTCTATCCTGCGGATATGGACGGAAACGCGCCGCGTCCACTTCTCTTCCTCGACGTCGACGGACCACTCATCCCGTTCGGGGCAGGGCCGGAGCAGTACCCGGACGGATACCCGACGTACCCGGCGCCCCTGGCACCCCCGGTGTCCCCGATGCACCGGACACGCCTCGGGCCACAGCCGGCCGCGGTGAACCCACTGCTGACCAGGATCAACCCGGCCCATGGCCCGCGACTGGCGGCGTTGCCGTGCGATCTGGTGTGGGCCACGACCTGGATGGCTGACGCGAACGAGTGCGTCGCGCCGTGGCTCGGCCTGCCGGAACTGCCGTTCGTGAGCTGGCCGGACCCCTCCGACTCCGACGAGGCCGAGTGGGGTGCGCCGCACTGGAAGACCCGCGCGCTCGTCCACTGGGCGTCCGGCCGCGACTTCCTCTGGGTCGACGACGAGATCACCGACGCCGACCGGACCTGGGTCGCCGCCCACCACCGGGGGCGAGCACTGCTGCACCGCGTGGATCACCGCCACGGCCTCACGGACGCGAACTTCGCCGCCCTCGAAGAGTGGCTGACTCATTTCTGAGGGCGGCGAAGTCTGCGTCCGTGAGGGCCTCCGTCAGGCGCCGACGTACGTCGCGAGGTGCTCGCCGGTGAGGGTGGCGCGGGTGGCGACGAGGTCGGCGGGGGTGCCCTCGAAGACGATCTTGCCGCCGTCGTGGCCGGCGCCGGGGCCGAGGTCGATGATCCAGTCGGCGTGCGCCATGACCGCCTGGTGGTGCTCGACGACGATGACCGACTTGCCGGAGTCGACGATCCGGTCGAGCAGGCCGAGCAGATGCTCGACGTCGGCGAGGTGGAGGCCGGCGGTCGGCTCGTCGAGGACGTAGATGCCGCCCTTCTCGGCCATGTGGGTGGCCAGCTTGAGCCGCTGCCGCTCGCCGCCGGACAGTGTGGTGAGCGGCTGGCCGAGGGTGATGTAGCCGAGGCCGACGTCGGCGAGCCGGGTGAGGATGCGGTGCGCGGCCGGTGTGGCCGCCTCCCCGGCGCCGAAGAACTCCTCCGCCTCCGTCACCGACATCGCCAGCACCTCGCTGATGTCGCGGCCACCGAGGTGGTAGTCGAGGACCGATGCCTCGAACCGCTTCCCCTCGCACTCCTCGCAGGTGGTGGCGACGCCGGCCATCATCGCCAGGTCGGTGTAGATGACGCCGGCGCCGTTGCAGGTGGGGCAGGCGCCCTCGGAGTTCGCGCTGAACAGCGCCGGCTTCACGCCGTTGACCTTGGCGAACGCCTTGCGGATCGGGTCGAGCAGTCCGGTGTACGTCGCCGGGTTGCTGCGCCGGGAACCCTTGATGGCTCCCTGGTCGACCGACACCACACCCTCGCCGGCCGGGATCGACCCGTGCACGAGCGAGCTCTTGCCGGAGCCGGCGACGCCGGTCACGACGGCGAGCACCCCGAGCGGGATGTCGACGTCGACGCCCCGCAGGTTGTGCGTCGTCGCGCCCCGGATCTCCAGGGCGCCGGTGGGCTTCCGCACGGTCTCCTTGACGGTGGCCCGGTCGTCGAAGTGGCGGCCGGTGATGGTGCCGCCGGTCCGCAGCCCCTCGACGGTGCCCTCGAAGCAGACGGTGCCGCCCGCCGTACCCGCGCCGGGGCCGAGGTCGACGATGTGGTCGGCGATCGCGATCGTCTCCGGCTTGTGCTCCACGACGAGCACCGTGTTGCCCTTGTCCCGCAGCCGCAGCAGCAGGTCGTTCATCCGCTGGATGTCATGGGGGTGCAGGCCGATGGTGGGCTCGTCGAAGACGTAGGTGACGTCGGTGAGCGAGGAGCCGAGGTGGCGGACCATCTTGACGCGCTGCGCCTCGCCGCCGGACAGCGTGCCCGCCGGCCGGTTGAGCGAGAGGTAGCCGAGGCCGATCTCCACGAACGAGTCGAGGGCGTGCCGCAGCGCGGTGAGCAGTGGCGCGACCGACGGCTCGTCGAGCCCGCGGACCCACTCGGCCAGGTCGCTGATCTGCATCGCGCAGGCGTCGGCGATGCTGATCCGCTTGATCTTCGACGAGCGGGCCCCCTCGTTGAGCCGGGTGCCGTCGCACTCGGGGCAGGTCGTGAACGTGACCGCCCGGTCCACGAACTCCCGGATGTGCGGTTGCATGCCCTCCCGGTCTTTGGCGAGCATCGACTTCTGGATCCGTGGGATCAGACCTTCGTAGGTCATGTTGATGCCCGCGATCTTCATCCGGGTCGGCTCGCGGTGGAGGAAGTCGTGCAGTTCCTTCTTGGTGAACTTGCGGATCGGCTTCTCCGGGTCGAAGAAGCCCGACTCGCTGTAGAGCCGGGAGTTCCAGCCGCCCCCGGTGTAGCCGGGGACCGTGATCGCGCCCTCGGCGAGCGACTTGGAGTCGTCATAGAGCTGGGTGAGGTCGAGATCGGTGACCGAGCCCCGGCCCTCGCAGCGCGGACACATGCCGCCGGTGATGCTGAAGCTGCGCCGCTCCTTGACCTTCTGTCCGCCGCGCTCCATGGTGACCGCGCCCGCCCCGCTGATCGAGGCGACGTTGAAGGAGAACGCCTTGGGCGAGCCGATGTGCGGCTTCCCGAGCCGGCTGAAGAGGATGCGCAGCATCGCGTTGGCGTCGGTGGCGGTGCCGACGGTGGAGCGGGGGTCGGCACCCAGCCGCTGCTGGTCGACGATGATCGCGGTCGTCAGCCCGTCGAGGACGTCGACCTCCGGCCGCGCGAGCGTCGGCATGAAGCCCTGTACGAACGCGCTGTAAGTCTCGTTGATCAGCCGCTGCGACTCCGCGGCGATCGTGTCGAACACCAGCGAACTCTTGCCCGAGCCGGAGACACCGGTGAACACCGTCAGCCGGCGCTTCGGGATCTCGATGGTGACGTCCTTGAGGTTGTTCACACGCGCGCCGTGCACGCGGATCAGGTCGTGGCTGTCGGCGGCAGCGGCGTGCGGCGCAGGCGACTTCGCGTCCGTCCTCGTGGCCATGCTCATCGTGTCTCCCTCTCGTGGGCCTCTTGGGCGGGGCCGCCTTCGCGGTCTCCGTCGGCGTCGCCTGGATCGACCTGACCGGCTGCGAGTAGCCGGCTGCGAGTAGTACGTCCGTTTTTGGCCGCGACCGCCGGACGGCTCGGCGGAGCGCGTTGAAGCCTGTGACGGTCAGGCTAGTTGCGGCTCCGTGCCCCGCGCTTCTCGAATCCTGATCGGTACGGGAATCCTGCCCGGTCCGGTGGTCGGGTGGCCCGGCGGTCCGGTGATCCGGAGGGTCGTCAGAGGGCCGCCGTCAGCTCTTCCGGTCGACCGGTGGCCGGCGTGCCTCTTTCGCCTCGCGGGTGACCGCCCAGGCATCCGCCACGGGACCCACGTGCCCGAGCTTGTCTGGGTTGATCACCGAGCGGATCGCCTGGATCCGTCCGTCGAGGATGTCGAGCCCCAAGGTGTTGACGACCTTGCCGTCCCGGTCACGGACGACCGCGCCCGGCTGGCCGTTCACCTCGTGCGGCTCCACCACGCCGCCGATACGGACGAACGGCGTGGCGATCGCGGCGAGCAGCCGGGCCACGTTCTCGGCGCCGAAGATGCCGCTGCCCCACTGCGGGGCCTTGCCGCCGCTGTCCCCGACCATCGACACGTCGGCGGCGAGCAGCTCCCGCAGCCCGTCGACGTCCCCTTCTCTGAACGCGTCGAAGAATCGCCCGGCGAGTTCCTCGCGCTCCCTGCGGTCGGCCTCGAACCGGGGCCGGCCCGCGTCCATGTGGCGCCGCGCCCGCACCGCGAGCTGGCGGCACGCCGCCTCCGACCTCCCCACCGCCGACGCGACCTCGGGAAAGCCGAAGCAGAACACCTCCCGCAGTACGAAGACCGCGCGCTCCAGCGGGCTGAGCCGCTCCAGCAGCAACAGGGCCGCCATCGACACCGAGTCGGCCAGCTCCGCCGACCGCGCCGGATCCTCGTAGGGGTCGGTCAGCAGCGGCTCGGGGAACCACGGCCCGACGTACTCCTCCCGCCGGACACGGGCCGAGCGCAGTACGTCGATCGAGACCCGGGTGACCACGGCCGAGAGGAAGGCCTTGGCCGACGCGGGCTGTGCCGGGGACGCCTCGAAGCGCAGCCAGCTCTCCTGGACCGCGTCCTCGGCCTCGCTCACGCTGCCGAGGATCCGGTAGGCGATCGAGAACAGCAGCGGCCGTAGCTCCTCGAACTCCTCGGTCCGGGTCACGCCAGTTCCTCCTT
Organism: Streptomyces sp. NBC_00203; assembly: GCF_045206325.1. NCBI lineage: Bacteria > Bacillati > Actinomycetota > Actinomycetes > Kitasatosporales > Streptomycetaceae > Streptomyces > Streptomyces sp. NBC_00203. Next base: position 4,943,230 of record NZ_CP108126.1, on the reverse strand, counting down.
GAAGCCCTGGCGCCACGAGGGGTAGCGCGGCTCCCAGCCGAGCTCCCGCCTGGCCTTGGCGTTGGAGAAGCCGCGCCCCTCGGTCATCATCACCACCGCCTGTTCCCCGGCCAGCAGCCGGGCCAGCCACTTGGGCACTCGCATCGGCCGCTTCGCCCCCGCGCACGCCGCGAGATACGGCAGCCACTCGCTCGCCGGGGCCGGGTCGTCGTCGACGATGTTGAACACGCCCCGCGCCCTCTGCTCCACGGCCAGGACGGTAGCGCTCGCCGCGTCGTCGAGATGCACCCACGAGCTGTAGCCGGTGGAGCGCCCGACGAGCGGGAACTGCCGCTTGCGGATGAGCTCGACCTGGTCGTCGATGGCGTACGGCCCGTAGAACGCGCCGTATCGCATCACCGCGCCGCCGGCCTTGAGGACCACCTCCTCGACGTGGCGTATCGCCTCCATCCCCGCCTGCGCGGCCGTTCCCTTCATCAGGTCCAGCGGGTCCTCCTCGGTCTTGACCCAGCCGCCCTGGCGGATACCGTTCCAGCCGGCGTAGCCCTGCGCGACGACATGGGAGACGCCGGTCGCCTCGGCGGCGGCCAGCAGGTGGTCCGTCCCCTCGGTGCGCAGCCGGTTGGTGGTGGCGAACCAGCGGTCCGGGTGCTTCAGATCGGGCTTGCCGGCGTGAGCGGGACTGATGGCGGTCATCTGGTGCACGATCACGTCGGGCCGGGCCGCGGCCACCGCCTCACCGACCGACACCGCGTCCAGCCCGTCCATCACGACCCCCACCGCGCCCAGCTGCTCCAGCAGGCCCAGCTTGGCCGCGCTCGTCGTCGAAGCCGTCACCTGGTGCTCCCGGGCCACGAGCTGCGGCACCAGCCGCCGCCCCAGGACCCCGGCCCCGCCTGCCACGAACACCCGCATGACCATCACCTTCACCTCCTGATTCCGGCATTGGCTCTCATTCCGGAGACGAGACAGCCCGGGCGTCTGTGACATGGGGAGCGTGGACAGGTGGGTGGCGATCGTGGATGTCACATATGCGGGCCCGGCGGTGTCTTCATGCCGAACAGCCCAACAGGCAGATGTCCAAGGCAGATTGTCCAAGGAGGACACCATGGCGCTACGCGTCCCCAAGGCTGAGCTCCCCGCCGAGCTCAGCGAAAACATGATCAAGCAGCTCGGTGCCGTGGCCGAGCCCGTCGAGGTGGTGTGGCACAGCCCCAAGGTCGCCACGTCCAACCTGGAGTTCTCGGCCAAGCTGGCCGAGTGGGACGCGGCCGACGCGAGCCTCAAGTCGTTCGCGCACATGGCCGTCGCGGCACAGGTCGGCTGCGGCTGGTGCCTCGACGTCGGCTACTTCCAGGCGCAGAACCAGAACCTGGACCTGGCCAAGGCGAGCCAGGTGCCGCGCTGGCGCGAGTCGGAGGTGTTCACGCCGCTGGAGCGGGACGTGCTGGAGTACGCCGAGGCGATGACGAACACGCCGCCGACCGTCACCGACGAGCTGCATGAGGGCCTGCTCGACCGGCTCGGCCCGGCCGCGATGGTCGAGCTCACCGCGTACATCGCCTTCGTCAACATGGCGACCAGGAACAACAATGCGAACGGGATCACCTCGCAGGGCTTCTCCGATGCCTGCGAGATTCCGCTGGCCGCGCGGCCGGAGAACTCCGACGTAGCGTCGACGGCATGACCGAGGATCCGTTCGTCACCCATCGCAGCCTGTTGTTCACGGTCGCCTACGAGATGCTCGGGTCGGCGGCCGACGCGGAGGACGTGCTCCAGGAGTCCTGGCTGCGGTGGGCCGACGTCGACCGGTCGCAGGTGCGTGACCCGCGGGCGTACCTCGTCCGGACCGTCACACGGCAAGCGCTCAACCGCCTGCGGACGTTGTCGCGCAGCCGCGAGGAATACGTCGGCGAGTGGCTGCCGGAACCGCTGCTGACCAGCCCCGATGTCGCCGAGGACGTCGAACTCGCGGAGAGCGTGTCGATCGCGATGCTGACCGTCCTGGAAACGCTCGGGCCGACGGAGCGGGCGGTGTTCGTGCTCCGCGAGGTCTTCGACATGCCGTACGGCGAGATCGCCGAGGCCATCGGGAAGTCCTCGGCCACGGTGCGGCAGATCGCGCGGCGCTCACGCGAGCATGTCGCGGCTCGGCGGCCACGGGCGCGGGTGAGCCGGTCGGAGCAACAGGCAGTGGTGGAGCGGTTCCTGGCCTCGTTGCGCACCGGGCAGTTGCAGGAGCTGATGGAGGTCATGGCGCCGGACGTGGTCCTGATCGCCGATGGCGGCGGGTTCGCGGCCGCCGCGCTGGCTCCGCTCCACGGGGCCGAACTGGTGGCGACGGTGCTCGCGCGCGCGGACCGGGTGACGGCCGCGTTCGAGACGACGACGGTGTGGCTCAACGGCGCGCCCGCGGGCCGGTTCGAGGTCGACGGCGAGCCGACCGCGGTGAGCCTCGTGGTGGAGAACGGGCAGGTCACCCGGATCTACCTGATGAGAAACCCGCGGAAGCTGACGCGGCTGGACGAACCGGCGGAACTCGCCAGGTAGCCCGCCGCCGCTCCGGCAAGGAGAGGAAGGGAATGGTAAAGGCAAGGCGCGGCTTCCCTGTCGCGTTACTGAGCGACCTCCGGTTCGGCGTACGCGAAGTCGTACACGGCCCATTCGGTGACCGGGCGGTATCCGATGCGCTGGTAGAGAGCGTTGCTGGTGGGGTTGGCCGGGTTCGCGTGCAGCACGACGTCCGTGGCGCCCGCGGCCAGCGCGGCCCGGCTCACCTCGACCGTCGCGGCGCCCGCGTAGCCGCGACCGCGCAGGTGGGCCGGGGTGTAGACGGGGTCCACCTGGATCACGCCGGCGACCATCGGGTTCACGCCCGCCATGGAGACGGGCGTGCCGTCCGGGCTCTCCCAGAAGGTGAAGCGTTTGTCGGCGAAGCGTGTGCCGGCCCAGGAGCCGGCGTCGATGGTGACGGCTTCCCCGACGTCCGTGGCGAACTCACGGCACCAGCGCATGAGTTGCTCATGGTCCTGCTCGCCCACGGGCCGGCCCCGGCCCGCTGGGACCGGCTGCGGTGGGGTGAGCGTGCCGAGGCGGTACAGGCGGATCCGTGTGCGGAGTGCCGGCGTCGCGCCTGTGTGCCGCTGCCAGGCCTCGGCGAAAGCGGTGGCGGTGTCGTGGGTCGCGCTGACGTAGGGAAGGGAGTGACCGAGGGAGGCCAGGTGGGCGGCGAGGATGTCGGCCTGCTCGGGGGTGAGGGGGGTGAGGCCCAGGCCGAGGGACGGGAGGCGGTGGAGGGTGGCGCGGACCTCGCCCGCTCGCTCCAGCCGGCCGAAGAGGGGGGCTTGGGTGCCGTATGCGGCCGCCCCGCGTGTGCGCAGTCTCTGGATCGCTGTCAGCGGCGTGACGTGCAGGGCGGGCCGTGAGCGCAGGAACCCTCCGGCCCGGGCGAGAAAGTCGTCGACGTCTTCGGTGAGGTGCCAGTCATCCGGGCGCATGCTTCATGATTTCCGATGCGCTCACCGTGGGGATCGCGAATGCCCGAAGAGCGCCGCACCCGGCGTCCGGGCCCGCGCGAAGTTCCGGCCCGGACGGCATCGAGGTTGATCCGCTGGGAGACCCGGTCGGCGCTGCCGCCGTTCTTCGCGGCCTGGAGGGCGAGTCGACCTTCGTGATTGTGCTGCGGGCCGGCGCCACTAGGGGCATGTCCGGTGGGTCGAGGGTGGTGCGGGTGCACGCCGCGAGGTATCGCCAACCGCCTGAAAATCCGTGGAACCGCACCCTCGTGTGCCGTTACCGTTCTCCCGCCCACAGTCGCCCTGCCAAGGACGTGCCGTTGTACACCAAGTGAGACCCCCCGAGCGCTGATCCGTCGCGCGTCGCACATGTGCGCCGTGCCCCTTTTCGCTGCGGTCTTCTCACTGGAACCGGTGTATCTCTGTGTCCAAAAACTGGGTGGTCGTGCCCACCTGCCTGCCGATCGTGAACGTGCGTTCCGTACGGCCCGAGGTCCTGAACCTGCTGCACGACAACGACCCCGGCCTGCCGGCCGAGCTGCTCCAGGACCCCGCCGTACGGCGCCGCGACGTGGGCGGCTCGGGTCGAACCGGGCGGCCGGCCTGGCAGTCGCCGTACGGTCCGCCGCCGTATCGGGCGCACCGCGGCCGGTGGGCACCGGTGCCGGGGTTGGCCTGGCCTCGGTCCGTTTTGCGGCGCGGATACCTGTGCGACCGGTGCGTCTGAGCGCCGAAGGGTTCGGCTCTTCGCGAGCCCAGGTCGAGAGACTGCCCGCCGAGGGGAACCTCGTGTCGACAGTCCGCCTGAGCGGCAAGCTCTCGGGCGACTTCACCTTCATGCTCAAGCGCTGAGTCCTTCCGGCCCGGGGCCTGTCCGGCAGTATCCGATCCGCCGGACAGGTCCTGGCGACACCCGACCGAGTGGCGTGGCGCACTATTGCAAGCAAGGTGCTTGCAATAGTTAGCGGAGTTGGTGCAAGGTAGGGGCATGGCATCGCTCAACGTCGGCAATCTTGGTGAGTATCTGCGGGAACAGCGGCGCAGCGCGCAGCTGTCACTGCGGCAGCTCGCCGACGCCGCCGGGGTGTCCAATCCGTATCTGAGCCAGATCGAGCGCGGGCTGCGCAAGCCGAGCGCGGAGGTGTTGCAGCAGGTCGCCAAGGCGCTGCGGATCTCCGCCGAGACGCTGTACGTGCGGGCCGGCATCCTCGACGCCGAGCGGGACCGGGACGAGGTGGAGACGCGCGCCGTCATCCTCGCCGATCCCACGCTGAACGAGCGGCAGAAGCAGGTGCTGCTCCAGATCTACGAGTCCTTCCGCAAGGAGAACGGGTTCGAGATCACGCAGGACGCGAATCAGGACGCGGCCCAGGGTGCGAACTGGGACGCGAACCAGAGCGCGGCGCAGGACATATCGGATGCCCAGCACCCGCAGGACACCGCCGCCCGCGGCCCCCGCACGGCCGACGGCAGCGATGCCGATCCGCAGCAGACCGCCAGTTGAACAGCACCGCCGGAAAGACCACCGACAGGCCGGTCCGTCGCCGATCACCCAAACCCTCAGCTGAAAGCGAATACCGGAGGACCATCGCCATGGCCATCACCGACGACATCCGCAAGGCCGCCACGGACCCGACCCCGCTCTACTTCCTCGCCGGCACCGCCGACCTGGCCGTCCAGCAGGCCAAGAAGGTCCCCGGCATCGTGGAGCAGATCCGCGCCGAGGCCCCGGCGCGCATCGAGACCGTGAAGAACATCGACCCGAACGCCGTCCAGGAGAAGGCCGCCGCCCGCGCCAAGGAGGCGCAGGAGACGATCCAGGCCAAGGTGACGGAGTTCATCGGCACCCTCGACACCGACCTGAAGAAGCTCGGTGAGTCCGCTCAGGACCTCGCCCTGCGCGGTGTCGGCGTCGCCGCCGAGTACGCCGTCAAGGCCCGGGAGACGTACGAGAAGGTCGCCGAGCACGGCGAGCAGACCGTGAAGACCTGGCGCGGCGAGGCCGCCGAGGAGATCGAGGAGCTGGCCGCGGTCGTCGAGCCGAAGGCCGAGCCGGTCGAGGTCAAGGACGAGGAGCAGCCGGCCGAGGCCGCCGCCGAGCCCGCCGCGGCCAAGAAGACGGCCGCCAAGAAGGCCCCGGCCCGCAAGGCCACCGCCAAGAAGACGACGTCGCCCGCCAAGTAAGCGAGCGACGGCAAGACTGTTTCGCCGTACGAAGACGGGCCGGGCACTCTCAGAGTTCCCGGCCCGTTCTCCGGGTACGGTGGGCTTAGAGACGACTCGACCCGGGCGGTGGGCATTGTGCTGTTGACGGCATTCGGCGGCTTCATGTGGCTGATCTTCACGGCCATGCTGGTGCTCGCCGTGGTGGCACTGGTGTTGGCCGCGGTGGCCCGCGAGGACGCCTACCGCGCTGCTGACAAGCAGAACAAGATGTTCTGGCTGATCATCCTCGGCATCACGGTGGCCGTGAACCTCTGGGTGCCGATGCTCTTCGTGCAGATCGCGGGCCTGGTCGCCACGATCGTCTTCTTCGTCGACGTCCGCCCCGCCCTCCGCCAGGTCTCCGGCGGCGGCGGCCGCGGCCGCCGTGGCGGAAGCAGCAGCGACGGCCCGTACGGCCCCTACAACGGCGGCCGCTGACCCCGTCGCTGACCCCCGTCAGGGAGTCCGGTCCCCCCGTCGCTGACCTCCGTCAGGGAGTCCGGTCCAGCAACAGCACCGCCACGTCGTCCGTCAGCTCCCCGCCGTTGAGCTCGCGTACCTCGCTCACCGCCGCGCGCAGCAGTTCCTCGCCCTCCAGCCCCTGGGCGAGCTGACGGCGGACCATGTCCACCATGCCGTCCTGGCCGAGCCGCTCCTTGCCCTCGCCGATGTGGCCCTCGATCAGACCGTCGGTGTAGAGCATCAGGCTCCAGGCGGCACCCAGCTCCACCTGCATCCGCGGCCAGCGGGCGTGCGGCACCAGACCGAGCGCCGGTCCGTTGTTCTCGTACGGCAGGAGTTCGGCGGGCCGGCCCGGGCGGGCGATCAGCGGGGACGGGTGGCCGGCCAGGCAGAGCCCGGCGCGGCGGCCGTCCGGTGCGATGTCCACGGTGCAGACCGTCGCGAAGATCTCGTCGTTCTCACGCTCGTGCTCCAGGACCTGCTGGAGGGTCGAGAGGAGTTCGTCTCCGCACAGGCCCGCGAACGTCAGCGCGCGCCAGGCGATGCGCAGCTCCACGCCGAGCGCCGCCTCGTCGGGCCCGTGCCCGCAGACATCACCGATCATCGCGTGCACGGTTCCGTCGGGCGTACGGACGGTGTCGTAGAAGTCGCCGCCGAGCAGCGCGCGGGAGCGGCCCGGGCGGTAGCGCGCGGCGAAGCGCAGCGGGGAGCCCTCCAGGAGGGGTGTCGGCAGCAGACCGCGTTCCAGGCGCGCGTTCTCCTGGGCGCGCAGCTTCGACTCGGTGAGCCGTCGCTCGGCCTTGTCGGAACGTTTCCGCTCCACCGCGTACCGGATCGCGCGGCTCAGCAGCCGTCCGTCCAGCTCGTCACGGAAGAGGTAGTCCTGGGCACCGACGCGCACCGCCTCCGCGCCGCGCTCGGCGTCCCCCGACGCGGTGAGCGCGAGGACGGCGTGCCGGGGCGCGAGCCGCAGCACATGCTTGAGCGTGGCCAGCTCGTCGTCGCCGGCGGCGGCCCGGCCCGACACCGGCAGGGCGAGGTCGAGCAGGATGCAGTGGACGTCGTCGGTCAGCAGCCGCTCGGCCTCGGTGAGGTTGCGGGCGGTACGGATACGGATCGGCTTGCCCGCCGCGTCGAGCATGTCGGGCACGCCGAGCGAACCGGCCGGGTCGTCCTCGATGACCAGCAGGGTCAGGTTGGTGGTGCTGTCGAGAGGGCTGGTGGCGCGAGGCGCCGGTGCTGCCAGGGTCGGGCCGCCGGCCGGGCCTCCGGAGGGGCCGCCGGGCGAGAACGCGGCTAGAGCCTGACCACTCTCCACGGCCGGGATCGCTCTCTGCCGCGGTACGGGTACGGGCATCGTCTGGGTTCCTTCCCTCCCCCCGAGGGCGTGGTGGGGCGAAGGTCCTCGACACCCACCGACGGGGACCATAGCGCCAGCCGGTGCCGCAACGGAATGGTGTGCGGCACGGCGTCCGGCAAACGGCCACCGTCATATGCCGCATCCTGTACCGCACTTGGACAGGATGCGGTTCCCCCTGGGATGACGAAGGTCACGTCCGGAAGGTTGATCCGGGAGGGCAACCGTGTGGTGCGTCACGTGGGGCGCGTCACCTGGGGCGCCTCACGTGGATACGCGGCCGCTCCACGCAGGGTGAGTACGGCGCCGATCCGCACGGGATTGGGGCGGGATGGGGTGGAATGGGATGAGTGCGCCGCCGGTCCCCTGCCCGGCAGACGTCACGCGTCCGGTCGTACGACCCCCAGGATCGGCATCGACCCCGCTCCCGTGATCGTCACCGTCCGCCCGGGCCTCGGGGCGTGCACGATCGCGCCGTCACCCATGTACATCCCGACATGGCTGGCGTCGTCGAAGTAGATGATCAGGTCGCCGGGGCGCATGTCCTTGATGTCGACGCGGGTGAGCTGCTTCCACTGCTCCTGCGAGGTGCGGGGGATGCCGTGTCCGGCGGACGCCCAGGCCTGGGAGGTCAGCCCCGAGCAGTCGTACGACCCCGGGCCCTCGGCTCCCCACTCGTACGGCTTGCCGATCTGGCCGGTCGCGTACTTCACGGCCTTCTTGCCCTGCTCGGACGCCTTGCTGTTGATCTCCGCGAGGACGCCGGAGCTCAGCCAGGCGGTCTGTGCCTGGTAGGCGGCCTCTTCCTCCAGCTTCGCCAGCCGCTCCTTCTCCTCCTTCTCCAGCTGGGACTCCAGCTTCTCGGCGGCGGCGATCCGCTCCTTGATCTTCTTCTTGGCCTCGGCCTTGGTCTTGCGGTTGGCCTCCAGCTTCTTCCACTGCGTGGAGGCGTCCTTCGCGTACTGCTCAAGGTCCTGCTGGGTGCGGGTCATCTCCGCGAGCAGCCCCTTGGTCGCGTGCTCGCCCTGCCGCACGCGCCCCGCACCGTCCAGGAACTCCTGCGGGTCGTCGCTCAGCCACAGCCGGGCCTCGGGCGGCAGCCCGCCCCCGCGGTACTGCGCACGGGCCGCGGCGCCCGCCCGGTCCTTCAACTTGTCCAGTTTCGCCTGGCCCTTGACGATCTCGCGGGCCAGATCGACGATCTCGGCGGACTGCTTCTGGGCCTTCTCCTCCGCCGCGTTGTACGCGTCCGTGGCCACCGCCGCCGCGTGGTAGAGCTTGTCGAGCTTCTTGCGGACGGCTTCAAGGTCCTTGTTGCTCGCGGGTGTCGGTGTCGCCGTGGGGGTCCGGGTCGGTGTGGGTGTCGGGCTCGCATACGCCACGCCGGGTGCCGCCAGCACTGCGCAGGCACATGCGCACGCCAGGGCCATGGCCATCGTGGTCAGGCTCCGCTTGCCGGATCCCATTACTCCGCCCCCAAACTGATTTACCGTCAGTAACTTACGGACGCCTGGGGGATCGTGCCATGTCGGCGCGCAATGCGACAGAGGCGGGCAAGAACTCCCTTCCCCCCAACCCGCCTCCACAAGACGATCTCCCCGCCTGTGTGACGAACCAGTCACGGAGTTCGTTCCCCGCAGGTCAGACGCCTGGATCGGTCCCGGATGGTCGTTCGGCGCGGGCCGCGATCACATGCGCGGCGACAACGCCTCCCAGCGCACGGTGACTTCGCCCTGCCGCCAGCGCGTCACCCCGTCCGCCACCGGCCAGCCGGCCGTCAGGTCGCGGACCGCGCGTATCCAGCGCTGCCGGGCGCCGTACGAGGCGTAGGGCGCGGCGGCCGCCCAGGCGCGGTCGAAGTCGCGCAGGAACGCGTGCACGGGTTCGCCCGGGACGTTGCGGTGGATGAGGGCCTTCGGCAGACGTTCGGCGAGGTCGGACGGGCGGTCCAGGGAGCCGAGGCGGGTGGCGAAGGTGACCGTGCGGGGGCCCTCCGGGCCGAGCGCGACCCAGACGTGCCGGCGGCCGATCTCGTCGCACGTGCCCTCGACGAGCAGGCCGCCCCGGGAGCCGGTCGCGGGGTTCGCCGGTGCGAGGCGGGCGCACAGGCGCTGCCAGACCTCGGCCACCTGCTCCTCGTCGTACTGGCGCAGTACGTTCGCCGCGCGGATGAGTGCCGGGCTGCCCTGCACCGGTACCTCGAAGCCGCCGTGCCGGAAGACGAGACCCTCGCGCTCGTACGGGCGCGCGGCCGCCACCCTCGCCGGTTCGATCTCGACGCCCACCACGCGCGCGCGTGGGGCGACGGTGCGCAGCCGCGCCAGCAGCTCGACCGCGGTCCAGGGGGCGGCGCCGTAGCCGAGGTCGACCGCCACGGGGTCGGTGGCGCGGCGGAGTTCGGCGCCGTGTACCGCCGCGATCCAGCGGTCCATGCGGCGCAGGCGGTTGGGGTTCGTCGTCCCACGCGTCACGGTCCCCACGGGGCGGGACGCTGCGCGGGCTGTCATACGCACGAGGGTATGCGCCCAAGGGTTTCGCCCCCGCCGCCCCTACCCGTCCCATCCCGTTCCTGGGGGCTGCGCCCCCAGACCCCCTGGGTTGTCTGTCGTCTGCGGGACGGTGGGGGTTGCTCGCGCAGTTCCCCGCGCCCCTAAGAGCACCCGGGGCGGGCCGGGGGCGACGGGGCGCAGCCCCGAGCCGTTAGGGGCGCGGGGAACTGCGCGCCCAGCCCCCACCCACCCGCAGCCGAACAAACAACCCCAGCCCACCCCCACCCAAGGGGCACCCACCCGCAGCCGGCCAACAACCCACCCCACCCTCGAACGGTTGAGCGACCACCGGTAATGATTCGGCAAAGAGGAAATGGAGCAGCACCCTCCGGCGTTCCCCCTGTCGGAGGGCGCACTGCACCCTCCGACAGGCATGCCCGCAGCGAGGAGGAACGCCACGTGAGCCAGTACGTCGGCAGGCTCGGGCGACGCTCCCCGGCGGCGCCCTCCCGGCTCAGGCTGCACCGCAGGCCCCGTCGCGTCGCGATGCTCTCCGTACACACCTCACCCCTGCACCAGCCCGGCACGGGCGACGCGGGCGGCATGAACGTGTACATCGTGGAGCTGGCGCAGCGTCTCGCCGCGATCAACATCGAGGTCGAGATCTTCACGCGGGCCACCACGGCCGCCCTGCCGCCGACGGTCGAGCTCGCGCCCGGCGTCCTCGTCCGGCATGTCGACGCCGGCCCCTATGAGGGCCTCGCGAAGGAAGAGCTGCCCGCCCAGCTGTGCGCCTTCACGCACGGCGTCATGCAGGCCTGGGCCGGTCACCGCCCCGGCTACTACGACCTGGTGCACTCCCACTATTGGCTCTCCGGCCACGTCGGCTGGCTCGCCGCCGAGCGCTGGGGCGCGCCCCTGGTGCACGCGATGCACACCATGGCCAAGGTCAAGAACGCCGCGCTGGCCGAGGGGGACACCCCCGAGCCCGCCGCCCGTGTCATCGGCGAGACCCAGATCGTGCGCGCCGCCGACCGCCTCATCGCGAACACCGCGGAGGAGGCCGACGAACTCGTACGCCACTACGAAGCCGACCCCGGCAAGGTCGCCGTCGTCCACCCGGGCGTGAACCTGGACCGCTTCCGGCCCGCCGACGGCCGCGCCGCCGCCCGTGCCCGCCTCGGCCTCCCGCAGGACGCCCTGATCCCCCTCTTCGCGGGCCGCATACAGCCCCTGAAGGCCCCCGACGTGCTGCTGCGCGCGATCGCCGTCCTCCTGGACGAGCGCCCCGAGCTGCGCTCGAACATTGTGGTCCCCATAGTGGGCGGTCCCAGCGGCAGCGGTCTCGCCAAGCCCGAGGGGCTGCAGAAGCTCGCCGCGCGGCTCGGTGTCGCCGACGTCGTACGCTTCCGGCCGCCCGTGGGGCAGGAGCAGCTCGCGGACTGGTTCCGGGCCGCTTCGGTGCTGGTCATGCCCTCGTACAGCGAGTCCTTCGGACTGGTCGCCATAGAGGCACAGGCGGCCGGTACGCCGGTGCTCGCGGCCGAGGTCGGCGGGCTGCCCGTCGCCGTGCGCCACCAGGAGACCGGCTTCCTGGTCAAGGGCCACGATCCCGCCGCCTACGCGCGCGTGCTGCGTGATTTCGCGGACGACGAGACGCTTGCGGCACGGATGGGAGCCGCCGCCGCGCGCCACGCGGAGCACTTCGGCTGGGACACCGCGGCGGCGGCCACGGCGGACGTCTACACGGCGGCGATGCAGGCCCACAGGCGTCGCGTACGCTCCCACCATGGCTGACGTACAGCAGGCGGCGCAGGTCGTCGAGGGGGTCCTGAAGGACGCCGAACTCGAATGGGAGAGCCCCGAGAGCGGCCACTACGTGGTGAAGCTCCCCGGCACCCGGAAGCTGTCGACCACCGTCTCGCTGATCGTCGGCAGGCACTCGCTGTCGCTGAACGCCTTCGTGATCCGCCACCCCGACGAGAACGAACCGGGCGTCCACCGCTGGCTCCTGGAGCGCAACCTCAAGCTCTATGGGGTCGGTTACGCGGTCGACTCCCTCGGCGACATCTATGTGACCGGAAAACTGCCGCTGGCCGCCGTCACCCCGGACGAGATCGACCGCCTCCTCGGCTCGGTCCTGGAGGCCGCCGACGGATCGTTCAACACGCTCCTTGAGCTCGGTTTCGCCTCCGCGATCCGCAAGGAGTACGCCTGGCGGGTGTCCCGCGGCGAGTCGACCCGCAACCTGGACGCGTTCACGCATCTGACTCAGCGTCCCGCCAACTGACCTCCCTCGCCCACTGATTAGCAGCTGCGTGCCCCCTTCCCAGCCTGGGGTCCCCGTGGCATGCTCACCGCCGACGCAGATCTGAACGTCGTTCACATCCATGGAAGGCGATGGAGGGCGGACGGGTATGAGCAACGGGTATACGGGCAAGGCGCATGCGGGCAACGCGCATACCGGCAACGGGTATTCGGGCATCACCAGACGCAGCCTGCTCGGCGGCGCCACAGCCGTCGTGGCCGTCGCCGTGACCGGCGGGACGGCGACAGCCGCCGCACCATCCGCACCATCCGCATCGGCCGCACCATCCGCGCCACAAGGGCAAGTGCCGGCCCTCTGGAGGGAGTTCACCCGCACCCCCTTCACCCACCCGCAGATCCCGTACGTCGGCAGGTCCGGCCGCGGCGGCGGGGCGAAGCGCTTCCCCCGCCGCCCTGTCGTGGTCGACGTACGCGACTACGGAGCCGTGGCCGACGACGGCACCACGGACTGCGCCCCCGCGATCAACCGTGCCATCGCTGCCGCCGGAAGGGCCGGCGGTGGCACGGTTCTCATCCCGCCCGGCACCTTCCGCATCGACGACCTGATCCGCGTCGGACACTCGAACGTCGTACTGCGCGGCGCCGGCAGCGACCGTACGAAGCTGTACGCGACCAAGAACCTCACCGAGCTGATCGGCGTCTACGGATCCCGTTACGGCGGCGACAAGTCGTCCTGGTCCTGGGCGGGCGGACTCATCTGGTTCTGCCCGACGGACCGCTTCACGACGCTGACGACCGCCATCAAGGCGAAGGCCTGGCCCTTCGAAGGCTGGACCGGCAACAAGCGCGACGAGTGGCAGACGCTGACGACGGTCGAACCCGCACGTCAGGGCTCCTGGACGGTGACGGTCGCCGACGCCTCCGCGCTGAAGCCGGGCGGGCTGGTCCTCCTGCGCCTCGCCGACGACGCCGGCCACACGCTCCTGGAGCACATGGCGGGCGGCGGCCCGGGCCCCGAGGCGTACTACTGGGACGACAAGACGAAACTGACGTCGTACGTCCCCTACGAGTGGCCCGTCCGCATCGCGCACGTCCACGGCCGCAAGGTCACCCTCGAACGGCCCCTCCCGCTCGACGTACGCCCCGAATGGGACCCGCGTCTGACCACCCACGTACAGGAACTGACCGGTTCGGGAGTCGAGGGCCTCACCCTGGAGGCCGTGGAAACCCCGCAGTCCCCGCACCTCCTCGACAAGGGCTACAACGGGGTGGTCTTCCAGTGCGCGTACGACTGCTGGGCCGACGACATCGTCGTACGCCATGTGGACAACGGCTTCGGCCTCGTCGCCGCCTCCGCCTGCACCCTGCGCCGTACGACGGTCGCGGGCCGCGGCTCGCACCACCCGTACTTCTGCCGCGAGGGCTCGCACGACAACCTCATCGAGGACTTCACGATCGAGCAGCGCACGGTGCCGGCCCCCGCGGGAACCCAGCTCCACGGCATCAACGTCGAGGGCCTGTCCTCCTCCAATGTCTGGTCGCGCGGCGACATGCAGATGGGCACCTTCGACTCCCACCGCGGCATGCCCTTCGCCAACGTCCGCACGGACATCACGGTGAACAACAACGGCCGCCACGGCGGCGACGCCAGCGCGGGACCGCTGTTCGGCGCCCGCTTCACCCACTGGAACATCCGCGTCACCAACGCCCGCGCCGGCCTGATGAAGATCGACGGCCTCGCGCCCTACTCCGCCACCGTCGGCGTCAACGAGGTGACGGAGTTCGACCAGACCGACGTACCCGACTTCACCGGAGACCTCCACGCGCGCGTGGAGCTGTACGGCACCACCGACGTCGTACGCCCGCGCAATCTGTACGAGGCTCAGCGCGAGCTGGAGCGATAGCGGCCGGGGGAGACCCCCACCAACCGCCTGAAGTGACGCGTCAGATGGGACTGGTCGTAGAAGCCGGTCGCCGTGGCCACTTCGGCCGGTTTTCCGCCCTCCAGGAGGAGCCGGCGGGCGCGGTCGACGCGGCGGGACATCAGGTACTGGTGCGGGGCGATGCCGTACGCACCGCTGAACGCCCGTACCAGGTGGGCGGGATGGGCGTGCACGAGCGCGGCCGCCTCGTCGAGGGCGATGCCCTGGACGAGGCGTGCGTCGAGGAGTTCGCGCAGACGGTGCGCGAGCGGAGGGTCGGCGCGCGGGAGTTCCGCGCTGATCCGGGGGCGCAGATGGCCGCGCAGCCGCTCGGCGATCAGGGTCAGCCTGCTCGCGGCCTCCAACTCGTCCCCGGGGTGCCCGAGCGCCGTGTGCAACTGCCCGACGCGGCGCCGCAGTACGGGATCCACCACGTCGGGCCCGTCTACCGCGGGCCCGATGAGTTCCTCGGCGAGATGCGTGCTGTCGAGATACAGGACCCGCTTGCGAAAACCGTGCTCGGTGACCGGCGACCCGTTGTGCGGCACGTGCGGCGGCAGCAGCGACACCGTGTCGTGCGGGGTGCCGTGCTCATGCCGGTCGAGGTCGTACCGCACGGCACCGGAGTCGACGATCAGCAGCGTCCACGCCTCGTGTACGTGCATGGGATACGCGTACTCGGTGTAGTGGGCGTGGAAGACCTCCACGACACCCGGGACGTGCGGGCGCCACGCGGTGATCTCCCGCTGAGGGGCCGGAAGGGCCTGAGGGGCCATGCAAAGAACGTACAAGACGAGGTCGTACGGCGTCGGACAGTCTCAGTGCATGAGTGAGCAGCCCATCCGCTTCGACACCAAGATCGCCATACTGCTGCGGGAGGACCTGGAGCCCTGGCAACGACTTAATGTGACCGCTTTCCTGGTCAGCGGCCTGGGGACGGCGGTTCCCGAGGTGATCGGAGAGCCGTACGCCGACGCGGACGAGGTCGCCTATCTGCCGATGTTCCGCCAGCCGGTCCTCGTCTTCGAGGGCACCAAGGAGACGCTGACGGCAGCCCACGCGCGCGTGCTGTCCCGCGCCCTGCCCCGAGCCGCCTTCACGTCCGACCTCTTCACCACCGGCAACGACCGCGACAACCGGGCGGCCGTGCGGGCCGTACCGACGGGGGAGCTGGACCTTGTGGGGCTCGCGGTGTACGGGCCGAAGAACGCAGTGGACAAGGTGATGAAGGGGGCGCGGATGCACCCTTAGTGCTGAGAGGGCCGGCCGTCAGGAGGGGGCGACCTCCGCCCGCGCCGGAGCCGGGGTCTCCACGACAGGCTTGGCGGGGTTCTCCGCCGGAAGCCCCCGCATCAGCACCCCATACCCGACCCCCGCCGCCGTACCCACCACCGCGCACAGCCCCCACAGCCACTCCGCGCCGAACCGGTCGATGACGACGCCGGACATCAGCGGGGCGACGAGCGCGGCGAGGGACCAGGACAGGGTGTACATGCCCTGGTAGCGGCCGCGGCCGTGCACCGGGGAGAGGCGGACGACCAGGCCGGTCTGGATGGGCGCGTTGACGATCTCCGCCAGGGTCCACACGCACACCGTGAGGGCGAAGACGCCGACCGAGCCGGCGAAGGCGGTGAGCCCGAAGCCGTACCCGGCGAGCAGGGACGAGATGACGAGCAGCCGCTTCGGATCCCGGTGCTCGATGAAACGGGTGACCGGGATCTGGAGCGCGACGATGAGTACGCCGTTGACGGCGACCGCCATGCCGTAGTCGGCGGGGGTGAAGCCCGCCGCGCCCATCGCGACCGGCAGCCCGACGGAGCCCTGCTGGAAGACGAGGGCGACGAGGAAGGACAGCCCGACGACGCTCATGTAGCGCCCGTCGCGCAGGACGGTTCCGAGGCCGACGGCGGGTTCGGAGGCGGCCTTGGCCGTAAGGACCGGCTTGGACTCCGGCAGCTTCGCGAAGATGACGAGCGCGCAGATCAGGGTCATGCCGGCCTCGATGAGGAAGCCCGCGAGATAGCTGAACTCGGCGATGAAACCGGCCGCCATGGAGGAGACGGCGAAGCCGAGGTTGATGGCCCAGTAGTTGAGGGAGAACGCGCGGACGCGGTCTTCGGGCCGGACGATGTCGGCCATCATCGCCTGCACGGCGGGCCGCGAGGCGTTCGAAGCCATGCCCACCAGGAAGGCGACGGCGGCGATCGCCACTGGGTGGTGCATAAAGCCGAGCAGCGCGACGGAGAAGGCCGTCGACAGCTGGGAGATGAGCAGGGTGGGCCGGCGCCCGAGCCGGTCGGTCATCACGCCGGCGCCGAGCGAGGAGACGACGCCGCCGAGGCCGTGCAGCGACGCCACGAGACCGGCGTACGAGGCGGAGTAGCCGCGGTCGAGCGTCAGGTACAGCGCCATGAAGGTGGCGACGAAAGCACCGAGCCGGTTGACGAGTGTGCTGGTCCACAGCCACCAGAACTCCCGGGGGAGCCCCGAGACGGTCTCTCGGGCAGCGCGTCTCATGACGGCGAATGGCATGGCTGGTCCCCCACGGACGTAAGCGGCTCAGGCGGTGTGCACAACTTACGAGTCGGGGCTGTCGGGGAGCCACTCAATTAACAGATGCCGTCAACTGTCCGGTCTGCGGGCGGGCGAGCGAGGGGACGAAGGCTTCCATTACGCTCGTACGCATGGCCGACGCACCGTACAAGCTGATCCTCCTCCGCCACGGCGAGAGCGAATGGAACGCGAAGAACCTGTTCACCGGTTGGGTGGACGTCAATCTCAACGAGAAGGGCGAGAAGGAGGCAGTGCGCGGCGGTGAGCTGCTCAAGGACGCCGGCCTGCTGCCCGACGTGGTCCACACCTCGCTCCAGAAGCGCGCGATCCGAACCGCCCAGCTCGCGCTGGAGTCCGCGGACCGCCACTGGATCCCGGTCCACCGCTCCTGGCGCCTGAACGAGCGCCACTACGGCGCCCTCCAGGGCAAGGACAAGGCCCAGACCCTCGCCGAGTTCGGCGAGGAGCAGTTCATGCTGTGGCGCCGCTCGTACGACACCCCGCCGCCGGCGCTCGAGGACGGCACGGAGTTCTCCCAGTCGGACGACCCGCGCTACGCGTCGATCCCGCCGGAGCTGCGCCCCCGCACGGAGTGCCTGAAGGACGTCGTCGTCCGCATGCTCCCGTACTGGTACGACGGCATCGTCCCCGACCTCCTCGCGGGCCGCACGGTCCTGGTCGCGGCCCACGGCAACTCGCTGCGCGCCCTGGTCAAGCACCTCGACGGCATCTCCGACGCCGACATCGCGGGCCTGAACATCCCGACGGGCATCCCCCTCGCCTACGAGCTGGACGCCGACTTCAAGCCCGTCAACCCGGGCGGCACCTACCTCGACCCGGAGGCGGCCGCGGCCGCCATCGAGGCGGTCAAGAACCAGGGCAAGAAGAAGTAGGTTTCGCGATCATGCCTCCCACCTGCGCGGACAGCGTGGATGGGAGGCATTTTCATGTCCGGGGACCACTCTGGGGCCTCTGGTGCCATCGTTCGGCGAACGGCCACGGTAACCACATCGCGAACGCGCACTCGGCCGCGCCATGTCCAAGACGGTGGCATCCGGTCCGTACGCCCACAGGTCACGACCGGCCTGGTCCAGGCCGCCTTAACCGACTTTCTAGGACGGGGAGCTGCTGGGGGACGTCTTCGGCGGGGAGGAGCTGAGGCCGAACTGGGCGTTTTCCAGTACACCCTCACCTGTGCCGGAGAAGTGGGTGCCGGGGAGGTTGAGGTCGATAGCGGCGTTGGCGCCGTAGCGGGTGTACCAGACGCCGTCGATCCCGAGCTTCTTCAGGGTGTCCTGCTGTGTCTGGGTGGCGTTGGCGGAGAGGTCCCGGCTTACCAGCCGCTGACTGGTGTCCGTGAGGGTGACCGACGCCTTCCGAGTAGTCCCAGCGGACGCTGCTGTAGTAGTCCTTGGAGTAGGCCGGGTTCGGCGGGGGCTTGGGGGCGCTCTCCTTCACGGTGACGTTCTTGGGGCTGAAGGAGGAGAACACCCGCTCGCCCGTCTCCGTGTCGTCAACCACCACGGCGGGGATGAACGCGGAGCCGTAGTCGGACCGCAGATAGGTGGCGTACCCGACCGTTGCGTACTTGCCGGCGCTGCCTCGGCCCCAGCGCCAGTGCTCCGCGAAGAACGGGTACGGGCGGTTGCCCCAGTTGTGGTCGTGGTAGCCGGCGGCCGTGAACGAGCTCTGCTTGCCGTTCACGGTGATCGTTCCCGTGGCCTTCCCGGACGGCACCGCGCACAGCCATCCCTGGAACTGGTCCGTGTCGTTCAGGAACATGACGCCGGTTCCCGGACGGAAGGGCTGCACGAGACTGGTGAGCGTCAGATCGAGGCCCGTACCGTTCGCCTCGCCTTGGAGCTGGTAGGTCTTCAGGTCGCCGGAGAGCGTGAAGGGCCCCACCTTGACGTCACAGCTCTTGGTCGAGGCGCTGAACTGATCCCACGCGTAGGACTGCTGGACGGCGTGGCTGGTGCCGTCGGGTTCGGTCACGATGAGCGAGGCGGTCGGCTTGCGACCCGCCTCGCCCGGTTCCGGCAGGAAGCCGTCGTTGACCCGGGTCTCCAGCAGGAAGACCACCACCGTGCCGTCGTCACCGATGAAGTCGGCGTACCACCACTCGTAGGCGTCGGGATTGTCGTTGATGTCGGCACTGCGGAAGCCGTCTTCCCAGACCTGGACCTGGTTGGGCTTGATGCCGACGCGTTCGTAGTCCGCGGGCGTGTGACCGTAACCGTTGGAGGTGAGCGCGGAGCCGGATGACTTGACGGGGCTCGGAGTGGCCGGTGCGGCTTCCGTGGTCCGGTCCCCGGAACAGCCCGCCAGTCCCAGCCCCGAGACGGTGGCGAGCACGGACACGGCCGCTGAATCCCGCAGAAGAGAGCGTCGGGACGGGCCGGAGCCACGGTCAGTGGAGTCAGAAGGCATACGGCCATCATGAGTTCGCAGCCCGGGAAACCGCCTCCTGGGTTCCTGCACCCGGCTGTCAGTTCACCTGATCGGCGCCCCGCGCCCGGCCATCTGTCTACAGGCGAGGGCAGTGGTTGCCGTACGGCAGTGGGGGTGGTTCCGGACGGCAGCTCCGGGCGGGCCCGTCAGTCGCGGTCGCGCCGCCACTCGTAGGCACCCGATGACGTCTCGACCACTTCGCGCGGATAGACCTCACGGATACGAGAGAGCAGTGCGTGCTGCTCGCCGACCCATCCCGGAGGCGGGGAGAACAGCGGCACGGTGACCGTGACCGCCGACGAGGGGCCGTCGTGCACGGAAACCCAAAGGCCGCCGCTCTCATCGGGCTCGTCGTCATCGGGCTCGGTGAAGTCGATGTACGTGCTTCTGACCTCGATGAACCCGTCTATGTCCGTTCCCATGGCCGGATTGTGCAGGTCAGGGCCCCACCCCGTCACACGGTTATTGGGTCATGGGTTCAAGGGCAAGGGTTCATGGGCCGGTGGTGGCCCGTGGTCATGGGGACCGTGGCCGTCATATCGACAGCGGCACCGGATGGATCTCGTCCGGCGCGTGGCCGGTGCGTTCGTGGATGCGCTGGACCGCCTCGGCCGAGGGGGCCGAGGAGAGGCAGTACACCGTGCCGGACTCCGGGTCCGCCCAGGCCCTCTCGAAGTGCACGCCCTCGTCCTTCTCGATGGCGAGGTCGGCCTTGTGCGCCTGCATGAGCTGATCTGCGGTGATGCCCGCCATTCCGTGGTGGACGTCCATGAACTGCGTCATGGCCTCCCCACCTCCTTCTTATGTCCCTATGCGTCCTTATGCGTCGCCTCTCACATCGTTTCCTCTCCTCCATGCTGCGCCTTTACGGCGGCGGGGGCGACCTTCGACGAAGAAGGGCCCCGCTACACGTAGCGGGGCCCTTCGGTGTCGTACGAGATCAGCCGCACTGGCACGGATTGCCCGACTGGCACCCGCACCCGCAGCCGGAGCCGCAGCCGCAGGCGCCGAACAAGGGGAGGCTTTTGATCTCGGCGGGCTGCTCGGTGTCACCGTTCTGCGTGGGATCGGTCGTGCTGGGGGATTCGGCCATGGGTCCCTCCTTCAGGCACGAAGGTGTGCGAGGCACACTGCACCGCACAGCTCCTGGCACCCATTGCATGCCCACTGGGGCGGGCGTATCAACGGCGCACACTCGGCGCACAGAGGCTTGTACGCGCCCCCGGAGCGGGCAGTCAGGCCCCCTCCACCCCCGTCACCGGCTGGATGTCCGCCTGGAGCTCGTCCGCGTGCTCACCCGTCACCAGGAACACCACGCGCTTGGCGACCGACACCGCGTGGTCGGCGAAACGCTCGTAGTAGCGGCCGAGCAGGGTCACGTCGACGGCCGTCTCGATGCCGTGCTTCCAGCGGTCGTCCAGCAGGTGCTGGAAGAGCGTGCGGTGCAGGAGGTCCATCTCGTCGTCGTCCTGCTCCAGCTGGAGGGCGAGGTCGACGTCCTTGGTGATGACGACCTCGGCCGCCTTCGCCATCAGGCGCTGCGCGAGCTGGCCCATCTCCAGGACCGTGGCGTGCAGGTCGTGCGGGACCGCGCGCTCGGGGAAGCGCAGCCGGGCCAGCTTCGCCACATGCTGGGCCAGGTCGCCGGAGCGCTCCAGGTCCGCGGACATACGGAGCGAGGTGACGACGATACGGAGGTCCGTCGCCACCGGCTGCTGACGGGCCAGCAGGGCTATCGCCCGGGCCTCCAGCTCGTGCTGAAGATCGTCGACCTTCTGGTCGGCCGCGATGACGCTCTCGGCCAGCTTCAGGTCGGAGTCGAGGATGGCCGTCGTGGCGCGCCCGATCGCCGACCCGACGAGCCGGGCCATCTCGACCAGGCCCTCGCCGATCGAGTCCAGTTCCTCGTGGTACGCGTCCCGCATCAGGTTGTCCCTCTCTTACGTCTTCTCTTACGTCTTCATCAGGGGTTCCGGGGAGCCAGAGCCTGTCGAAACGGGCGCTGTGAACCCCACGCTCCCACGTTCCGGCCCGTACGCGTCCGTTTCCGGCATCCCAAATGAACCATCACTAGCTCCTAGGTGAACTCTGGGCGACGAGTGTTCGAGCTCGCACCCGGATGGCTGTGGCCAGCGGCGACGACATGCCTAACCTGGGTGCATGGACGTGAACGCGGCGGTCGCCGCAGCGGCAGCGATCGCCGGAGTACTGACCGGTGTCATCGCCATGCTGGCGTTCCGCTGGAGCGAGCGCGACCAGAAACGCCCGACCCGCACGTCGCTGCACACGGACCCGGTGCTTCCGCCCGGTGTCGACACCGTGCTGTCCGTGCTCCGGTCCTCGGCGGTCGTGCTCGACGAGGCGGACGCCGTGGTCAAGGCCAGCTCGGCGGCGTACGCCCTCGGGCTGGTGCGCGGCGGCAAGCTGGCCGTCGAGCCGATGCTCCAGATGGCGCGTGACACCCGTCGCGACGGGGAGATACGCCAGGTGGAGCTGGATCTGCCGAGGCGCGGGACGGGGAGGGGAGAAGCCCTCGCCGTCTCCGCACGTGTGGCGCCCCTCGGGTCGCGGCTGGTGCTCCTGCTCGTGGAGGACCTCACCGAGGCCCGGCGCATCGAGGCCGTACGACGCGACTTCGTCGCGAACGTCAGCCATGAGCTCAAGACCCCGGTGGGCGCGCTCTCGCTCCTCTCCGAGGCCGTCATGGACGCCTCCGACGACCCCGAGGCCGTCGAGCGCTTCGCCGGACGCATGCAGATAGAGGCCACCCGGCTCACCAACCTCGTACAGGAGCTCATCGACCTCTCCCGGGTCCAGAACGACGACCCCCTGGAGGACGCCGAGCCCGTACGCGTCGACGAACTCGTCGCCGAGGCGGTCGACCGCTGCCGCCACCAGGCCGGCGCCAAGCAGATCACCATGGCCGCGGGCGGCACCGCCGACCTGAGCATCTGGGGGAACCGGGGCCAGCTGGCCGCCGCCCTCGGAAACCTCGTCGAGAACGCCGTCAACTACTCGCCCGCCCGCACCCGGGTGGGTATAGCCGCGCGCCGGGTGACCGCGCCCGGCGGAGACCTCATCGAGATCGCCGTGACCGACCAGGGCATCGGCATCTCGGAGAAGGACCGGGAGCGCGTCTTCGAGCGCTTCTACCGCGTCGACCCGGCCCGCTCCCGCCAAACGGGCGGTACAGGCCTCGGTCTCGCGATCGTCAAGCACGTGGCCGCCTCGCATGCCGGGGAGGTCACGGTGTGGAGCTCCGAGGGTCAGGGCTCCACGTTCACCCTGCGGCTGCCGGAGGCGGGTGCGGCCCGCGACCGCCTGACCGATCACCACATGCCCGGACTCGACCAGGAGGACGAGACCGAGCAGCCTGACGGGACGACCACCGTCACATCCCCGTACGAACCGCTTCCCGCTCCGGAGGTCCTTCCGTGACCCGTGTGCTCGTCGTCGAGGACGAGGAGTCCTTCTCCGACGCCCTGTCGTACATGCTTCGCAAGGAGGGCTTCGAGGTCGCCATCGCGACCACCGGGCCCGACGGACTCGACGAGTTCGAGCGCAACGGCGCCGACCTCGTCCTCCTCGACCTGATGCTGCCGGGGCTGCCCGGCACGGAGGTCTGCCGCCAGCTGCGCGGCCGCTCCAACGTTCCGGTGATCATGGTCACCGCCAAGGACAGCGAGATCGACAAGGTCGTGGGGCTGGAAATAGGAGCCGACGACTACGTGACGAAGCCCTTCTCGTCGCGTGAGCTCGTCGCCCGCATCCGCGCCGTGCTCCGCCGCCGAGGCGAGCCCGAGGAGGTCACCCCGGCCGCCCTGGAGGCCGGACCGGTCCGCATGGACGTCGACCGCCACGTGGTCACCGTCTCCGGCTCCAAGGTCGACCTCCCCCTGAAGGAGTTCGACCTCCTGGAGATGCTGCTCCGCAACGCGGGCCGCGTACTGACCCGCATGCAGCTCATCGACCGGGTCTGGGGTGCCGACTATGTCGGTGACACCAAGACCCTCGACGTCCACGTCAAGCGGCTTCGCGCCAAGATCGAGCCGGACCCGGGCGCGCCGCGGTATCTGGTGACGGTGCGCGGCCTTGGGTACAAGTTCGAGCCGTAAACCGGCCTCCACGCGCGCGTGAGGCACGACGAAGGGCGGCACCCCCTGGAGGGGTCCCGCCCTTCGCGCGTTGTACGAGGATGATCTCGGCGTACGAGGTTGATCCCGGCGTACGCCGGTCAGTTGCCGGAAGCCGACTCCGAGGCGTTCGCCGTGGCCGTGCCCGCGACCGTCGTGCTCGACGACGCCACGTCCGTGGGCGTCTCCGAGACGGAGTCGGACGGGGAGCCCGAGACGGACTCGGAAGGCCCGGTGGTCGCGGAGGCCGAGGCGCCCGGCGCGGCCGGGATATCGCTCGGGCCCCACTTGGTGAAGTAGCTCTCGGCCGGGACGACGAAGGCGCGCAGGCTCACGGCACCGGTCTTGCTGAAGCCGAAGGTGACCTTCTGGGCGTTGCCGTCCCTGACGGCCTCACCGGGGTTGGTCAGCGCGGCGGAGGCGTTGCCCTTGCCGCCGAGGACGACGGAGCCGCCGGCCGGGATGGTCAGCGTGCCCTTGCCGTCGGCGGGCGTGATCTCGGCGGTGCCGTCACCGCCGACGCTGATCGAGTCCAGGGTCTGGTCGGTGCTGCCGTTGTTGAACAGCGTCGCGGAGATCACCGCCGGGCCCGTGGCCGTCGTGTTGGGCTGGGTGATGACCAGGGCGTTCTGGACCTTGATGTCGCCGACGGTGGTCGCCGCGTTGTCAGGCTTCACCTCAAGCGTCTGGGCGTCGTTGCCGGCCGCACACGCGGCGAGCGAGGCGATCGAGAACGCGATGGCGGCGGCGGCGAGGGCGCCGCGTCGAAGGCTGCTGCTCACGGCGGCGGCAACTCCTTGAACGTGGGCGAAGCAGGACGACTTCGTTGTAAAGCCGCCCTAAGGGTCTGTCAGCGGCCTTAGGTTACCGAGCCGTTCCCATGCCACCGCACCCGACCCGCCTCTTACCGAGGACGGGCTGTCTTCCGCGCACCGACGGGCTGTCATTCGCGCACCGGCCGGGGGCTGTCGTCCGCGTACTGGCCGGGGGTGTCGTCCGCGCACCGCCGGGCTTCCTTGCGCCCGGTGTGCGCCCCGTCCGTCGCACACCGTTCCTCCGGCTCATCGGCTACTTTGGGCGCGCACTCGTCCGCCATTCACATAAGTACCCCCGGCATCGACTTGCGGATTTTCCCGTAAGGAGTCGTAAGGGCGCGTAAGGAATGCATGGCGGTCCCGAAAATTGATCACCGGCTGTTCAAGCGGTTGATCATCGGCCGTCTTGATCAATTCCGGATTCGTCTCGTACTCGACTCCGGTCACCGAACGGAGTAGCGGAAGTCGCGCTCTTGGAGCTGGACAAACCGGTACGTTCAGGCCCTGGTCAGGGGCTTCCGTTGTGTGTAACGTGCGCGTTTCTCTTCCCGTGGACAGCGGCTCCGACCTGCGAATACCCCCTTCCGATCGCCCCTCGCAGCACGTTCCTGTTGCGGTTGTCAAGCCCCGAGATATGCCCTGACCTGCGAAAACGCCATTCAGAAGACGCCGTATCCGTGTTACCCTGGATAGCCACGGAAGGGGTACCTGTCACATGACGTTCAAGGTTGGCGACACCGTGGTCTATCCCCATCACGGGGCCGCGCTGATCGAGGCTATCGAAACTCGCCAGATCAAAGGCGTGGACAAGACCTACTTGGTGCTGAAGGTCGCCCAGGGCGACCTGACGGTACGTGTGCCAGCGGACAATGCGGAGTTCGTCGGCGTGCGTGATGTGGTCGGTCAGGACGGGCTGGACCGGGTCTTCGAGGTGCTGCGCGCGCCGTACGCCGAGGAGCCCACGAACTGGTCGCGTCGTTACAAGGCAAATCTGGAGAAGCTCGCCTCCGGCGATGTCATCAAGGTTGCGGAAGTCGTCCGTGACCTGTGGCGTCGTGAGCGCGAGCGTGGACTCTCCGCCGGTGAGAAGCGCATGCTCGCCAAGGCCCGCCAGATTCTGGTGAGCGAGCTCGCCCTCGCGGAGAACACCAACGAGGACAAGGCCGAGGCCCTGCTCGACGAGGTTCTCGCGTCCTGACGCAGGCCCGCGCAGCTGCGCAATGAAATGCCGCGGTGCCCGATGACGCAATTGCTGTCGCCGGGCGCTGCGGCATGTTCATACCCGCGCCCATTCGGTATACCGGATGTTCACTCGGTATACGTATACCCGCGTACCCGCATATCCCCTACCTGGCATGCCGGGCCCGGGCAGTTCGCTCGACCGGATGTCACGGAAGGGTCCCCGGTCAAGCGTCGCGCCCGGCACACCCCCAGCTCTACGAGCAGGGGGCACGCCCAGGCCATACCCATACCGGCCGAGCACACAAACCTGACAGGAACCGATGTCTGACGTTTCGCGCCCTTCGCCGTCGGGGGCACGTACCGCGGCCGTGATTCCGGCCGCCGGCAGGGGCGTGCGCCTCGGCCCGGGCGCCCCCAAAGCGCTACGCGCGCTGAACGGCACGCCGATGCTCATTCACGCGGTCCGCGCGATGGCCGCGTCCCGCGCCGTCTCGCTGGTCGTCGTCGTGGCCCCGCCCGAGGGCGCGGCCGAGGTGAAGACGCTGCTCGACGCGCACGCGCTGCCCGAGCGCACCGACTTCCTGGTCGTCCCCGGGGGCGACAGCCGCCAGGAGTCCGTGAAGTACGGGCTCGACGCGCTGCCGCCCGGCATCGACATCGTCCTCGTACATGACGCGGCCCGCCCGCTCGTGCCCGTCGACACCGTGGACGCCGTCATCGAGGCCGTACGGGACGGGGCTCCTGCCGTCGTCCCCGCACTGCCGCTCGCCGACACCGTCAAGGAGGTCGAGCCCGCGGCCGTCCCCGGTGCTCCCGAGCCCGTCGTGGCCACGCCCGAGCGGGCGCGGTTGCGGGCCGTGCAGACGCCGCAGGGGTTCGACCGCGAGACGCTCGTACGGGCCCACGAGACCGTCACCGACAACGTGACCGACGACGCGAGCATGGTCGAGCAGCTGGGGCTGCGGGTTGTGGTGGTGCCCGGGCACGAGGAGGCGTTCAAGGTGACGCGACCGTTGGATCTTGTGCTGGCGGAGGCGGTTCTCGCGCGGCGGAGGCTGAACGATGGGTTCTGAGGCAGCCGCTGGGCCGGTGATTCCGCTCGTCGGGATCGGCACGGACATTCACGCCTTCGAGGAAGGGCGTGAGCTGTGGTGTGCCGGGCTGTTGTGGGAGGGCGAGGGGCCCGGGCTCGCCGGACACTCCGACGCGGACGTCGTCGCGCATGCGGCGTGCAACGCGTTGTTCTCCGCGGCGGGGCTCGGTGACCTCGGGGCGCACTTCGGGACCGGGCGGCCCGAGTGGTCCGGGGCGTCGGGGGTCACGCTGCTGACGGAGGCCGCGCGGATCGTGCGGGCGGCGGGATTCGTCATCGGGAATGTCGCTGTGCAGGTGGTCGGGCCGCGTCCGAAGATCGGGAAGCGGCGGGACGAGGCGCAGAAGATTCTGTCGGATGCGGTGGGGGCGCCTGTGTCGGTGTCCGGGGCCACGACGGACGGGCTGGGTTTTCCGGGGCGGGACGAGGGGCTGATGGCTGTGGCCACGGCGTTGGTCGTACGCGTGGGCTGAGGCCGGGTGGTTCTTCGCCCCCGCCGCCAATTGCGCAGTTCCCCGCGCCCCTAAAAGGGGCGCGGGGAACTGCGCAATCTTTTGGACCAGCCCCCACCCACCCGCACCCGACACACACGTAGTCAGGTGTATGTCACGAATACGTGCTGCTTGGGTCGGAAGGGTCGCGGGGCACTACCCAGGGGCCACTACCCTGGAGTGGTGACGATTCGCCTGTACGACACCAGCGCCCGGCAGATCCGTGACTTCACCCCGCTCGTGCCGGGTTGCGTCTCGATCTACCTGTGTGGCGCCACCGTGCAGGCCGCACCCCACATCGGGCACATCCGCTCGGGGCTGAACTTCGACATCATGCGCCGCTGGTTCGAGCACCGCGGGTACGACGTCACGTTCATCCGCAACGTGACCGACATCGACGACAAGATCATCACCAAGTCGGCCGAGCAGA
Organism: Streptomyces sp. NBC_00203; assembly: GCF_045206325.1. Classification (NCBI taxonomy): domain Bacteria; kingdom Bacillati; phylum Actinomycetota; class Actinomycetes; order Kitasatosporales; family Streptomycetaceae; genus Streptomyces; species Streptomyces sp. NBC_00203. The sequence continues at coordinate 4,915,864 of NZ_CP108126.1, read as the reverse complement.
GCCGCCCTTGGTGGTCGATCGGGTACGAGAACGAGCGGGCCTTCAACGACGGGTACGCCGTGCTCGGCTGCCTGCCGCCCTCCTACGAGCCGCGCGCCACCGGCCACATCACCGAGATGGTCGAGATGATGCGCGGGCTCATCGAGCGCGGGCACGCGTACGAGGCCGACGGGAACGTCTACTTCGACGTACGGTCCTTCCCCGAATACCTCCGGCTGTCCAACCAGGAGCTGGACAACCTGCTCCAGCCCTCCGGCGAGGGCGAGACCGGCAAGCGGGACTCGCGTGACTTCGCCATGTGGAAGGCAGCGAAGCCCGGTGAGCCGAGCTGGGAGACGCCGTGGGGGCGGGGGCGTCCCGGCTGGCATCTCGAGTGCTCGGCCATGGCCCACAAGTACCTGGGCTCCGCGTTCGACATCCACGGCGGCGGGCTCGACCTGATCTTCCCGCACCACGAGAACGAGATCGCCCAGGCCAAGGCCTTCGGCGACGAGTTCGCCAAGTACTGGGTGCACAACGCCTGGGTCACCATGAGCGGCGAGAAGATGTCGAAGTCCCTCGGGAACTCGGTCCTCGTCAGCGAGATGGTCAAGCACTGGCGGCCCATCGTGCTGCGCTACTACCTCGGCACCCCGCACTACCGCTCGATGATCGAGTACAGCGAAAACGCCCTGCGCGAGGCCGAGTCGGCGTTCGCGCGTATCGAGGGCTTCGTGCAGCGCGTGGTCGAGAAGGCGGGGGGCGTCGTCGAGCCCGCCGCCGAGGTGCCGCCCGCCTTCGCCGAGGCCATGGACGACGACCTGGGCGTGCCGCAGGCGCTCGCCATCGTGCACACCACCGTGCGGCAGGGGAACTCCGCCCTCGCCGCCGACGACAAGGAAGCCGCCGTGGCACGGCTGGCCGAGGTGCGGGCCATGCTCGGCGTCCTCGGGCTCGACCCGCTCGACCCGCAGTGGGTCGGCGAGGGCGACCGCGGCGAGGACCTGCACGGCGTTGTCGACACCCTCGTCCGGATGGTCCTCGACCAGCGCGAGGCCGCCCGGACCCGCAAGGACTGGGCGACCGCGGACGCCATCCGCGACCAGCTCAACCAGTCGGGCCTGGTCATCGAGGACGGTCCGCAGGGGCCGCGCTGGACGCTCGGCCCCCGCTGAGCGCCCGCTGTGTCGGCTCCGGCCGACCCGCCGTCGACCCCCGTCGACCTTGATCGATTGTGCCGCCCGGGCCTCCGGGCGGCACACTTCATAGACGTACGCATTTTGAAGAGCGTCAGCTCTCCTCAGTAGAGCGTCAGCTCTCACACACAGACAGGTAGGTCATGGCCGCTAACAACCGCCGCATGTCCGGCAAGAAGGGCGCGCAGGTCGGCAGTGGCGGCCAGCGACGCCGGGGCCTGGAAGGCAAGGGCCCGACCCCGCCCGCCGAGGCGCGCAAGGGACACAAGAAGAACCGCATCGCGGGCGCCAAGGCGAAGCAGGCCGTGCGCCGTCCCGCCCCGCGCGGCGGCCGTGGCGGCAAGGGCACGTCCGAGATGGTCGTCGGGCGCAACTCCGTCGTGGAGGCGCTGCGCGAGGGCGTGCCCGCGACGATGCTGTACGTCCAGCAGTTCATCGACAACGACGAGCGGGTTCGGGAAGCGCTGCAGCTGGCGGGCGAGCGCGGCGGCATCCACCTCATGGAGGCGCCGCGTCCCGAGCTCGACCGCATGACCAACGGGCTCAACCACCAGGGTCTCGTCCTCCAGGTCCCGCCGTACGAGTACGCGCACCCGGAGGACCTCGCCGCCGCCGCGTACGACGAGGGCAGGGACCCGCTGATCGTCGCCCTCGACGGCGTGACCGACCCGCGCAACCTCGGTGCCGTCGTCCGCTCCGTCTCCGCCTTCGGCGGCCACGGTGTGGTCGTGCCCGAGCGGCGCGCGGCCGGCATGACCGCCGGTGCCTGGAAGACGTCCGCCGGCGCCGCGGCCCGTACGCCCGTCGCCCGCGCCGCCAACCTGACCCGGGCCCTTGAGTCGTACAAGAAGGCGGGCCTCGTCGTGGTCGGTCTCGCCGCGGACGGCGAGGTGGAGGTCGGTGAGCTGGAGGCCCTCGGCGGTCCCGTCGTCATCGTGGTCGGGAGTGAGGGCAAGGGCCTGTCGCGGCTCGTCGGCGAGACCTGTGACTTCCGTGTACGGATCCCGATGCCGGGCGGCACGGAGTCGCTGAATGCCGGTGTGGCGGCGGGAGTTGTGCTGTACGAGGCGTCGCGGCGACGCGTCTGAGCATGACGACTGCGCACCTGAACACATGTGTGCGTAGTCACCCCCGTGGGGTAATCGGGATGTTCGGGATGACCTTGACGCGGTCCGGACAGATCGGCGCAGTCAAAGCAGTGTCCTAAACACACGTCACTCGGTTAGATGAGTGTGGACACCAGAACACCCCGCACACCCACGGGGGACCGCTCGTCGGGATTCGACGACGCTCCCGCGCTGAGCATGGTGAAGGTGCCGAGCGATCCGGCGCAGGTCATCGTCAATCATGCGAGCTTCCGCGTGCAGCTAGGAGTCGCGTCGCGGAGCCAATCCCCGCATATCGCGCGGCACTTGAGTCCCGGCGACGACACCGCGCGGATCCCCGTCGTCGGTACGGCGGGCAGAGCGGGCGCGGCCGGTCCGGCCGCCGGGGCCCGCCGCCGCGCCCCCGTCGTCTGGAGCGGGAAGTCCGCCCCGGACGACACCGGCGCCCACCGGCTGCTCCAGGCCGTGCGGAGCACGAGCCTGCGCCACGGCTCCGCCGACCCGGCGGGCGACGCCGGCGCGACCCAGGTCATCCCGCGCATCGACGAACACGGCGGCTACGACCGCGATCTGACCGTCGAGACGGTCGAGACGCCCCTCGTCGGCAGCCAGCGCAGTCACGAGTCCGGCAAGCCCCGGCTGCTGCCGCACATGCGCACAGTGGACAGCGCCTACGACGAACCCCGGTACGCGGGCGACGAGTTCGAGGACGACGCGTACGACGGCGACGACGGCGACGAGCTCGACTCACCGGCCAAGCGGCACGGCGCCGACCCCGTCCGGCACGCGTACTACCCCGGCCGCCGTATGAACCTCGGCGTGGTGCTGCTCCCGCTGCGCGTCTTCCTCGGGTTCATCTCCATCTACGCCGGCATGGGCAAGCTCTGCGACCCCGTCTACTTCGACGGCGGCAAGCGCGGCTCCATGGTGAAGTGGCTGAACACGCTGCACCCCTGGGAAGTCGCCGAGCCGCTGCGGCAGTTCGCGCTCCAGCACCCCGTCGGCTCCGGGCTCGTCATCGCCTTCCTCCAGGTCATCGTGGGCGTCCTCACGGTGCTCGGGCTGTGGCAGCGGGTCGCCGCCGTCGTCGGCGCGATGCTGTCGGCGGCGCTCATCGTGACGGTCAGCTGGAAGACGGTGCCCGCGTACGACGCGCCGGACATCATCTACCTCGCCGCCTGGTCCCCGCTGATCATCGCGGGCGCCCCCGTCTACTCCGTCGACGGACGCCTCGCGAGCGAGGCCTGGCGGACCCTCGGGCCACGCACCGACATCTGGGAACTGCGGCACCGAGTGCTGCGCCGCGGCGCGCTGGTCACGACCGTCGCCATCGGCCTCACGCTGCTCATCGGCTCGCTCCTCGGCGGCGCCGTCCGCGACGCCGACCGAATCGTCGTGCCGGGGCCCGGCGAGGCTCCGCGCAACGAACTGCCCGGCTCCCCGCTTCCCGAGACGCCCGGCAAGCGGCACCAGAAGGCCACGCCGTCGGCCTCCGAGTCGCCCACCCAGGGCAGCTCCTCGTCGCCGTCGGGGGCGGCCACCACGCCGGGGGCGGTCCGTGAGACCGGCGGCACGGCCAGCAGTGGGCCCAGCCAGACGCAGGGCGGCGCGCAGGCTCCGCCTCAGCAGTCGTCGCCGGCGAATCAGGCGCCGAGCACCAGTGCGGGGCCGACGTCCAGTGGGGGCACGTCGAGCGGCGGCTCCACCGGTGGGTCTCCGAGCGGCGGTACCGGTGGGTCCACGGGGCAGCCGGGGCTTGTGGGTGGTCTTCTCGGGTAACCCCCGCTAAAAAGATTGCGCAGTTCCCCGCGCCCCTAAAAGGGGCGCGGGGAACTGCGCAATCTTTTGGACCAGCCCCCACTCACCCGCAGACGACACACAACCGAACGGGGTCGAAGGGTCAGCGGCCCAGCGCCGCCAGTTCCTTCGCCGCCTCCGTGAGGTCCTTCGCCGTGTCGATGGCGCGCCAGTACGCGCCCTGCGGGAGCGAGAAGCCGGCCAGGCGGCGTTCGCGGGCCAGGTGCGGGAACGTGGTGCGCTCGTGGTCGCCGCGCTCGGGGAGCAGGTCGGCGAACTCGGCGGAGAAGACGTAGACGCCCGCGTTGATCTCGTACGTGGTCGGCGGGGACTCGATGAAGTCCGTCACGCGCCCGAAGTCGTCCGTCTCGACGGCGCCCCACGGGATGCGGGGACGGGCGAGGGCGAGGGTCGCCACGGCGTCGCGCTCGGTGTGGAAGTCCGCCATGTCGCGCAGCGAGAAACGGGTCCAGATGTCGCCGTTCGTCGCGTACCAGGGCTGGTCCGGGTGCGGGAGGTGCGCGGCGGCGTACTTGAGGCCGCCGCCGCGGCCGAGGGGCTCCGTCTCGACGACCGTCGTGACGTTGACGGGGAGGTCGGCGGACTCCAGCCACTTCTGCAGGACCTCGGCGAGGTGGCCGCAGGAGACGACGACGTCGGTCACGCCCTCTTCGGCGAGCCAGGTCAGCTGGTGGCCGATGATCGGGGTCCCGGTGCCGGGGATCTCGACCATCGGCTTGGGCCGGTCGTCGGTGTACGGGCGCAGCCGGGAGCCCTGGCCACCGGCCAGCACAACGGCTTGAACGGGGCGCGACGCGGCGTTCGGATCGGTCATGACCGAACTGTACGTCGCGCCCCGCTCGCGGCTTCTGGCGGCAACCGTTCCTTAATCAGCCGTTACCCGACGGCCCGGAATCAGCCCTTTTGTGGCGGTGGGAGGTAAGCGGCTCAGAAGTGGGTGGCCGCGACCCCCGAGGCGAAGGACGTGTCACAGACGGGGCGTGCGAAGGACTGGGCGCGCGTCGGGCCGTACGCGCGGACCGCGGCGCGGCCCAGGGCCCGGGCGATGGAGACGCAGTGCTTCGCGAGCGAGGGACGCCCGTTCACGGCCTCCTGGAGGTGGGTGAGCGCGACGCCCGGGTTCTTCTCCTGGAGCTCCAGCAGGAGCTTGTCGCGCAGGACGTCCTGCGGGGCCCGGGAGACGGCTCGGGTGGAGACATCCGACGAGGTCGCCTCGGACGCGGTGAGCACCGAGTTCGAGGGGTTCCCCGACCAGTTGACTCGGGTGACCGCGAGGGTCCCGGAGAGCACCAGGACGACAGGCAGAACGAAGGCGAGGGTGCGGCCGACCCGGCGGGCGGGGCCACGGCCACGCCGGGTCCGTTGGTTAGTGGTGGAGTGCTTCACGCGAGTGAGGGTAGCGCGGGGTGATGATTTGGCGACATTTAGTAATCAGTTCGGGGGATACGGGAATGGCTTTTGTGGGGTAGCGAGTTGACGTACACGTATCGAAATGACCGGCTTGCCGGGGTATTTGTCGACAACGAAGAAGGCCCCGCAGCAGGCTGCGGGGCCTTCTTCGTCAACTTGGGTGAATTCCACCCTTACGGGGTGTCGAACCCCACCGATTGGCTCGGGCGCCCCGGGGCCTCAGTCGGAGAGACGCTCGCCCGTGGAGGTCGAGAACACGTGGATCTCGCCCGGACGCGGCACGACGTGCAGCGTGGCGCCCTTGTCCGGGACCGCGCGGCCGCTGACGCGGACGACGAGGTCCTTGAGGTCGTCGCCGACCTTGGCGGAGCCGTAGACGTAGCCGTCGGCGCCGAGCTCCTCGACGACGTTCACGGAGACCGCGAGACCGGCCGGGGCGTCCTCGGTGTCCTTCGACAGCGACTTGGCCGCCTCGCCGTTGTGCTCGACGATGTCGAAGTGCTCGGGACGGACGCCGACGGTGACCGTGCGGTCGCCCTTGTCGGCGGCGGCCTTCAGCGCCTCACGGCTGACCGGGACGACGCTGTTGCCGAACTTCACGCCGCCGTCGGTGATCGGGACCTCGATCAGGTTCATGGCCGGGGAGCCGATGAAGCCGGCCACGAAGAGGTTCTTGGGGCGGTCGTACATGTTGCGCGGCGAGTCGACCTGCTGGAGAAGACCGTCCTTGAGTACGGCCACCCGGTCGCCCATGGTCATGGCCTCGACCTGGTCGTGGGTGACGTACACGGTGGTGATGCCGAGGCGGCGCTGCAGCGAGGCGATCTGCGTACGGGTGGAGACACGGAGCTTGGCGTCGAGGTTCGACAGCGGCTCGTCCATGAGGAACACCTGGGGCTCACGCACGATGGCGCGACCCATGGCGACACGCTGGCGCTGACCGCCGGACAGGGCCTTCGGCTTGCGGCCCAGGTAGTCGGTGAGGTCGAGGATCTTCGCCGCGTCCTCGACCTTCTGGCGGATCTCGGCCTTGTTGACGCCTGCGATCTTGAGCGCGAAGCCCATGTTGTCGGCGACCGTCATGTGCGGGTAGAGCGCGTAGTTCTGGAACACCATGGCGATGTCCCGGTCCTTGGGCGGCAGATGCGTGACGTCGCGGTCACCGATGCGGATGGCGCCGGCGTTCACGTCCTCGAGCCCCGCGAGCATGCGGAGCGAGGTGGACTTGCCGCAGCCGGAGGGACCGACGAGGACGAGGAACTCGCCGTCCTCGATGTCGATCTCCAGAGCGTCGACGGCGGGCTTCTCGGTGCCCGGGTAGATCCGGGTCGCCTTGTCGAACGAAACAGTGGCCATGGTGAGGGGCCCCCTTCACCGGCAGGAACGTGCCGGACGATCCGAGTAAAGGTGGTGATCCGCTACGGAAGGTTCCCTAGCGGTGATGCGTGGTGTAGTCCACAAGAGTGAACTGGGTCAGGACGGTACCTGCCGTTCACTCGGTCTGTCAGTACCCGAGGCCCTGTGAACTTCGCGGAAATTTTCGACAGGGGCCCGCTGTGACGTGGGTACACTGCTCGGGCACGTATGCGGCGGGTGCACCACGCGCGCGTGCAGGCCTCCTTAGCTCAGTCCGGCCAGAGCAACGCACTTGTAATGCGTAGGTCGTCGGTTCGAATCCGACAGGAGGCTCCATGAACTGCCTGGACACGTCCCCGCGATCCGCGGGTGCCCCAGGATCTCCATGACGGTGCGGGGCGCGACGCCACCCGCACGTCCGTCCGCTTGTCAGGGGCAGCGTCCTTCCGCTGCAACCCCAGGATCTCCGCCTTGTGTCAATGCGTGCCGCCGATGGAATCGATCAGGCCGAGACAACAGTGCTCGACGCAGGCCGGCGCGAGATTTTGAGCGCAGAGATCCAATCAACCCCTGGAGGGGGATATTCCAGGGGTTCAGCAAGGAAAAATGGCCGGGAAGGCGGTCGCGTCGAATCAGGCGCGAGGCGGTTTTCTTGTGGCGGAATCACTCTTGTTTCCGAGGCGCTCCGGAGATGCGCTGACGGAGCGCTGTCGATGGCGGGACACGCTCTGGCGAGGTGGTCGGGTCAGCGTGATCTGACGGACCAATTGCTGGAAGCAGGTCAGGGACGCGAGGGCCGGTACGACAGCTGCGGCTACACCGATGAAGGTTCTGTCGGCGTCGGCCACGCAAAACACCATGGCGACGGAGGAAAACAGCAGAACCACGGACCACGAGTGCACAGCCCGGTGTTGATGCAGGGCAGCTCGCAGGATGGAGAGCGAGGCCACCATCCAGGGGCCGTAGACCAGGAGAGGCCACCAGGGGCCCGTGCCGCTCTGCGTGGCGGACGCGATGTGCCGCAGAGGCGTGTAGGCCACCATGCCACCGAAGACGCTCACCATCGAAACGATGACGGCGGCGAACGCGGCGATCACGAAGCTGACGGTCTGCAGCCATGTGAAGCGGGGTTTGCGGACCCGCACCTTCCGATGTCCGGTCGAGGAACGCCGGAGGGGCGGCAACTCGGCAGTGATCTGTACCAGGTTGTCCATCGGGTCACTGGCGAAGCCGTCGCCGCACGACGGCTCGCCGCGAGGTGACGGCACGGTGGTCTCATGCTCCGCCGTCGCGGCATCCTGCAGGAGGTAGGTGAGTTCCTCGACCGGGTCCCAGCCCTGTTCGTACAGGGCGTCGACAGAATCGCTGTGCCGGGCCGTACCCGTCCCGATGGGGTATTCGGGATGTTTTTCATATCGGGCGAAGGGGAGATCTTGATATTCGTTATTCATGGAAATTCCGCCCCATCACGCGAGGGCCGCGCAGTGGCTGGAGAGCGCCTGGTCGTTCCACCGTTGGTTGAGTTCCTCCTGAACCACGTCCAGCACCTTCAGGAAATCACCGAACAGCGACTCGGTGGCCCGCAGTTCGACCCGTGCGCCGTCTCCGTGCAAAGTGCTACAAGCGTCAGGCGATGAGTACGCGGCGGCAGGCGTATAGGTGTATCGCCCGACTGTCACCGCGCGGGACGCGGCCAGGCTCTCCGCCGTCGTTCCGGAGGGCGTTGGGCCAAGAGGGCGTGCTTTCGTCATATTCCGCTAACGCTGCTCCCCTCCTTCAGATGTGAGGCAAAAGAGTGAGTGCGATTCGGTGGAAGTTTTCACGAAAGCGTCTTTAATTAACCGAAGTTGATGGTGTCGCGCAGGCGCCGCCCGATTTCCAGGTGGTCCGGGGCCAGGGGGCGGCCGTCCTCGATCTCCCAGAGGGAGTTCTGCAGGACGCGGCCGAGGGTCCAGGCGTGGGCCCGCTGCCGGTCGAGGGCCAGTACGTCCGTCATCGCGTCGAAGCGCCAGCGGATCTCGTCGGGGTCGAAGCGGTTGTCCAGGGCGGGGAAGAGTTCGAAGCCGGGGTCGCCCGCCAGGGGTTTGGGGTCTATGGCGAGCCAGGGCTCGCGGTCGGCGGCGAGGACGTTGTCGTAGTGCAGGTCCCAGTGCAGGAGGCGGTCGCCGGGTTCGGCCGCCACCTCGCGTACGGCCGCCGCGCAGTCCTCGATCAGCCGGCGGTCCGCGGGATCGGGGATGCGTCGCAGGGCCTGGGGGACCCGGTCCAGCATCGCCGTCGTGAGGTCGCCGAGCCGTCGCAGTCCCTCGGGGGCCGGTGCCGCCGTCAGCCGTGCCAGCAGCCGTGCGATGACCAGGGCCGCCTCCCGCGAGTCCGGCAGGTACGTCAGTATCCGCGCGGCGTCCAGCCGTTCGAGCAGCAGGGTGCCCGTGTCGTCGTCGTACTCCAGCAGCCGTACGGCCCCGTCGCCGTCCCACTCCCTCAGGGCGACCGGTTCTCCGGCGCACTCCTCGTCCAGGAACTGGAGCTTGAGTGCGGCCCGGCTCCCGTCGGCCCGGACCACGGGAAGCACCAGCGCGCACATGCCGCACATCGAGGGCCCTTCGATCCGCAGCCCCCACCGCTCCAGGAACTCCGCCGCCAGCGCCGGCAGCCCGGCGATGAAGTCCCGTCCCGCAGCCCCGTTGTACTTGAACTGTGTGGCCGCCAGCTCATCCGGAATGTCGATCACGTGCGGGACACTAAGGGCGTGCGGGAATCGAGTCATGCGAATTAGCCGGGGCCTCCACAGGGTGTGGACGTACGTGCGTAGTGCCCCCGGTACGTATGTCTGGCTGGGGATCCTCTTCGTCACCACGGTGGCTGTGCATCAGATGTCGCCGGAGTTCGAGGAACAGTTCCTGCGGCAGCGGTCCACCAACATCCACGAGCTGTCGAACAATCCGGTGCGGGTGCTGATCGCCAGTGCGATGTGGATCGATGGCGGGCACTGGCTGCCGTATGCCGTGCTGTACGGCGTTTTCCACGCGCCGGCGGAGCGCTGGCTGGGTACCGCGCGGTGGCTGGCCGTCTGTGTGGCCGCGCATGTCCTGGCGACGCTGATCAGCGAGGGGGCGCTGCTGCTCGCGATCCGGCACGGGGTCGCTCCGCACTCGGCGGTCAACACCCTGGACGTCGGGGTGAGTTACGCGCTGGCGGGGGTGATCGCGATCCTGACGTACCGGATCGCGGCGCCCTGGAGGTATCCGTATCTGGTGGTGGTTCTCGCCGTCTACGGGCTGCCGATGTTCTCCAGCCCCACCTTCACCGATTTCGGGCATTTCATCTCGGTGGTGATCGGTCTGGCGTGCTATCCGCTGGTCAGAGGCCGTGGAAAAGCATGGAATCCGAAGGAGACAGTGGCCGCTCCGAGGGGTTAACGTCCCGGCCATGAGCAGCAGCACGGTCAATGGCGGCATCTCCTTCTGGTACGCGGACGACGGCCTTCCCGAGACGCGGGAGCCCCTGCCCGGTGACGCGACCGCCGACGTCGTCATCGTCGGTGGCGGCTACACGGGGCTGTGGACCGCGTACTACCTGAAGAAGGCGGCACCCTTCCTCCGTATCACCGTCCTGGAGCAGAAGTTCTGCGGGTACGGGGCCTCGGGGCGGAACGGCGGGTGGCTGTACAACGGGATCGCGGGGCGCGACCGGTACGCGAAGCTGCACGGCAAGGAGGCGGCCGTCCGTCTCCAGCAGGCGATGAACGAGACGGTCGACGAGGTGGTGCGGGTCGCCGCCGAGGAGGGCATCGACGCCGACATCCACCAGGGCGGCGTACTCGAAGTCGCTTACACACCCGCTCAGTTGGCGCGGCTCAAAGACTTCCATGCGCAAGAGCTGTCGTACGGCGAGAAGGACCGTGAGCTGTACGGCGCGAAGGAGACCGCCGAGCGGATCCGGGTCGCGGACGCGGTGGGCTCGACCTGGACTCCGCACGGGGCGCGGCTGCACCCGGTGAAGCTCGTCAAGGGGCTCGCGGCGGCCGTCGAGGCGCTCGGCGTGAGCGTTTACGAGCAGACGCCGGTCACGGAGATCCGGCCCAAGCACGCGGTGACGCCGTACGGGACCGTCCGCGCGCCGTACATCCTGCGCTGCACCGAGGGCTTCACCGCGGGCCTCAAGGGCCAGAAGCGCACCTGGCTGCCCATGAACTCGTCGATGATCGCGACCGAGCCGCTGACCGCGGAGCAGTGGGAGACCATCGGCTGGGAGGGGCGCGAGACGCTCGGCGACATGGCGCACGCGTACATGTACGCGCAGCGCACCGCCGACGACCGCATCGCGCTCGGCGGCCGAGGAGTCCCGTACCGCTTCGGCTCGCGCATCGACAACGACGGCCGTACGCAGGACGCGACCATCGAGGCGCTGTACGAGATCCTCGTGCGCTTCTTCCCGTCCCTGACCGGGGTGGAGGTCGCGCATGCCTGGTCGGGTGTCCTCGGTGTGCCGCGCGACTGGTGCGCCACGGTGACCCTGGACCGCTCCACGGGCCTCGGCTGGGCCGGCGGCTATGTCGGCTCCGGCGTCGCCACCACCAACCTCGCCGCGCGCACCCTCCGCGACCTGGTCCAGCAGGACTCCGGCCAGTCCGGCGCGACGGAACTGACCGGCCTCCCGTGGGTCAACCACAAGGTCCGCAAGTGGGAGCCGGAGCCGTTCCGCTGGATCGGCGTGCACGGCATGTACGCGACGTACCGCACGGCCGACCGCCGCGAACTGACCACGCACAGCGCGGAGTCGTCGCGACTGGCCCAGGTGGCGGACCGGGTGGCCGGGCGGCACTGACCACACCCGTGGCGCCGGGCGGCACCGGCGCCCGGTTCAGGTCACCGGCTCGGGTACGGGTGTGCCCGCGGGCGCGCGCTGGGGGGGCTTCGCCGTGACCATCAGGCCCGCGACCAGGCCGGCCAGGAGCATGATGCCGACGGCCCACCAGATGGCGACGGTGTAGCCGTGGACGATGCCCTCCTTCGTGATCAGGGCCTGCTGGGCGGGGTCGTGGAGGTGGGCGGCGATGTACGCCGTGCTGCTGGTGGTGGCGATGGTGTTCAGGAGGGACGTGCCGATCGAACCTCCCACCTGCTGCGAGGTGTTGACGGTCGCTGAGGTGACGCCGGCGTCCTGCGGGGCGACTCCGGCGGTGGCGGTGGCGAAGACCGGCATGAAGGTCAGGCCCATGCCGAGGCCCATCAGGATCATGCCGGGCATGATGTGGCTCGCGTACGCGGAGTGGGTCGTGAGCTGGGTGAAGACCAGCATTCCGGATGCCGCGAGGACCATGCCGGGGACCATCAGCATGCGGGGCGCCACGCGGCTCATCAGCCGGGCCGAGATCTGCGTCGAGCCGGTGATGATCGCGGCCGTCAGGGGCAGGTAGGCCATGCCCGTCTTCACCGGCGAGTAGCCGAGGACGACCTGGAGGTAGTAGGTCAGGAAGAGGAACATCCCGAACATGCCCATGACGGCGAGGGCCATCGTCAGGAAGCAGCCCGCGCGGTTGCGGTCCTTGACGATGTGCAGGGGGAGGAGGGGGCTCGGGGCCCTGTTCTGCCACCACACGAAGATCGTGAGCAGTACGACGCCCCCGGCGAGCAGGGCCAGGACCAGCGGGTCCGTCCAGCCGCGCGGCTCCGCCTCGCTGAACCCGTAGACGATCGCGACGAGTCCGCCGCAGCCCAGCACCGCACCGGGTACGTCGAGCCGGACATCCTTGTGGCCCGGGTGGGCCGGTAGTAGTGCGAGCGCGCCGAAGACCGCGATGATCGCGATGGGGATGTTGACGTACAGACACCAGCGCCAGTTCAGGTACTCCGTCAGCAGCCCGCCCGCGATGAAGCCGATCGCCGAACCGCTGCCCGCCAGCGCGCCGTAGACGCCGAAGGCCTTTCCGCGCTCCTTCGGGTCGGTGAACGTGATGGTCAGCAGGCTGAGCGCGGAGGGGGCCAGTACGGCGGCGAAGGCGCCCTGGAGCGCGCGGGCGCCGAAGAGCATGCCGGGGCTGGTGGCGGCGCCGCCCAGCGCGGAAGCGGCGGCGAAGCCGATCAGACCGAAGATGAAGGTGCGCTTGCGGCCGACCAGGTCCGCGATCCGGCCGCCGAGCAGCAGGAGGCCGCCGAAGGCCAGCGTGTATGCCGTGATCACCCACTGGCGGTTGCCGTCGGACATGCCCAGATCGCGCTGTGCGGAAGGGAGCGCGATGTTCACGATGGTCGCGTCCAGGACGACCATCAGCTGTGCGAGGGCGATGACCACCAGGCCCCACCAGCGGCGGGGGTCGGCACCTTCGGGAGCCCCGGGTTCAGGTTCACCTGTTCGGGTGACGCTCACCTGGTCAGAAGACCATGAATCGGGATGTATTGCATCTTTGGGTTCGTGGCGTATCGCGTCTTTGGGTCCGCGGCGTATCGCGTCTTCGGTTCCATGGCTGGTCGCACCTTCGGTTCCATGGCTGGTCATGGCTCCAGCACCACCTTTCCGATCGTGCCCCGGGTTTCCAGCGCCCGGTGGGCGGCGGCGGCTTCGGCGAGCGGGAAGCGGGTCACGGCCGGGGTGAGGCGGCCGGCGGCCGCTTCGGTGAGGGCGCGCAGCTCCAGGGTGCGTACGGGGCTGGGGCCGCCCGCCTTTCGCAGCATCACGGGGCCGAGCACCTGTTCGGTGACGCCCTCGATGATCAGCGGCTCGCCGCCCTGGATGCCCTCGCCGGACCAGCCGAAGACGAGGTGCCGGCCGCCGGGGCCCAGGAGGCCTATGGCTGCGCGGGCGACATCGCCGCCGACGCCGTCGAAGACGACTGTGGCCGTGCGTGGGCCGAGGTGGGCGCGGACCTGTTCCGGCCAGGTGGTGTCCTTGTAGTCGACGGCCAGGTCCGCGCCGTTCTCGCGCACCAGGGCCACCTTCTCCGGGCCGCCGGCGAGGCCGATCACGGTGGCGCCCGCGTGCCGCGCGTACTGCACGAGCAGGGTGCCGATGCCACCCGCGGCGGCGGGGACGACGGCCACGGAATCGGGGCCGAGCTCGGCGAACTGCACGATCCCCATGGCCGTACGACCTGTTCCGATCATGGCGACGGCCTGGGCGAAGTCCAGGTTCTCGGGGATCTCGTGGAGGCGGTCGACGTCGGTGACGGCCAGTTCGGCGTAGCCGCCGGGGGCGAAGCCGAGGTGGGCGACGACGCGTTTGCCGAGCCAGAGCGCGGCGACGCCCTCGCCGAGGGACTCGACGGTTCCGGCGACCTCGCGGCCGGGGATCGTCGGCAGCGAAGTGGGTGCGGGGGCCGGGCCCTGCATGCCTTCGCGCAGGGCCGCGTCCAGGAGGTGGACGCCCGCCGCGGCCACGGCGATACGGACCTGGCCGGGGCCCGGCTCGGGATCCTCGGTCTTCTCGTGCGTGAGGTTCTCGGCCGGGCCGAAGGCGTGCAGGCGGATGGCTTGCATGGGTGGGCTCCCCTGGGGTTCGCCGAAGTTCGCGAGGGTTCGTAGAAGGCCCACTTTTCAACCTCAAGCATGCTTGAGGTCAAGGCGTTCGCGGATCCTGAAGGCCAGGGCGACCGCTTCCAGCGCGCTGTTGAAGGAGACCTCCGAGAGCACGCCAGGTGCGGCGACTTGGTCGCCCGCCAGATAGACGCCGTCGCCGCGGTCGATGGAGGGCCGGTCGCGCCAGCTGGTGCCGGGCAGGTCGACCGCGCCCGTACGGCCGCCCGCGACCGCCTCGCGCCGCCAGGTGACGCGCTCGCGCCAGCCCTCGAAGGCGAGGTCGAGGAGGCGCTCGGCGCGGACGGCGCCGTCAGCTCGGGACTCGTGCGGGGCGATCGGGATCTGGCCCTGGATGAGCTGTTCCCCGGCCGGGGCGAGGGTGCGGTCCTGCGCGGTGAACCTCTCGATCCAGCCGGGCGCGTCCAGGTCGGAGACGGCGAACGCGTCGCCGCGGCGGGTGCGGACCGCCAGGTCGATGAGGGCGGTGCGGCCGCTGGTCCAGGTCAGCGAGTCGTCCTTGAGGAGGCGGCGGGCGGAGGCGAGGGAGGTGGCGACGATGACGGGACCCCGGTCGACGGGGAGGGCGTCGATCCGGGCCAGGGTCTCCATGCGCACGCCGAGATTCCATGCCCGGGCGGCCATCCGGTCGATGACACTCGCCCAGCCGCCCCTCGGGTAGTGCGCCTCCGGGGGCAGCTTCGTGGCGCGGCGCAGCCGTTCCTGCACGAACGCCGCGGAGAGGGAACCGGGGTCGTGGTGGAAGAGGGCGACGGCGGAGTAGTGCGCGGCGGCCCGGGCGCCTTCCTCTCCAGCCTGTTCGGTGGCCCAGGTCAGGAAGTCGACGTCCACGGGGGCCTGTTGGGAGGTCCGGCGCAGCAGCTTGAGCATGGCGAAGGGCGGGGTGCGGCGCAGGGTGCCCTTGTGGTGCAGCCGCAGCCGGGCGGCTTCCAAGGGCGGGAGCGGGGCGAGCGGTCCGATCAGGTCCCGCTGCTTGAGCCAGGTCCAGTGCGGGCCGCCGCTGTAGAGGGCGTGGGGGCCTTCGTTGGTCTTGTACGGGCCTTCGGCGGTCCGCGCCCGCCCGCCGAGGGTGTGGTGGGCTTCGTACACGGTGACCTTGGCACCGGCTTCGGCGGCGGTGATCGCTGCGGTGAGGCCGGCGAAGCCGCCGCCGATGACGGTGAGGTGGTGCATGGCTGGGGTCTCCCTCTGTTTGGGGCCGTGCTTGGGGTCGTTTTTTGGGTCCTGCTCGGGTCGCCTTTCTGTGAGTACGACTGGTTGAGGGCACCGGAATGTGACATCGGTGCCGGATTCTCTTTGTCTTTGCAGGTCAGGGGGGTTGTCAGTGGGGGCGTGCAGGATGGGGGCATGGTGAGGCGAGCGGGCGGTGGCGGTGGCGGTGCGGCCGGTGGGGCCGGGGTGAAGGCGGCGCGGCGGCCGGAGGTGCGGCTGCCGGCGCTGGAGTCGTACGACGGCTTCGGGCTGGAGCCGGACGGGGATTACGACGGGCTGGAGTTCCGGGAGGTGGACTTCGTCGGGCAGGACGGCGGGGGCGCCCGCTTCATGGACTGCGCGCTGACGGGGTGCGCGCTGGACGAGACGCGGCTGCACCATGCGCGTGTCCTGGACTCGGTCCTGATGGGCATACGGGGCGTGGGCACCGATCTCGCCGAGTCGACGCTGCGTGATGTCGAGGTGGTGGACGCCCGGCTGGGCGGGGTGCAGTTGCACGGCTCCGTGCTGGAGCGTGTCCTGGTCCGCGGCGGCAAGATCGACTATCTGAACCTGCGCAAGGCCCGGCTCAAGGACGTCGTCTTCGAGGGATGTGTCCTCGTCGAGCCGGACTTCGGGGGTGCCCGCCTGGAGCGTGTCGAGTTCGTGGACTGCGTCCTCAAGGGGGCGGACTTCACGTCGGCGACGCTTACGGACGTGGATCTGCGCGGGGCGGCGGAGCTGGACATCGCGCGGGGGGTGGACCGGCTGGCGGGGGCGGTGATCAGTGCGGGGCAACTGCTGGATCTGGCACCGGTGTTGGCCGCGACTATGGGGATTCGGGTGGAGGGTGGCGGAGAGGGCTGATTCGGGGTTCGCCGCCGTTGTGGGGGCGCGCGGTGTGGGGGCGCGCGGTGTGGTGCGTGGGGCGGGGCCGGGTCGGGGGTATCCGTCCTCGGTCTGGCGCGGAATCGGTGGGGTTTCAAGGAGCCGGCGTTGACGCGCCATCCGCTGCGGGCGGACACCCCCGACCCGGCCCCTCGGCGCCGTCAGCGGCCGCCGGTGCGTGGGGGTGTGCGTCCCTGCGCCCTGCGCCCGGCACCCGGTCGCTTGGTGCCGTCAGTGGGTGGCGGTGTGTGGGGGTGGGCGTTCTCGCCCTGTCTTCGCTCTCCTCTGGACGGTCCTAGGAGAGTCTGGGGAAGCGGGCCTCCAGTGTCCAGATCGCCGGGTTTTCGCGGAGCGGCTCGTGCAGGTCGGTGAGGTCGGCGAGGAGGTCGTGGAGGAAGTCGCGGGCCTCGCGGCGGAGTTCGGAGTGGGAGAAGGTCAGCGGTTCCTCGTCGCGGTGCATCCAGTCGGCCTCGATGTCCACCCAGCCGAAGCGGCGCTCGAAGAGCATGCGGTCGGTGGATTCGGTGAAGTCGAGCTCCGCGTGCTGGGGGCGGGAGGCGCGGCTGCCGCGCGGGTCCTGGTCGAGTTGCTCCACGATGTCGCACAGCGCCCACGCGAAGTCGAGCACCGGCACCCATCCCCAGGCTGTGGACAGCTCCCGGTCCGCCTTGGTGTCGGCGAGGTAGACGTCGCCGCAGAACAGGTCGTGGCGGAGTGCGTGGACGTCCGCCCGGCGGTAGTCCGTCTGGGGCGGGTCCGGGAAGCGGTTGGAGAGGGCGTAGCCGATGTCGAGCACGTAGGTGATGGTGTCATGCCCTCGTAGGATCATGGGTGTGCCCCGATCTTCCGCCACCGTCCCCTTTGCCCTGGCGCTCGCCGTCGTCCTGACCGCGTGCGGCGGCGGTGGCGTGCACGGAAAGCCCGGCGCGTCCGGTGTCCGCGATCCGTACTTTCCGAAGATGGGCAACGGGGGGTACGACGTCAGTCACTACGGGCTGACACTGTCGTACGACCCGCGCGGCAAGCACCTCGACGGTACGGCTGAGATCACGGCTCGGGCCACGCAGAACCTCAGTGCCTTCCACCTCGATCTCAAGGGGCTGGACGTCGAGGGCGTCACCGTCGAGGGCAAGGCAGCCCGGTGGAACCGGGCCGGCCAGGAGCTGACCGTGCGCCCGCACGACGACCTCGACAAGGGGGAGACGTTCCGGGCGACGGTCCGGTACTCGGGCACACCCGAGACGATCACCGACCCGGACACCTCGGAGGAGGGCTGGCTGCGCACGGCCGACGGTGCGGTGGGGCTGGGGGAGCCGACGGGGTCGATGGCGTGGTTCCCCGGCAATCACCATCCTTCAGACAAGGCGTCGTACGACATCAGGATCACCGTTCCGGAGGGGCTGAAGGCCGTTTCCAATGGTGAGTTGATGAGTGAGACGACTGCCAAGGGGCGTCGGACTTTTGACTGGCACGCGGCCGAGCCGATGGCGAGCTATGTCGCGACGCTTGCGATCGGCAAGTACGACGTCACCCGCTCGACTACGAAGAACGGTCTGCCGGTGTACGTCGCCGTGGACCCGACGCAGGTGAAGGCCAGCAAGAAGGTGCTCGCCCAGATCCCCGAGATCATGGACTGGGAGGAGTACAACTTCGGCCCGTACCCCTTCTCCTCGACCGGCGCGATCGTGGACCGCGGCGACGACGCGGGCTATGCCCTGGAGACCCAGACCCGGCCCTTCTTCCCCGGCGCCCCCGACACCGAGACCCTCGTCCACGAACTGGCCCACCAGTGGTACGGCGACTCGGTGACGCCCAAGTCCTGGCGGGACATGTGGCTCAACGAGGGCTTCGCCACGTACGCAGAGTGGCTGTGGCAGGAGGACCACGACGGCGACACGGCCGACGAGATCTTCAACTCCCTCTACAAGGGCGACTATTACGACGACCCCGCCGACAATGAGGCCGTATGGGCCTTTCCCCCGGCGAAGCCCAGCAGCGCGGCGCACATCTCCGACAGCCCGGTCTACGAGCGCGGTGCGATGGTCCTCCACAAGATCCGCCAGGCCGTCGGCGACGACACGTTCTACGACATCATCCAGGGCTGGGCCGCCACCCACCGCCACGGCAACGCGGACACCGACGACTTCACGGCGTACGTCGAGAAGAAGGCGCCCGACAAGGACTTCGGGGAGATCTGGAAGGACTGGCTGTACGGGGAGGGGAAGCCGGACCACCCGTGAGGAGGAGGGGTGGCCCGGCTTGGTCGTGACGGGTGTGCCGTAGCGGCTAGTTCACGTTGACCGCGGTCCAGGCCGAGGCGACGGCCTGGTACTCGGCGCTGCTCGCGCCGTACAGGTCGCTCGCCGCCTTGAGGGTGGCGACGCGGGCGCCCGCGTAGTCCGTGGAGGACGTGAAGTACGTGGTCAGGGCCTTGTACCAGATCTGGTCGGCCTTGGCGCGGCCGATGCCGGTGACCGTGGAGCCGTTGTAGGTGGGCGAGTTGTAGCTGACGCCGTTGATGGTCTTCGCGCCGCTGCCCTCGCTCAGCAGGTAGAAGAAGTGGTTGGCGACGCCCGAGGAGTTGTGCACGTCGAGGCGGCCGACCGTGCGGGACCAGTAGTCGGCGGAGCCGCCGTCCTTGCTGGGCTTGTCCATGTAGCGCAGCGGGGTGCCGTCGCCGTTGATGTCGATCTTCTCGCCGATGAGGTAGTCGCCCACGTCGGAGGAGTTGTTCGCGTAGAACTCGACCGAGGTGCCGAAGATATCGGAGGTCGCCTCGTTCAGGCCGCCGGACTCGCGGGTGTACTTCAGCCCGGCGGTGGCGGCGGTCAGGCCGTGGCTCATCTCGTGTCCGGCGACGTCGAGCGAGGTCAGCGGGTGGGTGTTGCTCACGCCGTCGCCGTACGTCATGCAGAAGCAGCTGTCCGACCAGAAGGCGTTGACGTACGCGCTGCCGTAGTGGACGCGGGAGTAGGCGGCCTTGCCGTCGCCGGCGATGCCGTTGCGGTTGAACGCGGACTTGTAGAAGTCCCAGGTCACCGCGGCGCCGTAGGCGGCGTCGACGGCCGCGGTCTGGCGGTTGGCGGGGGTGCCGTCGCCCCAGCTGTCGTCCGCGTCGTGGAAGAGGGTGCCCGTGCCGGTCGTACCGCCGTTGAGGTCGTACGTCTTGTGGCCGCCGCGGCCGCCGTCGGTCAGGTCGTAGCCTCCGGAGGAGGAGGCGGTGCTGCCGACGGTGACGGTGCCGCTGTACTCGCTGGTGCCCGTGCCGGTGTCGATGGCCTCGTAGTCGTACAGCTTCTTGCCGGTGGCGGCGTCGGTGATGACGTGCAGCTCGCTCGGGGTGCCGTCCTTCTGCACGCCCTTGACCACGGACTCGTACGCGAGGACGGGCTTGGCCGGGACGGCCCAGACGATCTTGCGGGTGGTCGTGGAGGTGGTCTTCGCGGCGGACTTCTCGGAACTTGCCGCGCTCAGGGCGGACTTCTTCGCGGCGGACGCGGATACGGCGGCCTCGGTGGACGCGACGGATATCCGGGCCTTGGCCGCCTTTTCGACGCCTTTGAGGTGGCCGCTCTTCGTCACATGCGTGACCAGGTCGCCGCCGAGGACGGGCAGTCCGGCGTACGTCCGCTCGTAGCGGGTGTGGACGGTGCCGCTCGCGTCCTTGACGACATCCCGGACGACGAGCTTCTCCTGGGCGCCGAGCCCGAGCTCCCCGGCGGTCGAAACGGCGTCGGCCTGGGCCGACTTGATGGCCGCCACGCGGGCGGACGTGCTCAGCGGCAGGGCGGTCGCCCCGCTGGTGTGCTCCGGGGCGGCGGTGGCCGACCCGTTCTGCACGGCGAGCACGACCATCGCGGCGGACGCGGCGAGGGCGGCGGCACGCAGTGCGGTCTTGCGCGGGGTGTGCGCGGCACGGGAGTGCAGTCTCACTCGAACTCCTTCAGACAAGCCACAGATGAGCCACGGCGGACTCACAGGCATGGGGCATGAGGGTGGGGCCTGAGGGGAAGTGCGAGGAGAGGGTGACACCTGACACCCCCTGTTTGACAGGGTGCGGTCAATTTTTTACATGTTCGTATCCGAAATCCGTGCGCTCGGCTCCGCTATGCGGGCGGCCGGAATGTGTCCAACTCGGCGAGCAGTCGGGGGAGTTGGGGTGGCCAGAGGGCGTCCGTCGTATCGGCCGGCTCTTTCGGCGTCCACCAGCGCCAGTTCAGGATTCCGTCCTCGGCGTGCGCGGCGCCGAGGTGGTCGCCGTGGGGTTCGCGGTGTGGGCCGCGCGTCACGTAGATGTGCTCGTGCCGAGGAAGACGGCCCCGTCGGGATCGAGTGGTGGGAGGAGGGTGAGAGGCACGCGGTGCAAGCTACCGGGGGCGACGGTGGGGGCGGGAGGGACGGGGGGTATTGGCCATCTCGCCCCCTTCGGGCGGATACGGTCGAGCGGATGGCATCCGGGCAGGGTGTCTGCCACGCTTGCCTCCCGGCTGAAGGGTGACTCCTGTCAGGAGTTCCGATGACACGGCGACGAACGTCCGATTGGCGCGAGGCTCGATTCAGGCAACTGCACGCGTATGTCAGCCAGTTGGTTGCCCCCCTCATCACCAAGTCTCTTGAGGAGCAGTCCGGCGACATCGCCGTTCCCGGTCTCCCGCTGCTCACCCGCCGGGGCTGGATCCCGCGCAGACCACTCCCGCTGGACCAGGTTCAGCTGAACTACTCCGCGCCCCGCGCCGACACCTTCGACGCGGCCAAGCGGCTGCTGGCGCCCTACTGGCCGACCGTCGAGGGGATGCGCGTCCCCACGTACTCCGCCGCAGTGTTCCAGTTCGCGAAGCCGCCCATGTTCTTCGACGCTCCGTCGTTCCGCCTGCTAGGCCTCGATCCGACGGCCTCGGAGCGGACGGGCCGTTCGACCGCCCTCCAGTTCACCATGGGGTCGTACTACGACTGGATCGACACGGGCGAGGCGCTCGGCTACGAGGCCGCCAAGCGCTACGCGGAGTCCGGCGGCGCCTCGATCATCGGTCCCTACCGTGAGTCCCTGAGGGGGCCCTTCGACTTCGCCGGCCGGTGTGCGACGCCCGGCATCAACACGCTCACCATCCGTGCGTCACGGCGCCGTTCGCTCTTCTATCTGCACCGGCGTACCTCGGTGGCCACCGCCCGTGGCACCGTCCACGTGGTCCCGGCGGGCGAGTTCCAGCCCTCCGGCGGTGACACCGGGGGACACACCGTGGGAGGAGCCGACCTCGACGTGCGGTCCACGATCATCCGGGAGTACATGGAGGAGATCCTCGGGCGCCCCGACGTGATCAATCCGACGGAGCACGTCACACCGGTCGACTTCATGTCCGACCCGGAGTACGCCGCCGTGGAGTCGGCTCTGCGCGGGGGCGGTGCCCAGTGCCACTACCTGGGAACCGGGCTCTACCCGCTCACGTGGAAGCCGGAGATCCTCATGGTGTGCGTCTTCGACGAGCGGCTCTTCGACCGTGTTTTCGCGGAGATGTTCAACTCGGTGGACGAAGGCGACCTTGAGGGCCCGGGCGGCCGGCTGCTGGACGAGGACGACCGTCTCCCGGGCACGATCCACTTCCTCTTCGGCCCCAGGAAACGCCCTTATCAGGGGCTGCCCTTCGACGAGGAAACCGTCGCGAGCTACGCGAACGACCCGACCACCCTGCCCGCGGCACGCGCCTGTCTGAAGCTGGCCTGGCAGCATCGGGGACACCTGAACATCCCGACGGCCTGAACCTGAACCTGAACCTGAAGGAGAACCTATGGCGGACGCTTCGGCTTCGCACCGACCCGGCTGGCTGCTCTGCGACTTCGCCGGTGTGCTCGGCCTGCATCAGCCGGAGGAGCTGCGGCAGCGGATGGCCGCGGTCGCGCACGCCGAGTTCGGGCCCTTCTGGGAGGCCTACTGGGCCGAACGCCAGGCGTACGACGCCGGTGACCTCTCCCGCGGGGACTACTGGAAGCGGGTCGGGGCCCGGATCGACGCCGACTGGCCCGAGGCCCTGATCGTCACCCTGAATGAACTCGACGTCGAGAGCTGGCTGTTCCCCAACCAGGAGACGCTGCGGGTGGTCGCGGAGATGAGGGCGGCGGGCACGCGGCTGGCCGTGCTGTCCAACGCCCCCCTCTCGCTGGCCGCCGCCCTGCGCGCGCTGGCCTGGCTGGAGCCGTTCGACCAGGTGGTCTGCAGCAGCGAGATCCGTGCCGCGAAGCCCGACCCTGCCGCCTATCTGACGGCGCTGGAGATCCTGGGGGCCACCGCGGACGAGGTCGTCTTCGTGGACGACCGCCAGGTCAATGTCGAGGGCGCAGGGGTCCTCGGAATCCGGTCCGTGCTCTTCTCCGACGCGGCCCGGCTCCGCCGCGATCTGCTCGGCTGACCGGCCAGGGAAACGGGTGGTCGTGCAGATGCTGGTACGACGCGCCCTGCCAGACCGGGGGGCGGGCCAGTAGCCGAGGGTCGTACATCAGTCCTTGCGGAAACGTCGTGCGTTCCAGGCAGGTCGCCGACAGGAGCTGGTCCGTCGTCAGCCCCTGGCTGTTGTACAGGTTGACGTCCGGGAGCCATGCCCGGGTCAGTTCCGCGCCGGAGAACCAGGCTTCGCGCTGTTTCGCGTGGTCCATCCGGCAGTCGGTCAGTACGGCCCCGGTGAGATGAGTGCCGTACAGCTCGGCCTCGTCGAGCTTTGCCTCGGCCAGTCGTGCCTTCTGCAGCTTGGTTTCCTCCAAGGTCGCGGCGCTGAGCCAGGCCTCGGACAGATCCGCGCCCTGGAGGTCGGCCCGGGTGAGATCGGCGCCGCCCAGCAAGACACCCCTGAGGTCGGCGCCGGGCATCCGCGCGTCGGTCAGCCAGGCGCCGCACAGATCGGCCTGTGAGAGCCGGGGACTGTGCCCTTCCTGGTCGGGCAGCAGCTCCAGTCCGGTGAGGTCGGCGCGGCGCAGGTCCATGTTGTTCTTCTCGTCCCGCACAGGCCTGCGGGCCAGCACGGTCATGGCGGCGGCGACGTCCTCTCGTACCGCCGAAGGAGGCCTGCCGGGGCGGACGGGGGACTCGCTGCGGACGAACGCCGCCAGGATCTGGACGACGGTTTCGTGGTCACGCGGTGACTCCCGCATCACATGTTCCAGTGCGAAGATCCCGCTCAGCCGCTCCACAAGAATCCCGGAGGCCAGCGCGGTCGTGGCCCTGGCGAAGCGGTCGGTCACCTGACCGCGGCGGGACAGGTAGTACGTACGGACCGAGTAGGCCAGCCCGGTCAGTCCGGCGGCGCCTCCCACGGCGACGAGCAGCGTGCGGCGCACCTCGTCGATGGCCCTGGGACGCTCCCGCGCCGGCAGGTCGCGCACCGTGTCGCCCGCGATCTGCCAGGCGGCCGGGCCCAGCAGGAACAGACTCACGCCGATGATGACGACGATCACGAGCGCGTACCGCGTGACGGAGAGCGAGAGGACGTGCCTCAACGCTCGTGACCCCCACGCTCGTGGCCTCCACCCGGAATCGCTGCCCATGAAGGCATGACACCGCAAGTTCCGCCGCTTTGGCCAGAGTTGGGCGGTTCGGACATCCGGCCGCCCGCGCTGTCCGTGCCTGGGGCGGGGGCCGCCGAAGCCGTGTTCCGGGCACGTGCAGGGAGTCCCCGGACACGCGAGGAGCCCCCGGCCTGGGCCGGGGGCTCCTCGGGAAATGCGCGACGGTCAGTGTCAGACGCTCACGCCGAAGTCCTGGGCGATGCCCACGAGGCCCGACGCGTAGCCCTGGCCGACCGCGCGGAACTTCCACTCCGCGCCGTTGCGGTAGAGCTCGCCGAAGACCATGGCGGTCTCCGTCGCCGCGTCCTCGGAGAGGTCGTAGCGCGCGATCTCGGCGCCGCCGGCCTGGTTGAGGATGCGGATGTAGGCGTTGCGGACCTGGCCGAAGTTCTGCGAGCGGGTCTCGGCGTCGTAGATCGAGACCGGGAAGACGATCTTGTCGATGTCGGCGGGGAGGCCCGCCAGGTTGACGTTGATCGCCTCGTCGTCGCCCGCGCCCTCGCCCGTGCGGTTGTCGCCGGTGTGGACGATGGTCTGGTCCGGGGTCTGCTTGTTGTTGAAGAAGACGAAGTGGGCGTCCGAGTAGACCTTGCCCTGGGTGTTGACCGCGATGGCCGAGGCGTCGAGGTCGAAGTCGGTGCCCGTGGTGCTGCGGACGTCCCAGCCGAGGCCCACGGTGACGGCGGTCAGGCCCGGAGCCTCCTTGGTGAGCGAGACGTTGCCACCCTTGGACAGGCTTACAGCCATTGTTGGGAGTCCCTTCCCTCGTTGCGTACGAACACTGTGCCCGCACGTTTGGGCTTCGTACGGGCACGAAGCTACAGCTACCTCTAGGAACGCCAAGAGGGGTACCGAAGGTTCCAGCTCCCTTTACTTTCTTTACCTTCTTGACGGAGACGCTCTGGGCGGAAAAGAGGGTGACGTGGACCGGACAGACACGCGACCATGGACCCATGTCCGGTCCTCACGTCATTCGCGGCTCCGTCTCCCTTCCCGAGGCCGAGCTCATGTGGCGTTTCTCGCGATCCAGTGGGCCCGGCGGGCAGCACGTCAACACGAGCGACTCCCAGGTCGAGCTGCGGTTCGACCTCGCGAAGACCGAGGCGCTGCCGCCCGTCTGGAAGGAGCGCGCCCTCGCCAAGCTCGCCGGGCGGCTTGTCGACGGCGTCATCAGCGTCAGGGCCTCCGAACACCGCTCCCAGTGGCGTAACCGTGAGACCGCGGCCGTACGGCTCGCTTCCCTGCTCGCCGAGGCTTCCGCCCCACCGCCCAGGCCCCGCCGGGCCACCCGCATCCCCCGCGGCATCAACGAACGCCGCCTGCGCGAGAAGAAGCAGCGCGGGGACACCAAGCGGGGCCGTTCCGGGCGGGACTGGGGATAGTCCTCAGGGGCTCTGCCCCTTCGACCCCGGGGGTTGTGTGTCGGGTGCGGGTGGGTGGGGGTTGCTCGCGCAGTTCCCCGCGCCCCTAAACAACCGCCGGCCCGCCCCGGGTGCTTTTAAGGGGCGCGGGGAACTGCGCGACCAGCCCCCACCCACCCGCAGCCGACACACAACCCAGGGGGTCTGGGGGCGCAGCCCCCCGCTTGTCACATCCGCTCCCCGCGATCCGTCAACCCACTGACGGGACGGACCGTGACGAGGAGATGTTTACCCATGAGTGACGTGAGTGGCAGCGCATTCCCGGGCAAGGGCGAGGCCGAGTTCCTCGCCGCCCGTTTCGAGTCCCACCGCGGCCATCTCCGCGCCGTCGCCTACCGCATGCTCGGCTCGCTCACCGAGGCCGATGACGCCGTGCAGGAGGCCTGGCTCAAGCTCAGCCGGGTCGACGCCGCCCGGGTCGACAACCTCGGGGGGTGGCTGACGACCGTCGTGGGGCGGGTCTGCCTGGACATGCTGCGGTCCCGTCGGACCCGGGGCGAGGAGTCCTTGGAGGAGCAGCCGGGGGTGCGGATGCCGGAGCCGGTCATCAGCCCCTTCGGAGGGATCGACCCGGAGCAGGAGGCGCTGCTCGCCGACTCGGTGGGGCTGGCCCTGCTCGTCGTACTGGAGCAGCTCGCGCCCGCCGAGCGGCTCGCCTTCGTGCTGCACGACCTGTTCGCCGTGCCGTTCGACGAGATCGCGCCCATCGTGGGCCGTACGCCGGCGGCGTCCCGTCAGCTCGCCAGCCGGGCCCGGCGCCGGGTCCAGGGCGGGGCGCCCGCGCCGGATCCCGACCTCGCCCAGCAGCGGGAGGTCGTCGAGGCGTTCCTGGCGGCGGCGCGCGAGGGTGACTTCGACGCGCTCGTCGCGGTGCTCGACCCGGATGTCGTGGCCCGCTCGGAGGCCGGTGTGACCGCCGGTGCGATCGCCGTGGCCTCGGGAGCGAGCAGCTTCGCGCATCTCGCCCGCATCGCACGGCCCGCCCTCGTCAACGGTGCGGCGGGTTTCGTGGTGGTCGCCGACGGGCGCCCGGTCAGCGTCCTCGCCTTCACCGTCGTAAAGGGCAGGATCGCCGTGATCGACATCCTCAACGACCCGGAACGGCTGGCCGGGCTCGACGTCACGGTCCTCGACCGGTGACCGAGTGGCCCGAGGGTTCAGCCCAACTGCCGGTAGCGGCCCTTGAAGTACATCAGCGGACCCCCGTCCGCGCTCGGCACCTGGGCCGTCAGGACGCGGCCGATGACCAGGGTGTGGTCGCCCGCGGGCACGCGCTGCTCGGTGCTGCACTCCAGGGTCGCCAGGGCGCCGCACACCAGGAGCGCCCCGGACGCCTCGCCGCGGACGTACGGGATGTCCTCGAAGAGCAGCCGGTCGCTGATGCGGCCCTTCATGGCGAAGCGGCCCGCGATGTGGCGCTGGCTCTCGGAGAGCACGGAGACGGCCCACAGGGGCTGTTCGTCGAGCAGGTCGTCCATGCGGGAGCCCTCGCGCAGGCTGACCATGACGAGGGGCGGGTCCAGGGAGACGGACATGAAGGCCGTCGCGGTCATGCCGACGTCCTCGCCACCGGGGCCGTCCGGGTCCAGCGCGGGCTCGTGTGCGGTCACCAGGACCACGCCCGCGGCCAGCCGGGTCATGGCGGCGCGGAACTCGTCGTTGCTCACCCCCTCAGCATGCACGGACGGGGTGGGTGGAGCGGCAGGGGGAGTCTTCAGCACGCCGAAACGCTAGTGTCCGCCCCCGGGGTGGCACATCGGACCTCGGCCCGAGCCTGGTCCTAGGACCAGCGACGGAGATACCGAGCGAGATACCGACCGAGGCACCGATCGAGACGCTGACGGCAACGCACCTGTACAACGGACACAATTGCTCACAGTCTCTGCACAGCTCCGCAATATGCGTTCAGTAAACGCACGGTGAAAATGCAGAAACCCCACTCAATTGTTCATCTTCAGCTGTGACTTGAGTCACAGGAGCCATATTTTGTTGACCCTGTGTACCGAGTGGGCAGCGCGCTGTGATTCAGTGGCGGGGAAGCTGAGCAAGAAGCTACCAACTAGTACCACCTAGTACGCCGAGAGAACCCTGGAGTTGCTGCGAGGTCTCGAGGGGAGGGCGCATGGAGACCGAGTCGGAGCCCTACGTCCGTCTTGCGACCCTGCGGCAGCTGCACACCGTGATGGCGGACATGAACACCGCCCGCAGCCTGGCCGACACGCTGCAGACCGTTGCCGACGGCGTGGTCACCGGCCTCGGCTTCGAGCTGGCGTGTGTCAACCTCGTACGCCCGGACGGCGACCTCGTCGTCGCCGCGCTCGCCGGCAACTCCGCCGCCGAGGCCCTCATCACCGGCCGTGTCGGCTCCCGCGCCTCCTGGGACCGCCGGCTGAACATGGGCGAGGCCTGGGGCGACCTCCGGTTCATACCGCACACCGAGGGCTGGGTCCTCGACGAGGACGACGTACCGCAGTGGTACACCGACGGTCCCGCGCCCCGCTTCGAGGACGAGTGGCACCCCTCCGACCGTCTCTTCGCGCCGATGCATACACCTGGCGTCTCGGGCGCCAGCTGCGGCGAGCTGATCGGCGTCCTGTCCGTGGACCGGCCGCGCAACGGGCGGCGTCCGGGCGCGTGGGGGCGTGAGGCGCTCCAGATGTACGCGTTCCAGGCCGCCATCGCGATCAGCAACGCGCGTCTACGTGCCAATATGCAGCGCGCCCTCGTCCGCCTCGAGCGCGAGCAGCAGGCCCTGCGCGCCAGCGAGGAGTCCTTCCGCCAGGCCTTCGAGTACGCGCCGAGCGGCATGGCGATCGCCGAGATGGGCGGCGACCAGCACGGCCGCATCCTGCGGACGAACGACGCCCTGTGCCGCCTCCTCGGCCGCCCCGCCTCCGCGATGCGCCGCTACTCCTTCTCCGACCTCGTGCACCCCGAGGACATCGGCACCCTGCTCAGAACGTCCGCCGAGGGCGGCCGGGCCGAGCTGCGGCTCGGGCGGCGCGACGGCAGCTACGTCTGGGTGCACCTGCGCAACTCCGTCGTCGCGGACGCCGCCGACGGCCCCCGTTTTCTGCTCACCCACGTCGAGGACATCGAGGAGCGCAAGCGGCGTGAGCTCCAGCTCGCCCACCGCGCCTCGCACGACGCGCTCACCGGCCTGCCGAACTCGGCCGAGCTGCGCTCCCGGCTCAGCTCCCGGCTCTGTCAGCGCCCGCAGTCCCTGCCGCCCGGCGCGGTCGCCTCGCTGGACGCGGCGTACGGGCACGGGCAGTTCGCGGAGCTGCCGGGAGGCCAGGGCGGGTACGACGGGAACGGCCACCCGGCGTACGACAACAACGGCCACGGCTTCGACTTCCAGCCCGCCTCCGAGGCGTACGACGCCTTCGATCACCACGTGCACACGATCGCGCCCGAGGGCGAGACGGACGACGGCGCCAAGGGGCTCGCGGTCCTCTTCTGCGACCTGGACGGCTTCAAGTCGATCAACGACCGGTTCGGGCACAACGCGGGTGACGCGGTCCTCATCGAGGTGGCGAGACGGCTCACCCACGCCGTCCGGGACGGCGACACGGTCGCCCGCCTCGGCGGTGACGAGTTCGTGGTGCTCGCCGACGGGCTCGGCCGGGCCGACGCCCAGGACCTCGCCGTACGGCTGCGGAACGCGATCATTCCGCCCATCCGGGTCGACGGACGGGCCGTCCGCGTGGGCGCGAGCTTCGGCATCGGATGGGCACACTGCGGCATGACGGCGGACGAGGTGCTGAAGTCCGCTGACGAACGGATGTACATCGAGAAACGGTCTCGTCCCAAACAGCATCGGCGTGCGGGATAAATCCCAGGTCAGTGCGTTGATGCGGTGAAGACCCCCCGTTTGGCTCAGCAAGAGCGGGTAGGCTCGCCCTTCATCCGTATGACGCATCTGAACCGCACCCGCTGAGGAGACCTAGGGATGACGCCCGGCAACAACGGCGCGAGCACGCCCGAGGACGACGACCCGTTCGGCTATCTCTACGCCGATGGTCAGGCCAACGGAGCCACCCCGCCCCCTGGAGGCGGCGGCTACGGCTACCCGGGCTCGGTCAACAGAGTGCGGCCGGTCGGCGAGCGCCAGTACGGACAGCAGCAGGCCCAGCCCGGCTACGGCCAGCAGCCGCCGACCGCGCAGTACGGCCAGGTGCCGCAGCAGCAGGCGTACGGCCAGCAGCCCGGGTACGGCCAGAACGCGCACTACGCGGCCCCCGAGACGATGGGTGGCGCGCCCACCAGCCGGCAGCCGCTGCCCGGTGACGGCGGCGGGCGCGGGCGCGGCCCCAACACCAAGGGCCTCCTCATCGGCGCGATCGCCGTGGTCGCCGCCGTCGTGATCGGCATCGGCGTCGCCATGCTGGGCGGCGGCTCGGACGACGACAACAGCAGCGACAACGTCAGCTCGGGCCCCACGACCTCGCAGAGCGCGTCGCCGAGCGCGTCGGAGTCCAAGAGCTCCGGCGCCTCCACGGAACTGCCTGAGGTCGAAGGGAAGGCGCTGAACCTGGGCACCGGCGTGTCCACGGCGTCGGACGTCTCGGGCGCCCTGTCCGACGGCGGTGTCTATGTGACGGGCCTGAACGCCACGGGTGCCTCCGTCACCTGGACCGTCAGCGACATCCCGAAGACCGGCGCCTACACCCTCTTCGCGCGCTACAGCGCGGCCGGTGACGACCAGTCGATGACGCTCACCGTCAACGGCAAGGTCTTCGGCTCCAAGCTGAGCATGAAGAACTACGCGCACGCTGAGGACGGCGACTTCGAGAAGGGCTGGACGAAGACCTTCGCCTGGCCCACCCTCAACAAGGGCACCAACACGATCACCATCTCCTGCGGGGACGGCGACAGTTGCAACGTCCTGCTCGACCAGCTGTCCCTGAAGGAGGGCCAGGTCAAGGAGTAGCGGCGGCCCGGCTGCCCCGGCGGTCACGCCGCCGTGGCGTCGGCCGTCACCGCTATCTGGTCCAGCAGCGTCTCGTACGCCGCGCGGTCGAACTCGCCCGCCACGGGCGTCAGTACGGTCGCCGCGGACAGGGCCACGGCCCGGGCCAGGCGCTCCGGCCACGGCAGGTGCTCCACCAGCCCCGACAGCAGGCCCGCGACCGCCGAGTCGCCCGCGCCCGTCGGATTGCCGTGCACGCGGCGCGGTGGGGTGGCCCGCCAGCGGCCTTCCGCGTTCGCCGCGAGGAGGCCCTCCGCGCCCAGGGAGGCCACGACCGTGTGCGCGCCGCGCCTGCGGGCGTCCCGGGTGGCCTGCGACGGGTCGTGGGAGCCGGTGAGTTCGGCGAGTTCGTCGGCGTTCGGCTTCACGATGTCGGGGCGGGCCGCGACCCCGCGGCGCAGCGGTTCGCCGCTGGTGTCCAGCAGCACCGGGACCGCCGACGCGCGGGCGGCCCGTATGAGCTGGGCGTAGGCGCCGACCGGCACGCCCGGGGGCAGGCTGCCGCACAGGGCCACCGCCGAGGCGGAGCGCAGCAGATGCTCGTACGCCTCCTGGAAGGCCGACCACTCGGCCGGCGTGATCGCCGGTCCCGGCTCGTTCAGCTGAGTCGTGTCACCGGTCGCCGTGTCGACGACGGCTATCGTGCGGCGCGTCGATCCCGTCACCGGGACCAGCGCGTCCACCAGGCCCGGCGTGTACGTGAGTTGGTCCTGCACCGCGCGGCCCGTCGCGCCGCCCGTGAAGCCCGTGACCGTCACCTCGTGGCCGAGGGCGGCGAGCACCCGGGCCACGTTCAGGCCCTTGCCGCCCGGGCGTTCGGTCACCTCGGTCACCCGGTGCGAGGTGTGCGGCCGCAGTGACCGTACGTGATAGGTGAGGTCGAGAGCGGTGTTCAGTGTGACCGTGAGGATCACCTGGGCCGACCTCCCCCGAAGAGAATCATCAAGTGGACGCTCGGTGTGCGGCGGAACGCGCTGACCGGTTGTCCGGTTGTCCGGAGGCTCGATCATGTCAAAGACAACGGCGGTCGGCCCAGTCCCGCGGGCCAACCGCCGTGCTTGAACAGTCGATTGTTGTACGTCGGTAGCCATTCGCCGTACGTCGGCAAGGGGCCAATCAGCCCAGTTGGGGCTCAACCACCCATTCGCCCCTGCGCATGACGCCCTTGATTTCGAAGTCGGCGTCGAGAAGCACCAGGTCGGCGTCCTTGCCCGGCTCCAGGGAGCCCACCTTGTCGTCCATGCCGAGCAGGCGGGCGGGGTTGGCGGAGAGGGCCGCCACGACGTCCTCGACCGGCAGCCGGTCGATCGTCACCGCGCGCTTGAAGGCGCGGTCGAGCGTGAGCGTCGAGCCCGCGATCGAACCGCCCTCCACCAGGCGGGCGACGCCGTCCGCGACCTCGACCTCCAGCGGGCCGAGCATGTAGCGGCCGTCGCCGAAGCCCGCCGCGTCCATGGCGTCGGTGATGAACGCGACCCGGCCGGCGCCCGCGTGATGGAACGCCAGCTCCAGGGAGGCGGGGTGCAGATGCGTGCCGTCGTTGATCAGCTCGACCGTGATCCGCTCGTCCTCCAGGAGGGCCGCGATCGGACCGGGCGTGCGGTGCCCGAGCGCCGGCATCGCGTTGAACAGGTGCGTCGCCACGGTCGCGCCCGCGTCGATGGCCTTCTGCGTCTGCTCGTACGTCGCGTCGGTGTGCCCGATCGCCGCGATCACCCCGTGCTCGGCCAGCAGGCGTACGGAGGCGATGCCGCCCGGCAGTTCGGTGGCGAGCGTCACCATCTTGGCCCGGCCGCGCGCCGCGTCGATCAGCTTGCGGACCTCCGCCGGATCCGGGTCGCGCAGCAGCTCCTCGGAGTGCGCGCCCTTGCGGCACGGCGAGATGAAGGGGCCTTCGAAGTGGATGCCCGCGATGTCGCCCTGCTCGGCCAGCTCGGACAGCAGCCCGGCGCGCTGGGCGAGGCCGTCCATGTCGCCGGTGACGGTGGAGGCGACGACCGTCGTGGTGCCGTGCAGCCGGTGCGTGTGGACGCCCTTGAGGACTTCCTCGACGGTCCCGGAGGTGAAGGAGGCGCCGCCGCCGCCGTGGTTGTGGAGGTCGACGAAGCCGGGGACCAGCCAGTGGCCCCGTACGTCGATGGTCTCCGCGTCGGCGGGACCGCTCCCGGCGATCCGCGTGCCCTCGACGATCACGCGGCCGCCGTCCACGATCCCGGTGGGCAGGACCACCCGGGCGCCGGCGAGAACCTTTCTAGGGGCCATCAGGTGGTTACCTCCGAGCGGTCGGTGATGTCGGTTTCGAGTAGATCCCAGGCCAGCAGCCCCGCGCCCAGGCAGCCGGCCGTGTCGCCGAGGGCCGCCGGGACGATGGCCGGCAGCTTCTGGAAGGTGACGCGCCGCTCGACGGCGGCCCGCAGCGGTGTGAACAGGGTCTCCCCGGCCTCCGCCAGGCCGCCACCGATGATCAGGGTGCGCGGGTCCAGCAGAGTGAGCGCGGTGACGAGCCCGTCGGCGAGCGCGTCGACGGCCTCCTGCCAGACCCGTACGGCGCGGGGGTCCCCGGAGTCGACCGCCTTCGCGCAGTCCGCCGCGTCCGCCTCCGGATCGCCGGACGCCTCCGCCCAGGCCTGGCTGACGGCCGCCGCGGACGCGTACCGCTCCAGACAGCCGTGCTGCCCGCACGGACACGGGGTCCCTCCGGGGCGTACGACGATGTGGCCGATCTCGCCCGCGAAGCCGTGTGCGCCCTCCTCGACGCCGCCGTCGATGCCGATGGCGCCCGCGATCCCGGTGCCGAGCGGGACGAACAGGAACCGGTCAGCCCCCTGCCCCGCGCCGATCCGGCCCTCCGCGAGCCCGCCCGTGCGCACGTCGTGCCCGAGCGCGACGGGTATGCCGCCCAGCCGGTCGCCGAGCAGCCGGCGCAGCGGGACGTCGCTCCAGCCGAGGTTGGCCGCGTACACCGCGATGCCGTGCGCGGCGTCGACGATGCCGGGGACGGCGACTCCGGCGGCGACGGCGGGCCCGCCGAGGTGCTCCGCGCCGTACGCGCGCAGCTCGGCGGCGAAGCCGAGGATCGTCTCGACGACGGCCTGCGGACCGCGCTCCCGGCCGGTCGCCCGGCGTGCCTGGTAAAGCAGGTCGCCGTCGGCGCCCACGAGGGCGGCCTTCATCCCGGTGCCGCCCACATCGAGGGCGATGACATGTCTCACGGGGGACAGTGTCGCCCCTTACCCCAGGAGAGGTCTAGTCCACTCACGTGGTGTAGACCTTATATCCGCATGCCGAGACGGATGCAACGGACGCACAAGCAAATGCGGCCAGGTCGGCCAGGGGTCGGCGCGTGCTGGCCGGGGGTTGGGAGACAGAGCAGTGCAGCGGCGTAGGACAGGACTGATCGCGATGGCGCTTGCCATGGGCATGACAGCAACACTCGCGGGCTGCGGCAGTTCGGACGGTTCTTCGGAGGTGACCCTCAAGCTGGTGGCCGCCGACTACGGCGACTCCTCGGCCAACAGCTCCCAGAAGTACTGGGACAAGCTGGTCAAGGAGTACGAGGCGGACCACCCGGGGGTCAAGGTCGAGGTCAGCGTCTACTCCTGGACCGACGTCGACCGCAAGGTCAAGGAGATGGTCGCGGCGGGCCACGCGCCCGACATGGCGCAGATCGGCGCGTACGCCGACTACGCAGCGAAGGGGCAGCTCTACAAGGTGGATGACCTGCTCTCCATACCCGTCGAGGCCAACTTCGTACCGCAGCTCACGGACGCGAGCCAGACCCAGTACGGCATGCCGTTCGCGTCCTCCACGCGGCTGCTCTTCTACAACAAGACGCTGTTCTCCGAGGCCGGCCTCACCCCGCCGCAGAGCTGGAGCGAGCTCGCCGCCGACGCCAAGGTGCTCAAGGCCAAGGGCGTCAAGTTCCCCTACGCGCTGCCGCTCGGGCCCGAGGAGGCGCAGGCCGAGACGATGCAGTGGCTGCTGAGCGGCGGTGGCGGGTACACCGACGACGTCGGCGCCTACGCCATCGACTCGGCGGAGAACATCAAGACGTTCACCTGGCTCAGGGACGAACTGGTCGGCAAGGGGCTCACCGGGCCCGTCGCTCCCGCGAAGCTGAACCGTGCGGACGCGTTCGAGGCGTTCGCGCGCGGCGAGGTCGGGATGCTCAGCGGGCACCCCACGCTGATGCAGATGGCCGCCAAGAAGGGCGTGAAGTTCGGCATGGTGCCGATGCCCGGCATCGACGGCAGGACCAAGGCCACGATGGGTGTCGCCGACTGGATGATGGCCTTCAAGAAGAACGGCCACGGCAAGCAGGTCGGCGACTTCCTCGACTTCGTCTACAACGACAAGAACGTGCTCGCCTTCTCCCACGAGTACGACCTGCTGCCGGTCACCTCGTCCGCGTCCGACACGATGGCCGGCGACCAGGACGACCAGGACCTCGCCCCGTTCCTGGACGAGCTCCCCTCCGCCGAGCTGTACCCCGTCGGCAAGACGTCCTGGGCCAAGATCAGCGCCGACATCAAGGAGCAGATCGCCAAGGCCGTGAGCTCTGGTGGCAGCCCGACCGGGGTTCTCGGCTCGCTCCAGAACGAGGGGATCATGGCGGACAGCGCGGGGTGACGCTGTCAGTGGCGGGGGCTACGGTGCTGTCCATGGGCATGGAGGACCTCACGTCGCGGGAGCAGGGGATTCTTGCCATGGAGCGCCGCGGGTTCCCTGGGCCGGGGGCCAAGGAGCGCGCGATCCGGGAGCAGCTCGGCCTGCCCCCTATCCGCTACTACCAGCTCCTCAACGCCCTCCTCGACGACCCCAGGGCCCTCGCCCACGACCCGATAACGGTGAACCGCCTCCGCAGGGTCAGAGACTCCCGCCGGGGAGAACGCTGAGGAGTTTCTCGCCCCCGCCGCCCCTACCCGTCCCATCCTCCAGGGGCTCCGCCCCTTCGACCCCGTTCGGTTGTGGGTCGGCTGCGGGTGGGTGGGGGCTGGTCGCGCAGTTCCCCGCGCCCCTGACGGCTCGGGGCTGAGCCCCTTCGCCCCCGGCCCGCCCCCGGCTCGCCCCCGGTCTTTTGTCTTTTGTCTTTAGGGGCGCGGGGAACTGCGCGACCAGCCCCCACCCACCCGCAGCCGACGAACCACCCCCGGCAGGGAACCGCGCCGATAGGGTCGGCACATGGGCAGCCATGCGGAATCCACGGACTCCTTGCCGACACCCGCGACGCCCGCGGGACGCGACGGCCTCGACGCCATCCTCGCGCGGCCCGCAAGGGCAGTGATCGCACTCGACTTCGACGGAACACTCGCCCCGATCGTCCCCGACCCGGAACAGGCCCGCGCCCACCCCGCCGCGGTCCCCGCCCTCGCCACCCTCGCCCCCAAGGTCGCCTCCGTCGCCGTAGTCACCGGCCGCCCGGCCGGCGTAGCGGTCCGCCACGGCGGGTTCGCGGGCGTACCGGGCCTGGAACACCTCGTCGTCCTCGGCCACTACGGCGCCGAACGCTGGGACGCCGTGAGCGGCACGGTCAACGCCCCCGCCCCGCACCCCGGCGTCGCCGCCGTCCGCGCCGAGCTGCCCGGATGCCTCGACAGGATCGGCGCCTGGCAGGGCACCTGGATCGAGGAGAAGGGCCGCGCCATGGCGGTGCACACGCGCCGCGCGTCCGACCCCCAGGCCGCCTTCGAAGCCCTGCGCGAACCCCTCACCGACCTGGCCACCCGCCACGGCCTGATCGTCGAACCGGGGCGGATGGTCCTGGAGTTGCGCCCGCCGGGCATGGACAAGGGGGTCGCCCTCCTGGAGTACGTCCGCGAGATCGGCGCCGAATCCGTCCTCTACGCCGGCGACGACCTGGGCGACCTGCCCGCCTTCGCCGCCGTCGACAAGCTCCGCTCCGACGGCATCCCCGGCCTCCTTGTCTGTAGCGGCAGCTCCGAGGTCGCCGAACTCGCCGACCGGGCCGACCTGGTGGTGGACGGCCCGGCCGGTGTCGTACGACTGCTGTCCGCGCTCGCGGCTCAACTGGATTGACTGGGCTGACTGGCGCCTGTGTCGGCGGACCGCTCAGGCCTCCAGCTCGTGCAGCTGCTCCAGGAACCATTGGGCCGGCGGCAGAGCGGTCGCCGCGGCGGCCAGCCGCTTGGTGCGCTCGGCCCGTTCGTGCGGCGGCATCGACAACGCCTCGTGCAGCGCCCGCGCGGTGCCGATGACGTCGTACGGGTTCACGACGAGCGCGTCCTCGCCGAGCTCCTCGTACGCCCCCGCCTCCCGCGACAGCACCAGCGCGCACCCCTCGTCGGAGACGACCGGCACCTCCTTGGCGACGAGGTTCATGCCGTCCCGGATGGGGTTGACGAGGGCCACGTCGGCGAGCCGGTACGCGGCCAGCGAGCGCGCGAAGTCGTCCTTGACGTGCAGCACCACCGGGGTCCAACCCGGCGTCCCATAACGGGAGTTGATGTCGTCCGCGACCCGCTGCACCTCGGCCGTGTAGTCCCGGTAGACGGCGAGATCCTGGCGGGACGGGTAGGCGAACGCGACGTGCACGACCCGCTCGCGCCACTCCGGGTGATCGTCGAGCAGCTGCCGGTACGCCAGCAGCCCGCGCACGATGTTCTTCGACAGCTCGGTCCGGTCGACCCGGACGATCGTCTTCCGGCCCTCGCCGATCTGTTCGCGCAGTGTCACCATCCGCTCGGCGACGTCCGCCTCGTTCGAGCGGCGCCGCAGGAAGTCGGCGTCCGCGCCGAGCCCGTGCACCCCGACGCGGGTGTCGCCGAGCCCGCCGACGAGCTCGTCGGCGCACGCGGTGAACGCGTCCGCCCAGCGGCGGGTGAGAAACCCGAGCCGGTCCGCGCCCAGCATCCCGCGCAGCACCTGCTCGGAGATGTCGTCGGGCAGCATCCGGAAGTAGTCCACCGGCGCCCACGGAGTGTGCGAGAAGTGCCCGATCCGCAGGTCGGGGCGCAACTCGCGCAGCATCCCGGGGACGAGGGTCAGGTGGTAGTCCTGTACGACGGCCACGGCACCCTGAGCCGCGTCCTCCGCCAGCGCCTCCGCGAACGCCCGGTTGTACGCCTCGTACGACGCCCACTGGCGCCGGAACTCCGCGTCGAAGACCGGCTCCAGCGGCGTCTGGTACAGCATGTGGTGGACGAACCAGAGCACGGAGTTCGCGATGCCGTTGTACGCGTCGGCGTGCACGGTGGCGTCGATGTCCAGCATCCGTACGCCGTCCTCGCCCACCCCGCGCCGCACCGCCTCGCGGTCACCGTCGCCGAGTGCCGAGCACACCCACTGGGCGCCCGCGTCCGGGCCGATCGCGGACAGGCCCGAGACCAGCCCGCCGCCGCCGCGCTTGGCTTTCAGCGAGCCGTTCTCGTCGACCTCGTAGGTGATCGGGCCGCGGTTGGACGCGACCAGGATGCGGTGGGCGCCCTGCGTTTTTCCGCCCTGCGTTGAAGCCATGCCTCGAAATCTAGCCCCCCGCCTAAACGCTCAAACGTTCACTTCGGCCGTATGCGACCCGCGGGCCGGTGGGGGCTGGTCGCGCCCCGCGGCGGAGCCGCAAATGTCACAGCCCCGCGCCCCTGACGGGGCCCGGTCTACGCGGCCCTTCGTTTCCTGTACTCGGCGATTTCGGACATCGGGGGGCGTTCCTCCGTGTCCACCGAGTACGTGCGCGGCTCGAAACCCTCCTTGCCGCGCTCGAACTGGGTGAGGGACGGGCGGATCATGTGGCCGCGGGCCAGCCTCAGCTGGGCCGTGCGGTAGATCGCGGCGGACATGCGGCCCAGCGCCTGGCCGTCCTGGTGGCGGTGTTTGCGGACGCCGACGTCGACCTGGGCGAGGGCGTCCAGGCCCACGAGGTGCAGGGCGTCGACGAGCATGCCCAGCTCGACGCCGTACCCGACGGGGAACGGCAGCTGTTCGAGCAGGGAGCGGCGGGCCGCGTACTCGCCGCCGAGCGGCTGCACGAAGCCCGCGAGCTGCGGCCAGTGCATGTTCAGCAGGGGGCGCGCCATGAGTTCGGTGACCCGGCCGCCCTGGCCCGCCGCCCCGCCCAGCGGTCTGTCGTACATGGCCTTGACCAGGTCCACGCCCGGGTCGGTGAGCAGCGGGCCCACGATCCCGGAGACGAAGTCGGACGAGAATTCCTTGAGGTCCGCGTCGATGAAGCAGACGATGTCCCCGCTCGTCACGAGCAGCGACCGCCACAGGACCTCGCCCTTGCCGGGCACGGTCGGGATCCGCGGCAGGATCTCGTCGCGGTGCACGACGCGCGCGCCCGCGGCGGCGGCGACCTCGGAGGTGCGGTCGGTCGAGCCCGAGTCGACGACGACGATCTCGTCGACGAGGGGCACCTGCTGCATCAGGTCGTGGCGGATGACGGCGACGATCTCGCCGACCGTCTCCTCCTCGTTGAGGGCGGGCAGCACTACGCTGACCGTCGATCCTGAGGTGCGTTTGGCGGCCATGAGCTTGTGGAGCGGGCGGTCGGTAACGGACCAGGAGCGTGTGCTCAGCCAGCGCTCGACTTCTTCCAGCACAGGCGGCTCCTCACTGTCTGATCACCCGGTGTCTCACGGTGTGATCCATCTCGCGGTTCGGACGACTATCTCAACTGTCCTGGCCTTCGGTTACAGTCTTGAACAACGCGGATGACCATCGCATGTCCTGGATCATCAGCCCGTACTGTGTTCAACAGTTCAACAATCAAATACCGCTCATCCAGAGGGGCAGAGGGATACGGCCCGATGAAGCCCCGGCAACCCTCCAGCCGGTCTCGTACGACTACGTTGTCGTCGCGAGGCTCCCGGCTCGGGAAGGTGCCAAATCCGTCTCACGGCGAAGTGCGCTGTGAGGAAGATGAGGAGAAAGGGCCTCGCCTCCATGGCTGCGCAGACAGTTGCAAGCACCACGAACACCGGAATCTCCGCCGACTCGGCCAACTCCGTGGACCTCGGTCCGGCCGCCGCGCTTTCCTGCCGCGAGTGCGGTCACCGCGTCCCGCTCGGCCCGGTCTTCGCCTGCGAGGAGTGTTTCGGCCCGCTGGAGATCGCGTACGACTTCTCGGCCTACGAAACCGAAGAACTCCGCAAGCGCATCGAAGCGGGTCCCGCGAACATCTGGCGTTACGCGCCCCTCCTGCCCGTCCCCGCGGACGTCGCCGAGAAGCCGAACATCAACCCCGGCTGGACCAAGCTCGTCCAGGCCGACAACCTCGCGCGCGAGCTCGGTGTCGACGCCGGCAAGCTCTTCGTGAAGGACGACTCCGGCAACCCGACGCACTCCTTCAAGGACCGTGTCGTCGCCCAGGCCATCGAGGCCGCCCGCGCCTTCAACTTCACCACCCTCTCCTGCTCCTCCACCGGCAACCTCGCCGGCGCGGTGGGTGCCGCCGCCGCCCGCGCCGGCTTCCGCTCCTGCGTGTTCATCCCGCACGACCTGGAGCAGGGCAAGATCGTCATGGCCGCGATCTACGGCGGTGAGCTCGTCGGCATCGAGGGCAACTACGACGACGTGAACCGTTTCTGCTCCGAGCTGATCGGCGACCCCGCCGGCGAGGGCTGGGGCTTCGTCAACGTCAACCTGCGGCCGTACTACGCGGAGGGGTCCAAGACCCTCGCGTACGAGATCTGCGAGCAGCTCGGCTGGCGGCTCCCCGACCAGCTGGTGATCCCGATCGCCTCCGGCTCCCAGCTCACCAAGGTCGACAAGGGCCTCCAGGAGCTGATCAAGCTCGGGCTCGTCGAGGACAAGCCGTACAAGATCTTCGGCGCCCAGGCCGAGGGCTGCTCGCCGGTGTCCGTCGCCTACAAGGCCGGCCACGACGTCGTACGCCCCCAGAAGCCGAACACCATCGCCAAGTCCCTGGCCATCGGCAACCCGGCGGACGGGCCGTACGTGCTGGATATCGCGCGGCGGACGGGTGGGGCCGTGGAGGATGTGAACGACGAGCAGGTGGTCGAGGCGATCAAGCTGCTGGCGCAGACCGAGGGCATCTTCGCGGAGACGGCGGGCGGTGTGACGGTCGGCGTGACGAAGAAGCTGATCGAGAACGGGCTGCTGGACCCGACGCTGACGACTGTTGTGCTGAACACCGGCGATGGTCTCAAGACGTTGGATGCGGTGGCCGGTACGGGGCTCACCGCGACGATTCGCCCCAACCTGGAGTCGTTCCGCGAGGCCGGCCTCGCATAGCCGTTTTCGTCTGCGGGCCGGTAGGGGCTGGTCGCGCCCCGCGGCGGAGCCGCATATCGATGCAGTCCCGCGCCCCTTTGGGGCGCTCCACCTGACCGGAGGTCACAAGGCATGAGCGTCAACGTTCGCATCCCCACCATCCTGCGCACCTACACCGGCGGCAAGGCCGAGGTGAGTGCCGAGGGTGGGACTCTCGCCGAGGTCATCGCCGACCTGGAGAAGAACCACACGGGTATCGCCGCGCGCGTGCTGGACGACCAGGGCAAGCTGCGCCGCTTCGTCAACGTGTACGTCAACGACGACGACGTGCGGTTCGAGCAGGGGCTGGAGACGGCTACGCCGGACGGTGCGGGCGTCTCGATCATCCCGGCCGTCGCCGGAGGCTGATCGCTACCCTCGGTAACGCCGAATACGCAGTGTTCATCGAATTGCCCTCTCCGTGAGAGAAACGGAGGGGGCAATTCTGCATGGTTGAGCGGGGTACAGTTGGGGAACCCGCTTCGCTATTCATGCCGGACGCATATGAGTACCTGTGCGAGACCCGACAAGAAGTAGCCAAAGTGCCCCATCTTTTTGAGCCTTTTATGGCATATACGGGGCCCGACTTGCCCTGAATCTTCGCGAGTCCTCCGCATTTTCCCGATCGGCGATGCCCAGAATTCTCGTCCGATTGACCTGTTGCAGACGGCAGTTGGACAGATACATTCAGCCGCGGTCGACGCGTTCCGGCGCACACCCCCAATCGTTGGGGGGTGAGGTCTGACCCGGATCCGCGAAGTGTGGATCTGTGCAAGGGCCAGTAATAGGGGAGTTAGGCATGGCTCAGGGCACCGTCAAGTGGTTCAACGCGGAGAAGGGGTACGGCTTCATCGCGGTCGACGGTGGTGCGGACGTCTTCGTGCACTACAGCGCGATTCAGATGGACGGCTACCGCACCCTTGAAGAGGGTCAGCGAGTGGAGTTCGAGATCTCGCAGGGCCAGAAGGGTCCGCAGGCGGACATGGTCAAGCTCGCCGTCTGATCCGGCGCGATCGGCCACCGACGCACTCACGCCGAGGGGCCCGCATCCCACCTGGGATGCGGGCCCCTCGTGCGTGTCCGGTCATGTCCTGCGGCCCCTTCTCGTTCGTGAGAGGCGCTTGCACTCGCAGGGGTCGAGTGCTAATCATTGGCGTTAGCACTCTCCCAGTGAGAGTGACAGAACTTGGATCGGGCCAGTGAGGTCCGCAGGCCGGTGGGGCAAGGAACCACAAGGGCTGCAGGCCGTCCGTCGCGGGCGCGGGCGCGATCCGGAGCAATCCACCCCGTCCGGGAGGACCACTTCACATGGCCAAGATCATCGCGTTCGACGAGGAGGCACGGCGCGGTCTCGAGCGCGGGATGAACCAGCTCGCCGACGCCGTCAAGGTCACCCTTGGCCCCAAGGGCCGGAACGTCGTCCTCGAGAAGAAGTGGGGCGCCCCCACGATCACCAACGATGGTGTTTCCATCGCCAAGGAGATCGAGCTCGAGGACCCGTACGAGAAGATCGGCGCCGAGCTGGTCAAGGAAGTCGCCAAGAAGACGGACGACGTCGCTGGTGACGGTACGACCACGGCGACCGTTCTCGCCCAGGCGCTCGTCCGCGAGGGCCTGCGCAACGTAGCCGCCGGCGCCAACCCGATGGCTCTCAAGCGCGGTATCGAGAAGGCCGTCGAGGCCGTCTCCGGTGCCCTCCTTGAGCAGGCCAAGGATGTCGAGACCAAGGAGCAGATCGCTTCCACGGCCTCCATCTCCGCCGCCGACACCCAGATCGGCGAGCTCATCGCCGAGGCGATGGACAAGGTCGGCAAGGAAGGCGTCATCACCGTCGAGGAGTCCCAGACCTTCGGTCTGGAGCTGGAGCTCACCGAGGGTATGCGCTTCGACAAGGGCTACATCTCGGCGTACTTCGCCACCGACATGGAGCGTATGGAGGCCGTCCTCGACGACCCGTACATCCTGATCGCCAACTCGAAGGTCAGCAACGTCAAGGACCTGCTGCCGCTTCTCGAGAAGGTCATGCAGTCCGGCAAGCCGCTGCTGATCATCGCCGAGGACGTCGAGGGCGAGGCCCTGTCGACCCTGGTCGTCAACAAGATCCGTGGCACCTTCAAGTCCGTCGCCGTCAAGGCCCCGGGCTTCGGTGACCGCCGCAAGGCCATGCTCGGCGACATCGCCATCCTCACGGGCGGCGAGGTCATCTCCGAGGAGGTCGGCCTCAAGCTGGAGAACGCGGGCATCGACCTGCTCGGCCGCGCCCGCAAGGTCGTCATCACCAAGGACGAGACGACGATCGTCGACGGCTCGGGCTCGGCGGACCAGGTTGCCGGTCGCGTCAACCAGATCCGTGCCGAGATCGAGAACTCGGACTCGGACTACGACCGCGAGAAGCTCCAGGAGCGCCTGGCGAAGCTGGCCGGCGGCGTGGCCGTCATCAAGGCCGGTGCCGCCACCGAGGTCGAGCTCAAGGAGCGCAAGCACCGCATCGAGGACGCCGTTCGCAACGCGAAGGCGGCCGTCGAGGAGGGCATCGTCGCCGGTGGTGGCGTGGCCCTCATCCAGGCCTCCGCGGTGTTCGAGAAGCTGGAGCTCGAGGGTGACGAGGCGACCGGCGCCAACGCCGTGCGTCTCGCCCTGGAGGCCCCGCTCAAGCAGATCGCCGTCAACGGTGGTCTCGAGGGTGGCGTCGTCGTCGAGAAGGTCCGCAACCTGCCCATCGGTCACGGCCTGAACGCCGCCACCGGTGAGTACGTGGACATGATCGCCGAGGGCATCATCGACCCGGCGAAGGTGACGCGCTCTGCCCTGCAGAACGCCGCCTCCATCGCCGCGCTGTTCCTCACCACCGAGGCCGTCATCGCCGACAAGCCCGAGAAGGCCGGCGCGGCCGCCCCGGGCGGCATGCCGGGCGGTGACATGGACTTCTGATCGACTCGGCCTCAACGGCCCTGGTTGATCTCTGTCCTTACGTTCCGAGGGCGGTACCCCCACTCCCAGGGGGTGCCGCCCTCGGGCGTGTCCGGGGTCACAGAGGAGAGCGGTGGGGCGGCGGAATGCCCTGGTGGACGAGACGGTTGACGTTCACGGATGGTCGATGCACATGCACATACCGTCCGGAATCCCCGACACATCCGAATCCCCGTCTGCTCGATGTCTGATGGACCTCTCCGAGGAGCCCCGTACGTGACTGCCACCGCCCCCGCCTCGCGCGCCGCCGAGATCCTTTCCCGCCCCGTCACCCTGAACGGCCTGACCGTCCCCAACCGGATCGTGATGGCGCCGATGACCCGGGCGTTCTCGCCGGGCGGTGTCCCCGGCGACGACGTGGTCTCGTACTACGCCCGCCGCGCCGCCGCGGGCGTGGGCCTCATCGTCACCGAGGGCACGTACGTGGGCCACGACTCGGCCGGGCAGAGCGACCGCATCCCGCGCTTCCACGGTGAGGAGCAGCTC
This sequence comes from Streptomyces sp. NBC_00203, assembly GCF_045206325.1. Taxonomy (NCBI): domain Bacteria; kingdom Bacillati; phylum Actinomycetota; class Actinomycetes; order Kitasatosporales; family Streptomycetaceae; genus Streptomyces; species Streptomyces sp. NBC_00203. The sequence goes on along the minus strand of NZ_CP108126.1, from coordinate 4,871,761 downwards.
GCGGGCTGGGCGAAGGTCGCCGACGCCGTGCACGCGGCGGGCGGGAAGATCGTGCCGCAGCTGTGGCACATCGGCATGGTGCGCGAGGCGGGCCAGCCGCCGTTCGCCGAGGCCCCCGCGGTCGGCCCCTCCGGCCTGCGCATCGGTGCCACCGAGGCCACCGGCAAGGCCATGACCCAGACCGACCTGGACGACGTCATCGCGGCGTTCGCCGAGGCCGCGGCCGCCGCCGAGCGCATCGGCTTCGACGGCGTGGAGATCCACGGCGCCCACGGCTACCTGCTCGACCAGTTCCTGTGGGAGGGCACCAACCGCCGCACGGACGCGTACGGCGGTGACCTCGTGGCCCGTACGAAGTTCGCGGCGGAGATCGTCGCCGCGGTGCGTGCCGCGGTCTCGCCGTCCTTCCCCGTCATCTTCCGCTACTCGCAGTGGAAGCAGGAGGCGTACGGTGCCCGGCTCGCCGAGACGCCGGAGGAGCTGGAGGCGATCCTCGCCCCGCTCGCCGCGGCCGGGGTGGACGCCTTCCACGCCTCGACGCGACGCTACTGGCTGCCGGAGTTCGAGGGTTCCGACCTCAACCTCGCGGGCTGGACGAAGAAGCTGACCGGCAAGCCCACCATCACCGTCGGCTCGGTCGGGCTGGACGGCGACTTCATCAAGGGCTTCATGGGGGAGGGGTCCCCGGTCAAGAGCATCGACGACCTCCTCGACCGCCTGGACCGCGACGAGTTCGACATGGTCGCCGTCGGCCGCGCCCTGCTCCAGGACCCGGAGTGGGCGGCGAAGGTCCTCGACGGACGCTTCGGTGACCTGGCGCCGTACGACGCGGCAGCACTCCGCACCCTGAGCTGACCCAAAAAAAGATTGCGCAGTTCCCCGCGCCCCTTAAGGGGCGCGGGGAACTGCGCGAGCAACCCCCACCGTCCCGCAGACGACACACAACCCAACGGAACGGCTGACCCCCTCCCCAAAGTTTCCCTTGCTTAAGTCAATCAATTGGGCTTATGGTTGAGTAAGTCAAGCAACCTTGCTCGCCCCGGAGGCCCCGCCATGTCCGAAGCCCTTGCCCGACCCGCCGACGCCGGCGGAGCCGCCCCGGTGCGGTCGAACGCCATGGTGGCGGTGCTGGCCTTCGCCGGAATCGTCGTCTCGCTGATGCAGACCCTGGTGATCCCGATCGTCCCGGAGCTGCCGAAGTACCTGGACGCCTCCGCGTCGAACACGGCGTGGGCGATCACGGCCACCCTGCTCGCCGCCGCCGTGGCCACCCCGGTCGCGGGCCGCCTCGGCGACATGTTCGGCAAGCGCCGCATGCTGCTGGTCAGCCTCGTCCTGCTGGTGTCCGGCTCGGTGGTCGCCGCGCTGAGCGAGTCCCTGGTCCCGATGATCATCGGCCGGACCTTGCAGGGCCTCGCGGCCGCCGTCGTCCCGCTCGGCATCAGCATCATGCGCGACAACCTGCCCGCCGAGCGCCTCACCGGCTCCACCGCCATCATGAGCGCCTCCCTCGGCGTCGGCGGCGCCCTGGGCCTGCCCTCCGCCGCGTTCATCGCCGACAACTTCAGCTGGCACGTCCTGTTCTGGACCTCGGCCGCCCTCGGCGTCGCAGCGCTCGTGCTGGTTCTCGTCATCGTGCCCGAGTCGAAGGTCCGCACCGGCGGCCGCTTCGACCTGCTCGGCTCGGCCGGTATGGCCGTCGGCCTGGTCTCCCTGCTCCTTGCCGTCTCCAAGGGCGCCGACTGGGGCTGGGGCAGCGGCACCACCCTCGGCCTGTTCGCGGTCGCGGTCGTCGTCCTGCTGGTGTGGGGCTGGTACGAGCTGCGCACCGCCCACCCGCTGGTCGACCTGCGCACCACCGCCCGCCGTCAGGTCCTCTTCACCAACCTCGCCTCGATCGCCTTCGGCTTCTCGATGTTCGCGATGTCCCTGGTCCTGCCGCAGCTGCTCCAGCTGCCCGAGCAGACCGGCTACGGCCTCGGCCGGTCGATGATGACCGTCGGCCTGGTCATGGCCCCGCAGGGCCTGGTCATGATGGCCATGGCGCCGCTGTCCGCCGCCATCTCCAAGACCAAGGGCCCGAAGGCCACCCTGATGCTCGGCGCGCTCATCGTCGCCGCGGGCTACGGCCTCAACATCGTGCTGATGTCCGAGATCTGGCACCTCGTCCTGGTGTCCTGTGTCATCGGCGCCGGCGTCGGCTTCGCCTACGGTGCGATGCCCGCCCTGATCATGGGCGCCGTGCCCGCCTCCGAGACGGCCGCGGCGAACAGCCTCAACACCCTGATGCGGTCCATCGGTACCTCGGTCGCCAGCGCGCTCGCCGGCGTGATCCTGGCGCAGATGACCACCAGCTTCGGCGGCTCCGCCCTGCCGTCGGAGAACGGCTTCAAGATGGTCATGGCACTCGGCGCGGGTGCGGCGCTCCTCGCCTTCGTCCTCGCGTCCTTCCTGCCGCGCCAGCGGGCGGCGGGTGCCGCGCAGGCGGCGCCGGCGGCCGGGGGGTCTGGGGAGCAGGCCGAGGTCGCGGAGGTTTCCGGGGTGAAGGCGTAAGCGTCTTCGGTCGTTGATCCCAGGGCGGTCGCCCTTCCGCTTCTCGCGGGGGGAGGCCGCCCTGGGGTTTTGCTTCACTCAGTCGGCGTAGTCCTTGAGCTTCTCGGTGTTCAGGGTGAAGTTCACGGGGGAGGGGAGCTCGATGACAGCCCCGTACGGATAGCGGGGGTTCTGCTGGTACGTCCCGCTCTTCGTCGGCTCGCTGTACACGGTGAGCGTGTCGTTGTCCCGGTCGATGAGGAGGTAGACGGGGATGCCGGCTTCCGCGTAACCGCGGACCTTGTCGATGCGGTCGCGCCGGTCGGTGTCGCGGTCGCGGGAGGTGACCTCGACGACCATCGGAACGCCCTTCGGGTCGGCCCAGTCGCCCTCCTGGGCGATGAAGTGATCGAGCGGCGCCAACGCGGCGTCGGCAGAGGCGTGGCCCTTGCGGTAGGCGCCGACCTTGAGACCTTGTTCGGGGTACAGGGCCAGTTCGGGACGCTCCTGCATGAACAGCCGGATCAGCCACATCACAACGGCCCGGTGGCGCTGGTCGGGCATCGGCTTGACCTCTAGCTTTCCGTCGATGAGTTCGAGCTTGACGCCCTCGGGGGCCCTGCGGGCGAGTTCTTCGAAGTCCTCGATCTCGATGTGGTCGCCCTTGACGTACAGCCGTCCGTCGAGGAATTCGAGCTCGACGTTCTTCGGGGCCTTGCCGGCCAGCTCTTCGAAGTCGTCCGTGGACATCTGCGGGCGCCTGGTGCCAAAGGTCATCGTGGTGTCGCCTCCTTCCCACCATGGTGCCCCGGCTGTGTCCTTCCGGACCGTTGGAGCCGTCATACGCGCGGCCTTTCACTTCGGTCGAGCATCGCCGCGCGGGTCGCGGCGGCGTGGGCGTGCACTGCGGCGGACGTCAGCGGGGCGGTCGGACGCGAGGCTGCTTCGCCCCGGCACGCGCCGCAGATGCCGCCCGGCAGCGCCTCCGGTCGCCCCGGGATGCCGCACTTCGCGCACTCCAGTACGCGGAGCGGAGGGCGGGGCGCGGGCTCTGGCGGCCGCTTGCTGGTCAGGCGCCTGCGGACCAGCGCCGCCGGGCTGTGCACCGGGACCGGGAGACCTGCGGTCAGGGCATGCAGTACGGCCTCGTCGGTGGCTCCCCGCGCGAACCAGTCCGCGACCAGCGGGGCCAGTTCCGCGCAGTCGGCGTGCGACAGGGACAGAGCGGGAGTCGTACGGCCGAGGGCCGCGAGCAGGATGTACGCCCGGGAGCGCGTCGGGCGCCGGCGTTCCGAAGGCTCCTGCGGTACGTCGCCCCGCGTGAACGCCGCCCACCAGTCGTCGTCCCGCGCCGTTCGCGAGAACCACGTTCGGGTGATCCAGCGCGGGCTGCCCGAGTCGGCCAGATGTTCGCGGCCCCGGCGCAAGTGCCCTGCCCGGTGGAGGTTGTTGAGGGCCGTGCGTAAGGCGCATTGGCCGTACGGGAGGTGCTTGGCCAGCGTTTTTACGGAGATGTCGGCGCCGCCGGGGAGGCGGTCGATGTACGCGGCGATGGCTGCTTCGCGGGGCGGGAGGTGTGCGAAGTCGTGCTGGGTGCGGGGGAGTTGGTCCGGGGCGTTGAGCTTTCCGTAGCCCGGATTGGCCAGAGGGTGGGGGAGGGCGTGCGCAGAGCGGGGGGCAGCACTAGGCCGTGTCCGGCGGATCTTGTGACTGCCGCAGCCTTGGTTCGTTGGCATGCTCATGGGGCGCGGAGATCTCACAAATGAAGAATGGGCCCGGCTGAAGCCGCATCTGCCGAAGTCCGGTCAGCGCGGGGGCCGTTGGGAGAGCCATCGCAGGGTGATCAACGGGATTCTGTTCCGGCAGCGCACCGGGGTACCGTGGCGGGATCTGCCTGCGCGTTTCGGTCGGTGGAAGACCGTGTACGAGCGGCATCGGCGCTGGTCAGCGGATGGCACATGGGACAAGCTCTTCGCGGCTGTCCTCGCCGATGCTGACGCGGAAGGCCGCATCGACTGGTCCATGGTGAGCGTGGACTCCACCTCCTGCCGGGCCCACCAACACGCTGCGGGAGCACGTAAGAAACCCCCGCGGCTTCCGGGAAAAGACACACGCCCCTGCAGCACCGCCCCGATGAGGGCCTGGGACGCTCACGGGGCGGCCTGACCTGCAAGATCCACCTTGCCGGTGAGGGCGGACGCCGCCCACTCGCCTTGCTGATCACCCCGGGGCAGTGGGGCGACGCTCCGCAGCTCATCCCGGTCATGGAGCGTGTCCGTGTCGCCCGCCGGGATGGCGGGCGACCGCGGACTCGGCCTGGCCACCTCGGCGGAGACAGGGCTTACTCATCCCGCCGCAACCGCCGCTACCTGCGGCGACGCCAGATCAAGCACACGATCCCCGAACCGAAGAACCAGCGGGCCAACCGACAGCACAAAGGCAGCAAGGGCGGTCGGCCCGCTGGCTTCGACAGGACGATCTACAAACGCAGGAACGAGGTGGAGTGGACGATCAATGCCCTTAAGAGCTTCCGGGCTGTGGCGACGAGGTTCGACAAACGCGCCTACGTCTTCTACGGCACCGTCACCGTTGCCTCGATCCGACTTTGGCTCCGGTCGTGACCCACCGGAGAGACCTAGTAGTACCCCTTCGCCCCGTCAAGCAGCTCCCTCACGATGTCCGCGTGCCCCGCGTGCCGTCCGGTCTCCTCGACGAGATGGATGAGCACCCAGCGGAGGTCGGCGTTGCCGGAGCGGCAGTCGGGGTGGCGGCCGACGTCATCCAAAGCGGCCGCGGCCACGATCTCGTTGCTTCGAGCGTACTGGGCCTCGTACGACGCACACGCGCGGCCGGGAGTGCGCCCCATCGCTTCGAGGGAACCGGATGCGCACCACCGGCCGTCGTTCAGGCCCGGGTGTAGCCGCCGTCGACGAAGAGTTCGGCGCCGGTGACGAACGACGAGGCGGCCGAAGCCAGGAAGAGGGCGGCCTCGGCGATTTCCTCGGCGTCGGCCAGCCGCCCCAGTGGCACGACGGCCTCGGCGAACCGGTCGACGTCCGGCCCCGCGGCGCGCAGCAGGGCAGGGGTCCGCGTGGGTCCCGGGCTGAGGACGTTGACCCGGAATCGACGCTCTCGCGATTGCCGGGCCCAGTTGTGCACGAGGTTGCTCAACGCTGCCTTCGAGGCGCTGTAGACCTCGAGGTGCTCATTGGGGCGCACGCTGTTGCTTGAGCCGATGACCAGGATGGAGGCGTTCTCCGCCAGCAGCGGAAGCGCCTTCTGGACGGTGAATAGTGGGCCCTTGACGTTGACGGCGAGTGTCAGGTCGACGTTCGCCTCGGTGTGGGCGCCGAGCGCGGCGTCCGCGACGATTCCCGCGTTGGCCACCAGCACGTCGATGCGTCCGGCCTCCTCGCGGACTCGCGCGTAGAGCGCGTCCAGGTCGGCCAGGACCGAGACGTCGGATCGTACGCCGGTGGCCGCAGGACCCATCTCCTTGACTGCCGCTTCGAGGCGGTCGATGTCCCGGCCGGTCACGAAGACCCGTGCGCCCTCCCGGACGAAGCGGTGGGCGATGGCCAGCCCGATCCCGCTGGTCCCTCCGGTGATCACGGCCACCTTCTCGTGCAGCACGCCTGGCATGTCGAACCCCTTCAGTTGTGGAATGGATCGTCCATAACGTAGCCAGTAATGGACGATCGAGTCAAGAATGGATAGGCTGAGACCATGCCGAGACCACGCGCATTCGACGAACGCCAAGTCCTGGAGCGGGCCCGGGAACAGTTCTGGGCGACCGGCTATGCAGGAACCCGGATGGACGACATCGCCCAGGCGACCGGCCTGGGCAAGGGCAGCCTGTACGGCGCATTCGGCGACAAGGGCAAGCTGTTCCACCGTGTGTTTGGCGACTGGTGCACCGCAGTCGTTGAGGTGGCCGAAGGGCGGCTGGCAGGTGGCCCGGACGCAGAGGCCTTGGCCCGGCTGTCGGGATACGTGCACCTAATGGCGGAGAACACCGCCTCCGACACCGAGCGCCGCGGGTGCCTGTTGGCCAAGGGCGCGGCGGAACTGGCCCAGCACGATCCGACGGTCGCCGGACGGTCGGCCGAGACCATGACGGCACTGCTGACCCTGCTGCGGACGGAGATCAGCGCCGCCCAGCGCCACGGCGACATCGATAGCGCTGCGGATCCGGAGCGGTTGGCGGCACTGCTGCTGACGGTGGTCCGCGGTATCGAGGCGGTAGGCAAGGCCGGCCTGGACCCGGAGACGCTGCGGAACATTGCAGACACCGCACTGGCAGTCCTGCCCATGCCCGAGGGGCAGAAACGCCTCGCAACCGGGCGCAGTCCGGCCCGCAAAAACTAACTTGGTGCCAACACGGCCACATGATCCGCCGGACAGTGCCTAAAGTTGGCTTCAGCCACGGGATCGCCTTTTCCGATCTCGGAGGTCAAGCCCCCGCAGGTGTTGGTAGCACCTGGCGGGGGCTGTTCGTTATGCGGGCACGCTAGCTCCTCGTCACTGTGCGTGGCAAGCCGATCGCGTCAAGTCAACTCGCAGGGAGGGAGGGCGGGTTGAGGCCCGCCTCCCGTTCCTTGAAAAGAGGGCTCGGAGCTGGGGGCTTGAGCTTCGGGCGGTCTGTCGTCAGCCTCGGATCATCCGCAGCCGCCGTCGGTGACGTCGATGGAGAGCTTCGCGCTCACGCTCGCGTTCGGCTCGTTGAATTGCGTCGCGATGACCTGCATGCAGAACTTCGCGTCCGTTCCGTCGCCGGTGACCGTGTAGTCGTACGGGCCTGTGGAGACCCTGACTCCGTACGACGGTCCCTTTCCGGTCTGTTCCACGGCGCCCTTGATGGTCTCGCCGTAGCCCAGGTACGCGTCGGTGTACTGCGGTTCCTTCTCCAGGTCCTGCGCCGCCTGGTGCACCGCCGAGCGCAGCTCGCCCTCACTCCAGCTGGTGTCCGGGTGGGACGAGCTTGCCCGGAGGTAGTACATGCCGCCCGCCGCGAAGAGCAGCGAGCCGATGATCAGGACGAGGCCCAGGGGGTTGTTCGGGTTGTAGACGTACCGGTTCGTGCCCCACTTGCTTCTGACGAAGACCGGTTCGTCGTCACGGGGGCTGCCGCTCAATGGGCCGCCTGGGCCGAGTCTTTGACGTCCGCGATGAATGCGGCCCAGGCGGCGGTCCGGAACGCGAGCTTCGGGCCGTGGGGGTTCTTGGAGTCGCGGACGGGGATGAGGGTGGGGTGCCCGTCGGCGACCTCCAGGCAATCGTTGCCGCCGCCCCCGCTGTACGTCGACTTGCGCCAGCGGGCGACTTCAAGGCAGTTGCTCCCGCCGCCCCCGCTATAGCTGGACTTGTGCCATATGGCCGTGCTCAGGTCGTAGTCAGGGAAGTTCCACATGGCTGTAATCCTGCGCCAGTGCCTCGATCAGGGCCAGGGACTTCTGCGGGGAGAGGGCCGAGGCGGTGAGGAGTTCATAAGCGAGCTTGTGCTGCTTGACGGTGGCCGGGTCGTCCTCCAGCCGCCCGGTGCCGACCCCTTCGAGGTAGACCAGCGGAGGGGCGTCCTCGAACTCCATCAGCTTCAGCGAGCCGTCCATCGAGGTGTGCGCTCCCACGCTGAACGGCAGCACCTGCACGATGACCCGGTTTCGGTGGGCCAGACCGGCGACGTGGCGCAGGGCCTCCGCCATCACCGCGCGGCCACCCGTTTCCCGGCGTAGCGCTGCCTCGTCAAGCACCGCCCACAACAACGGCTTTGTTGGGTTGTTGAGAAGGCGGGTCCGCTCCATCCGGCCATCCACCCACTCGTCGATCACCTCCTCCGGTGCCGTCGGCGCGTAAGCGCGATTTACGGCCCGTGCGTACGCCGGTGTCTGGAGTAGCCCTGGGATCAGCAGCGGCGCGTACTGCCGGATTGCCGTTGCGAACGTCTCCGCCTCCGCCGCCTCCGCGAACTGCTCGAGATAGCGAGACTTGGCCGCGGCCCCGCAGTTACGCGTGAAGAAGTCCTCCGTACCCAGGACTTCGTCCAGCATCCGTGCGTACTCCGGCTGCATCCGCCGGGTGCCCGCTTCCAACTGGCCGATGAACGAGCCGCTGACGAACAGTCGCCCGCCCAGCTCTTCCTGGCTGAGGCCCGCCTTCTCGCGGGCGTGGCGCAGCTCGGCGCCCAGCAGGGCGCGTGGCGACGAGGACGGATCGAGATCCTTCGGGCCTGACATGGCAACTCCCTGTCACACAGGTGGGGTTGTTGGGACGCCATCTCTGGCCAGGTTAGACAGCAGATCGCCACGCTGTGTGTGAAATAGGAACACTCAGCGTGGAGGGAACAGGGCAATGGAGATGACGTCGAGTAAGCGGGTGCGGCCCACCGAGGAGATCGTCGAGGAGTTGCGCGCAGCCCTCGTCGGGGTCGGCGTCGTGCTGCCGTCGCTGCGGGTCGACCCGGTCACCGGCGTGAGCGACGAACCCTTCGCCCTGGTCGCGCTCGGCCGCTGCAACGTGGGCACGGCGCAGAAGCTGACCGCAGTGCTGCGCGGGGTGGCCGCCGGAGGTGACTCGTGACCGAGGAGTACGTGATCGACGTACGGGACGGGCGGCTCGGCCAGGTCATGGGGCGCGAGGGCGGTTACGTACAGTTGCGACCCCTGGGCGGTGGCCTTGAGTGGGACTGTCCTGCGGACGCGCTCGGCGAGGCGCCGCCGGGTGACGTGCTGCGGGCGCGGGTCCGGCGGCTCAACGCGGAGGGGCGGCTGCCGTGAGCCGGCGTTCGCGCCAAGGGTCGGTGATTGGCAGATCCGTGCCGCAGATTGCCGCAGAACACGGGCCCAGCGCGGCACACATCTGCCAATCGCTCGCCTCCTTAGGGGGCGGCTACAGGTTGCCCATCGGTTCGATGTCCACCTTCACCGGCGTGCCCCAGATGCGCAGCACCTCGTAGTCCGTGAACTCGTGGACCAGGCGGTAGGCCATGCCCGGGCGCGGGGTGCGGCGCTCGGCGGCCAGGTAGCGCTCGGCCTCCTGGCGGTCTCGGCGGGGGGTGCCGCAGAGCTGCCACGCCTGACCGTTCCAGACCTCCGGGAGCCAGCGCTGCTGGGGCTGGGGGCGGTCGCCGCGGATGCCGTAGCGGGACATCGAGCGCTCCGGGGTCTCGTCCGGGGCGGGGGCGCGGCCGTGCCCGTACGCGTCATTGACCTCGGTGCGGCGGGCGGCGCGGCGGCGGGTCTCGCAGAGCAGGCAGCGGTCGGGGGCGCTCTCGTCCACCGGGCCGTTCGGATGCTCGGCGCAGCGGGTCGTGGGCGCCGCCGTCGTCACCGTCTCGTCCAGCAGGTCCAGGGCCCGCTTCAGATCGGCCTTGACCTCGTGCAGCTTCGCGTCGGGGGTGTCGGCGGTCAGCGCGTCGCCGTGCTCGCCGAGGACGCGCAGGGCCCGGCCGAGGGCGGTCAGCTGTGCGTGGTTCATTCCTCCACCCTCGCACGCCCCACTGACAACGCCCCCGGCCGGCCGTCGCGAAGCCCTCGCCCAGCCGGTCAGGAGTGGTCGAGGACGTTTCCGTTCGAGCAGTTGTTGGCGGTGTCGCCGGCCCAGGGCGCGCCCACGGGGACCACGGCGAGTTCCTGGAGGCACACAGTCGCCGCCGAGGAGTCCGAGTTGCTTGCCGCGTTCACCCCTCCTCCGAAGTTGGTGTCGTCGTCCGCGTGCGCGGGTGCGGCCAGGGCGAGGGCTAGGCGGAGAGGGCCAGGGCGGTGGCCGCGAGTGTCTTCTGCGTGATCTTCATGACCGGGGAAACGATCATCCGTGAGAGGCGTCACTGGGCAGCGCCACGGAGTGCAGGCCCACGAAGTACGTCGCCAGGAACCCCACCGCGTACCCCGTCAGCAGCCCGCCCCCGTAGATCGCCGCCGTCGTCCCCAGCCCCCTGTTCCCCGCGAGCAGCGGGAACAGGGCCCAGCCCGACGGTCCGATCGCTGTCGCGCCCACCTTGTCGCCGAGCGTCGCGAAGAAGCCGACGAAGGCGCCGCCCGCCGCGCCGCCCGCGCAGGCGGTCAGGAACGGGCGGCCGAGCGGGAGTGAGACCCCGTAGATCAGGGGTTCGCCCACGCCGAGCAGCCCGGCCGGGAGGGCGGACCTGATCGTCGTACGGAGGGAGGTGTCGTGGCGGAGGCGGACGTAGACCGCCGCTGCCGCGCCGACCTGGCCGGCGCCCGCCATCGCCAGGATGGGGAGCAGGACCGTGTAGCCCTGCTGCTCGATGAGGGTGGTGTGGATGGGGATCAGGGCCTGGTGCAGGCCGAGCATGACGAGGGGCAGGAACAGGCCGCCCAGGATCAGGCCCGCGAAGGCGCCCGTGTGGTCCAGGAGCCAGTTCGCCGCCGTGCCGATGGCGGAGGAGAGCTCTCCGGCCGCGTACATCAGGGCGTAGAGCGTCACCAGGCCGGTGACGAGGACCGTGACGGTCGGGGTGACGAGGACGTCCAGCGTCGCCGGGACCCGGCCGCGGCACCACTTCTCGACATACGTGCCCAGCAGCGCGGCGGCCAGCGCACCGAGGACGCCGCCCTGGCCGGGCGCGAGCGTCATCCCGGCCACCGTCACCTTCGCGACCCCCGCGTACACGATGACCGCCGCCACCGCGCCGCCCAGAATGGGCGTGCCACCGAACTCCTTCGCCGTGTTGTAGCCGACGAAGACCGCGATCAGCGCCATGAATCCGGAGGCGATGGCGGTGAGCGCGGGGGTGAGGGCCGGGAGCCAACCAAGGTTCAGCAGGAGGCCGTTGAGGCCCGCGATGATGCCGCAGCCGATCAGTGCGGGGATGAGCGGGACGAAGATGTTCGCGATGCGGCGGAGGGCCAGCTTGAGGGGGGTGGAGTTGCGTTGCTTCTGGGCCTCCTTCAACTCGGCGCCTCTGGCGGCCAGTTCAGTGACTGTCGGAGTGGGGGTGAGTAGCGCCTCGAACTCGGGAGTCACGCGCGCGACGGTGCCCGGCCCCAGGACGATCTGGAGCTGGTCCGTGTCGTCGTCGTCCGCGACCAGGCCCAGTACGGCGGGCAGCGCTCGTAGATCGTCTCTCTGTACGAGGCTGCCGTCGCGCAGGCCGAGTCGCAGGCGGGTCATGCAGTGGGCGACGGAGGTGACGTTCGCGGGGCCGCCCACGAGGGGGAGGATCGCTTCGGCGGTGAGGGTGTCCGGTGTGCGCACCCCCCGAGAGTGCTGGTCAGCCGGTCGCCGCCGCCAGCGCGGCGCGCAGGTGGCCCTTGCTCTCCTCCAGAAGGTGGGCGGCCGTCGGCCCGTCGACCCCGCCCAGGATCGTCAGGATCGCTTCCTTCACCTCGCCGTCCGTGGCGGCCAGGGCCCGCTCGATCTCCTCGTCCGAGGCGCCCGTCGCCAGCGCCACGATGCGGCGGGAGCGGGCCCGCAGCTTCTCGTTCGAGGCGCGAACGTCGACCATCAGGTTCCCGTACGTCTTGCCCAGACGGATCATCGTGATCGTCGACAGCATGTTGAGGACGAGTTTCTGGGCCGTGCCGGCCTTGAGGCGGGTGGAGCCCGTCAGCAGCTCCGGGCCGACGACGACCTCGATGCCGTGCTCGGCCGCCGCGGCCAGCGCGCTGTGCGCGTTGCAGGACAGGCCGATCGTCAACGCGCCCCGCGCACGGGCGTGTTCGACGGCACCGATGGCGTACGGGGTGCGGCCGGAGGCGGAGATGCCGACCACGGTGTCGTCGGGGATGAGGGCGAGCTTCTCCAGGTCGGCGGCGGCCAGCTCCTTCGAGTCCTCGGCGCCCTCGATCGACGTGACGATCGCGGTCGGACCGCCCGCGATCAGGCCCACGACCTGCGCAGGGTCGGTATTGAAGGTGGGCGGGCACTCGGAGGCGTCCACGACACCCAGGCGGCCGGCGGTGCCCGCGCCCGCGTAGATCAGCCGGCCGCCGCGGGCCATCCGGGCGGCGATGTCGTCGATGGCGGCGGCGATGACCGGGAGGCGCCGCGCGACGGCGGCGGCCACCGTCGCGTCCTCGCCGTTCATGAGCGACGCGATCTCCAGCGTGGGCAGCTGATCGATCTCGGCGAGCTCCGGGCGGAACGCCTCGGTCGTCAGCGCCTCCAACTCGGCACGAAGATCACGGTGGTTGGACATGGAGGTCATGAGGGGAGCGGCTCTTTCTGCTGAGGGTGTCGTCAACGCGCCCCGTTCAGAGGCGCGGGGAACTGCGCGACCGGCTACTACCGGCCCGCGGTCTCCCAGCTACTTCATCCCCGTTGTCCCGCTTTTCGTGCTCTACGCGCCTTTATTGCTTTACGCGCCTTACGCGTCTCACGCGCCTTTACGTGAAGTTATCGTCCGCCACGCGGAGTGTGCCGGTGCGCCAGCGCCTCGTACGACGCGGACAACGCCGGCGCCGCCGTCTCGTACGTCCGCTGGGCGACCCCCACGAACAGACAGTCCACGACCAGCAGCTGACTCGTACGAGAAGACATGGCCGCAGGCCGCAGCTCGCTCTCGCGGGCCGTCGACGTGGTGAGGATGTGGTCCGCGTACTGCGTGACGGGCCCGCCCGGGCGGCCGGTGATCGCGACCGTCGTCGCCCCGTGCTCGAAGGCGACCCGGAGCGGTTCGATCACGTCGCCGGTCGAGCCGGAGTGCGTGATGGCTATCGCCACGTCCTTGGCGCGCAGCTGCACCGCGTTGGTGACGGCGAGGTGCGGATCGCTGTGCGAGTGGGCTATGAGCCCGATGCGCAGCAGCTTCTGGGCGAGATCCTGGGCGACGAGCCCGGACGCGCCGACTCCGTAGATGTCGATGCGGCGGGCCACCGCGAGCGCGGCGACCGCCGCGCCGAGCTGGACCGTGTCGAGTCCGGCGGCGGTGTCGGCGAGGGTCTGCTGCTCGTCGTACGCGAGCTTCGCGACGACGTCCGCGATCGGGTCGTCGACCGCGATGTCGGCGGTGACGGCGGGCGCGCGCCCGGACTGCTGCTGGGCGGCGAGCCCGGCGAGCGCCAGGCGCAGATCCCGGTACCCGGGGTAGCCGAGGAGACGGGCCGTCCGCACGACCGTGGCCTCGCTGGTGCCGGTGAGCTCGGCGAGGCCGGTGACCGTGAGGGCCGCGCAGCCGGCCGGGTCGCCGGCGACGGCCTCGGCGACCCGCTGCATGGAGCGGGTCATCGAGGGGGCGAGTGTCCGCACCTTGGCCGCGAGGGCGGCGGGGGCGGGCGGCGCCTCTCCCGCGAAAATTTCCTTCACGTCTTGGGTCACTCTTGAAAGATATTTTCCTTTGGGTCATACGGTCAAGGGTGCGCACAATGGGGACATGGACCCCACCGGCGACCCCGGCAACCCCGTCAGCCCCATGGAGCAGTCGCTGCACGCGGCGCGTGCCCTCGTGCTCGCCGATCTGGTCGCCGGCCAGGTCGCCGAGGCGGACGTCGTCTCCCTGGTCGAGGAGTCGGTGGTGCAGCGCCGCTGGTGGGTCGAGCAGTGGCCGGAGGGCGGGGACTACGTCGCCGGGCTCGTCGCCCAGGACGTCCAGGACGCCCTGCTGGAGCGCCATGGGCGGTGGCCGCTGTGCCCCGTCTGCGGCTCCGGGGACCCGCACGCCCTCGACGTCGAGCCCGAGTTGGGCCCCGACCCGCACTGGGTGTGCCACAAGGCCGGCGTGAAGGTCGCGTCGGTGGGCTCCCTGGGCTCCGCGGCCGGCGGGGCCCCGTCCTCGTGACCGTCTACATCGACCCGCCCACCTGGCCCGGGCACGGCCGCCTGTGGTCCCACCTGATCAGCGATGTCTCGTACGACGAACTGCACACGTTCGCGGCCGAGTTGGGCGCCCCGCCACGCGCCTTCGAACGCGACCACTACGACATCCCGTCGCACCGCTACGAGGACGCCGTGCGCGCGGGCGCGGTACGGGTCAGCAGCCGCGAGGTGGTGCGGCTGCTGTACGGGGCGGGGCTGCGCCGGCGGAAACATCCGGGGAAGTAGCGGAAGTAGCAGAAGTAGCGGAAGCTGACCGGCGATCGGGGGGCGGGCCTCAGCCTTCCCGGGCGTACAGCCGCAGGGACCGGTCCATGCCGTGCAGCTCGTACGCGTACTGTTCCACGTCCTCGCTCACCCGCTTGAACCCGGCGCGCGAAATGACGCCCTGGGACGGGGTGTTGGCCCGGTCGATGGCCGCGAAGAGAAGCTTGACGTCGTCGCGGGCCAGGGCCCAGGCGGCGAGGGTGCGCAGGGCCTCGGTGGCGTAGCCGTGGCCGCGGGCGTTCTCCGCGAGGTCGTAGCCGACCTCGGCGCGGGCCTCCTCGTCGGGGACGCCGTGGAAGCCCATCCCGCCGACCGCGCGGCCGTCCTCCCGCCGTACGAGCACGAACATGCCCCACTCCGGCCGGTGCACCCCGCCCTCGTACGCCTTCACGACCATCCCGGCGGCATCCCGCGTGCCCTCGAACGGGCCGCCCTCGATCCACTCGAAGCCGCCGGTGCCGCCCGCGCTCAGATCGGCGGCGGCCGCCGGGGTGACCCCCTGGAGCGTGAGCCGCTCGGACTCGATCACCAGGTTGTTGGACCAGCGCCACTCGGTGACCGGGTCGCGGCCGGGCAGTTCGCCGCGACCGGTGGCCCACAGGAGGGTGCGCCAGGGGGCGTCGGGCTCGGGCCGGACGCTCGGGAAGATCCGGGTGAGGACCCATTCGCAGAGCGCGGCCGGGGGTTCATAGGCGAGCTGGAGTCCCTCGGCGATGTCATACGTGTGCAGCAGGACCTCAGCGACGCCCATCGCGGCGAAGCCCTCGCGGTTCGCGCTGCGGAACGGGTACGGGTGGAAGGCGCGCACCTCGCGGGGTGTCGTACGGATGGTGGCGGTGAGCAGGGCGCCGGTCGTCTCGAGCACGTCGACGACGCCCGCGCTGTCGGTGTCGTCCTCCATCACGATCTCGAAGGGGACGTACGCCTTCGTGGCCCGTCCGGCCAACTGCCCCGCGTACGCGATGAGAGCGCCGGCGGTGTGCTCGGCGGTCTGCCGGCAACTCCACTCCAGGCGCCCCGCCTTGACGCTGTCCCAGTCGGTCCCGGCCGCGACCGCGGCGCGCAACACCGCCACGCTCCCCGCGACGGCTTCCGTCACCCGGTCCACCATCTGGTCCGCTGCCCTGTCCCCGCCCACGTCCCGGCCCATGTCCCCGCCCATGTCTCCCATGCGGGCGAGGATAGGTCGGATCACGCTTGCGTACGTACCGATTTGTTCGCGCCGCCCGCCCTGGTCACGACGCGCGAGTTCCGGGTACGGCGATGCAGCCGCAGTGCGACGACGGCCACGCCGATGGCGAGGGTGGTCATGGCCGCGCCCGCCCACGCGGTGGAGGTGTAGCCGTACCCGGCGTCGATGACCGTGCCGCCGACCCAGGGCCCGCAGGTGTTGCCCAGGTTGAAGGCGGCCGTGGTCGTGGCCCCGGCCAGGGTGGGGGCGGCCGCGGCGACGTTGAACATCCGGGCGTTCAGCGCGGGGGCGGTGTAGAAGCAGGCGATCCCGAGGAGGAAGGAGAGCACCACGGCGGCGATCGCGTACTGCCCGAAGAGGGCGAGCCCGACGAGGATGACGGTGTCGGCCGCCATACCGCTGATCAGCACGCCGAAGAGATGCGCGTCGGCGAACCGCCCGCCGATCGTGGTCCCGATGAGCGCGCCGACCCCGAACAGCGCGAGCACGGCGGGCACCCACCCGTCGTCGAGCCCGGCGACATCCGTGAGCAGCGGCGCGAGATAACTGAACGCGCAGAACACACCGGCGGCGCCGAGCATGATGACGCCGATGGACAGCCAGACCTCCCGGTCACGGAAGATACGCACCTCGCGCCTGAGCTGCGGCTTCTGGGCGGGGAGAGGGATGCGGGGGATGAGCGTGACCACCCCGAGGAGCGCGATCGCCGAGGCGGCGGCGACGGCCCAGAACGCCGACCGCCAGCCGAGCCCCTCGCCGAGGAAGGCCCCGGCGGGCACCCCCAGCACATTCGCGATCGACAGCCCCCCGATCATCACGGCCAGCGCCCGCGCCCGCGCGTTCCCCGGCACCATCGCGACGGCCACCGCCGCGCCGATCGCCCAGAACCCCGCGCAGGCGAGAGCACTGATGACACGCGACGCGAACAGGACGCCGTAGGTCGGGGCGAGGGCGCCTGCTACCTGGCCGAGCCCGAAGACGGTGATGAGGGCGACGAGGGTGGTGCGGCGGGGGAGTCTGAGCGTCGCCACCGCGAGGAGGGGCGCGCCTACGACCATGCCGATCGCGAACGCCGAGATCAGCAGGCCGGCTTGGGGGATGGTGACGTCCATGTCCTCCGCGATGGGGGGCAGTAGCCCGGAGAGCATGAACTCGCTGGTGCCCAGGGCGAAGACGGAGAGGGCGAGGATGTAGACGGCCAGGGGCATGCGGGGGCGGGGAGTTGGGGCCATGTCCCCTTCGTACGGCGTTCAGTGGTCGGCGTCGAACCAGTTTTCGGCTTCGTGGTGGAAGCCGAGCTCGGTGGCCTTGGCGGCCACCTCGCGGAAGGGGCGCCGCAGCATGAGGGCGGCGGAGGCGATTTCGGCGAGGGTGGCTTGGCGGCCCTGACCGGGGTGGGGGTCGAGGGAGTCGGGGGCTTGGAAGGCGCGGATGAGGAGCTGGTCGTGGGCGGGGTCTTCGGGGAAGTCTCGGGTGTAGCCGCTGGCCCGGTACCAATCTTTGAGGGTTTCGACGGACTTGTTGGTGAGGGTGGCGGCCACGCGTAGGTAGGTGGGCATGACGAGGGGGAGTAGCTCGCTAGGGCTCATCCAGGTCGCGTCGGCGTCGGCGGAATCTCCGACTTGGATACTGAAGTCGGCGAGCGCTGTTTGGAGCGCCTCTTGGCTTTCGTACGCGACGTGAAAGCCGATCGACACCAAGGAGACCGCGCCCTCGGGGGTCCGGCGGGTCCGTATGCCCACTTTGGCCAGACTCCGGTGAAGCTCTGTCAGCTCGGGGAGTTCTGTGAGGTCGGGCACGATGAAGCCGAGCTCGGTCACTCTCTTCGCCACGGCCTCGGGCTGGGATCGCGTGAGTGCCGCCGTGAAGAGGAGTTGGCCACGGCTGATCCAGTTGGCCTCTGCCGCCGAGGTCGGCAGGGCACCGGGATAACGCAGCAGGGCCCGGGCGATGTCCTGGTCCGCTTGACTGGCCCCGCTCCGGCCACCGAGGTGATCGAAGGCGCGCGAGGGGAGTGTGTACCCCAGCTCCTCCAGGCGCCGAGCTGCCTCCAGTGGGTGATCTTGTGCGTAGAGATGAGCGAGCGGGACGCACGCGCCAGGGAGGAGGAACTCTTCGGGGGAAGGCTGCCAGCGGTCATGGTGAAGGGGGGCACGCAGATCTCTGTCCGGAACCAAGAGGGCCAGATCGTCGACAGAGGCTGCTGTCAATGAGCCCAAGTCCGCGATCGCGTAGCCCATTTCGTGCAGCCGACTGGCGACCTGGCCAGGGGCGCGCCAC
Organism: Streptomyces sp. NBC_00203; assembly: GCF_045206325.1. Classification (NCBI taxonomy): domain Bacteria; kingdom Bacillati; phylum Actinomycetota; class Actinomycetes; order Kitasatosporales; family Streptomycetaceae; genus Streptomyces; species Streptomyces sp. NBC_00203. The sequence continues at coordinate 4,853,721 of NZ_CP108126.1, read as the reverse complement.
AAGCGCGCGGCTGTGGCGAGCAAATCCGGGCACGACAGGGTGAGTCGGTCGGGGCGCCATTGCGGGAGACGCGCCAGCTGCACCAGCTCGGGCGGTTCATCGTCTCGCTGTGGGTACGGGCGATCGCGCGAGGTGCCGTCGGGTCTGTGTGCTTCGGCGTACGAACTGGTGATCGTTTGGAGAGCATCTGCCCAGTTCCGCGGGTCTCCAAGGGAGAGCAATGTCAGATCCGACGGTCTTGCGACCGGCAGGTTGTCTGCCGGCAGATCGGGGTGGAGGGCCCGTAGTCGCCAACGGAGGACAGGTTCCGGCACACAGAGAATCATGAGCGCCGCGACGGTGTCATGGCTGCCCCTGGGCCATGGGAAAGAACCGGTGACGGTGGGCAGGAACAGCAGATCCGGTGGAAAGAAACCGGTCCTGCTCACATCGAGTGTCCAGTCGTAGCTCCTCCAGGAGGCCTCCCTCTCCGCTGCGCGGATGGCGATTGCCTCAGCCAGCTCGGGGTCCTCCCCGAGCAGACTGTCGAGCCATGCGGGAGACAGCAGTCCGGGTGCGTCGATCAAGTCGTCGACAGCCGCAAGGCACTGGTCGCGCACCCATTGAGTGTCGTACCGGCTGAGCTTCTTGCGGTCGACGGACAGGGTGGCTTGCTCCGCACCCTGGAGATCGACCACTCGTCCGAACAGAGTGGTGTTGTTGGCGATCCCGTCCACCAGAACGGCCCCATTGTAGTCCGTCCACCACAGGCCGTCCTGCCGACAGGCCACCGCGGACCCAGGCCTCGCCGGTCCCCCCGATGCTGCATGGAGTCCGTGTTGGCCCAATTCCTCGGACCATACGTACGGCGTGGACCTCGTCAACGAGGGGCCTGCGCCGAAATCGGGGGCAGAGGCCGACCACGACATCTTGCTACGGCTCGTCGCCTCGACCACCAGCTTTTTCGCCTCCCACCTCCGCACCCCCTTCCCCTTCGGCGCCCGCACCTCATAGGGCGAAACCCAAAGATGCTTCCCCAACTCCCCACCACTGGACGGAATCCGCCGCTCCGGAGCCCCGTACAACCGCACCTTGGTCCCCGCCTCCTGCCCAGCCCCCAGATCCTCGACCCGGAACAGATTCCCGGGCCCCGCGATCGTCACCTTCAGCAGGCGGCCGGGGCGTCCCTCGCGGTCCAGGCGGCAGGTCAGTACCGACAGCTCATCGGCGATCATGAAGTAGCTGAGCACGCCGAGGCCGAAGCGGCTCACCGGTACCAGTTCGACCGGCGGGTCGAGGGAGGCCCATTGGGCGCCCTCCTCCAGGTATTCGGGCAGGTCCACGAAGCGGGAGCCGCCCTGGGCGAAGGCGCGGCTCAGTTCTGTGACGCCCATGCCGATGCCGTTGTCGGCGCATTCCAGGTAGGGCAGGCCGCGTTCGTCCGTCCCCTCGCTGAAGACGATCTCGCCGGTCCAGTCCGGGACTTGGACACCGGTCCGACGGAGGTACTCCGTGCGGGCCGTGCGGTAGCGGAGCGCGTCCAAGGCGTTCTGGTACAGCTCGCGGATCGCCAATGCCCGGTCGCCGTAGAGCTGTTCGCCCATCAGGAGTTCCTGGACGCGGTCGTCCGCGAGGCGGAAGCGGATGCCGCTGGAGAGCTCGGCGGGGGCCGCGCCGCTCGGGCGTACCTGCTGGCCGTCGGCGTAGGCGGGGAGGGACGCGAGGGGAGCCAGCGAGCTGCCCCGCTTCGCCGCCTCCTTGTTGATGTCGCGCAGGAGTACGTCCACCGTCTCGCCGTGCCGCTTGAGAGCCAGCTCGATGGCGGGGTGTCCGCACAGCGCGTTGAGGGACCGGCCGGCACCCGCGGGCACCCAGTGCGACTGGCGCAGCGTGGCCCGCAGGTCCTCCATCGAGACACTGTCGGAGATGCCGAGGTGCTCGACGAGGACCTCGGGGAGGTCGGCCGGGTCGATGGCGAGTGCGTGTGCGGCTTTGAGCAGGGCGGAGACCAGCCGCTCCCGGACCGTGTGTTCGTGCGAGGTGCTGGGCGCGACCTCGCGTTCCTCCCGGAGTGCGGTGCTGCGGGTGCTGCCGGGGATGGCTGAGGGGGCGATCCGCTGTTCCTTGAGGTAGGGCAGCAGCCGGGTGGCGGACAGCTCCGAGCGGACCCAGGCGGGTGCCGCGGCCGGGATCTCCAGGGAGTCGCAGGTGAGGAACCCGGGGGTGAACGCTTCCGGCTGCCGGACCAGCCAGCGGTGGAAACCCCACCAGCGGATGTCGGAGAGGGCCTGTGAGGGCTTCTGCTCCAGGGTGCGCAGTCGGCGGCCCAGACGGGGGAACGACTTGAGGAAGTCGTTCAGTTCGGTGTCCGGCAGTTCCCGACGGGCCGCCTGTTGCGCCCAGTGGGCCTGGGCCGCGAAGGGCAGTACGGCCAGCAGCGCGGCCTCGGTCGGGGAGAGCTCGGTCTCCTCGGCGAGGCGGAGCAGCAGGAAGCCGACCCGCTCCGTGGTGCGGTCGGCCAGCTCCCTGTCGTACCAGGGGTCGTCGGCGATCTTGGGTTCGGCGGCGGCGCAGGCACGGCCGTACCGTCCCGCGAGCAGACCGCAGACCTCTTTGAGCGTGTCGACGCTCGCGGCCCGGGCCGGGGAGGTGAGCTTCCAGGCCGGATGGGCCATGACCGTCTCGGCCCAGGTCCGCTCGGCACCGCTCAGGCCCATGGTCGTTTCGGCCGGAGGGAAGACCGTGAAGTCGTCGTGGTCGTCCTCGGTGAGCACGCGGACGTGCTGCGGTGCGCCGGGTTTCCCGTACGCCTTGTGCAGGGCGTCGATGCGCTCCTGGGCGGCCGGCTTGAACTCGCGCAGGGTGCTCACCGGGCCGGCCAGCAGGTCGGTGACCGTCCGGGAGAAGAGGCTGAAGGTGTCCGCCGGCTTCGTGCCCACGTCATGGCCGTCCCGGACGGTGTCCGTGTCGCGGACGTAGCGGGCCACCTCCGCCTGTGAGCAGGCGTAGACGTAGGCGGCCTTGCGCCGCAGCGCGGCGGCGATCTTGCGGTTCGACCAGGCCGACGTGTTCATCGTGTCGTTGCGGATGCCTTCGCGGCAGGCGTCGATCAGGAAGACCACTTGGCTGGCGCGGGTGCTTTCCAGTTCGTCACGCCAGTCGATCTCGACGCATCCGGCGGTGAAAGGGGACAGCGCCGGGCGGATGTCCTCGGGAACCAGGTAGTCCCTGCCCTCGGAGTGCACGCCGTGGCCGCTCATGACGACGAGCAGCCGGTCACCGGGTTCGGCCGAGGCCAGGAAACCCGTCACCTCGCCATTGATCACGTTGGGTGTGAACCATGGAGCCTGGGCCAGGTGCACCTGGTGGAAACCCCGCGCCGACAGAGCGGTCGCCATCCGGTCCAGGTCGTCGTGGACGAAGGGCAGCGGGCTGATTCCCGGGGCTTCGTACTGGGCGACCCCGATGAGCAGAGCCTTGTAACGAGCCAACGTGGCACCGCTCTCAGGAAGGCCGCTTGAACACGAGCGTCAGCCCGCGGGTGCCCTGTACCTGGCCGGTCCCGATGAGCTGGATGCCGCCGCTCGCGGTGACCTGGAAGGAGAGCTGGGCCTCGGCGAGCGGGAGGGTGCCGCCGCGGGCCGCGGCGTCGGCGAAGAGCTGTTGGAGGGCGTCGACGGTCGCCGCGAGGTTCTTGCGCAGGGGGCCCAGCGGAACCGAGCGCAGGACGGCTTCGCTGTCGCGGCCGAACAGCCCCATCGAGTCCGACCCGCCCGTCCCGTCGTCACCGTCTTCCGTGACGCTGACCCAGAACGGCAGAGTCTGCTCCGAGAGTTCGTTCGACTGGTCCGTTCCCTGGTCCGTTCCCTGGTTCATCCCCGGTCCTTCCCCCGCGCGGTGGCTGGACCAACCTTAGGGTTCGGAAGGGCAGTTGAGCAGGTAAACGGTCAGTCGGATGCGCGGGGGGACCGGTGAACCGTCAGCTTGTGAGCAGCTCCAGTTCGGCGCCGATGTTGTACCGCGCGGTCGCCTCCCACTCCGCCGCCCCGTACGGCGTGTGGAACAGGCGGGGCAGGTCGAGGAGTTGGCGCAGGATCGCGGCGCGGCCCTCGCGGAAGGCGTCGTTCGGGACGAAGGCGTACTCCTGGCGGACGGCGGCGGTGTAGGCGGCGTACGCGTTCGGGGACGAGGCCAGGATCGCCAGGTCGGCATCGGACAGGACCTGGCCGTTGCGGTCGCCGTCGGACGGGTCGTGGGTGACGGTGAGGCGGACCAGGCGGGCGACCTCCTCGGTCCTCTCCTCGGACACCCCGGCCTCGGGGAGCGCGCGCTCGGCGAGGCGGGCGGATCGCTCCTCGTTCTCGGAGCGGTCGGGCAAGTACACGGCGTCGTGGAACCAGGCGGCCAGCCGCACCAGGTCCGGGTCGTCCGCGTGCTTCTCCAGTACGTCGATGTGGTCGAGGACCGCCTTGAGGTGCGTGACGGTGTGGTAGTGGCGCTGCGCCTCCTGCCAGCGGGTGAGGAGGTTGTCGGCGTAGGGGACCGGGTCCGGGCCGCCGCCGGACGCCCGGGCTTCTTCCAGGGCACGGGTCCAGCGGGTGCGCAGGGCATCGAGATCGACCATGCGCCTATTCTCCCGCTTCTCCCGCGCGCTGCCCCGGAGCCCCTAGCGTGAAGTCCATGACTCCTGCTGACGTACACGACGTACGCGACCCCGAGCTGCCCGGACGGCTTCTCACCATCGAGCGTGACGCGCTGATACCGCTGCTGCGGGCCAGGCCGGACGAGGACTTCGCGCTGGCCACCACCGCGTGTCCGGGGTGGACCGTGCGGGACGTGCTCGCGCACTGTTCGGCCGCGCTGATCCGGGTGGTGGACCGCCGGTTCGAGAAGGGCGTGTTCAGCCCGGAGTGCAACGACCGGGACATCGCCGAGCGCGGCGGCTGGTCGATGGGTGAGGTCATCGACGAGCTGGAGCGCGGGATGACGGAAGCCGGACCGGTGATCGCCAAGGCGGGGGGTGTGCTTGACCCGGTCGCGCTGGGCGAGTGGGTGCACGCCGGTGACGTACGGGAGGTCTTCGGGGAGCCGGGGGCGTACGTGGGCGACGGGCTGCCGCACGCGCTCACCCTTCTCGCGCGGATCACCCGGGAGAAGGGGCACCTGCCGCTCCACGCCGACCTGGACGATGTGGACGAGCCGCTGCGGCTGGGCGAGGTGTCCGGGGCGCGGACGCCCGCGCGCTACATCGGCGACGCCGCCACCCTCGTACGGCTGTACTCGGGGCGTCCGCTGGAGGGGGCACGGTACGAGCTGGCTGGGGCGGAGGAGGGGGAGCTCAACATCTTCGGTGGGTGACGTCTTCGGGGCGTGACGTCTTCGAAGGGTGACTTCTTCGGAGGTGACCGGATTCCCCGCGGGCCGGATTCCCCGCGGGCCCGGACACCTCGCGGCGATCTTCTCGCGGGGGAGTGGCATCTCGGCGTACTCTTGGATTGGACTAGACCTGTAGCCGCCCAAGGGGAAGAGGTCCTATGAGCAAGCGCGCAGTCCTGGAGGTGATCGCCCTCGGCGTGGAGGACGCGGTCGCCGCCCAGGCCGGAGGTGCGGACCGGCTGGAGCTGGTCACCGACATGGCCGCCGACGGACTCACTCCGCCGGTCGAGAACTTCGTCGGGATCCGCGCCGCCGTCGACATCTCGCTGCGCGTGATGCTCCGCCTGGCGGACGGCTTCGCCGCGGGGGACGTCGACGCGCTGGTACGCGTCGCCAGGCAGATGCGCGCCGCCGGGGCGGACGAGTTCGTGCTCGGGTTTCTCGACGAGCACGGCGGCGCCGACCTCGCCGCCGTGGAGCGGATCGTTGCCGAGCTGGACGGCTGCCGCTGGACCTTCCACCGTGCGATCGACCGTGCCGCCGACCGTGACGCCCTGCGCAAGCAGCTCGCCGACCTGCCGGGCCTCGACGCTTACCTCACGGCCGGCTCCCCCGAGGGGGTGGACGACGGCCTCTCCACGCTTGTCGCCGAGGCCGGGCGTAGCGGTGAGCCCGGCTACGAGCCGCGGATCATGGTCGGCGGGGGCCTTCGCCTCGACCATGTGGCGCCGTTGCGCGCCGCGGGGGTCGACGCCTTCCACATCGGCGGCGCCGCGCGCCCCCGCGGCTGGGCCGGGCCGGTCTCGGTGGATGCGGTACGGGAGTGGCGGGTGGCGTTGGACGCGTAGGGGGCACCGGGGTGTTTTTCGCCCCCGCCGCCCCTACCCGTCCCATCCCCCAGGGGCTCTGCCCCTTCGACCCCGTTCGGTTGTGTGTTGGGTGCGGGACGGTGGGGGCTTGTCGCGCAGTTCCCCGCGCCCCTAAACAGCTGCCGGCCCGCCCCGGGTTCTTTTAAGGGGCGCGGGGCTGTGTCGATATGCGGCTCCGCCGCGTGGGCGCGACCAGCCCCCACCGGCCCGCAGCCGGACGAACGAGGTCACGGAACCGTATCTGCCCGGTAGTTGTTGTGTGTTGAGGGTCTCGTGGCGATCACGGGCCGCCCCCGTGCGTGCATATTAGGGAAGCCTCGGTGAGCCGGGGCATGACAAATGCGCACGTGCACAGCAACAGGGGGACAACGCTCCATGCCATCCATACGCAGCCGCTCGCTCGCGGCCGCCGCAGCGGTGATCGCGGCCATCATGGTCACCACCACGGCCTGTGACAGCAAGAAGGACGACTCGGCCGACGCGGCGCCCTCGTCGTCCGCGCAGGCGGACAAGAACGTCGACACCGGCGGGGACGACAGCGGCGTCTCCATCGGGGGCTACAAGCTGCCCGCCGGTATCCCCACCGACCTCAGCGGCGCCGACCTGGACAAGTGGAAGAACGGGGGGTGGAAGGACTACAGCAACTGGGCATCCAAGGCTGAGGACTTCGCCAACCCGTACATCGAGGACTTCTGGACGCCGGAGCGCATCGCCGCGGCCAAGGAGATCACCGGTGACATGCCGACCGTCGCCAAGTCGACCAACATGAGCTCCGGTTCGGGCGGCGCGGTCTACGCCTACGAGCCCGACGGCCACGTCAAGAAGTACAAGGCCACGCGGGTGAAGTCCACGTACCACCACTACGCGGCGGCCGTGGGCAAGCTGTTCTTCAGCACCCCCGAGGGCGAGTACGTGTGCTCCGCCGCGGTGGTCTCCGACCCCGCGCACCCGGGCAAGTCCAACATGGTGTGGACCGCGGGCCACTGCGTGCACGGCGGCAAGGGCGCGGGCTGGTACCGCAACATCGCCTTCTACCCGTCCTTCAACAACAAGGCCAACCTGAACATCCAGCAGGCGGTCCAGAACGCCAACTCCCGCAGCGTCTCGCCGTACGGCAGCTACTGGGCCGACTGGGCCATCACGTCCAACAACTGGATCAAGGGCGGCTCGGGCCACAGCGGCACCTGGGCCTCCACGTACGACTACGCCGTGCTGCACGTCAAGCAGCCCAAGGGCCACAAGTCGCTTCAGCAGCAGGTCGGTGCGGCCCTGCCGGTGTGGTTCAACGCCCCGGCGGCGAACAAGGTCAAGAACATGAAGGTCCGCGGCTACCCCGCCGCTTCGCCCTACGAGGGCTCGAAGATGTACGACTGCCGCGGCGCCACCAAGCGCTACGTGCTCGGCACCAGCTACCCGAGCAAGTACCCGGCCGAGTACCAGGTCGGCTGCACCATGACCGGCGGCGCCTCGGGCGGCCCCTGGTACATGTCGCACAAGGGCCGCAACTACCTCGTGTCCAACACCTCGTTGGGCGGCAACGGTGCGCTGACCGGGCCGCGCCTCGGCACGGACGCCAAGGCGGTCTACCAGGCCATGTGGAAGAAGTTCAAGTAACAACCCCCGTACGACAGGGGAGTTGAGGTGAGGTGGCCGCGGTGCTCATGGGCGCCGCGGCCACCCCTGTCTCAGGCCCGGACCGGGGCGGGTTTCGCCGGGGTCCGGGCCGGGCGCGCTTCCCGTGTCGTGAACGCCGCCACGGCCACCGCCAGCGCCGCCAGCCCCGCTCCCGCCAGCAGAAACCAGCGGTCTCCGAACATCGAGATCGCGAGGCTTCCGGTGCCGCCGGCCGCCGCGATGCCCAAGTACAGCGCGCTGCTGTTGAGGGAGATGAGCAGGGGAGCGTTCGCCGGGTCGAGTGAGGCGAGGCGGGCGGTGAGGGCGACGGCGATGGACCAGCCGACGAGTGGGGTGAGCGCGGAGGACGCCAGCGCGGTCGGCAGGGACTGGAGCGTCCAGGGGAAGGCGGTGGCGAGCGCCAGGTACGCCGCACCCGAGGCGAGGATCACTGGTCGCGACCCCCACCGGTCGACCAGCCGCCCGCCGAGCTGGCCGCCCCCCACGGACGCGAATCCGGAGACCAGGAGCAGCAGCGTCAGCCGGTCCTGATCGCCGCCGGTCGCGGGGTAGGTGGCCACCGTGTAGTAGATGTAGGTCGTCTGGAAGGCCAGGAAGACCAGGAACGTCGTGAGGGCCGCACCCAGGACGCGGGGGTTGGCGAGCGGCGTCAGCCGCTCGCGCAGGCTCAACCCGCCGACGGGTTGCGGCAGTTCGCGCAGCATCAGTGCGAGCCCGGTGAACGCGGCCAGCCCGAGCGCCGTCACCAGCCACATCGTCAGCCGCCAGTCGGTGCGGCCGATCCAGGTGCCCAGCGGAACCCCGAGAGCGGTGGCGGCGGTCAGCCCGCCCATCACCACGGCGATGGCCCGCCCGCGCCGCTCGGGCGGTACGAGCGAGGTGGCGACGGCGTTGGCCGTCGGCGTGTAGAGCGCGGCGCCGACGGCGGCCAGTACCCGGGTGGCGAGCAGGACGCCGTACGAGGGAGCCAGTGCCGTAAGGGCGTTGGCGACGCTGAAGACGGCGAGTGCGGTGAGCAGGGCGCGGTGGCGGGGCCAGCGGGCGGTTGCCGTGGCGAGCACGGGCGCGAGCACCGCGTACGAGAGGGCGAAGACGGTCACCAGTTGTCCGGCGACCGTGATGGAGACGTTCAGATCGCGGGCGATGAGCGGCAGGATGCCGGCCATGACCATGCCATCCGTGCCCACGGCGAAGGTGCCGAGGGCGAGCAGGAGCAGTCGTAGGCGCACGGGGGTCCCCCAAGAGTCCGTGAACGGTTTGACGTTGGTCAAACAATAAAGACTGTTGGATGATTGTCAAACGGTAAGGGGGGAGAGGTGGAGAGAGGCGTGCCCGTGAAGTCCGTGAAGGACGAGGAAGGCGAGTGGCTGCCGCAGCCCGACGCGGACGACATCGAGCTGGTCAAGGTGCTGCACGCGCTCGGTGACCCGGTGCGGCTGTGGCTGCTGAAGAAGTACGCGACCGGCGAGCAGTTCAGCTGCGCCCCGGACGTGCTCGGCGTCGGCCACCTGCACAAGTCGACCGTCTCGCACCATATGCGGATCATGCGTGAGGCCGGGCTCACCTCGACGCGGGCCGTCGGCCGCAACCGCTTCGTGCGGCTGCGCCGTGACGACCTCGACGCCCGGTTCCCCGGCCTCCTGGACGCGCTGCTGAAGGCGCTTCCCGAATCCCTGCCCGACTTCCCTGCCTGATCAGGCGAGTTGGGGCGGCAGCGGCGCCGCGTGCGTGACGATCAGGCCCGAGACCGCTCGGGTCAGGGCCACGTACAGGCGGCGCAGGCCCGTCCGCTCGTCCGGTTCGCCGTCGACCACGGCCTGCGGCTCGTCCAGGACCACGTAGTCGTACTCCAGACCCTTGGCGAGCGAGGCCGGTACGAGGGTGAGCCGGGTCTCGGCCGTCGTCTCCTCGCCCGGGCCGAGATACGTCAGCCCGGCCGCCGCCAGCGCCTCGGCGAGGACGGGGATGCGGGCGTCGGCGGCGATCAGACCGGTGGAGCCCTCGTTGCGCAGCAACTCCTGTACGGCCCCCATGACTTCGGTGTCGGCCGCGCCGGTGTGCGCCCGTACCTCGAAGAAGCCCGGGTTCTCCCGCACCGACGCCACCGGGGTCAGCCCGGGCGCGATGTGCGGCAGCAGCCGGGACGCGTATGTGATGACGTCGGTGGGCACGCGGAAGCCCGCCGTCAGCTCCTCGATCACGGCCTCGTCCTTGCCGAGGTGGCGCAGCGCCTCGTCCCAGCTCCGCGTCGCCCACGGGGTCGTCCCCTGCGCCAGATCCCCCAGCACGGTCGCCGAACCGGTCGTGCAGCGCCGGCCGACGGCCCGGTACTGCATCGGGGAGAGGTCCTGCGCCTCGTCGAGCACCACATGCCCGAGCGAGTGCGTGCGCTGCACGAGGTCGGTGGCCTCGTCGATCAACACGGCGTCGGCGGGGGACCACTTGGCGGCTTTGACGCTCCGCGCGGGCTTCTGCCAGAGGATTTCCTTCTGCTCGTCCTCGTCGAGGAGCCCCTCCGCGTGTACGGCGAGGAAGTCGGCGTCGGAGAGCAGCCGCAGGACGAGTTTGGCGGGGTCGACGGGCGGCCAGATCGCCTTGACCGCGGCCTTCACGGCGGTGTTGCGGGCGACGGCATCCTGCACCCGGTCGTCCGGCGCCTCGCCCGACCGCTCCATCTGCACCAGCACGAGGTGTGCGATCCGCTGCGGAAGGGCCTCGCGGGCGGCGCCGTACCGGATGTCGCGGTCGAGCAACTCCCGGACGATCTCCTCCAGTTCGTACGCCGCCACCCGCCAGCGCCGCGAACCGCGCACGACGACGACCGTCTCGGCCGGCAGGGTCACATGGGAGCGCACGGCCCGCCGCAGCACTTCCGCCATCCGGGCGTCGCCCTTGATGACGGCGGCGGTCGCGTCGTCGCTTCCGCGTACCTCGACGTGGGCGACGAGGTCGTCGACGGTCGCCTGCTTGACCTCCAACTCGCCCAGAGCCGGGAGGACTTGCTCGATGTAGTGCAGGAAGGACTTGTTCGGCCCGATGACCAGGGTGCCGGTGCGGGCGAGCCGCTCCCGGTGGGCGTACAGCAGATACGCGACGCGGTGCAGGCCGACGGCGGTCTTTCCGGTACCGGGGCCTCCCTGCACACAGACCGAGCCGGACAGTCCGGACCGTACGATCTCGTCCTGCTCGGGCTGGATGGTCGCCACGATGTCGCGCATCGGGCCGACGCGCGGCCGCTCGATCTCCTGCTGGAGCAGCTTGCTGGTGGCCGCGGCCTCGGCGGGGTCGGAGAGGTGCTCGTCCTCGTACGCCGTGAGGTCGCCGCCCGTGTATCCGAAACGGCGGCGCAGCCCGACGTCCATCGGGTTCTTCTTCGAGGCCCGGTAGAACGGCTGCGACACCGGCGCGCGCCAGTCGATGACCATCGGGTCGCCCTCGGCGTCGTGCACATGCCGCCGCCCGATGTAGAAGCGCTCGCCCTCGGCGCCCTCCGCCTTGTCGGCGCCCGGCGGGTGCAGGTAGTCGAGCCTCCCGAAGAACAGCGGGGTGTGACTGAGGTCGGCGAGGGCCTTGATGCGCTCGTCCATCTGGCGCTGGAGCACCGCGGCGTTCACCCAGTTCGCGGTGACATCGCGGATGTCGAGGTTCTCGACGTCCTCGCGCATCGCGCGCAGGGCGGCGCGGGACTGGCCGAGGTGGGCTTGCTCGCGGGAGAGGGGATCGTCGGACGGGGTGGACACGGGGGTTGCCTCCGGGGACCTGCTGCGTGGGTGATTCCTGGATGCCGTCCGGTTTCCGGCCGGACAGCGGCACTCCGTGACAGGAGGCGGGCAAGAGCGGAGATTCTAGGTCACGGGAGGATGTGGGGGCGAATGGTTTTCCACGGTCCGGGACCGGGTGGTCTTCCACGGACGCCCGGGACCGGTGGTCTTCCGCGGCCGCCCAGGGCCGGTCTCAGGGGTGTGCCCCCGGGGACCCTAGGGGTCGGGGTCCGTCGTGAGGCGTACGGCGGGCGGTCCGCAGGTGTACGAGGGGGCCACCGAGGTTCGGTCCGAAGACCGACGCCATCGGGGGCTCGGAGTTCCACCATGGATACATGAGCGCAGCTACCTTCACCCCAGGCCCTGTCCACCCCGGTCTCCCCAGCGGCGCGACCGCCGCGACCTCCACCCACCACCGCCACCGTCTCGGCGACGCCGTGCGCGCCGTCAAGGTGTTCGCGGGCGCGGCACTCAGCGTGGTGCTCCTCGGCGAGTACGGAGAGGAAGCGGGCGTACGACGCCGGTGAGCCGTCCGCCGGGGCGAAGTCCCCCGGCACTAGGGTCACTCCGTGCTTCAGCGGAAAGTGACCGTATCGTCACGCATGGAAGTCACCCTGCTCGCCCTCTCCTTCGCCGCCTTCTGCGCGCTGTGCGTCGTCACGCGCGCCCCCATGGCCGACGCGCTGGTCTACCGGGCCGAGGGCGCGGCCGTACTGAACGGCACGGATCTCTACGGGTTCACCGTCACCGAGTGGCAGCTGCCCGCCACGTACCCGCCCTTCGCGGCGCTTCTCTTCATGCCGACGGCCTGGCTCGCGCCGGGCGCCCTCAAGGTGGCCTTCGTCGTCGGAAACGTGGGCCTGCTGGCGGTGCTGGTCCGGCTCTCCTGCCGTTTCGCGGGACTTCCGGTGCGACTCCCGGCGCTCTGTGCCGCCACCGCCTTCGCCCTGTGGCTCGAACCCGTCTTCCAGACCGTCCTCTTCGGTCAGATCAACCTGGCCGTCGTCTGCCTGATCCTCTGGGACCTGACCCGGCCGCCCGGCGCCCCCGGCAAGGGCATCGCGCTGGGCATCGCCGCCGGGGTGAAACTCACGCCCGCCGTCTTCATCGCGTACCTGCTGCTCAGGCGCCGACGCCGGGAGGCGGCAGGCGCCGCGTCGGCCTTCGCCGCGACCGTCCTGCTGGGCGCGCTCGCGCTGCCCGCCGCGAGCGTCGGCTTCTGGACCCGGCGGCTGTACGAGACCGGCCGCGTCGGCAAGGCATGGATCGTCGACAACCAGTCGCTTCAGGGGCTGATCGCCCGCGCCCTGGGGGAGCCGGCACCGGGCCTCGCCTGGGCGCTGCCCGCGGCGGCGGTCGGGTGCGCGGGCCTGTGGCTGGCGGCCCGCAGGGCCGGCGACGAGTACGGGGCCGGGGACGAGTACCGGGCCGGGAACGAGTACTGGGCCCGGAACGAGCGCTGGGCCGGGAACGAGCGCTGGGGCATTCTCGGGACCGCGTTCACGGCCCTCCTGATCTCCCCGATCAGCTGGTCGCACCACTGGGTGTGGTGCGTCCCGCTGATCGCCGTGCTGTACGCGGACGGCCGCCTCCGCCAGGCCGCGACCGTCACCGCGGTCTTCGCGGCCCGCACTCTCTGGCTGATCCCGCACCAGGGAGACCTGGACCTCCGACTCCCCTGGTGGCAGCAGCCGTTGGCGGCGCCGTACCCCCTACTGGGGTTGCTGCTGCTCGCTCAGCTGTCCGTCTCGGTCTCGGTCCCGGTCTCGGCCCCGGTCCCGGAGTCGGTGAGCAACTCGTCCGCGTCCATGATCCGGTAGGCGTACCCCTGTTCCGCCAGGAAGCGCTGGCGGTGGGCGGCGAAGTCCTGGTCGATGGTGTCGCGGGCGACGACGGAGTAGAAGTGCGCCTGGTGGCCGTCGGCCTTGGGGCGCAGCACCCGCCCGAGCCGCTGGGCTTCCTCCTGCCGTGACCCGAAGGTGCCGGACACCTGGATGGCGACGGTCGCCTCGGGCAGGTCGATGGAGAAGTTGGCGACCTTCGACACGACGAGGACGCTGATCTCGCCCTCCCGGAAGGCGTCGAAGAGCTTCTCGCGCTGCGCGTTGCTGGTCTCGCCCTTGATGACGGGCGCGTTCAAGTGCTCGCCCAGCTCGTCGAGTTGGTCGATGTACTGGCCGATCACGAGGATCTGCTGCCCCGCGAACCTCCGCACCAGCGCCTCGGTCACCTTCCGCTTGGTGGCGGTCGTGGCACAGAAGCGGTACTTCTCCTCGGTCTCGGCGGTGGCGTAGGCGAGCCGCTCGGAGTCGGTGAGATTGACGCGGACCTCGACACAGTCGGCGGGCGCGATGTACCCCTGTGCCTCGATCTCCTTCCAGGGCGCGTCGAACCGCTTGGGCCCGATGAGGGAGAAGACGTCCGACTCGCGCCCGTCCTCGCGGACCAGGGTGGCGGTCAGGCCCAGCCGCCTGCGCGCCTGGAGATCGGCGGTGAACTTGAAGACGGGCGCGGGCAGCAGATGCACCTCGTCGTAGACGATGAGCCCCCAGTCGCGGGAGTCGAAGAGCTCCAGATGGGGATAGATCCCCTTCCGCTTGGTCGTCAGCACCTGGTACGTCGCGATGGTGACCGGCCGGATCTCCTTGCGCGTACCGCTGTACTCGCCGATCTCGTCCTCGGTGAGACTCGTGCGCTTCACTAGCTCGTGCTTCCACTGCCGGGCCGAGACGGTGTTGGTGACGAGGATGAGGGTGGTGGCCTTGGCCTGCGCCATGGACCCGGCCCCCACGAGCGTCTTCCCGGCACCGCAGGGCAGGACGACGACCCCGCTGCCGCCGTGCCAGAAGTTCTCCACGGCCTGCCGCTGGTACGGGCGCAGCGCCCAGCCGTCCTCGGCCAGCTCGATGGGGTGTGCCTCCCCGTCGACGTATCCGGCGAGGTCCTCGGCCGGCCAGCCCAGCTTGAGCAGCGTCTGCTTGATCTGCCCGCGCTCGGACGGGTGTACGGCGACGGTGTCCGGGTCGATCCGGGCGCCCACCAGCGGCGCGATCCGCTTTGAGCGCAGCACCTCTTCGAGCACGGGCCGGTCGGTGCTGGTGAGGACGAGCCCGTGCGCCGGGTCCTTGCTCAGCGTGAGCCGCCCGTAACGGTCCATCGTCTCGGCGATGTCGACGAGCAGCGCGTGCGGCACGGGATAGCGGCTGAACTCCACGAGCGCGTCGACGACCTGCTCGGCGTCGTGCCCCGCGGCCCGCGCGTTCCACAGGCCCAGCGGCGTCACCCGGTACGTGTGAATGTGCTCGGGCGCCCGCTCCAGCTCAGCGAACGGCGCGATGACCCGCCGGCACGCGTCCGCCAGCTCGTGATCGACTTCCAGCAGGAGTGTCTTGTCGCTCTGGACGATGAGGGGTCCGTTCACACCCGTCCCTTTCTGCGTGCCGGCATCCCAGCGCGGATGCCCGGCCAAACGTCCAGTGTGCCCCATCCGGCTCAGAACCCGAGGGGCTGTGTCTTCCCCCACGCGTCCCCATACGTCCCCACGCGTAGAGGACGTCGGCGTCCGCGTCGTCGGCGGTCCGGGTTCAGGCCTGGTCGTCCGCCAGCTCCGCGACCCCCGTCACCCGGTGC
The DNA here is from genome assembly GCF_045206325.1 of Streptomyces sp. NBC_00203. NCBI lineage: Bacteria > Bacillati > Actinomycetota > Actinomycetes > Kitasatosporales > Streptomycetaceae > Streptomyces > Streptomyces sp. NBC_00203. Next base: position 4,838,471 of record NZ_CP108126.1, on the reverse strand, counting down.
AGCGGATACGTGCGGACTTCGTCCGCCGTGTGGTCGTACGCCGTGACGAAGCCGCCCTCGACGCGGATCGGGGCGATGACGCGCTGGGTGGCGGCGCCCTCGGCGTTGACGTAGCCGATCCAGAGGGATTCGCCGGTGAGGACGGCGGCCTGCATGGTGGCGAGGGTCTCGGCGGAGCTGGTGCGGGGGAGCTCGCCGTTGCCGGGGTGGTCGGTGGCCGCGTCCTGCTTGCGGGGGGTCGTGGAGGCCAGGTCGCCGGCGCGGATGGCGCGGATCGCGGCGCCGAGGAGGGTGGCGTCGGGGACCGGAGGGCCCTCGGGGACGGGCTCGGGGGCGGTGCGCGGCGGGGTGCGGTGGGCGTGCGCGCGGGTGATCAGGACATCGCCCTCGGCGGACTCGGCGGCGGGCGCGAAGCCCATCGAGCGGAGGCCTTCGAGGAGGGCCGCCGGGTCGGCCTGGGCGGCCAGGACGGTGGGCGCCAGGCGGCGCAGCCGCAGACCCTGCGAGCGCTTGTCGGCGAGGATCTCGTTCAGCAGCGCGTCGTCGTCGCAGCGGACGTACGCCGACGCCGCGCCGATCCGCAGATGGCCGTGCCTGCGCGCCACGTCGTCGATGAGATACGCGAGCGGCTGCGGGACCGGTGTGCGGGAGTGGGCGGCGAGGAACGCGTGCAGGTCCGACGCCGAGCGGCCCGCGTCCAGCGCGCGGCGTACCGAGGCGGGAGTGAAGCGGTAGACCGTCGCGCCGCCCTTCGACTCCACGTCCGCGAGGACGCCCAGTGTGTCCGCCAGGGGGCGCTCCAGGGGGCCCGGCGCGACCGCGGTCAGGTCCGCCTGGAGGAGGACGTGGTCCAGCGGCTCCGGGAGGAGGGGGGCGAGCAGCCGGGCGGCCCGGGTGGTGGCCGCGGCCTGTTCGGCGGGGGAGTGAGCGGTCTCGGGGAGGGCGTGGTGCCGCTTGTGGGCGGGCAGCTTGTCGCCGGGGCCGGTGGGCTCGCCTGCCAAGGCTGACGGCGACGGGAACCCCAGCAGGGCCCGCCCCTGCGCCGACAGCGCCCCCCGGCCCGTGATCCCCAGCAGCTCTGCCTCGGACAGGGTCCAGCGGGCCAGCCGGGTGCGCAGGTCGTCCGAGGCGGACCGGTCGCCCCGCAGGGGGCGCTCCCAGTGCAGACGGGCGAGGACGGAGTCCGCGGTGGGGGAGGCGCCCTCGGGAAGCGCGGCGAGGAGGGTCAGCACGCGGTGGCGGACCTCGGGGGCGGCGGAGCGGTCCAGGCCGGGCCCGAGCGCCGAGAGCGTACGGTCCTTCGCGTCCCGCGCGCCGACCAGCCCCGCCGTCCGCGTCGCCGCCAGCCACGCCGAGGCGAGCCGCGCCCAGCGCTCGGCGGCGGGCAGCTCCAGCCACTCGTCGTACCCGGGCGTCGCCGCGTACCGCTCGTCGGCCTCGCCGTCCGAGGCCAACAGCCCCGCCGCGTAGGCGAGCTCGACCCAGAACGCGGCGATCGGCTCCGACAGGTCCAGTGCCACCGCCGTCCGCTTCAGGTCCCGCACGCTCAGCCCGCCCGCGCGCAGCACCGCCGGACCGCCCTCGTGCCAGTCCTTGAGCAGTTCCTCGATGGTCGCCAGCGTCGTGTACGCCTGGCCGGCCGCCGCGGCGTCCACAACCTGTGGACGGTGGGTCCGCGCCGCCTCGACCGCCGGCGCCACGGGCTCCGCCGCCCGGTGCGCGCGGCCCGCCCGCAGATGCAGGGCGACCTCCCGGGGCAGTACGACCGTGCCGGGCGCCGTCGGCAGCAGCAGCCCGCGGTCGATCAGCCAGCGCAGATGCCGCGCCGGGTCGGCCGTCACCTGGCCGTACGGCGGCCCCCACACCAGCCGCGACAGCACGTCCACCGACTCGGCGGGCGCGTCGTCGAGCAGCGCCGACATCCGCGCCCGGTCCGTGAACAGGCCGGTGAGCGACGCGACGGCCGACACGGAGTCGTGGGTGGTGGGCAGCCCGGCCGCCGCCACGATCTCCTGGATGCGGCCCGGAGACATACCCGCCGTGGCTTCGGCGACCGTCGGGCCCAGACCCGTCGGGGACGGGTGCTGCGGGGACGGCGCGAGCAGCTCCCGCGCCGTCCGTACGAGGCGGAGGCGGTCGTCGGGGCCCCAGGCCAGGGCCTGCTCGCGGAGCGTCCCGAGGGCGCGCGGGAACGCCGCCATGACCGCCGGGTCGCGGTCGTCGCCGGCCATCAGGCCCATGAGCTCGTCGTACGTAGCCGGGTCCGCCGCCACGGCGAGGGCTTCCGCCGTCTGCAGGGCGAAGCGGTCCAGGCGTTCCAGGGCGCGGACGACCGAGGCGCGGGTGCCGGCGCGGGTGGCGAGCTGGGTGAGGTCTGTGGGGACGGGGGTGATCAGGTCCGGGCGGGACCTGAGGAGCGTGGACAGTGAGGTGTCGTCCCGCGTGCGGAGGGCTTCCGCCAGGGAACGCGGAGCGGTCTCGGTGCTCATCCTGTCAACGGTAGCGGTTGACTTGCGCAGGGGGAGTCCTTCGCCCCCGCCGCCCCTACCCGTCCCATCCCCCAGGGGCTCCGCCCCTTCGACCCCGGGGGTTGTGTTTCGCCTGCGGGTGGGTGGGGGCTGGTCGCGCAGTTCCCCGCGCCCCTGACGGCTCGGGGCTGCGCCCCGTCGCCCCCGGCCCGCCCCCGTGTCTTTTGTCTTTTAGGGGCGCGGGGAACTGCGCGACCAGCCCCCACCCACCCGCAGCCGACTCTCTTCAGTTCAGTCTTTTAAGCGGGGGTCTGGGGGCGAGGGGAAAACCGGTACCTTCGTCGGCACGGGGTATTCAACGTGCCCGCCCCGGAGGGGACTTCGTGGGGATTGAGAGTGACCAGCTTGTCTTCGACTACCTGAGCCGGGTCGGAGACCTGGCTCAGCAGCGGCAGCTGCCGTCGGCGACACGGATGCGGCTGGTGAGCGAGCTGCGGAACGAGATCGACCGCCGCAGGGCGAAGACACCCGTCGACAGCCCCGCCGCCGTCCGCCGCATCCTCGCCCGCCTCGGCACCCCCGACGAGATCGTCACGGCAGCCGGCCGCAGCGACGACGCCGCGCCCGGGACGCAGCCGTGGGCCGCCGTCCCCACCCAGCGCGCCGTCGAACCGGAAAGCCGTCCCAAGGGCCTGCGCCGTGTCGTCCCGAGGCCGCGCCCCGCGGAACCGGAACCCACCGAGAACGCCGACGCCCCCTCCCCGCCGCACCTCGCGAGCGCGCAGGAGCTGGGCGACAGCGCCACCCAGCCGGACTGGTGGCGCGTGGACAGCAGCCCGTTCGGGCTCGGGGACAGCGTGCCGGGGTTCGTCGGAGGCGTGGAGATCCCCGAACTGCTCAAGCCGCCGCCCGAGGAGAAGTCCGGGGAGAAGCCCGCCGAGGAACCGAAGCCGGCGGCCAAGCAGTCCACCAAGCAGCCGGCCAAGCAGGCGGAAGCGGTTCCGGACGGCGAGCTGGAGGATGTGGAGGAGAGGTCGGCGCGTCGCCGCCGCCTCCCGAGCCTCAGCGGCTGGAGCAACCCCCTCCTCCTCCTCGCCGCCGCCCTCCTCGTCGCGGGCGCCGCCCTCGGCAACTGGTTCGCCCTGGGCCTCGGCTGGCTCATCGCCTACGCCTCGCGCCGGCTGACCGCCGCCGAGTCGAAGTGGGCGGTCCTCGTACTGCCCGGCCTGGCCGCCACGGCCGGCATCGTCTGGCTGTGGGGCCGTACGAACGGCCGCTGGGGCGCCCCCATCGCCGAGGGACACATGAACGACGCGGTCACCGAGACCTGGCCCTGGGTCGTCCGCGGCGCGGCCGTGGCCTCCGCCCTGTACCTGGTGTGGCGCTCACAGCGCCGACGCTGACCCTTTGGGCCGTGGGCTCCCTCGGCTCCGGCCTGGGCACAATGGCCCATATGACTTCCCGCGCGCTGACCGTCGGCTTCGACCTCGACATGACCCTGATCGACTCCCGCCCCGGTATCCGCGCCTGCTATCAGGCACTTTCCGCGCGGACGGGGACGTACATCGACTGCGATCTGGCGGTCACGCGGCTCGGGCCGCCGCTGGCGGACGAGCTCGTCAACTGGTTCCCGGCGGACGAGGTCCCGGCGGTCGCGGATCTCTACCGTGAGATGTACCCCACACACGCCATCACCGGCACACTCGCGATGCCCGGCGCCCGGGAGGTCGTCGCGGCCGTGCACGCGACGGGCGGGCGGGCCGTCGTCGTCACCGCGAAGTGGGAGCCCAACGCCAAGCTGCACCTGGAGCATCTGCGCATCGACGCGGACGAGGTCGTCGGCAACCTGTGGGCCGAGCAGAAGGCGGAGGCGCTGCGCGAGCACGGCGCGAGCGTGTACGTCGGCGACCACACCGGAGACGTACGCGGCGCGCACACGGCCGGCGCGTACGCCGTCGCCGTGGCCACCGGCCCGTGCGATGCCGACGAGCTGCGCGCGGCGGGCGCCGATGTCGTCCTCGCCGATCTCACGGAGTTCCCGGCGTGGCTGGAGAACTACAGCCGACCCGACTGCTGACCGAATCTCGCCCGCGCTAGCTCCGCGCCGCGCGTGCGCGGCGGCGGCCCTCCGCGATGGACTGGAGCACCCCGGCTCCGGCCAACAGGAATCCGACACCCATGAACATGCTCAAGCCGAACATGTATGTCGGAAAAGGAGTCGTACCGAGCAGCAGCGGTGCCACGGTGACCAGTGTGGCCACGGCTCCGATGAAGAAGACGATGGCACCGGCACGGATCAGCCGGTCACCGGCTTCAGGGGAATTCGCTTGGGTTTTGTCACGCACCGGACCAGGGTAGTTCCCAGCGCGAAGGAACAATCCAGCGACGTCTTGTCACCAGCCGCCGGACCATTAGCCTTGGTACCGGCGGGTCCGACGACCCGCTGTAGTGCTATCCAGAGCCGTTTAAGGGCAGTTGCCCCTGCAACCGCCCAGCAGTTTTCAGAGCAGTTTCCGACGAGTACGAGGACGAGGACAGACGTGCCTACCGGCAAGGTCAAGTGGTTCAACAGTGAGAAGGGCTTCGGCTTTCTCTCCCGCGACGACGGCGGCGACGTCTTCGTTCATTCCTCGGTCCTGCCCGCCGGAGTCGAAGCTCTCAAGCCCGGCCAGCGCGTGGAGTTCGGCGTCGTCGCCGGTCAGCGCGGCGACCAGGCGCTTTCGGTGACCATCCTGGACCCGACCCCCTCCGTGGCGGCCGCGCAGCGCCGCAAGCCGGACGAACTGGCTTCCATCGTCCAGGACTTGACGACCCTCCTCGAAAACATCACGCCGATGCTGGAGAAGGGCCGTTACCCCGAGAAGGCCTCCGGCAAGAAGATCGCGGGCCTGCTGCGAGCGGTCGCCGACCAGCTCGACGTATAGACATCCAGCGGACAACGCAGGGCAACGCAGGGCACTTACGGGAAGTTCAGCGCATCCGGGCCGAGGGGCGGCACCAGCCCCTCGGCCGCCGCGCGGGTGAGCAGTCCCCGGATCGCGGCATAGCCGTCGTCGCCGAGGTCCGCCGTGAACTCGTTGACGTACAGGCCGATGTGCTGGTCCGCGACCTTCGGGTCCATCTCCTGGGCGTGTTCCAGGACGTACGGGCGGGAGGCCTCCGGGTCGTCCCACGCGGCGCGGACCGAGGCGCGGGCCGACTCGGCGAGCAGCTTCAGCGTGTCGTCGCCCAGCGAGCGCTTGGCGATGATCGCGCCCAGCGGGATGGGCAGCCCGGTCGTCCGCTCCCAGTGCTCGCCCATGTCGGCGAGCTTGTGCAGCCCGTAGTTCTGGTACGTGAAACGCGCCTCGTGGATGACCAGTCCCGCGTCGACCTTCCCGTCCCGGACGGCCGGCATGATCTCGTGGAACGGCATGACGATGATGTCGCCGACCCCGCCGGGGACCGTGTCCGCGGCCCAGAGGCGGAAGAGCAGATACGCCGTCGACCTCTCGCTCGGCACGGCGACGGTACGGCCGGTCAGGTCCGCGTCCGCCTCGCGAGTGAGCACCAGCGGGCCGCAGCCCCGCCCCAGCGCGCCCCCGCACGGCAGCAGCGCGTACTCGTCGAGGACGTACGGCAGTACGGCGTACGACACCTTCAGCACATCGAACTCACCGCGCTCGGCCATGCCGTTGGTGATGTCGATGTCCGCGAACGTGACGTCGAGCGCGGGCGCGCCCGGCACCCGGCCGTGGGCCCAGGCGTCGAAGACGAACGTGTCGTTCGGGCAGGGCGAGTACGCGATCTGCACGGGCTCAGTGAGTGCGGTCATGTCCGTTCCAACCCTCCAGTACGGGTGCGAGCTTCCCGAAAGCCTCGGTGAGTGCGGCGAGCGCGTCGCCGATGCGCCAGGCGGCGCGGTCGCGCGGGCCGACCGGGTTGGAGACCGCGCGGAGCTCCAGTACGGGCACACCGTGCGTGGCGGCCGCCTCGGCGACCCCGAACCCCTCCATCGCCTCGGCGAGGGCGCGGGGGTGACGTGCGCGCAGCTCGGCGGCGCGGGCGGCGGTGCCGGTCACGGTGGAGACGGTGAGCACCGTCCCGGCGCGTCCACCCGTGGCCGCCACGACGTCTCGTACGAGTGATTCCGGTGGACGGTGGCTGACGGCCCCGAAGCCGAGCGCGGTGACCGGGACGAAGCCGTCCGCGGTGTCCGCGCCCAGGTCCGCCACGGTGATGTCGTCGGCGACGACGAGTGACCCGACGGGGGCGTCCGGCTGGAAACCGCCCGCGATCCCGGCGGAGACGACCAGGGCGTAGGGGGTGCCTTCGAGTGCCGCCGCGGTGAGCGCGGTGGCCGTGGAGGCGGCGGCGAGAGCGGGGCCCACACCGGCGGCGAGCAGGTCGTAACCGCCCGAGCGGTGGAGTGTCACTCCGGGGATCCGGACCTCACGGGGCGGGGCGGGGAACGCCCCGGCCACCGCGTCCCGCTCGGCGGGGACCGCGGTGGCTACCAGGACACGTACGACGGCGGAAGACGTGGTCAGGAGTCCTTCTTGAGCTTGAAGGACCACAGGCCGGTGACCGTCTTCTCGCCCTCCTTGATGGAGACGAGCGTCGAGTTGCCGCTGGCGCCGTACTGGGCGTTGAAGAACACGCTGCCCGGGATCGTGCGGTACGTCTTCTTGCTGGAGTCGGTCAGCGGCTGACCGTTCATCAGGATCGTCCAGCCCTTGTCCGCGATCTTCGGGTCCACACCGAACCGGACGGTCTCGTCGGGGTCGACCTTGATGGACTTGATGTCCTTGGACTTGAGGCACTTCGCCAGGTCCGTGGTCGACACCTCCTTGCCGTCGTTGTAGCAGTCGGTCTCGGAGCTCACCGAGTTCTTGCCGACCGTGATCGTGGCCAGCGGCGTCGGCTTGTCACAGGCGGACAGGGTGAGAAGTCCGGCGGAAACGGCGCCGACAGCGGCGACGGCGCGACGGCGGCGCGCAACGCTGCGTGCATTAGCGGCTCTGCCGCGGGGCAGGGAGGTCATGGCCGAAGGCTATCGGGCAGGTCCAGTGGTCTCCCCACGTGGGGTACGGCGTGCCGCCCGCGGCCCCCGCGTGGCCGTGCCGCTCACGCCACCCGCTGCCGGGCGGGTCCGCCGTGGTGTGCCGCGCTGAGCAGCCCCCGTACGGTCGTCAGCCAGCCCGTGGCGACGATCGCGGCGGCCACGGACAGGCCGAGCGTGCCGTTGAGCGGCAGCGCGATGCCGATGCCGCCGCCGAGGACCCACGCCATCTGCAGCAGCGTCTCTGAGCGGGCGAACGCGGACGTACGGACGAGTTCCGGGACGTCCCGCTGGATCAGCGCGTCCAGGGACAGCTTGGAGAGGGCCTGCGCGAAGCCGGCGACCGCGGCGAGGCAGGCCACGAAGGCCGCCCCGAAGAACAGCGCGGCGAGGATCGCCGTCGCCAGTACGAACGCCACCACCGTCACGATGATGATCTCCGGAGCGCGCTGTTTCAGCCAAGCTCCGACCGCCGTGCCGAGCGCGTTGCCCGCGCCCGCCGACACGCCCACTATCGCGAGCGAGACCGCCGCGCTCTCGCCGGTGAGCGGGTGCTCGCGCAGCAGGAACGCGAGGAAGAAGATCAGGAAGCCGGAGAGACAGCGCAGGGAGGCGTTGGCGCCGAGCGCGTGCGTGACTGCCGTGCCGACGGTACGGAGCCCCGGGCGCGGGGCCTTCTTCTGGCGCGGTCCGTGCAGGTGCTCCTCGTCCGCGGCCAGGAGCGCCTTGTCCTCGCCCTTCGCCGAGTCGACCTTGTGCGGCAGCGTGAACGACAGGAACGTGCCCGCGATGAAGATCACGAAGGCGCCGTAGAGCGGGTAGCGCGGGCCGAGGATCTGGAGTCCCGCCCCGATCGGCGCGGCGACGGCGGTGGCGAAGAGCCCGCCGAGGGTGACCCGGGAGTTGGCCTTCACCAGGGAGAACTTGGGTGGCAGGAGGCGTGGCACGACAGCGCTTCGTACGACCCCGTACGCCTTCGAGGCGACCAGTACCCCGAGTGCGGCGGGGTACAGCTCGATGCCGCCGGTGACGACCGCGCTGGAGAGCATCAGGGCGAGGAAGGCCCGGGCGAGCATCGCGGCCGCCATCGCGGCGCGGCGGCCGTGGGGGAGGCGGTCGAGGAGGGGGCCGATCACGGGGGCCAGGAGGGTGAAGGGCGCCATGGTGATGGCGAGGTAGAGGGCGACGCGGCCGCGGGCCTCGTCGGTGGGGACGGAGAAGAAGACCGTGGAGGCGAGGGCGACGGTGATCATGACGTCGCCGGCGCCGTTCACCGCGTGCAGCTCGATCAGTTTGCCGAGGCCGGACTCGCCGGCTCCGTGGGCGTGCGTGGCCTTGCGGATGCCGCGTGCCGTTCCGGTCACCGGGAAGTGCAGGGCACGGCCGACCGCGCGGACGGACCCGCTCATCCGGCCCGATCCGCCACTCCGGCTGCTGCCCTTGGTGCCACCGATTCCGGTTGCTCCCTGGGGCGACCTTGCGGCTGCCACTCCGTCATAGTGCCCCGAGATGGGGGTGCGTAGTGCGGTTACCGCGCGTATAGGGGGGCGCGTGCGGCGTTGGTGGGTGGGTCGGGGCCGTGCCGGTACGTCCAGCCCGTCGCCGGTGGGCATTGCTGCCTGCTTCCACAGCATGAACTTGCCCATAACCACGTAAGCGACGGGCTGGACGTACCGGCCCGGCCCCTTCGGTGCGTCGCCGACTGCGGGTGCCCCTTAAGGGGCGCGGGGAACTGCGCGATCTTTTAGGGGCGCGGGGAACTGCGCGACAAGCCCCCACCGGCCCGCGGTCGAAGCGCAACCCCCGGGGTCGAAGGGGCGGAGCCCCTGGAGGATGGGACGGGTAGGGGCGGCGGGGGCGCGTGGCAGGGGAGGCCGTCGGCGTGTCCTGGTGGGCGACTTTGCGGCCGGCCGAGACGGGTTGTGGGGGCGCGAAACACCGGCGCGCAGTGCCGGAGAATGTGGCGCGGAGCGCCGAAGAGGGCCGCCGGTGTGGGCCCAGGGCCCAGGAGAAGGTAGCGTGCGTAGCGCGCATGCGGCGATTGTTCTCGGCCGCGCGCCTCTCGGCCATCCCGCAGAATGGATGGCGTAGGTGCGCCCGAGTGCGATCGGGCGCGGACGTCGACGCGGCCCTCCGGTCCGCTCCGTCCGCACCCCCGCCGGAGGAATGGCGCACCCGTGAGACGGCGTAGGAGAGAAGCGATACCTGTGAGCGCAGCGACCACGCGAAGCCGCACCCCCGACCGCCTGTGCGCCGAGGCAGTCGACCTCGCCCGCTCCGCAGCCGAGGAGGCCGCCGCACCCGGCGTCGTCGGCGCGCACGTGGGGCTGGTCTCCGAAGGGGACCGCGTTGTCACGCACTTCTTCGAGTGCGAGGACCTGGGGTATCGGGGGTGGCGCTGGGCGGTGACCGTCGCCCGGGCCTCCCGGGCCAAGGCCGTCACGCTCGACGAAACCGTGCTGCTGCCCGGCCCCGAATCGCTCCTCGCCCCCGAGTGGGTGCCGTGGAGCGAGCGGCTCCGCCCCGGTGACATGGGCCCGGGGGACCTGCTGCCCACGGACGCCGAGGATCTCCGCCTCGAACCCGGTTTCACCGGCGAGGACGAGCCGCCGCCGAACTCGCCGGTCTCGGAGGAGATGGCCGAGCTGGTGGAGGCGGAGGACGCGGAGGTGACGGGCGGGGCGCCCGCGACGCTTCCGGTCGCGCCGCGGCGGGGGTCGATCGCGGCGGTGGCCGAGGAGCTGGGGTTGCGTCGTGCGCGGGTCCTGTCCCGGTACGGGCTGCATGTGGCGGCCGATCGGTGGGAGGAGGGGTACGGGCCGAAGACGGCGATGGCGCAGGCCGCGCCCGCGTCGTGCGTCAGCTGTGGCTTCCTCAACCCCATCGGGGGCTCGCTCGGACAGGCGTTCGGTGTCTGTGCCAATGAGTTCTCGCCCGCCGATGGGCATGTCGTGTCCCTCTCGTACGGCTGTGGCGGGCACTCCGAGGCCGCCGTCATGCCGAAGCCCCCGCGCCCGGCTCCGCCGGTGATCGACGAAACCCGCGTGGACCCCTTCCCTCTCCGCCCGTCCCCCGATTCCGGTTCGGTCTCGATCACAACGGACGAAACCTCGGCGGAGCTGGGCCACTCGTAACCCCCAAAAGATTGCGCAGTTCCCCGCGCCCCTTTTAGGGGCGCGGGGCCGTGTCGACATGCGGCTCCGCCGCGTGGGCGCGAACGGCCCCCACCGGCCGGCAGCCGACGAACAACCCCCGGGGTCGAAGGGGCGGAGCCCCTGGGGATGGGACGGGTAGGGGCGGCGGGGGCGAGAACCCGGGGCGGAGCACGGCCCGGCGCGCGGTACCTTCATGCCGCGACCGAGCGCTGCACTCGCGGTCGCGCCAGGCGAGAGGGAGAGTGAACCGTGAGCAAGTTCGTGCGGCCGGCAGCCGAGGGCGCGGACCCGTTCGGGACGGCCCGCCTGCGACGCGGCGTGCTGGACGCCTGGGCGACCAGCCCGGCCCGGTTCCGCGAGGACGCCAACGCCGAGGAGGACCTGGTCCTCGGCGGGTACCGGGACCGGCTCGTGGTCGAGCTAGCCCAGAACGCCGCCGACGCGGCGGCCAGGGCCGGCGTTCCCGGCCGGCTCCGGCTCACCCTCCGCGACGGCGTGCTCGCCGCGGCCAACACCGGCGCCCCCCTCGACGCGACCGGCGTCGAGTCGCTCTCCACGCTCCGCGCGTCCGCCAAGCGCGACGCCCACGACACCGCCGTCGGCCGCTTCGGCGTCGGCTTCGCCGCCGTCCTCGCGGTGACCGACGAGCCCGCCGTGGTCGGCCGCCACGGCGGTGTCCGCTGGTCCCTCGCCGAGGCCCGTGAACTGGCCGGCGACACCGCCCGGCACAGCCCCGGTCTCGGTGACGAGATCCGCCGCCGCGACGGCCATGTGCCGCTGCTCCGGCTGCCGTTCGCCGCCGAGGGCACCGCCCCGGAGTCGTACGACACCGTTGTCATCCTGCCGCTGCGGGACCCCGCCGCCCAGGATCTCGCCGAGCGGCTGCTGCGGAACATCGACGACGCCCTCCTGCTCGCCCTCCCCGGCCTCGACGAAGTCCTGGTCGAGGTCGGGGACAGTGACTCTGAGGTGCGTACGCTGCTGCGGCGCGGCCATGAGGACGGCGTCACCGTCGAGGACTCCCGCGACGGCAGCACCCGCTACCGCGTCGCTTCCCACCACGGCCCGCTCGACGCCGCCCTCCTCGCCGACCGCCCGGTCGAGGAGCGGCTGCGCCCGCACTGGTCCGTCACCTGGGCCGTCCCGGTGGACGCCGACGGCGCCCCCGCCCGCCCCCGCACCAGCCCCGTCGTGCACGCGCCCACCCCCAGCGACGAGCCCCTCGGCGTCCCCGCCCTCCTCATCGCTTCCCTCCCGCTCGACACCACCCGGCGGCACGCCGCCCCCGGCCCGCTCACCGATTTCCTCGTGGAGCGCGCGGCGGACGCGTACGCCGAACTGCTCGCCGCCTGGCGCCCGGTGGGCACCGGGATCATCGACCTCGTGCCCGGCCCGCTCGGCAAGGGCGAGCTCGACGGCACGCTGCGCCAGGCGATCCTGGACCGGCTGCCCCGTACCGCCTTCCTGCCGCCGGCCGCCCCGCCGGTCAGCGCTCCGGACACCCCCGACGACTGGCCCGAGACCAGCGTGTCGGAGAACCCGGCCGCCCTGCGGCCCCGCGACGCCGAGGTGGTGGAGGGCGCGGGCGCCGAGACCGTCCACGTCCTCGCCGAGGTGCTGCCCAGCCTGCTGCCCGCCGGGCTCGAACGCCGGGTGGAGCTGCGGACGCTGGGTGTCGCCCGTGTCCCGCTCACCGAGGCCGTCGACCGGCTGGCCGGACTGGAGAAGGATCCGGGCTGGTGGCGCAGGCTGTACGACAGCCTCGCCGGGGTCGACCCCGACCGGCTCTCCGGGCTGCCGGTGCCGCTCGCCGACGGGCGTACGACCATCGGCCCCCGGCAGGTCCTGCTGCCTGTCCCGGACGGGCCCACCCCCGACGACACCTGGGCCGCCACCTCCGACAGCCTCGCCCGGCTCGGACTCAAGGTCGCCCACCCGGACGCCGCCCACCCGCTCCTGGAGAAGCTGGGCGCCCTCCCGGCCACGCCCCGCGCCGTGCTCACCACCCCGCAGGTGCGCGCCGCCGTCGCCGCCTCGCTCGACGACGAGGGCGCGGCCTGGGACGAGGACACCCTGGACGCGGAGGAGCTGGCGGACACCGTTCTCGCGCTCGTCCGCGACGCCGGCCTCGAACCCGGCGACGAGCCCTGGCTCGGCGCCCTCGCCCTCCCGGACGAGGAAGGGGAACTCGCACCCGCGGGCGAACTCGTGCTGCCCGGCAGCCCGTTCGCCCAGGTCATGCGTGAGGACGAACTGGCCTTCGTGGACGGTGAGCTGGCCGAGCGCTGGGGTGAGCAGCCGCTCGCCGCCTGTGGCGTCCTCGCCAACTTCGCCCTCGTACGCGCCACCGACCTCGTCCTCGACCCGGACGAGCTGGAGCCGCGCGACTCCGACTTTGCCGAGCCCGATGACGCGGGCCTCCTCGACGCCATCGACGTGTGGTGCGAGGACGTCCTGGACCGGCTGCCGGACGCGCCGGTGCCGCCGGTCGCCACCGAGATCGTCGCCGTACGGGATCTGGACCTGGTGGACGACGAGCGGTGGCCGCAGGCCCTCGCCCTGCTGTCCCGGCCGCCGTTGCGGGACGCGCTGACCCAGCCCGTGCGCATCCTGCTGCCGGACGGCACGCACGAGATCGTCCGGCCCTACGCGGCCTGGTGGCTGCGTGGGCACCCCGTCCTCGACGGGCGCCGCCCGGCCGGACTGCGGGCGGAGGGCAGCGATCCGCTCCTGCACGGTCTGTACGACGCCGCCGACGCCACCGGCTTCGACGACGAGCAGGTGCTGCGGGCGCTGGGGGTGCGGACCTCCGTGGCCGCCCTCCTCGACGAGCCCGGGGGCGCCGCCGAGCTGCTCGACCGGCTCGCCGATCCCGACCGCGAGGTCTCCGGCGCCCAACTGCACGCCCTCTACGGCTTTCTGGCCGACCTCGACCCCGAGCAGGTGACCCTGCCGGACGAGCTGCGGGCCGTCGTCGACGGTGCGGTGCGCGTGGTGGACGCGGCCGACGCCGTGGTCGTGGACTCGCCCGACCTGCTGCCCTTCACCGAAGGGATGCCGCTGCTTCCCGTACGGCCGTCGCGCGCCGCCGATCTCGCCGAGCTGTTCCAGGTGCGGCGGCTGAGCGAGTCGGTGACGGGGGAAGTGACCTCCGAGGGTGCCGAGCACGATGTTCCGGAGTCTGTGAGGGTCTTGCTCGGACCCTCGACGCCCACCTCGTACGTCGAACACGACGAACTCGTCGTCGACGGCACCGAGTTGGACTGGCGGCGGACGCGGGACGGTGTGCTGCACGCCTCCACCCTGGAGGGCGTCGCCGCCGGGCTCGCCTGGGCGGCGGGGCAGTGGCCGCGCCGCTTCGAGGTCGCGGCGCTGCTCGAAGACCCGTCCCGCACCGAGGAGCTGGCGCGCGACCGCTGGTTCGACTGACCGAGCCGAGAGCCGGCGGCGCCCGATGCCCGGAGGGTGCCGGGCGCCGCCGGTTGCCGCGCCGCAGGCTGCCCCGTTGGTGAACCGCTTGCTGTGAGTTTGGTAATCCGCTCACAAAGTCTTCAAATCCTGTACAACCATTCACTCGCGTCACAGATCTGATCACCTGAGTCAACAGACTCCACCATCACTTGGGCCCCGTGCGACGACGAGCCGTGAGGAACGACCACCACCGGGGCCCCTTTCTCCACTTGGGGATCGCATGCGCATACGTGCCACCGTGGCCGCCGTCTCCGGCGCCCTGGCCCTCTCCGCCTTCGCCATTCCGGGCGCCCACGCCGCCGACGCCTCCGCCGCCTCCCGCGCGGACGTCGCCAAGGTGCAGGAAGCCGCCCGCGCCGCGTCCGGCAAGACCGCGTTCAGCACCTCCTCGGCCGCCGACACCGGCACGCCGTACGCTCTCGACCTGTCCTTCTCCTCCGTGAAGGTCAACAACGGCAAGCCGATCGTCGCGGGCATCGCCAACAAGGTCACCGCCCCGGTCACCTTCAACATCACGCACGCCGCCGACGTCGACATCACCGCCGACGACTTCATCCTGGACATGGAGATCTACCGCGGCTCCTACGAGGAGCCGGACAGCATCCTGTTCGGCGACGACCTCCCGGTCTGCACCGCGACCTCGACGACGGCCGCCACCTGCAAGGGCACCATCGACGTCTACCCGGACACCGACCTGGTCAACGCCGACGCCACCACCTGGAAGGCCATCGGCTACGCGGTCGCGCTCAACGGCGTCGACATCACCGCCGACGACGTCGACTGGAGCAAGGTCGGCTACGTCGAGCAGGACGCGCTGGCCACCACCAAGCTGCAGCGCTACTCCAAGCTGACGGTCAACGCCTCGCCGGAGCCGGTGAAGAAGGGCAAGACCATCACGGTGACGGGCAAGCTGTCCCGCGCCAACTGGGAGACCCACAAGTACGCGGGTTACACCGGCCAGTCGGTGCAGCTGCAGTTCCGCAAGAAGGGCAGCGACACCTACACCACCGTCAAGACCATCAAGACGGACAGCACGGGCAACCTGAAGACGACCACGACGGCCTCCGTCGACGGTTACTTCCGCTACTCCTTCGCGGGCACCGCGACCACCCCGGCCGTCAAGGCCACGGGTGACTACGTCGACGTGCAGTAGTAACAACAGCAACAACAGCAGTAGCAGCGACAGAGGCAGTCGGCCGTAGTCGCGAATTCCATGTGGTTTCCCCGCGCCCCATCCAGGGGTGCGGGGAAACCGCGTTTTTCCGGTCATGGCCCTTCGGCCGTGACCTCCCGGCGGCGCTCATGGGGATGCGCCGCCCGACATTCCCTGGGGGGAAACAGCCATGCGCAAGCGCACCACCACCGTCGCCCTGCTCACCGCCTTCACGGCGGCCGGCGCCGCTCTGGCCCCCGCGGCCTTCGCGGACGGCGTCCAGGGCGACACCGCGATCACCAAGGTCGTCGTCAACGGCGGCAAGAACGTCGTCATCGGCGCGGCCAGCGTCAAGACGTTCACCGTCTCCGTCACGGCCACCGACGACCAGGGCATCAAGAGCGCCGACATCACGCTCAACGGCCCGGGTTACGGCATCCTCACCACCTCCTCGGTGAAGTGCGTCGCCGCCAACGCCACGACGTCGACCTGCTCCAGCTCCTTCACCGTCGACCCGCGGGTGTACGACGTCACCAACGACCAGGCCGGCACCTGGTACGTCGACGCCTGGGTGGACGCCAACGGCGACGACTCCAACTTCATCTGGACGGAGAAGGCGGGCAGCTTCAAGCTCCAGAAGGCCTCCAAGCTGACGGTCAACGCCTCCCCGGAGCCGGTGAAGAAGGGCAAGACCATCACGGTCACCGGCGCCCTCACCCGCGCCAACTGGGAGGCCGGCAAGTACTCCGGTTACGTCGGCCAGCCGGTGAAGCTGCAGTTCAAGAAGAAGGGCAGCAGCACCTACACCACGGTCAAGACGATCAAGACCACCACCGGCGGCGCCCTGAAGACGACGGTCACGGCCTCCGTCGACGGCAACTACCGCTACTCCTTCGCGGGCACCTCGACGACCCCGGCGGTCAACGCCACGGGCGACGCCATCGACGTGCAGTAGACGAGCGCCCCGTCAGTGGCGCCCCATTAGTGGCGCCCATTAGGGGCGCGAGGAACTGCGCGACCAGCCACAACGGTCCCGCAGGTGAAGACGGCGCCGGCTTCCCCGCTGCTGCCGAGCGCTAAGCGGGAACGCGGCGGTCGACCCACCTCCACAGGAACTCCAGGGCGGCCGCCGCCACCACCGAGATCCCCACCGCGATCCACGGCATCGTCTCGCCGACCAGTTTCAGCGCGAAGAAGTGCTGCAGGCCCGGCACCACGAGCACCAGCAGGAACGCCCCGCCCATCGCGGCGACGAGGCAGACCCGCCACCAGGTGTACGGCCGGGCGATGATCACGAGCACCCACATCGAGATGAGGAAGAGCGTCAGCGTCGCGGCGCTCGTCTCCGCGTCCAACGAACCCTCGCCCGTGTAGTAGTGACGGGCGATCAGATACGTCACGAAGGTGGCCACTCCGGCTACGACCCCGCCCGGGATCGAGTACCGCATGACCCGCCGTACGAAGTGGGGTTGCGCGCGCTCCTTGTTGGGGGCGAGCGCGAGGAAGAAGGCCGGGATGCCGATGGTCAGGGTGGAGAGAAGGGTCAAGTGCCGTGGCAGGAAGGGGTATTCGACCTGCCAGCACACCACCAGGATGGCCAGCAGCACCGAGTAGACCGTCTTCACCAGGAAGAGGGTCGCGACCCGGGTGATGTTCCCGATGACCCTGCGGCCCTCCGCGACCACCGAAGGCAGCGTCGAGAAGCTGTTGTTGAGGAGGACGATCTGGGCCACCGCCCGGGTGGCCTCCGAGCCCGAGCCCATGGACACGCCGATGTCGGCGTCCTTCAGGGCCAGTACGTCGTTCACGCCGTCGCCCGTCATCGCCACCGTGTGCCCGTGCGACTGCAGCGCGCCCACCATGTCCCGCTTCTGCTGCGGGGTGACCCGCCCGAACACCGTCCCCTTGTCCAGCGACTTCGCCATCTCCTCCTTCTCGTCGGGGAGATGGCGCGCGTCCACGACGGAGCCGGTGAGCCCGAGCTTCCCGGCCACCGCGCCCACCGACACCGCGTTGTCGCCGGAGATGACCTTCGCCTTGACGTCCTGCTCGGCGAAGTAGCGCAGGGTCTCCGCCGCGTCCGGGCGCAGCCGCTGCTCCAGGACGACCAGGGCGGTGGGCCTGGCGTCGCGCTTGACCTCCGGGCCGTCCAGATCGCGGGTCGCGCGGGAGAGCAGCAGCACCCGCAGTCCGGCCTCGTTCAGCCGCTCGGTCTCGGCGAGCGCCGGGTCCCCGGTGGGCAGCAGGACGTCGGGGGCGCCGAGCAGCCAGGTGCTCGACTCACCGTTGCCCTCGCTGAAGGACGCCCCGCTGTACTTGCGGGCGGAGGAGAAGGGCAGCGACTCGGTGCAGCGCCACTCCTCGCTGTCCGGGTAGGCGGCGATGATCGCCTGGAGGGAGGCGTTCGGCCGCGGGTCCGATTCGCCGAGCGCGCCGAGGACCCTGCCTACGTACGACTCGTCGGCGCCCTGGAGCGGCCGCAGCTCGGTGACGTCCATGCCGCCCTCGGTGAGGGTGCCGGTCTTGTCCAGGCAGACGGTGTCGATGCGGGCGAGGCCCTCGATGGCGGGGAGTTCCTGCACGAGGCACTGTTTTCGGCCAAGGCGGATGACGCCGATCGCGAAGGCCACGGAGGTGAGGAGGACCAGTCCCTCGGGGACCATCGGCACGATTCCGCCGACCGTCCGCGCGATGGATTCCTTGAAATCGTGCTGCTTGACGACGAGCTGGCTGATGACCAGGCCGATCGCGGTCGGGATCATCATCCACGTCACGTACTTGAGGATCGTGGAGATACCGGACCGCAGCTCGGAGTGGACGAGGGTGAAGCGCGAGGCCTCTTCGGCCAGCTGCGCCGCGTAGGCCTCCCGGCCCACCTTCGTCGCGGTGAAGGCGCCGCCGCCCGCGACCACGAAGGAGCCCGACATCACCTCGTCGCCGGGGTGCTTGACCACCGGGTCGGCCTCACCGGTGAGCAGTGACTCGTCGATCTCCAGACTGTCGGCCTCGGCGCAGCTGCCGTCGACGACGATCTTGTCGCCGGGCCCGATCTCGATCAGATCCCCGAGCACGATCTCCGACGTAGTGACCTCGGTGGCGACCCCGTCCCTGCGTACGGTCGGTTTCGCCTCGCCGATCACCGCGAGCGAGTCCAGGGTCTTCTTGGCCCGCCACTCCTGGATGATGCCGATCCCGGTGTTGGCGATGATCACGTACCCGAACAGGCTGTCCTGGAACGGCGCCACGAACAGCATGATCAGCCAGAGCACGCCGATGATCGCGTTGAAGCGGGTGAAGACGTTGGCCTTGACGATCTCGCGCAGGGAGCGGCTGCTGCGCACGGGGACGTCGTTCACCTCGCCCCGCGCGATCCGCTCGGCGACCTCGGCGGCGGACAGTCCCCGCACCCGCCGCGAGGGCGGTATGGGCACGGGGTGAACGGGATCGAGTTCGGCGCCCGCGTCGATGTGCGTCATGCATTCGACGGTACGTGCGGATATACGGCTTCACCTGCCGAGTGCGCCAAAGATCCGACCAGGGGAGGACGGCGGCGGCGGTGAGTGATGCCGTGGGTGTAGGGGGAGCTGGTTACTCCGCAGCAGGGGCCGAGCGCTCCGCTTCGGCGGCGGCCTCGGCGGCGGCCCGCTTGAGTGCGGCGTCGCGGCCCCGGACGTACCAGATGCCGATCAGGCCGAGACCCGCGCCGGCCAGGCAGGTCCACAGCCACCACAGGTGCCCGTGGTCGTCGAACCAGCCGTAGAACGGCAGCTGCGCCAGGAAGAGGACGAACCAAAGAATCGTGCCACCCGTGATGGTGGCGACGATCGGGCCCTCCAGGGGCTCCGGCGCCTCGTGCTTGGGGGTCCACTTCGCCATGTGCACAGCTTACGAGGGTCCCGGACCGGCGGTCGCGGGCACCCGTGCCGCCCTTGTATACCAAGTGTCTACGCGCGGAGATAGCGAATTCGACCTCATATGTTCATACTGAAACAGCCTGAGTCTGGCCAGTTGTATTCGTACGAAGCACCAACAGCAACATGGGGGAAACCTGTTGGTGATCAAACGCTGGCCAGACTTGATCACGTTTCCCCATCCCCCTGCACGTTTGAGGTCACGCATGTCCACCTCGGCCGCCACCAAGGCCTCCGCCCCCCAGCAGCCGGAGCCCCGGCCCGCGCAGGGTGCCCTCGACCGCTACTTCAAGATCTCCGAGCGGGCCTCCAGCATCCCGCGCGAGATCCGCGGCGGTTTCGCCACCTTCTTCGCGATGGCCTACATCATCGTGCTGAACCCGATCATCCTGGGCAGCGCGAAAGACATGTACGGGAACCACCTGGACAACGGCCAGCTGGTCACCGCGACCGCCCTGACCGCGGCCTTCACCACGCTTCTCATGGGCGTCATCGGCAACGTGCCGATCGCACTGGCGGCGGGCCTCGGTGTGAACACCGTCGTCGCGCTCCAGCTCGCCCCCCGGATGTCCTGGCCGGACGCCATGGGCATGGTGGTGCTGGCCGGCTTCATCGTGATGCTCCTTGTCGCCACCGGTCTGCGTGAGCGCGTCATGAACGCCGTGCCGCTCGGCCTGCGCAAGGGCATCGCGATCGGTATCGGCCTGTTCATCATGCTGATCGGCCTGGTCGACTCCGGCTTCGTCACCCGCATCCCGGACGCCGCGCAGACGACCGTGCCGCTCCAGCTCGGCTCGGACGGTCACCTCAACGGCTGGCCCGTGCTGGTCTTCATCCTCGGCACGCTGTTCACGCTCGCGCTGATGGTGCGCAAGGTGCCCGGCGCGATCCTGATCTCGATCGTCACGATGACGGTCGTCGCGGTGATCATCAACGCCGTCGCCACGATTCCGTCCTGGGGTCTGACCACCCCGAAGTGGCCCGGTAACCCGGTCGCCACCCCGGACTTCGGGCTCGTCGGCAAGGTCAGCCTCTTCGGCGGCTTCGACAAGGTCGGCGTGCTGACCGGCACCCTCTTCGTCTTCACCGTGCTGCTGTCGACCTTCTTCGACGCGATGGGCACGATCATGGGCATCAGCGACGAGGCCAAGCTGACCGACGCGGAGGGCCAGATGCCCGGCATCAACAAGGTCCTCTTCGTCGACGGCATCGCCGTCGCCGCGGGCGGCGCCACCTCCTCCTCGGCCACCACCTGCTTCGTGGAGTCCACGGCGGGCGTCGGCGAGGGAGCCCGCACCGGCTTCGCGAACGTCATCACCGGCGCGCTCTTCGCCGTGGCCCTCTTCCTGACCCCCGTCGCCACGATGGTCCCGTCCCAGGCCGCCACGCCCGCGCTCATCGCGGTCGGCTTCCTGATCATGTCCCACTCGGTCAAGGAGATCGACTGGGCGGACTACACGATCGCCATGCCGGCCTTCGTGACGATGATGATGATGCCGTTCACGTACTCGATCACGAACGGCATCGGCATGGGCTTCATCACCTTCGTGGTGCTGCGCCTCGCCGCCGGGCGTGGCCGCGAGGTCCCGGTCGCGATGTACGTGGTCGCGGCGGTGTTCGGCTTCTACTACCTGATGCCGGCGCTGGGTCTGACCTGACCGGTCATGGCGTACGGGCCTCACGTACCCCGGTGTTCCGGGCTCACGTGACCCCGTAGAACTTCTCCGTCTCCTCGACCGCGGTCTGGAACCGCTCGTCGAAGTCATCGCGAATGAGCGTCCCGACGACATAGTCCTGGACGCTCATTCCGCGTTTGGCGGCGTGGTTTCGGAGCCGGTCGAGCAGCTCCCCGTCTATCCGCAGGCTGAGCACGCTGGTCCCCATGGAGTCGAGGGTCGCCGTACCCCGGCGGGCGACGGGTCACTTTCCGCGGCGGGCTCACTCATATGAGTGATGTCGGGGTTCAGTGGCGCGGTTCACGGGCAATGCGGTGGTCTTTAGCGAGAGTAATGAGTTACGCTAAAGAACATGCCTGACCTCACCCATGGCGACGACGAGGCCGCCGTGAACGCCTTGCGCTCCGCAGTGATGCGGTTGTCGCGTCGACTCAAGCACCAGCGGGTCGACGAGTCGCTGAGCCCCACCGAGATGTCGGTGCTCGGCACCCTCGCCCGCTGCGGCACCGCCACGCCGGGCGAGCTCGCCCGCAAGGAGCATGTGCAGCCGCCCTCGATGACGCGCATCGTCGCGTTGCTCGAAGCCAAGGGGCTTGTCAGGCTGGAGCCGCACCCCGAGGACCGGCGCCAGAAGGTCGTCACCCAGACCGACAAGGCCGAGGCGATGCTCGAAGAGAGCCGCCGCAAGCGGAACGCGTTCCTGGCCGGACTGGTCGAGGCCCTCGACGAGGACGAATGGGCGAAGGTCCGCGAGGCCGCCCCCGTCCTGGAGAAGCTCGCACAACTGTGACCCCTGGCGGCTCTCTCCCGGGAGGGCCGCCGCCAAGAAGCTCCCACGAAGGCTTCCACGAAGGCTTACGAGAAAGCCTCCGAGGAAGCCGCCGAGAAAAGAAGAGCGCCGACGCCCTCCCACGACGCCGACGTCAACGACTGCCTAGGAGGCGAGCCCTGTTGAGTACGGGACCCGGAGCAGATTCCGCCCCCGCACCAGCCGCCCACGACTCCCTGCCCGCCCCCGACCGTTCCACCGGAGCTTCCGTGTCGGCTGACTCTTCCAGGTCCGCCGGCTCTTCCGTGTCCGACGACTCTTCCGGCGCCACCGGCTCGCCCGACGCCACCGGATCGCCCGGCTCCTCCGGATCGACCGGCTCCTCCCCCTCGTCCTCGATGTTCAGCTCGCTGAAGATCAGGAACTACCGTCTGTTCTTCCTGGGCCAGGTCGTCTCCAACACCGGCACCTGGATGCAGCGGATCGCCCAGGACTGGCTGGTGCTGAGCCTGACCGGCTCGTCCGCCGCGGTCGGTATCACCACCGCGCTGCAGTTCCTGCCGATGTTGCTCTTCGGGCTGTACGGCGGTGTCCTGGTCGACCGTCTCCCCAAGCGGCCCACGCTGCTGGTGACCCAGACGGCGATGGCCCTCACCGGCCTCGCCCTCGCCTTCCTCACCCTCTCCGGCCATGTCCAGGTGTGGCACGTCTACCTGGCGGCCTTCGCCGTCGGTATGGCCACGGTCGTCGACAACCCGGCCCGCCAGTCCTTCGTCGCCGAGATGGTCGGCCCGGGCCAGCTGCAGAACGCGGTCAGCCTGAACTCGGCGAACTTCCAGTCCGCCCGCCTGGTCGGCCCCGCGGTGGCGGGCCTGCTGATCACCGGCGTCGGCACCGGCTGGGCCTTCCTCTTCAACGGCCTGTCCTTCGTGGCTCCCCTCGCGAGCCTGCTGCTGATGCGCTCCCGCGAACTGCACATGGTCAAGCGGGCGCCGCGCGGCAAGGGCCAGCTCCGCGCGGGACTCCACTACGTCGCCGGCCGCCCCGAACTGATCTGGCCGATCGTCCTCATCGGCTTCATCGGCACCTTCGGCTTCAACTTCCCGGTCTGGCTGTCGGCGTACGCGGACGACATCTTCGACGCGGGCGCCGGCGCGTACAGCCTCTTCAACACGCTGATGGCGCTCGGCTCGCTGGCCGGCGCGCTGCTCGCCGCCCGTCGCGGCACGGCCCGGCTGCGCGTCCTGATCGCGGCGGCCGTGGCCTTCGGCCTGCTGGAGGTGGTGGCTGCCGTGGCCCCGTCCCTGTGGCTCTTCTCCCTGCTCATGATCCCGATAGGGATCTTCGGGATGACGGTCAACGTCACCGCGAACACCTCGGTCCAGATGGCCACCGACCCCGCCATGCGCGGCCGTGTCATGGCGCTGTTCATGATGGTCTTCATGGGTGGATCACCCCTGGGCGCGCCCCTCGTCGGCTGGGTCACCGACGCCTACGGCCCGCGCGTCGGGTTCGCCCTCGGCGGCCTGATCTCGGCGGCGGCCGCGGTCACCATCGGCCTGGTCCTGTCCCGCGTCGGCGGCCTCCGCCTCTCGGTCGGCTGGCACCACGGCCACCCGCAGGTCCGCTTCGTCCCGAAGGAACAGCGGGAGCTGGCCACGGCGGCGGCGTAGACCGGACACCTCCGGGCGACCTCGGCCGGGCCTTGGCCGGACCGGCGGACTACACGCGCCGGGCCAGCACCTGGCCCGGCCAGTCGCCGACGGTGAACGCCTGCGTCGGCGTGAAGCCGTTGCCCTCGTAGTACGCGACGAGCCTGCCGTCGCCGCCCGCGTAGCAGTCGAGCCGCAGCAGGGACACGCCATGGCGGCGCGCCTCGTCGACGGCATGGGCGAGGAGCGCGCCGCCGACCCCGCGCCCCGCGAACCGGCGGTCGGTGACCAGGGAGTGCACATACAGCTCGGGTTCGCCGGCGGGGGCGACCTCCGGCCCCGGCCGCCCGGTCAGCGTCATCGTGCCCGCCGGTTCGCCGTCGATCTCCGCGATCCACGGGGTGCCCTCGGCAAGGATCCGCCGCATCTGCTCCACGGCCTCGGGGTGCGTCGACCAGGGCCGGCTGCCCCACTGGCCCGTGCGCCCCTGGGAGACGAGCCAGGCCACCGCGCCGTCGAGCATGCCGAGTATCGCGGGGAGGTCCTCGACGCCGCCTTTTCGCATCTCCGGTGAACCCATCGCAGCAGGCTAGACGGCGAGCCGTTCGCGCGGGCTAAGCGGTGGGCTGAGTACTGGGCTGAGCAGCGGCTAAGTAACCGCCCTTATCCGCTCCAGGGGCAGCTGGAACGCCGACGGGCCGACCTTGAGCGGGCCGCTGAACGGGTAGTTGAACTCATAGACGATGAGGAGCATCACGCCGACGGTGAAGGCGAGGGAGAACACCACGCCGGCGTGGGCGCGCAGGCTCTCGGATCGTCCCGCTGATCGGCCAGCAGCGGCCACTCCTCGTGGATCACCGTGCCGGTGTACCGCTCGGTCAGCGCGGCGAGGCGGGTGCGGTCCGGCTGCGGGAGCGTACGGCTGAACCAGGCGATCTGGAGCAGGGCGTTCGTCTCCGTGTACGTGTTCTCGTGCGCCTGGGAGCGGGACTCCCACACCCCGACGACCACCATCGCGAGGACGACCGCGTAGATCACCCCGACCTGCGCGTACACGAACCCCAGCACCTCGTTGTTCGGCTTCCGCTTCGCCAGCGGCACGACCCGGGCGACGGCGAACAGCGCCGCGGTGGCCGCCGCCGAGCAGACCAGGAGCAGCAGGATCCCGAGCATGGGCATACGACGTTCCCCCCCGTCGACGTACACATCCACCTATGTACGTGGATACCTCCATGGTGCGGGGAGGGTCGCCCGGTGATCCATTCCCTGGAAGGGTGACGTCATGAGACTCTTTGCGGCGGTGCTGCCACCGGAAAACGTGATCCGCGAACTCGCCACGGAAGTCGATGAGTTGGAGCGGCTGCCGGGCGCGCACGACCTGCGCTGGACGGGCCGCCCCGGCTGGCACTTCACGCTCGCCTTCTACGGTGAGGTGGACGAGGAGATCGTCCCGGACCTCTCGGAACGGCTGGCGCGCGCGGCCCACCGTACGGACCCGTTCCCGCTCGCCCTGCGCGGCGGCGGCCACTTCGGCGGACGGGCGCTGTGGGTGGGCGCGGAGGGTGACGTCACGGCCCTGCGGCTGCTGGCCGACCGGGCGGAGGCGGCGGCCAGGAAGGCGGGCGTCGCGACGGGGGAGCACCGGCGCTACCGCCCGCATCTGACGGTGGCCCGCAGCCGCGCCGACGCCGACTTCAAGGCGTACGTCGCTGTCCTGGGCGCCTTTGCCGGGCGGGAGTGGACGGTGGGTGAGCTGTGTCTCGTCCGCAGCCATCTGCCGAAGTCGGGGGTGCGGGGGGAACAGCCTCGCTACGAGACGCTGGCGAGCTGGGCGCTGGGGGCCGGAACGGGAGCCGGAACGGGGGGCGGTTAACCTCGATGGTGTGAACCCGAAGACCCGTAACCGGATCATGGCCGGTGTGCTTGTGCTGATGTTCGTCGTGGTGGCTGTGGCGGCGGCGGTCAGGTAACGCGCCAGAGTGCTGCGGGTGTGGTGTTTTGGCTGCCCGCCGGTGGGGGCTGGTCGCGCAGTTCCCCGCGCCCCTAAAGGGGCGCCCCCTTACGGGACGCTCTTCCCCGCGCCCCGTAAGAAGGTGCCTCTACCAAGCAAACGCCTCCGGCGACGGGCCCGGGCCCGGGAAGATCTCGTCGAGCGAGGTCAGCAGGTCGTCGCTCAGCTCCAGTTCCACGGCCCTCACGGCGGAGTCGAGTTGTTCGGCTGTGCGGGGGCCGACGATCGGGCCGGTGATGCCGGGGCGGGTGAGCAGCCAGGCCAGGGCGGCTTCGCCGGGCTCGATGCCGTGCTTGTCGAGCAGGTCCTCGTACGACTGGATCTGCGCGCGGGAGGAAGGGTTGGCGAGGGTGTCGGCGGCCCGGCCGGAGGCGCGGCGCCCGCCCTTGACCTCCTTCTTGATGATCCCGCCCAGTACACCGCCGTGCAGCGGTGACCAGGGGATGACCCCGAGCCCGTACTCCTGCGCGGCCGGGATGACCTCCATCTCGGCGCGCCGCTCGGCGAGGTTGTAGAGGCACTGCTCGCTGACGAGGCCGATGGTGCCGCCGCGGCGGGCGGCGGTCTCGTTGGCCTGGGCGATCTTGTAGCCGGGGAAGTTGGAGGACCCGACGTAGAGGATCTTGCCCTGCTGGATGAGGGTGTCGATCGCCTGCCAGATCTCCTCGAAGGGCGTGCTGCGGTCGATGTGGTGGAACTGGTAGACGTCGATGTAGTCGGTCTGGAGCCGCTTCAGCGACGCGTCGACCGCGCGCCGGATGTTCAGCGCGGAGAGCTTGTCGTGGTTGGGCCACGGGTCGCCGTCGGCGGCCATGTTGCCGTACACCTTGGTGGCGAGGACCGTCTTGTCGCGGCGGTCGCCGCCCTTGGCGAACCAGCTTCCGATGATCTCTTCCGTACGGCCCTTGTTCTCGCCCCAGCCGTACACGTTCGCGGTGTCGAAGTAGTTGATCCCTGAGGCCAGCGCCGCGTCCATGATGGCGTGGCTGTCGGTCTCATCGGTCTGCGGACCGAAGTTCATCGTGCCGAGAACCAGTCGGCTGACCTTGAGTCCCGTGCGTCCGAGCTGCGTGTACTTCATGACTCCTCAGCCAACTCCTTAGAGCACGCTCAAGGCAAGAGAGCACGCTCGACGCAAGGGCGCCACTTTGCTTTTTCCGGGAAAGTGTGAACACATTCCGCGCCGCTTTATTGCTGTGCTCACAAAACCTTGGGGTTCGTCAAGCGCGAGAATCACCACATTGGATTGCCGAGAAATGCGTCGGCTCCAACGGGCCGTGGCTGTTAGGGTGGAGACTCGTCCCGGGGTCGAGTTGTGCCGTATCGGCACCTCACCCCGGATTGCATTGTGTGGGCGTCCCGTTTCATCGGATTCCGTTCGCCCCGGCTTCTCTCTCGGAATGGAAGTTGACTTTTCGGGTCGCTTTCTCTCTCCGGGGAAATGTTTCCAGCCCACCTTTGGAGTATTTCCATGTCTGCGTCTGCTGACAGCACGGCTGTCGCCGCCCCCGCGGGACCGGATACATCCGGCTCCGGCCCCGCTTCCGGCGGCCGACATCTCGGACTCGCCCTCGTCGTGATCGCCGCGGCCCAGCTGATGGTCGTTCTCGACGCCACGATCACCAACATCGCCCTGCCCGCCATCCAGACCGACCTCGGTGTCTCCGACGCGAACCTGGCGTGGATCGTCAACTCGTACGCGCTGGCCTTCGGCGGGCTGCTGCTGCTCGGTGGCAAGGCGGGTGACCTGTTCGGGCGGCGGAAGATGTTCCAGGCCGGTATCGCCGTCTTCACGCTGGCCTCGCTGCTCGGAGGGCTCGCGCCGAACGAGAGCCTGCTGATCGCCGCCCGTATTCTGCAGGGCGTCGGCGCCGCGCTGGCCGCGCCCAGTGCGCTGGCGCTGATCACCACGACGTTCCCGGCGGGCAAGCCGCGCAACACGGCCATGGGTGTGTACGCGGCCATGGGCGGCGTCGGCGCCACCGTCGGGCTGCTGCTGGGCGGCACGCTCACCGACGTACTGGACTGGCGGTGGGTGTTCTTCGTCAACATCCCCATCGGGCTCGCGGTGCTGGCGGGGACGCGGACCCTCGTCGAGGCCGAGCGTCACCCGGGGCGCCTCGACGTGCCCGGCGCCATCACCGGCACGGGTGGGCTGATCGCCCTCGTCTACGGCATCACGCGCGGCGGTGAGCACGGGTGGACCAACGGGCTCACGCTGGCCTCCTTCGCGGCGGCGGCCGTGCTGCTGGTCGCCTTCCTGGTGCTCCAGGCGCGGATCACGAACCCGATGATGCCGCTGCGGCTGTTCAAGGACCGTAACCGGTGGGGCAGTTACGCCACGATGCTCTTCATCGGCGCCGGTATGTTCGCCACCTTCTATTTCCTCACGCTGTATATGCAGCTGATTCTCGGCTACAGCCCGGTCAAGACCGGGTTCGCCTATCTGCCGTTCAGTTTTGGAATGGCGGTGGCCGCGGGTGTCAGCTCGAAGCTGGTCGCCCAGCTCGCTCCGCGCGTGATCGCCGGTCCGGGGCTGCTGGTGGCGGCGGTCGGCATGTTCTGGTTCGCGACGCTGGAGCCGGACTCGTCGTATGCCGGGCATCTGATGCCCGCCATGTTCGTCACTGCCCTCGGGCTCGGCATGAGCTTCGTGCCGATGACCCTCGGCGCGGTGAGCGGCGTGTCGCACGAGGACACCGGCATCGCCTCGGCGCTGCTGAACACCGCCCAGCAGATCGGCGGCGCCCTCGGTCTCGCCGTCCTGTCGACCCTCTCCACGTCGGCGGCCGACGACCAGCTGCCCGAGGCCGCCGGGTCCCTCTACCGGGGCCTGGCCACCAAGGACTTCGCCCTGGTCGCCAAGGCGGGTGACGCGGTGACCCACGGCTACACCGTGGCGTTCGCCGCGGCCGCCGGCATGTTCCTGGCGGGACTGCTCGTCACCGCCCTGGCCGTCAACGCCGGGAAGCAGCAGCACGTCGAGGGCGCGGCCCCCGTCCACATGGGCTGACGTTCACCCCACTACGACGAACCGGCGCGAAGACCGTGCCCCGCCGTCCCGCGCGGGCGGCGGGGCACGGTCATCGCGCCGCTGGGAGTACCCGATGAGCGACCAACCGCCCCCCGAACCGTCGCCGGAACCATCGCCAGAACCCCCGTCGGCCATCGCCGCCCTCACCCGGGCCTTCGCCCTCCTCGGCAAGCGCTGGAACGGCCTGGTCCTCGCCGCACTCGCCAAGGGCCCGGCCGGCTTCGGCCAGATACGCGAGCGAGTGCCCGGCATCAGCGACCGCATGCTCGCCGACCGCCTCCACGAACTGGCCACCGCGGGCCTCCTCACCCGCACCGTCCACCCCGGCCCACCGGCCCGCTCCCAGTACGCCCTCACCGCACACGGCCGGGCTTTCCTCATCCCGCTCGCCGCCCTGGCG
Organism: Streptomyces sp. NBC_00203; assembly: GCF_045206325.1. Classification (NCBI taxonomy): domain Bacteria; kingdom Bacillati; phylum Actinomycetota; class Actinomycetes; order Kitasatosporales; family Streptomycetaceae; genus Streptomyces; species Streptomyces sp. NBC_00203. The sequence goes on along the minus strand of NZ_CP108126.1, from coordinate 4,809,730 downwards.
TACTGGGCGGAGGACCACCTGCCGCCGCACGCCGAACAGCGGGACGAGAGGGACGAGAGGGACGAGCGGGGCGAGCGGGGCGAGCGGGACATCGGCCGACTCCCGTCCGGCGAAACCCAGTTGTCCCGCACCCCCTGATCCGCTTGGCTCGTCCCCCGTGACCGCATCCGACGCACTCAGCGCACTCGTACGCCCGGACCGCTATCCCCGCTCCTCCGCCTACGACCCCGCCTGGCTGCTCGGCCTCGACATGGGCCCGAACCCCCTGTGGCTGCTGGAGGACCTCGCACGGGACCTGGACCTGCGGCCGGGCATGCGGGTTCTCGACCTCGGGTCCGGGAAGGGGGCGACGTCGGTGTTCCTCGCACGGGAGTACGGCGTCGATGTCGTCGCGGCCGACTGGTGGGTCGGGGCGGAGGAGGCGGCGGCCGTCTTCGCGGCGGCGGGCGTCGACGGCCAGGTGGAGGCCGTACGGGCCGAGGCGCATCAACTCCCCTTCGAGGAGGGGAGTTTCGACGCGATCGTCAGCATCGACGCGTTCGAGTACTTCGGCACGGCGGACAACTACCTGCCGTACCTGGTGCGATTCCTGCGCCCCGGCGGCCAACTGGGCATCGCCACACCTGCGTTGACGCGCGAGGTCCGGGAGATGGGGGCGATTCCCGCGCACATCAAGGCCCTGGTCGGATGGGAGGCGATCGCCTGGCACACCGCCGAGTGGTGGCGGTTCCAGTGGGAGATCACCGAGCTGGTGACGGTGACGTCCGCGCGGCTCCAGGAGGACGCCTGGCGGGACTGGCTGCTGTGGACCCGGGCATGCGCGGAGCACCTGCCGGAGGGGCGGGCCGCGCACCAGCCCGTCATCGACATGCTGACCGCCGACGCGGGCGAGTACCTCTCCTTCGCGCTGGTGACCGCCGTCCGGACCTAGCCGGACTCAGGACATACCCGGTGTCATCCCGCGCCCAACGGGTCGCCCTGGACGAGCGCGTGCAGGTGCAGGTCGTGCCAGCCGTCCGCGTGCAGCAGCGCGCCGCGCTGGGTGCCTTCGAGGGCGTATCCGGCCTTGGCCGCCACACGGCACGACGCCGGGTTGGCCACCGAGTGGCACAGCCGCAGCCGGTGCATCCCGAGTTCCTCCAGGGCCCACCCGCTGAGGCGCTTCACGGCCTCGACGGCGACACCGCCGCCACGGGCCGCGGGCAGGATCCAGTAGACGATCTCGGCGCTGCCGCCGGTGAGGTCGATGCCGTTCCAGCCGATGAGCCCCAGGGCCTCGCCGTCACCGTCCGACCGTGCGATCGCCCAGATCGCGCCCTGTTCGGCCTGCCAGCGCTCGTGCATGCGCTCGATCCTCTGGCGGGCTTCCTCCGGTGACGCCACGTGGAAGAGGTTCCACTGGCGAATGGCCGGGTCCTGACCGGCGGCCAGCAGGGCGTCGGCGTCACCCGGGCGCCAGGGGCGCAGCTCCAGGCCCAGCTCGTGGGGGAGTTCGAGCACCGGTTGCGGGTGCTGGGCCATGTGGCCCGCCGGGACGACGGGGGGTATGGGGGAGTTGGCGATCATCGCGGAATCGTGCCATACGCTCCGCGGGTTAGTCGCGGGGGAATTCGCCTGTGTTGAGGGTGAGGCCGAGGAGGGTGGTCATGTCGACGTCCCCGCCGTACGTGATGGAGAGGTCGCTGACGTAGTCGCCGTCTTTGGGCTGGGTGAACAGGCGGCACTTGCCCACGTACGGGTCGGCGATCAGGTAGACGGGAACTTCGGCGAGCGCGTACGCGGTCTTCTTGGGGCCGTAGTCGTTCTTGGCCGTGTCCTTGGAGATGACCTCGGCGATGAACTCGACATCCTGATGGCGCCAGTGCCCCTTCCAGTCCAGCTCGGCGTTGTCGCGCAGTTTTGCCACGTCGGGCGCCAAACCATTCAGGTGCCCAGGAAAGTCGATGCGCTCATCCGAGGCCACGAGCACATCCGGACCGAACGTGTCCTCCAGCGCCCGAACGATCTTGCGGATGGTCTGCCAGTGAACGTGACGCTGCGGCGACATGTAGACGGCCCCCTCGACGATCTCGGCCTTATAGCCCTCGGGGACGGTCATCTGGTCGAACATCTCGTCCAGGATCTGTTCGTTGATGGTGGCCATGGCGATCCTGTCGTTCTCTACGACGGTCATGTTGGCGCTCCTCCCCGGCCGCAACCCGGTCGAGTGCAGCCGCGCAGTACAACGATACGCACGGTGACCAGGGCACGCCGGGATTCGGTCAGGCGGTTTCGGCCGTGTACGGCTCGCCCAGGTCCCACGCCTGGTACATGGCCTCCGCGAACCCCTCGGCGATCTTGTGCTCGCCGCTCGCGTTGGGGTGTGTGCCGTCGTACGTGTCGAAGGTGATGTCGTACGAGGCCGGCGGCGACGCCAGCAGAAGCGGCGAGCGGGGTTCGTCGAGGTCGGCGACCGTCTTGGCGAGGAGCTCGTTGAAGGAGGCGACCTCGGCGGCGAAGGGGGCGTCGGACTCGGCGCGGACGTTCGGTATCACCGGGAGCAGGACCATGCGGACGCGGGGGTTCGCGGCGCGGGCCTCGGCGATGAAGGTGCGGGCGTTCTCCGCCGTCTGGGCCGCGTTCGTGTAGAAGCCGAGGTCGATCAGGCCCAGGGAGACCAGCAGGACATCCGCCCGCTGTGCGCGCACCGCCTCGCCGATCAGCGGGGCCATGTGGAGCCAGCCCTCGCCCCAGCCGGCCAGGTGGGCGCGGGGGAAGTCCGGGTCGGCGTACTCGTACGAGTCGGGGGAGTCCGTCGCCTTGTCGTAGAGCGTCTCGCGAGGGCCGACGATCTTGAACGGGCCCCCGCACGTCGCGCGCAGGTGCTGCCACATTCGGTAACGCCATGTGTGTTCGCCCGCGCTACCGATCGTCATGGAGTCGCCGACGGGCATGAACCTGAGCATCCGCTCATCATGGACGATCAGCGGGGGTGTCCCGGGCCGTGGGGGTGTGAGGCTGGACACGCGCCGGGCCGGACCTGTGAGCTGTGGGCGGGGGTGACGTGAACGGTCGGCCGGGATGGCAGGCTTGGGCCATGCGCCGATCGCCTTCGTTCCTCGCCGGAGCCGTAGCCGTCCTTGTCGTCGCCCTGGCGGCGCCGGCCGTCGCGGACAGCGGGGACGACGGGTTCACGATCAAGGACCCGAGGATCACCGAGTCCAGCGGCCTCGCCGCCTCGCACGCCCACCCCGGCATCTACTGGACCCACAACGACAGCGACGACGGGGCCTACTTGTACGCCGTCGACAGCAGCACGGGAAAGACCGTCGCCACGATCACCATGACCGGGGTCGGTGCCCCGCGTGACGTCGAGGCCATCTCCATCGGGCCCGACGGCGACCTCTACGTCGGCGACATCGGCGACAACCTCGGCGGCAAGTGGCCGTACGTCTGGATCTACAAGCTGCCCGAGCCCAAGGTGCTCAAGGACCAGACGATCCACGCCACGCAGTACGTCGTGAAGTACGCGGACGGGCCCCGCAACGCGGAGGCGCTGATGGTGCACCCGAAGACCGGGCGCGTCTACATCGCCGACAAGGACGAGGACGGCGGCCACCTCTACGAGGGCCCCGCCCAGCTCTCCTCCACCGGCACGAACGTCTTCAAGCCCGTCGCCACCATCGATCTCTGGGTCACCGACGGAGCCTTCTCGCCCGACGGCAAGCAGCTCGCCGTGCGCGGGTACTTCGGCGGGATCGCGTACACGTGGAACGGCGGGAAGATCAAGCGGCAGGGGCGGCTGAACGTTCCCTTGCAGGGGCAGGGCGAGTCGATCACGTACAGCGCGGACGGGTCGAAGCTCATGTACGGGAGCGAGGGCGCCGACAGCGGTGTGCAGCCGGAGAACGCGCCCGGGTCCAGCGGGTCCGGGTCCAAGTCGCCTTCCGAGGGCGGCGGTTCGGCGAGCGGGAGTGGCGGCGACGGCAGCGGGATGAGCGGTGGCCTCAAGGTCGGGGCGATCGCGGTCGCGGCCGCCTTCGCCGTCCTGTTCGGGTTCAGGCGGCTGCTGCGCCGGAACTGAGTCACTCGGCCATGGGCCGTACTTCGTAGTGCAGCGTCGGCGTCCGCATCACCTTGTGGGCGAGCGGTACGAAGACGCCCTGCATGAACGGGTACTTGTGGCGGAGCAGCTTCGCCGCGTGCTTGTCCTCCTCACTGCCGTGGTCGAGCAGCCGTGTCCGGGCGTGGATCTCGGGCCCGGTGGGCGCGCCGCGGAAGGTGGAGGGGGCGATCTCCACCTCCGGGTTGTTGCGCAGGCGCTTGACCTTCCAGGTGCTGCCCGGGGTGCGGAAGTACGCGTGGTCACCCTCGACGGCGATGTTCACCGGGGTGCCGACGCCTGTGCCGTCCTTCTTGTGGCTCGTCAGCAGGACGGCGTACTGCCGGGCGAGCGGTGCGAGTTCGGGACTCGGAGTCGGTGCACTACTCATACCTTCCATAGAGGCACTGATCGCCGTGGTTGTCACCCTCGCGAGGGCCGCCCCCTGTCAGAAGCCTTGACGTGCTCATGATCATTGCCTTCCATGGAGGGTGCGTGGCGCATGGGAGCGCTCCCATCCTGTTCCGGGGCCGCGCTTCCCGAGAGGAACCCGCACATGTTCCGCAGCTTGCGAAGAGCGCTGTGCGTCGCTGCCGCCGCGCTCCTGTTACCGCTGGCGGGCGTCCAGTCGGCGGGCGCCGCCGCGGCTCCCGGCGCCGGTTACTGGCACACCAGCGGCCGCCAGATCCTCGACGCCGCGGGTCAGCCCGTACGCATCGCCGGAATCAACTGGTTCGGCTTCGAGACCGGCAACTACGTCGTCCACGGCCTCTGGTCACGCGACTACAAGAGCATGATCGACCAGATGAAGTCGCTGGGCTACAACACGATCCGGCTGCCCTACAGCGACGACATCTTCAAAAGCGGCACGGTCCCCAACAGCATCGACTTCTCCAGCGGCAAGAACGCCGACCTGCAAGGGCTGGGCTCCCTCCAGATCATGGACAAGATCGTGTCGTACGCCGGTCAGGACGGCCTCAAAGTCATCCTCGACCGGCACCGGCCCGACGCGGGCGGCCAGTCGGCGCTCTGGTACACCTCCGCCGTCCCGGAGTCGGCGTGGATCACTGACCTGAAGGCCCTGGCGACCCGTTATGTCGGCCAGGACACCGTCATCGGCATCGACCTGCACAACGAGCCGCACGATCCCGCCTGTTGGGGCTGCGGCGACACGGCGACGGACTGGCGGCTGGCCGCGCAACGGGCCGGGAACGCCGTCCTGTCCGTCAACCCGGATCTGCTGATCTTCGTGGAGGGCGTGCAGACGTACGCGGGTGTCTCCGGCTGGTGGGGCGGCAACCTGATGGGTGCCGGGCAGTACCCGGTGCAGCTGAACGTGGCGAACAGGGTCGTGTACTCCGCGCACGACTACGCGACGAGCGTCGCGCAGCAGAGCTGGTTCAGCGATCCGTCGTTCCCGGACAACATGCCGGGGGTGTGGGACAAGTACTGGGGTTATCTGTTCAAGCAGAACATCGCCCCGGTGTGGGTGGGCGAGTTCGGTACGACGCTGACGTCGACGGTGGACCAGAAGTGGCTGGCGGCGCTGGTGAGTTACCTGCGGCCGACGTCGACGTACGGGGCGGACTCCTTCCAGTGGACGTTCTGGTCGTGGAATCCCAACTCCGGTGACACGGGCGGGATTCTGAAGGACGACTGGGTGAGCGTGGACACGGTGAAGGACGGGTATCTGGCGAGCGTCAAGGCACCGGGGTTCCCGAGTACCGGGGGCGGGACCGGCGGTGGCGGTGGAAGTACGGGGGCGTCCTGTGCCGCCGCCTACACCGTCAGCAGCGACTGGGGCAGCGGCTTCAACGCCGACGTCAAGGTGACCAACACCGGGACGACGGCGATGACTTCCTGGAAGGTGTCCTGGACCTGGGCCGGCTCGCAGCAGGTCACGAACATGTGGAACGCGACGTACACACAGAGCGGTTCCACCGTCACCGCCGTGAACGCCGCTCACAACGGCGGTGTGCCGGTGGGGGGTTCGGTGAGCTTCGGGTTCGGGGGAGCGCCGGGGGGTGGGGGAACGCCGACGGTGACGTGCACGGCGACGTGAGCCTGACGCGGGCGTGAGCCCGACGGTGACATGAGAAAGGGGCGCCCCGCGCGATCACACGCAGGGCGCCCCCATCGACGTACAAGAAAGGGTTACAGCTTCTCGATCACGTAGTCGATGCACTTCGTCAGCGCCTCGACGTCCGCCGGGTCGATCGCCGGGAACATCGCGACGCGGAGCTGGTTGCGGCCGAGCTTGCGGTAGGGCTCGGTGTCGACGATGCCGTTGGCGCGCAGGACCTTGGCGATGGCGGCGGCGTCGATCTCGTCGTCGAAGTCGATCGTGCCGATGACCTGCGAGCGCTTGGCCGGGTCGGTGACGAACGGGGTGGCGTACTTGGACTCCTCCGCCCAGGAGTACAGCCGGGTCGACGAGTCCTTGGTGCGGCCCGCGGACCACGCCAGACCGCCCTGGCCGTTGATCCACTCCAACTGCTCGTTGAGGAGGAAGAGGGTGGCGAGGGCCGGGGTGTTGTACGTCTGGTTCTTGCGGGAGTTGTCGATCGCCGTGGGGAGCGAGAAGAACTCCGGGATGTGGCGGCCGGAGGCGTGGATGCGCTCGGCGCGCTCGATCGCGGCCGGGGAGAACACGCCGATCCACAGGCCGCCGTCGGAGGCGAAGGACTTCTGCGGGGCGAAGTAGTAGACGTCGGTCTCGGCGATGTCGACGGGGAGGCCGCCGGCGCCGGAGGTGGCGTCCACCAGGACGAGGGAGCCCTCGTCGGCGCCCGCGACCCGCTTGATGGGGGCGGCGACACCGGTGGAGGTCTCGTTGTGCGTGAAGGCGTAGACGTCGACGCCCGCCTCGGCGGCCGGCTCGGGGTGCGTGCCGGGGTCGCTCGCGATGACCGTGGGCTCGGCCAGCCAGGGCGCGAGCTTCGCGGCCTTGGCGAACTTGGAGCTGAACTCGCCGAAGTTCAGGTGCTGCGACTTGTTCTCGATCAGGCCGTGGGTCGCCACGTCCCAGAACGCGGTGGAGCCGCCGTTGCCGAGGATGACCTCGTAGCCCTCGGGGAGGGAGAACAGCTCGGAGATGCCCTCGCGCACCTTGCCGACCAGGTTCTTCACCGGGGCCTGGCGGTGGGACGTACCCATGAGGGAGGTACCGGTGGCGGCCAGCGCGTCGAGCGCCTCCGTACGCACCTTGGAGGGGCCCGCGCCGAATCGTCCGTCGGCGGGCTTGATGTCAGCGGGGATCTCGATATCAGCCACGGTGGGGAGCCTAGCCGTTTGAGGAAACCTGGGCGAAACGTCGTCCGTCGGGTGAGACGGGGCGGGGGTGACGGTTGGGGGGATTCGCCCCCGCCGCCCCTACCCGTCCCATCCCGTTCCTGGGGGCTGCGCCCCCAGACCCCCCTAAAAGATTGCGCCGTTCCCCGCGCCCCTAAAAGACAAAAGACAACAGCACCCGGGGCGGGCCGGGGGCGACGGGGCGCAGCCCCGAGCCGTCAGGGGCGCGGGGAACTGCGCGACCAGCCCCCACCCACCCGCAGCCGACACACAACCGAACGGGGTCTGGGGCGGAGCCCCAGGAACGGGATGGGACGGGTAGGGGCGGCGGGGGCGAGAAGTGCCCCGCCTCAGCCCGTCGTCAGCCGCACCGGCAGCTCGAACAGATCGTTCTGCGTCACCACCGGCTTGTTGCGGAGCTCCGACGCCGGGACCGCCAGGTCGAGGGCCGGGAAGCGCTCGTACAGGGCGGGCAGGGCCACCGCCGCCTCCAGGCGGGACAGCGCCGCGCCCGGGCAGACGTGCGGGCCGTGGCCGAAGGAGATGTGCCGGTTCTCCGATGTGCGCGTGATGTCGAAGTCGCCGGCCGAAGGCCCGTGGGCCTGCTCGTCCCGCCCGATCGCGCCGTACGACACGATCAGCGCGTCACCCGCCGGGAGGACCTTGTCGCCGACGGGCACGTCCTCCGTCGCGAAGCGGATGAGGACGTGGGAGGTCGGGGTGGAGTAGCGCAGGGTTTCCTCGACGACCGACGACCAGTCGACCTCGCCGGCCAGGACCAGGGCGCGCTGGACGGGGTGCGTGGACAGGTTGACGACCGCGTTGACGATGAGGGAGATCGTGGTCTCGTGGCCCGCCGCGACCATCAGCTGGAGGGTGGAGACGATCTCCTCGTCGGTGAGATGGTCGCCGTCCTCGGAGGCGAGGATCAGGGCGGAGGTCAGGTCGTCGCCCGGCTCGGCGCGCTTCGCGGCGACCGTCTCCGCCATGATTCCGGCCAGCTCGGTGAGGGTCGCGATGACCTCGGCGGGCGGGGTCTGCGTCGAGAAGAACTTCTCGAAGAGTTCCTTGAGACGGGGGAGCTTCGCCTCGTCTATGCCCATCAGGTCCGCGATGACGTACATGGGGAGGGGGTAGGCGAAGTCGGCCTTCAGGTCGACGACACCGTCGGAAGCCGGAGCGGACGACAGGCCGTCCAGCAGGCCCTGCGTCAGCTTCGAGATCCGCTCGCGCATCTGCTCCACCCGGCGCGGGGTGAGCGCCTGCGCCACCAGCGTGCGCATCCGGCGGTGGTCCGCGCCGTCGACGGTGAGCATGGAACGGCCGGGGTTGGCGAGCCCGATCAGCGGCCAGTCCGGGGCTATCTCGCCGCGCTGCCAGGCACCCCAGACGTTGATGTCCTTCACCAGACGGGGGTCTGTGAGCAGCGCGCGCGCCTCCGCGTGGCGGGTGACCGCCCACACCGGGACGCCGCCCGGCAGCTCGACGGCCGCGAGCGGGCCCGCCGCGCGCAGCCTGGCGCTCTCGCCCTCCAGGTCGGTGACGAAGGGGTCCAGCGCGATACGGGTCTCTTCGGTACCGGTGGTCATGCGGGGGTGCCTCCAAGGGGCGGGGTCGGAGTTCGGAGTTCGGGGTTCAGGGTTCGGGGTTCGGAGTGCTGGGTCTTCCCGGGGGCACCCCCCGACCCCGGCCGGAAGACGGTCCGGCCGGGTGCGTTGGCGTTCCGAGCGTTCCGAGCGTTCCGAGCGTTCAGAGCGCGGGTACGGGGGTGAACCTCACGGGCAGTTCGCTCAGCCCCCGCAGCCAGGGGGACGGGCGCCGGGTCAGGGACTCGGCGGGGATGGCCAGGTCGATGTCCGGCAGCCGGTCCAGTACGACCTCGATGCCCGTGCGCGCGATCACCTCCGCGACCTCCTGCGCCGGGAACGGACAGCGGTGCTCCCCGTGGCCGAAGGAGAAGTGGGCGTTGTTGCCGCCGGTGAGGGCGGAGCCGTCGGTGCGGACCTGGGGGTCGGAGTTGGCGCCCTGGAGGCCGAGGATGAGCAGGTCACCGGCGCGGATACGGCGGCCGCCGAGCTGGGTGTCACGGGAGGTCCAGCGGCCGGCGATGTTCTGGGAGGGGGTGTCCTCCCAGAGGACCTCGTTCATGGCCTCGGCGACACTGTGCCGGCCGCCGAAGAGCGACGCCGCGAAACGGTCGTCCGTCAGCATCAGGCGCAGCGAGTTGCCGATCCAGTCGGCGGTCGGCTGGTGTCCCGCGGCCATCATGACCATGAGGTCCTGGGCGATCTCCTCGTCGGAGAAGCCGGAGCCTTCTCCTGAATTCGCCGTCGCGAGCATCCGCGAGACGACGTCGTCCGCCGGCTCGGCCTTCCGGTCGGCCAGCAACTGAGCCATGGAGGCGGCCAGGTGCTGCTGGCCCGCGAGCGCGCCCTCCCGCCCGTTGATCATGTCGTTGAGGGCGGTGACCAGGCCGGGGCCCTGCTCCTCCGCGAAGCCGTAGAGCGTGGCGAGGACGCGGACGGGCAGCAGTGCCGCGTAGTCCCCGACGATGTCCGTCTCACCCTTCGCGCAGACAGCGTCGATCAGTTCGTCGGCGAACCTCTCGGCGTGGGAGCGCAGTTCGAAGGGGTCGACGGCTTCGAGCGCGTCGCTGATCATCGCGGCGCGCTCGCGGTGGCGTTCGCCGACCGTGTAGAGGATGGAGGGCTGCTTGCGGCCGATCATCGGCAGCAGCGGCCAGTCGTCGGGGATGTGGTCCCACTGGTTCCACAGGTCGGAGTCCCGGCTGAACAGCACGGGATCGCCGGTGACCTGGTGCAGCTCGCGGTAGCCGAGCACCAGCCAGGCGGGGATGTCGCCGTCCAGCACGACCGGTGTCACGGCACCGTGGTCGCGCCGCATCTCCCGGTACAGCTCGGCGGGTTCGGTCTGGAACCGGGGCCCGCTGAGGGGCACGGGGGCGGGGGTCACAGCGCCAACTCCGGTGATCGTGGGATGGAGAGAGACTTGAGGTGCTCGACCAGGGTGATCAGCACCCGCTTGCTGGACTCCCGTGAACGGGCGTCGCAGTCGAGCAGCGGGACATGCGGGTCGAGGTCGAGGGCCTCGCGGATCTGCGCGGGGGTGTGGGTGGGCCCGCCGAAGTCGTTGCAGGCCACGATGAACGGGGTGCCGTGGTGCTCCAGCCGGTCGATGGCGTACCAGGAGTCGTCGATGCGCCGGGTGTCGACGAGGACGACCGCGCCGAGCGTGCCGGAGAACAGCCGGTCCCAGAGGAACCAGAAGCGTTCCTGCCCCGGCGCGCCGAACAGATACAGCACATTGCGGGCGTCCAGCGTGATGCGGCCGAAGTCGAAGGCGACGGTGGTCGCGGACTTGCCGCGCACCTCGCTGATGTCGTCGACCGCCTCGCCGGCCTGCGTCATCGTCTCCTCGGTGTTGAGGGGACGGATCTCGCTCACGGAGCGGACCAGGGTCGTCTTGCCGACGCCGAAGCCGCCGACGACCACGATCTTGAGGCCGTTGTCGGCCGACGCCTCCAGGGGCGTACGCGCGCCGTCCGTCGGGGAGGACGTAGGCGCGTCAGAGGTTACGGAGTCCAACGAGCACCTGCTCCAGGATGTCGGGGTCGGGAAGACCGGAAGGAACAGTGGGCTGCGGGTGGCGGGCGCTGACGCGGCCCGCGGCGAGCAGGTCGGCGAGCAGGATGCGGGTGATGGACACCGGGAGCTTCAGCTCCGCGGCGATCTCCACGACCGCCGTCGGCCGGTCGCACATCCGCAGGATCGCGGCGTGCTCCGACTGCATCCCCAGCACCGGATCGCACTCCGCGACCACCAGCGTCACCAGGTCGAAGGGGGTGTCGGGCCCGGACCGGCTGCGCCCTCCGGTGAGGGTGTACAGCCGGTCGGGCGCGTCGTCCCTGCCCGGACGGCTCATGACGTACGGGGCGGCGCGCTCAGGTGTTCGCCGAGTTGCTCCACGAGTTCGCTCATGTTGTGCCCGACCAGACCGGCGTCCGCGTCCTCGGCGGTGACGACGGCGAGGTGCGCTCCGTCGCCCGCCTCCACGATGAACAGGACCCCGCCGTAGAACTCGGCCATGGCCGAACGCACACCCCCGCTGCCGTCGCCGAACTCCATGGACGCGCCGTGGGACAGCGACTGGATACCGGCGGCGATCGCGGCGAGCTGGTCGGCCTGGTCGACCGAGAGTTCCGGGGTGCGGCACAACTTCAGGCCGTCGCGGGAGAGCACGAGCGCGTGCCGGGCGCCCGGGGTGCGCTCAAGGAGGCCCTCGATGAGCCAGGAGAGCTTCTCGTCGGCGGTGGTGGTGCCGGTCATGGGGTGGTGTCGCCTTCCGGGTGCGCGTGCGAGTGCGGCTGCGGCTGTGAGTTCGTGGGGGTGGCGGGGGCTGTGTCCCGTACGGCTTCGTCGGCCCGTACGGCTTCCTTGTCCTGTACGCCGTCCCGTACGGCTTCTTCTTGTCCTGCCGCGTCTCGTACGGCGTCCTCGGCGCCCGCCGCCGTGCCGCGTACCGCCTGGCGGAAGCTGCTGAAGCGGGCCGCCGCCCTCGCCTTGGAGGTGTCGGCGGTACGGGGTTCCGGGTCGGCCTGGGGCGGCGTGGCGTGCGCGCGGCTGCGCTCGGCGTGCGCGAGGGTGCGGCCGCGGCGGCGCTTGGGGAGGTTGTCGGCCGACGGGGGAACCGGCTCGTGCCGGGGCGAGTCGTGGGTGGGGACCGGGTCCGGGTCGAGGTCGCCGGCGGCGCGGGCGGCGGCGTACGACACCTGGGACGCCTCGGAAGCCGGGGAAGCAGGGGAGGCATTGGACGGCCGGGTCGCCTGGAGCAGGGGCTCCACGGTGTAGTCCTCGATGAGGGACTGAGGGTTCAGGGGAGCCGTCGCGGCCTGCTCGGGGTCCGCCGGCAGGGGGGCGGTGGGAAGCGTGAGGAGGTCCTGGGGGATGAGCACCAGGACGCCCGTGCCGCCGCGCGCGGAGGGCCGGAAGGACACCTTCAGACCGTGCTTGCGGGCGAGCCGGCCGACCACCGCGAGGCCGAGCCGGGTGCCGGTGAGCCCGCCGAGCCCGGCGGTGCTTCCGGCGTCCCCGGACACCGCGCGCTCGGCGCGGCGCAGCTGGACGTCGCCCATGACCAGGCCGCTGTCCTCGACGGAGACGATGACGCCGGCCGGGACCTCCTCGACGTACACATGCACTTCGGCGGTCGGCGGCGAGAAGTTCGCGGCGTTGTCGAGGAGTTCGGCGAGGGCGTGCATGACGCCCTCGGCGGCGTGTCCGGCGACGGCGGCGTCGCTGGCGGAGTGCACGCGCACGCGTTGGTAGCCGCCGATGCGGCCCATCGCGCCGCGCAGGATCGACTCCATGACGATGGGGCGCGCCCAGCGGCGGCCCGAGCGCGCGCCGGTGAGGACGGCGACGGAGTCGGCGAGGCGGCCGGCCTGTGCGGTGCGGTGGTCGAGGTGGAGGAGGTCGGCGAGGACCTCCTCGTCGGAGTGCCGCTCCTCCATGGTGCGCAGGTCGGCGAGCATGCCGGTGGCCAGGGCCTGCATCCGGCCCGCCGCGTTGGCGGTCGCGGAGATGGCGGCGGCGCGGTCGCCGGTGGCCCGCCGGGCGCGCTCGGTCAGCCGGGCGTTCTCCTCGGCGAGGCGGCTGCGTTCGCCGGTGAGGTGCTGCCGCTCGGCGGCGAACTCCTCGGTGAGGCGGGCGCGTTCCTGCGTCGCGGCCTCGGTCAGCTGCGCGCGTTCCCGTGCCGCCGCCTCGGTCAGGCGGGCCCGTTCGCGGGCGGAGTCGTCGGCCAGCCGGGCCCGCTCCTGGTGGAACTCCTCGGTCAGCCGGGCCCGTTCCTGAAGGAGCCGTCCGGCGTCCTGGGTCACCGCGTCCAGGCGGCGGCGCACCAGCTTCGCCGTCTGCGTGGCGCGGGCGGCCACCGCGACGGCCGCGCACAGCAGCATCGCGGCCGCGCCCGCGCCCCAGGCGAGGGGGGCGCGCACCGAGTCGGGCGCCAGGGCGACCGCGGCGGCCACCGCGAGCGCGGCCGGGACGGCGGCTATCAGCGGAGCGGGCGCGACGGCGCGGAGGGTGGGTCGTTCGCCTGAGGGGATGGGGGCGGTCATCAATCGGTCCTCGGTCGTGTCCTGGAAGAGAACGTGTCCTCGGTCGGGTCCTGGAAGAAGCCGTGTCCTCGGTCGTGTCCTGGGCGAGAAGCGACACCTGGTGCTCAACTGGCGGTCACTATATGAGAGTTCGTGATCGAATTGGGAAGGTTCTGGAAGCGGTTTCATGATCCGGACGGAATTCGCGGGTGCGGCTGACCGTCGCTGTCGGTGCCCGGCGGCATCCTGGGGGGATGACGGATCTCGGAGGGCTGCGGGCCGGGCTGGCGAAGGCCGTGCGCGGCGAGGTCGCCTTCGACGCGACCGCGCGGGCGCTGACCACCATGGACGCGTCCAACTACCGGCGCGTCCCGCTCGGTGTCGTGTCCCCGCGCGACGCCGACGACGTGGCGGCGGCCCTCGCCGTGTGCCGGGCGCACGGCGTGCCGGTCGTGCCGCGCGGCGGCGGCACCTCGATCGCCGGGCAGGCCACGGGCACGGGCGTCGTGCTGGACTTCACCCGCCACATGAACCGGATCGTGTCCCTCGACGCGGAGAGCCGTACGGCCGTGGTCCAGCCCGGCGTCGTCCTGGACCGCCTCCAGGACGCCGCCGCCCCGCACGGCCTGCGTTTCGGCCCCGACCCCGCGACCCACAGCCGCTGCACCCTCGGCGGAATGATCGGCAACAACTCGTGCGGGTCCCACTCGGTGGCCTGGGGCACGACGGCGGACAGCGTGCGGGAGCTGTCCGTCGTCACCGGACAGGGGGCTCGCGCCACGCTCGGGCAGCACTGGGCCGGCGCGCCGGACGGCCTCCGGGCCCTGGTGGAGGGCGAGTTGGCGCGCCTGCGCACCGGCTTCCCTGACCTTCCGCGCCGTATCTCCGGGTATGCCCTGGACGCCCTGCTCCCCGAGAAGGGCGCGGACGTCGCCCGCGCCTTCTGCGGCTCCGAGGGCACCTGGGGGGTGCTGACCGAGGCGGTCGTACGACTGGTGGAGGCGCCGCGCGCGCGGGCGCTGGCCGTGCTGGCGTACCCGGACGAGAGCGCGGCGGCGGAGGCGGCCGCGGGGCTGCTGGCGCACGCGCCGCTGACGGTGGAGGGGATGGCCGCGGACCTCGTGCCGGCCGACGCGGGGCTGCCCCGGGGCGGCGCCTGGCTGTTCGTGGAGACGGGCGGCGCCTCGCAGGCGGAGGCACGCGCGCGTGCGGACGCGATCGTGCGGGCCGCGGATGTCCTGGACGCCGTGGTGGTCACCGACCCGGCGGGTCAGCGAGCCCTGTGGCGGCTGCGCGAGGACGCGAGCGGTACGGCGACCCGGATGCCCGACGGCAGCGAGGCCTGGCCCGGCTGGGAGGACTGCGCGGTGCCGCCGGCCCGGCTCGGCGCCTACCTCCGCGACTTCCGGAGCCTGTTGACGGCCCACGGGCTACGCGGCACGCCGTACGGGCACTTCGGCGACGGCTGCATCCACGTGCGCATCGACTTCGACCTGATGACGCCACAGGGCGTGAGCCGCTTTCGGCGCTTCTCCGAGGAGCTCGCCGACGTGGTCGTCTCCCACGGCGGCTCCCTGTCCGGCGAGCACGGGGACGGCCAGGCGCGGGCCGAACTGCTGCCCAGGATGTACGGCACCGAGATGGTCGGCCTCTTCGAGCGGGCCAAGGACCTCTGGGACCCCGACGGCCTGCTCAACCCCGGAATGCTCGTACGGCCGCACCGGCTGGACGAGAACCTGCGGTTCGCGGTGCTGCCGCCGAAGCCGGTGGACGTGGAGTTCGGATACCCGGCGGACGGCGGGGACTTCTCGGCCGCGGTCCGCAGATGCGTGGGGGTCGCCAAGTGCCGTACGACGGAGAGCACTTCGGGGAGCGTCATGTGCCCCTCCTTCCGGGCGACCGGCGAGGAGGAGCACTCCACGCGCGGGCGGGCGCGGCTGCTGCACGAGATGCTCGCGGGCGAGGTCGTGACGGACGGCTGGCGCTCGACAGAGGTCCGCAACGCGCTGGACCTGTGCCTGTCCTGCAAGGGATGCAGGTCCGACTGCCCGGTCGGCGTCGACATGGCCACGTACAAGGCGGAGTTCCTCCACCACCACTACGAGGGCCGGCGACGTCCCGCCGCGCACTACGTGATGGGGCGGCTGCCGGTGTGGCTGGCGGCGGTGACCCGGACGCACTCGGCGTGGCTGGTCAACTCCCTTGCTTCCGTACGTCCGTTGGCCGCCGTCGCCAAGCGGTTGGGCGGCATCGCGCCCGAACGGGAGATTCCGCGCCTGGCGCCCGAGACGTTCAGCCGGTGGTGGGGGCGGCGGTTCAAGGAGCAGGTGCAGCGGATGATGAAGGAGAGGGCGGACGAGTTTCCCGGCGGCGTGGAGGATGACGGCGCGGGGGATGACGGCGCGAGGGATGACGGCGTTGAGGACGACGGCGTTGAGGACGACGGCGAGGACGACGGCGAGGGGCCCTTCGCCGAGGGCCGTGGGGGCCCGCGTGAGATGGCCTTCCTGTGGCCGGACACCTTCACGGAGTACCTCTCGCCGTCCGTGGGGCAGGCGGCCGTGCGGGTGCTGGAGGCGGCGGGGGTGGGCGTACTGCTGACGCCGGCGGTGGCGATGAGGAAGACGGCCGCGGGGTACGGCGTGTCGGTCCACACGAGCCCGTGGTCGGTGGGCCGCCGCGGCCGGGTCTGCTGCGGTCTGACATATGTCTCCACCGGCCAACTGGACCGCGCCCGTACGGTGATGCGCCGCACGCTCGACCTGATGGGCGTCTTCCTCGACCCGGACCTCTACCCGCGGCCCCCCGCCGTCGTCGTCCTGGAACCGAGCTGCGCCGCCGCCCTCCGCACCGACCTCCCGGAGCTGCTGCACGACGATCCCCGCGCGGCACGTCTGGCGGCGGCGGTGCTGACGTTCGCCGAGGCCCTGGAACGCCTCGCCCCGGACTGGACACCACCACCGGTGAACCGCCAGGCCGTCGGCCAGACCCACTGCCACCAGCACGCGGTCCTCGGCGACGCGGCCGACCGCCGGCTGCGCGAGGCGGCGGGCCTGACCGGCACCCTCGCGGGCGGCTGCTGCGGCCTCGCGGGCAACTTCGGCTTCGAGAGGGGCCATTACGCGGTCTCGGCGGCCTGCGCGGAGGAGCAACTGCTCCCGGCGGTACGGGAGGCCAGTGACGACACGGTGATCCTGGCGGACGGCTTCTCCTGCCGTACACAGGTGGAGCAGCTGGCGGGGCGGAAGGGGAGGCATCTGGCGGAGGTGCTGGCGGAGGGGCTGACGACAGCTGACGAGAGAGGCCGGGGCAAGGGCTGACGACCGGCGGTAAGTCTGCCGGGGGCGGCGAACACCCGTAAGTACGCTGGAAGGTCCACTACCCCCCAAGAGGAGTGCCGCGCATGAGTCTCCGCCTCCAGGCGATCACCCGTGAAGAACACCTGGCGTTCGTCAGGACGCGGCCCTCGGCCAGCCATATGCAGGTGCCGTCGTGGGGCGATGTGAAGCCGGACTGGCGGGCGGAGAGCCTGGGATGGTTCGACGACAACGGAGGCGGAGGCGCAGGCGCAGGCGGAGACGGGGGCGGGACCCTGGTCGGGGTGGGCCTTGTGCTGCTGCGCCCGCTGCCGAAGGTGAAGCGGTACCTCGCCTATCTGCCCGAGGGCCCGGTCATCGACTGGCACGCGGCGGATCTCGCCGAACGCTGGCTCGCACCGATGCTCACGTACCTCAAGAGCCGCGGCGCGTTCTCGGTGAAGATGGGCCCGCCCGTCGTCGTACGCCGATGGAGCGCGGACGCGGTCAAGGCGGCGATCGCCGATCCGGTGGCGCGGAAGCTGGGGGACGTGGAGGCGACGGCGCACGAGCCGGGTGCCGTCGAGGTCGCCGACCGGCTGAGCCGCATGGGATGGCAGCGGACCGAGCCGGGCGGCGAGGACGGCTTCGCGGCCGGACAGCCGCGTTACGTCTTCCAAGTGCCGTTCGCCGGGCGGTCGCCGCAGGAGATCCACCGGGGTCTCAACCAGCAGTGGCGGCGCAACATCAAGAAGGCCGAGAAGGCCGGCGTGCAGGTGGTGCGGGGCGGTTACGACGACCTGCCCGCCTTCTACGAGCTGTACGTGGAGACGGCCGAACGCGACCGTTTCATCCCGCGCCCGCTGCCCTACTTCCAGCGCATGTGGACCGCGTTGACCGCCGAAGACCCCGACCGCATGCGGCTCTACCTCGCCCACCACGAGGGCGACGTCCTCGCGGCGGCCACCATGCTGACCGTCGGCACCCATGTCTGGTACTCCTACGGCGCCTCCACCAGCCGCAAGCGCGAGGTCCAGCCCAACAACGCCGTCCAGTGGCGCATGATGACCGACGCCCATGAACTGGGCGCCGCCGTCTACGACTTCCGCGGCATCACCGACACCCTCGACGAGTCCAACCACCTCCTCGGCCTCCTCCGCTTCAAGGCGGGCGCGGGCGGCGAGGCCGTCGAGTACCTCGGCGAGTGGGACTTCCCGATCAACCGGCTGCTGCACAAGGCGCTGGACCTGTACATGGCGCGCCGCTGAGGCCCCCGGGCCCCGGCGGCGGACATCCAGCACTCAGGCTTTTAAGCCAACCCTCAGGTTTCATAAGGCGATTCACAGTTCCCCTTTGCCGTTTTTGACTGCGCCTTGGTGCGGCACCCGTGTAGGTTCCTTCATGTCGGGCGGCGGGGAAATTCGAGGTGACGACCAAGAATTCCCGTCAGTTTCCGTAGAGAATTCTCGCACCATTGCACCCTTGCGCCATTGAAATCCTCAAGGAGTTGGCATGAGCTTCAAGAAGCTTGCCCCGCTGCCCCCCAAGCCCAAGTCGAAGCTGCTCCCGCCCCCGCCGAAGCCGAAGCCCAAGCCGAAGCACGCGCCGAAGCCGCTGCCCAAGTTCGACGACCGCTAGGGCGATGAAAAGGAGGGCCGACGGTACACCGTCGGCCCTCCTTTCCTTATTTCTTTCCTTACCTGCTGTGAATTCAATTGTGCCCTCGACCGGGGTTATAGGAGGGTCATGAGTGCGCTCGCTGAATTCGAGGAATCGTACGACGAGGAGGGGTATGGCGAGGAGGGGTATGACGCCGACACCCCGACGATCCCCGCCCGTACCGCCTTCCGTCGCTTCTGGCCCCTGACCAAGGGGTTGCGCGGCCGGCTGATGGTCGTCTGGCTGTGCACGGTGCTCGCCGCGCTCGCCGAGACCGCCGCGATCCTGCTCTTCAGCGAACTCACCGACCACGCGCTGCAACAGGGCTCGCTGAGCGCGTTCTGGCGCCCGGCCGCCGAATGGCTGGGCGTCGCCGTCGTCGGCGCGGCCGTCGGCTACGCGGGCCACTCCCTCGCCGCCTGGGTCACCGAGCGCTTCGTGATGCGGCTGCGCGAGCATGTCTTCGACCACATACAGCAGTTGCCGCCGCACTTCTTCCAACGGCACCGGCAGGGCGACCTGTTGTCCCGGCTGACCAGTGACGTCGAGGCGATCGAGACGATGGTCGTGTCGGGACTGGTGGGCGCGGCGTCGGCCGTCTTCAGCGCGGTGTTCTACGCCGCCGCCGCGTTCTGGCTGCGCTGGGACCTCGCGGTGGCGACGTTCGTCCTAGCGCCGCTGTTCTGGCTGGCGGCCCGGCGCTTCTCCGGCAGCATCAAGTCCGTCTCCCGCGAGGGCCGGGTCGCGGACGGCGCGATCACCTCCGTGGTGGAGGAGTCGCTCGGCAACATCGTGCTGACGCAGGCCTACGACCGTCGGGACGCGGAGCGGCGGCGGCTGAACCAGGAGGCGACCGCCTGGTTCCGGGCCTCGGTGAGGTCCTCGCGCCTCAACGAGCTGTACGAGCAGCTGGTCCAGGTCATCGAGACGGTGTGCGTGCTGGCGGTCATCGGCCTGGGCGCGTGGGAGATCTCCGGCGGCCGGATGACCCTCGGCCAGCTCCTCGCGTTCGCCGCGTTCCTCGGCTACCTCTACCCGCCCGTGCGCGGGCTCGCCCAGCTCGGCCTCACGGTGACGGCGGCGACCGCCGGTGCCGAGCGGCTGATCGAGATCCTGGACGTCCGGCCCGCCGTCGCCGATCCGGCGCGTTCGGCGCAGAGCACGCTCGGCCGGCCCGACGGCGCGGTGGAGGTGCGCGACGTCTCCTTCAGCTACCCCGGCGCGGACACGGTGGCCCTGCGGGGACTGACCTTCGACGTGCGCCCCGGCGAGCTGGTGATCATCACCGGCCCGAGCGGCGCGGGCAAGTCCACCGTCTCCAAGCTTCTGCTGCGCTTCTACGACCCCGACTCCGGCTCGGTCCTCCTGGACGGCGTACCGGTCGGCGACTTCCCGCTGGCGCGGCTGCGCGAGTACGTCACGCTGCTGCCGCAGGAGACCCTGGTCCTGCACGACACCGTCCGCGCGAACATCGCGTGCGGTCGTTCGGGTGCGAGCGACAAGGCGATCGTGGAGGCGGCGCGGGCGGCCGACGCCCACGAGTTCATCATGAGTCTGCCCGAGGGCTACGACACCAGGATCGACCCCAACTCGGCCCGGCTGTCCGGCGGCCAGCTGCAACGGCTCGCCATCGCCCGCGCCATCCTGCGCGACGCACCCGTCCTGGTCCTCGACGAGCCGTCGACCGGCCTGGACGCGATGGCCGCGCGCCGCGTGGTCAAACCGCTGCGCCGCCTGATGGCGGGCCGTACGACCATCATGATCACGCACGACCTGAACCTCGCCCCCGACGCCGACCGCATCCTCGTCGTCGACCACGGCCGCATCGTCGAGACGGGCCGCCACGACGAGCTCCTGTCCCGCGGCGGCGCGTACTCCCGCCTGCACCGCTCCCAGAACAACGCGCTCATGGACACGGGGGAGCTGCGGCTGCCGCTGTTCGTGGAGGGGGTGGGGGTGACTGGGGTGCCGGTCGCGGTTCCGGTTCCGGTTTCGGTTCCGGGGTACGGGGATGTGCCGTACGGCAACGCCGCCTACGAGCACGGTGCGTACGGGAACGCCGTGTACGGGAACGCCGTGTACGGGGACCCGGCGTACCTCTCGGCTTCCCCGGCCTCAGCGGCTTACCCGGCGTACTACTCGGAGGGACCGCAGGGAGTCGCCGGCGGCTTCCCGGTCGCCGAAGGCTGGTACGCGTACCCGGACACGGTCCCGGATCACCTGGTCCCGGATCACCTCTCCGACGGGCGCCCCCTCTTCCGGGACGAAGCGCCCTGGACCGGCGCCTGACGGCCCTGCCCGCCCGCTCTCCGCCTCCGGCGCCCCGGGACAGTCGTATAACGGGTTCACACACCTGACAGAGTCCATTACCCTGGACTGGCAGGTGCAGCATGATGAACGAACCCCGAGTCGATGTCCCGGAACCCTGGAAGGCCCCGTGAACACCCCCAGCGCCGCCCCGTCCTCCCCGGCCTCGACCGCCCCCGCGACGGCACCCGTGCCCACGCCGGGCGGCCCGCGCCGGCGAGGTTCCTTGGGGCCGGTGGGTCTGGTCCTCGCCGGTGGGATCTCGGTGCAGTTCGGCGGGGCGCTGGCCGTGACGCTGATCCCCCGGGCCGGTGCGCTGGGTGTCGTGACCCTGCGACTGCTCGCGGCGGCGATCGTGCTGATGGTGGTCTGCCGCCCGCGGCTGCGCGGCCACTCCCGCACCGACTGGGGCACGGTCGTCGTCTTCGGCATCACGATGGCCGCGATGAACGGGCTCTTCTACCAGTCGGTCGCCCGAATCCCGCTCGGCCCGGCGGTCACCCTGGAGGTCCTCGGCCCCCTCGCCCTCTCGGTCCTGGCCTCCCGACGGTTGATCAACACGCTCTGGGCCGGACTCGCTCTCGCCGGTGTCTTCCTCCTCGGCGGTGGAGGCTTCAGCAGCCTGGACCCCACAGGTGTCGCGTTTGCCCTCGGGGCGGGCGCCATGTGGGCGACGTACATAGTCTTCAGCGCGCGTACGGGCCGCCGCTTCCCTCAGGCCGACGGACTGGCCCTCGCGATGGCCGTCGCGGCCCTGGTGTTCCTCCCGCTGGGCATCGCGGAGGCGGGCGTGAAACTGCTGGACCCGACGACGGTCGCCCTGGGCTCGGCCGTGGCGGTCCTCTCCTCCGTTCTCCCCTACACCCTCGAACTCCTCGCCCTGCGCCGCCTGCCCGCCTCCACCTTCGCGATCCTCATGAGCCTGGAACCGGCGGTCGCCGCGACGGCCGGCTTCCTGGTCCTCCATCAAGCCCTCTCCGCGACGGAGGCCGCCGCGATCGCCCTCGTTATCGCGGCCAGCATGGGGGCGGTGCGGACGCAGGTGGGACGGGGGAAGGCGAAGGGGCTGGACGGCCAGGGCAGCCACCCGTCCGACTTTTAGCGCACCTGATCACGGGCGGACCGGGCGGAGCTGAGCACACCCATATAGCCGTACGGCCGCTCGTGCTCCCCGAACCAAAGCTGCGGCGCCCGCGCGTACGCGGCCGCGGCGAGTTCGCGACCCCAACGGCGGCTGGCGAACATCGGGATCGCGATCCGGTAGCGGCGGTCCGGCAGACCGGGGCGCGGCGGCTGGTCCCGCACGACGAGTGGCTTGAGCAGGGGATCGGCGTCGTCGACATCGCCGTACGGGCACAGCTCAAGGCTCATGATCTTCTGGCCGGCCCTGGCGTTGCCCTTGTGCGCCCAGTACAGCCCGACCCCGGCCAGCGACTGCCACGGGACCACTGTCTGCCGCTCCCGGCTGTGCCGCCACCACACCCCGTACGCGTCGAAGGCGAGCAGCGTCCCGCGCCGCGTCCACAGCACGTACGCCATCAGCACGCCCAACCCGCCCAGGAGCAGCAGCCACACCCCGGCGAAGATCCACTGCCCGACGCCCGCCCCGCCCTTCGCCGCCGTGACGACGAGCGGCAGCGGCGCGAGACAGAGTGCGATCAGCGTGCCCGGCAGTCCGGTCCGAAGCCGACGCATCCCGAAGCGGTAGACGGTGGCGTCGGGGGCGGGGTGAGCGGGCGGAGGGGGCGGAGGGGGTGGAGAGGGAAGCATGGCCGCAGAGCCTAGTGGGGTGACCTGGGCATGACGAAGTCCCCGCATCTACCGCGTCTGTAGCGGCATCTGCGTCAATTAATGCAAGCATGCTTGATTGTTTCTGTGGCCGCTGCCATGCTCCGGGACACACAACGTCGTGCCCCGAGGGAGCGCATCGTGTCCGACCCGTCGTTCGTGATCGACGATCTGCGTGCGGAGAGTGAGGAACTCGACCGACTCGTGGGGGAGTTGGGGGAGGAGCGGTGGGCGGTCGCCACGCCCGCTCCCGGGTGGACCATCGCCCATCAGATCGCCCATCTCGCCTGGACCGACCGCGCCGCGCTGCTCGCCGTGACCGACGCGGAGGCCTTCGCGAAGGAGGTCGAGAAGGCGCTCGCCGCGCCGGACGGATTCGTGGACGAGGGCGCGGAGGAGGGCGCGGCGCTGCCGCCGGCCCGACTGCTCGCCGAGTGGCGGTCGGGGCGGGCCGCCCTGGAGGAGGCCCTGCGCGCGGCACCCACGGGAACGCGGTTTCCCTGGTACGGCCCACCCATGTCGGTCGCCTCTATGGCCACCGGCCGTCTTATGGAGACCTGGGCCCATGGACAGGACGTGGCCGATGCGTTGGGTGTGATGCGCGCACCCACGGACCGGCTGAAGCATGTGGCGCGCATCGGGGTGCGGGCTCGTGACTTCGCCTTCGGGGTACGAGGGCTCACCGTGCCCGCCGAGGAGTTCCGCGTGGAACTTGTGGCTCCGTCCGGCGAGTTGTGGACGTACGGCCCGGCGGACGCCGCCCAGTGCGTCACCGGCCCGGCCCTCGACTTCTGCCTGCTGGTGACCCAACGGGCGCACCGCGCCGACCTGGCCGTACGTGCGGAGGGTCCCGACGCCGACCGATGGCTGGACATCGCCCAGGCCTTCGCGGGCCCGCCGGGGGCCGGACGCGGGCCGAAGGAGTCTGGACCCGAGCCGCGGGAGCCGCGCGAGCCGAAGGGGACCGGGCGGTGACCGCCGTGCGACCGCCACTGCGTATCGGCAACGCCTCCGGCTTCTACGGCGACCGCTTCGACGCCCTGCGCGAGATGCTCACCGGCGGTCCGCTGGACGTCCTCACCGGCGACTATCTCGCCGAGCTGACGATGCTCATCCTGGGCCGCGACAAGCTGAAAGATCCGAAGCGCGGGTACGCCAAGACCTTCCTGGGCCAACTGGAGGAGTGCCTCGGCCTCGCGCACGAGCGTGGCGTGCGCGTCGTCGCGAACGCGGGCGGCCTCAACCCGGCCGGACTCGCCGACGCCGTGCGGGAGTTGGCGGACAGGCTCGGCATCCCGGTGCGCGTCGCCCATGTCGAGGGCGACGACCTGACGCACCGGTACCCGGGAAGTCTCGCCGCGCACGCCTACCTCGGCGGCGCCGGTATCGCCGCGTGTCTGCGCGAGGGCGCGGACATCGTCGTCACGGGGCGGGTCACGGACGCGGCACTCGTGACGGGGCCCGCCGCCGCCCACTTCGGCTGGGGACCGGGGGACCACGACCGGCTCGCGGGCGCCGTCGTCGCCGGGCACGTCCTGGAGTGCGGCACCCAGGCCACCGGCGGCAACTACGCCTTCTTCGCCGACCACGACCCGGCCCTCCTCCGCCACCCCGGCTTCCCGCTCGCCGAACTCCACGAGGACGGCACGAGCGTCATCACCAAACACGACGGCACCGGCGGCCTCGTCGACGTCGGCACGGTCACCGCACAGCTCCTGTACGAGACGCAGGGCGCCCGGTACGCGGGCCCCGACGTCACCGCCCGGCTCGACTCGGTCCGGCTGACCCAGGAGGGCCCCGACCGGGTCCGGATCGAGGGAGTTCGCGGCGAGGCCCCGCCGCCCACCCTGAAGGTCGGCCTCAACCGGCTCGGGGGCTTCCGCAACGAGGTCGTGTTCGTCCTGACAGGGCTCGACATCGAGCGCAAGGCCGCCCTCGTCCGCGACCAGTTGGACACCGCACTCGCCACCGCCAAGTCCCGCCCGGCGGAGGCGCGGTGGGATCTCGCCCGCACCGACCACCCCGACGCCCCCACCGAGGAAACCGCGAGCGCACTGCTCCGGCTCGTCGTACGGGACGCGGACCAGAACGCGGTGGGCCGCGCGCTGAGCGGAGCCGCCGTCGAACTGGCGCTGGCGAGCTACCCCGGATTCCATGTGATAGCGCCACCTGGGCCGGGCTCGCCTTATGGGGTCTTCGAGGATGTGTACGTCCCCCATGGCGCCGTCGACCATGTGGCGGTCCTCCACGACGGGCGCCGGGTGCCTGTGGCTCCGGTCGAAGACACCCGCGTACTGGAGACGCCCGAAGAACCGCCGTTGCCCGAACCGTTGCCGCTGACCGGACCGACCCGCCGTGCGCCTCTCGGCCTTGTCGCCGGCGCCCGCAGCGGTGACAAGGGCGGGAACGCCAATGTCGGTGTCTGGGCGCGCACGGATGACGCGTGGCGATGGCTGGCCCATCAACTGACCACGGAAAGATTTCAGAGTCTGGTGCCGGAAAGCCGCCCTCTGAAAGTCGTCCGGCACGTACTGCCCAACCTCCGCGCCCTCAACTTCGTCGTGGAAGGAATCCTCGGCGAGGGCGTCGCCTCCCAGGCCCGTTTCGACCCCCAGGCCAAGGCCCTCGGCGAATGGCTCCGCTCCCGACACCTGGACATACCGGAGACCTTCCTGTGACCGTCCTTTCCTCCGCGCTCGACATCAGCGGCCCCGACTACACCGCCCACCGCGAAGCCATGCTCACCAAGCTCGCCGAGCTGGACACCGAGCACGCCAAGGCGCTCGTGGGCGGCGGCGAGAAGTACGTCGCCCGGCACCGGCAGCGCGGCAAGCTGCTCGCCCGGGAGCGGATCGAGCTGCTCCTCGACCCCGACACGCCGTTCCTGGAGCTGTCGCCGCTGGCCGCGTACGGCAGCGAGTACGCGGTCGGCGCCTCGCTGGTCACCGGGATCGGGGTCGTCGAGGGCGTGGAGTGCCTGATCACGGCGAACGACCCGACCGTGCGCGGCGGTGCCAGCAACCCCTGGAGCCTGAAGAAGGCCCTGCGGGCCAATGACATCGCGCTCGCCAACCGGCTGCCCTGCATCAGCCTCGTCGAGTCCGGTGGCGCCGATCTGCCGTCCCAGAAGGAGATCTTCATCCCCGGGGGCGCGATCTTCCGCGACCTCACCCGGCTGTCCGCGGCCGGAATCCCCACTGTGGCGGTCGTCTTCGGGAACTCCACCGCCGGCGGCGCGTACGTCCCCGGCATGTCCGACCACGTGATCATGGTCAAGGAGCGGGCCAAGGTCTTCCTGGGCGGGCCGCCGCTGGTGAAGATGGCCACCGGCGAGGAGAGCGACGACGAGTCCCTGGGCGGTGCCGAGATGCACGCGCGCGTGTCGGGTCTCGCGGACTACTTCGCCGTCGACGAGCAGGACGCCCTCCGGCAGGCCCGGCGCGTGGTCGCCCGCCTCAACCACCGCAAGGCGTACCGCGATCCGGGCCCGGCGGTCCCTCCCAAGTACGACGAGGACTCGCTCCTGGGGATCGTCCCCGGCGACCTGAAGCACCCCTTCGACCCGCGCGAGGTCATCGCTCGCATCGTCGACGCCTCCGACTTCGACGAGTTCAAGCCCCTCTACGGGACGAGCCTGACGACCGGCTGGGCGACGCTCCACGGCTACCCCGTCGGCATCCTCGCCAACGCCCAAGGCGTGCTGTTCAGCGCCGAGTCCCAGAAGGCCGCCCAGTTCATCCAGCTCGCCAACCAGCGCGACATCCCGCTGCTCTTCCTGCACAACACCACCGGCTACATGGTGGGCAAGGAGTACGAGCAGGGCGGCATCATCAAGCACGGCGCGATGATGATCAACGCGGTGAGCAACTCACGGGTCCCGCACCTGTCCGTCCTGATGGGCGCCTCCTACGGAGCCGGTCACTACGGCATGTGCGGGCGCGCGTACGACCCGCGCTTCCTGTTCGCCTGGCCCAGCGCCAAGTCGGCCGTCATGGGCCCCCAGCAGCTCGCGGGCGTCCTGTCGATCGTCGCCCGGCAGTCGGCGGCGGCGAAGGGGCAGCCGTATGACGACGACGCGGACGCGGCGCTGCGCGCCATGGTCGAGCAGCAGATCGAGTCCGAGTCGCTGCCGATGTTCCTGTCCGGGCGGCTGTACGACGACGGGGTCATCGACCCGCGCGACACCCGCACCGTTCTCGGCCTGTGCCTGTCCGCGATCCACACGGCGCCCTACGAGGGCGCGCGCGGTGGCTTCGGCGTCTTCCGGATGTGAGGTCTCCTCAGTGATCAGCTCAATCCTTGTGGCCAACCGGGGCGAGATCGCCTGCCGTGTCTTCCGCACCTGCGGTGAGTTGGGGATCCGAACGGTCGCCGTGTACTCGGACGCCGACGAGAACGCCCTCCACGCACGCGTGGCCGACGCGGCGGTACGGCTGCCGGGCGCGGCTCCCGCGCAGACGTATCTGCGCGGCGATCTGATCGTGAAGGCGGCCCTGAGCGCCGGCGCGGACGCCGTGCACCCCGGGTACGGCTTCCTCTCCGAGAACGCCGGCTTCGCGCGGGCCGTCCTCGACGCGGGCCTCGTCTGGATCGGCCCGCCGCCCGAGGCGATCGAGGCGATGGCCTCCAAGACGCGCGCCAAGAAACTGATGGGTCTCGCCCCCCTGGAGACGGTCACCGCCGACGACCTCCCGGTCCTCGTCAAGGCGGCCGCGGGCGGCGGCGGACGCGGCATGCGCGTCGTCCGGGAACTCGCCGACCTGGACGCCGAGTTGACGGCCGCCCGCGCCGAGGCCCTCAGCGCCTTCGGCGACGGCGAGGTCTTCGTCGAGCCCTACGTAGAGGGCGGCCGGCACGTCGAGGTGCAGATCCTCGCCGACACGCACGGCACGGTGTGGGCGCTCGGCACCCGCGACTGCTCCCTCCAGCGCCGCCACCAGAAGGTCATCGAGGAGGCCCCGGCGCCCGGCCTCGGCGACGACCTCACGGAAACCCTCTACGACCTGTCCGTACGCGCCGCCCGAGCCGTCGACTACGTGGGCGCCGGGACGGTCGAGTTCCTGGTCGCCGACGGCAAGGCCCACTTCCTGGAGATGAACACCCGCCTCCAGGTCGAACACCCCGTCACGGAAGCGGTCTTCGGCATCGACCTCGTGGCCCTCCAGATCCGTGTCGCTGAGGGCGAGCCGCTCGAAAGCGACCCTCCACGCGCGCGTGGCCACGCGATCGAGGCCCGCCTGTACGCCGAGGACCCGGCACGCGCGTGGGCCCCGCAGACCGGCACCCTGCACCGCCTCACCGTCCCGGACGGCATCCGCCTCGACACCGGCTACACCGACGGCGACCCCATCGGCATCCACTACGACCCGATGCTCGCCAAGGCCGTCGCCCACGCCCCCACGCGCGCACAGGCCGTCCGCAAGCTGAGCGCGGCCCTGGAGCGCGCCGAGATCCACGGCCCGGTCACCAACAGGGACCTGCTCGTACGGTCCCTGAGGCACCCGGAGTTCGCCGGCGCCCGCATGGACACCGGGTTCTACGACCGCCACCTGCCCGAGCTCACGACGGTCCTCCCGGACCCGTACGCGCCCCTGGCGGCCGCCCTCGCGGACGCCCACGGCCGCTCGCGGTTCGGCGGCGGCTGGCGGAACCTCCCCTCCCAGCCGCAGATCAAGCGTTACCTCATGGCGGGGGAGGAGCACGAGGTCCGCTACCGGCACACCCGCGAGGGCCTGACCGCCGAAGCCCACGGGGTGCGCGTGGTGCACGCCGGCGCCCGCCGTGTCGTCCTCGAAGTGGCGGGCGTCCGGCGGACGTTCGAGGTCACGCGATACGACGACCAGATCTTCGTGAACACCACCACCCTCACCGCGCTGCCCCGCTTCCCCGACCCGGCCACGCACCACGCCCCCGGCTCACTGCTCGCACCGATGCCCGGCACGGTGGTCCGGGTATCGGAGGGCCTGTCCGCAGGAGCCGCTGTACGGGCCGGAGAGCCCCTCCTGTGGCTGGAGGCGATGAAGATGGAGCACAAGATCTCCGCCCCCGCGACAGGCACGCTCACGGCCTTGCACGCGACTCCCGGCCAGCAGGTGGAGGTCGGCACCCTTTTGGCCGTGGTCCAGGAGGACGCGCCCCTTTAGGGGCGCGGGGAACTGCGCGCTCAGCCAAGAACAGCCCGCACTGTCAAAACGGCCCCAGGAGCCCCTAATTGAGCCCAGTCACGGAAACCGAAGAGCACAAGGCACTCCGCTCAGCCGTAGCCGCCCTAGGCAAACGCTACGGCCGCGACTACCTCACCAAGGTCGTCGCCGAAGAAGCCCACCCCGACGAACTCTGGTCCGAGGCAGCCAAGCTCGGCTACCTCGGCGTCAACCTGCCAGAGGCATACGGCGGTGGAGGCGGCGGCATAGCCGAACTCTCCATCGTGCTGGAGGAACTGGGCGCCGCAGGCTGCCCGCTGCTGATGATGGTCGTGTCGCCCGCGATCTGCGGCACGGTCATCGCCCGCTTCGGCACCGAGTCCCAGAAGCGGCAATGGCTCCCTGGCCTGGCCGACGGCACCCGCACCATGGCCTTCGGCATCACGGAGCCCGACGCGGGCTCCAACTCGCACCGGATCACCACCACGGCCCGCCGCGACGGCGACACCTGGCTCCTCACCGGCCGCAAGGTGTTCATCTCCGGCGTCGACATCGCCGACGCGACACTCATCGTCGGCCGCACGGAGGACGCGAGGACGGGCAGCCTCAAGCCCTGCCTGTTCATCGTCCCGCGCGACGCCGACGGTTTCGAACGGCGCCGTATCGACATGGAACTGCACGGCGCGGAGAAGCAGTTCGAGCTCACTCTCGACGACGTACGGCTGCCCGCCGACGCCCTCGTCGGCGACGAGGACGCGGGCCTGCTCCAGCTCTTCGCCGGGCTCAACCCCGAGCGCGTCATGACGGCCGCGTTCGCGATCGGCATGGGCCGCTACGCGCTGAACAGGGCCGTCGAGTACGCGCGTGAACGCACCGTCTGGAAGGCGCCCATCGGCGCCCACCAGGCCGTCGCCCACCCCCTCGCGCAGGCCCACATCGAGCTCGAACTCGCCCGGCTGATGATGCAGAAGGCGGCGTTCCTGTACGACTCCGGGGACGACGTCGCGGCCGGGGAGGCCGCCAACATGGCCAAATACGCGGCCGGCGAGGCCTGCGTGAAGGCCGTCGACCAAGCCGTGCACACCCTCGGCGGCAACGGCCTCACCCGCGAGTTCGGCCTCGCTTCACTGATTACGGCGTCGCGCGTGGCTCGTATCGCACCGGTCAGCAGGGAGATGATTCTCAACTACGTCTCCCACCAGACCCTGGGCCTGCCCAAGTCGTACTAGGCCGTTCAAGGTTGTACAACGCCGTACTAGGAGGAACCGTGTTCCGCAGCGAGTACGCAGATGTCCCGGCCGTCGAGGAACCCATCCACGAGGCCGTCCTCGGCCGCGCCGCCGAGCGCGGCGACACACCCGCGCTCATCGACGGCGTCGACGGGACCACGCTCACCTACGGCCAACTGGACGTGTTCCACCGCCGGCTGGCCGCCGCGTTCGCCGAAACCGGCGTCCGCAAGGGCGACGTACTGGCCCTGCACAGCCCGAACACCATCGCCTTCCCGACGGCGTTCTACGCGGCCACGCGCGCGGGGGCCTCGGTCACCACCGTGCACCCGCTCGCCACGCCCGAGGAGTTCGCCAAGCAGCTGCGCGACTCCGGCGCGAGCTGGATCGTGACCGTCTCACCCCTCCTGGACACGGCACGCCACGCCGCTGAACTCGCGGGCGGCGTAAGGGAGATCTTCGTCTGCGACAGCGCGCCCGGGCATCGCTCGCTGGTCGACCTGCTCGGCACCACCGCGCCCGAACCGCGGATCGACATCGACCCCGTAGCGGACATCGCCGCCCTCCCGTACTCCTCGGGTACCACCGGCATCCCCAAGGGCGTGATGCTCACCCACCGGTCCATAGCCACCAACCTCGCGCAGCTCTCGCCCCTGCTGCCGATGGGCCAAGGCGACCGCATCCTCGCCGTGCTGCCCTTCTTCCACATCTACGGGCTGACGGCCCTGATGAACGCGCCCCTGAGGCAGGGCGCCACCGTCGTCGTACTGCCGCGCTTCGACCTGGACACCTTCCTCGCGGCCATCCAGAAACACCACATCAGCGGCCTCTTCGTGGCCCCGCCGATCGTCCTCGCGCTCGCCAAGCACCCGGCCGTCGCGCAGTACGACCTGTCGTCCCTGAAGTACATCATTTCCTCCGCCGCACCCCTGGACGCCAAGCTCGCCGTCGCGTGCGCTCAGCGGCTCGGACTGCCGCCCATCGGCCAGGGCTACGGCATGACGGAACTGTCGCCCTGCACCCACCTCGTCCCCCTGGACGCTGAGAACGCGCCCCCAGGGACGGTCGGCAAGCTCGTACCGGGCACCGAGATGCGCATCGTCTCCCTCGACGACCCCGACACACACCTGGGCGTCGGCGAGGCCGGTGAGATCGCCATCCGCGGCCCCCAGGTCATGAAGGGCTACCTCGGCCGCCTCGACGACACCGCCGCGATGATCGACAAGGACGGCTGGCTGCACACCGGAGACGTCGGCTACATGGACGCCGACGGCTGGCTGTTCGTCGTCGACCGCGTCAAGGAACTCATCAAGTACAAGGGCTTCCAGGTCGCCCCCGCCGAACTGGAGGCCCTGCTGCTCACCCACCCCTCGATCGCCGACGCCGCCGTCATAGGGGTCTACAACGAGGACAACAACGAAGTCCCCCGCGCCTACGTGGTCCGCCAGCCGTCCGCGACCGACCTCTCCGAAGGAGAGGTCATGATGTACGTCGCCGAACGCGTCGCCCCGTACAAGAGGGTCCGCCAGGTCACCTTCATCGACGGCATCCCCCGGGCGGCCTCCGGGAAGATCCTGCGCCGGGAACTGCGGGGCCTGTCGTGACCGTTGTCCACAGGGCGCACGAACGCGCCGTCACCACCCTCACCCTCGACTCGCCCGACAACCGCAACGCCCTCTCGGCCGTGCTCGTGGGCGAACTGGCGGACGGCCTCACCCGGTGCGGCAAGGACAGTGACGTACGCGCGATCGTCCTCACCCACACCGGGAACACGTTCTGCGCGGGCGCCGATCTGCGCGACCCGCCGCACCCGGACGCCCTCGTCGGACTGCTGCGGCAGATCGTCGAGCTGCGCAAACCGGTGCTGGCCCGGGTGACCGGACATGTGCGGGCGGGCGGACTCGGCCTGCTCGGCGCCTGCGACATCGCGGCCGCCTCCGCAGAGGCCACTTTCGCCTTCACGGAGGTACGCATCGGCGTCGCGCCCGCCGTGATCTCCCTCCCCCTGCTGCCCCGCACCGACCCCCGCGCCCTCGCCCGCTACTACCTCACCGGCGAACGCTTCGACGCCGCGGAGGCGGTCCGCACCGGGCTCCTGACGGCCACCGGCGACGACGTCGACGCCGTACTCGCCCCCGTCCTCGACGGTCTGCGCCGCGCCTCCCCGCAAGGCCTCGCCGAGACGAAACAGCTGCTCACGGCTAAGGTGCTGGAAACCTTCGACCGGGACGCGGCCGACCTGACCGCGCTCTCGGCCCGGCTGTTCTCCTCCGCGCAGGCCCGCGAGGGGATGACCGCCTTCCTCGAACGACGGGATCCCGCATGGGTGGTGTGAGCGCTCCGGAGAACGTGCCGAACGGCGCGCGTCTTCCGCATGTCCCCAAGCAGGACCGCAGCCGGGCCACCCGGCAGCGGCTCCTGGCAGCCGCCGTGTCCTGCCTCGCCGAACACGGCTGGGCGGGCTCCACGGTCTCCGTCGTCGCCGAACGCGCCGGCGTCTCCCGGGGCGCCGCCCAGCACCACTTCCCGACCCGCGAGGACCTCTTCACCGCGGCCGTCGAATACGTCGCCGAGGAACGCTCCACCGCCCTGCGCGCCCTCTTCCCCGACGGCGCCGCCGACCGCCGCGTCGTCGTCGCCGCCCTCGTCGACCTCTACACCGGCCCCCTCTTCCGCGCCGCCCTCCACCTTTGGGTCGCCGCCTCCAATGAGGAACAGCTCCGCCCCCGCGTCACCGAACTCGAGGCCCGCGTCGGCCGCGAGACGCACCGCATAGCGGTCGACCTCCTCGCCGCCGACGAATCCCGGCCGGGCGTACGCGAAACCGTCCAGGGCCTGCTCGACATGGCCCGTGGCCTGGGCCTCGCCAACCTCCTCACCGACGACGGGGGGCGACGCGAGCGGGTGGTGGAGCAGTGGGGGGCGCTGATGGAGGAGGCGCTCGGCTGAGACGGGTCGTGCTGGGACGAGTCGTGCCGAGCCGGGTCGTCGGCCGGGCTCAGGGGCTGAGCCGCTCCACCCGCCAGCTGCCGTCCGGCTCAGCCACGTACCGGAGACGGTCGTGGAGACGGTTCTCGCGCCCCTGCCAGAACTCCACCGACTGCGGGGCGACACGGAAACCACCCCAGTTCGGCGGGACGGGGACCTGCTCGCCCTCCGGGTAGCGGGCGCTCAGCTCCGCGTACGAGGCGTCCAGCTCGGCGCGGGAGTGGATGACCGAGGACTGGGCGCTGGCCCAGGCACCGAGCTGGGAGCCGTGCGGGCGGGTGCGGAAGTACGCGGCGGTCTCGTCGCGGCCGGTGCGCCGGGCCGTGCCGGTGACGATGACCTGGCGGGCCATCGGATGCCACGGGAAGAGCAGCGAGATGTACGGGTTCTCGGCCAGCTCGCGGGCCTTGCGCGAGTCGTAGTTGGTGTAGAAGACGAAGCCCTGCTCGTCGTACTGCTTCAGCAGCACCGTGCGTGAGCTGGGCCGGCCCTCGGCGTCCGCCGTGGCGACGACCATCGCGTTCGGCTCGTGCACGAAACCGTGCATCGCGGCCTGCGCCGCCTGGTTGAACCAGCGGGCGAACTGGTCCATCGGGTGCGGGGCGAGGTCCGCCTCGTCCAGACCCTCGGCGCGATAGTGCGCACGCATCGCGGCGGGGTCGGCGGCGAATTCTTCGGCGTCGTCCTCGGCTGCCTCGGCTGCGCGCTGGACGAGGGGCTCGGCGGCGGATTCATCCGGGAAGCGGTCGGTCACGCCGTCATCCTGCCGTATGCACCCTCGCCCCCGATCGCCCTGTGCGCCCTGCCCCCGATTGCCCTGCGCAGCTCGCCTCCGACGGGCGTGTGCTTCATCACTGAGTGGCACTGAGTGCCGCGCACTCTCCCCAAAGGTGGCACTCAGGGATATCGTGCTGCTGCCGTTCCGGTTGGGTGACCGCCAGCCGCACGGGGCATCACCGGGGTGACCGCTTCGGACCGCGAGTCGGTGAGGACTCTTCGAAGAGCTTCCTGGAGCCTTCGAGAGCCTTCGAAAACGACCGTGGAACCGGACCGGCACGGACGGACGAACGACCGTCGACCGTCACCCACGCCTGGCACATGGTCACGAACGCCACGTACATGCTGTACGCCACGTACAGCATGTACGCCCCCACAACACCATCTGTCGCACACATCACGAGGAGCCGCCTGATGTCCGACTTCGTACCCGGACTCGAAGGAGTCGTCGCGTTCGAGACGGAGATCGCCGAACCGGATAAGGAGGGCGGCGCACTCCGGTACCGGGGCGTCGACATCGAGGATCTGGTCGGCCACGTCTCCTTCGGCAACGTCTGGGGACTCCTCGTCGACGGCGCCTTCAACCCCGGCCTGCCGCCCGCCGAACCGTTCCCGATCCCCGTCCACTCCGGCGACATCCGCGTCGACGTCCAGTCCGCACTCGCCATGCTCGCCCCCGTCTGGGGCCTCAAACCCCTCCTCGACATCGACGAGCAGCAGGCCCGCGAGGACCTCGCCCGCGCCGCCGTCATGGCCCTCTCCTACGTCGCCCAGTCCGCCCGCGGCCAAGGCCGGGCCATGGTCCCGCAGAGCGAGATCGACAAGGCCCAGTCCGTTGTCGAACGCTTCATGATCCGCTGGCGCGGCGAGCCCGACCCCAAGCACGTGGCGGCCGTGGACGCCTACTGGACATCGGCCGCGGAACACGGCATGAACGCCTCCACCTTCACGGCACGCGTGATCGCGTCGACGGGCGCCGACGTCGCCGCCGCCCTCTCCGGCGCCGTGGGAGCCATGTCCGGCCCCCTGCACGGCGGCGCACCCTCCCGCGTCCTCGGCATGATCGAGGAGATCGAACGCACCGGAGACGCCGACGCCTACGTCAAGCAGGCCCTCGACAAGGGCGAACGCCTCATGGGCTTCGGCCACCGGGTGTACCGCGCCGAGGACCCGCGCGCGCGAGTGCTCCGCCGCACCGCCCGCGAACTCGGCGCCCCCCGCTTCGAGATCGCCGAAGCCCTGGAGAAGGCCGCCCTCGCCGAACTCCACGCCCGCCGCCCGGACCGCGTCCTCGCGACGAACGTCGAGTTCTGGGCCGCCATCGTCCTCGACTTCGCCGAGGTCCCGGCCCACATGTTCACCTCGATGTTCACCTGCGCCCGCACCGCCGGCTGGTCCGCGCACATCCTGGAACAGAAGCGCACGGGCCGCCTCGTACGCCCCTCGGCCCGCTACATCGGCCCCGGCACCCGCAGCCCCCAGGACATCGTGGGCTACGGGGACATCGCCCACTGACGGCCATGCCCCCGTCGTAATCCCCGTCGCAATCCCCGACGTACGCCGGTCATCACGCGGGCGTGAGCAACTCCGCGTGATGACGGGCGGCGACCAGCGGATGCGCCCGCAGCTTGCCCTTCAGCTCATTGAACCCGTACTCGGCGAACAGCGGATTCGCCGGATCGTCGGTGACGCCGGGCGCGGCGGAGGCATGCGGGAAGGGCAACGGCTCGACCCGGGCGTCAAGCCGCGGGTTGTAGAAGAAGGGCACCGAGAACCGCTCGGTGGCCCCCGGCGGACTCACCACCCGGTGATTCGTCGCGACCAAGTACCCATTGGTGGCCACCTCCAGCAGCTCACCCAGGTTGACGACGAAGGCCCCCGGCAGCGGCGGCACCTCATGGAACAGCCCATCCTCCCGCTGCACCTGAAGCCCCCCGACCTGATCCTGGAGCAACAGCGTCAGAAACCCGTAGTCCTTGTGCGCACCGACACCCTGATCGGCGCCGTCACCCGCGCTCCCCGGATACCGCACCAGCTTCAGATGCGGATGGGCGCGCGAGCCGAAGACGGGCTCATAGAAATCGGCGGGCGCCCCAATCGCGGCCAGCAGCTCACGCAGCAGCCGCGCCGCGACCGAACTGAGCCGCTCGACCCACGCCAGCGCCGCGACCCGCAGCTCCGGCAGCGCGGCCGGCCACTGGTTCGGCCCCTCCAGCCACCAATAGGCGGGCTCACTCGCCCCGGGTATCCGAGCAGGCCGCTCGGCCCCGATGTCCAACTGATCCCGCCAGTCCCGGCTCCCACCCGTCCGCTCGTCTCCCGTACGCGTGTACCCACGGAAATGCGGCGAGTTGACGTTGTCGATCGCGAGCCGATCGGCCTCGGGAAGCGCGAAGAACCGGTGCATGGCCCGCAGCAGGGAAGCGGTCTCACCCTCGCTCACCCCATGCCCGACAAGCTGGAAGAACCCCACGTCATGGGCGGCACTGTGCAACTGCGCGTGCAGCAGCGCACGGGACTGGGGACCGCGGTCGGCCGCGGCGAGATCAATGATCGGAAGCTGCTGGTACGGGGAGGAAGACGTGTTCGTCGTCATGAGTGCGTCCGCAGGGTGTACGGGTGCCCGGGCAGCCGCCAAGGGGTGGGGCGGGAGCCACGGGTGCCAAGTGGAAGAGATTCAGAGCAGAGCAGAAGGGGGCTGGGTCAGGCAGAGCGCCGACAGCCCATGCTCGTGACGCGCACGTAGTCCACGTGTCGGCGTCGAACGAGCATCGGAAGCATGCCCCAAGACTACTGCGGCCCACCCCAAACGCCTGTGCCCCACCTCACACTCCGTGCACTCCCCCGAAAACGCAGACGACCCGCGAGCTCGGGTTCCCTCGCCTCACGGCAAGGGAGCCGGCCGGACGTACCGGCGAGCCCGCGGGTCGGGTGACTGCTGGAGATTGGGCCGGCTGCACGCTCGTATCACGCGCTGGTCCGGCACCGCACTGGATGTGGTGACGGGCCGCTAGCCCGCAGCCACCTCACGCGTCCGGTTTGCATACATCTGCCGAACCACCTCCTCTCTCGTGTGCACCACACCCTAGGAACCGATCGGTCACCGATCAACCGCTTTTTTCGAAAGCTTCGCGAGGGCGGGGAAGAGGGTCGCGCCCCGCAGGTCGGGGCCATGACATGACCCGCAACTCCGGCCACGCCTCCCGCCACCGCTCCGCTTTCGTCTCGTACACCTCCCGAGGCGCCAGCACCGGATTGGGCCGCACCACCAGGTTGAAGACGTCGGCCAGCCCATGCGGCGCATAGACCCGCCACTGGCCGTCCGGCTCCAGTCGCACCCCCAGGCAGCACGTCGTCGACGCGAAGGAGTCGATCGCTGACTCCACGGAGTCGTGGGGCGGGCAGGGGACGCCGAATTTCTGCTCGTACCAGAGGTGGACGCGGGCTTCGTTGCGGATCTCGACGTCTGCCGGGAGGTCGGAGAAGGCCTCGCGGCCGGCGCGGATCGCCGTGTCCTCGGCCTCCCAGGAGAGGTCCGTGGCGTCGAAGTAGAAGACGTCGTAGTCCTTGATGGCGTGGGTGGGGGATCGGCCGGTGACGACGTTCCAGACGGTCTGGAAGAGGCAGCCGGCGGTGAGGTACCAGTGGGGGAGGTTCAGGGTGGCGGTGCGTTCGAGGATTTTCAGGAGTACGTCGTTGTGGGAGAGCGTCGTGCGGAGGGCGCTGAGCTGGGCGTCCAGGGGGAGGCGGGCGATCGGTGAGGGGGTCTGCTGGGGCGGGCGGGGCGGGATTCCGGCGTACAACGATTTCGTCCAATCTTTGGGGAACCCGGTGTGGGCTGGGTCACGTTCGAGTTGAATGATGACGAGTGAGCGAACTGTCGCGCCGTACACGCGGACGCAGCCTGCAGGGGGTCCAGGTGAGTGCTTCCCGGCGTAGTGGGACCACCGATGAGCTGGGGCCGGACGAGCCCGATCGGGATGGTTCCGATCTGCTTGCCGCGTTGTTGGACGGGATGGACGCGGCGCTGTGTGCTTTTGATGCCGATGGTGTCGTGACCCATTGGAATCGGGAGGCCGAGCGGATTCTGGGGTGGACCGCGGCCGAGGCCGTGGGGCGGCGCGGGTTCGCCGGGTGGGCCGTGCGGACCGCGGACGCGGAGGAAGTGGAAGGGCGGCTGTTGTCCGTCATGCAGGCGCCCGGGCGGCAGGTGCATGAGTTCGCCCTCCTCACCAAGGACGGCGGGCGGGTGCTGGTACGGACGCAGTCGGCCGCCGTGCGCGGTCCCGATGGCAAGCCCGCCGGGGTGTACTGCGCGTTCAGCGAGGTGCATGCCCAGATCGATCTGGAGCGGTCCATCGCGCTGAGCGAGGCGTTGTTCGAGGACGCCAGCTGGGGTGTGGTGCTGGTGGATGCCGATCTGCGGCCCGCCGTCGTCAACGCTCATGCGGCCCGGGCGCTCGGGACGGGGCGTACGGCCGTGCTCGGGCGGCCTCTCGGAGAGCTGCTCTCGCAGGGCGTGGAGGAGCTGGAGAGCGCGCTGACCCATGTGCTGGCCGAGGGTGCGCCGCCCGCGCCGGCCGAGATGTGGGTGAGTGTGCGGACGCCGGAGGGCGAGAAGCGGCGGTGCTGGCGGAGTGGGTTCCTGCGGCTCGCCTCGCCGCTGACGGAGGAACCGGTTCCGCTGGGTGTCGGGTGGCTCTTCCAGGATGTGACCGAGTCCAAGCAGACCGAGCAGGAAGCGGCGCTGCTGCGGTTCCGGGCCAATCAGCTGCACCGGGCGGCACGGGCCGCGGCCGAGTGCGAGGACCCGGGCGAGGCCGCCACGGTCCACCTCGACTTCTCGCTCGCGGGGTTCGCGGATCATGCGCTGATCGACCGTGTGGCGGGGGGTTCGGTGAGAGACGGCGAGGGGCCTGTGCGGCTCGTACGGGCCGCCGCCACGCCTGCCGGGGCGCCGGGGCCGAGTGTGCTCACCGGGAAGGCAGGGCTGCCCGTGCGCTACGGGGACGGGCACCCCGCTGTGCAGTGCGTGGAGCGCGCCGGGTCCGTACGGGCCAGCGCGGGCGCCGCCGACGCCGAACAGGCGCGGGAGTGGGCCGTGGCGCGCCAGTGGCCGCAGGACTCGGTGCACGCCCTGTGCGCGGTGCTGCGCAGCCGGGGGCGGACGCTGGGCGTCGTGACGTTTCTGCGGGGGGCGGGGCGCAGCCAGTTCGAGCGGGCGGATGCGACGTACGCGGAGGATGTGGCCGTACGGATCGCGATGGCGCTGGATCTGGAAGGGCTGGTGGGGCTTTCCTGAGGCGGGACCTGCCCCACTGTCTGCCTGAGGCGGTACCTGCCCCACTGTCCGACTGTCTGAGTGATCCGGCTCAGCGCCGGTAGAAGATCCGGTCCCCGTACTCCGTCATCACGCGGCCGTTCCACTCGTGGCCGCCGTCGACGTTGCCCGAGCGCAGGAGCGGCGGCTCGATGCCCCGGTCGGCCAGGGCACCCGCCGCCGTGGCCATGACGGCCTGGAGGAGGGCCGTGGTGACGACTGTGGAGGCGGGGGCGAAGGGGGCCTCGATCGCGTCGATGGTGAGTTCCGCGTCGCCGACCGCGATCTTCGAGTCGAGGACGATGTCGCAGTGGTCCTTCAGGTACGTGCCCGAGACGTGCCGGGACTTCGTCTCGGAGGTGTAGGCGACCGAGGTGACGCCGATGACCTTCAGGCCCAGCGCGCGGGCGTTCATGGCCATTTCGACGGGGAGCGCGTTGCGGCCGGAGAGCGAGATGATCACGAGTAGGTCGCCGGAGCGGACCGGGCTGCAGTCCAGGACGGCGCTCGCGAGGCCGTCCACCCGCTCCAGGGCGGAGCCGAGCGTCGCGGGCATGACGTCGACGCCGACGACGCCTGGTACGGCGAGCAGGTTCATCAGGGCGAGGCCGCCCGCGCGGTAGACGATGTCCTGCGCGGCGAGCGAGGAGTGTCCGGCGCCGAAGGCGAAGAGCCGGCCGCCGTCCGCGACGGTGTCGGCGATCAGGGTGCCGGCCGCCTCGATGTCCCCGGCGTCCTCGTCACGGACCCGCTGCAACAGGCCGATCGCGGCGTCGAAGAACTGCCCGGCCAGCTTGCTGTCGCTCATCGGCGAAGCCCCTTAGAAGTCGCGTCGGAGTCGGTTGGGCGTGGTGTCGCGGATCACGTTGCGGTCTGGACCAGTGCCCTGTCAATACGGCCCGCAGGGGCGACACTGGGCGCGGGGCGCCGTTCGCATCCGCCCCGGCCGAGCCCCGGTGCCCGTGCAGCCGCGGAGGCAGCCGTTACCGCGTGGTTTCACCGGCAAGGCACGGTTGTCAGTGGTATGCGTCAGAATTGAGTTCAGGGCCAGCGCACACGCCGGTGGACCATCGAGTCTCCGGCAGAGCTAATCGAGGGGCACGTATGTCCGGACTGATCGACACCACGGAGATGTATCTCCGCACCATCCTCGAGCTGGAGGAGGAAGGCGTGGTCCCCATGCGCGCCCGGATCGCGGAGCGGCTCGACCAGAGCGGGCCGACGGTCAGCCAGACGGTGGCGCGGATGGAGCGCGACGGCCTGGTGGCGGTCGCCAGCGACCGGCACCTGGAGTTCACCGAGGAGGGGCGGCGGCTGGCCACCCGTGTCATGCGCAAGCACCGCCTCGCGGAGTGCCTGCTCGTCGATGTGATCGGTCTGGAGTGGGAGCAGGTGCACGCCGAGGCGTGTCGCTGGGAGCACGTGATGAGTGAGGCGGTGGAGCGGCGGGTGCTGGAGCTGCTGCGCCACCCGACCGAGTCGCCGTACGGGAATCCGATCCCGGGACTCGAAGAGCTCGGCGAGAAGGACGGCGCGGACCCGTTCCTGGACGAGGGCATGGTGTCGCTGGCCGAGCTCGACCCGGGTCTCGACGGCAAGACCGTGGTCGTACGGCGTATCGGCGAGCCGATTCAGACGGACGCGCAGCTGATGTACACGCTGCGGCGGGCGGGCGTGCAGCCCGGCTCCGTGGTGAGCGTGACCGAGTCGGCCGGCGGGGTTCTCGTGGGCAGCGGGGGCGAGGCCGCGGAGCTGGAGGCGGACATCGCCTCCCATGTGTTCGTCGCCAAGCGCTAGCGGTACCCGCAGGGGTGTCGCCGAGTGGCGGCGGCGCCCGCGGGGTCACTGACTTCCGGCACCCGCGAGGGGCAGCTCCCGGGCGTCGACGGAGGGGGCCGGCATCCGCTGACCCCTCACGTCGGCTCCCGGGCGCACGCCGAGCACCCCGCGCCGGGCGTGTCAACTCCCGGGACAGCGGAGGCAGTTGTGCCGTTTTTTCGACCTCACCGAAACCAAGATTCAGTGTGCGGAATCGCAGCGCCGGGACCATTTGCGTGCGAGGCTGTCGCGAGAGGCATATGACCTGAGGGCTCTTGACCGTGTCCGACAGCGATGTCGCGCGGTTGGGGAGGGGGCGGGGAGGATGTGCCGTAGATGTGGAGAGGGCCCCGGCGCCAGATGGCGCCGGGGCCTGTCCTCCCCTGTGCTGACCCGGAGCCCCGAGCTCCCAGGGTCATTCCCCTCGGACCGTTTTCCCCGAGCGGTCCGCCTCCCGCTGAAGATCTCCCCTCGGCGGCGGCGGTCAATCCCTGAGCGTGGTCACTCGAACGAGGGGTGTTGCAGCCAGGAAGGCCATTTTCGAAACCCCATTCGATAAATTGGCGGCGTAGCAGGGGTACACGTAGAGCAGCACACCAGCAGGAGCAGCGGTACGACAGCGGTAGGAAGCGGTACGAGTGGACCGGCCGGTTCGAGCGGGAGCGAGCCGGTCCGAGCGAGCTAGGGGGGTGCCATTACCGATGGTGCGGCGCATCGACGTGACGGGGGCGGGCGGCGTACGCCTGGCTGCCTGGGAGTTCGCCGATCCTCCCAAGGCGGGCCTCGGGATGGACGGGCTGGACAGGGCTGAGCGGACCGGTGAGGCCGCGGAGGCCCCCGGGGTGCTGTTGCTGCACGGCCTCATGGGCCGCGCCTCGCACTGGGCGTCCACCGCCCGCTGGCTCTCCGAGCGGCACCGCGCCGTCGCCCTCGACCAGCGCGGCCACGGCCAGAGCGACAAGGCGCCGGAGGCGGAGTACACGCGCGAGGCGTACGTCGAGGACGCCGAGGCCGCTCTTGAACAGCTCGGCCTCGCCCCGGCCGTCCTCATCGGCCACGCCATGGGCGCGCTGACCGCCTGGCAGCTCGCCGCCAAGCGCCCCGATCTCGTGCACGGCCTGATCATCTGCGACATGCGGGCGTCGGCGTTAGGTGCCGCGTCGCAGCGCGAGTGGGAGGACTGGTTCAAGGCCTGGCCCGTCCCCTTCGCCACGCTCGCCGACGTACGGAAGTGGTTCGGCGAGGACGACCCCTGGGTGGAACGCCCGAACCCGTCCCGCGGCGAGTTCTACGCCGAGGTGATGCACGAGTCGCCGGACGGCTGGCGTCCGGTCTTCGAACCGGAGCAGATGCTCAAGTCCCGCCAGACCTGGGTGTACGACGCCCACTGGGAGGAGCTCGCGCAGGTCCGCTGCCCCGCCCTGGTCGTCCGGGGCCTGGACGGCGAGCTGGGCCGCGCCGAGTCCCAGGAGATGGTCCGCGTCCTGCCGCACGGCCAGTACGCGGAGGTGGCCGACGCCGGCCACCTCGTGCACTACGACCAGCCGGAGGCGTGGCGCGCGGCCATCGAGCCGTTTCTCGACGGAGTCCTGACCCCCTGACCCCTGAGCTGGTGTCCTGACCCCTGAGCTCGTGTCCTGCGGCTCCCGCGACTCTTGCGGCTACTCCTGCTACTCCTGCGGCTCTTGCGGCTCCTGCGACGCTTCTCAGCCCTTGCTGACCGCCGCCAGGATCTCCGGCAGCCGCCGGGCCGTCCGCGGCGCCGCCAGCCGCAGCCCGGCCACCGTGATCAGGGCCCCGTACCCGGCGCCCAGCGGCAGCAGCAGCCAGGTCCACTCGTCCCCGTCCCGGCTCACGTTCAGCCAGATCGTGAGGGCGATGACGGGGGCGGCCAGCAGCGCCGCCGAGACCATGCCGCCGAAGACGGCGATCCAGGCGAGGCCCGCCTGCCCGGGGGCCACGTTCTTGTAGCCCTCCTGCGGGATCGAGTACGGGAAGCGGGCCGACGTCCAGGCGCCGGTCGCCAGCATCGCGCCGAGCAGCGCGAAGGAGAGGCCTAGCACCTCGGGCAGCCGGGGCCAGTCGCCGAGCATCGCGGTCGTCAGGACGGTCACGAGGGTCGCGTACGGCAGGGTGATCACCAGCAGGGCGAGCGCGCGCCCGCGCAGTTCGACGTACGCGTCGCGCGTGGACGAGATCGTCATCGCGACGATCCAGAACGCGGACGTGTCCTGCCCGAACTGGTTGTACATCTGGATCCCGAGCATCCCCGCCGCGAAGCACGCGAAGTAGATCGACCCGGTGCCCTGCAGGGCGTTGAACACGGGCACGATCAGCCCGATGGCCAGCGACGTCACCCACGCCGCCTTGGTCTTCGGGTCGCGCCACACATACCGCAGGCTGCGCTCCATGACGGTCCCGGTGCGCCCGGACGGCAGCAGTCGGCCGAGCCCCGACGAACCTCTCTCCCGCGCGGCGGGCTCCGCCGCCTGCAACGTCGACCCGTCCGGCGAGGTCATCAGCCGGGTGAGGTGCCGGGACCACAGCGCCAGCAACCCCACCAATGCGGCCACACTCAAGGCCAGTTGGACGACCCCGGCCGCGTACGACCCCTCGCTCACCGAATCCACCGCGCCGATCGCCGACGCGGGCGGCACCCAGCGCAGGACGTCCGCCACCGGGTCGAGCTGCGACAGGCCGCCCGCCGCACCGAGCCGCTGCGCCCCGAAGTTGACGAGCTGCGCGCCGATCGCGATCACCAGGCCGCTGAGCACGGCCAGGTCGCGGCCCTTGCGGCTGGACAGCAGCCGGATGTTGGCGGCCGCGACGGCCCGTGCGAGGGCCACGGAGACGAGCAGGGCCACGACCACGGCGACGACGGCGGTGACGTACGCCGCAGTGCCGTGCGCCACGGAGATGACCGAACCGACGAGCAGGCACAGGGTGAACAGCGGCCCGATGCCGACCAGCGAGGCCACGAGCAGCGCCCGGACGAGCGGACGCGGGCGCAGCGGCAGCATCACCAGGCGCGTCGGGTCGAGCGTCTCGTCGCCGCTGGGGAAGAACAGCGGCATCACGGCCCAGCCGAGCGCCAGAATCGCCACCAGGAGTACGGCGACGGCGGTGGCGTGCGCGTTTCCGCGCAGCGCGATCAGGCCGATCAGCTGGAGGGCGGCGAAGAGGAGGACGAGGACGACGGAGGTGACGTACGCGGCCCGCCGTCCGGCCGACTGCCGCAGCCCGTTGCGCAGGAGCGACAGTTTCAGCCGTACGACGACGGGGGTGATCGACGCGGTGGAGGTGCGGGGTGCGGCTGTGGCCGTCGAGCCGGCGCCCGTGCCCGTGTCCGAGCCGGCGCCCGTGCCCGACCCTGCGCCCGTGCCCGGGTCGGCGCCCGAACCGGCGCCTGTGCCCGTGTTCACGCTCGCGTGCGGGCTCATCGGGCGGCCCCGCCGCCCAGCCAGTCGAGGTCGGTCCCGGCGGAGCGCGCGTTCGCGCCGACCAGTTCCAGGAAGGCGTGTTGGAGCGAGGGGGCGCTACCGCGTACATCCGCGAGCGGGCCGTGTGCGCGGATGCGCCCCGCGGCCATGACGGCGACCCAGTCGCACAGCGACTCGACCAGCTCC
The DNA here is from genome assembly GCF_045206325.1 of Streptomyces sp. NBC_00203. Taxonomy (NCBI): domain Bacteria; kingdom Bacillati; phylum Actinomycetota; class Actinomycetes; order Kitasatosporales; family Streptomycetaceae; genus Streptomyces; species Streptomyces sp. NBC_00203. Next base: position 4,765,292 of record NZ_CP108126.1, on the reverse strand, counting down.
ATCACATGGGAGGAGAAGACGACCGTGGCGCCCGATCCCGTGTACCGCTCCAGGACGCCGCGGATCGTCTGCGCGGAGACCGGGTCGACGCCCTCGAACGGCTCGTCGAGGAAGAGGACTTCGGGGTTGTGGAGGAGGGCGCAGGCCAGGCCGATCTTCTTGCGCATGCCCGTCGAGTAGTCGACGACGAGTTTGTGCTGGGCACCCGCGAGGTCGAGGACGTCCAGGAGCTGGGTGGCCCGCTTGTCGACCTCGGCACCGGGCAGACCGCGCAACCGGCCGGTGTACGCCAGCAGTTCGCGCCCCGACAGCCGTTCGAAGAGCCGCAGCCCCTCCGGCAGGACGCCGATGCGCGCCTTCACCTCCACCGGGTCGCGCCACACGTCGTGGCCCACGACCTCGACGGTGCCCTGATCGGGCCTGAGCAGCCCGGTCACCATCGACAGCGTGGTGGTCTTCCCCGCCCCGTTCGGCCCGACGAGCCCGATGAACTGCCCCGCGGGCAACTCCAGATCGATCCCGGCGACGGCGACCTGCTCCCCGAACCGCTTCCAGAGCCCCCGGACACGTACAGCGGGCGCGGCGTGGTCCTCAGCTCCCAAACTCATGTAGGCAGCCTAAGGGCCACCGCCCTGCTTTTAGGGGCGCGGGGCTGTGCCCTCATGCGGCTCCGCCGCGGGGCGCGAGCAACCACACACAACCCGCACCCGCCAACCAACCGAACCAGGCAGGACAGACCGCGCCCCCTACCTACCGCTCCCGCCCACACGCATAGGCAAGCGGCGAGATCAACTCCTCCGCATCCGGCAGCCACCGATTCGCATGAGTCGGCCGGCAAGCCCACTGCACGGCACCCCGGGAGCCGAACCGAGTCGGCGGGCCGGCCACGTACGAGCCCTCGCCCAGGGCGACCAGGTCGAGGGAAGCGGGCGGCCACCCCAACTTCCGTACCAGATCCGGAACCTTCGCCGCCGCACCGGGCAGCACGAAGAAGTGCATGCGCCGGTCCGGCGTGCAGGTCACCGGCCCGAGCGTCAGTTCCATCCGCTCCATGCGGGCGAGCGCGAGAAACCCGGCCGTCTCCGGCACATCGATCGCGTCGAACGTCCGCCCCGTGGGCAGCAGGATCGACGCCGACGGCTGCTTCGACCACATCCGGCGCGCGACGGTCGCACTGCCCGTCGCCTGTGACGCCCAGTCCTCGCGCGCCGGATGCGCGCCGGGCGCGGCGCACGCGGGCTCGCCGCAGGAGCAGCGCTGCACCCCGTCGACGGCTTCCAGCCAGGTGCCGGGGAACACGTCCCAGTGGCGCTCCTCGGCATAGCGCACGGCGGTGTCCTGCAGCGATTCGCCGCGCTGCTTGGGGATCTGTGCGGTCTCGGTGCCTGCGATGGTCTCTTCCACGCTGAACTCAACTCCCGGGTCCACCTCGGGTTACGGGGGACACGCGCGCGGGGGAGGGGCATCGATTCCTCACGTGGGGCGCATGGATGCACGTGTGGGGGCGCGCATGGGCAACGACAGCGGGGTGTGGGTAACCAGGGGAGGGGTTGGGCAACCGCCTTTACCCCGGCAATCCTCACATGTCTCGCATCTTCGGCATCTCTGCGGGGCATTGATCTTCATGGCCGACTTCTTTCGGTGCGGTTGGCCGGTGAAGACACGTCAACTCGGTGCGTGGGCAGGCACCGCAGCCACAGGGGGTACGCCATGGCCGCAAGGCCTCTCGTCGCCAGGCAACCGAACGAACGGTTGCAGGCGCTCATCCAGGAAGCGGGCTGTTCCAACGCCGGGCTGGCCCGCCGGGTCAACATGTGCGGCGCGGAGCACGGTCTCGATCTGCGCTACGACAAGACGTCCGTGGCGCGCTGGCTGCGCGGACAGCAGCCACGCGGACGGGCTCCGGCCATCATCGCCGAGGCACTGGGCCGCAAGCTGGGCCGTACGGTCACGATCGACGAGATCGGCATGGCCAACGGCAAGAACCTCGCGTCCGGCGTCGGTCTCCAGTTCTCGCCGACCGTACTGGGGGCCATCGAGCAGGTCTGCGAGCTGTGGCGCAGCGATGTGGGGCGCCGGGACTTCCTGTCCGGCTCGTCCGTCGCCGCCTCCGCGCTCGTGGAGCCGAGCCGCGACTGGCTGATCTCCGCGCCGGACTCGCAGGTGGCGCGTTCGGCGGGCCCGCGCGTCGGGCTCTCGGACGTCGCGGCGGTCCGCGCGATGACCCAGGCGCTCACCGACCTGGACCACCAGTACGGCAGCGGGCACGTGCGCCCGGTCGTCGTGCACTACCTCAACAGCGTGGTCTCCGGGCTGCTCGCGGGCTCCTACCGGGAGGCGGTCGGGCGTGAACTGTTCGCCGCTGTATCGCGGTTGACGGAACTCGCCGGCTACATGGCCATCGACACCGGTCAGCCGGGGCTCGCCCAGCGGTACTACATCCAGGCGCTGCGGCTCGCGCAGGCGGCCGGTGACCGTGGCTACGGCGGTTATGTGCTCGCCGCGTCCATGAGCCACCTGGCGGCCCAGCTCGGCAACCCGCGCGAGATCGCGCAGCTGGCGCGCGCGGCGCAGGAGGGGGCGCGCGGGCGTGTGACACCGCGCGCGGAGTCGATGTTCTACGCCGCGGAGGCGCGCGGGCACGCGCTCATGGGCGATGCGCGCGCCGCCCAGCTGGCGTCCGGGCGCGCGGTCAGCGCCCTGGAGTCGGCCGACCCGGCCTCCGGGGACGACCAGGCGTGGATCGCGCACTTCGACGAGGCCTACCTGGCCGACGAGCTGGCGCACTGCCACCGGGACCTGGGACAGGCGGAGGCCGCCGCGCGGTGTGCGGAGGAGTCCCTCGCCGGGCTCCCCGAGTCGCGGGCCCGCCGCCGCGCGATCGGCTTCGTGCTGCTCGCCACGGCGCAGGTCCAGCAGCGCGAGGTGGAACAGGCCTGCCACACGGGTCTGCGCGCGGTGGAGCTGCTGAGCACCCTCCGTTCCAACCGCGGTGCCGAGTATCTCGACGACTTCCAGCAGCGGCTCGAGCCGTACCGGGACGAGCCGGTGGTACGGGAGTTCGGGGCGCGGCTGGAGTTGCAGGCGGCGGCGTGAACGCAGGGAGAGGGGCGTGCACGTACGGCGAGGGGCATGCGTGTATGGCGTGCGCGCCCCGCGCTGGCTCAGGGCACGTGCGCCCGCTTGAACGGGTGGTGTGGGCGCCCGTCGTGCGCGTCCGCTGCGGGCGCCTGGCGCGAGTGTTCGGCGCGGGCGCCCGGCGTGAGTATCTGGCGCGGGCGCCCCGCATGAGTGTTTGGCGCGGGCGTTCATGAACATATGGCGTGCGCGGGCGTGAACGCGGGGGAAACGTGGGCGCCGGGAGTGAGTGGGGACTGATACAGCGCACAGGGGGGCGGTTTCGTTACCCGTGTCACAGGGGACGGGGTCACGCCCTGTGCTGCGTGGCACCGGGTTGTGGGGACCCGGTAGCGTGAGCCGACGATTCCGAAGGTCCCCCATTCGTAGGAGTCCCGGTGACGCAGAGTGGACAGGGCGAGGAGCCCTCGGCGCGACCCGCGCGCGAAGGCATCGTGCTGCCCTCCGACGGTGGCGAGCCCCTGCTGCCGGGTATGACGGGCGACCGTACGACCCCGGCGGGCGGTCAGGCCTGGGGCCAGCCGTGGGGCCCCGAACAGCCGGCCGCCCCCGCCCCGCAGCCCGGCCAGGGCTGGGGAGCGCCGGTGGACGGAACCCAGACCTGGGGGGCCGCCGAGCCGCCCCGGTCCACCGCCCCCGCCCCGGAGTGGGGCACTCCCGACGCCTCGCAGGGCTGGGCGCCTCAGCAGCAGCCCGACGTGAACGGGTACCAGCAGCAGCCGGGCCCGCACGGGGCTCAGCAGCCGCAGGGCTTCGCGCCGCAGGCGGCGCCCGGCGCCGGGCCACTGCCGCCCGAGGGCGCGCAGGCACCGTCGTACGGCGCGCAGAACGGTTTCGCGCCGGAGGCGCACGCGGGGGGCGGGTACGGCGGGTATGGCGCCCCTGGCCAGCAGGCCGCGCAGCCCTCGCACGCCGGGAACGCCCTCCCGCAGGCCGCGCAGGATCCGTACGGCGCCGCCGGACCGTCGGTCCCCTCGCACTCCCTGCCGCCCGCCGCGCAGCCGGCGCCGCTGCCGCCCGTGAGCGCGGGGCTGCCGCTGCCGCCCGCCGAGGACGGCGCGACCCAGTACATCCCGTACATCCCGCCCGCCCCGGGCGCCGACGAGGGGGCGACGCAGTACATCCCGCCCGTCGCCGCCGCGGTGGACGAGGGGGCCACTCAGTACATCCCGCCGGTGGGCCCGGGTGCGCTGCCGCCCGAGGTGCCGGCGGAGGCGACGCAGTTCCTGGGGCAGGCGCCGCAGGGTGGTGCCGCCGGGCCGCTGCCCGCCGCCGCGCACCCGGACGCCGAGGCCACGCAGTACATCGCTCCCGTGCCCGCGCAGCCGGCCGGTGCGCCGTACGGGATACGCCCGGGCGCGCCGGAGGACAGGCAGCCCCCGGCGGAGTTCGACAGCCTGTTCCGCAGTGAGCCGGAGGGGCCCGCGTCGACGCAGCAGCTGCCGCGCTTCGACCCGTCGGCGCCGGAGCCCCCATACGGCGCGCAGGCCCCGTACGGCGCCCAGCCCTCACAGGGCGCGCCCGGCGCATACGGCGCGCAGGCTCCGTACGGGGCGCACACCCCCGGCGCGCCGGGTGGCCGGGCCGCCGCACGGCGCGGCGGAGCGCCCGACGGTGACGGTGGTGGCGGACGCGGGGGCCGCGGCCGGTCGCGTGTCCCGGTGATCGCGGCCGTCGGCATCGGCATCGCCGTGCTCGGCATCGGCGCCGGCGCCCTGCTCAGCGGCGGCGGCGACAACGGCAGCAAGGACGACAAGAGCAAGACCGTGTCGGCGACGGCTCCCACGACCCAGGACTCGGCGTCGCCGTCCACCGACCCGGCCAAGGCGCAGGCCGTCGAGCTGGACAAGCTCCTGGCGGACAGCAGCAACAGCCGCGACGCGGTGATCAACGCCGTGGCGGACGTGAAGGCGTGCGACAACCTGGGCCAGGCGGCCAGTGATCTGCGGGACGCGGCCAAGCAGCGCGGCGAGCTGGTCACCCGGCTCGCTTCCCTCCCCGTCGACAAGCTCCCGAACCACGCCGAGCTGACCACCGCGCTCACCAACGGCTGGAAGGCCTCCGCGTCGGCCGACAACCACTACGCCGCCTGGGCCGACCAGGTCGCCGGCAAGAAGGGCTGCCGGAAGGGCCACGCCCGCACCACCGGGCAGACCCAGGCGGGCAACCGGGCCAGCGGCACCGCGTCCACGGCGAAGGAGAAGGCCGCGAAGCTGTGGAACTCCATCGCGTCGACGTACGGCCTGACGCAGCGGGCGCGGACCCAGCTCTGAACCGTCGCTGAACCCGTCTGAACCGTCGACCGTCGCTGAACCCCTCTGACCGTCTCTGAACCCTTGGGGGCCGCAAGGTCCCCAAGGTCCTCAGTCCGCGTTAGTCGGCGTTCTCCAGACTCTTCGACACATTGACGAACCCGCGCCGCGCCGACACAAGTTGACCCTGGCGTACGAGCTGGAAGGTGACGTCGGCGTTGATGAGGCGCGGGAAGTCGACGGCCGCGATCAGATCCTCGAAGCGCCAGCTGAGCGTCGGGGTGAGCCCGCCCGTGGTCACCTTGAGGCCGTCGTCGAGGGCGCGCTGGATCGTCCGCGCGGACACCTCGCCGCCGTCGAGCGACTCGATGGCCGCCTTCAGCACGGTGTACGCGATCCAGGTGGTCTGCACTCCGGCGTCCGCGGGATCGATCCGGTTGTCGCCGAACGCCTGCTCCTTGATCACCTTGCGCATGGTGTCCCAGCGGGGGTCGCTCGCGTTCGGGTACCAGCTGGTGACGTACGAGCCCTCGTACGGGCTCGACTTGCCGCCGGTGGCGTCGATCTGCGACTGGTCGATGCTGCCGAGGACGGTGCCCATGCGCACCGCCGGGTAGTTCTCGCGGTCGCGCCGGAAGGAGTCCATGAACGTGTCGGTGCGGTCGCCGAGCGCGGGCACCACGCAGCCCCGCTTCAGCGGGTCGCTGGTCGCGCGCTCGAGCACCTGCCGCGTCTGCCGTGAGTACTCGGTCGCGTCCTCGGCGGCCCGCTGGTCCGAAGCGGACGGGTGGCTCTCCGACTTCAGGCCGGAGTCGAGCAGCACCGGGAGCTGGTCGCCGGCGGCGGTGTCGGGGCGGGCGAGCGCGACCGGGCCGCAGTCCTTGCCGAGCTGTTCGCCGAGGCCGGCCAGCAGCGCGGGCTCGCCACCGTTGACGGGGTAGGAGAGGGGGCTGGTGAACTCGTCGTTGGTGACGCCGTAGCCGCCGATGTACGGGATGCCGGCGCTTTCCAGCGGGGTGAGGAACGAGCGGCCGTGCTGGCTGTAGGAGCCGACGACGGCGACGACCTTCTCGTCGACCGCCTGCTGGGCGCACTTCGCGGCGTCCACGAAGTCGTTGTGGTCGTTGCAGGTGATGACCTTGAGCTGGTGGCCGTTGATGCCGCCCTGGGAGTTGATCCAGCGGGCGTAGGCCTTCGCCATCGCGGGCATACCGGGCTTGTTGGTCGCGGCGGTCTTCTCGGGTGCCCAGGTCATGACGGTGACGGGGTCGTCCCCGGAGCCCCCCGTGGCACCAGGGATGACCCCGCATCCGACCGCGATCGACGCACACGCGACCAGCGCGCCCGCGGACAGCAACGTGGCCTTGACGGGCCGGGGGAGGACGGGTGAGCTCGTGCGTGTGCGTCGCCTGCCGGTCATGGACACGCACGATTCCGTCACATCGCTAACCGGGGAGTGACCGTTGGTCAATAAAAGGTGACGCAGAGGTGAATTGCGGGGGCCGATGATCGGTTTTTCGCCGGGAACGTACGATCGGTGACCGTGCAAGGTTCGGAGAACTCTTCCCGTCGCGGGCGTCGCTCATCCACCATGGGCGGCATGCCACTGAACGACATGCCGTGGTGGCGCTGGCGCAGCAATGTGCGCTCCGCGCTGCACATGCTTTCCGACACAGACTTCCAGCGGGGCGTCTGGCTCGCAGGCGTCGACGGGTACGGGGACGTCACCGACGCCGTGTACCGCCTGGTCGAGGACACCTGGCTGGACAACTGGTCGGCCGAGAAATACGTCGGCACGATCTTCCGCGACTCCCAGGAGGCGGCCCTCGTCGACTCCGCCGTGCTGCGCGTCCTGCGGATCATGCATCAGGTCGGGCCCGACGCGCCTGTCTCCGCGTACCTCGACCACCCCGCGTGGCCGGAGGCCGTCCGCGCCGCGCGCGACGCGCACGTACGGCTGGCGGTGAGCGACGGGGAGGATCCCGATGCCCAGCCGCGCACGCTTGAGGTACTGCGGATCCTGACGCGGTCGGCGTAGGTCGGCGTAGGTCGGCGTAGGTCGGCGTAGGTCGGCGTGGGTGGGCTGTACGTCGGCTCGGGTCGGCGTACCCCGGCGCGGGGGGCTTCTCGGAGGGCGTCCGGGTGGCGGGACGGCCGCCCGCCCCAGGCACCCGGTGTGGGAACCTGTCCTGCATGAATGAGCAGTCCGTCCGCGGGGCCGCACCCGCCGCCGAGCAGTACGTCCTGACCATCTCGTGCCCGGACAAGCCGGGCATCGTGCACGCCGTGTCGAGCTACCTCTTCATGACCGGCTGCAACATCGAGGACAGTCAGCAGTTCGGCGACCACGACACGCGACTGTTCTTCATGCGGGTCCACTTCTCGGCGGAAGCGCCGGTGACCGTGGAGAAGCTGCGCGCGAGCTTCGCGGCGATCGGTGACTCCTTCCACATGGACTGGCAGATCAACCGGGTCGAGGACAAGATGCGGGTCGTCCTCATGGTCAGCAAGTTCGGCCACTGCCTGAACGACCTGCTCTTCCGGGTGCGGATCGGGGCGCTGCCGGTGGAGATCGCCGCCGTGGTCTCCAACCACACGGACTTTGCCGAGCTGGTGGGGTCGTACGACATTCCGTTCCGCCATATCCCGGTGACGAGGGATACGAAGGCCGAGGCCGAGGCGGAGCTGCTGGAGCTGGTTCGAGAGGAGAACGTCGAACTGGTCGTCCTCGCCCGTTATATGCAGGTCCTCTCCGACGACCTGTGCAAGCAGCTCAGTGGCCGGATCATCAACATCCACCACTCCTTCCTGCCTAGCTTCAAGGGTGCGAAGCCGTATCACCAGGCGCATGCGCGGGGTGTGAAGCTGATCGGGGCCACCGCGCACTATGTGACGGCCGACCTCGACGAGGGGCCGATCATCGAGCAGGAGGTCGAACGTGTCGGCCACGGGGTGACTCCCGATCAGCTGGTCGCCATCGGGCGGGACGTGGAGTGTCAGGCGCTGGCGCGGGCGGTGAAGTGGCATGCGGAGCGCCGCATCCTCCTGAACGGCCGCCGCACGGTCATCTTCGCGTAGCGTTTTTCGCCCCCGCCGCCCGTACCCGTCCCATCCCGTTCCTGGGGCTCCGCCCCAGACCCCGTGGGCCGGTTCTTTGGCTGCGGATGGGTGGGGGCTGGTGTAAAAGATTGCGCAGTTCCCCGCGCCCCTTTAAAGGGGCGCGGGGAACTGCGCAATCTTTTCAGCGGGGGTCTGGGGGCGCAGCCCCCAGGGATGGGACGGGTAGGGGCGGCGGGGGCGAAAACCCGCCGGCGGCCCCCTACATCCGGCTCAACGACGCCGCGGCGAACAGCACATCCCTGATCGCCCCCCGGTCCCCGTCCTGCCCCGCGGCAGCCTCCTCGGGTGACACATGCCCCGCTGCGAGGCGGCAGAACTCGACACCGTCCAGCGCGACATGGGCGACCTCCCGCTCGGCGGAGCCCACCGCTCCGGGGGAGTCGAGGGGGATCAGCCACTCGCCACCCCCGGACCCCTCGATCTCAAGGCGCAGGCTCCGCCCGGGCGCCCCCGCGGCGACGAGGTGATGGCCGGCCGGCGCGGGCGACAGGCCCGCCCGGCGGCGCTCGGCGAGCGACGCGGGCAGCATCCGGGCCGCGAGGTCGATCATGCGGTGGAGGTGGCGTGGGGCGGGCGGCTCGTAGGGGTAGTCCACGGCGTCCGCGATGTCGCCCGCGTGTACCCAGCACTCGAAGGCCCGGTCCAGCATCGAGTCGCTGAGCGGCAGCTCGAACCCGCCGTACGGCACGGTGAGCCGGCCGGACCCTCCCTCGCCCCCGGCGGCGCCGCCCGCCTGGGAGGTGCTCGCTCCCGTGAACGACACCGTACGGACGATGTTGTGGCTCTGCTCCCGCCAAGGCAGCCGTACGGACCGGGTAGGCGGGAAGTGCGAGGCACGCCAGAATGCCTCGGTGCGGCCCTCGGGGGTCGGTTCCCCGGTGGGCGAGCCGGTCGGGCCGAGCGGGTCCTCCAGGCCCAGCGCGACGGCGACCAGACCGTCGACGCTCAGCAGATGGGCGATGACCCCGGCGACCGTCGTACGGCGGCTCACCGGACCGTCGCCCTCGAACCACCGCAGCCGCACGGGCGCATGCCACTCGGCGCCGCCTATGTCCTGCAGCAGCGCGTCGAGCCGGGCGGTCTCCGCGTCGTACGCAGCGGCCCATTCGGGCACCGGAATCCGCGGCGGGCGCCGGCCGAGGCAGCCCTCCAGGACGCGGGTGCGCAGCGTCGGGTCGAGGTCGAGGCTCTCGGCCGGGTGCAGCAGTCCGACCGCCTCGCGCAGCCGCAGCGCCTCGTCCGCGCAGGAACCGCACTCCCCGAGGTGCTCCTCGACAGCCGCCGTCTCCTCCGCCGAGCAGGCGGCCAGCGCCCACGCGCCGAGCAGCGACTTCAGTACCCGGTGCTCCAGGACGAGCGGCGCCGGTCCGGGAGCGGCGGCCGGTTCGGGCAGCGGCAGCCCGGTGTCCTCGACGGACGTACGCGGCAGCGGTATGCGCGGGGGTCTCCCCGACTCCGGCTCCTCACCGCCGCCGTGAGCGGGCCCGCCGGGTTCGCCGGGTCCCTGGGGTCCCGCGGGCCCACCGCCGGCTGCCGCGGCGGCCCCGTCCGGCTCTACGCCGCCTCCGGCGTCCGCGCGGCCCTCGTACGCACCGCTCTCCTCCTCATGGCCTTCAGGACCTTGATGTCCCTCATATCCCTCATGTCCTTCACGTTCGTCGTGCTCGTCGAACGCCTCGAAACGGTCCGCTCCTCCGCTCATCGCGCACCACCCCCGTATTCGGGCGGTGCGCCGGAGGGCCCGGTGTCGTGGGCGGTGGACAGGAGCTGGAGGCCGAGGCGGAGCCGGCGGCGGGCCTCGTCCTCGGTGACGCCGAGGTCGGCGGCGGCCTGGCGGTAGTCGCGGCGCTGGAAGTACGCGAGCTCCAGGGCGGCGCGCAGCGGGGCGGGCATGGACGTGACGATGTAGTCCGCGCGGGCGGCGACGGAGGCGCTGCGGACCTTCCGCTCCAGCTCCTCGGTGGTGCCCCCGCCGCCCAGCGCGAGCGCGGCGGTCTCGGTCGCGCGCAGCCGCTGCACGGCGAGGCGGTGGGTCAGTGCGGCGACCCAGGAACGCATCGGGCCCTGCTTGGGGTCGTAGGCGTCGGGGTTCTCCCAGACATGGGCGAACACCTCGCGGGTGATGCGGTCGGCGGCCCGCTCGTCGCCGAGCACGCGGTGGGCGAGGCCGTGCACGAGCGAAGCGAACCGGTCGTAGAGCTCACCGAGCGCCGCCGCCTCCCCGCGTGCGAGCCGCTGCTGCATCCTGCGGTCCCAGCGGGGCGGTGCGTCCCTCTTCGCCATGCGGCCCCCTCACCCCTGCTCGTGCCCGGCGCCTGTCCCTGCCTCTGTCGCTGTCTGCTGCCCCTGTGCTCGGTGCGTGTGCGCTGCTGCTGTCCAGCCTGTGTGCACCACTGTCCCGAATGTAGTCGGCACGTCCGACAGCGCACGCCCCTTTGCGTCAATGTGCGCCCCTGGACAGGCCGAGAATGGTAGAAGCCAACCGTCTTCCCCATCGAATCCGATCGAATCAGACCGTTCACGTCCGAAATAGCTCGCTCGCCCTGCATTTTCGACCGTAGACCGGCGTTTCTTCTTTCGCGGACCGGTGTTTCATGGAACGAGGGCGGGGCAGCCGCGCTGAAGGGAAGCGAAGGAACAGCTTCCGTTTTCGGTGGGCGAGGCGAGCGGGAGGCGTTGCGATGACGCTCAAGGTGACCGAGGGCCAAGACGGCGAAGAGGGCGAGTGGGCCGTGCTGCGGGTGTCGGGCGAGCTGGACCTCGTGACGTCGCCGGTACTGCGCCAACGGGTGCACGGCGCGGTGGCCGACGGCCGCCGCAGTCTCGTGCTCGACCTCTCCGAGGTCTTCTTCTGCGATTCCAGCGGCGTCGGCGTGCTCATCGCCACCCGCCGTCTGATCCGCTCCTGCCAGGGCCGGCTGCGGCTGATCCTGCCGGCCCGGGGCGCGACCGACGGCTCCCACGTCAACCGTGTCCTCGCGGCCCTCGGCGTCCGCCGCCTCTTCGACGTGTACCCGGACGTCGCCACGGCCGTCGGGGAGGAGTCGAGCCCGCTGTCCGCGTGATGTCCCCGTCAGCGTGATGCCCCTGTCGGCGTGATGCAGCCGTCCGTCTGTTGCCCTGTCGGCGTGATGCCCCCTGTCTCCCCGCGTGTCCCCTGTCGGCGTGACTCCCCTCACTCGTCCCGCGACACACGGCCACACGGTTGTCCCAGAATTCCCGCAGTCTTGGTACAACCGTCGTTTTCCCGCTCCCGCGGTGGTCCCGGCGTCGTACGCTCCGTCCCAGATGAACCCCAGTCCGGCTGAGAGTCCGGCTGAGATGTAAGGCGGTCCGAACACACCATGGTCAGCACCGAGTACGAGCGCAGGATTGCCGCCCGGTTCGCCGGCTTCGACCAGGACGGCAACGGCTACATCGACCGGGAGGACTTCAACGCCGCGACCAAGGCGGTCCTCACCGAGTTCGGTACGACGGCCCGCTCCGACAAGGGCCAGGCCCTGTATGTCGGCGCTGAGGCGTTCTGGCAGGGCATGGCCGGGATAGCGGACCGGGACGGCGACCAGCGGATCACCCGCGAGGAGTTCGTCAGCGGCGCGGTGAAGCGGCTGCACGACAACCCCGAGCGGTTCGCCGAGATCGCCCGCCCCTTCCTGCACGCCGCCCTCGCCGTCGCGGACACCGACGGGGACGGCGCGGCCACGGTCGAGGAGACCACGCGCGTCCTCAAGGCCCTTGGCGTGAGCGACGCCGTCGCCGCCGTCGCGGCCGCCGCCCTCGACGCGGACTCCGACGGCCGGGTCGGCGAGGCGGAGGTCGTGAGCGCGTTCGCCCGCTACTTCACGGTGCCGGAGTAGGACCCGACGGCCGCGCGTCCTGGGCGGTCCCCGACCGCCCCGAAAACCGTTCGCGCAGCTTGTACTTGAGCACCTTCCGCAGTGTCTCGTTCCGCGGAAGGGCGTCCACCACCTCCAACTGCTCCGGCAGCTTGTGCACGGACAGCCCTTCCGCGCGCAAATACGAGACGACGGCCTCCAGGGTCAACTGCCCGGCCCCCGGAGACTGTTCGGCCGCCTCGATCACGGCACAGACCCGTTCCCCGCGTTCGGCGTCCGCCAGCCCGATCACGGCGACATCGCCGACGGCCGGGTGCTGGTGCAGCAGGTCCTCGATCTCCTTGGCGGAGATGTTCTCGCCCTTGCGGATGATGATGTCCTTCAGGCGCCCGGTCAGGACGAGATGCCCGCTCTCCGTCAGATGCCCGACGTCCCCGGTGATCAGGAACCCGTCCGCGTCGAAGGCCGCGACGGTCTGCCCGGGGTCCAGATACCCCTGGCAGACGGCCTCGCCCCGCAGCCGTACCTCCCCGTCGACGCCGTACGGCCGAGCCGCGCCCTTCCCGTCCACGATCCGTATCTCCATGCCCTCCGGCGGCCTGCCCTCGGTCGTCGCCAGGTTCTCGACCGTGTCGTCCGGCGCCCCCATCGTGATCATCGGGACCTCCGTCATCCCGTACCCGTGGGTGAGCTGCACCCCCATCTCCCGTACGACGGAGTGGTAGACCTCGGGCGGCTTCGGCGCCCCGCCGCCCGCGAGCAGCCGCAGCGTCGGAATGACCGGCTTCCCGGGCTGCTTGCGCTGCTCGGCGAGGAACATCGAGTAGAAGGCCGTGGAGCCGCCCGCCACCGTCACCCCGTGCCTGCGGTAGCCGTCCAGGGCGGCGGGCAGCGCGAAGTGCTCGAACATCACGGCCGGGAAGCCGTACAGCAGCAGCATCACCGTGTAGTCCGGTCCGGCGATGTGCGCGTACGGGAAGGCCATCGAGCCCACGTCGTCGGCCGACAGGTGCAGCGCGTGCGCGAGGCACGAGCCGCCCGCGATCAGTGAACGGTCCGTGTGCAGTACGCCCTTGGGGTCGGAGGTGGTGCCGGAGGTCCAGTAGATCCAGCGGACCGAGGTGCCCTCGGAGGGCGGGGCGGGCAGCACGGCGGGGTCGCCGTCCGGCAGCCTGTCGTACGCCTCGAAGACGCCCTTCGCACCGAGCCGCCGCGCCATCGCCGTGTGGTCGAAGCCGCGCCACTCGCCCGGTACGGCGAAGTACTCGGCCTTGGACTCCCGTAGCGCGAAGCCGACTTCGCGATCGCGGTAGAAGGGGATGACCGGGGACTGTACGGCGCCGAGGCGGGCCAGCGCGAAGGACAGCAGCGCGGTCTCGATACGGGTGGGCAGCTGCCAGGCGACCACGGTGCCGGGGCGTACCCCCATGTCGTAGAGGCCCGCCGCCACCCGCTCGGCGCGGGCGCGCAGTTCGCCGAAGCTCAGGGAGCGGTCGTCCTGGAGGAGGACGGGCCGGCCGGGGGTGAGGTCGGCGCGGCGCGCGACGAGCTCCCACAGCGTGCGCGCGGACCCCAGGGCGTGTGCGGTGTCGTTCACTTCAACCCCCTGCAACTGACGGACAGTCAGATCGTGGCAGAGCGTAGGGCTCTCCGCCTTGTCGGTCCATAGGTGCGGGGCTAGCCTGCTTGTGACATGAATCTGACGGGTCATCAGATGTGTACGCCAGGCGGAGGGGAACCATGACCGAACTGCCCCGCATCATCAGCGTCGACGACCATGTGATCGAGCCCGCGCACCTCTTCGAGACCTGGCTGCCGCGGAAGTACCGCGAGCGCGGGCCGCAGCCCCTCACCGCCGGAATCGGTGAACTCGCCTACGTGGGCGGCAAATACCGGATCACGATGGATCCGGACGGTCCGCCCACCGACTGGTGGGTCTACGAGGGCCTCAAGTTCCCGTACAAGCGCAACATCGCCGCCGTCGGCTTCGACCGCGACGAGATGACGCTGGAGGGCATCACGCGCGCGGAGATGCGGCGCGGCTGCTGGGACCCGGCCGAGCGCCTCAAGGACATGGACCTCAACCACGTCGAGGGCAGCCTCTGCTTCCCCACCTTCCCGCGCTTCTGCGGGCAGACGTTCGCCGAGGCGCACGACAAGGAAGTGGCCCTGGCCTGTGTGCGCGCGTACAACGACTGGATGGTCGAGGAGTGGTGCGGCGACAGCGGCGGCCGGCTGATCCCGCTGTGTCTGATCCCGCTGTGGGACATCGATCTGGCGGTCGCCGAGATCCGCCGCAACGCGGCCCGGGGCGTGAAAGCCGTGACCTTCTCGGAGATCCCCACCTACCTGGGGCTGCCCTCCATCCACTCCGGCTACTGGGACCCCTTCTTCGCGATCTGCCAGGAGACCGGCACGGTCGTGAACATGCACATCGGTTCGTCGTCGCAGATGCCCGCCGCCTCGCCCGACGCACCGCCCGCCGTACAGGCCTCGCTCAGCTTCAACAACGCGATGGCCTCGATGATGGACTTCCTGTTCAGCGGGGTACTGGTGAAGTTCCCGCGCCTCAAACTCGCCTACTCCGAAGGGCAGATGGGCTGGATCCCGTACGCCCTGGAGCGCGCCGACGACGTCTGGCAGGAGCACCGCGCCTGGGGCGGGGTCCGCGACCTCATCCCCGAGCCCCCGTCGACGTACTACTACCGGCAGATCTTCTGCTGCTTCTTCCGCGACAAGCACGGCGTGGCGTCCCTGGACGTGGTCGGCCGCGACAACGCCACCTTCGAGACCGACTACCCGCACGTCGACTCGACCTTCCCGCACACCAAGGAGGTCGCCCTCGACCATGTGAAGGGCCTCGACGACGAGACGGTCTTCAAGCTGATGCGCGGCAACGCGATCCGCATGCTGGACCTGGACCTGTAGTGGATCTCGCGGACACGGCCGAGGAGGAGGAGTTCCGGGCACGGCTGCGCGAGTGGCTCGCCAAGGTGCTCCCCTCGCTGCCCCCGAAGCCGTCCCCGGACGACTGGCCGGGCAGACGCGCGTACGACCTCGGCTGGCAGCGGATGCTGTACGACGCCGGGTACGCCGGTCTGCACTGGCCCGTCGACGCGGGCGGCCGGGGCGCCACCCCGACGCAGCACCTCATCTACCTGGAGGAGACGGAGAAGGCGGGCGCCCCCTACGTAGGGGCCAATTTCGTCGGGCTGCTGCACGCCGGGCCGACCATCGCCTCCGAAGGGAGCGCCGAACAGCGGGCGCGCTGGCTGCCGCCCGTGCTGCGCGGCGAGGAGGTCTGGTGCCAGGGCTTCAGCGAACCGGACGCCGGCTCGGACCTCGCGGCGCTGCGCACGCGCGCGTGGCGGGACGGCGACGACTACGTAGTGAGTGGGTCCAAGATCTGGACCTCCCACGCGGAGGTCGCGGACTGGTGCGAGCTGCTGGTCCGGACGGATCCCACCGCCCCCAAGCACCGCGGCATCTCCTGGCTCGCGATGCCCATGGACGCGCCGGGGATCACCGTCCGGCCGCTGCGGACGCTCGCGGGCTCCACCGAGTTCGCCGAGGTCTTCCTCGACGAGGTGCGCATACCCGTCTCCCACCGTGTCGGCGCCGAGAACGACGGCTGGCGGGTGACCATGGTGACCCTGTCGTACGAGCGCGGTACCGCCTTCGTCGGAGAGGTCGTCGCCTGCCGCCGCGTCCTCGGCGACATCGCCCGTGAGGCGCGCGGGAACGGCCGCTGGGACGATGCCGTACTGCGCCGCCGCCTCGGCAGGCTGAACGCCGAGTTCCGGGCGCTGTGGCGGCTCACGCAGTGGAACGTCAGCGAGGCGCAGCGCAGCGGGGGAGTGCCCGGCGTCGGCGGCTCGGTCTTCAAGCTGCGGTATTCGCACGCCCGCCAGGAGCTGTACGACGCCGCCGCCGAGGTCCTCGGCCCCGAGGCGCTCGACCTGGGGCGGGAGTGGACCCTCGACCGGCTCTCGTCCCTGTCGTACACCATCGCGGCCGGCACCTCGCAGATCCAGCGGAACATCGTGGCCGAGCGGATCCTGGGCCTTCCGAAGGGACGGTGAACTCTCCGACGTGGACCTCCAACTCACGGACGATCAGCGGGCGTTGAAGAGGGGCGTGCGCGAGCTGCTGACCGCGCGCTTCGGCCCTGACGAGCTACGGGCCGCCGCCGGCGCCGGGTCGCCGGACCTCGACCGGGCGCTGTGGCGCGAGCTCGGCGAGGCGGGCTTCTTCGCGCTGCGGCTGCCGGAATCGGACGGCGGGGTCGGACTCGGCCTCCCGGAAGCGGTGCTGGCCTTCGAGGAGGCGGGCCGGGTCCTGCTGCCCGGCCCGCTGATCGCGACGCACCTCGCGGCGGGCGCGGTGGACGGGGCGGCCACCGGCGAGGCCGTGGTGACCGCCGTCGACGGGGTACTGGTGGAGTGGCTGGACCAGGCCGATGCCGTACGAGGGGACGCGACCGGCGCCGAGCCGCTGAGGTCGGTGGATCCGCTGACTCCGGTGCACCGGGTGCCCGCCGCCGTACCGCCCGGGGCCGGATCCGCAGGGTCGGACCCCGTAGCCGTGTCGCCAGGGGCCGACCCCGAAGCCGTACTCCTCACCTCACTCCTCACGGCCGCCGAACAGCTCGGCACCGCCGCCCGTACCTGCGAGCTGGCCGTGCAACACGCCCGGACACGGGAGCAGTTCGGGCAGCCGATCGGGGCCTTCCAGGCGGTGAAGCACCTGTGCGCGCAGCTGCTGGTGCGGGTGGAGGTGGCGCGTGCGGCCGTCTACGCGGCCGCTGTGACCGCCGACCCGGTGGATGTCGCGGCGGCCCGGCTGCTCGCCGACGAGGCCGCCGTGCGCGGTGCCCGCGACTGCCTCCAGGTGCACGGCGGCATGGGCTTCACCTGGGAGTCCGGCGTCCATCTGTTCCTCAAGAGGGCATGGCTGCGGACGCAGCGTGCGGGCGGAGTTACGGAGAGTGAGGAGATGCTGGCCGACGATCTTCTCGCCGGGGCGGGCTGTAAGGCCTCTGTGCAGGCATGGAGCGGGAAGGGCTCACGTGAATGTCGCGGATCGTGGCATACCGGAATTACGGAGCGTTGATATCGGGTTGTGTCCTACGCGTGACTTGTCACGGCCTGGAGTCGGCGCCGAGCTCCGGTACCTTGTGTGGGATGCGAGTGGTTCTGAGGCTGAGCCATCCCGGAGGTGCCCCTGAGGCGGCTCCGGACCCGGCGATGCGTGCCGCTCGCGGGGCAGGGCGGACCCCCGCGCCTGCCTGTTCGACTCCCCGTGGCGAGCGTCGCACAGTATGCCGCACGCGTACTCCTTCGCGCTGGAATATGCCCGAAGCGCTTGTTGGGGTGACTGTACGTCAACCATGCTGTCTCGCAAGGGAATCACTTTCCGTGATCCTTGTTCTGGCCATGCAGAAAATGGCTACGATCGTGGCCCTTGTGAGGCGCGAGGCGATGTGTCCGCCGGTTCGGATGGTGTGAGCGGTGCAGGTGCTTCAAGTGCAGCTGGAGATCCGGCCCGACCCCGCAGAGGTGGGGCGAGCCCGGAGGTGGGCCCGTTCCAGGCTCGCCGGGTCCGGGATAGGGGCCGACGAACCGCTCGCCGAGACGCTGATCCTGCTCGTCTCCGAACTCGTCACCAACGCCGTGGTGCACACCGGCTGTCCGGCCGTGCTCCGGCTGTCCCTGCCGGGCGGGGGCGAGGCCGCCACCGTCCGTCTTGAGGTGGCCGACTCCAGCGCCCGGCCCCCGGTCCCCCGGCATGCCGAGGGCGACGAGACCAACGGCCGCGGCCTGGAACTCGTCGACGGCCTCGCGGACCGCTGGGGCTGGATGCCCGAGGGTGCCGGCAAGCGCATCTGGTGCGAGGTGGACCGCTGCGCTCCGGGCGCTTCGGCGGGGGCCGCGTATCCGGCGTACGAGGACTTCGCGTACGAGGCGGTCTAGGACTCCCCGGGGGCTCCCCGGAGGCAGGGGTGCGCGGGTTCGTGCATGTATGCACGAACCGCCCGCACGGGGCCACGGTCGCGGCTGAATGCGCCCTGGCGTGCTTCAGTACGCGCCGTCATAAATGGGACGTTAAGTGATAATTCCCCGAACGGGTGTTGACGTGACGTGTCCGTTTGATCACGCTTGTGTTCAGCGATTCGCCGCGAGGGGACGGCGAGGGTTCCGGTGACGGGAGCCCTCGGCGAGTGTGAGTCGCGATTCGGCGTCGGCTCCTACAGGGCCAGAGGAGCAGGGCGGGTACGCCGGAGCCGGATGGCGGCGCGCGGTGCCGTGCTCGGGGCGAGCATCGGCGCGCCGCCACCCGACCCTTGTTGGCGACTGGCCGGGGTCACGGCCGACTACAGCAGGGCGACCGGTGCCACCGGTGTGCCCGTGCCGCCCACGAAGGGTTCGGGCATCGCCGACAGCAGGAAGGCGTAGCGGCTTTCTTCTCCACAGGCTGTGGACAACTTTTCGAGATTCCAGTTCTGGCCCTGCAGCATCCCCATCTCGACCAGGTCGAGCGCGTGCACGGGCAGCCATAGATCCTCGATCTCGGGCGGAAAGATCTCGAACGTGAGGGTGTCGTTCGCGACCGCCGCGACATCGCGCGCGTGGAACCACTCCGGGGCGCGCACGGACAGCCCGGGCGACGGATACGCGTACCCGTGTGTGTCGCCCGCTAGATACACCTGGATCTGCCCCGTCCGTACGAGGACGATGTCGCCGGCCCGTACCCGCGTACCCGCCAACTCCTCGGCTGCGTCCAGGTCTTCGGGCGTCACGGCGTGCCCGCCCTCCAGTCGCTCGACACCCCGCGCCCGCGCGACGTCGAGCAGTACACCGCGCGAGACGATGTGCCGCGGCTTGTCGATGCCGCTGAACTCGGCGCCGCCGTGCGGGGTGATCGTGTCGGCCGGGCGGCCGTTGTAGATCTTTCCGGAGTGCGAGACATGGGTGAGCGCGTCCCAGTGGGTCCCCGCCTGGAGCCCCATGGTCACCGCGTCGTCGCTGCACGCGACCGTGCCCGGCCCGAAGATCTCCTGGTTGATCTGCACCATGGCGTGCAGCGGATTGACGCGCCCGGGGATCATCCCGGTCTGCACGCCGTCCTGCTGGAGGGGGAGCGCGAGCGGGACGCGGCGCCCGCTCCGGACGCAGGCCGCGGCCTCCCGTACGACCTCGTCGGTGATGAGATTCAGCGTCCCGATCTCGTCGTCGGCCCCCCAACGCCCCCAGTTGTTCACGCGCTTGGCGATCTCGTGAAACTCGGCCGGCAGTGACATGAGTCCTCCCCGGGGGCTTGTCTCCAGGTATCTGACGGGTCGTAGAATCCGAGTTGAATCTAACGGACCGTCAGAAACTGCGGGAAGGGGCCGGGCGTGGGGAACTTCTTGGCAGGCAAGGTCATCGCCGTCACGGGGGCCGGGCGGGGGATCGGCCGTGCCGTGGCGCTGGCCGCGGCAGCCGAGGGCGCGCGCGTCGTCGTCAACGACTACGGAGTCTCCATCGACGGCGCCGAGCCGACGAGCTCGATCGCCGACGCCGTCGTCAAGGAGATCGAGGCGGCGGGCGGCGACGCGGTCGCCGTCGCCGACGACATCTCGACGATGGCGGGCGGTCAGCGGGTCGTCGACACCGCGCTGGCGTCGTACGGACGGATCGACGGCGTGGTGTGCGTGGCCGGGATCCTGCGCGAGCGGATGCTTTTCAACATGACCGAGGAGGAGTGGGACCCGGTCGTCGCCACCCACCTCAAGGGCACGTTCACGCTCTTCCGGGCCGCCTCCGCGGTGATGCGCAAGCAGGGCTCGGGGACGCTGATCGGCTTCACCAGCGGCAACCATCAGGGGTCCGTCTCCCAGGCCAACTACAGCGCGGCCAAGGGCGGGATCATCTCGCTCGTCCGCAGCGCGGCGCTGGGACTGCACAAGTACGGGGTCACGGCGAACGCGGTCGCACCGGTCGCCCGCACCCGGATGTCGGCCAACGTCCCCATGGAGCTCAAGGAGATAGGCGAGCCGGAGGACGTCGCCGCGCTGGTGGTGTACCTGCTCTCCGACCGTGCGCGGGAGGAACGGATCACCGGGCAGGTGTACACCATCGCCGGACCCAAGATCGCGGTGTGGGCGCAGCCGCGGGAGCTGCGGGCGGGGTATGCGGAGGGGGCCGCCTGGACGCCGGAGCGGATCGCGGACTTCTTGCCGGGGACGGTGGGGGTGGATCCCATGCCGTTGCTGGAGGGGGTGGAGGCGATGGCTCGGGCTGCGGGGGAGGGGGCGCGGCCCAATGCGTAGATCCGGGGGGCAGGTTTTCGCCCCCGCCGCCCCTACCCGTCCCATCCCGTTCCTGGGGGCTGCGCCCCCAGCCCCCCTGGGTTGTGTGTCGGCTGCGGGTGGGTGGGGGTTGCTCGCGCAGTTCCCCGCGCCCCTTAAGGGGCGCGGGGAACTGCGCAATCCTTTGGGCCAGCCCCCACCCACCCGCAGGCAACACACAACCGAACGGGGTCGAAGGGGCAGAGCCCCTGGGGGATGGGACGGGTAGGGGCGGCGGGGGCGAGACAACGCGAAGGTGGCGAGCGTGGAGTTTGGATTCGGGTCGGAGGACGAGGTGTTCCGGGGCGAGGCGCGGGCCTGGTTGCGGGCGCGTCTCGGTGGTGGGGACGTGGACCGTCGGGAATGGGAACGGGAGCTCGGGCGGGGTGGGTGGATCGGGCTCGGGTGGGGTGAGGACGGGTATGGAAACCGGCGGGCGAGCCTGACCCAACAGGTCGTCTGGGCCGAGGAGTACGCCCGGACGAAGGCACCCGCCCGCTCGGGACACATCGGCGAGAACCTGCTGGCCCCCACCCTCATCGCCCACGGGACGGAGGAACAGAAGGCCCGCTTCCTGCCCCCCGTCGCCCGCGGTGAGGAACTCTGGTGCCAGGGATACAGCGAGCCGGGAGCGGGTTCGGACCTGGCGGGCGTACGCACCGCTGCCGTACACGACCGCGGCACCGACACCGACTCCTACCGGGTCACGGGCCAGAAGATCTGGACGTCCCTCGCCCACGAGGCGGACTGGTGCTTCGTGCTCGCCCGTACGCAACCCGACTCCACCCGCCACCACGGCCTGTCCTTCCTGCTCGTCCCGATGGACCAGCCGGGCCGCGTCGAGGTCCGCCCGATCCGCCAGCTGACCGGCACGAGCGAGTTCAACGAGGTCTTCTTCGACGGGGCGGTGGCCCGCGCCGAGCATGTGGTCGGCGGCGAGGGAAACGGCTGGCGCGTCGCGATGAGCCTGCTCGGCTACGAGCGAGGCGTGTCGACGCTGGCCCAACAGATCGGGTTCGCCCAGGAGTTGGGCCGGGTGGTGGAGACGGCCGTCGCGAACGGCGCCGTCGCCGATCCCGTCGTACGCGACCGGCTCGTACACCAGTGGGCCGAGCTGCGCACGATGCGGTGGAACGCCCTGCGCACGCTCGGGAGTTCGGGGAACGGCGGTCAGGCGGGCGGCGCGGGGGCGCCCAGCGTGGCGAAGCTGCTGTGGGGCGGCTGGCATCGGCGGCTGGGCGAGCTGGCGGTGCTGGTGCGGGGTGCCGGGGCGGCGGTGGGCCCGGCGGACTGGTCGACGGCGGCACCGTACGAACTCGACGCGTTCCAGCACCTGTTCCTGTTCAGTCGGGCCGACACGATCTACGGCGGCTCGGACGAGATTCAGCGCACGATCATCGCCGAGCGCGTGCTCGGCCTGCCTAGGGAGCCCAAGGGCTGAGGGAGTCGCGATGCGAGGCGTGATCTTCGACGGACAGCGGACCCAGGTCGTGGACGATCTGGAGATACGGGATCCAGGACCCGGAGAGGTATTGGTCGCGATCTCCGCGGCCGGGCTCTGCCACAGCGACCTCTCTGTGGTGGACGGGACCATACCGTTCCCCGTTCCTGTGGTGCTTGGCCATGAGGGTGCGGGTGTGGTGGAGGCGGTGGGTGTGGGTGTCACCCATGTCCAGCCCGGCGACCATGTGTCGCTGTCCACGCTCGCCAACTGCGGGGCCTGCGCCGAGTGCGACCGGGGGCGGCCGACGATGTGCCGCAAGGCGATCGGGATGCCGCAGCAGCCGTTCGCGCGGGGCGGCCGGCCGCTTTACCAGTTCGCGTCCAACTCGGCCTTCGCGGAACGGACGTTGGTGAAGGCGGTGCAGGCGGTCCGGATTCCCCAGGACATCCCGCTGACGTCCGCCGCGCTGATCGGCTGCGGCGTCCTGACGGGCGTAGGGGCGGTACTGAACCGCGCCCGCGTGGACCGGGGCGACAACGTCCTCGTCATCGGCACGGGCGGCATCGGCCTCAACGTCATCCAGGGCGCCCGGCTCGCGGGCGCCCTCACCATTGTCGCGGTCGACTCCAACCCGGCGAAGGAGTCCGTGGCCCGGCAGTTCGGCGCCACCCACTTCCTGACCTCGACCGAGGCAGTGAAGGACATCCTCCCCACCGGCGCCCACCACGCCTTCGAATGCGTAGGCCGCGTCGAACTCATCCGCCAGGCCATCGACTCCCTCGACCGCCACGGCCAGGCGGTTCTCCTGGGAGTCCCCCCGGCCACCGCCGAGGCCTCCTTCCTCGTCTCCTCCATGTACCTGGACAAGTCCATCCTCGGCTGCCGCTACGGCTCCTCCCGCCCGCAACGCGACATCGCGTTGTACGCCGAGCTGTACCGCGAAGGCCGCCTGCTCCTGGACGAGTTGGTGACGGCTACCTATCCGGTGGAGGACTTCGACAAGGCGGCGGAGGATGCGCATGAGGGGAGGGTGGCGAGGGCGGTCCTGACGTTTTAGTTGTGTGTCGGCTGCGGGTGGGTGGGGGCTGGTCCAAAAGATTGCGCAGTTCCCCGCGCCCCTTTTAGGGGCGCAGCCCCCAGGGATGGGACGGGTAGGGGCGGCGGGGGCGAAAAACCCCCCACCGACCGGAACGTACGCCGATACGTAGTAGGTGTGACCCCGAGCGCCGCCTGTAGATGCTGCCGCATCGACTGGGCCGTGCCGAAGCCGGCGTCCCGTGCCACCTGGTCGATCGACAGGTCGCTGGACTCCAGCAGGTGCCGGGCCCGTTCGACACGCTGCTGGGTGAGCCAGTGCCCGGGGCTGATGCCGACCTCCTCGCGGAAACGGCGCGTGAAGGTGCGTACGGACATCGACTCCTGTTCGGCCATGTCGCGCAGCTGGATCGGCTCGTGGAGGCGGCCGAGCGCCCAGGCCCGGGCGGCGGTCGTGGTGGCCGCCTGCGCCTCCGGCACCGGGCGCTGGATGTACTGCGCCTGGCCGCCGTCGCGGTGCGGCGGCACGACGGTGCGGCGGGCCACGTCGTTGGCGACGGCGGCGCCGTGGTCCCGGCGTACGAGATGGAGGCACAGGTCGATCCCGGCCGCGACACCGGCGGAGGTGAGGATGTCCCCGTCGTCGATGAAGAGCACGTCCGCGTCGACCTGGATCTTCGGGAAGAGCTGCTGGAAGTGCTCGGCGTGCATCCAGTGCGTGGTGGCCGGGCGGCCGTCGAGGTAGCCGGCGGCGGCGAGGACGTATCCACCGGTGCAGATGGAGACGAGTCGGGTGCCGGGGCGGATGTGGGCGAGGGCGGCGGCCAGTTCGGGGGTGAGGACGCCTTCGTCGTGGACGGGGCCGAGTTCGTACGAGGCGGGGACGACGACGGTGTCGGCGGTGGCCAGCGCCTCCGGACCGTTCGCGATGAGGACGGCGAAGTCGGCGTCCGTCTCGACGGGGCCGGGCGGCCGGATCGAGCAGGTGACGATGTCGTACAGGGGCTGTCCGTCGGTGTCGCGCGCCTTGCCGAAGATGCGCTGCGGGATGCCCAGCTCGAAGGGCAGCAACCCGTCGAGGGCGAGGACGACGATGCGGTGCCGACGGTAGGTACCCTGAGTGGCCATGGCCCGATCCTAGCGAATGCTGTCCTTCCGGCCAGTGGTTCGCCGGGATCGTATCCCCGAAGCTCTATGTCGTGACCCAGACAACCGAAGCCGCCGGAGCCGCCGGAGCCACCGAGGCCATCGAGGCGACCAAAGCCAGCGAGGCCACCGAGGTCGTGGAGGATTCCCGACCCCGATCCGCCCGTTCCTCCGATCCCCGTATCCACCGTGCGTGGTTCGTGGCAGCCGTGGCCTTCGTGACGATCATCGGCGCGGCGGCGTTCCGTTCGCTGCCGGGGCTGTTGATCGATCCGCTGAACCACGATTTCCACTGGTCGCGCGGCACGATCGGCGCGGCGGTCTCGATCAACCTCGCGTTGTACGGGCTGACGGCACCGTTCGCGGCCGCGCTGATGGACCGCTTCGGCATCCGGCGGGTGGTGGCGGTCGCCCTGACCGTGATCGCGGTCGGTTCCGGGCTGACCGTGTGGATGACGGCGGCCTGGCAGCTCATGCTCTGCTGGGGCCTGTTGGTGGGCCTCGGCTCCGGCTCGATGGCGCTGGCGTTCGCGGCGACGGTCACCAACCGCTGGTTCACGGAGCGCAAGGGCCTGGTGACGGGCATCCTGACGGCGGCCTCGGCGTCGGGTCAGCTGATCTTCCTGCCGCTGCTGTCGTGGATCGTCACGGAGCACGGCTGGCGTCCCGCCTCGGTGACCGTCTCCCTCGCGGCCCTCGCGGTCGTCCCCTTCGTATGGCTGCTGCTGCGGGACCACCCGGCGGACGTGGGCGTGAAGCCGTACGGCGCGCCGGAGTTCGTACCCAAGCCCGCGCCGGTGACGGGCGCGGCCCGTCGTACGGTCACCGTCCTGTTCAAGGCGGTCCGCACCGGCCCCTTCTGGCTGCTGGCCGGCACCTTCGCGATCTGCGGCGCCTCGACGAACGGCCTGGTCCAGACGCACTTCGTGCCCGCCGCCCACGACCACGGCATGCCGATCACGGCGGCCGCCTCGCTGCTCGCGGTCATCGGCGTCTTCGACGTGGTCGGGACGGTCGCCTCCGGCTGGTTCACCGACCGCTTCGAGCCTCGCCGGCTGCTGGCGGTGTACTACGCGCTGCGCGGCATCTCGCTCCTCTTCCTCCCGATGCTCCTCGAGCCGACCGTGCGCCCCCCGATGATCTTCTTCATCGTCTTCTACGGCCTCGACTGGGTCGCCACCGTCCCGCCCACCCTGGCCCTGTGCCGCGAGCAGTACGGCGAGGACAGCGCCATCGTCTTCGGCTGGGTCCTCGCCTCCCACCAGGTCGGCGCCGCCCTTGTCGCCTTCCTCGGCGGTGTCGCACGGGATGTCTTCGGCTCGTACAACGTGGTCTGGTACTCCGCGGGCGCGCTGTGCGCGGTGGCGGCGCTGATGGCGCTGGTGATCCGGCGCCGGCCGGTTCGGGTGGCGGCGGCCCTGGCCTGACCAGGCAGTCGCCTAGAGGAACCGCCCCTTGTGGAACAGCAGCGGCGCCATGTCGCCGTCGCCGGTCCCGAGCGCGTCCACCCGGCCCACCACGATCAGGTGGTCCCCTCCCGTGTGCACCGCGTGGATCGTGCAGTCGATCCAGGCCGCGGCGCCCGCGAGGCGGGGGGAGCCGGAAACCGGCGCCCCGTCGTACACGACCCCGGCGAACTTGTCCGCGCCGCTCACCGCGAAGCCGCGGCACAGGTCGCCCTGGTGGGCGCCGAGGACGTTCACGCAGAAGACGCCCGCGCGCGCGATCCGGGGCCAGGTCGTCGACGTACGGCCGACCATGAAGCAGACCAGCGGCGGGTCGAGGGAGAGGGAGGAGAAGGACTGGCAGGCGAAGCCGGCCGGGCCTGCACCGTCACCCGCTCCTTCTCCGCCTCCGCCATTGGTGGGCGGTGCGGTGACAACGGTCACGCCGGTCGCGAAGTTCCCCAGTACGCGGCGGAATTCGGTCTGATCGACCGGTGCGCGTTCGTCGTCTCCGACCGCGCGCAGATCCGGGCGCGGCAACACCTCGACGGGCCCCGCGACGGTGGGGGCCCCGGCCGACCTGAGGTAGCGGACGGCGGCGGCGGCCATCCCTGCGTGTCCCATCACATCAACCATTGAAGCTGACGGGGTGTCAGATAGGAAGAGCTGTGCTGGGCATCAGTTGGGAAGGGGCGAGATGCCGTGCTTGCACCCCTCCCACCCCTTCCCACCCCTCCCACGGACCCGCACCACGCCCCGCGTTATCTTTCGCCCCATGGGGTGGGGAAACACATGGCGGCCCAAGCGCTCCCTGCTGAGCTGGGCGAACGCCGAACTGAACGTGGCCGCGGCGGTCTGCGCCGCGCAGCTCGCGGTGGCCTGCGCGATCTGGTGGGTCGGGACATTCGACGACGACACCCACGGCGCGGGGTCCGGCGGTGGACTCGCCGCCGTCGGGCTGCTGTGCATGCTCGTGTTCGGCCCGCCGCTCCTCGCCGCCCTGGGCCTGCTGCACGCGGCGGCGCACACGATGCCTGCCGCCACGCTCGCCCGCCTCGCGACCCGGCGCGTGCGCGGTCCCGAGACTGCCTGGCACCTGGCGTTCGCGGTCCTGCTCGGCGCGCTCTGGGCAGCCGTCGCCGTCGCGCTCGGCGGCCTCTCGCCCACCGGCACCCCCGCCCTGCTGATCGCCGCGTCGGGTGTCCTGCCCGCGCTGGCCGTCGCGTACGTCCGCCGGCGGGAGCGCGCCACGGGCCGCGCCCCGCGCAGCCGCCGCATCTGGATCCGCTCGGCACTCGCGTCCCTCGGAGCGTGCGTGCTGGTCGCCCTCGCGGGTGGGGTGGGCCTGTCCACGGGACTCATCAAGGAGTACGAGCCCCCACAGCTGTCCGCCGGGCAGCTCGCCGGGGTCTGGCGGGGCGACGGCGGGGCCGTACTGCGGCTTCGCGCCGGCGGCCGGGCCGAACTCACCGCTCTCCCCGCCGAGCCCGAGTTCCAGGACGTGAGGACCAAGGACTTCATACGGTGCGCCGGGACCGGCAGCTGGTTCCTCGAGACCGAGGGCCGCTACGCCCCGTACGCCGACGTGGACGACCCTTCGCAGCGGGACGGTGTCGTCGTACGCATCAAGGACTGCGGCCACGACACGTACTGGACCATCGGCGGCAGCGAACGCCGTCCCGAGCTGTTCGTGCTGTTCGGCGACCCCGACTCGGGGGATCTGCGGATCCTGAAGCGGGACTGAGGACAAGCTCTCGTCGGGACTGACTCATCCTCTCGTCAGGACCGACTTACCGGCCCTTGTACTGAGGGCTCCGCCGCTCCACGAAACTCGCGACCCCCTCGTTGGCGTCCGCCGTCGTCATATTGATCTCCTGCGCGGCCGCCTCCGCGGCGAAGGCGGCCGTGCGGTCGGTGTCGAGGGAGGCGTTGACCAGCTGTTTGGTGAGGGCGAGGGCGCGAGTCGGGCCGGCGGCGAGGCGTTCGGACCACTCCCGGGCGGTCTTCTCCAGCTCCTCCGGCGGTACGACCCTGTTGACGAGGCCGAGCCGTTCCGCGTCCGCGGCCGTCAATGCGTCGCCGAAGAACATCAACTCCTTCGCGCGCTGCGGACCGATCAGGCGGGGCAGCAGATAGGCCCCGCCGCCGTCGGGGACGAGCCCGCGGCGCACGAACACCTCGATGAACCGGGCCGAATCCGCGGCCAGTACGAGGTCGCAGGCGAACGCGAGGTGCGCGCCGATCCCGGCCGCCGTGCCGTTGACCGCCGCGATCACCGGTTTCTCGCAGTCCAGTACTGCGGCGATCAGCCGCTGGGCGCCGAGCCGGATGGTCCGGGCGACATCCCCGGCCACCCGCTCCCCGGCGGGCGGCCCGCCCCGCAGGTCCGCGCCCGCACAGAAGCCGCGGCCTGTCGCCGTGATCACGACGGCCCGTACACCCGGGTCGGCGGACGCCTCCGCGAGCAGCGCGATCACGCGTTCCCGCTGGTCCCAGGTGAGGGCGTTCATCGCCTCGGGCCGGTTGAGGGTGATCCACGAGACGGCGTTGTCAGTGGCGTGAAGTATCAATGAGTCGAGGGACTTTTCGGGGAGTTCGGGAGATCCAGGGCTCTCACGGGTCTCACGGGACTTACGGAATGTAGGGGATTCACGGGTATCGCTGGAATCGCTGGATTCACGGGGGGAGTCGGACATGGGGGTACTCCGTTTCGTACGGGGAGTGGTGGGCCTTCTGCGCTGGAGCTGGGCGGTGCGCGCCCGCTCAGCGGCACACCACCAACGCGTCCAGGGCCACCGCCCCCTGCCCCCGAGGCAGCACCATCAGCGGATTGATGTCCAGCTCCGCGATGTCGTCGCCGAGTTCGAGCGCCATGCGCTGCACCCGGAGGGCGACCTCGACCAGGGCGTCCACGTCGACGGGCGGAGCCCCGCGCACCCCGTCGAGAAGCGCCCGCCCCCGCAGTTCGGACAGCATGGCCCGCGCCTGGTCCTCGCCGAACGGCGGCACGCGGACGGCCGCGTCGCGCAGTACCTCGACGAGGACGCCACCGAGTCCGACGGTCACGGTCGGCCCGAAGAGCTGGTCGTGCGTGACGCCGACGACCATCTCGACGCCGCGCTCGACCATCTGGCAGACGAGCACCCCGTCGAGCGTGATCCCTTCGTAGCGCGCGATGTCGGTCAGCTCGCGATAGGCGTCGCGGACCTGGCTGGCGGAGGTCAACCCGATCTTCACCAGGCCGAGTTCGGTCTTGTGGGCGATCTGGGCGCCGGAGGCCTTCATCACCACCGGGTAGCCGACCAGGCTCGCCGCCCGCACGGCCGCCGCCGCGCTGGTCACCAGCTGCTCGCGCGGCACGCGGATCCCGTACGCCCGCAGCAGCTGCTTGGCCGCGTGCTCGCTCAGCTGCTGGCCGGGACGCATCAGCGCCTGCGCCTTGCGGAAGGAGGGCGAGGGGGTGCGAGGTGCCTCGTCGAAGGGGGAGCGGTACGCGGAGACGAACCGGTGGTGGTTCAGGTAGGCGCGGACGGCGGTGATGCAGTTGGCGAACGTACGGAAGGTGGCGACCCGCGACGACCCGAGCAGCGTCTCGCGGTACGCGGCCTCGGTGCCGACCGGCGACCCCCACACCACGCACACCAGCTTGTCCGTCTGCTCCGCCGCGTCCACCAGGTCCTGTGCGAGCTTGTCGCTCATCGGCGGGAAGGGGCCCGTGATCGGGCAGATCAGCACCCCCACTTCCGGATCGGCGAGGATCGCGTCGATGATCTTCCGGCCGCGCCAGTCGCCGACGGGGTGGCCGCCGTTGTCGACGGGGTTGGCGACGTTCAGGTACTCGGGTATCCACTGGTGCAGTTCGGTCTGCTTGCCGGAGGACAGTGTGGGCAGGGAGAGCCCGGCCTCGCTCGCCAGGTCCGCGAAGTGCGCGCCCGTGCCGCCCGAGATCGAATAGACGACGACGCCGTCCGCCTGCGGGGTGCGTGCGCGGGCCAGCAGGGCCGCGGTGTCCTGGAGTTCGTCGAGTCCGTCGACGCGGATCACGCCGTACTGTCGCATCGCGGCGTCCACCACCGTGTCGGCGCCGGTCAGTTTGCCGGTGTGTGAGGCGGCGGTGCGGGCGCCGGTCTCGGTGCGGCCGACCTTGACGGCGACGACGGGTACTCCACGCCGGGCGGCGCGGTCGGCGGCGAGCAGGAAGGAGCGGCCGTCCTTCAGCCCCTCGACGTAGCAGGCGATGGCACCGACCTCGGACTGTTCGGAGAAGTAGGAGATGAAGTCGGCGGTCTCCAGGTCGGCCTCGTTGCCGGTGGGTGCCCAGTGGGAGAGCCGCACACCCAGCTCCTGCATCGCGAACACCGGCCGCCCCTGGTGCCCGGACTGCGTGATCAGCGCGATGGCCGGGCCGTCGAGGTCGTCGCGGAACTTCTCGAAGGCGTTGAGGTTGGTGTTGGGCCCGAGCAGCCGCAGGCCCGAGCGGCGGACGGCGGCGGCCAGGCGGGTCTGCTCGGCGGCGCCCTCGGCTCCGGTCTCGGCGAACCCGGAGGCGAAGGCGACCGCGAACTTCACCTTGGCCTCGGCCAGTTCCCCGATCAGGGGAAGGGGGTCGCCGACGAGGAGCACGGCCAGGTCGATCTGCTCGGGCAGGTCCGCGACGGAAGGGGAGCAGGGTATGCCGAAGACCGCCGGCCGGGTCGGGTGCACGGGGTGCAGCCGGGCGCCGACCCGCTCGGCCCAGGCGATCA
This sequence comes from Streptomyces sp. NBC_00203, assembly GCF_045206325.1. Taxonomy (NCBI): domain Bacteria; kingdom Bacillati; phylum Actinomycetota; class Actinomycetes; order Kitasatosporales; family Streptomycetaceae; genus Streptomyces; species Streptomyces sp. NBC_00203. The sequence continues at coordinate 4,734,802 of NZ_CP108126.1, read as the reverse complement.
ACTGCCGGGTGATACCGGTGTTCGGCCGTCCCTCGGCGTCCGAGGCGCCGATGACGGCCACGGACTCGGGACGGAAGAAGCGGTCCAGGTCGGGTACGTCGGCGTACAGCGGACGCCCGCTGACGTCCAGGTCGTCGACCTCGGCCGGGCGGCCGTGCACGACCGGTGAGGGTTGCTCGCCGCAGGCGATGACCCGGGCCCGGCGGGAGTCGGTGGTGAGGGTGCCGTGGGTTGATCCAAGCATCGGTCCGCCCGCTCCTGTGTGACAGCCAACTTTTAACTGACGCAGTGTCAGATTACTTAACTGACGCCGTGTCAGGAACTGTTGTGCAGGCAAAGGCTGCGCACGGGGGAGGGGGAGCGGGGGTGGAGCAGGCGTAGAGCGGGGGTGGAGCGAGGCTAAAGCGAGGCTGGAGCGAGTGCGGAGTGTTCGAGCGCCGGGCGCGAAAAGGCGTGCGGCGGGCACTTGGTACGTACCCGCCGCGGAGGAAGGTGGAACCGTCCGATGGCCGCCTGTGGGCCGCCTGTGGGCCGCGCGAGGGGCGTCCCAGCGGCGTCTCAGCGGTGTCCCAGGGCCGTCAGAGGGCCGCCAGGACCTCCTTCGCCACCCGCTCGCCGGAGCGGACTGCGCCGTCCATGTAGCCGTTCCAGTAGGTGGAGGTCTCGGTGCCGGCCCAGTGGATGCCGCCGACGGGCCCGCGCAGGGCCGGGCCGTACTCGGTGAGGACTCCGGGCGGGGCGTAGGCGACCGGGCCGCCACGGGAGAAGCCCTCGTTGTCCCAGCGTTGGAGTACGAAGGAGGTGGGCGACTTGGCCTTGTCGCCGAAGTAGGTGGCGTAGTCCTTCAGGACGGCCGCCTTCACCTCGTCGACCGTCGAGGCGTCGAACGCGCGCATCTCGTCGGCCTCGATGAAGCCCATCAGGGCGCCGTAGGAGGCGTCGGGGGGCGAGTTGTCGAAGGTGGAGCGGACGATGCCGGTGTCGCTGACGACCTGGCCGTTGAGACCGTCGGCGCGCCAGAAGGGGGTGTCGTAGACGGCGATCGCCTTGCCGATCGAGCCCATCGGCAGCCGCTGGCTGAGCTGGTCGCGGTCGGCGGGCAGCAGCGGGTCGTACGCGATGCGCGCGGCCAGCGGTGGCGGCAGGGCGACCACGACACGGCGGGCGGTGACCGTGAGCCCGTCGGCGGCGACCAGGTACTTGCTGCCCGAGAGGGTGATGGAGCGGACCGGGGCGCTGAGCACCACCCGGCTGCCGAGGGCCGCGGCGAGCTTGATCGGCACCTGCTGGGAACCGCCGACGAAGCGGGACTCCTGGGCGCCATTGGCGGTCTCGGTGAGGCGCTCCAGGGTGCCGGCGTTGGACTCGTTGCCGGCGGCGGCTATGTAGAACAGCACGTAGAGGAGGGAGAGTTCACGGGGCTGGGCCGAGAAGACCGACGTACAGGCGACGTCGAAGAGGAACTTCGCGGAGGGGATGACGGCGTTGGCGTTCAGCCAGCTCTCGAAGGTCTGCTTGTCCCACTCGTCGGCCTTGGCGGCGGTCCAGGGCGCGTCGACCGGGATCTGCGCCGCCATGTCGTCGAGTTCGGCCTGCACTATGGCGGCGTTGGCGAGCCCGGCGACATCGATGGGCGGGACGGAGCCGAGGAGGCCGTCGGTGGCGTAGGCGGTCTTCTTGCCGTCCTTGTAGAGGAGGTTCTTGCCGGTGTTGTAGGTCGTGAAGGTCGCCACGCCCAGGCTGTCGGCGAGGGCCTTGATGCGGTCCTGAGTGGGGCCGATGAACTCGCCGCCGCCCTCGGTGAAACCGCCGTTCGTCAGCTTCAGGTTGACGACCCGGCCGCCGACGCGGTCGCGTGCTTCCAGGACGACCACGGACTTGCCGGCCGCGACCAGGTCGCGGGCCGCGGTGAGCCCGGCGAGCCCGGCGCCGACGACGGCGACATCGGCGTCGCGGGTCGCGGCGGCCGCGGTGCCGGCGCCGGCACCGACGAGGGTGGCCGCCCCCGTCACGGCGGCGCCGCCGAGCAGGGAACGCCGGGTGAGCCGGGACGAGGGCTGCCGGGAGAGCTGTCTTTCACGTGCCACGTTTCATCCTCCGTCGATACGAGTCGAGTACGAGAGGTGGAGGGAGCTGGAACCGGAAAGTGAGCAGGGCTCGCATTCTGGTCCCCGTGGCTGGTTCGGTACAGCACTCTCGGCACATCTGACGCACGCGTAACAAGCCGCGTACATCAAGGAGTTGAGAGTTCGTACGACAGGGAGAGGGAGAGGAAGGCGAAAGGGGAGGGGAGGGTTACCGCTCGGCGGGCGCGGGCTTGCGTGCCGTGGTGCGGGCGACCGCCTTGGCGATCTTCTCGGCGTCGAGGGCGAGTTCGCGGAACATGCCGCTGATGGGGTTGGTGAAGCCGGTGAAGTACAGGCCGGGGGCGTTCTTCGGGGTGCGCCCGCCGTGCACCACCGGGCGCCCGCGGGTGTCGAGCACGCCGAGGTGGCCGACGACGCCCTCCAGGGCACGTACGTAACCCGTCGCGGCGATCACCACGTCCGGGCCGATCCGGTCGCCGTCGGCGAGGACGACCTTGCCGTCCTCGAAACCGTCCACGGCGGCGACGATCTCGACCTGTCCCTTGCGGACGGCGTCGATGAGGCCGACGTCCTGGACGGGGATGGAGCCCTCGTTGACGCGGGAGTACAGCCCGGTGTCGGGGCGGGGCAGCCCCTTCGCCGACAGGTCCGGCACGCTCAGCTTGGCCATCGGCCCGGCGAGCTTGTCGACGAGGCCCACCGGCAGCCGGCGTACGACGATGCCTGTGAACTGGGCGGCCCAGCCGGCCGTCGAGCGGCGCACGATGTGCGGCGCGGTGCGCACGGACAGTCGTACGCGCTGGGCGCCGCCCTCGATCAGGTCCACGGCGATCTCCGCGCCCGTGTTGCCGACGCCGACGACGAGGACGTCGCGGCCGGCGTAGGGGGCGGGGTTGCGGTAGTCGCCGGCGTGCAGGAGTTCGCCGGTGTAGGTGTCGCGGCCGGTCCAGTCGGGCACGTGGGGCGTGTGGTTGTAGCCGGTGGCGACGACCACCGCGCTGCCGGTCAGCTCGCGCCCGCCGGTGGCGTGCAGCAGCCAGCCGTCGCCGCCCGGGGCGGGCTCGATGCGCGAGACCTCGACGCCCGTGACGATCTCCAGCTGGTGGTACTCGGCGTACTTCTCCAGGTAGCGCACCACGTTGTCGCGCGACACCCACCGCCCGAACGCGCGCGGCATCGCCAGCCCCGGCAGCGCGGACAGCCGCCGCGTGGTGTGCAGATGCAGCCGGTCGTAGTGGCGCCGCCAGGACGCCCCGACCTTGTCGGACTTCTCCAGCACGACGGCCCGCACGCCCTGCGCGCGCAGCGCGTGCGCCGCCGCGAGCCCGCCGGGGCCGCCGCCGATCACGTACACGGGGCGGTCTTCGTGGGACGGCACCGTGCGGGGTGTCGAGGAAGCAGTCGAGTCGGCCATGAGCGCGAGCGTAATCACGTCCTCACTTGATAGGTCTCGGTCAAGACCGGAATCGGTTGCGAACTGATCACGGCTGTAGGAGGAGTGGGTGGGGCTGGTGGCGTAGGTCACTTGGTTGTGGTGGGGGCGTGGAGGAGAGGGCGCGTACGCCTCGCGCGGCGGCGGGGAGTCGACGGTGTACGCCTCTTGCGCCGGCGTGTCTCCGTGCGCTGAACTGACGTACCGTCAGATACCGCGTGCGGCAGGAGGTTCGGCCATGGACACGATCTGGCTCAGCGGCGCGGAGTGGCTGGCCGTGCTGCGGATCGGGCTCGGGCTGTGGTGGCTGGAGAGCTGGCGGCACAAGGACAAGAAGGACTGGTTCGAGCGGGGGACCGGGATCGCGTGGGCGGTGGACGTCGCGGCGAAGCACCGGTGGAACGCCGTGCGCTCCGGGTTCGATGTGGTGGTGGCGCCGCGGCCACGGACGATGGCGTACGTCGTCGTGTACGCGGAGCTGGCGCTCGGACTGGGGCTGGTGGCCGGACTGCTGACGCCGGTCGCCCTGGTCGGAGGGCTTCTGCTGAACGTCCTCTACCTCGTCCTCATGATCCACGACTGGGCCGAGCAGGGGCAGAACTCGATGATGGCGCTGATCTCGGTCGTCGGGCTGTTCGGGATGTCGTGGCAGACGTGGTCGCTGGACGACGCGTTCGGGTTGTTCCAGTGAGCGGGGCGGTGCGGGGTGGGAGTGGGAGTGGGAGTGGGAGTGGGAGTGGGAGTAGTGGTGCGGGGGCCGATCGGTTCGACTTGCCCGAGGCCGACGCCTTCACACGGCCCTACTGGGACGCGGCCGCCGAGGGGCGGCTGCTCCTCCGCCACTGCGCTGCCTGCGACCGTGTCCACCACTATCCCCGGGAGTTCTGCCCGCACTGCTGGAGCGAGGACGGCGTGAGCTGGCAGCGCGCGAGCGGGCGCGCCACGCTCTACACCTGGTCCGTCGTGCACCGCAACGACCTCCCGCCGTTCGGGGAGCGCGTGCCGTACGTCGCCGCCGTCGTCGACCTGGAGGAGGGGCCGCGGATGATGACCGAGGTGGTGGAGTGCGAGGGGGTCGAGGGGGGAGCGGGGGGCGCGTTGCGGATCGGGATGGAGCTGGAGGTCACCTTCCGCGCGGGCGTGCCGGTGTTCCGACCGAGGTAGCGCGCGCCCTTCGCGCCCCGCGCGCCTCATCCGTACCTTTCGCGCCCCGCGCGTTCCCCGTGCGCGGGCGCCTCCTCTGCACCTCCGCGCCCTTCGAGGGATTCCCATAAAGGCAGAGCCTCCTCAGGGCACTCATGCGGCGCCTTGGGCGTCTCGGGCGCCCTGGGCGTGAGCCGGGGGCGCCCGGGGTGTGACCCGAGCGGGCCGACGCGTTTCAATGGCTGGATGTCCGAAGTCCACGAACAGTTCGCCGCCCACCCCTTCCCCGAGCTGCACGGCCACGGTCTGCGGCTGCGCCCCTGGAACGCGGAGTCCGACGCCGACGTATCGGCGTACCTGCGGGGACTGTCCGATCCGGAGTTCCAGCGCTGGAACACGCCGCTCAGGTTCATCCGGGACATCGACGGCGCCCGTGAGTCGCTCCTCGCACGCACCGACAGCGCGGAGCGCGGCACCTCGGTCTCCTTCTGCGTCACCGACGCGGACACCGGCGAACTGCTCGGCCACGTCGGCGTCAACGACATCAACCACATCCTGAGCTGCGCCCGCGTCGGCTACTGGGTCCTGCCGGAGGCCCGCGGCCGCGGGGTTGCCGCCCGCGCCCTGACCCTCGCCGCCCGCTACGCCTTCACCGACCTCGCCCTGCACCGCCTGGACCTGGGCCACGCGATCGACCACGACATCTCCTGCCGCGTCGCCGAACGCTGCGGATTCCGGTACGAGGGGACGCTGCGCGGCGCGATGTTCGAGGCGGGACGGCACGACGCGTTCCGGGACGTACATCTGCACGGACGGCTGGCGACAGATCCTGAGCCGCCGGCGCCCTGACTCCTTTGACTCCGGGCGGCGGTCGTTCGTACGCGATCGTTCGTTCGCGGGCGTCCGTAAATCGGAGGCGCAGGCTCCCGGGCCCACGGGATCATCTGACATGGAATCTGTTGCGTACGACGTCGCGTCCGGCTGGCGGCTCACCCATGACCTGGACGTCTTTCTCGGGCGGGCCGGGGAGTTCCTGCGCTCGCGGCCCGCGATGCACACCGTGCCGCTGACGGTGACGGACGCCTTGCGGCGGCGCGGGATGGACGGGTACGGGAAGGAAGCGCCTGTCTTCGGATTTCTGGAGCGGGAGGGGGCCGTGCGGGCGACCCTCTTCCGGACGCCGCCGTATCCGCTGAACCTCACGCCCCTTTCCGAGGAGGACACCGACGTCCTCGCCGCCCTGCTGGCGGACCTCGGCCACAGCCCGTCCGGCGTCTTCGGCGACCGTGACACCACCGCGGCCTTCGCCGAGGCCTGGCAGCGGCGTACGGGAGCCACGGTCACACTGCGCGAGCGCCAGCGGCTGTACCGTCTCGGCACCCTGACACCGCACGAACCCGCCCCGCCCGGCCGGGCCAGGGTCGCGACGGAGCCGGACAGGGCCCGACTCGCCCAGTGGTACGGGGAGTTCGCCGAGATCATCGGTGAGGACGGGTCGCGTGACAGCGGCGCCTGGGCCGACGACCGGCTCTCCTACGGCGGCGCCACCCTCTGGGAGACCCCCGACGGCACCCCTGTCTCCATGGCCGGCCGCACCGACCTCATCGCCGGGCAGATCCGCGTCGCGCCCGTCTACACCGCGGCCCACCTGCGCGGCCGCGGTTACGCCGGTGCCGCCACGGCCGAGGTCAGTCGCGCTGCCCTCGCCGCCGGCGCCGACGAGGTGCTTCTCTTCGCCGACCTCGCCAACCCGACCAGCAACGGGCTGTACCAGCGCCTCGGCTACCGTCCGGTCGTCGACTTCGCCACGTACGACTTCACGGCCGACGTTGCGGACGACGTTACGGCGGACGACGTTACGGCGGACGGTGCGGCCGACGTCACGGCCACAGCAGCTCCTTGACCCAACCACCCTCCGTGCGGCGGTAGTCGAGGCGCAGATGCCTTCGCCGCGCATCCCCCTGGAAGAACTCCACCTCGTCCGGGCGCAGGCGGTAGAGGGTCCAGGTGGGTGCGGGCGCGTCCGGCTCCCGTCGGGCCCGGTCCCAGGCCGCGTCCGACGCCCGCGCCAATTCGTCCTCCGAGGGCAGGACTTCGCTCTGGTGGCCCACCAGCGCGGCGGCCAGTGCCCCCGTGGAACGCGCGTGCAGATCCGCCTGGCCCTCCTCCGGCGGCGCGACGGTGACGGGGCCGCGGAGCCGGATCTGGCGCCCCTGCGCGGGCCAGTAGAAGCCGAGCGCCGCGTACGGCCGGGCGGCGAGCTGTCGGCCCTTGCGGCTGGTCGCGTGCGAGGCGAACGACCAGCCGGTCGTGTCGGCCCCGTGCAGCATCACCGTGCGTACGTCCGGCAGCCCGTCCTCGTCTGCTGTCGCCAGCGACACCGTGTGCGGTTCCGTCTGCCCGGCGGCCACCGCCTCCGCGAACCACCGGGCGAACAGAGGCAACGGCTCGTCGGGGGCGGCGCCCGGGTCGAAGGAGGGCAGCTCCGTGTCCCACACCCGCAGCGATCTCAGCAGCTCATGAAGATCCGGTTCCATGTGCCGAGTATGGCCCCGGGAGTCGGGGAGTCCGCGGAGACCCGGGAGCCCCTGGACACACCGGACCTGTCAGGCGACCTCGCGCCGCGCCGCGTTCAGAAAGCGTGTCTGGTGCTCGCGCAGGCGGTCCCACATCTCCTCGTCGGAGAGCTGGTGCTCCCACATGACGTGATCCACGGCCGAGGCGTAGTCCCAGGCCCGCTGGAAGAACTCGTCGCCGAACAAGACCCTGATCATCCGTTCGCAGACCCAGAGCCGGTCGATGAGGCTCCGCGCGGCTTCGAGCCATTCCGCGGGGGTGGCGAGCGGATCGGTCGCGCGCTTGCGCGGCTCGGCGATGCGGATGCCCTCCTGGGCGAGGTAGGACAGCCCACCGCCGACGGCCACGCCCACCAGAGGTATCCACACCTGTGCTGAACCCACGGCACCAGCCCCCCGGTTGGCGACCCACCCCTAAGCCGAGTCTGATCCACCAGTTTGATCCACAAGCCCGAAGAGGTGAACGATCTGTTCATGCCCGTCATCCCGGACCACCCCTTCCCCGAAATGGGCCACGCCTTCACCGTCGATGTGAGTGCCGACGGTGAGTGGATCGCGGCCAGCAGCTACATCGGCGCGCGTGCCGTCAGGTCCCAGGTAGGGATCTACCGCACCGCCGACCTCTCCCTCTGGCACCTCGTGGAGCTGGACCAGAGCATTGAGGGACTCGCCTTCCACCCCGCCCTCCCGCTGCTGGCCATCGCCACGGAGGAGGGCGACGAGTCGTACCGCCGTGGGGAGTTGGTGCTCTACGAGCCGGGGACCCGCCGCCGTACCGCCGTACCCTTCGACGAGGTGGGTGTGACGGCGTTGCACTGGATCGACGAGCGCCGTCTGGAGATCGCCGTCGCGGAACCGGACCACGCCTACGAACGCGACGGCTCCGATGCCTACTTGACGTGCGTCGCCGAACGGGACGACTGGCGCGGCTGCCTGGACGACGCGGCGGCGGGCGGGCTCGCCTTCGGGCCGCGCACCCCCGTGGACGACGACGGCCCGTCGGCCTGGGACCCGGTCCCCCCGAGGCCCCCGCTGGCCGACCTGGCGGACCGGGCGGGGCGGACCTGGAACCGCCGTGACGAGGTCGTCGCCGTGGAAGCGCTCACCGACGGCCGCGTGATCGCCGCCCTGCGCTGCGGCACGCTCCTGGAGTGCTGGTCGGCGGAGGGCGAGCTCCTGTGGTCGGTGCCGGAGCCGGACGACTTCCCGCACCGCTCCGGCGGGCAGCTGTACGTCACGCCGGACGAGGAGACGGCCTGGGTCACGGTCCTCGTCGGGACGAGCGACGACCGGAGCACGCTGCTCCGCCGCATCGCGCTCACGGACGGCACCCAACTCGCGGAACACCGCCTCGACTTCCCCGTCGCCATCACGGCGCGTGCGGACGGCGCCTGGGTGGCCCGCGACTCCCGCGACCTGTTCCCGCCGGCGCGCTGGCCACCGTACGAAAGCCGTGTGTACACGCCCTCCGGCAAGCAGCTTGCCACCCTCGAACTCGGCGAGTGCGACCGCTCGTTCGACTTCCGCGTGCGCCGCTCGCCCCACCTGCTCTTCCTCTACGGCGCAGAGGAGAAGAACCAGGAGGAGAACAGCGAGAAGTGGGTCGTCGAGGCCACGCCGAAGGGGATCGAGCCGCTCTTCCCGCTCCTGGAGGACGCGGCGCCGGACGACTACGTCATGGGCGGCCCCGCCGTGTACGTCCACGACAGCCTCGGCCCGGGCCTCGTCCACTCCGTCCTCGTCAACCGCCGCAACGCCCGTCTCCTGCGCCGCGCCCTCCCGCACGGCGACATCGTCTGGACCTGCCCCACGGACGCCCGGGTGACGGGCGTGGACACCCACGAGGGGCTCGTCCACGTGGTGACCGGCGGGCAAGAACTGCTGACCCTGCGCGCGGACGACGGCAAGGTCATCCACCGCGGGACGACCACCGACGAGGACACCTACGGCCCGTACGCCTTCACTCCGTGCAGCCTGACCGTCGCCCCGAACGGCGACCTGCTGATCGGTACGGCGGAGGGGCGCATCCTCGTGCGCCGAAGTGGCGGCCTGGATTAGAAGTGGAGGCAGAGACTCAGAGGCCCAGAAACCTCACCCCCGGCCCAACACCACCGTCCCCGACGAACAGAACCAGCCCCCGGTCCCGGACGCCACGGCCAGCTGCGGCAAACCCCCGTCGGGCCTCCGTACCTGCCGCTCTTCCGCCACCTCGCCCCGCAGCTGCCGTACGGCCTCCACCAGCAGGAACAGGCCCCGCATGCCCGGGTGTTGGGCCGAAAGGCCGCCTCCGTCCGTGTTCACCGGCAGCTCCCCGCTCACCAGTAGCCGTCCCTTCCCGGCGTCCACGAAGGGACCCCCCTCGCCCTTCGCGCAGAAGCCGAGGTCTTCCAGGGTCACGAGGGTCATGTAGGTGAAGGCGTCGTAGATTTCGGCGAAGTCGATCTCGTCCGGGCGGACCCCGGCGCGTTCGAACGCGAGCCGGCCGCTGACCGCCGCCGGGGACACCGTGAAGTCGGCCCACTCGGACATGGTGGTGTGCGAGACGTGCTCGCCGGTGCCGAGGATCCACACCGGGTCCGTACGGCAGTCGCGTACGTACTCCTCGGCCGCCAGCAGCACCGCCGCGCCGCCGTCGGAGCGGATGCAGCAGTGCAGCTTGGTGAAGGGGTCCGCGATCACCGGGCCGGACAGGACGTCGTCGACGGTGATCGGGTCGCGGAACATCGCCTCCGGGTTCGCCGCCGCGTTCGCGCGGGCCTGGACCGCGACCGAGGCGAGCTGTTCCGGCGTCGTGCCGTACTGGTGCATATGGCGGCGTGCGGCCATCGCGTACTTGGCGATGAGCGTGTGGCCGTACGGAACCTCGAACTGCAAGGGCCCCCGCGCGCCGAAGGACAGATTGCCCGTGCGCCGCCCCGCCTTGATGTCCGCGCGCGCCGTCGACCCGTACACGAGCAGGACGGCGTTCGCGTGGCCCGCCGCGATCGCGTCGGCCGCGTGCGCCGCCATGACTTCCCAGGTGGAGCCGCCGACAGAGGTGGAGTCGACCCACGTGGGCTTCAGGCCCATGTATTCGGCTACTCCTATGGGGGCCAGTGTGCCGAGGCCCGCCGACGCGAAGCCGTCGATCACCGAACGGTCCAGGCCCGAGTCGGCCAGCGCACGGCGGGCCGCCTGGGCGTGCAGGGCGTACGGGGTCGCCTCGTCGACGCGGCCGCAGTCGGAGAGGGCTACGCCCACGACGGCGACCTTGCGCCGACCGGAAGCCTGAGCCGACATGTGCCGACCGGAAGTCCGATCCGATATGCGCTGACCGGAAGTCCTTGGAGTTCCTGGCGTCGTCATAAATCTGACGGTACATCAGATAAGTGCCCTGCCGGGAGGTCGCTGTCGGGAGATCGCCGCTGGGGAACCTGTCGCGAGATCCCCGCCGGGAGGCGGTCGCACCCCTGTGCATCTGCGACCCCTCGCCCTAACATGACGGCCCGTCAGATCCGGGATGGATTCGAGGAGCCCGCCCATGGACGCCCGTTTCACCGCCGAACAGGACGAGATCCGCCGCACCCTCCGGGAACTCCTCCTCAAACGCTGCGGTCCGGAGGAGGCGCGGGCCGCCGTGCGGACCCCCGCCGGGTACGACGGCGGTCTTTGGGAGGCGCTCGCGGGGCAGCTCGGGCTGCCCGGGCTCGCCCTTCCCGAGGCGTACGGCGGTGTCGGCTGCTCGGTGACCGAACTCGCCCTCGCCTGCGAGGAGTCGGGGCGCGCCCTCGCCCCCTCGCCGCTGCTGTCCACGGCCGTGCTCGCCGCTCCGCTGATCCTGGCCCTCGGCAGCGCATCCCAGCGGGCCGGACTGCTGCCGCGCCTCGCCTCGGGCGAGCTGACCGCCGCGCTCGCCGTACCGGGGGCCGGGCTGGCCACCGCGCTCGGCCTGGTCGGCGACAACCGGGGGGACTGGGCGGGCGGCGGGCGCGCCGGGGGCGTACAGGCGCGGCGGGTCGAGGGTGTGTGGCGCCTCTATGGGCAGGCGGCACAGGTGCTCGACGGACATAGTGCGGGGCTGCTTGTGGTGGCCGCGCACACAGGGGGATTCGCTCGGTCGCGGACGTTGCTGTTCCTGGTGCGGGAGGGTGCCGAGGGGCTCGTGCGGGCGCGGCAGACGTCGTTGGACGAGACACGGCCGCAGGCCCGGATCGAACTGCGGGACGTGGAAGCCGAGTTGCTCGGCGAGGATGAGCCCGACGATCCCGATAGGCCTGACAAGCCCGACGTTCCCGGTGCGCTCGCCGCCGTCGGGGACACCGCCGCCGCCGTGCTCGCCACGGAGGCCGTGGGCGCCGCCGACCGTGCGCTGGAGCGGACCGTCGAGTACGTACGCCAACGCGAGCAGTTCGGGCGGGCGATCGGCTCCTTCCAGGCGGTGAAGCACCGGCTGGCCGATGTGTACGTGGCGGTGCAGGCGGCGCGCTCGGCGGCGTACTACGCGGCCTGGGCGACCGCGCACGGAGAGAACGTCGGCGGACTGGCGCTCGCCCAGGCGCTGGAGGCGCTCCGCACCGCCTCCTCCGAAGGCATCCAACTGCACGGCGGCATCGGCTTCACCTGGGAGCATGAGGCCCATCTCTACTTCAAGCGCGCGTCCGGCGACGAACTGCTCTTCGGGCCGGTCCACCGGCTGCGCGGGTACGCCGCCGACGCCGCGCGTCTCTTCGACGGCGGCGAGGTGACGGTCTGATGGCCCCCGGAGTCCGACTGGTGCAGAAGGTGTCCTCGACCCGGACCTTCGCGAAGATCGCGCCGCATCTGATCCCCGCCCTGGACCGGGCCGTACACCGGCTCACACGCGGAAAGGTGCTGCTCAGCGCACAGATGCTGCCGGGTGTCATCCTCACCGCGCGGGGCGCGAAGAGCGGGCTGGAACGGCGGACACCGCTGGCCTGCATGCCCGAGGGCATCGGTGCGGGTGGTGCGGGTGGTGTGGATGGTGCGGGTGGTCCGTCCGGCTGGATCCTCATCGGCTCCAACTTCGGGCGTACGGACCATCCGGCGTGGACGGCCAATCTCCTCGCCCATCCGGACGTCGAGATCAGCTGGAAGGGCGAGGATATCGCCGTCACCGCTCATCTGCTTCAGGGGGAGGAGCGGGACGCGGCGTGGAAGGCGGTGCTGGCGTTCTGGCCGCCGTACGCCACATATCAGGCGCGGATCGACCGGGAGATCCGGCTGTTCCGGATCGTACGGCGCTGATCGCCTCGCACGATCGACGGCGCCGCCGCCTCAGGCGCTCTCGCCCGTGTCAGGCGCTCTCGTCCGCGTCAAGAGCTCGCGTCCGTGTCAGAGCGTGGCCAGGCGCTCCACCAGCAGGAACCCGCCGATGCCGAGCATCGCCGCGCCGGAGGTGCGGGCCACCGCGCGGGCCGCGGCCGGCCTGGCCCGCAGTACGGCGCGGGCCAGCACGCCGACGGTGAGGTAGACGGCGGCGCAGTTGACCATGTGGACCGCGCCGAGCACGGCGGTCTGCGCGGCCACCGGGGCCCCGGCCGCCGGCCTGAGGAACTGCGGCAGTACGGAGAGGTAGAGCAGGAGGCCCTTCGGGTTGAGGCCGCTGATGCCGGCGCCGCGCAGGAACGTGCGTACGGGTGAGGCCGCGGCGGTGTCGGCGGACGCCCCCGGTGTCGCGGGCCTGCGCAGCACGCCCCACCCCAGCCACACCAGATACGCCGCCCCCGCCACCGTCAGCGCGGTGAGCAGTCCCGGTGACCCCGCCACCAGCACCGCGAGCCCGGCCACCGCGAGCAGGGTGTGGACCGCGTACCCGGCGACGAGTCCCGAGACCGCCGGGAGCACGGAGCGGTCCCGCAGTCCCGCGGAGATCGCGTACGCCCAGTCGGCGCCCGGTACGCACACCAGCAGCAGATCCAGGGCGAGAAAGGCCGTGACCAGTCCCGCGTTCATTCCCCAATTCATACGGGGGACATTAGGCGCGATTGCCCCAAAGGTGTTTTCGAAGTTTGCCCATGATCGCGGTTTCTGGGGGAAGATCTGCCCCATGGATGCCGTAGACCGGAAAATTCTTGCCGAGCTCCAGCAGGACGGGCGGCTGACCGTGACGGAGCTGGCCGCGCGGGTGCGGCTCAGTGTCTCGCCGTGCCATCGGCGGCTGCGGGAGCTGGAGCGGTCCGGTGCCATCCGGGGCTATCGCGCGGTGGTGGACCCGGCCGCCGTGGGCCTGACCTTCGAGGCGCTGGTCTTCGTCTCGATGCGCCAGGAGGACCGGGACACCGTCGCCGACTTCGAGCGCGCGCTGGCCGACATCCCGCACGTACTGGACGCGCAACGGCTCTTCGGGGAGCCGGACTATCTGCTGCGGGTCGCCACCGCCGACCTCGCGGCCTTCCAGCGGCTCTACGACGACCGGCTGGCGACGCTGCCGGGTGTGCAGCGGCTGACGTCGACGCTCGTGATGAAGCATGTGGTGACGGACCGGCCGCTGCCCGCGTGACCGGCCGGCGCCTTCGTGACCGGCCGGTGCCTTCGTGACCGCCCGTACAGCGCAGCAGGCGGCAGTCCACACCGGTGGACTGCCGCCTGTATGACAGGAGTTGGGACAAGAAGAAACGAGGCAGTTGGGGCAAGGGGCAAGGGCGCAGCGAAGCGTTACTTCGTCGGCTTCTTACCGGTCACGCCGAGGTGCACCAACAGCGCGAGATTCGGCTTGAGTTCAGCCTGCTTGACGCCCCACGTCTGGAATCCCTTCTGGTGCGAGGCCACCGCCGCGAGCATGGCGACAAGGGAACCGGCCATCGCCCCCGGGTTCACGTCCTTGTCGACCTTGCCTTTGGACTGGAGCTCGGTGACCGTGTCCGTAAGGGAGTTGTTCACGGAGTTCAGGATCTTCATACGGATCTTGTAGAACCGCTTGTCGCCCTCGGCGGCGCCCAGATCGACGACCCGCAGGATCGCGTCGTTCCTGCGCCAGAAATCCAGGAAGCCGTCGACGAGTTCCTGCGCGGTCTGCCAGCCGGCCTTGCCGACCCAGGAACGCCCTTCGAGCAGCTGGGTCAACCCGGCGCCCTCCGCGGCCATTTGCTCGGCGATCTCCAGGACGGCGCCTTCGACGTCCGGGAAGTACTGGTAGAAGGTCGCAGGCGAAGTTCCCGCCTTCCGGGCGACATCAATGACTTTGACGTCCCGGTAGGGCGAGGAGCTGAGCATCTCGCTGAGGCAGTCGAGCAGCTTCTGCCGAGTCGCCTGCCCACGCCGTCCGGCCACGCGGCCGTCGACGGTACGCACTTGTCCTGTCATGCCGTCAGCTTACCGAGGGGTGATCGGAGCGCGATTCGGCCGACTGCAAATGGGGTGTGGCCGTTCGGCACGTGGGTACGCAGGGGGTTCACGAGGGTTCACGAGAGTGCACGGGAGAGATTCACGGGCGTTCGTGGGGTTCACGGGGGTGGGTGCCTCTGCTCTGCGGGATGCGTGAAGGGCCGTTAGCTTGGCCGCATGGCCGAATCAGCCGTTTTCGCCGACTTCACCGAGGGCGTGCCCTGCTGGGTCGACGCGCAGCTCCCCGATGTGGAGGCGGGCAAGCGCTTCTACGGCGAGCTCTTCGGCTGGACCTTCGCGGAGGGATACGGCCCGTCCGGCCTGGCACACCTCGACGGTGAGCCCGTCGCCGGGCTCACGCCCAAGCTGGACGGCCGGATGCCCACCGTATGGACGGTGTACTTCGCGACGCCCGACGTCATCGGGCTCTCCCGGCGGATCATGGACGCGGGCGGGCAGGTCATCACCACCCCGACGGCGGTCGGCCTCTCCGGCGAGCTGGGCACGATGGCCCTCGCGGCCGACTCCGAGGGCGCTGTCTTCGGCCTCTGGCAGGCCGGCACCCACCCCGGCTTCGGCAAGCGGCACCAGCGGGGCACCTTCTGCTGGGCCGAGCTGTACGCACGGGACACCACGGCCGTCGACCGCTTCTACGGCACCCTCTTCCACGACGCCCTCTTCGGACCCGACGCGACCCCCGACTTCGGCCGCGCCCCCGTCTCCGACGTCTTCCCGGCCGAAATGCCGCCCCACTTCCTCGTCCACTTCGGCGTCGAGGACTGTGAGGCGGTACTCGGGACGGTGAACCGGCTCGGCGGCCGTGTCCAGGCGACACCCTTCGACACGTCGTACGGACGGGTGGCCGTCGTCACGGACAATCAGGGGGCGTCCTTCGCCGTACTTCAGCGGTGAGTGGCCGTACTTCAACGGTGATGCGCCGTATTTCAACGGCGATGCGCTGTACTTCAACGGTGAACAGTCGCGTTTCAGCCTGAACATGGGCGTGGTGACACCCAAGGATCGGGTGGTATGTCCCGAGACACCCCGATCCGCCCCCTGGTTCGCAACCTGTGGCTCGGCCAGGAAGAATCGGGGTGCGTGCCGCCATTGCGGTGCGGTGGTGAGACGCTGCACTGGGCCGCGTTCATACGTGGATGACGTGGCTCGTACGGGGAGGTGGCACAGGCAAGTGGTGGATCAGCTGACGCAGCACGATCCGCGGCGGATCGGGCCGTTCGAGGTGCTGGGACGGCTGGGTGCGGGCGGCATGGGCCTGGTCTATCTCGCGCGCTCGGCTTCCGGCCGGCGCGTGGCGATCAAGACGGTCAGGACGGAGCTCGCCGAGGACCAGTTGTTCCGGGTCCGCTTCTCGCGTGAGGTCGAGGCGGCCCGCGCCGTGTCCGGCTTCTACACGGCGGCCGTGGTCGACGCCGACGCGCGCGCCGCGGTGCCGTGGCTGGCCACCGCGTACGTCCCCGCGCCCTCGCTCGAGGAAATGGTGAACGAGTGCGGGCCGCTCCCGGCCCAGGCGGTGCGCTGGCTGGCGGCGGGCGTCGCGGAGGCCCTCCAGTCGATCCATGGCGCGGGTCTCGTCCACCGTGACCTCAAGCCCTCCAACGTCCTCGTCGTCGAGGACGGGCCGCGCGTGATCGACTTCGGCATCGCGTCCGGCGTCTCGAACACCCGTCTGACCATGACGAACGTCGCCGTCGGTACGCCCGCGTACATGTCCCCCGAGCAGGCGAAGGACTCGCGCAGCGTGACCGGCGCGAGCGACGTCTTCTCGCTGGGATCGATGCTGGTGTTCGCCGCGACCGGCCACGCGCCCTTCCATGGCGCGAACCCGGTCGAGACGGTGTTCATGCTGCTGCGCGAGGGCCCGGACCTCGAAGGCCTGCCCGCCGAGTTGCGCCCGCTCATCGAGTCCTGCATGCAGATGGAGGCGACGGCGCGTCCCAACCCGGCCGACCTCCAGGCCCAGCTCGCGCCCCACCTCTTCGGCTCCGGCTCCGACGACAGCGGTACGGCGTCGGCGTGGCTGCCCGAGCGGGCGGTGGGCCTGATCGAGACGCGCCGCGGCGGCCGTCCGCCCGTGAAGCCTTCCTCCGGGGGGAGTGGACGGAGCGGTGGGGGGCGCGCGCCCGTGCCCGCACCCCCCTCGCACGCGCCTGTGCCCGTGGGGGCGCCCGACACCGGCCCGGTGCGCCTCGCGGGCGCCCAGGTGCCCATCGGCCCCGGCCCGCGCGTCGCGGACACCCGCGCGGCCGCCGTGAAGGCGCCCCCTCCGGAAGCCGGGCTCGCGGCGTCCTGGTCCCGGCCGCGCGCCGGCGTGAACGGTGCTGATCCGGCGCCCGCGCCCACCGTCGCGCCCCCCGCGCCCGATTCACCCTCCGGCTGGCGCCCCTGGCGCTTCCGTATGTCCAACGACGTCTGGGGTACGCCCTCGGTCGCCGGCGACCTCGTCTACGTCACCTCCTTCGAGGTCCACGCCCTCGACGTCGCGACCGGCCGACGCCGCTTCAAGACGCGCGACGTGGCGTGGTCGATGGCGGTCGCGGACGGCCGTATCCACGCGTCGGACGGCCCCACGCTGTTCGCGCTGGACGCCCGCGAGGGAGACGACCTCTGGCGCCTGTCGACGGACGCCTGGGTGTACTCGCTCAAGGCCGACCGGGGGACGGTCGTCACCGGCACGCGCGGTGGCGGAGTCCAGGCGTGGGAGGCCTCCAACGGCCAGAAACTCTGGGAGCTGACCGGCGCCCAGACCGACTTCGAGTCCCCGGAGGCCGGGCCCGCCATCCACGACGGCACGGTGTACGTCTGGAAGGACGCCCGGCTGCGCGCCCTGGAGGCCCGTACCGGTGAGGAGCGCTGGTCGTACCCGATCGGCGACGCGGCCTCCTGCGGCGGCGTTCCGGTCCGTCTGACCCAGGCGCCCGACGGCTACGTCTACCTCTCCGCCGGCACCCGCGTCCTCGCCGTCGACGTGGCGAGCGGGCATGTCCGCTGGCACTTCGAGGCCCCGGCGGTCTTCCTCTGTCCGCCCACCTTCGCGCCGGGCCCGGCGGTGACGGGCGGCGGCGTGTACCTGGCCGACTACCTCGGCACGGTCTACGCCCTCGACGCCACCGACGGCCGCGACCGCTGGCGCATCGCCACCGAGTCCCGCGCCTCCATCGAGCCGGTGCTCGTCGCCGCCGGGCACGTCCACGTCGGCAGCGGCAAGGGCCTGTACACCCTCGACGCCGTCACCGGCACACCGAAGTGGCGCTTCCAGGCCGGCGGCGACCTCGTCGGCGCCCCCGCCGTCGCCGACGGCCGCATCCACTTCGGCTCCACCGACCATCTCCTGTACACCCTGAAGTCCGACGACGGCCGACTCCGCTGGAAGCTGGCGACCGGGGGTGAGATCACCGGGGCTCCGGTGGTCAAGGACGGTGTGGTGTACGCGTGCAGCAAGGACCGGTGCGTGTACGCGTTGGACGCGGAGAAGGGGACGGGGACGGCTCGCACGACGTGAGGGGGCTGGTCCAAAAGATTGCGCAGTTCCCCGCGCCCCTAAAAGGGGCGCGGGGAACTGCGCAATCTTTTGGGGGTCTGGGGGCGCAGCCCCCAGGGATGTGACGGCCGTCGTGCCGGGCACGGAAGGGGGCTTCGGACGGCGGCCGTCTCGATGCAGACGCTACGCCGCGTGCGACGAACCCGCCACGCGGAGCCACCGGGGGTCACCGCAGGCGGAATCCGGGGCGGCGGGCCGTGAACAGCCCCGCCTGCCGTTCCCCCGGCAGATTCCCGAGCGACACGAGCTGCGGCGCATGCGCGAGGGCCTGCGCCCGAGCCGCTTCCTTGGCCAGCCACAACGCCCGCACCGTCCCCTGCACCGCCTCCACCGGATACGAGGCGATGACAGCGGCACAATCGACGGCCGCCCCCAACGCCGCACCGGGCGCGGTGAGTTCCGACACCATCCCCACCTCGTACGCCCGCCGCGCCGACACCCGCTCGGCAGTCCCCATCAACGCCATCCGCGCCACTTCCCCGAACGGCATCCGCTGCGCCATGTAGATCGACTCGTACGCGCTGACCATCCCGTACGTCGTATGCGGGTCGAAGAAGGTCGCCGCTTCGTCGGCCACCACGAACTCCGCCTCCCCCAGCAGATAGAAGGCACCCCCGCAGGCGATCCCGTTCACGGCGGCTATCACGGGCTTCCACAGGTCGTTCGCCTTCGGCCCGATCGCGACGAGCGGATCGTCCACCATGTAGGGGGAGTCGGGCTGCGGCACGACGACGTCCCGGTCGATCCCCGTGCAGAAGGCCCGCGTGCCCGCCCCGGTGACGACGAGCGCTCGTACGGTGTCGTCGAACCGGAACTCCCGCCAGGCGGCGGCGAGTTCGGCGGCCGTGTCGAGGTCGATGGCGTTGAGCTTCGCGGGCCGGTCGAGGGTGAGGACGGCGACGCCGGTGTCCTTGTCGGCGGTGACGCGCAGCCCGCCGCTCACGGCCGCTCCAGAACCCAGCGGGGCACGGCCACACCGTTCACGTCGGCGAACACCACCTGCACCCGCGCCCCTATCCGGATCCGTTCCGGCGGGACGGAGTTGAGGGCCTCACCGGCACCGCTCACCAGATTCCCCACGAGCCGTATCCGGGGGGCGTCCGCCAGTTCCACCACGATCGCGTTGTACGGGGCCTGCTCCGCGTAGGCGGGAAGCAGCGGCGGATGCGGGAAGACGTACGACCAGACCTTTCCCCTGCCGCTCATCTCCCGCCACTCGCTCGCGAAGGAGTGGCAGTGCGGGCAGCAGGGCCGGGGCGGAAAGCGCAGCTCGCCGCAGTCGGCGCAGGACTGGACCCGGAGTTCGCCCCGGGCCGCGTACTCCCAGAAGGGGGCGCCGTCGTCGTCGGGGACGGGCGAGAGAAGGGACTGGTCCGAGGCCGTGGCGCTCGTGGCGTCCGTGGTGCTCGTGGCGTTGATGGTGGTCATGGTGGCGGCTCCTCAGGCCCGGAGTAGAAGCGCGGACGTCGGTACGCCCTCGCCCGCCGTGACCAGGCAGGTGGTGGCACCGGGGACTTGGGCCGTACTGGTCCCGCGCAGTTGCTTCACGCCCTCGTTGATGAGGTTGAAGCCGTGCACGTACGCCTCGCTGAGCCCGCCCCCGCCGGTGTTGACGGGCAGCCGCCCGCCGATCTCCAGCGCGCCGCCCTCCGTGAAGGCCGCGCCTTCCCCTCTCCCGCAGAAGCCGTATCCCTCAAGGGAGAGCGGTATGAGAGGCGTGAACGCGTCGTAGATCTGCGCCACATCGACATCGTCCGGCGTGAAGTCGGCCTGTTTCCACAGGTGTCGGGCGGCGGTCCAGGCGGGGCCGGTGAGCGGGTCGTCGTTCCAGTAGTTGACCATGCCGTGGTGCTGGGCGGGCAGGCCCTGGGCGGCGGAGTGGACGTAGACGGGGCGTCGGCGGCAGTCGCGGGCGCGCTCGGCGGAGACGATCACGCAGGCCAACGCCCCGTCTGTCTCAAGGCAGTTGTCGAAGAGGCAGAGGGGTTCGCTGATCCAGCGGGAGGTCATGTACATCTCGCGGGTCAACGGCCGCTCGTACATGATCGCGGCCGGGTTCTGGTTGGCGCGGTTCCGGCAGGCGAGGGCGACGTTGAAGAGGTGGTCGCGGGTGGCGCCGTACTCGTGCATGTAGCGGCGCGCGAGCATGCCGATCTCGTCGGCGGGCCGGAGGAGGCCGAAGGGGCGGGTCCACTGGGCGGGGGTGGGGAGTTGGACGGCGGTGTTCTTCCACGGCCGGGGCCCGGACCCCCGCTTCCGCGACCGCCAGGCCACTCCCACCGTCGCCTGCCCGCCGGCGATGGCGGCGGCGAGATGCGCGACGGTGGCGCAGGAGCCGCCCCCGCCGTACCCGACCTTGCTGAAGAAGGTGAGGTCGCCGAGCCCGACGGCCTTGGCCACCTCCACCTCGTCCGTCTCCTCCATGGTGTAGGAGGCGAGCCCGTCGACCTCGGCGGGTGCGATCCCGGCGTCGTCGAGGGCGGCGAGGATCGCCCGGCAGGCCAAGGCCTTCTCGGATTCGGGAAGTTGCTTGGCGAAGGGGGTCTGCCCGATCCCGACGACGGCTGTGGCGTCCTTGATCCCCGGCATGGGTGCACCTCCGCAGACGGTCCCGGCTGCTGACAGGGCGTCAGGCTACAGCTAATCTGACGGTCAGTCAGCTAGTGTGCTTGGGCCGGTGGGAGGCGGGCGATGCGCGGAGACCTGGAGTGGGGCAGCATCCCGGGACTGGTGCGGTCGGCGGCGACGCGGTTCGCGGAGCGCGAGGCCGTCGTCGAGGGCCGAACACGGGTCTCGTACGCCGAGTTGGGCGCCCGTGTGGAACGTGCGGCGGCGGCCTGCGTCGCGAACGGGGTACGGCTCGGCGACCGCGTCGCCATCTGGGCGCCGAACACCCTCGACTGGATCGTCTCGGCGCTGGGCGCGGTGTCGGCGGGGGCGGTGCTGGTGCCGCTGAACACGCGGTTCAAGGGCACGGAGGCGGCGTACGTCCTCTCCCGGAGCCGGGCGAAACTGCTGTTCGTGACGGGGACCTTCCTGGGGACGTCGTATGTGGCGTCGCTGCGGCGGGCTTCATCGGAAGGGGAGGGGGGTGCGGGCCCCCTGCCCGGCCTCCCGCACCTCGAACAGGTGGTCGTCCTCGCGGACGACGCCCCCGCCGACTTCCGTACCTGGAAGGACTTCCTGGCGAGCGGGGAGGGCGTGGGAGCGGAGGAGGTACGGCAGCGGGGGGACACCGTGTCCGGCTCCTGCGCCTCGGACATCGTCTTCACGTCGGGCACGACGGGCCGCCCCAAGGGAGCCCTGATCACCCACGCCCAGACACTGCGCGGCTACGCGATCTGGAGCGACCTCGCGGGCCTGCGCGAGGGCGACCGCTACCTGATCGTGAACCCCTTCTTCCACACCTTCGGCTACAAGGCGGGCATCGTCGCCTGCCTGATGCGCGGCGCGACGATGATCCCGCAGCCGGTGTTCAACGTGGACACGGTGCTGGCGAACGTGGCGTCGGAGCGCATCTCGGTCCTCCCGGGCCCGCCCACCCTCCACCAGTCACTCCTGGACCACCCCTCCCGCGACGCGTACGACCTCTCGGCGCTCCGTCTGGTGGTGACGGGCGCGGCGGTGGTTCCGCTGCGCCTGGTGGAACGCCTGAAGTCGGAGCTGAAGATCGACACGGTCCTGACGGCGTACGGCCTCTCCGAGGCGAGCGGCATCGTCACCATGTGCCGCCGGGGAGACGAGGCGCAGGTGATCGCCTCGACCTCGGGCCGGGCGATCCCGGACACGGAGATACGGGTCGAGGCGGCCCTCGGCTCCCCGGGCGAGGTCCTGGTCCGCGGATTCAACGTCATGCAGGGCTACTTCGAGGATCCGGACGCCACGGCGACGGTCCTCGACGCCGACGGCTGGCTGCACACGGGCGACGTCGGCGTCCTCGACGACGCCGGCAACCTCCGTATCACCGACCGCATCAAGGACATGTTCATCGTCGGCGGCTTCAACGCCTACCCCGCCGAGATAGAGCAACTCCTCGGTCTGCACCCGGACGTGGCCGACGTCGCGGTGATCGGCGTACCGGACGGCCGCCTGGGCGAGGTGGGCAAGGCGTACGTGGTCCGCCGGGCGGGGGCCGTACTGACCGCCGACGACCTCATCGCGTGGTCTCGGCGCGAGATGGCGAACTACAAGGTGCCGAGGGTGGTGGAGTTCGTGGGGGAGCTGCCGCGGAACGCGAGCGGGAAGGTGGTGAAGGGGGAGTTGCGGGGGCAGTGAGGGGATGGTGAGGGCCAGATGGGTCAGGCGGGCCCCGAGGTTGTGACTGAGGCTGTCGAAAAAACTTCCGGCCGTCGTGTCACACCCGTACGCCCCCCGGTGTCAATCCAGTGACGGACGGACACACCAGCCCGGGCGGATCGGATCAACCCCGCCCCGGCCCCCTGACAAGGAGCATCCCCCATGTCCACTGCCCACATCATCGTCACCATCCTGGCCGCCGCCATGTCGGGCTACTCGGCCGGCGCCGTCCTCTTCCACGCCCAGTGGGTCGTCCAGGCCCTGACCGACTACAGCGTCCCCCGCTCGTGGTGGCCCTGGCTCGGTGCGGCCAAGGCGGCGGGGTCCGTGGGCCTGCTGGTCGGCCTGTTCGTACCGCCGCTCGGCGTCGCGGCCGGGATCGGCCTGGTCCTGTACTTCACCGGAGCGGCGATCACTGTGGCCCGGGCGCGCTGGTACTCGCACATCCCGTTCCCGCTGGTGTACGCGGCGCCGGTGGTGGGGGCGCTGGTGCTGGGGCTGGCCGCGTGACCGCGTGCCTGTGGCACTCGGGGGCGTTGATCAAGGTTCCCCGGGACACTTGGCGAGGGGTGTAGAACGCGTAGTACGCTGATGAGTATGGGCAGGCACAGGGAAATCCCGCTCCGGGAGCTCAACCAGCAGACCTCGCGGGTCATGGCCCGGGTCGAGGCGGGGGAGACCGTCACCATCACCAAAGATGGCGTGCCGATAGGGGACATCGTTCCCCACGGAGTCCGTGACGGGGTCCGGACGGGGAGCCCCGTCTACGCCTTCAGGACTGACCCCATGGGGCTGCTCGACCTCCCCGACCTGGGTGGTCCGGCACTCAGCGATGACGAGATCGACGAGACGCTGCGGGGGATGGGTGCGGGCGATGACTGACGTTCCCGGGCCTTCGATTCCCGTGGCCATCGCCGACACCAACGCGCTCTATCGACTGTTCACGCCGAAGGACACGCGTCATGCGGCACACCGGGAGGCGCTCGCCCGCGTCGGTCATCTCGTCGTCTCGCCGATGGTCCTCACCGAACTCGACTATCTGCTCACGGAGCGGGTGGGTCCCAGAGCGTCGATGAACGCCCTGGATTTCATCGCGGGTCAGGTGGAGGCCCGGCGCTTCGAGGTCGCGGAGTCGGCGCCGCATCTGCGTGGGGCGATGGCCGTAATGCGCGGTTACGAAGATGCCGGCGGAGGCAAGGGAGTCGGGCTTGCGGACGCCATGAACGTGGTCCTGGCCGCCGCTTTCCAGACTGCCGACATCTTCACGACCGACCGCCACTTCCGCATGATGCGCCCGCTCACGGGTCAGGGGGCGTTCCGGCTCCTGCCGGACGACATCTGACGTACGGGGTCGACCGGTTGCGAGCCGCGGTCACCCCTTCACCTCCGTGAGGAAGGCGAAGCCGTGCGCCGGACACACGTCGGCCGCGACGGCTCCCCCTCCGCGCCGCCGCGGCCGATCCCCGTGTTGTGTGGGTCTAGAAGGGGCGCTCAGTCGTCGCGTGAGCGTCCAGGGTGGTGATCTCCTCGTCGGTCGCGTGAGCGTCCGCGGGCTTGAGCTCTTCGTCCGTGGCGTGGGCGTCCAGGGTCGTGAGCTCTTCGTCGGTGGCGTGCGCGTCGTCCGGCTTGACGGTGTCCGTGTTGTCGGCCATGGCGGTCAACTCCCTTGATTTCGGGCAGTGAAGTGCTGAACGTGCCCGCCCGGCGACTCCCCCGAGGGCCGCCGGACGGGCATTCGTAAGGCCGTTCACCCTAACGGTGTGGCCGAGGACCGAGCCGTCTGCCCCCCGACACGACGGACCGGCACACATGAGAGTGACGGTCCGCGATAAACGATTGATGAACGGTCGAAGCACCCAGGTCAGGCGACTGCGGCCGGACTGATGAGGGAGCGCACCTCGTCGGCCTCCGGGGAGCCGAGGTCCTCGAAGATCTGCAAGGAATCCCGCCAGCACACCTGAGCTCGATCGATGTGCCCGATCAACGACAGTGCGCGGCCGAGGACCGTGAGTACGTTGGCGCGCCGCCACTCGCCGCCGATCCCGCGCAGCACCGCGAGGGCTTGTTCGGCGTGCGCGGCGGCCTGCGCCGGTGAGCGGTCGGAAAGATGTAGTTCGGCGAGGCGGAACAAGGTCATTCCGTGCCACAGACGCTGTCTGCTGTCGCGGAACACGTCCAGTGCCGCGAGGAGCGCCGACTGTGCTTCCGCGGTCCTTCCCGCACTCGTCAGCGCGAGGCCCAAGGCGTATTTCCCGTTGGCGAGACGGAGGGTCTGGCCCGTGACGTCCTGCTCGTAGATCTTGATCCCCGACTCGGCGAGCGTTACGGCGCTCTCCGTTCGACTGGTGGCGAGGTGGACACGAGAGAGGTTGCACAGCGCGGCGGCGGCACCCGGCTGGTTACCGTCGGCGCGGAAGGCCTCCAGCGCGCGCTCGAAATGGGCTTCCGCATCGGCATGGCGACCCTCGTAGAGCGCGATGATGCCCCGCTGATTGGGGGCCTGTCCGCAGGCCACGGGGTCGTCTGCCGAGAGCCCGAGTCGCAGGGCCCGCTCGCCCTCTTCTTCCGCCTCGGCGAAGCGTCCGCAGACGCTGTGAACGTGGGAGAGCATCGTACGAGCCCGTCCCTCCGCCCAGGGATCTCCGGTGCGCTGAGCCGCGTCGCTCACCGCGGTGGCGGCTTGCGCGAACTGGAGTGCGTTGGCTCCGGACTCGCCCAGATCCACCGCGGCCATCAGCAAGTCGGCCGCCTTGCGCTGCAGTCCGGCCGTCGCCGCCTGCTGGGCACAGGCGAGCAGGCAGTTCGACTCGCTGAACAGCCACTCCAACGCCCGGTCGCGGTCGGGGAACGACAACCCCGGCCAGTCGGTGCCCGCGAAGTGCTCCAGGACCCGCTCACCCGGCCGCTCGATCGCATAAACCCCCGCCGCCGTAGCCAAGTAGAAGTCCAGCAACCGCGACATCGCCGCCTCCCGCTCACTCGGCGGCTGCTCATCCCGCTCCGCGCAAGCACGCGCGTAGAGGCGTACGAGGTCGTGGTACCGATAGCGGCCGGGTGCCGCGGACTCGAGCAGGGACGTGTCGACGAGGGACTCCAGCAGGTCCTCCGTGTCCTCGACGGGCAGGTCCAGCACCGCCGCGGCGGCCGCCACGGAGATGTCCGGGCCGTCGGCGAGGCCCAGGAGGCGGAACGCGCGCGCCTGCGCCGGTTCCAGCTGCCCGTACCCCAGCTCGAAAGTCGCCTTCACCGCCAAGTCCCCGGCCTGGAGCTCGTCCAGGCGCCGTCGCTCGTCCGCCAGCTTCGCGGCCAGTACTGAGACCGTCCACGTGCGCCGGGCGGCCAGTCGTGATGCCGCGATGCGGATGGCGAGGGGTAGGAAGCCGCACGCCGCGACCACGTCCAGGGCGGCCTCCCGCTCGGAGGCTACCCGCTCCTGGCCCACGATCTTGGTGAAGAGCTGGAGGGCCTCCTCGGGGGACATGACGTCCAGGTCCACCAGATGGGCGCCCGCGAGGTCCACCATCCGTACCCGGGAGGTGACCAGCGCCGCGCAGCCCTCCATCCCGGGCAGCAGGGGCCGGACTTGCGCGGCGTCGCGGGCGTTGTCCAGCAGGACGAGGACGCGACGGCCGTCGAGGACCGAGCGGTACAGGGCCGAGCGTTCCTCCAGGGAGTCGGGGATCGCGGAGTCGGCCGTGCCGAGGGCGCGGAGGAAGGCGCCCAGGACCGTTTCCGGTTCCGCCGCTCTCGAACCCGCGCCCTGGAGGTCGACGTACAGCTGCCCGTCCGGGAAGGCGGCGCGCGCCTGGTGGGCTACGTGTACGGCCAGGGTCGTCTTGCCCACGCCCCCGA
Source organism: Streptomyces sp. NBC_00203 (assembly GCF_045206325.1). Classification (NCBI taxonomy): domain Bacteria; kingdom Bacillati; phylum Actinomycetota; class Actinomycetes; order Kitasatosporales; family Streptomycetaceae; genus Streptomyces; species Streptomyces sp. NBC_00203. Next base: position 4,708,534 of record NZ_CP108126.1, on the reverse strand, counting down.
TGCCCGCCAGCGCCGAGACCGCCATGACCCGGCCCGCGTCGGACGACGCCGAGGCCAGGACGTCGCTCAGTTCCTGGACGAAGGACGCCCGGCCGGTGAAGTCCGTGACTGTGGCGGGCAGTTGGGCGGGGCGGACCGGTGCGGCGGCGGGTTCGGCGGCCGGGGCCGACGGTTCGGCGAGGCCCGGGTCCGCCTGGAGTATGCGCTGCTGGAGTTCCTTCAGGCCCGCCCTCGGGTCGACGCCCAGCTCGTCGGCCAGGAGGCGCCGCGTGTCCGCGTAGACCGCCAGCGCTTCCGCCTGGCGGCCGCTGCGGTACAGCGCCAGCATCAGCAGCTCGCGCAACCGCTCCCGCAGCGGATGCGCCGCCGTCAGGGCCGTCAGCTCCGAGACCGCCTCCGCGTGGCAGGCCTGCTCCAGGTCCATGTCGAGCCGCCACTCCAGCAGTTGGAGCCGCCACTCCTCCAGCCGGGCGCGCTGTGTCTCGGCGTACGGCCCGGGAACGCTCGCCAGCACCTCGCCGTCCCACAGGCCGAGCGCGTCGCGCAGCACCTCGCGGGCATGGCAGAGGTCACCGGTGGCGCGGGCCTTCTCCGCCTCGGCCGCCAGTTCCTGGGCGCGGGCGAGGTCCAGCGCGCCCTCGCCGAGGGACCGGATCGCGTACCCGCCCGACTCGCTGACCAGGACTTCGGGGCCCAGCGCCTTGCGGAGCCGGGAGGCGTACGTCCGTACGGCGGCCAGGGCCTGGGACGGGGGTTCGTCGCCCCACAGCGCGTCGATGAGCTCGGAGGCCGTCGCCGTCCGCCCCTCGCGGAGCAGCAGCGCGGCCAGCAGGGCGCGTTGCTGCGGGGATCCCGCCGGCAGGGGCTCCTCGTCACGCCAGGCGCGCACCGGGCCGAGCACGCTGAAGCGCAACGCCGCCGATTCCTCGCGACGCCACTGCTCCGGTACTCGCGGCACACCGTCCATCGCTGCCCCCTGCCGAACCGTCAGTACAACGAGGCCAGTTTGCCTTGTTCATGGCGGATGCGTCAGCCGTGCGAGACGGCGATCACAGGCAGCCGCACGGGACACCACAGGGTCCTCACATACTCTCCCCACACAACCGCACACACTCGACCAATCCGGGCGCCCGGCAAGGGAGGCGGGCAGGCGCCTGACGGATGGAGGACGGGCGGAGGGGCGATAGCGGGCGGACAGCGGGCGGGTACCTCGCGAGTAGCTGACGGGTCGTCAGATCAGCGCTACCGTGGGCCGTATGGAGACCATGGAGACGCCCGCGGCCGGCCCGGCCTTCCCGAAGATCATCTCCGTCGACGACCACACGGTGGAGCCCCCGAACGTCTGGCAGGACCGGCTCCCGAAGAAGTACCTGGACACCGGCCCCCGCATAGTCCGCGCGCCGCTGAAGGAAATGACCTTCCTGGGCGGCAAGTTCGCGCCCGTCATGGGCAGCCCCGGCGACGACGGCCCCATCGGCGACTGGTGGGTGTACGAAGACCTGCACCGGCCGCTCACCCGTCTCGACACCGCCGTCGGATACGACAGGGACGAGATACGCCTCGAAGTCATCACGTACGAGCAGATGCGACCGGGCTCGTACGACGTCCCCCAGCGCCTGGCCGACATGGACGTCAACCACGTGCAGTCCGCCCTCTGCTTCCCCACCTTCCCCCGCTTCTGCGGCCAGACGTTCACCGAGGCCAAGGACCGTGAGCTGGGACTTCTCGGGGTCAGGGCCTACAACGACTGGATGGTGGAGGAGTGGTGCGGACCGGCCGCCCGGGGTCGTCTCATTCCGCTCACCCTCATCCCCCTGTGGGACCCCGCGCTTGCGGCGGAAGAAGTACGCCGCAATGCCGCCCGTGGCGTACGCGCGGTGGCCTTCTCCGAGATTCCGCCCCACCTGGGGCTGCCCTCCATCCACACCGACGACTGGGACCCCTTCCTCGCCGCCTGCGACGAGACCGGCACGGTCATCGCCATGCACATCGGCTCCTCCAGCCGCATGCCGTCGACCTCCGCCGACGCCCCGCCCGCCGTCGGCTCCACCATCACCTTCGCCAACTGCTGCTTCTCGATGGTCGACTGGCTGATGAGCGGCAAGTTCGAGCGCTTCCCGAACCTGAAGGTGATGTACGCCGAAGGGCAGATCGGCTGGATCCCCTACATCCTTGAGCGCGCGGATGTGGTGTGGGAGGAGAACCGCGGCTGGGGCGGCGTCGCCGACAAGGTCCACCGCCCGCCGTCCGAACTCTTCGCCGAGCACGTCTACGGCTGCTTCTTCGACGACGCCTTCGGGCTCAGGAACCTCGACTCGATCGGCGTCGGCAACGTCCTCTACGAGACCGACTACCCGCACTCCGACTCCACCTGGCCCAAGTCGAGGGAGGTCGGCGAGGCGCAGATGGGCCATCTCGCCGCGGACGTGGTCGACCGGATCGTGCGGCGCAACGCCATCGAGCTGCTGGGGCTCACGGCGGACGGGCTCTGGGTGCCGTAAAGCACCCCGAGCGCACCCCGAGCGCATCCCGCGCCCATCTCGCAGACATTCCGCACACCCCTTGTCTGACGATCCGTCAGCTACGACGATGGCTGCCAGGCCAGCTACATGACGGATCGTCAGATAGTTACCTATTGGAATAGGGGTGCGTGCTCATGCAGGTGCTGCCCGAAGGACGACTGGCGTACGGGATGCAGCTCCCCGTCCAGTCGCAGAGCACCATCTACGCCGAGCCATGGGAGGCCGGCGCCGGTCCCGCCGACCTCGTCGAGATCGCCCGCGCCGCCGACCGCTCCGGCTTCGCCTACCTCGCGAGCTGCGACCACGTCGCCATCCCGCGGCGTCTCGCGGGAGCGATGAGCACCATCTGGTACGACCCCGTCGCCACCCTCTCCTACCTCGCGGGCGTGACCGAGCGCGTACGGCTGCTCAGTCATGTCGCGATCGTCGGGCTGCGGCATCCGCTGGTCACGGCCAAGCAGTACGCGACCCTCGATCACCTCAGCCAGGGGCGGCTGATCCTCGGGGTCGGCGCCGGGCACGTACAGGAGGAATTCGAGGCGGTCGGGGCCGACTTCGAGCGGCGGGGGACCGTCCTCGACGAGACCATCGACGCCCTGCGGGCGGCGCTCGGGGCCGACGAATTCCCCGTACACCATGGGAAGTTGTACGACTTCGAGGGGCTCGGGCAGCGGCCCCGGCCCGCCCAGGAACGGGTGCCCGTCTGGGTCGGCGGCTCCTCGCCCGCGGCTGTGCGGCGGGCCGCGCTCCGCGGCGACGGCTGGCTTCCGCAGGGCGATCCGCGCGACCGGCTGCCGGGGCAGATCGCCCGGCTGAAGCGGCTGCGCGCGGAGGCCGGGATCGAGGACCCCGTCACCGTCGGCGCCATCACCGAGCCGCTGTACGTCGGTGCGCCCGGCTGGGACGTCGGGCGGCGCACGCTGCACGGGGCGCCCGAGGCGCTCGCCGAGTCGCTGCGGGCGTACCGCGCGATGGGTGTGCACCAGATACAGGTGCGCTTCCGCTGCCGGGGCCGCACCGAACTCATCGATCAGATCACCGCGTTCGGCGCCGAGGTCGCGCCCCACCTCGACTAGCGCGCTGCAACCTCAACCAAGGAGTCACGGCATGGGCAAGCTGGACGGACGCGTCGTTCTCATCACCGGTGCGGCGCGCGGGCAGGGCGAGCAGGAGGCGCGGCTCTTCGCGGCGGAGGGTGCCGACGTCGTTGTCGCGGATGTGCTCGACGACCAGGGTGAGGCCCTGGCCAAGGAGATCGGCGCGCGGTACGTCCATCTCGACGTGAGCCAGGAGGCCGACTGGCACACGGCCGTCGCCGCCGCGAAGAGCGCGTACGGGCGCATCGACGGGCTCGTCAACAACGCCGGCATCCTCCGCTTCAACGAGCTGGTCGCCACGCCCCTCGACGAGTTCCAGCAGATCGTGCAGGTCAACCAGGTCGGGGTGTTCCTCGGGATCAAGACCGTCGCGCCCGAGATCGAGGCCGCGGGCGGGGGCACCATAGTGAACACCGCCTCCTACGCGGGGCTCACCGGGATGGCGTGGGTGGGGGCGTACTCCGCGACCAAGCACGCCATCGTCGGGCTGACCCGGGTCGCCGCACTCGAACTGGCCGCCAAGAGGATCCGCGTCAACGCCGTCTGCCCGGGCGCCGTCGACACCGCCATGAGCAACCCCGCCCAGCTCGACCCGGACGCCGACCCCGCCGACAGCGCGGCGGCCTCGGAGGCGCTCGACGAGCTGTACCGCAAGCTCGTGCCGCTCGGGAGGATCGGCAGGCCGGAGGAGGTGGCCCGGCTCGTCCTTTTCCTGACCGGCGAGGACTCCTCGTACATCACCGGGCAGCCGTTCGTGATCGACGGCGGATGGCTGGCGGGCGTCAGCGTTCTCTGACGCCGTATCAGGTATTGACGGTGCATGCGCGCGGTGGAACAGTCGGCTCAAAGAATCTGACGATGCGTCAGGTAACTGGATGGGGACGGTGAACCTCCTTGGAATTCGGGCTCTTTGTACAGGGATACGTGGGCAAGCGGGCCGAGACCGATCCGCTCGCGGAGCACAAGGCGCTGATGGAGGAGACCGAGTACGTCATCCAGGCGGACAAGTCCGGCTTCAAGTACGCCTGGGCGTCCGAGCACCACTTCCTGGAGGAGTACTCGCACCTCTCCGCCAATGACGTCTACCTCGGCTATCTGGCGCACGCGACGGACCGCATCCACCTCGGCTCGGGCATCTTCAACCCGCTCGCCCAGGTCAACCACCCGGTGAAGGTCGCCGAGAAGGTCGCCATGCTCGACCATCTCACCGAGAACCGCTTCGAGTTCGGCTCCGGACGCGGCGCGGGATCGCACGAGATCCTCGGCTTCCTTCCCGGCATCACCGACATGAACTACACCAAGGAGATCTGGGAAGAGACCATCGCCGAGTTCCCCAAGATGTGGCTCCAGGACGAGTACGTCGGGTTCAAGGGCAAGCACTGGCAGCTGCCGCCCCGCAAGGTGCTGCCCAAGCCGTACGGGAAGTCGCACCCCGCGATGTGGTACGCCGCTGGGTCGCCGCCCTCGTACGCGATGGCCGCCCGCAAGGGTCTGGGTGTGCTCGGCTTCAGCGTGCAGAAGGTCTCCGACATGGAGTGGGTGCTCGAGCAGTACAAGACGGCGGTCGTCGACGCCGAGCCCATTGGGGACTTCGTCAACGACAACGTGATGGTGACGACCACCGCGATCTGCGCGCCCACGCACGACGAGGCGATCCGGATCGCGGTGAGCGGCGGGCTGCACTATCTGCCCTCCCTCGTCTTCCGCTACCACGACACCTTCCCGCGCCCCGAGGGCTTCCCCGTCTGGCCCGAGACGCTCCCCGAGTACAACGCCGAGTTCGTCGAACTCCTCATCGAGGAGGAGCTGTTGATCTGCGGCGACCCCGACGAGGTGCTCACCCAGTGCAAGCGCTGGGAGCAGGCGGGTGCCGACCAGCTGAGCTTCGGGCTGCCGGTCGGAGTCCCCAAGGAAGAGACCCTCCAGACGATCCGGATGATCGGCGAGCACGTGATCCCGAAGATCGACACGGATCCTGTGCATCGGACTACGCGGTTCCGGGGGGCGGTCTGAGGTTCGTGGGCGACTGCGGGCCGGTTGTGGTTGCTCGCGCCCCGCGGCGGAGCCGCATATCGATACAGTCCCGCGCCCCTGAGGGGGCGCACCTCCACCCACGTCTGGAAAGGGGCGCATCGCCGTGCTCGACCATCTGATCAAAGGCGCGACCGTTGTCGACGGGACAGGCGCGCCCTCGTACACCGCCGATGTCGGGATACGCGACGGCCGCATCGCCGCTGTAGGCGCGGTGGCCGAGGAGGCGAGGACGACCGAGGACGCGCACGGCCTCGTCCTCGCCCCCGGCTTCGTCGACCCCCACACCCACTACGACGCCCAGCTCTTCTGGGACCCGTACGCGACCCCGTCCCTGAACCACGGGGTCACGACGGTCGCGGGCGGCAACTGCGGCTTCACGCTCGCGCCGCTGAACCCCGCCAGGCCGGAGGACGCCGACTACACACGGCGGATGATGTCCAAGGTCGAGGGCATGTCCCTGGTCGCTCTGGAGGAGGGCGCGCCCTGGAGCTGGCACTCCTTCGGCGAGTACCTGGACGCGCTGGAAGGCCGGATCGCTGTCAACGCGGGCTTCATGGTGGGTCATTGCGCGCTGCGGCGGTACGTCATGGGCGCGGACGCGGTGGGCGGGCAGCCGACCCCCGGCCAGCTCGCGGACATGCTCGCCCTCTTCCACGAGGCGATGGACGCCGGGGCCTGGGGCCTGTCCACCACCCAGTCGTCCACGCACTCCGACGGCGACGGGAAGCCGGTCGCGTCCCGGCACGCGCAGCCCGCCGAGCTGCTGGCTCTGTCGAAGGCGGTGGGCGAGCACGAGGGCACCCAGATCGAGGCGATCGTCGCCGGGTGCCTCGACCAGTTCAGCGACGACGAGATCGACCTGTTCGTGGAGATGAGCGCCGCCGCGGGAAGGCCCCTGAACTGGAACGTCCTGACGATCGACGCCGCCGTCCCCGAACGCGTCCCCCGCCAGCTGGAGGCAAGCGAGCGCGCCCGCAAGGCCGGCGGCCGCATCGTCGCGCTCACCATGCCGATCCTCACGCCGATGAACATGTCGCTCGGCACCTTCTGCGCGCTGAACCTCATCCCCGGCTGGGGCGAGGTGCTGGGCCTGCCCGTGCCGGAGCGCATCGCCCGGCTGCGCGACCCGGACGTACGGGCCGAGATGCTGCGGCGGGCGGGCTCCAAGGAGGCCGGCGTCTTCCGGCGGCTCGCCAACTTCGGGCGGTACGTCATCGGCGACACGTACAGCGCGGCGAACGAGGGCCTGACCGGGCGGGTCGTCAACGACATCGCGGCCGAGCGCGGCCAGGAACCCTTCGAGTGCCTGGTCGAGATCTGCGCGGCCGACGAACTGCGTACGGTCCTGTGGCCGATGCCCACCGACAACGACCCCGGCTCGTGGGCACTGCGCGCCGAGACCTGGCAGCACCAGGACGTCATGCTCGGCGGCTCCGACGCGGGCGCCCATCTGGACCGCATGTGCGGAGCCCCGTACACCACCCGCTTCATCGGCGACTGCCTGCGCGGGCGGAAGCTGGCGACGCTGGAGCAGGCCGTGAAGATGCTGACGGACGATCCGGCGCGGCTCTTCGGCCTGCGCGAGCGCGGACGGATCGTGGAGGGCTTCCATGCCGACCTAGTGCTCTTCGACCCGGAACGGATCGACGCCGGAAAGGCCACCCTGGTGCACGACCTGCCGGGTGACAGTCCGCGGCTCGACTCCAGGGCGATCGGTATAACGGCCGTGTGGGTCAACGGGGTCGAGGCGATCCGCGGTGACGTGGTGACGGGCGCGGTGCCCGGGAAGGTGCTCCGCTCCGGGCGGGACACGCGGACGGTGAGCACCAAGTGACCCAGGAGCAGCGGCTGTTCATCGGCGGGTCGTGGGTGGAGCCCGACCACGAGCACTACGAGGTGACCGACCCGGCGACCGAGGGTGTTGTCGGGCGGGCGCCGGAGGCCTCACGGGATCAGGTGCACACGGCCGCGGCCGCGGCCCGCGAGGCTTTCACGGCGTGGTCGCGGACACCCGCCGAGGAACGTGCCGCCGTCCTCTCCCGCGCGGCGGACATCATCCAGCGCAACTTCGTTCCGTACGCCGAACTCGCCCAGGCCGAGAGCGGCGCCACGACCGGGACGGCGCGCGGCATGCAGGTGGGGGTGGGCATGGCCCGCTTCCGGCGCTACGCGAAGACCGAGCCCGTCGAGCAGCCGCTGCCCCCGCAGATCAACGAGGCCGGCCCCTTCGGCAAGGCTGCCGTGATGGGCGCTGTGGCCGTACGCCAGCCCGTGGGCGTCGTCACCTGCATCACCTCGTACAACAACCCCTGGGCCAACCCGGCGGGCAAGATCGCCCCGGCCCTGGCGATGGGCAACACGGTGGTCGTGAAGCCGGCCCCGCAGGACCCGCTGTCGGTGTACCGCATGGCGGAGGCGCTGGAGGCGGCGGGCGCGCCGCCGGGTGTCGTGAACGTGGTCAGCGGTTCGCGTCCGGAGGTGGGTGAGGCCGCCGTCGACTCCCCGGACGTCGACATGGTCAGTTTCACCGGCTCGACGGCGGTCGGACAGCGCATCGCCGAGGTGTGCGGGCGCGGGATGAAGCGGCAGCTGATGGAGCTGGGCGGCAAAGGCGCGGCGGTCGTCTTCGACGACGCCGATCTGGAGTCGGCGGTGTCGGGCATCGGCACGACCTTCTCCTTCTACAGCGGGCAGATCTGCACGGCGCCGACCCGGGTGCTGGTGCAGCGGGGCGTGCACGACCGACTGGTCGAGCAACTCGCCGTGTACGCCGGTTACTTGAAGGTGGGCGACCCGAGGGAGCCGGGCACGGTCGTCGGGCCGGTCATCTCGGCGGCACACCGGGACCGGGTCGAGTCGTACGTCGACCTCGGCCGGAAGGAGGGCGCCCGGGTGGTCACGGGCGGCGAACGTCCCGCTCTCGACCGCGGCTTCTATGTCGCCCCCACCCTCCTCGCCGACTGCACCCCGGACATGCGCGTGGTCCGCGAGGAGATCTTCGGCCCGGTTGTTGTGGTCGTCCCCTTCGACGACGAGGAGGAGGGCATCGCGCTCGCCAACGACTCCGACTACGGGCTGATCGACTACGTCTGGTCCGGCGACGTCGCCCGCGCCTTCCGCGTCGCCCGCCGGCTGCGCGCCGGCGGGGTGGGCGTGAACACGGTCGGCCGCAATATGGAGGCGCCGTTCGGGGGCTTCAAGAAGAGCGGGGTGGGGAGGGACGTGGGGTCGTACGCCCTGCACGCGTACAGCGAGGTGCAGGCGATCGTGTGGCCGGGATGAGGCCTGTGGCTGTGGTGAGGCCGGGGTGGGCCGGGATGAGGTCGCTCAGCCGGTCAGGTCGACCCGCACGGTCAACAGGTTCGTGCCGAGCGCCCGTACGGCGGTGCTGTTCATCCGGGGCAGCGACCTGAGGCGGGCGCGGGCGTCGTCCTCGGGGAGCGGATGGGCGATGCCGGAGTGCCAGCGCCCGTTGATGCGGACCCGGACCTTCGGGTCGGCCATGATGTTCCGTACGTAGTGGGACTTCTCGCCGAACTCCGAGACGAGCCAGAACGTATCCCCGACACGGCGCCCGCCGAGCGGTGTCCGGCGCGGCAGCCCGGAGCTGCGTCCGGTGGTCTCCAGGAGGGTCTGCCAGGGCAGCCGTTTGACGACCGGATTGCCGATGCGCCGCTGGAACGTCGTGACGGCCCGGTGCTTGATCTCGTTGTAGCGCGACATGGGGGGCTCTTCCGGTTCGGGTATCAGCGAGCCTATCGGGGCGGCGGGGGTTCGGCCGAGCAGGCCGATCTCCGGGCCGAAGTCACGCCGATGCCGTGCCGTCGTGCCCGGATCCGATGACGATGGCCTCGCGCATGCCGGAATCGGTCACGGGGTCACGCCTCCCGCTTGGCGTCGATCTCGGCGATCAGCGCCTCGATGCGGGTCTTGATCTCGTCGCGGATCGGGCGGACGGCCTCGACACCCTTGCCGGCCGGGTCCTCCAGCGCCCAGTCGAGGTACTTCTTGCCCGGGAAGATCGGGCAGGCGTCGCCGCAGCCCATCGTGATGACGTAGTCGGACGCCTGGACGGCCTCGGTGGTCAGGATCTTCGGCTCGGCGTCGGCGATGTCGATGCCGACCTCCTTCATTGCCTCGACCGCGGAGGGGTTGACCTGGTCGCCCGGGACGGAGCCGGCGGAGCGGACCTCGATCCGGTCGCCCGCGAGGTGGGAGAGGAATCCGGCAGCCATCTGCGAACGCCCGGCGTTGTGGACGCAGACGAACAGCACGGAGGAGAGCGGGCTGGAGGACATCGGTTCTTCCTTCGTCAGTGGATCATCAGCCCGGGCTGGTATCAGCCAGGAGTGATGTGAAACTATCAGTCCATGCTGACGTCGGTCGACACCGATCTGTTGCGGGTTCTGGCCGACCCGCTCCGCCTCCAGATCGTCACCCTTCTGGCCAAGGAGACGCTCTGCAGCACCCACCTGATCGAGGAGACGGGGGCGAGACAGACCAACCTCTCCAACCATCTGAAGGTGCTGCGGGAGGCCGGGGTGGTGGAGACGGAGCCATGCGGCCGGTTCACCTACTACCGGCTCAAGCCCGACGTCATCGCATTCCTCGCGGGCCAGTTCGCCGACCTGGCGGAGACCGCACGCGCCACCGCCGAGAACAACGTCAAGCGGTCCTGCCCCTGATCCCCGCCCCTGCGGCGACCCGTAACGAGGAGTCCTGTTGACCGCCACCGAGGCGACCGAGGCCACCGAGCACGTCAGCGCCGGGGAGTCCGCCATAACCCCCGTCGCCGAGCCGCACCTCGCCCCGGGTGCCACCCCGCCCCAGGCTCCCCCGCTGATCGCCAAGGCCGCGGCCGAGCTGGTCGGCACGGCGGCGCTCGTCGCGGTCGTGGTCGGCTCCGGCATCCAGGCCACCGAACTGACCAAGGACGTCGGCCTGCAGTTGCTCGCCAACTCCATGGCCACGGTCTTCGGACTCGGCGTCCTCATCACCCTGCTCGGCCCGGTCTCCGGCGCGCACTTCAACCCGGCCGTCACCCTCGCCGAGTGGTGGACGGCCCGGCGCGGCGGCGCCGGCGTCACCCTGCGCGAGGCGGCCGTGTACGTACCCGCCCAGATCGTCGGCGCTGTCGCGGGAGCGATCCTGGCGGATGCGATGTTCGGCGAGCCGCTGGTGAAGTGGTCCACCCACGACCGCTCCGCCGGGCACCTGCTGCTCGGGGAGGTCGTCGCGACTGCCGGGCTGATCCTGCTGATCTTCGGCCTGGCCCGCACCGACCGCCTGCGCTTCGCGCCCGTTGCGGTCGCCTCGTACATTGGCGCCGCGTACTGGTTCACCTCGTCGACGTCCTTCGCCAACCCGGCGGTGACGATCGGCCGTGCTTTCACCGACTCCTTCGCGGGCATCGCGCCCGGTTCGGTCGCGGGGTTCATCGGTATGCAGCTCGTCGGGGCCGTGGTCGGACTGGCGCTGGTGGCGCTGATCTTCATGCCGGAGCGAACGGCCGAGGAGCAGCCCGCCGTCTGACGCACGCCTCGCGGGTGGTGGTGATCGGCGGCGGCCGCTCGCCACGCGAGACGGCGCGCGCGATCGGTGCGCGCAGGACCAGCGGCCTCATCCGCTCTCCGTGCGGCCGGCTCAGCTCATGGCGCTGCCGAGCATCTGCCCCATCGCGGCAACCACCGAGGGTTCCACCCGGTAGTAGACCCAGGTGCCGCGCCGCTCGGAGGTGAGCAGCCCGGCCTCCTTGAGCTTCTTCAGGTGGTGGGAGACGGTCGGCTGCGAGACGCCGACATCGGAGATGTCGCACACGCACGCCTCGCCGCCCTCGTGCGAGGCGACCAGCGAGAACAGCCGCAGCCGGACCGGATCGCCCAGCGCCTTGAACATCCGCGCCGTCCGCTCCGCCTCCTCCGCGGTCAGCGGTCGTTCCGTGAGCGGAGGGCAGCACGGCGCCACGCCCCCGGGGGCCTCGGGTTCCAGCAGCGGCAGCACCCTCGTATTCGACATGCATCTATGTTGACACACGTCGAACCAGTGAGCGAGAACCCATGAATTAGATGAATGTCTATGTTGACGCTTGTCGAAACAGGTGCGACGCTGAGGGTGCAAGAGATCGACGGATGTCGAAACAAAGGGGAACCTCGTGGCTGTCTCTCTCAACAGCGTGCCCACCACCGGCCAGCTGCCCGTCGTGGTCATCGGAGCCGGCCCCATCGGTCTGGCCGCCGCCGCCCACCTCGTCGAGCGCGGCCTGGAACCCCTGGTCCTGGAAACCGGCCCGGTCGCGGGAAGCGCCGTGCGCGAGTGGTCGCACGTGCGGCTGTTCTCGACCTGGGGCGAGGTCGTCGACCCCGCCGCCGAGAAGCTCCTCGCCCCGACGGGCTGGGTCCGCCCCGATGCCTCGGTCTACCCGACCGGCGGTGACTGGGCCGAGCGCTACCTCCAGCCGCTCGCCGACGCCCTCGGGGGCAAGGTCCGTTACGGCGCCACGGTGACCGGCGTCGCCCGCGCCGGCCGCGACCGCATCGTCGACTCGGGCCGCGCCGAGCAGCCCTTCACGGTGCACGTCCAGTGGGCCGACGGCCGCGAGGAACGGATCGTCTCCCGCGCGGTCATCGACGCTTCCGGCACCTGGTCCACCCCCAGCCCCGTCGGGGCGAACGGCCTGCCCGCCCTCGGCGAGAAGACGGCGGCCGGCCGTATCTCCTACCGTGTCCCAGATCTCAACGAGCCGTCCGTACGCGCCCGTTACGCGGGCAGGCGGACCGCCGTCGTCGGTTCCGGAGCCTCCGCCTTCACCGCTCTCGCGTACCTCGCCGACCTGGCGAAGGAGGAGGGGAACGGGACGCACGCGGTGTGGATCCTGCGCCGGGGCATCGGCGCGAACACCTACGGCGGCGGCGAAGCCGACCAGCTCCCGGCCCGCGGCGCCCTGGGCCTGCGTGCCAAGGCCGCCGTCGAGGCCGGCCACGCGAGCGCGGTCACGGGATTCCGTACACAGGCTGTGGACCACGACGGTGACCAGCTCGTCCTCGTGGCGGAGGACGGCCGGCGCCTCGACCCGGTCGACGAGGTCGTCGTCCTGACCGGCTTCCGCCCGGACCTCTCCTTCCTCTCCGAGATCCGCCTCGGTCTCGACGAGCGCCTCCAGGCCCCGACCGCGCTCGCCCCGCTGATCGACCCGAACGTGCATTCCTGCGGCACGGTCTATCCGCATGGCGTGAACGAGCTCTCCCATCCGGAACAGGGTGTGTACCTGGCCGGTATGAAGTCCTACGGCCGCGCGCCCACGTTCCTCGCCATGACCGGCTACGAGCAGGTCCGCTCCATCGCCGCCGCGCTCGCGGGCGACCAGGAGGCAGCCGAGCGCGTCGAACTCACCCTCCCGGAGACCGGGGTCTGCGGCGGCGCGGGCCTGTTCGACGAGCCGGAGAACGCCGGACAGTCCGACGGCGGCTGCTGCGCCGCCCCGGCCACCCTTCAGATCGGCATCGGCGCCCCGGCCACCACGTCCGGCGGCTGCTGAACTCCCCACCCATACAGGAAGGTTCGCCATGTCGTCCCGTGTACAGCTCGCCCTTCGCGTCCCCGACCTCGCCGCGTCCATCACCTTCTACACCAAGCTCTTCGGTACCGAGCCCGCCAAACTCCGAGACGGCTACGCGAACTTCGCCATCGCCGAGCCCCCGCTCAAGCTCGTCCTGATCGAAGGCGCCGCAGGCGAGGCAACGCGCATGGACCACCTCGGCGTCGAGGTCGAGAGCACCGAGGCCGTCCACGCCGCCACCACCCGCCTGGGCGAGGCGGGCCTGGCCACGGCCGAGGAGAACGACACCACCTGTTGCTACGCCCTCCAGGACAAGGTCTGGGTCCACGGCCCCGGCCAGGAGCCCTGGGAGGTGTACGTCGTCAAGGCAGACGCCGGCGCCCTGGCCAAACAGCAGGGCAGCACCTGCTGCACCGGCTCAGCCGATGCCGGCCTCGACGTGTTGGAACCGTCCGCCGCGGGAGGCTGCTGCTGATCCGCGGATGACCAGCCTCCACACCAGCGAGGCCGTGACCGGGACGGGGGACCGGTCACGGCCTCGCGCTGCGTACGGCGGCCACGACGTGGGAGAGCCTGGGAGCCGAAACCCAGCCGCGGCCCGACACTCAGGCGATCCTCAACACCACGCTCGTTCGTGCCGGTGCCGCCGCCCATGCCCGGTTCGAGGCCGGGCACTGGGCGGCCTGCCCGTCGACCGGCTTACGCCGACGGGTGTTCGTCGCGGTGGGCGACCGTGATGAGGCGTTCGGGGCCAGGAGCGTCGAGTTCGTCGACCACGGCGACGGCCAGGTCCTCGGCGCTGATCCACGATTGCCCGTCGGCGCCGGCGAGCAAGGTGTCGGTGCCGCGCCGGTAGTGGCCCGTTCGGTCACCGGGTTCGAGCAGGGCCGGTGGGCTCAGGTAGACCCAGTCGGCACCGGCGTGGGCCTGGCAGGCCCGCAGCTGAGCTATCCCGGCAGCGGCGACCGTCTTCCACTCGGCGGGCACGTACACGGGGTTGTCGGCGACCAGCAGATCGGGGTCGTCGGGGCTGCGCAAGGCGCCGGCGCCGCCGACCACGAGGACGCGGATCCCGAGCTGTGCGGCGGCGTCAAGCACCGTACGGGTAGCGCCGACCAGGAACTCCTGGTCGACCGGAAGGGTCCGCACGGTCAGCACGACGGCGTCCGCGGCGCGGTGGGAGGCACCGTTCGACGCGCCGTTCGGGGCGGAGCCCGCAAGCGCCTCGCGTACGGCGTACGACTCGTTCACGTCGACCGCGACCGGTGTCACGTTCGGGTCGTCACTCGCGGGCTTCCGGGACAGGGCGAGCACCTGGTGTCCGCGTGCACGGGCCTCGGCGATCACCCGGCTGCCGACCATCCCGGTGGCACCGACCACGGCGATCGTCATACCTGACTTCATCGAATTCTCCTGTTCGGGGGGTGAGCTGTGCGGCGAGCAAGGCGGCCAGGGCGAGGACGAAACCAAGGGTCTGCGGCAGGCTCAGTGACTCGCCCAGCGCGAGGCCGATGACGGTCGCGACCAGCGGGGACAGCAGCACCAGCGGTGCGGACGCGCCCACCGGCAGCTTTCCGATCCCGCGGAACCACAGCGTGTACGCGATCAGCCCGCCCATGCTGCCGAGCCACAGGTAGCCGCCGACCGCTCCGGCGTCGATCCGCTGCGGCACCCCCTCGATCGCGAGGGTGAGCGGGAGCAACAGCAGCCCGCCGACCGTCAGTTGCCAGCCGGCCAGGGTCAGTGGACCGACCCCCGCCGGACGGCCCCAGCGCTTGGTGAGGACGACCCCGCCGGCCATGGTGGCCGTATGTCCGAGGCCGGCGAGCACTCCGACGGCGTCCAGCCGGGCCCCCGGACCGAGCACGACGAGTCCGACGCCGATCACGCCGATCGCGCCCCAGGACAGTCGCCAGGCTGTCGGCCGGTCGTGGAGCACCGCTACGGCCAGGCCCGCGACCAGTAGCGGCTGGACAGCGCCGAGGGTGGCGGCGACACCGCCGGGGAGCCGTTCGGCCGCCAGGAACAGCAGGGGCATCCCGCCGATGTTGAGCACGCCGAGGACGGCGGCCTTCCACCACCAGTCCCCTCGCGGGAGCACCCGGGTGAGCGCCAGCGCGATCAGCCCGGCGGGCAGGGCGCGCATCAGCCCGGCGAACAACGGATGCCCGGGCGGCAGCAGTTCCGTCGTGACGACGTACGTGGTGCCCCAGGATGCGGGAGCGAGCGCGGTCAGCGCGACGGTCGCCGCCCGCTGTGTGGACGAGGCCATGGGCGAGGTCATGGACGAGGTCCGCGGCCGGTCCGGTGATCGCTCGGTCGAGGAATGCATGTGAGGAAGTCTCAGCACAGCGCGTCATGAATCCAACACATGCTTGCCATACCAGCTATGAACGAGAACGATCGCCGCGTGGATCTCCAGCAGATGCGATACGTCGTGGCCGTCGCCGAAACCCGCAACTTCACGCGCGCGGCGGAGCGTTGTTCCGTGGTGCAGTCGTCCCTCAGTCACCGCATCGCGAGCCTGGAACGGGAGCTCGGGGTCAAGCTGTTCGCCCGTTCCAGCCGCCGCGTCGAGCTGACCAGCGCGGGAGCGGCGTTTCTCGCGGGCGCGCGCGAGTGCCTGGCCGCCGCCGACCGTGCCGTCGCCGACGCCGCCGCCGCGACCGGCGTGGTGCGCGGCCGGCTCGCGGTCGGCGTGATCGTGACCACGGCTGCCGTCGACGTACCCGAGCTGCTGCAGCGGTACCGCGCCCGGCACCCCGACGTCCGCGTCGCCCTCCGCTCCGGACGCAGCGACGAACTGGCGGCGGCGATCCGGAACGGCGACCTGGACATCGCGTTCCTCGGCCTGCCGGAGGGCGAACCGCCGTCCGGTGTGGAAACCGTTGTTCTCGATCACGACGAGCACGTACTGGTGGTGCCGGCCGGGCACCGGCTCGCGGGCGCTTCCCGGGTCGCGCTGCACGAGATCGCCGAGGAGACGTTCGTGGACTTCGTGGCCGGGACGCCCGCCCGGGCCCAGTCCGACCAGGCGTTCGCCGCCGCGGGACTGGTCCGCGACGTCGCGTACGAGGCCGGTGTCGTCGAGCTGATCACCCGGCTGATCGCGCGCGGGCTCGGCGTCGCGCTGCTGCCGTCGGCGTTCATCCGGCCACTGGCCGCCGACGACCCCGCACTGGCGCTGGTCCCGGTGGCCGATGGACCGCACCGCATCGAGTACCTGGCGTGGAGCCGATTCAACCCGAGCCCGGCCACCCGGGCGATGCTCGACGTCCTCGGGGTCGGGCCGCGGTAGCGATGCTACGGCCGACGGTAGCGTCGCTAACGCAGAAGTGTTAGCGTTGTTTCTGTCAGGGAGCGAAACATCGCTACCCCAGCTGCGACAAGGAGCAACGTCATGAGCGAGCACCCCAGCACCCCCACCCCCGCCGCCTCCGCTGTTAGCAACGCTTCCCGCCGCGTCGCGATCGTCACCGGAGGTTCCCGTGGCATCGGCCGCGAGACCGCCGAGCGCCTGGCCGCCGAGGGGTACGCCGTCGTCGTCAACTACGCGGGCAACGAGGTCGAGGCCGGCAAGGCGGTCGCCGCGATCACCGGGACCGGCGGACAGGCCATCGCCGTCCGCGCCGACGTGGCCGACGAGACCGAGGTGGCGGCCCTCTACGACGCCGCCGAGGCCACGTACGGCGGAGTCGACGTCGTCGTGCACGCGGCGGGCGTCATGACCCTGGCCCCGCTCGTCGACCTCGACCTCGACGCCCTCGACCGGATGCACCGCACCAACATCCGCGGCACGTTCGTCGTCGACCAGCAGGCCGCGCGCCGGCTGCGCGCGGGCGGCGCGATCATCAATTTCTCCAGCTCCGTGCTGGCCCTCGCGATCCCCGGCTACAGCGCGTACGCCGCCACCAAGGGCGCCGTCGAGGCCATGACCCTGATCCTGGCCCGCGAGATGCGCGGCCGGGACATCACCGTCAACGCGGTGGCCCCCGGGCCGACCGCCACCGCCCTGTTCCTGGACGGCAAGGACGAGGAGACCATCGCGCGGATGGCCGCCCAGCCGCCGCTGGAGCGCCTCGGTACCCCGGAGGACATCGCCGGGGTCGTCGCCTTCCTCGCGGGACCGGCCGGGCGCTGGGTCAACGGCCAGGTGGTCCGGGCCAACGGCGGGATCGCGTAACCCCCTCGCCACCCTCTTCCCTTTTCTCTTCCTCCGTTCTCTTCCCCTCTCCTCCTCCCTCCTCAAGGAGTTCCGCCATGCCTGTTACGGGTAAGACGATCGTCATCACCGGCGCCGGATCGGGTTTCGGCGCCCTGGCCGCCCGCGCCCTCGCCGGCGCCGGGCACACGGTCTACGCCGCGATGCGCGACACCGCCGGCCGCAACGCGGGCCGGGTCGCCGAGGCCGAGGCGTACGCCGCCGAGCACCAGGTGGACCTGCGTACGGTCGAACTGGACGTCCTCTCCCAGGAGTCGGCCGACGCCGCCGTCGCCGCGATCCTCGCGGAGGCGGGCCGCCTGGACGTCGTCGTCCACAACGCGGGCCACATGGTGACCGGCCCGACCGAGGCCTTCACACCCGAGGAGCTGGCCGCGGTGTACGACACGAACGTGCTCGGCACCCAGCGCGTCAACCGGGCCGCGCTGCCGCACCTGCGCGCCCAGCGGCACGGCCTGGTGCTGTGGGTCGGCTCCACGTCCAGCAGGGGTGGCACCCCGCCCTACCTGGCGCCGTACTTCGCCGCCAAGGCCGCGATGGACGCGCTCGCCGTGTCGTACGCCGCCGAGCTGGCCCGCTTCGACATCGAGACGACCATCGTGGTGCCGGGGGCCTTCACCTCCGGCACGAATCACTTCGCCACGGGCGGCCACCCCTCCGAGCAGACGGTGATTCCGGCGTACGAGGAGCGCTACGCGGGCCTGATGGACCAGGTCGCCGAGCGCCTGGCCGCCCTCGCGCCGGCCGACGCGGACGTGTCGCTCGTCGCCGACGCGATCGTCGAGGTCGTCGACACCCCGCACGGCGAGCGGCCGTTCCGGGTCCATGTCGACCCCGCGAACGACGGTTCGGAGGAGGTCAGCCGCGTAGCGGACCGCATCCGCGCCGAGTTCCTCACGCGCATAGGCCTGGAGGACCTGCTGGCCCCGTACAAGGAGTCCGCGCACAAGGGATTCCCGCACAAGGAGTCCGCGCGCGAGGGTTCTCTGTGACCTCGGGTAGCGTCGCTACCGTGAGTACGAAAGCGCGCATTCTCGAAGTGGCGGCCGCCCTGGTCGCGGAATCCCCGAACGGGGACGTCTCGACCCGGGCGGTGTGCGAGGCGGCGGGCGTCGGCGCGCCGGCCCTCTACCGCCACTTCGGGGACAAGGAGGGCCTGCTGTCGGCGGTCGTCGACAACGGCTGGGACAAGTACCTGGCGACCAAACGCGACCGCGCCCCCGGCACGGACCCGGTCCAGGACCTGCGCGACGGCTGGGACACCCACACCGAGTTCGCCCTCCAGAACCCGAACCTCTACCGCCTCATGAACTCCCCGGCCATGCGCACCCCGCCCGCCGCGGCCCTGGAGTCCCACCAGATCCTCACGTCCGACCTCCAACGAGCCGCCGAACAGGGCAAGTTGCGCCTCGCCCCCGAACTCGCCGCCCAGATCATCATGTCCGCCAACGTCGGCGTCGCCCTGATGCTGGTCTCCCGCCCGGCGACGTTCACCGACAGGAGCGTGTCGCGGCGGGTTCGGGACGCGGTGCACGCCACGGTCTTCACCACGGACGTCACCGACTCCCGTGACTCCCGTACGTCGTCCGTGACCGCCCCGGCCGGGACCGGCGTCCCCGCCACCGCGACCCGCCTCGGCGCCCTGATCCGCCAGACCCCGAGCCCGGCCTTCACTCCGGCCGAGAGGGGTCTGCTGACGGAGTGGCTGGACCGGCTCTCGAACACGCCCGGGGACCACTGACCGACAGCCGGGTACTCAGGTGGACGGCCGGGACGCCCCTGAGTACGGCGACGGATGCCGTGCGGTGCCCGGGCTCCGTAGCGTCCGTCCCATGGAGAACACCGGTATCGCCCTAGACCCCGCCGAGCCTCGACCCACCGCCGGTGAGTGGGCCGGGCGGACGGCCCTCGCGCTGCTGGTGCTGTTCACCGGCGGCTTCGTCTGGATGCTCGGCCCGCTGCTCGCCATCGCCTGCGGCGACTGCCCGGACGGCGTCCGCACCCCGTCCCACGGCGACGCGCTGATCACCGTGGCACGGGGTGTGGTGCCGCTCGTCACCCTGGGGACGGCCGTCGGGATTTTCGTTCCCCGGGGCGGCGCTCGGGTGGGCGGGATCGGGCTGGGGGTGCTGGTGGTGCTGTTCGTGGTGGTGCTCGTCCTCGGTCAGTGAGCGTGGGGGACCGGGGTCAGCAGGGGCTGGTGGCCCCACCGTCGCTGAGGTTGGCGTCGGAGAACCAGCCCTCGGTGCTGGTGCCGGAGATCCGCGCGTACGTCCAGGTGTTGCCGTAGGCGTGTGGGCGCATCCGCGCACAACGGGTCGGCACGCCAATAGATCACGCCACTTGGGTCACTCGGGTGTCTTCTTGAGGGTGCGGAGGAGTGTGCTGAAGGTGGCGGGGCTGGTCGAGAGTATGGCTTGGGTGGGGTCGCCGCTTTCGGTGAGATGGACTGTTTTGGGGGTGGTGGCTATGTGGAGGCAGGCGTCACCCTCCTGGCAGCGGGATGACTTCTGCCAGGTGGTGGCGACGTGGAGGCAGGATTCGCCCTGCCCGCAGTGGGACGACTTTTGCCAGGAGGTGGCTACATGGAGGCAGGCTTCGCCCTGGGCGCAGTAGGACGACTTCTGCCAGGTGCTGGCGGGCATATCGGGTCCCTTCACAGGTTCTGGGCGATGTCGTGGATGAGGTCCTGCGATGCGGCCGGGTCCAGGGCGGTGGCCTCCAGGCGTTCAAGGAGCATCCAATACTGCGCCAGTTGGGCCTCGGAGTCGATGAACACCGGGCCGTGTGACTGGTCCAACTGGGCCGTGTCGAGCGCTGGTACGGGGCCCCTCACGTAGTACACCGACTGGCCCGAGCCGGGATAGGAGCCCGCGTCGAACGGGATCACGCGGATCGACACATGGGCGAGTTCACTTACCTTGAGCAGGTGCTGAAGCTGGGCGCGCGCGACACCTGCGCCGCCGAACTTCATGCGCAAGGCCGCTTCGTGGATCACCGCGCGGTAGGCGACGGCGTCGTCCCGGTAGAGCACGGCCTGGCGCTTGACTCTGAACGAGACGCGGTGCTCGATCTCCGGCGGGGACATCTCCGGCACGGCCTGCCGGTAGATCTCGCGTGCGTGATCGACGGTCTGAAGCAGGCCAGGGATGTGCATGCTGTGCGCGGCATGCAGGCTCGTGCCGTGGTGTTCGACCTCGGCCAGGTCGAGCAACTTGGGCGGGAGGATGTCGCGGTACTCCTCCCACCAGCCGCGCCTGCGCTCTCCAAGCATGGCGACGAGGGCTTCGATCAGCGCCGGTTCCGTGCAGGAGTAGGTGCGTGCCATCACCCGTACGCGGTCCGCACTCACGCCGAACCGAGCCACTTCGATGTTGCTCAGCTGCCCAGAGCTGGTGCCCAGGAGGGCGGCGGCCTGAGTGGTGGTCATCCCGGCACGCTCGCGCAACTTGCGTAGCTCGACGCCGAGACGCGTGCGTCGGGCTGTTGGAGCTGACCTGCCTGCCATGTTCGGAACTCTCCCTGAGCTGTGCCGAGTTGAGGCGTCACCCACACGAGTGGAACCCTAAAGGAATCCGGTCGCCAAGTGAAAACAATCCTTGCGCGCCTCTACTCTGATTCCCGGGCGCCTCGCCCAGAAGCACCCCGCTCGACGGAGCGGCCGCGGTCACTGGGCACCGGAATCGAAGATCCCAACTCCCCTCTCTCCCGCTCCTTCTCGTGATCGGAGACTTCCATGGCCACCGTATCCCCGCCCTGGTCCTACACCCTCCAACTCCCGCACGATCCCCGCGCCCCCGGCATCGCGAGGGCCACCCTCCGCGCGGTCCTGGCCGCGCACAGCCTCACTGAACTCACCCCCACGGCCGAGCTATTGGCGTCGGAACTCCTCACCAACGCCCACCTGCACACACCCGGCCCGTACGCCCTCCGCATCCTCCCGGCGGAACCGGGCCGGCTCCGGGTTGCCGTATGGGACACGGATCCGAGAGTCCCGCCCGGCTTCAAGGAGGGCGCCCCCGGTGACGTACCCGAGAAGGAGGCAGAGCACGGCCGTGGTCTGCCCCTC
Organism: Streptomyces sp. NBC_00203; assembly: GCF_045206325.1. Classification (NCBI taxonomy): domain Bacteria; kingdom Bacillati; phylum Actinomycetota; class Actinomycetes; order Kitasatosporales; family Streptomycetaceae; genus Streptomyces; species Streptomyces sp. NBC_00203. Next base: position 4,687,035 of record NZ_CP108126.1, on the reverse strand, counting down.
GTGCGGGCCTGTGCCGACGCGTGGGGTGTGGCCGTGCTGCGGGAGCTGGGGGCGTCGAAGGGCGGGAAGCTGCTGTGGGCCGAGTGTGGCGAAGGGGCGGTGGCGCGGTGACTGCGCAGCTGTCTTTCACGGGGCAAGGCGTGCGATGTCCGTCCTACCCGGGCGGCGCCATGATGGGAGGTGGAGCCATGCCCGTTCGTCAGGAGCAGATCATGAGCGCACAGCCTGAGCACGGCTGGGGAGCGATGCCCCTCCCGGAGATCCGGACCGTGGACGATCTGCGCAGTGTGCTCAGCCGGTATGGGTTTCCCGGTGACCGGGAGAGGTTCGAGCAGGAGCTGGCGGCTGCCATAGGGGCCTCGCCGACCAACGACTTCGAGGGCGCGGCTGCCGTGGTCAGGGCGTACCGGCACAGGGTCCGCATCAGGAACTCGCCGGAGATCATGGCCGCCCTCGAAGAGGCTCGCGGCGGGGGTGGCGGCACGTGAGCGAAGTCCCGCTGGAGGAGGCGGAGCCCGCCTCCGGACAGTAGGCGACCGACCCTGAGCACCGATCCGCGCCGCTACATCACGCAGCCACGCCCGCTGATCATTGCCCCAAGAAGATCGGATTCGTGAACGCCGCCAACGCCCCCGGCAGCGCCCCCACCGCCACCTCATGCCGCAGTTCCGCCCGCACATACGCCGCGTACGCCGCCGTAGTGCTCCACTCCACGGTCCCGCCCCCGGACACCGGCAGCGGCGCGCTCGTGAGCAGCACCCCCTGATCGGTGACGAAGCGCACCGTGCAGCGGGGTGCGCCGGTGACCTCCAGGCGGATCGTGACCTGGGTGTCCGCGTCCACCGGAAGCCGTTCGCCGATGCCCGCGTGCTCGCCCTTCGTACCAGTCGCCGTGAAGGTCAGGGAGACCAGCTTCGACTCGGCCACGTACGAGTGGCCCGCGCGGATGCCGTCCTGGATGGCCTCGCGGGTCAGGTCGTCGGCGAGGACGACCGTCTGGGGGGTGCCGACGGGGTCGGGGTCGCGGTGGGCGTCGCTGTTGCCCATCGCCGGGATCCAGTCCCGTGAGCCGGTGCGGGCGGAGGCGACCAGCATGTTGTCCCAGTCGGCGAGGGTGACCTCGTCGTCGGGGGTGTACGGGCCGTTCCACACCTCGACGGCGTCCGCCTCCCCGAAGCCGAACTTCCAGCCGCAGCCGACGCAGGTGGCGTGCGGATGGGCGGGGACGACGAGACCTCCGGCGCGGCGGATCTGGCGCGCGTACTTGCCGAAGCGGTTGTCGCGGGCCCGGTAGCGCCAGTCGACGAAGGTGCCGGGGTCGGTTCCCAGCGCGACCACATGGCCGTTGCGTGTCGTGACCTCCTCGCCGAGCATGATCAGGAGGTCGTCGCCCGCCTGGTCCGCCCAATGAGGGTGCGAGGAGTGGGTGTTGTGCTCGGACGTGTTGATGAAGTCCAGGCCCGCGGCACGCGCCAGCGCCGCGATCTCCGCCGGGGTGCGGCGGCCGTCCGAGTACCAGGAGTGCAGATGGCAGTCGCCGCGGTACCAGTCGCGGCCGCGGCTCTTCGCGCGCGACGGCGGGTACACCGGCTTCGGGGTCGCGCCCTGCTCCCCGTACGTGAGGGTGATTGTGATCTCGTACGGCAGTCCCTGCGGCGCCACCGTGTACGGGCCGAGCGCGATGTGCCACGTCCCCGCCCTGACCGGTCCCGGGATGTAGCCGGGCGTCGCGTCGTCGCCGCGGAGGAAGAACTCCGTGCGCGCCCCGCCCGACCAGCCGCGGAAGCCCCGGCCGCCCGCCTCCGTGCCGCGCTCGTCGAAGATGCCGATGTCGAGGGCGTTGCCCGCGGTGCCGGCCGGGACGGAGGGCTTCTCGTAGGTGTACGCGACCTTGATCTCCCGTACGCCGTGCGGGACTTCGACCGGGACGTACACGAAGTCCGGCGAACCGATGGGCAGGGTGCCGCGCACCGTCCGGGTCTCCTGGTCGCCGTCGGCCGCGTCGTCGGCCTCGGCACCGCTCGCGAAGGTCACGCTTCCCAACGTAAGCGCGGCGGCTGCCCCCGTCACGAACAGCGCGCGTCTGGCTACGAGGATTCCCTCGACGTTTCCCGTGACGTTTCCGTGGTCGTCCTCGCACATGCTGCGGCTCCCGGGGTGTCGAGTGAGCGTGACAGTGGCATGACATATTCGAGGTGCGGGTGGGGCCCGCACAACCCTCGTATCCAGCCGTGAACACAGGTGCACGGGAAGGGAATCGGCACGTGTCGCGCAGAACGACAGCAGGACGACACCTGTTGAGCCTCCATGCCTGGTCGGCGCGGACGCCCCCCGCCAGTGGCGCTGTGTAACGATCTGCGGCCCCCGACGAATACGGCCGGGCCCTGTAATGCCTGATCACCGCGACCGTATGCTCGAAGGATGACGATTTCCGCGACTCCCGGAACCGGTCCCGGAACCGGGCCGACGGCGAACTCCATGCGGCGCGCGCTCAAGCGTGCGCGGGACGGCGTCGCGCTCGATGTCGCCGAGGCGGCGGTGCTGTTGCAGGCGCGCGGCGCTGACCTCGACGACCTGACCGCGTCCGCAGCGCGGGTGCGGGACGCGGGCCTGGCGGCGGCGGGCCGCCCCGGCGTCATCACGTACTCGAAGAGCGTCTTCATCCCGCTGACCCGGCTGTGCCGGGACAAATGCCACTACTGCACCTTCGTGACCGTGCCCGGCAAGCTGCGCCGCGCCGGACACGGGATGTTCATGTCCCCCGACGAGGTCCTCGACATCGCCCGCCGCGGCGCCGAACTCGGCTGCAAGGAAGCCCTCATCACCCTCGGCGACAAGCCGGAGGACCGCTGGCCGGAGGCCCGCGAGTGGCTGGACGCGCACGGGTACGACGACACGATCGCGTACGTACGGGCCATCTCCATCCGCATCCTGGAGGAGACGGGTCTGCTGCCGCACCTCAACCCGGGTGTCATGTCGTGGACCGACTTCCAGCGGCTGAAGCCGGTGGCCCCGAGCATGGGCATGATGCTGGAGACGACGGCCACCAGGCTGTGGAGCGAGCCGGGCGGGCCGCACTACGGCTCCCCCGACAAGGAGCCCGCCGTACGGCTGCGGGTTCTTGAGGACGCCGGCCGCTCCTCCGTCCCCTTCACCAGCGGGCTGCTGATCGGCATCGGCGAGACGTACGAGGAGCGCGCCGACTCACTCTTCGCGCTGCGCCGCGTGTCGCGGTCGTACCACGGCATCCAGGAACTGATCATCCAGAACTTCCGCGCCAAGCCGGACACCGCGATGCGCGGGATGCCGGACGCGGAACTGGACGAGCTGGTGGCGACCGTGGCCGTGGCCCGGCACATCATGGGCCCGAGCGCCTGCCTCCAGGCGCCGCCGAACCTGGTCGACAGTGAGTACGGGCGGCTCATCGGCGCGGGGATCGACGACTGGGGCGGGGTCTCGCCGCTGACCATCGACCATGTGAACCCCGAGCGCCCGTGGCCGCGGATCGAGGAGCTGGCGTCCCATTCGGCCACCGCCGGCTTCGAACTGCGGGAACGTCTCTGCGTGTACCCCGAGTTCGTCCAGCGCGGTGAGCCCTGGCTGGACCCGCGGCTGCTGCCGCACGTACGGGCGCTGGCGGACCCGGAGACGGGCCTCGCCCGCGAGGACGCGGTGGTCGAGGGGCATCCGTGGCAGGAGCCGGAGGAAGCCTTCACGTCCTCCGGCCGCACCGACCTGCACCACACGATCGACACCGAGGGGCGTACGTCCGACCGCCGCGACGACTTTGACGCGGTGTACGGCGACTGGGAGGCGCTGCGCGAGGCCGCCGCGCCCGGGATGGTGCCGTCCCGCATCGACACGGACGTACGGGCGGCGCTCGCGACGGCGGCGGACGACCCGACCCGCCTGACCGACGGCGAGGCCCTCGCCCTGCTGCACGCGGACGGTCCGGCGCTGGACGCCCTGTGCCGGGTGGCGGACGACGTGCGCAAGTCGGCCGTCGGCGACGACGTCACCTACATCGTCACCAGGAACATCAACTTCACCAACGTCTGCTACACCGGCTGCCGCTTCTGCGCCTTCGCCCAGCGCCGCACGGACGCCGACGCGTACACGCTCTCCCTGGAGCAGGTGGCGGACCGCGCCGCCCAGGCCTGGGACGTGGGCGCGGTCGAGGTCTGCATGCAGGGCGGCATCCACCCCGACCTGCCCGGCACGGCGTACTTCGACATCGCGAAGGCGGTGAAGGAGAGGGTCCCCGGCATGCATGTGCACGCGTTCTCGCCCATGGAGGTGGTGAACGGCGCGACCCGCACGGGCATGTCGATCCGCGAGTGGCTTTCGGCGGCCAAGGAAGCCGGCCTGGACTCGATCCCGGGCACGGCGGCGGAGATCCTGGACGACGAGGTCCGCTGGATCCTGACGAAGGGCAAACTGCCGGCGGCGACCTGGATCGAGGTGGTGACGACGGCCCACGAACTGGGCATCCGCTCCTCCTCGACGATGATGTACGGCCATGTCGACCAGCCCCGCCACTGGCTCGGCCACTTCCGGACCCTGGCGGACATCCAGCAACGCACCGGCGGCTTCACGGAGTTCGTGACCCTGCCCTTCATCCACACCAACGCCCCGGTGTACCTGGCGGGCATCGCCCGCCCCGGCCCGACGACCCGCGACAACCGCGCGGTCGTGGCAATGGCCCGCCTCCTCCTCCACCCCCACATCCCCAACATCCAGACCAGCTGGGTGAAGCTGGGGACGGAAGGCGCGGCGGAGATGCTCCGCTCGGGTGCGAACGACCTGGGCGGGACGCTGATGGAGGAGACCATCTCGCGGATGGCGGGCTCGTCGTACGGCTCCTACAAGTCCGTCAAGGACCTCATCGCGGTGGCGGAGGCGGCGGGGCGTCCGGCGAAGCCGCGGACGACGTTGTACGGGGAGGTGGCGGGGGAGCGGCAGCGGGCGGCTGCGGCTTCCGACGGGCATCTGCCGGAGCTGTTGCCGGTGTTGGAGTCTCCGTGAGGACGGCTACTCGGTGTCCTTGGGGTGGCGGGTAGACGCGTACACGAGGTGGACGGTGCGGCGTGTTTCGTCGACGAGATAGCGCACGCGACCGCCTGCCGTCACCTCGTACTCCCACTGGGGATACTCCTGGCCGCCAAGGTTGCCCGTGGCCAGACGACCGCGCAGCCGGTGCTGACGGTCGGGATCCGCTCGGGACAGCGGGTCGCAGCGCAGCGCCTCGAAGCAGCGCCGGGTGTTGCCCGGCGCCTCCGCGCCCAGCTCGCCCCATCCCTTCGCCGCCTCGTTCGTCGCGAATCGCAGGCGCCATTCCCCGCCCACCGGCGGTGGGGCGACGTCGTCGCCCCGCTTCGGGCTCACGGCGCGGTCACCTCGCCGTGGTCCTCGTCAGGCAGCCGACGGGTGAGCTGCGCGGTGAGCTCGGGGTCGGCGAGGACACGTGCCGTCGCGCGCCATTCGACGACGACTCGGTGGAGATTGCCATGGACGTCCAGCTGGGCCGCGTCGTACGTGGCGTCGATGAGCTCAGCGACGAACTCCTTCAGCTCGTCCGCCGACAGATGACGAACCCACGGAAAGACTGAGGGAAGCGCCCGCAGTATGGCCCGCTCACCGGCATCGCTGCGCACGAGGGCGGCCAGAAGGCGGGCCGTGATGTCCGCCGTCTCCTCGCGCTGCTGGTCATGGCGTGCCGTCGTCAGGTAGAGATCCTCGCCGTCCCGGCGTGTGATGTGTACACGCTGAGTCCGGTCGAGCGTGTCCGCGACACGCTTCGAGTTCTTCGAGAGCTCGGAGAAGGCGACCGTGGGAGTGGACATGGCCCCACCGTACTTCGGAACGTATTCCGAAGTCAATCGTCGAGTGTCTGTCCGGGCTCTCGGGCCCTCTGCGAGAATTCAGTCGGACCAGCTACGGGGGTGGGACGGATGGGGCCGACGCGACCGTCGATGCAGGAGCTGATCGGGCGCCGTAAACGCGCGGGTTTCGTCGGCCGTCGCAACGAGCTCGACCTCTTCCGCGCCAACTTCGACACCTCGCCGGAGGATGAGCGGCACAGCTTCGTCTTTCATGTCCACGGAACGGCGGGAGTCGGCAAGTCCTCACTGGTCCGTGAACTGGAGGCCCTGGCTGCGCAGCGCAAGGCGCTCACCGCCTGCACGGACGAGACCGTGAACAGCGTGCCGGAGGTGTTGGCGGCGATCAGTGCGCAGTTCGCCAAGCAGGGCGCGGAGTTGAAGGCCCTCGACAAACTCCTCGCCGCCTACCGGCAGCGCCGCCATGAGGCGGAGACGGCGTCGGCTGTGCTGGACCCTGGCGCGCCCCAGCCGCCCTCCGCGGGCAGCATGGCCGTAGCCCAGGCGGGGGTGATCGGACTGGGCATGGTGCCGGGCGTGGGCGCATTCGCGGGAGCCATCGACCCGGCCCAAGTGGCCTATGGCACAGACCGGTTGAGGGCGGCGCTCAGCGCGCGCTTCCGGAATCACGACGATGTGCAGTTGGTCCTGGAGCCGCTGAATGCCCTGACCCCGGTCTTCGTCTCGGAGCTGGACCGGGTGGCCGGCTACGCGCCCTGGATCGCGCTGTTCTTCGACACCTACGAGCGAACCGCCCGCTTCCTCGATCCCTGGCTGCTCGACCTCATCACCACGGACCGGTACGGCGCACTGCCCGCGAACGTGGTCGTCACGCTGGCGGGCCAGCACGGCCCCGACCCCGCCCGCTGGGCGGACTACGCCGGGTTCGTCACCGAGATCGCCCTGGAGCCGTTCACGGAGTCCGAGGCACGCCAACTCCTGGCGGCGAGAGGAGTGGTGGACGAGGGCGTCGTACGAGAAGTGCTGCGGTTGTCCGGGTGCCTTCCGGTGCTTGTGTCGACTCTCGCCGAGAATCCGGGTGTGGTCGACGACCCCACGGCCACCGCAGTGGAGCGCTTCCTCAAGTGGGAGCGCGATCCGGCGCGGCGGGAGGCCGCACTCATGTGCGCTCTGCCGCGGCAGCTGGACGAGGACGTGTTCCGGGCCACCGTGGACGACGGGGAGACCGAGGGGTCGTACGAGTGGCTGCGCGGGATGCCCTTCGTGAGCGAGCGGGTCGGCCGCGTCCGCTACCACGATGTCGTGCGTACTGCCATGCTCCGGCTGCAGCGGACGCGGTCGCCGCGGCAGTGGGCCGAGCGGCACGCACGGCTCGCGGAGGTGTTCGGGGAATGGCGTGCCGGGGCGGAAGAGGGGCTGGAACCGGACGAGTGGTGGCTCGACGAGCCATGGCGTGAGCTGAGGCTTGAAGAGTCGTACCACCTGTTGTGCGCACGGCCGCAGACGGCACTGAGGCAGGTGCTCACGGATTTCGTCGGAGCCTGCCGCGCAGATGCGGTCGCGGCGCGTGGCTGCGCGCAGGCGTTGGCCGACGCGGGGGAGCACGCAGACGCGGAGGCGCTCCGCGCATGGGGGCGTGACCTTCTCGCGGCGGTCTCGGGAGAGTCGGGCACTGTACTGAGCGGGCTCGGGTTGTTGCTGGACCGGGCAGGCCTCGACGCGGAGACCCGGGCCGTGGCGCACATGGTGCGGGGACGGGAACTGCGGCAGACGGGAGAGGACGAGAAGGCGCTCGTGGAGTTCGATCGGGCCGTCGCTCTGGCTCCGACGTCCGCGAGGGCGTACCACGAGCGTGGCCTCTTTCACGCGCTGCTGCGTGAGCCTGCTGCAGCCTTGGCGGACCTGGACAGTGCCGACGCATTGCGCCCCGACACCGCCTGGATCATCTTTGACCGGGGCATCGTTCTGCAGCACCTGGGCCGTCATGAAGAGGCCGTGGCGGCCTTCGACCGTGTGCTGACCTTCGATCCTGCAGATCGGTTGGCATGGGCAAGCCGGGGGTACAGCAAGCACTTCCTCGGGGACGACGACGGGGCGCTCGCGGACTTTGACCGAGCACTGGAGATCGACGCCGAATATCTGTGGGCTCTCGCCCACAGAGCTGAGGTATACCGCCGCCAGGGGCGGTTCGATGAGTCGTTCGCAGACCTCGATTGTGCTGTACGGGCAGCACCGGACAGTGCGTGGATCGCGTCCGAACGAGGAGACGCCTACCGATTGGTGGGCCGGTATGAGGAGGCTGTCGAGGAACTCGGGAGGGCCTGCGAGCTGAACGCGGAGTACGCGTCGGCACATGCCGGCCGCGGAGACGCGCTCCTCCGTCTGAACCGCCTCGAGGAGGCGCTCGCGGCCTTCGACCGCGCGATCGAGCTTGAGCCCACCTACGTGTGGGCACTGCTGAACCGTGCTCGTCTGCGCGGAGACCTGGGCGATGAAGAGGGCAGGTTCGCCGATCTTGGTCTGGCTGTCGCGGCTGAATCATCGGGTAGTCGGGCCTTGCACCAGCGAAGTGTTGCTCACCTCAAGGCCGGCCGTTTCGAGGAGGCGCTGGCCGACGCAGACCTCGCGCTGGAACGGGAACCCGACAATGTCGATCATCGTGACCTCAGGAGCATCGCCCTGTCCGCGCTGGGCAAGCACGCCGAATTGGGTGCCCAGCTCGACCGCATATTGGAGCACGATCCCGACGACTGGGCAGTGCTGGGGGCCAGAGGCAGGAACCATCTGAGCTTGCGGCAGTACTCCGAGTCACTGCGGGACCTGAACAGAGCCGTCTCCCTTCGCGCGGACCAGGCGGGCCTGTACGCGGCCCGCGCGAATACATGCATCGCCATCGGACGGCTTGAGCCCGCACTCGCCGACCTTGGCCAGTGTGTTGAGCGCGGCCACGAGACCGAGTGGGCGCGCGGCAGAACCGTTGATGTCCTGCTGATGCAGGGACGGTACGACGACGCGGTGCGACTGCTGGAAGGCATCCACTCGACCGGCGACCTTAAAGGCAACATGGCCGCCATGGGCGTTTACTGGTACGTCGACGCCATGTGGGCCGCCGACGTCATGACCGGCCGGTGGGAACGGACTCGGCAGCTCGCCGACTGGCTGTACGCGAACCATCCCGACGGAGCGGTCAGGCTGGCCTTGACGGTGGGTCTGACGGAGGGCGCGGAGGCCGCTGAACCCCTGTGGCGCGAGGCACGGACCGCCACGGCGGACGCGGACGCGCCGGACACCCGGCGGATACTGCCCAGTTGTGCACTTGGAGAGTGGAGCGGGGCCGACACGTCGCTCTCCGCAGCGCTCGCCGTGGACCACGACTGGGAGGACCTGGCTCACCTGGCCGACTCACTCAGCCTTCTGGCGCGTTGCCCCGGCGTCGATACGGCACTCGTCCGATCCCGCCTGGCCCGGGTCGTCGGAGCCCGTGATGTCTTCCAGTCCCGTTACGCGGAGTAGGTCTCGACAGACGCCTCCCATGACCGGTCCGTGAAGCCGTCCTGCACGGCCGCGTCCCGGGCCGCGACTTCAGACTGACGCTCCGGCTCGACGCCCACAGCACCCTCCGTATCGACGTGACCGACGCCCGGGGCGACCGGGTCCCGCGTTTCCCGGACCCGGTTGAGGAGTGCGCGGAATCGGGGCGGGGGCTGCTGCTGGTGGCGGCGTACGCGGACCGTTGGGGCGTTGACGAGGCTCCGGCCCACTGCAAGACCGTCTGGGCCGAACTCGCGCCGGATCGCGTGGATCCGTGACCCGGTCGAGCGCGACGCCAAAGAAATAAGAACCGGGGAAAGAACCAACCCAGCCCCACCGACCCCGGCAATCACCCGCAGGGGTGAACATCGCCAACTCGGCTGGCGCGGAAGCCGTGTTGTGGTGCAGCGTCGGCGAAACAACCGCAGAACAAGCGCACAGCAGGCGCACACAAGAATTCGGCCCCCGCCGGGACGGCAATCCCAGTGCGAGGGCCTCATCACCAAGGAAGCAGAACCTTCCCGATGACTGCACAGCAGCCTAGCGCGCCCCCGCGCGCCCGGTCCGGCCCTTCCGGACCCGGAATCGTCCACGTCACCGAACGCCACCACGAGCAGTTCACCGTGGTCGGAAACCACCTCGCCCAGCACCCCGAGTTGTCCCTCATGGCGATCGGTCTGGCCATCCACATTCAGTCGCTGCCCAAGGGAACCCCCGTCGGGATCAAAGCCCTGGCCGCGCGGTTCCCCGAGGGTGAGATCCGGATCGCCGCCGCCCTGCGGGAGTTGGAGGCGCACGGGTATCTGGCCCGCATCAAGGAGCGGCTGCCGTCCGGACGGGTGGTGACCCGGACGATCTCGTACAACAGGCCACGGCTCGTGGCCCCTTCGGCTGCGGCTCCCACGGCCGATACTTCCGCAGCTCCCGGTCCTCTCGTCGCTCCCGTAGCGCTGCCAGTTGCCCTGGATCCGAGAGCCGCACCTCCGAGCCATCGCCCGGCGGTCGATCTCCTCTCCGGCCTGCGCGCCTACGACTCACGCCTGTTGCTGACCGAACGGGATGTATACCGCCTGGCGCCGGCCGTCGCCGCCTGGCTGGAGCGAGGAGTGCCCGCCACCGTCGTGCAGCGAACCCTGATGACCGGCCTGCCCCAGGAGCCGATCCGGCATCCGGCGCGCTTCCTCGCCCACCGCCTCGTCGCTCTGCTTCCGCCGCCTCTGCCCGCCGCACCACATCCACGGAGCACGGCCCCTCACGGCTCGCTTCGTCCGGACCCGTTCCAGACCTGCGACGGGTGCGACCGGGCCTTTCGCGCCCCGGGTCCTGGCCGCTGCCGCGACTGTCGGTCGTGCGGGGCGGCGGCGTAGAAAACACCCCGAGCATCGAAATCCCGGAAGTGAGCCCGATGACGAGCGCTGCCCGAGCACCTCACCGCCGAATTCGCCGGTACGGTACGAAGACCGCCCCATCCGCACCGGAGGTCACCGTGAGTGCCCAGACCGACGGCCCGTACGGACCGCTGATCCCCATGCCCGAACTCACGCCGGACGCGCTGCGGGCAGCGGTCGCGCGGATCGCGCCGAGCCGGATCCCGGCCCTCACACAGCACCTCTTCGAAGCCACGACGAACGCGCAGCAGACGCAGAGCCTCGCGCCGCTGCGGGCCTTCGTGCACTCCTGGGCCGTGTTCGTGGCGATCGAGCGCCACCCGGAACGCGCCGCCCGGCTCCGTGCACTCGAGCGCATCGTGGACGCGGGGGAGCAGGATCCGGCAGAGGCCATCACGGAGATCCGCGCGATCCGCGAGGCGGCCGAGGCGGAGGCGGGACTGTGACTGACTGGGCCTGGGACTACAACCCAAGTGTCGAGTACGTCACCGATGGACTGCCAACGGGCGTGGTGGCAGAGGTGGAGCGGCTGGCCATCGAACTGGCTGCGCTCGGCCATGACTCCGTGAAAGTCGGCAGACCCCTCGACCGCGAGGGTGGGTTGCGCGAATTCGACATCCTTGGCGGGCGTGGCTTCATCAGCTTTCTGCCCGTACCCCGCCATGCATGTGTCTACCTCTGCAATGTCACCTGGTACGGCTGATACCTGACCACTTGTGGTCACTCCGGTCACATCCCGCATACCGTTCCGGGCCCTCAACCGCCCGTTCTCGTTCGATTGCAGTGCTGAGCTGTCGGACGTACGGGCGGTTCCTGGGGAGGTCTCGGTGGGTGCGACAGCCGGTGCCGTCTGGGGCCGTGGCGAACAGCAGGACTTCCGCAGCAGGGTGCGCGGAACGCTGCTGGGGGCTGCCGTCGGCGATGCCCTGGGCGCGCCGCTCGACGGGCTCAGTCTGGAGGAGATCCGGGAGGCGTACGGCGCGGAGGGTCTCACCGACCTGGCCTTCGGATACGGCAGACGGGGCGCGGTCACGCACCTCACCCAGCTCACGCTGTTCAGCGTCGACGGGCTGATCCGTGCCCAGGTGCGCCGCGACACCGGCGCCTGGCATCCGCCGACCGACCTCCACCGGGCCTACCGCCGCTGGGCGGCCACCCAGAGCGACTGGAGGCCGCGGAACCCCTGTGGCGTGAGCTGGCACGCCTTCTGGACACGGGCGAACCGGAGGAGGAGACACGCCTGTTGGGGCGGTGCATCGTCGGCTGGGCCCTCGCCGACTGGACCGACGCCGACCAAGGACTGGCCGAAGTCCTGGCCATGGACCCCGACTGGGACGACTTGGCGGACATGACCGACATCCTCACCGAACTGCTCCAGAGCCCCGGCGCCGAACTCTCCCGCCTCACCCCGCGCCTGGCCGAGGTCACCGCGGCGCGCGACGCGGTCCGGGCCCGCTACGCGGAATGACGTGCGAACCCCACGTCACGAGTGCGTCTGCGTCTGCAATGTGACCTGGTACGGCTGAGGCAGGATGAGGTGGGTGTGGGTCAGTCGTCCGTCAGTGTGCGAAGCCCAGGCCGAACAGGGATCCCTTCTGCGGGGCACCCAGTGAACTGGGGCCGAAGGACGTGATGTTGGTGGTCGTGAGGCCGGTCTTCGAGCCGCGGAAGACCCATACGGCGCCGGAGTCCTGGTAGGTGCCGTCCTCGTGGGGGGCGCCGAGGGCGAGGTCGGCGCGGTTGTTGGCGTTGACGTCGGCGAGGAGGACCGAGGCGCCGAAGGTGTCGCCGGACTCGGAGACGCCGGGTACGCCGGACGTGGACTGGTTGAAGGCCTGGGCGCCGGAGCCGGTCAGGCCGGAGGCGCCGCCCTTGAGGAGGACCACCGAGCCCGCCTCGCGGATGGAGCCGATGTCCTCGCCGGGCACGCCCACGGCGACGTCCGGGTAGCCGTCGCCGGTCACGTCGCCCGCCGCCAGCGCGTAGCCGAACTGGTCGCCGTAGTTCTGGTCGTTGTCGCCGGCCTCGCCCACTCCGGGCACGCCCGCCGTGTCCTGGGTGATCAGCGCGGTACGGGTGGAGGGGCCGGCCGAGGAGCCGTAGACGACGCGGATCGCACCCGCGTCGTACTCCCGCATCTCCGACACGTGGTCGACCTGGCGGGCGATGAAGTCGCCGTAGCCGTCCTGGTTCACGTCGGCGATCACCCCGCCGACCGTGATGTAGCCGGTGGGCTTGGCGGTCTTGCTGAGGCCGGTCGATGTGCCCTGCCAGTAGCGGGAGCTGTACGACATCTCCTCGAAGCCGTGGGTGGTGAGGACGTCGTCCTTGCCGTCGCCGTTCATGTCGCCCACGGTGAAGTCCTGCGGGCCGTCCTCGTCGTCGAACACGAGCGTGTCGGTGCGGGCGGGGACGCCGGCGCGGGTGAAGGGGCCGAAGCGGACCTCCAGGGCGCCGCCGATGTTGGCGACCAGGTCGGCGTGCCCGTCGCCGTCGATGTCGCCGGGGGCGGCCTGGTACGTGGTGCCGGCGAACGCGGCGCCGCCGCTCAGGCCCTGCGCGGAGCCCCACAGCACCACGGGGTGCTGGTAGCCGCTGACCACGAGGTCGGTGTAGCCGTCCCCGTCGAGGTCGCGGGCGGCCGTCCGGGCGCCGAAGGCGTCCCCTTCCGCGAGTCCACCGGGCACCCCGTTGGTGGCCCTGGTGATCAGCTTCGGATGAGCGGTGTCGGCGCCCGCCGTCGAGCCGTACACGACCGAGATGTAGCCCGCCTCGGAGATCCCCGACACGGTGGCGCCGGGCGCGCCGATCGCCAGGTCGGCGTAGCCGTCGCCGTTGAAATCGACGATCGGTGCCTTCGCGGCCGTGACCGCGTCGGCCGGGGAGGCCAGGGTCACGGGGGCGGTCAGCAGCGCGGCGAGCAGGGCGCAGCCCGCGGCGGTACGACGGTGTGTGGGGTGGGACACAGGTGACTCCTGTTGTTGGTCCTCGGTACGTTGGTCGTTCATGTTGACCACTGGGTGTACGAAACGGTTGTGGCGTGAGTGACCTTCCGATCGTTTCCCGGGCTTCTACAGGCCCTGAACGGACCGTTCTCGTTCGATTACAGTGCTGAGCTGTCGGACGTACGGGCGGTTCCTGGGGAGGTCTCGGTGGGTGCGACAGCCGGTGCCGTCTGGGGCCGTGGCGAACAGCAGGACTTCCGCAGCCGGGTGCGCGGAACGCTGCTGGGGGCTGCCGTCGGTGATGCCCTGGGCGCGCCGCTCGACGGGCTCAGTCTGGAGGAGATCCGGGAGGCGCACGGCGCGGAGGGTCTCACCGACCTGGCCTTCGGATACGGCAGACGGGGCGCGGTCACGCACCTCACCCAGCTCACGCTGTTCAGCGTCGACGGGCTGATCCGTGCCCAGGTGCGCCGCGACACCGGCGCCTGGCATCCGCCGACCGACCTGCACCGGGCCTACCGCCGCTGGGCGGCCACCCAGAGCGACTGGGGGCCCGACGAGCGCCGCAAGGACGATGGCTGGCTGGCCCGCGAGGAATGGCTGTACGCCCGCCGCGACCCTGCCCGGTCCTGTCTGCTCGGCCTCGGCGACGAGACCATGGGCACGCCGGACGCGCCCAAGAACCCCGGCGAGCCCGGGCCCGAGGCCGCCGCCCGCTCCGCGCCCTTCGGGCTGCTCGTCGGCTGGGAACCGCAGCTCGTGGTGCAGCTCGCCGTGGAGTGCGCGGCGCAGACCCACGGGCACCCCACCGCGTACCTGTCGGCGGGCGCGTACGCCGTGATCGTGCACGCGCTGGCCCGTGGCGAGAGCCTCGACGGGGGCGTGCAGCGGGCGCTGGCGGTGCTTGCCGCGCGACCGGGGCACGAGCCCGTCACCGACGCGCTCCAGCACGCGCTGGGCGCCGTGCGGCAGGGGATGCCGTCGCCGGGGCGGGTGGAGGAACTCGCCGGGGACGGTACGGCGGAGGGGGTGCTGGCGGTCGCGGTGTACTGCGCGCTGGTCGGGGAGGACATCCGGCACGGGTTGTGCCTCGCGGTGAACCAGGGTGGGGCCTCCGGTGTGGCGGGTGCGCTCACCGGGGGGCTGCTGGGCGCTCTGCACGGCGAGACTGCCCTCCCACCGGCCTGGCTGGCCGAGCTGGAGGGCCGTCCCACCATCCTCGTCCTCGCCGACGACTTCGCGATGGAGATGACCCAGGGCCCGGCCCTCCACGGCCCGGGCGGCTCCTCACCGGGCTGGCTGGCCCGCTACCCACGGGGCTGACACCGAGGGGTGCCCCTTCGACCCCGGGTGGGTGGGTTCTTTGGCTGCGGGTGGGTGGGGGCTGGTCGCGCAGTTCCCCGCGCCCCTAAAAGACAAAAGACAAACGACCGGGGGCGGGCCGGGGGCGACGGGGCGCAGCCCCGAGCCGTCAGGGGCGCGGGGAACTGCGCGAGCAACCCCCACCGTCCCGCGGTCAAAGAACAACGGTCACCCACCCCAGGGGCGCGGGGAACTGCGCGAGCAACCCCCACCGTCCCGCGGTCAAAGAACAACGGTCACCCACCCCAGGGGCGCGGGGAACTGCGCGAGCAACCCCCACCGTCCCGCGGTCAAAGAACAACGGTCACCCACCCCAGGGGCGCGGGGAACTGCGCGACCAGCCCCCACCCACCCGCAGCCGACAATCAACCCCCACCCAACCGACCCCGCGTCACGCGGACTCGCGCCACCGGTTGGTGATCGGGAGGCGGCGGTCCTTGCCGAAGACCTTGGGGGAGATCTTCGTACCCGGCGGAAACTGCCGTCGCTTGTACTCCGCGGCGTCGACCATCCGCAGTATCCGGGTGACCAGCTCGACGTCGTATCCCGCCGCCACAATCGCCGCGCGCCCCTCGTCGCGGTCGACGTAGCGCGCCAGGATCGGGTCCAGCACCGCATAGTCGGGCAGGGAGTCGGTGTCGACCTGACCCGGCCGCAGCTCGGCGCTGGGTGGCTTGTTGAGGGAGTTCTCCGGGATCGGCGGGGTGTGGCCGCGTTCCCGTGCGGTCCGGTTGCGCCAGCGGGCCAGGGCGAAGACGGAGGTCTTGTAGACGTCCTTGATCGGCGCGTAGGCGCCCACCGAGTCGCCGTACAGCGTGGAGTAACCCACCGCGAGCTCGCTCTTGTTGCCGGGCGCGAGCACGATGTGCCCCTCCTGGTTGGACAGCGACATGAGCACCGTGCCGCGCAGCCGTGACTGAAGGTTCTCCTCGGCGAGGCCGGTCAGCCCCAGCGACCCCATGTACGCGTCGAACATCGGCGCGATCGGAATGGTCCGGAGGTTCAGCCCGGTCAGCCGGGCCAGTTCCTGCGCGTCGGCGACCGAGTGCTCCGAGGAGTACGCCGACGGCATGGCCACCCCGTGCACGTTGGCCGCCCCCACGGCGTCGCAGGCGAGGGCGGCGACCAGGGCCGAGTCGATACCGCCGGACAGCCCGATCAGCACGCTGCGGAAGCCGTTCTTGGCGACATACCCGCGCAGGCCCACGACCAGGGCCGTGTACATCTCCTCGTCGTCATCGAGGCGCGCCACGTGCGCGCCGGGGCCGGGCACCCCGACCTCGTACGACGGCAGCGGCTCGGCCGAGATCGTACGGTGGTCGATCATCAGCCCGTCCCCGACCGCACCGCTCGGCGGTTCCTCGGCGGCGGCGGGGAGCTCCAGGTCGACCAGCGTGCAGCCCTCCTCGAACTGCCGTGCCCGGGCGATGACTTCACCGTGCGCCGACACCACGATGGAGTCGCCGTCGAAGACCAGTTCGTCCTGGCCGCCCGTCATCGTCAGGTAGGCCACCGTGCAGCCGGCCTCACGGGCCCTCCTGCGGATCACTTCCAGGCGGTCGCCGTGCTTGCCGGTCTCGTACGGCGAGCCGTTGATGGAGAGCAGCAGACCTGCCCCGGCGGCCCGGGCGGCCGGCGCGCGGCCGCCGTCCTGCCACAGGTCCTCACAGATCGCCAGCGCGACGTCGATGCCGCGCACGCGTACGACGGGGAGCGTGTCGCCGGGCACGAAGTACCGGACCTCGTCGAAGACTCCGTAGTTCTGCAGGTGGTGCTTCGCGAGGCGTAGTACGGCCTTGCCGTGGTGCAGGACGGCGGCGGCGTTCTGGGGTGCGCCGGGGCGTGCCTCGCTGCGGTCTACGTAGCCCACGACGACCGGGAGTTCCCCGTACCCCTCGTCGGCCAGTCGCTCCGCGAGGGCGTTCAGTGCGGTGCGGCTTGCTTCCACGAAGGAGGACCGCAGTGCGAGGTCCTCCAGGGGGAAGCCGGTCAACGCCATCTCGGGGAACGCCACCAGGTGGGCTCCCCGTTCGGCCGCGTGCCGGGTCCAGCGCACGATCGACTCCGCGTTTCCGACGAGGTCGCCGACCGTCGAGTCGATCTGGTTCATGGCGAGGCGAAGTTGAGGCACCCGCCCACTGTAATCGTCACACCGACGCAATGGGGTTCGATCCGCCCAACCTTCCTCGCCCCCGCCGCCCCTACCCGTCCCATCCCGTTCCTGGGGGCTGCGCCCCCAGACCCCCCCTGGGTTGTGTGTCGTCTGCGGGACGGTGGGGGCCGTTCGCGCAGTTCCCCGCGCCCTTTTAGGGGAGCGGGGAACTGCGCAGTCTTTTAGGGGCGCGGGGAACTGCGCGACCAGCCCCCACCGTCCCGCAGCCAAAGAACAACCCCTACGCACCGCCGACTTAAACGCCAGACGGGCTCGCCGTGTCCGCCCCGTCCGCCTGGGTCGGGATCGCCAACCCCATCGCCCCGTCGTCGTCATCGGTGTTGATCTTCTCGATGATCGCGTCCCGCTCCGGCGTGTCCTCGGGCTTCAGGAAGCCGATGAGGATGTACAGGACGAGGGAGATGGCCATGGGGACGGAGACCTGGTACTCCAGCTTCACATCGGTGCGCTGGGAGAAGTCCAGGTTGTAGTTGACGAAGAAGAAGGCGAGCAGGCCGCAGGCCCAGCTGGTCAGGGCCGCCGTCGGGCCGGACTTACGGAACGGACGGAGCAGGCCCAGGATGAACGGGATCGCGATCGGGCCCATCAGGCCGGCCACCCACTTGATGACGACCGTGATGATGTCCTTGAAGGCCGGGGAGTTGACCTGCGTCGCGACCGCCATGGAGAAGCCGAGGAAGGCGACCGTCGTGACGCGCCCCGCGATCAGACCGGCCCGGGTGTCCCAGGCTCGCGCGGCCTTCGACAGCACCGGCGCCACGTCCCGGGTGAAGACGGCCGCGATGGCGTTGGC
The DNA here is from genome assembly GCF_045206325.1 of Streptomyces sp. NBC_00203. NCBI lineage: Bacteria > Bacillati > Actinomycetota > Actinomycetes > Kitasatosporales > Streptomycetaceae > Streptomyces > Streptomyces sp. NBC_00203. The sequence continues at coordinate 4,669,003 of NZ_CP108126.1, read as the reverse complement.
GTCCGAGGAGCACATGGCCATCGTGTGGGAGAAGAAGCCGACGACCACCAGGCCCAACAGGCCGTGGGGGAGGAGCTGTTCGGTCATCAGGCCGTACGCGTCCGACCCGTCGGGCTTCTTCGCCGTCACCAGAAGCGGCGACAGCCACATGGGGATGAAGAGGATCACCGGCCATACGAACCACAGCCCTGCGGAGAGGAAGGCGGACCGCGTGGCCTGCTTGGCACTGCCCGTCGCCATGTAGCGCTGGGCCTGGTTCCACATGCCGCCGTTGTACTCGAACAGCTTGATGAAGAGATAGGCGATGAAGAACACCGTCAGATACGGGCCCGCGAAACCGTCCGCGTGACCGTTCAGCTTCGGCGAGTCCAGCGCCTTGGACAGGCCGCCCTGGTCGGAGATCTTGTTCAGCGCGATGACCAGCATCGAGACACCGGCCAGCAACTGGATGACGAACTGGCCGAGTTCGGTGAGCGCGTCGGCCCACAGTCCGCCGATCGTGCAGTACACGGCCGTGATGCTGCCGGTGATGAGGATGCCCTGGGTGAGGGTGACCCCGGTGAAGACGGTGAGCAGGGTCGAGATCGCGGCCCACTTCGCGCCGACGTCCACGATCTTCAGCAGGATGCCGGACCAGGCGAGCGCCTGCTGCGTCGGCACGTTGTAGCGGTCCTTGAGGTACTCCAGGGGTGAGGCGACGTGCAGTCGCGAGCGCAGCCTGTTGAGGCGGGGCGCGAACGCCTTGGCGCCGATGGCCACGCCGATGGCGATGGGCAGCGCCCAGGTGACGTACGACGTGATGCCGTACGTGTACGCGATGCCGGCGTATCCGGTGAACATCACCGCGCTGTAGCCCGACATGTGGTGCGAGATGCCGGACAGCCACCACGGCATCTTGCCGCCCGCGGTGAAGAAGTCGCTGACATCGTCCACACGCTTGTGGGACCAGACACCGATCGCGGTCATGACGCCGAAGTACGCGACCAGGACGGCCCAGTCGAGACCGTTCATGTGCCCCCTCCAGGGGTCCGCCTTGTGAACTTGCAGATACCGGACGGCACTTCGCCAGTACGCACATGGGCGGCGCCCCCGTTGCGGGAGCGGGGACTTCGGGGATTGAACCGCTGGTCCGACCAGCCGGTCAAGACCTCCTGCGGTCACAGATATGAACACAGATCAGAAAGCAGAACGATTTTGCTTCTACTTTACCCGTACGGCTGTTGTCGTGCTCGTGACGTGGAACACACGATGAGCGGGCACTTCGTCAGACCTACCCACAGCAGCGACGACACAGCAGTGACAGACCGACAGCCGTACGGGATGCGGGTCCCGTGCGCCTGGGAAGGGAGCCGCGCCCGTACCTACCGCATGAGTTCGCCGGCGTTCACGAGCAGCGACTGCCCCGTGATCGCCCGCGCCCGGTCGGACGCCAGGAACGCCACGGCGTCCGCCACATCCCCGTCCGTGGCCAGCTCGGGCAGGGCCATCCGCTCGGCGAGCCGCTTCAGTACGTCCGCCTCCGGTACGCCCTCGGTGTGGGCGGTGAACTGTACGTACGCCTCGACGGGCGGGCCCCACATCCAGCCGGGCAGCACGGTGTTGACCCGGATCCGGTGCGGGCCGAGTTCCCGGGCCATGGAGTACATCGCGCTCGTCAGCGCGCCCTTCGACGCCGCGTAGGCCGCCTGGCTCACCTGGCTCGGCGCGGCCACCGACGACTGGGTGCCGATGATGACGACCGAGCCGCCGCGTGTCTTCAGCGCGGGCAGGCAGGCGCGGGTCATCCGCAGGGTGCCGAGCAGATTCACGTCGATGACCGACTGCCAGGTGGTGAAGTCGGCGTCTTCCAGGCCGCCGAAGTAGCTGTCCCAGGCGGCCACATGGGCGACCGCGTCGATCCGCCCGAAGCGGTCGAGGGCCAGCGCCGCCAGCGACTCGCACTGCCCCTCGTCCGTGATGTCCGTCGCCCGGTACGCCGTGTGCGCGCCGTCCGGATCGATGTCGGCCGCCGCCTTGGCCAGATTCGCCTCCGTGCGCGCCCCGAGCACCGCATTGCCCCCGTCACGCACCACGGCCGCCGCGACCTGATGGCCGAGACCGGCCCCCACTCCCGACACCACGACGGTCTTGCCAGCGAGCAGTGACATCGGCGGCCTCCCTGAGTCCCGTACGGAGTCTGGCGCATTGTCTGACGGAGCGTCAGAGTATGGGCGTCCGGCGGAAGAAGGAAGGGGATCGTCATGTCGGAGGAGACTCGCAGTGACACCTACGCGGAACTGGCCGCCCTCGGCCCGTACGGCGTCCACCCGGGCCACGCCCTGATCACCATGGTCGAACCGCACCCGGGTCACGAGTACGCGTACAACCGCTGGTACGAGGACGACCACTACTACGCCGGTGCGATGGCGATGCCCTGGATGTACGCGGGGCGCCGCTGGGTGGCGACCCGCGACCTCCAACTCCTGCGCTACCCGGAGAAGTCGGCGGTCGCCCAGCCCGTCACCGCGGGCTGCTACATCTCCACGTACTGGGTCACCGACGGCCGCTACGACGACCACATGAAGTGGACCGTCGGCATCAACAAGCGGCTGAATCGCGACGGCCGCGTCTACCAGGACCGTACGCACGTCTTCACGGCCTTCCAGGACCACGAGGCCACCGTCTACCGCGACGGTGCCGCCGGCCCCCGCGACTTCCACGCCCTCGACCACCTGTACGCGGGCCTGGTCGTCCAGGTCATCGACGCCGAATCCGCCGAGCAGCGCGCCGAGTTGCTGGAGTGGCTGCGCTCCCGCCACCTCCCGAAGCGCCTGGCGGGTTCCCCTGCCGCCATGGTCACCCTTTTCCGCCCGACCCCCCTCCCCGGCGACCGCATGACGTACGTCAAGCAGGTCGAGGGTGTGGATACGCGGCTGACCCTGCTGTGGTTCCTGGAGGCGGACCCCCGGGAGTGCTGGGAGGGCTTCTTCACGGGCTTGGATGCGGAGGTGGCCGAATCAGGCCTGGGGCGGGTGGAGTTGGTGGCTCCATTCATCCCGACCGTACCGGGGACGGATCGGTACGTGGACCTGCTTCGGTAGCCGAGGCCAATGCCGAGCCCCCTCGGCCGGGACGGCGGGCCAGTCGAGAGGGCTCTGTCAGTGAGTCTTATGAAGTTGTGGTGGGTCATGAGTCAGGTGAGGTCTTAAGCTCCCCGGCTCACCTCGGCGACGAAGGCGTTCCACGCGTCGGCGGGGAACGCCAGTGTGGGGCCCTGGGTCACCTTGGAGTCCCGTACGTCGATCGCCGCGAGGACCGGGGACTTGACCTCGACGCAGGCGCCGTTGCCGGTGGAGTAGGAAGACTTGGTCCACGTGTCGGTGGCACCCTGCTGAATTGCCATGATCGCTCCAGTAAGCAGTCGTTCATCGGTGAGTGGCTGCCGCCGGTCTCCGTCGACGCGCTGTCACCGTGCTGCGGGTTCGTTCCGGAACCCGCAGCTCGGATTGCGCCAACGTTGTTGTTCGGTGGCGTGATCGACGCTACTCGCCAACATCGGCTGGCGAAGCGACTATTCACTCGACTGGATGGCATATTCCAGTGGGGTCTTCCGCGCCGACGTGGCGAAGGTGTATTGTCCGGCACCTTCTCGTCGGGTACCCCTGTTGGGCCGCCCCACGCCTCTCAGCGCGCGTACTCCTTCGCGATGTCCGCGATGAACTGACGCGACTGCTCCACGTTCAGGGCCTGCGCCCGCAGATGCTCGTACATCACGCTGTACTTCTGGACGTCGTTCGCCTTCTCCAGGTACAGGTCGCTGGTGACGCCCTCGATGTAGACGACGCTGGAATCGGCCGCGTCGGGGAACTCCAGGATCGCGTACTGGCCGTTCAACCCCGGGTGTGCGCCCATGTCGAAGGGGATCACCTGCACGGTGACGTGCGGCAGTTGGGACTGCTCGACGAGGTGTTCCAGCTGGTCGCGCATGAGGGAGCGGTTGCCGACGGTGCGGCGCAGTGCGGCCTCGTCGAGGACGGTCCACAGCCGCAGCGGGTTGTCCGGGGCGGAGATTCGTTCCTGCCGCTTCAGCCGTACCTGGACGCGCTTGTCGATGTCGCCGGGCGCGGTCTCGGGCAGCGCTCCCGCGATCAGGGACTCGGCGTACGGCCGGGTCTGGAGGAGTCCGGGGACGACCTGCGGGTCGTAGACGCGCAGTGACGCGGCGTCGGTCTCCAGTCCGATGTAGACGCTGTACGGGATGTCGCCGAAGGAGTGCCACCAGCCTTGCTGGCGCGAGTCCTTGGCCATCTGCATCAGGGAGTCGACGATCCGGTGGTCGTCCACCTCGTAGACCCCGCACAGATCGCGGACGTCTCGCTGGCTGATACTGCGCCGCCCGTTCTCCAGACGGCTGATCTTCGACTGCGAGACCAGGAGCCGCTCGGCGACCTCTTCGGCCGTCATGCCCTTGAGCTCACGGAGCCGGCGCAGCTCCTGGCCCAGCCGGCGCCGCCGGACGGTGGGATTGACATTGGACGCCACGGGACGTGCACCTCCGGCTGCGGGCCTCTACTTTGCGTATCTGCTGTTGAGCAGACTGCCACCAAGGTGCTTTCTACCGCTGGGAAACAGCGGATATGCGCTGGGTACGCGCCAGTTCAGGGATCCGGCGTGTATAGGCGTGTATGTACGCCTGCCCGGTCCCTCGTCGGCGCTCGCGCACATGCGGCCGCGCGGGGCGGTGGGGCCGTGTCGTCGTCCGGACGTACGGCCTCATCGCCCCGCGCGAGCCAGCGGCTCCCGAACCGGATCCTGGGGACTGCGGTGCGGCGCTGAGGTGAAAATGGCGGTGCTCATCGTGCTGCGGTGCCTTCGGTACTGGCGGCGCCTGATCGTGCCGTCGGTACTGATCGTGCGGTGGTACCGGTCATACGTCGGTACCGGTCATGCGTCGGTGCTGGTCGTGCTCGCGCGGCCCTGGGACTACGGCTCAGTGGGCCACAGCTCGCGCCATGGCACCGTGGCGCGGTTGCATCGGAACACCGCGGGCGGGTTCCGGAGCGGACCTGACTCCGGCGCTGGCCGGACGGCCTGCCGGTGCCGGGTTACGGCGTGGCTGTGCGGCCACACCGTTCTGAACGTCCATGACCGCGTGGGCCACGAGGCCGCCCATGGGGTCATGCCTGATCAGGTCCCGCAGCCGGGAGCGGGACGAGCGTCCCTCGTTCCCCGGATACAGGTGCTTGCCGAGACCGACCGCATGGGCCAGCGCGGCGAGCGCGGCGGTCCGCGGGTCCGGCGGTACGCCGGTGCGGATCGCAGTGTCCAGCCGGGACCTGATCTCCCGGCTGATCTCCGTGTCCGTCGCTTGGTAGCGAGTCGTCGGAAGCACCCCGCACATCTGGCCGGCCACGGCATGCACCATGCCGCACCTCTCCAGATGCGAGAGATAGGTCTGGCGCAGCCCCAGTCGGGGTCCGCCAATCCAGTTCACCGCGCGTACGGGTGCTCCGCGTCGGCGAAGCAGTTCCAACGCACAGTCCAGCGTTGGGTCTCCAGTCGGCCGTGGCTGCACCACGGCGATACGATCCCCGTCTGGGGCTATCCGTCCGGCCAGCGCCAGCTCTACTAGCTGTGCTCCGGCCAGACCGAGGTCGAGCGACTGCGGCTGTGCGGTGGTACCCGTGGTCGGGTCCAGCGCCAGCAGTAGAAGCTCTTCCGGAATTGATCTGCGGCTCCTGCCCATCCATGCCTCCCCGCGTGGATGAATGACAGGGTGACCCCTCTCACATTGGTCTGTCGAGGGTGCGTGACCGGTTCGTAGTGGAACCGATAGATATGTCGTTCTCGTCTACCGCAGGGGTTAAGCCCTCACACAGGACACTGGTACATGGTTCGGACAGCGGTGTCCGGGCGGCGGTTCACGGGTTTTCACGGTTCGGTTGGGCGCACGGAGGGTGTGCGGCCCATGGAGGAGGCATCGGTGGCGGGCGAGTCCCCCGACAGGTCGAAGCAGCACGAGTCGTCGGCGTCGTCGGCAGAAGCGACGCCGGGGACCCCGGCCGCGGTTCCGAGTCCGGCGCGGGGCGCCGCGTCGGCCGCGGCTTCGGCTCCGGCCGCGGCTGACCCCCGTATGGCGGTGGCCCGCGAACGGGCGTCCACCATCGGGGTGGATCAGGCTACGGCGGTGTTCTCCACGAAGGCCCTCGCGGCGGCGGAAGGATCGCTGAAGCAGGCCGAGGGGACCTCCGCGCCGGAGGATGCCCCGTCGGACGGGGGCGCGTCCTCCGAGTCCGGCACGGGTGGCCCCGAGGGCGACTCCCGGCTGCGCGCGGCTGTGGCCGCGTGGGTGGCGGGGGCGGACGGGGACGAGTCCGCGGCGGCCGGCCGCGACGGCCGGGACTCCGCCGCGGGGCGCCCCGTGACCGACACGGCCACGGAGGACACCAACGACGCGTCTGACGCCGCCGACGAGGAATCCGCCGAGCCGACGGCCGACGTCGACGCCGACGCCAACGCGGCGGACGCCGAGGGTGGCGGTGACGCGACGGCGTCCGGCGACGAGCCGACGCGCGGGGAACGGGGTTCCGGCTCCAGGGGCTCCGACGCGGCTACGGACAGCGCCGCATCCGCGGTCGACGCCGAGGATGACCGTGACTCGGGGGCGGCTGACGTGGCGTCACCTGCCGATGCCGATGCCGATGCCGATGCCGACGGCGTTTCCGGCGAGGAGCGGGACTCTGCCTCCGTCGAGGCTTCTGCCGCTGGGGAGCCCGAGGCGAAGAGCGCCTCCGACGCCGCCTCCGCGCCCGCAGGCAAGCCGAAGCCCGAGGCGGACGGCGGCACTTCGGGCAAGGATGCCGCCCCCGGCCCGAAGGGCACGTCGGACGGCTCGCCCAATGAGCCCTCCGACGCGTCTCCGGAGGACTCCCCGCAGGAGCCCTCGAAGGCCACCTCGGCGCCCTCCAAGGACTCCGCGGACTCGAAGGCCCCGGCTTCCGCCAAGGACTCGGCATCTGCCGGGACTCCGGCCGACGCCAAGGACTCGAAGGACGAGAAGGCTTCTGTCGACGAGAAGGGCCCGGTGGACCTGCGGGCCTCCACGGACCCGAAGGCTGCCGCGGCGGCGAAGGCCCCGGCCGACGCCAAGGACTCGAAGGACGAGAAGGCTTCTGCCGACGCGAAGGGCCCGGTCGACCCGCGGGCCTCCGTGGCCGCGAAGAGCTCCAGGGACCCGAAGGCTTCCGCAGCGGCCAAGGCTGCGGCCGACGCCAAGACTCCGGCCGACGCCAAGGCTTCCGCGGCGGCCAAGACCCCGGCCGACGCCAAGGACTCCACCCCCGAGCCCCCCGTCGACCAGCCCACCGCCGTCTTCAAGGCCCCTCGGCTCCCGGCCGTGGATCAGCCCACCACCATGCTCAAGCTGGGCGGTGCCACCAAGCCGCCCACCGCCAAGCCCGCAGGCGAGTCCACCGCCAAGCCCGCGAGCAAGCCCACCCCCGCCGCCAAGCCCGCGTCCGACCCCGAGCGCACCAGCAAGTTCGTCGCCCTCAAGCCGCTCGACGCGGCGGCCCCCGCGAAGCCGAAGGCCCCGGCCGGGCCCGCGAGCACCCCCGCCGACGCGACCGCCGCCCTCCCGCAGGTCGGCCCCGAGCGCACCACCCAGCAGCCGTTGCCGCCGAAGCCGCCGCTGGATCTGCTGGCCGAGCTGACGAACACGCCGCCGCCCCCGCAGACCCCGGTCCGGACGGTCGTGCGGCGGGTCAAGATCTGGACCCCGCTGGTCCTGCTGCTCGCGGTGATCTTTGCAGTCGTACAGGCGGTACGCCCGCTCCCGGCCGCGGCCCTCACGCTCACCGCCGACGAGACGTACACCTTCGACGGCGGCACGCTCGACCTGCCCTGGCCGGGCCAGGGACAGTCGGCGATCGAGGTCGAGGGCGTCGGCAGCCTCGGCACGGAGGGCAAGCAGTCGCCCGCCCCCATCGCGAGCGTCGCCAAGATCATGACGGCGTACGTGATCCTTCAGGAGCACCCGCTGAAGGGGAACGAGGGCGGCGAGAAGATCACCGTCGACCAGCAGGCCGAGGACGAGTCGAAGCTGCCGGACGAGTCGACGGCGGCGATGTCGAAGGGCCAGCAGTTCACGGAGCGCCAGATGCTCCAGATGCTGATGATCCCCTCGGGCAACAACGCGGCACGGCTGCTGGCCCGCTGGGACTCCGACAACAAGACCTTCGTCGCCAAGATGAACGCCGCGGCCAAGAAGCTCGGCATGACGAAGTCGACGTACACGGACCCGAGCGGTCTGGAGAAGACGACGGTCAGCACCGCCACCGACCAGCTCAAGCTGGCCAAGGCAGTCATGCAGGACGAGGTGTTCCGCGGCATCGTCGGGATGGCCAGCGCCAAGATCCCCGGCCTCGACAGCACCATCTACAACAACAACGACCTGCTGGTGAAGCAGGTCGGCGTGATCGGCCTGAAGACCGGCTCGTCGACGCCCGCGGGCGGCAACCTGGTGTGGGCCGCCACCAAGACCGTGAACGGCAAGACGCAGACGGTCTACGGAGCCGTCCTGAACCAGAACGCCGGCACCGGCAAGGTCTGGGACAGCCTCCAGCTGGCGCTCACCAACAGCCAGAAGCTGATCGACAAGGTCCAGCAGAGCCTGATCTCCGCCACGGTCGTGAAGAAGGGCCAGGTCGTCGGCTATGTGGACGACCAGCTCGGCGGCCAGACCCCCGTCGTCGCCACCAAGAACATGACGGCGGTCGGCTGGCCCGGTCTGAAGACCAAGCTGTCGGTCGGCCTGGTCGACGGCAAGGCGGTTCCGCACAGCGGCAAGGCCGGCACGGTCGTCGGCCAGCTGACGGTCGGCGACGGCTCCAGTCACGCCGTGAAGATCCCCGTCGCGCTCCAGTCGGACCTCGCCGAGCCCGCCCTCGGCGCCAAGCTGACCCGCGTCGGCTGAACGGACCGTACGACTGTTCCGTACGAACGGCCGTATGGAACAGTCGTACGGAACAGGTGTACGGAACGGACGTACGCACCGGTGATGTACCGACCCGCGCACCGGTGACGTACGACATATACGAAAGAACGCACCGCACCCCGCCGATGCCGCCCCACCCGGGCGCCCACCAGCGGGGTGCGTGCTAGCGTCGCGAGATCGGGGCTGGTCGCGAGCCGCGGGTCCCGGCCGAACGGAAAACGGGACAGTGGGAGTGCCTTGCAGTGGCGACAGCGGAGCCGACACACGCCGACGACGCCGATCCGGGACCAGGAACGGGCCCGCGAATACCGCTGCGCGCCCGCGCACCTGAAGGAGGGCGCGACGAAGCGTCCGAGGCGGCACACAGCACCCGCCTGAGCCGGTTCCTCCGGCACCCCGTCACCCTCGCCACCGCCCTCTCCGGCGTACTGCACATCGTCTGGTTCTTCACGTTCGCGAACAGTGGCGGGGATCTCGCCGCGCAGGACGCGTGGGCGGAGTTCGTGGGGCGGCACCCGGACTCGGCGTACAACCTCGCCTGGTACGGCGGGATGCACCCGGTGTCGTACAGCGTGGTGTCGCCGTATCTGATGTCGGTGCTCGGCGTCCGTACGACGATGATGATCGCCGGGACCATCTCGGCGGGCCTGCTGACGATGATCCTGATCCGCAGCCGGGCGGTGAAGAACCCGCTGTGGCCGGCTCTCGGGGGCGTCTTCGCTCTGCTGTGCAACGCGATCTCTGGCCGGGTGACGTACGGCCTGGGCATCGTGTTCGCGCTCGGTGCGACGGCGATCGTCTTCTGCTGGCCGTACCGCTGGCGCTACAAACGCTGGGCGAAGGCCCTGTGCGCGGCGCCGCTCGCCGCGCTGGCGACCGCCGCGTCGCCGGTGGCCGGACTGTTCGTCGGCCTGGTGGCGGTGGCCCTGTTCCTCCAGAAGCGCCGCCCCGGCGCGTACGCCCTCGGGATCGCGCCGACGCTCGTGGTGGCCGTGTCGGCCTGGCTGTTCCCGTTCTCCGGCACCCAGCCGATGGCCTGGTACTCGGTCATCCTGCCGTTCCTGTACGCGGTCCTGGTCTTCTCCCTGGTCCCCAAGGAGTGGAAGACGGTACGGATCACGGCGGCGGTGTACGGCCTCGGTGTCCTCCTCGTCTGGCTGATCAGCTCGCAGATCGGCACCAACATCAGCCGGCTCCCGATGCTGTTCGGGGGCGTCACGCTGCTGGCGGCCCTGCCCTTCACGGTGCCGAAGTCGCGCAAGTGGTACACCCTCGTCGTCGCCATCGTCGGGCTCAACGGGTGGATCGGCTTCAAGTCGGTCGACGACATAGTGCATACGACTCCGGCGGCGTCCTGGGCACGCGAGCTGGCCCCTCTCGTCAACCAGCTCCAGGTGGTGGGCGCCGAGAAGGGCCGCGTGGAAGTGGTCCCCGCCCGTTCCCACCGGGAGGCCTCCGCCCTCGCCCCGTACGTGAACCTCGCCCGCGGCTGGAACCGCCAGGCCGACATGGAGCGCAACCCGCTCTTCTACGACGACACCCTCAACTCCGCGAACTACCACGAGTGGCTCCAGCGCTGGGCCGTCCACTACGTGGTGCTGCCGAAGGGCGAACCGGACGGCGACGGAGGCGAACGCGAACGCCAGCTCGTCCAGCGCGGTATGCCTTACCTCCGGCAGATCTGGGGCGACGCGAACTGGCAGCTCTTCGCGGTCACGGACCCCGCGCAGCTCGCCGAGCCCAACGCCGTCGTCGACAGCGCGGAACAGGGTGAGCTGACCATCGAGGTGGAGAAGGCGGGGCGCATCCTCATCCGCGTCCCGTACTCCCCGTGGCTCAGCATCGTCGACGCCAAGGGCAAGAGTGTGCAGCCGCCGCAGGAGACGGAGGCGTCCAAGAACCGTGAGGACGGCACGCCGAAGACGTTCGACAACCTCAACGGTTGCCTGATGCCCACGGAGGAGACCGCGGCGGGCGACAAATGGACCGAACTCCTGGCCCCCAAGCCGGGCACCTACCGCCTGGCGGCGCCCTACCAGCTCCCCCGGGGCACACCGTGCCCGGAGGAGCTGCGCTGACACCTGGCGGTTGTGCTTTGGCTGCGGGTGGGTGGGGGCTGATCCAAAAGATTGCGCAGTTCCCCGCGCCCCTAAAAGGGGCGCGGGGAACTGCGCAATCTTTTAGGGGGGTCTGGGGGCGCAGCCCCCAGGGATGGGACGGGTAGGGGCGGCGGGGGCGAAAACCAGCCCCGACGACGTCACCTCACCGGAAACGCTACATCGCACACCGCGTCCTCCGGCCCCGCCGCATCCCAGTCCGCGAAGTAGATCTCACGGCAGGGACCGTCGTACGACAGCCCCTGTTCGGTGATCCACGCCTCGACGGCCTCGAAGGCGGCGAGGATCTGGGGGTGGGCGACCTGGGCCTTGGTGATGCGGGCGTAGGCGAGGCGCTGGGCGGGCTCGACACGGACCTGGATTCCCCGGGCCCGTGCCTGCCCCTCGGCCCAGGCCCGCGCGGCGTCCGCATCGGCGACCGGTACGCACGACTCGGCGGGCCCGTCGCTCTCGTTGCTGACCTCGGCGTAGTAGACGACGAAGGGGTCTCCGGCGATCCCCCCGGCCTCCCGGGCGCCCTCCTCCAGTCGCCCCAGCGCGGCCGGGATCCAGACCGGCAGCTCGTCCGCGAGCGTGTGCCGCTTCTCGGTCAGCACCACGCGCTCGGGCACCTCGACCGTCTCGATCACGAACTTCCCGTACATCTCCGAACTCCTCCCGGACAGCCGTCCACGGAGGTACTCGGCCAGCGTCCGCTGCGAGGCGAACCGCGCCTCGGTGTCCGCCCAGTACGCGTCGAGGAGGCCGGCGGCGGCGGAACCCTCCGCCGCCACCACCTCCGCGATCCGCGCGAGCGGCATGTCGAGCTGCCGCAGCAGCGCGACGAGCCGGGCGCGCTCGGCCTGGTCGGCGCGGTAGTAGCGGTAACCGCTGACCTCGTCGACGTGCGCCGGGGCCAGCAGCCCCAGCCGGTCGTACAGCCGCAGGGCCTTCGGCGAGAGCCGGGCCCGCGCGGCGAACGCACCGATCGTGAGCAGTTCCTGGTCCACGAGCACATCCTCCGTCACCGGGCTCCTTCCGCCCGGTGACATGGAGACTCGGCCTTGCCCCAGGGGCAAGGTCAACCGGCGAGCTGCTTCTCCACCGCCGCGACGACCTCGGCCGACTCCGGCTCGGTCTGCGGCGAGAAGCGGGCGACGACCGCGCCGTCCCGGCCGATCAGGAACTTCTCGAAGTTCCAGCGGATGTCCCCGCTGTGGCCCTCGGCGTCCTCGGTGCCGACCAGCCGCTCGTACAGCCCGTGCCGCGCGTCGCCGTTCACCTCGACCTTCTCGGTGAGCGGGAAGGTCACGCCGTACGTGGCGGAGCAGAACTCGGCGATCTCCTCGGAGGTGCCGGGCTCCTGCCCGAGGAACTGGTTGCAGGGCACGCCGAGGACGGTGAAGCCCTGGTCGGCGTAGCGCTCCTGGAGCCGCTCAAGGCCCGCATACTGCGGGGTCAGCCCGCACTTGGAGGCCACGTTCACGATGAGGACGGCCTTGCCGCGGTACTGACCGAGATCGGCCGAACCGCCCTTGAGTGCCCCGATTTCGACGTCAAGTACAGAATTCTCAGTAGTCATACAGCGATGCTAACCAGCGTGCACGGGCCGCTCGAAGAAGGTCTCCAGGACGACCGTCGCCTGCGTTCCGCTGACCCCGTCGATCGCGTACAGGCGGCGCAGTACGTCCTGGAGCTGCTCGGTCGTCGCGGTGCGCACCTTCACCAGCAGTGCGGCGCTGCCCGCGATGACGTGGGCCTCCTGGATCTCCGGTACGGCGGCGAAGGCGTCGGCCCGCTCGCCCATCCACATGTTCGAGTCGACGAGCACGAAGGCGAGGACCCCGCGGTCGAGCGCCGCGGGGTCGACGTCGACCGTCGTGGCCCGGATGACCCCCTGTTCACGCAGCTTGCGCACCCGCTCGTGCGCGGCACCCGCCGACAGGCCGACCGCCTTGCCCAGCACGGCGTAGGACTGGGTGGCGTCCTGCTGAAGCAGTGCGATCAGCCGACGGTCGATGTCGTCCACTCGTTTCATGGAAAGACCATATCTGGTTCGGTGACATGCGTGCTACGTTGAATGAGATCCCGATCAATGCTGCTGAGGGGAAACCATGTCCGGCCACATCGTCAAAGGCCTGTACGAGATCCTGGACGACCGCTTCCGCACCGGCCGCTGTGTCAACGGCGACAGCAGGCTGGAGGTGCTCCACTCCGGCTGCCGCTGGGCCGAGGGCCCGCTCTACGTGCCCGCCTGGCGTCAGCTGATCTGGAGCGACATCCCGAACGACCGCATCCTGCGCTGGGACGAGGCCACCGGCACGACCGGCCTTTTCCGCGCCCCGGCCGGTCACAGCAACGGCAACACCCTCGACCGTCAGGGCCGCCTGGTCACCTGCGAGCAGGGCAACCGCCGCGTCACCCGCACCGAGCCTGACGGCAGCGTCACCGTCCTCGCCGACCGCTACGACGGCAAGCGGCTCAACAGCCCGAACGACGCGGTCGTCCGCTCCGACGGCACGATCTGGTTCTCCGACCCGGACTTCGGCATCACCAGCGACTACGAGGGCCACCGCGCCGATTCCGAGATCGGCGCCCGCAACCTGTACCGGATCGACCCGGCGACCGGCGAGGTCACGCTCGCCGCCGACGGCTTCGACGGGCCCAACGGCGTCATCCTCTCGCCCGACGAGAAGCGGCTGTACGTCTCCGACTCCCGCGCCGCCCGCATCCACGTCTTCGACGTCCACGACGACGGCACCCTCACGAACGGCAAGGTCTTCGCCGAGGCCAAGGACGACGTCCACTTCGACAACATCCGCTTCGACGACGAGGGCCGCCTGTGGGCCGCCGCCCTGGCGGACGGCGTGCACTGCTACGCCCCCGACGGCGACCTCATCGGCCGGCTGCTCGTGCCCGAGACGGTCTCCAACATCGCGTTCGGCGGCCCGAAGAACAACCGCCTGTTCATCACGGCGTCCACGTCGCTGTACTCCCTGGTGATGTCGGTGACGGGAGCGCCGCGCGTCTGATCCTCATGCGCCTCACCTGCATTGCGCGCATCAGGCGCCTTGCGCGGCCCGCACCAGCACCTCACCGGCCGCCGTCCGCGAGTACAGCACCGACCGCCCCGCCCGCCGCCGCTCCACCAGCCGAGCGTCCAGCAGCACCTTCAGATGGCGTCCGACCGAGCCCAGCGCCTGCCCGGTCACGGCGACGAGCTGGCTTGTGGACATGGGGGAGTCGAGGAGGACGAGGACGCCGGCGCGGGCGGGGCCGAGGAGCGCGCCGAGGCTCTCCGGGACGGCCTCGCCGCCCACGTCGGTCAGGGCGCCCGCGCAGGGGTAGACGACGGCGTACCGGTGCGGCTCCTCCCAGCTCACCCACCCGGCCTTCGGCGTGACGGGCACGAAGAGGAGCTGGGCGCCGGAGATCTCGCGCGGCGGGTACTCGTGCAGGTTGACCTGGAGCCGGTTGTCGCCGAGCCACCGGGTGCCCGGCCGCAGCGCGTCCAGGGCCGCCGCCCAGCCGCCCTGACTGAGGTGTGCCGTCCGGGCGACCACGTCCGCCTCCAGGATGCGCCGCCGACGGTCCCAGTAGGGGCGTACGGATTCCTCCCATACGTAGGTGAGGAGACCGGCGGCGCGTTCGGGCAGGTCGTCGCGGTCCGCGAGGTCGGCGGGGAGCGGGCCGCGCGCGGAGCGGGTGAGGTGGGCGCGGGCGGCCTCCGGCTTCGCCTCGCGCACCCGGGCGACTTCGGCCTCGAAGGACTCGTCGCCGTACGGGGTCGGGGTCAGGAAGTCGGCGATCCAGTCCCGGCCGAGGCCGGACCGGATCAGCAGCTCGGTGACCGGATCGGTGGCCAGGCGCCTTTGGTACGAGGGCAGGTGGGCGTTCAGCCAGGTGCGCTCGCCGGGGTGGGTGGCGGTGCCCGCGTGCAGCAGTTTCAGGCTCGCGAAGGTCTCGGCGAGGGGGGAGAGGACGAAGCGGCTGTCGGCGAGGGTGTCGGCATTCACCTGCCACCAGCCCATCCGCCCGCCCTCCGTAAGCCCCTTGGTTTCGCGTCCGCGCGAAACAATAACGGCCGCCCGTCGCGTCCTCGCAGACTCCGCCCATGCGCAGCTACTCGGATCTCTTCCGCACGCGGGAGTTCACCCCGCTGTTCCTCTCCTCCTGTTTCAGGGCCGCCGCCTCGACGGTGAGCGGTCTGGCGCTCGCCACCCTCGTGTACCGGGCGACGGGCTCGCCGCTGCTCACCGCGCTGAGCATGTTCGGCCCGTCGCTGGCGCAGGTCGTCGGCGCGACGACCATGCTGTCGGCGGCGGACCGGCTGCCGCCGAGGGCGACCGTGGCGGGCATCGCGCTCGCGTTCGGGGCCGGTACGGCGGTGATGTCGATCCCCGGTATCCCGGTCTGGACGATCTTCGCCCTGCTCCTGCTTCTCGGACTGATCCAGTCCTTTGGCGGCGGAGTGCTGTGGGGCCTGCTGAACGAGATCCTCGCCAAAGACGCCAACAGCGCCAACAGCGGCAATGGCGGAGATGGCGGCAACAGCGGCTATTTGCTGGGGCGTTCGGTGTTCAACATGATGCATGGCATCGCGCAGATCACCGGGTACGGGGCGGGAGGCGTCCTGGTCGCGCTGCTGTCCCCTCGCGTCACGCTCCTCACGGCGGCCGCGCTGTACCTGGCCGCCGCGGTGGTCGCCCGCCTCGGCCTGACCCGCCGCGCCCCGCGCGCCTTGGGCCGTCCCTCGATCGCGACGACCTGGCGCACCAACGCCCGTCTGTTCTCCTCGCGCGAGCGCCGCACCCTCTACCTCCTCCTCTGGATCCCCAACGGCCTGATCGTCGGCTGCGAGTCGCTGTTCGTGTCGTACGCGCCGAGCCGGGCGGGCGCGCTGTTCGCCTTCGCGGCGTTCGGGATGTTCGTGGGGGACGTGACGACGGGCCGTCTTCTGCCGCCCCGGTTGCGGGCACGCCTCGGCATCCCGTTCCTGCTGCTGCTCGCGACGCCGTATCTGGTGTTCGTGCTCCGGCCGGGCGTGGCTGTCGCGGCGGCCGCCGTAGCGGTGGCTTCCATCGGCTTCGGTTCGAGTCTGATGCAGCAGGAACGTCTGGTGGCCCTGATCCCCGACGAACTGAGCGGCCACGCCCTCGGGTTGCACACGGCGGGGATGCTCACCATGCAGGGCGCGAGTGCGGCGCTGGCGGGAGGAGTGGCCCAACTGACCTCGCCCGGTACGGCGATGACGGTGATGGCGGTCGCCTCGATCGCCGTGACGCTGACGCTGGCGCCAACGGTGGGAGGTGTCCGCGCCAAGGGGGAGCCAAGCGAGAGTGAACTCTCCCTGAATTGAGCGGAGTTGGGCGACACGGGTCACAACCACCCCACGGTCGCCAGGGTCGAAGGAGGTGACCGAAAAGCGCACACGAGCGCGCAGAAACACACCAGGGCACACCAAGGGGTAACCATGTTCACTCGCCGCAGCCGCCGTACAGCAGCAGCCGCCGCCGCCTTGCCGAAGGCACTGGCGCTCGTCGCCGTGTGCGCCGCGGTCGCCGTCCCGACGGCGACGGCCCACGCCGCGACCGCCAAGAGCGCGTCGGCCAAGAGCGCGACGGCGAATGTCGTGGGCCAGAAGCTCTACTACACGGCGGCCGCGGGCCAGAAGAACAACCTGAGCATCACCTGGAAGCTCGGCGCGTTCGACCCGGGGTCCCAGCTCTCCGACTTCATCTACACCTTCGACGACTCCGTCACGATCGCCCTCGGCGACGGCTGTGTCCGCCCGGACGCCGACGACGACACCAAGGCGGTCTGCACGGTCACCGAGCCCAACACCTCGGCATCCGACCTCGACTCCCTGATCGTCGACCTCGGCGACGGCGACGACACCGCGACGACCGGCGACACCAGTGGCGGGTACACGAGGATCTACGGCGGCACGGGCAACGACACCCTGACCGGCCACGGCGTGGACGTCCTCTACGGGCAGGGCGGCAACGACCACCTCGCCGGCGGGGGCGGGGTCTACGACGAGGGCGCGTACGGCGGCGCGGGCAACGACACGCTCGTGAAGTGCCACGCCGAGTGCCACGGCGGTACGGGCAACGACAGCCTGTCGGGCACGAGTTCCGGCAACGCCCTCTTCGGCGACGACGGCAAGGACAAGCTGTACGGCAACGCGGGCGGCGACCTCCTCCAGGGGGGCCGCGGCAACGACTCCCTGTACGGCGGCACGGGCAACGACAAGCTGTACGGCAACAGCGGCGACGACCTGCTGCACGGGGGCGCGGGGACCGACTCCCTGTCGGGCGGCCCGGGCACCGACAGGGTGTACCAGTACTGAGGCGGCCGCCCGCCGGTTTCTTTCGCCCCCGCCGCCCCTACCCGTCCCATCCGTTCCTGGGGGCTGCGCCCCCAGACCCCCGCTAAAAGATTGCGCAGTTCCCCGCGCCCCTTTTAGGGGCGCGGGGAACTGCGCAATCTTTTGGACCAGCCCCCACCCACCCGCACTGGCCCGCCGTTGACACTCTCCGTGTCCGCCCGATAACTTCACGGCGTCGTCGCCACACCAGGAGCACGAGGCTCCATTGGGACTAGCGACGCGAAGGACACTCTCCAGTTGACTACTGCAACTGTTTCCGAGAGCCGGCACGTCACTCCCAGGCCAACGATCTCCGGCCTCTTCAGAGTTCAGCCTTACACCCCCCACTGCCAGGTCATCCACGCGGCGGGCGACCACGCCGTGATCGGTGTCTCGCCGGGCAACAGCTACTTCTCGGCCCGCCGGATCAACGACCTGGCCCGCTGGGGGATCGAGCACTTCGACCGGGTCGACTTCGTCTATACGGACCTCCATGTGGCGGACATGTACGAGGCGTTGGGCTACCCAGCCGACGACGCCCGCCGCAAGGCGGTCAAGAACCTCCGGGGCGTACGCGCCAAGGTGACCGCCGCCGCCGAGGAGTTCGGCGCCGAGGGGCTCGCCGCGTACGCGATGTCCGACTTCGTGGACAACCCGGCGTACCGGCGGATCCACGACCACATCCGCGAACTCCTCGACACCGACGGGGAGTTCCGCAGGACCTGCGACACCCTCGTGGACGCGTTCCTCTCCTCGAAGGTCCTCGACGGACGGGAGGGCACCGCGCGGCAGCGCGAGGTCTGCCTTCAGTACGTCTGCGCCGAGGCCCCGCTGTTCCTGGACACCCCGGCCATCCTGGGCGTCCCGTCCTCCCTCAACTGCTACCACCAGCTCCTGCCGATGGCCGAGCTCCTCTACGCGCGTGGTTCGGGCCTGCGCGCGTCCCGAAACCAGGGCCACGCGATCATCACCCCCGCCGGCACGGAAGGAGCCACCGATGGCGACCGCTGAGACGCTGATCGACTTCCCGTTCTCGTGGCGGGGTGACCAACTTCCTTCCGAGGTCGAGGAGTTGCGGTCATCGGCCCCGGTGCGCCGGGTGCGGACCATCGCGGGCGACGAGGCCTGGCTGGTCTCCTCGTACGACCTGTGCAAGCAGGTCCTGGAGGACGACCGCTTCAGCCTGAAGGACACCTCGGCGCCCGGCGTGCCACGCCAGTACGCCCTGACGATCCCGCCCGAGGTCGTCAACAACATGGGCAACATCACGGGTGCCGGGCTGCGCAAGGCCGTCCTCAAGGCGCTCAACCCGAAGAGCGAGGGCCTGACGGACTGGATGCGGTCGTACGCCGCCGAGCTGGTCGACGGCCTGCTGGCCGAGGGTGCCCCCGCGGATCTGCGCGGCGGCTTCACGGACCCGTACTCGGCGGCCATGCACTGCCACATCCTCGGCATCCCGCAGACGGACGCGCCCCGGCTGATGCGCAGCCTGGACATCGCGTTCATGAACTCCGCCTGCCCGGTCACGGGCGCCAAGCTGAACTGGGACCGGGACATCGCGTACATGACCGCCCGCCTGGACGACCCGTCGGCGACGGGCCTGATGTCCGAGCTGGCGGCCCTGCGCGAGGACCCTGAGTACGCCCACCTGACCGACGAGATGCTCGCGACGGTGGGGGTGACGATGTTCGGCGCGGGCGTCATATCGACCTCGGGCTTCCTGGCGATGGCGCTCGTGTCGCTCCTCCAACGCCCGGAGCTGGGAAGGGAATTGACCGCGAACCCCGCTCGCATCCCGGCCGCCGTGGACGAACTCCTGCGCGTCAACCTCTCCATCGGCGACGGTCTGCCCCGCCTGGCCCTGGAGGACGTACGGCTGGGCGAGGTGGAGGTCCGCAAGGGCGAACTGGTCCTGGTGCTGGTCGAGGGCGCCAACTTCGACCCGGCGCAGTTCCCGGACCCGTACCGCTTCGACCTCACCCGCGACAACAGCACCGCGCACCTCTCCTTCGGCGGCGGCCGCCACTACTGCCCGGCGACGGCCCTGGGGAAGCGGCACGCGGAGATCGCGCTGGAGGTGCTGCTGGAGCGGATGCCCGACATCCAACTGGCGGTTCCTATCGAGCAGTTGGTCTGGCGGACGGGCTTCATGAAGCGCATCCCGGAGAGACTCCCGGTGATGTGGTGATCGAGCGTGTGATGTCCGGCCGCTAGCGGTCCAGACAGGCGAGGACCGCGAGGACCGCGAGGACGCGCCGGTTGTCGGTGCCGGACGGCGGAAGGCCCAACTCGGTGAGGATGTCGCCGATGTGCTTGGCGACGGCCTTCTCCGAGATGAACAGGCCTTCCGCCGTCCCGGTGTTGGAGCGGCTCTGGGCGAGCCGGCCGAGGACCTCGCGCCCGCGCCCGGCAGGACGCTCGTGAACTTCGGTCGCTCGTAAGGGCGTTCCGTACACCTTGGCCGCATGGCTGGACGACAGCGGCCTGTTCCGTCCCGGGCGTTCCCGGGACACGATGTGCGCATGCGCCGCAGACAGCCCCTGACACCGACACAGGCACCGACACCGACACAGGCACCGGCCCCATCGCGCGAGACCGAGCGCTGGACCTCCGCACCGGATCCGCTCCTTGCCCTGGCCCTGGACGACCTGGCCTTCTACGAGCAGGTGCGCGACTCGGCCCGACGGTGGTACCGCCTGTCCGAGCTGGGAGCCCTGACCACGTCCTCGTGCACGGTGGTGGCGGCGGGCCTGGGCGCACCGGCGTGGCTGACGGCCCTCATAGCCGGGGGAGCCCTGTTCTTCACGGGCTTCCGCCAGGTGTTCGGCCACGGCCCCCGCTACGTCCTGGCGGCCCAGTCCCGTGAGGCACTGCGCAGAGCCATCAACCGATACCAGCTGCTCCCCGACTCGGCCCGCGACGAAGAGGCCCGCCAGACCCTCCTCGCCGCCGTCGAGAACGTAGGAGCCGAGGAACTCCGCCAGTGGTCCGA
This sequence comes from Streptomyces sp. NBC_00203, assembly GCF_045206325.1. Lineage (NCBI taxonomy): Bacteria > Bacillati > Actinomycetota > Actinomycetes > Kitasatosporales > Streptomycetaceae > Streptomyces > Streptomyces sp. NBC_00203. The sequence continues at coordinate 4,648,571 of NZ_CP108126.1, read as the reverse complement.
CCAGCGCCAGCGCGCGACTACGGGGGGCAGCTCACCGAGCTGACCGGGTCCGGGCGAGAGGCACCTCGGAGCCCGGATCGCTACAACCCCAGGGGCCCTCCAGGGGTCCAGGACATGACCGGGTGGCCAACGGTGGCCCGGTCGCCGTCCCGACCCCTGACCGACCCTGACGAGGAGACCAACCGTGCGTCAGCACCTCCGCCCCTCGGCAGACCTCGTGGCCGCTGCCGCGATCGCCGCCGTCGTCCCCGTGGCCGTCGCCCCGTGGCGCACGCCGAGGAGGGCACGCCCGAGCTGGTGATCTCGACGCTGCCGAGTGCCACTCCCCAGCCCGGAGAGACGTACGACCAGTCCGTCACCCTCACCAACAAGGGCACGGCGGCGGACGGCGTCACCTTCCGTATCCGCCTGACCCGTGGCCTCGACTTCCCCGAGACCGTCGAGGGCTGCACCTATTCGACCATCGAGGACCAGGTGAGGCAGGCGCTGTGTGAACTCGACACGGTCATCGAACCCGGCGCCTCCGTCACCACGCCCGTACGGTTCAAGGCGCTGCCCAAGGCGCTGATGGAGGCCGTCGAGTACGGCACGGGGCCCACCGGTGAGACCCCCGACGAGGGGTACAGCGACAGCTACAAGCGCCTGGCCCTGACCGCGGACAGCTCGGCGGACCTCGTGGCCGTCGGTGACCGGGCCGAGGCGGCTCCCGGCAGCACCGTGACGGTCAAGGCGACGCTGCGCAACGACGGCCCCGGCTGGATCCAGAACCAGGAGAGCGACGACCAGACGGCACTCATGGTGCAGATCCCGCCCGGCACCGTCGCCACCGAAGTGCCCAAGGACTGCGAGCCGTTCGGGATCGACGGCCCGACCGGCCCGTCGGAACCGGGCAAGGCCCGCTACGTCTGCTCGCCCGCCGACCACACCATCGAGGTCGGCCAGGAGCTCACCTACTCCTTCACGCTCAAGCTCAAGGACACCGTGCAGGACACCAAGGGCGAGGTGAGGGCGACCTCCGTCTACGACATCCACCCGGCGTTCGACAAGAACGCGGCCAACGACACGGCCGCCCCTCACCATCGACGTACCCGGCGAGGCCGGCTCGGGAGGCACCACCACCGGCGGCGGCTCGGCAACCGGCGGCTCCGACACGGGCGGCGACGACAACGACCCCCAGCCGCAGTCCGCCGGCGGCACGGGCACGACGGGCTCCACCTCGGCCGGCACCTCGACCGGCGGCTCCACGGGCGGTTCCAGCAGCTCCACCGGCAGCTCCACGGGCGGCAACCTGGCGAGCACGGGCTCGAACGGCACCCCGCTCCTCACCGCCGCCGCAGCCGTCGCCGCGGCACTCGGCGCCCTCCTGATCCTGGCCGTACGCCGGCGCGCGGGCACCAAGTCCTCCTGACGGCCGGCCATCACGTCACGGCGGGCGCGTCCAGCAACTTGCTGGACGCGCCCGCCGTGGCATGAGGACTACTTCGTGCCCGGTCGCCGGCGGCCGGGGGCGGAGTTGCCGCGAACGCTTGGTTCCTGGGCTGACAAGTAGAGGGTGTGACCGTGTGGCGCGGTCGCGGAAGGGGCCTCATGAAACAGGAATCGGAACGGCAACCGGAGTCGGACGGCGAGGTGCCGGACGAGGGTGATCTGCACGAGGGCGATCTGTTAGCCCGCTCGGCGCGCGACCCGGCGGCGTTCGAAGCGCTGGTCGCCCGCCATTCGGTGGCGCTCCACGGATATCTGGTGCGCCGGGCGCCCGCCGTGGCCGACGATCTGCTCTCCGAGGTCTGGCTCCAGGCCTACGCGAGCCGCCGGACCTTCGACAGCGCCCGCGGCACCGTCCGCACCTGGCTGTTCGGCGTGGCCAGAAACGTCCTGGCCGCGCACTGGCGGCACACCGCACGGGAGCGACCAGAGGCGGAGCCGGAACTGTCCGGGCGTGGGGCGGCGGAGACCGACCCGTGGCACGCGGTGGACCAGCGGCTCGACGCCGCCGCGCTCGCCCCGCTGGTACGCCGCACTCTGGCCGGGCTCCCGCACGTGGAGCGAGAGCTGATGCTGCTGGTCGCCTGGGAGCAGCTCACCCCGACCGAGGCCGCCGCCGTGCTCGGAATACCCGCGGGCACGGCGCGCTCCCGGCTGCACCGGGCCCGCAACCGCCTGCGCGAGGCACTCGAACCCGGCCCCGGACAGGACTCACGCATCGCCCTGTCCGCCTCACCTTCCTCACCTTCCTCATCTTCGTCATCTCCCTCGTCTTCCTCACCCTCTTCGTCTTTCTCACCCTCTTCGCCCTCCTCACTCTCCTTACCTTCCACGCCCTCCCGCGTACTCCGTTCGACAGGAGACTTGGCATGAACGAGCACGAGGTTCTCGACTTCCCCGGCGTGGACGCCCTGATCGCCGCCGGTGAAGTCGCCCCGCCCGACGCCGCGGTGGTCGATGCCGCACTGGCCGCGGTGCGTCTTGCTGCCGTCGCCGACAGCGCGGACGCGCGCCTGGACGCCGGTCGGCCCCGTCGGCGGTTCGGCCGGACGCGCCGCAGCCGCATCCTGCTCTCCGCCGCCGTCGCGGCCGTCGTCGCCGGCGCGGTCGCCGTTCCGACGATCCCCTTCGGCGGGACGCGGCCCGCGGCCAGTGCGGACGCGGCGTCCTTCCTTCACGAGGTCGCGAGCACCGCCGCTGACGCGCGCACCAGCGATGCCCCCTACTGGAAAGTGCGCCGGAAGATGATCACCGGCGAGAACAGCGCGGCCACGGGCTGGGGATCGCCCGTGAAGGTGGTCGGGGCCCGGAGCGGCGCTGCCACGAGCACGGTCTGGTTCAGCCGGTCGGGAATGATCAGCCGGGCCTGGAACGGGCAGTACGCGATGACTCCGGCGGGGAAGGAGCCCAACGCGCAGATGTCATGGCAGGTCGCCGGCCGGCAGGTCACGTGGGACGACCTCCGCAAGCTGCCGACCGAACCACGCGCCCTCAAGGCGTATCTCTACAGCGGCACCCCGGACACGCCCGAGCAGGAGGCGGTCTTCAACGGCATCGTCACCCTGCTCACCGCCCCGGTGAGCCCCGAACTGCGTTCAGCGCTCTACGACGTACTCGCCGGACTTCCCTATCTCCGCCTCGTCGGTTCCGTGCACGACAGCGCCGGGCGAGCCGGGGTGGCCATCGAATACGACCTCGACGACGTGCGCAGCCGCGTCGTCATCGACCCGGAGACCGCTCTGCCGCTGGAGGAGAAGACCACCGCTCTCGGCGGCACCCACAACGGTGACCTCATCAGCGCCGTGACGTATCTGTCGCTGCGGTCGGTCCGGGACGCCCCCAAGGCCACGTCCTGGGACAACATCCCGCCCGACTCCGACGATCCTCTCCGCAAGCTGGTTTCCAAGGGGAAGAAGTGAGGCCGGCCGGCCAGCGCTATGGCTTCGTCGAACGGGGCTGGGTGTCCGGGATCCGTGAGGTGAAGAACATCGCGAGGAGAGCGGCGAAGGCGAGGATGGCGAGTGCGGCGCGCAGACCGTCGATCCTGGCGTCGGCGTTCGCGTCGAGTGCCGCTTGAGTCACCTCGGTGCTCGTGCCCGCTTCGTCGAGGGCGGACTCGAGCTGAGCGTCCGACAAGAACGGTACGCCGCTTTGGAGTTCGACAGTCGCCTGGTTCTTGACCTCGGCCGGGATCGCCGGATTCTCGTCCACGCTGGTGAGGAAGGAGGTCGTCAGCGCGGCGATCATGATGGACCCGGCGAGTGCCGTACCGATGGAGGCGCCGAGGTTGGTGACGGCGTTCTGGACGCCGCCGACTTCCGCGCTCTGTGCTTCAGGCACCGCGGACACGGTGACCGACCCGAGCTGGGACGCCAGCGCGCCCATGCCGAGCCCGATCAACAGAAGGGGGATGGTGACGATTTCCGCACCGGCGTCCACGTCGAGCGCGGCCATCAGCGCCACCGCGCCCGCGAGCAACGCGAGGATCCCGAGCCGCACCACCCGCCGCGGCGAGACGTCCGGGAAGAAGCGGGGGACCAGGACGGCGGCCGCCATCAGCGTCACGGAGAGCGGCAGGATGCGGGCGCCGGTCATGAGCGCGGACAGGCCCAGGGCCACCGACAGATAGAGCGGTACGACGAAGAACACGCCCATCTGAACGAGGTACTGGAAGAAGAACATCGTCAGTCCGCCGCTGAGCTGCTTGTTGTGCAGCATGGCCGGGTCGATGAGTGGTTCCTTGCGCCGCTTCACCATGTGGGTCTCCCAGCTGAGGAAGAGCCAGACCAGAAGCAGACCGGCCAGCATGAGCCACACGACCAGCGAGACCCCGAGCCACGAGGGCGCGTCGGGCTTCGGCTGGAACCAGCCCCATTCGTCCGAGCGGAGTACGCCGTAGACGAAGATCCCGAGCCCCAGCGCGGACAGCACGGTGCCGACGAGATCGATGCGCGGGCGTTCGCCGACCGGCGCGTCAGCGATGCGGCGGGCGAGCACCAGGATGCCGAACACCATCACGACCTCACCGGCGAAGACCCACCGCCAGGAGAAGTACGTCGTCGCGACACCCCCGATGAGCGGCCCGACCGCGATCGCCACGGCCCCTGCGGCCGTGACGAGACCGTAGGCGGCGGGACGGCGTTCGATGGCGAAGTTGCTCGCCACGAGCGCCACGATCGCGGGCAGGATGAGTGCCGCCCCGATGCCCTCCAGGAACGACCAGCCGAGCAGCAGCACGGGCAGGTTCGGCGCGAGTGCCGTGGTGAGGGAGCCGCAGCCGTAGATGAAGCAGCCGATCATGAACGCGCGTTTGCGGCCGATCAGCGCCCCTACCTTGCCGCCGGGGATCATGAACATCGCCATGACGAGGGTGTAGGCCGTGATGGCGCCTTGGATCCCCGTCACCGTCGTACCCACGTCTTCGGCCACCGTCGCGATCGAGACGTTCATGACCGAGCTGTCGAGCGCCATCAGGAACTGTCCGGCCGCGAGCGCCACCAGGACGATGCGCGCCGTTGCCGAACTCTCAGCAGTGCCTGTCCTGGGTGCCATGGGCGAATGGTCCCAGCGGCTTCGTGGGATGGATCCGCGACCCGCCATGGAGATCAACTGATTGGCGGACGTGAGGTGGGTGGAGCGATTCCGGGCGGGAGGGGGCAAGTGGCCACCACCTGCCCCGATGGGCGGTGACGTCGGTGATCCAGGTGGCCGAGATGCCTGCCGGATCAGAGTGTGGAACGGTGTAGGGAGGCCGGGAACAGGGCCCGGACGGCGCGGGCGCCCCCCGGGCCGCGCCGTCCAGGAGGTGGCATGGCAGCGACCAGGTCAGCAGGAGCCCCTCGGAGTATCAGCCGCAGACGAATCGTCGACCGGGCCCGTTGGACATCATCGAGGCCGAGTCGGGCGACCGCCTGCGGGAGTTCGTGCCCATCCGCTACGGCCGGACGCGGTCTCTCCCTTCCGCTTCTCCGCACTGGCCGGGTCTTCGCCGAAGTCGCCTGACACGGCGTCGGCACCACGCGACAGGGAGAACCATCGATGACCGAGAACAGGACCCCTGAAGAGAACCTGGGTGCGCTCGCCGCGGGCGACGCGCCAGTGTTCGAGACCCTGGTCCACATGACGACCGACTCGTTCGAGCGGTCGGGTCTGGACGAGGAGACCTATCTGCTCCTGCGTATCGCCGCGCTCGTGGCGATGGACGCCGCACCCGCCTCCTACCTCCTCAATGTCGGAGCGGCCGGTGCGATCGGCGTCCCGCTGGAGAAGGTGCAGGGAGCACTTGTCGCGGTCGCGCCCGTGGTGGGCAGCGCCCGGATCGTGTCGGCAGCGGGTCATATCGCGGAGGCGTTCCAGGCGGCCTGACGCGGCGCTGGTAGGTGTCGGCAAGGGGGCAGGAAATGTCTGTCGCGTCGCGAGGCGCGACCAAGGCAGGAGGACAACGATGAGCAAGAACCTGATCCTGGCGTACGACTACCCACTCCTGGGCGCGTTCTGGACCATGCTGTGGATCTTCATGTGGGTCCTGTGGCTGTTCCTGCTGTTCCGCGTCATCGGCGACATCTTCCGGGACGACTCGATGGGTGGCTGGGGGAAGACCGGCTGGCTCTTCTTCGTGATCCTCCTGCCGTTCCTCGGCATCTTCGTGTACCTGATCGCCCGGGGACGCGACATGGGCAAGCGCGAGCAGGAGCATGCCAAGGCGCAGAGGGCATCGTTCGACTCCTACATCAAGGAAACCGCCGGAGGTACGGGCCACGCGGACGAGCTGGCGAAGCTCTCCGACCTCAAGAACAAGGGCGCGATCACCGAGGAGGAGTTCCAGCAGGCCAAGCAGAAGGTCCTTGCGGCCTGATCCACACGTACGGGCGCCGGGAACGGTCTTCGCCCCGCTGCCGTTGCTGATCGCGCAGGAACTCCGGTGGCGCGGCGGCAGCGTGGGCGAAGACACCGGGAGCAGCTCAATTCGCGAAAGACGACAGGTTGACGGCCCCCTGACCAGGCCGAGCGGTCAGCGGGCCGTTGTGCGACGTGGTGCCCGTTCGCCACCGTGGTTGAACCCGACCACCACCAACGAGCAACACGAGGCGACCACCACCATGACCCACGCCCGCCCCACGGCCCGGTGGTACTAGGTGTCATCGTCCCAGTTCTGATCAGCCACGTCGCGTCGCCCCTCTCCCCGCGCACTGTACGGAGCGGCCGACGGAGCGCATCAGGTGCGGGCACCTTCGGCGCCCCTGTGACAATGCCGCGATGGCGACGCTGGTCGTGGGGAGGCGAAGGAAACGCCGTGGTGCTTCGTGGGGTGCTCGCACTGATCGTGGGCGGCGCTTTCGTCGTGGTGGCCGGCGGCTACCGCGGCGTGGACGTGTGGGTGTGGGATTGGGCGGACGTAGTGTTCAGGCGGCGGACCCGGTACGGAACGCCCTGGTGGAGCCTTACCACCACGCGGATCCAATTCGGCATCGCGGGAGTCGTCTTCCTGGCGGCCGGGGCACACACCCTGGTGTGCTGACAGCAGCGGCCGTCTCCGGCGGCCGAGTCAGCCGAACATGAAAGGGACCCCCGGCCCATCCGGACCGGGGGTCTTTCCGCGGGTGGGGCCAATGGGATTTGAGCCTGTGGCCTCATCCTTATCAGGTCGATCACGGCACCAATGGTGGTGCCTCCAAGTGCTGCCTCTTTCGCGCGTGCGGGGCACCTCGGCGTCCCCTGCGACAAGGACGCGAGGATGACGCTTGTCGTGGGGGGCAGGGGAAGGAAACGGCGTGGTTCTTCGTGGGGTGCTCGCACTGATCGCGGGTAGCGCTCTCATCGGGGTGGCCTGCGGCTACCGCGGCGTGGACGTGTGGGTATGGGACCGGGCAGACGTGGTCTTCGCGCCGCGTTACAGGACCCGATGGGGGACGCCCTGGAAGAGCCCTGAACGCATGAGACTGCAGTTCGGGGTCGCAGGAGTCGTGCTTTTGGTCCTGGGGCTGGGGTCTGTGGTGGGCTGGTGACAGCACCGACCCACCCAGCCACGGCGGGGTTTCCCCCCTCTGCCCGCATGCACGCAGCGCGCCCAGAGGCGGCGCGCGCCGATCTCGTACTGGCGGCACACCGCATCGTCAGTACGCGGATGCTCAACGGCGGCCAGGTCTGCCTCTGCCCTGACTATGTCTTCGTGCCCCGGCAGTACGCGAAGGACTTCACCGCAGCCCTCCAAGCCGGACTCGCCCGACTCTTCCCGAGCTACACGGACACCGACGTGGCACGGCACCGGAAACGGCAAAGGGCCAGCCTGGGAGGAAACCCCTCCTGAGCTGGCCCTTCTGTCTGTGCCCCCGGCAGGATTCGAACCTGCGACATCCGCTTTAGGAGTTCGATCCGAGCCCGATCCGGCTGCTGCTGTCGACTGATGCGACGGCCGGACAGAGGCGCTGGTGTACGTCTCCGTCCGGCGCCGGTGATTGCAGCGGTGGATGTCAGAATCACCCGCACGGGATCTATACAGCCTGAGCTGACCTGGCCGTTTGAAGGTGAGGTCTTCCCCGAAGGCCTGCTCGCGATCATCCAAAGGACCGTCTCGGCAGGGGACTTCCCTGAGCATGCTTGCTCTGATCTATACCTCGCACAGCGCAGCAACCACTGCTGGCGGTGGGCTGGTACATCCGGATGAATCTCACCTGAGGCGCGATCCAGATTTTTCGGAGTTCGGCGGTCTGAGGATGTCGAGAACGTGCCACCGGCTCCGTCCCAGGGACATCAGCGGCCACCACCGGCCGCACGAGGAAGAAGGAGAAACCGGCATGGCGATTCAGCGGATGGACAACGTCGGCATCGTCGTCGAGGACATGGATGCCGCCATCGCGTTCTTCGTGGAACTCGGTATGGAGCTGGAGGGCAGGGCGGAGGTCGAGGGCCCCGTCGCCGACCAGTGCACCGGACTCGACGGCGTCCACTGTGACATCGCGATGGTCCGGACCCCAGACGGTCACAGCCGGCTCGAGCTGGCGAAGTACCGCAGCCCCGCGGTGATCAGCGCCGGGCCGCGCAACCGGCCGCACAACATTCTGGGCACGCACCGCGTCATGTTCGCCGTCGACGACCTCAAGGACACCGTTGCCCGCCTGCGCCCTCACGGCGCCGAACTCGTCGGCGAGATCGCCCGGTTCGAGGACAGCTATCTGCTCTGCTACCTCCGCGGCCCGGAGGGCATCATCGTCGGACTGGCCGAGCAACTGCGCTGAGAAGGAGGAACCCGTCCGCTCACGCACCGCTCACGCAAACGGCCCCGGACGAGGAGTCCGAGGCCGAACAGAGCGCCTCCCTGGGGAGGAAACCCTAGGTCAGCGGCGTAATGCGCTGTGCCCCCGGCAGGATTCGAACCTGCGACACCCGCTTTAGGAGTTTTCCCCGGACAAGGCTGTGACCTGTGGAAACGCCGACTGCTGGGTGTCTGGCCTGGGACAACTCCCCTCCGTAGTTCTCAACTTCCGACGGGGGATACGCCGCATGCCCGGCTGGTCACCGTTCGGCTTGCAGCCCCGGGAACAGGGTGCGAGTGCGGTGGAGGTCGGGAGCAATGAAGACCCCGTCGGCCGTGACGAGGTTCGCGTCAGGGTCTGTCTGGGTGGTGATCGACCCGCTCACGAAGATCTTGCGGTCGTCCGTGCCGGTGACGCGGGCGAGGATCCGCAGGGGCGTTTCCAGTGGGACCGGGCGGTGGTAGCGCATCTGAAGGGAGACGGTCAGGCCGGGCGTTCCGGCTGCTGCGCAGGCGCGGCCCATGAGTTCGTCCAGGAGCATGGCGCTCATGCCGCCGTGGCCGTAGCCGGGCGGCCCTTCGTGGGCGATGCCGAGCGTGCAGTGACCCACCAGGCCGTCGGCGGTGGGCGTCACCTGTACGGGCGGGGCCAGCGGGCTCCCGGCCCCGGTCACAGGGCTGTAGATACGTGTCCCTGTGGGGAACTCGTCCACCTCGGGGATCTCCGCCCGCGACCGCCGTCGGCCCGTCAGCTGGCTGGTGATGGCGCGGACGCCGTCCGCCACACGGTGGAGGGTGTCCGGGGAGGCGGCGGTGCGGACGGTGGCTTCCACCAGGGCGCGCAGTTCGTGGCCGAGGCGGGTGATGGCCGCCTTCTGGTCTTCCAGTTCCTCTTCCTCGGCTGTCGCTCGCGTGGGGTCGGTGGCAGTGCCAGTGGGCGGCGGGTCGGTGAGGGAAGTGTGCATCGGGTTTCTCGGTGGGGTGGGCTGGTGGGGTGCGGGCCGAGTGCGGTCTTCAGCCATCTGCCCGGACGAAGACGGGCTTGAGGTGCTTCTCCGGCAGCGCGGTCGGCAGGTCCTCCCAGTCGATGACGTGGGAGACGACTTTCTCGGGGGTGACCTTGCCGGAGGCGGCGAGTTCGAGGGCGTCGGGGATGTGGGCACGGACGTTGTCGCGGGCGATGCGCAGGGTGACGCCGTTGAGGTACATGTCGAGCAGTGGCAGTTCACCGGGACGGAAATGGTTGCCCGCCGACTCGCAAATCCCTTCTGGAGTCAGGGATTTGACGGCCAGCGCGAGCTGGTCAACGCGTCCGGTGGCCTCGACGGCGATGTCGTAGCCCTGGGGGATCGGGTCCAGGGTCTCGGCGGTGGCGGCCCCGAACGCGCGGGCCAGGGTGCGGTGTTCGGGGTCGGGGTCGACGTAGAGCACGTCGGAGGCGCCGAGCGCGCGGGCTATGTCGCACACGTACAGGCCGATGCTGCCGCGGGCGACGACCAGGACGCGTGCTCCGGGGCGGGCCTTGAGGTGGGGAGCGACCAGACGCCAGGCCAGGGACCAGTTGTCGCTGGCCGAGGCCATCGCGACCGGGTCGAGGCCGGCCGGTAGCGGGACGAGCATGGCGTCGGCGTAGGGCACGCGGACCAGGTCGGAGAAGAGTCCGCCCCAACTGCCGCCGATCGGTGCGCCGTACATCGCCATGTAGGGGACGGCGGTGCAGTGCGCGGTCAGCCCGGCCCGGCAGCGCTCGCAGATGCCGCAGTTGATGGACCAGGGGACGACGACGAGGTCGCCGGGGGCTACGGCGGTGACGGCGTCGCCGGTCTCGACGACCCGGGCGACGCACTCGTGGCCGAGGGCGAAGGGCGGGTCGATGAAGCCGTGACCGGCGAGGATGGAGGAGTCGACGTCGCAGGAGGTGGCGGCCACCGGGGCGACGATCGCCTCCCCGTCGGACTGGAGTTTCGGGTCGGGTGCCTCGCGCCACTCGACGGTGCGCTTGGCGACATAGGTCAGTTCACGCATCGGCGCGCTGTCCCTTCGCCAGTGCCACCAGGTCGGCGTAGCGGATCACGGAGCCGCCCGCGCCCCAGGTGCCCTCGGGCTGTTCGTGCACCAGCACCCACACCCGCAGGGCGTCGTCCGGGCCGAGGCCGGCCGCGGCCAGGACGGTCTTAGTCGCCTCCTCGACCAGGCCGGCCTTACGGCGCTCGGACAAGGCCCCCTGCGGGACGGTGACGTCCACCAGGAAGCGCGGCGCGTCGTCCTCGGCGGTGATCTGGGCGCCTTCCGGCAGTTCGGTGAGGTAGCTCCATGCCTGGGCGCGGAAGAACGGCGTGTCGGGTGCGCCCTCCCAGCGCAGCAGCACCGCGGCGAGGTCGCGCTGGATGCTCTGGCGGCCTTGTTCGGTCAGGGCGGCGGCCGGGGCCGTGAGCCGGATCATCGGCATGGCATACCTCTCCTTGTTTCGTTCGTCTTCGTTCGGGTCGACGACACAGGTCTATGACAGTCGTTATAAGTGGCGGTCACGTTAGACTATGACGGCTGTTATAGCCAGTGGGGCCAGAAGGGATCTTGTACGTGACCAAGTCCAGCCCGGCGGCGCGCGAACGGATCGTGGCCGGCGCGGCCGACATGATCAGTCGGCGCGGTCTGAACGCGACGAGCATCCGCGAGATGGCCAAGCACGCCAGGGCGCCGCTCGGCTCGACGTACCACTACTTCCCCGAAGGCAAACAGCAGTTGGCCTCCGAGGCCGTCCGCTACACGGGCGAGTGGGTCGCGCGCCGTCTGCGCAAGGAGTTGGAGGTCGGGCCGGTCGCCGGGCTGCAGGCGTTCCTCGCCCTGTGGCGCAAGATCGTCGTCGACAGTGACTTCCGGGCGGGCTGCCCGGTTCTCGCCGTCTCCATCGAGGAGCCGCCCACTGACGAGATGCCGGCCGCCCTGCTCGCCGCGGCTGACGTCTTCGGCACCTGGGAAAGCCTGCTGGCCAACTCGCTGCGCGAGCACGGCGCCGAGCGCGAGCAGGCGGCCCAGCTCGCCACCCTCGTCGTCGCGGCCGTCGAGGGGACCGTGGCCATGTGCCGCGCCAAGCGCAGCGCTCAGCCCTTGGACCACGCCGCGGAGCAGTTGCAGGCGCTCATCCTCGCCGCGATCAAGGATTGACCGTGCAGGGGGGCTTGATGCATGCCCGGAAGTGCGTCGCAGTCGACGTCAGGTACCCAGTGCGGCGCGGACGGCCTTGACCCTCTCCTCCGTGAACACCCCGCTCTCAAGAAGCGGCAGGATCGACAGCACACCCCCGGACGAGCCCCAGCTGCCCTCGTCGATCACGCGGAAGTTGACCCACCACGTCGGTGACGGCTTCTCCAGTCCGCAGGCCGCCGCCAGTGCGGCCAGGACGCGCTCGATGACCTGGGCTCGTACGTCCGACTGCCAGGCGGCGTCCATGACCGCGATGTCGATCACCATCGCGTCGAGTTCCTGACCGGCGTCCGAAAGCAGCCGTCCGCCGATCGCCATCATGTCCCGCTCGCGTTCGACGAAGTGCACCTGGAACCCGGCGCGGGCGGCCGGAGCCGGTTGCCCCACCTCGGGCACCAGCACCGCGTCCGTCAGCGTCTCGGCCAGCTCGCGGCGCTGCTCCAGGTCCAGGCGTCCCTTGGGGGCGTTCACGGTAATGATCGTCACGGCATCCTCCTATGACAGTCGTTATAGAAGCTGAGGCTACATCGTTCTATAACGACTGTCATGGTCGGCGGCGGTGGACGCTCAGTCGGAGATCACCGCGGTGCGGTTGATCCACTCACTGCCGTGTGCTGCCTGGTGCATAAAGGCGGCGACGTCCGCGCGGCTGATCGTCGGGTTGCCCTTCATCGGCAGCCGGTCGCCCGCGCTGTAGGTGCCTATGGCGGGGCCGTGGGTCAGCCTGGTGGGGTAGACCACGGTCCAGTCCAGCCCGCTGGAGCGGATGCTCTCGTCCGCGATCTCCTTGTCGGCGTAGATCGACCGCAGCAGCGTGCTGTAGATCAGTTTCTGCGGGGTGCTCGACCAGTCGAAGGTGTCGCCGACACCGAACGACGACAGCCACACCAGGCGGGAGACACCCACTTCCTTTGCGGCGCCGATCACTGCGGCCGAGGCGCGCGTGAAGAGGCCGTCGGCACGCACCGAATTGCCCCTGCCGAGCGCGGAGACGATCGCGTCGTGCCCGATCGCGGCGGCTGCGAGGTCGCGCTGTGAGGTGGCGTCGCCGGTGACCGGCGTGACCCGCTCGGCCAGGTCACCCAGGGCCGCCGGGTTGCGGACGAAGGCCGTGACCGAGTCACCGGATCGGCCGGCCAGGTTCAGGGGGCGGAGCATGTGTGCTGCAAGCACTGGAGCCCTCCCGTCCGTTGGACGGGAGGGCTCCTGAACTGGTGCTTTGCTGTACTGAGCAGCAGGGTGTCGGGGTCCTCGGTCAGCTGCGCGGTCACGCTGCCTGGGCCGCCGGGCACAGGTGTGGCCTGAGCTTCATCTGCCAGCCCAATAGCTCAGGCCGATCTCGGACCGGCCGACGTAGTCGCGCTCGTGCGACAGCGACGCTACCCACCCCGGCCCCGCGGCGTCCGTGACGTCACTGTGCCCAGCCAACAAGGCCCGAGCCGAGTGCCTCGGCCACTCGGATCCGGGCCGGATGTCAGTCGAAGAGAGGCGCGCATGGCTGCAGCACAGCGCAGGAACCGGAAGATCATGATGACGCCGGACGAGCTGGACGAGGGCATCGAATTCCGTGCATTGCCCTTCGCTGAGAAAAGCCAATCGAGCGGCATGTACAAGGGCCACAAAAAACGCATAGAGGTGTACGCAAAAGTCCCGCACGCCGAACCCACTGCTCTCACCCACGCGCCACCGCTCCGCACCACCTGCAGGAATCACGAGTGATCCGTTGAACTCCCGGCTGAGTACCGGCTCAGCTCCCCCGCGGACCAGGTCCACGCCACCTGTATGCAGTAACACGTACCTGGCCTGCATGACAGGCGCTGGGCCCATGGAACCTGGCCCCCGGGCACCGATGAGTCCCGATGTCGTGCCGCCGCGATCGAGGCGAGTGGCGCCCGGCCGGTGGGCAACGGAAACTAAGGGCGTGATGGTTTCGTGAAGTCGCCAATTCACGAGATCGCGGCGCCTGAATTGTTTTGTCCGCTCAGCACTCGGCGCGAGGAAACCGGTCGTCGGCCGAACGTGCCGACGGTGATCAGATTTTTCTCAAGGAGCTTGCATGCTGGAGAGGTCTGCCGATTACCTGACGTCCGCCCCGGATGAATCCTCGGTCGCCGAGCACAGAAAGAAAGGTCCGACGGACAACACCTCGCAGTCAGAAAACATCCAGCCGACGGAGACCGAGAGGAAATTCGCCGAGGTGCTCGCCGCGGTCGTGTGCGTCGAGCAGGTGTCGGTCGACAGTAACTTCTTCAATGACCTCGGCGGAAATTCATTGGTGATGGCTCAATTCTGTGCACGCGTCAGGAAGCGAACGGACTTGCCATCGGTTTCGATGAAAGACATCTACCGTTACCCGACGATCCGCAGCCTGGCGACGGCGCTCGTCGACACCTATCCCGGAGTCGGTGCCGGTACCGGTGCCACACCCGCCCCGGTCAGCTCGCAGGTTCCGGCGTCGTCGGAGGAAATGACTCGGGCCGGCACACTGCAGTACACGCTCTGCGGAACGCTGCAGTTCCTGCTCTTCCTGGGATATTCCTTCCTCGTCGCAATGCTCACCGCACGCGGCTATGCATGGATATCCGCCGGCTCGAACCTGGTCGACGTCTACATCCGCTCGGCCGTCTTCGGCGGCGCCGCCTTCGTCAGCGCGTGCACTTTCCCGATCGCGGCCAAATGGATCCTTGTCGGCCGGTGGAAACCACGCGCATTCCCGGTCTGGGGCCTGACCTATCTGCGCTTCTGGACCGTCAAGGTGCTGCTCCATGCCAACCCGATGGTCTTCTTCATCGGCAACCCCCTCTACGTGCTGTACCTGCGGGCACTCGGTGCACGCATCGGCAGGGGTGTCACGATCCTCTCCCGCAACGTTCCGGTCTGCTCCGACCTGCTCACAATCGGCGCCGGTACGGTGATCCGCAAGGACTCTTTCTTCCCCTGCTACCGGGCGCACGCCGGCCGTATCCAGACGGGCCCGGTAACCCTCGGCAGAGATGTGTTCATCGGTGAGAAGACCGTGCTCGACATCGACACGTCGATGGGTGACGGGGCGCAGCTCGGTCATACGTCCTCGCTGTACAGCGGCCAAACGGTCCCGGACGGCCAGCGGTGGCACGGATCTCCGGCGCAGCGCACGGAGGTCGACTACGTGAGGATCCCGCCCGCCAGGTGCGGCCCCCTGCGCCGGGCCGGCTTCGGCCTCGCCGCCTTGGGGCAGATGTTCTTCCTCTTTGTGCCGCTGGCCGTCGGGGGACTGTACATGTTGCTGACGGAGGTCCCGGCGCTGAGCAAACGGCTGGGGCCGGGCACGGCAGGCATCGCGTCGCCGGAGCTTTACGTCGACGCGCTGCTCGTCTCGTGCGTCCTGTTCTTCGGCCTCGTCGTCGTGGGCGTCGCCGTTCTGTTCACTGTTCCGCGCCTGCTGAACCGGGTCGTGAAGCCGGACAGGGTCTATCCGCTGTACGGCTTTCACTACTCGACGCACCGGGCGATCGCACGCATCACCAACGTGAAGTTCTTCACCTGGCTGTTCGGCGACAGCTCCTACATCGTCCACTATCTGCGTGGCCTTGGATACGACCTGTCCCGGGTGGAGCAGACGGGGTCGAACTTCGGCACCGAAGTGCAGCACGAAAACCCGTACCTCTGCTCCGTGGGCAGCGGCACGATGGTCGCCGACGGCCTGTCGATCGTGAACGCCGACTTCTCGAGCACGTCATTCCGGGTGTCCCGGGCGACGATCGGGCAGCACAACTTTCTCGGGAACAACATCGCGTATCCGTCCGGTGCGAAGACAGGCGACAACTGCCTCCTCGCGACGAAGGTGATGATTCCGCTCGACGGCGAGGTGCGCGAGGGAGTGGGCCTGCTCGGCTCACCGTGCTTCGAGATTCCCCGGTCGGTGGAGCGCGACCTCCGATTCGACGACATGCGGACCGGAAGCGAGTTGCGCCGCAATCTCGCCGCCAAGAACCGCTACAACATCCGGTCGATGATCCTCTTTCTGCTCGTGCGGTGGTTGTACTTCTTCGTGCTGACCCTGCTCGCCCTCGCGAATATCGATCTGTACGACTCCTTCGGACATGTACCGATCGTGGTGTTCCTGGTGCTCACGCTGGTATTCACCCCGCTCTACTTCGTGCTGGTGGAGCGCGCCATCGTTGCCTTCCGCGGACTGCGACCGCAGTTGTGCTCCATCTACGACCCGTACTTCTGGTGGCACGAGCGTCTGTGGAAGGTGCCTGACCATTACCTCAACGTCTTCAATGGCACCCCCTTCAAGAACGTGATCTGGCGGCTCCTGGGTGTTCGGCTCGGCAGCAGGGTCTTCGATGACGGCTGCTATCTGACGGAGCGGATGCTCACCACCATCGGTGACGACTGCACCCTCAATGCGGGGAGCAAAATCCAGTGTCACTCGCAGGAGGACGGCACTTTTAAGTCCGACCGCAGCACGATCGGCGACGGATGCACCCTCGGTGTCGGCTCCCACGTCCACTACGGCGTGACGATGGGTGACGGCTCAGTGCTTGCGCCCGACTCCTTTCTCATGAAGGGCGAGGAAGTCCCGCAGCACGCGCGGTGGGGTGGAAACCCGGCCACGGAGACGAGAGATGCCCCCGCGCCCGGTAACGACGACAGTGGAGCCGCCCTGGTCTGCGGTGACAGACATGCCGGCCACGGCGAGTGAAGAGGGACTGATCGATGGCAACGCAAGTGGAGACGGACCAGGAGTTCTGGCGTGGTGTACTCGTCGCCGGTGGATCCACCACGATCCCGCGGTGGACGCTCCATCCGATGACGGGCGTCGATGAGCACGAGGCCACGATCCCGGACCACGTCATGGACGACTTGCGCCGTTTGGCCAAGGACCTCACCATGCCCCTCGGCTCCGTGATGCTGGCCATGCACGCCAAGGTAGTCGCCACGCTGGCCGGCGAGCACGACGTCACGACCGGCTACGTCGCCGAGGAGGGCGGCCGGCCGTTGCCCTGTCGGCTCACGACGGCACCCGAGTCGTGGCGGGCACTGCTGGTCGACGCCCATCGCGTCGCGTCGGAACTGCTGTCGCACAAGGACTTTCCGGTCGACGCACTCAGGCGCGAACTGGGCCTGTCCGAAGCGTCGATCGAGACCGTCTTCGATCCGCATCCGGCCTCCGGTCTTCGTCCGACGGGCGGCGGCGATCTCGCCGGAGACGGAAACACCGTGCTGTGGGTGGGGTTCTCGGAGCACGGTGGCCGGGCCGTGCTGCGACTGCGGTACCGGACCGACGTACTCGACGCGGACCACGCCGCCAGGATCGCCGGCTACCACCTCGCCGCGCTCACGTTCATCGCCGCGGATCCGGACGCGGAGCACGCGCGACAGAGCCTGCTGTCCACCGAGGAGCGCCGGTTCCAGCTCGAAGGGCTGTCCGGACCGCCCCGTGCCCTGCCGGACGCCCGGATGCACGAGCTGTTCGAGCAGCAGGTGAGGGTACGTCCGGATGCCGTGGTCGCCGTGCACGGCGACCGGCAGTGGACCTACGGGGAACTCAACACACGTGCCAACCAGCTGGGACGAGCCCTGTTGACGCGGGGACTGCGGCGCGAAGGTGTCGTCGCGGTGGTGACCGGAAGAAACCTGGACTGGATGGCAGCGGTCCTCGCGGTTTTCAAGGCCGGAGGCGTGTACCTGCCCGTCGAGCCGCACTTCCCTGCCGACCGCATCGCGGCCATGCTCTCCCGCGCCGAGTGCGGGCTCGTACTCACCGAACCTGGCAGCACCGACTCGCTCGACCAGGCCTTGGGCTCGCTGCCGGGGGTCCGGAAGCTCCTCGTCGGCACGGCGTACGACGAGGGCCACGGCGGCGACGACCTGGGCATCGCCGTCGCGCCGGACCAACTCGCCTACATCTACTTCACCTCCGGCTCCACGGGAGAGCCCAAGGGCGCGATGTGCGAGCACGCGGGCATGCTCAACCACCTCTACGCCAAGATCGAAGACCTGGGAATCGACGAGGGGCAGGTGGTGGCCCAGACCGCCCCCCAGTGCTTCGACATCTCGCTGTGGCAACTGGTGTCCGCGCCCCTGGTCGGTGGGCGGACCGTGCTGGTGGAGCAGGAGGTGATCCTGGACGTCCAGCGGTTCGTCGACAAGATCGTCCGCAGCCGGGTCGCCGTGCTCCAGGTCGTGCCGTCGTACCTCGAGGTCGTACTGACCTATCTGGAGCAACACCCGCGCGAACTGCCTGACCTGCGGTGCGTGTCCGTCACCGGTGAGGCGTTGAAGAAGGAGCTCACGCAGCGCTGGTTCGCGGCCGAGCCCGACATCAGGCTGGTCAACGCGTACGGCCTGACCGAGACCTCCGACGACACCAACCACGAGGTCATGGACCGGGTACCGGCCCGTGAACGGGTCCCGCTCGGTCCCCCCATCAGCAACGTGCACATCTACGTCGTCGATGAGCAGCTGTCACCGGTGCCGCTCGGCGCGCCCGGCGAAATCGTCTTCTCCGGCATCTGCGTGGGCCGCGGATACGTCAACGATCCGGACCGCACCAAGCAGGCCTTCATGCCCGATCCGCACCGCGAGGGCGCCCGGCTCTACCGGAGTGGCGACCACGGCCGCTGGCTGCCCGAGGGCAAGCTGGAGTTCCTCGGGCGCCGCGACACCCAGGTCAAGATCCGTGGCTTCAGGATCGAGATCGGCGAGATCGAGAACACACTGCTGCGGGTGCCCGGTGTCCGCGACGGTGCGGTGGTGGTCGTGGAGCGGCCCGACCGGAGCACGCACCTGGTGGCCTTCTGCTCCGGCCCGGGGTCGCTCTCGGTCGGGGATCTGGGGGACCGGCTGGGTGGGTCGCTGCCGGAGTACATGGTGCCGTCGGCCTTCCACTGGCTGGAGAGCCTGCCGCTGACCGCCAACGGCAAGACCGACAAGAGGGCACTGGCGGTGCTCGCGGGAGAGCTCGATGTCCTCGGAGGCCACAAGGAAGACCACGACGCTCCGGGTACGCCGACCGAGCGATGGCTGGCGGGCGCCTGGGCGAAGGTGCTCGGCATCCCGCAGGACCGAATCGGTCGACGGGACCACTTCTTCGACCGGGGCGGGACATCGTTGTCGGCCGTGAAGCTGGCCATCGCCCTGGAGCGCGCGGTGTCGCTCAAGGACGTGACCCGCCATCCGGTCCTCGCCGATCTGGCCGCGCTGGTCGACGGCAGGTGTGATCGACCCTCCGAACTTCTTCAGTCTCTGTACGAACCGGAGAGTGCGCCGACCGGTGCCCTGGTGTGCTTTCCCTACGCCGGCGGCAACGCGGTGAACTTTCAGCCGATGGCCAAGGCGCTGCGGGGCAGTGGGATCGCGGTCTACGCCGTTGAGCTGCCCGGTCACGATGTGGGCGCCGAGGGCGAGCCTTTCGCTCCGATGGCAGACGTGGTCGCGCAGGTCGTCGCCGAGATCGCCGAACGCGGCCTGCCCCGAGTCCTGCTGTGGGGTCACTCCTCGGGCGCGGCCTTCGCCCTGGAGACGGCCAGACAGCTGGAGGAGCGCGGGGTGGATGTCCAACGGGTCTTCGTCGGCGCGCAGTTGCTCGGCAACGCCGCAGACCGGTGCAACGCCGTCACCGAGCTGACCGGACAGAGCAACGCCGCGATCGCCGCGAAACTGAGCGCGGACAGCGACTACACCGGACTCCATCAGCTGGATGCGCAGCGTGCCGAGCATGTCGGTGCCGCCTACCGGCACGACTGCGTGTCCGCACACCGCTATTTCACCGGCCTCCTCAACACTCCCCCGGCGGTGAAACTGTCCGCGCCGGTCACCGTGGTCGTCGCCGCCGACGACCCGATCACGACCGGTCACCCGCACCGCCACCGCGACTGGGAGCTCCTCGCGGTCCGCGTCGACCTGCACGAACTCGCCGAGGGCGGCCACTACTTCCCCCGCACCTGTCCGACCGAGGCAGCGCAGGCCGTGCTGCGCACCGCCGAACTGCTGCCTTCTGCCTGAGCGGCACACAGCGGCACAGCCGCACACAGCCGCACACCGAAAGGAAACCACGATGTCCTCCACATCCCCGGCGTCGCTGCTCGACGACGTCGAGCTCCAACCCGGCCGGCCTCCGATACTGCGGACCGAGCCCCCCGGCGACGCGCCGGGCTGGGCGGCCGAGCACCGGGACGCGCTGCGCGCCGTCGTCGCCGAACAGGGCTGCGTCCTGATCCGCGGCCTCGGACTGCACGACGTGGCCGGGACCAGTGCGGTCTTCGAGCGGCTGAGCACCGGGCTGATGACGGAGCGGGAGGCCTTCGCGCCCCGGCGGACCTACGCCGACGGTGTGTACTCCTCCGCGCAGTGGCCGCCGAACCAGCCGATGTGCATGCACCACGAACTCAGCTACACGCTGGAGTTCCCCGGCCTGATGCTCTTCGCCTGCCTCACCGCGCCCACCGAGGGCGGGGCGACCGGAGTGGCCGACGCGGCGACCGTGCTCGAGGAGCTGCCCACCGAGTTGGCCGAGCGGTTCGAGCGGGAGGGCTGGCTGCTCACCCGCAGCTACAACGACGAGATCGGGTCGTCCCTCATCGAGGTCTTCGGCACCGACGACCGGGGCGCCGTCGAACGCTACTGCCGCGCCAATGCGATCGAGTTCGATTGGCAACCCGACGGGGGCCTGCGCACCAGGCAGCGCCGCAGCGCCGTGATGCGCCATCCGGTCACCGGCCGACGCTGCTGGTTCAACCAGATCGCGTTCCTCAACGAGTGGACGCTGGCCTCCGAGGTCCGCGAGTACCTCGTCGAGGTCTACGGCGCCGACGGGCTGCCGTTCAACACCCGTTTCGGAGGCGGTGACCCGATCGGCGAGGACGTGGTGACTCTGCTCAACAAGGTCTACGAGGCCAACACCGCACGCGAGCCGTGGCAGGCCGGCGACCTGATGCTCGTCGACAACATCCGCACCGCGCACAGCCGGGAGCCCTTCGAGGGATCGCGCGAGGTGCTCGTCGCGATGGCCGACTCGGTACGACTGTCCGACTGCTCGCCGAACTTCGAGGTGACCGTCCGATGACGGGCAACCAACTGTCGACCACCGTCACCACCGCCGTGACGGCGTCCACGACAACCGAGCAGCACACCGTGCGACCCTTCGCGGTGATCTCCGGTGCCCAGGTCCAGCAGGTGCTGGAGGGGCGCGAGAAGCAGATCGTCGACCTGGTCGAGGCCACCTACCGGCTGCACGGCGCGGGTTACTCGGTGAACCCGCCGTCGTACTTCCTGCGTTTCGCCGACCGCCCGTCCTCCCGGATCATCGCGCTGCCGGCTTCGATCGGCGGGCACGTAGGGGTGGACGGCCTGAAGTGGATCTCCAGCTTCCCGGAGAACGTACAGGCCGGCATCCCAAGGGCGTCCGCCGTGCTGATCCTCAACGACCAGGACACCGGCTACCCGTTCGCCTGCCTGGAGAGTTCCATCATCAGCGCCACCAGGACGGCCGCGTCGGCGGCGTTGGCTGCGGACCGGCTCAGCCGGGGCCGGCCGCGGCCCACGCGCGTCGGGTTCTTCGGGACGGGGCTGATCGCACGCTACATCCACATGTTCCTGGCAGGCAGCGGCTGGTCGTTCGACGAGATCGGCGTACACGACCTGTCCGCCGACAGCGCGGCCGGGTTCCGCTGCTACCTCGAGCAGTCGGGCACCGCGGGCCGGATCACGGTGCACGACAACGCCGAGGAGCTGATCCGCTGCAGCGACCTGGTGGTCTTCGCCACCGTCGCCGGTGAGCCGCACGTCAGCGACCCTGCGTGGTTCTCGCACAATCCCGTGGTGCTGCACGTGTCGCTGCGCGACCTCGCGCCGGAGATCGTTCTCGCCTCGACCAACATCGTCGACGACGTCGAGCACTGTCTGAAGGCCGACACCTCGCCGCATCTGGCCGAGCAGCTCACCGGCAACCGGGACTTCCTGCAGGGCACGTTGGACGACGTGATGGCGGGCCGGGTGGCGGTGCCGGCGGGCCGGCCGGTGGTGTTCTCGCCCTTCGGCCTCGGGGTGCTCGACCTCGCGGTCGGCAAGTACGTCTACGACGAGGTGGTCCGCTCCGGAGAGCTGCACGTCATCGACGACTTCTTCCATGACATGCGCCGGTACGGATGACCGTCCGAGAGCGCTTTCAGCTCTGGAGAAGGTCCTGCTGCAGATGAGGAGGAGGCCGCCGTGCCCGTCATATCCGCTCCCCATGCCTTCAACGAAGGACAGCTCTATGTCGACCTTGAGCCCATCTACGGGCGCTCCCTGTTCCTGAAGTGCGAGGGCTTCAACTTCGCCGGTTCGATCAAGCTGAAGGCCGCGACCGAGATGGTGGAGACCGCCGAACGGAACGGAGTCCTCAAGCCGGACTCGATCCTGGTCGAGTCCTCGTCGGGCAACCTCGGCGTGGCGCTGAGCATGATCGCGGCGAGCAAGGGCTACCGGTTCCTGTGTGTGACGGACTCCCGGTGCAACCTGTCGACCAGACTTCTGATGGAGGCATTGGGCAGCCGGGTGCTCACCATCTCCGACCTGGACGCCAACGGCGGCTTCCTGGGCGCACGCCTCAACCACGTCCGCGCGCTGTGCGATGCCGACGACCGGTATGTGTGGCTCAGCCAGTACACCAATCCGGGCAACTGGATGGCGCACTACCGCAGGACGGCGCCGGAGATCGCCCAGGCCTTCCCGCGCCTGGACGTACTGTTCGTCGGCGCCGGCACCACCGGGACTCTGATGGGCTGCGCACGCTACTTCCGCCAGTGGAACCGGCCCGTGCGGATCGTCGCGGTGGACAGCGCAGGCTCGGTGATCTTCGGTGGTGCGCCTGGCCGCCGCATGATTCCCGGTCTCGGCATGAGCATGCGCCCGCCGCTGCTCGACGAGTCCTACGTGGACGAGGTGATACACGTCGAGGAGACGGACACCATCCGTGCCTGCCATCGTCTGGCCAGACACGGATTCCTGTTCGGCGGCTCCACCGGCACGGTCGTCAGCGGCGCCATGCGTTGGCTGGCCGACCATGGTGACGAGTGTGAACTCACCGCGGTGGCCATCTCCCCGGACCTCGGCGAGCGCTATCTCGACACCGTCTACCAATCCAATTGGCTGCAGGATCTGTACGGCGAGGAGGTGATTGGTTTCGACGAGGGGGCCGAAGATTCCTGGGCAACCGGCCCTATGCCAACGCGCCAGGAGAGCCGCCCACCGCACCACCCGCAGACCGGCGACGGCGGTGGTGGCCGGCACCGTCGGTACCAGGACCGCAAAGCGTAGGTTCTGTCCATGCAGAGGGTGCGGCAGTCGCCCGGCTCACTGTCGCCAGGGCCCGGCGGACGCCGGTGACGGCGGGCAGCTCAGGCACCGGAGGCAGCCCCGAGGCCCGCCCAACTCCCCCATCCACTCCTCCCGGGCCCGCACGATGTCCCCATGGCCCCGCCCGAGTTGGACAGGTGGGCGGTGCCGGGTTCCAGGTGGCCCAGTTCGGCGGGCTTCAGGGGGCGTCGGCGAAGTGGACCTCGCCCGTGTCGACCAGGAAGCCGTGTGCGAAGGCGGGGTCGACGGTGAGGGTCAGTTCTGCTCGCGGCTCCAGGAGAATCTCCGCGCCGAGGAGCGGGGTGAAGGTGCGGACGGGGACATCCTGGCCTCCGTGCGCACCCGTTTCGGCCTCACCGCGGAGGGGGAGGGGGAACGCGGCTCGGCCCCGGCCGAACGCTCGCTGGTGGACGGCGGCCCGCAACGCGTAGGAGTCATCGCCTCCGTCACCCGTCCGTTCTGCGCCGCCTGCGACCGCACCCGCCTCACGGCCGACGGCCAGGTCCGCACCTGCCTCTTCGCCCGCGAGGAGACGAACCTGCGAGCGGCCCTGCGCTCCGGCGTCGCCGACGAGGAGACAGCCCGCGTCTGGCGCCTGGCCATCGGGGCAAGAAGGCGGGCGCGAGCCTGGACGACCGATCCTTCGCCCAGCCGGACAGGCCGATGTCGGCTATCGGCGGCTGGTCAGGGCGACGCCGCCGGGTCATCGAGCGAACGATGTCCTGGCTGTCCGGCTACCGGCGCTGAGCCCTCGCCACGAACGCAATCCCGGCAACTACCTGGCCTTTCTCGGTCTCGCTGCCGCCCTCTGCTGCAACAAGCGACTCGTCCGCCTCACCACGTAGGACACGGTCCAAGTCGTCGGCTCGGGTCGTCAGTTGCGGACGCCGGCGCGTGTGACGCCGACAGGTGCTCGGAGAGGACGTTGTAGAGGACGACCGCGGAGCCCTTGTCGGGCTCGAGGGCGCCGATGCGGACGGGGGCGTGCCAGCGGCGGCCGTGCGAGAGGGGGACGAAACCGGGGGAGTCACCCAGGGTTCCCGCGCAGTGCGCTGCGTGACGGCACGTTCCCCTTCGTTCCCATGCAAGCCAAAAAGCCCCGCGGAGATCACTTCCGAGGGGCCTTTCTGGTGCATCGTGCCTGGTCACGCCAGTGCCCCCGGCAGGATTCGAACCTGCGACACCCGCTTCAGGAGTGGGATCGAACCCTTATCGGGGGGTCCTGGCCGTGCCGTGTGGCGGTGTTCTTCCTGATCAGCGCCACGCGGTACAGGGGAGGAACAGGCGTGTGACGGCTCGTCCCAGACCGCCGTGGCAACAGCGGCGGAAGGTCCGCCAGCGGCCGCGCTCGTCGTCAATGCGCTGCTGACCCAGGCTGGGAGGCCGGTGCAGAACAGTCCCAGGATGCGAACTCCTGACGAACCGCGTCGGTGTCTCGGGGGCAGGCCGGCGTCGCTGGAAGGGAAGTTGTACAGGCGTGCTCTACCAGTAGTGGCGTCGGCCGCCGACCGCGTGGCCGAGGGAGCCGAGGAGGAACAGGACGACTCCGATGAGGAGCAGGATGATCCCGATTGTCCACAGGATGCCGATGTTCAGGACGAATCCGACGACGAGCAGGATGATGCCAAGTGCGATCACGGCGTTCTTCTTTCTCTCTGGCCGGTGTGCCGGCCGCTGTGAGGCGAGATGCCGTTCACTTCCTGGACCCGTTGCGCCTCGCCTCACGGGTGTGTTTGTCAGGTGGTGAGCAGGCGGTTGAAGAACGAGCGATAGTGGCGCAGGGCCCTGCGCAGAGCTTCGGTGTCGACCTGCTCGCCTCGGCTCCACTGCTCTTCGAGGTCCTTCTTGTGCTCGTCGAACGTCGCGGCGAGCGTCTGCATGACCTTGGCGACCAGGTTGTCCGCGGCCTGTACCGCCTGGCGAGGATCGTCAACGAAGGCACCCTGGATGTTCTCCCACTCCTTACGGAAGCCTTCCTCGTCCTGCGATGTCAGCAGTTGCGGCATCTCGTCGGCGTCTGTGGTCCGTGCGCCCGCCGCCTCGTCCGCCGCGGGGGTGGCCCCGTCGCGGGACGCGAGGTCGTCGGCCGCATCCGTTCTGTCGTCGCCCTCGCTCGGGTAGACCGGGGGCGGTGGAGTCGTGTTCGACGTTGCGTCGGCCTTGCCGGGCTGGGCGAGGTCCTCTGTGGACAGCCCGCTGTCACGAGTGTGCGGTGTGTCGTCGCGTTGCATGTCTCCTCCGTGTCCGTTCGGTCCCGGCTGCCCGAAGGTCAGGCCGGGGCGTGGCGGGTCTGGCCGCCGTCGGAGAGAAGTTCGTCGAACAGCGCCCGGTAGTGCACCATGGCGCCGCGCAGTTGCTCGGTGGTGGCCTTGTGACTCGCGCTGAGTGTGTCGATCTCGTGGGCGGCTCGGTAGTGCTCGAGGGTGCGGCCGTGCTCGACGGAGAGATCCTTGAGCTGCTGGTCGTAGCTTTCGGTGGGGTAGCCGCGGTCCTGCATCAGGGAGGTCACCAGATGGTCCGCGTCGTGTACGGCGTCCTCGGGCCGGTCCACGAACTCGTGCTGCACGTGGTCCCAGTCCAGTGAGTAGCGCTCGCGGAGACGGTCGGGCAGAGGCTTGATGTCGAGTTTGTCGTGCCGTTTCTCGCGTGCGCTGAGCTCCCGCTCGGCGGCGAGCCTGCTGTCGGCGCCGTCGACGGTCCGTTCGTACTCGGGGCCGAAGCGCTGGCGCAGAGCCCGGTGCCGCAGGAAAAGAGCCAAGGCCGCGGCAATCAGTACGACGACCACTGCGACGGGAATGACGATCGCCAAAAGCATGCCGGTAGACATCTGACCGACCTCCTCATGGATGGGCGATATCCGCTGTGTTCCCAATTTGTGTTAATTGGTGCTTCATAGTCGGGCTTTGGGCCTTCTCCCTGCGGCAGGCGCCGACGCATGAGATCCGGAACGCAAGCCCGGCTTCAGCATCGGACTCTCAAGACCGACCCCAGCAGCTCAGATCCCGCCGGCCCCAACCTCCCTGACAGCGAATGCCGGTCCGCCGCCGGTGTTCTGGGACGCTGTGACCAGTACCTGCCACGCCTCGTCGGGGTTCAGACCGAAAGAGGCCATGAAGATGCCGCGTGCCAGGTCGATGTCCGGGTGGGTGCGCAGCGCGTGCCTCAGCTGGACGACTTCGGTCCGCAGGAGGTCGTCGTCGGTTTCTTCGCGCGGCGGCCCGGGCTTTCGGGCGGGCGGGTCAGCATGCTCGTGGGCGGGGGAGAAGAGGCTGTGGGTGTCGGTATAGGTCAGCAGTCGTTCGACGGCGGGGCTGGCCGTGGTGACGGTGACCGTCTTCCCCGCCGCGACTGCGTCGCGGCGAGCGGCCAGCAGCACGTTGAGTCCAGAGCAGTCCGCGAAGTGAAGTTCGCTGAGGTCCAGGTCCACACCCTCGGCCGACCGCATGATTGCATCGCGCAGGGCGTGCCGGAGGCTCTGGCAGTTGTCGAGGCAGAACTCTCCGCTCACGGTGACGGTCACGCGGATCCCGGCCGGCCCTGCCTGCACCGGCAGCGCGCCGGTGGACGGCGGTGTGCGGTCGGCTTCGTCGCTGGCGAGCGGTGTGTCCGGGGACGGTAGCGTCGTCATGCTCGCCTCCTCCGGTCCTCCGGGTTGTTCTTCTCCAGGCTCAGCCGCCTCTGCGTGACACGTCAACCCCTACACGAATTAATCTTCGTGTTTTTGGGTGCGTGAACGTGTGGTCGTAACATGGAGTCGTGACGGAAGTTCATGGAGTGCCCGAGCCGCACACGGGGTGGACGTTTCTGACCAATCACGCGCGCGTGCTGGCCAGCATCGCCGACAACCACCACGCGCGGGTCCGCGATATCGCGGCGCGATGCCGGCTCACGGAACGGGCCGTCCAGAAGATCATCGCGGACCTGGAGCAGGACGGATACCTCTCCCACACCCGCCACGGCCGCTCCAATCTGTACAGGATCGACCCGGACAAGGTGCTGCGCCACCCGGCCGAGGAGGGCGTGACCGTGGCCTGCCTGCTGTCGATGCTGGCCAGGGACGAGGACGAACGCCACGGCGCCAGCGACCATGCCCGGCCCGGTTCGTGAGGGGATGCGGTCTGCCGCGACCTACAAGTTCTGCCCGCCGGTCAGGGAACGAGCCGCCGGTTGGTTGTCCGACGACGAGGAGACCGTGATGGAACGTAGGCGTCTTCACCAAGGAAAACGGAGAGATGCTCCACCCCGCCAACGTCACACGGCGGTTCATCGAGCTGTACGAGGAGATTGACCTCCCGCCGGTCCGGCTCCACGACCTGCGCCACGGTGCCGCGACCCTCGCCCACGCGGCCGGGGCCGACCTGAAGGACATCCAGGAGATGCTCGGCCACTCCTCGATCACGATCACGGCCGACACGTACACGAGCCTGCTCCCCGAGGCGGACCTGGCGATCGCCGAGGCCGCAGCCCGGCTCGTTCCGCGCGCCCGCGCCACCTCCGAAAACCCCGCCTCCGAAGCGGAGGCCGAGCCCGACGACGCGGAGTATCCCGGCCCGGAGTCCGTGCCAGATGATGCTGATCCGTCGGGAGGAATTTCGGAGATCAACTCTCCGTCCGCTCACGCACCGCTCACGCAAATGGCCCCGGACGAGGAGTCCGAGGCCGAGTAGGAGCCCTCCCTGGGGAGAAACCCCAGGTCAGGCCGGCAATGCGTTGTGCCCCCGGCAGGATTCGAACCTGCGACACCCGCTTTAGGAGAGCGGTGCTCTATCCCCTGAGCTACGAAGGCGGGGATCTGTCGGAAACCGTGTCTGGCAATTGGTCCGCGGGTGAGCGGATCGATGCAGACGAGGTCTCGCCAGTTGTGTGGCGGCGTGGTTGATGTAACGGCCGTGCCACCGCCGACAGTGTAGCGGTTGGGGCGATGGCAGCTGTCGAGTAAGTCAGGGTGGGGACTGCGGGCCGGCCACCACACCGTGCCGACCTCGGGCGCCCCACGAAACACCCTTCCTCCGCTGCCTGCCGCCACCCAGCACATAACAAACAGACCAGTCTGAATTGTGTGAGGTGCGGACTGTCGAGCAGGTGGGCCTTGCGTGGGCGGGTGTCTCGCCGTGGTCGTACTTAACGGAGTCTCAGAGGCTGCTCAAAGGAGTTGCGTCGCAGGGCTGCCATCCGAAACAGGCATGGTTGTATGATTTGGCTTCACCGCGGGGGCCGGTTCGGCGTGTTCGGGATGTCCATGTTTTTCGTGTTTTCCGTGTTTTCCATGTATTGCTCGTGCTTTGAAGAAGAGAGGGCGGGTGCAGCCGATGCAGACGCGGTCCGAGCACACCCGTGAGGCACTCGTCCGCGCCACGGCGGAACTGATCGCGGACGGCCAGCCCTCCGACGCGGGCCTGGTCAACATCTGCCACCGGGCGGGCGTGAGCCGAGGGGCCCTCTATCACCACTTTCCCTCCACCGCGGCCCTGGCGGCCGCCGTGTACGCGCAGGCGCGCAGCCGGGTCGTCGCGTTGACGGAGGAGGCGTTCGAGGGTCCGGCGGCGGACGCCCCGGAGCGTTTCCTCGCCGCTCTGGGCGAGGCCCTGCGCACGGAGGAGGTCGTCCGGGCGGGGATGCGGCTCGCGGCGGACGGGTCGGCCGGGCCGCCACGACTGCGCGACGATCTGCTGACGATGGTTCACCAGCGCGTCTCCGACACCTATCAGGACGTCGTACGACCGGCGCAGGAACTGACCGATCTGGCCGATCTCGCCGTGGTGGTGGCCGCCGGGCTGGAGTCGCTGGGATACAGCGACGATGTGTGGTGGGACGCCAAGACCTCGCGGCGGCTGTGGGAATTGCTGCGGCCGCTCTACAGCACAGACGGGGAGTAGCGGGGCTCAGGACTGAGTGCGGCCGGCCTCGGCCCAGGCCGCTGGCCTCCGGCCCCCTCTGTCCGGCTCCTGCCTTCCGGCCCGGCCCGGGCCCCCGACCCCCGGGCGCAGGCAGCCGTCGCGGCCGAACCGCAACCCGTAAGTCCGCAGTCCGCGGCTTCGGCCCTCAGCCTGCGGCTTTCAGCTCTCAGCCCTCAGCCCGCGGCTTTCAGGCCTCGGTGCCGACCGGCGACCTGGCCTCAGCCGTGCGCGCCGGCCGGCAACACCCGGCCGGCCCTCGGCTCTCGGCCGGTCCTCAGCTCTCGGTGTCGACCGGCGGCGGAGTCGTACGCAGTCGGCCGATCAGGCCCGGGATGGCCAGGCCCGGCAGCAGGAAGCGCCAGAACACACCGGTCCGTTCGGGCAGGTCCTCCCGCTTGGTGTACGCCTGGGACATGATCTGGAGACCGGTGAAGGCGCCGACGATGGTCGACGCGGCCTCGCGCACATCCACGCCGGGCAGGATCTCGCCCCGCTCCTCGGCTTCCTGCAGCAGGCCGAGAATGGCCACGCTGGACTGCTCGTAGGCGGTCTCCGGCGGGACGGAGAAGGACGTTTGTTCGACCGCGAGGCGCACACTGGCGCGCAGGACCGGGTCGGTCTGGAGTTGCCTGGCGAACTGCATGGTCAGGTCGATGACGGCCTGGAGCTTCACCGGCTGGTCGGGAACCGCCAGGGCTTCGCCGTGCGCTGCCACCAGGGCGAGCGCGATGGCTTCCTTGGACGGGAAGTGGTGGTAGAGCGAACCGCGGGTGAGGCCGGTTCTGGCGAGGATGTCGTTGGTGCTCGCGGCGTCGTAGCCGCACTCGTCGAACACCTGCGCAGCAGCCTCCAGGATCGACTGCCGCGACCGCTTACCGCGTTCCTGCTGAGCCATGCCAGATCCTCACCCTGAATTAACAGACTAGTCTGTATTGTATCGCGCTGTCGCGACTGCCGCGACGGTGCGGGATGTCGGCGGCGGCAGGGTGACACTTCGGTGGGGCGCGGCCTCCGGGGCGGGGACCCGGGTGAGCCCAGGGTGCCTAGGGGTGTCCGAGCCGGAAGCCGATGCCCCGGACGGTGGTGATCCATTCGCTGGCGCCGAGCTTGCCGCGCAGGGTGCTGACGTGGGTGTCGACGGTGCGGCCGTGCGGGGACCATGAGTCGTCCCAGACCTGGGCCATGATCTGGCGCCGCGGGACGACGGTGTCGGGCTGCGAGGCCAGCAGGTACAGCAGGTCGAACTCCTTGCGGGTCAGGTCGACCTGCTCCCCGTCCAGCGTGGCCACCCGGGCGCCCGCGTCGATGCGCAGCGGCCCGTGGTCGATGATCCGCGCGGTGGAGCTCTGCTGCGAGCGCACCCGGCGCATCACCGCGTCCATCCGGGCCAGCAACTCGCGGAAGCCGTACGGCTTGACCAGGTAGTCGTCGGAGCCGGCCTGGAGGCCGAGCACCCGGTCGAGTTCGGAGCCGCGCGCGGTGACGGTGATGATCGGGGTGTTGCTCACCGCGCGGATGCCGCGGCACACCTCAAGGCCGTCCAGGTCGGGCAGATCGAGGTCGAGCAGCACCAGGTCGGCGTCGTGATGAGCCCGCAGCGCCTGGGCTCCCGTACCCACGCTCTGGGCGGCGTAGCCCTGGCGCAGCAGGCCCTTGAGGAGTGTGTCGGCGGCCCGTGCGTCGTTCTCCACGACCAGTACCCGCAGCACCCCTTCCCGGTTCGCGCCCTGTGGGGCGGTCGCCCCTGCCCCCCCGGCCGCGGCGATCGCGGGTCGGTGTGGCTGGTAGTGCTCCGTTGTTGGTTCGAGTACATCCACGGCCTGCCGATTCATTGCCCCTCCTGAGTCACAGCCTCGTCATCACAGACTGCTGAACGCTCACAGCAGCGAAGATACCAAACAGACTTGTCTGATTGTCAACCATGATTAGCCCGCCTCCGCGCCCCTGTGTCGGGGCTCACCTGGTGCGTCGTGAGCAGTGACAGCACGGTGTTTCCGGGCTTCTGCCGAGGTCAAGCACGGTGGGTTACTTCTGGGTCGGCGGGTTGCGTCAGTGGCGGAGTTCCATCGCAACCGTACTGAGCTGCCTGTTTTGAAGGCCTGACGGAACGAATCGGGCAATTCGCCGCTACTCGCCTGGAGTGGAGTGTCGCATGGGGTGACAGGGGCAAATCTTTACTTGAAAAAACGAACTGACCTGTCTGTATCTTGGCGGTGCAGAAGACGTCGGCCAAGGGGGGTGCCGATGTCCGGAGTGCTACCCCCTGCCCGGAAACTGACAGGAGTGCTGCACATGCGGGATCTGAAGACTCTGCCCCGACTGACCACCACGGTGCCGCGCGAGTACGTCCATCGCGCCGCTGTCTCCGAAGTCCTCCTCACCGGCTGGGAGGCCGACGATCTCCACGGCCCCGACGGCCGGGAGGGCTTCGTGGTCAAGGCCCAATGGCCGCGCAGCCACTCGCTCTTCGCCCGGGAGGGCGGCTACCAGGACCCCATGCTGGTCGTCGAGTCCGTCCGTCAGGTCGGCTCGCTCCTCGCCCACGCCGAGTTCGGGGTGCCCTTCGGATACCAGTTCCTGATGGGGGACATCTCCTTCGCCGCCGCACCCGAACTCCTCGTCGCGGACGCCGTCCCCACCGAGGTCGAACTGCGCACGGTCTGCCGCGACATCGTCCGCCGGGGCCGCTCGCTCTGCGGGATGCGGTACGACGTCACGGTGCTCCGGGAGGGAAGGGCGCTGGCCACCGCCGGGGCCGGCTTCCGTTGCGTGAGCCCGGACGTCCACCGGCGGCTGCGCGGCGGCCGTCCCACCACCACCGGCCGCACACCGCTGCCGGCGATCGATCCGGCCGCCGTGGGGCACACCAGCACCCGGCACGTCGTGCTCGCCGAGCCGGTGCCGGGCACCGGGAACCGCTGGGAACTGCGGGTCGACACCGCTCATCCGACCTACTTCGACCACCCGGTGGACCACGTTCCCGGGATGGTGCTCCTGGAGGCCGCCCGGCAGGCCGCCCACGCCTCGACCGGGATGCCCGACGCCCTCCTCCTCGACCTGAAGAGCGACTTCACGCGCTACGCCGAGTTCGACGCCCCGTGCTGGATCGAGGCGCGCCCCGAGCGGCACGGCGACACGGGCGACGTCCTGGTGCGGGTGCGCGGCACGCAGCAGGAGGAGACCGTCTTCGGCGCCGAAATGATATTGAGCCCCCGCACCCACTGAGCTCCCGTACCCGCTAGCCCCGTACCCGCTGAGCCGAGCATCCGCTGAGCCGCCGTACCCGCTGAGCGAGCATCCGCCGAGCCGAGTACCTCATTGGAGAGTGCCGAATGCCTACCATCATGATCACCGGCGCGTCCGGCTTCGTGGGCGGCCATGTGACCCGCGAAGCGGAGCAGCAGCAGGCCGGCGTACGGGTCATGGCGCGCCGCCGGCCCGTGCCGGACTCCGGCCGCCGCGTCGTCCCCGGCGATCTGGCCGACCCCGCGAGCCTGCGCGGGGTGTGCGACGGCGTCGACGTCCTGATCCACTGCGCCTCGCAGATCGGTGGAACCGTCGAGGCCAACGAGGCCGTCAACGCCCGTGGTACGACCGCCCTCGTCGACGAGGCGCGCCGCGCGGGAGTCTCCCGCATCGTGTATCTCAGCACCGCTTCCGTCTACGGCCGCGGAGTCTTCCGCGGCAGCCGGCCCGGGGAACTGACCCGCAATCCCGGATCACCCACGTCCCGCACCCGGGCCGTCGCCGAGGACGCCGTCCTCTCGGCCGGCGGCATCGTCCTGCGGCCCCACCTGGTCTACGGGGAGGGCGACACCTGGGTGGGCCCGGGCCTGACCCGGATCCTGCGCACCCTGCCCGGCACGGTAGGGGGCTGGCCCTCCCTGATGTCCGTCATCGGCGTAAGGGACCTGGCCCGGCTCATGGTGGGCACCGCCCTCGCACCCCTCTCCGCCCTGACCGCGTCCGTCTACCACGCGGCCCACCCGGAGCCCGTCACGGTGGACGCCGTCCTGCGGGCCGTCGCCGAGTGCACGGCGACTCCCTGGCCGGGACGGGAGCTGACGGTCGAGCAGGCCCGCACGATCCTCGCGGCGAACGGTCAGTCGTCCTCCGTACTGGACATGCTGACGACCGATCACTTCTTCGACAGCGACCCGCTCTGGTCCGACCTCGGCCGTGAGCCCGGGGCCGGTTTCGACAAGGAGTTCCAGGGCGCCGCGCACTGGTACCGAAAGACCCTGCAGGCGGCCTGAAGAGCCGCTCGCTTCCACCGCCGGAAACTCCGGACACAACCGCCGGAAACTGAGGAGTAGTTCATCGTGCGCAAGGTGCTCATCGCCAACCGTGGCGAAATCGCTGTCCGCGTGGCCCGGGCGTGCCGGGATGCCGGGATCGCGAGCGTTGCCGTGTATGCGGAACCGGACCGGGACGCGTCGCATGTCCGTGCGGCGGACGAGGCGTTCGCGTTGGGCGGTGACACCCCGGCCACCAGTTACCTGGACATCGCCAAGGTGCTGCAGGCCGCCAAGGATGCGGGGGCGGACGCCATCCACCCCGGGTACGGCTTCCTGTCCGAGAACGCCGACTTCGCCCAGGCCGTTCTCGACGCCGGACTGATCTGGATCGGCCCGCCCCCGCAGGCCATCCGTGACCTGGGGGACAAGGTCGCCGCCCGGCACATCGCCCAGCGCGCCGGCGCGCCTTTGGTCGCCGGCACCCCCGACCCGGTCTCCGGCGCGGAGGAAGTCGTCGCGTTCGCCGAGCAGCACGGCCTGCCCATCGCGATCAAGGCGGCGTTCGGCGGTGGCGGGCGCGGTCTGAAGGTCGCCCGCACCCTCGAAGAGGTCCCCGAGCTGTATGAGTCGGCGGTCCGCGAGGCGGTTGCCGCGTTCGGGCGGGGCGAGTGCTTCGTCGAGCGTTACCTCGACAAGCCCCGGCACGTGGAGACCCAGTGTCTGGCCGACTCCCACGGCAATGTGGTGGTCGTGTCGACGCGTGACTGCTCGTTGCAGCGCCGTCACCAGAAGCTGGTCGAGGAGGCGCCCGCCCCGTTCCTCTCCGAGGCGCAGGTGGAGGAGCTGTACGCGTCCTCC
Source organism: Streptomyces sp. NBC_00203 (assembly GCF_045206325.1). Taxonomy (NCBI): domain Bacteria; kingdom Bacillati; phylum Actinomycetota; class Actinomycetes; order Kitasatosporales; family Streptomycetaceae; genus Streptomyces; species Streptomyces sp. NBC_00203. The sequence goes on along the minus strand of NZ_CP108126.1, from coordinate 4,614,309 downwards.
AAGGCCATCCTGAAGGAGGCCGGCTACGTCGGCGCCGGCACCGTGGAGTTCCTCGTCGGCATGGACGGCACGATCTCCTTCCTGGAGGTCAACACCCGTCTCCAGGTCGAGCACCCCGTCACCGAGGAAGTCGCCGGAATCGACCTGGTCCGCGAAATGTTCCGCATCGCCGACGGCGAGGCTCTCGGCTACGGCGACCCCGAACTGCGCGGCCACTCCTTCGAGTTCCGCATCAACGGCGAAGACCCCGGCCGCGGCTTCCTGCCCGCCCCCGGCACCGTCACCACCTTCGCCCCGCCGTCGGGCCCGGGCGTCCGTTTGGACGCGGGTGTGGAGTCGGGCAGTGTGATCGGCCCGGCCTGGGACTCGCTGCTGGCCAAGCTGATCGTCACCGGCGCGACCCGCGAGCAGGCCCTTCAGCGCGCCGCCCGCGCCCTGGAGGAGTTCCAGGTCGAGGGCATGGCCACCGCGATCCCCTTCCACCGCGCGGTCGTCACCGACCCCGCCTTCGCCCCCGAACTGGGCGGCTCGGACGCGCCGTTCACGGTCCACACCCGCTGGATCGAGACCGAGTTCGTCAACGAGATCCCCGCCTTCACGACCTCCACCGACACGGAGGCCGAGGAGGAGCCGGGCCGCGAGACGGTGGTCGTCGAGGTCGGCGGCAAGCGCCTGGAAGTCTCCCTGCCCGTTTCGCTGGGTATGTCGCTGGCCCGCACCGGGCTTGCCGCCGGTGCCAAGCCCAAGCGCCGCGCCGCGAAGAAGTCGGGCCCGGTCGCCTCCGGTGACACCCTCGCCTCCCCGATGCAGGGCACCATCGTCAAGGTCGCCGTCGAGGAAGGCCAGGAAGTCAACGAAGGCGACCTGATCGTCGTCCTGGAAGCCATGAAGATGGAACAGCCCCTCAACGCGCACCGCTCCGGCACCATCAAGGGCCTGAGCGCGGAAGTCGGCGCCTCCGTCACCTCCGGCGCCGCGATCTGCGAAATCAAGGACTGACGCCCCCGCCGCCCCTACCCGTCCCATCCTCCAGGGGCTCCGCCCCTTCGACCCCGTTCGGTTGTGTGTCGGGTGCGGGCCGGTGGGGGCTTGTCGCGCAGTTCCCCGCGCCCCTAAAAGACCGGGGCGGGCCGGGGGCGAAGGGGCGCAGCCCCGCGCCTTCAGGGGCGGGGGGCTGTATCGATATGCGGCTCCGCCGCGTGGGCGCGACACGCCCCCACCCACCCGCACCCGAAGAACCCACCCGAAGCACAGGCCCTACGCGGCAGCCCCCCGTCCCCTCAGCGTTTCCATGACGTCGCCGCCGTGGTAGTACGTACGCCCTTGGCGGCTGCGGCGGCGCCACTTGGACTCGCTCGCGTGGCGGTACACGCTGCCGGTCGGGACGGACCAGAGGCGGGCGATGTCGGCCGCGGTGACCCATCGCACGGGTTCCGGCTCCGTGGCAGCGGGGCGCTCGGTGGTCGCGTCCGCCGTGACCGCCGTGTCTTGGGGCCCGGCCTCGGGGACCATGCCGCTGAGACGGCGCCTGAGCTGGAGCCACTCGTGGCCCAGCCAGAGGTGCGCGGGGTCGCGGTCGCAGCGGATCACGGCGGGGAGTTGTGGCTGCTGGGGTCTGACGACTGCCGCCAGTGAGCCCGTGCAGCCGGGCTCCACGCACGCGCCGATCGGAACCTGATGGCGTACTTCGGGATCCACCACCCGGCGGGCGCGCCGTACCAGCCGGGCCACCTCGGCGGAGAACTCGCCCGCGGCGTCGTGCCCGGCGAGCCAGTCGAGGTGCCGGTCGAGGAACGCGGCCAGCGGGAGCACCGCCCGGCGCGGTGCGGGCGCCCGGCGCTCCTTGACCACGGCGCCCGCCCAGGATCCGAGCACGCCCAGGATCTCGGTCCGCGCCTCGGCCGCCCCGGCGTTGAACGCCATGCCGGGCAGCGGGCCGCCGGACGTCTTGGGGCGGGCCGGGTCGCTGGTGCTGCCGGCCAGCCGGCGGCCGCAGGCCTCGTACAGCTCGGGCAGCCGGCCCAGTTCCGCGGAGAGCCGTTCCCGGCAGACCGGGCACAGCCGGCTGCCCGCGGCCGCGAGGTGCCGGCCGTGTCCGGACACTTCGAGGCCGGTACAGCCCGCTCCCGCGCATGCCCGCACGGCGGTCGCGCGGGCTCCTTCAGTAGTTGTCGGTGCATTCCCCACTTGATCCCCCACTCGTGGTTGTCCACATGGCGGGAAAGTTAGTTCGACGGAGATTTGCCCTGCAACCCGGAGAGGGGTCTCCTGTGGAGGGCCTGACCTTCTTCTGGAATCCGCACGCGGCTTTTCGTTCACCTGACGTTGTTTCACGTTCACCTGAACTGGAATCCATTGACTCCGGCGGCAGATCCGAAGAAGCTACTCAGTAATTTCGGAGAACTGACTTCAGGGGTGCGGAACCTTGCGGAACCCCTCCTGCGGCAGCCGTCTCCGTCCGAAGTGTGCCTGGTCGGACCGGACTTGACATTCCTCTGTACCTCGCCTGACGTTCCCTTGTATCTCATGTACTTCCGCTGGAAAAGTGGACGGAATCCTTGAACCGGAACTGTTGAGGGCGTCGCCGGAAGCGAAGAACATGGAACCTATCGTCGCTGAATTGTCGTTAATTCGCGCCGTGTGAATCTATTTCCTTTCGTCGATCCCGCGCGGATCAGATCAGAACCGGAAGAAGAGGCAGAACCATATGACCAAGATCGGAATCATCCTCGGCAGCACCCGCCCGGGCCGCCGGGGCCAGATGGTGGCCGAGTGGGTGGCCAAGGTCGGTACCGAGCAGGTCCCGGACGCGGTCTTCGAGGTCCTCGACCTCGCAGACTTCGCCCTTCCGATCCTCGACGAGCCGCAGCCGCCGGCGTTCGGCAAGTACAGCAAGGAGCACACTCAGAAGTGGGCTGAGGCCATCAGCTCCTACGACGGCTTCGTGTTCGTGACCCCCGAGTACAACCGCTCGATCCCGGGCGTCCTGAAGAACGCGCTCGACTTCGTCTACTCCGAGTGGAACAACAAGGCCGCCGGCTTCGTCGGTTACGGCCTCCAGGGCGGCGCCCGCGCCATCGAGCACCTGCGGCTGATCCTGTCCGAGCTGAAGGTGGCCACCGTCCGCTCCCAGGTCGGCCTGTCCCTCTTCGGTGACTTCACCATCAGCAACCCGACGGAGCCCGGCGAGTTCACCCCCGGCGCCCACCAGGCGCAGACCCTCACCACCATGCTGGAAGAGACCGTTTCCTGGGCGCAGGCGCTGAAGCCGCTGCGCGAGGGCGCGTGACCCGGGTAGAGGCCGAGCCCGCAGCACCTCAGGAGATCACCCCGGCGATTTGGCGACTCGCCGGGGTGATCGCTCTTGGCGCGTTCGCGGGCGGCCTGGACACCTCACTCATCAACATCGCGCTGGAGACGATCCAGCGCGAGTTCCATGCCGGCATCGGCACGGCTCAGTGGGTCGCCAGTGGCTACCTGCTGGCGCTGGCCGTCTCGCTGCCGATCTGCGCCTGGCTCGGCCGCCGGGTCGGTGCGGGCCGGCTGTACCTGTGGGCGCTGGCCGCGTTTACGGTGATCTCCGCGCTGTGCGGACTGGCCCCGAACATCGAGTCGCTGATCGTCCTGCGTGTGTTCCAGGGTCTGACCGCCGGCCTGCTCGTCCCGACCGGCCAGACGATCCTCGGCCAGGCCGTGGGACCGGGCCGGCTCGGCCGTGTGATGGCCCGGCTCGGCATCGCCGTCACGCTCGCGCCGGCGCTGGGCCCCACGCTCGGCGGCCTGATGCTGCACTCGCTGTCCTGGCGCTGGCTGTTCCTGATCAACGTACCGCTCGGCGTGATCGCCATCCTGCTGGGGCGGCGCTATCTGCCGCTCGACAAGGGGGCGTCGACCACAAAGGCGGACTGGACCGGCTACGGCTACATCGGCCTCGGGCTGCCGCTGGTCGTGTACGGGCTCACCAGCTGGGGCGAGCTGGGCTCCCCGGACGGGACCAGGGTGCTGCTGCCGCTCGCGATCGGCGTCGCGGGCCTGATCGCCTTCGTCCGGCACGCCACCCGCCGTGAGCAGCCGCTGCTGGACCTGCGGCTGTTCCGCGACCCCGGCTATGTGGCGGCCTGTACGGGCTTCATGTTCAACGGGGCGCTGGGCTTCGGCAGCGCGCTGCTGTTCCCGCTCTACTTCCAGCTGCTGCACTCCGACGGCGTGGTCGCCACCGGACTGCAGATGCTTCCGCTGGGCCTGGGCACCGCGATCATGCTCCCGCTCGGCGGGCGGCTGACCGACAAGTACACCGGAGGTCCCGTCGCCGTGCTCGGCGCCGGCCTCACCACCCTGGTCACCGGCGCGTTCGCGCTGGCCGACCACCCCGGCAAGGTGTTCGTCCAGATCCTGCTGTTCGGCCTCGGCATGGGAACCGGCCTCGCCACCACCCCGATGATGGTCGCCGCGTTCGGCATCGTCCCCCGGGACCGGCTGCCCGACGCCACCGCGCAGATCAACATCCTGGTCCGGATCGGCGGCGCCCTGGGCGCGGCCCTGTTCTCGGTCATCGTCGCCCGCGGCCTGTCCGAAGGCGCCGAACACGCCTTCCACACCGCCCTGTGGTGGGAGTTCGGCACAGCCGTCGCCGCCCTGCTCGGCACCCTCGGGCTGTGGGCGGCGCTGAGCTCCGGCAACCGGCCGACTCCGGTACCGGCACATCCCCACTCCTCAGGAAAGGCCTGAACATGGGTGAGACCGTTTACGACGTAGCCATCCTCGGCTCGGGCATGGCCGGCGGCATGCTCGGGGCCGTGCTCGCCCGCAACGGCGTCAGCGTGCTGCTGATCGACGCGGGCGTCCATCCCCGGTTCGCCGTCGGCGAGTCGACGATTCCGTACACCTCCGTACTCACGAAGATCATCGCGGAGCGCTACTCGGTGCCCGAGCTGGAGCCGCTCGCCAGCCACCAGGGGATCATCGAGAAGGTCTCCCCGATGTGCGGAAAGAAGGCGAACTTCGGCTTCGTCTACCACCGCGAGGGGCACCCGCACGATCCCGAGCAGATCAACCAGATGGTGATCCCCGCCTGGCAGCGGACCGAGAGCCATCTGTTCCGCCAGGACGTCGACGCCTACCTGTTCCACCTCGCGGTCTCCTACGGGGTCGAGCCGCTCAGCGGCACCCGCATCCAGGACATCGACGTCGACCCGGCCGAGGGCGTCACGCTGCGCTCGGACAAGGGCGAGGAGTTCCGCGCCCGCTACCTCGTGGACGGCAGCGGTTTCCGCTCGCCGGTCGCCGACAAGTTCGGCCTGCGTGACGTGCCCACCCGGGCCCGCCACCACTCCCGCTCCATGTTCACCCACATGGTCGGGGTGACGCCCTTCGACGACGCGAAGGCTGCCCAGCCGCACCAGCACCGCAGCCCGTGGCACGAGGGCACGCTGCACCACGTCTTCGACGGCGGCTGGCTGTGGGTCATCCCGTTCGACAACGAGGAGGACTCGCTCAACCCGCTGTGCAGCGTCGGCCTGACGCTGGACGAGCGGGTCTTCCCCAAGACCGACCTCACCGCCCAGGAGGAGTTCGACGACTTCCTGCGCCGCTACCCGGAGATCGCCGAGCAGTTCCAGAAGGCCAAGGCGGTACGGCCCTGGGTCAGCACCGGACGGCTCCAGTACTCCGCCCACGACACTGTGGGCGAGCGCTTCACCCTGACCTCCCACGCGGCCGGGTTCATCGACGCGCTGTACTCCCGCGGCCTGACCAACACGCTGGAGGTCGTCAACGCCCTCGCCTGGCGGCTGATCGAGGCGTCCAAGGACGGCGACTGGTCGACCGAGCGCTTCGCCTTCATCGACGTGCTCCAGCAGGGTCTGTTCGACGTCCACGACGACGTCGTCTACAGCTCCTTCGTCGGCTTCCGGCACTACGACCTGTGGAACGCGGTGCTCCGCGTCTGGGAGGCGACCACCGTCATGCCGACGGTGACCCTGGAGCAGGCCTACCGGCGGTTCCTCGACAGCCACGACGACCAGGTGTTCCGCGACCTGGAGAAGCGGCAGCACCCGGGCCTGCCCGACCCCGTCGGCCAGGACATCCACGAGCTGCTGACGTTCACCCGGGAGACCTGCCAGGCCGTCGAGGCGGGCACGCTCGACCCGGCCGAGGCCGCCGAGCGGGTCTTCGCCCGGATCTCCACCTCGCCCTGCCTGCCCGAGCCCTTCGACCGGGGCAACCGGGACGACAAGTGCTTCGAGGCGACTCCGGAACTCGTGGAACTCGCCCAGAAGTGGGGCCGTACGACAGCACCCGAACACATCGCCCAGATCTTCAACTGAGGGCGCAGGAGGACGACTTAAGGAGTCTGATGCCACCCATAGATCTGTTGTTCCTCGACATCGTCATCATTCTGGCCGCCGCCCGTCTCCTCGGGGCGGCGGCCGTCTTCGTGAAACAGCCCAGGGTGATCGGAGAGATCGCGGCGGGGATCGTCCTCGGCCCGACGCTGCTCGGCCACCTGGCCGGCGACGCGGTCTTCCCCACGTCGGTCATCCCGCCGCTGAAGACCCTGGCCGCCGTCGGCCTGGTCCTGTTCATGTTCGTGGTCGGGATGGAGCTGGACCACCGCCTCATCCAGGGCAAGGGCCGCGTCGTCACCGGGGTCGCGGCGGGCGCCACACTGCTGCCGCTCGCGCTGGGCTGCTCCTTCGCCCTCTGGCTCGCTCCCCGGTACGCCGAGGGCGGCACGCTGCCCTTCGTGCTGTTCTTCGGGGTGTCGGTGTCGGCCACCGCGTTCCCCGTGCTGGCCCGCATCCTCACCGACCGCGGTATGCAGCACACGCTGATCGGCGGGATCGCCCTCGCCGCGGCCGCCGTGATCGATGTCGTCGCCTACGCCCTGCTGGCCGTGGCGGTGGCCCTCGCCTCCGCCTCCGGCCACGAGTCCTGGCGGCTGCTGCTCGCCCCGGTGTACGTGCTGGTGATGTTCCGTCTGGTACGGCCGCTGCTGCGGCGCCTCGCGGATGCCGCCGAGCCGCTGCCGTACCTGCTGATCGGCCTGTTCGCCTCGGCCTGGGCGGCCGAGTGGATGCAGATCCACTACATCTTCGGGGCGTTCGTGTTCGGCGCGGTGATGCCCCGCTCCGAGGCGTTCCTGGAGCGCCTCAGGGAACGGCTGGAGCCGGCGATTCACCTGATGCTGCCGGTGTTCTTCGCGGTCACCGGGCTCACCGTCGACCTGACCGGGCTGCGCCTGAGTCAACTGGGCGTCCTCGGCGTGATTCTGGCGATCTCCATCTTCGGCAAGGTCGGCGGCGGATACGCGGCGGCCCGTCTTTCCGGCATCCCGCCCCGGGGCTCGGCGGTCGTGGCGTCCCTGGTCAACGCCCGCGGGCTGACCGAGATCGTCATCCTCTCGGTGGGCCTGGAGCAGGGCCTGCTCGACGTCAAGCTCTACGCGATGCTCCTCGTCATGGCCCTGATCACCACGGCGATGACCGGGCCGCTGCTCAGCTGGAGTTACCCGGCCGACCGGCTGCGCGAGGACCTCGACGCGGCGGGCCGGGCCGGTGTGCGCACTCCCCGGTCCCCGAACAAGGCCACGGTGCCGGACTCGGGACCTTCCGACGAACCGTTCCTGGAGACTGAGCATGAGTGAGTCCGCTCAGCCGCACGCCCCGAACGGTCTTGGGCGCACTGGTCCCCGGCGTACTCAACCCCGGGGCGGCGACACGCATCCTGTGCGTGGTCCGATCCCGGGAGGCCAGTTCCCTGCGCGACCTGGCCATATGGGTACAGCCAGAGGCGACGAGGAGGCCCTGAACCATCACTCCGGTGGAGCAGGGGCCCCGCACGCTGGCGCCGTACCCGGCGTCCCAGATCGCACTCTCACCGTAGCCCGAACGGCCCAGAGCGCCGCAAGCCCGCGAGCCGACGATCACACGATCGAGTTAAACCGCCCTCGTGAGCACTCTCCTGCGAGCAGCTACCAACCCCTTGGAGGCAACACCGATGGACGCTGATGTCATCGTCGTGGGAGCCGGCCCGGCCGGCCTGATGCTCGCCGGTGAGCTACGGCTCGCCGGGGTCGACACCATCGTCGTCGAACGCCTCCCGGAACGCACCGGGGAGTCACGCGGGCTGGGCTTCACCGCCCGCACGATGGAGGTCTTCGACCAGCGGGGGCTGCTGTCCCGGTTCGGCGACATCACCACCAGCAACGTGGGTCACTTCGGCGGGCTGCCGGTCGACTTCGCTGTGCTGGAGGGCGCGCACCAGGCGGCCAAGAGCGTGCCCCAGTCGCAGACCGAGGCGGTCCTCGAAGCCTGGGTGAAGGAGCTCGGCGCGGATCTGCGCCGCGGCCACGAGGTCGTCGAGCTCACCGACGGCCCGGACGCCGTGGAGGTCGAGGTCAAGGGCCCCGACGGCAGCCAGACACTGCGCGCCCGCTACCTCGTCGGCTGCGACGGCGGCCGCAGCCTGGTCCGCAAGACGGCGGGCTTCGACTTCCCCGGCACCGCGGCGACCCTGGAGATGTTCCTCGCCGACGTCAAGGGCCTCGAAATCGAACCGTCCATGATCGGGACGACGTACCCCGGCGGCATGGTCATGGTCGGCCCGCTGCCGGGTGGCGTCACCCGGCTGATCCTGTGCGAGCGGGGCATCCCGCCGAAGCGCCGTACCAGCCCGCCCGGTTTCGACGAGGTCGTCGAGGGCTGGAAGCGGGTCACCGGTCAGGACATCTCGCACGGCGAGGCGGTCTGGGTGAGCTCCTTCGGGGACGCCACCCGGCAGGCCACCGAGTACCGCCGCGGCCGGGTGTTCCTCGCCGGGGACGCCGCGCACATCCATCTGCCCGCCGGCGGCCAGGGGATGAACACCAGCATCCAGGACGCGGTCAACCTCGGCTGGAAGCTCGCCGCGGTGATCCGCGGCAAGGCCCCCGAGGCCCTGCTGGACACCTACCACGACGAGCGCCACCCGGTCGGCAAGCGGCTGCTGATGAACACCCAGGCCCAGGGCCTGCTGTTCCTCAGCGGCTCCGAGGTGCAGCCGCTGCGCGACGTACTGAACGAGCTGATCAAGTACGACGACGTCAGCAAGCACCTCGCCGCGATGGTCAGCGGTCTGGAGATCGGCTACGACGTCGGCGGCGGCCGGCATCCGCTGCTCGGCCGCCGGATGCCGCACCTGGAGCTGGTCGGCGACGGATTCAAGACCAGCAGCACCGAGCTGCTGCACGGCGGCCGCGGCGTCCTGCTCGACCTGACGGACAACGCGGCGCTCAGGCGCCGGTCCGCCGGCTGGGCCGACCGCGTCGACACGGTGACCGCAGAGCCGCACGCCGTCGCCGACACCAGCGCGCTGGCCGGCACGTCGGCCGTCCTGATCCGTCCCGACGGCTACATCGCCTGGGCGGCACCGGGCAGCCACGGCGACCTGCCGATGGCGCTGGACCGCTGGTTCGGCCCCGCACGCTGAGCCGCCGCGCTCCGCACCCCGCCCGCACGGCGCCGGCCGCGCCACCGGACGGCCGGCGCACAGCAACGCCCGTACGCCGACCGCCCGGTGGCCGATCGCCGGAACCCGAGGAGCTTTCCCGTATGCCGCAGCCCGACCTGCGCGAGGTCGCGCACGAGATCACCGTCTCGGCTCCCGCCGCCACCGTGTACCGCCTCATCGCCGAGGTGGACAACTGGCCGCGGATCTATCCCCGGACCGTCTACGCCGAGCAGGTCCCGGAGGCCGACGGGCAGGAACTCGTCCGCATCTGGGCCACCACCGAGGCGTCGTTCGAACACTGGACGGCGCTGCGCACCCTCGACCCCGAGCGGCTGCGGATCACCTTCCGGCCCACCGGATTCGGCCCGCCCCTCGCGTCGATGGACGGCGGCTGGGTCATCGAGCCGCTGTCCCCGGCCGAGTCGAGGGTCCGGCTGCTGCACGCGTTCAGTGTCGTCGACAACGACCCCGGGGAACTGAAACGGATCGACAGCGCCGTCGACCGCAACTCCCGTACCGAACTCGCCGATCTGAAGAAGAGCGTCGAAGAGGCTTACCTGGCCGAGGAGTTCACCTTCTCGTTCGAGGACACCGAGCGGATCGCGGGCTCGGCCGAGGACGTCTACGACTTCGTCAACGAGGCCCAGTTGTGGGCCGAGCGCCTGCCGCACGTCACAGAAGTCCGGCTCGACGAGGACAAGCCCGGCCTGCAGACACTGGAGACGGTGACCCGGGCCCCGGACAGCTCGACTCACCTCAGCAGGTCCCACCGGGTCTGCCTCCCGCACCGCCGGATCGCCTACCGGCAGGTCACCCTGCCCGCGCTGCTGAGCCTGCACACCGGCTCCTGGACGTTCGAGGAGACCGCCGCGGGCGTGGCCGCGTCCGCCCGGCACACCGTCGTGCTGAACACCGCGAACATCACCGCGGTCCTCGGCCCGGACGCGACCGTCACCGACGCCCGCGCGTACGTCCGCGACGCGCTCGGCGGCGCCGGCCGGGCCGTGCTCGCCCACGCCAAGCGGTACGCCGAACGCGGGCGATGAGCCCGGCCGGCGGATCGGCACCCCATCCCCACCCACGACTTGGAAGAAGGACATGAGCGGACTCACGGGCAAGACAGCGCTGGTCACGGGCTCCAGCCGCGGCATGGGCCGGGCGGCCGCCCGGCGGCTCGCGGCCGACGGCGCACTGGTCGCCGTCCACTACAGCAGCAACAAGGAGGCGGCGCAGGACGTCGTCGCCGCGATCGAGAAGGACGGCGGCCGCGCCTTCGCGGTGCGGGCCGAGCTCGGCGGGGCCGGCGACGTCCACGAGCTGTTCCTGGAGCTGGAGGAGGGCCTGCGCGAGCGCACCGGTTCGACCGGGCTGAACATCCTGGTCAACAACGCCGGGATCATGGGCGGGGTCAAGCCGGAGGACACCACGCCGGAGAAGTTCGACGAGCTGTTCGCCGTCAACGCCAAGGCGCCGTTCTTCCTCATCCAGCGCGCGCTGAAGAACATGCCGGACGGCGGCCGGATCATCAACATCACCTCCGGGCTCACGCACTTCGCGAACCCGGACGAGATCGCGTACGCCATGAGCAAGGGCGCCGTCGAGCAGCTCGCGCTGCACTTCGCCAAGCACCTCGGCCCGCGCGGGATCACCGTCAACAGCGTCGCGCCAGGCATCACCCGCAACGACAACCCGGTCTTCGGCATCCCCGAAGTCGTCGAGCAGATGGCGCAGTTGTCCGCGTTCAACCGGGTCGGCGAGCCCGAGGACATCGCCGACGTGGTCGCCTTCCTCGCCTCCGACGACGCCCGCTGGATCACCGGCTCCTTCGTGGACGCCACCGGCGGCACCCTCCTTGGCTGAGGCCGGGATGACGACGACTGCGACGGACGCCCGCCGGCAGGGTCTGCTGATCGTGCTGGCGGGCAACATGCTCATCGACGCGCTAGAGGTGTCGACGCTGGTCGTGGCCATGCCCTCGATCGCGGCGGACCTGCGTCTGTCGCCCACGGCCGTGCAGTGGACGATGAGCGCCTTCGCCCTGGGCTTCGGCGGTCTGATGCTGTTCGGCACCCGGCTGGTGGAGCTGCTCGGCCGGCGCCGGGTCTATCTGGCGGGGCTGCTCCTGTTCGCGGCCGCGTCCGTGGTCGCGGCCTTCGCCGGTGACCCCGCGCTACTGGCGGCGACCCGCTTCGTCAAGGGCTTCTGCGTGGCGCTCACCGCGCCCACCGGGCTGGCCATCATCAGCACCGCCTTCGAGGAGGGCCCGGCCCGCCAGAAGGCCGTGTCCGTCTACTCCTTCTTCGGGGCCTGCGGGTTCACCGCGGGCCTCGTACTGTCCGGCGTCCTCACCGCGGTGAGCTGGCGCTGGACGCTGGCGTTCCCGGCTCCGGTCGTCCTGGTGCTGTTCGCCTTCTGTCTGCGGCTCATCCCGGCCGGTCCGGCCGCCACGGGCCCGCGGCAGCCGGGCCGCTTCGACGCGGCGGGGGCGACCGCCCTCGCGGGCGCGCTGGTCGCGCTCGTCTGCGCCATCGTCTCGGCGGGCTCGGCGATCCGGACGGGCATCGCGCTGGCCGTCCTGGCGGTGCTGGCGGCCGCGTTCGTGGCCATCGAACGGCGCGCGCCGCGGCCGCTCGTCAAAGCGGCCGCGGTCACCAGCGGTCCGCTCATCAGGTCCGCGCTCGGCGGCGCGGCGTTCAACGGCTCCTATCTGGGGCTGCTGTTCGTCGCCACGTTCCAGTTGCAGGCCCGGCAGGGCTGGTCGCCGCTGGTGACCGCGCTCGCCCTGCTGCCCGCGAGCCTGCCGCTGGCGCTGACATCGCTCTCGTCGGGGCGGATGGTGCGCCGGTTCGGCGGGCCGCCGCTGATCGCGGCCGGCGCGTTCCTCGCACTGCTCGGCTACCTGGTCTATCCACGGGAGCACCCGCCGCAGTCGTACGCCGTCGATGTGCTGCCCACGCTGCTGCTGGTGGGGGCGGGTTTCGTGCTCGCCTTCGCCCCCCTGAACATGCAGGCCGCGTCCGGGGTGCCGGCCGAGCTGCGGCCGATGGCCGGCGGTGTGTTCCAGGCGGCGGTCCAGACGGGCGCCGCCGTGGCCGTCTCCTCGGCCGCGGTTCTCTTCGAGCGGTCCGGAGGCGGCGCGGCACTGCGTTTCGTCGCCGTGCTGTCGGCCTTCGGGCTGCTCGTCGCGCTCACCGGACTGCTCCCGCGCCGCCTGCCGCGGACCGGCGCACCCCGCTCTTCCGCATCCGAACTCCGGAGGTAATGGCCCGATGCCCGATCTGACCGGCCTGTTGTCCGCGGCCGAGACCGCCGCCGAGGTCGCGGCCCGCCACGCGGCCACGGCCGACACCGACCGCAGACTCTCCGACGAGGTGGTCGAGACACTGATCACCGCCGGGTTCGCCCGCCGTTTCGTGCCCGAGCACCTCGGCGGCGCACCCGTCGGCTTCACCGAGCTCATGGAGTCGGTGGCCACGGTCGCCGAGGGCTGCGCCTCCGCCGGATGGGTCGCCTCGCTGATGGCGCAGGGCGCCCGCATCTCCGGCTATCTGCCCGCGGAGGGCCAGGCCGAGGTGTGGGCGAAGGGACCCGACACCCTGGTGGTCGTCGGGTTCGTCTCCCAGGGCAGCGTGCGAGCGGTGGACGGCGGCTGGGTCCTGTCGGGCGACTGGCCCTACGTCAGCGGGATCGAGTTCTCCGAATGGGCGCTCCTGCTGGCCGACGACGGGGACGGCGCGCGCTTCTTCGCCGTGCCCCGACCCGACTACGGCATCACCGAGTCATGGTTCACGCTCGGCATGCGGGCCACCGGAAGCCACTCGCTGACCCTGGACGAGGTCTTCGTCCCGGCCCAACGGTCCTTCCCCCGCGACGAGATGTTCCTCGGCCGTCCCGCCGTGTCCCGCGAACCGTTCCACACCGCACCGCTGTTCGCCGTGAACGGGCTGACCTTCGGCTCACCCGTCCTCGGCGCGGCCCGCGGCGCCCTGAAACTCGCCGCCCGCACCCTGCCGGCCCGTGACGCCGCCCGGACCGGCTTCGCCCGCGCGGCCGGTGAGATCGAGGCGGCGACCCTGTTGCTCACCCGGGTGGCCGAGAACGCCGACCTGGGGCTGTACGACGACGACCGGCTGCGGCGCGCCTCCCTCGACAGTGCCCTCGCGGTGGACCTGCTGGCCGGCGCGGTCGAGCGGGTGTTCGCCGAGGCCGGCACCCGGGGCCAGCGCGAGACGCAGCCGCTGAACCGGGTCTGGCGCGACGTCCGCGTCGCCGCCGGCCACGGGGCGCTGCGGTTCGAGCCCGCCGCGATGCGGTTCACCGAGCCGCTGCTCAGCGCCCGATGACCGTTCCCGCCCTCTCCCGAAAGGTGTCCGCCATGCCCACCCGGCCCTTGCGCCTCGCGGTGCTCACCACCTGCGGCAACGACAGCAGGTCCGGTCCCCTGGTCGCCCAGTGGTTCGTCCGCGAGGCCGAGCAGTACGGCGACTTCACGGTCGACGTGATCGACCTGGCCACGGCCGAGCTGCCCGTCATGATCACCCGGCCGCCGAACGAGGCGGCGGAACGGCAGCTGTCGTCCGTCACCCCGCGGCTGGCCGCCGCCGACGCGTTCGTCGTCGTGACCCCCGAGTACAACCGCGCCTACCCGGCCGTCCTCAAGAGCGCGATCGACTGGCACGTCGCCGAGTGGCGCGCCAAGCCGATCGGCTTCGTGTCCTACGGCGGGCGGTCCGGAGGCCTGCGCGCGATCGAGCAGCTGCACCCGGTCTTCGCCGAGCTGCACGCGGTCACGCTGCGGGACTCGGTCAGCTTCATGGACGTATGGGACCAGTTCGGTCCCGACGGACTGCCCAAGGACGGCCCCGGCTGCAGCGGAGCGGCCAAGGTCATGCTCGACCAGTTGCAGTGGTGGGCGGCCTCGCTCCACGACGCCCGGCTGAGCCGCCCCTACCGGGTCTGAACCCCTCACACCACGGAGACCAACCGATGCGCGTCCTGATCACGACCATGCCCGCGCCCACCCATCTCACCCCGAACGTGCCGCTCGCCTGGGCGTTGCACAACGCCGGGCACGAGGTGCGGGTGGTGAGCCACCCCAGCATGGTCGAGCACATCACCTCGGCCGGGCTGACCGCGGTACCGGCCGGCGAGAACGTGAACATCCCGGCCGCCGTCCAGGCCACCGCCCAGGACGAGCGGCTGGAGCGGATCACCGAGGCCCTCGGTCTCGGCACGGGCCCCGACGACGCCGACAAGCGCGGCCACATCCGCAACTTCGTGCTCGCGGCCTTCACCCTCTACTACTCCCAGGAGGCGGTCGGCGCGGGCGGCCGGGCCTTCACCGACGACCTCATCGCGCACGCCCGCGCCTGGCAGCCCGACCTGGTGCTGTGGGACCCGCTCGTGCTGGCGTCGCCGATCGCGGCCCGCGCCTGCGGGGCCGCGCACGCCCGGGTGCTGTGGGGCCTGGACCGCATGGGCTGGCTGCGCCGGCGGTTCCTGGACCAGCTGGCCGACCCGGCGTCGGGCCTGGACGAGGACCTCATACGGCAGGTGATGCAGCCGACGCTCGACCGCCTCGGGCACGAGTTCGACGAGGAGCTCCTGACCGGGCAGTGGACCATCGACCTCATGCCGCCCCGGCTGGCGGCGGCCGAGGCGACCGGCCTGCGCACCATCCATCTGCGCCGGGTGCCCTACGCCGGTCCGGCCACCGTGCCCGACTGGCTGAGCACCCCGCCCGAGCGCCCCCGGATCTGCCTGACCCTGGGCGCCAGCGGGCGCACGTTCTTCCAGGAGAACCACGGCATCTCGATCGCCGCGCTGCTGGAGATGCTCGGCGACCTCGACGTCGAGGTCGTCGCCACCTTCAACTCCGTACAGCTCGACAAGGCCGGCACGGTGCCCGCCAACGTCCGTACGGTCGACTACATCCCGCTCGGCCAGCTGCTGCCGACCTGCTCGGCGATCATCCACCACGGGGGCGGCGGCACCTACGCGGCCGCGGCCGCGCACAAGGTCCCGCAGATCGTCATCCCCAAGCACTTCGGCGACTTCCTGGACAACGCCCGGTACGTCGACGAGCGCGGCGCGGGCGTCCTGGTGGACCGCGAGACGACCACCATGGACGAGCTGAAGAAGCAGATCCTCCAGGTCCTCACCGAGCCGTCGTTCCAGGACGGTGCCGCCGACCTGTACGAGGAGGCGCTCGGCACGCCGGGCCCCAACGAGATCGTCCCGGTTCTGGAGCGGCTCGCCCGCGAACACCGGTCCCGGTCCGCGCCCGTCGCGTGACCCACCCGTCCTAACGAAGGAGCACCGCATGGCTACGCCCGAAGCAACCCTCGTACGTGCCCAGGCCGGTCCCGCGGAGGACCGGCGAGCGCTCGTGGACGCGGCCCGCGCCGTCTTCGCCCGCGAGGGCTGGATCCACACCACCCTGGAGGCCGTCGCGGCGCAGGCCGGTCTCGACACCGAGGACGTGGGCCACTACTTCAAGGACAAGGAACAGCTGCTGCTGTCCGTCCTGCTGGACAGTGCCGCCTCGCTGTCGGCCGCGCTGACGGTCATCGCGGAGAGCCACCTGGCGGAGATCACCGACCTGGAGAAGGACCTGGTCGCGCTGGGCCGGGACTGGCTGACACCGCTGGCCACGTTCCCCGAGCACTTCGCCATCGTGCGCCATCTCCAGGCCGAGGCGGCCCGGCTGCCCGCCGGTCTGCTGGAGATGTGGCAGACCGCCGGGCCCCGGCAGGCCCAGCGGGAGCTGGCCCGCCGCTTCCAGCGCGTCGCCGACCAGGGACTGCTCGACATCGCCGACGCCGACTGCGCCGCCGGCCGCTTCATCCAGCTCGTCGCCGGCGGTGCGGTCGCGCGCTCCTTCTACGGTGCCGTTCCGCTCGCGGAGTACGAGACGGAGCAGCTCATCAGCACCGGCGTCGAGGACTTCATCCGCCTCTACCGCCCCTACGCGGGCCGCTGACCCGCGCCCCATGACGCCCGCACCACACCCAGCCCGGACGAGTGACAACGGACGAGAACGGAAGAGAGAAGACATGCACAGCACCCTCATCGTGGCGCGCATGGACCTGGCGTCCAGCGCCGAAGTGGGCCGCCTGTTCGCCGAGTTCGACCGGACGGACATGCCGCACCGCATGGGCACCCGCCGCCGCCAGCTGTTCGCGTACAACGGCCTGTACTTCCACCTTCAGGACTTTGACACCGACAACGGCGGCGAGCTGATCGAGGAAGCCAAGACCGATCCCCGCTTCGTCGGGATCAGCCAGGACCTCAAGCCGTTCATCGAGGCCTACGACCCGGAGACCTGGCGGTCCCCGAAGGACGCCATGGCCACCCGCTTCTACAACTGGTCGGCCGCTCAGTGATGCCGCCGACGACCGACACGAAGGGAGGCCACGTCCAGTGAGCCGTCGCGTTGTCATCACCGGGGTCGGCGTGCTGGCGCCGGGCGGTATCGGTGCCAAGAACTTCTGGAGTCTGCTCAGCGAGGGGCGCACGGCGACGAGGGGCATCACCTTCTTCGACCCCTCCTCGTTCCGCTCGCAGGTCGCGGCGGAGGCCGACTTCGACCCCGAGCTGCACGGGCTCACCCCGCAGGAGATACGCCGGATGGACCGGGCGGCCCAGTTCGGTGTCGTCGCCGCCCGGGAGGCGCTGGCCGACAGCGGCCTGGCCCTGGCCGGCTTCGACCCGCACCGCACCGGCGTCACCATCGGCAGCGCCGTCGGCGCGACCACCGGACTCGACGAGGAGTACCGGGTCGTCAGCGACGACGGCCGGCTCGACCTGGTCGACCACACCTACGCGCCCCAGCACCTCTACAACTACTTCGTGCCCAGCTCCTTCTCGGCCGAGGTGGCCTGGGCGGTCGGCGCCGAGGGCCCGGCCACCGTCGTGTCCACCGGCTGCACCTCCGGTCTCGACTCCGTCGGCCACGCCGTCGAGCTGATCCGCGAGGGCAGCGCCGACGTCATGATCACCGGCGCCACCGACGCCCCGATCTCGCCGATCACGATGGCGTGCTTCGACGCGATCAAGGCAACCACGCCGCGCAACGACGACCCCGAGCACGCCTCGCGCCCCTTCGACAGCACCCGCAACGGGTTCGTCCTCGGTGAGGGCGCCGCCGTGTTCGTGCTGGAGGAGCTGGAGAGCGCCAGGAAGCGCGGCGCCCACATCTACGCCGAGATCGCCGGGTACGCCTCCCGCTGCAACGCCTTCCACATGACGGGTCTGCGGCCCGACGGCCGGGAGATGGCCGAGGCGATCCGGGTGGCGCTGGGAGAGGCGCGGATGAACCCCGAGTCCATCGACTACATCAACGCCCATGGCTCGGGCACCAAGCAGAACGACCGCCACGAGACGGCGGCGTTCAAGCTCAGCCTCGGCGACCACGCGTACCGCACGCCGGTCAGCTCGATCAAGTCGATGGTCGGGCACTCGCTCGGCGCGATCGGCTCGATCGAGATCGCCGCGTCGGTGCTGGCGATGGAGAACAACGTGGTGCCGCCCACCGCGAACCTGCACACCCCCGACCCGGAGTGCGACCTCGACTACGTCCCGCTCACCGCGCGCGAGCACCGCACCGACGCGGTGCTGACGGTCGGCAGCGGCTTCGGCGGGTTCCAGAGCGCGATGGTGCTGGCCCGTCCGGAAAGGAGTGCGGCATGACTGCCAAGGCAGTGATCACCGGCATCGGCGTCGCCACCGCCAACGGGCTCGGTGTGGACGACTTCTGGGCCGCGACCCGCGTGGGCAAGAACGCGATCGGTCCCGTCACCCGCTTCGACGCGTCCTCCTACCCGGCGCGCCTCGCGGGGGAGATCAACGGCTTCGCGGCCGAGGACCACCTGCCCAGCAGGCTCCTCCCGCAGACCGACCGGATGACCCGGCTCGCGCTGGTCGCCGCGGACTGCGCCTTCGAGGACGCCGACGTACGGCCCGGGGACATCCCCGAGTTCGACATGGGCGTGGTCACCGCGTCGACGTCCGGCGGCTTCGAGTTCGGCCAGAACGAGCTGAAGAAGCTGTGGAGCCAGGGCAGTCAGTACGTGAGCGCGTACCAGTCCTTCGCCTGGTTCTACGCGGTCAACAGCGGCCAGATCTCCATCCGCAACGGCATGCGGGGCCCCAGCGGTGTCGTCGTCAGCGACCACGCGGGCGGCCTCGACGCGATCGCGCAGGCGCGGCGGCAGATCCGCAAGGGCAGCAAGCTGATCTTCTCCGGCGGCTTCGACGCCTCGATCTGCCCCTGGGGCTGGGTCGCGCAGATCGCCGGCGGCCGGCTGTCCACCCGCAGCGACCCCGAGCGCGCGTACCTCCCGTTCGACGCGGACGCCAACGGCTATGTGCCGGGCGAGGGCGGGGCGCTGCTCATCCTGGAGAACGAGCAGACGGCCCGCGAGCGCGGTGCCCGCACCATCTACGGTGAGATCGCGGGCTACGGCGCCACGTTCGACCCGAAGCCGGGCAGCGACCGCGAGCCGGCGCTGCGCCGCGCCATCGAGGTGGCGCTGGCCGACGCCGGCGTGGCGGCCGAGGACGTGGACGTCGTCTTCGCCGACGGCGCCGGCACACCCGACCTTGACCGTGCCGAAGTGGACGCGATCACCAAGGTCTTCGGCCCCGGCGGGGTCCCGGTCACCGCGCCGAAGACGATGATCGGCCGGCTCTACTCCGGTGCCGCCCCGGTCGACGTGGTCTCCGCGGTGCTGTCCATCCGCGAGGGCATCATCCCGCCCACCACCAACGTGGAGTGCTCGCCCGCCTACGACATCGACCTGGTCGTCGGGCAGCCGCGTCCCGCGTCGGTGCGCACGGCACTCGTCCTCGCCCGCGGCTACGGCGGCTTCAACTCCGCCGTGGTCGTCCGCGAGACCGACTGACCTCCGGCCGCCCGCCGGCCGGACGCCCCTCCAACGAAGTGCCCGTCGCCGACCGGCGGCGGGCACTCGTCATGCAGCACATCGGAGCGCCCATCGGCGCGAGAAAGGCAGGCACACCCATGTCCGAGCGGACGTTCACCATCGAGGACCTCAAGCGCATCCTCCTGGAGGGTGCCGGTGCCGAGGAGGGTGTGGACCTCGACGGCGACATCCTCGACACGGAGTTCGAGGAGCTGGGCTACGAATCGCTGGCTCTGCTGGAGACCGGCGGCCGAATAGAGCGCGAGTACGGCATATCGCTGGACGACGACGTCTTCACCGACAACCGCACCCCGCGGACGCTCGTCACCGCCATCAACACGCAGCTCGAAGCCCTCGTCGCCAACTGACGCCCCCGGCCCCCGGGCCTCCCGGCCCCCTCCCCGCGCGGCCGCCGTGTCCCCCGCACGGCGGCCGCGTCCCCTTTCCCTCCCAGCAGTTCCCCCTCCGTCCCTCACGCCTTCACGCCTTCACGAGCCTTTGGAGAAGTCACCCATGTCGCAGCAGGACAAGCGGGTCGCCCTGGTCACCGGCGCCACCAGCGGGATCGGCCTCGCCGCCGCCCGCCTCCTGGCCACCCAGGGCCACCAGGTGTTCATCGGCGCGCGCGACGCCGAGAACGTCGCCGAGACCGTCAAGCAGCTCCAGGACGAAGGCCTGGACGTCGACGGCACCACCCTCGACGTGCGCTCCGAGGACAGCGTCCTGGCCTTCGTGCAGGCCGCCGTCGACCGCTTCGGCACCGTCGACGTCCTGGTCAACAACGCGGGCCGCAGCGGCGGCGGCGTCACCGCCGACATCCCCGCCGAGCTGTGGCACGACGTCATCGACACCAACCTCAACAGCGTCTTCCGCGTGACCCAGGAAGTCCTCAACACCGGCGGCATGCGTCACAAGAACCGCGGCCGCATCATCAACATCGCCTCCACCGCGGGCAAGCAGGGTGTGGTGCTCGGCGCCCCCTACTCGGCGTCCAAGCACGGCGTCGTCGGCTTCACCAAGGCCCTCGGCAACGAGCTCGCCCCGACCGGCATCACCGTCAACGCGGTCTGCCCCGGCTACGTCGAGACGCCCATGGCCCAGCGCGTCCGCCAGGGCTACGCCGCCGCCTACGACAGCACCGAGGAGCAGATCCTCGCCAAGTTCCAGTCGAAGATCCCGCTCGGCCGCTACTCGACGCCGGAGGAGGTCGCCGGCCTCGTCGGCTACCTGGCCTCCGACACCGCCGCCTCCATCACCGCGCAGGCCCTGAACGTCTGCGGCGGCCTCGGCAACTTCTGATCCCCGACCCACCCCCTGCCCAAGGAGAGTTCACGATGACCACCCGTGAGGTCGAGCACGAGATCACCGTCTCGGCGCCGGCCGAGGCCGTCTACCGTCTCATCGCCGAGGTGCGCAACTGGCCGCGGATCTTCCCGCCCACCATCTACGTCGACCAGGTCGAGGAGGACGGGAACACCGAGCGCATCCGCATCTGGGCCACCGCCAACGGCGAGGCCAAGAACTGGACCTCGCGCCGCGTCCTGGACCCGCGGAAGCTGCGCATCGAGTTCCGCCAGGAGGTCAGCACCCCGCCGGTCGCGGCGATGGGCGGCACCTGGATCATCGAGCCCGTCTCGGCGACCGAGTCCCGGGTGCGGCTGCTGCACGACTACCGCGCCGTCGACGACGACCCCAAGGGCCTGGAGTGGATCGACGAGGCCGTCGACCGCAACTCCCGCTCCGAGCTCGCCGCCCTGAAGACGAACGTCGAACTCGCCCACGCCGCCGAGGACCTGACCTTCTCCTTCGAGGACACCGTGCCGATCGCCGGCTCGGCCAAGGACGTCTACGACTTCATCAACGACGCCCACCTGTGGTCCGAGCGGCTGCCGCACGTGGCGACCGTACGGCTGGAGGAGGACACCCCCGGCCTGCAGTCGCTGGAGATGGACACCCGCGCGAAGGACGGCTCGACGCACACCACCAAGTCGTACCGGGTGACCTTCCCGCACCAGAAGATCGCCTACAAGCAGGTCACGCTGCCCGCGCTGATGACCCTGCACACCGGCTACTGGACGTTCGCCGACACGGCCGACGGCGTCGCCGCCTCCTCGCAGCACACCGTCACCATCAACACCGAGAACATCGCGAAGATCCTCGGTGCGGACGCCACCGTCGAGGACGCGAAGACGTTCGTACAGGACGCCCTGAGCACCAACAGCCGCGCCACCCTCGGCCACGCCAAGGACTACGCGGAAGCCAGGGCCTGACGATGGCTCAGGACTGCATCACCACACAGGTGATCGTGGTCGGCGCGGGTCCGGTCGGGCTGATGCTCGCCGGTGAGCTGCGGCTCGGCGGCGCGGACGTCGTGGTCCTGGAGCAGCTCGACGCGCCGACCACGGAGTCCCGGGCGTCCACCCTGCACGCCCGCACCATGGAGATCCTCGACGGCCGGGGCCTGCTGGACCCGCTGGGCGAGATCCCGGACGAGCCGCGCGGCCACTTCGGCGGCCTCCCGCTCGACCTCACCCTGCCCAGCCCGTATCCCGGCCAGTGGAAGGTCCCGCAGACCCGGCTGGAGGAACTGCTCGGGGAGTGGGCCGCCCGCCTCGGCGCCGAGGTGCGGCGCGGCCACCGGCTGACCGGTGTCACGGTCACCGACGAAGGCGTCGACGCCGAGGTGCGCGGCCCGGACGGGCGGACGGCGCTCTTCCGGGCCGCGTACCTGGTGGGCTGTGACGGCGAGGACAGTGCCGTACGCCTGCTGGGCGGCTTCGCGTTCCCCGGCACCGACGCCGTACGCGAGCTGCTGCGCGCCGACGTGGCCGGCATCGACGTACCCAACCGGCGGTTCGAGCGGCTTCCGGCCGGACTCGCCATCGCGGCCCGGCGTCCCGACGGCGTGACCCGGGTGATGGTGCACGAGTTCGGCGCCAGGCCGCGCCCCGGGCAGCCGGAGTTCACCGATGTCGTGGACGCGTGGAAGCGGGTCACCGGCGAGGACATCGGCGGCGGCACACCGCTGTGGGTGAACTCCTTCGGCGACGCCGCGCGGCAGGCCACCGCCTACCGCAGCGGACCCCTGCTGCTGGCCGGCGACGCCGCCCACCGGCAGATGCCGATCGGCGGCCAGGCCCTCAACCTGGGGCTCCAGGACGCCGTCAACCTCGGCTGGAAGCTGGCCGCCCAGGTCACCGGGCGCGCCCCCGGGGACCTGCTGGACAGCTACCACGCCGAACGGCACCCGGTCGGCGCCCGGGTCCTGGGCAACATCGCCGCCCAGGCCCGGCTGCTGCTCGGCGGCACCGAGGTGAACGCCCTGCGCGAGGTGCTCGCCGAACTGATCCCGTTCGAGAACGTCCGCACCCGGCTGGCCGGCATGATCTCCGGCCTCGACATCGCCTACGACACGGGCACGGACGCGGACACCGGCGCGGGCGACCGTCCCGAGGCCGGGCGCCGGCTGCCGCCCCGCGACGTCACGGTCGACGGCACACCCGTCGGCACCGCCGAACTGCTGCGCGCCGGGCAGGGCGTGCTCGTCCTGCCGCACGGCGACACCGCGCTGCGCGCCGCCGCCGCGCCCTGGGCGCAGCTCGTGCGCGTCGCGGACGGCGGCCCCGAGGACACCGACGCCCTGCTCGTACGGCCCGACGGCTATGTCGCGTGGGCCGGGACCTCGGCATCGGGAGCCACCGGCGCGCTGCGGCGCTGGTTCGGCGAACCGTCCGCCGCCACGCGCCCCGCGTCCGTACGCCCGGCGGTCACTGCCACGGCCGCGGTACCGGTGCTCCCGTCCGTGACCGTCACCGCAACCCCGAAGAACTGGAGGACCGACATGCCGAAGCTCAGCGGCAGGACCGCGCTCGTCACGGGATCGAGCCGGGGCATGGGCCGTGCCACGGCCCTGCGCCTGGCACAGGAGGGCGCGCTCGTCGCCGTCCACTACGCCACCGGCAAGGAAGCCGCCGAGGAGGTCGTCGAGCGCATCGAGAAGGACGGCGGCCGTGCCTTCACCGTCCAGGCCCGCCTCGGCGTCCCCGGCGACGTCCACGAGCTGTTCCTGGCGCTCGAAGAGGGCCTGCGGGAGCGCACCGGCGGCACCGCCCTCGACATCCTGGTCAACAACGCCGGAGTGATGGGCGGGGTCAAGCCGGAGGACACCACGCCGGAGAAGTTCGACGAGCTGTTCGCCGTCAACGCCAAGGCGCCGTTCTTCCTCGTCCAGCGCGCGCTGAAGAACATGCCGGACGGCGGCCGGATCATCAGCATCTCCTCCGGCCTGACGCGTGTCGCGAACCCGGACGAGATCGCGTACGCGATGACCAAGGGCGCCGTCGAGCAGCTGACCCTGCACTTCGCCAAGTACCTCGGCCCGCGCGGGATCACGGTCAACAGCGTCGCGCCGGGCATCACGCGCAACGACAACCCGGTCTTCGGCATCCCCGAAGTGGTCGAGCAGATGGCGCAGTTGTCCGCGTTCAACCGGGTCGGCGAGCCCGAGGACATCGCCGACGTGGTCGCCTTCCTCGCCTCCGAGGACGCCCGCTGGATCACCGGCTCCTTCGTGGACGCCACCGGCGGCACCCTCCTCGGCTGAGCCGCGCGGCACGCCCGCGCCCCCGGCGTCGGCGCGAGGTCTCCCCCCGCGCCGACGGGCCGGCCGCCCCTTTCACCCCCCGTCGGGGGCGGCCGGCCCCTTTTCGGCACCTAGGCCCTGTCGTCAAATTCCCGTCTGCCGGGCGACGCCTGGCACGCTCCCCCACTGCCTCAAGGGCGTGGGAGGTGCCCCCTCTCGCCGCACCGGGCGAAAGCCCAAGTACGTCCAGTACGAGGGCTTCCGCCCGGCACGCCGAGAGCACGCACCAGACGCCGCCCGGCCCGCCCTCCGGGCGGACGACGGGAATTTGACGACAGGGCCTAGCCGGACCCTCACTCCAAGGACCCCAGATGACCTTCGAAGCGACCATCGACGGGACGGCCGCCGCCGAACCGCCCGACCCCGCCCGCCTCGCGGCACTCGCCCCCGAGGAGCGGCGGCAGAGCCTCGACCGGTACGTCCGCGACGAGATCGGCCGGCTCCTGGGCATCGCCGCCGACCGCGTCGACACCACCGGCCGCACCA
The DNA here is from genome assembly GCF_045206325.1 of Streptomyces sp. NBC_00203. Taxonomy (NCBI): domain Bacteria; kingdom Bacillati; phylum Actinomycetota; class Actinomycetes; order Kitasatosporales; family Streptomycetaceae; genus Streptomyces; species Streptomyces sp. NBC_00203. The sequence continues at coordinate 4,589,766 of NZ_CP108126.1, read as the reverse complement.
TGTACAGCCTCGGCATCGGGTCGATCGCCGGGCTCGAACTCCAGTGCCGTCTGGAGGCGGCCCTGCACGTCACCGTGGACCTGCAACGGCTGTTGCGGGCCAACAGCGCGGCCGAGCTGATCGACTGCCTGGCGGGGCAGCTGGGGCCTGTGTCGGCCCTGGGCCCGGACGGCGCCCACCAGCGGTCTGCGGTACCGGCATGACGGCCCCGGCCGCTCCACCGGCGCCGTACGGCACGGCACTGCCGTCGCCGGTGTTCACCGTCTCGTCCGACCGGCTCGACCTGTGGCTGATCCGCAGCCCCGCCGTCGGTGACGTGAGCGCCCTCGACCTGTCCGAACTCGACGACACGGAGCGGTCCAAGGCCGAGGCCTTCCTCCGCCCGGCCGACGGGCTGCTCTACGCGAGTGCTCATATCGGGCTGCGCCGCCTGCTGGGCCGCTACACCGGCCGGCGTCCCGAGGACGTGCGGTTCGGGTGCGAGCCGTGCCCCGGCTGCGGCGGACCGCACGGCCGCCCCGTCGTGGCGGACCACCCGCCGCCCCTGCACTTCTCGCTCTCCCACAGCTCCGGCGTGGCCCTGGTGGGCGTCGCCGCCGTACCCGTCGGCGTGGACGTGGAGAAACTGCCGAGCAAGGAGCGGGCCGACGTCTGCGCGCAGTCGCTGCACCCGGACGAGCGCGCCGAACTCGCCGCGGCCCAACCGGGCGACCGCGAGGGCCGGTTCGGCCGGTTGTGGACCCGCAAGGAGGCCTACCTCAAGGGCCTGGGGACCGGTCTGAGCCGCAGTCTGGCCGCCGACTACCTGGGCCTGCGCGCCGAGAGGCACCCGGCCGGGTGGACGGTGCTCGACCTTCCCTGCTTCCCGACCCACGCGGCCGCGGCCGCCGTACGCCGTCCCGCGCCCGCCGAGGCCCGGGTGCGCTGCGTCCCGGAGCGCTGGCTGGACGCCTCGGACGCCTGGCTGACGGAGGACGCCCCGGAGGCGGTGCGGGTGAACCTCGCCGCGGCGGTTCCGGTCACCTCCCCGGCGGTCCTCCCGGCCCGCCTCACGAACGACGGAAAGGACGCGATCGGATGACCCGTACCGCCTTCGTCTTCTCCGGCCTCGGCCCGTACCGCGTGGGCATGGCGGAGTCCCTGCTCGCGCACCGGCCCGGCCTCGCCGCGACGTACTTCCGCGCGGCCGACGACCTCCTCGGCATCCCGCTGACCCGGCTGTGCCGGGAGGGCCCCGCCCACCACTTCGCCGACCCGGCGGTCGCCCATCCGGCGGCCTTCGTGACCGGCCTCGCGGCCCTGGAGGTGCTGCGCGCCGAGGGCGTGCGGCCCGACATCGTCGCCGGGCACGGCCTGGGCGAGTACACCGCCCTGGTCGCCGCGGGCGTCCTGGAGTGGCCCGACGCGCTGGTGCTGGTGCGGCTGCACGCCGAGCTCGTGGCCACGGCCGGCGACCGGGTGCCGGGCGCCATGGCCGCGGTCGAGGGCCTCGACGCGGCCACGGTGGCACGGCTGTGCGCCGAGTCCACGGCGGCCGGCCGGCTCGTGGAGATCGCCTGCGAGAACGGCCCCGGACACACCGTCGTGTCCGGCAAGGCGGCCGGCGTGGACCGGCTGGCGCGAGCCGCCGAGGCCGCCGGCGCCACCCGCACCGCCCGGCTGCCCGTCGGCGGGCCGTTCCACTCCGGCCTGCTCGGCACTTGCGTGGCGGAGTTCACCGAGGCGCTCGTGGAGACCGAGTTCCACGACCCGAAGGTGCCCGTCGTCTCCAGCGTCACCGCCCGGCCGGTGACCAGCGCGGGCCGGGCCGTCGTGGCCCTGGGCGACCAGCTCACCGCACCCGTGCGGTGGACGGACACCGTGCGGCGGCTCCTGGCCCTGGGCACCAGGCGGTTCGTGGAAGCCGGCCCCGGACCCGTGCTGGACGGCTCGATCCGCCGTCTCGCCCCCGGCGCCGACGTCCAGGTGACCGGCACCGTCCCCGGGCTGCGCCTGGCCCTGGAGGCGGCGGCGCCCGCAGCCATCCCCGTCTGAACCCCGTGGAGGACCACATGCCCGACGCAACCGAGACCATACGGAACCGCATCGACGAGCTGACCGACCGCAAGCGCACCGCGCAGGACGGCCCGAGCCCCGCCGCCACCGAACGCCAGCACGCCAAGGGCAAGCTGACCGCGCACGAGCGGATCGCGCTGCTGCTGGACAAGGGATCGTTCAACGAGGTGGAGTCGCTGCGCCGGCACCGGGCGACCGGCTTCGGCCTGGAGGACAAGAAGCCGTACGGCGACGGCGTCGTCACCGGCTGGGGGACCGTCCACGGCCGCACGGTCTTCGTCTACGCCCATGACTTCCGGGTGTTCGGCGGTGCGCTCGGCGAGGCGCACGCCCAGAAGATCCACAAGATCATGGATCTGGCCGAGGCGGCCGGCGCGCCCCTAGTGTCGCTCAACGACGGCGCGGGCGCCCGTATCCAGGAGGGCGTCACCGCGCTCGCCGGCTACGGCGGCATCTTCCGGCGCAACACCAAGTCCTCGGGAGTCATCCCGCAGATCTCGGTGATGCTCGGCCCGTGCGCGGGCGGCGCCGCCTACTCGCCCGCCCTCACCGACTTCGTCTTCATGGTCCGCGAGACCTCGCAGATGTTCATCACCGGGCCGGACGTCGTCAAGGCGGTCACCGGTGAGGAGATCACCCAGAACGGGCTGGGCGGCGCCGATGTGCACGCGAGCACCTCGGGCGTGGCCCACTTCGCGTACGACGACGAGGAGCACTGCCTGGAGGACGTGCGCTACCTGCTGTCGCTGCTGCCCTCCAACAACCGCGAACTGGCGCCCGTCGAGCGGTCGGGCGACCCCGTGGACCGGCTCAACGACCGGCTCCTGGAGCTGGTTCCGACCGAGCCGGGCCAGGCGTACGACATCCGCGCGGTGATCGAGGAGATCGTCGACGACGGCGAGTACTTCGAGGTACACCCGGCCTGGGCGACCAACATCGTCTGCGCCCTGACCCGGCTCGACGGCCAGGTGGCCGGCATCGTCGCCAACCAGCCCGCCAGCATGGCCGGCGTACTGGACATCGAGGCGTCCGAGAAGGCCGCCCGGTTCGTACAGTTCTGCGACGCGTTCAACATTCCGCTGGTCACCCTGGTCGACGTGCCGGGCTTCCTGCCGGGTGTGGACCAGGAGCACAACGGCATCATCCGGCGCGGCGCCAAGCTGCTGTTCGCCTACTGCAACGCGACCGTCCCGCGGATCTCCCTGGTGCTGCGCAAGGCGTACGGCGGCGCGTACATCGTCATGGACTCCCGTTCGATCGGCGCCGACCTGTCCCTCGCCTGGCCCACCAACGAGATCGCGGTGATGGGCGCCGAGGGCGCCGCGAACGTCGTCTTCCGGCGGGAGATCAACGCGGCCGACGACCCGGACGCGGTACGGGCCGAGCGCATCGCCGAGTACAAGTCCGAGCTGATGCACCCCTACTACGCGGCCGAACGCGGACTCGTCGACGACGTCATCGACCCGCGCGAGACCCGCTCGGTGCTGATCCGCTCGCTGGAGATGCTCCGCGCCAAACACGCCGACCTGCCGTCGCGCAAGCACGGCAACCCCCCGCAGTGACCACCGTGAGGACACCGCCCGTGACCATCCCCGCCACCGACCCGGCCGGCACCGGGCCCGCCGACACCATCCGCGTCGAGCGCGGCGTGCCCACCGACGAGGAACTCGCCGCGCTCGCGCTGGTGCTGATGGCCCGCTCGTGCGGCGGCTCCGGCGAGGAGGAGACACCGGGGCACTGCCCGACGGCCCCCTGGCGGGTGCCGGGCCACCGGGTCGCCCGCAGCTGGCGGGCCGCGCCCGCGCCCGCCGCCCCGGCCGTCTCCGCGCGGCGCCCGTGATGCCGGGCGCGGTCGCCCGGCTCACCTGGGCGGCCATCACCCTGGCCGCCCTTCTGGCGGTCGCCGGCCCCAGTCTGTGAAACCGAGTGAGGGAGTGAAAGACGTGACGACCGTGGCACCGCACCACCCCACCCCCGTCCTGACCGGCGCCGCGGCCGGGCAGGACACCACCGCCGCGCACGCGCTGGCCGACGAGGTCGCGGCCCTGCGCCGCGAGGTGCGCGACCTGCGCGACCGCGCCGAGATCAGCGATCTGATCGGCCGTTACACGGTCCTGCTGGACACCCAGGACGAGGACGGCTTCGACGGGACCTGGCCGGCCTCCGTCTTCACCGACGACGTACGGCTGCACTTCCCCATCGGCGTCCACGAAGGGATCCCGGGCGTCGCCGAGTTCCACTACCGGGCCAAGCTGCGGTTCGACCGCACGATCCACCTGAGCTCGAACCACGCGGTCCGGCTGGACGGCGACCGGGCGCGGGTGCGCTGCCACATGCACGCCACGCATGTGCACCACCCCTCGCCCGAGGCGCCGGACCGGATCGGCGCGCTGTTCGCGATCGGCGGCCACGGCGAGGGCGAGGCCGTCCGCACCCCCCGGGGCTGGCGGATCCGCGAGTGGGGCTTCCACCTCACCTGGGCCGACGGACCCGGTCCGGACGGCACACCGGTGCTGTGAGCCGGACGTGAGTGAACTGCTCGTCCCCGAACGGCACTCCACCGTCGCCGCTCCCACCGTTCACGACATCGTCCTCGACGCCGACGGCGTCCAGCTCTCCGGGCTGCTCGCCGAGCCGGCGGGGCACCCGCCGCGCGCCGTGGTGGTCGCCGTGCACGGCAGCGGTATGCGCGCCGGCTACTTCGACAGCCGGGCCTGCGCGGGGCTGTCGCTGCTGGCCACCGGGGCCGGGCTCGGCTACACCGTGCTGTCCGTGGACCGCCCCGGCTACGGCCTGTCGGCGGACCGGCTGCCGGAGGGGCTTCCGCTGGCCGAGCAGGCGCGCGTCCTGCACGCCGCGCTGGCAGCCTTCGCCCGCACCCATTCCGTCGGCGCCGGGTTCTTCGTCGTCGGCCACTCCAACGGCGGCAAACTGGCGCTGGCCACCGCCGCCCACGAGGACGGCACCGAGCTGCTCGGGGTGGACGTCTCCGGGATCGGCACCCGGCTCGCCGTCACCGCCGACCAGCTGCCCGGGCTCGCCGGACACGGCGACTGGCGGCGGCACTGGGGCGCCCTGCGGCTGTATCCGCCGGACGCCTTCCGGCTCGGCCGCGCGCTGGTGTCGGCCGTGCCCGCCGCCGAGGTGCGCGAGGCACTGGCCTGGCCGCGCGCGTACCCGTCGCTCGCCGCCCGGATCAGGGTCCCGGTCCGGTTCACCTTCGCCGAGCAGGAGCGGTGGTGGCGCTTCGACGAGGCCGCCGTCGCCGAGCTGCGCCGCCCGCTGGCCGCGCCGAAGGTGACGGTCGACCAACTCCCCGACGCCGGCCACAACATCAGCCTCGGCTGGGCGGCCCGCACCTACCACCTGCGGGTCCTGGGCTTCCTGGAGGAGTGCCTGCTGGCCCGCGACGCGGCCCCGCCCGCCCTCCGCACGCCCGACGCGGGCCGCGCCAAGAAGACGTAGCCGAGAAGCCGAGAAGACGTAGAAGACGACCGAAAAAGACGTGACAAGGAGACCCCATGGCTTCGTTCACCTCGACTCCCGCGGCCGCCCCGCCGCTCCCGGCCGCCGCGGACACCGCGTCGGCCACCCGGCTCGCCGCACTGGAGGAGCGGCTGAGCGCCCTGGAGGACCAGGCCCAACTGACCGCTCTGGTCGACCGGTTCGTCCACGGACTCGACAATCCGGGCCCGCTGACCGAGGACTGGTACCGCACGCTGCTCACCGAGCAGGTCCGGCTGAACCTGCCCAACGGCACCCACGCGGGCATCACCGGTCTGCCCGAGTTCCTGGCCGCCCCCAAGGCGTTCTTCGCGGGCAACCAGCACTACGCCACCAACTGTGCCGTCGACGTCGACGGCGACCGGGCCACGGCACACGCCAACCTCCACGCCATACACATCCCGCTCGACGACTCCGCCCCGCTGTTCACCGGCGGCGCCCACTACGACGTACGGGCCGAGCGCACCCCCGGGGGCTGGCGCATCGCGGAGCTGACCGTGAGCGTGCTGTGGACCGCGCAAGGAGTACGCGGATGACTCCCGGCCTCCTGGAGAAACCCAGCCTCCAGGAGGACGACGGGCACGTGTCGGCCGAGCCCGGCACCGAGCGGCCGGCGCTGCTCGCGGGCGAGGAACGCGACGTCCCCGACCGGCACATCTTCCGCGGCACCGACTGAGAACTTTCCGTTTTCTGACGCTTCTTTGAACCACTTGTCACGGAGCGCGGAGGCGAGACGAAAACTCACCGGAATCTGTAGGGATCCGCCTTCCCCCGCGTCCGCCCATCGAAGAAGAATTTTCGGCAACGTCCCCGGAATCGGGGCGAGAGGAAGAATCTGCCATGAAAGCTCTGGTGTTGTCGGGCGGGTCGGGGACCCGTCTGCGGCCCTTCAGCTATTCCATGCCGAAGCAGCTCATCCCGATAGCCAACAAGCCGGTTCTCGAGCACGTTCTGGAGAATGTGCGGAACCTTGGCGTCACCGAGGTCGGGATCATCGTCGGCGACCGTGCGGCGCAGATCAGCGCGGTCATCGGCGACGGCGCCCGGCTCGGGCTGAGCATCACGTACATTCAGCAGGAGGAACCGCTGGGCCTGGCCCACTGTGTCTCGCTGGCCCAGGAATTCCTGGGCGACGACGACTTCGTCATGTACCTCGGCGACAACATGCTGCCGGACGGCGTCGAGGCCATCGCACGGGAATTCGCCGAGCAGCGTCCCGCGGCCCAGATCGTGGTGCACAAGGTGGCCGATCCGCGCGCCTTCGGTGTCGCGGAACTCGGCCAGGACGGCCGCGTCGAACAGCTCGTGGAAAAGCCGGAACACCCGCGCAGCGACCTCGCCCTCGTAGGCGTGTACTTCTTCACGCCCGCCATCCACGAGGCGGTGGCCGCGATCAGCCCCAGCGCCCGCGGCGAGCTGGAGATCACCGACGCCATCCAGTGGCTGGTCACCCGCGGCGACCAGGTCACCGCCAGCACGTACGACGGCTACTGGAAGGACACCGGCCGCGCCGACGACGTCCTGGACTGCAACCGCAAGCTCCTGGACGGGCTGACGCACTCCGTGCGCGGCCAGGTCGACGAGGCCAGCGTCCTGATCGGGCCGGTCGTCGTCGAGGAGGGCGCCCGGGTGATCGGCTCGCACATCGTGGGACCGGCCATCATCGGCGCCGGCACCCTGGTCGAGCACAGCCACATCGGCCCGGACACCTCCATCGGCCGCGACTGCGTGCTGCGCCGCACCCACCTCGACTTCTCCATCGCCCTCGAAGGCGCGACGGTCACCGATGTGCGCGGCCTGCACGGCTCGCTCATCGGCCGCATGGCCATCATCGGCCCCGCCGACGGGCGCACCCCGCACCACCGGCTGGTCGTCGGCGACCACACCACGATCGAGGTCGCGGCATGAGGATCCTGGTCACCGGCGGCGCCGGTTTCATCGGCTCGCACTACGCGCGCACCCTGCTGGACGGCGGATACGACGAGTACGAGGGGTTCGCGGACGCCCGCGTCACCGTCCTGGACAAACTGAGCTACGCGGGCAACCGCGACAACCTCCCGCTCCACCACCCGCGGCTGGACTTCGTCGAGGGCAGCGTCTGCGACCTGCCCCTGCTGCTGGACCTGCTGCCCGGGCACGACGCCGTGGTGCACTTCGCGGCCGAGTCGCACGTGGACCGGTCCCTGGAGTTCGCCGCCGACTTCGTCCGCACCAACGTGGGCGGCACCCAGGCACTGCTGGAGGCCTGCCTGCGCACCGGTGTGCCGCGGGTCGTGCACGTCTCCACCGACGAGGTGTACGGGACGATCGACGAGGGCTCGTGGACCGAGGAGTGGCCGCTGCTGCCCAACTCCCCGTACGCGGCCTCCAAGGCGGCCTCCGACCTGATCGCCCGCTCCTACTGGCGCACCCACGGCGTCGACCTGTCGATCACCCGCTGCTCCAACAACTACGGGCCCCACCAGCACCCCGAGAAACTCATCCCGCTGTTCGTCACCAACCTCCTGGAGGGCCGTCCGCTGCCGCTGTACGGCGACGGCGCCAATGTGCGGGAGTGGCTGCACGTGGACGACCACTGCCGGGCCATCCAGCTGGTGCTGACCCGGGGCCGGGCCGGCGAGATCTACAACGTGGGCGGCGGCAACGAGCAGACCAACCGCGACATCACCGAGCGGCTGCTGGACCTGTGCGGGGCCGACTGGTCGGCGGTCCGCCCGGTCGCCGACCGGCTGGGCCACGACCGGCGCTACTCGCTCGACGAGACCAAGATCCGCACCGAGCTCGGCTACGCGCCGCGCATCCCCTTCGAGCGGGGCCTGGCCGACACCGTCACCTGGTACCGCGACAACCCGCAGTGGTGGAAGGCCGGCAAGGACCGGGCGGGGCAGGCGTGAGGGGCCGCGACGTCGTGGTGCTCGGCGCCACCGGCTTCCTGGGGCGTCATATCGCCGACGCCTTCGAGGCCGCGGGCGACCGGGTGCTGCGGGTGTCGCGGAGCGCGCCACCGGGAGCCCCGGGGCGCCGGGCCGCGATCGACCTCGCCGCCGCCACGACGGCCGAGCTGGCCGCCTTTCTCGCGGCGCACCGGCCCGACGTGGTGGTGAACGCCGCGGGCACCGTGTGGCAGGCCGACGAGCGGCGGATGCGCGAACTCAACGACGCGTTCGTGCGCCGCCTCGTCGCGGCCCTGCCCCAACTGCCCTGGCCCGTACGGCTGGTCCAGCTCGGCAGCGTGCACGAGTACGGCCCGGCCCCGGCCGGCGTCCCGCTCACCGAGGACCGCGAGCCCGCCCCCACCGGCACCTACGGCCGCACCAAGCTGAGCGGCACCCGGTGGGTGCTCGGCGCCGCACAGGAGGGACTGGACGCGGTCGTCGTCCGCGTGGCCAACGCGTGCGGGCCCGGCGCGCCGCCCGAGAGCCTGCTCGGCAAGGTGGCCGTCGAACTGGCCCGCCAGGCCGACCGGAGGGACCCCGCGGGCGAACTGCGGCTGTCCCCGTTGCGGGCCCGGCGCGACTTCGTCGACGTACGCGACGTGGCCGACGCGGTCGTCGCGGCGGCCGGCGCCGACCGAGGCGCGGCCGCCGGCCGGATCGTCAACGTCGGCCGCGGCGAGGCCGTTCCGGTGCGCCGCCTGGTGGACCGGATGGTCACCCTCAGCGGACTCCCGGTGCGGCTCGTGGAGCAGGAGGCCCCGGACGGGACGCGCGCCGCCCCTGAGTGGCAGCAGACCGACATCGCACTCGCCGGACGCCTGCTGAGCTGGCGGCCCCGGCGCGAACTGGACGAATCGCTGCGAGACCTGCTCGCAGCCGTGTGAACCCCCATCAGACACAGGCTCTCAGCGACAAGAGGCAGGAAAGGCGACGATGAGCGTCCACAAAGAACTGGTTCTGGACGAGGTCCGCAAGTACCACCGCGACACCCTCGCAGACGACGGATTCATCCCCGGCACCACCGAGATCTGGCCGTCCGGCGCCGTGCTGGACGAGGAGGACCGGGTGGCGCTGGTCGAGGCCGCGCTGGACCTGCGGATCGCGGCGGGGCGCAGCTCACGCATGTTCGAGTCCCGGTTCGCGCGCCGGATGAAGCGCCGCAAGGCCCATCTGACCAACTCCGGCTCCTCGGCCAACCTGCTCGCGACCACCGCGCTCACCTCGCACCTGCTGGAGGACACCAGGCTGCGCCCCGGCGACGAGGTGATCACGGTCGCGGCCGGCTTCCCCACCACCGTCAACCCGATCCTGCAGAACGGTCTCGTCCCGGTCTTCGTCGACATCGAGCTCGGCACCTACAACACCACGGCGGACCGGGTCGCCGCGGCCATCGGCCCGAAGACCCGCGCGATCATCATCGCGCACGCGCTCGGCAACCCCTTCGAGGTCGCCGAGATCGCCCAGCTCGCCGAGGACCACAACCTGTTCCTCATCGAGGACAACTGCGACGCGGTCGGCGCCACCTACGGCGGACAGCTCACCGGTACCTTCGGCGACTTCACCACGGTCAGCTTCTACCCGGCCCACCACCTGACGATGGGCGAGGGCGGCGTCGTCCTCACCTCGAACCTGGCGCTGGCCCGCATCGTCGAGTCGCTGCGCGACTGGGGCCGGGACTGCTGGTGCGAGCCGGGCGAGAGCAACAAGTGCCTCAAGCGGTTCAACTACCAGATGGGCACCCTGCCGGCCGGGTACGACCACAAGTACATTTTCTCGCACGTCGGTTACAACCTGAAGGCGACCGACCTCCAGGCGGCGCTCGGCCTCACCCAGCTCGCCAAGCTCGACGACTTCATCGACGCCCGCAAGCGCAACTGGCGGCGGCTGCGCGAGGGCCTGGACGGCACCCCGCATCTGCTGCTGCCCGAGGCGACCCCGAACAGCGACCCCAGCTGGTTCGGTTTCGTCCTCACGGTCCAGCCGGACGCGCCGTTCTCCCGGGCCGCGCTGGTCGACTTCCTGGAGGACCGCAAGATCGGCACCCGGCGCCTGTTCGCCGGCAACCTGACCCGGCACCCCGCCTACATAGGCCAGCCGCACCGCGTCGTCGGCGACCTCGCCAACAGCGACGTCGTCACCGAGCAGACCTTCTGGGTCGGCGTCTACCCGGGGCTGACCGACGAGATGCTCGACTACGTCATCTCCTCGGTCAAGGAGTTCGTGGGGGCCAACTCATGAGCACCCTCACCCTGGGGCTTGCTCTCAAGCCCCGCGAGGACACGGAGCTGCCGTCCCGCATCGCGCGCTCCGCGGCGGCCACCACGGGTGCCTGGCTGCGCACCGAGAACTTCGCGGACTGGCTCGAACAGCGCCGTCAGGCCCACCGCTTCGAGGTCGACCGGATCCCGTTCGCGGAGCTCGACGGCTGGTTCTTCCAGCAGGACACCGGCGACCTGGTGCACCACAGCGGGCGCTTCTTCTCCGTACAGGGGCTGCACGTCACCACCGGCGACGGCGCCGTACGCGACTGGCACCAGCCCGTCATCAGCCAGCCCGAGGTCGGCATCCTCGGCATCCTCGTCAAGGAGTTCGACGGCGTCCTGCACTTCCTGATGCAGGCCAAGATGGAGCCCGGCAACCCCAATCTGCTCCAGCTCTCGCCGACCGTGCAGGCGACCCGCAGCAACTACACCAAGGTGCACAAGGGCGCCGACGTGAAGTACATCGAGTACTTCACCGACCCGCGGCGAGGCCGGGTCCACGCCGACGTGCTCCAGTCCGAGCACGGCTCCTGGTTCCTCCACAAGAGCAACCGCAACATGATCGTCGAGGCGGTGGGCGACGTCCCCCTGCACGACGACTTCTGCTGGCTCACCCTCGGTCAGATCGGCGAGCTCCTGCACCGGGACAACGTCATCAACATGGACTCGCGCACCGTCCTGTCCTGCGCGCCCTTCCCGGACGAGACGAACGGCGCCCTGCACTCCGACACGGAGCTGCTGTCCTGGTTCACCGCCGAACGCTCCCGCCACGACGTGAGCGCCGTACGCGTACCGCTGGAAGGTCTGCCCGGCTGGCGGCGCGGCGAGAAGACCATCAGCCACGAGGAGGGCCGCTACTTCGACGTCGTGGCGGTCCGGGTGCAGGCGGGCAGCCGCGAGGTCACCGGCTGGAGCCAGCCGCTGTTCGAGCCGGTCGGCCGCGGCGTCACCGCCTTCCTGACCCGCGACATCGACGGGGTGCCGCACGTCCTGGCGCACGCCCGGGTCGAGGGCGGCTTCCTCGACACGGTCGAGCTGGGCCCCACCGTCCAGTACACGCCCGGCAACCACGCCCATTTGGGCGAGGCGGGCCGGCCCCCCTTCCTCGACCTGGTGCTGGGCGCGAGTGCGGACCGTATCCGCTACGAGGCCGTGCACGCGGAGGAGGGCGGCCGGTTCCTCAACGCCGAGAGCCGCTATCTGATCGTCGAGGCCGACGAGGACGAGGCGCCGCTCGACCCGCCGCCCGGCTACCGCTGGGTCACCCCGGCTCAGCTGACCACGCTCGTCCGGCACGGCCACTACGTCAACGTGCAGGGACGCACCCTGCTGGCCTGCCTGAACGCGATGAGGACACACACCTGATGGCACCCGTTCGGATCGGCGTGCTGGGCTGTGCGGACATCGCCCGCCGCCGCATGCTGCCCGCCATGGCGGCCGCGGAGGGCGTCGAGATCGCCGCGATCGCGAGCCGCGACACGGACCGGGCCCGCAGGCTCGCCCAGCGGTACGGGGCCCGGGCCGTGCACGGCTACGCCGCACTGCTGGAGCGGGACGACGTCGACGCGGTGTACGTGCCGCTGCCCGCCGCGCTGCACGCGCGGTGGACGGAGGCCGCGCTGCGCGCGGGCAAGCATGTGCTCGCGGAGAAGCCGCTCACCACCGATCCGGCGACCACCGCCGAGCTGCTGGCACTGGCCCGGGCGTTCGGCCTGGTCCTGATGGAGAACGTCATGTTCGTCCACCATCCGCAGCACGAGACGGTGCGCGGCTGGATCGCCGACGGTCTGATCGGCGAAGTCCGCGCGTTCCGCGCCGAGTTCGCGATCCCCCGGCTGCCCGACCAGGACATCCGGCACAGCGCGGAACTCGGCGGCGGCGCCCTGCTGGACACCGGGGTGTACCCGGTCCGGGCCGCGCTGCACTTCCTCGGCGACGAACTGCGCGTCCTGAACGCCGTGCTCCACACCGCGCCCGGCCGGTCCGTGGACATCGCGGGCGCGGCACTGCTGAGCACCCCCGGCGGGGTCGGCGTCCAGCTCACGTTCGGGATCGACCACGCCTACGGCTCCCGCTACGAGGTGTGGGGCAGCGAGGGCCGTCTCACGGTCGACCGGGCCTTCACACCCCCCGCCGACCACCGCCCGGTGATCCGCCTGGAGCGGCGGTCCGGCACCGAGCAGCGGGAACTGGAACCCGCCGACCAGGTCCTGGCCGCGGTCGAGGCGTTCGCGGCCGCCGTCACGTCCGGCACCCGGCCCGACGGGCATGTCCTGCGCCAGGCCGAACTCGTCGCGGACATCCAGCGGTCGGCCCGTAACACGTTGTCCACGGTGTCGTGAAGACGCGGCCGGAGGGTAACGGCGAGGGCGGCCTCACCGCGTTTGTGGCCGGCGGCGACACTTGGACGGTCGTCGGCTGACATCAGCCGTGCCCGTCCCCGCCCGGGGACAACTCGGCACCACCCAGCACCAGGAAAGGCAGAACCCCCATGGAAGACCGCTTCGACGTCGTCGTCCTCGGAGCAGGCCCCGGTGGCTACGTCGCCGCCATCCGCGCCGCCCAGCTGGGCAAGCGGGTCGCGGTGGTGGAGGAGAAGTACTGGGGCGGGGTCTGCCTGAACGTCGGCTGCATCCCGACCAAGGCCCTGCTGCGCAACGCGGAGCTCGCCCATATCTTCACCCGCGAGGCCAAGACCTTCGGCATCAAGGCCGAGGGCGAGGTGACCTTCGACTACGGCGAGGCCTTCCGGCGCAGCCGCCGCGTGGCCGACGGCCGGGTCAAGGGCGTCCACTACCTGATGAAGAAGAACAAGATCACCGAGTTCGACGGCCGGGGCACCTTCCTGGACGCCAACACCCTGCGGATAGCCCAGGCCGACGGGACGACCCGCACCATCGGCTTCGACAACTGCATCGTGGCCACCGGCGCCACGCCCAGGCTGCTCCCGGGGACCCGGCGCAGCGACCGCGTGGTGACGTACGAGGAGCAGATCCTCTCCGAGGACCTGCCGCGCTCCGTCGTCATCGCCGGCGCGGGCGCGATCGGCATCGAGTTCGCCTACGTCCTGCACAACTACGGCGTGAAGGTCACCATCGTCGAGTTCCTCGACCGGGTCGTGCCCCTGGAGGACGCGGAGATCTCCGCCGAACTCGCCAAGCAGTACCGCAAGCTGGGCATCGACGTGCTCACCTCCACCCGCGTCGAGTCGATCGACGAGTCCGGCCCGCAGGTGCGCGTCACCGTCACCGGCAAGGACGGCAACCAGCAGGTGCTCGAAGCGGACAAGGTCCTCCAGGCCATCGGCTTCGCGCCCAACGTCACCGGCTACGGCCTGGAGAACACGGGCGTACGTCTCACCGAGCGCGGCGCCATCGACGTCGACGCCCGCTGCCGCACGAGCGTCCCGCACATCTACGCCATCGGTGACGTGACGGCGAAGCTGATGCTCGCCCACACCGCCGAGGCCATGGGAGTGGTCGCCGCCGAGACGCTCGCCGACGCGGAGACCATGGAGCTGGACTACGTGATGGTCCCGCGCGCCACGTACTGCCAGCCGCAGGTCGCGAGCTTCGGCTGGACCGAGGCGCAGGCCCGCGAGAAGGGCTTCGACGTCAAGGTCGCCAAGTTCCCCTTCACCGCCAACGGCAAGGCGCACGGCCTCGGCGACGCCACCGGCTTCGTGAAGGTCATCAGCGACGCGAAGTACGGCGAACTCCTCGGCGCCCACATGATCGGCCCCGACGTCACCGAACTCCTGCCGGAGCTGACCCTGGCCCAGCAGTGGGACCTGACGGTCCACGAGGTCGCCCGCAACGTCCACGCCCACCCGACGCTGGGCGAGGCGGTGAAGGAGGCGGTGCACGGACTGGCCGGGCACATGATCAACTTCTGATCCTGAGGGATCAACTTCTGATCCCGGGGGTCCAGTTCTGATCCCGAGGGACCCCGGAGGGGCGCGGCCACAGGCCTGCGCCCCTCCTTTTTTGTTTTCACGGATCTGTATTTCTTTGCACGGATCTGTCATTGACGGTTCCCTGAAGTAACTTCACGCAGGCCTGAAACAAGTGTCTTGATCCCTTAAATGCGAATCGGAAGACTGTTCGTGAAGAGTTACTCAACCGGGGGGTCAAAAAAGTGGGCGGGAAATTCGGACTGACGGAATCGCTGGCGCCGCTCATCCAGGGAGTGGGCCACGAGGAATACCGCGACCAGGTCCACGCGGCCTTCCGGGACGAGCTGTTCGAGCGGCCCCTCGGGCTGAGCGACGAGGACCGCTGCGCCCTCACCTACCGCCGGCTCCGTCACCTCAACGACCGCCTCGACGTGCGGGAACCGCTGCTCGGCAACCGCCCGCTGCTCTTCACCCTCTTCGAGTGGTCAGCCCTGGCCGACCCGTCCCTGTTCTACGCCACGTTCCTGCACCACGGCACGACCATGGGCGCCGTCCGCGATTTCGGAGAAGGCCGCGAGGACCTCAACGACATCGTCGAGTCGCTGACCTCCATGGAGTCCGTCGGCTCCCTCATGATGACCGAGCTGGGACGCGGAAACAGCAACGCGGCCATTCGCACCGAAGCCGTCTACGACGCCGCCGCACAGGAATTCGTCCTGCGCACCCCGGACGCCGCCGCCGTGAAGTTCCCGCCCGGAGTGGCGTCCCCCGGAGTGCCGCGGCTCGCCGTGGTCAGCGCCCGGCTCGTCGCCGACGGCACCGACCAGGGGCTGTTCTTCTTCGTCGTACCGATCCAGGACGCCGACGGGCCCTGCCACGGTGTGCGCGTCGTCCCGCAGCGGCCCACCGCCCTGCTGCCCCTGGACTGCTCGCTGGTGGCCTTCGACGGGGTCCGCATCCCCTTCCGGAACTGGCTGCGCGACGGCGCCACCCTCGGCGCCGACGGCTCGTTCACCGACCCCGCCGGCGACCGGCTGGTCCGCACCCGGCGCCTGCTCGGCGTCATCCGGCACGCCTGGGAGGCGGCCACCGTCGGACTCGCCGCCGTGTCCCGGGCCTCGGCCGCCGTGGCCGTACGGCACGCGCACCGGCGCTCCACCTTCGGCCGGCTCGCCGCCGACCAGCCCGTCATCGCCTACCGCAACCAGCAGCGCGCCCTGTTCGGCGCCCTCGCCACCGCCTATGTGACGGCCTTCGCCGCACGGTCCGTGGCCACCGAGGAGCAGCCGCGGCTCACCGCGGCCACCGTGCGCAGCTTCTCGCTCCTCAAGGTCGCCGTCGACCGGTACGCCGAGCGGGTCACCTCGCGCTGCCGGACCGCGAGCGGCGCCCTCGGCTTCTTCGCCGACAACAGGTTCCTCGACTACCAGGGTCTCGCCCACTCCTTCAACGCCGCCGCCGCGGACAACGAGATCATGCTCACCGACTCCGCGCAGACCCTCGCCGCCGGCATCGACTACACACCGCCGACGGCCACCCCCCTGGCCGACGCCGACTCGGACGCGGGCCAGGACCTACTCGACCCCGCCACCTGGACCCGGCTCGCCCACGCCCGGGAGAGCCGGCTGCACCAGGAGCTCACCGACGGGCTGCGCAAGGCGGCCGAGGCCGGACTCACCCCCTTCGAAGCGTGGAACGAACACGGCGACCTGGGCCGGGAACTCGCCTGGGCACACGCCCAGTCACAGCTGACCGCCCTCGTCCGCGAGGCCCTCGACGCGGTGGCCGAGCCCGCCGCCAGGGCCGTCCTCACCGACCTGCTGGCCCTGCACGTCCTGGAGGAGACCGGCGTCCACGACGGCTGGTACCTCGCCGAGGGCCTGCTCACCGTCACCCAGGTACGCGGCCTGCGACAGCTGGCCAACGACATCTGCGCACGGCTCGCCCCGCACGCCCTGGAACTCGCCGAAGCGCTCGGCGTTCCGTACGACGTCGTCGGCGCCCCCATCGCCACGGACGACTACGTCCAGGCCATCGCGGGCGACATGGAGCCCTTCGCGCCGCATCCCGCGACTCACTGACCGCGACTTACTGCCTGCGACGCACTGAGCGCGACCCACTGAGCGACTTAGTGCCCGCAGCTGACCGCCCGCAGCTGACCGCCCGCAGCTGACCGCCCGCGGCTGAACTGCCCGCGGCTCACTGCCTGCGGCTCGCTGGTCGCGGCCCACCGGTCGCCCGCACGACACACACCACACGCATGCCCGTGCCCATGGGCACGGGGGGAGAGGAACGGACATGCCCACGCCGGAACCGATCGCCGTCATCGGCCTCGCCTGCCGACTGCCGCAGGCCCCCGGTCCCGACGCCTTCTGGACGCTGCTGCGCGACGGCACCGACGCCGTCACCGAAGTGCCCGCCGACCGCTGGGACGCCGCGGCCCACCACGCTGCCGACCCCGGCGCTCCCGGCCGGAGCACCAGCACGCGGGGCGGCTTCCTCGACGACGTCAGCGGCTTCGACCCCGCCTTCTTCGGCATCTCGCCGCGCGAAGCCACGGTCATGGACCCGCAGCAGCGCCTCGTCCTCGAACTCGCCTGGGAAGCACTGGAGTTCGCCCGGATCGTTCCGGCCACGCTGCACGGCAGCCGCACGGGCGTCTTCGTGGGCGCCATGGCCGACGGCTACGCCACGCTCGCCGCCCGCCAGGGCCTGGAAGCGATCACCCAGCACAGCATGACGGGCCTCCAGCGCGGCGTCCTCGCGGGCCGCGTCTCCTACTCCCTCGGCCTGCGCGGCCCGAGCATGACCGTGGACACCGGCCAGTCGTCCTCGCTGGTCGCCGTGCACCGCGCCTGCGAGAGCCTGAGCAGTGGCGAAGTGGAGATCGCCCTGGCCGGCGGTGTCCATCTCGACCTGGTTCCCGACGGGTTCGTCGCGGCCACCAAGTTCGGCGGGCTCTCTCCCGACGGACGCTGCCACACCTTCGACGCCGACGCCAACGGCTTCGTGCACGGAGAGGGCGGCGGCCTCGTCGTCCTCAAGACGCTCTCCCGAGCCCGCGCCGACGGCGACCGGATCCTCGCCGTCATCCGCGGCGGCGCCGTCAACAACGACGGCGGCGGGCAGAGCCTGACCGCACCCTCGCCCCAGGGCCAGGAGGACGTACTGCGCCGCGCCTACGAGCGGACGGCCACTGATCCGTCCGAGGTGCGCTACGTCGAACTGCACGGCACCGGCACCAAGGTCGGTGACCCGGTCGAGGCCAAGGCCCTCGGCGCCGTACTCGGTGCCGCCCGGGAACCCGGACGCCCGCTGCACGTGGGCTCCGTGAAGACCAACATCGGCCACCTGGAGGGCGCGGCCGGTATCGCCGGCCTCCTCAAGGTGATTCTCGCGCTCGTGCACCGCGAACTGCCCGCGAGCCTGCACTTCCGCATCCCCAACCCCGCGATCCCGCTCGACGAGCTGCGGCTGAAGGTGCGGACGGAGACGGGGCCTTGGCCGGACACCGACCCCGACGGCGACACCGACAGCAAGGGCGAAGGCCCGCACCGGCCGCTGGTGGCGGGGGTCTCCTCGTTCGGGATGGGCGGCACCAACTGCCATCTGGTGTTGGCCGAGAGCCCCGCACCGGCCGACGCCGTGTCCATGCCTGCTGTGGCGGTGTTGCCTGCGCTGCCTCTGGTGGTGACGGCGAAGACGGATGCGGCGCTCAAGGCTCAGGCGGTGCTTCTTCTGGAGCGGTTGCGTGGTGAGTCCGCGCCGGAACTGCTGGATGTTGCTTACTCCCTGGCTACTACGCGGGCTGCTTTGGACCGGCGGGCTGTTGTGGTCGGTTCGGGTGGTGAGGAGCTGGTGTCCGGGCTGGAGGCGGTGGCTTCTGGGGCGGTGCGTGGGGCGGCTGTGTCGGAGGGCCGTACGGCGTTTGTGTTCACGGGGCAGGGGTCGCAGCGGGCCGGTATGGGCCGGGAGCTGTATGAGTCGTTCCCGGTGTTTGCGGAGGCGTTCGACAGGGTGGCGGGGGAGTTGGATCCGCTGCTGGGGCGTTCGTTGGCGGAGGTGATCGCCTCTGGGGACGGTCTGGATGAGACGGGCTTCACGCAGCCGGCCGTGTTTGCGGTTGAGGTGGCGTTGTTCCGGCTGGTGGAGTCGTGGGGTGTGCGGCCGGATGTGCTGGCCGGGCATTCGATCGGTGAGATCGCTGCCGCGCATGTGGCCGGGGTGCTGAACCTCGTGGACGCGTGCCGTCTGGTCGCGGCCCGGGGTCGGCTGATGCAGGCGCTGCCCTCTGGTGGGGTGATGGTGGCGGTGATGGCCTCCGAGGCTGATGTTCTGCCGCTGTTGGAGGGGTTCGAGGACCGTGTCGGTATCGGTGCGGTCAACGGGCCGACGTCCGTGGTCATCTCCGGTGCCGGGGAAGCCGTCGCTGAGATCACGGCCGTACTGAAGGACCGTGGGATCAAGAGCAAGCAGCTCGCGGTCAGTCATGCCTTCCACTCCCCGCTGATGACTCCGGTTCTGGATGAATTCGCTTCGCTCGTCGGCGAGTTGGAGTTCTCCCAGCCGAAGATCCCGGTCGTCTCCACGGTCACTGGTGATGCGAGCGGCGACTGGGCCGACCCGGGGTACTGGGTGGAGCACGTCCGTCGCCCGGTTCGCTTCCTCGACGCCATCCGTGCCCTCGAAGACGACGGTGTCACCACGTTCATGGAGCTGGGTCCGGACGCGATCTGCACGGCGATGGGCAAGTCCTGCGCCACCGGCGACGACACGGTCTTCCTGCCCGCCCTGCGCCGCAAGCGTGGGGAGGCACGGACCCTGGTGTCCGCGCTCGGTGGGCTGTTCTCCCGGGGCGGATCGGTGGACTGGGAGGCCTTCTACGCCGGTACTGGTGCCCGCCATGTCGACCTGCCCACCTACCCCTTCCAGCGTCGGCCCTACTGGATCGGCACCTCTCCGGTCGCGCTGGAGCCCGTTGCGGCGGTGGTCGCAGAGGTGGTTTCGGAGCCGTCGAAGGTCGATGCACAGTCCCTTCTGAACCTGGTCCGCGAGCGCACCGCCGTCGTACTCGAATACGCGGGCCCGCAGGAGATCGACCCGGGGCGCACGTTCAAGGAGCTGGGCTGCGACTCGTTGAGTGCCGTGGAGCTGTGCGGCCAGCTGAGCGCGGCCACCGGGCTGAAGCTGTCGGCCACGCTTCCCTTCGACCACCCGACCCCCAGTGCGCTCGCCCGGCACCTGCGCGCCCAGCTGGGCGACGGCGCGGGGACCGTGGCCGTCCGTGAGTCCCGCGGCGCGGACGCGGGCGGTACCGACGAGCCGATCGCCATCGTCGCGATGGGCTGCCGGCTGCCCGGCGGGGTGTCCTCGCCCGACGAGCT
Organism: Streptomyces sp. NBC_00203; assembly: GCF_045206325.1. NCBI lineage: Bacteria > Bacillati > Actinomycetota > Actinomycetes > Kitasatosporales > Streptomycetaceae > Streptomyces > Streptomyces sp. NBC_00203. The sequence goes on along the minus strand of NZ_CP108126.1, from coordinate 4,569,731 downwards.
GTGGGAGCTGCTCGCCTCGGGCGGGGACGCCGTCGCGGGGTTCCCCGCCGACCGCGGCTGGGACCTGGACGCGCTGTACGACGCGGAGCCGGGGGTGCCCGGACGGACGTACACGCGGTCCGGCGGATTCCTCTACGACGCCGCGCAGTTCGACCCCGACCCGTTCGGGATCTCGCCGCGCGAGGCGGCGGCGATGGACCCGCAGCAGCGGCTGCTCCTGGAGACGTCCTGGGAGGCGCTGGAGCGGGCGGGTATCGCGCCGGACGCCCTGCGGGCCAGCCGTACCGGTGTGTTCGTCGGACTCACCGCGCAGGAGTACGGGCCCCGGCTGTACGAGGCGGGCGGCGGTGCCGAGGGCTATGTGCTGACGGGTACGACGCCCGCCGTGGCCTCGGGCCGGATCGCCTACACCTTCGGCCTGGAGGGCCCGGCGGTGACGGTGGACACGGCGTGCTCGTCCTCGCTCGTCGCCCTGCACCTCGCGGTGCGCTCGCTGCGCACGGGTGAGAGCCGCCTCGCGCTGGCGGGCGGGGCGATGGTGATGTCGGGGCCCGGCATGTTCGTGGAGTTCAGCCAGCAGCGGGGGCTCTCGCCCGACGGCCGCTGCAAGGCGTTCTCCGCCGACGCGGACGGCACCGGATGGGGCGAGGGCGTGGGTGTCCTCGTACTGGAGCGGTTGTCGGACGCGCGGCGCAACGGGCACGAGGTGCTCGCGGTGATCCGCGGTACGGCCGTGAACCAGGACGGCGCGTCGAACGGTCTGACCGCGCCGAATGGGCCGTCGCAGCAGCGCGTCATCGAGCAGGCCCTGACGGACGCGGGGCTCACCCCGCGAGACGTGGACGCGGTGGAGGCGCACGGTACGGGGACCCGGCTCGGGGATCCGATCGAGGCGCAGGCCGTGCTCGCGACCTACGGCCAGGACCGTGAACAGCCCCTCTACCTCGGCTCGTTGAAGTCGAACATCGGGCACACCCAGGCCGCGGCCGGGGTGGCCGGTGTGATCAAGATGGTGCTGGCGATGCGGCACGGAACCCTGCCGAAGTCGCTGCACATCGATGCCCCGTCGCCGCACGTGGACTGGTCGGCGGGTGCGGTGGAACTGCTCACCGAGCAGCGGGAGTGGCCCGAGACCGGGCGCCCGCGCCGCGCCGCCGTCTCCTCCTTCGGCGTGGGCGGCACCAACGCGCACGCGGTTCTGGAGCAGGCCCCGGAACCGGAGCCGGAGACTGGCGAACAGGCCGAGCAGCACCCGGAGGTGGGTGCCGTGGCCATGGTCGACGAGACCCGGCACGGCGTCCGGGCGTGGCCGCTGTCCGCCGCCACCGGTCCGGCGCTGCGCGCCCAGGCCGCCCGGCTGCGTGCCGTACTGGCCGACGCGCCGGACACCGATCCCGGCGCCGTCGCGCACGCTCTGGTCACCACGCGCGCCGCGCTCCAGGAACGTGCCGTCGTCGTCGCGGACGCCCTCGACGGCGAGGCCGGCTTCCTCGCCGGGCTCGACGCGCTGGCCGCGGGCGAGGCGGCGGCCCAGCTGGTGACGGGTACCGCCACCGGAGGCCGCCAGACGGTGTTCTTGTTCCCTGGGCAGGGGTCGCAGTGGCAGGGGATGGCGGTCGAACTGCTGGATGCGGAGCCGGTGTTCGGTGCGCGGATGGCGGAGTGTGAGCGGGCCTTGTCGGCGTACGTGGACTGGTCGTTGACCGGTGTGCTGCGGGGTGAGCCGGGTGCTCCTGGGTTCGACCGGGTGGATGTGGTGCAGCCGGTGCTGTTCGCGGTGATGGTGTCGCTGGCGGCGCTGTGGCGTTCGTACGGTGTGGAGCCTGCCGCGGTGGTGGGGCACTCGCAGGGTGAGATCGCGGCCGCGTGTGTGGCCGGTGCGCTGTCTCTCGAAGACGCGGCGCTCGTTGTCGCGTTGCGGAGTCAGGCGATCCGGGAGATCGCCGGACACGGCGGGATGATGTCGGTGCCGCAGCCGGTGGCCGAGGTGTCCGAGCGGCTGGCCGCTTACGACGATCTGTCCGTGGCCACCGTGAACGGGCCGCGCTCGACGGTGGTGTCCGGGTCGGCGGTGCAACTGGACGAGTTGCTGGCCGCGTTCGAGGCGGAGGGGGTACGGGCCCGTCGGGTGCCGGTCGACTACGCCTCGCACTCCCGGCATGTCGAGGCGATCGAGGAGCGGCTCGCCGAACTCCTCGCTCCCGTCACGCCCCGTCCCTCCGCCGTGCCCTTCTACTCGACCGTGACGGGCGAACCGCTCGACGGCGAACACCTCGACGCCGGCTACTGGTACCGCAATCTGCGCGTCACCGTGGAGTTCGAGCGCACCACCCGCACGCTCATCGACCACGGCTTCGACGCCTTCGTGGAGATGAGCCCGCATCCCGTCCTCGCCATCGGCGTCCAGGAGACGGTGGAGGCGGCCGGCGCCGGTGACATCGCGGTGCTCGCCTCGCTGCGCCGCGGCGAGGGTGGCCCCGTACGCTTCCACACCTCGCTCGCCGAGGCCCAGGTCCGGGGCGTGCCCGTCGACCGGCGGCCGCGTCCCGGGGCGGAGCCGGCTCCCGCCCTGCCGACGTACGCCTTCCAGCGCGCACGTCACTGGCTGGACCCCGACAGCGGCACGGCCCCTCGGGAGGCTGTCCGTGACGAGCGCGAGGACCGCTTCTGGGAGGCCGTCGACGCCCAGGACCTGCCCGGGCTCGGACGCGCCCTCGGCGTGGCCGACCCCGGCCCCCTGCGCGACGCCCTTCCGCTGCTGACCGCCTGGCGCGAGGAGGCCCGCGCCCGCACCGAGGCCGAGCAGTGGCGCTACCGCGTCACCTGGCAGCCCCTCGGCGACACTCCGATGCCGCAGCTCGGCGGCAGCTGGTTGATTGCACTGCCCGAAGGCGGGACCGGCGACGACTGGACCACGGCGGTCACCGCGGAACTGACCACGCGCGGCGCCCGGGTCGTCCAGGTCGAGACGACCGCGGACCGTGCCGAGAGCGCACGCCGCATCGAAGCCGCCGTACACGACTGCGGGACGGCACCCGCCGGAGTGCTCTCCCTGCTCGCCCTCGACGGCAGCGGGCCCGCCGCGACCCTCGCCCTCGTCCAGGCGCTCGGCGATCTGAGCGTCACCGCCCCGCTGTGGTGCCTGACGCGGCAGGCCGTGCGGACCTCGGCGGACGACGCCGGCTGCGACCCTGTACAGGCACAGACCTGGGGCCTCGGCCTGGTCGCCGCCCTCGAACACCCCGACCGCTGGGGCGGGTTGATCGACCTGCCCGCCGCACCGGACGACCGGGCGCTGCGCCGACTGTGCGGCATCCTCGAACGGTCCGACGGCGAGGACCAGCTGGCCGTACGGGACGGGGGCATCCTCGCCCGCCGCCTGGTCCGGGCCCCGCACACCGCGCCGTCCGGCGACGGCTGGCGGCCGCACGGCACCGTCCTCGTCACCGGCGGCACCGGCGGGCTCGGTGCCCGCGTCGCCCGCGACCTCGCCGAGGCCGGCGCCGAACACCTGCTCCTCGTGGGCCGGCGCGGCGCCGATACACCCGGCGCCCCCGAACTGCGCGACGAACTCACAGCACAGGGCGTCCGCGTCACCCTCGCGGCCTGCGACGTCGCCGACCGCGCACAACTAGCCGGGCTCCTGTCCACCGCGCCGGACCTGACCGCCGTGGTGCACGCCGCCGGTGTCCTCGACGACGCCGTCATCGAGGCGCTCACCCCCGGGCAGCTGGAGCGTGTGCTGCGCCCCAAGACCGACGCGGCCCTTCATCTGCACGAGCTGACCCGCGAACTGGACCTGGACCTGGACGCGTTCGTCCTGTTCTCCTCCGTCATGGGCGTCCTCGGCAACGGCGGCCAGGCCGCCTACGCCGCCGCCAACGCCGGCCTCGACGCCCTCGCCCAGCAGCGCCGCGCCGAGGGACTGCCCGCGGTCGCCATCGGCTGGGGCATCTGGGGCGGCGGCGGCATGGTCGGCGACACCGTCGAGGAACGGATGCGCGAGCGCGGGGTGCCCGCGATGGACCCGGAGCAGGCCATCGGACACCTCCGGTACGCGGCCGCACAGCCGGAGCCCGTCCTCGTCGTCGCCGACCTGGACTGGCAGCGGTTCGCCCCCCGCTTCACGGCGACCCGGCCGAGCCCGCTCATCGGCGAACTCCCCGAGGCACGCCGGGCGCTGGCCGAAACACGCGGCGCCGGCGCGGACCACCTGCTCACCGACACCCTGCGGGCCCTGACTCCGGCCGAGCGGGAACGTACGGTCCTCGACCTCGTACGCGCCCAGGCCGCCGCCGTGCTCGGCCGTGCCGTCGCCGACGCGCCCGCCGCCACCCGCGCGTTCCGCGAGTCCGGCTTCGACTCGCTCACCTCCGTGGAACTGCGCAACCGGCTCGCCGCCGCCACCGCGCTGACCCTCCCCGCCACGCTGACCTTCGACCACCCCACACCGGCCGCCCTGGCCGCGCACCTGCTCACCCTCCTGGTGGCAGCGGACGACCAGGCCGCCACCGGACAGGGTTCGTCCGCCGGCGGACAGGAATCGTCCGGCACCGGACAGGAGTCCCGGCGCTCCCGGGCCGCCGATGAGGACGACCCGATCGTCATCGTCGGCATGGGCTGCCGCTTCCCCGGCGGCGCCCACTCGCCCGAGGCGCTCTGGGACACCGTCGCCCGAGGCCTCGACGTGGTCGGCCGGCTGCCGGAGAACCGCGGCTGGGACACCGCCGAGCTCTACGACCCGGACCCCGACGCCCGCGGCAGGAGCTACGCCCGCGAAGGCGGATTCCTCTACGAGGCAGGCGACTTCGACGCCGCCCTCTTCAGCATCTCGCCGCGCGAGGCCCTCGCCATGGACCCGCAGCAGCGGCTGCTCCTCCAGGCCTCCTGGGAGGCACTGGAACGGGCGGGCATCGCCCCGGACAGCCTGCGCTCCACACCCACAGGCGTCTACGCCGGAGTGATCCACCAGGACTACGGCGCCCTGCTGCACGAGGCCCCCGAGGAACTGGAGGGCTACCTGCTCACCGGCAAATCGTCCAGCGTGGCGTCCGGCCGTATCGCGTACGCCCTCGGGCTCGAAGGCCCGGCCATGACCGTGGACACGGCCTGCTCGTCCTCCCTGGTCGCGGTGCATCTCGCGGTACGGGCCCTGCGCGACGGCGAGTGCACGCTCGCCCTCGCGGGCGGCGCCATGGTGATGGCGACCCCGGGCCTGTTCATCGAGTTCAGCCGACAGCGCGGACTCGCACCCGACGGCCGCTCCAAGGCATTCTCCGCCGAGGCGGACGGCACCAGCTGGGGCGAGGGCGCGGGTGTCCTGGTCCTGGAACGGTTGTCGGACGCGCGGCGCAACGGTCACGAGGTGCTCGCGGTGATTCGTGGTTCGGCGGTGAACCAGGACGGTGCCTCGAACGGTCTGACCGCCCCCAACGGGCCCTCGCAGCAGCGAGTGATCCGGGCCGCGCTGACGGACGCGGGACTCGCGCCGCAGGATGTGGACGCCGTGGAGGCGCACGGTACGGGGACCCGGCTCGGGGATCCGATCGAGGCGCAGGCGGTGATCGCCGCCTATGGCCAGGACGACCGTGAACTGCCTTTGTATCTTGGTTCGTTGAAGTCGAACATCGGGCATACGCAGGCTGCGGCCGGGGTCGGCGGGATCATCAAGATGGTCCAGGCGATCCGGCACGGCATCCTGCCGAAGACCCTGCACGCCGACGTCCCGTCGCCGCACGTGGACTGGTCGGTGGGTGCGGTGGAACTGCTCACCGAGCAGCGGGAGTGGCCCGGTACCGGGCGCCCGCGCCGCGCCGGCGTGTCCGCGTTCGGCGTGAGCGGCACCAACGCCCACGTGGTCCTGGAGCAGGCGCCCGCCACGGAAGCGGCCGATGCCGCGTCGGCGCCGATCGGGACGGTGCTGTCTGCGCTGCCCCTGGTGGTGACGGCGAAGACGGATGCGGCGCTCAAGGCTCAGGCGGTGCTCCTGCTGGAGCGGTTGCGTGGCGAGTCCGCGCCGGAACTGCTGGACGTTGCTTACTCCCTGGCCACTACCCGGGCTGCTTTGGACCGGCGGGCTGTTGTGGTCGGTTCCGGTGGTGAGGAGTTGGTGTCGGGGCTGGAGGCGTTGGCTTCGGGGGCGGTGTGTGGGGCGGCTGTGTCGGAGGGCCGTACGGCGTTCGTGTTCACGGGGCAGGGGTCGCAGCGGGCCGGTATGGGCCGGGAGTTGTATGAGTCGTTCCCGGTGTTCGCGGAGGCGTTCGACCGGGTGGCGGCCGAGTTGGATCCGCTGCTGGAACGCCCGTTGGCGGAAGTGATCGTCTCCGGGGGCGGTCTGGATGAGACCGGGTTTACGCAGCCTGCGGTGTTCGCGGTCGAGGTGGCGTTGTTCCGGCTGGTGGAGTCGTGGGGCGTACGTCCTGACGTGGTGGCCGGGCATTCGATCGGTGAGATCGCTGCCGCGCATGTGGCTGGCGTGTTGAGCCTGGGCGATGCCTGCCGACTGGTCGCCGCCAGGGGCCGGTTGATGCAGGCCCTGCCTTCTGGTGGGGTGATGGTGGCGGTGATGGCCTCCGAGGCCGATGTCCAGCCGCTGCTGGAGGGGTTCGAGGACCGTGTCGGTATCGGTGCCGTCAACGGGCCGACGTCCGTGGTCATCTCCGGCGAGGGGGAAGCAGTCGCCGAGATCACGGCCGTACTGAAGGACCGTGGGATCAAGAGCAAGCAGCTCGCGGTCAGTCACGCCTTCCACTCCCCGCTCATGAGTCCCGTCCTCGACGAATTCGCTTCACTAATAGGTGAGTTGGAGTTCTCCCAGCCGAAGATCCCGGTCGTCTCCACGGTCACCGGTGATGCGAGCGGCGATTGGGCCGATCCGGCGTACTGGGTGGAGCACGTCCGCCGCCCGGTCCGTTTCCTCGACGCGATTCGCGGTCTGGAGGACGACGGTGTCACCACGTTCTTCGAACTGGGTCCGGACGCGATCTGCACCGCGATGGGCAAGTCCTGCGCCACCGGTGAGGACACGGTCTTCCTGCCCGCCCTGCGCCGCAAGCGTGGGGAAGTGCGGACTCTGGTGTCCGCGCTGGGTGAGGTGTTCTCCCGGGGCGGGTCGGTGGACTGGGAGGCGTTCTTCACCGGTACTGGTGCCAGCCGCGTCGACCTGCCCACCTACCCCTTCCAGAACCAGCACTACTGGCTGAACCTGCCGCGCGGCGGATCCGTACGCGCGGCCGACCTGGGCCTCGACCCGGCGGGGCACCCGCTGCTCGCCGCCGCGGCGGAGCTGCCGGACGGTGGTGTGCTGCTCAGCGGTCGGCTGTCGTTGCGTACGCATCCCTGGCTCGCCGATCACGCGGTCGCGGGCACGGTGCTGCTCCCCGGTACAGGACTGGTCGAACTCGCGCTGCACGCGGGCGCGTTGACCGGTGTCGAGCGGCTTGAAGAGCTCACCCTCGAAGCACCGCTGGTTCTGCCCGAGCAGGGTGGTGTCCAGGTGCGGGTGAGTGTGGGCGCGGCCGACGAGGCCGGGCGGCGGGCCGTGCGGGTGCAGGCCCGGGCCGATGGGGTGGTCGGGGCCGAGGAGTGGACCTCGCACGCCAGCGGCACGCTGGAGCCGGACTCCGGTGCCGACGCGCCCCGGCCGGAGGCCGAGTGGCCCCCGGCGGGTGCCGAGCCCGTCGACCTCGACGCGCTGTACGACTCGTTCGACGCGGCCGGATTCACGTACGGCCCCGCCTTCCGTGGTCTGACCGCGGCCTGGCGGCGTGGTGACGAGGTCTTCACCGAGGTACGGCCGCCCCAGGAGCAGGACGGTGACCTGACTGGATTCGGGCTGCATCCCGCCCTGTTCGACGCGGCGCTGCACGGCACCTTCCTCCAGGGCGGCGGCGAGCGCAGACTCCCGTTCTCCTGGTCCGGAGCACGCCGGTACGCGGCCGGGGCCACCGCACTGCGCACCAGGCTGACGCCGACCGGACCGGGCGGAGCCGTCGCGGTCGCCGTCTTCGACCTGGCCGGGAAGCCGGTCGCCGCTGTGGACGCGCTCGTGCTCCGCCCGGCCGGCGACCTCGGCACCGCGGACGCGGACCCCTTGTACCGGCTCGACTGGGTGCCCGTGGAGCGGCTGTCCGCTTCCGCTTCCGCTTCTGCTCGGCACCTCGAAGTCCTCGGTGCCGAGGGAGGGTTCGCGGATCTGTCCGCGCTGCGGGGGGCCGTGGCGGCGGGCGCGTCCGCACCCGACGTGGTGCTGTGCCCCCTCGGTGCCGACATCGGCACCGGCACCGGCACTGGCACCGGCCCCGCCGCGCAGCCGACGGCCGACGCGGTGCGTGCGGCGACGGCGCGGGCCCTCGCCCTCGTACAGGAGTGGCTCGGCGACGAGCGGCTGGAGCGGTCGCGGCTGGTCCTGGTCACGACGCGCGCCGTCGCGGCCGGTCACGACGAGGACGTACGAGACCTGGAACACGCCCCGGTCTGGGGCCTGGTGAGGTCGGCCCAGACGGAGAACCCGGGACGCCTCGGCCTCGTGGACCTCGACGGTCCCGGTGCGGCCGGGCTCCTCGGCTCCGCGCCGTTCGAGGACGAGCCGCAGCTCGTGGTGCGCGACGGCGTCGTCCGGGCGGCACGCCTGGCCCGTACGCGGACGACACCTGGCGCGGGCGGCGGCTTCGGCACGGGGACCGTGCTGGTCACCGGTGGCACCGGAACGCTGGGCGCGCTGGTGGCCCGGCACTTGGTCGCCGTCCACGGGGTGCGCACCCTGGTGCTCGCCTCCCGGCGCGGGCCGGACGCGCCCGACGCGTCCGGGCTCGTCGCTGAGCTGCGGGCGCTCGGAGCGGACGCACAGGTCGCCGTCTGCGACGTCGGCGATCGCGCCCAGCTGGAAGAACTGCTCAGCTCTATACCGGACTTGACGGCTGTGGTGCACACCGCGGGAATCGTCGACGACGGAGTCGTCACCTCGCTCACCCGTGAGCGGCTCGACTCCGTGTTCCGGCCCAAGGCGGACGCGGCCCTGCATCTGCACGAGCTGACCCGCGACCGGGACCTCGCCGCCTTCGTGCTCTTCTCCGGTGCGGCCGGGATCTTCGGCGGCGCGGGCCAGGCGCACTACGCGGCGGCCAACGTCTTCCTCGACGCGCTCGCCCAGCGGCGCCGGGCCGAGGGCCTGCCCGCCACGTCCATGGCCTGGGGCCTGTGGTCCGAACGCAGCGGCATGACCGGCCACTTGGACGCCACCGCGCTGCACCGGCTCGCCCGGGCGGGCTTCGCCGGCCTCACGGCCGAGCAGGGCCTCGCCCTGTTCGACGCGGCCCGTGACGCGGACGAGAGCGCGCTCCTGACGCTCCGCCTCGACCGGCGCGCCCTGCGCGAGCAGGCGGCGGCCGGACAGCTCCCGCCCCTCCTCGGCTCGGTGGTGCCCGCCGCACGGCAACGTACGGCGGGGCCGGACGGGGCTTCGTTCGCCGGACTGGCAGGGGGCGGTGCCTCGCCCGCCGGAGCCGCCGCGGACACGGCTCAGGCACAGACTCCGGCTCCGCTCGCCGAGCGGCTGGCGGACCTCTCCGAGAAGGAGCGGACGACGGTCCTCGTCGACCTGGTGTGCGCGGAGGCGGCAGCGGTCCTCGGCCATGCGTCGGGGACGCTGATCGACCCCGGGCAGGCCTTCAAGGACCTCGGCTTCGACTCGCTCAGCTCGGTCGAGCTCCGGAATCGCGTCACCAAGGCGACCGGCCTGCGGTTGTCGGCGACGCTCGTCTTCGACCACCCCACACCCCAGGCGCTCGCCGCGCACCTCGAAACCGACCTGCTGCGCGAGCACCGGTCCGCCGCGGAGCGGATGCCGGTCGATCTGACGGCCCTGGAGGAACTGCTCGGCCGGCGCGCACCGGACGACGCGCAGCGCACGGCCTTGGTACGGCGCCTCGGCGAGCTCCTCGACAAGTTCGGCGGCCGGCCGGTCGCGGCACCGTCGGACGACACGCTCGCCACGCAGGTCGAGGCCGCCACCGACGAGGAGCTCTTCGCCCTCATCGACGGCGAGCTGTGAACGGCACCCACGGCCCGGCCGCGGGCCACACCCCGGCCGCGGGCCACGCCCCCGAAATCCCCTTCCCGGTACGACATCGCGAGGCGATCCCTGTGAACGACACCCAGAACACCGAGGACAAGCTGCGGACCTACCTCAAGCGGGTCACGACGGATCTGCAGGACACCCGCCGTCGCCTGAACGCGATGGAGGAGGCTGCCCACGAGCCGGTCGCGGTGGTGGGGATGAGCTGCCGTTTCCCGGGTGGCGTGGAGTCGCCGGAGGATCTGTGGCGGCTGGTGGAGTCCGGTGCCGACGGGGTCTCGGGTTTTCCGGTGGACCGTGGCTGGGATCTGGAGCGGTTGTTCCACGATGACCCGGATCACCGGGGTACGTCGTATGCCCGGGAGGGTGGGTTCCTGCACGGTGCGGGGGAGTTCGATCCGGCGCTGTTCGGGATCTCGCCGCGTGAGGCCCTTGCGATGGATCCGCAGCAGCGGCTGCTGTTGCAGACCTCGTGGGAGGCGCTGGAACGCTCCGGCATCGACCCGCTGTCCGTCCGCGGCTCCCGCACCGGCGTCTACACGGGCTTCATGTACCACGACTACCTGACGCGCCTGCCCGAGTTGCCGGGAGAGGTCGAGGGCTTCCGGGGCACCGCGGACGTCGGCAGTGTCGCCTCGGGCCGGGTGGCGTACGTACTCGGTCTGGAGGGGCCGGCGGTCACGGTGGACACGGCGTGCTCGTCGTCGCTGGTCACCGTGCATCTTGCGGTGCAGGCGCTGCGGCGCGGTGAGTGCGGCTTGGCCCTGGCGGGCGGCGTGACCGTGATGTCGACGCCGAACACGTTCGTCGACTTCAGCCGACAGCGCGGGCTCGCGGCGGATGGCCGCTGCAAGTCCTTCTCGGACACTGCGGACGGCACCGGCTGGGGCGAGGGCGTGGGTGTCCTGGTCCTGGAGAAGCTGTCGGACGCGCGGCGCAACGGGCACGAGGTGCTCGCGGTGATCCGTGGTTCGGCGGTGAACCAGGACGGTGCCTCGAACGGTCTGACGGCGCCCAACGGGCCGTCGCAGCAGCGCGTCATCGAGCAGGCCCTGACCGACGCGGGACTGACCGCGGCCGAGGTGGACGCCGTCGAGGCGCACGGCACCGGTACGCGGCTCGGGGATCCCATCGAGGCGCAGGCGGTGATCGCCGCCTATGGCCAGGACCGCGAACAGCCCCTCTACCTCGGCTCGTTGAAGTCGAACATCGGGCATACGCAGGCTGCGGCCGGGGTCGGCGGGATCATCAAGATGGTCCAGGCGATCCGGCACGGCATCCTGCCGAAGACCCTGCACACCGAGACCCCCACGACCCGGGTCGACTGGTCGGCAGGTGCGGTAGAACTGCTCACCGAGCAGCGGGAGTGGCCCGGGACCGGGCGTCCGCGCCGGGCCGGCGTCTCCTCCTTCGGCGTCAGCGGCACCAACGCCCACGTCGTCATCGAGCAGGCCCCCACCGAGCACGCCCCCGCCGAGGACGCCGAGACCGAGGCCCCCGCGCCGGGCCACGCCCTTCCCGCCCTGCCCTTCCTGCTCTCGGCCCACTCGGACGAGGCCCTGCGCGACCAGGCCCGGCGTCTCGCGGCGTTCTGGACGCCCGACCTGGAGCCCACTGCCACCCCCGCTTCGGTCGCCTACTCACTGGCGACGACCCGCGCCGCCCTGGAGCACCGGGCAGTCGTCGTCGCGGACGGCCGCCACGACGCGGTGAACGCTCTGCAGGCGGTCGCCCAAGGCGAGACCACAGGCGATGCGGCGCACGGAACGGCACGCCGCGGCCGTACGGCGTTCGTGTTCACGGGGCAGGGGTCGCAGCGGGCCGGTATGGGCCGGGAGTTGTATGAGTCGTTCCCGGTGTTCGCGGAGGCGTTCGACCTGGTGGCGGGGGAGCTGGATCCGCTGCTGGGGCGTCCGTTGGCGGAGGTGATCGCTTCCGGGGACGGTCTGGATGAGACCGGCTTTACGCAGCCTGCCGTGTTCGCGGTCGAGGTGGCGTTGTTCCGGCTGGTGGAGTCGTGGGGTGTGCGGCCGGATGTGGTGGCCGGGCATTCGATCGGTGAGATCGCTGCCGCGCATGTGGCCGGGGTGCTGAACCTCGCGGATGCATGCCGTCTGGTCGCGGCGAGGGGCCGGTTGATGCAGGCCCTGCCGTCCGGTGGGGTGATGGTGGCGGTGATGGCCTCCGAGGCTGATGTTCTGCCGCTGCTGGAGGGGTTCGAGGACCGTGTCGGTATCGGTGCGGTCAACGGGCCGACGTCCGTGGTCATCTCCGGCGCGGAGGAGGCGGTCGGCGAGATCACGGCCGTACTCAGGGACCGTGGGATCAAGAGCAAGCAGCTCACGGTCAGCCACGCGTTCCACTCCCCGCTGATGACTCCGGTTCTCGACGAATTCGCTTCAGTCGTAGGCGAGTTGAAGTTCTCCCAGCCGCGTATTCCGATCGTGTCGACGGTCACCGGTCAGGCCGCCGTCGACCTGACGGATCCGACGTACTGGGTCGAGCATGTCCGTCGCCCGGTCCGCTTCCTCGACGCGATCCGCGGTCTGGAAGCGGACGGTGTCACCACGTTCCTGGAGCTGGGTCCGGACGCGATCTGCACCGCGATGGGCAAGTCCGGCACCACCGGCGACGACACGGTCTTCCTGCCCGCCCTGCGTCGTAAGCGTGGCGAGGTGCGGACTCTGGTGTCCGCGCTGGGTGGGCTGTTCTCCCGGGGCGGGTCGGTGGACTGGGAGGCGTTCTTCGCCGGTACTGGTGCCCGTCGTGTCGATCTGCCCACCTACGCCTTCCAGAACGAGCACTACTGGCTGACCGCCCCTTCCGGCGCGACCGGCGGCGACGCCACCGCCTTCGGTCTCACCCCGGTCGCCCACCCGCTGCTCGGCGGTGTTCTCCCCGCGCCCGACTCGGGGGCTGTCACCCTCACCGCCCGGCTGTCGCTGCGTACCCATCCCTGGCTTGCCGACCACACCGTGCACGGCACCGTCGTGCTGCCGGGTGCGGCCGTTCTCGAACTCGCCTTGCAGGCAGGCATGGTGACCGGTGCCGAGCGGCTCGAAGAGCTCACCCTCGAAGCCCCGCTGATGCTGCCGGACGAGGGCGGACTGCACGTACAGCTGCGGCTCGCGGAGCCGGACGAGTCGGGCCGGAGCGCCCTTGCTCTGCACGCGCGCGCCGACGAGGAGGGGTCGTGGACGCGGCATGCGAGCGGTGTGCTGTCCGCCGGGGAAGCGGCTGTCGATGCCGGTCTCACCGAGTGGCCGCCCCAGGGTGCCCTACGGGTCGAAACCGCCGCGCTGTACGAGGAGTTGGCTGCGGCCGGCCTCGCCTACGGCCCCGCGTTCCAGGGCGTACGGGCCGCCTGGCGCCGTGGTGAGGAGATCTTCGCCGAGGTGGAGCTGGGCGAACAGGCCGCGCAGGCCGGTCAGTTCGGCTTGCACCCGGCGTTGCTGGACGCCGCGCTGCACGCGCTGTGGCTCGGCCAGGACGACGAACGTCACGACGGCGAAGGCCGGGACGGAGAAGGCCAGGGCAAGGAAGGCGGCGGATCCGGAGCGCGGCTTCCCTTCGTCTGGTCCGATGTGACCCTGCACGCCTCCGGTGCGTCCTCGCTGCGGGTGCGGATCGCCCCGGCCGGAGCCTCCGCGGTCAGTGTGCGGCTGAGCGATGGCACGGGGGCGCCGGTCGCCTCGGTGGGTTCCCTCGCGCTGCGGCCCGTGTCGGCCGCGCAGCTCGGCCGGGCGGGCGTCCGCGACGGCCTCTTCCGCGAGCAGTGGATCGAACTGCCCGCCGCGGACCTTCCGGCCGACCCCGGCCGGATCGCGGTGGTCGGCCCGTGCGCCGCGCGGATGGTCCCGGCGCTCGCCCTGGGCCTGGACTACGACGAGTTCCCCGGCCTCGACGCGCTCACCGAGGTGCCGCCGGTCGTCGTCGTTCCCTTCCTCGGCTTCCCCGGCTTCCCCAATTTCCTCGGCGCATTCCCCGGTGATGCGGGGTCCGGTGTCGGTGCGGTGCATGCGGTGGTGTGCCGGGGTCTTGAGGTGTTGCGGGAGTGGGTGGCGGAGGAACGGTTCGCCGGGTCGCGGCTGGTGTTTCTGACCCGGGGTGCGGCCGGTGAGGCGGTGACGGATCCTGCGGGTGCCGCGCTGTGGGGCCTGGTGCGCTCCGCGCAGGCCGAGCACCCCGGCCGGATCGTCCTCGTGGACCTGGACGACGACCCGACCACCCTCGCTCTGCTCCCCGCCGCGCTCGCCGCGGACGAACCGGAGGTCGCGGTGCGCGGTGGAGCGGTCCTGGCCCGCAGGCTCGTCCGTGCGGCGGGGCAGCCTGGCCCCGCCGTGGAGTTCGGTTCCGGGACGGTTCTGGTGACCGGGGGTACCGGGACGCTGGGTGCGCTGGTGGCCCGGCATCTCGTCACGTCGTATGGGGTGCGGAAGCTGGTGCTTGTGTCGCGGCGGGGGCCGGACGCGCCCGGCGCGGAGGGTCTGGCCGCCGATCTGCGCGGGCTGGGGGCCGAGGTGCGGATTGTCTCCGGTGACCTGGCGGAGCGCGAGCAGGTGCGTGAACTGCTGTCCTCCATCGGCGACTTGAGCGCGGTGGTGCACACGGCCGGTGTGCTCGACGACGGGTTGCTGACGTCGCTCACTCCGGAGCGGGTGGAGCGCGTACTGCGGGCGAAGGCGGACGCGGCCTGGTATCTGCATGAGCTGACGGGGGAGTTGGATCTGTCGGCGTTCGTGCTGTTCTCCTCGGCGGCCGGGGTGTTCGGCAGCGCCGGGCAGGCCAACTATGCCGCCGCCAATACCTTCTTGGATGCGCTGGCGCGGATGCGGCAGGCTGCCGGTCTGCCGGGTCTGTCCCTGGCCTGGGGGCTGTGGGACGACACCTCCGACGGCAGCGGCAGCGGCAGCGGCAGCAGCAGCAGCAACGGCATGGGAAGCGGGCTCAGCGACGCCGACCGGCGCAGGATCGCCCGGTCCGGCATCGTGCCGATCTCCGCCGAACAGGGGCTCGCCCTCTTCGACACCGCCGTCGCGTCCGGAGCCGCCGCCCTCGTACCCGCCTTGCTGGACCTGAAGGCGCTCCGCCGCACCGACGCGGCACCGTCGCTGTTCCGCGAACTCGTGCCCGCCCCCGCCCGCCCGGCGGTCACCGGCCAGGCCAGCGGCGTACCGCTGCGGGACCGGCTGCTCGCGCTGCCCGCCGACGAACGTACGCAGGTCGTACGGGATGTGGTGCGCGCGCAGGTCGCCAAGGTCCTCGGCTTCTCGGGACCGCAGGCGGTGCCGGTCGACCGCTCCTTCCAGGCGCTCGGCTTCGACTCCCTGAGCACCTTCGAACTGCGGAACGCCCTGGGCGCCCTCACCGGCCTCGGGCTGCCCGCGACGCTCGTCTTCGACTACCCGGACGTCGTCGTCCTGAGCGAGTACCTGCTCTCCCGGCTGCTCCCCGAGGAGGAGCCCGGGTTCCTGGTGCTCGGCCAGATCGACGAACTGGCCACCACGATCGCCGCGATCGGACCCGGCGAGGACACCCTGCGGGCCAAGGCCGAGGTCAGGCTGCGCACCCTGCTGGCGGACCTGAGCGCCACAGCCATGCCGACGCCGCGCGACGACGCGGCCGGCGCGATCGAGTCCGCCACCGCGGACGAACTTCTCGAACTTATCGACGCCGAGTTCAGCTCGCTCTGACCGGCCGACGGACAACCCCGTCCCATCTGGAGAGGAAGGCCGCCGGTGGCGGACGAAACGAAGCTTGTCGAGTACCTCAAGCGGGTCACCAAGGATCTGCGGCAGGCCCATCTGCGCCTGAACGCGATGGAGGAGGCTGCCCACGAGCCGGTCGCGGTGGTGGGGATGAGCTGCCGTTTCCCGGGTGGCGTGGAGTCGCCGGAGGATCTGTGGCGGCTGGTGGAGTCCGGTGCCGACGGGGTCTCGGGTTTTCCGGTGGACCGTGGCTGGGATCTGGAGCGGTTGTTCCACGATGACCCGGATCACCGGGGTACGTCGTATGCCCGGGAGGGTGGGTTCCTGCACGGTGCGGGGGAGTTCGATCCGGCGCTGTTCGGGATCTCGCCGCGTGAGGCCCTTGCGATGGATCCGCAGCAGCGGCTGCTGTTGCAGACCTCGTGGGAGGCGTTCGAGCGGGCGGGTATCGACCCGCAGTCGGTCCGCGGCTCCCGCACCGGCGTCTACGCCGGCCTGATGTACCACGACTACGCGTCACGGACGACGTCCCCGCCCGAGGATCTGGAGGGCTATCTGGGCAGCGGCACCGCGGGCAGCATCGCCTCGGGCCGCATCGCCTACACCTTCGGTCTGGAGGGGCCGGCGGTCACGGTGGACACGGCCTGTTCGTCGTCGCTGGTCACCGTGCATCTTGCGGTGCAGGCGCTGCGGCGTGGTGAGTGCACCATGGCGCTGGCGGGTGGCGTGACCGTCATGTCGACGCCGAGCACGTTCGTCGACTTCAGCCGACAGCGGGGACTCGCGGCGGATGGCCGCTGCAAGTCCTTCTCGGACACTGCGGACGGCACCGGCTGGGGCGAGGGCGTGGGTGTCCTGGTCCTGGAGAAGCTGTCGGACGCGCGGCGCAACGGGCACCAGGTACTTGCGGTGATCCGTGGTTCGGCGGTGAACCAGGACGGTGCCTCGAACGGTCTGACGGCGCCCAACGGGCCGTCGCAGCAGCGCGTCATCGAGCAGGCCCTGACCGACGCGTGCCTCGACGCCCGGGATGTGGACGCGGTGGAGGCGCACGGTACGGGGACCCGGCTCGGGGATCCGATCGAGGCGCAGGCGCTGCTGGCGACGTACGGCCAGGATCGTGAACAGCCGCTCTATCTCGGTTCGTTGAAGTCGAACATCGGGCATACGCAGGCTGCGGCCGGGGTCGGCGGGATCATCAAGATGGTCCAGGCGATCCGGCACGGCGTCCTGCCGAAGACCCTGCACCTGGGAGAGCCGTCCTCGCATGTGGACTGGTCGGCGGGTGCGGTGGAGCTGTTGGCCGAGCGGCGGGAGTGGCCGGAGACCGGGCGTCCGCGCCGGGCCGGTGTCTCCTCCTTCGGGATCAGCGGCACCAACGCCCACGTCGTCATCGAACAGGCCCCCACCGAGCAGGCCCCGATCGAGCAGGCCCCCACCGAGGACGCCGAGACCGAGGACCTCGCAGCGGGCGACTCCCTTCCGGTTCTTCCTGCCCTGCCCGCCCTCACCGTCTTCCCCTTTCTCCTCTCGGCCGCCACGGAGACCGCCCTGCGGGGCCAGGCGGAGCGACTGCTGCGGCATCTGAGCGACCGTCCCGAAACGGACCTCGGTGCCCTCGCCCGCTCCCTGGCCGTCACGCGCGCCGCCCGGCTGCGGCACCGCGCCGCCGTCGTCGCCCACGACCACGGCGGCCTCGTCGCCGCCCTCACCGCCCTGACCCGAGGCGAACCGCACGACCAGCTCGTGCAGGGCGGCCCCCAAGAGGGCCCGCTGGCCTTCCTGTTCACCTTCCAGGGCAGCCAGCGCCCCGGCATGGGCCGGGAGCTGTACGCGGCCTTCCCCGCCTACGCCGAGGCCTTCGATCAGGTCTGCGCGGCCCTGGACCCGTACCTCTCACGGCCGTTGAAGGACGTCGTCCTGGCCGCCGAAGGCACCGAGGAAGCCGGCCTCGTCCACCGCACGGGCTGGTCCGCCCCCGCGATCTTCGCCCTCGAAGTCGCCCTGTACCGCCTCCTCGAACACTGGGGTGTCCGCCCCGACCTCGTCTCCGGCGGCTCCCTCGGCGACTATGCCGCTCTGCACACGGCGGGCGTCCTCACCCTGGAGGAGACCGCACGGCTGCTGACCACCCGCAGCCGGCTCATCGAGGCGCTCCCCGAAGGCGGCGCCATGATCGCCGTCGAGGCGTCCGAGGCCGAGGTCAGGGACAGCCTCGACGAGCTCGCCGCCACGGGCCGTGCCTCGCTCGCCCTCGTCAACGGGCCGCGTGCCGTGGTCGTCTCCGGCGACGAGGACGCCGTCCGCGCCGTCGGCGAGCACTGGAGCGGCCAGGGTCGCAGGACCCGTCACGTCGACGTCAGCCACGCCTTCCACTCCGCGCACATGGAGCCAGTGCTCGCCCCCTTCGGCGAGGTGGCGCGGCAGCTGGACTACCGCGCCCCGCGCGTCCCCATGGTCGACGGCCTCACCGGCCGCCTCTTCGCCGACGGCGAGATACCCGGATCCGACTACTGGGTGCGGCACATACGGGACGGCGCTCGCTTCCACGACAGCGTGCGCACCCTGGAGAGCCAGGGCGTGGCGACGTACCTCGAAGTCGGCCCCGTCGACATGCAGACCCGCATGGGCCTCGACTGCGTCGAGCACACGGACGCCGCCGCGCTGGTCCCCTCGCTGCGCCGCGGCCTGCCCGAGGTGCCCAGCCTGGTCACCGCGCTGGCCCGGCTGCACACGCGTGGCATCGCCGTCGACTGGTCCGTGTTCTTCGCCCCCCTCGGCACCGCCGCCACCGCGCTGCCCACCTACGCCTTCGACCGGCAGCACCTGTGGCTGCCCGCCGACGCCGCCCCGGGCGACGTGGCCTCGCTCGGCCTGAGCCCCGTGGGGCATCCGCTGCTCGGCGCCGGGATCGCCCTCGCCGACGGCGAGAGCCACCTGTTCACCGGCCGGCTCTCCCTGAGCAGCCACCCGTGGCTCGCCGACCACGCCGTGCACGGCACCGTCCTCGTGCCGGGCGCCGCGCTCGTCGGCCTCGTCCTGCGCGCGGGGGAGCAGGCCGGCGTCACCACGCTCGACGAGCTCACCCTGGAAGCCCCGCTGGTCCTGCCCGAACACGGCTCCGTACAGATTCAGTTGAGGCTCGACACGGCGGACGCCGACGGCTGTGTCCCGGTGACCCTGCACGCGCGCACCGACGAGGACGGGCCGTGGACACGGCACGCGAGCGGTGTGCTGTCCGCCGGGGAAGCCGCTGTCGGAGCCGGTCTCACCGAGTGGCCGCCCCAGGGTGCCGTACGGGTCGAAACCGCCGCGCTGTACGAGGAGTTGGCCGCTGCCGGACTCGCCTATGGCCCAGCCTTCCAGGGCGTACGGGCCGCTTGGCGCCGTGGCGCGGAGATCTTCGCCGAGGTGGAGCTCGCGGACCGGGAGGCGGCCGACGCGGACCGGTTCGGGCTGCACCCGGCGCTGCTCGACGCGGCGCTGCACGCGCTGTGGCTCGCCCAGGACAACGGAGACAAGGAAGGCGGCGGGTCCGGAGCGCGGCTTCCCTTCGTCTGGTCCGACGTCACCCTGCACGCCTCCGGCGCCACCGCCCTGCGCGTCCGGCTCGCGCCGGTGCGGGGCCGCGACGCGATGACGCTGACCCTGGCCGACCCTGAGGGCTCCCCCGTCGCCACGGTCGACGCCCTCGCCCTGCGCCCCGTCACCGCGGGCCACCTCGCGGGCGCCGCCCACCGGGACGCGCTCTTCCAGGAGGAGTGGGTGTCGGCGCCCACGCCCGCCGCGCGGCCCACGACACTCGCCGTGCTTGCCGACGTGGCCGGTGTGGCTGGTGAGGGCGGTGCGGCTGGTGCGGAGGTGGCCGACGCCCTCGGCTGCGCCACGGTCGGACGGCTCGCGGATCTGACCACCGTTCCCGACGTGGTTGTCGTTCCCTTCCTCGACCCCTTCCTCGACTCGCCCGGTGATGCGGGGTCCGGTGTCGGTGCGGTGCATGCGGTGGTGTGCCGGGGTCTTGAGGTGTTGCGGGAGTGGCTGGCGGACGAGCGGTTCGCCGGGTCGCGGCTGGTGTTCCTGACCCGGGGTGCGGCCGGTGAGGCGGTGACGGATCCTGCGGGTGCCGCGCTGTGGGGCCTGGTGCGCTCCGCGCAGAGCGAGCACCCCGGCCGGCTGGTTCTGGCGGACATCGACGGCAACGCGGCCCTCGACCAGCTCGCGGCCCACCTCGGCGGCGACGAACCGCAGCTGGTGGTGCGCGACGGTGCCGCCGGTGCGGCCCGGCTGACCCGGGCCGCGGTCGGCACCGCTGCCGGGCCGGCCGACTTCGGCACGGGGACGGTCCTGGTGACCGGGGGTACCGGGACGCTGGGTGCGCTGGTGGCCCGGCATCTCGTCACGTCGTACGGGGTGCGGAAGCTGGTGCTTGTCTCGCGGCGGGGGCCGGATGCGCCCGGCGCGGAAGGTCTGGCCGCCGATCTGCGCGGGCTGGGCGCCGAGACGCGGATTGTCTCCGGTGATCTGGCGGAGCGCGAGCAGGTGGGTGAACTGCTGTCGTCCATCGGTGACTTGAGTGCGGTGGTGCACACGGCCGGTGTGCTCGACGACGGGCTGTTGACGTCGCTCACTCCGGAGCGGGTGGAGCGCGTACTGCGGGCGAAGGCGGACGCGGCCTGGTATCTGCATGAGCTGACGGGGGAGTTGGATCTGTCGGCGTTCGTGCTGTTCTCTTCGGCGGCCGGGGTGTTCGGCAGCGCCGGGCAGGCCAACTATGCCGCCGCGAACAGCTTCTTGGACGCGTTGGCGCGGATGCGGCAGGCTTCCGGTCTGCCGGGTCTGTCCCTGGCCTGGGGGCTGTGGGACGACACCTCCGACGGCAGCGGTAGCGGCAGCGGCATGGGCGGCGGGCTCACCGACGCCGACCGGGACAGGATCGCCCGCTCGGGCTTCCTGCCCCTCAGCAGCGAGCAGGGGCTCGACCTCTTCGACGCCGCCCTCGCCGCCGACACCCCCGTGCTCGTGCCCGTCCCCGTCGACCCCGCCGTACTCGCCGCCCGTACGAACCTGCCGCACCTGCTGCGCGGCCTGGTCCGCACCCCGGTGCGCGGGAGGAACACCCGGCAGGCCGCGGCAGGCACTGCGGGCCGGAGCTCCGGCGCCCCCGGCCTGCGCGACGAACTCCTCGCCCTGCCCGCCGACGCGCGCGCCGACCGGGTGCTCGACCTCGTCCGCACCCGGATCGCGGCCGCCCTCGGCCACCCGGACCCGCGCACCACCGACGTGGGCCAGGCCTTCCGAGAGCTCGGCTTCGACTCGCTCAGCTCCACCGAGCTGCGCAACACGCTCGCCTCGGCCACCGGGCTGCGGCTGCCCGCGACCCTGGTCTTCGACCACCCCAATCCGCGTGCCCTCGCCGACCACTTGCTCACCGAACTGCTCGGCGGGGACACCGAGGAGACCTCCCGCCCTGCCACCGGCTCCAGGACGTCCGAAGCGTCCGACGCGCCAGACGACGACCCGATCGCCGTGATCGGCATGAGCTGCCGCTACCCCGGCGGCGTAGAGACACCCGAGGACCTGTGGCGGCTGGTGCTCGACGGCGCCGACGGCATCACCCCGTTCCCCGAGGACCGGGGCTGGCACACCGAGAGCCTCTACCACCCGGACCCGGACCACCGGGGCACCTCGTACGCCCGTGAAGGCGGATTCCTGCACGAGGCGGGCGACTTCGACGCCGGGTTCTTCGGGATCTCGCCGCGCGAGGCCCTCGCCATGGACCCGCAGCAGCGGCTGCTCCTCCAGACCTCCTGGGAGGCACTGGAACGCTCCGGCATCGACCCGCTGTCCGTCCGCGGCTCCCGCACCGGCGTCTTCACCGGCCTGATGTACCGCGACTACCTCAGCCGGCTGCCCGCCATCCCCGAGGAACTCGAAGGCTTCCGCGGCACCGGCGCCTCCGGCAGCGTGGCCTCCGGCCGCGTCTCGTACACCCTCGGCCTCGAAGGCCCGGCCATGACCGTGGACACGGCGTGCTCGTCGTCGCTGGTCACGGTGCATCTGGCGGCACAGGCGCTACGGCGCGGAGAGTGCACCCTCGCCCTCGCGGGCGGCGCCACGGTGATGGCGTCCCCGACGGCCCTGATCGACTTCAGCCGGCAGCGCGGACTCGCGCCCGACGGCCGCTGCAAGTCCTTCTCCGACACCGCGGACGGCACCGGCTGGGGCGAGGGCGTGGGCATCCTCGTACTGGAGAAGCTGTCGGACGCGCGGCGCAACGGGCACGAGGTGCTCGCGGTGATCCGTGGTTCGGCGGTGAACCAGGACGGTGCCTCGAACGGTCTGACGGCGCCGAACGGGCCGTCACAGCAGCGAGTGATCCGGGCCGCGCTGGCGGACGCGGGACTGACCGCGGCCGAGGTGGACGCCGTCGAGGCGCACGGCACCGGTACGCGGCTCGGGGATCCGATCGAGGCGCAGGCGCTGCTGGCCACGTACGGGCAGGACCGTGAACAGCCGCTCTACCTGGGTTCGTTGAAGTCGAACATCGGGCATACGCAGGCTGCGGCCGGGGTCGGCGGGATCATCAAGATGGTCCAGGCGATCCGGCACGGCGTTCTGCCGAAGACGCTGCATCTGGAAGAGCCGTCCTCGCATGTGGACTGGTCGGCGGGTGCGGTGGAGCTGCTGAGCGAGCGGCGGGAGTGGCCGGAGACCGGGCGTCCGCGCCGGGCCGGTGTCTCCTCCTTCGGGATCAGCGGCACCAACGCCCATGTCGTCATCGAACAGGCCCCCGCAGAGGCCGACGGACCGGAGCCGCAGCGGCCCTCGGATGACACCGACGGCCGGCTCGTGCCGTGGACCCTCTCGGCGAAGTCGCGAGCCGCCCTGCGCGGCCAGGCCGAGAAACTGCTGAGCCACCTGCGCGACCACCCCGAGCTCGACGTGGTCGACATCGCCCACTCCCTGCTCACGACCCGCTCGGCCTTCGAGCACAGGACCGTTCTGCTCGGCAGGAACCGCGACGACTTCCTGACCAGCGTCGCCGCCTTCGCGGCGGGGGAGACGGCTCCCGCGCCCGCTCCCGAACACGGCGGCCGTACGGCGTTCGTGTTCACCGGGCAGGGGTCGCAGCGGGCCGGTATGGGCCGGGAGCTGTACGAGTCGTTCCCGGTGTTTGCGGAGGCGTTCGACAGGGTGGCGGCGGAGCTGGATCCGCTGCTGGAGCGCCCGTTGGCGGAGGTGATCGCTTCCGGGGACGGTCTGGATGAGACCGGCTTTACGCAGCCTGCCGTGTTCGCGGTCGAGGTGGCGTTGTTCCGGCTGGTGGAGTCGTGGGGCGTACGTCCGGATGTGCTGGCCGGGCATTCGATCGGTGAGATCGCTGCCGCGCATGTGGCCGGGGTGCTGAACCTGACGGATGCGTGCCGTCTCGTCGCAGCCAGGGGCCGGTTGATGCAGGCCCTGCCGTCCGGTGGGGTGATGGTGGCGGTGATGGCCTCCGAGGCCGACGTCCTGCCGCTGCTGGAGGGGTTCGAGGACCGTGTCGGTATCGGTGCCGTCAACGGGCCGACGTCCGTCGTCATCTCCGGTGCCGGGGAAGCGGTCGCCGAGATCACGGCCGTACTGAAGGACCGTGGGATCAAGAGCAAGCAGCTCACGGTCAGTCACGCCTTCCACTCCCCGCTGATGACTCCCATCCTCGATGAATTCGCTTCACTGGTCTGCGAGTTGGAGTTCTCCCAGCCGAAGATCCCGGTCGTCTCGACAGTCACCGGCGATGCGAGCGGCGACTGGGCCGACCCGGCGTACTGGGTGGACCACGTCCGACGCCCGGTCCGCTTCCTCGACGCCATCCGCGCCCTCGAAGACGACGGCGTCACCACCTTCCTGGAGCTGGGACCGGACGCCATCTGCACCGCGATGGGCAAGTCCTGCACCACCGGCGACGACACGGCCTTCCTGCCCGCCCTGCGCCGCGGTCGTCCCGAAGCCAGGACGCTCACCGCCGCTGTCTCCGGGCTGCTCACGGGTGGCATCCCCCTGGAGGGCGGACGCAGGGTCGAGCTGCCCACCTACGCCTTCCAGAACCGGCGTTACTGGCTGGAGGCCCCGCGGGCGGCCCGTACGGACGACGACGAGTCCGGTGTCGTACTCGAACTGCCCGAGGACACCACGGACTTCGAGCCGCAGCCCGTCGCGGACCCCGTGCACCTGGTGGCGCTCGCGCCGTCCGAGCGTGAGCGGGAACTGCGCGAGTACGTGCGCACGACGGTCGCGACCGTCTTCGGCCATGAGTCCCCGGACGACGTCGACCTGGCCCAGAGCTTCAAGGTGCTCGGCATCGACTCGCTCACCGCGGTCGAACTGCGGGACCGGATCGTCGCGGTCACCGGGCTGCGGCTGCCGCCCACCCTGCTCTTCGACTGCCCGACGCCGCTCGACCTGGTGTCACGGCTGCGGGAAGAGGTGGACGCCGTCGCTGCGGCGGGCGGGCCGACCTCGGTGCACGCCGCGCTCGACCGGCTCGAGAGCCTGCTCGGCGGGGCCGCCGGCACGGCGGTGGAGGAGCCCGGCGAGATAGCCGAGCGGCTCCGCACGCTCCTCGCGGCCTGGGACGACCACGCGGCCGGCCCGCTCGACGAGGACGACGGCACCGATCTCGGGTCGGCCTCGGCACAGGAGCTCTTCGACCTCCTCGACGCCGAGCTGGAGACGCCGTGAACCAGCACCACGAGACACCCGTGAACCAGCACCACGAGACACCCGTGAGTCGCCCTCACGAGACACCCATGAACCACCGCCACAAGCCACCCATGAACCACCACCACAAGACGTCCACGAACAGCCGTGTTGACCCGCTGAGGCAGGGGGAGCCTTATGTCCGACGATGAGAAGCTGCTCGACTACCTGAAACGCGCCACCGCCGATCTGCGCGACACCAAGCGCAGGCTGCGCGAGGCCGAGGAGAAGGAACACGAGCCCATCGCCGTCGTCGGCATGAGCTGCCGACTGCCCGGTGAGGTGAAGAGCCCCGACGACCTGTGGCAGCTCACCGCCGACGAACGCGACGCGATCTCCGGGTTCCCCGCCAACCGCGGCTGGCACACCGACGAGCTGGACACCGCCACGCTTCAGGGCGGATTCCTCTACGACGCACCGGAGTTCGACGCCGACTTCTTCGGCATCTCGCCGCGCGAGGCGCTTGCCATGGACTCCCAGCAGCGGATGCTGCTGGAGACCGCCTGGGAGGCGTTCGAGCACGCCGGCATCGACCCGACGTCCGTACGCGCCACCCCCGTGGGGGTCTTCACCGGTGTGAACCAGCACGGCTACGCCTCCGACGTGGGCGAGCTGCCCGAAGGCGTCGGCGGCTACCTCTCCACCGGAGTCTCCGGCAGTGTGGCCTCCGGCCGCGTCGCCTACTTCATGGGGCTCGAAGGCCCCGCCGTCACCCTCGACACGGCCTGCTCGTCGTCCCTGGTCGCCGTGCACCTGGCCGTGCAGGCGCTGCGGCGCGGCGACTGCACCATGGCCTTGGCGGGCGGCGTGACCGTCATGTCGACGCCGGGCGCCTTCGTGGAGTTCAGCAAGCAGGGGGCACTCTCCGGCGACGGCCGCTCCAAGTCGTTCGCGGCGGCCGCCGACGGCACGGGCTGGGGCGAGGGCGTCACCACCCTGCTCATCGAGAAGCTGTCCGACGCGCGCAAACGCGGCCACCAGGTCCTCGCGGTGATCCGCGGTACGGCGGTCAACCAGGACGGCACCACCAACGGACTGACCGCCCCCAGCGGCAAGGCGCAGCAGCGCGTCATCCGGGCCGCGCTCGCCGACGCCCGGCTGCGGCCCCAGGACGTGGACGCGGTGGAGGCGCACGGTACGGGGACCCGGCTCGGGGATCCGATCGAGGCGCAGGCGCTGCTGGCCACGTACGGCCAGGACCGTGAAGTGCCCTTGTACCTCGGCTCGTTGAAGTCGAACATCGGGCACACCATGGCCGCCGCCGGGGCCGGCGGGATCATCAAGATGGTTCAGGCGCTCCGGTACGGCGTCCTGCCGAAGTCCCTGCACATCGACGCGCCTTCGCCGCACATCGACTGGACGGCCGGCTCCGTCGAGCTGCTCACCGAGGCTCGTGCCTGGCCGGAGACCGGGCGCCCGCGCCGTGCCGGTGTCTCCTCTTTCGGCATGAGCGGCACCAACGCCCATGTCGTCCTGGAACAGGCCCCTGCCGAGGAGCCGGCCGCCGAGGACACCCCGGCGGAGCGGCCCGCGGGAACCCTCGTCCCCTGGACGCTGTCCGCCCGCACCGACGCCGCCCTGCGCGGCCAGGCCGAGCGTCTCCTCGCCCACCTGGACCGGCACCCGGACGCCGAGCCCGCCGCCGTCGCCCGCTCCCTGGCGGCCGGCCGGGCCCATCTGGAACACCGTGCGGTCCTGATCGCCGCCGACCGCGAGGAGTTCGCGCTGCGGCTCAAGGAACTCGCCCTCGGCGAACCCGCTCCGGGAGTCGTCCGGAACGTCGTGACCGGGGACCGGTCCGGACCGGTGTTCGTGTTCCCTGGGCAGGGGTCGCAGTGGCAGGGGATGGCGGTCGAACTGCTGGACGCGGACCCGGTGTTCGGTGCGCGGATGGCGGAGTGTGAGCGGGCCTTGTCCGTGCATGTGGACTGGTCGCTGGGTGCGGTGCTGCGGGGTGAGCCGGGTGCTCCCGGGTTCGACCGGGTGGATGTGGTGCAGCCGGTGCTGTTCGCGGTGATGGTGTCGCTGGCGGCGCTGTGGCGTTCGTACGGTGTGGAGCCTGCCGCGGTGGTGGGGCACTCGCAGGGTGAGATCGCGGCCGCGTGTGTGGCCGGTGCGTTGTCCCTCGAAGACGCGGCGCTCGTTGTCGCGTTGCGGAGTCAGGCGATCCGGGAGATCGCCGGACACGGCGGGATGATGTCGGTGCCGCAGCCGGTGGCCGAGGTCGAGGAGCGCATCGCGGGGTACGCGGATGTGTCGGTGGCCGCGGTCAACGGGCCGCGGTCCACGGTGATCGCGGGCGGTGCGCTCGCGCTGGACGAGCTGCTGGCCGCGTACGAGGCCGACGGTGTACGCGCCCGCCGCGTCCCCGTCGACTACGCCTCGCACTCCCCGCATGTCGAGGCGATCGAGGAGCGCCTCGCCGAACTCCTCGCCCCTGTACGGCCGCTCACCCCGAGCGTCCCGTTCCACACGAGCGTGGACGGCGAGATCCGGCCCGCCTTCGACGCCGGCTACTGGTACCGCAACCTGCGCAACACCGTGCGGTTCGAACGGACTCTGCGTGAGCTGCTCGCCGACGGCCATCGCCGCTTCGTCGAGATCAGCCCCCACCCGGTCCTGCTGCCCGGCGTCCAGGAGACCATCGAGACAGCCGGCACGCACGGCGCCTTCGCCGGGGAGACGCTCCGCCGCCACCATGGCGGCCCGGAGAAGTTCCTCTCCTCCGTCGCCGAGCTGTACGTGCGCGGCGGCTCCGTCGACTGGATGGCGGCCGCCCCCACCGACGGGGCACACCGGGTGCCGCTGCCCACGTACGCCTTCCAGCGGCAGCACTTCTGGCTGGAGTCCGGCATCGGCAGCGGTGACGTGGCCGCCGCCGGCCTCAGTGCCGTGGGGCATCCCCTCGCGGCGGCCGCGGTCGGCCTGCCGGGCAGCGGGGACCTGCTGTTCACCGGGCGCCTGTCCCTGCGCAGCCACCCCTGGGCCGCCGACCGCACGGTGCACGGCGTGCCCGCACCCGGCGACGCCGTACTCGCCGAACTCGCCCTCGGCGTCGGAGAGCGCGGCGGCGTACCGCACCTGGCCGAACTGGCCCTGCACGCACCCCTGCTCGTGCCCGGACAGGGCGCCGCCCAGCTGCGCCTCGTCCTGAGCGAGGGCGACGGCGACGGCGACGGCGCCCGTGGGTTCACCGTGCACAGCAGGGCCGAGGACGCACCGGACGGTACGGACTGGACGCTGCACGCCACCGGCACCCTCACCGGCGCCCGGCCCGAGGCGGAGCAGCCGGCGCCGCCCGCCGTATGGCCGCCGCGCGACGCCGAACCCGTCGACCCGGAGACGGTGTACGGCCTGCTCGCGGCACGCGGCCTCGGGCACGGCCCGGCTTTCACACTGCTCGACGAGGTGTGGCGGCACGGCGACGAGCTGTACGCGCAGACCACACTGCCGGATGGCCAGCACGATGCGGACGGCGGCTTCGCCCTGCATCCGGCGCTGCTCGACGCGGCGCTGCAACCGCTTCTCGCCGACCTCGCAGACCTCGCCGAGGACAGCGACGGCCTGCTGCTGCCCTCGGCCTGGACCGCGCTGACCCTGCACGCCACCGGGGCGAAGGTGCTGCGCACCAGGGTCGCCCGCACCGGCGCGCACGCGGCGACCGTGACCTCCGTGGACGCGGCCGGACACCCGGTCCTCACGGGCACCGTGCACCTCGCACCCGTCGACCCCACGGCCTATGTGTCACGACTGCCGCTGCCCGACGCCCTGTTCGGCGTCGAGTGGCACGAGATCGAGTCGGCGGAGGCGGTGAAGGAGGAGGGGGACGGCGACTGGGCGGTCATCGGTCTCCCGTCCCTCCCGTCCGGTGGCCGCTACCCCGACCTCACCGCGCTCTCCGACGCCCTGCACGCGGGCGTCGCCGTGCCGTCGTACGTACGCGTCGACCTGCCGGCCCCCGGCGAGGACACGGCAACGGCCGTCACCGGCGTCCGCGCCCTCCTGGACGCCTGGAGCTCCGACGCGCGCCTCAGTGACTCCTCGCTGGTCCTCGTCAGCCGGGGCGGCGAACGCGTCGTCGAGGGCGACGAGGTACCGGACCTGGCGGTCGCGGCGGTCCGCGGCCTGGTCCGGGCGTGGCAGCAGGCGCACCCGGGCCGGGCCACGCTCCTGGACACGGACGGCGCCAGGGACGGCGCCAGGGACGGCGCCACGGACGGCGATCCGTACGGCGGTGATCCGCGGGGCGTTCTCGCCGCCGCCGTCGCCACCGGCGAGCCCGACCTCGCCCTGCGGGCGGGAGACCTGCGCGTCCGCCGGCTGGTACGACAGCAAGCCACCGAGTTCACCGAGTCCACCGGTGACCTCACGGCCGCCGGCACGATCCTGCTCACCGCGGCGGCGGGCGACCCGCGCACCGCCGTTCTCGCCCACCACCTGACGGCGGTACGAGGGGCACGTCATCTGACCGTCGCCGTACCTCGGCACGAAGTGGCGGAACTCCAGGCCGAGTTGGACCGTCTCGGCGCCGACGCCCGGGTGTGCGCCGCGGATCTCACCGACCGCAGCGCCACCACCGAGCTGTGCGCGTCCCCGGCGGCGGGGCACCCGCTGACCGGGGTGGTGCACCTGGCGGGCGGCGGGACGCATCCCGATCTGGCCGCCGAACTGGCCGCCGCCCGGCATCTGGACGAGGCGGCCCGGTCCACCGACACCGCGGTGTTCCTGCTGATTCCGGGCGCGGGCGACCTTCTCGGTGCCGGCCAGGACATGGACACCGCAGCACTCGCCGCGCACCTCGACGCCCTCGCCGCCCGGCGCCGGGCCGCCGGACTTCCGGCCGCGGTGCTCGGCTGGTCGCCCACCGCCGAAGCCTTCGGCGGGCTGCGGCCCGCGTCGCCCACCGAGGCGCTCAGGCTCCTCGACGCGACCGCCGACACGGCACGCACCGTCGCCTTCGTACGGCCCGACCCGGCCGCCGTGCGCGAGCCCGGCACCGCCGTACCGGCCCTGCTGCGCTCCCTGGTCAGGCCCGGTGCGCGCCGTGCCGTCAACACCGCGCCCGGTGGCAGCGACGCCCTGCGCGCCCGGCTCGCCGGTCTCACCCCCGCCGAGCGGGAGAGCGAACTCCTCCCTCTCGTACGGGCCACCACCGCGGCCGTCCTCGGCCACGCCTCGCCCGACGCGGTCGACCCCGACCGGTCGTTCGTCGAGCTGGGCATCGAGTCCATCACCGCCACCCAGCTGCGCACGCGCCTCAACGAGGCCACCGCCCTCGCGCTGCCCGTCACCCTGGTCTTCGACCACCCGACGGCCACCCTGCTCGCCCGGCACCTGGCCGAGTCCCTCGCCGACGGCGGGCAGGTGCCGGGACCGCAGGGCGCGGCGACCGAAGGCACCCTCGTACGGCTCTTCCGGCAGGGCTGCGAACTGGGCAGGCCCACCGAGGCCGTTCAGCTCCTGACGGCCGCCGCCCGTCTCGAACCGGGCTTCGCGATGCCGGAGGGCATCTCCCGCCGGCCGAGCCCCGTGCGGCTCGCGCGGGGCACCTCGGGACCGGCCGTCTACTGCTTCCCCTCGCTCAGCGCCATCTCCGGGCCGCACGAGTACCTGCGCTTCGCGGCCGCCCTCCAGGGCGTCTGCGACGTCACGGTCCTTCCGCACCCCGGCTACCTCGACGGCGAGCAGCTGCCCGCCGACCGCAAGGCGCTCGCCCGTGCCCAGGCCGAGGCGCTGCTCGAAGAGTCCGGCGGCGCGCCCGTCGTGCTGCTCGGCCGTTCCTCCGGCGGCTGGATCGCCCACCAAGTGGCCCAGGAACTGGAGGAGATGGGGCGGCCCGCGGCCGGGGTGATCCTGCTCGACACCTACTCGCGCAGCGCCGACCGCTACAGCCTGCCGTTGATGACCTCCCAGATGCTGGTGAACGCCGACGACCTCTTCGTCCCCCTGGACGACCGGCGGCTGACCGCGATGGGCCGCTACATCGGCATCCACAGCGACTGGCGGCCCACCGCCCACGACACCCCGAGCCTGCTGCTGCGGGCCGCCGACCCGGTGCCCGGGGTGCCTGCCGACACCTCGGCGCCCGAAGGGGGGCGGCCCGGCTGGGAGTTCACCACCTATCGGATCGAAGTGCCCGGCGACCACTTCTCGATGCTCGACGCACACGCCGCCACGACTGCCGAGGCGGTCACGGCCTGGCTCGGGCAGACCCGCCCGACGACAGACCGCGCGACAGCACCGGCTTCGGCATGACAGACGACCGACCGCGCACCGGCACCGGCATGACAGACGACCGGCCGCGCACCGGCACCGGCATGACCGCCGCCGGGCCCCGGCGCCCGGCGATCCCCGAACGAGCAGTCCCGACGACCCGTCCCGACGACCCGTCCCCGAAAGGCAGGACCGCATGACGGCGACCACCGCCGAACGCGGGCTGTGGGTGCGCGAGTACAGTCCCGCGCCCGACCACGGCCTCACCCTCGTCTGCTTCCCGCACGCCGGCGGCGGCGCCAGCGCCTACCGGCCGCTCGCCACCGCCCTGTCCCGCCGCGCCGGAGTGCTGAGTCTGCAGTACCCGGGCCGCCAGGACCGCCGTACGGAACTGCCGTACACCAGCGTGGACGCGCTGGCCGACGACATCGCCGCCACCCTGCTCCGCCAAGTCGCGGGACCTGTGGTGCTGTTCGGCCACAGCATGGGTGCCCTCGTCGCGTACGAGACGGCCCGCCGCCTGGAGCGGGACGGCGGCGCCGGGCCGCTCGGGCTGGTCGTCTCGGGCGCCCGCAGCGCCGCGGAGCCCCGCCCGCGCGACGTCAGCCTGCGCTCCGACGCCGGGATCATCGACGAGCTCAGGCAGCTGGACGGCACCAGCGCCGAACTCCTCGACGACCCCGAGATCCAGGCCATGATCCTGCCGGCGCTGCGCGCCGACTACACCGCCCTGGAGACCTACCGGCACCGGCCAGGCCTGCCGCTGCGCTGCCCCGTCAGCGCCTACGTCGGCGACGCCGACCCGCAGGCCGGCGCCCTCGACGCGGAGCGCTGGGCGGACCTCACCTCCGGGACCTTCCGGCAGCGCACCTTCGCGGGCGGCCACTTCTTCGTCGACTCCGCGCGTCAGCAGGTCGCCGCAGCCCTGGCCGAGGACCTCGACGCCTTCGCCCCCGACTCTCGTGACCCCTCCTGACTTCTCTCACCAAACCCCTTCGTCCCTCGCATCCTTGTAAGGAGCCCTCGTTGACCACCCGAGCACGCCCGTCCTTCGGGCTGACCGTCCTTGCCGTGTCGCTGCCGATGTTCATGGTGGCGCTGGACAACCTGGTCGTGACCAACGCCCTCGCCTCCATCCGCAGCGACCTCGGCAGCTCCCTGGAGAATCTCCAGTGGGTCACCAACGCCTATGTCCTCGGCTTCGCCGGGCTGCTGCTGACCGCCGCCGGGCTCGGTGACCGGTTCGGCCGCCGCCGGGTCTTCCTCACCGGCACCGTCGCCTTCACGCTCGCCTCGGTCGGCTGCGGTCTGTCGAACTCGACCGAACTGCTCATCCTTTTCCGCGCTTTGCAGGGCATCAGCGCCTCCGCCGTGCTGCCGCTGTCGCTCACCCTGCTCACCGTCGCCGTGCCGCAGGAGAAGCGCGGCCTGGCCATCGGCCTGTGGAGCGCCATCAGCAGTCTGGCCGTCGCCCTCGCCCCGCTGGTCGGCGGTGCGATCACCACCGGCCTCGACTGGCACTTCATCTTCCTTCTCAACATCCCCGTCGGCCTCGTCGCCGTCCCGCTGGCGCTCAAGGTCCTCGGCGAGAGCCAGGGCGTTGCCACCCGGCTCGACGTGCCGGGCCTGGTGCTCGCGGGCGGCGGTGTGCTCGCCCTGGTGTGGGCGATCGTCAACGCCGGTGAGGACGGCTGGACTTCGGGCGGTGTCCTGGCCGCCTTCGCCGGCGCGGCCGTCCTGCTGCTCGCGTTCCTCGCCTGGGAGCGCCGTACGGACGCTCCGCTGCTCCCGCTCGGCCTCTACCGCATCAGGGCGTTCTCGCTGGCCAACCTGGTCTCGCTCGCCGTCTTCTTCGGTCTGTTCGGCCCGATCTTCCTGATCGCCCAGTATCTCCAGGTGGCCCGGGACCACTCGGCGTTCGTGGCCGGTCTGTGGACGCTGCCGTGGGCCGTCATGCCGATGCTGATCGCCCCGTTCGCGGGCAAGCTCGCGCCCAAGGTGGGCGGCGGACCGCTGATGGCGGCGGGCCTCGCCGTCTCCGGCATCGGTCTGGCGTGGTTCGCCGCGGTCGCCGATGTGAGCGCCTCGGACTGGGAGTTCGTCGCTCCGTTCGTGCTCGCCGGCGCGGGCATGGGCCTGGTCTTCGCACCGACGGCGACCGTGGTGATGGGCTCCGTGCCGCCGCAGCAGGTCGGCAAGGCGTCCGGCGCCAACACCACCGTGCGCGAACTGGGCGGCGCCCTCGGCATCGCCGCGGTCACCAGCATCTTCGCCGCGAACGGCGACTACACCTCGCCGGAGCGGTTCACCGAGGGCATGACGCCGGGGCTGTGGGTCGGTGTCGCCGTACTCGCCGTCGGCGCCCTGCTGGCGCTCGGTATCCCGCGCCCGAAGAAGACGGCGCCCGCGCAGCCGCCCGCCGCCGTGCAGTCCGCCGAGCAGTCCGCCAAGGCGGAGGTCCTGGTGGGGGAGTGAACCTTCCCCGGCCCGTGCGCCGCCGTGGCGCACGGGCTTGTGGAAATTCTGACGCACACCTGTAATTCCTTTTCCGTGACCGCAATTAACCGCAATTCCTTGAAGTTGATTGACGAATTTCTGTCATCGGATTCATTGACGGATCAATGCGGCCGGAAAGAGGATCCTTTCCGGCCCCGAACCATAAAACCGACACCGAATACGGAGGACGGCATGGACGAATCGACGGAGCCGACCGCGTCCAGCCGCCCGCCCGTCGGCCCGCTGGGCCTGCCCAGCGCGTACTGGTGGATCTGGACGAGCATTCTCGTCAACTGGCTGGGCGCATTCACGGGTCCGATTCTCGCCCTCTCGCTGACCGACGCCCGCGGCTATTCCGTGTCGTACGCGGGTTTCGTGGTCTCGCTGCTCGGCGCCGGGGCAATTGCGGGTTCGGCGGCCGGCGGAATCCTCGCCGACCGGATCGGGCGCCGGCTGACGATGTTCGCCGGCCACTGTCTTACCGCCCTGAGCATGGTTCTGCTCGGGCTCAGCACGGCCCAGGGGGCGGTGAGCGCGGCGGCGTTCGCCGCGGGACTCGGGGCCGCCTCGGTGCGGCCGGCCGCCCAGGCGTCGCTCGCCGACCTGGTCCCGTCCGCCGACCGGCCGCGCGCCTTCGCCTACAACTACTGGGCCGTCAACACCGGCACCGCGGTCTCCGCCGTCCTCGCCGGTCTGATGGTGGAGCACGGCTACACCCAACTCTTCCTCGCCGACGCCGCGACCACCCTGCTGTGCGGCGCGGTCGTCCTGGCGAAGGTCCCCGAGACCCGGCCTGAGCACCCGGCCCCTGCCCCGGCTCCGGACTCGGCTCCGGACTCGGACTCGGCCCCGGCGGACCGAGCACAGCGGGACACCGCGGAGGCGGAGGCGGAGGCCCACACCCACGTGCCGCTGCGCAAGGACGCCCCGTTCCTGCTGTTCGTCCTGCTCACGCTGGTCTTCGCCGCCGTCTACGAGCAGAAGGCCGCGGCCCTGCCCGTCGTCGTCACCGGGCACGGCCACAGCGCGGCCACGTTCAGCCTGCTGATGGCGCTGAACGCGCTGCTCGTCGTCCTGCTGCAACTGCCCATCACCAGGCTGGTCTCCGGCCGTTCGCGGGCGGCGGTACTGCTCGCCGGAGGCGTCCTCGTGGGCGTCGGCTTCGGGCTCACCGGCCTGGCGGCGGGCACGCTGCCGCTCGTGGGCACGGTGGTCGTCTGGACGGCCGGCGAAATGCTCTACGCCCCGCTGGCGGGCGCCGTCTCCGCCGAACTGGCCCCGGTCCACCGGCGCGGCCGCTACCAGGGCGCGTACGGGACCGCCTGGTCCGCCGCCGCGTTCATCGGCCCTGCCGGCGGTACCTGGGTGCTCGCCCACGCGGGCCCGGGCGCCCTGTGGTCGCTGTGCGCGGCGGCGGGCGTCGCGGCCGGCGTCGGCTGTGCCCTGATCCTGCGCACGGCGCGCGGCAGCGCCCCGCACCCCGAGAACTTCCGCACGGCGTCCGCTGTGCGGAGGCGCCGACGCGACAACGGGTCGCGCCGGCCGTCCCCGTCCCTTCCCGGACGGGACACCACCACCGAGAGGAGCTCCACATGAGCGAGCGGATCACCCCCAACACCTGCGTCGCGGCCTTCGCCCCGAACACCTGTGTCTCGGCGTTCACGCCCAACACGTGTGCCCCGGCGTTCGCCCCGAACACCTGTGTCGCGGCCTTCGCGCCCAACACCTGTGTGTCGGCGTTCGCCCCGAACACCTGTGCCCCGGCGTTCGCGCCCAACACCTGTGTCTCGGCGTACGCCGCGTAATGCAGACCACTCAGCACCCGAAGCCCGCTCCGGACGGAAACCACCGTCCGGAGCCGGGCTCCGGCCCATTGCCCGCAGTCGCCACCGGAACGTCCGCCGTCGTCACCGGAACACAGGTGTTCACCGGCTACGGCGGCACCCCGCCCCGGCTGCACCTGGCCGTGTCCGAGCTGCGGGACGTCACCGAACGCCTGCCGTGGCAGACCGAACGGCAGTCCTTCGGCACCTCCTGGGAGGACCCGGAACAGGCCGTCCGCTCCGCCGAGGGCGAGGCCGTCGAACGCTTCTGCGGCACCTGCCCTCCCGCCCGGACGGTCCACGGCTCCTACGAGCAGCTCACCCGGCGCGGACTGCGGGCCCTCGACCCGCGGACGCTGGTGCTCCACTCGGACCGCCAGTACGCCACCGCGGGCTTTCCGTTCCAGCCCTTCCTGCGCGACTCTCCCGCACACTGGGTCGAGGGCCGCAGCGCCGTCGACGGCGAACCGGTCCTGGTGCCCGCGTTCATGGTCTACACGGCGTGGGCACAGATGCCGCGCCCGCACCCGGAACCCTTCTACGCCTTCCCCGTGATCGGCGGCATCGCCGCCGGCCCCACCGAGGACTTCGCGTTGCTCTCCGGCCTCGAAGAGGTCATCGAACGTGACGCCGTCGCCGTGTGGTGGGCCAACGCCACACCACTGCCCGCCCTCCCGCCGACGGACCGGCTGCGCGCCCTGGGAGAAGGCGCCGAGCACGCCTTCGAGACCCGGCTGGTCCGTATCGACAACGAGTTCGGGCTTCCGGTGATCGCCGCCGGGGTGCGCAGCGTCGCCGAGGGGTGGCTCACCTACGGTTGTGCCGCCCGCGCGGACGAGGAGGAGGCCGCGGCCAAGGCGCTCGCCGAGGCGCACACCCTGCAGATCACCTGCCGGGTCCTGGACGACCCGGCGACGAGTCTGGCCACCCCGGGCCGGCCCTCACCGCTCAAGTCATGGCGCGGCGACCGCCGTTACCTGGACGACTACCGCGCCGACGGCTCGGACGCCGTCGAGCAGATCTGCCAGCAACAGCTGTATCTGGACCGCCGGGCCGCCGACCGCGCGGCCCCCTGGGCCTGGGACCTGCCCGAGGGCCACTGGACCGAGTCGGCGCACCGCCCGCGGTACGACGCGTCGGCGCTGGTCGGCCGGGTCGCCGCCGCCGGGTACGACGTCGTGACCGTGGATCTCACCACCCCGGAGGCGGCCGCGGCGGGCATGCGGGTGCTGCGGGTCGTCGTCCCGGGGACGGCCGGGGTCGCCCCCGCCGCCTATCTGCCGCTCGGCCGCAGGCGTATGCAGGACACCGCGGTCCGGCTCGGCCGGCGGCGCACACCGCTGCGCGAGGAGGAGCTCAACACCTTCCCGATGCCGCATTCCTGAGTGTGCCGGGCGGTGCCGCTCACGCCGGTCACCGCCCGGACAACGCCGGCCGCACCACTCGAAGCATCCGTCCCAGCCATTGCTGCGCACTGTCCCGCTTCCCGAACGGTCCATCACCGAAGGCGAGTTCGGAGTGGGTGCGCGTCATCGCGGAGGCCCCGACCACGAGCGACATCATCACGGCGGCGGCGGCCCGGACCTCGACGCTGGGAAGCAGGGACCCGTCCACCCTGGCCCGCCGCAGGGTCCGGAACAACGCGCCCAGCCAGTTCAACTGGCAGTGCAGAGAAGGGTCGTCCGGGGTTTCGAGCTCCCCCGCGAGCCGGGTCCCCGCGCGGACGACCACGTCGTTCTCCAGGAGCCGCACGAGCGCCTGGACCATCTCGACGACGATCTCGAAGGCCGCGCCCTCGCGCTCGGCCAGCTCCGCGAGGACACCGCCGGAGGCGGCGCAGGCCTCGGCCTGGACGGCGCGGGCGAGATCGGACTTGGCCGCGAAGTGGAAGGACAGTGCGCCCTTGGTGACGGTGGCGAGGTCGCTGATCACCATGAGGGTGGCGCGTTCGTATCCGACCTGGTCGAACACCGTGGCGGCCGCTCGTATCAGGTTGCCCCTGGTGCGCTCGGACCGCTCCTGCTTCACCACGTCGCAACCACCCAGACGCTCATCGCCACGTGCCCTCTTGATCCTGTCTAGATCCTGTCGCCAGCCGACGCCCACGACGCTAGAAACCAACCCCTCGGTTTGTCAATGGGGCGGAGTGGGGGAAGACTGTCTCCACTTCACCGCGACAACCTGCACATCCCGGCCAAGATCCACCCAGGGTAAGCGGTTGTTCTTCATTGATTCGATGGTGAAAAGAAACCGCTCGTCCGGTTTTTGAGCGCCAGGGTGGGGAGCACGCGGGTGGCGGGGACACGGATGGCGGGGATGCGGGTGGGCGCCCGCGCGTTCGCCGTACCGGCCGGTCGCGCGCCCACCGGAGGCAACCGCACGCCGCCGACCGGGACGGGTTCGGCGCCGCCCGGCGGTCCGCTCCGGCCGGGCATGCCGGCGCACGGCACCGCGTGGGGACTGCCGAAGGGGGGAGCGGCCGGAGAGGCCGGAGAAGCCGAAGAGGCCTGCGGGCTTGGCGAGTTCGGTGAGTTAGGTAAGTTCGACGGGCTCGACGGGCTCGGCAGGCTCGGCGAGTCCGCGGGCCGCTTCCGGGGTCGGCCTCGCCGCGTCACGCCGGATCCCGCTGTCCAGAGGGGCACTGTCCCGCCGTAGAGGTCGAGGCCCGTCGCGGATCAGGGTCCGGCGGTGGCCATGAGACCCGCGCACCCGGTGAAGTCGGATGCGGAACCGTGCCCCGCGAGGGGTGCCGGCCCGCGGCGAACGAACCGCATGTCCGACCGCATGTCCGGCGGAGCGCTCAGTCGGTGCTGCCGCCCACCCCGACCCCGGCCGGGGACTCGGCGGTCGCCGACAGGGCCGCCGCCGGATCGATGACTCCCTCGGGGCGGATGCGGGCGATCGTGCCCGGGTGGGCGATGGACGGCAGGATGTGACGCCACATCACGGCGACCCGCTCGCGCAGATCGGCCCGCTGTGTGATGGCCTCGGACACCAGCTGGACGCCGGTGAAGGAGGCCACGACGAACTCGGCGGTCTCCCGCGGCTCGACCTGGGGGAGCACCTCGCCCCGCTCCTTCCCCTCGGCCAGCAGCTGGGCGATGAGTTCGAACCAGTCGCCCCACGGATGCGTGCCGTTGAAGAACACGCCCTCGATGGACAGCCGCGTACCGGCGCGGGCGAGCGGGTCGTGGCGCAGGGCGTAGGCGAACTGGTGCGTGATGTCGACGACCGACTGGAGGGGTGTGCCGAGGTCCGACACGCTCACCAGGCCGGTCTGCTCGTCCATGATCGCCTGGGCGAGTGATTCCTTCGAGGTGAAGTGGAAGTACAGGGCGCCCTTGGTGACGTTCGCCCTGCGGAGGATCTCCGAGATGGCCGCGCGCTCGTAGCCGTGGTCGGCGAATACGCGCGCCGCCGCTTCCACGATCGAGCGCCGGGTCTGCACCGCGCGAGCCTGCTTGGCCATGTCTTCCCCTCCGGGACGTGCGTTCGTGCCGGGCGGCGCCACGCCGAACCGCCGTCTAACAGAGCGTGTCTTCGCCACTCTACCCGACCCACCGGTTTGTTTCTCCAGCTCAAGTGGAGGAGCGATGGGCGGAATGATGCATTCCGTAGGGCCCTGTCCGGGGAGCGGGTGACGTAGATCACCTGGACGCGTCCGGGATTCCGAGTAAAAAGAAACCGCCCAGCCTGTTTTTTTGGCACACTCGCTCCCGAGAGCCACACGGGCTACTCGTGTAGGGGGATCACAGATGACCGTGCTCGTTTCCACCCCGATCAAGGCCGACAACTCCATGGCCGCCACCGCTGCCATGAGCTCCGTCGGAGCCACCGGCCGCACCACGCTCACCCGCCCGTCGCACGCCGCCGAAGCGGCCGACGGCGCCCGGATACCGCGGGAGTTCGTCCACCGGGCCGACGACACCGACGTCCTGCTCACGCACTTCCAGGCCTGCGCCGACGGCTCGTACCGGATGGCGGCCCGCTGGCCCCGCGCCCACGCCCTGTTCAGCCCGGTGGCGGGCAGCCGGGAGAACCCGATGCTGATGGCGGAGACGATCCGTCAGGCGGGCGCCGTCGTCTCGCACATGGCGTACGACGCCCCGACCGATCTGCACTTCCTTCTCTGGGACCTGCGCTACGAAGTGCCCGAGGACATCCTCGGGGCCGGTGTGCCGCTCTCCCCGGCGACCGCAGTCGTGCGGTTCGACGACGTGAAGATGCGGGGCAAGCGGCTGTCGTCCTTCCGCTTCGAGGTGGAGCTCTACCGGGGCGCCGTACGCGTCGGCCACGGCGCCGCCTCCGCGAGCTGCGTGAGCCAGGCGGCGTACAGCAGGCTGCGCCCGGCCCGCCCCGAGTCCGCCGACCCGGCCCCGCTGCCCGCGCCCATCTCGCCGGTGCTGGTCGGGCGCACCCGGGCCCAGGACGTGCTCGTCGCCCCGTCCGGCACCCCGGGCAGCTGGCTGCTGCGGGCCGACCGGAGCCACCCCGTCATCTTCGACAGCCAGAGCGACCACCTGCCCGGCCGCGGCGCCATCGAGGCGATGCGGCAGGCCGCGCAGCTGGCGGCAGGGTACGAGCACATCATCGTGCCCTCCATGAACGCGGAGTTCTGCCGCTACGTCGAGCTCGACCGCCCCTGCCACATCACCGCCGAACGCCGCCGCCCGCTGCCGGACGGCCGTATCCCCACCCGGGTGACCCTCACCCAGGACGACGAGGTGGCCGCGCGCGGGATGCTGATGGTGCGCCCGGCCGAGGCGGACTCCGCCGCGGACTCCGGAGCGAACGGGACCTCGGCCCCGGCCGCCTTCGCCACCGTGTGACCGGCCGTCACACCGGTCGCGTCCTGATTCGGCAGTACGGGGTTCGTCGGCCCGGCGGCACCGTGCACCCCGGCCGGTGAGGACGGCGAACCCGGCACCACGCGCGCCCTGGGCCGGCAGCCGCACCTGGCTGCCGGCCCGGGCGGGCCGTGGTCGCTCCGGGCGGAAGGGCGCCGCGGTTCAGCTCAGCGTTCAGCTCAGCTGAGGGGTACGCGCCGGAAGCGGCCCGCCACCCGCAGATCCGCCTCGATCCGTCCCGCCGTGGCATGCAGTTCCGGCAGTACCTCGCGCACGCACTCCTCGATCGTGCGGCGGCTGCTGTGCATGGCGACGTTCACCGCGGCCACGACCCGCCCGCCGCGGCCGCGCACCGGTACGGCGATGGACCGCAGCCCCTCCTCCAGCTCCTCGTCGACCAGGGCGTATCCGGCTTCCCGTACGCGGTCCAGTTCGGCCCTGAGCTTCTCCGGGTCGGTGAGGGTGTGCGGGGTCAGCGGGAGCAGGTCGGGAAGCCGGGGCTCCGGCAGGTCCGCCAGTATCACGCGGCCCAGCGAGGTCGCGTACGCGGGCAGCCGGGTGCCGACGGTGATGTTGACGCTCATGACGCGGCTGGTGGCGACGCGGCCGGTGTACTGGATCTCGTCGCCGGCCAGGACCGCGAGCGACACCGAGTCGTGCAGCCGGTGGGAGAGTTCGGTGAGGTGAGGGTCCGCGATCGCGGCGAGCGTGGTCCGCGACAGCGGCGGGAAGCCGAGGCCCAGGACGCGCGGCGTGAGCCGGAAGACGCGGTCGTGCGTGGTGACGTATCCGAGGTGTTCCAGGGTGATCAGGGCACGCCGGGCGGTCGCGCGGGCGAGCCCCGTGGCCTGGGCGACGTCCGTGAGGGTCAGCTCGGCGCGGCCCTCGCCGAAGGCGGTGATCACGGTCAGCCCGCGGGCCAGCGACTCGACGAACTCCCGGCCCAGTTCCTGCTTGGAGGCGCCGGTCCAGGTCGCGAGCCCGGACGCGGCACCCGGTGCGGCGGGCGGCGCCTCCCGCAGCTCCCGCTCCATCGCGGCCACGGCCGACCGCAGCCGTGGCAGCAGCGTGTCCCGCAGGTCGGCCGCGGTGTGCCGGCTGGTGTGGCTCACCACGCTCACCACACACGCGATCCGTCCCGCCTCCCGCACGGGCAGGGCGATCGCGACCAGGCCCGGCTCGATGAGCTGGTCGTCCAGCGCCCACCCGGCCTCCAGGACCTCGGCCGTACGCTGCTCGAAGTCGTCGCCGACAGTGGGGGGTTCGGCAGGCGGGGATACGGGGGCCGGTGCGGAGCCCGGTTCCTCCTCGCCGCGCCGGGAATCGTCGACGAAGGGCCGGCTGCGGGCCGGTACGGCGGGAAACCTGCGGTCCTCCGGATCGGCCGCCCGGCGCTCGCGCCAGCGCGTCCACTCCTCCTCCCCCCACTCGGTGGCGAACAGGAAGCCGGGCGCTGTGCGTTCGGCGGGCAGCAGGTCGCCGATGCGGAAGCTCAGGGACATGGCGCGGCGGCGGGTCGCCTGGTGGATGAAACGGATGCCGTCCCGGTCGCCGACGGCCAGGGACACCGACTCGTCCAGTTCGTCGGCGAGCGCGTCGGCGTGCGCGTCCAGGAGACGGGGGAGCCGCAGGGCGGCGAGGTAGGTGTTGCCGAGTTCCATCAGACGGGGGGCCAGTACGGCGTCCCGGCCGTCGAGGCGTACGTATCCCATGCGCGCGAGGGTCGCCATGATCCGGTCGACGGTGGAACGTGCGAGCCCGGTGGCCCGTTCGAGACCGCTCAGGCTGGACACCCCGTCGGCCTCGGTCAGCCGCCGCAGTACGGCGATACCGCGGATGAGGGGGGTGACGGCCTCGGCGGGCACGACGTTCGATGGCATGGGCTCTCCGTTGCGGCTCACAGAAGAGACACCGTAGTGCTTGCCGGGGCGCTCCAGCAGGTCAGCGGTGCGCCCTCGGGGCCTCAGCGGCGCGTCACGTACACCCGGTAGTTCCCGGCGAGGTCCGCCCCGGCGACCTGCACCGTGACGCCCGTCTTGGGATCCTTGAAGGACTCGCCGGGCGCGAAGGGCGCGTCGGAGAGTTCCGCGTGCACATTGGGGGAGCGGGTGCAGCCGCCGCTGTCGCGCGTGGAGTCGTACACGGTGATGGGCCCGTTCCCGGTGTCCACGCCCGCGTCGACCTTGTAGATGAGGATGCCGGGGCGGCAGATCGCGGAGTCGTTGCCCCCGCGGGTGCGCAGTTCGAGGGCGAAACCGGTCTTGGAGCTGGTGGGCACGAAGACGAGCTTGTTGCCGCCGCGCCGGGCCAGCGGGGTGAGCGTGTACTCCTTGGTACCGGGCGCCGCCGCGCAGCTGACCTGCGAGTCGTCGAGCCAGCCGAGCTTCCACTTGTGCCAGCCGAGCAGATCGTTGTCGGCCCCCCAGTCCTCGCTCATGATGTCCCAGTGGCCGACCGCGCCCCCGCCGTCCTGGGTGTAGAGGTCGGGCAGGCCGAAGGTGTGGCCGTTCTCGTGCGGGAGCACCCGGTAGCCGGTGTCGGAGTAGGAGCCGGAGCCGTCGTCCTGGCGGCTGTAGACGAAGGACGCGTTGGCGACCGGGACACCGTCGGCGACCGGCGCCTCCGTGTTGCCGGCGAAGGTCACGGACAGCACGGTGTCCAGCGCGGAGGGCCCGGCGTTCGGCGTCACCAGGACGTTCAGGATGTCGTACGAGCGGAAGTCGACGTTCGGGTCGGCCGCGGTCACGATGTCCTGGACCAGATCGCGGTACCCGGGGTCGAAGGGCGCGCCGCGCTCTATGCCGTACGCCTTGAAGGGCTTGGGCATCCGCAGCCAGTGCCGGACGGGGGTCTCGGGGCGGTAGTCGAGACGGCCGTACGAGCCGGTGCGGAACCATCGCTGGGTCTGCGGGAAGAACTCGCGGTAGCGGTCGAGCGCGCTGCCCTTCCCGGGCGCGTCGGAGAAGTCGACCATCAGGGTGAGGGCCCGGACGGTGCCGGTGGAGCGGGCGTAGCCGGACGAGGTCGGGACGCCTTCCCCCATCTGCACGCCCAGCGGGCCGGTGATCATGCAGGGGCCGAGCGCCGTGGAGCGGGCCAGCGCGATGGAACCCGCCGCCGTGGAGCCCGCCGTGAGGTGTCCCGTACCGGCGGAGGTACTGACCGCCAGCGTCAGAAGGGTCACCGCGGCGAGCGCGGCCACGCGGCGCGTGCCTATCCGGTGGCGGAGGCGTCGCTCAGGCGGCATGCGGGGACCCTTCGCTCCACGGCAGCCGCCGGTCTCCGGCTGCACCCTTTCGATCACCCTGTGTCGACGGCGCGGCGGGCGCGCGCTGGAGGAGCCCGATCGTGGGTTTCTCGCCCGGGGGCCTCTGAGGCGTCCGGATGGGTATGTGGCGCGGGTGCGGAGTGGGTGCGGAGCGAGTGCGATGCAGGTGCGGAGTGAGTGCGGCGAGGATGTGGCGCAGGTCACATGGAATCTTGTCGGGGTCGGGAAATAACCGGGGACCGTTTCCCCGTTTAGCCCTGTGTCCGAGCGAAACGGGGAGCGAATCCCCGGATCGCGATCCCCTTCTCTTCCGAGGAGTCCACCGTGGAGACCGCCACCCCCGTACAGCGCCGAGTGGTCCGGCCGCGCGCCGATGCCCTGCGCAACAGGGAGCGGATCGTCGCCGCGGCCCGCGAGATGTTCGTCGAGTTCGGCCCCGAGGTGCCGTTCGACGAGATCGCCCGCCGGGCCGGGGTCGGCAACGCCACGGTGTACCGCAACTTCGCCGACCGCGACGCCCTGGCACGGGAGGTCGTCTGCTCGGTGATGGACCGCACCTCGGAGTGGGTCGAGACGGCGCTCGTCGAGGGCGGCGACGCCTTCGAGGCGCTGAGCGGCTTCGTGCACTTCGCCGCCGATGAGCGGATCGGCGCCCTGTGCCCGATGCTCTCCCACTCCTTCGACCAGAACCACCCGGATCTCGTCGCCGCGCGCGACCGGATCACCGTCCTGATCGAGCAGCTGATGGACCGCGCCCGCGAGGACGGACAGCTGCGCCCCGACGTCGAGTTCGGTGACCTGATGATCGCGGTCAGCCAGCTCACCAGGCCGCTGCCCGGCACCGCGTGCCAGGGCATCGACCGCTTCGTACACCGTCATCTGCAGCTGTTCCTGGACGGTATGCGGGCCCCGGCCCGCTCCGAACTGCCCGGAGTGGCCGCCACCGTGGAGGACCTGCGGCGCGCGTGAGTGACCACGCCGTCCACCTGACCGATTAGTTCAGCGCCCAGCACCAGTCAGAACGCGCACGAAGCTTCCGGCCGTCACCGGAGACGAGCCGTCCCTTTCCCTCACCTTTTTTCGCTACGAAGTCCCGGAGTGGGTACCCCCATGTCTGCAACAGGAAAGTCGACAGCAATGTCCGACACCGACGCACATTCCAACCGCTGGAAAGCGCTCGCCTTCATCGCGCTCGCCCAGCTGATGGTCGTCCTCGACGCGACCATCGTGAACATCGCCCTTCCGTCCGCCCAGACCGACCTGGGCATCTCCGACGGCAACCGGCAGTGGGTCGTCACGGCCTACGCCCTCGCCTTCGGCGGACTCCTCCTCTTCGGCGGCCGTATAGCCGACCTGTGGGGGCGCAAGCGCGCCTTCGTCATCGGC
Source organism: Streptomyces sp. NBC_00203 (assembly GCF_045206325.1). Classification (NCBI taxonomy): domain Bacteria; kingdom Bacillati; phylum Actinomycetota; class Actinomycetes; order Kitasatosporales; family Streptomycetaceae; genus Streptomyces; species Streptomyces sp. NBC_00203. The sequence continues at coordinate 4,525,176 of NZ_CP108126.1, read as the reverse complement.
CTGACCGGCTTCGCCGCCGCGTCCGCGCTCGGCGGTCTCGCCACCTCCGGCGCCATGATGTTCGGCGCCCGTGCCCTCCAGGGTGCGTTCGGCGCCCTGCTCGCGCCCGCCGCGCTCTCCCTGCTCGCCGTGATGTTCACGGACGCCAAGGAGCGCGCCAAGGCGTTCGGTATCTACGGTGCGATCGCCGGTGGTGGCGGCGCCGTCGGCTTCATCCTCGGCGGCGTGCTCACCGAGTACCTGGACTGGCGCTGGACGTTCTTCGTCAACATCCCGTTCGCGATCGTCGCGGCCCTCGGTGCCTACTTCGTCATCCGTGAGCCGGAGGGCGGCCGCAACCGCAACCCGCTCGACATCCCGGGCGTGCTCCTGTCCACCCTCGGCCTGGTCTCGCTCGTCTACGGCTTCACCCGCGCCGAGTCCAACGGCTGGGGCGACTCCTCGACCGTCGCGCTCTTCATCGCGTCGGCCGTTCTGCTGGTCTCGTTCGTCGTCGTCGAGGCGAAGGTCAAGGCCCCGCTGCTGCCGCTGCGCGTGATCACCGACCGCAACCGCGGCGGTATCTACCTCTCGCTCGGCATCGCCATCATCGCGATGTTCGGCACCTTCCTGTTCCTGACCTACTACCTCCAGGTCGTGAAGGGCTTCTCGCCGATCAAGACCGGCTTCGCCTTCATGCCGATGATCGTCGGCATGATGGTCGGCTCGACCCAGATCGGCACCCGCCTGATGACCCGCCTGCCGGCCCGTCTGCTGATGGGCCCCGGCTTCCTGGTCGCCGCGGTCGGCATGCTGCTGATGACCCAGCTGGAGATCGGCTCGTCGTACGCCTCGATCATCCTGCCGGCGATGCTGCTGCTCGGTCTCGGCATGGGTACGGCGTTCATGCCGGCCATGTCCCTGGCCACCCTGGGCGTCGAGCCCCGCGACGCGGGTGTCGCCTCCGCGATGGTCAACACCTCGCAGCAGGTGGGCGGCGCGATCGGCACGGCCCTGCTGAACACGATCGCCGCCTCCGCGACGACCGCCTACATCAAGGACCACATCGCCGGCGCCGGTTCCTCCAAGACCCAGCAGCAGCTCGTCCAGCTGCAGGGCCAGGTGCACGGCTACACCAACGCCATCTGGTTCGCCGTCGGCATGCTGGTAGCGGCCGCGGTGATCGTCTCGGTCCTCGTCAACGCCGGCACGCAGGGCTCCGACCCGGTCGTCGCCTCCGGCGAGGGCGTCGAGGACGAGGTGAAGATCCCGGTGATCGCCCACTGATCACCCGCACCACGGGTACTCCGGATACTTCGCGTACGGACGCGGGGTGGGGACGCCTCGTTCGTACGAATCCCAGGGTCCGCCCCGGCTCCGAGTTCAATGGAGCCGGGGCGGACCCGCGTCCGGGGCCGGCGGAGCGAGAGCCCTCCACGAGTGAGCTCTCACCGCGGCGCCGGAGCCCTAACGCAACCAGGGCAGGTCGGCTCCCGCGTCCTTCGGCTGGAGCCCCTCGGCGACGATCCGCATGGCCTCGCCGAAGGCCTTCTGCTGGTCCGCGGTGAGCCGGTCGAACAGGGCCTGCCGTACGGCGGTCACATGGCCAGGCGCGGTGCGCCGCAGCACCTCGTAACCGTCGTCCGTCAGGACCGCGAACTGTCCCCGCTTGTCGGAGGGACAGTCCTCACGCCGCACCCAGCCGTTCTTCTCCAGGCGCGCGATCGCGTGCGAGAGCCGCGAGCGGGTGATCTTCGCGTTCATGGCCAGCTCGGTCATCCGCAGCCGCCTGCGCGGCGCTTCGGCGAGCTGGACGAGCAGGCCGTAGTAGATGTGCGGCATGCCCGCGTCACGCTGGAGCTGGCGGTCGAGATGGTCCTCAAGGAGGGTGGTGGCGTGCATGTACGCACGCCAGATGCGCTGTTCCTCGTCGGTGAGCCAACGCGTCTCTTCAGCGGGTGCCGTGTTCATGTACTCCACTGTACGAGCCCCTTCTTGAAAGTTAAACAAACCAGGCGTAAGCTCGGCGGCTGGGAGCTTGAGACTTCAAGCAATAAACTTCAAGTATCAAGCACCCGCGCCGTACGATTGAACCCTCTGGAGGGAGCCGCCATGTCCGCCGCCACCGAGGAGCGTCCCGCACTTGGGCGCATGCCCGCCCTCTACCTGAGCCATGGTGCCCCGCCGCTCGCCGACGACCCGATCTGGCCCGGCCAGCTCGCAGCATGGTCCGCCGACCTGCCGCGCCCCAAGGCGATCCTCATGGTCTCCGCCCACTGGGAAGAGGCCCCGCTCGCCCTCGGCGCGGTCGAGACCGTACCGCTCGTCTACGACTTCTGGGGCTTCCCCGAGCATTACTACCAGGTGACGTACGCGGCTCCCGGCGCCCCCCAACTCGCCGAGTCCGTACGGAAACTGCTGCGCGCGCCCGGTACGCCGGTGCAGGACATCCCGGACCGCGGGCTCGACCACGGCGCGTATGTGCCGCTGGTGGAGATGTTCCCCGAGGCCGACATCCCGGTCCTGCAGATCTCCATGCCGACCCTCGACCCGGTCCGCCTCTTCGAGATCGGCCGCAAGCTGGCGCCACTGCGCGACGAGGGCGTCCTGATCGTCGGCTCCGGCTTCTTCACCCACAACCTCGCGGCCCTGCGGCACACCGGCGGGGGAGTCCCGGCCTGGTCGAGCGAGTTCGACGACTGGGGCCACCGCGCCCTGGACGCCGGTGACGTGGACGCGCTCCTCGACTTCGAGCGCAAGTCCCCGGCCGGCCGTCTCGCCCACCCGCGCACCGAGCACTTCGCCCCCCTCTTCGTGACCATGGGCGCGGCGGACGCGGCCGGTGAGCTTGACGGGCAGAAGTCGGTGATCGACGGTTTCTGGATGGGGATGGCCAAGCGGTCGGTGCAGTTCGGCTGACCTGTTCTTCACCGGGCCGGGGTGAGCTCCTTCTCGTACCAGGCCACATCCCAGTACCGGCCGAACTTGCGGCCCACCTCCCGGTAGGTGCCGACATGCCGGAACCCGAAGCGTTCGTGCAGCCGCACGGACGCTTCGTTTCCCTCCGGCTGGGCGATGCCGGCGTAGGCGCGGTGGAGATCCTCGCCGGCGAGGGCTTCGAAGAGAGCCTCGTAGAGGAGGGTGCCGACGCCACGGCCACCGGCGTCCGGGGCGAGGTAGACGCTGACCTCCACGGAGGTGTCGTACGCGGCCTTCACACGAAAGGCGCTGGATGCGGCGTACCCAAGAATCGCCTGTGAGTCCGCGTCCGTGGCAACCATCAGGCGGTGCGGTCCGTCTTCAGGGTGGGAGAGCAGCCACGAGCGACGCTCTTCCGGCGTGAAGACAGCGGTATCGAATGTGATGGGCGTCTCACGTACGTAGTGGTTGTAGATGTCGGTGAGGGCGTCGAGGTCACTCTCGACTCCCGGCCTGACCTGCACATCTATACGTTCCGGCACCATCTGCCCACCTCCTGTGGCGGGACAGGGTACTGCATGATCAGAAAAATCGAGGGGCAGGTTGGGAATTCTGTCCGGATTCCAGTCGTTGTTTCCTTCGGATGCCGGGTACCCGGGAGGGTGAGCTACCCAGTGTTCAGCGACCACCAGCCAGCCCACCATCGCAAGGGAGCACGCATGGCAACCCGTGCCGTCGCCCGTCGTAAGTCCGCCACCGGCGAGACCAGCGACGCGGCACGCAGTGTTCGCGTCGTAGGCGGCGAGATCGCCGACCGCGACCTGGTCGGCATGTACCTCGACGAGATCGCGCGTACGCCACTGCTCGACGCCGCCAAGGAAGTCGAGCTGTCCCAGACCATCGAGGCGGGTGTGTTCGCGCGGCAGATCCTCGACGGCGAGGCTGCGGCCAAGGCGGACGCGTCCCCCGAGGAGCTCGAGGCGCTGGTCGCCGAGGGCGAGCGAGCGAAGGACATCTTCATCCGCTCGAACCTCCGGCTGGTCGTCGCTGTCGCCCGGCGCTATCCGCGCAGCGGCCTGCCCCTGCTCGACCTGATCCAGGAGGGCAACGCGGGTCTGGTGCGCGCCGTCGAGAAGTTCGACTACCGCAAGGGCTTCAAGTTCTCGACGTACGCGACCTGGTGGATCCGTCAGGCCATCACCCGTTCCATCGCCGACCAGTCGCGCACGATCCGCCTCCCCGTCCACCTGGTCGAGGAACTGGGCCGGATCCGGCGCGTACAGCGCGAGTTCAACCGCAAGAACGGGCGCGAGCCCGAGCACGCGGAGATCGCCGCCGAGCTCGACTCGACGCCGGAGCGCGTGACGGACGTCCTGGACTGGGCCCGCGACCCGGTCTCGCTGAACATGGCGGTGGACGACGACGGCGACACCCAGTTCGGCGACCTGCTGGAGGACACCTCCGCGGTCTCCCCCGAGCAGTCGGTCATGACCCTGCTGCGCAGCGAGGAACTGGACGACCTGATCGGCCGCCTCGACCAGCGCACGGCCTCCATCATCAAGATGCGGTACGGCATCGATGACGGCCGGGAGCGCACGCTCACCGAGGTCGGCAAGGAGCACGGCCTCACGCGCGAGCGCATCCGCCAGATCGAGAAGCACGCGCTTCTCGAACTGAAGAAGCTGGCCCGTGACACCGGGTTCGACGCGGCGGCGTGAGTCCATGACGGACACGCCGGCCACGTTGGCCACAAGTCGACCAGACATGGCCATGTAAGGCCGCTTAACCTGCCGGGCTCTGGGAACAAGACTTCAGGGCCCAGGGTTCAGGGTTCCACCCGGGGCATAGGCACGCGCCCCCACCAGAACCGAGTCCCGACGCACACCCCCCCGCGCCGGGACTCTCCCAGAGCCGGGCTCCGGCGCCTTCCCCCCCTGGCGCCGGGGCCCGGCTCCATGTTGTTTTTGGGGTGGGGGTTGGGCTTGGGGGCGCCTTCGTAAGAGGGTGAGGGGGAGCGCCCCATAAGGGGCGCGGGGCTGTGACATCTGCGGCTCCGCCGCGGGGCGCGACCAGCCCCCACCGTCCCGCGGCAAAAGAACTCACCCGGGGTCCAGGGGCGAAGCCCCTGGCAGGGTCGAAGGGGCGGACCACGCGGGCCGGGGGCCAGCGGCACAACCCACCCGCGGCGGAGCCCACCCGCGACGGTTTCCGCGCAGGTCATTGTCGGGCCACCCCGAACCTGAACCCCGGGGTGACCCGAATGGCAGATTCTGCCACAGGGGCATAACCTGCCGTCCGTGACCGGTACCGAACGCGTGGTGCGCACCTCCGCAGGCCGAGCGGCGCCTGCCTCAGCCCCAACCTCTGCCCCAGCCCCAGCCCCTGGCTCCGCCAACGGCACCCCCCGTACTGTTCCTTCGCTGACCGAGCGACGCAAGGCGGCCACCCGCATGGACATCTCCCGGGCGGCAGCGGGGCTCTTCATGCGCAACGGCCTGCGCGCCACCCGTGCCGAGGACATCGCCCGGGCGGCCGGGGTCGCGCCACGCACCTTCTACCGGTACTTCGCGACCAAGGAGGAATCCCTCGGCCCCGTATTCGCCGCCGGCAGCCAGAAGTGGGCCGAGGCCGTCCGCGACGCCCCGGCCCAACTGCCGGTACCCGAAGCCCTCCGCCACGCGATCGTCGCCACCTTGACCCCGGGCGTCGGTGTCAGACCCGAGTCCCTGGACTGGGTCCGCGCCCTCCTCCGCCTGGCCGAGGCGAACCCGGCCCTGCTGAGGGTGTGGGGCGAGGCATGCCAGACGGCGGAGCGGACGCTGGCGGGGGTGCTGGCGGCGAGGGCGGTGGCCGCGAGTGAGGTGGCGACGAGTGAGGTGGCGACGAGGGCGGCGACGAGTGCGGTGGCGACGACGGAAGCTTCGCCCGTCCCTTTGCCCACCCCTTCCCCCACCCCATCCCCCAAGCTCCGCCTCACCGCCGCCACAGCCAGCGCAGCGGTCCGCGTCGCGGTGGAAGCCTGGGCCGCCACGGACGACGCGGCCGACGGACCGGACGGCCCCGTCGCGCTCGCGCTGCGCCATCTCGAAGCCCTTCGCGGCTTTCCCTGGAGTGCCGAATGAGCAACGACCTGACCGGAAAGACCGTCCTGATCAGCGGCGGCGCCCGCGGCATCGGCGCCGAGATCGCCCGTACCGCCGTCGCCGCCGGAGCGAACGTCGTGCTCGGCGACGTACTGGCGGAGGAAGGCCAGTCCCTGGCGGGGGAGTTGGGCGACGCCGCCCGCTTCATACGCCTCGACGTGACGGACGAGACCGCCTGGCAGCGGGCCGCGGCCTTCGCGCGGACGCAGTTCGGCGGCATCGAGGGGCTGGTGAACAACGCCGGTATCGCCACAGGCCAGTTACTGGAGACCGAGACCGTGGACCACTTCCGTCAGGTCCTCGACGTCAACCTCACCGGCGTCTTCATCGGCATGAAGACCGTGATCCCGGCGATGCGGGACAACGGCGGCGGCTCCATCGTCAACATCTCCTCCATGGCGGGCCTCACCGCCGTCGCCACCACGTCCAGCTACGGCGCCTCCAAGTGGGGCGTACGCGGCCTGACCAAGGTCGCCGCGGTGGAGCTCGGCACGGCGAAGGTCCGCGTCAACTCCGTCCACCCGGGCGTGACGTACACGCCGATGACCGCGAACATCGGCATCCAGCAGGGCGACGGCCACTTCCCGAACAGCCCCATGGGGCGGGTCGGCGAGACCCACGAGATTGCGAAGGCCGTCGTCTTCCTGCTCTCCGACGACTCCGCGTATGTCACCGGCGCCGAACTCGCCGTGGACGGCGGCTGGTCGGCGGGCCCGACGGTCAAGTACGTGACGGGCCAGTGAGGCCGGCGTCCCCCGAGTCGCCGCCCTCCACCGAACCTCCGCTCTCCGCGGAACCGCCGCTCTCCGCCGAACCGCCCCCCGCTCGCGTCAGACGCTCACCCAAGTCCCGTACATAACCCACCAGTTCAGCGGGTTCCCGCACCACGAACTCGCAGTCGACCATCGCGATCCGCACCGCCAGCCACTCCACGGAGTCGCCGGCGGAGGAACGCAGCCGGCAACTGTGCTCGTCGATCGGCTCGGGCGCGCCCAGCCAGGCGGGCAGACGCGCCGCGACGAACTCGGCGGGCGCGGCGAACGTGACGTCGAACGCGTACGTCTCCTGCCGCCGGAACATCGACTGCCGCAGAAACTCCGCCGCGCTCCCCGTCGGCAGCTCACGCGGCGTGAACCGCGCTCCCGTCGCGTGCGGCTCGGCGACCCGGTCGACGCGGAACGTACGCCAGTCCTCGCGATCGAGGTCGTATGCGACGAGGTACCAGCGGCGGCCGGTGGAGACGAGCCGGTACGGCTCGGTCAGCCGCCGCGACGGCGTCCCGTCCCCGGAGCGGTACGCGAACCGCAGCCGCTCCCGCCCGGCGACGCACGACGCCATCACGGTCAGCGTCTCGGGCGCGATAGTCGCCCCGTCCCCGCTGGTCAGCGGGGTGGTCGCGGCCTGGAGGGTGGACACCCGGTGGCGCAGCCGGGACGGCAGCACCTGCTCCAGCTTGGCGAGCGCCCGTACGGACGCCTCGTCCACGCCCTCGACGGCGTGCCCGGCGCCGGCCCGCAGCCCCACCGCGATCGCCACGGCCTCCTCGTCGTCGAGCACGAGCGGCGGCATCGCCTTCCCCGCCACCAGCCGGTACCCGCCGTCGGACCCCTTGGTCGCCTGCACCGGATAGCCCAGCTCCCGGAGCCGGTCGATGTCCCGGCGGACCGTACGACGGGACACCCCGAGCCGCTCGGAGAGCTCACCGCCGGGCCATTCGCGGGGCGTCTGGAGGAGGGAGAGGAGCTGGAGAAGCCGGGCCGGCGTATCCGTTGTCATGTTTTCCAGGGTGCCGCACATCTAGGACACGATCTGACCTAATGGGGCCTTAGCTTTGCTGCATGACCTCCACCGAGACCACTCGTAACAGCTTGGCCGCGGCCGCCGTGGCCGACCGGCGGCGCTGGTTCGCCCTCGCCATCGTCATGACCGCGGCCTTCATGGACCTGGTCGACGTGACGATCGTCAACATCGCCATCCCGTCGATCCAGCGGGACGCGGGCGCTTCGTTCAGCCAGATCCAGTGGATCACGGCGGGCTACGCGCTGGCCTTCGCCGCCGGGCTCATCACCGGCGGGCGGCTCGGCGACATCCACGGCCGCAAGCGCGTCTTCCTCATCGGCATAGCCGGCTTCACGGTCGCGTCGGCGCTGTGCGGCTTCGCCGCGAACCCGGAGATGCTCGTCGCCTCGCGCATCCTCCAGGGCGGGATGGCCGCGCTGATGGTGCCGCAGGTGCTGTCGATCGTGCACGCCACCTTCCCGGCGCACGAGCGGGGCAAGGTCTTCGGTCTCTTCGGCGCGATCGTCGGCCTGGGGGCCGTGTCCGGTCCCCTCCTCGGCGCGCTGCTCACCGAGTGGAACCTCTTCGGCCTGGAGTGGCGGCCGATCTTCCTCATCAACCTGCCGGTGGGTGTCGCCGCGCTGATCCTGGGCCGCCGGTTCATCAGCGAGTCCAAGGCCCCGCGCGCCCTCAAGCTCGACCTCGTCGGCGTCACCCTCGTCATCCTCGGCCTGCTGATGCTGCTCTACCCGCTGACCCGCGGCCGTGAGCTGGGCTGGCCGCTGTGGGGGTACGTGTCGATGGCCGGCTCCCTCGTCGTCTTCGCGGCGCTGGTGGCGTACGAGAAGCGGAAGACGGCGCGGGACGGTTCGCCGCTGATCGAGCTGTCGCTGTTCAAGGTGACGAGCTTCGCGGCGGGCATCGCCGTACAGACCGTCTTCGGCGTCGCGCTCGGCATCTTCTTCCTGGTCTGGACGCTGTACATGCAGACCGGGCTGGGCTGGAGCCCGCTGCGGGCGGGACTCACCGGGGTGCCGTTCTCGATCGCGGTCTCGGCCGCGGCGGGCATGTCCGTGCAGCTGCTGGTCCCGCGCTTCGGACGCAAGGTGCTCCAGGCGGGCGCCCTGCTCATGGGGCTCGGCGTGCTCCTCTACATCTGGGAGTCCGACCGGTACGGCATGTCCATCGCCTCCTGGCAGATGGCGCTTCCGCTGGTGGTCATGGGCGCGGGCATGGGCTTCATCGTGGCCCCGCTGACGGACGCGGTGCTGTCGGAGGTCCCGCGTGAGCACTCCGGTTCGGCGTCCGGGCTCATCAACACCGTGCAGCAGATGGGCAACGCGCTGGGGCTCGGGCTGGTGTCGGTCCTCTTCTTCGGCCAGATCGGCGACCGGCTGACCCGGGACCAGGTCGGCCCCGCCTTCGTCAATGCCTTCCAGTACGCGCTGGGCTGGGTCGCGGCGGTGATGGCGGTCATCTTCCTGCTGATGTTCGCCCTGCCGAAGCGGCCGACGCAGCACGCGGAGGGTGCGGGCGAGGGTGAAGGTGCGGGTGCGGGTGCGCCGGAGGCGACCAAGGAGGAGGAGGGCGAGGAGGAGCCGGTGCTGGTTTCCTGATCCGGTGAAACGACGGTGGGGGCAGACCGCTCATGCGGCCTGCCCCCACCGTCGTTTCACCCTCCGCCCCTGCCAAGCATGCGAAGCCCGTTTGTGCCCACATCGGGCCCGAACCTGTTTACTTTCCGGAAATCCGGGCGTAGCCTCCGAGTGAAACCACAGGTTCGGGCATCAGTCGGAGGCGAACGGACATGTACGCACCGGAGCGGCAGCAGGAGATCCTCCGGCTCGCCCGTGACGGCGGCAGGGTGGACGTGCTCTCCCTGGCCGAGGAGTTCCAGGTCACCGCGGAGACCATCCGCCGGGACCTGAAGGCCCTGGACCGCGCGGGTCTCGTACGCCGTGTGCACGGTGGTGCGATTCCGGCCGGGCGCCTGGACTTCGAGCCCGATCTCGCCGAGCGCGAGTCCACCGCGGCCGACCAGAAGGACCGCATCGCCGAGGCCGCGGTCGCCGAACTGCCCCACGACGGCACGGTGATCCTGGACGCCGGCTCGACCGTCTCCCGGCTCGCCGCGGCGCTCCCGCTGGAAGCGACGCTCACCGTCGTCACCCACAGCCTTCCGATCGCCGCCCGCCTCGCGGACCACCCCGGCATCCAACTCCATCTGGTCGGGGGGCGCGTACGACACCGCACGCGCGCCGCCGTGGACGCCTGGGCGCTCCGCGCGTACAGCGAGATCCGCGCCGATGTCCTCTTCATCGCGGCCAACGGATTCTCCCCCTCCTACGGACTGACCACCCCCGACCTCGCCGAGGCCGCCGTCAAGCGCGCGACCATGCGCGCCGCGCGCCGCGTGGTGCTCCTCGCCGACTCCTCCAAGAACGGCCAGGAACACTTCGCCCGCTTCGGCGACCTGAGCGATGTGGACCTGCTGATCACCGACCGCGGGCTGAGCCCCGAAGACGTCTCCGCCATCGAGCGCGGCGGCACCGAAGTGCTGTGTGTGTAGGACGCGACACGCAAGTGCCGTGTCCTGAGAACGTGTTGAGAAACGAGTGCGCATGATCCTCACCGTCACCCCCAACCCCTCCCTCGACCGTACGTACGAGGTCCCGTCGCTCGACCGCGGCGAGGTCATCCGGGCCACCGGCGAACGCATGGACCCGGGCGGCAAGGGCGTGAACGTCTCGCGCGCGGTCGCGGCCGCCGGGCAGCGCACGGTCGCCGTCCTGCCCCTGGGTGGTGCGCCCGGCGCACTCGTCGCCGACCTGCTCGACGCGCAGGGCATCGAGGTCGCGCCGGTCCCGGTCGCCGGAGCCACCCGCTCGAACATCTCGGTCGCCGAACCCGACGGCACCCTGACGAAGATCAACGCGCCCGGACCCGAACTCTCCGCCGCTGAGGCCGAACTCCTCCTGGAGACAGTCCGCAAGCAGTACCGCTCCGGCGACACCCACTGGATCACCTGCTGCGGCAGCCTGCCGCGCGGGCTCGCGCCCTCCTGGTACGCCGATCTGGTCGCGCGGGCGCACGCGGCGGGCGCCCGGATCGCACTCGACACCTCCGGTCCGGCGCTTCTCGCGGCGCTGCGCGAGCGGCCCGACGTGGTGAAGCCCAACGCCGAGGAGCTCGCGGAAGCCGTCGGGCGCCCCCTCGCCACGGTGGGTGACGCGGTGAAGGCGGCCGAGGAGTTGCGCGAGCTGGGCGCGCGCGCCGTCCTCGCGAGCCTGGGCGCCGACGGGCAGCTGCTCGTGGACGGCGCGGGCGCCTGGTTCGGCAGCGCGCGCGTGGATGCCGTACGCAGCAACGTGGGCGCCGGCGACTCCTCCCTCGCCGGCTTCCTGATCGCCGGCGGCAACGGCCCCGAGGCCCTCGCCTCCGCCGTCGCCCACGGCGCCGCGGCCGTCCAACTCCCCGGCAGCGTGATGCCGGGCCCGGCCGACCTCGACCCCTCCGCCGTGACGGTCACGTCGGACATACCGGTGGATCTCGTACTGACGGAGCCCGTGTCATGAACACCGGATCACGCCGCAACGGCGCACACGGCTCGCATCTCCCCGGCGCGCGTGGATCACGTCACGACGGCGCGTCCGGCTCACGTCACGACGGCGCGTGCGGTTCACGTCACGACGGCGCGTGCGGCTCGTTTCGTGGCGGCGCGCGTGGCTCACTTCACTACGGCTTGTGCGCCGCGCACGCCGGATCGCGTACGGGTCTTGCGAGCCCGGCGGCCCGCCCGTCCCGTACGCCCCCTGAACAGGCCCTGAAGCGGCGGGGCCTCCCCTTCCCCGCCGCAGCCATACGGAGGCGGGGTCTCCCCGATCCCGCCGCCGAGGAGAGGCGGGGTTTCCCCGGCCCCGCCTCTTCGACTCACCTCACCCCTGTCCCCTCTGCCCTATCGGCCCTACCTGCCCCATCTGAGCGCAACACCCCCGTCCCCACCCTCGCCCACCACTTCCCCCGGGCGATACGCGTGCGAAGGAGCCCGCGATGAGCGAGATGATCACCGCGGACCTGGTCGACCTCGACCTGTCCGCCGATACGAAGGAAGCGGCGGCGCGCGCCCTCGCCGAGCGCATGGTCGCCAAGGGTCGGGTCACCGACCTCGACGGCTTCCTCGCCGACGTGGCCGCCCGCGAAGCCCAGATGCCGACCGGCCTGGACGGCGGCATCGGCATCCCGCACTGCCGAAGCGAACACGTCACCGAGCCGACGCTCGCCTTCGGACGCAGCGCGGCCGGGATCGACTTCGGCGCGCCGGACGGGCCCGCCGACCTGATCTTCCTGATCGCCGCCCCGGCCGGCGCGGACGACGCCCACCTCACGATCCTGTCGTCCCTCGCACGCCAGCTGATGAACGCCGAGTTCACGTCCGCGCTGCGGGCCGTGGACGACGCGGCGGCCGCGTCCGCGCTCATCCGCGGGGACGAGCCCCCGGCGCCCGCGGGCGCCCCCGAGAACGCCGTGGCGGAGTCGAATGCGGCGGCCTCCGCCGACTCCGCCACGGACGGCGCGGCCCCGGTGCCGGGTGCGACCGTCGAGGACGGACCCGCCCCGGCGCCGGGCGCCACCGATGGTGGTCAGCCGTTCCGCATCGTCGCCGTCACCTCCTGCCCCACCGGCATCGCACACACCTACATGGCTGCCGAGTCGCTGGAGAACGCGGGCCGCGAGGCAGGCGTAGAGGTGGTCGTCGAGACGCAGGGCTCGGCCGGCTTCACCCGGCTCGACCCGGCGGTCATCGCGGCCGCGGACGGCGTGATCTTCGCCCACGACGTGCCCGTACGGGACAAGGACCGCTTCGCCGGCAAGCCGACCGTCGACGTCGGCGTGAAGGCGGGCATCAACAAGCCCACCGAGCTGATCGCGCAGGTGCGCGACAAGGCCGCACGCGGCGAGGTCAGCGCGGGCGCCGCGCCCGGCACACCGGTGGAGCGCGCCGGTGAGTCCGGCGAGGGCTACGGCACCAAGCTCCGCAAGTGGCTGATGTCCGGCGTCAGTTACATGGTCCCGTTCGTCGCCGCGGGCGGTCTCCTCATCGCCCTCGGGTTCGCGATCGGCGGCTACAAGATCAACAAGGCGCCGTCGGTCATGGACCACTTCCTGTGGACCCAGATGGACAGCTGGGGCGCGCTGTTCTTCCAGATCGGCGTCGTCTCCTTCGGCTTCCTCGTCCCGGTCCTGGCCGGCTACATCGCCTACGGCATGGCGGACCGGCCAGGCCTCGTGCCCGGCTTCGTCGGCGGCGCGATCTCCCTCACCATCAACGCGGGCTTCCTCGGCGGTCTGGCCGCCGGTCTCATCGCCGGTGGCGTGGTGATCGGGATCCAGAAGGTCAAGATCCCGGCGGCCTTGCGCGGCATCATGCCGGTGGTGGTGATCCCACTGATCTCCGCGGCGATCGTCGGGTTCCTGATGTTCGTGGTGATCGGCAAGCCCATCGCCTCCGCCCAGAAGGGCATGACCGACTGGCTCAACGGCCTCACCGGCACCAACGCCGTCCTCCTCGGCATGCTCCTCGGCCTGATGATGTGCTTCGACCTCGGCGGCCCGGTCAACAAGGTCGCGTACACCTTCGCCACCGCCGGTATCGCCGTCGCGAGCCCCAGTGACTCGGCGATGAAGATCATGGCGGCCGTGATGGCGGCGGGCATGGTCCCGCCCCTGGCCATGGCCCTCGCGACGACCGTGCGCGGCAAGCTCTTCACCCAGACCGAGCGCGAGAACGGCAAGGCGGCCTGGGTCCTCGGCGCCTCCTTCATCTCGGAGGGCGCGATCCCGTTCGCGGCAGCCGACCCCCTGCGCGTCATCCCCTCCGCCATGGTGGGCGGCGCGGTCACCGGCGCCCTGTCGATGGCCTTCGGCGCCACCCTGCGCGCCCCGCACGGCGGAATCTTCGTGGTCCCGCTGATCGGCAACCCCTTCCTCTACCTGATCGCCATCGCCGCGGGCGTCTGCGTCACCACGGCTCTGGTCGTCACCCTGAAGGGCCTGCGCAAGCAGGCACCCGAGGGCGGCGCCACCACGGCAGCGGCCGACGCTCCGATATCCACCATGGTCGAGTCGAAGGAGCCCGTCGCGGCCTGAATGGCCAACCCTCTGCCCCTTTAGGGCACCTGTGAGTTGTTCACCGCATCTGCGAGATGCGTCACGGTCCGGGACCAAGGTCCCGGACCGTGGTGTCTACTGGAGCGCATGCCTGAGCACGTGTCGATCCTCCAGCTGGTAGGCGTGGCCGCACTCGCCCTGGCGACCGTCATCTGGGTCGTCGGCCTGGTGCGCCTCCTGCGCCGCGACCGCTTCGAGGTCGCGGTATGGCGCCATGGCGACATGCTCCGGAGCATTCCCCACCAGCGCCAGTCGGGCCCCGTCGCGGAGTCCGTCGAACTCACCCCCGAGGAACACGCAGCCTTCGCGGGCCTGGTACGCCAGTTCAGCGACAGCCGCCCGTAGCCTGCGCCCGGCGCTCAAGCCCGGCGCTCAAGCCCGGCGCTCAAGCCCGGCGCTCAAGCCCGGCGCTCAAGCCCGGCGCTCAAGACTGGCGCCCCGCTCAGCCAGTGCGCTGCCCACAACTGGCGGGTTGCTCGTGGCCGGCCGCCGCACGCGCGAGTCTCACCCCGCTGCCCTGGCGCGTGCAAGGCCACGGGCGCCGGGGCGAGTGTGCAAAGTCCCGCGCCCCGGGCGTACCCGGAGCCGCGTGCGCCGGTGTCGACCGAGGCGCGCCGGTGTCGAACGAGGCGCCCCGATGTCAGCCGAGGCGCGCCGCGCGCCGTTCCATCGCGTCCCGCGCGGCGTCCTCCGTCGCGTAGACCTCGCACATGTGGCGTCGGTCCGGCGTCGCCGTGTGCTCGACCTCCCACAGGGAGATCTCCCGCCCGTCGCGCAGCAGGAACGCGTGCTCGTAGAGCGAGAAGCACAGCCCCGCCTGACCGGCGCGGCAAGGGCGGCCGAAGGCCTGGGTGATCTGGTGGGCGAACGCCTCGCACAGCAGGAGCGACGTGATGTCGGCCCCCGGCCGGTCCGGGTTCTCCGCCCGTCGCAGGAGCCGGCGCGCGTGGTCCGCCGAGTCGTCGGGCACGTAGGCGTGGCGCGGCTCGGGGATCGGCGACAGCTGGACGAGCACCGGCAGTTCGAAGTCCGGGGCGTCCGGCGGCAGCGGGAGCCGGGCCGTGGCGGCGCGCAGCTCCTCCTCGTCGACGTACACCTCGTGCTGCGGGTCCCTGCCGGGCGCCGTGTTGTGCACGAGCTCCCACAGCGTGACCGCCGAGCCGTCGGCGAGCAGCCACGTGTGCCGATACGTCTCGCGGTGCAGCCCCGCGCTGTGGTGCGCGGAGTGCAGCGAACTGTCGTGCGCCAGCGCGCAGTCGAGTCGCCGTATCGTCTCGTCGGGCAGCTCGAAGGAGTTCAGGGCGCGACCGAGGAGTCGCGCGAGATGCTCCTCCGGAGACTCGGGCGACTCGGGTGGTTCGTACGCTGCTGTCTCGTACGGAACGCTCAAGGTTTCTCCCGGCGTTGCTGCATGTCACCTTGTGGGTGCATACCGT
This sequence comes from Streptomyces sp. NBC_00203, assembly GCF_045206325.1. NCBI lineage: Bacteria > Bacillati > Actinomycetota > Actinomycetes > Kitasatosporales > Streptomycetaceae > Streptomyces > Streptomyces sp. NBC_00203. The sequence continues at coordinate 4,509,752 of NZ_CP108126.1, read as the reverse complement.
AGCCCCTCGGTCGGACATCATGTCCGCGAACCGAGAAAACGTACGGACGGAAAACGGGCGGGCCGCGCGGCAAGTTCCCACGCGGCCCGCACAGGAGTCAAAAGGTCCTCGTCAGACGGCACTTCCCGCGGTCCACGCGCTCCACGACATGTTCCAGCCGTTGAGCCCGTTGTCCGGCGAGACCGTCTTGTCGGGCGAGTTCTTGACCGTCACGACGTCCCCGATGAGGGAGTTGTCGTAGAACCACTTGGCGGTCGTGTCCCCCTGGGCGCCCTGCACGTCGGCGAGTCCCACGCAGCCGTGGCTGGCGCCTTCCCGGCCGAAGGGCGGATTCCCTCGGTTGTACCAGTAGTTGCCGTGGATGAACGTCCCCGACGACGTCAGGCGCATCGCGTGCGGGACATCCGGGATGTCGTACTCGCCGCCGTAACCGACCGTCGAGCCGTTCATCCGCGTCTGGACGAACTTCTCCGAGATCACCATCTGCCCGTTGTACGTGGTGTGCTGCGGACTGCCGGCCGAGATCGGGACCGTCTTGAGGGTCTTGCCGTCCCGCACGACCGTCATGGTCTGCGTGTTGACGTCGACAGTGGAGACCTGGGAGCGCCCGATGGTGAAGGTGACCGTCTTCTTCTGCACTCCGAAGACGCCGTTCGTGCCCTCTACCCCGTCAAGGTCGATCTTCATCGTGACCTTGGAGCCGGCCTTCCAGTACTCCTCGGGCCGGAAGTCGAGCCGCTGCGCCCCGAACCAGTGCCCCACCACCTGCTGCCCGCTGCTGGAGGAGACCGTGATGTGCGACTGGACGGCCTTCTTGTTGCTGATCGTCTTGTCGAAGGTGAAGGAGACCGGCATGCCGACACCGACGGTGGTGCCGTTGTCGGGCGTGTACGTACCGATGAAGCTGTTGCTCGAAGAGACCGTGGTGAAGATGGAGTTGGCTGCCGACGTCCGCCCGCTCGCATCCTTCGCCGTGACCGAAATCTGGTACTTCGTTCCCCGCTCCAGCTGCTCCTTCGGCTTCCAGGAGCCGCCGTTCGCGGATATCGCCCCGGATACGGCAGTCCCGGTCCCGGCCACCGTCATCTTCACGTCGGTCAGCTTGCCGTCGCTGACCTTCACTCCGGTCGCATTGATCGACGCGCCCGTCGAACCGTCCTTGGCCGAGATGACGATCTTCGCCGTGGACGTCTTCGCCGCGTTCTTGCCGTCCTTGCCGCTCTTGCTGTCGGCATTGGCGTTGCCGCCGCAGGCGGTGAGGGTGAGGGCGCCGACCATCAGGGCGGCACAGGCCCCCAGTGCGCGCCGCGCTGTTGTGTCCGGCGTTGTCACGGGCTGCTCCCAGTTCTCATGATGTGCGTGATCCGCTCCAGTGCGTGGAGAAAGAGCGAGCCGCGGTGAGAAGGGTTCCCGTGACCCGCACCGAACGGCATCACGTGACAGAACCGGGACAATCGCCCAACTAGTGGCCCCCGTAGAGCTCCTCGTACGACGGCCACACCCCGCCCGGCCCGTCCACCGACTCGGCCGCGCGCACGGCCCGCACGATCGCGCGCGTCACCAGGTCCGCGCCCGCCGCGAGGATCTCGTTGAGCGCCAGGGGGCTCTCGGTGGCGAGCGCCCGGGCGCCCGTGGCCAGAGCGAACACCGTGTCCCCGTCGTTCAGCAGATGCACCGGCCGCACCGCGCGCGCGATGCCGTCGTGCGCCGTCCCCGCCAGCTTCTGCGCCTGCGCGCGCGTCAGATCGGCGTCAGTGGCGACAACGGCGAGCGTGGTGTTCAGCGGGGGAGGAGCATTCTTCGCGGCCGCCTCTGCGAGCCGCCGCTGCGCCGCCTCGTGCACCTCGGCCGCCGGGAGCGTCGTACGTCCCCGCAGCAACTCGCCGTACAGCGCCCCCGTTTCCGGTTCCACCGCCGAACCCGCCGCGTTGGCCACCACCAGCGCCGCCACCGTGATGCCGGACTCCAGCACGGCGCTCGCCGTCCCGACTCCGCCCTTGAACCGGCCGACCGCCGCCCCCGTACCGGCGCCCACGCACCCCTCGCGCACCGGCGCGCCCGGCTCACTCGCATCGGCCGCCTCGACCGCGGCCCGTCCCGTGGACGCGTCCGGCCTGGCCCGGAAGTCTCCGCCGCGCCCCAGATCGAAGACGCAGGCAGCAGGCACGACCGGCACGACGTGCGCCGGGTCGGGACCCACCCGTACCCCGCGCCCCCGCTCCTCCAGCCACGCCATCACGCCCGACGCCGAGTCCAGCCCGTACGCGCTGCCGCCGGTCAGCACGACCGCCTCGACCTTCTGCACGAGGTTGCGCGGATCCAGCGCGTCGGTCTCCTTGGTTCCGGGGCCGCCGCCACGTACGTCGACGGCCGCGATCGCACCGCCCGGAGGGGCGAGCACCACGGTGGTGCCAGTGAGCCAACCGTCGCCGGAACGCGTCGCGTGCCCCACTCGCAGGCCCGCGACATCTGTCAGAGCGTCAACTGTCATGCCCCCCAGTGTTCCTTGGTCGTGCGCTTCAGCAGCCGCACGCCTCAGTAGCCGCAGAGCTCGGGAGGCGCACGCAGCGCACAGGGCGCGTGGGGGTGCACGGCTCCTTCCTGCGAGCTCCCGCACCTTCCTATGCAGGCCCCGCTCCCTCCCTCACGACCATCCGCGCCGTCAACGTCACCCCGACCGCCACCGCCAGCGCCGAGACGATGCCCGCCGCGAGCACCGCCCAGTTGCCCAGGAACGTGCACAGGATGACCAGCAACGCGGTGGTCGGCAGGACGAGCTGCTGCGCGATGCCCACCTTGAAGTGGCGGGAGTGCAGTACCCACACGGTGAGGAAGTACAGCGCGGTCGGCAGCGTCACCGCGGCGGACGCCGCGAGCGTCGAGATGTGCGCCTTGCCGACCGCCTGCTCGACCGCGACCTCCAGGCCCGCACCGATCGCGGCCGCCGAGGCGAAGATCAGGTAGTGGCCGTACCCCCACAGGAACGCCTGCGCGTTGGACCGCAGATGCCCGTGGATCGGCACAACGAAGTAGATCCACCAGGCGGAGAAGACGATCAGCAGCCCGCCCGCGGCGATCGGCAGCAGCTCGCCCAGCGCGTCGTGCTCATCCACGGCCGACTTCACGGCGACCGTGGCCGCGGCGATCGTCTCGCCCAGCACGATGATCGTGAACAGGCCGTACCGCTCGGAGATGTGGTGCGGATGCCAGGAGGTGGTGAAGTCCTTCTCCGCGAACACCGGGACGCACAGCTCGGCGACCGCCACCACCAGGAACACCCACGGGCGGCCGGACTCCGGCAGGAGCACCAGCCCCAGCCAGCCGATCTGGCACAGCAGTACGCCGCCCGCGTACCGCAGCGCCATGGTTCTCTCGGCCCCCTCGGTGGAGCGCGCCACCCGCAGCCACTGCGCGATCATTGCGAACCGCATGATCGCGTAGCCGAGCCAGACGACCACGAAATCGTGGTCCTCGAACGCCCGCGACACCCCGGCCGCGAGCACCAGCACACCGCCGATCTGCACGAGCGTGACGACCCGGTAGAGCGCGTCGTCGTTGTCGTACGCCGAGGCGAACCAGGTGAAGTTCATCCAGGCCCACCAGATCGCGAAGAAGACCATCGCGTAGTTGAGGATGCCCTCACCCGCGTGCCCCTCGGTCACGGCGTGCACCAGCTGGATGCCCGCCTGGGCGATGGCCACGACGAAACACAGGTCGAAGAAGAGCTCCAGCGGCGACGCGACCCGGTGCGTCTCGTCGCGACCGCGAGCGGTCATTCTGCGCAGCACACCGCGGCCGGCGGGCCGTGGCGTCGCAGCCGGTTCGGAAGTGGAACTGGACGTCATACGGCCAAGCACAGCAGAAAAGTCCCGGAAATTCTTGTGAATGCGTTCACAAGCGCCCCTGGGTCGAAGGTCCCGAAGGGATGACCAGGTCAGACGGACCAAGGGGAGCCGAGCCCGTCGGGCAGGAGGACCTTCGGTCTCCGATCGGGGACCAATGCGGCCGGTCAGCCCCTCACTCCGGGCGTGCAATGGAGGAGAAGCGAAAGAGCGAGGCGGAAGGTGCGCGCGATGACTGCCACTCCTGCGGAAAAGACGGCCGGCGCTCCCGCGGAGGCGCGGGCCTGGGACGGTTTCGAGGGCGGGCTGTGGCGGGACGCCATCGACGTCCGTGACTTCGTCCAGCGGAACTACACCCCGTACGAGGGCGACGGTTCCTTCCTCGCCGGCCCCACCGAACGCACCACCGAGGTCTGGAACAAGCTCCTCGCGATGTTCCCCACCGAGATCGAGCGCGGCATCCACGACGTCGACGTGAAGACCCCGTCCCGCATCGACGCCTTTGCGCCCGGATACATCGACCCCGGCCTCGACCTCATCGTCGGTCTCCAGACCGACGCCCCGCTCAAGCGCGCCATCATGCCCAACGGTGGCTGGCGGATGGTCGAGGGCGCCCTGAACGCCTACGGCTACGAGGCCGACCCCGAGGTCCGTGACATCTACACCCACCTGCGCAAGACCCACAACGACGGTGTCTTCGACGCGTACACCGCTGAGATCCGCGCCTGCCGCTCCTCCGGCATCATCACCGGGCTGCCCGATGCCTACGGCCGCGGTCGCATCATCGGCGACTACCGCCGCGTCGCCCTCTACGGTGTCGACCGCCTCATCGCCGCCAAGCAGGCCGACAAGGACCTCCTCGCCGCCGAGTGGCCGACTGAGCGTGTCATTCAGGAACGCGAGGAAGTCTCCGAGCAGATCCGGGCCCTCGCCGAACTCGAGTCCATGGCCCGCTCCTACGGATACGACATCTCCGGGCCCGCCACCACCGGCCGCGAGGCCGTCCAGTGGCTGTACTTCGCCTACCTCGCCGCCGTCAAGGAACAGAACGGCGCCGCCATGTCGATCGGCCGCATCGACGCCTTCCTCGACATCTACCTCCAGCAAGCACAACTGGCTCATGACCTGGCTCTACGTCGGCACCTTCGGCTCGTTCATCGGCTTCGCCGCCGCCCTGCCGATGCTGATCAAGAACAACTTCGCCGACCAGGGCTACCAGGCCACCACCTACGCCTGGATCGGCCCCTTCATCGGCGCCCTCATGCGCTGGGCGGGCGGCTGGCTCTCCGACAAGATCGGCGGGGCCCGGGTGACCCTGGTGTCGTTCGTCGGCATGGCCGCGTCGCTGGTCGTGGTGATCAGCGCACTGCCGTCCGGCAGCGACCAGGGCAGCTTCTGGGCCTTCTACGTCGGCTTCCTGTGCGCGTTCGCCTTCTCCGGCGTCGGCAACGGCTCGACCTTCCGCCAGATCCCGGTGATCTTCCGGGACCAGCATCTGAAGCAGGCCGAGGGCCAGAGCCTGCAGGCGCAACAGGCCGCGCTCAAGCAGGCCGAGATGGAAGCGGGAGCGGTGAGTGGCTTCTCCGCGGCGATCGCCGCCTACGGCTTCTTCTTCATCCCCGCGATGTTCGCCAACATCTCCGTCACCAGCGCGCTGTGGCTGTTCATCGGCTTCTACGCGACGTGCCTCGTCGTCTGCTGGTGGTTCTACGCCCGCCCCGGCGCCGAGGCCCCCAGCTGAGCCGGGTCGGGCCGCCACCCCCTCGGCGTACCCTGGAGGCATGAGTACCGCCCCCGCCCCCGAACCGCGCGATCCGAAGTCGGCGCTGGTCTTCGACGACCCGCTGAGCCAGCAGTCCTCGGACGACACGGACCGCGGGTGGGGCGAGCGGGCCGACACCAGCAGCGACAGCGCGGCCGACCTGAAGCGCTTCCTCGACGAGAAGCCGCCCCACCACCTCTGAGCCAGATCCCCGAGCCTCTGGGCCCCGGCCCAGAGGCTCGCCGTCACTCCTGGCTGTGCCCCGAACCGCGCTGCGCCACGAGGGCGTCGCGGATCTCCTTCAGCACCTCCAGCTCGGACACCTCGATGACCTCCTGCGTGCCTTCCTTCGCCTTCTGCCGGGCTGCCTGCGCCGCCAGGTACTTGGACATCGGCAGGACCATCAGGAAGTAGACGACGGCTGCCGTGATCACGAACGTGAGTGTCGCGCTGAGGACCGTGCCCCACAGGATGGGGATGCCGCTCGTGGCCGTGCCCGTCGCCTCGTCGAACTTGCACGGCGACTTCAGACACGAGCTGTACTTGTCGAGGTCCTTGGTCCCGAACGCGCCCACCAGCGGGCTGATGACGCCCTTCACCACCGAGTTGACGATGTTGGTGAAGGCCGCGCCGATGACCACCGCGACGGCCAGATCGACGACGTTGCCACGCATCAGAAAGGCCTTGAAGCCTTCCCAGACGCCGGGTTGCTTCTTCTCGCTCGCCAAGAGGCCCCTCTGCACAAGTTGTGGAACAAACAGCTCCGCAACCTACGGCAGGGCATGCCGGGCCTGTCCAATTCGGTAGCTCGATCGAGGGACTTGACACCGATTCGTCATTCAGCACAGCGTCACCGCCAGCCGTGAGGTGGCGCTCGCGCCGGCCAGCCGTGCCGCCGTGGCCCGCGGGACGGCGAGGACGACCAGCGCCCCGGTCTCGGTGGCGCTGACGTCCGGCACGTCGGTGACCCGTGCCCCGGCCGCGACCACCCGTGCCTCGCCGCCGCTGTCCGCAGCGACGACATCGACCCGGTCACCCGGACGCAACAGCCGCACCGTGGCGCCGTCGGAGATCCGCACCGGCGCCGCCACCGTCTCGACGGCGCGCCGCTCGCGCACAGGAGAGGACGCAGTGGTGGAGGCTGCCGGCGGATGTCCCCGCGTCCGCTCAGCGTCACGTGGGCCCGCCGCCACGAGGGCCGCCGCCGTGACCGCGAGCCCCGCGGCCACGGCCCGCCTCCTGTGCCGCGCGAGGCGCCGCAGTTGATACCGCCCGCCGCGCACGCGTACGGGAGCGAAGTGCGGCACCTCGCATGTCGGCGGCGCGTCCGCGCCGGGTGGGCGTACGAGAGGGGAGAGCTGAGCCATGGTGACCACCACCTGCCACGAGAGATCGGTTTGCGATCCCACGATGAGGCGTCGCGGCGAAGTCCGCTGGAGCCGGTGGACTACTCGCGAGTTGTGGAAAACTCCCTCACCCGAACGGGAAGTTCCCTATGCCCTGGCCGCCGTCACGGCAGCGTGAACCCCGGATCCATCCCGCCCAGCGCCGTCGTGCACAGACAGTCCCGCGTCTCGTTCGCCGGCAGCCCCGCGACCGCGTCGAAGAGCACGCCCCGCAGCCGGTCCACATTCGCAGCGAACACCTTGAACACCTCGTCGTGCGAGACGCCCTCGCCGGTCTCGGCACCCGCGTCGAGGTCGGTGACGAGGGTCAACGACGTGTAGCAGAGCTCCAGTTCGCGGGCGAGCACGGCCTCGGGATGGCCGGTCATGCCCACCACGGACCAACCCTGCGCCTGATGCCAGAGCGATTCGGCACGGGTGGAGAACCGCGGGCCCTCGATCACTACGAGCGTGCCGCCGTCCACCGGCTCCCAGTCCCGACCACGCGCCGCTTCGAGGGCAGCCTTGCGCCCGACGGGGCAGTACGGGTCGGCCAGCGACACATGCACCACGTTCGGCACCGTGCCGTCCGGCAGCGGCATCCCGTCGAAGTACGTCTGCGTCCGCGCCTTCGTACGGTCCACCACCTGGTCCGGCACGAGCAGCGTTCCCGGGCCGTACTGCGCGCGCAGTCCGCCCACCGCGCAGGGCCCGAGGATCTGGCGTGCGCCGACGGAACGCAGCGCCCACAGGTTGGCCCGGTAGTTGATGCGGTGCGGCGGCAGATGGTGGCCACGGCCGTGGCGGGGGAGGAAGGCGACCCGCCGCCCGGCGATCTCGCCGAGGAACAGGGAGTCGCTCGGCGACCCGTAGGGGGTGTCCACCTGTATTTCGGTGACGTCGTCGAGGAAGGAGTAGAAGCCCGAGCCGCCGATGACGCCGATCTCGGCCCTGTCCGTCGTCTGCTCCCCGTCCGGGCTCTGTGGAATCTCCGTGTTCGCCATGGACCGCACCCTAGCCGGGCCGGGGAACGCCGAAGACCCTGCCGTCGTGCGACGGCAGGGTCTTCGGCAAGAACGAGTCCTATGAAGCCTTACGCGGCGGAGCTGCTGGACGAGCCCGTGCCCGACGACTTCGAGTCCGAGGACGACGACGAGGTCGTCGACGACGAGGTCGAAGAAGAGGTCGACGGCTTCGACGAAGCCGGCGAGCTGCTCGACGAGGAGCCGCGGCTGTCGTTGCGGTAGAAGCCGGAGCCCTTGAAGACAATGCCGACGGCCGAGAACACCTTCTTCAGGCGGCCACCGCAGTTGGGGCATTCGGTCAGGGCATCGTCGGTGAACTTCTGCACCGCCTCGAGGCCCTCGCCGCACTCGGTGCACTGGTACTGGTAGGTCGGCACTTGTCTTCCTCCTGGCACTCTCACTCAATGAGTGCTAACGACGGTCCATAGTGACGTATTCCGAGAGATCAGTCCACTGTCACCGGCACTCGGTGACCGACGCCACGTGCGACGGTGCGACTCGGGGCCCGCGTCGCCAGCCGTGACCGCAGGGCCACCAGGGTCACCAGAGCCAGTGCCGTACCGGCCATCGGCACCAGGAAACCGGCACCGTCCCACAGGCGGTCCTCCATCTGTCCGGCGACCGTGACGGCCGCCGCCTGGCCGAGCGCGACCGCGCCGGTCAGCCAGGTGAAGGCCTCGGTACGGGCGGCCTGGGGCACCAGGCCCTCGACCAGGGTGTAGCCGGTGATCAGGGCCGGAGCGATGCACATGCCGACCAGGAGACCGATCCCGGCGAGCACGACCACGGAGTGGGCGGCCCACAGCCCGGAGGCGGTGAGCGCCAGGGCGGCGTACCCGAGGACGAGTCGTCGCTGCGGGGCCACCTTCCAGGCGATGGCGCCGCAGACGATGCCGGAGAGCATGTTGCCCGCGGCGAAGACGCCGTACAGGACGCCGTTCAGTCCAGGCTCGCCGATCGACTCGCTGAACGCGGCGAGGGAGACCTGCATGCCGCCGAAGACGGAGCCGATGCCCAGGAAGGTGACGATCAGAACGCGCACTCCGGGGACCCGCAGAGCGGAACCGCGCTCCACGCGTGCGTGGCCGTCGAAAGCGACGGAGGGCTGCGTGCTCTTCTGCGCGGCGAAGAGGAGGCCGCCGATCAGGGTCAGCGCCGCCTCGGTGAGCAGGCCCGCGGCCGGGTTCACGGCCGTGCACAGCGCCGTGGCGAGCAGGGGGCCGAACACGAAGGTCAGCTCGTCCGTGACGGACTCGAAGGCCGCGGCGGTGGTCATCAGGGGCGAGCCCTGCAGCTTCACGCCCCAGCGGGCGCGCACCATGGGGCCGATCTGCGGCACCGAGGCGCCGGTCGGCACGGCGGCGACGAAAAGGGCCCACAAGGGGGCGTCCGCCAGTGCGAGCGCCGTCAAGGAGAGGCCCGACAGGGCGTGCACCAGGACGCCGGGCAGCAGGACGGCCCGCTGCCCGAGGCGGTCGGCGAGGCGCCCCGTGAAGGGCGCGAACAGTGCCATGGAGACACCGGTGACGGCGGCGACGGCGCCGGCAGTCCCGTACGAGCCGGTGGTGTGCTGCACGAGCAGCACGATGGAGATGGTGAGCATCGCGAACGGCTGGCGTGCGGCGAAGCCGGGAAGCAGGAACGTCCAGGCGCCGCGGGTGCGCAGCAGCTGTCCGTATCCAGGGCGGGAGGTGACCGTGGATGCCACGGCCCGTGCCTTTCTGCCGCCTGGTAGCGCGCCCGTGCGGGGGCGCCGAGAGCTGTCCTCTTGCGCGGAACTGCGGTAGATACCGGCGCCCACTGCGGGGAGAGCGTCACGGCCGCCATACGGTCGGCGCCAGCTCTGCGTCAGGCAGAGTTGGTTCGATCAAGGTGTGCCTTCATCGTACAGGGAGGGCGGCGCCAGTGCCTGTGAAAACGAGCACCACAGCAGCGTTCGCCTGCGAATGCCCATCGCCCCTTAATGTCCCGTTTGCTGTCCCGTTCCGTTGCCCGACGTCCCCAGCCAGCCGGCCAGCTTGCCGCCCTGGCCCACCGCGCGGAGCCGCTTCTCCGCCGAGTCCCGGACCGGATCGGTGGCCACCACGAGCAGCTCGTCGCCGCGCCGCAGCACGGTCGTGGGCAGCGGTACGAAGGACTTCCCGTCGCGCACGACAAGCGTGACGGCGGCGCCCGCGGGCAGTCGCAGCTCGTTGACCTCGACGCCGTGCATGCGCGACCCCTCGGGGATCGCGACGGACAGCAGATGGCCGCGCAGCCGCTCCAGGGGTGCCGATTCGATGCCGAGGTCGGAGGCCCCCGCGGGCTCGCCCAGACGCAGTTTCCGGGCCAGCCAGGGCAGTGTGGGCCCCTGGACGAGGGTGTAGACGACGACCAGGACGAAGACGATGTTGAAAATCCGGCGGCTTTCCGCGATACCGCTCACCATCGGGATCGTCGCCAGGATGATGGGCACGGCGCCGCGCAGCCCTGCCCAGGACAACAGCGTCTGCTCCTGCCACGGAATACGGAACGGCAGCAGGCTGACGACGACGCTCAGTGGCCGCGCCACCATGGTCAGCACCAGGCCGATGACGAGCGCCGGCCAGATGTCGTCGCCCATCTCGTGCGGGGTGACCAGCAGGCCGAGCAGGACGAACATGCCGATCTGGGCGATCCAGCCGAGTCCTTCGGCGAAACCGCGCGTGGCGGGCCAGTGCGGCAGCTTCGCGTTGCCGAGCAGCATCGAGGCGAGATAGACGGCGAGGAAGCCGCTGCCGTGCGCCAGCGCTCCGGCGGCGTACGCGACGACCGCGATCGCCATCACGGCGATCGGGTAGAGGCCGGAGGCGGGCAACGCCACATGCCGCAGCCCGTACGAGCCGAGCCAGCCCACCGCGAGGCCGATGGCCGCGCCGATGGCCAGCTCCAGGGCTATCTCGCCCAGCAGCGCGTACCAGTGCTCGACAGGGCCCGCCGTGGAGAATGCGACGACGAGGATGACCACTGGAGCGTCGTTGAAGCCCGACTCGGCCTCCAGGATGCCCGTCACGCGCGCGGGGAGGGGGATTTTCCGCAGCACCGAGAAGACCGCCGCCGCGTCCGTCGAGGACACCACCGCCCCGATGATGAGCGCCTGCCGCCACTCGAGACCGATCAGATAGTGGGCCCCCGCGGCCGTGACACCGACGCTCACCGCGATACCGACCAGCGCCAGCGAGGAGGCGGCCGGAAGCGCCGGCTTGATCTCCTTCCACTTCGTGCCCAGACCGCCCTCGGCCAGGATCACGACCAGGGCCGCGTACCCGATGACCTGGGTCAGCTCGGCATTGTTGAAGTGGACGTCGCCGATCCCGTCCTGGCCCATAGCGACGCCGATGCCCAGGTACACGAGCAGCGTGGGGAGCCCGCTGCGCGAAGAGACCCGGACCGCTGCCACCGCGACGAGCAGGACGAGCGAGCACACGAGCAGGAGCTGGTTGAGGTGGTGGACAGTCAGTGGCCGTTCCCTTCTCGCCAATCCGGGCACGGGATCCGAACACGTCGATCCGAACACCGGACATTGGTACGTCAGTCCAAGTACTTCGTTACCTTACCTAACTCTTGACGCTTTCTTGACACTCCAGTGGGCAAGATCGAACTCTCGTGCGCTCGGGTACCCCACTCCGCGTCAAGGCGCGTTGGGCCCTGCGCCTATGGTTGCTCCAGCACTCCAGGACCGCCTGCCGCTCGCGTTAGGACAGCAAGGACAGCGATGCCCCCCAACACCACCGCCTCTTCCGGCCAAAAGCCCGGCAAGTCCGGCAGGAAGAAGGGGCGCAAAGCCCGACTGTTCTTGATTGTCCTGGTTCTTGCGATCATCGGAGGCGTCGCCTTCGGCGCGTACTGGAGCATCAGCACCGTGCGCGCCTCGTTCCCGCAGACCAAGGGTTCGATCACGCTCGACGGGCTGTCGGGGCCCGTCGACGTCAAGCGCGACGGCTACGGGATCCCGCAGGTCTACGCCTCGTCCGACGAGGACCTGTTCATGGCGCAGGGCTTCGTCCAGGCGCAGGACCGGTTCTACGAGATGGACGTGCGCCGCCACATGACCTCGGGCCGACTGTCCGAGATGTTCGGCAAGAGCCAGGTCAAGAACGACGAGTTCCTGCGCACCCTGGGCTGGGACCGGGTCGCGAAGAAGGAGTACGACACCAAGCTGTCGGCCTCCACTAAGAAGTACCTCCAGGCGTACGCCAAGGGAGTCAACGCCTACCTGAAGGGCAAGGACGGCAAGGACATCTCCCTGGAGTATGCGGCCCTTGGTTTCACCAACGACTACAAGCCACAGGAGTGGACCCCGGTCGACTCGGTGGCCTGGCTCAAGGCGATGGCCTGGGACCTGCGCGGCAACATGCAGGAGGAGATCGACCGCTCGCTGATGACGAGCCGTCTCGGCCCGAAGCAGATCGCCGACCTCTACCCGGAGTACCCGTACAGCCGGAACAAGACGATCGTCCAGGAGGGCGAGTACGACAGCGTCACCGGGTCGTACGTCCGGGGCAGCTCCAGCACCGCCTCCACGACGTCCACGGCGGGCACCGGGCTCACGGACAACGCCACGGCGCCCTCCAGCCTGCAGAGCCAGTTGTCGGGGCTCTACGACGTCCTCGACGACCTCCCCACGGCCGTCGGCGTGAATGGCAACGGCATCGGCTCCAACTCCTGGGTCGTCGACGGCGACCACACCATCACCGGCAAGCCCCTGCTGGCCAACGACCCGCACCTGTCGGCCTCGCTGCCGTCGGTCTGGTACCAGATGGGCCTGCACTGCCGCACCGTCTCCACCAAGTGCCAGTACGACGTCTCCGGCTACACCTTCGCGGGCATGCCCGGCGTGGTCATCGGCCACAACCAGGACATCGCCTGGGGCATGACCAACTCCGGGGTCGATGTCACCGACCTCTACCTGGAGAAGCTCACCGGCGAGGGCTACCAGTACGACGGCAGGGTCGTGCCCTTCACGACCCGCAAGGAGACGATCAAGATCGCGGGCGCCGCGTCCAAGAAGATCGTCGTCCGGGAGACCAACAACGGCCCTCTGCTGTCCGACCGCGACGACGAGCTCGTCAAGGTCGGCAAGAAGGCCACCGTCGACACCGCGGCGCCCGACCGGGGCGACGGCTACGGCATCTCGCTGCGCTGGACCGCGCTGGACCCGGGCAACTCCATGGACGCCGTCTTCGAGATGGACAAGGCGTCGAACTGGACCGAGTTCCGCAAGGCGTCCGCGTCCTTCGACGTGCCCTCCCAGAACCTGGTCTACGCCGACACCGAGGGCAACATCGGCTACCAGCTCCCGGGCAGGATCCCCACCCGCGGCGAGGGCGACGGCTCGCTCCCGTCACCGGGCTGGGACTCCAAGTACAACTGGACCGGCTTCATCAAGCAGGCCGAGCTGCCCTACGAGTACAACCCCAAGCGCGGCTACATCGTGACCGCCAACCAGGCCGTCGTCGACAAGGACAAGTACCCCTACACGCTCACCACGGACTGGGGCTACGGCACGCGCAGCCAGCGGATCACCGACCTGATCGAGTCGAAGATCAAGGGCGGCGGCAAGATCTCGACCGACGACATGCGCCAGATGCAGCTCGACAACAGCAGCGAGATCGCCAAGCTGATCGTGCCCAAGCTGCTCAAGATCGACGTCGACGACAAGAACGTCCGCGAGGCGCAGAAGCTCCTCGAGGGCTGGGACTACACCCAGGACGCCGACTCCGCGGCGGCCGCGTACTTCAACGCGACCTGGCGCAACATCCTCAAGCTCGCCTTCGGCAACAAGCTGCCCAAGGAGCTGCGGGTCAAGGGCCAGTGCGTGTACGTCGACCCGGTCGACACCACCGGTCCGGTGGACGACGACGGCAACAAGGTCCGCGAGTGCGGCCAGCGCGACGCGGACCAGGCGCAGCCGGACGGCGGCGACCGCTGGTTCGAGGTCGTCCGCAAGATCATCGACGACCCGAAGAACGACTGGTGGTCGGCGCCCAAGACGCGCACCGACCTCGCGGTCACCGATCGCGACGGGCTGTTCGAGCGGGCCATGAAGGACGCCCGCTGGGAGCTGACCGCCAAGCTCGGCAAGGACATCGACACCTGGAGCTGGGGCCGGCTGCACCGCCTGTTCCTGAAGAACCAGACCCTGGGCACCGACGGCCCCGCGTTCCTGAAGTACATGCTCAACCGCGGTCCCTGGAAGCTCAGCGGCGGCGAGGCGACGGTCAACGCGACCGGCTGGAACGCGGCGGGCGGCTACGGAGTGGTCTGGGTGCCGTCCATGCGGATGGTGGTCAACCTCGGGGACCTCGACAAGTCCAAGTGGATCAACCTCTCCGGCGCCTCCGGGCACGCCTACAGCGCCCACTACACCGACCAGACGGACAAGTGGGCCAAGGGTGAACTGCTGCCTTGGGCCTTCTCGGAGAAGGCCGTCGACAAGAAGACGAGCGACACACTGGTCCTGAAGCCGTGACGCTCCGACGGTCCTGTGACGTCAGGAAGCACTGAGGCCGAGGCCTCGTGAAAGTGGCCCTCCACGCGCGTGCGTGGAGGGCCACTTCGCGTGTACGGAGTGGCGCGCGTATGCGGGGCGGGCGTCAGCGGAAGCGGCGCACGCCGGAGGGGGTCACCACCGCGTGGATGGGGCGGTCGTGCGCCTCCTCGGGCACCCGCTCGACGACCTCGGCGTCGTACAGGAGCACCACCAGCGCGGGATCGGCTCCCGCGCGCTCCAGACGGGCCAGTACGCGGTCGTACGAGCCCCCGCCGCGCCCCAGGCGCATGCCGCGCGCGTCGACGGCGAGACCGGGCAGCAGGACGGCGTCGGCGTCCTGGACGGCCTCCGGTCCCAGCCGCGCGCCCGCCGGCTCCAAGAGGGCCATCTTTCCGCCGTGTTGGACGCGTACGAGGGAGCCTGCCCCGGCGTACGCGCCCCAGTCCAGGTCGTTGTCCGCCATCAGGACCGGCAGCAGTACGCGTACCCCGCGCGCGAGGAGCGCGTCCAGGAGCGCGAGGGTGCCGGGCTCGCTCCCGACGGAGACGTACGCCGCCACTGTGCGCGCGTGCGCCAGTTCGGGCAGCTCCAGGGCGCGTGCGGCGAGAGCCGCGGCCGTTTTCCGCACGTCATCGGCCGTCAACCCGTTTCTCACCGCAAGGAATCCTCGCCGCAACATTCGCTTGTCAGGCTCTGGTTCACGTCCGAGGTCGCTCACAGGATGCTCCCGTACTCTTCCTAATGCGCTCATATGAGAGCGAATTAACCGGAGCCACATGTTCCACACATAGCCACCGGATATGGTTGCGGGCATGACTGAGTCGCACCCCAGGATCAGCAAGGCTGTCATCCCCGCAGCAGGTCTCGGCACCCGGTTCCTGCCGGCTACCAAAGCCACTCCCAAGGAGATGCTGCCGGTCGTCGACAAGCCGGCGATCCAGTACGTGGTCGAAGAGGCCGTGTCGGCGGGTCTTGACGACGTCCTGATGATCACCGGCCGCAACAAGCGCCCCCTCGAGGACCACTTCGACCGCAACTACGAGCTCGAATCGGCCCTTCAGAAGAAGGGCGACGCCGACCGGCTCGCCAAGGTCCAGGAATCCAGCGACCTCGCCACCATGCACTACGTGCGTCAGGGCGACCCCAGGGGCCTCGGGCACGCCATCCTGTGCGCGGCTCCGCACGTCGGCCACGAGCCCTTCGCGGTGCTCCTCGGCGACGACCTGATCGACCCGCGCGACCCCCTGCTCGCGCGCATGATCGAGGTTCAGGAGCAGTACGGCGGCAGCGTCATCGCGCTCATGGAGGTCGCGCCCGAGCAGATCCACCTCTACGGGTGCGCCGCCGTCGAACCCACCGGCGAGGGCGACCTCGTCAAGGTGACGGACCTGGTCGAGAAGCCGGACGCCGCGGACGCGCCCAGCAACTACGCGATCATCGGGCGCTACGTCCTCGACCCGCACATTTTCGACATACTGCGCAAGACCGAGCCGGGCCGCGGCGGTGAGATCCAGATCACCGACGCCCTCCAGCAGCTCGCCAGTGACGAGAAGGTCGGCGGCCCCGTGCACGGTGTCGTCTTCAAGGGCCGCCGCTATGACACCGGGGACCGTGGCGACTATCTGCGTGCCATTGTCAGACTCGCGTGCGAACGTGAAGACCTGGGCCCGGACTTCCGGGCCTGGCTTCGCAGTTACGTAGCCGAGGAGATGTAGGGACTTTGAGCAGCGCCGCGACCCGCGCCACCGGCCAGGATCACCTCTGGTCGGTGGACGATCACCTGGAGGACATCCTCGCGACCGTCCGCCCCCTCGAACCCATCGAGCTGCAACTCCTCGACGCCCAGGGCTGCGTCCTGGTCGAGGACGTCACGGTGCCGGTCTCTCTGCCGCCGTTCGACAACAGCTCGATGGACGGGTACGCGGTCCGGGTCGCCGATGTCGCGGGCGCGAGCGAGGAGTACCCGGCCGTCCTGACGGTCGTCGGCGATGTGGCGGCCGGCCAGGCCGAGCAGCCCTACGTGGGCCCCGGCCAGGCCGCCCGCATCATGACCGGTGCCCCGCTGCCGCCCGGCGCCGAGGCCGTCGTGCCCGTGGAGTGGACCGACGGCGGCCTGGGCGAGGGCCCGGTCTCCGGGATGCGCGCCCGCAGCACCGCCCCCGAGGGTGCCTCCGGCCAGGTACAGGTCCACCGCCCGGCGCAGGCACGCGCGCACGTGCGCGCGAAGGGCAGCGATGTGAAGGCCGGCGACCGCGCCCTCGAAGCCGGCACGATCCTCGGCCCGCCGCAGATCGGCCTGCTCGCCGCGATCGGCCGCGGCACCGTACGCGTGCGCCCGCGCCCGCGCGTAGTCGTCATGTCCACCGGCAGCGAACTCGTCCAGCCCGACGAGGAGTTGGGCACCGGCCAGATCTACGACTCCAACAGCTTCGCCCTCTGCGCGGCCGCCCGCGACGCCGGGGCCATCGCCTACCGCGTGGGCGCGGTCGCCGACGACGCCGAGACGCTCCGCTCCACCATCGAGGACCAGCTCATCCGCGCGGACATGCTGGTCACGACGGGTGGCGTGAGTGTCGGCGCGTACGACGTCGTCAAGGAGGCGCTGTCCTCCGTGGGTGACGAGGACGAAGCGGGCAGCGGCATCGAGTTCCGCAAGCTCGCCATGCAGCCCGGCAAGCCCCAGGGCTTCGGCACCATCGGCCCCGACCACACCCCGCTGCTCGCGCTCCCGGGCAACCCGGTGTCGTCGTACGTCTCCTTCGAGCTGTTCGTGCGCCCCGCGATCCGCGCCCTGATGGGCCTGAAGGACGTCCACCGGCCCACGACCAGGGCGACGCTGAACGCGGACAAGGCGCTGACCTCGCCCGCGGGCCGTCGGCAGTTCCTGCGGGGGACGTACGCGGACGGCGAGGTGACGCCCGTCGGCGGCGCCGGATCCCACCTGGTCGCGGCCCTCGCGCACGCCGACGCGCTGATCGTCGTCCCCGAGGACGACACGTCGGTCGAGCCCGGCGCGGAGGTCGAGGTGGTCCTGCTCGGCTGAGCGGCCGGGCCGGAAGGAGCCTGCTCCGCTGGACACCCCGAGTTGGCGGTACCGTGTCGCGCACAACAGGCCCACGCGCCGCAACGCGACGGGCCCTGACCGGGAGCGGCCACGCACATGAGCACGCAGGACCGACTGACGCACATCGACGAAGCGGGCGCCGCCCGCATGGTCGACGTATCCGGGAAGGACGTGACCGCGCGCACCGCCCGCGCCAGCGGCCGCGTCCTGGTCTCACCTCGTGTGGTCGAGCTGCTGCGCGGCGAGGGGGTCCCCAAGGGCGATGCCCTCGCCACCGCGCGCATCGCGGGCATCATGGGAGCCAAGCGCACGCCGGACCTGATCCCGCTGTGCCACCCGTTGTCGGTGTCGGGTGTCAAGATTGATCTGTCGGTCGCGGACGACGCCGTCGAAATCCTCGCCACCGTGAAGACCACTGACCGTACGGGCGTCGAGATGGAAGCCCTCACCGCGGTCAGCGTGGCGGCCCTCACCGTGATCGACATGGTCAAGGCGGTTGACAAGGGGGCGGTCATCACGGACGTACGGGTGGAAGAGAAGACAGGCGGGAAGTCGGGCGACTGGAGCCGGGCATGACGGCATCGTCTTATCGCGCCCTGGTGGTCACGGCCTCCAACCGGGCCGCCGCGGGTGTCTACGAGGACAAGGGCGGGCCCTTGATCGCCGAGGGGCTGGCGAAGTTCGGCTTCGCGGTCGACGGGCCCCAGGTCGTCCGCGACGGCGACCCGGTGGAGGCCGCCCTGCGCGCGGGCGCCGACGCCGGATACGACGTCATCGTGACCACCGGCGGCACCGGGATCTCGCCCACCGACCGGACGCCGGAGGCGACGCGGCGGGTGCTCGACCACGAGGTGCCGGGCATTCCCGAGGCCATCAGGGCGTTCGGAAGAGAGAAGGTGCCGACGGCGGCGCTGTCCCGGGGGCTCGCCGGAGTCGCGGGACGGACGCTGATCGTCAACCTGCCGGGCTCCACCGGCGGGGTGAAGGACGGCCTGGCCGTTCTGGAGCCCCTACTGATCCACGCCGTCGACCAGATCCGCGGCGGCGACCACCCCAGACCCAGCGGCAATGGGGGTGCGAGCTGAACAGCCCATCCTGGCCCGTCGAGCTGGTGGACGGCGATGTCGTCCTCCGGCCCATAAAGGTGCGCGATCAGCGGGCCTGGCGCGAGGTGAACCGGCGCAACCGGGACTGGCTGCGGCCGTGGGAGGCGACCATCCCGCCGCCCACGCCCAGCGGCCCGATCGCGCACCGGCCCACCTACCGCCAGATGGTCCGGCATCTGCGTGCCGAGGCCAACGCGGGCCGGATGCTGCCCTTCGTGATCGAGTACCAGGGGCGGCTCGTCGGGCAACTGACGGTCGCCGGCATCACCTGGGGATCGATGTGCTCCGGGCACGTCGGCTACTGGGTGGACCAGTCGGTCGCGGGCCGCGGAGTGATGCCGACAGCCGTGGCGCTGGTGACCGACCACTGCTTCCGCACCGTCGGACTGCACCGCATCGAAGTCTGTATTCGCCCCGAGAACGGGCCCAGCCGCAGGGTCGTGGAGAAACTCGGATTCCGCGAGGAAGGGCTTCGTCCACGCTATCTCCACATCGACGGGGCCTGGCGCGACCATCTCGTCTTCGCGCTCACCGCCGAAGAGGTGCCCGAAGGACTGCTCGGACGCTGGCGCCGGGCGCGCTCGTCGCAGACGCGCTCGGAGCAGGTGGGATCGGAGCAAGCCGGCTCGCAGAACTCGAGCAAGCCCGGCAACGCCGGTAAATGAAATAGGTGTTCGAAATTGATCGGTCGGCGATCGCCTCGGGGCATTAAATTCGCGGTCCCGACGGCCTGCTGATCACATCGGTCACAAAAAAAGCTCGAAATATCAGCCAGATCGTGCGACACACCGGCGCAATTGGCAGATGGCCTCACGCAAACCCCTCTACCGTGTGAGGCGTGAGCAGCAGCGGCCTCATCTACGCAGTCATCGTCGGGGCCTGGGCCGCCTACTTGGTGCCGATGTGGCTCCGTAGGCAGGACGAGCTGAACGAAGCCCGTCCGACGGAACGCTTCAGCACCGCCATCCGGCTGCTGTCCGGACGGGCGGGTATGGAGCGTCGATACGCCAAGGACCTGCGGGCGCGCTCCGCCGACGAGGGGGAGTCCAGCGCCGACCCGGACGGCGTCACCGATTCGGTGGACGTCCGGGCCTTCGCCATGCCCCCGACCCGGCCCCAGGCGCAGGCCCAGCACCGGCCGCACGTGCAGGAGCGGGTTCAGCCGCCGGCGCCGGCACAGCCGGAGCCGGCGCCCCAGGCGGCCGTCAGACAGGGGGGCGCGCACGAGGCCCCGGGCGCCGCCAGGCCCGTACCGCAGCAGTCGGCGAAGCCGGCGCCGAAGCCGTCGGCCAAGTCCGCGCCCCAAGCGCCCTCCAGCTCCGCGTCCCGGCAGGTGCCGGGCGCGCGGCGTGAGTCTTCGGCGGAGGCCGCAGCGCGCGCCCGGCGCTCGAAGGTGCTCGCGCGCCGGCGGCGTACGACGGTGATGATCTTCCTCGCCTTCACGCTCGGCGCGATCGTGGCGGCCGTGGGCGGGCTCGCGTTCCTGTGGGCCCCCGGCGTGCCCGCCGTGATGCTGAGCGCGTACATCGTGTACCTGCGCGCCCAGGAGAAGCGGCGCTTCACCTACACCATGGACCGGCGCCGGGCCGAGGCCGCGGCGCAGCGGCTGCGTGAGCGGCAGCCGCGCCGGCGCCCGACCCTCGACCCCGGGGCCGACGAGCCGGACGAGGGACCAGAGCCGGAGACCGACCCCGGCCTCTCCGCGCTCGCGGCCGACCGCCGCGCGCTCGTCGAGCAGACCGACCACGCGGAGTGGGTCGACCAGCAGCGCGAGCGCCAGCGCGGGCCCGGCCGGGGCGACAGCTGGGATCCGGTGCCGGTTCCGCTGCCGACGTACGTGACCGCGCCGGTCGCGCCCCGGGCCACGCCCAGCGTCGACCTGGGGGCGCCCGACACGTGGAGCTCCGCGCGGTCCAGCGCCGTGGAGCCGAGTGCGCCGGAGGCGGACATGGTCGCCGAGGAGCAGCCCGACGGTGCGGAGACCGCCGACGACGGTCGCAGTGACGCGCGTCGCGCCGCGTCCGCCCGGCGCGCCCGCGAGCGCGGTCGCACGCCGCTCTTCGACCAGTACGAGGACGGGGGACGGCCGCGCGCGGCCAACGAGTGACGGGTGGGGCGACGGAGGCCCGGGAGCCCCTGGCTGACCAGCCAGGAACGGATTTCCGAGCACCTCGGTGAGGATGCTAGAGTTTCTCTCGTTGCAAGGGCCTGTGGCGCAGTCCGGTAGCGCACCTCGTTCGCATCGAGGGGGCCAGGGGTTCGAATCCCCTCAGGTCCACGCAGCAGCTGTTCTTGAGTTAGCTCGGGGACAGTTGACGAGATCCCGTCCGATCTTTTGATCGGGCGGGATCTTTGGTTTTCCTGGGCTTGTTCGCGCCGGAGGCGTGCGGCGGTGCGTCGAGTCGGCGGGAGTAATGAGGCGGTACGCGCGCGTGGACCGCGTACGGCCATTCTGCTCGGACAGGCGCAGGGGAACGTATCCAACTCCTCGGTGTGAAGGCAGTGTCAGTGCCGTCCGGCAGGATGCGTCGCATGCGCTGCGCGCGATACACCACGGATGCTCGGCACGTCGCCTACAGCCAGTACTGCCTCCAGCGCGACGACTTCGTGTGGTCGCCGGTGCTCCACCGGCAAGTTGGGCCCCTTGCGCCCGTTGCCCGCCAAAGACCGGCGGTTACGCGTCACTTCGATCGTGGAGCGGTGCCTCGGAAGGCATGCACTGCACTAGGGTCCTCGCCGCGCCGAGCACAAGGGAGACGATGAAGACCGGGGCAGATGTAACGACGATCCGTACGGCGCCGCTCAGGGTCGCGGCCTTCCGGCGATTCGTGCTGGCGAATCTGATCTCGGCCACCGGATCCGCCATGGCTCCCCTGGCACTGGCCTACTCCGTGATCGAGCAGGGCGGGGGAACGGGGGCCCTCGGCGTGGTGCTCGCTACGAACACCGTCCCCACGATCGCCTTCCTCCTCGCGGGCGGAGTCCTCGCGGACCGTCTGTCCCGCAGCCGGATCCTGTTCCTCGGCAACCTGCTGGCAGCCGCCGCGCAGGGCGTACTGGCCGCGATCGTGGCCACCGGCCACGCGACGACAGCCTCCATTGCCGTCTGCGGTTTCGCCTCGGGAACCGCCGTGGCCTTCACCGTGCCCGCCGCCCAGGGTGCCGTCGCCCAGATCGTTCCCACGGAGCAGCTGCAACAGGCCAATGCCCTGCTCAGACTCCCGAGCAACGCCATCAGGGTGCTCGGCCCCGTGATCGGTGGACTCGTCGTGGCAGTCGGCGGCCCGTCCTGGGCGCTGGCCTGGGACGCACTCACCTTCGTCGCCGCGGCCCTCCTGCTGCTCGGCCTGCGCCTGGACGCTCCCTTCACCCCCGGCAGCGCGCTGGGCGATCTGCGGGCAGGATGGACCGGCTTCTGGTCGCGCACCTGGCTGTGGACCTACACGGCCGCCGGAACCGTTCTCGTCGCCGCCTGGCTGGCGGGCTTCCAGCTCCTTGGGCCCGTCGTGGCCGCCGAACGGTACGGCGGCGCGCGTGACTGGGGGCTGGTTCAGGCGGCCTTCGCTGCCGGGCTGCTGGCCGGGACACTGGTGTGCCTGCGCTGGAGGCCGTACCGGCTGCTGGCCGTGGCGGTCGTGGCCAGTTCGGCGCTGCTCCTTCCCCTGACCGCGTTGGGATGGGGCCTGCCACTGCCCGGAGTGCTCCTGGCCGCCCTGCTCGCGGGCGTCGGGCTCGACGTCGCGATCGTCGCGTGGACCACCGCCTTCCAGCAGCACGTGCCCCAAGCCGAAATGGGGCGCATGAGCGCGTTCAACAGCGTGGGGGAGCGCCTCGCGATCCCCCTCGGCTACCTCATCACCGCTCTCGCGGCCCACACCTGGGACAACCGGACCGTGCTCATGGCGTGCGCGGGACTCATCGCCGCCGCTGCCGTCCTCAACCTCTGCGTCCCGGACGTCTACCGCGTCAACCGCCTCACGGGAAATGATCAGGCCGGCACCGGGAAGCGAGCGCCTACGGTGGAAGCCGAGGAGGGGGGACCGTGAGCAGGAGACGTTACGTGGCCAGAGGGGTGCCGGGTGGGTATCGGATCTGGGACAACACGGGGCGCCGATGGTGGGGCGATCTCTATGAGCTCTGTCCTGACGAGTTGCTGACCGAGCTCAACGGGGCGGCGCGCAGCGAGAGGATCACGGCTCTCCTCAAGCGTTACCGGGCACAGAAGCGGTAGTTGCCGAGCAGCGATGGCTGCAGTTGCCGAGCAAGGACGGCCTGTCGAGTGTGGGACGGCCCGTCGAGCTTGGGACGGGCCGGCGCGCGGTCATCAGGAGCACTGCCAGGTGAACAGCGCCCGGTCGGAACGGCGTTCGGCCAGGTCCTGCGGGCGGATCAGCCAGTACAGGGTTCCGCCGTCGTTCCACGCCTTCCGACCGCTGCTCGTGCGCGCCGCCTGCCGTCCGCTGCTCGTACCTGCCGCCCGTGCCCGCTGCTACGGCGCGATGGGGGCTGCTACCGACCCACTAGAGCGCCTTGGCGTAACAGAGGCTCAGTTCGTGGAAGCGGTAGTGGCCGAACTTACGGCAGGGCTCGTAGCCGCTCGACGCGTAGAGGGCGACCGCCTCGGGCTGCTTGGAGCCGGTCTCCAGGACCATGCGGGTGCGGCCGGCCGTGCGGGCGTCGGTCTCCAGGGTGGCGAGCATGCGCCGGGCGAGGCCGAGACCGCGGGCCTCGGGTATCACGTACATGCGCTTGAGCTCGGCGTCGCCGTCCGAGTACCCCTCGTCGTTCTCATCCTGGGTGCGCCAGCCGCCCGTGGCTACGGGGCGGTCCTGCTCGTCGTACGCGATGAGGTAGAGGCCGAGTGGTGGGGCGAACATCGACGCGTCGAGGGGCGTGGCGTCGCCCTCGTCCTCGTAGCGCTCGGCGTATTCGGCCTGCACCTGGTCGTTGAGCTTGACGGCGTCGGGGTGGTCGAACGGGACCGAGTGGATATTCATGCAGATAACCGTACATCTATGCGTTGGGTTGGTGGTAGTGATCGAGTTCTGATCGGCGGTACCGATTAAGTATCGTGCCCGAGTGCTGACTGTGACCTCTGTGAATGTGAACGGGCTCCGGGCCGCCGCGAAGAAGGGCTTCGTGGAGTGGCTCGCGGGGACCTCCGCGGACGTGCTGTGCCTCCAGGAGGTGCGGGCCGAGCCCGGGCAGCTCCCCGAGGATGTGCGGGCGCCCGAGGAGTGGCATGTCGTGCACGCTCCCGCTGCCGCCAAGGGGCGCGCGGGGGTCTCGCTGTACACCCGGCGTGAGCCGGATCGCGTGCGAGTCGGGTTCGGGTCGGAGGAGTTCGACTCCAGTGGGCGCTACGTGGAGGCCGATCTGCCCGGTGTCACCGTCGCCAGTCTCTATCTGCCCTCCGGTGAGGTCGGGACCGAGCGGCAGGACGAGAAGGTTCGGTTCATGGGGGAGTTCCTCGCCCACCTGAAGGGGCTGCGCGAGCGGGCCGCCGCCGACGGGCGTGAGGTCGTCGTGTGTGGTGACTGGAACATTGCCCATCAGGAGGCCGACCTGAAGAACTGGCGCGGCAACAAGAAGAACTCCGGCTTCCTGCCCGAGGAGCGGGCGTGGATGGGCCAGGTCTTCGACGAAGGTGACGGCGGCTACGTCGATGTCGTGCGCGCCCTGCACCCGGACGCCGAAGGGCCGTATTCGTGGTGGTCGTACCGCGGGCGGGCCTTCGACAACGACACTGGCTGGCGCATCGACTACCAGGTCGCCACGCCGGGGCTCGCGGGCAAGGCGGTCAAGGGGTTCGTGGAGCGCGCGGCGACGCACGGGGAGCGCTGGTCCGACCATGCGCCCGTGACTGTCGTCTACGACCTGTGAGCCCGTCGCTCTCGCTGATCCCGTAGCCGTGTCGGTCTACGACCGGTGATCCCACCGGCGATCCCAGCGCTGCCGGTCGCCTGGATCGGCCTATGACGGGTGATCCCGGTGATCCCGTAGGTGTCGGTCCAGCGCCATCGACAGTTCCGCCTCCACCACGCTCTTCGCGAGCGGGCGCAGGCGCTGGAGGTCCTCGGCCGTGCGGTCCTCGGCGAGGACGAGGGTGGTGAAGAGTTCGGCGAGCGCGTCGGCGTGATCACGTACGCGCCGGGCGGTCGTCAGGACGTCCGCGAGCGGGATGCCCTCGCGGACCAGGGCGGCCGAGACGTCGAGCAGGCGCCGGCTGATGTGGACGATCTCGCCGCCGTCGGTGGCGAGGTAGCCGAGATCGAGGGCGGCGGCGAGGTTCTCCGGCGTCGCCTGGCCCGCGAAGACGTCGGCGAGTTCCTCGGGGGAGATGCGGACGGGGGTCTCCTCGGTGGGTTCGCCCAGGCCGAGCAGTTCGCCCACGTCGCGGCCGTGGTCGAAGGCCTCGGCGAGCTCGGCGATGCCGCTGAGGGTGTGGCCGCGTTCCAGGAGCGCAGAGATCGTGCGCAGGCGCGTCAGGTGCGTGTCGTCGTACCAGGCGATACGGCCCTCGCGCCGGGGTGGCGGGATGAGTTTGCGCTCCCGGTAGAAGCGCAGGGTGCGCACGGTGATGCCGGCCTCCTCGGCCAGCTCCTCCATCCGGTACTCGCGCTTGCCGGGCTCCGGTGCACTGCCGTGCTCGCGCGCCCCCGCGCTCTGGTCGCGCGCCCCGCTCGCGCGCCCCCGCGCCTTCGCGCCCCGCTTTCCTGATCCCTCGGCCACGTGCGCACCCTACGTCGTACCCCCGGTAACTTTCCCGGTCGCGACCCCTACCCATCAGTACGCGGCTGCTCTACTCTCCCCATTGCGCCAGTGTTCACTGGCAGGGTCGTGCGGCTAGGGAGGCGTCGGGATGACCGAGCACGAGCATGTACGAGTGGCGGTGATCGGGTCCGGCTTCGGCGGTCTGGGGGCCGCCGTGCGGCTGCGCCGTGAAGGGGTCACCGACTTCGTCGTCCTGGAGCGAGCCGACAGCGTGGGCGGCACGTGGCGGGACAACAGCTACCCCGGGTGCGCCTGCGACGTACCGTCCCACTTGTACTCGTTCTCGTTCGCGCCCAACCCCGACTGGCCGCGCACCTTCTCCGGGCAGGAGCACATCCGCGCGTACCTGGAGCACGTCGCGGACGTCTTCCGGTTGCGGTCGCACCTGCGCTTCAACTCCGAGGTCAAGATGATGACCTGGGACGCGGAGAAGCTGCGCTGGGGGATCGAGACCAGTAGCGGGTTCCTCACGGCGGATGTGGTCGTCTCCGCCACCGGGCCGCTGTCCGACCCCAAGATCCCGGACATCCCGGGGATCGACACCTTCCCCGGCAAGGTCTTCCACTCGGCGCGCTGGGACCACGACTACGACCTGCGCGGAAAGCGCGTCGCGATGATCGGCACGGGGGCCTCGGCCATCCAGATCGTGCCGTCGATCCAGCCGGACGTCGACAGGCTGACCCTCTTCCAGCGCACTCCGCCATGGGTGATGCCGCGCGTCGACCGGGCCATCAGCGGGGCCGAGCGGTGGCTGCACCGGCAGCTGCCGTTCACGACGCAGGCGCGGCGCGGACTCCTGTGGGGCATCCGGGAGTTGCAGGTCCAGGCGTTCACCAAGCGGCCCAACGAGCTCGGCATGGTCGAGCAGCTGGCCAAGCGGAACATGGCGCGCGCCGTCAAGGACCCGGCGCTGAGGGCCAAGCTCACGCCGGACTACCGGATCGGCTGCAAGCGGATCCTGCTGTCCAACACGTACTACCCGGCGCTCACCCGGCCGAATGTCGACGTGGTGGCCTCCGGGCTCGCCGAGATCGACGGCTCCACCCTTGTCGCCGCCGACGGCAGCACCGCCGAGGTCGACGCGATCGTCTTCGGTACGGGCTTCCATGTCACCGACATGCCGATCGCGGAGCGGGTCGTCGGGGCGGAGGGCAAGACGCTCGCCGAGGCGTGGCGGACCGGCATGAAGTCGCTGCGCGGCGCCACCGCGGCCGGCTTCCCCAACTGGATGACGATCATCGGGCCCAACACCGGTCTCGGGAACTCGTCGATGATCCTGATGATCGAGTCCCAGCTCAACTACATGGCCGACTTCGTGAGGCAGTTGGACGTGCTCGGGGCGCGCGCTGCCCTCGACGCGCGCCCCCGCGCCGTGGACGCCTGGAACCACAAGGTGCAGGAGCGCATGGAGCGCACGGTGTGGAACACCGGCGGCTGCAACAGCTGGTACCTCGACGCCAACGGAGTGAACACCACCGTCTGGCCGGGCACGACGAGCGAGTTCCGCACGGCCACACGGCGTGTGGACCTCGGGGAGTACGAGGTGTTGCGCGCGCCGGAGCCCGCAAGCGAGTCCGCAGCCGAGTCCGCAACCGAGCCCGCAACCGAGTCCGCGTCCTCGTCGCGGACGAAGAACACGCGTAAGAAGAAGGCGGAGGCCGGGGCATGAGCCGACTGATGCATGTGGCGCACGGGGCGTACGCGCCGCCTGCGCCGGCGCGCGAGCTGACCGTAGTCTCCGCCGACGGCGCGCGTCTGCACGTCGAGGTGCACGGGCCCGAGAACGCGCCCCCCGTCGTCCTCGCGCACGGCTGGACCTGCTCGACCGCCTTCTGGGCGGCGCAGATACGGGACCTGGCCGCCGACCACCGGGTCATCGCGTACGACCAGCGCGGACACGGGCGCAGTCCCGCGAGCGCCACGTGCAGCACGGAGGCGCTCGCCGACGACCTGGAGGCGGTGCTCGCCGCGACGCTCGCGCCGGGTGAGAAGGCTGTGCTCGTGGGGCACTCCATGGGTGGGATGACGCTCATGGCGGCCTCGACGAGGGCGCGTTTCCGGGAGCACGCGGCGGCCGCGCTGCTGTGCAGTACGGGGAGCTCGCGGTTGGTCGCGGAGGCGCGTGTGGTGCCGTTGCGCGCTGGGCGGCTGCGGACCCGTATCACCAAGTCCGTGCTCGGATCGCGCGCCCCGCTCGGGCCGGTCACACCGCTCGCCCGGCGGATCCTCAAGTACGCGACCATGGGCCCCGGTTCGTCGCCCGGGATGGTGGAGGCGTGCGCGCGGATCGTGCACGCCTGTCCGCGCAAGGTGCGCCACGCCTGGTCGGTCGTCCTGGAGATGCTCGATCTCGATCACGGCGTACGGGAGTTGAAGGTGCCGACGGCGGTCGTCGTGGGGACGGCGGACCGGTTGACGCCCGTCGTGCACGCGCGCGCCCTCGTGGCGGCGCTGCCGCAGTGTGTCGGTGTCACCGAGTTGCCGGGGCTCGGGCACATGACGCCGGTGGAGGCGCCCGAGCTCGTGACCTCCCGCATACGCGAACTCGTCACCACGTACACGCACGCCGCCCGGACGGAAGAAGCCGCAGCGGCCGCACAAGCCGTAGAGATCAAGGAGGGCGCATGAGCAGGGTGAGCCTGGAAGGGCAGGTCGCGGTTGTCACGGGGGCGGCGCGCGGTGTCGGCGAGCTCCTGGCGCGCAAGCTGTCCGCGCGGGGCGCGAAGGTAGCGCTCGTCGGACTGGAGGCGGACGCGCTCAAGCAGGTATCGGAGCGGCTGCACAGCGACAGCGACCACTGGTACGCCGATGTCACCGACCACGAGGCGATGGCGCGGGTCGCCGAGGAGGTCAAGCAGCGGTTCGGGAAGGTCGACATCGTCGTCGCGAACGCCGGGGTCGCCAGCGGTGGGCCGTTCGTCGACTCCGACCCCGTCGCCTGGCGGCGGGTGATCGAGGTGAATCTGATCGGGTCGGCGGTGACGGCGCGGGCGTTTCTGCCGGCGCTGATGGAGAGCCGGGGCTACTTGCTCCAGATCGCGTCGCTGGCCGCGATCACTCCCGCTCCCATGATGACGGCGTACTGCGCGTCCAAGTCGGGCGTGGAGGCGTACGCGCACAGTCTGCGCGCCGAGGTCGGCTACAAGGGCGTGCGCGTCGGGGTCGGGTATCTGTCGTGGACCGACACGGACATGGTGCGCGGCGCCGACCAGGACGAGGTGATGCGCGAGTTGAGGGAGCGGCTGCCGTGGCCGTCCAACAAGACGTATCCGCTGGGGCCGGCCGTCGACCGGATCGTGGCGGGGATCGAGCGGCGATCGAGTCATGTGTACGCGCAGTGGTGGCTGCGGGGGATGCAGGGCGTCCGTGGCTATCTGCCCGGGATCATCGGGGCGGTCGGGCAGCGGGAGATGCGACGGTTCGAGCCTCGGCTGGCGAGTGTGCGTACCGGGTTGGTCGGGGCCGGTGGGGCGGCCGATGAGCAGGAGCGGCAAGGGTCGTCGCAGTGAAGTGATCCGTTGTCGCTCACGGTGAGTTACTGATCGAAATGCGTGCTCTGTCCCTGCGTGTAAGTCTGGTCGAGCCCCGATCCCCCTCACCCACAACGGGAGTGAAATCTCATGGGCATGCAGGACCAGTTCAAGGACAAGGCCGAGCAGCTGAAGCAGCAGGCCAAGAAGAAGAAGATGGGCGACCCCAAGGGCGAGCGCACCCCCAAGGGCGAGCGCACCCCCCAGGGCGAGCGCACCCCGCAGGGCGAGCGCACCCCCCAGGGTGAGCGCACCCCCCAGGGTGAGCGCACTCCGCAGGGTCGTGACCGTGCCATGCAGGACACGGAGCGCACTCAGCGTGAGGCCCAGGAGCGCTTCGACCAGGACTACGACGTCTGATCGTTGCACTTGGCTTGCGCCGGAGTGGGGCGCCCTCTCTCAAGAGGGCGCCCCACTTCTTGCTGTTGCTGTTGCTGTTACCGCTCTTTTCCGGATCGGCTAACCCGCCGTCCTCGGTGGCAGTTTCGGTCGAGTCCTGTCCGGGACGTACGAGTAGTCCGGAGGAGACGCGGCCGGCTGGGTGCTCAGCAGGTCCAGGGCCAGCTGAACCGCGTCGTCGAGCTGGGCGTGGCGGCCCTCCGCCCAGTCCAGGGGGGTGCGGAGGATCTCCAAGTCCGGGGAGACGCCGCGGTTTTCGACGGTCCAGCCGTACGCGTCGAACCAGGCCGCGTTCATGGGGACCGTGATCACCGTGCCGTCGCCGAGGCGGTGGCGGCCGGTCATGCCGACGACGCCGCCCCAGGTGCGCTGGCCGACGACCGGGCCGAGTTTCAGAAGCTTGAAGGCGGCCGTGATCATGTCGCCGTCCGACGACGTCGCCTCGTCCGCGAGGGCGACCACCGGGCCGCGCGGCGCGTTCGACGCGTATGACACCGGCTGGGCGTTGCGTGTCAGGTCCCAGCCCAGGATCTTGCGGGTCAGCTTCTCGACGACGAGCTCGCTGATGTGGCCGCCCGCGTTGCCGCGCACGTCGACGATCAGTGCGGGGCGCGAGACCTCCATGCGCAGGTCGCGGTTGAACTGCGCCCAGCCCGAGCCGCCCATGTCCGGGATGTGCAGGTAGCCGCAGTGGCCGCCGCTCAACTTCCGTACGACTTCGCGGCGTTTGGCCACCCAGTCCTGGTACCGCAGTGGCCGTTCGTCGATCAGCGGGACCACCGCCACCCGCCTCGACGGGCCCTCGCCCTCCGCCGGGGTGAACGTCAGCTCCACCGTCGTACCGCCCGCGCCCGCCAGCAACGGGTACGGGCCCGTGACCGGGTGCACCGGACGCCCGTCGACGTGGGTGAGCACCGCGCCCTCGCGGATCCCCGTACCGGCCAGGGGGGAGCGGGCCTTGGAGTCGGACGAGTCGCCGGGGAGGATCCGCTTGAGCATCCAACTGCCGTCACGGCGAACCAGGTTGGCGCCCAGCAGGCCCTGCCAGCGCTGATAGTGGGCCGGGCCCTCGTTGCGGCGTGCCGGGGTGACGTACGCGTGCGATGTGCCCAGTTCGCCCACCACCTCGCGCAGCAGGTCCGCGAACTCGTCCGGCGAGGCGACCCGTTCGACCAGCGGCCGGTACTGCTCAAGGACCGCGTCCCAGTCGATGCCGCACATGTCGGGTTCCCAGTAGTAGGCGCGGATGATGCGGCCGGCCTCCGCGTACGCCTGGCGCCATTCGGCGGGCGGGTCCACCTCGTGGATGATGCGGCGCAGGTCGATCCAGACGGTCGAGTCGCTGTCGCCGGACTCGGTGGAGGGGACGGCGCGCAGGTCGCCCTCGTCCACGACCACCAGCCGGGATCCGTCGCCGCTGATCGCGAACCAGTCCAGATGCGCGACGAGTTCGGACTTCTTCGCCTTGGTGATGTTGAAGAACTCCAGCGTCGGCCGCCCGGTCGTGTCGTCGGGATTGGCGAAGGTCTCGCCCAGCGCGCCCGAGATCGGCCAGCGCAGCCAGACCAGACCGCCGCCCGCGACCGGGTGGAGCGCCGAGTACTTGGAAGCGGTGACCGGGAAGGGCGTCACCCGGCTCTCCAGGCCTTCGAGTTCGACGGTCGCGGCGCCGCCGTCCTCGCCCGCCTCCTCCTCGACCGGGTCCAGACCGCCGGCGACCGGACGCCCGTCGGGGTTCAGGGCGAAGGGGGAGGGGGTCGCGGAGGACAGCGGCACCAGGTACGGGCGGCAGCCCAGCGGGAAGGACAGGTCCCCGGTGTGCACGTCGTACACCGGGTCGAAGCCGCGCCAGGACAGGAAGGCCAGATACCGGCCGTCCCGCGTGAACACCGGGTTCTCGTCCTCGAAGCGCCCGTTGGTGACGTCGACGATCAGGCGGTCCTTTATCCGCGCCATCTTGATCTGCCTGAGCGACCGCCCGATGCCCGGATGCGACCACGTCAGCCACGCTCCGTCCGGCGAGAAGGCGAGATCACGCACCGGCCCGTTGATGGACCGAATGAGCTCCGTGACCTCCCCTCCCCCGGACTCCGTCCGGGAGCTGCCCCCAGACTCCGTCCGGGAGGTGCCCCCAGACTCCTCCGTCGTGTCGAGGAGGAGCAGCCGCCCGTCGTTCGCGGCGATCGCGAGGCGCTCGCCCTGTGGGTCCGACACCAGTTCCTGTACGCGGCCGAGCTCACCGGAGGCGAGGCGGCGCGGTGCGCGGTCGCCGGTCGCGCGCGGGAGGTAGGCGATCTCGACGGCGTCCTCGCCCTCCGCGTCCGTGACGTAGGCGACCTGACCGCCCGAGCCGAGCATCTCGGGGAGCCGGACGCGTACGCCCGGGGTGTCCGTGATGGTGCGCGCGGGCCCGTCCCGGTGCGTGAGCCAGTACAGACTGCCGCGTACGACGACGGCGCTGGCCCGGCCCGTCTCGTCGACCGAGATCCCGTCGATGTGCTGGGTCGCCGGCACCTGGTACGTACGGCGTCCCGCACGCGGCCCGCCGAGCCGCACGTCGAGACGGCGCGGGACCGACTGCGGGGACAGGTCGTCGACGATCCACAGGTCGCCCGCGCACTGGTAGACGACACGGGTGCCGTCCGACGAGGCATGGCGTGCGTAGAAGGCGTCGTGGTCGGTGTGGCGGCGCAGGTCGGAGCCGTCGTACGCGCACGAGTACAGGTTTCCGATGCCCTCGTGGTCGGAGAGGAAGGCGATCCGGCCGCCGACGAACATGGGGGAGTCGAGATGGCCGTCGAGGTCGGAGACCAACTGCTGCCCGTGCAGCCAGAGCCGGCCCGTGGCCCCGCCCCGGTACCGCTTCCAGGCGGCCGGTTCGTGCGGCGGGGTGCCGGTGAGCAGCAGGGTCTTGCGCTCGCCGTCGATGTCGGTGGTCGCGATGTGCGAGACCGGGCCCCAGGGGAGCTTGCCGCCGGGGTCGCCGTCGGTGGGGACCTTGTAGGCCCAGGTGAAGTACGAGAAGGGCTGACCGTGCGAGGCGACGGCGAGGATGTCGCCGTCGGGGGACCAGCCGCAGACCTGGGTGTCCGCGCTGCCCCAGTAGGTGAGCCGCTTGCCGGGACCGCCGTCCACCGGCGCCACATGGATCTCCGGCACGAAGCTGCGCCAGCTCGTGTACGCGATGTGGCGGCCGTCGGGCGAGAAGCGCGGGTGGCCGACCTTGGTGCGGTCCACGGTGACCCGCCAGGCGCGGCCCGGCCCGTCGAGGGGGGCCACCCACAGATCGTCCTCGGCCGCGAAGCAGAGCAGGTCGCCGCTGAGGTGCGGGAAGCGCAGGTATCCGGGCGCGCCACTGCCGGTGGCCGCCTGGCCGCCGGCCGCCCGGGCCGTGGTCGCCTGGCTTGCCGCTTCCCGGTCCGTGCTCGATTCCCGGTCGGTGCTCGCCTCCCGGTCCGCACTCGCCTTCCGGTCCGTCGTCTCCCGATCCGCCGTCGTCCTGTCCGTGGTCGCCCCGTCCGTGCCCGTCCGACCCGTCGTCGCCCTGTCCGTGGTCGTCCGGTCCGTCGTCGGCTTGCCCTTGGTCGCCTTCTCGTACTCGTCGCTCACCTCCTCATGCTTTTCCGCTCAGCGACCCCCGGCAACTTGTGAATCGCCGCCAACGGCAGCTCGTGAAGCCAACGGCAGCTCGTGAAGCCACCGGCAGCTTGTGAAAACGTTCGCGTGACACAAGACACGTACGAAACGGTTTCGTTTCGTTTCTTCTCAGGGTATCTTCAGAGTCGTACGAAGCCGTGTCGTCCGGAGTAGAAGAATCCGGAGCAGAAGAAGGTGAGTGGGATGGCTGAAGCCGCAACGGTGCGTCGCAGTCGGATCACGCCCGAGCGCGAGGCCGAGCTGTACACGGCCGTGCTCGACCTGCTCCGGGAAGTCGGCTACGACGCCCTGACTATGGACGCGGTCGCCGCCCGCACCAAGTCCAGCAAGGCCACCCTCTACCGCCAGTGGGGCGGCAAGGCCGAGCTCGTCGCCAAGGCGATCCGGCACCAGAAGCCGTCCGCCGTTGGTGTCGACACCGGGTCCCTGCGGGGAGACTTCCACGCGATGGTGCGGCGCGAGGACGACTGCCACATGGAACAGAACTCCGCGCTGATGCGGGGTCTGGCCACGGCCGTGCACGGGAACCCCGACCTCCTGCGCGCCTTCCGGGAGTTGATCATCGAGCCGGAGCAGGAGGAGCTGCGCGCGATGCTCCAGCGCGCCGTCGACCGGGGTGAGATCCGTCCGGACAACCCTGCCAAGGATTTCGTGCTGCACATGCTGGTCGGCGCCTTCGCGGTCCGCAGCCTCATCGACCAACAGCCGCCGACCCAGGCCTTCCTCACCTCGTACATCGACGCCGTGATCCTCCCCGCTCTCGGCGCCTGAAACCTCAACCCCTCAAAGTCCTCAGCACATCCCTGTAATTGCACCTGACGCGACCGCTCACGTCGTCGGGCTGATCCCCCCTGCCCCCACTCGGGTGATCACGCCAGCCCCTGCCATCCACACGACCTGACCGGGAGTTCGCCCTCGTGGCCACGTTCCTCTACAAACTCGGCCGACTCGCCTTCAGGCGACGGCACTTCGTCGCCCTGATCTGGGTGGCACTGCTGACGCTCGCGGGTGTCGGCGCCGCCTCCGCGCCCACCGCGGGCTCGTCCTCCTTCTCGATCCCCGGCACCGAGGCGCAGAAGGCCTTCGACCTGCTGGAACAGCGCTTCCCCGGCATGAGTGCCGACGGAGCGACCGCGCGCGTCGTCTTCAAGGCGCCCAGCGGCGAGAAGATGGCGGACAAGGCCAACAAGGCCGCCGTCAAGAAGACCGTCAAGGCGCTCGGCGACGGCTCCGAAGTCACGTCCGTCACCGACCCGTTCAAGGCGAACGCCGTCAGCAAGGACGGCTCGGTCGCCTATGCCTCGGTGAAGTACAAGGTCTCCGGGATGGAGTTGCAGGACTCCTCGAAGGACGCCCTGAAGGAGGCCGCGCAGGACGCGCGGGCATCCGGGCTGACCGTCGAGGTGGGCGGTGACGCGCTCACGGCGACGCCCGAGACCGGATCCTCCGAGGTCATCGGTATCGCGATCGCCGCGGTCGTCCTCGTCATCACCTTCGGTTCGCTGATCGCGGCCGGGCTGCCGCTGCTGACCGCGCTGATCGGCGTGGGCATCGGCGTCTCCACCATCACCGCCCTGGCCAACGCGCTCGACCTCGGCACCACCACCTCCACGCTCGCGATGATGATCGGCCTCGCGGTCGGCATCGACTACGCGCTGTTCATCGTCTCCCGCTACCGCGCCGAACTGGCCGAAGGGCGCGAACGCGAGGAAGCGGCCGGACGGGCCGTCGGCACGGCGGGCTCCGCGGTGGTCTTCGCCGGTCTGACCGTCGTGATCGCGCTGGTCGGCCTCTCGGTCGTCAACATCCCGATGCTGACGAAGATGGGTGTCGCGGCGGCGGGCACGGTCGCCATCGCCGTACTCATCGCCCTGACGATGATCCCGGCCCTGCTCGGATACGCGGGCCGCAAGGTCCAGCCCGCCGGCCAGAAGAGCAAGTTGCTCGGCGGCGGCCGCGCCGCCAAGAACGCCGGCAAGCCCAACATGGGCACCCGCTGGGCCAGCTTCGTGGTCCGCCGTCCGCTCGCCGTCCTGCTGCTCGGCGTGGTGGGCCTGGGCGCGGCCGCGCTCCCGGCGAGCTCGCTCGAACTGGGCCTGCCCGACGACGGTTCGCAGCCGGTGTCGACCACGCAGCGCCGCGCGTACGACCTGCTGTCGGACGGCTTCGGGCCCGGCTTCAACGGTCCGCTGATGGTCGTCGTCGACGCCAAGGCGAGCGACGACCCGAAGGGCGCCGCCACCGAGGTGTCCGACAAGATCAAGGACCTCAAGGGCGTCGTGACGGTCACCCCGGCGGCGTTCAACAAGGCCGGCGACACCGCGACGATCACCGTCATCCCGGACTCCAAGCCGTCCAGCGTCAAGACCGAGGACCTGGTCCACGGCATCCGTGACGCGGGCGGCGGCATCAAGACGGACACCGACGCCACCGTGCTGGTCACCGGCACCACGGCGATGAACATCGACTTCTCGCAGAAGCTCAACGACGCGCTGGTCCCGTATCTCGCGCTGGTGGTCGGCCTGGCCTTCCTGCTCCTGATCGTGGTCTTCCGCTCGATCCTGGTCCCGCTGAAGGCGGCCCTCGGCTTCCTGCTCTCGGTGATGGCCGCGCTCGGCGCCGTCGTCGCGGTCTTCCAGTGGGGCTGGCTGTCCGGCCTGTTCGGCGTCGAGGAGACCGGCCCGATCATGTCGATGATGCCGATCTTCATGGTGGGTGTCGTCTTCGGTCTCGCCATGGACTACGAGGTCTTCCTCGTGACCCGGATGCGCGAGGCGTACGTCCACGGCGAGAAGCCCAGCCAGGCGATCGTGACCGGCTTCAAGCACGGCGCGCGGGTCGTCACGGCGGCGGCCGTCATCATGATCGCGGTGTTCTCCGGCTTCATCGGCTCCAGCGAGTCGATGATCAAGATGATCGGCTTCGGCCTCGCGATCGCCGTCTTCTTCGACGCGTTCCTCGTGCGCATGGCGATCGTCCCGGCCGTCCTGGCGCTGCTCGGCAAGAAGGCCTGGTGGCTGCCGAAGTGGCTGGACCGCGCCCTGCCGAACGTGGACGTCGAGGGTGAGGGCCTGCGCGCGCTGGACGCGAAGCGGAAGGACGAGGACGACGACCGGGAGCTGGCCCGCGTCTAGGTCCTCCAGGTCCTCGGACCAGGGCTGATCCGAAGGAAGAACCGCAGGACTGGCCCTGGTTCACACCGAGTTCAGTGAGCCACCGGGGTGGCGGCCGTGTACGTACGACGCAGGAAGCGCATCAGGGCTTTCGAGTCGACCTGCACGACCGCCACCCCTTGTGCAGAGTGGAACTCCATGACCGCCTGCACCCGGCCGCACGGCCAGACGCGCACGTCGCCGTTGCTGACCGGGACCCGCAGCCCCTGCTCCAGCAGCTCGCGGGCGAAGACCCACTCATGGGGGCCGGGCAGCGTGATGTGCACCTGGCGGGGATCGGTCTCGGGGTCGTAGCGAAGGGCGACGGGGACGGCTCGGCGCTCGTCGTCCGGGGAGTCGGCGGTGTCGGTGACGATATGGGCACGTGCGTACTGTTCGACGGCGTACATGAACCGACTCCTTACGCTGCGTTACCTGTGCGGAAGTTGTGAATCCGTCACCTTTCCAATGTCGCACATTCCACGGAAACCGCTCTCCGGCGGTCCATGGCGGCCGAATGCCTCCCACGCGTTGTTCGTAGGCGCATCGCTCTTGCAAGTCGTTCGCAACAAGGCACTATCATCGAACGGTGCATGTGCCTGACGGATTCATCAACGCCCCGGTCTCCGCGGTCACCGGAGCGGTCGCCGCCGGTGCGATCGCGGTGAGCCTGCGCGGCGCCCGCCGCGAACTCGACGAGAAGACCGCGCCGCTCGCCGGCCTGGTCGCCGCCTTCATCTTCGCCGTACAGATGCTCAACTTCCCGGTCGCCGCCGGGACCAGCGGACATCTGCTCGGCGGTGCCCTGGCCGCGATACTCGTCGGCCCCTACACAGGGGTCCTCTGCGTCTCGGTCGTCCTGCTGATGCAGGGCATCCTCTTCGCGGACGGCGGCCTCACCGCGCTCGGCGTCAACATCACCGACATGGCGATCGTCACCACGGTCGTCTCCTACGCCCTCTTCCGCGGCCTGGTGAAGGTGCTGCCCCGCAAGCGGCGCTCCATCACCGTCGCCGCCTTCGTCTCCGCGCTGCTGTCGGTCCCGGCCGCCGCCGTCGCCTTCACCCTCATCTACGCGATCGGCGGCACCACCGACGTCGCGATCTCCAAGGTCGCCACGGCCATGATCGGCGTGCACGTCCTCATCGGCATCGGCGAGGCCGCGATCACCGCGCTCACGGTCGGCGCCGTCATCGCCGTACGACCGGATCTCGTGTACGGCGCACGCGGCCTCCAGCAGCGGCTCAAGCTGCGCGTGAACGGGGAGCTCGTCGACGCCCCCACGGCCGCCGTCCCCGTCGCCGCCCGCTCCTCGCACCGCAAGGTGTGGATCACCGGCCTCGTCACCTCCCTCGTCCTCGCCGGGTTCGTCAGCTTCTACGCCTCCGCCAGCCCCGACGGCCTGGAGAAGATCGCCAAGGACAAGGGCATCGACCAGAAGGCCGAGAAGCACGCCACGGAGGACTCCCCGCTCGCCGGATACGGCGTCAGGGACATCTCCGACGCCCGGATCTCCGGCGGTCTCGCGGGCGTGATCGGCGTCGGCGTCACGATCGTCGCGGGCACCGGCGTGTTCTGGGCGATCCGCAGGCGCCGTACGGCCGACACCTCGCCCGTCTCCCTCCCCGAAGGCGTCTGACGTGGGCGCCGGTCACGCGCACAAGCTGTACCGGCACGGGCACTCGCCCGTGCACGCCCTGCCGCCGCACACCAAACTCGCCGCGGCCTTCGCCTTCGTGGTCGTGGTCGTCTCCACCCCGCGCGAGGCGATGTGGGCGTTCGCCCTGTACGCCGCGCTGCTCGCGACGGTGGCGCACAAGGCGCGCGTACCGGCGGGCTTCCTCCTGAAGAGGCTGCTCATCGAGATCCCGTTCGTCGCCTTCGCGGTACTGATGCCGTTCGTGGCGGAGGGCGAACGGGTGGACGTGCTGGGCATGTCGCTCAGCGTGAACGGTCTGTGGGGCGCGTGGAACGTGCTCGCCAAGGGGACACTGGGCGTCGCCGCGTCCGTCCTGCTGGCCTCGACGACCGAACTGCGTGAACTGCTCCTCGGTCTCCAGCGGTTGAAGCTCCCGCCGCTCCTCGTGCAGATCGCCTCCTTCATGATCCGGTACGGCGATGTCATCACGGACGAGATGCGGCGGATGCGGATCGCGCGGGAGTCGCGCGGGTTCGAGGCCAGCGGCGTACGGCACTGGGGGGTGCTCGCGAAGTCGGCGGGCGCGCTGTTCATCCGCTCCTACGAACGCGGGGAGCGCGTGCATCTCGCCATGGTGAGCCGGGGGTACGCCGGCTCGATGCCGGTCATCGACGAGGTGACCGCGTCCCGGGCGCAGTGGTCGTACGCCCTCGCCCTCCCCTTCGCCGCCCTTGTCGTATGTCTGTTGGGATGGACGCTGTGACAGCTTCTCTGGAGGTCTCCGGCCTCGCCTTCGCCTACCCCGACGGGCACCAGGCCCTCTTCGGCGTCGACTTCCGTGTCGCGCGCGGCGAACGCGTCGCGCTGCTCGGCCCGAACGGCGCCGGCAAGACCACCCTCGTCCTGCACCTCAACGGCATCCTGAGCGGCGGCACCGGAACCGTCATGGTGGCCGGACTCCCGGTCGGCAAGCGGCACATGGCGGAGATCCGGCGCAGGGTCGGCATCGTCTTCCAGGACCCCGACGACCAGCTGTTCATGCCGACCGTGCGCGAGGACGTCGCCTTCGGCCCGGCCGCGGCGGGGATGAAGGGCGCCGAGCTGGAGGAACGCGTCCGGACCGCCCTGGAACAGGTCGGCATGGAGGCCTTCGCCGACCGGCCCCCGCACCATCTGTCCTTCGGGCAGCGGCGCCGGGTGGCGGTCGCGACGGTCCTGGCGATGGAGCCGGAGATCCTGGTCCTCGACGAGCCCTCGTCCAACCTCGACCCCGCCTCGCGGCGCGAACTCGCCGACATCCTGCGGTCCTTGGACGTCACCGTCCTCATGGTC
This sequence comes from Streptomyces sp. NBC_00203, assembly GCF_045206325.1. Lineage (NCBI taxonomy): Bacteria > Bacillati > Actinomycetota > Actinomycetes > Kitasatosporales > Streptomycetaceae > Streptomyces > Streptomyces sp. NBC_00203. The sequence goes on along the minus strand of NZ_CP108126.1, from coordinate 4,470,574 downwards.
ACGCACGACCTGCCGTACGCCCTCGAACTGTGCCCCCGGTCGCTCGTCCTGAGCGACGGCGTGATCGCGGCCGACGGCAGGACCGGCGAACTCCTCTCCGACGACGCCCTCATGCGCACCCACCGTCTGGAGCTCCCCTTCGGCTTCGACCCGCGCTCCGTGACAATGGGCGCGTGACAGAACAAGAGGACGTCGGGCCGACCGGGTCGCTGCTGCTCGACGACCAGCTGTGCTTCGCCTTGTACGCCGCCCAGCGCGCGGTGACGGCCGCGTACCGCCCGCTGCTGGAGGAGCTCGGTCTCACCTACCCGCAGTACCTCGTCCTGCTGGTCCTCTGGGAGCGCGGCGAGACCACGGTCAAGGAACTGGCGACCGCGCTGCACCTCGACTACGGCACGGTGTCGCCGTTGCTCAAGCGGCTCGAGTCCGCGGGGCTCGTGCGCCGTGAGCGCTCGGCGCACGACGAACGCTCCGTGCTCGTCGCGCTCACCGGGCGCGGCGAACTGCTCAAGGAGCGCGCGGAGACCGTGCCGGAGGCGCTGCTGACGGCCACCGGGGTGAACAGCGCCGACGTCGCGCGCCTCCGGGAGGAACTGTGGCGTTTGGCGGAGCGCGCGGAGGGGGCGGCGGCGCGGGGGCGTTGAGGCGCGCCGGGGTTACCCACGGTTTCTACCCCCTGGTAATACAGACCTCCGTACCGGCGGGTACCTTGTGCACGATGTACTTGCACACTTCTGTGTTGCGTGGCGTTTTGTCCGCAGTCGCACCTGCTGCTGTACCCGCCGTTGTGCCCGTCGTGTTGTACGCCCTGGGGGAGGTCCTGCCGTGATCGATGGCACCGTTGTCGACACCCGCCCGACGAAGATCATGTACGTTGCCGAGGCCACCGCGCATGGTGGCCGGGACGGCTATGTGACCAGTCAGGACGGCCAGCTGGAGCTGAAGGTCGCGATGCCGCCCGCGCTCGGTGGCGACGGCAACGGCACGAACCCGGAGCAGTTGTTCGCGGCCGGTTACAGCGCCTGCTTCCACAACGCCCTGGTGCTGGTGGGCCGCCGCGCCGGGTTCGACCTCTCCGGCTCCACGGTCGCCGCGAAGGTCGGGATCGGCCCGAACAAGCAGCGCGGCTACGGCCTCGCGGTCGCTCTGAGCGTGTCGCTCCCCGTCGTCGACCAGGACGTCGCGACGAAGCTCGTGGACGCGGCCCACGAAGTCTGCCCGTACTCGAACGCCACCCGCGGCAACATCGAGGTCACGATCCTGCTGGGTTAGGCCCTGCCGGAATCGACGCCGGTACGTGCGTGTTGCACTCACCGTTGGCACAGGTGAGGCGACAAGGAGCGCGGGCGTGGACGTGAACGGCACAGTGGCCGAGGGCTTCGAGCCGGTCGGGGAAGCGTTCGTACGCAACTTCGAGGTGCTCGGGGACCGGGGCGCCGCCGTCACCGTGTACCGCGACGGGCACAAGGTCGTCGACCTGTGGGCCGGCACGCGGGACGTCGACGGCACCGAGCCCTGGCGGCACGGCACCGCGCAGATCGTGCGCTCGGCGACCAAGGGCGTCGCCGCCGCCGTACTCCTGATGCTCGCCCAGCGCGGGGAACTCGACCTGGACGCTCCGGTCGGCCGCTACTGGCCGGAGTACAAGGCGGCGGGCAAGGAACGGACGCTCGTCCGGCATGTGCTCGCGCACCGGGCCGGGGTGCCCGTTCTCGACCGTCCGCTCACCCTCGCCGAGGCGGCGGACCCCGGCCTTGCGGCCGCGACGGTGGCCGCGCAGGCGCCGGTGTGGGAGCCGGGCGCGGACCACGGCTATCACGCGCAGACGTACAGCTGGCTGACCGGTGAGCTGGTCCGGCGGGTGACCGGGCGCTCGATCGGCGAGTGGATCGCGGACGAGATCGCGGGGCCGCTGGGGCTGGATCTGTGGGTCGGGCTGCCGGCGGCGGAGACGGGCCGGGTGGGGCGGGTCGCGCAGATCGAGGCCCCGTCGGCGCCGGGCGGCCTGAAGACCCGGCCGAAGCGGGCGGTCTCCGAGGCGTACGCGGATCCGGACAGCCTCACCCGCCGTGCCTTCGCCGCGATCACCCCGATGCCCGACGAGAACGACCCGGCGTACCGGGCGGCGGTCCTGCCCGCCTCCAACGGCATAGCCACGGCGGAGGGCCTGGCCCGCTTCTACGCCGCGCTGATCGGAGAGGTCGACGGCGTGCGGCTGTTCACGCCGGACACCGTCGAACTGGCCCGCGCGGAACAGTCCGCGGGCCCCGACCGCGTCCTGGTCGTCAACACCCGCTTCGGCCTCGGCTACATGCTCCACGGCACGGCCTCGCCCCTGCTCTCCCCGGGCTCCTTCGGCCACCCCGGCCGCGGCGGCGCCCTCGGCTTCGCCGACCCCGAGTCGGGGATCTCCCTCGGGTACGTGACCAACGGCTTCCGTAAGAGCGTGACGGCGGACGCACGGGCGCAGGCGCTGGTACGGGCGGTACGGACGGCGATCGACGCGTAGCCGGAGGAGACGGCGGGGACGGGAGCCGGAGCGGGAGCGGGGGCGGGTCGCGACGGCTCCCCTGCCAACGCGCCAACCCGCTATCCCGCGTGCAGCATCAGCCCGATCCCCACCACCAGCAGCCCCGCCGCCGCGATCCGCGGTGCCCCGAACCGTTCCTTGAAGAACACCGCCCCGATGGCCGCGCCGACGATGATCGAGGACTCGCGCAGGGCGGCGATCGGTGCCAGTTCGGCCCGCGTCTGGGCCCACAGGACCAGGCCGTACGCCGACACGGAGAGCGCCGCGCCGAGGAGGCCCACGGCGGCGTACGGCCGTAGGACGGGCACGAACTCGCGGCGCCAGCGGTACCCCGCGTACACCGGGATCGCCACACCCTCGATGGCCATCAGCCAGGCGGTGTAGCCGAGAGAGGAGCCTGAGGCGCGTACGCCCAGACCGTCCACGACGGTGTACGCGGCGATCGATACGCCGGTCGCCAACGCCGCCCCGATCGCGGCCCAGTGGGGGCGCCGCCCGCGCAGCCCCCACAGGGCGACGCCCGTCAGCCCCGCGCAGGACAGCGCGATCCCGGACGCCGCCCACCCGTCGGGCACCTCGTGCGCGAAGACCGCCGCCAGCGCCGTGACGACCAGCGGAGCGGTCCCGCGGGCGATCGGATATGCCTGCCCGAAGTCGCCGAGCCGGAACGAGCGCATCAGCAGGACGTAGTACGCGACGTGGATCACGGCCGACACCATGAGGTACGGCCAGGCCCCCGACGCCGGGACCGCCACGAACGGCACCATGGCGAGGCCGATCAGCGTGCCGCCGCCCGCGATCAGCGTGAAGCCGACCAGCTTGTCTTCGATGTGGTGCGCGAGCGCGTTCCAGCTGGCGTGGGTGACCGCGGCGAGCAGCACCGCCGCGGTGACGAGCGGCGTCACGCCGTTCGCTCGCGCACGTCCACCAGGGTGCCGCCGGCGTGGGCGATCAGGCTCTTCGGGTCCATCGGGAAGACGGCGTGCGGCGTGCCCGCCGCGGCCCATACCGTGTCGTGGTCGAGCAGCGAACGGTCCGCCAGGACACGGGTTCTGGTGCGGTGTCCGAAGGGCGGTACGCCACCGATCGCGTACCCCGTCGTCTCCCGCACCAGGTCCACCTTGGCCCGCGTCACCTTCTCGGCGCCCAGCTCCCGCCGTACGAGCTCCAGGTCGACCTGTGACGCGCCGTCCATCAGCACCAGCACCGGCACCCCGTCCGCCGCGAAGATCAGCGACTTGCAGATCTGGCTCAGCTCACAGCCGATCGCGGCGGCGGCCTCGGCGGCGGTGCGGGTCGCGTCGGGGAAGCGGCGGACGCGCCCGGTCACCTCGTCGAGGCCCAGCTCTTGGAGGGCCTCGGCGAAACGGGGGTGGGCCGCGTTCTCGGTAGTGGCCTTCTCGGTAGTGGCCCTCTCGGCGGGGGCGTTCTCGGTGTCGGCGTTCTCCGCAGGGGAGTGTTCTTCGGCGGCGTTCGGCTCGGTGGCGGTCATGAACGGCACGCTAGCGGTCGGTGTACGAGGCACGCGACCGAGTTCCTAGTCCCACCAGAAGCGCCACAGCGGGGCGTTGACGAGGGATGCCGCGTACCGGGGGAAGGGGGTCGGGGGGTCGTTGACGATGTTGTCGGCCGTGGTCAGGAGGTGTTCGAGGGCGACGTGGCTTGCCTGCTCCGCGGTCCGCGGCGGGCTCGCGACGGAGACGTACAGCGTCGCTCCCACGGCGGCGAGGACGCGGGCGCCGAAGCGGTCCTCCCAACTGCGCAGCAGGGCGCAGAGCAGGGGGAGAGGGGCGCCGCGGTCCCAGCCGACGACGGCGGGTATGTCGGCGCTCCGCCGGGCGGCGACGAGTGCGAGACGGCCGTCCCACAGCTCGTACGGCCATTCCTTCGCGAGCAGGGCGAAGGCGGACCGCGCGGCCTCGTCCGGGTCGACGCCGGCCGAGGGGAGCGTGGCGGGCGCCAGTCCGGGCCACTGCTCGAACGGTGGGCCGGGGTCGTCCTCCCACGGCTCGATGTCCTCGGGGCAGTCCACCGGCTCGGGCGGCGCGGCGAGCCGGGCGAGTTGGCGCCGGCGATGGGTGCGCCAGGCCTCCTCCAGTTCGCCCTCCAGGTCGAAGGCGTCGACGGCGGCGAGGTCGAACGGGGCCGGCCGGACGTCGGAGTAGCACAGGAGCGGCAGCAGACCGGTGACGTGCTGCTGCCGCTGGTGTCCGCTCCACGCGGCCGACGGGTCCGCCGGGGGCTGGTCGGAGTACCACATGACCGGCGAGCCGTCCGGCACGAAGTGGCCGGCCGGAAGTCCTTCGGGCAGCGAGAACGTCATGGGTGGAGAGTAGAACTCCCCACTGACATCGCCCCCGCGCCCAGTTCCCCGCCCAACACCTCGCCTGGCTCCCGGCCCAACTCGCGGCCTAGCTGTATGAGGACATGACGTTGGTGACAGTCTGCCCGAGTGTTGCTGCGGGTGGTTGTCCGCCGAGGGCGGTGTGGGGTCGGTGGTAGTTGTAGTGGATGTTCCAGACCGCCAGCGCCTGGGCGCGCTGTGTTTCGGAGGTCCAGGTACGCGCGTACAGGAACTCTTCGGCCAGGATCCGGTTGTACCGTTCCACTTTCCCGTTGTGCCGGGGCGTGTACGGTCGGATCCGTTGGTGCCGTGAGCCGAGTAGGGCGCGGGTGAACGCATCTGCCCGGTAGCAGGCGCCATTGTCGGTGACGAGCCGTTCGATCCGGGTGATGCCGTGTACGGCAAACCACGCCCTGGCCCGGTGCAGGAACGCAATCGCCGTCGAGGCTTTCTCATCCGGCAAGGGCTCGGTGTAGGCGAGGCGGGTGTGTCCGTCGATCGCCGAGTGCAGGTACACGTACCCTCCACGGCCGGTCTTCTTCTTGTTCCGGCTGACTGCCCGGGAGTGATCGCTGTTTCGGCCGTGGGCGCGCCATCCGCCGCCGTCAGGTATCCGTCCGACCTTCTTCACGTCGATGTGCACCATGTGGCCCGGTCGGCGAGCGGTGATTGTGCGTGGTTTCCGCGTGGTGTGGCCGTCGGGGTCGATGAATCGTCGTCTGCTCAGACCGAGATGGGCGAGGTGCCGGGTGACGGTGCGACGGCTCACGGCGTGCGTGGTTTGGCTGAGTTCGAAGGCGATCCGTCCTGCGGACCACTTGTGGTTTCGGCGCATCTGCTCAATCCGCTCCACTACCTCGCCCGGTGTGGCTGTGGGTTGGCGGTGGGGTGTGGAGGACCGGTCGTGCAGGCCGAGCTCACCATGACGACGGTACCGGTTGACCCACTTGGAGGCGCATGCCCTGGAGTGCGGTCCAACGTCGACACGGCTCGCGAGGACCTGCTCGCGACGGCGCAACTTGCTCACCAACTGATCTGCCAACAACTCACGTCACCAACGTCCTGACCCGCAACACCTAGCTCCCCGCCTTCAGCAGCGCCGCCACGATCGGCCCCGCCGTGTCGCCCCCGTGGCCGCCCTGCTGCACGACGCCCGCAGCCGCGAGGTCGCCCTTCCAGGCCGTGAACCAGCCGTTGGGCTTGTCCTGGCCGTCGACCTCGGCGGAGCCGGTCTTGGCACCGTAGTTGGGGCCGAGCCCGGACATGGCCTCGGCGGCGGTGCCGTACGCCGCCGTGTACTGCATGACTTCGCGGAGCTGGGAGAGCGTGGACGCGGACATGGTGCGGGACGCCGTGGCCAGCGTGCGGTGGTCGACCGTCGGGGACACCAGGTAGGGCTGGTGGAAGGTGCCCGACTGGACCGTGGAGGCGACCGACGCCATGTTCAGCGGGTTCATGCGGACGCCGCCCTGGCCCATGAGGGACGCCGCCATCTGTGCGGCGCTCTGCACCGGTACCGAGCCGTCGAAGGTCGGGACGCCGATGGCCCAGTTGTTCATGCTCAGCCCGAAGACCTGCTGGGCCTGCTTGGTCAGGTCGGCGTTCTCCAGCTTCTTCGCCTGGGTGATGAAGGCCGTGTTGCAGGACCGCGCGAAGCTCAGCTTGAACGTGCCGTTCTTGATCTGGAAGTCGTCGTCGTTGTGGAACGTCCAGCCGCCGTACTTCGCGGTCTTGGGGCACGGGTGCGCCTTGTCGGCGGAGGCCAGCCCCTTGTCGAAGAGCAGCGACGCGGTGATGACCTTCATCGTGGAGCCGGGGGCGAGGGAGCCCTGGAAGGCGGTGTTGAAGCCGTGGCTGCTGTTCGCGACGGCGAGGATCTCGCCCGTCGAGGGGCGCATCAGGACCACCGACGCCTTCGCCTTGGCGGCCACCTGCTGCTCGGCGTCCGCCTGGAGGGTCGGGCTGAGGGTCGTCTTCACGGTCCCCGGGGTGCCCTCGCTGAGCGTCAGCAGGGTCTTGTCGGGAGTCTTCTGGGAGCCCTTCTTCGCGGCCTTGCGGACCACGCGCAACTCGATGCCCGCCTTGCCGCCGGCCGTCTTGCCGTACTTCTCGCGCAGTCCGTCGAGGACCGTGCCCAGGGAGGGGTACTTGGCGGTGGTCAGCTCCCCGCCGTTCCGGTCCAGGGCGGTGACCGGGGGCGTGCCCGACGCGCCGGTGACGAGCCGGTCGCCGTCCTGGAGGTCCGGGTGCACGACGGACGGCTTCCAGCCGACCAGCGCGACACCGTCCTTGGCCCGCCGCACGACCGTCAGCTTCGACGCGTACGAGAGCGGCTTGCTCTTGCCCTTGTACGTGACGGTGGCCTTGACGGTGAACGGGACGGCGGTGCCCGACCGCTTGCCGCTCGTCAGGGTCACGCCGCTGATGTGCCCGTCCTTGCCGTAGCCGGTCAGCGCGGTGGTCGCGGCGGCCGAGTCGTCGGTGGCGGCGGCCGCCTTCGCGACGTCGCCGCTCTGCCAGGCGGTGAGAAAGGCCGCGGCCGTGGTGCGCACTTCGGCCGCCGAGAGCGGGCCGGTCTTCACGGCCTTGTGGTCGGCGGTCGTCGTCGTACGGTCGTCGGCCGCCGCACCGCCGCCGTACAGGCTGTAGGCGCCGAACGCCCCGCCGGCGACGACCACGGCGATCAGCCCGCCGAGCACGGCGGGCCGCTTCGTCTTCCGTCGCTCGGCGACGCGCCTTCTCTTGCCCACAGCTCCAAGTCCTCCGCTGTCCCCTGATGCCCCCGTGCCTCACGCTGCTCGGACTGCTCAACGAGAAGCATCAGCCTAGGGTCCCGCCCTGTGAGGGGTGACTTCAGCCACCAGTTCGTAGCACAGCTGCGACGATAGGACCGGCGGCGTCCCCGCCGTGGCCGCCCTCCTGGGTCATGGCGGCGGCCGCGATGTCGTTGCGGTATCCGGTGAACCAGCTGTTGGACTTGGTCTGGCCGTCGACCTCGGCGGAGCCGGTCTTGGCGCCGACGTCCCCGCCGAGCCCGGCCATCACGCGCGCGGCGGTGCCGCTCGTCGCGGTGAGCCGCATCATCTGCTTGAGCTGCGCGGAGGTGTTGGCCGGCAGGCCCTTCGCCTGGGCCGGCACCCGGTCGTCGAGCTTCAGGGGCACGATGACCGGCTGGCGGAACGTGCCGGTGATGGCGGTCGCCGTCACCGACGCCATGTTCAGCGGGCTCAGCTGGACCTGGCCCTGGCCGATCGCGTTCGCCGCGCGGTCCGGGCCGCCGGAGGCGGGGACACTGCCGTCGAAGGACGGGATGCCGGTCTTCCAGTTGTCCTGGCCGAGGCCGAACCGTGTCTGCGCCTCGGTGGTGAGCGACTCGTCGGTGAGCGGCGCCTTGTCGGTGCCGTCGATGAGCTTCACGAAGGCCGTGTTGCAGGACCGCATGAAGCTGTTGGCGAGGCTGGCGTTCTCGTTCGGGACCATGCCCGTCAGGTTGTGGAAGGTCTGGCTCTGCCAGGTCGCGGTCTGCGGGCAGGGCGCGGGGCCGTTCATCGTGGTCACGCCGTTGTCGATGAACATCGCCGCGGTGACGATCTTCATCGTGGAGCCGGGCGCGAGCTTGCCGAGGAACGCCGCGTTGAACCCGTCCTCCCGGTGGTTGGCGACCGCCAGCACCTCGCCGGTGCTCGGCTTCACCGCCACCACGGACGACTCGGAGTACTGCGTGACCGCCTTCTCCGCGGCGGCCTGCGCGGTGGCGCTGAGTGTCGTACGGACCTTGCCCGCCTGCCCCTTGGCGAGGGTGACGAGGGTCGTGTCGGCCGTCTCCTCGCTCCCGTGCCGGATCGCCAGCTCGATGCCGGGTGAGCCGCCCGCCGTGTCGCCGTACTTCTCGCGCAGCGCGTCCAGGATGGGCCCGAGCGACGGGTACTTCTCCTTCGTCAGGACAACGTTGTTGCGGTCCACGGCCTCGATCGCCGGACTCGCCGACTCGCCCGTGACCAGCGTGTCCCCGTCCTTCAGCTCCGGGTGGACGACCGACGGCTTCCAGTCGACCAGCGCCTTGCCGGTGGTGTCCCCGCGCACGACGGTCAGTTCGGAGTCGTACGAGAAGGGCTTGCTCTTCCCGTCGTACGACACCGTTGCCTTGACCGAGAACGGCACGGTCGCCCCGGACGGCGTGCCCGGCGTGATCTTCACGCCGGTGAGGTGTGCGTCGGTGCGGTAACCGCCCAGCAGTCCTTCGGCCTTCGACGCGAAGTTGGTGTACGCCGCCGCCTTGGCCGCGTCGCCCTTCTCCCACGCCGCGAAGAACTTGGCGCTGGTCTCCTTGACCTCGCCGCTGCTCGGCGGCCCGGTCTTCACCGCCGCGGGCCCGGACGCACCTGTGCCGCCGTCCCCGCTGATCGCGGTCACCACGTTGTACGCGCCGTACCCGGCGCCCCCCACCATCACGGCGAACACACCACCGATGACGGCTGCCTTTGCCCCCTTGCGCATCGCGCGAATCCCTCCCCGTGGACCCTCCCCCGAACTTCTGAACGCGTTCAGAAAAGTTGGTCTACACCGCACTGTAGGCGCGGGTGGGGCTCATGGGGCGGAGGTTCTCCGAATTGTTAGGCCCCGGCGCACTCCGTCACATCCATGAACGCCGGTCGGGATGCTGGACGGTGAGAGTGGCTGTGCGCGTGGCTGTGCGCGTGGTGAGGGGGCCGGACAGCCGGCCGGGTGAGAGTGAGCCCGGCCGACGCATACGCGGCCGGACCCGCCCCGCCCCGCGCACGTGCCGCCGGCTAGACCCAGGTATCCAGCCACATCCGTGATCGCCATTGGTCGATCGGGATCGCCGTGCCCGTGTACAGCGGCCAGAAGTAGATGAAGTTCCAGACGATCAGCAGGACCAGGACGCCCGCGCCCGCCGCACCGATGACACGGCGGCGTTCACTGGCGCCGGGTGGGCCGAGGATCGCGCCGATCATCATCGCGACGGCCAGGCAGAGGAAGGGCACGAAGACGATGGCGTAGAAGAAGAAGATCGTGCGCTCCTGGTACAGGAACCAGGGGAGGTAGCCGGCCGCGATGCCGCAGGCGATCGCGCCCGCGCGCCAGTCGCGGCGGAACGCCCAGCGCCACAGCACATAGGCGATCGCGAAGCAGGCCGCCCACCACAGGAGCGGGGTACCGAGGGCCAGGACCTCGCGGGCGCACTTCTCGCCGGCGTCGGCGGGGCAGCCGTCCTTGCCGGGCGCCGGGGACTCGTAGAAGTACGAGACGGGCCGGCCCAGGACGATCCAGCTCCACGGGTTGGACTGGTAGGTGTGAGGCGAGGAGAGGTGGACGTGGAACTCGAACACCTCGTGCTCGTAGTGCCACAGGCTGCGCCACCAGTCGGGGAACAGCCAGGACCAGTTGCTGTTCTTGCCGTCGCCCGCCGCCCAGTTGCGGAAGTAGCCGCCGGAGCCGTTGGTGGAGGAGAGGATCCATCCCGTCCACGAGACGATGTACGTCGCGATGGCGACCGGGACCGTCGCCAGGAACGCCCAGCCCAGATCGTGCTTGAGCACCGCCAGGTGCGGCTGACGCGCGCCCGCGACCCGGCGGGAGCCGACGTCCCACAGGACCGCCATCAGGCAGAACGCGGCGAGGACGTAGAGGCCGCTCCACTTGGTGCCGAGGGCCAGGCCGAGCATCAGGCCGGCCGTCCAGCGCCACGGGCGCCAGCCCATACGGGTCGTCTCGGCGATGTGCGCGTCGGGGCGTACGACCCCGTCCTCGTCCTGCGGCAGCGCGGCCGCGAGCCGGGCCCGTGCCTTGTCGCGGTCGATGACCAGGCAGCCGAACGCGGCCAGCACGAAGAACATCAGGATGCCGTCGAGCAGCGAGGTGCGGCTCATCACGAAGTGCAGGCCGTCCACCGCCATCAGCGCGCCCGCCAGGCAGCCGAGGAACGTCGAACGGAACAGCCGGCGCCCGATCCGGCACAGCATCAGCACCGACAGCGTGCCGAGCACCGCCGTCATGAAGCGCCAGCCGAACGGGTTGAACCCGAACATCCACTCGCCGAGCCCGATGATGTACTTGCCCACCGGCGGGTGCACGACATAGGCGGCGTCGCTCGGGATCCGCACGTTGCCGTTGCCCTGAAGGATCAGGTCGTTGGCGTCCTTCGCCCAATTGACCTCGTAGCCGCGGTGGATGAGCGCCCAGGCGTCCTTGGCGTAGTACGTCTCGTCGAATATCACCGCCTTCGGGCTGCCCAGGTTCCAGAACCGCAGCAGCCCGGCCAGCAGCGTCACCAGGAGCGGGCCGCCCCAGCCCGACCAGCGCGTGACGCGCTCGGCGACCTCGTGGCGCAGCCCGAGCGCCGCCCAGACGCGCGGCCCGGGCTCGGCGTACGGCGGCACCAGCCGGTCGCGCACATCGCTTCTCGGCGGCGCCGAATATCCGAAGCGGCGCAGCCGCTGCTGCCACGACGGCCGCTGCTCTTCGGCGGCCTGGCCCTGCCGGGTGTCCGTGGAGGACGCGGTACTGGTCACCGCGCCATCGTAGGGAACACGTCTGTGGGAGTCCCGTGCCTGGGCCCTGCGAGGATGGAACCGTGACAGGAACGCCGGGAACTCTCGTACTCGCAGGCACCCCCATTGGCGATATCGCGGACGCGCCTCCGCGGCTGGCCCAGGAGCTGGCGGTGGCCGATGTCGTCGCCGCCGAGGACACCCGGCGGCTGCGCCGGCTCACCCAGGCGCTGGGCGTGCAGCCGGCCGGGCGCGTCGTGTCGTACTTCGAGGGCAACGAGGCGGCCCGTACGCCCGAGCTGGTCGAGGCGCTGGCCGGCGGGGCGCGGGTGCTGCTGGTGACCGACGCCGGGATGCCGTCCGTCTCGGACCCCGGGTACCGGCTGGTCGCGGCGGCCGTCGAGAAGGACATCAAGGTCACCGCCGTACCCGGCCCGTCCGCCGTGCTCACCGCGCTCGCGCTGTCCGGGCTGCCCGTCGACCGCTTCTGCTTCGAGGGCTTCCTGCCCAGGAAGGCGGGCGAGCGCCTGTCGCGCCTGCGCGATGTCGCCGACGAGCGGCGCACCCTCGTCTACTTCGAGGCGCCCCACCGGCTCGACGACACGCTCGCCGCGATGGCCGAGGTGTTCGGCGCGGAGCGGCGCGCCGCCGTCTGCCGCGAGCTGACGAAGACGTACGAGGAGGTCAAGCGCGGCCCGCTGGGCGAGCTGGCCGCCTGGGCCGCCGAGGGTGTACGCGGTGAGATCACCGTCGTCGTCGAGGGCGCCGCCGACAAGGGCGCCGAGGAACTGGACGCCACCGAACTGGTGCGCAGAGTGCAGGTGCGCGAAGAGGCGGGGGAGCGGCGCAAGGAGGCCATCGCCGCCGTCGCCGCGGAGGCGGGAATTCCCAAGCGTGACGTCTTCGATGCCGTGGTCGCGGCAAAGAATGCCGCACGAAGCGCCCCATAGAAGAGCAAAGGACTGTCGCGAAAGGCAAAGCTCAGGCCGGGTAGCGGGAGCCTTCCGACAAGGAAAGACCAAAACGACTCCAATAGTCGACAGGCCTGATGCGTTCTCGCCGGGAGAAGCGTCCACTGGTTGAAGGGACGCACCCGTCCCTCGCCTTCGGAGTTTCGGACCTTCGGATTTCGGAGCTTCGGTGTTCGGTGGGATTTCGGCTGTCGGCGGTCGGCTGACGGCTTCAGCGGGAATCCCGTCGGCGGAGGCGCTTGTCCAGCGGACAGAGGAGCTGGCATGAGTGAGATCGCAGGACAGACCGGGCATCGCAGCGCGGCGACCGCCGTCGTCCATGAGTCGTATTCCTTCGCCTGTATGCGCTGCGGGCACGGCTGGGAGCAGTCGTACGAGATAGAGCACCACCTCGACGCCGAAGGCAGCGAGTTCGTGATGTACGTGGCGAACGGCCAGGTCGTGCCGTCGCCGCTGAGTCGGCCCAACTGCCTGAACTGCGACAGCCATGTGGTGCGCATCATGCGCGCCGGCCAGGTGTCCTCCGTCCTCGACTCCATGCACCGCACCCCCCGTCCGGTGCCGTCCCGCCCGTCCGAGGAGGCCCTCGCGGAGCCCCAGGCCGAGCCCAGGGAGCCGCATCACTGGCACCTCTCGGATCTGCTGCATCCGTTCCACCACCGCAAGGCGGGATGACCGCCTTCCTCCGGTGAGGCGCCTGCTCAGGTGGGGCGCCTGCTCCGGTGAGGCGCCGCAAGGCCTGGTGAGGTAACTCGGGTGAGGCGTGGCATGCCCCTTTCGTAGGATCGGGGCATGCCCTCCGAGAAGACCGAAGCCCCGCCCCTGCCCGAGCCGCTGCGTGTGCCCGTCGCCGACTCGCACACCCATCTCGACATGCAGTCCGGCACGGTCGAGGAAGGCCTCGCCAAGGCCGCGTCGGTCGGGGTGACTACGGTCGTCCAGGTCGGCTGTGACGTGAAGGGCTCGCGCTGGGCGGCCGAGACGGCGGCCGCGTACGACGCCGTCCACGCGACGGTCGCGCTGCACCCCAACGAAGCCCCGCGCATCGTCCACGGCGACCCCGACGGCTGGTCCCGGCAGGGCGCGCGGCAGCCGGGCGGGGACGCCGCCCTCGACGAGGCGCTCGCGGAGATCGACCGCCTCGCCGCCCTCCCGCACGTCAAGGGCGTCGGCGAGACCGGGCTCGACTACTTCCGTACGGGACCCGAGGGCAAGGCCGCGCAGGAACGGTCCTTCCGCGCCCACATCGAGATCGCCAAGCGGCACGGCAAGGCCCTGGTCATCCACGACCGCGACGCCCACACCGATGTGCTGCGCGTCCTCAAGGAAGAGGGCGCCCCCGAGCGGACCGTCTTCCACTGTTACTCCGGCGACGCCGCGATGGCCGAGCTCTGCGCCGAGGCCGGCTACTTCATGTCCTTCGCCGGCAACATGACCTTCAAGAACGCCCAGCCGCTGCGCGACGCGCTCGCCGTCGCGCCCCTGGAACTCGTCCTCGTCGAGACCGACGCGCCCTTCCTGACCCCCGCGCCGTACCGCGGACGGCCTAACGCCCCGTATCTCATTCCGGTCACGGTTCGCGCCATGGCAGCTGTACGGGGCATCGACGAGGACGCGCTGGCGACCTCGATCGCAGCGAACACCGCGCGCGCATTCGATTACTGACGCATAACGGTTCCGGGGTATTTCCGGGGGCGCACCTCAGGGGAGTGTCGCGACACAGCGTAGCCGCGTTGCTTTGGAGAGTGACGACCGCTCCGCTAGGTTCTGGTCGCCCGATCCGGCAACCCTGGAGCGTGTCGTCGTGAGCAGCTCGCAGTACGAGACGTATGGACCGGCTGGTGTCACTGGTGTCACTGGTGCGACGGGAACGTCGTACGAGGACTACGAGCCCAACGAGGCCTATGCGTCGCCGAACGGCCATGGCTATCCGGACACGTACCAGCCCGCGTACGAGGCGCGCGCGCCCGAGCCCGAGGTCCCGGCGGAGCCCGGGCCGGGGCGGGGGCTCCCGCGGCAGGCGGAGGGGGTGGAGGTGGCCTACGGGGCGTACGACGCGTACGGAACGCCGGGAGGGGCGCACGAAGAGCGTGGTGCGCCGGTGTTCGGGGCGTACAGGGCGGGAGAGGCGTACGGGCTGGGAGGGGCGCGCGCGGAGCATGGTGCGCCGGCGCCTGGGGCGCCCACGCCCGGCGGTCGCGCCGCCGCCCGGCGCGGGGCGCGGCGCAAGCGCGGCACCGAGCGTCCCGACCCCCTGCGGCGGCTGCTCCCGCAGGCGCTGGTCGTGGCGTTCCTGGCCGGCGGCACCTCCGCGTTCGTCGCCAACGACAAGGCGATCGAGCTCAGCGTCGACGGGAAGCCGCGCACCCTGCACACCTTCGCCGACGACGTGACCGAGCTGCTCGCCGACGAGGGAGTGCGGGTGGGGGCGCACGACGTGGTGGCGCCCGCCCCCGGCACGGCGCTCGCCAGTGGCGATGAGGTCGCGGTTCACTACGGGCGCCCTGTGCACCTCACCCTCGACGGGCACCGGCGCAAGGTGTGGACGACGGCGCACACCGTGGACGGGGCGCTCAGGCAGCTGGGGGTGCGCGCGGAGGGCGCGTACGTGTCGACTTCGCGCTCCCAGCGCATCGGGCGTGAGGGCCTCGCGCTCGATGTGCGCACCGAGCGCACGGTGACGATCATGGCGGACGGGCGGGCGCGCACGATCCGTACGAACGCGGCGAGCGTGCGGGAGGCCGTCGAGGAGGCCGGGATCACCCTGCGCGGGCAGGACACGACGTCCGTCGCGCCGGGGAGTTTTCCGCGCGACGGGCAGACGGTGACTGTCATGCGGATCACCGGGACCAAGGAGGTCCGCGAGGAGGTGATTCCGTTCGAGGTGGAGCGGACGCTGGATCCCTCGCTGTTCAAGGGCACCGAGGTCGTGGAGCGGGCCGGGCAGCTGGGGGCCCGGCGGGTCACGTACTCGCTGCGGACCGTCAACGGGGTCAAGCAGAGGCCCCGGCGGATCAAGTCCGAGGTGGTGCGTCAGCCGGGGGCCCAGCTGGTGAAGGTCGGTACGAAGCCCCATCCGCCGTCCGTCGCCGGGGCCGATCACTTGAACTGGTCCGGTCTTGCGGCGTGCGAGTCCGGGGGGCGTCCTGGGGCCGTGGATCCGTCCGGCACGTACGGGGGCCTCTACCAGTTCGACGGCCGGACGTGGCATGCCCTTGGGGGTTCCGGGCGGCCCCAGGACGCGCCTGCCGCCGAGCAGACGTTCCGGGCGAAGAAGCTGTATGTGCGGCGGGGGGCGAGCCCTTGGCCGCATTGCGGGATGCGGCTGCACAGCTGAGGGGTTTTCGCCCCCGCCGCCCCTACCCGTCCCATCCTCCAGGGGCTCCGCCCCTTCGACCCCGTTCGGTTGGGTGTCGGGTGCGGGTGGGTGGGGGCGCGCCTAAAAGATTGCGCAGTTCCCCGCGCCCCTTAAGGGGCGCGGGGAACTGCGCGAGCAACCCCCACCGGCCCGCAGACGGACTCTCTTCAGGGGCGCGGGGAACTGCGCAATCTTTTAGGGGGTCTGGGGGCGGAGCCCCCAGGAACGGGATGGGACGGGTAGGGGCGGCGGGGGCGAAAACATCCGCCGGCCCACCGCACCCGTACCCTTGGTCCGTGACCAGCCCCACCCCCGACGCCCTCCTGGGCCCCGCCGACATCCGCGAGCTCGCGGATGTGCTCGGCGTGCGGCCCACCAAGCAGCGCGGCCAGAACTTCGTCATCGACGCGAACACGGTGCGCCGCATCGTGCGTACCGCGCAGGTGCGGCCCGACGACGTGGTCGTGGAGGTGGGCCCCGGCCTCGGCTCCCTGACGCTGGCTCTGCTGGAGGTCGCCGACCGGGTCACGGCGGTGGAGATCGACGACGTGCTCGCCGGAGCGCTGCCGGCGACCATCGCCGCCCGCATGCCGGAGCGCGCGGAGCGGTTCGCGCTCGTGCACTCCGACGCGATGCAGGTGCGGGAACTGCCCGGCCCCGCCCCCACCGCACTCGTCGCCAACCTCCCGTACAACGTCGCCGTACCCGTCCTGCTGCACATGCTCGACACCTTCCCGACCATCGAGCGCACGCTGGTGATGGTGCAGGCGGAGGTCGCGGACCGGCTCGCGGCCCCGCCCGGCTCGAAGGTGTACGGCGTCCCTTCCGTGAAGGCGAACTGGTACGCCGACGTGAAGCGGGCCGGTTCCATCGGGCGGAACGTGTTCTGGCCGGCGCCCAACGTCGACAGCGGGCTGGTGGCGCTCACCCGGCGCGCCGAGCCCCTCAAGACGACGGCGACGAAGCGCGAGGTGTTCGCCGTGGTCGACGCCGCCTTCGCCCAGCGGCGGAAGACCCTGCGCGCCGCCCTCGCCGGGTGGGCGGGATCCGCCGCGGCCGCCGAGGTCGCACTCGTCGCCGCCGGTGTCTCGCCACAGGCCCGCGGGGAGTCGCTCACGGTGGAAGAGTTCGCCCGTATCGCCGAGAACAAGGCCGAGAGCAAGGGCGAGGACAAGGCCGAGAACAAGGAGTCAAGCCAGCCGTGACGGTGACGGTCCGCGTCCCTGCCAAGGTCAACGTCCAGCTCGCGGTGGGCGGCGCCCGCCCCGACGGCTTCCACGACCTGGCCAATGTCTTCCTCGCCGTCGGCCTGTACGACGAGGTGACGGTCACGCCGGCGGACGAGCTGCGCATCACCTGTGCGGGGCCGGACGCCGCGCAGGTGCCCCTGGACCGTACGAACCTCGCGGCCCGCGCGGCCCTCGAACTCGCCCGGCGGTACGACCTCGACCCCGCCGTCCACATCCACATCGCCAAGGACATCCCCGTCGCCGGCGGCATGGCCGGCGGCAGTGCGGACGGAGCCGGTGCGCTGCTCGCCTGCGACGCCCTGTGGGGTACGCGGGCCTCGCGCGAGGAACTCCTCGACATCTGCGCCGAGTTGGGCAGCGACGTGCCGTTCAGCCTGGTGGGCGGGGCGGCGCTCGGCGTCGGGCGGGGCGAGCAGCTGCGGACGCTGGAGGTCGGCGGCACCTTCCACTGGGTCTTCGCGATGGCCGAGCGGGGGCTCTCGACTCCCGCGGTCTTCCGGGAGTTCGACCGGATGAACGAGGGGGTGCGGATCCCCGAGCCGGTCGCCTTGCAGGAGCTGCTCGACGCCCTGGCCAAGGGGGATGCCGGAGCCCTCGCGCGCGCCGTCTCCAACGATCTCCAGCCCGCCGCCCTCTCCCTCTTCCCGGCCCTCGCCGACACCCTCGCCGCGGGCCGCGCGGCCGGCGCCCTCGCCGCGCTCGTCTCAGGCTCGGGCCCGACCACCGCCTTCCTCGCGCCGGACGCGGAGTCCGCGCACACGGTCGCCGAGACGCTGCTGGCCTCGAGCACCTGCCGTTCGGTACGGGTCACCGAGAGCCCCGCGCCGGGCGCGACGGTGCTGTGACGGCAGGTACTCAGAAGTGAGTTGAGTACGGGAGCGCTGCCGCCCGCCGGGTGTGCGGCGCCACCGTACCCGTATGGGATCAAGCGCTCATGAGCTCGCCGCGGCCACACCCGCCTCGCGCGACAAGTACATCGACCTGCTGCGGGTCGCCTCGCTCGGCACGGTGGTGCTCGGGCACTGGCTGATGGCCGCCGTGACCGTCGGGGACGACGGGCGGGCCGAGGTCGGCAATCTGCTCGCGGTGGAGCCGGGGCTCCAACTGCTCACCTGGGTGCTGCAGATCATGCCGGTGTTCTTCTTCGTGGGCGGCTTCTCGCACGCGCTGTCGTACCGCTCGCTGCGGAGGCGGTCGGAGGGTTCCCCGGTCTACTCCGTGTTCCTGCGCGCTCGGTTGCAGCGGCTGCTGCGGCCGACCGTCGTGTTCATCGGGGTGTGGGGCGCGGGCGCTCTCGCGCTGCAACTCGCGGGTGAGGGCGGCGGATTGCTGGACGTGTCGCTTCGCCTGGTGGCGCAGCCGTTGTGGTTCATAGGGATCTATCTGGCGATGGTGGCCTTCACGCCGCCGTTGCTGCGGCTGCACGAGCGGTACGGCTGGGGCGCGTTCGGCGGGCTGGTCGCGGCGGCCGCGTCCGTGGACGTGCTGCGGTTCGCGTTCGGGGTGCCGTACGTCGAGTTCCTCAACTTCGCCTTCGTCTGGCTCGCGGTCCACCAGCTCGGATTCCTGCGCGCGGACGGGCGGCTGGGGCGGCCGTACGTCCTCGCGGGCGCCGGACTCGCGGGGGCCGCGCTGCTGGTGGCGTACGGGCCGTATCCGCTGTCGATGGTCGGGATGCCCGGCGAGAGGATCTCCAACATGGCACCGCCGACCTTCGCGCTGCTGTGTCACGGGCTGTGGCTGGTCGGCGCGGTGGAGCTGCTGCGGGAGCCCGCGGGGCGGTGGCTGCGCCGGCCGCGGGTGTGGCGGACCGTCGTCGCCGCCAACGGTGTGTCCATGACGGCCTTCCTGTGGCACCTCACGGCGATGCTCGGCGTGTACGGGGTGCTGCTTGCCGCGGGGGCGCGGCTGCCGGAGCCTGCGACGGGGGGCTGGTGGGCGCAGGTGCCGCTGCGGATCGCGGCGGCGATGGTGGTCACGGGGGTGCTCGTCGCGGCGTTCCGGCGGTTCGAACGATCTTCTGCGGGAGGGAAGTTGAAGGCCTCTCCGGAGGCATCCCCGGAGGTCTCCCCAGAAGTGTCCGCGGATGTCCTCTCCGGTGGAGCGGGCCCGGCTGCCGCGGTCGGTGTCGCCCTCTGCCTCTTCGGTGTGCTCGGGCTGTCCATGGTCGGCTTCGGGGGGCTTCTGGAAGGCCGTACGGCGATGCTGATCGCGGTGCGGGTGACGGCTCCGGTGGCCGTGGCGATGACGCTCGTGGGGTGGCTGCTGGTGGAGCGGGCGGGGCGAGGACGTCTGTCGCTGCATAAGTATGCAACGCGGGTGTAACCTACGTCACCGTAATTTAATTCTCATCTATCACCCCCATGGTCCCTTTCGCGCCGTCTGCTCCTCAGGTGGTGCTGGCATGATCAGCCGTCCCCGGTCTCTTGTTACCGGCGGTACTTCCGTGTGCGCGGCCATGCCCGCGCGACGGCGAGAGGGGTTTCCCCATGGGACACATGGACCACTTCAGCGCAGGATGGGTCACTCCCGTCCTCTCTTACGCGATGGCCTGCGTCGGCTCGGCACTCGGACTGAGGTGCACGGTCAGGGCCCTTGAGGCCGACGGCGCCTCGAAGCGCAACTGGCTGCTGCTGGCCTCCATCGCCATCGGGTCCGGCATCTGGACCATGCACTTCATCGCCATGATGGGCTTCTCGGTCGAAGGGACGCCCATCCGTTACGACGTCCCGCTCACCGTGCTCAGCCTGCTGATGTCGATCGCGGTCGTCGGCGCGGGCGTCTTCACCGCCGGGTTCGGACGGTCTCCCGTACGGGCCGTGCTGCTCGGCGGGCTCGGTACCGGCGTCGGCGTCGCCGCCATGCACTACACCGGCATGGCCGCGCTCAACCTGCACGGCGAGGTCAACTACGACCCCACCCTCGTCATCGCCTCCGTCATCATCGCCGTCGTCGCCGCGACCGCCGCGCTCACGCTCACCCTCATCGTGCGCGGGCCGATCCTCGCCACCGCCGCCGCGCTCGTCATGGGCCTCGCGGTCGTCAGCATGCACTACACCGGCATGTGGGCCGTCAGCATCAGCCTCGCGCCCAGCAGCGCGTCGCTGTCCGGGGCCACGGCCACCGAGTTCATCTTCCCGCTCGCCGTGGTGCTCGGCTCGTTCCTCTTCCTGACCTCCGCGTACGTCGCGCTGTCCCCGACCGGGAAGCGGGACGAGTCGGCCGCCGCCGTCGAACTGCTGCGTCAGGTCGAGCTCTCCACGGCCTGAGTCGTACGACTTCCCCCAGGTGGCCTCGTGCGTTCACTTCCTCTCCTCTTACGGCCTTGAGCCCGCCGTTCCGGTCGTTCACGTCCCCGCGGCCGCCGTTACGGCCGTCCGTCGGCAACTGCGGCCGCCCGTGCCGCCCGTGCCGTCCGTACGTCCTCCCCCCGTAACTCCTTCTCCGCAACTCCCTCACTGAACGAGGTCCCCCCATGCGTGTCCCCCGCACGCCCGACCGGCTGCGTCCCAGATCGGTTCGCGCGAAGATCGTCGCCCTGCTCATGCTGCCCATCGTGTCCCTCATGGCGCTGTGGGGCTTCGCCGCCGTGACCACTGCCTCCAGCATCGGCGCGCTGGAGACGGCCAAGGACGTCAACTCCGAACTCCTCGCGCCCGTCGGCGACTTCGTCACCGCCCTCCAGGGCGAGCGGTCCGCCACGCTGCGGTACGTGGCCGCGCCGAGCGGCAGCGGTCTCGCCGCCCTCAAGACCGCGCGGACCACCACCGACAAGGCCGCCTCCGCGCTCCTCGACGGCGTCAACGCGTCCAGCTCCGACGCAGCGCTGCTGGACACCGGACTGCCCGCCCGCATCACCCGCCTCCAGAACGACGCGGGCGGCCTTCCGGCCCTGCGTACCGAGGTCGGCGTGAAGGGCGCGGCATCCTCCGCCGCGTTCACGAAGTACTCCGCGATCATCGAGCACGGCTTCTCCGTCACCGGGGCGCTCACCGGTGACCAGAACACCGACGCGACCAGCGAGGCCCGCGTCGTCCTCGAACTCTCCCGCGCCCGCGAGGCCGTCTCCCAGGAGCAGGCCCTGCTGACCGCCGGGCGGGGGACCGGGACGCTGACCACGAACCAGTACGCGCTGTTCGCCGGGGCCGTCGCCACGCAGCGGTCGCTGCTGAAGCCCGCGGTCGCCGATCTGAAGAGCGAGCACCGGGCGGCGTACAACTCCGTCCTGGAGAGCGACAGTTACACGCGGCTCCAGGCCGTCGAGAACCGTGTACGCAGCGCCGGGCCGGGGGCCTCCGCCGTGTCCGCGGGTCTCGTCGCGGGCTGGGACGGCTCCGTCTCGGCCGTGCTGAAGGGCCTGACCAAGGCCGAGGCGGGGGCCGGGACCGCGGCCGCCGCGAAGGCGAACCCGTTCGGCTGGGACACGCTCGGCGCGTCCGGCATCGCGGTGGTGCTAGGCCTCGTCGGTGTGCTGCTGTCGCTGCTGGTGTCCGTGCTCGTCGGCCGCGGGCTGATCGTGGAACTGCTGGATCTGCGGAACTCCGCGCTGGAGGTGGCCGGGCGACGGCTGCCGCAGGCCATGCGGCGACTGCATGCCGGGCAGGGCGTCGACATCGACCTCGAGGCGCCCATGCGGCGACTGGTGGGCGACGAACTGGCACAGGTGGGTACCGCCCTGACCGCCGTGCAGCGGGCCGCGCTCAAGGCCGCGTCCGAGCGCGCCGAACTGCTGAGCGGGATCTCCGGCGTGTACGTCAGCCTCGCGCGCCGCAGCCAGGTGCTGCTCCACCGCCAGCTGGACCTGCTCTCGACGATGGAGCAGCGCCAGCAGGACGTTCTCGAACTCCAGGACCTCTACCGGGTCGACTACCTCGCCACCCGTATGCGCCGCCACTCCGAGAGCCTCCTCATCCTCTCCGGCATCGCGCCCGGGCGTAGCTGGCGCACCCCGATCCCCCTCGCGGACGTGCTGCGCGCCGCCGTCGCGGAGATCGAGGACGCGACACGGGTCCAGATCTGGGCCGTACCGCGGGTCTCGGTGGCCGGCGGTTCGGTCGCCGACGTGATCCACCTCCTCGCCGAGCTCGTCGAGAACGCCGCCGCCTTCTCGCCGCCCAGCACCAAGGTGCAGCTGCGGGCCGCGCGGATGCGGGACGGTGTCCTCATCGAGGTCGAGGACAGCGGGTTCGGTATGAACGACGAGGCCATGGCCGACGCCAACCGGAAGATCCAGGCGCAGAAGGTCGACCTGCTCGACGCCAAGCAGATCGGTCTGTTCGTGGTGAACCGGCTGGCCGAGCGGCAGGGCCTGCGGGTGGAGCTGAGGCAGTCGCCGAACGGTGGCGTCACCGCGGCGGTGCTCATCCCCGAGCAGCTGCTCCGTGACGACATGCCGGTGCATGACCGTGCGGTCGCCGAAGGGGGCGTACAGGGGCGGGGCCGTTCCTTGGCTCCGGCGTCGGCACTGATCCCTCGGCAGAGGCTTTCTGGCAACGGGGCGTAGCGCCTGGCCGGCGGGGGTGCGGGCCTTGGGGTTCGCCCCCGCCGCCCCTACCCGTCCCATCCCCAGGGGCTCCGCCCCTTCGACCCCGGGGGTGGGTTCTTCGGCTGCGGGTGGGTGGGGGCTGGTCGCGCAGTTCCCCGCGCCCCTTAAAAGCACCCGGGGCGGGCCGGCGGTTGTTTAGGGGCGCGGGGAACTGCGCGACCAGCCCCCACCGTCCCGCAGACGATTCTCTTCAGGGGCGCGGGGAACTGCGCAATCTTTTAGGGGGGTCTGGGGGCGCAGCCCCCAGGAACGGGATGGGACGGGTAGGGGCGGCGGGGGCGAAAAACCTCGCGGCTCGGCTCCTGTGGCGCGCGGACTACCCTTGAGGGTCGATCGTCCCCCTCGTCAGGAGAGAAATGGCCGTCAACCTGGTCAATGTCGAGTCCGTCAGCAAGGTGTACGGCACCCGTGCCCTGCTCGACGGAGTCTCCCTCGGCGTCAGCGAGGGTGACCGCATCGGCGTGGTCGGCCGGAACGGCGACGGCAAGACGACGCTCATCCGGATGCTCGCCAAGCTGGAGGAGGCCGACACCGGCCGCGTCACGCACTCCGGCGGCCTGCACCTGGGGGTACTGACGCAGCATGACTCCCTCGACCCCACGGCCACCGTCCGGCACGAGGTCATCCGCGACATGGCCGACCACGAGTGGGCGGGCAACGCCAAGATCAGGGACGTACTGACGGGCTTGTTCGGCGGGCTCGATCTGCCGGGGTTCCCGCAGGGGCTCGACACCGTCATCGGTCCGCTCTCCGGCGGTGAGCGCCGCCGCATCGCGCTCGCCAAGCTGCTCATCGAGGAGCAGGACCTGATCATCCTCGACGAGCCCACCAACCACCTGGACGTGGAGGGCATCGCCTGGCTCGCCCAGCACCTGCGCGAGCGCCGCTCCGCGCTGGTGTGCGTCACCCACGACCGGTGGTTCCTCGACCAGGTCTGCACCCGCATGTGGGACGTGCAGAAGGGTGCGGTGTACGAGTACGAGGGCGGGTACTCCGACTACGTCTTCGCGCGCGCCGAGCGGGAGCGCATCGCCGCCACGGAGGAAGTCAAGCGGCAGAACCTCGTGCGCAAGGAACTGGCCTGGCTGCGGCGCGGCGCCCCCGCCCGTACCTCCAAGCCGCGCTTCCGCGTCGAGGCCGCCAACGAACTCATCGCGGATGTGCCGCCGCCCCGCGACAAGAGCGAGCTGATGAAGTTCGCCAGCTCACGGCTCGGCAAGACCGTGTTCGATCTCGAAGACGTGACCGTGCAGGCGGGCCCGAAGGTCCTGCTCAAGCACCTCACCTGGCAGCTCGGCCCCGGCGACCGCGTCGGGCTCGTGGGTGTGAACGGCGCCGGCAAGACCTCCCTCCTGCGCGCCATGGCCGAGGCCGCCCGCAGCGAGGGCGAGCAGCAGCCGGTCGCCGGGCGCATCTCCACCGGCAAGACCGTCAAGCTCGCCTACCTCTCCCAGGAAGTCGCCGAACTCGACCCGACCTGGCGTGTGCTCCAGGCCGTCCAGGCCGTCCGCGACCGCGTCGACCTCGGCACGGGGCGCGAACTGACCGCGGGGCAACTCTGCGAGACGTTCGGCTTCAACAAGGAGAAGCAGTGGACGCCCGTGGGGGACCTGAGCGGTGGTGAGCGGCGGCGCCTCCAGCTGCTGCGCCTGCTGATGGACGAGCCCAACGTCCTCTTCCTCGACGAGCCCACCAACGACCTCGACATCGAGACCCTCACCCAGCTGGAAGACCTGCTCGACGGGTGGCCCGGCTCGATGATCGTGATCTCCCACGACCGGTTCTTCATCGAGCGCACGACGGACAACGTGTTCGCGCTGCTCGGCGACGGCACCCTGCGGATGCTGCCGCGCGGCATCGACGAGTACCTGGAGCGGCGCAAGCGCATGGAGGAGGTCGCCGCGGCCGCCGTACTCGCCGCCGCGCCCGCGCCCGCCAAGGCCGCGTCCGCCGCCGACGCCCGCGCCGCCAAGAAGGAGCTCCAGAAGATCGAACGGCAGCTCGACAAGATCTCCGAGAAGGAGACCAAGCTGCACGCCCAAATCGCCGACAACGCCACCGACTTCGCCCGGGTCGCCAAACTCGACACCGAGTTGCGCGAGTTGGCCGGGGAGCGCGAGGAGCTGGAGATGCGCTGGCTGGAGCTCGCGGAGGACGCGTAAGCGAGGGGGCGGCGCGCAGTTGGGCGGGCGGCGCGTAGCTGGGCGGGCGCGCGCCCGTCACTAGGCGGGCGGCGCGGCGGGAGTTGGGCGGCGCGTAAGCGAGATGGACGGCGCGCAGCGAGGTGAGCGGGCGGCGCGTCAGCCACTGGGTGCACGGCGCGTGGATGAGCTCGTACGTGGGAAACGCGCCCCTCTGAAGTCAACGCGCGCCCTGCGCAAGCCATACGTGCACGGCGCGCAAGCCACACGCGTATGTCACTCAAGCCACGGCACACCCGCGCCCTGCGACGGCGCCACACGCCCACCTCGCGCCCCACGAACAGGGCGCGCACGCCCACCAGTACAGCGCGCACGCCCCACGTGCGAGCCGCGGTACGTCCCACGTGCGAGCCGTGCACGCCCAACGACCGTGCCGCGCACAGCGCATGAACGTGCGGCGCGCGCGTGGGTGAAGGGCGCGTGAAGGCGCGTAACGACGGCATCACGGGCCGGTTCTCCCTTGGGAACAGGGAAAGGACCGACCCCCTGTTCCTGTGCGCCGGAGTGATAGAAAGAGCCGTCTGAGAACAGTCTGAGAACCACTGGCCGTGGCGCGAATCCAGCGCCGCCGGTGGGGCGCCACATCAGTGAAGAGGGGGAGCCGCTGATGAGTCAGCCGCCCAATCAGCCGCCGCAGGGCGGCTTTGGAGCACCACAGGATCAGCCGCCGGCGGGGGGTTTCGGCGCGCCGCAGGACCCGCGGGCGCAAGGCGGATTCGGCGCGCCCCCCAACGCACCGCAGGACCCGCGGTCGCAGGGCGCGCCCCCCAACTCGCCCCACGCGCCCCAGGGCACGCCCCCTCCGCCCGCGCAGCCGCCCCAGGCGCCCGCGCCCCCGCAGGCTCCGCCCGCCGGTCCTCCGCAATCGCAGCCGCAGCCCGGTTACGGATACCCCCAGCAGCCGGGCCCCTACGCCCAGCCGGGCCCGTACGCGCAGCCGCAACAGCCGCCGCAGCCGGGGCCGTACGGCCAGCCCGGTCCCTATGGGCAGTCGCAGCCGGGGTACGGATATCCGCCCCAGGCGCAGTACCCGGGCGCGCCCGGCACCCCGCCGCCCGGTGGGCCCGGCGGTGGTTCCAAGAACCCCTTCAAGGGCAAGCCCGCCGTGGTCATCGGCGCCGCCGTGGCCGCGTTGCTCGTGGTCGGCGGCACCGTATGGGCCGTCGGCAGCAGTGGTGACGACGGCAAGAAGTCCAGCGCGGACAAGAGCCAGAGCCCGAGCCAGAGCCCGAAGGCTTCTGCCTCGGACGATCCGGTCAACCCCGGTGACGGCAGCGGCAACGGCGGTGAGGACCCGCAGAACCTCAACGAGGGCCGCCAGGCCGGTGAGGCGAAGGTGCTCTGGTACAAGGAGGCGCCGGACGCGCCCGGTTCGGGTGCCGACGCCCCCGGTCTGTGGATCACCGGCAAGGCCGCGGTGAAGGCGGCGTACAAGCAGGTCTTCGCGTACAACGTCGGGGATGGAAAGCCCACTTGGGACGCGATCACCTTCCCGCAGAAGATCTGCGCGGCCACTCCGCAGAAGACGTCGGACGACAAGGTCGTCGTGGCGTACATGAGCGGTTCCAGTGACAGCGCCAAGTGCAACCAGCTCCAGCAGATCGACCTCGACACCGGCGCCAAGGGCTGGAGCGGGAAGGTCGCCGACGGCGCGCTCTTCGACAGCACGCTCTCCCTCGAACTGTCCATCGCCGGTGACACGTTGGTGGCCGGCCGCTCGATGTCCGGTACGGCGTACGACGTCAGCAGCGGCAAGAAGCTGTGGGACAAGGAGAAGTACGGTTCGAGCTGCTACCCGGCAGGGTTCGCGGGCGGTGCCAAGCTGGTGTCCGTGGCGTCCTGCGGGGCCGGCAGCGACACCGAGCACGACGAGGTGCAGGAGCTGGACCCGGTCACCGGCAAGACCAAGTGGACCACGAAGATCCCCAAGGGCTGGCGGGTCGAGCGCACGTACTCCGTCAACCCCGTCGTCCTCTACATGACCAACGACGACAAGAAGACGGTCAACGTCACCGCGCTGAAGAACAACGGCGACGTCCGTTCGCAGCTCAAGAGCCAGGACACCTTCGCGCCCGAGTGCGGCTACGCCATCCTCGACCGCGATCTGACCGGCTGCCAGGGTGCCGTCGCCGACGCCAACACCCTCTATCTGCCGACCGAGGCGAAGAGCGGCGCCAACGAGGTCGTCGCGTTCAGCCTGGAGACCGGCAAGGAGAAGTGGCGCGTCAAGTCCCCGGCGGACGAGTCGATGATGCCGCTGAAGATGGACGGTACGAACCTCATCGCGTACGTCGAGCCGTCGTACGACGCCGGCGGCCGGATCGTGTCGATCCCGACGACCGGCAGCAGCCACACGACGACGAAGCTGCTGCAGAACCCGCAGGGCACCGCCGACATCGAGAACGGTTTCTTCTCGAAGGCGGTCGACTACGTGGACGGGCGCTTCTACATCTCCACCACCCGGCTGACGGGCAATGACGAGGCGAAGGAGAAGTTGATGCTGGCCTACGGCAAGTGAGCCGACCGCTGCCGCTGCCTCTGCCGCCGCTGCCGTCGCCGCTTCTCCCTCCCGTCCGGTTCTTCACTCTCCGGGCCCACCGCACCTCCGTCCCGTTCGGCCCCTTCGTATCCGAGGTACACACGTCATGAGTCAGCCGCCGCCCCCGCCGCCGCCGAACCAGCCCCCGCAGGGCGGTTTCGGCGCGCCCCAGGACCCGCCGCCGGGTGGTTTCGGTGCCCCGCAGGACCCGCCCCCCGGCGGTTTCGGCGCCCCGACACCCCCGCCGCCCGCGCAGGGCCCCGGCTACGGCTACCCGCAGACGCCCCCGCCTCCGCAGGCGCCCGCGGCTCCGCAGTCGCCCCCGCCCACCCCGCCGCAGGGCCAGCCCCAGCAGCCGTACGGCTACCCGCAGACGCCGCCGCCCCCGGCCCAGCCCGGCTACGGCTACCCGGGCCAGCAGCCGCAGCCGCAGTACGGTGCCCCGGGCCAGCAGCCGCCGTATGGCGCTCCGGGTCAGCAGACCCCGTACGGCTACCCGCAGCCGCAGACCATGCCGATGCAGCCGCAGGCTCCCCAAGGGGGAGGCGGCGGGCGGAAGTTCAACAGCCAGATGGTCATCATCGTGGCGGCCGTGGTGGCCGTCGCGCTGATCGTCGGCGGCGGTATCTGGTACGCGGGCTTGTCCGGCGAGGACGACAGCAAGAACACCTCCGCCGGTGCGAGCGGCGGCACCGGCGGCAAGGACGGCAAGGACGACGGCAAGACCACCGGTTCCACCGGCAAGGAGAAGGTCCCGTCCAACACCGGCTCCTCGGTGCTGTTCCAGATCCCCGCGCCCGCCGTGAACAAGGACGACAGCAGCGTCACCACGGTCGGCTCCTGGCTCACCGACAAGGTGTACGCCAAGAGCGGCAACGCCGAGGTCGACGGCTACGACCCCGAGTCCGGCGCGAAGCTGTGGACGATCAAGCTCCCCGGCCCGGTGTGCCAGGCCAGCCGGCACAGCACCGACGCCAACCGGACGGCGATCATCTACGAGCCCGCCATGCCGACCAAGGAGGACCCCTCCCACGGTTGCAGCCAGCTCGCCGCCCTCGACCTCGACACCGGCACGAAGCTGTGGACCAAGACGGTCAAGTCCGGTGACCAGGACATCAGCCTCGACAACGTCACCGTGAGCGCGAACACGGTCGCCGCGGGCAGCACCAGCGGCGGCGCCGCGTTCGACATCTCCACCGGCAAGCAGCTGTGGGCGCCGAAGCCGACCGACAGCTGCTACGACGCCGGGTACGGCGGCGGCGACAAGCTGGTCGCGGTCCGCAAGTGCGGTGAGTACGGGAGCACCCGTCAGCTGCACATCCAGACCATCGACCCGAAGTCCGGGACGGTGATCTCCGAGTACAAGATGTCGCCCGGCATCGAGTACGCGAGCGTCGTGTCGACGAACCCGCTGGTCGTCGCGGCCGACGTCGGCGACTCCGCCGGTGACGGCAGCGGCATCTCGGACTTCTTCTCCATCGACAGCAAGACCGGCAAGCTGCGTACGAAGATCTCGGCGCCCGGGAAGACGTACGCCGCCCGGTGCGACGGCATCACCAGGATCGAGTACTGCTTCTCGCTCGCCGTCGGCAACGACAAGCTCTACATCCCGACCGAGGAGCACGACGGCTCCGGCGACTACAGCCGGACCAACGAGATCATCGCATTCGACCTGGCGACCGGAAAGCAGACCGGCCAGCGCGCCGACGCGGGTGACGGCTACTCCATCACCCCGCTGCGCATGGACGGCGGCAACCTCCTCGCGTACAAGTCTCCGCCGTACGACAAGGGCGGGCAGATCGTCAGCATCGACGGCACGTCCTTCAAGGAGACCAAGCTCCTGGAGAACCCGTCGACGGAGGCGACCCGCGACGTGGAGACGAGCATGCTCCCGGAGTACGCGGAGGTCATCTACAAGGACGGCCACCTGTATATGTCCGCGCCCTACGCCAGCAAGCTGTCGGCGTCGGACGACAAGGAGTACCTGGCGATCGCCTTCGGAGCGAAGTAGCCGAGGCTGAGCCTCTGGATCTCTCTCTCCTACGTCTCCCACGGCCCCGTCCCTGTTCAGGGGCGGGGCCGTGCGCGTACCCCTCATCACTCCCGAATGGTAGGGATTTCGATATTCCGGGGCACTTCTCTCCAGTAGGGGAAGCGCAACGTCGAACAAGCGTGTAGCTTCCGGGGGATGGAGAGCCGGGGGGCTCCTAATCCACGGGGAACCAGTGGGGATGCTTGGGGGGACTGGGGGGTTGCCTGATGGGAGTGCGGCTCATGGTGGTCGACGACCACCGACTGCTCGCCGAGGCCTTGGCCTCGGCCTTGAAGCTGCGAGGGCACCGCGTGCTCGCCGCGGCGGCGCCCGCCGCTGGAGCGGCGGAGCTGGTGATCACACGGGCACCCGAGGTGTGCCTGATCGGTACGGCGACACCCGCCGAGCCGGGAATCTTCGACCCGGTGGTGAGGATCAAACGGGAGCGCCCGCAGGTGGCGGTCCTGGTCCTGGGCCCGGTACCGAACCCACGCGGCATCGCCGCCGCGTTCGCCGCCGGCGCCTCGGGCTACGTACGCCATGACGAACGCATAGAGGGAGTCGAGCGCGCGATCATGAAGGCCCGCGCGGGCGAGGCGGCCGTGGCCCCGCAACTGCTCCAGGGCGCCTTCAGTGAACTCCTCAACCCCGCCGCCCAGCCGGACGACGAGGGCCAGCGACTGCTCCAGATGCTGACGCCGAGGGAGGTCGAGGTCCTGGTCCGGGTCGCGGACGGTGAGGATACGAGGCTGATCGCCGCCGGGATGGGGATCGCTCCGTCGACTGCCCGGACCCATGTCCAGCGGGTGCTGATGAAGCTGGGGGTGGGGTCGCGGCTGGAGGCGGCCGCGCTGGCGGCGCGGACGGGGTTGCTGGACCGGGCGGGGCCCGTGGCGGCACATTCGCCCGGACCTCAGGAGCCCCGGCCGCTGGAGTGAACGGCGAGCAGGTCCGGCGCCGGCGGAGCGTTCGGCGCCGGTGAAGCGTTAAGCGGCACGGGCGGGGCGCTCAGCGTCGGTGCAGCGTTTCCAGTGCTTCGACGAGAACCCTCGGATTGTGCTGGCCCTTGTAGACCGGCGGTGGCTGCCTGTCGAGGTGGAGCAGCCCGGCCACCGCGGTCCAGGCCGTGCGCACGGAGTACTCGACGGTGAAGACGACATCGTCGGGGACTTCCGCGTACTGGCCGATGAAGGCGAGGTTGGTCGACTTCTCGGGCACCACCGGCGGCCGGTCACCCGCGCCGCGCACCAGGAACTGGCTGGTGATGTACGGCATCAGGGCGGGGACGACGATCGAGTTGTCGAGGATCTGCGGGGCCTGCTCGAAGCGCAGGTGCTCCAGGACCTCGTCGAGGATCTCGCGGCCGGTGCAGTGCCGCATGGGCTTCTTGACGAAGTCGCCCTCCTTGTCCGGGAACAGGCCGTATCCCCACCACACGAAGGTGTCCTCGGGCTGGTCACGGAAGTGCGGCTGGTGGTTGAGGACGATGGTCAGCAGCCAGTTGGAGTCCTTGAAGGTGATCAGGCCGCCCTTGCCCGCCTCGCTGCCGCTGAAGTCCTCCATCAGCTTGAAGAAGGTGGGGTCCTGGGTGGTGACGGTGAAGGACGCCCAGGTGGAGTCCTGGACGGACGAGTGGAACACGGCCGGGTTGCCCAGGCTGCCGGGGCGTTTGGCCGCGAGGGTGTCCCACAGGGCCCAGGCGCCGCTGGAGCCGGAGGTGTCCAGGACGGGTGCGGTGTCGGTGGAGCCCAGGGTGGAGTCGGCGGTCATCGAGCCGTTGGTGACCATCACCAGGTCGTCGGGGCCGAGCGTGATCTCCTCGGTGCGGCCGCCGCGCGTCAGGGTGAGCGCGGTGACGGTGAGCGCGTCGCCGTCGGCGAGCCGCAGGTCGGTGACCCGCGTGCCGAACTGGAAGGTCACCCCCTGCTCGGTGAGCCACTTCATCATCGGGCGGACGATCGAGTCGAACTGGTTGAAGCGTGTCCGGTAGATCCCGGACATGGTGTCGAAGGTCTTGAACAGATGCACGAACCGGTTCAGATAGCGGCGGAACTCGATCGCGCTGTGCCACGGTTCGAACGCGAAGGTGGTGCACCACATCCACCAGAAGTTGGTGGTGAAGAACTCCGGGCTGAAGCAGTCGGTGATCCGCTTGCCGTCCAACTGCCCCTCGGGCGTGGCCACGCACTTCACGAGCTCCACGCGGTCGCGCTCCGTGAAGCCCATCGAGTGCGACGCGACCACGGTGCCCGACGCGTCGACCAGCCGGGCGTGATCGTTCCAGGCGAAGTCGTCGTGGAAGGCGAAGGTGTCCTCGGTGACCGACTTCGAGGGATCGTCCAGGGAGGGGATCGAGCCGAGCAGGTCGTACGTGCAGTCGAAGTGCACCTCGAACATACGGCCACCGCGCATGGTGTACCCGGTCTCGGGTGACCCTGCGGCGTCCAGACTGCCGCCCTCCCGGTCCTGCTCCTCCAGGAGCACGATGTCGGACCCCGCGAACCCGCCCTCGCGGATCAGAAAAGCCGCCGCCGACAGCGCGGCGACGCCGCTGCCCACCAGGTATGCCTTCGCCACGGACGAACTCCTTCTGCTGACGGCCCCTGCACGATGTTGGGCACCCGGAGGGGTGCTCTTGGCACGGTATGCGGTGGTACGTGCCAACGCTCGTCGACGTCACCAATGGGCGGGCCTTGCTTGCGAATCGAGCACACATTTTCCGTGTAGGAAAGTGTGTGCCATGCTGGCAACCTCAGGGTCTTGTCGGCCGGAAAGGTAGCGGTCTCGTGTCTCTTGGTGCTCATGACGGCGGTGCGGAGCGGGTGGGGGTGTCCCCGGCGCAGGCGACCGACACGCTGGCTCAGGTGGAGTCGGTACGGGCCGGGGTGCGGGGGTGGCGGGCTCCGGGGTGGTTCCCGGCGGTGGGAGGTCTGGTCTTCGGTCTGGACGTGGCGGGGTGGGCCGCCATGCAGGAGGAGCGGCTCCTGGCGCTGCCGGTGGCGGTGTTCACCTGCTGCATCGCATGGATGTTCGTTCGGATGAACGTTCAGGTGACCGGGGTGCAGGTTGCGCTCTCCCAGCGCCTCCGCAACGTACGGCGCATGAGCGAGGCGTTGGGGCTCATGGCGTTGAGCGTCGCCGTCTGGGCGGTGTGCCGACTCGGCGGTGCCGGTGACATGGCGTGCGTCGTGGTCCCCGCCGTCGTGGGTGCCGCAGGGGCTTGGGCCGTGTTCGCCCGCCGCAACCGTTCCCAGTCGCCTGACGCCAGGAGGGACCATGCCCGCTGAGGGAGGCCTGTCCCAAGCGGGCTTCAACGAGCTCATCCACCACCCGAGCCGACTGGCCGTGCTGGCCTTCCTCTCCGGCTGCGTCGAGGCGGACTTCGCACTCGTACGCGACCGGTGCGAACTGTCCGACTCGGCGCTGAGCAAGATCACCAGAACGCTGGAAGAGGCCGGCTACGTCGACGTCCGCAAGGGGCGCGTCAGCCGCAGGGCCCGTACGTGGCTCTCCCTGACTCCCGAGGGGCGCGACGCACTGGCCGCCCATCTCGACGCGCTTCGGGCTGTGGCCGAGGCGGCGCGCTCGGCTGCCGTGCAGGAGGCCGACACGGGTCGCCATGGCGTGCCTGACAAATGATCACGCGGTGAGCGTGCCGGACTTTATGTGGTGGAGGAGTGCGGCGAGCGGGGTGGGGGTGGTGGTGAGGTGAGTGGCTGGGGTGTCGCTCTCGCGGAGGTGGAGGGAGCGGGGGTCGGTGGTGCCTATTTCCACGCAGTCGTTGCCGTCGCCGAAGCCTGAGTAGGACGACTTCTGCCAGTTGTCGGGGGTCGTCATGGCACGCCTCACAATTCCTTCGTCAGCCTGTGGATGAAGTCACGCGAACGTTCGGGCTCGAGTGACACAGCTTCCACCTTACGGAAAAGCGTTCGAAGGGCGTGGAGTTGAGGCTCGGAGTCGATGAAGGCCGTGCCATGGGGTGTGTCGCGCAAGGCGGTGTCCAGCTTGGGTACGGTCCCGCCCACGTACGTCATGGCGCTTGCGGCGCCGGCGAAGCCGTCCAGGTCGAAGGGGATGACGCGTACGGTGATGTGATCTGCTTCGGAGAGTTCCAGGATGTTGGCGAGCTGCGTACGTGAAGCGGCTCGATCGCCGACTCTGATACGCAGCGCCGATTCGTGGATCACTGCTTTGTACAGGACCGGGTTGGGGCCCTCGATGGCAACCTTCCGGTCCATCCGATGGCGGACGCGCAACTCAAGCTCGCCGTAGGGCGGTTCGGGGACCTTGTACGAGAAGATGGCGCGGGCGTAGTCCTCTGTCTGAAGCAGGCCGGGGATGTACAGGAACTCCACGTTGTGCCGGTAGGTGGCGTGGTACTCCAACTCGGCGAGATCCAGGAATGGCATAGGTAGCAGCCCTCGGTACTTCTCCCACCAACCGCGGGTCCGATCGGTCGCCATCGCCACCAGCGCGTCGATCAACTCTTCGTCAGCGCAAGAGTATTGGGCGGCCAGGCGCCGCACACGTTCCTCGCTGACGCCTGCGACTCCGGATTCGATCTGGCTCATCTGGGCGGAGTTCACCCCCAGTAGGGTCGCCGCTTCGGTGGCCTTCAGCCCTGCGGCATCCCGAAGTTTGCGCAGCTCGGCGCCCAGGCGCATCTGCCGTGCCGTGGGATTTCGCCGTGTTGCCATGTGCAGCTCCCTGGTTCAACTTGCACTCCGGGATGCCCCGTTCGGGTGCGAGATTACGCGAACGACTTGCGTGGTAGCAATTTTCAGACCTACCGTCAGTGACGCGACGCA
Organism: Streptomyces sp. NBC_00203; assembly: GCF_045206325.1. Lineage (NCBI taxonomy): Bacteria > Bacillati > Actinomycetota > Actinomycetes > Kitasatosporales > Streptomycetaceae > Streptomyces > Streptomyces sp. NBC_00203. Next base: position 4,436,484 of record NZ_CP108126.1, on the reverse strand, counting down.
CACGCTGCGGAACCACGGGATCACCGGAAGCGCACCACTCCGTCCTGCCACGACGGCCGTGACATGCCACCGCCCGACATCCGCAGATGCCCCCCAACTCCCCACCCCACGAACGGAGTTCAGTCATGCCCAAACCAGAAATCGAGCTCGAACCCGAACCCGCTCCCTGGGAGTACGCCCTCCACATCCCCCACGACGCTCGCGCCGTCACCGTCTGCCGCCGCACCGTCCGCCTCATCCTCACCCTGCACGGCCTGATCCGCCTCGCCGACGTCGCCGAGCTGCTCGCGGCGGAGCTGGTCTCCAATGCCGTACGGCATACGAAGGGCCCCGCGGCCCTGCGGCTGCACTGGCGGGACGGAGTCCTGCGCATCGGCGCGTGGGACGCGAACCCCGAACCACCGCCGTACGAACTGACGTTGACCCCCGACGCGGAGGCGGGCCGCGGCCTCACCCTCGTGCGGGCCTGCGCTGACAACTGGGGCTGGCATCCGCTGCGGCAGGGCGGCGACACAGGCAAGTACGTGTGGTGCGACCTTGCTGCCGCGTAGCTCGTTTGACGTCTGGCCTGGTGGATGACCAGGCGAAGGGGATTTGGAGGGACCTGATGTCACCGGTGAACTACTTCTTCAGGCACCTGGTGGCCGAACGGACGCGCGATGAAGGGCGCGTTGAAGGGCGAGTTGAAGGGCGAGTTGAAGAGCGCGTCGCGATGACTCTGAGGATCCTGGAGCTGCGCGGCCTCCAAGTCCCCGAGTCCGTCCGGCTCCGGGTAGAGGCGTGCTCTGACCTGGACCAGCTCAAGGCCTGGTTGGAACGGGCCCTCCACGTGACCGACGCCGAGGACCTGTTCTCCGCACAGCCTGAATAGCCGTAGAGCCCGATTAGCCGTACGGGGCCGCAGTCCCCTCAAGGACTCCGGCCCCTCCCGAGGGCGTTACTCCGACGGCGGCTCCTCCCCGTCGGACATCGGCACCGGTGGCGCCAGCGGCCGCAGCCACAGCCACCCCAGGAAGAAAAGCCCCAACGCCAGCATGCCCAGGCCCGTCCAGAGGTTGATGTTGACGCCCCCGGCCTTCTCCAGGTTGGCGTCGGAGACGGTGATGCCGGCGATCGTGACGATGATGCCGTAGACCACGAACAGGCCGCCGATCATGAGGCGGATGTCGAAGAGGCGCGTGGCGGTCGCGGACGTTTTCTCCAGCTCGGTGACCTCGCGCTGGACGTCGCGGTCCGAGTAATGGTCGGACATGGTTGATCAATCCTCCCTCGTCAGATGGGATCAGGCGCGATCAGAACGAGAACGGGATGTAGCAGGCAGCCGCCAGGATCAGCGCGCCCCAGCCCAGCAGCGCCGGCCTGCGGTACCAGGCGTCGTCGCCGGCGGCGGGCGGCTCGGCCATGCCGGGGGAGCGGGTGCCGTACACCAGGCCTTCGAGGTCCTCCGCCGGCTTGGGGGCTGTGACGAGCGAGACCGCCACCATCACGACCGCGCCGGCCACGAAGCCCGCGATCGCCGAGACGAAGTTGGCGCCCTGGTCGGAGGGGAAGCCGATGATGTCCCGCTTGTAGAGGACGAAGTAGTTCACCATCGCCGCCGTCGTGCCTGCCAGCAGGCCCCAGAAGCCCGACTTCACCGACGCGCGCTTCCAGAACATGCCCACGATGAAGACCACGAACATCGGCACGTTGAAGAAGGAGAACAGCGTCTGCAGGTAGCTCATGATGTTGGAGAAGGACGACGCCAGGAACGCCGTGCCCATCGACGCCACTACGCCGACCACCGTGATCAGGCGGCCGAAGCGGACGTAGTAGGTGTCCTCCCGGTCGGTCACCACGTACTTCCTCCAGATGTCCGACGTGAAGACCGTGTTGAAGGACGAGACGTTGGCCGCCATGCCTGCCATGAAGGCCGCGAGGAGGCCCGTCACCGCGATGCCGAGTACGCCGTTGGGCAGGAGCTCCTGCATCAGGTACGGGATCGCGTCGTTGTACTGGAGGTCCGAGCCGCTCGTGCCGATCTTCGGGACCAGGACGGCCGCCACCAGGCCCGGGATCATCACCAGGAAGACGATGAAGATCTTCGGGTATGCGGCGATCAGTGGGGTGCGCTGGGCCGCCGACAGGTTCTTCGCGGACAGGGCGCGCTGCACCTCCGCGAAGTTCGTCGTCCAGTAGCCGAAGGAGAGCACGAAGCCGAGGCCGAGCACGATGGTCAGCCAGTTCGCGCCGAGCGGGTTGTCGCTGCCGATGCCCGTGCCGCCCCAGGCGGTGGTGAAGTCGGCGCCGTGGGTCTGGTCGAGCGAGTGCGTCAGGCCGTCCCAGCCGCCGACCCGCTTCAGACCGAGCGCGGCGATCGGGATGAGCGCGGCGAGGATCACGAAGAACTGCAGCACCTCGTTGTAGATCGCCGAGGAGAGGCCGCCGAGCGTGATGTAGGCGAGGACGAAGAAGCCGGCCACCACGATCGCCACCCACTGCGGCCAGCCGAGGAGCGCCTCGACCACGATCGCCAGTGAGTAGAGATTGACACCGGCGATCAGAATCGCGGCGAAGGCGAACAGGATCGAACTCAGCAGGTGCGCCCATTTGTCGAACCGGAGCAGCAGGAACTCCGGGACCGAGCGGACCTTCGAGCCGTAGTAGAAGGGCATCATCACCAGGCCCAGGAAGACCATCGCCGGGATGGCGCCGATCCAGTACCAGTGCACGGTGTAGACGCCGTACTGCGCGCTGTTCGCGGCCATGCCCAGGATCTCCGTGGCGCCCAGGTTGGCCGAGATGAACGCGAGGCCGGTGATCCAGGCGGGCAGTGAGCGCCCGGACAGGAAGAAGTCGAGGCTCGTCTTCACCGAGCGGCGGGCGGCGAAGCCGATGCCCAGCACGACGACGAAGTAGATGCCGAGGATCGTGTAGTCGAGCCCGTTCGTGGGGAGCCGGAGTCCCTCGGCCAGAGTGCCGGCCAGCTGGTTGGCCGTGTATGCGGGGGTTTGCATGCCCGTATCTATGCCCCATGGGTCCCGGAAGGCTGCTCAAGCTCCACAGACACCCCCCAAACCACCGCAGGCATTGACGTCGCTGTTGCATTGTGGTTTGTTGTGTTCGGTTCTGTTTGAAGGTTTGAATGGGTGCGGATGGGGAGTCCGACTGTGAAGAAGACCTCGACCCGGCTGGCCGACGGTCGTGAGCTCATCTACTACGACTCACGCGACGACGTCGTGCGCGACGCGGTGGACCGGCGCCCGCTCGACCCCACCGTCACCACTTCGGAGGTACGCCGGGACCCGCTGCTCGGCGACTCGGTCGCGATCGCCTCGCACCGCCAGGGCCGCACGTACCACCCGCCGGCGAACGAATGCCCCCTGTGCCCGTCCTCCGGTGACCGGCTCAGCGAGATCCCCGACTCCTCGTACGACGTCGTGGTCTTCGAGAACCGCTTCCCCTCGCTGGCCGGCGACTCCGGCCGCTGCGAGGTCGTCTGCTTCACCTCCGACCACGACTCGTCCTTCGCCGACCTCACGGAGGAGCAGGCGGGCCTCGTCCTGGACGCGTGGACGGACCGGACGGCCGAGCTGTCGCACCTCCCCTCCGTCGAGCAGGTGTTCTGCTTCGAGAACCGCGGCGCCGAGATCGGCGTCACCCTCGGCCACCCGCACGGGCAGATCTACGCCTACCCCTTCACCACTCCGCGTACGGCCCTGATGCTGCGCTCGATCGCCGTGCACAAGGAGGCCACCGGCGGCGGCAACCTCTTCGACGAGGTCGTCGCCCGCGAGGAGGCGGACGGCTCCCGGATCGTCCTGTCGACCGACCACTGGGTGGCCTTCGTGCCGTACGCCGCGCACTGGCCGTACGAGGTCCACCTCTACCCGCGGCGCCGCGTGCCGGATCTGCTCGGCCTGGACGAGGCAGCGCGCACAGAGTTCCCCAAGGTCTATCTGGAACTCTTGAGGCGCTTCGACCGGATCTTCGGTGAAGGGGAGCCCCCGACGCCGTACATCGCCGGATGGCACCAGGCGCCGTTCGGGCCGCTGGAGGACTTCGAAGGCGTCAACCGGGACGACTTCGCGCTCCACCTCGAGCTTTTCACCATTCGCCGCACTTCCGGCAAGCTGAAGTTCCTCGCGGGTTCCGAGTCCGGCATGAGCGTGTTCATCAACGACGTGCCGCCGGAGACCGCGGCCCAGCGACTGCGAGAGGTAGCGAGTTCATGAGTGGGAAGTACCTGGTCACCGGCGGCGCGGGATATGTCGGCAGCGTGGTCGCGCAGCATCTGATCGAGGCCGGTCACGAGGTCACGGTCCTCGACAACCTGTCGACCGGCTTCCGCGAGGGTGTGCCCGCCGGGGCGACCTTCGTGGAGGGCGACATCCGCGATGCCGCCAAATGGCTGGACTCCTCGTTCGACGCCGTGCTCCACTTCGCCGCGTTCTCGCAGGTCGGCGAGTCGGTCGTGAAACCCGAGAAGTACTGGGACAACAACGTCGGCGGCACCATGGCGCTGCTCGCCGCGATGCGCGAGGCGGGCGTCCGCAAGCTGGTCTTCTCCTCCACGGCCGCCACGTACGGCGAGCCGGAGACGACCCCGATCGTCGAGACCGCGCCGACCAAGCCCACCAACCCGTACGGCGCCTCCAAGCTCGCCGTCGACCACATGATCACCGGCGAGGCGGCGGCGCACGGACTGGGCGCGGTGTCCCTGCGGTACTTCAACGTGGCGGGCGCGTACGGGGAGTGCGGCGAGCGCCACGACCCCGAGTCGCACCTCATCCCGCTGGTCCTCCAGGTCGCGCAGGGCCGCCGTGACGCGATCTCGATCTACGGCGACGACTACCCGACGCCCGACGGCACCTGCATCCGCGACTACATCCACGTCGCGGACCTGGCCGAGGCCCACCTGCTGGCGGTCGAGGCCGCGTCCCTGGGCGAGCACCTGATCTGCAACCTCGGCAACGGCAACGGGTTCTCCGTCCGCGAGGTCATCGAGACGGTGCGCCAGGTGACCGGGCACCCGATCCCCGAGGTCGTCGCGCCGCGCCGCGGCGGCGACCCGGCGATCCTGGTGGCCTCGGCGGAGGCCGCCCGGGAGCGGCTCGGCTGGAACCCGTCCCGCGCGGATCTCGCGGGGATCGTCGCGGACGCGTGGGCGTTCGCGCAGAACAGGGACTAGGGACCGAGGAGCGAACAGGTGGGGCACGTGGGGCAGCAGGGCGTCGGGCAGGCCGGTATTCGTGAGGGCTTCGAGGAGCTGTACGGGGCCGCGCCCCAGGGGATCTGGGCCGCGCCCGGCCGGGTCAACCTGATCGGTGAGTACACCGACTTCAACGAGGGCTTCGTGATGCCGCTCGCGCTGCCGCACACGGCGCTCGCGGCGGTCTCGCGGCGCGCCGACGGGGTCCTGCGCCTGCACTCGGCGGACATCGAGGGACCGGTCGTCGAACTGCACGTGGACGAGCTGGTGCCGCTGACGAACACCAGCTGGGCCGCGTATCCGGCGGGTGTGGTGTGGGCGTTGCGCGAGGCGGGCCACGCCGTCACCGGCGCGGACATCCACCTGGCCTCGACGGTGCCGACCGGCGCGGGCCTGTCCTCCTCGGCCGCCCTGGAGGTCGTGACGGCGCTCGCCCTCAACGACCTGTACGAACTCGGCCTCACCCGCCCCGAGTTGGCCCGCCTGGCCCAGTGCGCCGAGAACGACTTCGTCGGCGTGCCCTGCGGGATCATGGACCAGACGGCGTCCGCGTGCTGCACCGAGGGGCACGCCCTGCACCTCGACTGCCGTGACCTGTCCATCCGCCAGGTCCCCTTCGACCTGGCCGCCCAGGGGCTCGAACTGCTGGTCGTCGACACCCGCGTGAAGCACGCGCTCGGCGACGGGGCGTACGCCGAGCGGCGCGAAGGGTGCGAGGAGGGCGCGCGGCAGCTCGGGGTGTCGCACCTGCGCGACGTTGCGTACGAGGGGCTCGACGCGGCCCTCGCGCGCCTGGCGGACGAGCGCGTGCGCCGTTACGTGCGCCATGTCGTCTCCGACGACCACCGTGTCGATCAGGTCATCGCGCTGCTGGACGCGGGTGACGTCCGGGCCATCGGGCCCGTCCTCACCGATGGCCACGTCTCCCTCCGGGACGATCTGCGGATCTCCTGCGACGAGCTGGACCTGGTCGTCTCCACGGCCAACGCTGCCGGTGCGCTCGGCGCGCGTATGACGGGGGGTGGCTTCGGTGGCTCGGCGATCGTCCTGGTCGAGTCCGGCGACGTGGACACCGTCACCAAGGCGGTGACGGAGGCCTTCGCGGCGGCGGGCTTCACGGCGCCGCGGGTGTTCCCGGCGGTGCCGTCGGCCGGGGCCCGCCGCCTGAGCTGAGGCCGGGGGCGAGGAAAGTCCTGGTCAGGGCAGGTGTTTTGTCAGGGTGTACTCCGTAACCCCCGGTGGATAGTCGGGAATCACGCACACCACCTCGTAGCCCTGTTTCTTGTAGAACTCCGGGGCCTGGAAATCCCAGGTTTCCAGGCGGGAGTTGAGGCAGCCGCGTTCCTGGTGGGACAAGTGTTCCGCGTGGGACAGGAGCCGGGAGCCGAGGCCCGCGCCGCGGTGGAGGTCGTCCACCCAGAGGTACGTCACGTGGAGCCAGGTCGCCCAGGTGTGTCCCACCAGGCCGCCGGCGAGGGCGCCTGCCTCGTCCAACGCCCAGATATGGAGCGGAAGTTCGCGTTCACCGGGGGTTCCCCGCAGGGCGCGGAGGATCGGAGACGCCGCCGTGTTGGTGTCCCGCAGTCGCTTGCGGAGCAGATCGCGGCGGTCCTTGTCGTCTCCTGTCTCAATACGAAACATACGGCTCACCATAAACGCGCTGGCCAATCAGTTCTGCAAATTACCTTCCGCTCCCCGCCCCCGGCCTTACCCTGATGAACAGCACCGGTGGGGGCCGGTGCTGATCAGGGGGCGAGACAGTCGGGTACGACGCCCGTAGTGGGGGTAGCAGTTCCAGCACGGCGGCGGCCGTGTGGCTGCGGCACCCTGCTTTCCGAGTCGTCAACGGCTCGGGATCACTTCGGGCGCCGTACCCGCACCGGCCGTCCCCCGACAGTGGGGGTTTCAGAGTGGTTCGCATCCGAGTACTGGTCGTCGACGACCACCGCATCTTCGCCGAGTCGCTCGCTGCCGCCCTCGCGGCCGAGCCCGACGTCGACGTGTCCGCAGCGGGCAGCGGTCCCGCCGCGCTGCGCTGCCTGGAGCGCGCGGCGGCGGAAGGCCGCAGATTCGATGTGCTGCTCGTCGACGCGGACCTGGGCGGCAATCTGCCCGGCATGCGTCCGGCGGTGCCCGTCCAGGAGAGCAACGAGGACGGGCTGGTGGACGGGATCTCCCTGGTCGCAGGGGTGCGGTCCGGGCAGCCGAGCGTACGGACCGTCGTGCTGGCCGAGAAGGACGATCCCCGGCGGGCGGCTCTGGCGCTGCAGGCCGGTGCCTCCGGCTGGGTCGCCAAGGACTGTTCGCTGTCGCGGCTGCTCACCGTCATACGGGGGGTGCTGCGGGACGAGACGCATCTACCGCCCGCCCTGCTCACCGGGGTGCTGCGCGAGCTCACCGCCGCGCGCAAGCACCGCACCGAGAGCGAGCGGCTCGTCGAGTCGCTCACGCCCCGGGAGCGTGAAGTGCTGCGGTGCATGGTCGCCGGGCTGGGGCGGAAGGCCGTCGCGGAGAGGCTTTTCCTCTCGCCGCACACCGTACGGACGCATATGCAGAACGTCCTCGGGAAGCTCGGTGTGCACTCGACCCTCGCCGCCGTGGCGCTCGCCCGGCGGGCCGGGGTCGGTCCCGTCGACCTAACCGGGGATGTTGTCGAACGGGGCGGTCAACTGGCGTAGCAGACCCGCCAGTTCACCTCGCTGGGCCCTGCTGAGCTCCGCCAGGATCGCGCGCTCCTGGTCGAGGAGACCGGCCAGCGCCTGGTCGGCGCGGTCGCGGCCCTCTTCCGTGAGGCGTACGAGCACGCCCCTGCGGTCGCTCGGGTCGGGGAGGCGCTCCACCAGGCCCTTCTTCGTCAGCCGGTCGATGCGGTTCGTCATCGTGCCCGAGGTGACCAGGGTCTGCGTCAGCAGCTGACCCGGCGAGAGCTGGTACGGGGATCCCGCGCGCCGCAGCGCGGTCAGGACGTCGAACTCCCAGGGTTCCAGGCTGTGCTCGGAGAACGCCAGACGGCGCGCACGGTCCAGATGCCGGGCCAGTCTGCTCACCCGGCTGAGCACCTCTAGTGGTTCCACGTCGAGGTCCGGGCGCTCCCGGCGCCATGCTGCGACCAGCCGATCGACCTCGTCCTCCATGACGATCAGTGTAGTGGTTGTGTCGACATGAAGTCTCTTGATATAGAGAGTCTTGACGTCGAGATAGTTTGCTGTGAGAGTGGCGGGAGTGGAGGCCCGAACGGGCCATCACTCCCACGACGCCGGTGACGTGACATTCGAGGAGGCCCCCCATGCCTGCCAGCACCAACCCCACCTGGGACCCCAGCCAGTACCTGCGTCACGCCGAGCACCGCGCCCGACCCTTCGCCGACCTCCTCGCCCGCGTCCCGCGACTGCCCCGCGACCCGGCCCGCATCGCCGACCTCGGCTGCGGCCCCGGCAACGTCACCACCCAGCTCGCCGAGCGCTGGCCCGCCGCGCACATCACCGGCTACGACAACTCCCCGGAGATGCTCGCCAGGACCGAGGAGCACGCGGGCCCCACGACCGGCGGCGGCCGCCTCGACTTCGCCCACGCCGACCTCACGAGATGGGCGCCGGCGGACACGTACGACCTGATCGTCTCGAACGCGGCGCTCCAGTGGGTGCCGGGGCACCTGGAGTCCTTCCCGGCCTGGCTCGACGCGCTCGCCCTCGGCGGCACCTTCGCCTTCCAGGTCCCCGACAACATCGACGCGCCCCTGCACGCCCTGATGCGCGAACTCGCCGCCACCGCCCGCTGGAAGGACCTCCTCGACGGCGTCCTGCGCCACGAGGACTCGGTCCACCACCCGCTCGTCTACCTGGACCGGCTGACCCGGCTCGGCTGCGACGTGGACGTCTGGGAGACGACGTACATGCAGCTGCTGGCCGGCGAGGACCCGGTCCTGGACTGGGCGAAGGGCACGGGGCTGCGGCCCGTCCTCACCGCACTCGCCGACCGGCCGGCGGACCGCGACGCCTTCGTCGCCGAGTACCGGGAACTGCTCCGCGACGCCTACCCGGCGCAGCCGTACGGCACGGTACTGCCGTTCCAGCGCCTGTTCGCCGTAGCCAGAAAGGCCGCCTGATGCTCGCCGCCGTCGACCATGTGCAGCTCGCCGCCCCGCCCGGCTCCGAGGACCGGCTGCGTACGTACTACGTCGATGTCCTCGGCATGACCGAGATACCCAAGCCGCCCGTCCTCGCCGCCCGCGGAGGCTGCTGGTTCCGGGCAGGCGCCGTGCAGCTGCACCTGGGGATCGAGACCGACTTCTGCCCCGCCAAGAAGGCCCACCCCGGGCTGCGCGTCACCGCCATCGAGGCGTACGCCGCCCGGCTCGAAGCCCTGGACGCCCCCGTCACCTGGGACGACAACCTGCCCGGCCACCGGCGGTTCTACTCCGAGGATCCTGTGGGCAACCGGCTGGAGTTCCTGGAGCCGCTGTAAGGAAGCCCGAGGCGCAGGGCTGATCCGACCTCGACAGCAGGACCGTCGCTCAGTTCTTCCGGTGACCTATCAGCCGCGGCTTCGGCTCCATGCCGTCCAGGCCGTGCCACGCCAGGTTCACCAGATGGGCGGCGACCTCCGCCTTGCGGGGCTTGCGGACGTCCAGCCACCACTGGCCGGTCAGGGCGACCATGCCGACCAGGGCCTGGGCGTAGAGCGGGGCGAGCTTCGGGTCGAAGCCGCGGCTCTTGAACTCGCGGCCCAGGATGTCCTCCACCTGCGTCGCGATGTCCGAGATCAGCGACGCGAAGGAACCCGTCGACTGGGGGATCGGGGAGTCGCGGACGAGGATGCGGAAACCGTCCGTGTACTCCTCGATGTAGTCCAGGAGGGCGAACGCGGCCTGTTCGAGGAGTTCGCGGGGGTGGCCCGCCGTCAGGGAACCCGTCACGCCGTCCAGCAGGCGGCGCATCTCGCGGTCCACCACCACCGCGTACAGGCCCTCCTTGCCGCCGAAGTGCTCGTACACCACCGGCTTCGAGACGCCTGCCTTCGCCGCGATCTCCTCCACCGACGTGCCCTCGAACCCCTTGGCCGCGAACAGGGTGCGGCCGATCTCCAGCAGCTGCTGACGGCGCTCGGCACCGGTCATGCGGGTGCGGCGAGCACGCCGCGGCTTTTCATTGCTGCTCGGGGTGCTGCTGGAGTCGGTCGCCACGCCTTCAATCATGCCGCGTCGGCGGTTTCCGTCTTGCCTCGGGAGCCGCTCCCGTCGGTGTTCCGGCGGGAATCGATACGCGAGCGTGATGGCCAGCGCACGTCAGAGGCCCAGCCGAGCTGCTCGCACCAGCGGATGATCCGCGCCGAGGAGTCCACCTGGCCACGCATCACACCGTGCCGCGCGGACGTCGGGTCGGCATGGTGCAGGTTGTGCCAGGACTCGCCGCAGGACAGCACGGCCAGCCACCACACGTTGCCCGAACGGTCACGCGACTTGAAGGGGCGCTTGCCCACCGCGTGGCAGATCGAGTTGATCGACCAGGTCACGTGGTGCAACAGCGCCACTCGAACGAGTGAGCCCCAGAAGAAACCCGTGAACGCGCCCCACCACGACATCGTCGCCAGACCGCCGATCAGCGGCGGAAGGGCCAGCGAGAGCATGGTCCAGTAGATGAAATGGCGTGAGATCGCACGGATCGCCGGGTCCTTGATCAGATCCGGCGCGTACTTCTCCTGCGGCGTCCGCTCCTCATCGAACATCCAGGCGATGTGGGCCCACCACAGGCCCTTCATCAGCGCCGGAACCGTCTCGCCATAACGCCACGGCGAATGCGGGTCACCCTCGGCGTCGGAGAACTTGTGGTGCTTGCGGTGATCGGCGACCCAGCGCACCAGCGGCCCCTCGACGGCCATCGAACCGGCGATCGCCAGCGCGATCCGCAGGGGGCGCTTCGCCTTGAACGAACCGTGCGTGAAGTAGCGGTGATAGCCGATCGTGACGCCGTGGCAGCCGAGGTAGTAGAAGAAGACCATCAGGCCGAGATCCAGCCAGCTCACCCCCCAGCCCCAGGCCAGCGGCACCGCCGCGAGCAGCGCCAGGAACGGGGCGGTGATGAAGAGGAGAAGCGTGATCTGTTCGAGTGACCCCTTCTTCTCGCCGCCCAGTGTGGCGGACGGGAGCGGAGTGCCGTCGTCCTGCGCCCGCGGGGCGTCGTCGATCACATCGGAGCTCGTGGTCATGGGCGTCCCCTGTGGGGTTCGAGGGTGCGGAGAGTGGCCGGGTGCGGGATTCCACGGTCCTCCCGGCGTCTGACGGGAAGACCTACGGGTCCGTAACCTACGGCGTCGTAAGTATGGCAGCGCGTAGCCCGGCGGCAAGAGCCCGTGAGCCTGCGCGTCCGCATGGACACCTATCCTTGGAGTCGGTCGGACAGCGCGGTCCGTTCTGAATTCTTCCCGGATGCCACGTCCCCTAAGCGGCACCCGCCGTTCGGTCGCCACCCGGGTTCCCTCCCAGACGAGCCTTCAGACGAGATTCCAGACTCTTCAGAACTCTTCAGACGAGCTTCCACACTGCAAGGAGCCGCACCTGTGAGCAGTGCCGACGACCAGACCACGACGACCAGCAGCGAGCTGCGCGCCGACATCCGCCGCCTGGGCGATCTGCTCGGTGAGACCCTCGTCCGGCAGGAGGGCCCCGAGCTCCTGGAACTGGTCGAGAAGGTCCGCCGCCTGACCCGTGAGGACGGCGAGGCCGCCGCCGAGCTGCTGCGCGGCACCGAACTGGAGACCGCGGCCAAGCTGGTCCGCGCCTTCTCGACCTACTTCCACCTGGCGAACGTCACCGAACAGGTGCACCGCGGCCGCGAGCTGCGCGCCAAGCGCGCCGCCGAGGGCGGACTCCTCGCCCGTACGGCCGACCGGCTCAAGGACGCCGACCCCGAACACCTGCGCGAGACGGTCAAGAACCTCAACGTCCGCCCGGTCTTCACCGCGCACCCGACCGAGGCCGCGCGCCGCTCCGTCCTCAACAAGCTCCGCCGGATCGCCGCGCTCCTGGAGACCCCGGTCATCGAGGCCGACCGCCGCCGCTACGACACCCGCCTCGCCGAGAACATCGACCTCGTCTGGCAGACCGACGAACTGCGCGTCGTCCGCCCCGAGCCCACCGACGAGGCCCGCAACGCCATCTACTACCTCGACGAGCTGCACGCCGGCGCCGTCGGCGACGTACTGGAGGACCTGACCGCCGAACTGGAGCGCGTCGGCGTCGTCCTCCCGGCCGAGGCCCGCCCGCTCACCTTCGGCACCTGGATCGGCGGCGACCGCGACGGCAACCCCAACGTCACCCCCGCCGTCACCTGGGACGTCCTGATCCTCCAGCACGAGCACGGCATCAACGACGCCCTGGAACTCATCGACGAGCTGCGCGGCTTCCTGTCGAACTCCATCCGCTACACCGGCGCCACCGAGGAACTCCTGGAATCCCTCCAGACCGACCTGGAGCTCCTCCCCGAGATCAGCCCCCGCTACAAGCGCCTCAACGCCGAGGAGCCCTACCGCCTCAAGGCCACCTGCGTCCGGCAGAAGCTGGAGAACACCAAGCAGCGCCTGGCCAAGGGCACCCCGCACGAGGCCGGCCGGGACTACCTGGGCACCGGCGAGCTGCTCCACGACATGACGCTGATCCAGACGTCACTGCGCGAGCACCGCGGCGCCCTGTTCGCCGACGGCCGCATGAACCGTACGATCCGTACGCTCGCCGCCTTCGGCCTCCAGCTCGCCACCATGGACGTACGCGAACACGCCGACGCCCACCACCACGCGCTCGGCCAGCTCTTCGACCGCCTCGGCGAGGAGTCGTGGCGCTACGCGGACATGCCGCGCGAGTACCGCGCCAAGCTGCTCGCCAAGGAACTGCGCTCGCGGCGCCCGCTGGGACCGACCCCGGCGCCGGTCGACGCGGCCGGCGAGAAGACCATCGGCGTCTTCCAGACGGTCAAGAAGGCGCTGGAGATCTTCGGACCCGAGGTCATCGAGTCGTACATCATCTCGATGTGCCAGGGCGCCGACGACGTGTTCGCCGCCGCCGTCCTCGCCCGCGAGGCCGGGCTCCTCGACCTGCACGGCGGCTGGGCGAAGATCGGCATCGTGCCGCTGCTGGAGACCACCGACGAGCTCAAGGCCGCCGACACGATCCTTGAGGACATGCTCTCGGACCCGTCGTACCGCCGTCTCGTGGCGCTGCGCGGGGACGTCCAGGAGGTCATGCTCGGGTACTCGGACTCGTCGAAGTTCGGTGGCATCACGACGTCCCAGTGGGAGATCCACCGCGCCCAGCGGCGCCTGCGCGACGTCGCCCACCGCTACGGCGTACGGCTGCGGCTCTTCCACGGCCGCGGCGGCACCGTCGGCCGCGGCGGCGGCCCCTCCCACGACGCGATCCTCGCGCAGCCCTGGGGCACGCTGGAGGGCGAGATCAAGGTGACCGAGCAGGGCGAGGTCATCTCCGACAAGTACCTCGTGCCCTCGCTGGCCCGCGAGAACCTGGAACTGACGGTCGCCGCCACCCTCCAGGCGTCCGCCCTGCACACCGCCCCCCGGCAGTCCGACGAGGCCCTGGCCCGCTGGGACGCGGCCATGGACGTCGTGTCCGACGCCGCCCACTCCGCCTACCGCAGGCTGGTGGAGGACCCGGACCTGCCCTCGTACTTCTTCGCCGCCACCCCCGTCGACCAGCTGGCCGACCTGCACCTCGGCTCGCGGCCCTCCCGCCGGCCGGACTCGGGCGCGGGTCTCGACGGACTCCGGGCCATCCCGTGGGTCTTCGGCTGGACCCAGTCACGGCAGATCGTGCCGGGCTGGTTCGGCGTCGGCTCCGGCCTCAAGGCGCTGCGCGAAGCGGGCCTGGACACCGTGCTCGACGAGATGCACGAGCAGTGGCACTTCTTCCAGAACTTCATCTCCAACGTCGAGATGACCCTCGCGAAGACCGACCTGCGGATCGCCACGCACTACGTCGACACCCTGGTGCCGGACGAGCTCAAGCACGTCTTCGACACCATCCGCGCCGAGCACGAGCTGACCGTCCGCGAGGTACTGCGCGTGACGGGCGGCGAAAAGCTGCTGGACACCCACCCCGTCCTCCAGCAGACCTTCTCCATCCGCGACGCCTACCTGGACCCGATCTCCTACCTCCAGGTCGCCCTCCTCAAGCGCCAGCGCGACGAGGCTGCCGCCGGCGCCGAGCCCGACCCGCTGCTCTCGCGGGCCCTGCTCCTGACGGTCAACGGCGTGGCGGCGGGCCTGCGCAACACCGGCTGAGCACCCCCTCCGCAAACGGGCGGTGCCCCCATGCTCGTACGAAGCATGGGGGCACCGCCCGTTTCACGGCTGTGGCTAGTTCTGGCCGGCCTTGCGGCGGCGGAACACCAGGTAGCCGCCCGCACCGACCAGCGCGGCAGCGGCAGCCGAGAGGAGACCGACCGGGGCGCTGCTGCCAGTCTCCGCGAGGTCGCCGCCGCCCTGGGCGGACGGGGACGAGGAGACGGAGGGCGCCGTCTCACCGGAGGACGCCGACGGGGTCGGGGAAGCGCTCTCGCCGACCGTGCTCGACGGCGAGGCCGACGCGGACGGCGTGGCCGACGTCGACGGCGTGCTGCCGCCGCCACCCGAGTCCTCGCAGTCCGTCCAGAACACCTTGTGCTTGGCGGCACCCTTCTCGCCGTCGAAGTTCCAGAACAGCTTGTAGTGGCCGTCGGGCAGCGACAGGTCGTTCGTACGGCCGTGGCCCTCGGCGTCGAGGGTGATCTCGCCGGACTTCACGGTCTCGCCCTTGGAGTCGGCGGTCGGAGCCCAGGCCTCGATGTGCCAGTCGACCTCCTGGACGCCGTCGAAGCCGAACGCGTCGAGATAGAACGTGCAGACGTGCGGCTCGTTCTTGCGGAGCTCGTCGCCGGTGGTGGCGTCGTGGATCTTGACGGTGCCGTTGTCGCCGGGAACGGTGGCGTGGGCGGCGGTGGGCGCGATCAGCAGCGCTGCGGAGATGCCGGCGACAAGCGCGCCGGCGCGAGTGAGGGTACGCATGGGCAGTCCATCTTCGAGCGGGGAAACGGAAGATGTGGAGGGGGCGGCTCAGCATCCATTTCCGATGGGGACGGGTCAAGCGGCAGAACGTCCCCCGTGCACCATGCGTTGCGGATCGCCCCTGTAATCGCGCATAACAATCAGAGAACGCACAGGTTTCCCATGAGCATGTGGATGCCGGACATGCGGACGCAGTGACATGCGGACGTACCCCAGGTCACAGCGCCAGGAACGTCACCGTCAGCAGCGCCAGCCCCGCCCCGCCCAGCACCCAGGCCACCCGGGTCATCCGCAGACCCCCCGCGACCACCACCGAGGCGAGCAGCAGGGCGCCCGCGAGAGGGACCCAGGCGAAGAGGATCCCGGCCGGGCCGGAGCGGACGACGTCATCGCTGCCGGGCTTCACGGTGACCGTGTAGACCTGGCCCTTCTTCACCGCCACCGACTGCTCGATACGCACCCGCGCCCGCGCCTTCGAACCCGAGGACGCCGGGGTGTACGGACCCGTACAGACCCCCTTCGAGCACGCCTTCACCGCCATCGTGCCCTGCTCGCGGCCCTTGCTCAGCATCACGTGCTGGGCGGTGCCCCAGGAGGCCCAGACGCCCGCGATCAGAATCAGCCCGGCGACCGCGCCCATCGCCGCGAGCCGCCCGAACCGCAGCGCCGCGTACGCGCCCTGACGGGAGCCTTGACTTGAGGTGACGGCAGGCATGGCGGGGATCATTGGCCATGGCCGTGCACCCGGTCAACTCCGGTGGGGGACAAGTCGGCAGTTGTGCGCGTACTTCGACCGGCCGCGAGTGGTATCGGCCGGCTGCTTCGGCCGGCTACGACTTGTATCGACCGGCTACGAGTTGTACGTGCCCTGCGCCCGCTCCAAGCCGTCGATCACGAGACCCTCCACGGCGTCCGTCGCGCGGTCCACGAAGTAGTCGAGCTCCTTGCGCTCCGCCGACGCGAAGTCCTTCAGAACGAAATCCGCGACCTGCATACGGCCCGGAGGGCGCCCGATGCCGAACCGCACCCGGTGATAGTCCGGGCCCATCGCCTTCGTCATGGACTTCAGGCCGTTGTGGCCGTTGTCGCCGCCGCCCAGCTTCAGGCGCAGCACGCCGTAGTCGATGTCCAGCTCGTCATGGACGGCGACGATGTTCGCCACCGGCACCTTGTAGAACTCCCGCAGCGCGTTCACCGGACCGCCGGACAGGTTCATGAACGACATCGGCTTGGCCAGGATCACCCGACGGTTCGCCGGACCGGGCGGGCCGATACGGCCCTCGATCACCTGCGCCTGCGCCTTGCCGGCCCGCTTGAACTTGCCGCCGATCCGCTCCGCCAGCAGGTCGGCCACCATGAAGCCCACGTTGTGCCGGTTCATGGCGTACTCGGGGCCGGGGTTGCCGAGGCCCACGATCAGCCAGGGGGCATTGGCATCGGTCGTCACGTCCGTGTCTCCCATGTGTCCTTGATACGCGCCGTGTCCTTGAAACGGGCCATGTCCTCGCCCGGGCGCCTGAAACGGGCCGTGTCCTTGATACGCGGCAGCCGCCGCTCCCGGTCGGAGCGGCGGCTGACACGGATGAAGATTCCCGGGGGAATCAGGCCTCGGCGCCGGCCTCGGCCTCGCCCTCGGCGGGGGCTTCCTCCGCCTGGGCGGCCAGGACCTGGAGGACGACCGCGTCCTCGTCGATCGCCAGCGTGGTGCCCGCGGGGAGCGGGACGTCCTTGGCGAGGATGGACGCGCCGGCCTCAAGACCCGCGATGGAGACGGTGACCGACTCCGGGATGTGGGTGGCCTCGGCCTCGACCGTCAGCGTGTTCAGCACGTGCTCGACCAGGAAGGAGCCCGGCGCCAGCTCGCCCTCGGTCTGGACGAAGATCTCGACGGTGACCTTCTCGCCGCGCTTCACGAGGAGCAGGTCGACGTGCTCGAGGTAGCCCTTGATGGCGTCGCGCTGGACGGCCTTCGGGATCGCGAGCTCGGTCTTGCCCTCGATGTCCAGGGTGAGCAGGACGTTCGGGGTACGCAGGGCGAGCTGCAGCTCGTGGCCCGGCAGCGCGATGTGGACCGGCTCGGTGCCGTGGCCGTAGACAACCGCGGGAACCTTGCTCTCGCGGCGGATGCGGCGGGCGGCGCCCTTGCCGAACTCGGTGCGGGTCTCGGCGGCGAGCTTGACCTCGGACATGTTCACTCCTCGTAGATCAGTTGGGGAAGGTGGTCACCCGGCCAAAAACAATCGGCCTGCTACGAAGAGCGCGTCGATAACGGACCGCCGTACCCGCCTCGTAAAGCGGTACGGCCTCCCTCGCCGAGCAACTGTGACAGCTTACTCGGCGGGGAGGCCGTACCAGAAATCGATCTACGGGATCGACCGGTGGAGCGGGAGGAGCGGAGGCTTACTGCTCCTCGAAGAGGCTCGTCACCGAACCGTCCTCGAAGACCTCACGCACCGCGTTCGCGATCGTCGGCGCGATGGACAGCACCGTGATCTTGTCGAGCTCCAGCTCGCCCGGCGTCGGCAGGGTGTCCGTGAAGATGAACTCGCTGACCTTGGAGTTCTTCAGACGGTCGGCGGCCGGGCCGGAGAGGACACCGTGCGTGGCCGTGACGATGACGTCCTCCGCGCCGTGCGCGAACAGGGCGTCGGCGGCCGCGCAGATCGTGCCACCGGTGTCGATCATGTCGTCGACGAGGACGCAGACGCGGCCCTTCACGTCACCGACGACCTCGTGGACGGTGACCTGGTTGGCGACGTCCTTGTCGCGGCGCTTGTGCACGATCGCGAGGGGCGCGTCGAGACGGTCGCACCAGCGGTCGGCGACGCGCACACGGCCGGCGTCCGGGGAGACGACCGTGAGCTTCGCCCTGTCGACCTTCGCGCCCACGTAGTCCGCGAGGATCGGCAGCGCGAAGAGGTGGTCGACCGGACCGTCGAAGAAGCCCTGGATCTGGTCGGTGTGCAGGTCGACGGTGAGGATGCGGTCCGCGCCCGCCGTCTTCATCAGGTCGGCGATCAGACGCGCCGAGATCGGTTCACGCCCACGGTGCTTCTTGTCCTGACGGGCGTAACCGTAGAAGGGCACGATCACGGTGATGGAGCGGGCCGACGCGCGCTTCAGCGCGTCGATCATGATCAGCTGCTCCATGATCCACTTGTTGATGGGAGCTGTGTGGCTCTGCATCAGAAAACAGTCGGCGCCGCGGGCGGACTCCTGGTAGCGGATGTAGATCTCGCCGTTCGCGAAGTCGAAGGCCTTCGTCGGGACAACCCCGACACCCAGCTTGTGGGCGACCTCCTGGGCAAGCTCGGGGTGGGCGCGGCCGGAGAAGAACATCATCTTCTTCTCGCCGGTCGTCTTGAACCCGGTCACAGCACTGTCTCCTCAGAGGTGTCTCAGCCGGTGCATGAAGAGGCCTTCTCAACTGGAGTGCGAGAGGCCTTCTCAGCTGGGGGGTGCGGGTGTGCACTTATCACGGTACGCCGTGTCAGACGCACCTGTTTCCGGTCAGGCTTCGCCTTCCGGCTCCCGGGAAGCCTCCTCCGCCGCCTTCGCGGCCGCGCTCCCCGGACGCTTACGGGCCACCCAACCCTCGATATTCCGCTGCTGGCCACGGGCCACGGCCAGCGAACCGGGCGGCACATCCTTGGTGATGACCGAGCCCGCCGCGGTGTACGCGCCGTCCCCGATCGTGACAGGAGCCACAATCATGTTGTCCGCACCGGTACGGCAGTGCGAGCCGACCGTCGTGTGGTGTTTGTCCTGTCCGTCATAGTTCACGAAGACGCTGGCGGCACCGATGTTGGTGTACTCGCCGATCGTCGCGTCGCCCACATAGGACAGATGCGGGATCTTCGTGCCCTCGCCGACCCGCGCGTTCTTCGTCTCGACGAACGCACCGATCTTGGCCTTCACGCCGAGGCGGGTGCGCGGCCGCAGATACGCGTACGGCCCCACGTTCGCCCGCGGCCCGACCTCGGCGCCGTCGGCGACCGAGTTGTCGATACGGGCCCCCGCGCCCACCCTGGTGTCCTTCAGACGGGAGTTGGGGCCGACCTCGGCGCCCTCACCCAGGTGCGTCCTGCCCTGGAGCTGGGTCCCCGGGTGCACGATCGCGTCCTGCTCGAAGGTGACGGTGACGTCGACCCAGGTGGTGGCCGGATCGATGACCGACACCCCGGCGAGCATCGCCCGCTCCAGCAGCCGGTCGTTGAGAATGCGGCGGGCCTCGGCGAGCTGCACCCGGTTGTTGATGCCGGCGATCTCACGGTGGTCGGCGGCCACGGCCGCGCCGACGCGGTGCCCGGCCTCGCGCAGAATCCCGAGGACGTCGGTCAGATACTCCTCGCCCTGGCTGTTGTCCGTCCGCACCTTCCCGAGGGCGTCCGAGAGGAGCTGCCCGTCGAAGGCGAACACCCCGGAGTTGATCTCCCGGATCGCGCGCTGCGACTCGCCGGCGTCCTTGTGCTCCACGATCGCGGTGACCGCGCCGCTGGCACCGTCCCGCACGATGCGGCCGTAGCCGGTGGCGTCGGGGACCTCGGCGGTCAGCACGGTGACGGCGTTGCCGTCGGTCGTGTGGGTGGCCGCGAGCCTCCGCAAGGTCTCGCCGCTGAGCAGCGGGGTGTCGCCGCAGACCACGACGACGGTGCCGTCCACGGTGCCGCCCAGCTCCTCCAGGGCCATGCGTACGGCGTGACCGGTGCCGTTCTGCTCGGCCTGCACGGCCGTCCGTACGCCCGAGTCGGTCTCCGTGAGATGCGCGACGACCTTCTCGCGGGCGTGGCCCACCACGACGACCAGGTTCTCGGGGTCCAACGCGCGCGCGGCGGCGAGTACATGGCCGACGAGGGAGCGGCCACAGATGTCGTGCAGGACCTTGGGTGTGGCCGACTTCATACGGGTGCCCTCACCCGCTGCGAGAACGACGACGGCTGCCGGGCGATTGGCGCTCACGGGTATGCCCTTCGGCTTCGGATGGCTGGGGTGTGGACATCCGCAGGATACCGGGGCGCATCAGGGGTGACATGAGAGCGGGCCCTGACAGAGCTGTCAGGGCCCGAATTGAGCGTGGCTCCCCCGCCAGGACTTGAACCCGGACAGATGGCACCAAAAGCCACAGTGCTGCCAATTACACCACGGGGGATGAAGCTCGACTAAACCGGATATTTGGTCAGGCCGCCGAGTCGGCACCCAACACTATGCCGTACCAGGCGCCTTCAATGCGACGGTACAGATCGGCACCCTGGCGAACGTAGACCCCTCGAAATCCGGATGCTTGCCCTGTGTGTGGGCCAAAGGCATTCCGCCCGGGCGGAATGGAGGCTTCCGGGGTCGAACGGTGAGCGATTCAGCAGTTCGAGGGATACCGGCAGGTTTCGCTTCTGTTCGATTGCGGAGCGTGGTGTAGGCCAGTAGCCGAAACTCACCGGAAAAGGGGCGGGGGCCGACCGTAGGCTGGAGGCATGACCACGACGGGGGAAGAGCACACCGCGGCCGGGACCGGGCCGTGGTGGTGGGTCAGGTGGCGCAGTGCGGTGCTCGACGCGAGTCTGGCGCTGGCGTCGGCGGTCGAGTGCGCGGCCGAGGGGATTCGGTTCGCCCATGACGCGGGGCTGCCCGTTCCGGTGGGGGTGGGGTTCGGGGTTGTCGCCGGGTCCGTGCTGTTGCTGCGGCGGAAGTGGCCGATCGCTGTTGTGCTGGTGTCCATCGCCATCACGCCCGCCCAGATGGGGTACCTCATGGGCCTCGTCGGGCTGTACACGCTCGCCGCGTCCGAGCTGCCGCGGCGGATCATCGGGGCGCTGGCGGGGATGTCCTTCGCCGGGATGCTGATCGTGACGTTCGTGCGGGCGCATCAGGGTGTGGTGCGCGGGGACGTGACCATGGGGGACTGGTTCGTCCCCTTCGCTTCTCTGACGACCGCGATCGGGATGACGGCTCCGCCCGTTCTGCTCGGGCTGTACATGGGGGCGCGGCGGCGGCTGATGGAGAGCTTGCGGGAGCGGGCGGACTCGTTGGAGCGGGAGCTGATGCTGCTTGCCGAGCGGGCGGAGGAGCGGGCGGAGTGGGCGCGGAACGAGGAGCGGACGCGGATCGCTCGTGAGATGCATGACGTGGTCGCGCATCGGGTGAGTCTGATGGTGGTGCATGCGGCGGCGTTGCAGGCCGTGGCTCGGAAGGATCCCGAGAAGGCCGTGAGGAACGCGGCGCTGGTCGGGGACATGGGGCGGCAGGCGCTGACCGAGTTGCGGGAGATGTTGGGGGTTTTGCGTACGGGGGACGGGGCGGGGGCGGGGTCGGCGGTGCGGGTGCAGCCGGTGCCGTCTGTGCCGTCCGTGCCCTCTGTGCCGCTGGCGGCGGTGGGGGTGGCTGCCGCTGCGGCGGCGTCTCGGGCGGCCGGTGATTCCGGGTCCGCGGAGGGGCCGTGCCTTGCTGAGCTGGACGAGCTCATCGGGCAGTCGGCGGCTGCGGGGATGGTGGTTGATCTGTCGGTGGAGGGTGATGCGCGGGCCTATGCGCCGGAGGTCGAGCAGACGGCGTACCGCGTGGTGCAGGAGGCGTTGACGAACGTCCACAAGCACGCGGCGGGTGCGAAGACGCATGTCCGGCTGGCTCATCGGGTTTCCGAGATCGCGATGCAGGTGGAGAACGAGTGTCCGCCGGAGCCGGGGGCGGTGTCGTCGGTGCATCTGCCCAGTGGGGGGAACGGCCTGCTGGGGATGAAGGAGCGGGTTGCCGCGTTGGGGGGCGTGTTTGTGTCCGGGCCTACTGATGGGGGTGGGTTTCGGGTGTCTGCGGTGATCCCGACGTAGGCGCTCCGCTGGTGGGGCGGTTCGGCGGTTCGTCCGTTGTGGGTCGGGGCCGTGCCGGTACGTCCAGCCCGTCGCCGGTGGGCATTGCTGTTTGCTGCCATGGCATGAACTTGGCCATAACCACGTATGCGACGGGCTGGACGTACCGGCACGGCCCCTTCGCTGCGTCGCCGACTGCGCCGCCGTCTTGGCTGGGGGTGGGTGGGGCCCTGTGCGTCGCCGGGTGCGGGGTCGTGTTTTCAGGGGCGCGGGGAACTGCGCGACAAGCCCCCACCGTCCCGCGGCCGACGAACAACCCCGGTCTTTTCAGGGGCGCGGGGAACTGCGCAATCTTTTAGGGGGGGCTGGGGGCGCAGCCCCCAGGAACGGGATGGGACGGGTAGGGGCGGCGGGGGCGAAGGAAGTCTGTGGGGTCAGCCGGCGGTGAGGCGGGGCGGTTCTATGCCTGAGAGGAGGGTGGTGAGGGCGGTGTCGATGTCGGGGCCGAGGTACCAGTCGCCGGTGTGGTCGAGGGTGTAGACGCGCCCCTCGGCGTCGATGGCGAGGAGTGCGCGGGTGTCGGGCTCCTCGCCGAGAGGGCACACCTCGGTGTCCAGGGCGCGGCCGAGGTCCCCGAGGGTGCGGGCCATGTGGAGGCCGTGCAGGGGGTCGAGATGGAGGGCGGCAGGGGCGACCTGACGGCCGGGGCCCTGCGCGGTGACCCGGAGGCCGCCGAACTCCGCCCACGCTTCCACGGCCGCGGGGAACACCGAGTGCCGGTGCCCGGCCGGCGACGCGTGTCCGCGCAGCGCGTCGGCCCAGTACTCGGCCTGCTTTATGTCCCAGCGCCCGGGCTGCCATCCCGCGGAGCGCAGCGCGGCGTCCACGGGGACGGAGAAGCGTGTGGAGGAGGAGCGGTCGGCGTGCATCTGCCCTTCGTTCGTCGAGGGTTGGGACATCGGCGTGGCGGGACGCCGTCGTAGTCGTGCGTGAGTGGGTGTCAGGCGTCCGGGGCTGCCGGGTCGACGATGCGTACGCCGAAGTGGTCACTGAGTGCCGTGCAGGAGCGGCAGGGTGCGGCGAAGCTGCCGTGCAGGGGGTCGCCGTCCTCGCGGATGCGGCGGGCGGTGAGTTTGGCCTGCTTGAGTGCCTTGCGGGCCTCGCCGTTGGTCATCGGCTTGCGGGCGGCGCGTTTGCTACGGGCGGCGTCGACGGAGGCGATGTGCCGGGAGATGAGGATGGCCTCGGCGCAGCGGCCGGTGAAGCGGTCGCGCTGTGCGCTGGTGAGGGTGTCGAGGAAGTCCTGCACCAGCGGGTGGAGGGCAGGGGGCTGGTCGCCGCGGGCCGCTGTGCCGGTGAGGGTCGCGCCGCGTACGGAGAGGGCGGCGGCGACGGTGGGAAGTATGCCGTCGCGGCGGTGCAGGAGGGTGGGGGCATGGGGTGCCTCGGCGCTGCTCCAGCCGACCCGTGGGTCCCCGGACGTGCCCGTATGCGTCGCGTTCATGATCGTTCTTCCCTCCCATGCATCCCCCGGTGCGGAGACAGACTGCCAAATGGCGTGGCGGGTGCGGAAGCTGGGGCGGTGCGACACGCCCGGTCTTCGTCGTACCGTCACGGCGGGGTGACGGCAGGTCACGGAACCGGAGGCCCGGTGACCGGTGTCGTCCTACCGCATAGGCTGTCGACATCCACGATCCATACCGCTATTGAGAACGCCGCAGGGGGCAACCGCCATGACGACAGGTCGGCTCGGGCAGCAAGCCGCGCCGCCGAACGCGGCCTACGCCGGGCAGGTCGTGCATTTCCCGGATCCGGTCCGGGCCGCCCGCCACCCCAGAGGTGTGCGGATCGACGAGCACGGCTACCCCGACTTCTCGCTCTACGCGCGTGCCGCGGCGGAGATCGCCGAGCCCCCTGAGGGCTTCGGTGTCGACGAGTTGCGGTTGACCGACTATGTCTCGGCGAACGCCGCGCTGGCCGCCACCGGGCATGACTTGTGGGACACGATTCCGTCGGTGGCGACCCCGCACGGCTGGACCTGGCACCACGTGCCGGGGACGCGGCGGGTGGAGCTGGTGCCCGTCGAGGTGAAGGCGTTGCTGCGGCATCACGGCGGTATCGCGACCTCGGCTGTGGACCAGAACAAGCGGGGTACGCGGCCGTTGCAGGAGACGCGGCCCGCGCACTTCGGGCTGCCGAAGGCGTCGGTCGCGGTGACCGAGCAGCAGGTGCTGGGGGTCGAGGAGGATCTCGGCTATCGGCTGCCGGGTGCCTATCGGTCCTTCCTGAAGGCGGCGGGCGGGTGTGCGCCGGTCGGTGCCGCTCTCGATGCCGAGTTGGGGCTGCTGGTGGATCAGCCGTTCTTCACGGTGCGCGACGAGGCGGCCGTCAATGACCTCGTCTATGTCAACAAGTGCCTGCGCGACCATCTGACCAAGGACTACTTGGGTGTTGGTTTCGTCCAGGGCGGGTTGTTGGCCGTGAAGGTGAAGGGCGACTCGATCGGGTCGGTCTGGTTCTGCGCGTACGACGATGCCCGCGACCAGGACGCCTGGGCGCCGGCGGAGCGGGTGCAGCGGCTGTTGCTGCGCTGCGGTGACGACTTCGACCAGTTCCTGTCCCGGCTCGCGGGCAATCCGCCGGAGCTGGAGACGGTGGCGAACCTGATGGTGGACGGCGGCTTCGCGCGCGCCGTGCCCGTCTCTTCGGTGTCTTCGGTGTCTTCGGTGTCTTCAGTGTCTTCGACGTCCTCGGTGGGGGAGTGAACTTCCGATGGTGACCTTCGCGCAGGCGCAGGAGCGCGCGGAAGAGTGGATCAACGGGGATGTGCCCGGGTACCAGCATCGTGAGGTGCGGGTGCGCGAGTTCGAACTCGGATTCGTGGTGTGGGCCGAGGACCGTGTGGACGGTCCGCGCTCCGACGGGGGCGCGCAGCGGCTCGTCATCGCGCGGGACAGCGGTGAGGCCACACTGTGGCCCGCGCTGCCGGTGGGTGAGGTGATTCGCCGGTACGAGGAGGAGTACGGGGTACCGGACGCGTCCCCGGAACCGGCGCCGGCGCCTCCGGCCCGGGTCGACCTGAACCAGACGTCGTTCCTGTTGAGTCCCCCGGAGTGGCTGCAGGAGGCCGCGGACAAGTTGGGGATTCCGGATCGGCGGGCGGGTGCGGGCGCGTCCGACGGGGCTGGGTCTCGTCCGGCTGCCGCCGCTGCCGCTGCCGGTGCTGTTCCGGGCGGGGACGCGTCCTTGGGTGGCGGGTCCGTGAACGGGGCTTCCGGGAGCGGGAGTTCGGCGCCGGGTGTGCCTGGGCAGTCGGGGGCGCACGGGGTGCCTTCCGCGCCGGGTGTGCACGCTGCGCCTTCCGCGCCGGGTGCGCCTTCGGCTCCCGGTGGGGGTACGCCGTGGCCCGCGGCCGCGGCCGCCGACGAACCGGGCTCGGGTCCGCGGGACGCCGTGACGCCGGGTGTGCCCTCCGCGGCGACCCCGTGGGCGGGGACCGACACGAACGCCGACGCCGGTGACGACCGTTCGGTACCGCTTCCGGCGACCGTGTTCGCGCCGCCGCTCACCGATCTCGACGACGCCCACACCCCGCCGCCCGCCGCGACGCCGGACGCCAAGACCGCCCTGATGTCCGGGGGCAGCCAACTTCCGCGCACGGCGATGGCGCCCGCGGTCGACGGCCCGAACGCGCCGCTCCCGTCCGGCCCTTCGCAGGGGCCGGGTATGCAGGGTCCCGGTGCGCCTCAGGGCGCGACGCCGCCGGTCGCGCCCTCGTACGGCTATCCGCAGGGTCCCGGCGGTCCGCAGGGCACGCCGCCGCCGAGTGCGCCTTCGTACGGTTATCCGCAGGGGCCGGGTGGAGTGCCGGGTACGCCTCCGCCGGGTGCTCCGCAGGGTTCGGCTGTCCCTGGTACGCCTCCGCCGGGTGCGCCGGTTTCTGGTGGTGTGCAGGGCACGCCTCCGCCTGGTGCGCCCGCGTACGGGTTCCCGCAGGGGCCGGGTGGAGTGCCGGGTACGCCTCCGCCCGGCGCACCGCAGGTTCCGGGCGCCCCCGGCACACCTCCGCCCGCCGCACCCTCGCGCCCCCTGCCGCCCAACGCCGGTGACATCGCCGACGCCGCGACCAGCAAGGCGCAGGCGCCGCCTCGGGGGGCGCGCGGTGCTGGAGCGAGCGCGCCGCATCCGCCGAGCGCCCCCGGTGTGCCGGGTGCGCGGCCGGGGAGTACGCCGCCTCCGCCGTCCGGGCCCGGAGCTCCGGGCACCCCCGCGGGCGGGTACGTGCCGACACAGCTTGTCTCGCAGCTCGGTCCGGACGGACCCGAGGGGCTTGTGGGTGCGCCTTCCGCGCCCGGCGCACCGAGTGCGCCCGGGGCGCCCGGCGCTCCTGGTGCGCCCCAGCCTCCTGGTGGTACGCCTCCGGGTGGTGTTCACCATGCTGCGACGATGTTGGCGGGGCCTGCGGTGGGTGGGCCCGGCGCGCCGTTGCCGCCGGGCGCCCCGGGTATGCCTGGTGCGCCGGGCGCGCCCATGCCTCCGGGCGCTCCTGGTGTTCCCGGTGCGCCGGGTGTGCCTGGTGCTCCGGGGCAGGCCGGCGCGCCTGGTGCTCCTGGTGCGCCGCAGCCTCCTGGTGGTACGCCTCCGGGTGGTGTTCACCATGCTGCGACGATGTTGGCGGGGCCTGCGGTGGGTGGGCCCGGCGCGCCGTTGCCGCCGGGCGCCCCGGGTATGCCTGGTGCGCCGGGCGCTCCTGGTGCACCGCAGCCTCCGGGGGGTACGCCTTCGGGTGGTGTTCACCATGCCGCGACGATGCTGGCGGGGCCGCCCGTTGGCGGTCCCGGCGCGCCGCCGCCCCCGCAAGCCCCCGGTATGCCGATGGGCGCCCCCCAGCCGTTGCCGGGACAGCCCATGCCGGGGCAGCCGATGCCTCCCGGTCAGCAGCCGCCGGCGTACGGCTATCCGCAGGCGGGGCAGCCGACGGTCGGGCCCGGCTATCAGGCCGTACTGCGGTATCGCGCGCAGGACGGTTCGGAGCAGCAGTTGATTCGGCGTTCGGCGCCGGGTACGCCGCATCCGGAGTGGCAGATCCTGCATGAGCTGCGGGCGATGAATGTGCCGCCGCAGCAAGTGCTGGAGCTGCACACAGAGTTGGAGTCGTGTGAGCTGCCGGGCGCGTACTGTGCGCGGATGATCCGGGAGACGTGGCCGCAGGCGCGGATCACGAGCATCGCGCCGTACGGTACGGATCACGCGAGCCGTCAGCAGGGCATGCACCAACTGCTGGCGCACCAGGGTGAGTTGCATCAGGTGGCGGACGGGCCGGCGCGTCCGGCGCCGGTGCGGGCGCCGATTCCGCCGGTGCAGCCCGCGCCGCCGATCCCGCCGGAGGCGATCGGGCAGGAGATGGCGGCGGCGTTCGGGCCGGGGGTGTTCCGGTTCGACCAGGCGGCGGTGTCGCGGCAGGGTGTGCCGAACATCGTGGCGCACACGCTGGTGGTGGCCGGACTTCCGGTCGACATGGGGCCGTTCTTCTGGGCGCAGGCCCAGCCGGGACGTCCGGTGCCCACGCTTGCCGAGCTGGCGCAGGAGCGTGGGGTGCAGCCGGCCTCGGACGCGGGCTCGTACCTCGTCATGGGCAGCGACTTCGGCAAGGCGATCTGTGTGCAGTACGGCACGGCGAACATCGTGGCCGTGCCGGTGGAGGCGGGGCCGGGCGGTGCCCCGGTGGCGCCGCAGTTCGTGAACACGGGCCTGCCCGAGTTCGCGCGCTGCCTGGCCCTGCTCGGCCGTATGTGGCGGCTGCGCTTCGGGCTCAACCAGGAGCAGGCGGGCCGCTGGACCGTCGACTTCCAGGCCCAGCTCGCCTCCCTCGACCCGGCGGCGCTCGGTTCGCCGGAGAGCTGGTGGTCGGTCCTGCTGGAGCAGATGTGGGACGGGCTGCTGTAAGTCCGCCGGCATGAGTGGGCATAAGTAGGCAGACGTGTTGATGAGGCGCTCGACCTGTGTGACGGGTCGGGCGCCTCGTTCGTGTGGTCATGAGTGCGGGGATTCCCGGGCGGCGATGTCGTCGTGGTAGGGCCGTATGAAGGTCGAACGGTTCCCGTCGGTGGTGCCTCGCGACGGCGCGATTCCGGCTTCTGACCTCAAATGACTCATCCTTGGTCGGATGGATGGGCGGAGTGTCGCGTTATGAACACTTCCGTGTGATCCATCAGGATGTGCGCGAAATCATTCGTCATTTCGTGTGTGTCAGGTGGAGAGGGGTCCAAGGATGAGCAGCGCATCGATGTCGCCGCACGGCTTCATGGCCGTACGGGGGCGTGGTTACCGTCCCGAGCAGGTCGACGCATACGCCGCGGCGCTCTCCCGGGACCGCGACGCCGCGTGGGAGCGGGCCGCGCGGCTGACCGTGCTGGCCAAGGAGATGGACGCGGAGGCGGAGCGGCTGCGCGAGGTCGTGGCGCGGCTCGCTCCGCAGACGTACGAGAAGCTCGGGGAGCGTGCCCGGCGGATCTTCGAACTCGGCGAGGAGGAGGCCGCGTCCGTACGTGACACCGCGCGCGGCGAGGCCCAGCGGGTCGTCGACGAGGCGGAGGCGGCGGGGCGGCGGGTGCGAGAGGCCGCGCAGGCGTACGCCGACGAGGTGCGCGGCGACGCCGAGGAACGCGCCCGGCAGCGGATGCTCGCCGCCCGTGCCGAGGCCGACGAGGCGCGGATCTCGGCCCGCCGCGACATCAAGGAGAGCCGTGGGGAGGCGCTGGCCGCGTTGCGGGAGATGCGGCAGCGTACGGAGGGGCTGCTCGGTGAGCAGGAGAAGGAGTACGACGAGCGGTGGGCGGAGACGGAACGCGCGGCCGTCGAGCGGGAGGCCGCGCTCGACGCGCACCATGTCGAGCGGGCGGCGCGTGCCGAGGCGGGGCTGTCCGAGGCGGAGCGGGCGTTCGCCGAGGCGGAGGAGTCGGCTCGGCGGCGGCAGGAGGATGCCGTGGCGCGGGCGGGGGAAGTGCTGGTGGAGGCGCGGGTGCGCGAGGAGCGGATCGCTCGGGAGACTGAGCGGGTGTTGCGTGAGCACGGGGAGCGGTGGGACGACGTACGGGCACATATGGACCATGTACGGACGAGTCTCACCGCCCTGACGGGGCGCGCGCCCGCGGAGTAGGCGGCCGCCGGTGCCTTCGCCGCTCCGCGGCCCCGGACCCGCCCGCTCCGCGGCCCCGGACCCGCCCGCTCCGCGGCCCCGGACCCGCCCGCTCCGCGGGCCTTTCTTCGCCGCTCCGCGGCGAGCTTCCCGCCGGCCCACCCGTCTCGGTTGGCTGGATGGGACCCCGTTCCAAGTGCCGACTCGGTTCGCCGGGATCGCTCCGTCCAACTCCCCCTTAACTCCCTCTCCTCACCGCCCCCGCCAGAATCCACCCCTCCACCGCCTCGTACTGCCTCCTCTGCTCCTCCGCCTTCCGCCGCCCCGACGCCACCGTCCCCAGCCACCCGTACGCGAAGCCCAGCGGGATGGAGACGAGGCCCGTCGTGGTGAACGGGAACCAGTTGAAGTCGGCTTCGGGGAAGGCGGAGGTGGGGGAGCCGGAGACGAGGTTGGTGCCGGGCATGAGGAGGAGGACGGTGAGGGTGCCGCCGATGAGGGTGGCGAGGAGGCCGGTGCGGGTGTAGCGGCGCCAGAAGAGGCTGTAGACCAGCGCGGGCGCTATCGCGGAGGCGCCGAGGCAGAAGGAGAGGGTGGCCAGGGGCTGCAGGCTGCGGTGCTGGACGAGGGTGGCCAGGAGGATCGTCGGGGCGCCGACCGCCAGGGCGGAGAGGCGAGCCAGGAGCATCTCGCGCCGGGGGGACAGCTCGTCGTCGTGGCGGCGGGCCCGCAGCAGCCCGCTGTGGGCGAAGACGTCGTGGGCGAGGGAGTTGGCGCAGGCGAGGATCATCCCGGCGACCGAGGCCAGCAGCGTCAGGAAGATCGCCGTGGTGACGGTGGTGAACAGGAGGGTCTCGAACGTCGAGACGTCCGGACCGAACGCCGCACGCGAGCCCAGCAGATACGCCGTGTTGCCCTGCGGATCCGCGCCCGCGATCGTCCCACGCCCGATCAGCGCCGTGGCGCCGAAGCCGACGACCGTGATGACCAGCACGAACAGTGCCACGCACGGCACCGCCCAGGACATCGAGCGGCGCACCTGCCGGGCGCTGCCCGCCGTGTACATGCGCATGGTGACGTGGGGGAGACAGGCTCCGCCGAGCACGACGGTCATCTCCGAAGTGATCATGTCCAGGCGGGGGTTGGAGCCGCCCGCGAACTGGAGGCCCGAGTGGAGGAAGGCGGAGCCCACGCCGCTGTTCTGGGCTGCCGCGTCCAGCAGGGCGCCCGGGTTCCAGTCGAAGCGGCTGAGGACGAGTACGGCGACGACGGCGCCCGAACCGAGGAGCATCACGATCTTCAGGATCTGGATGAGGGCGGTGCCCTTCATGCCGCCGATCGCCGCGTAGCTGATCATCAGCGCGCCCAGCCCGATGACACACCCCGTCTTGAGGGAGTCGTTGGAGAAGCCGAGGATGAACGCCAACAGGTCCCCGGCGCCCGCCAGCTGGACCAGCATCAGCGGCAGCAGCGCGACGAGGGTCACCGCACACGCCGTGATGCGAACGGCGCGGCCCGGCATCCGTCGCGCGAGCGCGTCGCCCATGGTGAACCGGCCCGCGTTGCGCAGCGGTTCGGCCAGCAGGAACATCAGCAGCATGAGGGAGAGGGCCGTGCTGAGCGCCAGTACGACACCGTCGTAGCCGGCCAGCGCGATCACTCCGCCCGTGCCGAGCACGGTCGCCGCGGAGATGTAATCCCCGGCGATGGCAAGGCCGTTGCGCATTGGCGACAGCGATCCGTACCCCGTGTAGAACTCGTCCAGGTCGTCACGGTCGGGGCCGGTCATCACGCACAGCAGCAGCGTGATCGTGGCCACCGCCGTGAACGCCACCAGCGACATGGCCTGCGCGGAACTGCTGAACCCGGTCAGCCCGTTCAAGCCGGTCACCCCGTTCGAGCCGGCCAACTCGTTCAAGCCGCTCAAGCCGTTCAATCCGTTCGACCCCGTCATCGTGCCGCCTCCCGCTTCGCGTCCAGTTCGGCCTGCTTGCGGATCCGGTCCGCGATCGGGTCGACGCGCCGGCGCGCCGTGTACTCGTACAGCCCGATCGCCAGGCAGGTGACGGGCACTTGAAGCAGCCCGAGCAGCAGCCCGGTCGACAGCCCGCCGGACACTGTGCTCGTCATCAGCGCCGGCGCGAACGCCGACAGGAGGAGGAAGAGGGTGAAGTACCCGAGCGCGGTGAGCGTCGCCACGCGCCGCTGCCACCGGTACGCGCCGCGCAGGAGCCGGATGTCGCTGTGGTGCCCCAGCGCGTGGTGGCGCGGCAGGCGCTGTCTCGCGGGTTCGGGTGGCGGGGGTTGCCAGGGATAGGTGACGTAGGAGGGGGAGGAGCTGGTCGGGGACTCAGGGAACTCCGGCGACTCAGGGAACTCCGGGAACTCCGAGGAATCCGCGAACTGTGGGTACTGGTACGACGGTTGGTACGGCGGTGGGGACGGCGGGCGGTACGGCGGTGGTGATGAGGATCGGTACGACGGACTGTGCGGCGGTGGCGACGGGGATCGGTACGGCGGTGGGCGTGGTGGCTGGTACTCGGGGGACGAGAACGCGTCTGGCATCCCGTTTCTCCTTGCGTGGCTCGGGCCCGGTGCGGACCGCAGGGAGCTGGGGGGTGAGCAGCGCGCACGCTACTCGCAGGTAGCCGGGATGCGCGGCGCTTTCGCCAAACTGAGTGGTCGGTATGCGCTTACTTCTGTGACCTGGGGTGTTACCCGCGTTTACACTCATCCGCCCGCGTGGCTGAAGGGGTGCGATGTGCTGGTGGGGCAGCCGGGTCGAGCCGGGTCCTTCTACGATGATCCGGTGGAACTCCGGCAGATGCGGTACTTCGTGGCGGTCGCCCAGGAGCTTCACTTCGGGCGCGCGGCGGCGCGACTGCACATCTCGACGCCCACGCTCAGCCAGCAGATCAAGGCGGTGGAGCGTGAGGTCGGCGCGTCGCTGCTGATCCGGCACAGCCGCGGTGTCGACCTCACACCCGCCGGCCAGGTCCTGCTGCGCGCGGCCCAGGACGTGTTGCGCTCCGCGGAGGAGGCGCTGCGCGCGACCCGGCGTACGGCGGGTGTCGCCGCGCCGGTGCTGCGGCTCGGGCTGCTCAACGGGGTGCCGCCGTGGTTGCCCGCCCGGATCGAGGACGTACTGGCGGCCCGGGTGTCCGGCTGCCGGACGGTCATGACGGGCGGCACCACGGCCGCGCAGGTGCGGCTGCTCGACGCCGGTGAGGTCGACCTGGCGCTGCTGCGCTCCCCGGTGACCCTGCCCGCCGCCCTGCGGCAGACGCCGGTCGCCGAGGAGGAACTCGGGGTGCTGATGTCGGCCGGGCATCCGCTGACGGAGCGCGACACCCTCGACCTCGCCGATCTGGCGGGGCAGGAACTCATCCTGTTTCCCCGGGACTCGGCACCGGGCCTGCACGACCGGGTGCTGGAGACTCTGCGGTCCGGCGGCGCCGGCATCGCACTCAGCGACAGCGCGATGGGCCATGCGCAGCTGCGGTCGGCACTTCCGCTGCTCCCCGCCGCGATCGGGCTGAGCTCGGCGCGCGGGGCCGCCCTGCCCGACCTCGCGTGGCGGCCGTTGCGGGGGCGGCCGCTCGTGGTCGGATACGCCGCCGCCTGGCACTCCGAGAGCCGGGACCCGGCGGTGCACGCCGTCCTCGCGGCCCTGTCCGGCGGCCGGGTGGAACCCTCCTGACCAGTGGCGTTAGCCTGCGCCTCACGCCACTTCAGGAATACGACATGGACGCTCGGGCGACGCCGGTGATCTCCTGCGGGCATGTCTGCATCCGTACCCTCACCTGACGCCACACCCGATGTCACAGCTGACACCACGCCCGAACGCATCGTCATAGTCGGCGGCAGTTCCGGAATGGGCCTGGCCCTGGCCGAGAGCGCGCTCGCCGGTGGCGCCGACGTCACGATCGTCGGCCGGTCCCCGGAGCGACTCGCCGCGGCCGAACGGAAGTTGAGCGGGGGCGACCGGCGGTTGGGCGGGGGCGGCCGGCTGCGCGCGGTCGCCGCCGACATCACCAGCGAGCCCGACACCGAGCGGCTCTTCAAGACGGTCGGGGAGACGGTCGGCGCGATCGACCATGTCGTCCTCACCGCGGCCGACGCCACCGGCGCCTATCAGCCGATCACCTCCTTCGACCTGGAGGCGGGACGCCGGCTCGTCGACTCCAAGCTGTTCGGAGCCGTGCTGCTCGCCAAGTACGCCGCGCCGCACCTCACTTCGGGCGGATCGATCACCTTCACCTCGGGGATCGCCGCCTACCGTCCGGCCCCCGGCGGCTCGATGGTCGCCGCGGTCAACGGTGCCCTCGCCTCGCTGACGTACGCCCTCGCCCTGGAGCTCGCGCCGATCCGCGTGAACGCCCTGTCGCCGGGCTGGGTCGACACCCCCATCTGGGACACCATCGCCGGTGACGGGAAGCAGGCGCGGCTCGACGCGATGGCGCAGCGGCTGCCGGTCGGCCGGGTTGGTACGCCGCACGACATCGCCGAGGCCCTGCTGGCGCTGATGCACAACAGGTTCATCACCGCGACGGTGCTGCACGCGGACGGCGGCCACCGCCTCGTCTGAAGAGCCGTCCCAGCCATCGGGACCGCCCGGGCCATGACTCCCTCGGACTCCCTCAGTCCCCAGGGTTGTTGAGCACCGGAAAGCGGCGCGGTGCGACGAACAGCAGGACCAGGAAGGAGAGCGCGGCCGCGCAGGCGGCGCCCAGATAGACGGCGTGGACGGCGTCGGCGACCGCGTGGCGCAGATGTTCGGTGGGGACGCCCGAGTCCAGGGCGCGGGTCACCGAGTCGAGATCCCCGGCGCCGCCGAGCCGCGCGGCCAGCACCCCGTTGGCGACCGCGCCGAACAGGGCGGCGCCCATGGTCTGTCCGGTCTGGCGGCAGAAGAGGACGGACGCGGTGGTCGTGCCGCGTTCGGCCCAGCCGACGGTCGACTGGACGCCGATGAGCAGGGGGAGCTGGAACAGGCCCAGCGCGCCGCCCAGCAGGAGCATCAGCAGGGCGGGCTGCCACGGCTCGCCCGGATAGGGCAGGAAGGGGAAGGCGAGCAGGAGCAGGGTGGCCGTGCCGATGCCGAGCATCGCGGTGTTGCGGAAGCCGATGCGCCGGTACACGTGCTGGCTGAGCGCGGCGGACACCGGCCAGCTCAACGTCCATACGGAGAGGACGAATCCGGCGGCGATGGGGGCAAGGCCGAGGACCGCTTGCGCGTACGTGGGCAGGAAGACCGTGGGCGCGACCATGAGCAGGCCCAGCGCGCCGAGCGCCAGGTTCACTGCCGCGATCGTACGGCGGCGCCACACCCAGCCCGGGATGATCGGCTCGGCGGCCCACCGCTCGACCACCACGACGACCGCGACCAGGGCGAGTCCCGTACCGAACAGGGCGATCGAGGGCGCTGACAGCCAGTCCCAGGCGACGCCGCCCTGCACCAGTGCGGTGAGCAGGACGCCGCCGCAGGCGAAGACGGCGAGGGCGCCCGCCCAGTCGATCCGGGGGCGGTGAGTCGTCTCGCGTACGGGCTCGTGCAGATGGCGGGCGATCAGCCACAGCGCGAGCGCGCCGATCGGCAGATTGATGAGGAAGATCCACCGCCAGTCGGCGTACGCCGCGAGGACTCCGCCCAGCGCGGGACCCGCGACCGCCGAGGTCGCCCACACGGTGGACAGCTTGGCCTGGATCTTGGGGCGTTCCTTGAGCGGGTAGAGGTCGGCGGCGAGCGTCTGCACCGTGCCCTGGAGGGCGCCGCCGCCCAGGCCCTGCACGATGCGGAAGGCGATGAGCGCGGCCATGTTCCAGGCGGTGGCACAGAGCAGGGAGCCGGCGAGGAAGAGGGCGGCGCCCGCGACGAGGACCGGTTTGCGGCCGAAGGTGTCGGAGAGTTTGCCGTAGACGGGGAGCGTGACCGTCACGGCCAGCAGGTATCCCGAGAACAGCCAGGAGAAGACGGAGAAGCCGCCGAGGTCGCCGACGATCTGCGGTACGGCCGTCGAGACGATGGTGGAGTCGAGCGCGGCCAGCGCCATCGCGAGCATGAGGGCGGCGACGACGGCGCGGCGCCGGCGGGTGTCAGGTGACGCGCCGACCGTGCCCGTATCCGCTGCCTGTATACCGGTCTCCCCCTGGTCCACGAGATTCCTTCCCCCTGCATCTATCTGCCGAAGGCCACTCTCCCACTTGAGTCTCCCGCCGCGGGAGGGTGGACGCTCGGCGGGCTCAAGGGTGGAGGCGACCCCGAGAGGGACTCCTCCGAAGGGTGGAGGACCCCTAGGGGGATCTCCGTACCAGGGGTCGGGGCGGGTTCCTCCCACTGGAGGAGGAGACCGCGTACATGCCCTCCTTAACCTGGCTTTACGCCGCTGGGGGGCGGCGCACCGAACCCGCGAGGGTGGGGTTTTCCCCAGCAAAAGACTGCGCTGAGCACCAGCGCGCTCGACCCCTGTGCGGGACCAGACTCATCGGCGTAACCAGTTCTCGCGATTTACCCGCTAACCGAAATAGGAGATATACCGTGACATCGGCTGTGACCATTCCCAGGCACGGGGGCACTGGAGGGCGTACGGCCGTTGCCGCGCGGGCGCGGCAGGTCGTGAAGGCGTACGGGTCGGGGGAGACCCGGGTCGTCGCCCTGGACCACATCGACGTGGACATCGCGCGGGGCCAGTTCACCGCGATCATGGGCCCCTCGGGGTCCGGCAAGTCCACGCTGATGCACTGCCTCGCCGGGCTCGACACCGTGACGAGCGGACAGATCCACCTGGACGAGACCGAGATCACCGGGCTCAAGGACAAGAAGCTCACGCAGCTGCGCCGGGACCGGATCGGCTTCATCTTCCAGGCGTTCAACCTGCTGCCGACGCTGAACGCGCTGGAGAACATCACGCTGCCGATGGACATCGCGGGCCGCAAGCCGGACAAGGGCTGGCTGGACCAGGTCGTGGAGACCGTCGGGCTCGCCGGCCGCCTCAAGCACCGCCCGAACCAGCTTTCCGGAGGCCAGCAGCAGCGTGTGGCGGTGGCCCGTGCGCTGGCCGCCCGGCCCGAGATCATCTTCGGTGACGAGCCGACCGGAAACCTGGACTCCCGTGCCGGGTCCGAGGTGCTGGGCTTCCTGCGCCGTTCCGTGGACGACCTCGGCCAGACCATCGTGATGGTCACGCACGACCCGGTGGCGGCCTCGTACGCGGACCGTGTGCTGTATCTCGCGGACGGCCGCATCGTCGACGAGATGTACCAGCCGACGGCCGATCAGGTCCTGGACCGGATGAAGGACTTCGACGCCCGGGGGCGTACGTCATGACCGTCCTGAAGACCTCGATGCGCAACTTCTTCGCGCACAAGGGACGTATGGCCCTGTCGGCCGTGGCGGTCCTGCTGTCGGTGGGCTTCGTCTGCGGCACGCTGGTGTTCACGGACACGATGAACACGACGTTCGACAAGCTGTTCGCGGTCACCTCGTCCGATGTGACGGTCCTGCCCAAGGCGGCCAAGAGCGACGACACCCCGCAGAACGGCAAGCCCGAGTCGCTGTCGGCCTCCGTACTGGAGCAGGCGAAGAAGGCGGACGGCGTCAAGTCCGCCGAGGGCGCGGTCAGTTCGATGAACGTGACCGTCGTCAACAGCGACAACAAGAACATGGGGTCCAGCAACGGCGCCCCGACCATCGCCGGCAACTGGACGAAGAACGACCTGCGGTCGATGGAGATCACCTCCGGGCACGCCCCGCGCGGCCCGACCGAGGTGATGGTCGACGCCGACACCGCCGACAAGCACGACCTGAAGATGGGCGACGAACTGCGCACCATCTCGGTCACCGGTGACTTCAACGCGAAGATCGTCGGTATCGCCACCTTCAAGGTGACCAACCCGGGTGCGGCGGTCGTCTACTTCGACACCGCCACCGCGCAGCGCGAACTGCTCGGCGCCACCGGCCGGTTCACCCAGGTCAACCTCGCCGCCGCGGCCGGTGTCAGCGACGCGAAACTCAAGCAGAACGTCTCCCAGGCGCTGACCGGGTCGTACAAGATCCAGACGCAGAAGGAGAACGCCGACGAGAACCGCAAGGGCGTCGGCGAGTTCATGAACGTCATCAAGTACGCCATGCTCGGCTTCGCCGGGATCGCGTTCCTGGTCGGCATCTTCCTGATCATCAACACCTTCTCGATGCTGGTCGCCCAGCGCACCCGCGAGATCGGCCTGATGCGCGCCATCGGCTCCTCCCGCAAGCAGATCAACCGCTCCGTGCTGGTCGAGGCACTGCTGCTCGGCTTCTTCGGCTCGGTCCTCGGTGTCGGCGCGGGCGTCGGCCTCGCGGTCGGCCTGATGAAGATCATGTCGTCGATGGGCATGGACCTGTCGACCCGCGACCTGACGGTGAAGGCGACCACTCCGGTCATCGGCCTGATCCTCGGTGTCGTCGTCACGGTCCTCGCCGCCTACCTGCCGGCCCGCCGCGCCGGCAAGGTCTCCCCGATGGCCGCGCTGCGCGACGCCGGCACCCCGGCG
Organism: Streptomyces sp. NBC_00203; assembly: GCF_045206325.1. Classification (NCBI taxonomy): domain Bacteria; kingdom Bacillati; phylum Actinomycetota; class Actinomycetes; order Kitasatosporales; family Streptomycetaceae; genus Streptomyces; species Streptomyces sp. NBC_00203. Next base: position 4,398,776 of record NZ_CP108126.1, on the reverse strand, counting down.
GACGGCAAGGCCGGTCTCGTACGCGGTCTGATCGGTCTGGTGCTGACCGGCGCCGGAGCCTTCGCGCTCTACCTGGCGGCCACCGCCGACAAGGCGACCGACGGTTCGCTGGTGCTGGGCGCGGGTGTCGTCCTCACCCTGATCGGTTTCGTGATCATCGGCCCGCTGCTCGCGGGCGGCGTGGTCCGGGTCATCAGCGCCGTACTGCTGCGGGTGTTCGGCCCCGTAGGCCGGCTCGCCGAACGCAACGCCCTGCGCAACCCGCGCCGCACCGGCGCCACCGGCGCGGCCCTGATGATCGGGCTGGCCCTGGTCGCCTGCCTGTCCGTGGTCGGCTCGTCGATGGTGGCCTCGGCGACGGACGAGCTCGACAAGTCCGTCGGCGCGGACTTCATCGTCCAGGGCAACCAGAAGATCGTGCTCCAGGCCGAGAAGGCCATGGAGGCGACGCCGGGCCTGGCGCACGTCACCCGCTACAAGGAACTCAATGCCGAGCTGACCTCCCCGGACGGCAAGGTCGACGAGGACGGGCTCACCGCCGCCGATCCCTCCTACGCCCAGGACCTGCGCCGCAAGACGACCGCCGGTGAACTGTCCGCGGCCTACGGCAAGGACGCCATGTCGGTCGGCTCGAAGTACGCCGACAAACACGGCGTGAAGCTCGGCGACACCCTGACCGTCGCCTTCAAGGGCGGCAGCACGGCGAAGCTCAAGGTCGCGGCCATCACCGACGACGACGTCGCCATCGACCAGGGCGCCCGGTACACCAGCATCGAGACGATGAAGAAGTACCTGCCCGCGAGCAAGGTCCCGCCGAACACGATCATGTTCGCCAAGGCCAAGGACGGCCAGGAGAAGCAGGCGTACGCGGCCCTGAAGAAGTCCATGGAGAAGTACCCGCAGTACCAGGTCCGCGACCAGACGGACTACAAGCAGGAGCTGAAGGACCAGATCGGCCAGCTCCTGAACATGGTCTACGGCCTGCTCGCCCTCGCGATCGTCGTGGCGGTCCTGGGCGTCGTGAACACCCTGGCCCTGTCGGTCGTCGAGCGCACCCGCGAGATCGGCCTGATGCGCGCCATCGGACTCTCCCGCCGCCAGCTGCGCCGCATGATCCGCCTGGAGTCGGTCGTCATCGCCCTCTTCGGCGCCCTCCTCGGCCTCGGCCTGGGCATGAGCTGGGGCGCCACCGCCCAGAAGCTCCTCGCCCTGGAGGGCCTGAAGGTCCTGGAGATCCCCTGGCCGACCATCATCGGCGTCTTCATCGGCTCGGCGTTCGTGGGCCTGTTCGCCGCCCTGATCCCGGCGTTCCGGGCGGGCCGGATGAATGTGCTGAACGCGATCGCCACCGACTGATCGCCAGCGACTGATCGCCACCGAACAGTCGCCACTGACCAGCGGCCGAGAGGCCGCCGCACAGCCACCGCGAACGGGGGTTGCGGGGGACGCGGGCCCGGTCCGAGGAGAGTCGATCTCCTCGGACCGGGCCCGCGGCGTGTCCGCTATTGGCGCTTGAGGAGTACGTAGCCGTAGCGGGCGCCGACGACGGCGTACTCGGCGTGCGGGTGCAGCTGACGGGCGTACGCCTGGACGTCGTGGATCCCGTGGGAGGTGTTGTCCAGGGCGATGAAGTCCGGGGTGATTCCGTGGGCGGTGCCGACCCAGAACACCCGGCAGCGCGAGGTGAGCCGGCTGCTCGGCCCGGTGTTCGCCTCGACACTCGCCCCGTCCGGGACGCGCGCCAGCATCCGCTCGACGGCGCTCACGCGCGCGGGTTTGCGATAGGCCTCGGGGTCGGTCAGCAGGGACAGCGGGAGGGTGGTCGTCAGCGCGAGGGAGGCCGCGGCGACGGCGGCGGGCAGGTGCAGCGCGTACGAGCGCAGCCACGGGCGCGGGCTGTAGCGGGCGCGGGAGAGCGCGTCGGCGAGGGCGAGCGAGAGGACCGGCATCAGGACCGCGCTGTAGTGCCAGTCCGTGCCCCAGTAGTGCGCGTCGGAGGAGAGGAAACGCCAGCCGAGGGTCGGCAGCGTGACCAGGAGGAGCGGGGAGCGCAGGGCGAGCAGGCCGGTGGTGGGGATCAGCAGCCAGGCGACGGTACGGAGTTTGGTGCCGATGCCGTCGAGGAGGTGACTGCCGCTGAAGGGGTTGCCGCCGGTGAGGGGGTTGCCCGGCGCGCCGACCTTGTCCCAGTAGGCGTAGGTGTCCGCGGTGTTGAAGGCCGGTATCACCACCGTGAGAGTGACCACCGCGGCCAGTACGCCGAGGGCGGCGACCCCGAGCGCGCACAGGGCCGCCCGCCGGGACGAGCGCCGGGCCCGCATCGCGACGACCACGGCGATCGCGGCGACCGTGAACCCCAGGTCCTCCTTGACGAACACCAGGGGCAGGGCCCACAGCAGGGCCCCGCGCCAGCGCCGGGCCAGGAGCGCTTCGAGGGCGAAGGCGATCAGCGGGACGGCGAAGCACACCTCGTGGAAGTCGAAGTCGACGGCCCGCTGAAGCCCCCACGACAGCCCGTACGCCACCCCCAGCGCCAGCCCGCGGTGCCGCCCGAGCAGCCCGGCCGCCGCCCGGGTGACCGGTACGGCGGACAGGGCGAGCAGTGCGGCCTGTGCGACCAGGAGGGTGACGGGGGTCGGGAAGATCCGGTACACGGGCGCGAGCAGGGCCGTGACCGGGCTGAAGTGGTCGCCGAGGATGTTCGTGCCCGGGCCCTTCAGATCGGCCACCGGGGCCTGGAGGTGGGCGTACGCGCGGACCGCCTGCTCGAAGATGCCGAGGTCCCAGGACTTGGTGGCCAGATGCCGGTACCGGCCGAGGGACAGCGCCGCGTACGCGAGGAACAACAGCACGGCCAGGAGGTACGGGTCGCGGGGGCGCCGGTCACGGGCGGGGGTGGCCGTGACCGGCGGGGGTATGTGGGCTGCTGCCGGGGCGTGGTCCTGTGGGGTGACGAGGGGCGCGTGCACGTGGGGCGGATCCTTGGGCGGCTGGGGCTGGGCGGCTTCTGCGGGCGCCGTGGGTGTCTCGCCCCCGCCGCCCCTACCCGTCCCATCCTCCAGGGGCTCCGCCCCTTCGATCCCACCGGGTGGTTTGTCGGGTGCGGGGCGGTGGGGGTTGCTCGCGCAGTTCCCCGCGCCTCTTAAGGGGTGCGGGGAACTGCGCGATCTTTTAGACCGGCCCCCACTCACCCGCAGCCGACGAACCTGCCTACGGGGTCTGGGGCGGAGCCCCAGGAACGGGATCGGACGGGTAGGGCAGGCGTTATCCACAGGCCCGGCACGCCGCAGCCGGGCGACGTAGGCTGGGAACCCCCCGGCCCGTCCCACGTGTCGGGCGGTTCGCGTTGCCCACTCCCCGGGATGGAAGCCCTTCATGAGCCTGCACGGTCTGCTCGACGCCGTCGTCAAGGACGCCGCCCTCGCGGAAGCGGTGAAGGCCGCCACAGACGGCAACCGTATGCACATCGACCTGGTCGGCCCACCCGCAGCCCGCCCCTTCGCGGTGGCGGCCCTGGCCCGGGAGTCCGGCCGCCCCGTACTGGCGGTGACGGCGACAGGCCGCGAGGCCGAGGACCTGGCCGCGGCGCTCCGCTCCCTCCTCCCGGAGGAGGGAGTCGTCGAGTACCCCTCCTGGGAGACGCTCCCGCACGAGCGGCTGAGCCCGCGCAGCGACACCGTCGGCCGCCGCCTCGCCGTCCTGCGCCGCCTGGCGCACCCCCGCCCCGACGACCCGGAGACCGGCCCGGTCTCGGTCGTCGTCGCCCCCGTCCGCTCCGTGCTCCAGCCGCAGGTCAAGGGCCTCGGCGACCTGGAGCCGGTGGCGTTGCGCACGGGTCAGACCGCCGACCTGGGCGAGATCGTCGAGGCGCTCGCGGCAGCCGCGTACTCCCGGGTCGAGCTCGTCGAGAAGCGCGGCGAGTTCGCGGTCCGCGGCGGCATCCTGGACGTCTTCCCGCCCACCGAGGAGCACCCGCTGCGCGTGGAGTTCTGGGGCGACGACGTCGAGGAGATCCGTTACTTCAAGGTCGCCGACCAGCGCTCCCTGGAAGTCGCCGAGCACGGCCTGTGGGCGCCGCCCTGCCGCGAACTGCTGCTCACCGACGACGTACGGCAGCGGGCGGCGCGCCTGGCCGAGGAGCACCCGGAGCTGGGCGAGCTGCTCGGCAAGATCGCCGAGGGCATCGCCGTAGAGGGAATGGAGTCGCTGGCTCCGGTCCTGGTCGACGACATGGAGCTGCTGCTCGATGTGCTGCCCGAGGGCTCGATGGCCGTCGTGTGCGACCCGGAGCGGGTGCGGACGCGGGCCGCGGACCTGGTGACGACGTCACAGGAGTTCCTCCAGGCGTCCTGGGCGGCCACGGCAGGCGGCGGCGAGGCACCCATCGACGTGGGCGCGGCCTCCCTGTGGTCCATCGCGGACGTACGGGACCGGGCGCGCGAGCTGGACATGATGTGGTGGTCGGTGTCGCCCTTCGCCGCCGACGAAGAGCTCGACGCGGACACCCTCAAGCTGGGCATGCACGCCCCCGAGACCTACCGCGGCGACACCGCCCGCGCACTCGCCGACACCAAGGGCTGGCTCGCCGACGGCTGGCGCACGGTGTACGTCACCGAGGCGCACGGCCCGGCCGCCCGTACCGTCGAGGTCCTCGGCGGCGAGGGCATCGCAGCCCGCCTCGAGACCGACCTCACCGACATCAGCCCCTCCGTCGTGCACGTCTCCTGCGGCTCGATCGACTACGGCTTCGTCGACCCCGCGCTGAAGCTCGCCGTCCTGACGGAGACCGACCTCTCCGGCCAGAAGGCGGCCGGCAAGGACGGCGCGCGGATGCCCGCCCGCCGCCGCAAGACCATCGACCCGCTGACCCTCGAAGCGGGCGACTACATCGTGCACGAGCAGCACGGCGTAGGCCGCTACATCGAGATGGTGCAGCGCACGGTCCAGGGCGCCACCCGCGAGTACCTGGTCGTGGAGTACGCGCCGGCCAAGCGCGGCCAGCCCGGCGACCGCCTCTACATCCCCACCGACCAGCTGGAACAGATCACCAAGTACGTCGGCGGAGAGGCCCCGACCCTGCACCGCCTGGGCGGCGCCGACTGGACGAAGACCAAGGCGCGCGCCAAGAAGGCGGTCAAGGAGATCGCCGCGGACCTGATCAAGCTGTACAGCGCGCGCATGGCGGCCCCGGGGCATGCCTTCGGCTCCGACACGCCGTGGCAGCGCGAGCTGGAGGACGCCTTCCCGTACGCGGAGACCCCCGACCAGCTGACGACGATCGCCGAGGTCAAGGAGGACATGGAGAAGACGGTTCCGATGGACCGCCTGATCTGCGGCGACGTCGGCTACGGCAAGACGGAGATCGCGGTCCGCGCCGCCTTCAAGGCCGTACAGGACGGAAAGCAGGTCGCCGTCCTCGTCCCCACGACCCTGCTGGTGCAGCAGCACTTCGGGACGTTCGGCGAGCGCTACTCCCAGTTCCCCGTGAACGTACGGGCGCTGTCCCGCTTCCAGACCGACACGGAGGCGAAGACGGTCCTGGAAGGCCTGCGCGAAGGCTCGGTGGACGTCGTCATCGGCACCCACCGGCTGTTCTCGTCCGAGACGAAGTTCAAGGACCTGGGCCTGGTCATCGTCGACGAGGAGCAGCGGTTCGGCGTCGAGCACAAGGAGCAGCTGAAGAAGCTGCGCGCCAACGTCGACGTGCTGACGATGTCCGCGACCCCGATCCCGCGCACGCTGGAGATGGCGGTGACGGGCATCCGGGAGATGTCCACGATCACCACTCCTCCGGAGGAGCGGCACCCGGTACTCACCTTCGTCGGCCCGTACGAGGAGAAGCAGATCGGCGCGGCGATCCGCCGTGAACTGCTGCGCGAGGGCCAGGTCTTCTACATCCACAACCGCGTCGAGTCCATCGACCGCGCGGCCGCGCGTCTCAGGGAGATCGTCCCGGAGGCCCGCATCGCGACGGCGCACGGCCAGATGGGGGAGTCGGCCCTGGAGCAGGTGGTTGTCGACTTCTGGGAGAAGAGGTTCGACGTGCTCGTCTCCACGACGATCGTCGAGTCGGGCATCGACATCTCCAACGCCAACACGCTGATCGTGGAGCGCGGCGACAACTTCGGCCTGTCGCAGCTGCATCAGCTGCGCGGCCGGGTGGGCCGCGGAAGGGAGCGCGGTTACGCGTACTTCCTGTACCCCCCGGAGAAGCCGCTGACGGAGACGGCGCACGAGCGGCTCGCGACCATCGCCCAGCACACGGAGATGGGCGCGGGCATGTACGTGGCGATGAAGGACCTGGAGATCCGCGGCGCCGGAAACCTGCTGGGCGGCGAGCAGTCCGGCCACATCGCGGGCGTCGGCTTCGACCTGTACGTCCGTATGGTCGGCGAGGCGGTCGCCGACTACCGCGCCTCCCTGGAAGGCGGCGTCGAGGAGGAGCCGCCCCTGGAGGTCAAGATCGAGCTCCCGGTCGACGCGCACGTCCCCCACGACTACGCGCCCGGCGAGCGGCTCCGCCTCCAGGCGTACCGCTCCATCGCCTCCGCCAACACGGAGGAGGACGTCAAGGCCGTACGCGAGGAACTTGTCGACCGCTACGGCAAGTTGCCCGAGCCGGTGGAGAACCTGCTGCTGGTGGCGGGCCTGCGCATGCTCGCGCGGGCGTGCGGCGTCGGCGAGATCGTGCTGCAGGGCACCAACATCCGCTTCGCACCGGTGGAGTTGAGGGAGTCGCAGGAACTGCGGCTGAAGCGGCTGTACCCGGGCACCGTCATCAAGCCGGCCGCCCACCAGATCCTCGTCCCCCGCCCCAAGACGGCGAAGGTCGGCGGAAAGCCGTTGGTGGGACGGGAGTTGCTGGGGTGGACCGGGGAGTTCCTGGCGTCCGTCCTGGGGTCGTGACGTACCTGCTCACGCAAGGTGATTCGCCTGCTCGGGTGAGGCGCCGCGCCTGGTTGGCTGCCACCCTGGGGGCACCAGTCCAAGTCGCCCTGAACTAGTGCTTGTTCAGGGCGACTTGGACTGGAAGAGCATCCCCGTCAGCGCGTGGAAGACCTCGTCGGGGTCCTCGTCGCCCACCTGGCCGTCCAGGTTGTGGCTGAGGAGCAGCGTGGCGAAGCCGTGGGCGAGGGACCAGGCGGCGACACCGGCGAGGCGGGTGTCGGGGCCGCGGCCCTCGGCGGGCAGTGCGGAGACGGCGGTGCGCAGGCGTTCGCCCGCGAGGGTTCTGGCCGTCGTCAGCTCCAGGTCGTTCTCGCGGAGCAGCTCCGGGGAGAACATCACCTGGAAATGGGCGGGATGCTCGCGCGCGAACCGTACGTAGCGCACGCCCGCGTCCCGCAGATCGTCGGCCGTGGCGAGCGCGGCCGCGAGCAGCTCGTACCCCTCGGCGGCGATCGCCGTGAGCAGGCCGGTGCGGTCCTTGAAGTGGTGGGCGGGGGCGGCGTGCGAGACGCCCGCGCGACGGGCCAGGTCGCGCAGGCTCAGCGCGGAGGGACCTTCGGCGGTGATGACGTCGAGGGCGGCGCTCAGGATCGCTCGGCGCAGGTCACCGTGGTGGTACGGCCGCGCGGAGCCGCTGGTCTTCGCGGGGTTCATGGTCAGCAGCGTACGCCGAATCTAGGCATTGACAAGTTCGACGGGCTCGGGCAATCTAGTCAGTGTCAAGTTGTGGAGGGTCCGGCGCATAGCCGGAACGGGACGAGGGGTCGAGTCATGTCGGAGAACGTCAGCGAGACCAGTCGAACGGAAGAAGAAGCAGGCGCGAGGGTCGACCTCGGCCGGGTGCGCCAGCTCTGGCACCTGCTGGAACCCCTGCACGCCGTGTTCTACTACGCGCCGGAGACCTTCGAGGAGGCGGCCGCGCTCGGGTACGACACCGAGGAACGCTGGCCGAGCTACTTCCCTTACCGCGCGGCGCCGTTGGGGGCGGCCGGCAGCGAGCGCGTGACCTCCGCCTTCTACAGCTTCAGCCCGCGCATGGTCGCCGAACACATGAAGTCCGCCTGGCAGACCGCGAGCCCCGAGCAGATGCTGCGGGCCCGGGAGCGAGCCGTCGACCGGGCGTACCGCGTGATACTCGGCGACCGCATAGCGAGCCCCGAACTCGCCGAGGCCGCCGCGCTGGCCCGCCGCGCCGCCGAGGCCGCGAACACCGCGGGCCGCCCACTCGCCGCCGCCAATGCGGAGTTGGCGTGGCCCGAGGCCCCCCACCTCCAGCTGTGGCACGCGGCGACGGTCCTGCGCGAACACCGAGGCGACGGCCACCTCGCGGCACTCCTCATCGCCGGCCTGGACCCCGTCGAGTCGCTCGTCTCCTTCGCGGCGATAGGCGCGGCCTCCGTGGAACGCTTCGAGAGCCGCGGCTGGACCCCCGAAGAGTGGACGGCCGCCCGCGAACGCCTCACCGCCCGCGGCCTGCTGAACGACGACGGCACCGCCACACCCACCGGCCACGAACTGCGCCGCCAGGTCGAACAGCACACGGACGAACTCGCCACCACCCCTTGGCGCACCCTCGGCCCGGACGCCACCACCCGCCTTGCCGACCTGCTCGGCGAGTTCTGGGTTGCGGCGCTGAGCTCGGGACTGCTGCCTTCGGAGACGACGTTGGGGATCGGGAAGGTGTAAGGGGGCGGGGGGGGGAGCCCCTATGCCTTTGGTCAAGCTGGTCGGCAGGTGGTTCAGGGTGCCTGGAACGATGTGCTCGTGCATGCTGATGATCAGGTTGGCGAGGGTGTCTCTGCGGAGCTCGCGGTGTTTCTCCGGGGTGCTGTCGACGGCCGTCGGGTGAAGATCGTCCCTTCCGTCTGTGGGGGGTGCGATGGCCGGCTGTTCTTCGTGCTGGTCAATGCGTCCGGAGCGGAACGGGAGTGTTCGGGCTGTGGCAGCCGTGCGTTCATCGCGGACAGCGAGGAGTGCTGGAACGCGGAAGCCTGGGAGGACGACGAGCCTGGTGCGGCCGGCTGCCCGTGCGCGAATGAGGAGTTCGAGGCCGCGGTCGCGTTCTCGCTCGCCGACGACGGGTCGGTCCGCTGGGTGACCGTGGGCTTGCGATGCGTCCAGGACGGATTCTCTGGCGTCTATGCGGACTGGAAGATTGACTACGGCCCCGCGGACCACCTCCTGTCCATGGCCTAGGTCCACCGGGCGGCGGACCGGGCAGGGCGCGGTTCGGGGACGGGTTCCGTCGCGGAGCATCACGAAGAGGGCATCGACCCGGCGTCTTGCGAGGCAGGGCAGGGCCGGGGTGTAGTGCTTTCCCTGGGCGATCTTCTTGTCGGATCAGGCCTGTGAGGTCGTGTCGGCCAGGGCGGCGAACGCGGAGAGGGAGGAGGCTCGTTCGAGCTGCTCGCCTTCTCGCCGGGAGGGCCCCGAGGGCGGAAGTATCGCTCAACAAGCGAAGCCGCCCGCAGGACACAGATGTCCGCGGACGGCCTTCGTCGTAAAGGGTTCAGGGGTGGTTCAGTCGGCGCGAGCCTCCGTGCGTCTCCGGGCTATGAGTGATCGGGCCGGTCGCGATCGATGCCCATCGAGCCTTCGATCTTCTGCTGCGCGTCGTCGACCTGTCCCGTGTACTTGTTGCCCGTCTTCTCGTTGACTTCCTTTTCCGCGGCGTCAGACATGTCCTTGGCCTTGTTGTGCCCGTGGCTCTTGAATCTGTCGAAGATGCCCATCCAGAGCTCCTTCCGGAGGTGACTCACCACCGACGATACGCCCGGCGTGCGCCGATTGCCCGTTGAGGACGGGTATGGCCGAGGGTTCCCGGCCGCTACCGTGGGACCAGGGGAAACGCGCCCGTACAGGGCGGACCCGGGGAGGCAAGGGGAGGGGCGCCGTGCTGCGTCTGAGGGGTGGGGCGGCTGTGGCCGCGCTGGTGATATTCGCCGTCGGTGCCGGTGTCAGTGGCTGCAAGAAGGAGACCAAGGGTTCCGCGGGTCCGGAGGAGACGGTGGCCGGCGGTGCCGCGCTCACCGCCGTGGACTCACTGACCGTCAAGGGGCGCGCACCCAAGACGGGGTACAGCCGGGAGCGGTTCGGCACGGCCTGGGCCGACACGGACTCGAACCGGTGCGACACCCGCGACGACATCCTCAAACGGGACCTGAAGGACGTGAAGTTCAGCGACGGGAAGTGCAAGGTGACCTCCGGGCTTCTCGCCCCGGACCCGTACGGCGGTCAGGACGTCACTTTCGCGCGCGGCCGCAGCCTGGTGGACATAGACCACCTCGTCGCGCTCTCCGACGCCTGGCAGAAGGGCGCCAAGTACTGGGACGCGAGCAAGCGGATAGCCCTGGCCAACGACCCGCTCAACCTCCGTGCCGTCGGCGCGAGCGCCAACCGCAGCAAGGGCGACGGCGACACGGCGACGTGGCTCCCGCCCAACAAGGCGTACCGCTGCACGTATGTCGCCTCCCAGGTGGCCGTGAAGCAGAAGTACGGGCTGTGGGTCACCGCCGCCGAGAAGGCGGCCATGAAGAAGGTGCTCTCCGGCTGCCCCGGCCAGAAGCTCCCCTCGGGCGGCAACCCGACACAGGCCCCGGAGCGGTTCCACGCGAACTAGCCGTCGCCCGGCCACTGTCGCCCGGAAGCCTGTCGCGAACCGGCACCGGGACGCCGTGATGTCGTGGCGGCCGACGCGGCAAAACCGTTTCACCCGGGCCGATTCCCCGCCTACCGTGTCCGACATGCGGCTGAAGGTGTCTAGTCTCGCCGAGCGTCCCGAGATGCTCGGGCAGGTGGTCGGTATGGCCAACAGCTGGCCGGAGTTCCTGCTCCACGACCCGGTGGGAGACACGCACTACGGCCGGATCGCCACCGAGCTTCCGGAGTACGTGCTGTTCGCCGAGGACGAGCACGGACAGGTGGTCGCCCACGCGTACAGCGTGCCGTTCGCCCTCGCGGACGCGGACGACGACCGGGGCGAACTGCCCGCCCGGGGCTGGGACGAGGTGCTGGCCTGGGCGTTCGCCGACCGGCGCCGCGGCACACCGCCCGACACGGTGAGCGCCATCTCGATCGTCGTCGCCCCGCACGCCCAGGGCGGCGGCCTGTCGGCCCGGATGCTCTCCGCGATGCGGGACAACGCCCGGGCGCACGGCTTCGACGAGGTCGTCGCCCCCGTCCGCCCCAGCGGCAAACACCTGGAACCGCGCACGCCGATGGAGGAGTACGCGTTCCGGGAGCGGGCCGACGGGCTGCCCCACGACCCATGGCTGCGCGTCCACGTCCGGGCGGGCGGCGTCATCGAGGCGGTGGCGCCGGCCTCCATGACGGTGGCGGCCTCGCTGGAGGAGTGGCGCGGCTGGACAGGGCTGCCCTTCGGCACCGAGGGCCTCATCGAGGTGCCCGGCGCGCTGGTGCCGGTGCACTGCGAACCGGGGCGCGGATACGCCGTATACGTCGAGCCCAATGTGTGGGTGCGGCACACCCTGTGAGCTCGACGTATGGCGCGTGCGATGTGTGGTTCGTGCGATGCGTGGCGCGTGCGACGTGTCGTTCGTGAGACGTACGGCTGTGACGCCCGTGTCTTGCGACGTGCGGGGCCTCAGCCGCCCAGCTTGTCCAGGTCGAGGATCTTGCCGGCGGGCTTCTCGGCCGGGACCGGCTTCTCGTACTCGCTGAAGGTGAGCGTGCCCGGGTCCTTGGCGGAGGTACTGTCGACCCGCAGCAGGTAGGGCTTGCCCTCGGTGGCGACGTAGAGGGTGTAGCGGTCCTTGCCGTCCTTCTCGTGCAGGACGATCGCCGGGGTGCCGTCGATGGTGGTGGTCTTGCCGCGGGTGGCGTCGGAGTTCACGTTCTTCGCGTCGGCGAGCACGCTGTCGAGATCGCAGAAGCTCGCGATGTCCTTGGCGTCGGAGCCGGTCGCGGACATCTTGGTCCACTTGCCGGCCAGCAGTTCCACGACCCCGTCGGTCTCGGACTTCGACTGGCCCTTGCCCTGGGCGCGCAGGAACGCCTCGTCGTACTTCATGTAGACGGTGTCGCCGGTCTTGATGAGATCGGCCTTGCCCTGGCCGGCCATGCTCATCGTGCCGGCGCACTCGCCCTTCTTGTTGAGGGCCATGTCGATGCCGATCGTGCCGCCGTCCTCGTCGTCGGGGACATCGCCCTTCATACGGAGCGAGTTGGCGCCCGTGGTGGCCTTCACGGCGCGGTCGGCGATTTCGCCCCCGGTCAGCCCGGCGAACGGGCCCTTCGGCTTGCTGTCCGCCTTGTTCTCGCCGGACAGACAGCCGGTGAGGCCCGCGGTGGCCGCGGCGGCGAGACAGAGGGCGGCAAGTGCGGTGCGACGCATGAGAGTTCCTTGAAGTGATGTGAGGTGGTGAAGAGATGTGGGGAAGTGGGGGAAGTGGGGGGTGGGGACGGACCGCGGGTGGGGCGGCGGTGGCGTCAGCCGGTCTTCTTCCAGTCCCCGCAGCCCGTGGTCTTGAAGTAGCCGTCGCCGGCGCTGATGGTGACGACGGCCGTGCCGGTCACGTTGTTGTTGGCCACGATCGAGTCCATGGAGTGCGTGGCGTCCTTGTCGCGCTCCCAGTAGCAGGAGTCGTCGGCGTTGCCGGTGGACTTGTAGGTGCCGGGAGCGATGTCCGCGCCCACTCTGTACATACCGCCGTTGCCTTTGATCTGCGAGGCCGGTGAACCGGACGCCTTCGCGTCGACGGCCTCCCAGTCCTTGCAGCCGCTGGACTTGAAGAGCTTGTCGCTCGCCTTGATGGTCACGTAACTGGTGCCGCTGACGTTGTCGTTGGCGAGCAGGGAGTCCACCTCGCCCGAGGCGTCCTTGGCGCGCTCCCAGTAGCACATGTCGTCGGTGTTGCCCGTGGTCCGGTAGGTGCCGGGCTTGATGTCCGAACCGACCTGGAAGTCGCCGTCCCCCTTGAACGCGACCTTCTTCTCGGCCTTGTCCGCCTTGGCGCCGGTCTTGGCGTCGGTCTTCTTGCCGGACTCGCGGTCGGCGGAGGCGGAGGTGTCCTTGCCCTTGTCTCCGGAGCCGCTGTCACTGCCGGCGTTCGCCGAGACGACACCGATGACGACCACGCCCACGACGGCCCCCAGCGCGATCTTGCCCTTCATCCCCATGACAGTCCCCTCCCCAACGGCGGCGACCGCCGCTTCCCGGCGACCGCTCGTTCGATGGGTCAATAACAGCAGAGCGTGTGAACCGAGTCAACACGATTCACGCGGAAGGTTGTGTACACGCATGTGAAGGGGTAGATCTTGCATACGTCGGTATGCTCGGCGTCACAGACGTGGACGGGGCTACGGGCGTCACAGGCCGGAGACGACGCAACGGGCGTCACAGGCCAGGACGGAGCCACGCGCGTCGCAGGCCGGAACGAGGGGAGCCAGGCGGGTGCAGGACAACGCGACAGAGGTGACCGCTGCCGGGATCGCGCGGCTCGCCGGGGTCGGCCGCGCCGCCGTCAGCAACTGGCGCCGCCGCCACGCCGACTTCCCCAAACCGGTCGGCGGCACTGAGACCAGCCCCTCCTTCGCGCTCGCCGAAGTCGAGGCATGGCTGCGCGACCAGGGCAAACTCGCCGAGGTCCCGCTGCGTGAACGCGTCTGGCAGCAACTCGCCGGACACCCCGAGGGCCCGGTCACCGCCCTTGTGCACGCCGGCTGCGCCCTTCTGCTCATCAACGACCGCCCCACCGACTGGCTGGAGCTGAGCGCGGGTTCCGACGAACGCCTCGCCGCGATGCTGCCCGCCGCGCTCGACCAGGTGATCACCCCGCGCTTCGGCGCGCCCCGCGAGCGCGCTGTGAACACCCCGACCGGCCCCGAGCTCCTCCCCTCCGCCCCGCTCCTGCGCGGCGCCGCCGAGCTCGCCGCCGAGCTGGGGGCGCGGCAGACGTACGAGTTCCTGCTGGGGCGGCACCTCGACAACAACCCGCGCCAGTACACGCTCACGCCGGCCGACCTCGCCACGCTGATGGCCGAGCTCGCAGGACCGGCGCGCACGGCGCTCGATCCGGCGTGCGGCACCGGCGCACTCCTGCGCGCCGTGGCGCCCAGGCCGGACCAGGAGCTGTACGGCCAGGACAGCGCCCCCGAGCTGGCGGCCCTCTCCGCGCTGCGGCTCGCCCTGCAGGGGAAGGCCGCCGTCCGCACCGCCGCCGGGGACACCCTGCGCGCCGACGCGCACCGCACGCTCCAGGCCGACGCCGTGCTGTGCCACCCGCCGTTCAACGAGCGCAACTGGGGGCACGACGAACTCGCCTACGACGCCCGCTGGGAGTACGGCTTCCCGGCCCGTACGGAGTCCGAACTGGCGTGGGTGCAGCATGCGTTGGCCCACCTCAAGGACGGCGGCAGCGCCGTCATGCTGATGCCTCCGGCCGCCGCCTCGCGGCGCTCGGGCCGCCGGATCCGCGCCGACCTGCTGCGCCGCGGCGCCCTGCGCGCGGTGATCGCCCTGCCGATCGGTGCGGCACCCCCGTACAACATCCCGCTGCACATCTGGGTGCTGCGCCGTCCCGAGAAGGCGCCCGCGCAGCCCGAGTTGCTGCTCGTCGACACCGGTGCGCTGGCCACCGACAGCCGGGGCGGCCTCGACTGGCCGGCGGTGCGCACCGCGGTCCTCGACGCCTGGCGGCCCTTCGAGCGCACCGGCGGCGCGCGGGAGGAACCGGGGTTCAGCCGTGCGGTGCCCGTCATCGAACTCCTCGACGACGACGTCGATCTGGCCCCCGCACGCCATCTGCCGCCGGCCGCCGCGGGGGGCGGTAGCGAGCAGCTCGCGAGCGTGCGCGAGCGCCTCGGCGAGACCCTGCGCCTGACCGCCGATCTCACGCCCCCCGAGGCGCAGCGCGCGCAGCCCGCGCGCTGGCCCCTCATCACCGTCGGCGAACTGGCGCGCGGGGGCGCGCTTTTGCTGCGCACGGGAGGAATTGGCGCCCCCGCGCGCGTGCCGGTGCTCACCGACCACGACGTGCTCGCGGGAACCGCGCCCTCGGGAAGCCTCCCCGAAGGGGAGGAGGAAGCCGTGCTGGTCGAGACGGGCGATGTCGTCGTCCCGGTGCTCGGAGGCGGCTCCATCGCGCGCGTGGTCGACGAGAACACGGCGGGCGCCGCCCTGGGGCGCAACCTCACGCTCCTGCGCCCCGATCCCGCCGCGCTCGACCCGTGGTTCCTGGCAGGCTTCCTGCGCGGCACCGCCAACAACCGCCAGGCCAGCAGCTATGCGTCCACCGCCACCCGGCTGGACGTGCGCCGTCTCCAACTGCCCCGGCTGCCGCTCGACGAACAGCGCCGCTATGGCGCACGTTTCCGCGCGCTCGCCGAGTTCGAGGACGCGCTCCGGCGTGCGGGCCGGCTCGGCGAACAGCTCGTGCGCGGCATGTACGACGGGCTGACGGACGGGACGGTCGCGCCCCACTGAGGCCCCGGGGACGGGCGAAGGAGCCGCGGCGGAACGGGCGAACACGCGGCGGTGGGACGGGCGAAGTGATCAGCACGACAACGGTTCGGTACAACCCGTGACCGGTTGTCCTTGTCGGCCTATACGCTCGGACTCCGAACTCGTACGTCCGTCCCCATCAGGCCTCCAGGAGCAGCCATGCAAGGCCACGGCCAGGCGCATCCGGTGAAACCGCCACCCCCGACCGGGTGGCTGGTCTTCCTGCGCGTGTTCTTCGTGGTGATCTCGGTGTTCACCCTCGGCCTGCTCGCCTGGACGATGATGCTGCGCCTGGCGATCGTGACCCGCAAGTCGCTCGACTGGGGGCTGTTCGTGGCCGCGATCGCGGCCGAGGTACTCAGCCTCGTCCTGCTCGCCGCGGAGCCCGGCGACGAGATCCACACCGCGGGTGGCTGGACGGGACTCGCCCTGCTCCTGGGCTCGCTCGTGATCGCGATCTCGTACTACCTCGCGGCGGACATCCGCCACTTCCACCAGCTCCGCTTCGCGGGATATGCCCCGCAGCAGCTCCCGGCGCCCGCCTACGGCTACCCGCCGCAGCAGCCGTACACCGGTACGACGGTTCCGCAGACCCAGATGCCTCAGGCCCAGATGCCGCAGACCCCGGTGCCGCCGATACCCCAGGCTCAGCCGCCCGTGCCGCCTGTGTCGTCCCCGCCGCTCCAGCGGCCCGCGCCCGCGCGGATCGACCAGGTGCGCGCCGAGCTCGACGAGCTCAGTGACTATCTCCGCAAGCACGACGGTCATCACGACGACGGCAGGGACGGCAGGTGAGCGTGGCGACGGGGCGTGTGGTCGCGAACCGCTACGAACTGTCCACGCTCATCGGGCAGGGCGGCATGGGCCAGGTCTGGACGGCCTACGACCAGCGCCTCGACCGGCGTGTCGCCGTCAAGCTCCTTCGCCCTGACAAGGTCGCGGGCCAGGAGGCCGACGAGCTGCGCCGCCGCTTCGTGCGCGAGTGCCGGGTCACCGCACAGGTCGACCACCCCGGCCTGGTCACGGTCCACGACGCGGGCAGCGAGGGCGAGGAGCTGTTCCTCGTCATGCAGTACGTCGACGGGGCCGACCTCTCCGACCACCTCGCCGAACACGACCCGTACCCCTGGCAGTGGGCGGTCGCGGTCGCCGCGCAACTGTGCGCCGTGCTGAGCGCCGTGCACGCCGTGCCGATCGTCCACCGCGACCTCAAGCCGCGGAACGTGATGGTCAAGCAGGACGGCACGGTCACCGTCCTCGACCTCGGTGTCGCCTCCGTCATGGACACGGACACGACCCGGCTCACCCACACCGGTTCGCCCATCGGCTCACCCGCCTACATGGCCCCCGAGCAGGCGATGGGCGGCGCGGTCGGCCCGTACACCGACCTGTACGCACTCGGCGTGCTGCTGCACGAACTCCTCAGCGGAGACGTGCCGTTCTCCGGCTCGACAGCGCTCGGCGTGCTGCACCGCCACCTCTACGAGCCGCCGCTCCCGGTGCGCCGTCTGCGCCCCGAGGTGCCGCCCGCGCTGGAGAGTCTCGTCCTGCGCCTGCTGTCCAAGGACCCGCAGCACCGGCCGGCGTCCGCGCAGGAGACGTACGAGCAACTGCTCCCGCTGCTCCCGGCGCGCGGCATGCCCACGGGCGCCCCTCTGGATCCCACGCGCCCCTTCCTGCGCCCGCACGCCCCGTGGCCGGACCGGGCGCGCACGCCGGCGCCCCAACCGCAGCCCGCGCCCGCCGTGGAGAAACCCGATGTCGCGGGCGCCGTCGACGAGGTCAAGCGGCTGCTCGGCGAGGGCCGCATCACGCAGGCCGTCGACATCCTCGGCTCGATCCTCCCGGCGGCCGCCGCCGAGCACGGGGAGCACTCGCCCGTTGTGCGCACCCTGCGCAAGCAGTACGCCGCCACGCTCATGGACGACGGACAGTACCGGCGCGCGCTGCCCGAACTGCGCCGTCTCGCCGACGAACGCGCCGCCGAGGCAGGCCAGGCCGACCCGCAGTCCCTGCGCTTCCGTTACGAGGCCGCCCAGTGCCTGGAGCAACTCGGCGAACCAGCCGCGGCGCTCGCGGAGTACCGCGCGCTGCTGCCGTACTACGAGAACCAGTACGTCGCCGGAGACCCCGAGATCTCCCTCGAAGTCCGCCGCCGCATCGGCCACTTGCTGCTCGCCCTCGGCGACCGCGGCGCCGCCCACGACACGCTGGTCCGGCTGCTGCACGACGTGGAACGGCTGCGCGGACCCGGGCACCCGATGGCGGCGGAGATCCGGCGGACGCTGCAATGGCTGGGGCAGGTGCGGGGCTGACTCAAGCCCAAGGTCCAAGGCCCAAGGCCCGGGGTCCGGGGTCCGGGGTCCGGGGTCGGGGGTCAGAACCTTGAGGCATCGCAAGCTTTGCGTCACCTTGGCCGATTCTTGTAGTGATCAAGGTGCGGGGTTTCCCGAACAGTGGGGGCGCGCCGGATAGGTTGCGATCCGTTTTTGTGCGCCACGCGCCCGCGTGCACGCCGCCCATCGCATACGCATCGCATACGCATCGAATGCGCGGGGCACGCGCGCGTGCCCCGCGCACCCGTCACTTGAACCATGGGGTGGGGATTTCATGTCCAGCCATCGGCATTCCAAGAAGCGCAGATACGTGGCATGGGCCGCGGCCGGCGCCGCCGTGGTCGCCGGAGCAGGGATCGCCGCGCAGACCTCGATGGCCGCCACCACGTGGCCCGCGCAGCGGACGTTCACCGGGCGCGCCTTCGACACCTGCGCCGCGCCCTCGCTTTCCGCGATGAAGGCCTGGAACACCGGCTTCTACGGCGCCGCCGCCGTCTACGTCGGCGGGAAGAACCGCGGCTGCAGCCAGCCCAACCTGACCGCCTCCTGGGTGAAGTCGGTGAGCGCGGCCGGCTGGAAACTCATCCCGCTGTACGTCGGCGCCCAGCCGTCCTGCCAGACCGGGTCCAGCCCCGAGAAGCTCACCGCCTCCACCGCCGCCTCGCTCGGCGCCACCGACGGCGCGGACGCGGTGGCCAAGGCCTCCGCGCTCGGCATGAAGGCCGGCAGCCCGGTCTACCTGGACATGGAGGCGTACGACACCACCGACACGACCTGCAACAACGCCGTGCTGACGTACGTGCGCGCCTTCGACAAGGCGCTGCACGCCAAGACGTACCGCACCGGTTTCTACGGCTTCACCAGCTCCAGCGCCAAGGCCATCGCGACCGCGACCGACAAGACGGACCTGCCGGGCAACCTCTGGTACGCGCTGTGGGACAAGACGAACACCACGACCACGGACTGGCCGTGGAGCTCCACCCAGTTCACCCCGCACAGCCGCGCCCACCAGTACATGGTGAACAGCAAGGAGACCCGCGGCGGTTACACGATCACCGTGGACCGGGACGCGTGGGACGCGCCGGTGGCGATCACGGGCTGACGCCCCTGTGATGCCGTTGATGCCGATGTGATGGTGCGACGGTGCCTGAAGGCTGGGCGAATCGTTGGTCGAAAGGGTGGCCGAGAGCTGGGCCACTGCCTACCATCGATCACCGCAAGACTTTGTGCACCGTCGCACAATCTCCTCGGGAGGCTTCCTTGCACCGCCGCCGTCGCACCGCGCTCGTCCTCTCCGCCGCGATCGTCGCCGCGGCCCCCCTTCTCACCGCATGCGGCGGCGGGGCGCATCCAGGCGCCGCGGCCGTCGTCGGCGGTCAGCGGATCACGGTCGCGCAGCTGGAGAGCCGGGTGAACGAGGTGCGTGCGGCGCAGCGGGCCGCCACCAAGGACGAGGCCCAGTACGAGCAGGCCATCGCCAAGACCGGCAGCCTCACCCGCGACACCCTGCACGGCATGGTCCTCGACCGCGTCCTGGACCGGGCCGCGAAGAACGCGGGCGTGACCGTGACCCGCAACGACACCCAGCAGATGCGCACGGCCCTCGAACAGCAGGCGGGCGGCGCGAAGGCGCTGGAAACGGCCTGGCTGCAGAACTACGGAGTGGCGCCGACGCGTCTCGACGGCAGCCTCCGCACCGAGATCGAGGCCCAGAAGCTGGCCGCCACGCTCGGCGCCGACATGAACACCACCGAGGGCAAGACCACGTTCTGGAACGCGATGTCCGCCGCCTCCAAGGAACTCCACGTCGACCTGAACCCGCGCTACGGCGCCTGGGACGTGCAGAAGAGCAGCCGCGTCGACGCGAAGACACCGTGGCTGCGGGAAGTCACCGCGGCGGCGACCCAGCAGACGACATAACGGGTACGGGGGCGGCGCGGGGGCTGTGGATAAACGGTTCGGCCGGGCGGCTCGCGGATAGAGTGGTGCGGCTGTCCAGCCTGCTGCTGCGGCTGTCCGGGCCCCGGCCCGAGGAGCTTTGAAGCCGCGCCCACCCGCTGATCCACGGGTCGGCCACGCGGCCTGTGGATAACTTCGGGGGCTGTCGGCGGCGTGGGTTACGTTCGAGGGGTGAACGCAACCAGCAGCTTCGACGGAGACCCGACCACGACCGGCCCCGACGGCGACCCGACCGCCACCGACCCCGGCCGTATCGTCCTGCTCACCACCAGCCACCGCGTCGCACCCGGGCTGCTGTCCTGGCCCGCCTGGCAGGCGCTCCGCGACGCCGACCAGGTCCTGTGCGCGGACGGCGCACACCCGCAGCTGCCGTACCTGCGCGAGGCCGGCATCACCGTCGACGAGGCGTCCCCCTCCGCCCAGGAGCTGGTCGACGCCTGCGCCGACGGCCGCACCCTGGTCGTCGTCGCCACCGGCGAGGGTGAGCCCCGGCTCACCGACGGCCTGGCCCGCCTGGCCGGCTCCGGCCGCATACAGATGCCGGACCTGGAGCTGCTCCCCGCCTCGTACGACCTGCCGGGCGCCCGCCTCCTCGACCTCGTCCAGGTCATGGACCGCATCCGCCTCGAATGCCCCTGGTCGTCCCAGCAGACCCACAAGGGCCTGGCCAAGTACGGCATCGAGGAGGCGTACGAACTCGTCGAGGCGATCGAGGAGGGAGACCGGGACGAGCTGCGCGAGGAACTCGGCGACGTCCTGCTCCAGGTCGTCTTCCACGCCCGCATCGCCGAGGAGGACGAGGAAGCCCCCTTCTCCATCGACGACGTGGCCGGCGCCATCGTCGCCAAGCTCATCCACCGCCACCCGCACGTCTTCGGCGAAGAGACGGCCACCACCCCCGAGGAGGTCAAGGAGCACTGGCTGCGCACGAAGGCGGAGGAAAAGCAGCGGACGTCCGTCACCGAGGGCATCCCGCTCGGCCAGCCGGGCCTCGCCCTGGCGGCCAAGCTGGCATCGCGAGTGCGTACGGCGGGACTTGAGGTGCCACTTCCGACGGGGGAGGGAGTCGGATACGAACTGCTCGCCATAGCCGCGCGCGCCGAGGCCGAGGGCGTGGACCCGGAGGCGGCACTGCGGGCGGCGGGACGGGCGTACCGGGACGCGATTCGTGCGGAGGAAGGCATTGCGGAGGAGGGCGCTGCGGAGTTGGACGCGGAGGACTGAGGGGCTGAGGGCGGGGTGCCGGGGAGGCTTGACAGACGTGGGCCGGAAATCCGAGCGGCAGGCATCTGACGGTCAGGGATCGGGGCCGGAGTTACGCCTGTGGGGCTCGGCTCGACGGGTTGTGCCAGGTCGGCTCGGGGCGGTCGAGGAGCCATTCCGCTGTGCCCACCGGCCGGGGCCGCTCCTGAGCGGTCGGTGGCAGGGCGTCGTGGAAGATGCGCTCGGTCGGTGTGCCGAGCGTGGGGAGGGCCTCGCCGATCTCTTCGACGAGACTGGGCGGACCGGCCAGATAGACATCGTGCTGGGTCCAGCCGGCGCGGTTGCCCAGCGCAGTCAGGAGGCGTTCGGTCGCCTGGGCCCTGGGACGGCCGGGCGCGGGGGTGATGAAGGTGACGGCGAGCCGGGGAAGCCGGGCCTGGAGTCGCTCGACGGCGTCCCGGTCGTACAGGTAGGAGGTGTCGCGGGCGACGAGGAACAGGCGGGCCTCGTGGGTCTCGTCGAGCTGTTCCAGCAGCGCCTTCACGGGTGCCCATCCCGTGCCGGCCGCGATGAGGGTGAGGGGCCGTTCCGCGGGAGTGCGCAGGATCAGTCCGCCGCCGGGCGCGCCCAGCCGCAGGACGTCGCCCTCCCGGGTCTGCCGGACGAGGGCGGTGGAGAGCACGCCGTTCGCGACCCGGCTGATGTGCAGGTCGACGGTGTGGTCGGCGCGGGGGGCGTTGGCCAGCGAGTACGGGCGCCAAATGCCTGGGAGATGGGGGACGTTGACGGTGACGTACTGGCCGGGGGAGTAGTGGAGCCGGCGGTGTGGGCGCAGGGTCAGCACGACGAGGTCGTCGCCGTGCCGGGTCCGGGCGGTGACCTCGGCGTCCCACCAGGGCGGTTCGCCCTCGTGCTGCGACTCCCAGGCGCCCTGCAGCATCAGGTTCGTGATCGCCCCGTATGCCTCGCCCCAGGCCTTCTCGACCTCCGCGTTCCACGCCGACCCCGCGACGACGGCGAACGCGGCGATCAGACTCGCCCCCACGGCGGCGTAGTGCTCCGGCTCCGCAAGATATTTGCGGTGGTCCCGCCCGAGTTCCCGTAAATACCCCGGTAGCCGTGGGTCCTCCAGCCGCTCCATCACATACGTGAGCGCCGCGAACAGTCTGTCCCGCTGCCGCTCCATGTCCTCCGGGAAGTCCAGCGGAAACAGCCCGCGGACGTCCGGGTTGTGCCGGAACAGGTGCGAGTAGAAGTACTTGACCGCGAACTCGGCCCGTCTCTCGACGACCGCGAAGCTGGATCTGAGTATTTCGGGGTCCACTGCGTGAATGTATGGAGTTTTCGAGCCGTGAGGTCAAACAGCAGGCGATTTATGGACAGCCTGGGGTGAAGTGTGCGGGGCTCGGGAGGGCCTCTGCCGAGTACCGTCGCCTCAGGGCGTCCGGTCGGCAAGGGGGCGTGGTGGAAGGGGAGTTGGTGGGGTCGGCGGCCACGGGAGCGAGGGCGTCATTGCCGAGGTGATGAAGGGGGAGGGCCGGGAGAGGGCCAGGGACCGTTCGCGTCGCTCGTGATGCGGAGGCTGTCCGATGCGGAGGCTGTCCGATGGGGAGCTGGGGCGGCGACTCAGGGCTTCGAGGACCTCCGGATACCGTCAAGGAGTGACCGAGCACCAGGACCCTGCCGCCCCCGCCCCTGCCCCCGAACTCTTCACCTGGGAGTTCGCCACCAACCCCTACCCGGCGTACGCCTGGCTCCGCGAGCACGCCCCCGTGCGCAAGACGCGCCTCCCCAGCGGGGTGGAGGCCTGGCTCGTCACCCGGTACGCGGACGCCAAGCAGGCGCTCGCCGACCAGCGGCTGTCCAAGAACCCCGCCCACCACGACGAACCCGCCCACGCGAAGGGGAAGACGGGTATCCCGGGTGAGCGCAAGGCCGAGCTGATGACGCATCTGCTCAACATCGATCCGCCGGACCACACAAGGCTCCGACGGCTCGTCTCCAAGGCCTTCACCCCCCGGCGCGTGGCCGAGTTCGCGCCGCGCGTGCAGGAACTCACCGACCACCTCATCGACCAGTTCGCCGACAAGGGCTCCGCCGACCTCATCCACGACTTCGCGTTCCCGCTCCCCATCTACGCCATCTGCGATCTGCTCGGCGTCCCGCGCGAGGACCAGGACGACTTCCGGGACTGGGCGGGGATGATGATCCGGCACGGGGGAGGGCCCCGAGGAGGCGTCGCGCGGTCCGTCAAGAAGATGCGCGGCTATCTCGCCGAGCTGATCCACCGGAAGCGGGAAGCGCTGCTCGAGCACCCCACCCCCGGCGAAGACCTCATCTCCGGGCTCATCCGCGCCTCGGACCACGGCGAGCACCTCAGCGAGAACGAGGCGGCCGCCATGGCCTTCATCCTTCTCTTCGCCGGCTTCGAGACCACGGTCAACCTGATCGGGAACGGCACGTACGCCCTCCTCACCCATCCCGAGCAGCGCGCACGCCTCCAGGCCTCGCTCGCCGCCAAGGACACCGGACTCCTCGAAACCGGTGTCGAGGAACTCCTCCGCTACGACGGTCCCGTCGAACTGGCCACCTGGCGGTTCGCGACCGAGGCCGTGCGCATCGGCGGGCAGGACATCGCGCCCGGCGACCCCGTCCTCGTCGTACTGGCGGCTGCGGACCGTGACCCCGAGCGGTTCGAGCAGCCGGACACGCTCGACCTCTCGCGGCGTGACAATCAGCACCTCGGGTACGGCCACGGCATCCACTACTGTCTCGGCGCGCCGCTCGCCCGCCTGGAGGGGCAGACCGCGCTCGCCACGCTGCTCACCCGTCTCCCCGATCTCCAACTCGCGGGAGATTCTGCCGATTTGCGCTGGCGTGGCGGGCTCATTATGCGGGGATTGCGCACGCTTCCCGTGGAGTTCACACCAGGTCGGTAGGCATGCCGGAGGACGGCCCTCCGGTGTGCCGGACAACGGGCGCCCACCTGCGAAAAGGTGACGGTCCCTCAACTCCGTGATCTTCACGTGATCTGTGCTGCATCGACTTGTGACAAGCGTTCGAGTGCGGATACGTTCGATCACCAACGCGGCCCGCCTATCGCAGTGGCCGCTGTTGTCACTTGCTGTCACTCGAAAGGCTTCCGCATGCTCTCCGGGAACGGCCGTCATCGTCGCCCGCGTCAGGCCCCGGCCCTCATCGTTGCCGCAGGGGTGACCGGATCGGCGATCGCGATCCCGTTGCTCGGCGCCACCAGTGCGAGCGCGGCCGACGGCACCACGTGGGACCGGGTCGCGGAGTGCGAGAGCGCGGGATCGTGGAGCGCGAACGACGGGAACGGGTACTACGGCGGGCTGCAGTTGACCCAGGAGACCTGGGAGTCGTACGGCGGCACCCTGTACGCCCCGAGCGCCGACCAGGCCAGCCGCTCGCAGCAGATAGCCATCGCCGAGAAGATCCTCGACGACCAGGGCCTCGCCGCCTGGCCCACCTGTGGACCGCTCTCCGGGCTCAGCAAGCACTCGGGCTCCGTCGAGGTCGACACGGGCGTGGCGGACGACTCGTCGAGTTCCTCCGACTCCTCCGACTCCTCCGACTCCTCGGGCTCCTCCGGCTCGTCCGATTCCTCCAGCTCCTCGGAGTCGTCCGGTTTGTCGGACTCGTCATCCTCGTCCAGTTCATCTGATTCATCCTCATCATCCGACTCCTCCCCGGATGCGGCCAAGAACACGACGAAGTCCGACACCTCCTCCGGCGACAGTGATTCTCAGGATTCCGACAGCTCGGACACAGAGACGGCGAAGAGTGACGACTCGGACAAGTCCGGGCAGAACGGCGACTCTTCGAGTGCGTCCGACAGTGCGACGACCGGTGCCGGACGTCACCGTGGTGACACCGCCGACGAGGGTGTGACGGAGGACGTGACCGACGGCCGTACGGACAGCGCTTCCGGGCGGCATGCCTCGCGCGGCTCCAGCGCCTCGCGCGACGCCGCCGACGGCTCGTACGTCGTCCGCACCGGAGACAGTCTCTGGACGATCGCCGATGCCCTTGACCTCGAAGGCGGATGGGCCGGGCTGTACGCCGAGAACAAGAAGACGATCGGCACCGATCCTGACCTCATCGTGCCCGGTCAGAGCCTTGCAGTTGGTGCTGAATCGGGCGAAAAGTAGCGGGAGTTCGCGTCACGGTTCGCTGCGGAATGTCCGGTTTGGTGAGAGTGAGACATGAGTCTCAGAAGCCCTGATCGTCTTTGAAATTCCGGGTATCGACTGCTTACGGTCGTGACCGCTCGCCACAGCGGGCCCCGACGGTTGCAACGCCGAATCCTGCCAACGGCCGTACGGGAACAGTCGTCGCGTCAAGCGCCGTAGGCAGGAGCGGGGGACCCAAGGTAAGCGCCGCGCCCGGTAGTTCACCGGGAGTGGCTTGGGGTGAAGCCGTACGTCCGACGTCGTGAAGACGGAGGCCGTACGACCGGGCACTCACCCGCCCGAACCCGACAGCTCACCTCGCAGGCGTCGGTGAGGGGATCACTCCATGCTGTTTTCCAGCAAGGGCAAGCACCGCCGCCCGTCCAAGGCCGCCCGTGTCGCCACGCTCGCCGGCGTCACCGGTGTCGCCATCGCCGCCCCGCTGATGGCGGCCGGCAACGCCTCCGCCGCGACCGCGTCCGAGTGGGACACCGTCGCCCAGTGCGAGTCCGGCGGCAACTGGTCCATCAACACCGGCAACGGCTACTACGGCGGCCTGCAGTTCTCGGCCTCCACCTGGGCGGCGTACGGCGGCACCGCCTACGCCTCCACCGCCAACCTGGCGTCCAAGTCGGAGCAGATCACCATCGGTGAGAAGGTCCTCGCCGCGCAGGGCAAGGGTGCCTGGCCGACCTGCGGCACGGGCCTGTCCAGCGCCGCGTACACCGGTGGGACGACCTCCAGCTCGTCCAGCGCCTCGACCACCCCGTCGAGCACCACCACCTCCACCACCCGGACGACGGAGCAGCCCGCCTCCCGTTCCGCGGAGCGCCCGGCCGCCACGAAGACCGTCACCACCCCGACCGGCAAGAAGGTCAAGAAGGGTGACGGCGAGTACAAGGTCGTCAAGGGTGACTCCCTCAGCTCGATCGCCGAGAAGAAGCACGTCAAGGGTGGCTGGCAGCAACTGTTCGAGCTGAACAAGGACATCGTCGACGACGCCGACTTCATCTACCCGGGTCAGCAGCTTCACCTGAGCTGACAACGGTTCGCGGCTGACGCCTGTCGACGGCTCTCGGCGGAAAGCTGACAACGGGCTCGCAGCTGAACCACAGTCCTCTCCTATACGCGGTCTCCATAGTGGAGGCCTCGTGAGGGTCCCCCCGTCCCCACGGGCTCCCCGCTCCGGTGCGTCTTCCCCCGTACGCACCGGGGCGGGGCTTTTTTATGTACGGGTTCATGTACGGGTTCATGTGCGGGGCCGCAGGTTTTTGTTCCGTTCGGAAACAATTTACTCTCGGTTCTGCCCAAGGGGTGGGCGACCGGCTGGCCGATCCCCCCGGGGCGGTTAGGCTCATGTCGCGGCGCCATCACAGGTTCCGCGTTACCCGCGTCACATCCCAGAAGGAGATGCTCGTGCCGTCCATCGACGTCGTCGTAGCCCGGGAAATCCTGGACTCCCGAGGCAACCCCACGGTCGAGGTCGAGGTCGGCCTCGACGACGGCAGCACCGGTCGTGCCGCCGTCCCGTCCGGTGCCTCCACGGGTGCCTTCGAAGCCATCGAGCTCCGCGACGGTGACCCCAACCGTTACCAGGGCAAGGGTGTCGAGAAGGCCGTCCTCGCCGTCATCGAGCAGATCGGCCCGGAGCTCGTCGGTTACGACGCCACCGAGCAGCGCCTGATCGACCAGGCCATGTTCGACCTGGACGCCACCGACAACAAGGGCTCGCTCGGCGCCAACGCCATCCTCGGCGTCTCGCTCGCCGTCGCGCACGCCGCCTCCGAGGCGTCCGACCTCCCGCTCTTCCGCTACCTGGGCGGCCCGAACGCGCACCTGCTGCCCGTTCCGATGATGAACATCCTGAACGGCGGGTCGCACGCCGACTCGAACGTGGACATCCAGGAGTTCATGATCGCCCCGATCGGCGCGGAGTCCTTCTCCGAGGCGCTGCGCTGGGGCGCCGAGGTCTACCACACCCTCAAGAAGGTGCTGAAGACCAAGGGCCTGTCCACGGGCCTCGGCGACGAGGGCGGCTTCGCCCCGAACCTGGAGTCCAACCGCGCCGCGCTCGACCTCATCATCGAGGCCATCAAGCAGGCCGGTTACGTCCCCGGCGAGCAGATCGCGCTCGCGCTCGACGTCGCCGCGTCCGAGTTCTACAAGGACGGCAAGTACGAGTTCGAGGGCAAGTCCCGCTCGGCCGCCGAGATGACCGAGTACTACGAGGAGCTCGTCTCCGCGTACCCGCTCGTCTCCATCGAGGACCCGCTGTACGAGGACGACTGGGCCGGCTGGAAGGTCATCACCGACAAGCTGGGCGACAAGGTCCAGATCGTCGGCGACGACCTCTTCGTCACCAACCCGGAGCGCCTGGCCCGTGGCATCGAGGAGGGCTCCGCGAACGCCCTGCTCGTCAAGGTGAACCAGATCGGCTCGCTGACCGAGACCCTGGACGCCGTCGAGATGGCCCAGCGCAACGGCTTCAAGTGCATGATGTCCCACCGCTCCGGCGAGACCGAGGACGTCACCATCGCCGACCTCGCCGTCGCGGTGAACTGCGGCCAGATCAAGACCGGTGCCCCGGCCCGCTCGGACCGCGTCGCCAAGTACAACCAGCTGCTGCGCATCGAGGAGATCCTCGACGACGCGGCGGTGTACGCCGGTCGTTCGGCGTTCCCCCGCTTCAAGGGCTGAGCTGTAACGGCTTAGGAAGCGTCGTACGTACGTCCCCGTACTCGGTCCCGTACCGTGTGCGGGGACGTACGCACGTGACGGGCTTGTACTGGGGAGGCGGGATTCATGGCCGTGAAGGACCGGGACCGGTTCTCCACCGCGACCAGGCTGAAGCTGCTCGGCGAGCAGACGGCGGCCCGGGTCTACCGCTCCCAGACCAAACGGCAAGCCCGTCGCTCCCGGCTGACCGGCCGGGCGGCGCTCCTCGCCCTCGTCCTCTGCTCCCTCGTCGTCGCCCTCGCGTACCCGATAAGGCAGTACGTGTCCCAGCGCGCCGAGATCTCGGATCTGGAGCGGCAGCGGGCACAGGCCCGCGAGCGGGTCGAGCGGCTGCGCGACCTCAAGGCACGCTGGCAGGACGACGCGTACGCCGAGCAGCAGATCCGGCAGCGGCTGCACTATGTGATGCCGGGCGAGACCGGCTACGTCGTGATCGACCCGGACGCGGCGAAGCAGGCCCGTGCCGACCAGGGGGCGGCCGACCGTCCCTGGTACTCCAACGTCTGGGACGGCGTGGACAAGTCCGACGCCGCCGACCAGTGACGGCCCATGAGCTGACCAGCACCATGAACTGACCAGAAAGACATGTGACTCACGGCATGGAAACGCCACCGCCGACCACCCCGCGCACCGAGCCGACCGACGCGGATGTCGAGGCCTTCAAGCAGCAGCTCGGGCGGCCGCCGCGCGGGCTGCGCGCGATCGTGCACCGGTGCCCGTGCGGGCAGCCGGACGTCGTCGAGACGGCGCCGCGTCTTCCCGACGGGACGCCGTTCCCGACGACGTACTACCTGACGTGTCCACGGGCCGCGTCCGCGATCGGGACGCTCGAAGCCAACGGGGTCATGAAGGAGATGACGGAGCGGCTGGCGACGGATCCTGAGCTGGCCGCCGCGTATCGGGCTGCCCACGAGGACTACATCGCGCGGCGCGACTCCATCGAGGTTCTGGAGGGCTTTCCCAGTGCGGGGGGTATGCCGGACCGGGTGAAGTGCCTTCACGTGCTCGTGGCGCATTCTCTGGCCGCGGGGCCGGGGGTGAATCCCCTTGGTGACGAGGCGATCGCGATGCTGCCGGAGTGGTGGCGCAAGGGTGCGTGTGTGGTTGTGCCGGACGGGGACTGAGGGCCTCTCGGTTGTGTGTCGGGTGCGGGCCGGTGGGGGCTGGTCGCGCCCACGCGGCGGAGCCGCATATCGACACAGCCCCGCGCCCCTAAACAACTGCCGGTCCGCCCCGGGTGCTTTTAAGGGGCGCGGGGAACTGCGCGACCAGCCCCCACCGCCCCGCAGCCAAAGAACCACCCCCACGCACCCCCACCCACGACAGGAGACCAGAGCTCATGACCAGGGTCGCTGCCATCGACTGCGGTACCAACTCCATCAGGCTGCTCGTCGCCGACGCGGACCCGGAGACGGGGGAACTCGTCGAGCTGGACCGCAGGATGACGATCGTGCGGCTCGGGCAGGGCGTCGACCGGACGGGCCGGCTGGCCCCCGAGGCGCTGGCGCGGACCTTCGCGGCGTGCAGGGAGTACGCGGCGATCATCAAGGAGCACGGCGCGGAGCGGCTGCGCTTCGTGGCGACCTCGGCGTCCCGCGACGCGGAGAACCGGGACGAGTTCGTGCGCGGGGTGCTGGACATCCTCGGGGTCGAGCCCGAGGTCATCTCCGGTGACCAGGAGGCCGAGTTCTCCTTCACGGGCGCGACGAAGGAGCTGACGGGGCGTGACGACCTCGCCAAGCCGTACCTCGTGGTGGACATCGGCGGCGGGTCGACCGAGTTCGTCGTCGGCGACGACCATGTGCGGGCGGCGCGCTCCGTGGACGTCGGCTGCGTGCGGATGACCGAGCGGCACCTCGTGCACGACGGCGTCGTGACCGACCCGCCCACCGAGGAGCAGATCGCGGCGATGCGCGCCGACATCGAGGCGGCCCTCGACCTCGCCGAGGAGACGGTCCCGCTGCGCGAGGCGCACACGCTCGTCGGGCTGGCCGGCTCGGTCACCACCGTGTCGGCGATCGCGCAGAACCTGCCCGAGTACGACTCCGAGGCCATCCACCACTCGCGCGTCTCCTACGACCGTGTCCGCGAGATCACCGAGTGGCTGCTGGCGTCGACGCACGCCGAGCGCGCGGCCGTCCCCTCCATGCACCCGGGGCGCGTCGACGTGATCGCCGCGGGCGCCCTCGTGCTGCTCTCGATCATGGAGCGGATCGGGGCGCGGGAGGTCGATGTCAGCGAGCACGACATCCTCGACGGGATCGCGTGGTCCGTGGCGTAAGCCATGGTGCGGCCGTGGCGCAGGCCATGTTCCGGCCGTGGCCTGGGTCTCCTTGGCTACTTGTCGGTAGCCCTCGGCTGAGCAGGTCGGATAACGTATGAGCGCGCCTGAGGGGCACTGAAAAGCCCCTCGGTGAGGTGCCGTCGGGAAAGTTCGTGAAGTTCTTCACAAGGAAAAAAGCCCTGCTGGGCGAGGATTGAGCCCCAAGGGTTGCCGTGGAGGGCTCAGGCGGTCCGGGAGCGTGCTCACAGGAGCATTCCGAGGGTGTCGCCGACGGGTGAGGCGAGGGTCTGGTCCAGTCGGTCCGAGAGGGGTCCGAAAGGCCGGAGCGGCAGCTCACGCGGTGTTGACAACGGTCCACGGAGCACGGTGGTTCCCCTTTGTCACCATGACCTGGGTCACGTGGGCGGCGCAGTGTAGCAGAGCCCCCGTAGGAGCTTGTGAAGGGGCGCACGAGCGACCCCCCATGACCGGGTGGATACTCGATGGCATGAGCACCACGGAGCGTCCCAGGATCCTCGTAGTAGGCGGTGGGTACGTAGGCCTGTACGCAGCTCGGCGCATTCTCAAGAAGATGCGCTACGGAGAGGCGACCGTCACGGTCGTCGACCCCCGGTCGTACATGACCTACCAGCCCTTCCTCCCCGAAGCCGCCGCCGGCAGCATCTCCCCGCGGCATGTCGTCGTCCCGCTGCGACGCGTGCTGCCCAAGGCGGAGGTTCTCACCGGCCGGGTCACCACCATCGACCAGGACCGCAAGGTCGCCACGATCGCCCCCCTCGTGGGTGAGGCGTACGAGCTGCCTTTCGACTACCTCGTCATCGCGATGGGCGCGGTCTCCCGCACCTTCCCGATCCCCGGCCTCGCCGAACAGGGCATCGGCATGAAGGGCATCGAGGAGGCCATCGGCCTGCGCAACCACGTCCTTGAGCAGCTCGACAAGGCCGACTCCACGACGGACGAGGAAGTCCGCCGCAAGGCGCTCACCTTCGTCTTCGTGGGTGGCGGTTTCGCCGGCGCCGAGACCATCGGCGAGGTCGAGGACATGGCCCGCGACGCGTCGAAGTACTACACCAACGTGTCCCGCGAGGACATGCGCTTCATCCTCGTCGACGCCGCGGACAAGATCCTTCCCGAGGTCGGCCCGAAGCTCGGTCAGTACGGCAAGGAGCACCTGGAGAGCCGCGGTGTGGAGATCTACCTCTCCACGTCCATGGACTCCTGCGTCGACGGCCACGTCGTTCTGAAGAACGGCCTCGAGGTCGACTCCAACACGATCGTGTGGACGGCCGGCGTCAAGCCGAACCCCGTCCTCTCCCGGTTCGGTCTGCCGCTCGGTCCGCGTGGTCACGTGGACTGCACGGACAAGCTGCAGGTGACCGGTACGGACTACATCTGGGCCGCGGGCGACAACTCCCAGGTTCCGGACATGGCCGCCCGCAAGGCCGGCGTCGAGAACGCCTGGTGCCCGCCGAACGCGCAGCACGCGCTGCGTCAGGCGAAGGTCCTCGGCGACAACGTGGTCTCCGGTATGCGGGGCTTCCCGCAGAAGTCGTACGCGCACTCCAACAAGGGTGCTGTCGCGGGGCTCGGCCTGCACAAGGGCGTCGCGATGATCGTCATGGGCAAGATGAAGATCAAGCTCAAGGGTCGTCTGGCGTGGTACATGCACCGCGGCTATCACGGTCTGGCCATGCCGACCTGGAACCGGAAGATCCGCGTGTTCGCGGACTGGACGCTCGCGATGTTCCTGAAGCGTGAGGTTGTCTCGCTCGGGGCCATGGAGACTCCTCGCGAGGAGTTCTACGAGGCTGCCAAGCCGGCGCCTGCCGCTGCTGCCGCCGCTCCGGCTGCCGCCGCGAAGACCGAGGAGAAGGCCAAGGCCTCCTGACCTCCGGTCACCGTTTTGCCCGAAGGGGCCGCTCGCCATCCGTGGTGCGAGCGGCCCCTTCGGGGTTTTTCGCCCCCGCCGCCCCTACCCGTCCCATCCCGTTCCTGGGGCTCCGCCCCAGACCCCGTAGGCCGGTTCTTTGGCTGCGGGCCGGTGGGGGTCGCTCGCGCAGTTCCCCGCGCCCCTAAAAACCGCCGGCCCACCCCGGGTGCTTTTAAGGGGCGCGGGGAACTGCGCGACCAGCCCCCACCGTCCCGCAGACGACTCTCTTCAGGGGCGCGGGGAACGGCGCAATCTTTTAGGGGGCTGGGGGCGAAGCCCCCAGGAACGGGATGGGACGGGTAGGGGCGGCGGGGGCGAAAAACGTGGTGGGTGCATCTATTTTGCGAAGGTGTAACGCGGAAGGGGGACTGCGCGCGGGACGTGTTGGTGTTTACGTGGTGTTGGAGCGTTCGGGAGTGTTGTCTCGGAGGTGTACGCCATGCAGGACGCCGCGCTGCGGCTGAAGAGCCTTGTGGAACAGTTGCTGGGGACCCCGCTCCCGGTGCGCATCCGCGCCTGGGACGGTTCGGTCGCAGGGCCCCCCGATGCCCCCGCCCTCGTCGTACGCAACCGAAAGGCCGTGCGCCGACTGTTGTGGAAACCCGGCGAGTTGGGGCTCGCCCGGGCCTGGGTGGCCGGTGATCTGGGTGTGGAGGGTGATCTGTACGCCGCCCTGGACCTGGTGTCCGGGCTGCTGTGGGAGCGGGGCGAGGACGCGAGGGGCGTCGCCGAGGCCCTGCGCGACCCCGAGGTGCGCGCCGCCGTCCGGGGGCTGGTGAAGATGGCCGGATCCCCGCTGCCGCCCGCCCCGCCCCGCGAGGAGGTCCGCGGGCGCCGCCACCTGCACACCAAGCGCAGCGACAAACGAGCCATCAGCCACCACTACGACGTGGGGAACGACTTCTACGAGATCGTCCTCGGGCCGTCCATGATCTACTCGTGCGCCTACTGGGACGAGGGTGGCACCCTTGAGGACGCCCAGCGTGACAAGCTCGAACTCATCGCCGGCAAGCTCGACCTGAAGCCCGGTCAGCGGCTCCTCGACGTCGGCTGCGGCTGGGGCTCGATGGCCATTCACGCCGCCCGCGAGCACGGCGCGAGCGTCGTCGGGGTGACCTTGTCGCAGGAGCAGGCCGCGTACGCCCGTAAACGGGTCGCCGACGAGGGGCTGACGGACAAGGTCGAGATCCGCGTGCAGGACTATCGGGACGTCGCCGACGGGCCGTACGACGCCATTTCCTCCATCGGCATGGCCGAACACGTCGGCGCCGAGCGCTACTTGGAATACGCCGAGGTGCTGTACCAACTCCTCAAGCCCGGTGGGCGGTTGCTCAATCACCAGATCGCGCGGCGGCCGCAGCGGGACGAATCGGCGTACTCCGTCGACGAGTTCATCGACGCGTACGTCTTTCCCGACGGTGAGCTCGCGCCCATCGGGACCACCGTGACGCAGCTGGAGCGTGCCGGGTTCGAGGTGCGCGACGTCGAGTCCATCCGCGAGCACTACGCGCTCACCCTGCGCCGCTGGGTCACCAACCTGGAGGCGCAGTGGCCGCGCGCCGTCAAGCTCTCCAGCCCCGGCCGGGCCCGCGTCTGGCGCCTGTACATGGCGGCCAGCGCGCTCGCCTTCGAGCGCAACCGCATCGGCGTCAACCAGGTGCTGGCGGTCAGGACACCGGAGGTGCCCGGCGGGGCCGGGATGCCCCTTCGGGCCCGTACCTGGAACTGACCGACGTAGGTGAGTGAGTACGTGAAGAGGGGCCCCGTTCCAGCTGAACGGGGCCCCTCCTCACGTACCACCAAGGCGCCGAGGCGCGCTATTCCGATTACTCCGATTACTCCGACTTGATCGCTGTCAGCATGTTCAGGCGAGCCGCCCGCCGGGCCGGCCACAGTGCCGCCAGGACGCCGACCGTGGCCGCGAGGAGCAGGAAGACGCCCATCCGGCCCCAGGGCAGGACCAGTTCGTACGTCGACATCTTGGTGCCCAGCAGCTCACCGGCCGCCCAGCCGAAGAACACGCCGAGGCCGATGCCGAGTACGCCGCCGAAGAGCGAGATGACCAGGGACTCCAGGCGGACCATGCGCTTGATGCCCTTGCGGTCGAGGCCGATCGCGCGCAGCATCCCGATCTCCTGCGAGCGTTCGAAGACCGACATCGCGAGGGTGTTGATGACACCGAGGACGGCGACGATGACCGCCATTGCGAGCAGGCCGTAGAGCATGTTCAGCATCAGCGTGAACATCTGCGCGATGCCGTCGGAGATGTCCTTCTTGTCCTGGACCTGGATGGCCGGGTTGTCGCCGAGGGCCTTCTCCAGCTTGTCCTTGGCCGCGTCCGACGCGCCGCCCGCCGTCTTCACCATGACCTGGAGGTCGGAGGCGGTGCCGGTCTCGTGGGGCGAGAGCGTCGCGTTGTCCACGATGATGCCGTGGATCATCTGGTTGCCCTCGTAGACACCGGCGACGGACAGCTTCTCCTTCTTCCCGTCCTCGTACGAGACCGTGAAGTGCGAACCGGCCGTCCAGCGGTGGGACTTGGCGGTGTCCTTGTCCACGACGACCTGCGTGCCACCGACCTTGAAGGCACCGTCCGCGATCGTGAGGTCGGTGAGCTTCGTGATGGAGCCGCCGTTCACACCCGTCAGGTACTCGGTCTGCTGGTCGATGCGCGAGGGCGCGTCGCGCAGCGAGCTGGTGTCGGTGACCCCGTCGACGCCGGCGAGCTTCTTCGCGACGTCCGGCGAGAGCGCGTTGCCGTTCGCCATCGAGATGACGTAGTCCGCCTTGATCGCGGAGCTGGCCATCTTGTCGATCGACTTCTGCAGGCTGCCCGCCATCACCGTCATGCCGGTGATCAGTGTGAGGCCGATCATCAGGGCGGAGGCGGTGGCGGCCGTGCGGCGCGGGTTGCGGACCGAGTTCTGGCGGGCCAGCTTGCCAGAGACTCCGAAGACACGGAGGACGGGCGCGGCGGCCGCGATCAGCGGGCGGGACAGCAGCGGGGTGAGGACGAAGACGCCGATGATGAGCAGGACCGCGCCGAGACCCATCGGGGCCTGGCCGTCCGAGCCGTCCATCGTCGTCGCGTACAGCACCACGGCGACGCCCGCCGCCGAGAAGAGCGCGCCGAGCGTGTTCCGTACGACCAGGGACTTCGTCGTCGCCTTCGCGTGCACGCTGCTCATCGCGGCGACCGGCGGGATCTTCGCGGCGCGGCGGCCCGGCAGCCAGGCGGCCAGCATCGTGATGAGGATGCCGACGAGCAGGGCGGTGCCGATCGTGCCCGGCGAGATCACCAGCGGGCCGTCCGGCACGGTGGCGCCGAGCGTGCCCATCAGCGAGCGCATACCGGCGCCGATGCCGATGCCCGCGGCCAGACCCGCGACGGCGGCGACCGCCCCGACCACGAACGCCTCGACCAGCACCGAACGCGTGACCTGCCGGCGGGAGGCACCGACGGCGCGCATCAGGGCCAGTTCCTTGGTGCGCTGGGCGACCAGCATGGTGAAGGTGTTGGCGATGATGAACGTGCCGACGAACAGCGCGATGCCGGCGAAGACCAGCAGGCCCGTCTTCATGCCGCTCATCGCCGAGGAGATCATGGTGGCCTGGTCGTCGGCGAGCTGCTTGCCGGTGGTGGTGGAGGCCGTGTCCTTCGGTACGACGTCGTCCAAGGCGTTGCGCAGCGCCGTCTGGCTGGTGCCGGCCGCCGCCTTCACGTCGATCTCGTCGTACGAGCCGACCGAGTCGAAGAGCTGCTGCGCGGTCTTCGTGTCGAAGAGGGCGAGGCTGCCGCCCGCGGCGACGTTGCCGTCGTCGGTGGTGAAGATGCCGGTGACGGTGGGCGTGAGGACCGGGCCGTCGACCGACAGCCGTACGGTGTCGCCGACCTTGTAGCCCGCGCGCTTCGCGGTCTCCGAGTCGATCGCGACCTCGTCCGTGCCCTTGGGGGCGTGACCGCTCGTCAGCGGATACCGGGGGTCCTTGTCGCCCCAGTAGTTGCCGCCCTGCGACTGGAAGCCGCCGCCGATGAGCTTGCCGTCCTTGTCGGCGATGGCGGTGAAGCCGTTCACCACGCCGATCGCGGAGGCCGCGCCCGGGACCTTGGCGGCCTTGTCGAGCAGCGGCTGCGTGAGCTTCGGGTCCTTGCCGACGGTGTCGCCCTTGTCCGCCTGGCTCTCCGGCTGGATGGCGACGTCGACCTGGTCGAAGCCCTTGGCTGAGCTCTTCTGGTAGGCGTCGGAGATGGTGTTGGTGAAGACCAGGGTGCCTGACACGAACGCCACGCCGAGCATCACGGCGAGGACGGTCATCAGGAGCCTGGCCTTGTGCGCGAGGACGTTGCGCAAGGCGGTACGGAACATTGTTTCTCAGTCCAGGAGAGGGAGGCTGTCGGCGGGTGGAGGGTGTGGCTGCGCGTAGCGTTTTTCGCCCCCGCCGCCCCTACCCGTCCCATCCCCAGGGGCTCTGCCCCTTCGACCCCGTGGGTAGTTCGTCGGCTGCGGGCCGGTGGGGGTTGCTCGCGCAGTTCCCCGCGCCCCCAAAAGGGGCGCGGGGAACTGCGCGATCTTTTGGGGTCTGGGGGCGGAGCCCCCAGGGATGGGACGGGTAGGGGCGGCGGGGGCGAACTACCCCTGGCTCAGCTGGTGCGGCCCTTGGCGTCGAACTGCTTCATGCGGTCGAGGACGGAGTCGGCGGTCGGGCCGTGGACCTCGTCGACGATGCGGCCGTCGGCGAGGAAGATCACGCGGTCCGCGTACGCGGCGGCCACCGGATCATGGGTCACCATGACCACGGTCTGCCCCAACTCCCGTACGGAGTTGCGCAGGAAGCCGAGCACCTCCGCGCCCGAGCGGGAGTCGAGGTTTCCGGTGGGCTCGTCGCCGAAGATGATGTCGGGGCGGGAGGCGAGAGCGCGGGCGACGGCGACGCGCTGCTGCTGGCCGCCGGAGAGCTGGGAGGGCCGGTGGCGGAGGCGGTCGGCGAGGCCGATCATCGTGATGACCTTGTCCAGCCACTCCTTGTCGGGCTTGCGGCCCGCGATGTCCATCGGGAGCGTGATGTTCTCCAGGGCCGTCAGCGTCGGCAGCAGGTTGAACGCCTGGAAGATGAAGCCGATCTTGTCCCGGCGCAACTTGGTGAGCTGCTTGTCCTTGAGGGAGCCCAGCTCGGTCTCGCCGATGCGGACGGAGCCGGAGGAGAAGGTGTCCAGGCCCGCCACACAGTGCATCAGCGTGGACTTGCCGGACCCCGACGGGCCCATGATCGCGGTGAACTCGGCCTGGCGGAAGTCGACGGTGACCCGGTCGAGGGCGACCACCTGGGTCTCGCCCTGTCCATAGACCTTCGACAGTTCCGAGGCACGGGCTGCCACGGCGGTGGTTCGGTCGGCGAGGGGAGTGGTGGTCACGGGAGGGTGCTCCTGTCGGGACGACGACGTTTCCGGCGATGCTTTCGGGACGTGTTCCATCCTCGTTGCCGTTCGGGGCGAAGTAGTCAGCCGCTGTTCTGGTTCCGGGGGCAGCCTGCGGTCGGACCAGAGGCGGTCGTGTCATACCTGGGGATGACGGGGCCGCCCTGAGCGATCTCCGGGTACGGCGTCGTGGTGTCCGCTCGTTCGGAGTGTTCGGACGGAGTGTTCGGAGACTGTTCGGACGGTGAAATTCCGTCATTCCGTATACGCCGCCGTGGACCGTCCGAAAGGCTGTTGGCAAGTGCGGATGGCCCGTACCGAGGGCTGATGCACCCTCAGACGTCAATAAAATAAGACAACATCGGGCCGCCCGTCCGCTGTTCGGGGGACGCGCCCCGATAGGCTCGGAACCTCGATGCGGAGCCCATGGCCTGCCCGGATGGTGGAATGCAGACACGGCGAGCTTAAACCTCGCTGCCCCTCGCGGGCGTACCGGTTCAAGTCCGGTTCCGGGCACCTCCGACCCCTCACTTCGGCCGCGGCCTTCCCCGGGGATCTCCCCAGGCCCCTCAAGGACCTCGTCGCCGACCGTTGACAGCAAGCGCGTGCGGTCGGAGACTCCCTTCAGGAAATGGTGAAGGAAATTTCACTACACGAACAGAGGAACGCGAAGGGGCGTGCCGATGCGTACCACCGTCGGGATCATCGGGGCCGGGCCGGCCGGGCTGCTGCTGGCGCGGCTGCTGCACAACGCGGGCATCGAGTCCGTCGTGCTGGAGAGCCGGGACCGGGCGTATGTGGAGCAGCGGCAGCGGGCCGGGATCCTGGAGCAGGGGACCGTGGATGTGCTGCGGGCCGCCGGGGCCGGTGAGCGGATGGACCGGGAGGGGCTGCGGCACGACGGGATCGAGCTGCGGTTCGCGGGCAGGCGGCACCGCGTCGACTTCCCGGCCCTCACCGGTGGGCGCTCCGTGATGGTGTACGCGCAGACCGAGGTGTGCAAGGACCTCATCGCCCTCCAGCTCAAGGAGGGCGGGCCGCTGCTCTTCGGGGCCGAGGCGCTCGCCGTGGAGGACGCCGAGAGCGAGCGGCCACGGGTGCGGTTCACGTACGACGGGCGCGAGGACGTGCTGGAGTGCGATTACGTCGTCGGGTGCGACGGGTTCTGGGGCGTCGCACGGGGGGCCGTGCCCGCCGAGCTCTCCCGCGTCTTCGAGCGGACGTACCCCTTCGGCTGGCTCGGCATCCTCGCCGATGTCCCGCCCTCGCACGACGAGCTGGTCTACGCCCGTCACGACCGCGGCTTCGCCCTGCTCAGCATGCGCTCGCCCAGCGTCTCCCGCCTCTACCTCCAGGTGCCCCAGGGCACGGACGCCCAGGCGTGGAGCGACGAGGAGATCTGGGACGAGCTGGACCGGCGCTTCGAGACGACGGACGGCTGGCAGCTCGAGCGCGGGCCCATCACCTCCAAGTCCGTCACTCCGATGCGCAGTTACGTCCACGAGCCCATGCGGCACGGGCGGGTCTTCCTCGCCGGTGACGCCGCGCACATAGTGCCGCCGACCGGAGCGAAGGGGCTCAACCTCGCCGTCGGCGACGTCGTCACCTTCGCGCGGGCACTCGCGTACGAGAAGGAGACCGGCTCCGGCGAGCTGCTCGACGCCTACTCCGAGACGTGTCTGCGCCGGGTCTGGCAGGCCGAGAGGTTCTCGTACGACATGACGACCCTGCTGCACCGCGATCCCGGCGCGACCGGCTTCGAGGACCGCGTCCAGCTGGCCCGTCTGGAGCGGATCGCGAGCTCACGGGCGGCCGAGACCGACCTCGCGGAGGGGTACACGGGGTTTCCCCTGGAATAACTCGTGAGAAAAGGAGGCTGAGGCCGGTGTCACGGCTTCGTACCAGTGCGGGCAGGGCATGGGACACACGCGTACGGTGGCACCGCAAGGGAAAGATCCTCCCCAAGCAGTAGGGTCAATCTTTTGCCTACCTATTACTCTTGAGGCCAAGGCCGCTCAGGGTGGCCATGGAGGAGTGAAATGAGGAGCAGTAACCCGGTCTTCTCGCGACGGGGGTTCAGCCGCGACAACGGCTACGCGGGCTTCAACGCGGCGCCGCAGGCCGGGGGACCCGCTGTCGGCACCCAGGGCAATCCGTACGCCCAGGGCAACCCGTACGCCCAGCAGGGCGGCAACCCCTACGCGCAGAACCCGTACGCACAGCA
Organism: Streptomyces sp. NBC_00203; assembly: GCF_045206325.1. Lineage (NCBI taxonomy): Bacteria > Bacillati > Actinomycetota > Actinomycetes > Kitasatosporales > Streptomycetaceae > Streptomyces > Streptomyces sp. NBC_00203. The sequence goes on along the minus strand of NZ_CP108126.1, from coordinate 4,359,086 downwards.
GGCCCCGCAGTACGGCGCTCCGCCGCAGGCCCCGGTCACCACCGGCCGTATGACGATGGACGACGTCGTCATGCGCTCGGCCATGACGCTCGGCACCGTCGCCGTCGGCGCCATCCTGGCCTGGGCGCTGCTGCCGGTGTCCAGCACCAGCTACGGGCTCGCCATCGGCTCCGCCCTGGTCGCCTTCGTGCTGGCCATGGTGCAGAACTTCAAGCGCACGGCCTCGCCCGCGCTGATCCTCGGCTACGCCGCCTTCGAGGGCGTCTTCCTCGGGGTCATCAGCGAGATGTACAACAGCCGCTGGTCGGGTGCGCCCTTCCAGGCGGTCCTGGGCACCATGGCGGTCGCCGGCGCGACCCTCCTCGTCTACAAGGCGGGCTGGATCCGCGTGACCGCGCGGTACGCGCGCATCGGTATGACCATCGCCATCGCCTTCATCGTCGTCATGGCGGTCAACCTGCTGCTGGTCGTCTTCGGTGTCGCCGAGGACGGCGGACTGCGCAGCATGGGCCCGCTCGGCGCGATCGTCGGCATCCTGGCGATCCTGATCGGCGCGTTCTTCCTCACCCTCGACTTCAAGCAGATCGAGGACGGCATCACGTACGGCGCGCCGAAGGACGAGGCCTGGATCGCGGCGTTCGCCCTGACCATGACCCTCGTGTGGATCTACGTCGAGATGCTGCGCCTGGTCGCCATCTTCAGCGGCGACGACTAGACGGGCCGGCCCCTGAGGGCTGGTGACTGAACTGAAGGGCCCGCGAACCACCGGTTCGCGGGCCCTTTGTCGTGGGATGACTGTGTCGTCACGGTGGTGCGCGCTCAGAGCAGTTTGCGCGCGGCCCTCCTCAGGTCGTACTCGTGAATGATCGCCTTGGCGTGGCCGTACGCGAGATTGTGCTCGGCGCGGAGCCAGCTGACCTTCTCCTCGAAGCGGAAGAGGGCGGGGCCTTCGTCGACGGTGCGAAGCCAGTCGGAGATTTCACGACCGGTGCAGTGGGGGATTCGGGCGAGCATGTTGCGGTGGGTCTCCTCGGAGAGGACGTGGGACATCGGCGCCTCCGGACGCAAAGGGGATGTAAGCCGGTCCTTCACGCCACCGTGCCTGAGGGTTGGGTTGTTGGCAACAGTCCTGGTACGGCGCGTACGCTCGCCGCGTGCTTGATACGACGCCTTTGACTCGTGCCGTGGATCATTTCGCCGACCGGTTGAGGGCCGCGCCGCAGAGCCGTCTCCAGCGTGGGGCTGCCGCCGAGGCGCTGGGGCTGGCCAGGGAGTTGGCACTGCGTGCCCAGCGGTTGGAGGACCCTTCCGGAGAGGGTCGGGAGATGCCGGACGCGGGGATGTTCGCCGCCGCGGACCAAATCACTGTTGCCGCGCACGATTTGTCGGTCGTACTGAAAGACGAGGGGGAACTGGCGGACGCGGTGGGGCTTGTTGCGGAGGCGCAGAAACGCGCCGGGGTCTGATCTCTCGATCGACTCCAGCGCGTGGGCGCTCCGCTGGTGGTGCCGGGGAACTGCGGTAGTTGGTTGGCTGCGGGCCGGTGGGGGCCGTTCGCGCAGTTCCCCGCGCCCCTTACGGGGCGCTCTTGCTGGGCCCTCGTTACAAGGACGCCTCGTTACAGGGACGCGATGACCCGGTCCGCCAGGATGTAGATGTTCTGGTCGCCGAAGGCGAACGTCAGGGCGTAGGCGCCGGAGACTCCGGAGCCGCCGAGGAGGACCGGGGTTTCGCCGGCGCGGAGGGCGGCGGCGAGTTGTTCGGCGGTTTCGCGGTGGCCCGGGGTCATGCAGAGGGTCGTGCCGTCGGCGAAGACGTAGACGTCGAGGGTGCCGAGGGGGCCGGGGCGGACGTCCGCCAGTTCCGTGCGGGACTCGGCGAGTTCCTCCAGGCAGGCCACCGTGCGCTCATGGTCGTTCACGACAGGTGACTGGACCGGCACGAAGTCCGGGTGGGAGGGGTGGCGGCGGCGGGCCGCGGCGAGTTCGGGCGAGTCCCCGGCGAACTCCTCGGCGTCCAGGCCGGCCTCGGTCACCGGCTCCAGGTGCTCCAGGCCCGCGAAGTCCGAGTGGCGCGGCAGGAACAGTTCGCTGTCGGGCAGGCCGAGCAGCGAGGGCGCGTCCGAGGCGTCACGCGCCTCCTGGGCGGCCCAGAACGCCCGTGCCTCGGCAAGCTCCCGCTCCCGCTCCTCCGCGAGCGCCTCGGCCACCGCAGCGCGTATCTCGTCCGCGTCGGCGGCCGAGCGAGCAGCGGGCACCAGGCCGCGTGCGGCGGTCGTGGCGCGGCTCTCGGCGAGCTCGGTGTGCAGGGCCGCGACCTGCCGGCGCAGACCCTGCAGGGTGCGCAGAACGGCGACGCCCACGGCCGCGGTCGCGGCGGTGGTGAGCAGCAAAGCAATTGGCATGGCGCTCACTGACGTACTCCCGGTTCAAAGTCGACCCCCGACTTCCTACATCAGCTTGAAGGGAGAACCATCCAGCTGTCAGTGCGTAACGTCACGAATGGGACAGGACTTTGGGCCCGGGGTTTAGTTGCGCAACGGCTCTGACCTGCGGAAATGCCTCCCCGGAGGGAGATAGGTCACATCTTGGGGGGGATTGGATCACAAATCGGCCCAGAGTCCCGGTGATTGCGGGGCTCTGGGCCGATTCGGTCACGCTGGGTTCAACTACCGTTACGGGAACGGTCAGCTGAGGCGCTCGATGACCATCGCCATGCCCTGGCCGCCGCCGACGCACATCGTCTCCAGGCCGAACTGCTTGTCGTGGAACTGGAGGCTGTTGATGAGCGTGGCGGTGATGCGGGCGCCGGTCATGCCGAAGGGGTGGCCGACGGCGATGGCGCCACCGTTCACGTTCAGCTTGTCCAGCGGGATGTTCAGGTCGCGGTAGGAGGGGATCACCTGGGCGGCGAACGCCTCGTTGATCTCGAAGAGGTCGATGTCGTCGACGGTGAGGCCGGCGCGGCGCAGCGCCTGCTTGCTGGCCTCCACCGGGCCGAGGCCCATGATCTCGGGGGACAGGCCGGTGACGCCGGTGGACACGATCCGGGCGAGCGGGGTGAGGCCGAGCTCGCGGGCCTTGGTGTCGGACATGATCACGAGGGCGGCGGCGCCGTCGTTCAGCGGGCAGCAGTTGGCGGCCGTGACCATGCCGTCGGGGCGGAAGACGGGCTTGAGGCCCTGAACGCCCTCCAGGCTGACGCCGGCGCGCGGGCCGTCGTCCTTGGAGACGACCGTGCCGTCCGGGGTCGTGATCGGGGTGATCTCGCGCTCCCAGAAGCCGTTCTTGATGGCTTCCTCGGCGAGGTTCTGCGAGCGGACGCCGAACTCGTCCATGTCCTGGCGGGTGACGCCCTTCAGGCGGGCCAGGTTCTCGGCGGTCTGGCCCATCGCGATGTACGCGTCCGGGATCAGGCCGTCCTCGCGCGGGTCGTGCCAGGTGGTGCCCTCCTGCTGCGCGACGGCGACGGTGCGGGCCTCCGCGTCGGCGAAGAGGGGGTTGTGGGTGTCCGGCATTCCGTCGGAGGTGCCCTTGATGCTGCGCGACACCGTCTCGACACCCGCCGAGATGAAGACGTCGCCCTCGCCCGCCTTGATGGCGTGCAGGGCCATGCGGCTCGTCTGGAGGGAGGAGGAACAGTAGCGGGTGATGGTGCAGCCCGGGAGGTGGTCCATTCCCATCTGTACGGCGACGATGCGGGCGAGGTTGTGGCCCTGCTCGCCACCGGGGAGGCCGCAGCCGAGCATCAGGTCGTCGATGTCCCTCGGGTCCAGCTCGGGGACCTTGGCGAGGGCGGTCTGGATGATCGTGGCGGTCAGGTCGTCGGGGCGCACGTCCTTCAGGGAGCCCTTGAAGGCGCGGCCGATCGGGGAGCGGGTGGCTGAGACGATCACGGCTTCGGGCATCACGGCTCCATTGGCGTACGGGGGGTTGGGCAGGGCTGGTTGGGAAGTTACCCGTACGTATGGTCGAGGTCACGGGTGTCGGGGTGTGACTAGGACCGCACTTTTCTAAGCGCTTGCTTTTTTCGCCCCCGCCGCCCCTACCCGTCCCATCCCCAGGGGGCTGCGCCCCCAGACCCCCCTGGGTGGTTTTTTTGGCTGCGGGCGGGTGGGGGTTGCTCGCGCAGTTCCCCGCGCCCCTGAAAGCGGGGCTGCGCCCCGCGATCCCCCGCCCGCCCCCGCTTTTAGGGGCGCGGGGAACTGCGCAATCTTTTGGACCAGCCCCCACCCACCCGCAGCCGAAGAACCGGCCCACGGGGTCTGGGGCGGAGCCCCAGAAGGATGGGACGGGTAGGGGCGGCGGGGGCGAGGAAACCGGCCGGTGGTTATGGGGACGTGGCCGGGGCCGGGTCCGTGGCCGGGAGGCGGCGTCGGCGGCGGCGCTTGAGGAGGGCCCAGGGGCCTCGGGGGCCCGTGGGCATGGCTGCGGTGACCTCGGTGCCTGGTTCCGAGGCCGCTTCGGCTGCGGCACGGGCGACCGGCAGGAACCCCTCGCGGCGCGAAACGTCCGGGCGCTCCTCCTCGGCCGGCCAGAGACCCAGCGTCGCGCACACCGTGGGGAGGATCGCCATCGCCGCGGTGGCGTACCCCTCCGCCGAGGGGTGGTAGTTGTCGGGGCCGAACAGTTCGCGTGGGTTCGCCTCGAACTCCGGGCCCAGCAGGTCACCCAGCGACACCGTCCGCCCGCCCTGCTCGACGGTACCGATGGTCTGGGCCGCCGCCAGCTGACGCGACGCCCGCCGGGCCAGCCACCGCAGCGGCTGCTGCACCTGCTCGACCGTGCCCAGGTCGGGACAGGTGCCGACCACGACCTCGGCACCGGCGGTGCGCAGCCGGCGTACCGCCGACGACAGATGGCGCACCGAGCGCGTCGGCGGCATCCGGTGTGTCACGTCGTTCGCGCCGATCATGATCACGCAGACGTCGGGCACCCGCGTGGTGTCCGCGAGGGCGAGCGCCACCTGGCGGTCCAGGTCGTCCGACTGGGCCCCCGGCAGCGCCACATTGCACAGCTCCACCGGCCGCTCGGCCACCGCCGCGAGCCCGGAGGCCAGCAGCGCCCCCGGCGTCTGGCGGGCCCGGTGCACGCCCTGGCCCGCGGCCGTGGAGTCACCGAGCATCGTCAGACGGAGGGGCTGTTCGCCAGGACCGGTGTACGCGTACCCGTACAGGCCGTCCGCGCGCGGCGCGTGCGCGTGCCCGTTGCCCACGTGACGTTTCGCCAGCTGCACCTCGGCCAGCACCAGTCCGACGGTGGCCGCCCCGACCAGGCCGATCCCGCCGCCGCCGTACGCAGCGCCCGCCGCGATGCGCCGAGCCACCCTCGCCCTAGACAAGCTCGTCATCCGTCGCCGCCACCTCCTCGTAGCCGTACAACCACTGCTTGCCCCGTGGAGTACGTCGGCCAATCTCAACGGCGCGTGAACGGTCCCCCAGGGCCGTAGGCTGACGGGACCATCCCTTTAGAACGCAGCTCCGGAGACAACGGTGCAATTCCACGACTCGATGATCAGTCTCGTCGGCAACACCCCGCTGGTGAGGCTCAACAACGTGACCGCGGGCATCCAGGCGACCGTCCTGGCGAAGGTTGAGTACTTCAACCCCGGCGGGTCCGTGAAGGACCGCATCGCCCTGCGCATGATCGAGGCCGCGGAGGAGAGCGGCGCCCTCAAGCCGGGGGGCACGATTGTCGAGCCGACCAGTGGAAACACCGGTGTGGGGCTTGCCATCGTGGCCCAGCAGAAGGGCTACAAGTGCATCTTCGTCTGCCCGGACAAGGTCTCCACCGACAAGATCAACGTGCTGCGCGCCTACGGTGCCGAGGTCGTCGTCTGCCCGACCGCCGTCGATCCCGAGCACCCGGACTCGTACTACAACGTCTCCGACCGGCTGGTGCGGGAGACCCCGGGCGCCTGGAAGCCCGACCAGTACTCCAACCCGAACAACCCCCTCTCGCACTATCACTCCACCGGCCCCGAGCTGTGGGAGCAGACGGAGGGGAAGATCACCCACTTCGTCGCGGGCGTGGGCACCGGCGGAACCATCTCGGGTACGGGGCGGTATCTGAAGGACGCCAGTGACGGCAAGGTCCAGGTCGTCGGCGCCGACCCGGAAGGGTCCGTGTACTCCGGCGGCTCCGGGCGGCCGTATCTCGTCGAGGGCGTCGGCGAGGACTTCTGGCCGACGGCGTACGACCGGACCGTCGCGGACGAGATCGTCGCCGTGTCCGACAAGGACTCGTTCCAGATGACGCGGCGCCTCGCCAAGGAGGAGGGGCTGCTCGTCGGTGGCTCCTGCGGTATGGCCGTCGTCGCCGCGCTGCGGGTCGCCGAGCGGCTCGGGCCGGACGATGTCGTGGTCGTCCTGCTCCCCGACAGCGGGCGCGGCTACCTCAGCAAGATCTTCAACGACGAGTGGATGGCCGACTACGGCTTCCTGGAGGACACCGGCCCGAGCGCGCGCGTCGCCGACGTCCTCAACGACAAGGCGGGCGGCTCCATCCCCTCCCTCGTCCACATGCACCCGGAGGAGACGGTCGGCGAGGCGATCGAGGTGCTGCGCGAGTACGGCGTCTCGCAGATGCCGATCGTGAAGCCGGGCGCCGGACACCCGGACGTGATGGCCGCCGAGGTCATCGGATCCGTCGTCGAACGCGAGCTGCTCGACGCGCTGTTCACCAAGCGGGCCTCCCTGGAGGACCCGCTGGAGAAGCACATGTCGTCGCCGCTGCCGCAGGTCGGCTCCGGCGAGCCGGTCGGCGACCTGATGTCCGTGCTCGGCACCGCCGACGCCGCGATCGTCCTCGTCGAGGGCAAGCCCACCGGCGTCGTCAGCCGCCAGGACCTGCTGTCCTTCCTCGCCAAGGGCGGCGCCAAGCAGTAGGGATACGCCGGGCCACAGGAAGAAATCTCCTGAAGTACCGCCACGGAAAGGGATCTTCCGGCTGTTTCGGCGGGGAACTTCGCGGAAGTGGTACGAGCGTGTCACGTCCGCGCAGCACCCGCTTAACACGGGTCCGGCACATTAGTGGGTGTCGGCAGGGCGGGAGCGGCTCCCCGCCCCGGCGACACACCAAAACGGCGCCAAGGACCTCCGGAGCGGCTCCCGGACCTCCATGGACGCCACGGACGCGCAAGCCCGGCCCTGACCCGGCACGCGTCCCTCGCGGGGACCGCCGTCGTCCCGCCCTCCCGGCAACGGGGGGTGCGGCGGTCCCCGCGCAACACGTCGGAAGGGCCCGGCACCTCACACAGGTGCCGGGCCCTTCCGTTGCGCCTGAACCGGGCCGTTACTCGTCCCAGTCCGAGCCCTGCGACTTGTCCTTGCGGCGGCCGAAGAAGTTCGGGGACAGACGCGCGGCCTGGACCACGTTCACTCCTACGATCCCGGCCCAGGCGACCAGCAGGCCGGGCAGGTCCGCCACCCCGCCGCCGATCGCGGACAACGGGATCGCGAGGACGAGCGAGACGATCCCGAACCCGAAGCGCTCACCCCAGGTGTCGGACCCCTGTGCGGAGCGCGCGCCGCGGGCCACCACCATCTGCTGCTCGGCGAGCTGTCGCCGCACCTGGCGGTCGACCGCGCCGTCGAGGCGCTGTTCGACCTTCTCCAGGAACGAGTCGACCAGCGCGGACTCGTACTCGTCGCCCAGCTCCCTGCGCGCATGCAGAGTGGCGTCGAGTTCCTTCTTCAGTTCGGCGTCGCCGTGGGCTTCCCTACCGGTCATGGTGCTCACGTTAGGGAGCCGGGACCCCCGTCGCACTGGGGACAACCCCCCTGTTCGCACTGGGCTGCACCCCCGGCGGCAGCACCCCGAGCGACTCCAGGACCCTGCGGTGACCCCGTTCGACCCCGGTGATGCGGACCTCGATGCCCCGGCCCCGCAGATCCCCCACCGCGTCCTTCAGCGCCAGCGCGCCCGTCGCGTCGACCGCCGTCAGGCCCGACATCCGCAGGTCGACTGCCGACACCCCGTGCACATCCGCCAGGCTGCGCCGGAAACGGTGGGCCGCGGCGAACAGGAGGGGCCCGTCGAAGCGGTACGTGACCTCCGCGCACCCCGGCTCCTCGTCGCCGGCCGCCGGAGTGAGCCGGGTGCCGCGCACGGCCGCGCGCAGGGCGAGCAGCACGGACACTCCGAGGCCGAGCAGCACCGCCCGCACCAGGTCGAGGGCGAGCGTCGCGCACGCGGTGAGCGCCAGCACGAGGGCGTCCCCGCGCGTGGCGCGCGCCATCGCCCGTACCGCGCCCGTCTCCACCATCCGTACGGCGGTCGCGAGCAGCACACCCGCCAGCGCGGCCAGCGGGATCCGCGCCACCAGCGGGGCCGCCGCCGCGACGATCCCGGCGAGGATCACCGCGTGCGTGAGCGCCGCGAGACGGGAGGCCGCGCCGGTACGGACGTTCACCGCCGTACGCGCGATCGCGCCCGTCGCCGGTACGCCGCCGAACAGCGGGGCCGCGAGGTTGGCGATGCCCTGGCCGAAGAGTTCCTTGCCGGGGTCGTGGCGCTCACCCGGGCGCATGCCGTCCGCCACCGAGGCGGAGAGCAGGGACTCCAGGGCGGCGAGGGCCGCGACCGCGGCGGCGGGTGCGAGGAGGGAGGGCACGCGGGAGACGTCGAAGAAGGCGAGTGAGGGGGCGGGGAGGGAGGCGGGCAGGCTGCCGATCCGGGTCACGTGCAGGCCGAGCCCCTCCGCGACGAGCGTCGCGGCGGCCACGGCGACGAGGGAGAACGGCACCCCGGGCTTCCAGCGGGCGCCGGCCAGCATCACCGCCGCCGACCCCAGCGACAGCGCGAGCGCCGCCCACTGCGGGCCCCGCCCGAACTCCTCGGCCGCCCGCGCCGCCACCTCCGCGACCTGGTCACCGCCCGGCACGGGCACCCCCAGCGCCGACGGCACCTGCTGCAAGGCGATGACGCAGGCGATGCCGACGGTGAACCCGGCGATGACAGGGGCGGGCACGTACGCCATCGCGGCCCCCGCCCGGGCGAAGGCGAGCGCCAGCAGGATCACACCCGCGATCAGCCCGACGGTCAGCACGCCGTCGGCGCCGTACTCGTGAACGATCGGCACCAGCACGACGGTCATCGCCCCGGTGGGACCGCTGACCTGTCTCGCCGACCCGCCGAACAGCGCGGCGAGCGTCCCCGCGACGATCGCGGTCGCCAGCCCGGAGGCGGCCCCGAGCCCGGACGTGACCCCGAATCCGAGGGCGAGGGGGAGGGCGACCACGGCGACCGTGAGCCCACAGAGGAGGTCGCGCCGCGGGGCGCGGGTCATGGAACGGAAGTCGGCGGAGGAGGGCAGGACGGAGAGCGCCCGGGTGAGGGCGGGGGAGTGCTTCATGGGGGGTGCGTGACTTCTTCGCGTACGGAGATGGGGGGTACGGAGATGGGGGGTACGGAAAGGGAGGGGAGAGAGATGCGTGGCGACAAGAGGGGCTCAGGGCAGCAGACCCACCCGCCCGGTATCGAGGTCGAACCGCGCGGCGGCGACCTGCGCCGTGGCGAACGCCGGATCCGCCCGGATCACATCGCGGACCCACGCCGTGTGGGCCCGCACGGTGTGATCGGCCCAGTCCCCGGGCAGCCCCCGGGTCCGCCGCGCGGCGGGGGCGATCTCGTCCACCAGCAGCCGGAGATGCCCCGGCACGGGCGTCCCGTCGCGCAGATGCGCGAGCGTCGCCGCGACGGCCCCGCACCGCTCGTGGCCAAGCACCAGCACCAACGGAATGTGCAGCTCCGCCACCCCGTACTGGATGGACCCGAGCACCGCCTCGTCCAGCACCTGGCCGGCGGTCCTTATGCAGAGCAGGTCCCCGAGCCCCTGGTCGAAGACCAGCTCGGGCGGCACACGCGAGTCGATGCACCCGACGACGACCGCGAACGGGTGCTGCTCGGCGGCGAGGACATGCCGCCGGGAGCGCCCCTCGTGCGGATGACGGGAGTGCCCGGCGGCGTACCGCCGGTTGCCCGCGAGGAGTTCGGCGAGCGCCCCGCGGGCGGTCGTCGGGTGCTGATGCGGATGTGGGTCCGGATCCCGGTACGGATGTGGATGTGGATGCGGTGCGGCGGCGGCCGAAGCGGTCGGGGTCGCGGTGAGCGCGGCGGTGGTCGCCGCCAGAAAGGCCCTGCGGTTCGAGGGCATGACGCTCCCTCAGGAGTTGTGCTTGTAGCGCTCATTCACCGTACGCACGCGCACATCACCCTGAGTGTTCGTTTAGCGACACTTGGTTATCTCATCGCCGGATCATCGCCCCCGCGATACCGGTTCTTGATCGGGAGCCGGGGCCTGCGCCCCCTGGTCAGGTGGTCAGGCGGCCGGGATGTCCAGCGGCCGCAGTTCGTCGGCGTACGAGACGGACATCCGGCGCATCAGGCCGTCCTCGGTGATGTCGTACTGGCCGAGGCGCCACAGCGGCGGCGAGTACGCGTGGATGGAGACCGTGTCGTCGGTCGCGCCGGTGAGGCGGTGGATGTGCTCGGGGCCGAAGCAGAACGACTCGCCCGCGCCGACGGTGACGGACAGATGGCTGCCGCCGATGCGCGGGTTGGACTCGTTCAGCGCGCCCTGGACGACGGCGACCGCGCCGGAGGAGATGTCGTGGTCGTGCCAGCCGGTGTCGTTCTGCCGGGTCCAGCACAGCAGCCAGACGTCGACGTACTCGTCGCGGTACAGCGACGCGTAGTGCCGCTCCTCGTCGGAGAAGGCGACCTGTGCGCGCCAGAGTTCGGGGCGGGCGGCGAGGTCGTCGGCGAGCGCCTGGAGCTCGCGCTTGTCGAGGGTGCGGTCCGGCAGGGCCTCGTACGTCATGGGGTGGCTCCCTTCAGCAGGCGGGCGGGGTTGGCGGTGCGCAGGGCGTGGACGGCGGCGTCCGCGCCGAGGTCGGGGATGACGGGGGGTGCGTAGGGGCGGTCGCTGCCGCTGACGACCACGTCGATGCCGACGGCCCGGACGAGTGCGTCGACGGCGCGTGTTCCGTAGGACGAGGTCTCGTAGAAGGCGTCGAAGTCGACCTCGCCGCGCCCTCCGCCACGGGCCGCGAGCCGCTCGCCGTGCAGCGGGGCCAGGCCCGCGAGGGCCGCGAAACAGACGCGCAGGCGCGAGTGCCGGGCACGGCCGAAGGCGCGGAAGGCGAACCAGGACGCGTGCATCTGGTGGAGGTACGGCACCAGGGCGGGCCACCACGGCGGGGCGTCGGGGGTGGGCGGGGCGGTGCCCGGGTGGATGAAGAGCGGCTTGTCGTGACCGGTGTCGGTGAGGACGTCGAGAAGCGGGGCGCAGCGCTCCCAGCCGGCCGCGTCGAGCAGTGCGGTGGCGGGGAGCTGGAGGCCCGCGCAGCCACGGCTCAGTTCGCGTGCGACCGCCTCGGGGTCCGGTGCCGACAGACAGGGCGAGGCCCAGACGCCGAAGGGCGCGGGGAGGGCGAGGGCGCCGTCGTGGAAGGCGGTGAGCAGCGGGGCGGCTTCGGCGGGCGGCAGGTATTCGATGCCGAGCGGGCTGGAGAGGGACACCAGTGCCAGGTCGAGGCCGTCGTCGTGGGCCAGCTGGGTGCGGGCCGCGATGTCGTGGTCGGCCGGGTCGACCTCGTACGGCGGCTCGCCCGTCAGGTGCAGGGTCCAGCCGTCGAGGTACGGCGGCGTGGTGCGGGCGCGCAGCAGCTCGACGAAGGCGGGCGGCCAGATGTGCTGGTGGACGTCGGTGGGCACGCGGCGGTCCTCGGGAGGCGGGGTCAGACGGTGGTTAAACGCTTCACTTATGCGGTTAACTTAAGCGGTTAACAAGCCGATCTGTCAACCGTATGGCTGCCGATCTGTCAACCGTGCGGCCATGGAGCGGACGACGCCGCGTGCCCACAATGTGGACGGGTCCCGGTAGGCTTCCCGGCATGGCCAGGCCCAACAAGCGCACCACCCTCCGGGAGGTGGCCGAGGCCACGGGCCTCTCCACCGCCGCCGTCTCCTATGCCCTGCGCGGCAAGCACGTCTCGAAGGAGACCGAGGAGCGGGTACGCAAGGCCGCCGCCGAACTCGGCTACGAGGCCGACCCCATCGCCCGCGCCCTCGCCAGCGGCCGCACCAGCATGGTCGGCGTCCTCGCGGGCGACCTCCAGGACCTCTGGCAGCAGCAGCTGATGGCCGCCATCGGCCGGGAACTGCTGGCCGGCGACCGCTACGCGCTGATCCTGGACGCGGGCGGCGACCCCGACCGCGAACTGGTCCTCGCCAAGCAGCTGCGCGACCAGCGGGTCGACGCGCTGCTGGTGTCCCCCGTCAACCCCTCAGCGGAGGGCTGGGCCGCCATCGCCGACGCGCTCCCGGTGGTGGCCGTCGGCGACTCCCTGAGCGCGGCCCGCACGGCCGGACAGGTCATCTTCGACAACAGGGCCGGCATCGACGCCGTACTGGAGTACCTCCACGGCCTCGGCCACCGCCGTGTGACCGTACTGACCCCGACACGGCCCAGCACGCCCGACCGCCCCGCCGACGTATACGTCCGTGAGGCCGCCGACCGCCTCGGGCTGCATGCCGAACTGGTCCCCTGCCCGCAGGAGTTGGGCGAGGCGACGGTCGTGGCGCGACGGGTGCTGGACGGGGCGCGGCCCGCGACCGCCGTCTTCTGCTTCTCCGACTCGCTGGCGTACGGGGTGTACGCCGCCGCGGCGGAGGCCTCGCTGGAGGTGGGCCGCGATGTCTCCGTGGTCGGCTTCGATGATCACCCGGTGTCGAGGGTGCTTACGCCTCCGTTGACCACGGTCGACTGGGGGTTGGCCGAGATCGCGGCGGAGGCGGCTCGGTTGACCGTTGCGGCGATCGAGGGAAAGCGGGTGCGGAAGAAGAGGATTCTTTGTGCGCCGCGGATGAGTGAGCGGGGGTCGGCGGTGCGGGTGTAGGCCTGCTGGGATTCGCCCCCGCCGCCCCTACCCGTCCCATCCCTGGGGGCTGCGCCCCCAGACCCCGCTAAAAGATTGCGCAGTTCCCCGCGCCCCTGAAATGCGGGGTGGTTCCTCGGGTGCGGGGCGGTGGGGGTTGCTCGCGCCGTTCCCCGCGCCTCTAAACAACTGCCGGCCCGCCCCTAGTGCTTTTAAGAGGCGCGGGGAACTGCGTGACCAGCCCCGTTCATGACCCCTCACGCCAGCTTCTTCCCCTTCAGCCAGGCCGCAGCCACCTCGTCCGGGTCCTTCTTGTCCTTGTCCACCAGGCGGTTGAGCTTGGTGAGTTCCTCCGAGGTGAGGGCGTTGCCGAGGGTGGCGAGGGCCTTGCGGACCTTGGCGTCGGCCTTGCGGGAGGCGATGAGGGGGACGATGTGCTGGGACGGGATCAGGTTGAGGGGGTCCGTCAGGACTACCCAGCCGTTCTCGATGACGTCGACGTCCGTGGTGAAGACGTTGGCGACGTCGATGTCGCCCTTCTTCAGGGCGCCCTTGACCAGCGGGCCGGAGGAGTCGAGGGACTTGAACTCCTTGAACTCCACGCCGTAGCGGTCCTTGAGGCCGACGACGCCGACGACGCGCTTCTTCATCTCGGCGGCGGCGCCCAGGATGAGCTTGCCGTTGGCCTTGCGCAGGTCGGCGAGGGAGGTGAGGCCGTACTTGTCGGCGGTCTCCTTGGTGACGGCGAAGCTGTCGCGGTCCTCGGCGGCCGCGTAGGGGAGGACTTCTAGGCCGCTGGGCAGCACGGTGGTCAGCGTGTTCTGCATGGCGCCCGCCTCCGTGTCCGTGGCCTTCTCGTCCAGGTAGAGGAGGAGGCTGCCCTGGTACTCGGGGAGCAGGTCGATGTCGCCGCCCTCGAGCGCGGGGACGACGATCTCGCGCGAGCCGAGGTTGGGGCGGACCTTGGTCTTGATGCCCGCGGCGCCCAGGACACCCGCGTACAGGTAGCCGAGTATCTGGTTCTCGGTGAAGTTGGCGGTGCCGATGGTCACGCCGCCGGCGCTGGATCCGGAGCCGCCGCTGTCCGCGCTGCCGGAGCCGTCGAGCGAGGTGATGCCGCTGCCGCAGGCGGCGAGGGCGGGGACGGAGGCGGCGGCGAAGAGGCCGCCGAGCAGGGTCCTACGGTTCATGGTTCTTCGGCTCCTCAGTGGGCTGCGGTACGGCGGTGGCGGAAGAGGTAGCGCTGGAGTCCGGCCAGCGCCAGGTCGAGTACGACGGCGACGATCGCGACCAGGGCCGCGCCGCCGAGAACCTGGACGAGGTCGCGCTGGGCCAGGCCGTCGAAGACGTACCGGCCGAGGCCCCCGAAACTGACGTACGCGGCGATCGTGGCGGTGGACACCACCTGGATGAGGGAGAGGCGCAGGCCCGTCATGATCAAGGGGAGGGCCAGGGGGATTTCCACCTGGAAGAGGACTTGGTGGCCTCGCATGCCCTGGCCTCGTGCCGCGTCCTTCACCTCCGGGTCCACCGCGCTCATGCCCGCGTAGGTGTTGGTGACGATGGCCGGTACGGCGAGGACGACGAGGGCCACGTACACCGACCACAGGGACAGGCCGCTGACCAGGAAGACCAGGACCACCAGACCGACGGTGGGGAGCGCGCGGCCGAAGGACGCGAGGTTGATGGCCAGGAACGCGCCCTTGCCGGTGTGGCCGATCAGCAGGCCCAGCGGGAGGGCTATGGCGGCCGCTATGAGCGTGGCGAAGAGGGAGTACTCCAGGTGCTCGACCAGGCGGTGCGCTATGCCGTCCGTGCCCGACCACTGGTCGCCGCTGATCAGCCAGCTGCCGAGGTTCTTGAAGAGTTCGTACATCAGGCTCGCCGCCTCGTCCACGGGGTGAGTACGTACTGGATCGCGACCAGCAGCGCGTCCGCGACCAGGGCAAGGAGCAGGGTCAGGACGACACCGGCGATGACCGGGGTCGGGAAGTCGCGCTGGAAGCCGTCGGTGAAGAGCTGGCCGAGGCCGCCGTCGCCGATGTAGGTCGCCACGGAGACCAGGGAGATCGACATGACCGTGGCGATCCGGACTCCCGCCATGATCACCGGGAGGGCGAGGGGGAGTTCGACGGTCAGGAGGGTGCGCAGAGGGCGCGTGCCCATCGCCTTCGCGGCTTCTTTCGTCTTGGCCGGGACCGAGTCCAGGCCCTCGACCGTGTTCCGCAGGAGGACGACCAGGGAGTAGACCGTCAGGCCGATGACCGTCGTGGTGCGGGTGAGACCGCTTACCGGCAGCAGGAGTACGAAGATCGCGATCGACGGGATCGTGAACAGGACGTTCGAGAGGCCGAGGAGGAAGCCGCGCAGCGGGCGGACCCGGTGGGCTACGACGGCCAGGGGGAGCGAGATCAGCAGGCCGAAGAAGACTGCCGAGAGGGCGGCCTGGAGGTGGGAGAGGGTGAGCGTGGTGAGGTCGTCCGTGTGGTCGCCTATCCACGACCAGTCGATGGTCATGCGGGCACGCTCGCTTCCGTGTGGGCACGGCCCGCCTGCTCGTGGATGTCGTCCCGGGACGAGACACCGGTGAGGACTCCGGCCGCGTCGACCCGGGCGATCAGGCCGGTGGGGGAGGCGATCGACTCGTTGAGGGCCGCCAGCAGGGAGTCGGTGTCCTTCAGTGGCCGTACGGGGAGTTCTGTGCCCGTCGAGGACTTTGAGGACGTCGACGCCCAGTGCAGCGGCTTGCGGGCCTCGTCGAGGACGAGGGTCCAGGCGCCGCCCTCGGGGGCCGGGCCCTGCGGGAGGTCCGCGAGGGACTTCAGCGAGAGCAGCTTGAGGCCGCGCTCGGCGCCGAGGAAGTCCGCCACGAAGTCGTCCGCCGGGTGGGCCAGCAGCTCCGCGGGCGTCGCGCACTGCACCAGATGGCCGCCGGTGCGGAAGATCGCGATCTGGTCGCCGAGCCGTACCGCCTCGTCGATGTCGTGCGTGACGAAGACGATGGTCTTGCTCAACTCCTTCTGGAGTCGGAGCAGTTCGTCCTGGAGCTGGGTGCGCACGACCGGGTCGACCGCGCCGAAGGGCTCGTCCATGAGGAGGACGGGCGGGTCGGCGGCGAGCGCGCGGGCGACGCCGACGCGCTGCTGCTGGCCGCCGGAGAGCTGGTGCGGGTACCGCTTCCCGGCGTCGGCGGCCAGGCCGACGGTCTCCAGGAGCTCGGCCGCCCTCGCCCGTGCCTTCTTGCGGCCCCAGCCGAGGAGGAGCGGCACGGTGGCGATGTTGTCGAGCACCGTGCGGTGCGGGAAGAGCCCCGACTGCTGGATGACGTAACCGATGGAACGGCGCAGCTCGGCCGCGTCCTGCTCCAGGACGTCCTTGCCGCCGACCCGGATGGTGCCGGAGGTCGGATCGACCATCCGGTTGATCATCCTGAGGGTGGTCGTCTTACCGCAACCGGAAGATCCGACGAGGACGGTCACGCCGCCTTCCGGCATTTCCAGGGAGAGGTCGTGGACGGCTGTCGTGCCGTTCGGGAAGCGCTTGTGGACCGTATCGAACTGGATCATGAGGTGTCCCTTGCCCGGTCTGCATATCGTCATGCAGAGTTCTCTGTACCTGAATAGGTTGTCAACGGTTCGGTGTTAATCACCGGTTACTTATGACCGCCAGGCAAGATCGAATGTCCGGATTGAGGGGAGTTTGGACGCTATGTCGTCTCGAATTGTGGACACGGCGAATGCGGTGACACCCCCGGCGTCGGTCGGTCTCGTGGTCCTGGACGGACAGAGCACCGGGGTCGAGGACGTCGTACGGCTCGCCGACGGGGCCGCGCGGCCGGTGCCCGGCACCGATGCGATGAAGCGCGTCGAGGAGTCCTGGGACGCGGCCCGGCAGATCGCCGCGACCGGCCGCGTCTACGGCCGCTCCACCGGCGTCGGCGCCAACCGGAACGAGGACGTGCCCACCGAGGCCGCCGCGGGGCACGGTCTGCGGCTGCTGCGCAGCCACGCCGGCGCCATCGGCGAGGAGCTCCCCGCCCGCCAGGTCCGGGCGATGCTCGCCGTCCGCGCCAACCAGCTCCTCGCGGGCGGCGCGGGCCTGCGCCCCACCGTCGTGACGGCGCTGTGCGAGGCGCTGGAGGCGGGGGTGTATCCCGTTGTGAACGAGTTCGGGTCCGTGGGCACGGGCGACATCGCGGCGCTGGCGCAGGTCGGCCTCGCGCTGGTGGGTGAGCATCCCTGGCGGGGGCCGGAGGGCGGGCACTCCCTCGCGGACCTCGCCCTGGAGGGTGGGCGTTCCCCGCAGGATCTCGCCCCCGAACCCCAGGCCCTCGACAACAACGACGCCCTCGCGCTCATCAGCAGCAACGCGCTCACCCTCGGCCAGGCGGCGCTCGCGCTGCACGAGCTGCGCGGGCTCATCGGGGCCACCCAGGTCGTCGCCGCGCTGTCGCTGCTGGCCGTCGACGGGTCGCACGAGGCGTACGCGGCGCCCGTGCACGCCGCCCGCCCGCACCAGGGCTCGGTCGAAGTGGCCCGCCGGATGCGGGAGCTGATCGGCGCGGCGGACCGGCCGACGCCGCCGCTCGGGCGGATCCAGGACCCGTACGGCTTCCGGTGCGTCCCGCAGATCCACGGGCCCGCGCACGACGCGGCGGACGCGCTCGAAGGGGTCCTCAATATTGAGATCAATGCCGCTGCCGAGAACCCCCTCATCTCCCCCGAGGACATGGCCGCGTACCACCACGGCGGCTTCTACCAGGCCCAACTCGCCCTCGCCCTGGACCACTTCAGGCTGGCGGTCACCCAGGTGGCGCGTCTGTCGACCTCGCGGCTCTCCACCCTCAACGAACCCGCCTACACCCGGCTGCGCCCCTTCCTCGCCGACCACGAGCCCGCCTCGTCCGGCGTGATGATCCTGGAGTACGCCGCCGCTGCCGCCCTCGGCGATCTGCGGGCCTTCTCCGCACCCGCCTCGCTCGGGCACGCTGTACTCTCCCGGGGCGTCGAGGAGCAGGCGAGCTTCGCCTCGCTCGCCGCACGTCAGACACTGCGGGCGTGCGGTGCGTACCGTCTCGTCGTCGGCTGTGAACTGGTGGCCGCCGTACGGGCGCTGCGCCAGCGCGACCTGCGGCCCGAACCGGAACTGCCGGCCGGCCGCGCGCTGGAGCTGGCCGAGTCGGTCCTCGAACCGGACCAGGCCGACCGCCCGCTCACGGACGATGTGACGGCGGCGGCCGCAGTGCTCGACCGGTTCACGGACATCTGGAGGGGGAGCGCGTCATGAGCATGGACAGGAGCACGGGCGTGGACGGGGACAGGAACAGGGACATGGGCGTGACGGACAGTCCCGCCGCGCGGCTTCAGGCGCTCTTCGAGGGGCACCGGCTGACGCCGACCCAGCGGCGCATCGCGCACAGCATGGTGCGGCGCGCCGCCGACGTGCCGTTCCTGTCCAGCGTCGAGCTGGCCGAGCTCGCCGGGGTCAGCCAGCCCTCGGTCACCCGCTTCGCGGTCGCGCTCGGCTTCGACGGCTACCCCGCGCTGCGCAAGCACCTGCGTGAGGTCGCGCCCGCCGAACCGGCCGTGGACACCGCCTCGTACAACGAGTACCAGCAGGCCGTCGAGGCCGAGATCGAGAACCTGAAGCATCTCGCGGAGGTGCTCGCCGACCCGCGCCCGGTCGCCAGGGCGGGCCGGCTGCTCGCGGCGTCCCGCCCGCTCCCGGTGCTCGGCCTGCGGGCCGCGGCCTCCCAGGCGTACGGCTTCGCCTACTTCGCCGCCAAGGTCCACCCCGACGTACGGCTGCTGCACGAGAGCGGCACGATGCTCCAGGACCGTATCGACGCGGCGGTCCGGGCCGGGGCGAGCGCCCTGCTGTGCTTCGCCCTGCCCCGGCACCCGCGCGAGGTCGTGGACTCGCTGGCGTACGCGAAGGAGGCCGGGCTGACCGTCGTCACGGTCGCGGACTCCGCCTTCGCGCCGGTGGCGAAGGTGTCGGACCTGCTGCTCCCCGCCGCCGTCGGCACCGGCCTCGCCTTCGACACGGCCTGTGCCCCGATGCTGCTGGGTCGCGTCCTGCTGGAGGCGATGTGCGACGACCTGCCGGACGCGCAGGCACGGCTGGAGGAGTTCGACGCGCGGGCCGCCGCGCGAGGCCTGTTCGTGGAGTAGTCACCCTGCGGTGGAGCGGCGGTGCTTCTCAGACTCGTCTCACCTTCCCTCGCTAGCGTGCGCGCCCGAAGACGCTGAAGGAAGCGCTGTAAGAAGCGCTGAGAACGCTGGAAACGCTGGACGGGAGGCGGAACGTGGCGCGCGGAGGGCAAGGGCTGGCTCGGGTGGCCGTCGTCGTGAGGGCCGGGGCGGCCCCACTGTGGTGGTTCGGGGTGTTCGCGGCCGGGATCGGAGTGCTGGTGCCGGGGCTGACCGGGCGCCGGATCGGGGTCATGGCCGGGGCCGTGCTGTTCATCGTCACGGCCGCCGTGGTGGCGTACTGGCACAGGAAGCGGTACGCCGCCCTGGTCCGCTCCGCCGCCCGCGCCGGCAAGCACGACGTCCTCAAGGACCGCGCCGTGACGGTACGCAACTGGCGCCGAGGCCACCGCTGGTGGCTTGTCCTCGCCTCCGTGGCCGCGCTGGGCAGCTCGTTCGTGATGCCCGCCGCGGGCGGCATGATGCTCGCCGGTGCGGGCGTCGGGCTGTGGCTGAAGGCCGGCTGGCTCGGGCGCCGCGAACGCGCCGAGCAGGCGCTGATCTGGGTCCGCGTCGACTGGCTCGGCCGGCGCGCGGGCGCCCCCGCGGGCAAGCCGGTCAAGGCCTGCCGGGCCACCGGTGTCTCGGCAGGCGACGCCGCGCCCGGCGGAGCGCGGCGCCGCTGACGGCGGCTGCTGTCGGCTACACCTCCAGGTCCGCCTCGATCCTGCGCAACTGGTGGCGGGCCATCGCCAGGTTGGACCGCTTGGCGTCGAGCACCACATACAGGAACAGGCCGTTGCCGCCGCGCCCCTTGATCAGCCTGATCAGGTGGTATTGGTCGGTCAGCGTGATCAGGATGTCCTCGATGTCGCCCTTCAGCCCCAGGTGTTCCATGGTGCGCAGCTTCGCGCGTACGACGTCGGTGTTGCCGGCCGCCGCGACGGTGAGGTCGAAGCCCTTGCTGCCGCCGATCGTGCCCAGCGCCATTCCGCTGGTGTAGTCGACGAGAGCGGCTCCGGTCGCGCCCTCGATGGATGCGAGCGCCTCTTTGAGCGCGGTTTCGGTGTTGGCCATGGTGCCGGTTCCTTTCAACTTTCCGATGTGGTGGGGGTGTTGGGGGTCTGGGTGGTGGCGCGGGAACTTGCCGTGCCGCGCGCCGTGCGGGTACGTGAGGGCGGGGAGGCGGTCTTCGCGGGAGCCCGCGCCGGGGCGACCGGTTCGCCGCGCGCCGTCGCGGCGTCCACGAGCTCGCCGATCCGGGTGCCGGAGCGGCGCCCCTCCAGGTGCAGCCGGCCGACGTTGACCCGGTCCTGGGCCAGCAGCGTCAGCACGGCGGAGGCACCCGCCGCGTACGTCGCCACATAGCCGTGGACGCCGCGCACCAGCAGCTCGCGGAAGTCGCCCTGCCCGGTGGCGTCCGCCATCCGAACGGCGACGCCCAGCGCGGCCGCGGTGAGCGCGGCCAGGCCGTCCGGCTCCACGCCGGGGGTGTCGTGGGCGAGGACCAGACCGTCGGCGCTGGCAGCCAGCGCCCCGGTCAGCTGGGGCACTCGGGCCCTCAGCCGGTGCAGTTCGTCGAGGACTTCGGGCTCCGCCGCCATCAGCAGTCTCCTCTCGGCACGCTGTCGTAGCGCGCGGATCACAAGGCCTCCCGCGGGTTGGGGCTCACAGGGCCTCCAGTGCGTCTCTGAGCCGCCGCAGCAACGCGACGTCGGGATCGGTGGAGGACTGCGTGAGCACACGGGGCACGGGAGGCGGCTCGGCCGGGGGTGCCGCCGTCACGAGCCCGGCGGCGGCCAGCCGTCGCAGCTCGACCAGGGTGTGGAACGCGGGCCGCCCCAGCGCGAGCGAGACGTCCGCCGCGGTGCGCACACCGTCCACCCGGCCGAGGACGGCTTCCTGGCGCAGCGGGACCGGCGGCCCGGCGGCGAGCCGGGAGCGCACCAGCGGTGCGGTGTCCGTCGCCGGGTCGGGCCAGATGCGGTGCAGCAGTTCGCGACGGCGCACGGTCTCGCGCTCCAGCGCGGCCACCGGTACCGGGCGCACGGGGCCGAGCCAGTGCGCCGCCCCGTACCGGAAGCGGGTCGGGGTGCTGCTCGGCCCGAGCACGAAGTACGCCGCGTCGTACAGCGAGCCGAGGTGGCACAGCTCCAGGGCGCCCTCCGCGATCCGGCCGCTGTCGACCAGGAAGCGGCCGACCTCGCGGCGCGCCCCGGCCGCGGCGACGGCCTCCCGCCACACCTCGGCGTCCAGCACTCCCCGGGCGGCGAACAGCGCCTCCAGCCCGGGAGTGGCGGGGCTCTCGGCGTGCACCACGTCGCCGTCGGCGAGGTAGAGCGTGCCGCGCTCGCGCATCAGGACGCCGGTGGCCCGCTCGGCGGCGAGCCGGCTGAGCATCGGCGAGACGCCGCCGGAGGGGTCCGCCGCTCTGTCCCGGACGGGGAGCCGGGGCGGGGGAGGTGTCCTGACCGTCGTCATCCCAGCACCAGCCGTCCGGCCAGGTCGCCGAGCCGGATGCGGGCCAGCGCGAGATTGCCGTCGGCGCGGGCCAGCCAGAGATGCAGGAACACACTGCTGTCGAAGGTCGTCCGCACGAACCGCAGCAGGTGGTAGCTGTCCCGGTTGCTGATGATCAGGTCCTCGACCGGTGTCTCCTGCTCGGACCAGTCGGAGCCGTCGGCCGGGGCGAACGCGCGGTGTTCGGCGGCGAGCCGGGCGAGCTCGGCGGCCTCCGCCGCGGTCGTCTCGTGATCACCGCCCGGCGCTTCCCCGACGGTGCCCAGGGCCAGGCCGCTGGTCCAGTCGACCACCGCGGCACCCCGGGCACCGGGCAGTGTCATGGCTTCCAGTAGGCACTCGTCGATTCCGGGCACCGTGTCTCCCCTCCCGCCAAGGGTTCGGCCGAGTGACGCCGAAGTTACGCAACGTGTGCGCGAGGGGTGAGGGATCTGGCATTTTCCTGTGGAACATGCCCCTGGTGACTAAGGTGGGTCAACTGACCATATTTTCTGGCCTGTTCGAGCCGCTTCGAAGGCTTGCCGGGGGGTGCGCGTGGGCGCGCAAGGGTGTGCGGGGGCGCGCGGAGGCGTGGCGGGCGCCGCCGGCCCGCCGGGGTGAGCGCGGGTCGGTGGGGTGCGCGAACGGGAATGCGGGCAAACAGGCTCGCGCGGCTCGCCGGAGACGGGCGAAAGCCCGCAGAGCGCCCGTCCGCCGGAGGTCGAGGCCCCGAGGGAGTCGTCCGTCGCAGGCCGAGGCCTTGCGGGAGGCGGTTTGCCGGGGGCGAAGGGTGCGCCGGTCCGGCGGAGGCCGAAGGCTCGTGGGAGTCGGCCCGTCGGGGGCCAACGCCCCGCGGGAGCCGGTCCGTCGGAGGGTGAAGGCCCGTGGCGGCCGGTCCGGTGGGGCGAAGCCCAGGGTGTGCCCGTCTGGCGGAGGTTAAAGGCCCGTCAGTGCCGACGGCTGTGCCCCGCCCGACTCCGCGACGATCTCGTCGAGGGTCTGCGGCTCCCGTACGACCGCGAAGCGCACCCCGCCCTCCCCGTCCGGTGCGAAGCCGTAAATGCCCGGCCGGGCGAGGGAGTTGTACGCGTAGTGGTGGGCGAAGTAGTACGCGCCCGTGTCCAGTGCGGCCGCGTAGTCGCCCGGTTCGAGCAGGGGCAGCGCGCGCCCCTCGGCGAGCAGGTCGCCCGCGAAGCAGGCGGGGCCCGCGATGTCCTGGACGGTGTCCGGTCCCGCCTTGGGCCGGCCCTTCGCGTCGTACGCGGCGATCCGCAGCGGCCAGGACGCGGGCGCGTACACCGTGCGGGCCGCCACCTGCACGCCCGCGTGCGTGACCGCGACCGCCCGGCCCCCGGCGGACTTCGTGTACTCGACCCGTGCGAGCACCGTCCCGTGCTTGGCGAGCAGCGACCGCCCGAACTCGGTGACCAGCCCGTACCGCCCGTCGAAGAGCCCGGGCACCGACTCGGCGAGCAGCCGCGCGTACTGCGCGTACGTCGGGCCCGTCGCCTCCGAGCCGAAGTTCACCGGCAGCCCGCCGCCGATGTCGATCGTGTCGACCTGCCGCCGCCCGAGCCGCCGGTTGATCTCCTCGGCCAGCGCGTACGTCTCCGCCACGCCCCGCGCCATCAGCGAGAGCGGCATGCCCTGCGACCCGGTGTGCGCGTGCAGCCGGGTCAGCCACGGGCGGTCGGCGTACGCCCCGACGATCCACTCCCGCGCGCCCTCGTCCCGCAGCGCGACTCCGAACTTGGAGGTCGCCGTGGCGGTGGACAGCGCCTCGATGGAACCCCCGCCGACCTGCGGGTTCACCCGGATTCCGAGGGGGGAGCGGGTGTTCGCGGACCGCACCAGGCCGTCGATGCGGTCCAGCTCCTGCGGATTGTCCGCGTTGACCGCGATCCCCAGCGCCAGCGCCTCGCGCAGTTCGGCGGGCGTCTTGGCGGGGGAGTCGAGCACGGTGCGGGCCGGCGGCACCCCGGCCGCCCGGGCGAGGGCGAGCTCCCCGGGGCTCGCCACCTCCGCGCCGATGCCCTGCTCGTGCAGCAGCCGCAGGACGGGCACGAGCGGGGTCGCCTTCACCGCGAAGGCGTGCAGCACGGGGGTGCCGGGAGCGGTCACCGTGTCGAAGGCGGCCCGCAGGGAGGCCGCCGAGGCCCGGATGCCGGGGACGTCGAGGAGCGCGACGATGGGGGTTCTCGGCCCGAGGAGCCCTTGCTCCAAGGTGGCCCGGACGGCTTCGTCGCGCCGGGCGACGCGGTCGGAGCCCTCCTCGTCCAAGCCGTGCGAAGACACCCCGGACCTGCCCGCCGCGTCGCCCACCGGATTCCCCGTCCTGTCCCTGTCTGCGCCCATACATCCCAGCCAAACACCCACGACGTGGCCGCGCTGGCCCATGCAGCTATTGACTAGCTCTATTCAAGAAGTCAGGATGTGAATAGCTACTGCAACACTCCGAACACTCCGCTGCACCATCAGCCGGAACAGTCCGCACAGGAGGCAGACCATGTCAGGACCCCGCCCCGTACGAGCGCCGCGCGGTACGGAACTGAGCGCCCTGGGATGGCAGCAGGAAGCCGCCCTGCGGATGCTGCAGAACAACCTCGACCCCGAGGTCGCCGAGCACCCCGACAAGCTCGTCGTCTACGGCGGCACCGGCAAGGCCGCCCGCGACTGGCGCTCCTTCGACGCCATGGTCCGCACGCTGCGCACCCTGAAGCAGGACGAGACGATGCTCGTCCAGTCCGGCCGCCCCGTCGGCGTCATGCAGACCCACGAGTGGGCCCCGCGCGTCCTCATCGCCAACTCCAACCTGGTCGGCGACTGGGCGAACTGGGAGGAGTTCCGCCGCCTGGAGGCCCTCGGCCTCACCATGTACGGCCAGATGACCGCCGGTTCCTGGATCTACATCGGCACGCAGGGCATCCTCCAGGGCACCTACGAGACCTTCTCCGCCGTCGCCGCCAAGAAGTTCAACGGCACGCTCGCGGGCACCATCACCCTGACCGCCGGTCTCGGCGGCATGGGCGGCGCCCAGCCGCTCGCCGTGACGATGAACGACGGCGTCGCGATCTGTATCGACGTCGACCCGCGCGCCATCGAGCGCCGCATCGAGCACCGCTACCTCGACGTCAAGGCCGACAACCTGCGGCACGCGCTGGAGCTGGCCGTCGAGGCGCGCGACGCCCGCAAGCCGCTCTCCATCGGCCTGCTCGGCAACGCGGCCGAGCTGCTCCCGCAGATGCTGGCCGAGGGCGCCCCCATCGACATCGTGACCGACCAGACCTCGGCCCACGACCCGCTGGCCTACCTCCCCATCGGCATCGACTTCGACGACATGGCCGACGCCGCTGCCAAGGACCCGGCGGGCTTCACCACCCGCGCCCGTGAGTCCATGGCCAAGCACGTCGAGGCGATGGTCGGCTTCATGGACGCCGGCGCCGAGGTCTTCGACTACGGCAACTCGATCCGCGGTGAGGCCCAGCTCGCCGGGTACGAGCGGGCGTTCGCCTTCCCCGGCTTCGTCCCCGCCTACATCCGCCCCCTCTTCTGCGAGGGCAAGGGCCCCTTCCGCTGGGCGGCCCTGTCCGGCGAGGCCTCCGACATCCACAAGACGGACAAGGCGATCCTCGACCTCTTCCCGGAGAACGAGTCCCTGCACCGCTGGATCAAGATGGCCGGCGAGCGCGTCCACTTCCAGGGCCTCCCGGCCCGCATCTGCTGGCTCGGCTACGGCGAGCGCGACAAGGCCGGCGAGCGCTTCAACGACATGGTCGCCTCGGGTGAGCTGGCGGCCCCGCTGGCCATCGGCCGCGACCACCTCGACTGCGGCTCCGTCGCCTCCCCGTACCGCGAGACCGAGGCCATGCTCGACGGCTCCGACGCGATCGCCGACTGGCCGCTGCTGAACGCCATGGTGAACGTGGCGTCGGGCGCCTCCTGGGTCTCCATCCACCACGGCGGCGGCGTCGGCATGGGCCGCTCCATCCACGCGGGCCAGGTCTCAGTCGCCGACGGCACCAAGCTCGCCGGCGAGAAGATCCGCCGGGTGCTGACGAACGACCCGGGCATGGGCGTCATCCGGCACGTGGACGCCGGGTACGACATCGCGGAGTCGGTCGCCGACGAGCGCGGCGTGCGCGTGCCGATGCGCGAGGGCGGCGACGCGTGACCTTCCACAGCATGTGGGCGGAGCTGCTGCCGATCGGCCGCAGCTCCGCCTCCGGCGGCTACCGCCGCTTCGCCTGGACCGGGGCCGACGCCGACTGCCGGGCATGGTTCCGGGCACAGGCCGAGTCCCGCGGGCTGACCTACGAACTGGACCGCAACGGGAACCAGTGGGCCTGGCTCGGGGACCCCGCCGAAGGGGACGCTGTCGTCACGGGGTCGCATCTGGACTCCGTGCCGGACGGCGGGGCGTTCGACGGGCCCCTCGGGGTCGTGTCGTCCTTCGCCGCGCTGGACGAACTGCGCGCCCGGCAGGTGGAGTTCACCCGGCCCCTCGCCATCGTGAACTTCGGTGACGAGGAGGGCGCCCGGTTCGGGCTGGCCTGCGTCGGGTCGCGGCTCGCCGCCGGACAGCTCACCGTCGAACAGGCGCACCGGCTCACGGACGGCGACGGCGTCACGCTGCCGCAGGCCATGGAGCGCGCCGGGTACGACCCCGACACCATCGGCCCGGACCCCGAGCGGCTCGGCCGGATCGGGGCCTTCGTGGAGCTGCACGTCGAGCAGGGGCGCGCCCTCGACCTGAGCGGTGACCAGGTCGGTATCGCGAGCGCCATCTGGCCGCACGGCCGCTGGCGGTTCGACTTCCGCGGCGAGGCCAACCACGCGGGCACCACCCGGCTCGTGGACCGCCGCGACCCGATGCTGTCGTACGCGGAGACGGTGCTGGCCGCCCGCCGCGAGGCCCAACTCGCGGGCGCCGTGGCCACCTTCGGCAAGATCTCCGTCGAGCCGAACGGCGTGAACGCCATCCCCTCCCTCGTCCGAGGCTGGCTCGACTCCCGCGCCGCCGACCAGCCGACCCTCGACACGGTCGTCACCGGCGTCGAGAAGGCGGCCCGCGAGTACGCGGAGGCGCACGGCGTCGAACTCGACGTCGTCCGTGAGTCGTTCACCCCCGTCGTGGAGTTCGAGCACGCCCTGCGCGACGAGCTCGCCCGCATCCTGGGCAAGGACAAGCACGCGGGACTCACGGTCCCCGTTCTGGGCACGGGTGCCGGACACGACGCCGGAATCCTCTCCGGCACCGTCCCGACCGCCATGCTGTTCGTACGCAACCCCACGGGTGTCTCGCACTCCCCGGCCGAGTACGCCGCCGAGGACGACTGCGTGGCCGGGGTGACCGCACTCGCCGACGTACTCGAAGGGCTGGCCTGCAGGTGACGCAGACGTACTGGCTGGAACACGCCTGGCTCGACACCCACGTCGAGCCGGGCGTGGCCCTGGAGGTGGCGGACGGCCGCATCACCGCCGTCCGCACGGGCGTCGACACCCCGCCCCCGGGCGCCGAGATCCTCCGCGGACTCACCCTCCCCGGGCTCGCGAACGCCCACTCGCACGCCTTCCACCGCGCCCTGCGCGGTACCGTCCAGGTCGGCTCCGGGACCTTCTGGACCTGGCGCGAGATCATGTACTCCTTCGCGGACCGGCTGACCCCGGAGACCTACCACGCGCTCGCGCGCGCCGTGTACGCCGAGATGGCGCTGGCCGGCGTCACGGCCGTCGGCGAGTTCCACTACGTGCACCACGCCCCGGGCGGCACCCCCTACGCCGACCCCAACGCGATGGGCGAGGCACTGATCGCCGCCGCCGCCGAAGCCGGAATCCGTATCACCCTCCTCGACACCGCCTACCTCTCCGCCGGCTTCGGCCAGCCGCCCAACCAGCACCAGCTGCGCTTCTCCGACGGCACGGCCGACGCCTGGGCGGAACGCTGTTCAGTTCTCAAGGACCGGGATCACGCACGGATCGGTGCGGCCATTCACTCCGTACGGGCCGTTCCCGCGGGGCAGTTGGCGACGGTCGCGCGCTGGGCCGAGGAGCGGCGGGCCCCGCTGCATGTGCATCTGTCCGAGCAGACGGCGGAGAACGACGCCTGCCAGGCCACGCACGGCTGCACACCCACCCGGCTGCTCGCCGACCACGGTGTCCTCGGCCCGCGCACGACGGGCGTCCACAACACGCACCTCACGGACGAGGACATCGCCCTGATCGGCGGCTCCGGGACGGGCACCTGCATGTGCCCGACGACGGAGCGGGACCTGGCGGACGGCATCGGCCCGGCGGTCGCTCTGCAAAGAGCGGGCTCGCCCCTCTCCCTCGGCTCCGACAGCCACGCCGTCATCGACCTCCTCGAAGAGGCCCGCGCGATGGAGCTGAACGAGCGCCTGCGCACCCGCACCCGCGGTCACTGGACGGCGGCCGCCCTGCTGCGCGCCGCCTCCGCCGACGGCCACGCGGCCCTGGGCTGGGACGACGCGGGCATCCTGGAGCCGGGGGCGCTCGCCGACTTCACGACGATCGCCCTCGACTCGGTCAGGACAGCGGGACCGCTGCCGCGCCTCGGTGCCGAGACGGCCGTATTCGCCGCGACGGGAGCCGACGTACGCCATACGGTCGTGGCCGGCCGGCACGTCGTACGCGACGGCGAGCACACCCTCGTACCGCAGGTGCCGACCGCTCTCGCGGACGCCATCGACGCCCTGCGCGCCTGACGCCCAGCAGCACGCCCGCGCGGCTCACCCCCGCCCGCCGCAGCCCGAGCCCCCACGAGGACGCCATGAGCAGCAGGACCAGTACGACCAGCACGAACACGCTCATCACCAACATCGCCAGCCTGGTCACCAACGATCCCTCCCTCGGTGACGGGTCCCCTCTCGGTCTGATCCAGAACGCGGCCGTCGTCATCGACGGCGACCGCATCGCGTGGACCGGTGAGAAAAGCAAAGCACCCGCCACTGACAATCAGGTCGACGCCGGTGGCCGCGCGGTGATCCCGGGCTTCGTCGACTCCCACTCGCACCTCGTCTTCGCGGGCGACCGCACCGAGGAGTTCAACGCCCGTATGTCGGGGCGCGGCTACACGGCGGGCGGCATTCGTACGACGGTGGCGGCGACGCGGGCGGCGACTGACGAGGACCTGGAGCGCAACCTCGTCCACTATCTCGGCGAGGCCCTCCGCCAGGGCACCACCACCTTCGAGACCAAGTCCGGCTACGGCCTCACCGTCGAGGACGAGTCCCGTGCCCTGCGCATCGCGGCCGCGCACACCGACGAGGTCACCTACCTCGGCGCGCACATCGTCTCGCCCGACTACGCCGACGACCCGGCCGGGTACGTGGCCCTGGTGACCGGCCAGATGCTCGACGCCTGTGTCCCGTACGCCCGTTGGATCGACGTCTTCTGCGAGAAGGGCGCCTTCGACGGCGACCAGGCCCGCGCGATCCTCACCGCCGGCAAGGCGAAGGGCCTGCACCCGCGCGTCCACGCCAACCAGTTGTCGTACGGCCCCGGTGTCCAGCTCGCCGTCGAACTCGACGCGGCGAGCGCCGACCACTGCACGCACTTGACTGACGCCGACGTGGACGCGCTGGCGAACGGCAACACCGTGGCGACGCTGCTCCCCGGCGCCGAGTTCTCCACCCGCGCCGAATGGCCCGACGCCCGCCGCCTCCTCGACGCGGGCGTGACCGTCGCCCTGTCCACGGACTGCAACCCGGGCTCGTCCTTCACCTCGTCCGTCCCGTTCTGCATCGCGCTGGCGGTACGGGACATGAGGATGACGCCCGACGAGGCGATCTGGTCGGCGACGGCGGGCGGCGCGGCGGCCCTGCGCCGCACCGACATCGGCCGCGTCACCCCCGGCGCCTACGCCGACCTGGCCTTCCTCGACGCCCCGAGCCATGTGCACCTGGCGTACCGGCCGGGCGTGCCGCTGGTGTCGCAGGTGTGGCGGCGCGGAGTCCCGGTCGGGTAGGCGGGGTCACGCGGCGGAGCCCGCCCGCCACCGCTGGTCGTCCCGCCCCTGGTCATAGGCGAGCACGAGCCCGTCGCCGTACGGCGTGACCACGTGGTCCGGGGCGATCCCCGGGCGGATCTCGCCGCGGGAGTCGACCGTGAAGCGCAGGTTCTGGCCGTTGGAGCCGTAGACCGAACTGCACTCCCAGATGCCGACGCCCCGGTCGGTGGAGCCGCGGCTGTCGAGGCAGAAGTCCGGGTCGGCGTACGACTGGAGGACGCCGCGGTCGGAGTCGACGCGCCACATCTGGGTGCGGGACGAGGTGCAGCGGGCCGTGATGACGTCCGTGCCCAGGTCCATGACGCCGTCGCGGATGTCCAGGCAGAGGCCCGAGCCGGCGTTCACCACCTGGGCGAAGGTGCCGTTCGGGGGGTGCGGGGCGGTGTGTGTCGGCGAGGGTTTCGGTGTCTTCGAGGGCGTGGGGGACGCGGATCGCTTCGACGTGTGCGTGGGCGAGGGGGACTTGGACGTGGCCGACGGCGACGGCGACGGGGACGGCGTGACCGAGACCGTCGCGGTCACCGTCACCGGGGGCGGCGCCTGCGGAGTGCGGACCACCCCGGCCGTCCGCGCGGGCTCCGAACCGCCCGACGTCAGCAGGAACAGCAGCGCCGCCGCGACGCCGAGCCCGACCGCGGCGAGGACGACGCGCCGCGAGGGCAGCCAGGCCCAGCCGGCCGCCGGCTCACGGGGAGTTCGGGTCTCGGCCCCCGTCATGACGTACGCCGCCCCGCCCCACGGCAGCAGCCCCTCCGCCAGCGCCTCGCGCGGGGTGTCCCGCAGCGCGCCCAGCTCCTCGTACGCGGCGGCGCAGTGCCCGCAGTGCGCCATGTGGGCGTGCAGGTCGGCGCTGTAGCGCGGGTTCTCGGGGTGCGCCGCCTCCTCGATCAGCCGGCGGAAGTCCTGGCAGCGGGGGTTGCCCGACCGGGCGAGGCGGGCCTTCAGGCAGGCCTGGCGCAGGGTCTGGAACGCGGGCTCCTTGCCGTACCTCACGTCCTGGGGTGTGGCCCCGAGCAGCATCGCGGTCCTGGCGTCGGGTTCCTCGTCGACGACGCCGTACCAGACCAGTCCCTGTATGCGGGTCGGCAGCGCCTGGAACGCGTCGAGCATCACCGGGTCGCGTCCCTCGGGGCCCGCCTCGGCGAGGTGGGTGAGCAGGCCCGGGTCCAGGCGGCTGCCGCGCTCGTCCATCGCCCAGGAAGCGGCCACCTGCCCTGCCAGGAGGAGCAGTTGGTGCCGCCAAGGCCCCCTGGGGTCGATGCCCCGCGCCGTGTCGCGCGCCGCGAGGGCGAACGCCTGCGCCGTGAGCTGCCGGGCGGCGGTCTCGTCCGCGGTGCACAGCCGTGCGTACGTGAGGACCGCGGGCCGGTGTCGCCCGCGCAGTTCGCGCAGCGCCGGATACGCGGTCGGAGTGTCGGCACGCAACAGTTCGGTGAGCTGAGCGTCGGACGCCGTGGCGTGTATGCCGCCCTCGGCCCCAGCGTCCTCGTCCTCAGCGTCGGTCCGGCCGGCCCCAGCCATTCCCGTGCCTCCTCGCACTCGCATCCCCGTCGCTCTGCCGGCCGGAGCCTTGAGCTACCGGCGGGTATGGGGGGGTGCCCATAGTGATGGAGGTGAACCTGTGGGAAAAGGGGTTTCCCGGAGTAACCCGGCCTGATGCCAAGCTGTGATTGCGTCCGAGGCCCATCCATAACTGCGTCCGGTGCCCCGGCGATTGGCGATGGGGGCACCGGACGCGGTCAACGACGTACGGCCGACTCACAACTGACGTACGGAGCACAGCTGACGTACGGCCCTCACTCCTCGACGGTCAGACCCTTCCGCAGCCGCACCAGCGTCCGCGACAGCAGGCGCGACACATGCATCTGCGAGATGCCGAGTTCGTCGCCGATCTCGGACTGGGTCATGTTGGCGACGAAGCGCAGCGCGAGGATCTTCCGGTCGCGCGGCGGGAGTTCGGCGATCAGGGGTTTCAGGGACTCGACGTACTCGATGCCTTCGAGCCCGTGGTCCTCGTAGCCGATGCGGTCCGCGAGCGCGCCCTCGGAGTCGTCCTCCTCGGGCTGGGCGTCCAGCGAACTGGCCGTGTAGGCGTTCGACGCCGCCATGCCCTCGACGACCTCGTCGTTGGTGATGCCGAGGCGCTCCGCCAACTCGCCCACCGTCGGGGCGCGATCCAGCTGCTGGGCGAGTTCGTCGCCGGCCTTGGCCAGGTCGAGGCGGAGTTCCTGGAGTCTGCGCGGTACGCGCACGGACCACGAGGTGTCGCGGAAGAAGCGCTTGATCTCGCCGACGATCGTCGGCATCGCGAAGGTGGGGAATTCGACGCCGCGGCTCAGTTCGAAGCGGTCGATCGCCTTGATCAGGCCGATGGTGCCGACCTGGATGATGTCCTCCATCGGCTCGCTGCGGGAGCGGAAGCGGGAGGCGGCGAACTTGACCAGCGCGAGGTTGAGTTCGACGAGTGTGTTGCGGACGTACGCGTAGTCGTGGGTGCCTTCTTCGAGGGACTCCAGCCGCTCGAAGAGTGTCTTGGACAGGGCCCGCGCGTCCACCGGCCCCACCTCGTCGTACGGGGGGATCTCCGGGAGCCCCTCAAGTCCTTCCGGAGAGGGTGTCGACGTCGCCGTCTGGGTCTGCGATGCGTCGAGCCGGGGTGACATGGTGTCCTCCATCGTTCTCGGCATATGGCCGCCGATGCCAATGCGTGCGCTGCGGTGTGCGGCGCCTCCGTAGCCGGTCGTGGTGAATAGGTGTCTCTACTAGCCCTACCCGCTTTCGCGAGGTCGCCGCAAGTGCGTTTCATTATGAAATGTCCTTTTTCGGGGGGTTGTTCGGGTGTCGGGGTGTGTGAGGAAGGCGTAGTGTTCGAGGGCGTACATCAGCAGTCGCGACGCTTTGGAGATGGACGGCATGGACCGCGGGACGGTCGGCAGCGCACAGTCGGGCCGGCTCCTTGTCGAGGTGAGGGAAGAGGGCTCAAGCGCCGTCGTGACCCCCTCGGGTGAGCTGGATCACCACACGGCCGATGTGTTGCGTGAGCCACTCGACGACTGCCTGGAAAAAGGGTTCGCCCGTCTGGTCGTCGACTGTTCGCGCCTGGAGTTCTGTGATTCCACCGGGCTCAACGTGCTGCTCGGCGCCCGGCTGAAGGCCGAGGCCGCGGGTGGCGGGGTCCATCTGACCGGGATGCAGCCGGTGGTGGCCCGGGTCTTCGAGATCACCGGGGTGGACGCCGTCTTCACCGTCCACGAGACGCTCGAAGCGGCCCTGGCCGACTGAGCGGCCCCCGGCCGCTCACCCCTCCGCCGCGGCCGCGCTCCGGCTGCCCCTGTGTGATCTGCGCATCACTCGTGTTGCTCGCGTTACTCGCGTCACATGTTCCGTGCCGAAAACGTGGGTGTTCGCACGGTTCGGTCGGGCAGGAGACATCCTGAATATGTCGGCAGCGCATGTGCCGGCAGCCCAGGCGGCGAACGCGCCGTCGATCCATACGTACTGAGTGTCGAGTCTTGAATCATGAACTGGTGAATCGGTGAGGTGAAGCGCTGATGAGCACCACCCGGCCTTACTCGCCGGACGACCGCGGCCCGGAGCCGGACGACCGCGGCCCCCAGCCGGGCGACGGCGCCGCCGCCGTACCCTCGGCCGGCCGCCAGGCCCGCAGGCTGAGCTTCGACGGCGCGAGTGGTGTCGTACCGCTCGCCCGCGACTTCGCCCGTCAGGCGCTGTACGCGTGGGGCTGGCTGCCCGCCGCGAGCGCCGACCGGCGGGCCGCCGCCGAGGACGTCCTGCTGGTGGTCTCCGAACTCGTCACCAACGCCTGTCTGCACGCCGAGGGCCCGGACGAGCTCTGGATCGCCTGTGACGGCAAGGTGCTTCGCGTCGAGGTCTCCGACCGGGGTGCCGGCCAGCCCGCCCCGCGCACCCCGCACCGCGCCGGACGCCCGGGCGGCCACGGGATGTTCATCGTGCAGCGGCTGTGCCTCGACTGGGGGGTCGTACGGACTCCGGGGGTCGCGGGCAAGACCGTGTGGGCAGAACTTGGGGCACCCGCGTAGCCCCACGTAACTCCTACCAGGGGTTACCCATGGTTCGACCAGCGTTCGAATCTCTCTTCGTACGTCATCGTATGCGCGCCGGATCTCCTCAGATCCGGCGCGCACTTTGTCTTCCCTCCACAAGTGACCGGGCGTACTTTGAGCGCCCAATCTGATGTGCCGTCAGTAAATGCCGTCAGTGATTTCGGCGACGAGGGGACTTCGAGGTGTCGTACCGGACGTACCAGAAACGAACCGCCGCGCTCGCGTTCGCCGCGGCCCTGGCCGGCTCGGCGGTGCTGATGGCAGCCCCCGCCGCCCAGGCCGCCGTGGTGAACGTCAACTACCACTGCAAGACGCCGATCGGCGACAAGAGCGCCGTCTCGCCCATCGACATCAAGAGCGTCAAGAGCGGCAGCGGCTACAAGCTCACCATGTCCTGGCAGAAGGGCGTCTCCTCCAGCCCGGTCGAGCTGGGCAAGGGCGCGATGAAGCCGAGCGCCGTCATCAAGCTGGGCGGCGCCGGCAGCGGCACGGTGGCGGTGAGCGGACCGGCCAACGCGGCCGCGATCCCCGCCAACACCCCCATCAAAATCAGTGACTTGAGCGGCACCTACACGCCGAAGAAGTCCGGCAAGGTCACCTTCACCGCGGGCGTGCTCACCATCAAGGCGCTCGGTACGACGACCACGTGCTCTCCTACGAACAGCCCCAAGCCCTCGCTGACCCTCGACGTCACGGCCGCGAGCGGCGGTTCGGGCTCGTCGACGAGCGGGACCCAGAGCGGATCGGACTCCGGCCAGCTCCCGCAGACCGGCCCCGAGGACTCGGCGATCGCCCTCGGCACGCTCGGCGGCACGGTACTGCTCGCGGGCGCGGCGGGCGTCCTGTGGCTGACGCGGAGGCATCAGGCGGCACGCCGCTGAGATCTCCGGGTACGACGATCAGGAGCCGCTCGATGCCGTACGCACTCTCCGCTGCCCGCGTGCTGGGCCTGACCTTGATGTTGTCGATCACGGCACCGGCGACCCCGGCCCTGGCCGACGACGGCTGGTCCGTCGTGCCGTCCACGAGTACGCCGGACGCGGCGGCCGGCCGGCCGTACGTCTACGCGGAGGGCGCGCCCGGCACGGTCCTCCAGGACGCGGTGTCCGTGCTCAACCCGGGCGCCGAGCCGCTCACCGTCCGGCTGCGCGGCGCGGACGCCGACAACACCGCGGGCGGCGGCTTCACCGTACGGACCAAGTCGACGGACACGGGTGCGTGGATCGGCTTCGCGCGGGAGACGGGCGGGCGGCGCGCGGCGGTGCGTTCGGTGTCCGTACGGGTCCCCGCGCACACCCGCGCCGACGTGCCGTTCACCCTGAGCGTCCCGGCGGGCGCGGCGCCCGGCGACCACCCCGGCGCGATCGTCGCGAGCGGCGGCGGACGGTCCGCGGCGGTGCGGGTCCAACTGCGGGTGAGCGGACCGACGTTGTCGGCGCTCACTGTCGAGCACGTCACCGTGCGCGGCGGCCGGATCTCGTACGAACTGGTCAACCGCGGCACCACCGTCCTGACCCCGAAGCTCGCGGTGCACGCCGACGGTGTCTTCGGCACGCTCCTCGACCGCGCCCCGCGCACCCTGCCCGTCGAACTCCTGCCGGGCCGCCGCGTCACGCTCAGCGAGCCGTGGCGCGACACCCCGGCGCTGGACGCGGTCGACGTACGGCTGACGGTGACGGCGGCGGGCGGCGCGCACGACACGGCGACCTCGTCGGCCCGGTTCGTGCCGTGGGGCGCGGTGGCCGGGGCCGGGGGCGGCCTCGCGGCGGTGGGTGCCTGGTGGGCCGTACGGCGTCACAGGCGTCGTACGGGATGGGGCGTACGGCGACGCGGGCGTCCCGCGTCGGACGGTGGGGCGAGTGAAGAGCCGCGTACGGAAGTCGAGTTGACGGGAGCGGTGTCGTGAACGGTGTCGTGAGCGGTGTCGTGAACGGCAGGCTGAGGATTGCGGCACTCGTGGCGGTGCTCGCGCTCGTCCTGGCCCCCCTGGTGGGGCCGGTGTCCTCCGCGTCCGCCGCCGGGAAGCCGAGCGTGAAACTGTCCAAGTCCCAGGCGGGGACGGGTGGTTCGATCACGGTGACCGGCAGTGGCTGGCGGCCGAAGACGTTGCTGATGATGCTGATCTGCGGCCAGTCCGTGCCGTCCCGGGGAGTGATCGGCGGCACCAACTCCTGTGCCAACTCCGACGGCCGGGCCGTCACCACCGACGCGAAGGGGAACTTCAGCAAGCAGCTGCCGGTCACCGAGCCGCCCAAGCCGTGTCCGTGCGTGGTGCATGTCGCCACGGTCACGGGGGAGAAGGCGGACGCGGACGCCATCTTCATGGTGGCCGGGCACTCGGTCGAGCCGCTGCCGAAGGAGGAGAGCGGCGGCCGGCTCTCCGTGCTGACGGACACGCGCCTCGACGGGTCGAGCGGTCTGCTCACCTGGTTCGGCTCGCCGCCCTCCCGCACCCTCGTCTTCACCGTCGGCAACGTCGGCACCGCCCCCGTGAAGAACCCCGTCTTCCAGGTCGGCACCTCCCACGGGGTGTTCGCCCCGCAGTGGGAGGAACAGCAGTGGCGCGGCACGATCGCGCCCGGCCGCAAGGCGCAGATCAAACTTCCGGTCGAACTGTCGGCCGGGGCGCACGGCGACTACACGGTCTCGCTGAAGTACGGCGGGAAGGTGCTCGCCGAACAGCCGTGGGGCGTGGGCCGCCCCTGGGGCGTGACCCTCTTCTGGATCCTGCTCTGCGTGGTCGTACCGGGCGCGGTGTTCCGTATCGGGATGGCCGTGGTGGACCGGGTGCGGCCGCACAGGCCGAACGGGCGCGGCGGCCGTCACCGTGGCTTCCGGCTGCCCGAACTCACCGTACGCATACCGAAGTTGAGTCCCTCACCGGCCTCCCCGCCGGTGTCACCGAAGACCTCCACGACCCCGTCCCTGCCGTGGTTCACCCCCGACAGCGATCCGGGGACCGTGGCGAACGGTCAGCTCTCCGCACCGCAAGAGAACAGCCCGACGACGAAAGGACATTCGTGAGCACGCAACGGAGAGTGGCACCGGCAGCCGGACGGAGACTGAGCGCGGCCGGGGTCGCGCTGATGCTCGGCGGCGCGGGCATCCTGCTGGGTGTGACCGCGGCCCCGGCACAGGCCGCCGAGGTGTCGTTCAAGACGGAGTGCATACCGCCCTCGGCCTCCGGCCTGGACCCCGTCGAGGGCACCACCAAGGTGGACATCACCGCACCGGCGACGGCGAAGGTGGGTGACGAGGTCGAGGTCGTGTGGAAGTTCACCCAGGCGGCGTCCAAGAACCCGGACCTCATCGACCTGCCGAAGGACTCGGTCAAGCCCACGGGAACCCTCAAGGCGTCCGGTGCGCAGACCGAGGACATCGCGATGGAGGGGCCGCAGGAGAACCCGGCGATTCCCAAGGGCGGCGACATGGTGCTGTCCGACATGAAGGGCACGATCAAGCTGACGACGGCGGGCGATGTCACGCTGACCCCGGACGCGTACACCATCACCGCCTACTCGACGGACACCAAGTGCACACCCCAGGAGACGGTGCCGGCCGCCGCCACCATCAAGGTGACGGACGACGGGGGCGGTTCGGGCGATACGACCACCTCCGGAGGTACGGCGACGGGCGGTGACACCAGCGGTACGACTTCGGGTGGATCCACGACCGGCGACACGACCGACGGTGGCACGACGACCGACGGTGGCACGACGTCCAGTGGTTCGACCTCCGGTGGTTCCACCTCCGGCGGCGATGACGGTCAGACCGACTTCGAAGGCAAGACGGTGACCACGTCCTTCGCCTGCACCTCGCCCGGACCCTCCAAGATCGACTCTTCGGCGACGATCAACGCCAAGAAGAACGGCGGGAGTTACGACCTCACGGTGAAGACCGCCGAGGGCGTGATGGACAGCCCCGCACCGCTGCCCGCGGGCGCGCTGAAGCCCTCCATGGTCATCACGGTCGGCGGCGACGACAGCGGCTCGGTCACGGTCAACGGCCCTGCCAACAAGGACGCCCTCAACACGGGCGACCCGGTCTCGCTCAGCGATATGACGGGCACGTACAAGCCCGGAGCGGACGGCAAGGCCACGCTCAGCCCAGGCGATCTGACGATCGTCGTGACGCTGAGTGCCGGGTCCGACCCGATCACGATCCCCTGCAAGGCGACGAAGACCGGTGTCTCACTGGAACTCGACGTCCAGAAGCAGGCGGGCGGCGTCTCCGGCGCGACGACGTCGGGCTCGTCCTCGTCCTCTTCCTCGTCCTCCTCCAGCGGAGGCCTGGCCGAGACCGGCGCGAACGATCACGGCGGGCTTCGGGCCCTCGGCTTTGTGGCCGGCACGGCGATTCTGCTCGGCGGAGCGGTCTTCACGTTCATGCCGAGGCGACGCCTGCGCTGAGGGGTTGTGTGTCGGGTGCGGATGGGTGGGGGCTGGTCTAAAAGATCGCGCAGTTCCCCGCGCCCCCTTTAGGGGCGCGGGGAACTGCGCGAACGGCCCCCACCGGCCCGCAGTCGACGAACTACGGAGGGCCCCGCACCAAGTGGTGCGGGGCCCTCCGGCAGGAGAAGCGTTACGCGCGTGCGTCAGTGCACGTCGCCCATGAGCTCCTTGACCTTCTTGCGGTACATCCACACCGCGACACCGGCGATCACGGCGAGCGTGGCCTCCAGGGCGACGATGCCCGTCTTGTTGAGGTCGACCTCGGCGATGGAGAGGAGACCGGTCGTGGCGTCACCGGCGGTGACGGCCAGGAACCAGACACCCATCATCTGGGAGGCGTACTTCGCGGGCGCCATCTTCGTGGTGACCGACAGACCCACCGGGGAAACGGTCAGCTCACCGACGGTCTGCACGAAGTAGATCGCGACCAGCCACATCGCGGCGGCCTTGTGACCGTCCTGGGCGATCGTCAGCGGGGCCAGGAAGAGGAAGAACGACGCGCCGATCAGGATCAGACCCGTCGCGAACTTCGTGGCCGTGCTCGGCTCCTTGCCGCGCTTGTTCAGCGCCAGCCACGCCCAGGCGAAGACCGGGGCGAGCGCCATGATCATGACCGGGTTGACGGACTGGTACCAGGAGACCGGGAACTCCCAGCCGAAGATGGTGTTCTCGGCGGAGGAGTCGGCGAAGATCGACAGGGTCGAACCACCCTGGTCGTAGATCATCCAGAAGACGGCCGCGGCGACGAAGAACCAGATGTACGCGGACATCTTCTTCTGGTCGACGCGGTTCAGGTCCTTGTCCCGCTTGATACGGGCGATGACCATGATCGGGATGATCAGACCGGCGATCGTGATCGGGACCAGCAGCCAGTTCAGCGTGTAGTGGCCCGAGAAACCGACGATGCAGTAGAAGACGACGGCGACGGCGGCCCACATCGCGGACTTGCGCAGCGTCGCGGC
Source organism: Streptomyces sp. NBC_00203 (assembly GCF_045206325.1). Classification (NCBI taxonomy): domain Bacteria; kingdom Bacillati; phylum Actinomycetota; class Actinomycetes; order Kitasatosporales; family Streptomycetaceae; genus Streptomyces; species Streptomyces sp. NBC_00203. The sequence goes on along the minus strand of NZ_CP108126.1, from coordinate 4,319,992 downwards.
CTTCTCCTCGGCGGACAGCGGCGTGGGGATGTCGCTGGAACGCGCGCTGAGGTGACGGCTGCCGAGCAGGTACTGGGCGAGGCCGAGGGCCATGCCGAGCGCGGCGAGCGCGAAGCCCAGGTGCCAGTTCACGTTCTCACCGACGGTGCCGATGATCAGCGGAGCGGCGAAGGCACCGAGGTTGATGCCGATGTAGAAGAGGGTGAAGCCACCGTCACGGCGCGGGTCGTCCGGGCCGTCGTAGAGGTGGCCGACCATCGTGGAGATGTTGGCCTTCAGCAGACCGGAACCGATCGCGACGAGCCCGAGGCCCGCGTAGAAGGTGCCGGCGGAGGGCAGGGCCAACGTGAGGTGGCCCAGCATGATGATGATGCCCGCGACGGCGACCGTCTTACGGGGGCCGAGGACACGGTCGGCGAACCAGCCGCCCGGCAGGGCGAGCAGGTACACCAGCGACAGGTACACCGAGTAGATCGCGGTCGCGGAGGCCGCGCTCATGTGCAGGCCGCCCGGTGCCACCAGGTACAGCGGGAGCAGTGCCTTCATGCCGTAGTAGGAGAAACGCTCCCACATCTCGGTCATGAAGAGGGTGGCCAGTCCGCGGGGGTGGCCGAAGAAGGTCCTCTCGGAACCGGGGGTGCCCGGAGTCACCGAGTCCTTCGTCAGGCTGGACGCCATGGTCGTTCCTTGCTGGTCGGGACGCGCTGCTTGAGCGTCGCGCGCCCGGTGGGGGGCGGCCGGCACCGGCGGGATTCGATCGTCCGCCCCCACGCCCACGGGGGAGTCCGCTCCGGATTACGAAACGGTGGACGACGACCACCGGGATCCACGCCCGTCACGCGTCGATGCGCTCGGGCCCGGCCACAGGTCATTCCTTTCAAGGCTGGCGAACACCAGCCCGCACACAAAAGAGACCTTTAGCATCAATAGCTCGCCAAAGGTCCCGGTGTGGTGCTACAGGCGTCTGGTCACCATACGACATGCCAATGTGGCATATGGAAGGACTTGAGAGATGGATCACAGGCGATCATGGAACCAAGATCGCGCATTCGAAGGCACTTGCCAGGATCACATCCCACAGCCGCAGGTAAGAATCACACGGGTGGCGGGTGTGAATCACGGAGGCCGATCACCCCACAGCTGTCGTCCGAGGCGGACTACCATCACCCCATGACCCGTGTACTGCTCGCCGAGGACGACGCGTCCATCTCGGAGCCGCTGGCCCGCGCACTGCGCCGGGAAGGTTACGAGGTCGAGGTGCGCGAGGACGGCCCCACCGCGCTCGACGCAGGAATGCAGGGCGGCGTCGACCTGGTCGTCCTGGACCTGGGCCTGCCCGGAATGGACGGCCTGGAAGTGGCCCGCCGACTGCGCGCCGAGGGACACACCGTCCCGATCCTGATCCTGACCGCGCGCGCCGACGAGGTGGACACCGTCGTCGGCCTCGACGCGGGCGCCGACGACTACGTCACCAAGCCGTTCCGGCTCGCCGAACTCCTCGCCCGCGTAAGGGCGCTGCTGCGGCGCGGCGCCGCCGAGCCCCAGCAGCCGCCCGCCACGCACGGCGTGCGGATCGACGTCGAGTCGCACCGCGCCTGGATGGGCGACGAGGAACTCCAGCTCACGGCCAAAGAGTTCGACCTGCTGCGGGTCCTTGTCCGCGACGCCGGACGCGTCGTGACCCGTGACCAACTCATGCGCGAGGTCTGGGACACCACCTGGTGGTCCTCCACCAAGACCCTCGACATGCACATCTCCTGGCTCCGCAAGAAGCTCGGCGACGACGCGGCGAACCCTCGGTACATCGCGACGGTACGGGGCGTCGGGTTCCGCTTCGAGAAGAGCTGATCCGCTCCGCTGGGTTGGGCGGGTGGGGGTTGTCTGTTTGGCTGCGGGTGGGTGGGGGCGCGCCTAAAAGATTGCGCAGTTCCCCGCGCCCCTATAGGGGCGCGGGGAACTGCGCGAGCAACCCCCACCGTCCCGCAGCCGACGAACCACCCCGTCTTTAGGGGGCGCGGGGAACTGCGCAATCTTTTAGGGGGCCCGGGGGCGCAGGCCACGCACTCGCTCCAGCCCAGCGCAGCGGCAAGGCACACTGGAGCACGACCAGCCACCTGCCCGGAGGGCCCCGTGCGTCGCCGTCTCATCCAGTCCACACTCGCCGTGGTCCTCGTCGTGATCGCCGTCTTCGGCGTATCCCTCGTCATCGTCGAGACCCGCACGATCAGCAACAGCGCCCAGGAACGCGTGGACTCCGAGGCACTCCGCCTCGCCAGCATCGTGGACAGCCGCATCCTCGGCGACGAGAACATCACCGCGGAGACCTTCAAGAACCAGGTCACGGACCAGCGCTACGCCGTGATCAGGATCCCCGGCCGCCCGCCCATCGAGGTCGGCACCAAGCCCACCGGCGAGGTCATCCACTACACCGCCGACGGCGAGGAGGGCGAGACGGTCACCGTCCAGGAGCCACGCTCGTCGGTGACGAGGGAAGTCGGCCGTACGCTTCTGATCATCGGCGCGGTCGCCCTGCTCGCGATCGTCGCCGCCGTGCTCCTGGCCGTCCGCCAGGCCAACCGCCTCGCCTCCCCTCTCACCGACCTCGCCGAGACCGCGGAACGGCTGGGCTCCGGCGACCCCCGCCCGCGCCACAAGCGGTACGGCGTCCCCGAGCTGGACCGCGTCGCCGACGTCCTGGACGGCAGCGCGGAGCGGATCGCACGGATGCTGACCGCCGAGCGCCGCCTCGCCGCCGACGCCTCCCACCAGCTCCGTACGCCTCTCACGGCGCTCTCCATGCGCTTGGAGGAGATCACCCTCACCGACGATCCCGACACGGTGAAGGAAGAGGCGACCATCGCGCTGACGCAGGTGGAACGCCTCACGGACGTGGTGGAACGACTCCTCACCAACGCCCGCGACCCCCGCACCGGCTCGGCCGTCTCCTTCGACCTCGACGAGGTCATCAAGCAGCAGCTGGAGGAGTGGCGCCCGGCCTACCGGAGCGAGGGCCGCGCCGTCGTCAGCTCGGGCAAACGGCACCTGCGGGCGGTGGGCACCCCCGGCGCGGTCGCCCAGGTCCTGGCGGCGCTGATCGAGAACTCGCTCATGCACGGCGGCGGCACGGTCGCCCTGCGCACCCGCGTCACCGGCAACCAGGCGGTCGTCGAGGTCACGGACGAGGGCCCCGGCGTCCCCACCGACCTGGGCGCCCGCATCTTCGAGCGCACCATCAGCGGCCGCAACTCCACGGGCATCGGCCTCGCCGTAGCCCGCGACCTCGCGGAGGCCGACGGCGGCCGCCTGGAGATGCTCCAGGCTCAGCCTCCGGTCTTCGGCCTGTTCCTGTCCCGCACGCCGATGAAGAGGCCACCGATGACGGAGGACGACGAGCGAACGGTCAGGTAGAGCGAAGGCCGACGGGGCCTGGCACGGGTCTCCGCTCCAGCCTGGGTCTCGGCTCCGGCCCGGATCTCAGCTCCAGCCCCGGTCTCGGCCTCGCCCCGTGATTCAGCCCCAGCCCTGGACCAAGCCCCAGCCCTGGACCAAGCCCCAGCCCTGGACCAAGCCCCAGCCCTGGACCAAGCCCCAGCCTTGGACCAAGCCCCAGCCCCCAAACCCCAGCCCCACGCCCCACCCGCACGGGTCGGTGGGTGGGAAAACCCCGCCGCGGAGCGGCGAAGAGGTGGCGCGGAGCGCCGGGAGGCGTCGGGCGCGGAGCGGTCGAATCGCTGAGGCTCAGTTCACCCTGGCCCGCGGCCGCGACTCCGCCCCCGCGTCAAGGAACGATTCCGCACTCGCCACGGCCTCCCGCGCCGGCAGCGCCGTGAACACCCACGTGCGGTACGACCAGAACCGGAAGAGCGTCGCGATCCCGATGCCGAGGAACTTGAACACGTTGCTCTGCAGCGGGCTGTCCCACCCGAACCCGTACGTCGCCGCGTACAGCACCCCGTTCTCGATGACGAGCCCGATCGCGCTGAACAGCAGGAAGAGCGTCAGCTCCTTGGTGCGCCCACCCTTGTCACGGTCCCGGTAGGTGAAGTAGCGGAACCCGATGTAGTTGAAGATGATCGCGACGACGGTGGCGATGACACTGGCCCGCACGACCTGCAGCCCGGTGACGTTGCGTACGAGGTTGAACACGAGCAGGTTGACGAGCAGCCCCGCCCCGCCGACCGCACCGAACTTGGCGGCCTCACGAATGAGCAGGTCGAACCGGCGGCGAACCGCGCTGCGAGGCCTCGCATGAGCCCCCGATGAAGCACTGCCCATGGTGTCGCCAGCCCCCGTCGGTCGGATTTGTCGGTCGTTCACGTCACGTACGTCAACGCAGCAATGCTAACCAGCGGCCCTCGCCGATGCCTGTGCACGGGCTCACAGGTAAGAAAAGATGCGGTCACCGGCAAAGAAAACCTGCGGTCACCGGCGCGGGAAGACCGGCCTACCGGCGCGGAAAGACGGGCTTACCGGCACGGAAACCGGCCACCGTGGCGCGGCCGATACTCTTGGAGCGTGACGTTCCCGGTAGTCGGCATGGTCGGCGGGGGGCAGCTCGCTCGTATGACACACGAGGCGGGCATCCCGCTCGGCATCAAGTTCAAGCTCCTCAGTGACACCCCTCAGGATTCCGCGGCGCAGGTCGTCAGCGATGTCGTCATCGGCGACTATCGCGACCTCGACACGCTGCGTGACTTCGCGAGGGGCTGCGATGTGATCACCTTCGATCACGAACACGTACCCACCGAGCACCTGCGTGCCCTGGAGGCGGACGGCATCCCCGTCCGCCCAGGGCCCGACGCACTCGTGCACGCCCAGGACAAGGGCGTGATGCGGGCGAAGCTCGACGAGATCGGCGTGCCGTGCCCGAGGCACCGCATCGTGAGCGACGCCGACGACGTCGTGGCGTTCGCGGCGGAGGGCCTCTCGGACGGCGACGAGGGCGACGGCTTCCCCGTCATCCTCAAGACCGTCCGCGGCGGCTACGACGGCAAGGGCGTGTGGTTCATCCGCTCCGCCGACGACGCGGCCCTGGCCGAACCCTTCCGCGCGGGCGTCCCCGTCCTCGCCGAGGAGAAGGTCGACTTCGTACGGGAACTCGCGGCGAACGTCGTCCGCTCCCCGCACGGCCAGGCGGTCGCGTACCCCGTCGTCGAGTCCCGGCAGGTCGACGGTGTCTGCGACACGGTCATCGCCCCGGCCCCCGGCATAGCGGACGGGCTGGCGCTGCGGGCCGAGGAACTCGCCCTGCGCATCGCGAAGGAACTCGGAGTCGTCGGCCACCTGGCCGTGGAGCTCTTCGAAACCCGCGACGGCCGCATCCTCGTCAACGAACTGGCCATGCGCCCGCACAACTCGGGCCACTGGACCCAGGACGGCGCGATCACCTCCCAGTTCGCCAACCACGTCCGCGCGGTCCTCGACCTCCCCCTCGGCGACCCGCGCCCGCGCGCCAAGTGGACGGTCATGGCGAACGTCCTCGGCGGCGACTATCCGGACATGTACTCCGCGTACCTGCACTGCATGGCCCGCGACCCCCAGCTGAAGATCCACATGTACGGCAAGGACGTGAAGCACGGCCGTAAGGTCGGCCACGTCAACACCTACGGCGACGACCTGGACGACGTCCTTGAGCGTGCCCACCACGCAGCCGGCTACCTGAGAGGCACGATCACAGAATGAGCCCCGTTGTAGGCATCGTCATGGGGTCGGACTCCGACTGGCCCGTCATGGAAGCGGCCGCCCAGGCTCTCGACGAGTTCGAGATCGAGTACGAGGTCGACGTCGTCTCCGCGCACCGCATGCCGCACGAGATGATCGCGTACGGCGAGCAGGCCGCCGAGCGCGGGCTCAAGGCGATCATCGCGGGCGCGGGCGGCGCCGCCCACCTGCCCGGCATGCTCGCGTCCGTGACCCCGCTGCCCGTCATCGGCGTACCCGTCCCGCTGAAGTACCTCGACGGTATGGACAGCCTCCTGTCGATCGTGCAGATGCCGGCCGGTGTCCCGGTCGCGACCGTCTCGGTCGGCGGTGCGCGCAACGCGGGCCTGCTGGCCGCCCGGATCCTCGCCACGTACGACGAGGAACTCCTCGGCCGGATGCGGGAGTTCCAGCAGGAACTGAACGATCAGGCCACCGAGAAGGGCAAGCGGCTGCGCGCCAAGGTCGAGGGCGCGGCCGGCGGCTTCGGCTTCGGGAAGTGACGCGCATGCCGCCTCTCGACCAGGCCCGCGCGCTCCTCGCCGAGTTCCCCGTCGTCGACGGCCACAACGACCTCCCCTGGGCGCTGCGCCAGCAGGTCCGTTACGACCTCGGCGCCCGCGACATCGCCACCGACCAGAGCGCGCATCTGCACACGGACCTGGCCCGCCTGCGCGCGGGCGGGGTCGGCGCCCAGTACTGGTCGGTGTACGTCCGCTCGGACCTGCCGGGCGCGGTCACCGCGACGCTCGAACAGATCGACTGCGTACGGCAGTTGATCGACCGCTATCCGTCGGACCTGCGCGCCGCGCTGACGGCGGCCGACATGGAGGCGGCGCGGGCGGAGGGCCGTATCGCCTCGCTCATGGGCGCGGAGGGCGGCCACTCCATCGACAACTCCCTCGCCGCACTGCGGGGGTTGTACGCCCTGGGCGTCCGCTACATGACCCTCACCCACAACGACAACATCGCGTGGGCGGACTCGGCGACGGACGTCCCCGCCGTGGGCGGCCTGACGGCCTTCGGCCGTGAGGTCGTACGGGAGATGAACCGCGAGGGCATGCTCGTGGACCTCTCGCACGTCGCGGCGACGACCATGCGGGACGCGCTCGACACGACCAGTGCGCCGGTGATCTTCTCGCACTCCTCCGCGCGCGCGGTCTGCGACCACCCGCGCAACATCCCGGACGACGTCCTGGAGCGGCTGCCCGCCAACGGGGGAGTGGCGATGGTGACGTTCGTGCCGAAGTTCGTCCTCCAGGCGGCGGTCGACTGGACGGCCGCGGCCGACGACAACATGCGGGCGAACGGCTTCCACCACCTCGACACCACCCCCGAGGGCATGAAGGTCCACCGCGTCTTCGAGGAGTCCCACCCGCGCCCCGTCGCCACGGTCTCGACGGTCGCCGACCACCTCGACCACATGCGCGAGGTCGCCGGCATCGACCACCTCGGCGTCGGCGGCGACTACGACGGCACGGCGTTCACCCCGGACGGCCTGGACGACGTCTCCGGCTACCCGAACCTCATCGCCGAGCTGTACGGCCGCGGCTGGTCGAAGGCCGACCTCGCCAAGCTGACCTGGCAGAACGCGGTACGGGTGCTGGGCGCGGCCGAGGACGTGGCCCGCGACCTCCAGGCGCGGCGGGCCCCGTCGAACGCGACGCTGGAGCAGCTGGACGGCTGACATCCCCGCTGGTGGGTGGGGCGTACCCGTGCGACGTACCCGGGGGTGCACCCGTGGGACGTACCCCCGAACGCCCCACCCACCAGGAAGCCCCCCGGGCTCCGTGCCACGGTGACGGTACTGCGATCAGATCACCGTCCACCCCACGGAGTCCCGTCATGGCAGACCTGCAGGACGAACTGAAGACCACCGCGGAGGTGGGAGAGCTCGACCGGCCCGCTGCCGTCTGGCCGGAGGCCGAGCAGCTTTCCCCCGAGCTTCCAAGGCTTCCCGAGCTCCCCGAGCTCGCCAAGCCCTCCGAGTTCCCCAAGTCCCCCGAGCTTCCTGAGAGCGCCGAGCCCGAGCCCGACGCCGCTGCCGACCCGCTGGAGCGGGCCCACGCCTTCCTCGCCGGCCACCCCGTCGCCGACGGCTACAGCGGTCTGCCCTGGGCGCTGCGTCATCTGCCCTGGTTCGACCTGGAGCTGGGCGAGAGCGCTGTGGACACGGACGTCCCCCGGATGAGGGAAGGCCATGTGGGCGCGCTGTTCTGGTCGTTGCACCTGCCCGAGGGCCTCGCCGGGGACCGGGCCGTCGGCGCGACCCTGGAGCAGCTGGACCTGGTGACGACGGTGGTCCAGGCGCACCCCGAGGGCCTGCGTATGACGCGCAGCGCCTCCGCGGTCACCGACGCCCGCAACTGCGGCCGTGTCGCCGTCGTGCTCGGCCCCGCCGGAGCGCCCGCGCTCGGCGACTCGCTCGGTATTCTGCGCGGCCTGCACGCGCTCGGCCTGCGCGTCCTGACCCTCGCGGGTGCCTCCTGGGCGAGCGAGGCGGGCCTGACCCGGTTCGGTGAGGAGGTGCTGCGCGAGATGAACCGCCTCGGCGTGCTCGCCGACCTCTCCGGCACCTCGGAAGCCACCATCAGCCGCGCCTTCGTCGCCTCCAAGGCCCCGGTCCTCTTCACCCGCTCCGCGGCCCGCGCGCTGCGCCCCCACCCGGCCAACCTCCCCGACGACGTCCTCGCCGAACTGGGCGCCGCCAAGGGCCTGTGCCTCGTCCCGCTCACGGCCGAGCAGACGGGCCCGTCCGTACGGGACGTCGCCGACCACCTCGACCACGTCCGCACCCTCGCCGGGCCGGAGTGCGTCGGCCTCTCGGGGACGTACGACTCCGGAGCCGCCCACCCGCAGGACCTCGCCGACGCGTCCTGCTACCCGAACCTGATCGCCGAGCTCTTCTCCCGCGGCTGGTCCGAGACCGACCTCGCCCTGCTCACCTGGGGCAATGTCCAACGGGTCCTGCGCAGCGCGGACTTCACGGCCCGCGCCGCCCAGCAGCGCCGCGCACCGTCATCGGCGAAGATCGCGGAACTCGACGGCTGACACCCGTTTCTCAGGGGTGCACGATCCGGCCCTCTCCCAGGGGTGCTCGATCCACCCGTCTCTCAGGGGTGCTCGATCCGGCAGAGGTAGAACGGGTGTCCCGCCGGATCGGCGTACACCTGGAAGTCCCGACAGGGTCAGCAGGCGCACAGACAGAACGGATGCCCCGCCGGGTCGGTGTACACACGCCAGGACCGCGACCGGTCCTCGGCGTCCAGCGGCTTCGCGCCGAGCGCCAGTACGCCCTTCTCCGCCGCGTCCAGGTCGTCGACGGTCAGGTCCAGATGGAACTGCTGCGAGTCGTCGGGCGCGGGCCACTTCGGCGGTACGTGACCGGGCGCGGCCTGGAACGCCAGTGGCTGACCGCCGGGCACGTCGAGGTCGACCCAGTCGCCCTCGCCCTGGACCGTGCCGCCCAAGACCTCGGCGTAGAACCCGGCGAGCGCACCCGGGTCGGGACAGTCCAGGACGACGACACCCAGCTTGGCGAGAGCCATGACTCCTCCTAGGGAAGATGGGTTACCCGTAGAACCTTGTAAGGGGTAACGGTTACTGCATGCTCCCGCACAAGAGGTAACGTCGCAACCATGAATGACCGCGCGCCCGCACCCGGCGGCCTGGCCCTGATCCAGTCCCTGGTGAACACCCTCGACCTCGAATCGGGCGCCGACTCCCTGGACACGGCCGAGGGGCTGGCCCGCTTCGGCCTGGCGCAGGGCGAGGCGGAAGCGGCACGCGAGCTGCGCGAGTCGCTGCGCGTGGTCTGCCTGGCGCACGCGGGCCACCCGGCGCACCGGACCGTCGTCCCCCTCGGTGAGCTGCTGGCCCGGGCACCCCTGCACATCACGGTCGACGAACGCGACGGCAGCGCGGGGTTCGCCCCCGCCGGCTCCGCACCCCTCGCCTCCCGCGTCGCGGCGGCGATCGCCGCGTCCCTCGTCGACGGCACCTGGCCGCGCCTGAAGGCCTGCGAGGCTCCTGACTGCCACCGGGCGTACTACGACCGCTCCCCGGCGGGCAGGGGCCGCTGGTGCTCGATGTCGGTGTGCGGGGCGCGCGCGAAGATGCGCCGATACCGCGCCAAGTAGCGCTCGGTCACGGGGAGTCGGGCGGACACCGCTCGACGCACAGCGACGTGGTGCAGAATGCAACAGACGCCGGTCCGGCCGACTGAGCCTCGGCCGGACCGGCGTCGCCTTGAAAGTCTCGGGCGCTGGGCCGCCCCATCGCCAAGTCTCAGGCGGTGGACCGCCCCATCGCCAAGTCTCAGGCGGTCGGCCGCCCCATCGCCCGGTACGTCCACCCGGCCCGGCGCCACACCTCGGGGTCGAGGGCGTTGCGCCCGTCGAGCACCACCCGGGCCGTGACCGCCTCGCCGAGCACCGCCGGGTCCAGCTCGCGGAACTCGCGCCACTCCGTCAGATGCAGTACGACGTCGGCGCCGCGCACGGCCTCGACGGCGGAGTCGGCGTACCCGAGCGTCGGGAAGAGCCGCTTGGCGTTCGCCATGCCCTTCGGGTCGTAGACGGTGACCTGGCCGCCCTGGAGGTGGATCTGCCCGGCGACGTTCAGCGCGGGCGAGTCCCGGACGTCGTCCGAGTCGGGCTTGAAGGTCGCGCCGAGTACGGCGACCCGCTTGCCGAGGAAGGAGCCGCCCCCCAGCGCCTCCCGGGCCATCTCCACCATCTGCCCGCGGCGCCGCATGTTGATGGAGTCGATCTCGCGCAGGAAGGTCAGCGCCTGGTCCGCACCGAGCTCACCGGCACGGGCCATGAAGGCGCGGATGTCCTTCGGCAGACAGCCACCGCCGAAGCCGATCCCGGCCCGCAGGAACTTCTTCCCGATCCGCTCGTCGTGCCCGATCGCCTCGGCCAGCTTGGCGACATCGCCGCCGGCGGCCTCGCAGACCTCGGCCATCGCGTTGATGAAGGAGATCTTGGTGGCGAGGAAGGAGTTCGCGGAGGTCTTCACCAGCTCGGCGGTCGGGAAGTCGGTCACGACGAACGGCGACCCCGCCTCGACGGGCGTGGCATACACCTCGCGCAGCAGCTTCTCCGCCCGCTCGCTGCGCACACCCACCACGATCCGGTCGGGGTGCAGCGTGTCGTTCACGGCGAAGCCCTCGCGCAGGAACTCCGGGTTCCAGGCGAGCTCGGCGTCCTCACCGGCGGGCGCGAGTTCGGCGAGCCGCGCGGCCAGCCGCTCCGCGGAGCCGACGGGCACGGTGGACTTGCCGACGACGAGGGCGGCCCCGCGCAGATGCGGCGCGAGCGATTCGAAGGCGGCGTCGACGTACGACATGTCACACGCGTACTCACCGTGCTTCTGCGGCGTGTTCACACAGACGAAGTGGACGTCGCCGAACTCCCCGACCTCGGCCCAGTCCATGGTGAACCGAAGCCGCCCGGTGGACCCCTCGATCCCCGCGACATGCTTGCGCAGCAGCTCCTCGAGCCCGGGCTCGTACATCGGTACTTCGCCCCGCCGCAGCATGTCGATCTTCTCTTCCACGACATCCAGCCCGAGGACCTCGAAACCGAGCTCGGCCATGGCCGCGGCGTGCGTGGCGCCGAGGTAGCCGGTGCCGATCACGGTGATCTTGAGGGCCATGGATGCTCCTGGGGTCTACGGCATAGGTGCGCTGCCCGAGCATAGTCGGGGCGTGCGGAGCCCCCTCACGGGGCAGTTCTCCCCTTGTTTTCCCTCTGTCGCCAAGCTCACGTATCACTCCCGTGGGCGGGCCCCTAAAATTTGGGTTACTTAACGGTAGTTAGCGCCACCATCACAGCATCCTTGGAGCGTGAGAGACCTTGGCCGGATCGGCTGATTTCGACCTGTACCGCCCGTCCGAGGAGCACGACATGCTCCGGGACGCGATCCGCTCGCTGGCCGAGGCGAAAATCGCGCCGTACGCCGCAGTGGTGGACGAGGAAGCCCGTTTCCCCCAGGAGGCCCTGGACGCGCTGGTCACCTCCGACCTGCACGCGGTGCACGTACCCGAGGAGTACGGCGGCGCGGGCGCCGACGCGCTGGCCACGGTCATCGTGATCGAAGAGGTGGCGCGGGTCTGCGCGTCCTCCTCCCTGATCCCGGCGGTGAACAAGCTGGGCTCGCTCCCGGTCATCCTGTCCGGCTCCGAGGCCCTGAAGAAGAAGTACATGACCCCGCTCGCCAAGGGCGACGGCATGTTCTCGTACTGCCTCTCCGAGCCGGACGCCGGTTCGGACGCGGCGGGCATGAAGACCAAGGCGGTCCGCGACGGCGACTTCTACGTCCTGAACGGCGTGAAGCGCTGGATCACGAACGCCGGCGTCTCCGAGTACTACACGGTGATGGCGGTCACGGACCCCAGCAAGCGCTCCAAGGGCATCTCGGCCTTCGTGGTCGAGAAGTCGGACGAGGGAGTCTCCTTCGGCGCCCCGGAGAAGAAGCTCGGCATCAAGGGCAGCCCGACGCGCGAGGTCTACCTCGACAACGTCCGCATCCCGGCCGACCGCATGATCGGCGACGAAGGCACCGGCTTCGCCACCGCCATGAAGACCCTGGACCACACCCGCATCACGATCGCGGCCCAGGCCCTCGGCATCGCCCAGGGCGCCCTTGACTACGCCAAGGGCTACGTCCAGGAGCGCAAGCAGTTCGGCAAGCCGATCGCCGACTTCCAGGGCATCCAGTTCATGCTCGCCGACATGGCCATGAAGATCGAGGCCGCCCGCGCCCTGACGTACCAGGCGGCGGCGAAGTCCGAGCGCGGCGACAAGGACCTCACCTTCCAGGGCGCGGCGGCCAAGTGCTTCGCCTCGGACGTCGCCATGGAGGTCACGACGGACGCGGTCCAGCTGCTGGGCGGCTACGGCTACACCCGTGACTACCCGGTCGAGCGCATGATGCGCGATGCCAAGATCACCCAGATCTACGAGGGCACGAACCAGGTCCAGCGCATCGTCATGGCCCGCAACCTGCCGTAACCGCGATTCCGGCAGCAGGCTCAGGTGAGAGGCATCCGAAAGGGTGCCTCTCTTCTTTTGCGCGCGGCAAGATGAGGGGCGGGTCACCATCTGCCGGAGCTCTCCTCAACGGACGACGAACCGGCAGCCCGCGCACAGCAGTGCCGCCGGCTCATCGCGGAGCGCACCGCACAGTGACGTGGCGGCCGAACTGCGGGCCGTGCTAGGGGTGTTGGCGGTGCGGGTCGAACACCTGAGGAGTACGCGGTTACAGGCCGGCCAGCGCCCGCCGCAGGTCCTCCGGTTCGCGGTAGTGGACCGCTCGCATGCCGAGCGCGGCCGCCGCCTCCACGTTCTCGATGGTGTCGTCCACGAAGAGGCACCGCTCGGCGGGGACCCCGGCTCGTTCGACGGCGATCTCGAAGATGCGCCGGTCGGGCTTGGCGATCCCGACGCGTGCGCTGCTGACGACGTCGTCGGCGAAGTCCGTCAGCCCCAGCACCTCCAGGTCCTCCTCCAGCTGGACGGTGGCGTTGGAGACGAGGACCAGGCGGAGCCCCTCGGCGCGGGCCCCGCGCAGCAGGGCCACGACCGTCCCGTCGGCCCGGAAGGGGGAGCGGGCGAGCGCCGTGCCTAGTTCCCGGGCCGTCACCTGGGACACGAGGCCGGTCAGGCCGCGCGCGACCGACTCCGCCCACTCGTCCGGCGTGATCCGGCCGACCAGCAGCGGCAGTACCGTCTCCGGCGCGAACGCCACCTTCATGACGGTGCCCGCGGCCAGTCCGGCGGCCTGTTCCAGCGCGGACACGGGGGCCGGGTCGTAGATCCGGATCACGTTGTCGACGTCGCAGAGCACCGCGTCGAAAGGCGGTCTGCCGGACGGCGGAGCCGGAGCCGGGGGCGGGGAGATCGTCATGGGGAACACCCTGACATCCGCCCCCGGCGGGCCACCGCCCAGGGCGCAGTTACCCGGCCTCGGTCACGGACTCGGCCACGGCCTCGCCCCCGATCGGACCCCGGCACGCCCCGCCCGCGGTACCGATCGGCGTATTGGCAACGCGGCCCTCAGGGAGATTCCGGGGTCTTTTGCCCCTTTGCCGGTGAGGTATTTGTAGCGGATTGTTCACGTCTGCCCGTTGGCGCGGGACGGTCGGCAGGCGTACCACGGAAGGGCACCCCGGGCCCGACCCGGGCCCCACCACTCCGAGGAGGAGCCATGCAGCAGCACGGAACCATGACTGCCATGACCAAGGAGATGCAGGACTGCGTCGAGGCGTGCATGTCCTGCCACACCATGTGCGAGGAGACCATGAGCTCCTGCATGCAGATGGGCGGACAGGCCCAGATGCAGATCATGCGCGCACTCATGGACTGCTCCGAGATGACCCGCATGTGCGCCGACATGATGATGCGCAGGTCGCCCATGTCGGCCGAGATGTGCGCCATGTGCGCCAAGGCGTGCGACATGTGCGCCGAGGCGTGTATGTCCATGCCGGACGATCCCCAGATGATGCGCTGCGCCGAGTCCTGTCGCCGCTGCGCGGAGATGTGCCGCGCGATGGCGGGCGCGAGGATGTGACATCTGCCTGACCGGCCTCAAGGACACCCGACCGGGTGTCCTTGATCCATTGTGGGGCAGGATGGCGCAGTGACCGACCCCGTCGCCCCGCCACCCCTGCCCTGCTTCCCGTACCACCCCGACCCGCTGACCACGGGCTCGCTGGTGCCGTCGGGCACGCGCTGCGCGTGCTGCGGGCAGCGGCGCGGTTACGTGTACGCGGGCCCGGTGTACGCCGTCGCCGACCTCAGCCACGCGCTGTGCCCGTGGTGCCTCGCGGACGGCAGCGCCGCCGCGCGCTACGAGGCGCAGTTCACCGAGGTGGACGGCCGCGTGCCGGCGGATGTCGTGCGCACGGTCGAGCAGCGCACCCCGGGCTTCGGTGGCTGGCAGCAGGAGCGGTGGCTGACTCACTGCGAGGACGCGGCCGTCTTCCTCGGCCGCGCCGGGATCCGCGAACTGACGCCGCACCCGGACGTCCTGGAGGCCCTGGCAGCGGACTTCGGTGAGGAGTTCCTGTCCGCTCTGGACGCCGACGGCCGGCCCACGGCCTACCTCTTCCGCTGCCGTCACTGTGCACGGCACCTGGCCTACGCGGACTTCACATGAGGAGCCCGACAGAGGCCTTCGACGCCGTTGAGCGGAACATGTGGGACGGGCGGGCGCAGGCCTACGCGGAAAGCTTCGCGCGACTGTGCGCGTACCCGGTGGGGGCGCTGCTCGACGCGGCGGAGGTGGCTGCGGGGACGTACGTCCTCGATGTCGGCACCGGGACGGGTACGGCGGCCATGGCGGCGCGGCGGCGTGGGGCGCGCGTCCGTGCTGTGGACGCCGATGCGGGGATGGTGGCGGCCGCACGCTCCGGCGGTGTCGATGCCCGCATCGCCGTCCTGCCGGAACTTCCCTTCGCCGACGGCGAGTTCGATGCCGTCGTCGGCAACTTCGTCCTCGACCACGTAGGCAGCCCACGCGCCGCGCTCGCCGAGCTGCGGCGCGTGCTGCGCCCCGGCGGCCGGCTCGCGCTGACCCTGTGGAGCGCGCGGCGCGGTGCCGGGCAGGACCTGCTCGTGCGGGCCTGCGAGGCGGGCGGGGCCGTACCACCGGCCTGTCTGCCTCGCCGCGACCCGGCCGATGACTTCGCCCGGACGCCGGAAGGGCTCGCGGAGCTGCTGGAGGAAGCCGCGTTCACCGTGATGGACTCCACCGAACTGGAGTGGGACCACCGAGCCACCGTCGAGGAGTGGTGGGGTGGCGCCGCGGCCGGCGTCGCCACCATCGGCCTCGTCGTCACCTCGCAGGAACCGGAGACGATCGTACGGATCAGGCGGGAGTACGAGCGGCTGAGCGGCGAGTTCGCGGACGGGGGCGGGCGGCTGGCCCTGCCCCACGTCGCGCTGCTCGCCCGCGCGCGGGCGTAGGCGGGGGCCGCCGAGGCGGCGGTGACGGCGTCAGTTGCTGCTGACCGTCACCTTCTCGTCGTTCTGCAACTCGTTCACCAGCGTCTTCACCTTGGCCTTGTCCCAGACGAGGTTGCCGCCCGTGGAGCCGGAGACCGGCATGTTCATGGACTTGCCGTCGCCGCCGGTCACGCCCTTCATCGCCCAGAACATGTCGGCCAGGTCCCACAGGCTCATGTCCTTGTCGACGGTGAGACTGTCGAGGCCCGCGCCCATCGTCGGGTACAGCTTGAAGGGGTTCAGGACCGTGCCCGGCGTCGCGACCTGGTGCGCCAGGGCCGCCAGGAACTTCTGCTGGTTCTTCGTGCGCTGGAGGTCCGACGCCGCGAAGGCGTGCCGCGTGCGGACGAAGGCGAGGGCCTGCTCGCCGTTGAGGGTCTGCTTGCCCTTCTTGAAGTCCGCGCCCGAGTACTTGTCCTTGAAGCCCTGGTCGAGGTTCATCTCCACACCGCCGACCGCGTCGACGATGCTCGCGAAGCCGGCGAAGCCGATCTCCACATAGTGGTCGATGTGCAGACCGGTGTTGGCCTCGATGGTGCGGACCAGCAGCGTCGGCCCGTCCTCCGCGTACGCCGCGTTCAGCTTCACCTGACGGCCCGTGCCCTGGAAGGTCTTGCCGGACGTGGATCCCTTGTACGTGGGAATCGTCACGTTCGAGTCGCGGGGCAGCGAGATGAGGGTCGAGCCGTTGTCGCCGGTGTGCAGGATCATCATCGAGTCCGTGCGCTTGCCCTCGGCGGACCCGGTGTGCAGCTTCTTCTTCTCCGCGGCGGACATGCCGGCGCGGCTGTCGGAACCGACGATCAGATAGTTCGTGCCCTCGCCCGCGTCGGGCCGGTCGATGACCGTCGAGAGATCCACGTCACGGTGGAGCTTGGAGTCCGCCCAGAAGTACGTGCTCACGGACACCACGACCATCACCGTGACCAGCGTGATCGCGGTCCACTTGATCCGGCGCCGCCAGTTCGGCGCGGGGCGCGGGCCGCGCGAGCCGCCACCGCCGGGGCCCTGCGGACCGCCGGGCCCGTTCGGGGACCCGTACACCTGGCCCGTGTTGTAGCCGGAGTCGTACTGGTCGTCGTACCCCTGCCCGTCGACGTACGTCGGCTGCTGGGGCACCCCGCCGTACGACGGCGGCGGCGCGGCCGGGCTGCCCGGAGCGGGCGCTGCCGGACCACGCCGGACCTGCCGCATGACGCGCGCGCTCTCAGGCTGTGCGCCTGCGCTGCCGCGTCCGTAGCGGTTGCCGCCGTTGCCGCCGTTGCTGCGGTTGTCTCCGGACCACCCGTCGGGCCAATCGTTCATGCCGACCAGTGTGCAGGGCACCACTGTGAGCCTTACAAGAGAGTGGGGAGATCTGGGTCACGCCTGTTGCAGACCTGATGCAAAGCAACCCTTGCGCGCCCCGGCATAGGGTGGACGCCATGACAGACCAGGCCTCCAGCCCGGAATCCGACATTCCAGGCAAGCCGACTTCCGCGTCCCGGACCACCCTCAGCCACATCATGACCCACAACGACACCAACCTTCTCGGAACGGTGCACGGCGGCGTCATCATGAAGCTCGTCGACGACGCGGCGGGCGCGGTGGCCGGGCGGCACTCCGGCGGGCCCGCCGTCACCGCCTCCATGGACGAGATGGCCTTCCTGGAACCCGTCCGCGTAGGCGACCTCGTCCATGTGAAGGCTCAGGTCAACTGGACCGGACGTACGTCCATGGAGGTCGGCGTCCGCGTCCTCGCCGAGCGTTGGAACGAGGCCGCGCCGGCCCAGCAGGTCGGCTCGGCCTACCTCGTCTTCGCCGCCGTCGACGCCGACGGCAAGCCCCGCCGCGTCCCCCCGGTGCTCCCGGAGACCGACCGCGACGAGCGCCGCTGCCAGGAGGCCCAGATCCGCCGCACCCACCGCCTGGCCCGCCGCCGCGCGATCATGGAACTGCGCGAGAAGCGCGCGGCGGAAGGCCTCGACGACTAGCGACGCCCGTGAGGGATACGGAGACCGGGGCTCTGCGGACGGTTGCCCGTACAAGCCGGGCCATGGCTGCCCGTGCACACCAGGCCTACGGACACATCACCTGATCCCCCGTCACGACCCCGAACTCCCCCTGAGACGGATCCTCCGCCCGCACCCGCCTGACTTCCTTGAAGTCCGCCCCGGCGGTCACCTTCAGCACCGGCCCCTGCCCCTGGACCGCGCGCAGCTCGGCGCCGGGCAGCGCGGTCGCGAGGGACTGCGCCGAGCGGTCCCAGCGGGGGTCGTACGAGACGACGGTGCGCCGCAGAGTCCGGTCCACCGCGCTGGTGGGCCGGTGCGTCGTACGGAACCCGGTGGCGGCGAGCGCGCTGTCGACCCGCTTGCCGAGGCCCGCCGTGGCCGTCCCGTTCTCCACCTGGACCTGGATCTGCTGAGGGGCCACATCGACGCGTAGGGCCCTGGGTCCTGACTTGTGCACCGCGAGCGGTTTGTCGTCGCGCAGCGCCTGGAAGAGCTTCTGCGACTTCGCCGGGTCCCACTTCAGCGTCGAACCGATGCCCTTCACGGCGAATCCCATCTGCCCGATCGGCACGGTCGTGAACTCCGACGAGGAGGGGGAGAAGTTCCGCATCGCCCGGCCCAGGTCCAGCAGCTCGTCCGTGCCGAAGCCCTTGTCGGCCCGCACCGAGCCGAGCACAGCCCGCGTCACGTCGCGGAACCTCATCGGGTTCATCAGCATCCCGGACGAGGTCGCCTGCGAGACCAGCGCCGCCAGGAACCGCTGCTGGCGCTGCATCCGGCCGAGGTCGGAGGACCCGTCGGCGTGCCGCGAGCGGACGTACTGCAAGGCCTCCCCGCCGTTCAGATCGTGCGTCCCCGCCGTCAGATCGAGTCCGGTGTACGAGTCCTTCAGCGGCTGCGCGGTGCAGATCCGCACGCCGCCGAGCACGTCCACCGTCTTCATGAAGCTGGTGAAGTCGACCTCCAGATAGTGGTCGATCTTGACGTGGGTCATGTTCTCGACGGTCCGCACGGTCAGGTTCGGGCCGCCCTCCGCGTACGCCGCGTTGAGCTTGACCGGGTGGGAGCGGTGCCGCTCGCCGGTGGTCTCGTCGATGTGCGCGGGCGTCTCGGCGTACGAGTCACGCGGCAGGCTGACGATGCTGGCCCGCCCCCGGTCCTCCGAGATGTGCACGATCATGATCGTGTCGGTGCAGTGGCAGGGCGCGCCGCCCAGCCGGTATTTCAGCCGCTCCGCCTCCGTGATCTTTTCCCGGCCGTCGGTGCCGACGAGGAGCACGTTCATGCCGTGGCCGGCCCGGGGGCGGTTCTTCATGTCCTTGAACGGGTCGACCCGGGCGATGTCCGCGTCCAGGCTGGTGACCACCGCGTGCCCGATGCCCGCCGAGGCGAGGACCACCACGGAGAGGGTGGTCACCATCCGCATGGCCCAGCGCGGCTTCTTGCGCCGTACGGGCGGCTGCACAGGTGGCCGCCGGGAGCGGGACGGCTGCGGGTGGCGCTGGGGGCGGACGGGGGAGCGGGGCGGCGTGGACAAGGGGGACACCTCCGCGAGGCTGGACGGGGGATGCGTTCCGCGAGGACGCGGGAGGGATGCGTTCCGCGAGGCTGGGCGTGGGGATCCGTGAGCACGGTAGGCCCATACGATCTGCAGCCCGGGCCTTAGGCCGGGCGGCGCGCGCCCGTGTCCCCCATTCGCGGTAACGTGACGTCCGATGAGCGAGAAGTCTGACGTGCGGCCCCCCGCCGTTTCTGTGATCATGCCCGTCCTCGACGAGGAGCGGCATCTGCGCGGGGCCGTCCAAGCGATCCTGGCGCAGCAGTACGACGGCGAGATGGAGGTCGTGATCGCCATCGGTCCCTCCACGGACCGTACGGACGAGATCGCCGCCGAGCTCGTGGCCGAAGATCCGCGTGTGCACACCGTGCCGAACCCGACCGGGCGCACGCCCGCCGCGCTGAACGCGGCGATCAAGGCGTCCCGGCACCCCATCGTCGTACGCGTCGACGGGCACGGCATGCTCTCGCCGAACTACATCGCGACCGCCGTACGCCTCCTGGAGGAGACCGGCGCGCAGAACGTCGGCGGCATCATGCACGCCGAGGGCGAGAACGACTGGGAGCACGCGGTCGCCGCCGCGATGACCTCGAAGATCGGCGTCGGGAACGCCGCCTTCCACACGGGCGGCGAGGCCGCTCCCGCCGAGACCGTCTACCTCGGTGTCTTCCGGCGCGAGGCGCTGGAGCAGCAGGGCGGCTACAACGAGGAGTTCATCCGCGCCCAGGACTGGGAGCTGAACTTCCGGATCCGGGAAGCGGGCGGCCTCATCTGGTTCTCGCCCGAGCTGCGGGTGTCGTACCGGCCGCGGCCGAGCGTGCGCGCCCTCGCCAAGCAGTACAAGGACTACGGGCGCTGGCGGCACGTCGTCGCCCGCTACCACGAGGGCTCCATCAACCTGCGCTACCTCGCCCCGCCGACCGCCGTGTGCGCGATCGCGGCGGGTGTCGTCGTGGGCGCCGCGCTGACCCCCTGGGGCTTCCTCGTCCCCGGCGGCTACCTCGCGGCCATCGCGCTCGGCTCGCTGCCCGCGGGCAAGGGGCTGCCGCTGAAGGCGCGCCTCCAGATTCCCGTCGCCCTCGCGACCATGCACATGTCGTGGGGCTTCGGCTTCCTCACCAGCCCGAAGGCGCTGGCCAAGAAGGTCATCGCGTCGCGGCGACCGGCGGTGCTCCGCAGCTCCAACTGAGCTTCAGCGCGTATGAGTTGAGCTTCTGTACTGACGAGTGGGGCCCCTCTCGAAACCGAGAGGGGCCCCACTCGTCTGTGCTTGCCGCCAGCTAGGACCAGATGTAGTCCGGGTCGACGTGCATGCACGCCTTGGTGTCCGTGCCCTTGTCCAGCTTCGCGGACGCCGGCGTCGAGTCGTCGTCCTCCGGCGCCGTGTACGTGGTGCCCGACCGCCAGTCGGCGCCGACGACCAGGGTGACCCCGGAGACGTCCGTCGACTTCTTCACCGCGCTGAACGGGATGCCGAGGGACTTGGCGATCCGCTGGGCGTCACCCTCCAGGTCGGCGCTCGGGTAGCGGATGACCGTCGTGGCCTCGGTGGTCGCCGTCGTCGTGTCGGCCTTGGCCTGGGTGAAGCCCTTGCCGACGAGCAGCTCGCTCACCGCGCTCGCGCGCCCGCTGACCGGGGCCAGCGCCGAGGTCCGGGTGCCGTTCTGCACCTGCACCGCGATCGCGTCGTCCGCCGCGGCCGGGTCGGACGAGGCCTTGTCCTTGGTGGTCTTCTTCTTGTCCTTGCCGTCCAGCGCGATGTCCTCGCGCAGCAGACGCCAGACCTTCGCCGCGTCGGTCGGCTTGGGTACCACCCGGCCGCTGGTGGGCGACGCGTACTGCCACGGCATCGTCGTCATGCTGATGCGCTTGGTGGGGACCTTCTTCAGTTCCTTGCTCAGGTCGTACAGCTTCGTCACGGTTCCGAGGGCGTCGTCCACGGTGAGCGAGGTGGTGGCCGTCTCCGCGAGCTTGCGCAGCTTGCCCGGGTTGCCGAGCGTGGCGTTCTCCCGCAGCTGGCGCACCATCGAGTTCATGTACTGGTGCTGGGCCTTGGTGCGGGCTATGTCCGTGTCGTCCTCGAAGCCGTAGCGCGTGCGCAGCCACTGCAGGGCCTGCTTGCCCTTGATGGACGTGGTGCCCTCCTCCAGCTTCAGACCGGAGCCGTGGCCCGTGGAGGTGTGCGAGTAGATGTTGGCGTCCACACAGACCGGGACACCGCCGATGGCGTCCGCCATCGACACCACACCCGAGAAGTCGACCATCATGAAGTGGTCGATGTGGATGTCGGTCAGCTTCTCCCAGGTGGCGACCGTGCAGCCGGGGCCACCGCGGCCCAGCGAGTCGTTCGTCATCACGTTCGTCTCGGCCGCGTAGACCTTGCCGGTGTCCGGGTCCGTGCACTTGGGGATGTCCACCAGCGTGTCGCGCGGCATGCTCACCACCGACATGTTGCTGCGGTCCGCCGACACGTGCAGCAGCATCTGGACGTCCGCGCGGGCCGGTGTGCCGAAGGTGTCCTTGGCGCCGCCGAGCTTCTGGTTCTCCGTGGAGTCCCGGGCGTCCGAACCGATCAGCAGGATGTTCAGCGGGGTCTGGCCCGCCGCGTTCGCCTTCGACTTGGCGGCCCGGTCCTTCGGGTCGCCGATGTTCAGGTCCTTCTTTTTGATGTTCGCGTTCAGGTGCTGGTAGTAGAGATAGCCGGCACCCGCGGTGCCAAGTATCAGGACCGCCAGGACAATCGCGGACCAGCGCAGGATGCGACGTCTGCGACGCGGGCGCCCCCCGCCCCCGCGCCGACGGCCGCCACCGCCGCCGTGCCGCCCGTGGCCCTGCGGCTTCAGCGGCATCGTGTCGTCGGCCGCACGGACTCCGTTGCCGTCGGCCGTCCGAGCCCCATGGCCGTCGGCCGTCCGTACCGAACCGTCGTCCACCCGGTGAACGGGATCACCGTTCTCGTCGTAAAGACTGTCGTCCCAGCCGTGCGCACCGGCTCCGCCGGACCCGCCGGCGTGCCGGACGCGTGGTCGTGCTCCCTCCCCACGCACACCGCTTTGAGCCATCTCTCCGCCCTCCCCACCCTGCGCCTGACAAACGGGTCCGTCACGCGCCCAGCCGGACGCTTGCAGCGCCCGGCAGGACGCTTCTCGCGTCCTGTTAGACGCCTGACAGACCCGTTAGGTCATCAACTGGCGCACACCGTCTTGTCCGCCGTCGACTTGTCGACGTCGGGCGCCTTCGTCGGGGTGGTCATCGACACCCCGGCGCCCTTGAAGTCCTTGCCCAGGGTCAGCACGATCGCGGGCAGACCCTGTGAGTTCTTCTCGCTCTTGCCAGGCTTCATCGCCGAAGCGGACAGCCCCATGAGATCCGCCAGTTTGCGTGCCTGGTCGGCCTGGTCGGGAGAGTACTCCAGGGTCGTCTTGCTGAGTGTTTCGTCAGCGTTTCCGAGCTGGCTGGATTTGAGCACGCCCTCATCATTCTGCAGCCAGTTAAGAGTTGCCTGTGCGGAGCCGGCATCGGCGCCGCCGTTGTAGATGTCGACGCGGATGTCGGCGGCGGCGGAGCGGGTGCCCTTGAGGCGGGCGGCCACCGCGGCCTTCTCCTTCTTCTCCTTCGCCTTCACCGCGGTGAAGGAGACGTCGTTCTTGATGGCGTCGAAGACCTCGGGTGCCGTCGTCGGGTTCACGACGACCGTCGCGTGGACCTTCTCGGTCGGGTTGTCGATCACCGGCACCGTGGTGAAGGTGATGTTCTTCGTCGGCACCTTCTTCAGCTCCAGGGCGATGTCCTTGAGCGTGCTCACCTTGCCGATGCCGGTGTCCACGGTGAGCGCCTTGGTGGCGGCCTCGGCCAGCTTTATCAGCTTGGTGGGGCTGGTGAGGGTGTTGCTGGAGCTCATCTTGCGCATCAGGGAGCCCATGAACTGCTGCTGCACCTTGATGCGGTCGAGGTCGCCCTGGTTGCCGAAGCTGTGCCGGGTCCGCACGAAGGCCAGCGCCTGCTCACCCTCGACAACGGACTTGCCCTTGGGCAGCTTGAGCTTCGACTCCTTGTCGTTGACGGCGTGGGCCACGCAGACCTCGACACCGCCCACCGCCGTGGTCAGCGTCTTGACCGCGTTGAAGTCGACCATCATGAAGTGGTCCGGTGCGATGCCGGTGACCGCCTTGACCGTGTTCATGGTGCAGCCCGGGTCGCGGTTCGCCTGGCCGAGGCTCGTGTTGAAGCGGACGTTCTGCGTGCCCCCGATGACCTTCGTGCTGCCGTCGGACTGAACGGTCGGGCAGTCCGGGACATCGACGATCAGGTCGCGCGGAATGCTCATCGCGGTCGCGTTCGTACGGTCCTTGGAGACGTGCAGCAGGATGTTGGTGTCGGCGTGCCCGACGCTGTTCTTGTCGCCGTAGCCCTCGTTGCCCTTACCGGTGCGCTTGTCCGTACCGATGATCAGGATGTTGAAGGCCTCGTCCTTGCTGAAGCCCTTCTTGCCCGCGCTGCCGATGTCCGTCGTGTTGACGTTGCCCTCAAGGTGCTTGAGGTAGGCGTACGCGGCGGCCGAGACGGCGACCAGCACGAAGGCCATGGTGCCGCCGGTCCACAGCAGTATCTTCTTCGCCTTCGACTTCTTGGGCTTCGTACGCCCCCGGCGGCGGCCCGGAACGGGCTCCGGCGGCTCCGCGCGGCGGCGGCGCTGCCCCGGCACAATGCGGCTCGGAGTCTCGCGACCGGGAACCTCGCGGTCCCGGCCGGGCGCGGTGCGGGCACGCGCTCCCGCGGGGGCGCCCCGCCGCGGTCTCGGTACCCCTGACTGCGGTGCGGAAGGGGTCAGTCGCAGTTCGTATTCGCCGGTGCTCGGGTTGAGTACCCACTGGTCTGCGGGGTCGATGTTGTCCGCCCGCCCACGGCCTTGCGCGTCCACGGTTGTCTGAATCCTCCGTCGGGGCCACGCGGCGCCTTTCCCCCTCTTAAGGCGCTCGGGTCTCGGTCAACCAGTGCGCGACCTCCAGGACGGACCTCGTGGCCGGGTGCACCGGATCGCTCACACTATCCGCCCAGTTCAGCGTCGAGCGACGGCCGTGACAAATTCAACGCCCCTACAACTGGGCAATCCGCCCTATTTCTCAGAGACTTCTTAGCTCAGCAGTTCCCCGCCTTGGTGTGCGCTTTACCCGCAGGCGTCCTCGGCTGCCGTGTTCCCCCGGAAAGTCGGCGCGGGTTCGGGGGTGCCGGCCGGTCCGCCAGGCAGTTTTCCCCTCGACTTTCCGTCGCCGTATGACTCCTCTTCGTAGTTGCGCGAGGAGTCGCGGGAGTAGCCGCCCGAGGAGTTGCCCGAGGGGTCGTACGTGCTTTCGCCTGTCGTATTGCCGCTCTTTGTGGCGGAAACCTCCGGAAGGGCGGCGGAAGCCTCCGGAAGGGCGGCGGAATCCTCCGGAAGGTTCTTCGAGACCACCACCGGCGCGTCCGCCCGCAGCCGCGCGAAGAGTTCCGCCGCCGCGGGCTCCACGAGCTGGTCGCGATTCACGTTCAGGACGTACGACGTCCGGGGCACCGTCAGGAACTGCACACGTTCCGTGGGGATGTTGCGCATGCCGCGCACCAGGTCGTACAGCCCGCGCAGGCTCGCCAGTTCCGGGTCCGTGGTGAGCGACGAGGTGGCCGCGTCGAGCACGGGATAGAGCTTCGCCGGATTGAGCAGGACGTCATTGCTGCGCACCTTGTTGACGAGCGCGCCGAGGAACCGCTGCTGGCGGTCCATACGGTCGGTGTCGCTGCCGTCGCCGATGCTCTTGCGGGCGCGGACGTATCCGAGGGCCTGCTCGCCGCTGAGCACGACCTTGCCCGCGGGCAGCTTCAGCTTGGCTTCCTTGTCGTCGATGGGTTCCTTCAGGCACACCTCGACGCCGTCCACGGCATCGACCATGTCCTTGAACCCGTGGAAGTCGACGACCATGTGGTGGTCGACGCGGATGTTCGTGAGCTTCTCGACGGTCCGGATCGTGCAGGCCGAACCGCCCACCTCGAAGGCCGAGTTGAACATCGCGAACACCGGCTTGGTGCGGCTGCCGTCCGGACGCCGGCAGCTCGGCATGTCCACCATCAGATCGCGGGGCAGCGAGACGGCGGTCGCGCTGCGCCGGTTTCCGGCCAGGTGCAGCAGGATCGTGGTGTCGGAGCGCTCGGTCCCGGAGTCCCGCCCGTACTTCTGGTTCCCGTCCCCCGAGCGCGAGTCCGACCCGATCAGCAGGATGTTCTGCGCGTCCCGCACCAGCGCGGTGGGCCGCTCCTTCTCATACCGGGCGAGCTCGGCGGCGGCGGCGTTGTCCGGCGTGATGTTCGCGTTCAGTTTCTCGTACGCCGCCCAGCCGACCCCCACGGCGCCCAGCACCACGACGGCCACACCGATCGCCGTGTAACGCAGCCACCGCCGCCGCCGACGTATGAGCCCGCCTCCGCTGGGCGACGCCCCGAGCCCCGGCCCTTCCGGCCGTCCGGAGGGCGCGCCTACGGTGTCGGTCACGTGTCGGTCCACCCCTCATGGCGTACGAGTCCGGGCGTACGAGCGTGCTGCGGTGCTCTTACGACCATGGCCCGGGGTGGGGGTGGGGGCGGGGCGCTGATAGGCCGAACGGATGACTCCGGGTGCGGGAAGGCGCCCCTTCAGGGGCGCGGGGAACTGCGCGACAAGCCCCCACCGGCCCGCGGCCGACAAACAACCCCCAAGGGCTCCCTCAGCGAGCCGTCGCAGTCACCCGCTCACTCTCCACCCGCTTGGCCACAGCATCCTCCCCGAGCTGATCCAAATGGCGGCACAGCACCACGGACCCTCCGGTGGCGAGCGGCGCGTACAACCCGGCGCTGAGCCCCTCCCAGGTGTCATAGGGGAGCGCCGACAGAATCCGGGACCCCGGCCCCGTGAGATCGAACCCGGGGGCGTCAGCCCGAGCCCGCTCGACAACCTCGGCCCCCGTGTACTCGGCTCCGGCGACGATCAGCGCCGGCTCCTCCGGGTCCACCGGTGCGTACGGCATGAAGCGGTCACCCTGGCTCGGCACCTCCACGGCGTAATCGGCGAAGCCCTCCGGTGGCTGCGGAAAGCGCCCGCCGAGGGGCCGCAGCGCGAGCGCCACCCGCTCCCCGGAGCACGCGCGGGCCGCATCCAGCGTGTCCGGTCCGCTCACCACGAGGTCCGCGGCGGCGGGATCGCCCCCGACATCGGCGATGACCCCGACCGAGGAGCACGCGAGGAGCCACGCCGCCGTCTGCCAGTGCGCGGGCAGCAGCAGCGCGACCCGTTCGCCGGGCTCGGCGGACAGCTCGTTCTGGAGCAGATTGGCGGTCTTGGCCACCCAATTGGCGAAGGTGGCCACGGACAATTCGACACGTTCGCCCGTGGCGTCGTCGTAGAAGGTCACCAGGGGGCGCGCGGGGTCCGCGGCGAGCGCGGATCGCAGCAGGTCGGCGGGGGTGCGGTCGGTGGCGTTCACGCGCGCAAGCGTACGCGGGGGCGGCGCGCGGGACCGGCCGCCCGCGCCACCGGTTCGGACGAGCGCCCCCCGACGGTCCGTCAATTCCCCGATGGACAGATATGTATGACTATGTCCACGATCGGGGGCATGCGCGGATTCCTTGCTTCCTCGGTCGGCGTCACCTGCGCGGCCGCACTCGCCCTTCCACTGGCCCTGACCGCCCCGGCGCAGGCAGAGCCCCCGGCGGGGACGTCCGAGCCGGCCGTCCCCGGCAGCACCCAGTCCCTGCCGCTCGCCCCGCTCTCCGGCGAGCGCTCTCTCGGCTCCGCAGCGCCCGAACAGGGGCTCACGCGACGGGACGTACGGCCGTTCTCCCTGGTCGGCGTCGTCTGGGACAACCCGGACACTGAGCTGTACGGACGCGTCCAGGTCCGTACCCGTACGGTCGCGAACGGCGACTGGTCCGGCTGGCAGGACGTCGAGACGCACAACCACGAGCACGCGGCCGACCCGGACACCGCCGAGGGCGAATCGGGCCGGGTACGCGGCTCCACGGCGCCCCTGTGGGTGGGGAACTCGGACGGCGTCGAAGTGCGCGTCCAGGCGGAGGAGGACGAACGGGCGACGGCTCCGGGCGACTCACCGCTCCCCACGGGGCTCCACCTCGAACTCGTCGACCCCGGCGCGGACGCCCCACCCGCGGGCGCACCGGCGGGCGACCCGCGCCTGAGCGCTCACGAGAGCGCCGGCATGGACGACGCGCGCCACGGCGCACTCTCCCCCCAGGCCGCCGCCACGTCCGCCGTCAACGCCGATCTCGCGCCCCTCGGCGCGCTGGAGATCCCCGCGCTCTCCCAGGAGGAGACGGAGCGCGAATTCCTCGCCGCACGCCGGGGCGAGCAGCGCGCGAAGCCGTACATCGGCGCACGCCCGCGCATCATCACGCGCCGCGGCTGGGGCGCGAACGAGAACCTGCGCGAGCGCGGCTTCGTCTACACGAAGAAGGTCAAGGCCGCCTTCGTCCACCACACGGCCTCGGGCAACAACTACAGCTGCTCCCAAGCCCCTTCGGTCATCCGCAGTATCTACCGCTACCACGTGGTGAGCAGCGGCTGGCGCGACATCGGCTACAACTTCCTCGTCGACAAGTGCGGAAACATCTACGAGGGGCGCGCCGGGGGTGTGGCGAAGGCCGTCAGGGGCGCCCACACTCTCGGTTTCAACACCAACAGCATGGGGATCGCCGTTCTCGGCAGCTTCGGCAAAACGAAGCCGTCGAGCTCCGCGGTCCAAGCCATCGCGCGTCTCACGGCCTGGAAACTCGGCCTCTACGGAGCGAATCCGCGTGGCAAGACATACCTGACGTCGGGCGGTGGCAATCTCTACCAAAAGGGAAAGAGCGTGCGACTGAATGTGATCTCCGGCCATCGGGACGGATTCGCGACGGAGTGCCCAGGAAGGCTCCTGTACGGCAAGCTCGGTTCGGCCCGCAAAACGGCGGCGCGCTACCAGGGACGGTAGGGCGTCCGACCCAGCGGGAGAACGGGGCCGACAGAACCACCGGTCGTCAGAGGGTCATCGAAGGACACCGCACGCCCGTCGAAGGCGCCATCGAACAGTCTGCATACACTGGCCGGCCGAAACACAGTTCGGCCGGTCCCGGCAGGAAGCAGAGACGACAGGTGACAGAAGCGATCCTCCTGGTCGGCGGCAGAGGCACCCGGCTGCGTCCGCTCACGGTGCACACTCCCAAGCCGATGGTTCCGGCGGCCGGGGTCCCCTTCCTCACACACCAGCTGGCGCGGGCGAGGGCGGCGGGCGTCGAGCACATCGTCCTGGCGACCTCCTACCTGGCCGAGGTCTTCGAGCCGTACTTCGGCGACGGCTCCTCCCTGGGCCTCCACCTCGAGTACGTCACCGAGGAAGAGCCCCTCGGCACGGGCGGCGCCATCCGCAACGTGGCGTCCCGGCTCCACTCGGGCCCCGACGACCCGGTACTGATCTTCAACGGTGACATTCTCACGGGCCTGGACATCCCGGCCCTGGTCCGCACCCACGAGACGACCGGCGCGGACGTCTCCCTCCACCTCACCCGTGTCGAGGACCCGCGCGCGTACGGCCTGGTCCCCACGGATGCCACCGGCCGCGTCACGGCCTTCCTGGAGAAGCCCCAGACCCCCGAGGAGATCGTCACCGACCAGATCAACGCGGGGGCGTACGTCTTCCGCCGCGCGGTCATCGACACGATCCCCGAGGGCCGCCCCGTCTCGGTCGAACGCGAGACCTTCCCCGAGCTGCTGGCCACCGGAGCCCACCTCCAGGGCATGGTGGACTCCACCTACTGGCTGGACCTGGGCACCCCGCAGGCTTTCGTCCGCGGCTCCGCGGACCTCGTCCTCGGCCGCGCCCCGTCCCCGGCCGTCCCCGGCCGCTGCGGCGACCGCCTGATCCTGCCCACGGCCACGGTCGCTCCCGACGCCAAACTCACCGGCGGCACGGTGGTGGGCGACGGCGCCCGCGTCGGCGAGGGCGCCCGCATCACCGGCAGCACGATCCTCTCGGGCGCGGTGATCGCCCCCGGCGCCGTCATCACCGACTCCCTCATCGGCGCCCGCGCCCACATCGGCGAACGCACCGTCCTCACCAACACGGTCATCGGCGATGGCGCGACCGTCGGCCCCGACAACGAACTCCGCGAGGGCGTACGCGTCTGGTGCGACGCCCACATCCCAGCGGCCTCACTCCGCTTCTCCTCGGACCAGTAACCCTCCGCGGGGGCTCCGCGGTGGGTGGGGGCTGGTCCAAAAGATTGCGCAGTTCCCCGCGCCCCTTAAGGGGCGCGGGGAACTGCGCGAACAACCCCCACTGGCCCGCAGACGACTTTCAGGGGCGCGGGGAACGGCGCAATCTTTGAGGGGGGTCTGGGGGCGCAGCCCCCAGGAAGGGATGGGACGGGTAGGGGCGGCGGGGGCGATCACAACCGCCCGATATCCCCGCGTGGCATCTTCGGCACACGCCGCGGCGGCGTCCGCCCCGACAGCAGAATGAGCCGAGCCGCCCGATGCCGCTGCCCCGCATACGGCTCGAGCAGCGAGAGCATCACAGAGTCATCCGCATCCCGGTCATCCGCCAGGGCATACCCCACGATGCCGGGAAGATGAAGATCCCCCACGGTCACCGCATCCGCGGCCCCATGACTCCGCTGCACAACCTCCGCAGAGGTCCAGGGCCCCACCCCGGACACCAACTCAAGCCGAGCCTGAGCCCGCACAGGATCGAACGACACCGCCTCCTCAAGCCGCGCAGCAACCCGCACAGCCCGAAGCACCGTGGAAGCCCTCTTGTTGTCGACCCCGGCCCGATGCCACTCCCAGGACGGGATCAACGCCCACGTCCGCGGCGCCGGCATGACGTACATCCGCTCCGGCGCGGGCCCCGGCGCAGGCTCCCCGAACTTCCGCACGAGCAACCGCCACGCCCGATAAGCCTCGTCCGTGGTCACCTTCTGCTCCAGCACGGACGGAATCAGCGACTCCAGCACGAGCCCGGTACGCGTCAGCCGCAGCCCCGGCCGCCGATGCCGCGTGAGAGCGACCAGCCGGTGCCGCGGCTCGAAGGCGTCCGGATCGTCCGCCGCCCCGAGCAGTTCGGGAAGCCGGTCGAGCAGCCACTCGGCCCCCGGCCCCCACGCCTCGCCCTGAACCACCCCGCCCCGCACCACGACCCGCAGGGTCCCGGGCCCGCCGGGCGTAAGGCTGGCCCGCCACACGGCCCCGTCCGCCGTCGCCCGGAACGTCGGATCGCCCGGCCCACGCCGCAGCGGCCCGAGCACGAGCCCGAGATCGAGCGGTCCGGCCGGTGTCCACGTACGACTGAGCCCGGCCACGGGCGCCTGCCGAGGCACCCCGCCAGGCACGACGACATGCCCGCCGCGCACGGTGGTACGCGTCGGCCGAGGAGCGAAACGTCCAGCCACGAATGAGGTCCTACACGAATGAGGTCCTGATGGAGGTCGAGGTCCCAGGGACGCCCATGGAGGTCCCAGGGATGCTCAGGGTGCCTTACGAGAGTAGGCGCTGCGGATGCCCCGTAGGCGTCGGACGCCTCAGCGCACCTCGATGAACGCCCCCGCGTCCCGCTCCGGCCGAGCCCTCGGCGCCTCCGCCGCATGCCCCACGGCCACGGCCCCCATCGGATCCCATCCCTCCGGAAGCCCCAGCACTTCCCGTACGACATCCCGGCAGAACATCGTCGACGACACCCACGCGGACCCGAGCCGCTCCCCGGCCAGCGCGACCAGGAAGTTCTGCACCCCCGCCCCGGCGGCGACCACGAACATCTCGCGCTCGGCCCCGTCCCGCCGTACGTCGCCGTACGTATGGGACCCGTCCATGACCAGGCACGGCACCACGAGGTACGGCGCGTTGCGCAGCACGTCCCCCCGTCGCACCCGCTTGGCGATGGACTCCTCGCTCTTCTCATCCCCCCGCAGATCCGCGATCCACGCGTCCCGCATGGCGTCCAGCAGCCGCGTCCGGGACTCCTGCGACTCAAGGAGGACGAACCGCCAGGGAGTGGTGTGATGCGGCGCCGGAGCGGTCACCGCCGCGGCGACCGCACGCCGTACGGCACCGGGGTCGACGGGCTCGTCGGTGAACGCCCGTACGGTACGCCGCTGGGTCACCGCCTCCCGTACGGCTTCCGAGGTGCCCAGCCGGAACATGTCGTCGTGCGCGCCGCGCACCATCGCCCTCGCCCCCTCGCCGTCGTCCTCGGCCACCACGTGCGGCAGCCCGCGCACGACGGCGACGGGCAGCCCGGAGGCCTTGCCCTTGACCAGGTCACCGGCGGAGGCGAGCTCGTCGGCGGTGGCGACGACGGTCGCGCTCAGCGGATTGCCGTACGCGTCCGTGCCGCCGCGCAGATCGTCGAGTACGTGTACGCCCGCGGCGCCGATGGCGACATCGGTGAGCCCGGTGCGCCAGGGCCGCCCGAAGGTGTCGGTGATCACGACACCGACCTCGACCCCGAGTGTGTCCCGCAGCCCTTCCCGAATCGCCCGCGCCGACGCGTCGGGGTCCTCGGGCAGCAACAGCACGGTCCCGGCGGGGGTGTTGGAGGCATCGACACCGGCGGCGGCCATGACGAGCCCCTGCCGGTTCTCGACGATCCGCAGGGTCCCGCGCCGCGCCACGACCCGTACGGTCTCGGCGTCTATGGCGGCCTCACGGTCGACGGCCTCGACGATCCGCCCCTCCGCCTTGGACACGATCTTGGAGGTGACGAGGAGTACGTCCCCGTCGACGAGCCCGGGCTCGGTCGCGGCGATGAGCTTCGCGAGGTCGTCGCCCTGACGCACCTCGGGAAGCCCGTCCAGCGCCCAGACCCGATAGCCCGTGGCACCGCCCTGTCCGCCCTGTCCGCTCAAGACGCCCGTACCTCCTCCGCCAGTGCCAGCGCCTCACGCGCCATCTGCGCCGTCGCGTCGAGGTCGGACATCATCAGGGGCACGGCCCGGCACCGGATTCCGGCCGCCTCCACACGCTCCACTGCGGAGGCGTCCACCGTGTCGACGAGCCAGCCGTCGAGGAGCCCCGAGCCGTAGTGCTCGGCGACCGCCGCGGCCGTGGACTCGACGCCCACCGCGGCGAGCACCTTGTCGGCCATGCCGCGCACCGGCGCGTCCCCGACGATGGGGGAGAGGCCGACCACGGGCACGCCCGCCTCGGCGATGGCCTCGCGAATGCCGGGCACGGCGAGGATGGTGCCGACGGACACGACGGGGTTGGACGGCGGGAAGAGCACGACGTCCGCCTCGGCGATGGCTTCGAGCACCCCGGGCGCGGGCTTGGCCTGCTCGGCGCCGACCGGCACGATCGCCTCGGCCGGCACGGAGGCCCGCAGCCGCACCCAGTACTCCTGGAAGTGGACGACCTTGCGCTCGCCGGAGCCGGAGCCGGAGCCGGAGCCGGAGTCGTCGGCGGGCAGTGTGACGGCGACATGCGTCTCGACGCGGTCGTCGGACATGGGGATGAGCCGGACGCCCGGCTTCCACCGGTCGCACAGCGCCTCGGTGACGGCGCTGAGCGGATAGCCCGCGCCCAGCATCTGTGTCCGCACGATGTGCGTCGCGAAGTCGCGGTCGCCGAGCCCGAACCACGCAGGCCCGACCCCGTACGCCGCGAGCTCCTCCTTCAGATGGAAGGTCTCCTCGGCCCGACCCCAGCCCTGCTCCTCGTTGATGCCGCCGCCGAGCGTGTACATCACCGTGTCGAGGTCCGGGCAGACCTTCAGCCCGAAGAGGTGGATGTCGTCGCCGGTGTTGCCGATGACCGTGATGTCCGCGTCCGGCACGGCCCGCTGGAGACCACGCAGGAACCGGGCACCACCGATACCGCCTGCCAGAACCACAATGCGCATGAGACTCAGTCTTGCAGGCGGGTACGACAACGCGTCACGCGGTTACGAGACCCGGCGGTCACGGGACCGGGCGGTCAGGAGACCTCGGCGACGGCGCACCGCGCGGCGTGCATCGGCATCTCGGTAAGACCCGGGTAATAAACGTGCAGGCTCACGGCCGGTTCGAGGGAGTCGTTGACGACTTCGTGGATGTAGCGGGGCGCGAACACCCGCTGCGATCCGGCGCTCAACGCGCGCGTGCCGCGCTCCGTGCGCTCGGTCAGCGCGCCGTCCAGGACCGTCAGTACGCCGGAGGAGCCGCCGTGGTCGTGCAGCCCGCTGCCCTGCCCGGGCACCCAGGAGAGCAGCCACACCTCGTAGCCGGGGCCGGTGCTCAGCCGGTGGTACCAGCGCGAGGTCGCGTCGTACTGGACGAGGTGCTCCCACTGGGAGCGGTCGGCGGCGATGGAGCGGGCGAGGCCGACGAACTCGGCCACGGTGCCGGGGTGCTCGCGCGGCGGCTGGAGCAGGTGCGGTACTTCGAGGATGTCGCCGGCGATCTGGAGGTCGTTGTCGCTGTTCATGGGGTGCGGTGGTTCCTCGGCGGGAGAGTGCTGGGGTGTCGCGGACCATTTCCGTCCGGGTCACGGACGGGAGGGGTTGCCCTGGTGCGGGCGTTCGCCCTGGAAGGGGGCGGGGATTCGCCTCAGTGGCGGCGAGGCAGCCGGAGCGCGGTAAGGCTCAACAGCTGGAACAGCAACAACAGCTACAGCGAGCGCGGGCAGCACCGTGGGACCCGGCGGTGCGGGTCGAGGCGAGCGCCAAGTTCGCGAGCATGCCCATAAGGTCCCCGGTTCACACTCCCACTGTCAACTTCATGTCCGCCATGTGGGAGATGTTTCACCTCATCCGGTTCATCTGGCAGGCGAAAGGTTTGTTCAGGAGCCGCCCCGGACACATGGCGCACAACCGGGCGCACAAACCTCACTGCGACCCCGTGATCGAAATGTGATCCGGTTCGCTTCAGGGTCCGCGTCGGAACGAGATCGAACTCCTGGGCGTCCTCCCCTGTGAAGGGGCCGGGCGTCCGACCGGGACCCCCTTGGGCTGTCAGGGTTTATGCCGATTTGAACACTTTCCGCATAGCCTTGGTTCCGCAGAGTGAATAAGGGACCCAATAGCAGATCTCGGCTTGACTGGCCCGGATCGGCACACTTGTAATTTCACTCGTGTCGTTCAGCCGAAATCGGTAACGGCAGCATCACGGGGACGCGAAAGACAGACGAGGGGCGCACATGACCGAGCTGGTGCAGCAACTGCTGGTCGACGACGCGGACGAGGAACTCGGCTGGCAGGAGCGCGCGCTGTGCGCCCAGACCGACCCCGAGTCCTTCTTCCCCGAGAAGGGCGGATCCACCCGCGAGGCCAAGAAGGTCTGCCTCGCCTGTGAGGTCCGCTCCGAGTGCCTCGAATACGCGCTCGCCAACGACGAGCGGTTCGGCATCTGGGGTGGTCTGTCCGAGCGTGAGCGGCGTCGCCTGAAGAAGGCAGCCGTCTGAAAGAAGCGGTACGGAGCAGTACAGAGCGGTACTGAGAACAGTCGTACGCGCGCGTGTGTGCCCCTGACCAAACGGCACACACTCCTACGTAACGAACGGCCCGTCGCAGGTGGGTTATCCACAGGCGGCGGGCCGCCGTCTTGCCCAGCCGTTAGTGTGGGCCCTCGTCCGAGACGTCCCGCTGTCCCCGCCGGACACAGACGTCCACCGCAGTCCATCGAACCGGGGCCCGTACCTCGATGTCCGTGCACAGCCATTCGGCAGCCCATCAAGACGCCGCCGCCACCCCTGAGTTCCCGCGCCACGTGGTGACCGCGGTGCTCGTCTCCCACGACGGCGCCCGCTGGCTGCCCGAGGCGCTCGCCGGGCTGCTCGGCCAGGAGCGCCCCGTGCAGAACGCGGTGGCGGCCGACACCGGCAGCGCGGACGACTCCGCCCAGCTGCTCACCGACGCCCTCGGCGCCGACCGTGTGCTGCATCTCGCCCGCCGCACCGGTTTCGGCCAGGCCGTCGAAGAGGCCACCCGCAGCGCCAGTGTGCTCACCCCGGACGACCTGCCCTACCTGAAGCGCCCCAGCGGCTGGGACCCCGTCACGCGCACGTGGCGCGACGACGCGTACGACATGCCGGACCTCCCGCACGGCGAGCCCGAGCAGTGGCTGTGGCTGCTGCACGACGACAGCGCCCCCGAGCCGGACGCCCTGGCACAGATGCTGCGGGTCGTGGAGAACGAGCGGGAGCTCGGCCAGGACGTCGCCGTCGTAGGCCCCAAGCTCCGCGGCTGGTACGACCGCCGTCAGCTGCTCGAAGTCGGCGTCACCATCGCCAACTCCGGCCGCCGCTGGACGGGTCTGGACCGCCGCGAACAGGACCAGGGCCAGCACGACCACGTCCACCCCGTGCTGTCCGTCTCCACCGCCGGAATGCTGATCCGGCGCGATGTCTTCGAGGAACTCGGCGGCTTCGACCGCCGACTGCCGCTGATGCGCGACGACGTCGACCTGTGCTGGCGCGCCCAGACCGCGGGCCACCGCGTCCTCGTCGCCCCCGAAGCGGTCGTACGGCACGCCGAGGCGGCCTCCCGCGAGCGCCGCACCGTCGACTGCGTGGGCCGCACCTCCGCCTCCCCGCACAAGGTCGACAAGGCGGGCGCCGTCTACACCCTCCTCGTCAACGCCCGTACCGCGCAGCTGCCCTGGATCCTGATCCGCCTGGTCCTCGGCACCCTGCTGCGCACGGTCGCGTATCTCGTCGGCAAGGTCCCCGGACAGGCGGTCGACGAGATCCGCGGTCTCCTGGGCACCCTGCTGCGCCCGGAGCGGATCATCGCGGGCCGCCGCAGGCGCGGCCGGCCCCAGGTCGACAAGGGCGAGCTGCGGGCACTGTTCCCGCCGCCCGGCGCGACCGTGCGGGCCACCGTCGAACAGGTCGCGAGCAACCTCGGGGGCAGCTCCGACCCCGAGGCCACGACCGGTGCCGGACGGCACGGCAGCGCGGTCGAGTCCGGACCGGGCGGCGACGACGCGGACTTCCTGGAGATCGAGCAGTTCGCGCGGCTCAAGCGGGTCGCCCGCAACCCCGGTCCGATGCTCTTCCTGGTCCTGCTGTTCGTCTCGCTCCTGGCCTGCCGCCAACTGCTCGGCAGCGGGGCGCTCGCGGGCGGCGCGCTGCTGCCCGCGCCCGCGGACTCCTCCGAGCTGTGGTCGCGCTACCTCGACGGCTGGCATCCGGTGGGCGCGGGCGGCACCCAGTCCGCGCCGCCCTACCTCGCGCTCGTCGCGCTGCTGTCCTCGCTGCTCCTCGGCTCCACCGGGCTCGCGGTCACCGTGCTCCTGGTGGCCTCCGTGCCGCTCGCCGGTTTCGCCGCGTACTTCGCCTCGCGCCCCCTCGTCGAGTCGCGCCTGCTGCGCGCCTGGGCGTCCGTGGCGTACGCCTTCCTGCCCGCCGCCACCGGCGCGCTCGCGGGCGGCCGTATCGGCACCGCCGTCCTCGCGATCCTGCTGCCGCTCATCGCGCGCGCGGGCATGGCCGCGAGCGGGCTGACGCACTCCTCCGGGGCGCGCGGCAGCTGGCGCGCCACCTGGGCGTACGCCCTGCTGCTGACGTTCACCACGGCGTTCACGCCGATCGTGTGGTCCATCGCGCTGGTCCTTGGCATCGCACTCCTCGTAGTGCGCAGGAACGAGATCGTCGCCTACGGGCTGCGTTTCCTGGCCCAGCTCGGCACCCCGCTGCTGATCCTCGCCCCCTGGTCGCTGACGCTGCTCCCGTTCGGCTTCTTCAAGGAAGCCGGTCTGGAGTACGGCGACAGCGCGGCCTCCGCGCTCGACCTGCTCGGCGCCAGTCCGGGCGGCCCCGGGACCGTCAGCGGGCTGATGCTGTTCGGCATCGTGCTGGCCGCGCTGGCTGCCCTGCTGCGCGGCGGGCGACAGCAGTCGGTGTGGGTCGCCTGGGCTGCCGCCCTGGTCGCGCTCGTCTTCGCCGTGCTGTCCAACAGCTCCACCTGGGCCGGGCCCGCGACCCTCGTCTACGGCCTCGCGCTCCTTGCCGCCGCGGCGGTCGGCGCCGACGGGGCACGCGCGCGCGTGGCCGAGCAGAGCTTCGGCTGGCGCCAGCCGGTGGCCGCGCTCATCGCCTTCGCCTGCGCGGCGGGGCCGCTGCTCGTCGCCGCCGGGTGGATCATCGGGGGCGCCGACGGGCCCGTGGAGCGCCGCGACCCGGTGCAGGTGCCCGCGTTCGTCGCCGAGGAGAGCGGCACGCGCGACCAGGCCCGCACCCTCGTCCTCGACAGCCGCTCGGCCGCCAAGGTCGGCTACACCCTCGTGCGCGGCTCCGGCGCCCGCCTCGGCGACGCCGAACTCGCGGCGGCGGACGGCGCGAACAAGAAGCTCGACAAGGTCGTCGCCAACCTCGTGGCCGGCTCCGGCGCCGACCAGGCCGACGAACTCGGCGGCTTCGCCGTGCGCTACGTCCTCGTCCGCAAGGGCGCGCCCCGCGAGATGAGCCGCGTCCTGGACGCCACGCCGGGCCTGACCCGGCTCAGCCAGCAGGACGGCAGCGCCCTGTGGCGCGTCGACCGGCAGGTCTCGCGCGCCGCGATCGTCCCCAAGTCCGGCGACGCGACGTCCATCGCGGCCGGACCCGTCGAGCTGCACACGACCATCCCCGCCGGAGCCGACGGCCGCGTCCTGCGCCTCGCAGACACGGCCAACGAGGGCTGGACGGCGACCCTGGACGGAAAGCCGCTCACCCGCACCACGGTCGACGGCTGGGCGCAGGGCTTCGAACTGCCCACCACCGGCGGCACGTTGGACGTCACCTTCGACGCTCCGGTGAGCCACACCGCCTGGCTTTGGGCGCAGGGCGCGCTCGCCGTCGTCCTCGTGGTGCTCGCCCTGCCCGGGCGGCGCCGGGACGTCGACGACGACCTCCCCGAGGAGCAGGCCGTCCCCGCCCAGGACGTCACGGGCGAGGGCCGGCGCGCCCGCCGTCTGCGAGCCCAGGCCGAGGCGGAGGCCGAGCAGGCCGCCGAGAACGCCGAAGACGCCGAAGAGGCAGACACCCTTCCTCCTCCGGAGGAGGAGGAAGTCCCGGCCGCCGTCCCGCAACAGCAGGCGTACGGCGAGTGGGACACACCGAGCTACGCGGGCGCCGACTACGGCACCTACGGCGGCGAGCAGTACCAGGGCCAGCAGCAGTACCCGGCGGGCACCTACGAACAGCCGTACCAGGCAGACCCCTACCAGAGCGGCCAGTACGACCCGTACGCCTACGGGGGCACGACGTCGTACGACCAGACGTACGGCGGCCAGGGCTACGACACGGCGGGCCAGGGCTACGACCCGGCGTACGACCCGGCGCAGCCCCCGATGCCCGCGCAGCCGCCGCACGGCACCGACAGTGAGCGCCCCGACGGGAGCCAGCAGTGAACCGCACCACCCTGTCCCTGATCGCCGGCGCGACCGCGCTCGCCGCCGTCACCGGCTTCGCCGCGCTCAGCGCACCGGCCGCCTCCGGCGACGCGAGCACCGCCAGGACGGCCGCCCAACTGCCCGTGGAGCGCACCAGCCTGCTCTGCCCGCAGCCCAGCACCTCCGACATCGCCGAGACCGCGTACACGTCCTTCACGCCCGTCTCGAAGGGCACCGGTGACAGCGGCAAGGCCGAACTCCAGTCGGCTACCGAGGAGTCGGCGGACGCGGCCGGCGGCAAGAAGAGCGGCAAGAGTGCCGACAAGCCGGTCGTGACACTCAAGGAGCCCGGCAAGCCGGCCACCGGCGACAGCTCGGGTGCCGAGGCGCCCGCCCTCGTCGGCACCGCCGAGGGCAGGTTCGCGCCGGGCTGGACCGTCCAGGAGACCACCGAGGTCGCCGCGGGCACCGGACGCGGTCTGCTCGGCACCAACTGCACCGCCCCGGACACCGAGTTCTGGTTCCCGGGCGCCAGCACCGCCGCCGACCGCACCGACTACGTGCACCTGACCAATCCCGACGACTCGGCCGCCGTCGTCGACATCGAGCTGTACGGCAAGGACGGCGCCCTCAAGTCCACGGTGGGCGACGGAATCACGGTCCAGCCCCACGCCAGCGAGCCGATCCTGCTGAACACGCTCACCGACGACGCGCAGACCAACCTCACCGTGCACGTGACGGTCCGCAGCGGCCGTGTCGGAGCCACCGTGCAGGCCCTGGACGACAAGCTCGGCGGCGACTGGCTGGCCGCCTCCACCGACCCCGCGGGCAGCCTCGTCCTGCCGGGCATCCCCAAGGACGCCACATCCGTGCGCCTGGTCGCCTTCGTGCCCGGCGACACCGACGCCGACCTGAAGGTGCGCCTCGCCACCCCTTCGGGGCTGATCACACCCGCGGGGCACGAGACGCTGCACGTGAAGGCCGGCATGACCGCCGCGATCGACCTCGGTGACGTCACACGGGGCGAAGCGGGCTCCCTGGTGCTGACGCCGACCGGCACGTCGGTTCCGGTCGTCGCCGCCCTGCGGGTCGTGCGCGGCACGGGCGGCAAGCAGGAGACCGCTTTCATCCCCGCCACCGGCCAGGTCGGCACGCGCGCGACGGTCGCGGACAACCGCTCCAAGGGCTCCACGCTCGCCCTGGCCGCCCCCGGCCGCGCCGCTCAGGTCAAGGTCACCGCGTCCGCGGGCAGCGAGGGCGGTACGGCCGTGACGAAGACGTTCACGATCAAGGCCGGCACGACCCAGAACGTCGAGGCACCGGTCCCGGCCGGCCTCAAGGGGACGTACGCGCTCACGGTCGAACCGGTCTCCGGAGGCCCCGTCTACGCCTCCCGGATGCTCGCCGTCACCGAGGAGGGCGTCCCCGGCTTCACGGTCCAGACCCTCCCGGACGACCGGGGAACGGTCGCGGTACCGGCGGCCGATCAGGATCTCTCGGTGCTGCTGAAGTAGGGCGGGCCGGGGAAAACGGACTCCACGCGCGCGTGCGGGGTGCTGCGATAGTTCTCGCCCCGCACGCG
The DNA here is from genome assembly GCF_045206325.1 of Streptomyces sp. NBC_00203. NCBI lineage: Bacteria > Bacillati > Actinomycetota > Actinomycetes > Kitasatosporales > Streptomycetaceae > Streptomyces > Streptomyces sp. NBC_00203. The sequence continues at coordinate 4,279,807 of NZ_CP108126.1, read as the reverse complement.
TGCGTGCCGTGAAGTCTTAGTACTCGTACGGGTGTCAGTTCGCCCAGTACGGGTGTCAGTCCTCGCCGTACCGCGGATCCACCGTCTCCGGTGTCAGCCCCAGCAGTTCCGCGACCTGCTCCACGACGACCTCGTGCACCAGGGCGGCGCGCTCGTCGCGGCCCTTGGTGCGGATCTCGACCGGGCGGCGGTAGACGACCACCCGCGCGGGGTGGCCCTCGTGTGCCGGAATCGTGCCGCCCAGAGGCACCGCCTCGTCGCTCCAGCCGTCGCCGGAGCCTTCCAGGCGGGGCACTTCGAGGACCAGGAAGTCGATGTCGGCGAGCTGCGGCCAGCGCCGCTCCAGCCGCTCCACGGAGTCCTGCACCAGGTCCGCGAACACCTCGGCGCGGCTCGCGGCGAGCGGCACCTGGGGTGGCGCGACGGGGCCACGCATGCCCCTGCCATGGCGGTCACGACGGCGGGGCCCGGGTGCGGCGGCGCGGGGCGGTACGGGGTTGTCCATCACTGACGCAGCGTAGTCCCAGGAAGGCCCGTGTGCCCGACCCCCACGCGGCTGCCCGCGGACGGTGGGCGGACCGTGGGCGGAGTGGGGCGCGAAGTCCGGTGATCATGCCGGATGTCGCTCGATGACCATTCCGGCCAAGGTTGGGCTCGATTCCGTATCCCTCCAAGACCGTCGCTCACAGGGCAATTGACATGGTTTGCACCAAGTGGTGACCGGATTCAGGTCTGTTCGGCATCCCGTCACGTGATGTCGCCCCAGGTCAGGGCTGGATGTGCGGAGGTCCGTGTGGGCCGTCTCACAGCACGACACGGTGGGGTGACCTGGGGGAGAGTCGTCGCGGCCCGCTCAAGAGTGCGGTACCGTCCAACGTCGTGAGCCCTGTACGTCGCTGTTCGCGAACCGCTTGCGGCCGTCCCGCCGTCGCGACGCTGACGTACGTCTACGCCGACTCGACCGCGGTCCTCGGCCCGCTCGCCACCTACGCCGAACCCCACTGCTACGACCTGTGCGCCGAGCACTCCGAGCGCCTCACCGCGCCGCGCGGCTGGGAGGTCGTCCGGCTCGCCGACTCCTCCGGTCCCTCGCGTCCCAGTGGCGACGATCTGGAAGCGCTTGCCAACGCGGTGCGCGAGGCGGCACGTCCGCAGCGGCGCGCCGCGGGGGCCGGTGGCGGCGTGAGCGCGCGCTCGGCGGACCCGATGGAGGTCGCGCGCCGCGGCCACCTGCGGGTGCTGCGCTCGCCGGACAACTGAGAGCCCCTCGCTTCTCCGCGCGCCCTTTCTGCACGCCCCTCTTCCCTTTGTGCGCCTCTTCCTTCCGGGTGTTCCCCGTACCGGCGTGCGCCCCTTCTCCGTGCGCCCTTCGTCCCCGCGTGCGCCTCTGCCCTGTACGCCCGCCTGTACGCCCGATCTCGCTGGCTGACGCACACCCATTGACGTGAAGTTGTCGCGGACACGACCATTCCGTTTGCCGTGAGAAATCGCTTTCCGCATCACGGAATCCGGGGAGGCGCTCGTGTACGTCCAGGAACTGGAACCCGTCGCCGACTCGCTCGGCCTGTCCGCCCTCGTCGCCGTCCTGCCCCTGGCCGTCGTGCTGGTCCTGCTCGGCGGCGTCCGCATGAAGGCGCACCGGGCCGGGCTCATCGGCCTTCTGGCGGCCTCCCTGGTCGCCTGGCTCGCGTACGGCATGCCGGTCGGTCAGACGCTCTCCAGCGCAGCCCAGGGCGCCGTTTTCGGCCTCTTCCCCATCCTGTGGATCGTCGTCAACGCCCTGTGGGTGTACCGGATGACCGTCCGCACCCGGCACTTCGACATCCTGCGCCGCTCGTTCGGGCGGCTGTCCGACGACCCACGCATCCAGGCGCTCGTGGTCGCCTTCTGCTTCGGCGCGCTCCTGGAAGCCCTCGCGGGCTTCGGGGCGCCCGTCGCGATCTGCTCGGTGATGCTGGTCGCGCTCGGCTTCGACCCGGTGCGCGCGGCGGTGGTCGCGCTGGTCGCCAACACCGCGCCGGTCGCGTTCGGCGCGATGGGCACACCGGTCGTGACGCTCGCCCAAGTCACCGGCCTGCCACTGGATTCCGTCGCCTCCGTAGTGGGCCGTCAGACCCCGCTGCTGGCCCTCGTCGTGCCCCTGCTGCTGGTCGGTCTGGTCGACGGCCGGCGCAATCAGAAGGGGCCGCGCGAAGCGCGTCGTTGAGGGGCGGTGGTCGGGCGACGGGTGGGAGCGAGACCTGGGTGCCCGCCCTGGCGTGCGGAGTCGCCTTCGCCGCCGCCCAGTTCGCCGCCTCGAACTACGTCTCCGCGCAACTCGCCGACATCGGCGCCTCCTTGGCGGGCGCGGCCGCCCTGATCGCCGTACCGCACGCACGCGTGCCCGCCACCGAGTCCGTACGAGCGGCGGTCCTGACCGGCGTACGCAGCGAGGACCTGGACGAGGAGGACCCGCGCGCCGAAGTCGCGCGGGCCTACGCCCCCTACGCGCTGATCGTCGCCATCTTCTCGATCGCGCAGATCCCGGCAGTGAAGGACTGGCTGGCGCAGGCGACCAGGACGTACGACTGGCCCTTCCTGGACGTCGTCAACCCGGACGGGAAGCCGGTCGGCGGGAACGTCTTCACCTGGCCGATCGTGTCGACCGGCGGCACCCTCGTGCTGCTCGCCGGACTGTGCACGGCCGCCGTACTCGGGGTGCACGCGCGCGTGGCCGTCAGGGAATGGGCGGCGACGGTCCACGAGTTGAGGTTCGCCATCCTCACCGTGACGTCCGTGCTGGCCCTCGCCTACGTCATGAACCTCTCCGGACAGGCCGCCACGATCGGCCACTTCGTGGCGGCGGCCGGCGCCGGGCTCGCCTTCCTGTCACCCGTTCTGGGCTGGTTCGGGGTGGCCGTCTCCGGCTCCGACACCTCGGCGAACGCCCTTTTCGGTGCCCTCCAGGTGAGCGCGGCCCGTGAGTCGGGGCTGTCTCCCGAACTGCTCGCCGCCGCCAACAGTTCGGGCGGTGTGCTCGGCAAGATGATCTCGCCGCAGAACCTGACCATCGCGTGCGCGGCGGTCGGGCTCGCGGGCCGCGAGGGCGACCTGCTGCGCAAGGTGCTGCCGTGGAGCGCCGGGCTGCTGCTGATCATGTGCCTGATCGTGGTGGGACAGAGTTCACCGGTGCTCGCTTGGATGCTCCCCTGAGACGGGCGGGTTTCCCCCAGGTGACGGACACAGGTGCGCAGGTCACGGATGCGCGTCCACTCAGCGGCCGCACACCGGAGTGTCAGCCGGGGCGGGTAGTTTGGGGCGACCGATGTGGACTTCTGGAGGGTTGGCCGTGACTGCTGATCTGTCGCAGCTCGTGAAGGCGTACGACGTACGAGGTGTGGTCCCGGACCAGTGGGACGAGCCCATGGCCGAGCTGTTCGGCGCGGCCTTCGTCCAGGTGACCGGAGCGGACGCGATCGTGATCGGGCATGACATGCGCCCCTCGTCGCCCGGCCTGTCCCGTGCCTTCGCGCGTGGAGCGGTGGCCCGTGGTGTCGACGTGACCGAGATCGGCCTGTGCTCGACGGACCAGCTGTACTACGCGTCGGGCGCGTTCGATCTCCCGGGCGCCATGTTCACGGCCTCGCACAACCCCGCCCAGTACAACGGCATCAAGATGTGCCGGGCGGGCGCCGCCCCGGTCGGCCAGGACACCGGCCTCTCCGAGATCCGCGAACTCGTCGAGTCCTGGCTCGACTCGGGCGCCCCGGCCTTCGACGCGACGCCGGGAACGATCACGCAGCGGGACACGTTGGAGGATTACGCGGCGCACCTCCGCGCACTCGTCGACCTGACCTCGATCCGCCCCCTGAAGGTCGTGGTCGACGCGGGCAACGGCATGGGCGGACACACGGTCCCCACCGTCTTCGCCGGCCTGCCCCTGGACCTCGTCCCGATGTACTTCGAGCTGGACGGCACGTTCCCCAACCACGAGGCCAACCCGCTCGACCCGGCGAACATCGTGGACCTCCAGAAGCGCGTGCCCGAGGAGGGCGCCGACCTCGGCATCGCCTTCGACGGCGACGCGGACCGCTGCTTCGTCGTCGACCAGCACGGCGACCCGGTCTCCCCGTCCGCGATCACTGCCCTGGTCGCCTCCCGCGAGCTGGCGAAGAACGGCGGCAAGGGCACGGTCATCCACAACCTGATCACCTCCTGGTCGGTCCCGGAGGTCGTCCGCGAGCAGGGCGGCACCCCGGTCCGCACCCGCGTCGGCCACTCCTTCATCAAGGCCGAGATGGCCCGCTCCGGCGCGATCTTCGGCGGCGAGCACTCCGCGCACTACTACTTCCGTGACTTCTGGAACGCCGACACGGGCATGCTGGCCGCCCTGCACGTCCTCGCCGCTCTCGGCGGCCAGGACGGCCCGCTCTCCCAGCTCGTCGCCGAGTACGACCGCTACGTCGGCTCCGGCGAGATCAACTCCACCGTCGACGACCAGGCCGGCCGCCTCGCCGCCATCAAGGCCGCGTACCAGGGCCGCGACGGCATCGCCCTCGACGAACTCGACGGCCTCACCGTCACCGCCGCCGACTGGTGGTTCAACGTCCGCCCCTCCAACACCGAGCCCCTCCTCCGCCTCAACGCCGAAGCCAGGGACGAGCCGACAATGGCGAAGATCCGCGACGAGGTACTGGCAACCATCCGAGCCTGAGACCGCACGGGGCGCGTTTCTCGCCCCCGCCGCCCCTACCCGTCCCATCCCTGGGGGCTGCGCCCCCAGACACCCCTAAAAGATCGCGCCGTTCCCCGCGCCCCTGAACGACGTCTGCGGGCCGGTGGGGGTTGCTCGCGCAGTTCCCCGCGCCCCTAAAAACACCCCGGCCCGCCCCGGGTTCATTTAAGGGGCGCGGGGAACTGCGCAATCTTTTAGCCCAGCCCACACCCACCCGCAGCCAAAGAACAACCCCCACGCACCCCCCAACCCCACCCCACAAGCCAGCGCCGCGCCCCGACACCCAGGCCCCCACAGCGGTACCCTGACCAGGCCGCATCCACCCGTTCGAAAGGACACCCCATGCCGCTCGAAGCCGGCCTCCTGGAGATCCTCGCCTGCCCGGCCTGTCACGCCCCGCTCAAGGAGCAGGACACCGAGCTGATCTGCACGGGAGCAGACTGCGGCCTCGCCTACCCCGTCCGGGACGGCATCCCCGTACTCCTCGTCGACGAGGCCCGCCGCCCCGCGTGAGCGACCCCTCGGCGACACACGCGTAACGACACACGCGTCAGCGCGAAAGCGACCCCCGGCGATCGGAGGCTCCCGACCCCATGCTCGACGAATCGCTGCTCGACGACCCCGACGCACTCACCCGCGCCGACCGCCGCGCGCTACTCCGCGGTGCCGCCGAGGCCGGCGCCCGGGTCCGCACCGCGGTCCGGCACGCCACCGAGGCCGGAATCCCCGAGCTGAAGCCGGACGGCCGCCCGCGCGCCGTCCTGATCGCGGGCCCCGGCATGGCCGCCACCGGCGTCGCCGAACTGCTCGGCACCCTCGCCGGAGCGAGCTGCCCCCTCACTCGGCTCACCCCCGCCGGGGTCGCCCCCGCCGCGGGCGCCCTACGCTGGGAGCTGCCCGGCTGGGCGGGCCCCGTAGACCTCCTCCTGGTCGCCACGCCCGACGGCAGCGAACCGGGACTCGAACTGCTGATCGAGTCGGCTTACCGTCGCGGCTCCACCGTCGCCGCGGTGGCCCCGGCCGGCTCCCCCCTCGCCGAGTGGGTGGACGGCGCGCACGGCCTCTTCGTACCGATGGCGACCGCCCCCTACGAGCACGACGAACCCCTGGCCGCCTCCGCGCCCGGCGTCCTGTGGGCGCTGCTCACCCCGCTGCTCGCCCTCCTTGACCGCACCGGCCTGGTCTCGGCCCCGCCCGAGGCTCTCCAGAAGGTCGCCGACCGCCTCGACCACATCGCCGAGCGCTGCGGTCCGGCCATCGCGACCTACAGCAACCCCGCCAAGACGCTCGCCGTCGAGCTGGCCGAGGCGCTCCCCGTGATCTGGACGGAGGGCACCTCCGCGGGCCCCGCGGGCCGCCGTTTCACCGCCGCGCTCGCCGAGCTCGCGGGCCGCCCCGCGCTCACCGCCGAACTCCCCGAGGCGCTCGCCTCGCACAGCGTGCTGCTCGCGGGCGCACTCGCCGCCGGTGCCGACCCCGACGACTTCTTCCGCGACCGCGTCACGGAGGCACAGGCCCTGCACGCGCGCGTGGTGCTGCTCCGCGACCGCCCGATCGGCGGAATCAGCGCGGCGCCCGGCGCCCGCGAACTCGCCCTCAGCCACGACACCGCGATCAGCGAACTCGAACCCGAGGAGGGCGGCGAGCTGGAGACCCTCGCCGAACTGATCGCCATCACGGATTTCGCCGCCGTTTACCTGGCGCTTGCTTCGGGCGCCTGATCTTGACTCCGACACCCTGACCTTCGTACGCGGAGGAAGGCCCACCGCACGTGGAGGAAGGTCCAGCGCACGCGGATGAAGGTCCACGCCTTCCCCGTGGGACCCGCGTGCCGGGGGCGAGCCCCCGCGTCGTACGCAGAAGGAACCGTAGAGACTCGTATGGATCGCCTCGACAACACCATCCGCCCCTACGCCTGGGGTTCGACGACTGCCATCCCGCGACTGCTCGGCGTGGAGCCGACCGGTGAACCGCAGGCGGAGATGTGGATGGGCGCCCATCCGGGCGCGCCCTCGCGCACCGCGCGCGGTCCGCTCAACGAGGTCATCGCCGAGGACCCCGGGAAGGAACTCGGCCGCGCGGTCGTCGCCAAGTTCGGCCCCCGCCTGCCGTTCCTGCTGAAGATCCTCGCCGCGGGCGGCCCCCTCTCCCTCCAGGTGCACCCCAACCTGGAGCAGGCGAGGGAGGGTTACGAGGACGAGGAGAGCCGCGGCATCCCGATCGACGCCCCGCACCGCAACTACAAGGACGCCAATCACAAGCCCGAACTGATCTGCGCCCTCACGGAGTTCGACGGCCTGTGCGGCTTCCGCGCGCCCGACGAGGCCGCCGAACTCCTCGCGGGCCTGGACGTCGACTCCCTCAAGCCGTACGTCGACCTGCTGCACGCCCACCCGGAGGACGCGGCGCTGCGCGAGATCCTGACGGCGGTGCTGAGCGCGGACCCCGAGGACATGTCCCGCACGGTCACCGAGGCCGCGGCCGCCTGCGCCCGCCTCGGCGGCGACTACGCCCCGTACGCCGACATCGCCCACCACTACCCGGGCGACCCCGGCGTCCTCGCCGCGATGCTCCTCAACTACGTCCAGCTGCAGCCCGGAGAGGCCCTGTTCCTCGGCGCCGGAGTCCCGCACGCGTACTTGAACGGCCTCGGCGTCGAGATCATGGCCAACTCCGACAACGTCCTGCGCTGCGGCCTGACCCCCAAGCACGTCGACGTCCCCGAACTCCTGCGCGTCGTCCACTTCGAGGCGAGCGACCCCGGCGTCCTGCGCCCGGAGGCGTCCCCCGACGGCGAGGAGGTCTACGCGACCCCCATCGACGAGTTCCGCCTCTCCCGGTACGTCCTGGCGGAGGGCGCCGCCCCACGCGACCTCACGCGCGAGACCCCGCAGATCCTGCTCTGCACGGCGGGTTCCGTACACGCGGACGGCAGCACACTGGCCCCCGGCCAGTCGGTCTTCGTACCGGCAGGCGAAAAGGCGGAAGTGTCCGGGAACGGCACGATCTTCCGTGCGACAGTGGTGGCCTGACGGGACGACTGTGGTGACCTGAGGCGCCGTTGTCCGAGCGGGCTGCAACAATGGCCCACGGGCAAAAGGCAGGCAAAGCCCTGGACGGCGTACGAAGGGACAGCAGGAGCACATGAGCGCTTCAGGCGGCACCAAAGCGATCGTGGCGGCACTCGGCGCCAACCTCGCGATCGCGGCAGCGAAGTTCGTCGCGTTCGCCTTCAGCGGCTCGTCATCGATGCTCGCCGAGGGCGTCCACTCGCTCGCCGACTCCGGCAACCAGGCGCTCCTCCTGATCGGCGGCAAGAAGGCCCAGCGCGAGGCGACCCCGCAACACCCCTTCGGCTACGGCCGCGAGCGCTACATCTACGCCTTCCTCGTCTCGATCGTCCTCTTCTCGGTCGGCGGCATGTTCGCCGTCTACGAGGGCTACGAGAAGATCAAGCACCCCCACGAGATCGACCACTGGTACTGGCCGGTGGGCGTCCTGGTGTTCGCGATCATCGCCGAGGGCTTCTCCTTCCGCACGGCCATCAAGGAGTCCAACGAACTGCGCGGCACGCTGTCCTGGGCACAGTTCATCCGCCGCGCCAAGGCCCCCGAGCTGCCGGTCGTCCTCCTGGAGGACTTCGGCGCGCTGATCGGTCTGGTCCTCGCGCTCGGCGGCGTCGGCCTGGCCCTGCTCACCGGCGACGGCGTCTGGGACGGCATCGGCACGGTCTGCATCGGCGTCCTGCTCATCCTGATCGCCCTGGTCCTGGCCGCCGAGACCAAGTCCCTCCTCCTCGGCGAGGCCGCGGGCACCGATGACGTCAAGAAGATCGAGGACGCCATCGTCGACGGCGACACGGTCACCGGCATCATCCACATGCGCACCCTCCACCTCGGCCCGGAGGAGCTCCTGATCGCCGCCAAGATCGCCGTCCAGCACGACGACACGGCCGCCGAGGTCGCCTCCGCGATCAACGCCGCAGAGTCCCGCATCCGCACCGCCGTCCCGATCGCCCGCGTGATCTACCTCGAGCCGGACATCTACAACGAGGCGGAGGCGGCCAAGGGCCCGGACCGCGAGGCGACGCCCGGGGGACCGTCCCCGGCACCCGAGCACTGATGTCACCTTGCCTGTACGTGGTGGGGGCCCGCCCGGAGTCGTCCGGGCGGGCCCCCACCGTCGTTCACACCTGCTGCACGGCCCACGGCGGCGCCGGCGGCACCGCCCGACTCCGCCGTCGTACGACAAAGGCGGCGATCCCGAAGCCGACCCCGGCGAGCGCGATCGGCACCCCGAGCATCCCTGTCACCGCAAGCGCGATGGGCACCGCGCGATGGTCGACCACCCGACCCTGCACCGCGCCGACGGGCACCGTCCCGCCGTGGTCGTCGAGGAAGTAACGGGAGTCCCGCGCGTTCAGGCGCTGATCGCCGAGCAGGAACAGCCGTCCTTCGGGCACCGTGACGTCGTACGGGTCGTACTGCCTGTGCGTTTCGTCGACGACGCCGTCCTGCAGATACGGCTCGTCGAGCGGCTTCCCGTTGACGGTGATCCGCTCGTCCGGCCCCGCACCCCCGCAGCACGCCACGCGGTCGCCACCGACCCCGATGACGCGCTGTATGACACTTCCCGCCGAGCCGTACCGCTCCGGCGCGGAGAACAGCACCACGTCACCACGCCGTATCCGCTCCCCGCCGACGCGCTCCACGAACAGCCGCTCACCGACCGTGTACGTGGGCGTCATGCTCCCGCTCCGCACCGCGGCCGTCGTATAGGCGCTGCGCGCATACATCAAGGACCCGAGCAGCAACACCAAACCCAACGGCCCCAGCACCCACGCCGTGACGGCCAGCCCTCGCCCCCTGCGCATCCCCAACCCCTCCCCGCACGGCACTCCCGCGCGCGCAGAGGCTAGCGGCTTCCTGTGAACGCACGGCGAGGGGCTCCGGCCTCGCGACCACGGGGCCGGGGCCCCAATGCATCTCGCCCAGCACGCCGAGGATCGCGCCCACGTCCGCCGCCTCAGTCAGCCGCTCCCGGAACCCGGGGTCCCTCCACATTCCGCGACAACATCGCCAGGATCCGCAGATGCTCGTCGCCCGCGGCCGCCTCCGGCACGGAGATCGTGAACACCTGCTTGGCCCCGTCGGGCGCACCCCACTCGATGCCCTCGGCGGACCGCGCGAACCCGACGACCGGCGCGGTCATCGCATCCGTCCTGGTGCCGAAGACCTCCCGTCATCGGCCTGATCCATGCGCGCGGGACCCCGCTGTGTCCGAAGGCGGACTGGGGACGGCCGGGTCCACCGGTGTAGCTTGGTGGCTTAGCCAGACGTCGCTGCTGATGGCGGTCGGGCGGTCCCACCGCGGACCGGCCGAGGGAGAGAGGGCCTCCGACGACTGCGCTGCGCGCATCAGGCACACCTGTGCCCTGCCGGGCACCTCCGTGCCCAGCTCGGGTATGGGTATGCCCGCCGCCGCGCAGACAGCCGTATCCACCTCGCCCCAATCCCGACCCCAAGGAGCAGCTCGCCATGACGACTGTCGACAACCGACAGGACTTCAAGGTCGCCGACCTCTCCCTGGCCGAGTTCGGCCGCAAGGAGATCACCCTCGCCGAGCACGAGATGCCCGGCCTGATGTCGATCCGCAAGGAGTACGCCGAGGCGCAGCCCCTCGCGGGCGCCCGCGTCACCGGCTCCCTGCACATGACGGTGCAGACCGCCGTTCTCATCGAGACCCTGGTCGCCCTGGGCGCCGAGGTCCGCTGGGCCTCCTGCAACATCTTCTCCACCCAGGACCACGCCGCCGCCGCCATCGCGGTCGGCCCGGACGGCACGCCCGACAACCCGCAGGGCGTCCCGGTCTTCGCCTGGAAGGGCGAGACCCTGGAGGAGTACTGGTGGTGCACGGAGCAGGCGCTGACCTGGCCGAACACCCCCACCGGCGGCCCGAACATGATCCTGGACGACGGCGGTGACGCCACCCTCCTCGTCCACAAGGGCGTCGAGTACGAGAAGGACGGCAAGGTCCCCTCGGTCGACACCGCCGAGTCCGACGAGCACCGCGTCGTCCTCGAACTCCTGAACCGCACCATCACCGACGGCTCCCAGAAGTGGACCCAGCTCGCCTCGGAGATCCGCGGCGTGACCGAGGAGACCACGACCGGCGTCCACCGTCTCTACGAGATGCACCGCGACGGCACCCTGCTGTTCCCGGCGATCAACGTGAACGACGCCGTGACGAAGTCGAAGTTCGACAACAAGTACGGCTGCCGCCACTCCCTGATCGACGGCATCAACCGCGCCACCGACGTCCTGATCGGCGGCAAGACCGCCGTCGTCTGCGGCTACGGAGACGTGGGCAAGGGCTGCGCGGAGTCCCTGCGCGGCCAGGGCGCCCGCGTGATCATCACCGAGATCGACCCGATCTGCGCGCTGCAGGCGGCGATGGACGGCTACCAGGTCACGACGCTCGACGAGGTCATCGACAAGGCCGACATCTTCGTCACCACGACCGGCAACAAGGACATCATCATGGCCGCGGACATGGCCAAGATGAAGCACCAGGCGATCGTCGGCAACATCGGTCACTTCGACAACGAGATCGACATGGCCGGCCTCGCGAAGATCCCGGGCATCGTCAAGGACGAGGTCAAGCCGCAGGTCCACACCTGGAAGTTCCCCGACGGCAAGGTGCTCATCGTGCTGTCGGAGGGCCGCCTGCTGAACCTGGGCAACGCCACCGGTCACCCCTCCTTCGTGATGTCCAACTCGTTCGCGGACCAGACTCTGGCCCAGATCGAGCTGTTCACGAAGCCCGAGGAGTACCCGACCGACGTCTACGTGCTGCCCAAGCACCTGGACGAGAAGGTCGCCCGCCTCCACCTCGACTCGCTCGGCGTGAAGCTGACGACGCTGCGCCCCGAGCAGGCCTCGTACATCGGCGTAGAGGTCGACGGCCCGTACAAGTCGGACCACTACCGCTACTGAGCACCCCGCCGAGCAGCGGTACCACCGCTCGGCGTACGGATGTCAGCAGGCCCTCGCTCTCGTGGCGGGGGCCTGTCCCCGATGAGGACCTGAACGCCCATGCCCCGCGGCCGTTATTCGCTCCATGATCCGCACGATCACACCCCCCTCGCTGAAGAGCACTTCCACTGCGCGCCCGGCCCCTCCGGCTGGCGCTACGTCTCCCAACTCACCACCCCCTCCGGCGACCACTCCGGCTCCGTCGACCTCGCCCTCGACGAACTCGGCCGCCCCATCCGACTCGAACTGCACGCCGCGAGCTGGCAGATCCGCGGCGCCGCGATCGACGGTGTGACCTGGGTCCGCACCGACCCCACCGGCACGGAGGCCACCGAAGGCAATGTCCAGGCCCACGCCTTCACCGGTACGTCCCCCGCGTTCCTCATCGCCACCGCCCGTCTCCTTCGCCTCACCCCCTCCGCCGCCGCGACCCGCGTACGCCTCGTCGCCTTCACCGACCCAGTCCTCGCCCCGCGCACACTCGACCAGTCCTGGGCCTTGATCTCGAGAGAAACACACGCCACTGACAACGGCCCTCTGACCGTGGACGAATACCAGGTCACAGCGCTGGACACGGGGGAGCAGCACGCCGTGCACATCTCCGGAGACGTGGTGCTGGCGGCGCCCGGCATCGAGCTCGAACACCTCGAATCGCCGCCGTCGGTATTCGCCTGACGACGACGTCTCGACCCGCCGGCGCCATGACGGCTGGTTGCGCGGGCGGGCCGCGACGGCTGACTACGCGGGCGGCACGAAGCCGGTCGCGGGGCGATCGATCTGGTCGGCCTGCGGCGCGGTGGGCCGCGGCGGCGCTTGCGGCACCTGTTGCGACGCCGCTCCCGGAACCGCCGAGGGAGCTGACGGGTAGCGGTAGGACTGTGCGTCTGACGGCTGCGCCGCCGGTCCTGCCGGGCTCGGCACTCCGGTCGGGTACCCACCAGGGCCGGGCTGAGAGATCCCGGCCGCCCCGCCCCCAAACGCCCGCCTGACCTCCCGCGCCTGCCGCTCCTGCACCACGGCCGCCAGATACGCGGCAGGCGGAACCCCCTGCGGCGCCGGAGCCCCCGTACGGGCCGCGAGATCCAGGGCGAGCCGTTCCGCCATGGCGCCGCCGACCTGCGGATCCAACTGCCGCATCCGTGTCAGGTACTGGCGGATGGCCAGCCACAACCCGTCGGGCACCGCGGACAGGTCAAGCCCGGAGAACCGCCCGGCCAACCAGGGCGGTGGCGGAGGCACGAAGGGCATATGGCCGACCGGAATCCTCTCCCGTACGACGAGAGTCCCCGCGAAGACGTCACCGAGCCGTCGCCCCCGCGCCGACACCAGCGAGGCGATGCACGCGACGATCCCGAACGTCATCAGAATCTCGACCACACCGACAGCGCCGCGCACCAGCGCATGCCGGAACCGGACCGGCCCACCGTCGTCCCGCACCACCCGCAGCCCGCACGCCAGCTTCCCGAGCGAGCGGCCGTGACTGAGGGTCTCCACCGCGATCGGCCCGCCCACCAGCACGAGAATGAAGCTGGCGATGGACACCGCGAGCTGCGCCGCGTCGTCCAGGGCGGCCGTTGACGCCACCAGACCGATGGTCACGACGACATAGACGGCCATGGCCACGGCCAGGTCCAGCAACACGGCCAGCGCTCGGCTCGGCAGCTTCGCGGGGCGCAGCTCCAGCGCCACCGCCTCGCCCGTCACTAGCTCACTCACGCTCGCCGTCCTTCCCTGACCTGCCCCGTGAACGGCCAGTCTGCCAAGCTGAGGGCGCATCGCGCCGCAGTAGGACAAGCTGACATCCACGACGAGCCGCCGACGAGCAGCCGAGGAGCAGGCAAACCGATGGACCTCGACGTCTTCGTCTCCGCCCACCGCGCCGAGTGGGACAGGCTCGACGCCCTGCTGCGCCGCCAGCGCCGTCTCACCGGAGCCGAGGCCGACGAACTCGTCGCCCTGTACCAACGCACCGCCACTCACCTCTCCCTGATCCAGTCCAGCGCCCCGGATCCCCAGCTCACCGGCCGTCTCAGCCAACTCGTGGCACGCGCGCGTAGTGCGGTGACAGGAACCCGCCGTGCCTCCTGGCGCGATGTCACCCGCTTCCTGACACACGGTTTCCCGGCAGCGGTCTACCGCTCACGCCACTGGTGGGTACCCACGGCGCTCCTCTCCACCGTCATAGCGACTCTCCTGGGCTGGTGGATCGGCACGCACCCCGAGGTCCAGTCCTCGATCGCGGCCCCCAGCGAACTGCGGGACCTCACTCGCCCCGGTGGCCAGTACGAGACGTACTACTCCAGCCACCCCGCCGCCTCCTTCGCGGCCCAGGTGTGGACGAACAACGCCCAGGCCGCCGCGATGTGCCTGGTCCTGGGCGTCTTCCTGGGCATTCCGGTCCTCTGGATCCTCTTCCAGAACATGCTCAACCTGGGCGTCGGCATCGGCCTGATGTCCTCGGCCGGCCGGCTCGACACCTTCCTGGGGCTCGTCCTCCCGCACGGGCTTCTGGAACTGACCGCCGTCTTCGTCGCCGCCGGCACAGGTCTGCGACTGGGCTGGACCGTGATCGACCCGGGCCCGCGTTCCCGTCGCACGGCGCTCGCAGAAGAGGGCCGAGCCGCGCTGGGCATGGCGATAGGCCTGGCACTGATCCTCTTCGTCTCGGGCGCCATCGAAGGCTTTGTCACGCCGTCCGGTCTCCCCACCTGGGCCCGTATCGGCATCGGAATCGCGGCTGAACTGGCCTTTCTCGCGTACGTCTATGTTCTGGGCGGTCGCGCGGCACGCGCCGGCGACGCGGGTGATGTCGACGAGCCCGAGCGAAGCGCCACGCTCCCGACGGCCGCCTGATGTGCGTGCACGCCCGCTGACCTGCTAGTCTCCTCTTCGCCCCACAAGAGCCGTTGACACGGAGCTGGTGGGGAGGTAGATTCGAACAGTTGCCTAGAACTGGACATGTCCGGTGGCACAGGTTAGTGTCTGCCTGCTTCCCGAAGAAATCGACACTTCGATTTCGGAGAAGCCACTCCCGATGATTCAGAAATGGATGCCGGTCAATCCGGCCCAAGACTTCTGATAAAGTCGGAACCGCCGGAAAGGGAAACGCGAGAGCGGAAACCTGGAAAGCACCGAGGGAAATCGGACCGGAAACGATCTGATAGAGTCGGAAACGCAAGAACGAAACAAAAACAAAGCAAGACCGAAGGGAAGCGCCCGGAGGAAAGCCCGAGAGGGTGAGTACAAAGGAAGCGTCCGTTCCTTGAGAACTCAACAGCGTGCCAAAAATCAACGCCAGATATGTTGATACCCCGTCTCCGGCCGATCGGCTGGGACGAGGTTCCTTTGAAAAAGTCCTGCCGGACGATGTTCGGTAGGCGCACAGCGAGGACGCTGTGAACCGAGGGGATTATTCCTCTCCTTGGTTCCGCTCTCGTGGTGTCCACCCGATTACGGGTAAACATTCACGGAGAGTTTGATCCTGGCTCAGGACGAACGCTGGCGGCGTGCTTAACACATGCAAGTCGAACGATGAAGCCCTTCGGGGTGGATTAGTGGCGAACGGGTGAGTAACACGTGGGCAATCTGCCCTTCACTCTGGGACAAGCCCTGGAAACGGGGTCTAATACCGGATAATACTTCTGCCTGCATGGGTGGGGGTTAAAAGCTCCGGCGGTGAAGGATGAGCCCGCGGCCTATCAGCTTGTTGGTGAGGTAGTGGCTCACCAAGGCGACGACGGGTAGCCGGCCTGAGAGGGCGACCGGCCACACTGGGACTGAGACACGGCCCAGACTCCTACGGGAGGCAGCAGTGGGGAATATTGCACAATGGGCGAAAGCCTGATGCAGCGACGCCGCGTGAGGGATGACGGCCTTCGGGTTGTAAACCTCTTTCAGCAGGGAAGAAGCGAAAGTGACGGTACCTGCAGAAGAAGCGCCGGCTAACTACGTGCCAGCAGCCGCGGTAATACGTAGGGCGCAAGCGTTGTCCGGAATTATTGGGCGTAAAGAGCTCGTAGGCGGCTTGTCACGTCGGGTGTGAAAGCCCGGGGCTTAACCCCGGGTCTGCATTCGATACGGGCTAGCTAGAGTGTGGTAGGGGAGATCGGAATTCCTGGTGTAGCGGTGAAATGCGCAGATATCAGGAGGAACACCGGTGGCGAAGGCGGATCTCTGGGCCATTACTGACGCTGAGGAGCGAAAGCGTGGGGAGCGAACAGGATTAGATACCCTGGTAGTCCACGCCGTAAACGGTGGGAACTAGGTGTTGGCGACATTCCACGTCGTCGGTGCCGCAGCTAACGCATTAAGTTCCCCGCCTGGGGAGTACGGCCGCAAGGCTAAAACTCAAAGGAATTGACGGGGGCCCGCACAAGCAGCGGAGCATGTGGCTTAATTCGACGCAACGCGAAGAACCTTACCAAGGCTTGACATACACCGGAAACGGCCAGAGATGGTCGCCCCCTTGTGGTCGGTGTACAGGTGGTGCATGGCTGTCGTCAGCTCGTGTCGTGAGATGTTGGGTTAAGTCCCGCAACGAGCGCAACCCTTGTTCTGTGTTGCCAGCATGCCCTTCGGGGTGATGGGGACTCACAGGAGACTGCCGGGGTCAACTCGGAGGAAGGTGGGGACGACGTCAAGTCATCATGCCCCTTATGTCTTGGGCTGCACACGTGCTACAATGGCAGGTACAAAGAGCTGCGAAGCCGCGAGGCGGAGCGAATCTCAAAAAGCCTGTCTCAGTTCGGATTGGGGTCTGCAACTCGACCCCATGAAGTCGGAGTTGCTAGTAATCGCAGATCAGCATTGCTGCGGTGAATACGTTCCCGGGCCTTGTACACACCGCCCGTCACGTCACGAAAGTCGGTAACACCCGAAGCCGGTGGCCCAACCCCTTGTGGGAGGGAGCTGTCGAAGGTGGGACTGGCGATTGGGACGAAGTCGTAACAAGGTAGCCGTACCGGAAGGTGCGGCTGGATCACCTCCTTTCTAAGGAGCATCTAGGCCGCCGAGCTTTGCTTGGTGGTCCAGGGCCATTACGTCGGCACACGTCCGACGGTGGTTGCTCATGGGTGGAACGTTGATTATTCGGCACCGTCAGTCATCTCGGGCTGTGAGTACTGTCCTTCGGGGCGTGGAAAGCTGATCATGAGTGGCGAGGGTGTCGGGCACGCTGTTGGGTGTCTGAAGGTACGGCCGATTACGGCTGCCTTCAGTGCCGGCCCCAGTGAACTCCGGTGGTAACCGGGGGTGATGGGTGGTTGGTCGTTGTTTGAGAACTGCACAGTGGACGCGAGCATCTGTGGCCAAGTTTTTAAGGGCGCACGGTGGATGCCTTGGCACCAGGAACCGATGAAGGACGTGGGAGGCCACGATAGTCCCCGGGGAGCCGTCAACCAGGCTTTGATCCGGGGGTTTCCGAATGGGGAAACCCGGCAGTCGTCATGGGCTGTCACCCATACCTGAACACATAGGGTATGTGGAGGGAACGCGGGGAAGTGAAACATCTCAGTACCCGCAGGAAGAGAAAACAACCGTGATTCCGGGAGTAGTGGCGAGCGAAACTGGATGAGGCCAAACCATATGCGTGTGAGACCCGGCAGGGGTTGCGCATGTGGGGTTGTGGGATCTCTCTTTCACAGTCTGCCGGCTGTGAGGCGAGTCAGAAACCGTTGATGTAGGCGAAGGACATGCGAAAGGTCCGGCGTAGAGGGTAAGACCCCCGTAGTCGAAACATCAACGGCTCGTTTGAGAGACACCCAAGTAGCACGGGGCCCGAGAAATCCCGTGTGAATCTGGCGGGACCACCCGCTAAGCCTAAATATTCCCTGGTGACCGATAGCGGATAGTACCGTGAGGGAATGGTGAAAAGTACCGCGGGAGCGGAGTGAAATAGTACCTGAAACCGTGTGCCTACAAGCCGTGGGAGCGTCGGAGTGCATGCTTGCATGCACTCTCGTGACTGCGTGCCTTTTGAAGAATGAGCCTGCGAGTTTGCGGTGTGTTGCGAGGTTAACCCGTGTGGGGAAGCCGTAGCGAAAGCGAGTCCGAATAGGGCGATTCAGTAGCGCGCTCAAGACCCGAAGCGGAGTGATCTAGCCATGGGCAGGTTGAAGCGGCTGTAAGAGGTCGTGGAGGACCGAACCCACCAGGGTTGAAAACCTGGGGGATGACCTGTGGTTAGGGGTGAAAGGCCAATCAAACTCCGTGATAGCTGGTTCTCCCCGAAATGCATTTAGGTGCAGCGTCGTGTGTTTCTTGCCGGAGGTAGAGCACTGGATAGGCGATGGGCCCTACCGGGTTACTGACCTTAGCCAAACTCCGAATGCCGGTAAGTGAGAGCGCGGCAGTGAGACTGTGGGGGATAAGCTCCATGGTCGAGAGGGAAACAGCCCAGAGCATCGACTAAGGCCCCTAAGCGTACGCTAAGTGGGAAAGGATGTGGAGTCGCAGAGACAACCAGGAGGTTGGCTTAGAAGCAGCCACCCTTGAAAGAGTGCGTAATAGCTCACTGGTCTAGTGATTCCGCGCCGACAATGTAGCGGGGCTCAAGCGTACCGCCGAAGTCGTGTCATTGCAGCAATAGGGCCAACGCCCGCTGTGATGGGTAGGGGAGCGTCGTGTGCCGGGTGAAGCCGCGCCGGAAGGCAGTGGTGGACGGTTCACGAGTGAGAATGCAGGCATGAGTAGCGATACACACGTGAGAAACGTGTGCGCCGATTGACTAAGGGTTCCTGGGTCAAGCTGATCTGCCCAGGGTAAGTCGGGACCTAAGGCGAGGCCGACAGGCGTAGTCGATGGATAACCGGTTGATATTCCGGTACCCGCTGTGAAGCGTCAAACATTGAACCAGGCGATGCTAAGTCCGTGAAGCCGCCCCGGAGCCTTCGGGCAAAGGGGAGTGGTGGAGCCGACGGACCAGACCTGCAGTAGGTGAGTGATGGGGTGACGCAGGAAGGTAGTCCATCCCGGGCGGTGGTTGTCCCGGGGTAAGGGTGTAGGCCGTGCGATAGGCAAATCCGTCGCACATCAAGGCTGAGACCTGATGCCGAGCCGATTGTGGTGAAGTGGATGATCCTATGCTGTCGAGAAAAGCCTCTAGCGAGTTTCATGGCGGCCCGTACCCTAAACCGACTCAGGTGGTCAGGTAGAGAATACCGAGGCGTTCGGGTGAACTATGGTTAAGGAACTCGGCAAAATGCCCCCGTAACTTCGGGAGAAGGGGGGCCATCACCGGTGATTGAATTTACTTCATGAGCTGGGGGTGGCCGCAGAGACCAGCGAGAAGCGACTGTTTACTAAAAACACAGGTCCGTGCGAAGCCGTAAGGCGATGTATACGGACTGACGCCTGCCCGGTGCTGGAACGTTAAGGGGACCGGTTAGTCACTCTTCGGGGTGGCGAAGCTGAGAACTTAAGCGCCAGTAAACGGCGGTGGTAACTATAACCATCCTAAGGTAGCGAAATTCCTTGTCGGGTAAGTTCCGACCTGCACGAATGGCGTAACGACTTCTCGACTGTCTCAACCATAGGCCCGGTGAAATTGCACTACGAGTAAAGATGCTCGTTTCGCGCAGCAGGACGGAAAGACCCCGGGACCTTTACTACAGTTTGATATTGGTGTTCGGTTCGGCTTGTGTAGGATAGCTGGGAGACTTTGAAGCAGGCACGCCAGTGTTTGTGGAGTCGTCGTTGAAATACCAGTCTGGTCGTGCTGGATGTCTAACCTGGGTCCGTGATCCGGATCAGGGACAGTGTCTGATGGGTAGTTTAACTGGGGCGGTTGCCTCCTAAAGAGTAACGGAGGCGCCCAAAGGTTCCCTCAGCCTGGTTGGTAATCAGGTGTTGAGTGTAAGTGCACAAGGGAGCTTGACTGTGAGACCGACGGGTCGAGCAGGGACGAAAGTCGGGACTAGTGATCCGGCGGTGGCTTGTGGAAGCGCCGTCGCTCAACGGATAAAAGGTACCCCGGGGATAACAGGCTGATCTTCCCCAAGAGTCCATATCGACGGGATGGTTTGGCACCTCGATGTCGGCTCGTCGCATCCTGGGGCTGGAGTCGGTCCCAAGGGTTGGGCTGTTCGCCCATTAAAGCGGTACGCGAGCTGGGTTTAGAACGTCGTGAGACAGTTCGGTCCCTATCCGCTGTGCGCGTAGGAATATTGAGAAGGGCTGTCCCTAGTACGAGAGGACCGGGACGGACGAACCTCTGGTGTGCCAGTTGTCCTGCCAAGGGCATGGCTGGTTGGCTACGTTCGGGAGGGATAACCGCTGAAAGCATCTAAGCGGGAAGCCTGCTTCGAGATGAGTATTCCCACCTCCTTGAGAGGGTAAGGCTCCCAGTAGACGACTGGGTTGATAGGCCAGATCTGGAAGCCCGGTAACGGGTGGAGGTGACTGGTACTAATAGGCCGAGGGCTTGTCCTCAGTTGCTCGCGTCCACTGTGTTGGTTCTGAAACCACGAACAACCGTCGTAGCTATGCCACGGCTCCGGTTGACAGTTTCATAGTGTTTCGGTGGTCATAGCGTGAGGGAAACGCCCGGTTACATTCCGAACCCGGAAGCTAAGCCTCACAGCGCCGATGGTACTGCAGGGGGGACCCTGTGGGAGAGTAGGACGCCGCCGAACAAATTTTAGAGAAAACCCCCGTACCGGGAAAACGGTACGGGGGTTTTCTGCGTTCTGGATCATTTAATTCAGGGGGCCTCTTCTCCAAGAGGTCCCCTTTTTTTTATGCGCGTCTACAGTCGCCCCGCCGCCTTGAGCGCCAGATACGCGTCCGCGAGAACCGGCGCCAGTTCGTCCGGGGTCGCGTCGACGACCGTAACGCCGTGGCGCTGAAGTTGTTCGGCCGTTCGGTGGCGTTCCGTCTGGGCCTGGGCCGCGGCTGCCGCCTCGTACACCGCCTCGGTGTTTCCCCGAGCCGTCGCCATGCGGGCGATGTGCGGATCGGCCACCGATGCCACCAGAACCGTATGGCGCTGAGTGAGGAGGGGGAGTACGGGAAGCAGGCCCTCCTCGACGGGGGCCGCGTCGAGGCTGGTCAGCAGGACGATCAAGGAGCGGCGTGGGGCCGTACGAAGTGCTGTGGCGGTGAGGCCGCGGGCGTCCGTTTCGACGAGTTCTGGTTCCAGGGTCGCCATCGCGTTGACCAGGGACGGGAGGACCTCGCCTGCCGCGCGGCCCTGGACGAGGGCGCGTACTCGGCGGTCGTAGGCGAGGAGGTCCACGCGGTCGCCGGCCCGGGAGGCCAGGGCTGCCAGGAGGAGGGCCGCGTCCATGGAGGCGTCGAGGCGGGGGGCGTCGCCGACGCGGCCCGCCGAGGTGCGGCCGGTGTCGAGGACGAGGAGGATGTGGCGGTCGCGTTCGGGGCGCCAGGTGCGCACGGCGACCGTGGTCTGACGGGCGGTTGCGCGCCAGTCGATGGAGCGGGTGTCGTCGCCGGGGACGTACTCGCGAAGACTGTCGAATTCCGTGCCCTCGCCGCGGGTCAGCACGCTGGTGCGGCCGTCGAGTTCGCGCAGGCGGGCCAGTTTGGAGGGGAGGTGCTTCCGGCTGGTGAAGGGCGGCAGCACGCGTACCGTCCAGGGAACTTTGTGGCTGCCCTGGCGGGAGAAGAGGCCGAGGGGGCCGTACGAGCGGATGGTGACGCGGTCTGCCTGGCGGTCGCCGCGGCGGGTGGGGCGCAGGCGGGTCGTCAGGCGTCGGCGCTCGCCGGCGGGGACCGTGAGGCGGTGGCGGGAGGCGGCGATTTCCGTGCCGGGTTCCCAACTGCTCGGGGGCCAGGCGTCGCGGAGGTGGGCGCGTAGGGGGCGGCTGGACGGGTTGGTGACGGTCAGGGTGATGTCGGCGGTTTCGCCGAGGCGTGCGGAGGTGTCGCCGGAGCGGGTCAGGCCGAGGCGGCGTACGGGTGCTGCCAGGGCGGCGTCGCAGGCGCAGGCCAGGGCCAGGGGGGCGTTCACGGCGAGGATGCCCGTCCAACTCGGCTCCCAGATGCCGACGGGGAGGGCGCCGAGGGCCGCGAGCAGAGCGGCGCGTCCGGTGAGTGCCATCAGCGGGGGACGGGGACGTGGGCGAGGATCGCGTTGATGACGGAGTCGGCGGTCACGCCCTCCATCTCGGCCTCGGGGCGGAGTTGGATGCGGTGGCGGAGTGTGGGGAGGGCCAGGGCCTTTACGTCGTCGGGGATGACGTAGTCGCGGCCTGTCAGCCAGGCCCAGGCGCGGGCCGTGGCGAGGAGCGCGGTGGCGCCGCGGGGGGAGACGCCGAGGGTGAGGGACGGCGATTCGCGGGTGGCGCGGCAGATGTCCACTACGTAGCCGGTGATTTCGGGGGAGACCGTTGTCTTGGCGACGGCCGCGCGGGCGGCTTCCAGGTCGGCGGGGCCCGCTACGGGGCGTAGGCCGGCGGCGCGCAGGTCGCGTGGGTTGAAGCCCTCGGCGTGGCGGGTGACGACGCTGATCTCGTCCTGGCGGGAGGGCAGAGGGATCGTCAGTTTGAGGAGGAAGCGGTCCAGTTGGGCCTCGGGGAGAGGATACGTTCCCTCGTACTCGACCGGGTTCTGGGTCGCGGCGACCAGGAAGGGCTCCGGGAGCAGGCGGGGTGTGCCGTCGACCGTGACCTGGCGTTCTTCCATCGCTTCGAGGAGGGACGACTGGGTCTTGGGAGGGGTGCGGTTGATCTCGTCGGCCAGCAGGAGGTTGGTGAAGACCGGGCCGGGCTGGAAGGAGAACTCGGCGGTGCGGGCGTCGTAGACGAGGGAGCCGGTGACGTCGCTGGGCATCAGGTCCGGGGTGAACTGGACGCGCTTGGTGTCGAGTTCGAGTGCGGATGCGAGGGCGCGGACGAGCAACGTTTTGGCGACTCCGGGGACTCCTTCAAGTAGAACGTGTCCGCGGCAGAGGAGGGCGACGACTAGGCCGGTCACGGCGGGGTCCTGGCCGACCACGGCTTTGGCGATCTCGGCGCGCAGGGCCTCCAGGGAGGAGCGGGCGGTGCCCGGATCCCCGGCGTACCCGGCGTTGTCAGTGGTCGGGTCCATCATGAACGGCGTACCTCTCTTTCGAGGGCGTCGAGTTGGTCGGCGAGGGAGACGAGGGCCGCGTCGTCGCGGGGCGGCGGCCCGAAGAGGAGGTTGTGGAGGGCCTGGCCGTCACCTTGGAGGTGGGCGGACAGGGCGGGGAGCAGGGCCTCGGGCGTGTGCGCCTGGGCGGGGGTTACGCCGACGAGGGGGGCGAGGCGGGTGCGGGTGGTGGAGCGCAGGGCTGCCGTGGCGCGGTCGCGGGCGTTGGCCTTGCGGTAGAGGCGGGCGCGGCCTTCGACGGTTTCGGAGGCGCGGATCGCGACGGGGAGGCGTTCGGGCACGAGGGGGCCGAGCCGGCGTGCCCGCCAGAGGGCGGCCAGGGCTGCCGCGATGAAGAGCTGCAGCGTGCCCCAGAGCCAGCCCGAGGGGAGCAGGTCGAAGAAGCTCTGGTCGCCCGCGTCGGTGGCCGAGGCGTCGGAGAGCGAGGGGAGGTACCAGACCAAGTGGGAGCGGGAACCGAGCAGTTGAAGGGCGAGCGAGGCGTTGCCCTGCTCGTCGAGACGGTCGTTGTAGAGGATGTCGGGGGCGCCGAGCACGACGGTGTCGCCGCTCCCGGAGGTCGCCGGGATGCGCAGGAGCGTGGGCAGGCCGTCGCTGAGGTAGCAGGCGTCGGCGTCGAGGTTGGTGGTGGTGTAGCGGAAGCCTCCGGTGTCGGCGCTGCCCGCTCGCGTGGCGGCGGGCAGGGAGCAGCCGGGGGAGAGCGTCGAGTCGAAGCTGACCGCGGGGTCGGCGGTTACTTCGGGGGCGAGGGTGCCGAGGGAGGGGGATCCGGGGGAGATCAGGATCGTCCGGCCGTCGGAGTTCTCGGTCGCCGTGTGGAGGAGCGTCTGCTGATGTTTGGTCAGCAGGTCGGGGGCGGCGATCAGGAGAGTGGTGTCGGAGCCGGCCGCGGCGCGGGCTTCGTCCAGGGTGGTGACCACGCGCGTGGAGACCCCCCGGTCGGCGAGGAGTTCGGCGACGGCGCGGCTGCCGTAGGGATCGGCGGATCGCGGGTCGAGGCGACCGTGCTGGGCGCCCGAGCGGATCGCGGCGATCGCGATGGCGGCCACCAGCAGGATCACGAGCGCGAGTACGACTCCTCGGGCGCGGGTCCACAGCTGGCGGGTGGTGGGCGAGGCCGAGGTGGATGCGAGGGGCGTGGCCTCGGTCTTCCCGGTTGCCTCAGTCGCCTCGGTCGTCATGAGGCGGCTCCCTGGCGGGCGTTGTGGGCCGTGCTGTGGGCGCTGTTCGCGAGTACGGGTTTGGTGCGCTCCAGGTCGCGGTCGAGCTCGGTGAGGCGGTGGTATGTGTGCGAGTCCGCCGCTCGTCCGCCGTATGTGACGTCGTCGAAGTCCCGGGCCGCGGCGCGCAGTCGGTCCGTGTGGGCGGGCAGGGTGCGGCTTGCTTCGGCGGCCGCCTCGTCCGCCGTGCGGCCGGGGCGCGGGTCGAGGAGAGCGCGCTCTTCCAAGGAGCGGACGACAGCGCGCATGCGTTCCTGGACGGCCTGGTTCCAGTGGCCCTGGGCGGCGTGCGCCTCGGCGGCCGCGCGGTGTTCGGCCGCGCTTTTGGGGCGGTCGTCGAAGAGCGCGGCGGACGACGTGGGTGTGCGGCGCGGGGTGCCCAGGCGCCACCACAGCGCGGCGACGACGGCGACAACGGCCAGCAGGATGACGACAAGTCCGAGCGTTCCGCCGGGTGTTGCGGTGGAGGCGGCGCTGAACAGCTTGCCGACCCAGTCCCAGAAGGCGTTCAGGGCGCGCTGGAGCAGGCTGGGGTCGTTCTCGTGGTACATCCGCTTGGACAGCTCGCGCTTGGCCGCCTCCCGCGCGGGGTCGCGCGGGGTCGTCACCGGTGGCTCGTCGCCGCGCGGCAGCGCGAGGACGGCTGTGGTGCCGGTGTGCGGCAGTGCCAGTACTGCTGTGAGAACTCCCCCCGCCGGGCTCACCGCATCAGCTCCCCGGAGTGGTGCCGGGGGTGTCGGAGCCGTAGTCCTGGACGCCGGCGGCGCGGGCCAGGTCGAGGTCGAGGGCCTCGCGGCGGATGCGCTGGTCGATGTAGAGGAGCACGGTGACGCCGGCGGTGATCGGGAAGGTGAGCATGGATCCGATCACCGAGCCGACGCCGCTGACGATGAGGAACGTCCAGCCGAGGCTGCCGCTGCCGCTGCTGAGGAGGCCGGTGACGCCGTCGCCGCTCAGGGCCGCGGCGAGGAAGGCGAAGGGGATGACGACGATCGACGCCACGATGTTGGCGATGATCGTGGCGAGCAGCTGAATGCCGAAGACGCGCCACCAGGAGCCGCGCACGAGCTTCGCGGAGCGGCTCATCGCCTTCAGGATGCCCTGCTTCTCCAGCATCAGGGCGGGAGAGGCGAGGGAGAAGCGGATCATCAGCCAGAGCGCGACGACGCCCGCGCCGAGTCCACCGATGACGGCGAGCGTGATGCCCGCGTCGCCGGCGCCGGCCACCGCGGCAAGCACGCCGGGCAGAGTGCCGACGGCAACGACCGCGACGGCGATGAGCGGCAGCAGGAAGGTCAGCCCGAACAGTTTCGGCAGCTGAGGACGGGCATCGCGCCAGGCCTCCGCCGTGGTCACCGGCTTGCCGAGCACCGCGCGGCTGGTCACGGACGTGAGCAGGGCCGTCGCGACGATGGTGCCGAGCAGGGTGATGAGCAGGACGACACCGGAGCTCAGAAGGGTGTCGCCCAGGGCGCGGCTCAGCTCGCCGACGGTGGCGCTCGGGTCGTTGAGGACGTCCGTGCTGGCGCTGTCGTCCAGGACGAAGCCCTGGAGCAGGATGATCGCGATCTCCGTGACGACCGCGACGGTCAGCGAGATGCCGAGGACGGTGCGCCAGTAGGTGCGCATCGTGGAGACCGCGCCGTCGAGGATCTCGCCGACGCCGAGCGGGCGGAGCGGGATGACGCCGGGCTTGGCAGCGGGCGGCGGGCCACCCCAGTTGCCTCCCCAGCCGCCGGGACCGGTGGGGCCGCCGTATCCGCGGCCGGGGCCTCCCCAGCCTGGGTAACCGCCGCCCGGGGCTCCGTGGCCGCCAGGGCCGCCGGGGGGCCGGCCGCCCCAGCCCGGGCCGGGCGGAGGTGGTGGCGGGGCCTGGCCGGGGCCCTGCGGGCTGGGAGCGGACCACTGACCGGGCGGGGGCTGCTCCTTGGACCACTTCGACGGCGGCTCCGGCTGGTCGGTGCCGCCCTGGTCCGAGGGCTGCTCCGTGGGCTGCGCGGCGCCGGAGGAGTCCGGCTCCTGCCCGTCGGAGGGGGCAGATCCGGGCGAGGCCCAGCCCGGAGTGTCTTTCATCGTCGCTCCTTCACGGTGCCCGTCCGCGGTCGCGGCGGCAGGTTGGCAGCCATCGTGTCACGGTGCGCCCGGCAAGGGACCGGCCGCAGTATGGGCTGCGCACCTTCAATTGTCCGCCGGGTACGGGGCAGACTGGGCGGATGGCTGATCAGTACGCGCAATCCCGTGAGGACAGCGGGCGCACGGAGATACCGGCTATCCGCTGGGACGAGCCGCCCGAAGGCCCCGTCCTGGTCCTTCTCGATCAGACACGGCTGCCCGCCGAGGAGGTCGAGCTGGTGTGCACGGACGCGCCGGCGCTGGTGGAGGCGATCCGCACGCTCGCCGTGCGCGGGGCGCCGCTGCTCGGCATCGCCGGGGCGTACGGCGTCGCGCTCGCCGCCGCGCGCGGCTTCGACGTGGACGAGGCCGCGCGTGCGCTGGCCGGTGCCCGGCCGACCGCGGTGAACCTGGCTGTCGGCGTCCGCAGGGCGCGGGAGGCGTACGGTGCCGCGCTCTCCCGTGGCGGCGATCAGCGGCAGGCCGCCGAGGCGGCGCTCGCCGCGGCGCGGGCGCTGCACCGGGAGGACGCCGAGGCCAGCGCGCGGATGGCGGAGCACGGGCTTGCGCTGCTCGACGAGCTGCTGCCGGGCGGCGGACACCGGGTTCTGACGCACTGCAACACCGGCGCGCTGGTGTCGGGCGGGGAAGGAACGGCGTTCGCGGTGGCGCTCGCGGCGCATCGGGCGGGGCAGTTGCGGCGGCTCTGGGTGGACGAAACGCGGCCGTTGCTGCAAGGTGCTCGCCTGACGGCCTACGAAGCGGCGCGCAACGGAATGGCGTACACCTTGCTCACGGACAACGCGGCGGGCTCGCTCTTCGCGGCCGGGGAGGTGGACGCGGTGCTGATCGGGGCCGATCGGATCGCGGCCGACGGTTCGGTGGCGAACAAGGTGGGGAGCTATCCGCTCGCGGTGCTGGCCCGGTATCACCATGTGCCGTTCATCGTGGTGGCGCCGGTGACGACGGTCGATCTGGACACCCCGGACGGAGCGTCCATCGAGGTCGAACAGCGCTCAGGTCATGAAGTGACCGAGGTCACAGCACCTCAGGCGGCGGGAGCGGGAGCGGAAGCGGGAGGCGGGATACGGGTGGCACCCCTGGGGACCCAGGCGTACAACCCGGCGTTCGACGTGACGCCGCCGGAGTTGGTGACGGCAATCGTCACCGAAGAGGGCGCCGTGTCGCCCGTGACGGCTGAGGCGCTTGCCGAGCTGTGTGACAGGTCACGCCAGGTAACGATTTAGTTAATGGGATGATGTCGTTTATGAAGGGACGAGTCCTTGTCGTCGATGACGACACCGCACTGGCCGAGATGCTCGGCATTGTGTTGCGTGGTGAAGGTTTTGAGCCGTCTTTCGTAGCCGACGGCGACAAGGCGCTGGCCGCTTTCCGTGAGACCAAGCCCGATCTGGTGCTCCTGGACCTGATGCTTCCCGGCCGGGACGGTATCGAGGTGTGCCGCCTGATCAGGGCGGAGTCCGGGGTGCCGATCGTGATGCTCACGGCGAAGAGCGACACCGTCGATGTCGTGGTCGGCCTCGAGTCGGGTGCCGACGACTACATCGTGAAGCCGTTCAAGCCAAAGGAGCTGGTGGCACGGATCAGGGCGCGGCTGCGCCGATCGGAGGAGCCGGCGCCCGAACAGCTGGCCATCGGGGACCTCGTCATCGATGTGGCCGGTCACTCTGTGAAGCGGGAGGGGCAGTCGATAGCGCTGACGCCGCTGGAGTTCGACCTGCTGGTCGCGCTGGCCCGCAAGCCGTGGCAGGTGTTCACGCGTGAGGTCCTGCTGGAGCAGGTGTGGGGCTACCGCCACGCGGCGGACACCCGCCTGGTCAACGTCCATGTCCAGCGGCTGCGCTCCAAGGTCGAGAAGGACCCGGAGCGGCCGGAGATCGTCGTGACCGTCCGTGGTGTCGGTTACAAGGCCGGACCGAGCTGACATGTCCCGGGACAGTGCCGCTTCGGCGCCCGGTGAGCCGGGGGTCCGTTCGGGGCGGCCTGTCGGCCGGAAGGTGACGGGCTCCCACTGGGGACGGTTCATGGAGGGCGGGCTGCTCCAGGGCGGAGTCCAGGGCAGCCCGGTCCTTCGGCTGTTCATGCGCTGGGTGCGCCGTCCGCTGCTGCCCGTGATGCGGCTGTGGCGGCGCAACATCCAGCTCAAGATCGTCGTCACGACGCTGCTGATGTCGCTGGGTGTGGTGCTGCTGCTCGGCTTCGTCGTGATCGGGCAGGTGCGCAACGGACTGCTGGACGCCAAGGTGAAGGCGTCGCAGAGCCAGGCCACGGGTGGTTTCTCGGTGGCCAAACAGAAGGCGGACGCCGCCGCTACGGCGAACGGCGCCGACGGCTCGACCGCGGACGGCCGTCAGTCCAAGAACGTCAGCCAGTGGATGGGCGACCTCGCGGAGTCCCTCTCCAGCGGTGGCCAGGGCGCCTTCGACGTGGTGACCCTCAGCTCGACCGCGGACGGCAACGGCGGCGGCGGGCTCGCACCGCGCTACTCGGGCCAGGTCGATCCGACGGTCAGCGTGCCGCAGAACCTGCGCGCCCGAATCGACGGCAGCACGCTGGCGGCTCAGAGCTACACCCGTGTCGTCTACCGGGACGGCAGGGAAGCGCAGCCGGCGCTGGTCATCGGCAAGCAGGTCAACGACCCCAACGGAGACCCGTACCAGCTCTACTACCTCTTCCCGCTGACGCAGGAGGAGAAGTCGCTGAGCCTGGTCAAGGGGACGCTCGCGACCGCCGGACTGTTCGTCGTGGTGCTGCTGGGGGCCATTGCCTGGCTCGTGGTGCGCCAGGTCGTCACGCCCGTGCGGATGGCTGCGGGGATCGCCGAGCGGCTGTCCGCCGGACGCCTCCAGGAACGTATGAAGGTCACCGGCGAGGACGACATCGCGCGGCTCGGCGAAGCCTTCAACAAGATGGCGCAGAACCTCCAGCTGAAGATCCAGCAGCTGGAGGACCTGTCGCGGATGCAGCGGCGGTTCGTGTCCGATGTGTCGCACGAACTGCGTACGCCGCTGACGACCGTGCGGATGGCTGCCGACGTCATCCACGACGCGCGAGTGGACTTCGACCCGGTGACCGCGCGGTCCGCGGAGCTGCTGGCGGATCAGCTGGACCGGTTCGAGTCGCTGCTCGCGGACCTGCTGGAGATCAGCCGGTTCGACGCGGGCGCGGCGGCGCTGGAAGCCGACGCGATAGACCTCCGAGAAGTCGTACGACGGGTGGTCAGCGGGGCCGAGCCGCTCGCCGAGCGCAAGGGCACGCACATACGCGTGGTCGGTGACCAGCAGCCGGTGGTCGCCGAGGCGGATGCCCGGCGGGTGGAGCGCGTGCTGCGCAATCTCGTCGTCAACGCCGTGGAGCACGGCGAGGGCAAGGACGTGGTGGTCAAGCTCGCCGCGGCGGGCGGGGCGGTCGCGGTCGCCGTGCGCGACTACGGCGTGGGCCTCAAGCCCGGCGAGGCGACGCGGGTGTTCAGCCGCTTCTGGCGGGCGGACCCGGCACGCGCGCGTACCACCGGCGGCACGGGTCTCGGGCTGTCCATCGCCCTGGAGGACGCACGGCTGCACGGCGGCTGGCTGCAGGCGTGGGGAGAGCCGGGCGGCGGTTCGCAGTTCCGGCTGACGCTGCCGCGGACGGCGGACGAGCCGCTGCGGGGGTCGCCGATACCCCTGGAGCCCAAGGACTCACGGCGTAATCGCGGACTTAATGACGCCGGTTTGCCGGACGGCGGCGGTGGCAAGCTCGCCACCGTGCCGGTGCAGCAGCCCGTGGGAGGGGCTGTGCCGCCTCCGATGCCGCCGCGTGTGCCCATCGGGCCGCGACTGGCCGGGGTGTCGCCCACGGCCGATCCGACGGCTCTGCCAGGCAACGGCGCGCGCGTGGTGCCACGGCCCACCGGGGCCGCACGACGGGCGGACGACGCGTCCGGCGCGGGCGGGGAGCGGACCGTGGAAGGGCACGGGACGGACGGCGGGGAGCCGAAGGAGCTTGGACAAGGGGAGGCATTTCGTGGGCGCTGACCGCGAGGGGAGCCGCGGCCGCAGACGTCCCGTGCGCTTGGCGGCGTACGTCGGTTGCGGTGCCCTGCTGCTGGCCGGGTGCGCCTCGATGCCGGACAGCGGGGATCTGCGCGACGTCGAGTCCACACCGAGGCAGGACTCACAGGTCCGCGTCTTCGCCATGCCGCCGCGGGAGGACGCCTCGTCCGCGGAGATCGTGCAGGGCTTTCTGGAGGCGCTCACCAGCGACGACC
Organism: Streptomyces sp. NBC_00203; assembly: GCF_045206325.1. Lineage (NCBI taxonomy): Bacteria > Bacillati > Actinomycetota > Actinomycetes > Kitasatosporales > Streptomycetaceae > Streptomyces > Streptomyces sp. NBC_00203. Next base: position 4,249,372 of record NZ_CP108126.1, on the reverse strand, counting down.
CGCAGTACGAGACGGCGCGCAAGTACCTGACGGCGAGCGCCCGCAAGACGTGGGATCCGGACCGGTCCACGACGGTTCTCGCGGACGCGCCGGACCCCGAACCGGCGCACGCCGGGACCGGGGAAGACACCGGCGAGGGTTTCTTGTACCGGCTGAGCGGCGGCAAGGTCGCCACGGTCGACGCGCAGCACGCGTACGCGCCGGACGACGGCTCGTACAACAGGACGGTGCATCTCACACGGCTGAAGAACAGCAAGCAGTGGCGCATCGACGGGCTGCCGCAGGGCGTGGTGATGGGCAAGTCCGACTTCCAGCGCAACTACGTGTCCGTCAACAAGTACTACTACGCGTCGAACGTGACCTCCGGGACGGGCACACCGCTGGGGACCGTCGCCGATCCGGTCTATGTGCGCGAGCAGGTGGACCCGATGACGCAGATCGTCCGCGCGCTCCTGAAGGGGCCCACACGCTGGCTGGACCCGGTGGTCACGTCGAGTTTCCCCTCGGGAACGGAGCTGAAGAAGGGCGTCGAGTCCTTGTCGCCCGACGACCGGAACCGGGTCACGGTGCCGCTGAACCGGAAGGCGGACCACGTCGGCCGGTCCCAGTGCACCAAGATGGCGGCCCAACTCCTCTTCACCTTCCAGGACCTGACGCCCACCGGCGTGGTCGAGGTGGAACTGCAGAAGTCGGACGGCTCGCAGCTGTGCGTGGTCACCGAGGTCCAGGCCAAGACCATCGCCTCGCACGGTACGGGGCAGCGCCCCGAGTACCAGTACTTCATCGACGACCGGCAGCGGCTCGTGCGGATGCCCAGCGCCAACAGCGACAAGAAGCCCGAGCCGGTGCCCGGTGCGCTGGGCGACGGCGACAAGAAGCTGCGGTCGGCCGCGGTGTCGCGGGACGAGAGCAGCGCGGCCGGCGTGTCGGCCGACGGGAGTTCGCTGTACGTCGGGTCGCTGGTGTCGGGTGGCTCGCTCGGCGAAGCGGTGCTGCACAGCCAGGGCAAGACGGCGGACGATCGGCTGACGACGCCCAGCTGGGACGCGCAGGGCGACCTGTGGGTGGCCGACCGTGACCTGAAGAACCCCCGGCTCCTTCTGTTGCAGAAGGGGGCGGGCGAACCGCTGGTGGTCCAGACTCCGAACCTCGACGGGCGTGTCGAGGCCGTGCGGGTGGCCGCCGACGGGGTGCGGATCGCGCTGATCGTCGAGAAGGACGGCAAGAGGTCGCTGCAGATCGGGCGCATCGTGCGCGACTCCCAGGCCGGTGAGCGGCCCGCCGTCTCGATCATCGAACCGCGTTCCGTGGCACCCCAGCTGGAGGAGGTCACGGCCATGTCGTGGGCCGGGGACAACCGGCTCGTGGTCGTCGGAAGCGAGAAGGGGGGCGTCCAGCAGATGCGGTACGTCCAGGTCGACGGCTCCACTCCGGTGGGCACCGCTCCCTCCGCGCTGACGGGCGTCAAGGAGATCGCCGCGTCCGAGGACGAGCGGCTGCCGCTGGTGGCGCACTCGCTCGAGGACGGGATCGTACGGCTGTCGTCCGGGGAGCAGTGGCAGAAGGTGGACAAGGACGGGACGGCGCCGGTCTATCCCGGGTAGGCCCTGCTCGTTTCGCTGGTTTTCCCTGTCCCCTGGTTTTCCCTGGTGGGCCCGCCTCTTTTGTGGGGTGGGCCCACTTGCCTTTCCGGGGCGGGGACGGCCCGCCTCCTGTGGCGGCGTGACCGGTGCGGGACTGCCGCGAGGACAGCGGTGACTAGTTATCCACAGGGAGTTGTCCAGAGTTATCCACAGGGGTGGCCGGGCGGCCCGTGCGTTGGCACAGTGGTGGGCATGCGGGGGTGGTGGCAGGACCTCACCGATCTGGTGCTGCCGGCCGAGTGCGGAGGCTGCGGGAGGCCTCGCACGGTGCTCTGCCCTGAGTGCCGTGCCGCCCTGACCGGGGCCGCACCGTGCCGGGTGCGACCGGTGCCGGAGCCGCCCGGGCTGCCGGTGGTGCACGCGGCGGCTCCCTACGAGGACGAGGTACGGGCCGTGCTGCTCGCCCACAAGGAACGGGGCGCGCTGGCGCTCGCGGCTCCGCTCGGAGTGGCCCTGGCGGGGGCTGTGCGGGCGGGGCTGGGGTACGTACGACGTCCTGGTGCGGACGGACGGCTCACGGCTCCGGAGGGGCGGCTGAGGCTCGGGAAGGGGCAACTGTGGGGCGAGGGCGACCGGGCCGGGGCCGGCGGACAGCGGCCATGGCGCGAAGACGACCGGCTCGGTGGCGGCGAGCAGCCGCCGTCGGGGAACGGCCGGGTGCCGCTGGGGGCCGCCGGCGGAGTCGAGCGAGGGCCCGTGCTGCTCGTTCCCGTGCCGTCGGCGCGGTGGGCGGTGCGGGCGCGGGGGCACGACCCGGCGCGGCGGATCGCGCTCGCGGCGGCGGGTGAGCTGCGGCGTACGGGGACGCCGGCCCGGGTGCTGAGCGTGCTGCGGCAGCGGCGTGCCGTGGCCGATCAGTCGGGGCTCAACTCCCGGCAGCGGCTGGACAATCTCGCGGGCGCCCTGGAGGTGGCTGCCGGGGGTGCCCGGCTGCTGGCGGGCGGTGGCCCGGTCGTGCTCGTGGACGACCTGATGACGACGGGCGCCTCGTTGACGGAGGCGGCGCGGGCCGTACGGGCCGTGGAGGCAAGGGGCGAGGGGGCGGATCTGACAGAAGTGGTCCCGCGAATGGCGGGTACGGGTGAAGTCGGAGACACCGGCTGCGACACGATCTGCGCGGCTGTGATCGCAGCACCGCCAGACTCGTTCGAAATAAACCGGAACTGACTGGGAACTTGCATCGTTGCAGGTAATGAGAGGGTCAATTCACCTGAACGGAGGTACGTCGCGGTAGAGGGTGACGACATCCGTCCGGGCGAGATATGTTCGGTTGTGAGGCAATGGCGCAGGCCGTACCTTCGAACATCTCGATGCTGTGCTGCGGGTTTTCTGCAATCACCCGCGTCGGTGGGGTGGAGATCTTGCCCATGGGGGAGGAGGAGGTGAAAGTCACCGAGTCCGAGGTTCCGGGGCTCACCGGAGCCTGGTGCAAAAGGGAGATGCTCCGCCAGTGGAGCGGGGCTATCCGGGAACGGAGTTCTGCGTGGACATCGTCGTCAAGGGCCGCAAGACCGAGGTGCCCGAGAGGTTCCGCAAGCACGTGGCCGAGAAGCTGAAGCTGGAGAAGATCCAGAAGCTCGATGGCAAGGTGATCAGCCTCGACGTCGAGGTGTCCAAGGAGCCCAACCCCCGACAGGCCGACCGTTGTGACCGAGTGGAGATCACGCTCCGCTCCCGCGGTCCGGTGATCCGGGCGGAGGCAGCGGCGAGCGATCCGTATGCAGCACTCGACCTGGCCGCGGACAAGCTCGAAGCCCGGCTGCGCAAGCAGCACGACAAGCGCTATACCCGCCGTGGCAACGGCAGGATCTCGGCCGCCGAGGTCGCCGACCACGTCCCGGGTGCCGCGACGCTGAACGGCAACGGCAGCGTCGTCCACGACGAGGAACCCGACAGCGTGCCGACCAAGAGGATCGGCTCCCTCGAGGTCATGGGCGAAGGCCCGCTCGTCGTCCGTGAGAAGACCCACGTGGCTGCCCCGATGACGCTCGACCAGGCGCTCTACGAGATGGAGCTGGTCGGGCACGACTTCTATCTGTTCGTCGACTCGGAGACGAAGGAACCGAGTGTCGTCTACCGACGGCACGCGTACGACTACGGCGTCATCCACCTCAACACGGACCCGATGGTCGCCCAGGCCGGAGCGGATGCGCCGGGCGGTGCGCTCGGCGGCTGACCCTCCCCGGTGACAGCTGAGTCGGTGCCCCTGGAGCGCGTGTGCGCCCCCAGGGGCACCGGTGTGCGACCACTTCGCAACCCGCTCTGTCACCGCACTGTCGTCCGGGCATGAAATCATGGCCGCACCGGCCCCAACCGGTGGGCCGTTGCCTTGGGTTGGCGATGGCACAGGAACACAGGCCACGGCCTTCAGGGGGAGGAACGATGGCGGACAGCTTCGGACCGATGCGTGACGACGATGCCGACGACGGCGTCGTCGGCATGGGCCCGGACGCGGGCTCCCCGCGCAAGGAGCCCATCAGGGTCCTTGTCGTGGACGATCACGCCCTCTTCCGCCGCGGTCTGGAGATCGTGCTCGCGGCCGAGGAGGACATCCAGGTCGTCGGTGAGGCGGGTGACGGGGCGGAGGCGGTCGACAAGGCGGCCGATCTGCTGCCCGACATCGTGCTGATGGACGTACGCATGCCGAAGCGTGGCGGCATCGAGGCGTGCACCTCCATCAAGGAGGTCGTCCCCAGCGCGAAGATCATCATGCTGACGATCAGCGACGAGGAGGCCGACCTCTACGACGCGATCAAGGCTGGTGCCACGGGTTATCTCCTCAAGGAGATCTCCACGGACGAGGTGGCCACGGCCATCCGCGCGGTGGCCGACGGGCAGTCGCAGATCAGCCCCTCGATGGCGTCGAAACTCCTCACCGAGTTCAAGTCGATGATCCAGCGGACCGATGAGCGGCGGCTGGTGCCCGCGCCGCGGCTCACCGATCGTGAGCTGGAGGTTCTCAAGCTCGTCGCGACCGGGATGAACAACCGGGACATCGCCAAGGAGTTGTTCATCTCCGAGAACACGGTGAAGAACCACGTGCGCAACATCCTGGAGAAGCTCCAGCTGCATTCCAGGATGGAGGCCGTGGTGTACGCGATGCGGGAGAAGATCCTGGAGATCCGCTAGCCGCGCGTAGGCCGCAGCCACGCCTGGACCGGTGGACCAGTAGGCCGGTCGGCCTGGTCCGTGGTTACGCGAGGGCGCGCGACAGCTCCCTTGTCAGGGGGTCGCGCAGCTCTGGGGCGTCCACTCGCTCCAGGCGTACGTTTGTGCAGTCCACCCAGCTCGCGGCCTCCACCAGGGCCTGGGCCACCGCCGGGACCGCCTTGGGGCCGTCCAGAGTGACCTGCTTGGCGACCAGGGTGCGGCCCTCGCGGGCGGGGTCCACGCGGCCGACGAGATGGCCGCCGGCCAGGACCGGCATTGCGAAGTAGCCGTAGATCCGCTTCGGCTTGGGTGTGTACGCCTCCAGGCGGTGGGTGAAGCCGAAGATGCGCTCCGTGCGGGCCCGTTCCCAGATGAGTGAGTCGAACGGTGACAGCAGCGTCGTACGGTGGCGGCCGCGCGGGGCCGTCTCCAGGGCTGCCGGGTCGGCCCAGGCCGGTTTGCCCCAGCCCTCCACCGTCACGGGGACCAGGCCCGAGTCCGCGATGACCGCGTCGACCTGCTCGCCCTTGAGGCGGTGGTAGTCGGCGATGTCCGCGCGCGTGCCGACGCCGAGGGACTGGCCCGCGAGGCGGACGAGGCGGCGCAGGCACTCCGTGTCGTCCAGCTCGTCGTGGAGCAGCGCCTCGGGGATGGCGCGCTCGGCCAGGTCGTACACCCGCTTCCAGCCGCGGCGTTCCGTGCACACCACCTCGCCGTACATCAGGGCGCGCTCGACGGCGACCTTGGTGCCCGACCAGTCCCACCACTCGCTGGTCTTCTTCGCGCCGCCCAATTCCGTGGCTGTGAGGGGGCCTTCGGTGCGGAGCTGTTTGATGACCTGGTCGTAGGTGCCGTCCGGCAGGGCGTGGTTCCAGTGCGGGCGGGATCTGTAGGCGCGGCGGCGGAAGGCGAAGTGGGGCCACTCCTCGACGGGGAGGATGCAGGCCGCGTGGGACCAGTACTCGAAGGCGTGTGTGTCGGTCCAGTAGGCCTGGTCGACCGTTGTGCGGCCTACTGCGCCGAGACGGGCGTACGGGATGAGTTCGTGGGAGCGGGCGAGGACGGAGATGGTGTCGAGTTGGACCGCGCCCAGGTGTCGTAGGACTCCGCGGACGCCGGACTTGCGGTCCGGGGCACCCAGGAAGCCTTGGGCCCGGAGGGCTAGGCGGCGGGCTTCGTCGGTGGAGAGCTCGGTGGTGGGACGCGGGAGGCTCGTCATGCCCACACGGTAGGCGGTGCCACTGACAACGGGGTGGGGCTGGGGTTTTGGGGGCATGGCAGGGGTGGCCGGTGGGTTCTTGGGGGCCGGCGGTTGTGTTGCCCCACCGGGTTTCGCCCCCGCCGCCCCTACCCGTCCCATCCCCCAGGGGCTCTGCCCCTTTGACCCCGGGGGTGGGTTCTTTGGGTGCGGGTGGGTGGGGGCTGGGCGCGCAGTTCCCCGCGCCCCTTTCTGGGGGGCTGCGCCCCCCAGACCCCCGCCTCCGGCCTGAACGGGCTTGTCCTTATGCGCCGGACGGGCCGGGTGGGGGACTGGGGTGGTGCGGGATTGTCCTCAAGCGCCGGACGGGCTGGGTGGTGCCGGCAGATACGGGGCCGTCGACGGCAGGCCCAAGTCCGACGGGAGCAGAGAGCCCACCCAGCAGTCTCGGCGGACGCCTTTGTTGTTGAGGGCGGAGCGGAGGGTGCCTTCCAGGGTGAAGCCGGCGCGTTCGGCGACGGCGCGGGAGGCGGTGTTGCCGACCTCGGCGCGCCATTCGACTCGGTCGATGGACAGGTCCGTGAAGGCCCAGCGGGAGACGGCGACGGTGGCTTCGGTGGTGTAGCCGTTGCCGCGGTGTTGTTTTGCCGACCAGAAGCCGACCTCGCCGACGCCGAGGGAACGCATGGTGAGGGCGAGCATGCCGACCAGATCCCCGGAGGGGAGGAAGACCCCGAAGGTGAACATGGAGCCGTCCGCCCAGCCGTCGGGCACCATCTGGTCCGTGAAGCTCAGGGCGTGCTCGCGGAGGTAGGGCGACGGGATCGTCGTCCAGCGCTGGATGTCGGGATCCTGGACGGCGTCGTACACGGTGTCCGCGTCGTGCGGGCCCACGGTGCGCAGGGCGAGACGGTCGGTGGTCAGGGTGACGGGGTCCATCGGCCGATTCTGCTCGGGCAACCGGAAGGGCGCCATTCCTTTGCTGTGAGTGAGAGGACCGTTACTTTTCGAAGCGGGAACGCGGCACCTTCAGCAACCCCTGTCCGTTGTCTTAGTGGCTGTCACAGGCAGACCTCCCGGCGCGGTGTGGTCCTCGCTTACGATGGCCGTTGCTCAAGCTGCTATTGAACTGTCATTGAAACCGACCGTCCCAGGCCCGACCGGCAAGGAGACAAACCCCCGTGTCCGTCCTCTCGAAGATCATGCGTGCAGGCGAAGGCAAGATCCTGCGCAAGCTGCACCGCATCGCGGACCAGGTCGCCTCCATCGAAGAGGACTTCGTCGACCTCTCCGACGCCGAGCTGCGGGCCCTCACCGTTGAGTACAAGCAGCGGTACGCCGACGGCGAAAGCCTCGACGACCTGCTGCCCGAGGCCTTCGCGACCGTCCGTGAGGCGGCCAAGCGTGTCCTGGGCCAGCGCCACTACGACGTGCAGATGATGGGTGGCGCCGCGCTCCACCTCGGCTACGTCGCGGAGATGAAGACCGGTGAGGGCAAGACGCTCGTCGGCACCCTGCCCGCGTATCTGAACGCCCTCTCCGGAGAAGGCGTTCACCTCATCACGGTCAACGACTACCTGGCCGAGCGCGACTCCGAAATGATGGGGCGCGTCCACAAGTTCCTCGGGCTCGAGGTCGGCTGCATCCTCGCCAACATGACGCCGGCCCAGCGCCGCGAGCAGTACGCGTGCGACATCACCTACGGCACGAACAACGAGTTCGGCTTCGACTACCTGCGCGACAACATGGCGTGGTCGCAGGACGAACTGGTGCAGCGCGGCCACAACTTCGCGATCGTCGACGAGGTCGACTCCATCCTCGTCGACGAGGCCCGTACGCCGCTGATCATCTCCGGCCCGGCCGACCAGGCCACCAAGTGGTACGGCGACTTCGCCAAGCTGGTCACCCGACTGAAGCAGGGCGAGGCGGGCAACTCCCTCAAGGGCATCGAGGAGACCGGGGACTACGAGGTCGACGAGAAGAAGCGCACCGTCGCCATCCACGAGCCCGGCGTCTCCAAGGTCGAGGACTGGCTGGGCATCGACAACCTCTACGAGTCGGTCAACACCCCGCTTGTGGGCTACCTGAACAACGCCATCAAGGCCAAGGAGCTCTTCAAGAAGGACAAGGACTACGTCGTCATCGACGGCGAAGTCATGATCGTCGACGAGCACACCGGCCGTATCCTCGCCGGTCGCCGTTACAACGAGGGCATGCACCAGGCGATCGAGGCGAAGGAAGGGGTGGACATCAAGGACGAGAACCAGACGCTCGCCACGATCACCCTGCAGAACTTCTTCCGTCTCTACAAGCGCCACGACCAGGAGGGCAAGGAACTGCCCGGCCTCTCCGGCATGACCGGTACGGCGATGACCGAGGCCGCCGAGTTCCACCAGATCTACAAGCTCGGCGTCGTCCCGATCCCGACCAACCGGCCGATGGTCCGCAAGGACCAGTCCGACCTGATCTACCGCACCGAGGTCGCGAAGTTCGAGGCGGTCGTCGACGACATCGCCGAGAAGCACGAGAAGGGCCAGCCGATCCTCGTCGGTACGACGTCGGTCGAGAAGTCCGAGTACCTCTCGCAGCAGCTGAGCAAGCGCGGTATTCAGCACGAAGTGCTGAACGCCAAGCAGCACGACCGGGAGGCGACGATCGTCGCCCAGGCCGGCCGCAAGGGCGCCGTCACCGTGGCCACGAACATGGCCGGCCGTGGTACGGACATCAAGCTCGGCGGCAACCCCGACGACCTCGCCGAGGCCGAGCTGCGCCAGCGCGGCCTCGACCCCGAGGAGCACATCGAGGAGTGGGCCGCCGCGCTGCCCGCCGCCCTGGAGCGCGCCGAGAAGGCCGTGAAGGCGGAGTTCGAGGAGGTCAAGGAGCTCGGTGGGCTCTACGTCCTCGGCACCGAGCGCCACGAGTCGCGTCGTATCGACAACCAGCTGCGCGGTCGCTCCGGCCGTCAGGGCGACCCGGGCGAGTCCCGCTTCTACCTGTCGCTGGGCGACGACCTGATGAGGCTCTTCAAGGCCCAGATGGTCGAGCGCGTGATGTCGATGGCGAACGTCCCCGACGACGTGCCGATCGAGAACAAGATGGTCACGCGCGCGATCGCGTCCGCCCAGTCGCAGGTCGAGCAGCAGAACTTCGAGACCCGTAAGAACGTTCTGAAGTACGACGAGGTCCTCAACCGGCAGCGCGAGGTCATCTACGGCGAGCGCCGCCGCGTCCTGGAGGGCGAGGACCTGCAGGACCAGATCGTGCACTTCATGGACGACACGATCGACGCGTACATCTCGGCCGAGACCGCCGAGGGCTTCGCCGAGGAATGGGACGTGGACCGGCTGTGGGGCGCCTTCAAGCAGCTCTACCCGGTGAAGGTCACGGTCGAAGAGCTGGAAGAGGCGGCCGGTGACCGTGCCGGTCTGACCGCCGAGTTCATCTCCGAGTCCATCAAGGACGACATCCACGAGCAGTACGAGGGCCGTGAGGGGCAGCTCGGCTCCGAGATCATGCGTGAGCTGGAGCGCCGCGTCGTGCTGTCGGTCCTGGACCGCAAGTGGCGCGAGCACCTCTACGAGATGGACTACCTCCAGGAGGGCATCGGCCTGCGCGCGATGGCGCAGAAGGACCCGCTGGTCGAGTACCAGCGCGAGGGCTTCGACATGTTCTCCGCCATGATGGACGGCATCAAGGAGGAGTCCGTCGGCTATCTGTTCAACCTGGAGGTCCAGGTCGAGCAGCAGGTCGAGGAGGTCCCGGTCGAGGACTCCGCGCCTTCCCTCGACAAGGAGGACGTCGTCACGGCGGGTGCGCGTCCCGAGATCCGTGCCAAGGGGCTCGACGCTCCGCAGCGTCCCGACCGGCTGCACTTCTCCGCGCCGACCGTGGACGGCGAGGGCGGCATCGTCGAGGGCGACTTCGCCAGCGACGACGACGTCGTGCGCTCCGAGGCGGACGGCCTCACGCGCGCGGAGCGCCGCAAGCAGCAGAAGGGCGCGCGTCGCCGCAAGAAGTGACGGTCGCCGCGCGCGGGCGGTAGCTCCGCCACCGCGCGGTACCCATCGATGACGCAGTGAGGGCCGGGCACCTTCGGGTGCCCGGCCCTCGGCGTTGTCCAGCTGCGGCTCGGCTGTCCGGTGCTGCCCGGACAGGGGCTCTCAGGGGGCGTCGGTGTTGCCTGGGCAGGTGCTCAGTCGTCGTCCGCGCGGGGCATGCGGGGGCCGCCGAGTTCCACCGCCGTGCAGCGCCAGCGGAGGTCGGGGCCCTGTTCGAGGCGGAAGGCCATGGCGCGCAGCTGCTCACCGGCGCCGATGCGGGCGAAAGCCTCGATCGCGCCGGGGCGCGGCTCGTAGTAGCCGATGTCGCGGACGACCGGCCGGGTGCCGCGGGCACGCAGGGGGCCGCGTTCGGCGAGCCAGGCCAGTTCGTCGTAGGCGCGTCCCGCGGTGTGGCGCAGCATGCAGTGGACGGGGCGTTGGCCGCTCAGTACGGCGAGCAGGCGGTCGGCGAAGAGGTCGGTGGGGCGGGGCTGCGGCGCGGGCCTGCGAAAGCCTTCGGCGGGGGCGGTGAGGGTCGGGGCTCCGCCGCCCGGTGACGGCACGGTGGCGTCCCTCGACGGGAGGAGAGGGCTGCCACTGGGGGCCGCGGAGCGCAGCGGGCTGTGGGCGGGCGTCGTACGGGCAGGGTTACGGGTCGGTGCTCCCGGCGGGCGACCTCCTCCCGGTGCCGTCGGCGGCCGGCTTCGGGTCGGCGCCCCCGGCAGCTGACCTCCGCCTGGTCCGACCGGCGGTCGACGTCCACTCGGCCCCACCGGCCGAAGGGTGCCGCCCGGTGCGCCTGGCGGTCGGGTGGCGGTCGGTGCCGTCGCCTGGCCGGTCGTGGTCGGCGTCGTTCGCGAGGTGGCCGTGCCGGGCCGTGGCGGTGGGCTGTCGACCGGGGGCCTGGCGGGGATGTCCGCTCCCGGCGTGCGTGGCGGGGTGCCCGGGCGGCGGGTGTCCTGGCGGCCGGGCGGGCGGCTGCCCGGGAGGCGCTTCGTCCTGGTCATCACCTTGTTCATGTGGCGTCCCCGCTCGCTGGGGCCCGATTGATACCGGGCGGTAACTTTCGTGTTGGGGATCTTGTACGAGGCGGGAGCGGGCCGCCGCAAGGATGCCGGACGCGCGCCGGAGCGGCCGGGGAGTTCACCTATCAGGGTGACCCGGAGGTTCGGGAGCCTTGGCGGGAGCGGGGTGTACCGGGTGAGTCCGGGGCGCGGGGTGGACGCCGCGGAGGGGGCGGCGGGGGACTCGAAAGGGGACGCCCGCACGTATCCTGAAGGCCCTCCAGGGAGGCGCGTGACCGCCTCCTCGGAGCCCTCCGACTACGAAAGCGGCCAGCCATGCGCGTCTACGTCCCCCTGACCCTCTCCGGTCTCGCCGAGGCGTACAAGACGGGGGAGCTGGAGGCGGGCCCGTTCGCCGCGTACGCCGTCACACCCGCGTTGCGTGAGTGGTACCTCTCCGACGACATCGAGGAGCTCGAGTACGCGGCGCTGAACCGTGCCGCGCTGGCCTCGCTGCGGCTGCTCGCGGTCGATCCGGGGGTGGCGCGGCGGCGGGTCGTCGTCGCGGTCGACGTCCCGGACGGGGCCGCGGTCGCCGATCCCGACCGGGGGCTCGATCCCGCGGCGCTCGGTGAGGTGCGGGTCTCCCAGGCCATGCCCCTGTCCAAGGCGGCCGCCGTGCACGTCGACTCGGCCGACGCCGAGGCGGATGTCACCGCCGCGGCCCAGGCGCTGGGCGCGGCGGACGTCGGGGACGACGACGCCCAGTTCATCGTCGACGGGGCCGAGGACCACGAGCTGCTGTGGTTCGCCACGCAGGAGATCCCCAATCTGGTGGGACTGGGGGACTGACCGGCTCCCGACCGGCTCCCGGCTCCCCACATCCGACCGGCTCCCGGCTGCTCGCGGCCCGGCGCGCACGCACCCCGGCACTCCCGGTGCCCCCAGGTATTTCCAGGCCTCGTGGGGCGTTGTCAGTGGCGGCGGGTACGTTCTTGGTATGGGGACGAACGAATCTGCGCACATTGTGTGGGACTGGAACGGCACGCTGTTCCACGACAATGACGCGATCATCGGGGCGACGAACGCGGCGTTCGCCGAGCTGGGGCTGGAGCCGATCACGCTGGAGCGGTACCGGGCGTTGTACTGCGTGCCCGTGCCGAAGTTCTATGAGCGGCTGATGGGGCGGCTGCCCACGGATGCCGAGTGGCAGGTCATGGACGAGACCTTCCACCGCTACTACACGGAGCACCGGATAGCGTGCGAGCTCACCGAGGGTGTGCCGGCGCTGCTCGCCGAGTGGGGGTCGGCGGGGCGCAGTCAGTCGATCCTCAGCATGTACGGGCATGACGAACTGGTCCCGCTGGTACGAGGGTTCGGGATCGAGCCGCATTTCATACGGGTCGACGGGCGGACCGGCCCCTCCGGCGGCAGCAAGGCCGAGCACATGGTGCGGCACCTGGGCGCGCTCGACGGTGTGCGGCCGTCCCGCGTGGTGGTGATCGGCGACGCGGCCGACGACGGGATCGCCGCCCGGCATGTGGGTGCGCGGGCGGTCCTCTACACCGGGGGTTCCCACAGTCGCGCCAGCCTGGAGGAGGTGGGCGTGCCCGTGGTGGACAGCCTGGCGGAAGCGGTCGAGGAGGCCGAGCGACTGGCGGCCTGAGCGGAGCCTGAGGGTGACCGGCGGCCTGAGCGGAGCCGGAGGGTGACGGGTGGCCTGAGCGGTGGTCTCGTCCCGGGCTGCGGCGAGGCAAACTCCCGCCGTCTCGTCCCGGTGGCGCGGCGGCCGTCCCCGTCGCCAGGACAGCCGCCGCCCCTGTCGAGTCAGGTCACCGGAGCCTTCGCGCGCAGCACCGTCAGGAACTCGCGCATCCAGCCGGAGTGGTCCGGCCAGGCGCGGGCGGATACCAGGGTGCCGTCGACCACCGCTTCGGCGTCCTGGAAGGTCGCGCCGGCCGCCTGCATGTCGAGTTCCAGCGCGGGGTAGGCCGTGACGCGCCGGCCGCGCAGGGCGTCGACGGCCGCCGTGAGAAGGGGGCCGTGGCAGATCTGGGCCACGGGCCTGTCCGTGTCGAAGAAGGACTTGAGGATCTTGCGGAGTTCGGGGTCGTTGCGGAGGTATTCCGGGGCCCGGCCGCCGGGGATGACGACGGCGACGTAGTCGCCGGGGTCGACCTCCGAGAACGCGAGGTCCGCGGGCCAGGTGTAGCCGGGCTTCTCCGTGTACGTGTCGAAGCCGGGTTCGAAGTCGTGGACCACGAACTGGAGCTGCTTGCGGGTGGGGGCGGCGATATGGACCTCGTAACCCTCTTCGCGCAGGCGCTGGTAGGGGTACAGGACTTCCAGTGATTCCGCCGCGTCACCGGTGACGATCAGGATCTTCGCTGTCATGTCGCTCCGCTCCCGTCAGCTGTGCTTGCGCCTCCGTTGGCCGTCCCGGTCAACGTGCCTCCGCGGGCGGGGCTTGCCAAGGGGCCGTGCGCTTTCCAGTATCCGACGTGGGTGCCGAGCGCGGGAGAGTGCACCGGCCGGATGGCACACCGGCCGGCGTACGCGGGGCGCCGTCTTCCGAGGGACGGGCGCCACCCTCCCTGCGGCCCCGCGGGCTCAGGACCCCCAGCGGCCCGCCTGCTCACGCCCACGGCAGTGCCCGGATGCTCACGGCCACGACCGTGGGGGACTGCACGCACCCGCCCGTTTCGTCCCTGTGCATACTGTCAAAGTTCCACCCCCGGTTTTGTACACATACGGCTCATGACGACCCCCGGGTAGGGGGCGATAGCCTTGTGGCGTGATCAGCGCGATATCTCGCGGGGGCATCGTCGCCCCTGCCCTGCGCCCGGTGAGCACGGACCACATCCGTGACCGGGCGGCGGTCGCTGATCTTTGTGGGCGGGACGGGACGGCGAACGCGGCACACGCGGCACACGCACTCCGGACGCCGAGGACACCCCGGGAACGGACGTCGCCGAGAGCAGCGTCACAGTCTTCAGGGGCGCCGAAATTGGCCGATAACCCACCGCTCATCTCACCTTGCGGCATAGCGTCGAAGCAGACCGGACACCCCGCGTCTCGGCGTTACGTCGGAAGCGAAGAGACCGTACTTCCTTCAACGTCACGCAACGGCGCGCGACAGGAGCCAGAGGACAATGCAGACCAAGCTGGACGAAGCAAAGGCCGAGCTGCTCGAACGGGCCGCCCGGGTAGCTGAGAACAGCCCGGTCGGGGGGCACCTACCGACTGGGACGACGGGCGAGGGCACACCCGACCGGGACACCGTGCTCGCGTTCCTCCAGCGCTACTACCTGCACACCGCCCCGGAGGACCTCACCGACCGCGACCCGGTCGATGTCTTCGGAGCCGCCTTCTCGCACTACCGGCTGGCCGAGAACCGCCCGCAGGGCACGGCCAACGTGCGGGTCCACACCCCGACCGTCGAAGAGAACGGCTGGATGTGCAGCCACTCCGTCGTCGAGGTCGTCACCGACGACATGCCTTTCCTCGTCGACTCGGTCACCAATGAGCTTTCGCGGCAGGGGCGCGGCATCCATGTCGTGATCCACCCGCAGTTCGTCGTACGGCGTGATCTGACCGGCAAGCTCATCGAGGTGCTGCCCGGCCGGCCCGCCGCCGAGGAGCTTCCGCACGACACCCACGTCGAGTCCTGGATCCACGTCGAGATCGACCGGGAGACGGACCGCTCCGATCTGAAGCAGATCACCGCCGATCTGCTGCGCGTCCTGTCCGACGTGCGTGAGTCCGTCGAGGACTGGGAGAAGATGCGCGACTCCGCGCTGCGCATGGCGGAGGAGCTGCCCAAGGAGCCGACCGCGGACGACCTGCGCGACCAGGAGGTCGAGGAGGCCCGTGAGCTGCTGCGCTGGCTCGCGGACGACCACTTCACCTTCCTGGGGTACCGCGAGTACCAGCTTCGCGACGACGACTCGCTCGCCGCCGTGCCCGGCACCGGACTCGGCATCCTGCGCTCCGACCCGCACCACGCCGGCGAGGACAGCCACCCGGTCAGCCCGTCCTTCGAGCGGCTGCCCGCCGACGCCCGCGCCAAGGCCCGTGAGCACAAGCTGCTGGTGCTGACCAAGGCCAACAGCCGGGCGACCGTGCACCGGCCGTCCTACCTCGACTACGTCGGGGTCAAGAAGTTCGACGAGCATGGCAACGTCATCGGGGAGCGGCGTTTCCTCGGGCTCTTCTCGTCCGCGGCGTACACCGAGTCCGTGCGGCGCGTCCCCGTCGTACGCCGCAAGGTGGACGAAGTCCTCAAGGGTGCCGGGTTCTCGCCCAACAGCCACGACGGGCGCGACCTCCTCCAGATCCTGGAGACGTACCCGCGCGACGAACTCTTCCAGACGCCCCCCGACGAGCTGCGCGCCATCGTCACCTCCGTGCTGTACCTCCAGGAGCGGCGCCGGCTGCGGCTCTACCTGCGCCAGGACGAGTACGGGCGCTACTACTCCGCTCTCGTCTACCTGCCGCGTGACCGCTACACCACCGGCGTACGCCTGCGGATCATCGACATCCTCAAGGAAGAGCTCAACGGCACCAGCGTCGACTTCACGGCCTGGAACACCGAGTCGATCCTGTCCCGGCTGCACTTCGTGGTCCGCGTCCCGCCGGGCACCGAGCTGCCGCAGCTGTCCGACGTCGACAAGGACCGCATCGAGGCGCGACTCGTCGAGGCCGCCCGCTCCTGGGCCGACGGCTTCGCGGAGGCGCTGACCGCCGAGTGCGGCGAGGAGCGCGCCGCCGAACTGCTGCGCCGCTACGGCAACGCGTTCCCCGAGGGCTACAAGGCCGACCACAACCCGCGCGCCGCCGTCGCCGACCTGGTCCACCTCGAAGCGCTCACGCGCGACGCGAGCAAGGACTTCGCGCTCAGCCTGTACGAGCCGGTGGGTGCCGCGCCCGGCGAGCGCCGTTTCAAGATCTACCGCACCGGCGAGCAGGTCTCGCTCTCCGCCGTGCTGCCCGCCCTGAACCGCATGGGCGTCGAGGTCACCGACGAGCGGCCGTACGAGCTGCGCTGCTCGGACCGCACGACCGCCTGGATCTACGACTTCGGGCTGCGCCTGCCCAAGTCCATGAACGGCAACGGCGACTCCCTCGGTGACGACGGCCGTGAGCGGTTCCAGGAGGCCTTCGCCGCCACCTGGACCGGGCAGGCCGAGAACGACGGCTTCAACGCCCTCGTGCTGAGCGCCGCGCTGACCTGGCGGCAGGCGATGGTGCTGCGCGCCTACGCGAAGTACCTGCGGCAGGCCGGCTCCACGTTCAGCCAGGACTACATGGAGGACACCCTCCGCAACAACGTCCACACCACCCGGCTGCTCGTCTCGCTGTTCGAGGCGCGGATGTCGCCGGACCGCCAGCGCGCCGGCGTCGAGCTGACCGACGCCCTGATGGAGGAGCTGGACGCGGCGCTCGACCAGGTCGCGTCCCTGGACGAGGACCGGATCCTGCGGTCCTTCCTCAACCTCATCAAGGCGACCCTGCGCACCAATTTCTTCCAGGAGACGGTGCGCGCCACGCCACACGAGTACGTCTCCATGAAGTTCGACCCGCAGGCCATCCCGGAGCTTCCGGCGCCGCGGCCGGCGTACGAGATCTGGGTGTACTCGCCGCGTGTCGAGGGCGTGCACCTGCGGTTCGGCAAGGTCGCCCGAGGCGGCCTGCGCTGGTCCGACCGGCGTGAGGACTTCCGGACGGAGATCCTCGGCCTGGTGAAGGCGCAGATGGTGAAGAACACCGTCATCGTGCCCGTCGGCGCCAAGGGCGGCTTCGTCGCCAAGCAGCTGCCCGACCCGTCCGTGGACCGCGACGCCTGGCTGGCCGAGGGCATCCGCAGCTACCGGATGTTCATCTCCGCCCTGCTCGACATCACCGACAACATGGTCGGCGGGGAGGTCGTGCCCCCGGCGGACGTGGTCCGTCACGACGGGGACGACACCTACCTCGTCGTCGCCGCCGACAAGGGCACCGCGACCTTCTCGGACATCGCCAACGAAGTCGCGGAGAGCTACAACTTCTGGCTGGGCGATGCCTTCGCCTCCGGCGGCTCCGCCGGTTACGACCACAAGAAGATGGGCATCACCGCGCGCGGTGCCTGGGAGTCCGTGAAGCGGCACTTCCGGGAGCTGGGCGTGAACACCCAGACGCAGGACTTCACCGTGGTTGGCGTCGGCGACATGTCCGGTGACGTGTTCGGCAACGGCATGCTGCTCAGCGAGCACATCCGGCTGGTCGCGGCCTTCGACCACCGGCACATCTTCATCGACCCGCACCCGGACGCGGAGACCTCGTACGCCGAGCGCCGCCGCCTCTTCGAGCTGCCGCGCTCGTCGTGGGCCGACTACAACAGCGAGCTGATCTCGTCCGGCGGCGGAGTCTTCCCGCGTACCGCCAAGGCCATCCCGATCAACGCGCATGTCCGCGAGGCCCTCGGCATCGAGTCCGGCATCGTCAAGATGACCCCGGCCGACCTGATGAAGGCCATCCTCCAGGCGCAGGTCGACCTGCTGTGGAACGGCGGCATCGGCACGTACGTGAAGTCGCACGCCGAGTCGCACGCCGACGTGGGCGACAAGGCCAACGACGCGATCCGCGTGGACGGCGCCGATCTGCGCGTCCGGGTCGTCGGCGAGGGCGGCAACCTGGGTCTGACCCAGCTCGGCCGGATCGAGTTCGCCCAGCACGGCGGCAAGATCAACACGGACGCCATCGACAACAGCGCGGGCGTGGACACCTCCGACCACGAGGTGAACATCAAGATCCTGCTCAACGCGGTGGTGGCCAACGGCGATCTGACCGTCAAGCAGCGCAACAAGCAGCTCGCCGAGATGACCGACGAGGTCGGCGCCCTGGTGCTGCGCAACAACTACGCGCAGAACGTGGCGATCTCCAACGCCCTCGCCCAGTCCCCGAGCATGCTCCACGCCCAGCAGCGCTTCCTGCGCCATCTGGTGCGCGAGGGGCACCTCGACCGGGCCCTGGAGTTCCTGCCCACCGAGCGGCAGATCCGTGAGCGGCTCAACTCCGGGCAGGGGCTGACCGGTCCGGAGACGGCCGTCCTGCTGGCGTACACGAAGATCACGGTCTCCGACGAGCTGCTCGCCACCTCGCTGCCCGACGACGCGTATCTGCAGAGCCTGCTGTTCGCGTACTTCCCGACGGCGCTGCGCGAGAAGTTCCGCGAGCAGATCGAAGCGCACGCGCTGCGCCGCGAGATCGTGACGACCGTCCTGGTCAACGACACGGTCAACACGGGCGGTACGAGCTTCCTGCACCGCCTCCGCGAGGAGACCGGTGCCTCGCTGGAGGAGATCGTCCGGGCGCAGACCGCGGCCCGCGCGATCTTCGAGTCGAGCAAGGTGTGGGACGCGGTGGAGGCGCTCGACAGCGTCGTCGCCGCCGACGTCCAGACCCGGATCCGGCTGCACTCCCGCCGGCTCGTCGAGCGCGGCACGCGCTGGCTGCTCAACAACCGGCCGCAGCCGCTCCAGCTCGCCGAGACGATCACCTTCTTCAGCGATGGTGTCGAGCAGGTCTGGTCGGAGCTGCCCAAGCTGCTGCGCGGCGCGGATCTGGAGTGGTACCAGCAGATCTACGACGAGCTGTCGGGCGCCGGCGTCCCGGACGAGCTGGCCACCCGCGTGGCCGGGTTCTCCTCCGCCTTCCCGACGCTGGACATCGTCGCCGTGGCCGACCGCATGGGCAAGGACCCGATGGCCGTCGCCGAGGTCTACTACGACCTCGCCGACCGTCTCGGCATCACCCAGCTCATGGACCGCATCATCGAGCTCCCGCGCGCCGACCGCTGGCAGTCCATGGCCCGCGCGTCGATCCGCGAGGACCTGTACGCGGCCCACGCGGCGCTCACCGCCGACGTTCTGGCGGTGGGCAACGGCACGTCGACTCCCGAGCAGCGCTTCAAGGCCTGGGAGGAGAAGAACGCGGCGATCCTCGGGCGGGCCCGCACGACCCTGGAGGAGATCCAGGGCTCGGACTCGTTCGACCTGGCGAATCTCTCGGTGGCGATGCGGACCATGAGGACGCTGCTGAGGACACATTCGTAGTTCGTACGTTCCGTATGTCTTGTACGTCTCGTACATCTCATACATCTCGTACGTCGATGGGGGCGCCCCCCGGTCTTGATGGCCGGGGGGCGCCCCCGTTTTCTTGTCGATCTCTGGGAGAAACCGAACCTGGAATTTACCTATTACTGATAAAAGGGACAATTGTGACTGTGAATCTCTCCGAGGGGCGGGCCCGTGTGGGCCGCCAGGCCGCCGCGCCCCCTCAGGCTCCCGCGCCGCCCCAGGCTCCCGCGCCCCGTCAGGCTCCCGCGTCGACGACCGTCCCGCCCGTCACCCGTCCCGGAGTGCTCGCGCGGACCCGGCGGATCGCCCTCGAAGTGGCCAAGTTCGGGGTCGTCGGCGGCAGCGGAGTCGCGGTCAACTTTCTGGTCTTCAACCTTCTTCTGCACGGCCTGAAGTGGGCCCCGATGGCCGCCACGGTCATCGCCAGCTGCGTCGCCATGGCGACCAACTACCTCGGCTTCCGGTTCTTCGCGTACCGCGACCGGGCCTCGCGCACCCGGCGGCAGATCGCCCTGTTCTTCGTCTTCAGCGGCATCGGGGTCGTCATGGAGAGCGCGCTCTTCTATGTCGGCTACCACGGCCTGGGGATGAGCGGCCCGCTCGGCTCGAACCTGGCCAAGGCGGTGTCGATCGTGCTGGCCTCGGCCTTCCGGTTCCTGGTGTACCGGACGTGGGTGTTCGAGCAGGCGAAGCACGGCCGGTAACGAGCCGTTGCCGAGGGTTATGTCTAGTATTAATAGGATGAATGTGGATCAGCGCCGCCCACCTGCCATATCTGTGATCGTCATCGTCTACAACGACGCCGCCCGGCTGCCCACGGCCGTGCGCTCCGTCCTCGGCCAGACGCTGCGCGGCGTCGAGATCGTCATCGTCGACGACCGCAGCACGGACGGCTCGTACGAGGTGGCGCGGGGACTGGCCGCCGAGCACCCCGACCGCGTGCGCGCCTTCCAGCTGCCGGAGAACAGCGGCGGCTGCGGCGCCCCCCGCAACCACGGCGTCCGCCAGGCCCGCGGCGACTACGTCCTCTTCCTCGACAGCGACGACGTACTGGAGCGCAACGCCTGCCGCAACATGCTGGAGGCCGCCGAGACCACCGGCGCCGACCTCGTCGCCGGCCTGTGCGTGCGGGTGCACGTGGACTCGCGCACGGGCAAGGAGGTCAAGTGGTACCCCTGGCTGTACGAGCGCACCCGCACCCTGGAGTCGATCTCCGAGCTGCCGGACCTGCTGGTCTTCGACACCCTGTCCACGAACAAGTGCTACCGCAGGCGGTTCCTGCTGGACGCGGGCCTGGAGTTCCCGGTCGGGATCCACTACGAGGACCTGCTCTTCTCCGCGCAGGCGTACGTGGCCGCCCGCCGCATCACCCTCATCCCCAACCGGGTCTACGACTGGCGGGTCGTGGAGAAACCGCCGGAGGCGGCGGCCAGGTCCATCAGCAACCGGCGTGACGAGATCGCCAACTTCACGCACCGCATGGAGATCCACCGCCGGGTCGACCGGCTCCTCGCCGACAACGGCCTGCTGGAGCTGAAGTTCGCCAAGGACGTCAAGTGGCTCAAGCACGACCTCGTGCTGCATCTGCGTGAACTGCCGTTCCGTGACGCGGCCTACCGGCAGGAGTTCGCGGAGATCGCCCGCGCGTACCTGGAGTCGATCGACCGCGCCGCCTTCGACGAGACCGAGCCCATCCACGCCATCTGCGCCTATCTCCTCCAGGTGGGCGACTGGGACAACCTGCTCCCCGCCGTGGACACGCTCACCAACCGCGACAAGATCTCCTCTCCGCTCGTCGAGCGCGACGGGCGCGTGTACTGGTGCGCCGAGCACCTGGACGACCCCTTCGGCCGGCATGTCCTGGACGTCACCGAACTCGGCCACCACGCCAAGCCGGTCGAGAAGATGTTCCTGCGCAACGAGCTGACCTCCTACGAGGAGTCCGAGGAGTCCCACGGAGAGGTGCGGCTGGCCGGGCGGATCACCAACCCGCTCGGGGTGATCCCGCCCGGCGCCCGGCTCGCCGGGGAACTGGAGTTCTACGCCCGCCGTCCGGGCGTGCGCTTCCAGACGTTCCGCTTCCCGGTGGCGAGCGTGCGGCACGAGGGCCGGGCCATCGCCTGGGAGACCCCGGTCGACCTCGCGGCCGTCAGACCGCTGGGCATCGTGGACGCCGTGTGGGACGTACGACTCCACCTCGACGTCGACGACGTACGCACCACGACCCGGCTCACGGCCGCCGCACCCGACCTGGCCGCCGGCCCGTCGCCCGTGCGACCCCGGCTCACCCGTCTGGTGGCCGACCGCATCGAGCCGATGGTCTCCTCGCGCGGACACCTCTCCTTCCGGCTCGTCCCCGACAAGAAGGCGAACGAACTCGTCCAGCGGGGTGTGCACGGCCGGGCCGGCACGCTCGCCAAGTCCGGCTACCGCAGGGCCAGGGCGCTGCGCAAGGAGCTCACCTCCGGTGACACCAAACTCCGGCTGTACCACGAGGTGTTCAGCCGGCTGCCGGTCAGGAAGGGCCTCGTCGTCTTCGAGAGCCACCTGGGCCGGCAGTACAGCGACAGCCCCAGGGCGATCTACGAGGAGATGCGCCGCCAGGGACTGGAGTTCGAGGCGGTGTGGGCGTACGCGAGCGGTCCGGAGGGCTTCCCCTCCGACGCCACCCTCGTACGCCGCTGGTCGGTGCCGTATCTCAAGGCGCTCGCGCAGGCCGAGTTCTGGGTCGACAACCAGAGCTATCCGCTGAAGCTCACCAAGCGGCCGCAGACGACGTACCTCCAGACCTGGCACGGCTCCGCGCTCAAACGGATGGGCTTCGACGAACCCGAGTGGAAGGTCAAGTCCCGTGCGGCGCAGGCCGAGCAGCAGCGCACCCTCGACCGCTTCGACCGGTTCCTGATCCGCTCCGAGCACGATGTGCGCACCCTCGCACGGGCGTTCCGGCTCCAGGAGCGGACGCTGCTGCGGGTGGGCTACCCGCGCAACGACGCGCTCGTCCGGGCCAGGGAACGGGAAGAGGACACCGGGCGTCGTGAACGCGGGCCCCTTGCCGTCAAGTTGGGCATCCCCGAGGACAAACAGATCCTGCTGTACGCCCCGACCTTCCGGCAGCGCGGCGGCGCGGGACAGCGGCGGTTCGAGCTGCCCTTCGACGTGGAGCGCTTCGCCGACACCTTCGGCGACCGCTACGTCCTCCTCGTCCGCTCCCACTACCTCAACCACGTCGTCCTGCCGCCCTCCGTGCGCGGCCGCGTCGTCGACGTGACGGCGCACCACGACATGACCCCGCTGCTCGCGCTCGCCGACGGTCTGATCACCGACTACTCCTCGGTGATGTTCGACTACGCCCTCCTCGACCGGCCGATGTTCTTCTTCGCCTACGACTACGAGGAGTACGTGCACGAGGGCCGCGGGACCTACTTCGACCTGTTGGAGAGGGCGCCCGGTCCCGTCGTGCGCACCGAGGACGAACTGCACACGGCCCTCGGCTCGTTGGAGGAGCAGGTGACCAAGTACGCGGCCCGGCGCGAGCAGTTCACCGCCGAGTTCGGCGAGTACGACAAGGGCACCGCGGCCCTGAGCATCGTCGACCAGTTCTTCGCGCAGTGGAGGCGTGGATGACCGAGTATCCGCAGCGGGACGTCTTCTTCGTCTCCAACAGTGTCGACGAGCTCGGCGGGGTGACCAGCTGGTCCCACCAGATGGCCCGCCTCTTCACCGAGAACGGCCACCGCGTCCACGTCGTCGGCATCACCGAGCCCGCCGTCGTCCAGGAACTGGGCGAACTCCCGTACCCCACCACGACGTTGTACGACGTCCACCCGCCCCACGTGGGCTCCGCGCGCGGCATCAAGGGGCGGCTCGACGTCACCGAACGGAAGCTGCGCGCCGAACGCGCGGCGGGCATGCGGGAACAGGCCGCCAAGCTGACCGCGCTGTTCCGCTCCGCGCGCCCCGGTGCCGTCGTGATCGTCACGCAGGTGTGGGCCATGGAGTGGGTGGAGCTCGCCGACACCACCGGCCTGACCGTCATCGGCATGAGCCATGAGTCCTTCGAGTACTGCAAGAAGACCTCGCGCTTCCGACGCGTCCTGAAGCACTACAAGAACGTCGACCGGATGCTGGCGCTCACCCGCGAGGACGCCGACCTGTGGATCGGGCAGGGCATGAACAACGCGTCCTTCATGCCGAACCCCATCCCGTTCATGCCCGGCGTGCCCTCGCCGCGCACCGAGAACGTGGTCGTCAGCGTCGGCCGGCTGCACGACCAGAAGGGCATCGACATGCTCCTCGACACCTGGGCCGAGGTCGCGCCGCGCCACCCCGACTGGCAGCTGCGCATCTACGGCTCGGGCGAGGACGAGGAGATCCTGAAGAAGCAGTGCACCGCCCTCGGCCTCGACGACTCCGTCGACTGGATGGGCAGCACGAGCGACGTCCCGTCCGCACTGCGCGGCGGCTCCGTCTTCGTCCTCTCCTCCCGCGGCGAGGGCTTCCCCCTCGCCCTCATGGAAGCCATGGCCACCGCCCTCCCCTGCGCCGCCTTCGACTGCGCCCCCGGCGTCCACGAGATCATCCACGACGGCGAGGACGGCCTCCTCGCCACCCTCGGCAACACCGGCGAACTCGCCCGCCGCCTCGACACGTTGATGTCCGACAGGACCCTGCGGGACACGATGGGCGACGTGGCGCGCACGAACATCCAGCGCTATACGACGGACGAGATCGTGCAGAGGTGGGAGGAGTTGTTCGCGTTCCTGGAGAGGTGAGATTTCCGGCTCGTCAAGACCTCCGGCCCACCGAGGCGCGCCCCTTTAGGGGCGCGGGGAACTGCGCGACCAGCCACGACGAACCCGCAGCCGACGTCGCACAGTTCCCCGCAGAGCCGAGCCCTACTTCCCCGTGAACTTCTCGTACTCCTTCAGCACATCCTCCGTAGCCCCGTCCATGCGGAGCTCCCCCCGTTCCAGCCACAACACCCGATCACACGTATCCCGGATCGACTTGTTGTTGTGGCTCACCAGGAACACGGTCCCCGCACTCTTCCGCAACTCCCGAATCCGAGCCTCAGAGCGCTTCTGGAAGGAGCGATCCCCCGTTGCCAGGGCCTCGTCGATCATCAGTACGTCGTGGTCCTTGGCCGCGGCGATGGAGAACCGGAGCCGCGCCGCCATCCCGGAGGAGTACGTCCGCATGGGCAGCGTGATGAAGTCGCCCTTCTCGTTGATGCCGGAGAAGTCGACGATCTCCTGGAAACGCTCCTTCACCTGCTCGCGCGACATGCCCATGGCCAGCCCGCCGAGGTAGACGTTCCGCTCGCCGGTGAGGTCGTTCATCAGGGCCGCGTTGACGCCGAGGAGCGAGGGCTGACCGTCGGTGTAGATCTTGCCGTTCTCCACGGGGAGGAGGCCCGCGACCGCCTTGAGCAGGGTGGACTTGCCCGAGCCGTTGGTGCCGATCAGACCGATGGCCTCGCCCCGGTACGCCGTGAAGGAGACGCTCTTGACGGCGTGCACCTTGCGCACCCCGGCCGCCTTCTCGGTCTGCTCGCGGCGCAGGATGCGGTTCAGGGCGGCGGTGGCGCTGCCCCGTCCGGCGCCCGTGCCGTTGACGCGGTAGACGATGTCGACGCGGTCGGCGACGACGGTGGGGACACGCGCCTCGGGGGCGTTCGCGGAGGCGCCCGCTGGGGCGTCCTCGTACGTCTTGGTCATGATGTCAGCCACGTCCGTACGTCTCCTCGGCCTTCCAGAAGTAGATGAAGCCGCCGACCCCGGCGATCAGCGCCCAGCCGACCGCGAGTGCCCACACGTGGGGCGGCAGCTGGCGCGCGTGGAAGCTGTCGATCAGCGCGAACCGCATCAGGTCGATGTAGACGGCGGCCGGGTTGCACTGCAGCGCGACCAGGACGGCGTGCGGCAGGTCCTGGTTCTTCAGCATCTTCTCGATGCTCCACATGACACCCGAGACGTACATCCACGTGCGCAGCAGGAACGGCATGAGCTGCGCGATGTCCGGCGTCTTGGCGCCCATCCGGGCCATGACCATCGCTACGCCCGCGTTGAAGACGAACTGGAGTGTGAGTGCCGGGATGACGAGCAGCCAGGACAGGCTGAGCGGCACCCCGAAGCAGAGCAGGATCACGACCAGCGCGGCCATCGAGAACAGCAGCTGCTGGAGCTGCTGGAGGGCGTACGACACCGGCAGCGCGGCCCGCGGAAAGTGCAGGGCCCGGACGAGCCCCAGGCTTCCGGAGATCGCGCGGGTGCCCGCCATGATCGAACTCTGTGTGAAGGTCCACACGAAGACGCCGGTGACCAGGAACGGGATGAAGTCCGGCACGCCTTTGCTGGTGCCCATCAGGATGCCGAAGATGAAGTAGTAGACCGCCGCGTTCAGCAGCGGGGTCATCACCTGCCACACCTGGCCGAGCTTCGCCTGGCTGTACTGGGCGGTGAGCTTGGCGGTGGCGAAGGCGGTGATGAAGTGGCGCCGCGCCCACAGCTCGCGGACGTACGCGGGCAGGGTCGGACGGGCGCCGCTGACGGTGAGGCCGTACCGGGCGGCGAGCGCCGCGGCGTCGTCGGTGGGGGAGCCCGGTGTCGCTGTCGGGGGCGGTGTGTGGAGGACCTGGCTCACATCCGCTGCTTTCGCTCGGGGGGTGGGGTGCGCGGGTCCGTCCTTGACGCTTCTTACGTCGTCAACGTCAACGTTTCTTACGTCGTCCTTGCCGTCTTCTTACGTCGGGACGGGACCGTATCGTCGCAACGCGAGCGTAGGCCTTCTGGTCGTCGGAACGCAACCGTTTCGTCGTAACGGCCTATGCTGGTCCGCATGACGACGAACGCCGATGCGCCCGCGCCTCCCGAGGGGAAGCCGCCGCGCCGCCGGGCCCCCGCCGGGGCGGCCGTCCTCCGGGAGGACGTGACCGAGGCCATCCGCGCCGCCGTCTTCGAGGAACTCGCGGCCGTCGGCTACGCCCGGATGTCCATCGAGGGCATCGCCCGCCGTGCGGGTGTCGGCAAGACCGCGGTGTACCGGCGCTGGCGCTCGAAGCTCCACCTGGTGCTCGACCTGGTCTCGGCGGTCGCGGTCCAGGGGCTGCCCGCCCCTGACACGGGCTCCCTGGAGGGCGACCTGCGCCTGCTGTACGAGGTCACCTCGCGCGCGCTGCGCCACCCCGTCGCCGGCCAGATCATCCCCGACCTCCAGGCCGAGGCGGCCCGCAACCCCGAGATCGCGGATGCCATGCAGAAGGCGCTGCGCGAGGGTCAGCAGGGGGTCGCGAGCGGGATCGTCGCGGCGGCGGCCGCGCGGGGTGAGGTGCGCGAGGGGATCGACCTCGAACTCGCGCTCGACCTGATGTCCGGACCCCTGTACTGGCGGGCGGTCGTGGTCCGTGGGCCGAAACTGCCGAAGGGGTATCTGGCGAGCCTGGCCCGGGCGACGGCGGCGGCGCTCAAGGCGCTCTGACCGGTTCCGGTTGCTCTGACCGGTTCCGGTCATGATCTGCCTGGTCAGGCATCTGTCCGGTCAGTCATCTGCCTGGTCAGGCGGCGTGCTGCCCCTGCCTGCGGCCCTTCAGGAGGCTGGCGCCCGCCCCCAGCGAGACGACGCCCATGCCGACCGCGGTCATGACGCCCTGCGAGCCGTCGACCACGAACGGGGCCGCCGCGGCGACGACGAGGTTGAACAGGAACAGGAACCAGAGAACGGGCTTCGAGGACATCAGCGACTTCATGGCAGGTTTCCTTCTGGGACGGGGCCCTGCGGGCGGGCCGTGAACCCCGAGTGCGGGTCTCGGGGAGCGGTGAACTTCCGAGATCAACGATCCCGTCGTGCGGGCGCCGTTTCGAGGGAGCGCACTGCCGAAGTGGGGGTGCAGCCCGCTGCACCATGGGCCCCGGGCGGATGCCGGGTCGCCTAATCTGAACGCCATGCGGACGACAGTGCGACAGGCGTGGCGGGCGACGGTGCACCTCGTCCTGGCCGCCGTACTGTCGTTCGCCACGATCATCTTCATCACCGTGCTGATCATCACGGTCGTCGCCACGCTCGCGGTGGTCGGCGCCGCGATGCTGCCCGAGACGGTGCTGGTGATACGGCGCATCGCCGGGGCCAAGCGGCGCATGGTGGCCGACTGGACCGGCCAGGAGATCCCCGAGGCGTATCTGCCCATCAAGGGCCGGCTCCGCGAGCGGCTGCGCACGGCGGTCCGTGACCCCGGCACCTTCACCGACCTGCGCTGGATGATCGCCCACTACTTCTACGGCTTTCTCGGCGCCCTCGCGCTGCCGTTGTGGCCGGTCGGCCTGGTCGTCGACGGCGTGTGGCAGGGACTGGTGGGCCGTGAAGCCGTCGTACTCCCGCTGATCAGCCGGCTCGCCGACCTCGACGCGCGGTGGTCGACCGCCCTGCTCAAGCCCTCGCCCAAGGCGCGGCTGGCCGAGCGGGTCGAGGAGCTGACCGAGACCCGGGCGGGCGCGGTCGCCGCGCACGGCGCCGAACTGCGCCGTATCGAACGGGATCTGCACGACGGCACGCAGGCGCGCCTGGTCTCCCTCTCGATGCGGATCGGCCTCGCGAAGCGGGCGTACGACCGTGACCCGGAGGCCGCGCGCAAACTCCTCGACGACGCCCAGGACCAGGCCGAGGCGGCCCTGACGGAGCTGCGGCACGTGGTGCGCGGCATCCATCCGCCGATCCTCACCGACCGGGGCCTCGCGGGTGCGGTGCGCGCGCTCGCGGCGAGCAGCGGGCTCGATGTCACCGTGAGGGTGGACGGCGGCCTGGAGGACCGTTCGGAGGGCGCCCCGGAGGGCGGCGCGCGGCCTCCGGCGGCCGTCGAGGCGGCGGCGTACTTCGTGGTGGCCGAGTCGCTCACGAACGCGGTGAAGCACAGTGGGGCGGAGCGGGCGTCGGTCGAACTGGCGCGGCTCCCGGCCGGGTTGAGGGTGGTCGTACGGGACGAGGGGCGGGGCGGCGCCGACGAGGCGGGGGGCTCCGGACTGCTCGGCATGCAGCGACGCGTGGCCGCGCTCGACGGAACGCTGATGGTGACGAGCCCCGTCGGGGGGCCGACGGTGATCGAGGTGGAACTGCCGTGCGTGTGGTGACGGTGACCGAGGCCCTCGCGGGGGCGGAAACAATGGGTGGGCTGCCGTGCGTGTGGTGATCGCCGAGGACAACGCTCTGCTGCGGGAGGGCCTGGTGCTGTTGCTGACTTCGTCCGGGCACGAGGTGGTGGCCGTCGCGGGCAGCGGGCCCGAGGTGCTCCCGGCCCTCCTGGCGCACCGCCCGGACGTCGCCGTCCTCGACGTCCGGATGCCGCCCGGCTTCCGCGACGAGGGGCTGCGCGCGGCACTCGCCGCCCGGGCGGAGATCCCCGGGCTGCCGGTGCTGGTGCTCTCGCAGTACGTCGAGGAGTCGTACGCGGCCGAGTTGCTCGGCGGTGGTGCGAGCGGCGTCGGCTATCTGCTCAAGGACCGCGTCGGCCGGGTCGACGAGTTCCTGGACGCGCTGGACCGGGTCGCGGCCGGCGGCACGGCCCTGGACCCCGAGGTCGTCACCGAACTCCTCACCCGCCGCCGGGACTCACCCCTCGACTCGCTGACCCCGCGCGAACGCGAGGTCCTCAAACTGATGGCCGAGGGCCTCGACAATGCGACGATAAGCAAGACCCTGGTCCTCTCCGACAGCGCGGTCAGCAAGCACATCGGCAATGTGTTCACCAAGCTGGGCCTGCCGCCGACCGACAGCGGGCACCGCCGGGTGCTGGCGGTGCTGGCGTACCTGAACAAGGGCCTGTGAGGTCGCCCAGCCCCTTCGATCAGTCCTTCATTGCCAGGAAGCCGAACAGGTCCGGGACCCCGCCCGGGCCCGCCTCGGCGGTGCGCACCAGCCGGAGCCCGGCCGCCGTCGTGGCGTTGAGCAGCTCCGCGAGCGGGAGGTGCCAGGCGCCGACGCGGGCCCGGACACCCGCCGGGCTCCACGCCTCGAAGCTGCGGGACCGGTCGGCGTACCGCTCGTCGAGCAGCACCCTGGGCCGGTCGCTCCAGTCGGCGAACGCGCCGATGAAACACGGATGCACACCCAGGTGCAGGAACCGCCCGCCGGGCCGCAGCACCCGGGCGACCTCCCGCAGCACGGCCGCGTAGTCGGGCACGTCGGTGTGGGCCAGCACGCACGCGACGGCGGGCACGGAGCCGTCACCGAACGGAAGCGCCGTCGCGTCCGCCTGCGCGACGGGCAACTTCCCCACCGCGTGCCGCAGTTGACCGCCCGACAGATCCACCCCGACCGGCGTCCACCCGAGCCCGCCCAGCGCGGGCGCGTGGGCCCCCGTACCGCAGCAGACGTCCAGACACATCCCCTCGCCGGTCCCCAGCAACTCCACGATCGAGGCGTGCACCCGCTCGATGAACGCCCCGGCCGTGCCGGCCGACATGAAGTCGTTGTACCAGTCGGCGTGTTCGTCGTACGCCGGTGTCGTTCCTGTCGCCTTGGGTCCCATGACGCCGATGCTAGGGACGCCGCCCGGGGCCGTCTGAGTTGTTCGCTCAGGGCATGGTCACTCGGCCATCCGGCGGGCGGTACGGATCAGGCCCGCCCCGGAGCGTCCGGTGCGCAGCCCCGGAGGGTGTGGGCGATGACGTACTCCAGGTCTGTCTTCAGGGTTCCGGAGGGGAGGGTGCCGGACACGGCGAGGGCGGCGAAGCCGTGGAGGGTGGTGAAGAGAGGGGTGGCGATGCTGGCGACCGGGCCCTCGCGGACCTCGCCGCGGCGCTGGCCGTCCTCGATCAGGTGCAGGGCCAGGACCGACATGCCCTGGGCGGCCTTGATCAGGGCGTCGGAGGCGGCCGGGTCGTGCTTGATGGAGAACATGAGGTCGAGGAGTTCCGCGTTGGCGGTGGCGAAGCCCACGTAGGCGCGGGCCAGGGCGCCCAGGCGGTCGGCGAAGGACTCGTCCGCCGTTTCCTGGGACGCGGCCAGCGCTTCGGAGAGGCGGTCGAAGCCGGTCTCGGCCAGTGCGTCCAGCAGGGCCTGCTTGTCCTTGAAGTGGCGGCTCGGCGCGGCGTGGCTGACGCCGAGGTCGCGGGCCAGTTCGCGCAGGGACAGGGCGGCCGGGCCCTTCTCCTTGAGCGTCTCCTCGGCGCGGATCAGCAGCGCGGCGCGCAGGTCTCCGTGGTGGTAACGACGTGTCTGGCCAGTCTGCATAGCGGTCAGTGTAGTGCGCATGTGTTCACCGGCTACATTGTTGGCGCTGTCACTATTGTTGGCATCGTCATCATTGTTGTCGTTGACAGCATTGTTGTCGACGCCTACATTGAAACGCATGGCCAAGCAGCAGTGGAACGCAAGCGACATCGAGGACCAGACCGGCCGTACGGCGGTCGTCACCGGCGCCAACAGCGGGCTCGGCATCGCCACCGTCGACGCCCTCGCCCGGGCCGGTGCCCACGTGGTGCTCGCCGTACGGGACGTGCGGCGCGGCGAGGCGGCCGCCGGCACCGTGAAGGACGTCAAGGGGAGTGTGGAGGTGCGGCGGCTCGACCTGGCCGACCTCTCCTCCGTACGGGAGTTCGCCGCTTCCTGGACCGGCGACCTCGATCTGCTCATCAACAACGCCGGAGTCATGAACATCCCCGAGGCCCGCACCAAGGACGGCTTCGAGATGCAGTTCGGCACCAATCACCTGGGCCACTTCGCCCTGACCAACCTGCTGCTGCCGCACGTGACCGACCGGGTGGTCACCGTGGCCTCCGGGGCCCACAAGATCCCCAGCAGCAACCACATGCACTTCGACAATCTGAACCTGACCGGCGGCGCGTACTCGCCCATGACCGCCTACAGCCAGTCCAAGCTCGCCAATCTGCTGTTCACCCTGGAACTGCAGAGCCGTCTCGCCTCCGAGGGGTGGCCCGTGCGGGCCCTCGCCGCGCACCCCGGCTGGGCCGCCACCAACCTCCAGGGCCACGACGCCAGCGTGGTCCGGCGGGCCCTGATGTCGGTGGGCAACCGGTTCATCGCCCAGGACAACAAGGCGGGCGCCCTGCCCACGCTGTACGCCGCCACCCAGGATCTGCCCGGAGCCAGCTACGTCGGCCCGGACGGGTTCGCCGAGATGCGCGGCGGACCGACCCTCGTCGGCCGCTCGGCCGCGGCCAGCGACCCGGTGTCCGCCGTCCACCTGTGGAGGGCCTCCGAGGAGCTGACCGGCGTCACCTTCCCCCAGCTGAGCGAGGCGAAGGCGGCTCTCTAGCCCCCTAGCTCCCCTAGCTCCCCTAGCCCCCCTAGCTCCCTAGGCCCTGGAAGTCCCTAGTCGCGCGCCGCCCCAGGATGCAGACGTACCCACCCCGCCCACGCCGACGTGATCATGTCCTGGACGTCGTACTTCGCCTTCCAGCCCAGTGCGGTGGCGATGCGGTCGGCGGAGGCGACCACCCGGGCCGGGTCGCCGGGGCGGCGAGGAGTGGTGACCGGGGGACGGTCGTAGCCGGTGAGGGCGTTGATGCGGTCGATCATCTCGCGGACCGAGACGCCTTCGCCACGGCCGATGTTGAGGGTGAGGTCGGTGCCCGGGGACGCCTCCAGGGCGCGGGCCGCGGCCACATGGGCCTCGGCCAGGTCGACCACATGGATGTAGTCCCGGACGCACGTCCCGTCGGGGGTCGGGTAGTCGTCGCCGAAGACGCGCGGCGGGGCGTCCTCCGTGAGCTTCTCGAAGACCATGGGGATCAGGTTGAAGACGCCCACGTCGGCCAGTTCCGGTGTCGCCGCCCCCGCCACGTTGAAGTAGCGCAGCGACGCCGTGGACAGGCCCGTCGCCCGGCCCGTCGCGCGGACCAGCCACTCGCCCGCCAGCTTCGTCTCGCCGTACGGGCTCATCGGCACGCACGGCGTCTCCTCCGTGACCAGGTCCACATCCGGCATGCCGTACACCGCCGCCGAGGACGAGAACACGAAGGAGCCGACCCCCGCGACCGTCACCGCCTCCAGCAGGACCCGCAGGCCCTCGACGTTCTCCCGGTAGTAGTGCAGCGGGAGTTCCACCGACTCGCCGACCTGCTTCTTCGCCGCCAGATGGACGACACCGGTGACGGAGTGCTCCTCAAGGGTCCGGGCCAGCAGATCCGCGTCCAGGGTCGAGCCGACCACCAGCGGCACTCCGGACGGCACCCGCTCCGCGATCCCCGTGGACAAGTCGTCGTAGACCACGGCCTGTTCGCCCGCGTCGAGCATCGCGCGGACGATGTGCGCCCCGATGTAGCCGGCGCCGCCGGTGATCAGCCAGGTCATGTGCGGTCGTCCCCTTGTCGGTGAGCCCGTGGTGGTGTGCGTGGTGGTGTTCGTGTGGTGCGGGTGCCATTGCATGCGGCTTCGGTCGCGTATCAGTGAAGCAGGCGGCCGAGCCGGCGGCGTACGACTTCGGTCATTCCTCTCCATCCGGACGCCGTGCGCAGTGCCAGCGCCCCCGCGTGCGTGCGGTACGGCTGCACCAGCAGGACCCCGTGGCGGGCGTCCGGGACCGCGCGGCGGCGCAGCAGGCCGGGGCCCGTGAGCGCGTGCGCCGTGGCCTCGCGGCTCGTGCCGTCGCGGAAGACGAGCTTCAGCCGGAGGTCCCAGACGCCCGCGCCCAGCGCCGACAGGTCCACCGGCGTCCCGGCGGTCCAGAGGTCCCCGTACCGGTCGGGCACGAAGACCGCGGCGACGCGCCCGCCCACCCGGCCCTCCTCCCGGTGCACGAACTCCACCTCCACCGACGCCGGACCCGCCTCCGTCATCCGCCCGTACAGCTCGTGCAGACGCAGCCGCAGGTGGGTGCCACGCGCGCGTGGCCGCAGTTCCGCGTCGACGGAGGCCGGCAGCAGATGCGCGGGGCGGACGAGGAAGTGGTCCAGCGTCACCTGGGGGAGGTCGTCCGACCAGATGGGCGTCCCGTCGGAAGCGCGCGCGTACGGCGGGAGCAGCCTGGCCGGGCGGGCCGCGAGCTCCTTGAGGCGGGGCAGGTCACGGGGTGCGGGGGAGGCCAGCACCACGCGGGCGACGAGGCGGCCGGGGGCGGTCGGGTTGACGGTGAAGTCGGTCGCGTCGAACGTCGACAGGTGCGCGCGCGTGAGCTCCCACCACGCGCTGCGGTACTCGGGACCGCGCAGCTCCAGTTCGCGCGTGTACATCCGCAGCTCGTGGTCGAGGAACTTGGCGTGCACGGCCTGCGCGAGCCGCTTCTCACCGGCGCCCAGCAGGATCTCGTACGCCGCCTGGTTGGCCTCGGTCCGCGCCCGCCAGTTGTCGATGTCCGCCCGGTCGAGCGAGATCGACAGCCGGGCCGCGTCGCGCCGCACGTGCCAGACGTACACCGTGTCGGGGATCAGCGCGATGCGCGGTCCGGCGGCCAGCACGCGCGCGGTGAAGAGGAAGTCCTCGTAGCGGAAGCGGCCCTCGGGGAAGCGGATCCCGTGCTCGCGCAGGAAGTCGGTGCGGTACAGCTTGTTGACGCAGAGGGTGTCGTGCACCAGGCGCGTGCGCCGTGCGGGGTGCGGGACCAGCGCGGGGCGCGCGTACAGGGCGCGCTCCCACGGGACTTCGCGCCCCGAGGGCAGCTCACGGCGCACGCAGAGCCCGGACGCGACCGGCGCGCGCTGCTCGCGCGCCGCGCCCAGCAGTGCGTCCACCGCGCCGGGCGGCAGCACGTCGTCGCTGTCCAGGAACATCACGTACGGGGCTGTCGCGGCGTCCATCCCGTCGTTGCGGGGGCTGCCGCAGCCCCCGCTGTTGACCGCCCGGCGGATCACTCTCAGACGCGGCTCCCCGGCGGCGAGGCCGTCGAGGAGGTCCCCGCTGCCGTCCGTCGAGCAGTCGTCCACCGCGATCACCTCACGGACCGCCGGGCCCTGCGCGAGCGCCGAGCGCACCGCGTCGGTCACATGGGGGGCGTCGTTGTACCCGATGACGACGACACTGACCTGCGGGGGGTGAGGGTTCATGGGATCCACGTGCCGGAACGGTAGGTGTTGCGGGTAATTTTCCGTTAAGAGGTACTTAGTGTCTCGTCGGGAAGACG
The DNA here is from genome assembly GCF_045206325.1 of Streptomyces sp. NBC_00203. NCBI lineage: Bacteria > Bacillati > Actinomycetota > Actinomycetes > Kitasatosporales > Streptomycetaceae > Streptomyces > Streptomyces sp. NBC_00203. Next base: position 4,215,150 of record NZ_CP108126.1, on the reverse strand, counting down.
GCAGGAATGGGGTGAGCGTTCCGCGCGGACGCGTCTGATTTCGCCCCATCTGTCACAGGGTGGCCATCTGTCACAGGGCGGCCCGACCGCCACAGCCGCGCGAACGACAGCCCGGCGGCCGTCGCCAGCAGTCCATTGCGTACGAGCATCAGCAGGCAGCCCGCCCAGGTGCTGTGGACGACGTCCCCGTACAGGCCGGGGTACGCGACCGAGCTGACCGCCGTCGCCGCCACGAGCAGCGCGGCCACCGGGCGCTGCGTGGTGTGCCGCGAGGTCAGGCACACGGCGGACAGGCCGAGCAGCCACACCATGTACTGGGGGCTGATCACCCGGCTCGTCACCGTGAACAGCAGCACGGCGGCGAGCGCCGCGTCGTACGGAGTCGCCGGAGTCCAGCGCCGCGCCCGCACCCGCCACAGCAGCAGGAGCCCGAACGCGGCGACCGTCAGGGCGAGCGAGACGGCGGCGACCGTGGAGACGTACGGGCCCACGAACTCCATCGCGCCGTACTGGTAGCGCACCGTCCCCGGCCACCCGGCGCGGCGCGCGAAGCCCAGGACCGTGCCCCCGAGCGACTCGATCTGCACGCCACGGCCGCCCTGCTGGCGCAGGAAGCCGAAAGGGTTGCTGAAGACGGCCGCCAGAAGGGTGAGCAGCGCGCCCGCCGTGACCGCCGCCGACGTCCAGGCCTCCCGTGTCGTACGGCCCCGCGGGGTGCCGATCAGCGTCAGCGCGGGCCAAACCTTCACCAGGGCCCCCATCGCGGCGAACGCGCCGCACGCACGCGTGGAGCGCGACAACGTCAACAGGGAGATGACGGCGAAGGCGGTGACCTCGACGTCGTACCGGGCGAGCGGGATGTGCAGGAGCAGGGGGAGCGCCAGCGTCCACAGGGCGGCACCGCGCAGGCTGCGGCCAGGGCGCCCGCCCGCGCGCGCGAGGGCGACGGTGATCACGGCGTCCGTGGCGAGGGTGAGCGTCACGAAGGCCGTGAAGTACGTCAGCATCGGCAGCAGCGCCGGCGCGAGCAGCACCGGGCCCGCGCCCGGCGGGTACTGCCACATGCGGTCGTCCGCCGGAAACGCGCCGTGCGACAGGACGCCGTACCAGCGGAAGTACAGCTGGCCCACCTCCTTCGAGACCCCGCCCCGGCCGAGCGGGGCGAGCTCGTCGTGGGCGAGCATCCACAGCATCAGCGAGCGGGTGACCAGCCAGGCGGCGGCGAGGGCGAGCGGGCGGCGATGTTTCTTCAAAGGACTCATCAAGGGACTCTCCAGGCGCTCATCAAGCCCGGATCGTAAGCCGCATGGATGGGTCATGTGGGTTGATACGCCGTCAATACCCTTCCAACGTTGGTTAATAGCAAAAAATCGGTCTCATGGTGAGTGCGTGGGTGAGACGGTCCGGGGTCGGGCGTCCGGAGGCGATGGCGGTCCTGGCGGTCCTCCTGCCCGTGCTCGTGATGCTCGCGGTGGGGCTCTGGGGGCTCGACCGCGGTGGCATGTGGCGCGACGAGGGGGTGACGTTCCAGGTCGCGCGGCGTTCGGTGCCGCAGATCTGGCAGCTGCTGCACTCCGTCGACGCGGTGCACGGCCTGTACTACCTCCTGATGCATCCCGTCCTCGCCCCACACCCCGGCGAGGTCGCCCTCCGGCTCCCCTCGGTCTGCGCCACCGCCGCGACCGCGGGTCTCGTCGCCGCCCTCGGCGTCCGCCTGTGCCGCCCGCGGGTCGGTCTCTGGGCGGGGCTGCTGTACGCCGTCACGCCCATGACCGGGCACTTCGCGCAGGAGGGCCGGTCGTACGCGCTCGTCGCGGCCGGAGCGGCGGCAGCGACCTGGCTGCTGGTGCGGGCCATGACGGTCCCCCCTGCTCGTACGAAGTCGAGGACTTGGGGGAGGGCGGCGAGCCGGTACTGGTGGGCGTACGGAGCGGCGGTCGCCGTCACCTGTCTGCTTCACGAGCTGGCGGTGCTCCTGCTGTTCGCGCACGCGGGGACACTGGCGCTCGCGCGGGTGCCGGCGCGAGTGTGGCGGGCGTGGGGGTGCGCGGCGGGAGCCGTGGTCCTGGCGCTGGTGCCGCTCGTCCTCGTCTCGCACGCGCAGTCCGCGCAGGTCGCGTGGTTGCCGCGGCCCGCCTTCGGGAGCGTGGTGCGACTGCTGTCGGCGTTCGCAGGCCCGGACCGGCTGGTGGTCGTGCCGCACCTGGTCCTCATCGCCCTCGCCCTGTGGCGGCCCTTCGCGCGGCGGGGCGAGCTGTCGCTCCAGGCGGTCGCCCTGCCCCTCATGGTCGTCCCGCCGGCCGTGCTGATGACCGTCTCGCAGTTCTGGCCGCTGTACGACGACCGCTATGTGCTGTACGCCCTCGCCGGGGCACCGCTGCTCGCCGCTGCGGGCGCCGAACGGCTGGTGAGCCTGCTGCCCCGGCTGCGCCTCACCGTCCCCACCGGAGCGCGCGTCACCCTCATCGGCGCCCTGGCCGTCACCCTCGGCTTCGCCTTCCAGCTCCCCCTCTTCCGCCTGGACCGCACCCCCGACCACCGAGCCGACAACCTCGCCACCGTCTCCGCCACCGCAGGGCGTGAACTGCGCCCCGGCGACCCGGTCCTGTTCCTGCCCTCGATCGTGCGACGCTCGGCACTGGCGTACCCGAACGGCTTCCGCGGAATCCGCGACATCGCCCTGACCGCCCCGGGCCCGTCCTCCGGAACCCTCTACGGACAGGAGGCGGCCCCCTCGGAACTCCGCCGCCGCCTCTCCCGCCTCGACCACGTCTGGCTCGTCGCCGAACCCTTCGCGACCCGCCCGACCTGGACCCCGGACACCCCCACGGAACGCCTCAAACTCACCCTGGTGGAGGAGGAGTTCGTCCCCCTCCAGGAGATCACCCGAGGAGGCGTGACCCTGCGCCTGTACATCCGCAGACCACCACGCGCCCCGTAAGGGGCGCGGGGCTGTACCGATATGCGGCTCCGCCGCGTGGGCGCGACAGGCCCCCACCGTCCCGCAGCCAGCGAACTACCCATCCAGCGGAGCTAGGCACACCCCGGTTCAGACTCCAACGCCGCCTCATCCAGCGCCACAGTCAACCGATCCAGCCGAGCCCGAAGTTCCCGGATCTCCTCAAGACTCGCCCCCGTCGCGGCAGCGATCCGCCGAGGCACGGCCAACGCCCGCTCCCGCAGGGCAACACCCTCATCGGTGAGATGGACGTGCACTGACCGCTCGTCCCGCACACTCCGCTCCCGCCGTACGAGCCCCGCCGCCTCCAGCCGCTTGAGCAGCGGCGACAGCGTCCCGGAGTCGAGCCGCAGGTGCTCGCCGAGCTTCTTCACGGGCAGCTCGCCGTGCTCCCACAGCACCAGCATCACCAGGTACTGGGGATAGGTGATCCCGAGGTCCTTGAGGAGCACGCGGTAGACGCCGCCGAAGGCGCGCGACGCGGCGTTCAGGGAGAAGCAGATCTGCTCGTCGAGGCGGAGGTAGTCCCCGTCGGGCGGGACCGGGGTACTCGTGGCGCTCGGCGTGCTCGGGGTGGTGGGCGTTGCGGTCATGCGACCAGGGTAGCTCTTGTCCGCCATTAAGTTGTGCGCAATTGAATTGCGTGCTCTAATTGTGGTCGTGAGGCGGTCGGACCGGCCGCCCCGGCAAGACTTCAGACCTGAGAGGGATGGTCCCCATGGACGCGATCTACACCGCTGTCGCCACCGCCACCCACGGCCGCGAGGGCCGCACCGTCAGCTCCGACGGCAAGCTCGACCTCCAGCTGGCCATGCCGGTGGAGCTGGGCGGCAACGGGCAGGGCACCAACCCGGAGCAGCTCTTCGCCGCCGGTTACGCCGCGTGTTTCGCCAGCGCCCTCGGCCTCGTCGGCCGCGCCGCGAAGGTCGACGTCAGCGAGGCCGCGGTGACCGGCGAGGTCGGCATCGGCAAGCAGGGCGAGGGCTTCGCCCTCAAGGTGACGCTGCGCATCGAGCTGCCCGACAGCGTCGACGAGGCCACCGGCCGCAAGCTGGTCGAGCAGGCCCACCAGGTCTGCCCCTACTCCAACGCCACCCGCGGCAACATCCCGGTGGAGCTCGTGGTCGAGTAGTCACAGGGCGGCCGGCAGGGTCGGTTCAGCCCCCGACCCTGGCCAGCACCTCTCCGGTCTTCCGGCTCCGCTCCACCACCGTCGCCTCCTCGGGCACCTGGTGCCAGCGCGTCATCAGCAGCCAGCGGACGTGGTACCGGCGGGCGATGGCGGTGCGTTCGGCGCGGGTCGACGCCGGGTTGAGGTAGGCGCGGACCGCCGCGCGCCGCCGCAGCCGCTCCCGCTCGTCGAGAGCGGGATCGGGCCACAGGGGCGCGGCGAGGTCGGGGCCGTACGCCGCGATCGAGTGCACGTCGTAGAACCCGTCCGTGATGACCGCCTCGCCGGGCTTGATGTGCCGTGCCGCCCACTCGTACGTCGGCCAGCGCGGCGGCTGGTCGAAGCCGACCGGGTCGAGCGAGCGCGGCACGACCGCGCCGGCCTGCACGGTGAGGAAGCCGATGCAGGCCCCGACGGCCGCCACCAGCCCCAGCCGCCGTCGCCCGGATCCCCACGGCCGGGGCGCCGCCAGCTCCACCCCGAGCGCGAACTGCAACGGCACCAGCGTGAGCCCCAGGATCCTGCCGTACGTGTAGTGCCCGCTGATCCAGCCGTACGCCACCGTCGCGCACTCCAGCGCGAACATCAGCACCAGCGGATCGCGCCACCGGTGCCCCTCGCTCCGCTTCGCCTGCCGCGCGCGCAGCCACAGCGCGGGCACCCCGATCAGCGCCAGCCAGAAGTGCCCCGGCATCCCCACGTACAGCCGCTCGTGCAGCGCGTCCACGCTGCGGTCCCCGGTCAGCGCGAAGACGTCGAAGTACGGCCAGCAGTATCCGACCAGCAGCGCCGCCGCACCGGCCAGCGTCCACCGGCCCACGATCGCCGCCCGCCACCCGCTCTGCCACCCGGCGGCGAACGCCACCGCCCCGAGCACCGCCGCGATGGAGGTGATCGGGTGCACGAGCAGGATCAGCCCGTACAGGGCGCCGAGCCCGGCGTACCCGGAGAAACTCCTGAGCCCGCTCGGGCCGACGTACCGGACCAGGCCGCCCATGCCTCGCGCGCGCGTCCCCGTCAACGCCCAGGCCCAGAAGGCCAGTCCGATGGCGAACGTGGACGGGTAGGGGAGGTTCCCCGTCATCGACATCAGCCCGAGGTAACCGCTCCACCAGGCGCGCCTGGTGCCCCACAGCAGCACCATCGCGAGGAGCGACAGGACCGGTGCCCAGATACGAGGCGTCAGGACGCGGACGAAGCGGCCGATGCCGGTCAGCAGGACCAGCAGGTTCAGCGGACCGCTGAGACGTACGACCTGATAGCCGGTCAGACCCGTCAGCCGGGCGAACGCGCCCTGGGCGACCGCGTACGGCGAGTAGTACGGACTGCCCGCGCCCGGCAGGTCCGCCATCGGATGGGCCGGATGGAACAGGTTCGCCTTGAGGCGCTCGACGACCGCCGCGTGCTGGCCGAAGTCGCAGCACATCGGCAGGCGCCAGGAGGCCAGGGACATCACCAGCCAGAACAGGCCACCGAAGACCTGGTACGGCGTCGGACGCCAACCGGCGCCGCCGCGCAGGGCCGTGGCGCCGCGTACCGCGCGCCGGACGAGGAGGTCGGCGCTCACCGGGCGGTGGGCGAGGAGGAGGGGTCAATAGTGTGACGCATTCATCGGTTCTTCCACCAGGGGTCACCCTGTTCTCCTTATTTCATGCCTTCGAGTGATGTCCGGAGCCCGGCAAAGAATCCATACATCGCGCGAGTTGATCGCTCATCAGACTCAGAGGTGTGTGATAGGCCATTCGACGATGTGGAAAACAGAGAGGTTCCTGCGACCGTCGCCGCCACGTGACCGACGTCTACTCATTTTCTGGTTCTTTGTTTTCGCCCTGGTATTCACCGGAGCGCAGTCGGTCCAGATCCAGGGACGTGCCGCCATGGACACGCGCCAATACGTGGCGCACAGTTACATGCTGCAAGGGCTCGGCCGGGAAGGGGCCTCTCTGCGGGCGGTGGACTATTTCTGCGACAGCGTGCGCGTCAGGTCCGTGGAGCGTGCGAACGGGGATCTGGCGAGCTACCGGAGCAAGAACACCGGAATTGCCGCGTATCAGGAGTGCCGGAACTCGAGCCGGGAACGCGTCGCACGTAATGCCGAACGCACCGATGTGACCGGCTACATGGCACTGTTCAGTCATCCGCGCATCTCCGTGATCTTCGCGACCAGACCCGGATACCCGCTGTACACGATTCCCTTCATCCGCGTGTTCGGCCTGGCCGTCGGCCTGTGGGCGGCTTCACTCGTGGCGACGGTCCTGGCCAGTGGCTTCGTGGTCCTGATTCTGCGGACACTGGGCGTCTCCGTTCCGCTCGCCCTGCTGGGGCAGGTGCTCTACTACGCGCTGCCGACGGGACGGGAGGCCATGCAGCCGCTGTGCGAAGGGCTGCTTCTGTGTCTCCTGCTCGCCGGCATCCTCGGATGTGTCCGCATACTGCGGGGACGGATCGCGTCAGGAACGGCGCTCACCCTCTTGGCGTTCGCCGGCGCGGCAGGTGTCAAATACGCGCAGACCCTGCTGGCCGTCGCCGGAATCGCGGCCATGACCGCACTCCTCGTCTGCGCGCGCCGGGTGCGGCGACGGGAGTTCGCCCGGCCGGAGTTGGCGGTTCTCGCCGTGACGGCCGCGTTCACGGTGGCCCTTCAGCTCGTCATCACCGCCCTCGCACTGCCGAGTACCCGGTCCGGTCTCCAGGATCTGCTGACCGTTCACTACTCGAGGAGCATGGCTCCGCACCCCTGGCACGCATTCCTGCGCCTGAGTGCCGCCTTCTGGAAGGAATGGCTGCGTGCCGCGCTGATGGAGCCGCTGGTGCTCCTTCTCCTCGCGGGCGGGGCCTGGGGAGCCTTCCGGTACCACCGTCCGTTCGCGTGCGTGATGCTCGGGACCGCCGTCGCGGGCTTCGTGAACCAGGCCGGACATCCTGAGACGGCCATGGGTCCACGGCTGATGGTGATGGCGATGCTGCTTCCCGTGTGCGGTATCCCGCTGCTTGTCGAGAGCCATGCGCGTCGGTACGGCATGAGGGGGCAGGACGCGGTCCTGCCCCCTCGCGTGGGCCGTCAGTCGCCGGCACCCGAGTCCGTCTCGCGCTGAGCTCGCACGACCGGCCGCGTTCAGGTCAGCTGTACTCGGGAAGGCGGGCCGAACGGTCGGCGGCCGCAGGGATGTTGACCACCCCTCCGTCGCCGCCGGCCACCGAATCGGCCGGCTCGCCCAGCAACACCTGCCGTACGACGCGTTCCGCGGCCCGCCCGTCGTCGTACTCGCAGAAGCGCTCCCGGAACGCCCCGCGCAGACGGTTCGACTCGGCGTCCCGCCAGGCGCCGGAGACGAGCACCTTCGCCAGTTCCTCCTCGGAACGGGTCACGTGTCCCGGTGGTTCGGCGGTGATGTCGAAGTAGGCGCCCCGGGCCGCCAGATGGGCGGCCCAGTCGTCGGCGTGCACGACGATGGGCCGGTCGAGGCACGCGTAGTCGAACATCAGGGCCGAGTAGTCGGTGATCAGGGCGTCGCTGGCCAGCATGACGTCCTCGACGTGCGGCTCGTCGGTGACGTCGGTCAGCGTGCCGCGGCGGTGCAGATCGCCCAGCAGCAGCGCCCGTTCGTGATGGCGGGCCAGGCTCGGGTGCAGGCGGACGAGCAGCCGGTGTCCGGGACCGAGCGAACCGGCCAGCGTCTCCAGGTCGACACGCCAGACATGGCCGCCCTTGCGGTAGTCGCGCAGAGTCGGCGCGTACAGCAGCACCGTCTCCGACGGCTGGATGCCGAGCCGGTCGCGCACCTCGGCGGCGCGTGCGGTCCCGCCCCGGACGAGGACGTCGTTGCGGGGGCTGCCACTGCGCAGTGAGGTGAAGTGACAGGGGTAGGCCCGCTGCCAGATCTCCTCGCTGTACCGGTTCGCGACCAGGCTGACGTCCCACCGGTCGCTGCGGCGCAGCATCGCGCGGACGTCCGTGCCGTGCCGGGCCCCCGGACGGTCGAGGAGGTCCAGCGCCATGTACTTGAGAGGCGTGCCCTGGTGGGTGTGGACGTGCACGGCACCGGGGCGTTTGACCAGATCACCGGCCCAGTTGCGATTGTTGACCCAGTACTTCGCGCGCGCCATCACCCGGTAGTAGCGCCAGGACCCCAGCGTCACATGCTCCGTGCCCGGTGGCAGCAGCTCCACCGCCTCGGGCCGGACGACCCACACGCCGCGGAGGTGCGGCGCCAGTTCGGCGGCCCGCGCATGGATCGCGTACGGATCGCCGTTCACGGCACGGCTGTGCCCGGCGGAGTAGACGACGAGATTCGGGTCGAGGGCACGCTTCGACTGGAGCCGGTACCAGCACCGCATGATCCGCCGGGCGACGACGTTGCGCAGCCTCAGCTTCCTGCTTCCCAGTGCCCGGCGCACGCGTCGCAGCGCACCGAGGGCGGCATGGGCACGGTGTGGAGCGACGGCCAGCAGCCGCAGCTCCGTGCGGCGACTCTCGCGCGGTGGGACGAAGCCCGGCGGCACATGCTTTCGGTAGAACGCCCGGGTCCGCCGGTAGAACTCCCTTCGGTCGCCGCGCAGCACACGTTCGGGACGGGCCAGGGCGAACAGCATGTGGTCCAGGGCCCGTTCGAACAGCAGCGGTCGGGCCCAGTCCAGGCCGGGCCGCTCGGCGAGGAAGGCGAAGAGCCCCTCGTACTGCTCGAAGATCTCGAAATGCCTGCGCCCCGGAGTACGGGTGATCGCACCCTGCCGCCGCTGCCGGTATTCGACACCCACCCGGTCCAGACAGGCGATCCGCTCCGCCGTGACCATCGTCTGGTAGGTGACGGGGGCGTCCTCGTACAGCCCTGGCTGGTACTGGAAGCTGTGCCCGAGGAAGAAGTCCCGGCGGTACGCCTTGTTCCAGGCGACCAGGAACAGGCGCAGGTACTCGGGATGGTCGCGGATGCTGAACGTGCTGGTGCCGGCCTGTTCGAGGAGTCCGGCGGCGTCGCTTCGGCCGCCGCGGCCCCACCAGTGGGTGCGCACGTGGTCGAAGACCAGGATGTCGGGGTCGCGGGTCACGTCGAGCCGGTCGGCGACCGCCCGCAGCAGCCCGGGCGTGTAGCGGTCGTCGCTGTCGAGGAACAGGACGTAGTCACCGCGGGCGTGCGGAAGGCCGGCGTTGCGGGCGCGGCCGAGGCCCACGTTCTCGGGCAGGTGAACGGCCTTCATCCGCGGATCACGGGCCGCGTACTCGTCGAGGATCGCACCGGAGCCGTCGGGCGAGCAGTCGTCGACGGCGATCACTTCGAGGTCGGTGAAGGACTGGCCGAGCACGGAGTCGAGGCATTCGCGCAGGAACCCCTGGACCTTGAAGACGGGGACGATGATGCTGAAGCGGGGCACGGTGTCAGCTCCTCGGGGCGGTCGTCACGGCGGCGGGCGCGGGGGTGCGCCGCGCGAGCGGAACCGGCGGCTCGATGGCCTCGGCCGGTTCCCCGAGCAGCACGCGGCGGACGACGCGGTCGGCGGCGCGGCCGTCGTCGAACTCACAGAACCGGGCGCGGAAGCGGGCACGGAGCGCGGCCGACTCCGCTCCCGCCCAGGAACCGGAGCGGAAGACGGCGGCCAGTTCGCCGGCGGTGCGGGCGACCGGGCCGGGCGGGGAACCCAGGAAGTCGAAGGTGACTCCGCGCGTCTCGCGGTACACGTCCCAGTCGTCGGCGTACACGACGATGGGCCGGTCCAGGTTGGCGTAGTCGAACACGATCGACGAGTAGTCGGTGATGAGGGCGTCCGCGGCGAGACAGACGTCCTCGGACGAACGGTGTCCGGTGACGTCGATGACACGCTCGTCGCGCGGGCGTCCCTGGTCGCCGTCGTAGAAGTAGTGGGCGCGCAGCAGGATCACGAAGTCGTCCCCGAGGGCGTCGCACAACGCCTTCAGATCGAGTTGTGTGCTGAAACCGGTGTGGTAGTCGCGGTGCGTCGGCGCGTACAGGAGCGCCGTGCGGCCTTCGGGGACACCGAGCTGCTTGCGGATGCGGTGCACGTCGGCCGCCGACGACGTGTAGTAGACGTCGTTGCGCGGGTAGCCGTATTCGAGCATCTCGTAGGAGGACGGGAAGGACCGCTCCCACACCTCCGTGGAGAGCCGGTTCGAGCTGAGGTTGTAGTCCCAGCGGTCGGCGCGGCTCAGCAGGCGGTCGAAGCTTCCGGTGGCGGCGGCGACGATCGGGTACTCGGCCTGCTCGACGCCCATCTTCTTCAGCGGCGTGCCGTGCTGGGTCGACAGGTGAACGGCGCCGGGGCGCTTGACGACGGCACCCTCGAAGTTGGCGTTGTTGACCAGGTACTTGGCGCGGGCCAGCACCTCCCAGTAGCGGCGGCTGCCGATCACCGCGTGGTCGATGCCCTTCGGCAGGTGCTCCACCGCGTCCTCGGTGACAAGGAACACCGAGCGGATGTGCGGAGCCAGCCGCTGGGCGGCCGAGTGGATCGCGGCGGGGTTGCAGGCGTAGCCGCGGCCCCAGTACGCGCAGTACACGGCGAGGTTCTCGTCGAGGGGACGGCGCAGCTGCGCCGCGTACAGCGCGCGGGTCCGCAGCATCCTCGGGCGCGGCACCCGCTGCGCCGCCTTCGCCGTCGCCTGGTTGGCGCCGCGCAGCGCCCGGAACGCGCTGTAGGCGCCGGTCGCGAGCAGCCGGTGCTGCACGCCGAGACTGCCCGCCGGCTGCGGGAACCCGGCCGGGCGGTACAGCCGGTAGAGCCGGCCCGCGCGGCGGAAGAAGGCCCGGCGGCGGCGCGCGGGCACCCGCGTCGGATGGGCCGCCGTCTTCAGCACGAGGGCGAAAAGCTGCCCGAACAGCGCGTGCGCCTTGGCCGCGGACACGGCCTGCCCGGTCGTCCGGCCGGCGTCCCGGGTCCGGGCGGCGGCCTGGGTGAGCACCAATTCGATTTGGTCGAGGAGCTCGAAGTGGTGCTCACCCGGCGTGTTGAGCCGGCTGCCCTGGCGGCGCAGGTGATGCCGTACGCAGACCGAGTCCAGCACCGACGCCCGCTCGGTCGCGAGGGTCACCAGACCGCCCCACCCGGTGTCCGTGAAGTGCCCCTCGGGGAAGGTGAGCCGGTGCTCGGCGAGGAAGGAGCGACGGTAGGCCGCGCTCCACGCGGGCACGTGTACGCCGACGACGTCCGGGTCCTTGCCGAGCGGGGGCGTGCTCGACTCGCCCTCCCACCAGTGCACCCGCTCGTGCCCGAAGTAGAGGACGTCCACATCGGTGCGGAGCCCCGCGTCCAGGGCGCCCAGCGCGCCCGGCACGAGGACGTCGTCGCCGTCGAGGAAGAGCAGATACGCGCCGTTCGCCGCGCCGATCCCGGCATTGCGCGCCGCGCTCAGCCCGCCCGGCGGGGGCGAGTGGACCGGTGCGACCCGCGCGTCCCGCGCGGCGTACGCGGCGGCGACCGTCCCGGCCGGGGTGTCCGGCGCGTCGCAGACCGGGATCAGCTCGAAGTCGCCGAAGGACTGGCTGAGGACCGAGTCCAGCGCTTGGGCCAGTCGCCCGGCGACTCCATGGGTGGGCACGATGACGCTGAAGCGGGGCATTCTGATCTTTCTCTCAGGGAGCGTTCTCTCCGGGGAGAGCTCGCTCAAGGGGCGCTGAGCCGGCGTTTCATCGCCCGGGCCGCCCGGTGGGCCGCCAGGTGGTGGGCCGGGTCGGCGTGGGCCGCGAGGGGCTGGAGGGCACGCGGATTCCGGTTCAGAGATGCTCGGTGAGGGGGACGGCACCGCCGGGCGCGGGCACCGTCGCGACGGGCTCCGTCGGGCGGGCGGCCACGGCCGACGGGACGGGGTGCCGTTCGGCGAGCGGGATGAACGGCGGCAGTCCGGCCGTCTCGCCCAGCACCACACGCCGTACGACGCGCTCGGCGGCCCGCCCGTCGTCGTACGGGCAGAAGCGCTCGCGGAACGCGGCCCGCAGCTGCACCGAACGCGAGCCGCGCCAGTGCCCCGTCGCGAAGATGTCGATCAGCTCGTCCTCGCTGCGCGCGACCGCGCCCGGCGGGAAGGCGCGCAGGTCGAAGTAGGTGCCGCGGGCCGCCTCGTACGCCTCCCAGTCGTCCGCGTGGACGACGATCGGGCGGTCGAGGCCCGCGTAGTCGAACATCAGGGACGAGTAGTCGGTGATCAGGGCGTCCGAGGCGAGACACAGCGACTCGATGCTCGGATGGTCGGACACGTCGATCAGCCGGCCGCCCGCGGAGCTCGTGAGCGGCGCCTCGTACGAGTGGTGCGCGCGGGTCAGCACCACGAAACGCGGGCCGAGTTGACGCAGGACGCGCTCCAGGTCGAGGGGGCGGCGCTGGGTGCGGCGGTAGTCGCGGTACGTCGGCGCGTAGAGCACGGCGACCGCGCCCTCGGGGATGCCGAGCGACTGGCGCAGCCGGGTCACGTCCGCCGAAGTCGCCTGCTGGAACACGTCGTTGCGGGGGAGGCCGTACTCCAGCGTCGTGAACCCGGCGGGGAAGACACGCTCCCAGACCAGGGTGGAGTGGCGGTTGGCCGACAGGCAGTAGTCCCACTTGTCGACACTGCGCAGCAGCTCGGCGAAGTCCGTGTCACGTGCGGCCGCCGGGCGGTCCTGGAGGTCGAGGCCCATGAACTTGAGCGGGGTCCCGTGCTGCGTCTGGATCATGATCTGGCCGGGGCGCTTCACCAGCCGCCGGTCGAAGTTGACGTTGTTCACCAGGTACTTGGAGCGGGCGAGCGCCGTCCAGTACCCGGCCGTACCGGGCGCCAGCCTGCGCGTCGACGCCGGGATCGTGTGGTGGTGCTCGGGGTGCGCGATCCACGCGGTGCGCACGCCCGGCGCGTACGTGCGGAACGCGGTCTCCAGGGCGCCCGGGTTGCAGCCGTGGCCGCGCCCCCAGTAGCTGGAGAACACGGCACGGTCGGCGCGCAGCGGTAGGCGGAGCTGGACGCGGTAGTGCAGCTGGAGCGCGCCGCCGCGTGCGGTGCGCAGCAGGGCGGTGGCCAGGCGCACGGTTCTCTTGTGCGCGCGCGACAGGAAGGACAGCAGACGGTACGAGCGGTAGGCGCCCAGCCTCACCAGCGCGTGCCGCACACGGGTGCGCAGGCGGACGGGGGCGCCCGGCGTGCGGTAACGGCGGTAGTGGGAACGGGACTTGCGCAGGAAGTCGGCCCGGGAGCCGCGCGGCAGCCGGCCGGGCTTGAGGAACACGTTCGAGAAGTGGTCGATCATCCGGCGGAACAGGACCGGGCGCCAGTGGGACAGCTCCGGGTGCGTGTCGATGTGCGCGAAGACCCGGTCGTACTGCCCGAAGATGTCGAAGTGCTTAACGCTGCTGGTGCCCAGGATGCTGCCGTGCCGCCGCTGGCGGTAGTGGACGCAGACCCGGTCGAGGGTGGCGATCGTCTCCGCGGACATCAGCACCGGATAAGTCCAGGGCGTGTCCTCGTAGTACCCGGCCGGGAAGGTGAAGCCCTCGCGCTCGACGAACTCCCGGCGGTACGCCTTGTTCCACACCACCATCAGGACCCTGAGCAGCCCCGGCCGGTCGTCGAGCCGGAACGGCGCCGGGCCCTCCTCCGTCAGCTGCACCGCGAACTGGTTGCGGACCGCCTCGCCCGACCAGTAGGTGCGCGCGTAGTCGTAGACCAGGACGTCCGGTTCGGAGGTCTCCTTCAGCCGGTCGGCGATCGCGCGCAGCGCGTCCGGGGTGAGGGTGTCGTCGCTGTCGAGGAAGACCAGATAGTCGCCGGTGGCGTGCTTCAGGCCCGCGTTGCGGGCGCGGCCCAGACCCACGTTCTCCGTCAGGTGCACGGCGCGTACGCGGGAGTCGCGGGCCGCGAACTCGTCGATGATCGCGCCACAGGCATCGGGCGAGCAGTCGTCGACCGCGATCAGTTCGAGGTCCGGATAGGACTGTTCCAGAACGGATTCCAGGCACTCGTGCAGGTACGCCTGAACCTTGTACGCGGGGACGATGACACTGAACCTGGGCAACGGACATCCATGGGTCGGCGCGGGCATACCTGCCCGGGAACGGCCGAAGGGGTGACTTGGTTACGCCAGATGTGGCATACGGGGGACGCACGGTGAACGCGCCGATACGTTCCGGTGACAGCGAGGAGGGGCGGGCCGGCGCCGGCCCACCCCTCAAACGCCTTGTGCGCAGGGCTATTTCACCGCGCCGGCCATCACCCCGGACACGAACTGCCGCTGGAACGCGAAGAACACGGCCAGCGGGATCACCATCGAGATGAAGGCCCCCGGCGCCAGTACGTCGATGTTGTTGCCGAACTGGCGTACCTGCGTCTGCAGCGCGACCGTGATCGGCTGGCTGCCCGAGTCGGAGAACACCAGCGCGACCAGCATGTCGTTCCACACCCACAGGAACTGGAAGATCCCGAGCGAGGCGATCGCGGGACCGCCGAGCGGCATCACGACCCGTACGAACAGGCGCAGTTCACCCGCGCCGTCGAGACGGGCCGCCTCCAGGAGCTCCCGAGGGATCTCCGCGAAGAAGTTCCGCAGCAGGAACACCGCGAAGGGCAGACCGAAGCCCACGTGGAAGAAGACCACGCCGGTGATCGACCCGAAGATCCCGATCTTCCCGAAGAGTTCGGCGATCGGGATCAGCGCGACCTGCACGGGCACGACCAGCAGGCCGACCACGCCCAGGAACCACCAGTCGCGGCCCGGGAACTCCATCCACGCGAAGGCGTAGCCCGCGAGCGAGCCGATGACGACGACGAGGAGGGTCGCCGGGACCGTGATCAGCGCCGTGTTGACCAGCGAGTTGGTGATGTCGCTGTTCTCCAGGAGCTTTTGGTAGCTGTCCACGGTGAGCTGCGAGGGCTCGCTGAAGACCTTCCACCAGCCGCTCGCGCTCATGTCCTCCGGCTTGCGCAGCGAGGACACCAGCAGCCCGATGGTCGGCACCAGCCAGAACAGGCCGACGAGCAGCAGGAAGACGCGTACGATCCCGCCGCTGACCCCGCTCGCGAGCCGGGAGCCGAGTGACGGCTTGGCCTTGACGACGGTGACGGGCGCCGTCTTCCCGAGACTTCCGGCATCCGTGGTCATCGCCGCACCTCCCGCCTGAGCCGCCGGACATTGAAGAGCATCACCGGGATCACGAGCAGCAGCAGGAACACCGCGATGGCGCTCGCGATGCCCGGCTGGTCCTCGGCGAAGCCCTTGCGGTACAGCTCCAGGGCCAGCACGTTGGCGTCGTCCTGGGACGAGCCCGGCGCGATGATGAAGACCAGGTCGAAGACCTTCAGGACGTTGATCATCAGGGTGACGGTGACGACCGCGAGCACGGGCGCGAGCAGCGGCACGGTGACCCTTCGGAAGACCTGCCACTCGTTCGCGCCGTCGACCCGGGCGGCTTCGAGCAGCTCCCGCGGCACACCCGCGAGCCCCGCGGCGATCAGCACCATCGCGAAACCGGCCCACATCCAGATGTACGAGCCGATGATGGCCGGGGTGACCAGCGACGGTCCGAGCCAGTCGAGGCCGTTGTACGGCTCCTTGAAGTTGCTTGCCGGGAGCCGGAGTTGAGCCCCGTCGGCCTTGGCGGAGAGGGTGAAGGTCCCGTCGTCGCGCACCGTCGCCGAATCGACGACCTTGCCGCCCTTCACGGCCTCGACCTTCATCCCCGCGTAGCCGAGCTCACTCGCGTCCACCTGGCCGAGCGTCCCGACGCCCTTGCCTCGGGTGAAGTCCTGCCAGGCGGTGCCGGTGACCTTGCCGGGCTCGGCCTTGGCCTGGACGGCCTTCTTGGCACTGCCCGGCATCTGATCGGGGGCGACACCGACGAGCGGGAGGGTGACGGACTGCCCGACGTGGACGGGGCTCTTGGTGAGGAACCCGCCACCTTGGGCTTCGAGTGGTGACTGCCGCCCCGGGTGGGCCTTCGGGAACGCGGACGACTCGGCGAACGTGTCGTGCACTCCCACCCAGACCGCGTTGGCGACACCCTTGTCCGGGTCCTGGTCGTACACCAGCCGGAAGATGATGCCCGCGGCGAGCATCGAGATCGCCATCGGCATGAAGACGACCAGCTTGAACGCCGTACCCCAGCGCACCCGTTCGGTGAGCACGGCGAAGACGAGTCCGAGCGCGGTCGCGACGGTCGGCGCGAAGACGACCCAGATGATGTTGTTCTTGAGCGCGGTACGGATGCCGTCGTCGGTGAACAGGGCCTTGTAGTTGTCGATTCCGGCGAACCCGTCGCCGGACTGGTTGGAGAAACTGCGGACGACCGAGTACCCGATCGGGTAGACCACGAGCGCGCCGAGCAGCACCAGAGCGGGCAGCAGGAAGAGCGCTGCCACGGTCTTGCGGGTGCCGGTCACGCTCTTGTGCCGTGGTGCCGCGGGAGGAACCGGGCTTCCGGTCCCTCCCGCCGTTGCCGACGACATCGCCGGATCAGCCCTTGTACGCCGCGGCCGCGTCCGCTTCGAGCTTCGCCTGCGCCCCTGCCACGTCCTTCGGGTTCTTCAGGAAGTCCTGGAGGTCCTTCCACTCACCCTTGCCGGGTGTACCGCCGAAGGCCTGCGGGGCCTGGTCGGACATGTCGAAGCGGAAGTCGTCGCCGGCGGCGATCAGGGCCTTCGCCATCGACTGCTGGACGGCGTTCGGGTACGCGGAGTTGGCCACACTCTTGTTGGGGGAGAGATAGCCGCCGAGCTTCGCCCAGATCGTCGCCGCGTCGGGCGAGGCGAGGAAGGTGAGCAGCGCCTGACCGGCCTTGGACTCCTTCAGCAGTACGGCCGCGTCGCCGCCGCTGACGACGGGGGCGCTGCTGCCCACCGCCGGGAACGGGAACACCTTCGCGTCCGTGCCGATCTTCGCCTTGGTCTCCGCGATGTTGACGCCCACGAAGTCGCCCTCGAAGACCATGCCCGCCTTGGGCTGGTCGCCGCCGGTGAACGTCTGCGTCACGGACGCCGGGAACTCCGTCTGCAGTGCGCCGTCCGCGCCGCCCGCGATGTAGTTCTTGTTGCCCCACAGCTGGGCGAGCGTGGTCAGCGCGTCCTTCACGGACGGGTCCGTCCACTTGATCTTGTGCTGTGCGAGCTGGTCGTACTTCTCCGGCCCCGCCTGGGAGAGATAGATGTTCTCGAACCAGTCGGTGAGGGTCCAGCCGTCCGCGCCGCCTACGGAGACGGGGGTGACACCCGAGTCGTAGATGGTCTGGGCGACGGAGAGGAAGTCCTTCCAGGTCGCGGGTTCCTTCGCCCCCGCGTTCTCGAAGACCTTGGCGTTGTACCAGACAAGGGACTTGTTGGCGGCCTTGAAGTAGACGCCGTACTGCTTGCCGTCGACCTTGCCGAGGTCCTGCCACCCTTGCGAGTAGTTCTTGGCGAGCTGGGCCTGGGCGTCGCTGCCGACCGGCTTCGCCCACTTCTTCTCGACGGCCTGCTTGATGGCGCCGACCTGCGGAAGCATCGCGACGTCCGGTGGAGCGCCGCCCGCGATCTTCGAACCGAGGAAGTTGATGATCGGGTCCTGCGCGGGTACGAAGGTGACCTTCGCGCCGGTGCGCTTCTCGAACTCCGCCAGCACCTTCTTGAAGTTGGCCTGTTCGGGGCCGGTCCACACGGCGGCGACTTCCAGACTGGCGCCGTCGAGCTTGGGAAGGGTGACGGTGCCGCCGCTGCCGGCGCTGCTTTCCGTGCCGTTGCCGGCCTTGTCGTTCTTGTTGTCGCCGCCGCAGGCGGTGAGGGTGAGGGCGCCGGCGATGACGGCGGCTGCGGTGGCTTGTGCGGCTCTGTGTGACCTGTGCGTGGGGTGACTGGTGGAGTGATTGGGCGACCTGCGTGTACGAAGATTGCTGCGCATCACTGCCCCGTTCTTCGTTCTTCGTCGAACGTACGAGCGCTGTCCCGTGCCGTCTGGTCTACGCCCGTGTCTGTGAGGGCGGCAAGAGCGCCACCAGTGTCAAGTGGGTGATCGTGATTGGGTCGTGACGTGTTCTCGCTCCCGCCGCCCCTACCCGTCCCATCCCTGGGGGCTGCGCCCCCAGACCCCCGCTAAAAGATTGCGCAGTTCCCCGCGCCCCTTTTAGGGGCGCGGGGAACTGCGCAATCTTTTGGACCAGCCCCCACCCACCCGCAGCCGACACGCAACCCCCCGGGGTCGAAGGGGCGGAGCCCCTGGGGATGGGACGGGTAGGGGCGGCGGGGGCGGAAGACGCTACAGCAGCGAGGGCACCTCGGACGCGGAGACGGAGCGGGCCGCTCGTTCCAGGGCGCTGGCGAGGAGGGCCAAGTCCGTGGGGCCGTTGCCGAGTTCGCGTACGGGGCGGCGGGCCGGAGGGTCGCCCATGCGGTGCCACTCCAGGGGGACGACGGTGGGGCGGAGGGTGGCGGTGCGAGGGATGCGTCCGGTGACCCGACCGCCCTGGAAGGGAGTGTCCCGGCCGTCGGGGCGGAGGAGCCGCCCTCGACCGGGACCGGGTTCGTCCGGTCCCACCGACGGCACGTCGAGCGCGATACGCAGCGCGGCGGACCGAGCCAGCTCGGACCCCGCCGTACGCCCATCCACCCCGGCCGCCGCCACCAGGTGCACCCCCAACCGCTCCCCCTCACGGGCAACGGCCTCCAACGCCCGCACGACCGACCCCGCCGAGGGCCGCCCGGGCGACCCCAACGCCGGAGAGAGCAGCGCGTCCAGATCATCGACCACCACGACAAGCCGGGCGAGCGGCGGCCCGGGCTCCGTACGCTCCCGCGAAGCCGCAGGCCGCAACCGCATGGTCGAACTCGGCGGCGCGTCGAGATCCGCGGCACCGGACGACGACGCACCGGGCACCATGCCGGACGAAGCCGACTTGGCCGAGCGCTGAGCCACGATCCGGCCGGGCACCTGTCGCCGGGTATGCCACTCCACGAAGTCGAGCCGCCCCAGCAGCTCGGCCCGCCGCTTCAGCTCGGCACTGAGGGCCTGGGCGAACTCCCGCATCCGTACGGGGTCGTTGGCGGTGAGGTGGGTGGTGACATGCGGGAGATCCGTACAGACCTGGAGCCCCTCGCCCCGCCCCGCGCCATTGCCCCCGATGCCGTCCCGCCCGTCTATCAGGACGATCCCGAGCCGGTCGGGCCGCTCCGCCGCGGCGAGGGACGCGGCGATCGAGCGCAGCAGTTCCGTACGGCCGCTGCCCGACGGGCCCTCGATCAGCAGATGCGGGCCCTCGGCGGGGAGATCCACGGCGACTGGCCCGCGCGGCCCGGCGCCGAGGACGGCCCGGGCGCGCCCACCGAGTGCTTCCGTGTCGTCCGCCGCGTCCGCCCAACGTGCCATCAGGGAGGCGGGAGTGGCTCGTGCGAGCCCCAACTCGTCGAGCAGACGGGACATGGGGGGCAAGGGCGCGGACACGCGCGCGTGCCGGTCGCCGTAGGTGCCGTGCGTGCCGTCCGTGCGCAAGGGCGCGAGGGCCCGCGCGAACCGCTCGGCCCACGCGACCGACACGGCGTCGATCGCCGCGACGGTGCCGTGGCCCACGGGACCGCGCGGCCGGTGTCCGGTGAAGCCGGGGTGGGTGTGGCCGCCGTGCGGCGAACTGCCGTCTGCGGACCCGGTGTTCGGGGAGCCCGTGTGGGCGGGCCCGGGGTGCGTCGAACCGCCGTGGGCCGGTCCGCCGCGTGGGGATCCGCCGTGAGCGTGCTCGCCGTGGGGCTGTCCGGCGGCGGCCCCGCCACGCGGGCGGTCCACGGATTCGGCTCGCGTGGACCCTCCGAGTCCGGCCCGGCCGGCCCCCGCTGCGTCACCCTGCCCGTGCCGTGTGGCTCCCCTCGGTGGGGAGCTCGCGGGGCCGCCCGGCGCGATCCGCATCAGCCGCAGTGCCGTGGCCACGTCTCCGCTGAGCAGGGCGACCGCCCCGCACTCCCGGAACGCGGGCGACGCCTCGCATGCCGCTTCGTACGTCTCCGTCACCGGTGACGCGGGCGACGCCGCCGGGGTCTCGGCGAGGCACACCACATGGATCCCGGCCCGCGCCCCCTCGTGCGCCAGCCGCACCACGGCCTCGCGTACGTCGGCGCCCCCGGGGTCCCCGTCCACGACCACCACGGTGTACGGCCCGTCGAAGCCCGTGTCCGCCGGGTCCTCGTCCCGCGCCCAGGAGGGCCGCCGGGCCCCGCCGCGCAGGTCGGTGCCCTGGCGATCGTCCCGGGCCTGCGTGCCGCCGACGCCGTAGGTGCTGATCGGGGCGGGACCGCCCGCCGTGCCACCCGTTTCCGTCAGGTGGTCCTCCAGGCGGCGGAGGAGTTCGTCCATGCGGGCCGTCGCCTGTTCGCGGTCGTAGGCGAGGAGGAGGCGGCAGTCCTGGCCGTGGGTGGGGCGGACGTGGGGGAGCCAGCCCAGCCAGGACCACTCGGCGGTGCGCTCCTGGACGGTGCGGGAGCGGTCCGTGCTGATCAGGACGATTTCGAGGGCGTCGGGGGAGTGCAGCGCGGTGAGCTGGGCCACCACCGCGCGGGCCAGGCCCGCGAGGCGCGGACGCGGTCCGGCCAGGCCCAGCGCGCCGGCCTCCCGCAGCCCCGCGGTGACCGGCACCGCGGGCAGCAGGCCCGAGCCGTCGGGCGCCGCACGGTCGGCCGTGCCCAGCCGCACGGTCAGCGCCTCCGGGTGACCGGGGCCGCGCTCCCACAGCCGGGGTCCCGGCCCCAGCGCGGTGAGCAGCAGCGTCGCGGGGTCGGGCCAGCTCTCCGGGGACTGGGACACCGTCGGGAGGGGGTCCTCCGCCGCGGTTTCCTCGTCGTCGTACGGGTCCTGTCCGGCTCCCGTCGGTCCACCGCGTCCGCCGGTCAGCCGCCGGGCCCACGCGCCGATCCCGCCGCGCCTGCGCACGCCCGGCGGGACGTCCGTGCCCCGCTGGGGAGTGCCCTTGCGGGTGCCTCCGGTTCCCGGGCCGGAGGCATCGTCCTCACCCCCGGCCGGGGGTTCGCCGTGTCCGCCGGGCGCGGAGGTGCCGTCGCGTCCGGCGCCGTCGCGCGGCCGGGTCTCGATGCGGGGCGCCCCGCCCTGTTCGGGCACCACGGAGGGTGTGGGAATGGGCCTGCCGGACGGCGCGGTGTGCGGGTCGGCCGGACCGCGCTCCTGCGTCCCGCCCCCGCCCGGGACTCCTCCCGCGGCTCCCCACTCCGCCGATCCATAGGCGTGATGCGTGTCACCGGCGGGCGGCGGGACCGCGGTGCCGCCGGGTTTCCCGGCGGCCGGGGTGCGGGCGGCGCCCCCCACGCGCGCGTGGGGCACGGTCGCGGCCGGTGACGCCGGCCCTGGGCGGGCGGCGCTGCCGTCACCCCGGGTTCCCGTGCCGGGCCCGGCAGCGGCGGTCACGCGCACGTGCCCCTCGCCGTCCGGCGCCGTCCCCAGGGCCCCCGTGGCCCCGGGCGGAGTCAGCCGCAGTGCGGTCTCGCCGACCCTGAGGAGGGCACCCGGAGCGAGGCGGACCGGGCGGGTGCCGACGCGGGTGCCGTCCAGCGTCGTGCCGTTCGTGGAGCCGAGGTCGGCGACCGAGACGCGGCCCTCGGGGGTGACCGTGACCGCGCAGTGCAGGCGGGAGACGTCGGGGTCGTCCAGAGGCACGTCCGCGTCGGCGGAGCGGCCGATGTGGATCTGGCCGCCGTGCAGGAGGTGGACGCCGCCGGCGTCGGGGCCCGCGACCACATGGAGCTGGGCGGCGCCGTCGTCCACGTCGGGGCCGGGCTCCGCGGGGCTGCCCAGGGACAGCACGGCACCGTCCGTCAGGGGCGGCTCGCCCAGTGTGCAGCGCTGCGCGTCGAGGCGCTCCGCGCCCGCGTACAGCACGACCTGGCTGTAATCACCCCCGCCGACCGCCGAGGCGAGCCCCGACGCGACCGCGGCCAGCGCCGTCCCGGCGGGCGCGGTGACCAGCACATCGCAGGCCGCGGCTCGCCCCCGCGGCTCCGAGGGCGGGCCCAGCGGGTCTACGACGGTCAGCCGGATCTGCATCGCCGTCAGCGGTCCCTTCCGCGCAGGTGTCCGCGACGAGGACGAGGCTGCGCTGTGGTCCCCCCACCGCAGATTCCCCCACCGCACACGGGCACGTCGGCCAGTACTGAAGGCATCCTCGCACCTGCCACTGACAACACGCCCGGCACCCACCCGTAAGTGATCTTGATTGGTCGGCTCTGCCCGCAAAAGTGCCTGCCCAGTGCCCGACCGGTGCCCGCTTGAGATCGGTCACGCCCGCACTCCGGCAACCAACGACCCCGGCCGAGCGTCTTTCCATCGAACATGTACGGGAAGGCGTACGTAACCGCTTATGCGGAACACAACCGCCTGTGGGACCCATGGGAAGCACAGAAAGACAACAGCCCAGTGCCCTGTACGGCGGCACTACAGTGGGTCGGAACACCTGTACCACGGTGATCACGATGGATGGACCAGGCAAGCAAGCAACAGGGAGCGCATGACGTGCGGCCGGTAGGGAGCAAGTACCTCCTTGAGGAGCCGCTGGGGCGCGGCGCCACAGGCACCGTCTGGCGAGCCCGCCAGAGGGAGACCGCGGGCGCCGAGGCGGCCGTGGCCGGGCAGCCCGGCGAGACCGTGGCGATCAAGGTCCTCAAGGAGGAGCTCGCCAGCGACGCGGACATCGTGATGCGGTTCCTGCGGGAGCGCTCCGTGCTGCTCCGGCTGACCCACCCGAACATCGTGCGCGTA
Source organism: Streptomyces sp. NBC_00203 (assembly GCF_045206325.1). Lineage (NCBI taxonomy): Bacteria > Bacillati > Actinomycetota > Actinomycetes > Kitasatosporales > Streptomycetaceae > Streptomyces > Streptomyces sp. NBC_00203. The sequence goes on along the minus strand of NZ_CP108126.1, from coordinate 4,192,334 downwards.
CGGGACCTCGTCGTCGAAGGCGATCTGCTCGCCCTCGTCATGGACCTGATCGACGGGCCCGATCTGCACCGCTACCTGCGCGAGAACGGGCCCTTCAGCCCCGTCGCCGCCGCCCTCCTCACCGCGCAGGTCGCCGACGCGCTCGCCGCCAGCCATGCCGACGGCGTCGTCCACCGCGACCTGAAGCCCGCGAACGTCCTGCTCAAGCAGGACGGCGGCCAGATGCACCCGATGCTCACGGACTTCGGCATCGCCCGGCTCGCCGACTCCCCGGGCCTCACCCGCACCCACGAGTTCGTCGGCACCCCCGCCTATGTCGCGCCCGAGTCCGCGGAGGGGCGTCCGCAGACGTCCGCCGTCGACATCTACGGAGCGGGCATCCTGCTGTACGAGCTGGTCACCGGGCGTCCGCCGTTCGGCGGCGGCTCCGCCCTCGAGGTGCTGCACCAGCACCTGAGCGCCGAGCCGCGCCGCCCTTCGACCGTCCCGGACCCGCTGTGGACCGTCATAGAACGCTGTCTGCGCAAGAACCCGGACGAGCGGCCGAGCGCCGAGAACCTCGCGCGCGGGCTGCGCGCCGTCGCCGCGGGCGTCGGTGTGCACGCGAACGCCGCGCAGATCGCCGCCGCCGACGCCGTGGGGGCACTGCTCGCCCCCGACCCGGCCCCGGCGGCCGTCCCGGGCATGCCCGGAGCCGCCGATCCCACGCAGGTGCTGCCGCACGGCGCGGGCGCGTACGACCCGAACGGCGCGACCAGCGTCCTGCCGCACACCGGTGACGCCGACCCCACCTCCGTCCTCCCGCACCGTGGCGCGGCCGATCCGACCGCCGTCATGCCGCCCGTGCCGCAGCACCAGCCGGGCGGGCAGCCCGGCCAGTTCGGCCAGCCCGGTCAGGCCGAGGACCCGCATCCCTGGCAGAACCAGCTGCGCGCGGCCCGCGACCGCAACGAACAGACGCAGATCCAGTACCTCGACCCGAACGAGGACCCGCTGCGCCGCCGTCCCCAGCGGCAGGTCGCACGCCCCCAGCAGCGCCCTCAGCAGCAGCGACCGCCGCAGGGCCAGCAGCCGCCGCCCGGGTACGGGTATCCGCAGCAGCAGCCGCAGCAGTACGCGCCTCAGCAGCCGCAGCAGTACGCACCGCAGCAGCCCCAGCACCAGCAGCCGCAGCGGTACGCCCCCGCGCCCCAGCAGCAGCCTCAGCCGCAGCGGTACGCGCCGGCGCCGCAGGAGCCCCAGCAGCCCGCGCCGCGACAGCCCCGTCAGCGCAGCTCCAACCCCATGAAGATTCCGGGGCTCGGCTGTCTGAAGGGATGCCTGTTCACCATCGTCATCCTGTTCGTCGCCGGGTGGCTGGTCTGGGAGTTCAGTCCCCTCCAGGACTGGATCGGTTCGGGCAAGAGCTACTTCGCCCAGCTGAAGGACTGGTTCAACACCGTCAGCGGCTGGATCGGCGATCTCGGCGGGGGCGGCTCCTCCGGCAACTGAACCTCGGGAACGACTGTCTCTGGGACCTGCCCCTGGAGACCTGTCCCTGGGGACAACTGCCCCTAGGGACAGCTGACTCTGGAGATTTGTCGACACCTGACGGGTGATTTCCGTCCCCGAGGTGAGGATCGGCTCGTCGGACGCGTAGTTTTGTCGGCTGGGGGCCGGGGGTCACCCCCGGGACGGCGCAGCAGCGACAACCACGCGTCTGTAGGAGCAGTCTTGGCACGCAAGATCGGGAGCCGGTACACCGCGAACCAGATTCTGGGGCGGGGCAGCGCCGGCACGGTGTGGCTGGGCGAGGGGCCGGAGGGGCCCGTCGCCATCAAGCTGCTGCGCGAGGACCTCGCGTCCGACCAGGAGCTCGTCGGGCGTTTCGTCCAGGAGCGCACGGCGCTGCTGGGCCTCGACGACCCGCATGTGGTCGCGGTCCGCGACCTGGTGGTGGACGGGAACGACCTCGCGCTCGTCATGGATCTCGTACGGGGTACGGATCTCCGCACCCGGCTCGACCGGGAGCGGCGGCTCGCCCCCGAGGCCGCGGTCGCGATCGTCGCGGATGTCGCGGACGGGCTCGCGGCCGCGCACGCCGCCGGGGTCGTCCACCGGGACGTGAAGCCCGAGAACGTCCTGCTCGACATGCAGGGCCCGCTCGGCCCCGGCGGATCGCACCCCGCGCTGCTGACCGATTTCGGTGTGGCGAAACTCATCGACTCACCTCGCCGGACCCGGGCCACGAAGATCATCGGTACGCCGGACTACCTCGCGCCCGAGATCATCGAGGGGCTGCCGCCGCGGGCCGCCGTCGACATCTACGCGCTGGCGACCGTCCTGTACGAGCTCCTCGCCGGCTTCACGCCCTTCGGGGGCGGACACCCGGGCGCGGTCCTGCGCCGCCATGTCACGGAGACCGTGGTCCCGCTCCCCGGCATCCCGGACGAGCTCTGGCAGCTGATCGTGCAGTGCCTGGCGAAGGCGCCGGCGTCGCGGCTGCGAGCGTCGGAGCTGGGGGCGCGGCTGCGGGAGCAGTTGCCGTTGCTGGCGGGGATGCCGCCGTTGGACGTGGATTCGCCGGACGCGGAGTCGGAGGACGGGGACGAGGCGTACGAGGAGGCGGCGGAGCCGTCCGCTCCCGCCTCGGCGCGGGTTCGGCGGGGGGCTGTGCCGCTGGTGTCCGGGGCCGCGCCCGACTCCAACCGGGACACCCATACGTCGATGAGGGTGCCCGGGCCGGACGAGCTGGCGGGGGGCGCTCGCGGTACGGCTCGCGCGCCGCGGGCCGCGGGGGCTCCCCGGCCGGGGTCGGCCCGGCATCGGGCCTCCGCCCGGCGGCGGCGGATCACGCTGGGGGCGGCGGCTGTCGTTCTCGTCGCCGCGGTGGGGGTCGGTACCTGGCTCGCCACGTCGGGCGACGACGCCGACGCGACCCCCCAGGACACGAAGAACTCGGCACCGGCCTCTCCGTAGGGCGTTCTTTCGCCCCCGCCGCCCCTACCCGTCCCATCCCGTTCCTGGGGGCTGCGCCCCCAGACCCCCCTGGGTTGTGTGTCGTCTGCGGGGCGGTGGGGGCTGGTCGCGCAGTTCCCCGCGCCCCTAAAAGACAAAAGACAACAGCACCCGGGGCGGGCCGGGGGCGATGGGGCGTAGCCCCGAGCCGTCAGGGGCGCGGGGAACTGCGCGACCAGCCCTCACCCACCCGCAGCCGAAAATCCCACCCCCATAGCGGTCGACGTCGGCGTACCGGCCCCGCAGGGGCGAGGGGCGAGCCCCGCTTGTCGTAGCCGTTACGCTGGAGGCGTGGCAGTCGTCGATGTATCCGAAGAGCTCAAGTCCCTCTCCTCGACCATGGAGTCGATCGAGGCCGTCCTGGACCTCGACAAGCTGAGGGCAGATGTCGCCGTGCTCGAGGAGCAGGCGGCCGCGCCGTCCCTGTGGGACGACCCGGACGAGGCGCAGAAGATCACCAGCAAGCTGAGCCACCTCCAGGCGGAGGTCAGGAAGGCCGAGGCGCTGCGCGGGCGTATCGACGATCTGAGCGTGCTCTTCGAGATGGCCGAGGAGGAGGACGACCCGGACACCCGTGCCGAGGCCGACGCCGAGCTCGTCGCCGTCAAGAAGGCGCTGGACGAGATGGAAGTCCGGACGCTGCTCTCCGGGGAGTACGACTCCCGTGAGGCCGTCGTCACCATCCGTGCCGAGGCCGGCGGCGTCGACGCCTCCGACTTCGCCGAGAAGCTGCAGCGCATGTACCTGCGCTGGGCCGAGCGCCACGGCTACAAGACGGAGCTCTACGAGACCTCGTACGCGGAAGAGGCGGGGATCAAGTCCACCACCTTCGCCGTCCACGTCCCGTACGCGTACGGCACGCTCTCCGTGGAGCAGGGCACCCACCGGCTCGTGCGCATCTCGCCGTTCGACAACCAGGGGCGTCGCCAGACCTCCTTCGCCGGTGTCGAGATCCTGCCCGTGGTCGAGCAGACCGACCACATCGAGATCGACGAGTCCGAGCTGCGGGTGGATGTGTACCGGTCGTCGGGCCCCGGCGGCCAGGGCGTCAACACCACCGACTCCGCGGTGCGGCTGACCCACCTTCCCACCGGCATCGTCGTGTCGTGTCAGAACGAGCGGTCGCAGATCCAGAACAAGGCCAGCGCCATGAACGTTCTGCAGGCCAAGCTCCTTGAGCGGCGCCGGCAGGAGGAGCAGGCCAAGATGGACGCCCTCAAGGGCGACGGCGGCAACTCCTGGGGCAACCAGATGCGTTCGTACGTCCTGCACCCGTACCAGATGGTCAAGGACCTGCGCACCGAGTTCGAAGTCGGTAACCCGGAGTCCGTGTTCAACGGTGAGATCGACGGCTTCCTGGAGGCCGGAATTCGCTGGCGCAAGCAGCAGGAGAAGTAGGCGGGCATTGCGCGGGCGCATTCGCGCCCCTTTGACGCCTCTTTGTCGACAAGGCAACTGCCGCCCATCGGGCGGCAGTTGCCTTTTGTGTGAGGGTTGTCTGGGTTTTACGTCACAGTCACATGTCCTCACGGCAGGCAAATGATGTTGATCCGGACATCGCGTACGCAACGACCTTGACGTTGCTTTGAAAACTGGGAAGGGTAACGGGTGGCATGCGTATCTCTGGGGCGCATGTGAACCGGGGGGCTTGAGAAAAGCCACCTGTGACGCCGTGGCCCCGGGCGCTGCTCCATTGACGATCAGCTACTGGGGGTAGCAGGCAGATGACCAAGAAGACGCGGATCCGTGTGGCGCGGATAGCCGCCGGTGCGGTGATTGCCGCCGGTGCTTCGCTGACCGCGGCGGGTGCCGCCTCGGCGCTCGACCTCAATGTCGGCATCGGTGTCAACGCGGGCGACGAGGACCCGAGCCCGACTCCGACCGAGACCGGCATCCCGACGACGCCCACGGACCCGACCACGGACCCGGCGCCCACCGAGACGGTCCCGACCGACCCGCCGAGCACCGACCCGGAGCCGACGGCCACCACGCCGACCGACGACCCGACGGAGCCCACCGAGGAGCCGACCGAGCCGACGGAGGACCCGGACCCGACCGCCACGACCGAGCCCTCGGACGGCTCCACCAGCGGCTCCGGCTCCACCGGCGGCAACAGCAACACCGACCCCGACGGCGGGTCCTCCACCCAGGAAGAGGGCTCCTCGGCCCTCACCGACACGGGCTCGGACACCTCGGCCCAGGGCAAGAGCGACGGCGAGCTGGCCGAGACGGGTGCCGGTCAGACCGCGTTCCTGCTCATCGGTGCCGCCACGATGATCGCCGGCGGTATCGGCTTCCGCCTGCTGCCGCGTCTCGCGGGCGGCCGCGGCGCCGCTGCGTGACGTACTGACGTACCTGTGCGTGAGAAGGGCCCGGAGCAACCGCTCCGGGCCCTTCTCGTGTCACAGGGGTGGGGCTGAGCGCCGTAACGCCGCCTTCGCGGTTCTCACACCGTCTGGTGGGCCACCAGCGCCAGAGCCGCGATCAGCACGGCCAGCAGGGCGATCAGTGCCATGGGGTTCAGGCCGGCGAAGGGGCTCTCCTGCTGGAGTCGCTCCCGGTTCGCGCGGCAGACGGGGCAGCGGCCCTCGCTCACAGGCGCCGCGCAGTTAGCGCACACCAATCGGTCGTACGTCATGCGCTCGCCCTCCTTGCGCCTTCTCGGCGTACACAACGCTCTACTTAACGCTGCGGGGAACGCAACCGTTCCCCTTCCACTGTGCCAGGTTCCACGGATTTCGGCGCGGTTCGCCTTATCCTGCCCTGCGCTCCGCGGGTTAGGCCGGGCGCTCTGGGTGGGGTGGCTGGGGTTCGGGGCGCGGCTGGCGGTCCGGTGGGGGCTGGGCGCGCAGTTCCTCGCGCCCCTTTGGGGCGCTCCACTGGGGGCGTTTCCAAGCACCGGTCGAAGCCCTATACAAAACCCTGTACAAAGCTCTGTGCGAAGTTCTGCACAAATACGTACAAGCCCCGTGCAAGCCCTACCAGCGCCTGCGCTTGCGTGCTCGGGTCGCGTATGGTCACGCACACCTACCCCCGGCGACCCGTGGTGCATCCGTGATCCGATTCGACAACGTCTCCAAGGTCTACCCCAAGCAGACCCGGCCCGCTCTCAGGGATGTCACCCTGGAGGTCGAGCGCGGAGAGTTCGTGTTCCTCGTGGGGTCCTCCGGCTCCGGAAAGTCCACCTTCCTGCGGCTGATCCTCCGCGAGGAGCGGACCAGTCACGGCCAGGTGCACGTCCTGGGCAAGGACCTCGCGCGCCTCTCCAACTGGAAGGTGCCGCAGATGCGGCGCCAGCTGGGGACCGTCTTCCAGGACTTCCGTCTCCTGCCGAACAAGACGGTCGCCGAGAACGTGGCCTTCGCACAGGAGGTCATCGGCAAGTCGCGCGGTGAGATCCGCAAGTCCGTGCCCCAGGTGCTCGACCTCGTCGGTCTGGGCGGCAAGGAGGACCGGATGCCCGGCGAGCTGTCCGGTGGTGAGCAGCAGCGCGTGGCCATCGCGAGAGCCTTCGTGAACCGGCCCAAGCTCCTCATCGCCGACGAGCCGACCGGAAACCTCGACCCGCAGACCTCCGTCGGCATCATGAAGCTGCTCGACCGCATCAACCGGACGGGCACGACTGTGCTGATGGCGACGCACGACCAGAACATCGTGGACCAGATGCGCAAGCGCGTCATCGAGCTGGAGCAGGGCCGTCTCGTCCGCGACCAGGCGCGCGGCGTCTACGGCTACCAGCACTGATCATCGTCCACGGAAAGGTCTGAAGAAGACGCCATGCGCGCCCAGTTCGTTCTGTCGGAGATCGGTGTCGGTCTCCGCCGCAATCTGACCATGACCTTCGCGGTCGTCGTCTCGGTCGCCCTCTCGCTCGCCCTGTTCGGCGGTTCGCTCCTGATGAGCGACCAGGTGAGCACGATGAAGGGCTACTGGTACGACAAGGTCAACGTCTCGATCTTCCTCTGCAACAAGAGCGACGCCGAGTCCGACCCCAACTGCGCCAAGGGCGCGGTGACCACCGACCAGAAGAAGCAGATCCTCGCCGACCTGGACAAGATGTCGACGGTCGTCCAGAAGGTCACCTACGAGTCGTCGGACCAGGCCTACAAGCACTACAAGGAGCAGTTCGGCGACTCCCCGCTGGCCAGCTCCCTCACGCCGGACCAGATGCAGGAGTCGTACCGCATCAAGCTGAAGGACCCGGAGAAGTACCAGGTCATCGCGACCGCCTTCGACGGGCGGGACGGCGTGCAGTCCGTGCAGGACCAGAAGGGCATCCTGGACAACCTCTTCGGGCTGCTCAACGGCATGAACTGGGCCGCACGGGCGGTGATGGCCATGATGCTCGTCGTCGCGCTCATGCTGATCGTCAACACCGTGCGCGTGTCCGCCTTCAGCCGGCGGCGCGAGACCGGGATCATGCGGCTCGTCGGCGCCTCCGGGTTCTATATCCAGGCGCCGTTCATCATGGAGGCCGCGGTCGCCGGGCTCATCGGCGGTGGTGTCGCCTGCGGCTTCCTGCTGATCGCCCGCTACTTCATCATCGACCACGGTCTGGCCCTGTCCGAGAAGCTGAACCTGATCAACTTCATCGGCTGGGACGCCGTTCTGACGAAGCTGCCGCTCATCCTCGCGACGAGTCTGCTGATGCCCGCGCTGGCCGCTTTCTTCGCGTTGCGCAAGTACCTCAAGGTGTGACGCATGCCAAGGGGGCCGTACTGCCAACCGGCGGTGCGGCCCCTTGCGTTGTCCTAGACTCACCGCCATGTCAGGTCGTGACCTGTTCTGTGAGCCCCGCCGCATCCGCCGCGGGGCCGCCCTGACATTGGTGTTCGCGAGCGTCCTCGTCGCCGGTGCGGCGACCGGATCCTTCTCCGACCCGGGTCCGAAATCCTCTTCCTCCCCCTCTTCCCTTCCTTCTTCCGCGGCTCGTTCGGCGGCCACGAGCCACCACGAGGACGTCGCGGAGGCCGCCGCCGAGGCGATGGCCGACGGCAAGTCGCCCATGGAGGCCGCCGAGCGCGCCGTCAGCCGCAGCGGCGACCGCTGGGGCGCGGTCTACTCCCAGGGCGACTACGAGGAGTTCGAGGAGGCCCTCGACGGCCAGTACACCGGCGTCGGGCTGTGGGCCCGGCGCGAGCGTGACGGACGGATCGAGGTGACCCGCGTCCGGACGGGCTCGCCCGCGGCGGCCGCCGGGATCCGCAAGGGCGACCGGCTGCGCAGCGTCGACGGCGAGAAGGTGGACGGCCGGCCGGTCACCGAGGTCGTCTCCTTACTGCGCGGCGACGCGGACGACGCGGCCGCCGGTACGGAGGTCTCCCTCGGCCTGGAGCGCGGCACGCGCGCGTGGCGCGAGACCTTGCGCCGGGCCCGGCTCTCCACGGACTCCGTGACGGTGCGCACACTCCCCGGCGGCGTCACCGTGATCAAGGTCGCCGCCTTCACCAAGGGCGTCGGCGACGCCGTACGGGCCGCCGTCGACCAGGCGCCCGAGGACGGCGGGATCGTCCTCGACCTGCGCGGCAACTCCGGAGGCCTGGTCACCGAGGCCGTCACCGCCGCCTCCGCCTTCCTCGACGGCGGCCTCGTCGCCACCTACGACGTGGACGGACAGCAGCGCGCCCTGCACGCCGACCCCGGCGGGGACACGGCCAGACCCCTGGTCGCGCTCGTCGACGGCGGCACGATGAGCGCGGCCGAGCTGCTCACCGGAGCCCTCCAGGACCGTGGCCGCGCGGTCGTCGTGGGCTCCAGGACCTTCGGCAAGGGCTCGGTCCAGATGCCGAGCCGGCTGCCCGACGGCTCCGTCGCCGAGCTGACCGTCGGGCACTACCGCACCCCCTCCGGACGCGGTGTCGACGGCCGGGGCATCACCCCCGACCTGGAGGCGGACACGCGGTCCCTGGAGCGGGCCGAGACCGTGCTGAGCGGGCTCGGCGACGCGTCGTAGCCGACCGTTCGCGGGGCCTCGTAATCACCTTTCCCTCCGGCCCCCCTGTAGTGCGAAAATGGCCAGCACTATGAGCAAGGGAATGTATGTACCGAAGGAGTCCCAGCCCAAGCAGGGCGGGGCGGGCTCCGGCAAGCCCAAGGACGGCAAGCGCAAGATCGTCGCCCAGAACAAGAAGGCACGGCACGACTACGCGATCATCGACACCTACGAGGCCGGGCTCGTCCTGACCGGCACCGAGGTGAAGTCGCTGCGCCAGGGCCGCGCCTCGCTGGCCGACGGTTTCGTCCAGATCGACGGGGGCGAGGCGTGGCTGCACAACGCCCACATCCCCGAGTACACCCAGGGCAGCTGGACCAACCACTCCGCGCGCCGCAAGCGCAAGCTGCTCCTGCACCGCGAGGAGATCGACAAGCTGGCGTCGAAGTCCGAGGAGACGGGTCACACGATCGTGCCCCTCGTCCTGTACTTCAAGGACGGTCGCGCGAAGGCCGAGATCGCGCTCGCCCGCGGTAAGAAGGAGTACGACAAGCGGCAGACCCTGCGCGAGAAGCAGGACCGGCGGGAGTCGGACCGCGCGATCGCGGCGGCGAAGCGGAAGCAGCGCGGCCAGTAGGCGGCTGCCCCGCGGGAATAGGCTGGCATCGTCGTGCGTTGGTCACGTAAGATGGCACCAACACCGGGCAACCGGTGTGAGCATTGAAAAATCAACATGGGGATGATCGGTTTCGACAGCGGCTGTCGAAGCAGGGGAAGCGAGCCGAGGAAGCGGCAATGATCTCGTAAACCATATGTCGCAACCAATAATCGCCAATTCCAAGAGCGATTCCCAGTCCTTCGCCCTCGCTGCCTAATAACAGCGACTGAAGGACCCTAAAAGGGTGTCAGCCCGGGAGTGTTCCCGACCCGGATCCTGGCATAATCTAGGGAACTAAACCGCCGAGCCCGGTCACGGGGTTCGGTGGGAAATCAAACAGTGGCTGGGCCCGTCGGAGACTTGTTCGCGAGATCACCGGGGCCGAGAAAATCACAGCGAACTGCGCTCGGAGAAGCCCTGATTCTGCACCGTTGGACGCGGGTTCGATTCCCGCCATCTCCACTCATCCCATGTGGGTAAAGCCCCGCTGCCTCGGCAGCGGGGCTTTACCCTTTCCCTGGCCTTCCCTGACTTTCGGTGACTTTCAGCGAAGCGAGAACGTCGAAAGTCGCAGACCCCCGCTCAGCACCAGATACACGTCCTGGCGGCCCTTCGCCGCCGAGGAAAGGTCGGCCGTCACCGTCTTGTAGTCGTACGCGGATGACGTGCCGTCCGTGTGCGCCGTGCCGACCAGGGTTCCCGTGGGCGACCCGAGGCGGATCTCGACCGTGCCGGCGGAGGTCCCCGCCAGCTGTCCGGTGAACCGCGAAGCGCCCGCGCCGAGCTGGGCGTCGCTGAACCTCAGCCAGGCGCCGTCGCCCGACGACCCCACCGCGGTGCCGCGCGCCTTCGACTCGTCGACCAGGCGGACGTCCGCGTAGTCGTCGAAGTTCTCCGCCCGCGTCACCTTGGTGAGATCCCGGGCCGGGATCGTCTCGCCCTGTGCCGTCAGCGTCGTACGGGAGCGGATGTCGGAGGAGGAGGCGCCGGCCAGGACGTCATAAGTCCCCTTCTCCACCACCCACTTCGAGCGCGTGACGTCCCAGTGGGCGAGGTCCTTCGTGCGCAGCTTCAGCTTCACCGTCTTCGTCTCGCCCGGCTTCAGCGACACCCGGGCGTAGGCCTTCAGCTGCTTCAGCGGCTGTTTGTCGCGGGACACCCGCTGGTGTGTGTAGAGCTGGACGACCTCGTCGCCGGCGCGCTTGCCGGTGTTGGTGACGGCGACCTCGTAACCGCCGTCCACGCGCTTGAGGGCGCCGTAGCGGAACGAGGTGTACGAGAGGCCGTAGCCGAAGGGGTAGAGGGGCTGCCCCTTGAAGTACTGGTAGGTGCGGTCGGACTTGATGATGTCGTAGTCGAGGATCGACGGGAGGTCCGACTCCGACTGGTACCAGGTCTGGGTGAGGCGGCCCGCCGGGTTCGCGTCGCCGTAGAGGAGGTCGGCGAGGGCGTTGCCGGTTTCCTGGCCCGCGTGGGTGGTCCACAGGAGGGCGGGGACGTCCTTCTGGAGGGCGCCGAGGGTGGTCGGGTAGCTGTTCTCGACGACCACGACCGTCTTCGGGTTGGCCGCGTGCACCGCCTTGACCAGGGCTTCCTGCGAGGGTGCCAGGCCCATGTCGGTGCGGTCGTGGTCCTCGCGGCCGTTGATCGACGGCATCGAGCCGACCACGACCACCGCCGTGTCCTTGCCCTTCACCGCGGCCACGGCCTCGTCGACACCGCTGCGGACGACGTCCTTGGCGTAGTGGGCGGCCTGTTCCTTGGTGACCAGGCCGAGGGTGCCGTCGTCGCCGGCCGGGCCGAGGTAGACGGGGTTCGACCACCAGGACTCGCCGGTCTCGTATCCGGCGTACCGGAGCAGGTAGCTGCCGTCGTCCTGCTTCTCCAGCTTGAACTGCTGCTGCACGAACCAGCCGTTGGGCTGGACCTGGTCGTTGACGAAGTTCGACCAGTTGTAGCCGACGTACTTGCCGTTGGCGGCCGAGCGCAGGGTCACGATGCCGGAGCCCCAGTCGAAGACGTCGAACTGGGACGCCGTACCGGTGTCCGTGCTCTCCTTCAGGGCCGAACCGGCATCGGAGGTGCCCGCCGTGACGTACTTCCCCGTCGTGGTGTCCTTCAGCGCGATGCGGTCCGCGCCCTCGCTGCTCGCCACCGACGTGCCGAGTTTCGTCTCGATGCCCTGCTTGGGCGTGACCGCGTACGGGAGTGTGCCCGAGTACCAGTCGGTGTAGAGGGTGTCGGCGAGGGGGCCGACGACGGCGACGTTCTTCGAAGACGGCTTCAGCGGCAGCGCGTTGTCGTTCTTCAGCAGAACGGCCGCCTCCGTCGCCGCCTTCCGGGCCAGCTTCTGGTGGGCCGGGCTGTTGATCACGGACGAGTCGATGGAGCCGTACTTCCCGCCGTTCGGGTCGAATTCGCCGAGCCGGACACGGATGGCGAGGATGTGGGAGACGGCCGTGTCGACGTCCGACTCCTTCAACAGGCCTGTGGACAAGGCCGAGTTGACGGCTGTCGTGGTCGGGGCCGAGTCCGCGCTGTTGTCCGTGAAGCTGTCGATGCCGGCCTTCAGTGCGGCCGCGTCGCCCTCGGCGAGCGTGGGGTAGTAGTTCTGGGTGCCGGGGAGCAGGTTGCCGGGGGCGAAGGCGTCGGTGACGTTGAGCAGATCACGTGAACTCCAGGACCGTACGACGTCGTTCAGGTCCGGATTGACCGTGTCGGGGCGGCCGTTGACCAGGTTGTAGGAGGACATGACGCCCGTCGCCGCGTCCGCCGCGATGGCCGGCTTGAACGCCGCCTCGTCGTACTCGTGCTGCACGCGCGGGCGCAGGTCGGAGGATGTGGTCGCGCGGTGCACCTCGTTGTTGTTGGCGAGGTAGTGCTTGAGGGTGGGCGCCGTCTTGAGGTGGTCGGGGTCGCCGCCGGTCAGGCCGTCGCCGTACGCCGTGGAGATCGAGCCGGTCAGGTACGGGTCCTCGGAGTAGCCCTCCTCGTTGCGCCCCCAGCGCGGGTCGCGCAGCAGGTTCACCACCGGCGCCCAGAGGTTGAGGCCCCAGCCGTCCGGGCGCTCCTGCTGGAAGCCGCGCGCCTCGTCGCCGACCGCCGAACCGACCTGCTCGATCAGCGCCGGGTCCCAGGTCGAGGCGAGCCCGATGGCCTGCGGGAACACGGTCGTCTTGCCGAGCCAGGCGACGCCGTGCAGGGCCTCGGTGCCGGTGCGGAACGCCTGGATGCCGAGGCGGGGGATCGCGGGCTCGTACTGGTGGAGGAGGGAGACCTTCTCGTCGAGGGTCAGTCTTCCCAGGAGGTCGTCGACGCGTTCGGTGACGGGGAGCCGGGGGTCGCGGAAGGGGTAGGGGTACGAGGAGGCGGTGGCGGGGCCCGTGGTGGTGGCCAGGCCCGCGATCAGCGCGAGGGCCACGGTCACCAGGGCCGCTGTTCTCGGTCTTCCGACCGCTGTTCCCAGCCCTGCGGCCGCCGTTCTGGGTCTTCCGGGTGCGGTTCTCGGTCCTCTTCTCTTCTTGCCTTTCCTCATGACACGGCTCCTTAGGAGGTCAGCGTGCGCGGTGCGGTGCTGGCCCGCTCCGCCATCCGGGGAGCGAGCAGGGTCGCCTCCGGTACGGGCGTGCCGTCGAGCTTCTTCATCAGCAACTCCACCGCCTGCGCCCCGACTTCGGCGGACGGGATGGCGATGGAGGTGACAGGGACGCGGACGCCCTCGGCGAGTTCGTCCGGGCAGATGGCGGTGACCGACAGATCGCCGGGGACCCGCAGACCGAGCTGCTCGAAGGCGTCGATCAGCGGCTCCAGGACCGGCTCGTTGTGCACGACGACACCGGTCAACGCCGGCTGTTCACGGAGCAGTTGCTCGGCGACCCGGCGGGCGGCGGCGGGCGAGGCCTCGCAGGGGTGCACGGAGGACGCGAGTCCGCCCCGGTCGGCGGCCGCCGTGAACCCCTCCACCACGCGCTGGGCGAACGCCGTCCCCCGTACGTACACCTCGGGCGGCGAACCGACCAGCGCCACGACCCGGTGCCCGAGCCCGGCAAGGCGCTCGACGCACAGCTCGCCGGCGGCCTTGAAGTCGAGGTCGATGCAGGTCAGCCCGTCCGGCTTCGCGGGGAACCCGATGAGCACGGAAGGCCGGTCCAGTGCGCGCAGCAACGGCAGCCGGGCGTCGTGGAGTTGTACGTCCATCACGATCAGCGCGTCCACCAGCGCGGTGTCCGCGACCCGCCGCAGCCCGTCCTCGCCCTCCTCCTGGGTGAGCAGCAGGACGTCGTGGTCGTGCTGCCGCGCCGCCGTCACCACCGACACCGCGAACTGCATCACGACCGGCACATGGATGCCCGCCCGCAGCGGCACCACCAGCGCCAGGACGTTCGACCGGCTGCTGGCCAGCGCCCGCGCGCCCGCGTGCGGCCGGTAGCCCAGCTCGCGGATGCTCGCCTCGATGCGCTGCCGCGTCTCCTCGGAGATCGGGCGCTTGCCGCTGAGGGCGTACGAGACGGTGCTGGGGGACACCCCGGCGTGCCGCGCCACATCGGTGATCTTGACCATGCTCAGTTCAACTCCAACGACAGGAAGCCCGTCCCGGCCTTCGCCCGCACCTCACGCCCGCCCGCGGCCAGCCCCCAGGGCGCCGAGGGATCACTGGACGAAGCCCGCAGCGTGTCCCCCTCACGTACGACGGTGAAGGTGACGCCGCCGACCGGCACCGTCACCTGCGTGCCCCGCTCCAGGCCGTACGCGCGCAGGGTGACCCCGTCGGCGTGGTCGTAGTCGGGCCGGTCGTCCACCGCCCCGACCGGAATCACCGCGCCCGGCCGGACGAGGAGCGGCACGCTCAGGAAGCCGTGCCGCTCGCGCACCCAGCGCGGACCGGTCACCGTCCGCCCGCTCAGGAAGTGGGTCCAGGTCCCCTCGGGCACGTAGTACGAGACATCCCCGTCGTCGCTGAAGACGGGCGCGACCAGCAGATCCGGGCCGAGCATGTACTGCCGCTCCAGATGCGCGCACCCGGGGTCGTCCGGGAACTCCAGCACCATCGCCCGCATCATCGGCACGCCCTCCGCGTGGGCGGCGCGGGCAGCCTCGTACAGATAGGGCATGAGGCCGAGCTTCAGCCGGGTGAACAGCCGCAGGACGTCCACGGCCTCCTCGTCGAAGAGCCAGGGCACGCGGTACGAGGACGATCCGTGCAGTCTGCTGTGCGAGGACAGCAGACCGAAGGCGATCCACCGCTTGAACAGTGCGGGCGTCGGCGTCCCCTCGAACCCGCCGATGTCATGGCTCCAGAACCCGAACCCCGACATACCGAGGCTGAGCCCGCCGCGCAGCGACTCGGCCATCGACTCGTACGTTGCCTCGCAGTCGCCGCCCCAGTGCACCGGGAACTTCTGACTGCCGGTCGTCGCCGAGCGCGCGAAGACGACGGCCTCGTGCTCGCCCCGGTGTTTGCGGAGCACATCGAAGACGGTCTGGTTGTAGAGGTAGGTGTAGTAGTTGTGCATCCGCTCGGGGTCGGCGCCGTCCGCGTACGCCACATCCACCGGGACCCGCTCGCCGAAGTCGGTCTTGAAGCAGTCGACGCCCTGCGCGAGCAGCGCCTCCAGCTTGGCCGCGTACCACTCCCGGGCGGCCTCGCTCGTGAAGTCGACCAGCGCCATGCCCGGCTGCCACAGGTCCCACTGCCAGACACTGCCGTCGGGCCGCTTGAGCAGATGCCCGAGGGCCCGCCCCTCCGCGAAGAGCGGCGAACGCTGCGCGATGTACGGATTGATCCATACGCAGATCCGCAGCCCCTTGTCCTTCAGCCGCGCCAGCATCCCCTCCGGATCGGGGAACACCCGGGGATCCCACTGGAAGTCGCACCAGTTGAACTCGCGCATCCAGAAGCAGTCGAAGTGGAAGACGGAGAGCGGGAGTTCGCGCTCCCGCATCCCGTCGATGAAGGACGTGACGGTGGCCTCGTCGTAGGAGGTGGTGAAGGACGTCGACAGCCACAGCCCGAACGACCAGGCGGGCGGGAGGGCCGGACGTCCGGTGAGCGCCGTGTACTTGCGCAGGATGTCCTTGGGCGTCGGACCGTAGATGACGTAGTACGTCAGCTGTTGCGTCTCGGCGCTGAACTGCACCCGGGAGACCGCCTCCGAACCGACCTCGAAAGACACCCGCCCCGGATGGTCGACGAAGACCCCGTACCCCGCGTCCGTCAGATAGAACGGCACGTTCTTGTAGGCCTGTTCGGTGGCCGTGCCGCCGTCGGCGTTCCACATGTCGACGACCTGGCCGTTCTTGACGAGCGGCCCGAACCGTTCGCCGAGACCGAAGACCTGTGTCCCGACGCCGAGGTTCAGCTGTTCGCGCAGATAGTGGGCGCCGGTGGCGTCCCGCATGATGCCCATGCCCTTGGGGCCGCTGGTGGTGAGGGTGCGGCCGTGGGCGAGGAAGTCGACGTGCCAGGGGGTGGTGCGGGCGACCTTGAGGGAGAGCGCCCCGGCGGTGAGGGTCGCGTGGTCGTCGTCGTACTCCGCGACCGGAGTGAACTCGGCCTTCTGGACCTCGAATTGGGGCTTCCTCGGCTCCTCGCCCTGGAAGTGCGTGAACGTGACGCCGATGACGTCGGGTATCGGCGCGTGCGCGCTGATCGTCACGACCGGTCCCTTCAGCAGGTCGCCTCGGTGGCGGATGGGCTGCGTCGGCGCGTGGATCTCCAGGGTTCCCTGGGGCGCGCTGACATCGAGGACCTCGACCGGGTGCGCGGCGGTGACGCCTTCGCGCAGCAGCCAGTAGCCGTCGGTGAACTTCACTTTCGTACCCCTTACTTCACTGCGCCGACGGCGATGCCGCGGGTGAGGGTCCGCTGGAAGACGAGGAAGAAGACGATGGCGGGGAGGACACCGAGGAGGGCGGCCGCGTTGGTCATCGTGGCGTCCATCAGGCGTTGGCCCTGGAGGACGCCGAGTGCCACCGACACCGTCTGGTTGTCGTTGGAGATCAGCATGACCAGGGGCAGCAGGAACTCGTTCCAGGTCCAGATGAAGAAGAAGACCAGGAGCACGCCGATCGTGGGGCGGCTGACGGGGACCACGATCCGCCACAGCACCTGCCATTTGTTCGCCCCGTCGATCCGGGCGGCTTCGATGATTTCGCGGGGGAACTGGCCGAGGACGGAGGACAGGAGATAGGTCCCGAAGGCCGCCTGGATGACGGTGAACACGATGATCACGCTGAGCCGGGTGTCGTAGAGGCCCGCCTGCTTGCTCAGGTAGTAGACCGGGTAGACCAGCGCCTCCTGCGGCAGCATGTTCGCGAGGACGAAGAAGGCGAGCACCCAGGTGCGGCCCTTGATCCGGCCGATGCCGATCGCGTATGCGTTGAGGACGGAGAGGACGGCGGCGCCGATCGCCACCGAGCCGGAGATGAGGATCGAGTTGACGAGCTTCTGGCCGAAGTCCACGCGCTGCCAGAAGTCCTTCAGGCCGTCGAGGTAGAGGCCCTTGGGGAGGCTGAGCGGGCCGTGCGCGGAGTATTCGGCGGGGGACTTGACCGCGTTGATCGCGACGATGCCGAACGGCAGCACCATGAAGAGGGCCGCGATCACCAGGGCGAGGAGAACCGGATAGCGACGCAGGGCGGTCATGTGCGGAGTCCTTCCTCGGCGTCCTCGGCGCGGGTCTGGAGCTTGAGGCCGATGAGGGCCAGAGCGAGGATGATCACCGTCAGCACGGTGGAGATCGCGGCGCCGTAGCCGACCTGGGTCTTCTCGAAGAAGGTGGTGAAGGAGAAGTAGGAGGGCACGTCGGTGGCGCCGCCCGGGCCGCCCTTCGTGAGGACGTACACCGCTCCGAACACCTTCAGCGCGGCGATCGTGCACCACAGCAGGACGACGTAGATCTCGGGCCTGATCTGCGGCAGCGTGATGTGCCAGAAGCGCCGCCACCAGCCCGCGCCGTCCAGCTCGGCGGCCTCGTACAGCTGCGGATCGACGCGTTGCAGCCCCGCCATGAAGACCACCAGCGGGAAGCCGATCTGCACCCACACCATCACGCCCATGACGCTGTAGAGGGCGATGTCGGGGTCACCGAGCCAGTCCTGCTGGAGCGATCCGAGGTGGACGGCCTTCAGGAGCTCGTTCAGGGAGCCGTTGTCGGGAGCGAGGATCCAGCTCCAGACGATGCCGGCGACGGCGATCGGCAGGACCTGGGGGAGGTAGAAGCAGGCACGCAGGACCGCGGCGGTCTTCGTTCCGAAGTGCTTGCCGACGAAGTCGAAGAGGGCGGCGGCCAGGACGAGTCCGAGGACCGTCGGTACGGCGGCCATGGCGAGGACCATGAAGAGGCTGTGCCGGAACGACGCCCAGAACTCGGAATCGTCCAGCAGCTCACGGTAGTTGGCGAGCCCGGACCACTTCGGGCTGCCGACGCCCTGCCAGTCGGTGAAGCTGACGCCGGTGTTCATCAGGAACGGGACGACGATCACCGTGAGGAAGGCGAGGACGCCGGGGAGCAGGAAGAGGGCGTAGGAGTCGCGGGGGCGGCGCGGGTGCCTCACCTCGTGCGGTGTGTGGAGCACCCGGCCGTCCCGCTCGACGGTGACCGTCATGTCTTCGGTACGCCCTTGTCGTACGCCTTCTGCAACGCGCTCAGATAGGCGTCCGGTTTCTCGCTCCCGGTGATCAGCTTCTGCGTCTCGGAGACGAGGACGTCGTAGAAGCCGGCGACCGGCCAGTCGGGATAGAAGGCCAGGCCGTCTTTCCCGGAGAGGGTGTTGAAGTTGGCGATGAGTGTCTTGGCCTGCGGGTCGGTGATGGCGGCCGGGTCGGCGGCCACCGGGACTCCGCCCTTGTTGCCGAGCAGGTTCTGGATCTTCTTCGACATGGTGATGTCGATGAAGTCGTAGGCGAGATCCTTGTTCTTGGCGCCCTTGGGGACGACCCAGATGTTGCCGCCGGAGCCGAGGGTGAGGCCCGTGTCCGGCCAGAGGAAGGTGCCCCAGTCGAACTTGTTCTCCGTCTTGAAGCGGCCGTACCACCAGCTGCCGGAGAACAGGATCGGGCTCTTGCCCTGGATGAAGGAGACGCCCGCGTCCTCGGCCTTGGTGCCGCTGGACTTCTTGCTGATGTAGCCCTTCTTCACCCAGTCGGCGAAGGTCTCGGCGGCATACGTCCAGGCGGCGTCATGGAAGTCGGTCTTGCCCTTGTACAGCTCGTACGAGTCGACCCACGCGCGGTCGGCCTTCGACAGGGCCAGCTGGTAGAGGTACTGCTGGGCCATGTACTCGGCGCCGGCGTTCGCGAGCGGGGTGATGCCCTTCGCCACGAACGTGTCCATGGCGGCGGTGAGTTCGGCAAGGCTGGTGGGCTCGGCGATGCCGTACTTCTTGAAGAGGTCCTTGTTGTAGAACACCATCGTGTACTCGGCGTAGTTGGGCACGCCGTACCACTTGCCGGAGCCCATGACCCCGTTGGCGTCGTACTGGCTGATGGTCCGCACACCGCCGCTGACCTTCTTGTCCCAGCCGCGTTTGGCGGCCTCGGCGGTGAGGTCGGTCAGCAGGCCCTGCTTCGAGAGCAGACCGGCGGTCGCGTTGCCCTTGTTGTACTCCATGATGTCCGGCGCGTCGTTCGAGTTGAGGACCATCTGGGCCGTCTTCTGGATCTGCTCGAAGCCCTTCTCCTCGAACTTCACCTTCACGCCCGGATGCGTCGCCTCGAACTCCTTGATGGCCTCCTTCCAGGCCGCGCCCATCGCGCTGTCCGGCCCTTCGTAGTGCCACAGTTTCAGCGTCTTGCCGTCCGAGGAACCATTGTCCGAGTCGCCGCATGAGGCCAGCAGCAGGGTGCCCGCCAGGGCCACCGCAGCCGTCGCCACCACACGCCTTCGTGTCGTCGACATCCATTGCCTCCAGGGGAGTTGGATGGGTTTCGGGGCCGTCACGCAGCGTTCATCGAATCGATTCGATGCGTGACGTCGAAGCGCTTCGACGGGGGAAGGTATGTGGGGGCTGTGAGCGCGTCAATGGGGTGCGTCGGAATTGGGGCGGGGGTTCGACGGGTCGGACGGATGGGCGACATGGGCGCCGACGCGGATCTGTCAGCCGCCGCCGATCGCGTCGTCCCTCATCTGCCCCC
The DNA here is from genome assembly GCF_045206325.1 of Streptomyces sp. NBC_00203. Lineage (NCBI taxonomy): Bacteria > Bacillati > Actinomycetota > Actinomycetes > Kitasatosporales > Streptomycetaceae > Streptomyces > Streptomyces sp. NBC_00203. The sequence continues at coordinate 4,172,612 of NZ_CP108126.1, read as the reverse complement.
CGGTGACGCGGTACCCCACACCCGGTGTGGTGGTGATGACCGGCGGGTCTCCGAGCTTGCGTCGCAGGCGGCCGATGGTGACGGTGACGGTATTGGTGAACGGGTCGGCGTGCTCGTCCCAGACCTGCTCCAGCAGGTCCTCGGCGCGGAGGAAGGCGGGCGTGGCGCGGAGCAGTGCCTCCAGCACCCCGAATTCCTTGACCGACAGGTCGAGTTGGCGCCCGTCGCGGGTGACCGTGCGGCGCAGCGGATCGAGCTCCACGCCGGCCGCGCGCAGGATCCGGGCCCGCGCGGCGGGCTGGCGGCGGGCCAGGGCGCGGATGCGCAGGACCAGCTCGGGGAAGTGGAACGGTTTGCCGAGGTAGTCGTCGGCACCCAGGCCGAGGCCGCTGACGCGGTCCCCGGGCGATCCGGCCGCGGTGAGCATGAGGACCATGATGCGGTTGTCGCCTTCGGTGATCATCCGGCAGAGGGTGTCGCCGTGGATGCCCGGCAGGTCGCGGTCGAGTACCACCACGTCATAAGCGTTGAGATCGAGCTTGGCCGCGGCCTCCAGCCCGTCCCGGGCCGTGTCCACGGCCATTCCCTGATCGCGGAGCCCTTCGGTGAGGACATCGGCGAGGGACCGGGAGTCCTCGACGACCAGGACCCTCATGTCGGGTCTCCCACTGACAGGACCCTCATGCCGTGTCTCCCACCGAGGGGATCCGCTGCGCCGGCGGCAGCGCGATGCTGACGCGCAGTCCGCCGCCGGCTCGGGCGGTCAGGTCCAGGGTGCCGCCGTGCGCCTCGGCGACCGCCGCGACGATGGACAGGCCGAGACCCGCTCCGTTGTCCGAGCCGGTCCGGTCGGCGCGGAGCCGGCGGAACGGCTGGATCAACTGCTGGACCTGCTCCTGGTCGAGAAGCTTCCCTCCGGTCTCCACGGTCAGACAGGCCAGCGGACCGCGTGTCCCGGTGTCGACCTGGATCCAGCCCCCTTCGTCGTTGTGGACGATCGCGTTCTCCATGACGTTGTCGACCATGCGGCACACCAGCTCCTGGCTTCCCTCCACCCAGGCACCTCCTGGACTGCTGGTATGACGCACGGTCAGGCCGGCGGCGGTGATGGCCTCGGCTCGCGTGGCCAGGGTCGCGGACACGACCGCGTCGAGCGACAGCGTGGTGCGGCCGGGCAGATCGCCGTGCTGCGCGCGGGCGAGCGCGAGGAGGCCGTCCAGCAGGCCGTCGATCCGGTCGAGTTCGACATGGAGCCGGCCGGCCAGGGCGGTGGTCTGTGCGGGCACCGGTTCCGGCTTGGCCACCGCCACGTCCAGCGAGGCACGAATCGTGGCCAGTGGGGTGCGCAGCTCGTGAGAGGCGTTGGCGACAAACCGGCGCTGCGCGACGAAGGCGCCCTCCAGCCGCTCCAGCAACTCGTCGATGGTGTCGGCCAGTTCCTTGACCTCGTCGGCGGGTCCTGACAAGCCCAGCCGCTCGTGCAGGCTGTCGGCCGAGAACCGCCGAGTGGCCGCCGTCATCTCGCGCAGTGGCCGCAGCACGCGGCCCGCGACGCCCCAGCCGAGCGCGACCGATGCCACCGCCATGACACCGAGCGCGACCAACGACGATTCCAGGACGGCCTGCGGTATGCCGGAATTCGCTTGCTCGTGCTCGGCCGCCAGCTGTTTCTCCAGCGTCCGGATCCGGGACCGGGCCTGCGTCAGCGCCGAATCCGACGTCTGACTCCCCGCGTTCGTGGGCGGGGCGTTGACGTTGGCGGACGTCGTGGAGCTCCCCACCAACAGGCCGCCGGAGATGGCCAGCAGCACGGCGCCGGACAGCAGGAACAGGGTGCCGTACAGGGCGGTCAGCCGCAGCCGCACGGTACGTCGCGACCATGGCCGGGGCCGCTGCCTGGCGGTCGCGGCCGGCTGCATGCTCACGTTCGTCTCCCCGGGGGCCAGGCACCGCGATTCCGGCCTCCAGGATGCCGCGCTGGACCTAACAGCGGAATAACGGCCGGCGTTCGGCCCGCGTTATGTCCGGTGCCCGACAACTGTGTGCATGGAAGCAACCATTGAAATCTCCGGACTGCGCAAGCACTTCGGGGCGACACAGGCGCTCGACGGGATGTCCTTCACCGTGCTGCCCGGCCAGGTCACCGGGTTCGTCGGCCCCAACGGCGCGGGGAAGTCCACCACCATGCGGGTCGTCCTCGGCCTGGACACGGCAGACGCGGGCTCCGCGACGGTCAGCGGGCAGCCCTATCAGTCACTGCGGCACCCGCTGACCCACGTCGGGTCGCTGCTCGACGCCGCCGCACTGCAGCCGAGCCGGACCGCGCGCAACCACCTGCTGTGGCTGGCGCACTCCCAGGGTCTGACCGCCGCGCGGGTCGACGAAGTGGTCGAGCAGGCCGGTCTGCGGTCGGTGATCCGGCGGAAGGCGGGCGGCTACTCCCTGGGCATGCGGCAGCGTCTGGGGATCGCCGCCGCGCTGCTCGGTGACCCGCCCATCCTCATGCTGGACGAGCCGTTCAACGGCATGGACCCCGAGGGCATCGTGTGGATGCGCGGGCTCCTGCGGACGCTGGCCGCACAGGGCCGCGCCGTGCTGGTCTCCAGCCATCTGATGAGCGAGCTCCAGGACGCCGCGGACCATCTGGTGGTGGTCGGCCGGGGCAAGGTCATCGCCGACACGAGCGTCCGCGAACTGCTCGCCGAGGCGTCCGGGGACCGGGTCACGCTGCGCACCACCGCGGGCCCGCGGGCGATGGGCGTGCTCGAACACGCCGGGGCCGACGTGGCCGCCACCGGGCCCGGCACACTCACCGTGTCCGGGCTGGCGGCGGAGCGCGTCGTCGCGGTGCTCGCCGCGAGCGCGGTGCCGTTCGCCGAAGTATCCGCACACCGGGCCACGCTGGAGGAGGCGTACCTCGAACTCACCAGGAAGGCGGTCGAGTTCCACGCCACCGACCCCTCCGCTTCCCGGGTGGACAGGGAGGCGACCCGATGAACACGGACACCACGGGCACCACCGGCAGCACGGGCAGCACCGCGCCGTACCGGTCGGAGCTGCGGCCCGGGCGCGGTGGCTTCGCGCCGCTGCTGCGCGCCGAGCTGACCAAGTTCAGGACCGTCCGGGGCTGGGCCATCGGCCTGGTCGTCGCGGTCCTGGCGACCATGGGTCTGACCCTGCTCGTGCACAGTTCCTGCAGTATCAACGGCTCGGACTGCCCCAGCCCCCCGGTGGGGCCGGACGGCGGGGCGGTGACCGACACCTTCTACTTCGTGCACCAGCCGCTGCACGGGGACGGCAGCATCACCGTCCGGATGACGTCACTGACCGGCCTGTACTCCGAGAACGGCGGCTCGCCGGTCGGCGCCGGCCCGGGGCAGAACCCGACGGCGGGCATGAAACCCGGTCTCCAGCCCTGGGGGAAGGCCGGGATCATCATCAAGGACGGCACCGCCCCGGGATCCGCGTACGCGGCGATGATGGTGACCGGCAGCCACGGGGTGCGGATGCAGTACGACTACACCCACGACCGGCCCGGCCTCGCCGGTGACGTCTCCGCGGCATCCCCGCGATGGCTGCGGCTGACCCGCTCCGGTGACACGATCACCGGGTACGACTCGGCGGACGGCACCCACTGGACGAAGGTCGATGCCGTCACCCTGGCCGGACTGCCCGCCACCGCGCAGATCGGGCTGTTCGCCGCCTCCCCGGTCCACACGAAGGTGGTTTCCCAGAGCGTCACCTCGCAGACCGGAACAGCCGGCCCCACCCAGATCACCGCCGCCATCGACAAGCTCGACCTCCAGGGCGCCAAGCCCGGCGGCGTGTGGGCCGGCGGCCAGACGGGCGGCGACGGCGGCTCCGTGTACCCGGTACGAGGAGGTGCGTTCCGGCAGAGCGGCGGCACGCTCACGGTGACCGGTTCCGGCGACATCGCACCGGCCGTTCCCGGCGGACCGAGCAGCGGCGTGTCCCTCTCGGACACCCTTGTCGGCATGTTCGCCGGGCTGATCGCGATGGTCGTCGTGGGCACGGTGTTCATCACCTCGGAGTACCGGCGGGGCCTGATCCGCACCACGCTCTCCGCGAGTCCCCGGCGCGGCCGGGTGCTGGCCGCAAAGGCCGTCGTGATCGGCGCGGTCACCTTCGTGGCCGGCCTCGTCGCCGTCACCGGCGCCCTCGTGATCGGCGAGCGGCAGATGCGCGCCGACGGTGTCTCCATCGACCCGGTGTCCACGCTCACCCTGGTGCGCATCGTGGCCGGCACCGCGGCGCTGCTCGCCGTCGCCGCGGTCCTCGCCCTCGCCATCGGCACCGTGCTGCGGCGCAGCGCGATCGCGGTCGTCGCCGTCATCGTGGCGATCGTCCTGCCGTACTTCCTCGCGGTGGGCGGCGTCTCCTTCCTGCCGGCCGGCGTCACGAACTGGCTGCTGCGGCTCACCCCGGCCGCCGCCTTCGCCGTCCAGCAGCCGTATCCGCGGTATGCACAAGTCGACTTCTCCTACACACCCCCGAACGGCTACTACCCGCTGGCGCCCTGGGCGGGCTTCGCGGTGCTGTGCGCCTGGGCAGCCGTCGCCCTGGGCCTGGCCGCCTTCCTGCTGCGCCGGAGGGACGTATGAGGCGGGCCGCGCCGGTGGAACGGGCGCATGCCGGGGCGGTGCTGCGCGCGGAGTGGACGAAGGCACGTACCACCGGCAGCACGTTCTGGCTGCTGGTGGCCGTCATCGCGCTGACCGTGGCGGTAGCCGTGGCGGCGACCACGGCCCTCAAGTGCACAGCTGCCGGCTGCGGCGGGGACCCCGCCAGGAGCAGCCTCGCGGGGATCTACCTCAGCCAGACGATCGCGGTCCTCGTGGCCGTGCTGGCCGTCAGCGGTGAGTACAGCAACGGCATGATCCGCACCACTTTCACCGCGATGCCGCGCCGGACCACCGTCCTCGCCGCCAAAGCGGCCGTCGTCACCGGCCTGGTGCTGGCGACCGGAGCCGTCGCCGTGGCCGCTTCCATGCTGGTCGGCCGGCTCATCCTGCCCGGCCACGGCTTCACACCGGCGCACGGATACCCGTCGCTGTCCCTGGACCACGGGCCGATGCTGCGCGCCGCCACCGGGTCCGTCCTCTACCTGGCGCTGATCGCCCTGCTCGCCCTCGGCATCGCCACCGCCGTCCGTGACGCGGCCATGGCCGTCGGGATCGTCCTCGGCCTGCTCTACTTGTTTCCGATCCTCGCCAACGCGGTCAGCGACCCGCACTGGCACCGGCATCTGGAGCAGATCGCGCCGATGACCGCGGGGCTGTACATCCAGGCCACCACCGGCCTGGACGAGTTGCCCCTCAGCCCCTGGCAAGGCCTCGGCGTCCCCGCCGCCTGGGCTGCCGGGGCGCTCCTCCTCGGCGGGGGGCTGCTGCGGGCGCGCGATGTGTGAGCGACCGCGACCCAGGCGTTTTCAGTACAGCTGGGGCCTGTCGTTTGGTGTTCAGCAGAGGCTGACGCCCTGCTCCGCGAGCATGAGCAGGCTGGCCAGGCCGGTGAAGAGGACCCTGGCCGTGACGGTCAGCCAGAGGGCGCCGCGCCACCACCGGCCGACGCGGAAAGCCATCGTCGTCGTCGCCACGAGGGTGGCCAGCAGTACGCATGCCGCCGCGGTCTGCTGGTGCTGGGCGTCGAACGAGCAGTACGCGTCCCGGTTCGACGCGAGGAGGCAGACGGCGACGAAGAACGCGAACACCGCCTCCGGCACCAGCACGGCCATGCGTCGCCTCAGCACTCCAGGTACCAATCGGCGGTGCCCGGGCCGAGGTACAGGCCGAAGGCGAGGAGCCCCTCAAGGCCCAGGGGCAACGTTCTTCGGAGGGGCAGCGAGGATGGGCTGATGACCTTCACGTGCGCATGATGTGGGACTTACCTGTGAAGGGGCGTGGGCTGGAGCGGCGTGCGTGGTGATGAGGGACGTTTCCTGATGAAGAACGTTCCCTGGGCAAGGCATGCGCGCTCAGCGGCGTACGACCTGGCGCCGTACCGCCCGCCGCGCCGCGCCCGCCGCGGAGATCGTCAGCGCGAGTGCCGCCGCCGCGACCGGAACCCCGTACCCCGCCGTCGTCGACAGGTGCTCCACCACCCATCCGCCGGTCGCCGAGCCGCAGGCAATCCCGCCGAGGAGGCCGGTCACCGCGAGGGTCATGCCCTCGTTCAACCGGCCCTCGGGGGTGCGGTGTTGGACCAGTGTCATGCCGGTGACCATGGTCGGGGCGGTGGCCATCCCGGCGACGAGCAGGGCTCCCGCGAGGGCCAGGAGGGAGCCCGTCAGGGAGGCCGTGAGGAGCGGCAGGGTCATCAGCACCGTCATGGCGGCGACGCACAGCGGGTATCGCCGTTCGGCGGGACCGGCCGGCTTCAGGGCGCCGTACAGCAGACCCGCGATGCACGAGCCCGCCGCCTGGAGGGCGAGGACGGCGCCCGCGGCCGACTTGTGCCCCTGCGCGTCGGCGAACGCGAGCGTGACGACCTCCATCGAGCCGAACACCGCGCCCATGGCGAGGAATCCGAGGAGGAGAGGGGGCATTCCGGCTGCCTGGACGGGGGACTTGGACTTCTCTGACTGCTCCGATTTCTCCGTACGTTGCTGGGGTGGGGGTTCCGTGGAGCGCTGGGCGGCGAAGATCAGTACGCCGGTCATCATCAGGACGTCCCCGACCAGCGTGCCCGCCTCCGGGAAGAAGGCTCCGCACAGGAAGGCCGCGAACACCGGGCCCAGCATGAAACACAGTTCGTCCGCGGCCTGTTCGAAGGAGTTCGCGGTGTGGATCGCCGCCGGGTCACCCTTGAAGAGGTGGGCCCAGCGGGCGCGTGACATGCCACCCATGTTCGGCGTCGTGGCCGTGGCGGCGTACGCGGCGAAGAGCGTCCAGTCGGGCGCTCCGTAGTGCACGCACAGCACCAGCGCGATGTCGCCGAGCAGGGCGAACGCCGTGGCGGGCACGGCCACACGGGCCTGCCCGTACCGGTCGACGAGACGCGCGGTCCAGGGGGCGACAACCGCGGTCGCCGCCAGACCGGTCGCCGTGACGGCACCGGCGAGCGCGTACGAGCCCCGCGAACCGGCGATCATGATGACCGCGCTCACGCTGAACATGCCCATGGGGAGTCGTGCGATGAGGTTGCCGAGGGTGAAGGCGCGGGCGCCGGGGTGGGCGAAGAGACGGTGGTACGGGGTGCGGTGGCGGCGCGGGCTGTGGTGGCTCGGGTTGCGGCGGGTGCTCGCTTCGCGGTCGTGCGGGCGGAAGGCGGTGGCCACCAGGGTGTCGCCGGTGACGGTGAGGAAGGGCAGGGGGGATTGTCCCTGCTCGGAGGGCTGTTGCGGCATGGATCAAGCCTCGCGGCGGGCGGGGCGGGCGGTCCAACACTTACTCCGTGGTGATTGACGCACCTGGGTTGTAGATTCGCGCAATGCCTGGTCAACAGCGTCTCGAAGGCCACCGTGACAGTCGCCTCGAAGGCCATCTCGAAGGCCACCTCGAAGGTCGCCTCGGTGGTGGTCTTGGCGGTCACATCGACCCCCGCCTCCTGCGCGCCTTCCTCGCCGTCGCCGACGAGTTGCACTTCACGCGTGCCGCCGCCCGGCTGTACGTCGCTCAGCAGGCCCTGAGCCGGGACATCCGGCGGCTCGAACGGGAGCTGGGGGCGGAGCTGTTCGTGCGGACCACCCGGCAGGTGGCACTGACGGCGGACGGCGAGCGGCTGTTGCCGTACGCGCGGAGTGTGCTGGAGGCGCAGGACACGCTGCTGGCCGCGTTCGCGCGAGGCCCGAGCGAACAGCGGCCCCTGCTCGTCGACGTCAACTCCCCGGGGCTCATCTCCAGTCGCGTGCTGGAGCGCGCCCGCGAACTCGCCCCCGGCAGCGAGCTGATGGCCCGCTTCGAGAGCGGACTCACCGGCGCAGCGGGGGAGTTGCTAGCCGGACGGCTGGACGCGTCGTTCGGGCGGTTCGCGGGGCTGGACCCGGTGGTGCGGGCCAGGCTGGAGCACCAGCCCGTACGGTACGAGCCGATGGCCGTCGTCCTGCCCGAGGACCATCACCTCGCGGCCCTGGACGCGGTGCCGTTGGCCGCACTCGCCGGCGAGACCGTGTACGCGGGTGCGGGAAACCCCAGCACACTGGAGTGGACCGACCTGGCGCGTCGCCTTTTCGAGGGCCGGGGCATCGCGCTCGCGCCGCCCGCGCCGGTGGCCGTCGGTCCCGAGGAGTTCCGGCGGATCATGGCCAAGAAACGGAACCCCGTCCTCGCCGTGGTGGACTTTCCGGCCATGCCTGAAGCCGTGTTGAGGCCCCTTGTCGACCCCGTTCCCCTGTCACCGGTGTCACTGGTGTGGCGGAAGGGACTGGTGCACCCAGGGATCGATGCCCTTCGACGAGCCGCAGCCGAACTCGCGGACGAGGAAGGGTGGTTGCGGCGCCCTGAGGAGGGGTGGATTCCGGCCACCGATTCACTCGTCATGGTGAGTCACAACTAACACTCGAGTACACGTGTCCTTCACCTGCGCTACATTCGTCGTCCGGGCGCAGCGTGATAAACGTGATAAAGGGGGGCGCTCGGATCGGGTGGGGGCCCGGTCTGGACGGCAATTGAGAAGTGCCCGGAGTCGTCGCGCACCCGTGAACTGTCCCGTGGGGGGATGTGCGTGCGCGTGAAACATTGGCGGAAAGACGCCCAACTGGATCAACAAGAAATTGATCAGCAGGGTGGGCGTGGAGCCGATCCGTCACCTGAGGAGTCCCTGAGAGGATCCGAAGAGTTACCGCGGGGGACTGAAGAGTCCCGGCGAGGATCTGAAGGGCCGTCGCGAGGGCCGTCGCGACGGGGAGTTGACGAGCCGGGCGTCGTCGTCTGGCCGGAGGCCGGCCGTAGAACGGAGTCCTGGCCTCAGGCCGGGCGGAGCTCCGGGCGTGGTCCCGAGCGTGACCCGCACCAGGAGTTGGAGCTGGCGCCGGAGCCGGAGCCGGAATCCGAGTCGGAGCCCGAGCTGCTATCGAGGCCCGTTTCCGGCGCGGACCCGTTTTCCGGCTTGGGCCAGGCTTCCGTTCTGGGCCGGGCTTCCGGCGCGAGCCGGGGTTACGGTACGGCCTCGGCCTCCGGCGCGAACCCGGCCTCCCGAGCGAACGATGCCTCCGGCGCGGCGCGCCCGCACCGCGGCCACCTGGGCGAACAGCCTTCCTGGGAGCGCTCGGACGACCCCGGCCACACCCACGATCCGAACGAGGTGACGGTCCAACTCGACGGTACAGGCCGTCAGTTGGATGATCGGCTGGTCCAACAGGCCAAGGGTGCCCCGCGGGTCCAGGAGGGCGGCTCGGACGGACCGGTGTTCGTCGACGAGTCGGGCCGTCGCAGCCGTAGATTCCGGCGATTCGGCATCCTCGTAGGCATCGCCTGCGCGGTCTACGCCGTCGTCATCGTCGCCACGCTGCTGTCGGGCAACTCCAACGCGCCCTGGCTTCCGGTGCCGGGCCAGCAGGACGATCAGCCGGCCGGCAGGGTCGACTCGTCGCCGCTCCCCGCCGAGTCGGTGTCCCCGTCCGGCACGGGCAGCGCCTCGCCGGGTGCGAGCGCGACGGGCGGGGACGGTACGACGCGGTCGCCGGGCGCGAGTACGACGCCGGGCGCCTCGGGCGGTGCCGCCACCCCGGGCAAGTCCACGGACCCCGACCCCTCGGCGTCCGCCACGACCAAGCCGAACCCGGGCACCAGCACCACCAAGGACCCGGCCCCGGACCCCGACCCGACCGACCCGGTGGTCAACCCGCCGGACCCCAGCCCGTCCGGCAGCGGTGCCACCACGGCCGACCCCTCGGGGAGCCCGGTCACGGGCGGGTCCGGCTCCGGAACCCTCGCGGACGGCGCGGCATCGCAGGTCGAGCAGGCCTCGCTGGAACCCGAGCAGCCGATCACCACCAGCTCCTCGTCCGCTTCCTCAGACGCCTCTTCCTCGGGCTCGTCTTCCGCGGGCTCTGCCACCTCGGGCTCTTCCTCCTCGTACCCGGAGAGCATTCTCTGATGGCATCCCGCACCAGCCGTCACGGACCGGTACCCGTACCCGCACCCGCACCCGCGCGGAGGACGCGGCGCGAGGTCCCCCATGCCGCCCGGCGCCGCCGCCTGCCCATGCGCTTCCTGCTGCCCTCGCTCATCCTCGTCGCGCTGATGGCGATGCTGATGCTGCGCGGCTACGTACACAGCGAGATCCTCGCCGACCACCGCATCCAGCCCGAGGCGGCCACCGACAAGGTGCCGGAGAAGATCCTTGAGGGCGGCCCGGTCATCGACACCCGCAGCGGCCGCACGACCAGCCTGAACGTGCCCGACCACCGCCTGGTCCTCACCTTCGACGACGGCCCGGACCCCCAGTGGACGCCGAAGGTGCTCGACGTACTGCGCGAGCACCACGCCCACGCCGTCTTCTTCGTCACCGGCACCATGGCCTCGCGCTACCCGGAGCTGGTGCACCGCATGGTGGCGGAGGGCCATGAGGTCGGCCTGCACACCTTCAATCACCCCGATCTCTCCTACCAGTCCAAGAAGCGCATCGACTGGGAGCTTTCCCAGAGCCAGTTGGCGCTCGCGGGCGCGGCCGGCATCCGTACGTCCCTCTTCCGCCCTCCGTACTCGTCCTTCGCGGACGCCATGGACAACAAGTCCTGGCCTGTGACGGAGTACATCGGCACGCGCGGCTACATCACCGTCGTCAACAACACCGACAGCGAGGACTGGCAGAAGCCGGGAGTCGACGAGATCATTCGCCGCGCCACCCCGCACGGCGGCAAGGGCTCGATCGTCCTGATGCACGACTCCGGCGGCGACCGCCACCAGACGGTGCAGGCACTCGACACGTTCGTGCCCCAACTCCAGCGCCAGGGCTACGAGTTCCAGAACCTCACCGAGGCGCTCCACGCGCCCAGCGCCCACACCGAGGTCACTGGCCTCAACCTGTGGAAGGGCAAGGCCTGGATCTACCTGGTGCAGGCCTCGGACGGGATCACCGAAGCCCTGGTCGTGGGCATCGCGGTGACCGGCGTCCTCGTCTTCACCCGCTTCGGCCTGATGCTCCTGCTCTCCGCCGCACACGCCCGCCGGGTGCGCAAGCCGGACTTCCGCTGGGGCCCGGCCCCGATCACCGAACCGGTGTCGGTGCTGGTCCCCGCGTACAACGAGGCGAAGTGCATCGAGAACACCGTCCGCTCCTTGATGGCGAGCGAACACCCCGTCGAGGTCATCGTCATCGACGACGGTTCGAGCGACGGCACGGCCCGCATCGTCGAAGACCTGCGCCTGCCGAACGTACGCGTCGTACGCCAGCACAACGCGGGCAAGCCTTCGGCCCTCAACCGGGGCCTGGCGAACGCCCGTTACGACATCATCGTGATGATGGACGGCGACACCGTCTTCGAACCGGCGACGGTACGAGAGCTGGTCCAGCCCTTCGCCGACCCGTCGGTCGGCGCGGTCGCGGGCAACGCGAAGGTCGGCAACCGCGACTCCCTCATCGGCGCCTGGCAGCACATCGAGTACGTGATGGGCTTCAACCTCGACCGCCGTATGTACGACATCCTGCGCTGCATGCCGACGATCCCGGGCGCGGTCGGAGCTTTCCGGCGCTCCGCTCTGGAACGCGTCGGCGGCATGAGCGACGACACGCTCGCCGAGGACACGGACATCACGATGGCCATGCACCGCGACGGCTGGCGTGTCGTCTACGCCGAGAAGGCGCGAGCCTGGACGGAAGCCCCGGAGACGGTCCAGCAACTCTGGTCGCAGCGCTACCGCTGGTCGTACGGCACGATGCAGGCGATCTGGAAGCACCGGCGCGCGCTGGTCGAGCGCGGCCCGTCGGGCCGCTTCGGCCGAGTGGGCCTGCCCCTGGTGTCGCTGTTCATGGTCCTGGCCCCGCTACTGGCCCCGCTGATCGACGTATTCCTCCTCTACGGAGTGGTCTTCGGCCCGACACAGAAGACGATCGTCGCCTGGCTGGGCGTGCTGGCCATCCAGGCGGCGTGCGCGGCGTACGCCTTCCGCCTGGACAGAGAACGTATGACACACCTGATATCCCTCCCCCTCCAACAAATTCTCTACAGGCAGTTGATGTACGTGGTTCTGCTCCAATCCTGGATCACCGCCCTCACCGGAGGCCGCCTGCGCTGGCAGAAGCTGCGGCGCACGGGAGTGGTGGAGGCGCCGGGCTCGATCCCACGACAGCGGGCGGAAAGCGGCGGTAGGGACCGGAGGCCGGTGGGATGACGACGCATGAGTACGCGGCGGGGGCGACACCGAATCCGACGCCGACATCGCCACCGCCACTGCCACCGACACGCCGGAAGCCGCCGGGCGGCCGTGACCGCTACCTGGACCTCCTCCGCTCGATAGCCCTGGTCCGAGTGGTCGTGTACCACCTGTTCGGCTGGGCATGGCTGACGGTCCTCTTCCCCTCCATGGGCGTGATGTTCGCGTTGGCGGGCTCGCTGATGGCACGCTCGCTGAGCCGCCCGGCGTGGGGCGTGATCAGGGGCCGCGTCCGCCGATTGCTGCCCCCTCTGTGGGCGTTCAGCGTGGTGGCGCTGACGCTGATGTTAGCGGGCGGCTGGAATCCGGTGAAGGACCCGGACCACGGCGGCACCTGGGGCGTGGTCGACCTGATCAACTACGTCATCCCGATCGGCGCCCCACCCTTCCCCTGGCACATAGGCTCCAAGTCGGGTCTGCTGGAGGACACTTGGGCGGTGCAGGCGACGGGCCCGCTCTGGTACCTGCGCGCGTACCTGTGGTTCGTGGTGGCGTCCCCGCTGCTGCTGTGGGCGTTCCGCAGGGTGCCGTGGGCCACGCTTCTGGCCCCCCTCGCCCTGACCGCCGTCGTCGGCACCGGCCTGGTGGCCATCCCCGGCGAAACGGGCAACGCTGTCTCGGACTTCGCGGTCTTCGGCGGCTGCTGGGTCCTGGGCTTCGCCCACCACGAGGGCGCACTGGCGAAAGTCCCCCGCTACGTGGCCGTCTCCGCCTCGGCCCTGCTCATGGCCTTCGGCCTGTGGTGGGCGTCGGGCCACCTGGGCCCCGACGGCTGGGACCTGAACGACATCCCCCTGGCCCAGGCCACCTGGTCCTTCGGCTTCGTCGTCATCCTGCTCCAGTACAGCCCGTCCTGGCAGGAGCTACCGGGCCGCCTGGCCCGCTGGGACAAGCTGGTCACCCTCTCCAACAACCGCGCCGTCACGATCTACCTCTGGCACAACATGCTCATCATGGCCACGGTTCCGATCATCGACCAGGCGTACAACTTGCCGTTCATGCAGAGCGATCGGGCGGTGGGGGTGCTGGACTCGTCGTACATGGTGTGGATGTTCTTGCTGGTGTGGCCGTTGATCGGGCTGACGATCGTTGCGTTTGGATGGATCGAGGACATCGCGGCGAAGAGGGGGGCGAGGCTTTGGCCCAACGGGGTGCGGGGGAAGGGCAAGAGCAAGACACAGGGCCGCGGGCGTGCTCGTGATGGGCGGGTAGGGGCGGGGGCTCACCGGGGGAGTGGCTGAGCAAGTCCGAGGTGGGGCGTCATCGGTGGGACGTCATCGGCCTTTGCGGTGGCCAACACGGTGACGCATCCCACCCTCCAACATCACTCAATCGAAGGTCGTAGACCTCGATTTGGGCACGCTCTGTACGGCTATGCCCGACTTGCCTCGCCTCTTGGCGTCATTCGCTCTGGTGTCGTCACACGGGCCCCCGATAGCGTATTGCTGCCCTCCCGAACCCCACGCCGCACAGGAGCCTGCCGTGAACCGCCGTCCCCGCCTGCTTACTACAGCCGCCGTCGGTGCGGCTGCTGCGCTGCTTCTGACTGGGTGTGGTGGGGGAGGCGGTGGGTCGAAGGGGAACGACAAGATTGCTGGGGCTGATACGGGCGAGACGACGTCGGCATCGCCTAGCGCGAGCGCGACGGCCGTCGCCGACCGGCCCAAGGTCAACCTGCCGTCCGACGTCAAGGACAAGTACGAGAGCTGGCAGACCGGCGACAAGGCCAAGGACGAGATCCTGACGGACACGGCCAGTCGCATCGATGCTACGAACGCCGCAATCCTGAGTGGCGACACCGGAGCCCCCGGGCTTGCGTTCTATTACCGGGACAAGGCCCTCAGCGGTGCGGTGCAGTGGGTGCAGGCCTACGTGGACGCCAATCTCTCCTTCACCGGCACCACTCGCTACTACAGCCCTCAAGTCACGCTGTCCGGCGCGAAGTCGGCGTCTGTTGTCTATTGCGCTGACGAGAGCAAGGGGTTCAACAAGAACCGGAAGACCAACAAGGTCGACAAGACGCCTTCGGATGAGAGCCCGTACGTGCTGTACAACACGCGTCTTGAGAAGAACGCGCAGGGCGTGTGGCAAGCCACCAACCTGATTTCGAAGCGGGGAGACAAGACATGCGCCGGCTAGGAAGGCGAGGGCGCACCATCGCGGTGGGAGCGGTCGTCGCTGCGTGCACCGCAGTGTTTCCGAGTACGGCTGTGGCGTACGGGCCTGGCGACGGCCAGGGGTCCGACACAACCAGCCCTTCAGGCAATGCGACTGACGACGGAACGCTCTCGGCCACGGCCGGTGCCGTCGTCTTCGACCTTTCCAAGAACGGTTCCGGCGAGTCAGCGGGCCCGGTGACCTCTACGACCACCTGGACGCCACCAGCCTGTTACTACGCCCCCAAGTACACACCGGCCCAGCTGCAGAAGTACCTGGAGCCCATCTGGGAGGCCGGGTCGACTGGCCCGCAGTGGGACTTGGAGCAGCGTAAGAAGTACGTGGACGGCGACCCGTACAAGGACTTCAACAAGGACAAGGCCGGCAAGGGCTATTGGTGGGACTCGTACGTCACCAAGGGCCGCGAAGGTGATCCTGGGGCGCTCGACTGCACCAAGGACATCTTCTGGGTGGACACGGGCGACGCCCCGCCGGCGGACATCCCGGAGGCGATCACGCCCAAGATGCTGGCCCAACTTGCTTACGCCGAGATACGCGTCCCCTCGACGAAGGTGGAACTGGCCCCCGCGGGCACCACGAAGGTGAACCTCCCGACGTGGGCCTGGCTGGACACGGCGAAGTTCAAGCCGGTGTCCGTCACCGCACGGGTGCCCCTGCTCGACGTCCAGGCCACGACCACGGCGGAACCGGTCTCCCTGAAGATCGAGCCGGGCACGGACGACGCCACGACGTACCCGGCATCCGGTGTCTGCGAGTTCAACAACGGCCAGATCGGCGAGGCGTACGCCAAGGGCAAGTCGGACGAGACCCCGCCCTGTGGTGTGAAGTACCTGCGCTCCTCGGGCGATGGCTCGTACAAGCTCAGGGCGACCATCACCTGGAAGATCCACTGGACGGGCACTGGTGTGACCGAGGCGCAGAACCTGCCGGAGGGCACGTTCGGGGCCACCCAGGACGTCGTCGTCCAGGAGATTCAGTCCGTCAACCGCTGACCGTGGCCACGATCCGTGTCCGGTAAGTGCTCCCCCTAAAGAGGGGAGCACCCCACCGGACGCCACGAAAGATCGCCGACGTCGTTCCTCTCCATGGTGCAGGTGCACCGGGAGAGGGGACGGGGAACATGGCGGAACGGCTGGTCGTGGACGGCGACGAGCTCGCGCACTTCATGAAGCTGCTCAGGAAGTCGACCGACTCGCTGAAGGGGCTGCGCAAGGCGCTGGAAGACGCGACTGTCACGGGCCTGGGTACCGATGACCTCGACACCGCCTGCGAGGACTTCCAGGACGACTGGAAGTACGGCACCGACCAGATCGGTGAGCAGACCGAAGATCTCGCCAAGATCATCGGAAAGAGCCGGGACAGCTACCGCGAGGTGGACAAGGCGCTGGAGGAGGCCCTGCAGAAGTCCAGGGCCGGCAAGGGCAAGAGCGGGGCCTCGAAGTGACGTACCCGCCCGGCGCTTCAGGAGCGGCCCTCGACCCGCAGTCCCGAACTGACCGCAACAAACCACAAGGCCTCAAGTCGGCCCCGCACATCCCGAACCCCAGCTACCCACACCTCGGCTTCAACCCGGTCCCGGGGAGCACCGAGACCGTAAGCGGCTTACGCAAGAAACTCTCAGGCTGCGCGAAGGTTCTCGAAGAGACGCATGGCCTTGTCACCACGCTTATGGACGGCAGCTACTGGGAGGGCGACGCGGCGGTTGCCTTCCGCGAGCAACTCGACGGCGGCCCACTGCCCCTGAACTTGAAGAACGCCGCGCACTCCATCCGCAAGGCAGCCAAGCAACTCGACCGCTGGGAAGGCGAACTCGACGACTTCCAGCGCCGGGCGAAGCGACTCGAAGACGACGCGAAGGAAGCGCAGGCCGCCGTGGACCGGGCGAAGGGCCATGCCGGCACGGCGGGCGCCAGCCCCGACCTGGACAAGAACAAGAAGGGCGCCAAGCACGACGAGGCGCAGAAGGTCCTGACCAAGGCGAACACGGCGGTGGACGACGCCGAGGACGCCCTGGAGAAGATCCGGGGCAAGGCCCGAAAGCTCGCGGACGAACACGAACAGCAAGCCCGGCACCGGGCAGGCAAGATTCGCGACGCCACGAAGAAGCTGGTGCCACACGAGCCGGGCTGGTTCGACTCGGCGCTTGACTGGCTCGACGAGAACCTTCCGGACATCCTCAGCACTGTGGCGGCCGTCATCGGGCTTGTGGCCCTGTTCGTCGTGTCGGGCGGCACGGCAGCCGCCGTACTGCTGCTTGCCGCTGCCGCGTTGAGCGCGACGTCGTTGGCCTTGCGGATTGCTCGAGACCCCACAGTGTGGGCGTCGCTGAAGGACGGCTTCACCAAAGGCGAGCTCGACACGGACTTCTGGAGCAATTTCGTCACCGTGGGGGGTGATGTCCTCGGCACGTTGCCCGGTCTCGGTGCGGCTTGGAAGGGGGCTTCCGCTGCCCTGCGAGTTAGTGGCGAGGCGGGGGAGGCCGTCACGATGGGTCAGCGATTGGCTCGATTCGGAAGTAGCACCATGGAGCATGCGAAGTCCATCTCAGACCTGGACAACGCCGTGCTTGGTTTCGCGATTAGAGGTGCTCGAGCAGCCCAGGTCACCAGAGCGGTCGAGGTCACCTCAGCTTCGGTAGGCGTGGCCACCGCGGGCTTCGGCTTGGTCATGACCGCCGTCGACACCGACGACGACGGGATCAAGGACGGCTCCGTGGCAGGCATTGATGGAGCACGGCTTGGCCTTGACGTTGGAGGACTTTTTGATGTCGCCCGTCACGTCTTCTGAATCCCGAACAGAGAGAGCTCGCAGCATGCACCCCAGTGACTACCCCACCGCTTGGGACCATCCTCCGACTCGGTGGGCCTGGATCCAGCACATGATCACGATCGTCGTGCGGCTGGTGGGCTGGATCGCCGTCTGGATCGGCTCGCTGGGTCTACTGGTTTCGTTCCTGACTCCTGGTTACACCTTCCTCTTCGTTCCGGTGCTCCTCTATTCAGCCTTCCGCGCCGTACTCCAGCTCCCGTACCTCCGTTCCTCCGTCTACATCCAGCGTGTCCTCTGGCAATACCCCTGGCAGCTCCTCACCGACATCCCCCGCGGCCGGAACAAGCACCCCCAGGTCCAGGAGGACGAGATGTGGTTCGAGTTCTCCAACCCGGAGAAGCCCGAGGAGCAAATCCCCCTGCTGTTCCTCGCGAACATGCGCACCTTCTGGTGGATGCGGCGCTTCGGCACTGCCCGCACCAAACCGGAGCTGAAAGCACAGATCGAGCCGCTCTGGTTCGCCGGCGACCCCCGCTTCATCGCCGTCGTCGCCGCCACCGGCCGCCGTGGCAGCGCCCCCAGGCGGCTGCACCTCCTCTACCAGCGCACGGCCACAGGCCGCCGGGGTATCGAACCGACCGCCTGGAACGCGAGCCCCGCCGCCCTTGAGCGCGCCCGCCGCGCTGGAGCCCACGTTCCCGACTCGGCGCCCTCGCAACCGCACCCGTACTGACCGCACCGGACAGGACCCCATGACCACGGCCCCCCACTTCGTTGTCACCGACTCAGCCAGGGACCCGGACGCAGACATCTGGTTCGCAGAACCGGAAGGCTTCACCCCCATCCCCCTCGACGCCCTGCTGACCCCGCCCGGCTCTCCGGCCGCCGACAATCTTCGGGCCGTACTCGCGCCGTTCCTCGATGCGGCGCCCGACGAGAAGGCGCGCCAGCAGTTCATTGCCCAAATGGCACAGGGGAGGCAATTGCTGGGTGCCCTGTGCGAGATCGGCACCGTCCATTGCTCAATCGGCCTGCACCGTGACGACATCGACGACGCTGGCAACACAAGCGGTCAGCCCCTGCTCGCCCTCTTCACCCTTTCCTGGCGCGACACGGCATTGGCCCCACGCGCCGTTACCGCCGCCCGCGCCGTGACTTCAGCCGCAGGCCACACTCGAATCGAGTACCTCGAACTTCCCTGTGGCCCGGCCACCGTCAGCGAGACGGTACTCATTCCCCAGGCAGACAGAGGTCTCCCTCAGATGCCGCTTCTCCAGATCCACGCCCATCTGCCACATCCGGACTGCAAGCGCCTGGTCGTTCTCGCCCTGAGCACAACGGCCGGGGCTCGTCGCGAGCAGTACCGCACGATCCTCCGACAGATTGCGGAACTGGTCAGCTTCGAGAACCCGTTGGAACCGGAAGCGAGCGTGGCGTCTTGAGACTCCGTATCAGTTCCCGCATCCGGCCTGGTGTGGTCGTCAGAACGGCGTTCGGCTCCTCGCTCTCACGAAGGCGGATGGTTCCGTCGGGAGCGGCGGCCATGTAGACACAGTTCGAACTGTCGCCGCTGTAGGTGGACTTCTGCCAGTGGATGGTCTGCACGTCGTTCTCTTTCAGATGTCCCGGATGAGGCGATGCATGAAGTCGCGTGACTCGGCGGGGCTGAGTGCACACGGCTCCATGTGATCGAGCACGGAACGGTACTTACTCAACTGTGCCTCTGCATCCAGGAATCCGCAGCCACCGTGGTGTGTGTCCAGCTGGACGGTGTCGAGTTGTGGGACGGGGCCTTCGACGTAGTCGAAGGACTGGCCCGTGCTCGGGTAGTGATCCGCGCCGAAGGGAATCACCCTGACGGTGACGTGGGCCAGTTCGCTCATGTCGACGAGGTGCTTGAGTTGCGCGCGGGTGACGGCCGGACCGCCGAAGCCCATGCGGAGCGCCGCCTCGTGGATGGTCGCCGTGTACGGGGGCGGGTTCTCCTGGTGCAGGGTGCTCTGTCGCTTGATGCGATGCGTGAGCCGGTGCTCGATCTCGTACTGCCGCATGGGCGGGGCTACTTGCCGAAAGAGGGCACGTGCGTGGTCCGTGGTCTGCAATAGGGCGGGGATGTGGATGACGAGCGCCACCCGCAGACCGGCGGCGTGGTGCTCAAGTTCGGCCAGGTCGATCAAGGTGGCCGGTAGGTACTCCCGATACTCGTCCCACCACCCGCGTTGCCGGCCACCTGTCATTGCGGCCAGCGCGTCCACGAAGGCCGGGTCGGTGCAGCTGTAGTTGCTGGCGAAGGTGCGGACGCGGTCGTCGCTTACGGCATACCGGCCCGCCTCGATGTTGCTGATCTGCGCCTGCTTGAGGCCGAGCAGTCCCGCGGCCGCACTGGAAGTCAGGCCCGCGTGCTCCCGGAGCTTTCGCAGTTCGGTACCCAGGCGCTGCTGACGCAGCGTGGGGGCGGTGCTGGGCGGCACTGAACCCTCTCTCGTCAGGACGTGTTCCCTCGCATCACTCACAAGAGGGAATCATCAATTCTTCCTCTCAATTGATGTCAAATTTTACATCGCTACCCCTATCGTGAGTCTCACGTTGCTCAACGCTCAACTCCTCACGCCCATAAGCCGGAAGCGCACCAACCCAGGCATTGCCGCCGCACGGCGCCAACGTTGAGCAAGCCCAAGTCCCCTTCCTCCCCGGAGGTGTTCATGGTCACCGTAGCCCTGCCCGATACCTGGGTGTACGCACTCCGCCTGCCCCATGACCCCCGCGCCGCACGCGTCGCACGTATGACCGTGCGGGCAGCGCTCAACGGGCACGGCATGTACGAAGTCCTCGATGTCATTGAGTTGTTGACGTCCGAGTTGGTCGCCAACGCCTACCAATACGCGAAGGGCCCCGCCTCCCTGCGGCTGACAGCGCTCGGCGGCGGACGGCTCCGGGTGAGCGTGTGGGACGCGAACCCGTACATCCCGGCGCCCTTCGATGAGCTACCCGGCACCAAGCCGCGCCCGGCGCCGGTGGACGCAGTCAGTGGACGCGGGCTGCTCCTCGTGCAGGCATGGGCGGACTCGTGGGGCGGGGACGCGCTCGGGCCGGGTGCGGGAAAGCTGCTCTGGTTCGAGGTCGGGGGACTCGGTCACGGAAGTCGGGCGGCGTGAGCGCGGGGGAGTAGCGAGCCCTCAGTGCAGGGGGACGGCGAACTTTACTCCTCCTTGATGCACGCCATACCGCACCCATAACCCTCCTCACTACGGTCGTTGGGTTGGCATGTGCACAGAGTGAACTACGGGGGCGGGCCGCATGTCGGACCTGAAGAAGGAAGCGGCGTCGCTGCACAAGGCGGCTTCGGGGCTGCGCAAGGTGGGACATCACACCGCGAAGCCGTTGCAGGAGTTCAAGGCGGAGTCGGATGATTTGGGCGCGCTCGGCAAGCTCGGCTCGCTGCTGGGCGCGACGGAGGACATACGCGAAGGCATGCACACCCTGGCCAAGCTGACCAAGCAGCTGGACGAGGAGTGGCAGGCCGAGGCGAAGCTGATGGGCGACGTGTCCGACGCCTTCGACCTGTTGGACATCCTGCTGGCCGCGGCCGCGCAGGCCAAGAAGGGCTGAGTGGCTCGTGGTCGACCTCAACCCGCTCCATTACGTCAACAAGTTCAACCACATGTTCGGCGACAGCGTCGCCAGTGGCTTGGAGTTCTTGGGCATCTCCGATCCCGCGGTCGACCCGGACGGCGTACGGGAGATCGCCAAGAAGTGGCGGCACCTGGCCACCGGCCTGGACGACGCGGCCGGCGCGGCGGGACGCGCGCTGTCGGATGTGGAGTGGGAAGGCAAGACCGCCAAGGCCTTCCAAAAGCGGGCCAAGGCGACCCGTAAGAACGCGACCGACATGGCGCACTCCCTGCGGGAGGGTGCCAAGGCGCTCGACGATTTCGCCGACAAGGCGCACGAGCTGCTGTCCGAGATCGGCGTCATCCTCGCGGAGATCGTCGAGTTCGAGATCGCGGGCCTTGCGCTGTCGATCCTGACAGCGGGCGCATCCGAGGTGGCCTCCAACCTGATGGCCGGCGAACGCGCCCTGAAGATCGTCGCGTTGATCGCCCGGATCGAGGAAGAGGGCACCACACTGGGCGCCGCCGTGCGCGGGGTGCTGGAGGTCATCCGGGGTGTGGAGCGGGCGCTGAAGGCGCTGAAGGAGATCAAGGGTGTCGCGGCGGTCGCCAAGATGGCCAAGGAGGGCGCGAAGTTCTCCGCCTTCGAGACGCTGCTTAAGGACCCGGGGGCGTTCAAAGACCCGGACAAGCTGGCCGGCATCCTCACCGAGGGTGCCCTGATGGGTATCGGCTTCGGCGTGCTCGGCAAGGCGCTGGGCAAGGGGTTGAAGGCGCTCAAGCCTGCCGAGCTGTCCAGGCTCAGCAAGTTGTTCAAGCTGAACTGCGCGTCGTTCGAGCGGCTGAAGCTGAACCCGGGCTTCAACAAGCTGCCGGCCTCGATCCGCAACATGATCAAGAAGTTTGTGCGGGACCCGATCGACGTGGCCACGGGCGACATGGCCCTGCCGCGCGTGGACGTACAGCTGCCGGGCGTGCTGCCGCTGGTCCTGGAGCGCACCCACCTCTCGTCGTACCGGTTCGGCGGCTGGTTCGGCCCGTCCTGGGCCTCGACGCTCGACCAGCGTGTGCAGGCCGACGAGGACGGCTTCGTGTACGCGGCCGCGGACGGTGCCCGGCTGTGCTTCCCCCGGCCGGACGTCGAGGCCAACACCCCGGTCCTCCCGGAAACCCCGGGCTCCCGGCTGACGCTCTCTTGGGACGACGAGGTTGACGGCGCCGTCCGCATCACCGACCCGGACACCGGGCTGATCCACGTCTTCCACTCCCCGGTGGCGACGGCCGATGACGCAGCGGTCGACCTGCCCCTGCAACACATCCAGGACCGCAACGGCAACCGCATCACCATCGTCTACACCGAAGGCGACATACCCGGCGCGGTCGTCCACTCCGGCGGCTACCACATAGCCCTGGACCGTCACCCGGTCCTGTCCCGCATCACCGGCCTGCGCCTGATCGACCCCACCGGCCCGGACGCCACCGGCACCACCCTGCTCACCTTCACCTACGACGAGCAGGGCCGCCTCACCGAGGAGACCAACTCCTCAGGCCTGCCCATGCGGTACACCTACGACGCCGACGGCCGCATCACCTCCTGGACCGACCGCAACGGCACCACCTACTGGTACGCCTACGACGAACGGGGCCGAGTGGTCGCCACCGGCGGCACCGGCAACGCATTGGCCTCCACCCTCGCCTATGACGACGGCACCCGCACCACCCGCGTAACCGACTCCCTCGGCCACACCCGCGTCTACGAACACAACGAGTCGCTGCGCCTCATCCGCGAAACCGACCCACTCGGCAACATCACCCGTCAGGAATGGGATGACCGACAGCACCTCACTGCCTTCATCGATCAGTTGGGGTGCACCACGGAGTTCCGTTACGACGATCTCGGTGACGTGATCAAGGTCGTCCGGCCCGATGGTCACGAGACGACAGCCACGTACAGCGCCGTGGGACTGATCGAGACAGTGATGGACTCGGACGGCTCGGTGTGGCACCAAACCTACGATGAGCGCGGTAACCGCGTTGCCGTGACCGAGCCGAGCGGAGCGACGACCCGCTTCACCTACAACCGCTCGGGCCACCCGGTGTCGATCACCGACGTCTTGGGGCACACCTCGTCCATACGAAGCAACCTGGCAGGACTACCGCTCCAGATCGAGGATCCGCTGGGCGCCGTCACAGCGTACGAGCGCGACGTCTTCGGCCACACCACCGCGATCACCGATCCGGTGGGTGCCACAACTCGCCTTGGATGGACAATTGACGGGCAGCCCGCGCGACGCATCATGCCCGACGGCGGCACGGAATCCTGGGAGTACGACGGTGAGGGCAACTGCACCAGCCACACCAGTCCGACCGGTTCAGTAACCCACTTCGAGTACGGTCACTTCGATCTACTGGCCGCCCGTGTCGATCCCAACGGGGTGCGCTACGAGTACGCCCACGACACCGAGCTGCGCCTCACACGGGTCACGAATCCTGCAGGCCGTACATGGCACTACGACTTCGACCCCGCCGGCCGCCTAGCCTCCGAGACGGACTTCGACGGCCGCACTCTCAGCTATACCCACGACGCCGCCGGTCGCCTTGCCAGCCGGACCAACGCTCTCGGCCAGTCGATCCACTTCGAGCACGACGCCCTTGGCCAGGTCCTCCGCAAGAACGCACAAGGCCGGGTCACCACCTACGCATACGATTCCAACGGAAGGCTCACCCACGCAGCCTGTCCGGATTTGAGGCTGAGTCGACAGTTCGACGGTAGCGGCAACCTGACCGCCGAGACCGTCAACGGACGTACCACGACGTACACATACGACGAGCTCGGACGGCGCGCGAGCCGTATCACCCCCGCCGGCGCAGTCAGCACTTTCACCCACGACGTCGCGGACAACCTCGTCGAGCTGGTCACCGCAGGACGCACGATCGGCCTTGAGTACGACAGCGCCGGGAGGGAAATCGCCCGCCGAATCGGCGAGGCCGTCACCATGGCCAACGCCTACGACGCCGTGGGCCGTCTCACCCGCCAGGCCGTGACGAGCCTCGGCGGCCAGGTCATCCAGAAGCGCAGCTACGCCTACCGACCGGACGGCTATCTCGAGCACCTGAACGACCACCTGAACGGCAGCCGTCGCTTCACCTTGGACGTTATGGGACGCGTCACGGACGTCCGGGCGGCGGGTTGGACGGAACACTACGCATACGACGAGACCGGTAACCAGACCGCAGCGGAATGGCCGGTCAATCACCCGGGCCACGAGGCCACCGGACCACGTGCGTACGACGGCAACCGGATCACAAGGGCTGGGCACGTCCGCTACGAACACGACGCTCAAGGCCGGATCACTCTGCGCCAGAAGACCAGGCTCTCCCGAAAGCCGGACACCTGGCGCTACACCTGGGATGTCGAAGACCGTCTCACCGCGGTCGTCACGCCGGACGGCACCGTCTGGCGCTATCTCTACGACCCCCTGGGACGCCGCATCGCCAAGCAGAGGCTGGGACGGGACGGCACAACAGTCGCGGAGCAGGTCGACTTCACCTGGGATTCCAGCACTCTGTGCGAGCAGACCACCACCGTCACGACTTCGCCCCAGCAGGTCACGCTCACCTGGGATCACGACGGCATGCATCCGCTCGCCCAGAGTGAACGCGTCACCTCCGTCGGCGCACCTCAGGAAGAGATCGACTCACGTTTCTTCGCGATCATCACCGACCTTGTCGGCTCCCCCACAGAACTCCTCGACGAGGATGGGGCCATCGCGTGGCGCACGCGATCCACGCTCTGGGGCAAGACCGCGTGGACGACGAGCAGTACTACCTACACACCTCTGAGGTTTCCGGGGCAGTACTACGACTCCGAAACCGACCTCCACTACAACTACTTCCGCTACTACGACCCCGAGAGTGCCCGCTACCTCACACCCGACCCTCTTGGGCTGCTTCCGGCTCCAAACCCCAACACGTATGTCCACAACCCTCAGACGTGGACCGATCCCCTCGGACTCGCGCCCAAATGCCGCGAACTTGGACTGCGGGAGGCGGCACAAAAGGCGATTACGAAGCTTGAAAATATCAAGAAGGATCCCATTGGAGAGATAAACTCCCAGCCAAACCACAATCACTACAGTGCCGCTCGCCGGGAGGCGAGAGGTGAAGTCGTGGCCAGGAAGGCCGACGGGACTCCGTTCGACCACATCAAGGATCTGACCCAGGCCCGCAACGGTTTGGACAATGTTCGGCAGGCCCTGGAAACGGAGCTGAAGAACCCGCCGGCTTCGATCACTGAGCGCGGCATGGAGGTCCTGAAGAAGAAACGCAAGGAAACCATTGAGGAGCTAGAGCGCTTGAATGCCTTCCTGCAGTCCATCGGCCATGGGTAAGCCCAGTGCATAATGTCAGCGCGAACGGTAACTTCCCCTTCGCCACATCGGCCAGCACAAGGAAAGGCTCCGACGATGTCTCAGCCCATCGACCGCAGCAAGTCGCTTGAACAGTTGGAGGGCCAACGCTGGCCGGACCCTCCCGAAGACACGACCTCGATGGTCAAGAACGTCCACGAGCTCCGGCGACGCCCCATCGGAACACTGGAGCCTCACGAGCTGGCCCGGTTGATCGGCCAGAATGTCGGTCTGCCCTGGCTGCTTCCCCTGGCCGTGGAGATCCTGCGGGACACCGCGCCCGACCAGGCAGCGGGCGGCTTTTACGACGGCGACCTGCTGTACGCGGTGGTCACCGTCAGTCCGGAGGTGTGGGCGGATGTCCCCGAACTCGCCCGTGACCTCAAAACCGCCGTGACGATGCTGACCGATCTTTCGCGTTACGTGAAACAGGAGGTCGAGGAGTTCCTTGCCTCGCTTCCCGAGGGGATTTGAGGGAATCGCCGAAATTGATGTACTAATCGAAGGCGAGTCGATGCCGCGTTTTGGCTTCTATGGTTCCGAAGTCTAAAGGCCTCTCGCGGCGAGCGAACAGGACTTGTCCGGATCGATGAAGAGCTCCACCGGCATACAGCTGAGCCCAATGCGCTACTACCACATTTCCATGCGGGAACACCACACGTAGGCAAGCCCTGAGATGTGGACATGACGGGCAAGACCTACAAGGAAATTCAACCGAAGCACCATCTCTATTACAAACAAGGTAAATGTGGTGGCTAGTGAACTGCAGCGCAGGCTCAGGGAGCGGCAAGAGCTCGACCGGATGCTGCGTGATGCCTCCGGGATCGTCACGGCGCACACCCTGACGTCCGAGTGTGTGCCCGACCGGGTTCTGGAGACCGTCCGGGGCTTCTGGGAGATGTCCACCGAGCCGACCGCGACACTGAGCGACGACGTTCCCCCGGAGCGTCTGGGCTCCTGGGTGGAGCAACTCCTTACCCGGCACGGCTTCCATACAGCGGCCTTCTTGTTCACTGACCTGGACCTCGCACCGTGGATCGAGTTCCGGATGCCGCCTGCCTGGTTCACCTCGATCCGGCAGGCCAGGGACGCCCCATGGGTATTCCTCGCGCATGACCTCGGTACGGTGGCCGCAGTCAGCGAGCAGGAGTACCGGTTCGAGTTCTTCGTGGCGCATGTAGAGCTCGTGACACGACCATGATCGGTGATTCTTGCGCCGCGTCCATCAGATGAGGCTGCAGGCGAGGGATACAAACACGTCGTGGAGTTCGGTGCGGTCTCCTCTACGTGCACATCGACGAACGTGAAAACTCGGTGACTCTGGGGTTCGATACGAGGAGCTTCCCCTCGAATCCACCCGAAGAGTGGGTGGAAAAGGGCCTGGCCACCCATGGTGGTGCGTTCTTCGAGGTGGTGCTGGGGTCTGAGGATTCCGGGATCGCGTTCCGGGCCGCCAAGGCTCGGCTGGCCAAAGCGCGTGGCTACCTCGCCTCCGACAGCCCCTGAGCCACAGGCAGCACCCCTCCGCCGGCGCCGCCCGCCGGTGCCTGGGCGTGTTCGGGCAGGGGGCAGGCTTGGCCGAAGCCCTCGGACCAAGCCTGCTCATCGTCGCGGGAGCCGTGTTCCCCCGCGCCCGCAACGCCCCCCGCCCAGTCTCAGCCCGTCACATCCGCCAACACCCCCGCCCCCCGCCCCGGCGTCTCGTCCCACCGGCGGATGCGGGCTGCGGTGCGGGCCAGGCGGGAGTCGTTGGGGCGTACGGCGATGTAGAAGAGGGACTCGTCGGGCTTGGGGTCGTTGCCGCCCCAGCGGACCGTGCCGTTGAGTTCGGCGAGGATGTCCTTGATCAGCAGTTGTTGCTGGGGGAAGAAGCCGCCCCGGGTGCCCGCCGGGTAGGAGCCGGGGCGGATCTGTACCGCTGTTCCGGAGGCCTGGTTGGATTCTGGCAGGCCCTTGCGGAGCGTGGCCGGTGTGCGCCAGCCGGTGACGTCGCCCTTGCGGAGCTCGTCGATCTCGTAGTGGAAGCGGCGGATGACGTGGACGAGGACCGTCTCGACGTCGCCCATGCGGACCGCGATGCCCGCGCTGCCCGTGAGCGGGGTGCCGGGGACGGGGCGGGTGAAGATGTTGCCGCCGTCGTCGGCGACGCGCTCCATCTCCCAGCCGTTGCGGGACGGCTTGCCCGTCATCACGCGTCTGGCGCGTGCCTCGGCCTTGCGGACAGCCTCACGCACCTTCGCGGAGAGCGGGTTCGTGCCGGGGACGGGGCCCGGGCCCGGGGTCCTTCCCGCCGCGTACGCCGGGCTCGCCAGGAACTGCGAGGCGGGGAGGGAGGCCGCTATCGCCGCGCCCGTGATCACCGCCGTGCGCGTGAGGACCGTACGGCGGGATACGTCGGTGGCCTCGGCGGGAGTGGAGTTCTGCGGGGTGTTCTGGCTGGTGTTCAACTGGCCTTCTCTTTCCTGAAGTTGTCTCTGGCGCGGAGCTCCGAGGCGAAGGCCGCGAAGACTCCGAGAGCGACGGCGGTCAGGGCCAGGCCCAGGACTGCGGGGTTGACGTAGTCCGGTACGGCGGCGGCGTACGAACCGGCGCCCCTGACATGGCAGTTCAGGTGCAGCGGGAGGTAGGAGACGTCGGAGCCGGTGATGTCGGCGGCGTGTGCCCGGCCCACCGCGGCGCGGCATGCCTCGGTCGTCATCGACTCGTCCTTGACGAGGTGGAGGGCGCCCCATACGTACATGGCGGCCGCCGCCGCGGCGGCCAGGCCCGCGAAGCCGCGGAGCACGGTCTCCCTCTTCGCGTGCCTGATGCCGTGCCGGGCGAGCGTGGTGAAGCCGAACACCGCGAACCCGCCGGCGACGGCCAGGCCTACGAGGCCGATCAGCAGAAGGGCGATGACGTTGGGCTGGTCGTCACTCATGTCTCTTCCTCAGGGGGCTTCTTCGGCGGGCTACAGGTTCCGGACGATGCCGTTGTACTTCTCGAAGATCTGGTACAACGCCATACGCTTGGTCGCGTGCTCCTCCGCTTCGGTTCCCCAGCCCTGGTAGCGGCGCAGGACCTGGAAGATCTCCGACTCGGTGTAGTCCAGGCGCATGGAGCGCAGCGTGGTCTCGCCGGCGGGCGGGTTCTGGCCGCCGGGCTTGCCCTCCGCGTCCCACAGGTGGATCAGGGAGACGGTCTGGAGGGCGTACGCGTTGTCCTTGTTGACCTTCTGCCACATCGTCCAGATGTCGGCGTCCTTGGCGGGGTCGAGGATCGTGCCGGAGACGTACCCCTTGTTGATGCAGTGGTTCCAGGCGCGGATGCCGACCTCGCCGCTGATCTGCGCGATGCCCGTGGACGAGTCGCGCTTCGGGGTCATGCCGCCGCCGACACCGGTGTGGTAGTAGACGACGGCGGCGTCCACGGCCTGGTCGATGATGTCGTAGTGGCGCATCTCCCAGTACGCGGACGTCTGGATCAGCGCCTTGCGCATGTTGTAGCGGTTGGACTGCGCGGTGACCACGTCGTCGTTGGCGAGGACGGTCTCGAAGCACTGGGTGTGGCTGAAGATGCGGTTGCCGCCGTCGTTCGGGAAGCCGATCGACTGCATGTACTTGCCGATGTCGTCATGCAGCGCGTTCAGGTAGCCGCCGAGGAAGCGGACGTCCGGGAGGACACCGCGCGGCTTGTTGAACGAGTTCTCGCCGATGTCGCGGCCGGAGGCGATGTTGTTGTCGATCTCGATCTTCCCGTCGCCGGAGCCGACGGTGCGCGTGACGACCTGGTCGTAGGCCCAGTCGCTCGGCAGCGGGTAGCCGTAGTTCCCCGAGAAGCCGGAGGACATGTCGGAGACGAACGAGGCCGTGGAGTGGCCGGCCTCGGCGACCCGCGTACACACGTTGCGCGGACCGTACACACCGACCTTGAACGGGTTCCCGGCGTCCGCCATCGAGTCCTCGATGCCCTTGAAGTGGGGCAGGACGTTCGAGGTGACATCGGCGTCGAGGGCGTCGAAGTCGACGGCGAAGAAGATACGGGCGCCCGGCTTGAACCCGTGGTCCAGCGCCGCGTTGACGGCGGCGTAGCCGGCGGCCCGCCCGGCGGGGTAGGTGAAGCCGGAGGCGTCGCGGCCGAAGGTCTGGTAGATCGGGTAGCAGCGCAGGCCGCTGTCGGCGATCGTCTGGAGTTCGCCCGGCTGGATCGCCTTCTCGGGCAGTGAGGTCGTGCTGGGGTTGGTGAGGTAGCGGCCGACGTACTTGATGCCGTCCGCCTTCAGGGCCGCCGCGCGCGCCGCGGTGATCTTCGTGACGCCGTCGCACGCCTCGCCCTTGCGGTCCTGGTCGCCGTACGAGACGAGGAGCGAGGCCCAGGTCTGGAAGTCGCCGCTGCCGTTCACCGAGAGCTTGGCGAACGACTGGAACGTCCTGACCGCGTCGGCGAGGGACGAGGTGAAACTGGAGGAGAAGGAGACCGGCCGCAGGTTGAGGATCATCGCCGCGGAGAAGAGGGAGACCCATGTGCCCGACGAACCGGTCGAGACGGTGTGGGACTTGAGGCCGGACTTCGTACCGGGACCGAAGACGCCGTTCGCCGTGCCGTCGGCCATGCCCAGCTCGTACTGGATGGCGTAGAGCATGGACTTGGACACGTCACGGGAGTTGTGGCCGTCGCACGGGATGATGAAGAAGTCCGCGCGGTTGACGTAACGGCCGTTCAGCCATCGCTGCACGCTGCGGATGCCGTCGGAACCGGAGTTGACGGTCACATAGGCGTCCATGTTCAGCAGGCCCTTGAAGACCTTGGGTATCAGGTCGCCGCCGGGGAACAGGCCGTCCACGCCCATGTCCGTCTTCAGCTTCGCCACCGAGGACTCGACGCGGGAGTTGTACTTCCCGTCGATGTCACCGCCGTCGTAGCCCTTGCAGTACAGGGCGGACTGGATGATGCGGGCGAAGTTCGCCGAGGGGGTCGTCGAGGCGTTCAGCTTCGGGAACTTCGAGGCGAGCGTCGACAGGGTGGTGGGGCCGAACGTGTCCGACAGCGTCGGGACACCGAGTTCGTACTGGAGCGCGCGGGTCAGCGCGTACATCGTCGGCCAGCCGGTCTGGCCGTTCTCGTCCAGCGCAGGGATGCCGAGCATGTTGGGGTAGGTGCGGTTGACGAACTGCTGAGCTCTCCGGACCATCTCGTCGGCCATGGGGCGCGGGTTCTCCTTCGGCTTCGGCTACGGGTGTCGCGTACGGCGAGGCAGAGCAATGCAGGGCAAAGCAGAGCAAAGCGGGCCAAGCCAAGGCGATGCAGGGCAGGGCGGCGCACGGCGGCGCACGGCGGAGCTCCGGACACGTGGGCGTTCCGGTCCGCTGAAGAGGTGTTGCGGCGGGAGTGGTGAGACGGCCGATCAGGCGCGTGCGGCGCGTGCGGCTCGTGTGGCACGTACGGCGCGTGGGGCACGTACGACGTGTACGGCGCGTGAGGCTCGTACAACAGGTGAGGCACACGTGACGTGTGCGGTGCGTGAGGCGCGATCCCCCGTGAACATGGTTCCCCCAGGTGTTGGTCAGCGCGTCCTGGAGGCCTGGTCAGGGCCGCCCGGCACGGCGATCACCATAGGCATGCGGGCGGAGCACCGGGCAAGAGCGGTGCGGAGCATGGCCGGATCGCGACGGCGGGGACGCGAGGCCGTCCGAGAGACTGGGCGGGAGAGTGGATGCGCCCGGGATCTGTGCGTTTGCTGTGAACCGGAGGGGTGGGTGTGGTCTCGTCCAACGTCTCGTCCCCCGCGGGGAATTGGCTTGGTCCCGCCGTTCCCGTCAAGGCCGGGTCAAGGCCCGGTAAACCAGGTTGCCCTGCCGTTCTGCGGAGGCGAGGGCGCGTGAAAGGCTGGTTCCGTTGCGTAAGTGAACGGGTGGGTCCGGTGGGTCCGGTGGGTCCGGTTGGCCCGGTGGGGAGTTGGGGGCTGCATGAGTAAGCGGCAGATCCGGAAGATGTTCCAGTTGATGGCCGCGGGGGAGGCGGTCCAGCTCACGAGTCCCATGGCCTCGGTGAAGAAACTGGCCCGACTCGCCTTCATCGCCCAGCAGTTCGGGTACGAGTACGCCGACGTACGTCAGGGCAGCGGGCGCAACAACGCGCTCACGATGCTCATCGTGCCCGACCCCAGTCCGCAGGCGCAGACGCGGGCCGCGCAGAACTGGGCGCAGTATCCGAAGGCCGGCGACGGAGAGTCGTTGCCGCCCGTCGTCCCCGACGCGCTGGAGCTGCTCAAGGCCCGCATCAACTTCGACCTCACCGGCAAGAACGCCGAGAAGCGGATGGGATACGGGGCGGTCGGCTTCACCATCGCGTGCGTGATCCTCGCGGTCCGGACCGGCGGGGACACCATCGCCTTCACCGTGGCGGGCATCGTGTGGGCGGTGCTGATGGCGGTCCTCGGCATCGGCTTCGTCGTCACCCGCAAGCGCAACGCCAAGTTCGCGGCCCGCTTGCAGGCCGCCGGGTTCGCGCCCGTGACGGAGGAGGGCGGGCGGGTGCGGTATCTGCCGCCGACGGCTTATGCGGCGCAGGCGCCGGGCCCCTACGCGTCGTACGCTCCGCAGAACCCCGGTCCGTACGGTCAGCAGGTCCCTGGTCCTTACACCCCGCAGGCTGCCGCTCCGTACGGTCAGCAAGCCCCCGGCCCGTACGGTCAGCAGGCCCCCGGTCCTTATACCCCGCAGGCCCCCGCTCCGTACGGTCAGCAGGTCCCTGGCCCTTACTCTCCGCAGGCCCCCGCTCCCTACGGTCAGCAGGCCCCCGGCCCGTACGGTCAGCAGCCGCCCGGCACGCCGTACCCTGGTCAGCAGGTTCCCGGGCAGCAGACCCCAGGTCAGCAGGCCCCCGGCCCCTACACCGCCCCGCCCGGCGCCGTACCCCCGCAGTCCCACCCCTACGGCGGTCAGCCCCAGCCCCCCACGGGGCAGCCCCCGCAGCAGTGAGCCGCCGCGCCCTCACCGTCGCCCCCGCCGCCGAGTGAGAGCAACGTTCCCTTCCGGTCACCCACAGCCACAGGGCCGAAACGCGTCCTCCCTACCTTCGGTTGTCATCCCCAGGAAAGACACGCGCACCGCACCGGAGCCCCGTGGAGGCGTCATGACAGCCCCTAGTACAGCCCCCGCACCAAGCAGGGGAGGCCGTTGGATCGAGGAGTGGGATCCCGAGGACGAGGCCTTCTGGCAGGAGAAGGGGGAGAAGGTCGCCCGACGGAATCTGCTCTTCTCCGTACTCTCCGAGCACATCGGGTTCTCGATCTGGACCATGTGGTCGGTCATGGTCCTGTTCATGGGGCCCGAGTACGGGCTCACCCCGGCCGACAAGTTCCTGCTCACGTCCATGGTGACGCTGGTCGGCGCGGTCGTGCGGGTGCCCTACACCTTCGCTGTCGCGATCTTCGGCGGGCGGAACTGGACCATCGTGTCGGCGGCCCTGCTGCTCGTACCGAGCGTCGCCGCGTTCGTGGTGATGGAGCCGGGCACCTCGTTCAACACCTTCCTGGTCGTCGGTCTGCTGGCCGGCATCGGCGGTGGCAACTTCGCCTCCTCCATGACCAACATCAACGCCTTCTTCCCGCTCAAGAAGAAGGGCTGGGCGCTCGGCCTCAACGCGGGCGGCGGCAACATCGGCGTACCCGTCATCCAGCTCGTGGCGCTCGCCATCATCGGAGCGAGCGGTGGGCCGCGGGTGCTGCTCGGGATCTACATCCCGCTCATCCTGGTGGCCGCCGTGCTCGCCGCCCTCTTCATGGACAACATCTCCTCCGTGAAGAACGACACCGGTGCCGCCAAGGACGCCGCGAAGGACGCGCACACCTGGATCATGTCCTTCCTCTACATCGGGACGTTCGGCTCCTTCATCGGCTACGCCTTCGCCTTCGGGCAGGTCCTTCAGGTGCAGTTCGGGCGTACGCCGCTGCAGTCCGCCTACCTCACCTTCATCGGCCCGCTGCTCGGCTCGCTGATCCGGCCCGTCGGCGGCTGGCTGGCCGACCGGTACGGCGGCGCGAAGATCACGCTGTGGAACTTCGTCGCGATGGCCGCGGCGACCGGTGGCCTGGTCTTCGCCAGCATGCAGAAGTCGCTGCCGCTGTTCGTCAGCGTGTTCGTGGTGCTCTTCGTGCTCACCGGGCTCGGCAATGGATCGACGTACAAGATGATCCCCGGGATCTTCCAGGCGAAGGCCGTCGCCAAGGGGCTGAGCGGTGAGGAAGCGGCCTCGTACGGGCGCCGGCTCTCCGGTGCCTCCATGGGGCTCATCGGCGCGGTGGGCGCGCTCGGCGGCGTCGGTATCAACCTCGCCTTCCGGCAGTCGTTCCTCAGCTCCGGCTCCGGCACCGGCGCGTTCGTCACCTTCCTCGCCTTCTACGCGGCCTGCTTCGTGGTCACCTGGGCCGTATACCTTCGCCGCCCGGCCGCCGCCGAGGCCCCGGCCACGGCCTCCACCGAGACGAAGGCCCAGCTCAGCTACGCCGAAGTGTGACGTAACACGAGCGACATATGACTGAACCGAGCCTGTCACGGTGCGTTGACAGGCTCGGCTCGGCCATGAGCGAGCGCCCCAAGAGCGCCGGGCCACAGCAACTGGGACAGCCGACCAGCAGCATCTGGGACAGCAGCACAGCACCACCCCCTGCACGACGACTCGACGAGCGCGAGACGAGAGCCATGTACGACGAACAGCAGCGACCGCAGAACGGTCCCCTGGCCGGATTCACCGTGGGCGTGACCGCCGCGCGCCGGGCCGACGAGCTCGGGGCGCTGCTCCAGCGGCGCGGTGCCTCCGTCGTGCACGCGCCGGCCCTGCGCATCGTGCCGCTCGCCGACGACAGCGAACTGCTCACCGCCACCAAGGAACTGATCGACCACGCGCCGGACGTGGTGGTGGCGACCACCGCCATCGGCTTCCGGGGCTGGGTCGAGGCCGCCGACGGCTGGGGGCTCGGCGAGGATCTGCTGGCCCGGCTGCGCGGGGTCGAGCTGCTCGCCCGCGGGCCCAAGGTCAAGGGCGCCATACGGGCCCAGGGGCTGACGGAGGAGTGGTCGCCGTCCTCCGAGTCCATGGCCGAGGTGCTCGACCGGCTGCTCGACGAGGGCGTCGACGGGCGCCGTATCGCCATCCAGCTGCACGGCGAGCCGCTGCCCGGGTTCGTGGAGTCGCTGCGGGCCGCGGGTGCCGAGGTCGTCGGGGTCCCTGTGTACCGGTGGATGCCGCCGGAGGACATCGGGCCCGTCGACCGGCTGCTGGACGCGGCCGTGACCCGCGGCCTGGACGCGCTCACCTTCACCAGCGCGCCCGCCGCCGCCTCCCTGCTGTCCAGGGCGGAGGACCGCGGACTGCTCCCGGAACTCCTCGCCGCCCTGCACCACGACGTACTGCCCGCCTGTGTTGGCCCGGTCACCGCGCTGCCGTTGCAGGCCCGGGGCATCGACACCGTCCAGCCCGAGCGCTTCCGGCTCGGCCCCCTCGTACAGCTGCTGTGTCAGGAACTGCCGGGGCGGGCACGGGCGTTGCCCATCGCCGGGCACCGGGTGGAGATCCGCGGGCATGCCGTGATGGTGGACGGGGCGCTGCGGCCCGTACCGCCGGCCGGGATGTCGCTGCTGCGGGCCCTGTCGCGGCGGCCCGGCTGGGTGGTGGCCCGCGCCGAGCTGCTGCGCGCGCTGCCCGGCGCCGGGCGGGACGAGCACGCCGTCGAGACGGCGATGGCCAGGCTGCGTACGGCACTTGGCGCGCCCAAGCTCATCCAGACCGTCGTCAAGCGCGGTTACCGGCTGGCGCTCGACCCGGCCGCGGACTCCAAGTACGCGGACGTGTAAGGGCGTCGGTACAGGAGCAGGGCCCGGGCGAGGCACGCCAGCGCGAGCGTCGACAGCAGGGCCCGTACGACGTTCCACGCCACCCAGGTGTCCTCGAACTTCGCGCGTACGGCGGCCGGGTCGGCGATCTTCGCCGGGTCGCCGGCGTTCGCGAGGTCGTTGTTGAGCGGGATGTTCACGGCGACGGTGACGAGGAAGACGAGGGTGTACGCGGTGAGGGCGGCGTACACCCACCACCGGAGTGCGCCGGAACCGCGCAACTGCCAGGCGGAGAGAGCCGTCAGGACCAGCGCGCCCATGAAGCTCAGGAAGAACACCGGGTTCTGGATCACGTCGTTGATGTTCTGCATGACCTCGATGAAGACGCGGTCGTCGCTGCGGGCCAGCGACGGCATGACGTCGCAGGCGAATATGTAGAAGACCCCGGCGATCAGGCCCATCGCGACCGTGGCCGCACCCAGTACACCTCCGGCGGTCGTACGCCGCCCCGTGCTGTTGTCTGTCATGTCCTTCAGTCAACCGGCGCCGTGGCACGGCTGACATGGCTCAGACGCGCGGCCGCATACGCACGCGTCCAGCAGAGGAGCGGTACTGAGTCTTCCGGCCGCGCGTGCGGGCATGCACTGTAGGGAGTACGACAGCGGGTAACCCCAAGGCGGTGACAGGCACATGGCATCGGGCATGGCCACGGCCTCGTACGAGCTGCGGTTCGACTCCGGGCGGATCTGCCTGGACCTGACCGCGACCACCCACCCCGAGGAACGGCTCGACACGGCCGTCCGGCTGCGCGCCTGGATCGCCGCGTGCGGACTCGTGCCCCCGGGCACGGCCCTGGACGCGGACGCCTCCTGGCTCATGGGCTTCCGGGAACTGCGCGGACACATCGCGCAGTTGGTGCGCGGCGAACTCGACGCACGGCCCGCCGACGCGGCGCTCGCCCGCGTCAACGCGGTCGCGCTGGGCACCCCGCCCGCCCCCTGGGCCGTACGCGCGGACGACGGTTCGCTGCACCGCCGGTTGCGCACCCCGCCCGGCTGCGCCGAACTGCTCTGTGTCGTCGCGCGGGACGCCCTCGAACTGCTCACCGATCCGGTGGCGCGGGCGAGTCTGAGGCAGTGCGAGGGGGACAACTGTCCGATCGTCTATCTCGACACATCCCGGGGCCGTCGCCGACGATGGTGTTCCAGTGAGGTGTGCGGCAACCGGGAGCGAGTGGCCCGGCACCGGCGCCGGGCGGCCCTCGCACGCGCCTGACCACACCCGTACGTGATCTTCCAGTGACCCGAGGTGATCAATACACGCCCTTCGCACCGCCTTCACAACTCCAACAAGAAATATCTGTGAGCTCTTTGAACACACGCACGCCCAGGCACGTACCCCGGGATGAGCGACCGACTGGGGGAACCCCCGGACACCGGAGGTAGGCGTGCGTAAGGATTCCGCCGTGGCTGATGAACGAAGGCCCAGGGCCCGACATCGCATGTCCCAGCAGTCCTCGTCGACCGAACCTGACGAGGAGCTGATGCGTGCCCTGTACCGGGAACACGCGGGGCCGTTGCTCGCGTACGTCCTGCGGCTGGTCGCGGGAGACCGGCAGCGCGCCGAGGACGTCGTGCAGGAGACGCTCATCCGTGCCTGGAAGAACGCCGGTCAGCTCAATCGTGCGACCGGTTCGGTACGACCCTGGCTGGTGACGGTCGCCCGGCGCATCGTCATCGACGGCCACCGCAGCCGGCAGGCCCGGCCGCAGGAGGTGGATCCGTCACCGCTGGAGGTCATTCCCGCGGAGGACGAGATCGATAAGGCGTTGTGGCTGATGACACTGTCGGACGCGCTGGACGACCTGACCCCTGCTCACAGGGAAGTCCTGGTCGAAACATACTTTAAAGGGCGTACGGTCAATGAGGCGGCCGAGACGCTCGGCATACCCAGCGGCACCGTGCGCTCAAGGGTTTTCTACGCCCTGCGTTCGATGAAGCTGGCGCTGGAGGAGCGGGGGGTGACGGCATGAACACGTACGGGGGTTACGGAACGGGTGGTCCAGGAGCCATGCAGGGTCCACGGGGACAGCAGAACCCCGGAGACATCCACGAGACCGTCGGCGCCTACGCCCTCGGGATTCTCGACGACGCCGAAGCAACCGCTTTCGAGGCGCATCTGGCGACCTGCGAGTGGTGCGCCCAGCAGCTCGACGAGCTCGCCGGGATGGAGCCGATGCTCGCCGCGCTCGCGGATCTCCCCGCCGCGCAGGGCACGCCGGCCATCGGTGAGTCGCTGGCCGCACGCCCGAGCCCACGGCTCGCGGAGCAGCTGGTCGACGAGGTGTCGGAGCGGCGCGCCGTCAAGCGCCGGCGCGGGATGTACCTGGTGGCGGCCGCGGCCGCGCTGATCATCGGCGGTCCGCTGACGGTGATGGCGGTCAACGGTGGCAGCGACAGCAGTACGTCGCCGCCCGTGGCGATGGCCACCAGCCCGGCCAAGGCGGCCTTCGACGTCATGACGGACAAGAAGTCGGCCACCGACCCGAGCACCAAGGTCAACGCCGTCGTCGCCGTGGAGAAGAAGGACTGGGGCACCCACGCCGTCCTCCAGCTCAAGAACGTCAAGGGCCCGCTCAAGTGCTCCCTGATCGCCGTCGGCAAGAACGGCGAGCGCGAGACGGTGACCTCCTGGGCCGTCCCGAAGTGGGGTTACGGCATTGCGAACGCCAAGACCGAAGAGGCGAAATCCCCGCTCTACGTACACGGCGGCGCGGCCTTCTCGCCGAACCAGATCGACCACTTCGAGGTCATGACGTTCGACGGGAAGCGGCTCGTGGAGGTGAACGCGTGAGCGAACCCGGAGCGCGCGCGTAGATTACGGAGCCCCCTTCGCGTACGGTTGACGGCTGCCCAGCACGTCAGAAGGGGGCCCGGTGGCCGCTCAGGCTCAGCAGGAAACCGCGCTCGGCTCGGTCCATGAATCCGTGACGGTCGACTCCATGAAGGACGACTCCGTACGGGACCGAGAGATCAGCGTCGAACAGGAACATCTGGACCGGGTGTACCGGCGCCTCGAGGAGAAGATCCACGAGGCGGAGTTCCTGATGAACGACGCCGCCAAGCGCGGTCAGGTCGGTACTCCAGGGGCGCTCGCGGAGCGGGACGCCCAGGTGTTCCGCGCGGGAATTCACCTCAACCGCCTCAACAACGAGTTCGAGGACTTCCTCTTCGGCCGTATCGACCTGCTCCTCGGGAAGGACGGCAAGAAGGGTCCGGACGGCGCGTACACCGCGGTCGAACCGGCCGAGGGTGCCGTCCGCGAGGACAACACCGCGGACATCGCGGAGACGCTCCACATCGGCAGGATCGGCGTCCTCGACACGGACTACGCCCCGCTGGTGATCGACTGGAGGGCGCCCGCCGCGGCTCCCTTCTACCGCTCGACGCCGGTCGACCCGGGCCGTGTCGTACGCCGTCGGGTCATCCGCTCCAAGGGCCGCAAGGTTCTCGGCGTCGAGGACGACCTGATGCGCCCGGAGCTGAAGGCCTCCCTCGACGGCCGCGAACTCCCCGTGATCGGCGACGGCGCGCTGATGGCGGCGCTCGGCCAGGCCCGCAGCCACACCATGCGCGACATCGTGTCGTCCATCCAGGCCGAGCAGGACCTGGTGATCCGCGCCCCCGCCGCCTCGGTGGCGTACGTCGAGGGCGGCCCGGGCACGGGCAAGACGGCGGTGGCCCTGCACCGGGCCGCGTACCTCCTCTACCAGGACCGCCGGCGCTACTCGGGCGGCATCCTGATCGTCTCCCCGACCCCGCTCCTCGTCGCCTACACCGAGGGCGTCCTCCCCTCCCTCGGCGAGGAGGGCCAGGTCGCCATCCGCGCCATCGGCTCGCTCGTCGACGGCGCGGAGGCCACCCTGTACGACGCTCCGGCCGTGGCCCGCGCCAAGGGCTCGTACCGGATGCTGAAGGTGCTGCGGCACGCGGCCCGCGGCATCCTCGAACCGGCGCCGCACCCCGGGTCCTCGCGCTCCGGGCGGAACGGCGGCGCCGGGCATCGCGGCGCGGGCGGCGACGCCGGGCAGCTCGCCTTCGGTGACGACGCCGAGCCGCAGGGCCCGGCGGCGGTGCCCACCCGGCTCCGTGTCGTCGCGTTCGGGCGCCGTCTCGAACTGGAGGCCCCGGAGCTGGACCGGATCCGGCGCAACGCGCTGAGCGGGACCGCCCCCGTCAACCTGCTGCGCCCGCGCGCCCGCAAGCTGCTGCTCGACGCGCTGTGGGCGCAGTCGGGCGCCGGGACGCGGCACTCGGACCCGGAGCTGGCCGCCGAGCTGCGGTCGTCGTTCGACGAGGACATCACGTCGGAGGACAGCTTCATCGCGTTCCTGGACGCGTGGTGGCCGGAGCTGACCCCGCGGGGCGTGCTGGCCGCCATGGCCGACGAGCGGCGGCTCGGGCGCTGGGCGCGGCGGATCCTCAACCCCGGCGAGGTCCGGCGGGTAGCGCGCTCGCTCAAGCGGGACGGGCTCTCCGTGCACGACGTGGCGATGCTCGACGAGCTGAACGCCATCCTCGGCACCCCCGCCCGGCCCAGGAAGCGGCGCGAGCTGGACCCGCTCGACCAGCTCACCGGCCTCGAAGAGCTCATGCCCACCCGCGAGGAGACGCAGTGGGAGCGCGCCGAGCGGCTGGCGCAGGAGCGGACCGAGTACGCGCACGTCATCGTCGACGAGGCGCAGGACGTCACGCCGATGCAGTGGCGGATGGTCGGGCGGCGCGGCCGGCACGCCACGTGGACGGTCGTCGGCGACCCGGCGCAGTCCTCGTGGTCCGACCCGGACGAGGCCGCCGAGGCCCGAGACGAGGCCCTGGGGACCCGTCCCCGGCGCCGCTTCACCCTCACCGTCAACTACCGCAACCCCGCCGAGATCGCCGAGCTGGCCGCCAAGGTCCTCGCGCTCGCGATGCCGGGCTCGACGTCCCCGTCGGCCGTACGGTCCACGGGCGTCGAGCCGCGCTTCGCGGTCGTACGGGACTCCCTCGCGCAGACCGTGCGCGCCGAGGCGGCCCAGCTGCTCGACCGTGTGGACGGCACCGTGGGCGTCGTCGTCGCCATGAACCGGCGCGAGGAGGCCGCGCGCTGGCTCGCCGGGCTCGGTGACCGGGTGGTGGCGCTCGGCAGTCTGGAGGCCAAGGGGCTGGAATACGACGCCACGGTGGTCGTCTCGCCCGCTGAGATCGCCGACGAGTCGCCCGCGGGGCTGCGTGTGCTGTACGTCGCCCTCACGCGGGCCACTCAGCAGTTGACCGTCATCTCCAGCGACCGTGACGAGCCCGATGCGAACGGGGTGCCAGATCTGCTCCGGGACTGATGCGCGACCCGGTCTCCCGCCCACCCGTCCGGCTCACCTCTCGCAAAAGAACTCTCGGGGCGGGAATTGCCTTGCGGGGATCGTTTGTTACCGTTGACGTGACACCGGCCCGATCCAAGCCCCCGGGCCCAACCTTCGTCGCTACGAGCGACCACTTGCCGCGAGGCGAGCATGGCGGGTCGGTGTCATTGAACGTTGTCCTTGAAGATGAGGACGCAGAAGAGGCCCACGTCACCCCGTGACGTGGGCCTCTTTCGTTGCCTGATCGTTTCTCGTATGGTGGAAGTTGTTTTCCGAAAGTCTGTGCCCTTAGCTGTGCCCTCAGCTGTGAACAAAACGTTCGCAATCCGGGGCGGCTACCGCGTACTCGGCGGTAGGTGCGACGATCGGACGGCATACCAGCGACACGGTGAAAGCAGAGGAAGTCGGCCATGGCAACGGCGCCCAGCGTCTCCTACTCGATGACGGTCCGGCTGGAGGTGCCCGCGAGCGGAACCGCGGTCTCCCAGCTCACCGGGGCCGTCGAGTCCCACGGAGGCTCGGTGACCGGCCTCGACGTGACCGCCTCCGGCCACGAGAAGCTCCGGATCGACGTCACGATCGCGGCGACCTCCACGGCGCACGCCGACGAGATCGTCGAGCAGCTCCGCGGCATCGAGGGCGTCACCCTCGGCAAGGTCTCGGACCGTACGTTCCTCATGCACCTCGGCGGCAAGATCGAGATGCAGTCCAAGCACCCGATCCGCAACCGTGACGACCTCTCCATGATCTACACCCCGGGCGTGGCCCGCGTGTGCATGGCGATCGCCGAGAACCCCGAGGACGCCCGCCGCCTCACCATCAAGCGCAACTCCGTTGCGGTCGTGACGGACGGATCCGCGGTGCTGGGCCTGGGCAACATCGGGCCGATGGCCGCTCTGCCGGTCATGGAGGGCAAGGCGGCCCTCTTCAAGCGCTTCGCCGGTATCGACGCCTGGCCGATCTGCCTGGACACCCAGGACACCGACGCGATCGTCGAGATCGTCAAGGCGATCGCCCCCGGCTTCGCGGGCATCAACCTGGAGGACATCTCCGCCCCCCGCTGCTTCGAGATCGAGGCCCGGCTGCGCGAGGCCCTCGACATCCCCGTCTTCCACGACGACCAGCACGGCACCGCGATCGTCGTGCTCGCCGCCCTCACGAACGCCCTGCGTGTGGCGGGCAAGGCGATCGGCGACATCCGTGTCGTCATGTCCGGTGCGGGCGCGGCCGGTACGGCCATCCTCAAGCTGCTCATCGCCGCCGGCGTCAAGAACGCCGTCGTCGCCGACATCCACGGTGTCGTGCACGCGGACCGCACGGACCTGGTGGACGCCGCCGCCGGCACGCCGCTGCGCTGGATCGCCG
Organism: Streptomyces sp. NBC_00203; assembly: GCF_045206325.1. Lineage (NCBI taxonomy): Bacteria > Bacillati > Actinomycetota > Actinomycetes > Kitasatosporales > Streptomycetaceae > Streptomyces > Streptomyces sp. NBC_00203. The sequence goes on along the minus strand of NZ_CP108126.1, from coordinate 4,130,735 downwards.
ACAACACCAACCCCGAGGGCCTCACGGGCACGTTGAAGGAAGCCGTGCGCGGCGCGGACGTCTTCATCGGCGTCTCCGCCCCGAACGTCATCGACGGCGACGACGTGGCCGCCATGGCCGAGAACGCCATCGTGTTCGCGCTCGCGAACCCCGACCCCGAGGTCGACCCGGCAATCGCCCGCCAGACGGCGGCAGTTGTCGCCACGGGCCGCTCCGACTTCCCCAACCAGATCAACAACGTCCTGGTCTTCCCGGGCGTCTTCCGCGGCCTCCTGGACGCCCAGTCCCGCACGGTCAACACGGAGATGATGCTGGCCGCCGCGGCCGCCCTGGCGGACGTGGTGACCGAGGACGAGCTCAACCCGAACTACATCATCCCCAGCGTCTTCAACGACAAGGTCGCGGGCGCGGTCGCCGGAGCGGTTCGCTCTGCGGCTCGGGCGGCTGGGGCGTCGGCCTCTGCTGAGTAGGCGTCCGGCGTTGGTGTGGGGCTTGCTGGGGGCTGCCGCCCCCAGACCCCCGCTGTCGGCCTGAACGGCCTCGTCCTCAAACGCCGGACGGGCTGGGTGGTGCCGACCGGCGCTGGAGGCGCGAGCGGGGGCTGTGAGGATCGCCACGGCCCCCGGGCATCGGCGCGTCGCGGGACGCCGGGGCTGTGGGCGCCCTCTAGGGTGGCGGCCAGGCTCAGGCCTTGCAGGCCTCTTCGTGTGACTCCCAAGGGTGTTCGTGTGACTCCCAGGGGTGCCGGATTGGCTTTCCCGCCGCAGGTGGGGGCAGGATGCGTCTTCGGGCGCGAGGGTCTGGTGACGGACCCGGGTCCGGGGACCGACCGAGGACCCTGGCAGCATCGTCTTCGCTGTGCCCAATATGCGGCTCCGCCGCGTGGCACGCCTCAACAGCAAGAAGAACACGGGAGTAACAACATGAACCGCAGTGAGCTGGTGGCCGCGCTGGCCGACCGCGCCGAGGTGACCCGCAAGGACGCCGACGCCGTTCTGGCCGCGTTCGCCGAGACCGTCGGCGAGATCGTCGCCAAGGGCGACGAGAAGGTCACCATCCCCGGCTTCCTGACCTTCGAGCGCACCCACCGTGCCGCTCGCACCGCGCGCAACCCGCAGACCGGCGACCCGATCCAGATCCCGGCCGGCTACAGCGTGAAGGTCTCCGCGGGCTCGAAGCTCAAGGAAGCCGCCAAGGGCAAGTAAGTCCTCCTGTACGTTCCTGTACGCCACGGGACGCGTACGAGGCGAAGCAACGCCGGCAGTAACGCCAATGGGGCGGCCCCCTTCACCGGGGGCCGCCCCATCGTCGTACGTACGACTGCTGTTACCCGAGCGCCTTGCCCGGCAGTTCGACCTTCGCGCCCAGCTCGACGAGCTTCTCCATGAAGTTCTCGTAGCCGCGGTTGATGAGGTCGATGCCGTGGACCCGGGAGGTGCCCTGGGCCGCGAGGGCGGCGATCAGGTACGAGAAGCCGCCGCGGAGGTCGGGGATGACCAGGTCGGCGCCCTGGAGCTTCGTCGGGCCCGAAACGACGGCCGAGTGCAGGAAGTTGCGCTGGCCGAAGCGGCAGTTGGAGCCGCCGAGGCACTCGCGGTAGAGCTGGATGTGCGCGCCCATCTGGTTGAGCGCGGAGGTGAAGCCGAGACGGGACTCGTAGACCGTCTCGTGGATGATGGACAGGCCGGTGGCCTGGGTGAGGGCCACCACCAACGGCTGCTGCCAGTCGGTCTGGAAGCCCGGGTGGACGTCCGTCTCCAGGGCGATCGACTTGAGCTGGCTGCCCGGGTGCCAGAAGCGGATGCCCTCGTCGTCGATCGCGAACGCCCCGCCCACCTTGCGGTAGGTGTTCAGGAACGTCATCATCGAGCGCTGCTGGGCGCCGCGGACGTAGATGTTGCCTTCGGTCGCCAGCGCCGCGGAAGCCCACGAGGCGGCCTCCAGGCGGTCCGGGAGGGCCGCGTGGGTGTAGCCGCCGAGCGAGTCCACACCCGTGATGCGGATCGTCCGGTCGGTGTCCATGGCGATGATCGCGCCCATCTTCTGCAGTACGCAGATGAGGTCCTCGATCTCGGGCTCCACGGCCGCGTTGGACAGCTCGGTGGTGCCTTCCGCCAGAACGGCCGTCAGGAGCACCTGCTCGGTCGCGCCGACGGACGGGTACGGCAGCTGGATCTTTGTGCCGCGCAGCCGCTGCGGGGCCTCCAGGTACTGGCCGTCCGCCCGCTTCTCGATCTTCGCGCCGAACTGCCGCAGCACCTCGAAGTGGAAGTCGATCGGCCGGCCGCCGATGTCACAGCCGCCCAGGCCGGGGATGAACGCGTGCCCCAGACGGTGCAACAGCGGGCCACAGAAAAGAATCGGGATGCGCGACGAACCCGCGTGGGCATCGATGTCGGCGACGTTCGCGCTCTCGACGTGCGACGGATCGAGCACCAACTCGCCCGGTTCCTCACCCGGACGGACCGTCACACCGTGCAGCTGCAGCAGCCCGCGGACGACGCGCACGTCGCGGATGTCGGGGACATTGCGCAGCCGGCTCGGTTCACTGCCCAGCAGGGCGGCGACCATGGCCTTGGGTACGAGATTCTTCGCACCGCGGACACGGATCTCGCCCTCGAGCGGGGTTCCGCCGTGGACAAGCAGGACATCGTCATTGACGGTCATGTATCTCGCGTTCCGATGAGTTGGGCAGGTGTGATTCGACGGCAGGCCCCTTGTTACAGGAGCCGAACAGCAAGGGTAATGGCCGCCCACCCCCCCTCAGTAAGCCCAAGGACCACTCAGGTGCGTCATAGCTTTGCCACAACACGAACCGTTCCGAATCGGGCACACGGGGTCACCGGCACCGGCGTGCGCGGGGGACGCTTCTGTGAGCCCTGAGCTGCATTCACCCGGGTACGGGTATTGGCTCCCCCTACCTGGGGAAGATGCGGGATCATGTCTGGCATGACCGAGGTGTCCTCGCTCACAGGGCGACTGCTCGTGGCCACGCCCGCCCTGGCGGACCCCAACTTCGACCGCGCGGTGGTGCTGCTCCTCGACCACGACGAGGAGGGCTCGCTCGGTGTCGTCCTCAACCGGCCGACCCCGGTGGACGTCGGCGACATCCTGGAGGCCTGGGCGGACCTGGCCGTCGAACCCGGTGTCGTCTTCCAGGGCGGCCCGGTGTCGCTGGACTCGGCGCTGGGCGTCGCGGTCATCCCGGGCGGCGCGTCCGGCGAACGCACCCCCCTCGGCTGGCGCCGCGTGCACGGCGCGATCGGCCTCGTCGACCTGGAGGCCCCGCCCGAACTCCTCGCCGCGGCTCTCGGCTCCCTGCGCATCTTCGCGGGATACGCGGGCTGGGGCCCCGGCCAGCTGGAGGACGAACTCGTCGAGGGCGCCTGGTACGTCGTCGAGTCCGAACCCGGAGACGTCTCCTCCCCGTCCCCCGAACGGCTCTGGCGCGAGGTCCTGCGCCGCCAGCGCAACGAGCTGGCGATGGTGGCGACGTACCCGGACGACCCGTCGCTCAACTAATGAGTGCGACGGCCGGGCGATTACCGGGCGACCTTCCCTCAACTGAAGGGTGTGGGCCCCAGTACCCTTGGCGTTATGAGCACTCTTGAGCCTGAGACCCAGCCCCAGCGAGGCACGGGGACGGGGACCCTCGTAGAGCCGACGCCGCAGGTGTCGCACGGTGACGGGGACCACGAGCGCTTCGCCCACTACGTCCAGAAGGACAAGATCATGGCGAGCGCCCTCGACGGCACGCCCGTCGTGGCCCTCTGCGGCAAGGTGTGGGTCCCCGGCCGCGACCCGAAGAAGTACCCCGTGTGCCCCATGTGCAAGGAGATCTACGAGTCCATGGGCGCCGGTGGCGACAAGGGCAAGGGCGGCGACGGCGGCAAGAAGTAACGCCACCGGGTCCCCGGGCGCAGTACGCCGCGTAGACCGAGCATGGCCGCGGCGCCCCTGGTGAGGGGCGCCGCGGTCTTGTCGTACGTGGGGGTGGGGCGTGGAGTCGTTGCTGCGGGCGCGGGAGCTGGCCGGGGCGCGGAAGTTCCGTGAGAGCCGGGCGCTGGTGGAGCGGGCGGAGCCGCGCAGCGCGGAGGAGTTCAGCCTGGCGGCGTCCGTGCTGCTGCAACTCCGTGATCCGGAGGCGGCTTTGCCGTTGGCGGAGCGGGCGGTGGCGCTCGATCCGGGCGACTGGCGGGGATGGGTCGCGATCGCCGACGCGGACTGGCTGCTGGGGCGAGGGGATTCGGCTGTCGCCGCGGCGCGCACTGCCGTCCGGCTGGCCCCGGATGAGGCGGCGCCGCACCGGGCACTCGGGTCGGCCCTCTACAAGGCGGGCGGCCATGGCGCCGAGGCCCGGCGGGAATGGAAGCGGGCGAAGGAGCTCGGGGGCGGACGCGGGGCGCTGCGGCAGCCGTGGCGGCCGAACCCGTGGATCTGGGTGGTGCTCGCGGTGTTCCTGGTCGCCGGCACCCTGACCTTGGTGGGGGACTGGCCGGAGGGGCTGCGGGCCGGCTTCCAGACGGTGCGGGCCGTGTCGTTCCTGGCGATCGTGCTTTTCGTGAGAAGTCCTCGACGGGCCGGTCTCGGCTGGCCGGCGCGGTTCGCCGAGATACGCGCCACCAACGAGCGGCTGTACGGCGGCGGAGGCCGAGAGGCGCGGGTGAAGGTCGCGGTGACCCTCGGCTGGTGGGGGAGCGCGGCCGGCCTCTGCGTCATGCCCCTCGCGGGGCCGGAGTCCTCCTGGGCGAACCTTCCGCTCTGGGGCGTCGTCTCTGCTCGCGCTGATCGGGACGCAGATCGCGGCGGGGGTCCGGGAGGCCGTGCGGGCCGAACGGGAGAAGGCCACCGGCGTCTGAGCGTTGCACGGAGTGCGTCCCGTGGTCACAGAGTGGTTGAGACCTCTTGTGGGCATGTTCATGCACTCATAGCCTCCGGTGTGTTGTGCAGAGCGAAACCGCCATTGCGCATGTTGCAACGCACCCCATCGGAGGATGCTCGATGAAGCTCTCTGTTCGAACGGTCGCCCCCATAGCCGCCCTCGTCGTCGCAGGGCTCACCGCCACCGCCTGCGCCCCCCAGACCTCCGACAACTCCTCCTCCGGCAAGGACGAGAAGACCGGCACCCTGCGGGTCTGGCTCTTCCAGGAGGTCAACAACGCGCCGAAGCAGAAGGTCGTCAACGCGGCCGTCGCCACCTTCAAGAAGGCCCACAAGGGCACCAAGGTCACCATCGAGTACATCCCCGTGGAGACCCGTGCCCAGCGCATCAAGGCCGCCTTCAACGACCCCAAGAGCGCCCCGGACGTCATCGAGTACGGCAACACGGACACGGCCGGATACGTCAAGGACGGCGGACTCGCCGACATCACCAAGGAGTTCACCGACTGGTCCGAGTCCAAGGACACCGACCCGACGGCCAGGCAGTCGGTGACGGTGGACGGGAAGATCTACGGCGCCCCCTACTTCGTCGGAGTACGCGCGCTGTACTACCGCACGGACGTCCTCAAGGAACTCGGCCTCGAAGTCCCCAAGACCCAGGCCGAGCTGGCAGAGACGGCCCGGAAGATCCACGCGGCCAGACCCGACCTGTACGGTCTCGCGGTCGGCGGCGCCTACACGTACGGCGCGATGCCGTTCATCTGGTCCCAGGGCGGTGAACTCGCCGAGGGCAAGGGCGGTTCCTATGCCGCGACCATCGACAGCGCGGACGCCCAGAAGGGCATCAAGGCCTACACCTCGCTCTTCGGCGACACCAACTGTCCGGCCGCCAAGTGCGCGGGCATGGGCGGCAACGACACGGTGACCGCCTTCGCCTCGGGCAAGGCGGGCATGGCCATCGGCGGCGATTTCAGCCACGCGGCGATCGAGGCCGGCAAGGTCAAGGGCAAGTACGCGGTCGTGCCGTTGCCCGGGCTGACGTCGGGCTCGGTCGCTCCGGCGTTCGCCGGCGGCAACAACATCGGCGTACTGAAGAGCACCTCGCACCGCACGCTCGCCGTCGACCTGATGGAGCAGCTCGCGTCGAAGAAGACCCAGGGCGAACTGTTCGACGCGATGGGCTTCCTGCCGACCTACACCGACGTGCGGGAAGAGGTCGCCGCCAAGGAGCCGTTCGTCGCCCCCTTCGTGAAGACCCTCGCCGCGGGCGCCAAGTTCGTACCGGCGTCCCCCGCCTGGGCGCAGATCGACGCCTCGCTCGTCCTGCCGACGATGTTCCAGGAGATCGTCAGCGGCAAGAAGGACGTGGCGGCGGCCTCGAAGGACGCGGCGAAGAAGATGAACGACGCGTTCAGCTCCGCCGGGTGAAGCCGATGGAGAAGCCTCTTGCCCCGACGGGGGCACCGCCCGAGGGCACAACCGGCACCGCGGAGGGTGCGGGCCCGGGCGCAGGCAGAGGAACCGGCGCCGAATCCGGGGCGGGGCCTGGCCGCGGCCCCGCCGACGGCAGTGGCAGCGAAGGCGGCGGCGATCACGCTGGCGGCGGCGAAGGCAGTGGCAGCCACGGCAGCGCTGCTGGCGCAGGTCGCTCCGGCGAGCCGGATCCCGCCGACCTCGACCCCGATCGCGGGGCGGTGGACCACGCGGCCTTGCCCGGCCAGGTTGCGGGGGAGCGTCCAGCCTCACCCGGTCCCGGCCCCGGCCCTGGCACCCCCGTACGGAAGTCGGCGTCCGGGCGGCGTGGCGGCGGGGGTGTGTCCGGGGGGTCCCGGCTTGGGCGCGGTGGCTGGACGCCCTGGTTCTATCTCGCCCCCGCCCTCGTCGTGCTCGGTGCTCTGCTCCTCTACCCCATCTATCAGCTCGGCCTGATCTCGTTCCTGCGGTACACCCAGGCCCAGGTCAGCGGTGGCGAACCGACCACCTTCGAGGGGTTCGGCAACTACCGGACGCTGTTCGCCGACGACCAGTTCTGGCAGGTGCTCCTCGCGACGCTGGTGTTCGCGGCGGCCTGTGTGGTGTCCACGCTGGCGGCCGGCTGCGCGCTCGCGGTGCTCCTCACGCGCGTGCGGGCCGTGCCCCGGCTGGCCCTGATGCTGGCCGCGCTCGGGGCGTGGGCGACCCCGGCCGTCACCGGCTCCACGGTCTGGCTGTTCCTCTTCGACCCCGACTTCGGCCCCGTCAACCGGGTCCTCGGGATCGGCGACCACTCATGGACGTACGGGCGTTACAGCGCCTTCGCCCTCGTGCTCCTCGAAGTGGTGTGGTGCTCCTTCCCGTTCGTGATGGTGACCGTGTACGCCGGGATCCGTGCCGTACCGGCCGAGGTGCTGGAGGCGGCCGCCCTGGACGGTGCCTCGCAGTGGCGGATCTGGCGCTCGGTGCTCGCGCCGCTGCTCCGGCCGATCCTGGTGGTCGTCACCATCCAGTCGGTCATCTGGGACTTCAAGGTCTTCACGCAGATCTACGTGATGACCAACGGCGGCGGCATCGCCGGACAGAACCTCGTGCTGAACGTGTACGCGTACCAGAAGGCGTTCGCCGCCTCGCAGTACAGCCTCGGCTCGGCGATCGGCGTGGTGATGCTGGTGATCCTGCTCGCGGTCACGCTGGTCTATCTGCGGCTGCTCCGCAGGCAGGGGGAGGAACTGTGAACCTCGTCAGGGGTCTTGTACGGCGCCCGTGGCGGCTCGCCGCCGAGGTGTCCGCGCTGCTGATCGCGGCCGTGGTCGCCTTCCCCCTCTACTGGATGGTGCTCAGCGCCTTCAAACCGGCCGGAGAGGTCGAGTCGACCGAGCCACGGCCCTGGACGCTTTCGCCCTCCCTCGATTCCTTCCGGCGCGTCTTCGGGCAGCAGGAATTCGGCCGGTACTTCCTCAACAGCTTGGTGGTCGCGTGCTCCGTGGTCGTCGCCTCCGCACTCATCGCGTTTCTCGCGGCGACCGCGGTGACACGATTCCGCTTCCGATTCCGGACCACCCTGCTGATCATGTTCCTGGTCGCGCAGATGGTGCCCGTCGAGGCCCTGACGATCCCCCTCTTCTTCCTCATGCGGGACATGGGCCAACTGAACACGCTGGGCTCGCTGATCCTGCCGCACCTCGCCTTCTCGCTGCCCTTCGCGATCTGGATGCTGCGGGGTTTTGTGAAGGCCGTACCGGACGCGCTGGAGGAGGCCGCGTACATCGACGGGGCGAGCCGCGCGCGATTCCTGTGGCAGATCCTTTTCCCCCTCGTCTTCCCGGGACTTGTGGCCACGAGCGTCTTTTCCTTCATCTCGGCCTGGAACGACTTCCTGTTCGCCAAGTCCTTCATCATCAGCGACACCTCGCAGTCCACCCTGCCGATGGCCCTCCTCGTCTTCTACAAGCCGGACGAGCCGGACTGGGGCGGCGTGATGGCGGCCTCCACAGTGATGACGATTCCGGTGCTGATCTTCTTCGTACTCGTACAGCGACGACTGGTCTCCGGCCTCGGCGGAGCGGTAAAGGACTGACGTGATTGATGTGATTCCGGCGCCCCGCCATGTGACGGACCACGGGGCCGACTTCTACGAGCTGGGGCCCGGGACGAAGCTGGCCGCGGGTGAGGGCACGGAGCGGACGGAACGCTGGCTGCGGGGCGTGCTGGGCGCGGCCACAGGCCTGCCCCTGAAGCCGGGGGACGGGGAAGACGACGACGTCATCCGTGTGTCCATCCACTCCATGGTGACCAAGGACCTCGGCGACGAGGGCTACCGTCTGGCCGTCACGCCGAAGGGCGTGCACCTCGTCGGCGGTGGCGCCGCCGGGCTCTTCTGGGGCGCTCAGACGCTGCGGCAGTTGCTCGGCCCCGACGCTTTCCGGCGGGCGCCGCTTCCCGGCCGGGAGTGGCGACTGCCGGTGACCCACATCCAGGACTCCCCGCGATTCCGCTGGCGCGGCCTCATGCTCGACGTCTCCCGGCACTTCATGCCCAAGGACGGGGTCCTGCGCCATCTCGACCTCCTGGCCGCCCACAAACTCAACGTCTTCCACTTCCACCTCACTGACGACCAGGGATGGCGTGTTCAGATCAAGCGCTACCCGAAGCTGACGGAGGTCGGGTCCTGGCGGGCGCGCACGAAATTCGGCCATCGCGCCTCGCCGCTGTGGGAGGAGAAGCCGCACGGGGGCTTCTACACGCAGGACGACATCCGCGAGATCGTCGCGTACGCCGCCGAGCGGCATATCAGCGTCGTCCCCGAAATCGACATCCCGGGGCACTCGCAGGCCGCCATCGCCGCGTATCCGGAACTCGGCAACACCGACGTCATCGACACGACCTCCCTCTCCGTCTGGGACAACTGGGGCGTCTCCAAAAACGTACTCGCCCCCACTGACAACACCCTGCGCTTCTACGAGGGGGTGTTCGAGGAACTCCTCGACCTGTTCCCGGCGGACGCCGGACCCTTCTCGGAGTTCGTGCACATCGGCGGCGACGAGTGCGCCAAGGACCAGTGGCGGCAGTCGCCCACCGCGCAGGCGCGCATCAAGGAACTCGGGCTCGCGGACGAGGACGAGTTGCAGTCCTGGTTCGTCCGGCACTTCGACAACTGGCTCTCCGCCCGCGGGCGTCGGCTGATCGGCTGGGACGAGATCCTGGAGGGCGGGCTCGCGGACGGCGCGGCCGTGTCCTCGTGGCGCGGCTACCAGGGCGGTGTCACGGCCGCCCGCGCGGGCCACGACGTCGTCATGTGCCCCGAGCAGCAGGTGTACTTGGACCACCGTCAGGCCGCCGGCGAGGACGAGCCGATGCCCATCGGCTATGTCCGCACCCTGGAGGACGTCTACCGCTTCGAGCCGGTGCCGCCGCAGCTCACCGAGGCGGAGGCACGGCATGTGCTGGGCACTCAGGCCAACGTGTGGACCGAGGTGATGGAGGACCACGCGCGCGTGGACTACCAGACGTACCCGCGGCTCGTGGCCTTCGCCGAGGTCGCCTGGAGTGCCCTGCCCGCCCCCGCCGAACGGGACTTCGCCGGCTTCGAACGGCGGATGACCGCCCACTACGGGCGACTTGACGCCCTTGGAGTGGACTATCGCCCGCCCGCGGGTCCGCTGCCGTGGCAGCGGCGGCCTGCCCCCGAAGGGATGACGGGTGGCCTCGGACGCCCGATCGAGGGGGCGCCCCCAAACGTGTGAGGTGACTCCGAAGACGCGTGTCCCGGGGTGTTCACCCTGGAACTGTGGCCCCACAAGGGAAAAGGCGCCCAAGGGTCACCGAAGAGTGGCAATTCGCACTCACGGGTGATGCCGTACGAAAACGGACCATCTCCCTGGTGAGAGGGGCGAATGCCTCCTAGCGGACCCCCGCGTCGAGGGCCGGGGAAGATGTGCCAGAGTTGCCACGTCCGCCCTGTCAGCACGTACCGTACGGCAGCACAGGTGGGACCAGGTGGGGCAGCGGGAAGGGGCAGCCGGTTTGACCACGCACGCACCGCAGGCGGCGCAGGCCGTGACGCTGCCCGCGTCGCTGGACGAAGCAGTGGCGGCGCTGGCCGCCATGCCCGCCGCCGTTCCGGTGGCCGGCGGCACCGACCTCATGGCCGCCGTCAACTCCGGACAGCTGCGGCCCGCCGCGCTCGTCGGCCTCGGCCGGATCAGCGAGATCCGCGGCTGGCAGTACCAGGACGGCCACGCGCTGCTCGGCGCGGGCCTCACCCACGCCCGCATGGGGCGCCCCGACTTCGCGGCCCTGATCCCGGCACTGGCCGCCGCCGCGCGCGCCGCCGGTCCGCCGCAGATCCGTAACGCGGGCACCCTGGGCGGCAATATCGCCTCGGCCGCCCCTACGGGGGACGCGCTGCCCGTACTGGCCGCTCTGGAAGCCACCTTGATCATCGCGGGCCAGGGCGGAGCCCGCCGCGAGATCCCCGTGTCGCACCTGCTCGCGGGCATGGAGATGCTCCGCGGCGGCGAACTCATCGGCTACGTGCGCGTGCCGCTGCTGCACGCCCCGCAGGTCTTCCTGAAGGCGACGGGGCGCACCGGACCCGGCCGCGCGATCGCGTCCGTGGCCCTCGTCCTCGACCCCGCGCGGCGCGGAGTGCGGTGCGCCGTCGGAGCCATAGCGCCGATGCCGCTGCGGCCGCTGGACGCCGAGGCCTGGGTCGCCCAGCTGATCGACTGGGACAACAACCGGACGATCGTGCCGGAGGCGCTCGCCGCGTTCGGGGAGTACGTGGCCGCGGCCTGCATCCCCGACCCCGTCCCCGACGCGGACGGCTCCGTGCAGCAGCTTCCGCCCGCCGTACTGCACCTGCGGCGCACCGTCGCCGCGCTGGCCCGACGAGCACTGGGGAGGGCACTGTCGTGACCGACGACCAGCACGGAGAGGGCGCCCCGCCGAGCGGCGGCCGCTGGGATCCGCTGCCCCAGGGCGACTACGACGACGGCGCCACCGCCTTCGTCAAGCTCCCCGAAGGGGGCATCGAAGCCCTCCTCGCCGACCGGGACAGCCCGCTCGCGGCACCCGGCCATGGCTATGTGCCCCCGCAGATCAGCGTGACCCCCGCGACACCCGAGGCGACGGACCCGGCGGCCACGGGGACGTGGACCGTGCCGGCCGGCGCCGTCCAGTGGCCGGATCCGAACGCCGCGCCGCACGACGCCGCGCACGACGACCGGTTCGCGTACCACCCGGGAGCCACCGGGCAGTGGGACTTCAACGAGGCCGCGCAGACGGGCGCCGCCCCCGGGCACGATGTGACCGGACAGTGGTCGATTCCGGTGGCCGGCGGTGATCTTCCGGACGAATCGGGCGAGTTCACCACCTCGGCGCTCGTCGAGCAGTGGGGCGGGACACCGCCCGCCACGCTCCCCGGCGGCGCGGCCGCCCCCTGGGCCACGGAGGCCATCGGACAGGCGTGGTCGGCCGAGCAGCGGGAAACGGCCGCTGAGGCCTCCATGGAGCCGTCGGCCGGGTCTCATACGGAATCGCCCGCGCAGGCCGCCCAGCGGGCCGCCGAGCCCGCTCACGAGGCTTCCGCGCCGGTCGCCGGGCCCGCGCACGGGGCCACCGGGGCTCCGGAGGCGCACGAACCGGACCCGGCGCACGAGGACCCCGAGGCCGCCGAGGCTCCCGAGGGGGCCGCCGCCGAAGAGGCGCAGGACGCCGACACCGCCGCGCCGCCCCCGCACGACGAACACCCCCTCGCCTCCTACGTCCTGCGCGTCAACGGCGCCGACCGTCCCGTGACCGACGCCTGGATCGGCGAATCGCTGCTCTACGTCCTGCGCGAGCGGCTCGGCCTGGCGGGCGCCAAGGACGGCTGCTCGCAGGGCGAGTGCGGCGCCTGCAACGTCCAGGTGGACGGACGGCTCGTGGCGTCCTGCCTGGTGCCCGCCGTCACCGCCGCCGGCAGCGAGGTGCGCACCGTCGAGGGCCTGGCCACCGACGGGCAGCCCTCCGACGTGCAGCGGGCGCTCGCCAAGTGCGGCGCCGTGCAGTGCGGTTTCTGCGTACCAGGCATGGCGATGACCGTGCACGACCTCCTTGAGGGCAACCCCGCGCCGACCGAGCTGGAAGCCCGCCAGGCGCTGTGCGGCAACCTGTGCCGCTGCTCCGGCTACCGCGGGGTCCTGGACGCCGTGCGCGAGGTCGTCAACGAACGCGAGGCGCACTCCGCGGCCGCCGCCGAAGCCGCGCCCGACGCGGACGAGGCACGCATCCCGCACCAGGCGGGTCCCGGCGCGGGCGGCGTCCACCCGTCGGCGTTCGAGGCATCGGCCGGACCGGCCGCACCGCAGGCACGGTACGACGACACTTCCACTTCTCCGTACGACCCCCAAGCGCCGCATGAGCAGCCGTACGGCCAGGACGGAGGCCAGGCGTGAGCAACGAAGCCGCGACCGCGACACCGGCGGCACCCGAGAGCGGTCCCGAGCCCCTGCCGCACGGGCTGGGCGTCTCGCTGCCCGCCGCCGAGGCCCGCGCCAAGACCGAGGGCACCTTCCCGTACGCGGCCGACCTGTGGGCCGAGGGCCTGCTGTGGGCCGCCGTGCTCAGGTCGCCCCACCCACACGCGCGCATCGTGTCCATCGACACCAGCCACGCGCGCGAGATGCCCGGCGTGCGCGCGGTCATCACCCACGAGGACGTGCCCGGCAGCGCGCTGCACGGCCGCGGCCGTGCGGACCGCCCGGTGTTCGCCTCCGAGGTCGTACGCCACCACGGGGAGCCCATCGCGGCCGTCGCCGCCGACCACCCGGACACCGCGCGGATGGCCGCCGCCGCTGTCATCGTCGAGTACGAAGTACTCGACGCGGTGACCGACCCGGAGCAGGCCTTCGAGGCCGAGCCCCTGCACCCCGACGGCAACCTGATCCGCCACATCCCGCTGCGCCACGGCGACCCGGAGGCGGCCGGCGAGATCGTCGTCGAGGGCCAGTACCGCATCGGCCGCCAGGACCCGGCCCCGATCGGCGCGGAGGCGGGCCTCGCCGTGCCCCGCCCCGACGGCGGAGTCGAGCTCTACGTGGCGTCCACCGACCCGCACACCGACCGCGACGCGGCCGCCGCCTGCTACGGCCTGGAACCCGAGCGCGTGAAGGTCGTCGTCACCGGCGTCCCCGGAGCCACCGCCGACCGCGAGGACCAGGGCTTCCAGCTCCCGCTCGGCCTGCTGGCCCTGAAGACCGGCTGCCCGGTGAAGCTCACCGCCACGCGCGAGGAGTCCTTCCTCGGCCACGCCCACCGCCACCCCACGCTGCTGCGCTACCGCCACCACGCGGACGCCGAGGGCAGGCTGGTGAAGGTCGAGGCCCAGATCCTGCTCGACGCGGGCGCCTACGCCGACACGTCCGCCGAGTCGCTGGCCGCCGCGGTCTCCTTCGCCTGCGGCCCCTACGTCGTCCCCAACGCCTTCATCGAGGGCTGGGCCGTACGCACCAACAACCCGCCCTCCGGCCATGTGCGCGGCGAGGGCGCCATGCAGGTGTGCGCCGCCTACGAAGCCCAGATGGACAAGCTGGCCAAGAAGCTCGGCATCGACCCCGCGGAGCTGCGCCTGCGCAACGCGATGGCCACGGGGGACGTCCTGCCGACCGGCCAGACGGTGACGTGCCCGGCGCCGGTCGCCGAACTGCTGCAGGCCGTGCGGGACTTCCCGCTCCCCGCGCTGCCCAAGGACACGCCCGAGGACGAGTGGCTGCTCCCCGGGGGCCTCGAAGGCGCGGGCGAACCCGGTGCCGTACGCCGTGGTGTCGGCTATGGCGTCGGCATGGTCCACATGCTCGGCTCGGAGGGCGCGGACGAGGTCTCGACGGCCACGGTCAAGGTCCATGACGGCGTTGCCACCGTGCTCTGCGCGGCCGTGGAGACCGGCCAGGGCTTCACCACGCTGGCCCGGCAGATCGTCCAGGAGACGCTCGGCATCGACGAGGTGCACGTGGCGCCGGTCGACACCGACCAGCCGCCCGCGGGCCCGAGTTGCCGTGGCCGCCACACATGGGTGTCGGGCGGAGCGGTCGAACGCGCCGCGAAAATGGTCCGTACGCAACTGCTGCAGCCCCTGGCGCACAAGTTCGGCATGTCCACGGAGCTGTTGCAGATCACCGACGGCAAGATCACGTCGTACGACGGTGTGCTGTCCACGACCGTGACGGAGGCCATGGACGGCAAGGAACTGTGGGCCACGGCCCAGTGCCGCCCGCACCCCACCGAACCGCTGGACGCCGAGGGCCAGGGCGACGCCTTCGTGGGCCTGGCCTTCTGCGCGATCCGCGCGGTGGTGGACGTCGACATCGAGCTGGGCTCGGTCCGGGTGGTGGAGCTGGCGCTCGCCCAGGACGTGGGCCGGATCCTCAACCCGGCGCAGCTGACGGCCCGGATCGAGGCGGGCGTCACCCAGGGCGTCGGCGCCGCGCTCACGGAGAACCTGCGCACGGCCCGCGGCCTGGTCCGCCACCCCGACCTGACCGGATACGCCCTCCCCACCGCCCTGGACGCGCCCGACATCCGCATCGTCAAGCTGGTCGAGGAGCGCGATGTCGTCGCCCCGTTCGGCGCGAAGGCGGTCAGCGCGGTGCCGGTCGTGACGTCCCCCGCGGCGGTCGCGTCCGCCGTACGGGCGGCGACGGGACGGCCGGTCAACCGCCTCCCGATCCGCCCGCAGGCGGCGGTGGTGGTGACGGGATCATGAGCGCACCGCACGAGCCGCTGAGCGGCGAACCGCCACTGAACGACGGCCCCGAGCAGCCGCGCTACGAACCCCCGCCCAGCGTCGGGAAGTTGCTGATCTGGGTGCTGCTGTTCGTGCTGGCGGCCCTGGTGGTCGTCGTGGGCGGCGTGTACCTCAGCTGAGGGGCGGGGCCCCTGTTTCCGCGTGCTCCGGCGTGTTTCCCCGTGTTTCCGGCGTTGTCAGTGGTGCGGCGTATGGTTCTGGCTCAATGAGGAACTGCCGCGGGACGCCGGGGTGTTCCTGCCTGGGGGAAGCACGATGTGTTCATCTGCGCGGGGGAGCCATGAGCACGACTGACATCGGTGTCGGCGGCGCGATCACACTGACCGACGAGGAGCTGGATCCGTACGTCACGCACGCGGGGACGCGACGGTGGCTGAGGGGACCCGGGCTGCCGTCCGACGGCCGGCTGCTGGGGTTCGCCGCGCTGCGGGAGCACGGGCTGCGGAGGCTCGCCGACCTGGCCGGCGACGCGGAGAAGCTCGCCGAGGAGCTGCGGGACCAGCTCGTCATAGGGGCGCTGAGGAACCTGGACAGGGACCTTGAGTCGATCGTGCTGGACGGGACGAACGGGAAGATCTCCACGACGTACGTCCACCCGAACCCCGCCCTGCTGGACCTGTCCCCCCTGTCGCCCCTGGCCCCCTCCCTGGAGGCACTGCTGCGCTTCACGGCGGCCACGGAGGAACTGACGGCGCCTCGGGGCCCGTTCGGCCCGAAGACGGTCACGGAGACGACTGCCCGCCTGACGGAGATGTTCACGTCGGGCGTGGGTGTGGGTGTGGGCGCGGGTGAGGCTGCGGGCGCGGGCGTGTTCGGGCATGTGCCGCCGTACTGGCGCATGGCCGCCCTGATCCGCCCGCTCGCCCGGATCGCGGGCCCCGGCGAGGGGCTTGTCCTCGACCTGCCGAAGCGACTGCTGGACGAGGAGTTCGGCACGGGCGAGATCATGCGCTTCGAGGACGTCGACTTCCCGTCCGCGCTGACGCACGAGCCCACCCGCCGTTTCCTGCGGGAGACGGGCCTGCCTGAGGACGGCTTCCTCTTCCAGCTGGACACGGAGGTGCCCCTGCCGGCCCTCACCGAGTACTACGCGGACGAGCGCCAGGGCGAGTTCTCCGCCGACGAACTCCCCACGACCGCGGACCGCCTGATACGCCTCGGCTACCTCCTGGAGGACACCAGCCTCGTCGTGGACGGCACCACGGGCGCGGTCCTCGCCTGGAGCGAGCCCGACCTCACCCTCCGCCCCCTCAACGCCGACATCTCCACCCTCGCCTTCACGCTCTGGCTGCTCCACCGCGAGAAGTCCCTCGACGCGGCCCACCACCTCACCGACTCCTACGAACAACTCGCCGCCACCATGGCCCAGACCCTCGCCACGGTCGACCCGGTCGCCTGCGATCCCACCCTCTCCCTTCCCGGCGACGACGGCTGGCGCTACTGGCCGGAGATATTCGAGGACCAGGCGGGCGGAACGCTGTACGGGTCGCTGTACGGGTAGAGGGCGCGCGAAGCGGTGCCGGGGCGGCGGCGAGAAGCGTCCGGCACGGGCGAGCGCTCGGCCCTTCAATCCTTCAATCGCTCTCGGGACGGCGCCACCATTCGCTGGCCTTGAAACAGGCCGCCAGCCAGTGTGCCTCGGCGTCGTTGAGGATGACACCGGCGACCGAGGGGAAGAGAGGTCCGAACCTCAGGGTGTCCTCGCTGATGGGGACGGGTTCCCAGTCCAGGTCGTGGTGCAGGAGCGTCGCGAGGGGAACGCCCTTGCGCTGCCAGAAGACCATGGGCTCGCCGTACTCGTTCTCAAAGGGCTTGACGATGTCCGTCTCGCCAAACTCGACACCCGCCATGTCGGCCCACCTGCCCAGGCCCTCGCGCTCCAGATCGACGTAACGGCGGGCCCGTCGTACGAAGTCGTCCACGGTGTCGTCGTTCAGCACCGATTCCCTGCCGAGGACAATGGACTTCAAGGTCTTGCGCTGCGCCTGTGCCCTTCGAAGCTGACGCGTGGCGTTGCCCCAGAACAGGGTGTCGGGCTGAGGATCGTGGACCGCGCACAGCACGGGCACATTGCTGTTGCGCCAGTTCTCGGCGTGCTGCCCCACAGGCACCCGGTACCCGCGGCGCGTGCGATGCGATGCGCCTCCCTTCACCTGCACCGCGACCGAGGCATCGGTCCGCCGGCCGGCGTGCACGAAGGTGACGTACAGATCCTCACCGTGGTCGTTCACCCCGTCGATCTCCTGGACGATGTGGCCATGCTGCTCCAGCAGCGACCGCAGCTTGTTCACCGCGACCCGCCCAACCCGCCGACTCTCAGGAACCTTCGCCATACCGCCGCCCCCCGTGACACCTGATGAAGGGGACAGGCTACGGCGGAGCAGTGACGGTGAACGCCCGGAAGAGAGCGCCCGGAAAGAGTGCGGCCGCCCCCGCACCACGGGAGCGCGTGGTCGGCAGCGACGCCGGTTTTGGAGGCCGTGGCGGGAATCGAACCCGGATCTGTTCAGACGGGGGCGTGGGAGTGTCAGGTGATGGCGGAGTCGCCGTAATCGAGGGCTTCAACCTCATGCGCGCCGACACCGTCGGGTTCCGGACGGACACCTTCGAGCGACTGCTCGGACGCGAGCCGCGGACTTTCGCGGACTGGTGCGCGCGTAACGTCGACGCGTTCCGACGGCCTGAAACGGCCTGAGCCGATGGACGACCACGCCCTGTTCCGATTCCGCTGATCGGTCTGCCCGCCATGCCGGTCTGCGCCGTCCGCCCGATAGGCCTGACCGCGCTTGTCGGCAGTAGCGGCCCGGAAACGGGCTCTTGCGCGGCTTGGTGGCCGTAGCGGTGCTCATGACGCCCCTTGTCCGGGGGCTCGGGTGGGCGTCCTACGTCCGTCCGCAGGCGTGCAAGCGACTGCCCAGCACCGTTCCAACGGTGCGTCATACCGCCCTCATGCGGTCGTTCTTGCTGGTCAGCCCAGCGCTAGAGGCAATGCCGTGACTCTGTTGGTGATCTCGGGCGTCAGGTGATCGCGAATCCGGCTGTGTTGCAGAGAGTTCGGAAGCGGGGTGCCCGGCGGGCCGACGGGGCGGTGTCGTTCCAGTCTGCGAGGCGGCTGAGGTTGCAGGCCATGGCCGTCAGGACGTGCTGCACGTGGGTGCGGGCCAGGCCTCGATAGCGGGCTCTGCGCAGGCCGTGAGTTCGGACGTTTTGCGAGAGGGTGGCCTCGATGCCGGCGCGGATCGCGTACCGACGTTGCCACTGCTCGGTCTGCTGGTCGAGCCGATTGCGCATCTGGATCTCGTGCAGTGCCCGCGGCAGCACCGCGACGGAGCGGGCTCGAGTGGCGGAGGAGGTGCACCGGGCACGGTCTGGGCAGGGCCGGCAGTCGGTCTCGGCGAAGCGGGCCTGAAGATAGGTGTGGCCGGAGATATTCAGCTTGGTCCAGGACGCACTGGTCGCACCGCGCGGGCAGATGGCCTGCTCGTTGACCCAGTCGATGGTGAAGGCCGCCTTGTCGAAGCCCGAGCCGGCTTTGGCCTGGCGGCTGTTGTCGGCGAGGATCGGGCCGAGCAGCGTGATGCCGTGGACGCGCTGGGCCCGCTCGACGTGGGCGGGAGTGAGGTAGGCGGTGTCCACGATGTGCTCGGCAGGAGCCAGGCGACGGGTCGCGAGGTCGTCGTGGATCTTCTCGGTCAACTGCCCATCCTGGACGGGAGCAATGGTGGTGGCCACGTGCACCACCAGGTGCGGCAGGTCCTGATCACACGACTCGGTGAAATGAACCCGGTATCCGCTCCACTCGACATCACGTTTGACGCAGTAGTGCGCGTCCGTGTCATACGGGGAGTCGAACCGCAGGGAGGCCGGCGGCAGGGCAGTGCCCTCCCGCCAGCGCAGCTGCCCCTCGCGATCCCAGTAGTACTGGTGGATCCAGACCTGCCGCAGGATCTCCACCTGCCGCAGCATCTGCAGACGGGGTGGGGCGTCGGCCGCCCAGGCCGCGGTGAGAAGTCTCTGCCCGTCCCGGCCGAACTCCTCGGCGCGTTCGCGCACCGCCACCTTGCCGCCCGGGACTTTCCCGATCTCGACTTTCCGGCCGTACCGCTTGGCCCACTCGGGCTCGATCAGCGGCACCAGCCAGTCCGGATCGGCCTCGGCGATCTCCTCCAGAGCAGCCCGAACGCTCTCGCCCGCCAACTCCAGCCGACTCAAACGCCGCACCGCCGCCAGGACATGGGTGGCGTCGGTACGCTGTCGGCCCCGCCCCTTGAGCAGCCCGGCCGCCACCAAGCGGTCCAGCATCAACTGCAGCAGTTGATCGGCCCGGTCGCCCTCGGCCAACCGGGCCCGGAACTCGCTGAGCATCGAATAGTCGAACCCCGGATCGTCCAGTTCGAGGCCGAGCCCGTACTTCCAGTCGATCCTCGTGCGCACCGCATCCGCCGCCGCCCGGTCCGAAAGGTTCTCCGCGAACTGCAGCACCGACACCAGCGCCAACTGCCCTGGCGAGAAACCCGGTCGGCCATCGGCCGGATACAGATGAGCGAAGTCCTCGTCGGCGAACACCACATCCAGCCGGTCCCGCATCAGCATCACCGGCGTCCCCCTCGGACACGCCGCCCACGCCGTCCGGACCGTCACCGGGGGAATCCGCTGGAAACTTGCCGGACGCATCGACACCGTCCACCGCCCCTAAACCGAGGCCGCCCCGCTACCGACCAGCCAACCACCACCAGCGACCGCCGTCACCACCCCGCCAAGATCACCAACAGAGTCATGCCGTTGCGTTACGGGTTTGCGGGTTGGGGTCGTTGAATGGTGATTGCTCGGGTGCCGGTTCGGGTGGGTTGGGGCCAGGTGTGGTGTTCGGCCCGTTTGAGCCGGTAGTTGGACATCTTGCGTTTGATGACGCGGGGCTGGCTGCGCAGGCGTCTGGCCGGCAGGAGTCGTTCGAGTAGGTCGTGCTGGAGCAGGACGAGCGTTCTGACCAGGAGGTCAGGGGGAAAAACTGCCCGGCGTGACGGTCACACTGCGTCGGGCGGAGCGCAGAGTTTCGGTGAAGGAAATCCGGTCGGGGTCCAGGCCCCGGGTCGCGGCCGTTCTCACCATCAGTTCGCGCAGGGCGTGGTGGACCAGCAGGTGTGCCCAGATCTGCTGCAGGGCGCCGTCGGGGGTTTTGCTGCTGAGGACGACGTGGGCTCCGCGTTGATGGGTCTTGATCTCGGCGAAGACGCTCTCTACTTCCCAGCGCTCCTGGTAGAGCGCGGCCAGCTGGCGGGCGGGATAGCGGCGGGCGTCGAGCAGACTGGTCACCAGCCGGTAGCCCTCGGCAGCATGGCCGGTGCCGTTCAGCCGGTAGGCCATTACCCGCACGGTGACCGGGTCGGTGTGGGCCGGATCGGTGTGGGCGTGGATGCGCGAAAGCCAGGACCCGTCCCGCAACTGCCGCTCGACGGGCAGGACCCGGTTGGCGGGCACCCGCCACAGCAGCTGAGCGCCGGTGGCGGTGAAGGACCGCCACAACGGCACACCGAGGAACTCGCGGTCGGCCAGGACCAGTTGCCCGGGGCCGCAGGAACGGGGCAGACGGCTCACCAAGGTCACTTCCCCGGTGCGGCAGCCGGCGAGTTCGGCGTCCAGTACGAGGTGCGTGCCGACCTCCACCAGGCAGGCCATCCGCACCTGGGGAAAGGCGCTTTTGTCGTGGCCGCGGGTGTTTCCGGGGCGTGCGAAGGCAGCCTCATTGGCCGGGCTGTCGGCGACGTCCCAGCAGGTCCCGTCCACCGCCAGCAGCCGCAGTCCGCGCCAGAAGGCGCCCGGGGTGGCTTCGGTGCCCATCGGTTTCGCGGTCGTGGTGAACAGCACCCGCAGCGGTTCCGGGCCCAGCCGCTGCCGGGCCCGAAACAGCGACGACTTCGCCGGGACATGCCAGGTGCCCAGCAGGCGCAGACCGCGCAGTCCCTCGACCAGATGCCGCATCACGTCCAGATACGGAGCGGGCGAGAACAGGGCCAGCCCCAGCACGAAATACACCACCAGCCGGGCCGGGAGCAGGCGCTTGCGTTGCTCCACACGACCACAGGCAGCCACCACCCGATCCACCAGACCTGGCGGATAGACCCAGGTCAGCAGGCCTAAACCCGATAACTCAGAGACGCTTGCAGCCACCCGAACCACCCCCGGGACCACTGAACTTCAGCGTACGCCCGCAAGCTAACGCAACGGCATTGGCGCTAGAGGCCGTGGCGGGAATCGAACCCACGTAACTCGCTTTGCAGGTTCGTCCAGACTGGTCAGAGCCTGATCCAGGGGTGTTCAGCCTCGTTCATTCCCGTACTCCCGCCCGGAGCGTGAACGGCCGTGGACGGCTCCGGACGGGAGTGAATGAGACGGAAACCGAGACGGTCGGGGCCCGTGCTGACCAGTCGCTATCACCACTGGCACAAGGCAACGGTGACATCGTCGCTGGACTTGTAGCGTGGCCACCTCCGCCCCGTGGGGTCAGTGGCTTCGACCCTCCGAACGCTGTCGGTCAGCCGACGACACCACAGGGCGATCCGGTCGGCTCGCCCTGTGGTTCCTCAACTTCTCCACCTGGCGCGGAGTCCACGGCATCTACCTGGAAACCTCTACGTACGCCCCGCCGCCCGCGGCAAGGCACTCCTGACGGGACTCGCGCGGATCTGCGTGGAACGCGGCTACCAGCGCCTGGAATGGTCCGTCCTGGGGGCTGTCAGGAGCCGTTGGCGGCGGGGAGGGCCGGGTAGTCGGTGTAGCCCTCGGCGCCGCCGTAGAACGTCGGCCGGTTCCAGTGGTTGAGGGGTGCGTCCTCGCGCATCCGACGTACGAGGTCGGGGTTGGCGATGAACAGGCGGCCGAATGCCCACCCGCCGGGCCGCGTTCTCAAGTGCGGCGCGGTTCAGGGTTGCCGTCGATGGTGCAATGTTCGTGACAACACCCCGCCGTCGTGCCGACCAGGGACGGTCGGCACGACGGCGGGGTGGCGGCTGCTTCGCCTCAGGCAGGCGCCCCGGGCTCAGGAATCGCTCCAGGGGCTCAGGCGGCGGGCAGGACCCCAGTCGTCGGCAGTGAACCCGTGGGCAGTGCGCCCGTCACGCTGGGCAGCGCCGGCAGGCCGGGCAGGTTCGCCGCCGGCAGACCGCCGCCGAGCACCGTGGCCACGACGAAGTTGACGAGACCCGTCACCACGCCGGTGACCGCGGGCGCGACCTGGGCGACGTCGCCGGACGTGACCGCCTTGAGCAGGGTGTCGACCGCCTTCTGCAGGGCGGCCAGCGCGTCACCCTTGAGGTCCGAGGGAGCCTCGGCGCGCGGCTGCTTGGCGCCCGGCGCCCTGTCGCCGCCCTTGCCCTCGGCGCTCTTCGTCAGCGCGGGCACGGTGGGCAGCGCCGGAGCGGCCGGGAGCGTGGACGTGACCGGAGGCGTCGCCGGAGCCGCCGCGGTGACCTTGGCGATCGCGTCCTTCACCGCCTGGCCGAGCTTCGCCGCCTCGTCGGCGGAGAGCTGACCGTTGTCCGCCTTCAGCGCGGCGGTGAGCAGTTCGGTGACCGGGGTCAGTACGCCGCCGATGTCGGCCAGGGTCTGGACCTGCGCGAGAAGCGCGTCCGCTCCGGGTACGGGTGCCGCCGCGTGGGTGCGGCCACGCGCCGAGGCGCTGTCCGCGGCTATGGAGGCCGGTGCGGCGATCCCGAGCAGGAGCGTGGCGCAGAGTGCGGAGGACGCGATGCGCCGTGCGGGCAGAGCAGGCATGGATGTTCCCTTCGATGGTGCGTCGGATCTTGTGCCCACCGTGAAAGGGATCATCGCTATCTGCAACCGATCAGGAGCTCTACGTAGTCGCCCGGAGCTCCATAGCATCCACGTCATCCCTGGTGAGGTGCCATGCCGGGCGAAGACGTGCCCTTCCCCCCGTTTGGGGCAACGGGACCGGCCGCCCTCCCGTAGAGGAGGGCGGCCGGCAGAAGGGTCCGACCTGGCGTCAGTCGTTGACGCACAGCCCTGCATCCATGGTCGTGATGATGGCCATCCGCGCCTACTGAGGCTCCCCACTGTGCCGAGCGCAGGCCTTGCACTGCTGGCGTCGTGGGCTGTGGCTCTCCGTGGCCCTGAAAATCCCATCGACTGTCCACTGTTGGATCTGGGCGAAGCTCGCCTCGCAACTGAGACGGCCGACGAAAAGGGCGGCACCCCTCTGAGGTGCCGCCCTCTCGTTTTGCCTGGTCAGGCAGTTGAGGCCGTGGCGGGAATCGAACCCACGTAACTCGCTTTGCAGGCGAGTCCCTAAACCACTCGGGCACACGGCCATACGCACCGGCCGTGGCGGGAATTGAACCCACGTGACTCCCCGCGGGCGGAGCCCGCTGATGGATGCAGCGCAGGCGAGTCCCTAAACCACTCGGGCACACGGCCGGACTCAGGTGCGGCACGGCTCACTCGTTCCGACCTGATGGGTTGACCGTAGGCGGGGGCGTGGGCGTGGCTCAAGGGGTGGGTGGGTGCTGCAATGGGACTGCCATACGCCGTTCATGAAACGTCGGGTGGTGGTCGGCTGGTGGGGGTGTGGGGCGGCTGGTCGTAGGACCAAAGGCGCAGTTGATCACGGTCTTCCGACAGGGGCCAGCGCCCGGTGTGACTCTTACGCTGGCGGTCATGACAGCACTGGAAGCGCGGGATGCCACGCCGGTTCCGTCCGAGGCCGAGGGGTCGGAAGGTGCCGAGGGGGGTGTGCTGAGCCGTCCCTACCGGGCGCTCAGTATCGGGATCGTGTTCGTGGAGCTGCTGATCGCGTTCGAGGCGACGGCCGTGGGGACGGCGATGCCCGTGGCGGCGCGGGAGCTCGACGGGGTGTCGGCGTACGCGTTCGCGTTCTCGGCGTATTTCACGACGAGTCTGTTCGGGATGGTGCTTGCCGGGCAGTGGGGGGACCGGGACGGGCCCCTGGCGCCGCTGACCACGGGGATCACGGCCTTCGCGGCGGGGCTGCTGCTGTCCGGGACCGCCGGGACCATGTGGGTGTTCATCCTCGGGCGGGCCGTGCAGGGGCTCGGCGGCGGGCTGGTCGTCGTCGCGTTGTACGTCGTCGTGGCGCGGGCTTACCCGGAGCGGCTGCGCCCGGCGATCATGGCGGCGTTCGCGGCGGGCTGGGTCGTCCCGTCCGTGGTCGGACCGCTGATCGCGGGCGCGGTCACCGAACACCTCGGCTGGCGCTGGGTGTTCACCGGGATACCAGTCCTGGTCGTCCTTCCGCTGGCGCTCGCGCTGCCGCAGATCCGGCGGCGGACGTCCGGCCCGCGCGAGGCGGCCGGCCGCGCGCCCCTCGACCGGCGGCGCATCCGGCTCGCGCTCGGGATCTCGCTCGGCGCCGCGCTCCTCCAGTACGCCGCCCAGGAACTGGACTGGCTCTCGCTCGTCCCCGCCCTCGCCGGCGCGGCGCTGCTCGTGCCGGCCGTCCTCGGGCTGCTGCCGCGCGGCACGTACCGGGCGGCGCGCGGGCTGCCGTCCGTGGTGCTGCTGCGCGGGGTCGCGGCCGGGGCCTTCATCGCCGCCGAGTCCTTCGTGCCGCTCATGCTGGTCACCCAGCGCGGGCTGTCGCCGACGCTCGCCGGGTTCTCACTGGCGGCGGCCGGCGGGACCTGGGCGCTGGGGTCGTATGTGCAGTCGCGGCCCCGGACGGAGCCGTACCGGGCCCGGCTGATGTTCCTCGGCATGGTGCTGCTCGCGGCCGCCATCGCCACCGTGCCCAGCGTGCTGATCCACTCCGTGCCGGTGTGGATCGTCGCCGTGGCCTGGGGCTTCGGCTGCTTCGGCATGGGGCTGGTGACGGCCTCGACCAGCGTGCTGCTGCTGCGCCTCTCGGCGCCGGAGGAGACCGGGGCCAACTCCGCCGCGCTGCAGATCTCCGACGGTCTGTCGAACGTGCTGCTGCTCGCCGTGGGCGGCGCGGCCTTCGCGGCCCTCGGCGGCGGCGCCATCACGGATACGGCCACCTCGGCGACCGGCTCCCACCCCGCCGCCTTCTCCGCCGTGTTCCTGCCGATGGCCGGGGTGGCGCTGGTGGGGGCTTGGGTGACGACGCGGGTGCGGGCACGCTCTTGAGTGGTAGCAGTGATGTGAGCTCAGTCCCATCCACGGGTGACCCGGCGTCGTCCGCGCGTTGACACATCCGGGTCGCCGGTAGGGTGGCCCGGTTGTCATACGTAGCCGAGCCGCTCGACCCCAAACACGGAGACCGTGACTACCACCGCCGCCAGTGCCGCCTCCTCCTCGCACCACCTCTCACCCGCCTTCCCTGGACGCGCCCCCTGGGGTACCGCCAACAAGCTGCGTGCCTGGCAGCACGGGGCGCTGGAGAGGTACCTCCAGGAGCAGCCGCGCGACTTCCTGGCCGTCGCCACGCCCGGCGCCGGCAAGACGACGTTCGCGCTGACGCTCGCGTCCTGGCTGCTGCACCACCATGTCGTGCAGCAGGTGACCGTGGTCGCGCCGACCGAGCATCTGAAGAAGCAGTGGGCGGAGGCGGCCGCGCGGATAGGGATCAAGCTGGATCCCGAGTACAGCGCGGGGCCGCTCAGCAAGGAGTACCACGGCGTCGCCGTGACGTACGCCGGTGTCGGTGTGCGGCCCATGCTGCACCGCAATCGCGTCGAGCAGCGCAAGACCCTCGTCATCCTCGACGAGATCCACCACGCCGGTGACTCCAAGTCCTGGGGTGAGGCGTGTCTTGAGGCGTTCGAGCCCGCCACCCGGCGGCTCGCGCTCACCGGTACGCCCTTCCGGTCCGACACCAACCCCATCCCCTTCGTGACGTACGAGGAGGGGAACGACGGGATCCGGCGGTCCTCCGCCGACTACACGTACGGATACGGGTCCGCCCTCGGCGACGGGGTCGTGCGGCCGGTCATCTTCCTCTCCTACAGCGGCAACATGCGGTGGCGCACCAAGGCGGGCGACGAAATCGCCGCTCGCCTCGGCGAACCCATGACCAAGGACGCCATCTCGCAGGCCTGGCGCACCGCCCTCGACGCGCGCGGCGAATGGATGCCCAGCGTGCTCCGCGCCGCCGACCAGCGGCTGACCGAGGTCAGGAAGGGCATCCCGGACGCCGGTGCGCTCGTCATCGCCTCCGACCAGGACTCGGCGCGCGCGTACGCCAAGCTGATCCGCGAGATCACCGGGACCAAGGCGACCCTCGTCCTCTCCGACGACACCGGCGCCTCGAACCGCATCGACGAGTTCAGCCACAGCGACGACCGGTGGATGGTCGCGGTGCGGATGGTGTCCGAGGGCGTCGACGTGCCGCGGCTCGCGGTCGGCGTGTACGCCACCACCATCTCCACGCCCCTCTTCTTCGCCCAGGCCGTCGGACGTTTCGTACGGTCCCGGCGGCGCGGCGAGACCGCCTCCGTCTTCCTCCCGACCGTCCCCGACCTCCTGGGCTTCGCCAACGAGATGGAGGTCGAGCGCGACCACGTCCTCGACAAGCCCAAGAAGGAGGGCGAGGAGGACCCGTACGCCGAGTCCGAGCAGGAGATGGACGAGGCGAACCGGGAGCAGGACGAGGACACCGGCGAGCAGGAGCAGTTCTCCTTCGAGGCGCTGGAGTCCGAGGCCGTCTTCGACCGGGTGCTGTACGACGGCGCCGAGTTCGGGATGCAGGCCCACCCGGGGAGCGAGGAGGAGCAGGACTACCTCGGCATTCCGGGGCTTCTCGAACCCGACCAGGTGCAGATGCTCCTCCAGAAGCGGCAGGCCCGGCAGATCGCGCACAGCCGCAAGAAGCCTGACGAGGAAGCGGATCTGCTCGAACTGCCCGCCGAGCGGCGGCCCGTGGTCTCCCACAAGGAGATGCTGGAGCTGCGGAAACAGCTCAACACCATGGTCGGCGCGTACGTCCATCAGAGCGGCAAGCCGCACGGCGTGATCCACACCGAGCTGCGGCGTGTGTGCGGGGGGCCGCCGAGCGCGGAGGCGACGGCGGGACAGCTGCGGCAGCGGATCGCCAAGGTGCAGGAGTGGGCCACCCGTATGCGGTGACGCTGGGCGCTGTGCCGGGGCGGTCGCGGTTCCGGGGTGTGCCGGTTGTTCTTCGGCCGCGGACCGTCTGTGGCTGGTCGCGCAGTTCCTCGCGCCCCTTTCGGGGGCGCGTTTGTGGGCGTGTGCGCTGTGTGCGCGGGTCGTGCACGCCGTGTGATGAGCGCCGTGCGTATGGGGGCAAACGGAATCAGTCCGTACCAGCCAGTGCCCGGATTCTGGACGTGGACTTCCGCTGAGCGGACCGGCTCGCTACTGTCCCGGCTACGCACACGCCCCGTGGCAGCGCCGCCGCGGAGCGCAGCCGTGAAGCGACTCCGCCCGGGAAGAGCCCGGGTCGTCAGCCGACCGGCGGCCTCTGAAGCGCGTCGCCGACGGGACTCGGTGGCGCAACCGCCGCGAGGGGGCCGTCGACCTCACCACTAAGGAGTGGGCGTCGTGACCGCGGAGACCTCTCAGACGCTCGACCGGGGACTGCGCGTCCTCAAGCTGCTCGCCGACACGGACCACGGGCTGACCGTCACCGAGCTCTCGAACAAACTGGGCGTCAACCGGACCGTTGTGTACCGGTTGCTCGCCACGCTGGAGCAGCACGCACTCGTACGCCGTGATCTGGGTGGCCGCGCCCGGGTCGGGCTCGGCGTGCTGCGGCTGGGCCGCCAGGTGCATCCGCTGGTGCGGGAGGCCGCGCTGCCCGCGTTGCGGGCGCTGGCCGAGGACATAGGGGCCACGGCTCATCTCACGCTGGTCGACGGGACCGAGGCACTGGCCGTCGCGGTCGTGGAGCCGACGTGGACGGATTACCACGTCGCCTATCGCGCCGGGTTCCGGCATCCGCTGGACCGGGGTGCCGCGGGGCGGGCGATTCTCGCCGCCCGGCAGGCGCCGGTGGGGGAGCCCGGGTACACGCTCACGCATGGGGAGTTGGAGGCGGGGGCCAGTGGCGCCGCGGCGCCACTGATCGGTGTGACCGGGGTCGAGGGCAGCGTGGGTGTCGTCATGCTGGCGGACTCCGTGCCGGAGCGGGTGGGACCGCGGGTCGTGGACGCGGCCCGGGAGGTCGCGGACGCCTTGCGCTGACGCCGGCTCGGCGCGTGCCCGGCGCCGGGGCTCAGCTCGGGGAGGGTCGCGCGGCCCGGCGTCGGCCCGGTAGCCCTGGGGGTTCTTCGCCCCCGCCGCCCCTACCCGTCCCATCCCCAGGGGCTCCGCCCCTTCGACCCCGGGGTGTGTTCTTTGGCTGCGGGTGGGTGGGGGCTGGTCGCGCCCCGCGGCGGAGCCGCAAATGTCACAGCCCCGCGCCCCTTAAAGGCACCTGGGGTGGGCCGGCGGTTTTGAGGGGCGCGGGGAACTGCGCGACCAGCCCCCACTGCCCCGCAGCCGACGAACCACTGTACGGGGTGCCGCTCTCTTCGGGACGGGCACCGCCCCAGCGGCACGATTGCCCACCGCTGGGGCGGCTGCGACGCCACCCCTGCCCGCCTGCACGCAACGCCCGCCCGTGTTTCCACTCACCCCCCGGCTTTGGCCAAGCCGCCAAACCGCCCCCGCCATCTCTGGCCGATGCTCTCACCGTCCGTCGCCCCGCCCTCCGCATCATCAGGGCACTGATGGCGGAACGGTGCGGTGGAGGGAGCAGGGCGTGGACACGGAGACAGTGCGTGCGCGGGCGGACGGCGGCGGAGGAGGCGGCGGGTGGGCGGCTCGGCTGACCCGGCGGCAGGGGGTCGGATCGCTGGTTGCCGAGGCGGCCGGGAGTCCGCTCAAGCGGACCATGGGGGTCGGGCAGCTCACGTTGCTCAGTGTGGGAGCCACGCTCGGGACGGGCATTTTCGTGGTGCTCGGGGAGGCCGTTCCCGAGGCGGGCCCGGCCATCGTCGTGTCGTTCGTGCTCGCCGGGGTGACCGCTCTCTTCTCCGCTCTCTCCTACGCCGAGCTGGCCGGCATGATCCCCGGCTCCGGCTCCTCCTACAGCTACGCCTACGCCACCCTCGGCGAACTGGTCGCCTGGGTCTGCGGCTGGTGTCTGATCCTGGAGTACGGGGTGTCCGTCGCGGCCGTGGCCGTGGGCTGGGGGCAGTACGTCAACGAACTGCTCGATCTGACCGTCGGGGTCACCCTGCCCGACTCGCTCAGCGCGCCGCCCGGCACAGGGGGCGTCCTCAACATCCCCGCCGCCGCCATCGTCGTCCTCTCCATGGTCGTACTGCTGCGGGGCGCCCGCGAGAGCGCCGTCGCGAACACCCTCATGGTCGGCGTGAAGATCGCCGCCCTGGTCATGTTCTGCGCGGTCGCCTTCACCGCCTTCCGTGCCGGGAACTTCACCCCGCTCTTCCCGCTCGGCACCGCCGGCATGAGCGCGGGCGCCGCCTCCCTCTTCTTCTCCTACATCGGCTTCGACGCCGCCTCCACCGCAGGAGAGGAAGCCAAGAACCCGCAGCGCGACCTGCCCCGCGCGATCATCCTCTCCCTCGTCCTCGTCACCGCCCTCTACGTCCTCGTCGCGGTCGCCGCGCTCGGCGCGATGCCGTGGCAGAAGTTCGAGGGCACGGAGGCCACGCTCAGCGAGGTGCTCGTGCAGTCGGTGGGCGGGGGCAGCCTCTGGCCGATCCTGCTGTCCATCGGCGCCGTCGTCGCCACGACCAGCGTCGTCCTCACCGTGCAGTACGGGCAGATCCGCATCCTCTTCGCGATGTCCCGGGACGGGCTGGTGCCGCCGCTGTTCTCCAAGGTGCACCCCACCACCGGGGTGCCGCGCGCCAACACCGTCATCGTCTCCGGCTTCATCGCCGTGCTCGCCGCACTGGTCCCGCTGGGCGCCCTCGCCGACGCCACCAGCATCGGCACGCTCTTCGCCTTCATGCTGGTCAACCTGGCCGTCATCCTGCTGCGCCGGCGCAGCCCCGACGCACCCCGCTCCTTCCGGGTGCCCTTCTCGCCGGTCACACCGATCCTGGGCGTCGGCTTCTGCGCGTACATGCTGTTCAGCCTGGGGACGGACACATGGGTCGCGTTCGGCGGGTGGATGGCCGTCGGGCTGGTGATCTACTGGCTCTACGGGATCAAGAACTCCAAGCTCGACCGGCGCCCCGAGTTCCAGGACCCCGACCCCGAACTCGCCCAGGAATCCGCATGACCTTCCCCGGCACGTCTCTTGACGCCTCTTCCCATACGTCTGTCGACCTCACCACCGACGTCGTCACCCTCACCCGCGCCCTCGTCGACATCCCCTCCGAGAGCGGCGAGGAGGCCCACCTCGCGGACGCCGTCGAGACGGCCCTCGCCGCCCTCCCGCACCTCACCGTCGAACGCGTCGGCAACTCGGTCGTCGCCCGCACGGACCTCGGCCACCCCGAACGGGTACTGATCGCGGGCCACTTGGACACCGTGCCCGCCGCGGGCAATCTCCCCGCCCGCCTCGACGGCGACCTCCTCCACGGCCTCGGCGCCTGTGACATGAAGGGCGGTCTCGCGGTCGCCCTGCGCCTCGCGGCCACCGTCCCCGCACCGGCCGCGCGGGACCTCACGTACGTCTTCTACGAGTGCGAGGAGGTCGAGGGCGACCGCAACGGGCTCGGCCGGATCGCCACCGAGCGGCCGGAGCTCCTCAAGGCCGACTTCGCGATCCTCATGGAGCCGTCCGACGCCGGGGTCGAGGCCGGCTGCCAGGGCGTCCTGATGGCGGA
The DNA here is from genome assembly GCF_045206325.1 of Streptomyces sp. NBC_00203. NCBI lineage: Bacteria > Bacillati > Actinomycetota > Actinomycetes > Kitasatosporales > Streptomycetaceae > Streptomyces > Streptomyces sp. NBC_00203. The sequence continues at coordinate 4,099,859 of NZ_CP108126.1, read as the reverse complement.
CATCACCGTGCGCGGCGAGCGCGCCCACACCGCGCGGGCATGGCGGGGCGTGAACGCCGCGCACCGCGCCGGGGCCGTCCTCCAGCGGCTCGCCGGCCACACGCCCGAGCGGGTCGTGATCGACGGCCTGGAGTACCGGGAAGGGCTGAACGCCGTCGCCGTACGGGCCGGGGTCGCGGGCAACGTCGTACCCGACGAGTGCGTGATCACCGTCAACGCCCGTTTCGCGCCGAGCCGTTCGGCCGAGGAGGCGGAGGCGTACGTACGGGATCTGTTTCCCGAGGACGAGTACGAGGTCCACGTCACCGAGGTCGTGCCGGGTGCGCTTCCCGGGCTGGGGCAGGACGCGGTGGCCTCGCTCGTCGCCGTACTGGGCGCAGAGCCCCGCCCGAAGCTCGGCTGGACCGATGTCGCCCGGTTCGCCGCGCTCGGCGTTCCCGCGCTGAACTACGGCCCCGGCGACCCGGTGTTGGCGCACACGGCGGGGGAGTACGTGCCGGTGGCGCAGCTCAGGGAGTGCGAGGAGCGGCTCAGGAGCTGGCTTCAGCCGGTGATGGGGTCCTAGTCGGCCCTGAGCCCCGCAAGGGTCCGCAACTGCAGCCACAGCACCAGCCGTTCGTCCGGATCGTCGAGGTCGATGCCGAGCTGCTGCTGGGCCTGCTTGAGGCGGTAGCGGCAGGTGTTGGGGTGCACGGCGAGCAGCCGGGCCGCGCCCGCCATGTCGCAGCCGGCGTCCAGCCAGGAGACGAGGGTGCGGGCGTATTCGGTGCCGTGCTCGGCGTCGTACGAGAGGACCGTCCGCCACGCCCCGGTGCTCAACTCCCGCCGTTCGCCGAGGACTTCGGTGAGCCGGAGGAGGGTCACCCGGGGCCGTACCTCCGCCACGGACGCCACGGGCAGCTCCGGGCCGAGCACGCGCAGCACGAGGTCCGCGTCGTCCCGGGAGGCCCGCACCTCGGCGAGCCCCGCCACCACATCCCCCAACCCCGCCCGCACGGGCACCCGCAGCGCCTGCCCCGCCCGCCCGACGATGTCCTCCGCCAGGCGTTTGTGGCGCGTACCGCCGAGTTCGCCGAGCGCGGGCAGCAGCGCGTACACGACGCCGTCGGTGAGGACGCAGGCGTGCCGCCCGTAGCGCGCCTCGCACTGGAGGCGTACGAGGTCCAGGAGCCGTAGCGCGGTCTGTTCGACGTCCGCCGCCGAGACCGCCGAGTCGAGGACGAAGGCGGCGACACGGACGGGCGCCGGGTTGCCGTCCGGGCCGAGGCCGAAGCCCAGGCGGTGGGCCGCGCCGGCCGGGTCGGCGGTGCCGTCGAGGAGGCGGCGCAGCAGGTCGCCGTTCTGGTGCCGGGCCAGTTCCTGCGCGGCCCGCGCCCGCAGCAGGAGCAGCGCCGCCGTGGACGCGCCCTGGGCGAGGGCCTCTTCGGCGTCCGGCGCGAGGTTGCCGTCGTCGACGACCCAGAGCGAGCCGAGGGTCTCGCCGCCGGCGCGCACGGCGACGGCCAGGCGCGGCAGATCCCCGTCCCGCAACGCGGGCAGCCGCACCGGCCCCGGCGCCGCGAACAGCACCCGGTACTGCTCGCTGTTCTCAGGGCTCGTCGGCACCTGGAGGCCGAGGATGCCCTGTCTGCGGTCCTCGTCGACCGGCTGCCCGGGCACGGTCGAGTAGGCGAGGATGCGCTGCCGCGGGTCCTCGACGGCGGTCGCGCCCCCGACGGACGCGGCCACCGCGTCGGCCAGCGCGAACAGGTCGCCCAGGCCGCTGGCGGCGGCTGAAGGGCGGGCGCCGATCGCCGAGGCGAGCAGCAGGTGCACGTGGTGCCAGGCGGCGTCCTCGTCCACGGACAGCAGGGCCACACCCGCGGACTCCGCCTCCGCGAGCGGGCCGTCCGGGCCGCGCACGACGAGCCCGCTCATCCCCGCCTCCGCCGCGGCCCGCGCCAGCGGCCCCGCCGCGGACGCACGCACCCCGACCGCGAGCAGCAGCGCCCCGGGCACCCGGGGGAGCGGTGCGTGGGCGTCGTACAGCAGCGCCTCCGTGACGGGCACGGTGAGCCCGGCGGGCGCTGTGTGCAGCCGTACGGAGGGGCCGCCGATGACGTCCAGCAGGTCACCGAGGGTGCAGGCGTCCATGGGTTCCCTCCTCCAGGGTGAGGCGATGGTTGGCCGATCTCATCAGGAACGTACGCAGTTGTTGTCCTGATGTACAACGTGAGCGCCGTCACCAGCTCCGAGACTCGGTTTCATGACCGAAGTCAGCATCCGTACCGTTCACGACGTCGCCGGGATCGCCGCTGTGGCCGACTTCTTCAGCGACGTCTGGCAGACACCCCGCAGCACCCCGCCCTATCCGGCGGAGGTGCTGCACAGCCTGGTGCACGCCGGGGGTGCGGTGCATGCCGCGTACGACGGAACGCGGCTCGCCGGAGCCTCCGTCGCCGTGTTCGGGGAGCCGGCGTCGCGGGACACGTACTCCCTGGTCGCCGCGGCCGATCGCGGGCTCGGGTACGCCGTGAAGCAGGCCCAGCGGGCCTGGGCCGTGGAGCGCGGCGCCCGCTCCATGCGCTGGACCTTCGACCCGCTGGTCGGCCGCAACGCCCGCTTCAACCTGGTCAAACTGGGGGCCGCCGGCACGGAGTACCTCGTCGACTTCTACGGGCCCATGGCCGACGGCGTGAACGACGGCGACGAGAGCGACCGGCTGACGGTGACGTGGGACTTGGCGGCACCCCGTGACCGTACGGCCGAGGAAGGCGACCGCGACGCCGCGCCCGCCACCCACCTCGCCCCCGACGGCGGCCCGCTGGCCCGCCGCGACCCCGCCGACCGCCACGTCTGGTGCCGCGTACCGGACGACATCGTCAAACTCCGCGCCGCCGACCCGCTGCTGGCGCTGCGCTGGCGGTACGCCGTCCGCGAGGTCTTCACGGAGGCCTTCGCCCAGGGGTACGCCGCCACCGGGATGTCCCGCGACGGCTGGTACACCCTCACCCGCCCGTCCGACACCCGCCCGTCCGAGGAAGGCACCGCATGAAGCTCGAACGCGTCGAAGTCGTCCACATCGCGCTGCCCCTCGTCACCCCGTTCCGTACGTCCTTCGGGACCATGACGACGAAGGACACCTTCCTGCTGCACGTCGTCACGGACGCGGCCGAGGGCTGGTCGGAGTTCGCCGCCGACCCCGAGCCGCTGTACTGCTCGGAGTTCGTGGCGGGTGCCGAGATCGTGCTCCGCGACTTCCTGCTGCCGCGTGTGGCTGCCCTGCCGCAGCTCACGGCAGCCGCGCTCGCCCCCGCGATGGCGAAGATCAAGGGGCACGAGCTGGCCAAGGCGGCCCTGGAGACGGCGGTCCTCGACGCCGAGCTGCGCGCGTACGGCATGTCGCTGGCGACCTACCTCGGGGCCGTGCACGACCGGGTGCCGGCGGGTGTCTCCGTCGGCATCAAGGACTCCGTTCCGGCACTCCTCGACGACGTCGAGCGCTACCTGGCCGAGGGCTACGTACGCATCAAGCTGAAGATCGAACCGGGCTGGGACGTCGAGCCCGTACGCGCCGTACGGGAGCGCTTCGGGGACGCGCTGCCCCTCCAGGTCGACGCCAACACGGCGTACTCGCTCGCGGACGCCGAGCAGCTGCGCCGGCTCGACGCGTTCGGGCTGCTGCTCATCGAGGAGCCGCTGGAGGAGAACAACCTCCACGCCCACGCCCAGCTCCAGAAGCGGATCGCCACCCCCGTCTGTCTCGACGAGTCGCTGCACAGCGCCCGCGACACCGCGTCCGCGATCGCCATGGACGCGTGCCGGGTGGTCAATGTGAAGCCCGCCCGGGTCGGCGGCTATCTGGAGGCCCGCCGCATCCACGACGTCGCACACGCGCACGGGGTGCCGGTGTGGTGCGGCGGCATGCTGGAGACGGGCATCGGCCGCGCCCCCAACCTCGCCCTCGCGGCGCTGCCCGGCTTCACCCTCCCCGGCGACACCTCCGCGTCCAGCCGCTACTTCGCCGAGGACATCACCGAGCCCTTCGTCCTGGAGGACGGACATCTGCGGGTCCCGACGACACCCGGCATCGGCATCGAGCCGCTGCCGGAGGCGCTGCGCCGCTTCCAGGCCGCACGACGGGACCTGTACGGGGGCCCTACCGTGCGGTGACGTTAGATTGATCCCGTGCTCTCTCGTCTCACGCGCCCCAAGGCCGTCGCCGTCTGCGCCCTCCCCGTCGTGGCTCTGCTCGCCACGGCGGTGTTCGCGCCGCTGCCGTTCTCCGTGGCGCAGCCCGGCATGACGGCGAACGTCCTCGGCGAGAACAAGGGCGACCCGGTGATCACGGTCAGCGGAGCGCCCACGCGGGACACCAGCGGGCAGCTGCGGATGACGACGATCGAGGCGACGGGCCCGGACGCACGGGTCTCCCTCGGCGATGTGCTCGACAGCTGGTTCGCCACGGACCGGGCCGTGATGCCGCGCGACTCGGTCTACCCGAGCGGGAACACCGTCAAGGAGATCGAGCAGCACAACGCGGACCAGATGAAGAAGTCCCAGGACACGGCCACCGAGGCGGCGCTGTCCTATCTGCACGAGAAGAACGACGTGAAGGTCACGCTCAAACTGGCCGACGTGGGCGGTCCCAGCGCCGGGCTGCTCTTCTCGCTCGGCATCGTCGACAAGCTGGACGGCGACGGCAGCGGCGGCGACCTCACGGGCGGACGCACCATCGCGGGTACGGGGACGATCGACGCGGACGGCACGGTCGGCGCGGTCGGGGGCGTCGCCCTCAAGACCCAGGCCGCCCGCCGGGACGGCGCGACGGTCTTCCTGGTCCCGAAGGCGGAGTGCTCGGACGCGAAGTCGGAGCTGCCGAAGGGGCTGCGGCTGGTTCCGGTGACCACGCTGAAGGGCGCGGTGGACGCCCTGGTCTCCCTGGAGAAGGGGAAGGGCTCGGTTCCGAGCTGCTAGGGGCTGCCTAGTGCGCGGCTGCCATCCGGGGGGTGGCGGCCAGCCGGAGGCCGACCTCCACGAGGGTCCAGCCGAGCCGGGCCCGCAGCTCGCTCGGCCGCTTGGCCTCGGTGGTGAGCCGGTGGGTTTCGGCCTGGGCGCGGAGTTCGGCGGCGCGGGTGTGGTGCAGGGCGAGGTGCGTGTCGGGGTGCAGCATCGGTGCCTCTCAGTCCTGGTTGATGGGGAAGACGTGGGTGTGGATGCGGACCTGCTCGGCGTCAAGGGTGCCCTCGGCGGGAGCCAACGCACGGTAGTTGTCCATGAGTTCGTGCATCCTGGCGACGAGCTCGGTGGCGAGTTCGGGCGTCAGCCGTAGCGTCATGTCGCTCATGTCGGTGGCCCCGGACCAAGCCGTGGACCATTCGTGCCGGGTGGCGATCCAGGTGGACAGCTCGCGGGTGTGGGTGTTCGCGATCTCGTGCAGGAAGGTGTCCTCCGCTCCGCGCAACTCCGGATCGGAGCCCGTGAACCGGGTGCTGTCGTAGATCAGCCCCTGGTGGACGGCCTTCCACCAGCGCTCCCGCCCCTTGCCGTGTTCCGGGGCGTCCTCGACGAAGCCGTGCGCGGCGAGCTGGCGCAGGTGGTAGCTGGTCGCTCCGCTGGACTCGCCCAGTTTCGCCGCCAGTTGGGACGCGGTGGCCGGTCCGCCCCGCCGCAGCGCGCTCAGCAGCTGCATGCGCAGCGGGTGCGCGAGGCCGCGCAGCGAGCGGGCGTCGAGGGTGCGGGGGGCCAGTTCGTTCGAGGCCGGTGTCGTCGGTTCTTCGGGCTCCTGCATGCATGCAAAGGTAGCGTTGCAAAGGAGTAGTTGCAAGGGGTTCTTTGCAACTACTCCTTTGTAAGTCTTCGGAGTCGAGTCCTCGTACGCCCCGGGGCCACTCACCCGCTCTTGACGAACCCCTCCTGCGTCATCCAGTCCAGCGCCACCTCGTGCGGATCCTGCCCCTGCACATCCACCTTGGCGTTCAACTCCTGCGCCACCGTGTTGTTCAGCTTCTTGGTCACGGGATCGATGACCTCCGCGATCGCCGGATACTCCTTCAGGGCCTTGGAGTTGATCACAGGCGCCGCGTTGTAGTTGGGGAAGAACTTCTTGTTGTCCTGCATCACCTCCAGGTTCATCGACTTGATGCGCCCGTCGGTGGTGAACACCTCTCCGTACGTGCAACTCCCCTTCGCCACCTGGGTGTAGATGATCCCGGTGTCCATCTGCGTGATGTTCTTCGCGGGCACATCCATCCCGTACGCCTTCTCCATGCCCGGCAGCCCGTCGGCCCGGTTGGCGAACTCGCTCTCCACGCAGAGCGTCACCGCGCCGGGATCCGTCTTGGACAGCGCCGCCACGTCCGACAGCGTCTTCGTGCCGTATTTCTTGAAGTTGGCCTGGTTCATGGCGAGCGCGTACGTGTTGTTGAGGGCGGACGGCGGCAGCCAGGTCAGCCCGTTCTTGAGGTCGGCGTCACGCACCGCCTGCCACTGCTGCTGCGGGTCGGGGATGGGCTTGCTGTTGCCGAGGTAGGTGATCCAGGCCGTGCCCGTGTACTCGTACATGGCGTCCGCGTCCCCGTTCTTGACGGCCTCGCGGGAGCCGATCGACCCCTGGATGCCGGTGCGGTCGAGTACGTCCGCGCCGGCCGCCTGGAAGGCGATGCCCATCATCGCGCCGAGGATCAGCTGCTCGGTGAACTCCTTGGACGTCACGGTGAGGTGGGCGCCCTTGAGCGGTTCGCCCTGCCCGATCGAGCCGGGCTTGACGTCGTCGAGCATGGGGGAGCCGCTGGTCAGCCCGCAGCCGGAGGCCAGCACGAGGGCCCCGGCCAGCAGCAGACACGTACGTCTTCTGGCCGGCGGCAGACACATACGCCTCGCATGCCTCGTGTGCTTCGCGTTTCTCATGACCCCGCCTCCAGCCCGCGCGGCCTGAGCAGCAGTTCGGCCAGTGAGGCGAGCCAGTCGACGAGCAGGGCGAGCGAGACCGTGAGGATCGAGCCGAGCACCAGGACCGGCATGCGCTGGGTGGTGATTCCGGTGGTGATGAGTACGCCGAGGCCGCCGCCTCCGCCGAAGGTGGCGAGGGTCGCCGTGCCCACGTTCAGGACGAGTGCCGTACGGACGCCCGCGAGGATCAGCGGTACGGCCAGTGGGAGTTCGACCCGGGACAGCACGCCGAGCGGCGACATGCCGATGCCGCGCGCGGCCTCCAGAAGCGTCGGGTCGTTGGCCTTCAGGCCCGCGATCGTGTTGGACAGGACCGGCAGGATGGCGTAGATGGTGATGCCGATCAGGGCCGATTTCTCGCCGGTGCCGAGCCAGATCACCAGGAGCGCCAACAGGCCGATGGCGGGCGTGGCCTGCCCCATGTTGGCGATGGTCATCGCGAGCGGAGTCGCCTTCCGGAACGCCTTGCGGGTGAGCAGGATGCCCAGCGGGATGGCGATGATCACGACGAAGAACGTGGAGATCGCGGTCAGTTGGATGTGCTGCCACAGGGCCTTCGACACCTGGCCGTTCGACAGGGCGTTCTCGGAGATCGCGTCGAGGGTCGCCTGCTGGAACCAGAGCCAGGTGGCGAGCAGCAGGGCCACGATCATGGCGGGCAGGAAGGTCAGCTTCTGCCAGGTGATCCGGGGCTTGAGCGTGACGACCGGCGGGGGAGCCTCCTGCTCGGCCTCGCCCTCGTCCCGGAAGGCGAGCCCCTTGACCTCGTGCTCGCCCTCGGGCCGCTGATCCACAGGCGGTGTGATCACGCCTTCTTCTCCCCTCCGTCGCCCTCCTGCTCGAAGTGGGTCTGCTGGGCGCGGGCCTCCTCCAGTTCGTGCTGGTGCTCCATCGCCTCCAGCCGGTCGGCCTCCAGCAGCTCGTGCACGGAGTTCATCAGCGTCTCCATGTCGACGACCCCGATGAACTCCCCGCGCCGCCCGGTGACCGCGACCCGGCCCGTGTTGTCGGTGAGCACGGCCTCCAGGGCGTCCCGCAGCGTGGCGTCCCGGGTCACCGTGTCGTGCACCAGCGTGCCCGCCCGGGCGAGCGAGCCCTTGGCCCGCATCAGGTCGCCGCGCCGCAGCCACTTGTAGGGGCGGCCGCGCTTGTCGAGCAGCAGGATCTCGTTCGTACCGCTGCCCCTGAGCTTGTTGAAGATCTCCTGGAGCGGGTCGTCCACGGTCACCGTCGGGTAGTCGGTCATCTCCACATTCCGTACGCGGGTGAGGTTGAGCCGTTTCAGGGCGGCGCCCGCGCCCACGAACCCCGACACGAAGTCGTCGGCCGGGTTGGTGAGGATCGCCTCCGGGGTGTCGAACTGCGCGATGTGCGAGCGCTCGCGCAGGACCGCGATCCGGTCGCCCAGCTTGATCGCCTCGTCGAAGTCGTGGGTGACGAAGACGATCGTCTTGTGCAGCTCGTGCTGGAGCCGGATCAGCTCGTCCTGGAGGTGGTCGCGGGTGATCGGGTCCACCGCGCCGAAGGGCTCGTCCATCAGCAGGACGGGCGGATCGGCCGCGAGCGCCCGGGCCACGCCCACGCGTTGCTGCTGACCGCCGGAGAGCTGGCGCGGATAGCGGCCGTGGAACTCGCCCGGGTCGAGCCCGACCAGGTCCAGCATCTCCTCGACCCGCGACTTGATCCTCGACTTGGACCAGCCGGTCATCCTAGGGACGAGCGCGATGTTCTGGGCGACCGTCATGTGTGGGAAGAGCCCGGAGGACTGGATCGCGTACCCGACCTTGCGGCGCAGCTTCACCGGGTCCATGTCGGTGACGTCCTCGCCGCCGATGCGGATGCGGCCGCCGGTCGGTTCGATGAGCCGGTTGATCATCTTCAGGGTCGTCGACTTCCCGCAGCCGGACGGGCCGACGAAGACGACGAGCTCGCCCGCCTTGATCTCCATGTGGACACTGTCCACGGCGGGCTCGCGGCTGCCCGGATAGCGCTTGGTGAGGTTCTCCAGCTCGATGGTCGCGCCGGTCGTGGACGTGTGCCCGCCGGCGGTCCTCACAGTGGACGCGGTGGACGTGGCGGACTCGGCGGACTCAGTCACGGATCCCCCTCGGAATGGTCAGCCGTCCGATGAGCACGTACGCGGCGTCGAACAGCAGCGCCAGAATGATGATCCCGATCGTGCCCGCGAGCACCTGGTTGAGCGCGTTCTTGCTGCCCAGGGAGCCGATGCCGCGGAAGATCTCGTTGCCGAGGCCGGGACCGGAGGCGTACGCCGCGATGGCCGCGATGCCCATCAGCATCTGTGTGGAGATCCGGATGCCGGTGAGGATCGGCGGCCAGGCCAGCGGCAGCTCGACCCGCACGAGACGGGCGAGCCGCGACATCCCGATGCCCGTCGCCGCGTCCACGAGCGAGGGATCGACCCCGCGCAGGCCCACGATCGCGTTCCGCACGATCGGCAGCAGCCCGTACAGCGTCAGCGCGATGACCGTCGGCGGCACGCCCAGGCCCACGATCGGGATCAGCAGACCGATCATGGCGAGCGAGGGCATGGTCAGGATGGTGGAGGTGGTGGTCGTGGCGAGATTGCTGGCCCACTCGACGCGGTAGGTGGCGACGCCGATGAATACACCGATGGCCGTCGCGACGACCATGCACTGGAAGACCACGCTGGCGTGTTGGTACGCGTCCGCGAGCAGCTGCTGATGGCGGCTGCTCAGGTACTCCCAGAAGCTCACGGCACCGGACCTCTCCTCACCCGCGGTCCGGACCCCTTTGCGTCAGGAATCTCCCGACGCCTGCTCCACCAGCGGGATGATCCGCAGCGGAACGGGGTTCTCCATGACGATCGCCGTGGCGGCCCGGACGATGCCATCAAAACCGACAACCCGGTCGATCACACGCTGGAGATCGGCGTTCGAGCGGGCCACCAGCCGGCACAGCATGTCCCCGCTGCCGGTGGTCGTGTGCAGTTCCAGCACCTCCGGGACGGTCGCCAAGTGCGCCCGTACGTCCGCCCCTTGCCCCTGCCGGATCTGGAGCGTCGCGAACGCGGTGACGGGATACCCGAGGGCTGCCGGGTCCACCTGCGGCCCGAATCCCCGGATGACTCCATTGGACTGAAGCCGGTCGAGCCGCGCCTGCACCGTGCCGCGCGCGACCCCCAGCCGCCGGGACATCTCCAGGACGCCGATGCGCGGTTCCTCGGCGAGCAGCACGATGATCCGGCCGTCCAGATGATCGATCGCCACGGGGGCCACCCCTTTCCCTGGTTCGTACGCCTCGCGAGATGGTCATCCTGTACAGAACGCCCGCCGAAACGCGCCATCTCCTGAGCATATTGCCCAGCTGAAATGCGAACTATTGCGCACCTTGCGGAACGGAGAGAGTCTGCCGCCATGACTCAGACCACCCACCACACTCCCGACACCGCCCGGCAGGCAGACCCCTTCCCGGTCAAGGGAATGGACGCGGTCGTCTTCGCCGTCGGCAACGCCAAGCAGGCCGCGCACTACTACTCCACGGCCTTCGGTATGCAGCTCGTGGCGTACTCCGGACCGGAGAACGGCAGCCGCGAGACGGCGTCGTACGTCCTCGAGAACGGCTCGGCCCGCTTCGTCCTCACCTCCGTCATCAAGGCCGCCACCCCCTGGGGCCACTTCCTCGCCGAGCACGTGGCCGCGCACGGCGACGGCGTCGTCGACCTCTCCATCGAGGTCCCGGACGCGCGCGCCGCGTACGCGTACGCCGTCGAGCACGGCGCCCGCTCGGTCACCGAGCCGTACGAGATCAAGGACGAGCACGGCACGGTCGTCCTCGCCGCGATCGCGACCTACGGCGAGACCCGCCACACCCTGGTCGACCGTTCGGGCTACGAGGGCCCGTACCTCCCCGGCTTCGTGGCCGCGAAGCCGATCGTCGAGCCGCCGGCCCGCCGCACCTTCCAGGCCATCGACCACTGCGTCGGCAACGTCGAGCTCGGCCGGATGAACGAATGGGTCGGCTTCTACAACAAGGTCATGGGCTTCACGAACATGAAGGAGTTCGTGGGCGACGACATCGCGACCGAGTACAGCGCGCTGATGTCGAAGGTCGTCGCCGACGGCACGCTCAAGGTCAAGTTCCCGATCAACGAGCCCGCCATCGCCAAGAAGAAGTCCCAGATCGACGAGTACCTGGAGTTCTACGGCGGCGCGGGCGTCCAGCACATCGCGCTGAACACGAACGACATCGTCGAGACCGTACGCACCATGCGCGCGGGCGGAGTCCAGTTCCTCGACACCCCGGACTCGTACTACGACACCCTCGGCGAGTGGGTCGGCGACACCCGCGTGCCCGTCGACACGCTCCGCGAGCTGAAGATCCTCGCCGACCGCGACGAGGACGGCTATCTGCTGCAGATCTTCACCAAGCCGGTCCAGGACCGTCCGACCGTCTTCTTCGAGATCATCGAGCGGCACGGCTCGATGGGCTTCGGCAAGGGCAACTTCAAGGCCCTGTTCGAGGCGATCGAGCGGGAGCAGGAGAAGCGCGGAAACCTGTAGACCAGCTGTGGATCGGGTCGCGCGAGAGTGTTGAACTTGCAACCAAGGTAGGCAGGTTGGGACTCTCGGGTCCTGTGGGCGCCGCGAGGGCGTCCACAGGACAGGGGAGGACAGCACCTCATGGCGGAGACACCGGCCGGCACCACCACCGGGGACTGGGGGTCCCCCCTCTGGGGGAACATAGACCTCGCCGTGGCGGCCGAGCGCTGGCTGTGGCAGAAGGCCACGCTCCAGGTGGGGACGGTTCCGCAGTCCTTCGCCTTCGACGAGGTGAACTAGCGGCTGTACGTCCTGCAGATCGCGCCGGGCGGCAGGGCGGCGGGGGATCTGGTCCTGAGCAAGCTCGACTACGACGGCAACCGGCTGGGCCACATGCGGCTGCCGCGCTTCGGGCACGGGGTGAGCATGGGCGTCCAGAACGCCGCCGACGGCACGGTGTGGATCTGGACCGAGGCCCAGGCGGTGAAGGGGTACGGCAAGGGCGTCACCCGCTTCCGCTTCGTCGACGGCGCCACCCGCACGCTCGACAAGGTCAACGTCCGCATGCCGATCCCGGGCTCCGTCAACAACCAGCCCTCCGTCTGCATGGCGAGCAAGCGCATCGCCGTACGCCACCGTGTCGGCGGCACCGCGCGCTACCGCGTCTACGACCTCGACACGTTCACCGCCGGCGACTACTCCACCCACCTCGCCGACTTCCCGCAGACCGGCGCCCACCCGGACCCCGAGGTCCCGTTCCAGGGCTACGCGCTGCACGGCGACCACCTCTACCAGCTGGCGGGCACGGCGTACGACGACGCCACCAACCCGCCCTCAGGGCACGGCAACATCTACCTCTCCTGCCTCGACATCCGCACCGGCAACCTGCTCCAGCGGGAGCGGACCGAGGCCGGGCGCTCCCTCGACTACCGCGAACCCGAGGGCCTCGCCATCCGCCGCAAGGCCGGCAAGGGCGGCCCCCGACTGTGCATCGGGCTCGCCTCGGGAGCCGAGAACGCCCGCAAGTTCTCGATCTTCTACAAGCCGTTCACGCCCGCGCAGTAGCAGCCCGTAATCTGACCGCATGTCCAGGATCAACGACGTAGGCGGCACGCAGGGGTTCGGTGCCATCGACACCACCGACGACACCGAGCCCTTTCACGCGGACTGGGAGGCCCGCGTCGTCGGCCTCTTCAACGCCCTGCGCGGGCAAGGGCTGTTCAACACCAACGAGTTCCGGGACGCGATCGAGTCGATGCCCGCCAAGGAGTACCTGGCGGCCTCGTACTACGAGCGCTGGTTCACGGCCATCTGCGCCCTGCTGGAGCGCAAGGGCGTCATCGAGCCGGGCGAGCTGGATGGCTGAGGACCGCTTCCCGCCCGGCACCCGTGTCCGCACCTTCGGCCACGACCCGGCGCACCACACCCGCCTGCCCCGCTACGCCCGCGGCAAGCGGGGCGTCGTGGTCGAGCCGGAGGGCCGCGCCGAACTCGCGGACGTCAGCGCGCAGGGCAGCCCGGACGCCCCGGTCGAGCAGGTGTACGCGGTCCGGTTCGCGGCCCGTGATCTGTGGGGCGAGGGCGACCATCACGTCGTACTGGACTTGTGGGAAAGCTACTTGGAAGAGGACCGGCACAATGAGCGGTGACCACCACGACGACGCGCTGATCTCCCGCAGGGTGCGGCGCCTGGAGACCCTGCTCGAAGAGAAGGGGGTGCTCTCCGGCGGGACGCTGGACGAGGCGATCGACGCGTTCCTGGCGCGGTCGTCCCCGGCGAACGGCGCGCGGGTGGTGGCGCGCGCCTGGACGGACGCGGACTACAAGTCCCGGCTGCTCACCGACGGCACGGCGGCCGTCCAGGAACTCGGCTTCATGGAGGGCTCGTACCAGCGTCTGCGCGTGGTCGAGAACACGGAGTCCGTGCACCACGTCATCGTCTGCACCCTCTGCTCCTGCTACCCGCTCCGCCTTCTCGGCCCCTCCCCGAGCTGGTACAAGTCCGAGGCCTACCGCTCCCGGGTCGTCCGCGAACCCCGCGCGGTCCTCGCGGAGTTCGGCCTCACCCTCCCGGCCGGCACCGAGATCTCGGTGTGGGACTCCAGCGCGGAGACGCGGTACATGGTCCTTCCGCGCCGCCCCGCCGGCACGGAGTCCCTCCCGGAGACGGAACTGGCGGCCCTCGTCACCCGCAACGCGCTGATCGGCACGGCGGCCGTCTGAACCCGGTGATCCCGGTGACCCCGGGGCGCTCGGCGTTACGCCGGGCGCCTCAGGGCGGGCGTCGTCGCGCGCTCCGGTGCGGCCGGCTCCTCGGTCTCCTCCGACGGATCGGGCGGACCCGCCTCGCTGGGTTCTCCCATCGCCGTCAGCGCCGCGTGGGCCGAGGGGGCGAAGAGCGGCGAGAAGTGCGGGTTGATCTGGAGGGCCTCGGCCAGGTGGCGGCGGGCCGGGCCGACGAGGTCCAGTTCGCGTTCGATCTGGCCCCGGTGGTAGGCGTACAGCGCGCTGCGCACGCCGCCCCCGTGCTCCCTGTCCATGGCCTTCTTGGCGAACTTCAGCGCTTCCTTGTCGTCCCCGGCCCGGTGCAGCGCCCAGCCCAGCGCGTCCGCGACGGGAATGCCGGGCTGCGCCTCCCACTCGGCGCGCAGCCGCCGCACCGCCGCCTGCGGGTCACCGTGGTCCGCCTCGAAGAGCCCGAGGACCAGCTCGTCGTCCACACCCCCGGCCTCGTCCTGCCGCACCCGGTCCCGCAGCAGGTCGTACTGCACGCGCGCGGCCCCCGTGAGCCCCAGCTTCTCGTACAGCTCGCCCAGCTCCAGCGCGTACCGCGGCGCGGGCTGCCTGGCGAGCGCCGTCTGGTACGAGCGCATCGCCTCCGACATGCGCCCGAGCGCCGCCAGCGCGCGCCCCTGTCCGGCGAGCGACCCGTGCTCGTCGGGGTCGCTGGCCAGCGCGCCCTTGTAGTAGCGCAGCGACTCCTTGACGTCACCGCGCTCCCAGGCCAGCTCACCGGCCTGCTGCAGATAGGCCGCCCGTTCGGCGGGTGTCGCCGCGCCCGCCGCCGCGTCGCTGATCGTGGCGGCGGCGTCCTCACGCCAGCCGAGGTTCCAGTAGACGCGCGAGGCCCGTGCCAGCACCCTCGGCCCCTTGTGCAGTTCCTGGAGCTTTTCGAGGGTCCTGCGGGCGGCCTTGTAGTCACCGAGGCCGGTGTACGTGTCGATCAGCAGCGCGTACGTCGTCCACCGCTTCGGCGACTGCTCCACAGCCGCCTCGCCCCACTCCTTCGCCGCCAGGAAGTCGCCCCGCGCGTTGGCGAGCGCCGTGAGGCCGTCCATCGCCGCCTGGTTCTTCTCCGGCCTGGACCGCAGCGACGCACGCAGCGCCTTCTCGGCCTTCGGGTAGTACGCGGGCATCCCGGTCCGCCGCGCCTGCTCCGCATACGCGTTGCCGAGCACCGCCCAGGCCTGCCCGTCGCGCGGATGGGTCCGCAGACGGTCCTCGCGGTCTCCGATGACCGCCACCAGATCGGACACCGCGACGGGCACCCCGGCCGTGACCGCCGTGTTCACCCGGCCCGGCGGACCCGCCACGGGCCGCGGCGCCACGGCATGCCGTGTCGGGGGCAGCAGCACCAGCACACCGCCGAGGACGACGCTGCCCGCGACCACACCGATGAGCAAGCGCTTGGCGAGGGGGGAGAGGCGCGGCCCGGAGGGTTTCCCGGGCTGCAGCCCGGTGAGGACCGGCTGTCGCTCTTCGATCTCCATGCCGCTCACTGTGCGCCAGTACGAAGACCACACCCCGGCATCCCAAGCCACGAGTGGATGGGGTTCACACCGATGGCCCTGAGTGCGAAGCTGTGATCATGAGCCGTAGCGAAGCGCCGCACAACAAAGGCACGGCAGCGACCGGCAACCTCGTGGACCGCCTGCTGAGCGGCCTGCCGGCCGAGGCCGTCCTCATCGACCCGGACATCACGGTCTCGTACGCGAACGACATGGCGAGCTTCTGCGAGGCGGGCACTCCGGCCGTCGTCGTCCTGCCCCGCACCGTCGAGCAGGTCCAGCACGTGATGCGCACCGCGACCGAGCTACGGGTCCCGGTCGTCCCGCAGGGCGCCCGCACCGGCCTGTCGGGCGCCGCCAACGCCTCCGACGGCTGCATCGTGCTGTCCCTGGTGAAGATGGACCGGATCCTGGAGATCAGCCCGGTCGACCGCATCGCCGTCGTCGAGCCGGGCGTCATCAACGCCACGCTCTCCCGCGCCGTCAACGAACACGGCCTGTACTACCCGCCGGACCCCTCCAGCTGGGAGATGTGCACCATCGGCGGCAACATCGGCACGGCCTCCGGCGGCCTGTGCTGCGTGAAGTACGGGGTGACGGCCGAGTACGTACTGGGACTGGATGTCGTGCTCGCCGACGGACGGCTCATGTCCACCGGCCGCCGCACCGCGAAAGGCGTCGCCGGTTACGACCTCACCCGCCTCTTCGTCGGCTCGGAGGGCTCGCTCGGCATCGTCGTACGGGCGATCCTGGCGCTCAAGCCGCAGCCGCCCCAGCAGCTGGTGCTGGCCGCCGAGTTCGGGTCGGCGCGGGCCGCCTGCGACGCCGTGTGCCGGATCATGGAGGGCGGCCATGTGCCGTCGCTCCTCGAACTCATGGACCGTACGACGGTGAAGGCCGTCAACGACATGGCGCACATGGGCCTCCCGGAGACCACCGAGGCGCTCCTCCTCGCCGCCTTCGACACCCACGACCCGGCGGCCGACCTCGCGGCGGTCGGCGCCCTCTGCGAGGCCGCGGGCGCGACGCAGGTGGTCCCCGCGGAGGACGCGGCCGAGTCCGAACTCCTCCTCCAGGCAAGGCGGTTGTCGCTCACCGCGCTCGAAGCGGTCAAGGGCACGACGATGATCGACGACGTGTGCGTGCCGCGCTCGCGGCTCGGCGACATGCTCGAAGGGATCGAGCGCGTCGCCGACAAGTACTCCCTGACGATCGGGGTCTGCGCGCACGCCGGCGACGGCAACACGCACCCCACCGTCTGCTTCGACGCCACCGACCCCGACGAGTCCCGGCGCGCCCGCGAGTCCTTCGACGAGATCATGGCCCTCGGCCTGGAACTCGGCGGCACGATCACCGGCGAGCACGGCGTGGGCGTCCTGAAGAAGGAGTGGCTGGCGCGCGAGATCGGCCCGGTGGGCGTGGAGATGCAGCGGGCGGTCAAGGCGACCTTCGACCCGCTGGGGCTCCTGAACCCGGGCAAGCTCTTCTGAGGCCCGGGCGAGCTCTTCCGGCACCAGAGGACCGGCCCAGGCCTACTCACCGTCCTTGGACTCGTCCGACGGCCACGGATCGCGGAGCCACAGATCGTCGGCCGGTGTGGGCGCGAGCAGCTCGGCGAGGCCCTCGTCGATACCGAGCTGCTCGGCCTCAGAGCCCGGGGGGACCGCCCGCAGGGTGCGCTCCAGCCAGGCGGACACCTGCGCGGAGGGCGCTTCGAGCAGCGCGTCGCCGCCCGGCGAACTCAGCGCCATCAGCACGACGCTGCGGCCCGCGACCTTGGTCGGCCAGATCCGCACATCGCCGTGCCCGCACGGCCGGAACACCCCCTCGACGAGCAACTCGCGGGCGAACGTCCAGTTGACGGGATGGTCGGAGCCGATGTGGAAGGTGATGTGGACGGCGTACGGATCGTCGGTGCGGTAGCTGAGCCGCGCCGGGACGGGGATGCTGCGCTCGGGCGACAGGACGAGTTTGAGCTCGAGTTCGCGTTTCACCACGGTGTGCATGTCGGTGCGCTTCCTTTCGTCGTACGGGGCCCTGTGGGTGGGCCCGTACGAGTGGAGAGCGCGTATGCGCGGAACCATTACGCGGGTTCCGGAAAATTTTTTCGGACCGGCTCAGGGCACCGCTCGGACAGCTCCGGAAGCCCGCTCGCAAGACATGGCGGAACCGCGCCCGAAAGGGGTGGGTACGGCGGGAGCGGCAGTGACAAGCGCGCCCGTCTGATAGATGTGGACCCTCAAAAAGACCCCCGAGCAGATACGGGACGACGGACATGAGCGCCCCAACCCCGGCCCCCGGTGACGACAGGCCCCGCGAAGGGTATTACCCGGATCCCTCCATTCCTGGATATGTCCGGTACTGGAACGGTGCCGCCTGGGTGCCGGGTACGAGCCGTCCGGCGCCCCTGGACGGCGAACCGCTCGCGCCGCCGCCCGGCGCACGCCCCGTGCATGTGCCCGCTCCGGCGCCGGCTCCGGCGGAGGAGACGGGGCCCCACTTCTTCGACGAGGACCCGCAGCCCCGTCCGGCGAGCCCCGCCGAGGCGCAGCACGGCAGCCGGCCCGAGTCCGCCGCCGCGTGGGGCGCCGACCGCTCCCAGCAGACCGGCTTCGGCGGCGAACAGGACCGCAGGGTGTCCTGGGGCGCGCCTCAGGGCGCCGACCCGCGGGTGCCCCGCGCGGCACAGCCGGTGGACGCGATCGTCCAGCCCGACGGGAAGTCCTCCCGCACGGACGGCACGGCGACGATCCCGCCCGCGGACTCCGCCGGCGGCCAGCAGCCGCCGGCGTCCGGTGGCACCGTGGTGTTCCGCCGTCCCACGGGACCGGTGCGGCCGGCGGGGACGGAGAGCCCGGCAGGCGCCGGCAGTACTGGGAACCCGGGTTCCGCCACCCCCGGCGCCCAGGACCCCCTTCCTTCCGACGGCACCATGGCCTTCCGTGCGCTCCCGCGCACGGAGCGGCAGGGCGGGGCGCAGACCGGGAGCACGGGCGCGTCGGCGGGCGCGTCCCCTCAGTCCGCTCAGTCCGCTCAGTCCGCTCAGTCCGCTCCGCCGGGCACGGCCGGTACGTCCGGTGCCGCCGGCGTTTCCGGTGGCGCCGGCGGTGGCTTCGGCGCCGGGCAGGCCGCCCAGGCCGCCGCCGCTGCCCGTAACGCCCCCGCCACCCCTGCCGCTCCCGCGACGCCCGCCACTCCTGCTTCCCCGTCCGTTCCCCAGCAGTCCGGCGGCTCCACCCCCATGGCCAGCGGCGCCGGCGGCGGTCAGCCCTCCTGGGCCCAGCAGGTGCACCAGCTCGCGGGTGCCCCGGGCGAGGAGGGGCAGCCGGTCGCGCCGTGGAAGCCGCCGGTCGACGACATCTTCCAGGCGGCCGCGCGGCGGCACTCGGCGGCGCGGCCCGCGGGCCTGGGCAAGCGGCTGGCCGCACGGCTCGTGGACACCGTCGTGCTGGCCGGTGTCACCGCCGTGGCCGCCGTGCCGCTGGGCACCAAGGCGGTCGACCACATCAACGAAAAGGTCGACGCGGCCAAGCTCTCCGGCGAGAAGGTCACGGTCTGGCTGGTCGACGGCACGACCGCCGGCTACCTCGGCATCGTCCTCGCCGTGCTGCTGCTCTGCGGCGTTCTCTACGACGCGCTGCCCACCGCCAAGTGGGGCCGCACCCTCGGCAAGAAGCTGTGCGGCATCGAGGTGCGCGACATCGAGGGCCACGAACCCCCGTCCTTCGGCCGGGCCCTGCGCCGCTGGCTCGTCTACAGCGTTCCGGGCCTCCTGGCCGTCGGTGTCGTCGGCGTGTTGTGGTGTCTGTTCGACAAGCCGTGGCGCCAGTGCTGGCACGACAAGGCGGCGCACACGTTCGTAGCCGCGTCGTCGTAGGAGTCCGCGGCCGTACGGACAGGGCGATCGGGGTCCCCCGGACGGCCGCTCGCCGGATGCGGAACCGGGGGGTTCGCGGTCGACTCGGGCCATGAGCAGCGAACCGCCGCCCCCAGGCTCCGGCCAGCCACCGGACGAAGACCCGTTCAAGAAGCAGCCCCCGCCTGCCGAGGGCGGCGGTTCCCCGTACGACAGCCCCACGCCGCCGCCTGCGGGCGGCGGTTCTCCGTACGACTCCCCGCCAGGCGGTCAGCCGCCTCCGTTCGGCGGCAGCCAGCCACCCCCTTACGGAGGTGGCGATCCCTACGGCGCAGGCGGCCCCTACGGCGGCGATCCGCTCGCTGGGATGCCTCCGCTCGCCGACAGCGGCAAACGGGTGCTGGCGAGGATCATGGACATGATCCTCGTAGGCATCGTGGTGTGGCTGCTGTCCTGGGCGTTCGGGTTCCACCAGTACACAATGGACACGGACAAGATCAAGTGGGGCGATTCCTTCGGGAAGGAAGTCCTCGCCGCCGTGCTCTACGTCGCCTACGACACCGTGATGATGAGCAAGTCGGGCCAGACCCTGGGCAAGAAGGTGTTCAACCTGCGGGTGGCCAACCTCGACAACGGCGCCACGCCCTCCGCGCAGACCATGCTGATCCGCTCGCTGGTCCTGTGGCTGCCGTTCGCGTTCTGCTGTGCCTGCATCTGGACCGCGATCGCAGGCGGCTGGAGCTTCTTCGACAAGCCCTACAAGCAGGGCCTGCACGACAAGGCGGCCAAGACGGTGGTGGTCAGCACCAGTTGACGCCCGGCAGGGCGGCGGCAGCGCTCCGACGAACGGCGGGTCCGTGCTTCACGGGCCTGCCGGTTCGCGTACGAGGACTCGGCGCGTCACGGTCCCGCCGGTTCGCGTACCGGCTCGGACGACGCGGCGACGGGTACCCGCTCCTCCCTGAGGGGCACGGGGACGGGCACGGGCGTCGGCATGGGCGCCGCGGCGGACGGTGCGGGCTTCGGCAGCGGGACCGTCACGGCCACGAGCAGCCCGAGTGCGAGCGCCGAGAGGGTGATCAGCGCGATCCCCAGGCCCGAACTCGTCTGAGACAGCAGCAGCATGGCGAGGGTGGAGAAGATCACGGTGCAGGAACCGTAGGCGAGCTGTGCGGCGGTCGGACGAGGCATGGCAATCGTGTCCTCGGGTGGGGGTTCTCCCCCCGGGTGCCTCTCGCGATGGGGGAGGGTGCGGATAAGAATCGGGGGTGAGACAACGGTGTCGGCTTGGCTTTCCGCCGACTTCCGACGCTCCGCCAATCGACTCTATTCGCCTGCATGCCCGAGTGGAACGTCCGGTAAGCGTGACCTTACCCACGGTGCCGGAGCACAGGGGGCGCACGGAGTCATCACGTCCAGCAAGTGGACATGCGGGCGCGCCCGTTGGGGGCTTCGCGGGGTGTTCGGATAGCGAACATACGCTCCGCATAAGGCACTTGCCAGGTCCAAGTCAAGGTCTGTCTTTTCTTTGGTAACTCCGGTCAAATGTCGTCACTTGAATCGCGTTACGCGCGCGGACCTCCGAGACCGGGATCCCCCTCCGCGTGAGCGGGCGCGGGGGAGGACATCAAGTGACCAGCAGACCATGGACGTTCAGAGCGACCGCGGTGGGCGTAGCCCTCGCGGCGGCCACCGCCACGTTCTCGACGTTCGCCGTGGCGCAGGCCGACGACGCATCGTCGTCGGCGAGCGTGGAGCGCCACGACCCGCAGCCGGCCAAGACCGATGTCGACCACGACCTCGACGGCCCGCTCAGCAAGACCCAGGCCGCTCAGCGCCAGGAGGCCCTGAACCAGGTCATATCCGGCGACGCCAAGGTCCAGGACCGCAATGGCTCGCAGGTCGTCCAGCTGAAGAGCAAGAAGGGCGACAGCAAGTACGTCGAGCTCGGCCGCGAGAAGACCGACAAGATCTTCACGATCCTGGTCGAGTTCGGCGACAAGACCGACAGCACGGCCGGCGGCACGGCGGGCCCGCTGCACAACCAGATAGCCCAGCCCGACCGCACCAAGGACAACAGCACGGCCTGGCAGGCGGACTACAACCAGGCGCACTACAAGGACCTCTACTTCGGCACCGGCACCGCGTCGATGAAGACCTTCTACGAGAAGCAGTCCTCGGGCCGCTACTCGGTCGACGGCGAGGTCGCCGACTGGGTCAAGGTCCCCTACAACGAGGCCCGTTACGGCAACAACGCCTGCGGCTCCACCAACTGCCCGAGTGTGTGGAACGTCGTCAGTGACGGCGTGACCGCCTGGGTCGCCCAGCAGAAGGCGGCCGGGGCGACCGACGCGGCCATCAAGGCGGACCTGGCCAACTTCGACCAGTGGGACCGCTACGACTTCGACGGCGACGGCAACTTCAACGAGCCCGACGGTTACATCGACCACTTCCAGATCGTGCACGCCGGTGAGGACGAGTCCGCGGGCGGCGGCGTCCAGGGCACCGACGCGATCTGGGCCCACCGCTGGTACGCGTTCGGCACCGACGCGGGCGCCACGGGCCCGTCCGACAACAAGCTCGGCGGCGCCCAGATCGGCGACACCGGCATCTGGGTCGGCGACTACACCATCCAGCCGGAGAACGGCGGACTCGGCGTCTTCGCCCACGAGTACGGCCACGACCTCGGTCTGCCGGACCACTACGACACCACCGGCGGCGGTGAGAACTCCACCGGCTTCTGGACCCTGATGTCCTCCGGTTCCTGGCTCGGCACCGGCAAGGAAGCCATCGGCGACCTCCCCGGCAACTTCAACGCCTGGGACAAGCTCCAGCTCGGCTGGCTCAACTACGACACCGCGAAGGCCGGGACGAAGTCCAAGCACAAGCTGGGTGTCGCCGAGTACAACACCAAGAACAAGCAGGCCCTCGTGGTCTCGCTGCCCGACAAGGAAGTCACCACCACGGTCGTCACCCCGGCCCAGGGCTCGACGCAGTGGTGGAGCGGCAGCGGTGACAACCTGAAGAACACGCTGACCCGTTCCGTGGACCTCACGGGCAAGTCCTCGGCGACGCTGACCCTCGACGGCTACTACGACATCGAGGCGAACTACGACTACCTCTACACCGAGGTCTCCACGGACGGCGGCGCCAACTGGACGGCGCTCGACGGCACGGTGGACGGCGCCGCCATCCCGCGTGACGCCAGCGACAAGCCCGCCCTCACCGGCACGGCCGACGGCTACAAGAAGCTGTCGTACTCGCTCGACGCCTACGCGGGCAAGAAGGTCGACGTCCGCTTCCGCTACCAGACGGACGGCGGCGTGGCCCAGAAGGGCTTCGCGGCCGACGAGATCACCGTGACCGCGGACGGCACCGCCCTGTTCTCCGACAACGCGGAGAGCGCGGACGCGGCGTGGACGGCGAGCGGCTTCTCCCGCATCGGCGCGTCCTTCACCAAGGACTACGCGCAGTACTACCTCGCGGAGAACCGCCAGTACGTCTCGTACGACAAGACCCTCAAGGTCGGCCCGTACAACTTCGGCTTCTCGACGACCCGTCCGGACTGGGTGGAGCACTACCCGTACCAGAACGGCCTGTTGATCTGGAAGTGGGACACCTCGCAGGCGGACAACAACACCAGCGTCCACCCGGGCGTCGGTCTGGTCCTGCCGGTCGACTCGCACCCGGCGGCGCTGAAGTGGTCGAACGGCACGCTGATGCGCAGCCGTATCCAGGCGTACGACTCGCCGTTCAGCCTGTACCGCACGGACGGCATCACGCTGCACAACGCGGACGTCGCGACGAAGATCCCCTCGTCGAAGGGTGTGCCGGTCTTCAACGACCACACCAGCACCTACTACGACGACAGCACCCCGCTGGCCGGTGTCAAGATCACTGACACCAACACCAAGATCAAGATCGTCAAGGAGGCCTTCGATGGCTCCACGATCTCGCTCCAGGTGGGCCCCGCGGTGAAGTAGTCGGCATTTCCGCAGGTCAGAAGCGTATCGGCGGCAACCCTCTGGCGGGTTGCCGCCGATCGTGTTTAGGTGCGTCCTGTGGTTCTCTTATTGACACTGACTCGCACGGGGGTGTGACTGCATGGCCGCAGGAGGTTTCTGCAAGCTGCCTAACGGCAGCGTGGTGGTGGCGTTGAATCTGCCCAGCCCGCCGGGCTCGGGCGGCGGCAGCGTGCGCTTCCTGGTCCTCGCCCAGAACCGCGCCCGCGCCCTGACGCGGCTGCGCAACCTGGGCATGCGTGCGGTCTACCTCCGCGGCAACGCGGCGCCCCCCACTCCGGACGAGGTCACCGCGGTCCTGCACCACCCCGACGGCCTCATATGGCGCATGGCTCCTGACAACGGTGTCGCGGAGCTGTCGCAAGAGCTGTGGCACCCGGTCAGAGCGCTGCTGAGGCGCCCGGCGGCACCGGCGTAGGCCCCCTGTGCCGGGTCGTGGACCACGGGGCCCTGCGTCGCGCCTCAGGCGACGGGGGCCCTGTGTCGCGCCTCAGACCACAGGCTTGCCCGTGAGGTCTACCCCGGCCGCCCGCAGCTCCTCCAGCGCCCGTTCCGTCGTCTCCTCGGCCACCCCTGCGGTGAGGTCGAGGAGCACCTGGGTGCGGAAGCCCGCGCGCGCCGAGTCGAGCGCGGTCGCGCGCACGCAGTGGTCCGTGGCGATGCCGACCACGTCCACCTCGTCGATCTGGCGGGCCCGCAGCCAGTCGCCCAGCGAGACCCCGTTCTCGTCGGCGCCCTCGAAGCCGCTGTACGCCGCCGCGTAGGCACCCTTGTCGAAGACGGCGTCGATCGCGCCGGAGGCGACGACCGGGGCGAAGTTCGGGTGGAAGCCCACCCCCTCCGTGCCGGCCACGCAGTGCGCGGGCCAGGAGTGGACGAAGTCGGGGTTGTCGGCGAAGTGGCCGCCGGGAGCGATGTGGAGGTCGCGGGTCGCGACGACATGGCGGTAGCCGGCGGGGGCCTGCCCGATCAGCTCCGTGATGGCGGCGGCCACATCGGCACCCCCGGCCACCGCGAGGCTGCCGCCCTCGCAGAAGTCGTTCTGCACGTCTACGACGATCAAGGCGCGGCGCATGGTCGGTGTCCTTCGGCTTGGCAGCGGTTCGGTGGGGAGGGGTGCGGGCCCGGCCGTATGTATGAACTACCGAGCCTAGAGACTTCACGTGCGCTGCGGGAGGGGGTATCCGGCTTCCGCGAGCCGTGCGGGCACGCTGCCGTTGCATTCCCGCTCACCGGAGGTTCATGCACGGCGCCACACACGCCCCGCTCACCTCCGGCAACTCAGATGTACTCCGTGGGAAGCACCGGCTCCCCGCGCGACAGCTGCGTCGCCGACAGCGGCAGATTGGCACGGGCCGCCGCGTGCCGGTCCCGTACGACGTCGAGGGGCTCGCGGGCGACGACCTGCCCGCCCTTGATCAGCTCGACCAGGAGCTGCCGGTCGGCCAGCTCACCAGGCACCGGCCCGGTGCCGATCACCTCGGCCTCGGCGATGCCCTGCTCGTCCAGGCGCCGCGCGGCCCACTTGCGCCCGCCGATGGACGTCTTGCCGCCGGAGGACTTCTTCGCCACGGGCGCCAGCGGAGCCTTCGGGTCCGCCGACTCGGCGCGGGCGACCAGCTTGTAGACCATGGAGCAGGTGGGATGGCCGGATCCCGTCACCAGCTGGGTGCCGACGCCGTACGCGTCCACGGGCGCCGCCGCCAGCGAGGCGATGGCGTACTCGTCCAGGTCGGAGGTCACGATGATCTTCGTCTTGGCCGCGCCCAGCTCGTCCAGCTGCTGCCGCACCCGGTGCGCGACGAGCAGCAGGTCACCGGAGTCGATGCGCACCGCGCCCAGCTCGGTCCCCGCGACCTCGACGGCCATCCGTACCGCCTCGGCGACGTCGTACGTGTCCACGAGCAGCGTCGTGCCCCGGCCGAGCGAGTTCACCTGGGCCTGGAAGGCGTCCCGCTCGTGGTCGTGCAGCAGGGTGAAGGCGTGCGCCGAGGTGCCGACGGTGGGAATCCCGTACCGGAACCCGGCGGCCAGGTCGGAGGTCGTGGTGAACCCGCCGACGTACGCGGCCCGTGAGGCGGCGACGGCGGCCAGCTCGTGCGTTCGCCGGGCGCCCATCTCGATCAGTGGCCGGTCACCGGCGGCGGAGGCCATCCGGGAGGCGGCGGCGGCGATGGCGGAATCGTGGTTGAGGATGGAGAGGATCACCGTCTCCAGGAGCACGCACTCCGCGAAGGAGCCCTCGACCCGCAGGATCGGCGAGCCCGGGAAGTACACCTCGCCCTCGGGATAGCCCCACACATCGCCGCTGAAGCGGTACGAGGCGAGCCACTCCAGGGTCGGCTCGTCCACGATCCTCCGCTCCCGCAGAAAGCCGAGGACGTCCGCGTCGAAGCGGAAGTTCTCGACGGCGTCGAGCACGCGCCCGGTGCCCGCCACGACTCCGTAGCGCCGCCCGTCGGGCAGCCGCCGCGTGAAGGCCTCGAAGACCGAGCGCCGCTCGGCGGTCCCCGCGGCCAGCGCGGCCTGCAGCATCGTCAGCTCGTACTGGTCCGTGAAGAGCGCCGTCGAGGGAACATCCACCGGCAGCCCGAGGTCCGCTGTGTTCATGACGGGATCGTACCCCCCATCTCGTCACCTTGACGATTTGTGGGTCCGGTTTCCGCGGACCGTACGGTTTTCGGGGGGTCCATTTGTGCGGGTGCCCCCCTCTGGTGGCAGCATGGGCGGTGTGACGGCTCCCGCACCCCTAGAGATCGAAAAGACCGAGTCGGCGGAGGAGGTCTTCGCCGTACCCGAGCCCGACGTTCCCTGGGTGACGATCGTTCACAACGACCCGGTCAACCTCATGAGCTACGTGACGTATGTCTTCCAGACGTACTTCGGCTACACCAAGGACAAGGCCACCAAGCTCATGATGGACGTCCACCACAAGGGCCGGGCGGTCGTCTCCAGTGGCTCGCGCGAGGAGATGGAGCGCGACGTACAGGCCATGCACGGCTACGGTCTGTGGGCCACCCTCCAGCAGGACCGGAAATAGCCCGCACAGTCCGCCCAGCCCGTACAGCCCGCACATTCAGGCGCAGGACCGGAAGTAGCGAACTCACTCCCATGCCAGGACACTTCGAACCGATCCCCGGTGGCGGCGCGGCCGTCGCGCTCGACGAGGTCGAGATCTCCATCATCCGCTCCCTCGCCGTCCAGCTCCTGGAGCTCATCGGTCCCGGCCCGGCGGAGAACGCCCCCGACGACCCGCTCGCCGAGCTGTTCGCGGAGGGCCCCAGCGAGCCGCCCGCCGACCCCGTGCTGAAGCGCCTGTTCCCCGACGCGTACAGCGGCCCCGACGTCGAGGCCACCTCGCCCGAGCAGGCCGAGGAGCAGCGCGCGCACTCCGCGGAGTTCCGCCGCTTCACCGAGAACGACCTGCGCGCGGCCAAGCGCGGATACGCCCTCACGGTGATCCGCTCCCTCGACGCGCTCACCACGGGGGGTGACGGCGGCGCCGTCCTCAAGCTGTCCGCCGAGGAGTCCGAGCAGTGGCTGCGCGCCCTGAACGATCTGCGGCTGGCGATCGGCTCCCGACTCGACGTCGTCGACGAGGAGGACACCGACCTCCTCTACCGGCTTCCGGACGAGGACCCGCGCAAGCCGATGGTGATGGCGTATCTGTGGCTGGGCGGGCTCCAGGAGACCCTCGTCGAAACCCTTATGCCCTGACTCGTCCCGATCAGGTGTTCGCTCAGCGGACGCTCAAATCCGGATAACGATCCTGTCACCACTGTGGCCTGTTGTGCGCGCCTAGGTAGTCGTTTGTCCGGTTCTCCCTGTGGTGTGCCTTACATCGGCCACCGCCGTGCCCTGTCGCGACCGTGATAGATCTTCACGACCGCCCGACCGACACCACCCATGTCCGGTCGGGTGCGCCACCGAGCCGGCGGATCGCCGGCCAGGCACAGCTCCACCTATCCGGGGGGATCGGAAACCGATCCGAAGCCAAGGGACTGGCTCGGATCGGCATGGAGAAAGGCGCACCACGCATGACCTCCTCGCAGGTCGGTAAGCACGATCAGGGCCGTGCCGGCAGTGAGGCCGTGAACGGCGACGCCCCCGAAGAGGGGTACGAGCGCGGGCTCGGCAGCCGTCAGGTCCAGATGATCGCGATCGGCGGCGCCATCGGCGTGGGCCTCTTCCTGAATGCCGGGGCGAACATCGCCAAGGCGGGGCCGAGCCTCATCCTGATGTACGCCCTCGCAGGCGTGATCATCTTCTTCATCATGCGGGCGCTCGGCGAGCTCCTGCTCTACCGCCCGGTCTCGGGCTCCTTCGCGGAGTACTCCCGCGAGTTCCTCGGCCCCTTCTTCGGCTACTTCACCGGCTGGACGTACTGGCTGATGTGGGTGGTCACCGGCATGGCGGAACTGACCGCCGCCGCCATCTACGTCCACTACTGGTTCCCGGCGATCCCGCAGTGGGTGTCGGCCCTGGTCTTCCTGGTCGTTCTCTTCGTCGCCAACCTGATCTCGGTGAAGGTGTTCGGCGAGATCGAGTTCTGGGCCTCGATGATCAAGGTCACCGCCCTCATCGGCATGATCGTGATCGGCCTGGGCGTGCTCACCTTCGGCTTCAGCTCGGCCGGCGACACCGCCGCGGTCTCCAACCTCTGGGAGTTCGACGGCTTCTTCCCCAAGGGCATCGGCTCGTCCCTGATGACCCTGCAGGGCGTGATGTTCGCGTACCTGGCCGTCGAGCTGGTCGGTGTCACGGCGGGCGAGTCGGAGAACCCCGAGAAGACCCTCCCCAAGGCGATCAACACCCTGCCCTGGCGCATCGCGCTGTTCTACGTCGGTGCCCTCACGGTCATCCTCTGCGTCGTGAAGTGGACCGAGTTCGCGCCGGGCGTGAGCCCGTTCGTGAAGGCCTTCGCGATGATCGGCATCCCGGCGGGCGCGGGCATCGTCAACTTCGTCGTCCTCACCGCCGCGCTGTCCTCCTGCAACTCGGGCATGTACTCCACGGGCCGCATGCTGCGCAACCTCGCCGAGAGCGGCGAGGCCCCGCGCGCCTTCAGCAAGCTGTCGGCCAGCAAGACCCCGGCGCTCGGCATCACCGTCTCGGTCCTCTTCATGGGCATCGGCGTGGTCCTGAACTACGTCGTCCCGGAGAAGGCCTTCGGCTACGTCACCTCGGTGGCCACCGCGGCCGGTATCTGGACCTGGCTGATGATCCTGGTCAGCCACATCCTGTACCGCCGCGCGGTCGACGCGGGCCGGCTGCCCGCGTCCTCCTTCCCGGCCCCGGGCGGCGCGAAGTGCAGCTGGATCGCCGTGGTGTTCCTGCTCTTCGTCACCGGCCTCATCGCGTACGACCCCGACTCCCGCGTCTGTCTCTACGTGATGGCCGTCTGGGCCGCCGCCCTGGCCGTCGGCTGGGCGATCCTGAAGGCCCGGAACCCGCAGGTCATCGAGGGCCGCGAGGGCCGCGAGCCGGAGTTCGAGAAGGTCGGCTGAGCATCCGGTGAGCATCCGGGCTCTTTGAGCAGCTCACCATGCGGGCCGCCCCGTACCACGCCTCGGTACGGGGCGGCCCGTCTGCTTATCGCGACGAATTATCCTGACGAACATGCTGACCATCACCCAGGCCCTCTTCGACCAGATCGTCGCGCACGCGCGCCAGGACCACCCCGACGAGGCGTGCGGCGTCGTCGCGGGCCCGGCGGGCACGGGCCGCCCCGAGCGGTTCATCCCGATGCTCAACGCCGCCCGCTCGCCCACGTTCTACGAGTTCGACTCCGGCGACCTGCTGAAGCTGTACCGCGAGATGGACGACCGCGACGAGGAGCCGGTGATCATCTACCACTCCCACACGGCGACCGAGGCGTACCCGTCCCGCACGGACCTCTCGTACGCGAACGAGCCGGGCGCGCACTACGTCCTCGTCTCCACGGCGGACACGGACGACGCCGGCCCGTTCCAGTTCCGCTCCTACCGGATCGTGGAGGGCGACGTGACGGAGGAGGAGATCAGGGTCGTGGAGACGTACTGAGCCGCGGACACGCATACTGAGCCGCTACTGAGCCGCTCACCCGCCTGCCGATCTCACCCACCGGTTGAAAAGTGTCCGGTATGCGAGATCACACTCCGGGACCCGGACCGGGAATCGATACGATGAGCCCATGGTTTCCCACGACGTGAGCGACAAGACGCCGGGCATGCTGCTCGTGGCGCGGCTGCACGTCGACCTGTGCAGGCTGCAGAGCGCCATCTGTACGCGCTGACTGCCGCCGCCGTACGGCCGTGAGCCGCGGCTACGCACCCGGCGTACCCCTTGCTTTCCCGCTTCACCGCGCTGCCGCGCGCCCACCGACCTGACTTTCCTTCCGACAGGAGCCCGCAACCATGGCCATCGAGGTCCGCATCCCCACCATCCTCCGCACCTACACCGGTGGCGAGAAGGCCGTCCAGGGCGGCGGCGCGACCCTCGCCGAGCTCTTCACCGACCTCGAGACCCGGCACGCGGGCATCCAGGCCCGCATCGTGGACAACGGCGAGCTGCGCCGCTTCGTCAACGTCTACCTGAACGACGAGGACGTCCGCTTCCTCGACGGCATCAACACCAAGCTGACCGACGGCGACAGCGTCACGATCCTGCCGGCCGTCGCCGGCGGCATGTTCTGATCGGCTGCTGACCCCTCATGCGCTACGACTCCCCGCTCGCCGCGGTAGGCAACACCCCTCTGGTGCGCCTGCCGCGGCTGTCGCCGTCCGCGGACGTCCGCATCTGGGCGAAGCTGGAGGACCGCAACCCGACGGGTTCGGTCAAGGACCGCCCGGCCCTCCACATGATCGAACAGGCGGAGAAGGACGGCCGGCTGACGCCGGGCTGCACGATCCTGGAGCCCACCTCCGGCAACACCGGCATCTCCCTGGCCATGGCCGCGAAGCTCAAGGGCTACCGCATGGTCTGCGTGATGCCCGAGAACACCTCGCACGAACGCCGTGACCTGCTGGGCATGTGGGGCGCCGAGATCATCTCCAGCCCCGCCGCCGGTGGCTCCAACACCGCCGTACGGGTCGCCAAGGAACTGTCGGCCGAGCATCCCGACTGGGTCATGCTCTACCAGTACGGCAACCCGGACAACGCGGGCGCGCACTACGCGACGACCGGGCCCGAGATCCTCGCCGACCTCCCCTCGATCACGCACTTCGTGGCCGGGCTGGGGACGACGGGGACGCTGATGGGCGTCGGCCGCTTCCTTCGCGAGAACAAGCCCGACATCAAGATCGTCGCCGCCGAGCCGCGCTACGACGACCTGGTGTACGGCCTGCGCAACCTCGACGAGGGCTTCGTTCCCGAGCTGTACGACGCGTCGGTCCTCACCAGCCGTTTCTCGGTCGGCTCCGCGGACGCGGTGACCCGGACCCGGGAGCTCCTCCAGCAGGAGGGCATCTTCGCGGGGGTGTCCACCGGGGCCGCGCTGCACGCCGCGATCGGTGTCGGCAACAAGGCCGTCAAGTCGGGCGAGCCCGCCGACATCGTCTTCATCGTCGCCGACGGCGGGTGGAAGTACCTCTCGACGGGCGTCTACACCGCCGCGACGACAGAGGAAGCGATCGAGACTCTGCAGGGCCAGCTCTGGGCGTAAGGGCTCCAGCGGCCTTTTCTCCGCCCCCGCCGCCCCTACCCGTCCCATCCCCAGGGGCTCTGCCCCTTCGACCCCGTTCGGTTGTGTGTCGGGTGCGGGCCGGTGGGGGCTGGTCCAAAAGATTGCGCAGTTCCCCGCGCCCCTAAAAGGGGCGCGGGGAACTGCGCAATCTTTAGGGGGGTCTGGGGGCGGAGCCCCCAGGGATGGGACGGGTAGGGGCGGCGGGGGCGAACAAAGCGCCTGTTCAGCCCGCCAGGTAGCGGACCTGGTCCCACAGCACCGGATCCACCACGCCCACCCTCCGCCGGAAGTCCCACACAAGCATCTCCCGCAGTTCATCCGTCTCAAGGAAGCTGGCCCGCCCGTGGGCATCCCCCACGGCACCCGGCGGCAGCGGAATCACCCCGGCCCGCTCATCGTGGTACTTGCTGGTGATCTTCGCGACGGTCACCCGATCCCCCCGCACAGCGAGCACCAGACACGGCCGGTCCTTACCCCCGGGCCCGTCCTCGTAGGGCACGTTCGCCCACCAGATCTCCGCGGGGCGAGGCCGCGGCGCCCCCCGCCGACGCCCACCCGCCCGCCCCGGCGGACGCGTACGCCCAGCCGGCCGGCGCCCACGGCGCCCCCAGCCGTCCACCAGCGTCGCGACCAGCGCGAGCAGCACCACCGCCGCGAGCGCGAGCCACCAGGACGTGTCCATACCGAAGAAGGTACCGGCGCGTATCCCCGCTCGCCCCCCGCCTCGAAGGACCCGGGCGGGTCCGGCCCACCTCATGTCCATCCGAACCGGTGACAGCACAGGTGAGTTCGCCCACAACGGCCCCTGGCGGAGGAGCGACCGGCCCTTTTGCGCCTTACGCTCGACGGACCGCACGACCCCCGTTCCCGTATCTGCATCCGAGTATCTGCACCCCGCATCTACTCTCTGCACTTCCTGCCAGCGCGGAGGTTCCAGCTCATATGAAGCTCACCGTCGTCGGCTGCTCGGGGTCGTTCCCGTCCGCGGAATCGGCCTGTTCGAGCTACCTCGTAGAGGCCGACGGCTTCCGGCTGCTTCTCGACATGGGCAATGGTGCCCTTGGCGAGCTGCAGCGCCACTGCGGTCTTTACGACCTCGACGCGATCTTCCTCAGCCATCTGCACGCCGACCACTGCATCGACATGTGCGCGTACTTCGTCGCGCGCTACTACCGCCATGACGGCGGCCGCTGCGCCCCCATCCCGGTCTACGGCCCCGAGGGCACCGAACAGCGCCTGACCACCGCGTACGCCGACACGCCGTCCGCCTCCTCGATGAGCGAGGTCTTCGACTTCCACACCGTCAAGCCGGGCACGTTCGACATCGGCCCGTTCACCGTGCACACGGAGCGGGTGCGCCACCCCGTGGAGGCGTACGGCATCCGAGTGGAGCACGAGGGCAGGTCCCTCACGTACTCCGGGGACACGGGCGTGACCGAGGCCCTGGACGAACTCGCCCGCGACACGGACCTGTTCCTGTGCGAGGCGGCGTTCACCCATGGCAAGGAGAACATCCCCGACCTCCACCTCAACGGCCGCGAGGCAGGCGAGACCGCCACCCGCGCCGGAGCCCGCCGCGTCCTGCTCACCCACATCCCGCCGTGGACGGACCCCCAGATCAACCTGGAGGACGCGCGTGCGGTGTACGCGGGTCCGGCGGAACTGGCGATGCCCGGGCTGTCGTACGAGATCTAGAGCCCGTACGGAGGACAAGGCCCCCGGAACCCATCGGTTCCGGGGGCCTTCGCGCCGCCGCGGCCCCTATCGGGTGCTGTCCCGCACGCCGGGCAGTACGCGCGCCAGCATCTCGAAGTCCTCGGTCACGCTCTCCCCGGCACCGCGGGCGACGGCCTTGCGGTAGGCGGGTGCGACCGTCTCGTATCTGCCGCTGGCGAGGGCGAGCGTCGACTGCAGTTCGAACAGCCTGGCCATGAGATGGCGGTTGCCCGGCTCCTCGTCCGGCTCGACCGCGGCGACCGCGTCGACGAGTGCGGAGAGACGGCCGAGGAGCCGGCTGGACTCCATGACGGTGCGGTAGTACGTGGCTTCCACCGTCCGTCCGGCCTCGGCGAGCCGGGCGGCGTACCGCACGATGTGGTCCGTCCCGCCGAAGCGGACGGCCAGCTCGCACAGCAGGATCCACGCGTCGACGACCCGCTCCGCCCGGTAGTCGGGCGCCCCGGCCACCGGCTCGGCGACGGTCGCCTCCACCCGGGCGAAGGAAGTCATCAGCTCCTCCCTGGACGCCGTCCGGTAGTCCACGGTGTCGCGCACCTCGTAGTAGACCCACTTCGGGTTGTCGGGCTCCTCGTCGCGGCACAGCCGGCTCAACCTGCCGTACAGATCCTGTTTTCCGCGCTTCTCGATCACCTCCGGCAGGTATCCCGAATGGTCAAGGCGGGCGTCGATCTGGACGCGGGCGGGGGCGTTGCCCGCGTCGTCGTAGGGATGTTCGTGAACCCGCCCCCGGAAGCGGAAGGGGCCACCGGCCCGAAGGACGCGTTGGGTGTTGGTGTATGTCGGCCCTTCGACGTCGACGATGGCGGGGGACACGACGAAGTCGGTGGCCGGCAGGAGGAAGTCGAGGAGGCCGAGGGCACGCCTCAATCTGCCCGCGTGCTCCAGCTGGAGGACCTCGTCCGCGTCCACGTAGAGGATCCAGCCCTCCGTGATGTGCCGGAGGGCGAGATTCCGGTGGTGGGAGAAGTCGTCGACCCACGGCGCGGACAGCACCCGTACGTCACCGCGGGCCGCGCGGGCCCGCTCCACAGTGGCGTCGGTGGACCCGGAGTCGATCAGCAGGCAGTGGTCGATGTCCTGGGCGAGTGCTGTGAGGCAGCGCGCGATGCCGTCCTCCTCGTCACGGGTGAGGACCGCGGCCGTGACCGGTGCGGGGCGGTGGCGTTCATAGCGCGCCGCCAGTTCGACCGGGTCCGGCGAAGGGAGCCGCGCCGCCGCCAGGTCCATCGACACGGTGGTGACCAGGGCCAGATCGGACGCGAGCCGGGACGGGGGGAGGCCGTCGGGCGTGCGGGCGAGATCCAGCAGTTCCGCGAACTTCATCGTGTGGCAAGGTCCTTCTGATCGAGTTCGGTCGGTGCGTGCTCAGTCGATGGAGTGGCTCAGGTCGAACGTGACGTCCTGGACATGGCCGTGCGAGACCACGATCTTGGTCCCCTTGACGGTTCGGAGGTGACCCCAGACGCGGGTGAAGGTCTCACGGTCGATGCCGCTGAACGACTCGTCGAAGAGATAGACCTGCGGGGCGTGCAGCACGGCGCGGGCTATCGAGAGCCGTTGGATCTGCCCCCGCGACAGGCCCGCACCCGTGTCCCGTACGGGTTCGTCGAGCCCTTCGGGGAGGGTTTCGAGGACTTCCAGGAAACAGGCGACGCGGCAGGCCTCGATGATGTCGGCCTCGCCGTGGGGGACGCCGAGTGTCAGGTTCTCGCGCAGGGACGCGGTCAGCAGCACCGGGTTCTCCGGTACGTAGAGGACGCGGCGGCGCAGCTCGGACTCGCGGATCCGGCTGACTTCGGCGCCGCCCAGGGTGATGCTCCCGCGATAGCCGGAGTGCGTCCCGGCCAGGAGGGCGAGCAGCGTGCTCTTTCCCGATCCGTTCGCGCCCCGCAGCAGCACACTCGTGCCGTGGGGGACATCGAGGTCGCAGTCCGCGAGCGCGTCGCGCCCGGAGCCCTCGTAGGAGAAACGCAGCGATCTGACGGAGAGGTCGGCCGGTTCGAGCGGTGTCTGCGCTTCCGACTCCGGCAGTTCCTGACGGGCGTCGTCCCGCTGGAGGACCACGTCCCGATAGCGGCCGAGGGCGGCCGAGGTGCGCTGTACGGTGACCTGAAGGGAGGCGACGGAGTCCATGGAGCCGAGAAAGTAGCCGGACATGGTCAGAAAGCCGAAGACCTGACCGACGGTGAGCGAGCCGGAGAGCATTTGCGTCAGCCCCGCCCAGGCGACCACGATCGTGAAAACGCCCTGGTTGCCCGCCTTGACAACGGAGTTGAGATTCTCCAGGCGCCCCAGCCGTGTCTCCGACGCGACCCTCCGCCGCAGTGCCCGCGCCATCCGGTCGAAGGCGAATTCACGTTTTCCGTAACCGATCAGTTCGCTGTGCCCCTGCAGAATGGTGAGGGTTTCCGACTTCAGCGTGGCGTCGCGCTGAAGTGCTTCCTCCGCGGCATTCCGGATGTGCGGATAAAGGAGGAACGAGCTGAGCAGATTGATCGCGGCGGGAGGCAGGAGGACCAGGAAAAGAATCGGGCTCGCCGCGAGAAGATAGATTCCGATGGACAGGACGACACCGATGTCGATGGCCGCTCGTACCGCGGCCGCGGTGACCAGTCCCTGGATTTCCTGCACATCGTCGAGCCGGCTCACCAGATCGCCGGCCCGTCGGCTCTTGAAGTACGGGGCGGGAAGCCGGAGGAGTTTGCGCAGATAGCTTTCCGACAGTCGTCGTTGCAGCGACTGGCTCAGCGCGACGACGGCGCGGCCCCGCAGATACTGGACCGCTGCGGCCGACAGCGCCACGGCGATGAACTCGCCGGACATGAGAGCGAGTTCGCGTCCGGAGCCGTCCCGCATGACGCGGTCCACCGCCATCTGCACGAACAGGCTGTTCAACAGGGCCACCCCGGCGACGATCGCGGTCGTCGTCAGGATCAGGGCCAGCCGCCCCCAGTGCTCACGCACCGCCTGCCGGAGGAACTGCTGCTCACGCGGCCGACGGATGCGTGCCGCCGGCGTCCGTCGCGCGGCCGGCCGGTCGGTGACCAGGGCCTCGCCGTGGAACACCGCGGCCAGCGTCTCGGCGGCGATACGCACCGGACGGTGCAGCAGGGGGTCGCTGACGACGAAGTCACCGCCTTCGGTGACCTCGTGCACGACGACGAAATGCCGGTAGCCTCCGTCTTCGTCCAGCAGGACGATCGTCGGCCCCGCCACGCGCAGGGCCTGCCCCAACTGGTCGGCGTCCAGCCGCAGAAGCTCGCTGTCGACGCCGTAGCCGGCCAGGACGTCGCGGAGCCTCAGGAGGTTCGAGCCGCGTTCGCCCAGCCCGACGGACTCGCGCAGGATCGCCGCGTCGACCCGCGCCCCGTGCCGCAGCAGCACCGTGCGGACGGATGCGGGACCGCAGTCGGTGTCCCCCGACTGATGGGTGTGGAATCGCTGCCACTTCAACGAAGGTCTCCCCCGACCGAGCGAAAGAAGGCGCCCGCCCCGGGAGGGGCGGGCGCCGATACCTACTACAGCTTGTCGCAGCCCAGCGACTTCCAGAGCTTGTAGTAGTCCCCGTAGCTGCAGGAAAGCGGATTGCCGATCTGGGCGAAAATCCACTCGCACTGCGCGCGGCTCGGCTTGCCCTCACCGGAGGCGGCGGCCGCCTCCTCGTCGGTGAGAGCGGTGAACTGCATGTCACGAAGAGTCTGAAGGCTCATCGAATTTCCCCACTGTGTTGGTCGTGGCCGTTTCCGGCTGTGGTCTAGACCGTATGAGGTGGGAAGAGGAGTGATCAAGGTCAACCGGTGGGTGATCATCCTCACCGTCAAGACATCGAAAATTCTGGAACCCCGGGAGAAGTTTTGGACTGCGCTTCGGGCGACGCGAGTTCCTTCGTTTCAGGTACGCCGAATTCCCCGGACCGTCGTACGGCCCGGGGAATGTCTCGTCGCGTCGAGTGGTGAGTCGAGCGGTGAGTCGAGTGGTGAAGTGCCTTTCCCTGCGGCCTACTTCGCCTCGGCCTTCAGTAGCTCCGCCAGTTCCTCGTCGGACTCGCGGCCCGGCGTCGGCAGGTTCCACTTGGTGATCGCGAAGCGGAAGACGACGTAGTAGACCGCCGCGAAGCACAGGCCCACCAGGATCAGGCCCAACGGGTTGGTCGCGATGCCGAAGTTCAGGCCGAAGTCGACCGCGCCGGCCGAGAAGCCGAAGCCGTCCTTCATGCCGAGCGCCCAGGTCAGCGCCATGGAGACGCCGGTGAGCACCGCGTGGATCGCGTACAGCACCGGCGCGATGAACATGAAGGTGAACTCGATCGGCTCGGTGACGCCCGTGACGAACGAGGTCAGCGCGAGCGAGAACATCATGCCGCCGACGACCTTGCGGCGCTCGGGGCGGGCGCAGTGCACGATCGCGAGGCAGGCGGCCGGGAGCGCGAACATCATGATCGGGAAGAAGCCGGTCATGAACTGTCCGGCCGTCGGGTCGCCGGCCAGGAAGCGGGAGATGTCGCCGCTCTTGCCGTGGTACTCGCCCGCCTGGAGCCAGGGGAAGGAGTTCAGCAGGTGGTGCATGCCGATCGGGATCAGCGCACGGTTGGCGACACCGAAGATGCCCGCGCCGACGGCGCCCGAACCGACCAGCCACTCACCGAAGTTGTGCAGACCCGTACCGAGCACCGGCCAGATGTAGCCGAAGACGATGCCGATCAGCAGGCCCGCGAAGGCGGAGAGGATCGGGACGAGCCGGCGGCCGCCGAAGAAGCCCGCCCAGTCGGGCAGCTTGGTGCGGTAGAAGCGCTGGTAGAGCAGCGCGACCACGATGCCCATCACCACGCCGCCCAGGACCTTGGCGTCCACCGGCGCGTCCACCATGACGACCTTGCCGTCGACGGCCGTGGCCACCTTCGGCAGGTTCTTGTCGGTGAAGGTGGCGAGCACGTTCTTGAAGACCAGGTAGCCGACCACGGCCGCGAGGGCGGTCGAGCCGTCCGACTTCTTCGCGAAGCCGATCGCGATGCCCACGGCGAACAGCAGCGCCATGTTGTCGAGGATCGCGTTGCCGCCGGCGGCCATGAAGCCGGCGATCTTGGTCAGGAACGTGGGGAAGGACGGGCGACCGAGCATGTCGGTGTTGCCGAGGCGCACCAGGAGCGCGGCGGCGGGCAGCACGGCGACCGGCAGCATCAGGCTGCGGCCGATGCGCTGCAGAACAGCCATCGCGCCAGCGCCCTTCTTCTTGTTGTCGGCCGCGGGAGCGGCGCTGGCCGTGGACACAACTTCCTCCAGGGGTCTCCCCGGCCGGAGGCTGGGGGAGGGCAAGGCGCCGCCCCGGGGACAGGGGGTTTGGGGACGGCGTGGTCTACACCACTCAGTGGTGTAGACCTGTTGTAGCACGGTGAAGGCGGGATAAGGAACCCGCGAATTCTGTGGGCTCGGCCATAGCCGGAAGAAGAGGACGGAAGTGGTTGCAGTCGTGACGAAGGGCCCCCGGACCGGATGGTCCGAGGGCCCTTCGTGAGGACGGGAGCCGCGGGGCTTACGCCTTGGTGATGTCCTCCACCTCGTCCTCCGGCTCCCGCCCCGGAGTCGTGAGGTCGAACTTGGTGATCGCGAAGCGGAAGATCACGTAGTACACGACCGCGAAGCACAACCCGATCGGGATGATCGCCCAGGGCTTGGTCGCCAGGTTCCAGTTGATGACGTAGTCGATCAGACCCGCCGAGAAACTGAAGCCGTCATGCACGCCGAGCCCCCAAGTCACCGCCATGGAAACGCCCGTGAGGACCGCGTGGATCACATACAGCACCGGCGCGACGAACAGGAAGGAGTACTCGATCGGTTCGGTGATGCCCGTGACGAACGAGGTCAGCGCGACGGAGAGCATCATGCCGCCCACCTCCTTGCGGCGATGGGGCTTCGCACAGTGCGCGATCGCCAGCGCGGCGGCCGGCAGCGCGAACATCATGATGGGGAAGAACCCGGAGGTGAACTGCCCCGCGTTCGGGTCACCCGCCAGGAACATGTTGATGTCACCGTGCACGACCTGACCGTCCGGCTTGGTGAAGCTGCCGAACTGGAACCAGATGGGCACGTTCAGGAACTGGTGCAGGCCGATCACCAGCAACGCCCGGTTGGCCACCCCGAAGACACCCGCACCCCACGAGCCCAGACTCACCAGCCAGTCGCTGAAGGTCTCCAGACCGTCACCGATCGGCGGCCAGACCCACAGACACAGCACGGCGAACACGATCGCCACGAACGACATGATGATCGGCACCAGCCGGCGCCCATTGAAGAAGCCGAGCCAGTCCACCAGCTTCGTACGGTGGAAGCGCTGCCAGAAGTACGCGGTCAGCAGCCCCATGATGATGCCGCCGAAGACCCCCGGGTTCTGGTACGTGAACCCCACCACGGACTGGTCGGGCGCCTGGCAGCCGATGTTCTGGATGACCTTCGCCTGCTGCGCGCACTTCTCCGGGAACTGGTGCAGCACGCCGAGGTAGACGAGGAACCCCGCGACCGCCGCGAGCGCCGTCGACCCGTCCGCCTTCTTCGCCATGCCGATGGACACGCCCACGCAGAACAGCAGCGGCAGCCCGAGCTCGCCGTCCAGCAGCGCGCCGCCGGCCCCCTTCATCACCTTGGAGACGCTGTCCCAGCCGAGCCCGTCCGGCCCGAACACATCCGGCTGGCCGAGCCGGTTGAGGATGCCCGCCGCCGGCAGCACCGCGATGGGGAGCTGAAGGCTGCGCCCCATCTTCTGCAGGCCCTGGAACAGACTGTTCCAGCGGACCCTCGCGGGCGCGGCGGCGCTGTCGGCACTCATGGGCGTCCTTCGGGCGGGCCGGTTTGGCGACGGCCCGCCCACTGGTGTAGACCAGTTGACGACCGGTCGTCCTGTCGTGATCGCCATCATTCGGCACGTACGACATGACCGCTCGCAAAGATGGGCCAACTGTGGGTTACTGCGACAAAGCGGTTCGGATCAGGGAGTAGGACATGGCCACCAAGGCTGAGAAGATCGTCGCCGGGCTCGGCGGCATCGACAACATCGAAGAGGTCGAGGGCTGCATCACCCGCCTCCGCACCGAGGTCCACGACGCCAGCAAGGTCGACGAAGCCGCCCTGAAGGCCGCCGGCGCCCACGGCGTCGTCAAGATGGGCACCGCGATCCAGGTCGTCATCGGCACCGACGCGGACCCGATCGCCGGGGAGATCGAAGACATGATGTGAGCGCCGGGGCTCCGCCGAGCCCGCGCTCACCCCTGAGGGGCTGCTTCCGTCACCGGCGGCAGCCCCCCACCCGTATACGGCTAGGCTCATCGCCATGTCTCGAATCGACGGCCGCACCCCCGAACAGCTGCGCCCCATCACCATCCAGCGTGGCTGGAGCAAGCACGCCGAGGGCTCCGTCCTCGTCTCCTTCGGCGACACCAAGGTCTTCTGCACCGCCTCCGTCACCGAAGGCGTCCCGCGCTGGCGCAAGGGCAGCGGCGAGGGCTGGGTCACCGCCGAGTACTCCATGCTTCCCCGCGCCACCAACACCCGCGGCGACCGCGAGTCGGTCCGCGGCAAGATCGGCGGCCGCACGCACGAGATCAGCCGCCTCATCGGCCGCTCGCTGCGCGCCGTCATCGACTACAAGGCGCTCGGCGAGAACACCATCGTCCTCGACTGCGACGTCCTCCAGGCCGACGGCGGTACGCGTACGGCCGCGATCACCGGCGCCTACGTCGCGCTCGCCGACGCCGTCACCTGGGCCCAGGGCAAGAAGCTCGTGAAGGCCGGCCGCCAGCCGCTGACCGGCACGGTGAGCGCCGTCTCCGTAGGAATCGTCGGCGGAGTCCCGCTCCTCGACCTCTGCTACGAGGAGGACGTGAAGGCCGACACCGACATGAACGTCGTCTGCACCGGCGACGGCCGCTTCGTCGAGGTCCAGGGCACCGCGGAGGCCGAACCCTTCGACCGCAAGGAGCTCAACGCGCTCCTCGACCTCGCCGTCACCGGCTGCGACGAACTCGCGGCCATCCAGCGCGCGGCCCTTGAGGCAACCGCCGGTTAACCCTTCGCGTTCTATAGGGGTACGGGCGTACGGTCCAGCCGTGCGCCCGCCGACCACGTCACGGGCCGAGCCGACCGCACCACGGGTCGAGCCGCCCGTGCCACGGGTCGGCCACATCATGTCCACGGGGAGGGACCGTTCCATGGCCGCGCGCCACCGCCATCGTCGCCGTACCGCCGCAATCGCCGTCGTCACCGCACTCGTCGCCCTGCCGGCGGCCGTCGGCTGCGACGCGGTCAACAAGGCCCTGGACTGCGTCCAGACCGCCGACTCGATCGCCGACAGCGTCACCGACCTCCAGCAGGCCGTCGAGAACGCGGCGAACGACCCGACGCAGACCGACGAGTCCCTCAACGCGATAGAGAAGAACCTCGACAAGATCGGCGACAAGACCGACAACGCCGATGTCAACGCGGCGGTCGACGACCTCAGCAAGGCCGTCGGAAACGTCCGTACGGCCGTCAAGAACGGCGACAGCACCCCCGACGTCAGCCCGGTGACGGACGCGGCGGGAGAGCTGACGAAGGTCTGCACGCCTTAAGAGCCGCCGGGGGCTCGGGGATACCGGCTTGGGGCTTGGGATACCGGCTTGGGGATACTGAGGGCCATGACCCGCCTGATCCTCGCCACCCGCAACGCCGGAAAGATCACCGAGCTGAAGGCGATCCTCGCCGACGCAGGTCTCACCCACGACCTCGTCGGCGCGGACGCCTACCCCGACATCCCCGACGTCAAGGAAACCGGCGTCACCTTCGCCGAGAACGCCTTGCTGAAGGCCCACGCCCTGGCCCAGGCCACGGGCCTCCCGGCCGTCGCCGACGACTCCGGCCTCTGCGTCGACGTCCTGGGCGGCGCCCCCGGCATCTTCTCCGCCCGCTGGGCAGGACAGCACGGAGACGACCGCGCCAACCTGAACCTCCTCCTCGCCCAGCTCTCCGACATCGACGAGTCCCACCGGGGCGCCCACTTCGCCTGCGCGGCGGCCCTCGCCCTGCCGGACGGCACGGAGCGGGTGGTGGAGGGCCAGCTGAGGGGCGTACTGCGCCACACTCCCGTCGGCACGAACGGGTTCGGGTACGACCCGATCCTTCAGCCGGAGGGGGAGTCGCGGACCTGCGCGGAGATGTCCGCCGAGGAGAAGAACGCGATCAGCCACCGGGGGAAGGCGTTCAGGGCGCTGGTGCCGGTGGTGCGGGAGTTGTTGGGCTGAGGCCAGATACGGGAACGGCCTGCGGATCCTTCGATTCGCAGGCCGTTTACTGTGCGGCGGAAGGGATTCGAACCCTCAAGCCGTTTCACGGGCCACAGATCCTAAGTCTGCTGCGTCAGCCGTTGCGCCACCGCCGCCAGCCGCCTGCCATCGTACCGGTCACGAGGATGCCGGTGAGCGGGGGTTTCCTTCTGCGGGGCAGGGCCCGGGAGTTGGCCTTCCGCTGATCAGCAGTCAGGCCTCCCGGGCCCGCGGACCGGTCTCAGATCCCCAGATCCTTGATGATCTTCGCCACGTGCCCCGTCGCCTTCACGTTGTACAGCGCCCGCTCGACCTTGCCCTCCTCGTCCACGATCACCGTGGAGCGGATGACGCCGACGTACGTCTTGCCGTAGTTCATCTTCTCGCCGAAGGCGCCGTACGCCTGGAGGACCGTCTTGTCGGGGTCGCCGACGAGCGTGACCTTCAGGTTCTCCTTCTCGCGGAACTTGGCGAGCTTCTCGGGCTTGTCGGGGGAGACGCCGATGACGTCGTAGCCGGCGGTCGCGAGGACGTCGAGGTTGTCGGTGAAGTCGCAGGCCTGCTTCGTGCAGCCGGGGGTCAGGGCGGCCGGGTAGAAGTAGATGATGACCTTGCGGCCCTTGTGGTCGGCGAGGGAGACCTCGTTGCCGTCGGCGTCGGGCAGGGTGAAGGCGGGGGCGGTGTCGCCGGGCTGGAGTCGCTCGCTCATCGGTACCTCACGTGGCCGGGGGATGGGATGGATACGGAACGAGCGTAATGGGGGGTGCCGGGGGGTGCGGCGCGGTCCGAGCTGACAGACTGTCGAGGGCACAGAGTCAGCACACGACCACGGAGGCAGCGCGGTG
Source organism: Streptomyces sp. NBC_00203 (assembly GCF_045206325.1). Lineage (NCBI taxonomy): Bacteria > Bacillati > Actinomycetota > Actinomycetes > Kitasatosporales > Streptomycetaceae > Streptomyces > Streptomyces sp. NBC_00203. Next base: position 4,057,206 of record NZ_CP108126.1, on the reverse strand, counting down.
TCGGATACGTCGAGCACGCCGGATACCAGGACTCCGGCGCAGATCGAGGCGGAGATCAAGCGCCGCCGCGAAACCCTCGCCGAGACGCTCGACGAGATCGGCGTGCGGGTGCACCCGAAGACGATCGTCGGCGACGCCAAGGCCAGGGTCGCCTCGAACATCGACCACACGCTCGGCCGCGCCTACGTCGGCGTCAACCGGGTGGTCGGCGATGTGAAGGGCCAGTTCGTCACCGAGGAGGGCGCGCCGCGGCTCGAACGCATCGTGCCGGTGGCGTTGGCCGTGGTGGGGATCGTCGGCCTGTTCGTCGTGGGCTCGCGGCGACGCAAGGGCTGACCCGTAGGCGTACGAAAGCGACCGGGGCAGGTAGGTTCGGGGCGTGAGCGCCAATCGCGATAAGCACAGCACCCAGCACGACAAGTTGCCCATCCGCATGCTGCACGACCGTGTGCTGGTGCGGCAGGACGCCGCCGAGGGCGAGCGGCGTTCCGGCGGCGGCATCCTGATCCCGGCGACGGCGGCCGTCGGCCGGCGTCTCGCCTGGGCCGATGTCGTCGCGGTGGGGCAGAACGTCCGGACGGTGGAGCCGGGCGACCGTGTCCTGTACGACCCGGAGGACCGTGCCGAGGTCGAGGTGCGCGGGATCGCGTATGTGCTGATGCGCGAGCGGGATCTGCACGCCGTGGCCGCGGACCGGTTCGAGGGGTCCGAGGACTCGACGGGCCTGTACTTGTAGGACGCCACGCCGCCGTAGGGCGCCTTGTGTTTGTGGGGCGTATCGCCGTCGAAGGGGCTGGTGACCATGGTCACCAGCCCCTTTTGCCATTCTTTGCTACCTTGGAAGGACCCCGACGAGACGCGCCGTACCGGGACGTACGCAAAGACGACGCACCACCGTCAAGCCCGTCTCTCGGAGGTGCCTCTCATGGCCTGGGTTCTGCTGCTCGTCGCCGGTCTGCTCGAAGTCGGCTGGTCGATCGGGATGAAGTACACGGACGGCTTCACGCGACTGGTCCCCAGCGTTCTCACGGGCGCGGGCATCGTCGCGAGCATGGTCCTGCTGTCGTACGCCGCCAAGTCGCTGCCCATCGGCACCGCCTACGGCGTGTGGGTCGGGATCGGCGCGGCCGGTGCGGCGGTCCTCGGCATGGTCGTCCTCGGTGAGCCTGCGACCGCCGCCCGGATCTTCTTCGTGTGTCTGCTGCTGGTGGCCGTGGTGGGGCTGAAGGTCACCTCCGGCCACTGACCGCGGTCCCTTTCTCAGCGATGCCACTGGCCTCAGTTGATCTCAGTGTTTTCGTGAGGTGAACCCGCTCAGCGGACCCGCGGTCGTCCCCGTCGTCGTTCCGTCGCTGGTGGTGCCGTCCGTCGTGCCGCCCGTGTCGGTGCCACCGTCTGTCGTGGTGCCGTCCGTGGTGCCGTCCGTGGTGCCGCCGTCCGTGGTGGTGCCGCCCGTGGTCGTGCCGCCGGTTGCCTGGCCTTGGTTCTGACCTTGGTTCTGGCCCTGGTTCTGACCTTGGTTCTGGCCCTGCGTCTGGCCTTGGTTCTGCCCCTGGGTCTGGCCTTGGTCCTGGCCCTGTGTCTGCCCCTGGTCCTGGCCCTGGATGTCCTGGCCGGGCGTCGTGGCGCCACCGGTGGTCGGGGTGGTGGGCGGTTCGACCGGGGGAGGTGTCGTCTCCTCGGCGCCCGGCTGGAGCTGGAGGTCGAACTCCGTCGCGGTGGTGCCCTTGAGGGCGGCCTTGGTGAACTGGGCCCAGATCTGCGCCGGGTAGCCGCCGCCGTTGATACGGGGCTGGCCGAGGGCGCCGTACAGGGACTTGTGGGCGCCCGTCTCGGGGTCCTGGCCCATGACGGAGACGACGGTGGCGAGGTCGGGGGTGTAGCCCGCGAACCAGGCGGCCTGGTCCTCCTCGGCGGTGCCGGTCTTGCCCGCGGCGGGGCGGTCGGCGGCCAGCGCGGCGGTGCCGGTGCCGCCCTCGACGACGCTCTGGAGCATGGACGTGGTCGTGTCGGCGGCCTCGCGGCTCACCGCCTTCTTGGTGTTCTTGTCGGGCAGTTGCACATCCGCCGCGCCCTCGTTGGTGATCTTCTCGACGAGGGTGTAGGTGCCGCGCTCACCATGGTTGGCGAGTGTGGCGTACGCCTGCGCCATGTCGAGGACGCTGGCGGTGGCCGGGCCGAGCGCGATGGACGGGGTGGCGGTCAGGTCGGGGGTGCTGGACGGGATGCCGAGGTCCACGGCCGTCTGCTTGACCTTGTCGGGGCCGACGTCGACGGCCATCTGCGCGTACACCGAGTTGACGGACTTGTCGGTCGCGGTGCGCACGGTGATGTCGCCGTACGAGACGCCGTCCTCGTTCTCGGGCGCGTAGTAGCCGCCGTTCCAGCCTTGTACGGGGCGCTTGTTGGTGCCGTCGTAGATGGTGTTCGGGGTGATCATCCGGCCGTCCTGGGTCTGCGAGAAGTTCTGCGCGGCCGAGGTGAAGACGAACGGCTTGAAGGTAGAGCCGACTTGGTAGTCGCGGCGGGTCGCGTTGTTGACGTACTGCTTGGTGTAGTCGATGCCGCCGTACATCGCGACGACCTTGCCGTTGGACGGGTCGATGGCGACGCCGCCCGCGCGGACGTAGTTGTCGACCTTGCGGTTCTTCTTGTCGAGCTTGTCCATCACCTGGTCGTTGACGGCCTTCACGAAGGCGTCCTGCTTGGGCTTCTCCAGCGTGGTGGTGATGCGGTAGCCGCCGGTCGCCAGGGTGTCCTCGTCGATGATCTTGTTCGACGTCAGATAGTCCTTGACGGCCTGCACCAGGTAGCCGCGCTGGCCGGACATGCCCGCGGAGCCCTTGGCCTGCTTCGGCATGGGGAACGTGACGTTGTCGCGGTCCGACTGGCTCAGCCACTTCTTCTTGACCATGCCGTCGAGTACGTAGTTCCAGCGGGCGACGGCCGCGGACTTGTTCTCGGGGTGCGCGATCACGTCGAACTCGCTGGGCGCGTTGAGGAGTGCCGCGAGGTAGGCGCCCTGACCGACCGTCAGGTCGCTGGCGTCGACGCCATAGTAGGCCTGGGCGGCGGCCTGGATGCCGTACGCGTTGCGGCCGTAGTAGCTGGTGTTGAGGTAGCCCTCAAGGATGTCGTCCTTGCTCTTCTCCCGGTCGAGCTTGATGGAGATGAAGAACTCCTTGATCTTCCGCGTGGCGGTCTGCTCCTGGCCCAGGTAGTAGTTCTTCACGTACTGCTGGGTGATCGTCGAACCGGACTGCTTGCCCTTGCCGGTGGCCGTGTTCCAGCCGGCGCGGAGCATCGCCTTCGGGTCGATCGCCGACTCGGAGTAGAAGTCCCGGTCCTCGGCGGCGAGCGTCGCGTGCTGGGCGGCCTTGGAGATCTGCGCGAGCGTCACGTTCTCGCGGTTGACCTCGCCGTCGCGGGCGAGCTGGCTGCCGTCGGCGTACAGATAGACGTTGCTCTGCTTGGTCGCCGCGGCGTTCGCCGGCGGGATCTTGACCAGGTAGTAGCCGAGCGCGAAGAGGCCGATCAGGAGCAGTATCACGACGAGGAACGTGCCGAGCACGATCCGCCAGGTCGGGATGAGCCGACGCCAGCCGGTGCGCTTGCGCTTCTGCTTCTTGCCGGGTGCGCCGGGCTCGCCCGATGCTCCTTGCGGTCCCGTTCCTGATCCCGGTTCCGGGTTCCTCGGTGCCCAGCCCTGGCTGTTCTGCTGCGGCTGCGGCTCGTCGCTCATGTGTCGCCGGACTCCTGTTTCGCATGCATACGTTCCCGTACGCCCTCGTACGCCTTGTGCGCCCCCTCTTGAAGACTGTCGCACCAAGCGTTCCGTTCCCTGAGCCCGGCACGCGTCGCGCCCGGAAAATGCCTGGCAGGCGATGGCGTCGGCGGACTAGGCTCCTGCGCTTTGGCTCAACGCGGCGGAGGGGGACGGTGTTGTGGGTGCAGGACGGTTGTACGCGGCCGTCGCGAGACGCGGGTTCCGGCGGTACGCCACCTATCGGTCGGCGACGGCGGCGGGGGTGTTCACCAACACCGTCTTCGGGCTGATCCTGGCGTACACCTTCATCGCACTGTGGGACGCCAAGCCGCACCTCGGCGGCTACGACCAGGCGCAGGCGCTCACCTATGTGTGGCTCGGGCAGGCGCTGCTGGCGGTGATGGCGGTGATGGGCGGCGGCTTCGAGGAGGAGCTGATCGAGAGAATCCGTACGGGTGACATCGCGATCGACCTGTACCGGCCCGCCGATCTGCAACTGTGGTCGCTGGCCCAGGACGCGGGACGGGCGCTGTTCCATCTGCTGGGGCGAGGGGTGGTTCCGCTGGCGTTCGGCGCGGTCTTCTTCGACCTGGCGCTGCCCGCCGACCCGCTGACCTGGATCGCGTTCATCGTCGCGGTCGTTCTCGGGGTACTCGTCAGCTTCTCGATCCGCTATCTGGTGGCGCTGTCGGCGTTCTGGCTTCTGGACGGGGCGGGCATGACGCAACTGGCCCTGATCGCCGGGATCTTCTGCTCGGGGATGATGCTGCCGCTGAACGTGTTCCCGGGCGCGCTGGGCGAGGTCGTCCGCGCGCTGCCCTGGTCGTCCCTGGTCCAGGCGCCGGTGGACGTCCTGCTCGGCACGGCGGATCCCCTGCCCACGTACGCCTTCCAGGCGGCCTGGGCGCTCGGGCTGCTCGCGCTCGGGCGGCTGTTGCAGTCGGCGGCGACGCGGAGGGTGGTCGTGCAGGGTGGCTAGCCCGGTGAAGGAGAAGCAGCCAGTGGTGGCCTCCTGGCCGCCCGAGCGGCAGGGGGCGTACGCCCGCGTACGTGACGGTCTGCGCGCGTACCGCATGATCGCCGCCATGTGGATCCGCTCCACGATGGCCTACCGCGCCTCTTTCGCGCTGGCCGTCACGGGCAACCTGGTGGTGAGCGGCCTGGACTTCGTCGCGATCCTGCTGATGTTCTCGCAGGTCGACCGGCTCGGCGGCTACAGCCTGCCCGAGGTCGCCTTCCTGTACGGCTCCTCGGCCGCCGCCTTCGGGCTCGCGCAGCTGGCGTTCGGATCGCTGGACCGGCTGGGGAGCCGGGTGCGCGACGGCACGCTCGACACGCTCCTCGTGCGTCCGGTGCCCGTGCTCGCGCAGGTCGCCGCGGACCGCTTCGCGCTGCGCCGCCTCGGCCGGATCACGCAGGGGCTGCTGATCCTCGGGTACGCGACCGCCGCCCTCGACATCTCCTGGACGCCGCTCAAGATGCTGATGCTCCCGCTGATGCTGCTCAGCGGTGGTGTGATCTTCTCGGCGGTGTTCGTGGCGGGCGCGGCCTTCCAGTTCGTCGCGCAGGACGCCTCCGAGGTGCAGAACTCCTTCACGTACGGCGGCACCACGCTCCTTCAGTACCCGCCGACCGTCTTCGCCAAGGACCTGGTGCGCGGGGTGACGTACGTCCTCCCGCTCGCCTTCGTCAACTGGCTGCCCGCGCTGTATGTGCTGGGGCGGCCCTATCCGCTCGACCTGCCGACGTGGGTCGCCTTCGCACCGCCGCTGGTGGCGGCGGGCTGCTGTGCGCTGGCGGGGATCGCCTGGCGTGCGGGACTTCGTTCGTATCGCAGTACGGGGAGCTGAACTCGGCGTGGAAACAGATCTGTTGGCCAAGGACCCGGTGGACGCCTTCATCGAGCTCGACGGCGTCGAGAAGGTCTTCGACGTACGCAAGAAGACCGGCTTCCTGCGCAGTGAACGGCGGCAGGTGCGGGCGGTGGACTCCCTCTCCTTCACCGTGCCGCGCGGCGAGATGGTCGGCTACATCGGTCCGAACGGCGCGGGCAAGTCGACCACCATCAAGATGCTGACCGGCATCCTCACGCCGAGCGGCGGCCGGCTGCGGGTCGCGGGCATCGACCCGTCGCGCGAGCGCACCCGTCTCGCGCGGCGCATCGGGGTCGTGTTCGGGCAGCGTACGACCCTGTGGTGGGACCTCCCGCTGATCGACTCGTACCGGCTGATGCACCGCATGTACCGCATCCCGGACGGGCGTTACCGCGACAACCTCGACCGCTGCGTCGAACTCCTCGAACTCGGCGACCTGTTGGACGTGCCCGTCCGCCAGCTCTCTCTGGGGCAGCGGATGCGCGGCGACATCGCGGCCGCGCTGCTGCACGACCCGGAGGTGCTCTACCTCGACGAGCCGACGATCGGGCTCGACGTGATCAGCAAGGCGCGGGTCCGGGAGTTCCTGCGGGACCTGAACGCCGAGCGAGGCACGACCGTCCTGCTCACCACGCACGACCTCACCGACATCGAGCAGCTGTGCCGGCGGGTGATGGTCATCGACCACGGGCGGCTGATGTACGACGGTCCGCTGACCGGGCTGCACGAGGTGGGGGAGAGCGAGCGGACGCTGGTGGTGGACCTGGAACGGGAGCTTCCGCCGATCGAGGTGGAGGCGGCGCGGGTGGTGAGGGTGGAGGGACCGCGGCAGTGGCTCGCCTTCCCGGCGGCCCAGTCGGCGGCTCCGCTGGTGGCGCGGATCGCGGCGGAGTATCCACTCGTCGACCTCTCCGTGCGCGAGCCCGACATCGAGGCCGTCATCGCGAAGATGTACGCGCAGGACGGCGCGGAGACGGCGGAGAAGGCGGTGTCGTAGCGGGCCTTGCATTCGTCCCCGCACCGGCCCCGCATCCGGCCCGCACGGAATCGCGGGCCGCATAGCCCGTGCGGCGGGGAACTCGTAGGCTGCTGCACATGACCGACGACGAACTCCCGGAGCTGCGAGCCTCCGACGCCGATCGTGAACGAGTCTCCGAACAGCTGAGGGACGCCCTCGCCGAGGGCCGCCTCGACATGGAGGAGTTCGAGGAGCGACTGGAGGCGACGTACAAGGCACGCACGTACGGAGAGCTGGCGCCGATCACCCGCGATCTGCCGGGCTCGGCCGCCGCAGCACCCGTCTCCATGGTCAAGCAGCCTGCGGAGACCGGGAGTTGGGCGGGCCGGATCGTCGGAGGCGAGGGCTCGTCGGCATGGGCCGTCGCGATCATGTCGGGCTTCGAGCGCAAGGGCCGCTGGACCGTACCCCGGCGTTTCAACTCCTTCGCCTTCTGGGGCGGCGGTGAGATCGACCTGCGCGAGGCGAACTTCGCGGACCGCGAGGTCGTGATCAACTGCGTCGCCATCATGGGCGGCGTGAACGTCGTCGTACCGCCCGGCGTCGAGGTCGTCGTCCGCGGCATCGGCATCATGGGCGGATTCGACCACCGCGAGGAGGGGCAGCCCGGCGAGCCCGGCGCCCCGCGCGTCATCGTCACCGGCTTCGCCTTCTGGGGCGGCGTCGGCGTCGAACGCAAACTGACCCGCGCCGAACGCCTCCGCATCAAGGAGGAGCGCCGCCAGGACAAACTCGAACGCAAGGCGGCCCGCAAGGAGTTGCAGGGCTCGGGCTCGGGCTCGGACGGCAACGGCCTGGGCGAGATGTTCGACGCGCTGGACGAGGCCCGCGACCTGATCCGGGAGCGCCACGAGGACCGCAGGGAGCGCCACGAGGAGCGCCGGGAGCGACACAGGGAGCGCAGGGAGGAGCGCCATCGCCGGAGGAACGGCGGCTACTAGAACTCCGGCGACTACTGTTCTCCGGCCAGCTGGGGGCGCCCCTTTAGGGGCGCGGGGCTGTGACATTGTGCGGCTCCGCCGCGTGGGCGCGACCAGCCGAGACGCACCCGCACCCGACGAACGACCGGCAGTTACAGTTCGGCCGACACAGAGCCCTTCAAGTCGCCCAGGTCAAAGACTTCCGCCATCCGCTTGTACCCCTTGTCACTGGGGTGCAAGTGATCCCCGGAGTCATAGTCGGCCCGCAACCGCCGAGGGTTGTACGGATCCCGCAAGGCCTGGTCAAAGTCGACGACCGCGTCGTACACCTTCCCGCCCCGAATCTCCGCGTTGACGGCCTGCCGTACGGCCTCCCGCCCACTGGTGTACCCGCGATGCCCCTGAAACGGCATCAGCGTCGCCCCGACCACCCGCAACCCCCGCGCATGCGCCTCCCGCACGAGCTTGCGCAGCCCATCCGTGACCGTCGTCGGATCGACGTGACTCGGGTTCCGCAGAATGTCGTTGATCCCGAGGTCGATGACGACGGCCTTGACGTTCGTACGGTCGAGAACGTCCCGCCCGAACCGCGACAGACCACTGGGATTGTCGGCCGGACGGCCAAGTCCCGCAGCCAGTACCTGATTCCCGCTGATCCCTTGGTTGACGACGCTGTACCGCGGCGCGGAGCCGGAGCCCGCCGCAGCGCGCAGTCGCTCCGAAAGGACGTCGGTCCAACGGTGGTTGGCCCCGACGGTGGAGGTGACGCCGTCGGTGAGCGAGTCGCCCAGTACGACGACGGTGCCCGCGGAGTCGTCGCTCAGTACGTCGAGGGCGGTCAAGTAGCGCCAGTACACGGTCTGTTCGGTGTACGCGGTGCCGCTCACGTCCTCCGTGAGATCGCCCTCGGCGACGTACGACACCTGGCGCGCGTGCGGGTGGTAGGTGACCGGGCCGGATTCGGTGGGGGAGTACGTCGTCACGAGGACGTCCGAGCCGTACGGGATCCGCACTCGGACGGCGTCGCTCATCACCTGCGCTCCGGCCGGGACGACGACCGAGGTGCTGCCGCCGAAGGTGAGGCGGCGCATGGTGTCGGTCGTGGCGGCGGCGGTGTTCACGGTCGCGGCGACGGCGATGGTGGCGTGCGTGATGGTCAGCGGCTGCTGTCCGTAGAGGTTGGACAGTGTGACGCGGGCACTCGTACCGCCGGCGCTCGCGTGCACGACGTTGCGTACGGAGTGGCCCGCCATGCCGGTCGTCTCGGTGCCGGGCTCGGCTCCGACGGGGGAGGCGGACCAGGCGCCGACCCAGGTGCCGGTGGAGGCGGGGGCGGCCGAGTTGCCCGGGGTGCGGTCGCGGGCGACGTGGTTCTGGGTGCCGCCGCTGCCGTCGTCGGCCGCGACACCGGCATATATGGCGGCGGAAAGGGCCACGACCACGGCGATGATCGCGGCGAGCAGGGCATAACCATGACGCTTGGTCATGCGGTGCGATTCTCCTCGGGCGATGGGAGCCCGAGGCTCCGATGTGATCACCCCATGATGCGTCATGGGGTGGAAGAGCACGGACGGCACCCCTTAAGGGACCCCTGAGATTCCCCTGGGACCCGCTGGGGATCCCGTTGGTGTACCCCTGGTCGATCCCCCGTCCTCCCCGTCCGAACAGACGCCGGGAACTCCTGATCCGTTCCAGGAGTCGGTCAGGTAGGGACAATGTGCATGAGGTCACCGAACGGGTGGAGCGGATGGAACGCACGAAACCGGAAGAAGTGGGCGCCGAAGGACAGCATGCCCGTCCCGGCGCCGCCGTGAACCCGGCGACGACCGCCCCCGGGCCGCCGGGCCGGGCCATGACGTCCTTCAGCCCCGCCGACGAGGAGAAACGCCGCGGTGTCCGCCGTATGAAGGCGACGGCGACCGGACTGCTGCTCTTCGTCGCACTGGTGTACGTCCTCGCCAAGTGGGCGTCGAACGAGGGCGCGGGTGCCTGGGCCGGATATGTCGCCGCGGCGGCCGAGGCGGGCATGGTCGGTGCGATGGCCGACTGGTTCGCGGTCACGGCCCTCTTCCGTCACCCACTCGGCATTCCCATCCCGCACACCGCGATCATCCCCACCAAGAAGGACCAGCTGGGTGTGTCGCTGGGTGAGTTCGTCGGCGAGAACTTCCTCTCCGAGGAAGTCGTACGACAGCGGCTGCGCGCCGTCGGCATCGGCAGCCGACTGGGCGCCTGGCTCGCCGAACCGGACCACGCCGACCGGGTCACGGCGGAGCTGGCGACCGCGCTCAGGGGAGCGCTGACCGTCCTGCGGGACTCCGACGTGCAGGCGATCGTCGGCGAGGCCATCACCCGCCGCGCCGATGCCCAGGAGATCGCACCCGGCATAGGGAAGATGCTGGAGAAGATCGTCGGGGACGGCGGCCACAAGCGGGTCGTCGACCTGATCTGCGTCCGCGCCCACGACTGGCTGGTGTTCCACGACGAGCAGGTCATGGACGCGATCCAGGGCGGCGCGCCCGGCTGGTCCCCCCGCTTCGTCGACAAGAAGGTCGGCGAGCGTGTCTACAAGGAGCTGCTCCGCTTCGTCACCGAGATGCGTGACGCCCCCTCCCACCCGGCCCGCGGCGCCCTCGACCGCTTCCTCACCGACTTCGCCGCCGACCTCCAGTCCGACACCGACACCCGCGCGCGCGTGGAGCGGCTGAAGGGCGAGGTGCTCGGCCGCGGCGAGGTCCAGGACCTGATCGCCTCCGCCTGGACGGCCGTACGGTCCATGATCGTGTCCGCCGCCGAGGACGAGCGCAGCGAGCTGCGGCTGAGGGTGCGCGCCTCCCTGCTGTCGCTGGGCGCCCGCATGGCCACCGAGCCCAAGCTCCAGGCCAAGGTCGACAGCTGGGTGGAGGGCGCGGCGGTGTACGTGGTGACGACGTACCGCAAGGAGATCACCTCGCTCATCACGGACACGGTGGCGGGCTGGGACGCCGAGCACACCACCAAGAAGATCGAGGCCCACATCGGCCGCGACCTCCAGTTCATCCGGATCAACGGCACGGTGGTGGGTTCGCTGGTGGGCCTGCTGATCTACGTGGTGTCGAGAGCGGTGGGGGCGTAACCGCCGGCGACACGGTGGCGGCCTTCCGGCGCGGCTTGTCATCCGGCGCGGCGCGGGTCTGAGTACCGGGTACTGAGTACGCGTACTCTGTCGCCCCGCCGCCAGGGCGGCAACCCTCGTACGCATGACCGAGAAGCTGCTCCGCCCTCTGCGAACGCGCCCCTGGCCGGAACGCTGGCTGACGCGCGTGCTCGGCGCCGCCCTCTCCTGCGCGGCGTACTTCCTCTGCCTCCCGTGGGACCTGAGCAACCGCCCCGAGACGGAGAACTCGACCCTGGAGACGACCCCGGTGACCGGCCTGGGCGTCGTGTTCCTCGCCCTGGCCCTGCTGCTCCTGGCCGCCTACTTCGGCCACCGGGACGCGCTGGCCTGGCCGTTGCTGCTGGTGGCGGTGCCACCGGCGACGCTGCTGTATGTGTCGCTGCGCACGCACCCCGGGCCGCCGGACGGGTTCGCGAACGCGTGGCTGCTGTCGTGGGCGTTCTTCACACAGCTGATCGCGGCCGAAGTGTTCGTCGCGGCCGTGGTGGCACGGCAGTTCAGGCCACACTTGGCGGACGAGGACCTCATTCTTGCCCACCGTCTGTGATCGTCTGTGATGCGCGAGGACCTCACTCCGGCCCACCGTTTCCGACGCGCGAGGAGACATCGACGATGACCGTTCGCAGGATCGTCCCGGACATCCAGGTCGAGTCCGAGCAGGCCATGACGACCAGCCGGGACTTCTACGGCCTGCTCGGCTTCGAGGAAGTCATGCACCAGGGCTGGGTCATGACCCTCGCGTCCCCCGCCAACCCCACGGCCCAGATCAGCTTCCTCACCGAGGAGCGCACCGCCCCCGTCGTCCCCGACCTGAGCGTGGAGGTCGAGGACGTCGACGCGGTGTACGCGGAGGTGGTCGCGTCGGGCGCGGAGATCGTACGGGAGCTGCGGGACGAGGAGTGGGGCGTACGGCGCTTCTTCGTACGGGATCCGAATGGGCGCGTGGTGAATGTGCTGGGGCACCGGGGGTGAGCCGCTGCCCGGCGGAGAAGGCCGGTCACTGCCCGCCGTAGAAGTACCGCGTGCCCTTCTCGATGAAGTAGTTGGCGTAGACGCGGCCGAGGGCCGGCTTGCCGCGGTACATGCCCACGTACTGGCGCGCGCTGTCGACGACGACGGGCCGGGTCATACAGGCGAACTTGATGCGCTGCTGCTCCTCCGCCCACCGTACGGCGGCCGGATCGACCCGGTCGCTGACCAGCAGGGGGAAGGCGCCGACCCCGTTCTGCATGCCGACGGGAAGGCCGCCCTTGGTGTCCTTGGCGTACTTCATCACCTGGTCGGTGAAGTCGGAGATGGCGGGGACGGTTATCTCCGGGACGGCCGCGGCCACCGTGAACAGGTGCAGCTTCGTGGCCATCCAGCGCATCCGGAAGTCGCCCCGCCGCCCGATGAGCACGGGCACCCCGGCCCAGTCCTCCCACCGCGTGGCACATCCGTCGGCCGTCAGCCGACCCTCCACCGAGGCGAGGTAGGCCCGCGGTGCCGCTTGCTCTTGCTGTCCTTGCTGTCCGTACATGAGCGGGATACTAAGCCCCCGCTGGCCATCTCCAGATCCCGCGTGCGCAAGCCTTCTAGGCCCCCGTCGTGGACCCCGGGCGCACGATCATCAGGACCGTGACGGCGGCCCAGAGCAGGTTGAAAATCCCGGTGAACATCGCCAGCTGAACGGTCGCCGCGCGGTCCCCGGCCCCCTCCAGGATCGCGCTCTGCCGGGGCAGCACCAGCGCGGCGAGGACGACGGCCGCGAGCGCGGTCAGCGCGATCGAGACGATCAGCCAGGTGTCGCCGAGCACACCCATGTTGCTCGCCGTGGCGAACCCGAAGACGGGGACGACGACGCCGACAGCGGCGTACACCTGGCAGATGCGGTACAGCAGCCGGGTGGTCGCGAGGGCGTCCGCGTCGTCCGGTGCGGCGAGAGCCTTGCGCGCGGCGGGCGGGAACATGCTCGCGGCGACCGCGACGGGCCCGATGGCGACGATCGCGGCGAGGACGTGGACGGCGAGGAGGAACTTGGTCACGGGGTGACGGTAAGGGGCGGGGCGGATCTTGGAGAAGTGGCGGTTTTGCCAGTACTCAACGGATTCTCGCCAAGCCACTAGTAATGCCAACAGCAGCGGCAACAGCCATGGCCACAGCAATGGAGTGGCCTTTTAGCACCTCCAGCAGTTCCGGCAGTGCTGACTGGAACCCGTCGTACACCTACCCTCTAGCCATGCACACCGTGGCCGTACTGGCGCTCGACCAGGTCATCCCGTTCGACCTCTCCGCCCCGATCGACACCTTCGGCTGGGCCCGGCTGCCGGACGGCCGGGCGGCGTACCGGGTCCGGGTCTGTTCGGCTTCGGCGGGCGAGGAGGTGAGCGCGGGCCCGTTCGCGCTTCGCGCCCCGTACGGCCTGGAGGCGCTGGCCGAAGCGGACACGATCATCCTGCCCGGCGTCGCCGACCCGACCGCCCCGCTCCCGCCGGGCGTGGCGGAGGCGGTGCGCGCGGCGGCCGCGAACGGCACGCGGATCGCGTCGATCTGCGTCGGTGCCTTCGTCTTCGCGGCCACCGGCCTGCTGGACGGGCTGCGCGCGACCACCCACTGGGTCGCGGCCCAGGACCTGGCGGCCAGGTACCCGCAGGTGACCGTCGACCCGAATGTGCTGTACGTCGACAACGGCCAGTTCCTCACCTCGGCGGGCGCCGCCGCGGCCCTCGACATGTGCCTGCACATGATCCGCAAGGACCACGGCTCCGCCGTCGCCGCGCATGCCGCCAGGATGTCCGTCATGCCGCTCGAACGGGAGGGAGGCCAGGCCCAGTTCATCGTCCACGACCAGCCGCCGGTACCGGCCGGCACCACCATGGAGCCCCTCCTTGCCTGGCTGGAGGAGAACGCCGGCGACGACCTGACCCTGGAGGACATCGCCGCCCACGCCGGCATGAGTACCCGTACGCTCAACCGCCGGTTCCGCGAACAGACCGGCACGACGCCCCTCCAGTGGCTGCACCGGGCGCGGGTGCGGCGCGCGCAGTACCTCCTGGAGACGACCACGTACCCGGTCGAACGCATTGCGGCCCAGGCGGGGTTCGGGTCGCCGACGGCGTTCCGGGAGCGGTTCAAGCGGGTGGTGGGGACGAGTCCGTACGCGTATCGCAGGGCGTTTCAGGGGGTGGGCGCCTCGGGGTCGGCCGCCGCGGCCTCGTAGGCGCGCAAGGTGTCGATGACCAGCTGCCGCTGATCGGGCGTCAGCGGTTCCAGCGCGCGGCGCCAGGCGGTGGCACCGCGCGACAACCACGCGGAGATGGACGGCCGTTGGGCATCGGTGATGCTGACGATGCGCCGCCGCCGGTCGGCCGGGTCCTCCCGCCGCTCCAGGATCCCCTTCCCGCTCAGCTCGCCGACCATGAGGCTGACGGTCGTCGGCGCGACTTCCAGGCGGGCGGCCAGGTCGTTGACGGTCAGGGGTCCGTCGAAGAGCAGGTACGACAGCAGGGAGAGGTGCCGGGGGGCCAGTGCGAGCGACTGGAGCTCCTCGGGTACGGGGATGCGCTTGGCCCGGCCGACCATGCGGGGCATGAGGAGGAGCAGCGCTCTGACGGCGTCGTCGACGCTCGTTGACATCGTTCATCCCTGGAATTAGCTTTGAAGTCAAAGATGCTTTGCCTTCAAAGGGAACCTGTCGTCATGTTAGCGATGCGCGTGAAGCGATGCGCGTGAAGCGATACGCGGGAACGGAGAACGGTCATGCCGCACCTCACTGTGCAGATCCGCGAAGAGGCGCTCGACGGATCGGTCGAGCCGAAGCTCATCCGGGCGCTGACCGAAGCGGTGGCCGCCGTGGTCGGGGAGTGGGCGCGCCCGGTCGCCGTGGTGGAACTCTTCGGCGTCCCGGAGCACCGCTGGGGCACTGGCGGCATACCAGGCAGGGCGCCCGCACCGGTCGTCACGCTGAACATGCGTGAGGGCGGACTGACACACCCCCGGATCCCCGACGCGCCCGCGCGGCTGATCGGCTCGCTCACGGACGCGGTGGTCACGGTCTTCGGTGAGGCCGTACGGGGGGATGTGACCGTGCTGATCGTGGGGGTGCCGGCGGGGCGGTCGGGGGTCGGCGGGGAAGTGGTGTGACGCCGGGAGGGCGAGTCGGGCCAGTCGGGCCAGCCTGGTCGGGCGGGCCAGCCTGGTCGGGCGGGCCGGGTGGCCGCTCAGGCCCGGCGGTCGGCCACGGCCCACGAGGCGAGGGCGACGGCTCCGGCGACACCGAAGACGGCGGGCCAGGCGCCCACCTTCTTGGCGAGCGGGTGGGACCCGGCGAAGGCGGCGACGTACGCGACGGTCAGCGCCCCGGCGGCCTTCCCGCCAGCCTGCTGCCGCCACTGCTGCGCGGCCGTGGCCCCGGCGGCGGCGAGCACGACCCCGCCCAGCTGCCGCTTCTTGGTCCAGCGGGCCACGCCGTACCCACCGATGAGCCCACTCGCGGCCACCGCCGCGGCCGGTACCTTCGCCATTACTGCCTCCCGCTGCTGCGCGTCAGTCGAATACACCGAGGCTAACGCGCCCGCGATCACCGGCGGACGGCCACCTCTGGTGCGCGCGGACTTGAGCCGAGGCCTGCCAAATTGATCTTCGTTTGTCCACACAGCACGCGATGATCACCGGCGGCCGCACCTGTCCTCGCATCGCCCCTGGCCAGCGACATCGCGGTCTGCGGCTGGGATACTTAGGACAGCTGGGATACTTAGGACAAGCGTGGTGGTCAAACTCGGAGCCTTCGGTTGGAGGAGGTTCGTGATGACGCACGATGGCGGGCTGAGGCTGCATCTGCAGCGCGTCCTCCGCGCACCGCGCTCGGTCGTCTTCCGAGCGTTGACCGAACCGCAGGCACTGGCCAAGTGGTGGGGCCCTGACGGGTTCGCCATTCCGAGTGTGGAAAGCGACCTTCGGCCAGGCGGTAGCTATCGGATCGCGATGCAACCTCCGGAAGGTGATCTCTTCTACCTGGTGGGGGAATTCGTTGAGGTCGACCCTCCGGAACGCCTGTCCTACACCTTCCGGTGGGAGGATCCCGATCCCGAGGATCGGGAGACGGTGGTGACGCTGTCGCTTCGCGATATCGGCGGTACACGGGCCGAGTTGGTCGTCAGCCAGGGCGACTTCGCCACGGAGAGGCGCCAAGCTCTCCACGAGGAGGGTTGGACTCAGAGTCTCAACACTCTGGAGGAGCTGATGTCGTCGGCTGCGTCGGCCTGAGATCTTTGCCGCGGGGAGGGGGCCGCCCGCAGGACCGACCCCTAGCCTGACGTCATGCCTGAGTCCGAGCCCGAACTCCCTTCGGTGGCACGCTTCTACGACCAGCTCGCGCCCGACTACCACCTCATCTACGCCGATTGGGACGCGGGCATCTCCCGACAGGGGAGAGCCCTGGACGCGCTGATCCAGACTGAGCTCGGCATCGGAGGCTCCTCGGCCGGCGCCTCGGTCCTGGACTGTTCCTGCGGCATCGGTACGCAGGCCATCGGGCTCGGCCTACAGGGCCACCGGGTCACCGGTACGGACATCAGCGCGTCGGCGGTCCGCCGTGCGGTCGGTGAAGCGGCTCTGCGGGGCGTACACCTGCCGGCCGCAGTGGCGGACATGCGCTGTCTTCCCTTCCGGGACGGCCAGTTCGATGTCGTCGTGAGCGCGGACAACGCCCTTCCCCACCTGCTCACCGCGGAGGACGTACGCACGGCCCTGACGGAGATGCGACGCGTGCTGCGCGCCGGGGGGCTGCTGGTGCTCAGCATCCGCCCGTACGACGAGATCCTGCGGACCAGGCCCACCTCGACCCCGCCGCAGGTCGCATCGTCGCCCCAGGGCAGGACCATCACCCTCCAACTCTGGGACTGGCACGAGGACGGCGAGCACTACGACCTGGAACACTTCCAGCTCGTCCCCGACGGAGAGGTCGCAGAGGGCGCAGAGGATGCGGAGCCCGGAGAGGGCTGGCAGGTTCGTGTGCGCCGAACCACCTACTGGGCCCTCACCCAGCGGCAGTTGACCAGCTTCGCCGCCGAGTCGGGATTCATCGACCCGCGATGGATGCCCCCTGAGAACACCGGCTTCTTCCAGCCCGTCCTCACGGCGCGAGCGGGCTGACCTCTATCGCTGACCGTGGCGTACGTCGCCGCCTTCGCCGGGTCCCACCCGCACCCGCGGTCGCCGCGGGCTTCTCCGCACCGGCCGTCCGCCTGTAAGGCGGCACCTTCGCCATAGGCAGCGCCGACACCCTCGCCTACCCCGAGCGCCTGGCTGGGGCTGGAACTGACGGCGGCGAAGGTCGAGGGGGTTGGGAATTGCTGGGGGTTGACTGAGTACGAGTGCGTTTTGGCGTGTGTGAGTGAGCGCTGGGGTTCCCGGCCGGTGACTGGGTGCCGTCGTCCCGGGAGGGGAATCGGAGTTCGCTTGCCGAATGTGTGACCTTTCCGGGTGGGGCTCGTTGGGTGTGATGAGCGGGTTTTCGACGGGCTGTATGGGGGTGTGGGGTGGGTGGGTTGCGGGAGCTTGCGGGGTCGTTTGTCGTGCCCGGTCCCTCGGGGGTGGCGGTCCGGACCCGTCTCAAGCAGCTCACGTCCGCCGATGAGAAGGTTCTCGCGCTGGTCGGCGGGCACCTCGGGTCGCTCGCCTCGCGGGATCTGAAGGTGCGGTGCGCGGATGGGCTGGGGCATTCCGCGGAGACGTGGGCGGCCCGTAAGCGGGGTTTGACGCCTGCGTCGTCGTCCCGGTGGGCCGGTTCGCTCACCAAGGCCACGCACGAGCAGTGGGCTCTCGCCAGGCGTGGCCAGCTCGCCCACATCCGGTCTCTTGAGGCGGGGATCCGTGCGATCGTGCACCGGCTGTCGCTGCCGGTCGGCCGGAAGGGCTCGAAGCAGGCGCCCGGCGGCTACCGCAGCAAGCGGGAGTGGCACGCCAAGACCCGCCGCCTGCACGTCCTCGAAGACCGGCTGGAGCGGGCGCGGGCCGACCGGGAGGCCGGGACCGTGCACGTCGTACGGGGCGGGAAACGGCTGGCCCGCACCCGCCACCACCTTTCCGCCGCCGGGCTCACCGAGGACGGGTGGCGCCGACGGTGGGAAGCCGAGCGCTGGTTCCTGCAGGCCGACGGCGAGTCCGGCAAGCGGTACGGCAACGAGACCATCCGCATCAGCCCGGACGGCGAGGTCAGCATCAAGCTCCCGGCCCCTCTCGCCGATCTGGCCAACGCCCCGCACGGCCGGTACGTCCTCGCCACGCAGGTGCGCTTCCCGCACCGCGGGCAGGAGTGGGCGGACCGGGTGGCGGCGAACCGGGCGGTCGCCTACCGCATCCACTACGACACCGGCCGCGACCGCTGGTACCTGACCGCCTCCTGGCAGATCCCGGTTGCGAAGACCATCCCGATGGCCGCCGCCCTCGCGCACGGTGTGATCGGCGTCGACATGAACGCCGACCACCTCGCCGCCTGGCGCCTCGACGTCCACGGCAACCCGACCGGCCACCCGCACCGGTTCTTCTACGACCTCACGGGCACCGCGCCCCACCGTGACGCCCAGGTCCGCCACGCCCTGACCCGGCTGCTGCACTGGGCCAGATCCTGCGGGGTGAGGGCCATCGCGGTGGAGGACCTGGACTTCGGCGCGGAGAAGACCCGCGAGAAGCACGGCCGGAGGAAGCGGTTCAGGCAGTTGATCTCCGGCATGCCCACCGGCAGGCTCCGCGCCCGGCTGACCTCGATGGCCGACCAGACCGGCATCGCGATCATCGCGGTGGATCCGGCCTACACCTCCCGATGGGGCGCCCAGCACTGGCAGAAACCCCTCACCAGCAACACCAGGAAGACCACTCGCCACGACGCTGCCGCCGTGGCGATCGGAAGGCGCGCCCAGGGACACCCGATCCGGCGACGGACGGCACCGCCCCCACACGACCGGAGTGATCGTGCGGGGCATCGGACCGTCCAGGCCCGACCGGGCGTCCTTGGGCGTGAGGGAACCCGCCCCCGTATCCCCGGACCACGGACACGATCCGTGCGCGCCGGACGCGGAGCGAACGCGGGCAACCAGAACGCCCAACACCGCTCGGGGCGTTCGGCTGAGCATGAGCTCTGGCAACAGGACTCACTCCCGCTCAGTCTCTAGGAACGGTGCGGTCCAAGGCGAAGGGCTGATGGAGCGGGGTTGGCTGGCCGAGACGGCGCGGGGTGCTCATGCCCCAGCGGTCAGCTGGTTGACCTGTCGGCAGGCTGCTCGTCAGGGCTCGCCATCGGAGGCATCGCGGGATCGGCTGCCCGGAGCTGGCGCCAGTGCGTGCGGTACAGCACGAAGTAGACGGAAACGGCCAGGGCGCACACCTGCATGCCGACGCCAAGCGTCAAGAAGGATCGCTCGCCCGACAAGAGGTTGCTCAGGTAGCCGAAGTTCATGCCGAAGAAGCCAGTCAGGAACGTCAGCGGCAAGAAGATCACCGAGGCGATGGCGAGTTTGTTGATCACGAGGTTCTGCTCGTCAGCGACGAGAGAGGCGTAGGTGTCGGCGGCCCGCCGGGTTTCGTTCTGCAGAGACTCGATGTCCAGCATCACCAGCTGCACGGCGCGCTCGTGCATGCGGTTCAGCGCTCGCCGCTCCTCCGAGAGGTCGCGATTCGCCATCCTGCGACGCATGAGGAACTCCTGTGCGACCGCGGCGTAGGGAAGGAACGCACGGTGCAGCTGGGCTGCGCGCCGTCGCAGATGGGCGAGACGATGGACTTGCTGCGGCTCCCGTCGCTCGAACATCGCCTCCTCGATGTCCTCCACCGCCAGGAGTGCTTGGGCGGTGGCCAGGCGAAATGCCTCCAGCACACCCTGCAGAAACAGGAACACCGTGGTCGCCGCGCCGGCTGGCATTTCCTGTGGCAACCGCTCGATGAAGGTGTCGATCAGTCCGACGGGTCCGTGGTGGACCGTGACGAGGTGGCACTCGCTGGCGAGAACGTGGACATGGATGATGTGGTTACCGTCGATCACCGGCACGACGCATCCGACAGCGCCCTCGTGGTACTCGGCCCGTACAGGTTCATGTTGTCTGCCGAGCCACTCCCAGGTCTTGTCATCCAGCCCGAGTCGACGGGAGAGCGGCTGCTCGTCGGGTGGGGGCTCTTCGCCCTGGTCGATGTCCACGATCACGAAACCGGGGGCTGCGAGATGCTCCCGGGCCTGGGACAACGCTGTGCGAGCGACGACGCCCTCCGGCATCGACACCACCGATACGATCATGTCCCTCACCGAGGATGACGATGTGCTGCCAGAAAGACGGGTACACCCGACTCCCCGCTTACTCTTCCCGACCGCGCTCCGCAAGCAACGCAAACGCCTCAGCCCCTGGAAGTCCAGCGCCCACCGGCACGCTACCGCTCGAGGCCGCGCGGGCAACGGTCCTGGCCGCCAGGCTCGCGGACACAGGGGCGACATCACCCGGTTCCCCCATCGCCGGTGCGTTTCCCACCCACTCGGAACCCACCACTACCCATCCCCGCTGTGACTACGTTGGACACAAGGTGCCTCAGCGCAATGCCGTGACTCCGTTGGCGATCTTGTGAGGGGTCAGCCGGCGGGCGTGCAGAGGGCATGGCCCGCACCTGCGGCGTCGCGGTCCCGACCACGTCCTGCCCGGACAACTCGGCGAGCGCCTCGGCCACCGCTTCCCGCGTCAACCGCAGCCTCGACCCGGCCTCCCGCTCACCCTCCAGCCGCGGTCAACTCCGCGATCTCCGCTTCGAGCTCCTCCACCCGGGCACGAGCCACCGCCTCCCGCGCCTCCAACTCCTCGATCAACGACACCATCCACGCCCCCTACTCCACCCGCCACAGCAGAAGGACAACTACCCTGCCCACACCCCCAACGAGCGTCCTCCCAGCTCAACACGTCCCTGCAGGAGAGCTGCACCCATATCCGTTCGGCATGCCCGGACAGCAGACCTAGGGCTGTGGAGCCGTCGCGGTGGAACCCGCACCGGCGGTCGGAGAGGCGGACGCCGGAGGGTAACTCGGGTGCAGCGAGGCGGAGAGCGGAGCCAGCGAGGCACACATCGAGGTGGGGAAAGCGGGCTCTTCGCGCTGCACGGCCTGGCAGCCTCCGGCCGCGCCTTCGGCGATCGGTACCCAGCCGGACTTCTCCGCCCGGAAGAACCAGCGGTCACCCAGCCGGGATGAGCAGCCGGGTTCTGCCGGGTCGTCGC
Source organism: Streptomyces sp. NBC_00203 (assembly GCF_045206325.1). NCBI lineage: Bacteria > Bacillati > Actinomycetota > Actinomycetes > Kitasatosporales > Streptomycetaceae > Streptomyces > Streptomyces sp. NBC_00203. Next base: position 4,036,244 of record NZ_CP108126.1, on the reverse strand, counting down.
AGGCCGGTCCCGTGCGCCACGAGAAGTCCAGCACCAGCCACTTCCCGTCGCAGTGCTCCGAGTCCCGGTATGTGTGGTTGGGCGCATCGACCGCGATCAACGCCTGCTCGTAGGAGGCGGTGGTGCAGCCGGTGGCCGGCGGCCGACAGCCCAGCTGCCCGCACAGCCGCAACGCGGGGAGCTTCGCGCCGTCGGCGGTGAACTGCGTGTAATTGTCGACGACCACTTCCCGCTTGCCCAACGGCTGGGGCAGCTTGACCCGCGCCGTGGCCGTGCTCTCCTCGGTGCACCCGGAGCGCCTGTCCGACGACGGCGAGGAGAAGGTGATCTGAACCCGCACGACGTCCGACACGGGGTCGGTGAGCACCGCCTTGAGGTCCCGCACACACGGGTGTTCGCCACTGGGCACCTGTGCGTCGAGCATCAGCGTGCGATGGTCGTCGGCGAGCCGGGCTCCGGTGACCATGGAGGGCTCCACCGTGCCCCACGGGAGCGCCCCGGTCGCCGCCTGCGACGCTGACGACTCTCCTGCTTGACCGGCCACCTGGGTCCCGCACCCGGCGAGAAACAGCATGGCGACTGCGCAGAGCAGAGCGGTTACGGCCGCTCCACGCGCTCTAAGTGATCGCAAGAGTGCTCAATCCCCCCGCACCGCACGGATGTTGCCCCACGCCAATATAGAACTGTGCCCGCGAACGCCCACCAGATTGGCCCCATCCCTACCGCAGACCAGCCGTCGACGCGGCCCACGAGCCCCGCCACTTCCGCCACCCGGCAACGCGGAGAATCCCTCACCCCCGCGTGGTGACTGTGTGTCCGTGGCGCGAAGAGGACGCCCGGTTCTGGGCGGGAGACCGGATCACCTTCCCCGAAGAACATCCAGACCCCGACGGCTCGGACTGGCTCTTCCACCTAGTTCTCGCCCCGACCCCCGGGGCATTCCGGACGTTCGCCGAGGACTACTACGAGACGTCCGTGAACATCGAGGCCGTACGCCACATCTACGATCTGCGCCCGCTCGACCGACCGCACACCGCCGCCCTCAACCCCTCGGCCCCCGCCGAGTCAGTCATCGCAGCGGCCAGGACGATCGACTGCCCACTCGCGGGGGACCTGCTGTCGGAGGTGGGGTGACTGCCTGTCGCTACCTATGAGTTCTTGCTCGTGTCACGTACGCGAGGCGGAAGCGGAGCGAATCGGAAGGGAGGTTATGAAGTCGGCCCAGGCCGCTGAACTGAAGGCGAGCCGTGGCCCGTCTGGATGCTTGCTGTCCCGAATGGCGGCTCGGCCGGGCAGTATCGCGGTCTCCACGCACTCGGTTTCGTTCCCGCCGCTGTACGAGGACTTGAACCATGCGGCGTCCGGCACAGCATTAACACCAGTGATCATCTACAACTCCTCACGCGCACGCTTGATCATCGATGACGATGCATCGATGTCCAAGGCTTGTGCGCGCAGGTATTCGAACGCAAGGCGATAGCGGTCAAGTTCCTCCTGCTTTTCCATGAAGAGCGACCCGACATGGAGGTCGACGTACACGACGTCGAGGGAGGGTTCGGCTCCGCCCAGGATCACGAAGCTGCCCAGCGCAGCCGCGTGCGCTCCCCGGGAGAACGGCAGGATCTGAAGAGTGACATTAGAGGCCTCGCTGCTGCTCAGGAGCTGGCCCAGCTGCTCCCGCATGATCTCGTGTGATCCAACGATCCGGCGGATCACCGACTCGTCGAGGATGGCCCACAAGTGAGGCGCGTTGGGCCGGGTCAAGATCTCCTGCCGCTTCATGCGGATGTCGACTAGCCGCTCGATCTCCTCTGGCGAGCGCCGCATCTCATTGGCCTGTTGCAAGGCAGTCGTGTAACTCCTTGTCTGCAGCAGCCCGGGAACATAGACGCAAGAGAAGTGATTCTCGCCGACAGCCTCATCTTCGAGTGTGAGCATCAGGTTCATGCTCTCCGGGATGGAGTCGGCGAATGAGTTCCACCAGCCTTGCTGCTTGGCGTCCTTGGCGATCCCGACAACGGCTCTGCGCTCGGCATCAGTTGCCTCGTACTCGCGGCACAAGGCATCGATGACGAGCCACTTGACCGGTCCGGCCTGGGTCTCGTACCGGCTGACAGTTGCCTTGGAGACGCCGACGAGCCGCCCGGCCTCCTCAAGAGTTAGCCCCTTGCGGGCACGCAACTTGCGCATCATCACGCCTAGTTGGCGGCGGCGGGTTGTGGTCCGTTCGGACATGTGGCTCCTTCGCCATGGGCCGGGCGGCCGGCCCGGAGATCCTCAACAGGCTAGGCAGCCGGGAGGCGGCCCCACCATCAGATTCACTCGATGGATTCTCGTGAGAAGTTACGTAGCGAGACTTCTCCGTGCCATGCTCGTTCCGAGATCGCTACGCAGTGCAGTCGTATGGATACGGCAGGCGCAGCACGTGCGTGGCATGGGAGGGAGGAGTGGCCACATGTCTGGCTACGAAGTCACCGAACCCCGACTCCGTTGTGTCCTGCCCTTTGAGGCGGCGCCAGCAGAAGTACGCCTGCTGCGGAGAGCCGCGGTAACGCAGCTGAGCCGGTGGGGCATGCCCGCGGCGGCTGACGAAGCAGAACTGCTTGTTACCGAGCTGGCAACGAACGTCGTCAAGCACGTCGGCGAAGGCGCATCAGCGACTCTGATCCTTGAGTGGCGCGGGGAGCGGCTGCGTCTCGAAGTGCACGACAAGAGCCGGGCGATGCCGTCACCGAACACGGCGGACTGTGACGCGGAGTGCGGTCGTGGCCTGCACCTGCTCGCGGCGCTGGCAGTGGACTGGGGTGCGGTGCTGACTGCGGTGGGTAAGGCGGTCTGGTGTGAGATCTCGATCAGCTCAGGCCAGGCGTGCCGACGTATCGCGCGTGTCTGCGAGGTGCTTGAGGGCTATCAGGGGCCCGGCCGTGGTGCTCCGCTTCGGCGGAGCGGGCGAGACCTTGGTCTTGAGGAGTCAGCGGTCGAGCTGATCGCGGATCTTCTCCACTGGACGGCCGCTCGCGGACTCGACCCAGACGACGTCCTCGACCGTGCTCAGATGCATTACGAAGCCGAAGCCGAAGCGGACGCGGCCTAGTGGGGCAGGGTTTAAACGGACTTCCGTATCTGCCTCCGGAGGGCGGCCGGGGTGCGCCAGGATTCTCCGCGGAACTCCTGTGGCACATGCGGTGGCAGTTCGCGCACAGGAGGGCGAGATCCGCGATCCGGGTCTCTGTCACCCCCGATATGTGGAGAGGCAGGCTGTGGTGGACCTCGATGTAGCCGTCTCCCAGTTCGCTGTAGGCGGCGGTGAAGTTGAACGAGCACACCTCGCACCGCAGAGGGATGCTCTCTTCCAGGACCGCCTGGATCTTCCGGTCGCGCAGGGGCTTGTTCCGCTCACGGTAGAGGGCCCAGCGTCTGAGGAGCTGCCCCTCGCGTGCCAAGGCCGTCCCGCCTTCCTGGGCGGGTATGCGGACGATTTCGGTGGATGCCACGCCCGCGTACAGAGCCTGGGCGGCGGAGAGCATCTCGTCGGTGCGCTCTGTGAAGTCGGCCACCACCTCGCGGGTCAGCTGGCCACCCTTCGTAGCGACCCCGTGATACCCGGCGCGGACTGTCACGATGTCGCCCGTCTTGCGGCTGACGCTGCCAGGAGAGCGGAACTTCGGGTCTGCCGCCGCGCCATCGTGCAACGGAAGCTTCCTGAGGGTCTTGGGCAGGTTCTGCACCCGCCTGTCGGCTGGCCGCAGCTCACGCCAGCCGTTTTCGACAACGAGCGCGCAGGCCAGCAACAGCTCGTCACGCGGCCAGTTGATTTTCGCCACAGCGATATCGTACGAGCATTCGAAATCGCCATGCTGTTGGTGACCAAGGTGGGGCAGAGGATGCCGCACACTGGTGTGTGCCGCCGTGTCGAGTCGCAATGTCAGTGGGTCATGTCACCCTCTGTGATGGCTGCCGTATGAGGCGTCACTGGAATTCGTGCAAGAGGAGGGGCCATGACCGGGACTGACCGGGGCTACACGTCGATCGAGATCTGTGCCGGCGCTGGCGGACAGGCGATCGGACTGCACTTGGCCGGTTTCAGACACCTTGCCCTCGTCGAGATCGACAAGTACGCGGCGGCGACCCTGCGTGAAAACATCGAGGTGCACCCGAAGTGGGACTGGGAGCGCGACAACTGCGATGTTCTCTGCAAGGACGTGCTTGAGTTTGATCCCGAGCGTGACCTGGAGAAGAGTGCTGGTCTGTATCGGCGGGGTGAGGTTGACCTGCTCGCCGGCGGGGTCCCGTGCCCGCCTTTCTCCCACGCTGGCAAGCAGCTCGGTGAGGACGATGAGCGTGATCTCTTCCCGCGCATCCTGGAGCTGGCCGAACTCATCCGCCCCCGGGCCGTGATGATTGAGAACGTCCGTGGCCTCATGGACGCCAAGTTCGACGACTACAGGTCACGAATCCAGGCCAGCCTTGAGGAGATGGAGCCTGACGATGACGGACTGCCTGGCTATGAGGTTGTGGGGTGGAAGGTTTACGAGGCGGAGCAGTTCGGCGTTCCGCAGCTGAGGCCCCGCTCCATCCTCGTCGCCTTCCGCAAGGACGTCCTCAAGGATCTGAAGTACGAAGCTCCGGCGCCCAGTGCCAAGAGGGTCACCGTCTTCGATGCGCTTAAGAAGACGATGGAGGAGCGCATCAAGCCGTTTGAGGGCGGACCTCGGGCCGCCCAGGCGCAGCAGGTGTTCGACGACTGGAAGAAGGACGCTGGTAAGGACGTGGCTCCCACGCTTGTCGGCGGCTCCAAGAAACACGGAGGCGCCGACCTCGGCCCTAGCCGGGCTAAGAAGGCATGGCGAGCGCTAGGGGTCTCGGGCATGGGCGTGGCCAACGCTCCAGTGAACGGTGAGCCGACCGGCACTGAGGACCGGGATCTGTTCCGTGCCGGAGGCCCAATGCTCACGGTTCGACAGGCCGCGATCATTCAGGGGTTTCCGACGGAGTGGGACTTCACGGGAGGCAAGACGGCCCAGTATCGGCAGGTCGGGAATGCGTTTCCGCCGCCCGTCGCGCAGGCCATCGGCGAATCGATCATCGAGGTACTCAAGGCCGACCGCAAGCGTGGTGGCGGCTGGTGACTGAGGGCGCCTGAGGAGCGGGAGCGCACTGGAGCGGTCCGGCATGTCAGCCGCCCGTCATGGGAGCTGACTGTCCAAGTGTGCGAGGAGGGCATGGATGTCATCGGCGTCCATGCCCAGCCCCGTGATCTCCTCCTCTTGGAGATCGCCGAGTTGTCGCACCGCAGGGTCGTCGAGCACGCTACCCAGGAAGTGCAGCTTCTTTTCGAGACGCATGGCGACGATTTCGTCGATCGTGCCCCGGGCGGCTAGGACCGTCACCCGTGTCTCAATGTCCGGAGGCAGCCCCAGCCGGTGAATGCGGTCAAGGCTCTGGAGGAAGCGGCCAGCCATGAAGTCGCGATCCACGTACACGGCGTCGTGACAGACCTGGTGAAGGCTAATTCCTTCACCAAGGGTCGCGGGATTGGAGATCAGGACCATGCACGACGGGTCCTCACGGAAACGGCTGAGCTCAGCCTCCCGGTCCTGGGTCGGGGTGGCGCCGTAAACGGAAGCCGGGGCATGCGGTGCCAGTAGCTCCTCCAGGGTTTTCTGGCTTCGGATGAACCCAGTCCAGACCAGTGTCTTGCGACCGGCCCGCGCGTTCCGTGCGACGATTCGAACGGTTTCCGCGTACTTGGGTGAGAGCTCATGCTGAGGAAGCCGCTGGAGCAGAGCGTGCAGCGAATCGCCGTCGGGGACGTCAAGCGCCGGCAGCTGAAAGGCGAGCGGGTCGTAGGGGCTGTCGCTGGGGGCCAGCAGAGCCGGGCTGATCGCAGCCATCAGCACGCGCATCGCTGCCTTGCCGAGAGAAGCCAGGTCTCCCCGGCGGGAGGACGGGTCCCCCTTGAGCGCGTTGTACAACTCGCGGTGCAGTGGGGGAAGTTCGACGTAGCGGACTTGGGGTTCAAATGGAGGAAGACCCAGTTCCTTCTTCGTTGTCCGAGTGAACAGCGGACGCAGAGCCTGGCTCGCGTAAGCGAGATCGCCACCGCTGACAGCTTCGACGACGAGCTGCTTGCCGCGTCCTGGCCAGACGAACGAGAGCAGGCTTTCCAGGTCCCGGGCACCGTTGGGGGCTGGCGTCCCGGTGAGAATGAGGCGCCGTCGGGCTAGCGGTCCAAGCGATAGGCAGGCAGAGCCGTAGGCGCCGCGGGCTCCGAGTTTCATACGGTGCGCTTCGTCGAGCACAAACATCGCCGGTGCCGTGCGCAGCCACTCTGCAAGACGGCTGACGGAGCCGGACAGCCGCTCGTAGTTGACCAGGACGACATCAGCTTCGGGGTCGAGGGATCCGTTGTCCATTACGGAAGTCAGCAGGGGTTCCTTGAAGCAGGCGTCCCCCTCGAATTGCCAGGCTTCGTATGCTGATTTGGGACAGACGACGAGAAGACGCCGGACTTCGCCTTGCTCACGGAGGGCGCTGAACACTGCCAGTGCCGTGCGGGTCTTGCCGGCTCCTGGAACGCTGAAGTTCGCACCGTGGCCCAGGGACAACAGCTCCCCGATATCCCGGAGCTGGAATGAAGTGAGGTCTGCCTGCCAGCCCGCGCCTAGCAGCGCGTGGACGTCCTCTGGCGCGAGCGGCGCCTGCCGGGCGTCGGAAGGCGGTGAGCCGAGCCGGCCTTGTACGGTCTCGGAGTCGTCAAGAACACCGCTGACCAGGTTGGCCAGCTCAGGCTCCCAGTCGACATCCGCGTGAGGCCAGTCCGCCAGCTCGCCAATGGAGGACAGGAAACTGTCCAGATCAGCATCCGACGTCAGTGGGCCCCGCTGGCCACCCGGAGTCACCCGCGTGGCCAGCATTCCGAAGTCTCCTTCCAGGCCTGGCCGGGCACGGAGCACCGCCCGCGTCCTCGTGACGTCGAAGGTGATCCGGAGGGACGGGAGGGCAGAGTGCATCATCGCTGCCCTGCCACGGCCTCACGCAGCCATGACAGACCCTCACCCGGGAGCTGAATGCTTTTAGAGGCCTCAACTGACACCTTGGCCAGTGCTTGCCTGAGTGCGATCAGCGTGTCATCGAAGGCGCCTTCGTCCAGGCTGTTGTTGCCTCGGGCCAGCACCAGGTCTGTGACGCATTGCTGAAGATCGTCGACTGCGGCGATGACGCGGTCGGGAGCGGCGAGCCGCTTCTTCTGCTTGCGAATCGCGTCCTGAGCGGCCTCGATCGATTCATCGAACGCGTGCTTCATCAGGGTTACGGAGCTGTTGGCCTCAGCCATCTCCGAGGGAGTCGCGGCAGACCCGGACTTCTGCGTGGCCTTGGCCCTGAGGAGCGAGTCGGTGAGGGTGCGCGCCATGGCTGTTTCGGAACTTGGCGCCGGCACAGAACGGTTGAGGCCCGGGATGGGAACCGCCTTCGCCGGCTCGGGCGTTATGGCCCAAGGCCCCTCAGGCAAGCGATGCTCCAGGTACTTCTCCAGGAAGTCAGTGCGGATGGCACGAATGTCGGTTTTGGCGAAATCAAGGACAATGGCTGCCAGTCGGTACTCGAGAAGAGTGACGGCTTTCTGCTTGTTCTTGGCCTTCTCTTTGACGTAAGTCCGGTAAAGCTCGGCGAAGCTCTCTTGGGCATCCTCGAAGTCCATTAGGCGCAGTTTGATCTGGCCGTGCTCGCTGCGCTTCACCAGGTCGTGCAGCTGTCCGAGAACCCAGGTATCCCGTTCCAGTGCCGGTGTCGTGGTGTGAAACAGCTTGGCGATGGCGGCGAGGGGGAGGCCTGGCTTCACCTGCTCCTCAATGGCCATCAGGCGGTTAATGTAGGAGTACTCGCGCCGGCGGTCAGGCCTGAGCTGCAAAGAGAGTTCGACTGAGCGAATATCGGCCCAGGTGCAGCTGGCGGGCAACACGCCGACACGGATGGTTTGGACGCCCAGCTCTTTGAGCGCGGCCCGACGGGTGTTTCCGTTGACGATTACACCTTCACGGGAAATGAGCCCTGGTTCGTTCTGTTTGAATTCTTGAAGGCTCTGCATCAGCTTGTCGAATTCCGGGTCACGCACGTGCGGGTCAGACGGCTTGGCCATCAGTAGATGGTGCAGGTAGCTCTGGCCGGCGTCGGACCACTTGTCTTTCGCCAGTTCCTGTTCCCGCAAGGGGTCGTGGGCGCGCTGCGCACTGACTCTGTGCGTTGCGGGGTTGTAGTAGAGCTGGTCCACGGGCATGTCGATGACTTCGACGTGGATCGGGCGGCCCCGGAACTCCACGCGGAGCGTCTCAGGCACCGCGCCGCCTGTGCGTGCGTCCTGGAGCCGCTGCTCGACCTGGGCGCGGTTCTCTTCCGCAGTCGGCGGGACGCCAAAGTCCGTCGGCATAGGTACCTCTCGTAGCTGGAGTGAGCTGTTGGGACTGATGGGGGCGCGCCGGCAGTTGGCCCGCCCCCGCGGGGGTTCAGTTCAGACCGTCACGGAAGGCTTCACGTGCCTCAGCCGGCAGGGCGCGGTACTTCGCCCAGACGTCTTCGACGGCGCTGAACATCCGGGCGTCCTGTTTGATCCAGGTCTTCAGGATGTCGAGTTCAAACGAAGGCAGTGACGTGGCTTCGGAGAGCAGCGCCGGTACGTCGTACGTGGAACCGATGCCGCCGACACGGCAGCGGTTGCACTCGACGACGTACTGGAGCGCCTTCGTACCGTTCGGCAGCAGGACTTCACGGGTGGCCACGTCGAGCTGAGCTGTGACCTCCGAGTCGGCATACGTGTCTCCCGGGGTGGCACCGCACGAACTGCACTTGTTGTTGTAGGTGGCCAGCAGCTCCCGCCGCTGGTTCACCGTGATCGCGCTCCTGGGCCGAGTGCCGCGGCCCGGCTCCCAGACGGGCTCGCCTCGCTGTACATAGCGCTGTTCGTTGGAGTCGAGGTCGAGGTCCTCGCGCTTGGTGTCGATCTTCCACCCGAAATCGCGGAGATCCCGCATGCGGCGGTCGATCTGTGCCACATCCGGAAAGGCCTCACGGAGCTCCGCCTTGGTGAAGACGTTCCCTTCGCCAACTACCTGGACAAGCCAGAGTGCGGCGCGCTTCATCGTGCCCAGCTTGCTGTCCTGCCATGAAGGCAAGGCCGTGCTCATCTGCCACCTCGCGGAGCCTGAGTGGGCCAGCTCGACTGCATGCCAGGACGGTTGATGCCTGACTGTGGCCCGTTGGACACAACGGAACTGCAAGTCCGGCTGGAACGGAAGTGATTGAGTGTCCAGATGATTATCCGGACATGGCTGAGGTGCCAGTTAAGGATGGGCGGCGGCACACTGTTGTCAAATGCCGTTGTTTTTCCATGCGGTGAGGACAGAAGGAGCTGGCGTGCCGCGACCGGGTCACTTCAGAGAACTGGATGCCGAAATTCCGGATGAGAGAAAGGCCCTCGTCAGGGCCTTGCGCGGTCTGATGGCGGTGGTCGGACTGTCGCTGAGGCAGACGCATGAGGCGCTGGAGAGGCGCAATCGTGGCTGCGACGCTTCAGCGAGCGCACTCTCCGATCTTCTCAACGCACGCATACGCAGGCCCAAGCGGGAGGTGATCCGCGCGCTCTACGACCTGGCGGAGGCCGCCGCGCGAACGAACGACGCCTCCATGCCGGTCACCTGGGAGGAACTTGAGGGCCTCCGGGTGAAGGCATGTGAACCGCCGGCGCCTCTGTGCGCGAGCTGCCAGGCGCCCGCGTTGCCGGTCCCCCCGGCGCAGGGGGACCGGCAACACGGGCAAGGACAATGGCCCACGGCGCTGGTCCTGTTGGACATGAAGCAGACCAGAAAGGCCGAGGATGTTGCCGGCATCCTGCGGCACGTCGGCATGGCGGGTGGCCCGGCAGAGGTGGCTCACGCGGTGGCCGCGTGCAGGGCGCGCGGGCTGCGTTCCGAGGCGGACGTGATCCTCCGCTATGCGCAGGCCGGGCGCGATGTGCGTCAACTAGCTGAGATCGCCTATGAGTTTATGAGGATCGAGGACAACACCATGGCCCGGCGAGTACTCAAGATGTCCCTTGCTCAGTAGGGGTGTCCGGCGTGCTGCCGGGCGAGGCCTGGCGTCTGGATGTCACCGCGTGACAGATCGCCTCGCTGCATTCTTCCGCTGACTCGTGCTCCCAGAAGCGCAAGACGAGCCAGCCAGCTGCCCGTAGGCGCTCATCCGTATCGCGGTCGCGGGTCATGTTCCTGGCCACTTTGTCGGACCAGTAGCCGGGGTTGGTCTTCGGAGGAACGTAATGCTCGGGGCAGCCGTGCCAATAGCAACCATCGATGAAGACGGCTACTTTCGCCGGCCGGAAGACCATGTCGGCGGTGCGGCGAAGGTCTGAGAGCGGGCGAGTTGCCACTCGGTACCGCAGTCCCTGAGCGTGTACCAGCCGGCGGACAAGGCGCTCCGGAGTGGTGTCCCGGCTTCGGATTGCCTGCATGTTGCGGCGGCGCGCGGCGGACGACGCCCAAGAGCCCTCGGGCGGCACCCAGCCTGCCTGTGACGGATCTGGTTCTGGGGTGGGAGTAGTCATCTGTGGTGAGTTACCAGCCGGACAGTGTTGGCGGCAGTGTCCCATAAGGGAGGAGACGGCCCTGTTCGATGATCTCGCTGAGATAGTCGTTTTGCTGGCGGCTGCCAACGGCGGCTACCGCGGTCTTCAGGGCATCGAAGGCGATGTGGTAGATGGCATCCGCTTCTCCCGTCCCCCGCGCGATTGAGGCGATCCGGCTGGGCATGGGCTCCGCGGTCACCACCACCAGATGGGGGAGCCGACCGCGTCGGTGCCTGATCATCTGGAGGAACTCGTGGCGCACATTTTGTACGCGATCTGACCTGATTGTCCACTTGCAGGATACCGCGGCATGCAGGTACGGACGCCTCGCGGCCTCTGCTGCGGGACGCGTGACGCCTACAGTGACATCGGGCTTGATGAGGTAATCGCGGCCCAGATCAACACGGAGGGTGGCGTTTTTGCGTACCGCTTCGGCCACTCTGTCCAAGTGCTCATACTGTGCGAAGTCGGCCACGGTCTTCTTGTGGTCAACGTGCCACGTACGTTCCGGAGACAGGTGAGGCAGCGCGGTTCTCAGGTGATCGCAGACCGCGTGTTCCAGTGCGGGGCCAAGGTTGTCAGGGGTGTCGGGAAGTACGACATCGGATTCCACCCCCAGCGCCTCGAGAACATGCCTAGCGAGCAGTTTGGACGTATTGCTGTCGGAGTCCGCGTTGTTTGGGACGAGATTCCCGGTCTTCTCCAGCCTTTTCCACCCGAGGAGGCCAGTTGCGAACGGCGCGTTCATCGTCAGTCCTGTCTGGTGTGTGAAGGCAGGGCCGGGGCGGGCTCAACGGGGTCATCTGGCTGGGCGAGGACCCATTGTTTCCCGTCTAGCGAGACTCGTGGGACATCCTCGTGATGCGGTCTTGAGCGGACCACCCGGGCGCTGACGAATTCGCCTTCGTCCGGGAGCGGGAGACCGAGCTGGCCGGCGATCTCGCGATGGCTGGCGTAGTCCCCCATGATGAGGATGCCCTCCGCCCTCAGCGCCGACCGGCTGCCGCCGTTGCCGCGGACCCGCTTCATGTAGTCCTTCTGCTGGGCCACCGTGCGCACGACGTTACGGCCGATACGTCGCTTCTGGACGCGCCGGAAGAGTTCGTTCAAGCGGCGCTGCCCCGAGCTCGCTGTGAACACGGCGTCACGGTCCTCGGCATCCATGTGGAGGAGCACGTTCTCGGGGAGGTCCTCGTCGCGCCACATCCACTTGATCTTGTCCCGGTGGTCCGCCTTGATCGTGAGCTTGAGATCACGGTTGTTTCCGGTGTTCAGCCACTCATTGCGTATCCGGACGAGGCCGATACTCCAGAGAGACTTGTAGTCGTCGGCCCAAGCCAGCAGGCAGAGGTGACCCACCGCCTCCGGCGGAATCATCCAGCCGCCGAACAGCTGGGAGTACTTGCAGTCCACGTCGACGCCGGCGATCTGGTAGTCCATAGCGTCGCCGTCCGCGAATCTGAACTCACGCTGCAAATTGATCTCTACCAGAGTTCCCGCGTGAGTCTTCTCGGTCTTGAAGAGCGACTTCCAGTCGTAGCGTCCGGTTACCTCGCCGTTGAGCAGCTGGTCGATGGTGTCACGAAGGACCCTGGCAAACCGTCGGCCCGTAGGGTCGAGCGCCTTGATGTACTCGTAGACCTTGTCGAGTTCAGGGTCCACCCCGGCCGCCGCATGCCATAGGGCGACCGAGGTAGCGGCCTTGATGTCGGCCTCTTCGAAAGGAAGCATGCTCTCCCCGTCGGTGAGTCATTCGTTACGTGTAGAGCCATGGCGCCTCAGAGGGTGTTGACAATAACCGCATCCGGACGAGTGGAGTCCCTTGTTCGGAAGCGCACGAGCTGCTGCTTCGTGTCGATGGCGGCCTTCGGCGGAATCACGGTGAACGCCATGATGACCCGGTCCGTTGCCGCAGTGCCCGTCGCGGCAACGGCCTTCACCTCATCGTCGTGGGCGGCTTCTACGACGGGATACAGGAGGACTACGCCTTGAGTCGCTCCGAGTACGGGGGAGCTGTCGCCGGCGGAAGCTGAGTCTGGCCGGTCGATCAACTGCTGTGCGTACAAACGATGTTCCAGGCCCGAGATGCGGCCGAAGGACAGCTTTCCGGACTGGCGGCTTCGGCGGAACAGAGAGAAGGGGCCCTGGCCCAGCACGGCGGCTTCGATCCGGTTGCGCTGTGTGCGTTGCGGAGCGATGACCAGCCAGTCGTCGACCTTGGCCAGGCGTCCGTCGAGCTGGGACAGGTAGGTCAGGTGCGGGGCGAGCACGTTGCCGTCCTCCCACTCCAGCGAGCTGAGGATGGAAAGGAGCTGGGCGTGCGAGATCACCGTGGTGGCTGCCTGGAAGCTACGGGACAATGGTGAAGTGTCATCCGGCAGCAGAAGGCATGTTGTTGGAGTGCCACTGACTGCCGCGAGGACGGGCTTCCAGCGTTCGGTGTTCCGCGCCGTCATCTTGGCGTCCTGCGGGTACGCCGCCGGTTCGATCGGAGTACCCGGCGACCGCACCTCCACCAACTCCGCATTGAACATCTTGTTCCGGGCCGACGGCTTCACCCACGGCAGGTGCTGGGCCACCAGCGGCGGGATCTGGGCGGGGGTGACCTGGGGGCGGCCGTCCACCAAGGAGGCGTAGCGGGCCAGTTCGGCGCGGAAGAGTTCCTCGTCGCGGCAGATCGCCTCGAAGGCCTCGTACAGGTCGACGGTCTTGGCGTTGAGGCTGCGGCCGAGGGACTCCTCGCGGCCGATGTACAGCCGCACAAGGTCCCGGTACCCGGGCCGGAAGCCGAACCAGCGGCCCATCTGCATCAGGGTGTCGGCCTGCTGCGTCGTGCGGCGGTAGTAAGTGATCGTCAGGCCCTCGACCGTGAAGCCACGGGACAGTTTGGTGCCGCCGACAAGAATCTTCCAGACGTTCGGGGTGCGGTCGAAGTCCAGGTCGGGCTGGGCGTAGTCGCGCTCGCTCTCGCCGTTGATGACCATGACGGGGCTGCCGCCCTGGTTGATGAGACGGCGGGCCTGAGAAACGTACGGCTTGAGGTCCGCGTACGTCGTGGGAGTGGGCAGGGAGCCGTCCGCGTAAGCGTGGAAGTCCTTCTCGAAGAGGGACGCCAGGCGTGTGTGACCCTCCGGGCCCGTGTACGCGGCGTTGTGCCACATGCTGCTGATGCGCAGGGCGAGTGCGGCGTGTTCGGCCATGCGGACCGATTCGTGCACCAGCATCGTGTGGTGACGGAAGGGGTCGGAGGCGACGCCGTGGTCGGCGCGGTAGAGCTTCAGAGCGCCCGTGAGGACGAAGGCGTCGAGGGCTTCCTGGAGGCGATCGCCCGTGGAGTCGTAGATGCCTCGAACGTGGTTCTTCTCGGCCTCGCCTTCGCCTTCGTCGACCGTGTCCAGGTCATGGAAGTCCTGTACGCCCATGTAACCGGTGGGGCGGGGAAGGGAGATCAGGAAGTCGCGCGGGAAGAGGTCCTCCTCGTCGCCCGGGTCGATGAACACGTTGGCGAAGGGAGTCGCGGTGTAGCCGACGTACTGGGCGCGCGGCAGGAGCTTGAGGAGCTTGCTGATCTGGCCGTTGATCGCCGTGCGGGTGACCTTGCCGTCCTCCCACTTCTTCGGGTCCGTCGTGTTCACCGAAGCCTGGTCCGACTCGTCGTCGATGATCAGGGCCGGTATCTCGCCGAGGATCGGGCCCATCTTCTTGAGGTCCTTGACCAGCTTCTCCAGGACCGACTTGTTCTTCTTCACGACCATGACGCGTGCGCGGGCCGCATGCAGGTTCCCCGGGTCGTGCAGGGGACGGGTGCGGTCCGGCTTCTCGAACTCCAGGGCGCTGATGCCGCGTTCCAGTGCCATGTAGTCACGGTCGCGAGAGGTCAGACGCTCGATGTCGAAGGCGCCGAGCATGGAGGGGCGGGCACCGAACGAGACGAACTTCGCGGGCCAGTCCTCGTCGTCCTGGTAGTCGATGCCGACCAGGGCGTCGGGGTCGTTCGGGTCGGCGGCGCCCAGGATGTTCTCCTGGCCGATCAGTTCCATGTCGAGACGGCGCTGGGTCTGGCCGCGCAGTAGGTTCAGGGTGCCGCCCAGAACGATGACCAGGCGGTAGCCCGCGTCGATGGCTTTGGCGGTGACGCCGGTGAAGTTGGCGGTCTTGCCGGACTGTACGTAGCCGACGACGAGTCCGCGCGCGCCATAGGGGTCGTCACGGGTGGGGTCGGCAAGCCGCTCCACGACCGCATGGGCGGCCTCGTCCAGACTGGAGACCGCCGCGTCGCTCCACTTCTTGCGGCGCAGCAGCCGCTCGTACGAAGCCCAGTAGAAGGAGCGGTTCGCCGCCTGCTCCCGGGTGTACCAAGGCTGGAACTCGCGGCTGATGGTGACAGGACCCGGTTCTATGTGGACCGGGACGACTACGTCGAGCGCTTTGCGTAGATCCGCGTCGAACACGAACTTGTCGTAGACCTCGGCGCGGCGCTCCGGGGTGCGAGGCGCGGTGGCCGACCACGCGGGGGACTGTTCGAAGTCCCATGCGGTGAGTTTGCGGCGCCAGAGAGCGAGCAGCTCGTCGCCGGGGCCCGCGGTCAGGATGCGATCGCGGAAGTGGGACATGTCCGTGTCGGCCGGTTCATCGGTGTCGGCGAGCACGAAGGCCAGCTTGGCGAAGTGCTTGGGGCCACGTCGGCTCATCGCGTCAAGGACCTCGCCGTGGAGATCGATGAGGTGGTCGGCAGCGGGCGTGTTCTCTGCGGTCACGGCGGCTGTGTGGCCTCTCTGGTGTACGGGAAGATGCGGGGGAGAGGGGTGGACTAACCCTCGGCGCGGGCGAGTTCGGCCCGTACCGCGGTGACGAGCACGCTGTTCCACAGGGCGACCTTGTCGGTCTGATTGGCCCAGACCCGCTCTTTCTGGAAGATCTCGTTGAGCATCAGATAGAGAAGGCTCTTGAGGACCGGGGCGTCGTTGGAGCCCCCGCGCCGGTCGCCGTTGAAGGCATGCCGGTAGTCCTTGTTGAGGACGACCAGGCGCTCCTTGTGGTCGATCGTGAAGAGCAGTTCGGCGGAGTCGACGCCGGGCGGCACGTCGAGCCTGGCCCAGGTGAAGGCTATGGGGTCGTCGCCCTCCAGCTGCGGCAGTTCGTCCCGCAGCGTCCGCTTCAGCTTGGGGTCGATGCCCTTGCCAGGCGGGATGACGGCCATGCGCTTGACCTCGGTACGCCGCTTGGCGGCTTCGCGGTAGGCCGCCTCGGCCTCTCGGAGGTATTCGGTGAAGGGGTGGCCCGTGGTGGGGACTGCTGCCTTCTCCAGCCCTCGGGCGAACGCCGGGGTGACCTGGACGCCGTCCTTCTTGACGGTCAGGGCGAACACGTCGTTGGGCTCGGGCGGCAGATCCACGGCGATCCTGGCGAGGGCGAGGTGGCCCTCCGGGCTGCGGGTGTCGTTCCAACCGCCGGCCTGGACCAGCCGGTCGTTGCGGTAGAGGTAGAAGCCCTGGCGCTCGGCGAGCGGTCCGATGCCTCGGTAGGCGACCAGCGGAGACTTGGGCGGCCATATGTGCGCGGTGAGCGCGACGTCGCCGACGCCCTCGACAGGCGCGACGTACGTACGGGGATAGCCCGGGCGGCCCGGGACACGGTAGCCGAACGGGTCGATGTGCTCCACGCCCCGGTGGTCCAGTTCCTCCCGGGTGTGGACGTCCTCGACGACGATGTCCACGTCGAAGCCGTCGCGGGCGAGGAAGCGGTGGAGGTGGAGACCGAGGTGGGTCTCGAGCCGTTCGATCGCGTCATTGAGGTAGCGGTCGGTCTGACCGGCAGTGATGGTCTCGAACGCGCGGACCTGGTCCCAGCGCACGATCGTGCCGTGCCAGCCGATGATCCCGTCGTAGCGGTCGACCAGGTTCTGGCAGTACGCCGCATCGACTATGTCGCAGGTGAAGTCGGCCTGCGCGCGGGCGGTGAGCCAGCGGCGGCCGGCCGACGGGCTGCGCTTGGTCCGGCTGATCACGGTGAGCGCATCGGCATGCGAGAGGGAGGCGGCCTTCAGTCCGGCACCGAAGTGCCCGAGGGCGCCTGCCGCGTACTTCTCGCGCCCGCCGACGGTCATCGCCGTGTCCAGGCTCGCCTCGTCCATGCCATGGCCGTCGTCGATGACGAGCAGGCCGACGAGGCGGTCTCGTCCGCCGCGCTCGCCCGTGTCTCGCAGGAAGCTCACGACGACGTTGTGGGCTCCCGCATCGATCGAGTTGTCGATCAGGTCGGCGATGGCCGCCTCGAAGCCGTAGCCCTGGTGCGCGAGCGATTCGAACGACCTGGCTGCCGGGGGGAGCCGCTTGCTTCCGCTGGTGGGTACGTCGAACTGCCAGTCCGAAGACGGCTGGTAGGGCGGCATACGTGTTCCTCGCGGGCCGGGACATGCCCGGGACGTGTGCGGGCATGCCAGTTCAGCTGGTTACACGTGACGTTAGCGTGAGTGAGTTGTGAAGAAGCAACGGGCCCGGAACAAATGCGCTCGATGTTCCTGGATGCGCTCCAGGGGCGAACCCTGAGGGGCGTGACGCCGCCGGTCTCAAGCCTCCGGGATCCCGTGACACTCGCCGTAGGGCGCCTCGGACCCACACCAACAAGCCACCCCCCGCTGCGGCGGCCAAGCCACAGCCCGCCCCCGCGCCGCCAGCGTCGTCGCGTACTGCGGCAGCAGCGTCGGGTCGGCAGGTGACGACGCCTCCGAGGCCGCGAAGGCCTCGTACGACGGCACGGTCCCCGTCACGATCCCCAGATTCGGCGTGCCGGAGGTCGCCAGCTCCCTCAGTGAGGCCTCTATGGTCGCGAGGTGCTCCTCGTGGGACGGGTACTCGGAGGCCAGCGAGGGGTACGCCGCGGTCAGTTCTGCAAGTTCGCCCGTCGGCCAGTGGAGGACCGCCACCGGGAACGGGCGGGACAGCGCCTCCCGGAACGTGCCCAGCTCCGCGCGCAGGCGGGTGATCTCGGCCTGGAG
Organism: Streptomyces sp. NBC_00203; assembly: GCF_045206325.1. Taxonomy (NCBI): domain Bacteria; kingdom Bacillati; phylum Actinomycetota; class Actinomycetes; order Kitasatosporales; family Streptomycetaceae; genus Streptomyces; species Streptomyces sp. NBC_00203. The sequence continues at coordinate 4,018,629 of NZ_CP108126.1, read as the reverse complement.
TTCTGCCGGGTTGTCCGAGCCCAGGGACCAGACGCGCTTCGGGTCGTGGAGTTCGTCCAGGGAGATGGGGGACGAGTGGAGGGTGTCGGCCAGGGTGTCCCAGTCGTCGTGGGGGACGCCCAGCATGCGGCGGACGCGGTGGCGGCCGAAGAGGAGGGGGTGGGTGGAGTAGGGGGGTTCCGAGACGTCTGCGAGGAGGAGCGTCGCCGCCTTCGTGAAGGTGTCCTGCGCCGCTTCCAGCTCGTCGTGGGATTCCAGCGCCTCCGCCACGATCACCCAGGGGGCCGGGTCGCGGGGAGCGGAGGTGCGGACTCCCTCGATGATCGCCCTCGCCTCCGCCTCGTGGCCGTACTCCCAGAGGTTCGACGCCTTCAGGGCTCGTACCAGGTGGGGGTGGTCCAGGGGAGCCGAGGACGACAGCAGACGGTCGTAGAGCGCGGTCGCGCCTGGGCGGTCTCCGGCCAGTTCGAGGTGGGCCGCGGCCTGCAGGAGCAGGTGTTCGGCGTCCTCGGGGTAGAGGCCGGCAGTCCGCTCCAGGCGTGCTGCTTCGGCGTTGTGGTCGACGTGCTCGGCAGACGTGTCGGGGCGCATGGGTGACACCGTACTGCCGTTGACCGTCAAAGAAGAGAGATGCGCAGGCCACAGGGGGCGGGAGTCCCCAGGGGCATATTCCGCTCGGTTGTCCCGCCCCGCTCGCACTCCCTCACGCCCCCCGCTCGTGCTCTCCGCACACGCCTCCGCTCGTGCTCTCCGCGCGTGCTTCCGCTTGTGCTCTCCACGCGCGCCCTCGCTCGTGCTCTCCGTGCGCGCCCTCGCTCACGCCCCCGCTCACATCCCCCTCAGACCACCACGCCGTCGATCTGCAGCGTCTGCACCGCCCCCGCCGCGAACGGCACGGCGACCGACTTCCCGCTCAGATACGTGTCCGAGTGCGCCGCGTACAGGTCGCCCGTGCCTGCGGTGACCGTGTTCCAGCGGGGGACCAGGCCGCTCGTGCCGCCGGCCACCGTGGTGAAGCGGGAGAGGTCGAAGGTCAGGGTCTGGGAGGAGGTGGACTTGTTGGCTGCCACTATGACCAGGCGTTTCGCCGTCGCGTCGTACGCCGCCGCCGCGTAGTCGACGCCCGTGTCGACGATCGTCATGCCGGGGCGGATGTGGCGGCTGAACTGGGCCAGTACGTAGAGCTTCGTCTCGACCGCCCCGGCCGTCAGGGTGCTCGCGTCGTACTTGATCACTCCCCAGCCCGCGGTCGGGTCCATCACCTGCCAGTAGACCCAGGCGGTCGGGTGCAGCCAGCGGAAGTCGAGGAGGAGGTTGCTCGCCATGGTGAGGCCGGTGCCGTCGCCGTCGCCGTACTCGGAGTTCCACAGGCTCTTGCCGGACGTGGTCACGGCGTCCGTGTAGAGGAGGTCGCGGCGGCCGCCCGAACCCTGGTAGCCGTGTACGTTGACGCGGTTCACGTAGCCCTTCGTCGTCGAGCTGAAGGAACTCCACGTCGTACGGGCCAGGTCGTAGCTCGTCTCGTCCGACGCCGAGATCTTCGTCGCCGTCAGGCCGCGCTTGTCCAGCTCGCTGCGCAGGTATGGGAGGACCGCCGACTGCACCGAGGCGTCCATGTGGCAGCCCTCCTGGGTGCCCGTCGCCGTCCACCAGCTGGAGCTCGGCTCGTTGAAGGCCTCCACCGTGGAGAAGCTCACGCCCCAGTTGTTCTTCGCGTACAGCGCCACCGCGGCCAGGTGCGAGGCGTGCTGGCGGTAGTTCCAGGACTGGAGGTTGTTGCCGCCGCCGGACGCGCCCGACGGGTTGTGGTTCAGGCACATCCACCACATCGGGGAGTTGGCGAACAGCTCGCTCGTCGCGCCCCGTGCCGTCGCCTTGGTGAGGGCGGCCCGCTGGGGGGCGTCCGCCGTCCACTTCCAGGCCGAGGAGGTCGGGTCCTCGTTGTTCCAGTCCTGCCAGTAGCCCTCGATCTGCTTGAAGGAGGGGATGTTGGCGGAGGCGACCATCGATTCGCCGCTCACGGAGTTCGAGCTGCACGCGCCGAGGTTGTAGCGGGCGATGTTCAGGCCCAGGCCGGGGAGCGAAGTGCCGTTGTGCGTCGTCGACTTGGTGGTGAAGAAGAGGTCGGCGAAGTCGTCCCGGGCGCCGAACACGTTGGCCCACCATGCCAGCGAGGTGCCCCAGCCCTCCCATTTCCCGTACGTCGTGGCCGGGTTGACGGCGATGGTCGCGTCCGCACGTGCGGTGCCCGTCGCCAGGGCGCTGCCGAGGAGCGTACCGCCCGCGGCCGCCAGCAGTGATCTGCGTCGGATCATGGCTTCTCCGTCCCGCCCAACTTCCGGTCGTCCCACCGGAGATGGGTCGTCAACTCAACGCCGGGCGTCCCGCCGGCGGTGGCCTGTCCCGCTGATGCCATCAGGAAGCATCGGGTGTGACGTGTGAGGTTGTCGAGGGTTATGACAGCCCTTTCTAAAACCAGTGTATGAAGCCTCCCCGAGGGTTCCCCGCAGGATCTCCGATGGTGATATCCGGAGGATCTCCGAAGGTTCGCTGGTCCGTGGCCGTGGCAGGGGGGCTTCGGGGCTGGTGAGTTGAAGAGGCAGCCCTTATCGTGCGGGCCCGGCGAAGGAGGCGTACGGATGCGGGTTCCCGTCGTGCAGCACAGCACCCGGCGGTGGCGGGCCCGGCGGCGGCGCGCCCTGTGGACCGGGGGTGAACTCCTCGTCACCGTCGGGGTCGTCCTCATGCTGCTTGTCGTCCACCAGCTGTGGTGGACCAACCGAGAGGCCCGGCACAACGCCCAGCGCAAGGTGCAGGCGCTGGAGAGGGAGTGGGGGACGCCGGGGGCGGCCGACCCCACGGCGGGTGCCGTTCCCGACCCGGAGACGGGCGACAGCGGCAGCGGCGGCGACGACACGGGTACCGGTAGCGGTACCGGCGCCACGAAGAATTCCTCCTCGCCCGCGCGGCGGCAGGGCACCGTCAACAGCGCGCAGTCGCGACCCCGTTGGTCCCAGGCCTACGCCATCCTCACCATCCCCCGCCTCTCCCTCCGCGTCCCCGTCGCCGAGGGCGTCAGCAAGCAGAACGTCCTCAACAAGGGGTACGTCGGCCATTACAAGGGCACCCAACAGCCGGGCCAGGCAGGGAACTTCGCGCTCGCGGGGCATCGGAACACGCACGGCGAGCCGTTCCGGTACATCAACAGGCTGAAGCGCGGGGACACGGTCGAGGTCGAGACCAAGGCCGCCGTGTACACGTACGTCGTCGACAAGACCCTTCCGCAGACCTCGGCGCGGGACAGCGGGGTCATCCGCAGCGTGCCCCGGAGTACGGTCCGGCCGTCGTACGGGTACAGCGCGCCCGGGTACTACATCACCCTCACCACCTGCACCCCCGAGTACACCTCGAAGTACCGGCTCGCGGTGTGGGGGAAGCTGCGGTCCATGCGGCTTCGCTAGGAGGGATCTCGTTGGGAGCGATCTCGCTGGAGCAACCTCGCCAGAAGCGGTAAGCGCCCCGAACGGCTAGAGGCGGGGCCTGCGCGGCGTCGGCGCCGGTCCCTTTCCCTGTACGTGCAGCAGTCCCGCGAGTTCGTACTGCGCCACGACGTCGCCCGCCTCGGCGCGCGGGCGGTACAGCGCCTCCGCCTCGGCGAAGCGGCCCAGTCTCGCCAGGCACGCTCCCAGGTCCCGCCAGGCGAAGCGATGTTCCAGCTCGACGGCGAGGCGGTACCACTCCACGGCGGTCACCAGGTCGCCGTCCCGCCGCTTCCAGAAGCCCAGTTGACTGGCGGCCCGTGCGCTGCCCGCCCGCGCCATGCCGGCCACCAGGTCCTCGGCCTCGGTCACTCGTCCCGATGCCCAGCAGCGCATTTCCTGGGCCATGATGACCAGCCAGTCGGGGTCCTGCCTGACCTGCGCCTCGCGGCGGAGCCAGTGTTCGGCCTCCGTCTCGTAGCGGGCGTCCGTGTGCGCGAGCCTGCTGGCGCTCCAGGCCAGCTCGCGCACCGCGTCCAGATGACCGGCCTCGGCCAGCGGCACGAGCCGGAGCTTCGCTTCCTCGCGGCGCCCTTGCCGCAACAGGTCGCTGCCGAGCTGGAATTGGGCGGAGGCGTCGCCGTCCGCTGCCGATGTCGCCATTGGCAGCACCCTATGGCTGAGGGGGCGCCCCTCCGCGATGCCCCCGGTGATCCCCCCGCCGTGACGCCCCCGGGTGATGCCCCTCGGGGTGACGCCCCCGTTGCGGCCCTCGTTACGGCCGCCCCCGTCAGGCCCGTCAGGCCGGTCAGGCCGGTCAGGCCGGTCAGGCCCGTCGGCCCGTCAGGCCCATCGCCCCGTCAGGCCAATTGCCCAGTCACGCCCGCTCCCGAAGCACCAGCACACTCACCGCCGCCAGCATCGCGAGCCCGGCGGAGACACCGATCGCGATGTCCGCGCCATGTGCGAGCCCACCCGTGGAGGTCACCAGCGCGATCGTGAGGGCGACGCCCGCGCAGGAACCGATGTAGCGGAACGTCTGCTGAGCCCCTGATCCCATCGCGGCCCGCTGTATCGGCACGGACTCGACCGCGAGCAGCGGCAGCGCGGCGTTCAGGAGGCCGCTGCCCACGCCCGCGACGACCAGGCCGGGGAGCAGCCGGGGCCAGGAGCCCGCGTCCACGGCACCCAGCATCGCGAGGACCCCGGCCGCGTGCAGCGCGAAGCCGAGGGCGAGCTGGTGGCGCGGTGAGACCCGGCCCGCGAGGCGCCGTGCCTGGAGGGCGACCGCGAAGGAGAGGCCTGACCAGAGCAGGAACAGCCACGCCGTGTCCATCGCGGACATCCCGAGCGTCCGCTGGAGCAGTGCCGGCAGGAAGCTGAACAGGCCGATCACCGCGAGGCCCGTGAAGAGTCCGCCCGCGGACGAGGCGAGGAAGCGGCGGTGCCGGAGCAGGCCGAGGTCGATCATGGGCGTACGACTGCGGGCCTCGACGACGACGAACACGGACGTCAGCACGAGGAACGCCAGCATCAGGAGGCCCACCGGTGTGCGCAGCCAGCCGTCGCGGCCCAGCGTCAGGGCCGCGACCAGGGACACCAGCGCGAGGCCGAACGTCAGCGCCCCCGCCAGGTCGGGACGGCCGCCCCGTGGCGCGCGGGACTCGGTGAGTGTCCGGGCGCTGAACAGAGCGACGACCAGCGCGGCGGCACCCAGCACCGCGTACGCCGCCCGCCAGTCCCACCCCGCTATCGCGCCCGCGAGCAACGGGCCCACCGCGATGCCGCCGCTGACGAAGGCGCCCCAGACGCCGGTCGCGTGCAGGCGTCCGCGGGGAGTCGGGAAGGCGTGCACGATCAGCCCCAGGCTGCTGGCGAGGATCGCCGCGCCGGCCGCGCCCTGGGCGATACGGGTGAGGGTGAACAGGAGGGTCGAGTTCGCGAGCGCACCCAGTGCCGTGGTGATGCCGAGCGCGACCGTGCCGGCCAGGAAGATCCGGCGGCGGCCGTAGTCGTCCGCGAGGCTGCCGGCGACCAGGAGCAGCGCGGCCAGGCCCAGCGGGGTGCCGTTGAGCAGCCAGGCCTGGGCGGAGACCGAGGTGTGCAGGGTGGCGACGGTGTCGGGGAGCGTGACCATCGGCGCCGTGTAGGTCATGAGGGCCACGGCGGTGGCGGCGCTGGTCAGGGCGAGGGTGGGGGCCGCGTGCGGGGTGTCCGCGGCCGGGGGTGCGGCGGCGGAGGGCGCGTCGGAGGAAGTCGGGTGCGTGGTGGTGGCGGTCCGGTCGAGCCCGGTCATGGCCTGCCCCTTCGGAACGGGTGGAGTGGGGGATGGGCGCGCGGGTAGGTTCGGTCATTGAACCCACTCACTGGCTCGACGGTAACACCCTAGGTTCGTTCACTGAACCAAGAAGTCGAAAAGTGGCTACAGTGGGGGGCATGGCTCTGGGCAAGGACTACGCGACGCAGGAGTGCTCGATCGCCCGCGCGCTCGAGGTCGTCGGCGAGCGCTGGACGCTCCTCGTCGTCCGCGACGCGCTCTACGGCGTACGGCGCTACAACGACTTCCTCGGCCACCTCGGCATCCCGCGCGCCGTCCTCGCGGCCCGTCTCCAGACGCTCACCGCCGAGGGCATCCTCGAAAAGCGCCGCTACCAGGAGTCGCCGCCGCGCGACGAGTACGTCATCACCGACCGGGGCATCGCGCTCTGGCCCACCCTGCGCTCGCTCGGCCTGTGGGGCCGCGAGCACTTCAGCGAGACCCAGCTGCGCGTCTTCCGCCACGTGACCTGCGGCACGGAGCTCGGCCCGTACGGCGAATGCTCCGTCTGCGGAACCGTCGTACCCGTTCCGGACGTCGAAATGGTGCCGGGCCCCGGGCTCGATCCGGACCCGGCGGATCCGATCAGCCGGGCACTGCTCAAGCCGAAGCGGTTGCTCGAACCGATCGAGACGGATTCGGCGAAGCTGGTCGCGGCGGATCCTGTATAACGGCAGGACGTGCGGAGACGAATGCACGTGCGGCACACGAGAGGCGAGAGGAGCAGCGATGATCCGTAGCTGGGCGAACATGCGTCCCGCCGCCGTGCTGCTGCTTCTGCTCCTTGAGGTCGCCCTGCTCGACACCGGCAGCGTCTCCGGCGCCGTCGCCGTGGCGTTCACCGCGACCGCCGCGGCCGGTTCCGCGCTCGCCGTCTGCGCCCTCATCGGCTCGCGCTGCGCGCCCACCGTCCCCCGTACGCGGGTACGGACGGCCCTCCGCGACCGTGAGCACCGTACGGCGTTCCTGCCCCAACGCGATCCCGACGCATCGGGGCGTACGCGCCCCCGAGCCCCCGGGCGTGCCCTCCCGACGGCCGCCGCGTAGGGACTCTCCGGATCTCAGGATCTCCGCATCTCCGGATCTCCGTAAGTTCGTAGCTGGACCCCGCGTGGGGCCGTCATGCCGCATTCCGTAACCCGGCACGACGAGACCCCCGGAGGGCTCACCCATGTCCACGTTCATGTCCGCTTTCGCGAGCCTGGTCGAGCAGCTCGCCGATCTGCTACAGCCCTTGTTCCACACCTCGGCGGCGGCTGCCGCGATCGTCCTGTTCACCGCGCTCGTACGGCTGCTCGTGCATCCTCTGTCGCGGGCCTCGGCGCGCGGACAGCGTGCCCGGGCGGCGCTCCAGCCGCAGATCGCGGAGCTGCGCAAGAAGCACGGCAAGGACCGTGAGAAGTTCCAGAAGGCGCTGATGGAGCTGCACGCGGAGGAGAAGGTGTCGCCGCTGTCCGGATGTCTGCCCAGCCTGTTCCAGATGCCGGCCTTCTTTCTCCTCTACCACCTGTTCTCCAGCTCGACGATCGGCGGCGAGGCCAACGCCCTGCTCGGGCACAAGCTGTTCGCCGCACCGCTCGGCGGCCGGTGGGCGGACGCGCTCGGCGACGGCGGGGTCTTCGGGGCGCAGGGCCTCGTCTACCTCGCCCTCTTCGCGGTCGTCGCGGCCGTCGCTGCCTTCAACTACCGGCGTACGAAGCGGATGATGGCGACGAGCGCTCCGGTGGCCGTGGCTGACGGTGAGCAGGTGCCCGGGCTCGCCTCGGTCAACAAGCTCATGCCGTTCATGTCCTTCTTCACGCTTTTCACCGTGGCGGTGGTGCCGCTGGCAGCCGCGCTGTACGTGGTGACGAGTACGACATGGAGTGCGGTGGAGCGGGCGGTGCTGTACCGGGACATGCCCGGCGCGGGGCCCGCGACGGCGGCCCTCGTCTGACCTCGGCGCCTGACCCCGGCCGTTGGTTACGGTCCAGTCCGTGAACGGGGTATTGCGGACTGGACGCCGAAATTGGAGGATCGACCAGTCCTCCGATGGCTGCACCCATCGGTCGACCGCCCGCGATCGAGGGAGATTGTGATCATGAAGCTGCTGCGAGTCGGTACGGCTGGGTCGGAGCGGCCCGCGCTGCTCGACGCCGAGGGGACCCTCCGGGATCTTTCGGGCATCGTCCCGGACATCGACGGGGCGCTGCTCGCCGACGACGCGGCGCTCGGCCGGATCCGTTCCGCCGCCGAGGCCGGTGAGCTGCCCGCGCTGGACGCGACCGGGCTGCGCGTCGGGCCGCCGCTCGCGCGCATCGGCAAGGTCGTGTGCATCGGGCTGAACTACCACGACCACGCCCGCGAGACCGGCGCCGAGCCGCCCGCCGAGCCGGTGATCTTCTTCAAGGCCGCGGACACGGTGATCGGCCCGAACGACACCGTGCTCGTGCCGCGCGGCTCGGTGAAGACCGACTGGGAGGTGGAGCTGGCGGTCGTCATCGGCCGTACGGCCCGCTATCTGGAGTCCCACGAGGAGGCGCTCGCGCATGTCGCCGGGTACGCGGTGGCGCACGACGTCTCCGAGCGCGAGTTCCAGATCGAGCGCGGGGGGACGTGGGACAAGGGGAAGAACTGCGAGACGTTCAATCCGCTGGGGCCGTGGCTGGTGACCGCGGACGAGGTGGCGGACCCGCAGAATCTCGCGCTGAAGCTCTGGGTGAACGGTGAGCTGAAGCAGGACGGGACGACGGCCGAGCAGATCTTTCCGGTGGCGGAAGTGGTGCGCTACGTCAGCCAGTTCATGACCTTGTACCCGGGCGATGTCATCAACACGGGTACGCCGGCGGGGGTTGCTCTGGGGCAGCCTGAGCCGAAGCCGTTCCTTCGGGCGGGTGACGTGGTGGAGCTGGAGATTGAGGGGCTCGGGCGTCAGCGCCAGCAGTTCAAGGACGCCTGAGCCCCCCGACTTCAGATCAGGAGGTCGGCCAGCCTGCGCCATGCCTCCCGCTGCAATCCGTCCCTGGGGCCGCCGTCCACCACCTGGATCGCCACATGGTCCGCACCCGCCTCGTGGAAGGCGTTGATGCGGTCGCGGATCCGGTCCTCGTCGCCCCATGCGTACAGCGCGTCGATCAGGCGGTCGCTGCCGCCGTCGGCCAGGTCGTCCTCGGTGAAGCCGAGGCGCAGGAAGCTGTTCGTGTAGTTGGGGAGGGAGAGGTACATGGCGAGGGCCTCGCGGGCCAGGGCGCGGGCACGGGTCGGGTCGGTCTCCGGGACGACCTTGAACTCGGGGGCCAGCAGCGGGGCCTCGCCCAGGATCGCGCGGGCCTGGGCGGTGTGCTCGGGCGTGACCAGGTAGGGGATCGCGCCCGCCGCCCGGTCGGCGGAGAGTTGCAGCGTCTTCGGACCGAGGGCCGCCAGGACCCGGCGCTCCGCGGGGACCCCGGCCGCGTCCAGCGCGTCGAGGTAGGCAACCAGGGCCGAGTACGGGCGGCGGTACTGGTCCGCGAGCTTGGCGTGGCTCACCCCGAGGCCGAGCACGAAGCGGCCGGGGTGGGCCGCATCCACCTCGGCGAAGCCCGCCGCGCTCGCCTCGGCGCCGTACTGCCAGATGCTCTGGATGCTGGTGCCGACCGTGAGGCGCGAGGTGGCTTCCAGTAGGGGTACGGCGTGGTGGGCGGCGCTGCTGCCGCCCAGCCAGACGGCGCCGTAGCCGAGCTGCTCCAGCTCGGCGGCGGCCTCGGCGATTTCGGCGCGCTTGGCGGGGTCCTCCGAGCGGAGTCCGACGCTCCAGATGCCGTAGCGGCCGGCTGTTTCCTTCAGGGCGGTTGTCATCGTTCCGTTCCCTCCGGGTGGGTGTCGTTCCATGATCGCTGTCTCGTACGACGGTCCCAACCGGAGGGTTCCTCGAGTTAATCCCGCCGGTGCTGTTCGGCCAGGAACTGCTCCAGCGCCTCCACCACGAGGCGGTGGTCCTGGAGCTGAGGCAGGCCGGAGACCGTGACCGTGCCGATCACGCCGACGTCCTCGACGTTGATCGGGAACGAGCCGCCGTGTGCCGCGTACACGTCGGGGTCGAGACGCGAGGACTCCTCGAACGTCGTGCCCTTGGCGCGGAAGCGGGAGCCGGCCAGGAGTGACGAGCAGCCGTAGCGCTCGACGACGCGGCGCTTGCGGTCGATCCAGGCGTCGTTGTCCGGGGTCGAGCCGGGCAGCGCCGCGTGGAAGAGCTGCTGGCCGCCGCGGCGGATGTCGATGGCGACGGGGGCGTGACGGTCCCTGGCCATCTCGACGAGGCGTGTGCCGAGGGTCCAGGCGTCGTCGTACGTGAAGTGGGGGAGCGTCAAGCGACGCTCCTGCTCCTCGAGTTCGGGGATCTCCGGTGCGTTCACAGGGACACCACCACTCCCTCGCGGGCGGAGCGGCGGGCCGCCTCCAGGACGTCGAGGGCGGCCGCGGCCTCGTGCGCGGTGACCGGGTTGGGGGCTCCGTCGCGGAGGGCGGCGGCGACGGCCGCGTAGTACGCGGGGTACGCGCCGGGGAGCGTGGGTTCGGGTCGGCCGCCGCCGGTCAGCGGGGACTCTCCGGAGCCGACGCGGCCCCACAGGGACTCGGGCTCGACACCCCACTCGGCGTCCGAGCCGGCGTCCGTGCCGGGCCGCTTGCCCTCGCGGAGGTCCGCCTCCTGCGGGTCGAGGCCGTACTTCACATAACCGGCCTGCGAGCCCAGGACGCGGAAGCGCGGGCCGAGTTGGGCGGTCGTCGCGGAGACGTAGAGGTGGGAGCGCACCCCGTTCGCGTGTGTGATCGCGATGAACGTGTCGTCGTCGGTCTGCGCGCCCGGGCGGCGGATGTCCGACTCGGCGTACACCGAGGTCGCGGGGCCGAAGAGGACGAGGGCCTGGTCTACGACATGGCTGCCGAGGTCGTAGAGGAGACCTCCGATCTCTGCCGGGTCGCCGGACTCGCGCCAGCCGCCCTTGGGCTGCGGGCGCCAGCGCTCGAAGCGGGAGTCGAAGCGCTGGACGTCGCCCAACTCGCCCTCGGCGAGCAGCTTGCGGACGGTCAGGAAGTCGTTGTCCCAGCGGCGGTTCTGGAAGACGGAGAGCAGGAGGCCGCGTTCGTCGGCCAGGGCGGCCAGCTCGCGGGCCTCCGCCGCCGTACCGGCGAGGGGCTTGTCGACGACGACCGGGAGGCCCGCCTTGAGTGCGGCCGTGGCGATCGGGACGTGGGTCTTGTTCGGGGACGCGATGACGATCAGGTCCAGCTCGTCGGCGCGCGCCCACAGCTCGTCGGGCGTGGCGGCGAACCGGAGGCCGGCGCCGAACTCGGCGCGCGCCTGCTCCTGCCGCTCCGGGTTGGACGTGACGACCGTGTCGAGGGTCAGCCCCTCGGTCGCGGCGATCAGCGGGGCGTGGAAGACGGAGCCCGCGAGGCCGTAGCCGACGAGGCCCACACGGAGGGGAGTACCAGTCATGCCTGTCATGGTCTCTACTTTCGCAACGCTGTTGCCAAAGTGCAAGCGCGGGGGACAATGGTGGCGTGAACAGGAGTGATGGGGAGTCGGGCGTGGGGGTGCCGGGAGCGGTGCGGGGGCCGGAGGTGCCTGGGTTGGCGGACGTGCCTGGGGTGGTGGACATGTCTGGGGTAGCGGATGCGCCTGGAGTGGCGGATGTACCGGGGGTGCGTGGCGGCCGGGGCGGGGAGGCGGGGGTGAATCTGCTGAATCTGCGGAGTCACAACGCCGCGCTCGTGCTCGATCTGCTGCGCACGGCCGGGCCGGCCGGGATCAGCCGGCTCGAACTCGCCGAGCGGACCGGGCTGACCCCGCAGGCCGTCAGCAAGATCACCGCGCGGCTGCGGGCGGAGGGGCTGGCCGTGGAGGCGGGACGCCGGGCGTCCACCGGTGGCAAGCCTCGTACGGTGCTGCGGCTGGTGCCCGAGGCCGGTCATGCGGTGGGGCTGCATCTCGACCGGGACGAGCTGACGGTGGTGCTCTGCGATCTCACGGGGGCCGTGGTGGCTGAGCGGCGGGCTTCGTTGGGGCTGGGGGCCGGGGCCGATGCGGTGGTCGAGGGGGCGGCCGGGGAGGTGGAGGCCCTGATCGCGGGGGTGTCCGTGTTGGGGGTGGGGGTGGCGCTGCCCGGGCCTCTCGATCATGCGCGGGGGGTTTTGCACCGGGTCACCGGGTTTCCGGAGTGGGACGGGTTTCCGTTGCGGGATGTGCTGGTGGGGCGGTTGGGGGTGCCGGTGGTGGTGGACAAGGACACCAATGCGGCGGCGTTGGGGATTGCCTTGGGGGGCGGGAGTGGTGCCGAGGCCGCCGGGTCCTTCGCCTATCTGCATTTGGGTACGGGGCTGGGGGCTGGGCTCGTGATTGGTGGGGGTGTGCATCGGGGGGCCCGTACGGGGGCGGGGGAGTTCGGGCATCAGGTCATTCAGTTGGGGGGGCCGGTGTGTGGGTGTGGGGACCGGGGGTGCATCGAGGTGTTGTGTCTGGAGGCGGTGGGGCGGGGGGATGTGGATGAGGCCGCGCGGGTGATGGGGGTTGGTGCGGCGAATCTGGTGGGGCTGTTGGACATTGATCTTGTGTTGCTGGGTGGGCGGACGGTTGCGGGTCATCCGGAGGCGTTTGTGGGGGGTGTGCGGGCGGTGTTGGGGGAGCGGGCTCGGCGGGAGGGGGTCGGGGCGGGGGTTCCGGTGCGGGTTGCCTCCGGTGGGGCGCGGGGGGTTGCGGAGGGGGCGGCTCAGTTGTTGTTGGCGCCGGTGTTTGGGCGGGGGGAGGGGTAAGGGGGTTCTTTCGCCCCCGCCGCCCCTACCCGTCCCATCCCGTTCCTGGAGGCTGCGCCCCCAGACCCCCTGGGTTGTGTGTCGTCTGCCGGACGGTGGGGGTTGCTCGCGCAGTTCCCCGCGCCCCTAAAAGACAAAAGACCGGGGGCGGGCCGGGGGCGACGGGGCGCAGCCCCGAGCCGTTAGGGGCGCGGGGAACTGCGCGACCAGCCCCCACCGGCCCGCAGCCGACTAACAACCCAGGGGGTCTGGGGGCGCAGCCCCCAGGAACGGGATGGGGCGGGTAGGGGCGGCGGGGGCGAAAACCCCACCCCCAGCCACCGCCGTGCCGGGCCGCCAGGTGGGGGACTTTCGGAGGGGAACGGGGCCGGTGCCGGGCGTGGCGGACGGGGCGGGGTGTGGGGGCGTGGCAGGGTCACGGGGGCCGTTGCCCGGTAGCGAGTGATGTTTCCGTCTGCTGATTCCCCTGCTGATTCCCTGCTGTTTCCGCCCGCTGTTTCTGCCTGATGTTTCCGATCCCGATTCCTGCCGCTCTCGATCGGCCGAAGGCCTCCCATGCGACTGCGCAAGTCCCTCCGCTTCCGCCTCCCCCTCCTCCTCCCGCTCACCCTTCCCCTCCTCCTGACCGTCGCCGCCCCCACCCACGCTCACCCGCTCGTCCCCGCGACCCCCCGCCCCACCTGCGCCGCCCCCGACACCCGGGACTTCCCCATCAAGACCCGGATCCACGGGGGGCCGGCCACCTATGACGTCGGTGGTGACTACCAGACCTGGTACATCGACCTCAGCAACACCACGGCGCACACCTGCGGCGGCATTCACCCGATCGTCGTGCTCGTGGACGGGAAGCGGGCGCTGCGGCCGGGGCAGGCGCGGCTGGAGTTCTATGAGGGGGAGCGGTCGCATCCGGTGAAGTTCGAGACGAGTGACGAGGCCGAGAACGTGGGGGCGTTCGACGACGGGTTCCCGGGGTTCACCGTGGGACCCGGGCGGACGCTCACCGTGAAGGTGCGCCTCTCCGTGACCTCCGACGCGACCGCACCGAACGACGTCGTCGCCAACGCGGCGGTCGTGCAGCGCCACAACGACGACGGCGACTGGGTGGGGGAGTCGAACGACTACCGGTTCCGTATCGAAGGAGAGGAGGAGGGCGAGGACGAGGGCGACGAGGGCGACGGGAGCGACGGGAACTCCGAGAACAGCGACGGTGGCGGCGAGGGTCTTGACGGCACCGGTGGCGATGGCGATGGCGATGCCAGTGGCGGTGACGACAGCGGCGTACGCGACGGGGCGGCACCGTCCGCCGACGAGCTCGCCCAGACCGGACCGGGCGCACCGCACGAGCTCGGCGTGGCGGCCGGCCTCGTGCTGTTCGTCCTGGGAACCACCCTGCTCGCCGTAACCCGCCGGGCACGCCTTCGTCGCCGCTGACCCCGGCACCCCGGCACCCCGGCACCTGGAACTCGCGGAGACAATCCCATCTGCGACGATCCCACCGTGAACTACCCGGACTACCCGAACGACCAGGCCCCCGGCGCCCCCGTCCGCTCCGGCATCCCGGAGCACGGCCGTATCCCGAAGTACTACGCGGTCAAGGCGCACATCGCCCTGCTGATCGAGGAGTTGGGCGAAGGGGGGCTCCTGCCCACCGAGCGTGATCTCGCCGAGAAGTGCGAAGTCGCCCGCGAGACCGTGCGGCAGGCGTTGCGGGAGCTGCTGCTGGAGGGGAAGCTGCGGCGGCAGGGGCGCGGGACGGTCGTCGCCGGGCCGAAGCTGGAGCAGCCGCTCTCCCTCGCCAGCTACACCGAGGGCGTACGGCGGCAGGGGCGCACCCCCGGTCGTACGCTCATCTCGCTCGACCGCTTCCCCTGCCCCGAGGCCCTCGCCGCCGAGGCCGGGCTCACGCGCGGCGAACCCGTCTGGCACATGGAGCGTGTCCTGCTCGCGGACGACGAGCGGGTCGGACTGGAGAGCACCTATGTCGCCGTGGCCCGCGTGCCCGGCCTCGACCGCGACTTCGACCCCGACTCCTCCTTCTACGCCTACCTCCACGACCGGCTCGGCATCGTGTTCGGCGACGCGGACGAGCGGATCGAGACCGTGCTGGCCACCCCGCGCGAGGCGTTGCTCATCGGTACGCCGCCCGCGTTGCCGATGCTGCTGATCCACCGGGTCTCGCGGGACACGGAAGGGCTGCCGCTGGAGCGGGTGCGGACGCTGTACCGGGGGGATCGCTTCTCGTTCACCGCTCACCTTCAAGGTTGACAGCGGGTTCAAGTCCAAGGCTGACAGCGGGTTCAAGGCTGACAGTGGTTGACGGCGGGCGGGCTTCGGCTCGCCCCTCTTTTATAACCAACAGGTAACGGGTCTAGCCCAAACGTGATGAGCGGTTCACCATCTGGTTGCTGGCCGGACCCTTTCGATTCCCCCGTCCCGAGGAGCGTTGCCGTCGTGAGAGTGATAGTCGTCGGAGCAGGTGTGGTGGGCACCCTGCATGCCTGGCATGCGGTGGAGCGCGGCCATGAGGTCGTACAGATCGAGCGTGAGGCGGAGGCCCGCGGGGCCTCGCTGCGCAACTTCGGACAGATCTGGGTGAGTGGTCGCGCCGGAGGAGAGGAGCTCGAAACCGCCCTGCGGGCACGGGAGTTGTGGGAAGCGATCGGGGCGCGCGTGCCCGGGCTCGGGTTCCGGGCCAACGGGTCGCTGACACCCGTGCGCAATGACCTCGAACTCGCCGTCGCCGAGGCCGCCTTGGCCCGTCCGGACGCCGCGGCCCGTGGCTACAAGCTGCTCACGGCCGACGAAGCGCGTGCGGTGAACCCGGCACTGCGGGGAGCGTTCGACGCCGCCCTGTACTGCGAGCGCGACGCGGCCGTCGAGCCGCGCACCGCCCAACTCGCCCTGCGGGAACATCTGTTGAGGTCGCCGAACTACACCTTTCTGCCGGGGCGCGAGGTCCGTGATGTCGTCGGTGAGCGAGCGGTTCGCGACGATCACGGGGAGGTGCACGGCGGGGACGCGGTCGTGCTGTGCACGGGGGCCTGGCTCGGCGGTCTGGTACGGGAGCTGGCGGGGCCCGGGCTGCCCGTGCGGCGCGTACGGCTGCAGATGATGCAGACCGATCCGCTGGGCGAGCCGCTCACGACGTCCGTCGCCGACGCGGACAGCTTCCGCTACTACCCCGCGTACCGAAGCCCCGCCCTCGACGAACTCGACGCGCGCCGACCGCAGTCCGCGACCGCCGCCGCGCACCGGATGCAGCTGCTCATGGTGCAGCGTGCGGACGGCGGGCTGACCATCGGCGACACCCACGAGTACGAGCACCCCTTCGCCTTCGACACCCTCGAAGACCCCTACGACCACCTCGCCGAGGTCGTCGAGTCCTTCCTCGGGCGGCCGCTGCCGAAGATCCGGCGCCGCTGGGCCGGGGTGTACGCGCAGTGCACGGACCCGAGCCGGGTCGTGCACCGGCAGCGGGTGCGCGACGGGGTGTGGCTGGTCACCGGCCCCGGCGGGCGCGGGATGACCTGCTCGCCCGCCCTCGCCGAGACGACCGCCGACGAGCTGGGATGGTGACCGAATTGACCTCGAACGACATACGGGATTCGACCGCGGACGAAACGCGAGAACCGGCCCCGAACGGCATACGGGAATCGGTCGCTGACGACATACGACTCGTGGTGCTCGACATGGCCGGCACCACCGTCGCCGACGGCGGGCTCGTCGAGCAGGCGTTCGCCGCGGCCGCCGGGGAGCTGGGCGTCGAGCCCGGGTCCGCCGATCACGCCGAGAAGCTGGCGTACGTCCGGGCCACCATGGGCGAGTCCAAGATCTCCGTCTTCCGGGAGCTGTTCGGGGCGGAGGACCTCGCCCGGCGGGCCAACTCCGCCTTCGAGAGGGCGTACGGGGAACTCGTCGACGGAGGGCGGATCGCGCCGATCGCCGGGGCGCGCGAGGCGATCGAGGAGCTCACGGAGGCCGGGCGGACGGTCGTGCTCACCACCGGGTTCGCCCGGGTCACCCAGGACGCCATCCTCGATGCCCTGGGCTGGCGGGAGCTGGTGCCGCTCACGCTGTGCCCGGCCGACGCGGGGGGCCGGGGGCGGCCGAACCCCGACATGGTGCTGGAGGCGTTCCTGCGGACCCGGGCCGCGGAGGGTGTGCGACAGGTCGCCGTCGTGGGGGACACCTCGTACGACATGCTCAGCGGCGTACGCGCCGGAGCGGGTGTGGTGGCCGGGGTGCTCACCGGGGCGCACGGAGACGCGGCGTTGCGTGCGGCGGGGGCCATGTGCGTACTCAGGTCCGTCGCCGAACTGCCCGCTCTCCTCAAGGGAGTTGAGTGATGGACGGCGGTATTCGCTTCGACCGGGTGTCCGTCGCGTACGGCGGGACCACCGTCCTCGACTCGCTCGACCTCACCGTCGAGCCGGGCGAGGTCATGGCGCGCAAGGACGTCGAGGCCACCGACGCGAACGCCATCGCCCTCACCAAGCTGATGGACGGCGTGGAGATCTTCGCACCGGACTGGACCGAGATCGACAAGAACCTGCAGAGTGACGTCGAAGACTGGAAAACCGCGACCGGCAGCTGACTGAGAACGATCGCTAGGCTGGGATTCCGCAGCCCGGCGTGAGTCACCCAGCCCAGCGTGAGTCACACAGCACGGCGTACGTCAGGAGACCGGCACATGTCAGAGCGCAAGCCCATCGAATCGTGGCTCACCGACATGGACGGTGTGCTCATCCACGAGGGTGTGCCGATCCCCGGCGCCGATGCCTTCATCAAGAAGCTGCGGGAGTCCGGGAAGCCGTTCCTGGTGCTCACCAACAACTCGATCTACACCGCCCGCGACCTGCACGCCAGGCTCCAGCGCATGGGTCTGGACGTGCCGGTCGAGAACATCTGGACCTCCGCCCTGGCCACCGCCAAGTTCCTGGAGGACCAGCGCCCGGGCGGAACGGCGTACGTCATCGGCGAGGCGGGTCTGACGACGGCGCTGCACGACATCGGGTACGTCCTCACCGACCACGACCCCGACTACGTCGTCCTCGGCGAGACCCGCACGTACTCCTTCGAGGCCATGACCAAGGCGGTCCGGCTGATCAAGGGCGGCGCCCGTTTCATCGCCACCAACCCCGACGAGACCGGCCCGTCCACGGAGGGCCCGCTGCCCGCCACGGGCGCGGTGGCCGCGCTGATCACCAAGGCGACCGGCAAGCAGCCGTACTTCGCGGGCAAGCCGAACCCGCTGATGATGCGGACCGGTCTGAACGCCATCGGGGCGCACTCCGAGACCAGCGCGATGATCGGCGACCGCATGGACACCGACGTGCTGGCCGGCCTGGAGGCCGGGATGACGACGTTCCTGGTGCTCACCGGCCTGACCACGCCCGCCGAGATCGAGCAGTACCCGTACCGGCCGTCGAAGATCGTGGACTCGATCGCGGACCTGGTCGAGCGCATTTAGTCCAGCACGGCGACCGCATCTGGTCCAAACCATTCAGAACCCGTACGGAGCAGTCGCGCCCCTCTGAAGATGCGGTCCGCCGCCCCGAGGAGGAGTCTCCAGGTATCTGGAGGTTCACGATGCGCTCAATGCGACTCACTCTCTGTGCCGGGGCGGTGGTCGCGGCCGCGTTCACGCCCGTCGCGTACGCGGCCGAACTCACGGGCGACCCGGCGGGCGGCGTCTCCGTGACGCCCGCGTCCCCCGACCCCGGCGGCGACATCCAAGTACGCGCGACGGGCTGCACGGGCCGGACGGGCACCGCGTCGTCGGCCGCGTTCGTCGCGGACGCGCAGCTCACGGGCCAGGGCGGTGATGCGCTCGTCGGCGATACGCGGGTGCCCACCTCGCTCACGCCCGGCACGTACGACATCAAGGTCAGCTGCGACGGCGGCGACGCCAGGGTCACGGGCACGGTCACCGTCGGGCAGCAGGGCGGTCCGGGTGCCTCCGTGCCCGCGTCGCCGGTCGCGCCCGTGCACGCGGGCGGCGGCGGCACCGCGCACCTCGCCTCCGTCGACGCCCGGGCGACCGGGCCCGGCACCAGGCAGGCGGTGATCGGCCTCGTCCTCGCGAGCGTCGCCGCCGTCGCCGTGGCGGTGCGCAGTGCGCGCCGGGGCCGCGACAGCCGGGACTGACGAGTCCGCCATGTCTGAACGGGAAGAACGGGAGCGTTCCTCCGGCACCGGGCGGCTGCTCACAGGTGTCGCCTGGGCGGTGCTGCTGCTCGGGCTGTGGCTGTGGGGCCGCGAGCTGACGGACGTACGGCAAGGGATATCGGCGCCGACGACAGGGGACATCGCGGCCGTCGGACGGCCGCCGGAGGTCCGGCTGCCGCCCGCGCTGAAACCGCTCGGGAACGCGCGCCCGCAGCGCATCGACATCCCGTCGATGGGGGTGCAGGCGCCCGTCGTGGCCCGCGGGCTCGACGCGCAGGGGGCGATCGATCCGCCGCCGTTCGACCAGCCGGGAGTCGTCGGCTGGTACGCGAGCGGGGCGAAACCGGGGGCGGCCGGGACCGCGCTGTTCGTGGGGCACGTCGACACCGAGACCCGGCCCGCGGTCTTCTACAAGCTCAGCGCGGTACGGCCCGGCGAGACGGTCCGGGTGATCCGCGACGACGGGACGGTCGCCGAGTTCACCGTGGACGACGTCCAGGTACTCCCACGCGACCACTTCGACGCCCAACAGGCCTACGGCGTAAGGCAGTCGGGGCGGGCCGAGCTGCGGCTCATCACCTGCGGCGGCACGTTCGACCGGGCCAGCCGCAGCTACACGGCGAACGTGATCGTGTCGGCGTACCTCACGGGAAGCGGACTGTGAGCCGTACCGGCAAGCGGATGACGATCCGTCGGCGGAGAGCGAGCTGATCCGTACCTGGCCCGGTCGACGGCCCGCTCCCCCGAAACCGCCGACCGGGCTGGTCCTCGACCGCGCGCGCACGGGCTGCGGGAGTAACCCGGCGACCGGCACGGGAGGTAGGTGGGAGCCGTCCGCGAGGGGTGGGCGGACGGCGCAACTGGCCGGGGGTTGGGGCCATTTGAGGCAACTGTAGAACGGATGAGCGTTTTGGCCTAGGGGTTGTTTGACGCCAAGTCGACAGCCGGTGGCTCTGTGTCATCCACACAGGTGGTGGGGGTCTTCACCAGGGTCGCGGCGGCCCGTCGCTCAGATCGTCCGGGTCCACCGAGCCGTCGATCACCGCCGTCGCCACCTCGTCCAGCGGCAGCCGGTGCCGGCGGGCGTACTGGCGCAGCGCCAGGAACGCCTGGTCGACCCCCGTGTCCCAGCGCTCGGCGAGCATGCCCTTCGCCTGTTCGATGCGTACGCGGCTGGAGAGGACGCCCTGCAACTGGCCAGCCAGGGTGCGGTATTGCGCGTACACCCGGTGGTTCTGCAGGCCGACGGCCGCCGCGTCGGCGAGGACCTGGGCCAGCAGCACGCCGCCGTCCTCCTCGGGCGGTGCGCCGTGCTCGGGGACGGCGGGCACGAAGACGTTGAGCGCCCCGAGCAGGGTCTCGCGGCGGCGCAGCGGGACCGCGAAGGTCGCGGCGATGTCGTGGCGCAGCGCCCGCTCCGTGAAGTCGGGCCAGCGGGACGCGGCATGGGCGACGCTGATCGAGACGGGTGGCACGGGCCGCCCCGTGCCGTAACTGTCGCGGCAGGGACCGTGGCGGTGCTGGACGGCCAACAGGTCGAGGGCGACGTCCTGTTGGCGGCTGCTCACCGCGAGCGACACCGCCTCGCCGCCGTCGATCAGCATGATCCCGGCGGCCCGCGCGCCCAGGAGCTCCACGCAGTGGTCGGACAGGCGCTGCAGATACTGCGCGGTGTCGAACCCGTCGGACAGCGTGTCCGAGGCCTCCAGCAGGGCCGACGCCAGCAGCATTTCCCGGCTGCCGTGGTGCATGTCCCGTACCCCGATTCCGTTGTCCCCCGTCCTCCCCTCGTTCAGCCGCGCCTACCCGGAGGGCCAGGGCTGTAACAGCTCTCCGACAAGCGTCGGGCGATCTCGTGGGCGAGGCGACACGTATGTCAGGATTGAGACTTAGGACGGTGCACCCAAGGGGGAGTTGGATGTACGGCAGCACGAGGGCCGGGGCACGGGCGTCCGTAGCGGTGGCGGGGGCGGCACTGCTGCTCGCGGGGTGTTTCTCCTCCGGGGGCGACAGCGACAAGGGCGACGGAACCGGTTCCAAGGTCACACAACAGCCCAAGAACTCGGACCCGTTCTGGGTCAACCCGGACGGGAACGCGGCCGAGCAGGTCGCCACCTATGTGAAGGCGGGCAAGACCGACGACGCCGAGCAGATCCGCAAGATAGCCGAGCAGCCGACCGGCGAGTGGATCGGCCCGGAGAACCCGGAACAGGAGGCGCGCGGCTTCACCGAGGCCGCCGAGAAGGCCGACCGCGCCGCGATCCTGGTCCTCTACAACATTCCGCACCGCGACTGCGGCCAGTTCTCGCAAGGAGGCGCCGCCGACGGCAACGCCTACCGGGCCTGGATCGACGGGGTCGCCCGGGGCATCGAGGACCGCCCCGCCACGGTGATCCTCGAACCGGACGCGATCCTGCACCTGGTCAACCAGTGCACTCCGGCCGAGTACCAGGAGGAGCGCTACTTCCTCCTCAAGAGCGCCATCACCAAGCTCAAGTCCCTGAAGAACACAAAGGTCTACCTGGACGCCGGCAACGCGGGCTGGGGCCATCCCGACCAGATCTTCCAGCCGCTCCAGCTGGCGGGCATCGACCAGGCCGACGGCTTCGCCGTCAACGTCTCCAACTTCTACTCGACCCAGGACTCCATCGCGTACGGCAAGCAGCTGTCCGCCAAGGTGGGCAACAAACACTTCGTCATCGACACCAGCCGCAACGGCAACGGCCCCTACACGGCCGGCAAGGCCGACGAGAACTGGTGCAACCCGCCCGGCCGATCCCTGGGCGAGTCCCCCACGACCAAGACCGCCGACCCCCTCGTGGACGCCTACCTCTGGGTCAAGCGCCCAGGAGAGTCGGACGGCACGTGCAAGGGCGGCCCCAAGGCGGGCCAGTGGTGGGCGGATTATGCGCTGAAGCTCGCCAAGGCTTCCAAATAGCAAGCAGCAACCCCCGCGCCCCTTTCTTTAGGGGCGCGGGGAACTGCGCGACCAGCCACGACGAACCCGCAGCCAAAAACCGAACCCGCGGAAGCGCTACGGCACCTTGACCCACTGCGCCTTACTAGGCGTCCCTTGGTCATCAGTCACGAACAACATGTACCAACCGGACTCCACGAGATTCCGGTTCTTCGGCACAGTCACCGTGATCCCGTCCTTCGTCTTCTTGAAGTCCAGCGCGATAGACCGCTGATCCACATCAGTGACATGCGTCGACGCGCTAGGCCGAATAAGCCGAGCCGTCTTGATGGACGACGCGTGCTGAGAGGTGAACGTCGCCGAGCCGCCGCGGGCGACCGTCTTCGGCCCGCCCGAAAGCGACGGCCGCGAATCCCGGTACAGATACGGCGGCGTATAGATCTCGATGCGCTGCTCGAACGTCGCGGGCTTGGTGTTGGCCTTGTCCGCGTAGAGCGAGTTGGAGCCGAAGAACATCACGCGGCCGTCGGGCAGCAGGATCGAGCCCGAGTGGTAGTTGCGGCCGACCAGCGGGTCCGCGACCCGGTCGAAGGTGTTCGACGTGGGGTTGTAGATCCGCGCCTGGAGGATGTTGGAGTCGCCGCGCCCGCGGTAGTCCTCGGAGCCGCCGGACACCAGGACGCTGTCGTCGGGCAGGATCGAGGACTGCGGATAGCGGGTGCCCTTGTCCAGTTCGGGCCCGTCCACGAACTTCGGGTTCTTGTCCTTGAGGTCGATGAGCCGGGTCTTCTTGCTGGACAGCGCGGACTCGCCGACCCCGCCACCGCCGATCACCATGTACTTCTCGTCCTGCGCGGGCGGCAGCAGCACCGTGCCGGACGTCTCCATCATGTTCGGGTCGCTCAGGCCCTTGAGCTTGGTGAACTTGTTGGTCGCCACGTCCCAGATGCCGGGGTCACGGCCGACGTCGTCCGGTCCGTAGCCCGCGTTCGAACCCGAGTAGAACATCTCGCCGTTCTGCATCAGGCTGATCGCCGGGTAGGTCGGGAACTGCCGGATGCCCTTGGTGTACGTCCACTTCTTGGTCTTCGGGTCGAAGACCTCGTTCTTGCCCGGGACCAGCTGGCCGATCTCGTCCAGGCCGGAGAGGCTGAGGACCTTGCCGTCCGACAGGGTGGTGAGCGTCGGGTACCAGCGGGCCTCGTTCATCGGGTCGACCTTGATGTACTTCTCGGCGACCGGATCGAACTCGTAGGCGTCCCGGATCCCCTGGAAGTCCTTCTTGTCCAGGGCGAGCTTCTGCGCGATGCCGTACGTGTTGCGGGCGTCGGCGCCGGTCAGGCCCTGGACCCGGTAGTTGTCCTGGGTGCCCGTCTCGTGCTTCTGGCCGCTCTTCTGCGCCTCGACATAGATACGGCCGAGGCCCGGGTCGTTGCGCAGGAACTTGCCGGTCGCCTTGTCGAAGACCTTCTTGGCGCGCGGGACGAGCACCGGGTCCTTGGAGACGAACGTCTTGCCGTTCTTCTTGCCGGTGAACTTGGTGCCGGCGGGCAGCGTGATCGGCTTGTCGGGGTTCTCGTTGTGGACGACCATCAGGCCGCCGGCCTTGGTGACGTCACCCTTCAGCGTCTCGTACCGCTTGGTGCCGCCGGCGATCAGCAGATTGCCGTTGGCGAGCTGCGTGTGGCCCGTGCAGAACAGGTCGGCCGGGGTCGGGATCTTCTTGATGGTGCCCTTGACCGGGTCCCAGATCCGCGTGTCGAACTTCTTCGCGTCGAAGTTGTCCTGGTTGTTGCCCGAGCCCGCGATCAGCAGGATCTTGCCGGTGTGCAGCAGCGCCGCGTGAATGGTGTTCAGGCGGTATTCCTTGGGGAACTGGACGATGTCCCAGTGGCCGTTATCGGCTTTGTACTCCGGCTTGTTGATCGTGTACTGGTGGTATTTGTCCGTTCCGAAGCGATACAGCCACGGCCCGTTCATCCCGGCCAGAGCGAGCACCACCACCCCGGTTATCCCGAGGCGGCGGGCACGGCGGCGACGGGCACCGTCTTTCATTTGTTATGTCCCCCAAGGGAAATCTGCATGGTCTGGTCGTTGCCGCCGCCGCCCTGCGCCGCGGCCCAACTGGGCTTGTGCTGCGGGGCATGCGGGGCGTGCTGCTCCTGCTGCGGCACAGAGGACTGTGCGGGCAGGTGCACCGGCTCCTCGGGTGGCACCGGCGGCTTCTTCCGTTCCTGGCGCATGGTCCAGCGCCAGGCGAAGATCGGCGACGCGGTGATCAGCAGGGCGAAGGAGGCCCAGGTGAGCATCGCGGGGTGGGAGTGCCCGAGGAGGACGCCGGCCGCGATCGAGCCGGCGAAGACCAGGATGAAGAAGAGGTGGATCCGGAAGGTTCCGAACAGTGTGTCGGGGCTTGCCGAATCGCCCTTGGGGGTCACCACGAACTTGCTCTTGCGGCGCAGCACGGCGTCCATCAGGGACCGGGCGTAGATGGGCGCGGACAGCGCCGACATCACCATGCCGGCCACACCGCCCGAACCCTCCGGCTCGTGCGGCGAGACGTTGTGCCGGCGGTTCCAGATGTACAGGCCGATCTGCAGCGCGGAGGCGTTGCCGTAGAGCATCAGCCAGACCGTCGGGTCGATGTTCACGCCCGATGCGCCGAGGCCAAGGAACAGCGCGCAACTCAGCGCCGCGAGGATCCAGTTGAGGGCCGACATCGGGTAGAAGATGATCATCATCGTGTAGTTGAAGAGCTTGCCCGGAGGCATCGAGAAGAAGCCCTTCCAGTACTGCTTGAGGATCGTCTCGTACGTACCTCTGGACCAGCGCAGCTGCTGCGTGAAGAAGTCCGTCCAGGCGTTCGGCCCCTCACCGACCGCGAGGACGTCCGGCGTGTAGACGGACCTCCACTTCTTGCCCGTCGCCGGATTCTTCGCGCGGTGGATCTCGAAGCCGGTCGCCATGTCCTCGGTGATCGAGTCGTACAGACCGCCGATCTGCTTCAGCGCCTTGATGCGTACGGCGTTGGAGGTGCCCACGAACATCGGGGAGCCGTAGAAGTTGCCGGCCCGCTGGATCAGGGCGTGGAAGAGGAACTGCTGCGATTCGGCGGCCTTGGTGATGAACGAGTCGTAATTGCCGTACACCTGGGGGCCGATGACGAAGCCGACGTTCGGGTCGCGGAAGAAGCCGAGCATCCGCTCCAGGTAGTTGGGCAGCGGTACGTGGTCGGTGTCGACCGAGGCGAAGTAGTCGTAGTCGTCGCCGTGCGCTTCCAGCCAGGCGTTGTAGTTGCCGTGCTTGGTCTTCGCGCGGTGCGGGCCCTTGGCCTGGTTCCACTTCGCGACGCCCTTGCGGGAGAAGTGGTGCACGCCCAGGCGCGCGCAGACCTCCTTCACCTCCGGGTCGTCGCCCTCGTCGAGGAGCCAGACATGCAGAAGGCCCCGGTGGCGCAGCTTGACGGCCGCCTCCAGGGTCTTCGTCACCATGGCGAGGGGTTCCTTGCCGGGCACGAAAGAGGTGAGGAAGGCGACTCTGGTGCCGGTTTCGGGCACCACCGGGACCGGGTCGCGGGCGACCAGGGTGGCGTGCGCGTTCGACAGCACGTTCATGCAGCGGAAGAACTCGATCAGACCGATCGACACCAGCATCACGATGTCGAGTGCCGGCAGGAAGTCGTAGGCGGGATAGTCGCGTTCGGTCCAGTGCTCCGGCTGGAGCAGCCAGCCGAGCAGGATCAGTGAGAGCAGTGGCGCGGCGCCCAGCATGAGCGCGGCCCTTATGCGGTGCGGCTCCTGCGACAGCAGTGAGCGGTACTGCACCCGGTACGGCTTGTTCGGGTCGGGCTGCGTGAGGGGCCCCGCGAGCCGGCTGTAGTGCTCGTAGTCGTATTTCGGCAGGCTCTTCTTGATCCTGCGGAATCCGCCGGTCCGGTGCGATGGCACACGGAGCTGGGTCGTCTCGGACGGGTCGAAGTTCTGCCGGGCGCCCGTCGGCGTCGACGTCATGAGTCATCCCCCCGCACGCACCGTCAGGCGCGTGTTCGTCGGTCCTTGTCGCCCGCTCGGGTCCCCCTCGACCGTCCCGGACGCATCACTGGCAGGCCAGCGTCACCACATCTTCCACACCGTATAGACATGGAACGACGACCTTCCGGTTGCATGATGCCCCCCTCGGCATCGATTCATGATCGGGGCCCCCAACCCCCCATGATCACAACCGGCCATGCCCCCAACTGTCAGGTATCGACAGTCCCTTGAAGCCCAGGGTTCTACGCCGTTCATCATGATCGCAAGATGCGAAACGCGGTGTTAACCGGTCATACGCGCTAATTGGGACGCGTGTACGAGCGTGGGGTCGACGCCCGGGCGGGGGGAGCGGGCCGGCGCGCCCCCATGACGAAGGGCCCCTCGCTGCTGCGAGAGGCCCTTCGGTCGGTGCGCCGCCAGGGACTCGAACCCCGGACCCGCTGATTAAGAGTCAGCTGCTCTAACCAACTGAGCTAGCGGCGCCTGCTGACCCGAGAACTCTACCCGACCGGGAGGGGTGCTCCGGACCACGGGGAGGGGTTCCGGGCCAGGTCGGAGGGGCCCCGTACATCATTCGGACCGTCAACATGCGACACCGGACGACAGTTGAGAAACTGACGACTGTGCGGAACCGCGGAGATTTTGCCCTGGAGTGTGAGGGGAATCGCATGGAGACTCCGGTATTCGAGGAATTCGATCCCGCGAGCGACTGCGACTGCCCCGGATGTGTTCACTGGCGCCGTGTCATGCCCCATTCCCCGAATACCGGGCTGGTGAGCCATCCGGCCGCCTGCAAGGCCCTCGTCCTCGCTGCGGCGGCGGGCACCGTCCTCGGAATCGGCCAGCCGACGCCGGCGGTCGCGGCCGCGCACGGACCCGACCGGCCGGGCATCCCCGCAGGTGACGAGCCCGACACCCCGCAAGGCAGCAAGGCCCCGCTGCACGGCCCCGAGGGCAGGCCGCCGGCGAAACCCGGGAAACCGTCGACCGTCACCAGGACGCCCGCCACCACCCGGGCCGAGATCATCAACCGGGCCAAGGAGTGGGTCGCCGCGCAGGTGCCGTACAGCATGGACGCCTACTGGTCGGACGGCTACCGGCAGGACTGCTCGGGCTTCGTCTCGATGGCCTGGAGCCTGCCGGGAAACGAATGGACGGGCAGTCTCGGCGCCTACGGCGTGCGGATTTCCCGCGATCAGCTCCAGCCCGGCGACATTCTTCTCTTCCACAATCCGGCGGACCCGGAGAAAGGCTCGCACGTCGTCATTTTCGGCGGCTGGACGGACTACACGCACACCTATTACCTCGCGTACGAGCAGACCCGCCCGCACACCCGGAAACAGGCCACCCCATACGGATACCGGAGCAACTCGGACCGCTATCTGCCGTACCGCTACAAGGGGCTGGACGACGGCGCGAGCGGCGCGGCCGCGTCCTCGCCGGACACCAAGGTCACCCGCTACCCGGGGTACGCGTACTTCGGCTACGGCGCCAACAACGCATACGTCACCCAGCTGGGCAGTCTGCTCGTGCAGCGGGGAGGGGGCCGCTTCTACACCTCGGGCCTGGGGCCGCGCTGGTCGGACGCGGACCAGCGGGCCACCCAGGCGTTCCAGCGGGCGCAGGGCTGGACCGGGGCGGACGCGGACGGACTGCCGGGGCCCGAGACGTGGTCGTACCTGGTGGGAAACAAGGGAAAGGACATCCCAGTGCCGTACGAGGCCGGATACCCCGGGCCGCAGCCGTCCGCTCCCTCCTCGCAACCCTCCTCGCACGGGGTGCCCGGCTATCCGGGGCGCGCGATGTTCCGGCCGGGCGCGCACAACCCCTATGTCACCCGGCTCGGAAAGCAGCTGGTCAAGAAGGGGTTCGGCAAGTACTACACAGCGGGGCCCGGCCCGCTCTGGGGCGAGGCGGACCGGCGCAACGTCGAGGCGTTCCAGCGGTCCCAGGGCTGGCGCGGCGGCGCGGCGGACGGTTTCCCGGGGCCCGAGACCTGGCGGCGGCTCTTCTCCTGAACCAGCCGGTCAGCTCCTGAACCAGCCGGTCAGCACACTTCCACGCGCGGAGGCATGGAGGCACGTATGAGTACGACGACTTCACACACCCCGGAGTCCGAGGGGGCCCCGGAGGGCGGCGGCGGTCCGCGGTCCGCACGGCTCATCCACAACGAGGCGACCACCGAGATCCCCGTCCACCTGCTCTTCCGCGACGACCCCGAGCCGGTCGCCGTCCCGCTCGCGCCCGCCGTCGTGGGCCGGCGGCGCGGCACCGGCGAGCAGCCGCGGATCCGGCGGCCCGCACCCGGCCGGGCCCCGCGCCCGGTACCGGAGGTCGACCCCGAACTGGTGGAGCACCCCGCACGGGTGCTGCCCGGAGTGGCGGGTGTGCTGGCCGGGGCCTGTGGCGTGGCCGGATGTGTGCTCACCACCTGGTGGGCGGGCGCGCTACCGCCTCCCGTGAGGGAGGCGTTGGAGCTTCCGGGGCACGCAGGCGCCGGGCTCGGGCCCGCGCAGTGGGCCGCGTATGCCGGGGCGGGCGCGCTCGGGCTGTTCGGCTTCGGCGGTCTCGCCCGCGGCCGGACCGGACGGGCCTGGGTGCTCGGCCTCTTCGGGCGCTACCGTGGCACGGTCCGGCGCACCGGGCTGATGTGGGTCAACCCGCTGGCGCTGCGCCGCCAGGTCGACGTACGGCTGCGGCACTGGCGCGGCGAGCCGATGTCCGTGGTCGACGCGAACGGCGTCGCGCTGCGGGTGGTCGTGCTCGTCGTCTGGCGCGTCAAGGACACCGCGCGTGCCACGCTCGGGGTCGAGGACCACGAGGCGTATCTGCGCGAGTGTGTGGAGGCGGCGCTCTCGCGGGTGCTCTCGCAGCTCCCGGCGGAGGTGCCGCCCGCCGTCGTCAAGGACGTGACCCTGCGCAACACGGACGCGGTCGGCGAGGCGCTGACCCGCCTGGTGGCCGCGGACACCGCACCGGTCGGCCTGGAGGTGTTCTCGGCGCAGCCGACCCGGATCGAGTACGCGCCCGAGATCGCCGCCGTGATGCAGCGCCGCCGGATCGCGGCGCTCGACGCCCAGCACCGCGACTCCGTGCTCACCTCGGTCGTCGACTCGGTCGAGGACACCGTGACGCGGCTGACCATGCGGGGGCTGGTCGAGCTGGACGACTACGAACGCAAGGCGCTGGTGAAGGACTTGACGGTGGCGTTCTACACGGGCCGCAGGGAAAGCTCACCGTGATTGGTATGGACATGTTCAAGGGTCAGCAATAATCTGGGACTTGGTCTAGACCTGAACACCGCGCGCACAGCTCACGAGAACCTCCCCCACGTCCTCCAGGAGCGGCAGGATGCGCAAAGCCAAGTTCTACGCGGCCGCGCTCGGCCTCGCCACCGTGGGCACCTTCGTGCTCTCGACCGGCGGCGCCAGCGCTCACGGCTACACCGACCAGCCCCTCAGCCGGCAGAAGATGTGCGCCGCCAGCGGCGGTACCGTCGCCAACTGCGGTGACATCCAGTGGGAGCCCCAGAGCGTCGAGGGTCCCAAGGGCTTCCCGGCGGCCGGACCGGCGGACGGCCAGATCTGTTCCGCGAACCACACCAACTTCAGCCAGCTCGACCAGCCCAAGACCCCCGCGGGCACGGCCTGGCCGACGACCAAGGTGACGGCCGGTCAGAGCTACAGCTTCCGCTGGCAGTTCACCGCCGTGCACGCCACGACCGACTTCAAGTACTTCATCACCAAGACCGGCTGGAACCAGAACCACGCGCTGACCCGCGCGGACCTGGAGACCACCCCGTTCCTGACGGTCCCCTACAACGGAGCGCGCCCCCCGTCCACGTTCTCGCACACCGGCACACTGCCGACCGGCAAGAGCGGGCACCACATCATCCTCGGCGTGTGGACGATCAACGACACGGCGAACGCGTTCTATTCGTGCGCGGACGTCACGTTCTGAGCCCCGCCCGGCGCAGGGCCCCACACCCGCTCGGGTAGGGTCCGCGTGCGTCGTGACCGATTCCGGTCGCGGCGCACGCGGGTTCCGTCTTCCGAGAGCACGGGGGTGCGCTTCATGGACTTCGTCTTCCACATACTCTTCCCGCTGATGATCGTCGGGATCATCTGGGCCGGCTACGCGATCGTGCGCAGGACCCAGGAGCGGCGGGCCGCCTGGGAGAGCGGGCTCACCGCCGAAGCGCGCGTGACGCGCGCCTGGGCCAGGACCCAGATGGTCAACAACGTGGCCCGACGGATCCAATACCACGAGTACGACTTCACGGCGGCCGACGGGCGCGCGATCCGCTTCGAGGAGGCGGGCGGCCCGGCGGGCCGGGGCGTGGGCGACCAGACGCTCGTGTACTACACCCAGGACCGGCCCGAGAAGGCCACCGCGTCCGAGCCCCGGCCGGGCAAGGACATGGCGGGAGCGGCGTTCGGTCTCGTCTTCCTCGGGGCGGGCGTCATCATCCTCATCAAGGTGATCGTCCAGTACGGCTGAGGACTCCGGCCCCGCGTCCGAATGTTCTGAGCATCCCTTGAGGCGCCCGCACGGCAGGTGGGGGTATGTTCCCCGCACGTCGACATGACCATGACGGCGCAAGGGGAGTCGTACGAACCTCGGGGGATCACGATGGATTTCATCTTCTATGCCGTGCCGGGCCTGATCATGGCCGTGACGATTCTGATGGCCGCCAAGGTGGTCCGCCGCTCGCTGGAGCTCAGGAGCAACTGGAACAGCGGGCTGACCGCCGAGGCGCGCTGTCTGCGGTCGTACACGACGACCAGCGGCGGCGGTGGCGACACCTCGGTCAGCACGACACTGCACCACGTCTACGAGTTCGCGACGCGCGAGGGCCGCAGTGTCCGCTTCGAGGAGGAGAACGGTCCCTCGACGATCGTCGAGGGCGACATCGTCACCGTGCACTACACGGCCCAGCACCCCGAGAAGGCCACCGCGCACGCGCCGAGCCCGGTCAAGGCCGCCGCGGGCACCATCGGCTTCCTGGTGTTCTTCGGCGTGATCATCGCCTTCTGCGTCGGCTTCATGATCACGTTCCACGAGGTCTTCCAGGCGAACGACGCGTTCCCCGACGGCTTCTGAGCGGCTTCTGAGCGGCCTCGGGGGCCACTTGGGCCGTACGGCCGGTGCCGCGCCCCTCCTCATCTGACGGTACGTCAATTATGGTGCGCCTCCATGGGGTCCATGAGGCGTACCGTCGCGGAACTCGTCCAGGAACGGTGGGACGACCACCGGCCGGGGCTGTGGTTCGAGGGCCGGGTGCTCAGCCACCACCGGGTGGCGGCGGGCGCGGCGGCACGGGCGGCGCTGCTCGCCGACCTGCTGCCGCCCGGCGCCGCACCGCACATCGGGCTGCTGCTCGACAACACCCCTGAATATCCGATGTGGTTGGGCGCGGCCGCCCTCGCGGGTGCGGCCGTCGCCGGCATCAATCCGACCCGGCGCGGCCCCGAACTGGCCCGCGACATCCTGCACACCGAGTGCCGCGTCCTGATCACCGAGCAGGCTCATCTGCCGCTGCTCGACGGTCTCGAACTCCCGGGCGTACGCGTCCTGGTGACCGACACGGACGCGTACGCCGACCTCGTGAGGGCGTACGAGGGCGCGAAGCCGGACGCCTCCAAGGCGACCCCCGACGCCCGCCTCCTCCTCTACTTCACCTCAGGCTCGACCGGCGCCCCCAAGGCCGCGATCTGCACCCAGGGCAGGCTCGCCGCCGCCGGGCGGTCGCTAGTCGACCACTTCGGGGTGCTCCCGGACGACACGCACTACATCTGCATGCCGATGTTCCACGGCAACGCGGTGATCGCCGACTGGGCGCCCGCGCTGGCGGCGGGCGCGGCGGTCGCGCTGCGTCGGCGGTTCTCCGCGTCGGGGTTCCTCGCCGACGTACGGGTCTGCGGGGCAACGTACTTCACCTATGTCGGCCGTGCCGTGCAGTACCTGCTGGCCACGCCCGTCCGCCCCGGCGACCGCGACAACCCGCTGCGGATGGGCTTCGGCACGGAGGCCGGCGCGGTCGACGCGGCCGCCTTCGAGGAACGCTTCGGAGTGCGCCTGGTGGAGGGGTACGGCTCCTCGGAGGGCGGCGCGGCCATCCAGCGGGCGCCCGGCACCCCGGCCGGGGCGATCGGACGGGCGGCACCCGGCGACGACCTCGCGGTGGTCGACCCGCAGACCCGCGCCGAATGCCCGCCGGCCGTGTTCTCCGCCGACGGACGTCTCCTCAACGGAGCCGACGCGATAGGGGAGTTGGTGAACCGCGGCGCCAACCCCTTCGAGGGCTACTGGCGCAACCCGGACGCGGACGCCGCCCGGCGACGCGACGGCTGGTACTGGACGGGAGACCTCTTCTACCGCGACGGCGACGGATTCCTCTACTTCGCGGGCCGCACCGACGACCGGCTGCGCGTCGACAGCGAGAACCTCGCCGCCGCGATGATCGAGAACATCCTCGCCCGGTACGGGGACGCCGCCGCCGTGGCGGTGTACGCGGTGCCGGATCCCGTCGCCGGGGACCAGGTGATGGCGGCGGTGGCGCTGCGGCCGGGGCTCTCCTTCGATCCACTCTCCTTCGGCGAATTCCTGCTCTCCCAGCCCGACTTGGGCACCAAGATGGCGCCCCGCTTCGTACGGGTCGTGGAGCGGATGCCCGTCACCGCCACCAACAAGATCCACCGGGTGGGGCTGCGGCGAGAGGGTTTCCGGTGCCCGGATCCGGTGTGGTGGCGCCCGGCGGGGCAGTGCGCGTACCGGAGGCTGGAGGCGACGGACGTCGAGGGCCTGGTGGCCGAGTACCGGGCACGGGGGCGGGAGGAACTGCTCGCGAGGTAGGGCCGGCCCTACCTCGACCACACCCCCTGCTCGTATGGTCCGGCGTGCCGGGCGCCGCCTAACGTGGCCGCATGATCAGCAGAGTCGGGCCGTGGCGTGCGGCCGGGTATCTCGTCACCGGCGTACTGGTAGGCGTTCCGCTGCTCGTCGGGCTGCTGGTGCTCGGCGTCGTGGGCGCGGCCCTCACCCCCGTGCTCGTCGGGCTGCCGCTGCTGGCGCTGCTCGCGCTGACCGGCGTACCCATGGGGGCGGTGGAGCGGTGGCGGCTGCGGCTCATGGACCCGGCGCGGGTGCCCGACCCCCACCGCACCCCGGACGAGCCGGGCCTCACCGCCTGGGCCAGGCTCCGGTTCGGCGAGCCGGTGACCTGGCGGGAACTGGCGTACGCCGTGCTGCTCGCCTGCGTGCTGTGGCCGCTGGACCTGCTGGTGCTGGCGGGGGCGCTGGGAGTGCCGGGCGCCATGCTGGGGGCGCCGGTGCAACTGGCCGTCTCCGGCGGTGACACCCGCATCGCCAAGCTGTGGCTGATCGACTCGTACGGGCAGGCGTTCCTGTGCGCGGCGGGCGGGCTCGTCCTGCTCCTCGTACTCCTGTGGCCGCTCGCGCTGTACGCCCGTGCCCGCGCCGCCCTCGCCCGGCTGTTCCTCGCCGCGCGCGAGCCCGAACAGCGGCTCGCCGAGGTGACGAAGTCCCGGGCGCGGCTGGTGGCCGCCTTCGAGGCCGAGCGGCGGCGGATCGAGCGGGATCTGCACGACGGGGCGCAGCAACGGCTGGTGGCGCTCAGCATGAAACTGGGCCTCGCACGGCTCGACGCCCCGCCCGAGCTGGCGGAGCGGCTCACGGCCGCCCATGAGGAAGCCGACCAAGTCCTCGGTGAACTGCGGGAGTTGATCCACGGCATCCATCCGCAGGTGCTCGCGGACTACGGGCTCGGGGACGCCATCGCCGACGCCGCAGACCGGTCCGCCGTACCCGTGGAGGTGGACGTGCGGCTGCCGCGGTTCGCCGAATCCGTGGAGGCCGCGGCGTACTTCGCGGTGCGCGAGGCGCTCGCGAACGTGGGCCGGCACAGCGGGGCGGGCCGGGCGTGGATCAGCGGGCGGTACGGGGAAGGCCGTGGCGGGGAGGGGCTGCTGCGGATCGAGGTACGGGACGACGGCCGCGGAGGTGCCGATCCGCTCGCCGGCTCCGGACTCACCGGTCTCGCCGACCGGCTGGCCGTCCTCGATGGAACACTGACCGTCGACAGTCCGCCCGGCGGTCCCACCGTGCTGTGTATGGAGATCCCTTGCTGAGAGTCGTGCTCGCCGAGGACAGTGTGCTGCTGCGGGAAGGCCTGGTGGGACTGCTGGCCCGCTTCGGACACGAGGTCGTCGCGGCGGTCGGCGACGCGCGGGCGCTCACCGAAGCCGTCCCGGAGTACGCCCCCGACCTCGTCGTCACCGACGTACGCATGCCGCCCGGCTTCCAGGACGAGGGGCTCCGCGCGGCCCTCGCCCTGCGAGCGGCGGACCCGCGTCTGCCGGTGCTCGTCCTCAGCCAGTACGTCCAGCGGGCGTACGCCGCCGAGCTCCTCGACACCGGGGACGGCACCGGCGTCGGCTACCTCCTCAAGGACCGCGTCGGACAGGTCGAACAGTTCGCCGAGGCGGTGGAGCGGGTGGCCGCGGGCGGGACGGTCGTCGACCCCGAGGTCGTACGGCAGCTGCTGCGCCGCCGCCGCGATCCGCTGGAGGCGCTGACGCCCCGCGAGCGCGAGGTCCTCGGTCTGGTGGCCGAGGGGAAGTCCAACGGGGCGATCGCACGCGAGCTGGTCGTGACGGAGGCGGCCGTCGGCAAGCACATCGGGAACATCCTGGGGAAGCTGGAGCTGCCTCCGGCGCAGGACACGCATCGGCGGGTGCTGGCCGTGCTGGCCTATCTGCGGGGCTAGGGAGTGCCCGTCCGGACATGCGTGAAGGCCCCCCACTTCAGTGGAGGGCCCTCTTCTGTGCGCCGCCAGGGACTCGAACCCCGGACCCGCTGATTAAGAGTCAGCTGCTCTAACCAACTGAGCTAGCGGCGCATGACTCCCGCCTCCCGCTCTCGCGGTCGGCGACAAAAGAAATACTACCTGGTCCGCAGGGGTGCTTCTGACCACCCGGCGGTGGCGCCCCGGTGACCGCCCGGGGCGCTGGGGAGAGGCCCGAAAGGCCGGCCCTAGATCGCCAGGGAGAGCAGGACCGGGGCGGCTCCCCGGTTCAGCGAGTCCGCCGCCTGGCGGAGCCGGTGGGCGTGCTCGACCGGGAGGGAGAGGGCCAGGCAGCCGACGGAGGAGCCCGCCGTGATGGGGACGGCCGCGCAGACCGTGCCGATCGCGTACTCCTGGAGATCCAGCACGGGCACGGTGGCCGGGTGGGCGTCGAGGCGGGACAGGAGGAGCCGCTCGTTGGTGATGGTGCGCGAGGTGAGGCGGGCCATCTTGTGGCGGGAGAGGTGGTCGCGGCGGCCGTTGTGGTCGAGCTGGCCGAGAAGGCTCTTGCCGATCGCGCTGGCGTGGGCGGACGAGCGGAAGTCGACCCACTCGTTGACCGCCGGGGTCGCCGGGCCGGTGGCGCACTGGGTGACGTGGATCTCACCGTCGACGTACCGGCTGATGTAGATCGCGGCGCCGACCGAGTCGCGCAGCCGGTCGATGGTCTGCTGGAGTTTTTCGCGCAGCGCCTGGTCGCGGCCGTGCGCTGAGCCGAGCCTGCTGAGGGCGGCACCGGTCACGTACGCGCCGTCGGCGATCTGCTCGACGTACCCCTCCCGGCGCAGCATCCGCAGCAGTGCGGTCAGGCGCTCGGCGTCGAGGCGGGTCTGGCGGGCGAGTTCGGTGTCGGTGACACCGGTGGAGTGCCGTGACACTGTCTCCAGGACGCGGAGGGCGTCCTGGGCCGAGTGGTACGGCGCGGTCGGCTCGTGCTTCAGCGCCACGGATTCCCCCTGCGCTTCATGGGCCCGGCTCAAAACAAGACACAGCCCGGACAGCCGGGCTCCCTCCACGATACCCACCAAAGGGCCTGCTGTGAGCGTCTGTTGACGAGATTGATGGCGCGTTCCAACCCTCTCAGCAGGAACGCACCACCCTGGCATATGCCAAAGTCATGGCACATGGGGCATGCCCCATGTGCCGGACCTCGCACCTTGCCGTGTCCGCCGTCATTCACTCCCCGTCGTCACAGCACCGCACCGAGAAATTCCCGGGTCCGGTCGTGCTCCGGATCGCTGAAGATCTTCTCCGGCGGACCGGACTCGATGACGCGGCCGGAATCGAACATCAGCACCTGGTCCGAGATGTCCCGGGCGAAATTCATCTCGTGGGTCACGCAGAGCATCGTGATGTCCGTGGTGCGGGCGATGTCACGGAGAAGGTCGAGGACGCCCGCGACCAGCTCGGGGTCGAGCGCGGACGTCACCTCGTCCAGGAGCAGCACCTGAGGCCGCATCGCCAGCGCGCGGGCGATCGCGACGCGCTGCTGCTGGCCGCCGGACAGCCGGCTGGGACGCTCGTCGCACTTGTCCGCGAGACCGACCAGGTCGAGCAGCTCGCGGGCCCGCGCCTCGGCCTCGTCCCTGGACAGGCCGAGGACGGTGACCGGCGCCTCGGTGAGGTTCCTGAGCACCGACATGTTCGGGAACAGGTTGAACTGCTGGAAGACCATCCCGATCTTCTTGCGGACCTCGCGGATCTGCTTCTCGCCCGCCGGGAAGAGCTGCTCCCCGGCGACCGTGATCGTGCCCTCGTCCGGCTCGGCCAGCGTCATCAGCAGCCGCAGGATCGTCGTCTTGCCGGAGCCGGACGGGCCGATCAGCGTGACGTGCTTTCCGGGGTCGACGCGGAAGTCGAGGCCGTCGAGGACGGTGTTGTCCCCGAAGCGCTTGGTGACCTTGTCGAAGCGGATCAGCTCTTCGGTCTTCGTATCAGCGGACAAGACGTCGCTCCAGGGCTCGCAGAAGCAGGGAAGCCGGATAGGAAATGAGGATGAAGGCCACGCCGATGACCGTGAGCGGCTCGGTGAACTGGAAGTGCTGCTGCGAGTACAGCCGCGCCTCGCCGAGCATCTCCATCACGGTGATCACCATCAGGATCGGGGTGTCCTTGAGCATCGAGATGACGTAGTTGCCGAGCGGAGGCACCACCCGGCGGATCGCCTGCGGCAGGATCACCGCGGTCCAGGTGCGCCGCACGGGCAGGCTGAGCGCCGTGGCCGCTTCCCACTGGCCGGCGGGCACCGCCTCGATACCGGCCCGGTAGACCTGCATCGTGTACGTCGAGTAGTGCAGCCCGATCGCGACGACACCGGTGGTCAGCGCGGAGAACGTGATGTCCCACTCGGGCAGCACATAGAAGAGGAAGAACAGCTGCACCAGCAGCGGGGTGTTGCGGATGAACTCCGTGACCACCCCGACCGGCCAGCGCACCCAGCGCGTCGGCGTCCGCATCAGCAGCGCCCACACCAGACCGAGGGCGAAGGAGATCACCGAGCCGAGGGCCAGTGCCTGCAGGGTGACCAGCAGCCCGTCCCAGAAGTGCGGCATGAAATCACCGACCGCGCTCCAGTCCCACTTCATGAGGCACCTCCGCTCGCGGCTCCCACGCCGGTCGTCTGCGCGCGCTTGAGCTCACGCGCCGCCGTCTCCGTCCCGGGGTCCTTGCCGGCCTCGGCCTTCAGCCGCTTCTCCAGACCGCGCATCAGCCGCGTGAGCAGGAAGGCGATCACGAAGTAGATCAGCAGGACGTACGTGTAGACCTCCGCGCTCTGCTGCAACGCGAGCCGCACCAGGTTGGCGCTGAACGACAGATCGCCCATGCCCATGACGGAGACCAGGGCCGTGCCCTTGAGCAGCTCGACCAGCAGGTTGCAGAAGGAGGGGATCATCTCGGGCACCGCCTGCGGCAGCAGGACCAGCCGCATCCGCTGCCAGGGCGTGAAGCCGAGCGCGATCCCGCCCTCACGCTGCGCCGGGTCGACCGCGTTCAGGGCGCCGCGCACGATCTCGGAGCCGTACGCCCCGTACGTCAGTCCCAGCGCCAGCGTGCCCGCCCACATCGGGACGAGCTGCCAGCCGAAGGCGAGCGGCAGCACGAAGTACACCCAGAAGATCATGATCAGCGCGGAGGTGCCACGGAACACCTCGGTGTAGAAGCCCGCGAGGAAGCGGACGATCCACCACCGCGAGGTGCGCGCGATCCCGACGGCGAAGGAGAGCGCACCGGCCAACAGGGCGCTGAAGAACAGCAGTTGGATGGTGATCCAGATCCCTTTGAGTACGAGTTCCCAGAGTCCCGAGGTCATCCGCGGCACAGCTCCTTCGCGGTCATGTCGGTCATCTCGGCCTTGGTGAAGCCGAACGGCTGGAGGATGCGGAACAGCTCGCCGCTGTCCTTCAGCTTCCTGAGCTCCACGTTGAAGGCGTCCCGCAGCTTCGTCTCCGGCGACCGGAACGCGAAGCCGCCGCCGTCGACATGCGGCTTGCCCTTCACCAGCGGCGCGAAGGGCTTCGTACTCTCGGCCCTGCCGGACTTCTTGACCACCTCACGGGTGGTCAGCGCCGTCCCCGCGAAGGCGTCGACACGTCCCGCCTCGACGGCGTTCAGCCCGGCCACCTGATCCGGCACGATCAGGATGTCGCTCTCCTTGTACCCGGCCTCGACCGCGTACTGAATCTCGGCGTACCCGGTCCCCGTCGCGAACTTGGCCTTCTTCGCGACGACATCCTTGTAGTCGTGCAGCCCCTTCGGGTTGCCCTTGCGCACGATGAACGCGTCGAGCATCTGGTAGTCCGGATCCGCGAAGATGACCTGCGCGCAGCGCTCGGGGTTGATGTACATCCCGGCGGACACGACATCGAACTGCTGCGAGTTGAGCCCGGGTATGAGCGAGCCGAACTCGGTCGGCACCGGCTGGACGCGATCGACTCCCAGCCGTTTGAAGACGGCCTTCGCGAGTTCCGGCGCCTCGCCCGTCAGCTCGCCGTTCCTGTCGATGTACCCGAAGGGGACCTCACCCGCGATACCCAGCCGTACGACACCCTGCGCCTTCAGCCGGTCGAGGAGATCACCGCCGTCCGTGCCGGCCGCCGTGGCGACACGACTGCAGCCGGCGGCGCCCAGCGCCCCGACGGTGCCGAACACGGAGGCACCCGCGAGCAGCGACCGCCGGCTGGGCCCTCGTTTCTCTGTGCCATTCCCAAGTGGTGGAACCATGGCCGCGCGACTACCCGGGGCCATGTGATCTATGCGGATCGATTTTGAGCCCCGTCCGTCACCGAGGCCACATCGACCCCCGTGGGACCTTGGAACGCAGGGCCTAGACCCTGGTGGGAGCATCGATTCCAGCGACCCCCGCCTCGTACAGCGCGTGCGCCGTCCGCAGGACGAGGTCGTCGCGGTGGCGGGCGGCCACGATCTGGAGGCCGACCGGGAGGCCGTCAGGGGCGAGGCCGACGGGAACGGTCGCCGCGGGCTGCTGCGTCATGTTGAAGGGGTACGTGAACGGGGTCCAGCCCGTCCAGCGACGGTGACTGGAGCCGGCCGGGACCTCGGCGCCCGCCTCGAAGGCCGTCAACGGAAGGGTCGGGGTGACCAGGACGTCGTACGACTCGTGGAAGCGGCCCATCCGCCGTCCGAGCCCCATCCGGACGTCCACCGCGGCGAGATAGTCCAGCGCGCTGATGCGCGCGCCGAGGCCGGATATCTCGCGCAGGCCCGGGTCGAGCAACTCCCGCTGGTGGGGCCCGAAGGGTTGGGTCAGACGGGCCGCCGCGCCGAACCAGAGCGTGTGGAAGGCGTCCAACGGGTCGGTCAGGTCGGGGTCGGCCTCGGTGACGTACGCGCCGAGCCCCGCGAGCCGCTCCACCGCACGCCGTACGGCCGCCGCGACGGCGGGGCGGACCGCGACCTGCCCGCCCAGAGAGGGCGAGTACGCGACCCGCAGGCCCCGCACCCCGCCCTCCAGCGCGTCCACGAAGGAGCCGCCGACCGGCCCGAGCGCCGACCAGTCCCGCGCGTCGGGGCCGCTGATCACGTCCATCAACAGCGCGGCGTCGGCGGCGTCCCGCGTCATCGGGCCCACATGCGAGAGCGTCCCGAACGCGCTCGCGGGATACAGCGGCACTCTCCCGTACGTCGGCTTCAGCCCGAATATCCCGCAGAAGGCGGCCGGGATGCGGACACTCCCGCCGCCGTCCGTGCCGAGGGACAGCGGGCCCGCGCCGAGCGCCACGGCCGCCGCGCTGCCACCGCTGGAGCCGCCCGACGTGCGCGAGACGTCGTACGGATTGCGGGTCACCCCCGTCAGGGCCGAGTCCGTGACGCCCTTCCAGCCGAACTGGGGCGTCGTCGTCTTGCCGAGGAAGACGGCACCGTGCTCCCGCAGCCGGGCCACGGACGGCGCGTCCTCGTCCCAACGGCCCTGCGGATCAACGGTCCTGGAGCCGCGCAGCGTCGGGCGGCCGCGCAGCAGGAGGACGTCCTTGACGGTGACCGGGACGCCGTCCAGGAGGCCCGCGGGCTCGCCCCGCCGCCACCGCTCCGCCGACTCCTGGGCCTGGGCGAGCGCTTCCTCCGCGTCCAGCCGTACGAACGCGTTCACGGCGGGCTGGACGGCGTCGGCCCGCTCCAGGGCCGCGCGGGTCGCCTCCACGGGGCTGAACTCGCCCTTGCGATAACCATCGACGAGTCGTCCGGCGGTCAGCTCGGTGAGTTCCGACATCGGCCCCTCCAAAGGGAGTTCAGTGTCCCGGCACGTACCCACGCCTCTTGTCGACGACGTTCAGGAGCTGCTTCCCCGCCGCCCAGCGCTCGTACAACTCCACGAACTGCTTACCCAGTTCGTCCCGCCAGCCGACCGTGTCCCCGCTCATGTGCGGCGACACGATCAGCCCCGGGACATCCCACAACGGGCTGTCGGGGCCGAGCGGTTCATGCTGGAAGACATCGAGGGCCGCGCCCGCGATCCACCGCTTCGACAGCGCCTCGGCGAGCGCGTCCTCGACGACGAGCTGCCCGCGCCCGACGTTGATGAAGCGCGCCGACGGCTGCATCATCCCGAAGTGCCGCGCGTCGAACATGCCGCGCGTGGTCTCGGTGAGCGGCGCCGCGGACACCACCCAGTCGGCGCGCGCCATCAGCCGGCCCAGCTCCTCGGGTCCGTGGATACCGGTCCGCGCAGTGCGCCCCACCAGGGCCGTCGTGACGTCGAGCGCCTTGAGCGTCCTGACGATCGCCCGCCCGACCGGCCCGGAACCGACCACGCACGCCCGGGTCCCCGCCACGCGCTGCGCGTCGCGATGCCGCCACTCCCGGCGGCGCTGGAGATCCCAGCTCCGCGGCAGATCCTTCGCCATGGACAGCACCAGCGCGGCGACGTACTCCGCGATCGGCTGGTCGAAGACGCCACGCGCGTTGGTCACCACCGTGTCGGACGCGGCGAGCTCGGGACACATCAGATGGTCCACCCCCGCGCTCGCCGTGTGCACCCAGCGCGGCCGCGGACCCTCGCCGGGCCAGGCACGGCGTACGGCGCCCGAGGTGAAGTCCCAGACGAGCAGTACGTCCGCGTTCGGCAGCCGCGCGGCCAGCGTGGACTCGTCGGCGTGCTCGATCCGCACCCGGCCGGTGAGGCTGCCGAGGCGGGGGAGAGGCTCGGCGTCCAGAACGAGGAGCGTGGTCATCGGGGGCAGCCGTTTCGCCATGCGGGTCCGCTCTGCCGGGGGAGTTCCAGCCGTCTGAGATGCGCGGATTGACCACGCTCGCACCCGAACCTACCTTCGTCAACACGGGCCCGCGTACGGTCCGTTGCCACCCTTTTCCGTCTCGGCCAACCAGGTGACGTACCCGGCCGACGCGGCGCCGCCGGCACTCTTGGACGAATCGGCTCGTCGGGGCCCCGTACTGTCGGAAGATCAGGAAGGTGGGGCATGACCGCACTCGGATTCCTCTACCCCGGTCACGCGGCCGAGGACGACTACCCGCGCATGGAGCAGCTGCTCGGCAGCGACATCCGCATGACCCTCGTCCACACGGAGATCACGGAGATCACGGAGGCTGGGGAGGCCGGGGAGGCGGCCGGGGACACCGGGAAGGCCGCCCGTCGCGTGGACGCGCTCCGCGAGATGGGCTCGGCGGACCGGCTCACCGCGGGCGTCGAGGAGCTGCGCCTTTCGGGTGCCGAAGCGGTGGTGTGGGCCTGTACCAGCGGCAGCTTCGTGTACGGCTGGCAGGGCGCCCATGAGCAGGTCCGCGGCCTTGCCCGGGCCGCGGGGCTGCCTGCCTCCTCCACGTCGTTCGGCTTCGCGCACGCGGTGCGGGAGATCGGGGTGCGGCGGGTCGCGGTCGCGGCGACGTATGCGGATGAGGTGGCTGGGCTCTTCGCGGCGTTTCTGGGGGATGCGGGGGTGGAGGTGGTGTCGGTGCGGGGTGCCGGCGGCAGCGGGAGCGTGGCGGCGGAGGTCGCGTCCTGGGGCTACGACCAGATCCTCGCCCTGGCCCGGGCGGCCGACCATCCGGATGCGGCGGCGCTTCTCCTCCCCGACACCGCCCTCCACACGGTCTCCCACATCCCCGCCCTGGAGAAGGCCCTCTCCAAACCAGTCCTCACCGCCAACCAGGTAACCGTCTGGGAGGCCCTCCGCCTCTCGGCCCGCCGCGTCAACGCTCCCCGCCTCGGCACCCTCTTCACCAAGGAACCCCTGGTCCAGGTGTAGCCGGTGGGGGTGGGCTGGGGTCGTGTGTCGGCTGCGGGCGGGTGGGGGCTGGGCTAAGAGATTGCGCAGTTCCCCGCGCCCCTAAAAGACCCCGGGGCGGGCGGGGGATTGCGGGGCGCAGCCCCGCTTTCAGGGGCGCGGGGAACTGCGCGACCAGCCCCCACCGTCCCGCAGACGACATACAACCCAGGGGGTCTGGGGGCGCAGCCCCCAGGTACGGATGGGACGGGTAGGGGCGGCGGGGGCGAGGAACCGGGAATAAGCGGGGACTGCCTCCTGTTCTCCCCGCGGACGCGCCACGTACAGACCGCAGGAGGCACTGGTGACCGAAACGGACGAGATCCGAGGCAAGACGGAGGGCACCGCCCCGGTGCCCCTCTCGGTACTGGACCTGGTCACGGTCGGCGCAGGCCGCACGGCCACCGACGCCCTGCACACCAGCGTCAAACTCTCCCGCCTCGCAGAGTCCCGCGGCTTCCACCGCTACTGGGTGGCCGAGCACCACTCGATGCCGGGCGTGGCCTCGTCCTCGCCCGCCGTGATCCTCGCCCACCTCGCCGCCCACACCACCCGCATCCGCCTGGGCTCGGGCGGAGTCATGCTCCCCAACCACGCCCCCCTGGTCATCGCGGAGCAGTTCGGCACCCTGGAGGCGATGGCCCCGGGCCGCATCGACCTGGGCCTGGGCCGAGCCCCGGGCACGGACGGTGCGACCGCCGCCGCCCTGCGCCGCACCGACAGGCTGGGCGAAGGCGCCGACGACTTCCCCGAGCAGCTCGCGGAGCTCACCCGCTTCCTGGACGACGACTTCCCCGACGGCCACCCCTACGCCCGCATCCACGCGGTCCCCGGCCCCGTCCAGTCGACCTCCCCCGGCGGCGTACAGTCCCCGCACCGGCCCCCGGTCTGGCTGCTCGGCTCCTCCGGTTTCAGTGCCCGCCTCGCCGGAGTCCTGGGCCTCCCCTTCGCCTTCGCCCACCACTTCTCGGCCCAGAACACGGTCCCGGCGCTGGACCTCTACCGCGAGTCCTTCCGGCCGAGCGCCGTGCTGGCCGCCCCGTACGCCCTCATCGGCGTCTCCGCCCTCGCCACCGACGACGAGAAGGAGGCCCGCCGCCAGGTCCTGGCCGCCGCCCTGAACATGGTCCGCCTGCGCACCGGCCGCCCGGGTCTCGTCCCGACGCCCGAGGAGGCGGAGGCGTACGAATTCAGTCCCATGGAGCGGGAGTTCATCAACAGCTGGAACTCCAACGTCATCCATGGCACGGCGGACGAGGTCCGCTCCGGCCTCGACGACCTGCAGAAGCGCACCGGCGCCGACGAGTTGATGATCACGGGCAACGCCCACAGCGGCGACGTACGCCTGCGTTCCTACGAACTCATCGCGGACGCCTACGGGTTGCCGAAGGCCCCGGCGACCGAGGCCCGGTAGCCCCGGGAGCCTCAGGTCTGACGGCAGTCGGGCGCCGTCAATAGTGCGGAGATACGATCCGGCGCCACCGGTCGCGAGTACAGCCAGCCCTGCCCGGTGTCGCAGCCGATGCCGCGCAGCCGGGAGGCCTGGGAGGCGGTCTCCACACACTCGGCGGTGACCGTCAGGCCCAGCCGGTGGGCGAGTTGGATGAGGGCCTCGACGATGACCTCGTCGGCGGGGTTGGGGTGGGCGGACGTGCCGTCGGCGTTCTCGTACTGGAAGCCCCGTACGAAGGAGCCGTCCAGCTTCAGGACGGAGACCGGGAGACGGCTGAGGTAGGCCAGGTTCGAGTAACCGGTGCCGAAGTCGTCGATCGCGATGCGTACGCCCATGTCGCTGAGCGCCTGCAGGGCTTGCAGAGGCCGGCCGGCCGAGCCCATCACCGCCGACTCCGTCAGCTCCAGCTGGAGGAGGTGCGGGTCGAGGCCGGTCTCCGCGAGGATCTCCGCTACGTCGGCCACCAGGTCGGAGTCCCAGACCTGGCGCACCGCC
This sequence comes from Streptomyces sp. NBC_00203, assembly GCF_045206325.1. Lineage (NCBI taxonomy): Bacteria > Bacillati > Actinomycetota > Actinomycetes > Kitasatosporales > Streptomycetaceae > Streptomyces > Streptomyces sp. NBC_00203. Next base: position 3,974,393 of record NZ_CP108126.1, on the reverse strand, counting down.
ACGTTCACACTGACGAAGATCGGCGGTGCGTCCGGGTGGTCCAGCTGCCAGCTGCGGGCCTGCCGGCAGGCGGTGGCCAGCACCCAGCGGCCGAGCTGCACGATCGAACCGTCCTCCTCGGCCAATCCGATGAACCGATTCGGCGTCAGCGTTCCGAACTGCGGATGATTCCAGCGGACGAGGGCTTCGACCCCGCGCACGCCGCCGTCCTCCATGCCCACCAACGGCTGGTACTCCAGCGCGAACTCGCCCCGCTCGACGGCCGCGCGGAGGGTGGAGGAGAGGGCCTGGCGGGTCATGCGGTGGGCGTTGCGCTCCGGGTCGAAGAGGGTCCAGCGGCCCTTGCCGTCGGCCTTCGCCCAGTACAGCGTCGTGTCCGCGGCCTGCATCAGACCGGTCGCGCTGGTTCCGGCGGCGCGCCGCTCGACGACCCCGATGGACGCGGAGAGGGACAGCCGCTGACCGGAGAGGTCGAAGGGGGCCTGGAGGGCCTTCAGGACGGAGTCGGCGAGGTCCGCCAACTGGTCCGTCCCCGTGGAGTCCTCGACGAGAAGCGCGAACTCGTCGCCGCCGAGTCTCGCCACCAGGGGAGTGGCGGCTCTCGCGTAACCCGCCTCGTCGGCGCAGCGCGTCAGGCGTTCGGCGACGGCCGAGAGCAGCCGGTCCCCGACGCGGTGGCCGAGCGTGTCGTTGACCGCCTTGAAGCCGTCCAGGTCCAGATAGCAGAGCCCGATCCGGCCGGTGCCGCCCTCCTCGTACGCCTCCGCCTCCAAGGCGGCCGAGAGGCGCTCGAAGAACAGGGTGCGGTTGGGCAACCGGGTCACCGGGTCGTGCATCTGCAAGTGGCGCAGCCGCGCCTGGAGTTCACGGCGGGCGCTGATGTCGGCGACGGACAGCAGGACCGCCTGCTCCTGCGGGGGCAGCGGCGCCACGGTGATCTGGACCCAGAGCGAGTGGCCGTCGGGATGCTTGAGGCGGCGGGTGCAGCGCAGCCGGGCCTGCCGGCCGCGCAGTACCTCGCGGTACGAGTGCCAGGTGCGGGCGTCGGAGGCCAGGTCCACCAGATCGGCGGCGATCCGCCCGGCCAGCGCGTCCGCGCCGGGACCGAGCAGCGCGCCCAGCGACTCGTTGGCGGTGACGACGAGTCCCTCGCGGTCGACGACGGCCATGGCGAGCGGCGCGGTGGCGAAGGCCGCCTGGAAGGTACGGGGTGACGCTCCGTCGGATGCGGGCGTGTCGGGGGGCGTCCCGGCCGGGACATCGGTTGCGGCGTACGGGTCTGGAGGCGTCTCGGCAGAGGCGTACGGGTCTGGAGATGACCCGGTGGCGATCGACACACCGGGAGGCGCCCCGGCGTACATACGAGGAGATGTACCGATGTGACGCTCTGTGACGGCCGACCGGACGAGATCTGCCGTGGGTGCCGGCCCTTCGGACGTTCCGCTCACCGCTCGCTCCCGCAGTGCACTCGTTCTTCGTATGGGTCTCTCGGGGTGGTCGGCCGGTGATGGACGGCCGCACAAGCCGTGTCCGTGCAGGAAAGTGTGCCGATCATAGAGGGTGGCCTCGGGGAGTTGCAGCCACTGTCCAGTGTCCCGGAACAACGGCCTCTTCTGACAGATCGTTTCTGCCTGCATCTGGGCGGGTTCCTTCCCCCGCCGATCGGCTGTGACGTTCCGTGAGTGTTCGGGGTGTCGGCCTCGCGTGGCCCCTCACTCTTCTGGTGCAGACAAACAGGGCGAAGCATGACGAACTCACACAGGCTGAGTGCGGTGACCTGAAAACCGCATCCGGAGGTCGACGTGCCGCGTCCGCTGCCCCTGAGAGGTCTCGCCCGTGAGGCCCTGCGGGGTTGCACGGGTGAGGCTTTGTGGGGCGTGGCGCGTGAGGCTTTGTGGGGTGTGGTGCGTGAGGCCTTTCGGGGTCTGGCGCGTGACGGGGCGCCACGTCGCCGCCGCACCGCGGCGGTGTTCACCTCGGTGACCGCGCTCGCCGCGACCTGCCTGATGCCGGGCCCCGCACTCGCCGAACCCCGCTTGGCCTCATGTGCCCTCACACGGACCGACGCACACCACTCGGAGGGCGTCGACACCTGGAACTCCGCCTATGTGCGCCCCAATCACCCCCTCGACGCGGTGCTGGTCTTCCTGTCCTTCCCGGACTCCGCGCCGCGGACCACCCCGGCGGAACTGACCTCCGACTACTTCCCGGCCACCAGCCAGTTCTTCGCGCGTGCCTCGTACGGCAAGTTCACGGTGCGCCCGCATGCCCAGCGCGGCTGGATCCGGATGCCGCACACCTCCACGTCGTACGCCATACAGCGTGACTGGAACGCCGAACACCGCGGCGCCTATCTGCGCGACGCGCTCACCGCCGCCGACAAGCGGGTCGACTTCTCGCGCTACGACATCGTCTACTTCGTGGCCGATCCGGATGCCCCGGGCGTCGACTCGGATGCCACGAAGGTGGTCAACCTCGACACGCCCCTGCGCGCCGACGGCAAGGACATCCGCCGCGTGGTCACGGTCTTCGAGAAGCACCCGCCGGACCGCCTCGTCCTCGCCCACGAGACCGGCCACGTCTTCGACCTGCCCGACCTCTACCACCGCCCCTCCGACGGCAAGGGCGACTGGGACACCTACGTCGGTGACTGGGACCTCATGGGCAGCCAGTTCGGGCTGGCCCCCGACCTGTTCGGCTGGCACAAGTGGAAGCTCGGCTGGCTGGAACCGCGCCAGGTGGCGTGCGTACGGGGCGTCGGCACCACGAGGTTGACGCTTGAGCCGCTGGGGGCGGGGGAGGGCGGTTCCGGTTCCGGGACGGGTGCCTCCGGCGCGGGTGCCTCCGGTTCGTCCGGCTCGGGCGTGTCGGGCGGCTCGGGCGTGTCGGGTGGCACGGGTGTTCGGTCATACGACTCGGGCGTGTCGGATGTGGCGGGTGGTGCGCCGTCGTACGAGTCGAGTGCGCAGGCGTTCGGTTCCGGGCGGGGTACCAAGCTGGCGGTGGTCCGTACCGGTCCCGACAGCGTGCTCGCCTTCGAGGCGCGCGGCCCGGCGGGCAACGACGACTCGACGTGCACACAGGGCATCCTCGTCTACCGCGTCCGCAGTGAGGCCGAGTCGGGCGGCGGCCCGATCGAGGTCCTCGACGCGCACCCCCACTCCGAGTCCTGCTGGGAGGACTCGGTCTACCCGGCCCTCGCGGACGCGCCCGTGGCACTCGGGGAGAGCTACACGGTGCCGGGCGAGCAGGTCCGGATCGAGGTGGAGGACCGCACGGCTTCCGGGGCGTGGACGGTGCAGATCACGACAGGCTGAGCGCAGGGGGCCTTCTGGCGACTGCGGTCACGCGGCGATGCCGCGCGGAAATGACGATGGCGTATGGAAGTAGCGATGCCGCGCGGAAATGACGATGGCGAGGCCGGTTCGCGTTTCCGCGAACTTGCCTCGCCATCGCTAGCGTGCGCCGCCAGGGACTCGAACCCCGGACCCGCTGATTAAGAGTCAGCTGCTCTAACCAACTGAGCTAGCGGCGCCTGCTGACGTCGTAGACCTTAGCATCCTGATCGGCGGGAGGAAAAATCGATATCCGCACCGCCGCGGAGGCGGCCGCGCGGGCCGCCCGGACCGCCGCCCAGAGCAGGATCTCGGGCCCGGGAAGCCAGGGGTGCCGGGTGTCGGGGGCGACGAGCCAGCGGGATTCCAGACGGGCGGCGGTGCTGGGCCCGGTGCCGTCGGAGATCGGCGCGGGGACGGTGACCGCGTCGCCCGTACCGTGGCAGAGCAGCGGCGGAACCGCCTCGCACCGCCCCACGTGCCCGGCGGCCTCCTGGTCCCCGGCGCCCCGGGAGCCCCATTCCTCCCACTCCAGGAGCGACGGCAGCCGCTGAGCCGTACCGGGCGCGGCGAACAGCAGCATCCGCCCGCGGTAGGTCGCCACCGGGCCCGAGCCCGGCCCCTCGTCCCGCAGCCGGTCGAGCATCCGCCGCCCGAAGATCGCCGGAGCGTTGACGACGTCGAAGGTGCTGCCGCAGGGCAGTACGACCGGAGCGTGCGGCCGCTCTTCCCAGAGGGCGAGCGTGCTGCGCGGATAGGTTCCGGCCGAGGCGAGCCAGGTGGCGCCCTCGGAGGTGACTCCCGCGTTGTCGGACCGGTCGGGAAACGGTGCGCCGGGGCCGTGGGGGATGGTGCGTGCCGGGTTCCGTGTGCTGCTCATGCCGATATATCTACCGGCGGTGACCATTCCGTCTCGGAGGGTTGCCGGAAATCGGGACAGGGCGGGGTGGGGTGGAGTATCTTGCCCGGCTGGCATATGCCAAGGAGTCGTGGGGGTGTGGGGGCATCCTGGCGCTGGGCCGATGTCCTCGGCATGCCAGTACGGTAGAAGTTGACATCCGTGTCAGATTCAAGTCTCACGGGGGTGGGGAATGCGGATCGGTGAACTGGCCCGGCGCACTGCAGTGAGCGAGCGGTCGTTGCGCTACTACGAGACGCAGGGGCTGTTGCGGGCCGAACGCACGCCGGGTGGTCATCGCGACTACGGCGACTGGGCGGTGGACCGCGTCATCCGCATCCAGGCGCTCTATGCCGCCGGCCTCTCCAGCAAGAAGATCGCCCAACTCCTCCCCTGCATGCGCGACACCGACGGCCGCCCCTCCGCGATCGCCACGCCTCGGCTGGTCGCCGACCTCACCGCCGAACGTGACCGTATTGACCGCACGATCGCGGATCTGGTGCGGTCGCGGGAGGTGTTGGACGAGGTGATCGACGCGGCGACGGATTGAGCGGGTGGGTGGGGGCTGGTCCAAAAGATTGCGCAGTTCCCCGCGCCCCTAAAAGGGGCGCGGGGAACTGCGCAATCTTTTAGGGGGGTCTGGGGGCGCAGCCCCCAGGAACGGGATGGGACGGGTAGGGGCGGCGGGGGCGAAAAACCCCTGTGGTCACCCCCGTGGCTCAGGCGTGGTCGCTCACCCCATGCCCATGTCCGTGCCCGTTCCCCTCCACCCCCCGAAGCAGATCCCGCCCGAACTCGACCATCTTCTTCGCGTAATCCTCGGTCCACTCGGCCCGCTCGGCGATGACAGCCGCAGTGAGCCGGTCAAACCGCCGAGGATCAGCCAGCTGCGCCGCAGCGATCGCCTGAAACTCCACAGCCCGATCCGCCGCGGCCCGAAACGCAAGCGTCAGCTCCGTCGCCCGGTCCAGCAACGCACGCGGATCATCGATCGACTCCAGATCGAAGAAATGCTCCGGATCCCCGGCGGCCTCCGCGGGCTCGAAGAGCAGGGGCGCGGGGCGTCGCCGCGGTTCGTTCCGACGCGGCGTGGGCTCCGCCATGTCTTCTCCTCCTCGTACGGTTCAGGGGCCCGCCTCGTAAGGGGGCCACCGTCTATTGTCCCCCGCCCACGCAAGTGGGCCAGAGACCCCAGGCCAGGGCAGGCACAGCAGGGATCCACGGAGAACCGCAGAGCTGCGCGCAGATCCGCAGGGCCCCTCTAAAGACCGCTCCCCACGATCTACGGCCGCCAAGCCACCCGATGCTCCCCCAGATGCGACAACACCGCGTGATTGGCCTCCCAACCGTCGGGGAACTTCACGGTGACCCCCAGCTGCACCGGCTCCGTCGACGGGTGGTCGTCCAGCAGCTCCGTCACCCCCGCCCGGCACACCACGATGCATGCGTGCCGATGCCGGGACGCGAGCACGCACAAGCGGCCCGTCTCCAAGTGGAACGCCGTCGCGTCGGGCCGCCCCGACAGCGGATGCAGCACCACCGTCACATCGAACTCCCGCCCCTGAAGCCGGTTCGCCGTGTCGACGGTGACGTCCAGAACGCCGAGTTCCGCCAGCGCGGCCCGTACGGCGGCGGCCTGGTCCCGGTGCGCCGTGCCGACGGCGATCCGGTCGGCCGTCAGCGGCACCGGATCGTCCGCCCGCTCCGACGTGGCTGCGCCACCCCGGTCCAGCAGCCGGCGTACGACCTGCGCCACGGCCCGTACCGCCTCGGGATCCGTACGAGGCGTGTGCCGGGCCGGCAGCTCCAGCAGCCCCCAACCCGCCTCCGCCGCCTCGTCGATGACCCGGTCGGGACCCGAACCGTCCGAGACGACCGCGAAGTTGAGGCGCCGGTCACCGTGCGCCGTGCCGCTGCGGAACGGCGTATACGGGTAGAACGCGTCCGAGACCAGTGGTGCCGCCGACGCGGGCAGCCGCCAGGACACCGGAAGGCGGTGCTGCGGCAGTTCCGGATTGTGGGCGAGCAGTGTCGTCACCGCGGACGCCGAAGGGTCGTACGACAGCCCCGCCCACTGCTCGGATCCCACGGTCGAGAAGGGGTCCAACTGCCCCGGGTCGCCCACGAACAGCGCGCGCTCGAAGAGCCCGGCCACGGCGAGCAGCGCGTCCGACCGCATCTGGTACGCCTCGTCGACGATCGCGTGCCGCCACGGCTCGACGCCCTTGACGTGAGCCCACTTGGCGGCGGTCGAGATGACGACGTCCAGGCCTGCCAGGTCGGCCGCCTTCGTCGACTTGCGGACGTTCGGAAGGCCGTCCAGCGTCTTGTCGTAGGGGTCGGTGTCGCTGCTGTGCAGCCGTCCGACGGGCAGCTCGGGGTCCTTTTCGGCGAGCCGCACCACCAGGTCGTCGACCTGGGCGTTGGTCTGCGCGATGACCATCAACGGGCGCCCGGCGGCGGCCAGTTCGAGGGCCGCGCGTACGACCAGGGTCGACTTCCCGGCACCGGGCGGGGAGTCGACGACGACTCCGCGATGCGTGCCGTGGAGTGTGTCGTGCAGGATCGCGTCGGTGGCCAGGGCGGCGGCCGTGCCGGGGTCGGCAGCGGTCTCCTGGATGCGACTCGTCACTGGGAGTGCCATCTGCATGACAGATGGTAGTATCGCGACGTGCTGAGTGAGAACCAAGCCAGCACAGTAGCCTCCAATCTCTGGGAAAACCGGGCTGGTTCCAACCCGGCTGGTGTTGATCGCGGAAGACTCGGTCGCTTGCTGAGCGGTCGAGCGGTGTGAGCCAGGAATCCCTCTCGTTCGCGAGGGGGAGGGTTCAAAGGACGTCCTCTTCCGTCACGGGGTCGGCGATTTCGGGCACGGTGGCCGTCTCGCCCGGCGGCCCTCCGTGCGTCCACGGTGTCTCCTCCGGGTCGGGCAGTTTCGCCCCGCCCCGCTGCTCGTGCTCGAAGAGCGTGAAGCAGACGAGGTCGCCCTTCTCCGGCACGGAACCGGTCTCGGGCTCCTTGCCGCGCCCCATCTTGTCGACGATCCGCAGCACGACAGCGGCGCTCCCGTCAGCGGCGCCCCCGCCCCCGTCCTCGTAGGCCCCCTCGTACCCCACGAACTCCGCGGCCTGCGGCTTTCCTCCCAACGACCGGTACACCTTGGCCCGTTCCCCCAGATGCGGGCGGTCCTCCGTGCGGACGGTCACCAGGGGGCGCGGGCTGGGGCGCTTGCCTTCGCTGTACGCCATCACGACATCCGTGACCTCGCCCGCGAACGCCTCCCCGGTGAGCCGTCGCCCGGCCATGACGAGCGGGTCGTCGAGGGCCTCCTGGGCTTCCAGGCGGGCCTGTTCGCGCTCGCGCGTGGCGAGCTTGTTGGCCGCGGTGACCGCGTCGTCGCGGCGCGGCTGCGGGGGTTCGCCCGCGGTGATCCGGTCGCGGTGGCCGGTGAACGACCAGCGGTCGCGGGTCCAGCGGTCGGTGGCGTGCGCACCCTCGGGGAGCGTGCGCAGCAGGTCGAGTCCGCGCCACACCGCGTCCCAGGTGGGCCGGGTGACGCTCGCGACGAGGGCGTGGATCTCCCGCTCGGCGGCGGTGAGCGCGCCGAGCCGGTCGTCCGCCTCGATGCCGTCCTCGGCGGCGGCGAGCGCCGTACGCGCGCGGTCGTAGCGCTCGATGGCGGGGGCCAGCAGCGTGTTGTCGAAGGCGGGGTCGGTGGCGGGTCCGGCCGGCGGGCAGACGAGCTGGCCGCGGGAGTCCCGGCGCAGCTCGGCGTGGAGCGCGGCCGCCGCACCCGACTCGCCGTCCGGTGGGTCGATCCAGGCGAGCAGCGCGCCGAGGTGCTGGTCCTCCAGGCTGCTCTGTCCGGTGGCCCAGTGCCGGGACAGTACGTCGGTGAGGGTGAGGAGGAGGGCGGAGCCGGGTACCCGGGCCCGCTCTCCGTAGTGCGTCAGCCAGCGCCCGAGCAGCGGGACGCGGGGCGGCGCCGGATGGGGCGCCTCGGGATCCTGCTCGGCGGTGCGCCTGAAACGCATGGAGCGCCCGAGCAGCCGTACGAACTCGATGCCCGACCGGCTCGGCACGATCAACTGGGGCGCGTCCGCGCACAGTTCGACCTCGACCTTGACCCGCTTGCCGGTCTCCGGATCGGTCTCGTTGCGCTCGGCCGCCTCGACCGCGACCGCGAACGAGTCGATGTACGGCAGGACGACATCCGCCAGCTCGGCGAGGAACGCGAACCGCAGATCCCGATCCCGGGGCTGCGGCACGACGAGCAGCCGGGGCGCGTCCCGGTCCGTGCCGACGAGTGCCCCGAGGGGGGCTCCCGCCTCACCGGCGGTGATCAGCGGCACGAACACCAGTGGCCGCTCGGCGAGATGCCGGTGCCGCACGGTGGCGGCGGCCTGAGCCCGCCCGCGCTCGACGGCTTCCAGACGGGCGAGGGTGGCGATCAGCGACATACGGCGGCCCCCTCCCGGTCGAGGGGGAGCGCCAACGCCTCGGCCCTCGCGGCCTGGGCTCCCAACGCCTCGGCCCGCAGCCGCGCCGCTCTCCGCAGCGCCGCGACCGCCGGGTCGTCCGGATCTCCCGTCTCACCGTGGGCCGCCGCCAGGACGTCTCCCACCGTCGTCAGCCCGCCCAGTTCCGCGCGCAGTGAGCGGCCCAGGGATGTCACCGCGCCCTCCGCGCGCGAGTGGTCGCGGCAGTGGAAGGCCAGTTCGCAGGCGGACAGGCACTCGGGGGCGTAGGTCGCGGGGACGGATTCGACGGCCGTGGTCAGATCGGCGGCCGGAAGGTCGGGGGAGAAGCAGGTGCCCTCGGGGAGGGTGGCAGCGATGTCCTCGACGCGGGTGAGGCGGGCGAGCTGGCGGCGGGTGACCGCGCGCTGCTTGCGGACGTCGACGGCGGACGCGGTCGGAAGGTTGGAGAAGTCCTTGGGGCAGACCAGGAGGACCCGGTGGCGGACCTCGGGGACGGGGTCCAGATGGGCGGCGACCTGCTCCAGCGCCAGGACGTACACCGCGGACTGGCGCGCGGCCGCGCCCACCTTCGCCGGGTCCGCCGAACCGTCGAGCATCGGGAAGGACTTGATCTCGACGACCGTCCAGCCGCCGTCGGGGTGCACGACCACGGCGTCCGGCTCCAGGAAGGCGGGGGAACCCGCGACGTCGAGGGCGAGCATCGGGTGGTCGAGCAGGGTCCAGGTGGCGGCCGCGGTGGCCTCGCGCAGGGCGAGCGCCGTACGCGCCGCGCGTCCCTCGGGGCCGGCGGCGCTCAGGTCGGGGACGACACCCGCGGCGGGCGGCTCGGCGCCGGGGTCCAGCTTTTCGTGCACGAGCCGCAGCAGCTCCGCGCCGCCGTCCGCCTTGACCCGCGCCTCGAACGCGTTGCCCCGCATGAAGGCGAACTGCGACATACCGAAGCCGGACGGCGAACCGAGCGCACCGGCCAGCTTCGCCTTGTCGACCCCCGCGCCGTCGAGGAGGGCGCGGCGGTCACAGCCGGGGTTGGCGGCGAGCGCCGCGAGGGCGCGCGCGTCGAGGGCCTTGGGCGGTACAGCCGGACCGCGCAGGTCAGCGAGCCGCTGCCGGAGCGCCGTCCCCCGCGTCCGAGGGAGAGGCACCCGGCTCGGCTCCCGGTTCGGTTCGGGACTCGCGCTGTCGGGGAATTCGCTCACCCGTGGAAGTCTGGCACCCCCCACTGACAATTGAGGAACCTGCGCCCCCCGAGGCACCCACGACCCGCGGGAAACGGGCGCCCAGCCGTGTCTTCAGCCGGTCCGCCAGCCGCATCACCAACGGCGTCAGCAGCAGCCCGATCCCCATCACCGACGCACCCGCGACGGCGTCGAGGAAGTAGTGGTTCGCCGTGCCCATCACGACGATGGTGGTGAGCAGCGGATACGCGACACCCGCGACCTTGGCGGCAGGCGTGCGGCCGTACCGCCACAGCATCACTCCGCACCACAGCGCCCAGCCCACGTGCAGGCTCGGCATCGCCGCGTACTGGTTGGTCATTCCGCCCATGCCCCGCGGCGCGCTCGCCTCGCCGCCCCACCAGCCGTAGGAGCTGTACTGGGCCATCGTGTCGACGAAGCCGTGGCCGGCGGAGAGCAGCCGGGGCGGGCAGGTCGGCAGCAGGGTGAAGCCGATCAGGCCGATGAACGTGGAGGTCATCAGCCAGGTGCGGGCCGCGCGGTAGCGCACGGTCCGGGAGCGGAAGAGCCAGATCAGGATCGCGGGCGTCACCAGGTAGTGCAGCGACGCGTACCAGAAGTCGGCGGGCACACCCAGCCAGGCCTCACGGGTGAACAGCCGGTTCAGCGGGTGTTCGGCGTTGAGGTGGAGGGCCTTCTCGATACGCAGGATCTCCAGGCCGTGGTGGACGGCGCTCGACGTGTCGCCCCGGGCGAGCAACCGGCCCGCCGAGTACGACGCGTACACCATCACGATCAGCGGCAGTTCGGTCCACCAGCGGAGCCGGGCGTGCGGTGCCCCGGCGTTGCGCAGGTCGGTCCACCGGCGAAACCGGGCGCGTGGTGCCGCCTCGGTACGCAGTGCATCGGTCTGCGGCATCCGATCGCCCTCCCCCATCTGCTTGCGGTGACCCGCCTGTCCGCCCCGCCAGTCTTCACAGTCTGCTGACGACGATCTGTGGCCACATCCGATTTTACGGTGTATGTGAACGCCCTAAAGAGGCGCCCCCGGTCCTCAAAGACGCGGAGATCGCCCGGCGGGTTGCCCGTCGCGCCGGTGAGCGATGATGGAGTGACCCACCCCTCACTCCTCGTTGGGTGATTCACCCCTCACTCGTATCACTCGTCCCGGAAAGGCTCCTCTTCATGGCACCGCGCATCCTGCTGGCCCGGCACGGACAGACGGAATGGTCGCTGTCCGGCAAGCACACCGGCAGGACCGACGTCCCGCTCCTGGAGGAGGGCCGGCGCGGCGCCAAGCTGCTGGGGGAGCGGCTGCACCGGGCACCCTTCGACGGCCTCTCCGGGCTAGAGGTGCGTACCAGTCCGCTGGCACGCGCGCGTGAGACGTGCGAACTCGCCGGTTTCGGCGAGCGCGCCACCACCTGGGACACGCTCATGGAGTGGGACTACGGCGCGTACGAGGGCATGACCCCGGCCGAGATCCAGGGGATCCGCCCGGGCTGGTTCATCTGGCGCGACGGCGTCCCCGAGGGCGAGACCCTGGAGGAGGTCTCCGCGCGCGCGGACGAGGTCGTCGCCTGGGCCCGCGCCGAGGACCGCGATGTCCTCGTATTCGCCCACGGCCACATCCTGCGCTCCATAGGCGCCCGCTGGCTCGGCCTCCCCCTCGACTTCGCGGCCCGCATCCGGCTCAACCCGACCTCGCTGTCGGTGCTCGGGTGGGCCTACGGGGAGCCCGCGATCGAGACGTGGAACGACTGCGGACACCTGACCGCGTAAACCCAGGCCGACGGCCGCGCTCACGCCATGCGCGGCAGGCTCGCGTGGCGTTCCAGGAACGTCGACACACCCGAGGCCCTGCGGTGCGGGAGCAGCACACGGGCCGTTCCCGCCAGCATGGTCTGGATGCGGGACGACTGGACCTCGCCCAGCAGGTCCAGGACGCGCAGACCGGCGAGGGCGGCCTCGTCGGGGCGGCCGCCGCGCGCGAGGTCGTCGGCGAGTTCGGCCATGTAGAGGGCGATGTTGCGGGTGAAGTGCGGGTCCTGGAGCTCGGCGGCGCGGCGCGCGTGGCGGGCCGCGCGGGGCCAGTCGCCGAGCGTCGACCAGCACTGCGCCTCCAGACCCTCCAGTTCGGCCTCTCCGTAGAAGGTCATCCACTCGGGATCCGTCTCCGAAGGACCCCTTTCGTAGAGCGCCTGCGCGCGAGCCAGTGCCTGTTCGCACCCCGCGCGGTCGGCGAGCCCCGCCCAGCCGCCCGCCTCGCGCAGCGCGAGCAGGGACAGCAGGCGCGGGGAGCCGAGGGGGCGCGCGGCGCGCTGCGCCGCCTGCGCCGCGCGCACGGCCTCGCGCGGGCGCCCCGCGTCGCGCGCGAGAAACGCGGTGTTGCAGAAGGCGTGCGCCTCCAGGCCCGGGTCGCCCGACATCCGGGCGGTGGCGAGCGCCTCCGCGTAGTGCGAACGCGCGTCGTCGAAGCGCCCGGAGTCGTGTGCCAGCCAGCCCACGGAGATGGCCAGTTCGCCCGCGCCCGAGTACAGCCGGTCGGTGGTCGACTGCCGGGTGGTGCCCGCGTCGAGCAGCGCGTACGCCGTGCGCAGCGGGGCCGCCGCGCGCCGGTAGAGGCCGTCGGCCCCGTGCCGGTCGTCGAGCAGCCGGATATTGCGTACGGCCTCTTCGAGGGCGCCCGCCTCGGACGTACCCGCCCGGTGGACGCGCCGTTCCGCGGCCGCGGAACGGCCGCCGAAGGCGACCGCGAAGGGGCCCAGTGAGGCCGCCGCCACGGTGGCGGTGCCTCCAGTCATGAATGCGCGACGTTGCACGTCGCTCTCCTCGTGGTTCTGATCGTGGTCCTCGTACGGGTCGTACGTGTCATGCGTGCCGTGCGGGTCGTACGGGATCTGGATGTGGTGCGGGTCGTGCGGGATCTGCGGGTGGTGCGGATCCGGCGTTTCATACGTCTCGTACGCCCCCTCCATCTCATGCGAGGCGTGCGAAAGGCTCGTGGAGTGCACAGGGGGCGCCTCGTCCGTGTCACGCGCCCCGCGCCCGCGTACCGATGAGCGGGGCGCGAAGCCCAGGTCGGTGAGCGTGCGGCCGGGGAACATGTGCAGGAACACCCGCTCGTACGCGTAGTTGGGACAGCGGATCTCGCCCGCCTCGACGCGCCCGATGTAGCGCGCGTCGCAGCTGACCCGCTCGCCGATCTCGCGCGCGGCCCGCCGCACCGCCGCGGCGAACTCGCCGGGCGAGCGCTGTGCGCGCAGCCGCCGGAAGGCGAGGTTCGGCCGCGGTGGCCGGGGGGAGTGGGACGAGGTCACCGATGACGACGTCATGGCCGGGCCCTCTCTTGCGAACCGTCGAACCATGCCGGACTCAAGGCGAGTTGACCGGGTTGTGCCCAGTAGGTGCCTTGCTTCCGGCGCGGCAAGAACGTACCTGCTGTCACAGCGCCGCCACGCTGGGTTTGGCTACAAACCGGATATCTCATCCACGATCTGCCATGAACTGCCATCCTTTGCGGCGGTGTTCCGCCGTAGCCGTTGACGTCTTGGCGCGTTGAACCCTGCGGACCGGGAGCCGCCCGAACTCCCGACCCACTCGTCATGAGGAGGGGTTCCGTTGGAGGCCGGGATGGAGACCAGGCAGAGCACCGAGTTCCGTACTTCGCTGTCGACCGCGCAGCACCGGCCGTCCCCGGAGTGCAGCGCTCCACCACAGCCGGTCGCCGAGTGCGACCTGGTGACCGTTCCCGCACGGCAGGGGCTGGAGGCGGTCGACATCCTGCGCCGTGGCTCCTGCGACGCCGTCGGACCCGTACTGCATGACGACGGCTGCGACACCCTCGGCTTCCTGGTGCCGCCCGGCACCGCCGACGCCTGGGACGTGCCCGGCAGCATCTGCACACAGACCAACGGCCGCGGCCTCAGCCTGGCCCCGGAACCCCCGGTCGAGGGCTCGGACTGGCTGCTGCCGCCCGGCGAGGCGGACCTCGCCACCGACCCGACCGTGCTGCGGGCCGCGCTGGGCGAGGCGGCCCGGCTGATCGAGGCCGCCGACAACTGCCAGTGAAGTCGGCGGACCGCCGCTGAGCCGACCTGCCTCTACGCCCCGATAATGGCGGGATGGCAAGGGCGAGGAACAAACGGTCGGACGACAAGCGGTCGGACGACGGGCGTGCGGCGGGGCGGGGCGCCCGGCGCGGGCAGGCGTCCGCCGAGGCCGTCGTCGAGCCGGTCGACGGCGGGCTCGCCCAGCTGCTGCCCGACCGGGACCGGGCGCGCGCCTGGACCCTGCTGATCGACGGCGCCCCGCAGTCGCACGTCGACCTCGACGACCCCGCGTACCTGAGCTTCGAGTACCAGCGCCGCCTCGGCCATGTCATCGACCTCGTCGCCCCGCCCGGCAAACCCGTGCACGCCGTGCACCTCGGTGGCGGCGCCCTCACCCTCGCCCGCTACACCGCCGCTACCCGCCCCCGCTCCACGCAGCAGGTCGTCGAACGTGACGCGGCGCTCGTCCAACTGGTCCGCCGCGAGCTGCCCTTGGACCCGAACGCACGCATCAGGGTGCGCTCCATGGACGCCCGCGAAGGTCTCGCCAAGGTGCCCGACGGCTGGGCGGACCTGGTGATCGCGGATGTGTTCAGCGGTGCGCGGACGCCGGCGCATCTGACGTCCGTCGAGTTCGTCACGGACGTACGCAGGGTGGTGAAGGCCTCGGGCGTCTACGCCGCGAACCTCGCCGACGGGCCCCCGCTCGCCCATCTCCGCGGCCAGATCGCCACCGTGGCGACCTCCTTCCCCGAACTCGCCCTGGTCGCCGACCCGACGGTGCTGCGCGGCAAACGCTTCGGGAACGCGGTCCTCGTGGCCTCCGGCCACCCGCTGCCGATCACCGAACTGACCCGCCGCGCGGCCTCCGACCCGCACCCCGGACGCGTCGAACACGGCAAGGAACTCACCGACTTCACCGGAGGCGCGACACCGGTCACGGATGCGGCGGCGGTGGCGTCACCGGCACCGCCGCCGTCGGTGTTCCGCTAGGTCCTGCCTGCATGTCTGCCAGGTTGCCTGCCGTTCCCGTAGACCGGCAGTTGTCGTCAGTAGTCGCCAGTAGTCATCAGTAGGTGCCGATTTCCACGTGCGGCGGGCCGTCGTGCCAGGTGCAGAACACCGACACCCGGTCCGCGCCGGAGGAGAACTCCACACGGATCCACGTCTCCGTCTTCCACACCTGCATCGACCAGCCCGAGCCCGGCGTCGCGGACACCAGCGTCGCGGACGTCTTGCCGAGATCGAAGACCGCCCGGCCGCCGTCGGTGTCGTAACTCTTGATCTGGCCGGACGAGGTGGGCGAGGGGGAGGCGCTCTGGGGCGCCGACTTCGAGGGAGTGGAGGTCGGCTTGCTGGTCGTCGCGGGCGGTTTCGACGCGCTCTTGGACGGCTCGGCCCGCTGCGTCGAGGAGGCGAGCGGCTTCGACTCCTGCGTCGTCGCGTCGCCCGCCGTGATGGGCAGGGCCCGCGGCGGGTCGTACGCCGTTCCGGCCATCACCGTGTGGACACCCCACCACGACAGCGTGACCGCCGCGCCCGTGGCGAGCGACCAAGCCAGTACGTGTACGAGTCCTCTGCGCATCGCGGGCCATACTGCACCACCAGCCCCACGGGTGTCGCACTGCTGCGTCACAGTCGGAGTTGTCCACAGGTGCCGGAACCAGGTTGTCCACAGGCATCGGACGGCATCGCCCGGATGGCGTACGGTGCCGCCCATGGCAAGTGTGCTCGTGGTCGAGGACGACCAGTTCGTACGCTCAGCCCTCATCCGGCATCTGACCGATGCCGCGCACACCGTGCGCAGTGTCGGCACAGCCCTTGAGGCGCTGCGCGAGGTCGCCCATTTCTCCTTCGACGTCGTCATCCTGGACCTCGGTCTGCCCGATCTGGACGGGTCCGAGGCGCTGAAGATGCTGCGCGGAATCACCGACGTCCCGGTGATCATCGCCACCGCGCGGGACGACGAGACGGAGATCGTGCGCCTGTTGAACGACGGTGCGGACGACTACTTGACCAAGCCGTTCTCGGTCGAGCACCTGTCGGCGCGGATGGCGGCCGTGCTGCGTCGCTCCCGGGCGACCGCGGGCGAGGCGCCCCCGTCGACGGTGATCCGGGTCGGCGGGCTCGCCATCGACCCGCTGCGGCGCCAGGCCGAGCTGGACGGCGTACGACTGGATCTCACGCGGCGTGAGTTCGACCTGCTCGCCTTCCTGGCCGGGCGGCCCGGTGTCGTCGTGGCGCGCAAGGAGCTGCTCGCCGAGGTGTGGCAGCAGGCATACGGGGACGATCAGACCATTGACGTCCATCTGTCGTGGCTGCGGCGGAAGTTGGGGGAAACGGCCGCCAGGCCGCGCTATCTGCACACCCTGCGGGGCGTCGGCGTGAAGCTGGAGCCGCCAAGAGTGGAGCCGCCGCTATGAGGTGGGCAGCGGTCGAGGGGCGGGCGTCATGAGGGGGGCGTCGTGAGGTGGGCGCTGGTCAAGGTGTGCGTGGCGGTGACGACCATGGTCGTGGTCGCCTTCGCGGTCCCGCTCGGGCTCGTCATCAAGGAGATGGCCAGGGACCGGGCGTTCTCGAACGCCGAGCGGGAGGCCGCCGCCGTCGCGCCCGCGCTCTCCATCACCACCGACCGGGACCAGCTGGAGCGGGTCGTCGCCTCCGCCGGCTCGGACGAGGGCATGGCCGTGCACATACCGGCGAGTGACGGCGCCAAGGCGGTCGACATCGGGCGGCAGCGCGCCGCAGGCAACGACATCGCGACCACCCGGAAACTGGGCCGGGCCTCTACCGCCGAGGTCCCCGGCGGCTCCGCCCTGCTCCAGCCCGTCGCGCTGAGCTCCGGCATCGCGGTCGTCGAGGTGTACGTCCCCGAGTCCGAGGTCAGCAACGGCGTCGGCACGGCCTGGGCGGTACTCGCCGCGGTCGGCGTCGCGCTCATCATCGGCTCGGTCGCGGTCGCCGACCGGCTCGGCGTACGGATGGTGCAGCCCGCGCAGCGCCTGGTCGAGGGCGCGCACGAGCTGGGGGAGGGGAAGCTGGGGGCCCGGGTGCCCGAGGAGGGGCCGACCGAACTGCGCCTGGCGGCGGTCGCGTTCAACTCCATGGCCGACCAGGTCGTACAACTCCTCGCGAACGAGCGTGAGCTGGCCGCGGACCTGTCCCATCGTCTCCGTACGCCCCTGACCGTCCTGCGCCTCAACACGGCCTCGCTCGGCGACGGACCGGCCGCCGAGCAGACCCGGGCCGCCGTCGCGCAGCTGGAGCGCGAGGTCGACACGATCATCCGGACGGCCCGCGAGGCCAAGCCGCAGACCGCGGCGATAGGTGTCGGTGCCGGGTGCGACGCGTCCGAAGTCGTGCGCGAGCGGATGGACTTCTGGTCGGCGCTCGCGGAGGACGAGGGCCGCAAGGTGCGGGTGGCCGGCGTCGACGGTCCGGTACGCATACCCGTCGCCCGCGCCGACCTGGTGGCCGCGCTCGACGCGCTGCTCGGCAATGTGTTCCGCCATACGCCCGAGGGCACGGCCTTCGCGGTCGATGTGCACAACGGTGAGGACGCGGTGATCGTGCTGGTGTCGGACGCGGGGCGGGGGATCGCGGACCCGGAAGCGGCGATGGCGCGCGGGCGGGGTTCCGGCAGCGACGGGTCCACGGGGCTCGGGCTGGACATCGTGCGGCGGCTCGCGGAGTCGACGGGTGGGGATGTGCGGATCGGTTCGTCCGTGCTGGGCGGCACGGAGGTCCGTATCTGGATCCAGTTGGACGGGCGCGAGCCTCTTCGACGGGGGCACCGGGGGAGGACGGTACGGGGGCGCCGGCGCGGGGCGGGTGTGGGCTGAGGCCCGGTTGTCCGCTGCGCGGCGTCTTCAAGCGGCCGAATTGGTCTCTACCTTTAACCAACCCCGATGCCTTCCTTAAGCGCACCCTAAGATCCTCAACCCCCGTCCGGATGAAGCGGTTTGCCCGATTCCGGATCGCTAGCGTGCTGCCGCACCCACCCCTGGGAATCCCCTGTGGAATCTCATGTGATCCCCCGTGAATCCGCGAAGGCAGGCACGCGATGAGCAGCACGCACCGGCGCAGCAAGGTCAGTGGCAGGAACAAGGCGATAGGCGGCATCGTCGCCGCGGCCGTGGTCGGCGGTGGCGCCTTCCTGTTCACCGGCATCGCGCACGCGGCCGGCGTCGGCGCGGCGTACACCAAGACCAGTGACTGGTCGACGGGTTACACCGCGCAGTACGTCATCACGAACGACAGCGGCCAGGTGAAGGCGGACTGGACGCTGGAGTTCGACCTGCCGACGGGCAGCAAGCTCAGCTCCCTCTGGAACGGCGAGTCCACGGTCAGCGGGCAGCACGTCACCGTGAAGCCGCCGTCCTGGGACAAGGACGGTCTGACGGCCGGCGAGTCCGTCACCGTCGGGTTCGTCGTGAACGGCACCGCGGACCCGACG
This sequence comes from Streptomyces sp. NBC_00203, assembly GCF_045206325.1. Taxonomy (NCBI): domain Bacteria; kingdom Bacillati; phylum Actinomycetota; class Actinomycetes; order Kitasatosporales; family Streptomycetaceae; genus Streptomyces; species Streptomyces sp. NBC_00203. The sequence goes on along the minus strand of NZ_CP108126.1, from coordinate 3,955,996 downwards.
GGCTGTCTCATCGACAGCGTCAAGTGCTCGGTGGACGACGGCGCGACGCCCGAGCCGAGCGGCCGCCCCACGGAGTCCGCGACCCCGACGGCCACGCCCACCGCGACCGCCACCGCGTCGCAGAGCGCGACCCCGACCGCGACCGCCACGGCCACCGCGACCGCGACCGCGACCGCCTCCCCCTCCCAGAGCTCCGGCAGCGGCAGCACGACGACCGCCGGTTTCGCGCCCTACGTCGACACCTCCCTCTACCCGGCCTTCGATCTGGTCGCCAGCGCCACCGCCACCGGCGTGAAGGACTACAACCTGGCCTTCATCACGGACGGCGGCAGCTGCACGCCCAAGTGGGGCGGTGTGACCGACCTCGCCAGTGACGGGGTGGCGTCGCAGATCGGTGCGCTGCGCGCCAAGGGTGGCGATGTCCGGGTCTCGTTCGGCGGGGCCTCCGGTTCGGAGCTGGCGACGACCTGCTCCTCGGCGGACGCGCTGGCGACGGCGTACGGCAAGGTCGTGGACGCGTACAACCTCACGAAGGTCGACTTCGACGTGGAGGGCGGCGCGCTGCCGAACACCACCGCGAACACGAACCGCGCGAAGGCCATCGCCAAGCTCCAGCAGCAGCACCCGAGCCTGGACGTGTCCTTCACCCTCCCGGTCATGCCGGAGGGCCTGACCCAGGACGGCGTGAACCTGCTGTCCAACGCCAAGTCGAACGGCGTGAACATCTCCACGGTCAACATCATGGCGATGGACTACGGCGCCTCGTACAGCGGTGACATGGGTACCTACGCCGAGCAGGCCGCCACGGCCACGCAGGCGCAGGTCAAGAGCGTGCTCGGGCTGTCGGACAGTGCTGCGTGGAAGGCCGTCGCCATCACTCCGATGATCGGCGTCAACGACGTCTCGTCCGAGATCTTCAAGGTCGACGACGCCTCGCAGCTCGTCACCTTCGCCCAGTCGAAGGGCCTCGGCTGGCTCTCCATGTGGTCCGCGACCCGCGACAAGCAGTGCTCGGGCGGCGCGAAGAACTACGCCGACGCGACGTGCAGCTCGATCGTCCAGGACGACTCCGCCTTCTCGAAGGCCTTCGGCGCCTACAAGTAGGACTTGCAGGACTTTGTCAGCCAGCGCCTACGCGTAGGACCTTGCCAGTCGGCTCCTACGCGCAGGCGGTCCCACCACGGGGGAAGGCGCCCCGGCCGGAAATCCCCCCACCCGGCCGGGGCGCCGATTTACGATTGCCGAATCGCCCATTTGCGATTGCTGATTTCCTTGGAATTCATTCGTTCTCAGTTCTCGTCCTGGAAGCGTTCTTCGACGGTCTCGACCAGAGCGTCGATCAGACCGTCGGGCGAGGGGCTGTAGTGCGGTACGGCCCAGCGTGTGATCCTGGCGTCGATGATCGTGGGCCGGCCGGATTCCAGCGCCGCGCGGAACGCGTCCTCGAATTCGTCGAGTGTTTCCACCCGGTAGCCGTCCGCGCCGCATGCGCGCGCGTAGGACGCGAAGTCCGGGTTCTTGAACTCGACGAGGCCGGATTCGCCGTACGTGACGATCTGGAAGAGCTTGATCAGTTTGAATTCCCCGTCGTTGAAGATGACCCAGATGACAGGGATCTCGTGCTCGACGGCGGTCATCAACTCGAAGCCGGACAGCGAGTAGCAGCCGTCGCCGCAGCCGACGACGACGGTCCGGTCCGGGTGCGCGGCCTTGAGGCCGATGGCTCCGTTGACGTGACCGGCCATCGGTCCGAAGGAACCGGCCTTGCGGAAGTTCTGCCCCTCTTCGAGTTCCACGTAGTACCCGAGCCAGGCCAGGTGGGCGCCCGCGTCGGCGAGCAGAACACCCTTGGGCGGCAGCATCCGGCCGATCGCCTGCGCGAGTTCCCCGGGGTGGATCTTCCCCGGCAGGTGGACGATGTGCCGGGCCTCGTAGTCCTGGCCGTGCACCTTGACCGCGGGCACGGAGCCGACCTTCTTCTCCAGCGCGTCGGTGAGGGCCTTCACGCCCCGGCGCGCGTCGGACAGCAGGGCGTGGTCGGGCCGGTAGGCCTTGTGGAACTCCGTCTCGGAGATGTTCACATGGATGAGCAGCTTGTTGTCGAAGAGGTCTTCGCGGTAGTTGAACGTGGCGTGCTGGTTGAGGGCGTTCCCGATACACAGCACGACGTCGGCCTCGCGGAAGGCCTTCCACGCGCTGGAGTGACCGCTGTCCGCGAAGACGCCCACCGCGAGCGGGTGTCCCTCGGACACGATGCCCTTGCCGTCCAGCGTGGTGAGCAGCGGGATCTGGAACCGCTCGATCAGGTGCTTGATCTCCGGCCCAGCTCCGCTGCGGACGGCCCCGAAGCCGACGAGCGCCACGATCCGCTTCCGCCGCGCGAGCGCATCCGCCAGTACCGACGCGATCTCCTCCACCCGTGCCGGATCGGGCAGGACCGGTGCCACATCGAGCCGGATGGGCCGGAAGTTCTCGACCTTGACGCCGCGCTCGGTCAGGTCCTCGGGTACGTGGATGTGCACCGGCCCGGGCCGTCCGCTGAAGGCGGTGTTGACCGCGTCCTCCAAGACATCGCAGGTGTCGGCGATGTCGGTGAGCCGGATGGACTTCTTGGTCGTGGCCGCGAACATCTTCCGGGAGTCGGGGGTGCCGTTCACGCCCGAGGTCTCGTTGAGGGAGCCGTATCCCTCCCATTTCATCCTCGAGTATCCCGTGACGGCGAGGACCGGATAGGAGTCGGACATCGCCACGGCCAGCCCGGAGAACAGGTTGAACGCGCCGGGTCCCGCCGTCGCGAAACAGAAACCCAGCTGATTCGTGTACATGGCATAGCCGCACGCCATGAAGGACGCGCCCTGCTCATGGCGCGCGATAACCGGCCGGATCTGTTCCGAATTCTTCAGCGCCAGCATCAGCCCGGCCGCGTTCTCTCCGGCACCGCCGAAAGCGGCCTGCACTCCAATGCCTTCCAGTCCCTTGACGATCGCCTCGTAGACCCTCATGGGTTCTCCCTTCGTCAGTGTCACGTCACTTCATCCGTGTCATGTCACTCGGTCGTCCACGGGTTTTCGCGCGCCATTTTCCGTACGGCAACGTTGTTCTACCGGCGCGGTGTCGCCGCGTCCACACAGGTTTGTGTTTCAACAGGAACAGGCCGGTGGAATTCATTCCCGCCACCGTTCCGTCTGGACGGAATCTCGTAGGAGAATCACCCAAACCGTTGTCGCCCGACAGCGCTTGATGGCGCACTCGGACCGCGTTCTGGACCGCACGGGCCCTCTGCCGTGTGCCCCCGCGTACCCACTCTCTACCGCCCGGCGATGGGTGCCGATCACGCCGAATTACTGGACCGCGCCGCCGCGTTCAGCCCGGGTGTCGCGGGTCATGAGCCGGACTCGCCCGGACGACGGCCTGGTCGCCTCGCGGCCCGAAGAGGTGCAGGATCTCTACGGCGCTGGTGTTCGCCGGACCGAACCAGTGCGGTTCCCTCGTGTCGAACTCGGCCACTTCGCCGGGGTGGAGTGTGCAGTCGCGTTCGCCGAGGATGAGGCGTAGTTCGCCGGCGAGGACGTAGAGCCACTCGTAGCCGTCGTGGGTCACGAGTTTTGGCTCGCGGGGAGCCAGCACCTGCTTGAAGACCTGCACGCGGCCCGGGTACTGGGTCAGGGGCACGAGGACGCTGCCGTGGCTTTTGCGCAGGGGCTTGAGGTGTACCCGGGGGTCACCGCTGGCAGGGGCGGCGACCAATTGGTCGAGTGCGATGTGGTGCTCGCGTGCGAGGGGGATGAGCAGGTCCAGGGTCGGGCGCCGCTTGCCCGACTCAAGGCGCGACAGGGTGCTCACCGACAGCCCGGTCGTCGCCGCGAGGGCCTCCAGGGTGAGCCCACGGTCTCGGCGCAGTGTGCGCAGCCGGGGGCCGATGGCGTCGATGATCTGTTCCAGTTCTGCGTTCACAGAGTCCACAGGGTCCAGTTTGCAGCCTTCGCAAATTTGGTGGGCGGCGGTCGTCGTCCGGGCCGAGCCTGGCGGGGCAGGCGCTCAGGCGCTTCCGGACGTGAGAGGTAGACCGTGACCGCGACGACTCAGCCCCATCAGCCCACCCATCCGATCCAACCGGCTCAACCGATTGAGCCCCTTCTGAGCGCGCGCAGGCGCTGGACCGTGCTGGCCGTCTGCTGTCTGAGCATGTTCCTGGTGGGCCTGGACACCACCATCGTCAACGTGGGCCTGCCGGCCATCGGGCGCGGTCTGGGGGTCGGGACCCGGGGTCTCGAATGGACCGTGGACGCCTACACCCTCGTACTGGCGAGTCTTCTGATCTCCTCGGGTGCGCTGGCGGACCGGTTCGGGCGTCGTCGGGTGTTCCAGTCAGGGTTGGCCGTGTTCGGTGCGGCCTCGCTGGTCTGCGCGGTGGCCCCTTCGGTGGGCGTGCTCATCGCGGCCCGTGCCGTTCAGGGGATCGGTGCCTCGATGCTCAGTCCCGTGGCGCTGGCGATCGTGGTGAACGCGATGCCCGACCCGAGGGAGCGGGCGCAGGCGATCGGTGTCTGGGCGTCGGTCTTCGGGCTCAGCATGGCCGCCGGCCCTGTCACGGGCGGCGCCCTCCTCGCCGGCTTCGGCTGGCGGTCGGTGTTCTGGATCAACCTGCCGGTCATCGTGGCCGCCCTCGTACTCAGCGCCGTGTTCGTGCCGGAGTCCCGGGCACAGCGGGCGCGGCGGCTCGACCTCCCGGGCCAGGCGCTGCTGACCGTGGTCATCGGAGTCTCGGTCGGCGTCCTCATCGAGGGGCCGCGCATCGGCTGGGCGTCGCTTCTGGCACTGAGTGCGTACGTCGTCGTTGTCGCGACGGCGGTCGGATTCGTGTGGGTCGAGATCCGTCGGAGTGAGCCGTTGATGGATCCTCGGCTCTTCCGGCGTCCGGTCTTCAGCGGCGCGGTCCTCGGCGCGGTGGCGGTCTTCGTCGCCCTGAACGTGACCCTGCTGCTCAACACCCTCTATCTGCAACACACTCGGGGATGGACGCCGCTGGCCGCCGGGGTGGCGACCTTGCCCATGGCGCTCGGAGCGACCGTCTGCGCACCCTTGTCCGGCCGTCTGGTCGGCCGTACCGGACCGCGGCTGCCGCTCCTCCTGGCCGGCGGCTTCATCACAGTGGGCGGACTCTGCCTGGTCGCACTCGACCAGCACACGAGCGTGCTCCTGCTCCTGCTCGCCTACTTGCTCATCGGCATCGGGTTCGGCTTCGCCAACGCCCCGATCACCAACACCGCGGTGAGCGGACTGCCTCCCGCCCGAGCCGGCGTGGCCGGAGCGATCACGTCCACCGCACGCCAGTTCGGCTCCGCCCTCGGCATCGCCATCGCCGGCGGCCTGGTCGCGGGTACCACCCCGACGGGGCTCGCCCACGCGTCCCGTCCGGGCTGGATCCTGGTCGCCATCTGCGGACTGTCCCTGTTCCTGGTGGCTTACGCATCGCGGCCGAAGGAGGGGCCGACGGAGGGGCCGAAGGACGGCACCATCCGTCCCGCGTCCCCGCAGGGCTAGGGCCTGTCCGGCGGGTCTTGCCGGACAGGCCCCTGGTCCCGAGGAGGGCTCAGCGCTTGAGCATGAAGGTGAAGTCGCCGGAGAGCTTGCCGCTCAGCCGGACTGCCGAAACGAGTTTCCCGTCCGTGATCAGTCTCTCGACCTCGGCCCGTGAAAGACCGCAACCTTCAGCGATCAGTCGCACCGGCCGGACAGGGATCCGCGCCGCAAAGCGGACCGAGACGTCGATCACCTCGCGGTCCAGGTGATCTGATCCGCCGGTGTCGAGGCGCCAGGCGTTGTCCCAGTCGAGGGCGATGCGATTACGGCGCCGCACGACGGGATCCTGGAGCAACTCAGCTGCCAGGTCAGGGTCGTTGTCATGCATCCGGTCGAGCAGCTCAGGTCGTACGGAGCGCACATGCATCCGCTCCAGGACCGTGAGCTTTGTAGTTTCCCCGCAACCAGTGCAGAGCGCGAGGAGCCAGGCGTCGATGAGCTTGTGGTTGGCGTTGACGCGAAATTTACCGCTCGTCCGGAAGCGCTCGGACGCGCACGCGTGGCAACGGCGGAGAACGAGCGGCAGGCAGGTGGGCGCGACCACCCAGTTATTGAGCACAGAAGTACACCGGTTTCAGTGAGAAGACCGCAGCAAAAAGGAGCGCGGCGCACATGCGCGTCGCGCGACGATTCATCGCTTGGGAGGTCTCACACGGTGTACAACGAGACGTCCTTGCCTAGACGACTTGGTTCGGCAGCACGGTAATGGCGCACAGCGGCGCTGCTCCACTGGTTTTCGAGCGCCTCACCGCCTAGGGCGCAGTCGTGACCGACTGCAGGACCCCCAGGACCCACGGCACGTTTTCCTTCTTCGTCACGATGACGACCGGGGTGTCGCCGTCACGGCACTCGATCACCACGCTCTCGGCGGCGTAGTCGCCACCGTGGGGGTCCGTCCAGTAGGGCGGGCGGACGCGTATGGGGATGAGGGTGGAGGGGATCGGGCGGCGGGCGAAGGCGCCGGTCGGGTCGGGGGTGGTCAGGAGGAGGCCGGGAGCTGCTATCAGGTAGCCGCCGCCTCCGGCGCTGTAGCGGCCCTCGCCGAAGACGGAGCCCGGGAAGCACTGCTCAGACGTTGGGACGGACGGCGTCACCTCGATGGTGTCGTCGGCTTTCTGGCGCCGCCGGAGCACGAGCGCGGCCACGGTGCAGCCCAGCAGGACCACACCCGCGGCGACCGCGACGTACTCCAGCGCGGTCCAGATCCCGTGGGTCACGAGGGCCACGACGGCACTGGTCGCGGCGAGCGTCAGTGCGCCCGTCATGGGGAGGCCGAGCTGCCAGGGGGCGCGCAGGGGAGACACCATGGAGCGCCGGGCCCACCAGTACCCGGCCCAGAGCGGAGCCAGGCCGAAGAAACCGATGCCGAGACTCGCGGCCAGGCGGGGCCGGTAGCTGCCGCGCGGGTCGGCGTGCGTGGACAGGCGTCCGGCCGGGAAGTCGACGTACCGGATCTCGCCCCGCCAGAGGGTGACCTTGACGTGGGTTCCGGACCAGGCGGTCGGGGAGTCAGGGATGTGACCGCTGATCCAAGCGCTGTCCTTCTTGCCGCCAGGCTCAGTGACGTACAGCCAGTACGACGCCCCCTTGTGCTTCGTATCCCGCTCGGCGCGGTCTATGCGTGCCGTCACGGTGCGCAGGCAGTCGTCGGAGTCGGAGGCGGAGGCGGAGTCGGAGCCGAAGTCGGAGTCGGACTGCGTCGTAGTGCAGGCGAGGGCTGCCCTGAAGTCCCGCTCCTCGTGCAGCGCGCCGCGCGTGGACACCAGCAGCAGCCACGCCGCGCACAACAGGAGGACGCAGCCGATGGTCGCGGGCCCCCAGACCGACGGGCGGTTTCTGCGAGGGGGTGGAGTATCGGTTTTCCGGGGCGGTGGAGCATCGGATTTCCGAGGCGGTTGCGTGTCGGTTCTCCGGGGCGACGGGTCCTCGTCCTGTACGGGCATCACCGGCCCATTCTGCGCCGACGGTCGCGCCTCCGACCGTGATCGGGCTGACAAGGATGCGTCAAGATGCCGGCGAGGGTCACAGGTTCGTCAAGATCTTTAAGGAGCGGATCCCTTCACGAAAGGGGTGCAGATGTATGTGTGAGGGGAGGGAATGAAGGAGATTTCCCGATACGCGTACAGGGCGCTCCCAACTGCCCCACCGACAGCACTCTGTAGATCCACAGCGGACGAACAGCCGTCGCTCCAGGGCCCGTTGTGCGATCGGCCGACCCCACAAGAGGTGCCGCTACCTTCCGGCCAGCGGTAGTCGATTTCCGGTCGCCGTAAGGGACTTGAGTGAGGGGCATGTGAACAGAGACATTGGGGGGACGCCCGCAGGGCGGACATCCCGGTACAGACGGAGAGCGCAGGCCGCGGGGATGGCGCTGCTGCTCACGGGGCTGGTCGCGGCCACCGACCCGTTCGGGGGCACGGCAGTTCTGACGCAGGCCACAGGAGCCTCATCCACGGCTCCCGGAAACAGCATCACCGCCACCACTCTCGAGGACAGCGGCAGCGAGGGCGCGGCGAAGGCGCTGTCGTTCCTGTCCGAGGACGAACTGGCGCGGCGCAAGGCGAAGTTGAGCGGCGAGCGGGTCGAGCTGACCTCGCAGCGCACCGAGACCTCCACCGTGTACGCGAACCCGGACGGCACGCTGACGGCCGAGAGCTACGCCGGTCCCATCAGGGTCAAGGACGACGGCGGGACGTGGCAGGCCATCGACACGGACCTGTCCGACGCGGGCCCCGCGCTGGAGCCGGAGGCGGCAGCCGCCGACATCGCGGTCTCGGACGGCGGGGACAAGACCCTGGCCTCCGTCTCCGACGGTGATGTTTCCCTGACCATGGGGTGGGAGACGACCCTGCCCACCCCGACGGTGGACGGCGACACCGCCTCGTACGACCTCGGCGACGACCAGACGCTGACGGTCACCGCCCTTAAACAGGGCATCTCCCAGAACGTCGTCCTGGACTCGGCGCCCGACGGCACGCTCTCCTACCGCATCCCCATCACCCTGGACGGGCTCACCCTCTCCCAGGCCGACTCGGGGCACCTGCTGCTGAAGAACGCCGACGGCGATCTGGTGGCCGAGGCCCCGGCGCCGATGATGTGGGACTCGTCCAAGGACCCGGCCTCCGGCGAGTCGCAGCACATCGCCTCCGTGGACACAGACATCGAGACGGCGGGCGACGGCCGGCAGACCCTCGTCCTCACCCCGGACGCGTCCTACTTCGACCAGGACCTGACCTACCCGGTCACCGTCGACCCCACCTCGACGCTCGCCGTCACCACCGACACCTGGGTCGCCACCAACTACACCGACTCGCAGATCTCCTCGGCGGAGCTGAAGTCGGGCACGTACAACGGCGGTGACACGATCGCCCGCTCCTATCTGAAGTTCGATGTCTCGGACTTCGCGGGCACCGACATCCTCGACACCAACCTGGCCCTGTACTCGTACTGGTCCTCGTCCTGCTCCACCTCGGGTTCGGGCACCCAGGTCCGCCGGATCACCTCGTCCTGGTCCTCCTCCACGATCACCTGGGGCAGCGAACCGTCCTCCACCAGCACCGGCGCGGTCACCAGCACGGCCGCCAAGGGCTATTCCGACGACTGCCCGGCCGGCACGGTCAACTTCGACATCGACGACATCGTCCAGGCCTGGGCGGACGGCTCGGCCAACTACGGTCTCAAGATGAAGGGCACCAGCGAGACCGACAGCCTGACCTGGCGTCGCTGGCGTTCGGCGAACTACGTCTCGGGAAGCGACGCCGCGACCGAGCCGCACCTGACCGTGACGTACAACTCGTATCCCAAGACGCCGAGTTCGCTGACCCTCTCGCCGAGCACGACGAGCGGCAGCGAGAAGATCGTCACCTCGGTCAATCCGGTGTTCTCCGCCAAGGTGTCCGACGCGGACTCCGGGGCCAAGGCGCGGGTCCAGTACGCCATCGAGCCGGACCCCGACTACGCCGACACCACGTACACGCTGACCAAGTCCACCGCGTACGTCAGCTCCGGCAAGGCGGCCGCCCTGGCTGTGCCCTCGTCGTCGTCCCTGACCGACGGCACCCACCTGCGTGTCCGGGCCCGCGCCTACGACGGCACCGACTACTCGACGGCCTGGACGTCATGGCAGACGTTCACCGTCGACACCGGCGCCCTGGACATCCCCGACGTCCCGAGCGACTTGCAGACCGGGGCGACCGAGACCACCACACCGCTGCTGACCGGTCTGGTCGGTGCGGTCGGGCAGGAGGCCGTGACCGCCGAGTACGTCCTCTACGACAGCACGGGCGCCGTCGTGGGCGACTCGCCCCTGGGGACGGCCACCGTCGGGAACGGCGAGCGCGCCGCCCTGGTGGTGCCGGAGACCCTCACCGACGGCAGTACGTACAGCTGGAAGATGCGCGCGTGCGTGGGGGACACCTGCTCCTCGTACACGGCGAAGAGCACGTTCACCGTCGATGTGGCCGCGGCGGACGAGGGCGACACGGCGGACACCGTCCCCACAGCGGTCCAGCACCTCGCCACCACGGCCGGTGAGACGGGCGCTCTCGTGACCTGGGAGGCGCCCGAGAACTGGGGTGTCACGGATGAGGACCTGAGCTACACGGTCACCGCCCTCAAGAGCGGCGCCACGGTGTCGACGACGACCACGGACGGCACGTCCGCGGTCATCAAGGGGCTGACCAACGGCACCGCCTACACCTTCAAGGTGACCGCGACCAACAGCGTCGGCACCGGCGCGGCCGCCACCTCCGGCGCCGTGACCCCCGTCGCCGTCACGGGCGGCGCCGCCGTCTACGAGGACGTGGTGCAGGCCTACCTGGAAGCCCAACTCGGCCTGCTCGCCGGTGACTACGCGTCCGCCGACTCCGCCGCGTCCGACAGTGACCAGGGCACGGGCTTCGCGGACGTCCTCGACGCCGAGCAGTCCGACCCACTCGGTGACCGGGCCGTCCTCGGCGACGAGGACTCCGACACCTACGAGCCGGCAGTGACCCTCAGCAACGTGCTCGCCATGCCGTCCGGCACCACCGGCACCGTCACCTTGCGCGCCACGTCCACCCTCACCGACACCGTCGTCGCCGGTGAGGACACGGATGACCCGGACTCCACGGACGAGGCCGAGGAGAGCACCCGGCTCTATACGCTCACGACCGCGAGCACCCCGGTGCTGACCGGCTACCAGGACGCGGCCGCGGCCGAGATCACGGTCAGCGAGTCCGCGGACGCGCTGGCGGTGGCCGACACCTCGACCACGGACGACTCCACCGTGCCCGACGCGATGGAGACGGACGCCGACGGCAACCTCGTCAGCGGCACCGACAGCACCTCCACCACGGCCACGACCGTGTCCGCAGACGCCACCTACGCCGCCGACATCTCCTGGGGCGGTACGGCTGCTTGGGCCCGCGACCACTGGAACTCCAAGCACGACTACGACAACGACTGCACGAACTTCGTCTCCAAGTCGCTGAACCGCGGCGGCGGAATGAAGATGAAGTCCGGCGGGACCCGCTGGACCTACGACGATGACGACTACTGGTGGCGCGACGACAGCAACAGCTGGCCCAAGCGTTCGTACTCCTGGGCCAACGCCTACCACTCGGCCAACTTCATGAGCCGACAGGCCACTTACGCCTGGCACACGAAGAAGAGCCAGGTCAACGTCGGCGACATCATCTACTACAACTGGAACCTGAAGGGCGACGACCACCCCAACGGATTCAAGGGGATCAGCCACGCCTCCGTCGTGACGAAGATCGACTCCCAGGGGAACATCTACATCACGCAGCACAGCACGAACCGCAAGAACTACCGGCTGTCCAAGCAGCGCACAGGAAGCTACAAGAACATGGATGTCTGGATCGTGTCCGTGTTCCCCTGGTACGAGTGATGGAGGGCATCGCATGAAAGAGGTCGGGTTGCTTCGCCTGCCGCCGCGGTGGTCGGTACCGCTCGGAATCGAAGCCGTTCTCGCCGCTGCCACCGCGTACGGTCTCTACGCGCTCAGCGGGCACGTCTACTGTGATCAGGCGACCCAGGACAGCCGGGTCTGGATGGCCGGCGGGGTACTGCTGTCCCTGCCGCTGACCTGGTTCCTCGCGGGCCGCAGCAGCCGGGGCGCCCGTCCCGTCACCTGGCTGCTGATCGCCGTCCGGCTCCTCCTGGCGGCGTTCGTGTTCCTCCTGCTCCAGCCGTACTCGGCGGACTGGTACATGGAGTGTTGAGCGTTTCTCGGCGATAGCGGGGCGCGGAATCCCTCACGGGGTCCGCGCCCCGTTCTCCGTCCCGGCGGCCGGGGCAGCGCGTGAGGTTCCCGGCATCGTGGTTCCTCTCGGGGGAGGGCAGTACTCTGCGGGACGATCACATCTGAGACAGGTTCGTGTTCTTTCCAGGACGGCGGTACGTCTGATGGCCCGCACCCGGCCCTTCGCCCAGCGCGCGGCGATTTCCTTCGGCATGGCCGCGGTGGGGATGACCGTGACCTCGCTCGTCACTCAGCATGAACTGCCGTCGGTTGTTGAGGTTGTGGTCTTCGTCGTCGTCTGGCTCGTCTGCGTCGCCGTGATCGCTCCGGTGGCGCGTCGTCGCGTCAGGGCCGGGCGATCCGACCGGCTTTGAGGGCGCCGAGCAGTCCCGCCAGGGTGTGGGGTGTGGTGGTGGCGATGGCGTGCGGTTCGTCGCTTTCGCGGAGGTGGATGTGGATGTGGCCGGTCGTGGATGCCGCCAGCTCTACGCACTCGCCTTCGCCGCCCGTGCTGAACGACGACTTCTGCCAGACGAGGTGGGGCATGGCGGGTCCTTTCACAGGGCGTACATGACGTGCTGGATGAGGCTTAGCGAGTCGCGTGACTCGTGTGACTCCGGCGCCGATTCCGGGTCGACCGGTGCCAGTGCCAGCTCCGAGAGCCGCTCGAACATTTTCGCGTACTCGTCGAGTTGCTCTCCATCCCCGAGGAAGAGTGAGTTCGTCGGGTGCTCCAAGTAGACCGTGTCGAGTTCGGGTGCTCCTCCGCCGAAGAGGACGAAGGAGCGGGTATGTGCGGAGTAGACACCGGCTTCGAAGGGGTAGACCTGAACGGTCACGTTGGGTAGCCGGGAGACCTCCATCAGCCGCAGCAGTTGCCTACGCATGACCGCCGGGCCTCCCACTTGGGTATGGAGCGCGGACTCATGGATGACGGCACGGTACGTGACTGGTGATTCGCCGGTCAGTACGCGCTGGCGGGCCAGGCGGAACTCGGCATAGCGGTCTGCGCGTTGTGGGTCTGCCTCCGTGGCGGCGAGTACCGCGCGGGCGTAGTCCTCGGTCTGCAGCATGCCGGGGATGACCAGTGGTCCGTGTGTCCGGAGCGCCGTGGATCGGGATTCGAGTTCGGCAAGGTCCCGAGCCGCCGGGCCAATCGTGTCGCTGAACGCGTCCCACCAGCCCTTCCCGCTCGCCTGGGCCATGCTCATCAGCTCGTCGAAGTACGGTCCCGGCGGGCAGCCGAACTCGCGGAGCAACTTGTAGAGCCGGTTGTGCGAGACGTTGAGCCGTCCGGCCTCGATGTGGCTGACCCGTGAGCGCTCGCCCTCCAGCAGCGCGGCGGCGGCGTCGCTCGACATCCGTGCGCGCAGCCGGAGTTTGCGCAGCTCGACGCCCAGACGTCGCTGACGTTCGCTGGGGCTGCTCCGTGGTGGCATGGTCCCTCCCTGTGGCCGTGCGCAGTGTGCCGTGATCGCGACCGCGGCGTCGACCCGTTGCTTGCGAGGTCACCCACACGGGTCGTAAATCGCGTTCACGATTGAACCCGGCTCACAACTGACCGTACCGTCGAAGCACATCACCCACCCCGCGCCCCACGAGGAAGTACCCCCACCCTCAACCCAGTTGAGGCCAGGACCTGGTCACCGCGTACGCGCCCCGAACCCCAAGGAGAACCCCACCGTGGAGGACCCCCCACCCCCCACCGACGTCTCCCTCGTCTTCCCGCCCCACCCCGTCTGGGTCCGCGCCGCCCGTGAAACCATCCGCACCCTCCTCGCCGCCTCACACCGCCCCGAACTAACCGACACCGCAGTTCTGTTGACATCAGAAGCGGTCACCAACGCCATCAACGCCTGTGTGAGCAAGGGCTGCACAACCCCCGTCACCCTCCACGCCGGCTGGACCGACCCGCACCGCCTCCGCGTCCTCGTGCACGACGAAGCCCCCGGTTTCCCCAACTGCCGTACCGCCAGACCCGACGACGAGGACGGCCGCGGCATACAGCTCATCTCGTACGGCGCCGACGCCTGGGGCGTGTGCACGCATGGGCCCGGCCGGGGCAAGGCGACCTGGTTCGAGCTGGGGCGTGATGGTTCGCGCAATGCACCCACCACCATTGGATAGTTGGACTACCTTCCTCCCGTGGACCAGTTGATCGCCGAAGACCCGACCCGCATAGGCCCGTACCGCCTGATCGCCCGGCTCGGCGCGGGCGGCATGGGCCTGGTCTATCTGGGCCGTTCCGAGGTCGGACGCACCGTGGCCGTGAAGGTCGTGCAGGCCGAGTACGCCGGGAACCCGGAGTTCCGTAAGCGCTTCGCCCGTGAAGTCGCCGCCGCCCGGCGGGTGGGCGGCAGCTGGACGGCGGCCGTCCTCGACGCCGACACCGAGGCCGACGTGCCCTGGGTGGCGACGCAGTACATCCCGGGGCCCGATCTGCACAGCGTGGTCGCCAAGGACTTCGGGCCGTTGCCCGAGCACTCGGCGCATACCCTCGCCAACCGGCTCGCCCTCGCGTTGCAGGCCGTGCACGAGGCGGGCCTGATCCACCGTGACCTCAAGCCGTCCAATGTCCTCGTCACCGTCGACGGCCCGCGCGTCATCGACTTCGGTATCGCGCGGGCGATGGACAGCCTGGCCGGAGACAGCCTGCACACCCGTACCGGCATGCTGATCGGTTCCCCCGGCTTCATGTCGCCGGAGCAGGTCCGCGGCCTTGAACTCACCCCCGCCAGCGACGTCTTCTGCCTGGGTGCCGTCCTCGTCTACGCCACCACCGGGCGCCTTCTCTTCGGCGCCACGGACACCGGCCTGAACGCCCACCTCTTCCGCGTCGCCGAGGAGGAGGCGGACCTCACCGGCGTACCGGCGACGCTTGCCGATCTCGTACGAGAATGTCTGCACAAGGACCCGGCCAGGCGGCCCACCCCGCAGCAGGTGGCCATACGCACGACGACGGACCGGGCCGAGGAATGGCTGCCGGGCGCGGTACTGGCGCAACTCGGCCGCCACGCAGCCAAGTTGCTGGACTACGCCCCCGCAATCCCCGCCCCCGCAACCCCCGCGACCCCTGATCCGGCAACCCCCGTCACGACCCCAGACCCCCGCATCTCGCCTCCGCAGCCCCAGCCCCAGTCCGCGTCTCACCCCGCCTCGCAGCCGCCACCTCCGCCACCCGCGTACGCCCCGACCGCCCTGGCGCACTTCGGCCCCGCGCAGGCATTCGGGCCACCGCCGGTCACATCACCCGGCGCCTGGCCCGCCGCACTCCCGGCCCCGGTCTCGGCCCACCTCCAGGATGTGGCGCCCCCGCACCCCAGGCGCTGGTGGGCCCTGGTGGTGGCCGTCCTGGTGCAGCTGATGGTGCTGATCGAAGTGCCGGCCCTCAACATGGCGATGCCGTCCCTCCAAGCCGACCTGCACATCAGCTCCAGCAACTTGGCTCTGCTGTCCCTCGCCTATGCGGTGGCCTTCACCGGACTGCTGCCGCTCGGCGGGCACCTCGCGGATCTCGTTGGCCGCAAAGGGGTGTTGATCGTCGGCCTGGTCTGCTTCGCGGTGGCCGCCGGGATGGGCGGTTCGGCCTCTGTTGCCGGCACGCTGATCTTTGCCCGCGCGCTGCAAGGCGTCGCCGCCGCGCTGCTGTCGTCGTCCGCGCTGTCCCTGGTGGCCACCGGCTTCACCGACCCGAAGGAACGCGGCAGGGCCTTCGGGGTCTACGCCGCGGTCGCCGGCGGCGGTACGGCGCTCGGGCTGCTCACGGGCGGGCTGCTCGTCGAGGGCCTGAGCTGGCGCGTGGCCCTGTACGCCAACATCCCCCTCGCCGTGGTCGCCTTCATCGGCGTGGCCACCCTGCCGCACGACCTCCAGGGCCGCACCGGCGCCCGCTTCGACGTGCTCGGCGTGCTGCTCAGCTCCGTGGGGTTCGGCGCCCTCGTCTACGGCTTCAACAAGGCCGAGCCGCTCGGCTGGACCGACCCCGTGACCGTGGCCCTGCTCGGGGCCGGCGTCCTCCTGCTCATCGCGTTCGTGTGGTGGCAGACCAAGGCGTCCAGCCCGATTCTCCCGGCGTCCCTCCTCAAGGACCGCAACCGCGTCGGCTGCCTGCTCGCCATGGTCCTGGCCGGCGCCGGCTTCTTCGCCCTGTTCCCGGCCCTGGCCTATTTCCAGGGGAACATCCTCGGATATACCCCGGCGCGGACCGGCGTGGCCTTCCTGCCCATGGTCGTCGCGCTCGTCATCGGCTCCACCCAGGTCTCCGCCCGTCTGCTGCACCGTGCCGCGCCCCGCGTCCTGATCGTGGCGGGCCTGGTGACCGCGGCGCTCGGGCTGCTGATCCTGACCAGCCTGACGATCGACAGTGGGTACACGACTCAGGTGCTGCCCAGCCTGCTTCTCACCGGCTTCGGTATCGGCCTGGCCTTCACGCCGGTCTTCGCCATCGCGACCGGCGACGCCGCCTCGCCACAGCCCGGCGGGGCCTCGGCCGGCATCGTCACGGCCCACGAGGTGGGTGTGGCGATCGGCGTGGCCCTGATCAGCAGCGTTGTCACCGCCCGTCTGAACTCCGCGCTCGCGTCGGGCCGGTCGACTTCCCAGCAGATCCCCGAAGTGCTGCTGAGCGGCTACGCCGACACCCTCTGGTGGGCGGCCGGCGGCATGCTGCTCGCGGGCCTCATCGCCGCCATGATGATCACGGTTAGGGCGCCGAAGGGCATCGCGACCTGAAGCAAAAGCAACATCAACTCGGCATGCCCATACCTATATAGTGTGCGGCCGGGTCGATCTTCGGCCGTTTTCACACATCGGCTTCGGCCGTTTTCACCACCCGGGCCTCGGCCCGTATCACCACTCGGGGGAGTCGTGCTTTCCATCCGTCATGCTCTTGGCACCGCCATGCTCGTTTCCGTGGCGCTGACCCTCACCGCCTGTCAGCCCGGCGAGACCGACGACACCGGTGCCGCCGGAAGCAGTGCCAGTCCGAGCGCCACCGCCTCCGCGGGCGCTACAGCCACCGCCAGTCCTGCCGCCTCCGCGAGCGCGGACAACGGCTCCTGCCCGACCATCGCCAAGGGCCACAAGGTCATCTGGGTCAACAACGTCGAAGGCGCCATGAACAACGTCATCGCCAAGGACGCCAAGATGCACTGCGACCCGAAGTCGGACGCCGGTGCCGCCTACGAGCCGGTCGGTGAGGTGAAGACGTACTCCATGGCCTCGGGCGACACCAAGGTGACCGTCATCAGCAAGAACGACATGAAGCAGAAGGCCCTCACCGCCCAGGACGGCGGCATCGCCCACGTCAAGACGTGCGCGGACCCGAACGGGACCTCGTACGACGGCGGTCAGGCCTCGGCGGACACCAGTGACTGCTGGGGGATGAACTTCTACGACGTCGCCGTCGGCGCCGACAACAAGATCACCGCGATGACCGAGGTCTACTCCTCGTAAACAGCCGTGGATCGCCGGGGCGCGGCACCCCCCTCAGGTGCCGCGCCCCGTCCCCCGCCATCCCCCGCGCCCCCCGGTCACCTGGTCTATTCGGCGTCTATTCGGCTTCTATTCGACGGCCGTCACCGGCGGCAGCGTCCCCGTCCGGGCCGCCTGCCGGTACCAGAGGGCGCTCGACTTCGGCGTACGGGCCTGCGTCGCGTAGTCCACGTACACCGCGCCGAAGCGCTTGCCGTAGCCGTACGCCCACTCGAAGTTGTCCATCAGGGACCAGAGGTAGTAGCCGCGGACGTCCGCGCCGTCGGCGATCGCCTGCCGTACGGCCGACAGGTGGCCGTGCAGATAGGCGATCCGCTCCGGGTCGTGGACGCGGCCGTCCGGGTCCGGCTTGTCGTCGTACGCCGCGCCGTTCTCCGTCACATACAGCGGCAGGCCCGGCGCCTCCCCGCTGTAGCGCATGATCAGGTCGTGCAGGCCCGTCGGGTCGATCGTCCAGCCCATCTCCGTACGCTCGCCCGGGGTTTGATGGAAGGCGACGTCGTCCGCGCCCGGCCAGGGGGAGAAGGAACTCGCGCCGTGGCCGTCCGCGCGCGGGCCGTCGGCCGATGCCGCCGCGGCCGACACCAGCGTCGGGGTGTAGTAGTTGAGGCCGAGCGCGTCGAGCGGCTGGTTGATCGCCGCCAGGTCGCCGTCCAGGACGTACGACCAGTCCGTGACCGACGACGTCGCCGTCAGCAGGGTCTCCGGGTACGCGCCGTGCAGCATCGGGCCGTGGAAGACGCCGTTGGCGAGGTCGTCGATGCGCCGGGCGGCCGCCAGGTCGGCCGGGTCCTGGGAAAGCGGCCTGACCACCGAGGAGTTGAGGCTCACCGCGACCGAGTTGCGGGCGGGCATCGTGGCGCGGAGTGCCGAAGTGCCCAGCCCGTGGGCCAGGTTCAGGTGGTGGGCCGCGCGCAGGGACGCCGCCGGGTCCGTACGGCCCGGAGCGTGCACCCCGGAGCCGTACCCCAGAAAGGCGCTGCACCAGGGCTCGTTGAGGGTGATCCACTGCTCGACGCGGTCGCCCAGCGCGTCGCCGACGATCTGCGCGTACTCGGCGAACCGCAGCGCGGTGTCGCGCTCGGGCCAGCCGCCCGCGTCCTCCAGCTCCTGCGGAAGGTCCCAGTGGTAGAGGGTGACCGCCGGCTTGATGCCGTGGGCGAGCAGCTCGTCGACCAGGTTGCGGTAGAAGTCCAGACCGCGCTGTACGGCGGGGCCGCGGCCGGTCGGCTGCACGCGCGACCAGGAGATCGAGAAGCGGTACGCCGTCAGGCCCAGCTCCGCCATCAGGGCCACGTCGTCGCGGTAGCGGTGGTAGTGCTCGACAGCGATGTCACCGGTCTCACCACCGGCCGTCTTGCCGGGCGTATGGCTGAAGGTGTCCCAGATCGAGGGGGTGCGGCCGTCCTCCCGCACCGCCCCCTCGATCTGGTACGCGGAGGTGGCCGCGCCCCAGAGGAAGGCGGGAGGAAAGGTCACAGGGGTAACGGGCTCAGGCATGGAAGCGCTCCCATAAGGGGTCGTGGAGACCGACGGTCAGGAGGAGGGGGGAAGTGGGGGGAGGTGCGTGGGGCCGGGGCGGCGGTGACCCGGCCCCGTCGGCGGCTGCGCGGCCGGCGGCGCGGCGGGTCAGCCCTTGATCGCGCCGTTCATGATGCCGCCGACGATCTGCTTGCCGAACAGCAGGAAGGCGATGAGCAGCGGCAGCGTGCCGAGCAGCGCGCCCGCCATGATCACGGCCTGGTCGGGTACGTAGCCGGTGCCCAGCGAGTTGAGGGCGACCTGCACGGTCGGGTTCTGCTGGTTGAGCGCGATGATCGGCCACAGGAAGTCGTTCCAGGCCATCACGAAGGTCAGCAGTCCGAGCACCGCCATCGCGGGGCGCGCCGCCGGGAAGACCACGTGCCACACCACGCGCAGGCTGTTCGCGCCGTCGACGCGCGCCGCCTCGATCAGCTCGGTGGGCAGCGCCTGCACCAGGTACTGCCGCATGAAGAACGTGCCGAACGCGGTGACCAGGGTGGGCAGGATGACCGTCGGCAGATGGTTGGCCCAGTGCAGGTCGCTCATCCACAGGTACAGCGGTACGACGGCCAGCTGCGGCGGGATCATCATCGTGCCGATGGTCAGCAGCAGCAGGGTGCTGGAGAACCTGAAGCGCAGCTTGGCGAAGGCGAATCCGGCGAGCGTGGAGAAGACCACCGTACCGATGGTGATGGTGCCCGCCACGATCGTGCTGTTGAACATCGCGGTGCCGAGCCCGGCCTGGTCCCAGGCGGCCTGCATGTTCTTGAACAGGTTGCCGCCGAACCACAGCGGCGGCGGCGTCTGCGCCAGGCGCTGGTCGTTGCGCGAGGCCGCGATGGCCGTCCACACCAGTGGCGCCAGCGAGACCAGCGCGAAGACGACCAGGACGACGTAGGTGACCGGGCCCGCGTGCAGCTGCTTGCCCGCGCCGAGCACCCGGCGCCGGGAGCCCCGGCCGTCCGTGCCCGCGCCGCCGCCGTCGCCCTTCACCTTCTCCTTTGCCTGAGGCAACGTCAGATCACTTGTGGTCATTGGGACTTCCTCAGGCGTCGGGTGAACAGCAGATTGATCACGGCGACGATCAGCAGGATCAGGAACATCGACCAGGCGATCGCGGACGCCTTGCCGAGGTTGCCGATGATCCAGCCCTGGTCGTACATGTACAGGCCGAGCGTCTGGAACTGGTGGTCGGAGCCGCCCTTCGAACCGCTGAGCCCGCCGAACAGCAGCGGCTCGCCGAAGAGCTGGGTCGCGCCGATGGTGGAGACGACCACCGTGAACAGGATCGTCGGCCGCAGCATCGGGATGGTGACGTGCCGGAACTGCTGCCAGCGGTTGGCGCCGTCCAGCGCCGCCGACTCGTACAGGTCGGTCGGGATCGCCTGCATCGCGGCGAGGTAGATCAGCGCGTTGTAGCCGGTCCACCGCCAGATCACGATCGAGGAGACCGCGAACTGCGAACCCCAGTCGGACTCACGCCAGTTGACCGGGTCGACCCCGACGAAGTGCAGCAGCCAGTTGATCATGCCGCCGTCCCACGAGTACAGCAGCGTGAAGACGAGCGTCGCCGCCGCCACCGAGGTGGCGTACGGGGTGAGCATCACGACCCGCCACACGGTCGAGCCGCGCAGCCGGTAGTTGAGCAGATGCGCGATCGCGATCGCCATCAGCAGCTGCGGCACCGTGGAGATCAGACCGATGGTGAAGGTGTTCTTCAGGGCGTTCCAGAAGAAGTCCGAGGACCACAGGTTCTTGTAGTTGTCCAGGCCCGCCCAGGTCTGGTGGTCCAGCGAGGCCAGCTGCACGTCGTGCAGCGAGTACCAGGCCGTGTACAGCAGCGGGATGAGCCCGAAGGCCCCGAAGATGATGAAGAAGGGGGCGATGAACGCGTACGGCGACGCCTTCATGTCCCAGCGGTACAGCCGGCTGCGCCACGAACTCGAGCCCGGGGGCGGCGTACCGCGACCGTGAGCGCCCCCCGCCGCGCCCGGCTTGGAGCCGGGCGCGGCGTCAGCACTCGGCGCGGGTTGCGCGAGAGCCTGCTTGGAGCTGGTCACTGGCCGAGCACGTCCTTGATTTCGTTGGTGGCCGCCGACCACCCCTGAGCAGGGGTCTTGCCCTTCTGCTCGACCTGGAGGATGCCCACGTCGGTGATCGCGGTACCGATCGGCTGGTCCTTCGTGCCGAAGTACTGCGTCGGGATGGTCTTCGCCGAGTCGGAGAAGATCTGTGCGATCGGCGCGTTCGAGAAGTACGCCGTGGTGTCCGCCAGCGGCTTCAGGCTCGCGTACGCCGACGGGGTCGACGGGAAGCTCGCCTGCTTGGCGAAGACCTTCGCCTGCTGCTCGGGCGCGGTCAGCCACTTCGCCAGCGCGATGGCCTCCTTCTGGTGCTTGCCCGCCGTCGGCACACCGATGAACGAGCCGCCCCAGTTGGCCGCGGTCGGCGCCGCCGCCACGTCCCACTTGCCCTTGCCGGAGTCACCCGACTTTTCCTCGATGTAGCCGATCATCCACGCGGGGCAGGCCACCGTCGCGAAGGTGGCGTTGGAGAAGGCCTTGTTCCACGGGTCCTCGAACTGCTTCAGCTTCGCCGACATATTGCTGGTCGCGACCGTCATCGCGTTGTTCCAGGCCGACTTCACGCCCGTGGACTTGTCCCAGATGACGTTGCCGTCCTTGTCGTAGTACCGCTCGCTCTCGCCACCGAGCGCGGCGTTGTAGACCGAGGAGGCGGAGTCCACGAACTTGGTGCCGCTGGGCGCCTTCTTCATGTACTCCTTGCCGAGCGCAACGTACTTGGACCAGTCGCCCTTCCACTGCGCGGCGAGCTTGGTGCGGTCCGTCTCCAGACCGGCCTTCTCGAAGAGGTCCTTGCGGTAGCAGATCGCCATCGGGCCGATGTCGGTGCCGAGCGCGATCGTCTTGCCGTCCTTGGTGGTGGCCTGCGCCAGCTTCCAGTCCAGCCACTGGGACTTGTCGACCTCCTTGCCCAGGTCGACGAACTTGTCGGCCTGCGTCTGGACGGCCTCGGTGACGTTGCCGACCTCGATCGCCTGGATGTCGTCGGTACCGGAACCGGCCTGCAGACGTGTGAGGGTCTTGGGCCAGTACACGTCGGTCTTGGTGGTGACGTTCTCCTTGATGGAGATGTTCGGGTGCAGCTTCATGTACTCGTCGTAGAGGCCGGCCTGCTTGTAGCCGAAGACGCCGAAAGTACCGATGGTCAGCGTGGTCGTGCCCTTGCCGCCGCCTCCGCCGCCGTCCGACGACCCCTTGTCTTTCGAGTCGCTGGCGCAGCCGGCCAGCAGCCCTGTGGTCAGCGCGGCGACGGCCGCGAGGGCCCCCAGCCTGCGGGACCGACGGGTACTCGTGCGCATTGCGTCCTCCTGTTGCCTGACGTGCCGACCCCCCGGCCAACTGCTCTGTTGGGCCCGTTGGTTCTCGCTGCGGCTCGGGCGGGGAACGTGCGGGATGTGTATGTGTCAGGTACTGTGGGAGCGCTCCCACAGGTGATGTGTTGAAGAGTCGTCGGTCCGGGCGGGGGTGTCAAGGGTGGGAGCGCGGAGAGATGCGTTCAGTTATCGGCCCGTTAACTAACCGCGGGGGACGGGTCGGAGGGGGGCTTCGGGGCGGGGGGAGTGGCTCGTGTCAGTGTGACTTGCCGGCTCCGGGTGGTGGTTTCGGGGGGTGGCTCGGGCGGTTGCCGGGTGGTGGCTCGGGCGGGGTCGGGTAGTGGCCTGGGCGGTTGCCTGGGGCGTGGCCTGGCGGTGGTTCGAGCGGTTGCCGAGTGGTGGCCAGGCCATGGTTCGGGCGGTTGCCGGGTGGTGGTTCGGATGGTGGCCAGACGGTGGCAGGGCGGTGGCAGGGCGAGGTCGGCGCGATCGCCGGGCTTCTGTACATGAACGGGACTGTTAGATTCCAGGCCAGTCGCGCAGCGCGCGGTGTCGACGGGAGGCGGACCATGGCAAGCCACGGAGCGCGGGGCCGGGGCGGCGGCCGGCCGACCTTGGAAGAGGTCGCGGCACGCGCCGGAGTGGGCCGCGGCACGGTCTCCCGGGTGATCAACGGCTCCCCACGGGTCAGCGACGCGACCCGCGCCGCCGTCGAGGCGGCGGTCGCGGAACTCGGCTACGTCCCCAACACGGCGGCCCGTGCCCTCGCCGCCAACCGCACGGACGCCATCGCCCTCGTCGTCCCCGAGCCGGAGACCCGCTTCTTCGCGGAGCCGTACTTCTCCGACATGCTCAAGGGCGTGGGGTCCGAACTCTCCGAGACCGAGATGCAGCTCCTGCTGATCTTCGCGGGCAGCGACCGGGAGCGGCAGCGGCTGGCCCAGTATCTGGCGGCCCACCGGGTGGACGGCGTCCTCCTGGTCTCGGTCCACGCGAACGACCCCCTCCCCGACCTGCTCGCCCAGCTGGAGATCCCGGCCGTCATCAGCGGTCGCCGCTCGGCCGACGAGACGCTGCCGTCCGTGGACTCCGACAACTACGGCGGGGGCCGCGCGGCGATCGAGCACCTGATGGCCCGGGGGCGCCGCACGATCGCCCACATCGCGGGGCGTCTCGACGTCTACGGTGCCCAGCGCCGCGTCGACGGCTACCGCGAGGCGCTGCTCGACGCGGGCCGCGAGGTGGACGAGCGGCTGATCGTCCCCGGCGACTTCACGGAGGAGGGCGGCCGCCGTGCGATGACCCTGCTCCTGGAGCACTGCCCCGACCTCGACGCGGTCTTCGCCGGCTCCGACGTCATGGCGGCCGGCGCCCGCCAGGTCCTGCGCGAGGAGGGCCGCCGCATACCCGACGACGTGGCGCTGATCGGCTACGACGACTCCGCCATCGCCCGCCACATGGACCCGCCCCTGACCAGCGTCCGCCAGCCGATCGAGGAAATGGGCCGCGCGATGATCGACCTCCTCCTCGGCGAGATCGCGGACCGCCGGCCGGCGGTGTCGCGCGGGCTGGAGAAGCGACAGCTGGTGCTGCCGGCGGAGCTGGTGGTGCGGGAGTCGTCGTAGGGCGTGCGGTGTCTGGTCGTACGGCGTGCGGTATCCGGTCGTACGACGTCGTACGCGCCGGTCGTATGACGCCATACGCGCGCCGGTGGTACGCCGTCGTACGCGCCGGTGGTACGACGTCTCGTGCGCGGCTACCGGTACCAGTCGCCCTCGCCGCCCCCACTGTCCCCGCGTGCCCGCCCGAGGTGGTCCCGCAGGTCCCGGGCGGCGAACCGATCACCGCCGTCATTGCTCCGCCGTTGCCGCAGCGCGATGCCTGACCTGCGGCTTCTCTCCACATGGGGGCGGGGTATTACGGCATGGTGGCGAGCATGGTCCTGCATCCCTTGCTCGGAGTTGATGAAGTGCCCGCCGTGGAACCGTACTTGGGCCGCGTGGGCGAGGTGTTCAAGGTGTTCAGGGAGCAGGACTCGGGGTGTGTGTCGTACGGGGTGCGGCTGCTCGACGGTGCGCGGTGGTTCGTCAAGGAGTCGGTCAACGACAGCGCACGGCGCTCACTCGATCGAGGATGGGCATTTCACCGGGCCGTACGGCACTCGGCGATCGTCCCCCAGGTCCACCGGATCGCCGTGCGCGGAGGTGGCGGCTGGGCGGTCGTGATGCCCTGGCGGGAGGGCGAGGTGCTGTACCACGCCACCGTGGGCGGTCCCCGCGACCGTACTAGCCCGGGCAGCCCGATGGCCCGCTTCCGCGCCCTGCCCACCGCCCGCGTACTGCGCGCCTTCGACCGGGTCCTGGACGCACACCTCGCGGTGGAGGCCGCCGGCCATGTCGCCGTCGACTTCTACGACGGCGCGCTGCTCTACGACTTCGCCGCCGACGCGGCCCATCTCATCGACCTCGACGAGTACCGGCCGGGTCCCTTCGAGGTGGAGGACGAACGGCTGCCGGGCTCCCGGCGGTTCATGGCCCCCGAGGAGTTCGTGCGCGGGGCGGTCATCGACACCCGTACGACCGTCTTCACCCTCGGCCGCACCGCCCGGCTGCTCCTGGACGCGGGTGACGAGGAGCGCGCCTGGCGCGGCACACCGCAACAGCTGGCGGTCGTCGAACGCGCCACGTTCCCCGACCCGGACGACCGCTTCGCCGACGTCCACCGTTTCGCGGCGGCGTGGCGCGCGGCGGGCGAGCCTCAGGAAACGTGAGGCGACGGCCGTACGGTCAGTTCCCAGCGGGCCTCGCCGCCATGGACGGTGCCGGTCGGGGACAGTCCCGCCGCCTCGGCGACGGCCGCGGAGGCGTGGTGGCCGGGGTGGATGTGGGCGAGGACGGTACGCACGGACCGCGCCGCCAGCCACTCCACCAAGCCCCGGGCGGCCTCCTTGGCCAGCCCCCGCCCCTGCCACCGCGCGCCCAACACCCAGGCGATCTCCGCCCGCTGCCCGACCACAGTCGCCTGCACCGTCCCCACCAGGCACCCCTCCTCACGCAGTCCGAGCACCCAGTTGCACCAGGAGACAGCGGGGTCGGGGGAACCCACGACGAGCCGCTCGTACCGCGCGCGCAGCGCCTCGGGACCGTCAGGGGTGCCCCCGATGAAGGTGTGCAGCGCCGGGTCGGACAACACCTCGGCCATCTCCTCGGCGTGCTCGATGCGGAGGGGGAGGAGGTCGAGGTGGGTGGTGCGGATGGTGTCGGCGGACACGCGGGGCGTGGGTGCGGGCCAGGGGTGCCCGTCGGGCGACGCCGTCGCCGGACGGCCCGCCAGGACGAAGTCCCTGTATTCGTCCCCCGACATGGCCGCGTTGACCCACCGTCCCCGTACCGCTCCCGTGTGACGCTCGGCGGCGTTCAGGGCGGTCAGCGGGTCGTCGGCCGTGGTGATCAGGAGACCGAACTCGGCGCGTTCGTCGTCGGGATCGAGGGGCGGGAACTCGCCGAGGTCGCAGAACGACTCGTCCCCGATGTCCTCTACGGAGTGGAGGTGGATCTCGTACCCCGTCTTCACCGGACTGATCTCCACATACCGGACACCGGGCCGCTCGGGCGAACCGGCCGGACCGAGGAACTGTTCGATCGGGCGGCCCCGGCGCAGGGCTCCGAGGGCGAAAGGTTCTGCGAGATGGCGCACGCGGGAAGGGTACGGGCTTCGGTGGTGTGTGGAACGTGCGGGAACGCAGTCAGCCGGTGACCTGTTCGAACAGGTCACCGGCTGACTGATCAGGGTGAGTGACGGGACTTGAACCCGCGGCATCCTGGACCACAACCAGGTGCTCTACCAGCTGAGCTACACCCACCATGTCCGGTCTTGGTTTCCCTGACCGGCCGAGAAAAAGTGTACAGGGTCCGAAGGGGTGCTCGCGCACGGCTTTTTCGGGGGCCCCAGGAGGGCCCCGTCAAAGGCCTACTCGGCGGGCAGGACGTGCTTCGCCGCGATGGTGCGGGCGGTCTCCGAGTCGGGGCCGGGCTGGGGGACGAAGATCGCCTCGCGGTAGTAGCGGAGCTCGACGATGGAATCGCGGATGTCGGCGAGGGCGCGGTGGTTGCCGTTCTTGTCCGGGCTGTTGAAGTACGCCCGGGGGTACCAGCGGCGGGCCAGCTCCTTGACGGAGGAGACGTCCACGATGCGGTAGTGGAGGTAGTCCTCAAGGGTCGGCATGTCGCGGAGGAGGAAGCCGCGGTCCGTGCCCACGGAGTTCCCGCACAGCGGGGCCTTGCCCGGCTCCTTGACGTGCTCACGTACATAGGAGAGGACCTGCTCCTCGGCGTCCGCGAGGGTCGTGCCCGCGGCCAGCTCGTCGAGGAGGCCGGAGGCCGTGTGCATCTGGCGCACCACGTCCGGCATCGTCTCCAGCGCCGCGTCCGGCGGGCGGATCACGATGTCCACGCCTTCGCCGAGCACGTTCAGCTCCGAGTCGGTGACCAGTGCGGCCACCTCGATGAGCGCGTCATCCGACAGCGAGAGCCCGGTCATCTCGCAGTCGATCCACACCATGCGATCGTTCATGTGTCTCACCCTACGGCCCGCTCCGGCCGACTGGACCCGCCCGTGCGCGCGGGCGCACGGGAAGGGGGCCCGCACCCCAAGGCGCGGGCCCCCTTCCGGCAGGTACTGCTACGGCGCACTCCGCTGCCCCGGCAGGCTCGGGCGGCCCGCCGCGTACAGCTCGGGCTTGCCCGAGTCCGTGGACAGGGACGCAGCCGGGCCCAGGGCGCTCGCCGCCGCTGTGCGGCGGGTCTGCATCGGGACCGGGCTCTCCTGGTGCACGGACGGTGGCGGTCCGGCCGGAGCCGCCGAGCTGTCCGTGTCCGACGAGCGGTCGGACTGCGGCCTGCGGGCGCGGTACGCCGCCCGGTACGCGGCCGGGGACGATCCCAGCTGGCGCCGGAAGTGACCCCGCAGCGCGACCGGCGAGCGGAAGCCGCAGCGGCCCGCGACCTCGTCGACCGAGTAGTCGGAGGTCTCCAGGAGACGCTGTGCCTGCAGTACGCGCTGAGTGATCAGCCACTGCAGGGGAGCGCTCCCCGTGAGCGAGCGGAACCGGCGGTCGAAGGTGCGGCGGCTCATGTACGCGCGTGCCGCCAGCGTCTCGACGTCGAACTGCTCGTGGAGGTGCTCCAGCGCCCAGGCGACGACCTCCGCGAGGGGGTCGGCGCCGATCTCCTCCGGCAGGGACCGGTCGAGGTAGCGCTCCTGGCCGCCGCTGCGGCGCGGGGGGACCACCAGACGGCGGGCCAGGGCCCCGGCCGCTTCGTTGCCGTGGTCCGTCCGCACGATGTGCAGGCAGAGGTCGATTCCGGCCGCCGTACCCGCCGATGTCAGGACGTCTCCGTCGTCCACGAAGAGTTCTCGTGGGTCCACATGCACCGACGGATAGCGCTTGGCCAGCGTCGGTGCGTACATCCAGTGGGTCGTCGCCGGACGGCCGTCCAGTAAACCCGCCGCCGCGAGGACGAAGGCGCCGGTGCACAGCCCGACTATGCGGGCACCCTCCTCGTGCGCGCGGCGCAGTGCGTCGAGCGCGTCCTCCGGTGGTGGCGAGGTGATCGACCGCCAGGCGGGCACGACCACCGTGCCTGCCCGCGAGATCGCTTCCAGGCCATGTGGCGCGGTGAGTTCCAGGCCCCCTGTGGTCCGCAGTGGGCCTTCCTCGCCGGCGCACACCAGTAGGCGGTAGCGCGGCACGCCGGCGTC
Source organism: Streptomyces sp. NBC_00203 (assembly GCF_045206325.1). NCBI lineage: Bacteria > Bacillati > Actinomycetota > Actinomycetes > Kitasatosporales > Streptomycetaceae > Streptomyces > Streptomyces sp. NBC_00203. The sequence goes on along the minus strand of NZ_CP108126.1, from coordinate 3,927,995 downwards.
CTGGCGGTCAATCCCGAACACCGACAGCGGTATGGAACTCTCGAAGATGGGGCCGCCGCTGAACAGCAGCACCGCGACGATCTCCTTGCGGCGTCGCCCGGAAAGTTTCCGGGCCGCGGCTTCCGGCGCGGCAGTGGAGTCGTGGCTCATACTGCTAAGCCCCCCTCGGTGGTCGCGGCTCCTCGGTTGTGTCGCTCCTGCACGTTTCCCCTCGGTCCTGCACGAGTCCCCCGCCGTAAGACAAGATCGAATCTACTGTGTCCCTGGGCGCCAAGGTGACCAGTTCGCTACTCCGCAGAATGTCGACATGGCAACTTGGCGTGAAGCATTCGATCACGAAGCGTTGCACTCGTGGGCCGTGCAGGGAAGTGCGCCTCGTGGCAGTGGCCAATCCACGTAGGGTGCGCGAGCCCCCTGTGGCCCTTTCAGTGCAGGTCGAACGGGGGTTGGGGGGTCGTTCGACCAAGGGATGCGCGGTGCGCAGAAGTTGGCTGAAAAGTAGCGGGCGCGTGCGCGGAAACCGGTCAGTCGACCGGCTTGTTTCCCGCGCCGTGCCGACCACCTCCGTGCGCCCCCGCACCATTTCTTCCGTGTGCGGCGACCACACCGCGCGCACCGCCCACTCCGGACCCATCACGAGGGCCGGGCGGACCGCCCAGTCCGGCCACACCGCGGGGCCCGCCCGCTCCGGCCACGCCGTGCGGGCCGCTCCTGCCGTGCCGGCCGCGGTGCGGGGCCCGCTCCGCGGCGCGCAGTCGCGCCGCGCCGCGTTCCGACTGCCTCAGCAGCACCCGGCAGGCCCCGGTCACCGCCGCCAGACCCAGGGCCGTACCGGCCGCGCCGGCCAGCGAGGTGCCGTACCAGACGAGGACCACCGGGACCAGGACACAGCTGAAGGCCGCCCAGCGCACCACATCGCTCGCGGTGTCCGGGACGGGCGGCGACGCGGAGTGTGCCGCGGGGGAGGTGTGGGACGCGGTCTCGGGTCCGGGCACGGTCTGCTCCCTAGTACTCCAGTGCTCCCCATGGCGAGCGAGTACGTGCGGGCTCCCCATGGCGGTGGCTTACCGGTTCAACGCGTGTTCGACCGGCCGGTCACTGTCGGCCGACGGTCGTGCGACGATGAAAGGGCCCCTCCCTAGGTGAACCCTGTGCAAACCGCCTGTACGGGGCAGCAACCATTGCGTTACGGGCGCCTCTCATGCATGCTCCGGGGAACGCCGCACAGTGCGCGCGGGATCTGGGCAGAGGAGGCGTGCCGCCGTACCCTTGGGGGTATGGGGTTGGGAAGATGTTTCCCAGACACAGCTCTGCCGATCGTTGTCGTCCCCACCACGAGGATCCAAACGCCGAGACACCCATGGCCGGTCACGAATTCTTCGATCCCGCGGACCGCAAGCGCCCGCTCGCCGATCCCACGGCGGCCGAGCCCCTGGCGGCGGAAGAACCCCGTCAGTCCTGCGATCCCGCCTTCAAGCACGGCGTCGTCGTCGGCTTCGACGGCTCGACGTCCAGCGAGCGCGCCCTCGCCTACGCGATCGGCATGGCCCATCGCTCCGGCTCGGGCCTGATCATCGTGCATGTCGCCAACCGGCTGCCCACCACGGTGTGGGCGGGCTGCGAGCCACCGGTCTTCGTCGACGTGCCGGACCACCGCACCGAGGTGCTCGGACTCGAACTCGCCTGCGCCGAATATCTGGCCGAGGTGCCCTGGATCCTCGTCGAGCGCGGCGGTGACATCTGCCATGAACTCGAAGAGGTGGGGCGGGAGTACGAGGCGGACGCGATCGTCGTCGGCTCCACGCACGGCATCGTCGGGCGCATCTTCGGCTCGGTGGCCGGAAGACTCGCCAAGCGCGCGAAGCGCCCCGTCGTTGTCATTCCGTAACTCGCCGTTGTCCCAGGTGAGATGAGCCGGACGAGATTCCTGGCGGGTCGTCAACTCCCCCTGACGCGGGGCGTGATGCGGCCTAAATCTACTGGCGCGTAGAGGTGGTTTGTGCCCTTGTGAAGGGTACATACCGCTCGCCGGACCAACCGCACGGCCGGTACCACGCAGCACAACTGCACATGCATGAAGGGAGCCCGCCGTGGACAACGACGTCTCTGCGGGAAGCACCACATCGACCCTCGGCCAACTCGCGCTCGGACTCACCCTGCTGGCCTTCGGCCTCGGTCACACCCAAGTGATCGACGGCGTCACGGCAGCCGACTCCGTCTCCCTCGCCACCTATGTCGGTGGCATCGCGCTCTTCGTCGCCGGTCTGTTCGCCTTCCGTGACCGTGACGCCTTCAGCGGTACGGCCTTCACCGCACTCGGCGCGCTCTGGTTCACCTGGGGCGTCACGTCCGACGCGCAGGCCTCCGCCAACGCGGCCGGTCTCTTCCTGCTCCTGTTCGCGCTGGTCGCGCTGAGCCTGGCGGCGGGGTCCGCCGGCGGTTCCCTGTTCGTACGGGGCACGTACGGGCTGCTCTTCGTGTCGCTGCTGCTGCTCGCCATCGGGCAGTTCGGTGACTCCAGCGGGCTGGCGAAGGTCGCGGGCTGGCTTGCGGCGGTGGGCGGTCTGCTCGCTTGGTACGGGGCTACTGCGGCCATGGCTCACTGGCCCACCACGCTTCCCGGGCGTGCCGCCGGCCGGGGGGTGACGGCCACCGGTTAGCGGCGCCGGCTGGGGGTTTGGGCGGCCCCCGGCGATGAGAACGGACCCCCCGTGTTTGGTGGCAACACGTGGGGGTCCGTCCCGTTGTCCGGCCTGTGCCGGGCCGGTGGGGGTTGCTCGCGCAGTTCCCCGCGCCCCTAAGGGGGCGCCTCATCAGGGGAGTTCTACTCCACCGTTACCGACTTCGCGAGGTTGCGCGGCTTGTCGATGTCGCGGCCCAGGGCCAACGCCGTGTGGTAGGCGAGGAGTTGGAGGGGGATGCCCATGAGGATGGGGTCCAGTTCGTCCTCGTTCTTCGGGACGACGATCGTCTGGTCGGCCTTCTCCTGGTGCTGGTGGGCGACCGCGAGGATCTTGCCGCTGCGGGCCTTGATCTCCTCCAGGGCGGCGCGGTTCTTCTCCAGGAGGTCGTCGTCGGGGACGATCGCGACCGTGGGGAGGGCGGGCTCGATGAGGGCCAGCGGGCCGTGCTTGAGCTCGGAGGCGGGGTAGGCCTCGGCGTGGATGTACGAGACCTCCTTGAGCTTCAGGGAGGCCTCACGGGCCACCGGGTAGCCCCGTACGCGGCCGATGAAGAGCATCGAGCGGGCCTCGGCGTACTCCGCGGCCAGCTTCTTGATCTCGTCCTCCTGCTCCAGGATCTCGGAGATCTGCGCGGGCAGCTTGCGCAGGCCCTCGATGATCCGCTTGCCGTCGCGGACCGACAGGTCACGGGTACGGCCGAGGTGCAGCGCGAGCAGCGCGAAGGCGACGGTGGTGTTGGTGAAGCACTTCGTCGAGACGACGCAGACCTCGGGGCCCGCGTGGACGTACATGCCGCCGTCCGCCTCGCGGGCGATCGCCGAGCCGACGACATTGACCACGCCCAGCACCCGCGCGCCCTTGCGCTTCAGCTCCTGGACGGCGGCCAGTACGTCGTACGTCTCACCGGACTGGGACACGGCCACGTACAGGGTGTCGGGGTCGACGACCGCGTTGCGGTAGCGGAACTCGGAGGCCGGCTCGGCGTCCGCGGGGATGCGGGCGAGCTCCTCGATCATCTGGGCGCCGATCATGCCCGCGTGGTACGAGGTGCCGCAGCCGAGGATCTTCACGCGGCGGATCTGGCGCGCCTCGCGGGCGTCCAGGTTCAGGCCGCCGAGGTGGACCGTCGAGAACCGGTCGTCGATGCGGCCGCGCAGCACGCGGTCCACGGCGTCGGCCTGCTCGTGGATCTCCTTGTGCATGTACGTGTCGTGGCCGCCCATGTCGTACGACGCCGCCTCCCACTCCACGGTGGTCGGCTCGGCCGTCGTGCGGGTGCCCTCGGTGGTGTACGTGCGGAAGTCGTCGGCCTTGAGAGTGGCCATCTCGCCGTCGTCCAGGGTCACTATCTGGCGGGTGTGGGTGACCAGGGCGGCGATGTCCGAGGCGACGAACATCTCCTTCTCGCCGATGCCGAGGACGACCGGGGAGCCGTTTCGGGCCACCACGATGCGGTCGGGGAAGTCGGCGTGCATCACGGCGATGCCGTAGGTGCCCTCGATCACGCGCAGCGCCTGGCGGACCTTCTCCTCCAGGGTCTCGGCCTGGGAGCGGGCGATGAGGTGGGTGAGGACCTCGGTGTCGGTCTCGGAGAGGAACTCGACGCCGTCGGCCTCAAGCTTCTTGCGCAGGTCGGAGGCGTTGTCGATGATCCCGTTGTGGACGATCGCGACCTTGTTGTCGGCCGACATGTGCGGGTGGGCGTTCACGTCGGAGGGGGCGCCGTGGGTGGCCCAGCGGGTGTGGGCGATACCGGTGGTGCCCTTGAAGCGTGCGGGGACCTTGGCCTCCAGGTCGCGGACCCGGCCCTTGGCCTTGACCATCTTCAGGCCGGCCGACTTGGGGGTCGTGACGACGATGCCCGCCGAGTCGTAGCCGCGGTACTCCAGGCGCTGGAGGCCTTCGAGCAGCAGGGGAGCCACATCACGCTTGCCGATGTATCCGACGATTCCGCACATATAGGTAAAGTCCCAGTCCCTCAGCCGTAAACGATGCGACGCAGCTGCCTGAGCGTGAGCTCCGGCGGCGCGACCGCGCGGTATTTCAGGTCCGCCTCGATCCGATCGAAGATCGTCGCGTTCACCATGCCCTGGGCCTGGAGCTCGCGATGGCGGCGACGGACGTACTCCTCGGTCGTCTCGTCGAAGTAGGCGAGCACGTCCTGGATCACCCGCAGTGCCTCGCCCCGGTTCAGGGGCGTGGACCGCGTCAGATGATCAACAAGTTCGTCGTGCACCCGTTGATCCTGGGGTACGGGCGAGTGATTCGCAAGAATCCTGCCCGATATCGGGCAAGTGGCTGTTGAACCTCTTATGGGGGGCTGTTTGCAAGCTGTCCATCCTGTGTCTTGTGCCGCGTCGATTGCCGGGAGCAACTTCTGTGGCCATGGACACTCCACGCATGGGCGTACCGGACAAGCTCGCCGAGCGCATGAGCATGGCTGAGCAGCACGAGTACCTCCGCGCCAAGTTCTCCCGGCGCAACATGATCAGAGGCGGGGCCGTGACCCTCGGCGCCGTCGCGGGCGGCACCTTCGTGCCGGGCGCCGTCGCACAGGCCGCGGTCCCGACGCAGGCCACCGCCTCCTCGACCGAGACGGTCGACGGCGCGCTCGTCGCCCCCTTCGGCCGCCACCTGGCCTTCGGCAACGACCCGCGCACCGAGGTCACGGTCTCCTGGCAGGTCCCGACCGCCGTGAAGAAGCCTTACATACGCATCGGCGCCCACCCCTGGGACCTCTCCCGCAAGATCGAGGCCGAGGTCCGGGCGCTGTACACCCCGGCCGGTGTCGGCGTCAGCGCCGACCACACGCAGTACTACCTGCACGCCAAGCTCACCCACCTGCGCCCCGGCAAGACGTACTACTACGGCGTCGGCCACGCGGGCTTCGACCCGGCCGCGCCCCACCTCCTCGGCACGCTGGGCACCTTCACCACCGCGCCCGCGCACGCCGAGCCGTTCACCTTCACGGCCTTCGGCGACGAGGGCGTCGGCTACCACGGCCTCGCCAACGACGCCCTGCTGCTCGGCCAGAACCCGGCCTTCCACCTGCACGCCGGTGACATCGCGTACGCGGACCCGTCCGGCGCGGGCAAGAAGGAGGACACCGGCTTCGACTCGCGCATCTGGGACCAGTTCCTCGCCCAGACCGAGACGGTCGCCAAGTCCGTCCCGTGGATGCCGGCGTACGGCAACCACGACATGGAGGCCTGGTACTCGCCCAACGGCTACGGCGGCGAGGAAGCCCGCTGGACGCTGCCGGACAACGGGCCCGACAAGGCGAACCTGCCCGGCGTGTACTCCTTCGTCTACGGCAACACGGCGGTCATCTCGCTGGACGCCAACGACATCTCCTTCGAGATCCCGGCGAACCTGGGCATCTCCGGCGGCACGCAGACCACCTGGCTGGAGGGGCAGCTCAAGAAGTTCCGGGCGTCCAAGGACGTCGACTTCATCGTGATCTTCTTCCACCACTGCGCGTACTGCACCTCCACGGCGCACGCCTCGGAGGGGGGCGTGCGACAGGAGTGGGTGCCGCTGTTCGAGAAGTACACGGTGGACCTGGTCATCAACGGTCACAACCACCAGTACGAGCGGACCGACGTCATCAAGGGCGACGCGGTCGTGAAGAAGCTGCCGATCGGGGGTACGGCGTACCCGGAGACCGAGGGCGTTGTGTACGTGACGGCGGGGGCCGCCGGGCGCAGTCTGTACGCGTTCACCGCGCCGCAGTCGTACGAGGGGAACGAGAACGAGGTCGAGTCCGTGGCCTCCTTCATCAACCAGAAGGACGGGAAGCAGAGCGAGACGGTGACGTGGTCTCGGGTGCGGTATCTCAACTACTCGTTCTTGCGGGTGGACGTTGCGCCTGCGGTGAAGGGGCGGATGGCTACGTTGACTGTGCGGGGGATTGCTGAGACCGGGGCCGAGGTTGACCGGTTTACCGTGGCTCGGCGGGTTCGTTAGCTGCCGGCCGGTGGGGGCTTGTCGCGCAGTTCCCCGCGCCCCTGAACAACCGGGGTTTGGCTGATCGCGTGTCTAGAAGGCGGGGCACGGTGATCTGAAGGCGGTCCTTACAAGCGTTTGAGGACCGCCTGCTTGGCCAAGGTGAACTCCTCGGCCGTCAAGACGCCCTCCTTGTGCAGGTCGCCCAACTCGCGGAGGCGGCGCAGGAGGGCGTCGTGGTCGGCCTCCGGGGGGATGGCGGCGGGCTGCTTCTTCGGCGGCAGTTCTGGCGGGGATGCCGTGGGGTGGGGGAGTCGTGCCTGTACGGCCGCCGCGACGAGGGCCATCAGGGGGTCCTTCTTGAAGCCCCACAGTTCGACGGAGTTGGGGTCGTACTTCGGTGGGGCCTTGGTTTCCGCGCCGCGTACCGTGAAGCGCAGGGAGCCGTTCTCCAGGCCGATCGCGGGGTGCCACTCGACGGCGGTGATGTCGGTGAGGGCCAGGGTGCGGGCGCCCGCGGCGGACTTGGCGTCCTCTGTCTTCCAGTTCCATTCCAGGCGTACGTGTTCGCCGTCGAAGCTCGCCGTGCCGTCCCCGGCGGAGGCGGACAGCGGTACGGAGGGGCCGGGGAGCAGGTAGCCGTCGACCGGCCCGGAGGGCACCTGGTCGAGGAGCAGCGCGTTGCGGATCTCGTCCACCAGGTACTCGGCGACGCCGTAGCGGTCGGACTCGACGGTGAGCTGGTACGGGTCGTTCGGCTCCGCGAGCTTGCCGGCGGTCGCCTGGAGCAGCGGGTCGGCGCCGTCGCGCAGCCGGAGCCTGAGGCGCCCGGTCTTCCTTCCCTGTTCGAAGGAGACGCCCGCCAACGCGCCGAGCGGGACGGTCAGTTCACCCAGCATCGTGCGGAGCGGGCTGACGTTCTTGTTCCGGCCAGGGGTCATCCGCAGGGCGTCGCCGTCGAAGGCCCACGTGCCGTCTCTCTGGATGATTTCCGCCATGAGGGGGATTGTTTCACCGGCTCTGCGGGAGAGTGGTCTTTACCAATTTGGGTCCACCCCCCAGGTGCAGGGCCCTCGAAGGGAGCGCATGTGAGACAGCACAGAACGCCCCGCCTTCTCGGTACGCTGCTGCTTGTGGCGGCTGCCGGTATCTCCGTCGTCGGCGCGGCTCCCACCGCCGCCGCGAAGACCGCTGCCCCGCTGGGGCAGGTCGTCCCGGCCCCCGCCTCTGTCCATCCCGGCGGCTCCGCGTACCGCATCACCGGCGACACCCGCATCCGTGTCGACGACTCGCCGGGCGCCCGCCGTGTCGGCGCGTACCTCGCGGACATTCTGCGGCCCTCCACCGGCTACCGGCTGCCGGTCACCTCGCACGGCGGGGGCGGTATCCAACTCCGGCTCGGCGCGAAGGGACTGGGCGGCGAGGCCTACCGCCTGGACAGCGGCCGGGGCGGTGTCACCATCAGTGCCGCCAAGCCCGCCGGGCTCTTCCACGGCGTCCAGACCCTGCGCCAGCTGCTGCCCGCCGCCGTCGAGAAGAACTCCGTACAGCCAGGACCCTGGCTCGTCGCGGGCGGCACCATCGAGGACAGCCCCCGCTACGGCTACCGCGGCGCGATGCTCGACGTCTCCCGGCACTTCTTCAGCGTCGGCCAAGTCAAGCGCTACATCGACGAGTTGGCCCTCTACAAGGTCAACAAGCTGCATCTGCACCTGAGCGACGACCAGGGCTGGCGTATCGCGATCGACTCCTGGCCGAGGCTGGCCGCGTACGGCGGCTCGACGCAGGTGGGCGGCGGCACCGGCGGCTCCTACACCAAGGCGGACTACCAGGAGATCGTCCGGTATGCCGCCTCGCGCTATCTGGAGGTCGTCCCGGAGATCGACATGCCCGGGCACACCAACGCCGCCCTCGCCTCCTACGCGCAGCTGAACTGCGACGGGGTCGCGCCGCCGCTCTACACCGGCACGGACGTCGGCTTCAGCTCGCTGTGCGTGGCGAAGCCGGTGACGTACGACTTTGTGGACGACGTGATCCGGGAGCTCGCCGCGATCACACCGGGCAGGTATCTCCACATCGGCGGGGACGAGGCCCACTCCACCAGCCACGCCGACTACGTGACCTTCATGGACAAGGTGCAGCCGATCGTCGCCAAGTACGGGAAGACCGTCGTCGGCTGGCACCAGCTGACCGGGGCCACTCCGGCGAAGGGCGCGATCGCGCAGTACTGGGGGCTAGACGACACCAGTGCCGAGGAGAAGGCGCAGGTCGCGAAGGCCGCGCGGAACGGGACGGGGATCGTGCTGTCGCCCGCCGACCGGGTCTACCTGGACATGAAGTACACCGCGGACACTCCGCTCGGGCAGGACTGGGCGGGTCTGGTCGAGGTGAAGCGGGCGTACGACTGGGACCCGGGCACCTACCTTCCCGGCGCCCCGAGTTCGGCGATCCGCGGGGTCGAGGCGCCGCTGTGGACGGAGACCATCGTCACCGGCGCGGACATCGACTACATGGCCTTCCCGCGGCTGCCCGGCGTGGCCGAGCTCGGCTGGTCGCCCGCGTCGACGCACGACTGGGACACGTACAAGGTGCGGCTCGCGGCACAGGGGCCGCGCTGGGACGCGCTGGGGATCGGCTACTACAAGTCGCCCCAGGTGCCCTGGCCCGCCGCGTAGGCATGCAGGAAGCGGGCGCCCGGAATCCCCAACTCCCGGGCGCCCGCGCTCATGTGGTGGACGCGTCGGCCCGTACGAAACGTACGGCGCTGCCCGCTCCTGCGGCGGTCAGCATGCCGATGCCGCCAGGGCGCGCACCGAGGGCGATCCTCGGGTTGTCCTGGCACAGGAGAGTGACGTAGTCGCCCGAGGCGGCCGCCTTCAGGAGGAAGGCCTGGTCCTCGGGGTAGGGGGCGTTCGCGCCCTGGCTGTAGGCGCACGGGCGCTGCTGCATCCCGTCGCCCGCCCTGCGGTCGCCCGCGATGTCCAGGCAGAGCTTCGTGGCCAGGTTCTGCAGGGCCACCGACTTCCCCTTGGTGGCCACGACGCGCCACCGCTGCGAGGCGCTGCCGTCGCAGACCGCCTGCGAGGGATCCACGTCCCAGGAGGCGGAACCGCCGGGGACGGCGAGACAGCGGCCGGTCGCCCGGCTCCGCAGCGTGATGGTCGCCGTGGCGGCGGAGGCGGTGGGCGAGGGGGACGGGCTCGCGGAGGGGGCCGACGGGGCGACGGCGGAGGGGCGGTCGGAGGCCACGGCCTCGGACCCGGAGCCCAGCTTCAGGACGGCCGTGGTGGCCGCGGCGGTCACCACGACCGTCGCGACCACGGCGTACAGCAGGGTCCCGCGCCGCCGGACCGGCTCGCGCGGCGCCGGGGGCTCCTCCGGCCCGGGGACGGCGTACTGGCGCCGTAACGCGTCCTGGTAGGCGGTGCCGCCCCACAGCAGCACCTGGGCCACCAGCAGCGTCCGTACGTCGCTCTCCTCGCCCGCGGCGAGCGTGTGCAGCACCGTGTAGTCGTGGGCGCAGAAGCGGCAGCCGGACATGTGCTGTTCGAGGTCCGCGGGTGCGTTGGCGTGCGTGCCGCGCGAGACCGCGCTGATCATCCCGCCGTAGTGGACGCACGCGGCCTCCGCCGTGCGTTCGGCGCGCAGCCGCCGGTAGGTCTCGATCAGCCGGTCGCGGGCGGCGTGCGCCGACGCGACCGCGAAGTCCTCAGTGGTGCCCAGCAGCGCTGCCGCGAGATCCGTCGACCTCTCCTCCGCCAGGACGTGCCACAGGGCCGTCCGTGCCGAGTCCGGCAGCTCCTCGAAGGCGCGCAGCAGCAGGGAGGACTGCTCCACCTTGCCCAGGGTGCCCGTCTCCCCGAACGCGACGGCGGCGCGCCGCGACCACTGGAGGAAGCCGGGGCTCAGCCGCCCGGCCCACCCGGTGCGCAGCCGGCCGTAGGCGGCGCGCCGCACCTCGGCCAGCAGTGCGGGGCGCAGTGCCGGCCCCTCCCACCCGGCCGCCCGGTCCAGCGCCTCGCCGGCCAGCTCGGCGGCATCGCGCGGACTGGCGCAGAACGCTTCCGCGTAGGCGCGCACGGCGGCCTCGTGCGGGGCCAGGTGCGACGACCTGTGTGGCGATGTGCGGGGCGGTGCGCCTGGCGATGTGCGCGGCGGTAAATGCGGCTTCGTCATGTGCTCGGACATGGTGTCCCCCCAATGGCGTGCACAGCAGGGGTGGACGGTAGTGGGGTTACCTGTGAGGTGCCTGTGGGCGCCAAGTGACGTGCGGAGACTGGGTGGTTGGGGTGCTCGGCGAACGGTCCGGCACATGGTCCGGGCCCGGGGGGACCGTCCCCCGGGCCCGGACAGTCTGTCCGGGTCAGACCGCGATCGGGTTCTTCAGCGTGCCCACGAGCTGGAGGGCTCCCGACGGGTCGGCGAGGTCCACCATCTGCTTGTTGTTGCGCAGCTGGAGGCGGTTGAGGCAGGACAGCGCGAACTCCGGCGCGAACATGTCGTACTGCCGGAATTTGTCGGCGAGTTCGGGCGTCGCGTCCTGGTACGCGCGCACCGACTCGGCGACCGTCCGCCAGAAGTCGTCCTCGTCGAGGATGCCCTCGCCCGCCAGATTGGCGGCCAGGAAGCGGAAGAAGCAGTCGAAGACGTCCGTGAAGATGGACAGCAGTTTCTTGTCCTCGGGGACTTCGACCCTGATCCGCTCGACCGTGGGCGGCAGCACCGCCTGCGGGTCCATGACCGCGATCTCCTCGGCGATGTCCTTGTAGATCGCGCGCTGTACGGCGCCGTCTTTGAGGACCAGGATGACGTTCTCGCCGTGCGGCATGTAGACGAGGTCGTACGCGTAGAAGCTGTGCAGCAGCGGGGTGAAGTAGGCGCGAAGGTAGCCGCGCAGCCACTCCACCGGGGTCAGCCCCGACTGCTCGATCAGCGCCCCCGCGAACGACGCGCCCTCGTGGTCGACGTGCACGAGCGACGCCATGGTGGCCAGGGTCTCGCCCTCCTGGAGCGAGGACACCGGGCTCTCGCGCCACAGGGCGGCGAGCATTTTCCGGTACGGCGAGTAGCGGTCCGTGGCCGCCTCGTACTCCAGGTGGCGGTAGCCGACGGCGGCGCGCTCGCGGATGACCGACAGGCCGGTGGACTTCAGCACCGGGTCGTTCTCGACGAGTTGGGCCAGCCAGTCGTTGATCGCGGGGGTCGCCTCCATGTAGGCGGCGGAAAGGCCGCGCATGAAGCCCATGTTGAGGACCGACAGGGCGGTCTTCACGTAGTGCTTCTCGGGCGCGCTCTTGTTGAAGAACGTCCGGATCGACTGCTGGGCCAGGTACTCGTCGTCGCCCTCGCCGAGGCAGACGAGGTGGCGCTGGGCGACCTCGGCCGCGAAGGTCACGGAGAGCTTGTTCCACCACTGCCAGGGGTGGACGGGGATGAGGAGGTACTCCTCGGGGTCCAGGCCCTGGTCCTTCAGCGTCGCCGCGAACCGCTCGACCGTCTCCTGGCCCAGCTCCTCGTGCACGAACGACTCGTACTCGATGCCCACGCCCGCCGTGAAGGCGGCCCGCGAGCGGTGCGCGGCCAGCCAGACCAGGCGGATCGGGCTCGCGGTCTCGGGGGCGTACGAGAGGTACTCGTGCACTCCGAAGCCGAGCCGCCCGTTGTTGGCGACGAAGCAGGGGTGGCCCTCGGTCATCCCGGTCTCGATGGCCTGGAAGCCGCTGGTGACGAGTTCGGCGACCGGGATCTGCGGCTTGGTGAGCTTGAAGCAGGTGCCGGAGAGGGTGGAGGAGATCTCCTCCAGGTAGACCGGCAGGACCTCGTCGCTCAGTCCGAGTGACTTCTTCAGCTCGATGAAGAAGTCCAGGGCGGCGAGCGGGAGTTCGGCGCCGTCGCGGTGCCGGGTGATCGACTCGGCGTCGACCTCCCAGTGGTCGAGGGAGCGCACCACGGCGGTAAAGCGGTAGCGGGTCAGACCGTCGTCGCCGCGGACCTCGTACCGGCCGTCCGGGAGACTCGCCGGCGTGATCAGCCGCTCGTGCGCGAACTCGGCGAGCGCCTTGCGGACGAGGAGGCGGTTGGCGCGGGCCCAGCGCTCGGGGGAGAGGTGAGCCACGGTGTCGGAGAGGCTCATGCGGCCACCGCCTTCCGGAACTGCTCGCGGGTGCAGAAGCTCAGCAGCGCCTGCTTCTCCGGCTTCTGGATCTCACGCTCGGGAACGAAGCCGACGGCCTCGTTGAGGGCGTGCACCGCCGTGTTGCGGACGTCGGGTTCGACGACGACCCGCGCGGTCGCCGGGTCGGCGAACAGGTGCTCCATCACGGCGGTGATCACGGCCCGGGTGAAGCCGTGCACGGGTGTGTCGCTCGGCGCGACCAGGAAGTGCATGCCGACGTCGCCGGGCTCCGGCTCGTACAGGCCGGCGAGCTCGACGTGCGCCGGGTCGTAGCGCTCCATCAGGAACGCGGGTTCGCCGTCGCGCAGCCCGAGGAACGCGTCGTGGTACTCGCTGGCCGCGATGGCCATGTACTCGCGCTCCACGTCGTGCAGTTTCGCCTCCTGCATCATCCAGAAGGCGGCCTTGGGGTGCGTCACCCAGCCGTGCAGCAGCTCGGCGTCCTCGGTCGGGTCGAGCGGGCGGACGGTGAAGGTGCCCAGGTCGGTGGTCGTGCTCATATGGCGAACTCCTGGAACGCGATCGACTTCTCGACGGGGTAGTACTCGGTGCCGAGCAGCTCACGGATGATGGACGCGTTGCGGTACGCGCCCATGCCGAGGTCCGGCGAGGTGATCGAGTGGGTGTGGACGCCCGCGTTCTGCAGGAAGACCCCGCGCCCCGTCGTGTCGATGGCGTAGTTGCGGGCCACGTCGAAGTTGTCGTGCGTGTCGTAGCGCAGCCGGTCGCGGACGGGCGCCAGGAACGCGGGCTCGGCGTACTTGTAGCCGGTGGCGAGGATCAGCCCCTCGGAGCGCAGCTCGTAGTCCTTGCCCTGCTCCTCCTGGCGCAGGCCGAGGGTGTACGTGCCGTTCTCGTGACGCGCGCTGTTCAGCGAGGAGTTGGTGAGCAGCCGGGTGGGGACCGGGCCGCCGAGGTTCTTCTGGTAGAGCAGGTCGAAGATCGCGTCGATCAGCTCGCCGTCGATGCCCTTGAACAGGCCCTTCTGCTCCGTCTGGAGGCGGTAGCGGGTCGGCTCGGGCAGCGCGTGGAAGTAGTCGATGTACTCCGGGGAGGTCATCTCCAGCGTGAGTTTGGTGTACTCCAGCGGGAAGAAGCGCGGGGAGCGGGTGACCCAGTTCAGCCGGTAGCCGTGGACGTCGATCTCGCTGAGCAGGTCGTAGTAGATCTCGGCGGCGGACTGCCCGCTGCCGACCAGGGTGATCGACTCCTTGCCCTGCAACTCCTGTTTGTGCTTCACATAGCGGGAGTTGTGGATGAAGTCGCCGCCGAGCTCCGCGCAGGCCTCCGGGATGTACGGCGGGGTGCCGGTGCCGAGGACCAGGTGCCGGGCGCGGTACACGTCACCGGCTTCCGTCCGTACGACGTACACCTCGTCCTCGTACGTCACTTCCGCGACCGTCGTGCTGAACCGGACGCTGCTGAGTTTCGACGCGGCCCAGCGGCAGTAGTCGTCGTACTCGACCCGCAGCGGGTAGAAGTTCTCGCGGATGTAGAACGAGTACAGACGGCCCGATTCCTTCAGGTAGTTGAGGAAGGAGTACGGGGACGTCGGGTCGGCGAGCGTGACCAGGTCCGACATGAACGGGGTCTGGAGGTGGGCGCCCTCCAGGAACATCCCGGAGTGCCACTCGAAGTCCGGCTTGGACTCCAGGAAGACACCGTCCAGTTCGGCGATCGGCTCGGTGAGGCAGGCGAGGCCCAGGTTGAACGGGCCGAGGCCGATCCCCACGAAGTCGTGGACGTGGCTGCTGGATTCAGGAAGCGCGGTCAAGGGATTCTCCCAGGTACTGCTCGGCGTGGCCGGCGATCAGATCGAGTACGGCGGTGATGTCGTCCACCGTGGTCTCGGGGTTGAGCAACGTGAACTTCAGGTAGTGGCGACCGCCGACCTTGGTGCCCGCGACGACCGCGTCGCCGGAGGCGAAGACGGCCTTGCGGGCGTACAGGTTGGCGCGGTCGATCTCGGACGGGTCGGTGACGGCCGCCGGGATGTAGCGGAAGACGAGGGTGGACAGGGACGGCTGCACGACGACGTCGTAGCGGGGGTCGGCCGCGAGGACCTTCCAGCCCTCCTCCGCCAGGTCGCAGACCTCGTCGAAGAGTTCGCCGATGCCGTCGGCGCCCATCACGCGCAGCGTCATCCACAGCTTGAGCGCGTCGAAGCGGCGGGTGGTCTGCAGGGACTTGTCGACCTGGTTGGGGATGCGCTCCTGGACCATACGGCGGGGGTTCAGGTACTCCGCGTGATAGGTCGCGTGGCGCAGGGTCGAGGCGTCCCGGACCAGCACGGCGGACGAACTCACCGGCTGGAAGAAGGACTTGTGGTAGTCGACGGTGACGGAGTCGGCGCGCTCGATACCGTCGATGCGGTCCCGGTTCTTCAGCGAGGTGAGCAGTCCGCAGCCGTAGGCCGCGTCCACGTGCATCCAGGCGCCGAACTGGGCGCACAGCTCGGCGATTTCGGGCAGCGGGTCGATGGAGCCGAAGTCGGTGGTGCCGGCGGTCGCGACGACGGCCATGGGGACGAGGCCGTCGCGCTTGCAGCGGTCCAGCTCATGGGCGAGGGCGACCGTCTGCATGCGCTTGTCGTGGTCGACGGGGATCGAGACGACGGAGTCCGCGCTCAGGCCGAGGAGTTTGGCCGACTTCTTGACGCTGAAGTGGCTGACCTCGGAGGCGAAGATACGCAGTTTGGCGAGGTCGTTGGACTTGGCCTCCTCGCGGGCCAGCAGCAGTGCCTGGAGGTTGGACTGCGAGCCGCCGGAGGTGAACACGCCGTCGGCGGCCGGGCCGAGGCCGATGCGCTCGTTGGTCCAGTCGATGAGCTTGCGCTCGATGAGCGTGCCGCCGGCCGACTGGTCCCAGGTGTCCAGCGAGGAGTTGACGGCGGAGAGGACGGCCTCGCCGAGCACGGCCGGGATGACGACCGGGCAGTTGAGGTGGGCGAGGTAGCGCGGGTGGTGGAAGTAGATCGCGTCCCGGAGGTAGACCTCTTCCAGCTCGTCGAGGACCGCCGTGGTGTCGTGCAGCGGCTGGTCCAGGTCGATCCGCTCGATGCGGGGAGCGAGGGCGTCGACCGTGACGCCGGTGAACGGACGGTCGGTGGTGGCGAGTTTGGCCGCCACCCGCTCGACTCCTTCCGTCACGGAACGGCGGTACCGGTCCGCGGTGGTGTCATTGAGCAGGTGCGAGCGCATGTGGGGGTCCTCCGTGCGGGGAGAGTCCGAGCGGGACAGGAGAGGGGCGGGGTCGCGACGTTCAACTTAGGTTAGCCTAACCTAACTCGCGCGTGCGACCCCGCCCCACCTGTGTCTTCAGTGACGTACGCCTCTGTTTGAACTACCGAGAAGCGCGCCGCAGACCTTCGAACTACTCGCCCCGCTCCCGCAGTTGCTCCTCGCTCAGTCCGCGCCGCCAGTAGCCCACGAAGGTGACCCTCCGGCGGTCGATACCGCGCTCGCGCACGAGATGGCGGCGCAACTCCTTCACCTGGCCGGACTCGCCCGCGATCCAGGCGTACGGCGCTTCGGTGGGCGGAAGGTGGGCGGCCCGCACGGCTTCGAGGGCCATGGGGGACCCCTCGTCCCGTACGAGCCACGTGATCTCGGCGTCGGCCTCGGTCGCCAAGTCCTGGATGTCACCGGCGTGATGGACCTCCAGCCAGGCGCGGACGCGGGCGCTCGCCGGCAGGGATTCGAGGATGGCCGAGGCGGCGGGGACGGCTGTCTCGTCGCCCCAGATGACGATCAGGTCGGTGTCCTCGGGCGGGCGGAAGCGGATCGCCCGGTTGTCCTCGATCGCCGGGCCCAGCAGTACGACACGGTCGCCCGCGGCAGCCCGGGACGCCCACACGGACGCGGGCCCTGCGGGCGTCGCCGCCCCCGGCTCCACGCCGTGCAGCGCGAAGTCGATGTCGATCTCGTCGGGGTCGCGGCGCAGCGCGCGCAGGGTGTACGAGCGCATCACCGCCCTTACGTCGTCGGGGAGTTCACGCCAGCCCTGCCACCAGCCGTCGCCCAGCTCGTAGGGGATGGCCGGCTCGGTCTGGCCGGGGTGCGGCAGGAAGAGGGAGAGGCTCTGGTCGCGGCCGTTCGAGTGGAACGCCTGGAGATCGGAGCCCGCGAAGGTCACCCGGACCAGAGACGGGCCGAGCCGCCTCGTCCGTACGACCTGGAGGGAGAAGAAACGGAACGGGGCGGCTACGGCCGTCGTCATGAGTGCTCCTGAGTTGTCGTCAGGGATTCACGGCAGGGGGATGTCAGGCGACCTTCTTGGCGTTCTCGATCGCCTCGGCGAGGTTGTCGAGGAGCGGGGTGCACTTGTCGTACGACACGATCGGCTCGGGGGAGCGGGCGATGACCTGGCCGGCCTTGACGGCGGGCAGCTTCTTCCAGGTGGCCTCGGTGATGTCGGCCGGCTGGATGGTCGCGCTGCGGTCGTCCATGATGATGATGTCGGCCGGGTACTTGTCGACGTTCTCCCAGCTCAGGTTCTCGAACCAACCACCGCTGGCCTTCAGGGCCTTGGCGGAGGGCTCGATGATGTTCACGCCGAGCGCCTTGAAGTACTCCAGGTCGATGGAGAGGTTGGAGCCGGAGACGTAGAAGATGTCCTGGCTCGCGGAACCGGCGAGCACCTTGATCTCCGGGCGGGCCTTGGCGGCCTTGCGCAGCCGCTCGGCGGCCGTCTCGAACTTCTTCTTCGCCTCGACGATCTTGGCGGACTTCACGTCGGCGCCCAGCGACTCGGCGAGCGCGTACATGCGCTCCAGCGACTGGGGCATCTGGCGGTCGTAGACGGAGATGCCGACGGTCGGGGCGAGCTTGACGATCTTGGCCTTGGACTCCTCGGGGACGTACCAGAGGGTGCCCGCGGAGTCGAACATCGTGGAGATCAGCACGTCGGGCGCGAGGGCCGCGTACTTCTCGATGTTGAACTGGCCCCACTCGTTGCCGAGGATCGTCAGCTTGCTGATGTCCATGTCGCCGGCCTGGACATCGGCCTTGCCGTCCTTGGTCTTGGTCGGGCCGAAGACGCCCTTGACCTCGATGCCGTAGTCGAAGAGCGCGGCGGCGACACCGGTGAACGCGACGATGTCGGCCGGGATCTTGTCCAGCTTCACCGTGGTGCCGCGGTCGTCCTTGAACGTCCAGGGACCGGACTTGGCGTCGGCGGCCTTCGTCGAGTCCGAACCACCGCTTTTCGTGCCGTCGTCGTCGCCACAGGCGGCGAGGACGGCACCGAGGCCGAGGGCGCCGCCCGCGGCGAGGATGCCGCGACGGGTGAGGTGGGTGGCACGGGCGTTGGACATGTGTATGGCTGCTTTCGGCACGGGGCGCTGCGCCCGCCGGACAAGTTCGAAGGTAGGTTAGCCTAACCTCACCGCTTGTCCAGGGGGTGGGGCGCCTCCACTTGAACCTGTGCGCAGCCTGAGACCGCCCGATACGACGATGCGGTCCCCGGTGCTCACCGGGGACCGCATCGTCGTATCAACTCATGTGCCCTGTCTGGTCACATGGCCACATGGGAGGCCGGACCGGAAGGTCAGACCTTGCCCTTGGAGACCACCCACTGGCCCTTGACCCAGTTGCCGACCGTCTCGTAGCCCGAGCGGAAGGAACCCAGCCAGTCCAGCTTCAGGTTCGCCTCGGCGGTGGACTTGACGGCGGTGTAGCTGCTCGCGTCGTCCGCCGAACCGCCCGTGGTGTTCTTGGCGTAGTAGGGGAACGGGTAGACCGGGCGGGTGGAGGTGACCTTGCCGGAGCTGTCGACCGAGGTGGTCGTCAGGCTGCTCGGGGCCTCGCCCTTGGTGACCCAGTCGGTCATCGCGGTCAGCGCGTCGAAGGTGTTCGGGCCCTGGCCGCCGCCGCAGTGCGCGACACCCGGGAGCAGGAACAGCCGCGCGAAGCTCTTGGTCGCCGTCTCGCCGCCCATGACCTTCTCGACGGCCTTGTAGTACGCCATGGTGCCGACCGCCGGGATGTGCTGGTCACCCAGGCCGTGCCAGAGGATCAGCTTGCCGCCGGCCTTCTTGAACGCCGACAGGTCGGGGTCCGTGGCGTCGTACATGCCCTCGCCCAGCTGCATGACCTTCTTGTAGTAGGCCGCGGTGAACTTGACGTCCTTGTACGTCAGGGCCGGCTGCGGGCTGTCGAAGATCTGGTAGCGCAGGGTCTCGCGGACGAAGCTGATGTCACCGGAGTTGGAGGTGGCCGTGGCGGGCGTGATGATCCCGGCCCAGTTCAGCTCGGATCCGCGCAGCTGGTAACCCGGGTACAGCAGCTTGCCGTTCTCGTCGGTCGGGCCGGCGTAGATCCGCTGCAGGGTGGTGACCTGGTCGGCCGTCAGGCAGTAGGCGTCGGACGTCGAGGTCTGTCCGGCCTTGCACTCGATGGTGGCCGGGTCCCAGTCACAGGCCAGCGGGTCGGCGATGATGCCGTCCGCGGGTGCGTCACAGCCCTTGAGCACGGCCTTGTGGAGGTCCGCGAGGTCGGCGTTGGTGATGGTGGCCGGGCCGCCGTTGAGGTAGACGGACTGGGCGGTCCAGGCGTGCGAGAAGGTGTTCAGCGCGGTGAAGTTGTTGGCCGGGGCGCCGGCGATGATGCCGTCGAAGTCGGTCGGGTAGCGCTGGGCCTCGGTCAGGGCCTGGTGGCCGCCCTGCGAGCAGCCGTCGAAGTACGAGTGGTCCGGGGCCTGCCCGTAGTACGTCTTGATGATCGCCTTGGCCGCCTGGACGAGCAGGTGGTCGGACTTGTAGCCGAAGTCGGCGCGCAGCGTCGGGTCGGTGGAGAACAGAGCGCCGCCCTGGTAGTGGCCCTCGTCGCTGGAGGCGACCGCGAAGGCGCCGCTGGTCAGCGGGACACAACCGGCGGAGGCCGGGGCGCTGGTCACGTTCGTGTTGCCGCAGAGACCGCCGCAGCCGACCTGGAGGTAGTTGGCCTGCCAGCCGCTCTGGGGCAGCTTGATCTCGAAGTGGATCTGCGGCGCGATCACGCCCTTCACGTCACAGGCGGCCCAGTTGCCGAGCGTGTTGGCGCTCGCGGCCAGCTCGGTGGCGGAGCTGATCTCGAAGGGCACCCCGGGGACGGCGGCGGCCAGGTCCTTGGACGCGATGTCGGCGCAGGAGATGGCCGGGGCGATGCCGGAGGTCGTGGTGCTGGCCGTGGTGGCGTTGACCGATGCCGAGGTGGAGGCCGCCGCGCTGCCGGTCGTGGCGTTGGCAAGGGCCACGCTCGCGCCGGTCACCACCGCGAGGGCGGCGGCGAGAGTGGCCATGAAGGTGGCTGATTGCCAGCGACACCATCTGAACAGCTTGGGCATGCTCGGTCTCCATTCGATCATCGGCTCGGGGGTACGGGCCAGCACAGGTGCCCTCGTGGGCCGGTCAGGCCCGACCTGTCGTGCGGAGTGCTGTGCGCGGGGCGCAACCGGGCGAACGCGTTCGCCGGTGTGCGGGTATGCCGGTGAGCACGCGGACGTGACCGTCGGCAGGCCAGGGGCGATGCCACGGTGGGGCCGCGCGGATCGGGTCGCGACAGCGGTCAGGCGGGTGACTTGGGGGAGGGGGTGAGATGCCGGAGATCCGGGCAGAGGGGGCCGCTGTGCGGACCCCGTCCTCGCACCGGCACCCGTGCAGGGGCCTGTGCGCGACTGCGGCTCAGGGGGTTCGGCCTCCTTCCGCGACTCCGGCTCTGCAGTGGCGGTACGGCGAGGAACGTAACCCGCCGTTTTACCCGTGCACAAGACCTGTCAACGAGATTGTTGACGATGTTGTCGGGGATTTTCAGCCAGGTGGAGGGGTGAGCGGAGGGGGTTGCGTGTTGGCTGCGGGTGAGTGGGGGCTGGTGGGGGTAGTGCGTCGGCCGCGGGCCGGTGGGGGTTGCTCGCGCAGTTCCCCGCGCCCCTAAAAGCAGCAGCCGCCGCCCAGCTGTCAAGCGAGCCCGGGGGATCGCGGGGCGCAGCCCCGCGCCTTTAGGGGCGCGGGGAACTGCGCGACAAGCCCCCACCGGCCCGCGGCCGACGCACTACCCCCACGCGCCCCCGCCGGCCCGCAGCCGACGCACTACCCCCCCGCGCCCCTTCCGATCGCTCAGCCAGTAAGCCCCAGCTCCCGCGCGATCAGCATCCGCTGCACCTCGCTCGTACCCTCGCCGATCTCCAGGATCTTGGAGTCGCGCCACATACGGGCCACCGGGTACTCGTTCATGAAGCCGTAGCCGCCGTGGATCTGCGTGGCGTCGCGGGCGTTGTCGACGGCGATGGTGGAGGAGTAGAGCTTCGCGATCGCCGCCTCCTTCTTGAAGGGCTCTCCGGCGACCAGCCGGGACGCGGCGTCACGCCAGCCGACGCGGGCCATGTGCGCCTTCATCTCCATGTCGGCGATCTTGAACTGGATGGCCTGGTACGCGCCGATGTTCCGCCCGAACGCGTGCCGCTCCTTGGCGTACTTCACCGACTCGTCGACGCAGCCCTGGGCGAGCCCGGTGGCGAGGGCGGAGATGGCGATCCGGCCCTCGTCCAGGATCCGCAGGAACTGCGCGTATCCGCGGCCCTCCTCGCCGAGCAGGTTCGCGGCCGGTACGCGTACGTCGGAGAAGGACAGCTCACGGGTGTCCGAGGCGTTCCAGCCGACCTTCGAATAGGGGGCGGCGACCGTGAAGCCGGGCGTTCCGGACGGCACGATGATGGCGGAGATCAGCGGCTTGCCGTCGGGCTTGCGGCCCGTGACCGCGGTGACCGTCACCAACCCGGTGATGTCCGTACCGGAGTTGGTGATGAAGCACTTGCTGCCGTTGATCACCCACTCGTTCGTCTCGGGGTCGAGCCGCGCCGTCGTACGCGTCGCGCCCGCGTCCGAGCCGCCGTCCGGCTCGGTCAGCCCGAACGCGCCGAGGATCTCACCGGAGCAGAGCCGGGGGAGCCACTCGGCCTTCTGGGCGTCGGTGCCGAAGAGGTGGATCGGCATGGCGCCGAGCGAGACCCCGGCCTCCAGGGTGATGGCGACCGACGAGTCGACCCGGGCCAGCTCCTCCAGGGCGATGCCGAGGGCGAGATAGTCGCCGCCCATGCCGCCGTACTCCTCCGGGAACGGCAGCCCGAACAGGCCCATGCGGCCCATCTCCCGCACGATCTCGTACGGGAACTCGTGCCGCTCGTAGAAGTCACCGATCTTCGGCGCCACGACGTCGTGCGCGAACTCCTCGACCGTACGGCGGAGTTCTTCGAGTTCGGGGGAGAGGCGGTGGTCCAGGGACATGCGGATCACTCCTGGTGGGGCTGTGTTGGTTTACCGAGCGCTTTGACGGTGCGGGACGGGCTGGGTCGGCCCAGTTGTCCGGCCATCCACACGCTGGTGGCGGTGAGGCGGCCGAGGTCTACCCCGGTGTCGATACCGAGGCCCTGGAGCATCCATACGAGGTCTTCGGTGGCGAGATTGCCGGTCGCGGACTTCGCGTACGGGCAGCCGCCGAGGCCGCCCGCCGAGGCGTCGACGGTGGTCACGCCGTGCTGGAGCGCGGCCAGGGTGTTGGCGAGCGCCTGGCCGTACGTGTCGTGGAAGTGCACGCCGAGCGCGCTGGTCGGCACGCCCTCCTCATTGAGCTCGGCGAGCAGGCTCTGGACGTGGCCGGGCGTCGCGACGCCGATCGTGTCGCCGAGGCTCAGCTCGTCGCAGCCCATGTCCATCAGGGACTTGCCGACGCGGACGACCTGGTGGATGGGGACCGCGCCCTCCCACGGGTCGCCGAAGCACATGGAGATGTACGCGCGCACGTGGAGCCTGTCCGCGCGCGCCTTCTCGACCACCGGCTCGAACATGGCGAGCGACTCGTCGACCGTCCTGTTCAGGTTGGCCTTCGCGAAGGACTCGGTGGCGCTGGCGAAGACGGCGATGTGCCGCGCGCCGAGCGTGAGGGCCCGGTCCAGCCCGCGTTCGTTCGGCACGAGGACCGGGAGATGGATGCCCGGCAGGTCGCTCACGAGCGGGAACAGCTGCTCGGCGTCCGCGAGTTGGGGCACCCACTTCGGGTGGACGAAGCTGGTGGCCTCGATGGTGGTCAGGCCCGCGTCGGCGAGGCGCCGGATGAACTCCGCCTTGACCTCGGTCGGTACGGTCGCCTTCTCGTTCTGCAAACCGTCGCGCGCGCCGACCTCGTAGATCCGCACCCGCGCGGGGAGATCCTGGGCCGGTACGACCATGGGCAGCCCTTGAACGGTCATTCCGCCTCCTCGTGCGGTGCGATGACGGCCAGCACCTGGTCCATGGCGACCGTCGTGCCCGGGGTGACGTCCAGCTCGCTGACGGTCCCGGCGTGCGGCGCGGAGATGACGTGCTCCATCTTCATCGCCTCGACGACCAACAGGCTCTGACCGGCGGTCACTTCGTCACCCACGGCGACCTTCACGACGGTCACCGTGCCGGGCATGGGGGCGGTGAGCGAGTCGGCGCCGGAATGGGCGGCGCCGGTGAGGGAGGCGGCCACGGGGTCGTGGTCGCGCACATGCCAGGCGTCGCCGTCGCGGCCCAGCCAGGTGCCTGACGGCAGGGCGGCGAAGGTGTGGGTGACGCCGTCGAGCCGGAAGGTGAACCGTGATGCGGTCGCCCCTCCCCGGAGCGGCGTGAGGGGCACGGCCCCCCGGAGGGGCGGCTTCTCGTCGTCGAGCAGCAGCTCGACGCCGCCGTCCGCCGTGCCGCGCACGCGCACGGTCACGGGGTCGTGGCCCGGCACCTGAAGGTGGTGCGCCGTCCAGGCAGGCGTGCCGCCCAGGCGCCATCCGCTGGGCACGGAGAAGGGGTCCACCCACTCGGGGGTCCCGGGGCGAAGCCCCTGGGGCGTGTCGGGGGAGAGAGCCTCGTGCCGCAGCAGCGCCGCCGCCGCGTACACCTCCTCGGGCACCTCACCCGAGACCAGCCCCTCGGCCTCCCGCTCCACCAGTCCCGTGTCCAACTCGCCCGCCACCACCGCCGGATGGGCCAGCAGCCGCCGCAGGAACCCCGCGTTCGTCTGCACCCCCAGCGTGACCGTCTCCGCGAGCGCCGCCCGCAGCTTGCGCAGCGCGGTCGCGCGGTCGGGGCCGTACGCGATGACCTTGGACAGCATCGGGTCGTAGAGCGAACCGACCTCCGTGCCCTCGCTCAGCCCGGAGTCGGTGCGCACGCCGGGGCCGTCGGGCTCGTGCAGTGCCAGCACCGTGCCGCCGGACGGGAGGAACCCGCGCGCGGGGTCCTCGGCGCAGATGCGCGCCTCCACCGCGTGTCCCGTGAGCGTGATGTCCTTCTGCTCGTACGGCAGTCGCTCGCCCGCCGCGACCCGGAGCTGCCACTCCACCAGGTCCAGTCCCGTGATCAGCTCGGTGACCGGGTGCTCCACCTGGAGGCGGGTGTTCATCTCCATGAAGTAGTACGACGACGGGTCGCCGCCCGGCACGATGAACTCCACCGTGCCCGCGCCCGCGTAGCCGCAGGAGCGGGCCGCCTGGACCGCCGCCTCGCCCATCGCGGCGCGCGTCCCGGCGTCCAGGAGCACGCTCGGCGCCTCCTCGATGATCTTCTGGTGGCGGCGCTGGAGGGAGCACTCGCGCTCGCCGAGGTGCACGACATTGCCGTGGCCGTCCGCCAGGACCTGGATCTCGATGTGCCGGGGGCGGTCGACCCAGCGCTCCACGAGGAGGGTGTCGTCGCCGAAGGAGGCGCGGGCCTCGCGGCGGGCGGCGGCGATCTCCTCGGCCAGCTTCTCCGTGTCCCGCACCAGACGCATGCCCTTGCCGCCGCCGCCCGCACTGGGCTTCAGCAGCACTGGCATGCCGATCTCCCGGGCGGCGTCGGCCAGTTGGGTGTCCGTGAGCCCGCTGCCGGACGAGCCGGGCACGACCGGGACCCCGGCCGCCTCCACGGTCTCCTTGGCGCGGATCTTGTCGCCCATGAGGTCGATGGCGGAGGCGGGCGGACCGATGAAGACGAGCCCGGCCTCGGCACACGCGCGCGCGAACGCGGCGTTCTCCGCGAGGAAGCCGTAGCCCGGGTGCACGGCCTGCGCGCCCGTCCGCGCCGCCGCCTCCAGGAGCCGCTCCACCGACAGATAGCTCTCGGCCGCCGGTGCCGGACCGATCCGTACCGCCGTGTCCGCCTCGCGCACATGCCGGGCGTCGGCGTCGGCGTCGGAGAAGACGGCCACGGAGCGCACGCCGAGGGTCCGCAGCGTACGGATGACCCGGACCGCGATCTCGCCCCGGTTGGCCACAAGAACGGTGTCGAACATGGTCAGAGGTCCCTCACATCCGGAAGACGCCGAACTGGGGGTCACCCAGGGGCGCGTTGGCGCAGGCGGTCAAGGCGAGGCCCAGGACCTGCCGGGTCTCCATCGGGTCGATCACACCGTCGTCCCAGAGCCGGGCCGTCGCGTAGTAGGCGTTCCCCTGGCGCTCGTACTGCTGGCGGATCGGGGCCTTGAAGTCCTCTTCCGCCTCGGCCGGCCAGGACTCGCCGCGTCCCTCCAGCTGGTCGCGCTTGACGGTCGCGAGGACCGACGCGGCCTGCTCGCCGCCCATTACGGAGATCTTGGCGTTGGGCCACATCCACAGGAAGCGCGGCGAGTACGCCCGGCCGCACATCGAGTAGTTGCCCGCGCCGTACGAGCCGCCGATCACCACCGTCAGCTTGGGCACGCGCGTGCAGGCGACGGCCGTGACCATCTTGGCGCCGTGCTTGGCGATGCCCCCGGCCTCGTACTGCCTGCCCACCATGAACCCGGAGATGTTCTGCAGGAACACCAAGGGGATGCCGCGCTGGTCGCACAGCTCGATGAAGTGGGCGCCCTTCTGGGCGGACTCGGAGAACAGGATGCCGTTGTTGGCGACGATCCCGACCGGGTGCCCATGGATCCGGGCGAACCCGGTGACCAGGGTCTGCCCGAACTCCGACTTGAACTCGGCGAAACGCGAACCGTCGGCCACGCGCGCGATGACCTCGCGTACGTCATAGGGGGTGCGGGAGTCGACCGGCACCGCCCCGTACAGCCCGTACGGGTCCACCTTGGGCTCGACGGAAGGCTCCACGGTCCAGGGCAGCGGTCCGCGCGCGGGGAGCGTGGCGGCGATGTTCCGGACGATCCGCAGCGCGTGCGCGTCGTCCTCCGCCAGGTGGTCGGTGACGCCCGACACGCGCGCGTGGACCTCGCCTCCGCCCAGCTCCTCCGCCGTGACGACCTCGCCGGTGGCGGCCTTCACCAGGGGAGGGCCGCCGAGGAAGATCGTGCCCTGATTGCGCACGATCACGGCTTCGTCGCTCATCGCCGGGACGTACGCGCCGCCGGCCGTGCAGGACCCGAGGACGGCGGCGATCTGGGGGATCCCGGCCCCCGACATCCGTGCCTGGTTGTAGAAGATCCGCCCGAAGTGCTCGCGGTCGGGGAAGACCTCGTCCTGCATGGGCAGGAAGGCGCCTCCGGAGTCGACGAGATAGACACAGGGGAGGCGGTTCTCGAGCGCCACCTCTTGTGCCCGCAGATGCTTCTTCACCGTCATCGGGTAGTACGTGCCGCCCTTGACGGTGGCGTCATTGGCGACGATCACGCACTCGCGCCCGCTGACCCTGCCGATTCCGGCGATGACACCCGCCGCCGGGGCCTGCCCTTCGTACATCCCGTCGGCGGCGAGGGGAGCCAGCTCCAGGAAGGGCGAGCCGGGGTCGAGGAGGGTGTCCACGCGGTCGCGGGGCAGCAGCTTCCCGCGCGCGGTGTGCCGGGCGCGGGCCTTCTCACCGCCGCCGAGCCGGGCCGCCGCCAGCTTCTGGCGCAGCTCCTCGCCCAGCGCGCGATGTGCCGCCTCGTTGGCCCGCCAGGCCTCCGACGCGGGGTCTGCCGCGCTCGTCAGCTCCGGTGCCTCGTGCATCCTGCGGTCCCCTCATCTTGTTAATGAGCGTTAACGCGTTTCCTTCAGGTTAACGACCGCTAACCTCCCTGTCTAGAATTGCTTCCATGGCCACGAGAACCGACGCCCCCACCCGCCGCGAGCAGATCCTCAAGGAGGCCGCGCGGCTCTTCGCCGAGCGCGGCTTCCATGGCGTCGGCGTGGATGAGATAGGAGCGGCCGTCGGCATCAGCGGTCCCGGCCTCTACCGGCACTTCGCCGGCAAGGACGCGATGCTCGCGGAGCTGCTGGTGGGGATCAGCGGGCAGCTGCTCACGGGGGGCAAGCGCCGTGTGGCGGAGACCGACGGGAACCCCGAGGCGCTCCTCGACTCGCTCATCGAGGGCCACATCGACTTCGCGCTCGACGACCGCCCCCTGATCACCCTGCACGACCGCGAGCTGGACCGCCTCCGGGACAGCGACCGCAAGCTCGTACGGCAGCTCCAGCGGCAGTACGTCGAGCTGTGGGTGGAGGTCGTACGCGAGGTCTACCCGGGGCTGACGGAGCCCACCGCACGCTCCGCCGTGCACTCCGTCTTCGGTCTGCTGAACTCCACGCCGCACCTGGGCCGCCCCGGCGCGCTGCCGGGCCGGGCGGGCACCGCCGCGCTGCTGCACCGGATGGCTCGTGGGGCCTTCGAGGCCGCGCGGGCGTGACGAGCGTCTCGGGGTGGTTGCTCTGGACTACCGTCGTGACTGCCCGGTAACCTGCTATCTGAGCAAGCGCTTAGACAGAAATCCCAGGTGGAGGTGGCGGCGGTGCGCCGTACTGTGTTCAACGAGGACCACGAGGCGTTCCGGGAGACCCTCCGGGCCTTCATCGAGGCCGAGGTCGTTCCCGTCTACGACGAGTGGTTCGCCGCGGGCCAGGCGCCGCGCGACTTCTACTACAAGCTCGCCGAGCTCGGCATCTTCGGCATCCGTGTCGACGAGGAGTTCGGCGGCGCCGGCATCGACTCGTACAAGTTCGAAGCCGTGATGTACGAGGAGACCGCGCGCGCGGGTGTCCAGTTCGGCGGCTCCGGTGTGCACGTGCTGCTCGGCCTGCCGTACATCAAGATGCTCGCCACCGACGAGCAGAAGAAGCGCTTCCTGCCGAAGTTCGTCTCCGGCGAGGAGATGTGGGCCCTCGCGATGACCGAGCCGGGCACCGGCTCCGACCTCGCGGGCATGAAGACCACCGCGAAGCTCTCCGAGGACGGCACGCACTACGTCCTCAACGGCTCCAAGACCTTCATCACGGGCGGTGTGCACGCCGACAAGGTCATCGTCTGCGCCCGCACCTCCGCCCCGACGGCCGAGGACCGCCGCTTCGGCATCTCCCTCTTCGCCGTGGACACCAAGTCCGAGGGCTACTCCATCGGCCGCAAGCTGGACAAGCTCGGCCTGAAGACCTCCGACACCGCCGAGCTCGCGTTCGTCGACGTCAAGGTGCCCGTCGAGGACCTCCTCGGCGAGGAGAACAAGGGCTTCTACTACCTCGGCCACAACCTCGCCTCCGAGCGCTGGGGCATAGCCTTCGGCGCCTACGCCCAGGCCAAGGCCGCGGTGCGGTTCGCCAAGGAGTACGTCCAGGAGCGCACCGTCTTCGGCAAGGCCGTCGCCTCCTTCCAGAACACCAAGTTCGAGCTGGCCGCCTGCCAGGCCGAGGTGGACGCGGCCGAGGCCGTCGTCGACCGCGCCCTGGAAGCCCTCGACGCGGGCGAGCTGACCCCCGCCGAGGCCGCCAGCGCCAAGCTGTTCTGCACCGAGGTCGCGCACCGCGTCATCGACCGCTGCCTCCAGCTGCACGGCGGCTACGGCTTCATGAACGAGTACCCGATCGCCCGCCTGTACGCGGACAACCGCGTCAACCGCATCTACGGCGGCACCAGCGAGATCATGAAGTCGATCATCGCCAAGGACATGGGCCTGTAAGGTCCGCGAAAAAAGTTCACGATACAACTGACGGTATGAGTCAGGCACTTCAGTCACTGCTCGATCTGCTCGACCTCGAGCGGATCGAGCAGGACATCTTCCGCGGCCAGTCCCGCTCCGCCGTCGTCCCCCGAGTCTTCGGCGGACAGGTGGCGGCGCAGGCACTGGTCGCCGCGGGGCGCACGGTCCCCGAGGACCGTCTCGCCCACTCCCTGCACGCGTACTTCCTGCGTGCGGGGGACCCGGGCGCGCCCATCGTGTACTCCGTGGACCGCATCCGCGACGGCCGCTCCTTCACCACGCGCCGGGTGGTCGCGGTCCAGCACGGCCAGCCGATCTTCCACCTCTCCGCGTCCTTCCAGGTGTACGAGGAGGGCATGGAGCACCAGGCCGAGATGCCGCCCGCGCCCGACCCGGAGACGCTGCCCACGGCCGCCGAACTGCTGCCGCTGTACGCCGACGTCATCTCCGACCCGGTCGTCGTGGAGCGCCTCCTGGAGGCCCGCGAGTCCGTCGACCTGCGCTACGTCGACGCGCCGCCGTACGGCACGGTCGGCGAGGTCCGCGAGCCGCGCTCCCAGGTGTGGTTCCGCACCAACGGCAAACTGGCCGACGACCCTCTTCTCCATGTCGTCCTCGCGACCTACGTCTCCGACATGACGCTCCTCGACTCCATCCTGCTCGCGCACGGACGCGGCGGCTGGGTGACCGGCGACGTCGTCGGGGCCTCCCTCGACCACGCGATGTGGTTCCACCGCCCGTTCCGCGCCGACGAATGGCTGCTGTACGACCAGGAGTCGCCCTCGGCCTCGGGCGGCCGGGGCCTCGGCCAGGCCCGCATCTACACGCAGGACGGCCGGCTGGCCATCTCGGTCATCCAGGAAGGCGTGGTCCGCGTTCCTCGATAGGACCCGGCAGGGCGTGGTCCGCGTTCCTCGGTAAAACTGAGGCATGGCTGAAGCAGCGCGGGAATCCGGCGGCGGCGAGAGCACCTTCACGGTGATCGTCGCCGCCTTCGCCAATCTGGGGATCGCGGTGGCGAAGGCGGTCGCGGGCGTCATCAGCGGATCGAGCGCGATGCTCTCCGAGGCCGCGCACTCGGTGGCCGACACGGTCACCGAAGTCCTGCTGCTCACCGCGCTGAAGCGCAGCGAGAAACCGGCGGACGAGGACCATCCGCTGGGCTACGGCCCGGAGCGCTACATCTGGGCGCTGCTCGCGGCGGTGGCGACCTTCGTCGGCGGCGCGGTGTTCTCGATCTACGACGGCATCCACACCCTCGTCGCGGGCGAGGAACTGGGCGACCCGCTGATCTCCTACATCGTGCTTGCGGTCGCCTTCCTCCTGGAGGGCTACTCCCTGCGGACCGGCGTCCGCCAGGCACGCGGCGAGGCGGCGCGCCTCGGGGCACCCTTCAAGCGCTACCTCCGCCATACGCCGGACACCGCCGTGAAGGCCGTCGTCATGGAGGACTCGGCCGCGCTGGTCGGCCTGCTGTTCGCCGCGGGCGGCCTGCTGGGCGGCCAGCTCACCGGCTCCGGTGTCTGGGACGGCATCGCGTCGCTCTGCATCGGCGCACTCCTGCTGTACGTCGCCTGGGTGCTGGGCCGCTCCAACGCGGAACTGCTGATCGGGCGGCCGCTGCCCCAGCCGATGCGGGCGCGGATCCGGGAGGAACTGCTGGCCGTGGAGCACGTGGAGGCCGTACTGGAGCTGACGACCCTGGTCCAGGGGCCGCGCGAGGCCCTGGTCGCGGCCAAGGTCGACTTCCGTGACGTATCGACCGCCGCGCAGATCGAGTGGGCCTGCGAACAGGCCGAGCAGCGCCTGCGGGAGGTGTTCCCCGGGGTGAGCCGGGTGTACCTGGATCCGACGCCGGGTTACTCCCAGCGCCGGGAGGAGGGGCTCAATCCCTGGCCGTGAGGGTCGTGAGGGTCGTGAGTGGTCCAGTTGTGGGGGACTGGATCTGTGAACAGGGCCTGGCGGGCGGCAGGATGACGGACAGGTACGGACGTGTACGGAACCGGGGCGAGGGGGCGGCATGACTGACGTGGGCGTGGGTGTGGACCTGGACGGCGGTACATGGAACTGGCGTGGCGGGCGGATCCGGGAGGCCTTTCTGGAGGCCGCCGAGACGGTAGCCGCACTGCTGGCGGAGCCCGCTGTCGCCGCCGCCTGGGAGAAGCCCAGCGCGCTGCGGGACTTCAGCGTCGGGGGACTGGCGGGGCATGTCGCCTGGCAGGAGCTCGCCCTGCCGGAGCTGCTGGCGGAGCCGGTGCCGACGGAGCCGGTGGTGTCCCTGCGGGAGTACTACCTGGAGCGGGTTACCTGGCTGGACGCGGGAGTCGACGGCGCGGTCAACGTGCGGATCCGGAAGGGGGGCGAGGCCACGGCCGTCGATGGGCACGAGGCGCTCCTCGCGCGCGTGCGGGACGTCGTCGGACGGCTGCGGGCGGAGCTGCACACCGAGTCCGCCGGCCGGCCGATCCGGATGACGTCCTGGGGCGACTGGTCCCTCGACCTCGACGACTTCCTGCTCACCCGCCTCCTCGAACTCGTCGTCCACGCCGACGACTTGGCACACAGCGTCGCCCTGCCGACCCCGGCCTTCCCCGAGCACGTGACCGCCCCGGTGATCGAGCTCCTGTCCCGCCTGGCGGTCCGCCGGCACGGACCGGTGGCCGTGATCCGGGGCCTGGCCCGCACCGAACGAGCCCCCGCGTCGATCGCGGGGATCTAGGCCGCAATCTTTAGCCCGTCCGGCGTTCGAGGCCGAGGCCGTTCAGGCCGGATGCGGGGGTCTGGGGGGTGCAGCCCCCCAGAAGGGGCGCGGGGAACTGCGCGCCCAGCCCCCACCCACCCGCAGCCAAACGAACCACCTAGGGGGTCGAAGGGGCGGAGCCCCTGGGGGATGGGACGGGTAGGGGCGGCGGGGGCGAGAACCGGCTACGCCAGCCCCGCTGCGGACAGCAGATAAGCCGTCATCGGGTCATAGAACCGCGGACTCTTCACGTGGTCGTCCAGAGGAATCGTCACCTGGAGCGTGCCCTCGGCCTCCGCGAGGAACAGGGCGGGGTCGTTGCAGTCGGCGTAGCCGATGGAATCGAGGCCGAGTTGGCCGGCGAAGCCGGCCCAGCCGTGGTCGGCGACGACGAGGTCGGGCAACGGACGCCCCTCGCGCTCAAGCCCGGTGAGGATCGCGCGCATCGGCTCGCCCGAGTGGGTGTGCCACAGCGTCGCACCATGCTCAAGCACCGCGACATCGGCGAACTGGAAAACGTACCCCTCGTCCGTCTGCAGCCCGTCCGGGATGACGACGATCTCGCAGCCGGCGGCACGCAGAGCCGCGGCGGTGGCCCGGTGCACATCAAGCAGCCCACCGGGGTGCCCGGTGGCGAACAGCACCCGCTGCTCCCCGTCGGCGGCCTTGCGCAGCCGCCCCGCCGCCCGCTCCAGCGCGTCCACCGTCAGCTCCGGGTCGATGGAGTCCTGCCCGTACCGGTACTCCGGGTCGTCGCTCACCCCGCACCGCTCCGCCATCACCGCGAGCACATCCTGCTCGTCCGTCCAACGGTCACCGAGCTCCAGGCCGAGCCAGTAGTTGCGGTCGCCGTTCGCGAGCTTGCGGTAGTGGGAGAGGTTGTTCTCGCGGGGCGTGGCGACATCGCCCGCGATACGCGTCTGTACGAGGTGGTCGACAAGCTCGGCGCGGCTGGGAGTCCCGGGTATCGGCATGCCTCCCATTGTGCCGGTGCGCTCCGCTCGGGGGACCGGTGTCCCGAGCGCTGGGATGTGGGTCACTCGCCATCGCGTTGTCAGTGCCGTGGTGCAGGATCGGCACGTCAGCTCATCGCAAGTCCTTCGCGAGGTCTTCGAAGGAGACGGGGGATCACCATGCCGATCACGAACCAGCAGGTGCGGGAGCACGCGTTTTTGCGAGCCCTGTACGGCGACGACTACTACCCGGACCACGTCCTCGACAAGGGCAAGGCCATCCTGCTGGGCCTCTGCGAACGGATCGAGACGGAGCAGCCGAAGGACTTGGCCGCGCTGTACGTGCTCACGGAGGCGGCGACGGAGGAATTCAACGCCCTGGAGGCCGAGTTCGAGGCGGCGGACAGCGAGATCGAGACCGTCGCGCGCGAGGAGATAGCGGAGGCCTTCTGGTTCGTGGCCTCGGCGTACGGGTTCGTGGACGCCGATGTGGAGGAGCTGATCGCCGCCCGGGAGTGGTGACCGCGCTTGCTCGGCCTGCGCCAAGTGGTGACAGCCGACGCCGTGTTGTCCGTACTGACCCTGCTGCGGAGGGCCGGTGTCGCCGCGGACGGCTCCGCCGTGCAGCCGACGCAGACCACGCGGAGCAAACGGAAGATGCGGACCGGGCCGACGGAGCCGGACCGCGCGCCCCTCACCCCTCCCGCAACGCGAACCACAACTCCATCCGCACATCCGGATCGTCGAGGTCCGCCCCCAGCAACACCCCGCACCGCGCGATCCGTTGCCGCACCGTATTGCGGTGGACCGACAGTGCCACCGCCGTGCGGTCCCAACTGCCGTGCAGGGAGAGCCAGGTGCGGAGGGTCTCGGTGAGGGCCGGGGTCGTGGAGATCGGGGCGAGGAGGGTGCGGGCGTGGGCCTCGGCGTCGGCCGGGGGGACGAGGTCCGCGAGGGCGGGGCGTTCGCCGTGGCGGACCAGGGGTGCCCGGGTCGCGCGGGCGCGGGCCAGGGCGCGGGCCGCCTGGGTGTCGGCGGCCGCCCACTCGTGCGGGGCGACGGGCGCGCTGACTCCGCAGGTCCAGCCCGCCTGTGCGGTGGGCTCGCGGTCGCCGGGGACGAGGACGCGTACGACGTCGCCGCCCGCGTCGACCAGCGCGGAGCCCAGCGCCGCCCCCAGCGCGGACGCGGTGACGGCGTCCGGCGCGGGGCCGTCCCCGGCGGGGCGGGCGTGGACGACGACCCATCGCTCCCCGCCGAGGAGGGGCGCCACATCCTCCGGCGCGGCCCCGAGCAGCAGCCGCACCAGCGCCGCCGACCGTGCCGCCCCGCTGCCGCTCTGGTGTTCCCCGGTGAGGAGGGACAGGAGTACGGCGGCGACGGAGGCGATGGTGTGGTCACCCGGGTCACGGCGTGGCGCCCCGACCCCGAGCACGAAGCCCTGCCCGGCGCCGAGCGCGTAGGCGGCGAGGTGGACGCCGCCGACGGTGTCCGTGGCCGACGAGGGACCGGCTCCCTTCCCCTCCCGGGGCCGCACGACAGCGGCCAGCTCGGCGAGTGCCTCCACGGTGGACGCGTCCGCTACCCTCCCCGCCCCCGCCAGCTCCACCCCGTCCGGCCCGTACAGCACCGCCCAGCCCGCCACCCGCTGGGCCAGCTGCCGCAGCACCGCCGGTACCGGATCCGGGCGAGCCGCGGCCGCCGCCAGGCTCTGCTGGGCCTCCGTCACGCGGCGCAGCTCCGCCAGGCGGGCCTGGGCCATCAGCTGCCAGACCGCCCGGGCCACGCCCGAGAACGTCGTCTGGGGCGGGA
Organism: Streptomyces sp. NBC_00203; assembly: GCF_045206325.1. Lineage (NCBI taxonomy): Bacteria > Bacillati > Actinomycetota > Actinomycetes > Kitasatosporales > Streptomycetaceae > Streptomyces > Streptomyces sp. NBC_00203. Next base: position 3,893,838 of record NZ_CP108126.1, on the reverse strand, counting down.
CCTCCAGGAGCGGGAGCCCGTACGTGTCGCAGGCCGCGACCAGCGCGCGCGGAACCGTGTCGTGGACCGGGGCCAGGCCGAAGCCGAGGGCCGCGCCGCCCGCCGCCACGATCCGGGAGACGTAGTCGTCGAAGTACGTGCCCGAGCCCGCCGCCTCGGGGACGTGGACCCCGGCGGTCAGCAGCAGCTCGCCGCCCAGCAGATACGGGTACGGGTCCGCCATCTCCGACGTGTGCGCCCAGTGGATCACCGTGTCCGGGGCGGACGGGCCCGCGATCTGGCGCAGGCCCAGGTCCTCCCGGGCCAGCAGCGCCGAGAGCGGGACCGGCGGGGTGGGCGGTACAGGTGGGACAGGCGGGACTGGTGGGGTGGATGCGTCCGGCATGGTGGGCATTTCCTCCATCCGGTTCGGCGACAGTGGATGAAACGTACACTTCAGAGTCGTCTTCCGGCCACCTAATGTCAGTGCCGTCGGCAGCCGCGGGTACGGGCGTATGTCCCCGCGATCCGCTGCCGGTCTCCCGGCCGGGCCAGTCACCGCTCCCGGCCGCGTCCCCCGATCCATCTGCACGACACGCCACCGAGAGTGCGCGAAGGAGGGCCCCACATGGCCGTCGACTACACAGTGATCGTCGTCTATCTGGCCGGCATGCTGGCCATGGGCTGGTGGGGCATGCGCCGCGCCAAGTCCAAGAGCGAGTTCCTCGTCGCGGGGCGGCGCCTCGGGCCCGTGATGTACTCCGGCACCATGGCCGCCATCGTCCTCGGCGGCGCGTCCACCATCGGCGGCGTCGGGCTCGGCTACCAGTACGGGCTCTCCGGCGCCTGGATGGTGTTCACCATCGGCCTCGGGCTCCTCGCCCTCTCCGTCTTCTTCTCCGCCCGCATCGCCCGCCTGAAGGTCTACACCGTCTCCGAGATGCTCGACCTCCGCTACGGCGGCCGGGCCGGTGTCATCTCCGGCGTCGTCATGTGGGCGTACACCCTGATGCTCGCGGTCACCTCGACCATCGCGTACGCCACGATCTTCGACGTCCTCTTCGACATGAACCGGACGCTCGCGATCGTCCTCGGCGGCTCGATCGTCGTCGCGTACTCGACGCTCGGCGGCATGTGGTCGATCACCCTCACCGACATGGTGCAGTTCGTCGTCAAGACCGTCGGTGTGCTGCTGCTCCTGCTCCCCATAGCCGTCATCAAGGCCGGCGGGTTCAGCGAGATGAAGGCCAAGCTGCCCACCGAGTACTTCGACCCGCTGGGCATCGGCGGCGAGACGATCTTCACCTACGTGCTGATCTATACGTTCGGCATGCTCATCGGGCAGGACATCTGGCAGCGCGTGTTCACCGCGCGCAGCGACAAGACCGCCAAGTGGGGCGGCACCGTCGCGGGTACCTACTGCCTGGTGTACGCCCTCGCCGGCGCCGTCATCGGGACGGCGGCCAAGGTCCTCTACCCGAAGCTGCCCAGCACCGACACCGCCTTCGCGACCATCGTCAAGGACCAACTCCCGGTCGGCGTACGGGGACTGGTGCTCGCCGCCGCCCTCGCCGCCGTGATGTCCACCTCCTCCGGTGCCCTCATCGCCTGCGCCACCGTCGCCAACAACGACATCTGGTCGAAGCTGCGCGGGGCGATGAAGCGCGACGGTGAGGAGCACGACGAGGTCAAGGGCAACCGTGTCTTCATCCTGATCATGGGTGTCGCGGTGATCTGTACGGCGGTCGCGCTCAACAACGTCGTCGAGGCCCTGACCGTCGCGTACAACCTGCTCGTCGGCGGACTGCTCGTGCCGATCCTCGGCGGACTGCTGTGGAAGCGCGGCACCGCGCAGGGCGCGCTCGCCTCCGTCGTCGTCGGCGGCCTCGCGGTCATCGGCCTCATGGCCACGCAGGGCATCCTCGCGAACGAGCCCGTCTACTACGGCCTGCTGTCCTCGCTGGCCGCGTACGTCGTCGTCTCGCTGGCCACGCCCGCGACCGACGCGGCCGTGCTGGCCGCCTGGCGGGAGCGGCTCGCGGGCCGGACCGCCGCCGAACCCCTGTCCGAGCCGACCCCGGTGCACCAGTAGAGTCGTATCAGATGTACATACGCGACGAAGCGTAAGAAAGAAGGCTATTCCATGAGCAGCAACGAGACGCCCCGCGGCCCTGTCGACTCGTCCCGCATCCCGCGGTACGCGGGTCCCGCGACCTTCGCCCGGCTGCCGCGCCTCGACGAGGTCGGCACCGCCGACGTCGCCGTGGTCGGTGTGCCGTTCGACTCCGGCGTCTCGTACCGGCCGGGCGCCCGCTTCGGCGGCAACGCGATCCGCGAGGCGTCCCGGCTGCTGCGGCCCTACAACCCGGCGCAGGACGCCTCACCCTTCGCCCTCGCGCAGGTCGCGGACGCCGGTGACATCGCGGCGAACCCGTTCAACATCAACGAGGCCGTGGAGACGGTGGAGGCGGCGGCCGACGAGCTGCTCGGCACCGGCGCCCGCCTGATGACGCTGGGCGGCGACCACACCATCGCGCTCCCGCTCCTGCGCTCCGTCGCCAAGAAGCACGGCCCGGTCGCGCTGCTCCACTTCGACGCGCACCTCGACACCTGGGACACGTACTTCGGCGCCGAGTACACGCACGGCACCCCCTTCCGCCGCGCGGTCGAGGAGGGCATCCTCGACACCTCCGCGCTCTCTCACGTCGGCACCCGCGGCCCGCTGTACGGCAAGCAGGACCTCACCGACGACGAGAAGATGGGCTTCGGCATCGTCACCTCGGCGGACATCTACCGCCGCGGCGCCGACGAGGTCGCCGACCAGCTGCGCCAGCGCATCGGCAATCGTCCGCTCTACATCTCCATCGACATCGACTGCCTGGACCCGGCGCACGCCCCCGGCACGGGTACGCCGGAGGCGGGCGGCATGACCTCGCGCGAACTCCTGGAGATCCTGCGGGGCCTGTCATCCTGCAACCTGGTCTCCGCGGACGTCGTCGAGGTCGCCCCCGCGTACGACCACGCCGAGATCACCGCCGTCGCCGCGTCCCACACGGCGTACGAACTGACCACGATCATGTCCCGCCAGATTGCAGAGGCTCGCGCGAAGTGACTCACGACCACGACCTGGTTCTCCGCCCGTCGGCAGCACAGACGGAGGCCGCGCTCAACCCGCCCCCCGGCCGCAACGGCGGAGACCTGGTCGTGGAGACCCTCTCCGGTCTCGGCGCGACAACCGTCTTCGGCCTGCCCGGCCAGCACGCGCTGGGCATGTTCGACGCCCTGCGCCGGTCCTCGCTCCAGTACGTCGGCCTGCGCGTCGAGAACAACGCCGGGTTCGCGGCGGACGCGTACGGCCGGATCACCGGTGAGGCGGCCCCGCTGCTGCTGTCGACGGGCCCGGGCGCGCTGACCTCGCTCGCCGCGCTCCAGGAGGCGGCGGCGGCCTCCGCCCCCGTCCTCGCGATCAGCAGCCAGATCCCCACGGCGGGACTGGGCGGCGGCAGGCACGGCTATCTGCACGAACTCCCCGACCAGGCAGCCTCGTTCAGGGGCGTGGTGAAGTCGGTTCACACGGTCCGTACGCAGTCGCAGATCCCGTCGGCGATCGCGGCGGCCTGGGAGTCGGCGCTGACGGCCCCGCACGGCCCGGTGTGGGTGGAGATCCCCCAGGACGTCCTCCTCGCCGAGACCCACCTGCCGATGGTGACGGCGATGGACGCGACCCCCGAGGACGTCGTCCCGCGCCCTGAACTGACCGCCGTGGCCGCCCACTTGCTGTCGTCCGCGGCCCGCCCCGCGATCATCGCCGGCGGCGGTGTCGTACGAGCGGACGCCTCCGGAAAGCTGCGCCGGCTCGCCGAGAAGCTGAACGCCCCCGTCGTCACCACCTTCGGTGGCAAGGGTGCCTTCCCCTGGGAGCACCCGCTGTCCCTCCAGTCCTGGCTGGAGGACCGCCACATCACGGACTTCCTGGAGGACGCCGACGTACTCCTGGTCGTCGGCTCGGGCCTCGGTGAACTCTCCTCGAACTACCACACGTTCAAGCCCCGCGGCCGGGTCGTCCAGATCGAGGCCGACCTCGGAAAGCTGGAGTCGAACCACCCGGCGCTGGGCATCCACGCGGACGCCCGACTCGCCCTCCAGGCGCTCCTGGAGACGGTCGAGGAGCGCCCGGACCCGACGGCCGAGGACCGCGTGCGCACCGTCCTGACGAAGGTCGGCGAGCGCATCGCTTCCCAGGAACTCACCCTGGAACAGGACGTGCTGGCGTCCGTCCGCCGGGCCCTGCCGTCCGACTCGCCGTCCTTCTGGGACATGACGATCCTGGCGTACTGGGCGTGGTCGGCCTTCGACCCGCGCGGGACGAACACCATGCACTCCGCCCAGGGCGCGGGCGGCCTCGGCTACGGCTTCCCGGCGGCGCTGGGCGCGGCGGCCGCCGACCCCTCCCGCCCGGTTCTGGCGGTCTCCGGTGACGGCGGCGCGTTGTATTCAATCGCGGAGCTGGCGACGGCCCGGCAGTACGACCTGAACGTCACCTGGCTGATCGTCGACGACGGCGGCTACGGAATCCTCCGTGAGTACATGGAGGACGCCTTCGGGCAGGCGACGGCGACCGAACTCTCCCGCCCCGACTACGTCGCCCTGGCGGAGTCCTTCGGGGTGCCGGGAGTCCGTACGACCCCCGAGACCCTGGAGGAGGACCTGGCCAAGGCCCTGTCCGCCCCCGGCCCCTCGGTCGTCGTACTCCCGGCCGTGCTGCGCATGTTCGCGCCGACACACCTGGGCTGACCACCGAAGGCGACGGTGAACTCCCCCCGATCCAGAGGGAGTTCACCGCCCGTCGGGCAGGCCTACCAGATCGCTTCGACCCATTCCGGGTGGTCGATGAACGGGTTGCGGTTGTGCTGGTAGGTGTTGTAGATGACCTGGTTGCGGTTCTCCTCGAACGCGCTCGGCGGGTCCTCCTCGTTCCACTCCTTGAGCACGGAGAGCTTGCCGATGTACGGGTTGCTTCCGTTGCCGACCTTCTCGTTGGGCTCAAGGTCGGCGAAGCCGTCGTCACCCTCGTAGCGCACGGCCATGTAGAGGATCATGCGGGCCACGTCGCCCTTGTCCGCGTCGCGCGGCTCGAAGGAGTCGGAGTCGACGAGGCTGCCGCCGCCGTTGGTGACCGTGCTGCCGCCGTTGTCGAAGTCCAGGTTGCCGCGGGTGCTGTTGACCTGCACGTCCGCGGGGCGCAGGTGGTGCAGGTCCGTGCCGGGACCGGTCACCTCGCCGAAGTCGCCGTGGGACTTCGCCCACACATGCTCACGGTTCCAGTCGCCCACGTCGCCGCCGTTGAGGGTCTTGGCACGCGAGACACCGCTGTACAGCAGGATGACGTTGCTGCTGTTGTTCGGGTCCTGGTCGGTGACCTTCAGCGCGTTCCAGACCGCCGAGTACGAGATCTTGGTCTGGCTGCTGATGATGGTGTGCAGCGAGGACTTCAGGCTCGTCCCGGTCTTGCCGACCGCGTTCGCGTAATACGTCGAGTCGTACGCGGTGGTCGTGGCACTCGCGGGGGTCGCGGTCACCGCCGGCATGGTGAGGCCGACGAGCACCGCGGAGGTGGTCAGCGCCAGCGTTTTCCAGCGGCGTATGTGCGTGGCGGGCATCGGGGGTGTCCGTTCTACGCGGGTTGAATGAAGCGGATAACCGGGAGCGTGACATGGACATGTGTACCTGTAAATAAATTGAACGTGTCCATCAGATGTCCTGAACCGGCAAATCGCCCCGTGTCTACGCGAGTTGATATACCAAAACGACCCCCGACCGGGTGGTCGGGGGTCGTTGGCCGTTTACCTGCGCCCGCGTCAGCTGACGTCCGACGGGTCCAGCCGGTAGAGCGTCGAGCTGGAGCTGGAGCTGGAGCTGGAGCTGGAGCTGGCGCCGGAGCTCGAACCGGTCGACGAGGAAGCGGACTTGTCGTACGCGCTCGCCTTCACCGCCGTGGCGTTCTTCTCCACCCAGGCGGTGATCTGCGAGTTGAGGGTGCTGTTGCCGCCCATGCCTCCGCCGCCGAGCTGGATGTAGTGCAACTCGCCCTTCTTCACCAGCTCCTTGAGCTTGGCGAGCGTCATCGCCTTGTCGGAGCCGGTGAAGCCCCACATGGAGATGACGGGCTTGTGGGTGCTGAGGATCAGCTGGCCCGCGCTCTGCGAGTTGGACACCGCGAGCAGCCAGGTGGCGCCGTCCTGGTGCTTCTCCAGGTACGAGACCAGCGCGGCGCTGGTGGTGCCGCCCATGCCACCGCCGCCGCCCATGCCGCCACCGCCTCCGCCGGGACCGCCCGTGCCGCCGGTACCGCCCGGGGCCGTACCGTTCTCGCCGCCGGGAGCCGTGCCGCCGCTGGGGAACTCTCCGTTGGTGCCGCCCTGCTGGCCGCTGGGCGCGCCGCTCGGTGCCCCGCCCTGCGGCAGCTCACCGGTGCCGCCGCCACCGGGCGTCATCCCGCCGGGGGCCTCGCCGCCGCCGGGCATCTCGCCGCTCGCCTGGCCGCCGCCCTGCTGGGTGCCGCCGGGACCGCCGTTGTTGCCGCCGCCGAAGCCGCCCCGGTTGCCGCCGGGGCCGCCGCCCATGCCGCCGCCGGTGGACGGGCCCGCCGTCGGGTTGGTGCCGCCCATGCCGCCGCCCGAGCCGCTGGACGCGGCCGGTGTCACGGCGTACGCCGTCGGGCCGGCGAGCGCGGCCACGACCGCTGCCGCGATGGACGCGGTGAGCAGCCGGCCCCGGTTGCCGGAGCGGAAGACGAACAGGCCCACGACCGCCAGCACCATGACCACCGCGATGGCCGGCCACAGCCAGGTGTTCCAGCCGGAGGCCCGGCGCAGCAGCACGACCGCCCAGGCGCCGGTGACCGCGAGCCCGGCGGGCAGCACCCAGGACCAGCGCACGTCACCGCCGCGGAAGGCGCGAAGGAGCATCACGCCACCCGCGCCGGTGAGGACCGCGATGCCGGGGGCGAGCGCGGTCGTGTAGTACGGGTGCATGGTGCCTTCGGCCATGCTGAACGTCAGGAAGTGCAACACGGTCCAGCCGCCCCACAGCACCAGGGACGCGCGCGTGAGGTCGGTGCGCGGGGCGCGGCCGCACAGCACCAGGCCGCCGACGAGGGCGATGCCCGCGAAGGGGAGCAGCCAGGAGATCTGGCCGCCGAGGATGTCATTGAACATCCGGCCGAGGCCCGCGGTACCGGCGAAGGTGCCGCCTCCGCCACCCCCGCCGCCTCCGCCGTTGCCCTCGCCGCCGAGGACCCGGCCCAGGCCGTTGTAGCCCATGATCAGGTCCCAGGCGGAGCCGTCCGTCGAACCGCCGATGTACGGGCGGTCGTCGGCGGGCACCAGCGAGACGGCCGCGGCCCACCAGAAGCTGGAGACCGCCAGGGCGACGGCCGCGAGCAGCAGGTTGCGGGCCTTCTTCGCCCAGCCCAGCTTGGACGCCAGCAGGTAGACGGCGAAGACGGCGGGCAGCGCGATGTAGCCCTGGAGCATCTTGGTGTTGAAGGCGAGCCCGAAGCACACCGCCGAGCCGAGCAGCGGCAGCAACTTGCCGTCGCGGGTGGCCCGCAGGCCCAGGGCGGCGCCCGCGACCATCAGCAGGACGAGCAGGGTGTCCGGGTTGTTGTCACGGTTGATGGCGACGGTGATCGGGGTCAGCGCGAGGACGAGCGCGGCCACGGTCGCCGCCGCGTGGCCGAAGACCCGCTTCACCGAGGAGTGCAGGATCCAGATCGTGCCGAGCGCGGCCGCGATCATCGGCGCCATCATCTGCCAGGTGCCGAAACCGAAGACCCGGCAGGACAGACCCATGATCATGAGCGCGAACGGCGGCTTGTCGACCGTGATGAAGTTGCCCGCGTCGAGCGAGCCGAAGAACCAGGCCTTCCAGCTCTGCGTACCGCTGAACACGGCCGAGCTGTAGAAGCTGTTCAGGCTGGACGAGGAGAGGTTCCAGGAGTACAGCGCCGCGGCCAGCACCAGAATCGCGATCAGCGCGGGGAGCGACCAGCGCGGTGCGGCGGGTGTGGGGGACGGCCCCTCGGGCGGCTCGGCGGCCGGTGCGCCGGGGGCCTCGGTGGGAACGGGGGCCGGGGACAGTGGGTCGGTGGCAGATGTCACCAGTGCACCATGCAGACGGCCGATGGGCACGGGCTGTGCCCTGCCTGGGCGCAGGCTGTGGATGGATGAGATACGGGTAAGAGAACGCCGGCCCGGTGCGCCGCACCGCGGGCGGAACTCCCCTCCTGGGAACACACGTACAACTTTCGGCCACCCCTGTGAGTCAACTGTGGCGAGCGCGCCCGTGGCGCGTTCGTATCGGTTCAAGGGGATGGGAAGCCTCCATGACTCACCGGATATCCCGGGGTACCCGTGTGCTCGCAGCGAGCCTCGGTGCCGGCGTGATCGTGCCGTTCGCGGTGGCCGCGGCGCCCGCTGCCGCGGCGACGGCACCGCAGGTCAGCTGTACGTCGGACAAGGCGGGGCTGGCCGCCAAGCTGCAGAAGGACATCACCGCGGCGCTCGCGAACCGCACCGGCACGATCGCGGTCGGCCTCTACGACCGCAGCACCAACACCAAGTGCACCCTGCGGAGCAGCACCGCCTTCGACTCGGCGAGTGTCGTCAAGGTGACCGTTCTCGCCACGCTGCTGTGGGACGCCAAGAAGCACAACCGGTATCTCACGGACCGCGAGACCACCCTCGCCACCGCCATGATCACCAAGTCCGACAACAGCGCGACCACCACCCTGTGGAAGCAGCTCGGCATGACCAAGATCAAGGGCTTCCTGACCGCGGCCGGGATGACCCAGACCGTGCCGGGCACGGGCGGCTACTGGGGCCTGACCCAGATCACCGTCCGCGACGAGCAGAAGCTGCTCGCCCTCGTCACCGCCAAGAACTCCGTGCTGAGCGACAACTCCCGCGCGTACATCCTGAAGCTGATGGGCAAGGTCATCTCCTCGCAGCGCTGGGGTACGCCGGCGGGGGCGCCCTCCTCCGTGGCCGTGCACGTCAAGAACGGCTGGCTGTCGCGGTCCACGCACGGCTGGCGGGTGCACAGCCTCGGCACCTTCAACGGCGGCGGCCACGACTACATGATCTCCGTGCTCACCCACGGGAACAGCACCATGGACTACGGCGTCGCCACCATCCAGGGCGTGGCCAAGGCCATCCACAAGGACCTCGTGCCGGTGACCACGAGCGTCCAGCGGTACACGCCGACGAGCACCCCGCGCGAGGCGTTCCCGGCCGTGCCGACCGACTGAACCGGGACCGCTCAGCGCTGAACTCCCTGTGATTCACGGCGAGTCCGCCCCCGGGTCATCGACGCGTCCTAGCGTGACCGCATGCGCCTGAGAACCGTACTCGCCACCGTCACCGCCGGCCTGGCGGCGGCCACCACCCTGACCGCCGCCGGGCCCGCCAACGCCCTGAGCAGCAACGCCTGTTCGCCCGCCGTCTCCCTCCAGAGCTTCTCCGACACGCTCGACAAGACGACGTACGAGGGCACGTTCGTCGGCAACCTCTCCGCGCTCGCCGTGGACCGCGACGGGCAGCTGGCCGCGCTCTCCGACCGGTCCTCGCTCTTCACCCTGGACCGCACCACGCTTCAGCCCACGAGCGTCGTCCCGCTCGCCGACGAGAACGGCGCCGCCCTCGACTCCGAGGGGCTGGTCGTCGACCGAGACGGCACCCGTCTGGTCACCTCCGAGACCGAGCCGTCCATACGCCGCTACTCCCGCGACGGCCGCATCCTCGACCGCCTCCCCGTGCCGGACGCGCTCAAGGTCGCCCCGGCGGGCCGCGCCACCTCGAACCAGACCTTCGAGGGCCTGACCCTGCTGCCCGGCGGGCACACCCTGCTCGCCTCGATGGAGTACGCGATCTCCGGTGACAGCACCGGCATCGTCCGCCTCCAGACCTGGGAGCGGAAGGGCACGCACTTCGAACTCGCCGCCCAGTACGCCTACCGCACCGACGCCGGGCTCGGTGTCCCCGAGGTCGCCGCGACCCCCGACGGCCGCCTCCTCGTCCTGGAGCGCGGCTTCACCTCCGGCGTCGGCAACACGGTCCGGCTGTACGTGGCCGACCTCCGCCACGCCACCGACACGAGCGGCATCGACAACCTGACCGGCCAGGACGGTGTACGGCTCGCCCGCAAGACCCTCCTCGCCGACATCGCCGACTGCCCGTCCCTCGGAGCCACCGCCAAGCAGCCCCAGCCCAATCCGCTCCTCGACAACATCGAGGGGCTCGCGGTCACGGGCCACGCGCACGGCCGCCTGAGCCTGCTTCTGGTCAGCGACGACAACCAGAACGCCGTACAGACGACCCGGTTCTACCGCCTCACCGCGCGCCTGCCGTGACCTGAGAACGGCGCCGGGCCCGCCCTTCCCCCGTGGAAGCGCGGACCCGGCAGCTTGCACGCGTGAGGTTGCCGGTCCGACCCTCTTCCATCCCGCGGTGTCCCGTCCACGGCGTCACGGCAGTTGATCCGTCCCACTTTCCGCACCACCGCTGACCAGCGGCGCGGCCCTGCGGTGTGAGGTGGTCATGGGACGGGCGGGACGGCCGGTACGGGGAGTGCGGCGATGAGCACAGGGAGTTCTGGCATCCTGCCCCCTCACAGGAAGCTGGAGGGAACAGTGACCCGGTGGAAGGAACCGCCCGGCACGCTCGCGCCGAGGGGCAGGGAACTCGTCGCCGTACTGCGCGAACACAAGGACAGCCACCGGCTGAGCCTCGCCGTGCTGGCCGCCAGGACCGGGTACAGCAAATCCTCCTGGGACCGCTATCTGAACGGCCGGTCCCTGCCGCCGGAGCCCGCGCTCCAGGCCTTCGCCCGCCTCTGCGGCATCGCCCCGGAACGGCTGGTCGCGATGCGCGCGGCGGCGCTACAGGAGCGGTCGGTCGCCGTGGACGAGCGCCCGGCAGCACGTCCCACCGGCCCGGTCACCGAGGTCGGTGACGTCCTCCTCGCGCCCGCTCCCGCCACCGAACCCGCCCGCTGGCGCACCGCCCTCGTCTCCGGCGTGCTGTCGAGCCTGCTCACCGCCGCGGTCCTGCTGGGCGGGCAGCACTACCTGGCCCTGAGCGGCACACCCGGAAGCGGCGGGGCGCAGGGGACCGCCACGTCGGCCGACCGGGCACCGTCCGGCCCCGGCACCTACACCTTCGTCGCGGGCCGCACCTACGCCTGCACGGTGGAGCGGGACGCGGCGGGACGGAACGGCGCGGGCTACAGCACCACCCGCACCGAACGGCTGGCCAAGGGCGCGGGCGGCTGGCCGGTGGTCGAGGCGCAGTGCCTGGTCAAGCATCACGGGATCGACACCGGAGACGTCGACGGGGCCTACGGCAACCACACCCGGCACGCGATCCAGAGCTTCCAGCGGCAGGCCCACCTGCCCGAAACCGGAGTCGTCGACCCCCGGACCTGGCAGGCGCTGCGTACCTGACACCCCCCACCCCCTCCCGTAGGTCCCCCGCACTTCCCCCTCTTTGTTGCGGAGGGATGAAATCCGCTTCCCTCGGCGTTGGTGTCTTCCGGCGGACAAGGATCTACGGGAGGACCGGCGTGGCAGCGCAACAGGGGGAAAAGCGGGGCCTGGCCGGGCGGGACGAAGGTGCCGGCTGGGCGCGGCGCCTGGCCGGGTACGCGTGGCGGTACCCGAAGGACGTCGTCCTCGCGCTCGGCTCCTCGCTGGCCGGTATGGCCGTCATGGCGCTGGTCCCGCTGATCACCAAGGTGATCATCGACGACGTCGTGGGGGACCACACCAGGGGCATGGCCCCCTGGGCGGGCGCCCTGATAGGCGCCGCCGTCCTCGTCTACGGCCTCACCTACATCCGCCGCTACTACGGCGGCCGGCTCGCCCTCGACGTCCAGCACGATCTCCGTACCGAGATGTACGAGACGATCACCCGCCTCGACGGCCGCCGCCAGGACGAGCTGTCCACCGGCCAGGTCGTCGGCCGCGCCACCAGCGACCTCCAGCTGATCCAGGGCCTGCTCTTCATGCTCCCGATGACCATCGGGAACGTCCTTCTCTTCCTGATCTCCCTCGGGATCATGGCCTGGCTGTCCCTGCCGCTCACCCTGGTCGCGCTCGCCGTCGCCCCCGCCCTCTGGTTCGTCGCCAAGCGCAGCCGCTCCAAGCTGCACCCCGCCACCTGGTACGCGCAGGCCCAGGCCGCCGCGGTCGCCGGAGTCGTCGACGGCGCCGTCAGCGGCGTACGCGTGGTGAAGGGCTTCGGGCAGGAGGATCAGGAGACCGGGAAGCTCCGGGAGGTCGGGCGCAGGCTCTTCGCCGGACGGCTGCGGACGATCCGCCTCAACGCCAAGTACACCCCGGCCCTCCAGGCCGTCCCCGCCCTCGGCCAGGTCGCGATGCTCGCGCTGGGCGGCTGGCTCGCCGTGCGCGGGCAGGTCACGCTCGGTACGTTCGTGGCGTTCTCCACGTATCTCTCCCAGCTCGTCGGGCCCGTACGCATGCTGGCCGTCGTCCTCACCGTCGGGCAGCAGGCCCGCGCCGGTGCCGAGCGGGTGCTGGAGCTGATCGACACCGAGCCGTCGATCAAGGACGGGACGAAGACCCTGCCCGCCGACGCGCCCGCGACCGTCGAGTTCGACGACGTGTCGTTCGGATACGAGGAGGGGCGGCCGGTCCTGGACGGGCTGTCGTTCGAGATCCGGCCCGGCGAGACCCTCGCCGTCGTCGGCTCCTCCGGCTCCGGCAAGTCGACCGTCTCGCTCCTGCTGCCCCGCTTCTACGACGTCACGCACGGCGCCGTCCTCATCGGCGGCCACGACGTCCGCGAGCTGACGCAGGAGTCGCTGCGCGCCGCGATCGGGCTCGTCCCCGAGGACTCCTTCCTCTTCTCCGACACCGTGCGCTCCAACATCGCGTACGGCCGTCCGGACGCCACCCAGGAGGAGATCGAGACCGCGGCCCGCGCCGCCCAGGCGGACCGTTTCATCGCCGAGCTGCCGAAGGGGTACGACACCAAGGTCGGCGAGCACGGCCTCACCCTCTCCGGCGGCCAGCGGCAGCGCGTCGCGCTCGCCCGCGCCATCCTCACCGATCCGCGCCTGCTCGTCCTCGACGACGCCACCTCCGCCGTGGACGCCCGCGTCGAGCACGAGATCCATGAGGCGCTGGGGCAGGTCATGGAGGGCCGGACCACCCTGCTGATCGCCCACCGGCGCTCCACGCTCAACCTCGCCGACCGTATCGCCGTGCTCGACGGCGGCCGGCTCGCCGACATCGGTACGCACGAGGAGCTCCAGGAGCGCTCCGCCCTGTACCGGCGGCTGCTCACCGACCCCGACGAGCTGGGCGGGGTCTCCCCGGGACACGCCCCGCCCACGGCACCCCAGGAGGACACCTCCGTACGGGACGAGCTGGATGCCGAGTTCGACGCCGAGCGCGGTGTGACACCCCACCTGTGGACCGGCGACCGCGAGCCCAAGGACAACGCGCTCGCCGGGATGCCCGCCACCCCCGAACTCCTAGCCCAGGTCGAGGCGTTGCCCCCGGCGACCGACACTCCGGGCATCGACGAGGCACGCGCGGTCACGCCCGAGGAGTCGTACGGACTGCGGCGGCTGCTGCGCGGCTTCGGGGCCGTGCTGCTCATCAGCCTCGGGCTCGTCGCCGTCGACGCGGGCATGAGCCTGTTGCTGCCCGTGCTGATCCGGCACGGCATCGACCAGGGCGTCTCCCGCATGGCGCTCGGCGCGGTGTGGGCCGCGGCCGGGCTCGCGCTGGTCACCGTGCTCGTCCAGTGGGTGGCGCAGATCGGCGAGACGCGGATGACGGGCCGGACCGGCGAGCGGGTCCTCTACTCGCTCCGCCTGAAGATCTTCGCCCAGCTCCAGCGCCTCGGACTCGACTACTACGAGCGGGAGTTGACGGGTCGGATCATGACCCGGATGACGACCGACGTGGACGCCCTGTCCACGTTCCTCCAGACCGGTCTGGTCACGGCCTTCGTCTCCGTCGTCACCTTCTTCGGCATCATGGTCGCCCTGCTGGTGATCGACGTACAGCTGGCGCTGGTCGTCTTCGTGACGCTGCCGCCGCTGATCATCGGCACGTTCTTCTTCCGCCGGGCGAGCGTGAAGGCGTACGAACTCGCCCGCGAGCGGGTGTCGGTGGTCAACGCCGACCTCCAGGAGTCGGTGTCCGGGCTGCTGATCCTCCAGGCGTTCCGGCGCGAGCGCTCGGGCGTGCGGCGGTTCGCGGAGGGCAGCGACAGCTACCGTCAGGCGCGGATCCGCGGGCAGTGGCTGATATCCATCTACTTCCCGTTCGTGCAGCTGCTGTCGTCGGTGGCCGCGGCGGCCGTCCTGGTCGTCGGCGCGCACCGGGTGGACGCGGGCACCCTGACGACCGGCGCGCTGGTCGCCTACCTCCTCTACATCGACCTGTTCTTCGCACCTGTGCAGCAGCTCTCGCAGGTCTTCGACGGCTACCAGCAGGCGACGGTCTCGCTCGGCCGCATCCAGGAACTGCTCCAGGAGCCGACCTCGACGAAGGCCGCCGACGAGCCTCTGGAAGTCCTCTCCCTGCGGGGCGACATCGCCTTCGAGGACGTCGACTTCGCGTACGGGGACGACGAGGAGGCGTTGAGCGGGGTCTCGCTGAGCATCCCCGCCGGGCAGACCGTCGCCTTCGTCGGCGAGACCGGCGCGGGCAAGTCGACACTGGTGAAACTGGTCGCCCGGTTCTACGACCCGACGGGCGGGCAGGTCACGGTCGACGGCATGGACCTGCGCGACCTCGACATCACCTCCTACCGCCACCGGCTCGGCGTCGTCCCCCAGGAGGCGTACCTCTTCCAGGGCACGGTCCGCGACGCCGTCGCCTACGGCCGCCCCGACGCCACCGACGCCGAGGTGGAGGCCGCGGCCCGCGCGGTCGGCGCGCACGACATGATCGCCACGCTCGACGGCGGCTACCTCCACGAGGTCGCCGAACGCGGCCGCAACCTCTCCGCGGGCCAGCGCCAGCTGATCGCCCTGGCCCGCGCCGAACTCGTCGACCCGGACGTGCTGCTCCTCGACGAGGCGACGGCGGCGCTGGACCTGGCCACGGAGGCCCTGGTCAACAGGGCCACCGACCGCCTGGCCGGCCGCCGTACGACCCTGGTGGTCGCCCACCGCCTGACGACGGCCGCCCGCGCGGACCGGGTCGTGGTCATGGACCACGGCCGGGTGGCGGAGGACGGCACGCACGACGAGCTGCTTCGACTCGGGGGAATGTACGCAGAGTTGTGGCGCACGTTCGTCGGGGAGCCGGTCAGCTCCGCTGCCTGATCGGCTCTTCGGCGTGATTTTCCGCCAGGTCAGCTCTTCTGCTTGATGTCGGAGATCTTCTTCGTCGCGAGATCCGACTGCACCGTCAGATAGGTGTACGTCGGATGCTTCGCGGAGCCCCAGGTCAGGCGGACCGTCGACCAGGTGTGGCCCATGCCGCTGTCGCCGGCCGTCACCTTCCAGGCGCGCGGCACGTCCTGGGCGCGCAGGACGCCGTCCGCGTGCTCGCGGTTCTCCCAGGTGGCCAGGCGCGAGCGAAGACCCGAGGTCAGGTAGAACGCGCGCAGCTGGGTGTCGAGGTGGCCGGATCCCGAGTCGGTCACCGCGTCGATGTAGGCGCCGTAGAAGTCGGCCACCCGGTCGTAGACGGGACCGTTGCTTCCGCTGCGGGCGGGTGGCGGGGTGGTGGAGCTGGCGACGGCCGGTACGGAGGCGCCCGCGGTCAGCAGGAGCGCCGCGGCGACGAGGGCACGACCGGTCGTACGTGAAGGAATCATGCGTGACATGGACTACCGCCTTTCGCTTTCTGACCAGTTGGACACCGGATAAACGGGTGCGGTTGCCCCAAAGCCGGGAAAAACCTCTTCTGGGTGAGTCCTGGGGTGAGTCCCGGGTGAGTCCCGGGGGAGCGCAACCATCCGACGTACGTCGTGCGTCCGTACACCAGTACGCTGATTGCTGCGGGAGGGACGACAGTGGACAGTGGTGCGATACGCCGATGGTTGGCGCTCGGCGTGACCGTGCTGACCGCCTCCGGGCTGCTCGCGCTCGCGAGCCCCGGCAGCGCCCAGGCGGCCACCTCGTACTGCTCGGGCCGCAAGGTCCGTACGCTGCCCTTCTCGACCGGATCCGTGCAGGTCTTCAAGCGCACCGGTTACGTATGTGCCGTGACCTTCCCCAAGACGCAGGGGTCGCGTAAGTCGATGTCCGTCAGCGTGCAGGCGCGCGGCGGCCGGCCGGTGGTCGACAGGGGGCAGTTCGCACACCACGCGGGCCCGGTGACCGTGCACGTGGGCCACCGTTGCGTCCGGATCAAGGGCTCGGTCGGCTCGGGTTCGGTGGACTCGGGCTGGATCCTCTGCTGAGCCGGCGGGACCGAGACTGAGCCGACGGGACCGATTCGCCGCCCGGCGTCGTCGCCCGGCCGGTTCCTCAGGCACATCACCGCAAACCCACAGGTTTGCTCAAACACCCCTGGTGTCACGGGAGTTGCTCCGCTAGGTTCCGGCGGACATCTGCGTAATCCCAGGGGAGGGTGCATGCGCAAGGCGCTCAGATGGCTGCTGGCGCTCACGGTGCTCATAGGCACACTGACCACGGCCGGGGTGGCCACCGCCGCCCAGCCGGAGGCCACGGGTACCACGGCTTCCACCGACGTCGACATCAAGGACCGGCTCCTCGCGATACCGGGCATGAGCCTGGTCCAGGAGAAGCCGTACACCGGCTACCGGTTCTTCGTCCTCAACTACACCCAGCCGATCGACCACCGGCACCCGTCCAAGGGCACGTTCCAGCAGCGGATCACGGTGCTGCACAAGGACACCTCGCGCCCGACGGTCTTCTACACCAGCGGCTACAACGTCTCCACGAACCCCGGCCGCCGCGAGCCGACCCAGATCGTGGACGGCAACCAGGTCGCGATGGAGTACCGCTTCTTCACTCCGTCCCGGCCCGACCCGGCCGACTGGTCCAAGCTCGACATCTGGCAGGCGGCGAGCGACCAGCACCGTATCTTCGAGGCCCTCAGGCCGATCTACACCAAGAACTGGCTCTCCACGGGCGGCTCGAAGGGCGGCATGACCGCCACGTACTACGAGCGCTTCTACCCGCGTGACATGGACGGCGTCGTCGCGTACGTCGCCCCCAACGACGTGGTGAACGACGAGGACTCGGCGTACGACCGCTTCTTCACGACCGTCGGCACCAAGGAGTGCCGCGACAAGCTGAACGCCGTGCAGCGCGAGGCGCTGGTGCGCCGCGAACCGCTGGAGAAGAAGTACGAGGCGTACGCGGCCGACAACGGCTTCACGTTCACCACGGTCGGCAGCCTCGACAAGGCGTACGAGGCGGTCGTGCTCGACTACGTGTGGGGCTTCTGGCAGTACAGCCTGCTCTCGGACTGTGCCGCGATCCCGGCGGACGCGGCGACCGCGAGCGACCAGGACATCTGGGACTCCATCGACACCATTTCCGGTTTCTCGGCCTACACCGACCAGGGCCTGGAGCCGTACACGCCGTACTACTACCAGGCGGCCACCCAGCTGGGCGCGCCGACGATCCACTTCCCGTACATCGAGAAGCAGTACGTCCGCTACGGCTACCAGCCGCCGCGGAACTTCGTGCCGAGCTCGATTCCGACGCGGTGGCAGCTGGGTGTGATGCGTGACGTGGACTCCTGGGTCCGCCACCACGCCCACCACATGCTGTACGTCTACGGCCAGAACGACCCGTGGGGCGCGGAGCGCTTCCGCCTCGGCGCGGGGGCGCGTGACTCGTACGTCTTCACGGCGCCGGGTCTGAACCACGGCGCCAATGTCGCGGGGCTCGTCGCCGACGAGAAGGCGCTGGCTACGGCGCGGATTCTGGAGTGGGCGGGGGTTGCTTCCGCTGCGGTCCAGGCCGATCCGGCTGCGGCGAAGCCGTTGGCGAAGTTCGACGCCAAGCTGGATGTGCGGGACGTGGAGCGGGAGTCCGGGTTGCGTCCGTAGCGCCGGACATCAGCGTGACGGGCACACGTGGCCCACCGCATGACCAGGTAGGTATGCCGTCCGTTCCTGCGACGTGAGGTCGCGCTGGACGGTACGGCATACCTTCTGGATCGCTTCGGCGGGGTCGAGGAGGGCGGCGGTCCACAGGTGGGCGGTCATGTCGGTGCTTGCGGTCGCGAGGATTTTGCCGTTGGGGCTGAACGCCACCGCGTTCACCCAGCCGAAGGTTCCGCTCACGTACTTCCGTGGTTCACCAGTGGACACGTCCCACAGCCCCACGGTGACGCCCGATGCGGCGGCGAGGGTTTTGCCGTCGGGGCTGAGGGCCACCGAGTCGACCGTGTCCGTCTGCCCGGTCAGGCTTCTGCTGAGCTTGCGGGTGGCCACGTCCCACAGACGTGCGGTGTGGTCCCAACTGCCGGTGGCGAGGGTGCGGCCGTCGCGGCTGAACGCGACCGAGTGCACCTCGTCCGTGTGCCCCCACAGCTTTTCGGCAGAGCTGGTGCCGACATCCCACAGCCGTACGACGGCATCGGCGCCCCCGGTGGCCAGGGTCTTGCCGTCGGGGCTGAACGCCACGGAATACACGGGGCCCTTGTGTCCGAGCAGGGAGGCACGGGCCGTGCGGGCTCCGACGTCCCACAGTTCCACCGAGCCGTCATTGCTGCCGGTGGCGAGGGTCTTGCCGTTGGGGCTGAACGCGACCGACTGCACCTGGTCGCTGTGCTTCAACTCTGCGAGGCGCTTACCGGCGTAGTCCCACAGGCGCGCCTTATGGTCGGCGCCGGCGGTGGCGATGGTGTGGCCGTCCTGGCTGAACGCCACCGCATACACCTCGTCGTCGTGACGCAGCGTCGCGAGACGTCTTCCGGTGCCGACTTCCCAAAGTTGCACCCTGTGATCGCCGCTGGCGGTGGCGAGGATCTTGCCGTCGGGGCTGAACGCCACGGAATACACCCAGTCGGTGTGTTCGGCCAGGGTCGTGCTGTGCTTGTCGGTGGCGACGTCCCACAGGCGTGTCGTGTGGTCGCCGCTGGCGGTGGCGAGGGTTCTGCCGTCGGGGCTGAACGCCACCGAAAGTACCGCGCCGGTGTGCCCGGGCAAGGTGTCGAGCGCTACGCCTGTGGCCGAATCCCACAACCAGACAGTGTGGTTGGAGCTGGTAGTGACCACGGTGCGGCTGTCGGGGCTGAATGCCGCCGCGGTCACCCAGCCGCTCTGCCCGATCAGCGTGGCGCGATTTTCACCGCTGGTCGCATCCCACAGTTGTGCGGTGCCGTCGGAGCTGGTGGATGCGAGGGTTTTGCCGTCGGGGCTGAAGGCCACCGAATTCACCCAACTGGTGTGTCCTTCCAGGGGCGGGCGGGGCCGGCGAGTGGCGAGGTCCCACAGCAGTACGGTGCTGTCGGCGCTGCCGGTCGCGAGGGTCTTGCCATCGGGGCTGAACGCGACCGACTTCACCTGGTCGCTGTGCTTTTTCAAGGTGGCCACCCACTTGCCGCTGGTGACATCCCACAATCGTGTGGTCTTGTCCCAACTGCCGGTGGCGAGGGTCTTGCTGTCGGGGCTGAAGGCCACCGAGTTCACCTGGTTGTCGTGCCCTCTCAGGATTTTGCGGACCTCGCCGGTGTGCGCATCCCACAGCCGTGCGGTGTGGTCCCAACTGCCTGTGGCGATGGTGCGGCCGTCAGGGCTGAAAGCCACCGTATTCACCGGGCCGCCGTGCCCGGACAGAAACCTGATCGGCCTGCCGGTCGCCGCATCCCACAACCGTACGGAATGGTCGTCACCCGCACTCGCGGCGGCCACGGTGCGGCCGTCGGGGCTGTAGGCCACCGCGTTCACCGTGTCGGCGGCGAGCAACCGCCGATTTGCCGGGAGGGACGCGACGGTGCGCAGCATCGCGGTGGACTCGGGGGTGTGATCGGTGCGGTAGGACTGGACGGCCAGGAGCGCGGAGAGGTCAGGACTCGTCTGGAAGAGCGCGTTGGACTCGGAGGCCAGCTGCCGCGACAACGCCGCCTCCCGCTCCCCGCGAGCCGTCCGCCACTGCCAGACGGCACCCACTCCGGCGAGGAGCGCGAGAACCAACAGGGAAGCGAGAACCGCGATCACGCGCCTGCTGCGCCGAGCGGCAGCCTGCTGGCGCTCCTTGCTGGCAGCGAGAAACGCCGCGATGTCGCCCGGCAGCCGCCGTTTCCGTGACCACTCGATGCCCTCCGCGAGTGCCGATCCGCCGAGCAGATCACCCGGGTGCTTTTCCTCGGCCCAGCGTGCACGACGTTCGTGGGTGTGGTTGAGCCACTCCTGGAAACGGTGGTCCTGGTCGACCCACTTGCGCAGTGCGCCCCAGTCACGGATGAGTGCCTCATGAATTAGCTCGGCCACCGGTTCCCCGGGAGGGGCGTCGGGGTTCTGGGGCATGCCAACCGTCTGGGTGGTGATGATGCGATAGCGCGCGAGAGCGGCGATGACGTCGTCGACGGCCGTCTTCTCACCGCCGGGGCTGCTGGGGCTGCTGGGGCCGCCAGGGCCGACCGGACTGCCCGCCAGGTCGCGCAGTTCGTCCAGGGGAACCTGTGCCCGGACGGCGGTGATGTGGTGGCTGGGGTCGGCGGGGTGCACCAGGGAGGTCAGCGTCCGCCGGGCGATGAGCCGTTGCTCCTCGGACAGCTCGGCGAGGGCGCTGTCGCACCACGTGGTCACGCTTCCGCTGACCGCTCCGATGCGCCGGTACGCCTCATGCGTGAGGTACCCGTCCTTCCGCCGGAGCCACAGCTGGCTGAGCGTCATCTCCAGCAGGGGCAGCACGGTGACGGGCGCCTGGCCGGTGAGGGCCGCTTCGGGGGTGATGGCCAGGACGTCGTTGATGATCTGCTCGGGCAGCCCGGGCTGGAAGCGGAGGCCCACGTCCTGGGCGGGCAGGGTGATGATGTCGTGCAGGTCCTGCTGGCTCAGGGTGCCCGGTACGTTGAGGAGTCCCGGCATCGCGGCTTCCAGCAACCTGGGTGCCAGGGCGGCCAGTTGGGGATAGAAGTCGTCGCGCATGACCATGATCACGCTGAGCTTGGTGTAGACGTCGGTGACCGTGGTGATCTCGTCGATGACGGCCAGGAGGTCCCGCAGCCGGCCGTTGGTGCCCTGCACCAGGAGCTCTTCGAACTGGTCGATGACCAGCAGGACGCGCTGATAGTCGCCCTCTCCGCCCAGTCTGCGGTTGACCGCTGTCGTGATCCCGTCACTCGTCGCCCCGGGCAGACCGGCACGCTCGATCTCGGCCAGCAGATCCTGCCTCGGCCGGGCCACCACGGGCAGCCACCGGTCACTGCCCGGCAGTTCTCCCGCCGCCAGCGCGCACAGCACACCCGCCTGGATCAGGGACGACTTCCCCGACCCGGACGGCCCGAGCAGCACCGTCAGCTGCCGCTGCTGGGCCAGGTTCGCCATGACCTGCCGTACCGCGTCCTGCCGCCCTTCGAACCACTGGGCGTGCTCAGCCGTGAACGGCTCCAGCCCCCGATAGGGGCACACCTCCCGCTCGGCCAGCTCCGGCATGATCTGCCGCAGGACCTGCGTCGGAGTGACGTACGCGATGCCGTGCCCCCGCTGGTACTCGTCAGGAGCGGTGATCTCGGTCAGCATCCCGATGACCAGGCCGGTCACCTCATCGAGGACAGGCCCGCCGCTGAACCCGGTGGTGAGGTCGTTCGCGGCGGTCAGTTGCAGATGCGCGCCCCTGCTCTGTGAGCCCGGCAGTAGATCCCCGGTCACCCCGAAGCCGAAGTGGCCGTCCGGCGGAGCCTGCGCGGGGAACCCGAACGACCGCACCTGATGGCCCCGGCAGCCCTCCGCGGAACCCAGTGGCAGCACCCTCATGCCCGCCGGCGTACCGCTCAGCCGGATGAAGGCCACGTCCTCGTCCTCGGGGGCCCGCCACAGATCGCCGCCCAGGACCTGCCCTTCCACTCCTTCCACCCCGTCCGCACGGTCCGCACGGTCCGCATGGGGGAAGGCCAGCCCTACTCGCTCACCGGGCCCGCCCCCCGCCGCCCGGACGACGTGCGCACAGGTGACCAGGACGTCCTCGGCCACCAGGAAGCCGGCGCCGGCCACTCTCCCGTCCGGTCCGAGGAGTTGGGCCACCGCAGGGGGCAGTTCCGTCTCTGCGCTGTCCACGCTGTGCACGTTGTCCACGGGATCAGCCCGAACCCTCGGCCGACCGAGCCGGGTGACCGGAGCCGTCCTTCTTCCACGACACCGTCACCCGCAGATGGCCCGTGGCCGTGCTCTTGGTGATCACGGCCCCGGCCTCGACCGCGAGGTCGACACCGAACTCGATCACGATCTCGTCGGGGCGAGCCTTGCGCAGCTGGTCGAGCGTGGCGCGGGCCGTTTCCGTGATCGGCTCCAGGGCAGCTTGCAGAGTCTCCGGCAGTTCGTGAACGGCATCGCTGATGCGGCCGGCCTTCACCGGCCCTTCGAGCCCAGCGGGTGCCTCGACCAGTACGGAGCCCCCACCGTCCAGCGGAATCCGAGTCAGAGGTGCCACAACGCCTCCTCCGTCTCTCTCTCGCGCTCACGACGCTCACGCCCACATCCGCGTTCGCGTTCGCGCCCAGGGGATCTCCGCCGTTCGATCTCAGGGGATCTCCGTCAGAATCCGCGCCCCTGGCATATGCCGCACCCAGAGGTGGGCCATCCGCGTCACACGGGCCGGGCGCAGCCCACCGGTTTTGTGCCGCCCAGCTGGACGTACAGGGCTGTGGAGGCCGGGCACTTGGAGCGGGCGGTGACCGCGGAGGTCACCTTGTACTCCGGGGGCTTCTTGCCCTTGCCGTCGCACGCCGTCTCGCGGACCTGGCCTCCGCCCGAGCCGTAGACGCAGTCGCCCACGATGGTGCGGGGGCCCCCGCCGCCGCCCGGGTCGCCGGGGTGCGGGGGTTCGAGCTTGCGCATGCAGGCGTAGCCCTGCGGGACCGCGCCGTCGCCGTCCTCGTCGGAGGCGGGCCGTGTCTCGCTGATGTGCAGGACGAAGTCCGTGGTCGCGGGGCAGGACGGGCCGTCGGCCACGTTGCCGTCGTAGCGGGCGGTCACCCGGGCGGCCGCCCGTTCACTGGTGCAGGGAACCTCCGTGAAGCTGGTCGTCCCGAAGGAGCTGCACTCGTCGACGGCGAGGAACTCCACCCCGTAGCCGGAGGGCCGCGTCGATGTCGCGCTCGCGCTCGGCTCACCGTTCCCGGAATCGGAGTCGGAGCCGGACCAGCGCTGGCACCCGGCGAGCACCACCACGGCGAGCAGAAGCGCGCACACCGCTCCAACGGAACGCCGGCCCAACGCGCCTGCTCGCATGGCTTCCCCCCGATACCCCCGCCCAGCGTGACCCGCGACAGCGGGCACACGCCAGACGTGCGGGGTCCTTTGGGCCACTTGGGGGTGGTGCGCCGGGTCTGCGGCGTACGGCTAGTACGTCAAGCCGTACCCGATCGGATACAGCACCTGCGCCGGGTCGTCCGCCCGCTGTACCGGCACCGGCAGGGTGCCCCGCGGGTGCCTGCGGCCCGCGATCACCCGGGCGGCCGCGCGCAGTTCGACGTCCGTCCAGGAGTACGCGGCCAGGCAGGCGCCCACGCCCGGGAGCTGGGCCACGTCGTACGGGTTGCGGATGGCGACCGCGATCACCGGGACGCCGGTGGCGACGAGCTGGTCGACGAGGGTCTTCTGGGAACCGGTCGCCGTCACGTTGTACGTCCCGACGACCACGGCGTTGGCGTCCCGCGCCGCCGCTACCGCCTTGGCGATCGTCGCCGTCGAGGGTGCGGCGCCGGTGGACAGGGCCGTGGCCGTGAAGCCGAGCTCGGTGAGAGCGCCGGCGAGGACGGTGGTGGGCGGTCCGTCGGAGAGGGAGGGCGAGGCCGGGTCGGCGCCCACGACCAGCACCTTCGGGGTGCGCCGCCGGGACAGCGGCAGCAGGCCCTCCTTGTTGACCAGCAGGGTGGTGGTGCGGTCCGCGATCTGGTCGGCGGTCCTGAGATGCGCCGGAGTTCCGACCGTGCGGTCGACGCCGGAGCCGGTGACGAAGGGATCGTCGAGCAGACCCAGCTTCGACTTGAGGCGCAGGACGCGCAGGATCGACTTGTCGAGCCGGGCCTCGGTCAGCTCACCGCCGCGTACGGCGTTCAGGACCGCGTTCCACGCGACGTCCAGGGAGGGCGGGTTGAGCAGCTGGTCGACACCGGCCTTCAGCGCGAGGACGGGGACGCGGTCGTCGCCGTACTTCGTCCGTACGCCCTCCATCATCAGGGAGTCCGTCACCACGACCCCGTCGTAGCCGAGTTCCTCACGCAGGATGCCGGTGAGGATCGGGTGCGAGAGCGTGGCCGGGTCGCCGGACGGGTCGAGCGCCGGGACCATGATGTGCGCGGTCATGATCGAGTCGATGCCGGCGCGGATCGCCGCCCGGAACGGCACGGCGTCGAGGGCCGACCACACCTCACGGGTGTGCGTGATGACCGGGAAGCCGAAGTGGCTGTCGACGGCCGTGTCGCCGTGGCCGGGGAAGTGCTTGGCCGTGGCCGCGACGCCCGAGCGCTGATAGCCCTTCACCTCGGCCGCCACCAGGCCGGCCACCGCGTCCGGGTCGGCGCCGAAGGAACGTACGCCGATGACCGGGTTGGCCGGATTGACGTTCACGTCGGCGACCGGGGAGTAGTCCTGCCGGATGCCGATCGCGTGCAGCTCGGCGCCGGCGATCCGGCCCACCGTGCGGGCGTCGTCCCGCGACCCGCCCGCACCCAGCGCCATCGCGCCCGGGAACAGCGTCGCGGGCTTGCCCACGCGTGCCACTATCCCGTGCTCCTGGTCGGTGGAGACGAGGACGGGCAGCCCGCGGGGCTGGGCGAGGGAGGCGGTCTGGATCCCGTTCGACAGATCGGCGATCTGATGCGGATTCCGGGTGTTGTGCGCCCAGGCGAAGTAGATGATCCCGCCGACCCGGTACTTGGCGATCAGCTCGGCGGCGGTCCTGACGCCGATCTCCTTGAGGTTGGCGTCGATGTCGGCCTGGTCGGGCGCGGTCGCCGAATGGCCGTACACCCGCATCACGAAGAGCTGGCCGACCTTCTCCTCCAGCGTCATACCGGAGATGAGGGCGCGGAGTTCCCGGTCGCGTGACCCCTGATCGGCGGCGTACGCACTGGTGCGGGTGGCGAGAGCGGCGGTGACGCCGGCGGTGGCGGCGAGAACCGTACGCCGGGAGGGTTGTGACGGTCTGTGGGGTTCGGCGGGTGATGCGGTGCTTCCCGTGCTGGAGTCGCGCACGTGCGCTCCTTCCCTCATGAAGGAAACTTCCGAGGAGCCACGAATATCCGGGAAGTTTCTTCCAGTCAAGGGTGTGCACAGTAACCGAGAGGGGGCCGCCACCGGCGCAGTTGGAGGGGGGCGCGCCGGTGACGGCGTGCTGCCGGCCGCAGGCGGCGGAGAGGGTGGTCAGCGTTCGCAGCCAGCAGCGAGGCCGACACCGCACTGCGGAGACTCTCCGACAGCATGCGGATTGGACGAAGCGGAAGGGGTCCGGGTTCCCGGGATTCCGGGGAACTACGGAAGTTGGGACGAAGGTGTCGGGCGGGGGCGTTGAGGCTTGCCGACGGGGCGTCAGGCGGTGTGGTGGGCGGTGTGGTGGGCCGACACCGACGGCCAGTGGGACTGGAGCGTGCGGACCGTCTCGGCGATGGCCGGCCGCCGAGCCGCCCCCGTGCGCCACAGCGCGTACAGCCGTCGTACGGGCATCGGGTCGAGCGGCACCTCCACCACACCGTCGGGAAGGGGCCCGCGGCCGAGGCGAGGGATCAGCGCGACCCCCAGCCCGGCCGCGACGAGCGCGACCAGGGTCGGGTTCTCGTCCGCCTGGTGCACGATGTCCGGCTCGCACCCGGCGGCCCGCAGCGTCCGGACGAGCCAGTCGTGGCACACCCGCCCCGGCGGCTGACAGATCCACCGCTCACCCCCCAGATCCTCCCGCCGCACGGACTCCCGCCCGGTGAAGGGATGCCCCGCGGGGACCAGCAGATCGCACAGGTCGTCCCCGATCACCGCCTGCTCCACCCCCGGAGGGGCCGGCAGCGGCGCGATGTCCCAGTCGTGCGCGACGGCCACGTCCACCGCCCCCTTGGCGACCAGGTCGACGGAGAGGTGCGGATCGACCTCCGTGAGGCGGGTGTCCAGCCCCGGATGCCGCCGCGCGAGATCCGCGAGCACCCCGGGCAGCAGCCCCCGCGCCGCCGAGGCGAACGCGGCCACCGTCAGCCGCCCGGCGGGCAGCCCGCGCCGCTCCTCCAGCTCGGTCTCGGCGCGCTCCACGATGGCCAGCAACTCCTGTGCGGTGGCGGCGAGTTGCTCGGCCTGCTCGGTGAGCCGCACACCGCGTCCCTGCCGTTCGAGGAGTACGGTCCTGGTCTCCCGCTCCAGCTTCGCGATCTGCTGGGAAACGGCCGACGGCGTGTACCCGAGCGCGGCCGCGGCGGCGCCGACCGTGCCGTGCACGGAGACGGCGTGCAGGGCGCGCAGACGTTGCAGATCGAGCATGGCCCACCCCATTCATTGGCTCACCAGTCAGTTGGCCAGTGAGTCGGCCGGCTCAGTGGCTGGTCGGCACACTGGCTTTCATTAGTGATGCTTCATCCATCCTTGCAGTAATCATCGCTGGTGCTTCACGGTCCGGGGAGTGATCCTCGACCCATGCGACCCGCCCACATCTGCCTCGCCGTCCTCGTCGCCGCCGTCTGGGGCGTGAACTTCACCGTCATCGAGGTCGGCCTCGGCCACTTCCCGCCCCTCCTCTTCTCGGCCCTGCGCTTCCTCGTCGCCGCCCTGCCCGCGGTCTTCTTCGTGGGCCGCCCGAAGGTCGCGTGGAAGTGGATCGTGGCGGTGGGGCTGGTGCTCGGGGTCGCCAAGTTCGGCCTGCTGTTCATCGGCATGGACGCGGGCATGCCGGCCGGGCTGTCCTCCCTCGTCCTCCAGATCCAGGCGGTCTTCACGGCCCTGATCGCGTTCGTGGTCCTCGGTGAACGCCCCACCCGCGTACGGCTGTCGGGCATGGGTGTGGCCCTGTGCGGGGTGGGCCTGGCCGCCGTCGACGAGGGCGCGGCCGGTCCGCTCGGCGCCTTCGCCCTGGTGATCGCCGCCGCGGCCTGCTGGGGTCTGTCCAACGTCCTCACCCGCAAGGCGTCTCCGCCGGACTCGCTGAACTTCATGGTGTGGGTCAGCACCGTCCCCGTACTCCCGCTCCTCGGCCTGTCGCTCCTGACGGAGGGCCCGTCGCGGGATCTGGCGGCCCTGCGCGCCCTGGACTGGCAGGGCGCGGGCGTCGTGGTCTACGTCGCCTGGATCACCACGGTCTTCGGCTTCGGGGCGTGGGGCTGGCTGCTGCACCGGCACCCCGCATCCACGGTGGCCCCCTTCTCCCTCCTGGTCCCGGTGTTCGGCATGTCGTCCGCGGCGCTGTTCCTGGGCGAGTCGGTGAGCCCGCTGCGGTGGGCGGCCACGGCGCTGCTGGTGGGAGGGGTGGCGCTGACGTCCCTGGTGCCGGGTTCGGGATCGGGTTCGGGTTCGGGATCGAGGAAGGTCCACGTGGCGGACGCTCCAGCAAGGGAGCAGGTCGGCGAGCCAGCATGAGGGCATGGCCGCAGTCGACATCCCAGGTTCCAAGTCCATCACCGCCCGCGCCCTCTTCCTGGCGGCGGCGGCCGACGGGGTCACCACCCTCGTACGCCCGCTCCGCTCGGACGACACCGACGGCTTCGCGGAGGGCCTGACCCGGCTCGGCTACCGGGTCGGACGGACCCCGGACGCCTGGCACGTCGACGGCCGTCCGCAGGGCCCCGCCGCCCGGGAGGCCGACGTGTACTGCCGCGACGGCGCGACCACGGCCCGCTTCCTCCCCACCCTGGCCGCCGCCGGACACGGCACCTACCGCTTCGACGCCTCCGCGCAGATGCGCCGCCGCCCGCTGCTCCCGCTCACCCGGGCGCTGCGTGACCTGGGCGTGGACGTGCGGCACGAGGGGCCGGAGGGCCACCACCCGCTGACGATCGCGGCGGCGGGCGTCGACGGCGGGGAGGTGGTGCTGGACGCCGGCCAGTCGTCCCAGTACCTGACGGCCCTGCTCCTCCTGGGCCCGCTGACCCGCAAGGGCTTGCGGATCACGGTGACGGACCTGGTGTCCGTGCCGTACGTCGAGATCACGATGGCGATGATGCGGGCGTTCGGGGCGGAGGTGCGGCGCGAGGGGGACGCGTTCGTGGTCCCGCCCGGCGGTTACCGCGCCACCACGTACGCCGTCGAGCCCGACGCCTCCACCGCCAGCTACTTCTTCGCCGCGGCGGCCCTGACGGGCGGCGAGGTGACGGTCCCGGGGCTCGGATCGGGCGCCCTGCAAGGGGACTTGGGCTTCGTGGACGTGCTGCGGCGGATGGGCGCGCGCGTCGACGTGGGCAGCGACCGTACGACGGTCACGGGCACCGGCGAACTGCGCGGCCTCACGGTCAACATGCGGGACATCTCCGACACCATGCCCACGCTCGCCGCCATCGCGCCCTTCGCCTCCGGCCCCGTCCGCATCGAGGACGTCGCCAACACGCGGGTGAAGGAGTGCGACCGCCTCGACGCCTGCGCGGAGAACCTCCGGCGGCTCGGTGTCCGAGTGGAGACCGGCCCCGACTGGATCGAGATCCACCCGGGCGCGGCTCCCGTGGGCGCGGAGATCAAGACGTACGGCGACCACCGCGTCGTCATGTCCTTCGCGGTGACCGGACTGAGGGTGCCGGGGATCTCGTTCGACGACCCCGGGTGCGTACGCAAGACGTTTCCGGAATTCCACGAGAAGTTCGCGGAGTTTCACTCGTATCAGTGATCGCGGATGTACGCGAGTTTCTCGAACGTGTGAGGGCTTGGCGCCCCTTTTCGTTGCGGGACACCGAATTCGGGTGAGTGAGTCGAATGCGGGCTCGATTCGGCCGGGCCCGTTCCCACCTACGCTCTCGCCCCATGAACGACGTCGTGGTCACCGGACTCGGACTGATCACTCCCGCGGGGATCGGGACGGCCGCCACCTGGGACGGTCTGCTCGCGGGCACGCCCACCGCGGCCACCGATCCGGAACTCGCCGGACTGCCCACCGACTTCAGCTGCCGGATCCCCGGTTTCGACGCCGGGGTCCTGCTCGGCCGCCGACGGGCGGCCCGCCTCGACCGGTTCACCGCCCTGGCGGTGCTCGCGGCACGGGAGGCGGTCGCCGCGGCGGGTCTGCTACCCGCCGAGTGGGCGGCCCGCAGGGTGGGCGTCGTCGTCGGTACGGGTACGGCGGCGATGGCCAGTTACCTGGTCGAGATCCCCAAGATCGCCGACGGGCGGCACCGGCTGGTCGACCCGTTCTCCGTGCCCCGCACCGTCCCCAGTATGTCGGCCGCCGAGATCGGTCTCGCTCGCCGGCGCGTTCTGGCTGACGGTCAGGGGGAGGTGAGGAGACCCCTCGCGGGCACGCCGGGGCCCGGGTAGGGTCGCGCGCCATGATCCTCTGGCTGAACGGCACCTTCGGCGCGGGCAAGACCACCACCGCGAAGGAACTCACCGCCCGCCTACCGGAGTCCAGGCTCTTCGACACCGAGCAGGTGGGGTACATGCTCTGGCACGTCCTGGGGAAGCCGCGGGACTTCCAGGACTTCCCGCCGTGGCGCGGGCTGGTGGTGGAGACCGCGCGTCAGGTACTGGACTACGTGGGCGGCACGCTGGTCGTCACACAGACCGTCCTCAACGAGGAGTACTGGCGCGAGATCCGTACGGGTCTGACGGAGGCGGGCATCCCCATACGCCACTACCTCCTCCACACCGACCACGACACCCTCGTCCACCGCATCGAGACCGACACCGATCCCGAGAACGCCGGCGCCCGGCAGTGGCGCCTCGACCACCTCGCCGACTACGACCGCGCCCTGCCTTGGCTCCGCCGGGAGGCGACCACCATCGACACCACCACCATCCCGCCCTCTCGCGTCGCCGAACTCGTCCTCACCGAGCTTGAGTTGGAGTCGGAGTCGAAGGAGCCGTGAGCCCGACGGACGACCGCCGCTGCCCGTCCGCGCCCGCTGCCAGGAATTTCGTTCGACGGCTCCGGGCGCGTAGGGAACACTTCGGGCCGTGACTTTCAAGCTGGAGGGACCGGTCCTGGAAGGCGCGCTCGTACGACTTGAGCCGCTGGACCCATGCCACACCGAAGACCTGGCCGCCGCGGCGGAGGAAGACCGGGGCTCGTACGCGTTCACCTGGGTGCCCCGGGCGGACGAGGTCGGGCAGTACGTCGACGCACAGCTCGCCCGCGCCGCGACCGGCAAACTCGCACCGTACGCCCAGGTGTCCGTCGCCTCGGGACGAGCGATCGGCGCCACGTCCTTCTGGGAGCCGCGCTTCTGGCGGACGGACGATCAACTCGACGCCATCGAGGTCGGCTTCACCTGGCTCGCGTCCTCCGCCCAGGGCACGGGCATCAACGCCGAGGCCAAACTCCTGCTCTTCCGCCATGCCTTCGAGGAGTGGGGTGTCGCCCGGGTGGACCTGAAGACCGATGCCCGCAACGCCCGTTCGCGTGCGGCGATCGCGAGTGTGGGCGCGCGTTTCGAGGGCGTCCTGCGCAACTGGTCCCGCTCCTGGGCACCGGGCGAGGACGGCCGCCTCCGTGACTCCGCGATCTATTCGATTACGGCGGGGGAGTGGCCGGAACAGCGGAAGAAGCTGGAGGAGCGGGTGGCGAGGCGCGTGGGGGTGCGGGCGGACCCGACGGTTCTCAGCTGATCAAGCCGGCGGCCGTGGAGCGCAGTTGGTCCCGTACGGCGGTCAGTACCGGATCCCCCTCGGACCCCGCCCGTACGGCCACGAACACGTTCCGCGACGGCGGCGTCCCCTCCGTGGTCAGCAGGGTCACGCGGCGGTGGGCGTACAACGGCCGCACCAGCCGTGGGATCAGGGCCACTCCCTGGCCCGCCTCGACGAGTGCGGCCAGTGCTCCCCAGTCGTTGACGGCGTGCCGGATGTCCGGTGTGAAACCGGCCGCCGCGCACACGGAACGGGCGACCGCACCGCAGCAGCTGCGGGCGTCGCCGACGATCCAGGGGTCGGTGGCGAGGTCCCGCAGGGCGACCCGTTCGCGGCCCGCGAGGCGGTGGCCGGCCGGGACGGCGAGGTCCAGGACATCGGTGAACAGGTCGGTACGGGTGTAGCGCCGGTCGGTGTGCGGCGGCGCGGCGGCGAAGTCGACGGCCACGGCGACATCGACCTGCCCCGCGTCGAGCGCGGTGAACAGGTCCGGCGGCTCGGCCTCGACGACGTCCACGCGCACGTGGGGGAGCCGGGCGGACAGCGCGCGCATCGCGCCCGGGAGCAGCCCCAGGATCCCGCTGGAGAAGCAGCCGATGGTGACCGAACCGCGCCCGCCCGCCCCGTACGCCGCCAAGTCGGCGCGCGCCCGCTCCAGTTGGGCCGCGATCAGATCGGCGTGCGCCAGCAGGACCCGTGCCTGTCCGGTCAGCCGTACGCCCCTGCCGTCCCGCTCCGTGAGCGGCGCGCCCACCTCGCGGGCGAGGGCCGCGATCTGCTGGGAGACCGCCGACGGGGTCAGGTGCAGGGCCTCCGCCGTCCTCGCCAGAGTGCCCCGGCGCTGGAGTTCGCGCAGGACGGTCAGGCGACGCAGATCGACAGTGAAGGTCTCGCTTATCGGTTCCACCCGGAAAGATTAACTGGACCGGAATCCCGGTGATCGGAAACCATCGCCCCATGAGCAAGACGACCGAGACGACCGAGACGACCGAGATGACCAACGCGACCAAGAACTTTCTGATCCTCCACGGCTGGCAGAACCGTCGCCCGGATGCCCACTGGCAGCACTGGCTCGCCGACCGGCTGACGGAGCTGGGGCATCACGTCACGTATCCGCAGCTGCCGGACCCGGACGACCCGGACCTGGAGGTGTGGCTGACGGAGCTGGTCCGGCACCTCGACGGGCTGCGGGGCGCCGGCTCGGAGCGCGTGGTGCTCGCCCACAGCGCGTCCGCCGTGCTGTGGCTGCACGCCGTCGCGCGGGGCGTGCCGGGACTCGACGTCGACCGGGTGCTGCTCGTGGCGCCGCCGTCCGCCTCCGTACTCGTACGACTCCCGGAGATCGCCGCGTTCGCCCCGCCCCCACTGGACTTCACGCTGCCCGGCCCCACCCTCCTGGTCGCGGGCGACGACGACCCGTACTGCCCCGAGGGTGCCCTCGCCGTCTACGGCGACCCCCTGGGCGTACCGACCGAGATCATCCCCGGGGCCGCTCACCTCGACCTGGACGCGGGGTACGGATCCTGGCCCGCCGTACTGGAGTGGTGCCTGGACGGGACGGCGAAGCTCACGGCTCGGCCGGCGGCCTGAGGCTCACCATTCCTCGATGTGCGCTTCGGCCTCGCGCCGGTCGCGGGGGTGCCGGACACGGTTGGCGGAAGGGTCGAAGAACGAGTCGGAGTGCGCCGCCCACTGCGCGGTGGGGTGCGGTCCGGGGCGCTCGGCCCGGTCGGCGGTGGCGCGCTGTCGCGGGGTGGGCCGGCCGCTCCAGTCCCCGTCGCCCAGGACCAGGAGGGGGTCGAACATCACCACCACTCCGGCCAGGACCAGGAAAATGAACGGGCCGATGAGCATGGGGAGCAGCAGCGAGGTGGGCGAGTCGCCGGTGAACGACCCGTCGGGCCTGCCGTGGAGGTGCACGTCGACGGCGGCCATGCCGGTGTAGTGCATGCCGGTCACGGCGACGCCCATGATCAGACTGGCTCCCAGGGCCGGCAGGAAGCCCCGGATCGAGACGGCCGCCCACAGCGCGGCGGTCGCGGCGACGACCGCGATCACCACGGAGAGCGCGACGGTGACCGGGTCGTACCGGATGGAACCGTTCAGCGTGAGCGCCGACATGCCCATGTAGTGCATGGCGGCGACGCCGAGACCGGTGACAGTGCCCGCGGTGAGCAGTGTGGCGCCGGTGGCACCCCGGTATCCCACGGCGAAGACGCCGACGCCGACCACGGCGATCGCGACGGCGAGGCTCAGCACCGTCAGGCCGACGTCGTAGCGGATACGGGTCTCCTCGACGCGGAAACCGACCATGGCGATGAAGTGCATCGTCCAGATCCCGCATCCGATCGACGCCGCCCCCAGCGCCAGCCAGCCAGGCTTCCACGACAGCTCGTTGCGCATGGACCGGACGACGCAGCGCAGCCCCAGAGCGCTTCCCAGACAGGCGATGAGGTAGGCCGCCACCGGTGTGACGGCCCCGTATCTGAATCCGTCCACTGTGCCCTGCATATGCCAACTCCCCCCGAGTCATGGCTACTTGAGGGAGAAAGGTCTCGTGTCAAGGTTGCGTAAGCAAGCCTTTACGGGCGGTGTCCGAGTTAACTCTGTGATGACGGTGGCAGGATTTCGGGCACAGGTGGGGGAAATCCGGTGAAATCCAGACGGTGAAATCCAGACGGTGAAATCCGGCGAGAGTCGATGAAATTCAGCGAGAGAGGGGAGAGGGGAGTCAGGCGGCGTCGTTCAGGAGGCGGGAGAGGTGCTCGCGACCTGGGCCCAGCAGCCCGGCCAGCGGTGCCGCCGCCTCGTACCACCGCTTCTCGTACTCCCAGCACAGCCAGCCGTCCCAGCCTCGGCGGGAGAGGAGCTCGACGCACTCGGCGAGGGGGAGGACCCCGGCGCCGAGCGGGAGCGGGGTGGTGTCCTCGGCGGAGGCAATGTCCTTGACCTGGACGTATCCGAGGAACGGGGACAGCGCCGCATACGTCTCCGCCGGCTGCTCGCCGCCCAGCCAGGTGTGCATCACGTCCCACAGTGAGCCCACCTGGCGGTGGCCGACCGCGCCCAGGACGCGGATCGCGTCGGCGCCGGTGCGGTGTGAGTCGTGGGTCTCCAGCAGGATCCGTACGCCCAGGTCGGCGGCGTACTCCGCCGCCGTGCCGAGTCGGCGGGCCGCCGTCGCGTCGGCCTCGCCGGACTCCTGGCCGGGGTCGGCGCCCGGGAAGACGCGGATGAAGGGGGCGCCCAGATCCCGGGCCAGGCCGAGGAGCTCGCGGATCTCGTCCAGTACGGGTGTGTCGTCGCCCGGCGCCGCGACGCGCGCGTACCCGGCCAGTCCCAGGACCTCGATGCCGCCCGCCTTGAACTCCGCCACCACGTCGGCCCGTTCGGCCGGACCGAGGCCCGGGTGCACCGGTTCCTCGGGGTGGGCGCGCAGTTCGACGCCGTGGTAACCGTGCGCGGCGGCGAGGCGTACGACGTCGGGGATCGGGAGTCCGGGTACACCGAGCGTGGAGAAGGCGAACTTCATGGGGCGGACCTTACGGGGTGAAGATTGCCTGAGAAACGCTGTGTTCGGCTCGTGGACGGATGCTTGTGGCCATTATCTTCCGCGGCATGGCAGATGTCCTGGGGGAGCCCGGAAACGGGTGTGGGAGCGGGACCGGGACCAGGAACGGGGATGGGGTCTCGGTTCGCGTGAATGGTGGATCGTCGCCGTGGCCGAGTCGCTGGTCAGCGCCGTGTCCGTGGTGTGGTGGTGCCGTCTGCTGTGGCGGGGGCGCAACGATCTGTCCATGCTGGCGCCCGCGACCGCCCTGATCGTCACGGTGGCCGTGTCGCTGGCGGTGAGCTGGACCCTGTATCTGGGCGGCGGCGAGGGCGGGCGGCTGCGGCGGCTGAACCTGGCGTTGATCGCCGTACGCGGTGTGGGGGTTGGAGCTGCTGCCACTGGAGTGTGTTCAAGAGTGGTCTGGTGAGCAGGAGTGAGTGCCGGTGGTCTCTGTCGTGTTGCGTCTTGCGTGGTGTGGCCGTGGCGTCTTTTTCTGGGGAACTGACGTTCGTGTGTCGAATGCGTGACCTTCTCGGGTGGTGCTCGTTGGATGCGGTGACGGGATCTTCGGGTGGCGTCGGGGCGGGGGTGACGGGGTGGGTGGGCTGAGGGTTGTGGCGGAGTCGTTCGTCGTGTCCCGTTCGGGTGGTGCGGCCATCCGTACCCGTCTCAAGCATCTGACGCCCGTGGATGAGAAGGTGCTGCGGCTGGTGGGCGCGCATCTGGGGGCGCTGGCTTCGAAGGATCTCAAGGCGCGGTGCCGGGAAGGTCTGGAGCACTCCAGTGGCGCGTGGGCGGTGCGCAAGCGGGAGCTGACGCCGCTGTCGTCGTCGCGGTGGGCCGGGGCGATCACGAAGGCGTCGCACGATCAGTGGGCACTGGCCCGGCGTAGCCAGTTGACGCACATCCAGTCCCTGGAAGCGGGCGTCCGCACCCTCACGCACCGGCTGTCCCTGCCGATCGGGCAGAAGGGAACCAAGCAGGCTCCGGGCGGTTACCGGTCGCGGCGGGAGTGGCATGCGAAGTCGCGGCGGCTGCGGGTGCTTGAGGACCGGCTGGCCGCCGCGCGGGCCGACCACGAGGCGGGGCTCGTGCACGTCGTGCGTGGCGGCAAGCGGCTGGCCCGTGCCCGCCACCACCTGGAATCCGCCGGGCTCACCGAGTCCGCATGGCGCGGGCACTGGGAGGCCGAGCGCTGGTTCTGCCAGGCGGACGGAGAGTCCGGCAAACGCTACGGCAACGAGACGATCCGCATCAGCCCCGACGGCGAGGTCAGCGTCAAACTCCCCGCACCCCTCACGCAGCTGGCCAACGCCCCGCGCGGACGATACGTCCTGGCCTGCCGGGTCACGTTCGCGCACCGGGGCACCGAGTGGGCTGACCGCGTCGCGGCCGACCGGGCCGTCGCCTACCGCATCCACCTGGATGCGGACCGCAACCGCTGGTATGTGACCGCCTCCTGGCAGATCCCGCCCACCCCCACCATCCCGCTCGAGGCCGCGCTCGCCCGAGGCGTGATCGGCGTCGACATGAACGCCGATCACCTTGCCGCCTGGCGTCTGGATGTCCACGGCAACCCGACCGGCAGCCCGCGCCGCTTCTTCTACGACCTGTCCGGAACCCGCGATCACCGCGACGCACAGATCCGCCACGCCCTCACCCGCCTCCTGCACTGGGCGAAGACCTGTGGCGTGGGAGCCATCGCCGTCGAGGACCTGGACTTCGGCGCGGACAAGACCCGCGAGAAACACGGCCGTCGGAAGCGGTTCCGGCAGCTGATCTCCGGCATGCCCACGGGCAAGCTCCGCGCCCGTCTCACCTCGATGGCCGACCAGACCGGTATCACGGTCATCGCCGTGGACCCGGCCTACACCAGTCGCTGGGGCGCCCAGCACTGGCAGAAACCCCTCACCAGCATCACCCGCAGGACCACCCGCCACGACGCAGCCGCCGTGGCGATCGGAAGGCGCGCCCAGGGACACCCGATCCGGCGACGGACGGCACCGCCCCCTGCTCACCGGAGCGATGAGCAGGGGCATCGGACCGTCCAGGCCCGACCGGGCATCCCCGGGCGTGAGGGAACCCGCCCCCGCATCCCCGGACCACGGACACGATCCGTGCACGCCGGACGCGGAGCGAACGCGGGCAACCAGAACACCCAACACCGTTCGGGGCGTTCGACTGAGCATGGGTCCTGGCAACAGGACTCACTCCCGCTCAGTCTTTAGGAACGGTACTGACGCTGTCGCTCTGGCTGCTCCACGAGGTGTAGTGGGCCGGGGTCTCCAGCCTTTTGTGCAGCCCCCTTGGCCCCCTTGGGCCTCCGGTCAGTCGGAGGCGCCGTGCAGGTCCAGCCGCCAGTCCTGGCCGAGGAGGTCCACGCCGAAGGAGCGGTGCGGTTTCTCGGAGACGAGGACGAAGCCGTGGCGCTGGTAGATGCGGCGGGCGGCGGCGAGGACGTCGTTGGTCCACAGGACCAGTTCGCGATAGCCGACGCCGCGCGCGAAGCCGATGACGGCCTCGACGAGCCGGTCCCCGATCCGCAGCCCGCGCGCGTCCGGCTCGACGAGGAGAAGCCGGAGCCGGGCGGTACCGGGCGCGTCGTCCCGTACGCACATCACGCAGCCCACCGGCCGCCCGTCGAGCTCGGCGATCCACACCCGCTCCAGGTGCGGATCGTGATCCTCGGCGAAGTCGGCGACGATCCTCGCCACCAGGCCCTCGTAGTCGGTGTTCCACCCGAACTCGGCCGCGTACCGCGCGGCGTTGCGCTGCACGATCCAGCCGAGGTCACCGGGCCCCGGCTCGCGCAGCACGACGTCCTCGCGGCGGGGGACCCGGTCGTCGCCCAGGATCGTCCGCACCGTGCGCATCGCCTCCGCGAGCCGCTGCCGGTCGTCCGGGGCCACGGAGGCGAGCAGCGCCC
Organism: Streptomyces sp. NBC_00203; assembly: GCF_045206325.1. NCBI lineage: Bacteria > Bacillati > Actinomycetota > Actinomycetes > Kitasatosporales > Streptomycetaceae > Streptomyces > Streptomyces sp. NBC_00203. The sequence continues at coordinate 3,856,445 of NZ_CP108126.1, read as the reverse complement.
GGACGGTTTCCCGGGCCCGCTCGTCGAGCAGGTCGGCGGCGTCCCGGCCCCGCGCGGTGAGCGTGATCCGCCGGCGGCGCGGGTCCTGCTCGGACGGGGCCCGCTCGACCAGCCCGTCCTGCTCGAACTTGTTCAGGATCCGGCTCAAGTACCCGGAGTCCAGGGAGAGTTCGGTGCGCAGGTCCACCGCATCGGTGCGCGGGGAGTGTGCGAGCTCGTACAGGACGCGTGACTCGGTGAGGGTGTACGGCGCGTAGAGGTGACGGCCGTAGTCGAGCGCGCCGATGACATTCGTGTAGAAGCGGTTGAAGGAGCGGATGTCCTGGACCGTCATGATCGCCCCCGGATTCCCGGATTCTCGGAGTTCTCGGATTTATGGCTGACTCAGTCAGAGATACCGATGCTCCGAGGATAGAGCGGACACCCACGCACCGCCTAGCCCTCGTCACGCACCGCGAGAGTCGCCCCCGCCGCCCCTACCCGTCCCATCCTTCTGGGGCTCCGCCCCAGACCCCGTTCGGTCGTGCGTCGGCTGCGGGTGAGTGGGGGCTTGTCGCGCAGTTCCCCGCGCCCCTTGGGTGGGTGGGGGTGAGGTTGTTTGTCGGCTGCGGCACGGTGGGGGTTGCTCGCGCAGTTCCCCGCGCCCCTTAAAAGCACCTGGGGCGGGCCGGCGGTTGTTCAGGGGCGCGGGGAACTGCGCGACCAGCCCCCACCGGCCCGCAGACGACACACAACCCGGGGGGGGTCTGGGGGCGCAGCCCCCAGCGGGCCCCGCATCGACGCCGGGTGCCCGATCAACCACCGGTCCACCTACAACCGCGGCCCCCCGGAGGACCCCCGCACCATCAACTCCCCCCGCACCGTAGCGATCCCCCCAGGCGGCGGCTCCTCCCGCCCCATGGCGATCCGCCCGGCCCGGGCCCCCGCCTCGGACAGCGGCAACCGCACGGTGGTCAGCGCGGGCACCGCATCGATGCTGAACGGCAGATCGTCGAACCCCGCGACGGACACGTCGTCCGGGATACGCAGCCCGGAGTCCCGCAGCGCGGCACACGCCCCGAGCGCCACCGTGTCGTTCGCCGCGACGACAGCCGTCAACGACGGGTCACGGCGCAGGAGTTCGAGGGTCGCCTCGTACCCGGACCGGCGGTCGTAGCGGCCGTACACCGTCCATCGCGGATCGTCCTCGATGCCGTGCGCGGCCAGCGCGTCCCGGTGGCCTTCGAGACGGTGCCGCGTCGTCGTGCGCTCCTGCGGGCCCGCGATGTAGCCGAGCCGCCGGTGTCCGAGCCCGATCAGATGCTCGGTGAGCTGCTGGCCGCCCCCGCGGTTGTCGAAGGTGAGCGCGATCGCCTCGGCGGCCTCGGGCGCGGGCGGCCGGCCGCACAGGACGACCTTGGTCCCGGCCTCGGCCAGCTTGCGCAGCTTCGCGGAGACGGCGGTGGCGTGCGCGGTGTCCTCGACGGCGCCGCCGGTGAGGACGACCGCGGCGGCGCGTTGGCGCTGAAGGAGCGTGAGGTAGGTGAGTTCGCGCTCCGGGGAGCCGCCGGTGTTGCACACGACCCCGAGCCGTTCGCCGCCCGCGCGCCCCCCGGGGCCGCCGATCTCCGACTGGATCGCGGCCGCCATGATCCCGAAGAAGGGGTCGGCGATGTCGTTGACGAGGATCCCGACGAGGTCGGAGGTGGCCGCGGCGAGCGAACTCGCCGGTCCGTTCAGTACGTAGTCCAGCTCGTCCACCGCGCGCAGGACCCGCTCACGGGTGGAAGTGGCCACGGGATAGTTCCCGTTCAGCACGCGCGACACCGTCGCGGGGGAGACCTGGGCGCGGGCCGCCACGTCCGCCAGGGTCACCGTCATCTCGTAGTCCTCCGGTCGCGCATTTCGTCGTACCTCTTCGTACGTCGTCGAGCCGAGTCGTGCCTCGTCGAACACGGGGGTGTAAGTCGTGCATACCGCTTCCCTGTCCGTGGCCTGTGCAGACCTTAAGGCCAGCACCCCCCGTTGTTCGCCCCCTCGAACAACTCGACCTCGTCACGGTCTTGTCCAGACCGCTGCAGAGAGGCTAGCTTCTCTCTGGATAGAAAGCGCTTGCTGTCACGCTCACCAGTTCGTCAGTGGGGCGTACGCGGCGCGGAACCCGTGTACGAAGGGAATGACGTGACACGCAAGACGGTGCGTATCGCCATGAACGGCGTGACGGGGCGCATGGGCTACCGCCAGCACCTCGTCCGCTCGATCCTCGCCCTGCGTGAGCAGGGCGGCCTCGACCTGGGCGACGGCACCGTGCTGTGGCCCGAACCCGTGCTCGTCGGCCGCCGTGAGCACGCCCTGAAGGCGCTCGCCGAGCAGCACGGCCTGGAGCACTGGTCCACGGACGTGGACGAGGTCCTCGCCGACCCGAGCGTCGACATCTACTTCGACGCGCAGGTGACTTCCGCCCGCGAGGAGGCGCTCAAGAAGGCCATCGCCGCGGGCAAGCACATCTACACCGAGAAGCCGACCGCGACCGGCCTCGACGGCGCCCTGGAGCTGGCCCGCCTCGCGCACGCCGCCGGGATCAAGCACGGCGTCGTCCAGGACAAGCTCTTCCTGCCGGGGCTGCTGAAGCTCAAGCGGCTCATCGACGGCGGCTTCTTCGGGCGGATCCTCTCCATCCGCGGGGAGTTCGGCTACTGGGTCTTCGAGGGCGACTGGCAGCAGGCCCAGCGCCCCTCCTGGAACTACCGCGCCGAGGACGGCGGCGGCATCGTCGTCGACATGTTCCCGCACTGGGAGTACGTCCTGCACGAGCTGTTCGGCCGGGTCACCACCGTCCAGGCGCTCACCGCCACCCACATCCCGCAGCGCTGGGACGAGCAGGACAAGCCCTACGACGCCACGGCCGACGACGCCGCGTACGGCGTCTTCGAGCTGGAGGGCGGCGCCATCGCCCAGATCAACTCCTCCTGGGCGGTGCGCGTCAACCGCGACGAGCTGGTCGAGTTCCAGGTGGACGGCACGGAGGGCTCGGCGGTGGCCGGGCTGCGCAACTGCCGTGTCCAGCACCGTAGTTCGACCCCCAAGCCGGTCTGGAACCCCGACATCCCGGCCACCTACTCCTTCCGTGACCAGTGGCAGGAGATCCCCGACAACGCCGAGTTCGACAACGGCTTCAAGGCCCAGTGGGAGCTGTTCCTGCGGCACGTCTACGCCGACGCGCCCTACCACTGGGACCTCCTGGCCGGCGCCCGCGGCGTCCAGCTCGCCGAACTGGGCCTGAAGTCCTCGGCGGAGGGCCGCCGTCTCGACGTACCGGAGATCTCCCTGTGACCATCCAACTGCCAGCAGAAGACGGCCGGTTGAGGGCGTACGAGCCACGCGCCACCCCCCTCGCCCTCGCCACCGGAGCCCCCTTCACCTCCCGTACGGTCTTCTCGGCCGCGCATGTCGTCGCCGACCCGTACGCGGACGTCTCGCCGGACTCGCCCGCCGCCGTCGACTGGGACGCGACCCTCGCCTTCCGCCGCCATCTGTGGTCCCACGGGCTCGGCGTCGCCGAGGCGATGGACACCGCACAGCGCGGGATGGGCCTGGACTGGGCGGGCGCGGCGGAGCTGATCCGACGCTCGGCCGCCGAGGCCAAGGCGGTCGGCGGCCGCATCGCGTGCGGCGTCGGCACGGACCAGCTCACCGGCCCGGCGTCCCTGGCCGAGGTCCGGGCCGCGTACGAGGAGCAGCTCGCCCTCGTCGAGGAGTCGGGCGCCCAGGCGATCCTGATGGCCTCGCGCGCGCTGACGGCGGCCGCGTCCGGCCCCGAGGACTACCTCGACGTCTACGGCCACCTCCTCCGCCAGTCGTCCGACCCCGTGATCCTGCACTGGCTGGGCCCGATGTTCGACCCGGCCCTTGAGGGCTACTGGGGCTCGTCCGACCTGGACGCGGCGACCGAGGTGTTCCTGGAGGTCATCGCCGCGCACCCCGACAAGGTCGACGGCATCAAGGTCTCGCTGCTGGACGCCCAGCGGGAGGTCGACCTCCGCCGCCGCCTTCCCGTAGGCGTTCGCTGCTACACGGGCGACGACTTCAACTACCCCGAGCTGATCGCGGGCGACGAGCAGGGCTTCAGCCACGCGCTGCTCGGCATCTTCGACCCGCTGGGTCCGCTGGCGGCGCAGGCGGTGCGCGTCCTGGACACCGGCGATGTGAAGGGCTTCCGCGAACTCCTCGACCCCACGGTCGAGTTGTCCCGCCACCTCTTCCAGCCGCCCACCCGCTTCTACAAGACGGGCGTGGTCTTCCTGGCCTGGCTGGCCGGCCACCAGGAGCACTTCACCATGGTCGGCGGCCTCCAGTCGGCGCGCTCGCTCCCGCACTTCGCGCGCGCCTACGAACTGGCCGACACCCTGGGCCTGTTCCCGAAACCGGAGCTCGCGGAGTCCCGTATGAAGAACCTGCTGTCGCTGTACGGAGTGGACCAGTACGGAGTGAACCGGTGACGTCTCTCGCGCGTTTCAGCATCAACCAGATGACGGTGAAGCAGCTGTCGATGCCCGAACTGGTCGACAACTGCCTGGAGTTGGGCGTCCCCGGCGTGGGCCTCTGGCGTGAGCCCGTCCAGTCGTACGGCGTCGAGGCGACGGCCAAGCTGGTCCGCGACGCGGGTCTGACGGTGACAACGTTGTGCCGGGGCGGCTTCCTCACGGCCATCGACCCGGCCGAGCGGGCGGCGGCCCTCGCCGACAACCGCCTGGCGATCGACGAGGCGGCCACGCTCGGCACGGACACGCTGGTCCTGGTCTCCGGCGGTCTGCCCACCGGTTCGAAGGACCTGCACGGCGCCCGGGAGCGGATCGCCGACGCGTTGGGGGAGCTCGGCCCGTACGCGGAGGAGCGGGGGGTCAAGCTGGCCATCGAACCGCTCCACCCCATGTACGCCGCCGACCGCTGCGTGGTGTCGACCCTCGCCCAGGCCCTCGACCTCGCGGAACGCTTCCCCGCGCACCAGGTCGGCGTCACGGTGGACACGTACCACATCTGGTGGGACGACACGGCCCCCGCCCAGATCGCCCGCGCGGGCGCCGCCGGCCGGATCCACACCTTCCAACTCGCCGACTGGACCACCCCGTTGCCCGAGGGCGTCCTCAACGGCCGCGGCCAGATCGGCGACGGCTCGATCGACATGCGCGAGTGGAAGGCGTACGTCGAGGCGGCCGGCTACACCGGTCCCATCGAGGTCGAGCTGTTCAACGACGGGCTGTGGGCGCGGGACGGGCGCGAGGTGCTGGCGGAGACGGCGGCACGGTTCGTGGAACACGTGATCCAGTAGGTCCGGGGGTGGCACGAGCACGTCGCGAGCGGCGCCGCTTACTTCCGATGCCGCTCACTTCCGGGTGCCGCGTGCCGCCCGCTTCGTCAGGACCGTCAGCAGTACCGGAATCAGCATCTCGACGACCCGGGAGACGGTCGCGGGCGGCAGTCCCGTCTTCTTGGCGACGGCTTTCGCGACCGGTCCCGCGGCCTTGGCGAGCACCCCGGCCATCAGGCCGCCGCCCGCCAGGCCGCCCAGGGTGGCCACGCCCTGGAGCGGGGCCTCCTCCTGAGCGGGCGGGGCGTTCTCGGCCTCGCCGGACAGCGTCGACACCGTCGTGCCGACCATCTCCCGGGCGGCGCCGCTGTCCGTGCCCAGCAGCGTCGCGATCTCCTCGACCTTGTCGTCGCCGAGTTCCTGGAGGACGTCGGCCTCAAGGGACGTACCGGAATCTTCGCCGCTGCCTTCGCCGTTGCCTTCGCTCATGACTGAAACGCTACGTCTGCCCCGGTTCGTCGGCACGCCGAAAAAAACTTGAAGAGACCGTGCAACCCTTCCCGTACCTCGCGGGTCGTACTTGGCATCAGGACTTCTGGAGGGGGATCTGGGGGGATCGCGGGGGTTCTGATACGGAGGGGAAAGCCGAGGGGCCCGGTCGACGGATCGGGCCCCTCGAAGTTTTTTTGGCGGGGTGGCCGGCGGCCTCCGGGCGCTAGAAGAACACCCCGCAGCGCAGCAGCACATTCGCGTACGGCTGTGCCTCACCGGTGCGTACGACGAGCCGGGCGCCCGCCGACAGGGACTTCAGCTTCTCGTGCGGGACCAGTTCGAGCGCGGGGAAGTGGGCCTCCAGCAGCGCCGTCGCCGCCGGGTTCGCCGCGCGGACCTCGTGCGCGGCGGTGGCGCCCTCGATGACCAGCTCGTCCAGCAGCCCGTCCAGCACCTCCGCGAACGACGGCACCCCGGCCCGGAACGCCAGGTCCACCACCCGTGGGCCCACCGGTATCGGCATCCCCGCGTCGCACACCAGGACCTCGTGCCCATGGCCCAGCTCGGCGAGCGCGCCCGCGAGATGACGGTTCAGGATTCCGGACTTCCTCACAGGGAGGCCACCTCTTCGGCCGTGGGGAAGGACTCCTGCGCACCGGGGCGCGTCACGGCGGCGGCGCCGACCCGGGCCGCGTACCCGGCGGCCTCGGCGAGCGGCTCCCCGAGCCCCAGCCGCCAGGCCAGCGCGGCGGTGAAGGCGTCGCCCGCGCCCGTTGTGTCCACGGCCTCGACCTGCACCGACGGCACCCGGACCCGCGCGCCCGCCCGCTCGGCCACCAGCGCGCCGCCCGCGCCCAGCGTGATGACCACCGAACGCGGACCGAGGGCCAGCAGGGCGGTCGCCCAGTCCTCGGGGGAGTCCCCGAGAGCCGTACCGACGATCACTCGCGCCTCGTGCTCGTTGACGATCAGCGGATCGCAGGCGGCGAGCACCTCACGCGGCAGCGGGCGCGGCGGCGAGGGGTTCAGTACGAAGCGGCCGTCGGCGGCGAGGTTCCGTACGGTCTCCACGACCGTCTCCAGCGGGATCTCCAGCTGTGCCGAGACCAGCCGGGAGGCCTGGAAGAGGCTTCCGGCGGCCCGCACGTCCTCGGGCGTGAGCCGGCCGTTCGCCCCCGGCGAGACCACGATGCTGTTGTCCCCGGACGGGTCCACCGTGATCAGCGCGACCCCGGTGGGCGCCCCGCCGACGAGCACGCCCACGGTGTCGACGCCGGCCGCCCGCTGCGAGTCGAGCAGCAGCCGGCCGTGCGCGTCGTCGCCGACCCGGGCCAGCAGGGCCGTACGGGCCCCGAGGCGGGCGGCGGCGACCGCCTGGTTGGCGCCCTTGCCGCCGGGGTGGACAGCGAGGTCGGAGCCGAGCACCGTCTCGCCGGCCGCGGGCCTGCGCTCGACCCCGATCACCAGGTCGGCGTTGGCCGATCCCACGACCAGAAGGTCGTAGTCGTACATGAACTGTCTCCCTGTATAGGTGAGTTGAGGCGGCCCGTACGTGGGTCGAGGCGGCCGGGCGGTCGGTGTGACCGCCCGGCCGCCCGGCCGCCCGCGTGTGTGTCCGGCCGTCGGCCGGGTCAGCCGCCGAACCCGGCCACGTTCTCCTTGGTGACCACCTTCACCGGCACCATCACCGTCTTCTCGACTGTCTTGCCCTCGGCGGCCTTCAGCGCGTTCTCCACCGCGATCCGGCCGAGCTCCTTGGGCTGCTGGGCGACGGACGCGTACAGCGTGCCCGTCTTGACCGCCTTCAGACCGTCGGGGGTGCCGTCGAAGCCGATGACGGAGACCGACGTGCCGGCCTTGGAGCCGAGCGCCTTGATCGCGCCGAGCGCCATCTCGTCGTTCTCGGCGAAGACGCCCTGGATGTCGGGGTGGGCCTGGAGCAGGTTCGTCATGACGTCGAGGCCCTTGGTGCGGTCGAAGTCGGCCGGCTGTTGGGCGACGACCTCGATACCGGGGTAGGCCTTCAGCCCCTCGGCGAAGCCCGCGCCGCGCTCACGGCTCGCGGACGTACCGGCCAGACCCTGGAGGATCACGATCTTGCCCTTGCCGCCCAGCTTCTCGGCCATCGCCTTGGCGCCCAGCTTGCCGCCCGCGATGTTGTCGGAGGCGACGAGCGCGGCCGTGTCCGCCTTGTTCACGCCCCGGTCGACGCCGACGACGGGGATGTCGGCCTTGTTCGCGGAGCGCACCGACGGGCCCGCCGCGTCCGAGTCCACCGGGTTGACGATGATCGAGTCGACGCCCGAACTGGTGAAGTTCTGGAGCTGGTTGGCCTGCTGCGAGGCGTCGTTCTGCGCATCCGTGACGGTCAGGTCCGCACCGAGCTTCTTCGCCTCCTCCTGCGCACCCGCCTTGATCTGTACGAAGAAGGGGTTGTTCAGGGTGGAGAGGGACAGGCCCAGCTTCCGCGTCGCCGCCGCGGACGAGCCGGTGTGCAGGAAGGACATCGCGCCCACGAGCGCGGTCGCGACCACGGCGGCGATCACGTACGTGGCCGCCTGCCTGCCCTTGCCGCCGCCTGAGGTGCCGACAGCCACCGGAGCCGCCCCGGCCTTGCGCCGCACCGTGTCGAGCAGCACCGCCAGCGCGATCACGACACCGATGACGACCTGCTGCCAGAACGCCGACACGGACAGGAGGTTCAGCCCGTTGCGCAGCACCGCCAGGATCAGCGCGCCGATCAGCGTCCCCGACGCCTTGCCCGTGCCGCCCGCCAGCGAGGCGCCGCCGATGACGACCGCGGCGATCGCGTCGAGCTCGTAGCCCTGCGCGGCCTGCGGCTGCGCGGAGGAGAGCCGGGAGGCGAGGACGATGCCCGCGGCGGCCGCGAAGAGACCGGAGAGGGCGTAGATCGCGAGCTTCTGCTTCTTCACCCGCAGGCCGGAGAGGCGCGCGGCCTCCTCGTTGCCGCCGATCGCGTACATGGAGCGGCCGATGTACGTACGGCCCAGGATCACGGCGGTGATCAGGCCCATGACGACCATCACGAGGACCGGCACCGGAAGCCAGCCGCCCAGCGTGTCACCCAGGTGCGAGACCGAGCTGGGGAAGGCGATCGGGCTGCCCTGCGAGATGACCAGGGAGAGACCGCGGCCCACCGAGAGCATGGCGAGGGTCGCGATGAACGGCGGCAGCTTCCCGTACGAGATCAGCACACCGTTGACCAGGCCGCACGCTATGCCGGTGGCGACCGCGAGGATCACCGCGATCCAGACCGGGACGCCCTCCGAAGTCGCCATCCAGGCGAGGACGGTGGCCGACAGCGCGGCGACCGAGCCGACCGACAGGTCGATGCCCGCCGAGACGATCACGAAGGTGACGCCGAAGGCGAGGATGGCGGTGACGGCCGCCTGGACGCCGATGTTGAGCAGGTTGTCCGTCGTCAGGAAGTCGCCGGACAGTGCCGACATCGCGATGACGAGGGCGATGAGCGCGGTGAGCGCCCCGTTGTCGAGCAGGAGGCGGCGGACCGCCGAGGCGCCACTCGCGCCCGTCGTTCTCGTGAGCGTGTCAGTGGCCACGGGAGCCCTCCACAGCGGTAGTTGCATGGGTTGGTGTGCTGACGGCGAGTGCCATCACGGAGTCCTGGGTGGCCTCGGCCGCGGACAGTTCGCCCGCGATCCGGCCCTGCGCCATCACCAGCACCCGGTCGCTCATGCCGAGGACCTCGGGCAGATCGCTGGAGATCATCAGGACGGCGGCACCGGCGGCCGTCAGTTCATTGACGAGCTGGTAGATCTCGACCTTGGCGCCGACGTCGATGCCCCGGGTCGGCTCGTCGAGGATCAGCACCTTGGTGTCGGCGAGCAGCCACTTGCCGATGACGACCTTCTGCTGGTTGCCGCCGGACAGGGTGCGGACGTGCTGGCCGAGGCCCGCCATCCGGACGCCGAGCTGCTCGGCGATCCGCGCGGCGGACTCCCGCTGGCCCTTGAGGTCGACGAGCCCGCCACGGGTCGCCGCCCGCAGGGTGACCAGGCCGAGGTTCTCCTCGACGGACGCGTCGAGCACGAGCCCCTGGCCCTTGCGGTCCTCGGGGACGAGCCCGATGCCGGCCTCCATCGCGGCGTTCACGTCATGGCGGCGCAGCTCGGCACCGGCCACCTTCACGGCGCCCTTGTCGTACGGGTCGGCGCCGAAGACGGCCCGGACCACCTCCGTACGTCCGGCCCCCACGAGCCCGGCGATGCCGACGACCTCACCGGCCCGCACCTCGAAGCTGACGTCGTGGAAGACCCCGTCACGGGTCAGCCCCTCGACGGTCAGCAGCGCGGACCCGGAGCCGTCGTCACCGTGGGCACGCTCGCGCGGATACTGCTGCTCGATGGACCGGCCCACCATGAGGCGTACGAGTTCGTCCTCGGAGGTGGAGGCCGGGACCTGCCCGACGCTCTTGCCGTCGCGGATGACCGTGACGCGGTCCCCCAGGGCGGCGATCTCCTCCAGGTGGTGCGTGATGAAGACGATGCCGACACCGTCCTCGCGCAGCCGGCGCACGATGGTGAAGAGTTTTTCGACCTCTTCGGAGGTGAGCACCGCGGTCGGCTCGTCCATGATCAGGACGCGTGCGTTCAGGCTCAGCGCCTTCGCGATCTCGACCATCTGGAGGCGTGCGATGCCGAGTTCACGCACCCGCGCGCGTGGGGACACGTTCACCCCGACGCGTTCGAGCAGTTCGGCGGCCTCGGCCTCCATCGTCTTGCGGTCGATCATCCCGAAGCGGCGCGGCTGCCGGCCCAGGAAGATGTTCTCGGCGACCGTCAGATCGGGGACGAGATTGAACTCCTGGTAGATGGTCGCGATCCCGAGGCGCTCGGAGTCCTGTGCGCCATGGATGCGCACCTCCTCGCCGCCGACCAGGATCCGCCCCGCGTCGGGGCGGTAGGCGCCGGAGAGCGTCTTGATGAGGGTGCTCTTGCCCGCGCCGTTCTCACCGAGCAGCACATGCACCTCGCCCCGGCGCAGACCGAAGTCGACGCCGTCGAGCGCGACCACGCCGGGGAAGGCCTTGCGTATGCCTTCGATGCGCAGCAACTCGTCCTGGTTGCTCACGACTTGCTCCTGTTCGTTACGGGGGAGTGCGGGAGGGGGGCCGGCTCGCCGCACGAGCGGCGTACGACGAGATGGGCGGGGAGGGTGACGGACCGCGGGGGACGCCCCTCGATGCGGTCGATCAGGGCGCGTACGGCGGCCCTGCCCAGCTCGCCCGTCGGCTGGGCGATCGCCGTGATCGGCGGATCGGTGTGCACGAACCACGGGATGTCGTCGAAGGCGGCGAGCGCGATGTCCTCGGGGACCCGCAGCCCGCGCGCGCGGATGGCGTCCAGCGCGCCGAGCGCCATCAGGTTGTCGGCGGCGAAGACGACCTCGGGCGGCTCGGGCAGGTCGAGGAAGCCCTCGGTGACCCGCCGTCCGCTCTCGGCCTGGAAGTCGCCCTGCCCTATGTAGACGTCCGGGAGGGGAATCCCGTACTCGGCCAGGGCTTCCCGGAAGGCCTCGACGCGCTCGCTGCCGGTGGTGGTCGCCGCCGGGCCCGCGATGATCGCGAGCTTGCGATGCCCCAGACCGTGCAGATGGGCGACGAGATCCCGGACGGCCGCGCGCCCGTCCGCCCGCACGACGGGCACATCCACGCCCGGGATCCAGCGGTCCACGAAGACCATCGGCGTCCCCTCGCGCGCGGCATCCAGCATCCCGGGGGAGCCGCCGTCGGTGGGGGAGACGAGGAGGCCGTCGATGCGCCGGTCCAACAGGGTCCGTACGTGGTGGTCCTGAAGGTCGGGCCGCTCGTCGGCGTTGCCGATGATGACGCTGTAGCCGAGGGCGCGGGCCTCCTCCTCGACGGAGCGGGCCAGCTCGGTGAAGTACGGGTTGAGTACGTCGCTGATGACCAGGCCGAGGGTGCGGGTCTGGTCGGTGCGCAGGGAGCGGGCGACGGCGTTCGGGCGGTAGCCCAGGGTCTGTACGGCGGCCAGCACGCGGGTGCGTGCGTCTTCGCTGACCGACGGATGATCGTTCAGGACGCGCGAGACCGTGGCGACGGATACGCCGGCCTCCGCGGCAACGTCCTTGATGCTCGCCATCGCCGCTCCACCTCCTCGTGGAATCGATTACATGGAGGATTGGAATCGATTACACGGCTGTTAACAAGCCCTCGACACCGGATCGTGATGAAGTTGTCCACAGCGTCCGCGCGCTGTCGGAGGCGGGCGGTAGCGTCGGATCATGTCCAATCAGGCGGGGAGCCGACCGGTACAGCTGGCGGTGGTCGAGGGCGTACTGGAGCGCATCACGTACGCCAACGAGGAGAACGGGTACACGGTCGCCCGGGTAGACACCGGCAGAGGCGCCGCCGACCTGCTCACGGTCGTGGGCTCACTCCTCGGCGCCCAGGTCGGCGAGTCGCTCCGCATGGAGGGCCGCTGGGGCTCCCACCCGCAGTACGGCAAGCAGTTCACGGTGGAGAACTACACGACGGTGCTCCCCGCCACCGTCCAGGGCATCCGCCGCTATCTCGGCTCCGGCCTGGTCAAGGGCATCGGCCCGGTCTTCGCCGACCGCATCACCCAGCACTTCGGCATCGACACCCTCCAGATCATCGAGGAGGAGCCGAAGCGGCTCATCGAGGTGCCGGGCCTCGGCCCCAAGCGCACCAAGAAGATCGCCGACGCCTGGGAGGAGCAGAAGGCGATCAAGGAGGTCATGCTCTTCCTCCAGACCGTCGAGGTGTCCACCTCCATCGCGGTCCGCATCTACAAGAAGTACGGCGACGCGTCGATCTCCGTCGTCAAGAACCAGCCCTACCGCCTCGCGGCCGACGTCTGGGGCATCGGCTTCCTCACCGCGGACAAGATCGCCCAGTCCGTCGGCATCCCGCACGACAGCCCGGAGCGCGTGAAGGCAGGCCTTCAGTACGCCCTTTCGCAGTCCACCGACCAGGGTCACTGCTACCTCCCCGAGGAGCGGCTGATCGCGGACGCCGTGAAGCTGCTCCAGGTGGATACCGGCCTGGTCATCGAGTGCCTGGCCGAGCTGGCGGCGCCGGGGGAGGACGGCGAGGAACCCGGTGTCGTCCGCGAGAAGGTGCCGAGCGCCGACGGCGGCGACCCGGTGACCGCCGTCTACCTGGTCCCCTTCCACCGCGCCGAACTCTCCCTCTCCGCCCAGCTCCTGCGCCTCCTGCGCACCGACCAGGACCGGATGTCCGGCTTCCACGACGTGGCCTGGGACAAGGCACTGACCTGGCTGAAGGGGCGTACGGGCGCGGAGTTGGCGCCCGGGCAGGAGGAAGCCGTCCGGCTCGCGCTCACCAAGAAGGTCGCCGTCCTGACCGGAGGCCCCGGCTGCGGCAAGTCGTTCACGGTCCGTTCGATCGTGGAGCTGGCGCGCGCGAAGCGGGCCAAGGTCGTCCTGGCCGCCCCCACGGGCCGCGCCGCCAAGCGCCTCGCCGAGCTGACCGGCGCCGAGGCCTCCACCGTGCACCGGCTCCTGGAGCTCAGGCCGGGCGGCGACGCGGCGTACGACAAGGACCGGCCGCTGGACGCCGACCTGGTGGTCGTGGACGAGGCCTCCATGCTCGACCTCCTGCTCGCCAACAAGCTGGTCAAGGCGGTCGCTCCGGGCGCCCATCTGCTGTTCGTGGGAGACGTCGACCAACTCCCCAGCGTGGGCGCCGGCGAGGTGCTCCGGGACCTGCTCGCGGACGGCAGCCCCATCCCCTCCGTCCGACTGACCCAGGTCTTCCGCCAGGCCCAGCAGTCCGGGGTGGTGACGAACGCGCACCGGATCAACTCCGGGCAGCACCCCGTCACCGACGGCATGAAGGACTTCTTCCTTTTCGTCGAGGACGACACCGAGGAGGCGGGACGGCTCACGGTGGATGTGGCGGCCCGGCGGATTCCGGCCAAGTTCGGGCTCGACCCGCGCCGGGACGTACAGGTGCTCGCGCCGATGCACCGGGGCCCCGCCGGCGCGGGCAACCTCAACGGCCTGCTCCAGCAGGCGATCACGCCCGGCCGCCCGGACCTCGCCGAGAAGCGATTCGGCGGCCGCGTCTTCCGTGTCGGCGACAAGGTCACCCAGATTCGCAACAATTACGAGAAGGGCAAGAACGGTGTCTTCAACGGCACCGTGGGCGTTGTCACCTCGCTCGATCCGGTCGAACAGCGCTTGACGGTGCTGACGGACGAGGACGAGGAGGTTCCGTACGAATTCGACGAACTGGACGAACTGGCCCACGCGTACGCCGTGACCATCCACCGCTCCCAGGGCAGCGAGTACCCGGCCGTGGTGATCCCGGTCACCACCGGAGCGTGGATGATGCTTCAGCGGAACCTGCTGTACACGGCGGTGACCCGCGCCAAGAAGCTGGTCGTGCTCGTGGGTTCACGCAAGGCGATAGGCCAGGCGGTGCGCACGGTGTCCGCCGGACGGCGCTGCACGGCACTCGACTTCCGCCTCTCGGGCTCATGACCTGACGCATCGGCGATGCATCACAAAAAATGATCGATCAAATGAGTCACGAAGGTCACAGAGCACTTCCAGATGCGCCACGAACGGGGCAGGATGAGCAGGTTGGCGGCACTGAGTGCCGCCAATAGGCCCAATGGTCGACCCCGAGTGCACTCTCCAGGGCCAAATGGGGGATGGTAGAGACAGTCAGGGCACCTCGAAGAAGAGGCACAACGTCGGTGAGGGATGACGTGAGCGACAACTCTGTAGTACTGCGGTTCGGCGACGGCGAGTACACCTACCCGGTGATCGACAGCACCGTCGGCGACAAGGGCTTCGACATCGGGAAGCTCCGCGCCCAGACCGGGCTGGTGACTCTGGACAGCGGGTACGGCAACACCGCCGCGTATAAATCCGCGATCACCTATCTCGACGGTGAGCAGGGCATCCTCCGCTACCGCGGCTACCCGATCGAGCAGCTGGCCGAGCGCTCCACCTTCCTTGAGGTGGCCTCTCTGCTGATCAACGGCGAGCTGCCGAACGTGGACGAGCTCTCCACCTTCAGGAACGAGATCACGCAGCACACCCTGCTGCACGAGGACGTCAAGCGCTTCTTCCAGGGCTTCCCGCGCGACGCCCACCCGATGGCGATGCTGTCGTCGGTGGTCAGTGCCCTGTCGACGTTCTACCAGGACAGCCACAACCCGTTCGACGAGAAGCAGCGTCACCTTTCGACGATCCGCCTTCTCGCCAAGCTTCCGACGATCGCGGCGTACGCCTACAAGAAGTCGATCGGTCACCCCTTCGTCTACCCGCGCAACGACCTCGGGTACGTCGAGAACTTCCTGCGCATGACCTTCTCGGTCCCCGCTCAGGAGTACGACCTCGACCCGGTCGTCGTCGCCGCGCTCGAGAAGCTGCTGATTCTGCACGCGGACCACGAGCAGAACTGTTCGACCTCCACCGTGCGTCTGGTGGGCTCGTCGCAGGCGAACATGTTCGCCTCGATCTCCGCCGGCATCTCCGCCCTGTGGGGCCCGCTGCACGGTGGCGCCAACCAGTCCGTCCTGGAGATGCTGGAAGGCATCCAGGCCAACGGCGGCGACGTCGACTCCTTCATCCGCAAGGTGAAGAACAAGGAGGACGGCGTCCGCCTGATGGGCTTCGGCCACCGGGTGTACAAGTCCTTCGACCCGCGCGCCAAGATCATCAAGGCCGCCGCGCACGACGTCCTCTCGGCCCTCGGCAAGTCCGACGAGCTGCTGGACATCGCGCTCAAGCTGGAGGAGCACGCGCTCTCCGACGACTACTTCGTCTCGCGCAACCTCTACCCGAACGTGGACTTCTACACGGGCCTGATCTACCGCGCCATGGGCTTCCCGACCGAGATGTTCACGGTCCTCTTCGCCCTCGGCCGCCTCCCGGGCTGGATCGCCCAGTGGCACGAGATGATCAAGGAGCCCGGCTCCCGCATCGGCCGCCCGCGCCAGATCTACACGGGCTACGTCGAGCGCGACTTCGTCCCGGTCGAGGGTCGCTGAGCCTCGTACGAGGGGCTCGCTGAGCCCCGCACAGAAGCAGAAAAACGGAAAGCGCCCTGCTACCAGTCCCCCCACGGGCTGGCAGTCAGGGCGCTTTCCTTGTCCCGGTGCGGATTCCCCCCACGGGATCCGGCCGGGCGTCGGTGAGCAGCGCCTGAATCGCTGCGACATGCTGCGAGCTAAACGAGCAAAACTCGCTGTCCTGCGGTGCGGTCTGCCGGGACGCGCACGACGGGAGGGCCGCTCAAAGCTCCCCGGTGTACGTGCCCCGGCAACGCAATTTCCGGGAACGTCCCCCAAGACATCCCCAGATGTCAGTCACGCCCCCCAAGACGCTTCTGACACCGCCAACTTAGACTCACGAACCCCTTCGGTGGTTACGTTCACATCACTGTGATCTGCGTCTCTTGCAAATGTCCTGAAGATACGCAAGAGCCCCGATACGACAATCGGGGCCCAAGCGTAAGGAAGATGCGCGAGCCTTGTGAAGAGCTTATGTGAGGCTGTCGTTGGACTCTAGGGGGACTCTTACCCCGGCGTCATGAGAATGTCCTGAGCCGAAGGCTGTTCGTCACCACGAACACCGACGAGAAGGCCATCGCGGCCCCCGCGATCATCGGGTTCAGCAGGCCGGCCGCGGCCAGCGGCAGCGCCGCCACGTTGTAGCCGAAGGCCCAGACCAGGTTTCCCTTGATCGTGGAGAGGGTTCGCCGCGACAGCCGGATCGCGTCCGCCGCCACCCGCAGATCCCCGCGCACCAGCGTCAGATCGCTCGCCTCGATCGCCGCGTCCGTGCCCGTACCCATCGCCAGGCCCAGGTCGGCGGTGGCCAGCGCCGCCGCGTCGTTGACCCCGTCGCCGACCATGGCGACGGTGCGCCCCTCGCCCCGCAGCCGCTTGATCACGTCGACCTTGTCCTCGGGCAGCACCTCCGCGATCACCTCCCCGGCGTCGATGCCGACGGCACGCGCCACTGCCTGCGCGACCGCCCGGTTGTCGCCGGTGAGCAGAACCGGCGTGAGCCCCAGAGCCCGCAGCGCGCGCACGGCCTCCGCGCTGGTCTCCTTGATCGCGTCGGCGACGGTCAGGACACCGAGTGCCACGCCGTCCCGGGCGACCACGACGGCCGTACGTCCCTCCGCCTCGGCCGCGGCCTTGGCGCGGGCCAGCTCCTCCGGGAGCACCTCCAGGAACCGGCCCACCGTGACGTCATGACCGTCCACGCGCCCGCGCACTCCACGCCCCGGCACGTTCGCGAAGTCCTCGACCACCGGAAACGCCCCAGCGCGCTCCTGAGCGCCCGCCGCGACGGCCTGGGCAATGGGATGCTCGGAGGCGTGTTCCAGGGCGCCGGCGAGCCGCAGGACGTCCTTCTCGGCGGCGCCGTCGACGACGTACACCTCTTGAAGTTTCATTTGTCCCGTCGTCACCGTCCCGGTCTTGTCCAGGACGACGGTGTCGACGCGGCGCGTGGACTCCAGGACCTCGGGCCCCTTGATGAGGATGCCGAGCTGGGCGCCGCGTCCCGTGCCGACCATCAGGGCGGTCGGTGTGGCCAGGCCCAGCGCGCACGGGCAGGCGATGATCAGTACCGCGACGGCCGCGGTGAAGGCGGCGACCGTGTCGCCCGTGACCGCGAGCCAGACCCCGAACGTGCCGAGCGCGATCAGCAGCACCACCGGCACGAAGATTCCGGAGATCCGGTCGGCGAGCCGCTGCACCTCCGCCTTGCCGTTCTGCGCGTCCTCGACGAGCCGCGCCATCCGCGCGAGCTGGGTGTCGGCGCCGACCCGGCCGGCCTCGACGACGAGCCGGCCCCCGGCGTTCACGGTCGCGCCGGTCACCGCGTCGCCGACGGTCACGTCCACCGGCACCGACTCGCCCGTCAGCATGGAGGCGTCGACGGCGGAGTACCCCTCCACCACCGTCCCGTCGGTGGCGATCTTCTCGCCGGGACGTACGACGAAACGGTCGCCGACCGCGAGCTGCGCAACGGGGACACGGACCTCACGGCCGTCGCGCAGCACGGCCACGTCTTTCGCGCCCAGCTCCATCAGCGCCCGCAGCGCCGCCCCCGCGCGCCGCTTGGAGCGGGCCTCCAGATAGCGGCCGAGCAGGATGAACGCGACGACACCGGCGGCGACTTCGAGATAGATCGTCGACGCCCCGTCCGTGCGCGAGACGGTGAGGTCGAAGCCGTGCCGCATGCCCGGCATCCCGGCGTCCCCGAAGAACAGCGCCCACAGGGACCAGCCGAACGCGGCGA
The DNA here is from genome assembly GCF_045206325.1 of Streptomyces sp. NBC_00203. Taxonomy (NCBI): domain Bacteria; kingdom Bacillati; phylum Actinomycetota; class Actinomycetes; order Kitasatosporales; family Streptomycetaceae; genus Streptomyces; species Streptomyces sp. NBC_00203. The sequence continues at coordinate 3,838,348 of NZ_CP108126.1, read as the reverse complement.
GCGTGCCGACCGAGACCAGCGTGTCCATGGTGGCCGCGCCGTGCCGCGCGTTGGTGAACGCCGCCCGGTGGAAGGGCAGTCCGCCCCAGACGACGACGGGCGCGGCGAGCGTCAGCGAGAGCCACTGCCAGTTGTCGAACTGGAGGGCCGGGACCATCGACAGCAGGACGACGGGGAGGGCGAGGAGGGCGGAGACGGTGAGGCGTTCGCGCAGGGAGACGAGTTCCGGGTCGCGCTCCTCGGCCACGTCCTCGGCCGCGTCCACGACCGGCTCGGGCGGCGGGGGCTCCTCGGCCGTGTATCCCGTCTTCACCACGGTGGCGATCAGATCGGCGACCTGTACCCCCACGGGGTAGGAGACCTTCGCCTTCTCCGTCGCGTAGTTGACCGTGGCGGTGACGCCGTCCATGCGGTTGAGCTTCTTCTCGACGCGGGCCGCGCAGGAGGCGCAGGTCATTCCGCCGATCGTGAGTTCGACTTCCGAGGTCGTGCCTATGGGTGTGTCAGCGAGTGTGCTGGTCACGTCCGTACTCCAGGGAGAGGACCGGGCCGTGCGGAGCCAGTATCAGCTGGTCGGCACGGCCCGGTGCGGAGGAGATGCTGCTGAGGAGCTGACTGCTCAGGCCTGGTCGACGAGTTCGAAGCCCGCCTCGTCGACCGCGGCGCGCACGGCGTCCTCGTCGAGCGGTGCGGCGGAGACGACGGTGACCTCGCCGGTGGAGGCCACGGCCTTCACCGAGGTGACGCCGGCGATGCCGGAGATCTCGCCGGAGACGGAGCCTTCACAGTGCCCGCAGCTCATCCCGCTGACCTGGTAGACGGTCGTGACGGAACCCGGGGTGTCGGTCTGCGCGCTCATGGCGTACTCCTCATCGAGGCGTGTGGGGCTTGGGAGACCCAGACTATACCCCTAGGGGGTATTTCTCCAAGTAGGGTCACGGCGCGCCAGCGAGCGCACCCAGGCGATCCCGGCGAGCGAGACGAGGACCAGGCCGCCGACCGAGAACAGCGTGAAGAGATGTTCCTGCTCGTCGGTGGGTCGCGGCATATAGCCCTGCCCGAAGAGCGTCCTGTCGAGCCCCGTACTGGTCAGCCGCGCCACCAGCCAGAGCGCGATGCCGTGCGTCGAGTCCCAGAAGGCGTGCAGCAGGGAGACGCCGAGGCAGGTGCCGAGCACCGGGGAGGGGAACTCGAAGCGCCCGTTCGGGCGGCGGTACGCCAGCAGCACCGCACCCGCGATCGCGGTCCACAGGCCGTGCCCGAAGGGGGCGAGCACCCCGCGCAGGATCTCGGTCTCCAGGAGCGCGCGCAGGTCGACCCCCTTGAGCGACACGGCGGCGTTGAACGCGTACCCCGCGCTCTCCAGGGCCGCGAAGCCGAACCCGACGGTCGCGCCGAGCACAAGACCGGCCCGCAGTCCGCGGATACGGGGCTGCCGGCGCAGCACGAACATCAGCGCGGCGAGCTTCACCGCCTCCTCGATCAGCCCGACGCCGACGTACATCCCCAGCGACGGGTGGAGCAGGTAGTCCTCCATCACCGACGCGCCGAGCACACCGAGCGTGCCGCCGGTCAGGAAGCAGCCGAGGATCAGGTTCACTCCCAGATCGCGGCCGTGCCGCTCGTACGCCCAGAGCACGAAGACGACCGGGACCAGGAAGCTGCCGAGCAGGATCAGGGTCGGCAGCAGCGTGGTGTTCTTCGTCGCGTACGTGACGAGCGCGGTCAGCGCCCAGAGCGCGAGCCCGATGCCCAGGCAGCGCTTCCACAGTCCGGCTCGGATCTGGGGGTACGAGTGCGGGGGCTGCTGGGGTCCGGGAATGCGGGCCCGGGGTGCACCGGGCGGCTGATTCTGGGTCACGGCTCATCCCTCGGGCTCGGACAGGTCAATATGTCCGCACCTTATGGGGGATACCCCCTATGTCGCAGTCCAGGGCACCCATTCTGATCATGTCGGTCAGGAGCTCGGAGTCCTGGTGACGTCCGTGGGGGCCGGAGGCGCGGTGACGTCCGCAGGGGTGACCGACCGGCCGTTGACCAGCGGCTCCAGGTAGCGGAACAGCACGTTCTTCAGCTCCCGGACGTACGCCTCGCGCTCGGCTCCTTCATGGGCGAGGACCAGCTCCAGGCCCGCCTTGTACACGCCCAGACAGACATGCGAGGTGCGGGTGATGTCGGCGGCCGGCGCGTCGGGCAGGAAGGAGGAGAGCAGCACCTCGATCCGGGCGATCAGGGTCGCGTGCAGGGCGTCGTGTTCCTCGGTGATCCGGCCCGGGATGTCCGGACCGTGCATCAGCGCGAAGAAAACGGGGTGGTCGCAGTTGAAGGCGACGAAGCGGTCGACTGCGGCGCCGACGGCCTCCTCCAGCGGGGTCGCGGGGTCGACCGGCGCGAGTGCCTCGCCGTACGTCGCGCGCATCTCGTGCATGAGCCGGTCGCCCAGCTCGATCGCGATGGCCTCCTTGTTCGGGAAGAACTGGTACAGCGTGCCCGGCGAGACGCCTGCCTCGCGGGCGATGGCGTTGGTGCTCGCGGAGGTGTAGCCGGTCGCGCAGAAGACGGAGGCGGCGGCCTCCAGCAGTTGGGCGATACGGCGCTCGCCGCGGGCCTGCCGGCGGACGGGCCGTTCGTCGGCGGTCTGCTGCTTCTCGGGCGTCTCCGGCACGAGTTGTCCCCAGCTTTCCGAACGAGATTGACAAACGCGAGTGCTCGCTCGCATTCTGGTGAAACGCGAGCGATCTCTCGTGTTTGCCAATTCTATGGCAATAGTCGACCCATGCTGCCTGAACGGACGGACGGGACGCAGGGTCACGGTGAAGGGGACACCGCACGATGACCGAAGACAGCAGCGCAGGCGACAGCCCTGGCCGGGGTGGGGGCGAGGGTCGCGCGAGCGGTTCGGGCGCCGGGCCGCAGGTGGATGAACCGTCGGTGAGCGGCCCGCGTGTGGGCGGCTGGACCCGTTTCGTCACCGCGAGGCCACGGCTTTCCCTGCTCGTCGCGCTGCTGCTCACCGCGCTCGCCGTGGTCGCCGGCAGCGGGGTCGCCGACCGGCTGGGCAGCGGCGGCTGGGAGGCCCCGGACGCCGAGTCCACGTACGCGACCAAGGCCCTGGAGCGGGAGTTCCCCGCCTCACAGCCCAATCTGCTGCTCCTCCTCGACTCCGGGAGCGCCTCGGTCGACGATCCGTCGGTCGCCGCCGAGGCGAACCGGCTCACGGCGCGGCTCGCCACCGAGCGGGGCGTCACCGGCGTCGGTTCGTACTGGCAGTCCGGCTCACCGGCACTGAAGGCGAAGGACGGGCACGAGGCGCTGATCGCCGCGCGGATCACGGGCGACGAGAAGACCGCCAGTGACACCCTGGACCGCCTCGCGCCCTCCTACCGGGGCACGCACGGATCGGTCCAGGTCAAGGTCGGCGGCCCCGTCGCCGTGCGGCACGAGATGCAGAACACCATCCGCGAGGACCTGACCAGGGCCGAGATGATCGCCCTGCCGGTGACCCTCGTCCTGCTGGTGATGGTCTTCGGCAGCGCGGTCGCGGCCCTGCTGCCGCTCGGGGTGGGCATCATCGCGATCCTGGGCACGAACGCGGTGCTGCGCGGCCTCACCGAGTTCACCGACGTCTCGGTCTTCGCGATGAACCTCACCACGGCCCTGGGGCTCGGCCTCGCCATCGACTACGCCCTGTTCATCGTCCGCAGATTCCGCGAGGAACTCGCCACGGGCGCCGAGCCGTTGACCGCCGTCGGAACCACCCTGCGCACCGCCGGGCGCACGGTCCTCTTCTCCTCCCTCACGGTCGCCGTGTCACTGGCCGCGATGCTGCTCTTCCCGCAGTACTTCCTGCGCTCCTTCGCGTACGCGGGCATCGCCGTGGTGCTGCTGGCCGCGGCCGCCGCCCTGATCCTGCTCCCGGCAGCACTGGTGCTGCTCGGGAACCGGGTGAACTCCCTCGATCTGCGGCGCCTGTTCAGGCGCGGCAAGCCGCGCACGACCGGTGACGGCGAGGCGGGGGCGGCCGGCGAAGGGGGCCTCTGGGGACGCATGGCCGACCTCGTCATGCGCAGGGCACCGCTCTTCGCGGTGGCCACCACGGTCGGCCTGATCGTCCTCGGACTGCCCTTCCTCGGCGTCAAGTTCGGCACCGCGGACGACCGTCAGCTGCCCTCCGGCGCCGAGTCCCATGTGGTGCAGCAGCACATACGGGACGGCTTCCCGGGCAGCCCCGGCGGCGGCCTGGAGGTGCTCGCCGAGGGGCGGGCGACCGCGACCCAGTACGCGCGGTACAAGGACCGGATCGCCACGCTGCCCGAGGTGCTGCGGGTGGACGGGCCGCTGGTGAAGGGCGACTCGGCGTACTTCACGGTCCTGCCGAAGGGCGAGGCCGTCGACGAACGGGCCCAGCACCTGGTGGGCGAACTCCGCGCGACGGACGCCCCGTTCGACACATCGGTGACCGGCACGGCAGCCGTCCTGGTCGACTCCAAGCACGCGATAGCCGACCGGCTCCCCTGGGCGGCGGCCTTCATCGCGGTCGTCACTCTGCTCCTGGTGTTCCTGCTGACCGGCAGTGTGCTGATCCCGATCCAGGCGGTCCTGCTCAACGCGCTCAGTCTGACGGCGATGTTCGGCGCAGTGGTCTGGGTCTTCCAGGACGGCCATCTCTCCGGCCTGCTCAGCTTCACCAGCCCGGGCTCGATCGAGACGACCCTCCCGGTCCTGATGTTCTGCGTCGCGTTCGGCCTCTCCATGGACTACGGCGTCTTCCTCCTCTCCCGGATCAAGGAGGAGTACGACCACACCGGGGACCACCGGGAGGCGGTCCGCTTCGGCCTCCAGCGCACCGGGGGGCTGATCACCGCGGCCGCGGTCATCCTCGCGGTGGTCATGGTCGCGATCGGCACCTCGCGCGTGACCAACACCAAGATGCTCGGCCTGGGCATCGCGCTCGCCGTGCTGATGGACGCGATGGTCGTCCGCAGCCTGCTGGTCCCGGCGGTCATGCGCCTCACGGGCCGCGCCACCTGGTGGGCACCGGGCCCGCTGCGCCGATTCCACGACCGGTTCGGGCTCAGCGAGGGGGAGGGGCCGGCGGCTGCCGCCTCGGACTCGGAAGAAGGATCGGAAGGAGACTTGGATGAAGGATCGGAAGAAGAAGGTGAGCGGGGCTCTCGGGGCAAGGAGGAAGGCGCTCGGGGCAAGGAGAAGGGCGATCGGGACCGGGACAAGGTAGAGGCGCGCGGCTAGCGTTCACCTGGTCCCTTGCGAGGAGGCCCCGGTTCACGCCGGGGAGGAATCGCATCCAGTGACAGCGACGCGGAGCGTCGCCGCATCCTGCTTCCCGGGCGCGGAGCGCCGCTGCGGCTTGCCCGGCGGAGCCGGGTGTAGGCGAACGCGTGTGCCTGTGTTCACCGGTGGGGGTGATCGCGGCGGGAGTGGGGCGCGGATGTACGGATCTCGCACGTATGGTCGTCCGGCAGGGCTTGGGCGGCCGGAACTTGGACGGGGGGTGAGGGTGTGGCGGAAGTAGCAGGGGCCGACGGAGCGGGGCACGCCCGGTACACCTTCCGGCTTCGTGTGCCGTCCACCGCCCACAGGCTGCTGGCGGCGGAGTGGGACCGGTGCCGCTGGGTGTGGAACGAGTGCGTGGCCAAGTCGAAGCAGGTGCATGCCTGGAACAAGAACCGTCCCGAGGGCACCGACAAGCGCACCTGCGGCCCGGCGCAGCTCGACAAGATGCTGACCGACGCCCGTGCGCGCACGCCGTGGGTGCGTGAGGGCTCCAGTGTTCCGCAGCAGCAGCTCATCCGGGATTTCGGCAAGTCGAAGGCGAAGGCGCAGAAGGACATCTGTGACCGGGTTCCGCAGCACCGCCGGGCGGGGATGCCGCAGTGGAAGAAGAAGCGCGAGACGTTGCCAACGCTGAACTACACCCGGCGTGGCTTCCGTCTCAAGGACGGCAAGCTGCACCTGGCGGGCGGCATCGCCTTGACGGTGGTGTGGTCGCGAGACCTTCCGGCCGACCCGTCATCGGTGCGCGTATACCAGGACAGCCTTGGGCACTGGTACGCCAGCTTCGTCGTCCCCGCCGAGGTGGAGCCGCTCCCCGAGACCGGCCGCGTGATCGGCATCGACTGGGGTGTGAAGGAGACCGCGACCACCACCAGCGACGCCCATGACCTCGCACACGCCCGGCACGGGCAGAAGGCCAAAGAGAAGCTGACCCGGTACGACCGGATGATGGCCCGCCGCAAACCGAAGAAGGGGAAGGCCGGGTCGAAGGGCTACCGCACAGCGAAGAAACTTCGGGCCAAGGCGCACCAGAAGGTCGCTCTGCAGCGCCAGGACACGGCCCGCAAGTGGGCCAAGTCCGTCGTCCGCGACCACGATGCCCTGGCCGTCGAGGACTTCAAACCGAAGTTCCTTGCCAAGACCACCATGGCCAAGAAGGCCGCCGACGCCGCCATCGGCGCCACCAAACAGGCCCTGATCGAGATGGGCCGCAAGCACGCACGCCGCGTGCACCTGGTACATCCCGCGCACACCACGATGGACTGCGCGCACTGCGGAGCGAGAGCCAAGCACGCTCCCCCACTGCCTTAAGGGCGTGGGGGGACCCCCAGCCGCTGGGAGAGCGCACCCACACCTGCACCGCATGCGGAACGGTGAGCCCACGCGACAAGAACTCCGCACGCGTAATGCTCGTCCGGGCTGGTCTCAACCCGGCTGGTGCTGAGGGCATAAGACCACCTGGGGCGCCGCCCCGGATGGCAGCCTGAGCCAGGAATCCCCTCCCTTCAGGGAGGAGAGGATTCAATCGGAAGCTGATCTCCGGGTGGAGGGCGAGACGGATGCGGGCAGTGGTGTTCGAGCGGTACGAGGAGCCGGCCGAGGTACGTGAGGTGGCGGACCCGACGCCCGCGGAGCACGGAGTCGTGGTGCGGGTCGAGGCCACCGGGCTGTGCCGGAGCGACTGGCACGGCTGGATGGGGCACGACCCGGACATCACGCTGCCGCACGTACCCGGACACGAACTCGCCGGGATCGTCGAGGCGGTGGGCGCCCGGGTGACCGGATGGCGCCCCGGCGACCGGGTCACCGTCCCGTTCGTCTGCGCCTGCGGAAGCTGTCCCTCGTGCGCGGCCGGCGATCAGCAGGTGTGCGAACGGCAGACCCAGCCGGGGTTCACCCACTGGGGATCCTTCGCGCAGTACGTGGCACTCGACCACGCCGATGTGAACCTGATCGCGGTGCCGGACGAGCTGTCCTTCGCGACGGCGGCCTCGCTGGGCTGCCGCTTCGCCACGGCGTTCCGCGCGGTGGTCGCGCAGGGGCGGGTGGCCGCGGGGGAGTGGGTCGCGGTGCACGGCTGCGGAGGCGTGGGCCTGTCGGCGGTGATGATCGCGGCCGCGTCGGGGGCGAGAGTCGTGGCGGTCGACGTATCGCCGCAGGCGCTGGAGCTGGCACGGAAGTTCGGGGCGGCGGAGTGCGTGGACGCGTCCCGGACCGAGGACACCGGGGAGGCGGTACGCGAACTGACGGGCGGAGGGGCGCACTTGTCGCTGGACGCCCTCGGTTCCCCCGTCACCTGCGCGGCCTCGGTGAACGGCCTGCGCCGCCGGGGCCGCCATGTCCAGGTCGGCCTGGGCCCTCGCCGACGGGTTCCACCCCGGTCCCGATGCCCCGTGTGATCGGCCTCGAACTCGAACTGATCGGCAGCCACGGAATGGCGGCGCACGCCTACCCGGGAATGCTGGAACTGGTCCGCGCGGGCGCACTGCGGCCCGACCTCCTGGTCACGTCCACGATCGCGCTGGACGCGGTGCCGTCCGCGCTGGCGGCGATGGGGACGGCACCGGGGTCGGGGGTGACGGTCATCGAGCCGTGGAGCTGACGGCCTCGGGGTGCCCGCGGTGGGCGGCCCACTCATGGGCGAGGACCGACATCCGTACGGCGTCGATCCACTCGCCCTCGTGCAACAGGGTCTGCCGCTCGACGCCCTCGGCCACGAAACCGGCCTTCTCGTAGGCGCGGCGGGCCCGGGGGTTGAAGGCGAAGACGTACAACGAGACGCGATGCAGGCCCAGTTGCTCGAAGGCGTGCCCGACGATCAGCCGGGTCGCCTCGGTACCGAGCCCGCGGTCCCGGCCGCGGGGGCCGATCAGAACGCGGAACGAGCAGTTGTGGTTGTGCCGGTCCCACTCGTTCAGGACGACCTCGCCGACGAGTTCACCGGTGGCCCGGTCCACCACCCCCAGGTCGAGCCGGTCGTCCTGGTCATTGCGCGTGCCGTACCAGGAGCGCAGCCGGTCCAGGCCGAATGCCTCGGTGGGGCTGCCGGTGAGCCGGATGACCTCGGGGTCGTCCAGGATCTCGGCCATCACGGGGACATCGTCCTCGGTGAACGGCCGCAGCACGGTCCTGTCGCCGGTGAGGACGGGTTTCACGGAGAAGCTCATCCCTGGATCTTCGGCAGGCGTCCGGGCCGGGGGCAAACGAATAAAGGGGGCAGACGAACAAAGACTGTGCCCCGCTCGCATCGGGCGGCGGGGCACAGCGGGGCGGGCCGGCGGGGAGGGGTGCGGGTCAGTCGTATCTGCGGCCGCGGTTTCCCGGGCGGGAGGCGACCCAGGCCCGGACGGTCTCCGCGTACCAGTAGGGCTTTCCGCGCTCCACATGGTCGGGCGGGGGGAGCAGTCCGTGCTTGCGGTACGACCGCACGGTGTCCGGCTGCACCTTGATGTGCGCCGCGATCTCCTTGTACGACCAAAGCCGATGGTCGGTCATGAGTGGCACCTCCCTGCGCGCACCGCGGCGGCGGCCGGGGGCGGCCGTCGGGGGAGCCGAGCGCTGCGCTGGCGATCACAAACCCTGTGCCCCGTGAACGACATAGCGTGACCGCAGGGCAGCCCCTGTTGACCTGGTGTGACCGAAGACCCGCGTACACGCGACATGTGTGACAGGAAGGTGGTTTTTGTGACACGAGTGACGCATTGGCGGGCATGTGGCACCGCCCTGGCCGCGCGTCGCGTGGGCAGAGAGCGTAGGCGGGGAGCGTGGGCAGCCTGAGGTGGGCCGGACCCGCTGCGCCGGGCCCGGCCCACCGGCTCCCCGTATCCCCCGTGCCCCGCATTCCCTCGGGTTCGTGGCCGGAAGACACAGCGTGCCCTCAGCGTCGCTTTCCGGTCTTGGAAAAAATCGCACTCCGGTCGATCGCGCTCCGGTCGGAGGCGATCGCATTCCGGTCAGGGGAGAGCACCAGGCTGGTCGCCTCGCCCGCCATACGGTCGGGGCCCGGAGGGCCGGGCGGCGGTACCGACGGGGTCCCCCGCGCCGCCGTGAACTCGCGCGGAGTGCACCCGGTCATCGCCCGGAACTCCCCGCTGAGGTGCGCCTGGTCGTAGTACCCGCAGGCCGCCGCCGTCTCGGCCTGCGACCGCCCCGCCGCGAGCAGCCGCCGCGCCCGCTGCAACCGCAGCACCCGGGCGGCCGCCTTCGGCCCGAGCCCGATCTGCTCCCGGAAGCGGTTCTCCAACTGCCGTACGCTCCAGCCGACCTCGTCGGCGAGCCGGGGCACCGGTATCGCGCCCCAGGTCCGCTGGAGGTGCCCCCAGGCCCGCACCACCCGCGCCGAACTGGGCGTCCCCGCCCCCGCCCAGCGCGCGAACACGTCGTCGAGCAGCTCGAACCGCTCCGCCCAGCCGGGCAACGCGGCCAGCGAGGCGGAGAGTTCGCCGATGCTGCTCCAGCGGTCACGGCCGGAACGGGCGCCCAGCAGATGCGGCAGCTCGTCGGGATCGACCGGCCGGTCGGCGAGTTCGTACTGCGGAGTGCCGAAGAGCGTGAACGCCGCCCATGGCGCGAGCAGCACCTCGATGCCCGCGAGCCGTCCGTCGTGCTCGCCGACGGCCGCGGTGGTGGTCGGTCCGGAGAACACCGACACCAGGGTGGCGGGCGGCCGGCCCGCGCGCGAGATGCGCAGCGGCTGGCCGAAGCCCAGCAGCAGTGTCGCCGCGCCGATCGGCGCCTCCAGCCTGCGCCGCGGCCCGTCGAGGGCGAGCCGGATCCCGCGGTAGCTGATCACCCCGGGCCGCAGCCGCGGATGGGGCAGCGCGACCACGGTCTCCCAGGCGCCGCCCGGCCCGTATCCCGCACGCGAGACGATTCCCGTCGCCATCCGCCCTCCCGCCCCGCGCCGTCCGCACTGGGAAGCCCCATGGTGCAACGCGGCAGGGGGAGGCCGGAAGGCCGGAAGGCAGGCAGGAAGGCCTCAAAGCCGGAGAGCCGGAGAGCCGGAAGGTCCGCCGAGCCCCGGGCTCCCGACGGGCCTCCACGGCCACGGCGGTCAGGCCCCGCAGGACCTCAGGAACGCCCGGGTCCGCTGGGCGATCGGCAGCGGCTTGTCCGGCGGGCAGGGGTACATGTCCTGCTCCACGATCGCGAACAGGTCGACGTCGAGCCGCTGAGCGGCGGCGAGGACGGGCTCAAGGGCCGGTACCCCGGACGGCGGTTCGCACATCACGCCACGGGCCACGGCGGGCCCGAACGGCACCTCGTTCGCCCGCACCTCGGCCAGGATCAGCGGGTCCACCTGCTTGAGGTGGAGATAGCCGATGCGCTCGCCATAGGTCTCGATGAGCTTGACGTTGTCGCCGCCGCAGTACGCGTAGTGGCCCGTGTCCAGGCACAGCGACACGAGCGAGGAGTCCGTCGCGTCGAGGAAACGCGTGACGTTCTCCTCGCTGTCGATGTGCGTGTCGGCGTGCGGGTGGACGACGATCCGCAGTCCGTAGCGCTCGCGCACCTCATGGGCGAGCCGCTCGGTCTGGGCGGTCAGATGGCGCCACTGCGCCGGCGTCAGCGTGCTGTCCTCCAGCACCTCGCCCGTCTTGTCGTCCCGCCAGAAGGCCGGGATGACGACGAGGTGCTCGGCGCCCATCGCCTGGGTGAGCGCCGCGATGTCCGAGACATGCGCCCAGGTGGACTCCCACACGTCCGGGCCCCGGTGCAGCCCGGTGAATACCGTGCCGGCCGAGACGGTGAGCCCGCGCCGCGCGGTCTCCTCCCTGAGGACGGCCGGATCGGTGGGCAGATAGCCGTACGGGCCCAGCTCGATCCACTCGTACCCCGACGCGGAGACCTCGTCGAGGAAGCGCTGCCAGGGAACCTGCTGGGGGTCGTCGGGGAACCAGACGCCCCAGGAGTCGGGAGCCGAACCGATCCGGATGCGGGACAGTGAGGACGGAGGCGACGACTGCGGCGATGACTGTGGTGACAACGACGTCATGGGCGTCAGCTTCCGGCGACCCCCGGAGAGGTGTCAAGGCCTCGTCCGAATGTCTGGACAAAACGTTGACAGGGCTCCCCGCGCGGGACTACACCTGGGGACAGCCGTAGCGAAGGGAAGTCGATGGCGTACGACCTGATCACCATGGGGCGGATCGGTGTGGATCTGTACCCGTTGCAGACGGGGGTCCCGCTGGCGCAGGTGACGTCCTTCGGGAAGTTCCTCGGTGGCTCGGCGACCAATGTCGCGGTGGCCGCCGCCCGGCTCGGCCGTCGTACGGCGGTGATCACCCGAACGGGTGCGGACCCCTTCGGCACCTACCTCCACGAGGCGCTGCGCGACTTCGGCGTCGACGACCGCTGGGTCACCCCGGTCCCCGGTCTGCCGACCCCGGTCACGTTCTGCGAGGTCTTCCCGCCGGACGACTTCCCGCTCTACTTCTACCGGCAGCCCAAGGCCCCCGACCTGGAGATCGACGCGCACGACCTCGACCTGGACGCCATCCGCGAGGCCCGCGTCTTCTGGATGACGGGCACGGGCCTGAGCGAGGAGCCCAGCCGCACGGCCACCCTCGCGGCACTGGCCCACCGCGCCAAGTCCGGTACGACGGTCTTCGACCTCGACTGGCGGCCCATGTTTTGGAAAGACACAGCTTGGCAGGACCCGGCCGCCTCCGCCCGCGCCTTCTACGCCGAGGCCCTGCGCCACACCACCGTCGCCGTGGGCAACGTCGACGAGGTCGAGATCGCCACCGGTGAGCGCGAACCGCACGCCGCCGCCCGCGCCCTCCTCGACGCCGGTGTCGAACTCGCCGTCGTGAAGCAGGGCCCCAAGGGTGTCCTCGCCGTGCACCGCGACGGCACGACGGCCGAGGTCCCGCCCCTCCCGGTGACCGTCCTCAACGGTCTCGGCGCCGGTGACGCGTTCGGCGGCTCCCTGTGCCACGGCCTGCTCGCGGGCTGGGACCTGGAGCGGATCATGCGGCACGCGAACGCCGCCGGTGCCATCGTCGCGTCCCGCCTGGAGTGCTCCTCCGCGATGCCGACACCCGAAGAGGTCGAGAGCGCGCTCATGGCGGGAGCGGTGCGGTGAGGGCGGGCCACGTCGGGGGCGCGCGCCACGAAGGGGGCGACGCCTCCACCGAGAAGGGCACCCCGACCACGTACGAGAAACTCCGCTCCCCGCATCCGAGGGTGGACATCGCCGACCTCGTCCGCACCCGCACCCACCACCCCGAGGCGATCGCCGAGGCCGCCGCCCGCCGTCCCCGTCGCCCCCTCGTCAACGACTCGGGCCGGCTGATGATCGTCGCCGCGGACCACCCGGCCCGGGGCGCGCTGGCCGTCGGCGACCGTACGTTCGCCATGGCGGGCCGCGCCGACCTCCTGGAGCGGCTCTGCCTGGCCCTGTCCCGTCCCGGCGTCGACGGCGTGCTCGCCACCGCCGACATCCTCGACGACCTGCTGCTGCTCGGCGCGCTCGACGGCAAGGTGGTCATCGGCTCCATGAACCGGGGCGGACTCGCGGGCGCCGCCTTCGAGTTGGACGACCGGTTCACCGGGCACCGCCCGCGCGACATCGAGCGGCTCGGCTTCGACGCGGGCAAGCTGCTGCTGCGCATCGACTACGACGACCCGGGCTCGCTGCGCACCCTGGAGTCCACCGCCCGGGTCATCGACGAGATGGCGGAGCGCCGGCTCCCGGTCTTCGTCGAGCCGTTCCTGTGCCGCCGCCGCGACGACGGCACCCTGCGCAACGACCTGAGCGCGGAGGCCGTCACCAAGTCGATCGCCATCGCCAGCGGCCTGGGCGGCAGTTCGGCGTACACCTGGCTGAAGGTGCCCGTCACCGAGAACCCCGACGACATGGCCCGTGTCATGGAGACCTCCACGCTGCCCGCCGTCCTCCTCGGCGGCGAGGTCGGCGAGGACCAGGAGGGTGCGTACGAGAAGTGGCGGGGCGCGCTCCAACTCCCCACCGTGCAGGGGCTGGTGGTCGGCCGTTCGCTGCTGTACCCGGCGGACGGCGATGTGGCCGGGGCCGTGGACACCGCCGTAGGACTGCTGTGAGGGCCGCATGACCAAGGAGCTGTACGTCCCCAGGGGTACCACCGCCGACGCGTACTACGTGCTCGACATCGACCCCGAGCGCGCCGGCTGGACCCACAGCAGCCTGCGGATCGTGGAGCTGGGGCCCGGCGGTACGCACATGTTCACCACCGGGGACAGCGAGTGGATCGTGCTCCCGCTCAGCGGCGGCTGCACGGTGCGCATAAAAGACGGCATGGAGGAAGAAGAGTTCACCCTCCTGGGCAGGGAGAGCGTGTTCGCCGGAGTCTCCGACTTCGCGTACATGCCCCGTGACGCCCGGGTCCAGATCGCCTCCGGCGTGGGAGGCCGCTTCGCCCTGGCAGGAGCGAAGTGCGAGCGCCGACTCCCCGCCCGCTACGGCCCCGCGCCGGAGGTTCCCGTCGAAGACCGCGGCAGCGGCAACTGCGCCCGCCAGGTGCGCAATTTCGCCTCCGCCGACGCCTTCGACTGCGACAGGCTCATCGCCGTCGAGGTCGTCACCCCCGGCGGCAACTGGTCCTCGTACCCGCCGCACAAGCACGACGAGCACCGGCCGGGCGAGGAGAGCGAACTGGAAGAGATCTACTACTTCGAGATCGACGGTCCGAACGGATTCGGCTATCAGCGCGTATTCCCTTCGCGCGAGGGCGGATCCGACGTCCTCGCCGAGGTCCGCACCGGCGATGCCGTCCTGGTACCTGACGGATGGCACGGCCCGTCCATCGCCCAGCCCGGCCACACGATGTACTACCTGAATGTGATGGCCGGACCGGGCAAGGACAGGGAGTGGCGGATCTGCTTCCACCCGGACCACGTAAACAGCACAGACGACACAGCGAGCACAAAGGGATACCGATGACCTCAACGACGAGGCTGACGGTCGCACAGGCGCTGGTGCGGTTCCTGGCCGTCCAGTACACGGAACGGGACGGCGAGAACCGGCAGCGGCTGATCGGCGCCACCTGGGGCATCTTCGGCCACGGCAATGTCGCCGGGCTCGGCCAGGCGCTCATCGAGTACGCCGATGACATGCCGTACCACCAGGGCCGTAACGAGCAGTCCATGGTGCACGCGGCGGTCGGCTACGCACGGCAGAGCAACCGGCTGTCGGCGCACGCCGTGACTACCTCCATCGGCCCCGGCGCCACGAACCTCGTCACCGGCGCCGCCCTCGCGACCATCAACCACCTCCCGGTGCTGCTCCTGCCCGGCGACGTCTTCGCGACCCGCCCCGCAGATCCGGTGCTCCAGCAGCTCGAAGTCCCGTACGCGGGCGATGTGTCGGTCAACGACTGTCTGCGCCCGGTGTCGAAGTACTTCGACCGGATCACCCGCCCCGAGGCCCTGATCCCGGCCGCCCTTCAGGCGATGCGCGTGCTCACCGACCCCGTCGAGACCGGCGCGGTCACGCTCGCGCTGCCGCAGGACGTGCAGGCGGAGGCGTACGACTGGCCGCAGGAGTTCTTCGCCGAGCGGACCTGGACCGTACGCCGTCCGGCGCCCGACGCGTCCGAACTGGCCGCCGCCGTCACGACGATCCGCGAGGCCCGCCGCCCCCTGATCGTCGCGGGCGGCGGTGTCCACCACAGCCGCGCCGAGGAGGCGCTCGCCGAACTCGCCGCCACCACCCGCATCCCCGTCGCCTCCACCCAGGCGGGCAAGGGGTCCCTGCGCTGGGACCACCCCCAGGACGTCGGCGGCATCGGCCACACCGGCACGGCGACCGCCGACGAACTCGCCCGCACCGCCGACCTGGTGATCGGCGTCGGCACCCGCTACACCGACTTCACCACCGCCTCCGGCACCCTCTTCACCGCCTCGAACGTCCGCTTCCTGAACCTCAACATCGCGCCCTACGACGGCCACAAGCTCTCCGGGCAGACGCTGATCGCGGACGCGCGCGTGGGACTCGAAGAGCTCACCGAGGCGCTGCTGCTGCACAAGCACCGCGCCGAGCCCGCGTACGTCACCGAGTACACCGACGACAAGGAGCGCTGGGAGTACCGCGTCGACGCCGCGTACGAGGCCGAGGACCCGGACATCCGGCCCACCCAGCCGCAGGTCCTCGGCATACTCGACGAGCTGGTCGACGAGGACGACATCCTGATCAACGCGGCCGGCTCGCTCCCCGGCGACCTGCACAAACTGTGGCGGGCGCGCTCGCGCGACCAGTACCACGTCGAGTACGGCTACTCGTGCATGGGCTACGAGATCCCGGCCGCGATCGGCGTACGGATGGCCGCCCCCGACCGTCCCGTCTGGGCGCTGGTCGGCGACGGCACATATCTGATGATGCCGACGGAGATCGTCACCGCCGTGCAGGAGGGCGTCGCGATCAAGGTCCTCATCCTGCAGAACCACGGGTACGCCTCCATCGGCGGCCTCTCCGAGTCCGTGGGCGGCGAGCGGTACGGCACGGCGTACCGCTACCGCTCCGAGGACCGTACGTACACGGGGGCGCCGCTGCCCGTCGACCTCGCCGCCAACGCCGCCAGCCTGGGCATGCGGGTCCTACGCGCGAAGACCGTACGTGACCTGCGGGCGGCCCTCGCCGAGGCGCGGGCCGCGGACACTCCCACATGTGTCTACGTGGAGACCGAAACGGCAGACACAGTGTCGGGCGCGCCTCCGGCTCAAGCCTGGTGGGATGTACCTGTGGCCGAGACCGCGACCCGATCGTCGGCGGTCAAGGCGCGCGAGGAGTACGACCGGCACGTCGCTGCCCGACGCCGCCATCTGTGAAGGAGTTTTTGGCCATGACGAAGACCGTCAACCACTGGATCGGTGGCAAGACTGTCGAGGGTGCGTCGGGTACGTACGGGCCGGTCACCGACCCGGCGACCGGCGCCGTGACCACGCAGGTCGCCTTCGCGACCGTCGACGAGGTGGACGCGGCGGTCGCCGCCGCGAAGGACGCCTACGCGACCTGGGGCCAGTCCTCGCTGGCCAGGCGGACCACGATCCTCTTCAAGTTCCGCGCGCTGCTCGACGCGAACCGTGACGCGATCGCCGAGCTGATCACCGCCGAGCACGGCAAGGTCCACTCGGACGCGCTCGGCGAGGTCGCGCGCGGCCTGGAGATCGTCGACCTGGCGTGCGGGATCACCGTGCAGCTGAAGGGTGAGCTGTCGACCGAGGTGGCGAGCCGGGTCGACGTCTCGTCCATCCGCCAGCCGCTGGGTGTCGTCGCCGGCATCACGCCGTTCAACTTCCCGGCCATGGTGCCGATGTGGATGTTCCCGATCGCCATCGCGTGCGGCAACACCTTCGTGCTGAAGCCGTCCGAGAAGGACCCGTCGGCCGCCATGAAGATCGCCGAGCTGCTCGCCGAGGCCGGTCTGCCCGACGGCGTCTTCAACGTCGTCCACGGTGACAAGGTGGCCGTCGACCGTCTCCTGGAGCACCCGGACGTCAAGGCGGTGTCCTTCGTCGGCTCCACGCCGATCGCCCGCTACATCCACACCACCGCCGCCGCGAACCACAAGCGCGTCCAGGCGCTCGGCGGCGCCAAGAACCACATGCTGGTCCTCCCGGACGCCGACCTGGACGCGGCCGCCGACGCCGCCGTCTCGGCCGCATACGGCTCGGCGGGCGAGCGCTGCATGGCGATCTCCGCCGTCGTGGCCGTCGGTTCCATCGGCGACGAGCTGGTCGAGAAGATCCGCGAGCGCGCCGAGAAGATCAAGATCGGCCCCGGCAACGACCCGACCTCCGAGATGGGCCCGCTCATCACGGCCGTCCACCGCGACAAGGTCGCGTCGTACGTGCACGGTGCGGCGGCGCAGGGCTCCGAGGTCGTCCTGGACGGCACCGGCTACACGGTCGAGGGCTTCGAGGACGGCCACTGGATCGGTCTCTCGCTCCTCGACCGCGTTCCGGTGACGGCGGACGCGTACAAGGATGAGATCTTCGGCCCGGTGCTGTGCGTGCTGCGCGTCGACACGTACGAGGAGGGTGTCGCCCTCATCAACAACTCGCCGTTCGGCAACGGCACCGCGATCTTCACCCGGGACGGCGGCGCCGCCCGCCGCTTCCAGCTGGAGATCGAGGCGGGCATGGTCGGCGTGAACGTGCCGATCCCGGTGCCCGTCGGCTACCACTCCTTCGGTGGCTGGAAGGACTCCCTCTTCGGGGACCACCACATCTACGGCAACGACGGCACGCACTTCTACACCCGCGGCAAGGTCGTCACCACCCGCTGGCCGGACCCGTCCGAGGCGCCGACCGGCGTCGACCTGGGCTTCCCGCGCAACCACTGAGGCCGTACGGCCGCTCTGGCCATACGACCACCGGTGCCCCGCCCCTCGCACGAGGAGCGGGGCACCGCCGTGTTCAGCCCTGCCGCTGCTTCAGCCCTGCTGCTCGGCGGCCTTCTTCATCAGCTCGGTCACGTCACCGGTCTGCGACGCCGGCGGAGCCTTCACGTCGGCCGTGGCGCCGAACTTCTTGAAGTCCATGGTGACCGTCATGGTGCCGAACACCTCCTTCAGGCGGACCGGCAGGTCCTTGGCGCCGACCCAGACGTCCATGGTGATCGAGTCGGAGCCGCCGGTCACCGAGTTGAAGACGGTGCCCTGGTTCCCGGACCCGTAGGCGTCCTTGAACTTGCCCATGTGGTCCTTGTCGATCACGGCCCGGTAGTGGGTCGTGCTCTTCCCGTCGACGGTCTCCTTGCCGAGGTCCTCGACGTCGTTCGCGTACTTGAGGCCCTTCATGGTGGCCGCCGGGCTGCCGGCGCCGGAGTTCCCGCTGAGCGCCTGGGCGCCCTTTTCGCCGAACATGGCCGACGCGTCGACCTTCATCCACTCCTTGCCCTTGAGCGGGCCGGAGGGCTGGGGGTCGGTGTCGTAGTAGTAGGCGCCGTCCACGAGCAGCATGCGGATCGACGGGTCGGTCGTCAGCGTCTGCATCTTCGCGGCCTTGGTGTCCATCTCGACGTCGTACGCGAAGCCGTCGCCCCAGGAGTAGGTGCCCTCCATGGCGATGGGGGCGCCGCCGTTCAGCTCGGTGGTCATCTTGACCTCGGCCGAGCCGAGCTGCTCGGTCCGGTCCGTCGCCCGCGTGAGCGCCGCCATGATCGTGTCGGCGTGGCTGACCGCCTCGGCCGTCTTCTTCGTGGTCTCGGCGCTGCACGCGGTCGTCCCGGCCAGCGCCGCCGCGGCCACCCCCGCCCAGACCGCGATACGTATGTGCTTCATGTGCCCCACCCCTAGTTGTGCGTCGTCTGTGAGGCAGGACTCTACTGTTCGGTAGGCGTCCGGAGTGCGGACCAATCTCGGCGAATTTTGACGCCTCGACTGCTGTTCTCGTCATTGGGTGATGAAACGGGTAGCGCAGGCAGTTTGCTGAGGTGACCTTCAAAACCAAGGTCATACTCTGCTAGGTCTTGATGATTGCCACATAGGGGCGTATGGACCTGCGAAAGTGATGTGACCTGCGTCGCTCCGCTATTGCGGATTCCGTAGGTAAACGGCCATTGACGCAACGGTTTCCGTCAAGGTTCCATCAACGCCGGGAGCGATCGAAGAGACATACGACGCGAGCCGCCGGAGGCGATAACGCTCCCCCCGAATCACCTGACGCACGAGTCGATCGGAACCGCTTCATGACCGACACGCTCCGCCCTGTCGAGACCGCCGTCCTGGACGCCGCCCCCACGGCGTCCGGCAGCCCCCAAAAGCTCAAGCGCTCCATCGGCATCGTCGGCGGCACCCTGCTGACGCTCTCGTGCGTGACTCCGGCCTCGACGCTGTTCGTGGTCGTGCCCGACCTGTTCTCGTCGCTCGGCACGGCGACCGCGCTCACCATCGCGATCGGCTCGCTGCTCTGTATCGCCGTGGCGTTCTGCTACTCGGAGCTGGGCACCCTCATCCCCAGCGCGGGCGGCGAGTACGCCATGGTGTCGACGCTGGCCGGACGGCTCGCGGGCTGGCTGGTCTTCGTGCTCTCCCTGCTGGTGGTCATGATCGTGCCGCCGGTGATCGCGATGGGCACGGCGGACTACCTGGCGCCGATCGTGCACCTCAACCCGTCCTACGCGGGCGCCGGGGTCATGCTGCTCGCCACCCTCGCCGGTCTGCTCGACCTGCGGGCCAACGCCTGGATCACCGGCATCTTCCTGGTCCTCGAAGTCATCGCGGCGGGCGTCGTGGCCGTCCTGGGCTTCACGCACAGCCAGCGCGGCGCCGGCAGCCTGGTCTCGATGCAGGTCGCGGGCTCCGGGGGCCACACGGACACCGTGACGGCCATGCTGGTCGTCTCAGGGCTCGCGATCGCCCTCTTCGTCACCCAGGGCTTCTCGACCGCGGTCTACCTCTCCGAGGAACTGGAGAACCCGCGCCGCAACGTCGCCCGTACGGTCCTGGCCACCCTCGCCATCTCCACGGTCATCATCCTGGTCCCGGTCGTCGCCATCACCATGGGCGCCTCCGACCTGTCGACCCTGACCGGCGGCGACATCAGCTCCATGGTCACCGCCTGGTCCAACTCGGCCGTCGGCACCTTCGTCAGCCTCTGCGTCGCCCTCGCGATCATCAACGCGGGCATCGTCATGGTCATCCAGAACTCCCGGGTGCTGTTCGCCTCGGCCCGCGACAAGGCGTGGCCCGAGCCGGTCAACAAGGGCCTCTCGCGGCTCGGCCGCTTCGGCTCCCCCTGGGTCGCCACGCTCCTCGTGGGCGTTCCCGGCGCGCTGCTCTGCTTCGTCAACCTGGACACCCTGTACGGCGTGACCGGCGTGTCGGTGACGGGCATGTACCTGCTCGTCGCGGTCGCCGCGCTGCTCTCCCGCCGCGGCAAGCACGCCCACACGCCCGCCTGGCGCATGCCGCTGTGGCCCGCGATGCCGGTCCTCCTGATCGCGGTCCTCGCCTACATCCTGAGCCAGCAGGACACCACCTACCTGCTGTGGACCGGCGGCATCACCGCCGTCGCCACCCTGTACTGGGCCTTCTACCTGCGGCCGCGCCGCGAGACCCGCTGGCTGGTGTCGATCCCGGAGGACGCGCAGGCGTAGACGACTTCACTCCGTGAAGCCCCACGTCATCACCGAGCACGTCCCGTCATCCTTGCCACCCACGCTGCGACAGGTGGCGAGGGCGACGTCGTTCCGGTGTCGATCAGCACCCACATGCCGTAGCAGCCGAGCTCGCGGGCCGGTGCGGAACATCTCGGTGCCCTTGTCGGGGTGGACGGTCTCCACACCGCTGACGAAACCGTCGGGCGCCGGCTCGCCGTCCGCGTAGGCGAGGAAGAGATGGTGCCCGCCGGCGGTCAGGAACCGCTCGGCCCACTCGGTGCGGACGGGATGGTCGAAGAGGTGCTCGGCGGCGGCCACTTCGGCGACGGTGGTAGCGCGGCGAATCGCATGGATGCCCATGGGCCTTCGTGCCACGGCCGCGGCACTGGGCAGCAGGTCGGTGGCGCTCAGCCGCGGGCCACCGAGGTGATGACGTCCCGCAGGCGCTCGGCGTACAGCCGCATGTTCTTGTACGCGATGTCGGTGTCCGGGTAGCGGCTCGCGAACCACAGGCCTTCGTGGATCCTGTTGATCCACACGCACGCCTGGTCGCCGTACGACACCCTGAGCAGTCCGTACGCCGTCAGCTCGGACCAGCGCCCGGATCCGGGGAGGCTCCGGGCATCGAGGAACGAGACGATCGAGTAGAGGTCGGGCGACGTCGGGCGGAAGTCGGAGCCGAGCAGGCGGAGCACCCGGGCGAGAGGCATTCGGGACAGTGACCTGTTGGCCCGCAGCTGGGTGCGCACGGACTCCAGGGCGGTCGGGAAATCAGGTGCAGGCACCAGGGGAACCTCGATCGGCGCGCCGCCGACGTACCAGCCCACG
The DNA here is from genome assembly GCF_045206325.1 of Streptomyces sp. NBC_00203. Lineage (NCBI taxonomy): Bacteria > Bacillati > Actinomycetota > Actinomycetes > Kitasatosporales > Streptomycetaceae > Streptomyces > Streptomyces sp. NBC_00203. Next base: position 3,817,143 of record NZ_CP108126.1, on the reverse strand, counting down.
GAGTCCGACCACTGGGACTTCACCCTGGTGTGGAACGGCACGACCGTGCGGTAGACGGACTGCCCGCCGATCTCACGGACGATGAGGCTCGTGGCGGCCAGGATGCCGACCAGGCTTCCGCCGTAGGGCCGGCAATACGACTCGAAGGCGGCGGCGTCGTCCGCGTCCACGAGCATCTCGCGCATGAGCGCCTGGGCGGGCAGCGGGCCGCCGGGGTCCAGGCCGAGATCGACGGGGAAGCTCGGCAGCCTGCCGTCGCACCGGTGGATGAACTCCCGCCAGCGGGCGACGGTCGCGTGCGTCTCGTCGATCCCGTCCGCGTCCGCCCGTTCGATCTCGCAGAAGTCGACATAACTGCTGGCCGGTGCCTGCTCCACGGCGCGGCCCTCGACGCCCGCCGCGTACAGCTCATGGACCTCGGCGGGGATGCGATGGATGGAGTAGGCGTCGACGTTGCTGTGGTCGAAGGCCATGTACACACTGGTGGAGTCGTCCCGGACGACCGCCGCGTAGATGAGGTTCGGCCAGCCGAGTGCGTCCGCCGCGATGTCGAAGCGGTCCTGGAGGTGTTGGACCAGGTCCGCCGTGTCGGGGAAGTCGCCGACGACCTCGCGATGCAGTGACACGGCCCCGGTGTCGAGCGTGAAGCGGCGCATTTCGTCGCCGGCCAGGCGGAAGCCGCTGCGCAGCGTCTCGTGCCGGAGCGTCCAGCTCCGCAGCGCGTCCTGCAGCGCGTCGAGGTCGACCCTGCCCGGGATGTCGAACGCGGTACCGAGCCAGGTCGGCACGAACAGGCCGTCCTCACGCACGGATCGAGCCGTCCTGATGTGCGACTCCTGGATGTACGCCGGCGGCCGGGAGTCGTCCGGCAGGCCCGCCGCCGTCTCGACGGTCGCCGGACTGAGCGTCCATTCGACGAGCCGTCCGGGCCGGACCTCGCAGCGCTGGATGTCAGTGATGCGCACAGGGCGTCTCCGTTCGCAGAGGGGGCAGACCTTCAAGGATCTGCCGCGTCTGCGGCGGACACGTGCCGTTTCCTCGATCTTTCAATGGAACGAGTGGCGCCTCGAATAACAGTGCTCACCCTCCGGGCCGTCATGCGAGGTCGTACCACGGCCGCGGTATGCGGCCGCGGGCCGTACTTCTTTGGGAGGGCCAGGGGTTCAGCCCACCGGCTGCTTCGGATGTCAGTGGCCGCCCGTACCGTTGACGCATGGATCTTCGACTGCCACCGGCTGGAACACCCCGGAGGCGAATGAGGCAGCGCCTGCGAGGGCTACGAAAGCCGCGGCGGCTGCTGGCCGCCGCGGCCGCCGTGGTGGTGCTCGCCGGTGCCGGTACGTGGACGGCCGTTGCTTCCGACGACGCGCCCGCGGTGCACCGCGCCGACCGGGTCATGGCCGTGGGCGACGGGGTACGCATCGACACCTCGTACTTCACCTCCGGCTCCGGCGGACGCCGCCCGGCCGTCCTGCTGGCGCACGGCTTCGGCGGCAGCAAGGACGACGTACGGCAACAGGCGGAGGACCTGGCCCGCGACGGGTACGCGGTGCTGACCTGGTCGGCCCGCGGCTTCGGCAAGTCGACGGGCAAGATTGGACTGAACGACCCGGACGCCGAGGTCGCCGACGTGTCGAAGCTGATCGACTGGCTCGCCCAGCAGCCTCAGGTCCAGCTCGACAAGACCGGTGACCCGCGCGTAGGCATGGCGGGCGGCTCGTACGGCGGCGCGATCTCCCTGCTGACCGCCGGGTACGACGACCGGGTGGACGCCATCGCCCCGGAGATCACGTACTGGAACCTCGCGGACTCGCTGTTCCCGAACGGCGTCTTCAAGAAGCTCTGGGCCGGCATCTTCATCAACTCCGGCGGCGGCTGCGACAACTTCGAGGCGCGGCTGTGCGCCATGTACAACCGGGTCGCGGAGTCCGGCACACCGGACGCGGCGGCCCGTCGCATCCTGGAGGAGCGCAGCCCCTCCGCCGTCGCCGACCGCATCAAGGTGCCCACGCTCATCGTGCAGGGCCAGTCCGACTCCATCTTCCCGCTCGGTCAGGCCGACGCGATGGCCAAGGCGATCCGGGCCAATGGCGCGCCCGTGGATGTCGACTGGATCTCCGGCGGGCATGACGGCGGCGACATGGAGACGGACCGTGTCCAGTCCCGCGTCGGCTCCTGGTTCGACCGGTATCTGAAGGACGACAAGGGCGCCGACACGGGCCCCGCCTTCCGCGTCACCCGCACCGGAGGCATCGACTCCACCGACGGCGCCGCACAGTTGCGGGGCGCGAGCGCGGACACCTACCCCGGCCTGGAGAACGGGCAGCGCACGGTCGCGCTGAGCGGCCGCGAGCAGACCTTCGACAACCCCGCGGGCGCCAGTCCGCCCGCGATCTCCGCCCTCCCCGGAATCGGCGGCACCGGCGGCCTGTCGCAGCTCTCCTCGCTCGGTGTGGGAGTCTCGCTCGACTTCCCGGGCCAGTTCGCGGGGTTCGAGTCCGCGGCCTTCGGCAGCGACCTGCGGATCACCGGGTCGCCCACGGTCACGGTCCACGTCGAGTCGAGCGCCGAGGACGCGGTCCTCTTCGGGAAGGTGTACGACGTCGGCCCCGGCGGCACCCAGCAGGTGCTGCCGTCCCAGCTGGTGACACCGGTGCGGGTGGAGGGCGCGAAGGCGGGCAAGGACGTCACCCTCACGCTGCCCGCCATCGACTATGACGTCCAGAAGGGCCACCGGCTGCGCCTGGTCCTCTCCTCGACGGACCTCGGCTACGCGTCCCCGGCGGCACCGGCGACGTACACGGTGTCCCTGAAGGGCGGCCTGGAGGTACCGACCGCCCCCGCGGTGAAGACCGCCGCGGCGTCGCTGCCCGCGTGGGTGTGGTGGCTGCCGCCGGTCGCGGCGCTGGCCGCCCTGGCACTCCTGCTGACCGGCCGCCGCCGCACCACTGCGGGAGCGCCTGATCCCGAGCTCGCCGACGTCCCGCTCCAGATCACGGACCTGAGCAAGCGCTACGCGAAGTCGGCGGACCGGTACGCGGTGCGGGACCTGTCGTTCCGCGTCGAGAAGGGCCAGGTCCTCGGCCTGCTGGGGCCGAACGGCGCGGGCAAGACGACCACCCTGCGCATGCTCATGGGCCTGATCACGCCCGACGTCGGCGAGATCCGCGTCTTCGGACACGAGATCCGGCCGGGCGCGCCGGTGCTCTCCCGGGTCGGGGCCTTCGTCGAGGGCGCGGGCTTCCTGCCACACCTCTCGGGCCGCGAGAACCTGGAGCTGTACTGGCAGGCCACCGGACGCCCGCCCGAGGACGCGCACATGGAGGAGGCGTTGGAGATCGCGGGCCTGGGCGACGCGCTGGCCCGCGCCGTGCGCACGTACTCCCAGGGCATGCGCCAGCGCTTGGCCATCGCCCAGGCGATGCTCGGCCTCCCGGACCTCCTCATCCTCGACGAACCGACCAACGGCCTCGACCCGCCCCAGATCCGCGAGATGCGCGAGGTCATGATCCGCTACACCGCGGCCGGCCGCACCGTCATCGTCTCCAGCCACCTGCTGGCCGAGGTCGAGCAGTCCTGCACCCACCTGGTGGTCATGGACCGCGGCCGGCTGATCCAGGCGGGCCCGGTGTCCGAGATCGTGGGCTCGGGCGACACGCTCCTGGTCGGCACCGGTTCGCCGGTGGACGAGCCGGTCGTCGAGAAGATCGGCGCGCTGTCGGGCGTGGCCTCGGCCGTCGCCGCCGACGGCGGGCTCCTGATCCGCCTCGACGAGGGCGGCAGCGCCCAGCGCCTGGTCGTGGAGCTGGTACGGCTCGAAGTGCCCGTGGAGTCGGTGGGTCCCCACCGCCGCCTGGAAGACGCGTTCCTCACCCTGATCGGAGGTGCCGCATGAGTGCGCTCGTCGAGCGGGCCGAGACGGCGGACGGGTACCGGGCGCGGCGGACGTTGCCGCTGCGCGTAGAGCTGCTCCGGCAGTTGAAGCGGCGCCGCACCCTCGTCATGGGGGCGATCCTCGCGGTGCTGCCCTTCGTGCTCGTCGTCGCCTTCGCGATCGGCGGCGAACCGGGCTCGCGCAGCGGCCAGGTCACGCTGATGGACACGGCGACGGCATCGGGCGCGAACTTCGCCGCGGTGAACCTGTTCGTGTCCGCGGGATTCCTGCTGGTGATCCCCGTCGCGCTGTTCTGCGGGGACACGATCGCCTCCGAGGCGAGCTGGTCGTCGCTGCGCTATCTGCTCGCGGCCCCCGTGCCGAGGTCGCGGCTGCTGTGGTCCAAACTCACCGTCGCGCTGGGCCTCAGCCTCGCCGCGATGGTGCTGCTGCCGATCGTCGCGCTGGCGGTGGGCACGGCGGCCTACGGCTGGGGTCCGCTGGAGATCCCCACCGGCGGCGAGCTCGCCGCGGGCACGGCGGCCCAGCGCCTCCTCGTGGTGATCGCGTACATCTTCGTGTCCCAACTGGTCACCGCGGGGCTCGCGTTCTGGCTGTCGACCAAGACGGACGCGCCGCTGGGCGCGGTCGGCGGCGCGGTCGGCCTGACGATCGTGGGCAATGTGCTGGACGCGGTCACCGCGCTGGGAGACTGGCGCGACTTCCTGCCCGCGCACTGGCAGTTCGCCTGGGCCGACGCCATCCAGCCGACCCCGGAGTGGTCCGGCATGATCCAGGGCACGGCGATTTCGGTAACGTACGCGCTCGTGCTGTTCGCCCTGGCCTTCCGGGGTTTCCGGCACAAGGACATCGTGTCCTAGGTCTCCGGAGGATCACCTACCGGTCTCGACGGGCGTCCGCCGTGGCCGCTTCGAGATCCATCCGCAACGCTCCGTAGCGCACATCCCGGCTCCCTCGGACGTCACAGTCACAGACATCGGCCCACAGAAGTGGGCGGACGGGTGACTCATCGAGGGGGCACGGATGGGGAACGACGGTCATATACGGCGACAGCGGCGGCCCGGGCAACTGCGGCGACCGTGCGGCGCGTTGCTCGCCCTGACGCTCGCGGGCGGCCTGCTGCTCACCGGTTGTGCCGCGAGCGACGACGGTCATTCCATCGACGGTTCGAACAAGTCGCGTGGTTCGTACGGATCCGGCGGCGGGACGGGCCAGTGGCCCGTCCCGGCCCCCGACCAGTCCTCGGACACGTCCCAGGGCGAGCAGACGGGTGACGCGAACCGCGAGATCGCGCCGTCCCCCGACTACCTCTCCACCTTCGCCCTCGACGTCGACACCGCCTCGTACGGCTACGCCCGCCGCACCCTCGCCGACGGCCGGCTGCCCGACCCGGCGACCGTGCGCCCCGAGGAGTTCGTCAACAGCTTCCGTCAGGACTACGAACGCCCCGACGGCAACGGCTTCTCGGTCACCGTCGACGGCGCCCGCACCGACGAGGAGGACTGGTCGCTCGTCCGCGTCGGCCTCGCCACCCGCACCGCCGAACAGCAGGGCGAACGCCCGCCCGCCGCCCTCACCTTCGTCATCGACATCTCCGGCTCCATGGCCGAACCCGGCCGCCTCGACCTTGCCAAGGACTCCCTCGGCGTGATGACGGACCGGCTGCGCGACGACGACTCGGTCGCGCTGGTCACCTTCAGCGACGAGGCCGAGACCGTGCTGCCGATGACCCGACTCGGCGACCACCGCGGCCGCGTCCACGATGCCATCGACGGGCTGGAGCCGACGGAGTCGACCAACCTCGGCGCGGGCGTGGACACCGGGTACGAGACGGCCGTCGAAGGCCTGCGCAAGGGCGCCACCAACCGCGTCGTCCTGATCTCCGACGCGCTGGCCAACACGGGCGACACCGACGCGGACTCGATCCTGGAGCGCATTTCCGACGCCCGCCGCGAGCACGGCATCACCCTCTTCGGTGTCGGAGTGGGCAGCGAGTACGGCGACGACCTCATGGAACGCCTCGCCGACAAGGGCGACGGCCACACCACGTACGTCTCGAACGAGGGCGACGCCCGCAAGGTCTTCAGCGAGCAGCTCCCGCAGAACGTCGACCTCACGGCCCGCGACGCCAAGGCCCAGGTCGCCTTCGACCCGGCGACGGTGCAACAGTTCCGGCTCATCGGCTACGACGACCGCCAGGTGGCCGACGAGGACTTCCGCGACGACCGTGTCGACGGCGGCGAGGTCGGCCCCGGCCACACGGTCACTGCGCTGTATGCCGTCCGCACCAGGCCCGGCGCCTCCGGTCACCTCGCCACCGCGAGCGTCCGCTGGCTCGACCCCGATAGCCGCACCCCGCACGAGGAGTCCGGCCAGCTGGAGACCGGCTCCCTCGACGACGGCCTCTGGAGCGCGCCCACCCGTTTCCAGGTCGACGCCGTGGCCGCGTACTTCGCCGACGCCCTGCGCACGGGCGACAACCGCTGGAACCCCCTGCCGGGCGCCCTCCCGCTGCACGAACTCGCCGACCGCGCCCACCGGGTGGCCACCACCACGGAGGACACACAGGTACGAGACCTCGCGAACGCGATCGAGCAGGCGAGCGAACTCGCCGGTTGACGACGGGGCCTGCGACCGGGAGTCGTCAGGGGCGTACGCAAGGGTCTGAAACGGGCCGAGCGGCGCACCGACCTGGCGGCCCGCGGCCGGGTCGAGCTGATCAGGGGACGGGACCGGCACGGTACGCGGGGCACGTGCCGCCCCGCTGGTGCCCGCCCCCACCGACGGCAGCGTCGACGACCTGCCCTTCACCCACGCGGCCGAGACCCTCGACGCGGTGGTCCTGCGCCGAACCCCCCGCGCGCCGCCCTCACACCCGACACGGTCGCGACGGTCTGCTCCACCTCGGGAACCACCGGCAGGCCGAAGGGCCGCGTCCTCACCCACGCCAACCTGCACGCCGAGGCCGCCAAGGGCAGTGTTGTCTTCGCCGCCTACTGGAACGACCACCTCCGGCGACAAGAACGTCTCGCCCGCCGTTTCGGAGGACCGGCTGCGCAGCCGCCCGCTTGGGGCGGACGCCGTCCAGTCCCGCCCCGAGTGGTCGGGCATGATCCAGGGCACCGCGAATTTCCCTGACATACGCACTCGTGCTGTTCGCCTTGGCCTTCCGGGGTTTCGCCCCCAAGGACGTGGTGTTCGCAGCCGGTCAGGCGGCGACCCGCTCCGCGCCATCGGGGTCATCGAAATAGTTCGTCGTTTCCGAATGAGGCGCGGTCCAACCGGGTGAACCTGCGAAACCAATTCTCATGCGTCGGGTTGATGAAGCAGATGAAGCAGTAGGGCTTGCGACGCCACGAGAAGGGAACGCGCAGTGCTCAAGAAAGCAATGGTTGCCGCAGCGGTCGGCGCTTTTGCCGTCGGCATGCCGACGGCAACCGCTCCCACGGCGCTTGCCCTCGTCGGCGACAAGGGACCGACCGTTGCGAACAGCAACGGCGAGGAACGCTGAGCCGACTCCTCAGCCTGGGCCGTCCGCGGTCACACGGATTTTTCGGCGCAGGCGATCTCGCTCGTGAGCTGAGGGCCAGACACATGGTGGCGCAAGGCAGACGGGCGAGTCAGCGGCAACTCGGTCAACTTCATCATCGCGCTGAACCCGGCGATCGGCAGCAAGTGCAAGAACGACTGACCGCCCAACGCACCAGCCTCCCGGCTGTGTCATGGCCGGCCTTGGACACCGATCTCCGTTCCAAGGTCGGCTTTCCCAATTCTTCAAGCAGGAAGACACGACATTGCGACAGACCCTGAGCAGGGGAGTGTTCGCGGCGGCGGCAGCCGCCACGGGCATTCTGTCCCTGTACGGCAGCGCCGCCTTCGCTGACACGCACGCGGCAGGAACCGCCGAAGATTCACCCGGTGTGCTGTCCGGGACCAGCGTGCAGGTGCCGGTCGAGGTGCCGGTGAACCTGTGCGGTAACACCGTCGACGCAGTCGCGGCGCTCAACCACACCTTCGGCAACTCCTGCGACAACACCTCGGACAAGACGGAGGAGGGGTCGCTCGAGCCCTCGTCCGACGCCTCCAGTGTCTCCGGCGACCGCACTGCCGACACGCATGCGGCAGGAGTCGCCGAGGATTCTCCCGGTCTGCTGTCCGGGAACAGCGTGCAGGTGCCGATCGAGGTGTCGCTGAACGCGTGCGGCAACAGCGTCGATGCGGGCGCGGCGTTCAACTATGCGCTCGGCAACTCCTGCGACAACGGCTCGTACGGCGATGACGGCTACGGCACTGAGGAGGAAACGCCTCCGCCGCCCAGCGCGAGTCAGACGCCTCCGCCCACCCGCACTCCCACTCCCACCCCGCCTCCCACGCGCGCGAGTGAGACGCCGCCTCCGGCCGTCGAGCAGCCCGGCAAGCCGCCCACGCTGGCCGAGACCGGCAGTGGGGCGCTGGCGGCGGCCTCGACCGCCGGTGCCGCACTGATCGCGGGCGGGGTGATGCTGTACAGCCGCCGCCGCTTCACCTCCCACCGGTAGGTGTTCCTGGGTGCCGGACGCAACCCGCCCGGCACCCGCACCCCCTCCGGCCGAGCACGCACCACCCGGACCGACGCGAGCCACCACACGAGGCAGCCCGAGCCGGTCCGGGGACGAACCGCCGAATGGGCCGGATCGGCAGCGAGCCTCGTCGCCATCACCGCCCGCCAGGCCCGGGTCGACCCGTCGCCGACGCCCGCCCCCCGGGTCAGCGGCACATGGACGGGCCGCTGACGACTCTCTGCGTCAGCGGCCCGAGGCGGCCCTGCATGGTTCTCCGTCAGCGGCGTACCGGCGACGGCGACTCACTTCGGCTGCTGCCCCCCGGTACGGGGACCGTCCCGCCCATCGGCGTCGTCCTGAGTCGGCGGCGTACCCCTCGGACGAGTGTCGACGCCGTGAACGTCGCGCCGTGGACGAAGCGCATGGCCGGACCGAAGCCGGAGGCGGTCACCAGGCCCGCGAGGAACAGGCCGGGGTGGGAGGACTCGAAGTCACGCCCGACCGCCGGGGAGCCGTCGGGCAGGGCCGTCAGCGCCCCCCGCAGTTCGGTGGAGAGCAGTCCGAGCCGGTCGCAGCGCGGCCGGAACCCCGTGGCGGCGATGACGTGTTCGGTCTCCAGAGTACGCAGGGCGCCCTCGCGGCTCATCGTGTCCAGCCGTACACCGCCCGGCATCGCACGGGCAGCGGTCACCTTGTGTCCCGGCAGTAGCTCCACCGCGCCCTCCACCCGGTCCCGCACCCACCACGCGCCCGCCGGCCCCAGCGCCGTGGCCGCGATGCGTGCCCGGGTCGGCTCCGACAGATGCCGGAAGAGGCCGGGGCGCTCGGAGTAGAACCAGTTCCGCCAGCCGGGGCCGAGGCCGCTGTGCGGGGAGCGAACCGACTGCCACCAGGGGCGCTCCCACGGCGGCGGCACATCGTTCCACTGCAGCCGCTCCGCCCGCGCCAGCACACGTACGCGCGTGCCCTGCTCGGCGAGCAGCGCCGCGGTCTCCAGGGCCGCCTGGCCGCCGCCGATCACCGTGACGTCCTTGCCGCGGAAGCGGTCGAGGTCGCTGTGGTGGCTGCTGTGCGTCACCAGCGCGGGGTGCAGATCGCGCAGTGCCGGCGGTACCTCGACGAACGGCATCACACCGACTGCCAGCGCCACCGCACGCGCGTGCAGCATCTCCCCGTCCTCGGTGACGGCACTGAAGCCGCCGGTGCGGGACGCCACCCGGGTCACCGTGCGCTCGTCCACCGCCGGCACGGCATGGCGCGCGAACCACAGGCCGTACGCCGCGAACGCCTCGACCGGGATCGGCTCCGCGTGACGTGCCGTCAGTCCCTGCTCCGCGCAGTATGCGTCCAACTGCCAACGGCCCGCCGGATCAGAGAGGTTGGACGCCCACGGCTCCGACTTCAGGAACATGCCGCGAGGCATGTTGTCCCGCCAGGACGCCATGGGTCGGCCGAACACGCGCAGGTTCAGCCCGGCGGCCGCGGCGTGGGACGCGATCGACAGGCCGTACGGGCCTGCGCCCACCACCAGAAGGTCGTACATCATCAACTGCTCGCTTTCTCGTTGTCGGTAAGGGAGGGCGAGGCCGCCCGGGGGATCAGCCGTGGCGCTGGTGCTGCCGCCGTCGCGCCCAGCCGCTCACGCAGCCGGCGGGACACATGACGGCCCCACAGGGCCCACATCGTTCGTCCGGGAGCGCGGTCGTCCCGGGCGTACCAGGCCAGTTCGCGCCCGCCCGGCGCCGCACGCAGCGCGGCGAGCGGCGCGTAGTTCTCCACCACGAACGTCCGCCCGGCCAGCGGGGCTCCGTCCGGCAGCGGACGGCCCGTCAGGTCCAGGTGCAAGGCCCGTACGACGTCCAGCCCCGCGCTGTCCGCGAAGAGCCGGAACTGGGCGCCGGGGCGCGGGTTGAAGTCGAGCAGGTGATAGCGGCCCGTCGCGCCGCAACGGCGGAAGTCGAGGTCGAAGATGCCGCGGTAGCCCAGCTCGCCGGTGAGTCGCTCGGCCAGCGCCTGCACCTGCGGGTTGGGCGTCCAGCAGCCCACCGCGGTCAGCCCCGCTCCACGCGGCCAGGCGAGCTGCTTGCGGCCCGGCCCGCCCGCGCGCACGGCGCCCGAGTGGTCGGCGTAGCCATGGAAGAACCAGTCCCGGTCCGGTCCCGGCGGCAGGTACGCCTGCAGCAGCAGCCGGCTGCCTGCCTCCTCGGTGCGCAGGTACAGCTCCCGGGCCTGCTGCACGGAGCGGACCAGCACCGTGCTGCGCAGCCCGCTGCCGGCGGGCAGCAGCCAGGGCCGGCTCCACTTCGCCACCAGCGGCAGCCCGAGCTGCCGCGCGTCGTCGGCGGCCCGCGCCGGACTGTCCGGGACCAGCGTCACCGGGTGCGGGATGCCCGCGGACGCGCACAGGGCGGCCAGTTCCGCCTTGTCGGCGACGCGTTCGGGCAGCGTGTACGGCATCGTCGGCAGCAGGTAGGAGGGTGCGAGTTCGTCCCGCATCCGTCCCACGGCGATCGCGCTCGCATCGTCCATCGGGACCAGGACGGCAGGACGCGCGATCAGATCGGCCACGCGGCGCAGCACGACGAGGATGTCGTTGGGGGATGCTCCCGGGAGCGGCGGGAGATGCATTTGACGTACGTAACGCGACGTGTGGAGGGGACTTTTCGCTGAATCGGCGACGACATGCACCTCCACTCCCGCCCTGCCGAGCGAACGCACGGCCCCCAGCGTTCCGTGGTGAAAGGGATTCTGGTCGATCCGCAGCAGTACGGCGGGGATGCGGGTGTCGAAAATCGACACGAACTCTCTCTTTCTTTCGGATCGGCTCCCCCATACGGGCGAGCACAGCACTCGAAAGTTGCAATGGAAATGGCGTCCTTGGCTTCCCTATGCCTGACTACATATGACTGCTCGTCAATAAGGTGAACTGAGGCAGAAGGCTGGACGAGAGCGAAATGAGGAGCAGGAATGGCCCCACAGCGCAAGCGGATCCGGGTTCGCTGGCTGGCTGCGGGCGCGGCGGTGGTCGCCGCGGCGATCGCCCTGGCGTCCGGTCACCCGGCGCAGGTGGGGGTGCTGGGAGCCGACGATCCTCGCCCTCCGGCGCCGACCACCCTGGTACGGGGCAAGGATGTCCCGGCCTTCGGTGCCTTTCTCGGCTCCGACGCCCGCGGCGTGGCCCGCATGTCGCTGCTCAGCCATTGGCTGGGTGGTACCGAGCTCCGCGTCGGCCACACCTATCTGCCCGGCAACCGCTGGCGAGACATCGAGGGTGCCCCCGGCTTCCTCGGCGCGTGGGCGCACTGGCGCAACCAGGAGGCCGACCGGACGCTCGTCCTCAACGTCCCCATGCAGGAGCGCAACGAGGAGGGTGTCTCCGACCCCGAAGTCCGGCAACTGTTGCGGCAGGGCGTGGCCGGGGAGTTCGATCACCACTTCCGCGACCTCGCCGAGCGGCTGGTCGAGCTGGAGGTGCCGGACACGGTCATCGTGCTCGGCTGGGAGATGAACGGCACCACGTACACCCATCGCTGCGGGCCGGACCCGGAGGCCTGGAAGAAGTACTGGAACAGGATCGTCACCACCATGCGTTCGGTGCCGGGCCAGAAGTTCCGGTTCGATTTCACGCCGGCGCGCGGCCTGGACGCCGTTCCCTGGACGAAGTGCTATCCGGGGGACGACACGGTCGACATCATCGGCATGGATTCCTACGACCAGCCGACCGGGATGTCGTTCGACGAGCAGGTGACAGAGCCCTACGGACTTCAAGACCATGTGGATTTCGCGAAGGCCCACGGCAAACCCATCTCGTATCCCGAATGGGGACTCTTCCGCAACGGCGACAATGCCGAGTACGTGGGGCGCATGCTCGAGTGGTTCGACGAACAAAGGCCGCTCTACAACACGCTGACCGACTACTGCCCGCACGGTGTGTGGCAGTGCGGGGCCAACCCGAGGTCGTCCGACCTCTACCGGTCCGTCCTCTTCGGCCGCGTCGACGAGGCGACCCCGACCCCCACACCCACGCCGACCACACCCACGCCGACCGCACCCACGCCCACCACGCCGCCGCCCCCGGCGCAGTGCACGCCGATGGACTTGGGCAGCTGGGTGGAGTACTGGCTCGGCGGGAAGCTCTGCCTCCGATTCGACTGGTGGTAGCCCACCCGCCGGCGCACCAGCCGACTCGGCCGGTGGCGGCCGACCCGCCTCAGGATCCGCCGCCACCGTCGGGCACTGCCCGTACAGCCGTTCCCTGTCCCGGGCCGGCTCGGCGAAGGTGCGTTTGCCGGCGACGAGTTCGGTCGGGTCCACCGACGTCACCGCTGTCCGCGCATATCGGTGGCGGCGGCTGGGCCGGGCACCGAGGCGCCGGGAAGGGGGTCGTCGTCCTGACCGGTCTTCCTCGGCCGCGTCAGCAGGGCCAGGCCGCCCAGCAGCCCGCCCGCGCTCGCGCCCACCAGAGCGGTCACCGCCCGCGACGCGGACGTCGGCTCGGTCGGCTTCACCGCCCGCGAGAACTGCACGAGTCGGACCTGGGTGCTGCCGCTCGTGTCGTCCGCGTGCCGGGTCAGCGCGCGGGAGACCGCGTTGGCCATGTCGACGGCGAGGTCGGGGCGCGAGGAGGTGGCCGAGACGGCGACCATCGGCGCGTCCGGCGAGGTCGCCGTGCGCACACTGTGCTGCAGTGTCCGCACCGGCACGCCCGCCCACACCTGCGCGTCCCCGAGCACCGCGAGCTGCGTGGCGACTCGGCCGTATGCCTGCGCGAAACCGAGGGCGGAGTCCGGGCTGGACTTCGCGGTCGGTACGGCGACGACGTAGCTGGTGGCCGTGTACGTCGGGGGTGTGAGCATGCCGTACGCGCCGCCGAGCAGGCCCCCGAGGAAGGTGCCGGCCGCGAGCATGGACCAGGACGGCAGCCTCCTGAAACGGGCCAGAGGCAGGCTGCGCTGACGGGTCGGAGTGTCGGTCATGACGGGCTGGCTCCCAGAGGTGAGAGGGACGAGGACGAACTGGAGACCGCTGCCGCATACACGTCCATGAGGCGGGCTGCGCTGCGGGTGATGCTGTAGGGGTGCGCGACCTCCGGTGCAGTGCGCGGCCGGGGGCCCGCCGCGCGGACCTCGGCGATCGCGCGGGCGTACGCCTCGGGGCCGCCGCGCACACGCCGGGCGCGGGCGGCGGCCGACGGCGGCAGGTCCTCGATCGCCGGGCAGGAGGCGTAGAGCACGGGCAGGCCGGACGCCAGCGCCTCCACGGCCGCCAGGCCGAAGGCCTCCTCCGTGGACGGGGACGCGAGCAGGTCCATCGCGGAAGTGAGCGAGGGCAGGTCAGGGCCGGGGGAGCCGTCGGGGATGCAGGGACGTTCGCCGGTGAACAGGACGCGGTCGGCCACGCCGGCCTCGCGGGCCGTGCTGCGCAGGATGTGCTCCTCGGGGCCGCCGCCCACCAGCAGCAGCCAGTGGTCGTCCGGGAGCCGGGTGAGCGCGTGGACGAGGACATCGAACCGCTTGCCCGGGGTGAGTCGGCCGACGCCCCCGATGACGTACGCGCCCTCCGGCAGGCCGAGGCGCCGACGGGTGCGCTCGCGCCGCTCCTGGTCGAAGCGGAAGCGGTCCAGGTCGATGCCGTTCGGGACGACCTGGATGCGGGGTGCGGGCACGCCCCAGCGCTTCAGACGGTCGGCCACCGTCGGGGAGACGGCGACCGTCGTCGAGCCGATCCGTTCGCTGGCGAGGTACAGAGCGCGCACCCCTGCCGTCAGCCCCCGGCCCTCCATCTGCGAGTCGCCCAGGGAGTGTTCGGTGGCGACGACCGCGCGGACCCCGGCGATGCGTGCGGCGAGCCGGCCGTAGACGCAGGCTCGGTACAAGTGCGTGTGCACCAGGTCGTAGCCACCGGCGCGGATCACCCGGACCAGGCGGGGGAGCGCGGCCAGGTCGCGGTTGCCGCCCATGCCGAGATGCATGACGCGGACGCCGTCGGCGGTAAGCCCCTCGGCGACCGCACCGGGGTTGGTGAGCGTCACGACGTCGCAGTCGACGGGCAGGTGGCGCAGCAGCAGGCGCAGTTGCTGCTCGGCCCCGCCGACGCCGAGGCCGGTGATGATGTGCAGAGCCTTCATCTCACAGGCCCTCCACCGGGCGCCGGCGCAGCCGGTGCAGACGGTGCTTGAGGTGCAGGCGCCAGGCCGTGTCGTTCTGGCCGACGTGCACGCGCGGCAGGGCGTGCGGACCGGTCAGCGGGCCGGGGTCGATGGCGCAGGCGTAGGTGTATCCCGCTTCCCGTACCGCGTCGACGGCGCGGACGTCGACCGTGCCGTACGGGTAGCAGAAGCCGTCGACCCGGGTGCCGGTCAACTCCGTGAGCAGCGAGCGGCTTTCGGCGACCTCGGCCTTGAGGGTGAGGTCGTCCGCCCGGGTGAGGTCGACGTGCGTCAGCCCGTGCGAGCCGATCTCCACGCCCTCGGCGGCCGCGTGCCGGATGCCGTCGGCGGTCAGCAGCGGCTTGCGCGGGCCGAGCGGGTCCCAGGTGTTGTCGCCGCCGAGTCGTCCGGGCAGCACGAAGAGGGTGGCGCCGCAGTCCCAACGGTGCAGCAGTGGCAGGGCGTCGGTGACGAAATCGGCGTACCCGTCGTCGAAGGTGAGCCCGACCAGGCGCCGCCCCTCGCCCCGGGCGCGGGCGGCGAGCAGTTCGGCCACGGACACGCCCCGCAAACCGCGCCGACGCAGCCAGGCCAGCTGCTGGTCGAGCCGCTCGGGCGTGACTGTGATGCGGTACGGGTCGTCCGAGCAGTCACCCACCGAGTGGTACATCGCCACCCACGGGGCCGGGCGGGGGGCGGGGAGTTTCCCGGTGTCGACAGAATCAACGGAAGCGACCATGTTGAAGCCTTCGTGTGACGGTGCGTACGGAGCGCAGTGCGGATGCGGAGCCCTGGGCGCCCAGGGCCCAGGTGAGCGGGACGAAGACGGCGGTCACGGTCAGGCAGCCGGCCGCGAGACCCGCCATCGGGGACTCCGGCCGGCCGGCGACGAACACCCCGGCGACGATGGCGACGACCGCAGCACGCACAAGCCTGCTCAGCTCGGCCAGTACCTGCCGGAGGCGGATCGAGACGCCGTAGGGGCTGCTGTGGCGCGTCGTTCGCAGGCCGGCGAGCAGCAGCGCGGCCGTGACGGTGATGCCGAGGGCGTTGGCGGCGGCGATCCCCGCCACGCCCCAGGCGCGCACGGTCGCGGCGCCGATCGCGGACGTCACAACGATGCCCGCGGCCATCACACACACGGGATACCAGCGGGGCCGACCCGCCGAGAAGTACGAGCGGACCAGGGTGCCCACCAGAGTCTGGCCCAGCAGCCCGAGGGCGTACACGCGCATGACGTCCGCCGTCGCCGCGGTGTCGCTCGCAGTGAACGCGCCCCGCTGGAAGAGCAGTTCGATCATCTGCGGGGCGCAGGCGATCACCGCGCACATACCCAGCAGCAGCAGACAGGAGGCCAGCGCCAGATCCCGCTCCACGCGGCTGCGCGCCCGTTCGGTGTCGCCGTCCGCGAGCGCCCGCGCCACCACCGGGAAGGTGACGGTGCACACCATCAGCGACAACGTCATCGGGATCTGGGCGACCTTCTGCGCGTAGTTCAAGTGCGAGATGGCTCCGGCGGGCAGGGTGGAGGCGAGGAAGCGTTCGACGAGGACCTGCGACTGGCGGCACAGGGCGAAGAGGAGTACGGAGGCGACCATGGCGAGTTGCATCGGCCGCTCCTCGACGCCGGTCCCGGGCCCGGGACCGCCGAGGGTCGGCGCACGCGACGCCAGTTGCCGCCACAGCGACGGCAGTTGCACCACCACCATCAGGCAGCCACCCGCCGCGACCCCGACCGCGGCGGAGCGCACGCCCCAGCCTTCGCCGAGCAGGAACATCGCCGCGATGATGCCGGTGTTGTAGGCGACGTAGATCGCCGCGGGCGCGAGGAAGCGGCGGTGTGCCCGCAGGACGGCACTGCAGTACCCGGCCAGCCCGAAGGTCAGCAGGCAGATCGCCGTGAGCCGGGTGCAGTCGGTGGCGAGGCGGGGGTCGGGCAGGCCGGGCGCGAGAGCCTGGACCAGGTAGGGAGCCGTGCCGGCGACCAGCGCGGCCACCGCGGCGAAGGCGAGGCACAGGCGGGGCAGGGTGGCGACGACCAGGGCGCGGACCGGGTCGCCCGGGGCGCCCCGGGCGCGGCGGGCCAGCGCCATGCTGAACGCCGGGATCAGCGCGATCGCCAGCCCGTCCTCGATGAGCAGCGTGGAGGCCAACTCCGGCACGGTCCACGCGACCAGGAAGGCGTCCGTGTCGCTCCCGGCACCGAACAGCCGCGCCAGCGCCTGATCGCGCACCAGGCCGAGCAGTGAGCCGGCGATGGACAGCGACGCCGTGACGAGCGCGGCCCTGGCGAGGAACTTCCCGGATGCCGAGGTCGGGTCGGCGCTGTCCCCGGCCAGGGTGGCGGGACGCGCCGCAGGTACGGTCACCGCGCCGTCTGTTTCGGTTCCGGGGGGTTGCGAAGGCACCACCGTCATCGCGCCAGGGCCTCCTCGACGCGCTCCCGTACCCCACGCCGCGGCACGTCCACCCGCTTGTCACCAGCCAGTGCCCACCACGCCACGAGCCCCAGGCCCACAGCGGTCAGCACGGTCGAGGGGCCGCCGATGTCTCCGTACACGAAGTCGGTCAGCAGCCAGACCAGCAGCCCGCAGGCGACGAGCGCGCAGTCGAGTCCCGGTCCCCCGTCGCGGACGCGTAGCAGCCCCCGCAGCCCGCACACCAGCAGCGCCAGCCAACTCCCGGCGAGCGCGAGCAGCCCGATCAGGCCCTGCTCGCTCAGCACCAGCAGGTACATGTTGTGCGGCGACAGCAGTGGCTGCCTGTCGTACGCCACTCCCGCGCCGTCGATGTCGCTGGCCGACGACAGCGCCAGGGTGGCGTGTCCGTCCCGGTACTCGGGAAAGCCCTTCAACCCGACGCCGGTCAGCGGACGTTGGCGCCACATGTCGGTGGCGGACGCCCACAGGGTGTACCGGTCGACGACGGAATGGTCGGGGGCGTCGGTGACCTGCGCGATGCTGTCGATCCGCTGCTGCAGCAGCGCCGTGCCGACGCCGAACCCGCCTACCAGGATCACGCCCGCGGCGGCCGCGGCCGCGGCCACCTTGAGCGCGCGCCGCAGTCCGGACAGCACCAGCTGCACGGCGCACGTCAGGGCCGTCGCGATCCAGGCGCCCCGGCTGAAGGAGAGCGCGAGCGGCGCCAGCAGTGCCAGAGCGCATCCGGCGGCGGTTGCCCGCTGCCGTACGGACGACGGGCCCAGCGCCATCCCGACCGCGCACACCAGGCCGAGAGAGACCACCGTCGCCATGCCCATCACGTCATGCGGCCCGAAGGTGCCGACCGCCCGGATGTCCTCGCCCTGGTAGGTGGCGCCGGTCCGGGTGACGTACTGGTGAACGCCGACGGCCCCCTGGCACAGAGCGAGCCCTACGAACGACCAGGCCAGCAGCCGAAAGTCGGCCCGGTCGCGGATCAACAGCAGCACAGCCGCCGGGACGAGCACGAAGATCTGCAGATAGCGGCCCAGGCCGGTGAGCCCGGCCTCCGGCGAGGACGCTCCCACGGCGGCGAGCGCGAGCCCCACGACCGGCAGGGCCAGCACGACGGCCGCGGCGAGCGACAGCGGGCGCCGTCGTTCGCGCAGCTGACGGATCACGCAGTACACCACCGCCAGCCCTGAGATCACGTCGGCGGGCCCCGCGCCGTCCGGCGTCAGCGGCAGGGCCAGCAGGGCGGGCACGGCCACCACGGGCAGGACCGGCGTCAGCGCGGCGGCCCGGCGCGGGAGCGATGGCAGGGCGTGGCTCACGTCTCTCAGCTCCCCGTCGGACGCACCAGGCTGCCCGCGGTGCGCAGCAGGATGCAGATGTCCTGCCACAGCGACCAGTCGTCGATGTAGGCGTTGTCGAACCGGCAGCGGTCCTCGATCGAGGTGTCGCCGCGCAGCCCGTGGATCTGGGCGAGGCCGGTGATGCCGGTCCGCATGCGGTGGCGGGCCGCGTAACCGGGGTAGGTCTGGCTGAACTGCCCGACGAAGTAAGGGCGTTCGGGCCGCGGCCCGATCAGGCTCATGTCGCCCCGGAGCACGTTCCACAGCTGGAGCAACTCGTCTAGCGAGGTGCGCCGCAACATACGGCAGAACCAGCGCATCTCGTTCTCGTTCGCCACGCTCCACCGGGTCGCCGACTCGTGCTCGTCGACCGGGCGGTGCGTACGGAACTTCAGCAGCGTGAACGGCTTTCCGTTCTTGCCGATGCGCTCCTGCCGGAACACCACGCCCGGCCCGTCGCTGATCCGCAGCGCCCCCGCGCATGCCAGGAGCAGAGGGCTGACCAGCAGCAACAGCGTCCCCGACACCAGAATGTCGAGCGTCCGCTTGCTCGCGCTGCCGCGGAGCGCCGGGGACATGTCCAGACGCCGGCAGGAGAACCCGGCCAGCCGCTCCTTCGTCATGTACGACGGGGAGTCGGCGTCGACCTCCCAGAGCACGCAACCCGATTCGGCCAGCGTCCGCAGCAGCGGTCCCTGTTCGGCGCGTACGGAGGGGTGAACGGCCAGCACCGCCCGCACCCCGTTCTGGATGACCGCACGCTCGACGTCCTTGCCGCTCGTCAGCACCGGCAGGCCCTTGGTGCCGTCCGGCTGCTCGGCGACGATCCCCACCGGCCGCACGCCGCACCGCGGGTGGCGCAGCACGGCGGTGGCCACGCGCTGCGCGGTCGCCACCGGGCCGACAACGAGCGCGGTGTGCGGGTGGCGGAGCAGTGCGGCGCGCCGCCGCCCGTGCACGGCTCCGCGCAGCACACAGCCCGCCGCCCCCTGCAGGGCGAGGCCCGTCAGCACCGTGCCGACGGACAATGCGTGCTCAGGCCGGTACGCCGCCAAGAGTGCCGCGAGCGCCAACCAGGCCACGGTGATGCGGCCGCACACGGCGGGCAGTTCCTCCAGCAGCCCCGGCACCGCCGGCCGGCCGTCGCGGGGGCGCGGCAGCAGCGATGCGATGATCAGCAGGGTGACGAGCGGCGGCTGGCGCTGGGCCTCGGTGAGTGCGAGCGTGCCCAACAGGGCGGCCATGCCGTCCGCGACGAGCAGCGGGACCGGTGAAGCCGACCGGTCCGGGCGCCGCGGGGCGGGGAACCGGAAACCGGCGGCGGTGCCGCGCGGCGGCATGACCGAGACTGCTGAGAATCCGTGGTCCCGTGGCTGTACGCCGGGGGAGGGGACGGTATGTTCGGCGGTCACGAGTGGATCGACTCCCTGTGCTCTGTGGCCTCGATGCGCTGTGTTGTCTGGTTCGCCTCGGCGCCACAGCCTGCGTCGAGCGGCTGACCGTGCTCAGCGCTGCGGGCCTTGGCGCTCCCCCACTCCCGGCTTCGCTCGAGCGGGGGGACCCCCACGCCCGTTCGGGACGGGCGCGCCCTTTTGGTGGCGGGCGATGTGTCGAGCAGGTCGCGGTAGATGTCTGCGACCGCCTCAGCGGTATGCCGCACATCGTGAGTGGTCAGCACGTGTTGGCGGCCACGGTTGCCGAGCGACTCGCGCAGCGGCGGGTCGAGCAGCAGCTCGGTGACCGCCTCGGCCAGCACCGCCGGTTTCTCCGGCGGGACCAGGCAACGGGCGGCGAAGGAGGGTGGCAGGCTCTCGCGGGCGCCGTCGACGTCCGTGACCACTACGGCCCGCCCGCTGGCCATCGCCTCCAGCGGGGCCAGCGCCATGCCCTCCCAGCGGGACGGCAGGACGACGAGATCGGCGGCCTGGTACCAGGGGGAGGCGTCGGTGACGGCTCCCGCGAACAGCACGGACTTTGGGGCGTCTTCGCGAAGGCGGTCGCGGTCCGGCCCGTCGCCGACCAGGACGAGGCGGGCGTCGGGCACCCTGCGCACGACGGCTTCCCACGCCCGCAGCAGGACGTCCTGCCCCTTCTGCCGGCACAGCCGCCCCACGCAGACCGCGAGCGGCGCTGCCGGGTGGATGTCGGCGAGCTGTGCGAGCCCGGCCCGGACGGTGTCGGCGGCGGCAGGGTGGAAGCGCTCGGGATCAATGCCGTTGGGGACGACGGTCCATCGGCCGGTGATCCTGGCGCGCACGCCGGTCGCGCGCTCCGCCTCGCTCACACACACCACCCGCGCGGCCCAACGTGCCCCCCAGCGCTCCCACTTGAGCGCCAGGGCGGCGGTGCCCCCGCCGACCGCCTCGAACGACCAGGCGTGAGGCTGGAAGACCGTAGGAATCCGCCCGCGTACCGCGAGCCGCCCGGCGAGCCCGGCCTTCGCGCTGTGCGCGTGCACCAGATCGGGGCGTACCTCGTCGATCACCCGTGCCAGGTGCCGTACTTCCCGCACGAGCGAAGGACCCGGCGACCGCGTCGCGGGCCAGTGCCGTGCCTTCGCACCGAGCGCCCGCAGTTCCGCGGTGAGCGCGCTGTCGGGGCAGGCCACGGTGACATCCAGGCCGGACGCCAGCTGTGCCCGGACCAGGTCCGTCACGACGCGCGCGACCCCGCCGTCCACCGGTTGAGTGAGGTGCAGGACCCGTGGCCGAGGACCGGTGGGTGACAGGTGCATATGCGCGGTTTCCTCGCTCACGAAGGCGCTCTGGGCGCGTGGCAGCGGGTTCACCGCTGGGCATCGACGGAGACGAAGAGCACACCGGCCCACGCCGCGTCCTGCTGGGAATGGAGCCGGAGAGTCAACTGGTCACCGGCGTTCTGCAGGCCACTTCCGAGATCGAACACGTCGGAGTCGTAGCCGAGGGTGTTGGCGTACGCAGGCACACGCGCCCCAGCCTCTCCGGGCTCACTGATGGTGGAGTTCAGGACGTCGTCCTGGGGGTTGGCGGAGTTGCTGAGGGCGATGGAGGCGGACCCGGTCGCCAGAGTGAGCGAGTCGCCAGTGGTGCCGCGGTCGCCGTTGTACGCCACCAGGCCCACCCGGCCCCCCGCGCCCGCGGGGAAGCCCAGGTCCTGCGGCCGGATCTCTTGTACCGAGCCGGACTTCAGCGATGTGAAGCCGTCCCAGAGCGAGAGGTGCCGCAGCGGCTCCGTGGGGTTCTCGTACACCACCACCAGCGTCCAGCCGCCCCATGCCCCGGCCGGCGATCTGCCCATGGCCACGTTGACCTGCGCCACGGTGTACAGGCCCGGCCCGCCCTCCCGGACCAGCTGCGTGACGTCCGCCGACGCCTGGAAGGCGTCCGCGCCGTCTGCCACGCGGTGTCCGACGACCGTGTCCGCGTCGAGACTCTTGTACTCCCCGCCGGGTTCGGCGATCAGCACCCGCCCGTTGTCCTCCGGCGGCTTCTGTTCGCCCACGCGCAGGTTGCCGCCCCAGTACAGGCGCGCGTACGACACCCGGGAGCCGGCGGGCAGACGGACCTCGGCGCGGGAGGAGTTGTAGGTGTTCGGGTCGCGGTCGACATCGACGTAGAGCATGTCGAAATCGCCGTTCACCCCGGCCCCGCCTGCCCGCACGTCCGGGCACGAAGGTGCCGCGCTCTGCGTGCAGCTGATGGAGGTGTTGGCCGCGCGCACGATGCCTCCGTGTTGGTGTGCGCTGTACCGCTGGGAGAACGCGAGTCTTTCCGCCTCCGGTGGGGGTGCGGCGGCCGGTGCGGCGGCCGGGGAGCTGCCGGGTGTCCACATGGCGGCAAGAGTGAGGACGGCCACCGTCGCACGGCGAAGCGGCGGACCCTGGGAATGGCGCATGACCGTCGTTGCCCTTTCGGAACGGGGGATGGTAGGCAGCGGCACGAGTGCGTCGGGAGGTAAGCGACTCTAGCCATCAACAGGAATAATTCGGCGAAATTTGATGAAATCGGGCAAGTGTGTCGGAGGTGTGAAGCCAGCTCCTTCTCAAATCACCCAATTGGCCATATAGCCGGCAGAGTTTTACGTATCGTCACGAGCGTGGTCCTTACCTCCGCCGCCGGCGACGCGAGTGGCGTCGCCGCACACTGGCCGGGCTTCTGTCGGGCAACGCCATCCGGGTCTCGATCCACATTCCGATCAACGTCTGCGGCAACACCCTGAGCGGCGCGGTCTGCTGAACCCGACGTTCGGCAACACCTGCGGCAACGACTGACGTCCGCACCCAGTCCTTCGGCAGGCCGCCCTCCCTGGAGTTCCATCGCGGACGGCGGCCGGTGCCGTTCCCCGAACGGTGCCGGGGTGCAGTCGCTCTGACGTGCCGCCTCATCAGGCAAGACGCAGAGCCAGGGGGAAACGCGGGATCACGAACAGCGCGTGATCAGTTGCAGGAAGCCATGGGCGGGTTCACGGTGGCCTCAAGATCCGACGCGCGAAAGGAACCTCCATGCCTGTTCTGCCCGCAGGTCGCATCGCGTCCAGCGCACTGTGCGCCGCCCTCCTGGTCGGGATCACCGGCACTGCCGCCGTGGCGGCCGACTCGGCCCGCGAGCGTAGCCATACGGCGTCGCCCGATGCGCGGCTCCCGGGCGCGGACGCGCTTCTCGCGCAGGTCAGGAAACTCAACATCCTCGGGGGCGAGCTCACTCCGGTCACCGACCTGCTGAACGCCGTGCTCAAGGCGGACAACGGCCAACTGCCCGCCGCCGAGGCCAGGAAACTGGGCGACGCCGCGAAGGGCGCCCTGGCCAAGGCGGCCACCAAGGCTCCGGCGACGGGCGTGCTGCGGCCGGCTCCCGCCCGGCGCGCCGCCGACCCCACGAGCGACGCGCTGGACGCCCTGGAGGACGCGCTGGCCGCCGTGGAGGAGGCCGTTGACAGCCTCCTGGAGGCGATCACCTCCGGTGACGACAGCGAGGTGCTTTCGTTGGTCGACGACGGGCTGACCGAGGTGGATGACCTCATCACCGAGCTGCTCGACAGCGACCTGCCAGAGCCGACCCGGTCCGATCCGGCGACGCTGCCCAGCACGTCGACATCGACGTCGGTGTCTCCGGTGTCGGCCGTCACGCTCCCTGCGACTACGTTGAGGACGACGGTGCTGCTGCCGACCTCGTGAGCGTCGTGCGGTACGGCTCTCGCCCGTCCAGTCGTGGTGCCGGCGTCCGGGAGCAGCGCCACGACTGTTGTTGTTCCCTTCCTTTACCCGACTTTCTTCCGGTCTTGTCGTGTCCCTGGGCCCGATCATTCAGAGATCTCATATGAGGACTCGCGATCTTCGGCGCCTCCAGTTTCCGCCCAGACCACAGCTCGTTAGGCAGGGCGACAGAATCCCCCCTCCGGCGACCTGCGTTGCCGAAGAAAGGAACACGATGAAGTCCCTGAAGGCTGCCGTCGTCCTTGCCGGGTCCTTGATCGCCGCCACTGCCGCCACGCCTGCGTTCGCCGCGAGCGCCCCCGACCTGGCGTCCACCGGTCAGAGCGCCCCCGACCTGGCGTCCACCGGCCTCAGCGGCGGCGTGAACACCAGGGTCCCCCTCGGCGTGACGCCGGCGGCCATGCTCGGCAAGGAGTCGCTGATCCACACGGCGAAGGAGGCGGCCACCGTGGTGAACGACGCCAAGCCGGTGCACGGCAATCTGTGGCTGTAGGGCTTAGACCACGCCGTACGGAGTCGGTCCTCGGTGCAGTTCGAGGGCCGTCTCTCCGTATGTACGGCCAGTGGCGCCGGCCCGATCCGGTCTGCCGGAGCCCAAGCTGCCCGAGGATGGGGATCCTCGCCCCCACGCTGCGGACCGTGCGCAGGGCCAACCCGGTCTCGCGTCCCGGTCTGCAACCGGAAAATGCACACCGGTGATCACCGGGACGACCATGGGTGATCACTTGCCTGGCCGCGCGACGGTTACCGCGCGGGACGTTCGGCGGTTACGGCTACGACAACCGAACCGGACGAGGAGCGAACCATGGTCGTCAGCATCGGCGGAGTACCGGTGGGTGCCGAGGACGGAGCACCGGGCCCGGCGCGCCCCGGACAGGCGGGCAGAGCGCGGCGGGATATTGCGCGCGGTCTGAGCGCCTGCGCGCTCGCCGCCGCCCTGGCTCCGGTGGTCGCCGACTTTCGGCCGCAGCACCCCGGACTCGGGAAGGCTGAGGGCGACACCGCCCTCGATCAGGCCTACCGCGGCCGTCGCATCCGCGGTGTGTGGACCCCAGCGTTCGGCGCAGCGTAGGACGGCCGGTGGCACGTCACCGTGGACGGCCGCCCTCTGCATCTGATGCGCCGCGCCGACGGCACCTGGCTGAGCATGGTCGACCATTGCTGCTCGTACCGGACACCGCTCGAGGCCGCCCGCGCCGCAGTCGACGAACTCGGCCCTGGTCAGCGGCTGCGCGACCTGTCTCCGGGACCGGTGGGCGGGGGACACCTGCACAGGGGGGACCCGGATGGCGTACGTGCGTAAGAACGCCGGAACGCTCACGGGGGCCGAGAAGCGCCGGTTCGTCCAGACGCTGCTGGAGGTCAAACGGCGCGGCGAGTACGACGAGTTCGTGCGGATGCACATCGAGCACTTCTCCTCCGACGGCGAGCACGGACTGCGCGTCGCGCACATGGCGCCCTCCTTCCTGCCGTGGCGCCGCCGGTTCCTGCTCGATCTGGAGCGCACGCTACGCAGGGTGGACTCGTCGGTGACCGTGCCGTGCTGGGACTGGACGCGCGACCGCACGACCACCTCCGCACCCTGGACGGCCGACCTCCTCGGCGGCAACGGGCGTCACTTGGACCACCAAGTTCCGCAACAAGCTGGAGGGCTGGGGTACCGGCCGGGGCGGCATCTCCTGGCGCAACCACAACCGGGTGCACCGTTGGGTCGGCGGGGCCATGCTCGGCGCCGCCGTCAACGACCCTGTCTTCTGGCTGCACCACGCCTTCATCGACCTGCAGCGGTATCGCTGGCAGCGCCGACACCGCCGGGCCCGCTACCTCCCCGCGACATCGCCGGGCCCCGGCGATGAACAACACGGCCGGATCGTGGCACGGCACCAGAAGCTGCCGCCGTGGGACGTGACCCCGGACGAGCTGGAGGACATCGGCCGGATCTACCGGTACGCGTGAGGTGACCCGGGTTCATGGGGAAAGCCCCGGCGCTTGAGGGTGCCGGGGCTCTCGGGTCAGGACGGCAGACGTCAGCGGCCGTGGCGGAGGGCCTTCTTGGCGCTCTTCTTCTCGTCCTTCTTCTCGTCGCCGTTCTCGCAGGGGTTGTCTGCGGCCGGGTTGAAAGCGCCGATCACGCTCACGGTGTTTCCGCACAAGTTGATCGGCACGTGGATCGGGACCTGGATCACATTGCCGGAGGCGAGGCCGGGCGAGCCGACCGCCGCACCCTCGGCGCCGACGGCCGCCGCGGCGAGACCAGCCCCGCTGAGCACCACGGCCCCCGTGCCGAGAGCGACAGCGCCAACCTTCGCGATGCGAGACATCACGTTCTCCTTACTGATTCGGTAAGTGCGGCAGCGGAACGCGCGACCGCACTGCCCGTTCAACGCGGCGGCCTCGGACCGGTCACGACGATCACCTCCGAATCACCCTTTTGAACAGGGCTTTCGCCGTACGGATGGTGGTTTCCGCTCATGGCCGCTCACGGCTACCGGGACGCGGTCCGGCCCAGGTAGGTGTCGGCGGACTTCTCCTCCGTCCACCGCAGCCGCAAGGCAGGGCTGCGCACCCCCGGGCCAGGCGCTGTTGGGACTCGTATAGGCGGGCCGCCCCGAGTCGCCTGTCGCGGCGAAGGCGGTCCCCGTCCGTCGGCCGGCACAGGTCCGGTCAGCTCGTAGACGCGCGGCCGCCCGCGGTGGCTCGGGTCTCGGCCAGGTGCAGTCACGCCATGCGAAAGAGCCGGTCGGACTGGACCAGTTCGTACAGGGCCCGGCGATGAGCTTGGCCACGCCTCGACCCGGGTTCTGCCACCGGATGTTGCAGGGCAGCGCCACGACGTTCCTTTTTACAAGAAACATATGCGACTAGGCGTTTCGCCTGGCAAAAGCTGAAAACGCCGCTACCTTAGCAACTGTCAGTGATCAGTCCATCACGGACTGTGTCAACTTGAGAACGGAGAGGTAATGCGCAAGTACCAGAAGGCCGCAGTCGTCGTGGCCATGCTCGGCAGCAGCATCAGCTTCCTGGGTGCCGGCGTCGGCCACGCGGCGGACGGGGACGGAAAGTTCAAGCTCGACAACGACCAGACGCAGTCGTGCGCGCAGAACGACTCGGTTACCGGGCTCGTCAACATCGACGACGTCAACGTCTCGGTCGGTGCCCTTCTCGGCTTCTCCCAGCAGGACAACAGCGAGCGCGAGTCTCTGGCCTGCACTCAGAACTTCGCCCTCGGCAAGTGATCGCTGATCGCTGATCAGGTGATCTAGGCAGGCCTCGGGGCTCGAACCATGTGTCCGAGCCCCGAGGCCTGCCGCCTGGCTTCTTGCCGGTCCAAGCGTCCGGGGCGACTCCGCCGTCCAGTCACGGGGGGTCGACCGTAAAGGAAATGACAGATGTTCAATTCGAAGAAGATCACAGCGGTAGCGGGAGTCCTGGGGAGCTTCGCTCTGATCGGTGTCGGTGCCGTCCAGGCCTTCGGTGCTGATGGTCCCGGCAAGTGCGTAGACGATGGCAAGGGCCACATTCGCTGCGTGCAGGTGAGCGAGTACAAGCTCACCACCGACAAGGGCGGAAACGTCTACGTCGTCAACAAGTCAACGCAGGCCTGTCCGACTTCGCAGAGCCAGGTCACCTGCACCAGCAGCGTCGTCGTCCCCGACGAGAAGTCCTGACGCCTGCGACGGTCGGCGCGGGTCCGGTCGGCTCGTAGGCGCGCGCGGCCGCCCGATGTGTGTCCAGCAGTGTCACGACGTTCCTTTTCCAAGAAAAATGCTCAATTGGGCGTTTCGCCTGGCAAACGACGCAAACGTCACCTACAGTAAGTCACGATCAGTGACCAGCCCATCACGGACTGTGTCAACTTGAGAACGGAGCGGTAATGCGCAAGTACCAGAAGGCCGTAGTCGTTGCGGCCATGCTCGGCAGTGTCAGCTTCCTGGGCGCCGGCGTCGGCCACGCCACGGGCGGGGACGACAAGTTCAAGCTCGACAACGACCAGACGCAGTCGTGCGCGCAGAACGACTCGACCACTGGGCTCATCAACATCGATGACATCAACGTTTCGGTTGGTCTCCTCGGCTTCTCCCAGCAGGACAACAGCGAGCGCGAGTCTGTGACCTGTACTCAGAACTTCGCCCTCGGCAAGTGATCGCTGATCGCTGATCAGGTGATCTAGGCAGGCATTGGGGCTCGGACACCCGGTTCGAGCCCCAATGCCTGCCACCTGGCTTCTTGCCGGTCCAAGCGTCCGGAACGACTCCGCCGTCCAGTCACGGCGGGTCGACCGTAAAGGAAATGACAGATGTTCAATTCGAAGAAGATCACAGCGGTAGCGGGAGTCCTGGGGAGCTTCGCTCTGATCGGTGTCGGTGCCGTCCAGGCCTTCGGTGCTGATGGTCCCGGCAAGTGCGTAGACGATGGCAAGGGCCACATTCGCTGCGTGCAGGTGAGCGAGTACAAGCTCACCACCGACAAGGGCGGAAACGTCTACCTCGTCAACAAGTCAACGCAGACCTGTCCGACTGCGCACAGCCAGGTCACCTGCACCAGCAGTGTCGTCGTCCCCGGCAAGAAGTCCTGACGTCCGACCGAGGCAGCCGGGGCGCCGTTGTCCACGTCGGCACCCGTCGCGTAAGCCAAGCCGTACAACCGAAGTTGGCCGGGACCCGATATCGGGTCCCGGCCAACTTCGTATGGACCAGCAGTTGGTGGTGTCCCGGCTGCCCGGTGGCGGTGGCGTAGACGAGGTGGACGGCGACCTGGGAGTTGTCGATCCTGTCCGCCGTGCCGGTGCACTGACGCTGCACGCCCACCGTGCGGGTGCCGATCGCCGGTCTCGTCGATGACCTGGACGGCGTCGGTGTGGCCGAGGTGCTGCACGACGTATTCGCGCAGGCCGTCCGGGGTGGCGTGCCCCGCATGCGCGGCGATGGTCCAGCAGGCCTTGCGCGGCCGGCCGGACCAGCAGTCCCACCACAAGCAACCGTGCCCGGCATCGGGGTTCGGCCCGCGTGAAACGGCCCGCGATCCGGCCCATCAGGCCCTCGAACGTCTCCAGCCGGCGGGCGGGGTCTGGTGTTCCTCCGCCATGTCATTCACGTCCCCGTGAACATTCCGGTGGACCTGTGCGGCAGCACGGTCAACATCATCGGCGCGCTGAACCCCGCGTTCGGCAACAAGTGTGCCAATAAGTGACGTCGTACGAAGACTGAGTTCGTACGAAGACTGAGGTCGCGCTAAGACCGAAGTCGTGCAGAGACCGAATGGGCCGATTCCGCACCCGGCGGAGTCGGCCCTTCGTGTTGTTCGAGGCGCATCCCTCGTTCGTGTGGTCGCCCGCCCGGTTGTCGCCCGACCGAGTGAGGAAGCGGCGAAATCCGTTCGGGTGCGTCGATAAGGTTCCGCGGTGAACTCAACTTCAAGCGCCACGCGCCCTTTCAGGGCCGCCGATCTCGGCACGCTGGCCGTTATGGCCTTCAGCGGTGAAGCCCCCGAGGGCGACATGCCCTATCTCCTCGCCTACTCCCTGGGCGACGGCGAAGGCGGCCCGGAGGCCTCCACGGTCGCCATCGAGCAACTGCTGCGGAGCAACGGTCTGCCCGTCGGTGACACACTCCTCGACGGTTCCCGGCAGCCGAACCTGCCGCTCACCCTCCTCGTCGAGGCGGGGCAGGCCGTCGTCACCATGCCGTACCTCAACGCCCAGTGCGTCGTACCGCCGGAGTGGCTCGCCGCGGTCGGTGAACGCGGTTACGCCTACTTCCTGTTCGCCACCCGCCCCTGGCCGGAGGCCGAGCCCGGCAAGCCCGTCGCGCCGGAGAGCCTGGCCGCCTTCGCGGGCGACGAGGAGGTCCTGCTCAGCGCGGCGCACGTGCTGTTGCCCGCGCGCAGTCTGTGCAGCTGATGTCGTCCGCCGCGGTAGGGGTGGCGGACGGCGGCGGTGCGGCCGTGCGGGCCGTGGGCGGCAGCCGCGCGTTCGCCCTGTTGCTGGTGATCACGGGGGCGGCCGGGCTGCTCGCCTCGTGGGTCATCACCATCGACAAGTTCAAGCTGCTGGAGGACCCGGGCTTCGTGCCGGGGTGCAGCCTGAACCCGGTCGTCTCCTGCGGCAACATCATGAAGAGCGACCAGGCCTCGGCCTTCGGGTTCCCCAATCCGATGCTGGGCCTGGTGGCGTACGGCATCGTCATCTGCGTCGGCGTGAGCCTGCTGGCCGGTGCGGCCTTTCCGCACTGGTACTGGCTGACCTTCGACGCGGGCACGCTTTTCGGTGTCGGATTCTGCACGTGGCTGCAGTTCGAGTCGCTGTATCGCATCAATTCACTGTGCCTGTGGTGCTGTCTGGCGTGGGTCGCCACGATCCTCATGTTCTGGTACGTGACATCGTTCAACGTACGAAATGAAATTCTGCCCGCACCCGGCTGGTTGAAGAGGTTTCTCGGGGAATTCACCTGGGTCCTGCCGCTGTTGCACATCGGCATTATCGGCATGTTGATCCTGACTCGATGGTGGGATTTCTGGACCGGCTGACCATGGGGCCCGTCTGGGAGATCTTGAACTGAAGGTGTTCTCAGGATCGTTACGCGCTACGGATTCGGAGTCCTCGAGTCCCCCGAGGCCGCCGTACTCACGCCGCTGCTGCAGATGGCGCCCGGGGCGAACGTGGCCATGGGGCCGGGGAAGTAGCCGCAACCGCAGGCGTACGTCGGAGGTCGGACGTCGTGCGTTGCGGACGCGCCCACCGAACCCGGCCAAAGAGCGCGACCGCTGAACCCGACTACTGATCCCGACCGAATCCGCCGAGGAGAGAGCATTGTTCGTCAGCAGAGTGTCGAGCCAGGGAGCGGGCGGGACGTCGAGCGGGGCTTTGGCGCGTCCGCCGAAGCCGGTGGAGCCGGCGCATGTCGTGGCCCCCGTGCGTGGAACCCGGCGGGAGATGACGCGCGGTCTCCTCGCGTCGGCCGTCGCCGTGGCACTGGCACCGGTCCTCACGGCCTCCCGGGCGCCGCGGCCCGGGGACTTCTCGTTCGACGAGGTGTACCGCGGCCGTCGCATCCTCGGTGCGAAGACGGGTGCGGGCGGCGCCCCGTCCGATGGCGGTGAGTGGCGGGTCACCGTGGACGGGCGGCCGCTGACTCTGATGCGCCGTGCGGACGGCACCTACATGAGCATGGTCGACCACTACCAGTCGTATCCGACCGCGCTCGCCGCCGCACGCGCGGCCGTCGACGAACTGGGCCCCTCGGAGCAACTGCGCGGCAGGCACGGGGAGGGGAGCCATCACCATGGCGTACACGCGTAAGGACGTCAGCACGCTGACGCGCACGGAGCGGCGGCGCTTCGTCGCCGCGATGCTGGAGGTCAAACGCAGGGGCGAGTACGACGAATTCGTCCGTACGCACATCGCGTACTACGTCTCGGACGGCGACGGCGGGCTGCGTACGGCCCACATGGCGCCCTCCTTCCTGCCCTGGCACCGGCAGTTCCTGCTGGAGCTGGAGCGGGCGCTGCGCCGGGTGGACTCCGGGGTGAGCGTGCCGTACTGGGACTGGACGCGGGATCGGACACTGTCCTCCGCGCCCTGGACCGAGGACCTGCTCGGGGGCAACGGGCGGCGCTTTGACCGCCAGGTCATGACAGGGCCCTTCGCCTACGCGCACGGGAAGTGGACCGTCAAGGAGGGGGTGACCGACGGTGAGTTCCTCACCCGTGACCTCGGCCGCCGCGACAACCCGATCGAGCTGCCCACGAAGCGTGAGCTGGACTCGGCGCTGGCGGACCCCGTCTATGACAAGGACCCCTGGAACTCCACGTCCACCGAAGGCTTCCGCAACAAGCTCGAAGGGTGGGGGCGCGGATCCGGCAGTGCCGCCTGGCGCAATCACAACCGGGTCCACCGCTGGGTCGGCGGCGCCATGCTCGGGGGCGCCTCGGTCAACGACCCCGTCTTCTGGCTGCACCACGCCTTCGTGGACTTCCAGTGGTCGCGCTGGCGGCAGCGGCACCGGGGTGCCCGTTATCTGCCCGCGCGGCCGCCGGGTCCGGTCAACCGGCAGCACGGGCGGGTCGTCGCACGACACGAGGGGATGCCTCCGTGGGGCGTGACACCGGACGAGCTGGAGGATCACAGCAGGATTTACCGATACGCGTAGAGCCGCCTGTGGGCAGATCTGGTTAAACCTGTGGGTAGAACGGCGAGGCCCACCTGGGCCACCCGGCCGCCGATCTTCCCGAGTCCGAGCAGACCGAGCCGGCGGCCGTGCAGATCGGCGCCGACGGTGCTCTGCCAGGGGCCGCCCGATCGCAGTGCGTTGTGCTCCGTGACGATGCCCCGCGCGAGGCTGAGCAGCAGCGCCCACGTCAGCTCGACCGGCGGAGTCGAGGTACTCGGAGTGCCGCACACGGTCACGCCGTGTGCCTCGGCGGCCGCGTAGTCGATCATCGTGTTGCGCATCCCGGAGGCGATCAGCAGCTTCAGGCGTGGCAGCCGGGCCAGCAGCGACGCCGGGAAGGGCACCCGCTCGCGCAAGGTGACGACGATGTCGAAGTCCGCGAGGGCGGCGGCCAGCGTGTCCTCGCCGGGGAAGCGCTCGGTGAAGCTGATGACCTCCCCCTCGCCCGCGACCGGCGACCAGTCTGCGATCTCGGTCGCGACGCCCTGAAAGTCGTTCAGCACGGCACAGCGAAGTCGCATGTCAGGTCCCCCAGGGGCAACCGGACCTTACCCGAGCGACGGCAACGCCCCCTGGGCCGCCCGCGCCACCCGGGAGGAGGCGGCTGCTCCGGAAGCCGCGACGCCCGCTCGCTCGCCGTGGCAGTATCTGGGCTCCATGAGTGCGTCCCTGGCAGTACGGAGCTTGCGCGCGGCGGTGTTCGCCGTGCTGTGCGTGCTGCTGGCCGGCGGGGGGCACGGGCTGGCGACGGGGGAGGCACCGCCGCTCTGGGCGGACGGCGCTGGATTGCTCGCCGTCTTCGCGGCCGGCTGTCTGCTGGGCGGCCGGGAGCGGTCGCTGCTCGGGATCGGCGGCGGAATGCTGGCCGCACAGGCCGGACTCCACCTCGGGTTCGAGGCCGCTCGGCCGCGCATGGCGATGAACATGCACGGGGCGCACATGACCGGCGCGCACACCCACGCCCTGACGCCCCACGCCACGGCCGCGCATGTGGCCGCCGCCCTGCTCGCGACCTGGTGGCTGCGGCGCGGCGAAGCCGCGCTGTGGTCCCTGCTGCGGCGGGCCGTGGCACTCGTACCGGGGCTCGCGGCGTGGTGGCGGGTACGGACGGGACCGTCTCACACACGGGCCCGCCGGGACGTCGTATCCCGGAATCACGTGGCGCCGCGGCCACTTCGGCAGCTGTTGCTGCGGCACGCCGTCTCCCGTCGGGGACCGCCGGCAGGGCTCGCCTCCATGCCCTGACCGCATCCACACTCGTACGGAGTTCCCCTGATGTCCCCGATCCGCACCACCCTGCGCCGAGCCGGCCTTGTCGCCGCCCTCACCACGGTCGGAGTCCTGACCGCCGCGGGCGCGGCCTTCGCGCATGTGACGGTCCACCCCGAGAGCTACGCCAAGGGCGCCACGGACGGAGTCCTGACCTTCCGCGTCCCCAACGAGGAGGACACCGCCAGCACCACCAAGGTGCAGGTCTTCCTGCCCACCGACCATCCGGTCCTGGGCGTCCTGGTCACGCCCCAGGCGGGCTGGACCGCGAAGGTGACGACCACCAAGCTCAAGACGCCCATCAAGACGGACGACGGCACCATCACCGACGCCGTCTCCGAGATCACCTGGACCGGCGGCAGGATCCGCCACGGCGAGTACCAGGACTTCGACGTCGCCTTCGGTCAGCTCCCGGACAACACCGACGAGTTGAGCTTCAAGACGCTGCAGACCTACTCGGACGGCAATGTCGCCCGCTGGATCGAGGAGACGCCGAAGGGCGGCGAGGAGCCGGAGAACCCGGCGCCGGTGCTCACGCTTACCGCCAAGGATGCGGGGGAGGACGGTTCCGACGAGGCTTCCACCTCGGACTCGTCGTCGGGCTCGGGTACGGCGTCCCGTTCGGGCTCGTCTCCGGCTGCCGCGGCCAAGAGCTCGGCGTCGAGCAGCGACTCGACGGCCCGGGGTCTGGGCATCGCCGGACTGATCGTCGGCGTCCTCGGTCTGGCCGCGGCCGGATTCGCCCTCGCTCGCGGCCGTAGCGCCCGCTCCTAGCCGATACGCGGCTGCCGCCCCGCCGGTCTCAACTCCCGCCGGCGGGGCGGACTGCCCACCGCTGCTCGACCTTGGCCAGCCGCCAGTACGCCACGGCCGCGGCCCAGACGACCACGAACAGGCCGACGATGATGTAGCCGACGTTGTCCATGTCGAGCCCCGCGATCCAGCCGGTCACCGCGTCGCGCAGGTCGAGCTTGTCGTGCAGCACGCCCACCAGCTCGATCGTGCCGATGAAGAAGGCCACCGCGATGGACAGGCCAGTGATGGTGAGGTTGTAGAAGACCTTGCGTACCGGGTTGGAGAAGGCCCACTGGTAGGCGAAGTTCATGAACGTGCCGTCCAGCGTGTCGAACAGGCTCATCCCCGCCGCGAACAGCAGCGGCAGGCAGAGGATCGCGTACCAGGGCAGCCCGGCCGCCGCACCGCTGCCCGCCATCACCATCAGCGTGACCTCGGTGGCGGTGTCGAAGCCGAGGCCGAAGAGGAAGCCCAGCGGGAACATCTGCCCGGGCCGCGTGATGGACTTCGTGAAGCGGCCGAGGATCCGGTTCATGAACCCCCGGGAATCCAGGTGCTGTTCGAGCTCGGCCTCGTCGTACGTACCGGCCCGCATCGCCCGGAAGACCCGCAGGATCCCGATGAGCGCGACGAGGTTGAGCGCGGCGATGAGGTAGAGGAACGACCCGGAGATCGTCGTACCCATGACACCGAGCACCTGGTGCGTACTGGACCCCTCGTTCATGATCCGCCCGGCCAGCTGGGTGCCTCCGGCGATGAGCGCGGCGAGGATGACCACCACACTGGAGTGCCCGAGCGCGAACCAGAAGCCCACCGACACCGGCCGCTTGCCGTCGGCCATCAGTTTGCGCGTGGTGTTGTCGATCGCGGCGATGTGGTCCGCGTCGAAGGCGTGCCGCATGCCCAGGGTGTAGGCGGTGACGCCCAGGCCGATGCCGAACGCCTTGGAGCCGACCTCGTAGTGCTCCGGCACCACGAGTAGGAACAGGATGCCGAACGCGACGACGTGCAGCGCCGCGATCACGGCCAGGAGTACACCGGTCCGCACGGTGTCCTCGCGCCGCCAGCGGAAGCCGGCTGCGGATGGGGACGACTGCGTGGGCAGGGTCATGCGGTCACGCTCCAGCACCTCGTGGATCACTTCGTGAGATGCCGCGGCCGGTCTCCTGGCTGACGGGTGCACGCGCCCGGCCCTGCCTTCCCGGCCTCGCGGCCAGTGGCGCCACCCGAAGGCGGCACGGGACGGGAACTCCCCGATCACAGTGGCGAGGGCCGCTCCGGTCTGGGCCCCTGAGGGGCCGTCACCGGTCTTCCCGAACACCACGGCCCGCCAACCGTAGGCGTGGCCGGGGTCTCCTGCAAAGCTGCACAGCTACGCAGGTATTGAAGATCACATACGGCTGCTCGCGCTGGCCGTTCCGGAGACCGAGACGGAGACCGAGGCGAACACGGAGACGGAGACGGAGACGGAGACAAAATGGGAATCGGAGACGGGCGGGGAGACGGCGGCGTGCGTCCCGGGGTCGCCTGCGAAGATGGCCCCATGCATCTCGTCCCCGCCGAGCGGGCCGACCGCCGGACCATCGACGGCCACCGGGTCTGCGACGCCGTCGCCGCCATCGGTGAGCCCGGGCACGTACGCACCTGGGCCGACCGCTTCTCCCTCCTCGCCGACCCGCGTCGCCTCGCCCTGCTCCTGGCCCTCCACCGGGCGGGCCCTCTCGCCGTCTCCGACCTCGCAATCGCGACCGGCATGAACGACGCCGCCGTGTCCCAGGCCCTGCGTCTGCTCCGCACCGCGGGGGTGGTCGAGGGCGACAAGGACGGGCGGGTCGTGCGCTATCGGGTGACCGACGGTCCGACCGCCGAACTGCTCGAACACTGCGCGTCCGGCGCCGGCTGAGCCGCTCCCGGGCGCACCGGGATCGAAAAGGGGATCTGGACAAGGCATCCGGACAGGGCCATCCGGACAAGGGTGCGGCCCCGAACGCCTGGGAGGCGGGCCGGGGCCGCGGGCTCACGGAGTCACCGTGGTGCGGTCACTCACTGTTGAGTTGCCAAGGTGCCGTGTTGCTCAGTCCTGCGTCGGCGCGTTCTTCCTGCGGACGAAGAACACCGCCGCGCCGCCGATCACGACCAGGGCGATGGCCACGCCCGCGATGACCGGGGTCGCGCTGGAGCCGCCGGTCTCGGCGAGGTCGGTGCCCCCGCCGGAGGTGCCGCCCACCGTCGCCGGGCTCGGCTCACTGACCGTCTGGGTCGAGATGTCGTTCGCGCCGCCCTGGGTCTTGCAGTCGAGGACGCCCTTGAACCGCTCGGTGAAGCCGTTCGGACCGTCGATCGTGAAGTCGTACGCCTGGTCCTCCTGCAGCGGAATGGTCACCGTCTGGGACTTGCCCGCAGCGATGGTGTGCTCGACGTCCATCAGCTCGAAGGTGAACGCCTCGTCGCCCTCGTTGGCCGCCGTGATGTCGACGCCGCCCTTGGTGCAGTTCTTCTCGGCGGACAGGGCCGGTATCGCGCCCTTCTCCGCCCAGTTGGCGGTCGCCGCGGCGGAGACCGTCGACTCGCTGGAGCCCGCGAGGATCTGTGTCTGGCTGTGGGTCTCCGAGGTGAAGGCGCGGCCGACCGGCACGGTCGTGGACGCCTGTACGGTCAGCGCGGCCGAACCGTCCGCGCTGTCCTTCGGCACGTCGAAGTAGAGCCGGCTGCCGTCGGTGGCGGAGGTGATCGCCTTGCCGTTCTTGTCGACGATCTTCACCCCACTGGCGGCGGAGTCCGCGGGCGGCGTCACCGTCACACTGCCCGCGTTGGTGTGCACCGTGACGGGGCCGAGCCGCTCGCCGGCGTGACCGGAGACCGCGGCCGGGTCGAGGGTCAGCGAGGCCTGGGGCTCCGCCAGATTCCGCGCGTTCTTCTGCAGATAGTCCGCGAGCTTCTCCGCCTGCGGGTCCACCGCGTCCACGTCGGCGCCGTCCGAGTACCGCCAGATGGCCACCTGAGTGCCGGCCGCCGCGTCCTTCTCGGTGAGGCTGCCGACGCCGGCCTTCTTGGCGAGCGCCGCGAGGTCGTTCACCTGCGGGTAGGAGTTCTGCAGGATCCAGCGGATCCTGCCCGCGTTCTTGTTGCCGTTCAGCGACGTACCGCTCCAGGGGGTCTCCTGGTACTTGGCGTCCCGCTGTGTCGGGTTGTGGATGTCGATGCAGTAGGTCTGCAACATGCCGCCGTTGTCGACGGACATCTCGAACAGCCCCGCGGACACCCAGCTGTCCTCGCCGTTCTCGTG
Organism: Streptomyces sp. NBC_00203; assembly: GCF_045206325.1. NCBI lineage: Bacteria > Bacillati > Actinomycetota > Actinomycetes > Kitasatosporales > Streptomycetaceae > Streptomyces > Streptomyces sp. NBC_00203. The sequence continues at coordinate 3,780,075 of NZ_CP108126.1, read as the reverse complement.
GATGACCGCGGACCCGTATGTCTTGAGGTCACCTATGGTGGCGGTCGCACCGCCCAGGCTCTGCGGGGTCTCGTCGGCGACGGCCGTACCGGCGGTGGCGATCGCCACCGCAGCGACGAGTCCCGACACCAACGTCGCGGCGGCGAGGCGGGCGGCCCCTCGGCTGCGCGCGGACACCGCAGAGAACGCAGAAAACACAGAATTCCCCTTCGCGCAGGACCCGTTGACATGGGGGGACGGTCCCGCCAGCAGAATCAGAAGCCACGTGAGCTATGCCCGGCATCCTAAGGAAGCGGCGCACCAGGTTCCCCGGTCATTCCATCGGATAACCGATCCGACTCGGAATCGTTATCGCTCACACAGCTGTGAGCTGGGCTTATCGACAAACACACAGGGACCGTTCGCAACGCATTCATCGATAAGCCGCAGTTCGGTCAGGTCGTACGTGTCCCTGACATCACGTCACTCCCACCGGCTCGGCCTGCTGTTGGACCGCCGCCTTGCTGTGAGCCCCTGGTTCCGTCTCCCAACTGGGCTCCGGCTGCGGTGCCGGAGCCGGAGCCGTGTCCCCCTTGGCGGCTCGACGGAAGGCGGAGGTGCCGCGCGAGAGATCGTGTCCGATCGCCGCCGCGTCGACGTCCGCCGAGGTCCAGCTCTGGCCGTCGCGCGTCTCCGTGCGTACCTTCAGCCGCCCCTGCACGACCACCGGATCGCCCACCGACAGGGACGCCCCCGCGTTCGTCGCGAGCGCCTTCCTGGCCCACACCGTGAAGAAGTTGGTGTGTCCGTCGGTCCACTCGTTCTTCTCGCGATCCCAGTAGCGCGATGTCACGGCCAGCCGAAACCTCGTCGACGCTCCAGTCGACAGCTCCCGGTACACCGGCTGCGTCGCGACGTTCCCCACCACGCACACCATCGTCTCGTTCATCCCGAACCCCTCTCCCGTACGAATGCGTCTGTCGCGGCGACCGCGTGCGCTGTGTCGTGCGCTGCGATCGCCGCGAGATCAGACTGCCTCCGTCGGGCCGAGCCCGCTGAGCGCTGTGGACCACCGGCCGGTTGTGGAAAACCCTGTCACCCGACGGGGTGAGGCCGCACAGCTTCGCCGGGGTTAACCCACAGGTGCCGACGCCGCCCCCGTAACCTTCCCGTACTGCTCCCGCACCTCCCGGTACCGCAGCAGTTCCGCGGCCACGGGATCCAGCACGCGTGCCCTCCCGCACCCGGCGGCGGCCTCGCGCAGCCGTCGTTCCGCTTCGAGGCCGTAGCGCCGGGCGGGCCCGCGCGCCGCCATCCTGCTGCTCCACTCGACGGCCGGACCGCCGATGATGCCCGCGACCATCAGCAGTACCGGCACCCCGAGATTCGGCGCCGTGACCCCGATGATTTGCCCCAGCAGCCAGAGCCCGCCGATGACTTGGACGATCGTCATCAAGGCCTGCGCCAGCACGGCGACCGGCCACCAGCCGGGCCGCGGCGGACGCCCCACCGGGGTCACGGCGCGGGCCGCCATCTCGTCCAGCGCCTCGGGCAGCCCCTGCGCCCCGCGTACGGCCGCCTCGCGCACCGCCTGCGCCCAGGGCGCGGGGAGCCCGTACACCGCCCGGTTCACGACCAGCCGTACGGCCTGCTCGACGCGCTGGCGTGCCGTGGCCTCCTCGTCCGCGGGGGCACGGACGGGCAGGCGTCCGGTCGGGGGTTCGCGGCGGTCCTGGTACCAGCGCCACAGCCGCAGCCAGGGCGTCCCGCACGCGCGGTTGGCATTGCGGCGCCATGCGCGCTCGGACGCCTCGCCGGCCGCGACCGCACCCACCGCGTCCGCGAGCCGGGCCGCGAACTCGTCGCGCGCCTCCTCGCTGAGTCCGACGCGCCGCCCGGTCGCGTAGACGGGCCGCAGCCGTGCGGCCGCCGCGTCCACGTCGGCGGAGATCCGGCGCGCCGCGGCACCGCGCTCGGCCACGAACTGGCCGAGCGACTCTCGCAGTTCGCCGACGCCGTCCCCGGTGAGCGCGGACAGCGCGAGCACGGTCGCGCCCGGTTCGCCGTACTCGCCGAGCGCGATCCCGTCCTCGTCGAGCAGCCGCCGCAGATCGTCGAGGACCTGGTCGGCGGCCTCCCCGGGCAGCCGGTCCACCTGATTGAGGACCACGAAGGTGACCTCCGCGTGCCCGGCCATGGGCCGCAGATAGCGCTCATGGAGCACGGCGTCGGCGTACTTCTCCGGATCCACGACCCAGATGACCGCGTCGACGAGGGCCAGGATGCGGTCCACCTGTTCGCGGTGCTGGACGGCCGCGGAGTCGTGGTCGGGCAGGTCGATCAGGACGAGGCCGCGCAGCTGCGCCTCCGCCTCCGCGCTCTGCAGAGGGCGTCTGCGCAGCCGCCCGGGGATGCCGAGCCGGTCGATGAGCGTCGCCGCGCCGTCGCTCCAACTGCATGCGATGGGCGCCGCGGTGGTCGGCCTGCGGACACCGGTCTCCGAAATGGCCACGCCGGCGAGCGCGTTGAAGAGCTGCGACTTGCCGCTTCCCGTGGCCCCGGCGATGGCGACGACGGTGTGCTGCCCGGAGTGCTTGCGGCGCGCCGCCGCCTCGTCGAGGACCCGGCCCGCCTCGGCGAGCGTCCCGCTGTCGAGCCGGGTGCGGGAGAGGCCCACCAGCTCGCGGAGCGCGTCCAGGCGTGAGCGCAGCGGTCCGTCGTACGCGAGAGGGGCCGGCGGTTCCTGGACGGCGGTCCTGGTCTCCACCACCGGCGCCTCGTGCCCGGTGGCCGTCTCGGAGACGCGCCGCGCGATGAGCCCGTCGTCCCAGACGGGTCCGCCGTCCGTACCCGCGGCCGTGTCGTCGCCGTGCTTCACGCGCGCGTGCCCGTCGCCGGAGCGGGCGTTCTCGGGGAGCCCCTTTTCGGAGGGCTCACTGTCCCCGGCGCTCTCCGGGGTCCGGTCCTCGGGAGCCGCCTCTTCGGGGAGGCCGTTTTCGAAGGCGCCCTCTCCGGGGAGGCGGGTTTCGAGAGTGTCCTCTTCGGGCGTGCTCTTTTCGAAGGTGTCCTCTTCGGAGGTGCCCTCTTCGGAGCAGGCGTCGTCGGACGAGTCGTCTTCGGGGTGGTCGTCTTCGGGACGGTCGGCGTGATCCGTGTGGTCAGTGACGGCAGTCACCGCGGTCACCTCTCCTTCTGCAGTACGGACAGCGCGGCGATGAGTTCGGCCTGGGGTTCTGGATGGACGTCGAGCGCGTCGAGGGGCGCGAGACGGCGTTCGCGCTCCGTGTTCAGGGCCTTGTCGAGGAAGTCCGTGAGCAGCCGCCCGCCCCGGTCGCGCAGCCGCAGCGCCCCGTGCGCCCCGATCCGCTCGGCGAGCCCCTCGCCCGCCGTCCGCGCCCGGCGGCCGCCCAGGAGCGCGGAGGCGACCAGCGCGGCGACCACTTCGGGGTCCGGCGCGACGCTCTTGTCGAGGGCGCGCACCTCTTCCTCGGCGTGTTCCTCCAGGACGCGCCGCCAGCGTCGTACGGCCATCCCGATCCGGTGCTCGGCGCTCTCCAGCGTCGGATCACGGTCCGTCAGTGCCGCGGCGCCCGCGGCCGGTTCGCGTCGCCATGCCTCGTCCACGCGCTCGTCGGCCGCCGTGACGGCGCACAGGAGCAGGGCACTCAGGCTCTCGACGAGTGCGTCGAGCAGTTCGTCGGCGCCGCAGTCGAGGGGATAGGCGCGCCACCGCTTGAGCGCGTCCCCCGAGAGCACGGCCCCGGCCTGGAGACGCCCCTTCACGCGCGCGTGCTCGCTGTCGTACGCCCCTTCGACGGCCGCGGTGAGCCGCAGCGCGGCGGCGTACTGCGCGGCGGCGGCGCTGGCCAGTTCGGGCATCCGCGCCTTCAGCGAGTCGAGGACTCCGTAGGCCGTGCGGGCCAGCGCCTGGTGCCGGGCGCCCGGGTCCTGCGCCTGGTGCGTGAGCCATGTACGCAGCGGCGCGACGGCGGTGGCGGGCAGCAGGCCGCCGCCCCACGCGGACTCGGGCAGCTCGGGCACGGTGAAGCGGGGCACCTCGCCGAGGCCGGCCTTGGCGAGCAGGGCGCCGTACTGCCGCGAGACCTCGGACACCACCTGGTGCGGCACCCGGTCCAGGACGGTGACCAGGGTCGCCCTGTGCTCCTTGGCCGTACGCAGCAGATGCCACGGCACGGCGTCGGCGTATCGGGCTGCCGTGGTCACCATCACCCAGATGTCGGCGGCGCAGATCAACTCGGCGGCGAGTACGCGGTTGTCTGCGACAAGGGAGTCGATGTCGGGCGCGTCGAGGAGGGCGAGGCCGCGGGGGAGTGTGTCGGCGGTCTCGATGCGCAGTACCCGCTCCCCGCGTTCGGCGAGGGCGGACAGGTCGTCGCCGGGCTCCTGATGGGGCACCCACACGCGCGTGAGGTCGGGCAGCACCCGCATCCCGCTGAACCAGTGATGGTCCTCCGGATGGCACACCAGCACCGGCGTACGGGTCGTCGGCCGCAGCACGCCCGCCTCGCTGACCCGGCGTCCCACAAGGGAGTTGACGAGGGTCGACTTGCCGGCGCCGGTGGACCCACCGATGACGGCGAGGAGCGGTGCTTCGGGTTCCCTCAACCGGGGCACCAAATAGTCGTCGAGTTGTGCGAGCAGTTCGTCGCGGTTGGCACGCGCGCGTGGGGCCCCCGCCAGGGGCAGCGGGAAGCGTGCGGCGGCGACACGGTCGCGCAGGGCGGAGAGTGCGTCGAGCAGCTGAGGCCGTACGTCCAAGGTCACCACATGCGAAGAATGCCCAATTTTGGTGGCTTTCTGAAGCATATGGCTATGCCTGCGCGCCGACAGGACACACGGGGCGGAAGGGATGACTGGGGCGCAGGCATAACGAGTGCACAACACCCGATGCGTGAGACGCCAAAAGCGGTGCACGATTCGTACCCGCCTGCGATTATCAGGACCGCTTCACCGAACCTCCACATCGAGCCACGGAGGCGAAGCACGGGGGACAGGGACGCGGGAGCCCTATCCTTGTCCCCGGCAAGGTCACGGATCAGCCCACACCCGGGCACCAGGACACAGGCCACCACACCCGGCCCCCGTAGCTCAGTGGATAGAGCAGGCGCCTTCTAAGCGCTTGGCCGCAGGTTCGAGTCCTGCCGGGGGCGCAATTCCCCACCCTCCCTATGGGAGGGCTTTTTGTTGGTTCCCCGGCGTGTCGTGCCGCTCGTTCTCCGGTCTGTCATGTGCCGGGACGGCACCGGCCACCCCTGGGACAGTGCCCCAACGGTGGCCGACGCCGCGGGCCGGCCCGTGTTCCTAATCCGTGTTCTCAGCCCATGTTCCGTCGAGCCATGTCCCGTCGAGTCAGGTCAGTGGGCGCGACGTCCGGCCCGACGCCTCGTCGATCTCGTCGTGCGCCTTGGTCAGCAACTGCATCGCCAACTCGTTCAGCGCCCTCGCGCCCGCGACCTCCTCGCCGACTCTTGGCTGGTTCGAGTCGGAGGGGTGGCGGCTGGCGTACCCGTGGGCGCGTTGTTCGCTCCCGTCGGGGAGTCGTAGGAGGGCGGCGGCGCGGGTGCGGTGGTCGTCCTCCTCGAATTCCATCTCCACGTGCCATCCGACCGTGGTCCGTGCCTGTGTCTGCGTCATCGTGATCACCTCCGGAGCCCCGGCCCCTAGTACGAGTGTCCTCCCTCGGCCGCCCGCGCACGAGGTGGCGCCGAGCTCGCGGCAGAGGTGGCGGCCGACGCCGACAAGGAGTGACGGGACGGCTACGACCTGCTGTCGCGGATCGAGGACAAGGGCTGGGCCCTGCGCACTGCTCAGTACTTCTACGTCCAGCTCGGCGAGGAGTCCCGGGACAAGTGGCTCACGTCGGGGCAGCGGGTGGCGGTCAAGGGGAAGATCATCGGCGTGTATCTGTTCCGGAGAGGTTCTGGGGGGCCTGAGGACGCACAGGGCGTGGGCCGCCCGTGAACGGGCAGGTCGCAGGGGGCTCGTCCGAACGGGTTTCCCCCCAGGGCTAGCCGTCAGGCAAGATGGGGTGTATCTGCCCACTCCCGATTTCAAGCGTCCGGACGGTTTCTCTTGGCTGAGTTCATTTACACCATGCGCAAGACGCGCAAGGCGCACGGCGACAAGGTGATCCTCGACGACGTCACCCTGAGCTTCCTGCCCGGAGCGAAGATCGGTGTGGTCGGCCCGAACGGTGCCGGTAAGTCCACCGTTCTGAAGATCATGGCGGGCCTTGAGCAGCCCTCCAACGGCGATGCCTTCCTGTCGCCCGGCTACAGCGTCGGCATGCTGCTCCAGGAGCCGCCGCTCGACGAGTCCAAGACCGTTCTGCAGAACGTCCAGGACGGCGCCGCCGAGATCATGGGCAAGCTGCACCGGTTCAACGAGGTCGCCGAGCTGATGGCGACCGACTACTCGGACGCGCTCATGGACGAGATGGGCAAGCTCCAGGAGGACCTGGACCACGCCAACGCGTGGGACCTGGACACCCAGCTGGAGCAGGCCATGGACGCCCTGGGCTGCCCGCCCGGCGACTGGCCCGTCACCAACCTCTCCGGTGGTGAGCGTCGCCGCGTCGCGCTGTGCAAGCTCCTGCTTGAGGCTCCTGACCTGCTGCTTCTCGACGAGCCCACCAACCACCTGGACGCCGAGTCGGTCCAGTGGCTGGAGCAGCACCTCGCGAAGTACCCCGGCACTGTCGTCGCCGTCACCCACGACCGGTACTTCCTCGACAACGTCGCCGAGTGGATCCTCGAGCTCGACCGCGGCCGCGCGCACCCCTACGAGGGCAACTACTCCACGTACCTCGAGAAGAAGGCCTCCCGCCTCAAGGTCGAGGGGCAGAAGGACGCCAAGCGGGCGAAGAGGCTCAAGGAAGAGCTTGAGTGGGTCCGCTCCAACGCCAAGGGGCGTCAGGCCAAGTCCAAGGCGCGTCTGTCGCGCTACGAGGAGATGGCCGCCGAGGCGGACAAGATGCGGAAGCTGGACTTCGAGGAGATCCAGATCCCGCCGGGCCCGCGCCTGGGCTCCATCGTCGTCGAGGTCAACAACCTCTCCAAGGCCTTCGGTGAGAAGGTCCTCATCGACGATCTCTCCTTCACGCTGCCGCGCAACGGCATCGTCGGGGTCATCGGGCCCAACGGCGCCGGCAAGACCACGCTCTTCAAGATGATCCAGGGTCTGGAGATCCCGGACTCCGGCTCGATCAAGGTCGGCGAGACCGTCAAGATCTCGTACGTCGACCAGAGCCGCGAGAACATCGACCCGAAGAAGTCCCTGTGGGCCGTCGTCAGCGATGAGCTGGACTACATCAATGTGGGCCAGGTCGAGATGCCGTCGCGTGCGTATGTCTCCGCCTTCGGCTTCAAGGGCCCGGACCAGCAGAAGCCGGCCGGTGTCCTCTCCGGTGGTGAGCGCAACCGCCTCAACCTGGCGCTGACCCTCAAGCAGGGCGGCAACCTGCTGCTCCTCGACGAGCCGACCAACGACCTCGACGTCGAGACCCTGGGATCGCTCGAAAACGCGCTGCTCGAGTTCCCCGGTGCGGCCGTGGTCGTCTCCCACGACCGCTGGTTCCTGGACCGAGTCGCCACGCACATCCTCGCGTACGAGGGCGACTCCAAGTGGTTCTGGTTCGAGGGCAACTTCGAGTCGTACGAGAAGAACAAGGTCGAGCGGCTCGGCCCGGACGCGGCTCGCCCGCACCGTGCCACCTACAAGAAGCTGACCCGGGGCTGATCGACCTTGCGGCACATCTACCGCTGCCCGCTGCGCTGGGCGGACATGGACGCGTACGGCCACATCAACAACGTGGTGTTCCTCCGCTATCTGGAGGAGGCGCGCATCGATTTCCTGTTCCGCCCGGAGAAGGACTTCAAGCAGGGGTCTGTGGTGGCGCGCCACGAGATCGACTACAAGAGGCAACTGGTCCACCGGCACGCGCCGGTGGACATCGAGCTGTGGATCACGGAGATCAGGGCGGCTGCGTTCACGATCACGTACGAGGTCAAGGACCCGGCCGCGCCTGACGCCAAGGAAGTGGTCTACGTCCGGGCCTCGACGGTGATAGTGCCGTTCGACTTCGAGACCCAGCGCCCGCGCCGTATCACCTCCGAGGAACGGGAGTTCCTGGAGGAGTACCGGGACGACAAGGCCGACGAGGCCGTCGCGGCATGACCGTTCTGCACCTCGCCGACGGAGGGGAGGCGGCAGATCTCGCCGCCTTCCTCTCCCGGCTGATCCACTACGACCGCGCGGCCGCCGTGCGCCTCCAGGCGCACGGCAAGGCGCTCGCGGTCTTCGGGCGCCCGCCGTCCTTCGAGGTGCTCGCCATCCGTACGGCGCGCCTCGCCAAGCCGTACGAGAACGGGCTCGACGTCAGTCTCGACGTGACCGTCTCCGCCGGTGAACTCCTGGAGTCCGTCGACGAGTCGGCGGCCACCGCCGCCGTCCCGGCCGCCGTCACCGGGCCGCCGTGGGCCGGAGTGCTGCCGCCGCGCGGGGGCTGGCAGCCGGAGCCGGGGCTGCCCGCGCCGGACGCGGTACGCGCGATGGTCGCCGCCGCGGTCGCCGAATTCCGGTCCCGTACGCAGGAGTTGGCGCCCGAGGCCCGTACCCGTGCCGAACTCGACCGGATCGGGCGCGAGATCTGGTCCCGGCCGATCGGCGACACCGGGCTTCCGGTGCGGGCCGCGCACGCGGCACAGTCGCTGGGATTCCTGCGCACCGTGAGCGACACCGCGAGCGAGGCCGTACGCCAGGACGCTCCCGGCGAGAGCCCGTTGGGGCTGTACTCCTCGGGGGCGTGGCTCCGGCTGCGTACGCCGTACGGGTCGATCGCCTTGCGCCGGGCCGGACTTGGGGCGCTGGACGTCAGCGTGCGCTGATCGCGTTTCCGCCGGCTGCTTTCACGATCAACTGTGACCGCTGTCGTCCGGCCATACGCCGATGTGGTCCGACTCCAGTTCCAGTGCCACGCGGTCCCGCATGCCCAGGGCCTCGGTGTACTCGGCGGGGAGCTGGAGGCGGCCCGCGCGGTCGAGCATCGCGTACTCGCGGGCCACCACCGCCTCCTGGCCGGTGGCCGCGTCGACCTCGGTGCGGCGCAGGACCTCCGTGGAGGTGCGGCCGTCGCGGATGGCGACCGTGCGGCGGACCTCGCCGGCGACCGCCTGGTCGTGGGTGACGATCACGATGGTGGTGCCGAGGTGTTCGTTCGCGGTGCGGAAGGCGGCGAAGATCTGCTCGGCGGTGTGGGAGTCGAGTTCGCCGGTGGGTTCGTCGGCGAGCAGGACGGCGGGGGCGTTGGCCAGGGCCACCGCGATGGCGACGCGTTGTTGCTGGCCGCCGGACATCTGGTGCGGGCGGCGGCCCCGGCAGTCGGCGATGTCCAGCAACTCCAGGAGCTCCAGGGCGCGTTCGGCCTGGGCGCGATGGGAACGGCGGCCCTTGCGGGCGGTGCCGGACAGCTGCATCGGGAGAGCGACGTTCTGGGCCGCTGTCAGGTAGGGGAGGAGGTTGCGGGACGTCTGCTGCCAGACGAAGCCGACGACCTCGCGGCGGTAGCTCAGCCGGTCCTTCGCGCCCATCGTGAGCAGGTCGCGGCCGGCCACCTTCGCCGCGCCCGCGGTGGGGGTGTCCAACCCGGCCAGGATGTTCATCAGCGTCGACTTGCCGCTGCCCGAGGCACCCACCAGCGCCATCAACTCGCCCTCGCGGACCAGCAGATCGAGACCCTGGAGAGCCTGGACCTCCACACCGTCCGTGGAGAAGATCCGCACCAGACGGTCACAGGTGATCAGGGCGTCGTGGCCGTAGGCGGGGCGGTCCCGGCGGGCGGCGGCGCGGTGTGCGAGGTCGGCGAAGGTGGGGTCGGTGGTGGTCATGGGCGACTCCTGGTGGCGCTCGTGGCGCTCGTCGAAGGGGCGCTCGTCGAAGGGGTGCGTGGCGATGGGCCGGGCTCGGCTGCGAGGGCGCCGCTCATCGCGCGTCCCCCGCCCGCAGTTCCCGTACCGACCCCCTTCTCCCCGTCCACCACGCCTGTGCCGCCGCGATGCCCGTCGCGAGGGCGAGGACGGTCAGGGACGGGAGGAGCAAGGAGAGGGTGTCCGTGCGGAGCCGGGCGCTTCCCGGCGTGGAGTCGTGGGTGGCGAGGGCGATGGCCGTCAGGTCGATGCCGGGGGAGAGCAGACGGATGGCCGCCCAGCCCGTGAGCGCGCCGCCCGCCGCCGCGAGCAGGGCCTGGGGCAGGGCCTCCAGGACGAGGAGGCGGCGGCCCTGGGCGCGGGTGAGACCCATGGTGCGGAGGCGGGCGAGGAGCGCGGCGCGCTCGGGGGCGGCGCGTATGAGGGAGAGCAGCAGGGCGAGTACGGCGTACCCGGCGCCCGCCGCGACCGCCGCCGTGTAGATCCGCTCGGCGCCGGACTGCAAGGGCGAGTCGACGTACCGCGCCCGCTCCTCCGCCCGCAGCCGTACGGTCACGCCCGCACCGGACGCCTTGCGCAGGGCGGCCCCGTCGAGGTGGTCGCCGGTCACGAACAGCGCGGTCGGACGCGCGGCGCGGGTCCCGAGTCCGGCCCGGTCCACGACCAGGAAGTCCATGTCGGAGACGGCCGGGGTCAACTCCCGTACGAGAGCGATCTGCACGGTGACCCGGCTGCCGTCCTCCATCCGCACGGCGAACGGCCGCGTGCCGTAGCGGTCGGCGACGGCGGGGGAGGCGAGGGCGGGGAGGGGCGTGGCCCCGGAAGCCTGCCCCGACCCCCGTGACTTCAGCGCCCCCGCCGGGAATCCCCCGAGCCCCACTCCCCGGGCCAGCCGCGCGTACGCGTCCGGATCCACGCCCGCCACCGGGACCGTCTCCTCCTCCGTGCCCGAGCCCTCGCCCAGCCGTGCCTGGTAGGCGATGCTCACCGGCGTGACCGCGCGGGCACCCGGAGTCCGGTGGAGCCGGTCGGCCAGGGTGGAGGGCAGGGCGTGGGTCGCCTCGACGCGGGCGTCCGCGCCGGTGGTCAGGAGGGCCGCGCGGTCGCGGGCGTCGTGGACGCCCGCGAGGACCGAACCGCCGAAGGCGGCGGTGGTGAGGGCGGTGAGGAGGGCCAGGAGGGGCAGGACCGTGGAGGTGGAGGTGCGGCCGGCGCGGGCCAGCGAGAGAGGGGTGACCGCGCCGCGCAGCCGCCCGGCAGTCCGGGACAGCCCGCGCAGCGGCAGCGGGTAGAGCCGGACCAGCACCAGGGCCGCGATGACACCCACCAACACCGGTGCCAGCGCGACCAGTTGGTCACCGGAGGCGGAGCCCGACGCATCGGACGCCCCTCGGCGCCGCAGCGCCACGACCGCCGCCGACGCCAGTGCCAGCAGCGTGAGTTCCGCGACTGTACGGCGCCGTGACGGGCGTACGGACGTCAGGTCCTCGCGGGCCCCGTGGATGCGTACGGCGCGGTGGGCGAGCACCGCGCGCACCGGCAGGGTGGCGCAGGCCAGGACCGTCACTGCGGCGGCGGCCGCGACCGCGTACGAGCGGCGGCCCTCCGGGACCGCGAGCAGGGCGCCGCCGAGGCCCAGCGCGCCCGCGGGCAGCGCGACCACCGCCGTCTCGGCGAGCAGACGCCCCGAGACGCCCCGCAGGGAACCGCCGCGGGCGCGCAGCAGGGCCAGTTCGGCGCGGCGGCGGTCGACGGCGAGGCCGCCCGCCATCAGCAGGACGACGGCGGCGACCGTGCCGGTGCCGGAGGCGGCCACGGCCACCAACGGGCCGATGCCGGAGCGCAGTTGGGTGAACGACTTCAGTACGTCGTCCAGGTCCGTGGTCGCGTCGGCGAGCGGGTCGACGCGCTCCCGTACCCGGCCGAGGCCGGGGCCCGCCTCCAGCGCGGCGATCGCGGAGGCCAGGCGGGACACGTCGTGCGCGGCCAGGACGGAGGTGTCGGGCGCCAGCTGCCAGTAGCGTTCCGGCTTTCCGGGCGTGCCGAGCATGGCGGGGGCCGCGTCCGGCGGCAGCAGCAGCGCGCCCAGCCAGTACTTTTCCGGCGGGCCGCCATTCGTGGGCAGCACCATCAGGGAGGGCTTGCGCAGCACGGGCATCGCCGTCCAGTACGCGCCCCCGGGCGTGCGCGGGACGACGATGCCGGTGACCCGTACGGACAAGGGGGCGCGCTCGATGCCGGGCAGGTGGATCACCGAACCCACCTTGATCCGCAGGGTCTTGGCGGTCTCGGCGGTGACGGCGGCCTCCACCTCGGCCGTCGCCGCGGTCACCGTGCCCGTCACGCGCGGCAGACGCCCCGAGGCGAGCCGGGCGTGGCCGGCGAGGCCGTTCTGCGCGATGAGCGACATACGGGCGGGCAGCCCGGTCGGCATGGGCAGCCAACGGTCCAGCGCATCCGTGGGGTTGGCGGTGCGGACGCCGTACGAGGACTGCGTACGGTCGGCGACCAGAGGCCGTTCGACCGCGGCCAGCACCTTCGCGTACGCCGTGCTCAGCGCACCCCCGCGCAAGGCCTTCTCCCGCTGCTCCTGCGGGAGTTCGACGCCTGGCTGCGGGGCGTACACCTGCACGGTGGTCTTCTGGGCCGAGGCGTCGTCGAGGAGCCTGCGCAGCCCGGCGTCCTCGTACCGGTCGACGGCTCGTGGGAAGGCGGCGGCCAGCGCGGCGGTCAGTGCGACGAGCAGGGCCAGGGCGAGCGCCGCTCCGGGCGCGGCGCGCAGCCGTGTGCGGACCCATGGAGCCACCGGAGCCGTACCGGCCATGTCACTCACCGCCCTGTCGTCGCAGCGAACTCGCCGGGTCCGGGCGGTGCAGCGCCAGGAACGCCGTGATGGCCAGCGGGGTCACGGCCACGGCGGCCAGCAGCACCGCAACGTGCGGCAGCGGGAGCTGGACCAGGACCCGCGGGACGGGCCGGGTGGCGTCGGAGGTCAGGACGATCAGCGGGACGACCGCCCGGGTCAGCACCGCGCCCAGGGCGACCCCCACCACCAGCGCCAGGGTCACGAGGACACTCTGCTCGGCGGCGATCAGCCGGGCCAGCTGGCGGCGCGGCGCACCCAGCGCCCGCAGTACCGCGAACTCGGCGCCCCGCTCCCGCAGCGACCCGGCCGTGCTCACCGCGAAACCGACCGCCGCCAGCGCCGCCGCGACCACGGCCGCCGCGGCGAACGCGGCCTCGGGGCCCGCCCCGAACGGGTCGTCGCGCAGCCCGTCCGCGATCTCGTCGCGCACGACGACCTGTGACGGCTCGATGTCGGGCCGCTCCCGCACGGCCGCCGCGACCCGCGCCGCGTCGCCCGGCGCGGTCCGCAGCCACCACTCGGTGGGCGCGACGCTCTGCCCGTAGCGCGACTCCAGCACCCGGTTCACGGAGCGGAGATCGACCAGCAGCGCACCACCGTCGGCCGCCGCCGCGGCGCCGGTCTTCGCCGACGCGCCACCCGTGCCCGGCCCGCTCCCGGTCGTGGGCAGCGCCCGTACGCTCGCGACGATCCGCACCGGCACAGTCTCGCCCCCGAGCGGCACGTCCATCCGCTGCCCGATCCGGGCGCCCGCCGACGTCAGGAAGCGGTCGGTCGCGATCGCGGTGGCCTCCGCCACCGGCTGGACGACTTGCAGGCGGACCGCCAACGACGTGATCTGCCAGGCGAAATCGTGCGGGACGTAGCCGGTGCCGTAGCGGACGGCGAGGGTCTTGTCCGTGGCCTTCTCCACCTGTGGGGGTGTCGGCCGGGTGGAGGCGTCGGGCGACGCCGAGGTGCTGTTGGTCTGCGACGCCGCCTCCCAGGCGGTGGGCAGCGGCAGCCGCTGTACCGTGCCGTCGGCGCCGGCCGCGGTCAACTCCTCGACGGAGAACAGGTGGTGCTGCGCGCGGTCGATGGGCTGGGTCATGTCCAGCTCTAGTCCGGTGAGCGTCAAGGCGCCGGTGGCCGGCGCCAGGTCCAGCGCGAGCGGGTGCGCCCGTCCGTCGGCGGGGAGCTGGCCGAGCCGGATCGCGTACGGCGTCCCGTAGCGGTCCTCCAGCGTCACCGTCACGTCCGCGGTCGTGCCGTCCCCGCCGCCGTGGATCCGCGCCGTCATACCGAGCCGCGTGGCGCCCTCCGGGAGCGCCGTGCCCGCGGTCGCCCCCTTCGGTCCGAGCCCGGCCAGCAGCGGCCGCACCGGCCGGCCGGCCAGGTCGTCGCGCAGCAGGACTTCGTCCGCCGCGTGCGCGGTGTCGAGCGCGAGCACCGTCGCCGTGCGGTTGCCGGACAGTGGCAGGGACGTACGGACGGCGGGTGCGGCCGCGCGGACGTGCGGGAGCGCCGCGTAGAACCCGGCCTGGCCCAACTCGCCGTCGTCGCCCGCCAGTACGCGTACGGACGCACCGGCCTGGAAGTCGGCCTGGTCGTCCTGCGAGCGGTCCCAGGAGGCGCCCTGGCCGATCGCGAGCATGCCCATCGCGACGGCGAGGACGAGGAGCAGGACCGGACCGGCGCCGCGCATCGGGCGGCGGCTGAGCTGCCAGCCCGCGAGGGCGGCGGGCAGCCCCCGGCCGCTCGCGGCACGGCGTTCGGCGAGCCGGGCCACCGGCGGCAGCAGCCGCAGGGTGAGCACGGTCCCGGCGAGCAGGGCCAGCGCGGGCGCCGAGACCAGGAGCGGATCGATGCCGAGGGTGCCGGACCGGTCGTCGGTGACGGCGCCGGAGGTCTGCCGGTCCAGCTGCCAGTACGCGACGCCCGCGATCACCAGCAGGCCGACGTCCGCGCCCGCGCGCACCGGAGCGGGCAGCGAGCGCGCCCGGCCCTCCGCCGTGTCGCCGGACGTGAGCGCCGGAACCGTCACCGCCAGCGCGCAGCCCAGCGCCACGGCGGCCGCGACCAGCCACACCCCGCCGCGCCCGGCCGAGGTGTCCAGGCGCAGCCCGATCCTCGCCAGCGCGCCCTGTCCGGCGAGCAGCCGGGTCAACGGCCCGGCGAGAAGCGGCGCGCACAGGGCCGCGGGCACGGCGAGCAGCAGCGCCTCCAGCGCGGCGAGCCCCGCGACCCGGCCGCGCGAGGCTCCGCGCGCCCTCAGCACCCTTGTCTCGCCCGTCCGTTCGGCACTCAGCAGCCGGGCGACGAGGAGCAGCGCGTACCCGGCGAGCAGCGCGAGCTGCAACGCGACGATCAGCAGCGTCGAACGCGACACGAGCAGCGAACGCTCGACACGGTCCAGCACGTCGGGCAGCGAGGTCGCCACGCCCGTCGTCCCGCTCAGCGCGGCGGCCTTCCGCAGCGTCCGCGGCCCCGCGCGGGCCGCGTCCCGCAGGGCGCCGATCCGGCCGGGCGTCAGCGTCGAGAAGTCGGCGGACGCCAGCCACGCGGACTCCCCGGCGCTCACCCGGCCACCGGTCAGGACGGCGGGATCGGCGAGCAGCGGTCCGTACGTCGTGAAGTCGACCTTGTTGATCCCGCGGCCACCCAGCTCGTCCAACTGCCAGTAGGGCGCGGTGGGCCGGGCGGGCCGGTACAGACCGGTGATCCGGACGCGCACCTTTGGGCCGCCGAGCCGGTCGACGAGGGTGAGGCGCGCGCCGGGTTTCAGACCGAGCCGGCCGGCGGCGTTCTCGGGCAGCGCGACCTCGATGACAGCGGCGCCGGACCTGTGTGGCAGCCGTCCGGCGGTGACCCGTACCTGCGTGTGGTCGAGGGCGGCGAAGTGGGTGAGGTCCGGGTCGCCGGCCCGGTCGGCGGGCGCCTGGAGGGTGCGGGGCAGCGCGTACGGGCCCGAGCGGACCAGGGTGCGCAGGGTGACCGGAAACCCGCCGAAGGTCTGCCGGGCTCCCTTGCGTACGGCGCTGTCGGCGGCCTCGCGCTGCTCCGCGGAGACGTCGGCCCGGACGATCAGCGCGGTGTCGACGGCGTTGCGGGGGTCCTGGAGCGCGTGCCGCAGGGAGGCGTCACCGATCGCGCCCGAGTACGCCGTGAGGGTCGCGAGGACCGCCGTCGTCAGCAGGACGGTGAGCAGCGCGGCGGCCAGCAGCAGGCGGTGTGCCCGCGCACGCAGTAAGACGAACCCCGTCACCCGGCCCCCCGCCGTCGTCCCGGGCCGACGCGCCACGGGATCTCCGGGCGATGCTGGCAGAGGAGACGGGCCGCGGGTAAGCGCTTGAGGCACGGACTTGACCGGATTGTGACCGGAATCCGGCGTCCCGCGACCGGAATGCGCGCCTCAGTGGCCCCGTCCGGCCACAGCGGTGCTCAGCCCTCCGTGTTCACCATCGAAGCCGCCGCGTACGTCAGGTAGTTCCACAGCGTGTGCTCGTGCTCCTCGGAGAGGCCGAGCTCCTCGACGGCGACGCGCATGTGCCGCAGCCAGGCGTCGTGCGCGGCCCGGTCGACGGCGAACGGGGCGTGGCGCATCCGCAGCCGGGGGTGGCCGCGGTTGTCGCTGTACGTCGTGGGGCCGCCCCAGTACTGGATCAGGAACAGCGTGAAGCGCTCCTCGGCCGGGCCCAGGTCCTCCTCGGGATACATGGCCCGCAGCTCCGGGTCCCCGGCCACACCCTCGTAGAAACGGTGCACCAGACGGCGGAAGGTCTCCTCGCCGCCGACCAGCTCATAGAAGGTCTTCTCCTGAAGCGTGCCGCGCCGGATCTCATTCACCCGTCCATGGTCTCAGACGGGGTGACGGAGGACTCAAGGCTTAGGACCACTGACTTGGGACCACTGACTTGGGGCCGCTCCGGCAGGCGCGGCGGCTCGCGCGGGCGCGGTGGCGATCGGCCGAGTCGGCGCTCGCCTCGCGGCCCGTCGGGCAGCACAGTGGAGGTATGAGCGCCCATGCTCTCGACCCCGGCCTCGACGACCTCGCCACCCTGGCGCGGGCGGCCCTCGTGCGCGAGATCGACAGAAGCGGCGCCTGGGCCGCCGACCCGGTCTGGCGGGAGGCGTTCGAGGCGGTCCCGCGCCACCTCTTCGTGCCGTACTACTACGTCGGCGTCCTGGGCGGCTTCGAGCGTGTGTGGTGCGAGGACCCCGACCCGGGCAGCCGGGAGCGCTGGGTGCGCGGCGCGTACGCGGACGCCCCGCTGGCCACCCGGGTGCGGGACGCGGAGCTGGTGTCCTCCAGCAGCCAGCCGTCACTGATGGCGAAGATGCTCACCGAACTGGAGGTACGGGACGGGGACGCCGTTCTGGAGATCGGCGCCGGCACCGGCTTCAACGCGGCGCTGCTCGCCCACCGCCTCGGCGACGACCTGGTCACCACCATCGACCTCGACCCGGAGATCACCGAATCCGCGCGGCGGCATCTGGCCACCGCCGGGTACCACCCGACCGTCGTCACGGGTGACGGCGCCCGCGGAGTCCCCGAGCGCGCCCCCTTCGACCGGATCATCGCCACCTGCACACTGACCTCGATCCCGTCCCCCTGGCTGCCCCAGTGCACCCCGGGCGCCCGCATCCTCGCGCCGATGGCCACCGGCCTGATCGTGCTGCACGTCCGGGACGCCGGGCACGCGGAGGGGCGCTTCCTGCACACGCCCGCCTATTTCGTGCCCCTGCGCGGCGAGACCCGGCACCAGGAGCCGGAGCCACAGCACCTGGGCGGACTGCCGCGCTGGGCCAGGAGTCACGAGTTGTTCCGGTTCCTGCTGAACCTGACGGCGGGCAGCCTCGATCCGTACGAGGCGTACACGCTGTGGGAGCGCGAGAACAAGCCGGTGCGCGAGCGGTACGGGATCACGGTCAGCGACGAGGGCGCCTGGGCGTGGCTGGACGACCCCGAAGGGCCGTACGCCTGGCCGCTGCCGTGAACTCCCTACGGCTGTCTTCCGGCTGTCTTCGAAGGCCGCCGCTCAGCCGCGTCGGATGGTGATCGTCGTCCAGGCGCCCACGTGCACCCGGTCGCCGTCCTGGAGCGGGACCGGTACGAAGGGCTGGATGGGCTCCTCGCCGCCGTTGACCGTGGTTCCGTTCGTGGAGTTCTGGTCGACGACCGCCCAGCTGCCGTCCGGCTGCTGGACCAGGACCGCGTGCTGGTGCGAGACGCCCGGGTCCTCCGGGGGCACCGCCAGATCGATGTCCGGGGATTCGCCGGTGGAGTGCCGGCGGCGGCCGATCGTGATCTGGTTGCCGGTGAGCTGGCGCTGCTGCTCCGGCGAGTACGCGGGCAGGTTCAGGCCCGCGGCCTCGGGGCCCGAGCGCTGCATCATCGCCATGAAGTACTCACGGTCGGGACCGATCGTCGCGGACCAGGCCAGCTGCCGCTGCTGCTGGTAGGCGGGACCGGGGCCGGGCGGGGCCTGGGTCGGGCCGGGCTGCGGGTAGCCGTAGCCACCGCCCTGGGCCGCACCGGGACCGTTCGGGCCGCCGGGGCCGCCCGGACCACCGGGGCCGCCGCCGGGCTGACCGGCCGACGGCGGGGAGATCACCCAGTCGTCGTCACCGCCGCCGAAGGCCGGGCCGCCGGGCGCGGGGGACTGCGGCGGGAACACCGGCGAGGCCGGCTGCTGGGTGAAGGCCTGCTGGGCGCCGGGGGCACCGGGCGTCGGCCCGGGCGGGGGCGGAACCGGACGCGACGGATCGCCGCCGTAGCCGGAGGGGTCACCGCCGTAGCCGGAAGGGTCACCGCCGTAGCCCGACGGATCGCCGCCGTAGCCCGACGGATCGCCGCCGTAGCCCGAGGGGCCGCCGGCGCCGAACGGCGGGGCGGGCGGACCCTGCGGGATCGGTTCGGCGGGCCGGTTCATCTGCGAGGGCCGCGAGCTCTGGTACTCGAACGGGTCATGACCGGGACCCGCTCCGGGACCGGTGGGCTGCCCCGGCCCCTGCTGCTGGAACCGCAGTGCCGGATTCGGGCCACCGGGACCGCCGGGGCCGCCGGGAATCCCGGGTGCGGGCGACTGCGGACGCGGCGCGGCCGGGGTGTACGAGGTCGCCGTGTTGGTCAGGAAGTTCCACCGGCACTCCTCGCAGAACGGCGCGGCGCCCTCACGGGGCGTACGGCACTGCGGGCAGAGCTCCGGGTCGAAGTCCGGCACGGCGGACAGGTGCGGGCGCCCACCGGGGCCGGGCGGCGGCGGGGGCGAGCCGGGCGCCGGATAGCCGTAACCGGCGGGCGGCGGCGGGGGAGGTGGCGGGGGCACGGCACCGGCCATGCGGTGACCGCAGACCTCGCACCAGTCGTCGGAACCCGACTGGTGTCCGTTCGGGCAGGTCGGCATGTCGGCGCTTCCCCCTCTCCTTTTCCGGCCGTTATGACCGGGTTTCTCCGGCTCCCCGCGGGAACCGGGCTCGCTACTTCTTTACACGAACAGTCTTTGTGGACCGTGTTTCGAGGGTCATCTCGTCAGCCTCTGCGACCCTTGCCTTCAATCTGACAGTACCTGCCGCGGCGTCGACCACGTCCACCACCTTCGCAAGCAGTTTCGCAGTATCGGCGTTGCCGGAGGCGCTGGCGAGCTGAACGGCGCGTCCCAGCTTGGCCGTTGCTCCATCGACATCTCCCGATTTGCGGAGATCCAGCCCCTGTTGGATGACTTGTGCCAGTTCCGCCTGACCCGTGTAGTGCGCGACCTGCGGGTTGATCGAGGTCGAGGCCGCCATGTCATCGGTCCACACCGCCCGTACGAGACCCTGCGCGCCGAGGTTCTGCACGCTCCCGTCCCCCTGCGGGATCACCAGCGAGACCCGGGCGGCCAGCATCTCGCGGCCGACCTCGGCCGAGGGGACCTCGACGCACACGTGGTAGTCACGGGACTCGTCGCCCCAGGAACCGGTGGGGTAGTCGCCGGCGCGCGGGCCCGCCTCGGTGCGACGGTCGGTCAACTCCTCGACCGTGGGGGCCACTTGCTTGACGAACTTGATCGCCGTGCCGACGGGCGTCCACAGCCGGAGGGAGACGTCCGCGACCTCCTTGCCCATGGCCGTCTCCATCATCTGCGTGAAGTCGGCGGACAGGGCGGCCGGGTCGGCGACGATGTCGGCGGTGCCGAGCAGCGCCGAGGCGATCCCGGTGACCTCCTTGACCTCCCAGTCGGTGCCCACTCCACGCGCGTCACAGGTGAACCGTCCGGCGCAGGAGTCGAGCGCCGCCTTCAGGTCCTCCGGCGACTCGTGTTCGTTGCGGCCGTCGGTGAGCAGGATGCCGTGCCGGATCGATACGTCCGCCGAGGACAGCAGCCGGTCGGCGAGGCGCAACCAGGTGCCGATCGCCGTACCGCCGCCCGCGCTCAGCTTGCGCAGCGCCTGCTTGGCCTGGTCGCGGGTGGCCGCGTCGGCGACCGCGAGCCGGCCGTTGCCCGGGTAGACCTCCTTGGCGATGTGCGTGCCGCCGATGACCGCGAAGTGCACACCGTCGCGCAGGGCGTCGATCGCGGCGGCCGTCGCGTCACGCGCGCCCCGCATCTTGGTCGGCGGGTAGTCCATCGAACCCGAGCAGTCGACCATGATCGCCACGGCCGCGTCGGGGCCCTGGCCCGCCGTGTACAGATGCGGCGCTCCGACCGCGCTTCCGACGGTGCCGCCGCCGGTCGCGCTCACCGTGATGATCGCGTTGACCTCGCGGCCGCCCTCGTGCAGGTACTCGTTCTGGTACACGTCGACCGAGAACTGCGGCACGTTCGACTTCGAGAAATTGGCCATGCCTTCTTTGTCCCCCTCAAGGCCTCCGGTACTGGCGGAGGTGATGACTGTATGCGGACCGGTCCCCTCCGGTCCGAGGCCGACGCCTCTTTCGCCGCTCTTGCGGTTTTCGCGGCCTCAGGCCGATCCTGCCCCCTGAGGCGGGGCGGGGAACGGCACGACGGCCACTGTTACGTTGTCGTGGCCCCCGCCGTCCAGGGCGTGACCGACCAGGACCTGGGCGCTGTGCAGCGGCCGCTCGGCGGCGTCGAGGGGCACGACCTCGGCCATATCCTCGGCCGCCTCCGCGTAGTTCCACAGCCCGTCGGTGCACACCACCACTACACCCGGCCGGTCCGGCTTGAAGGAAGCGGTGTGCGGCTCCAGTTCGTAAGCGTCCGCGCCGAGCCAGCCCGTGATGGCGTGGGCGCGCTCGTCGGCGTACGCCTCCGCCTCGTTCATCAGGCCCGCGGCGACCATCTGCGCGGCCCACGAGTCGTCCTCGGTGAGCCGGGCCGGCAGCGAACTCCGGTCGACGGGAACCCAGTAGGCGCGGCTGTCGCCGACCCAGCCGACGATCAGCAGGGTGGGGGTGACGACGGCGCCGACGATGGTGCAGGCGGGCGCGTTCACATGCGGCGCGTGCTCGCCCTGTGCGGTGGACGCGTCGGCCAGCGCGTTGACGGCCTCCGCGGCGGCGACGATCGCGTCGTGCATGGCCTGCTGCGGATGCGTGCCCAGCGGCAGCGCCTCCAGCAGCGCCTCGCCTGCCGCGCGGGACGCGGCGAGCGAGGCCTCGTCCGGGCGGGTCGCCGAGGAGACTCCGTCGCAGACGATCGCGACGACCGCGGGCGAGCCGTCGGGCAGCGCGGTCGAGGAGATCGCGAACGCGTCCTCGTTGCGGTGGTGCCGCAGCCCCCGGTCGCTGACCGCGGCGACCGCACCCAACTCCTGCTCCATGTGGTCCCGTTCGCGCGGCTGTGCGTGCCCGCAGTTCTCGCAGTAGCCGTCGCTGTCGACCTGGCCCGAACGGCAGGCGACGCACAGCTTGGTGCCCGCGGGGGGCGTGCCGAGATCGGCGGTGCGCGGATCGGCGGGGGTCTCGGCGGGGGCCTCGGCCGCCGGCCCGGCCGCGGGCCTGGCTGTGGGACCGACGGCGGGCTCGGCGGCCGGCTCGGCGGCCGGGGGCGCCAGCGGGTACTCGTCGGGCTGCGCGGGCCGGTCGAACCGTACGCCCGCGGGTTCCCTGTGCGGGTGCTCCGACTCGGGGTGCGGGTGCGGGAGTTCGGAACCGCCCGAATCGGTGCCCCGGATGTCCATGGCGCGGTGCAGGGGCGCGGGCGTGTCGGAGCTGTCCACCTCCGGCGCGAGCGGCCAGTCGACGGACGCGACGGCCGAAGGGGGCCGCGGTGAGCTGCCGTTCATGGTGATCGTGGGGTTGTCCACCGGCGGTGCGGGCACCGCCGACAGGTCGTAGCCGCACGCACCGCAGAAACGGTCACCCGCCTCCAGTGGCTCTTCGCAACTGGGGCACCGTGAAAGGGCCGTCGGCTGGGGCATCTGGGACATCAATCACACCCACGTCCGGGGGCGGTAACGATTGGCACGTTCCACCAGGTCGATCCTCTCCTCGCCGCCCTGCGCGAGCCGGGCCAGCGTCCGGTACGAACGCTCCAGTCCGAAGCGGAGGCCGCGCTCGTCCAGCTTGCTGCCGAGCAGCACATGTCCGCCTCCGGAAGCCGGAGCGGAACCCTGGCTACCGGAGAGTACCCAGTCCAGCGCGCAGCCAAGGACTTCCGTCGACAACTGCTCACGCCGGACCGCGTCGAGACCGTACCCGTCCAGCGCCTCGACCTGGCCCGCCGCCGCGGTCAGGTCGTCCAGGAACGCGGCGGCCGCCGCCTCCTCGGCCATCCGCTGACGCAGCCGCGCCCGCACGGCCGCGACCCGCGCCGCCGTGTAGTGGATCGAGGCTTCCGGTACGGATTCCAGGGTGCGTACGGCGCCACGGCGGTCGCCCGCCGCGAGCTGCACGCGGGCCAGGCCGAACGCCGAACTCACATAGCTGGGGTCGGTCGTCCACACCAGGCGGTAGTACTCGGCGGCGTTGTCCAGCTGCCCGAGCACCTCCGCGCACAGGCCGAGGGCCAGCTTGGGCGAGGGCTCGCCGGGGAACGCGTCGTAGATCGCGTCGAAGGACAGCGCCGCGATCTCGTGCTCCCCGGTGCCGAGGGCCACGACACCCCGGTACCAGACCACCCGCCAGTCGTCCGGGTGATCGCCCTCCAGCGCCTCGACGGACCGGGCCGCGCTGTTCAGTTCACCCATCTCCAGCCGGGCCCGCAGCTCGCGCAGCCGCAGCTCCAGCGAGCCGGTGGGCGCCGCGTGCAGCGCCGTGATCAGCTCCCCGGGCGCGGAGGCCATGAGCCCCGCGAGGAAGCCGGCGTTGGGGTCGCCCGGGTCCACCCGGGGGATGGGCAGCGCGAGCGCCGTGGCGGCGGCCTGAACGGGCTTGACCAGAGTGGCCAGAGTGGCCGCAGAGGCCGGAGCGGTCGCCGGGGGGAGAGCGGGCGTCCCGTTCGTCCCGGCCGTCAGCCGGGGCGCACCCTTCTTCCCCCGTACGGGCACCACCCGCGCCCCCAGCCGCGACACGTCCCCGGCCGCCTTGCCGAACAACTCCGTGTCCGTGACCTTGAGTTCGGGCCCGAACAGGGTCGACAGGGCCGGGCGCGCCCGCCCGGTCTGCAGCGAGACGACCTCGCGCAGGACGCCGGTCAGCTGCTCCGCCATCTCCTGCGCGGAGGCGAACCGGCGGGCCGGGTCCGGGTCGGTGGCGCGGACGAGGAGCCGGTAGAAGGACTCGTACGTCCGGAAGACCTCGATGTTGTCCGGGTCGGGCAGGGAGTCCACGAAGACGTTCGTGTAGCCCTGGAAGTCGAAGGTCAGCACGGCGAGGGTGCGGGCGACCGTGTAGAGGTCGGAGGCGACGGAGGGGCCGACCTCGGCCACCTCGGGCGCCTGGTAGCCCACCGTGCCGTAGATGGCCGACTCGTCGTCGTCCATCCTGCGCACCGCGCCCATGTCGATCAGCTTGAGCTGGTCCTCGGTCTGGATCGCGTTGTCGACCTTGAAGTCGCAGTACAGGAGGTTGCGGCTGTGCAGATGCCCGAGAGCCTCCAGGGCCTCGATGCCGTACGCGCAGGCCTGCTCCACCGGCAGCGGATCGCGCTTCCCGTCCACCGTGCGGCGGCCGTTGGCGATCTCCTTCAGCGACTTGCCGCCGACGTACTCCATGACGATGTACCCGTCCAGCGATCCCGTCCGCTGGTCGAGGTGCTCGACGAAGTTGTAGATCCGCACGATGTTCGCGTGCTCGATCTCCGCGAGGAAGCGCCGCTCGGAGATCGCCGCCGCCATCGCGTCCTGGTCACCCGTGTCGAGAAGGCCCTTGAGGACCACCCAGCGGTCGGAGACCGCGCGGTCGACGGCGAGATAGACCCAGCCGAGCCCGCCGTGCGCGAGACAGCCCACGACCTCGTACTGGCCGTGCACGATGTCGGCCGCGTGCAGCTTCGGCACGAACGAGTACGGGTGGCCGCACTTGGTGCAGAACCCCTCGGTGCGCCCGCCCTTCTCGCCGCGCGAACGCCCCACCGGCGCCCCGCAGTCGGAGCGCGAGCAGAACCGCTTGCGCTCGGGCACCTCCGGGTTCTCCAGGACCATCGCGCGCGGGTCGGGCCGCGGCACGTCCGGGACCTCGACGAGACCGACGCCTAGCCGGCCCCGGCTGGAGGATCCGGCCGTCGAACCGGAGCTGCGGACGGACACCGAGCGGCCCGTCGTCTTCCCCGACAGCGACAGCGAGCGCGACAGACGCCCGGAGACCGAGCGCCGCGACTGCGAGGACCGCGACGAGGCACGCGAGCTGGCGCGCGAACTGCTCCGCGCACTACTGCTGTTGGAACCGCGCGAGCTCCTGCCGCCGCCGGTGATCCCGGTCGAGGGCGAGCCCACCGCCCCGTTCGCCGAGACGACGGGGGCCAGACCGCACGTGTCGCAGTACAGCTCGCCGCCGCCCACGTCCTCGTACGACCCCGAGCAACCGGGCCGCTGACACTTCTGCCCCTGCTGACTCACGCTGCATCCCCTCTAACGCTCACGCGCTGGGCCCCCTCCGGTCCATCCGGTCGATCCCGTCGATCCGGTCACTGGGCCCGCTGCCCTGCTCGGGCACCCGCGGGCTCAACGCATCGGCGGCCGCCCGCTGGTAGCGCAGCACCGCCTCCTCCGCGACACGCAGATCGCAGGGCGCGCTCCACAGCATGCGGCGCGCCGCGTCGTAGCGCTCGACAAGGAACGGGTCCTCGGCGAAGCCGTGCCGGGCGACCTTCGCCTTGTACGCGTCGAGACGGCCGCGCAGCTCCGCACGGACCGCCAGCGGTGCGGTGACCGCCGTCAACGACTCGCGGGCCCGCAGGAGTTCGTCCTCCGCTTTCTCCTCCAGCGACTCAAGGAGCGGCGAGAGGCGGTGCCACTGGGCGTGTCTGCGGTACTCGGCGGCCGTCGCCAGCTGCTCCTGAAGCGCGGTCGGCGGACCGCTCACGGCCGGCACCTCCGACGCGGCGATCTTCGCGAGCACCTCACCGCGGGCGCTGCGCGCCTCGGCGAGTGTGCGGTCCGCGCGGCTGAGGGTGTCCCGCAGCTTCACGAGCCGTGCCTCCGCGTCCTGCCGGACGGTGAGCACCGCGTCGATCTCCCGGCGCACCTCCTCCAGGGCGCGCGCCTCGCGGTCGTACGTCGTCGTGTCCGGGCGTCCGCCGCCAGGGGCCGAACTCCCTTGCGCGGACACCCAGAAGGCCAGCGGATCGGAGACGACACGCTCACGCAGCGTGGTCAGCGTCCGGGTGATCCGCTCCAGGTCGTCGCCCGAGGGGTGCTCGCCGGGGCGCACGCCCACGGAGTGCGCGAGCTGGCGGGTGCGCTGGAGCTCCGCGGCCAGTAAATCGATCCTGGCGGGCAGCGCGGACCACACGGCGTCGGAGGCGACGACCATGTCGAGCGACGACGCGTACAGCGCGTTCATCCGTTCCACCAGCGCGGCCAGCGAGAACCGCTCGCTGAGCTTGCTGCTGCCGGCGAGTGTCGGCGCGTTCGCCGTGGCCGTGGCACTGCCCGCGACCGTGACGCTCTCGCCGCGCAGCAGCTCGGTCAGGTCGACCAGGTCCTCGCGGCTCGACCAGCGTCTGCGGGAACGGGTCTCACGCGCGGAGTGCAGCGCGTCCGTGTACGCGTCGAAGTACGCCCACAGCAAGGTGATCGACGCCTCCGCGGCCGTCCAGCGCTCCTTGGTGGTGCCGGTGAGCTCGGCGCCTTCCAGGAGTCTGCGGCCCGCGTGGTCCTGCAGGGCGAGGAGCGAGGTCTCGATGGCCTCGTGCTCCGCGCCGAGCCGCGCCAGCGCACGGTCCACCTCGTCCCGGTCCATCACCGGCCCGGGGGGTCCCGTGACGCCCATCGATCACCTCTCGTTCTCGTTCGTTCCCTGTGCGCGTTCTGTGTGCGCCCGGGCAACTCTCCAGTGGTATCAGGTCGGTTACTTGTACTGGGCGGCGGGCGGGTTCTTCGACGGGGAGTCCGCCCCGAGAGTCGGGGCGAGCCACTTGTCGTACGACGTTCGCCAGCCGCTCTTGAGGTAGTCCGCGAGGACCTGGTTGACCCGGCGTACCAGATCGTTGGAGCCCCGTTTCATCGCCACGCCGTAGTACTCGGTGGTGAAGGTATGGCCCTTGAGCGCGACCGTGGGGTCCTGCGCGGCCTGGCTCGCGGCGAGCGCGCCGTCGGTCACCACCGCGTCGACCTCGCCGAGCTGGAGCCGCACCAGGCAGTCGAGCTGGTTGGGCACCGTGGTGGAGATGTCGGCGGAGGAGACGAGCTCGCCCGCCTTCTGGTCGGCGTCCAGCTTGTCGTGCGCGGTGGAGCCCGCCGCCGAGCAGATCTTCTTCTTCGCCAGCGACTTGTTGTACCCCGTGATGCCGGACGTCGTCGGGGCGAGGACCTGCTGGCCGGTCACGAAGTAGGGGGCGGAGAACGCGACCAGGTCCAGACGTTCGCAGGTGATCGTCATGGTGCGGACCACCATGTCGACCTGGCCGCTCTGGATCGCCGGGATGCGCTGGTTGGTGGGGATGGCGTGGAACCGGACGCGGTCCGGATCGCCGAGGATCTGGTTCGCGATCTCGTGCACGAGATCGATGTCGAAGCCCTCCAGATCGCTGCCCTTCTTGGGGTCCTTCGGGTTCGGGTTGCGATAGCCCCAGCGGTAGCTGTTCTGGTCGACGCCCACCGACAGATAGCCGCGCTTCTTGATGGCCGTGATCGTGTCGCCGCTCTCGTCACTGGAGGGGGACAGGCTCTGGTCCTGTGGGTCGGTGCATTCGGCGGCCTTCGCCTGGGTGCCCCGGGCCACGCCCTGCCCGCCGATGCCCGTGCTGCCGTCCCCGTGCGCGCTGCTCAGCGGCAGCAGCAGCGCGAAGACCACGGCGAGGGCGCAGGCGACGGCCATCGCGCCCACGCCTCCCCAGCCCTTCAGGCTCGCCCTCAGGCGTCGTGCCGTCATTGCCGCTCCCCCTCTCACCGGTACTCCGAAAGCCTGCGCCCGATGCCGAGCAGCGCGCCCGCCGCCGCGAGCACCGCGAGGATCGCGGCGCCCACCGGGAGGCCGGTCATCGCGTCCAGGCCGTCGCCCGCCGCCTGCTGGAACTCGTTCTGCTCGTGCGTCAGCGCGATCGCCAGGTTCTTGTCGACGCCGTCGAAGCAGTCGGCGGTCGGCGGGTTCTTGGGGTTGCCGCCGATCACGAGGTCCAGCGCGTCCTGGTACGCGCCGTCCTCGTTGGCCTGGCTGGCGGCCTTGTGCCGCACCTTCCATTCCTTCATGTTGGCGGTCGCGGCCTTGACCGGCTTCGCGCCAGCGTCGTCGTTGGAGAGGTCCGCCGCCAGGGCCAGGCCCTTGGTGAGGCTCTTCATGTCCTCACCGAACTCGTAGTCGTACAGGTCAAGGGTCGTCACGCCGTCGTCCAGCGTCTTGGTCTCGGCGCCGCGGCTGACCAGCGTCAGGTTCTCGTTGCCCCGCGCCTTGAGCGAGGCGATCTGGGCGTCGTGCAGCACGTTCAGCGAGCGGACGCCGTGGTCGTACGACTCGTTGAGCCCGGCCCGCGCGACACTGTGCCCGACGACGAGCCACAGCAGGACGACGGCGGAGGCGGCGGAGGCGGCCAGCATGCCCTGGTTCAACACCCGGTTCGTACGCCGGTAGTTGCGCCGCTGGGCCCAGACGAGGCCGCCGATCGTGAGCACGCCGAGGCCGATGGCGGCCCACGGGTAGGGCTTCGCGTCGGCGTAGTCGGCGTTCAGCCGCTGGTTCTCCCGCTGGTAGAGATCCTGGGCCTTCGGGAGCATCTCCTGCTGCATCTTCTCGTTCGCGTACCGCAGATACGCGCCGCCCAGCGGGAAGCCCTGCCGGTTGTTGGCGCGGGCCCGCTCGATCAGGCCCTTGTACTCGGGCAGCAGCTTGTTCAGCTCGGTGATGGTCTTCGCCGAGGGGGAGCCCGGGTCCGAGCTGTTGGCGGCGGTGATCAGCTTCGCGGCCGCCGTCCTGATGTCCAGCTCGTACCGGTCGCGGGAGGCCTTCGTCTCCTGGCCGCCCGCGAGGAAGCCGCTGGACGCCGCGGTGTTCGCGTCCGCGAGGGAGCGGTATATGTCCGCCGCGCTCGCGCTCAGCGGCTGGCTGCTGTGCAGCACGTCGTCCGCGGCGGTCGAACGCTCCGTCATCTGCCAGGCGGTGACCGTGCCGAAGGCGACGACCAGGAGGGCGAGGACGGCGCCGATGATGCGCAGCCGGCCCGGTTCCGTAGTCGCCGCGGTGCGCAGGCGGTCGACGCCCTCCGCCCATGCCGTGCGGCGTTCGGGCGTGGTGTCGGGGGCCGGTGTGGCGCCGCCCTGCGGTGCGGCGGCCGGGCCCGACTGTGGTGGTACGGCCGGCATTGTGGGCGTGGCCTGCCCCGGTGGCGCCGCGCTGCCCTTCGGCGGGTGTGTCACTTGACCTCCCCCATGGTCATCCGTTCGGTCACCTCTGCCTCGTGCGCGGGGAGCGCGGACAAGGGTGCACGGCGGCAAGTATCGCCGCCGGGACTGACATCCGCACAGGCCTTGACTGGATCTTGTTCGGATCGCAGCGCAGCACGAAGCTCCGCGCACCACCCCCCTTCCCATGAACACGCGTTCCAGATCTGTTCGGTTCCCTCCCGACCTGCGCACCGTCCAGCGTTTCTCGCCCCCGCCGCCCCTACCCGTCCCATCCCCAGGGGCTCCGCCCCTTCGACCCCGTTTGGTTGTGTGTCGGGTGCGGGTGGGTGGGGGCTTGTCGCGCAGTTCCCCGCGCCCCTAAAAGATTGCGCAGTTCCCCGCGCCCCTTAAGGGGCGCGGGGAACTGCGCGAGCAACCCCCACCCACCCGCAGCCAAAGAACCCACCCCCCCCGGGGTCGAAGGGGCGGAGCCCCTGGGGATGGGACGGGTAGGGGCGGCGGGGGCGAGGAAACGCTGGGTGGGTCAGGGGGATTCGTAGAACGTTCTTGCGTGGGTGTGGGCCTTCGCGGGGGCGCCGACGTGGTCGAGGCCCAGAAGGACGGCGCCGAGTACCGGGCTGGCCGTGACGACCTGGGGGACCGCCTTGGGGGCGCGGGCGGCGAGGAGTTCGTGGATGCGGGTGTCGAGTTGGGGGTGGCGGGCGGCGAGGATGCTGCCGCCGAGGAGGACCGGGGTCTCGTCGGTGAGGAGGTCGAGGCGGGTCAGAGCCACCGTGGCCATGGCGACCACCTCGTCCGCGAGACGGTCGACCAGGGAGCGGGCCACCGGGTCACCGTCCACCGCCGTCGAGAACAGGACCGGCGTCAGCTCATGACGGCGGGCGTTCCCGATGTGCTCCAGGTGCAACGCCTCGATGAGGGAGTACATGGAGGACAGTCCGAAGTGTGCGGGCAGGGTGCGAGCCAGCGCCGTGGGACCGCCCCGCCCGTCCTCCGCGCGCGCCGCGTGCCACAGGGCCTCCTCCGCCAGGCCCCAACCACCGCCCCAGTCCCCGGAGATACGTCCGATCGCCGGGAAGCGGGCGGTGCGGCCGTCGGGGCGCATGCCGACGCAGTTGATGCCGGCGCCGCAGACGACGGCCACTCCGCGGGGCTCGGCGACACCGGCCCGCAGAATCGCGAAGGTGTCGTTGCGCACCTCCACACTCGCCCCCCACGCGCGCGCGTGCAGCGCCGCCGCCAACTGCTCCTCCTCCACCGGGAGATCGGCGTTGGCGAGGCACGCCGAGACATGGGCGACGGACGTGACGCCCGCCTCGGCGAACGCCCGCCGTACGGCGTCCGCGACCGCGTCCACCGCCGTCTCCACCCCGACCGCCGGGGGCCGGAACCCGCCCCCGCGCGCCGTACCCACGATCGCGCCGTCGGCCGCGACCACCGCGACGTCGGTCTTGCTGTTCCCCGCGTCGATGGCCAGCAGCAGTGCCGAACCCGCGGGGGCGGACCCGGCGGCCGTCCCGGCGCCGGATCCCGATGACGTCATGCCCACGCGAGGTGCTCCCGGTTGTGCGCGATCAGCTGGTCGGTGAGGGCGTCGGCGTACTCGTACTGGCCGACCAAGGGGTGGGAGAGGAGGGCGCGGAAGACCCGGTCACGGCCGCCGCGCAGGGCGGCCTCCAGGGCGAGGTCCTCGTACGCCGTCACGTTCGCCATCAGGCCCGCGTACAGCGGGTCCACGGCGGGGACGGGCAGCGGGCTGGGCCCGTTGGAGCCGATCGCCGCCTGCACCTCGATCACGGCGTCGTCCGGGAGGAAGGGCAGCGTGCCCTTGTTGTAGGTGTTGACCACCTGGTAGGGGCTTCCTCCTCCGCCCAGCAGCGACGCCGCGAGGTCCACCGCGGCTTCCGAGTAGTACGCGCCGCCGCGCTGGGCGAGCAGCTCCGGCTTCTCGTCGAGCGCCGGGTCGCTGTACATCGTCAGCAACCGGCGTTCCATCTCCGCGACTTCGGCGGCCCTCGACGGCTTCGTACGCAGCTCTCGTACGACCTCGTCGTGGGCGTAGTAGTAGCGCAGGTAGTAGGACGGGACCACGCCTAGGCGGTCGACGATCGTGCGGGGCAGGCGGAGGTCGTCGGCGACGGCTTCGCCGTGCTCGGCGAGCAGTTTGGGGAGGACGTTCTCGCCCTCGGGACCGCCCAGGCGCACACCGGTTTCCCAGGTGAGGTGGTTGAGGCCCACATGGTCCAGGTGAACATCCGCGGGTGAGACACCCAGCAGTCCGGCGAACTTCCGCTGGAAGCCGATCGCCACGTTGCACAGGCCGACCGTCTTGTGGCCCGCCTGGAGCAGGGCGCGCGTCACGATGCCGACCGGGTTGGTGAAGTCGATGATCCAGGCGTTCGGATTGGTGCGGCGGACGCGCTCGGCGATGTCCAGCACCACCGGCACCGTACGCAGCGCCTTCGCCAGGCCGCCCGCGCCCGTCGTCTCCTGTCCGACGCAGCCGCACTCCAGCGGCCAGGTCTCGTCCTGTTGCCGGGCGGCCTGGCCGCCGACGCGGAGCTGGAGCAGCACGGCGTCGGCGCCCTCCACACCCGCGTCCAGGTCGGAGGTCGTGACGATCCGGCCCGGGTGGCCCTGCTTGGCGAAGATGCGCCGGGCCAGGCCGCCGACCAGCTCCAGGCGTTCGGCGGCCGGGTCGACGAGGACCAGCTCCTCGATCGGCAGGGTGTCCCTCAACCGGGCGAAGCCGTCGATGAGTTCGGGGGTGTAGGTCGACCCTCCGCCGACCACGGTGAGTTTCATGGACGTCAACCCTTCACTCCAGTGAGCGTGACACCCTCGACGAACGCCTTCTGCGCGAAGAAGAACACGAGGATCACGGGGGCCATGACCAGCACGGTCGCGGCCATGGTGAGATTCCAGTCGGTGTGGTGCGCGCCCTTGAACGACTCCAGGCCGTAGGAGAGGGTCCAGGCGCCGGGGTTCTCGGAGGCGTAGATCTGCGGGCCGAAGTAGTCGTTCCAGGCGTAGAAGAACTGGAAGAGCGCGACGGCGGCGATACCGGGCCTGGCCATCGGCAGGACGACCTTCAGCAGCGTCTTCAGGTCCCCGCAGCCGTCGACCTTCGCCGCGTCGAGGTACTCGTTCGGGATGGTCATCAGGAACTGGCGGAGCAGGAAGATGGTGAACGCGTCGCCGAACGCCATCGGGATGATCAGCGGCCACAGCGTGCCGGACAGGTCCAGCTGCTTCGCCCAGAACAGGTACATCGGGATGACCACGACCTGGGGCGGCAGCATCATCATCGAGATGACCAGCATCAGCGACAGATTCCGGCCCCGGAAGCGGAACTTGGCGAGCGCGTAGGCGACCGGGATCGACGACACGACCGACAGGACGGTGCCGGCGCCGGCGTACAGCAGGGTGTTCTTCCACCAGGTCAGAAAGCCGGGGGTGTCGAAGACCTTCTTGTAGTTGCCCCACTCCCAGGTGTGCGGGATCAGATCGCGGCTGAGTGCCTGGCTGTCGCTCATCAGCGAGGTCAGGAACACGAACACGAAGGGGAGGACGAAGAAGAGGGCGGCCGCCACGCCCAGCGCGTGGACCGCGACCCACTCCAGGAGGGCCTTGCGGCGGGCGGTGCGCTCGGCGGGCGAGGCGGTGACCGCCAACTCCGCGGGCTTGTCCAGTACTTGAGTCATACGTCAGTCACCTGCCTGGATGAGGCCGCCCCGGCGCCGCATCAGGAACGCGGTGAACACCATGGACAGGACGAAGAGGACGAGTGCCACCACGCAGGCCGAGCCGTAGTCGAAGCGCTGGAAGCCCAGGTTGTAGACGAGCTGGGGGAGGGTCAGGGTGGACTTGTCCGGGTAGCCGGGCTCGAACTGCGTACCGGCACCCTGGATGACACCCGAGGCGACCTTTCCGGCGATCAGCGGCTGTGTGTAGCTCTGCATGGCCGCGATCACGCCCGTGACCACCGCGAACATCACGATCGGCGAGATGTTCGGCAGCGTCACGAACCGGAACCGTTGCCACGCCGAGGCGCCGTCCAGCTCGGCCGCCTCGTACTGCTCCTTCGGTACGTCGAGCAGCGCGGCCATGAAGATGACCATCAGGTCGCCGATGCCCCACAGGGCCAGCAGGGTCAGGGCCGGCTTCGACCAGGCGGGGTCGTTGAACCAGCCGGGGGCCGGGATGCCGACCTTCTCCAGGATCGAATTGACCGGTCCTGTACCGGGGTTGAGGAGGAAGGCGAAGGCCATCGTGGCCGCGACCGGCGGGGCGAGGTAGGGGAGATAGAAGAGGGTGCGGAAGACGCCCGTACCCGTCTTGATCTTCGTGATCAGCAGTCCCACGCCGAGCCCGAAGACGACCCTGAGGCTGACCATGACGACGACCAGCCAGAGCGTGTTTCTCAACGCGGGCCAGAACAGCGGGTAGTTCTCGAAGACGTACGTCCAGTTCTTCGTCCCGCTCCACGTCGGCGGTTTGAAGCCGTCGTAGTGCATGAAGGAGAAATAGACGGTCGAGAGCAGCGGGTAGGCGAAGAAGACCCCGAAACCGATCAGCCAGGGCGACATGAAGGCGAGCGTTCGCAGCGCGGAACGACGGCGCTTCGAAGCGAGGGTTACTGTGCTCATCCTCGTACTACTTCGCCTGCGCGATGTCCGTGTCGATCTGCTTGGCGGCGCTTTCCAGACCCGCCTTCAGATCCTTGGTCTTGCCGCTCTCGTAGTCGTATCCGAACTGCTGGATCGTCACGAGGTAGGTGCCGCCGTTGATGGAGGCCGGAGTCGTCGTCGAGTTCGGGTTCGACGCGATGTCCAGGAACGTCTTGAAGCGCGGGTCGTACTTCAGCTTCGGCGACTTGAGCGCCGCGAGCGTGGAGGGGACATTGTGGATGGCATTGGCGAATCCGACCACCGCGTCCGTGTTCGTGGTCATGTATTTGACCAGTTCCCAGGCCGCGTTCTGCTTCTTGCTGGTGGCCGCGATGCCGGCGATGGTGCCGGTGATGTAGCCCTTGCCGTACTGGTCGGCCTGGTCGTCGGGCACGGGCAGCGGGGCGACACCGATCTCGAAGTCCGGCTTGGCCTCCTCGGCCATGCCGAGCCGCCACTCGCCGTCCAGCTGCATGGCGACCTGACCGGTGTGGAAGGGGTGCTTGGCGCCCCATTCGTCACCGAGCTTGGAGCGGTAGGTCTCCAGCTTCTTGAAGCCGCCGAGTTCGTCGACGAGCTTCTTCTGGAGGGTGAAACCGGCGGTGAAAGCGGGGTCCTTGGCGATGTTCGACTTGCCGCTGCTGTCGAAGTACGTCGGCGAGAACTGACCGAAGTAGTGCTCGGTCGTGGACTCCCAGCCGTGGTAGTCCGGCATGAAGCCGAGCTGCGAGTAGGAGTCGCCCTTCGTGATGGTCAACTTCTTGGCGTCGGCCTCGAATTCGGACCAGGTCTTCGGGGGGCTGGTGATCCCGGCCTTCTTGAACGCGGTCTTGTTGTAGTAGAGCCCGTACGCGTCACCGAGCAGCGGAACCGAACAGCGGTTGCCGTCGAACTGGGTGTACTCGTTCATCGCCTTCGGGAAGGTCGTCTCCGGGTCGATTTTCGCCTTCTTGAAGAAGGGGTTGAGGTCGACGAGGGCGCCGGAGGAGCAGAACTTGCCCACATTGTTGGTGGTGAACGAGGAGATCACATCGGGGGCCTTGTCGCCGCCGGAGCGCAACGCCTGGTTGATCTTGTCGTCGGTCATATTGGCGACGATGTTGACGTGGATGTTGGGGTGCGTCTTCTCGAACCCCGCGACCAGCGACTTCACGGCCTTGACCTCGCCGGGAGCGCTCCAGGCGTGCCAGAAGTTGATCGTCTGGTCCTTGGAGGCGTCGTCGTTCGCGCCCGAGGAGGACTGGCCGGTACAGGCGGTGGCGAGGAGGGCTATCGAGGCGGAAGCGGCGAGCGCGACGACCGCTTTCCGGGGCATTCCGGGCATGACGGGGTCTCCCTAGGGCAGCGCAGGGCGGGGCGGGGGCGGTGAAGGAAGGTGGTGAGCGTGCGGGGAAGCGGGGAAGGGGCTAGCGGGAGGTGTCGAAGACCTCGTCGCGGGTGGCTGCCAGGGCGCTCTCCAACGCGCCGCGCAGCACGGGGTGTTCGTGTACGTCGCCGACGACGAGGCGCGGCCGGGACGCGGCCAGCTCCTCCAACTCGTCCTGGACCAGGGCGCGCAGCGGTTCGCCGCCCGCGGTGAGCGAGGCTCCGCTGAGCACGACCAGCTCGGGGTCGAGCACGGAGACCAGTGAGGCGAGACCGGTGGCGAGCCCGGTCGCGTACGTCTCCAGGAGCCGCCGGTGCGGCCCCTCGTCGATGGCGGCGGCCTGCCCGACGAGGGCGGCGGCGACCTCGGCGTACGGACCTGTGGGTACGTCCTTGATGCCGAGCTCGCGCGCCAGCTTGGGAATGGCCTGCGAACCGGCCAGCTCCTGGTAGCCACCGCTGTTGGCCTTGGTCACCTGGCGCACCAGGGGCGCGCCCGGCACCGGCAGGAAGCCGACCTCGCCCGCGCCGCCGGTCCAGCCGCGGTGCAGCCGTCCGCCGAGGACGAGCGCGGCGCCGAGACCGCCCTCGTTCCACAGCAGCACGAAGTCCTCGTGCCCCTGGGCGGCACCGAGGCGCTGCTCGGCTATGGCGACGAGGTTGACGTCGTTCTCGTACTCGACGGGCATCGGCAGTGCGGCCGCGAGCTCGTCGAGGAGGGTGGGGGAGTGCCAGCCGGGCAGGTGCGAGGCGTAGCGCAGCCGTCCGGTGTTCGGGTCGAAGGCGCCGGGGGTGCCGATGACGAGGCGGCGGACGTCGTCGCGGGCGAGCCCGGCCGCCTTCACGGCGCCGTCGAGGGCGTCGGTGACCTGGCGTACGACGGGCTGGGCGGGGCGGCGGCCGGGCGTGGCCAGCTCGTACTCGCCGACCGTGCGGCCGGTGACGTCGGCGACGGCGGCGAGGATGCGCTCGGGGGTGACGTCCAGCCCTGCCGCGTAGGCGGCGCCCGGATTGACCACGTACAGCTGGGCGTTGGGGCCCGGGCGGCCCTCGCTGGTGCCGGTGGCGAGCACGAGGCCGGCCGCCTCCAGACGGGCGAGGAGCTGCGATGCGGTGGGCTTGGACAGCCCGGTGAGCTTCCCGATCCGGGTCCGGGTGAGCGGTCCGTGCGCGAGAAGCAGGTCGAGGGCGGCGCGGTCGTTCATGGCGCGCAGGACGCGCGGAGTGCCCGGCGTACCGGCGGATCCTGCCATGTGTCGACACCTGACCTTTCTCAGCTGCCCAGCTTCCCAGTGATCGGGTAGGGAAGTCCATGCGGGTCCGTGAGGCGTGCCGCAAGATCACTGTTAGGAAAGTTTCCTGTTCGATGGAAGGAAAGTAGGCCGGAGGTCGCGGGGGCGTCAAGAGAAACCGCCCCCGCGGCAACAGACTCGTTACCTGCGGGGGCGGTGCGTGGGTGGTGCGGGGCCTGTGGGCGCCTTGCGGCTGCGGTGTGCGGCTCGCGGATGCCCTGCGGCCGGGACTACACCTGGGTGGGCGCCGGGTCCACCTCGACGTAGTCACCGGCGCCGGTCTTGGCGCCGGTGGTGGAGGTGCCCGCGAACTTGAAGCGGTAGTAGCCGCTCTTCGAGGCCTTCACGGTGGTCGACAGGGCGCCGGAGGTGCCGGACGTCACCGTCTTCACGGTCGTGTAGGTGTCACTGTTGCGGGCGCGGAACTGCAGGAGCACCGACTGGCCCTTGTAGCCCGAGTACTTGCTGGTCTCCCAGTTGGCGCGGGTCAGGGTGCCCTTGACGGTGATCGTCTTGCCCGCGACCGCCGGCTCCGGGGTGGCGTTGGCGGTGAGCTTGGCCGCGCGCTTGATCTGGGCGGAGCCGAGGCTGCCCCACATGTCGTAGCCGTAGTCGAGGCTGACGTGGCCGTCGGAGTCGTCGTCGTCCTGGTCGATGTGCCCGTAGTAGCCGGCGACCTTCCAGGTGGTGGCGTCCGCGGCCTCGTACAGGTAGTCGTACGGGTCGAGGGCGATCGTCTCGGTGCACGACTCGGTCACCGTGGTGTCGGTCGTGGCGGTGGTGGTGCAGGTGGGAGCGTCGTCGTTCCCGATCTCGTTGTCGGGCTCCGCGAGTGAGCCCCGGTAGAGCGAGATGCCCGCGGCGGTCGTCTTGTAGTCGATGACGAGGTCGGCGGGGCGGGTCAGCGTGTACGTGACCGGAATCTTCACCGTGCTGGTGGTGCCGACGACGATCGCCTTCCCGCCGTTGACCACCACGCCGGAGAAGGTCAGGTCCGGCGTGGCGGCCGACGCGGTCGGCACAGCCAGGGCGGACAGAGCCAGGGCACCGGAAACGGCGGCGCCTATGGCGAACTTGCGCATGGATTCCCCACATTCGAAGCGGGCCCCCGGGCATTGAGCTCCAGAACAAGGGCCCGCTGTTGAGGGTGACGATATGGCGTGGCCGGATGTGGGCGTAATGCGGGCAGCCTGTGAAGACGATTAATTCCGGGCGTGCGGAAGTGGGGGTCCAGTGGCGGGATCATGCGCATTACGACTTCGTCACGATCCTCTATAAGCGCAGGTCGGGGCCGTGTGGCGGGCATTGGGGATCATCTGTCCGATGTGGCAGGAATGCTTCGGCCGTGTCCACACAGTCCCGGCACAGGCGTGAACCGTTTGAGTCTCCTGTGTCCGTGCGCGTCAAGGGTGTTGGAGCGGTTCGAGGTCACCATGTGATGACGGTGGGCCGTCCCTCCTGTGCACGCTCACAGGTACCCGTTTTTTGATGACGTACGGTGCCGGGCGGCCAGGGCTTCAGCCCGGGCATCCCCAACCTGGGCCGAACCCTCCGGAAGTGACTGCATGAAGGCGAACCGCATGGCGTGGGCGGGACTGCTGTGTCTGCTGACGGCTGCCGCCGTGTCCTGCGACACGCGGTCCGGTGCCTCGTCGGCTCCCTCTGGGACACCGTCCTCCGCCGCGTCGCCCTCGTCCTCGGCGTCGTCCTCGTGCGCGAAGGGCACGTTCCATTGGGGAAAGGTGTCGGACAGCCCGAAGACGATCGCGGTGTCGCAACTCGTCCGGGTGAAGGCCGGCAAGGACTCCGCCAAGGTCACCTTCCGGTTCGCTCGGGTGCGCAGTGTCGTGGCACATGTCGAGGCGAGTGGAGCGGTGTCCGACAAGACGGTCTACAGGGCACTCGAAAAGCGCCTGGACCTGGACGGGCGGCTCCTGTGGCGCAACGGGAAGGCCGCGCCCGTTCAGGGGAAGCAAGAGGCCACCTTCTTCGACCTGGAGGGGAAGCCCCGGCAGTTCCTGGAAGCCCACGGTGTGCACGTCGTGGAGGCGAGTTTCGCCCTCGACTGTGAGACGGGACCGGGCGCGTCGGCCGTGCCGCTCTACGGCAACGTCACGGCCTGGTACGGGAGTGATGAGGCCTCGATGGCGTGTGGCCGCAAGCCCGCGAAGAAACGTTGGTTCAGAGAGGCCTACGACATGGTCTGTGCGGGGACTCGCTCATGAGGCTGTTGATGGCGTGCTGGCGCACGGCTGCTGTCGGGTGTGTCCCGTTGGCGGTGACCCAGGTGCTCATCGCCCTCCTGGACGAGGAGTTCACCTGGGGAGCCGCCGGCGAGGAGGCGGCCGGCGCCCTGCTCGCGTGGACGGTCGTGAGCCTCGCGGGGGCGGCCCTCGGGGTTCTGGTGCTGAGGAAGCGAGCCCGTGCGGCCGGCGTGGAGCTGTCCGCCGGGGCCCTGGATGAGCGGCAGACGCATGTGCTGCGCGCGGTGCCCGTCTCGGACGGCTGGCAGGAGCGGGTGCGCGACGAACTGAAGGCGTCGGAGCGGGTGTTCCTCGTCGCCGAGCGAGGCCACGAGGAGATCCACTTCCGGTGGCGCCCCGGGCGCGGGGACCGGTCCGTCTGGGGGTCGATGGCCTTCGACGCGACGGCGGGTGACGTCCTCCTCGACGTCCACGACGGGGAAGGCGCCCTGGGAGTCGCCGGGCTGGGCAAGGGGGCTTCCTTCGCCGCGATCTGCCAGATAGCCCGGACCGTGGGACTGGAGTCCTCGGGGGCGTCCCGTGGCTGAACTGTCCTGGTACGGCGTCCGATGCGTGTTCCGCCATCGTGACCTGGGCGTCTTCGAGGAGCGGTTGACGCTGTGGACGGCCGCTTCGCCGGACGAGGCCATCGCCCGCGCGGAGGCCGAGGCGCGCGAGTACGGCGAGGCGCTGGACGACACCGAGTACACGGGCTTCGCCGAGACGTACCGGATGGACGGCGGGCCGGGTGAGGGGGCCGAGGTCTTCTCCCTCATGCGGGAGAGCGACCTTCCCGCGGACGCCTATGTGGGGAAGTTCTTCGCCACGGGGGACGAGCGGACCGGTTGAGCGTCGGGCTTACTCCGCTGTCTCCAGGAAGGCGGCCGTGTCGAGGGTCGGGTACGGGTCCGGAAGGCGAAGCTGTCCGCCCAGGGCGGTCCTGACCTCGGAGTCGTAGTACGCCTTCGTGGGGTCCTCGCCGGACAGGACCGGGTCGGTGTAGCAGTGGGCCGTCTTCGTGTTGCGGTCGATCAGGACGTAGACGGGGACGCCCGCGGCGGCGTAGGCGCGCAGCTTCGGGCCGGTGTCCGTCTCGTGGTTGGTGGAGGTGACCTCGCCGACCAGGGCGATCATGTCGATGGGGTACCAGCCCCTGTGGGCCTTGAGGTACGACTCGTCGAGCTCGCTCGGCTTACGACGACGGACGTAGAAGTCCGGGATGAGCAGGGCCATCGTGGTGCCGTCCTTGTGGGCGGCTCGGTAGCCGTTGCCCATGCCCACCAGGCGGTGTCCTGCGACGCGGAACTGGAAGAACAGCTCGCCTGCGCCGTCGTTGTGGTTGTCGTTCGGTGCCGGTGGCACGATGGCCATCCCCTCGACGTACTCGGGTCGAATAGGCGTCGTTGACGCCTTCTCGATCGCGATCAGCAGATCGATGGGGTCCTGCTGCGTCATGACCGGCTCCATGATGGGTTCGGCGCTCATCGATGCTTCTCCCTCGTACGCTGATGCCAGGCTACGCCCGTGCCGGGTGCCCCGGCAGAACGATGGGCCACGCGCACGCCCTACGACCTGGGAATTCCGCACGCGTTCACTCGAACGAGCGTGCTGAACCGTTACGGCGGCCATCTCCGGGGCGCGCATATGAAAGAGGCGGCGCCCCGGACACTCCGGGCGCCGCCTCCGTCGTACACCGTGCTACTTCGGCGTGCTCGCCGGAGCGCTCGGCGCGGGGATCGGTGCGGTGGCCGCGACCTGCGGTGATGCCAGGTTCGCGTGGGCCGACGGGGCCGCGACGGACTCCGTGGGGTCCGGGGCCGGGTCCTCCTCCTCCGCCGGGGCGGGGCCGCCGACGATGCGGATGTCCGCGGCGTCGAAGGCGCGCTTGATGCGCCAGCGGAGCTCGCGCTCGACGGAGAGGGCCTTGCCGGGCATCGTCTTGGCCGAGACGCGGACGACCATGGAGTCGAGGAGGACGCTGTCGAGGCCGAGGACCTCGATCGGGCCCCAGAGGCGCTCGTTCCAGGGCTCTTCCTTGCTCATGGTCTCGGCGACCTGGTTCAGGACGGACTGGACGCGGTCCAGGTCCTCCGAGGCGCGGACGGTGACGTCGACGCCGGCCGTGGCCCAGCCCTGGGAGAGGTTGCCGATGCGCTTGACCTCGCCGTTGCGGACGTACCAGATCTCGCCGTTGTCGCCGCGCAGCTTCGTGACGCGCAGGCCGACCTCGATGACCTCGCCGGAGGCGACGCCCGCGTCGATCATGTCGCCGACGCCGTACTGGTCCTCCAGGATCATGAAGACGCCGGAGAGGAAGTCGGTGACCAGGTTGCGCGCGCCGAAACCGATCGCGACACCGGCCACACCCGCGGAGGCGAGCAGCGGGGCCAGATTGATCTCGAACGTGCCGAGGATCATCAGCGCGGCGGTGCCCATGATCAGGAAGGACGCGACCGAGCGCAGCACCGAGCCGATGGCCTGGGAGCGCTGGCGGCGGCGTTCGACGTTGACCAGCAGACCGCCGAGCGCGGTGCCGTCGACGGCCTGCGCGGTGTGGTTCATGTGTTCTATGAGCTTGGTGATCGCCCGCCGCACCACCACTCTCAGCACACCCGCGATCACCAGGATCAGCAGGACCCGCAGGCCGATGCTGAGCCAGGTGGACCAGTTCTGCTCGATCCAGCCGGCGGCGTTGGTCGCACTTTCCTGGGCGTCCTGAAGCGTGGCGACCGTCGGGTCCGTCGACGTCGAGGGTGACGGCGACGGGGTCGAACCGACGGCCAATAGGACGGGCAGGGACACGGCAGGTACCTCCAGGCGTAGCGGTCCGCCCGCGGCAGGGGACATTGAGGGGCACCGGTCGGGCAGACCCACCACACTAACGGGGCAACGCGGGAGGCTCGTCGCCATGTTCGAGGGAGAGACAGTGCTCACCTGGGGATGAAGAAGGGGACGAAGAAGGTGTGGTCGAAAACACTCCCAGCCCGTTACCGGGACATGGTGGCGCTTCCACCAGGCATTCGGGGACACTGGCCACAGATCGTCCCGGCGCGAGCCACGCGCCGCCGACGCCCAAGGAGGCATCCGTGCCGCATGTCCTGGTCCTCAACGCGTCGTACGAGCCGCTCGGCGTCGTACCGCTCCGCCGCGCGCTCGTCCTCGTCCTCGAGAACAAGGCCATCTGCCTCGAGGAATCCGGCGCCTTTATGCACAGCGCAACCGTTACTGTCCCCGCACCCAGCGTGGTCCGGCTGAAGAGGTTCGTGCGGGTCCCTTACCGGGGGCCCGTTCCGCTGACCAGGCGAGCTCTGTTCGCTCGCGACGGCGGCCGGTGCATGTACTGCGGTGGCGTCGCAACCAGCGTCGACCACGTCATCCCGCGCTCCCGCGGAGGTCAGCACGCCTGGGAAAACGTGGTGGCGTCATGCCGCCGCTGCAACCACACCAAGGCCGACCGTCACCTGGTCGAGATCGGCTGGCGCCTGCGCCATAAACCCGCCCCGCCGACGGGGCTCGCATGGCGCATCATCGGAACAGGGCATAGGGACCCGCGCTGGCTGCCCTACCTGCAGCCGTACGGCGCGGACGACGCGATGGCCCGGATCGACGGCATCTCCGCCTGACGATCCGGGCCTTTGTGTACCTGGCTGCAGCCTGGACCCGTACGACCCCGCGTCAGGCGCGGGGTCCTTCGGGTCGGGGGCCGCGCGCTGCGTAGAGTGCCGTGCCCAGCACGAAGAGTGCGAGGCCCACGGCCCAGGCGCCGCGCTGTGGGCCCGGCTGCATGAACCAGCCCAGGACGGTTGCCTTGCTCACACGGGGCGAGGCGGCCGAGAGGAACACGGCGCTGAAGTACAGCGTCGTCGGCATCCAGCTCAGCCGGGCGCCGAGCAGCACCGCCGAGGCCGCCGTGATGCCGATGGCCCCCAACGTGTTGCGGACCATCGCCGCCGCGCCGAACTCCTGGGCGTGCCCGGGTACGGCGAGGGCCAGCAGCACCGCCGAGAGCGCGGTCAGCACCAGCAGGTGGGCCAGGCGCCGCGGCCACCAGGGGCGTACGGCGGTGTCGTCCAGGTCGTGTGTGTACGTGTGGAGGCTCACGCCGATCGCCGTCGAGGCCAGCAGCGGGGCGAGCGAGAGCAACGGCACCCTGCTGTACGGGTCGAGGTACGTGGCCGGGCGGCTCGCCACCCACAGGGTGATGAGCGCGGCGCAGAGCAGGGTTGCCACAGTCGCCGGGACGGCGCGCGAGCGGGCATAGAGGACGAGGGGGCCCGGCCCGGGGCCGGATACGGCGTTCACCTTGAGTCTCCGTGCGGCATTCACAGGGACGGGACCTCGCTCGCCTTCGGGTCGCACTTCTGGGCCGTCGCGAAGTAGCGGCTGAGCCAGGAGCGGCGTTCGTCGTCGGTCATCGCGGTGAGGTGTGCGTATGCCTTGTCCTCCGCGCGGAACCTCGCGAGTTCCTTCGTCTCACCTTGCTGCCGGGCCTGCGCCACGGATTGCTCGCGTATCTCCT
The DNA here is from genome assembly GCF_045206325.1 of Streptomyces sp. NBC_00203. Lineage (NCBI taxonomy): Bacteria > Bacillati > Actinomycetota > Actinomycetes > Kitasatosporales > Streptomycetaceae > Streptomyces > Streptomyces sp. NBC_00203. Next base: position 3,737,333 of record NZ_CP108126.1, on the reverse strand, counting down.
TGGACAAGGAATCAGGGGCCAGCCAGCGCAGTACGGCGTCGTCGGTCACCTGGATCCGCTGGGGCGGCAGATCCTCACAGTCGATGCGGACCAGCGCCCCGGCGGCCTCCCACGCATACTGCTCCGGGTCGGTCACCTTGCCGCGGACGACGCTCCAGCCGAACGGGGTGAGGTTCGGCAGCTGTGCCTCGTCCTTGTGCGGGTCGCGCCAGAGGTCCTCGTAGCGGACCGGCAGGTTCTCCACGCCCTTCAGCCGGCCGGTGAGACCGGACAGCGCGTGCGTCACCTCCGGCAGCATGCCCGGATAGGTGGCGTTGACGCAGATGTTCGGGGTGGTCGACTCGTCGCACACCTGCTGCCGGGCGAGCGGGTTGTCGCGCAGCAGGCCGTCTCCCGTCTGCACCAGGAGGACGGCGGCGCCGAGCGCGGCCGCGAGCGGCAGCAGCGCGGTGGCCCTGCGGTACGCGGCATGGGCCAGGACCGCGGCGGTGGCCAGCCCGGCCGCCCACAGGGCCGACAGGAGCGGATACCACCAGACGGGGAGGACGTCGTCACCGAAGACGTGGAGCAGGGCGAGTCCGAGGTAACGGAGGTTGGACGGCTGTTTGCCGAGGGTGCCGGCGGCGACGTATCCGCAGATGGCGAGCACGGGAGCGGTCAGCCGGAAGGGCGCCACCCGCCCGGCCGTGTGGCCGAGGACCGTGCAGGCGGCGAGAGAGAGGGCGGTGGCGGCGTGGACGAGCGGCATCGGGTCGCCCGCCGACGCGTACGGCGCGCAGGCGAGGACCGCCCCGGCGGTCACTACCAGGTACGCCCCGGCCAGCCAGCAGGCGAGGGGCAGGGCGGCCGTCAGGAACTGGGCGAGCGGCGTACGAGCGGTCGACGCGAACAGCTCCGTCGTCCGCCGTCTGCGCTCCCGGCCGCCCTGCCAGGCACCCGAGGCGATCGCAAACGGGACGCCGATCACGCCAGCCGCGGTGTTGAGCTCTTCGGTCATCTCGCCCCAACTGCCCTGCCACTGGACCGATGTGGCGGCGAGAGTCCACCCGAGAGCGAGGATCAGTCCGCCGCCTGCCCAGGGGGCGAAGCCGCGCAGGGACTCGACGCGGAAGGGGTGGGGAGCGGAACGGGGGCGGGCTTTCGGAGCGGACGGCGCCTGCGGGCGCGGGATCCGCTGACGGCCGTCGTCGGGCCGGCGGGTCCCGGTGCCGGCCGGTCGGCCGTCGGCCGGGCTGTCTCCGTTCGGCTGGACACGTACGTTCATCGGCCGGCCCCCGCCGCCGTGCGGTGGCCGCGCAGGGCCGCCGTGTAACCACGCTCGATGGCGTTGCCGTCGGACTCGTGACCGTTCGCGCCGAGGGCGGCGAGCGAGCGGGGTGTGCCGCGGTAGGCGACCCGGCCGGTCTCGATCAGGGTCACGTCCGTGCAGGCCGCGGCCACGTCCTCCACCAGGTGGGTGGAGACGATCACGGTGGCGCTCTCGCCCAGCTCCCGCAGCAACGCGCGGAACTCGACGCGCTGTTCCGGGTCGAGGCCCGCGGTGGGTTCGTCGAGGAGCAGGAGGCGGGGGTCGTTCACGATGGCCTGGGCGATGCCGACACGGCGGATCATGCCGCCGGACAGGGTCTTGACCTTCGCGTCGATACGGTCGGCGAGGCCGACCCGGGCCACGGCCCGTTCGACCGCGGCGGAGGCGGCCACGGCCGGCAGTTCCTTCAGCCACGCCACGTAGGCGACGAACTCCCGCACCGTGAAACCCGGGTAATACCCGAAGTCCTGTGGCAGATAGCCGAGTTCCCGGCGGACCGCGCCGCGCTCCCGGTGGCCGCGGAGGTCGCTGCCGAGCATCTCCACCCGGCCCGCGGTGGGCTCCGCGACCGTCGCGAGGACGCGGATGAGCGAGGTCTTGCCGGCGCCGTTGGGGCCGAGCAGACCGTGGACGCCGGGGCCGAAGTCCAGGTCGACGGCGTCCAGTGCGGTGGTCCTGCGGTGCCGGACGGTCAGCCCGGAGATCCGTATGGCGGCGGTCCGGAGGCCGTCTTCGCCGTGCGTGGCCGGCATGCCGGTCGTACCAGCGATGTTCACATCGTCTCCAGACGGTCGTACGCGGAACGGCGCGCGGCGAGGAGGAGGGCGCAGAGTGCGGCAGCCGCCGCCCAGCCCGCCTGGGGTGAGGCGCCGGTGAAGTAGAGGGAGAGCTGCTGTACGAGACGGGCCGTCAGACCGGTGCCGGTGGCCGTGAGGACGGGGGCCGCGAGCGCGAGCAGCCAGCCGCCGCCGACCACCGCCGTCGCGGTACGGCAGCCCACGTACCCGGACAGCACGAGCGAGGCCAGCGTCAGGGCAAGGCCGGGCAGCAGCCAGGTGGCCGCCGCCGGGGCCGCGGGCAGGTGCGGGCCGGAGGGCGGGAGCAGCAGCCCCGCCACCGTCAGCAACGGCAGGCTCACCGCCAGCACGGCGGCCGTTCGCATCAGCAGAAGGCGCAGTCCGCCGGACGGGGAGGTCGCGACGATCTCGTGGAGTGGATCGGCGTGCCGTCCGTACGAGAGGGCGACGCCTGTCACGGGTACGACCGGCGCGACAGCCAGCAGCAGTGGCCGCGCGCCGGCCGCCCCGCCCCCGTACGCGAGCGCGGCCGCCCCCACGGCCACCAGCACCACGGCCCCGGCCCAGGCCCCGCGCAGGGCGGGCCCGGCGGCCCAGACGATCCGTGTGAGCCGTCCCCCGGCGGCTCGCGTGGGAGCGGGAAGCCGGGTGGGGGCGGGAGCCGAGGCCCGTGCGGTGGTCGGTGCCGGTTCGCGTACCGCGTGCAGGACCGCGTCCCGCACCTGCGCGAGCACCACCCCGGCCGCCCCGGCGCGGGCCGCGTGCGAGACCCGTGCGGCGCACGGCCCGCAGCTCTCCAGGTGCTTCTCCAGTGACCAGGCGTCCGTCTCCGGGAGGGAGCCGTCCGCATAGCGGGTGACGAGGTCGTCGGGGGCGTGCCAGCCGGTCATGCCGGACCTCCCAGCGGGGTCGGTGCCAAGGACGGATTCAGGTAGGTGCCGAGCGCTGAATTCAGGGGTGCGCTCAGGGACGGGTTCATGGATGGGTTCACGGATGGGTTCAGATGGGCGAGGGCCGCGCGGAGTTCGGCGCGGGCGCGCATGGCGCGGGTCTTGACCGTGCCCTCCGGGATGCCGAGGAGACGGGCGGTCTCGCGCGTGGTCAGGCCGTCGACGACCGTGGCCCGCAGCACCTCGCGCAGTTCGGGAGAGATACGGTCCAGGGCCGAACCCACGTCTCCGTACTCGAGCCCGGTCAGCACGCTCTCCTCCGCGGAGGGCTCGGGCGCCGGCGCCGCGTACTCCACGCGCGCCGCCCGCTCCTGCACCCGCCGCGCGTCCACCAGACGCCGCGCCGCGATCGTCCACAGCCAGCCGCCGGCCTCCGCGCCCCGGTGCGCGCCGGCCGACCGCCAGACGGTCACGAAGGTGTCCTGCAACACCTCGCGCACCACTTCGGGATCGGCGCACCGCCGGGTCAGCCGCAGGTGCAGCCAGCCGGCGTGCCGGTCGTACAGTGCGGCCATCGCCGCCGAGTCGCCGTCCGCCACGGCCCGCAGCAGCGCCGCGTCCGTGTCGTCCTCCCGGTGGCCCCCCATGGGGCGGAACAGTCTCACACCCCGTCTATCGACCCCCTCGGGCCGATCGGTTCACTCCGCGGCCGAACGCGACGGCCGGTGTCGGCAAGGGTGGCCGAAGTGTCTTGTCTGCCCCAGCCTGGGGTTGTCGAAGGGGAACAGAATGTGACCGGGAGCACGTTGTTCGTCAGGGGACGTCTGCCGTCGCGCCCGCTGGGTAGGGCTGCGGTAACCCGCATTCGACACACGACGCATTCGACACACGACGCACTCGACAAGGAGGCCCCCGTGGCCGCATCGGGACACCTTCTTCTCTCGGCCCGCTCCAAACGCGAGGCGGAGTCGCCGGTCGAGCCCGAGGGCGCCCATCTGTGTCTGCTCAGCGCGGAGGGCGCCTGTGCGGAGGCGCCGCTGACCAGTGAGCCTCCGTTGCCCGACGCCGGACCCCTGACCAGCGAGCCGCCGCTGGCCGAGGCCGCGCACCTGACGAGCGAGCCCACCTCCACCGGCGTCGCTCCGGGGGTCTAGATGGCACCTCGTCGGTCCGCCGACCCACCGCAGACGGCGCCCCAGGTGCCACAGACCCCCTTGTCCCGGCTCGCCGAACTGCACGGCGTCGCCAGCTCCTACAGCCCCTCCCCGGACCGTACGGTCGCGGCCGACGACACCGCGCTCGTCGCGACCCTGGCCGCGCTCGGCGTCGACGCGAGCTCCCCGGACGCCGTGAGCGCCGCCCTCGCCGCACGGGAGGCCGGGACGCGGGAGCGGCTGCTGCCGCCGACCGTGGTGTGCTGGGGCGGCCAGGTCCCCGCCGAGCTGGCCGGACTGCCGGACGGCACCCGCCTCCGTATCGCCACCGAACAGGGCGAGACGCGCGCCTCGGCCGAACAACTCCCGCCCGGCGTCCACGCGTTGCACGCCACCGCGCCCGACGGCCGCACCGCCGACACCCACCTCGTCGTGGCCCCCGCCCGGCTGCCCACGCCGCCCGGACGCACGTACGGCCTCCTCGTCCAGCTCTACTCCCTCCTCTCCCGCCGCTCCTGGGGCATGGGCGACCTGGGCGACCTCAGTGAGCTGACCGCCTGGGCGGGCCGGGCGCTCGGCGCCGGCTTCGTGCAGGTCAACCCGTTGCACGCGGCCGTACCCGGCGCCCCCACCGACCCCTCCCCGTACCGGCCCTCCTCCCGCCGCTTCGCCGACCCGGTGCATCTGCGGGTCGAGGACATCCCCGAGTTCGCGTACGCCGACGAGCCCGACCGGCTGCGTACGCTGCTGGAGCGCGCCGAGCGGCTGCGTGAATCCGTGCTGCACAAAGGCGCGTTGATCGACCGCGACGCCGTCTGGGAGTTCAAGCGCGAGGCGCTGGAACTGGTGCGCGCGGTGCCCCTCGGGCCCGGCAGGCGAGCCGCGTACGCCGACTTCCTCGCCGAGGAGGGCGAGGCCCTGGAGGACCACGCCACCTGGTGCGCGCTCGCCGAGGTGTACGGCTCCGACTGGCACACCTGGCCCCAGGGCCTGCGCGACCCCCGCTCGTCCGAAACCGCCCGGGCCCGCGGCGAGTTGATGGACCGCGTCGACTTCCACACCCGGCTCGCCTGGCTCACGGACGCCCAGCTCGCCACCGCCCAGCGCTCCGCGCGCGACGCGGGCATGGCCGTGGGCCTCGTACACGATCTCGCCGTCGGGGTGCATCCGGACGGTGCCGACGCCTGGGCGCAGCAGGAGTACTTCGCGGCGGGCATGTCGGTCGGCGCACCCCCGGACGCCTTCAACGCGCGCGGCCAGGACTGGGGCCTGCCGCCCTGGCGCCCGGACCGGCTCGCCGCGTCCGGCTACGCCCCGTACCGCCGTCTCCTGCGCGCCCTCTTCCGGCACGCGGGCGCCCTGCGCATCGACCACGTCATGGGCCTGTTCCGGCTCTGGTGGATCCCGCAGGGCCGGCCGCCCACGGAGGGCGCATACGTCCGTTACGACGCCGAGGCGATGCTCGCGATCCTGGCGCTGGAGGCCTCCCGGGCCGGGGCGCTGGTGATCGGCGAGGACCTCGGCACGGTGGAGCCGGGCGTGCGCGAGACGCTCCAGGCGCGCGGGGTGCTCGGCACCTCGGTGCTGTGGTTCGAACGCGACTGGGACGGCGACGGACAGCCCCTTCCCCCCGAGCGCTGGCGCGCCGACTGCCTGGCCACCGCCACCACCCACGATCTGCCGCCCACCGCGGCCCGGCTCACCGGCGACCACGTCGAACTCCGCGACCGGCTCGGCCTGTTGACCGGATCCCTGGAGGAGGAACGGGCCGCGGCCGCCGCGGACACGGGGGAGTGGCTGACGCTGCTCACCCGGCTCGGGCTGCTGCACTGCGCGAGCGGCGGCTGCCCCGCGGTGTCGGAGGAGGCCGAGATCCAGGCCGTGCACCGGTTCCTGCTGCGCACCCCGGCCCGCATGATCGGCGTCTGGCTGCCGGACGCGATCGGCGACCGCCGCCCGCAGAATCTGCCCGGCACCTGGGACCAGTACCCCAACTGGCGCCTGCCTGTGGCGGACGCCGAGGGCCGCCCGGTGACGCTGGAGGAACTGGCCGCGTCGCCCAGGCTGCACGCGCTGATCGAGGTGGTGCGGGCGCGTTCCGGGGGCGGTGGGGGCGGTGGGGACCGCGGCGGCGGGGACCGCGGGGGTGGTCGCGCGGAGCGCTGAGTACCTCCGTAGTACCTCCGTACGGCACCCCGGGCGCGCGACTCATTCAGGTGTTCGCTACGTTTGCACCGTGGACAAGAAGAACGCCCTGCGCGCCGGCGCTTTGGCCGCCGGTACGACGCTGATGATGCTGCTCATGTCGTCCCCCGCGCTCGCGCTGACCCGCGACGACGGTGACGACCCCGGCCAGGGCCTCAGCGTGATCAACACGCTGGGTCTCTACGTCGTGACGCCGATCGTGCTGTTCCTGATCATCGCGGGCCTCGTGATGGGCCTGGACAAGTCCCGTGATCGGCAGAAGCAGAGCTGATCCCGCTCCGCTCTCACTCACTCTTTCGGTCGAGGGAGTCGGTGCACCCGCTGGGTGCGCCGGCTCCCTCGACCTGTTTCCGCGGGTACGTGAACGCGCCGTGAATGCGCGGGTGCCCGCGTTCTACGGGTTCGGCGCCGTCAGATACCGCTGCACCGTCGGGCCCAGCCACGCCACGATCTCCCCGCGGCTCAGCGCGACGGCCGGCCCGAACCGCAGGATGTAGCGGGCGAGCGCCAGCCCGAGCAGCTGTGAGGAGCACAGCGCGGCCCGTGCGGGAGCCTGCTCGGGGTCGGGGCAGGCGCGCACGGCGAACGGCGCCAGCTGGTCGCGGAAGATGGCCTGCATGCGCTCGGCGCCGGCCTGATTGGTGACGCCGACCCGGAGTATCGCGGTGAGCGCCTCGTTCTCCTCCCAGAGGTCGAGGAAGTGGCTCACCAGGACGCGGCCCATGTCGTGCCGGTCGAGGCCCGCCGGATCGGGCATCCGCAGATCGACGTCGAGCACGGCGGCGAACAACCCCTCCTTCGAGCCGTAATAGCGCATGACCATCGACGGATCGATCCGTGCGTCCTTGGCGATGGCGCGGATGGTGGCCCGCTCGTAGCCGTCGGCCGCGAAGCGCTCGCGGGCCGCGGCGAGGATCGCGGTGCGGGTCGCGTCGGAGCGGCGGGGCGCGGCGGCGGAGGCGGAGGGCTGGTGTTCCTTGACTGCCATGCCAACAAGCGTAGGCCAACACGTGTTGACAGTCCAATGGGGTCACCGTATGTTGGCAAACAGACGTTGGCCAACAAGTGTTGGCAAGCGAGCGTTGACCAGCAGACGTTGGCATCAGGAGGCCGCCATGAACGGCAACACGAGCAACACGCACACCACCCGCACCGTGCGCGACACGGACACCACCAGCACCGTGCGCAACACGGGCCCCACCGCTCCCCGCGACGTCATCGTCGTCGGCTCCGGCCCCACCGGGCTGCTGCTGGCCGGCGACCTTGCCACCGCCGGCGTCCCCGTCACCCTCGTCGAGAAGCGCCCGCACAAGATCAGCAACCTCTCCCGCGCCTTCGTCCTGCACGCCCGCACCCTGGAGCAGCTCGACGCCCGCGGCCTCGCCGACGGCCTGGAGCTCAGCGGCCGGCCCCTCGACCGCATCCGTCTCTTCGGCGGACTCACCATCGCGCTCGACACCCTCCCCTCCCGCTTCAACCACCTCCTCGTCATCCCGCAGTACGAGGTGGAGAAGGCGCTGCTGCGGCGGGCGGAAGAGGCCGGAGTGCGGTTCCGGTACGAGAGCGAGGTCACCGGGCTGAGCCAGGACGCGGACGGGGTGACGCTCGAAGTCCGGCGCCCGGACGGCGAGTCGGAGACGCTGGCGGCCGCGTATGCCGTCGGGACGGACGGGATGCGCAGCGCGGTGCGCGCGGCGGTCGGGCTGCCGTTCCCCGGCAAGTCGGTCATCCGGTCCGTCGTCCTCGCGGACGTCCGGCTCGACGAGGAGCCCGAGTCGGTGCTCACCGCCAACGCCGTCGGCGACGCCTTCGCCTTCATCGCGCCCTTCGGCGACGGCTACTACCGGGTGATCGGCTGGCACCGCGGCCGCGACGTCCCCGACAGTGAGCCGCTCGAACTCGACGAGGTCAAGGAGATCGCCCGGCTCGCCCTCGGCCACGACTACGGCATGCGCGACGCCCGCTGGATGTCCCGCTTCCACAGCGACGAGCGCCAGGCGCCCGCCTACCGCGTGGGCCGCGTCTTCCTCGCCGGGGACGCCGCCCACGTCCACACCCCGGCCGGCGGCCAGGGCATGAACACCGGTCTCCAGGACGCGGCGAACCTCGGCTGGAAGCTGGCGGCCGTCCTCAACGGGCACGCGGACACCGCCCTGTTGGACACCTACCAGGCCGAGCGCCACCCCGTCGGCAAGTCCGTGCTGCGCAGCAGCGGCGGCATCGTACGGCTCGCGATGGCCAAGTACCCCTGGACGCTGGCGCTGCGCGCCGGGATCACCGCGTTCCTCAACCGCGTCGGCCCCGCCCGTCGCAAGGCCGCGGGCCAGATCACGGGCATCGGTTACGCGTACGGGGCGCCGCGCGGCGCGCACCGCCTGGTCGGCACGCGCGTCCCGGACGTCGCCCTGAAGAGCGGCCGCCTCTACGAGGCCCTGCGCGGCGGCAGGTTCGTACTGATCGCCCCTCGGCCGTACGACGCCGGGGACCGCGCCGACCGCCTCGCCGTCGAGCGCTGGGCGAGCGACCGGCGTACGACCGTGCTCGTGCGGCCCGACGGATATGTGGCCTGGGCCGCGGAGACCCCGGACGCGGCGGCGGTCGAGGCGGCGCTGGCCGCCGCGGTGGGCGAGTCGGGCGCGGGCAGACTAGTCGGTGGCGCCGGCCAGCAACTGGCGCAGGAGACCGGCGAGTTGGCCGGCCTGGTCCTCGTCGAGGGCTGAGAGGGCCTCCGTCTGGACGGCGAGCCCCGCTCCGACGGCCTCGTCGATCAGCCGCAGACCCTCGTCGGTGAGCGTGACCTGGAGCCCGCGCCGGTCGTGCGGATCGGGTGAGCGGCGGAGCAGTCCGGCCCGCTCCAGCTTGTCCAGGCGCCCGGTCATCCCGCCGGTGGTGAGCATGAGCGTCGCCGAGAGCTGCCGGGGCGAGAGCGCGTACGGGGCGTCCGAGCGGCGCAGCGTCGCCAGCACATCGAACTCCCCGCGCGAGATGCCGTAGCGCGCGTACGCCTTCTCCATCCGGTCGCCCATCGCGCGCGCCAGCCGGAAGATCCGGCCGAAGACCTCCATCGCGGCGGTGTCGAGGTCCGGCCGGACCGTGGCCCACTGCCCGATGATCGCGTCGACGGGGTCTTTGGGAGTGCTCATGGGGCGAGTATCCGCCGCGGGTCGGTCGGCCGCAAGAAAGTAGCTTGACGAAAAGTAGCTTAGGAGTAAGCTACTTCCTGCTGACCTACTTCTTGCCGTCCCGCTTCCGCAGGCCCACTTCGAATCGGGTGCCCTCATGGCCGCGAACCGTCCCGCCCGCTCCACGCGCTCCACCCGCCCCGCCCTCATAGCCCTCACCGCGCTCGCCCCCATCTCCTGGGGCAGCACCTACGCCGTCACCACCGAGTTCCTGCCGCCCGACCGCCCCCTGTTCACGGCGGTGATGCGTGCCCTGCCCGCGGGGCTGCTGCTCCTCGCGCTGGCCCGGGTGCTGCCGCGTGGCGTCTGGTGGGGCAAGGCGGTGGTGCTGGGTGCGCTGAACATCGGTGCCTTCTTCCCGCTGCTGTTCCTCTCCGCGTACCGGCTGCCCGGCGGTATGGCGGCGGTGGTCGGCTCGATCGGGCCGCTGTTCGTGGCGGGCCTCTCGGTGCTGCTGCTCGGTGACCGGCCGACCCTCCGCACGATCCTCACGGGTGTCGCCGCGGCCCTCGGGGTCAGCCTCGTCGTACTGAAGGCGGCCGGCGCGCTCGACCTCGTGGGTGTCCTCGCGGCGCTCGCCTCGACCGCGTCGATGTCCACCGGCACCGTGCTCACCAAGCGGTGGGGGCGGCCGGACGGGGTCGGCCCGCTGGCGCTCACCGCCTGGCAGCTGACGGCCGGCGGACTGCTGATCGCGCCGGTCGCCCTCCTCGTCGAGGGTGCGCCGCCCGCGCTGGACGGCCGCGCGGTCGGCGGCTACCTCTACCTCGCGCTGGCGAACACGGCGGTCGCGTACTGGCTCTGGTTCCGCGGCATCGGCCGCCTGACCGCCACGCAGGTCACCTTCCTCGGCCCGCTCTCGCCGCTGACCGCGGCCGTCATCGGCTGGGCGGCGCTGGGGCAGACGCTGACGACGGTGCAGGTGGCGGGCATGGCGCTGGCGTTCGGGGCGACGGTCTTCGGGCAGATGGGGAACGTGGGGCGGCTCAAGCCGCGTACGACCGTGACTGTCGCCACCGCCACCGCCACCGCCACCGCCACCGCCGCCGAGACCGAATCGTTCAGTTCTGCTGAAAGGAATGGTCGAAAAGATTCGATGGACGTGACAGTTCCCGCCTTGCGACGGTAGTCGGGCAGCTCCCCCCGACCACTACCGAGAGGCAAGGGATATCCGTGGCAGTCCTGGACCGGACGCGTACGCACAGCGTGACCCGCACGACGGCGCGAAAGGGGGCCACCGGTCTCGGTATCGCCCTCGCGGCCGTCGCCACGGTCGTCTGGTCCGGCAGCTTCGTCGCCGCGCGCGCCCTGCACGACAGCGTGCCGCCCGTCCAGCAGGCGTTCTGGCGCTGGGTCGTCGCGCTGGTGGCGGTCACCCCGTTCGCGGCCTGCGAGGCCTGGCGGCAGCGGGCGCTCGTACGCCGTCGCCTCGGCCATCTCCTCCTCGCCGCCCTCCTCGGCGTCACCGTCTACAACACCCTGGTCAACCAGGCGGGCGTCTCCACCTCCGCCGGCAACATGGGCATGATCATGGCCGCGTCGCCGGTCCTGATGGCGGTGTACGAACGGGTCGGCGGCGTACGCCTCGGAGCGCGCCGTACCGCCGGGATGCTGATCGCCTGCGTGGGAGTCGTGCTCCTGGTGGGCAAGGGGTCGGTGGCGTCGGGGGACTTCAGCGCGGGCGACCTCTGGATGATCGCGGCGGCGACCTGCTTCGCGTCGTACAGCGCGCTCCTGCGCAGGCGGCCCGCCGAACTCACCGGCCTCGCCTTCCTGTTCACCACCTTCGCCCTGGGCACGGCGATGCTGCTCCCGGCGTACGCGCTGAGCGTGACGGCCCAGGGGACCTTCGCCCCCACCCCCGCCACCGTCGGCCCCCTCCTCTACGTCGGGGTCGCCTCCTCCGCGGTCGCCTACTTCGCCTGGAACAAGGCCATCTCCCTCATCGGCGCGGCCCGCGCCGGAACGGTCTACTACCTCCAGCCGGTCTTCGTGGCCGCCCTGTCCTACGCCCTCCTCGGCGAGCGGACGACCTGGCCGCAACTCCTCTGCATGGCCCTGATCCTGGGCGGAGTCGTCCTGGGCGCCGCCCCCAGGACCCGCTGAACCGCCGGACGGCGCCCACGAGCCGGCGGGATAGGTTGCCGCCATGGCCGAGTACGACAAGTGGGACATCAGGAAGCTGGAGATCCTGCGGACGCTGCGCGAGCGCGGAACCGTCACCGCCACCGCCCAGGCGCTGCTGATGACCCCCTCGGCCGTGTCGCAGCAGCTGACGAACCTCGCCAAACAGCTCGGGGTGACCCTGCTGGAGGCACAGGGGCGGCGCGTACGGCTCACCGACGCGGCGGAGCTCGTACTGCGGCACGCCGCCGCCGTGTTCGAGCAACTGGAGCGGGCCGACGCCGAGTTGGCCGCGTACACGCACGGGGAGGCCGGGGAGGTGCGGGTCGGCGCCTTCTCCACCGCCGTGCCCGCGCTCGTCGTACCGGCCGTGCGGGCGCTGCGCGCGACACGGCCCGGGATCTTCGTACAGGTCCGGGAGGCCGAGGCGGCTGAGGCGTACGAGCTGCTCGGCGCCGGAGCGGTGGACCTCGCCCTGTCGCTGGCCGCGCAGGCCCCGTCCGCCGCCGACCCCCGCTTCACCCGGGTCCCGCTGCTCGCCGACCCGCTCGACCTCGCCCTCCCGTACGGGCACGCGCTCGCCGCCGCCCCGGTCGTACGGCTGGCCGACTTCGCCGCCGAGTCGTGGATCTTCGGGGGGAGCGGGCCCTGGTCGGACATCACGCGGGGGGCGTGCGAGGCGGCCGGGTTCAGCCCGCATCAGGGGCACTCCGCGGCCGGATGGACCGCGATCCTCGCGATGGTCGAGGCGGGGATGGGCGTCGCGCTGGTGCCGCGGATGGCCGCCGTACGCCGGGAGGGCGTGGTGATGCGGGAACTGGCGGGCGAGCGGCCGCACCGGCACGTGGTCGCGGCGGTGCGCAGGGGAGCGGAGGAAGGGGCCGCCGTGGGATGCGTCCTGGGGGCGCTCCGGGAGGCGGCGGCCGGGCTCGGCCGCTGAGCTCAGGGCCTGCGCACCTCGTACAGGAAGCACCCGTACTCCACCGCCCTGACGTGGACCAACGCCACCGCCGGGTCGGCGAAGGCATCGGCGAACGCGGCCTCGAAGGCGTCCTCGGCCTCCACCAGACGTCCGCCCAGGATGCGCCCCTCGGCCGAGTAGCGCCGGACCGTGCGGTGGGCCCCCGTGAACGGGTACGCGCCCGTGGCCGGGCCCGCGCAGTCGTCCGCGTGGACGAAGACCGGCCCCTGCTCGTCGTACGCGCCCGGCTCGGCGCCCGTCTCGCCCGCCCAGCGGCGCAGCGGGGCGTACGAGACCAGGGCGATCCGCTCCCCGGGCTCGCTGCGGCGCAGACAGCAGCGGAGCGGGGCGCCGCCCTCGTCGTCGGTGAAGGGGGCCGCCGGGCGGCCCGCGTCGTCGGTGTCGCGGAGTTCCTTCAGGGCCGTCGGCCCGATGGGGCGTGCCGTGTACGTCGTCATACGTCCAGACTCGCGCCCGCCCCGCCCGTCCACCGGCGGAAAACGGACATCGCGTTCCGTGCAGGTCCCGTGGAAGGATGGCGCAACCCACACATAACGAGGAGATGACCGCGTGCCTGGCACAAACCTGACCCGCGAAGAGGCGCAGCAGCGGGCATCGCTGCTCACCGTTGACTCGTACGAGATCGATCTCGACCTCTCCGGCGCGCAGGAGGGCGGCACCTACAGGTCCGTGACCACGGTGCGCTTCGATGTCGAGAACAGCGGCGCGGAGTCCTTCATCGACCTGGTGGCCCCGACCGTCCACGAGGTCACCCTGAACGGTGACGCGCTCGACCCCGCCGAGGTCTTCAAGGACTCGCGGATCGCGCTCCCGGGTCTGCTGGCGGGGCGCAATGTGCTCCGCGTGGTCGCGGACTGCGCGTACACCAACACCGGTGAGGGTCTGCACCGGTTCGTCGACCCGGTCGACGAGCAGGCCTACCTGTACACCCAGTTCGAGGTCCCGGACGCCCGTCGCGTCTTCGCGTCCTTCGAGCAGCCCGACCTGAAGGCCACCTTCCAGTTCACCGTGAAGGCGCCGAGCGGCTGGACCGTGATCTCCAACTCGCCGACGCCGGAGCCCAAGGACGACGTCTGGGCCTTCGAGCCGACGCCGCGGATCTCGACGTACATCACCGCGCTGATCGTCGGCCCGTACCACTCCGTGCACAGCGTGTACGAGAAGGACGGGCAGTCCGTCCCGCTCGGCATCTACTGCCGTCCCTCGCTCGCCGAGTTCCTGGACTCGGACGCGATCTTCGAGGTCACCCGGCAGGGCTTCGACTGGTTCCAGGAGAAGTTCGACTACGCGTACCCGTTCAAGAAGTACGACCAGCTCTTCGTGCCGGAGTTCAACGCGGGCGCGATGGAGAACGCGGGCGCGGTGACGATCCGGGACCAGTACGTGTTCCGGTCCAAGGTGACCGACGCCGCGTACGAGGTGCGTGCCGAGACGATCCTGCACGAGCTCGCCCACATGTGGTTCGGCGACCTCGTGACCATGGAGTGGTGGAACGACCTGTGGCTGAACGAGTCGTTCGCCACCTACACGTCCATCGCCTGTCAGGCGTACGCCCCGGACTCGCGCTGGCCGCACTCCTGGACCACGTTCGCCAACTCCATGAAGACCTGGGCGTACCGGCAGGACCAGCTCCCGTCGACGCACCCGATCATGGCCGAGATCCGCGACCTGGACGACGTGCTCGTCAACTTCGACGGCATCACGTACGCGAAGGGGGCCTCGGTCCTCAAGCAGCTCGTCGCGTACGTCGGCATGGACGAGTTCTTCAAGGGCGTGCAGGCGTACTTCAAGGCGCACGCGTACGGCAACACGCGCCTGTCCGACCTGCTGGGCGCCCTGGAGGAGACCTCGGGCCGTGACCTCGGCACCTGGTCCCAGAAGTGGCTGCAGACCGCCGGCATCAACATCCTGCGCCCGGAGATCGAGACGGACGCCAACGGCGTGATCACGGCCTTCGCGATCCGCCAGGAGGCCCCGGCCCTGCCCACCGGCGCCAAGGGCGAGCCCACGCTCCGCCCGCACCGCATCGCGGTCGGCATGTACGACCTCGACGAGGACAGCGGCAAGCTGGTCCGCGACGAGCGCCTGGAGCTGGACGTGGACGGCGAGCTGACCGCCGTACCGCAGCTGGTCGGCAAGCGCCGCCCGAACGTGATCCTGCTCAACGACGACGACCTGTCGTACGCCAAGGTCCGCCTGGACGAGGCCTCGCTGGCCTTCGTGACGGAGCACCTCGGCGACTTCCAGTCCTCCCTCCCGCGCGCCCTGTGCTGGGCCTCCGCCTGGGACATGACCCGCGACGCCGAACTGGCCACCCGCGACTACCTGTCCCTCGTGCTGTCCGGCATCGGCAAGGAGTCGGACATCGGTGTCGTGCAGTCGCTCCAGCGCCAGGTCAAGCTGGCGATCGAGCTGTACGCCGACCCGGCCGCCCGCGAGGCCCTGCTGACCCGCTGGACGGACGCGACGCTCGCGCACCTGCGCACGGCCACGCCCGCCGGCGACCACCAGCTGGCCTGGGCGCGCGCCTTCGCGGCGACCGCCCGTACGCCGGAGCAGCTGGACCTCCTGGAGGCGCTGCTGGAGGGCCGCGAGACCATCGAGGGCCTGGCCGTCGACACCGAGCTGCGCTGGGCGTTCGTGGAGCGGCTCGCGGCGGTCGGACGCTTCGACGACGCGGAGATCGCCGCCGAGTACGAGCGTGACAAGACGGCGGCGGGTGAGCGGCACGCCGCCACGGCCCGTGCGGCCCGACCCACCAAGGAGGCGAAGGCGGAGGCCTGGGCCTCGGTCGTGGAGTCCGACAAGCTCCCGAACGCCGTGCAGGAAGCGGTGATCGGCGGCTTCGTGCAGACCGGCCAGCGCGAGCTGCTCGCCCCGTACACGGACAAGTTCTTCGCCGTGGTCAAGGAACTCTGGGACTCCCGTTCGCACGAGATCGCCCAGCAGATCGCCGTCGGCCTCTACCCGTCGATCCAGGTCTCCGAGGAGACCCTCGCCAAGACGGACGCGTGGCTGGCCTCCGCCGAGCCCAACGCGGCTCTGCGGCGCCTGATCTCGGAGTCCCGCTCGGGCGTCGAGCGGGCCCTGAAGGCGCAGGCGGCCGACGCGCGGGCGGCGAACGCCTGAGCAGTGGCTGTGGCGGGCGGGTGACCGGATCGGTCACCCGCCCGTCGCGCACACCAGGCGGGCGGTGTCGATCATCGTCCGTACGTGCAGCCCGGTCTGCGCGGAGACGGGCACCCACCGAAGGTCGTACGCCTTCGTCAGCTCCCGGCACCACTCGCGCACCAGGTTCGCGAGGGTGCCGGCGGCCTCGGGGTCGGTGCGGGCGAGGGCCCGGCGCAGCATGGCCGCCGCGCGCAGCGGGATACGGCGCGCGGAGATGCCGAGGGTCGCGAAGTGGCCCCGGTACGCGCTCTGTTCCTCAGAGGCCCAGCTGTCGACGATCGACGGTGCCACGTCGATGAGTTCGCGCGCGGCGTCGCGCAGGGGCGCCAGCTCCTCGGGCACGGCGGCGACCGCACCCTCGCACCCGTCGAGCACGGCCATGAGCTCCCGGGTCTGCCCCAGCAGCACCTCGCCCACCCGCGCGATCTCCCGTTCCGGGGCGGCGGCGGGCCGCGCGTCGCTCACCGCGGGCGCGCACCAGGCGGGCGTCTCGACCAGGGCGGTCAGGGTGCCGTACCGGCGGGGGTACAGCCAGGTGCTCTCGGCGACGAAGCCGCTCGGGTCGCGTTCACCCGAGCCGTGGTCACCGGGGAGCACCAGGACACCGGGCGGGTCGAGGTGCCAGTCGGGGCCGTCGGAGGGGTGGCGGTCGAGGGGGATGTGCAGCCGCGCCGCCGTCTCCCGGAAGGCGCGGGCGACGCCGGGCACCTTCCTCGTCAGCATCACGAAGGCGCCGCCGACCTCGATCCCGTGCAGGGTGAACTGCGCCACCGGCCGCAGTTCGTCGAGCAGCCGCACGAGCGTTGCCGACTCGGGGAGCGGCTCCCGTTCCTCGCCCGGCGCGGGCAGCGACTCCGGCTGACGGGCGAACGCGGGCCGGTAGAAGTGCCGGTGACACTCCTCAAGGGACGGTTTCGGCTCCTCCGGCGTCCAGCCGTGCGCGAGGCGGGCGCCGTCCGGGTCGAGGCAGAGCAGGAAGTGCCAGGTGCAGCCGAGCCGTTCGAGCGCCTCCGGCCGGTGCGCGAACAGCCTGGCGAGGCGGAGTGCGGAGGCCCCGCCCACGGGCTCGTTGGCGTGCGCGCCGGCGACGGTGAGGATCTGCCGGTCCCCTCGCCCGGCGGACAGCAGCCACAGCGGACGCCCGGCCCGGCTCTCGCCGACGGAGCGCAGTCGCAGCACCCCGGGTGCCGCGGTGACCAGCGCGCGGGCCCGCCGCTCCAGTTCGTCGACGGTCGGCAGGACCGGATGGAGCGGTGTCCGCACGCTGGTCCTCCGCTCAGACGTTACTCAGGCACCCGAGGAATTACTGTCCCCAGTGGTCTCTTTCTTGTCCAGCGGGCGAATCACGATCTTGGTGGGCATGCGGACTCCTCTCGGTCAGCCGCCGTTGGGGCCGCTGCTGTCGCCGGTGGTCTCTTTCTTGTCCAACGGGCGGATCACAATCTTGGTGGCCATGGCTGGGCTCCTCTCGGTCAGCCGCCGTTGCCGCCGCTGCTGTCGCCCGTGGTCTCCTTCTTGTCCAACGGACGGATCACGATCTTGGTAGGCACGCCAACTCCTTTCTCACGTAAGGGTGTTGAGCGTCAGGACGCGATCGCCGACCGCGTCTTGTCAAGGCTCGACTTGTGGGACCAGAGTGTCAAGGCATGTTCCTGTAATAGGGAGGGGCCCTGGTGACGGAGGCGGAGACGGTGACGGTCGAAGCGCTCGGCAGGCCCCGGATCAAGCCCGAGCACCGCGCCTACCGCACGGTCGACGGCAACGTCCGCATCGGCAGCGTCATCCACGGCATCGGCGCCGAGATCGCGGACCCCGAGGGCTGGGTCTGGACGCTGGTCGAGGCGATGGACGGCACCCGCGGACCCTCCGGGGTGGTCGACGAGGTGCTCCGGGCCCACCCCGGACTCCCCGGCGACGACGCCCGCCAGGCGATGGCGGACCTGCTCGCCGCCGGGTTCGTGGACGACGCGGGGGCGACCGTGCCGGTGCCCGAGCGGGAGCGGGTCCGCTACAGCCGCGGGGTGCCGCTGCTGCGCTGGATGGACCTCGGCCCCCGCACCAGCCCCTGGGACGCCCAACTCCGGCTGCGCCGGGCCCGCGTGCTGCTGATCGGCGTCGGCGGCACGGGAGGCTACGCCGCGCAGAGCCTGGTCGCCTCCGGCGTCGGCCATCTGCACTGCGTGGACCCCGACGTCGTGGAGCTCTCGAACCTCAACCGCCAGCCCCTGTTCCGTGAGTCCGACATCGGCCGCCCGAAGGTGGAGGCGGCGGTGGCCACGCTACGGGCGCTGAACTCGGACGTGACGGTCACGGGGGAGCGGCGGGAGGTACGAGGGCCGGGGGACTTGGCGGAGCTGGTGGGTGCGGGGAGCGAAGTCGAGGGCAGGGGAGGGGACTTGGCGGGGCTGGTGGGCACAAGGCGGGACGACAGGGGCGGGGCCGCCGCCTACGACCTCCTTGTCCTCGCCGCCGACCGTCCCGACGCCATCCGCCGCTGGGCGAACCGGGTCTGCCTGGCCGCGAACCTCCCCTGGGCGGACGCCGGTTACCGCGGCCCCCTGGTGACCGCGGGCGTGTACGTGCCCGGCCGGGGCGCCTGCTGGGAGTGTCTGCGGGCCGGGGAGGCCGCCCGCCGCGATCTGCGCCTCGCGCCCGGCCAGGACCCGGAGGTCGCCTCCCCGCGCATGCCGTGGAACCCGGCGACCGCGGTCACCGCCGGGCTCTCCGGCGGCCTCCTCGCGCACGCGGCCCTCGCCCTGCTGACCGGCGTCCCGGCCCTCGACCCCGGCTTCCGCTTCGGAGTGAACCTGATGCTGCCGGGCGATCCGGTGCATCAGCGCACCCCACGGCACCTGGACTGCCCGGCGTGCGGTGAACAGGCTGAACGGGGTGCACAGGCGGAACAAGGCGCACAGGGCGCACAGGCTGCACAGGATGAACAGGCAGCGGACGGAGCGCGCGAGTGAACCGCGTACGCCTCCACGCGCTCGACTCCCGCCCCGACGGCGACGAATGGATCGTCGGACGGATGGCGACCGGCCAGTTCGTCGCCCTGCCCGAGATCGGCAAGCAGGCGTTGGACCTGCTCGGGCAGGGGCTGAGCGCCGCCGAGGTCGGGGAGCGGCTGCGGGAGGCCACCGGCGACGACATCGACGTACCGGACTTCGTGGAGGCACTGCTCGGGCTCGGGTTCGTCGCGGAGGTGGACGGCCGGGAGGTCCCGCAACCCGCCCCGCCGAAACCGACGTTCGCCCGGATACGGCCCCGGCATGTGCGCTGGGTACTGAGCCCCGTCGTCCCGGTCCTCATCGGCCTGCTGATCACGGCGGCCCTCCTCACCCGCCCGCCCGTACCGCTCGGCTACCGCACCCTCCTCTGGAGCCCGCACGGCAGCGCGGTGATCGCGCTCGGCGCGGGCGTGGGCTGGACGCTGCTGCTGCTCCACGAGTGCGCGCATCTGGTGGCCGCCCGCGCGACGGGGGTGGCCGGCCGGATGCGCCTCGGCACCCGGCTGCAGTTCCTGGTCATGCAGACGGACATCAGCGGCATCGAACTCGCCCCGCGCCGCCACCGGTTGACCGCCTACCTCGCCGGGATCGCCACCAACCTGACGGTCGCGTCCGTGGCCGCCCTGACCGCGGGTGCCACGGACGGCACGGCCCGGCGGATCCTCGCCGCCGTCACCCTCCTCGCTCTGCTCCCCCTCCCCTTCCAGCTCATGGTCTTCATGCGCACGGACCTGTACTTCGTGCTCCAGGACGTGACGGGCTGCCGCGATCTGTACGGGGACGGGGTGGCGTACACGAAGTACGCGGCCCGGCGCGTGTTCCGACGTACAACTGCCGTGGACCCCAGCCGCGAGCTGCCCGCCCACGAGCGGCGGGCCGTGCGCGCGTACAGCGTGGTGCTCGTCGTGGGCACCGCGCTGTGTCTCGCGTTCCTCGCCACCGTCACCCTGCCCGCGGACATCACGCTCTTCGCGCGCGCGGTGACCCGCCTGGGCCCCGGCCACTCGACCGCGCAGCGCCTGGACGCGACGGCCGTCGTCGTCGCGCTCGGCGGAGTGCATGTGCTCTGGGCCCGCACATGGTGGCGCGGCCGGCGTGAGCGGAGGGTCAGTGGGGGACCATCCCGCCCGTGACGTTGACGAACGTGCCGGTGATTCCGCCGGCGTGGTCGGAGGCGAGGAAGGCGGCGGTGGCGGCGACCTCGGCGAGGGTGGGATTGCGACGGGTCATGCGCATGCCCGCCAGGTTGGCGAGCAGGCCTTGCAGGGCCGCGTCATCGAGGACCATGGCGCTGTCGACCGCGGCGAGCTTCTCCCGGGTCAGCGTCTCGGGCACCCCGGCCGCCCACAGGCCCACGGCCCGGACCCCGCGCGGGCCCAGCTCCATCGCCAGGTTCCGCACCAGCGTGTCCATCGCCGCGTCCGCGGGCCCCGTACCGCCCATCATCGGACTGCCGTGCGCCGAGCCGCTGTTGAGGGTGAGGATCACGCCGGAGCCGCGCTCGGCCATGCGGCGGGCGGCGGCGCGGGCGGTGATGAACTGGGCGTGGACGGCGGTCACGACGGGCCGTACGAAGTCGTCCACGGGCATGTCGAGCAGCGGCATGCCCTGTACGTCGCCGCGCGTGACGAGGTTGAACGAGACGTCGACGGCGTCCAGCGACGCGATGTGCGCCTCCACCGCCGTCTCGTCCAGGGCGTCGAGCACCGCGGTCTCGGCGTGCCCGCCCGCCGCCGCGATGTCCTTGGCCACCACGTCGAGCGTCTCCGCCGTACGCCCCACGAGGTGCACGCGGGCGCCCTCGCGGGCGAAGGTACGGGCGACGGCGCCGCCGATGGATCCGCCGGCGCCGTAGATGACCGCGGTCTTGTCGGTGAGCATCATGACGATCTCTCCTTCTCTCCGTGAAAAGTTCGGTAGGTCGTACGTGTCACTCATGAAGACGTACGAGCCCTCCCTCACTCATCGGTCGGCAGGGAGCCGGAGTGGCAGGCCGAACGCCGGGAAGAGGTGCGGTTCGAAAGAGGTGATCTCCACGATGCGGTCGCCCTCGATGCGGAGTACGTCGAGGACCTGGGCGCGATAGACGGTCGTACCCGGGCGCCGCACGTAACCTCCCGCCGCGAGCTGCCCGTTGGCGCGTGCGGGCAGGTGGCGCCAGTGGCCGAGGAACATCGGGGACGCGGGGTCGAGGCTGACGGACAGGAACTCGACGAGCGCCTCACGGCCCACGAACCAGAACGGGTTCGGCGGCATCGTGAGCTTGATGTCCTCGCTGAGCAGGGTGGTGACCTCGGTGAGGTCGAGGCGTTCCGCGGCGGCCATGTAGCGCCGCAGGATCTCGCGTTCGCGGGCGTCCGCCTCGGCCGTCCAGTCGGCGCGGCGGTGGGGCAGATGGTCGCGCAGGGTGGGCCGGGCCCGCTGCAACGCGCTGTTGACCGAGGCCACCGTCATCTCCAGCGCCTCGGCGGTCTCCGTGGCCGGGAGCCCGAGGACGTCGCGCAGGACCAGGACGGCGCGCTGGCGGGGCGGCAGATGCTGGATGGCGGCGAGGAAGACGAGCTCCAGGGTCTCCCGCGAGACGGCGCGGGCGTCCGGCTGGTCGTCCGCGGAGGGCAGGTCCTCGTCGGGGTACGGCTGGAGCCACGTGATGCGGGCCGGGGGTTCGGCGCCGCTGCCGTGGTTCATGCCGGGCAGCGGCTCGTAGCGCTGGGGGCGGCGTGCGGTGCGGCGCTGGAAGTCCAGGCAGGTGTTGGTGGCGATGCGGTACAGCCACGTCCGCAGACTCGCCCGCCCGGCGAAGCCGTCCCGTGCCCGCCAGGCCCGCAGGAACGTCTCCTGTACGAGGTCCTCGGCGTCGTCGTACGAGCCGGACATGCGGTAGCAGTGGACGCGCAGCTCGCTCCGGTACGACTCGACGAGCGCGGCGAAGTCGCTTTCGCCGAGGGCGACTTCCGTAACGGGAGCTTTCGTATGGGGCGCGTCCGTAACGAGCGCTTTCGTAACGGGGGCTTTCGTGACGGAAGTCTGCCGGCCTTCCCGTCCCTCCCGGTCTTCGTTCGCGGTGTCGCGGGCTACGCGGGCGATGCGGCGCAGGCGTCCGACGGAGGAGGCCAGCTCGTTCACTCCGGAGTAGAAGACGGACGGTGGTTGCGGCACCAGTGCCTCGACCTGGCGGCCGACGTCGTCGATGAGGCCCTGCACGGTGTCCGCGGGGGCCGTCTGCCGCTCCCGGTACGCCTTCTGCCGGCAGGCGGCGGAGCAGTACACCGAGCTCCGGCCCTTCCGGCCCTCCCGGCCGGGCAGCGGCTTCCCACAACTCCGGCACGCGACATCCACGACCACGGGGACCCTCCGGGATTTACGTCACTCGGGGACGCCGTGACGCTACCCGGTTTCTCGCCCCCGCCGCCCCTACCCGTCCCATCCCCAGGGGCTCCGCCCCTTCGACCCCGGGGGTTGTGTGTCGGGTGCGGGTGGGTGGGGGCGCGCCTAAAAGATTGCGCAGTTCCCCGCGCCCCTAAAAGGGGCGCGGGGAACTGCGCGAACGGCCCCCACCGGCCCGCAGACGACGAACAACCCCAGTCTTTTCAGGGGCGCGGGGAACTGCGCAGTCTTTTAGGGGGGTCTGGGGGCGCAGCCCCCAGGTACGGGATGGGACGGGTAGGGGCGGCGGGGGCGAAATCGGCCCGCCCCAGCCCCCGGTGGTGTCAGCCCTTGAGCTCGGCTGCGACCAGTTCCGCGATCTGGACGGCGTTCAGCGCAGCGCCCTTGCGGAGGTTGTCGTTGGAGATGAAGAGGGCGAGGCCGTGCTCGGCGGTCTCGTCGGTGCGGATGCGGCCGACGTACGAGGCGTCCTTGCCGGCGGCCTGGAGCGGCGTCGGGATGTCGGAGAGGATCACACCGGGGGCGCCGGCGAGAAGCTCCGTGGCACGCTCGGCCGAGAGCGGACGGGCGAAGCGGGCGTTCACCTGGAGGGAGTGGCCGGAGAAGACCGGCACGCGGACGCAGGTGCCGGAGACCTTCAGACCGGGGATCTCCAGGATCTTGCGGGACTCGTTGCGGAGCTTCTGCTCCTCGTCCGTCTCGTTCAGACCGTCGTCGACGATGGAACCGGCGAGCGGGATCACGTTGAAGGCGATCGGGCGCTTGTAGACCTGCGGCTCGGGGAAGTCGACCGCCGCACCGTCGTGGGTCAGCTTGTCGGCGTCGGCGACGACCTTCAGCGCCTGACCGTGCAGCTCGGCCACGCCGGCGACACCGGAGCCGGAGACTGCCTGGTAGGTGGCGACGACCAGCGCCTCCAGTCCCGCCTCCGCGTGCAGCGGCTTGAGGACCGGCATCGCGGCCATCGTGGTGCAGTTCGGGTTCGCGATGATGCCCTTGGGCCGGTCGGCGATCGCGTGCGGGTTCACCTCGGAGACGACGAGGGGGACCTCGGGGTCCTTGCGCCAGGCCGACGAGTTGTCGATCACGACGGCGCCCTGCGAGGCGACCTTTTCGGCCAGTGCCTTCGAGGTCGCGCCGCCCGCCGAGAAGAGGACGATGTCCAGGCCGGAGTAGTCGGCCGTCGCCGCGTCCTCCACCGTCACGCCGTCGAGCACCGTCCCGGCCGAGCGGGCCGAGGCGAAGAGACGCAGCTCGTCGACCGGGAAGCTCCGCTCGACCAGGATCCTGCGCATGACTGTCCCGACCTGACCGGTGGCTCCGACGATTCCGACCTTCACGGCGACTCCCTTTGCGTGCGTTTTACGTGGTCCAGCGTTTCCATGATGCGTCCGACCCCGGCCCGCGTGTCCAATTCTTTCGCGGCGCGGCCCGAGGAGTGGGACGCGGGGGGAGGCCGGTCCCGTTCCGATCGTCCGGCGACGACTCCCGCCGGTCCGAAGAAACCCGCCCGCCGCCCGCCCCGGACCGCAAGCCGTACGGCGGGTGCCGTCCCGCGGCCCGGAGCGGTGTGACGTACGACTCCGGGCCGAGGGAGGGGGTGGCCGCGGCGGAATCAGCCGCGCGCCTCGATGCTCCACTTGCCGCCGCCGCATCTGACCTGGACGAGTCCCTGCGGTATGGGCTGGAGACCGACGGCCATGCTGATCCGCCGTATCGGTTCGAGGCGGTCGTCGAGTTCCCAGAGCGCGATGAGGTCGATCATGCCGCGCGCTTCGTACCGGACCATCATCTCGGCCGCCGGGCCGGTGTGACGTACGACCGCATAGCCCTGTCCCGACACCTTGCCGTCGAACGCAGGCACGGTGTCGAGGGCGGCCGGCTCGATCTGCCAGCCGGTCGAGTGGCGGGCGGTGACCACGAGGTAGCAGTATCCGTCCGCCGACACCCGCAGGGGACCGACGACGGGCCGGCGCCGCCCCGCGGTGCTCGCGCTGATCGACTTCTTGCCGTCGGCCTGGACGGTCCAGGTGTCCAGCCAGTCGTCGTCCCGGGTGAGACGGCGCAGGGAATGCACCGCGGGCGGACCGGTGTAGCGGAACACCGTGCTGCCCTTGCCCTCCGCCTTCCCGGTCAGCGGTGTCGTCTCCTCGACGGGCAGCAGACGCAGGCTCCACGAGCCCACCCGCTCCAGCCGCAGCCGGACCTCGCTCTCGCCCTTGCCGAACAGGAGGACGCGGCCGTGCGTTCCGTGCGTGGACGACTCCATGAACTTCTCGGTGTCGTCGTACTCGTCCAGCAGCTCGATCCGGTAGCTGCTGTACCCGTCGTCGTCCTTGATCGAGTACTCGAGGAGCGCGGGCCGCCCCGGCTCCGGGTTGGCCAGCGTGACCGTCTTCTCGCCGCGGCCCGAGTGCTCGGCCTGGTCCTTGGTACGGCCCAGGCGGCCGAGGAGGCCCTTCGCCGGGCGCTCGTCCTTGCTCACGCCGTCGCTGCCACCCGCGTACGGCTGGACGGGCCGTGTCTCGGGTACGACGACGGCGGGCGGCTCGGACGCATGGGCCGGGCCGGGATCGAGGGCGGGCAGGGGGCGGGCGGTGAGCTGCCAGGGGCCGTCGGCCTCGACGAGCAGCAGGAGCGGGCCCCCGGGGAGCGGCGCGGTCTGCCGCAGCCGTCCGACGTCGTTGAAGACCAGGTCATGTGAACCCCGGAGGTTGTGCGCGTCCGCGCTCCAGACCACGAACGAGCTGTCCCCGTCGTCGCCGCCGGAGAACTCCGCGTCGACGTCGGCCTCCGTACCTGTGTACGCGAGGACTTCGGGGCCGAGGCCCTGCACGGTGCCGGTGAGGTGGCGTACCACCGACAGGGGCTGGACGGACACCGTCCAGTCGTTGTCGCCGGTGACCCGCAGCCGGAGCCGCCGGTCGTCGTCCTGGAAGACGAGCGCGCGGCCGCGGAAGTCGGTCATGGTGTTGTTGAAGACGAGCTTGTCGTCCTTGTTGCGCTTGGTGAGCGTGTACGCGTAGAAGTAGCCCTCGCCCTCGTGCCAGGCCTCGACGATCACGGGGCCGGGAGGGACGGACCTGCCGACGGTGATGACGCCCTGACCACGGCCGCGCTGCACGACGGGCTCGAACCCGGGCCCGAACGGGAACGGGGCGGCGTCCTGCGGCACCGGGCGCACGGAGTCCACCGGAACCGGTCCCGCCGGCACTGGTCCCGTCCGCAACGGTTCAGCCGTCTTCGAGGGCACGGCGTCCAGCGGTACCGGTCCCGCCGTCGTCGCGGGCACGGCGTTCAGTGGCGCGGGCTCCGCGGGTTCCTCCACCGCGATCCCGAAGTCCGTCGCCAGCCCCGCGAGGCCGGACGCGTACCCCTGCCCCACCGCCCGGAACTTCCACTCCCCGTTGCGCCGGTAGAACTCACCCAGCACGAAGGCGGTCTCGCTCGATGCGTCGGTCACCTCGTAGTGCGCCACCACCGCCCCGTCGCCGTTGAGCGCCTGCGCGGCGAGCCCGGGTACGGCGCCGAAGGTCCCGCCGTCGCAGGACCCCGCTATCACCACCCGCTGCACGTCGGGCTCGACCCGGGGCAGGTCCAGCTCCAGCCACTCGGCGAGCTGCCCGTCGCCCTCGGCGGTCCCGATGTGCCGTACGGCGCCCGAGGGGTGCGCCGGCTGGTTGTAGAAGACGAGGTCGGCATCGCCGCGTACCTTGCCGGCCGCGTCGAGCAGCAGCGCCGAGGCGTCCACGGCCGGAGTGCCCGGAACGTTCCGTCGGCAGACAGCGACACGCAACAGCCCTGCGGGGACAGGGGTGTTGGCTCCCTTCGTGATGATCGTCATGGGACACATGGTGGCAGTGAAGATGATGTGAAGTCGATGAGAGGGAGATGAGAGCAGAGGGGGATGAGAGGGGGAGGGAAGATGAGTTGAAAGCGGAGGCCGAGGGTCCGCGAAAAGTCCCTGAAAAGTCCCTTGAACCGGGCCGAACGTTTTGGCGCGCCGCCGCGTCGTAGAGGAAACGCGGGAGGGGAGGGGTGGCTTGTGCTGCGCAGAACAGGCCGCCGCGCACAGGGGGTGGACGACCCCCTGGACGCGGCTCAGGAACGCCGGGTGCGGGCGGTGCTCGCGCTCGGCGGCGTACCGCAGGCGGACCTGCCGGACGGGGTGCAGCAGGTCCGCCTGCGGTTGCTGGAACGCACGGCCAAGGGGGACGAGGCGCCGCGCGACGTGTCCGCGTGGGCGGCGGTCGTCGCCTCGAACCTGGCGATGGACTGGCACCGGGCCAAGCGCCGCCAGGAGCGGCTCGGCGAACGCCTGGCCTCGCTAAGGCAGTTGGAGCACCCCTCCGACGAGGACTCCAGTGTGCTCTCGCTGGCCGTCGCCCAGGGCCTGGACGAACTGCCCGACACCCAGCGCCAGGTCCTCGTCCTGCGTTTCTACGCCGATCTTTCCGTGCGCGGGATCTCCGAGGAGCTCGGCATTCCGGAGGGCACGGTCAAGAGCAGGCTGCACACGGCGGTCCGCGCCCTGCGCGCCCGCCTGCACGAGGACGAGGTGGTGTGACGTGGCCGAGTACGAAGGTGTGGACGCGCTGCTGGCCGCGATCACGGACGAACCACTGCCCGAAGGGGCCCACGAAGACGCCGAGTTCATGGCCGAGCACCGGTCGGCGGCGGCGGACCTCGCCCTGCTGCGCGAACAACTGGCCCTCATCGGGGACACGTTGGCGGACGGTGCGGAGACGACCGAGGCGGCTCCGTCCCGCAAGGGCAGGAGGACGAGGAAGTCCAGGGGGACCAGGCAGCCCAGGAACCGGCGCCCGGCAGCCGCCCCCAAGCAGCGCTCCCGGCACCCCGGAGCCCTCGCGGTCACCCTCGGGACGCTCGTCACGGCCGTCGTCGCCCTGATGGTGGTCGGCATGGGCTGGCTCATCGTGCAGGGCGGGGCCGGCGGGGCGAACGACTCCGCCAAGTCGTCCGGTGCGGACGCGAAGGACGGCGCGGGGGCCTCCCTCAGCGCCCCGGGCTACCTCGCCTGCTCCCGGCTCGTCGTCGAGGGCACGGTCGCCGAGATCGAGCCGCTCCCCGGCGCCGATCAGGACCGGATCACCCTCGACGTGACCCGCTCCTACAAGCCGGCCAAGGGGAAGGCCCAGGTCACCTTCCTGTTCGACGAGGCTGTCGGCCCGCGCCCGCACAAGGGACAGCAGGTGCTCGTCGCCATCCGGCACGACGCGGTCGTCCCCGACAAGTGGGTGACGGGGAAGAAGGACATCGCCGCCGAGCGGCGGTGGATCGTCGACGCGCTGCCCCAGTCCCGTGCTCTGGACTGTGAGGAGTGAGACCGGACAGGCGAAAGGGCGGGCGCCCGGTGTCCGGACGCCCGCCCCACTGCCGTACAGGTCACGAGGTTACGGCGTGACCTTCTCGATCTTCACGCTGCCGAGGCCCGCGACCGTGCCGCGCGCGTTCACCAGCTGGACCTGGCCGAAGAACTCGCGTCCCTCGGGGGCCGCGGCCAGCGCGGTGACCGAGCCGGAGACCGTCGCCGAGTCGCCCGTGCCGAGCTTGACCGGCGAGGACTCGTCGACCGTGACCGTGCCGAGCGCGGACGAGAAGAACACGTCCTGGTAGTCGTACGCGGTCGAGCCCGACGGGACCGAGTAGCCCGCGACCTCGATGGTGTACGTCCCGGCGGCCGGCGACGCGATGGTCACGGCCTCCTCGGAGTCACCGTCCGCGGACGTCCCGACCACGGTCCCGGCGGCGTTCTTCACCGTCAGGTCGAGGTCGGCGGCCGTGTCGGAGACATTGCCGATGGCGACGTTCAGGGACGTGGCGCCCGCGGGCACCTCGACCGTGGTCGTCTGCGTGGCGCCGTCCGCGATGGTCGGACGCGCGGTCAGCGAGGAACCGAGCGGGCCGCCCTTCAGGGTGCCGTCGATCGCCGCGTAGTTGTTCGTCACCTTCCAGGAGGCGGTGGCCGGGGTGCCGACCTTGGCCTCGGGGACGGTCACGACGGCCGGGTCGAAGGCCGCGCCGAGCACGGAGACGTCCAGCTTGTACGGGTTGTCGAGCAGCGGCGACGTACGGCGCGACTCGACCTCGATCTCCCAGACGCCGGCCTGCGGGTCCGCGTACGAACGCACGTCGGGCTTGCAGCCGTTGCCGTCGAGGTAGTTGGGGTAGCAGTACGGGGTGCCGGTGTTGTCGACCGGAACGCCGTACGGGTGGATCGCGATGAACCGGGTCTGGCTCTTGTCCGCCAGCCCGCCGATCGCGACCTCAAGGGACTTGGCGCCCTCGGGGACGGTCACGAAGTACGACTGGCTGCTGTTGCGCTGCACCGAACTCGACGCGGAGTACGTGTACTTGACCGGAGCCGAGACCACGACCGTCGACAGGATCTGCTTGTCGACGCCCTCGGTCTTCGGGTCGTCGACCTCAAGGATCGCGCTCTTGAGACCGGCCGACTTCGGGGCGGCCTGGACCTTGACCGTCACCGGCTGGTTCAGCGGGAGCTTGACCTCGTCCGAGCCGACGATCCTGAAGGTGCCGGCGGCGTTGTTCTCGAAGTACAGCTCGTGGCGGATCGCCTTGTCGGCGCCGGACGTACGCGTGATGGTGATGTCGTACGTCTTCTTGTCACCGGCCTTGAGCCCGCCCTCGCGGTCGTACAGGCCCGTGCCGAAGCCCGGCGTCTTCAGGGCGTAGTCGATCGCGGTGTCGACCGGCGCCTTCACGGTGTAGTCGTGAGCGGTGGCGCCGTCCTTGATGGAGTCCCAGGCGTCCACGATGTTGATGAGGCCCGCACCCTCCTCGTACGCCTGCACACCCTTGATGTGGTCGGCGGTCGAGGTGAGGGCCGTGCGCAGGGTCGCCGGGGTGAGGGCGATGCCCTTCTGCTTGGCGGCGCTCAGCAGTAGCGCGGACGCGCCCGCGGCCTGCGGCGACGCCATCGACGTACCCTGGAGCATCGAGTAGCCGGCCGGCAGCGAGTAGCCCGCCTCGGCGACCGGGGAGCCCGGCAGCCAGGTCTGGGTGGAGTTGATGGAGGCGCCGGGCGCGGTCAGCGTCGGCGTGAAGCCGCCGTCCTCACGCGGGCCGCGCGAGGAGAAGGGCAGCAGCGCGTACTTCTTCTCCACCTGCGAGCCGTAGTTGGACGCCCAGGTCTGCTTGGAGATGGCCGCGCCGACCGAGATGACCTTGTCGGCCAGGCCGGGGTCGCCGATGGTGTTGGCGCCGGGGCCGGAGTTGCCCGCGGAGATCACCAGCTGGACACCGTAGGTGTCGATGAGACGCGTGTAGAGCTCGGCGCGCGCGTTGTTGCCGTCGTTCAGAGCGGGCAGACCGCCGATGGACATGTTGACGATGTCGACGCCACGGTTGGCGACGAGGTCGATCATGCCCTCGGTGAGCGCGACGTTGGTGCAGCCGCCGGTCCAGGTGCAGGCGCGGGACGAGACGATCTTCGCGCCCGGAGCCGCGCCGTTCATCTTGCCGCCGAACAGGCCGTTCGCGGAGGTGATGCCCGCGACGTGCGTGCCGTGCTCGGACTCGATGACGCCGATGTTGACGAAGTCGGCCTTCTTGCCGACCCAGGACCCGCCGTACGGGTCCATCGGCACGTCCTTGCGGATCTCCACGACGAACGGCTGGCGCTCGACGACGTCGGTCGTCGGGTCGTCGGTACCGAAGTAGCCGATCTGGTAGCCGTCCTTGTACGGCTTCATCGGCGTGTCGTCGGTGAAGTCGTTGTTGTTGTTCAGGTCGACGGTGACCGTGCCGGCCGTCGCGTCGTAGAGCACGCCCCACGCGTCGGTGGTGTCACCGTCGCGGTTCGCGTCACCCTTGGCGTCGCCGCCCGTCGTCGCGGACTCCCGGAAAGTGCTGATCTCGTACGAGCCCGCGGGCGCCGTCCACGTCTTGCCGCTGTACGTGAAGGTGGGCCCGGACACCGCGGTGACCATCGGGCGCCAGGTCGCGTCGCTGTCCAGGATCGGGTCGGTCGAGGTGACCCAGTCGACGATCTTGCGCTCGCCGGTGGTGGTCTTCTGGAGCGCGGGGTGGCCCAGGTCGACACCGGAGTCGAGGATGCCGATGGTGATGCCCCGGCCGTCCGCCTTCGGGTGGTCCTTCACGAAGTCGACGGCGCCCGTCTCGAAGGACGGGTTGTACGGGTTCTCGGCGGGCGTGCTCTTGGACGGGCCCGAGTAAGTGGCGGCGGCCGTAGAGGCGTTGCTGGCACTCTTCGCCGTGTCGGCGCTCGGCGTCGGGTCGTCCAGCGCGATCTCCTGGCGCAGGTCGATCCCGTGCACCGAGGACAGCTTCGCGGCGGCGGCGATGGCCGAGTCGGCCCTGCCGGTGGGGACGGTCGCCCTGACGTAACCGAGCTTGTCGTAAGTACGGCCCACGGAGCCGCCCTTGACCGCGTCCAGCTCCTTGGCGACCTGCTCGGTCTGGCCGGGAGCGGTGGCGATCATCATCGTGACGTTCTTGTCGCCGTTGGCCTTGGCCTCGGCGAGAAGGTCGGCGTCGGACGAACCGAGCTTGGCGGCCGCGGACTTGGTGCCCGGGTCGGCCGCCGGAGTGCCGGAGTCCGCGGAGAAGGCCATGGGTATCGGCCCGGCCGCGGAGAGCGCGGCCACCAGGCCCGCGGCCACGGCTATCCGGGCCACGCGTCTCGCGCCCGATATCGGAGTGCGCTGAGGGTCGGAGATCATCTGCATCCCTTGTAGGTAAAGGAACGAGCGAGGAGCGACCGGCCCCCGACGGTCATTTCGGGACCCGATCGCGTCAGTCCGGTATGTGGACCCGGATGACCGCTCAGCTTTACCTAAGGGGCAGTTGTTTGGGGAGAGTTGACCGAGGCGGGATGAAGTCATGGCGTACTTCCGCCATGCGTCACGCCGGTGATAGCGGGCTATGGCGGGAGATATCAGTCGGTAGGGATAACCCTATGTGTCGACTTAACTCTCTTTCGTGCGCGCGTAGTGGCGGGACGCCTTCGCGCGGTTACCGCAGGCCGCCATCGAGCACCAGCGGCGGGTGCCGTTCCGCGAGGTGTCGAAGAAGTGCAGGATGCACGCGTCGTGGGCGCAGCGGCGGATGCGGTCCGGGGCGGTGTCCAGCAGCTCCAGATAGTTGCGGGCCGCGAGCCACGCCGGGCCCCAGGACGGGTCGCTGAACTCGGGGCTCTCGCCCGGGCCGCGGGCGGTCAGCGTGAGACGGACGCGGCCGTGGGCGAGGACGGCGTCGACGCGGGCGGCGGCCGTGTCGGCCAGGGGTTCGCTTTCTTCCGGCTCTTCCGACTCTTCCGGTTCTTCCTGTGGTCCGTCGACGGCGGCGCGCAGGGCGTCCCGGGCCTGGAGTACGTGCCGCAGAACGGTGTCGTCGGCCGGGAAATCGAGCCCGTTCGCCGCCAGCCACACCGCGAGCCCCTCGGTGTCCGTCAGGAGATCCCGCACGGCCCCTTCATGCATCCAGCGGGTGTTGAGCAGGTCGAGCGCGACCGGCTCCCCGGTGAGCGGACGCGGGTCGGGGGTGGTGGACATGGCGGAGCTCCCTTCGCTGCTAACCGCTCAAGGGTATGTGACCGGTTGCGCTTCACGATTCTAACCTCTAATGTCGATTACAGAGGTTAGCCCTCGACTGGGGGCAGCCATGGACAGATATCGACAGGATCGACAAAGGGGACTGTCATGACTCCGCGCACCGGCCACATCGGCCTGAACGTCACCGACCTCGACCGCTCGCTCGGCTTCTACCGCGATGTCCTGGGCTTCGGGGTGATCGGCGAGGGCAAGGAGGAGGAGGAGCGGCGGTACGCGTTCCTCGGCTCCCTCGCCGGAGACGGCCGCCCGGTGCTCACGCTCTGGCAGCAGGCGCAGGGCTCGTACGACAACGCCCGCGCCGGCCTGCACCACCTCGCCCTCGAAGTCGACTCCGTCGAGCAGGTCAGGGAGTACGAGACGGCCCTGCGTGCCTACGGCGTCGAATTCGCGTACGAGGGAGTGGTCGCCCACCGCGAGGGCTCGGCGTCGGGCGGGATCTTCTTCCACGACCCCGACGGCACGCGGCTGGAGATCTACACGCCGAGCGGCGTGGAGGAGGCGCCGGCACCGTCGGCAGCTGCGCCGACCTGCGGTTTCTTCTAGAGATGCCGACCTGCGGTTTCTTCGAGAGATAGAGAGGAGATGGCGTCGTGACGTATCACTCCGGCTCGCGCGCCGTGCAGGACCGGGTCGGCGTGCGCGACCTCGCCGATCACGTAGGGCAGGCCATCGGGCAGGGCATCCGGCCGGTGGCGGCCGCCTTCCTCGAACTCCAGCCGATGCTGATCGTCGGCGGCGCGGAATCGGGCCGTGTCGACGTCCCTGATGGCGTCGGCGCCCCGGGCGGTGGCGCGGTCTGGGCCTCGCTGCTCACCGGCGCACCCGGCTTCGTACGGGCCACCGGCCCCCGCCAGATCTCGGTCACGAGCGGACTCCCGCCGGCCGACCCCCTCGCCCCCGCGCTCTCCGTGCCCGGCACCCCCGTCGGCACCCTCGCGCTCGACCCGCGCACCCGGCGCCGTATGCGCCTCAACGGCCGGGTCCGCCCGACACCCCGCGGCTTCGCGGTCGAGGCCGACCAGGTCTTCGCCAACTGCCCGAAGTACCTCCAGAAGAGGGAGAGTTACGAGACGGTCGCCGAGCGCACGCCGGACGCACCCCGGCGCGACACCGAACTCTCCCCCTCCCAGCGGGAGTTCATCGAGACCGCCGACACCTTCTTCCTCGCCACGGTGCACGCGCACGGGGCCGAGGCGAGTCACCGGGGCGGCAACCCCGGCTTCGTCCACGTCGCATCACCGTACGAGCTGTGGTGGCGCGACTACCCCGGGAACTCGATGTTCCTGACCCTCGGCAACCTGGTGGCGGACCCGCGGGCCGGGCTGCTGTTCCTGGACTGGCGGACGGGGACGACGCTCCAGCTGACGGGCGAGGCCCGCACGGAGTACGCGCCGGACGGTGAGCGAACCGTCCGCTTCACGCTCACGGAAGTCATCGAGTCGCCGACGGCCAGCCCCCTGCGCTGGTCGGCGCCCGAGTACTCGCCCGCCAACCCGTGACGTGAGCGCCACGGCGGGCCGGATTCAGGTTCAGTACCCCGAAAAGTGAACAAGGAGTGACCGCCTCCCGGCCGTTCGGAGAGGTGTCCGTGGACGCGCAGGGTGGTCCAAGATCCACGTACGGTGATCGGCGTTGGCCGTTGCGGCCGAGTTAACGTGCAGGTCATCCCCGGTGCCAACGATCCAGTATGAGCGGGAAGTTCGCCAGCCGAGCGCCCCGCGACCACTGCCGACGCGTTAGCACTCGGGGAGACCGCGCCATGTCGCGCATACGCTCTGTCGCCGCCGTACCCGCCCTCAACCGCCGCACCCTGCTCGCCGCCACCGGAGCGGTGTCCCTCTCCGCAGGGATCGGTCTCGCCCTGCGCCCGGACTCCGCCGCGCATGCCGCCACGCCGGGCCAGGCACCCGTCGCCGACTCCCTCGCGCACAACGGCGCCGGGGCGAGCGGGGTGAGCCCACTGGCCCCCGCCGAGCTGGCCCCCTACACCCGCGGCACCACCCTGCGCGGCGTCGCCGCCCCGCGCTCCGGCTCCTCCGGCTACCGGCGGCTGGGCGACGGCCCCGGCTGGAAGCGGCTGGTACGCGACGAGCTGGCCTCCGCCAAGTCGGGCCGGGCCGACCGCCGCACCACGCTCGCCGCGTTCGTGCAGCTCACCGACCTGCACCTGGTGGACGCCCAGCACCCGCTGCGTCTGGAGTACCTGCGCTCCCAGAACAAGAGCGCCTGGCGTCCGCAGGAGACGCTGACCGTCGCGGGCGCCGTCTCCCTCATCGAGCGGGTCAACTCGCTGCGCGGAGCCCCCGTCACCGGCTCCCCCCTGCACTTCGTCATGACGACCGGGGACAACACGGACAACAACTCCAAAACAGAACTGGAGTGGTTCCTGAAGGTGATGAGCGGCGGCCGGATCACCCCCAACAGCGGCGACCCGCGCCACTACGAGGGCGTCCAGGCCAGCGGCCTCAAGACGTACTGGCAGCCCGACGCGGCCCTGCGCGACGCCGACAAGCAGCTCGGCTTCCCGCGCATCGAGGGCTTCCTGGAGGCCGCGATCCGCGAGCTGCGAAGCCCCGGCCTCAAGCTGCCCTGGTACTCCACCGTCGGCAACCACGACGCGCTCCCGCTCGGCTGCTACGGCTCACGCGGCGACTCGTACCTCACCGACTTCGCCGTCGGCGGCAAGAAGCTGATGTCGCTGCCCGCCTCGGAGTGCACCGCCCTCCAGAAGTCCATCAAGAACGGCACCAGCCCCAAGGGCAAGGAGTTCCGGGACCTGCTCAAGGCCCACGCCCGGGACATGCGCTCGGTCACGCCGGACGAGAACCGCGCTCCGTTCACCCCCGCCGAGTACCTGAAGGCCCACCTCGACCCGGCCAACACGGGCCCGGGCCCCCTCGGCCACGGCTACTCCTCCGCGAACCTCGCCGCGGGCACCCAGTACTACACGTTCCGCATCGCCGAGGACGTCATCGGTGTCAGCCTCGACACCACCGACCCTGGCGGCCACTACACGGGCTCCATCGGCACCGCCCAGCTGCGCTGGCTGGAGAAGACGCTGCGCGAGAACAAGGACTCGTACGTCATCGTCTTCAGCCACCACACCAGCAAGACGATGGACAACGGCCACGCCGACCCCGCCCACCCCGCCGAGAAGCGCCACGGCGGCGACGACGTCATCGCCCTCCTCGCCAGCTTCAGCAACGTCCTGGCCTGGGTGAACGGCCACACCCACAAGAACGAGATCATCCCGCACGCCGCCCCCGGCAACCGCTCCTTCTGGGAGATCTGCACCGCCTCCCACGTCGACTTCCCCCAACTCGCCCGCGTCATCGAGCTGGTGGACAACAAGGACGGCACCCTCTCCCTCTTCACCACCCTCATCGAGTCCGCCGCCCCGCACGCCACGGACTTCACCGACCTGACCCAGACGGGCCTGGCGGCGCTCTACCGCGAACTGTCCTTCAACGCGCCGGGCGCCCGTACGGACCTGTCGGGGTCGTCGCGGGACCGCAACACGGAGCTGGTGTTGAAGAAGGGCTGAAAACCACTCAACCGGCACAAGGTCAGGCAACCTTCGCGTACGTCTCTCAGGTCCCTCCCCGTGACCAAGCTCAACGGCGAGAACGGTGAGAAGGGGGAAGACATGAGGGTACGTACGGGATGGGCCGGGCGTACGGGAACGGCGGGGCGTACGGGGCGTGCGGGGCTGGTGGGCGCGACCGCGGTCGTGGTGGCGGCGACGCTGGCGGGACCGGCGATGGCGGCGCCCGCCCGAGCGGACCACACCGCCACCCGCACGGCCATGGAGGCGGCCGTGCAGGACGGCGTGCCGGGCGTGACGGCAACGGCCAAGGACACGCACGGCAAGTGGTCCGCGACGACGGGCGTCGGCAACCTGTCGACGGGTGCCCCGCGCTCCACGGCGGACCGCTACCGCGTCGGCAGCATCACCAAGACCTTCGTCTCCACGGTGCTGCTCCAACTGGAGGCGGAGGGACGCCTGTCGCTGGACGACACGGTGGACAAGTGGCTTCCGGGCGTGGTGCGGGGCCATGGCCACGACGGCAGCGAGATCACCATCCGCCAGCTCCTCAACCACACCAGCGGAATCTTCAACTACACGGCCGACGAGGACTTCGGCCGCACATACTTCTTGAAGGACGGCTTCTTCAAGCACCGCTTCGACACGAAGACCCCGGAGCAACTGGTCGCGATCGCCATGACCCACAAGCCGGTCTTCGCGCCGGGCACGTCGTGGAGCTACTCGAACACGAACTACGTCCTGGCCGGCATGGTGATCAAGAAGGTCACGGGCCACTCGTACGCCTCGGAGATCCGCCACCGCATCATCGACCCCCTGAACCTGCACGCGACATCGGTCCCCGGCACGAGGGTGACGGTCCCGCACCCCAGCAGCCGCGCGTACTCGAAGCTCGCCGAGTCGACAACGGGCCCGACGTACGACGCCACGGAACTGAACCCGTCCCTGGCGTCCTCGGCCGGAGAGATGATCTCCAACTCCTCCGACCTGAACCGCTTCTACGCGGCCCTGCTCCGGGGCAAGCTCCTCCCGCCCGAGCAGCTCAAGGAGATGAAGACCACGGTCAAGGTCGACGAGATCCCGAACGCCGGCTACGGCCTGGGCCTCATCGACCGCGAGCTGAGCTGCGGGGTCCACGTCTGGGGCCATGACGGTGGCATCCACGGCTCGACGTCGTCGTCGGTGACGACCGCGGACGGCCGCCACTCGCTCTCCTTCAACTTCAACGGGGACTGGTCGGGGGACAGTGATGCGGTGATTGAGGGGGAGTTCTGCGGCAAGTAGGGGAGTAGCGGGGTACGCGAGTTACCCGAAGGCGAGTTTGGCCTTCCATCCGCTGGCGGAGCTGATGGCCTCGGCCCCACTGCCGAGGGCTTTGGCTCCGTCGGCGTACAGGGCTGAGGTACGTACAGTCCGGAACACTGGTTCGATAACAGGCCCGCCGCCTGCTGGCCCGGATCGACGGCGATGTCCTGGACCAGGCCGTGGGCCGCTGGCTCGCAGACCACCGCTCCGGCACCGCAGGCCGTTTGCGCGCCCTCGCGGTCGACGGCAAGATCCTGCGAGGGGCGGCCAGGGCCAAAGGCCGTAAGATCCACCTGCTCGCCGCCCTGGACCACACAACGGGCCTGGTCCTGGCCCAGCTGGACGTGCACGAGAAGACGAACGAGGTCACGTGCCGTGAAGACCATCTACGCCGTCACCAGCCTCACCATCGAGCAG
Organism: Streptomyces sp. NBC_00203; assembly: GCF_045206325.1. Lineage (NCBI taxonomy): Bacteria > Bacillati > Actinomycetota > Actinomycetes > Kitasatosporales > Streptomycetaceae > Streptomyces > Streptomyces sp. NBC_00203. The sequence continues at coordinate 3,700,241 of NZ_CP108126.1, read as the reverse complement.
GCCACCCCGCGCAACTGGCCTCACTCGTGCGTAACCACTGGCAGGTGGAAGCCCTGCACCACATCCGGTACACCACCCTTGCCGAGGACGCCTCCCAGCTGCGAACAGGCAACGCACCCCGTGCGATGGCGACCTGGCGCAACCTCGCCGTCCCCTCGCGCTCCTCGGACTCGCATGATCACGAATCGTCAGGCGACTCTGCCGAAGCCATGGGGGCTGAACTTCCTCGCTCGGCCTGTGGAGGGTGCGCTATAAACGGGCCCGTGACATTGATTGTTGAGCGAACAGATGTACGTACGTGGCCTGATGAGCAGTTGCGCGAGCTCTTCAGTGAGGGTTTCCCGGAGTTCATCACCGCCGATCAGCTGGCTAAGCAGTACATCGGCAGGATCAGGGAGTGGTTCGCCGACCTCGATCTCACGCTGGTGGATGAGCGCGGCCTGCCGGTCGCATCCGGCTGGGGTATACCGATCCGGTGGGACGGGCGGACCGAAACGCTCCCCACCGGCTACACCCAGGCCATCATCCGTGCCGTCGAGGGCCGAGAGCAGGGCGTCGAACCCGACACTCTGGTGATCTGTGGGGCGATCGTTACGCCGTCACTCAAGGGGCGCGGCCTGGCCGGGGAGATGCTCAACGCACTGCGTCGGCTCGCCGAGGGCGCCGGATGGCCACGGGTTATCGCGCCGGTGCGCCCGACGTTGAAGGCGCGCTACCCGCTGGCGTCGGTCGAGGCGTTCATGGGGTGGACCCGCGAGGACGGCATGGCCCTCGATCCATGGATCCGCACCCACCAGCGTCTGGGCGCCCGAATTCTCGCGGCGGCTCCCCAGTCGCAGACCATGACCGGCACGATCGCCGAGTGGGAGCAGTGGACCGGCATGGTGTTCCCAGAGACGGGTGACTACGTCATCCCGGGAGGGCTGAGCCTGCTACGGGTCGACCAGTCCGCTGACCAGGGCACTTATACGGAGCCCAATATCTGGATGCAGCACGTCTGAGCCGAGTGCACAGGACGTGGTGGCGTCGCACGGCGTTCTCGATCCAGGGCAGCATCTGCAGCGTCACCATAGAACCGGACAAGCCGACCGAGGCTGCACTTTGACGAAACCCTGGAAGGTGACCGCGAGTTGAGAGATGACCCAACAGCAGATCTCCAGCATCGAGGGACCATGAAACCTGCATTCCCGTGGACTATGACGTGGTAGTTCCGGCTGAGAACGCGAATGACGATCAACTCGCCCACGCCGAGCGTCACTTCGGAGTGCAGTTCCCCCTGGACTACAGGCGCTTCATGAGCACGGAGGGGAGCATGAGCCGGTTCGTCGAGCCTGTGGGCGATTACCTGGTGATTGATTCCATCGACGAAGTCATCGACATCAATGACGCGGGCTACTTCCAGACGCGCTTCCCCGGTGCTGTCGTCATCGGCGGGGACGGAAGCCGCGAGTTCCTCACTTACGACTTCCGTCAGGACCCACCCTCGCTGGTTCTGCTTGACGTCGGTGCCGAGGACTGGTCCTCCGCCGTTCATCAGGCGTCGTCCCTGACCTCGTTGTTTGAGCAGTTTCCCGAGACTGGATGGCAGTTGTGAAACCGTGAGTGATGACATCCTCTCCGTCATTCCCACCGACCCGCGCTGGCAGCCCGACCAGGCTGCGGCCGAGCGTGCCGTCGCAGTCGTTGAGGGCCTCGTGACCGAGACCCTCAACGGGATTGAGGACGATCTCGAAGTCACCTGGCATGAGCGGGTCGCCGTCGTCGACTGCGGGCAGAACCTCGAAAGGATCGGGTGCCCGGAGTGCGGCCCATCGCTTGACACCGAGTGGTGGCGGGATCTTGTCGAGGCCCACGACGACGGCTTCGCGACCCTTGTGGTGGACGTCCCGTGTTGTGGTGCGGGGACCTCACTGGACGCGCTGGACTACGACTGGCCCTGCGGGTTCGCCCGCTTCGAGATCGCCATTTGGAATCCCGGGCGCGGGCGGTTTGCCGACGAGGAGTTGGCTGCCCTGGCCGGCGCCCTGGCCGGCGCCCTGGGCCACCCCGTCCGTCAGGTGTGGGCTCACATCTGATCTCGGATGTGGGTGACGAAGGTCGTCCAGGCGGTGGGGGGCACGAGGAGGGCCGGGCCCGACGGGTTCTTGGAGTCGCGTACACCTATCCCCTTGAGGGGCAGGTCGGCGACTTCGAGGCAGTTCTGGCCCGGGTCGCTGAAGGATGACTTGAACCAGGCCTGCTCGGGGGCGAGTTCAAGGGCGGAGGGGTGAGTGGGCATCGGCCTACAGCTCTCGTTCTAGTCGGTGCAGGAACTCGGGGGTGTCCTCGGGCGGCAGTGCTGATGCTGCCATGGCGTCGAACCGGCGGTGGAACCGGTCGACTTCACGAGGCTTGTCCGAGGTGGATACGGAGCCCCAGGCGCTGTCGGTCTGTACGCGCGGCGGCAGTGCGTTGCCGAAGTCGAGGATCGCGAAGTCGTTGGTCGAGCGATAGCTCCGGCGGAAGGGCAGGACCTGGATGGTGATGTGGTCCCAACCCGACAACTCATCGATCCTCGCGTACTGTCCGCGCATCACGTCCGCGCCGCCCACCGGGTATCGCAGTGCGGCTTCGCCGAGGATGACGTGCAGCTTGACGGGGTTCTCCCGGGTGAGTACCTCTTGGCGCTTCATTCGCAGCTCGACGCTACTGCGGATGAACGCCGTCGTGTACTCCTCGATCGGCTTGTGCGCCTCATGTGTCGCCAGCGCGTACCCCTCGGTCTGCAACAGGCCGTACACCACCGTGGGGTGATACGCCTTCATGCCGCGTGCCTCCGGCTCAAGTCCGACGAAGCCCGGCATCCCCGCAGGCATGAGCCCCCGGTACTGCGTAAGCCAGTCCTGGTAGTTGGACTCCCGGTTGAGGTTGATCAGCGACTCGACGACCTCCCCGTCGGTGACCGCGTACTTTTCCAGCAGCTTCCGCAGATCGCCGACGTTGCGGAAGTTGAGGTTCCCGGACTCGATCCGCTGCAACGAGGCCTCGGAGATCCGTAGCCCAACCACCGCTTGCTTGCGTGTGAAGCCTCCGCCTCGGTCGCCGAGTCCGCAGCTCTCTCTCAACTGGCGGAGTTGAAGTCCGAGTTCCAGTCGCTGAGCGGTCCGCCCACGTTTGGCCGCCATGTGCACCGTCCTTGTGCGGTAGTGCGTGTCCCTTCGCGTCGTGAGCAGAGTGTTACATCTCGTGTGCGCTGCGTGCGGCCGGTTGTGCAGAACTGGGCATAGTCCAATTACCTCTCGCCTGATTAATCAGGCGAGTTTCGATTGAAGTAGAACGCGTGCTGCCGTCACGGTGGTTGGGAGACCTCGGAGCGAAAGGGACCCCCATGCCCAACCCTCAACCCCCCACCCTCCTCACCCACGACTGGTCCATGGGCTACCCCATGACTCTCCGAAGCGTCCGCCTCGCCCGGCTCCAAGCCCGCCGTCGGCTGACCATGTGGCAGTGGGCCGGAGACATCGACGACGCCGTGCTCGTCGTCTCCGAGCTGGTCGCCAACGCCGTACGGCACGGCAGGGTCGTCGGGCATGAACTATGGCTTCGGCTGGCCGAGTTGGAGGACCGAGGGCTGGTCGTCGAGGTCTCGGACCCCGTGCGGGCGTTTCCCGAGATCACCGCCGAACCCGAACCCGAAGGCGAGAGCGGACGGGGGCTTCTCGTCGTGCGTCAGCTCACCCGGGAGCTCGGCTGGTTCCATCGCGCCGACGTCGGCAAGACCGTACGGGCCCGGCTCGCCGCACCCCCGCCACCACGTACAGGCTGTTAGCTGGCGACGTCCGCCGTGAACGTTACCTTCGCCGTGTCGACCGTCTCCCCACGCCGCCCGGGCGCGCTCTGCCAGTCCCAGTACAGGTTGGTGTGGGCGACCACCAGCTCCGGGGTCGGGGCGCCGTACTCGGTGAGGTCCTCCGTGGTGTGGGCGTCGCCGACCAGGGTGACGTCGTAGCCGCGGACGAAGGCGCCGTGGAGGGTGTCGCGGATGCAGGCGTCGGTCTGGGCGCCGGTGACGACGAGTCGTCCTACGCCGCGCTCGGAGAGCAGTTCCTCCAGCTCCGTAGCCTCGAACGAGTCGCCGTACTGCTTGTGGACGAGGGGTTCCGTGTCGTGGCGGGTCAGCTCCGGGACGTACTGCCAGGCCTCGCTGTCCCGCTTCAGATGATCGTCGGAGTGCTGGACCCAGATCACCGGCACATCCTCCGCGCGGGCCTTGTCGACCAGGGTGTTGATGTTCGCGATCATGCTGTCGCGGTTGTGGGAGCCGTCCACCGCGCCCTTCTGTACGTCGACCACGAGCAGCGCGGTGTTCGGCCGGTTGGGCAGAGTCGTCATGGGGCTCTCCTGTCTCACGTCTTGCTCGTCGGTGGCTCGTCGGGTTGATCGTCGTGGCTCCTGTTCCGCCCACAGTAGAGCGGGCCACTGACAACGCCGCCGACGTGCGACATGTGAGAAGGGCCCGCGAGATCACCCGCGAGCCCCTTCCCTCCCCTCCTGATACCGACCCGGTCCGTCACTACCGGGGCAGCACCACCACGTACGCCGCCGGATCGCGGTCGTTCGACGCCATCAGGGCGGTGCGTACGACCGTGGCCTGCTGTTCCATCGTGTCGCGGAGCTTCTTGGGGGTGATGTAGACGACCGTGATGCCGAGGCGCTCCAGGACCTCGCGCTTGCGGGCGTACTCCGACCAGAGCGCGTCCTCGTCCTGGCGGGGGACGCGGGTGTCGAGCTCGACCGCGACCGCCTGTTCCGGCCAGTAGGCGTCCAGGCCGCCCAGGTGGGGGCCGCCCGGCAACCTCAGATCGACATTCCACACCGGGTCCGGGAGGCCGTACTCGCGGACCATCCGGTGCAGGCGGTCCTCCGCGATCGCCCTGCCCTCCGCCAGCAGTGAGTCGACCGCGTCCACCACGTGGGTGCGGCTGAGCAGCCGGGCCGCCGTCAATTCCCGTACGACCGCGGCCGGTTCGCAGTGGCCGTTACGTACCGCCTCGGTCAGCAGTCGGCGTACGGCGCCCGCGTCGGCCAGTTCCGCGACGGCGTCGGCGAGGGCGCGGGGGACGGGGGCGACCGGGACGCCGGTCACGAACGCGGGGGCGGGGAGGGAGGGCGTACGGACGATGCGGGCGCAGCCGTGTGAGCGGAGGCGGCGCAGGCGGGGGACCAGGACGTCGATCTTGTCGAGGGAGAGGAGAGGCGGGGCCGAGGAGAAGCCGTGCAGGGTGAGGGCCGCGAGGCCGGTGATCAGGGCGTCCGCGTACGGCTGTGGTGCGTGCGGCTCCTCGGCGCCCGGCTGGGCGGGGATGGCCGCCGCCGGGACGGGAACGGGGGAGCGGGCGGCGTACAGCAGGACCGCGTGCAGGCGCTCCTCGGAGGTGGGCGGGCCGGGGTGGAGGAGGAAGACGCCGGGGAGCAGCTGCTGCCAGGGACCGCCCGGCCGGCACTGCTCGTTGGTGTCGGCGGTGGTCACGCCGTGGGCGCGCAGCTGGGCGGTGGTCAGGACCCGGCGCTGTACGTCGGACAGGTGGCGGAGGGTGCGGGGGGTGTGGGAGAGCGGGGTGTTGTGGTTCATGACCGGGGGTTTTCCGCGCCCGGTCCGCCCTCTAACCACTGTTACACGCCCGTCGACAAATCCGGACAAGCCAGCACTAAAGTACGGGCGTTCGACTGCCGAAAGGCGCTGGTCCGGATGGGGCGTAATAGGGGTTACGGCTCTGAATACCTGTATTTCGTAACCGCCGGATCCTGAGGGGATCATCGGATCCGCGAGGGGATCATCGGACCCGTGGGGCGCCGGCGGATACGCGTGGGGGCGCCGGCGGAACCGGCGCCCCCCACAGGCACGTGTTAGCCGGCCGCAGCCACCCCGTCACACGCCTGCCCCCGCAGCGCCCGAGCCAGATCGTCCCGCGCCTCCAGCACCAGCCTCCGCAGTGCCGGGGCCGCGTTCTCGTGGGCGGTCAGCCAGGTGTCCGCCGCGTCCAGGGTCTCCTGGGAGTCCTGGAGGGACGGGAACAGCCCCTTCACCACGTCCATGCCGATCTGGATGGAGCGGTCGGCCCAGATGCGCTCGATCGCGGCGAAGTACTTCGCGGTGTACGGCGCCGTCAGCTCCCGCTGGGACGGCTGCGTGAAGCCGGCGATGGTCGCCTCGACGAGGGCGTTGGAGAGGGAGTCGGACTCGACCACGGCGGCCCAGGCCTGGGCCTTGACGGCGGCCGAGGGGCGGGCGGCGAGGCAGCGGACCTGGTGGCGCTTGCCGGATGCCGTGTCGTCGCGGGCCAGTTCGGCGGCCAGGGCCTGCTCGTCGGCCACGCCGTGTGCCGCCAGCGGTTCCTGGAACGCCCAGCGCAGCTCCTGGTCGACCTCAAGTCCGTCGATCTTCGCGGTGCCCTCCAACAGGCCCTGGAGCAGCTGGAGATCGGCCTCGCCGGAGGCCACCGCGGCGAAGAAGCGGGCCCAGGTGAGCTGGTGCTGGCTGCCCGGCTCGGCGAGCCGCAGTTCCTTCAACGCGCCCTCGGCGAGCAGGCGTCCGCCCTCCGTGCGCCAGTCGGGGGCCACGTAGTGCGTGAGCGCCGAGTTCGCCCAGGCGTGCAGCATCTGGAGCACACCGATGTCGGACTCGCGTCCCGCGAATCGCAGCACCAGGTCGATGAAGTCGCGGGCGGGCATGAGCGCGTCGCGGGTGAGGTTCCACAGCGCCGACCAGCACAGGGCGCGGGCGAGCGGGTCGGTGATCTCGCCGAGTCGCTCCCGCAGCGTGGCCAGCGAGTTCTCGTCGAAACGGATCTTGCAGTACGTCAGGTCGTCGTCATTGACCAGGACGAGGTCCGGGGCCTCGGCGCCGATCAGTTCCCCGACGACCGTGCGCGGGCCGTGCACGTCCACCTCGGCGCGCGCGTACCGCTCAAGGGCACCGTCCGGCGTACGCCGGTACAGGCCCACCGCCACGCGGTGCGGGCGCAGTTCGGGGTGCGACTCGGCGGCCTCCTGCAACACGGCCAGCTCCGTGATCCGGGCTTCCGCGCTCAGAATCACCTGCGGGGTAAGGGAGTTGACGCCGGCCGTCTGCAGCCAGGACCTCGACCAGGCGGCCATGTCCCGCCCGCTCGTCTCCTCCAGCACCGACAGCAGGTCGCCGAGGCGCGTGTTGCCGTACGCGTTGCGCTTGAAGTAGCGGCGGGCGCCTTCCAGGAACGCGTCCTGGCCGACGTACGCCACCAGCTGCTTCAGTACCGAAGCGCCCTTGGCGTACGTGATGCCGTCGAAGTTGAGCTTGGCGTCCTGGAGGTCGCGGATGTCGGCCGTGACCGGGTGGGTGGACGGCAGCTGGTCCGCGCGGTACGCCCACGCCTTACGGCGGTTGGCGAAGGTGATCCAGCCGTCCTTGAAGCGGGTCGCGCCGACCAGCGAGAACGCGCCCATGAAGTCGGCGAAGGACTCCTTGAGCCACAGGTCGTCCCACCACTCCATGGTGACGAGGTCGCCGAACCACATGTGCGCCATCTCGTGCAGGATGACGTTCGCCCGGCTCTCGTACGACGCCTGCGTCACCTTGCCGCGGAAGATGAACTCCTCGCGGAACGTGACGAGACCCGGGTTCTCCATCGCGCCGAGGTTGTACTCGGGGACGAACGCCTGGTCGTACTTCCCGAACGGGTACGGGTAGTCGAAGTGGTCGTGGAAGAAGTCCAGCCCCTGCTTGGTCACCAGGAACACGTCGTCGGAGTCGAAGTGGGGTGCCAGGCCCTTGCGGCACATCGCGCCGAGGGGGATCTCCAGCGTCGTACCGTCGTCGAAGGTGCGGGAGTAGGAGTCGGTCACGTAGTGGTACGGGCCCGCCGCGACCGCCGTGATGTACGTCGAGATCGGCTTGGTCTCGGCGAACTGCCAGACGCCGTCCGTGAGTTCACCGACGCCGTTGCTCCAGGCCGTCCAGCCCTCCGGGGCCCGTACCTCGAAGCGGAAGGGGGCCTTGAGGTCCGGCTGCTCGAAGTTGGTGAAGACGCGGCGCGAGTCGGCGGGCTCGTACTGCGTGTACAGATACACCTCGCCGTCCTCCGGGTCGACGAAGCGGTGCATGCCCTCGCCGGTGCGGGAGTAGGCGCACTGGGCGTCGACCACGAGTTCGTTGTCGGCGGCGAGGTCCTCCAGCCGGATCCGGGAGCCGTCGAAGACCTCGCTGGGGTCGAGGTCCTTGCCGTTGAGTGAGACGGAGGTCACACTCGGCGCGATCAGATCGGCGAAGCTCGCGGCGCCGGGCTCGGCACAGCGGAAGCGGAGGGTGGTGACCGAGCGGAACGTGCGCGGCGCGGCGGCGGCCGCATCGGGATCCGTGTCCCCGACGGCCGAGCGCAGGTCGAGGGAGACCTCGTAACTGTCGACGGACAGCAGCGCCGCCCGCTCCTGGGCTTCGTCGCGGGACAGATTCTCACCGGGCACGGGCTGCACTCCCTCGTGGCGTCGTGGACAGGCATGAACACATGCGTGTGAACAGGACCGATCCTGCCATGCGCCCCTGACAGCGGGCACCGGGAATGGCGACGGGCGCGTGAGATTGCCGACGGTTTGCCGCCGGGCACGTGAGATTGCCGGCGGGCGTACGGGAATGGTGCGGGCGAGCGTCGGTGTTGGCTCGGGAAAGACCACTTTCCGAGGAGAGCCATGCCCGAGCAGACCGCTCAGACCGCGCAGATCAGTCAGACCGGTTCAGGCAAGACCCCTGTCGATTTCTGGTTCGACCCGCTGTGCCCCTGGGCCTGGATGACCTCGCGCTGGGTCCTGGAAGTGGAGAAGCTCCGGGACATAGAGGTCCGCTGGCACATCATGAGCCTCGCCGTGCTGAACGAGCCCAAGCTGGACGAGCTGCCCGAGCAGTACCGCGAGATGCTGGCCACCACGGCGTGGCAGCCGATACGCGTGGTCACCGCCGCCTGGCAGAAGCACGGCGACGACGTCCTCGGACCCCTCTACACCGCGCTCGGCACCCGCTTCCACAACGGGGGCGAGGGCCCGACCAAGGAAGCGATAGCCGCCGCGCTCGACGAGGTCGGTCTCCCCGCCTCCCTGCTCGACTACGCCGACCAGGAGGACTTCGAGTTCGACGCCGAGCTGCGCGCCTCCCACAAGGAGGGCATCGAGAAGGTCGGCCAGGACGTCGGCACCCCCGTCATAGCCGTCCCCGGCGCCGACGGCGAGCAGATCGCCTTCTTCGGCCCGGTCGTCACCCCCGCCCCCAAGGGCGAGGACGCCGCCAAGCTCTGGGACGGCACCCTGCTCGTCGCCTCCGTACCGGGCTTCTACGAGATCAAGCGCACGCGCACGGCGGGGCCGGACTTCAGCAACCTGTAGGTCTCACTCCTCGGCGGCCTTCTCCTCGCGGAATTCCTCGGGGAGGACGCCGCGGTCGCCCTTGTTGAGGTGGCGGTAGTACGAGAGGCAGCCCTTGGCGGTGCAGCGCCAGAGGTTGTCCACCTGATGGCGGTCCCCCTTCTTCGAACGGATCGCCGCCTTCTCCTTGTCGGTGAGAAGCCGGAAATCCTGCATGGTGCCGCAGGTCGGGCAGTCCAGACTGCGCGTCCGCATCAGTACCTCCTGTCGTCTCTGGGGCTCCGCCCCTTCGACCCCGTTCGGTTGTGTGTCGGCTGCGGGACGGTGGGGGCCGTTCGCGCAGTTCCCCGCGCCCCTGAAGGCGCGGGGCTTCGCCCCGCGATCCCCCGCCCGCCCCCGTTTGTCGCCTGCGGGTGGGTGGGGGCTGGTCTAAAAGATTGCGCAGTTCCCCGCGCCCCTAAAAGGGGCGGCGGGGGCGAAAGAATCACTGTCGCGTCCTGCCCCGTGCCTCCGTCAACCGCGCCAGATGTTCCTCGTACCCCTTCGCGTAGTACCCGGCCCGCCCCGCGTCCGGCTCGACGACCCCCGTCGGCTCCGTCCAGGCCGACGTGTCCAGCGCGACCCCGTACCGCGCCGCCGCCGCGAGCACCGCCCCCCGCGCCCTCCACGACCCGTAACGGCCGCCCGAGCACGTCGGCGAGGAGTCGCATCCACGCGGGGCTGCGCGTGCCGCCGCCGCAGACGGCCAGGGACCCCGTCAGGCCCGCGGCCTCCAGGCAGTGGCGGGCGGCGTAGCCGATGCCCTCGCAGGTGGCGCGGATCAGGTCGCCGCGGGTGGACTCCAGGGAGACGCCGGTGAGTTCGGAGCGCAGGCGGGGCTCGACGAAGGGGGCGCGTTCGCCGGAGGGGGCGAAGTAGGGGAGCACGCGGACGCCGTTCGCGCCGGGCGGGGCTGCGGCGAGCAGCTCGTCCACCTCGTCGTGGTGGACGTCCCCGTCGGCACCCCGGTCGTCGCCGGAATGACGGACGGCTGCGCGGCCCAGATCGCCTCGGGCGCCCTGCGCGAGGGCTCCTGGAACTCGGTGCTGGGGACGACGCTCGTCCTCAAGGGCGCCGCGTCGCAGCCGGTGCGGGACCCGTCCGGCGTGGTCTACAACCACAGGGCACCTGACGGGAGTTGGCTGCCGGGCGGTGCGTCGAGCGTCGGCGCGGGCGCGCTGGCGGCGTACTTCCCGGACGCCTCGCCCGCCGCGATGGACCAGGCCGCCCAGGCCTTCGAGCCCGCGTCCGTCCTCGCCTACCCCCTCACCTCACCCGGCGAACGCTTTCCCTTCCTCGCCCCGGACGCCACCGCCTTCGTCCTCGGCGAGCCCGCCTCCGACGCCGACCTGTGGGCCGCGCTCCTCCAGGGCGTCGCCCTCACCGAACGCCTCTGCCTCGACTACCTGCACCATCTCGGCGCCCCCCTCGACGGCCCGCTCACCTTCACCGGCGGCGCCGCCCGCAGCCCGTACTGGAACCAGCTCCGCGCCGACATCCTCGCCCGCCCCGCCCGCGTCCCCGAACAGACCGAACCCGCCCTGGGCATGGCCGCGTTGACGGCGTACGGCATGGGGGCCGCCGCCACCCTCGCGGACGCCGCCGACCGCATGGTCCACGTCCGTACGGTCCTCGAACCGCGCCCCGCCCGCACGGCGGCCTTCGCCGACCCGTACGCCCGGCTGCTCGACGAGCTGGAGGCGCGCGGCTGGCTGCCGGCTTCCGTTGCGGGGCACGCGCGGGCCCGACTGGACCTGGATACTGCGGGCTCATGAGTACTACGAGCCGCAGTGCGACCCTGCTCCTGGCCCGGCACGGGCAGACCGTCTGGCACGCCGAGAACCGCTACGCCGGCATCAGTGACGTCCCGCTCACCGACGAGGGCCGCGCCCAGGCGGAGGCCCTCGGCCGCTGGGCCGCCGCGCACCCGGTGGACGCGATCTGGACGTCGACCGTCTCCCGCGCCATCGCCACCGCCGACCCCGCCTGCCGCGCCCTCGGTCTCACCCCGCACCGCGAACCGGCCCTGCGCGAATGCGACTTCGGGGTCGTCGAGGGCCGTACCCTCGCCGAGTTCGAGGCGGAGAACCCGGAGCGCGCGAAGGCGTTCCGGGCCGACCCGGTGTCGTACCCCTTCCCAGAGGCGGAGGACCCCCGCACCGCCGCCGCCCGCGGCGCGCACGCCCTGCACCGCATCGCCGCCGCCCACCCCGGCGAACGCGTCCTGGTCGTCGCCCACAACACCCTCCTCCGCCTGGTGCTGTGCTCCTTCCTCTCCATCCCGCTCGGCGAGTACCGCCGTGTCTTCCCACGACTGCGCAACGCGGCGGTCAGCGAACTACGCGTCATGGACCGGGAGGTCGCTCTGCTGTCGCTGAACGTGCCGTGCGAGTAGGGGAGTTCAGGGCCTTCGCAACAGCCCCTGCTCCATCGCGACCACCACCGCCCGCGTCCGGTCGTTCACATCGAGCTTGGCGAACAGGCGCAGCAGATGTGTCTTCACCGTGGCCTCCGCGATGACCAGGCGGCGCCCGATCTCGGCGTTCGTCAGACCGTCGGCGACGGCGTTCAGGACGTCCACCTCGCGGGCGGTGAGCGGCACCGGGGCGGGCTGCCGCATCCGGGCGACCAGCTTCGCGGCGACCCGGGGCGCCAGCACCGTCTCGCCGCGCGCCGCCGCGTGGATGGCGTCGACCAGCTGTTCGCGGGTGGTGTCCTTGAGGAGATAACCGATGGCGCCGGCCTCCACCCCGTGCTCGATCTCCGCGTCGGTGTCGTACGTGGTCAGGATCAGCACCCGGGTGCGCGGATACCGGGCGACGATCTCGGCGGTCGTCGCGACCCCGTCGAGCACGGGCATCCGCAGATCCACGAGCGCGAGATCGGGGTCGTACCGCTCGACGAGTTCGAGCGCGGCGCGTCCGTCGCCCGCCTCGCCGACGATCTCGATGCTGTCCTCGGCGGCGAGCAGGGCGACGACCCCGGCCCGCATCACGGTGTGGTCGTCCACGACGACGATGCGCAGTGCCGTGCCGCTCATGCCGTCGCCCCGCTCTCCGTGCCCGCGGCGCTCTCCGCGGCCTCCGTGCCCTCGGTGCTCTCCGTGCCTTCCGTGTCCGCGACGGGGATCACCGCGAGGACGCGTGTCCCGTCGCCCACCGAACTCGTCACTGTGAGCCTCCCGCCCAGCTCCGCCAGCCGTTTGCGCATCCCGTCGAGCCCGAAGCCCGTCGACTCATCCACCACGAATCCGGTCCCGTCGTCGGTGATCTCCAGCTCCACGCCGTACTGCTGCCGGGCCAGCACCACGCCGACCGTCGAGGCGCGGGCGTGCTTGCGTACGTTGGCCAGGGACTCCTGGGTGCAGCGCAGCAGGGCGATCCTGCTCTGCTGGTCGCAGTCGAGGTCCGCGAGGTCGGCGTCGACGGCGAGCCCGGTGTCCTCCGCGAAGCGGTCGAGCGTACGGCGCAGCGTCCCGGCCACCGAACCGGCCGCTGCCTGGCCTCCTTGGGCGCCTGAGCCGACCAACTCCCGTGCCTCCGCAAGGTTTTCGCGTGCGGTGGACTCGATCGACCGCAGCTGCTGGGCACTGCGCGCCGGGTCGCCCTCGATGCCGGCGCGGGCCGCCTCCGCGAGCACGATGATCGAGGCGAAGCCCTGGGCGAGCGTGTCGTGGATCTCCCGCGCCATCCGCTCCCGCTCGTCCGCCGCACCCTGCCGCTGGTGCGCCTCGGACAGCTCGGCCTGCGTCCGCTCCAACTCGACGATCAGTTCGGCCCGTTCGGTGCTCTGCGCGACGACCGAGTGCGCCCACAGGCCGATCAGCACGCCCACGGCGACGACGATCACTGTGGAGACGAGAGTCTCGCTGAAGAACTGCACCGTCCAGCTGCCCTGGCGCAGCACGCTCCCGGTCAGTGTCCCAGCGGTGGCGAGCCCCAGGAACCCCATGGAGACACGCGGGGTCCGCCCGAACATCCAGTAGTGCGGCAGCGTCACCATGAACAGGGCCGCGTAGTTGCCGCGCAGATAGGCGAGTCCACCGAGCGCGAGGACCAGCACCGAGAGGTAGACGTGTGGCCGTACGACGGGGTTGTCGGGGAAGCGGTCCAGGGCCGCGTAGCAGAGCACCACGCTGCCGAGCAGGGCGAGCGCCGCGTACTTGCTCCCGCCGGGCCGGTCGATCGCGACCAGCCCGACCGCCATGGCGGCGAACAGCACCCAGCACACCGTGTTCCAGCGTCGCAGCGACGTGGCCCAGAAGGCGTCGGCCATCGGCCCGGCAAGAGCAGTCATACCGATCAACGTACGTCGACCACCGGCAACTTGGGGGCTGCGTGATCCGGAGTCCGTGCCGCCCGCCGTACTCCGAGCGAGGGCCACCAGCTCGCCTCGCCGAGCAGCAGCATCGCCGACGGCAGGATCATGATCCGGACGACGAAGGCGTCGAGCAGTACGGCCGCCGCGAGCACGAAACCGATCTGCTTCATCTCGATGATGTGGAGGAAGACGAAGCTCGTGAAGACCGTCGTCATCACTACGGCCGCGCTGGTCACCACACTCGCCGACCTGCGGATCCCGTCGAGTACCGCCTGCCGTGTCGGTACGCCCGCGAGCACGGCTTCCCTGATGCGGCTCACCACGAACACCTGGTAGTCCATCGACAGCCCGAAGAGGATGACGAAGAGGAAGAGCGGAACGCGCGAGCCGATCGACCCGGTGGAGTGGAAGTCCAACAGCCCCTCGGCCCAGGTCCCCTGGAAGACAAGGACGAGCAGCCCGAGCGCCGCCGCGGCGGACAACAGGTTCAGTACGACACCGATCAGACCGAGCACCACCGAGCGGAACGCGTACACGGTCATCGCGAACGTCACCAGGAGCAACGCTCCGAGAACCAGCGGGAGTTTGCTGTTCTGGTGGGCGGGATAGTCGGTGTACCGGGCGACGTCACCGCTGACGCCGTACTCTGCGCCGTCGATCCGGCCGAGCGTGGCGGGCAGGTAGTCGTCGCGGAGGTGGTCGAGGGAGTCGTACGCCTCGTCCGAGTTGCCGAGATGGGGGACCTTGAGCTCCAGTGTGCTGGTGCGGTGGTCGGCGGAGGTCCGGATGCGCGACGCTCCGGCGAACAGCTGGTCGGCGTCGGTGAGTTCGGTCAGTTTGCGCAGCGCCGCGGTGACTTCTCCGGAGCGTGCGGCATCCGCGCGGACGACGACCTGGTGCGTCACCCGCTGCTCGGGGAATGCCTCGTTGAGCCGGTCGTACACCCGCATGGCGGGGATCTCTCGGGAGTGCGTGTCCCGGCTCATCTCCGTGATCTTCAGCCCGGCCAGCGGGGTGACGAGGGCGAGCAGCGCGAGGACCGAGACGCAGAGGGTGGCGAGGGGATGGCGGCTCGCGGGTCGCAGTAGCGCGCCCCATATTCGGCCGCCGCCGTCACCGTCCCGGCGACGTACGGGCTTTCCACGTTCGGCCCGGCGCGCGGCCCTGCGTTCGGCGCGCTTCCCGAGGAGGACGAGCAGCGCGGGCAGCGCGGTCAGCGAACTGGCCACGGCGACCAGGACGACCACGATGGTGCCGGTGGCGAGCGAGGAGAAGATGACGTCCGAGGCCAGATACAGCGTCGCCGTGGAGGCCACGACCGCGAGCCCGGACACCACGACCGCGCGGCCCGAGGTCGCCGCGGCCAGCTCCACCAGCGCCTCGGAGCCGAGCCGGCCGCCGGAGCGGGCCCGCTCCTCGCGCTCCCGCTTGAGGTAGAAGAGCGTGTAGTCGACGCCGACCGCGAGGCCGATCATCAGGATGACGTTCGTGCCGACCCCGGTGTCGGGGGAGAGGTGCGAGGTCACCATCGACAGCCCGACCGCCGCCGCGATCGACGACAGCGCGAGCAGCAGCGGCACGGCGGCCATGGTGAGCGAGCCGAAGACGAGCAGCAGGGTCAACAGCGTGACCGGCAGGGTGATCTTCTCGGAGAGCGCGAGATCGCTGTCGCGCTGATCGTCGACTCCCTTGCTGGTGGAGGGACTTCCGGTCTCCTGGAGCAGCAGCCGCGGGTGGGCCTTCTGGACAGCCCTGGTCTGCGCGACGAGCGCGTCGACCTTGGCATCGGCATCCCGCTCCTCGCCCTTGATGGACACCTCGACCATGAGGATGTCGTGGTTCTCGGACAGCAGTGGTTCGGCGACGCCCGCGACGTCCGGCAACCGCCTCATCCGGGCGGTGAGATCCTTCGCGGCGGCCTCGGCGGCAGGCCGGTCGAGGGTGCCGGACCGGGCGGAGATCAGCACCTGCTCGGTGGACAGGCGCTCCAGATGCCCCTCGGCGGCCATGGCCTCCGCTCGGCCGGCCTCGCCGACCCGGTAGTCCGCCGTCTTGGCGCTGTTGACGCCGACGACGCTGCCGATTCCCAGGCACAGCACCACGAACACCAGCCAGCCGAGGATGGCCCGCCAAGGGTGCCGAGCGCTCCAGCGCGCCGCACGCACAGTGAATGAGTTCATGCCCAAAAGCCTGGCTGAGCAGGGAAGTTGAGGGACACGGGTACTCGGTTGAACTTGCCGTCCACCGATCGGTGGACGACAACTCCGGGTGAGGAGTTCAGTGTTACCCCCAATAACCGCCGTACCGCTTTGTCGATCCCGGTGCCTGCGACCCCGCGCCCCACCCGGCTAGCGTCTCGCCATGAGGCGACGTAGGCGTACGGGACCAAGGCGGATCAAGGCCTTACAGCGGGTGCGGGACAAAGTGCTCCGGCAGCGGGAGAACAGGCGGGCCGGGCTGGCACGCAGGATCGGACGGCGGGCCGAGCGGGCCCGCCCCTGGCTCCAGTTCGTGGCCGACCTCACCACACTCCTCGCAAGGCTGGTGAGGTAGCAGGTCTCCACAAGGAAGGCCCCCACGAGTCACATCCTCGCAGAGGCCTTCCTCTCATCCGCCTGCCACGTGAAGGGTGAGAAGACGATCACGAGCAGGACGTTTCATACATGCCTCAGGGGGCCGGCAGCAACACGTCCGCGCGGGACTTGGCCGCTTCGTAACGCCGGGCGACGTCCTGCCAGTTGACGACCTGCCACATCGCGTCGATGAAGTCGACCTTCTGGTTCCTGTACTGGAGGTAGAAGGCGTGTTCCCAGGCGTCGAAGACGAGGATCGGGACCGAGCCCTGGCCGACGTTGCCCTGGTGGTCGTAGATCTGCTCGACGATGAGGCGGCCGCTCAGCGGCTCGTACGCCAGGACGCCCCACCCGGAACCCTGCGTGGTCGCGGAGGCCTTGGTCAGCTGGGCCTTGAATCCGGCGAAGGAGCCGAAGGACTCGGTGATGGCGTCCGCGAGGTCGCCCACGCCGTCCGCGGCCAGCGGCTCGCCGCCGCCCTCACCGGTCATGTTGTGCCAGTAGATGGAGTGCAGGATGTGGCCCGAAAGGTGGAAGGCCAGGTTCTTCTCCAGGCCGTTGACCGCGCCCCACGACTCTTTGTCCCGCGCCTCCGCGAGCTGTTCCAACGTGTCGTTGGCGCCCTTCACATAGGCGGCGTGGTGCTTGTCGTGGTGCAGCTCGATGATCTCGGGGCTGATCACGGGCGCGAGCGCGGAGTAGTCGTACGGCAGTTCAGGAAGTGTGTAGACGGCCATGTCAGGTCCCCTCCGACCTCTTATTGCAAAAGGCTTGCAAGTGCACGCTAGCAGCAAGAGGATGAGGGTGCGTGCTTGGGCACGCGAAAGGGCCCTCGCACGAAACCGTCCTCCGCGCGAGGGCCCTTCAGCGATGCGGGTCAGGCGCGGGCGCGCGCCTTCTGCCAGGTGTAGCCGACCGCGGCCAGGAACAGCGTCATGCCGCCCGTCGAGTACAGCTGCACCCGGGTGTCCGGCTCCCGGGCCATCAGGACGAAGATCGCCACCATGGCCGCGAGGGCGACCCACGTCAGCACCGGGAACAGCCACATCCGTACGACCAGCTTCTCCGGCGCCTCCCGCTCCACCCAGCGGCGCATCCGCAGCTGCGAGACCGCGATGAACATCCAGACGACCAGGATCACCGCGCCGATCATGTTGAGCAGCCAGGGGAAGACGTCGTCGGGACGCCAGTAGCTGAGCACGACGCACACGAAGCCGAAGACGCAGGAGGCCAGAACAGCGACGCGGGGGACGCCGGACGTGACCCTGCCGAGGGCCTTCGGACCCTGGCCGCGCTCGACGAGGGAGTACGCGATGCGCGAGGAGCCGTAGATGTTGGCGTTCATCGCCGACAGCAGCGCGACCAGGACGACCACGTTCATCAGCTGGCCGGCGCCCGGGATGCCCAGCTGGTCGAGGGCGGCGACGTACGGGCCCTTCTCGACGACCGCCTTGGAGTCCCACGGGACCAGGGTGACGATCACCGTCATGGAGCCGATGTAGAAGAGCGCGATACGCCACATCGCGGTGCGTACGGCGCTCGCGACGCCCTTGACCGGGTTCTCCGACTCGGCCGCCGCGATCGTCACCGTCTCCAGACCGCCGTACGCGAACACCGACGCGAGCAGGCCGATGACGAGGCCCTCGCTGCCGTTCGGCAGGAAACCTCCCTCGCCGGTGAGGTTGGCGGCGCCGGGGGAGTCCGTGCCCGGCAGCACGCCCGCGACGGCCAGTACGCCCAGCACCAGGAACAGACTGATCGCGCCGACCTTCAGGGCCGCGAACCAGAACTCGAACTCGCCGAAGTTCTTCACGGCGGCCAGATTGGCGACGCAGAAGACGACCATGAACAGCGCCACCCACGCCCACTCGGGCGTGCCCGGCAGCCAGCCGGTGACGATCTTCGCGGCGCCGATGCCCTCGAGCCCGACGGCCGTGCACAGCAGCACCCAGAAGGACCAGCCCGAGGTGAAGCCGGCCCAGGGTCCGATCGCCCGCTCCGCGTGTGCGGAGAAGGAACCGGACGACGGATACGCGGCCGACATCTCGCCGAGCATCCGCATCACCAGCATGACGAGCAGACCGGAGACGGCGTACGCGATGACGATGGAGGGCCCGGCGGCGGCGATACCGGCCCCGGATCCGACGAACAGGCCCGCGCCGATCACGCCACCGAGGGCGATCATCGAGAGGTGGCGCTGCTTCAGGCCGTGCTTCAGGCCGGGGGAGAGGGAGGCGTCCGCGTCGGGGGTACCGGGCGGGGCGTCGAGGGTGGTGCGGGACATGAGAGCGGGTGGGTCCCTTACGTGCGAGCGGGCAAAAACGCCCACAGTCTGGGCAGCCTGTCCGCTGAGAGGGAGAGGCTGCCCAGTATGCGGACATGTTTCCTACGGAACGTAAGGGGCCGTTTACCGGAAGGCGGGCGCGGGTGCTACGCGACCGACGTGTAGTGCGAGGCGTCTCCCGCGATCGAGTGGCTCTCCTTGCCCTCGACCCCGACCGGCACGTCACCGGCGACGGTCACACGGTGCAGGCGGCGCGGCAGACCGTCGTAGTTGTCGATGGCGTAGTGCTGGGTGATCCGGTTGTCGAACAGCACCAGCTGGTTGGGGGACCAGCGCCAGCGCAGGATGTTCTCCGGCCGGGTGACGTACGCCTGGAGCAGGTCGAGGATCTTGCGGGACTCGCCGACCGACAGGCCGACGATCCGCTGCGCGAACCCGCCGATGAACAGCCCGCGCTCACCGGTCAGCGGGTGGACCCGGACGACCGGGTGGGCGGTGCGGTACTTGATGGAGGTGAACTGGGCGCGCTGCGCTGCCTGTTCCTCGTCGACCTCCTCGTCCGGCACGGCGTAGTCGTAGTCGTTGGTGTGCTCGGCCCACAGGGTGTCGGCGAGCGCCCGGAGGGGTTCGGGCAGGTCGCGGTAGGCGGCCGCCGAGTTGGCGATCAGGGTCTCGCCGCCGTACGGCGGGACGGTGATGCTGCGCAGGGTGCTGGCCTGCGGCGGATTGAGGACGAAGGTGACGTCGGTGTGCCAGTGGTTGGCGCGGCCGCGCTCGCTGTCGACGGGCAGCACGTTCGGGGCGTCGGCCACGGCGGGCACGGTGGGATGGGCGGTGGTGAGGTCGCCGAAGTGGCGGGCGAAGGCCTGCTGGCCCTCGTCGTCCAGGTCGACGTCGTCGAAGACCAGGGCCTTGTGCTCGTTGAGGGCGGCGCGCAGGGCGGCGACGGTGTCGTCGTCGAGGGGCTTGGCGATGTCGACCCCGGATATCCGGGCGCCGATGGTGCCGGTGACCTTGTGGATCTCGATGTCAGCCATGTGGGACGGGTCCTTTCGGGGCGGAGAATCAGACGAGGGCGGACGCGTGCTGGTTGGCGGGGCGCGGGAGGCCGTACCGCTCCCGCAGGGTCTGCCGGGGCCCGTACTCCTGACGCAGCAGGCCGCGGGCGCGCAGGATCGGCACGACGTGGTCGACGAAGAGATCGAGGCCGGAGGGCAGTACGGCGGGCATGATGTTGAAGCCGTCGGCGGCACCTAGCCGGAACCACTCCTCGATCGCGTCGGCGACCTGCTCGGGTGTGCCGGCGAACGTCAGGTGGCCGCGTCCGCCGCCGAGGCGGCCGATCAGCTGTCTTGCGGTGAGCCGCTCGCGCCGGGCGAGTGCGACGATGAGCGTGTAGCGGCTCTTGGCGCCCTCGATGGCGTCCTCGGGCGGCAGGTCGGCGGGGAGCTGGGCGTCCAACTCCAGGGTCCCGGGCTCAAGTTGCAGCAGGCGTTGGAGATTCGCGAGTCCGTGCTCGTGGACGATGTGGTCCTCCAGCACCTGCTCGTTCGCCCGCGCCTCGGCCTCCGTCGAGCCGATCACCGGGACGATGCCGGGCAGCACCTTGATGTGCTCGGGGTCCCGACCGGCCGCCGCTGTACGGGACTTGAGGTCCGTGTAGAAGGCCTGCGCGTCTGCGAGGGTCTGCTGCGCGGTGAACACCGCCTCCGCGTACCGGGCCGCGAACGCCTTGCCGTCCTCGCTCGACCCCGCCTGCACGAGCAGCGGGTAACCCTGGGGCGAGCGCGGCACGTTGAGCGCTCCCTCGACACTGAAGTACGTCCCCTGGTGTCGCGGTGGGTGGATCTTGGTGTCGTCGCCCCACACGCCGGCCGCCTTGTCGGCGACGATCGCGTCGTCCTCCCAGCTGTCCCAGAGCTTGAGCGAGACGTCCAGGAACTCGGCGGCGCGGGCGTAGCGGTCGGCGTGCGCGGGTTCTTCGGCGAGGCCGAAGTTGCGCGCGGCCTCGGCTCCCGCGGTGGTGACGATGTTCCAGCCCGCCCGGCCGCCGCTGATGATGTCGAGCGAGGCGAACTTGCGGGCCAGGTTGTAGGGGGAGTTGTAGGAGGTGGAGGCCGTGGCGATCAGGCCGATGTGCTCGGTGGCCGTCGCCAGGGCAGTGAGCAGGGTGAGCGGTTCCAGGGCGCCGGCGGGGCGCTGGGCGAGGTTGCCCCACAGCTGCGGGCCGTCGGCGAGGAAGAGCGAGTCGAAGGTGCCGCGTTCGGCGATACGGGCGAGGTGGACGTAGTGCGCCAGCTCGACATGCGCGTGCGGGTCGCTCTCGGGCAGGCGCCAGGAGGCCTCGTGGTGCCCGGTGTTCATCAGGAAGGCGTTGAGGTGGAGTTGGCGTGCAGTGGTCACTTGTGGTCCTCCGTGACGCCCAGGGCGGCGAGCAGCCGTTCGCGGTACTCGCCGAGCAGGGGGTCGCGATACGAGCGCGGATGCGGGGGTTCGATGGTCAGGTCGAGGCCGATACGCCCCTGGTCGAGCACGAGCACCCGGTCGGCCAGCACGATCGCCTCGTCCACGTCGTGCGTGACGAGCAGGACGGAGGGCCGGTGCCGCTCCCACAGCTCGCGCAGCAGGACATGCATCCGGATCCGGGTGAGCGCGTCCAGCGCGCCGAACGGCTCGTCGGCGAGGAGCAGTTCGGGCTCCCGTACGAGCGAACGGGCCAGCGCGGCACGCTGGGCCTCGCCGCCGGACAGTTCGTTCGGCCAGGCCCGTTCGCGGCCGGCGAGACCCACCTCGGCGAGGGCGGAGCGGCCCTTGCGTTCCGCTTCCTTGCCGTCCGTGCCGAGCAGGACGTTGTCGAGGACGCGTCGCCAGGGCAGCAGCCGGGAGTCCTGGAAGACCACGGACACCCGTTCCGGCGCGGAGAGCTGTCCGCTTCCGGTGACGCTGTGATCGAGTCCGGCGATGGCGCGCAGCAGGGTGCTCTTGCCGGAGCCGCTGTGCCCGAGCAGGGCCGTGAACTGGCCTGCGGGGAGGTCGAGGTCGATGCCGTCGAGGACCGTACGGCCGTCGAACGAGCGGGTCAGGCCCCGGAGTTGGACGGTGGGCTCTGTGCGCAGGGGGGTCAGTTGCTCAGTGTGCGTCGCCACGACAGCACCCTCCGTTCGATGAGACGGACCGCGCTGTCGGAGGTCAGACCGAAGATGCCGTAGACGACCAGGCCGACGAGGATGACGTCGCTCTGGCCGTAGTTCTGGGCCTGGAACATCATGTAGCCGAGTCCGCTGGTGGCGTTGATCTGCTCCAGGACGATCAGGCCCAGCCAGGAGCCGGTCACCCCGAGGCGCAGGCCGACGAAGAAGCCGGGCAGTGCGCCGGGGATGACGATCTGCCGGACGAAGGCGAACCTCGACAGGCCCTGGACCTCGGCGAGTTCGACGTAGCGGTGGTCGATGCCGGACAGCGCGGCGTGTGTGTTGAGGTAGATCGGGATGTAGACGACGATGGCGATGATCGCGATCTTGAAGGTCTCGCCGATGCCCAGCCAGAGGATGAACAGCGGGATCAGACCGAGCGGCGGGATGGACCGGTTGAGCTGCACCGTCCCGTCGATCAGCGCCTCGCCGACCCGGCTGAGCCCGGAGGCGAGCGCGAGGACGACTCCCGCGGTCAGCCCGATCGCGAACCCGGTTGCGGCCCGCTGGAGCGAGGTCAGGACATCGGTCGGCAGCGTCCCGTCGGTCCACAGGTGACCGGCGGTCTTCACCACCGTCCAGGGCGCCGGGATCGCCGCCGGGTCGAGCTGTCCGGCGGCGGAGGCGGCGGCCCACAGGGCGAGGAAGAGGACCGGGCCGACGAGCCGGGAGGCGGGCAGCCGTTTGCCGGGGGAGAGCCGGCGGCGCCTGCGGACCTGGGGGAGCTCCTCCGGAGCGGCGACGGAAGCGACGGCAGCGGTCGTGCTCACGGCGGTCACCTCCGGTACTCCGCCGGCACGGCCTTGGCCGCGATGCCCTCGAAGCGCCGGTCGAAGAGCGAGTCGACCTTGAACTCCTTCACGAAGCCGCCCTCCGCGAGCAGGTCGGCGGTCTCCTGCTCCCACTTCACGGCCTCCGCCCAACTCGGCGGGAACAGAGGCTTGTTGGCGAGCTCGGTGATCGACTGGGCCTGCGCGAGGGTGAGGTTCTGCGTCTTGACGTAGAACTCCTCGTTCCAGGCGTCGGGGTGCTCGTACGCCCACACCTGGCCCTTCGCCCAGCGCGGGATGTACGCGGCGACGGCCGCCGCCTTCGCGGAGTCGGCTAGCACGGAGGTGGGCGCCCACAGCAGGTTGAGGAGGTCCACGACGTCGGTGGTGATGGTGTGGGCGCCCTTGGACCCGTACTGCTTGAGGTAGGCCGGCGACTGGTTGTTGGCGAGCGGGGCGATGTCCACCTGCCCGGCCTGGAGCGCGGTGAGGAACTGGTTGCTGGTCAGCGGCACCAGGTCGACGTCGTCGTACTTGATCCCGGCCTTCTTCAGGGCACGCAGCAGTACGACCCCCTGCGCCTGCCCCTGCGAGAAGGCCAGTTTCTTGCCCTTGAAGCCCTGGATGTCCTGGATGTCGCTGCCGGGCTTGGTGGCGAAGAGGTAGTTGGGCTTGCGGGTGATGTTGATCGCGACGATCTTCGCGTCGAACCCCTGATAGTGCGCCTGGATCGGCGGGATGCCCGCGTTGTTGGCGACGTCCAGGGACTTGGCGCGGAAGGCGTTGATGACATCGGGACCGGCGCCGATGTTCACCCAGCTGGAGACCGTGAACGGCAGCTCGCTCAGACCCGCCAGTTTGAGCTGGAGCTGCTGCTGGCCCAGGTACGAGGCGATCTTGAGCTTGGTGCCCGACGGGACCTTGGCGGACAGCGGGGCGGACGCGGCTCCCTTGGACTGGGTGTCGGCGGCGCTGCTGGCACCGGCGCAGCCGCTCAGCCCCGCAGCGGCGGCGGCACCGAGCAGGGAGGACAGGAACAGCCGCCGGTCGACGCGGGACGCGGAGGGGGACAGTGGTGGCATGGGAAAACTCCGGGGGTTCCAAGTGGCGGGAATACGCGCGGAATTCCGGGCAGGGCGGAGCCAGGAAGGAAAGGGCGCGCAGGGGAAGGCACACGCCTGAGGCGTGGCGAAGAAATCCGGGTGATCGTCAGTGCGTCGACGGCCGAGCGATCGTCAGCAAGGGAGGGTCGACGCGGCGATGACCGGCGTCAGCAACACAGCGTGCGCGCGACCCGCATAAGGTCGACGACACGGCACTTGGTGAGCGGAACCTGCACCCGCGAGCTGCTCATAGGACGATGCTCCTGGCCTCGTACAACCCCTGTCAACATTCGGAGTTTCTGAATTAATTCGGCCCCGGTCGGGCGCCCAGCGGATCCCGGTACAGCACGTCGAGAGCCACCGATCCGCCCGCCACGGCCAGCACGGAATCCGGAAAACTGGTCGGCACGACCGCCGCCGCCCGCTCGGGCCCCACCTCCTCGCGCAGCGCGGCGAGGCAGTCCTCCCGGTACACGGCACCGAGCTCGGTGACGACGACGGTGTCCGGATTGAGCACGTCGAGCAGCAGCCTTGCCGCCCGTCCGGTCATCCGGGCCCGCTCCACCAGCAGTCGTACGGCCACGGGGTCGCCGTCGGCCGCGGCGGCGAGCACATGCATCGGGTTCACGCCGCGGATGACACCCGCCTCCCGCGCCCGGCGGCACAGCGTCCGCTCGCTCAGCTCGGCCTGGAGGCACCCGGTCCGGCCGCAGTCGCACCGCTCCGTGCCGCCGGCCAGCGGCAGATGGGCGATCGCGCCGGCCTGCGAGCGGGGACCGTGGTGCACCTCGTCGTGGGTGGCGAAGGCGGCGTCCACCACATTGCCGACGAAGAGGTGCAGCACGCTGAGGCTGCCCCGCGCCCGCCCGAACAGCCGCTCGCCGTTCACCAACGCCCGCGCGTGCCCGTCCACATGAACCGGCAGTCCGGTGCGGGCGCCGATCGCCTCCCGTACGGCCACGTCACGCCAGCCCAGCAGCGCGTGCTCCACGATCGTGCCGGAGTCGCGGTCCACCCAGCCGCCGGTGGCGACACCCACGCCCAGGGGCGTACGGCCCGGGGCGCCGGCCAGCAGTGCGCCGAGCTCGTCGGCGGCGTTGGCCAGCACGCGGCCGGGCTCGGTGTCTTCATGGTTCAGGTGCTTGAGGCGGGTCTCCGCCACGACTCGGCCACGCAGGTCGAGCAGGGCGACGGTCGTGTACGGCACGGCGATGTGTACCCCGCCGACCACGAAACGGGAGCCGTCGAGGTCGAGCGGTACGTGCGGGCGTCCGACCCCGTTCGACTGCCGGGGTGCGGGGGCTTCCCGGATCAGGCCGAGTTCGGCGAACCGGGCGCAGTAGTCGGTCACCGACGCCGGGGAGAGTCCGGTCAGCCGGGCGATGGTGCTGCGGGCGACCGGGCCGTGGTCCAGTACGGAGCGGAGGATGGCGCTGGCGGTGGTGCTGGTTCGGCGACGGAGGGTTGCCGTGGGTGGAGAGGGTGGAGCTTGCGGAAAGGGTGCCACGGAACGGGACATGGGGAACTTCCTCGGGACTGGTCCGACAGTGCGCCGTCACATCTCGGCGAGCCGGATCCACTCCGCTCGCCTCACCTACGGCGACAGGTGGCCGTCCCCTGGCGCCGCAGGTCGACATATCGACGCGACGCGAAGTCCCTGGCCTGAGCAACCATGCCCCGAAGAGTAGGCCTCACCACCCGGATCCGGCCACCCCGGGTTTTTTCGCCCCCGCCGCCCCTACCCGTCCCATCCCGTTCCTGGGGGCTCCGCCCCCAGACCCCCCTAGGTAGTTCGTCGCCTGCGGGTGGGTGGGGGTTGCTCGCGCAGTTCCCCGCGCCCCTAAAAGCAAAGGCGCGGGGCTTCGCCCCACGATTCCCCCGCCCGCCCCGGGTGCTTTTGTCTTTTAGGGGCGCGGGGAACTGCGCAATCTTTTGGACCAGCCCCCACCCACCCGCACCCGACCCACAACCCATCCCGGGGTCGAAGGGGCGGAGCCCCTGGGGATGGGACGGGTAGGGGCGGCGGGGGCGAGAACCTTTGGCGGGACCCTACAGTCGGCGTCCGAGCCGGATTCGTACGGCAAACTGGCTCACCTCAGTGACCAGGGTCACCCCGCCACACGTGTACACGGCATCGTTTGTAGAGAGCCCACCAAGCCCATGATCCCCGCTTTGTCGATGGCAGACGGTGATCGGCCGTGTACCCCTGGGATAGCGTCACCGTGTCCCAACCTGCCCAGACCCACCCGCCGGAGTCCCCATGAGCACCGCAGCCGCCACCCCCACCCGCCCCGGCGAGGTCCTCGCCGACCTCCTCCCCGCCTCCCGAGTCAGGGACGCGGCCCTGGTGCTCGGCGGCGCCGCACTCACCGGCCTCGCCGCCCAGATCTCGCTGCCGGTACCGGGCTCCCCGGTCCCGGTGACCGGCCAGACCTTCGCGGCACTCCTCGTCGGCACGGCCCTCGGCGCGGGCCGCGGCTTCCTGTCGCTCGCGGTGTACGCGCTCGTCGGCATGGCCGGCGTCCCGTGGTTCGCCGGCGGCGGCTCCGGCACCGCCGCCCCGTCCTTCGGCTACATCCTCGGCATGCTGCTGGCCTCCACCGTCGTGGGCGCCCTCGCCCGCCGCGGCGCCGACCGCTCCGTGCTGCGCATGGCGGGCACGATGCTGCTCGGTGAGGCGATCATCTACGCGATCGGCGTCCCGTACCTGGCCCTGGCCACCGGCATGTCGGCGAGCGCGGCCATCGCGGCGGGCCTCACCCCGTTCCTGTTCGGTGACGCCCTCAAGGCGGCCCTGGCGATGGGCGCCCTGCCCACCGCCTGGAAGCTCATCAAGCGCTGACTCACCGTTGGTCCAAGCCAGCCTCAGCCGGTGATGTTGTAGTTCCTGCGGAAGAGGTTCGCCGGGTCGTACTCCGACTTCAGCCCGGCGAGCCTCTTCCGCGTTCCGGCGTCGTACAGCCCCTCCGTACGATCACCCGCCCCGAACGCGAAGTTGAGCGCCCGCCCGATCGTCCAAGGCGCGAGCCTCTCGAACGCCGGATCCAACAACTCCCGCGCCGTCTCCCGGTCCGCCATCGCCAACAGCCGTACGAGGAAACGCCCTTCGCGATGCGGTACGGAGTTCGGTGCGTCCTGCGCCAGTGCCCCGCCGAGATGGTTGATCTGCACGACGCACATCGCCGGCGCGTCCGGGCCGGTGCGGGCGAGGAGCCCAGCCGCGGCGGCCACGTCCAGCTCACTCAGCACCGCGCTGTCGCCGTAGTACGTGTGCGGGAAGTCCGGGTCACTGTGGATGCTGTGGCTCTCGGCGTACGGCATCTCGCGCAGCGAGTCGGCGAGGACCGGCCCGATCTCCCGCAGCGGGGCGACGAGTTGCTCACCCTCGGCGGCCGTACCCGTATACGCCACGCGTACGGAGATCACATACCGCCCGCGCAGGTGCGGCGGCATCCCCGGCACGTCCGGGTACGGCACCGCCGCGAACGACGAGGTCAGCCCGTCCGGCACGGTCCGCGTCCAGCGCTCGTAGGCCCGCAGCGCCGCCGCCGGATCGACCTCGCGCCCGTCGAAGGCGAGGGAGCCGCCGTACAGCCGCGCGACCGGTACGAGGTCGATCTCCAGCTCGGTGACGACGCCGAAGTTGTGGCCGCCGCCGAGGAGCGCCCAGTACAGGTCGGGGTCCGACTCCCGCGTCACCTGGCGTTGCCGCCCGTCCGCGGTGACCACGTCGAGCGTGCGTACATGGTCGGCCGCGTATCCGAACTCCCTTGCCAGGATGCCAAGTCCGCCGCTCAGGGTGTAGGACACGGCGCCCACCCCCGGCGCCGATCCGTTCAACGGGGCCAGCCCGTACGGCACGGCCGCCGCGACGACCTGACCCCAGCGGACGCCCGCCTGGACGCGGACGGTGCGGGCCCCCGCATCGACGCTCACCCCGTCCATGCGCCGCGTCGCGATCAGGACGCCACCCTCCGCCGCGCCCGGCAGCCCGTGCCCGGTGGCCTGCACGCCCACCGGCAGGCCCGCGGAGGCCGCGTACCGCACGGCGGCGGCCACGTCGTCGGCCGAGGACGCGGCGAAGACCACGGCGGGCCGCTGCGTGAAACCGGTCTGGAATCCGGCGAGTTCCTCGTCGTACCCGGGGTCGCCGGGGCGGAGGACGAGTCGGTCGGTGGTCTCGTCCGTGGCTTCGTCCGTGGTCTTGTCCCTGGTCTTGCCCGTGGTCTCGTCCGCGGTGTTGTCGACGGTGTTCATAGGGTCCATACGGCTCATGGTCGCCGCATTACCTGACAGGCACCGTCAAGTTTTCTGAACGGAGCGGGCCGGGGCGCCGCGCTCGGCACCCCGGCCCGCTCCCTCCTGCCTCCGTGCTGTTCCTGTCTCAGTTCCTCAGTGCTGTTCCGACCGCCGCGGGCGCCGGTGGACCCACCACAGGCCCGCCGCTCCCGCGGAGATCAGCGCCGCGCCCGCCGCGCCGAGCGGCAGGACGTCGCTTCCCACGCCGGTCTTGGGCAGCTGGTCGCCGCCGGGTGCCACCGGCTTGTTGTCGGTGCCGAGCAGCAGCGGGGTGGCCGGGGCGTTCGGCGACGGGTTCGTCGTACCGAACGGCACCGGGCCCTGCTGCCAGTACGTCTTCTTGCCGTCGCTCGTCTGCACCGGCAGGCAGATGTTGCCGGTCTTGCTCAGATCGAACGTCGCGTCGACGGCGTACGACTTCGACTTGCCGGCCGCGAGATTGCCGACGGAACAAACGAAACCGCTGTTCGAACCCTTGGGCAGATCCTTGTCGGCCATGGCGGAGCAGCCCTTGACGCCCTTGACCGTCAGGCCGTCGAAACCGACCACCAAAAGCCTGATGTCGCCGCTGTCCTTGGTTCCTTCGTTCTTCACCGTGGCGGTAATCGCCGTCTTCTGCGAACTGTTGTCCACGGAGATCTTCTCGGGCAGCAGCGTGGTCAGCTTTACACCCGCCGGTGCCTCGTCAATTACCTTTCCCCCCTTGCTGCTCCCCGGTCCCTGGTCGTCCGCGACGGCGGTGAAAGAAAGGATCATCACGGCCGAGAAAGATGCCGTGAGCAGCGATCCCGCGATGGTCGTCGTGTGACGAGAACTCATGTTCGTCCCCCTTGGCTGCGCCTGAATTCGCAGTACTTGAAGAGGTACCACAAGATTTCTCCGCACTATGCTGGTACGGCCTGAAGTGTGACCATTGTGTTTCTGTTGTGACGGGCGATTGTGGCGGGTGTTGAGGGGGTGCAGGGATTGTCGGGGAATGTACAGGGCGGTGTTCCGGGATTATTGGTGACAGGGCGTTATCGGCTGGTCGAGAGCATTGGGCAGGGGGGAATGGGGCGGGTGTGGCGAGCCGCCGACGAAATGCTCGACCGGCAGGTCGCGGTCAAGGAAATGCGCATCGACGGACTCGACCCCGAAGACACGCGAACACGCCGCGAACGCACGCTGCGCGAAGCCAGGGCCACGGCCCGGATCGACCACCCCAACGTCGTACGCATCTATGACGTCGTGGACGAGGGCGAGCGGCTGTGGATCGTCATGGAACTCGTCGCCGGGCGTTCCCTCGAACAGATCGTGGTGGAGGACGGACCCCTCGGCCCGCGTGAGGCTGCCCGGATCGGGCTCGAACTGGTCGCGGCGCTGCGCCAGGTGCACGCCGGGGGAGTGCTGCACCGCGACATCAAGCCGGGCAACGTCCTGGTCGAGCGGCGCGGCCGCCGCGTCGTCCTCACCGACTTCGGCATCGCCGCGTTGCAGGACGCGGAGGCGCTCACCATGGTCGGGATGCTGGTCGGCTCCCCCGACTACATGGCGCCCGAGCGCATCTCCGGCCGCCCGCAGGGCCCGCCCTCCGACGTCTGGTCCCTGGGTGCGACCCTCTGCGCGGCCCTCGGCGGCCGCTCCCCGTTCTCCCGCTCCACCACCCTGGCGACCCTGCACGCGGTCCTGTACGAGGAGCCCGATCTTCCCGCTGGGGCAGGGGAGTTGCGTGACATCCTCGCCGCCCTCCTGGAGAAGGAGCCGTCCACTCGGCCCGGCCTGGAGGAACTGGAGGCGGAGCTGGGGGAGATCGCGTTTCCGGGGGCGAGGGCGGCTCAACTGCCGGACTTGGGACCGGAGTCCGAGCCCGAGCCCGAGCCAGAAGCAGAGGGAGCACCTGATCCCGAGCCCGAGTTCGAGTTCGGGCCGGAACCGGGGGCGGGTCCGGACGTGGGGGGACCCGTACCGCCGCCCGAGCCGCCTCACCAGGCCCGTGAGGCCCGTGAGGCCCGTGAGATCCATAAGGCTCACGAGGCTCACAAGGAGTCGCCCACGCCCGCACTCCTCGACGCCGAGCTGATACGCGCGGTACGACAGCCCCCGTCGGATCTTCCCGAGGCCACTCCACCGCCGTTCCCGGACGAACAGCGCACCCGCACAAGCGATCTCCGGCGGCCGCAGCCCAGGCCCGTGCCCGAAGCGGAGCCGGAACCTCAGCCCGGCCGGGAGCCCGAGCCCGTACACGACGCCATCCCCGTGCGACCGCCCACCCGGACACGCAAAGGCCCGCCCGACTTCGAGAAGCACTCACCGGAGCGGCGCCCCCTCACCGCACCCAACGCCTCCACGGAAAACCCCTCCGAACTGCGCGCGGAGGTCGGCTCGCAGATCCCCTCCGCCGGCTCGCCCCGCACAACAGGCCCCGGATACGGCGCTGTCGGCGCTGTTCTGGGCGACGCCCCCGAGGCGTTTCCGCAGGCCCAGGCGTCTACACAGACGCCCGCCCGGCCGGCGACGGAAACGGCGGCAGCGGCACAGCGGCCGACCGTGCCCGGCCCCGTCGTCATGCCCCGAGGTGAATTCCCCGGGCCCGCCGTGCCGTCCGGCCCGCGACAGGGCCGGCGCCGTATGGGGCTGGCCGCCGCCGGAGGTGTGGTCGTCGCGGGAGCGGTCGTCGGGCTCATCCTCGCGGCGACGGGCGGATCCCCCGACGACAAGAACGGGGCTTCCTCCTCCTCGTCCGGCACCACGTCCGGCAGCACGTCCGGCACCACCGGTGGCTCCTCGTCCTCCGCTTCCCCCTCGCCCACCGTCGAGGGCACCTCGCGCCCGCCCAGCCTGCCCCCGGGAGCGCGCCGGGAGGCCGGCGGGTACGCGTGGGTGACGCCCAAGGGCTGGCGCCGCGACCTGAAGACCGGCTCCGAGGTGCACTACACCTCGCCCGACGGCAGGCAGGAGCTCGTGGCCAAGTCCTCCCTCGCCAAGGGGGACTTGATGCAGACCTGGCAGACCTCGGAAAAGGACGCCCGCCGGGGGCAGGACTACCAGAAGATCCGCCTGGACAACGCGACGTTCAAGGGCCGGCCCGCGGTCGTGTGGGAGTACACGTTCACGCTCAAGGGCGTGCACTGGCACGCCCTGCTGCTCGGTTTCGACGCCGACGGCAAGTCGTACCAGATCAACACCTGGTACCAGCCGGACATCGAGAGCGAGGCTCTCAAGGTCTACCAGCAGGTCAAGAAGAGCTTCACCGTGCTCTGAACGGAAGGAGGGGCTCGTCGGCGAAGTCAATCGCCGACGAGCCCCTCCCGCACATGCACGTCAGGTCGCGTCACGTCACATCACGACATCGGACCCGACGTCACCATCGGCTCAGCCGACCTTCACCGGATCCTCGTCCCGAGGCTCGTCGGCCACGGCGTACTTCACGGAGGACGCGCCCGCCCCGAACTTCTGCCGGATGACGGCGATGGCCAGGACCACCGCCGCGACCATCAGCGACAGCAGCACGGTCGTACGGCCGCTGCTCTCGCCCTCGGTATCGGTGAGCATGTAGCCGAGCACGAACACGATCAGTGCGATAGTCGCCCAGGTCAGATACGGGTACAGCCACATCTTCACGACGAGCTTCTCCGGTGCCTCACGCTGGATGATCTTCCGCAGGCGCAGCTGCGAGAAACAGATGGCCAGCCAGACGAACAGGGCGACCGCACCGGAGGAGTTGACGAGGAAGAGGAAGATCGTCTTCGGGTACGCGTAGTTGAAGAAGACGGCCACGAAGCCGAAGACGACCGACGCCAGGATCGCGGCCATCGGTACACCGCGCGAGGTGGTCTTCGCGAACACCTTCGGCGCGTCCTTGCGCTGGCCGAGCGAGAAGGCCATCCGGGAGGCCGTGTAGAGGCCGGAGTTGAGGCAGGACAGCACCGACGTGAGCACGATGAAGTTCATGATCTGGCCGGCGTGCGCGATGCCGAGGGAGTCGAGGGCGGCGACGTACGAGCCCTGCTCCTTGATCGACGGGTCGTTCCACGGCAGCAGGCAGACGACCACGAGGATCGAGCCCAGGTAGAAGACGCCGATGCGCCAGATGATGCTGTTGGTCGACTTGGTGACCGCGCGCTGCGGGTCCTCGGACTCGCCGGCGGCCAGCGTGGCGATCTCGCTGCCCATGAAGGAGAAGACGACCAGCAGTACGCCGGTGAGGATGGCGCCGGGGCCGTTCGGCAGGAAGCCGCCGTGGTCGGTCAGATTCCCGATGCCCGCCTTCTCGGCGTCGACGCCCGGCAGTACACCGAGGATGGCCAGCGCGCCGACGACGATGAACGCGCCGATCGCCACGACCTTGATCCCGGCGAACCAGAACTCGAACTCGCCGTACGACCCCACGGACACCAGGTTCGTGGCGGTGAGGACGACCATCACGATGAGCGCCCAGCCCCACTGGGGCACGGCCGGGATCCACCCTTCGAGGATCTTGGCGCCGGCGGTGGCCTCCACGGCCAGCACCACGACCCAGAAGAACCAGTACAGCCAGCCGATGGAGAACCCGGCCCAGCGGCCGAGCGCGCGGTCGGCGTGCGCGGAGAAGGAGCCCGAGGTGGGGTTGGCGGCGGACATCTCACCGAGCATCCGCATCACCAGCACCACGAGCGTGCCGACGAGGGCGTACGAGAGGAGGATGCCCGGTCCGGCGGTGGCGATACCGGAGCTGGAGCCGACGAACAGCCCGGCTCCGATGACGCCACCGATGGCGATCATGGACAGATGACGGTTCTTGAGTCCGGCCTGGAGGCCGCCACCGGGTTCTCCGGGGCCTCCGGGGCCGCTTGCGGCCTTTGTGGGGTTCGGCTGCGAGGTCATTGAGGGGAATTCCTTTGCGCCGGGTGAGCAGATTCCTGTGCGTTCCGTACGAGCGGTGTACGGGCCGGTCCAGTGAATCGGAGGCAAAGTGATTCGTGAACCTCTGATTCCAGATCGTTACTTGAGGTTTCCTTGAGGTTCTATAGTGTTGCTCACAGTTTTCGCTGATGGCACCCGGCGAGGCCGATCCGAAACAGCCGTGTCACACTCGGACCATGCGCGTGTATCTCGGCTCCGATCATGCCGGTCTCGAACTCAAGAACCACCTCGTCGAGTGGCTCAAGGCCGCCGGCCACGAGCCCGTCGACTGTGGGCCCCTCATCTACGACGCCCAGGACGACTATCCGCCGTTCTGCCTCCGCGCCGCGGAGCGTACGGCGGCCGATCCTGAGGCCCTCGGCATCGTGATCGGCGGGTCGGGCAACGGTGAGCAGATCGCCGCGAACAAGGTGGCCGGGGTTCGTGCCGCGCTCGCCTGGAGCGAGGAGACGGCGTCGCTGGGCCGCCAGCACAACAACGCCAACGTCGTCGCCGTCGGCGCCCGCATGCACTCCGAGGAAGAGGCGACCAAGTTCGTCGAGGTCTTCCTGTCGACCCCCTTCTCCGGCGACGAGCGCCACATCCGCCGCATCGACATGCTGTCGGCCTACGAGACAACGGGCGACCTGCCGCCGATCCCGGCCCACCACCCGCAGCAGCCGTAACGCTCTGGGGCTCCGCCCCAGACCCCCGTTCGCTTGTTCCTTGACCGCGGGCCGGTGGGGGCTGGTCGCGCAGTTCCCCGCGCCCCTAAAGGCGCGGGGCTTCGCCCCGCGATCCCCCGCCCGCCCCGGGTTTTTAGGGGCGCGGGGAACGGCGCAATCTTTTAGGGGGGCCTGGGGGCGCAGCCCCCAGGAACGGAGGGGAGGACCCCGTGCCCGAAGGGCACACGATTCATCGGCTGGCTCAGGACTACGGCGCTGCGTTCGGCGGTCGCGCCGCACGCGTGACAAGCCCCCAGGGCAAGTTCACCGACGCCGCCGCCCTCCTCGACGGCTCGGAACTCACCACCGCCGAAGCCCACGGCAAACACCTCTTCCTCGGCTTCCGCGCAGCGGAGTGGATCCACATCCACCTGGGCCTCTTCGGCAAGGTCAACTTCGGCGACGCCCCCGCCCCGCCCCCCACGGACACCGTCCGCCTGCGCCTCGCGAACGAGACGACGTACGTCGACCTCCGCGGCCCCACCACCTGCGCCCTGATCACGGACACCGAGAAGCAGGCGATACACGACCGCCTCGGCCCGGACCCCCTCCGCCCCGACGCGGACCCCTCAGCGGCATACCGCCGCGTTTCCCGCAGCCGTACGACGATCGCCGCCCTCCTCATGGACCAGAAGATCATCGCGGGCGTCGGCAACGTCTACCGCGCGGAGGTCCTCTTCCGGCACGGCATCGACCCGTACCGCACGGGCAGGGACCTCACTCCCAGGCAATGGGACGCGCTCTGGACCGACCTCGTGGACCTGATGCGCGAGGGCGTCCGCAACAACCGCATCGACACGGTCCGCCCGGAACACACCCCCGAGGCGATGGGCCGCCCGCCGCGCGTCGACGACCACGGCGGCGAGGTCTACGTGTACCGCAGGGCCAACCTGCCCTGCCACATCTGTGGCGGCGAGATCCGCACCGCCGATCTCGCCGCCCGCAATCTGTTCTGGTGCCCGGTCTGCCAGCAGGCCTGAACAGACGAACAGCCCGCCCTGGAACCCGCTGGAACTGGAACCCGCTGGAACCCGCTAGAACCCGTGCGGCAGCCAGGGTGCGATCGCTGACGAGAAGGCCACGGACGCCTCCGCCAGCGCGCCCTGCCGCAGCTCCCGCACCCGCCCCGCCGTCGCCAGCGAGGCCAGGGACACCCCACTGAGATACGCCGCTCCCAACTCCCGTACGGACAGCGCGAGATCGGCAGCGTCCTCGGTACGCACGCACGACGCGCCCTTCGCGTCCCCGGTGAGCCGCCAACGCCCCTCGTTCCAGGGGCAGAACGCGTCCTCGACCTCGAACACCACGTCCACCGGCGCCTGATACGTCCGCGCCTCCAGCGCGGCACCGACGTCGACGAGCCGTACGTGCAGCGAGTCCTTCAACCGCAGATTGCAGCGCCGGATGTCGGACACCAGATGCAGCACGTCCTCATCGACGGGCCGGGCACGGGTGCGGATGGTGGATGTCAGGTCGAGGCCGAAGAGGAACCGCCACAGCGCGGCCCGCGCCGCCGGGTCGAGCCCCTCCAGGTCGTTCAGGATCACCACGCCGTTGTGGCCGGCCGGGCCCCACTCCGGCTTGACCCGGAACCGGGTATAGCCGACGACCTCGCCGTCCCGCTCCGCGACCACGCACTGCAACGGCGAGGCGCCGTCCCGGTCGCTCTCCGGATCGAGCAGCCCCAGCCGCTCCCAGCCGGGCAGCCGTGCCAGCATCCCCGGCCGGCCCGCAAGGAGCCGCGCGTACACCGCCTCGCACGCGTCGAGCACATCGCGCGGCACGGCGTACCGCAGTCGTACGTCGTCCGTGCCGGGCGGTACGGACAGTCGTACGCGGCTGGTGTCGATCTCCGCGTTGACCTGCTGCGTCCCGATGCCGTAGCCGAACCGGCCGTAGATCGCCGGTTCCGACGCGGTCAGGACGGCCAGCGACTCGCCCCCGGCGCGGATGTCGTCCAGCTGCCGCCGCATCATCGAGGTCAGCACCCCGCGCCGCCGGTGCGTGGCCGCGACGCTCACCATGGTGATGCCCGCGGCCGGTACGGAGGCGCCGCCGGGCACGGTGACACGGAAGGAGAACGCGCTCGCCGTACCCACGATCTGCTCGTCGTCCCACACGCCCAGCGAACGGTCGTACTCTGTGAGCGCGTTGTACAGCCCGCGCTCCTCGGACGACTCCGGTACCCCGCCGAACGCGCGCACCAGATTGTCGTACCAGACATCCCAGTCGATCTGCTGCAGTACCCGCACGTCAGTCGTCATAGCCCATGCCTACCAGGGCAATGCGGTACGAGCGAGGGAATTTCCCCCGCCGTCGAGGCCGCAGACTGTGAAGTTCTCTGTGAAGTTGAGCGCTCGGACGGGGGACAAGTGGGACCTCCCGTGCCAAGCACCTGGTCCGATGGATAGGGTCCCGAACTAATGGCAGCAGGACGAGAGCGGCGCGCGGAAGCCGATACGTTCACGGCCCGGTGTAAGAAGCAGTGGCACCGGGCCCGCACAGGGCTGCGCAGATCCGCCGTCGACTACTTCCGCGGGGACGGTTCGGACTGGATCGCGCTGGCCGGTCTGCTGCTGACGATTCCGCTGATCGCGTCCACGACGCTGGTGAACTCGGTGTGGTGCTCACCGGCCGCCCTGGTCCTCCCGATCGTGGCCGGCGGGCTGCTGCTCCGCCCCGCCAGCCTGCTCGGTCTGTACGCGGCCGCCGCCACCGCGCTGATAGTGGAGTCCGTGAAGCTGGGCCCGTACACGGAGGGTCCGTCCCGGGTGACGCCGGGCGTGGTCCTCGTAGTCGCGGCCTGCGGCTTCTTCGGACTCCTCATCGCGCAGTTCCGCAGCCGGGTGGGTGTGCCCTGGCGGCGCGGCGGCACCATGCTCTTCGACCTGCGCGAACGGATCCGGGTGCAGAGCAAGCTGCCGAAGCTGCCGCTGGGCTGGCACCGGGAGATGGCGCTGCGGCCGGCGGGTGGCCAGTCGTTCTCGGGGGACTTTGTCGTGGCCGCCCGGACGAACGGCGGCCGAACTCTCGAAGTCGTCCTCACGGATGTCTCCGGCAAGGGCATGGACGCGGGGTCGCGTGCGCTGCTGCTGTCCGGAGCCTTCGGAGGTCTCCTCGGCTCCCTCGCGCCGCACGCCTTCCTCCCCGCCGCGAACGGGTACCTCCTCCGCCAGGACTGGGACGAGGGCTTCGCGACCTCGATCCACCTGGTCCTGGACCTGGACTCGGGCGATTACGAGCTCTTCTCGGCCGGTCATCCTCCGGGGTTGCAGCTCAGCGCGGGCAGCGGCCGCTGGGAGGAGAAGGTTGCGGAAGGCCCGTTGCTCGGTGTGTACGACGGTGCCCAGTTCGACTCCGTGAAGGGCTCGCTCCGTCCCGGAGACGTGTTGATGCTGTTCACAGACGGTCTGGTGGAGACCTCCGACCGCGACATCGTCGAGGGCATCGACCGCCTCACCGGCGAGGCCGACCGCTATGTGGCCGGCGGCTTCCACGGTGCGGCCTGGCACCTCATCGAGGCCGTGGCCAAGGACGTCAACGACGACCGAGCCCTCCTCCTCATCTGCCGCGAAAGCCCCACCCCCACCCGCTGACGAACCCGACGTCCTTCGCCCCCGCCGCCCCTACCCGTCCCATCCCTGGGGGCTGCGCCCCCAGACCCCCGCTAAAAGATTGCGCAGTTCCCCGCGCCCCTAAAAGGGGCGCGGGGAACTGCGCAATCTTTTGCACCAGCCCCCACCCACCCGCACCCGACACACAACCGAACGGGGTCTGGGGCGGAGCCCCAGAAGGATGGGACGGGTAGGGGCGGCGGGGGCGAAAACCTGGGGTTCTCCCCACCCCCAAGTCGCCGGTAGCCCTCATGGTTCGGAGCCCCTCCGTATCCGTACGTTCGAGACATCACCGAAATCGGACGTCACGGACGGAAGGACGCACCCACCATGGGCCTGCGAAAGAAGCGCCACGAGGACGCGCCCGCGGGCCAGGGCGGGGACTGGGCGGTCGAACTGCACGGCGTACGACGGCAGTACGGCCGCCGCGGATCAGCCGTGCACGCCCTGCGCGGCATAGACCTCGCTCTCGCCCGCGCCAGCTTCACCGCGATCATGGGCCCCTCGGGCTCCGGGAAGTCCACGTTCCTGCAGTGCGCGGCAGGACTCGACCGCCCGACCGCCGGCACCGTACGCCTCGGCGGCACAGAGATCACCGGCATGAGCGAGAACAAGCTGACCGCCCTGCGCCGCACCCGCCTCGGCTTCGTCTTCCAGGCGTTCAACCTGCTCCCGTCCCTGACGGTCGAGCAGAACGTCGTCCTCCCGATGCGGCTGGCAGGCCACCGCCCCGACCGCCGCCGCGCCACCGAGGTCCTCACCCAGGTCGGCCTCGCCGACAAGGCCCGCCGCCGCCCGGGCCAGCTCTCCGGCGGCCAGCAGCAGCGCGTCGCGATCGCCCGCGCGCTGGTCACCCGCCCGGACGTCGTGTTCGCGGACGAGCCGACCGGCGCCCTGGACACGACCACCGCCGCCGAGATCCTCGGCCTGCTCCGCCAGGCCGTCGACGGCCTCGGCTCCACCGTCGTCATGGTCACCCACGACCCGGCGGCGGCCGCCTGGGCCGACCGCGTCCTGTTCCTCGCCGACGGCTCGATCGCCGACCGCCTGGAGCGGGCCTCGGCCCAGCAGATCGCGGCCCGTATGACCTCCCTCACGACACCC
This sequence comes from Streptomyces sp. NBC_00203, assembly GCF_045206325.1. NCBI lineage: Bacteria > Bacillati > Actinomycetota > Actinomycetes > Kitasatosporales > Streptomycetaceae > Streptomyces > Streptomyces sp. NBC_00203. The sequence continues at coordinate 3,661,990 of NZ_CP108126.1, read as the reverse complement.
TCGTACGCCGGAGCGGCAGCCTGATGCTGATGCCCAACGGTCTCGCCCGCGCCGCCGTCCGGTTCAAGCCCGCCGGTTTCGTCGGCACGTTCGTCGCGCTCGCGATGGCCGCGCTGATCGTGTCGGCCTGCGCCATCCTCCTGGAGACGGGCGTACGGGCCTCCGTGCCGCCCCAGCGGTACACCCACGCGCCCGTGGTGGCCGCCGCCGACCAGCGTGCCCATCTCGTCAGCGGCCACGGCGAGGACCGCGAGGACGAGGCCGTGCAGGTCCCGGACCGGGCCCGCCTCGACAACTCCCTGGTGGCGAAGGCCGCTTCGGTGCCCGGCGCGCGTACCGCGGTCGCCGATGTGACCTTCCCGGTGCGCACCGGCGCGCACGGCGCCCTCACCGCGCACGGATGGGGCTCCACGGTCTTCACCGGCGAAAAGCTCACCGCCGGGCGCGCCCCTGGCGCCGGTGAAGTCGTCGTCTCCCAGGGCGCGTCCGTCGGCGAGCACCTCACTCTCACCACCGCAGACGGTCCCCGCGCCTTCGTCGTCTCCGGCCGCACGGAGCGACAGTCCACCCCCACCGTCTGGTTCGCCGACTCCGATGCCGTACGTCTGTCCCCGCACCCCGGCCGGATCGACGCCATCGCCGTACTCCCCGCGGACGGCGTACGCCCCGAGACGCTCAAGTCCCAGGTCGCGCACGCCCTGGGAGAGCGCGCCGAGGTGCACACCGGCGACGACCGGGGCGCCGTCGAGGACGCCTCGCTCGCCGAGGCCAAGGACCTGCTCACCGGGCTCGGCGGCTCCTTCGGGGGTGTGGCCACCATGGTGGCCGTCTTCACCGCGGCCGGCACCGTCGCGCTCTCGGTGGGCCAGCGGTCGCGTGAGTTCGCGCTGCTGCGGGCCATCGGGACGACCCCGCGGCAGATCCGCCGCACGATTGCCACCGAGGGCCTGCTCGTCGCCCCGCTCGCGGGACTCGTCGGCTGTCTGCCCGGAATCGCCCTGGCCCGCTGGTGGTTCGGGCAGCTCCAGGACAAGGGCGCCGTCCCACGGGCGGTGAACCTGTCCGTCTCGTACATCCCCCTGCTCTCCGCCGTCGGCACCGTCCTGCTCACCGCGCTGTTCGCCGGTTACATGGCGGCCCACCGCACCTCACGCATCAAGCCGGGCCTGGCGATCGGCGAGGCCTCGGTGGAGCGGCTGCGGCCCGGCTGGGTCCGTACGCCGCTGGGTGTCGCGGCGGCGGCCGGCGGCTTCGTCTGCGCGGGCCTCTCCGCCTCGCTGACCGGCGAGGACGCGGCGAACGCCGCGCTCGGCGTGGTCACGCTCTTCATGCTCGCGGTGGCTCTGCTGGGCCCGCTGGTCGCGCGCGCCTGCGCCGCCCTGTTCGGGCTGCCGTTGCGCGGGGCCAGTGCCTCCGCCGCGCTGGCGGCCGCCAACTCCCGTACGAACGCCCGCCGTCTGGCCTCCGCGATCACCCCGATCGTGCTCGCCATGGCCTTCTCGTCCGTACTCGTCTTCATGCACACCAGCGAGGAGCGGGTCACGCGGGAGCAGCAGCGGGACGGCATCGTGGCCGACCACATCGTCACCTCGGACGCCGGTCTCGCCCCGGACTCGGTGAGCCGGGCCGCCCGCACGCCCGGAGTCACCTCCGCCGTCGGCCTGTTGAGGACGGCCGTACTCGTCCCGGTGGGCGGCTCGCTGGAGTCGGCTTCCGCGCAGGGCGTGACGGGAACGCCGAAGGACCTGGCACGCGTCCAGGACCTGGACGTCCGGCACGGCACCCTGACGCTGAAGCCCGGCGAAGTGGCGATCGACACCTTCCTCGCCGACAGCGCCCACGCCGAGGTCGGCGACCGCGTCGAGCTGAGGCTGCCCGACGGCACCAAGGTGTCCCCGACGGTGGTGGCGACGTACGGCCGCGGTCTGGGCCTGTCCCAAGTCACGCTGAACCTTGCCGACCTGGCGGCCCACGTCACCGACTCCTTCGACACGGAGATCTGGACGAAGGGCGGCACGGCGCACGCACTCGGAACACTGGGCACGGTCCTGGACCGCGGCGACTACACCACCGCCCAGTCCCTCGACCGGAAGCTCAACGCCTGGGCGAACACCGTGATGGCGGCGGTGCTCGGCGGATTCGCGGCCGTGGCCGCCGTCAACACCCTGGTGATGACGGTCCTCGACCGCCGCCAGGAACTCGGCACGCTCCGGCTGATCGGCTCCACCCGCCGCCAGGTGCTGCGCATGATCCGCTGGGAGGCCCTGCTGGTCGTCCTCGCCGGCATCGCGATCGGCACGGCCATCGCGCTCGCCACGCTCGTGCCGATGATGAAGGGGCTGACCGGGCAGGGGCCGTACATACCGCCGCTGTTGTACGGCTCGTTCGCCGGGGCGATCGTCGTGCTCGGTATGACGGCTGCGACGGTCCCGGCCCGCGCGGCGCTGCGCGGGGAGACACTGTCGGAGTGACGCAGACTCTTCTGACCCTGGCCGAAGTCGAAGCCCTCGCCCGCAAGGCGCACGCCGCCCAGACCGACAAGGCGGGGCGGCCGTACGCCGAACACCTTCAGGCCGTGGCGGAGGGCGTCCGCGAGCGCGGGGGTGACGACGAACAGATAGCGGCCGCCTGGCTGCACGACGCGGTCGAGGACGACGCGCTCTCCGAGGACTGGCTGCGCGAGGCCGCGCTGACCCCGCGTACGAAGGAGATCGTGCTGGCGCTCACCAAGCGGGAGGGGGAGCCTGCGGAGTCGTACGCGCGACGTATCCGTACGACCTCGGGCGCCCTCCTGGTGAAGGTGTCCGACCTGGCGCACAACGGCGATCCGGCCCGGCTGGCCGTTCTTGACGAGCACACGCGGGCGCGGCTGACGAAGAAGTACGCGACGATGCGCGCGCTGCTGGATCTGCCGCCCTACTGAGCCGCCTCAGCGGTAACTCTTCCTGTACTGCCTGTGCTGCCTGTACTGCGTGTACTGCCTGAGCAGCGAAGTGCGGGCCCGGAATCTCCCGGACCCGCACTTCGGCGTGGAATCAGGTGGTTACGCCCTGACCCTCTCCCGTTCCCTCTCCCGTTCCCGGGCCAGCTCCGTCGCGTCCCGCTTGAAGGCCCACTCCATCTTGGGCTCCATCGCGAAACGGAAGATCCGCTGGACGGGCCGGGTGCACAGCACGGTGACGAGGGCGGCCGCGACGAGCGTCACGAAGACCACGCCGAGCGGCTTGTGCAGCCACCCGTGGTCGAACCAGCCCCCGAACTCGGAGGCCTTGACCACGAAGCCGTGCAGCAGATAGCCGTAGAGCGTGCCCGCGCCGAGCTTCGTGAACCAGAACGTGCGCCGCGGCACCCAGGCGAAGAAGCACGCCGTGAGCAGCAGCGAGCAGCCGAGGAGTGCGAGCGTCATCACGACACCGGCCCACCACGGAGCGCCGAGGCTCTGCGCGGCCTCGCGGTGGTAGAACCACGTCGTGTTCATCCGGGGCACCGCCCAGTAGCCCACGACGAGCGCGACGGCGAAGACCGGAACCGACAGGATCCGCACCTCGCGGCGGCGCACCAGCTGGAAGTGCTCGGGCTTCATGACCAGGCCCAGGACGAAGAACGGCAGGAACTGCAGGACGCGCTGCAGGTCCAGTTCGGCGCCGATGTCGGGCGAGACGGAGGCGAGCACGGCGATGGTGAGCGCGAGCGGGAGCGGATGGCGGACCAGTTTCCACAGCGGGGTGGTCAGCCGCCAGATGAAGAGCGCGACCAGGAACCAGGTGAGGTACCAGGGGTCGAGCAGGCTGATCGGGTGGGTGGGGTCGGGGGCGGCCCACCGCTTGAACAGGGAGTACGCCGTCTCGAAGAGGACGTACGGCACGACCACGCCCGTCACCAGCCGCTTCAGCCGGTCGGGGTGCATGTCGAAACTGCGCGAGAAGTAGCCGGAGATGATGATGAAGGCCGGCATGTGGAAGGTGTACACGACGGTGTACACCGCTTCGAGGAGGCGGCTTTCGCCCTTCAGTAGCGTCCACGCGTGCCCCATGGCCACGAGCACGATCGCCAGGTACTTGGCGTTGTCGAAGAAGGCGTCGCGTTGCTTGGCGGCGGGCTTGGCGCCCGGCGCGGCGGCAGGGGTGGCCGCTCTGGGGGATTGGGGCGAGCGCGGACTCGGCACTCCCGCCGCCGGCTGCTGTACCGGGGGGAGCGGCGCTCTGTGGTGGCCGTGCGGTTGTAGCGAGTTCGTCACAGGCCCTCCCGCCAAGAACTCGGGGAGACGATCCAGGACCTCGCTGCGCATGCGGGGGACGTGGCGGCGTGGAACATCTGAGGCACCCTAGCGTTGTCTGTGCATCTTCGTAAAACCCTCGATGCCATTTCTGCTTATCGCCTGCGACTACCCAGGATTTGGAGATGTCTGCGCGCCGGTTCGCAAGTGGTTCCGCATACCGATTTGCTTACCGCATGGGGCTGTTCTGTACCCATTCATCCTGACTAAATGGTGCATAAGGCTCGCGGGCGACTCTGGCGATATGTCCGGTTCATTGGCCTTTAGTTACCCGTTTGCGGAGTCTGCGATGTGCCTGTGGCAACAATTCGAATTGCCTACGAACAGGATGTGTGGACATGGCAACGGTCCCTCTGAATTTCCGTTGCGGGGCTCGTGCGGGTGCACTCTCGAATTGCCGTGCGGAGCCCCGTGGTTGGCCCGCCCCGAGGGGGTGCGGGTGGGTCGGTGGGGCGTGTCCGTGGCCGACGATGCGTCACCCGCCGCATACGAAAGCCTGGTTGGTGGCACGATGGTTCTGGCGGGGGTGTGAGGGGCTGCACCTCCGGGCCGGGAGAGCGGACCGACCGTAGGGTGTGATCAGTTGTGGCCATTTCGCTGTCAGTGGTGCTGCTGTTGGCGATCATCCTTGTGGTGTTGATCCGAGGGGGATCGATCAAGGCGGGGCCCGCCGTTGTCGCGGTGCTCTTCGGTTTCTTCCTCGCGTCGACAGGCATGGCTCCGTCCATCCAACGGTTCCTCGACTCGATAGCGGAGACGATCAACTCGATCAGCTTCTGAGCGAGGGGGCCCTGCTCGGACGAAGTCGAGAACTCGGGGCCGGGGTAGGGGTCGGGGGAGGACGCGCCCGTCCCCGGTACTTTGACGGGCGTCACTTCGACGGGCGTCGGGGGATTCGGAAACGGGGGAGCGTACGGGGATGGCGCTGCGCGAATCGGACCCGTCGGAGGTGGGCGGTTACCGCATCGAGGACCGCCTCGGCTCCGGCGGCATGGGCGTCGTCTATCTCGCCCGCTCCGCCTCCGGACGCCGCCTCGCGATCAAGGTCGTGCACGGGCAGTACGCCGACGACGACGAGTTCCGTACCCGCTTCAGCCGTGAGGTGGCCGCCGCCCGGCAGGTGAGCGGCGCCTTCACCGCCCCCGTCGTGGACGCGGACGCCGACGCGCCGCGCCCCTGGATGGCCACGCTCTACATACCGGGCAAGAACCTCGGCACGCACGTACGCGACCACGGCCCGCTGCCCCCCGACCGGCTGCGCGAGCTCGCCGCGGGCCTCGCGGAGGCCCTCCGTGACATCCACCGTGCCGGAGTGGTCCACCGGGATCTGAAACCGGCCAACGTGATGCTCGCCGACGACGGCCCCCGCGTCATCGACTTCGGCATCTCACGCGCCGCCGAGTTCGGCGTCGCCGACGCGCTCACCCAGACCGGGCGCGTGATGGGCACCCCGCCCTTCATGTCCCCCGAGCAGTTCTCCTCCCCGCACGAGGTGGGCCCGGCCGCCGACATCTTCTCCCTCGGCGCGGTCGTCGCGTACGCCGCCACCGGACGCGGCCCCTTCGACAGCCCCAGCCCCTGGGAGACGGCCACCCGCGTCGTCGAGGGAACCCCCGAACTCGACGGCATACCCAGCGAGTTGCTCCCCTTCGCCGAACTCTGCCTGGAGAAGCACCCCAAGTCCCGCCCCACCCCGGACGAACTCCTCACCCTCCTGCGCGACGGCACCCGCCCTGGCCCGCGCCCCGCCCCGGACGACACCCCGGGCCCGCCGACCAGGCTCTACCGTCCCCGCTTCAAGCGCCGCCGCCGGCTCGTCATCGCCTCCTCCGTGGGAGCCCTGCTGCTCGCCGTCACCGCCTCGGCCGCGGTCGTACGGATGACAGGCGGCGGCTCGGTCCGCAGCGACCTGCCGCCGGGCTGGCGCGAGTGGCACGCGGCGGCGAAGGCGTCCGACGGCGCAGGCGGAGCCTTCACCAGCTGCGGCGCCACCGGTACGTCACTGGTGTGCGCCGGGGACGACGTCAAGGCGGCCCGCTTCTCCCTCGCCACCGGCAAGCACGCCTGGTCCCGGCCCGTCGACTCCACGCCGGACGACAGCGGCAGCGACGAGGGCTCGGTCCTCGGCGCCCGAGCCGGCCGCGTGTTCGTCTACGCCAACGACGAGACGGAGAAGACCAGCGACAACACCTTCACGACCGTGGCCCACTACTCGGTCCAGTCGGTGAACGCCACCACCGGGCAGGTGATCTGGAAGACCCGCGTCGCCGACGGCGAGAACGCCCTCGCCCCCGACCTGGAGGACGGCGGAGCCCGGGCCATCCCCGAGGGGGTCGTCGCCCGTGTGGGCGACGACGCGCTGTCGTACGCCCTGCTGGACGCGGACGACGGCAAGGTCCGCTGGAAGCGGCCGATGCCCAAGGGGCAGACCTGCGCCGTGGGGTCCGCCGCGCACCGCGCCTACCTCGTCTGCCAGCCCGACGAGATGAACACCACCAGCGTGTCCGCCCTCGACCCGGCCACCGGAAAGCCCCGCTGGACCGCCACCGCCCAGGGCGCGCTCGACCTCCTGGGCCAGGACCACGGCCGTCTGATCCTCGCCGAGCCGACCCCCGAGACGTCCTACCGCGCGATCACAACCGTGGACACCACCACCCACCGGCTTCTGCGCGTACCGCTCGCGCGCACCCAGCCTGCCGACGCGGACGTCCACCTCGCACACGGCACCCTCTACTTCACCCTCGGCAACGGCAGCGTCCGCGCCGTCTCGCCCCGCACCGGCCACCAGTCCTGGGAGAGCAACTCGACGGTGGAGTTCCCGGGCCCGCCCCTCGCCTCCGCCACCCACGTCTACATCGCGTCCCCCAGCGGCCGCCTCGCCGCCCTGGACGTCCGCACGGGCACAGTCGACGCCACCCGCCCCGGCCGCAACGACGCCGGCCCCACCAACATGGCGGACTCCGGCGCCCCCCTGCTCCTGACCGGCGACGCCCTGTACGTCCCGTACGGAATCCGCTCCGTCTACACCGTGGACGTACGCCACCTGTAAAGGCTGTCGATGTCCGTCAGCGCCTGTCGGCGTAGGTACACCTCGGACAGCCGGTGCACGACCCGAGGCCTGCCGCCCGTGCGGAGCGTGGTCCGCTCGGCGACCCTGGAGGCATGAACAGCGCAAGCGCCGAGCCTGCCTCGGAGACCCCGACGGCCCGTGTCGATTACACCGGCGCTGTCTACGGGTCGCTGCTTGCCGCCTCCGTGGTGGTCGGCGCCGGAACGCTCGGCTCGTTTCCGAAGCTGGAACTCATTCTGCTGCTGCTGTGCACAGCTGTGGTGTTCTGGGCCGCGCACGTCTTCTCCCGCCTTTTCGGGGCCCGAATGGTGCACCACCTGAGCTGGAGCGAGATCGGCCGCGCGTGCGCGGAGGAGCGCCCGATCGTCGGGGCGGCCGTCCCACCGGCCTGTGCCGTGGCCATCAGCCCACTCTTCGGACTGGACGCTCAAGGGACGGCATGGCTGGCACTCGTGGTCGCTCTGGTCGGACAGGTCGGCTGGGGGACCCTGGCCGCCAGCCGCGCCGGCGCCTCCCGCGGCCTGATGCTGCTCGCCGCTGTGATCAACCTTCTCCTCGGGCTGATCATCGTGGTCCTCAAGGTCGCGGTTCAGCACTGAGGTCCCGCGTGGGGACACACCGGCGTGGTCACGGGCTCGGACATTACGGCCGGACATGACGGAGGGCCAGGCGAAGGAAACATCCTCCGGCCCGGCCCTCGGCCTTACAGAGCGGGCGACGGGAATCGAACCCGCGTAGCTAGTTTGGAAGACTAGGGCTCTACCATTGAGCTACGCCCGCAACAGGTCGCGCCGCAGGTCAGTGACCGCGGCACAGAAGGCATCGTAGCGGGTTGTGCCCCCTCATCGCACACCCCGTTTCCCCGCCGCACGGACGCTCGGGAAATGCGGCAGTCGCACTGCCTGCGGGCATGTACCCTACGTGTCGCACCGACGGGGTGTGGCGCAGCTTGGTAGCGCGTCCGCTTTGGGAGCGGAAGGCCGTGGGTTCAAATCCCGCCACCCCGACCATCAGTCCGACCATCAGTGAAGATCGCCTTTTGGGGCGCGTACCGGCTGCGGTTACTATGCAAGCTGCGCGCCCGTGTGTCTGCACTGTTACGACGTCTCTCAAGGGCCGCGAATCTTGCCGAAGGACTGTCCGACCGGACAGAGCACCTTGGCAGAACCCCAAGAAGTCAGCCCCCAAGGAGACCGAACCGTGAAGAGCGCCGTGGAGACCCTGAACCCGACCCGGGTTCGGCTCAGCATTGAGGTGCCCTTCGAGGAGCTCAAGGACAGCCTCGACGCGGCGTACAAGAAGATCAACCAGCAGGTCACGGTGAAGGGCTTCCGGAAGGGCAAGATCCCGGCGCGCGTCATCGACCAGCGGTTCGGTCGCGGTGCCGTGCTCGAAGAGGCCGTCAACGACGCGCTCCCGAAGTTCTACACCGAAGCGGTCAACGAGGCCGAGCTGAACGTCCTCGGCCAGCCCGAGGTCGACATCACCGAACTGAAGGACGGCGAGACGCTGAACTTCACCGCTGAGGTCGACGTCCGCCCGACCATCGAGATCCCGGACTACTCCGGCATCGAGGTCGAGGTCGACGCCATCGAGGTCAGCGAAGAGGACGTCGAGAAGGCCGTCACCGAGCTGCGCGAGCGCTTCGCTTCGACCTCCCCGGTCGAGCGCGCCGCCCAGGACGGCGACGTCGTCACCCTCGACCTGGAGGCCAAGGTCGACGGCGAGGTGCTGGAGGACGGCATCGCGTCCGGCGTCTCCTACACCATCGGCTCCGGCGAGCTGCTCGACGGCATCGACGAGGCCGTCAAGGGCCTGGAGGCCGGTGGCGAGGCCACCTTCGCCTCCGAGCTCAAGGGCGGCTCCGCGGCCGGCAAGGAGGCCGAGGTCGCCGTCAAGGTCACCCAGGTCGCCGCGCGCGAACTCCCCGAGCTGGACGACGACTTCGCGCAGCTCGCCTCCGAGTTCGACACCCTCGACGAGCTCAAGGCGGACAGCCGCAAGCGCCTCGAGAACATGAAGCAGTACGACCAGGCCACGCAGGCTCAGGAGCGCGTCCTGGAGAAGCTGCTGGAGCTCGTCGAGGTGCCCGTCCCCGAGAAGCTGCTCGAGGACGAGATCAACACCCGCAAGCACAACCTTGAGCACCACCAGCTCGGCCAGATGGGCCTCGACCTCGCGAAGTACCTGGAGATCCAGGGCAAGACCGAGGAAGAGTTCGACGCCGAGACCAAGGAAGCCGCGGTCAAGGGCATCAAGACGCAGTTCGTCCTGGACGAGCTCGTCAACAAGGAGAAGCTGAACGTCAACCAGGAGGAGCTCACCGAGCACCTCATGCGGCGCGCGGCCTCCTCCGGCATGTCCCCCGACCAGTTCGCCCAGGCCGTCGTCGAGGGCGGCCAGGTCCCGATGCTCGTCGGCGAGGTCGCCCGCGGCAAGGCCCTCGCGGTCGTCGTCGAGGCCGCCACGGTCAAGGACACCAACGGCGAGATCGTCGACCTGGACGACGAGGACGAGACGGAGGCCGCCACCGAGGTCGCCGCCGACGTCACCGACGGTGAGGCCGCCGAGGTCTCCGACGAGGAGTCCACTGAGGCGTAAGCCTGCGGCGCTTCAGCAGCTGTACGACGGGCCCCCGGGACATGTGTCCCGGGGGCCCGTCGCGTCGTTAGGGGCGCGGGGAACTGCGCGCTCAGCCCCCCACATGCCGCACACGCGTCTGCCACGCCCGGTGCGTCGGCGGGTGCGGCTTGTAGTGGGTTGCTCGCGCAGTTCCCCGCGCCCCCAACGGCGCGGGGCGCCGCCAAACCCCCTGCACAGCCCAGCGGAGCGCATGCGCTCACAGCGAACAGTTCCTTCTCCGGGATTCCCCGGAGGGGCCCGCGCGTTAGGGTCCATGAATACGAGGGCAGGGGAGTCCCCGAACGCCGCCGGGAGGCGGCACGGAACCCGGGGTCCCAGGCCCCTGCAGAAGACGTGAGACGGCCCGGCGCCGTCGTAAGACGAGCAGGTGGATACGTGACGAATCTGATGCCCACAGCTGCCGGCGAGCCTATCGGTGGTGGTCTCGGTGACCAGGTCTACAACCGGCTGCTCGGCGAGCGAATCATCTTCCTCGGCCAGGCGGTCGACGACGACATCGCCAACAAGATCACCGCGCAGCTGCTGCTCCTTGCCTCCGACCCGGACAAGGACATCTACCTCTACATCAACAGCCCCGGCGGCTCGATCACGGCCGGCATGGCGATCTACGACACCATGCAGTACATCAAGAACGACGTGGTGACCATCGCCATGGGCATGGCGGCCTCGATGGGCCAGTTCCTGCTCAGCGCCGGCACCCCCGGCAAGCGCTTCGCGCTGCCGAACGCCGAGATCCTGATCCACCAGCCCTCCGCCGGCCTCGCGGGCTCCGCGTCGGACATCAAGATCCACGCCGAGCGGCTGCTGCACACCAAGAAGCGCATGGCGGAGCTGACCTCCTTCCACACGGGCCAGACCGTGGAGCAGATCACCAAGGACTCCGACCGCGACCGCTGGTTCGACCCGATCGAGGCCAAGGAGTACGGCCTCATCGACGACATCATGCCCACCGCTGCCGGTATGCCGGGCGGCGGCGGCACCGGGGCGGCGTAAGCCCCTCAGCGCCCCCAGGGCGGCGCCGGGCCCCTCCGGGCCACCGGGTCCCTCCAGCGCCCCCAGCCGACCGCTCAGCCCTTTTTCAGGCTCTTCAGGAGACACAGTGAACGACTTCCCCGGCAGCGGCCTCTACGCCCGCACGCAGGCCGAGTACACCGGTCCTCGCGCGGAGTCCCGCTACGTCATCCCGCGCTTCGTCGAGCGCACCTCGCAGGGCGTGCGTGAGTACGACCCGTACGCGAAGCTCTTCGAGGAGCGCGTGATCTTCCTCGGCGTGCAGATCGACGACGCTTCCGCCAACGACGTCATGGCGCAGCTGCTGTGCCTGGAGTCGATGGACCCCGACCGTGACATCTCGGTCTACATCAACAGCCCCGGTGGCTCCTTCACGGCACTCACTGCGATTTACGACACGATGCAGTTCGTGAAGCCGGACATTCAGACGGTCTGCATGGGCCAGGCCGCCTCGGCCGCCGCGATCCTGCTGGCCGCCGGTACGCCGGGCAAGCGCATGGCGCTTCCGAACGCCCGCGTGCTGATCCACCAGCCCTACAGCGAGACCGGCCGCGGCCAGGTCTCGGACCTCGAAATCGCCGCGAACGAGATCCTCCGGATGCGTGCGCAGCTGGAAGACATGCTGGCCAAGCACTCGACCACGCCGATCGAGAAGATCCGCGAGGACATCGAGCGCGACAAGATCCTCACGGCTGAGGACGCGCTGGCGTACGGCCTGATCGACCAGATCATCTCTACCCGCAAGATGAACAACTCGTCCGTCGTCTGACGTACCGCTGTAGCATCTGCCGCTCCTTGGCGTGGTTCACGACAAAGTGAACCGCGCCAAGGGGGGCCCGAACGGGGGGCTCGGCAAGGTACCGTCGGACATAAGGCAGCACCAGGAGTCGCTGGACCTAGGCGTCTCCCAGGCGAAGGGGAAGCACACCGTGGCACGCATCGGTGACGGCGGCGATCTGCTCAAGTGCTCGTTCTGTGGCAAGAGCCAGAAGCAGGTCAAGAAGCTCATCGCAGGCCCCGGTGTGTACATCTGCGACGAGTGCATCGATCTCTGCAACGAGATCATCGAGGAAGAACTCGCGGAGACGAGCGAGGTGCGCTGGGAGGAACTTCCCAAGCCCCGCGAGATCTACGAGTTCCTCGAGGGGTACGTGGTCGGCCAGGAGCCGGCCAAGAAGGCGCTCTCGGTCGCGGTGTACAACCACTACAAGCGGGTCCAGGCCGGTGAGAACAGCACGGGTCAAAACCGCGACGACGCCATCGAGTTGGCGAAGTCCAACATTCTGCTGCTCGGCCCCACGGGCTCGGGCAAGACGCTCCTGGCCCAGACGCTGGCCCGCATGCTCAACGTCCCGTTCGCCATCGCCGACGCGACGGCGCTGACGGAGGCGGGCTATGTCGGCGAGGACGTCGAGAACATCCTGCTCAAGCTCATCCAGGCGGCGGACTACGACGTCAAGAAGGCCGAGACCGGGATCATCTACATCGACGAGATCGACAAGGTCGCCCGCAAGAGCGAGAACCCGTCGATCACGCGCGATGTGTCCGGCGAGGGCGTCCAGCAGGCCCTGCTGAAGATCCTGGAAGGCACGACGGCCTCGGTCCCGCCCCAGGGCGGCCGCAAGCACCCGCACCAGGAGTTCATCCAGATCGACACGACGAACGTCCTGTTCATCGTGGGCGGCGCCTTCTCGGGCCTGGAGAAGCTCATCGAGTCCCGCGCCGGCGCGAAGGGCATCGGCTTCGGTGCGACGATCCGCTCGAAGCGGGAGCTGCAGTCCAAGGACCAGTTCGAGGACGTCATGCCCGAGGACCTGGTCAAGTTCGGCATGATCCCCGAGTTCATCGGCCGTCTCCCGGTCATCACGTCGGTCCACAACCTGGACCGCGAGGCCCTGCTCCAGATCCTGATCGAGCCGCGCAACGCCCTGGTGAAGCAGTACCAGCGCCTCTTCGAACTCGACGGCGTGGAACTCGACTTCGAGCGCGAAGCGCTGGAGGCCATCGCCGACCAGGCCATCCTCCGCCAGACCGGAGCGCGAGGCCTGCGCGCCATCATGGAGGAAGTCCTCATGTCCGTGATGTACGAGGTCCCGTCCCGCAAGGACGTCGCCCGCGTCGTCATCACGGCGGACGTGGTCCACTCGAACGTGAACCCGACGCTGATTCCGCGGGATGCGCGCAACGGCCGCGGTCCGGGCGAGCAGAAGACGGCCTGAGCATCTCAGCGCCGACGGGCAGGCACCTTGCGTTGGGTGCCTGCCCGTCGGCGTGTCAGACCAGGGACGATTGGATCGAGCCATCCTTCCGGCGGGAACTGGAGTCCACCCTGTCTCTATGATCAGATCGTCCCGACCGAGTCGGACGTGCATTCGAACGTCTGGCTGTGCAAAAACGGGAGGACTCCGAATGACTTTCCAGAGGGCGAAGCGCATGGCGGCTGCGGCCGGTGTGGCGGTGGCGGCAGGGGCCCTGCCGATCCTCCTGGCCTCACCGGCGAGCGCCACGCAGAGCGCCTGCAGCAACTACGTGGCCAGCCATGGATACTTTGCCGGCCCGAAGGTGAAGGTGGCCTGCGGTCACGAGCATCTCCCGGTCGGGGCTAACCCTCTGTGTCTGAACGGGTTGGCCATCATCGGAGTGGACAGCACCACGGCACTACACGCTTGCAGACTTGCCTGAGTTGAGTCGCTAAAACGGGACGGGGCGCCCACGGAAACCGCTGGGCGCCCCGTTGGTGCATCTCTGCGTCAGATCTTGACGCGGACCTGCTTGCGGAACTTGGCCGTGAGCTCGGCCCCGGCACTCAGGTCGGCGCTCTTGCCCGTCATGGCGTTGGCCACATCGGCCTGGATGATGACGCCCAGGGTGCTGTGGTCACCCCAGATGCACACCGGCATGCTGATTTCCTTGGGCCCGGACGAGGTGCTGGAGGAGGACGAGTCGCCGCCCTTGTACTTGACCTCCTGGCACTTCATGACCGCGCCGTCCAGGCCGGCGGGGGTGAACGCCTTGGGGCTGCCGACGACTTCACCCTCGTCGCTCTTGGTGTCCTTCTTCATGTCGGCGAACATGCCGTCGACGACCGCCTCGGGATCGGCGATCTCGCCGTACACGCCCATGAAGTTGATCGCCTTCACGGTCAGCGGATTGGTTTGCTCGTCCCCGGACTGGTAGCCGGCGTGCACGTCCTTGGCGTTCTTCACGCCGTGCTTCTCGGCGTCCTTGACGTCGCTCTCGTCGAAGCCGCCGCTGTCGGCGTCGCTGGACTTCTTGTAGTCGGTGAGCACCGTCGCCGGCGTCGTCAGCTTGTGCGGACCGTCGTCGGCGACGTCCGAACCGCTGCCCGTACCGAGCACGAAGTACGCCCCGACGGCGATCGCGGCGACGACCGCCACCGCGCCGATGATCAGCCCCGTCTTCTTCTTGCCGCCGCCCGGAGCCGGCGGCTGCGGGACGCCGTAGGGCTGCTGGCCGTACGGCGGCTGCTGGCCGTAGGGGGGCTGGCCGTACGGGGGGGTCTGGGGCGGGACGCCCTGGGGAGCCTGCTGGGGGTAGCCGTAGCCGGGCTGCGCGGGGGGAGCCTGCTGCGGGTAGCCGTAGCCGGGCTGGGGGGCCTGCGGCGGCTGCTGGCCGTACGGGCCCGGCTGACCGTACGGTCCGGGCTGCTGGGGCTGCCCGCCGTACGGGCCCGGCTGGTTGTAGCTCATTACTGGGTTCCCCTCCAGAAACTTATGTGTTCCTGACATCCTGGCGCACAGGTCACGCGGCCAAGCCCCCGGGGGCCGCACCGTTACGAATTAATCGCGTTTCGGGACACGCGTGTGACGCCCCTAAACTGACCCCGTGACCGACAACGCTCAGCAGCAGCCGCCAGCATCCACTCCCGAACTGCCGACCCAGTACGCGCCGGCCGAGGTAGAGGGGAAGCTGTACGAGCGCTGGGTGGACAAGGGGTACTTCGCCGCCGACGCGAAGAGCGAGAAGCCGCCGTACACCATTGTCATTCCGCCGCCGAACGTCACCGGAAGCCTGCACCTCGGGCACGCCTTCCAGCACACGCTGATGGACGCGCTGACGCGCCGTAAGCGCATGCAGGGGTACGAGGCGCTCTGGCTCCCCGGCATGGACCACGCCGGTATCGCCACGCAGAACAAGGTCGAGCAGCAGCTTGCCGAGGAGGGCAAGTCGCGGCACGACCTCGGGCGCGAGGAGTTCGTCGAGCGGGTGTGGCAGTGGAAGGAGGAGTACGGCGGGAAGATCCTCGGGCAGATGCGCCGGCTCGGGGACGGTGTGGACTGGGACCGTGAGCGGTTCACCATGGACGAGGGGCTGTCCAAGGCCGTCCAGACCATCTTCAAGAAGCTGTACGACGACGAGCTGATCTACCGCGCCGAGCGGATCATCAACTGGTGTCCGCGATGCCTCACCGCCATCTCGGACATCGAGGTCGAGTACCAGGAGGACGACGGCGAGCTCGTCTCCATCAAGTACGGGGAGGGCGACGAGACCCTCGTCGTGGCCACCACCCGTGCCGAGACCATGCTCGGTGACACCGCCGTCGCCGTTCACCCGGACGACGAGCGCTACAAGCACCTCATCGGCAAGCGGATCAAGCTGCCGCTGACCGACCGCTCCATCCCCGTCGTCGCCGACACCCACGTCGACCCCGAGTTCGGCACCGGTGCCGTCAAGGTCACCCCCGCCCACGACCCGAACGACTTCGCGATCGGCCAGCGCCACGGCCTGGAGTCGATCACGGTCATGGACGAGCGTGCCGTCATCACGGTGCACGGCCCCTTCCAGGGACTCGACCGCTTCGAGGCCCGTTCCGCCATCGTCGGCGCACTGCGCTCGCAGGGCCGGATCGTCGCCGAGAAGCGCCCGTACGTCCACTCCGTGGGCCACTGCTCGCGCTGCAAGACGACCGTCGAGCCGCGCCTGTCGATGCAGTGGTGGGTCAAGGTCGCCCCGCTGGCACAGGCCGCCGGTGACGCGGTCCGCGACGGCCGGGTCGCCATCCACCCCGCCGACATGTCGAAGCGCTACTTCGACTGGGTCGACAACATGCACGACTGGTGTATCTCGCGCCAGCTGTGGTGGGGCCACCGCATCCCGGTCTGGTACGGGCCGGAGGGGCAGATCGTGTGCGTCGGCCCCGACGAGCAGCCGCCGAGCGGTGAGGGCTGGACGCAGGACACCGACGTCCTCGACACCTGGTTCTCCTCGGGCCTGTGGCCGTTCTCCACGCTGGGCTGGCCGGAGAACACCCCCGACCTGCAGAAGTTCTATTCGACCGACGTCCTGCTCACCGGCCACGACATCATCTTCTTCTGGGTCGCCCGGATGATGATGTTCGGCCTGTACGCGATGGACGGCGAGGTCCCCTTCAAGACCATCGCCCTCACCGGCCTGGTCCGCGACGAGCGCGGCAAGAAGATGTCGAAGTCCTTCGGCAACGTCGTCGACCCGCTCGACTGGATGGACAAGTACGGCTCCGACGCCGTCCGCTTCACCCTCGCCCGCGGCGCCAACCCCGGCACCGATGTGCCGATCGGCGAGGACTGGGTCCAGGCGTCCCGGAACTTCGCCAACAAGATCTGGAACGCCACCCGCTTCGCCCTGATGAGCGACGCGACGGTCGAGGGTCCGCTGCCCGAGCCGGAGAAGCTGTCGGCGACCGACCGCTGGATCCTCTCCCGGCTCAACAAGACCATCGCCGAAGTCGACGCGTTCTACGAGGACTTCCAGTTCGCGAAGCTCTCCGACGCGCTCTACCACTTCGCGTGGGACGAGGTCTTCGACTGGTATCTGGAGCTGTCCAAGACGACGTTCATGGCCGGCGGCGAGCCCGCGAAGGTCTCCGGCCGGGTCCTGGGCGAGGTCCTCGACGTCACCCTCCGTCTCCTCCACCCGATCGTCCCGTTCGTCACGGAGACCCTCTGGACCACCCTCACCGGTGGCGAGTCGGTCGTCGTCGCGGACTGGCCGAAGGACAGTGGTTACCGCGACGACGCCGCCGAGCGTGAGATCGAGACGCTCCAGCAGGTCATCACGGAGGTCCGCCGCTTCCGTGCCGACCAGGGCCTCCAGCCCGGCCAGCGCGTCCCGGCCCGGCTGACCCTCGACGGGACCGCGCTGGCCCCGCACGAGGCGGCCATCCGTCAGCTGCTGCGCCTCCAGCCGGAGGGCGACAGCTTTTCGGCCACGGCGACCCTGCCGGTCGGGGGTGCCACGGTGGCGCTCGACCTCTCCGGCACGATCGACGTCGCCGCGGAGCGCAAGCGCCTCGCCAAGGATCTCGCCGCCGCCGAGAAGGAGAAGGCCCAGGCGAACGCCAAGCTCGGCAACGAGGCGTTCCTCGCCAAGGCCCCGGACCAGGTCGTGGAGAAGATCCGCACGCGGCTCGCCAAGGCGGACGAGGACATCGCCCGCATCCAGGAACAGCTGAAGCGCCTGCCGGAGGCGTAGCCGCCATCGGTGGTTCCGGGGGCCTTTCTTCGCCCCCGCCGCCCCTACCCGTCCCATCCCCAGGGGCTCTGCCCCTTCGACCCCGTTCGGTTGTGTGTCGGGTGCGGGTGGGTGGGGGCTGGTGCAAAAGATTGCGCAGTTCCCCGCGCCCCTAAAAGGGGCGCGGGGAACTGCGCAATCTTTTAGCGGGGGTCTGGGGGCGCAGCCCCCAGGGATGGGACGGGTAGGGGCGGCGGGGGCGAAACCCCTCCGTAGACTGGGGGAGTGAGCGACCTCCCCTCGAACCACGGCAGTGAGTCAGACGAGCCGGCCCCCAGCGACCCGCTCGGTCTCTTCGACGAGATCGTCGCGGAAGAGACCGACCGCGACCCCGACCTCGCGGTGATCGCAGCCGGCAGCCGCACCCTGCGCACCCAGGGAGACCAGGGCCCGCAGCAGGCCGACGTCCCCGCCCGCCCCACCGACCCCGAGGTCGACAAGGCACTGCGCGAGGTCGAGGCGGAGCTCGCGAGCCGCTGGGGCGAGACCAAGCTGGAGCCGTCCGTCAGCCGGATCGCCGCGCTGGTGGACGTCCTCGGGGAGCCGCAGCGCGCGTACCCCTCGATCCACATCACGGGCACGAACGGCAAGACCTCCACCGCCCGCATGATCGAGGCCCTGCTCGGCGCCTTCGACCTGCGCACGGGCCGGTACACCAGCCCCCACGTGCAGTCGATCACCGAGCGGATCAGCCTCGACGGGGCGCCGATCTCCGCCGAGCGGTTCATCGAGACGTACAACGACATCAAGCCGTACGTGGAGATGGTCGACGGCCAGCAGGAGTACCGGCTGTCCTTCTTCGAGGTGCTCACGGGCATGGCGTACGCCGCCTTCGCCGACGCGCCCGTCGACGTCGCCGTCGTCGAGGTCGGCATGGGCGGCAGCTGGGACGCCACCAACGTCATCGACGCGGACGTCGCCGTCGTCACGCCCATCGATCTCGACCACACCGACCGGCTCGGCGAGACCCCGGGCGAGATCGCGCAGGAGAAGGCCGGCATCGTCAAGCAGGACGCCACCGTCATCCTGGCGCAGCAGCCGGTCGACGCGGCCCAGGTGCTGCTGAAGAAGGCCGTCGAGGTGGACGCGACCGTGGCCCGGGAGGGCCTGGAGTTCGGCGTCGTCGCCCGGCAGGTCGCCGTCGGCGGGCAGTTGCTCACCCTGCGCGGGCTCGGCGGTGAGTACGAGGAAGTCTTCCTGCCGCTGCACGGCGCCTACCAGGCGCACAACGCCGCCGTGGCGCTGGCCGCGGTCGAGGCGTTCTTCGGCGTCGGCTCCGCGCACACCGAGGGCCTCGACATCGACAACGTGCGCAAGGCTTTCGCCTCCGTCACCACGCCTGGCCGCCTGGAGGTCGTGCGCCGCTCGCCGACCGTCGTCCTGGACGCCGCGCACAACCCGGCGGGCGCCCGCGCCACCGCCGAGGCCGTGAGCGAGGTCTTCGACTTCAGCCGGCTGATCGGGGTCGTCGGCGCGAGCGGCGACAAAAACGTACGGGGGCTGCTCGAAGCCTTCGAGCCGATCTTCGCCGAGGTCGTCGTCACGCAGAACTCCAGTCATCGCGCGATGGACACGGACGAGCTGGCCGGGATCGCCGTCGAGATCTTCGGCGAGGACCGGGTGCAGGTCGAGCCGCGGCTCGACGACGCGCTGGAGGCGGCGATCACCCTCGCCGAGGAAGAGGGCGAGTACGCGGGCGGTGGCGTCCTCGTCACCGGTTCTGTCATCACCGTCGGCGAGGCCCGACTGCTGCTGGGGAGGGGCTGACTGCTGTGCGTACGCTCTGTGCTTCTACTCTGATCGGCGAGTTCTTCGTCATCGGCTTCGCCGGGCTCGTCGCCATGAAGGAACCCGATCTCTCGACGTCCACGGTGTGGACCGTCTGCGGGATCTTCATGGCCGTGAGCGTCCTGCTCTGCGGCATGATCACCCGGCCCGGCGGTGTCCAGCTCGGCTGGGCGCTGCAGATCGCGCTGATCGCCAGCGGCTTCGTCGTACCGTCGATGTTCTTCCTGGGCGCGATCTTCGCCGCCCTGTGGTGGGCGTCGGTCCACTACGGGCGGAAGATCGACGAGGCGAAGGCGAGATTCGCCGCGCAGGCGCAGGCGCCGGCCGAAACGGGCGGCAACCCCACCTAGGCCCCATGGGCCCGAGCCCGTACCACCTGACTCTGTGTAACAACCACCCAGACACGCCCTGTAGCCTCGGTGATCCGCACACTTGTGACCTGAAGGAGCCACCCCGTGAGCCAGCGCACCCTCGTCCTTCTCAAGCCCGACGCCGTCCGTCGCGGCCTGACCGGCGAGATCATCAGCCGTATCGAGCGCAAGGCCGGTTGGCAGATCACCGCGCTGGAGCTGCGGACGCTGGACCAGGACACGCTGGAGCAGCACTACGGCGAGCACAAGGGCAAGCCGTTCTACGAGCCGCTGGTCCAGTTCATGGCCTCCGGCCCGGTCGTGGCGCTCATCGTCGAGGGCGAGCGCGTCATCGAGGGCGTACGGGCGCTGGCCGGGCCCACCGACCCGATCGCCGCCGCTCCCGGCTCGATCCGCGGTGACTTCGGTGTGATCGTCCGCGAGAACCTGATCCACGCCTCGGACTCCGAGGAGTCCGCCGAGCGTGAGGTGAAGATCTTCTTCCCCGGTCGCGGCTGAGCTCCGGAGATCAATTTTCCAAGAATTTTCTGAGGGACCGTCACGTCACTCGGATGCCTGACCTGGGACGGCCGTAAGTTTTCGGCCGTCCCGTGGCATATGCGTGCCGATCGGGGGAACGCGTGCCCCTGATGGACCGTCTCCAGAAGCGGGGCGGCTCATCATCTGCTGACAATGGCGAAGACCCTCGCGCAGTGTTCGTGCAGGCGCGTCTACGATGGAAGCCTTCACGTCACTGCACCCACCTCGCCGTCCTAAAAAGCCGTCAAAGCTCCACTTGGGAAGGCCAGACGAATCCTGATGGGGAACTCAATGTCGTTCATCGGCCGTGACATGGCTGTCGACCTCGGGACCGCCAACACGCTGGTGTACGTCAGGGGTCGCGGGATCGTACTCAACGAGCCGTCCGTCGTCGCGATCAACACCAACACCGGTGGGATCCTCGCGGTCGGCGCGGAAGCGAAGAAGATGATCGGGCGCACGCCCGGCAACATCGTTGCCGTGCGTCCGCTGCGGGACGGTGTGATCGCCGACTTCGAGATCACCGAGCGTATGCTCCGCTACTTCATTCTGAAGATCCACAAGCGGCGCTACCTCGCCCGTCCCCGTGTCGTCGTCTGTGTGCCCTCGGGCATCACGGGTGTCGAGCGCCGTGCCGTCATCGAGGCGTCGTCCCAGGCCGGCGCCCGCCAGGTGCACATCATCGAGGAGCCCATGGCCGCGGCCATCGGATCGGGCCTGCCGGTCCACGAGGCCACGGGCAACATGGTGGTGGACATCGGCGGCGGCACCACGGAGGTCGCGGTCATCTCGCTCGGCGGCATCGTCACCGCCCAGTCCATCCGCGTCGCGGGCGACGAGCTGGACAACGCGATCATCCAGCACATCAAGAAGGAGTACAGCCTTCTTCTCGGTGAGCGGACGGCCGAACAGATCAAGATCACGATCGGTTCGGCGTACGACCTCGACAATGACGAACACACCGAAATCCGCGGCCGGGACCTGGTCTCCGGTCTGCCCAAGACCGTCGTCATCTCCGCGGCCGAAGTACGCAAGGCCATCGAAGAGCCGGTCAACGCGATCATCGACGCCGTGAAGACGACCCTCGACAAGTGTCCGCCGGAGCTCTCCGGTGACGTGATGGACCGCGGAATCGTTCTGACCGGCGGCGGAGCCCTGCTGCGCGGTCTCGACGAGCGGCTGCGCCGCGAGACCGGAATGCCGATCCACATCGCCGAGGACCCGCTGGACAGCGTGGCGCTCGGCTCCGGCAAGTGCGTCGAGGAGTTCGAGGCGCTCCAGCAGGTTCTGGACGCCCAGCCGCGCAGATGACGTAACACTTCGATTCCGCCGTACGAGATGATCCCTTCTCGTGCGGCGGATCGTTGATATCGAGGCATAAGCTCCCCCATAACACCCGTGGGTTTTCGCGCACTCCGGGGCGTACCTGGGTGAGCCATACATGAATTCCGATAAGGAAGGCACGGCCGCCGCACGTGAGGGACACACGAGAGAGCCGGCTGCTCCTGGTGCTGCTGATCGCCATCGCGTTCGCACTGATCACGGTGGACATCCGCGGTGGGCAGGACTCACCGGTCGACGGTGCCCGTCAGGCCGCCGCGACGGTCTTCGGCCCGATCGAGAACGGGGTGTCGTCCGCGGTCGACCCCGTCGGCAACGCGGTCGCGGCGGTCCGTGACTCGGGCGATCGGCACGACCGCATCGCCCAACTCGAGCACGACAACGTCGCGTTGAAGGCGAAGCTCGGCAGCGACGACCGCAACCGCAGCCGTCTCAAGCAGCTCGACAAGATGATCAAGGTGGCGGGCGAGGGCCAGTACGGCATCAAGGGTGCCGAGGTCATCGCGATAGGAGCGGCCCAGGGCTTCTCCTGGACCGTCACCCTCGACGTCGGCGCCAACGACGGCGTCAAGCGCGACATGACGGTGCTGAACGGGGACGGGCTGGTCGGGCGGGTCACCACCGTCGGACCGAACACCGCGACCGTACTGCTCGCCAACGACCCGGACTTCACCGTCGGCACGCGGATGGAGTCGTCCGACGAACTCGGCTTCGCCTCCGGGCAGGGCGACCGCCCGCTGCGGGTGGAGCTGCTCAACGGCAAGGCGAAGATCAAGAAGGGTGACCGTCTGGTCACCTTCGGCTCGCAGGCCGACAAGCCGTTCGTGCCCGGCGTCCCCGTCGGTGTCGTTTCCCGTGTCGACCCGTCCGGCGGCGGCCTGACCCGCACGATCTACGTCAAGCCGTTCGTCTCGTTCACCAGACTCGACATCGTCGGCGTCGTCGTCGAGGCCCCCAGCAGCGACCCGCGCGACACCGTGCTGCCACCGAAACCCAAGCCGACTCCCACACCGACGGTGACCGTCACGGTCACCCCCTCGGAGTCCGCGCCCATCGACGACCAGCAGCAGTAGGAGGAGCCGAATCCCATGCGTTTCAACCGGATGCTGCTCTCCGCCACCCTCGTGGTCGTCGCCCTGGTGCTCCAGGTGAGCGTCCTCGCCCGGCTCCACCTCCCGGGCGCCGTCCCGGACCTGGTGCTCCTGACCGTGCTCGCCCTCGCCATGGTCTACGGCCATGTCAGCGGCGCCTTCATCGGCTTCGGCGCGGGCCTGCTCGCCGACCTTGCCCCGCCCGCCGACCACGCCGCCGGGCGCTACGCCCTCGTGCTGTGCGTCATCGGCTACCTCGCGGGCCTGGCGAAGCCGGAGAACGGCCAGCTCAAGTCGGCGACCGGCCCGATGGCCGTGGTCGTCGCCGCCGCGGTCGGCTCCACCCTGCTGTACGCCGGTGTCGGCGCCCTCGTCGGCGACACCGCCGCCCGCCATGTCGGCCTCGGCAGCCTGCTGTTCACGGCCGCCCTGTACGACCTGCTGCTCGCGCCCTTCGTGGTCCCGGGGCTGATGGCCCTGGCCCGGCGTTCCGAGAACAACCCTCTCGGCGAGACCAGTCCGTCCGCCAAGACGGCGGACGTCTCCTCGGGCTGGCTGTCGTCCGGCACCGGGCTGCGCATCGGCAGCCAGCGCGGCGGGCTCAGGGTGAAGGCCGCCAAGGCGCGGGTCGCCCGGGCGGGACGCATCAAGGGGGTCAAGCGACTGTGAGGGCCCTGGGGAGCATCGGGGTGAGAGCACCTCAAGCGTCGCTCGTGTCACGGAAGTTGGCCGACAGCGGCGTCGCCGCGCACAGGTTCACCGTGTACTCGTATGTCTCGTACACACACTGAGAGGGGGAGGCAGCAGCAGTGACCAACATCCCCGAGACCGGTCGGACCCCACGGGTCCAGATCCGACTCGTCGTCATCCAGATTCTCGTACTCTCCCTCCTCGGCACCCTTGGCGGACGTCTCTGGTACCTCCAGATCCGCAACGGCGACGAGTACGCCAAGGAAGCCTCCGGCAACCACGTCCAGCAGGTCGTGCAGCCCGCCGTACGCGGCTCGATCCTCGACGCGCGCGGTGTGCCGCTCGCCGACAACGAGACCCGGCTCGTGGTGTCCGCCTCGCGCACCGACCTGCTGAAGATGAAGGACGACGGCAAGGCGGTCCTGACCAAGCTGGCCGGGGTGCTGGGCATGAAGCCCGAGGAGGTCATCCAGAAGGTCCGGCTCTGCGACTCCGAGACGCCGCAGCCCTGCTGGAACGGCTCGCCGTACCAGCCGATCCCGATCACCGACGAGGCCACCGCCAAGCAGGCCCTGCAGATCCGCGAGCGCTCCGAGGATTTCCCCGGCATCACCGCCGAGCCCGAGGCCGTGCGCCGCTACGCCGCCCCCGGCAAGTCCAACACCGCGCAGGTCCTCGGCTACCTCTCGCCCGTCACCGACGACGAGATCACCCAGGCCAAGGACTCCGACTCGCCCTACCTGCGCTCCGACCAGGTCGGCCGCAACGGTCTTGAGCGCGAGTACGACAAGGAACTGCGCGGCAAGGCGGGTGTCACCCGCTACGAGGTCGACAATCTCGGCCGTGTCATCGGCAAGGCCAAGAGCGACGCGGCCGAGCCCGGCGCCAACCTCGTCACCAGCATCGACTCCCGGGTGCAGCGCGTCGCCGAGTACGAGCTGAACCAGGCGATGAAGAAGGCACGCGAGCAGTACGACAAGATCACCGGAGAGAACTACAAGGCCGACTCGGGCGCCGTCGTCGTGATGGAGGCCAAGACCGGCCGGATCGTCGCCATGGCGTCCGCGCCGACGTACGACCCGAACGTCTGGGTCGGCGGCATCTCCGCCAAGGACTACAAGGCCCTCACCGGGAAGAACTCCGACTACCCGCTCCTCAACAGGGCCATACAGGGTCAGTCCGCGCCCGGTTCGACCTTCAAGGTGGTCTCCACGGCCGCCGCCGTCCAGGCCGGCTACGAGTGGGACGGCGGCTACCCCTGCACCAGCTCCTACTCCGTCGGCGGCCAGGTCTTCAAGAACTTCGAGGGGGAGAGCTTCGGCCCCATCTCGCTCGGCCGCGCCCTGGAAGTCTCCTGCGACACCGTCTTCTACGGCCTTGCCGACAACGAGTGGAAGAAGGACGGCGGCATCAACCCCAAGAAGGGGGAGTCGAAGGACTACTTCTTCAAGACCGCCCACCAGTTCGGCCTCGGCAAGGAGACCGGCGTCGACCTGCCCAACGAGGTCACCGGCCGTGTCCCGGACCGCCAGTGGAAGCAGAGCTACTGGAAGGCCAACAAGGACACCTGGTGCAAGACCGGTAAGAAGAACGGCACTTACGTCGAGAAGATCGCGTACGAGAACTGCCTCGAGGGCAACAAGATGCGCGAGGGCGACGAGATCAACTACTCCATCGGCCAGGGCGACACCCTCGTCACCCCGGTCCAGGAGGCCATGATCTACGGGGCGATCGCCAACGGCGGCACCCTGCACGCGCCGACCATCGGCAAGGCGATCGTCAGCGCCGACGGCAAGACCGTCAAGGAGATCAAGCCCCAGGCCAACGGCAAGCTGCCGGTCGGCAAGTCCACGCTCAAGGGCATGGACGAGGCCTTCGCGGGCGTCGTCACCCGCGGTACCGCCGCCTGGAAGTTCGGCGGCTGGCCGCAGGACGAGATCGCGCTGCACGCCAAGACCGGTACCGCCGAGGTCTACGGCAAGCAGACCACCTCGTGGCTGGCCACGTACACCAAGGACTACACGATCATCATGACGATCGCGCAGGCCGGTACGGGTTCCGGAGCCTCCGGTGAGGCCGTGCGCAACATCTACAGCGCGATGTACGGCGTCTCTGCGGACGGCACGATCGACAAGTCGAAGGCGCTGCTGCCCACCCCGGAGAAGGGCCTGCCGAAGATCCAGAGCGACGGTTCGATCGACGCCCCGGAGATCTCCAAGGACCCGGCCAAGGACGTGCAGGCCAGCGAGTCCCCCTCGCCCGGGGCCACCGACCAGCAGCTGCCCGCCGGCACGACGGCGTCGCCGACCGAGAGCAACCGCAATACCCGTAGGCGTACGGCCCGCCCGAGGAAACGGCGGGGGACGAGGATCCTGACATGACAGGAGCGAACAACTTCTCCGTCTCCGGGTACGGGCCCGAGCGCGCGGGCTGGACACGCCTGTTCGCCCGCGACTCGCTGGCCCGCCGCCTCGACTGGCCGATACTGCTGTCGGCCATCACGCTCTCACTGATCGGTTCGGCGCTCGTCTACTCGGCGACCCGCAACCGCACCGAGATCAACCAGGGCGACCAGTACTACTTCCTCATCCGCCACCTCATGAACACCGGCATCGGCATCGGCCTGATGATCGGCACGATCTGGCTCGGCCACCGCATCCTGCGCACGGTCGTGCCGATCCTGTACGGCCTCTCGGTCTTCCTGATCCTCGCGGTGCTGACCCCGCTCGGCGCGACGGTCAACGGCGCACACGCCTGGATCGTGATCGGCGGCGGCTTCTCTCTCCAGCCCTCCGAGTTCGTGAAGATCACGATCATCCTGGGCATGGCGATGCTGCTGGCGGCCCGGGTCGACGCGGGCGACAAGGCCTACCCCGACCACCGCACGGTGCTGCAGGCCCTCGGCCTCGCCGCCGTCCCGATCATGATCGTCATGCTGATGCCCGACCTCGGCTCGGTCATGGTCATGGTGATCATCATCCTCGGCGTGCTGCTCGCCTCCGGGGCCTCCAACCGCTGGGTGTTCGGCCTGCTCGGCGCGGGCGCGCTGGGCGCGATCGCGATCTGGCAGCTCAAGATCCTCGACGAGTACCAGATCAACCGCTTCGCGGCCTTCGCCAACCCCGATCTCGACCCGGCGGGCGTCGGCTACAACACCAACCAGGCCCGCATCGCCATCGGCTCCGGCGGCCTCTTCGGCACGGGCCTGGGCCACGGCTCGCAGACCACGGGCCAGTTCGTCCCCGAACAGCAAACGGACTTCGTCTTCACGGTCGCGGGCGAGGAGCTGGGCTTCGTGGGCGCGGGCCTGATCCTGGTCCTGCTCGGCGTGGTCCTCTGGCGAGCCTGCCGCATCGCCCGCGAGACGACCGAGCTCTACGGCACGATCGTCGCCGCCGGCATCATCGCCTGGTTCGCCTTCCAGGCCTTCGAGAACATCGGCATGACCCTGGGCATCATGCCGGTCGCGGGCCTTCCCCTGCCGTTTGTCTCGTACGGCGGCTCGTCGATGTTCGCGGTGTGGGTGGCGGTGGGGTTGTTGCAGTCGATTCGGGTACAGCGGCCCATGTCGGCGTAGGCCTCCGGCGGTTGGGGTGGGGGGTTGTTTGTCGGGTGCGGGCCCGGTGGGGGCTGGTCGCGCAGTTCCCCGCGCCCCTGAAGGCTCGGGGCTGCGCCCCTTCGACCCCGTTCGGTTGTGCTTCAGCTGCGGGTGGGTGGGGTGCCTCTTAAAGATTGCGCAGTTCCCCGCGCCCCTTTTAGGGGTGCGGGGAACTGCGCGAGCAACCCCCACCGTCCTGCACCCGACAAACAACCCAGGGGGTCTGGGGGCGGAGCCCCCAGGAACGGATGGGACGGGTAGGGGCGGCGGGGGCGGAAACCGGGCGTTGTGGGAGGTCCGTGGGGGTTGGGCACTGCCATCTGAGCGCTGGTGCCACTAGATTCATGTCATGGCGGACACCAAGCGCGAAATCGAGCGGAAGTACGAGGGTCCCCCGGCCGGCGAAGACGTGAGACTGCCGGACCTGAGCGGCGTTTCCGGAGTCTCGGGCGTCCTCGACAAGGGCGTGGCCGAGCTGGACGCCACCTACTACGACACGCCCGACCAGCGGCTCGCCGCCGCCTCGCTCACCCTCCGTCGCCGTACCGGAGGCGCGGACGCGGGCTGGCACCTCAAACTCCCCGTCTCCGAGGGCGTCCGCGACGAGATCCGCGCCCCGCTCTCCGACACCGTGCCCCGCTCCCTGACCGGCCTCGTCCGCTCCCGCGTACGCGACGCCGAACTCGTCCCCGTCGTACGCCTCCTGTCGGCCCGGGACATCCGCCACCTCGTCGACGCCTCCGGCGCCCTCCTCGCCGAGGTCAGCCTCGACCGCGTCCGCGCCGAACGGCTCAGCGGCGGCGAAGGCACCGCGGAGTGGACCGAGATCGAGGTCGAGCTCGCGGACGACGGCGACCCCGCCTTCCTCGACAAGGTGGAGAAGAAGCTCCGCAAGGCGGGCCTGAGCCGCTCCTCCTCGCCCTCCAAGCTGGCGAGGGCGCTGGGGGAGACGGATCAGAAGGCTCAGAAGGGTCAGACGGGGGAGCCGGGGAAGCATAAGAAGTCCGCAGCCGCCGCCGCAGACGCCGCACCCACCACGGCCCCCGCCGCGCACGCCCCGGTCACCGCGGGCGACCACGTCCTCGCCTACCTCCGCGCCCAGCGCGACGCGATCGTCGAGCTGGACCCCGCCGTCCGCCGCGACGTCTACGACTCCGTGCACAGCATGCGCGTCGCCACCCGCCGCATGCGCAGCGCCTTCCGCTCGTACGGGCGCGTCCTGGACCGCACCGTCACCGACCCGATCGGCGACGAGCTGAAGTGGCTGGCCGGCGAGCTCGGCCTCGACCGCGACCAGGAAGTGCTCACCG
Organism: Streptomyces sp. NBC_00203; assembly: GCF_045206325.1. NCBI lineage: Bacteria > Bacillati > Actinomycetota > Actinomycetes > Kitasatosporales > Streptomycetaceae > Streptomyces > Streptomyces sp. NBC_00203. The sequence continues at coordinate 3,633,772 of NZ_CP108126.1, read as the reverse complement.
AACGGCTGACGGCGGCGCTCGACAACCTGCCGCGCACGCTGCTCTCCGGCCCCGTCCGCACCCGGCTGCGCACCTGGTCCCACGCCCGCGGCTCCGGATCGCGACGCCATCTGATCGCCGTACTGGACGGGAAGCGGTACCTCGCCCTGCTGACCGCGCTCGACGCGACCGTCTCCGACCCGCCGCTGCTCAAGGCGGCCTCCGGGGACCCGGCGAAGGTGATCGCGAAGGCGGTCCGCAAGGACTTCAAGAAGGTCTCCGACCTGGTCGGCGAGGCTCTCGACCGGCCGCCGGGCGCGGACCGCGACCTGGCGATGCACGAGGCCCGCAAGAAGGCCAAGCGCACCCGGTACTCGGCCGAGACGGCCACCCCTGCCCTCGGCAGACCCGCCGCCGATCTGGTCAAGTCGATGAAGTCCCTGCAGACCCTGCTCGGCGACCACCAGGACAGCGTGATGACCCGCGAGGCCCTGCGCGACCTCGCAGGTCAGGCGCATGCGGCGGGGGAGAGCGCGTTCACGTACGGGGTGCTGTACGGGCGCGAGGAGCAGCGGGCGGCGGCGGCCGAGGCGGCGCTGCCGGGGGCCTGGGAGGCGATCGAGGGGCAGGGGGCGGTCTGACGGTGCGGGGTGTCCCTCCGGCCGCGTTAGGCTAGATGGTCACCCCTGTCAGCTCACGAAGGTTCGCGAGATGCCTGCCGAATCCGCTGTATCGGTCTTCCCGCAGCTCGAAGCTCTGCTCCCGCATGTGCAGAAGCCGATCCAGTACGTCGGCGGAGAGCTCAACTCCACGGTCAAGCCCTGGGACGCCTGTGACGTCCGCTGGGCGCTGATGTACCCCGACGCGTACGAGGTCGGGCTGCCCAACCAGGGCGTCATGATCCTCTACGAGGTACTGAACGAGCGCGAGGGCGTCCTCGCCGAGCGCACGTACAGCGTCTGGCCGGACCTGGAGGCGCTGATGCGCGAGCACCAGGTCCCCCAGTTCACGGTGGACAGCCACCGCCCGGTGAAGGCCTTCGACGTGTTCGGCCTGTCCTTCTCCACGGAGCTGGGCTACACGAACATGCTGACCGCCCTGGACCTGGCCGGGATCCCGCTGGAGTCCAAGGACCGCACGCTCGACGACCCGATCGTCCTGGCCGGCGGCCACGCGGCCTTCAACCCGGAGCCGATCGCCGACTTCATCGACGCGGCGATCATCGGCGACGGCGAGCAGGCCGTCCTCGACATGACCGAGATCATCCGCGCCTGGAAGGCGGAGGGCCGGCCGGGAGGCCGCGAAGAGGTCCTCTTCCGGCTGGCGAAGACGGGCAACGTCTACATCCCGGCGTTCTACGACGTCGAGTACCTCCCCGACGGCCGTATCGCCCGCGTCGTGCCCAACAAGTCGGGCGTTCCGTGGCGTGTGTCCAAGCACACGGTCATGGACCTCGACGAGTGGCCGTACCCGAAGCAGCCCCTGGTCCCGCTCGCCGAGACGGTCCACGAGCGCATGTCGGTCGAGATCTTCCGCGGCTGCACCCGCGGCTGCCGCTTCTGCCAGGCGGGCATGATCACCCGCCCGGTGCGTGAGCGCTCGATCACCGGCATCGGCGACATGGTCGAGAAGGGCTTGAAGGCGACCGGCTTCGAGGAGGTCGGCCTGCTGTCCCTGTCCTCCGCGGACCACTCGGAGATCGGCGAGATCGCCAAGGGCCTGGCAGACCGGTACGAGGAAGACAAGATCGGCCTCTCCCTGCCCTCCACCCGCGTGGACGCCTTCAACGTCGACCTGGCGAACGAGCTGACGCGCAACGGCCGCCGCTCGGGCCTGACCTTCGCCCCCGAGGGCGGCAGCGAGCGCATGCGCAAGGTCATCAACAAGATGGTCTCGGAAGAGGACCTCATCCGGACCGTCTCGACCGCGTACGGCAACGGCTGGCGCCAGGTGAAGCTGTACTTCATGTGCGGCCTTCCCACGGAGACGGACGACGACGTCCTGCAGATCGCCGACATGGCGATGAACGTGATCGCCGAGGGCCGCAAGGTCTCCGGCCAGAACGACATCCGCTGCACGGTCTCGATCGGCGGCTTCGTCCCCAAGCCCCACACCCCCTTCCAGTGGGCGCCGCAGCTCTCCGCCGAGGAGACGGACGCCCGCCTGGAGAAGCTCCGCGACAAGATCCGCGGTGACAAGAAGTACGGCCGCTCGATCGGCTTCCGCTACCACGACGGCAAGCCGGGCATCGTCGAGGGCCTGCTCTCCCGCGGTGACCGCCGTATCGGCTCCGTCATCCGCGCCGTCTACGAGGACGGCGGCCGCTTCGACGGCTGGCGCGAGCACTTCTCGTACGAGCGCTGGATGCGGTGCGCGGACAAGACGCTCCCCGCGTTCGGCGTGGACGTCGACTGGTACACGACGCGTGAGAAGACGTACGAGGAGGTCCTGCCCTGGGACCACCTGGATTCGGGGCTGGACAAGGACTGGCTCTGGGAGGACTGGCAGGACGCCCTCGACGAGACCGAGGTCGAGGACTGCCGCTGGACTCCGTGCTTCGACTGCGGTGTCTGCCCGCAGATGGACACCCACATCCAGATCGGCCCGACGGGCAAGAAGCTGCTGCCGCTGACGGTGAACAAGCCGGTGACCAGCGGACACAGCCACTGACCTGGTGATTTCCCGAGGCCCCTGCCCATCGGCGGGGGCCTCGGCGCATGGGTACCCCCGGACCGGCTGTGTGTGATCTGTGGGGGCTAGGATCTGCTGCCATGCAGAGTGGTGGGGATCACATACAGTCGACCGGGCGGGACTCGGCGGACGCGGACATCGCGTTCGTCTACGAGCCGACACCGGCCGACTACGAGGCCGCGATGCGCCGTTACACGTATGGGACCTGGCCCGGGCGAGGGGGCCTGATCGTCTGGCCGGCCCTGATCCTGGTGCTGGTGTTCTTCTTCTGCGAGCTCAGGGGTTTCACACCCGCGATGACGGCCGTCGTGGTCGTCGCCGGAGTGGTCGCAGGAGTCGTGACCACCCATAAGACCCTGGCTCGCGTCGCGCGGGAGCAACACGCGGACATGGAGGACTACGGGACCTGCCGGACGGTGGTCGGTGACGAGGGGATGACGACCACGGGCGGGTCCCAGACCAGCACCATCGACTGGCAGGCGTTCCCCTGGTACGTCGAGACCGGCGAGCTCTTCGTCCTCACGACCCGGCGGACCCGGATCTTCTTCGTCCTGCCCAAGCGCGGAGCCCAGGACCCCGCCGACGTGGACCGGGTGCGGGGCGTCCTCGACCGGAACCTGCGTCGGCTGTAGGGCAGTCCGTCGTTCTGGCCGTGTCCCGCGGCCCGCGACCCGGCGTCACTCGGCTGCCGGGCCGCGGTACTTGGTGATGGCGAACTACTTGCTGATGGCGAAGCGCATCAGGGCGTGCTCGTCACCCTGCTTGATCTTCCCCGTCACATTGATCACCTCAAGCTTCCAACTGCCGCCGTCGCGCACGGCCTTGGCCACGGCGCAGCCGTTGTCATGGGTGAGCAGGCTCGGCCAGATGTCGGCGACCTGCTGAGTGCTGCCCCCGCTCGCGTCGTACACCTTGAAGCTGATGTTGCGCGCCTTCTGGAAGGAAGCGCCCTTCTTGTACGCGGCGGCGATGAACACTATCGACGTGACGTTGGGCGGCAGCCGCGAGAACTCGACCGTCACCGTCTCGTCGTCACCCTCACCGCGCCCGGTCTGGTTGTCGCCGCTGTGAACCAAGGAGCCATTGCCCATGGGGTCGAGGGAGTCGAGGCCCGCCAGACGCACCGGGTCCGCGCCCTGCATGGCGATGGCGATCAGGTCGAGATCGGTGCCGGTCTTGCGGCGGAGCATGCCTACCACTCCGCCACTGCTGCCGGCGGTCGGGTCCCAGGACACCCCGATGGACAGATGCGTGACTCCGTCCAGATCTGCCGGGCCGTCTTCCTTGGAGAGCGTAATCATGCGTGGGTCATCCTCTTGGTGGCCGGAATACAACACGCAAAGTGTGCCTGGAAGTTCTGGGAATCGAAGCGTCGGCCTGGCATAAACCTTCGAAACCATCCACCCATGTCCGGCTATGTCATGCTCGTCGAGTCCCTTGGGTTCAGGGCTTGGTGGCGCGGACGACGGCGGAGTGCATCCCGTCGGCGACCGGGTGGGTGGGGGTGACCTCGATGTCGGCGAACCCTGCCGCCTCCAGGCCTTCGCGGTACTCCGTGAAGGAGAGGGCGCCTGCGACGCAGCCGACGTAGTCGCCGCGCTCGGCCCGCTGTTGGGGGGTGAGGCTGTCGTCGGCGACCACGTCCGAGACGCCGACCCGGCCGCCGGGCCTCAGAACGCGGAAGATCTCGGCGAACACTGACGGCTTGTCGGTCGACAGGTTGATGACGCAGTTGGAGATCACCACGTCGAGGGTGTTCGCGGGCAGCGGGATCTCTTCGATCGTGCCCTTGAGGAACTCCACGTTCGTCGCGCCCGCCTTCCGCGCGTTCGTGAGGGCGAGGGCCAGCATCTCCTCCGTCATGTCCAGGCCGTACGCCTTGCCGGTGGGGCCGACGCGACGGGCGGAGAGCAGTACGTCGATGCCGCCGCCGGAGCCGAGGTCGAGGACGCGTTCGCCTTCGTGGAGGTCTGCCACCGCGGTGGGGTTCCCGCAGCCCAGTGAGGCGGCGACGGCCTCGACGGGCAGGGCGTCGCGCTCGTCGGCGGCGTACAGGGCCGAGCCGAAGTTCTCGTCGGTCTCGACCGGCTGTGGCCCGCAACAGGCGGTGCCGCCTTCGGTGACCTTCAGGGCCGCGGCCGCGTAGTGCTCGCGGACGGTCTCGCGCAGGTCGGTGAGCTGTTCGCTCATGACTGACTCCACTTCCTTGTATTGAAGTTCGTTGATGCAAGCTTGCGCCCTGAATTGAAAGGCGTCAATATAGAGGCATGTCTAAACAAGAGCTCGTGGTGCTCGGCCAGGACACGGACGACACGTGTTGTACGGGGCTGGCCTCCGCTCCCCTGGAGGAGGACCGGGCCGCCGGGCTGGCGAAGGTGTTCAAGGCCCTGGGCGACCCCGTACGGCTGCGGTTGCTCTCGATGATCGCCTCGCGGGACGGCGGCGAGGTGTGCGTGTGCGAGCTGACCCCCGCCTTCGAGTTGTCCCAGCCGACGATCTCCCACCACCTCAAGTTGCTGCGGCAGGCCGGACTCATCGACTGTGAGCGTCGTGGGACCTGGGTCTACTACTGGGTGCTGCCCGGCGTCCTGGACCGGCTGGGCGCGTTCTTGACCACCGCCCGGACCGCCGCGGTGACCGCGTGAGCGCCTCGCTGGGGCGGCGTGCCGTCGCCGAGGCGGTGGGGACGGCCGCGCTGGTCGCGGTGGTGGTCGGCTCGGGCATCCAGGCGACCGAGCTGTCCCGGGACATCGGCGTGCAGTTGCTCGCGAACTCGCTCGCCACCGTCTTCGGCCTGGCCGTGCTGATCACGCTGCTCGGGCCGGTCTCCGGGGCCCACTTCAACCCGGTGGTCACTCTGGCCGCCTGGTTCACGGGGCGGGGGAGCGGCGACGGGATGACCGCACGGGTCGTAGCCGTGTACGTCCCTGCCCAGATCGCGGGCGCGATCGGCGGCGCCGTGCCGGCCGACGCGATGTTCGCCGAACCGTTGGTGAAGTGGTCCACGCACGACCGTTCCGCCGGCCACCTGTGGCTGGGTGAGATCGTGGCGACCGCCGGGCTGATCCTGCTGGTCTTCGGCCTGACCCGGACCGATCGCGCCCATCTCGCACCGGCCGCGGTCGCGTCCTACATCGGAGCCGCGTACTGGTTCACGTCCTCGACGTCGTTCGCGAACCCGGCGGTCACCATCGGCCGGGCCTTCACCGACACCTTCGCGGGGATCGCCCCGGCCTCCGTCACCCCCTTCATCGCCGCCCAACTGGCCGGTGCCGCTGTCGGCCTGGGTCTGCTGGCGGCGGTGTTCGGCCGACGGGCACCCGTTGAAGGGGAGGCCGTCGTTCCTCACGGTGAGACCGAACTCGCCCCTTCCACCCCCTGAGCCCAACACCCCTGAGTCCAACTCCCCTGAAAGACACCCGCCATGAGCACTGCCACCCCACGTCCGTCCGTGCTGTTCGTCTGCGTCCACAACGCCGGGCGGTCGCAGATGGCCGCCGCGTTCCTCACCCACCTCGCCGGCGACAGGATCGATGTCCGCTCGGCGGGCTCCGCACCCGCCGACACGGTCAACCCGGCGGTGGTCGAGGCGATGAGGGAAGCCGGCGTCGACATCTCCGCCGAGACCCCGAAGGTGCTGACCGTCGAAGCGGTGCGGGCGTCCGACGTGGTGATCACCATGGGGTGCGGGGACAGCTGCCCGGTCTTCCCCGGCAAGCGATACCTCGACTGGCAGCTCGACGACCCCGCCGGGCAGGGCGTCGACGCGGTCCGGCCGATCCGGGACGAGATCGAGCGGCGCATCCGCGGCTTGGTGACCGACCTGACCGGCTGACCGGCTGACCGGCTGACAACGTCACCCTGCGCCTGATGGGCACTAGGGCTGATCCGGGCCTCCACCGCCGGGGCCTCCACCGCCGTTCAGCATGGACCACAGAGTGTGGGCGAGTTGCTTGATCAGGCTGTCGCTCGCGGGCTTCTTCTCTATCTCCAGGCTCACTTCGGTCTTGCCGTTCTTGCGATGCACCTTGAGGTCGATCTTCGTCTGCAGCCAGGCGACGATCGCGGCCAGCACGGCGGCGGAGACGATCAGGGAGTCCGTCACCATGCGGTTGTCGACGGGCGGGTCGTCCAGGATGGACCCCACGGTGTCGGCTGTGTCGGGATCCGAGGCCAGACCGTCGAGAAGGTTCCGTCCCACGGTGATCGCTTGTTCCTCGGACGCCAGCAACGAGTCGATGCCGAGGGCCGTGGCATGCGACAGGACCGCGTCGATGGCTGCCACGGCGAGCTCCCGCTCGTCGATTCCCGCCGCCCCGACGTCTCCCTGATCTTCGGTGAATTCCTGGAGACTTCGCACGAGGCTCTGTTCGCTGAGGCCTTCCGGTGTGCTTCGCATGTCATCTCCAGTCGCCGGACAACGTCAGCCCGGCCCAGTGGTAGGGATGGCTCCAGGGCGCCTGTTCGGGATGTCGCATCAGCCGGCGTTGAGCGTCCCGGAACGCTCTCCAGGTCGGTACGGACGGATCTTGGGCAAGGCGTCGGTAGAACTCGGCCAGCAACGCCCGGCTGCTCGTTCTGTCCACGTTCCACAGGGTGGCGACCACCGCGTTGGCTCCGGAGATCATCAGTGCCCCGGCAAATCCGTCGCGCTCGTCCTTGTCCGCGCTTTCCGTGACCCTGGCCGTGGAACACGCCCGGAGGGTCAGGAGGTCCAGCCTGGCGGAGTTGGCCAGGATCTGCCGGACGGAGAGGAGGTGATCGAGCCTCTTGCGCAGGGACTGGCGCCGGAAATCCGCGGGCGGGAGATCCTGCCCGTCGGAAAGAATCAGCCCTGAGTCGAGTGGATTCGAGGGGTCGAAATAGCCGTGGCACGTCAGGTGCATCACGCGCTCATGTCCGAGCCTGCTCAGGACTTCCGACGGCGTGAGTTCGATGGCGGGGACGGTGTGCACCTGCCACCCGGCGTCCGCGAGCAGGCGCGTGTCATCGAGTTCGGCCGGGTGATCGCCGTTGCCATTTTTGGCGTGGGTGGGAACGGAGGCCACGAAGGCGCCCTGGTCTCCGTCACTCCGCGCCTCGGACGCGCGGGCGGCGATGTAGAGCAGGGAGCTGATGTTCGGGATGTAGCTCACTGCCGTGTGTTCGACGATGTACCTCTGGTCTTTCGGACACTTCAGCGCGTGCAGGGGAATTCCGTGCAGTGGGCCGTCGGGTGCGACGCAGACCAGGCCGTCATTTCCGGTGGCTCGTCGGGAGAAGCCGACCAGCGGGGAGAGCGCGTCGAGGAAGGACAGATCGCGACGCCACGGCCGATTCCTGTTGAGCGGCGGGATTTCCGGGAAGACGCTCTCGTCACCGTCGAAGGTGCGCTGGAGTCGTGCCGCGCAGTCGGAGATTTCTTCTCGCGTGACGGGGGTCTGTGCCGAGGTGAGGGTGCCGTCAGGGGCGACCTCGAAGATCCAGGTCGTCGTCGTGCCGCAGAGGTAGGACACCAGTGACGCGCCGTCGCCGCGCCGCGCGAGCATCGCCCTGGTTTCCGCCAGAGTCGCCGGTGTGGATTCCCTGAGCCGGACATAGGCCGGTGCCACGGTACGCATGCGCTCATGCAGTGCGGTCAGCTCATCCTGGATGTTCCGCACCCGGTCGGCCCGGTTCGTCACCCGCACCAAGACGTCATCCGGTGTGTCCAGGAGGTCACGTATCTCGCCCAGCAGCAACTCTTCGCGATCGGCGAGCTCCGGGGGGATGCCGGCCGGCACGGTCAGCTTGGCGCGGGCGTATCTGGCCAGGATGTACAGCGACTTGGCTTCCTCGTGGAGATCGAACGCGAGCTCCGTCGCGTCGCGCGTGTCCGGGAGGGGAACGAGGTCGCCGTGGTCGAAGAGCAGAGTGATGAGCTGCTCGCACAGAATCCTGAGGTATTCGGTGTCGACCGTGCTCGATGTCCTTCCCGCACGGCGGATCTCGTCCACGACGCGGGTGCGTGTCGTCCAGAGCAGCTCGAAGGCCGTGACCTTTTCCTGGTCGCCGCCATGGGCGCAGAGTGTCTCGGCGTACTGGAGTGTCGCTCTCAGTGCCGTTTCGTTCTCCGACTCCGCCCTGGTGGCGGCCTCGTGGAAGAAGCGTGTGATGTCCATCGCGACAGCGTGGTCATCTTCCTCGATGGCATTCGCCAGCAGGACGCCGAGCGCGGCCTCCAGCAGACCGAGCTCGCCCGTGACCTCGGCTTGTTGTGCGTCTCTGAAGGCGGCTGCCAGTAGCGAGATGGTGATCCTCTGGGGAATGCCGGCCATCTTGCGATAGAAAATCGTGGTTGCCTGGTAGGAGACTCCCACTCTGTTGCCCGCCTCGAACGCACTGGCATAGAGATCACTGGCCTCGGCGACTTCACCGCGGCGCCGTGCGTCGTCGCCGAGAGCGAAAAGGCCGTGCATCTCCTGAGGGCTGCGGGTTCCCAACTGTTGTTGCAGCGCGAGTGCTTCGCGGTACAGGGCCACCGCCTCGTCGTCACGACCGGCGGAACTGAGGATGTGGCCCACATTGTTGAGTGCCGCGGGCAGGAAGCCCGGCAGGAGTGCGGTCCGGGTCCAGTCCAGAAGGCGGTAGCCCTCCTGGGCGGCGCTTCGATGAAGCCCCGCCTTGGCCAGCGAGGCCATGGCATAGGTGTACGCCGTGAAGACCTCTTGCGTTTTCCCGGCGGCCCTCCCTTCCGAGGCCGCCGCCAGGTAGCACTCCCTGCCTTCCGTGTAGTGACCCAAGTCCTCGTGGAGCAGGCCGAGCAGCGTCAAGATTTCGGCCTTGAGCGCGCGAGCCTCGACTACGCGCTCAGGGGCCAGCGTCTCGTGCCACGGGTACTCGAGAGCTGTCTGCAGAACGCTCAAAGCCGCCGCGGACTGGGAGAGCCGACGGAGACCTTTTGCCCTCTTGAACCGGGTTCGGGCGTGCCAGATCACGCTGTCGGCGGTCGGTTCGGGTGGTCCGGCCACTTCGCTGGCCGTCCGGAACGCGGAAACGGCGAGGGGCAATAAGTCGACCTCAAGAGAGCGCTGCCCGATCATTTCCATGAGCTCGTGCGTCGGGCGCGTCCCAGCGGCGTTCTCGATATCCACCTGAAGGCGCTTCAAGTGGCGTTCCACCCATGCGTGCTTGCCCTGTGTGTTCCAGTAGGCCATCCACTCCAGACGGGCGAAGACACGGCTCATCGGATCGCCGCTCGCGAATCCCAACGCGACATAACTTGCGACTTTTTCGCGTTCGAACATCCCGGAGTGCCTTCTCGTGATCTCGAAGAACTCCGCCGTGTTCGCGAGGAGGGACCGGTCGCCGGGCGCTGTCACCGAACGCAGGTAACGGTATTTGGCCAGCACGCCCGACAACTCGTCCAGCGCCGACAGCAGATCCGGAAAGTTCACCGTGGATCGCTCACCGTCCGGAGGGAGCGTCCTTTCCGGAATGGACCGATCTTCCGCCGTACCCTGCGCGCTCCATGCCGTCTCCAGCGTCAGCCTTGCCAGTTCGGCCTGTGCCGGGCGGCCTTGACTCTCCAGTTCCAGGGAGCGCCGGTGCAATCGGTGGAGCAGCCAGGCGACGTAGGGAAGGCCGGCGCTCTCGATCACTGTCATCACCTGTGACGGTGACTCTGCCGAGAGGACTCTGTCGATCAGTTCCTCCGAAGTCAGACCCGACTGCATCTCGAAGAGACGCTCTCCTGTGGCCAGGAACATGCGGAACAGCTCTTCCGGATCGTGCTCCGTGGACTCGCCGAACGTCTCGGGGGTGACGGACAGCGCCCTCACGAACAGGCGTCGTTCCACGTCATCCAGCACGGTCGCCCCCCTCCAGGAGTTCGCGAAGAGCGGTGACATCGGCCCGGTCCGAGTCGTCCAGGGCCGTTTCCTCGGCCGCCGACAGATGCCGTTCCGCCTCTTCGCGTCGGTCGGCGGCCCAGTACACCTGTGCCACGTTGAAGTGGATGTTGTGGGGGATGTCTTCGATGCGCGACAGTTCGTCGGCGAGGCGAAGTGCCTCTTCCAGATCTCCCGACACCCAGACCGAGAACATCAACATGGCTTTGTAGTCAGGGCTGTCGGGCAGCCTCGTGACGAGTTCCCGGATCGCCTCGACGGTTGCCGGAGACGGGCCCCCGCTGCGCGCCACCTCGTCGAGCAGCAGAAGCTTGCGGAGTGAAAGCGCCCGCCCGCCCGCGGCGGACCGCCCGCTCAGTCGCGCCCGGTCCAGTTCCGGCGAGTGGGGGGCGATCTCCTCCAGGGTGCGCAGGAGGGCGGATGCCTCGTCGTTGCGGCCCGCGAGCGTGTAGGCGACCGTCAGCCTTTCGAGCACCTGGGGGTTCTCGGGGGCCGCCGCGTGGGCCCGCTCCAGCACGGTGACCGCCTCGGGCAGGCTGACCGGGCTCGACTGTTCTCCGGCCAGGGTCAGGAGCAGGCTGCCCAGTTCATGGAGATCCGCCGCACTGCTCTCCTCGTACTCATCCCTCTCGCGGAGCGCGGCCAGACGTACGTGCTGGAACCTGAGCCGCGCCGACTCGGCGTCCTGCCAGTCCCGGAGGTGCCTGAGCCGGTCGCCGACGAGCGTCTTCAGGGGACTGCCCTCCGCATCCGCCGCGGCCCGTTCCAGCTCCTCCAGAGCCACCGCGGGCAGATCGATCCGCTGGAACAGCACCGCCAGGTTGAGCCGGGCCGACAAGACTTCCGGATGTTCGTCCAGCAGGGTGCGGAGGAGGGAGATGGCCGACTCGTGGTGGCCCAGCGCCCCGAGGGCCAGAGCCAAGAGGTGCGCTTCCCGTGTACCGCCGCTCTCCGCCGCCGCCGCGAACTCCGCGAGCAGCGCGTTCCGTTCCGTGGCCGGCAGCGTCGCCAGCGAGGTGATCCTCGCGAGGTCCTGCTCGTCCCCGTCTATGAGCCATCGGGCGTCCGCGCCGATCAACCGTTCCGTGTCCACGTGGGCAACATGCCTCCCCCCGGGTCATGTCACGTCGAAGCCTCAAATATGCCAGAAGGGTTGAACCCTGCCTATAGAAAGTATGTACGGAATATCACGAGTTCTACGTATTCGGAGGCGGTCGCACAGTGATGTGATGCCACGGCTGACGCCACCTCATGTCCGCTGCCGCGCTCCGAGTTGAGCCGCAAGGGGTGTCCGGGGGTCTTCGCCAACCCTCGGACACCCCTTAGTGCGTGTTACCGCAGTCGGCTGTCATGCGCGGTGAGAGCCGGATGCGGTGTGTCCGTCACGTGCCGCCGTTGATGACGCCCGGGGATGGTTGCAGAGTCACCTTGCGCCAGGGGTTGGGATTGCCCATCGAGTCGTTGCAGTTCAGGGTGGCGTCGGGTTGGGTGTTGTTGAGCGCTACGCAGGTGGTCTCCCAGACCTGGCCCGTGGTGGTCATGACGTCGAACTTGATGGGCTCCCCGTTGTTGGAGCTGTGTCCGTTGATGGAAGTTCCACAGACGAAACCAACGACGTTGTCCGCCGGGTAACTGGGGTGGGTGCTGAGGTCGGTCCACAGGAAGGGGTGGGGATTGCTGCCCGTGAGGTCACGGATGCCCGCGTAGGTCTTTCCGCCGGTCAGCGCGACCCGCAGTTCGAAGTTGTTCGAGTCCTGCTGGGCGTCGATGTCGGCGCACGGACCGGTGGCTCCGGTCGCGCCCGTGGCTCCTGTCGCGCCGGTGGCCCCGGTTGCGCCGGTGGCTCCCGTTGCGCCCGTGTGACCGGTGGCTCCCGTGGCTCCTGTCGCGCCGGTGGCCCCGGTGCCCGTGGCCCCTGTCGCTCCGGTGGCTCCCGTTGCGCCCGTGTGACCGGTGGCTCCCGTGGCTCCTGTCGCGCCGGTGGCCCCGGTGCCCGTGGCCCCTGTCGCCCCGGTGGCTCCCGTTGCGCCCGTGTGACCGGTGGCCCCTGTGGCTCCCGTCGCGCCCTTGTGGCCCGTGGCTCCGGTGGCTCCCGTCGCGCCCTTGTGACCAGTGGCTCCCGTCGCGCCCTTGTGGCCCCGAGGGCCCGTCGGGCCTGTCGGACCCCGCTTGCAGTCGCTCTTGTCGGGGCCGCCGGCGGGTCCGCTCAGCTCGCGCTTGTGGTGGGGCTCCTTGCACTTGTCGCCGCCGGCGGCGATCGTCAGCGTCTCGTGGTCGGTCACGCTCCGCGCTGCCGCCGCGGCGGGGCTGACCACGCCGGTCGCCAGGATCAGCGTCATCGAGGCGAACATGCCCGCCTTCTTGAATCTCTCTCGCGCCAGCGGCCCCAGCCGCGAGGCTGTCCTGTACTCAGGACTCATGTACCTGCTCCTTGCTTCGAACGGGTTGGGGGAGGTCCCCGAAGCCGATCGCGAGCTTGACCCGAGTGCACCGGACCAACCGGCATACCCGGGCGGAACGTGCATGCATATCATCAAATCGGTACAACAAAGATCTCCATATGGTGGTATTCCGGTCCTTTGGTTCACTCTTGAACTTGAGTGCGGCTAATTGGGCGCTTTTACGGCCCGCCCCCCGCGTGGACGAAAATCCCCGAATCCGGCTTATGTCACGTTGGCGGCAACCCCTCCACAGGCAGCCACCACCCCGGAACCGGTGAGGCCGTGAAGCAGCAGACCATCTGCCTCTGCATGATCGTCAAGAACGAGTCGCGTGTGATCGAACGGTGCCTCGGCTCCGTTCGCCATCTGATCGACACCTGGGTCATCTCCGACACCGGCTCGACGGACGGCACACAGGATCTGATCCGCAAGACGCTCGACGGCATCCCGGGCGAACTCCACGAGGAACCCTGGGTCGACTTCGGGCACAACCGGACCCAGAACATCCGGCACGCCCGCGGCAAGGCCGACTTCCTGCTCACCATCGACGCCGACCATGTGATGCGCCAGGACACGCCGTTGCCACCGCTGACGGCGACGTCGTACATGATCCGCTACGACACCCCGGGCACCCAGCACCGTTTCAAGCACCTGATGCGGGGCGACTGGGCCTGGCGCTACGAAGGCGTCACCCACGAGTACCCGTGCACCGACGAGCCCGACGTCCAGGAGAACCTGGACGCGCTGGTCATCGAGGACCACGCCGACGGCGGCTGCCGCAGCGACAAGTTCGAGCGCGACGCGCGCCTGCTGCGGGGCGAGCTCGCCCGCGACCCCGCCAACACGCGCACGGTCTTCTATCTGGCCAACACCGAACGCGACCTCGGGCACGCGGAAGAGGCCATCGCCCTGTACGAGCGCCGTGCCGAGATGGGCGGTTGGGTCGAGGAGGTCTACTGCTCGCTGCTGGAGGCCGGTCTCCTCAAGGCCGAGCGGACCGGCGACTGGCCCGGGGCGATGGACGCCTTCTCCCGCGCCTGGGAGTCCCGTCCGCAGCGGCTCGAAGCCAGCTACGAACTGGCCTCACGGCTGCGCCTCCAGGGCCGCTATCACACCGCCCACGCGATTCTCGGCGCCGCCGTGGACAGGCCCGAGCCGGAGGACCTGCTCTTCACCAAGGGCTGGGTGTACCGCTGGGGGCTGCTCTTCGAGTTCTCGATCACCGCGTACTGGGTGGGCGACTACGCCTCCTCGATCCGGTCCTGCGACCGGCTGCTGGCCATGCCCGACCTGCCCGAACCCATCCGCGCCCAGACCGAGATCAACCGTGGGTTCTCGGTCCAGCGAGTCGCCACCGTCCCCTCGCCGTCCACCGGGCAGCGCAGACCGAAGGCGTCCCGGGCAGGCAAAGCCGCCAAGATCTCCCCTGTCGCGAAGGCGGCCAGGGCGGCCAAGGCGGCCAAGAAGTAGGCCGGGGGCGGCGCGGCGGAATTCCGTGGCCGGGGCTTCTCGCGCCCCGGCACACTGGACCGATGCCACAGCTGACGCCACCTCATGTCCGCCACCGCGCCTCCTTTTTGGACGCCGTGCGGGAGAGCGTCGCCGAGGGTGTGTTCGTCGGCGATGCCCTCGAAAGGGAACTGGACGTGTACGGGGACACCTGGCACGAGCCGGAGGGCTTCGCGCGGTATGTCGCCGCCGTCCGTGAGGAGGAGCTGGAGGAAGGGCGCCGCCCGGAGGGCTTCGTGCCCGCCACCTGGTACTGGTACGTCGACGGGGACGCGTACCTGGGCCGCATCCAGATCCGGCACCGGCTGACGCCCTCGCTGCTCGAACTCGGCGGGCACATCGGATACGGGGTACGGCCGAGCGCCCGGCGGAAGGGGTACGCCACGGCGATGCTCCGGGACGTGCTGCCGTACGCCCGTGCCCTTGGGCTTGGCCGTGCGCTCGTCACCTGCGACACCACCAACATCGGCTCCCGCAAGGTGATCGAGGCGGCCGGTGGGGAGTTCGAGGACGAGCGGGGCGGGAAGTTGCGGTACTGGGTGCCCACCGGCCGCATCCATGGCGGCGGCTGACGCGTCTACGTAGGTATGGATCTGGAAAAGGCGCCTGCTGAGCGGCCCGTGGCGCAGGCCGAGGGGTGCCTGGCCGTCGCGATCCGCATCCCCGTGCGGATCGTGGTGCTCGTGCTGGTCGTGCCGGTGCGGATGGTGTGGGACGCGCTGGTCGTCGGCGGACGGTTCCTGAGGGACACCCTGCTGCGGCCGCTGGGGCGGGCGCTCGCGTGGGTGGCGTGGGCCGTGTTCGTCTGGCCGTGGGTGGCCTTGTGGCGGTACGTCGTCGTGCCGGTCGGCAGGGCGCTGGCGTGGCTCGGGAACGTACTGCTCGTCATCCCCGCGGTGTGGCTGTACTACACGTTCCTGACCCCCCTCGGTCACGCCATCGCGTGGGTCGCCCAGGGGATCTGGACGGGCCTCACCTGGGTGGCGCGCGGGATCTGGACCGGCCTTACCTGGGTGGCGCGCGGGATCGGGGCCGGACTCTCCTGGGTGTTCGGCGGTATCGCGGCCGGGCTCGCCTGGGTGTACGCGCGGCTGCTCACGCCCGTCGGGCATGCGATCGCCTGGCTGTTCAAGGGGATCGGGCTGGTGCTCGCGGCCGTCGGGATCGGGATGTACACCGCCGCTGCCTGGCTGGTGCGGTACCTCCTCGTCGTCCCCGCCCTGTGGTTGTACGAGTGGATCCTCGCGCCCGTCGGCAGGGGCATCGCCTGGCTGGCGCGGGGTGTCGGGTGGCTCATACGGATGATCTTCACCGGGATCGGTGCCGCGCTCTACTGGACGGCGCGCGTCCTGCTGGTGCTGCCCGCGCTCGCCGTGTGGCGATGGGTGCTCGTACCGGTCGGACGGGTGCTCGCCGTCATCGGCAGGGAGATCGGCGAGGCCCTGCGGCATGCCTGGCGGGTCGCCGGACACATTTCGCTCGCCGTCGGGCGGTTCCTCGGGCGACTCTTCCGGTGGATCTTCGTGGAGCCGGTGCGCTGGGTGTACCGGACCGTGCTGACGCCCGTCGGCCACCTCGTCCGCGACACGATCCTGCGGCCCGCCGCCCAGGCCGCGCGCAGCGTGGGACGGGCGACACGACAGGCCCTGGCCGCCGCCCGCGAGTCCGCCCGGCAGGCCCGCGCCGACTTCCGGCGGATGCTCTTCGGCGCCCCGCGCGAGCCCGATCCGGTCTCCTTGGGCAAGGCCCGGCGGGAACCAGGAGCCGGTGAGACACGTACTCTAGGTAGCAGTACGACCGCTCTCACGAAGGACTGAACGACACTGGGCAAGCGACAGCCCGAAGGCCCGCCGCCCGCACCCGCGGTGCAGCGCATCCGACTGCGCTACACCAAGCGCGGCCGCCTCCGGTTCACCAGCCACCGTGACTTCCAGCGCGCCTTCGAGCGTGCGCTGCGCCGTGCCGAGGTGCCGATGGCGTACTCGGCGGGGTTCACGCCGCATCCGAAGGTGTCGTACGCCAATGCCGCACCCACCGGCACGGGCAGTGAGGCGGAATACCTGGAGATCGCGCTCACCGAGACGCGTGACCCGGACAAACTGCGTGAGCTCCTCGACGAGTCGATGCCTGTCGGGCTCGACATCATCGAGGCGGTCGAGGCCCGGACCTCCGGGCTCGCCGACCGGCTCACCGCTTCCGTGTGGGAGCTGCGCCTCGACGGCGTGGACCCGGCGGAGGCGGAGCGTGCGGTCGAGGCCTTCAAGGCGGCCGACACCGTCGAGGTGCAGCGCAGGACAAAGAACGGCATGCGGACGTTCGACGCCCGCAGCGCCGTAGTAAGCCTTGAGACAGTCCTGGGGACAGTCCTTGAGACAGACAGTCCACAGGCTGATAGGCCGACCGACCAGCCCTGTGCGATACTGCGGCTGGTTGTTCGGCACGTGACGCCTGCCGTACGACCCGACGACGTCCTGTCCGGTCTTCGCGCCGTGGCCGACCTGGCGCCGCCGGTCGCCGCAGCGGTGACCAGGCTGGCGCAGGGGCTGTTCGATGAAGAGACCGGCACGGTGACCGACCCGCTCGCGCCCGACCGCGAGGCAGTCACGGCCGTCCCGCCCTCTCACGAAGAGGCGGTCGCCGCATCTGCCGCCGCGAAGGCGCCGGTGCCGGAAGGTTCCGCGTAAGGACAGATGTCGTAGCGCCGCCCTCGTATCCGGGAGCCACCTGGGTCGGGCAGCGCACCGACCAGAAGACTTTCGCCAGGCCGTACGCACACATGGCGTACGGAACCGGCGAGACAGGACACAGAGAGCTCCCGTGCGGCGCCCGCGCCCCGGACGGCGGCACCGCGCATCGCGCGAGCCGCGGACGTCACCGGCACTGCCGGACCAGGCGCGGCGCCCGGGAGCCTGACGGGAGATCCACCCGCATGCTCGAGCCGACCGAACCCACTGAGGGTTCCGAAACCAACAACACCCCGAGCGACACCCTGCCGCCGCGGCGCCGCCGCCGTGCGGCGTCGCGACCCGCCGGCCCGCCCACAGGCGCGGCCGAAGCCGCGGCCGAGACCACCGCGCCGGCCATACCGGCCGTGGCGTCCGCCGACCTCCCGGAGGAACCGGCGGAAGAGGTCGTCGAGACCGAATCCGAAGAGGCCGCTGAGACCGAAGAGGCGGTGGCCGAGGCCGCCGTCGCCGAGGCACCCGCCGCCGAACCCGAGGATGCCGCTCCGCGTCGTACGCGCCGTCGTGCCACGCGTCGGGTGTCCGCGCCCGCCGGTGCGCCGGAGACCGTCGAGGCGGCCGAGGCTGCCGAGGCTGCCGAGACCGTGGTGCCCGCTGTTGCGGCCGAGGTCGAGGTGACCCCCGCTGCCGCCACCGAGGAAGCCGCGCCCGCCGGCCGTACGCGCCGTCGCGCGACCCGGCGCGCCTCCGCGCCCACCGGTGCGCCCAAGACGGCCGAGGCTGCCGAGACCGCTGAGGTCGCTGAGGTCGTCGAGAAGCAGGTGACCGCCCCCGCCGAGGCGGAGCCGGCCGTCGCCGAATCCGAGGACGCCACTCCCCGCCGTACCACCCGTCGTCGCGCCACCCGGCGCGTCTCCGCACCCGCCGGTGCGCCCGAGGGCGACACCGTCGACGAGCGTGTGGAGGCGCCCGTGACCAGCGAGAGCAAGGCCGCCGAGATCGAGGAGCCGGCCGAGGACGCCGCTCCTCGCCGTACCACCCGTCGTCGCGCCACCCGCAAGGCCGCCGTCGGCTTCTCCGCGCCCGCGCCGAAGGAAGCCGAGTCCGCCCGGCGGCCCGCACGCCCGGCCGTCGCCGTGTTCCAGGCGCCCGTGTTCACCGAGCCGATGTTCCAGACGCCCGAGCGGGCCGCCGCCGCGGCTGCCGCCGAGGCCGCCGAGGAAGCCGCCGAGGCTCCTGAGGCCGAGGAGGTCGTCGAGGCCCCCGCGGCTCCCGTGGCCGTCGAGGAGGAGACGGGCGGACGCCGTCGCCGTCGTCGCCGGGCCGTCGAGGAGGAGCCCGCGGCCGTGACCGTCGCCGAGACCACCGACGAGGTGGAGGAGGCCGACGAGGCCGCCGACGAAGCCGCCGAGGGTGACGAGGAGGAGGAGTCCGCGGGCTCCCGTCGTCGCCGCCGTCGCGGTGGCCGTCGCCGTCGCCGTGGTGAGTCCGCCGAGTCGGACAGCGAGGCGGGCGAGGACGAGTACGCCGCCGAGCAGGCCGCGCAGGACGCCGAGGACACCGCCGAGCAGGCCGAGGAAGACGCCGAGGAGGACGAGCGCGAGGAGTCGGGCGGCTCCAGCAGCAGCCGTCGCCGCCGTCGCCGTCGCCGTCGCGCCGGTGACACCGGCACCGACACCGAGCCCGGCGAGAACGACCCCGAGCGCACGGTCGTCAAGGTCCGCGAGCCCCGCGGCAAGAAGGACGAGCACCCGTCCGACGAGGTGCAGTCCATCAAGGGCTCGACCCGCCTGGAGGCCAAGAAGCAGCGCCGCCGTGAAGGGCGCGAGCAGGGCCGCCGTCGCGTTCCGATCATCACCGAGGCCGAGTTCCTGGCCCGCCGTGAGGCCGTCGAGCGGGTGATGGTCGTCCGCCAGAGCGGCGAGCGCACCCAGATCGGCGTCCTTGAGGACAACGTGCTCGTCGAGCACTACGTCAACAAGGAGCAGTCGACCTCGTACGTCGGCAACGTCTACCTGGGCAAGGTCCAGAACGTGCTGCCGTCGATGGAGGCCGCCTTCATCGACATCGGCAAGGGCCGCAACGCGGTGCTCTACGCCGGTGAGGTCAACTTCGAGGCGCTGGGCATGGCCAACGGCCCGCGCCGCATCGAGAGTGCCCTCAAGTCCGGCCAGTCGGTCCTGGTGCAGGTCACCAAGGACCCGATCGGCCACAAGGGCGCCCGCCTCACCAGCCAGGTCTCCCTCCCCGGCCGCTACCTGGTCTACGTGCCCGAGGGCTCGATGACCGGCATCAGCCGCAAGCTGCCCGACACCGAGCGCGCGCGTCTGAAGACCATCCTCAAGAAGATCGTCCCCGAGGACGCGGGCGTCATCGTGCGCACCGCCGCCGAGGGTGCGAGCGAGGACGAGCTGAGCCGTGACGTCGAGCGACTCCAGGCGCAGTGGGAGGACATCCAGAAGAAGGCGAAGAGCGGCGGCAGCTCGAACGCGCCGTCGCTGCTCTACGGCGAGCCGGACATGACCGTCCGTGTCGTCCGCGACATCTTCAACGAGGACTTCTCCAAGGTCATCGTCAGCGGCGACGAGGCGTGGGAGACCATCCACGGGTACGTGGCCCACGTCGCGCCCGACCTGACCGACCGCCTGTCGAAGTGGACCTCCGAGGTCGACGTCTTCGCGACGTACCGGATCGACGAGCAGCTGATGAAGGCGCTGGACCGCAAGGTCTGGCTGCCCAGCGGCGGTTCGCTGGTGATCGACAAGACCGAGGCCATGATCGTGGTCGACGTCAACACCGGCAAGTTCACCGGGCAGGGCGGCAACCTCGAAGAGACCGTGACCAGGAACAACCTGGAGGCGGCCGAGGAGATCGTGCGCCAGCTGCGGCTGCGCGACCTGGGCGGCATCGTCGTCATCGACTTCATCGACATGGTCCTGGAGTCCAACCGGGACCTGGTGCTGCGGCGCCTCCTGGAGTGCCTGGGACGCGACCGTACGAAGCACCAGGTGGCCGAGGTGACCTCGCTGGGCCTCGTGCAGATGACCCGCAAGCGTGTCGGACAGGGCCTCCTGGAGTCCTTCTCCGAGACCTGCGTCCACTGCAACGGCCGTGGCGTGATCGTGCACATGGAGCAGCCGACCTCCGTCGGTGGCGGCGGCAAGCGCAAGAAGCGCGGCCGTGGCGGTGCCGAGCAGGTCCACGAGCACGAGCACGAGCTCACGCACGAGGTCGCGGAGGAGCCGGAGACGGTCGAGACCGAGGCCGAGGTGGCCGCCGAGGTCGCCGCGCCGGTCGCGCTCGTCGAGGCCGAGTTCCAGCCGGACGAGGAGTTTTACAGCAGCGCCGCCGAGGCGGAGGCCGCGGCCACCCGTGGTCGTTCGCGGCGCCGGGCGACCCGGCGTGCGTCGGCTCCGGCGGGTGCGCCGAAGGCCGAGGAGCGGGCTCCCCGGGGCCGCCGCGAGGAGCGGGCCGAGCGGACCGAGCGGGCTCTCACGTCCGGCGAGGCCGTCGAGTCCGAGCCGGTCGCGGTCGCGGACCCGGTCGTCGAGACGCCGGTGACCGAGGCCCCGGTGGCCGAGGCGCCGGTCGTCGAGGCGCCCGAGGCCGCCCCGGCCCCCGTACAGGAGGACGAGGCCGCTCCCAAGGGCCGTACGCGCCGTCGTGCGACCCGGAAGGTGTCGGCGCCGGCCGGTTCCCCGAAGGCGGCGGAAGAGGCCGTGGTGACGGTCACCGAGCCGGTCGCGGCGCCCGTGGTCGTCGAGCCGACGCCCGAGCCTGTGGCTGAGCCCGCTGCCGAGCAGGTCGTCGAGGCGCCCGCCGAGAGCGCCGCACCGGCCCGTCCGCGTCGCCGCGCCGTCCGCAAGGCCACCGCGCCCACCGCGTCCGAGGAGGCGGCCGTCGTGGTCGTCCCGTCGGTCTCGGCGGAGCCGGTCGCCGAGGCGGCTGTGACGTCCGAGGTGACCGAGGAGACCGAGGTGGCGGCCGAGGCCGGTACCGAGGCTCCGGCCGCGGCCAAGAAGACGGCCGCTCGCAAGACGGCCAAGAAGGCGACGGCGAAGAAGGCCGCCACCAAGAAGACCGCGGCCACGGCCAAGAAGACGGTCGCCAAGAAGACCACGGCCAAGAAGGCGACCGCGAAGAAGACGGCCGCCAAGACGACGGCGAAGAAGACCGCGGCGGCGGAGCAGACGCTCTCCTCCGTGACGGCTTCGACCGACGAGGGCTGGAGCAGTCGCTGACGCGGTGGTGGTCCTGCCCCTCCGGGCAGGACCACACTGTTTCCCGCGGGACCGAGCCACTGTGCGATGGACCGCGCTCGTTCAGACACGTTTGGACAGCTGTGAGGTTGGGCGCACGACACCGCGCAGCCTCGGTGGAATGTCCGGAAGCAAGGAGAGAATCGCGATGATAGGCCTCGTGTTGGCAGCCGGCGCCGGGCGGCGTCTGCGCCCCTACACCGATACCCTGCCCAAGGCGCTGGTGCCCGTGGGAACGGAGGACGGATCGGACAGCCTGACCGTGCTCGACCTGACTCTGGGGAACTTCGCGGAGATCGGTCTGACCGAGGTCGGCATCATCGTCGGCTACCGCAAGGAAGCCGTGTACGACCGCAAGGCGGCCCTTGAGGAGAAGTACGGCCTCAAGATCACCCTCATCGACAACGACAAGGCCGAGGAGTGGAACAACGCCTACTCCCTGTGGTGCGGCCGTGACGCCCTCAAGGACGGCGTGATCCTCGCCAACGGCGACACCGTGCACCCGGTCTCCGTCGAGCACACGCTGCTCGCCGCCCGCGGCGACGGCAAGAAGATCATCCTCGCCCTCGACACGGTGAAGAAGCTCGCCGACGAGGAGATGAAGGTCGTCGTGGACCCCGACAAGGGCGTCCAGAAGATCACCAAGCTGATGGAGCCGTCCGAGGCCACCGGTGAGTACATCGGTGTCACGCTCATCGAGGGCGACGCCGCCGCGGAGCTGGCCGACGCTCTGAAGACGGTGTGGGAGGCCGACCCGCAGCAGTTCTACGAGCACGGCTACCAGGAGCTGGTCAACCGCGGCTTCAAGATCGACGTAGCGCCGATCGGTGACGTCAAGTGGGTCGAGATCGACAACCACGACGACCTCGCCAAGGGACGGGAGATCGCGTGCCAGTACTGACGAGGCTCATCCCCTCGCCGGTCGTCGTCGACATCCGTCCGGGTGCCCTGGACGACCTGGCGGCCGTGCTCTTCGACGAGCGGATCTCGCACTCCGGGAAGATCGCCATCGCGGTGAGCGCCGGTTCCGGCGCCAAGCTGCGCGAGCGCCTTGCCCCGGCCCTGCCGGGCGCCACCTGGTACGAGGTCGGCGGCGGCACCATAGACGACGCCGTGCGGCTGGCCGACGAGATGAAGTCAGGCCGTTACGACGCGGTCGTCGGGCTCGGCGGCGGCAAAGTCATCGACTGCGCGAAGTATTCCGCGGCGCGTATCGGCCTGCCTATGGTCGCCGTCGCCACCAACCTCTCTCACGACGGCATCTGCTCGCCCGTGTCCATCCTGGACAACGACGCGGGCCGTGGCTCTTACGGCGTGCCGACACCCATCGCGCTCCTCATCGACCTCACGGTGATACGCGAGGCCCCGGTCCGCTTCGTGCGTTCCGGCATCGGCGACGTGGTGTCCAACATCTCCGCGGTCGCGGACTGGGAGCTGGCCAACCGTGTCAACGGTGAGAAGGTCGACGGTCTCGCCGCTGCGATGTCACGGCAGGCGGGCGAGGCCGTGCTGCGGCACCCGGGTGGCTGTGGCGACGACGGGTTCCTGACCGTGCTGTCGGAGGGGCTGGTGCTGTCCGGTATCGCCATGTCGATCGCTGGGCACACCCGGCCTTCGTCCGGGGCCTGCCACGAGATCAGCCACGCGCTCGATCTGCTGTATCCCAAGCGCACGGCGAGCCACGGCGAGCAGGTGGGGCTCGGCGCAGCCTTCGCCATGCACCTGCGGGGCGATCATGACGGGTCCAGGCTGATGGCCGACGCACTCCATCGGCACGGGCTGCCGGTGCTGGCGGAGGAGATCGGGTTCAGCGACGACGAGTTCGTCCGGGCCGTGGAGTTTGCCCCGGAAACCCGGCCCGGCCGCTTCACGGTCCTGGAACACCTGGACCTGTCACCGACCCGGATCAAGGAGGCGTACGCCGACTACGTCGCGGCGGTCGCCCGGTGAGACGGTGGCCCGGTTTGACCCCGGTGGGGAGGGTCTCGTAACCTTGGCCGTCGGCGTGTCCACTGATGCGCCGCATCCCCGTAAACCTCTTCCTCCCGGAAACAGGCGCGTTTCACGCGTCGTGCGCTCCGGTAGAGGCCGCTCGCGCGTCGGCGGCTGGACTGCGGGGTTCCGTTCCGAGCGAGAGAGAGATCCGCGTGTACGCCATCGTGCGCAGCGGTGGTCGCCAGCACAAGGTTGCTGTCGGCGACATCGTTGAGGTTGACAAGATTTCCACTGCCAAGGTTGGCGACACGGTCGAGCTCTCGACCCTGCTCGTTGTCGACGGCGACGCCGTGACCAGCGACCCGTGGGTCCTTGCCGGCATCAAGGTCCAGGCCGAGGTCGTGGACCACCACAAGGGCGTCAAGATCGACATCCTTCGCTACAAGAACAAGACCGGCTACCGCCGTCGTCAGGGCCACCGCCAGCAGTACACGGCGATCAAGGTCACTGAGATCCCCGCGGCTGCGAAGTAAGGGACTGAGGAGAGATGGCACACAAGAAGGGCGCATCGTCCACTCGGAACGGTCGCGACTCCAATGCTCAGCGGCTCGGCGTGAAGCGCTTCGGCGGTCAGGTCGTCAACGCCGGTGAGATCCTGGTCCGCCAGCGCGGCACCCACTTCCACCCGGGCAACGGCGTCGGCCGTGGCAAGGACGACACGCTGTTCGCCCTTGATGCCGGTGCGGTGGAGTTCGGTACCCACCGTGGCCGCAAGGTCGTGAACATCGTTCCGGTCGCCTGATCCAGTCCCTTTAGGGCTCAGGCTCCGTAGAACAGAGTTCTTCGCGAGGCGGACCTCACTTCCCGACAGGGAAGGCGGGTCCGCCTTTCGCGTGTTGTTAATAGACACAGCGCGCAAAAGACATTCCGTAAGTAACTGGAGGCACATCCAATGACCACCTTCGTGGACCGCGTCGAGCTGCATGTCGCCGCGGGTAGCGGAGGCCACGGCTGTGCCTCCGTACACCGGGAGAAGTTCAAGCCGCTCGGCGGCCCGGACGGCGGCAACGGCGGCCGTGGCGGTGACGTGATGCTGGTCGTCGACCAGTCCATCACCACGCTGCTCGACTACCACCACAAGCCGCACCGCAGCGCCACCAACGGCAAGCCCGGCGAGGGCGGCAACCGCTCCGGCAAGGACGGCCAGGACCTGATCCTGCCGGTCCCGGACGGCACGGTCGTGCTCGACAAGGCCGGCAACGTGCTCGCGGACCTCGTCGGGCACGGCACGTCCTACGTCGCCGCGCAGGGCGGCCGCGGCGGCCTCGGCAACGCGGCGCTGGCCTCGGCCCGCCGCAAGGCCCCCGGTTTCGCGCTGCTCGGTGTCCCAGGCGACTTCCAGGACATCGTCCTGGAACTGAAGACGGTCGCGGACATCGCCCTGGTGGGCTACCCGAGCGCCGGCAAGTCGTCGCTCATCTCCGTCCTGTCGGCCGCCAGGCCGAAGATCGCGGACTATCCGTTCACGACGCTGGTGCCGAACCTGGGTGTGGTGACCGCCGGTGAGACGGTCTACACGATCGCGGACGTGCCCGGTCTGATCCCCGGCGCGAGCCAGGGCAAGGGCCTCGGCCTTGAATTCCTCCGTCACGTCGAGCGGTGCAGCGTGCTCGTGCATGTCCTGGACACGGCGACTCTGGAGTCCGAGCGCGACCCGGTCACCGACCTCGACATCATCGAGGAAGAGCTGAAGCAGTACGGCGGCCTCGGCAACCGCCCGCGCCTCGTCGTCCTCAACAAGATCGACGTGCCGGACGGCAAGGACCTGGCCGAGATGGTCCGCCCGGACCTGGAGGCGCGTGGCTACCGCGTCTTCGAGGTGTCCGCGGTCGCGCACATGGGCCTCAAGGAGCTGTCCTTCGCGCTCGCCGAGATGGTCGGGCAGGCGCGCGCCGCCAAGCCCAAGGAGGAGGCGACGCGCATCGTCATCCGCCCGAAGGCGGTCGACGACGCCGGCTTCACCGTGGTCCAGGAGGAGGACGGCCTCTTCCGCGTGCGCGGCGAGAAGCCCGAGCGCTGGGTCCGCCAGACCGACTTCAACAACGACGAGGCCGTCGGCTATCTCGCCGACCGCCTCAACCGCCTCGGCGTCGAGGCGCAGCTGATGAAGGCGGGCGCCCGCTCGGGCGACGGCGTCGCCATCGGCCCCGAGGAGAACGCGGTCGTCTTCGACTGGGAGCCGACCGCCATGGCCGGTGCGGAGATGCTCGGCCGGCGCGGCGAGGACCACCGCTTCGACGCGCCGCGGCCTGCTACGCAGCGCCGCCGCGACAAGCAGGCCGAGCGGGACGAGGCGGAGCAGGAGTTCGACGACTTCGAGCCGTTCTAGGCTGCGCTCGTCGAGAACGTCCTGGTCCGGCTTCGGACCGGGACGTTCTTGTCCTTGGCCTGGGCCTTCTTGTGTCAGATCAGGACGCTCCTGCAGGAGATGCCGGCCTTCCTCCGTGAGTCGTGCCGGAGGTGGTGGAGGCGAAGCCGCTGCACAGGCGCACGGCGGTCGGGTTACTCGGATCGGGGACCTGGATGCGTCGACTGGAACAGCGGGAGCGTGGGCGACCAGCAGCTGACCAAGGCCGCCTGCTCCCTCGCCTATCGGGAGCCGGACGGCATGGCCAGTAGCTACCGAAGACCGCGAACCCGCCCAGAATTCGCCCGGATGTGTCGAGGCGCATCAGGCACAGATCCCCGTTGGCCTCATGTTCGGCGCTGGCGTACGTCTGCGACTGCCCGGGCAGCTGCAGGCTGCCGGCGCGACCGGTCGTGTCCCTTGTCGTGGTGTAGCCGATCAGCGGGGCGAAGCCCACTGGGTCGATGGCGGTGGTGGTGCGGTCGACTCCGCTTTCGAGGGTGTACTGGGTGAGGGCCGGGGAGTCTGCGGTCAGTACTGTGCGGACGGAATGTGTCTCGGTCCACAGTTAACTGCCGGAATTGGTGGATTCGACGCTGATCTGTACGCCGTGTCCGAATCCGCGGAGATACATGGTGCCGAGAATTCGCCCCGAGGTGTCCAGGCGGATCAGGCAGAGGTCTTCATTGGCGGTGCGGTCGTTGCCGGAGTATGTCTGGGTTTCGCCGGGTAGTTGGAGGCTGCCGTCGACCAGTTGCACCGCGAAGATGTGTCCGCGGGTGTTGTCGAACGCGAAGGACTGCAGGACGCGTGTTCCGGACAGCCAGACTTCGCGCAGCAGCATGGTGGAGGGGGCGGTGAGGTCGAACCGCTGGGTGGCGGTCACGGACTCCGGGGTGGCGTCTCCGTGCGCGGCTGCGGGCGTGCCCGGACTCTGCCATCGCCGGGGTGAAGCTCCGGCGCGTGGACGGGAAGGAGTCCGGCAGTGCGGCGACGCGAGGGTTGGAGATGTGGGCGGGGGCGCCCCCGGAGCCGTTGAAGGGAGAGAAAGACATCAGCCTGACGTCCCTTCCCACGGACTGGCGGGCAACCCGGCGGGGAACCGAAGGGCTGACCGCCGGAACCCTCTACTCGTTCAGCTTCACTTCGGGACACGACGACATCGTCAAGTGCCACGGAATCGGCGACTTCCGCACCTCGGACATCGAGAAGCCCGCTCCGGGAGATGTCTGGGCCGACGGGAAGAGCATGTCCCTGAAGGACTTCCGGGAGAAAGCCGACGACTCGTACTGAAGCGCTGTCCGTGTGAGCCGTCCCCGATGACGAGAGCCGGGCCCAGGGCCCGGCTCTCGTCATCGATGGCGCTGCGTGCCGCCCTGGTCGACGCGCTACGCGTTGACCGAGTCCTCCGCCCCGCTCGGCTCCCCCTCCGACTCCAGTTCCTCGGCGGACTCGCGCGGCCCCGGGATCTCCGCCGCCAGGCGGGACTCCATGCGCACGCGCCGTTCGTCGGCCTTGGTGCGCAGGGCGTCGATCGCGGCGTTGAAGCGGGTCAGTGAGGGTGGGTCCGAGGGGCCCAGGAGGTGTTCCTTCAGTTCGGCGCGGGCTGCGGTGAACTCGTCGCGCTCCGGGTGGCGGACCGCGTCCAGGAGGGCCGGGACGCCGTCGGCGGCGGGGGTGAGGATGGCGCCCGCGGAGACCGTGGGGAAGCCGGTGCGGAAGGCCGCCTCGGTCATGCCCGAGGTGTTGGCGACGGCGTACGGCTTCTCGCTGGAGAGCCAGTCGGAGACGACCGACGAGACGTCACTGATCAACAGGTCGGCCTGGTTGAAGCAGGTGAAGATCGCCGGACGCGCGTCCGTGATGATCTGGTGCTCCCACTCCGGGAATGACGCCCAGTAGGCGGACTCCCAGGCCGTCGTCGCCCGGGTGATCTCCGCCTCGCGGTCGCCGCGCGGCGCACCCTGGAGCAGCATCCGCTCCATCTCGTCCGCGCTCGTCCGGAAGGCGGTCGAGGTCAGTGTGTCCAGCTCGACCGTACGGCGGGCCAGCTCGGCCGCCGCCTCCGGGCCGGGGCGGGCACCGGACCGATTGGTGTTGGCTTCGCGGATCATCGTCTTGATCCGCTCGTTCGCGGCGCCCGCGCGCGGGTCGACGGAGCCGGTCATCGGGTGCGGCTTGTAGAGCAGGCGCACGCCGTCGTCGGCGAGAAGCTGGCGCACGATGTTCTCGCCGGCCAGGACCACCGAGGTGTTGCCGGGGTTGCCGTCCCAGCCCTCCCAGGTGGGGGCGTACAGGACGTTCGTGTACGTGCCTGTCGGCTGGCCCGAGTAGGGGCGGATCGGCGTCAGCTGCGGGCGACCGACCTCCACGATGTCCTTGTCCTCGACGCCGACCTCGGCCATCAGGTACCGCTCGCGGGCCGCGGGACCGGCCACCCACACCTCGTCGTACGCCTTGGCGTACGGGTTGCAGGAGGACAGCTTGTCGCTCTCGCCGTGGTTGGTGAAGGCGTGCTTGATCGTGGGGATGCGCAGTACCTGTGAGGTTTTCGCGGCGTTGGCCGGGTGCAGCATCAGCTTCAGCGTCGAGTTCTCCAGCGAGAACATCGTCGCGACCTTCGGGAAGCAGATGATCGGTACGTCGGTCGCGTCGATCTTCTGCACCATGAAACGCTCACGCAGCACGATCAGCGGCTTGGCGTCGATCTGTGAGAGCGTCGAGAGCCACATGTTCGCCTGGTAAGCGGACGTCGTGCCGCCCGAGAAGTACATGGCGACCGTCGGCTGGTAGTCCGCCAGCCACTGATCCAGCCATTCCATGACCGTCTGCTCGCTCTTGGCGCGCTTCTTGGGGAGCAGCCAGGTGCCGAGGTACGCGATGCCGCCGATGATCAGCGCGAGCGCGATGCCGACGCCTATGCCGCCCCAGTATGCGTTCGTGGTGGCTGCGGTGACCAGCAGGCCGGCCGTCGTCGGCAGGGAGAACGTCAGCAGCCGGTTGCCCTGGCGGCGGGCCAGGATGCGCGGCGGCGCGGTGGTCAGACGCAGCGCGGTCGCGTCGATGTTCCGGGTGACGATCGGGAGCGTGCGGGTGCGGCGCACCAGGACCGAGACGGCCTGGCAGGCGAAGTGCAGCGCGTAGAAGACGCACAGCCCGATCAGTAGCGGCGCCTGCTCGCGCGTCGGGTCGATGCCGTCGATCCGCAGCAGTCCTACCAGGATCAGCATGTCGCGCAGCAGCTGGCGGACGGTGACGTCGAAGCGGACCTTGCCGAGAGGCGCGAGCAGGCCGGGGTCGCGGTACTGCAGATACACGTCCAGAGCCAGACCCGCCGCGCTCGCGGCGATGAACACCGGGACGTTCGGCAGCAGCGCGGAGACGATCTGGGCCGTGAAGAGCGCGAACATCGCGAGCAGTGCGGAGAGCTGCACGATGCGGCGGAGGGAGAGGCCTGCGGAAGGCACGGGCTGGGCTCCTGCGAAGGGATACGGCGGATGGGGGAGGCATGGGAGGTGCGGCCCGCCCCTGGGCACGCCCGCGAAGGGGCGCCGAAAGAAGAAGGCCGACCACCGACCGTATGACTTCTGGCCCCGGCTAGCAATCTTTCGTGGGGACAATCACTGGATAACGAACATATTGCTCGGAACTCTGTGAGTGAGCCCTGACAGCGGGGGCGCCTGTCCCAGAACCAAGGCCGTCCGCAGCCCGGAAACCGACGTCGTCCCCTCACGGGAACCGTGGTCGTCCGCCCCTCGAAACGCGGCCGGTGCCCGCCTTCTCATGGTCGGATGCGCTGTCGGTCCTGCTGTCAGGCCTTCAACTCCGCTTTGTCTCCCATCACCACGACCGGGTTTTGCTTGGGGTCGAGGGTGCGCAGCAGGTACTGCATCGCCGACTTGGACAGGCTCACGCACGCCGACGTGCCGCTGCCGTGGTCCATGTGCAGCCAGATACTGCCGCCCTTCGACTGTCCCTGTGGCCGGGTCGGGTCATTGGGCGGAGTGCCCTTGACCCGGTTGTAGTCGATGGCGATGACGTAGTCGAAGTCGTGCCAGTACGCCTTCTTCCAGTAGTGGGGGGCCTGGAACAATGCGGACTTGGTGTACGGCAGCTTGGCTGCCGGGGCGTCGAGCACGCCGCCCGCGTCGCTCAGCGTGAACACTCCCACCGGGCTGCGCCGGTCGCCCTCGCGATGGTCTGTCGTCCACCCCTTCCTCCCGTTGTGCGCCGCCCAGGAACGTGTCCGCTTCCAGGTGGAGCCGTGCTTGCTGAAGAGCACGACGGTCGAGTTGGGGGAGTTCTTGCCCGCGCCGTAGACGGTGACCACCTGGCGGGAATCGGCCGGTACGCGTCGCCACAGCCGGTCGCTGACGCCGGGTATGCGCTTCAGGGCCGTATTCCGTGGCTGCGCGTGGTCCGCCTGGTCGCTGGTCGCGGCGGCAGGCCTGTGGTCCGAACTGCCGCACGCCGCCAGGGACATCGCCAACGCACCGCAGGCCACCACTGCAGTCGCCCGTATCGCACCGTCTTTTCGCATGGGCTCCATGGTCGCAGACCGCCCCAGACGAGTACGCGCTGTCCCCACGTGCCGATTGAGCGCGGACAGCGCAAGATGGCTCTGGCAATCGAACAATCGAAATTGATGCTGTTGGTGATCTTCAGAGCGCGAGCCTGAAATCTTCGACCTCTGCGATGACTCCGACGGGCTCGATCGGGAAGTCCTGGCCCTGGCTCCGTCGTCGCAATGGGTGGCTCTAGCTAAAGCGGAGGTGCCGCGGGATGCCGGGCGTCTGCCTCGCCAGGCGGGGCCCCAGCCGGCCCACATCTATGTCGGCAGGGCAGGTGAACGCAGGGGAGAGGGGCTACGCAGTCGGCTGCGGCGCTACACCAGTGGTAAGGCGCTTGCGCATCCAGGCTCGGCGAGGCGGTGTTCGACCGGGCGCTGGCCGACCCCGAATGGCTGCCTGAGCGCGGCCGGCGACCTGGACAAGCAGGTCTTCGACGAGGTCGCCACCCTGCTCAAGCAGATCATCGACCTGCGGCCGGTCTACCACCGGCTCGAAGAACGCATCCGCGCCCACGTCGTCCTCTGCTGGCTCGCCCTCCTGCTGACCGCATCGCCGAGACCACCACCGGCGGCACTTGGCCGGGCATTCGCCGCGAACTCCAACCCATCCACCTCGGCACCTTCACCGCCGACGGGACGTACGAGCCGATCCTGAAGAAGTGGGGGACGACGGGTTCGGCGATCGCCAAGTCGGAGATTTCGCCTCCGGAGCTGAAGAGTTGAAGGCGGCGGACCCGCATATGGATACGACTCTGCGCCCCTTTGGGACGTGGAGCTGTGCCCTTCTTCGTCAGACGAGGAGGTCCTTGTAGTAGAAGCTGGCCTTCTTGTCGGTCTGGGTGCGGGATTCCTCGGAGCCGAAGCCGAGGAAGAGGCGGGCGGCCGCGGGGTTGGCCATGTCGGGGATCTGGATGGCCATGCCTTCGGGTTCGCGGTAGAAGAGGCTCTGGCCGGCGTTGCTCGGACGGCGTTCGTTGACGATGCCGGTGTTCCAGTCGATCGACGTGACGTTGGTGTTGCTGGCGCTGGTGCCGGTCACGTTGCCGGCGCTGTCGTAGGTGTAGGTGTAGGCGGTGCCGTCGAGGGTGTAGAGGTACTGGCCCATGGTGGTGTAGCCCTGGAAGGTGGGGCCGGTGAGCACGGACGGCTGGGTGATGGTGGCCAGCGGGGTGAAGGTGCCGGCCTTGAAGGTGGCCAGGTCGTACAGGCTGTACTTCCAGGTGGTGCCGTTGATGCGGTGGCGGTGCGCGATGCGGTTGTTGACGGGGTCGATGGCGACGGTGTTGTGGTCCGAGCCGGGCACGGGGTCGAACCGGGTGACCTGTTGCGAGTCGGGCTGTACGACGGTTCCGTTGGCGAACTTGAAGCGGGCGATCTTCGTTCCGTAGCCGTCGTTGTTGCTGTCGGCAAGTGCGTTGGTCTCGGTCCACAGGTAGGCACTGTTGCCCGAGGGTTCGACGCCGATGGACACGCCGTGTCCGAAGCCCCTGAGGTACATCCGGCCGATGATGTAGCCCTGCCAGTCCAGGCGGGTGATGCACAGGTCGCCGTTCGTGGAGCGCTCGGTGCCGGTGTAGGCCCGCGTCTCACCGGGCAGGACACGCCCGGCCTGCACCAACTGCGCCGTGTAGAGGTGCTTGTTGGTGTTGTCGAAGGCGAACGACTGCAGGATGGTCGCCTCGTTGAGCAGGATCTCGCGGAACCACTCGTCGGAACCGTCGGTGAGGTCGAAACGCTTGGACGACGCCACAGCCGCGGATGCGGTGCCGGCCTGGGTGAGGGCCACGGAGCCCACGAGGGCTGCCGCTGTCAGCCCGCCGGCGCGCCGCAGAACCTGTCGTCGGCTCAGGTGGCCAGGCGTCTCACGCTTCATGTCTCTTCACAGGACCTTTCATCGGCCGACCGTGGGCGTTGATGTGTACAGCACGTGTGCGACGCAGGATTGAATCACCTCAACGACCGTTGCGCCAGCGTAGTTTCCCCAGCTCACGGCCGTATACATGAACATCCTGCAAACGTGATGCACGTCACACCTGTAAAGAGGCTGTGAAGGAACGGTTCTTGTGGATCAGTCCGAAATGTGGGGGCTGTCCGCCGCTGAAGCAGCTCGCTTAACGTGCACTTTCGGCCTGTCTTTACGCAGCTATCACTGTGCCAATAGCTCGAGGACACGGTCTGTTTGCTTTGCACATGCGCTGGGACCGGGTCCCGGCCTGCTTTGGGTGGGGATGGTCCTTGCGACTCGCGCGCAGACATGGGAAGAACGCTTCGTGGGCGTTGGCCTTGGCGCTGGCGGCGTCACTGCTGGCAGCGCCCGCGGCCGAGGCCGCGGGCAAAGCTTCGGTCGCGTCGGCGGGGCGCAAGCAGCCGGTGAACGTGCCGGTGCAGGCGGCGGGGGGCGTGCCGCGTGACGGTGCGGAGCCGACGCAGACCAAGCCTGTGCGTCCGGTGTGGCCGAAGGCGGCCCACGCACGGCTTGCGCTGTCCGGTCTGAAGCCGGGCAAGTCGCTGCCGGTGACGCCGTCCGGCGGGACGGGCGCGGCTGCCGTTCACGTGGGGCCGGCTCCCGTCACGGCCCTGGCCAAGCAGCGGTCCGCCATCGTGGCCTCGGCTCCCACCGATGTCGACGTCAAGGTCCTGGACCACACGCAGTTGAAGGGGGCGGGCGGCACCGGGGTGGGCGTGCAGGTCACCCGGCACGACGGCCGCGGCACCCCCGGCCCGGTGAAGGTCACCTTCGACTACTCCGGTTTCAAGCAGGCCTATGGCGGCAACTTCGCCTCCCGCCTGCGCCTGGTCGCCCTGCCCGCCTGCGCGCTGACCACACCGAAGGCGAAGGGCTGCTCGACGGCCAACCCCCGCTCCATCCCGGTCACCAACAACGTCGCCAAGAGCACCATCACGGCGACCGTGCAGGCGGACGGCGACCCCAAGGCCAAGATCTCGGTCATCCAGCCCAACCAATCGGGGCAGTCCACCTTCCAGTCCGCCACCACCATGGCCGCCGCGAGTTCCGCGACCGTGTACGCAGTGGCGTCCGGCTCTTCCTCCGATGCGGGTGACTTCCGGGCCTCGTCGCTGAAGCCGTCCGGATCGTGGAACGTCTCCGCGGGCTCGGGTGCCTTCAACTACAACCTGCCTCTTCAGGCGCCCAAGCCTCCGGCGGGCAGCGCTCCATCCCTGTCGCTGTCGTACAACTCGCAGTCCGTCGACGCCCTCACCTCCGCCCAGAACACCCAGGCCAACTGGGCCGGTCTCGGCTGGGACCTGGGCGGTATCGGCTTCATCGAGCGCCGCTACCGGGGCTGTCAGGACGACGGATCGGGCACGGGCTGGGTCGGTGACCTGTGCTGGGACTCGCCCAACTACGACAACGAACACGACGGCGCCGTCTATGTCATCAACTTCAACGGCGTCAGCTCCACCCTGGTCCAGGACGGCAACGGCACCGGGTCGTACCACGTGCAGGACGACCCGGGCTGGCGGGTACAGCACCTGACGGGCGGTCACGGCGCGGACGACGAGTACTGGGTGATCTCCACCCAGGACGGCAACCGCTACTACTTCGGCTGGGGCCGCTCGGAGCGCACGGACCCGGATGCGAACTGGGACAAGTACACGCACTCGGTGCTGACCGTTCCGGTGTTCGGCAACAACCCGGGTGAGCCCGGCTACGACAACGGCGTCGGCGTCAGCACGCAGGCCTACCGCTGGGGCCTGGACCGTGTTGTGGACGCCAACGAGGTGGAGACCGCGTACTTCTACGAGAAGGAGCAGAACCACTACCGCTCGGTGCTCCTCGGCGACCAGGCGCGTGTGTACGACTCGGCCGCCTACCCGGTGCGCATCGAATACGGCTGGGCCTCGCAGATTCCCGGCGCGCAGCTGCCGGCCAAGGTCGACCTGCGCTACGTCGGCCGCTGTGTGGAGCGGATGGCGGAGACGGACCCACTGGCCACGGAGCCCCGTCCCTGCCCGTCGATCTCGGACTACCCGGACTCGTATCCGGATGTGCCCATAGATTTGATGTGTGACGGCACGGCCGCCGATGACGGCTGCAAGTCGATCACGGGTGAGACGTACTCGCCGACGTTCTTCGCCACGCAGATGCTGTGGGACGTCAAGACGTTCGTGCGGGACAACGACGCCTCGGCGTGGGACCCGGCGATGCAGTACCAGATGAAGTACGGGCTGCCCAACCCCGCAGGCACGATCGACAACACCCTCTGGCTGGACTACGTCCAGCGCCGGGGCTACGGCGACGGCAACGACATCACCCTGCCGACCATCAATATCAACGGTGAGTGGCGGGACAACCAGCTCGGCGGCGGCACCCTCAACTTCCGCCGGGTCACCCAGATCCACGGCGACCTCGGCTCGTTCGTCAACGTCACCTACCGCAACTACGACGACCAGGACACCTGCGACATCAACAACCCGCCCACCGAGTCCAACAACACCCAGGCCTGCTTCAAGCAGAAGTGGCTGCCCGAGGGTTCGACGGAGTCGAAGACGGGCTGGTTCAAGAAGTACGTCGTCTCCAAGGTCAGCGTCGACCCCGGCCCCGGAGCGGGCACGGGCAACGACGGCGACCCGGTCATGACGACGACGTACGACTACGTCGGCAAGCCGGCCTGGGCGTACCCCAACGACCCGCTGACCAAGGACGAGGACGAGTCCTGGACCGAGTGGCGCGGCTACCAGCAGGTCGAGGTCCACACCGGCACCAAGTCGAACGCGGCCTCCACGTACTACTGGCTGTACCGCGGCATGGACGGCGACCGCACCGACAAGAACGACCCGTCGAAGACCCGCAGCGTTACGGTCGACGACGGTGACAGCGGCAGCGCGGCCAAGACCGACTCCGCCTGGCTCAACGGCAAGATCCTGGAGAGCAGCGACCGCGACGGCACCGGCCAGTCCCACAAGCGGACCTGGCACGAGTACTGGGTCCACGACACCGCCCACTACGACGGCCTGCCCGATGCCCGCTTCGTGCGCGACTCCAAGACCACCACGCAGGAGCTGGTCTCCGGCGGCAGCTGGCGCGAGCACACCGTCAAGGACGAGTACGACGAGGCCGAGCCGGCCAGCACCAAGTACGGCCTGCCGATGCGCACCAACGACTGGGGCCTGTCCGCCACCGACGACAACCGCTGCACCACCTACGGTCGCGCCTACAACACCACGGACTACTTCCCCGACTCGCAGGTCCAGCGCTGGATGGTGCTGCCCGACGAAACCAAGCACTACGCCGCCGACTGCGCGGCCCGAACCGCCGACAACCAGGACTCGTACTCGGTCACCCTGTACGACGACGCCACCTCGGTCGACACCAACAAGCCCACCGACGGCCACCCCACCACGGTCCGCGCCTACACGGACGCGGACGTCAGCCACTCCCGCGAGACGACCGCCAAGTTCGACCAGGCCGGCCGGCAGATCCAGGTGACCGACGGCAAGCACAACACCGCGACGACGACGTACCAGCCGGCCACCTCCTGGCCCGTCGACGGCGTCACGGTCACCACACCCGACCCGGACGACAACGGGCTGGCCGGCAACGGCCCGGCCACGCCGCAGTCCACCACCACCTGGTACTCCCGTCTGTGGGGAACCCCGTACCGGAGCCAGGACATCAACGGTCAGACGACCCGCATCGTCCTGGACGCCGTGGGTCGCATCTGGAAGGTGTTCAAGCCCTCGCAGATCGGCGCCTACCCCGCCGGCGTTCCCTCGATCGAATACAAGTACGAGATCATCACGGAGCCCACCAACAGCGACGGCGTCCCCAACCTGGTCACCACCACACCGCCGAAGACCACCGCAACGACACTGCAGACCAGCGGCAAGCTCCTCACCAGTTACACCTACGTCGACGGTCTCGGCCGCACCCGCGAGACACAGACGGAGGCGCCGACCGGCACCGGACGGACCGTCGTCTCGACGCGATACGACACCTCGGGCAACGTCACCGGCAGCAGCTCCGCGTTCTACAACTCCGGGGACCCCAGCACCGGCGGCATGGTGCTGCCCACCGTGGACAGCCTGCCCTCGTACACCGACCTGGTCATCGACTTCGCCGGCCGTACCACCGAGTCCCGGATCATGGCGACGGGCAAGCCGCAGGCCCAGGGCCAGACGATCGCCAACTACCACGGCGACTACACCACCACCATCCCCGCGGTCGGTGAGCGCACCAACACCTACACCGACGTCTTCGGACAGGTCACCAAGGTCGTCGAGTTCGGACCGTCGACATACACGACCTCCTACGACTACGACGGCAGCGGTCGGCTCAAGCAGATCACCGACTCGAAGGGGAACGTCACCACCTCCAGCTACAACTGGCTCGGCGAGCGCATCAGCGGCAAGGACCCCGACGCCGACCCGACAGGCACTGGCCTCACCGCCTACGACGCCAACGGCAACATCCAGTCCACCAAGGACGCCAACGGCACCGTCCTGACGTACACCTACGACAACCTCGACCGGCCGCTGACAGTGCAGAACGGCTCGAAGGTGTTGACCCGCAACACCTACGACACGGCCCCGGGCGGCATCGGCCAGCTGGCCACCTCAACCTCGTACGTGGGCAGCTACGCCTACACCGACAAGGTCAATTCCTACGACGCCGACGGTAACGTCACGGAGGCGCAGACGACTGTCCCGGCAGACGGCACGGGCTTCGAGGGCACCTACAAGACGAAGACCACCTACAACGCCTCCGGCCAGCCGACCAGCATCACCTACCCCGCCGTCGGGGACCTGCCTGAAGAGACCGTCACCGCGCAGTACGACGATGTCGGCAACCCGGAAAAGCTCACCAGCAGCCTCAACAACACGGTCTACGTCGACTCCACCGGATTCGACAGCCTCGGCCGGCTGACCGACCGCACCTACGGCACCACGGCCACGACCGGCACCACAGCCAGCCGCACGTACACCTACGACGACACCAACGGCACCGGCTGGCTGAAGAACATCACCGCCACCACCAGCACGAAGGGCCCCGTCCAGAACGACGACTACCTCCGCGACAACGCCGGTCAGACCACCGACCTGACAGACCGCGTCACCGGACAGCACCAGTGCTACACCTATGACGAGCTCGTCCGCATCTCCCGCGCCTGGACCACGGCGGCCACCACTGGCTGCTCCGGTCCCTTCGCACCCGACCTCGCCACCGGCCAGGATGCCTACCAGCTCGACTACACCTACGACGGCATCGGCAACCTCCAGAAGGTCACCAACACCACCGCCGGCGGCGCTCAGGTCAACGACTACGTCTACCCCGGCTACTCCGCCGACCAGCAGATCTACACCGCAGGCGCCGCTCACCCGCACGGCGTCACCACGGTGAAGACCCCCACAGGCACCGACAGCTACGAATACGACGACGACGACGGCCAGATGAAGAGCCGCACCGTCAGCGGTGCCAAGACCGACTTCGTCTGGAACGAACTGCACCAGGTGACCGCCACCAGCGGCGCCGCCACCACCGGCTACGTCTACGACGCCTCCGGCGACCTCCTGGAGCGGAAGTCCACGGACGAGACCGTCCTGTACCTCTCGGGCCAGGAGGTCCACAAGGCCCCCGGCGCCAACCCGAAGGCCACCCGCTACTACAGCGACGGCACCTCGACCGTGGCCATGCGCACTGCGGTCACCGCAACCAGCAGCAAGCTGAGCTGGATCATGTCCGACGACCAGGCGTCGACCCAGGTGACCATCGACGCCGCCACGGGCACCGCACAGCGCCGTCACTACCTGCCCTTCGGAGCACAGAACGGCACGACCTCCCTGCCCGCCGGCACGGACCGAGGCTTCCTGGGCAAGACCGAGGACGATGCGACAGGCCTGTCGATCCTGGGCGCCCGCATGTACGACGCCAAACTGGGCCGATTCCTCAGCCCGGATCCGCTGCTCACGCCGTATGACCCGCAGAACCTCAACGCCTACTCGTATTCCGTCAACAACCCCATCGCCTACAGCGACCCCGACGGGCTCAGGCCTGTCACTGCCTGCGAGTACGGCTGCGGCAGCGGCGGCGACAGCTATCGGGACTGGATGTCCCCGAACGCTGACGGCACCTGGGGCTACCACTACGAGAACTCCCACTATGTCTATAGCGGGGATGGGAGTCTCCACAGCGTTGTAAAGACGGGTAGCGACCTGCCGGCGCTCGGCAAGAAGATCGTGTACAAGCCCTACGACCTCACGGTTCAGAAAGCGGTCTTCAAGACCCTTGCCTCGACCTTCCTGCCCGACCCCACGTCCTGGAAGGACTGCCTGTCCGGCTCAGGAGTATCGAGCTGCCTCATCGCTGGAACGGACCTTCCCCTGGGCAAGGTCTTCAAGTTGGTTCCCGACTCACTTCTCAAAAAGGGGGCTAAAGCCGTTGAGGAATGGGTCTCAAAGCTAACCAAGGGATGTAAGTGCTTCCTCGCCGGCACCGACGTCCTGATGGCCGACGGCAAGACCAAGGACATCGAAGACGTCAAGGTCGGAGACAAGGTCCTCGCCACCGACCCGGAAACCGGTAAGACGTCCTCCCGGCAGGTGACCCGCCTCATCGTCACCGACGACGACAAGCACTTCAACGAGCTTTCCATCGCCACCGAGAACGGCATCGAGAAGCTCACCGCGACACACGAACACCCCTTCTGGTCACCGTCGCAGCACGACTGGGTGCAGGCCGGCAACCTCAAGCCGGGCATGACCCTGCGTACGGACAAGGGCGACTCGGTCATCGTCGCCGGCAACCGGTCATTCACCATGCGGGCGCGCACTTACAACCTCACCGTCGAGGGACTGCACACGTACTATGTGCTGGCGGGTAGAACCCCGGTGCTGGTCCACAACAGCCGGTGTCTGATCGGCAACGTCGTCGGGCCCCAGGGCGAAAAGCTCTGGCTTCCCACGGGCCGCAAGGCCGTTGCGACGGCCAATAACGGGAAGGGGTGGTTCTTTGACATCAAGGCATCCGAAGCTGCGGCTAACGGGTTCCACAAGAGCGTCAGATACGTGCGCGTCATGGATCCAGTGACCAGCGGGCCGCATCCATACCCCAACGGCTATATAAGCTATTTCAATGATGGAGGCCAGATCATCAATCCGATGACCGGTAAGCCCGTGCCCAAGTCCGACCCCTACTGGCACATTCCGATCCAATGACCCTCGTGGAAAACGTCTTCACGTCCCAGGATTACCGTCAGGCTCCGGAGCCAATCGACTGGGACCCGCTGAAGGAACAAGACGCCCTGCATGACGCGCAACTCCTGGATTGCAGAGTGTGTCCGACCGCGAATCGTGCGGCGCTGCTCTTCGACATGCGCACTGCGTCGCATTATCCAACGGGAAATTCCGCCCTCCTTGTGGTCCGTGGACTACAATCGTTTCACTGGAGCGGAGCGCCGCAGCAGCAGAAACTGATGGCGTTCTCGGTGATGTCCAGTCGGCCTTCTGGGGTCGCCGATGGCGGATTGCGACTGGAGCTGGAATTCTTCCCTGACGGCGATCATTCTGTCAGTGGAGATCGTGCGGACTTCTACCTGTTGGAAGTCCACGGGATCCCTGAAGCGCCACCGAGCTACCCGGGGCGCGATCTCGATCAGGTTCGGCATGAGCTGCCGTCGTGGAACTCCGACTGCACGGTGCTGCAGTCGGCCACCACGAGCGGCAAGTGACATAACGGTGCGGCCGAAGCGGCTCGCCAAGGTTCTTCCTTGGCGAGCCGCTTCACTTCATGGCGCGCGCGAACGAGGCGCACGCTCAGCCGACCCCGTCCGGTTCCTGGTAATAGGCGTCCGGCATCAGCTGCGCGCCGCCACTAACCTGTCACGGTGAATATTGGCGGTCAGAATTCCTTTGGCACGCCTAAGATTTCCGAGCTTCAGGCATTCAGGCCCCACCGGGGGGACTGTCCTAGATTTGGTTCTCCCAAGATTTTCGTAGCTCGTGATCGCTGAGATGGGACATCAGCTGAGCAGGGTCGTTTGCGGGCCCCGCCCCGCCACACGACAACGGAAAGGGACGACATGCTGTCGATGCATCTGCGGCTGTCCGACCTCCAGGAGCCCAAGTGGAGTCCACAGGGCGGCCGTTGGATCAACGGTGAGAGCTGGATCGAGCTCGCGAACGTGTCCACGTTGGTCATGGAGGTCAACGACGACCAGGCGCCCCGCGTGCGGGTCCACGTGAAGGAGTGCAAGCGGGACGAGGCGGATTTCGTCGCACTCAACATGGAGACCGGAGAAGTCAGTCTGGCGGCAGGTGAACCGTTCCGGGTCGAATGGAGGCTCGATTCTCTGAGAGGACTGAGTCATGGCACGTCCCTCCCCTTACCCCGCTGAGCTGCGCAAGCGTGCGTCCGCATGGTCGCCGAGGTGCGGCCCGACTACGACACCGAGTGGGCCGCGATGAAGGCCGTCGCGTCCAAGCTCGGCATCGGCGCGACCGAGACGCTGCGCACGTGGGTCCGCCAGGACCAGGTCGACAGCGGGAGTCGGCCCGGGACGACCACGGAGGAGTCCGCGCAGGTCAAGGCGTTGAAGAAGGAGAACGCCGAACTGAAGCGGGCGAACGAGATCCTCAAGGCCGCGGCGAGTTTCTTCGCGGCCGAGCTCGGCCGGCCACATCTGCGCTCGTAGCGTTCATCGACGAGCACCGGGCCCGCTTCGGCGGTGTCGAGCCGATCTGCAGAACACTCACAGAGCACGACTGCAGCATCGCCCCCTCCACCTACTACGCCCACAAACAACGCCAGGAATTCCCCTCCGCCCGCAGCGTGCGGGACGGGGAACTGAAGGTCCTGATCACGGAGATCTTCGACACCAACTACCGCGTATACGGAGCCAGGAAGATCTGGCGGCACCTGAACCGGCAGGGCCATGCGGTGGCCCGCTGCACCGTCGAACGCCTCATGCGCGAGCTCGGCATCACCGGCGCGGTCCGTGGCAAGAAGGTCATCACCACGCTGGCCGATCCGGCCGCGACACGGGCCCCGGACCTCCTCGACCGCGACTTCGTCGCCGACGCACCCAACCGCACCTGGGTCGCGGACTTCACCCACGTCGCGGCGTGGGCCGGCACCGTCTACGTCGCCTTCGTCGTGGACACCTTCTCCCGCCGCATCGTCGGCTGGTCCGCGGCAACCACCAAGCACACCGAACTCGTCCTGGCCGCCCTGGAGATGGCGCTGTGGCAGCGCGACCGGACGGGCACTCCGCCGCGGCGCGGGGAACTGGTCCATCACTCGGATGCGGGTTCGCAATACACATCGTTCACGCTCGCCGAACACCTGGACCGGGACGGCATCGCGGCATCCATCGGATCGGTCGGCGACGCGTATGACAATGCACTGATGGAGTCCACGATCGGCCTCTACAAGACCGAGCTGATCAAGCCGCAACGGCCCTGGAAGACTCTGGCCCAGGTCGAGTTGGCGACCGCCGAGTGGGTGGACTGGTACAACTTCCGCCGCCTGCACGGTGAGATAGGCCACGTCCCGCCAGCCGAATGCGAAGCCACCTACTACCTGACAGCAACAAAACCCCAGGTCACAAACAAGATCTAGAGTCTCCGGCCAACCCGGAACGGTTCAAGGCGAAGTGCGCTGTGTAGGAGAGGCAGAGCGCGACCAGCAGCGGCGCCCGCTCGTGCAGCGGGTCGATGCCGTCGATCCGCCGCAGTCCCAGCAGGATCAGCATGTCGCGCAGCAGCTGCCGCACGATGGCGTCGAAGCGGACCTTGCCGAGAGGCGCGAGCAGGCACTGCAGACCGGGACCCCGGTACTGCAGATACACGTCCAGGGTGAGGCTGGCCGCACTGGCGGCGACGAACACCGGAACGGTCGGCAGCAGCGCGGAGACGATCTGGGCCGTGAAGAGCGCGAACATCACGAGCAGCGCGGTGAGCTGAACGATGGGGCGGGGGCGAGGCCTACGGAAGGCACGGGCTGGGCTTCTGCGAAGGCATGCGGCGGATGGGGAGCGTGGGAGGTGCGGCCCGCCCCTGGGCGCGCCCGCGAAGGGGCGCCGCAAAAGGAAGGCCGAGGCCCCCGTGAGGGGTCCCACATCGTCCCCTCACGGGAACCGCGGCCGTCCGTTCCTCGAAACGCGAAGGCGTCCGGTGCCCGCGCTCGCGTAGATTGCACACACCGGGCTGGTCGAAACATTGGGGAATTGCGTGTCAGCGGCAAGGCAGGCGGTGCGAGAGGGCGTGGGCGAGGCCCGCAGGATCGTGGTCAAGGTCGGCTCCTCCTCGCTGACCACCGCGTCCGGCGGCCTCGACGCGGACCGGGTCGACGCCCTGGTTGACGTCCTCGCCAAGGCCCGCAGCGGCGGCGAGAGGGAGATCGTCCTCGTCTCGTCCGGCGCCATCGCCGCCGGCCTCGCACCGCTGGGACTGCGCCGCCGCCCCAAGGACCTCGCCCGGCAGCAGGCCGCCGCCAGCGTCGGTCAGGGCCTCCTGGTCGCCCGCTACACCGCCTCCTGCGCCCGCTACGGCATCCGCGTCGGACAGGTGCTCCTCACCTCCGACGACACCAGCCGCCGCGCCCACCACCGCAACGCCTCCCGCACCCTCGACAAGCTCCTCGCGATGGGCGCCCTGCCCGTCGTCAACGAGAACGACACCGTCGCCACGGACGAGATCCGCTTCGGCGACAACGACCGCCTCGCCGCGCTCGTCGCCCATCTCGTACGGGCCGATCTGCTCGTCCTGCTCTCCGACGTGGACGGCGTGTACGACGGCGACCCCAGCAAGCCCGGTACGTCGCGGATAGCGGAAGTACGCGGCCCCGAGGACCTCGCGCACGTCGAGATCGGCAGCGCCGGCAAGGCGGGCGTCGGCACCGGCGGCATGGCCACCAAGGTCGAGGCGGCCCGGATCGCCGCGGCCGCGGGTATCCCGGTGGTGCTGACCAGCGCGATCCACGCCGCCGACGCCTTCGCGGGCGGGGACACCGGCACGTACTTCCACCCCACGGGCAAGCGGTCCGCCGACCGGCTGCTGTGGCTTCAGCACGCCTCCACCCCGCAGGGCGCGCTCACCCTGGACGACGGGGCCGTGCGCGCGGTCGTCGAACGGCGCACCTCACTGCTGCCGGCTGGCATCGCGGCCGTCGAGGGCGACTTCACCGCGGGCGACCCCGTCGAGCTGCGCGACAGCACGGGCCGGGCGGTGGCACGCGGGCTGGTGAACTTCGACGCCAAGGAGATTCCGCAGCTCATCGGCCGTTCGACCAGGGAACTGGCACGTGAGCTGGGCCCCGCGTACGAGCGTGAGGTCGTGCACAGGGACGACCTTGTGCTCCTGGAGCCGTAGAGAGCCGTAGCGCATGCTGCCGCGGCCGTAGGACGTCCGGTCCCTCATCCGTCAGACAACCGTTCTGCGGTACCCGGCGCCATCCGTAAAACAGCTGTCCACTACACCCGTAAACGGCCGATTCCCCCGCCTCCGCTGGGGGACGTTCCGTAAAACCGCCACGCGACGGCTCCCCACCTGCTCAACTTTGTGGCAGGGAGACCCCGGTATTCGGTACGACCATTACGACCATTGCGTAAAGGAGGCCGTCGTGAGACGAGTGCGCCCTGGGGCGGCGGCGTCCCGCGGTGGTGCCGCCTCCCGTACGGGTGGTGTCGCCTCCCGGGCGGCGGGTGAGGAGCGGGCCCTGACGAGCGTCGCGGCCGGTGACAGGTACGAGGGCGAGGAGCCGGCGGACCAGCCCCGACTGTGGCACGTCACGCTGAGTGTCTCGGGCGGTGAGGCTCCGCTGAAGGAGGTCAGGCGCGGTCTCGAACAGCTGGCCCACGACCACCCCTTTCTGCTGACCAGCCGGTACGCCAACGACCACGCGGAGATCCGCTACTGGGAAGAGGCCCGCGACCTGCACGACGCGGCCGCCGTCGCGCTGCGGCTGTGGGGCGAGCACCGCCAGACCGCCAAGCTCCCGCCCTGGGAGATCGTCGGCCTGGAGGTCATCGACCGCGAGACCTACCACCAGCGGATCGCGGAGGGGTATGGGCCACTTCCGGCCACCCCCGTCGGAGTTCACCCCTTTTGATGGTGTCTCGGGGTGTGGGACAGCGGCTGAACGGACCCGTTCGGAGCACTACCCTTCCCTCATGACCACGCTCTCGCCGTACGACTCGATGTCTCCGGTCACCCAGGCCGCCTACCGCGCGAAGGCCGCCGCCGCCGACCTGGCGCCCCTCCCGCGGGCCGAGAAGGACGACGCGCTGCTCGCCATCGCGGACGCGCTGGAGGTCCGTACGAGCGAGATCGTCGCCGCCAACGCCAAGGACATCGAGCGCGCCCGCGAGGCCGGCACCAGCGAGACCGTCATCGACCGGCTCACGCTCACGCCCGAGCGCGTGCGCGCCATCGCCTCCGACGTGCGCGATGTCGTGGCGCTGCCCG
The DNA here is from genome assembly GCF_045206325.1 of Streptomyces sp. NBC_00203. Lineage (NCBI taxonomy): Bacteria > Bacillati > Actinomycetota > Actinomycetes > Kitasatosporales > Streptomycetaceae > Streptomyces > Streptomyces sp. NBC_00203. Next base: position 3,589,005 of record NZ_CP108126.1, on the reverse strand, counting down.
ACCCGGTCGGCGAGGTCGTCCGCGGCTCGACCCTCCCCAACGGCATCGACCTGCGCCAGGTCCGCGTCCCGCTCGGCGTCGTCGGCATCATCTACGAGGCCCGCCCGAACGTGACGGTCGACGCCGCCGCCCTGTGCCTGAAGTCCGGGAACGCGGTCCTGCTGCGCGGCTCGTCGTCGGCGTACGAGTCGAACACGGCCCTCGTACGGGTCCTGCGCGATGCCGTGGGCGGCGCCGGGCTGCCCGCCGACGCCGTTCAGCTCGTGCCCGGCGAGAGCCGCGAGTCCGTGCGCGAGCTGATGCGCGCCCGCGGCCTCGTCGACGTCCTCATCCCGCGCGGCGGCGCCTCGCTGATCCGCACGGTCGTCCAGGAGTCCACCGTCCCGGTCATCGAGACCGGCACCGGAAACTGCCATGTGTACGTCGACGCGAACGCCGACCTCGACATGGCGATCGACATCCTGATCAACTCCAAGGCCCAGCGGCCCAGCGTCTGCAACTCCGCCGAGACGCTCCTGGTGCACCAGGACATCGCCCCGGAGTTCCTGCCGCGCGCCCTGGACGCCCTCGCGGACGCCGGGGTCACCGTGCACGCCGACGAGCGCGTCCTGGCCTACGCCAAGGACTCCAAGGCCACCGTCGTCGAGGCGACCCTGGAGGACTGGGAGACCGAGTACCTCTCGTACGACATCGCCGCCGCCGTCGTCGACTCGCTCGACAAGGCCGTCGATCACATCCGGCTGTGGACCTCCGGCCACACCGAGGCCATCGTCACCACCTCGCAGCAGGCGGCCCGCCGCTTCACCCAGCTGGTCGATTCCACGACGGTCGCCGTGAACGCCTCGACGCGCTTCACCGACGGCGGCGAGTTCGGCTTCGGCGCCGAGATCGGCATCTCCACGCAGAAGCTGCACGCGCGGGGGCCGATGGGGCTGCCGGAGCTCACGAGCACCAAGTACATCGTCACGGGGGACGGGCACATCCGGCGCTGACGCGGGAAGCGTGCGGCGCCGGGGCAGGAAGGGGCCGGCGCCGAGGCGTGGAGCGAGTCCGGCGCAGGGGCGTGGAGCGTGGTCAGCGGCGTGCGCCCCGTGGCGCGGGGCCGGTCCTGCGCGGCGCGCGGCCCGCGTGAGGCGCGTCTCGTCAGGCGGATGAATTTCCATACCGTCTGCCCAAATTGACCCCCCAGGTCTACTCTGGATCCGTGCCGGAGGACGTGGGGGGCACGCCGTTCCCTGACGGCTGGGAGCCCGACGACGACCGCGACCGCGGGGGTGCGGACGAAGAGTTCGCCTCCGTGGTCTTCGACGAGGACTTCGTACGGGCGGCGGTGATTCACGAGCCGACCGCCGTGGAGAGACTCCTGGCAGCCGCCCAGGCCCGCGCGGAGGCCTCCGAGGCCGAAGCACGCCGGGCGCACGCCCGGGGCGCACGCGGCGACGACGAGCGCTACGAGGACGGCTTCGGGCCCGATGACCATGGCGATTTCGGCCACGATCCCGATCTGGACGATCTGGACGACACCGAGGTCCTGGGTGGCCGCTATGGCGTGCCGGGTACGTACGGCAGGGTCTATGGGAAGCAGACCCGCTGGCGCCGCCCCGTCGCCTGGATCCTCGCTCTCGTGATGGGCGTCGGCATGGTCGCCCTGGCCTTCACCGCGGTGTACCGGGGGGCGTCCTCGGGCCGCCAGGACCAGGTTCCGCTCCCGGCCTCCACGGGCCTGGAGCAGGGCCAGGGCAAGGTCACCGCCAGCACCGGCCCCTCCGCTTCGGCCGACTACTCCCAGCCGGCGGTGTCGGCGGTCCCTCGAACGCCCTGACGACGATCCCTCGAACGAGTGAACAGCAGTCCCTCGAACGGCGGAACGACGGTCCGTCGAACGGTGTGACGACCCTGGTGAGAACCTGTCAGAACTTGTCGTGTACCACCGCGTTTACCTGGGCTCCCGGAGACCTACTCTGAATGTATGGGCGGGCCTGGAGACCCACCTGAGGGGACACCCGAGGGCGCTCCCGCTGGTGGAGAGGACGAGTACCGATCCGTCGTCTTCGACGAGTCGTTCGTCCGCGCTGCCCGCCTCCAGGAGTTCTCCGCCCAGGAGCGCATGGCCGACCACGCCCCGGCAGTGCGCCGCCGCCCCGCTCTCCAGCGCGGACTGTCCCGGCAGGCGCTGATCCTCGTCCTGCTGATCGCCATAGCCTTCGGCACCGCGATCTACATGGGCGTACGCCACCCGTACCAGACCCCCACCGCCCAGCCCCCCGAGCCGCTGCGCATGACGGTCATACCGCTGGCCCCGCAGACCGCCGTGCCCGGCTCCACGAGTGCCGACGAGCTGTACGCGCACAGCCCGGCCGCCCAGTTCCGCATCGGCGCCGAGGGCATCACGCTGCCCGCCTCCCGGCGCACCGCGCACTTCTCCGACAGCCAGGTCGTCACAGCCCTGACCACGGCGAAGGACTACCTCGTCGAGTCCTCTCTCGACCCGGACGTGCTCACCGGCGGCACCACCCGGCCCGTACGGATATTGCTCGACCCGCAGCAGCTCGACCAGTTCGACCAGAGCTTCGACCGGCCGACCGCCGACGGGCGGCACGCGCCCACCGGCTGGCTGGTCCGCTTCGACGCGAGCCGCACCCAGCTCGCCGACAGCAAGATCCGCGTGCAGGGCTCCCTCCAGGCCGCCGAGTTCGACTCGAACACCCTTGAGGTCATCGCCGACCACACCTTCGTGTACGCGCTGAAGCCGACGGCCTCGGACGCGAAGGCCAAGGTCTCGCTGTTCACCGTCCGGCGCGAGCTGCACTTCCGCTTCGACCGCGACGACCTGCGCATGCACCAGGCCGAGCTGCTCGTCTCCTACGTCCAGGCCGGGCCGCTCACCTGCTCCGACGACTCGGTGAGCCGGCTGCGCCCGCTGCTCGCGGGACAGACGGCGAAGGCGGGCGGCCCGGCCGGCACCGACCCGTACGCCACCGGGAGTGCGACGGCACTGTGCGGATCGCTGGCGACGAGCGCGCAGCCGAAGCTCTGACGTCAGCAGGCCGTCGCGCTCGGGGCGGCGTGCCCCCGTTGGCGTGCCCCCGGTCAGCCGTTGCCGTTGGGGCTCTCGTCGTCGGGAGCGTCGGTGGCGTCGGTTTCGGTGGCCGTGTCGGTCCCGGTGGTGCCCTGCGGCGGCGTGTCCTTCGGCGAGCCGCCGGTCGCGAAGCCGCCGAAACCGCGTCGTACCCGGCCGCCGAGGTCTCCCGCACCGCCGGCGATGTCGCTGACCAGCTTCATCAGCGGGTCCTTGGAGTTCTTCACGTCGCTGGCGTAGCTGGCCGCCGACTGCCGGAAGGAGTCCGAGACCGAGGTGTCCTTGTCCTCGCTGCGGCGCGGGTAGTGGCCGTCCATGAGCCGCTGGTAGTCGCGGGACTCGGCCCACTTCTTCAGCTCGCCCGCGCGAACGGTGGTGAAGGGGTGTGTGCGGGGGAGGGTGTTGAGGATCTTGAGCACGGAGTCCCGCAGGTCGCCCCCGGCCTCGTACTCCTCGGCCTGCGCGAGGAACGCGTCCACGTTCATCTCGTGCAGGTGATTGCCTCCCGCGAGCTTCATCAGGCCGCGCATCGAAGCCCTCAGATCCTGCCCGACAAGGAGCCCCGCCCGGTCGGCCGACAGCTCCGACTTGCGGAACCACTCGCGCAGCGCCGTCACGATCGCCATGATCGCGATGTTGCCCAGCGGGATCCAGGCGACCCGGAGCGCGAGGTTGGTGAGGAACAGCAGTATCGTGCGGTAGACCGCGTGGCCGGACAGCGCGTGGCCGACCTCGTGCCCGACGACCGCCCGCATCTCCTCCTCGTCCAGCAGCTCGACGAGCCCCGTCGTCACGACGATGATCGGCTCGTCCAGGCCGATGCACATCGCGTTCGGCTGCGGGTCCTGGGTGACGTACATCGGCGGGACCTTCTCCAGGTCCAGGATGTAACACGCATCCCGCAGCATGTCGTTCAGGTGCGTGAACTGGGCGTCCGAGACGCGTACCGAATCGGACAGGAACAGCAGCCGCAGGCTGCGTTCGGGCAGCAGGGCGCTGAGCGCCTTGAAGACCGTGTCGAAGCCGCTGAGCTTGCGCAGGGCCACCAGGGCCGAGCGGTCCGCCGGGTGCTCGTACGCCCGTGAGGAGATCCCCTCGAAGCGCCTGCGCTGCCTGCTCGGCACGTTCTCGTGGCCGTTCTGGTCGTGGCCGTCGTCGGACATGTGGTCCCCCATGTGCGTCTGAGTGCCTTATGTGCCCCCAAGGCAGAGCCCAGCCTAGGCGGAGATACCGTGGACGGGCAGTACAGAGAAGGAGTCGTCCGCCATGGAGCACATCCCCGCAGCCGCCTGGCTCACCGAGGCCGCGAGCGCGGCAGACAAGCAGGGCCCGGGCAATCTGCTCCGCGTCGTGCTGATCGTGATGTTCGTCGGGGTGGTCCTGACCGCCTGGTTCCTGCTGCGTGGGTACAAGCGCGACGACGACTGAGCGTCCGCCGGCGAAGGGGGGCACGGCAACCGGCGTCCCCAACGGCGGAGTCGGCGTGATCGCGGCCGAGGCACCCGCATACGATGGGCCGACGTCTTTATCCCGCCCACACCGGATAGGTCCTGCCGAGATGAGCTTCCACAGCACCGCTGCACAGTTGGTCACCGTCGCCGCCGAGGGCGAGAACGGTGGCAACCACGAGAGCCTCAGCCCGTTCCTGACCGGCGGCGGCGCCCTCTTCATCCTGCTTCTGCTGCTGTGGATCACCACGCGCTTCAACCGCGACCGCTGAGCCCCACCGGGCCCGCTCAGGGCCCCTGTCGGCCAGAGCCCGTAGACCGGGCCGGTAGGGTCTGCACGCATGGGAGAGCACGACATGCCTACCGGTCCGGCGAGTGACACGGAGAGCGGCGCCGCCGGCGCCGCCACGGGTGTCGCGAGCGGCGTGGCCAACGCTGGTGCGAGTGGCGCGGCCGACGGTGGCGCGGTGCGGCGGCTGACGACAGGCCCCGGCAACGGCCCCTCGAATCCGGGCAAGCGCCGCCTCGGTGTCATGGGCGGAACGTTCGACCCGATCCACCACGGGCACCTCGTGGCGGCCAGCGAGGTCGCCGCGCAGTTCCACCTCGACGAGGTGGTGTTCGTGCCGACCGGGCAGCCGTGGCAGAAGACCGACCGCAAGGTCACCCCGGCCGAGGACCGCTATCTGATGACGGTCATCGCGACCGCCGAGAACCCCCAGTTCTCGGTGAGCCGCATCGACATCGACCGCGGCGGCCCGACCTACACCACGGACACCCTGCGCGACCTGAAGGCGCTCAACCCCGACGCCGACCTCTTCTTCATCACGGGCGCCGACGCGCTCGGCCAGATCCTCACCTGGCGGTACACGGAAGAACTGTTCTCCCTCGCGCACTTCATCGGGGTCACCCGGCCCGGCCACACACTGACCGACCCGGGGCTTCCCGAGGGCGGTGTCTCGCTCGTCGAGGTCCCCGCGCTCGCCATCTCGTCCACAGACTGCCGTGCGAGAGTCGCCAAGGGCGATCCCGTCTGGTATCTGGTGCCGGACGGTGTGGTGCGCTACATCGATAAGCGCGAGCTGTACCGCGGCGAGTGAGCCGAGAGGGGCACCGGTGAACGACCGATACGACGGATACGCGGGCGGCGACCAGTACGAGCTCGTCGGCTACGACGAGTTCGGGCAGCCTGTGTACCGACAGGTGCCGCAGCAGCCTGCCCAGGGGTACGACCCCTACGGCGGCCAGCAGCAGGGCTACGGCTACGACCCGTACGCCACCGGTCAGCAGCAGCCCGTCCAGCCGTACGACACGGGCCAGCAGCCTCCTGTGTCGCCGTATGACACCGGTCAGCAGCGAACCGTGTCGCCCTATGACACCGGTCAGCAGCCCCCGGTCCCCTCCTACGACTCCTACGACCCGTACGGCGCGGGCGCGCCCGGAGCCGCCGGGACCACCTCGACCGGGTACGACCCCTACGGGCAGACCGCGGGCACGGCCGGTGCCGCGAGTACCGGTCAGCAGCCCCGGGTCGCCGAGCAGACCGCCTACATCCCGCAGCAGGCCGGGCCCGCCGAGGACGGTGAACCCCGCTCCGGTCAGCCCCGGGCCGACCGGGACTACCGCACTGAGCAGTTCGCCTTCGTCGAGGAGCAGGAGGCGGACTCCGAAGACGTCATCGACTGGCTGAAGTTCACCGAGAACCGCACCGAGCGCCGCGAGGAGGCCAGGCGCCGTGCCCGCAGCCGGATCGTCGCCCTGGTCGTGGTGCTCGCTCTGGTCGCGGTCGGCGGCGTCGGCTACCTCTGGTACGCGGGCAGGCTGCCCGGCACGTCCTCGGCGAGCAAGTCCGGTACGAAGACCGCCGTGGGCGCCCAGAACCGCGACGTGATCGTCGTCCACCTGCACAACACAAAGGGGGGCGGCACCTCCACGGCGCTGCTCGTCGACAACACCACCACCAAGCAGGGCACCACCGTGCTGCTGCCCAACTCCCTTGCCCTGGCGGACGACAGCGGCTCGACGACCACGCTCGCCAAGTCCGTCGACGACGACGGCTCCTCCGGGACCCAGGACTCGATCGACACGGTGCTCGGGACCAACATCCAGGGCACCTGGCGCCTCGACACCCCCTACCTGAACAACCTCGTCGAACTCGTCGGCAACATCGACGTCACCACCAACGCCAATGTGCCGGACCCCGATTCCAAGAAGAAGGGCGATTCGCCCCTCGTGAAGAAGGGCGAGGACCAGACCCTCAGCGGCAAGATGGCCGTCGCCTACGCCACCTACCGGGCCTCCGGCGAGGCCCAGAACGCGCAGCTGGAGCGGTTCGGTCAGGTCATGCAGGGCGTGCTGCGCAAGCTGTCCTCCGACAAGCAGGCCGCGACCACCACCGTGCAGACCCTGGCGCAGATCCTCGACCCGTCGCTGACCGACCAGGACCTCGGCGCCTTCCTCGCCAAGCTCGCCGACCTCGCCAAGGGCGGCGACTACAAGACCGCGCTGCTGCCCGTGCAGCAGGACGGCACCCTGAGCGAGAGCGCCAGCAACAGCGTGATCAAGGACGTGCTCGGCGGTACTGCGAAGAGCCCCGACGCCGGCGCTGCCGTCCGCGTCGGGATCAAGAACGCCACCGGTAACAAGGCCGCCACCGAGCAGGCCCGCGTCGTCCTGGTCAACGGCGGCTACACCTTCCTCGACTCCGGTACGGCCGGCACCGCCCAGAGCGTGTCCCAGATCACCTACGCCGACGCCGCCAAGAAGAGCGACGCCGTCGAGGCCGCCAAGACCCTGGGCCTGCCCACCAGCTCGGTGAAGAAGGGCAAGCTCACCTCGAACGCGGACGTGTCCGTGGTCCTCGGTCAGGACTACAAGGTGACCAGCGGCTCGACAGGGTGACGGACGCCACGTCCCGGGGCGGATCGACGGCTCGCCCCGGGTGACTGGCGGCCCGCCGCGGTGATCGGCGACCCGTCCTGGGGGCGCCCGGGACGGGGCCGAGGAAACGCGTGGGGTGTCGTCGGCGGTCCGTGAGACCCTTGAGTCATTACTGACCGCCGACGGAAAGCCGCGTAGTGACCGCCACGGACCGCTCCATCGAGCTCATCACCGCCGCCGCACAGGCGGCCGCCGACAAGCTCGCGCACGACATCATCGCCTACGACGTCAGCGACGTGCTCTCCATCACAGACGCCTTCCTGCTGGCGTCCGCGCCCAACGACCGCCAGGTCAAGTCGATCGTCGACGAGATCGAGGAGCGGCTGAACAAGGAGCTCGGCGTCAAGCCGGTGCGCCGCGAGGGCGACCGCGAGGCCCGCTGGGTGCTGCTCGACTACGTCGACATCGTGGTGCACGTGCAGCACAGCGAGGAGCGTGTCTTCTACGCCCTGGAGCGGCTCTGGAAGGACTGCCCGGAGCTGGAGCTGCCCGCCGACGCCAAGGCGACCCGCGGCAAGGCCGCCGAGCACGCCAAGCTCCAGGCCGAGGAGGACTCCGCCGAACTGGGGGAGCTGCGGTGACCGCCGAGGCCGGGAAGAAGCCGGGCCGGGGCCGCCGCGTCATCCTCTGGCGGCACGGCCAGACCTCCTGGAACGTGGAGCGCCGCTTCCAGGGCTCCACGGACGTCAAGCTCACCGAGACGGGCGTGGGCCAGGCCCGCCGCGCCGCCCGGCTGCTCGCCTCGCTGAAGCCCAACGCGATCGTCGCCTCGGACCTCAAGCGGGCCGCCAACACGGCCGCCGAGCTGTCTGCCCTCACCGACCTCGACGTCACCCACGACGAGGGCCTGCGCGAGACCTACGCGGGCGTCTGGCAGGGGCTGACGCACGAGGAGATCATCGCCCGGCACGGCGACGAGTACTCCGCCTGGAAGCGCGGCGAGCCGGTGCGCCGAGGCGGGGGCGAACTGGAGACCGAGGTCGCCGACCGCGCCGCCCCCGTGGTGCTGCGGCACGCGGACAAGCTCCCCGAGGACGGCACCCTCGTGGTCGTCAGCCACGGCGGCACGATCCGCACCACCATCGGCCGTCTCCTCGGCCTGGAGTCCCAGCACTGGGAGAGCCTCGGCGGCCTCTCCAACTGCTGCTGGTCCGTCCTCGGAGAGGGCGCCCGAGGCTGGCGACTCCTGGAGCACAACGCCGGCACTCTGCCGGAGCCGGTGCTCGGCGACGACGACTGAGCGGTGCCGAGCCGGTGCCGAGCGGCGCCGGTCGGCCCCCTGTCCGGTCCCGCGGGCCCGTCAGGACCGGATTTCACTTTCCGGCTGGTCGCAGGCTAAAGTTCTTCTTGTTCGCCCCGCAGGGCGGGAAGAACGCAAGGGGCTATAGCTCAGTTGGTAGAGCGCCTGCATGGCATGCAGGAGGTCAGGAGTTCAATTCTCCTTAGCTCCACAGATCGACTCTCTTGAGTTGTCAAAGATCAGTGGTGAAGATCCCGTTCCCCTCAGGGGAGCGGGATTTTTCGTGTCCCTGCGACTGCCTGAGCATGTGTCGGTGGCCACAACCGCTCCCGCCGGTCCCGAAGAAGAGCCAGCGCCCGTCCCGCCTCCTCATCGGCCGGTGTGTACACCACGATCCGGCACTCCGCCATCCCGTCGACGGACAGCGACACCGAGGTCATCCGCATCTCGCCGGCCGCCTCGTGCCGGAACGTCTTCACACGCGGTCCCGGCGGCAGGACGTTCCCGCCCGCCCACAGCTCGGCGAAGTGCGGGCTGGCGGCCGACAGCCTGCGTATGAACTCCTCCCAGGCCGGCTCGCCGACATGTCTGCCGTACGAGGACCGCAGCGTCGCCACCATCAAGGGCAGTTCGGAGTCCCGGAACACCACGGGGCAGCTGGGCTCGGGCACGGTGAACAGCGTCCACAGCACGTTGGGAATGCCGATGTCGAGGGTCTGCGGCACGAAGAACAGGTCGCGGAAAGGGGGGTTGGTGGCAAGGATGTCGTACCGCGAGTTGTAGACCGCGGCCGGACGCGGGTCGAGGGTGTCGATGATGCCCTGGATCTCCTCGTCCACCGTCTGCGCGGGGAGCTGGGAATCGGGCTCGTAGGGCACCTCGGCCAGGTGGTACAGGTGCTCGCGCTCGGTCTGGTCGAGCCGCAGCGTGCGCGCCACCGCGTCAAGGACCTGAGGCGAGGCGTTGATCGGGCGCCCCTGCTCGAGCCAGGTGTACCAGGTGACGCCTACGCCGGAGAGCTGTGCGACCTCCTCGCGGCGCAGTCCCGGCGTGCGGCGTCGTAAGCCCGGTGGCATCCCCACGTCGGCGGGTGTCACCCGCGCCCGCCTGCTGCGCAGGAAAGCGGTCAGCTCCGGCCGGCGGCGCTGCGTCCTGTTCACCGGCTTCGTGTTCATCGGCTTCACATCCCCCGTCACTCATCGTGCGTGCCGAACCCGTCCGCTGCCAGGTGCTGTCAGTACCAGCATCGGCGGGCTCTCGTCACCCGTATCCGGCCGGCATCACGCTCGATCGCATGACGACGACAACCCCCGCGGGAACAGGTCCCGCACGCGGTCCAAGTCCTGAGACCAGTAAAGACCCCGGCACTGACAATCGGCCCGGACGGCTGCTCGCGGTCGTGCTCGCGGGCCAGTTCATGGCATTGCTCGACGTCTTCATCGTGAACGTCGCGGTGCCCACGATCGGTTCCGAACTCCACGCGTCCGGCGCCGGACTGCAGCTGGTGGTCGCCGGATACTCCATCTCGTACGCCGTGCTGCTGATCACCGGAGCGCGGCTGGGTGACCGGCTCGGCCACCGGCGGGTCTATCTGGCCGGCCTCGCGCTGTTCACCGCGGCCTCGCTGGCCTGTGGACTCGCCCGGGGAACAGGGGAGTTGATCGCCTTCCGGCTGGTCCAGGGCGCCGGATCGGCCGTGATGATCCCGCAGGTGCTCAGCCTGATCCAGCGCAACTTCACCGGCGAGGCACGGGCCCGCGCCCTCGGCGCCTACTCGGCCGTCCTCGCCACCGGCGCCGCGGCCGGACAGGTGCTGGGCGGCGTCCTGGTCAGCGCCGACCTGTTCGGCACCGGCTGGCGGCCGGTGTTCCTGGTGAACGTGCCGGTGGGCCTCGTACTCCTGGCCGTCGGCAGCCGCGTACTGCCGCGGGACGACGTACACGCCCTTGAGCGCTCGCGCGGTCTCGACCTGCCCGGGCTCGTTCTGCTCGCCGCCGCCGTCTCCCTCTTCACCGTGCCGCTCGTGCTCGGGCAGGAGGAGGACTGGCCGCTGTGGTCCTGGCTGTCGCTGGGTGCGGCCGCGGTGTTCTTCATCGCGTTCTGTCTGTACGAGTCCCGGCTGGCCCGGCGGGGCGGGGCGCCGCTGATCGCGCCGAGGGTGCTGTGCCACCCCGGCGTCGGCCTCGCGGTCTTCCGGCTGCTGGCCGTGATGGCGGTCAACGCGGGATTCCTGTTCGCGCTCACTCTGCATGTCCAAGGCGGCCTCGGCTACAGCGCCCTGCGCGCGGGACTCACCTTCGCGCCGACCGCGGTGGTCTTCGGCCTGGTCGGTCTGACCTGGCGCAACTGGCCCGCCGCCTGGCAACGGGCCTTGATCCCGGCCGGGTTCATGATCGCCGCCGTCTCGGTGGCCGGCGTCGGACGCGTACTGAAGGACGGAGGGGACGGCGGCCTGTGGCTCTACGTCGCGTTCGCGGGTGTCGGCGCGGGCCTCGCGCTCGGTTTCAGTCCCACGCTCGCCAAGGCCCTGGCCACGGTGCGGCCCGAGGACGCGGCGGATGCCAGTGGGCTGCTCGTCACGGTCACCCAGCTCGGTCAGCTGATCGGTGTCGCGGCCTTCGGCACACTCTTCTTGAACCGGCTTGAGTCACTTGGGGCCCCCGGGGCGTATACCTCTGCGGACGCGCTCCTCGCGTGCACGTATGCGCTGGCCGCGACGGCCACGCTGGGTGCCGTGTCCGGACTGGTACGAAGGCGTCGCTGACCGTATTGCTCCGGCCGTGGCAGAATCAAACGGCCGGAAGGGGGCGCGGCCCGACGGGAGGGAGAAGCGATGCCTGCGAGCATCCTCGAGGAGGTCCATGATCGCCTCGAAGTGGCACCGAAACGGAAGAAAGCCACTCTTCTCAACTGCCCTTCCTGCGGATCGGTCCACGTCGCCCAGGTCCTCGGTGACAACGGTGGGATCTCCTACGTGTGCACGGCCTGCGGCCACAGCTGGAGCTGATCGATGGGTGCACACAGGCGGAAGTGCGATTGGTGCGGCAGTGGTACGCCAATCGTCCGCGACATGGAACCGGTCAACCACGACTACCAGTACTGGTGCGAGGAGTGCGCGCGGGCGCTGATCATAAAAGGCGACCCCATCGAGACGTACCGCGAGCTGGAGGGCGAGCCGATCTACGGGCGGCTCCTCGACGAGCACTGCACGCTCAAACGGTTCTACTCGTTCGCCACAGCCTGACCCCGATCAGGGTCAGGAACGCCAAACCGGCTGCCACGTAGAGGGCCGACAACGTCAACTCGCCGCCCGTCTGGTGCAGTTCGAGCCTGCCCGGCCCATGTGGCACCCACCACATCGCGTACGTGCAGAAGGCCAGGGCGGTGCAGAAGGCGGCCGTCCGGTTCGTCGCCGCGAGGACCAGGACCATGGGCACGCACCACACCCAGTGGTGCGACCACGACACGGGACTCACCAGCAGCGCTGTCACCGCGCAGGCGACCGTCGCCCAGTCCCGCCGCCCGCGCAGCTCGGCGGCCACGGCGACCGCCAGGCCCGCGGCGCCCGCAAGGGCCGCCGCCGCGATCCACCGGGTGCCGGGCTCCGTGGTGTGCAACAGCCGGGCCAGGACGCCGCGCAGCGACTGGTTCGCGGTGTCCTCGACGAGCCCGACCCGGCCCGCCTCGAAGACCATGCGGGTCCAGAAGCGCCAGGAGTCGTGCGGCAGGACGGCGGCCGCCAGCAGCGTCGCCCCGGCGAACGCGACGGCGGCCCCGCGCGCGTGCCGCAGCCACCGCCCTCCGGAGCCCCGCCTTGTGTGCTCCACGACACCGGCGACCAGGAGGAACACCGCGAAGAGCGCGGGCGTCAGCTTGATCGCCGCCGCGATCCCGATGCCCACACCGGCGCACCGATGTCCGGGCCGCCGTGACAGGTCCCACAGCACCAGGACGGCCAGCAGCAGATTGACCTGGCCGTACCGCAGTGTCGTCCAGACCGGTTCGCACCACACGGCGGCCGCCGCGATCCACCAGACGCACTCCACGCGCGCGTGGCCCACGAGTCGCAGCGAGAGGGCCACGAACACCACAAGAAGGGCCAGGTTTCCGGCCGTCGCCAGTGTGCGCATGCCCGCCGTGTCCAGCAGCGTCAGCGGTGTGAACAGCAGCGCCGCGAACGGCGGGTACGTGGTGGGCAGATGGGCCCCGGTCGTGCGCAGCGCGTAGAGGTCACCGCCCGCCCGGACCGTCTCACCCTCCGCGCGGTACACCATCAGGTCGATCATCGACACGTGTGCGGCCCGCTGCGCGCACCAGAAGGCCGCGAACGACAGCAGGCACACCCCCAGGGCGACGGGCGCACGGCGGACACGGGGGAGCGCGATCACGGTCACGAAGGCCGACACTAGCCCCCGAATCCGTACAGAAGGGAAACGATTTGGTGGTGCACCCGGGGGACCGTGTAATGTTGGCGTCGCCGCCGGGGAAACCGGGCGACACGGTCCATATGCGGCTTCGCCGCATGGCCACAAGGGGCTATAGCTCAGTTGGTAGAGCGCCTGCATGGCATGCAGGAGGTCAGGAGTTCAATTCTCCTTAGCTCCACAGACGTTGAAAGCGGGCCACCCGATCAGGGTGGCCCGCTTCTTCGTGTTCAGCGGCCGCTGCCGAGCGCGCGGCGGCCGCGCCCCTGGGACAGGACCGGCAGGTTGTTGCGCGCCGGCGCGGAGGACCGGGTGTCCTCCTCGATGCGCAGTGCGAGCGCCGGGCAGCGGCGCACGGCGCGCAGGGCCTTCGCCTCCGCGTACCGGGGCACCTGCGCCTGCGCGACGGTCGGGAAGCCGTCGGCGCCCAGTTCGAAGACCTCCGGGAGGATGTCCGCGCACAGTCCATGGCCACGGCACAGCGTCCAGTCGACGTAGATCTTCTGACGGCTGGGACCGGCCTCCTCCTGCCCCTGGCCGCCCGGGATGCCCGTCGGGGCCTGGCCGCCCTCGAAGAGCGGCAGAACGCCTTCCACGGGCCTTCCACAGCCGTTGCCGAGGACATGCGCGGCCAGGTCGTCCGTGAACGCCTTGAGGGTCGACTCGATGAACATCGCCGAGCCGTCCGGGTGCGAGCAGGCGCCGCGCCGCTTCACGGCCTTGGCGACCTGCTTCACGGCCTCCAGGGCGGCCGGGCCGCCGCCGTTGAGGATGTCCTCCAGGCCGCGCGCCGCGGCGGGCAGACCCAGATAGCAGGGACCGCACTGTCCCGCGCTCTCCTCGGCCAGCCATTGCGCCACCCGCAGTGATTCACCCAGCGGGCACGTCTGCTGGGTGATCGGGAGGATCGCGCCCGCGCCGAGCGCGCCGCCCACCGCGTCCAGGGAGTTGCGCGAGACGATCGCCTCGTTGACCGTCGCCGCGTCCAGCCACTTGCCGTGGTAGCCGCCGGTCAGCACACCCTGCGGCATGGGCGGAGCGCCGGCCAGCTGGAGCACGTACCGCAGCGGCACACCGGTCGGGACCTCGATCACCATGGGGCGGGCGACCGCGCCGGAGACGGTGAGCATGACGGTGCCCGGCTCGTCGTACAGGCCGGTGTTGCGATAGCGGTCGGGCCCGATGCGCGCTGCGATGGCCAGCTGGGCGAACGTCTCGGCGTTGGACAGCAGGGTGGGCGCGCCGCCGACGCCGGTCTGTGACGCGCTGATCTTGCGGCCGGGCGGGATCGCCGGGCCGCCGTCGATGGAGCGGATCAGCGAAGCCGCCGCTCCGGTCACCATGCGCACCGGGTTGCGCTGCACGCGCGCGCGGAGGGCCGATCCGCGCCGGTTGCTCAGTCCGCGTTCTGCCAGCGCGGCTTCCATGGACCGCTGGGTGGACTCGCGGGTCACACCGATCACAAGGGTGCGCGCGCCCATGGCCTCCGCGGCCAGCAGGGCGCCGTCCAGGATGAGGTGCGGGGCACGGTTGATGAGGACCGTGTCCTTGCGGCAGGCAGGTTCGTCCTCACTTCCGTTGACGACCACCACGGGGCGGATGCCCTTCTTGATGGCCGACTCCGCGACCGAACGCAGCTTCTTGGCGAACGGGAAGCCCGCGCCGCCGCGGCCCTTCAGGGAGATCGCCTCGGCGAGGCCTGCCAGCTGCTCGCCGCCCATCGGTTCGAGCGGCCCGTGCACCTTGAGGTGCATGGGGAGATCCAGTCGTTCAACCAGGTCGAAACCCGACGTGAGCTGCGGAAGTCCGACGACGCGGACCTCCGGGACGTCGGGCAGGGCCTCGTTCACTTAAAAGCCTCCGGAAGGGGCGTTCCATGGTTCACCGGAGCCAGGAGCGTCGAAGGCGCCCGGCAGTACGTCAGTCGTGGGACCGCTGTCGTACGTGTCGTTCGTGTTGTACGTGCCGTAGGCGGGGTTCGTCTCACCGGTGTCGTACACGTCACTCGTGCCGTAGGCGTTGGCGGCCGAATTGTCATAGACAGGGATGTTGAATCCCGTGTCGTTGAGGGGGTCGTACGCCGATTGGGGCGCCTCGCCGACGGGGGGCGGGGAGGGGATGGGCCAACTGCCCGAGGGGCTGCTGCCGTCGACGCGCTGGAAAGACTCCGTGGGCTGCATGTCCATCGGCATCTGGAAGCGCTCGGTCGGGGTGGCCCCGAAGCTGCCCCCGCCGGGCGCCCCGCCCGAGGTGGCCCGGTAGGCGGCCGCGAAGCCGGGCATGCTGCCCGTGGAGGCGGGGTCGGACGCGGTCTCGTACAGCGGCGAAGCGGAACCCCCCGCGCGCTGCGGGGGCACGAACGAGTCCCCCCGGGACTGGGGCTGCGCGGAGCGCGCGGTGAAGCCCGGCAGCGGGGATTCCGCGGCGGCGGCACGGGATGCCTCCAGGTCCTCGCGGGCTGCGCGGGCGCCGGGGCTGTTGTTGTCCCCGATGATCGCCAGGATCCGGTCGGCGACCTTGCGCTTGAAGGGGCCGGAGGCCGAGCGCAGTGCCAGGGCGGCCATCACGGCGACCAGGCACAGGCTGTAGAGCACGGTGACGTATGTCTTCGCGGGGCGCCCCGCGTACAGGCCGTGCACCAGGGCCGAGCACCAGGCCGGATACGCCAGCATGTGCACGGCCCGCCAGCGCGCCGCGACCGGCGCGGGGGACGCGAAGGCGCTGCGCAGCGCGCCGGTGATGGCCGTGAAGATCATCAGAAGGCCGGCCAGGGAGCCGAAGCCGATGAGTCCGTTGGTGCCCGTGATGCCGAGCCCGAAGGGGATCAGCGCGGCGACCAGCGTGGTGTGGTCGAGGGCCAGCTTGACCGTGATGTGCAGCAGGAGGAAGGCGACCGAGGAGATCGCGGTCGTCCTGTGCACGGCCTGGGCGACCAGTCGCTGACGCGTGTCGAGGAACAGCCGGTCGGTGGCGACGAGGCCCCACACCACGGAGCAGGTGAGAGCGACCAGCGACAACACGCCGGCGCCGAAGTTGAGGAAGTCGCGCAGGCCGTCGCCTCCGACCAGCACGACCATGGGTATGAGCAACAAGGCGGCAGCCGTCAGCGCCCCGTAGGCCGAGCGGCCCGGTCGGGGTATCGAGCTGTTGTTGCGACGAGGGTTCATGGGGGGTTACTCCCAACGGTTCGGGGAAGCGGTCCCGAAGCCGCACTCTAAGTCGAGCCATACCGATGGGTACGACGTTTGAGTTATTGCGTTGTTATCAAAGGGCAATGAGGTCTTTGTGTTGTCCCTTAGAGTCCGTTACGCGAAGTAATATTTGAATATTGTTCAGTGTTTTGCGGTGATCGTGCGGGATGGCACGGGGTGCCGAGCGGTCCCGGAAGCTCGTCGCGACGCGCGCGGGGGCTGCGGTACCCTGACGCCATGCGTGCCGTACGCCTTCTGCTTAGTGAGCCGCGCTGATCAGTCCCGACCACTGACGATTCGTGGTCGGAATCGGCGCGGCGTCCCCTCCTGTGCGAGGGGATTTTTCATTTCCAAGCCGCTGGCAGAGACGATCGATGGAGCTTTGAGGATCATGAGCGAGACGACTACCGCTGCCACCTCCGAGGTGGCCGCGCCGCACCGCTACACGGCCGTCCTGGCCGCTGAGATCGAGGCACGCTGGCAGGACTTCTGGGACGCCGAAGGCACGTACGAGGCGCCGAACCCGAGCGGCGACCTGGCCGGAGACCCCGAGCTGGTCGCCAAGCCCAAGAAGTTCATCATGGACATGTTCCCGTACCCCTCCGGTGCGGGCCTGCACGTCGGCCACCCCCTGGGCTACATCGCCACCGATGTATCCGCCCGGTATCAGCGCATGACGGGCCACAACGTCCTGCACACCCTGGGCTTCGACGCCTTCGGCCTGCCCGCCGAGCAGCACGCCGTGTCGACGGGCGAGCACCCTCGGATCACCACCGAGGCGGCCATCAACAACATGAAGTCCCAGCTGCGCGCGCTGGGCCTGGGCCACGACAAGCGCCGGTCGTTCGCCACGATCGACCCGGAGTACTACAAGTGGACCCAGTGGATCTTCCTGCAGATCTTCAACTCCTGGTACGACGACGAGGCCGACAAGGCCCGCCCGATCACCGAGCTGGTCGCCCAGTTCGAGAGCGGTGAGCGTGCCGTTCCGGCCGTCGGCGGCACCACGCGCGCGTGGAACGAGCTGAGCGCCGCCGAGCGCGCCGACGTCCTGAGCGGGTACCGCCTGGCGTACGCCTCCGACGCGCCCGTCAACTGGTGTCCCGGACTGGGCACCGTACTGGCCAATGAGGAGGTCACCGCCGACGGCCGTTCCGAGCGCGGCAACTTCCCCGTCTTCAAGGCCAAGCTGCGCCAGTGGAACATGCGCATCACCGCCTACGCCGACCGGCTGCTGAACGACCTGGACGCGCTGGACTGGCCCGAGGCCATCAAGCTGCAGCAGCGCAACTGGATCGGCCGCTCCGAGGGCGCCCGCGTCGACTTCCCGATCGACGGCGAAGCGATCACGGTCTTCACCACCCGCCCGGACACCCTGTTCGGCGCCACCTACATGGTGCTGGCGCCCGAGCACCCGCTGGTCGAGAAGTTCACCCCGGCCGCCTGGCCCCAGGACACCCACGAGGTGTGGACGGGCGGAAACGCGACCCCGGCCGAGGCCGTCGCCGCCTACCGTGCGCAGGCCGCCTCGAAGTCCGATGTCGAGCGGCAGGCCGAGGCCAAGGACAAGACCGGCGTCTTCACCGGCGCGTACGCGACCAACCCGGTCAACGGCGAGCAGGTCCCGGTCTTCATCGCCGACTACGTACTGATGGGCTACGGCACCGGCGCGATCATGGCCGTCCCGGCGGGCGACCAGCGCGACTTCGAGTTCGCGCGCGCCTTCGAGCTGCCGATCCACTGCATCGTCGAGCCGACCGACGGCCGCGGCACCGACACGTCGACGTGGGAGAACGCCTTCGGGTCGTACGACGCGAAGATCATCAACTCCGCCAACGACGACATCTCGCTGGACGGCCTGGGCGTCGCCGACGCCAAGGCCCGCATCACCGAGTGGCTGGCGCGCAAGGGCATCGGCGAGGGCACCGTCAACTTCCGGCTGCGTGACTGGCTGTTCAGCCGCCAGCGCTACTGGGGCGAGCCCTTCCCGATCGTCTACGACGAGGACGGCGTCGCCCACTCGCTGCCCGAGTCGATGCTGCCCCTGGAGCTGCCGGAGGTCGAGGACTACTCGCCGCGCACCTTCGACCCGGACGACGCGAACACGTCCCCGGAGACCCCGCTGTCCCGCAACGAGGACTGGGTCAACGTCACCCTGGACCTGGGCGACGGCCGCGGCCCGCAGAAGTACCGCCGCGAGACCAACACCATGCCCAACTGGGCCGGTTCCTGCTGGTACGAGCTGCGCTACCTGGACCCGCACAACGACCAGAAGCTGGTCGACCCGGCCATCGAGCAGTACTGGATGGGCCCGCGCGAGGGCCAGCCGCACGGCGGCGTCGACCTGTACGTCGGCGGCGCCGAGCACGCCGTGCTGCACCTGCTGTACGCGCGCTTCTGGTCCAAGGTGCTGTTCGACCTGGGGCATGTCTCCTCGGTCGAGCCGTTCCACAAGCTGTTCAACCAGGGCATGATCCAGGCCTTCGTGTACCGCGACAGCCGTGGCATCGCGGTGCCCGCCGCCGAGGTGGAGGAGCGCGACGGCGCGTACTACTACCAGGGCGAGAAGGTCTCCCGGCTGCTGGGCAAGATGGGCAAGTCCCTGAAGAACGCCGTCACTCCGGACGAGATCTGCGCCGAGTACGGGGCGGACACGCTGCGCCTGTACGAGATGGCGATGGGTCCCCTGGACGTGTCCCGGCCGTGGGACACGCGCGCGGTGGTGGGCCAGTTCCGGCTGCTGCAGCGGCTGTGGCGCAACGTCGTCGACGAGGCGACCGGTGAGGCCACCGTCGTCGACACCGAGCCGGACGAGGACACCCTGCGTGCCCTGCACAAGGCCATCGACGGCGTACGTCAGGACCTGGAGGGCATGCGGTTCAACACCGCCATTGCCAAGGTCACCGAGCTGAACAACCACCTGACCAAGGTGGGCGGCCCGGTGTCGCGAAGCGTCGCCGAGGCCCTGGTGCTGCTGGTGGCGCCGCTGGCCCCGCACATCGCCGAGGAGCTGTGGCGCAAGCTGGGCCACACCGACTCGGTCGTCCACCAGGACTTCCCGGTCGCCGACCCGGCGTACGTCGTGGACGAGGCCGTGACCTGCGTCGTGCAGATCAAGGGCAAGGTCAAGGCGCGCCTGGAGGTCTCCCCGTCGATCTCCGACGAGGAGCTGGAGAAGGTCGCGCTGGCCGACGAGAAGGTCGTCGCGGCGCTGGGCGGCGCGGGGATCCGCAAGGTGATCGTGCGGGCGCCGAAGCTGGTGAACATCGTTACGGCGTAGCGGTCTCCGCCGAGTCGGAGCCGGTGGGTTCGAGTGACTCGGGGTAGTCCCCTACGGGCAGGTTCGGGGTTCTTCTGGAACTCCGAACCTGCCCGTAGCGTTTACCGTTGAAGAGCGCGACGGCAGCCGTCGCGACAGGTCTGAGGAGGAGCGTGGTGGGAACCGTGATCACAGTGATCGCCCTGCTCTTTCTGCTGTTCGTGGTGCTGGGCGCGTACGCCACGGTGAAGGTGGTCGGCGCCGCCAAGCGAGGCGTGGACCGCACGATCTCGCAGGCGCGCCGCACGGTCGAGGACACGACACTGCGTGCCAAGACGTTCGCCCAGCCGGGCCCGATGGGCGAGCTGGCCCAGCTCCGGCTCAAGCTGCGCACGTCGATGCGGGCCACGCAGGACGCGCTGCACGCGGGCGTGGCGGAGGACGAGTCGCTGAAGGAGTCCCTGAGCCTCTTCGAGCGGCTCAGCGCGCACGGGCACGAACTGGACGGCGAGCTCAAGCGCCTGGAGACCGAGCCCGACCGCGGCACGCTCGCCTCGCGGCTGCCCGGACTGCGCGAGCGCACCGAGCGGATCACGCAGTCGGCGGACTCGCTGCGCTGGGCCGCGCGCGACCGGGCCCGCCGCTTCGCGGACGACGACCTGGACTCGCTGAGCGCCCAGATAGACGTGGAGGCCGGCGCGCTGCGGCACTGGACGACGGAGCCGAAGCCCGCTTCGCCCACAGCTCCTTGGCCCGAGGCACCCGCACCGGATGCGACCACCTCCGGCGGACAGACCTGGCCGGAGACCCCGCAGTCCCGTACGGCCGAGGAGCCGACGCGCTCCGCCATCACCCCGCCCGGCCGACGCCCCGCCTACCCCTGGCAGAAGAAGCCCCGCCCCGAGAGCACGACTTGATCCGGCCGCCCCAGCCGCTCCAGCCGCAGGTGGGAGGGGCCGGGCTGCCGCTCACCCGCCCCGACAGGTAATCTCCAGCTCATGTCCCGCCATGTCGCTATCGTCACCGATTCAACGGCCTACCTGCCGCCGCTGACGATGGAGCGCCACGGCATCACAGCGGTGCCCCTGACCGTGGTCCTCGGTGACCAGGCACTCGAAGAGGGCACCGAGATCTCGGCCCGCTCCCTGGCCCAGGCGCTGCAGAAGCGGCGCCCCGTCACGACGTCCCGGCCCAGCCCCGAGCTCTTCGCCGCGACCTACCGCAAGGTCGCCGAGTCCGGCGCCACCGGCATTGTCTCCCTCCACCTGTCGTCCGAGTTCTCAGGCACGTACGACGCCGCGGTGCTCGCGGCGCGGGACGCTCCGGTGCCGGTGCGGGTGGTGGACACCGGGATGGTCGCGATGGCCCTCGGGTTCTGCGCGCTGGCCGCGGCCGAGTCCGCGGAGGCGGGGGGCACGATCGACGACGCGGTCACAGCCGCGGAGAAGCGGGCCGCGGGCACCTTCGCGTACTTCTACGTCGACACCCTCGACTATCTCCGCCGGGGCGGCCGGATCGGGGCCGCGCAGGCTCTGCTGGGCTCCGCGCTCGCGGTGAAGCCACTCCTGCAGCTGGACGACGGCCGCATCGAACTCCTGGAGAAGGTGCGGACGGCGTCCAAGGCGATCGCCCGGCTGGAGGAGATCGTTGCCGTGCGCGCGGGCGACACCCAGGTCGACATCGCCGTCCATCATCTGGCCGCCCCCGAGCGGGCCGCGGCACTCGCGGACCGGTTGCGGGCGCGGGTGCCCGGGCTGGCCGATCTGCATGTCAGTGAGGTCGGAGCGGTGATCGGAGCGCACACGGGGCCTGGGCTGCTGGGGGCGGTTGTCTCACCTCGGTGAGAGCGCGCACCACACGTGTGGGTGAGAGAGTTATCCACAACTGGGCAGTAATCCACCGGAATTGAGCAAGATCATCGCGAAAGCGCCGGGGTGTCGGACCCTCGGCGCATGGCACTTCGATCACGCTCACGCACCGCCACACCGACCAGCGGCCCGGGTCGTGGCCCTGTCTCCGACGGCCGCAGCCGTCATCGCCGTCACCACCACCCGCGGAGCCGGACCCGACGCCGTGAGGCATCGGCCGAGGCCCTTCGAATGCGCGCGGAGGCGCTCTTCGCCGAAAGGGCCGGAGAGCGGCGGGAGTTGGGGAACGGGCCGCCGGGGTCGGATCGGGATGTGGGGGACGGTCCCAAGGCGACCACCGCGGTGGGGTCGGGTGTTGCCGATGTGCGGGGACTGGACAACCGTGTTCGCGAGGCCTTGGGCCGTGGCGGTTCCCGGGTACGCGGGACGTTGGACCTCGAAGGGGCCCAGGCGCTCGGGTCGCTGAGCTCTGATGACTCCTGGGCAAGCGGGACTGTGGACCGTGGTGCGCCGAGCACGGGTGCGGGTGCGGGTTCTGGTGCGCCGAATGCGGGTGCTGCTGCTGACGCTGGATCGCGCGGTGGAGTGCGTGTCGGCGCGCACGACGAAACTCACGCAGTGCACGTCGACGTCGCTTCGAGTACGGCGGAGTCGGGGGCGTGGCGGGACCGGGCCGGGCTCGCAGTGCGGGAGCGGATGCCGTTGTGGCTGCAGTCGAGGTGCGGTCTTGAGCGCAAGAACGTGGCCGCGCTGACCGTACTGCTTGTCGTCGCCGCGGTCTTCGCCACGCAGCACTTCTGGGCCGGCAGGACTCAGTCGGTCCGAGCCCCCGAGGTGGTGCGGGCGGCGGCTCCGTACGGGGCGAAGACCGGACAGGGGGAGCAGTCGGACGCGGGACCGGATGCCTCGGCCGGAGCGCCGAGTCCCGCCGGAACAGCGATGGTCGTGGACGTCAGTGGCAAGGTGCGCAGCCCCGGGCTCCAGCGATTGCCGACCGGTTCCCGTGTCGAGGACGCGCTGCGCGCGGCGGGCGGGGTGCGCCCCGGCACGAACACCGAGGGTCTCAACCGCGCGCGGCTCCTCGTGGACGGCGAACAGATCGTCGTCGGCGCTCCCGCGTCCGCCGTGGGACCAGGCGCGGGCGGTGCGGGCCCAGTCGGCGCCGGTGGATCCACCGCCGGTGCGGCACCCTCGGCTCCGGTCGCCCTCAACACGGCCACCGTGGACCAGCTCGACGGCCTCCCAGGCGTCGGCCCCGTCCTGGCCCAGCACATCATCGACTACCGCACCCAACACGGCGGCTTCCGCTCGGTCGACGAGCTCCGCGAGGTGAACGGAATCGGGGATCGCCGGTTCGCCGATCTGCGGAATCTGGTGCGGCCATGAGTGGGTCGGAGCGGCTGGAGCGGCTGGGTCGGCCCGAGCGGATGGATGAGCCGGAGCGGCCCGAGGTGTCGGAGGTACCGGAGCAGCCGGGCGCGTCGGAGGTACCGGAGCAGCCGGGCGCGTCGGGGGTGCCGGAGCGGCCGGGGGCTGCCGCGCCGGATCGTGCGCGTGTCTCGGGTGCCGCGAGCCGACGGACCGTGCATGCCGCTTCGGGCAAGCGGCTGGGGGCCTCGCATCCACAGGAGGAAGGACCGGCGGATCTCCGGCTCGTGCCGCCCGCTCTGGCGGCCTGGGTGACGGCGGCTCTGACGGTGGACGCCCCGCCGGGGTGGGTCATGGGTGCGGTGCTGGTATCCCTCGTCGCGGGTGGTGCGCTGTTGCTGGCGGGGCGGAGAGGGGCGCGTGGCGCGGAGGGACGCGGGGGAGGGCGGTCGCTTTCGTGGCCGAGGGTCTCCGTTGCCGCCGTCCTGCTCTGTGTCGCCGCGGCTGCGGCCTCCGCGGGCTTGCACGGGGCGGATCTGCGACGTGGGCCTGTGCCCACCCTGGCGCGGCAGTTCGCCAACGTGACCGCAGAGGTGGAGATCACCTCCGATCCACGGCTCACCAGGCCCCGGATCAAGGGGGATCACATGGCTCCGACGGCCGTGCTGATGGACGCGGAGGTCCGGCGGGTGACGCGGGCGGACGGGACGGTCGTCGCGACGCGTGCACCGGTGCTGGTGATTGTCGACGCGCGCTCGCCAAGGGGGTCGCCTGGGCTTGCCGGCGAGGGTTCGCCCTGGCTGTCGCTGCTGCCGTCCACGAGGTTGCGAGTGTCGGCGCGGCTGGTGCCAGCCCTGTCGGGCGGGGACGACATCGCGGCTGTCCTACGCGTGCGGGGCGGCGCGCCGCCCGAGGTGGTGGGAGAGCCATCCGGGCCGCAGCGGTTCGCCGGCCGGCTGCGTGAGGGCCTGCGGGAGGCGACCGACGGGCTGGAGGCCGACGCGCGGGCGCTGCTGCCGGGGCTGGTCGTGGGGGACACCTCACGCGTCACACCGGAGTTGGACGACACGTTCAAGGCGACCGACCTCACTCACCTTCTGGCTGTCAGTGGGGGCAACTTCACGATCTTGCTCGCCCTGTTCATCGGGCCGCCGGGCCTCGCCCAGCGCGCCGAGCGGCGCGGTCTCGCACCGCGGCTCGGTGTTCCGCTGCGGGCGACCGCACTGCTCGGCGGAGGGCTCACGCTCGCGTTCGTGATCGTCTGCCGACCGGACCCGAGCGTGCTGCGGGCCGCGGCCTGCGGATCGATCGCACTGCTCGCCATCGCGACCGGACGCCGCAGATCGCTGATCCCCGCGCTGGCCACGGCCGTCCTGCTGCTGGTGCTGTACGACCCGTGGCTGGCCCGCAGCTACGGCTTCCTGCTCTCCGTCCTGGCGACCGGCGCCCTGCTCACGCTCGCCCCGCGGTGGAGTGCGGCGCTCCAGAGGCGCCGAGTGCCGCCGCGTCTGGCCGAGGCGCTCGCAGCGGCCGCTGCGGCACAGGCCCTGTGCGCACCGGTTGTCGCCGTCCTGTCGGCTCGGGTGAGCCTGGTGGCGGTGCCGTGCAATCTGCTCGCGGAGTTCGCGGTCGCGCCGGCCACGTTGCTGGGTTTCGCGACACTGGCGACGGCCTCCGTGGCGCTTCCCGTCGCCAAGGCCCTGGCGTGGTGCGCGAGTTGGCCCGCCCGATGGATCGCCGACATCGCGCGTACCGGCGCGGCTCTGCCCGGCGGGGGAGTGGACTGGCCGGGCACTTGGACGGGGGCGCTGCTGCTCGCTCTGGTCACGGCGGTGGTCGTGCTCGTCGGCCGACGGCTGCTGGGACACCCGTGGCTGAGTGGCGCCTGCGTGCTGCTGTTCCTGTTGGTCGTGGTGCAGCCGCCGCCTCTCACCAGGGTGATCACGGGGTGGCCGCCGCCCGGCTGGCGGTTCGCGATGTGCGACGTGGGGCAGGGGGATGCGACGGTGCTCGCGGCGGGCGACGGCACCGCGGTGGTGGTGGACGCCGGGCCCGACCCGGTGTTGGTCGACCGCTGCCTGAGCGCGCTCGGCGTCACCAGGATTCTGCTCGTCGTACTGACGCACTTCCACGCCGACCATGTGGCGGGGCTGCCGGGCGTGCTGAGCGGGCGTTCGGTGGGCGCGATCGAGACGACCGGCTTCGAAGAGCCGCCGGACCAGGCCGAGTTCGTACGAAGGGAGGCGGCCGCACGGCACATCCCCGTGACCCGGGCCGTGGCGGGGGAGCGGCGGCGCACGGGAAGCCTCGACTGGCGGGTGCTGTGGCCGCCACCGAGTCCGGCCCCCACGCCGGACGGCCCGAACGACGCCAGTGTCGCCCTGCTCGTACGGTCGGCGGGGCTGCGGCTGCTGTTGCTCGGGGATCTCGAACCACCGGCCCAGCGGGCCCTGTTGAGATCGCCGGCGGCGGAGGAGCTGGGAGCCGTGGACGTTCTCAAGGTCGCCCATCATGGCTCGGCCTACCAGGACCCGGACCTCATACGCAGGGTGGCCCCGCGGCTCGCCTTGATCTCGTGTGGCAAGGACAACCCGTACGGGCATCCCGCGCCGAGTACGGTCGCGGCGTTGCGGGCCGCAGGTGCGGTGGTGCTGCGTACGGACCACGACGGGGCGCTGGCCGTCGTCGGTGTGGGCGGAGGACTGAGCGTGGCGAGAGACTGAACCCATGAATTCCGCACAGGCCGACGCCTACCTCCGCAGGATCGGGACCCAGTACCCCGCATGGCCCACGTCCGATGTGCTCCGCGAGCTTCAGCTGCGCCATCTGAAGACGGTGCCCTTCGAGAACCTGTCGATTCACCTCGGTGAGGAGATCGTGCTGGAGGAGAAGAGGCTGCTGGACAAGGTGGTGGGCGCTCGCAGGGGTGGCTTCTGCTACGAACTGAACGGGGCGTTCGGAGCGTTGCTGGGGGCGCTGGGCTTCGACGTGACGCTGCTCGCGGCGCGGGTGTACGGCGAAGAGGGGCGGCTCGGGATTCCGTACGACCATCTCGCGCTGCGGGTGCGGACGGTGGACGGGGGCGACTGGCTGACCGACGTCGGGTTCGGGGCGCACAGCCTCTATCCGCTGGCCTTCGGGGAGCGGGGGGAGCAGGAGGATCCCGGCGGCACGTTCCAGGTCGTCGAGTCGGGGCCGGACTCGGCGGGGGTACGGGGTGCCGGCGGTTCGCGGGAGAGCATGGATCTCGACGTCGTCCGGGACGGTAAGGCGCAGTACCGCTTGGAGGTACGGCCGCGGGTGCTCGGGGACTTTGTCACCGGGGCCTGGTGGCACAGCACCTCGCCGGAGTCGCATTTCGCGCGGTCGCTGGTCTGTTCGCGGGTCACGGAGGACGGAGGGAGGATCACGCTCAGCGGCCGGAACTTCACGGTGACGACTCCTGAGCGGACGAAGACAGTGTCGGCACTGGTCACGGACGAGGAGGTGCTGGCCACGTATCGGGAGCGCTTCGGGATCGAGCTGGACCAGGTGCCGGAGGTGAGGAAGGCGCGGGAGTGAGGCAGGGGGAGGGGGGAGGGGGAGCGTGTGTAGTGGCGGCACACGGGTGGGACCGACCTGGAATGTGGGGATCGTGCTCCAGGGCCGGCCCAGCGTTCGGTCCTCGGTCGCCGTGATGGCCGACCCCGTCGTCGGGCCCACCGGGCGTATCGGAAAATGTCCATGTGAGCGATGTGAGACATGTGCTGGTGCTGCCCGACCGCGATGCTGCGGAAGAGGCGGCGGAGGCGGTCGGTGACCGGTTCGGACTCGATGAGGAGCCGCAGCTCGTACGGGACGCGCTGGCCGGTGAGGACGATGCCGAGGACGCGCAGTGGCTGGTGGTTCTGACGGACCCCGCGGAGCGGCTGGACCCGAAGGAACTGGACGAGTTCGCGGGGGAGTGGGACGGCTGGCGGGAAGAGCCGTAGGGCTCCGCTGGGAGGAGTCGAGCCCGGAGATGCGGGGGGCGAGGGGGCGACTGCGGGTCGGCTGCGCTGGTCGCGCCCACGCGGCTGAGCCGCATATGCCACGACCCCGCGCTTCTTGCGGGGTGGGATCGCGTTGTCAGTGGCGCGTGGGATGCTTTCGGTGATGGCCAGGAAGACTGCTAATGACGACCCTCTCGCCCCCGTCACGCTTGCCGTGGGCCAGGAGGACCTCCTGCTCGACCGTGCCGTTCAGGAGGTGGTGGCCGCCGCCAGGGCCGCCGACGCCGACACGGATGTACGGGACCTCACCCCGGACCAGTTGCAGCCCGGCACGCTTGCCGAGCTGACGAGTCCGTCGCTCTTCTCCGAGCGCAAGGTCGTGGTCGTACGCAATGCGCAGGATCTTTCGGCCGACACCATCAAGGACGTGAAGGCGTACCTGGAGGCGCCGGCCGAGGAGATCACCCTCGTGCTGCTGCACGCGGGTGCGGCCAAGGGCAAGGGGCTGCTCGATGCCGCGCGCAAGGTGGGGGCGCGGGAGGTGGCGTGCCCCAAGATGACCAAGCCCGCGGATCGGCTGGCGTTCGTGCGGAGTGAGTTCCGGGCGCTGGGGAGGTCGGCCACGCCGGAGGCCTGCCAGGCGCTTGTCGACTCGATCGGGAGTGATCTGCGGGAGCTGGCGTCCGCGGTGTCTCAGCTGACCGCGGATGTCGAGGGGACGATCGACGAGGCGGTGGTCGGGCGGTACTACACGGGGCGGGCCGAGGCGTCGAGTTTTACCGTGGCCGACCGGGCCGTGGAGGGGCGGGCGGCGGAGGCGTTGGAGGCGTTGCGGTGGTCTCTGTCGACTGGGGTCGCGCCGGTCCTGATCACCAGTGCGTTGGCTCAGGGGGTGCGGGCGATTGGGAAGCTGTCCTCCGCGCGTGGGGGGCGGCCGGCTGATCTTGCGCGGGAGCTGGGGATGCCGCCGTGGAAGATTGATCGGGTGCGGCAGCAGATGCGGGGGTGGACGCCGGATGGGGTCGCTGTTGCTCTGCGGGCGGTTGCCGAAGCCGATGCCGGGGTCAAGGGTGGGGGGGATGATCCTGAGTACGCCCTGGAGAAGGCGGTCGTTGCGATTGCCCGGGCTGCGCGGTCGCGCCGGGGCTAGCGGCTCCGGGGTGGGCTGAGCTGGGTTTCTTCGCCCCCGCCGCCCCTACCCGTCCCATCCGTACCTGGGGGCTGCGCCCCCAGACCCCCGCTAAAAGATTGCGCAGTTCCCCGCGCCCCTTAAGAGAGTTCGGCTGCCGGCCGGTGGAGGTTGCTCGCGCCGTTCCCCGCGCCCCTGAAGGGGCGCTTCACGCCGAAGACCCCGCTCGTCCTCCTGGGGAAGGAGGGGAACGGGGTCTCGGTTCGAGATCTTGGAGCCGTGCCCGCGTGGCGAACGCAGGCCGCGCACGGATCCGGGGGTGCCGGGCAGGAGCGGAAGAGAGGGCCCGCTGGGTCCTTTCCGGCGGTCAAGTCAGGGGTTGAGCCCCGGAGGGCTCAGCCGACTCAGCCCTGGAGGGAAGCGACCTTCGAAGCAAGCGCCGACTTCTTGTTGGCGGCCTGGTTCTTGTGGATGACGCCCTTCGAGACAGCCTTGTCGAGAGCGCGCGACGCGGCGCGCGTGTACTCGGTGGCCTTCTCGGCGTCACCCGCGGCAGCGGCCTCGCGGGCCTTGCGGATCGCGGTCTTCAGGGAAGACTTGACGGCCTTGTTGCGCAGCCGGGCCTTCTCGTTGGTCTTGATCCGCTTGATCTGGGACTTGATGTTCGCCACGAATGAGCCTTTACAGGTTCAGGCGCGCGAGACAGCACGTCTCACTCGCCGTTTGATTTCCTTGGGGTGTGCCTCCTGCAGAGAGGGCATGAGACACAGCCACTCAGGCTACCAGTAGCCGCACGACCGGCCCAAACCGGTCGCAGGTCCCCGCCCGTGGGACCATGGAGCCTACGTATCGATCCGACCCGAGGCGACAGGCGCCTCAAGAGACAGGACCCTGCGTGCCCGCGACCCCTAACAATGTGCCCGAGCCGAGCCGTACCGCCCCGGCTCTGATTCGCAATTTCTGCATCATCGCGCACATCGACCACGGCAAGTCCACGCTCGCCGACCGCATGCTCCAGCTGACCGGGGTGGTTGATCAGCGGCAGATGCGCGCTCAGTACCTCGACCGCATGGACATCGAGCGCGAGCGCGGCATCACGATCAAGTCCCAGGCGGTCCGGCTGCCCTGGGCCCCGACCGAGGACCCGGGCACCACCCACATCCTCAACATGATCGACACCCCCGGGCACGTCGACTTCACGTACGAGGTGTCCCGGTCCCTCGCGGCCTGTGAAGGCACGGTCCTGCTCGTCGACGCGGCGCAGGGCATCGAGGCGCAGACTCTCGCCAACCTCTACCTGGCGATGGAGAACGACCTCAAGATCATCCCCGTACTGAACAAGATCGACCTGCCGGCCGCCCAGCCGGAGAAGTTCTCCGAGGAGCTGGCCAACCTCATCGGCTGCGACCCCGAGGACGTTCTCAAGGTCTCCGCCAAGACGGGTCTGGGCGTCGAGGCCCTGCTCGACAAGGTCGTCGCCGAGATTCCCGCCCCGGTCGGCGTCCAGGACGCCCCCGCCCGCGCGATGATCTTCGACTCGGTCTACGACTCGTACCGCGGTGTCGTGACGTACGTACGTGTCATCGACGGCCAGCTCAACAAGCGTGAGCGCATCCGGATGATGTCCACCGGCGCGACCCACGAGCTGCTGGAGATCGGTGTCTCGGCCCCCGAGATGAAGGCGGCCGACGGGCTCGGTGTCGGCGAGGTCGGTTATCTCATCACCGGGGTGAAGGACGTCCGGCAGTCCAAGGTCGGTGACACCATCACCACCCTGCACAAGGGGGCGACCGAGGCGCTCGGCGGGTACAAGGACCCCAGGCCCATGGTCTTCTCCGGGCTCTATCCGCTGGACGGGTCCGACTACCCCGAGCTGCGCGACGCGCTCGACAAACTCCAGCTCAACGACGCCGCGCTCGTCTACGAGCCGGAGACGTCCGCCGCGCTCGGGTTCGGCTTCCGCGTCGGTTTCCTCGGGCTGTTGCACCTCGACGTCATCCGGGAGCGGCTGGAGCGCGAGTTCGGGCTCGACCTCATCGCCACCGCGCCGAACGTCGTGTACCGCGTCGAGATGGAGGACGGCAGCGAGCACGTCGTCACCAACCCGAGCGAGTTCCCCGAGGGGAAGATCGACAAGGTCTACGAGCCGGTCGTCCGGGCGACGATCCTCGCGCCCTCCGAGTTCATCGGCTCGATCATGGAGCTGTGTCAGACCCGGCGCGGCACCCTGCTCGGCATGGACTACCTCTCCGAGGACCGGGTCGAGATCCGCTACACGCTGCCGCTCGCCGAGATCGTCTTCGACTTCTTCGACCAGCTGAAGTCCAAGACCCGCGGCTACGCCTCGCTCGACTACGAGCCCACCGGCGAGGTGGCCTCCAGCCTGGTCAAGGTCGACATCCTGCTGCACGGCGACAAGGTCGACGCCTTCTCGGCGATCACGCACAAGGACGCCGCGTACGCGTACGGTGTGCGGCTCGTCGCCAAGCTGCGCGAGCTCATCCCGCGGCAGGCCTTCGAGGTGCCGATCCAGGCGGCCATCGGCTCCCGGGTCATCGCCCGCGAGACCATCCGCGCCATCCGCAAGGACGTCCTCGCCAAGTGTTACGGCGGTGACATTTCCCGTAAGCGGAAGCTGCTGGAGAAGCAGAAGGAAGGCAAGAAGCGGATGAAGATGGTGGGCTCTGTGGAGGTTCCGCAAGAGGCCTTCATCGCCGTGCTGTCCAGCGACGACAGCGGTGGCGCGGCCAAGGGCAAGAAGTAGCCACCGGGCAAGTCGCTGTTACCCCCGGAAACTCGGGCACAATGCGGGCTCGTCGCGCTTCGGCGCGGCGAGCCCGTACGCGTGCGTAGGTTCGCTCTCTGTAGGAAGCGACAGGCCGCCGCCCCTTACGCGCTGGGCGGTCGCGCTTTACTCTGATCCCTGCTCGATAGTTACTCGCGAGTTAAACAACAGCCGCAACCAGCCAGCCGCACAGCAGTCGGTCGAGCCAGACGCACGCACTGTCGCGGGCCCCGGAGGATGTCGTGAGCGACACACAGACCCTGATCGAGAACCGCCCGCCGTCCGTGGCGGGCCTCTTCTTGGAGCGCGTGGCGGCCACGCCGGACGGCGAGGCCTACCGCTACCCGGTGCCAGCCGCGTCGGGCGACGGGCCGGACGAGTGGAAGTCGCTGAGCTGGGCGCAGGCCGCCGAGCGGGTCTTCGCCATCGCGGCCGGACTGATCGAACTGGGCGTGCAGCCGGAGCAGCGCGTCGCGCTCGCCTCCTCCACGCGGGTCGAGTGGATCCTGGCCGACCTCGGCATCCTGTGCGCGGGCGCGGCCACCACGACCGTGTATCCGCAGACCAACGCCGAGGAGTCGGCGTTCATCCTCTCCGACTCCGAGAGCAAGGTCCTCATCGCGGAGGACGCGGCCCAGCTCGCCAAGGCCCAGGAGAAGCGCGGCGAGCTTTCCGAGCTCACGCACGTCGTGGTCATCGACCCGGCCGGCGTCGAGACCGGTGACTCGGTCCTCACGCTCGCCGAGCTGGAGGCCCGCGGTGCCGCCTACCTGGAGAAGAACGCCGACCTGATCAAGGAGAAGGTCGGCGCGATCACCGCCGATCAGCTCGCGACCCTGATCTATACCTCGGGCACCACGGGCCGCCCCAAGGGCGTCCGTCTCCCGCACGACAACTGGTCGTACATGGCCAAGGCCATCGCCTCGACCGGACTGCTCGGCCCCGACGACGTGCAGTACCTGTGGCTGCCGCTCGCGCACGTCTTCGGCAAGGTGCTCACCTCCGGCCAGATCGAGGTCGGGCACGTCACCGCCGTCGACGGCCGGGTGGACAAGATCATCGAGAATCTGCCGGTCGTGCAGCCGACGTACATGGCGGCCGTCCCGCGCATCTTCGAGAAGGTCTACAACGGGGTCGCGGCCAAGGCGCGGGCCGGCGGCGGCGCCAAGTACAAGATCTTCCAGTGGGCCGCCGAGGTCTCCCGCGAGTACGCGAAGGCCAGCCAGGACAACTTCCGCCGCACCGGCACCGCCTCCGTGCCCTTCGCGCTCGGCGCCAAGCACAAGGTCGCCGACGCGCTCGTCTTCGCCAAGATCCGCGAGGCCTTCGGCGGCAACCTGCGCGCCTGCGTCTCGGGCAGTGCGGCGCTCGCACCCGAGATCGGCTACTTCTTCGCCGGCGCCGGCATCCACATCCTGGAGGGGTACGGCCTCACGGAGTCCTCCGCCGCCTCCTTCGTGAACCCCGGCGAGGCGTACCGCACCGGCACGGTCGGCAAGCCGCTGCCCGGCACCGAGGTGCGTATCGCGGACGACGGCGAGATCCTGCTGCGCGGCCCCGGCATCATGGAGGGCTACCACGGGCTGCCCGAGAAGACCGCCGAGGTCCTGGAGTCGGACGGCTGGTTCCACACCGGCGACATCGGCGAGCTGTCGCCCGACGGCTACCTGCGCATCACCGACCGCAAGAAGGACCTCATCAAGACGTCCGGCGGCAAGTACATCGCGCCCGCCGAGGTCGAGGGCCAGTTCAAGGCCGTCTGCCCGTACGTCTCCAACATCCTCGTGCACGGCGCCGACCGGAACTTCTGCACCGCGCTCATCGCCCTCGACGAGCCGTCCATCCTCGACTGGGCCAAGGACAACGGGCTGGAGGGCAAGTCGTACGCCGACGTCGTCGCGGCGCCGGCCACCGTCGCCCTTATCGAGGGCTACGTCAAGGAACTCAACGAGGGTCTCCAGCGCTGGCAGACCATCAAGAAGTTCCGTCTGCTGCCGCGGGACCTCGATGTCGAGCACGGGGAGATCACGCCGAGTCTGAAGCTGAAGCGGCCGGTTGTCGAGCGGGAGTACAAGCACCTGATCGACGAGATGTACGCGGGTTCGCGCGAGGCGTGACCTCAAGCCGCACCTGGGGGCGGGGCGTCAAATGCCCCGCCCCCGACGCATATCTCTGAGCAGCTCCTCCATCTGCCGTACCTGATGGCGCAGTTCGAAGACGTCCTGAAGGCTGCTGGCCGCCATGTGTACCTCGATCTTCTTCAGGCGGTTGGCGAGCTCGTCGAAGTGCTCCTGTTCGCGCGCGAGCAGCCGCTCCAGTTGCTGGTTCTTGCGGTGCAGGTCCAGGAAGACCGTGACCTTCGCCCGTAGCACCCATGGGTCGAAGGGCTTGGTCAAGTAGTCGGCGGCGCCGGTCGCGTAGCCGCGGAAGGCGTAGCCCGCGTCGGCGTCCGTGCCGGTCAGGAAGATGATGGGGACGTCCTTCGTCTGGTCGAGCCGTTTGATGTTCGCGGCGGTCTCGAAGCCGTCCATGCCCGGCATCCGGATGTCGAGCAGGACGACGGCGAACCGCTGCCGGAGCAGGGCCTTCATCGCCTCCTCGCCCGAACGCGCGCGCACCAGCGGTTCGTTGAGGGACCCCAGGACGGCCTCCAGTGCGATCAGGTTGTCCTCCATGTCATCGACAAGGAGGATGCTCGCGCGCTCGTCGGTCGTTGCCTCAGCGCTCATGGTGACTGTGCCTCACTCAGCCGTCGGCGGGATTGCGGGCTCCCCTGATGTGCTCGGTCCCGGTACAACCGCACCGTCGGCGGCGTCCTGCTCCATGTCGTCTCCGCTCTCCGGATCGAGGAGGGCGCAGACGACGGTGAGGAGCTGGTCGACGTCCACGGGCTTCGGTACGTAGTCGTTGGCACCCCGTGCGATGGACTTCTCGCGGTCGCCGGGCATCGCCTTCGCGGTCAGCGCGACGATGGGCAGACCCGTCCAGCGGGGGGTGCGGCGGATGGCGGAGATCGTCTCATAGCCGTCCATCTCCGGCATCATGATGTCCATCAGGACGAGCTCGACATCGGGATTGCGCTCCAGGGTCTCGATGCCCTCGCGGCCGTTCTCCGCGTACAGGACGGGCATGCCGACGCGGCCCAGGACATGGGTGAGCGCGAAGACGTTGCGGATGTCGTCGTCGACGATCAGTACCCGGCGCCCGGGCAGGACCTGGCCCGCCCGGCCGGACTTCCACGCCTCCAGCTTGGTGGGTGTCGGCCAGGCGTCGTCGGTGTCGTGGGCGGTGTACGGCTCGCTGGACAGCTGCACGGGCACGGGCGCCTGGCGGTCCTCGGAGGCTGGTCCGGTCGCCGAGTGCCCGGGGCTCACGACAGGGACGTACAGCGTGAAGGTGGAGCCCTTGCCGGGCTTGCTCTCCGCGATGATCCGGCCGCCGAGCAGTCCGGAGATCTCCCGGCTGATGGACAGGCCGAGGCCGGTGCCGCCGTACTTGCGGTTCGTGGTGCCGTCGGCCTGCTGGAACGCCTCGAAGATCACCGGGAGTTTCTCCGCGGCGATCCCGATGCCGGTGTCGGAGACCGCGAAGGCGATCACGTCGTCGCTGTTCTCGCGGGTGAAGAGGTGCTCCGGGTCCTTGAGGCGGTTGACGCGCAGCTCGACCCGGCCGGTCGCGGTGAACTTGATCGCGTTGGAGAGCAGGTTGCGCAGGATCTGCTGGAGCCGCTGCTCGTCGGAGTACATCTCCCGCGGTACGTCCTCGCCGACGGCCACCTCGAAGGCGAGCCCCCGGTCCAGGGTGAGCGGGCGGAAGGTGGCGTGGACGTAGTCGAGCAGCTTGATCAGCGGCAGCCTCTTCGGGCGTACGTCCATCCGGCCGGCCTCGATCTTCGACAGGTCGAGGATGTCGTTGATCAGCTGGAGGAGGTCCGAGCCCGAGCGGTGGATCGTCGTCGCGAACTGCACTTCCTGGTCGGAGAGATGGCCGTCCGGGTTGTCCGACAGCAGCCGGGCCAGGATCAGCAGCGAGTTCAGCGGCGTGCGCAGCTCGTGCGACATGTTCGCCAGGAACTCCGACTTGTACTGGGAGCTGGTCGCCAACAAGGCTGCTTTTTCTTCCAGTTCGGCGTTCGAACGCTGCAATTCTGCCTGCTGTGACTGGAGTTCGTCCGAGCGGTCCTGGAGCTGGATGGCCAGGCGCTGGGACTCGCCGAGCAGGGACTCCGTACGGGAGTTGGCGATGATCGTGTTGATGGCGACGCCGATGGTGTTCACGAACTGGTCGAAGAACGCCAGGTGGACGTCGGAGAAGCGCGAGAAGGAAGCGAGTTCGATCACGCCCAGCAGCTTGTCCTCGAAGAGGATCGGGATGATCACGACGCTCGCCGGGGCCGCCTCGCCCAGACCGCTGTTGATCTTGATGTAGTCCGGCGGGGCCTCATCGACGAGGATCCGCTTCTTCTCGCGGGCCGCCTGCCGGACCAGTCCGTGGACCGGCATGCCGCCCGTGTCGACCGTCGCGCCCTGCGCCGAGCCGTACCCGGCGATGAAGGCGAGTCCCTTGGCGGGGATGGCGGTCCGCAGGGTGTCTTCCTCCGGGTCGGCCAGGAAGAAGGCGCCGTACTGCGCGTTCACCAGCGGGGTCAGCTCGCGCAGGATCAGGTCGGCGACCTCCATCAGGTCGCGGTGGCCCTGCATCAGCGCGGCGAGGCGGGCCAGGTTCGACTCCAGCCAGTCCTTCGCGCGGGTGGTCTCGCGGAGGTTGGCCACCATCAGGTTGATGTTGTCCTTGAGCTCGGTGACCTCGCCCTGGGTCTCCACCGTGATGGAGCGGGACATGTCGCCCTGGGCCACCGCGGACGCCACCTCGGCGATCGCGCGGACCTGGGTGGTCAGGTTGAGCGCGAGTTCGTTCACGTTCGTCGTCAGGCGCTTCCAGGTCCCGTAGACGCCCTCCACCCTTGCCTGGCCGCCGAGTTGGCCCTCGGAGCCGACCTCGCGGGCCACGCGGGTGACCTCGGAGGAGAAGGAGGAGAGCGTGTCGACCATCGTGTTGATGGTGGTCTTCAGCTCCAGGATCTCGCCGCGTGCGTCCACGTCGATCTTCTTGGACAGGTCGCCCTGGGCCACGGCGGTGGCGACCTGGGCGATGTTCCTGACCTGCGAAGTCAGGTTGTCCGCCATGTAGTTGACGTTGTCGGTCAGGTCGGCCCAGACACCGGAGACGCCGAGCACCTGGGCCCGGCCGCCGAGCCGGCCGTCGGTGCCGACCTCGCGGGCCACGCGGGTGACCTCGTCGGCGAAGGCGCGCAGCTGTTCCACCATCGTGTTGACGGTGTCCTTCAGTTCGAGGATCTCGCCGCGGGCGTCGACGGTGATCTTCTTCGACAGGTCGCCGTTGGCGACGGCGGTCGTCACCTGGGCGATGTTCCGGACCTGTGAAGTCAGGTTCAGGGCCATGAAGTTGACGTTGTCGGTGAGGTCTTTCCAGACGCCGGACACGCCGCGGACCTGGGCCTGCCCGCCCAGGTTTCCTTCCGTACCCACCTCGCGGGCCACGCGGGTGACCTCGTCGGCGAAGGCGGAGAGCTGGTCGACCATGGTGTTGATGGTCGACTTCAGTTCGAGGATCTCGCCCTTCGCCTCGACGGTGATCTTCTTGCCGAGGTCGCCCTGGGCCACCGCCGTGGAGACGAGGGCGATATTGCGGACCTGCGAAGTCAGGTTGTCCGCCATGAAGTTGACGTTGTCGGTGAGGTCCTTCCAGACGCCACTCACACCGCGTACCTGTGCCCGGCCGCCGAGGTTTCCCTCGGTGCCGACTTCGCGGGCCACCCTCGTCACCTCGTCGGCGAACGCGGAGAGCTGGTCGACCATGGTGTTGATGGTCGACTTGAGTTCGAGGATCTCGCCCTGCGCGTCGACCGTGATCTTCTGACTCAGGTCGCCGTTGGCGACGGCCGTGGTCACCTGGGCGATATTGCGGACCTGGGAGGTCAGGTTCGAGGCCATGAAGTTGACGTTGTCGGTGAGGTCCTTCCAGACCCCCGACACACCGCGCACCTGGGCCCGGCCGCCCAGCTGGCCCTCGGTGCCGACCTCGCGGGCCACCCTGGTCACCTCGTCCGCGAAGGCGGAGAGCTGGTCGACCATCGTGTTCACGGTGAGCTTCAGTTCGAGCAGCTCGCCGGTCGCCTCGACCGTCACCGTCCGCGTCAGGTCGCCGCGCGCCACCGCCGTGGTCACCAGGGCGATGTCCCGCACCTGGGCCGTCAGCCGGGACGCCATCGTGTTGACCGCCTCGGTCACATCCCGCCAGCTCCCGGACAGACCGGTCACCTTGGCCCGGCCGCCGAGCCGCCCCTCCGTGCCGACCTCGCGGGCGACACGTGTGACCTCGCCGGTGAAGAGGGAGAGCTGGTCCACCATCTTGTTGACCGCACGGCCCAGTCTGCGTAAGTCGCCCCGCAGTTGCCGGTTACCGTCGTGCAGATCGACCCGCTGGGTCAGATCGCCGCCGGCCACCGCGTCGAGGACACGTGTCGCGTTCGCCGCCGGGGCCACCAGGGCGTCGAGCAGCTGGTTCACGTCGTTGACGCGCGAAGTCCAGTTGCCCTGGCCCGGGCTGGCCGAAAGACGCTCGTCGAGCCGCCCGTGTCGTACCAATTCCCGCCGAACCCGCTGCACTTCCGTGTTGAAATGGGCGTTGCGGTCGATGATCTGGTTGAACGTCATGCTCAGCTCGGCCACCAGGCCGTGCCCGGTCTCCGGCACCTTGGTGAAGTCACCGTCGCGTGCGGCGGCCATCGCCGCGAGCAGCGGACGCAGATCCGATGCCCGAATCTGTCCGTCTTCGAGCACATGCATACCACTGTTCTCACTCATGGCGGCCCACTTCGGTAACTCGGCGCTTATGGGCATGGCCAGTCTGTCACTCTGTCCGCATCGCCTGAGGCGTATTCGTCCGATCTGCTCAGGGAGCTGCACAGTGGGGGCCATTCCGACGCAACGGGAGTCCATGGCGCGTGCCCCTGATGCGCCTGCGCACCACCGCGCCGGCCAGGAAGCCATCGCTCGCACCTCGCTGCCGGGCACTCCGCTCGCGCCCGGAGCCGCCCGCCGGTTCGTACGCGGCGCGCTCGCCGACTGGGCCGAACTGGCCCTGCCGGGCGCCGAGATCATCGACGACCGGCTCATCGACGACGCCGTCGTGGTGGTCAGCGAACTCGTCACCAACGCCGTCGTGCATGCGGGCACCGACGTCGACCTGCTGTGCCGCCTCGAAGGCGTGAGTGACGAAGCGCCGGGCCCACTGGTCGTCGAAATCTCCGACCACCACCCCTCGCGCGCGTTACGCGACGACGCCGTCGAACGGCCGTACGGCACCCCGGAGTACGGGCGCGGGCTGCGGCTCGTCGCCTCGCTCTCCGAAGCATGGGGGATCACTTACCGGCCAGGCATCAAGACGGTCTGGGCGCGGCTGCCGGTCGACGGGCGCGCGGGCGCCGACGGCATGGCGGAAGCGGGCACGGGCAGCGTGTTGGAAGCCGGCGGGTTCGCGGACACCGCGGAGCACATGGCGAAGAAGGAGCAGATAGCGGCGTACGCCACTGGCCAGGCCCTGGAGCGTGGGCTGCGGGTCGGCGAGCCGCTCGACCCCGAGATACTCCCGCCCGAACCGAAGCGCAACGCCCACCAGGACCAGGACTGGCTCAACCGCGGCGCCCTCTCCTTCCTCGCCGAGGCATCCGACCTGCTCGCCGGGCAGCTCGACGAGGACCTCGTGGCCGCGCTCGCCGGGCAGCTGCTCGTGCCACGGCTCGCCGACTGGTGCGCGGTGTGGCTGGAGGACGAGGCCACCGACCGGGCCGGCGGTCTCGGCCTCGCCCTGGGACCCCGCCTCGCCCGCGTCTGGCACGGCAGCGAGAACCGCATCGAGGAACTGCGCCGCGCCCTGGAGAAGGACCCGCCGCGGCTGCCCGACGCGGTGCGCTCCCGGGCCGTCCCCGTGCCCTGGCCCGGCGAGGCGCTGGGCGCGCGCGGGGTGAGCGGGGCCGCGCTCGCGTACCGGCTGATCGCTGGCGGGCGGCCGCTGGGCACGCTCGTCATCGGTCGGGCCGGGCTGATCGACTTCCCCGACGAGATCACCGGGCTCGTCGAGGACCTCAGCCGCCGTATCGCCCTCGCCATCGGCGCGGCCCGCCAGTACGCGCGCCAGGCCACCATCAGCCGGGTCCTCCAGCGCGGTCTGCTGCCCGGCGCGGTCGCCGAGATCCCCGGGGTGCGCAGCGCCCTCGTGTACGAGCCGCTCGACAAGGGCGGGCCCAGCGGCGACTTCTACGACCTGTTCCCGGCGGGCGACGGGCGCTGGTGCTTCGCGGTGGGCGACGTCCAGGGCAAGGGACCCGAGGCCGCCGTCGTGATCGGCCTGGCCCGGCCCTGGCTGCGGCTGCTGGCCCGCGAGGGCTACCAGGTCGCCGACGTCCTGGACCGCCTCAACCAGCTCCTGCTCGACGACGCGACCGAGGCGGCGGACGCGGCGGCCCGTGCGCTCGTGGCGGCGGGCGGGCCGGGCCTCGGCGCCGACCCGGGCCCGCAGACGCGCTTCCTGTCCATGCTGTACGGCGAGCTGGTCCCCTTCGACGGCGGTGTGCGCTGCACCCTGGCCTCCGCCGGGCATCCGCTGCCGCTGCTCCTCGGCCCCGACGGCGACGTACGGGAAGTGGCCCGGCCGCAGACCCTCCTCGGCGTCTTCGAGGACGCCTGCTACACCTCCGAGACCTTCGAGCTGCACCCCGGCGACACTGTGCTGTGCGTCACGGACGGTGTGACGGAGCGGCGCTGCGGGCCTCGCCAGTTCGACGACGACGACGGCCTCGCGAAGGCCCTGGAGGGCTGCGCGGGGCTGAGCGCCGAGCTGGTCGCGGAGCGGATCCGCCGGCTGGTGCACGAGTTCGGTACGCGGCCTCCGGAGGACGACATGGCCTTGCTGGTGCTGCAGGCCGAATAGGGGCCGACGCCTATTGGCCTAGGGGGACCGACGACCGACAGGGGCCGAAGAGCAGGGCGTACGGAGTATCGGCGCGCGTACGGGACAATGGAACGTATGCCTTCCGCACTCCCCGACGGTGAGCCCGTCCCCGACGACGGGGCGCTGCCCGCGCACGCCCTGGCCGGGGCGGCCGAGCGTCCCCTCGGGTTCTATCTCCACGTGCCGTACTGCGCGACCCGCTGCGGCTACTGCGACTTCAACACCTACACGGCGACCGAGCTGCGGGGCACCGGTGGCGTGCTCGCCTCCCGGGACAACTACGCGGACACGCTGACCGACGAGGTCCGGCTCGCCCGCAAGGTCCTCGGCGACGACCCGCGCCCCGTCCGCACGGTCTTCGTCGGCGGCGGTACGCCGACCCTGCTGGCCGCCGACGATCTCGTACGGATGCTGGGGGCGATCCGTGACGAATTCGGGCTCGCGGACGACGCGGAGATCACTACGGAGGCGAACCCCGAGTCGGTCGATCCGGCATACCTCGCGACCTTGCGCGCCGGTGGCTTCAACCGGATCTCCTTCGGGATGCAGAGCGCCAAGCAGCACGTACTGAAGGTGCTCGACCGCACGCACACGCCCGGCCGTCCCGAGGCCTGTGTCGCCGAGGCCCGTGCGGCGGGCTTCGAGCATGTGAACCTGGACCTGATCTACGGCACGCCCGGGGAGTCCGACGACGACTGGCGTGCCTCGCTCGACGCGGCGCTCGGTGCCGGGCCCGACCACATCTCCGCGTATGCGCTGATCGTGGAGGAGGGTACCCAGCTCGCCCGTCGTATCCGCCGTGGCGAGGTTCCGATGACGGACGACGACGTGCACGCGGACCGGTATCTCATCGCGGACGAGGTGATGTCGGGGGCGGGCTTCGAGTGGTACGAGGTGTCGAACTGGGCCGCTTCCGAAGGTGGGCGTTGCCTTCACAACGAGCTGTACTGGCGGGGGGCCGACTGGTGGGGGGCCGGGCCCGGGGCGCACAGTCACGTCGGTGGGGTGCGGTGGTGGAATGTGAAGCATCCTGGGGCGTATGCCTCGGCGCTGGCCTCCGGGCGGTCGCCGGGGGCCGGGCGTGAGCTTCTCTCCGAGGAGGATCGCCGGGTTGAGCGCGTCCTGCTGGAGCTGCGGCTTCGTGAGGGGTGTCCGCTGTCTTTGCTTCGGGTGGATGGGCTTGCGGCGGCGGCGCGTGCGCTGGGTGAGGGGTTGCTCGAAGCCGGGCCGTACGACGAAGGTCGTGCCGTTCTGACGCTGCGCGGGCGGTTGCTCGCGGACGCGGTCGTCCGGGACCTGGTGGACTGAGGGCCCTTTTTCGCCCCCGCCGCCCCTACCCGTCCCATCCCCAGGGGCTCTGCCCCTTCGACCCCGTTCGGTTGTGTTTCGGGTGCGGGTGGGTGGGGGCTGGTCGCGCAGTTCCCCGCGCCCCTGACGGCTCGGGGCTGCGCCCCTTCGCCCCAGGCCCGCCCCGGGTGCTGTTGTCTTATGTCCTTTAGGGGCGCGGGGAACTGCGCGACCAGCCCCCACCGGCCCGCAGACGACGAACCACCCCGTCTTCAAGGGGCGCGGGGAACTGCGCAATCTTTTAGGGGGGTCTGGGGGCGCAGCCCCCAGGGATGGGACGGGTAGGGGCGGCGGGGGCGGAAAACCGTCGTGTGGTCCTCTACTCCGGGGCCGTGACGAAGTCGATCAACTCCTCCACTCGGCCCAGGAGTTCCGGCTCCAGGTCCTTGTAGGAGCGGACGTGGGACAGGATGTGCTGCCAGGCCGCGCCGGTGTTTTCCGGCCAGCCCAGGGATCGGCAGATGCCTGTTTTCCAGTCCTGGCCGTGGGGGATGCGGGGCCAGGAGGGGATGCCTACGGAGGACGGTTTCACGGCCTCCCAGATGTCGATGTAGGGGTGGCCGAGGACCAGGGCGTGGTCGCTGGTGACCGAGTCGGCGATGCGGGACTCCTTGGTGCCGGGGACTAGGTGGTCGACCAGGATGCCGAGGCGGGCGTCCGGGCCGGGGTCGAAGTCCGCGACGATCGAGGGGAGGTCGTCGATGCCCTCCAGGTACTCGACGACGACGCCCTCGATGCGGAGGTCGTCGCCCCAGACCTTCTCGACCAGTTCGGCGTCGTGGCGGCCCTCGACGTAGATGCGGCCCGCGCGGGCCACCCTGGCACGCGCGCCCGGTACCGCCACCGAACCCGAGGCCGTGCGGGCGGGACGCGACGCGGGCGCGGCCGACGGGCGGACCAGCGTCACCACCCTGCCCTCCAGGAGGAAGCCCCTCGGCTCCAGCGGGAACACGCGGTGCTTGCCGAAGCGGTCCTCCAGGGTCACCGTGCCCGCCTCGCAGCGGATCACCGCGCCGCAGAAGCCGGTGCCGGGCTCCTCGACCACCAGACCGGGGTCCGCGGGGACCTCGGGCACGGGCTTGGGCTTCTTCCACGGCGGGGTCAGGTCCGGAGAGTACTGGCGCATTCGGATGACGATAGGAGAAGCCCCGCCGTCGTGTCGTACGGGCTCCTACGACACGCCGAAGCGGGCCGCCAGCGCGTTCCGCTGGGCCCGGACAAACGCCGCATTCACCGCCGCCC
This sequence comes from Streptomyces sp. NBC_00203, assembly GCF_045206325.1. Taxonomy (NCBI): domain Bacteria; kingdom Bacillati; phylum Actinomycetota; class Actinomycetes; order Kitasatosporales; family Streptomycetaceae; genus Streptomyces; species Streptomyces sp. NBC_00203. The sequence continues at coordinate 3,546,681 of NZ_CP108126.1, read as the reverse complement.
CGTGTCCCGGTACGTACACCGCGTCCTCCCCGCCCAGGTCGAGCAGCCGGTCCAGGGCCGCCGGCCAGTGGGAGGGGACGGCGTCCGGGCCCGCCTGGGGTTCGCCCGACTCCTCCACCAGATCGCCGCAGAAGACGATCTCCGGTGATGAACTAAGTGTGCCTGGTGTGCCTTGGATCAGTACCGCCAAGTCGTGGCCCGTGTGGCCGGGGCCCACGTTCGCCAGCAGGACCTGTACGCCGCCGCCCAGGTCGAGGGTCCACTCGCCGGACACCGAGTGGCGGGGGTGGACCAGGAGGTCCGCGGCCTCGGCCGCCTCGCGCGGGTCGAGGCCGTTGCGTACGGCGTCCGTGCGCAGCTCCTCGCGGTCGTGGGCGAAGACCGAGTCGAGGCCGACCGGCCCGAACACCTCCACGCCCGCGAACGCCGCCGCGCCGAAGACATGGTCGAAGTGGGGGTGGGTGAGTGCGAGGTGCGTCACTCGGCGGTCCGGGCCGAGGAGCCGCTGTGCCTCCGTGCGCAGCCGTGCCCCCTCCCCGAGGCTCGACCCCGCGTCGATCATCAGCGCCGCGCCCTCGCCCACCACGAGCCCGACCGTGCAGTCCCAGACCGGCAGCCGCCGCCGTCCCACCCGGGGCGCCACCCTTTCCCACCCCAACTCTTCCCAAGTCACGCTCATAAGGAGACGCTAGCCGTGAGAGCGTGCAGCACACGACATCGCAGGCCCGCCCTTGCCGGGGCCGTACCTCACCGCCGTACACTGGGCCGGGGAACGCTGGCACTCGCGTGCGATGAGTGCCAGGACGAAGGCCATGAAGGTCATGTAGGCCCATGAAGGTCATGAAGACCACGACGCTGACTCTGGAGGTGTGCGCGATGCTCAGTGAACGCAGGCTCGAAGTGCTGCGCGCCATCGTCCAGGACTACGTGGGCACCGAGGAGCCGGTCGGTTCCAAGGCGCTCACTGAGCGGCACCGCCTCGGTGTCTCGCCGGCGACCGTGCGCAATGACATGGCCGCGCTGGAGGACGAGGGCTACATCGCCCAGCCGCACACCAGTGCCGGACGCATCCCCACCGACAAGGGGTACCGGCTCTTCGTCGACAAGCTCGCAGGCGTCAAGCCGATGACCGCGCCCGAGCGGCGGGCCATTCAGAATTTCCTTGACGGGGCTGTCGACCTCGACGACGTCGTGGGGCGGACCGTACGGCTGCTCGCGCAGCTCACGCGGCAGGTCGCCGTTGTGCAGTACCCCTCGCTGACGCGCTCGACGGTGCGGCACGTGGAGCTGCTGTCCCTCGCCCCCGCGCGCGTGATGCTGGTGCTGATCACGGACACCGGCCGGGTCGAGCAGCGCATGATCGACTGTCCGGCGCCGTTCGGTGAGACCTCGCTGGCGGATCTGCGCGCGCGGCTCAACAGCCGGGTCGCGGGCCGCCGTTTCGCGGACGTCCCGCAGCTCGTGCAGGACCTCCCGGACGCGTTCGAGGCGGAGGACCGGGGTACGGTCGCGACGGTGCTCTCCACCCTCCTGGAGACGCTGGTCGAAGAGACCGAGGAGCGGCTGATGATCGGCGGCACCGCCAATCTGACCCGCTTCGGACATGACTTCCCTCTCACTATCCGGCCGGTGCTCGAAGCACTGGAGGAGCAGGTCGTGCTCCTCAAGTTGCTTGGTGAGGCCGGGGATTCGAGCATGACCGTGCGAATCGGGCATGAGAACGCGTATGAGGGACTCAACTCCACGTCCGTGGTCTCGGTCGGCTACGGTTCGGGCGACGAGGCAGTAGCGAAACTTGGCGTGGTCGGACCGACCCGCATGGATTACCCGGGAACGATGGGAGCGGTACGAGCGGTGGCACGGTACGTCGGACAGATCCTGGCGGAGTCGTAAGTGGCCACGGACTACTACGCCGTACTCGGCGTGAGCCGCGACGCGTCCCAGGACCAGATCAAGAAGGCGTTCCGGAGGCTCGCACGCGAGCTGCACCCGGACGTCAATCCCGATCCGAAGACGCAGGAGCGGTTCAAGGAGATCAACGCCGCGTACGAGGTGTTGTCGGACCCGCAGAAGAAGCAGGTCTACGACCTCGGCGGCGACCCGCTGTCCGCCTCCGGCGGCGGTGGCGCGGGCGGCTTCGGCGCGGGCGGCTTCGGGAACTTCTCGGACATCATGGACGCCTTCTTCGGTACGGCGTCGCAGCGCGGCCCCCGGTCGCGTACGCGGCGTGGCCAGGACGCCATGATCCGGCTCGAGATCGAGCTGGACGAGGCTGCCTTCGGCACGACGAAGGACATCCAGGTCGACACGGCCGTCGTCTGCGCCACCTGTAACGGTGAGGGCGCGGCGCCGGGTACCTCGGCCCAGACCTGTGACATGTGTCGCGGGCGGGGTGAGGTGTCCCAGGTCACGCGGTCGTTCCTGGGCCAGGTCATGACGTCCCGGCCGTGTCCGCAGTGCCAGGGCTTCGGGACCGTGGTTCCGACGCCGTGTCCCGAGTGTGCGGGGGACGGGCGGGTGCGGTCCCGTCGGACGCTGACCGTCAAGATCCCCGCCGGTGTCGACAACGGCACGCGGATCCAGCTCGCGGGCGAGGGCGAGGTCGGGCCCGGTGGCGGGCCTGCCGGTGACCTCTATGTCGAGATCCACGAACTCCCGCACTCGACCTTCCAACGGCGCGGTGACGATCTGCACTGCACGGTCACCATTCCGATGACCGCGGCGTCGCTCGGTACGAAGGTGCCGCTGGAGACGCTCGACGGGCTGGAGGAGGTCGACATCCGTCCGGGCACGCAGTCCGGGCAGTCGATTCCGTTGCACGGGCGGGGTGTCACGCATCTGCGGGGCGGTGGGCGCGGTGACCTCATCGTCCACGTCGAGGTGATGACGCCGACGAAGATGGATCCTGAGCAGGAGCGGTTGCTGCGGGAGCTGGCGAAGCTGCGGGGGGAGGAGCGGCCCACCGGGCAGTTCCAGCCCGGGCAGCAGGGGTTGTTCTCGCGTCTGAAGGATGCGTTCAACGGTCGCTGACCCGGTTCGGTTGTGTGTTGGCTGCGGGTGGGTGGGGGGCTGGTCCAACGGATTGCGCAGTTCCCCGCGCCCCTGAAAGGGGCGCGGGGAACTGCGCAATCCAGCCCCTCGCGGGTGCTCATCCCGGTGGCCTATGCCAGGTGGGCGGCCGGATTCGGACTTGTTCGGGGGACGTGACAACATGCCGTCATGTCCACCGCACTGACCGATCTCTTCCCTCACCCGATCGTGCAGGCCCCCATGGCGGGCGGCGTCTCCGTGCCACAGCTCGCGGCTGCCGTGTCCGAGGCCGGCGGGCTGGGTTTTCTCGCCGCCGGGTACAAGACCGCCGACGGCATGTACCAGGAGATCAAGCAGCTGCGCGGGCTCACGGGGCGCCCGTTCGGAGTCAATCTGTTCATGCCGCAGCCCGAGTACGCGGACGCGGCCGCCGTCGAGGTGTACGCCAACCAGCTCGCCGGTGAGGCCGCCTGGTACGAGACCGAACTCGGCGACCCCGACAGCGGCCGTGACGACGGCTACGACGCCAAGCTCGCCGTTCTCCTCGACAACCCGGTGCCGGTGGTCTCCTTCCACTTCGGCGTCCCGAGCCGTGACGTCCTGGACTCCCTCGCCCGCGCCGGCACACTGACGATGGTCACCGCGACCACCGCCGAGGAGGCGCTGGCCGTGCAGCGGGCGGGTGCCGCCGCGGTGCTCGTGCAGGGCGTGGAGGCCGGTGGCCACCAGGGCACCCACCGCGACAACCCGGAGACGGACGGCACGGGGATCGGACTGTTGTCGCTGATCGCGCAGGTGCGCGAGACCGTACAGATCCCGATCGTCGCCGCCGGCGGCATCATGCGCGGCAGCCAGATCGCCGCCGTCCTCGCCGCGGGCGCGAGCGCGGCCCAGCTCGGCACCGCGTTCCTCGCCACCCCCGAGTCCGGCGCGAACGCCGTGCACAAGCAGGCGCTGACCAACCCCCTCTTCGTACGGACGGAGTTGACGCGCGCGTTCTCCGGCCGCCCGGCGCGCGGACTGGTCAACCGCTTCCTGCGGGAGCACGGCCCGTACGCGCCCGCCGCGTACCCCGAGATCCACCACCTCACCTCCCCGCTGCGCAAGGCGGCCGCCAAGGCGGGCGACGCGCAGGGCATGGCGCTGTGGGCCGGGCAGGGCCACCGTATGGCGCGCGAACTGCCCGCGGGACAGCTCGTGGAGGTGCTGAGCGCCGAACTCGCCGCCGCGAAGACAGCGTTGTCGGCTCCGGAGGAGTTCCCGGAGCTCCCGGAGTTCCCGGAGTCCTCGGAAGGCGGTGCGGACCGATGACGGCACCGGTGTTCGTGGTCGAGCACTTCAACGCGGGCGGCGGCGGACGCTATGTCCTCGACGGACCCGAGGGGCGGCACGCCGTCTCCGTGAAGCGGCTGCGGGCCGGCGAGGACGTCATCCTCACCGACGGGGCCGGGCGGTGGGCGGAGTGCGTCGTCGTCGACACCGAGGGCAAGGACCGGCTGATCGTCCACATGGACTCCTTCTCCGAGGAACCTCCGGAGTCCCCTCGTATCACCGTCGTCCAGGCCCTCCCCAAAGGCGACCGGGGCGAGCTCGCCGTCGAGACCATGACCGAGACCGGCGTGGACGCGATCGTCCCCTGGGCGGCCTCCCGTTGCATCACGCAGTGGAAGGGCGAGCGGGGTCTGAAGGCGCTCGCCAAGTGGCGGGCGACGGCCCGGGAAGCCGGCAAGCAGTCGCGCCGCGTCCGCTTCCCCGAGATCGCGGACGCGATGACGACCAAGCAGGTTGCCGCACTTCTCGCCAAAGCCGATCTCGCGGCGGTGCTGCACGAGGACACGGAGCTCGGGACCGAGCCGTTCGCGACGGCGGAACTTCCCTCCTCCGGGGAGATCGTGCTGGTGGTCGGGCCCGAGGGCGGGATTTCTCCCGAGGAGGTCGAGGTCTTCACCGCGGCGGGGGCGAGGACGTTCCACTTGGGGCGTACCGTGCTGCGTACGTCGACCGCCGGGACCGTGGGCACGGCGCTGCTGCTGGCCCGCACGGGTCGCTGGTCCTGACCTGACCTCACCTGACCTGACCTGGCCACCGCGCATCCACTGGGGACGCCTTGGAACTCGCCCAAGTACGGCTGCTCGTCTCGGACTTCGCTGCCTGCTACCACTTCTACGCCGATGTCCTCGGTCTCAAGCCCCAGTCGGGGGCGGTCGAGGGGCCGTACGAGAAGTTCAGTCCTTCCGTCGGCTCGGCGGGGATTGCTCTGCAGGATCGCGCGATGATGGCCGGCATTCTGGGTGAGCTGGGCGATCCTGTGAACGGGCATCGCTCGCTGGTCGTTCTGCGGGTCGACGACCTCGACGCCTACTGCGAGCAGATCACCTCGCGTGGCGCCGTCCTCCTGAACGGTCCGGCACCCATGACCGATCGCCTGCGCGTCGCCCACCTCAAGGACCCCGAGGGCAACCTCGTGGAACTCCAGCAGTGGCTGCTGCTCCACGGCTGACCGCCGGACTCTCCTCGCCCCCGCCGCCCCTACCCGTCCCATCCTTCTGGGGCTCCGCCCCAGACCCCGTGGGCCGGTTCTTTGGCTGCGGGTGGGTGGGGGCTGGTCTGAAAGATTGCGCAGTTCCCCGCGCCCCTAAAAGGGGCGCGGGGAACTGCACAATCTTTTGGGGGTCTGGGGCGAAGAGACCCTCGTTCGGGTGGTCCCGGGGATCGTGGCCGCATGCGGTCTACCGCGGTCGGCGGGAGAGTGGCACGCTGCCGTGCATGGGGGCTTTGAGGCGTATTAGGCGTCGGATGGGGCGCAGGCAGATGTGGGTGGCCGCCGGGCTGGGAGCGGTCGGTGTGTTCGGGGTGGCCGCGTGCGAGCCGGGAGACGGGCTGAGTTCCGCCGCGGTCGCGTACACGACCGACAAGACCGCGACCAAGGAACTCGAACGGCAGCATGTGAACGTGCGCTGGCTCAGCTGCACGGCCTCGTACGGCGGCGGCAACAAGGCCTACACGCCGGGGAAGACGCCCTCGCCGACCGAGAACACCGTCGCCACCGTCGACTGCCGGGGGCAGACGGACGACGGACGGGAGATCACGGTCAAGGGCAAGGTCACCCGGGCCGTCGACGGCGCGTGCGTGCGCGGGGACCTCGTCGCGAAGGTCGGCGGCAAGGAGTGGTTCCATGTGAAGGGGCTGGGCAACTGCAATGCCACCAACACCCCCAACCCGCCCATCTCGTACCACCCCTCGTACGGACAGCCCAACCCCACCGTCACCGTCACCGTGACGAAGACCATGTGGTGCAAGGGAGACCCCACGTGCTGGCCCTCCCAGGGCAAGTGACGTGCCCGCCGGATGCGGATCAAGTCGATCGAAACCCCTGCCCATGGACGCTTTCGCTGCATAGGGTGATCGGGTGACAGAGACCGCACCCTCCGCGTCCGCACCCCCCGCGTATCTCCGGTTTCCGCATCTGCACGGCGAGTTGGTCGTCTTCACGGCCGAGGACGACGTCTGGGCCGCCCCGCTCGACGGCGGCCGGGCCTGGCGGGTCAGCGCCGACAACGTTCCGGTGAACCATCCGCGTATTTCCCCGGACGGCTCGACCGTCGCGTGGACGTCGACGCGCGACGGGGCGCCCGAGGTGCACGCCGCCTCTCTGGAGGGCGGACCGTCCAAACGGCTGACGTACTGGGGGAGTTCGAAGACCCAGGTGCGCGGCTGGACCCCCGACGGGCAGGTGCTCGCCCTCAGCACCCAGGGCCAGGCCAGCCTGCGGCGCAGCTGGGCCAGGGCCGTCCCGCTCGACGGCGGTCCCGCGACGACCCTGCCGTACGGTCCTGTCGGCGACGTCGCCCACGGCGGCCCTGGTGTCGTGCTGCTGTCCGCTCCCATGGGGCGCGAGGCCGCCTGGTGGAAGCGGTACCGCGGCGGTACGGCGGGCAAGCTGTGGATCGACCGGGAGGGGGAGGGAGAGGGGGAGAGTGAATTCGTACGGCTGCATGAGGAGTTGGACGGGAACATCGAGTACCCCTGCTGGGTGGGGGACCGCATCGCCTTCCTGTCCGACCACGAGGGTGTCGGGGCGCTCTACTCCTCCCTCGCCGACGCGTCCGACCTGCGGCGGCACACTCCCCTCGACGGGTTCTACGCCCGGCACGCGGCGACCGACGGCAGCCGCGTCGTGTACGCGTCCGCCGGTGAACTGTGGCTCCTCGACGACCTGGAGGGCGCCGAGCCGCGCCGGCTCGTTATTCGGCTCGGCGGTCAGCGCGTCGACCAGCAGCCGCACCCGGTGAGCGCGTCGCGCTGGTTCTCCGCCGCCGCGCCCGACCACACCGGACGGGGCAGCGCGGTGTCCGTGCGCGGTGCCGTCCACTGGGTCACCCATCGCTCGGGCCCGGCCCGCGCCCTCGCCGCCGAGCAGGGCGTACGCGCCCGGCTGCCCCGTGCCTTCCGCGCCGAAGGCGAGGAGCACGTGGTGTGGGTGACGGACGCGGAGGGCGACGACGCCCTGGAGTTCGCCCCGGCGACCGGTGTCGCGCCCGGAGCGACCCCGCGGCGGCTCGCCGCCGGGCAGCTCGGGCGGGTCCTCGGGCTCGCGATGGCGCCCGACGGCAGCCGCGCCGCCGTCGCCTCGCACGACGGACGGGTGCTGCTCGTCGAGCGAGAGAGCGGCGAGGTGCGCGAGGTCGACCGCGGCGAGGACGGGGAGGCGAGCGGGCTGGTCTTCTCGCCCGACTCGGCATGGCTCGCCTGGTCCCACCCCGGGCCGCGCCCGCTGCGTCAGCTCAAGCTCGCCAACACCACCGATCTGTCGGTGACCGAGGCGACCCCGCTGCGATTCAGGGACTACGCACCGGCGTTCACGCTCGACGGCAAGCACCTCGCCTTCCTCTCGACGCGCTCCTTCGACCCGGTCTACGACGAGCACGTCTTCGACCTGGCGTTCGTCGGCGGCTCACGGCCGTACCTGATCACGCTGGCCGCGACCACGCCGTCCCCCTTCGGGCCGCAGCGGCACGGCCGCCCCTTCGAGGCGCCCGACAAGGACGAGACGCCCGACAGCGAGGGCGCGCCCGCCACCCGGATCGACCTCGACGGACTCGCCGACCGGATCGTGCCGTTCCCCGTGGAGGCCGCCCGCTACTCGACGCTGCGGGCCGCAAAGGACGGGGTGTTGTGGCTGCGGCATCCGGTCCGCGGTGTGCTCGGCGCCTCCCGGGCCACCCCGGACGACCCGGACCCGAAGACCGAGCTGGAGCGGTACGACCTCGCCCAGCAGCGCATCGAGCATCTCGCCGCCGACGCCGAGCACTTCGCCGTCAGCGGCGACGGCAAGCGGGTCCTGCTGTGGACCGACGGCAAGCTCAAGGTCGTACCCAGCGACCGACGCGCCTCGAACGACGACGAGAGCGACTCGAACATCACCGTCGACCTCTCGCGGGTACGCCAGAGCGTCGACCCGGCCGCCGAGTGGCGGCAGATGTACGACGAGACCGGCCGCCTCATGCGGGACAACTTCTGGCGGCCCGACCTGGGCGGGGTCGACTGGGACGGCGTACTCGACCGCTACCGGCCGGTCCTGGAGCGGGTCGCCACGCACGACGACCTGGTGGACCTGTTGTGGGAGGTGCAGGGCGAGCTCGGCACCTCGCACGCGTACGTCACTCCGCGCGGCGGATGGGGTCGCGGCGACCGTGCGCAGGGGCTGCTCGGCGCCGACATCTCCCGTCACGAGGACGGCAGTTGGCGCATCGACCGGATCCTCCCGTCCGAGACCTCCGACCCGGACGCACGGGCGCCGCTCGCCGCGCCCGGGGTCGCGGTGCGCGCCGGTGACGCGATCGTCGCGGTCGCGGGGCTGCCGGTGGACCCGGTGGCCGGGCCCGGTCCGCTGCTCGTCGGCACGGCGGGCAAGCCGGTGGAGCTGACCATCTCGCCGTCCGGCGGCGGCGATCCACGCCACGCGGTCGTGGTCCCGCTCGCGGACGAGGAACCGCTGCGGTACCACGCGTGGGTGGCGGACCGGCGGGCGTACGTCCATGAGCGGTCCGGGGGTCGCCTCGGATACCTGCACGTGCCGGACATGGTCGGCTCCGGATGGGCCCAGCTCCACCGCGACCTGCGCGTCGAGGTGGCCCGCGAGGGGCTCGTCGTGGACGTCCGCGAGAACCGCGGCGGCCACACCTCCCAGCTCATCGTCGAGAAGCTCGCGCGGCGGATCGTGGGCTGGGACGTGCCGCGCGGACTGCGGCCGTACAGCTACCCGGAAGACGCGCCCCGGGGTCCGGTCGTCGCCGTCGCCAACGAGTTCTCCGGCTCGGACGGCGACATCGTCAACGCGGCGATCAAGGCGCTGGGCATCGGGCCCGTCGTCGGCACCCGCACCTGGGGCGGCGTGATCGGCATCGACAGCCGCTACCGGCTCGTCGACGGCACGCTCGTCACCCAGCCCAAGTACGCCTTCTGGATGGAGGGTTACGAGTGGCGCGTGGAGAACCACGGTGTCGACCCCGACGTCGAGGTCGTCCAGACCCCGCAGGACCACGCCGCCGGGCGTGACGCCCAGCTCGACGAGGCGATCCGGATGGCCCTGGCGGCACTGACGGAGAACCCGGCGAAGGCCGCGCCCGCCTTGCCGCCGCTGTGACCCCGGCCGATAGCATGCGGGCGTAATGATCGACTGGCGTGAGGAGGCACACGCATGGCGGGAGAGCCGCAGGACGACTGCCTGTTCTGCAAGATCGTCGCGGGGCACATTCCGGCGACCGTGGTCCGGGAGACCGACACGACCGTGGCGTTCCGGGACATCAACCCCCAGGCGCCCACCCACGTCCTGGTGATCCCCAAGGTGCACTACCGGGACGCGGCGTCGCTGGCCGCCGCCGAGCCCACCATCGTCGCGGACATACTGCGTGAGGCCGCCGAGGTCGCCTCCGACGACAAGCTGGAGAGCTACCGCGTCGTGTTCAACACCGGCAGCGGCGCAGGGCAGACCGTCTTCCACACGCACGCGCACGTCCTGGGCGGCCGCGGCATGCAGTGGCCGCCGGGGTAACCGACCTTGTCCGTACGTGAATTGGTGGTCCTCGGCACCGCCAGCCAGGTCCCGACCCGGCACCGCAACCACAACGGCTATCTGCTGCGCTGGGACGGCGAGGGACTGCTCTTCGATCCCGGCGAGGGCACGCAGCGCCAGATGCTGCGTGCCGGGGTCGCCGCGCACGACCTGCACCGGATCTGCGTCACCCACTTCCACGGGGACCACTCGCTCGGGCTCGCCGGCGTGATCCAGCGCATCAACCTCGACCGCGTACCGCACGAGGTGACCGCGCACTATCCGCACTCCGGCCAGCGGTTCTTCGACCGGCTGCGCTACGCCACCGCCTACCGCGAGACCGTCGCCCTGACACAGGCGCCGGTCGCGGCGGACGGAGTGCTCGCGACCACGCCCTCGTACACCCTGGAGGCTCGGAAGCTCTCCCACCCCGTCGAGTCCTTCGGATACCGGCTGGTCGAGGCGGACGGGCGGCGGATACTGCCGGACCGGCTCGCGGAGCACGGGATCAAGGGGCCGGACGTCGGGCGGATCCAGCGGGAGGGCGCGCTGGGCGACGTCTCGCTCGAGGACGTCAGCGAGGTGCGGCGCGGCCAGCGGTTCGCGTTCGTCATGGACACCCGGCTGTGCGACGGCGTGTACGCGCTGGCCGAGGGATGCGACCTGCTCGTCATCGAGTCGACCTTCCTCGACGAGGACGAGCAACTCGCCACCGACCACGGCCACTTGACTGCCGGTCAGGCGGGGCGGGTGGCCAAGGACGTCGGCGTACGGCATCTCGTGCTCACCCACTTCAGCCAGCGCTACTCCGACCCCGACGAGTTCGAGCGGCAGGCGCGCGCCGCCGGGTTCGAGGGGGAGCTGACGGTGGCACACGATCTGCTGAGAGTGCCGGTTCCGAAGCGCCGGTGAATCGCCTTTACGATGCTTTGATGTCCCTCCCCAAAGCAGAACTGCACCTCCACATCGAAGGCACCCTCGAACCCGAGCTGGCCTTCGCGCTCGCCGCGCGCAACGGCGTCACCCTGCCGTACGCGGACACCGAGGAGCTGCGCAAGGCGTATCTCTTCGACGATCTCCAGTCGTTCCTGAACCTGTACTACGAGCTCATGGCCGTACTGCGGACGGAACAGGACTTCGCCGACCTGGCCGACGCCTACCTGGCGCGGGCCGCGGCGCAGGGTGTGCGGCACGCGGAGATCTTCTTCGACCCGCAGGCGCACATCGCCCGCGGGGTGGCGATGGGGACGGTCGTCGAGGGCCTGCACCGCGCGCTCGCCCGCAGCGAGGAGACGCACGGCATCTCCACGCAGCTGATCATGTGCTTCCTGCGGGACGAGTCCGCCGAGTCGGCCCTGGAGACGCTGGAGGCCGCGAAGCCCTACCTCGACCGGATCGTCGGCATCGGCCTCGACTCCGCCGAGGTCGGACACCCGCCGGTCAAGTTCCGCGAGGTGTACGAGGCCGCCGCCGCGCTCGGTCTGCGACGCGTCGCGCACGCCGGCGAGGAGGGCCCGCCCGCGTACATCACCGAGGCCCTCGACATCCTCGGCGTCGAGCGCATCGACCACGGGCTGCGCTGCATGGAGGACCCCGAGCTCGTCGAGCGGCTCGTACGGGACCGGATCCCGCTCACGCTCTGCCCGCTGTCGAACGTACGGCTGCGCGCGGTGGACGTCCTGGAGGACCACCCGCTGCCCGCCATGATGGACGCCGGGCTGCTGTGCACGGTCAACTCCGACGACCCCGCGTACTTCGGCGGCTACGTCGGCGACACCTTCCACGCCGTGCACGAAGCACTGGGCCTGGACCAGGAGCGGCAGCGGGAGCTGGCACGCAACTCGTTCGAGGCGTCCTTCCTGGAGCACGACGAGGCGCGGCGGGCCCGGTACATCGCCGAGGTCGACGCGTACGAGTTCGACCTGCGCGACTAGACGGCCTGCTTGTACGTGGTTCCGGGCCCCGGTGCGGCTGCCGCCTGCCGGGGTCCCGCCATGTCGTACGCCGTCCGCCGGGCGGGCACGGACTCCAACGGGATCTCGACGACCGGGTGTTCCTGCGGGGTGCCGCGCCTCGGACGGAGCGCCACGGCCGTCAGGGGGACGGTGACGAGGAGCAGGCCGAGCGCCAGGATCACGCCCATCCCCGGGTAACCCGCCCGCGCGGAGAGCAGACTGCCGGTGAGCGGGCCGCACGCCGTGCCGAGCGAGGAGGCCGAGCCGACCAGGACCGCCCACCGCCCGCGCGGATCCAGTGAGGCCGCGAGGCCGATCACATACGAGAGCACGACCGGGTACAGCGTGTTCCAGGCGATCTCGCCCGTCGCGAAGGACGTCAGGTCACCGGCCGCCGCACTGAGCGCGATACAGCCGGCGATCAGGGCCGTACCGGCGCCGATGGGCAACGCGCTGCCGAGCCGCGGGCCCAGCGCGCCCGCACCGATCACACCCAGCAGCCCCGCGCCGAGCGCCACCGCGAACACCGCGCCGACCGTCACTTCGCTGAGCCCCGCCTGCGTCAGACCGATGCGGCCGCTCACGCCCCAGAGGGAGTTCTGCGCGAGGGACCAGAAGAACAGGGCGGCGGCGAGGACCAGACCCGAACGGAAGTGAGGGAGGGGGTCGGTGGCGCGGAGCGCCTGGGACGCGGGTGCGGGAGTACGGGTGGGGAGGCGCCGGGTCACGGGCAGCACCAGCAGCGCCGTGCAGGCGACCGCGGCGAGCGGGAGGCCGTGGGCCGGGCCCAGGTGGGGGATCGTCAGGTACAGCGCGCCCGCGAGGCCGGAGACACCGAGCAGGCCCAGGGTGGTGGTGCGGTGGGGGTCGCGCTGGGCGGCCACGCCGGTCGCGGCGACCGTGGTGGCCGTACCCGAGCCGAAGCCTCCGGCGAGGGCGCCGGCGATGACCAGGGGGACGGTCGTGGTGAGCGCGGCGGTGCCGTAGCCGACGGCCGCGAGGAGCAGGCCCGTGCGGGCCAGGGTGCGGGGGCCGAAGCGGTCGACGCGGGAGGCGAGCAGGAATCCGGCTGTCGCCGAACTCAGCAGCAGTGCGCTGCCGATGGCGCCGGCCTGGGTGGCCGTGAGCGGGAGGCCTGCGTCCAGTCTGCCGACTGTGGTCGGCAGCAGGTACGCGGACAGGTACCCGGCCGTGAAAAGGGCGACGAGGGGCCAGGGGGTGGTGGTGCGGGCGGACACGGGCGTTCCCAGGGCATGCGAAAGGAGCGGCTCAATGAGGGGGGTGGGCGGCTGTCGATGGACAGGAACGCGCGGGCAATTTGTATCAAGGGGGTGGGGGTGCGAAGAAGGTGGGGTGGCGTGATGTGCGGCACGTTGCGTTTGGAGCGGGGGCGCACGGGTAGGTGGGCTTTCTTTCGCCCCCGCCGCCCCTACCCGTCCCATCCTTCTGGGGCTCCGCCCCAGACCCCGTTGGGTTGTGTGTTGGGTGCGGGTGGGTGGGGGCTGGGCTAAAAGATTGCGCAGTTCCCCGCGCCCCTAAAAGACAAAAGCACCCGGGGCGGGCCGGGGGGATCGCGGGGCGAAGCCCCGCGCCTTCAGGGGCGCGGGGAACTGCGCGAGCAACCCCCACTCACGCGCAGCCAAAGAACCACCCACGGGGTCTGGGGCGGAGCCCCAGAAGGGATGGGACGGGTAGGGGCGGCGGGGGCGAAAGAAGGGGCTGCCGGGGCGCAGGCGGCGGTGTCTTGTGGGTGGGGTGGTGCACACTGGCCAGGTCCGCACCATGTCAGGGAGCGCATCGTGATCGCGTCCAACGGAGAGCGACCGTTCAGCCAGGCCCATGTCGACCCGCTCGCCGGGCTGCGCACTCCCCAGGACCCGCCCTGGGACGTCTATCTCACGGGCACGGTCTTCTTGGACATCATCTTCACCGGGCTCGATTCCGCCCCCGTGCGGGGGACGGAGTCCTGGGCGCGGGGGATGGGTTCCAGCCCCGGCGGAGTCGCCAACATGGCGACCGCCCTGGCCCGGCTCGGGCTGAAGACCTCCCTCGCCGCGGCCTTCGGGGACGACCACTACGGGGAGTACTGCTGGGACGCCCTGGAGCAGGGCGAGGGCATCGACCTCTCCCCGTCGCGCACCGTACCCGGCTGGCACTCCCCGGTCACCGTGTCCATGGCGTACGAGGGCGAACGCACGATGGTCAGCCACGGCCACGAGCCACCCCCGGAGGAACCCGCACCGGAACATGCCCCACGCGCGCGTGCCGCCGTGGCCTCGCTGACCCCGGGCACGCGCGCGCCCTGGATCGCCGAGGCCGCCCGCGGGGGCACCCGGCTCTTCGCCGACGTCGGCTGGGACGACACCGGCCGCTGGGACCTGGCGGGCCTGGCCGATCTCGAACACTGCGAGGCGTTCCTGCCGAACGCGGAGGAGGCGATGCGGTACACCCGCGCCGACTGCCCGCGCGCGGCGGCACACGCGCTCACCGCGTACGTACCGCTGGCGGTCGTCACCCTCGGTTCGGAGGGCGCGTACGCCGTGGACGGCCGTACCGGCGAGACCGCCGAGGTCCCGGCCATCGCGGTCGAGGCCATGGACCCGACCGGCGCCGGTGACGTGTTCGTCGCCGGCTTCGTCATGGGCACCCTCGCCGACTGGCCCCTCGCCGACCGCCTCGCCTTCGCCGGCCTCACCGCCGCCCTCTCCGTCCAGGAGTTCGGGGGGTCGCTGTCGGCGCCCGGCTGGTCCGAGATCGCCGCGTGGTGGCGCCGCGTCCAGTCGGTCGACGCCCAGGACCCGACGGCCCTGAGCCGGTACGCCTTCCTGGAGGGCCTGCTGCCGGAGGTGACCCGCCCGTGGCCACTGCGGCGGGCGGTACCGACGATCGGGTTCGGACGCTCGGCGTGAGCTGAGGAAAAGCCCTACGGCTCTGTCAGTGCGGCGACGTACGCTGGGAACCGCAAGGCTGCCCATGTGGCAAGCGTGCCGACCGAGGAGGATACGCAGGCCTACAGAGCCGGCCCATGACTCAGACACCCACAGCTCACACCCCCGCGCAGGGGCAGGCGCGAGCGCACTTCACAGTCCCTGCCCAGCACCCCATGGTGACCGTGCTGGGGTCCGGCGACTCCCTCCTGCGCGTGATCGAGAAGGCCTTCCCGGCGGCCGACATACACGTCCGGGGCAATGAGATCAGCGCGGTCGGCGATGCCGGTGAAGTCGCCCTCATCCAGCGCCTGTTCGACGAGATGATGCTGGTGCTCCGCACGGGCCAGCCGATGACGGAGGACGCAGTGGAACGCTCGATCGCCATGCTCAGGGCGAGCGGGAACGGGGAGGGCGACGGCCAGGAGACTCCGGCCGAGGTGCTCACGCAGAACATCCTGTCCTCGCGAGGCCGCACCATCCGCCCCAAGACGCTCAACCAGAAGCGGTACGTCGACGCCATCGACAAGCACACCATCGTCTTCGGCATCGGCCCCGCCGGTACGGGCAAGACGTATCTCGCCATGGCGAAGGCCGTGCAGGCGCTCCAGTCCAAGCAGGTCAACCGGATCATCCTCACCCGCCCCGCGGTCGAGGCCGGCGAGCGGCTCGGATTCCTGCCGGGCACGCTGTACGAGAAGATCGACCCCTACCTGCGCCCGCTCTACGACGCGCTGCACGACATGCTCGACCCGGACTCGATCCCGCGGCTGATGGCGGCGGGGACCATCGAGGTCGCGCCGCTCGCCTACATGCGCGGCCGCACGCTGAACGACGCCTTCATCATCCTGGACGAGGCGCAGAACACCAGCGCCGAGCAGATGAAGATGTTCCTCACCCGCCTCGGCTTCGACTCGAAGATCGTGGTCACGGGTGACGTGACACAGGTCGACCTGCCGACCGGCACGAAGTCGGGTCTGCGCCAGGTCCAGGACATCCTGGAGGGCGTCGACGACGTCCACTTCTCGCGGCTCACGTCCCACGATGTCGTACGGCACAAGCTGGTCGGCCGTATCGTCGACGCGTACGAGAAGTACGACAGCGAGAACGGCACCGAGAACGGCTCCCACAAGGGCCGCGGCAGAGCCGGCCACAAGGGGAAGTAGAACAGCACGCCCATGTCGATCGACGTCAACAACGAGTCCGGAACCGAGGTCGACGAGCAGGCGATCCTCGACATCGCCCGCTACGCGCTCGCGCGGATGCGCATCCACCCGCTCTCCGAGCTCTCGGTGATCGTCGTGGACGCCGACGCCATGGAGCAGCTGCACATCCAGTGGATGGACCTGCCCGGCCCGACGGATGTCATGTCCTTCCCGATGGACGAGCTGCGCCCGCCGTCCAAGGACGACGACGAGCCGCCGCAGGGGCTGCTCGGTGACATCGTGCTCTGCCCGGAGGTCGCCGAGCGGCAGGGCAAGGAAGCTGCGACGCAGCACTCCATGGACGAGGAGCTCCAGCTCCTCACCGTCCATGGAGTGCTGCACCTGCTCGGCTACGACCATGAGGAAGCGGACGAGAAGGCCGAGATGTTCGGTCTGCAGGCCGCCATCGTGGACGGCTGGCGCGCGGAGAAGGGTATGACGGGCCCCTCGCCGGCCCCGACCGTTTCATGAGTCCGCAACTCGTCCTCGGCGCCGTCCTGCTGGTCGTCGTCGCCTGGCTCGCCGCCTGCGCGGAGGCGGGCATCGCGCGCGTCTCCAGCTTCCGCGCCGAGGAAGCCGTACGCAGCGGCCGGCGCGGCAGCGCCAAGCTCGCCCAGGTCGCCGCCGACCCGACCCGCTATCTGAACGTGGCGCTGCTCGTGCGGGTGGCCTGCGAGATGGCCGCCGCCGCGCTCGTCACGTACGCCTGCTTGAAGGAGTTCGACCAGACCTGGCAGGCGCTGGCCGTCGCGATCGCGGTCATGGTCCTCGTCTCGTACGTCGCGGTCGGCGTCTCCCCGCGCACCATCGGCCGCCAGCACCCGCTGAACACGGCGACGGCGGCCGCGTACGTCCTGCTGCCACTGGCGCGGGTGATGGGGCCGATCCCGCCCCTCCTCATCCTCATCGGCAACGCGCTCACGCCCGGCAAGGGCTTCCGGCGCGGCCCCTTCGCCTCCGAGGCCGAGCTGCGCGCGCTGGTCGACCTCGCCGAGAAGGAGTCCCTCATCGAGGACGAGGAGCGCCGCATGGTGCACTCGGTCTTCGAGCTGGGCGACACCCTCGTACGGGAAGTGATGGTGCCGAGGACCGACCTCGTCGTCATCGAGCGGTACAAGACCATCCGCCAGGCCCTCACCCTCGCCCTGCGCTCCGGCTTCTCGCGCATCCCCGTCACCGGGGAGAACGAGGACGACATCGTCGGGATCGTGTACCTGAAGGACCTGGCCCGCAAGACGCACATCAGCCGCGATGCCGAGTCCGAGCTGGTGTCGACGGCCATGCGGCCCGCCACCTTCGTGCCCGACACCAAGAACGCGGGCGATCTGCTGCGCGAGATGCAGCAGGAGCGCAACCACGTCGCCGTCGTCATCGATGAGTACGGCGGCACGGCCGGCATCGTCACCATCGAGGACATCCTGGAAGAGATCGTCGGCGAGATCACCGACGAGTACGACCGCGAGCTGCCGCCCGTCCAGGATCTGGGCGACGACCGCTACCGGGTGACCGCCCGCCTCGACATCGGCGACCTCGGCGAGCTGTACGGCTTCGAGGCGTACGACGACGAGGACGTGGAGACCGTCGGCGGGCTGCTCGCCAAGGCACTCGGCAGGGTTCCGATCGCCGGGGCCTCGTCGGGGGTCGAACTGCCCGACGGGCGCGAGCTGCGGCTGACCGCGGAGTCCGCGGCGGGGCGGCGGAACAAGATTGTCACGGTGCTCGTCGAGCCGGTCGGCCCGGTGGATCCGGAGCCGTCGGAGGACGAAAAACCGGAGTGACCTTCTGAGGACGCAGAACCGGAGTGACGTCTGAGGACGAAGAACCGGAGTGAACCCGTGAACCCTTCCGAGGAGGAGACCCCGGAGTGACCCCGCAGCAGCTGCGCGCGTTCTGTCTGTCCTTCAACGCGACCGTCGAGGACTTCCCCTTCAACCCGGAGACCTCGGTCTTCAAGGTGCTGGGCAAGCTCTTCGCGCTGAGCAATCTGGGCGCGCGCCCGCTCACGGTCAATCTGAAGTGCGACCCGGAGGACGCGGTCCGGCTGCGCGGCGAGCACCCGGGGCTGATCATCCCCGGCTATCACATGAACAAGCGGCACTGGAACACGGTGACCGTCGACGGCGAACTCCCGGACCGTATGGTCCGGGAGCTCATCGAGGATTCGTACGATCTCGTCGTCGCCGGTCTGCCGAAGGCCGAGCGCCTCCGCCTCGACCGCCCCTGAGGCCTCAGGCCTCGACCGTTCCCGAGCGGCGGCGGCCGAGTCCGACCGCGATCAGCACCGCCGCCGCCAGGACGATCGCCGCGTCCAGGGCGAGAACTGTGCGGACACCGGTCATCAGGTCGTCCGACGTCGTCGCGAGGACACCGAGCAGCGGGATGCCGATCGTGAGGCCGATCTGCTGGGTGGAGGTCACCAGGCCGGTGGCCAGGCCCTGTTCCTCGTTCGGCACGCCCGAGGTGACGGTCAGGCCGTACGAGATGATCGCGCCGAGGTGGCACATGCTGGCCAGGCCGACCGCGGCGGTGGCGAGCCAGACGGACCAGGTGTGCGTGTTCAGCAGCACCAGCGTCGCCACGAACAGGCCCTGACCGGCCAGCGAGCCGACCAGCGTACGGCGGGCACCGAAGCGGCCGATGACCTTCGGGGCGTACATCCCGGCGAGCGCCGACAGGGCACCCTGGAAGCCGAAGATCAGGCCCGTCTCGAAGGCGGAGAGGCCGAGCGTCTCCTGGAGGTACAGGGTCATGACGAAGACCACCGTCGACATCATCGAGAAGGTGACCAGACCGCCCAGGTTGCCCCACGCCACCGTGCGGCGGCGCAGCATGGGGAGGCTGACGAGCGGGGAGTGGGCGCGGGACTCGACGTACCCGAACGCGGCCAGCAGGAGCACGCCCGTGACGAGGGTCGCGATGACGTCGGCGCCGCCGAAGCCGCGGTCCGCCGCCGTCGACAGGGCGTAGATCAGGGCGAGCAGACCGCCGGTGACGGTGACCGCGCCGGGGATGTCCAGGCGGGGGCGCTCCGGGGTGCGGGACTCGGGAAGCAGGCCCGGCGCCAGCGGCAGCACGATCAGCGCGAAGACCGTCAGCAGGCCCATCGTCGAGCGCCAGCCCAGTACGTCGGTGAGGACACCGCCCGCGACCATGCCGATCGTGAAGCCGAGCGACAGCAGCGTGCCGGCGATGCCCAGGGCGCGGTCGCGCGCAGGGCCCTCCGGGAAGGTCGTCGTGAGCAGCGACATGGCCGTCGGCACGATCGTCGCTGCGGCCAGGCCCTGCAACGCCCGCCCGGCCAGGAACGACGCCGGGTCCCAGGCGAAGGTCGCCAGCAGCGAGGCCGTACCGAAGAGGGCGAGGCCCGCCAGGAACAGCTTGCGGCGGCCGTACAGGTCGCCGATGCGGCCGAAGAGCAGCAGGAAGCCGCCGGACGGCAGTGCGAAGGCCGTGACCGCCCACTGGAGCGCGGACGGGCTCATGCCCAGGTCCTTGCCGAGTACGGGCAGCGCCACGTTCAGGACGGAGAAGTCGAGCGCGACCATGAACTGTGCCGCGCAGAGGACGAAGAGGACGAGCTTGTCGCGGTTCGACAGCCGGGTGCCGAGCGGGGGTTGGGGGTTCGGGGAGTTCTGTACGGGGGGTGTGTGCGCGGAAGCGGTGGTGGTTCCGGTGGGGGCTTCGGCGGTGGTTCCGGTGGGGGTTTCGGTCGTCTCGATCGCCATGGGCAAGAGCTTCCTGCGATCGGAATATCCGTGGGGAGCGGGAACTTATGCTGGTGGTCGCACCACCAGTCACCAACAGGGGGATTCGCACGTGACGGAGGACGCGCTCAGGACCAGCCGGCGGCGGGAGCTGCGGGACTTCCTGATGAGCCGCCGGGCCAGGGTGTCACCGACGGAGGCCGGGCTGCCCGACGGTGGGGCCCGCCGCCGTACCCCCGGTCTGCGCCGCGAGGAGGTTGCGGTGCTCGCGGGTGTCGGCGCCTCCTGGTACCAGTGGCTGGAGCAGGGGCGGGACATCTCCGTCTCGCCGCAGGTGCTCGACGCGGTCGCCCGGGTGCTGCGGCTCAGCAACGCCGAGCGACGCCATCTGTATCTGCTCGCCGGGCTGAACCCGCCCGCGCCGGAGGTCGCGCCCGAGGTCCGGGACATGTGCGACGGGCTGCGGCGGCTGATCGACACCTGGATGCCGTATCCGGCGCACATCATGGACCCGTACTACAACTGCGTGATGTACAACGACGCGGCCGGGATGGTTCTCGGCATGCGGCCCGGCAACACGCAGAACTGCATCATCGACTTCTTCACCGACCCGCTCTACCGGGGCCGTTCCCGGACCTGGGAGGTGAACGCGCACACGGTCGTCGCCCAGTTCCGTGCGTCCTGCGCCGCCGCGCCCGACGACGAGGGGTACCAGGAGGTGCTGGCCCAACTCCGGGAGGTCAGCGAGGAGTTCACCGAACTGTGGGAGCGGCGGGACATCCAGGACGCGGGCCAGATCCGCAAGGAGCTCGACCATCCGCTGGTCGGGCTGCTCTCCGTCGAGTCCACTGCCATGAAGGTGCCGGCGCGGCCCGATCTCACCATCGTGTTGCATACGCCGCTGCCGGAGGCGAACACGGCGGCGAAGCTGGAGTGGCTGGCTTCGCCCGAGGGGCGGCGGGGGTCGATGTATCCCGTCGCCGGGTGACCGCTCTTCGGCAAGGCCCCCTTCGGCGGGGGTGTGCGTCGATACTTCGTATGCTCAGGGCATGACCGACAGCAGCGCGCTTGACCCCGAGGACCGCAAGATCGTGACTTTGGCCCGTTCCGTGCGGGCCCGTAATGGTGTGCCCGAGGGGGCGGCCGTGCGGGACGAGACGGGACGTACGTATGTCGCCGGCACCGTGGCTTTGCCTTCGCTGCGGTTGAGTGCGCTGCAGACTGCGGTGGCTATGGCGGTGGCGTCCGGGGCGAAGTCGTTGGAGGCGGCGGCTGTTGTGTCCGAGGCGGAGGGGGCGTCGGAGGAGGATCGGGCGGCTGTGCGGGACCTTGGCGGGGCCGGGACGCCGGTGCTGGTGGCTGGGCCTGACGGGGCCGTACGGGTCGTCGTCACCGCGGGCTGAGTGGGTTTCCGCCCCCGCCGCCCCTACCCGTCCCATCCCTCAGGGGCTCCGCCCCTTCGACCCCGTGGCTTGTTCGTCGGCTGCGGGCCGGTGGGGGCTTGTCGCGCAGTTCCCCGCGCCCCTGAAGGCTCGGGGCTGCGCCCCATCGCCCCCCGACCCGCAGCCAAACGAACAACCGCACCCCACCCGCACCTAAGGGGCGGCGGGGAACTGCGCAATCTTTTAGGGGCGCGGGGAACTGCGCGGCCAGCCCCCACCGGCCCGCAGTCAAAGAACAAACCCCACGCACCCCCACCCACCCACCCACCCGCGGAGCGGTCAGCGGGGTGGGTCCTCGCCCACGAGGCCGTCCACCGACTCTCTGATGAGGTCCGCGTGGCCCACGTGTCGCGCGTACTCCTCGATGAGGTCGATGAGGATGCGGCGGAGGCTGGGGGCGCGGCCGTCGGGCCACTGGCGGTCGGCCAGGCGGTCGAGGCCGCCGTCGGACAGGGCCTGGGCGACCAGGGTGCGGGAGCGGGCCACCGTGTTCTGCCACAGGGTGTAGAGCTGGTCGGGGGTGTCCTCGGCGGCCGAGTGCCAGGTCCAGTCGGGGTCGGTGTCCCAGTCCGCCGTGTCGAAGGGGGGACTGGGCCGGTGTCCGAAGAGGCGGCCGGAGAAGTAGTCGTCCTCGACATGGGCCAGGTGCTTGAGCAGTCCGCCCAGGGTGATCGAGGAGACGCCCACCGTCGCGCTCAGGCCGGCCGCGTCCAGACCCCCGCACTTCCAGGCGAGGGTCGCGCGCTGCCGTTCCAGGGAGCCCAGCAGGGTCGCCGTCTCATCACCCGCGATGGGGGGCTCCGGATGCACGTGCTCGTCCACGTCCGCGTAGGTCATGGGGCGGGAGTGTAGGCGGGCCCACTGACAACGCGGAGGAGACGGAGACAGCTACGGCCTAGAAGCCCAGCTTGCGCAGCTGTCGGGGGTCCCGCTGCCAGTCCTTGGCGACCTTCACGTGCAGGTCGAGGAAGACCGGCGTGCCCAGCAGCGCCTCGATCTGCTTGCGGGACTTGATGCCGACGTCCTTCAGGCGCTTGCCTTTGGGGCCGATGATGATGCCCTTCTGGCTGGGGCGCTCGATGTAGACGAAGGCGTGGATGTCGAGGAGGGGCTTGTCGGCGGGGCGGTCCTCGCGGGGCAGCATTTCCTCGACGACGACGGCGATGGAGTGCGGGAGCTCGTCCCGTACGCCCTCCAGGGCCGCCTCGCGGATCAGCTCCGCGATCATGATCTGCTCGGGCTCGTCCGTGAGGTCGCCCTCGGGGTAGAGGGCCGGGCCCTCCGGGAGGAGGGGGACGAGCAGGTCGGCCAGCAGGTCCACCTGCTTGTCGCCGACCGCCGAGACGGGGACGATCTCGGCCCACTCGAAGCCCAGCTCTTTGCCGAGCTGGTCGATCGCGATGAGCTGCTCGGCGAGCGTCTTGCTGTCGACGAGGTCGGTCTTGGTGACGATCGCGACCTTCGGCGTCTTCTTGATGGACGCCAGTTCCTTCGCGATGAACCGGTCGCCGGGGCCGAGCTTCTCGTTCGCGGGCAGGCAGAAGCCGATGACGTCGACCTCGGCCCATGTCGTGCGGACCACGTCGTTCAGGCGCTGGCCGAGCAGCGTGCGCGGCTTGTGCAGGCCGGGGGTGTCCACCAGGATCAGCTGGGCGTCGGGCCGGTGCACGATGCCGCGTACCGTGTGCCGCGTCGTCTGCGGCTGGTCCGCGGTGATCGCCACCTTCTGGCCGACCAGAGCATTCGTAAGGGTGGACTTGCCCGCGTTGGGGCGGCCCACGAAGCAGGCGAAGCCGGCGCGGTGGGGGGCCTCGGACGGCTCGGATGACGGGGTACGAACGCTCATGGCGCCCATTGTCCCTGATCCACAAGCCCCTGCCGCACGCAGCGTGCCCTTGAATGCTCCCGTGGGGTCCGGTGAGCTTCCGGAAACCCCCGCGCAACACGAAACATGCCGGAAACGCGTATGTGCACAACAGGAAACGCGAGCCCGTGACGCTCTGACGACGCCCCCACCCCGTTGGAGAGACCGTGACCCTGGCCGCCGCCCAGATCGACACCGGCGACACCGCCTGGCTGCTCGCCGCCACCGCGCTCGTCCTCCTGATGACGCCGGGCCTCGCCCTGTTCTACGGCGGCATGGTCCGCACGAAGAGCGTCCTCAACATGCTGATGATGAGCTTCGTGTCGATCGCCCTGGTCACGGTGGTGTGGCTGGCCGCCGGATACTCGCTCGCGTTCGGTGACGACGCCTTCGGCGGGCTCATCGGGGGGCTGGATCACGCCGGAATGGCCGGTCTCGGGCCGGACAGCGTCCAGGGAACCGTCCCCACCCTCCTCTTCGCCACCTTCCAGCTGACCTTCGCGATCATCACCGCCGCGCTGATCAGCGGTGCGATCGCGGACCGCGCGAAGTTCGGCGCGTGGCTGGTCTTCGTGCCGGTCTGGGCGCTGCTCGTATACGTTCCCGTCACCCACTGGGTGTGGGGCCCCGGCGGCTGGATCCTGGACAAGCTGGGCGCACTGGACTTCGCGGGCGGTCTTCCGGTCGAAATCACCTCGGGCGCCTCCGGACTCGCCCTCTGCCTGGTCCTCGGCCCGCGCCTCGGTTTCAAGAAGGACGCGATGCGGCCGCACAACCTGCCGATGGTGATGCTGGGCGCCGGTCTGCTGTGGTTCGGCTGGTTCGGCTTCAACGCGGGATCCGCGCTGGGCGCCAACGGTCTGGCCGCCGCCGCCTTCCTCAACACCCTCGCCGCCGGCTGCACCGGCCTGCTCGGCTGGCTCTTCGTGGAGCAGAAGCGCGACGGCCACCCCACCACGCTCGGCGCCGCGTCCGGCGCGGTCGCGGGCCTGGTCGCCATCACCCCGTCCTGCGGGTCCGTGTCGTTGGTGGGCGCGCTGGTCGTCGGACTCGCCGCCGGTGTCGTCTGCTCGTACGCCGTGAGCTGGAAGTTCAAGCTGAACTACGACGACTCGCTGGACGTCGTCGGCGTGCACCTGGTCGGCGGGATCATCGGCACGCTGCTCATCGGGGTCTTCGCGACGGAGACGATGACGGGTGGCGCCGAGGGTCTCCTCTACGGCGGCGGGCTCGGCCAGCTCGGCAAGCAGCTGGTCGCGGTCGTGGCCGTCGGGGCGTACGCCTTCGCCGTCACGTACGGGATCGGCAAGCTGCTCGACAAGGTCATGGGCTTCCGTGCGAGCGAGGACGAGGAGTACACCGGCCTGGACCTTACGGTGCACGCCGAGAGCGCCTACGATCACGGGGTCCTGGGCCATGGCGCCCCGGTCTCGTCATCCGTCTCCACCGCGCAGAAGGTCAAGACCCAGGCATGAAGCTCATCACCGCGATCGTCAAGCCGTACCGCCTCGACGAGGTCAAGACCGCCCTCCAGGAAATCGGCGTGCACGGGCTGACCGTGACCGAGGCCAGCGGATACGGGCGTCAGCGCGGGCACACCGAGGTGTACCGCGGCGCCGAGTACCAGGTGGACCTCGTCCCCAAGGCCCGTATCGAGGTCGTCGTCGAGGACGCCGACTCGGAGGCCGTCATCGACGCGATCGTGAAGGCGGCGCAGACCGGGAAGATCGGGGACGGGAAGGTGTGGGCGGTGCCGGTGGAGACCGTCGTACGGGTACGGACGGGCGAGCGCGGCCCCGACGCACTCTGATCACCACCACCGCGGCCGCGATCCCCACCCCCACGACCACCGCGACCAGCCAGGGCAGCGCGAAGAACGACGCGCTCGCCGACTCGCGGGTGCCCGGGGCACTGGCGGTCAACTTCACGTCGCCCCATTCGAGTTGAGGGGCCCCGTACCACGGCTCGGTCAGCCGGACCCGCTGCCCGGGCAGCAGCTCCGACGGGATTCTGGTCAGCCCCCGCGACAGCAGCGTGCGGCCGAACAGGCCCTGGGCCCTGAGCCGCACCTTCGGATTCAGGGTCACGTTGCCCGTGTTGTGGAGGGTGTACGAGATGGTGGCCGTGCTGTCGCCGATACCGGGGACCAGGGGCTGGTGGTGGGCGATGTGGACCTTCTCGACGGCGATGGCGGGGACCGTCGGGCCGCCGACGCGGAGGTAGATCCGGGCGCCGACCGCCCGCTGCACTCCGACCTGGAAGGTCCCGTCGCCCGTGTCGACGCGTTCGTCGAGGGCGACCAGTGCGCCCGGGTGGTCGCCGGGTTCGGCCTTCTCGGGCACCTTGAGCGTGAACGGCACGGTGACCGTGCCGTGCGCGGGAACCGTCACCCGGGAGCGCGCGGGCCGCGCCCACGCGCCGACACCTCGCTGCTTCTCCTTCACGGTGCGCACGGCGAACCCGCCGTCGCGCGCGGTGTTGTAGGCGTCGGCCGCGTACAGCCGGAAACTCAGCGGCTTGCCCGTCTTGTTGGCGACGACGACCTTGTCCTTGATGGTCTGTCCGGGGTCGGCGGAGAGATAGAAGTAGGGCCGCGCGGCGACGCGTGAGGCGAGGGGATAGACGGACCAGCTGCCGTTGTCGGCGGCGTACGACGGCGCCGCGAAGCAGCCCAGCAGCGCGGTCAGGAGTGCGGTCAGGAGGAGGACGTACATCTTGCGCATGGGTGCGGACCCCCACGGACGAGGTGGACGGGCGGGTGCGCGCCCGGCCACGGAAGGTGCGGACGGACGGATCAGCTGAGCGTCAGCGTGAGCACTCCGGAGTACGACCCCGGCGCCGTGAACTGCGGTACGTTCAGTGACAGTTGGGCGTTGACAGTGAACTCACCACCGGTGAGCGTGGCTGCCGGGGCGGACGCCAGCGTCGCTCCCGAACTCCCCACGGTGCCGGGCGAACCGGCCTGGCAGGTGCTCGGGCTCCCGGCCTTGGTGACACACGCCGGGGTCCAACTGAGCTGCCCGGCATCGATCTTGGCGCCGGGAGCGGTGAAATCGGTGACCTTGCCGGTCAGGGACCAGCCCGCGGGTCCGCCGCGGAAGTCCTGGACGGTCACCGTCTGCAGATCGCCGGTCGAGGGCCCGCCCTTGCCGAAGTCGACCGCCTTCAGCGTGACGGAGTCCCCGGCCTGGGACATCGACAGCTTGCCCGGGTTCACCGTGGTGGTGAGCTTCTGGGCGTTGTCGGGGATGGGCGTGTTGTCGATGACGGTGTACGCGGCAGGCCCCGCGCCCAGGTCACTGCTCCACGCGGCTCCTTCGTACGCCACGACGCCTGTCGTCGTCTTGTCGTTGACGACCAGGGGACCGCTGATGGCACCCGAAGCGTTCGCGGTCACCGTCGCGGTGTCCGCGGTCTGACTGGCACCCGACCGTCCGGCGAGCGTGACGGTCGCGCCCGGCGTGAAGTTGCTGCCGGTGACGGTCACGCTGTCACCGGGGTTCCCGGAGGCCGAACCCAGCTGGATGGCACGGGTGTTGGGCTGGGGTGCGTCCGCCGCGGTGATCGTCTCGGAGACGGGCGCGGGCGGGTTGGTGACCGTGCAGGGCGTGTCCAGCTCCAGGACGTAGCTGGTGTGGATGTTGTAGTCGCCGGGCGAGAGGGTGATGGCACCGGGCGCGGTGACCGTGAAGGTGCCGTACATCTTGAACCCGGGGAAGGGCGCGTTGCCCGCCACCGGATCGTTCTTCTTCTCTCCGACGACCGTGACGTCCCCGGTCTGGGCGCCGCCCAGGGCGACCTTGCCGCTCGGCGTCATGATGTCGGCCGGCAGGCTGATGGACGTCGGGTTGCTCGCGGCGGGCGTCACCACCTCGTAGGTCACCTTGACGGTGTCACCGACCTTGGGGGTGGCGTTGTCCACCGTGACGATCGCGGTGGTGGTGCCGTCGATCGGCGGGATCCCCGCGACCGCCGGCGGGATGCAGTGCGTGGCGAAGTCCACGTTGGTGGCGGCCCCCGCCGGGGCGGCCAGCGCGCCCCCCGCGGCGACCGCGAGAGCGGTCACCCCGAGCAGCGCCGCCCAGCGGCGTCTTCGGGTTGTCGAACCCGTGGTTGACATGGTTGTTGCCCCCTCCTGAGGGTTGCGGGCGCAGCGGCTCTTCTGCGCCGACGGGGGCCATTGATGTGCGGGTTGTGTGAGAAGTCAATGGAGGGTCGGTACCATAACTGATGACCCATCAGGTTCTGTCATGGTCACTGGGGTAGGTCATCAACTCCGGTTGACCGCACGGTGGTTGAAGGTGGGGAACCGGTGCCGCTGCGCGCGGGCGGCACCGGTCTTCGCACCTGCGGGGTTTACTCGAACACGAACGGGCTCGGGGACTGTGCCGCGTCCGCCGTGCACGTGATGGTGATGCCGAAGACCACCATCTGCAGGGAGCCGCCGTATGCCTCCAGGCTGTCGCCGGAGGCGACGGTGCCGTCCAGGGGGCCCACCGAGACTCCGCCGCCCGCTGCGATGGCGGGGTTCTTCGTGCCGGTGAAGGCGGTGGTGCCGCCGCTCGCGTTCACCATGGTGAGGGTGGAGGTGATCGAGTCCTGGGCGATGCTGATCGGGGCCGTGATCTCGGTGGAGCTGAGGGTGATGGTGGCGGCCGTGCCGTTCTGGGTGGCGGTGAGGGTGGCTTCGCCGCTGCCGCCGATGCTGCAGGTTGCGTTGATGGTGGCTGTCTGGGGGGTGACGGCCGCGGCGGTGGGGGCGAAGGCCAGGCCGGTCGCGGCGAGGGTGCCGGCGGCTAACGCCGCGGTGATTCCGAGTCGCTTGCCTCTCATTGGGTTCCCTTCCCTTGTGCGGGAATTGCCATGTGGGGATGGTCGGGCGGAGCCGTCCGCGTGTATCTGACGGTCCGTCG
This sequence comes from Streptomyces sp. NBC_00203, assembly GCF_045206325.1. Taxonomy (NCBI): domain Bacteria; kingdom Bacillati; phylum Actinomycetota; class Actinomycetes; order Kitasatosporales; family Streptomycetaceae; genus Streptomyces; species Streptomyces sp. NBC_00203. The sequence goes on along the minus strand of NZ_CP108126.1, from coordinate 3,518,587 downwards.
GAATGTGCGGTTCCATTGATGCGCGGGTGGCTTGGGGTTGCAAGGGATGCCCGACGGATTCCTTCAACGCTCATCAAAACTGGCCGAAGTTGAGCCATGGGCCGGTTTCCTCGCCCCCGCCGCCCCTACCCGTCCCATCCCGTTCCTGGGGGCTGCGCCCCCAGACCCCCCTCAAAGATTGCGCCGTTCCCCGCGCCCCTGAAAGTCGTCTGCGGGGCGGTGGGGGCTGGTCGCGCAGTTCCCCGCGCCCCTTAAAGACAAAAGCACCTGGGGCGGGCCGGGGGCGATGGGGCGCAGCCCCGAGCCGTCAGGGGCGCGGGGAACTGCGCGACCAGCTCCCACCGGCCCGCAGCCGACGAACAACCCACGGGGTCTGGGGCGGAGCCCCAGGAGCGGGATGGGACGGGTAGGGGCGGCGGGGGCGAGGAAACCCCCGCGGTCACGGGTGGGCCGGGGTCATGGTTTGGAGGCCCAGTACGCGGAGGAGTTCGAGGCGTTCGTGGGCGGCGGTGCCGGGGCGGGCTGTGTGGACTATCAGGAGTTGGTTGTCGCCGGAAGAGAGGAGGATTTCGCAGTCCAGGTCGAGCAGGCCGACGGTGGGGTGCTGGAAACGCTTTGTGGAGGCCCGGCGTACCGCTACCTCGTGTGAGTCCCAGAGAGCTGCGAACTCCTCGCTCGCGGCGCGGAGTTCGGCCACCAGGGCCGCCGGCGCCGGGTCGTTCGGGCGAGCCGCCGTGACCGCGCGCAGATTGGCGACGTGGGAGCGGGCGTGCCCGGCGTGATCCTCGGGCGGAAAGAGGGCGCGGGCACGAGGGTCGGTGAAGAAGCGGCGTACGACATTGCGTCCGGTACCCGCCTCGCCGACGAGCGCCGCCGCCATCGCGTTCTGGGCGAGCACGTCGCCGTAGTCGGTCATGACCTGCGCGGGCGCGTCGTGCAGCCGGTCCAGGATCAGCAGCAGACCGGGGCGGATGTGCGCCGAGGCGCTCTCGGCGCGCGGGGGTTCCTCGCCCGCCAGGTGGAACAGGTGGTCCCGTTCGTCGCCGGTGAGGCGGAGCGCCCGCGCCAGCGCGCCGAGCATCTGGCGGGAGGGGCGAGGGCCACGGGCCTGTTCGAGCCGCGTGTAGTAGTCGACGGACATGCCCGCGAGCGCCGCCACCTCCTCGCGTCGCAGACCCGGCGTACGGCGTCGGGCACCGGCCGCGAGGCCCACGTCGGAGGGCTCCAGTCGGGCGCGGCTGCGGCGCAGGAAGTCGGCGAGTTCGGCTCGGTTCACCTCTCCAGCCTGGCCGAAGCCGCCCGTCTTATCCAGGCACTGCCAGTCCCCGGATAAGGAGGTCTCTCCCGCCGCGCCCGGCCCGGGCCGAAGCTCGATACCGAGGCCCCGAGGCACCCCCAGGAACGAGCCATCGAGGCATCGACCAACCATCTGCTGACAGGAGTGCATCATCATGCTGACTCTCGTGACGGGAACCACCGGTGAGGTCGGGCGCCGCTTCGTCCCCCGACTGCTCAGCCAGGCGCCCCAGGGTGATCACGTACGGGTCCTGGTCCGCGACGAGTCGAAGGCGGCTGCCCTCGCCGACCTCGGCGCCCAGGTCGCGGTCGGTGACCTGCGGGACTCCGAGGCGCTCGGCAAGGCACTCGCGGGCGTCGACGCGGTGGTGAACATCGCGGCCGCCTTCCGTGGCGTACCGGACGAGGAGGCCCGGGCGGTCAACCGCGACGCCGCGCTGGAGCTGGGGCGGGCCTCCGTCACCTCGGGCGTGCGGCGGTTCGTGCAGGTCAGCACGAACCTTGTGTACGGGACCGGCCGCGGGCGTCCGCACACCGAGGAGGACCCGACCGTGCCCGGCGGCCTGATGTGGGGGGCGTACCCGGAGTCGAAGGCGGAGGCGGAGCGAGGTCTCCTCGCCCTGGAGGGCGGTATGGACGTACGGATCGGGCGGCTCTCCTTCGTCTATGGCGAGGGCGACCCGCATCTGGCCGCATCGATGCGGTGGGCCGCGCACTGGGCCGCCACCCAGCGCCTCCAGCTGGTCCACCACGCGGATGTCGCCCAGGGCCTCCGCCGCCTCCTGTACGCCCCGGGCGGGGGCGGCGGGATCTACAACATCGCCGACGACGCGCCCGTCACCGCCGTCGACCTCCACCAGCTCAACGGCGCCGAGATCCCGCCCGCCCTGTACGAGCGCACGGACCCCGACCCCTGGCTCGGCATCGTCTCCACGGCCCGCATCCGCCGCGACCTGGGCTTCCGCCCGCTGTATCCGTCGGTGTGGACCGCCCAGGACGCCGGCGCCCTGTGACCGCTGAGTCCGCTCAGAGTCCGTTCAGCCCGTTCAGTCCGTTCGGCCCGCTCAGTCCACGCCCTTGATCCGGCCCACCAGCACCGCCCCCGCGAGGCCGATCACCGCCGCCACCAGGTACAGCACCCGGTAGCCGCCGAGGTACGTCACGATCGGGGCGGCCAGGGCGGGCGCGGCGACCTGGGGGAGGGCGTTGGCGATGTTGATGACGCCGAGGTCCTTGCCGCGGTCCAGGGCCTTGGGCAGGACGTCGGTCATCAGGGCGAAGTCGACGGAGGTGAAGACGCCGAAGCCGATGCCCAGGACCGCCGCCGCGACGATCGCGCCGGGCCAGGTCTGCCAGCCGGCCAGCGCCGCCGTGGCCACCGCCATCAGGACGCCGGACCAGATCACGAACGGTTTGCGGCGGCCGAGCCGGTCCGACCACACCCCGCCCACCACGACGGTGGCGAGCAGCGTGACACCGTTCACCGCCGTGAGGATCAGCACGCCCTGTTCCGGGTCGTCGTAGTGCAGGCGGTCTCTCAAGTAGTAGAGCAGGTAGAGGAGTACGAGGGCGTTGCTCAGGTTGATCAGGAAGCGGGTCAGCCAGGCCCAGCCGAGGTCGGGGTGGCGGCGCGGGCTCAGCCAGAACGAGGTCAGGAAGGTGCGCCAGGACCACGCCGGGCGGGCCGACTCGGGAAGGCGCAGGTCCTGGTAGCGGAGTACGTACGGCAGGACGCCCACCAGCGTGAACACCGCGCACGCCGCGTACCCGCCGCCCGTGCCTCCCGCCACCGTCGCCAGACCCGTGCCGCCGACCACACCCAGGATCTGCGCCGCGCCCAGCCAGCCGCCCACGGAACCCCGTTGGAGCCGTGGCACCCGGTCGGGGACGGCCGCCGTGACCGCGGCGAAGGCGGCGTTCAGGGTGAGCTGGACCAGACACCAGCCGAGCGCCATCATCCCTACGCCGCCCGCGCCCGCCAGGAGCAGTAGCGACAGCGCGCCGCCCGCCGCACCCGCCACGATCCACGGCGTACGGCGGCCCCAGCGCGCGGTCGTGCGGTCGGACAGGGCGCCGAACAGCGGGTTGGCGACCAGCGAGACGACCGCGCCGGCGCCTGTGACCCACGCCAGCATCGTCTCCTTCGACATGCCGGTGCCGGGCGCGAAGTCCTCCGCCTGGGAGGCGAGGAGGATCTGGAGGGGGCCGTACCAGCCCACCCAGATCGCCCCGTTGGCGAGCGAGAGCGCCGTGGTCCAGCCCCGGCCGACCCGCTCCACGGGCTCGGCCAGCGCCCCGACGGATATGACCGGGTCGGCCGCCGTCATCTCTGTTCCCGCGCCCGCGGCTGCGCCCGCAGGGCGTCCCGCAGCCAGGTGTACGACGCCTTGGGGGTGCGCTCCAGCGTCTCGTAGTCGACGTGGACGAGGCCGAAGCGGCGCGCGTAGCCCTCCGCCCACTCGAAGTTGTCCATCAGCGACCACACGAAGTAGCCGCGTACGTCGACGCCCTGCTCCAACGCCCGGTGCAGCGCCCGGACATGACCGTCCAGGAACGTGATCCGCTCCTGGTCGTCGATGCCGTCGTACGAGCAGCCGTTCTCGGTGATGACCACGGGCGGGAGCCGGTCGCCGTACCGCTCGTGGAAGCCGACCAGCAGCTCCGTGAGCGCCTCCGGGACGACCGGCCAGCCGAAGTCGGTGACCGGGTAGCCCTCCAGTTCGCGGACGGAGAAGGGGAGTTCGGCGGGCAGGGTCAGTCCGCTGAACTCGATCTCCTCGCCCTCGGGGGCGCCCACCTTGGTCGGCTGGTAGTAGTTGATCCCGTACCAGTCGATCGGCTCGGCGATGATCTTCAGGTCCGCCTCGACATCGCCCGGCATCAACTCGCCGATGCCCTCCGGGTATTGGCCCAGCAGCAGCGGGTCCGCGAACAGGCGGTTCAGGAGGATGTCGTAGAAGTCGGCGGCCTCCACGTCCTCGGTGCGGCGGGATGCCGCCCAGGTCGGGCCGTGCGAGTTGGCGATGCCGATGTCGGTGGCTCCGGCCGCGCGCAGGGCCCGTACGGCGAGGCCGTGGGCGAGGAGCTGGTGGTGGGCCACCGGCAGCGCGTCGAACAGGAGCTGCTTGCCAGGGGCGTGTGCGCCGAGCGCGTAGCCCAACAGGGTGTGTTCGGCGGGCTCGTTGAGGGTGATCCACTTCTTCACGCGGTCGCCGAGGCGGGCGGCGACGACGGCGGTGTACTCGGCGAAGCGTTCGGCGGTGTCCCGGTTCAGCCAGCCGCCGCTCTCTTCCAGGTCCAGCGGGAGGTCCCAGTGGAAGAGGGTCGGTACGGGGCGGATGCCGGCCGCGGACAGTTCGTCCACCAGGCGGTCGTAGAAGTCGAGGCCGCCGGGGGAGTTCACGCGGGGCCAGGAGATGGAGAAGCGGTACGCGTCCACTCCGAGGCCCGCTATGAGGGCGACGTCCTCTTCGTAGCGGTGGTAGTGGTCGCAGGCCACCGCGGCCGTGGAGGCGTCCTTGATGTGGCCGGGGTCGGCTGTGAAGGCGTCCCATACCGAGGGGGCGCGTTCGTCTGCGGCTCCCTCGATCTGGTGGGCCGAGGTGGATACGCCCCAGAGGAAGCCGGGCGGGAACTGCGGTAGGGGGTTCGTCGCCATGCGCGCGATCATCCTTACCGGCGGTAATGGAAGTCAACGGTGTGGCGTGAACTAGGGGTTACGGCTTTTTTGAGGGGCGCCTTGGGGGTGGGGTGGTGCTGTGATTGCGCGACTGCGGGCAGTCTGTGGCTGGTCGCGCAGTTCCCCGCGCCCCTAAAGGGGCGCCTCCCTCAAGGCCGCTTTCTAGGCGCCCTCCTTCAGGACCCTCGAAATCAGGCTTCGCTGCTCCTCCGTCAGTCTCGGATCCGCCGCGTACACCGTCTTCCCGTCCACCGTGATCTCGTAGCTGAAGCCGTCCGGGACGCCGATCGAGGGTGCGCCCCGGCCGGAGGCCATTGCCTGTTCGGCCAGGGCGTGCCACTCGTGGGCGTCTGGGCGGCCCGTGGTGTCGACCTCCGCATGGCGTTCGATGCCCGCGAAACCGCCCGTACGCCTCACCTGAATACGCATGGGTCCTGTCTAGTACGTGGAGCCCCGAAGGGCTACGAGGTCGGTACGCCGACCTGTTCCCAGGCCTTCGTCACGGCCTGGAGTTCCTCGCCCTCGTTGTACCGGGAGCGCGCCGCGGCGAGCGTGAGTCGTGCGAAGTCGGAGAACAGGGCCTGCTGGGGCAGCTCGCCGCCGGTGAGGACGTCGTACCAGATCTGGCCCGCCCGTTCCCAGGCGTGGCCGCCGAGCGCCTCGGCGGCGAGGTAGAAGGCGTGGTTGGGGATGCCGGAGTTGATGTGGACGCCGCCGTTGTCGCGGCCGGTGCGGACGTAGTGGTCCATCGTCGCGGGCTGCGGGTCCTTGCCGAGCACGTCGTCGTCGTACGCGCTGCCCGGTTCCTTCATGGAGCGCAGGGCGGTGCCGGTGACGCGCGGGGCGAGCAGGCCCGCGCCGATCAGCCAGTCGGCCTCGGTGGCGGTCTGGCCGAGCGTGTACTGCTTGATCAGTGAGCCGAAGACGTCCGACATGGACTCGTTCAGGGCGCCCGGCTGGCCGAAGTAGGTGAGGTTCGCCGTGTACTGGGTGACGCCGTGGGTCAGCTCGTGGCCGATGACGTCGACCGGGATGGTGAAGTCGAGGAAGATCTCGCCGTCACCGTCGCCGAACACCATCTGCTCGCCGTTCCAGAAGGCGTTGTTGTAGTTCACGTCGAAGTGCACGGTGGCGTTGAGCGGCAGGCCCTCGCCGTTGATCGAGTTGCGCTGGTACGCCTTCAGGTACAGCTCGAAGGTCGCGCCGAGACCGGCGTACGCGCGGTTGACGGTGGCGTCCTTGCCCGGCTTGTCGCCCTCGCCGCGGATCTTCTTGCCGGGCAGGTCCTGGTGGTGGCGGGCGTCGTAGATCGTGCGGTGCGGCTTCGCCTCCTCCGCTTCCTTGGGCGGGGCGACGGCCGGGGCGCCGAGGACGGTGGTCAGCCGGCGGTGGGTGCGCTCGTAGGCGTCGCGCTCCAGGGTCTGGCGTGCGGGCCCGGAGAGTGCGGGGTCCTCGTGCTGGGCGAGCTTGTCGAGGACGTGGGGCGGGACGATGGTGCAGAAGACGGGCTCGAAGCCCCCGTGGGTCGTCATGCCCGGCACCCTTGCACTGAGTTATGCCGCTGTCACTACCCGCAACCATGATTGGTGAAATGGGGCAATAAGGAGCCTCGGGGGCCGGGTGAAAGTGGTATGGAGCACTTTTTGTCCGTTTAGTTCCTTTTGGGCTTGCGGTCCCGCATACTGATACAGCCCCCCGTACGGAGCGCGGCTCGGCTAGGCTGCCGAGCATCATGCGTTTCGGGCTGCTTCTCCTTAGCTGCCGCGGCGAGGGCCTGTAGTCGAGGCCGACCCCCTCCCCGCGGAGTCTGGCGTTGCGCCGTCGGCCGTCCTTTAGGACACCCACCGAGGAGCCCACGCATCATGGCGAACAGCCAGACCCGCCGCAATCGTCAGCAGCCCACCTCCATGCCGGTGCACAAGTACGGCCAGTACGACCAGGTCGACATCGCCGACCGCAGCTGGCCGGAGCAGCGGATCACCACCGCCCCCCGCTGGCTCTCCACCGACCTGCGTGACGGCAACCAGGCCCTGATCGACCCGATGTCGCCCGCGCGCAAGCGTGAGATGTTCGACCTGCTGGTCAAGATGGGCTACAAGGAGATCGAGGTCGGCTTCCCCGCGTCGGGACAGACGGACTTCGACTTCGTGCGCTCGATCATCGAGGAAGAGGGCGCGATCCCGGACGACGTGACGATCTCCGTACTGACCCAGGCCCGCGAGGACCTGATCGAGCGGACCGTCGAGTCGCTGAAGGGCGCCAAGCGCGCCACCGTGCACCTGTACAACGCCACCGCCCCGGTCTTCCGCCGGGTAGTCTTCCGCGGCTCCAAGGACCAGATCAAGCAGATCGCCGTCGACGGCACGCGCCTGGTCATGGAGTACGCCGAGAAGCTGCTGGGCCCCGAGACCGAGTTCGGCTACCAGTACAGCCCCGAGATCTTCACCGACACCGAGCTGGACTTCGCCCTGGAGGTCTGCGAGGCCGTCATGGACGTCTGGCAGCCCGGCCCGGGCCGCGAGATCATCCTCAACCTGCCCGCCACCGTGGAGCGTTCGACCCCGTCCACGCACGCGGACCGCTTCGAGTGGATGGGCCGCAACCTGACCCGCCGCGAGTACGTCGTCCTGTCGATCCACCCGCACAACGACCGCGGTACGGCCGTCGCCGCCGCCGAGCTGGCGCTGATGGCCGGCGCCGACCGCGTCGAGGGCTGTCTGTTCGGCCAGGGCGAGCGCACCGGCAACGTCGACCTGGTCACCCTGGGCATGAACCTGTTCTCGCAGGGCGTCGACCCGCAGATCGACTTCTCCGACATCGACGAGATCCGTCGTACGTGGGAGTACTGCAACCAGATGGAGATCCACCCGCGCCACCCGTACGTGGGCGATCTGGTCTACACGTCCTTCTCCGGCTCCCACCAGGACGCCATCAAGAAGGGCTTCGACGCGATGGAGGCCGACGCGGCCGCCAAGGGCGTCACGGTCGACGACATCGAGTGGGCCGTCCCGTACCTGCCGATCGACCCGAAGGACGTCGGCCGCTCGTACGAGGCCGTCATCCGCGTCAACTCGCAGTCCGGCAAGGGCGGTATCGCGTACGTCCTGAAGAACGACCACAAGCTGGACCTGCCGCGCCGGATGCAGATCGAGTTCTCGAAGATCATCCAGACCAAGACGGACGCCGAGGGCGGCGAGGTCACGCCGAAGGACATCTGGGCGACCTTCCAGGACGAGTACCTGCCGAACCCCGAGAACCCGTGGGGTCGTATCCAGGTCAAGACCGGCCAGTCCACCACGGACAAGGACGGCGTGGACACGCTCACGGTCGAGGCCTCGGTCGACGGCACGGACACCGTCCTGACCGGTACCGGCAACGGTCCGATCTCCGCGTTCTTCGACGCCCTGGAGTCCATCGGCATCGACGTACGCCTGCTGGACTACCAGGAGCACACGATGAGCGAGGGTGCCTCCGCGCAGGCCGCCTCGTACATCGAATGCGCGATCGGCGACAAGGTTCTGTGGGGAATCGGCATCGACGCGAATACGACACGTGCTTCGCTGAAGGCCGTCGTCTCCGCCGTCAACCGCGCGGCTCGCTGACGACCCTGACCGGCGCTTTTCGGGGCCTCGTCCGCCTTTACCGGCGGGCGGGGCCCCGTCGTATACCAGCCATTCCACGTGGAGGTCACGAGCAGGTCTCGTCCGGGGTACTGACTCCGCATCAACAATGTGGCTAACATCACGCCAGCGCGGCGATGTTGCCGCGGCGTTACGGAGGTGTGCGAGCGTGCTGCCAGGATGGGGACGAAACGGTCGTGCAGTTGAGGTTCCCCGCATCCTGGGCACCCGTACCGCGTGGACGACGGTGGGCGACGGCGAGTTCTTCTGCCCCGGCTGCGGAGGCGACCGCAACTACCAGCGGCTCACCGGCCGCCGCCGCTTCACCCTCCTCGGCGTTCCCGTTCTCCCGCGCGGCGAGACCGGGCCCGTCGTCGAATGCGCCGCCTGCGGCCACCACTACGGCGCCGACGTCCTCGACCACCCCACCACCACCCGCTTCTCCGCGATGCTCCGCGACGCCGTCCACACCGTCGCCCTCGCCGTCCTCGCCGCGGGCGGCACCTGCGCCCGTACGTCCCTGGAGACCGCCGCCGGTGCGGTCCGCTCGGCCGGCTTCGACGACTGCACGGAGGACCAGCTCAGCGCGCTCGTCGAGGCACTCGCCTCGGACACGGGGCGGGTCTTCGGGGAGCCGTGCGGGGCGAGTCTGGCCATAGAGCTCCACGAGGCCCTGGATCCGCTGGCCCCGCACCTCGCCCCCACCGGCCGGGAGGCGATCCTCCTCCAGGGCGCGCGGATCGCGCTGGCCGACGGGCCGTACACACCCGCCGAGCGGGATGTCCTGGCCACCGTGGGCGCGGCACTGACGATCTGCTCGGACGACGTGACGCGGTTGCTGGTGGCGGCGCGTACACCCTCGTAATACTCCCCAGGGAGTAATCCCGCCGTTCCGCCACCCCTCGGAGTACCCCCGAACTCGCCCTCCGGCGCGACGAATCAGGCGTCGTGCGCCGGGAGTCTGGTGACTGTCCAGACACCCGGCCAGGAGGGGAGGACCCCGCCATGGGGCCCGGAAAGACAACCACGCGTACGCGACGAAGGGCCGTGCCCTGGGTGCTGCTCGGGCTCTGGGTGGCCGTGCTGGCCTTCGTCGGGCCGTTCGCGGCGAAGCTCGCGGACGTGCAGCACGACCGCGCCGTGGACTATCTCCCGGCGAGCGCGGACTCCACCCAAGTGGCGAAGATCGAGGACCAGTTGCCCGGTGGCGAGACCACCGAGCTGGTCCTCGTCTACCACCGCGACGGCGGGCTGAGCGCCGCCGACCGCGCGACGGCCGCGCGCCAGATCGCCGAGATCACCAAGGAGAACCCGCTCACCGGAACCCCGAAGGGCGTGCCGTCCCGGGACGGGACCACCCTGATGTACCCGGTCGCCAGCTCCGCACCCGGCACCGACGAGAAGAAGCGGGACGCGTTCGTCAACGACGTACGCGATGTCGCGCGGGGAGCGGACGGGCTGAGCGTCGACGTCGGCGGGCAGGGCGCGCTCGCCACCGACGCCGCCGAGGTCTACAACTCCCTCGGCGGGCCGCTGCTCTACACCACCGTCGCCGTGGTCGCCGTCCTGCTGATCCTCATCTACCGCAGCCCGCTGCTGTGGCTCGTGCCGCTCGCCGTCGCGGGCGTCGCCGACTATCTGTCGATGGGCGTCGCCTACGGGCTCCACGAGGCGTTCGGCACCAGCGTCTCCGGCCAGAGCTCGGGCGTGATGACGATCCTCGTGTTCGGCGCCGGAACCGACTACGCGCTGCTGCTGATCTCCCGCTACCGGGAGGAACTGCGACGCGTGGAGCGGCCGTACGACGCGATGCGGCAGGCCCTGCGCGGCTGCGGGCCCGCCGTGCTCGCCTCCTCCGGCACCGTCGCCGCCGGACTGCTGTGCCTGCTCGCCGCCGATCTCAACAGCAGCCGGGGCATGGGCCCGACGGGCATGGTGGGTGTGCTGTGCGCGCTCGTCGCCATGCTGACGCTGCTGCCCGCCCTCCTCGTCCTGCTCGGGCGGCGGGTGTTCTGGCCGCTCGTCCCCGCCTTCGGCAGCCGGCCCAAGCAGCGGCGCAACCTCTTCTCCGCCATGGGGAGTTCGGCCGGGCGGCGGCCGTACGCCGTCCTCGCGGGCGGGGCCGTACTGCTCGGGGCGCTCGCCCTCGGCACGCTGAATCTGCCCGGCGGGCTCAAACAGCAGGACTCCTTCGCCCACAAGCCGGACTCGGTCGCCGCGATCGAGACCCTCGCCAAGGCCTACCCGGGGCAGGGCACCCAGCCGCTCACCGTGATCACCCCCACCGGACGGGCGGACACCGCGCTGGCCACTGTGCGGGACCACCAGGGCGTCGCGAGCGCCGAGCGGGGCCGCAGCGGACAGGGCTGGACGGAGATCTCCGTCATCGCGCGGGGCGCACCCCAGTCGGCGGCCGAGACCGCCACGATCAAGTCGCTCCGGGCGGATCTCAAGGGCTCGGGCGCGTACGTCGGAGGCGCCAGCGCCCAGCAGATCGACCTCCAGGACACCAACGCCCGCGACCGGCTCGTCGTCGTACCCATCGTGCTCGTCTCCGTGCTGCTGATCCTGATCGTGCTGCTGCGCAGCCTGGTCGCCCCGCTGCTGCTGGTCGCCGCCGTGATCGCGGTGTGGGGCGCGGCACTCGGCATCGGCGGGCTGGTCTTCGGGCCGCTCCTCGGCTTCGAGGGGACCGATCCGGGGCTCGGCCTGCTGTCCTTCGTCTTCCTGGTGGCGTTGGGCGTCGACTACGGGATCTTCCTGATGCACCGCATGCGGGAGGAGTCGCTGTCGGGCGCCGAACCGGCCGCCGCCGCGCTGACCGCGCTGCGCACGACGGGCGGTGTGATCGCCTCGGCCGGGCTGGTCCTCGCGGCGACCTTCGCGGTGCTGACGAACATGGGGCTCGTGCCGCTCGTCGAGCTCGGGTTCGTGATCGCGGTCGGGGTGCTGCTCGACACCTTCCTCGTCCGGACGTATCTGGTGACCAGCGCGAGTGTGGCGCTGGGACGGAGGGTGTGGTGGCCGGGCCGACTGTCGCGCGAGCCGGAGCGGGAGTCCGAGCGGCGGACCCCTGTCGCCGTCGGCTGAGCCACATCTGCACACATGTGAACCGATATATGAACCACATCTGAACCACATCGGGCGCCCCTCCCTCCCGGAGGGGCGCCCTCTCACGGAGGATGAAGCGGTGGACGCCACACGCATGCTGCACCTCACCGGCTTCGGACACCGGGGGACCGTCGACCCCGCACGGGCGCTGCGCCAGGACGCGCTGCTCGCCGCCGCGCTGCTGGTCGTCGACGTGACCGTGGCGCTCACGGTCGGCGCTGACGGCCGCCGTCCGGACGCCCTCGGCTGGACCCTGCTGATCGCCGCACACATTCCGGTGGTGTGGCGCCGCCGCGCCCCGCTCGCGGCGTTCCTCGCGCACGTCGCCTGCGTCGCCCCTTACCACGCACTCGACTTCAACCACTCGGCGCCGCTGACCGTCTCGATGCTCGCCCTGTTCACCGTGGCCGTCACGGGACGCCCGCTGCGCACCCTCCTGGTCGGCAGCGGCGTCATCGGCCTGATGCTCTCGGTCAAGTTCGGGCAGGGCGTCGCCGAGGGGGCCCAGGCGCTGCGCGCGGCCGGCTGGATCGTCGCGTTCATCTTCCTCGGCGTGTACGTACGCGTGCACGGGCAGTACGTCGCCTCGGTCGTCGAACGCGCCGAACGCGCCGAACGCACCCGCGAGGAGGAGGCGCGCCGCCGGGTCGCCGAGGAACGCCTGCGCATCGCCCGCGACCTGCACGATCTGCTCGCCCACACCATCACGCTCATCGGCGTCCAGACATCCGTCGCCGCACACGTCCTGGCCGCCGACCCCGAGCGCCTGGACCGCGAGGCGGTCGCCCGGGCCCTCGACGACATCTCCGAGACCTGCCGCACCGCGCGCGGCGAAGTGCGCAGCACGCTGGAGGTGCTGCGCGCGCCGGAGTGCGGCGGCGACGGGCGCGGCCCGCTGCCCGGCCTCGACGGACTGTCCGACCTGGTGACCGCGGCGCGCACCGCGGGCGCGAAGGTGGAGACGGAGATCGCGGTACCGACGGCCGGAGTCCCCTCCGCCGTGGGCGCCGCTGCCTACCGGATCGTCCAGGAGGCGCTCACCAATGCGGTACGGCACGCGGGCCCCGAGGTGCCGGTACGCGTGGCCCTGCGGGCGGACGACTGGGCGCTGCGGGTGACGGTCACGGACGACGGCGTCGGCGACGCGGGCGGCACACCCGGGTTCGGACTCGTGGGGATGCGGGAGCGGGCTCGTAGTGTGGGCGGGACGCTGGAGGCCGGGGTGCGGGAGGGTGGTGGGTTCGGGGTGTCGGCGGTGCTGCCACTGGTGGGTGCGGGCGCGGGCGTGGTTCCCGCGCAGACGGATGTACGGGATCTCGAAGCCGTACGTGATGACGAAGCCGTACGTGATGACGAAGCCGTACGCGCACCCGAACTCGAACGAGGCGAGCCCCGATGACCATTCGCGTACTTCTCGCCGACGATCAGACGCTCGTGCGGGCCGCGTTCGCCATGCTCGTCGAGTCGGCGCGGGACATGGAGGTCGTGGGACAGGCGGCCACCGGGCGGGAGGCGGTGGAGCTGGCGCGCAGCGCGCGGGCCGATCTGGTCGTCATGGACATCCGCATGCCCGACCTGGACGGCATCGAGGCGACCCGGCTCATCGCGGCCGACGAGAACCTGGCCGGGGTCAGGGTCCTGGTCCTCACCACGTACGACACCGACGAGTACATCGCGGAGGCCCTGCGCGCGGGCGCCTCCGGCTTCCTGGTGAAGGACACGAGGCCCGCCGAACTCCTCGACGCCATCCGCACGGTGGCCGCCGGGGACGCCCTGCTGTCACCGGGCCCGACCGCCCGCCTGATCGCCCGCTTCCTGCGCAGCCCGGCGGCTCCCGTGCCCGTGGCGGGTGGCCCCGACGGCCTCTCCGAGCGGGAGCGCGAGGTGCTGGCGCTGGTCGCGCGCGGCCTCAACAACACCGAGATAGCGGGGGCGTTGGGCCTGAGCCCGCTGACCGCGAAGACCCATGTCAGCCGCATCATGGGCAAGCTGGGCGCGCGGGACCGGGCCCAGCTGGTGATCGTGGCGTACGAGTCGGGGCTCGTCACTCCGGGCGCATGGTGAAGCGCCCGCTGAACTGACGTCACGTCAGCACGCTGTAGTGGCATGTGTGTCGCTGTGCCCTTTTTGGGCAATAGCTCCTCCTGGACATCCCACGTCCTATGTCCTCTGAGGTCCAGGGAGTGCCATGAGCATCACGAGCCGTATGGTCGCGCCGACGGCAGTCGTCGGATTCCTCGCCGGTCTTGCGGCCCTCGCGGGGACCGGCACCGCGTCGGGCGCGCCGCCCGCCACCCGGGTCTGTACCTCGTCCGTGCCGTACACCGCGGGCCAGGACGGCTACGACACGTACCGCATCCCCGCCGCGGTCACGACGCGCGCCGGTACGTTGCTCGCCTTCGCGGAGGGGAGACACGACGGCGCCGGCGACACCGGGCGCATCGATGTCGTCCTCAGACGTTCCCTGGACGGCGGCTGTTCGTGGGGTCCGCTGCGGGTGGTCGCGTCCGGGGGCGGGAACACCCGGGGCAACCCGGCGCCGGTCGTTGACCCCCGCACCGGCCGGATCGTCCTCCTCACCTCCTACAACAGCGGTGCGGTGACCGAGGCGCAGATCATGCGGGGCGAGGTCACCGCGGGGCAGAGCCGTCGCGTCTTCGTCCAGACGAGCAGCGACGACGGGCAGCACTTCTCGGCTCCGCGGGACATCACGGCGCAGGTGAAGCCGCGGGGGTGGCGGTGGTACGCCACGGGGCCGGGCCACGCGATCGTCCTCGCTCACGGTCCGCACGCCGGGCGCCTTGTGGTGCCCGCGAACCACTCCGCGGCGCCGCCCGTGGGCTCCGCCGACAGCGGGCAGGAGTCCAAGTACTGCGGCGCGCACGCCATCTACAGTGACGACGGCGGGCTTACGTGGAGGCTGGGGTTCGTGGACGCCTCGTACGACGGGGTCGCCAACGCGAACGAGAGTGGTGCCGCCGAACTTCCCGATGGGCGGGTGTACTTCACCGCCCGGGACCAGAACGGCACGAGTGCCGGCAACCGGCTCGACGCCTACTCCAGTGACGGGGCGGAGAGCCTGGACCGCCCCTACAGGATCCAGCCCACGCTGAACGATGTGCCCGTGGTTCAGGCGAGTGTGCTGCAACTGAGTGGGGCCGGTGCGCCTCTCCTCTTCTCGGGGCCCTCCGTTCCCACCGTCCGTCAGTCGATGGCCATCTGGCGGAGCGTGGACGGGGGTGCGAGCTTCGCGAAGGTGATGACGCTGTCTTCGTTGCGGGCGGCGTACTCGGACCTTGTGCAGCTTGGTGCGGGGCGGGTTGGGGTGCTGTATGAGACCGGGGTGAAGGGGGCGTACGACACGATCGAGTTTCGGCGGGTGCCCGTGAGCGACGTGCTGGGGTAGGCGGGTTTCGCCCCCGCCGCCCCTACCCGTCCCATCCCCAGGGGCTCCGCCCCTTCGACCCCGTTTGGTTGTGTGTTGGGTGCGGGTGGGTGGGGGCTGGGCGCGCAGTTCCCCGCGCCCCTAACAGCGCGGGGCTTCGCCCCGCGATCCCCCGCCCGCCCCGGGTTCTTTAGGGGCGCGGGGAACTGCGCGAGCAACCCCCACTCACCCGCAGCCGCATTCAGGGGCGCGGGGAACTGCGCAGTCTTTTGGGGGTCTGGGGGCGCAGCCCCCAGGGATGGGACGGGTAGGGGCGGCGGGGGCGAAGAAAGCGGCTATCGCGCGACCCCGGCGATGACCGACGCCACGGCCCTGTGGACGGCTTCGGGATGTGGCGGGGTGCCTTTGCGGTCGGCGTAGAGCAGGTGGGCGGTGCCGATCAGGGTGGGGGCGAGGGCGTCGATGTCGGCGTCCGGCGAGATGCGGCCCAGGTCGCGCTCCGCGGTGAGGTAGGAGGCGATCATGACGGCGGCTTCCGTGAGGAGGGGGATGCCGGTCGGCGTGGTTCGGCGGAGCCGCGCGCGCAGGTCGTCGCGGGACGTGACAAGGCCGACGATCGCCACGGCGACCGAACCGAACAGGTTCGTCAGCGCGCCGGTGAGGTTGTCGGCGACGGTGCCTGTTCCGGCGGAGTCGCGCAGGGCGGCGGCCTGGTGGTCGATCTGGCGGACACGGTCCAGGACGAGCTCGGCGAGGAAGGCGTCGAAGTCGGCGAAGTGCCGGTGCAGGACGCCTTTGGCGCAGCCCGCCTCCGTGGTGACCGCCCGGCTGGTCAGGGCGCTCGGCCCGTCCCGGAGCAGGACGCGCTCGGCGGCGTCGAACAGCTGCTCGCGCGCGTCGCGGATGGCTACCCCTGTCGGCACCGTGCGTACCTCTTTCTTTCGCTGTACCGACCCGCCCGTTGACGAGTGGGCGCTTGCCCATTCATAGTGGGCGCATGCCCACTATACGGCCGGAGCCGGCACGTCGTCCTTCCGGAAACGGGTCTCATCGAGTCGGCGAGTCTCATCGCGCCCGACAGGTGGCGGAGTCCTTCGGCGTGGACGCCGAACGCTACGACCGGGCCCGGCCCCGCTATCCCGACGCCCTGGTGGACCGGATCGTCGCCACCGCCCCCGGGCCCGACGTCCTCGATGTCGGCTGTGGCACCGGTATCGCCGCCCGGCAGTTCCAGGCGGCCGGCTGCCAGGTGCTGGGGGTCGATCCGGACGCGCGGATGGCCGACACGGCACGGCGGCTCGGGGCCGGGGTCGAGGTTGACGTGGCTGCGTTCGAGGCCTGGGATCCGGCCGGCCGGACGTTCGACGCGGTCGTCGCCGGTCAGGCCTGGCACTGGATCGACCCGGTCGCTGGAGCCGCCAAGGCCGCACAGGTGCTGCGGCCCGGCGGCCGACTGGCGGCGTTCTGGCATGTGTTCGACCTGCCGCCCGAGATCACGGAAGCCCTCGTCACGGTCTGCCGACGGGTGATGCCCGACTCGCCGTTCAACCTCCGGGCGATGGCGGAGCGAGCGGCCATGGACGTGTACCAGGAGCTGTTCACCAAGGCCGCCGACGGGATCCGCGAGGTGGACGGATTCAGCGAACCGGAGCAGTGGCGATTCGACTGGGAGTGGTCCTACACCCGGGACGCCTGGCTGGACCAGATGCCCACCCACGGCATCCTCACCCAGCTCCCGGCGGACCGGCTGGCGGAGGTGCTGGAGGGCGTCGGGGCCGCCATCGATGCCGTGGGCGGCAGCTTCACGATGCGGTACGCGACGGTGGCGGTCACCGCGATGCGAACCGGCAGCGCCTGACCGGCAGCCTCTGGCCTGCTCCACAGCCTGTCCGCTGAGGGATGGAAACCCCTTAAACCCCTTACGGCAGCCCCCTACAGCAACCCCGCCCCCGCCAGATACTTCCCCACCCGCTCGACCTCCCCCTCCGACAACGGAACCTGCGGCTCCGCCGTTGCGGGGCAGTCGATGATCCCCCGCAAGTACAGCGCCGCCTTGAAGGCGCCGAGCGCCGACGAACTGCCGCCCATCCGCGCGGGATCACCCACGCCCACCATCCCGAACAGGGCGCACAGCCGCTCCTGTTCGGCCCGCGCCCGCGACCAGTCGCCCTCCCGGCACAGCCGGAACAGCCGTGCATACCCGTCAGGGTCCACGTTCCCCAGCCCGGGCACCGCCCCGTCCGCCCCCAGCGCCAGCGCGGAGTCCATGACGGTCTCGGATCCGGTGAGGAGGGTGAAACCGGTGATGTCGGGGTGGGCGCGGGCGCCGGTGACGACGGAGCGGAAGGCACCCAGGTCGCCGCTGGAGTCCTTGAGGCCCACCAGTGCGCCGTCAGCTGCCAGCTCCAGGACCAGCTCCGCGCTCAGCTTGGTGTGGACGGAGACAGGGATGTCGTACGCGAAGACCGGCACCGACGAGCGTGCGGCGATCAGGCGGAAGTGGCGGGCGATCTCCGCCGGGTGGGTGCGAATGTAGAACGGCGCCGTCGCCACGATCGCGTCGGCGCCCGCCGCCGTGACGGCCGCGGCGTGGGACAGGACACGCGGCGTCGTCATGTCGATCGCGCCCGCGAGGACGGGGAGTTGGCCGGCGACATGCGCGGTCACCGTCTCCACCACCAGTCGGCGCTGCGCGTCCGTCAGATACGCCACCTCAGAGGTCGAGCCGAGGACGAACAAGCCGTGCACCCCGCCGTTCACCAGGTGGTCGACCAGCCTGATGAGTGACGGGACGTCCACCTCGCGGTCCGGTGTCAGGGGGGTGCAGACGGGGGGTACGACACCGGTCAACGGGGCGGGGATGGTCATGAAGGCTCCCTGATGTTCGGCTGTAACGGGACGTCGGCCATGGCGGTGGCCGGGGCGGTGGCGGACACGGCCTGCGCGACCAGCGCGCGCGTCGACTGGCCCTCCTCCACAGGATGGTGGCACCGGTAGCGGTGTCCGGCGGTCGACGCGCCCGCGAACTCCGGCATGGCGTCGGCGCACGCCTCGTCCGCCTTCCAGCACCGCGTACGGAACGGGCAGCCGGAGGGCGGGCGAGTCGCCGACGGGACCGGGCCCACCAGTGGAATCGGGTCGATGGGGTCCAGCAGGCCCGGCGTCGCCGAGAAAAGCGCCCGTGTGTACGGGTGCCGGGAGCCGTCCGTGACCTCGTCGGCCGGTGACTCCTCGACGATCCGGCCGAGGTACATCGTGATCACTCGGTCGCTCATCCGCCGTACCGTCTGGATGTCGTGAGACACGAAGACCAGGGCCAGGCCCAGGCGTTCCTTCAGGTCGAGGAGCAGGTTCAGGATCTGGGCGCGCACCGACACGTCCAGCGCGCTCGTCGGTTCGTCGGCCACGACCAGGTCCGGTTCCAGGGCCAACGCGCGTGCGATGGCGACGCGTTGGCGCTGGCCGCCGGAGAGCTGGCCGGGCAGGGCGTCCGCGAGGGCGCGGGGGAGACCGACCAGCGACATCAACTCCCGTACGCGGTCGGCGCGTTCGGCTGGAGTGCCGCGCCGGTGCACATCCAGCGGATCGCGCAGGATCTGGCGTACGGGCAGGCGGCGGTTCAGGGCCGTCGACGGGTCCTGGAAGATCATGCCCGTGCTGCCGCCGACGGCCGTGCGCCGCTCGGCGGGTTTCAGGGACCACAGGTCGCGGCCGCCGAAGGTGACCGTGCCGGACGTCGGTCGCTGCACCCCCACCAGCACCTTCGCGAGCGTCGACTTGCCGCATCCGGACTCGCCGACGACGCCGACCGTCTCGCCGGGCGCGATGGCGAGGTCGGCGCCGGTGAGGGCGTACACCTTGTCCCGGGTGAACACGCCACCGCTGCGGGCCTTGTGGACGACGTGTGTGTCGGACAGCCGCACCAGCGCGTTCATGTGACGGCCCCTTCTTCGCTTCCGTTCGGATCGGCCGGCGCGACCGCGCCTCCGCTCTCCCCGGCCGTCGCCAGGCCGGTCGCCGGGTGGTGGCAGGCCGCCGTGTGCGTAGGTGTCCCCACCAGGTCCGGCCGCGTCGTACGGCACACCTCGCTCGCCAGTGGGCAGCGGTCGGCGAAGCGGCAGCCCGCCGGGAAGTCGGCCGGGGAGGGTACGACCCCCTTGATCTGGGTCATGCGCTCGGCCGCCGACTCCAGGGAGAGGACGCTGCCCAGCAGCCCGCGCGTGTAGTGGTGGGCCGGCGCCTCCACCAGATCCGCCGTCACGCCCGTCTCGACGATCTGGCCGCCGTACATGACGACCACCCGGTCGGTGACGGCCGAGACCAGTGCCAGGTCGTGCGAGACGAGGATCAGCGCGAAGTCCAGCTCCTCGCGCAGCCGCAGCAGCAGCTCTATGACCTGCGCCTGGACCGTCACGTCGAGGGCGGTCGTCGGTTCGTCGGCGATGATCAGCTTGGGGCTGCGGGACAGGGCCATCGCGATCAGGACGCGCTGGCGCTGGCCGCCGGAGAGCTCGTGCGGGTAGCTGCGCAGAGTGCGTTCGGGGTCCAGGCCGACCATGTCCAGCAGTTCGGTGGCTGTCCGCCTGCCGCCTCGCCGTATCACCTGGTTGAGCTGGGCCCTGATGGTCATCGCCGGGTTCAGGGAGGACAGCGCGTCCTGGTAGATCATCGCCATCTCATGGCCCAGCAGCCGGCGTCGTACGCGCATCGGCTCGCCGACCAACTGCCGCTGGTTGAACCGGACATGGCCGCGGACCCGAGCCCCTTTCGGCTCCAGGCCCATCACCGCCAGCGCCGTCAGCGACTTGCCGCAGCCGGACTCGCCGACCAGGCCGAGGACCTCACCCGGCTGCACCTCGAAGCTGATGCCGTCGACGATGTCCACCCCGGCGTGGCGGGCGTCGAAGCCGATGGCCAGGTTCTCGACGGCGAGGACGGGCTGCTGGCCTGAGGGGAGTGGCCTGGCCCGTGCGCGCAGGCGCGCCGCCGCCTCCGTGAGGCCCGGTAGTTCAAGGACCTTGCCGCTGCCGGGCTCGGGGGCCTCCAGCCGGTCCTCCGCCGCGGGCGCGGACACGTCCCTGGCCGCCGGCGCCGCCCACGCGTCCGAGACGCCCTCGGAGAGGATGTTCAGCGACAGCACGGTGATCAGCATCAGCAGGCCCGGGAAGACGGTCGCCCACCAGCCGCCCGTCAGCACCATGTTCTTGCCGTCCGCGATGACGCTGCCCCAGGACGGGTCAGGGGGCCGTACGCCCGCGCCGATGAAGGACAGCGACGCCTCGAAGACGATGGCCTCCGCGACCTGCACGGTGCAGAACACCAGGACGGGCGCGGCGCAGTTGACGGCCACGTGCCTGATGACGATGTGCGGGGTGCGGGCGCCGATGACGTGCTCGGCGGTCACATAGTCCTCGCCGTACTGGTCGAGGACGTTCGCCCGTACGACCCTGGCGACCGGCGGGGTGAACAGGAACGCGATCGCGCAGATCAGCACCGTGATGCCGCCGCCGAAGACGGCCACCAGGACCGCGGCGAGCGCGATGCCGGGGAACGCCATCACCACGTCCAGGCAGCGCATCAGCGTCTCGTCGACCGCCTTGCGGGAGGTCGCCGCGACCGCGCCGAGAAGCGCACCCACGACGAGGGCGAGCGCGGTGGCGCCCAGTCCGATGGCGAGGGACCAGCGGGCGCCGTACATCAGTCGGCTGAGGATGTCCCGGCCGAGGCTGTCCTGCCCCATCCAGTGACCGGCGGACGGGTGCCCGGTGCCGTCCACCGGCGTCTGCTGGTCGAGCGGGTCGTGCGGGGCCAGCAGCGGTGCGAGGAGGGCGACCAGCAGCACCACGGCGAGGAAGCAGACCGCGATCTTCGACAGCGGGGGCAGCCGCCGCCAGCCGCGCAGCCGGACACCGGGCCGGGAGAGGGTGTCCGCGAGACTTTTGCGCGTGAACATCAGGTCGCATCCCTCAGTCGCGGGTTGACCAGCAGATACAGGATGTCGATGACGAGGTTCACGACCACGAATCCGGTGGCCGTGGTCAGCACGACGCCCTGCACGACCGCCGGGTCGCCGTTCTTCACGGCGTCGATCATCAGCTTCCCCATCCCGGGGAGCGAGAAGATCGTCTCGATGACGACCGCCCCGCCGAGCAGATACCCGACGCGCAGCCCCAGCACGGTGAGCGGGTTCATCAGGGCGTTGCGCAGGACGTTGCGGCCGACGACCACGCGGGGCGGCAGCCCGCTCCCGATCGCCGTCCGCACATAGTCCTTGTCCAGCTCCTCCACCACGGAGGTCCGCACGATCCGGGTGAGCTGCGCGGCGACCGGCAGGGAGAGGGCGAGCGCGGGCAGGGCCATCGTCTTCAGCCAGCCGCTCAGCGAGTCGGCCGGGTTGATGTAGCCGCCGGTCGGGAACCAGCCCTGGTCGACGGCCAGATACTGGATCATCAGCAGCGCCAGCCAGAAACCGGGCGCCGCCACCCCCGTGAGCGAGACGACGCGGATGATCTGGTCGGGCAGCCGGTCGCGGTAGATCGCCGCGGTGACCCCGCCGAGCAGCGACAGCACCACCGCGATGCCGAGCCCCAGGAAGGTGAGCTGGAGCGTGAGCGGCAGCGCGGTGGTGACCTGGTCGAGGACCGAACCCCGGGTGAGCGCGCTGGTGCCCATGTCACCGTGGAGCAGATCCCCCACGAAGTGGAAGTAGCGCACCGGCAGCGGGTCGAGCAGCCCGTTCCGTTCCCGGAAGTCGTGCAGTTGCCCCGGGGTCGGATTGGCGCCCTGGAAGAACGCCGACGCCGGGTCGACGTCGGAGAACCGCATCACGAGGAACACGAACAGGACGATCCCGAGCATCAGCGGCACGAGCAGCGCGACGCGGCGCAGCAGGATCCTGGCGATGGCGACCACGTACGAACTCCCTGTCGCCCGGGCCTAGACCCACTTGGCTTGCAGCAGATTGATGCCGGGGTACGGCTGTGCCCTTATCCCCGTGAGCCTCGTCGGGTCCCACGCCGTCATCAGCTCGTTGTGCACGACCGGGTAGAGCACGGCCTGTTCGGCGACGACGTCGATGTAGTCCTGGATCATCGTCTTCTTCTTGTCGGCGTCCGGCTCCTGCGTCGCCAGGTCCATGTCCTTGAAGAGCTTCTTCGCCACGGAGTTGCCGGCCCAGCGGGCGTAACCCATCCACAGGTTCTGGGGCCCGTAGTTGTAGTGCATGATCAGGTCGGCATCCAGCCCGAACTGATTGGGATTCGAGGCGGCCGCGACGACCTGGTAGTCCTGCTTCTGGTCCATCTTGGTGAAGACGGCTGTGGTCTCCTGCGGGGAGAGCGTGGTCTCCACGCCGATCGCGTCCCAGGACGCCTTGATGGTCGGCAGACAGTCCACGATCCAGCTGACGTTGACCGACAGGATCTCGACCTTCAGCCCCTTGACCCCGGCCTCCTTCAGGAGCTTCTTCGCCTTCTCGGGGTCGTACGTGTAGACGGTCTTCGCGGGCCGGTAGCTCGGGTTGCCCTCGTTGAGGAACGACGACGACGGCTTCCCGTGCCCCTTGAGGGCGACCTCGACCATCTTGCCGGTGTCGATGGCGTAGTGCAGCGCCTGCCGCACCCGTACGTCGTCGAACGGCTTGTGCTGGGTGTTGAACATCAGGAAGAGGTTGTTCATGCCCGCGCCGCCCTGGACGGACATGCCGCCCTTCCTGAGCTGCTGAATATTGGCGTACGGGATGTTGTCGGCGATCTGCGCGCCGGCGCTGGCACCGGAGATCTTCGCGACGCGGGGCGCGGCATCCACTATGGTCAGCCAGTTCATCTTCTTGAAGGCCGCCTTGCGCGGGCCGTT
The DNA here is from genome assembly GCF_045206325.1 of Streptomyces sp. NBC_00203. NCBI lineage: Bacteria > Bacillati > Actinomycetota > Actinomycetes > Kitasatosporales > Streptomycetaceae > Streptomyces > Streptomyces sp. NBC_00203. The sequence continues at coordinate 3,495,642 of NZ_CP108126.1, read as the reverse complement.
GTACGCGGCGAACGCCTCGAAGGTCGTGTTCGACTTCGGGTGGTGCGCGGTCTGCCGGTACGGCCCCGAGCCGACCGCCTTGCCCTTGATCGCGTCGTCCCAGGCGCCCGGCTGGGAGAAGACGTGCTTCGGCATGATCTTCGCCAGGGTGAGCCGCGAAATCCCCTCGGGGAAGGGGAACTTGAGGACCAGCTCGACGTTCTGCGCGTCGATCTTCCTGACCTTCTTCAGCCAGCTGGCGAAGAAGCCCTTGGCGAGGGTCTGCGTCTTCGGGTCGAGGATCCGCTCGTAGACGAACACCACGTCGTCGGCGGTGACGGGCTTGCCGTCGTGGAACGTGGCGCCCGCCCGCAGGGTGAACTTCCACGACGTGCCGCTGAGATCGGCCGGCACGGCGGTGGCCAGCGCTGCGTACGGCTCGCGGGAGATCGGGTCCGTGTCGAGCAGACCTTCGTAGATGTGGTTGTTGGCGGCCATGGAGAAGGCGGACGCGGTCTGTGTCGGATCCCAGCTGCCGTCGTTTCCGTAGCCGATGACGGCCGTCAGCGTGGCGTTCTTGCCGCCGCCCGAGCCGCCGGTGTCGTTCGTGGACTCCGGCCCCGACGAGCAGGCGGCCAGCGACGAGGAGAGGGCGGCGGCCGCACCGAGGGCGCCGGTGTACTTCAGGAACGACCGGCGGTGCAGCGCCGGAGTGTCGGTCACGTCGCGCACGGTTCCTCCAGCAAGGAGTGGTGTGGGGAGATACGACGTCCTACGTCATAGGGGGCAGCGTGACCATAAGAGGGGCTGTGAGGGCGGTCAAGGGATCGCACACGAATGGCGTATCTTCCAGAGGTGCGACCAATGACGGTGTGAATAGGGGTAGTTGACGCCAGTTGGCGTTTAATCACCGGGCATCTAATCGCCCGGTAATCACCCGGCGATTTAATCGCCTGACGTTTAATCAGTCCGGAGGTGGGACGTCGGATGTCCAGCGAGCGTACGATGCGGCGCATGTCTGAGGAGACCGGGAACCGGCGTCGGCCCGAGCGCCGGGTGGGCGGCCAGATCCAGCGCGAGGTCATGCAGCTGATCTTCGACCGCAAGCTCCAGGCCGGTGCGCCGCTGCCCACCGAGACCGAGCTGATGACCGACCTCGGCGTGAGCCGCAACTCCGTCCGCGAGGCCCTCAAGGCCCTTCAAGCACTCGACATAGTGGAGATCAGACACGGCTACGGCACCTATGTCGGCCAGGCCTCCCTGACCCCGCTCGTCGACGGTCTCACCTTCCGCACGCTCGCCCAACCGGACGACGAGACGGGTGCGCTGGCGGAGATACTGCAGGTCCGCGAGGTCCTGGAGGAGGGCCTGATCCGCCGGGTCGCCGCGACGCTCTCCGAGGCGGAACTCGACGGCCTCGAATCCGTCGTGGAGCGGATGGAGACGGCCGGCCGCGAAGGCCGCCCCTTCCCCGAACTCGACCGCGAATTCCACGAGCTGCTGTACGCGTCCCTCGGCAACGCCCTCGTCCCGCAGCTCCTCGGCGCCTTCTGGACCGTCTTCAGCCGCGTCGCCGGCGTACGCGGCTGGACCGACGACCCGGCACCCGAGGTGACCGTCCGCCGCCACCGCGACATCGTCACGGCGCTGCGCGCCCGCGATGTCGAGGGCGCACAGCGGGCGATGGCGGACCACTTCCGGGGGATCGAGGCGAGGGCGGCGCAGGAGTCCCGCGGGGTGAGCTGAGCGGGGGGTTCGGTTCTTTGGCTGCGGGTAGGGGGGGCTGGTCCAAAAGATTGCGCAGTTCCCCGCGCCCCTTAAGGGGCGCGGGGAACTGCGCAATCTTTTGGGGGTCTGGGGGCGCAGCCCCCAGGGATGGGACGGGTAGGGGCGGAGGGGGCGAAACCCATGATCGAGAGCTGGGATCCGAACGGTGTCGGCGTGCTGTGTCTGCCCTCTGGGCGGCTGGTGCGGGGCCGCGCCCTGCGAAGGCCGCTCCCGCAAGACGGCCCGCCACCGACGTACGCCGTGTACCTGCTCGGCAAGCAGCCACCGGAAGTCCCCTGGGAAGCCCACTGGCTGCGCTGGCCGGACTTCAGGCTGCCCGCCGACCGGGCCGAGGCCCGCGGGGTCCTCGCCGAGGCATGGAAGCGGGCGCAAGCCGATCGCGTCGAGATCGCCTGCGGCGGCGGCCGGGGACGCACCGGCACAGCCCTGGCCTGCCTCGCCGTCCTCGACGGAGTACCGCCGGGGGAGGCGGTGGCCTTCGTACGCCGCCACTACGACCGGCACGCGGTGGAGACGCCGTGGCAGCGGAGATACGTCCGCCGCTTCACCGTCGACGAGTGAGCCCAGCCCCACTGACGCCGACCGGCAGGCTGCGTCTGGCCCGCCTGGGGAGCCGAAGTCGGCGCGAGCGCCCGCACGTTGGCCCGCCTCTTCGTCGCCGCCTTCCACCGCATCGCGGGGCTGACACCCCGGCAGCACTTTCCGGCCCACGTTCAGGCCCACCCCGGGAACCCCACCGCCGAAAACTCGGTACGCCGTGTGCGCGGACGCGTGGAACCCTGAGCTGCATGCCCCACCCCGAGACGACTCCGTACGACGACGACCGCCGCGCCTACTCCCGAGAGGCACTGGCCCGCCTCGTGCTCAGCCAGGCCGCGTACGGCCTCGCCGGATCCGCCGGTGAACTGGTCATCACGCGACACGACGGGTTCTGCGGTCCGGGCGGCCGAGTCAGCGAGGCGGCAGAGCTCGTCGCGTCCGCCGAGTGGACACTGGTGCGTGCCGTCGTCTACGAGCGGGAGCGCGGCAGTTCCTGGGAGGAGATCGCCGGGTATCTCGGAGTCGGCGCGGGCGAGGCCGAGGAACGCTTCGGCCCCGAACTCGCCCGCTGGACAGGGGCGTTCGAGGTTCCCTACCGCCTCGACGAAACCGGCCGCAAACGCATCCCGCAACTGCCGACGGCCGCCTACGATCCCGACACCGCCTGCCGCCGGCTCGACCTCTGGGCGCATTTGAGGACCACCATCAGGGACCGTCACGCGGTGAGCGCCGGCCTGCGCATGACCGCCCCGGCGGCCGAGGACGGCCCGGAGGCCGAAGTGTCCGACCCGGAAACCGAGTCGGACGAGATGAGGGGCTGGATCTGGCGCCCTCACCTCCGCTCCTTCCTCGAACTCCTCGCCCGCTACAACAGCATGTGGTTCGACGAAACGGACTGGGAGACCGTCTCTCTCGGCCTCGAAACGACCGACGACGAGACCCCGGACGCCTGGTACAGCTACCCCTTGGACAGCTCCCTGCACTCCCTGAACGTCCGCCTCGCCAACTCGCCCGGCGGCAACGAGATCTCCGTCGCCCTCACCGGCGCCACTTCCGCGGACCTGCGCCTCAGAATCGACACGCTGATGGACGCGTTCGCGGCACGCCCCTAGGCGTTCTCTCCGGTGGCTTCCGCGGGCCCTTCGTCGGAGTTGCCGCTCGCCGCGCGCAGCGCCTCGGTCAGCGATTCGGTCGAGATGTGCTCGCCCTCGATCCGGATCACCTTGGCGGTGCCGTTCTCCGTGACGGAATCCGTGATGGAAACGGTCAGTGAGCGGCGCCGGTCCCGACCCAGCCAGAGCTGTGCGAGCCGGACGAACGCGGCGAGGGATCCGGCGCTGCTGAAGCCCACGACCAGCTCGGTGAGTGCGCCCTTGCCGCCGCCGTCCCCCGCGGCGTCGCGCTCGGTGGCCGTGAGCCCCGGTACCGACTTGATGTCTTCGACGAGCTCGTCGTGAGCGTCGAGTGCCGCCGGATGATCAATGGCGACTCCGGTCAAACGGCCTTCGACGCTGATTCCCGCCATCTGCACCACGATTGGCTTTCCCCCGCCTAAGCTGGCTACAAGTCAGCATGTACGTAGTCATGTACATAGTCGTGTACGTAGTCGCTTCTCGAAGGATTGCATGTACCGGGCCCTGATCGTGTGCAACTCACGGTTTCCGGCAGACCCGGGCGTACTGCGCGAACTGCAGGGCCCGAAGATGGATGGAATGCTCCTGCGCGACGCGCTCACAGACCCGTCGGCAGGACTGTTCCAACGCACCGAGGTGCGTCTTCTCTCTGAGGAGGATGCGTCCGAGATCGTCACCGTGGCCGAAGATTTCTTCAGTGGCGCGGAGCCGGACGACACGCTGTTGTTCTACTACAGCGGGCATGGCCGCAGTCTTAACCGGCAGTTGTTTCTGTGCGCGAGCAATACCAAAGTCGACAGGTTGCGTTCGACCTCCTTCATCGGATCGGTGTTGTCGGAAATGATCGGCGCCAGCTTCGCCCAGGTGAAGATCGTGATTCTCGACTGCTGCCACAGCGGGGTGTTCAAGGGCGATGATGAGATCGTCGAAAAGCTGTCTGGCCACGGACGCTTCGTCATCGCGGCCACCTCGGCGACGGACCGGGCGGCCGACGCCGAGGTACGTGGTGAACCGAGCCCCTTCACCAAGGCGTTGACCGACGGGTTGCTCGCGGACGCCGGCGACCGGGACAGCGACCAAGTAGTGGACCTCGACGACCTCTTCGCGTATCTCAAGCAGGTCAAGTTCGACGGCCATGAACCGCACCGCAAGTTCGACGGTGCGGGAGCCGTCCCCATCGCCCGCCGCCCGACGCCGCCGGTCGCGGAGCCTGCCGACTCCTTGCCGGTCCCCGTGCCCCCGCCTCGCGGTCGGCCGGAGCATACGGACAACGACGCCCGGCCCAGACCTCATTCCGCTTCCCTCGACGACATCGCCAGGGGCGAGGCGCTCAGCGAGAAGCACATCGAGGCATTCCGCCAGGACCTGCGCGACGACATGGCGGCCGATCTGCCCCAGCAACTGACGTCCAACGAATTCCTCCAGCGTGCGGGACTTCTCAAGGACGGCCACCCCACCCGCGCCGGTGTGCTGCTGTTCGGACAGAACCCCACCACGCTTATCCCCGCGGCGATGGTGCGCTGCGTCCGATTCCGCGGCACCCGTAAGACCGATCCGGTGGAGAGCGTCGACCTGCACGGTACGGTTCCCGAACTCATCGTCCAGGCACGGGATTTCGTGGCGAGGTCGTCCCAGCTCGGAGAGGCGCCCACCGCTGCGAGTGCGTACAGCGAGACCACTTACCGCTACCCGATGATCGCCGTACGAGAGATCATCGCGAACGCTGTCGTCCACCGCGACTACGGCGAACAGGCCGCCTGCGTGCAGATCCATGTCTTCGACGACCGGATCGAGGTGATCAGCCCCGGCACCTGGGGAGGCGCGTCGGCGGTGCCCGACGGACAGCTGCGGCTCGGCACCCTGGAAGGCCAGTCCCAGCCCCGCAACTTCCGCCTAGCCCGACTGCTCACCTGGGTGAAACTGGTCGAATCCGTGGGGGCCGGGCTTCCGCGGTCCGTCGCGGACTGCCGGGCCGTGGGCTCGCCGGAGCCTGTGGTCGTCATCCGGCAAGGCCTGATCACGGTCACCATCTTCCCGATGACGGAGGACAACCGAGATGATGTCCCGCCGCCTCGGACGGAGGCCCGTGTCGAGTACTCGCAGCATCTGGACGGAGAGCGGATCGCGCAGGTTGGGGTGCGATACCCGAATGGCACCCTCCTCTTTGGCGGTTCGGGTTACCGGGTGACGAACGACTGTGTGCTGACCGCCGCCCATGTGGCGCGCGGCAGCACCGCGCTCGCAGTGCAGCTCTATTTCAGTGACGAGGAATGGATCGGCCCGGCAACGGTCGCATGGGTCGACGAATCCGCTGACGTTGCCATCCTGCGTTTCGAACCGCCCAGCCACGCCACCGTGGTCGCCCCGGTCCGCTACGGCCGCATGACGACCCGGCCGGCCGTAGTGGCCGTGGAAACGGCAGGTTATCCCTCCTACAAGCGGAACTATGGGTTCGACGACGCCCCCATCAACGACGTGGCTCACCTCTTCGGCACCGCCTCCAGCCTGGCCAACCTGCGCAGCGGCACATTGGAGATTCACGTGGATGCACCCGCAGACTCCCCCGACCACTCGTCCCCATGGGCAGGGTTCTCGGGTGCGCCGGTGTGGGCCGAAGGCTGCATCGTCGGCATCGTCACCCAACACAACTCTCTAGAGGGCCTGGGCAGCCTGACAGCCGTCCGGATCGAGCGCGCCCTGGCCGGGTCCTCCGAGGACCGGGAAAGCCTGGCCACCCTGCTGAACCTCGGGCAATCGGGCAAGCTGGCGGAGATCCCCCGCCCGGAACCAGAGCGGCAGTCGCCCTACTTCGCCGAGATCCGCGACCTGGCCCCCGTAACCCTGCAAGACCGGCAGCCGGAGCTGGCGGAGCTGGCGGCGTTCTGCCACGGGGTTGAGCCCTATGTTCTGTGGCAGGGCGGCCCGTGGGCAGGCAAGACCGCATTGCTGTCGTCGTTTGCGCTGCGACCTCCTCCCGAGGTCGACGTCTTGTCGTTCTTCATCACCGGCCGCCTCGCCGGCCAGTCCGACAGCATGGCCTTCACCGACGCACTCATCGAGCAACTGGCCCTGCTGCTCGATGAACCGTCTTCCTCGACCCGCACGCTGGCGTCCGGTGCGCGGGACCTGCTGCGCCGTCGCCTGCTGGCCGACGCCGCCCAGCGGGCACGGAGTGAGGGCAGGCGGCTTCTCCTCATGGTGGATGGGCTCGATGAGGACCGTGGGCCGCAGACGGGCCTGCCCAGCATCGCCTCACTGCTGCCGCGGAATCCGGACGAGAGTCTGCGGGTCCTCGTCACCAGTCGTCCCATGCTTCTGCCCGCCGACGTGCCCCACGGCCATCCGCTGCGCAGCTGCCGGGTGCGGACGCTCGCCCCATCCTCAGCCTTCCGGGACACCTCTCAGGCCGCTCTCTACGAGCTGCGCGCCGTCCTGGAAGGGGCCGCCGAGAACCGGGACGTGATCGGCCTCGTCGCGGCCAGCAGAAAGCGGCTTACCTTGTCCGATCTTGCTCTGCTGACGGATCAGGCGCCATATCAGCTGGAGACCTTGTTCAGCGGCAGTCTCGGACGTCTCTTCGCCGTGCACCGGGATGAGGCGTCGACCCCAACGTTCGTTTTCGCGAACGAGGCGCTCCGCTCAGCGGCAATTCAACAGATCGGCCCCAACCTCATGGCCGCGTACAGCGAAATGCTGACTCAGCATCGGCCGGCCTGACGGTGGTGGACGCGAAGCCGCCTAGCCACCCTCCACCGCGTCCAGATCCCCCGCATAATGCTCGATCGCCCGCCGATACCCCTGTACGCGGCTGTCGGCGCTGGTGGCTGCCACGACCTCCAGCAGGGTCCGTACGGCCTCCCGGGCCTCGCCGACGTTGTACAGAGCCATAGCCAGGAAGGCGCGCAGGGCAGGGTCCCCGGGGAACTCCTCCAGCCCCCGGCGCAGACACGTCACCGCCTCCTCGTAGCGGCCCAGGACGCGGTAAGTGCTGCCCAGGCCCAGGAACGCGCCGTGGCGGTCCTCGGACGTCAATCCCTCGACGGCCAGGGCTCGTTCGTAGAACGGGACCGCCTCCGCCTCCAGGCCGAGGACGTCGTGGACCCAGGCCGTCTGGTACGCGATCTCGGCGTCCGCCGGGTGCCGGTCGGCCAGGGCCAGCAACAGTGGACGGGCCTCGGCTGCCGCGTCGTGCTCGCGTAGGCCGACCGCCCGGGCCAGTGCCGTATCCCGGTCCTGAACATCGCTCATGCGGCAGCACGCTGGCACAACGCACCTGCGTCCACAAGCTGTTGACGGCGCACGGGGTACGGGTCAGACGTCCCGGCGGTCCACCGTCACGACGGCGACGACCGCCGCGACCGCCGCCCACGCGGCGAAGGTGAGCCAGGCGCCGGTGACTGTGGCCTGGTGGCGCGGTATCAGGGTGAAGGGGTCCTTGCCGTAGGCGATGTCGGCCAGTCGGTTCCAGGCGTTGACGGGCTGGGCGTGCCTCACCGCGGCCGTCCACCGGTAGCGGTCGGTGATGAAGCTGGGGATCAGGAGGAGCACGGCGGTGGCGGCGACCATCGTCGTGGCGCTGTGGCGGATCACGGCGCCCAGGGCCATGCCCGCGAGGGCGCAGACCGGGGCGAGGAGCGCGGAGGCCGCGACGACGCGGAGGGCGCCGGGGTGGGAGAGGGAGACGCCGGCGTCCCGGGTGTCGAGGATGGCCTGGGTTGCGGCGAAGGAGGCGCCCGCGACGAGGGCGCCGTAGACCGTCATGACCGCGGTCACCAGGGTCACCTTCGCCGCCATCAGGGCGCGGCGGTCCGGAACCGCCGCGAACGTCGTGCGGACCAGGCCCGTCGCGTACTCGCCGACGATCGTGATCGCGCCGATGCTCGCGACCGCGAGGATCAGGATCATCGCCGAACCGTCGGTGAAGGCGTCGCGCAGGGCGAACTTGACCGTCTGGTTGCGCATTTGGCCGTTGAAGCGCGAGAAGTCGGCCGCGTCCACGCGTGCCGCGTTCGCGTTGAACGCGATGACCGCCAGCGCGCCGGCGCCGAGCGCCCAGTACGTCGAGCGCAGGGATCGCAACTTGATCCACTCGGCGGCCAGGAGGTCGGTGAAGCGGGGGACGGGAAGAGTGCTGGTCGTCATCGGGCGTCTCCGGCGAGGAATTCGGCGCTGTCGGCGGTCAGTTCCATGAAGGCCGCCTCCAGCGAGGCCGCCTGCGGGGTCAGTTCTTCGAGCAGGATGCGGTGCTGGAAGGCGAGTTCGCCGATGCGCGCCGCGCTCAGCGCCGTCACCTTCAGGGTGCGGTCGTCGTACGGCGCCACGGCGGCGCCCTCGGCGGACAGCACGGCCGTGAGCCGGTCGGAGTCCGGCGTGCGTACGGTCACGGTGAGCTTCGTGCCGCGCGCCGCGAACTCCGCCACGCTCTCCGCGGCGATCAGCTCACCCCGTCCGATGACGATCAACTGGTCTGCGGTGTTCTCCATTTCGGACATCAGGTGGCTGGAGACGAAGACCGTACGGCCCTCGGCGGCCAGTCGCCGGAACAGGCCGCGTACCCACAACACGCCTTCCGGGTCCAGGCCGTTGAGCGGTTCGTCGAACATCAGCACCGGTGGATCGCCGAGCAACGCCGTCGCGATCCCGAGGCGTTGCTTCATACCGAGGGAGAAGCCGTCGACACGACGCCGGGCCGCCGGGCCGGACAGCCCCACCTCCTCCAGCACCTCCTCCACCCGGCCGTACGGGATCCGGTTGCTGCGGGCGAGGGCCGACAGATGGGCTCGCGCGCTGCGGCCGCCGTGCACATCACCGGCGTCGAGCAGCGCGCCGACATGGCGCAGCCCGCGCGGCAGGTCCCGGAAGGGGCGGCCGTCGATGGTGGCGGTCCCGGAGGTTGGGGCGATCAGGCCGAGGAGTATGCGCAGGGTCGTTGTCTTGCCCGCGCCGTTCGGGCCGAGGAACCCGGTGACATGCCCCGGGCGCACGTCGAAGGAGAGGTTCCGGACCGCCGTGGTGGGTCCATAGCGCTTGGTGAGTTCGTTGACTTCGATCACGCCCAACACCGTCTCGCCGACGCCCGGCCCGGGACATCGGCCCGGCGCGGACAATCCCCGGGAGCGGGTGTCGACCCGGGGTGTACATCCGCGGGCCGATGCCGTGCCAGGGGCGCGAGCCTACGATCGGCGCATGCATGTCACGCCGCCGATTCCCCTGCTCAAGCGCGTGCCGCCCGGTGCCTGGGTGGCCCTGACCTGGTGTGCGACCGCCGTGTTCACGTTCCTCGCGCGCATCAGGCTGCCCGGCGAGGAGGCGGCCCAGTATCAGGTCGCCGTCCAGTTCTACCGGTGGGACGGCCTCGTGATCCTCGCGCTGGCCACCGCGCTGGCGCTGGCGGGCAGCCGGCTGCTCTCGCGCCGGCCGCTGACCGCCCTCGCCCTGCTGCTCACGGCCGCCGGATTCGCGACCACGAACCTGGCGGTGGGGGCGATCCAGCTGCCGCAGTTCCTCGCGGTCGACGTCGCCCTGTATTTCATCGCCGCCACCCACTCGCGCCGTACGGGCGTCACCGCGCTCTCCATGGCGCTCGGCGTCCTGGCGGCCTGGCTGACCGTACGGCTGCTGCGAGGCTGGGGCATAGGCGTGTCGGACGAGCTCGCCGTCGCGCTGACGGCCGTCGTCGCCTGGCTGCTGGGCGACGCCTCCCACCGTACCCGCGCGTACGCCGAGAAGCTGCGCGTCCAGGCCGCCGGTCAGGCCGTCATCGACGAACGCCTGCGTATCGCCCGGGAGATGCACGACATGGTCGCCCACAGCATCGGCATCATCGCCCTCCAGGCGGGCGCGGCGGCCCGCGTCGTGCACACCCAGCCGGACGCCGCGCGCGAGGCGATGACGGCGGTGGAGACGGCGGGCCGGGAGACCCTCGCGGGGCTGCGGCGCATGCTGGTGGCGCTGCGGCAGGCGGACCAGGGCCGGGCGGCCCATGTCCCGGAGGCCGCCCAGTTGCGTCCCGCCGAGGGGCTCGCCGACCTCGACCGGCTGGCCGCCGCGACGACCGCCGCGGGGGTGCGCGTGGACGTCCGCTGGCGGGGCGAGCGGCGCCAACTCCCGTCGGACATCGACCTGTCCGCGTTCCGCATCGTCCAGGAGTCGATCACCAACGTCGTACGGCACGCGGGCACCGCCACCTGCCGGGTGACCGTCGATTACGGGGACGAGGACATCGCCGTCGACATCACCGACTCCGGCCGCGGCCGGGGAACGTCCACGGACACCGGCTTCGGCCTCATCGGCATGCGCGAGCGAGTGACCTTGCTGCACGGCGAGTTCACGGCCGGGCCGCGCCCCGAGGGCGGCTTCCGGGTGACGGCCCGCCTCCCCGTCCCGGCGACGGCCGCGGCGGCCGCGTGATGACGATCCGCGTGGTCCTGGCCGACGACCAGCAGCTCATCCGTACGGCCCTGCGGATGGTCATCGCCGACATCGAGGACGTGGAGGTGGTCGGCGAGGCCGCGAACGGCGAGGAGGCCGTGGCCCTCGCCGGGCAACTCGCCCCCGATGTGGTGGTGATGGACATCCGCATGCCGGGCATGGACGGCATCGAGGCGACCCGCCGGATCACCGAGAGCGGCGGCGACACGAGGATCGTCGTCCTCACCACCTTCGACGACGACGATTACGTGTACGGGGCGCTGCGCGCGGGCGCGTCCGGTTTCCTGGTCAAGGACATGGCGCTGGACGACATTCTGGGGGCGATACGCGTCGTGGCGGCGGGCGACGCGCTGATCGCCCCCGGCGTCACCCGCCGCCTGATCCAGGACTTCACCGCTGCCCGCCTCGAAAAGCCGTGTGGCAGACGGGAGTTGACCGCGATCACGGACCGCGAACGCGAGGTGCTGACGCTCGTCGGCACGGGGCTGTCCAACACCGAGATAGCCGAAGAGCTCTTCATCAGTGTGGCCACGGCGAAGACGTATCTCACCCGGCTGCTGTCGAAGCTGGACGCGCGGGACCGGGTGCAGCTGGTGATCATCGCGTACGAGGCGGGGCTGGTGTCCCCCCACCGTGCCCCCAGGAGTGCCACCGGGCGTGCCCCCGGGAGCGCCCCCAGGAATGGGTGACGGTCAGATCTGGCGGCGGCGGATCCACCAGAAGCAGCCCCCGGCCAGGCCCGCCGTCAGTCCGAGGTAGATGCCGGTCTCGGCCCACTGGAAGTCCCAGAAGCGCTTGGAGGAGTGGTAGGTCACCTCTTGCCGGTAGCCGAGGCGGTTGATCTCGGCGAAGCACGCCTTGGCCCCGTCGGTGGGGGACCCGCTCGGTGCGCACGGGCCGCTGGCCGAGGACAGGGGGAGGCTGCCGTGCACCGTGCGGCCCTTCGCGTCGATGAGCCGGCTGGACAGGACCCAGGCACCCTTGTCGGGCGCCTTCGACAACATGGTCAGCGTGATCGGCCCGCCCTTACGACGGATCGACAGGCCGTCCACGTTCGCGGAACTGATCTTGACGGTCGCATGGCTGGGGGTGAACAGGTGCGGCCGGACCAGCAGCGGCATCGCGATCTGGAGGGCGAGGAAGACGGCCAGGGTGATGGCCATGGCGGGCAGGGTGCGGCGGACGAGCATGCCGACGACCACGCCGAGGGTGAAGGCGAAGGCCGCGTATCCGATGGGGACGATGCCGCGGGCGTCGAACACCACCGGCCCCAGCCGCGGGAAGTCGCCGACCGTGGCGGCCTTGTCGATGGGGCCGGACCACCAGGTCACCGCCAGAGTGCCCAGCCCGGCGGCGATCATGGCGGCCAGGCCGGTGAGGGTGAGCTTCGCGGTCAGCCAGCGGGTGCGGGTGATGCTCTGGTTCCACACCAACTGGTGGGTGTCGGACTCCAGTTCGCGGGTGATCAGCGGCGCGCCCCAGAAGAGCCCGATGACGGCGGGCAGAAGCAGTGTGACGGCGGTGACCGCGAGGAAGCCGGTCTGATGCTGCTGGAAGAACCGGTCGAGGAAGGTTGCGCAGCCGCCGGTCTGGGCGGTGCAGGCGGCGATCCCGGTCGAGTAGTCGTCGGCGACACCCGGGCCGGTGACGGCCAGGGCGGCGGCGAGCACGACGAGCGCGGCGCCCATCATCGCGGCGGCGGCACGGAACTGACGCCAGGTCAGCCAGGTCATCGCTGGACCTCCAGTACGGGGCGGTGGCCGGTGTCGGCGGGCTCGTGCATATAGGCCAGGACGAGGTCTTCGAGGCCGATCTTGCTGACCGTCCAGGACGGGTCGTGGATCGGGGCATCGGTGCGGACGAGAAGGGTGGTCTGCCGGTCGGTGTGGCTGGCGGTGATGACCTGCTGGTCGGCGGGGAGCCGGGCGGGGTCGCGGCGCGGGCCGGTGAGCCGGTGGTGGGTGGCCAGCAGCTCGTCGACCTCTCCGGCCACCCGGACCCGTGAGTCGACGAGCACGATCAGGTAGTCGCAGGCCCGTTCCAGGTCGGAGACCAGATGGGAGGAGAGCACCACGCTCAGTTCCTGCTCGGCGGCGGCCTCCATCAGCCCTTGCAGGAACTCACGCCGGGCGAGCGGGTCGAGCGCGGCGACCGGCTCGTCGAGGATCAGCAGCTCGGGCCGCTTGGCGACGCCGAGAGTGAGGGCGAGCTGGGCGCGCTGACCGCCCGAGAGCTTGCCCGCCCGCTGAGCGGGATCGAGGCGCAGCCGGGCGATCCGCTCCCGCGCCAGGGTGTCGTCCCACCCGGGGTTCAGCTTGGCGCCCAGTTTCAGATGGTCGGCGATGGTCAGCCCGGCGTAGGTGGGGGTGTTCTGGGCGACGAACCCGACCCTGGCGAGCTGCGCCGTGCTGGACCCGGGAACACCGCCGAGCACCTCGATGCTGCCCGCCGTCGGTGCGAGCTGACCACAGGCCAGCTTCAACAGCGTTGTCTTTCCCGCCCCGTTGGGGCCGACCAGCCCGACGACGTGCCCGGCCGGTATGTCGAGCGTGCAGTCCGTGAGTGCCCACCGCCGCCCGTACCTCTTGCCCAGTCCCTGGGCCTTCAGGATGGTCGTCACGCTATGTCCTCCTGAGCGGCGGTCCGAAAGGTGGTCATGAACAGCGCCTCGATGCTCTCGTCGTCGAGACCGGCCCTGCGGGCCTTGGCCAGCCAGCGCCGCAGGTCCTGACGCAGCGGCCCGTGCGCGGCGAGCGAGCTGTCGGCGAGCGTCGCCGTCACGAAGGTCCCCACCCCCGGCCGCGCCGCCACCAGCCCTTCGTGCTCCAGCTCCCGGTACGCCTTCAGCACGGTGTTCGGGTTGATCGCCAGCCGTGCCACCACTTCCTTGACCGTCGGCAACTGATCCCCCTCCCGCATCAGCCCCAGCCGCAACGCCTGCCGCACCTGGCGAACCAGCTGCATGTACGGCGACACCCCCGACCGGTCCTCCAGGTGAAACTCGATCACCAGTTCCTCCATATATCTAGTTACCTAGTACTTTAGAACTCTGGTCTGATGCCGTGTCAAGGTCCGGGAGCGGCACGGTATTTCGCATGACAACGCCTCACCCGTGCGGCACGATCGGCCAGTTGTCCCGCAGCGACCGGTTCTGGAGGAACACCACGGCCATCGATGAAGAGATAGGCAGGGCCCGGCAGTCGCCCTGGTCCGAGATGGACCCCGTACGGAATCCCTTCGTGTGGAACGACGACGGGGAGGAGGAAGCGGAGCTCGTCGCGCTGATCGCCGCGATGGTGCCGGGTCCCCGTTCCGAGGTCGGATGGGAGGCGGGGTATCGCTTCACCGATGCCGCGACCCGGCTCCTGATGGACCGCTATGGCCGGTGGGTCTTCGGGTGGCGCTGGGCGATCGGCGAGGGCGGTGGCGGCGGGGTCGTCGCCAGCTGGTGCTGTGTGTCCCACTCGGTGGGCGAACCGGAGGCGACGGCCTCCAAGGTCGTCGCCTCGCTGCTCGAATGGCGCGACTGGCTGGAGGAGTTGGCCGAGAAGTTCGCGCTCCTGGCACCGCCCGCCGACGCGGACCCCGAGGACCGCAGCTGGCACCTGGAACGCGCGGCGACCCGCCTGGTGACCCTCGTCGTGGACCGCACGGGCGCCGAATGCGGCTGGTACGGGCTCTGTCGTACGGTGCTGAAGTGGTTCCTCGCTTCCACGGGCATGGAGCCGGAGGACGCGGAACGCGCGGTCGACGCCGCGATCGGCGGCCGGTTCAAGAGCTGGACGAAACCGTCCCTGGTCCTGGTCGATACGGTGGGCGAGGATCTCGCGGTGGGATTGACGGGACGGCGGCCGTACCGTGATCACTGAGGCTGCTGGGACTGCTGAGGCTGTCGACTCGCTGGCCGTCTGGTGCGAGGTCAGGGAGCAGGTCGACTGGGCTGCTTCGTTTGCCGTGCGGGGGGAGACTCCGTCCCCTGTACGGGCGACGGTGGACGGGCTCGCCACCTGGTTCGACGAGACGGTGCGCGCCCGGGACGCCGCTCGCGCCGACAGGCTTCTCGCGGCGGTGGCACGGTCCCGTGCCGATGCCGCCCGGAAGCGACCTCTCACCATCGACCTGATGGCGAGCTGGCAGCGGCTGGCCCTGGGCGTGCCCGATGTGCGGTTCCGCCAGGGCGACGCCTTCGCCAAAGGCGGCCGCGAACGCTATGCGCTCACCCCGCACACCCGGCAGGACTTCGCCGCCTGCCTGCGCCAGAGCGCCGACCCCGAGGTCCCCGTCGCCGCCCGCGCGGCCAGGGCCTACCTCGACGTCGCCTTCTTCCACCCGTTCCCCGACGGCAACGCCCGCCTGGCGCTGCTGACCCTCGCGTACGTCCTCGACCTGGAGGGAGTACGGCTGGACCAGGTCGGCCCCTTGCAGACCACGCGCTACGCGGACGACCCCGCCGGTGCCGCCGACCTCGCGGTGCTGGTCAGAGTCCTGATCCGCGCGACGTACAGGCGGGGTGCTCGGGCCAAGAAGCGGGCGGTCCCGACGGTCACTTGAGAACAGGGGGAGGGGTTACTCCCCTACGGCGCCGATGAACTCCGCCCAGGCGGCAGGGCTGATTAGGAGTACGGGGCCGGCCTGGACCTTGCTGTCACGGACAGGGACGATGCCGGGGACTCCGTCGGCTACTTCGACGCAGTCGCCGCCCTCTTGGTTGCTGTAACTGCTCTTGCGCCAGCGGGCGGCGCCCACGAAGTCGTACGCGACCTCGACGCAGCTGCCGCCCTCGCCGTTGCTGTAACTGCTCTTGCGCCAGTGGGCGTTGCTCAGGTCGTACTCACGCATCGTCTGAAGTCCTCAGCCGCCGATTCGATCAGGGCCAGGGACGCCTCCGGCGACAGTGCGGCGGCCCTGAGCAGATCGTATGCGTGCTGTGCACGCTTCACCACTGCCGGGTCGTCGACGAGGGTTCCCGAAAACGACGTCTCTGTATAGGCAGTTGGCGGCGCGTCGTCGAACTCCATAAGCGTGAGCATCCCGCCCATGGAAGCGTGAGCCCCCGCCGCATACGGAACCACCTGCACCACCGCCACGCGCTTCCGCACCAACCCCGCGATGTGGTCCAACTGCTCAGCCATTGCCGCCGCCCCGCCCACCGGAATCCGCAGCGCGTTCTCGTGCAGCACCACCCAATACACGGGCCTTGTAGCGTCGCCGAGGATGCGGGCCCGCTCCAGTCGGGCGGTCACCTTTTCCTCCACGTACTCGTCCGTGACGAACGGGTTGGCCGCGAGCGTCACCGCACGTGCGTAGGGGGCTGTCTGCAACAGGCCCGGTACCAGCGTGGGCGCGAACTCGCAGATCTGCGTGGCGAGCCGCTCAAGCTCCACCACCTCCGCGAAATAATCCGCGTACCGCTTGTCATCGATCAGCTTGCGCCACATCCGCTCGAAAAAGCCTCCGCTTTGTAGGAGCTGATCGATCCGTTGTGCCACATCCAACTGGGGTTTCCGAATGGCCTGTTCGAACTGTCCGATGTAGCCCCCGGAGACGAAAACCCGCGCCCCTAACTCGACCTGAGTGAAACCGGCGTCCTCCCGTCTCCGTTTCAGCTCGGTGCCGAAGAACTCCCATGCCGCCTGCCGCGAACCGTTGGCCACAGGCCAACCCCCTTACGCTGCGCCGCACTTGTAGAGGACAGACTCCTGCCGAGTGTAGGTGCAGAGCGTCACGCTGGAGATGCAAAGCGTGAAACCCAAAGGGAAAGGGGAGCACGGTGAAGGAAGTACAGGTACCACTCGGGGGACGACACTCGGCGCACTGCGTCGAGGAGGCGGAGGAAATCGTGAAGGAATTGCGGGCGGCGCTCGCCCACGCCGGAATTACGTTGCCGTCACTGCGGATCGACCCGGCGAGTTTGGCGCGCGAGGCCCCCTGTCCGCTCGTCGAATTGGGCGGCTGTTCCGTCGAGGTCGCCGCCCGGCTCGTGGCGGTCCTGCGGTGAAGCTGCCGATCGGCTCGTACGCCGTCGACACTCGTACAGGGAAGGTGGGCATGGTCATGGGACACGAGGGACCGTACGTACAGCTGAGACCGCTCGGCGGTGGCAAGGAGTGGGACTGCGAGCCGGGCGCCGTCCGGCGGGCCACGGCGGCGGAACGGCTCAGCGCGGCGACCGCGTACGCCAACGCACGCAGTCGTGGCGAGGTGCCTTGAAGGGGGCCCGGCCCAAAGCCGCCCATCCGGGCCGGGGCGCCACCGCCGTAGGCGAGAATGGACGGCATGAGTCTGTTCCGCGACGACGGCATCGTGCTGCGCACCCAGAAGCTGGGTGAGGCGGACCGGATCATCACGCTGCTCACGCGCGGTCACGGACGCGTACGGGCCGTAGCCCGCGGTGTCCGGCGGACCAAGTCCAAGTTCGGGGCGCGGCTGGAGCCCTTCTCGCACGTGGACGTGCAGTTCTTCGCGCGGGGGAGTGAGCTGATCGGGCGCGGGCTGCCGCTGTGCACGCAGAGCGAGACGATCGCTCCGTACGGTGGCGGGATCGTGACCGATTACGCCAAGTACACGGCCGGTACCGCCATGCTGGAGACCGCCGAGCGGTTCACCGATCACGAGGGGGAGCCCGCCGTGCAGCAGTATCTGCTGCTGGTCGGCGGGCTCCGCACCCTCGCCCAGGGTGAGCACGAGCCGCATCTCATCCTCGACGCCTTCCTGCTGCGCTCCCTCGCCGTGAACGGCTACGCACCCAGTTTCAGCGCCTGCGCGAAGTGCGGGATGCCCGGACCGAATCGGTTCTTCTCGGTCGCGGCGGGAGGTTCCGTCTGCGTCGACTGCCGGGTGCCCGGCAGCGTCGTACCCTCGGCGCAGGCCCTCGAACTGCTCGGCGCGCTGCTGACGGGAGACTGGGAGACCGCGGACGCGTGCGAGCCGCGGCACGTCAGGGAGGGCAGCGGGCTGGTGTCGGCCTACCTGCACTGGCATCTGGAGCGCGGGCTGCGCTCCCTGCGGTACGTAGAGAAATAGCGGTACGTAGAGAAATAGACGTCAGAGAACCGAGACGTCAGAGAACCGAGACGTAAGAGAACCGAGGAGACGAGAAGCACATGGTCGTACGCGGGATCCTGGGACGCCAGCGCCGCGAGTACAAGACGCCGGAACCGCACCCGTCCGGTGCCCGCGCGCCGAAGCTCCCCGGCGAGCTGATCCCGAACCACGTGGCGATCGTCATGGACGGGAACGGGCGCTGGGCCAAGGACCGCGGGCTGCCGCGCACCGAGGGACACAAAGTCGGTGCCGAGCGCGTCCTCGACGTGCTGCAGGGCGCGATCGAGATGGGGGTCGGCGCCATCTCGCTGTACGCCTTCTCCACCGAGAACTGGAAGCGCTCGCCCGACGAGGTGCGCTTCCTGATGAACTTCAACCGCGACTTCATCCGCAAGACCCGCGACCAACTTGACGAACTCGGCATCCGGGTCCGCTGGGTGGGCCGGATGCCCAAGCTGTGGAAGTCGGTGGCCAAGGAACTCCAGATCGCCCAGGAACAGACCAAGGGCAACGACCGGCTCACGCTGTACTTCTGCATGAACTACGGCGGCCGCGCCGAGATCGCCGACGCGGCGCTGGCCCTGGCGGAGGACGTGAAGGCGGGTCGGCTCGCCCCGTCGAAGGTCAACGAGAAGACCTTCGCGAAGTACCTCTACTACCCGGACATGCCGGACGTGGACCTGTTCCTGCGGCCGAGCGGTGAGCAGCGCACCTCCAACTACCTGCTCTGGCAGAGCGCGTACGCCGAGATGGTCTTCCAGAACGTGCTGTGGCCGGACTTCGACCGCCGCGACCTGTGGCGCGCCTGCGTCGAGTACGCGCAGCGCGACCGGCGCTTCGGCGGTGCCGTCCCCAACGAGCAACTGCTCGCGATGGAGCGGGCCATGCAGGGCGACGGTTCGTAGTCCCGAGCCCCGAGCGGCGCTGTCGGACCCTGCCGCTACGATCACGGCTCATCACCACAGAACTGGGGAGGGGCCGTGGTCGAGGACCAGGGTGCGGGGCAGCAGGAGTTGCGGGGGGCGGACGCGGTCGGGCTGGAGTACCGGCCGACCGTCGGGGACTTCGCGTCGGCGCTGCGAGCGCGCCGAGGCGTCAGCCGGGCGAGCCGAAGGCAGTTCTGGATTCTTGGCTGCTTCGCCGTCCTGCTCGCCCTGCAGATCGCGGTCCAGATGTCCGGAGGTAAGGCGGCGCCGTTCCCGCTGTACATCGGGATATTCGTCTACGGCATCCTGATCCTGCTCACGCCGTGGCTCCAGGCACGCCAGTTCCACCGCTTCGCGGAGCGCCTGGGCACCTTCCGCGTGACCGTGACGGACACCGGGGTGACGGTGATCAGCGACAACACCACGGCGTCGGTCAACTGGTCCGCGCAGCCCCGCTACCGGGAGACGGCGGACGTCTTCGTCATGCTCAGCCCCGACAAGAACGCCGTCGCCTTCACCATGCTGCCCAAGCGTGCCCTGGCCGCCCCCGCGGACGTGGATCGGTTGCGGACGCTCCTGGACCGCAACCTGACCCGCGTGTGATCCGTCAGCCCTTCGCCGCCGCGCACTCCGCGCACGTGCCGAAGATCTCCACCGTGTGTGCCACGTTCACATAGCCGTGCTCGGAGGCGATGGCCTCCGCCCACTTCTCGACGGCCGGGCCCTCGACCTCGACGGCCTTGCCGCAGACGCGGCAGACGAGGTGGTGGTGGTGCTCGCCGGTGGAGCAGCGGCGGTAGACGGACTCGCCGTCGGAGGTGCGCAGCACGTCGACCTCGCCGGCGTCGGCGAGGGACTGCAGCGTGCGGTACACCGTGGTGAGCCCGACGGAGTCGCCCTTGTGCTTGAGCATGTCGTGGAGCTCCTGCGCACTGCGGAACTCGTCGACCTCGTCGAGCGCCGCCGCCACGGCGGTGCGCTGCCGGGTGGAACGGCCCCGAACGGGCGATCCAGCGGTTGTCACCGTTGCCTCCTCGCGTGCGTCTGCCCTTGCCCGGCCATTGTGCCAGCCCGGGCTGTGGGTGGTCAGACGCCGACTTTCCTCTCCTGGCCCCGGCTGGCCGGAATCGCGCACTCTGCCGGGTCCCCGGCGGCCTGCGCGGCGGCCAGCGCCCGGGCCCGGCGGCGGGCCAGCGGCGTCGCCAGCACCGTCAGGGCGATGAACGCGCCGATGGTCAGCAGCACGATCGTCGCGCCGGGCGGCACGTCCTGGTAGTACGACGTCACGGTGCCGCCGATCGTCACGCTCACGCCGATGGCCACCGCGATCGCGAAGGTCGCCGCGAAGCTTCGGCTGAGCTGCTGCGCCGCGGCCACGGGGACCACCATCAGCGCGCTGACCAGAAGCAGACCCACGACCCGCATCGCCACCGTCACCGTGACCGCCGCCGTGACCGCCGTGAGCAGGTTCAGGGCGCGCACCGGCAGGCCCGTCACCCGCGCGAACTCCTCGTCCTGGCTGACCGCGAACAGCTGGCGGCGCAGCCCCATGGTGACCAGGACCACGAAGGCCGCGAGCACGCAGATCGCCGTCACGTCGGACTCGGAGACCGTGGACAGCGAGCCGAAGAGGTACGAGGTCAGGTTGGCGTTCGAGCCTGTCGGCGCGAGGTTGATGAACATCACGCCGCCCGCCATACCGCCGTAGAAGAGCATGGCGAGGGCGATGTCGCCGCGCGTCTTGCCGTACCAGCGGATCAGCTCCATGATCACGGCGCCGAGGACGGAGACGGCCGTCGCCATCCACACGGGGTTGGTGGACAGCAGGAAGCCGAGGCCGACGCCGGTCATCGCCACGTGGCCGATGCCGTCGCCCATCAGGGCCTGGCGGCGCTGGACGAGATAGATGCCGACGGCGGGCGCGGTGATGCCCACCAGGACGGCGGCGAGCAGGGCCCGCTGCATGAAGGCGTAGTCGAGGAAGTCCATCAGCTCTGCGGTCCCATCAGCTCAGCAGTCCCGTCCGGATCGGTTCGGCGTCGTGAGCCGCGTGCGGGTGTACGTGGTCGTGGCCGGGCAGCGCGTGCTGGCCGACCGCCCGCGGGGGCGGGCCGTCGTGCAGGACGCAGCCGTCGCGCAGGACGACCGCGCGGTCGATCAGCGGCTCCAGGGGGCCCAGCTCGTGCAGGACGAGGAGGACGGAGGTGCCCTGGGCGACCTGCTCGCGCAGCGTCGCCGCCAGGACTTCCTGGCTGGCCAGGTCGACGCCGGCCATCGGCTCGTCCATGATCAGCAGCTCGGGTTCGGAGGCGAGGGCGCGGGCGATGAGGACGCGCTGGTGCTGGCCGCCGGAGAGGGCGTTGACGGAGTCCTTCGCGCGGTCCGCCATGCCGACGAGTTCGAGGGCCTTCCTGACCGCCTCGTGGTCGGCCTTGCGCAGCACGCCGAAGCGGGCGCGGGAGAGCCGGCCGGAGGCCACGATCTCGGTCACCGTCGCGGGCACGCCGCCCGCGGCGGTGGTGCGCTGCGGGACGTACCCCACACGCTTCCAGTCCCGGAAACGGCGGCGCGGGGTGCCGAAGATCTCGATCTCGCCGCCGCTGACCGGGACTTGGCCGATGACGCTGCGAATGGCCGTCGACTTGCCGGAGCCGTTGGCGCCGAGCAGCGCGACGACCTCACCGCGGTGCACGGTGAGGTCGATGCCGCGCAGGACCGGGCGCGAGCCCAGCTCGGCGGTCACGCCGCGCAGGGATATCACGGGCTCGCTCACGAGGTCCTCCATGCTGACCAGCTGATCACTTGGCTCACTTGGCTCACTTGGCGCCGAGAGCCGTCTGCAGCGCCTTCAGGTTCGACTCCATGACCTGCAGGTAGTCGTTGCCCTTGGACTTCTCGGTGATGCCCTCGATCGGGTCGAGGACGTCCGTCTTCAGGTTCGCGTCACCGGCGATGGTCTTGGCCGTCTTGTCGCTCACGAGCGTCTCGTAGAACACCGTCGTGACGCCGTCGGCCTTGGCCATCTTCTCAAGCGCCTGGACGCGGTTCGCGCTGGGCTCCGACTCCGGGTCCAGGCCGTTGATGGCCTCCTCGGTCAGGCCGTAGCGCTCGGCCAGGTAGCCGAAGGCGGCGTGGGTGGTGATGAAGACCTTGGTCTTGGTGTCCGCCAGCCCGTCCTTGTACTGGGTGTTGAGCGCGTCCAGCTTCTTGACCAGCGCTTCGGTGTTCTTCTTGTACGTGGCCGCGTTGTCCGGGTCGGCCTTCTCGAAGGCGGCACCGACGCCCTTGGCGACCTCGGCGTACTTCACCGGGTCGAGCCAGATGTGCGGGTCGGTGGCGCCGGTCTCCTCGCCCGCGGTGTCGTCGTGCTCGGCGGCGTGCCCGCCGACCTCGTTGCCGTGCTTCTCCAGTGTGGTCAGCGACGCGGCGTCGATCTTTTCCTTGACCTCGGACTGCGCCACGGCGTCGTCGACGGCCGGCTGGAGGTTCTTGAGGTAGAGAACGGCGTCCGCCTCCTGGAGCTGCGCGGTCTGCTTGGCGCTGATCTCCAGGTCGTGCGGCTCCTGACCGGGCTGGGTCAGGTTCGTGACGCTCACATGCGTCCCGCCGATCTGCTCGGCGAGGTACTCCATGGGGTAGAACGACGCCACCACGTCGAGCTTCCCGCTGCTCTTGCCGTCGGCCGCGGCGGAGCCCGAGCAGGCGGAAAGGGTGCCGAGACCGAGCAGGGTGGCTGCGGCCACGGCGGTCGCGGATATGAGGCGTCGCTGTACGTTCATGACAGTCATTTTCAACAAATCTGGAAACGATTGTCAACAAGCCCTTGGGTAAGGCCTCGGTAAGCGGCAGCAAGCGGGAGCAAGCGACCCGGTCCGGGCCCGCTCAGTGAACCGATTTGATACAGGGGTGGGCGGCGCCGGTAACCTGAAGCATTCGCGCCGTCCGTTCGTACTGAAGAGAGCATCGTGGCCGCCGACAAGATCGACACCATCGTCAACCTGAGCAAGCGCCGTGGCTTCGTTTTCCCCTGTAGTGAGATCTACGGCGGACAGCGCGCCGCCTGGGACTACGGGCCGCTCGGCGTCGAGCTCAAGGAGAACCTCAAGCGCCAGTGGTGGCGCTACATGGTCACCTCCCGTGAGGACGTCGTCGGTATCGACTCCTCCGTGATCCTGGCCACCGAGGTCTGGGTCGCCTCCGGCCACGTCGCGACCTTCACCGACCCGCTCACCGAGTGCACCTCCTGTCACAAGCGCTACCGCGCCGACCACCTGGAGGAGGCGTACGAGGCCAAGCACGGCCGCCCCCCGGAGACCGGCCTCACGGACCTCAACTGCCCCAACTGTGGCAACAAGGGCACCTTCACCGAGCCCAAGCAGTTCTCGGGCCTGCTCTCCACCCACCTCGGCCCCACGCAGGACAGCGGCTCCGTCGCCTACCTGCGCCCCGAGACCGCGCAGGGCATCTTCACCAACTTCGCCCAGGTGCAGACCACTTCGCGCCGCAAGCCGCCGTTCGGTATCGCCCAGATGGGCAAGTCCTTCCGCAACGAGATCACGCCCGGCAACTTCATCTTCCGCACCCGCGAGTTCGAGCAGATGGAGATGGAGTTCTTCGTCAAGCCGGGCGAGGACGAGAAGTGGCAGGAGTACTGGATGCAGGAGCGCTGGAACTGGTACACCGGCCTCGGTCTGCGCGAAGAGAACATGCGCTGGTTCGAGCACCCGCAGGAGAAGCTCTCCCACTACTCCAAGCGCACCGCCGACATCGAGTACCGCTTCCAGTTCGGCGGCAACGAGTGGGGTGAGCTGGAGGGCGTCGCCAACCGCACGGACTACGACCTCGGCGCGCACTCCAAGGCCTCCGGCCAGGACCTCTCCTACTTCGACCAGGAGGCCGGCGAGCGCTGGACTCCGTACGTCATCGAGCCCGCCGCCGGTGTCGGCCGCGCGATGCTGGCGTTCCTGCTGGACGCCTACGTCGAGGACGAGGCCCCGAACGCCAAGGGCAAGATGGAGAAGCGCACGGTGCTGCGCCTCGACCCGCGCCTGGCGCCGGTCAAGGTCGCCGTTCTTCCCCTGTCGAGGAACCCCGAGCTCTCCCCGAAGGCCAAGGGCCTCGCCACGGCGCTCCGCCAGCACTGGAACATCGAGTTCGACGACGCCGGCGCCATCGGCCGCCGCTACCGTCGCCAGGACGAGATCGGCACCCCGTTCTGCGTCACCGTCGACTTCGACACGCTCGACGACAACGCGGTCACCGTGCGCGAGCGCGACACGATGAAGCAGGAGCGCGTCTCGCTCGACCAGATCGAGGGCTACCTCGCCTCGCGTCTGATCGGCTGCTGACCTCGCACCTCGCTCGTCAGGCTTTTCGGGAAGCCCCCGGCATCCTCTCTTGGGTGCCGGGGGCTTCCCGCGTTCAGGTGTTCAGGTGTTCCGGTGGCGCGGTGTTCCGGTGTTCCGCCGGTGCTGGTACCGCTCAACGCCCCTGAAGCGCCTTGACGTTGTCGCCGAACGTCCAGCTCTTCGAGCCGTCCCAGTTGATCGACCAGGTCATCAGGCCCTTGAGGCTGGTGCCGTAGTGCTTCCACGCCTGGGAGACGAGGCTCGGTGACATATAGCCGCCGCCGGCGCCCGACTGGGCGGGGAGGCCGGGGACCTGCTTGTCGTACGGCACCTTGATGGTGGTGCCCTGGACGACCAGCCCCTTGTTCAGGCAGTCGGTCTGCGCGGTGAAGCCCTGGACGGTGCCCGCGGAGTACGAGTCGCCGGAGCAGCCGTACATGCTGCCGTTGTAGTACTGCATGTTCAGCCACCACAGGCGCCCGTTGTCCGCGTACTTCTTGACGATCGGCAGATACGCGCCCCAGATCGAGCCGTACGCGACGCTGCCGCCCGTGACGTACGCGGTCTCCGGCGCCATGGTCAGCCCGAAGTTCGACGGCATCTGGGACAGCACGCCATCGATGATGCGGACCAAGTTGGCCTGCGAGGTGGAGAGCTGGCCGATGCTGCCGCTGCCGACGAGGCCCGTCTCGATGTCGATGTCGATCCCGTCGAAGTTGTACTTCTTCAGGATGGGCACGATCGTCGCGACGAAACGGTCGGCGACCGTGGACGAGCTGAGATCGATCCCGGCCGCCGCCCCGCCGATGGACAACAGGATCGTCTGCCCCGACGCCTTGGCCGCGCACATCTCCGCCGGCGTCGCGACCTTCACGCCCGTGTCCATCCCGTCCTCCCACAGCGCGGTGCCGTCGGAGCGGATGACCGGGAACGCCGCGTTGACCACGTTGTAGCCGTGCGCGGCGATACGCGAGTCGGTGATCGGGGTCCACCCGAAGGGCGGGTGAACGCCGTTGGACGAGCCGTCCCAGTTCTCCCAGTAGCCCTGGAGCACCTTGCCCGACGGGCGGGACTTCACCGCGCAGGTGTCTGCCGCGGACGCGGTGGAGGCGGTGGCGATCGACAGTGGGGCGAGGACGGTTGCCGTCAGCGCGAGGGCGAGCAGGCGCAGGTTGCGACGGATCATGCGAGGCCTCCCGGTGGGGGTGCGGTGAGGTGTCGTAGGTGTCGTAGGCATGACAGTGCTCGCGGTCCAGACCTTTCGTCAATAGGTCTGGACCAAAAGGCCCCGCAGGGTGAGACGGCGGGCGGCGGCTGACAAATGACACATGACAGATGACAGATATTGAAATCTGTCATCTGTCATGTCATAGTGGTCGCATGACGACACACACGCGAACCCTCGGAACCACCGGCCCCCAGGTCTCCGCCCTCGGCCTCGGCTGTATGGGCATGTCCGCGCTGTACGGCGACGCCGACCGCGCCGAGTCCATTGCCACCATCCACGCTGCCCTGGAAGCGGGCGTCACGCTCCTCGACACCGGCGACTTCTACGCCATGGGTCACAACGAGATGCTGATCGGCGAGGCCCTGCGGGCGGCCCCGGCGGCGCGTCGCGAGCAGGCGCTGACCAGCGTCAAGTTCGGTGCACTGCGCGACCCGGACGGGGGCTGGTCGGGGTACGACGGCCGCCCGGCCGCGGTGAAGAACTTCGCCGCGTACTCGCTCCAGCGGCTCGGCGTGGACCACATCGACGTGTACCGGATCGCGCGGGTCGACCCCGGCGTACCGATCGAGGAGACGGTCGGTGCGATCGCCGAGCTGGTGGAGGCCGGGCACGTACGGCACATCGGCCTGAGCGAGGTCGGTGCGGACACGATCCGCCGGGCCGCCGCGACCGCGCCCATCGCGGACCTCCAGATCGAGTACTCGCTCATCTCGCGCGGCATCGAGGAGGCGATCCTGCCGGCGACGCGGGAGCTGGGCATCGGCATCACGGCGTACGGCGTGCTGTCCCGCGGGCTGATCTCGGGCCACTTCACGGCCGACCGGCAGCTCGCCGCGAACGACTTCCGGGCCATGAGCCCCCGCTTCCAGGGCGAGAACCTCCAGCACAACCTCACGCTCGTCGAGGCGCTGCGGAAGATCGCCGAGCAGAAGGGCGTCAGCGTCGCCCAGATCGCGATCGCCTGGGTGCTGTCACGGGGCGAGGACATCGTGCCGCTCGTCGGTGCGCGCAGCCGCGTCCGGCTGACGGAGGCGCTGGGGGCGCTGGACGTGACGCTGGACCTCGGCGACCTGGCCGCCATCGAGGCGGCGGTGCCGGCGGACGCCGCCGCGGGCGACCGTTACCCGACGGCCCAGATGGCACACCTCGACAGCGAGCGCTGACGGTACCGGAAGGTACGGTCTTTGGCATGGCACAGACCACCGAAGCACTGACCGCCGAGCGCATCCTCGCCGCCACCGAGGACGTGCTGCGCCGCCACGGCCCCGCCAAGGCCACCGTGGTGGACGTGGCCCGCGCGCTCGGCGTCAGCCACGGCAGCGTCTACCGCCACTTCCGTACGAAGGCGGCGCTGCGGGAGGCGGTCACCGAGCGGTGGCTGGACCGCACGTCCGAGGCCTTGTCCGGCATCGTCGCCGACGAGGAGCGGGACCCCGAGTCCCGGCTGCGCGCGTGGTGCGCGGCGCTGTTCGCGGCCAAGCGGCACAAGGCGGGCGAAGATCCGCAGCTCTTCGCCACGTACATGGTGCTGATCGGTGAGATCAGCGCGGTCGTGGACCGGCACATCACCGACCTGACCGGCCAGCTCACCACGATCATCGAGAACGGCGTCGAGCGCGGGGTGTTCGCCTCGGCGGCCCCCGCCGTCACGGCCCGCGCACTCTTCGACGCCACTGGCCGCTTCCACGACCCGTGCTACGCCCGGGAGTGGGAACAGCCGGGCATCGAGGCGGAGTTCGACGCGGTCGTGGACCTGCTGGTGCGCGGCCTGCGGGCCTGACGCGCGGGACCCGCCCGCCGGTCCACAACACCCCGTAGGTCCCTCCAGACCCGCCCCTCTAGGCCTCCGTCGGATCCACCGTCGCCTGATGCACCTCCGCCAGGTGTTCCTCCGCCTTCAGCCACGGCAGGAACTGCGCGCCCTTGCGCCAGCCGCAGGTGTCGCATCTGATCGTGCGCTGGACGCCCGCTCGTTGTACATGCACGACGTGCTCGCGGCCGTGCTGGTCCCAGCGGCTTACCTTGCTCGTGTTGATCTGCAGCATGACACCTCCAGGTGTTACCGCTTCGCTTGCGCAGCAAGGAGTGTGCAGCATGGCGAAGATCAACGGGGGCTCTTCGGCGATGAGTTAGGTGTGGGCCCGGTCGCGGTCATGAGGGGGCAAGGTGTGCCTAAACTCCGCCCCATGACAACCGGAACCGCCGCCACGGCCAAGGACCTCGCACCGCACGGCACCCTGCGGGCCTCGATCAACCTGGGCAATCCGGTGCTCGCGCAGGGCACTCCGGCGGCCCCGGCCGGCATCACCGTCGACCTCGCACGCGAGATCGGTGCGCGGCTGGAGCTGCCGGTCGAACTCGTCTGCTTCGACGCCGCGCGCAAGTCGTACGAGGCGATGGCGGAGGGCCGGGCCGACATCTGCTTCCTGGCCGTCGAGCCCGCCCGCGAGGCCGAGGTCGCCTTCACGGCGCCGTACGTCGTGATCGAGGGCGTGTACGCCGTCCCCCGCGACTCGGACCTCATCACCGTCGCGGACGTGGACCGCCCCGGCGTACGGATCGGTGTGAAGCACGGGTCCGCCTACGACCTCTTCCTGTCCCGCACGCTGCGGCACGCGAGCGTCGTACGTGGCGGCGAAGGGGTCGACGTGTTCCGAGCGGAGGGCCTGGAGGCCGGGGCCGGCATCAGGCAGCCGATGACCGAGTTCGTCGCGCTCCACCCCGAACTCCGGCTGATCGAGGACCGGTTCATGCAGATCCGCCAGGCGGTCGGCACGACCACCACCCGCCGTCCCGAGACCGTCCGCTTCCTCCGGGACCTCGTCGAGGAGTTGAAGGCGAACGGCTTCGTCACGGACGCCCTCCGGCGCGCGGGCCAGTCGGAGACGCTGGCCGCCCCGCTCGCCCCACTCGCGTGACGGGCCGGTCCTACGAGGGGGCATGGCGGCCGAGTTCGCCTCAAACGATCGTCAACTGACCGTCAGCTGATCGTCCGAGGCAGCCGCAAGCTCAGCGCCGTGGTCAGCGCCACGCCCGCCAGCTGCACCAACAGCGTGGTCACGAGGGCGTCCTGCATGCCGTGGCCCGGGACGAGGGCGAGGAAGAGGGAGCCCAGGGTGGCTACGCCGAGGGCGAGGGCCGACTGCTGGGTGGTGACCATCACGCCGCCGCCGACGCCGGCCCGGGCGGGCGGGATCTCGGAGAGGATGATCCGGAAGATGACGGGGAGCTGGAGGGCCTGACCGGCGCCCGCGACCGCCGCGCCGGGCAGCAGCTCCCACACACCCAGGTCCGGCCAGGAGCGCAAGGCCGCCAGCACCAGGAGGGCCACGCCGACCGCCTGGATCAGGCCTCCCACGGTGACGACACGGGTGCCGTAGCGGGCGACCAGCCGGGGGCCGCAGAGGGAGACGACGAAGAACACGACCGCCATGGGGGCCAGGGCCAGGCCCGCGGCTACTGGGCCGAGGCCCGCACCGCGCTGCAACGCCACCGCGATCACGAACATGAACCCGCTGAAGCCGATCGAGAACGGCACGATCATCACCAGTCCCCGGCGCAGGGACGTGAGCGCGAACAGGCTCGGCGGGACCAGGGGCGTACGGCCGCGGCGGTCCTCCCGGCGCTCGACGAAGTAGAACGCCGCCGCCGCGAGGGGGAACACGGCGAGCGACAGCCAGGTCCACAGCGGCCAGCCCGCCGCCCTGCCCTCCGTGAGCGGGACCAGGAGTGCCAGCAGGGTTACGGCGAGCAGTACCGTGCCGGGGGCGTCGATCGGCTCGGGGTGCTGCGAGCGCGTCTCGGGGACGGCGCGTGCGGCGAGGATCAGGCCGAGGATCACGACGGGCACGTTCACAAGGAACACCGAGCGCCAGCCGGTGCCCGCGATGTCGGCGGCGACCAGGACGCCGCCGAGGATCTGCCCGGCCACCATGGACAGGCCGGCCGTGGCCCCGTACAGGCCCATGGCCTTCGCGCGGCGCGGGCCCGAGGTCGCCGACTGGATGGTGGCGAGGACCTGCGGCAGCATCGCCGCGGACGCCGCGCCCTGCGCGACGCGCGCCGCCACCAGCGTCCATGCGGTGGGCGCGAGCCCGCACGCCAGCGAGGTGAGGCCGAAGGCCGCCATGCCGCCGAGGAAGAACTGGCGCCGGCCGAAGAGGTCGCCGAGGCGTCCGCCCAGGACGAGCAGGACGGCGTACGCGACTCCGTAGCCGGCGACGACGAGTTCGAGGACGGCCTCGCTCGCGTTCAGGTCACGGCCGATGGTCGGCAGGGCTACGTTGACGATGAAGAAGTCGATGAGGGGCAGTGCCGCACCGAGCAGCACGGTGAAGAGCCCGAGGCCGCCGAGCGAGGGTGGTGCGACGGGGGAGCGGACTGAGGTTGTGAGGGTTCCGGTTTCGGTCACGACCACCAGGATTCTCCGGCCCTCAGACTGGTACCAGAGTCTCCTTATCCTGGTAGAAGCAGTACCTGGAAACAGGTTCCGGCGAACGGCAGGCTGGAGGCATGACGACGATGGCGCAGGAGACCACCCTTCCTCAGCTGGTGGAGCCGCAACCGCACGGCACCGCCGCCCCGCGCGGCAGCGAGATCCGGCGTCACGAGCTCGCCGCCTTCCTGCGCAACCGGCGCGAGCGCATCCCGCCCGAGCAGGTCGGACTGCCCCGCGGCCGCCGCCGGCGCACCCCGGGCCTGCGCCGCGAGGAGGTCGCGCAGCTCTCCGCCGTCGGCGTCACCTGGTACACCTGGCTCGAACAGGCCCGCGACATCCAGGTCTCCGAACAGGTCCTCGACGCCCTGGCCCGCACCCTGCTGCTCGACTCCAGTGAGCGCGACCATCTCTTCCGGCTGGCCGGCGCCGTCGACCCCACACCCGCCGCGAAGTGCCCGACCCTCACCCCGGCCCTGCGCCAGATGCTGACCCAGCTGGAGCCGGTCCCGGCCTGCATCCAGAACAGCCGCTACGACATCCTGGCGTACAACCGCACGTACGCCCGGCTGATGATGAGCGACCTCAACTCCGTACCGCCCGAGGACCGCAACCTCTTGATCCTCGCCTACACCAACGCGGAGTGGCGCAAGTCGATCGTGTTCCTCGACGAGACCATGCGTCTCATGGCCGCCAGACTGCGCGCCGCGATGGCCGGTCACCTCGGTGAGCCCGCCTGGAAGATGCTGGTCAAGCGGCTGAAGACGGAGTCGGCGGAATTCCGCGAGATCTGGGACCGGTACGAGGTGGTCGGCGCCCGCAGCAAGACCAAGCAGTTCGTGAACCCCTACGTGGGCCTCATCACCGTCGACCACACCGACCTGTGGCTCGCCCCCGACATGGGCGCCCGCATGGTGACGTACGCCCCCACGGACGAGGAGAGCCGCGAACGGTTGGAGAAGCTGCACGAGATCGCCCTGGCGGCAGAAGCCCCGTAAGGGGCGCGGGGAACTGCGCGCTCAGCCACGTACGGCAGGCAGCCGACAACCTGCCTTCCTCGCCGAGCTCTACGTCGCCCCGGCCCCGGCCCCCGCCTCTGGCCGTACGCCCACAACATCCCGTTCCCCGGAGGGCTCAAGCTGCCGAGCAGTCCGCTCAGCCGTGCCACGCGCCCAGCGCCCACTGGTCAGCGCCCCCAGCACAAGCACCGCAAGCCCGCACCCCGCGATGATCCACCACCCGGGCCGGGCGGCCGACACGAACGTGTCCTCGTACGCCGACGCCTGAATGCCGGACGCCAGCGCCGCCCCGATCACGGCAACGCCCAACGTGCCGCCGATCTGCCGGCTGGTCGAGGCGACCGCGGCGGCGACGCCCGCCTGGGAGCGAGGCATCCCGGAGACGGCGGTATTGGTGATGGGGGCGTTCACGAAGCCGAAGCCGAGGCCGAAGAGGACGTAGCCGATGACGAGCGTGACGTCCGACGTCTCGCCCTCGAACGCGGCGAACAGCACCCCGCTCGCGGTCATCGCGACCCCGGCGACCAGCAACGGCACACGCGGCCCCCGGCTGCCGACCAGCCGTCCCGACACCGGCGCGCACACGAAGCACATGGCTGCCATCGGCAGCATCCACAGGCCCGCGTGCAGTGCGTTCAGGCCGCGTACGTTCTGCAGATAGAGCGTCGAGAGGAAGAGGAAGCCGCTGAGCGCGGCGAACGCGCTGACGGCGATGACCGTGGCTCCGCTGAACGGCGCCGAGCGGAAGAAACGCAGGTCGATGAGGGGTTCGGCGCGCCGGGGCTCGTACCGCAGCAGACCGAGCAGCGCGGCGACGGCGATCGCGCCGAAGGTGAGGGTCTTGAGGGCGCTGGAGCTGGGCGCCTCGATGATTGCGTACGTCAGTGAGCCGAGCAGCGCGATGACCAGGAGCTGGCCGACCGGGTCGGGGCGGCGGGCCTTGGGGGCGCGGGACTCGGGGACATAGTGCCAGGTCAGCAGGAGTGCGGCGAGGCCCACCGGGAGGTTGAGCCAGAAGATCGAGCGCCAGCCGACCGAGTCCACGAGCAGGCCGCCGACCAGGGGTCCGGCGGCCATGGATATGCCGACCACACCGCCCCAGACCCCGATCGCACGGGCGCGCTCGCGGGGGTCGGTGAAGGTGTTGGTGATGATCGACATCGCCACCGGGTTCAGCATCGAACCGCCGACCGCCTGCACCATGCGGAAGACGATGAGCAAGTCGAGGTTCGGGGCGAGGGAGCACAGCACCGAGCCGATCGTGAAGACGACCAGGCCCGCCATGAAGACCTTGCGGCGGCCGATGCGGTCGGCGGTCGAGCCCGCGAGCATCAGCAGCGAGGCGAGGACCAGTGTGTACGCGTCGATCGTCCACTGCATGCCCGCGACGCTCGCGTGCAGTTCCTGCTGCATCGAGGGCAGGGCGACGTTCAGAACAGTGACGTCGAGGCTCACGATCAGCAGGCTCAGGCAGCAGATCGCGAGCACCAGCATGCGGTGGCGGTGGCTGAGTTCCGGCATCCCGCCAGCGTACGCCGACTTCAATAGTGTGTCTAACTAATGACCGCTACATGATCTCTCGTACGAGCACTCGTCGCCGTACGCGACAATGGGGGAATGTCCACGACCGTCCTCGCTCCCGCGTCCCCGCTGCGAATCGGCCCGCACACCGTGCAGCCGCCCGTCGTCCTGGCCCCCATGGCCGGGATCACGAACGCGCCGTTCCGCACGCTGTGCCGTGAGTTCAGCGGCGGCAAGGGCCTGTTCGTCAGCGAGATGATCACCACTCGGGCGCTGGTCGAGCGCAACGAGAAGACCATGCAGCTGATCCACTTCGACGCGACCGAGAAGCCGCGCTCGATCCAGCTGTACGGCGTGGACCCGGCGACCGTCGGCAAGGCCGTCCGCATGATCGCGGAAGAGGGCCTGGCCGACCACATCGACCTGAACTTCGGCTGCCCGGTCCCGAAGGTGACGCGCAAGGGCGGCGGCTCCGCCCTCCCCTACAAGCGCAACCTGCTGCGCGCGATCCTCCGCGAGGCCGTCAGCGGCGCCGGGGACCTGCCCGTCACTATGAAGATGCGCAAGGGTATCGACGACGACCACATCACGTTCCTCGACGCCGGACGGATCGCGGTCGACGAGGGCGTCACGGCGATCGCGCTGCACGGCCGCACCGCCGCGCAGCACTACGGCGGCACGGCGGACTGGGACGCCATCGCGCGCCTCAAGGAGCATGTGCCGGAGATCCCCGTCCTCGGCAACGGCGACATCTGGTCGGCGGAGGACGCGCTGCGGATGGTGCGCGAGACCGGCTGCGACGGCGTCGTGGTCGGCCGCGGCTGCCTGGGCCGGCCGTGGCTTTTCGCGGACCTGGTCGCGGCCTTCGAGGGGCGTCCGCAGGACATCATGCGCCCGACCCTCCGCGAGGTCGCCGCGATCATGGTCCGCCACGCCACCCTCCTCGGCGAGTGGATCGGCGACGAGGCGCGCGGCGTCATCGACTTCCGCAAGCACGTGGCCTGGTACCTCAAGGGCTTCGCGGTCGGCTCCGAAATGCGCAAGCGCCTCGCGATCACCTCGTCACTCGCGGAACTCTCCGAGGGACTGGCCGAGTTGGACCTCGACCAGCCGTGGCCGACCGGCGCGGACGGGCCCCGCGGCCGCACCTCCGGCAACAACAGGGTTGTCCTGCCGGAGGGTTGGCTGAAGGACCCGTACGACTGCGCGGGGATCAGCGAGGACGCGGAGCTGGACACGTCGGGCGGCTGATCCTTCTTTTTCGGGGGCTTCCTAAGGCAACCTCCGACTGCCGTGACCAGCGCCCCGTAAGGGGCGCGGGGCTGTGACACTGTGCGGCTCCGCCGCGTGGGCGCGACCAGCCCCCACCGAACCCGCACATCGCTCACCGAACCTCAGGCACCCCCCACCGCCGTAAGCAACGCCAACGGAGCCGCAGCCGAACGAGACTCCCGCACACACGCATGCGGATACGGCACAGGCTCCCCATGACTGTCACGCCCGTACCCCGCAAGGACCTCCGGCAGCCGGTGCCCCGCCGCGGTGGCCGCGTCGACCAGCGCATGGGCCACCGTACGAGCCTCGTCGTGCAGGCCGTACCGGGCCAACCCCAGCGTGATCAGCGCGTTGTCGTGCGGCCAGACCGAGCCGCGGTGGTACGACAGCGGGTGGTACGCCGGCTGGCCGGAGGCGAGCGTGCGGACGCCCCAGCCGGAGAAGAAGTCCGGCTCCAGCAGACGGCGGCCGACCAGCTCGCCGTACTCCTTGTCGAGCAGCCCCGACCAGAGCAGATGGCCCGCATCCGACGCGAGGGCGTCGACATGGCGGCCGTCACCGTCCAACGCCAGCGCGGGGAAGGCGTGTTCAGGCATCCAGAAGTCCCGCTGGAAACGGTCGCGGAGATCGCCGGCGGCCTGTTCGAGGAGAGCCGCGTAGACCTCGTCGCCCCAGACCGTGCGGGCCAGGTGCGCGGTGCGGCGCAGCGCGTCGTACGCGTATCCCTGCGCGCCCGCCGCCATCACCGGGCCGGTGGGGCGGCTGCCGTCGGCCGAGCAGATGGCGCCGGGGGAATCCTTCCAGTTCTGGTTGGCGAGGCCGCCGCCGTCCGCGCGGTACACGAGATAGCCCCGCGAGGTCAGACCGCCGTGGTCCAGCATCCAGCCGATCGCCGCGCGGGCGTTGGCCTCCAGACGCCGGGCCAGCGTGACATCACCGGTCTGCTCCGTGTACGCGCCGAGCAGCACCAGGAACAGAGGCGTCGCGTCCACCGAACCGTAGTAGCGCCCGTACGGTACCTGCCCGAAGTGCGCCAGCTCGCCGTGCCGCACCTCGTGCACGATCTTGCCGGGCTGGGACACCGCCTCGGCCCCCGTCTCCGTCGCCTGGGTCGCGGCGAGCGCGGGCAGTGTGGCGGCGGCGAGCTGCGGGCGGTAGGGGAGCGCGAAGAGCGAGGTCAGCAGCGCGTCGCGGCCCAGGAGGGTGAGGAACCAGGGGACTCCGGCCGCCGGGACGCGCAGTTCCTCGCCGTCCGGGCCCGTCGCCGGTACCTGGAGCACCGCCAGGTCGGACAGGCCCCGCGCGCAGGCCGCGGCCAGCTCGGGCCAGCCGGTCGGGAAGGGCACGCCTTCCGCGAACTCGTCCTCCAGCTCCAGGAGTCGCTCATTGGCGGCGGCGGGGGAGAGCGGGACGCGGGGCTCCCGCGTGGCGCCGTGCGGACGTGCCGCGACCCGCAGCGACAGCTCGGCCGAGCCGTGCGGTTCGAGATCCAGGGTCCATACGAGACGACGCGCGCCCGTGCCCGTCTCCTCGACGCCGTCCGGGGCGGGCTCGGAGGTGACCGTCGTACAGGACCGCCACTCGCCGCGCCGGTAGCTGAACTCCACGCCGTCGTCCAGGACTTGGCGTTGGCGGACGACGCCCGTCTTGGCGTACGTACGGTAGTCGGAACGCAGCTCGAACTGGTCGGTGAAGTCGGCGTCCGCGGTGACCGCGATCCGGACCGTGGTGGGCGTCGGACGGTTGCTGGTGACGCGCAGCGCCTCCACGAACGCGCTGTCGGCGACGGCCTGTTCACGGAAGAGCGTGTACGCGGGCGGCTCGGTGCGGCCGCCGCGCGGCACCAGCACACAACGTGCCGTGTCGCCGTCCGCGACCGGCGTGAGCGCCTCGGGCACCGCGCCGTCGACGGTCAGCTGCCAGCGGCTGAGGTGCCGGGCGTCCCGTACGAATAACCCGTCCGGGGAACTGCCGCCCCGCACGCCGCTGATGTCCCCGCCGTCGCCCACGGCGGCGAACGTCCCACCGTGCACGAGCAGATGATGCCGGTCCGTCATCCCCGGTTCCCTCCCTTGGCGCCCGTATCGAATGCGCTGAGTCCTGTTGTGCTGTGCCCTGCCGTACCGCTGGTTGTGCTGTGTGTCCTGTCGAACGCGTAGCGCCCCGGGTGGGACACGACTTGGTCTGTCTGGTCCGCCCCGGAAGGCTCGTGCAGCAGATCCAGCGTCAGTGCCGCGGTCCAGCTGAAGCCGAGCGCTCCGCAGGCCTCGCCGGTGTACGGGTCCACGTACTCCGCGAACCCGGACTCCCCGGCCGTGTCCAGCAGCGCCGCCCGCAGCCCGTCCGCGCGCGCGTGCTCGCCGTGCAGCCGCAGCCCGCGCTCCAGCAGCCAGTTGGTGTTGAACCAGGCCGGCCCCCGCCAGTACCGGTGCGGATCGAAGGCGTCGCCGGTGAGGTCGTAGCTCGGTACGAGGCGCGTGGCCCCGCCGAGTCCGAAGTGCGGGCCGCTCGCGGTACCCACGAGGGTGGCGGCGATGTCGCGCGGCAGCGCGGGGAGGATGAGGGGGAGCAGACCGGCGACACTGCGCTCGGGGATCAGGGCTCCGCGGGGAGAGCGCCGCTCCATTGCGAGAGCACTGCTCTGGGAGCGCTGCTCCGGAGTGTGAGCACTGCTCCGAGAGCGCTGCTCCGACCCGAGAGCACTGCTCTCGCCCCGGCCTCCGCTCTCGACCCTGCCTCCACCCTGGCCCTTGGTCTCGCCCGCGCTTTCGCTCTCGCCATACACATCCCGGCAGAAGAACATCCCCTCCGCCGGATCCCACAGCCGCTCCACCAGCGCCGCCGTCAGACGCTCGGCGCGGGCGTGCCGGGCCGTCCCCGCCGCGCCCAGTTCCTGTGCGATACGGGCCAGCGCGTGTTCGGAGGCGATCAGCAGCGCGTTGAACGCCGGGTCCTCGACCGCGAACTCGCCGACACCGTCCGCGTACTCCCCGTCCCGGTAGTCCGTGGCGAGCCGCACGTACCGCCCGTAGTCGAGATCCGTCGGGCGGTCCTCGGGGGCCCCGTGGTCGAGGTCGGCGCGGCGGAAGGAGCGGGCCGGTGCCGGGGTGACGCGGCTCAGCGGGGCGTCCCAGCAGGGGCTGTTGTCCATGCCCTGTTCCCAGGGGTGGACCACGGAGGCGAGACCGCCGCCGCCCAGGTCTCGGCGGTGCAGGAGATAGCGGTGCCAGGCCGCCAGGCGGGGGTACATCCGGGGGAGGAAGGAGCGGGCCCGGGACAGCCCCGGGTCGGCCTGGTGCACCAGCCATGCGGCGAGCGCGTGCACCGGTGGCTGCACGATGCCCGACGTCTGTACGGTGCGCGGGGCGCCCGCGGCGCGTCCCGCGGTCGAGGAGCGCCAGAAGTCGGGGCTCGGGAAGTACGCGTCCAGCGGCACGGAGGGGTTGAACACGATGTGCGGGATCCGCCCGTCTGCCCACTGCGCACCGAGCAGGGTCTCCAGCTCGGTCTGCGCCCTCAAGGGGGACAGATGGCGTAGCCCTATCGCGATGAACGCGGAGTCCCACGACCACTGGTGCGGATACAGACCGCGCGAGGGCACGGTGGACGTTCCCGTCCAGTTGCCGTTCAGCACCTGGGCGGCCCCGACATGCAGTGACCCCGTCGACGCGGCGGGATCGTATACAAGTGATCCGGAACGGGTGATCTCACCCGGAGCGGGCGAAGAGGGCGGGCCGGAGGCGTGCACAGGAGTGCCGGAGGTGCGCACGGGGGTGGTGATACCCGTGCGCAAGGCGGTGAGTTGGGTTGTGCTGTCCACTCAGGTCTCCCCGAAGACGTCCGGCCGACCAGTTCGGCACTAGCTACCGTAGGGTTACGTCTATTTAACACGCAAAACTCAATATGTAATGCAGAGTTGAGGAACGCAAGGGGGTGCGCATGACGGGAAGGGCAGGGAGGACCGTGAAGGCCGGGAATCAGGCAAGCGCCGGAGATCTGCTCGAACTGGTGCGCAGCGGCCGGGCCACGACACGCGGCGCGCTGCAGCAGGCCACCGGTCTGTCGCGGGCCACGGTCGGCCAGCGGCTCGACCGGCTCTTCCGCGCGGGATGGTTGCGCGAGGGCGCGGGCGGCCCCGTCGACTCCCCGCTCGGCGGACGCCCGTCCATCACCCTCGAATTCGACGACGCCCACGCGGTCGTCCTCGCCGCCGACCTCGACACCCGGCACGGCCGGGCCGCCGTCCTCACCCTGACCGGCGAGATCCTGGCCGAACACACGGGCGTCCTGGTGATCGACGAGGGCCCGGAGACGGTTCTCGGTGAACTCGGCCGCTGGTTCGCCGAACTGCTGGAGAAGGCCGGGCACCGGGCGGAGGAGGTCTGCGGGATAGGGCTCGCTGTGCCGGGCCCCGTCGACACCGACACCGGCCGCGTCGTGCAGCCACCGATCATGCCGGGCTGGGACGGCTACGACATAAGGGGCCGCCTGGGCCGCGCCTTCGCCGAACACACGGGGCTGCGTACGGCGCCGGGTGCGGGCGGGGGCGGCGCGGCACAGGCCGGGGGTGCCAGGGCGGCCGTACCCGTACTCGTCGACAACGACGCCAACCTCATGGCGTACGGCGAGCAGCGCACCGGATATCCGGACTGCTCGGCGTTCGCGCTGGTCAAGGTCTCCACCGGTATCGGTGCGGGCATGGTCGTCGGCGGCAGCATCTACCGGGGCGTCGACGGCGGCGCGGGCGACATCGGGCACATCAGGGTGGGCGCCGAGGCGCTGTGCCGGTGCGGCTCGTACGGCTGTCTGGCCGCCGTCGCCAGTGGTGGCGCGGTGGCGCGCCGGCTCTCCGAGGCCGGGGTCCCGGCCGCCTCCGGCTCAGATGTGCGCGACCTGCTGACGTCCGGGCACCCGGAGGCGATGGCGCTGGCGCGGGAGGCGGGGCGGCAGGTCGGGGACGTACTGGCGACCGTGGTGACGCTGCTCAACCCCGGCGTACTGATGATCGCCGGAGATTTGGCCGGAACTCCCTTCCTCACGGGCGTGCGTGAGCTGCTGTACCAGCGGGCGCTGCCCCGCTCCACCGCTCATCTGGACGTGGTGACCTCGCGGCTGGGGGAGCGGGCGGGGCTGGTGGGGGCCGGGGCTCTGGTCGTGGAATACCTGTACGCGCCGGAGCGGGCCGAGGAGCGGCTGGCCGCGCTCGGCGTCTGACCGGACCCGTCACCGCACCCGTGACCGCACGCGTGTGTGACATGCGTGTGAACCATCCAGATGGTGGTCCGCATGGTGAAATTTGGCCGCCCTGGCGACGTGATTCGCGCCACGCCTGATAGGGGCATCGCTCAGATGAGCGGATCTTGGGCGGCTGCACTTCCCTAAGGGGTGGCACTCAGTGCCACCCCTTGATCGTTCATCGATCGAACTCAGGCGTGCCGAAGCCCGCTCATCAGAGCGCGTATGACGGTCTACGGGCGTTGATGCGTTCAAGAAGTGAAAACATCAGCCCCCGATGACTTGCCAAGCTTTGACTTTCGATCTGGTGGCGGACGAGTGGTTACAGGCGCATGACGCGCAAGTGGACGTACCCAGACGCCTTCGATCTGGGTATGTTCCCCGTCGTCAGGGCAGCCACCGCGACGTCGAGGAGTCGAGACTCGTGTCGGAAAACAAAGATCCCCTCGTAGCTGAGAACAGCGACAGCGACGTTGAGGGAGTGAAGTTCGTTTATGACTTCACCGAGGGCAACAGGGACCTCAAGGACCTCCTCGGCGGCAAGGGCGCGAACCTCGCCGAGATGACCAACCTGGGCCTTCCCGTCCCTCCCGGCTTCACCATCACCACCGAGGCGTGCAAGACCTACCTCGACAGTGGCGACGAGCCGGCGGCACTGCGTGACGAGGTGAGTGCGCACCTCGAAGCTCTCGAAGCGAAGATGGGCAAGAAGCTCGGCCAGGCCGATAACCCTCTGCTCGTATCCGTCCGTTCCGGGGCGAAGTTCTCCATGCCCGGCATGATGGACACCGTTCTGAACATCGGCCTCTCCGACAAGTCGGTGCTGGGCCTCTCCAAGCAGTCCGGCGACGACCGCTTCGCGTGGGACTCGTACCGCCGTCTCATCCAGATGTTCGGCAAGACGGTCCTCGGCGTGGACGGCGAGCTCTTCGAGGAGGCGCTGGAGGCGGCGAAGGAGGCCAAGAAGGTCACCGTCGACACGGACCTCGAAGCGGCCGACCTGAAGAAGCTCGTCACCAAGTTCAAGAAGATCGTCAAGACCGAGGCCGGCCGCGACTTCCCGCAGGACCCGCGCGAGCAGATGGACCTCGCCATCAAGGCGGTCTTCGACTCCTGGAACACCGACCGCGCGAAGCTGTACCGCCGCCAGGAGCGCATCCCGCACGACCTCGGCACGGCGGTCAACATCTGTTCGATGGTCTTCGGCAACCTGGGCCCGGACTCCGGCACGGGCGTCGCCTTCACCCGCGACCCGGCCTCCGGCCACCAGGGCGTGTACGGCGACTACCTCCAGAACGCCCAGGGCGAGGACGTCGTCGCGGGTATCCGCAACACGGTCCCGCTCGCCGAGCTGGAGTCGATCGACAAGAAGTCGTACGACCAGCTGATGCAGATCATGGAGACCCTGGAGACCCACTACAAGGATCTCTGCGACATCGAGTTCACCATCGAGCGCGGCCAGCTGTGGATGCTCCAGACCCGCGTCGGCAAGCGCACGGCGGGCGCGGCCTTCCGCATCGCCACGCAGCTGGTGGACCAGGGCCTGATCGACGAGGCCGAGGCGCTGCAGCGCGTGACGGGCGCCCAGCTCGCGCAGCTGATGTTCCCGCGCTTCGACGACCAGGCGAAGGTCGAGCAGATCGGCCGGGGCATCGCGGCGTCGCCGGGTGCGGCGGTCGGCAAGGCGGTCTTCGACTCGTACACCGCCATCAAGTGGTCGCGTTCGGGCGAGAAGGTCATCCTGATCCGCCGCGAGACGAACCCCGACGACCTGGACGGCATGATCGCGGCCGAGGGCATCCTGACCTCGCGCGGCGGCAAGACCTCCCACGCCGCCGTCGTGGCGCGCGGCATGGGCAAGACGTGTGTGTGCGGCGCCGAGGAGCTCGAGGTCGACACCAAGCGGCGCCGGATGACGGCCCCGGGCGGTGTGGTGATCGAGGAGGGCGACGTCGTCTCGATCGACGGTTCGACGGGCAAGGTCTACCTGGGCGAGGTCCCGGTCGTGCCGTCCCCGGTCGTCGAGTACTTCGAGGGCCGGATGCACGCGGGTGCCGACGACGCGGACGAGCTGGTCGCGGCCGTGCACCGGATCATGGCGTACGCGGACCGGGTCCGCCGGCTGCGGGTGCGTGCCAACGCCGACAACGCCGAGGACGCGCTCCGCGCCCGCCGCTTCGGTGCGCAGGGCATTGGCCTGTGCCGTACCGAGCACATGTTCCTCGGTGACCGGCGCGAGCTGGTCGAGCGCCTGATCCTGGCCGACACGGAGGCGGAGCGCGAGGACTCCCTCAAGGAGCTCCTCCCGCTCCAGAAGCGGGACTTCATCGAGCTCTTCGAGGCGATGGACGGCCTCCCGGTGACGGTCCGTCTCCTGGACCCGCCGCTGCACGAGTTCCTGCCGGACGTGACCGAGCTGTCGGTGCGGGTGGCGCTGGCGGAGTCGCGCGGCGACGCCAACGAGAACGACCTGCGCCTGCTCCAGGCGGTGCACCGCCTGCACGAGCAGAACCCGATGCTGGGCCTGCGCGGCGTACGCCTCGGCCTGGTCATCCCCGGCCTGTTCACCATGCAGGTGCGGGCGATCGCGGAAGCCGCCGCCGAACGCAAGAACGCGAAGGGCGACCCGCGAGCGGAGATCATGATCCCCCTCGTCGGCACGGTCCAGGAGCTGGAGATCGTCCGCGAGGAGGCCGACCAGGTCATCGCCGAGGTACAGGCGGCGACCGGTACGGAGCTGAAGCTGGCGATCGGCACGATGATCGAACTCCCGCGAGCGGCCCTCACGGCCGGTCAGATCGCCGAGGCGGCGGAGTTCTTCTCCTTCGGCACGAACGACCTCACGCAGACGGTGTGGGGCTTCAGCCGGGACGACGTGGAGGCCTCCTTCTTCACGGCATACCTGGAGAAGGGCATCTTCGGCGTCTCCCCCTTCGAGACCATCGACAAGGACGGCGTCGGCTCCCTCGTGAAGTCCGCGGTGAAGGCGGGCCGCGCGACACGCCCCGACCTGAAGCTCGGCGTCTGTGGCGAGCACGGCGGCGACCCCGAGTCGGTCCACTTCTTCCACGAGGTGGGTCTCGACTACGTCTCCTGCTCCCCCTTCCGGATCCCGGTGGCCCGCCTGGAGGCGGGACGCGCGGCTTCCACGGCGAAGGGCAGCGACCACCGCTAGGCCCTCGCTGGGCCCTCGCTGGGCCCTTGCGGGGCCCTTGCGGGGCCCTCGCCAGGGACTCGCAAGGCCCTTCGGGCCCGCATGACCCCCGGGACGGTTGCCGGTCATCCTGACCCTCACCGACATGGCAACGGTTCCGGTGCACCAAGA
This sequence comes from Streptomyces sp. NBC_00203, assembly GCF_045206325.1. Classification (NCBI taxonomy): domain Bacteria; kingdom Bacillati; phylum Actinomycetota; class Actinomycetes; order Kitasatosporales; family Streptomycetaceae; genus Streptomyces; species Streptomyces sp. NBC_00203. The sequence continues at coordinate 3,453,415 of NZ_CP108126.1, read as the reverse complement.
GGAGCGGCATCCTGTGCGGGGGTGCCGCTCCTCTCTGCATGGTCCACCGCTCGTACGCTGATGTCCCATCCGTTCGCACAGGAAGGTCGGTCATGGCTGGTTGGAGCGCGGGTGACATCCCTGACCAGAGTGGTCGTACCGCCGTCGTCACCGGGGCCAACAGCGGGATCGGATACGTGACCGCGCGTGAGCTCGCCCGTAAGGGGGCCCGGGTCGTGCTCGCCTGTCGGAGTGAAGTGCGGGGTGTCGAGGCCGGGGATCGGATCGCCACCGAAGTGCCGGGGGCGGATGTCGAGTTCGTGAGGCTCGATCTCGGGGAGCTCGGATCCGTGCTTGAGTTCGCGGACCGGTATGCGTACGGGCGGCTCGATCTGCTCGTCAACAACGCCGGGGTGATGGCGCTGCCGCTCGGCCGGACCGCCGACGGGTTCGAGACGCAGTTCGGGGTCAATCATCTGGGGCACTTCGCGCTCACCGGGCTGTTGATGCCCGCGCTGCTCGCCACTCCCGGCGCGCGCGTCGTGAACGTGGCGAGCATGGTCCACGCGCTGTCGAACATCGACATCGACGACCTCAACAGTGAGCACCGGCCGTACCGGAAGTGGATCGCCTATGCGCGGTCCAAGACCGCCAATCTGCTCTTCACCCATGAGCTGGCGCGGCGGCTGGACGCCGTCGGGTCCGATGTCGTCGTGGCCGCCGCTCATCCCGGGTACGCCTCCACCAACCTTCAGGCCGCCGGGCCCAGGCTGGAGGGGCGGAAGAGTGCCGAGCGGTTCATGGAGATCGGCAACCGGATCTTCGGGCAGAGCGCCGAGGCCGGGGCGCTGCCCACGCTGTACGCCGCCACCGCGCCCGGGGTGCGGCCCGACTCCTTCACCGGGCCGTCGTTCGCGATGTGGCGCGGCGCGCCCGCGAAGTCCTGGCGGGCCCGGTGGACCCTCGACGACACGGCGGGGGAGCGGCTCTGGGCGGCCTCGGAGCAGTTGACCGGGGTCACTTACGACGCGTTCAAACCTTGACGACTCCGCTGAGCCGTCAGTAGTTCTCCGGCCGGCCCCTCAGAGCGATCCGCCGCTGTCGACCACCAGGTCCGTGCCGACGACCGACGCCGCGTCGTCGGACGCCAGGTAGAGGACGGCCGCGGCGATCTCCCCGGTGGCCGAGATCCGGCCGAGCGGCAGCTCGTGCCTCACCCGTTCCACTCGCTCGGCCTCCGTCTCGCCCGGGCGCAGCGACATCGGGGTGGCGGAGGCGCCGGGGCTGACGACGTTGATGCGGACGCCGTCGGCGATGTGGTCCAGGGCGGCGGCGCGGGTCAGCGCGGTGACGGCGGCCTTGGAGGCGGCGTAGGCGGCGATGCCCGGGCGGCGGGTGTGCAGGCCGATGGTGGAGGCGATGTTCACGATCGCGCCGCCGGTGGGCTGGGTGCGCATCTGCCGGATCTCCGCCTGGAGGGCGAGGAAGACGCCGGTCAGGTTGGTGTCGAGCTGCGTGTGCCAGTCCGTTTCCGGGAGGTCGGCCAGGGGCTTCCCGCCGCGGAACACTCCCGCGTTGTTGACCGCCACGTCGAGGGAGCCGAAGCGGTCCACGGCCACCGCGACCAGGGCCTGCCAGTCGGCGGCGCGCGACACATCGGCCGTCACGGACAGGGCCTTGCCGCCCCGCTCCTCGATCAGCGCGACCGTCTCGTCGAGCGGGGCCGCGGTGCGCCCGGCGACGACGACGTGCGCGCCCTCGGCGGCGAGCGCGAGCGCGGTGGCGCGGCCTATGCCGGAGCCGGCGCCGGTCACGAGGGCGGTCCGGCCGGAGAAGCGGGTTGGGCCGGAGGTCGTGGTGCGCGTGGTCATGGCTCCCCTTTGTTGACCGATCGGTTCAGAATGAGGATGCGCAGAGCGCCCCTCAGAGGTGTGTGTGGTTCGACGCGCGTGGCTCAGTCGAGCAGCGTCAGCGCCTGCTCCGCCGCGTCCCGGACGCGGGACGGATCCGTCGAGGCCTTGCCCACGACCCGTAGCCCCTGCATCAGAACCAGCAGCATCCGGGCCAGTGTCCGCGGGTCGCGGTCCTCGGGGAGCTCGCCTTGCGCCTGTGCGCGGACGAGCGCCGAGTGCAGCAGGGTTTCGATGTGGTCCCAGCTGTGCTCGACCCGGCGGGCGGCGGCCGTGTCGTGCGGTGCCAGCTCGGCGGCCGTGTTGGTGACGAAACAGCCGGTCAGACGGCGTTCTTCGGTGGCGGCCTCGGTCGCGAAGCGGCGTACCACCGTGCGTACGGCGGGCAGTGCGGGACCCGGCTGGGACAGTTCGCGCAGCAGCTGCGGGTCGCGGGTCTCGCGGTAGCGGTCCAGCGCCTTCAGGTACAGCTCGTGCTTGTTGCCGAACGTCGCGTAGATACTGGCGCGCCCGACACCCAGGTGCTCGACGAGGTCCGCCATGGACGTCGCCTCGTAGCCGCGCCGCCAGAACAGCTCCAGGGCTGACTGCAGCGCGGCGTCCGGATCGAACTCCTTGGTCCTGGCCACGAACATGACCGTAGATCCAAGGAGAACGATCGGTCAAGTAAGCGCGGGGTGACCGGCGGGCGCGAGGAGGTCCCGGTCACCCCGGCCGTCAGGAGGTCCGCACCTCGTACACCGCCACGCTCACCGTCTCGTCGTCCAGACACCGGCCCGACTCCAGGTCGAAGCGCTGCTTGAGGAGCGGGGAGGCGACGAACGGGCGGCCCTGATGGGTGCCGGTCAGCCCGCGGGAGAGGACCGCCGCGCCGCTGAACGGGTCGCGGTTGTCGATGGCGTACGTCCGCCCGGCGCGGTCGGCGAACAGCGCGACCTGGCGGCCGTCGGGCAGGAGCGCGGCGACTCCGCGGCCCGGAGTCAGAAGAGACAGGTCGCAGACCGTGAACCAGCCCTCTTCCAGGAGGAGTTGGAGCTTCAGGGCCGTCGTCTCGGGTGCCAGGGTCATCGCTGGGCACTTCCTTCCAGGGCTTCCATGGGGCGCATGCCGATGCTCAGCAGCGGAAGATCGGGCTTGATCTGGTCCCGCTCGGGGACGAAGCCGACCACCGGGTCGGGGGTGTCCGGGGCGTTCACGAAGGACACGAACCGGGCCAGCTTCTCGGGGTCGTTGATGGTCTCGGCCCACTCGTCGCGGTAGGCGGCGACATGCGCGGTCATCAGCGACTCCAGCTCCTCGCAGATGCCGAGCGAGTCCTCCACGACCACGTCGCGGATGTGGTCGAGGCCGCCGGGAATCCGCTCCAGCCAGGTCGACGTGCGCTCCAGACGGTCCGCCGTGCGGATGTAGAACATCAGGAACCGGTCGATCAGGCGGATGAGTTCGGCGTCGCTCAGGTCCTGGGCCAGCAAGTCCGCGTGGCGCGGGGTCGCGCCGCCGTTGCCGCCGACGTACAGGTTCCAGCCGTTGGCGGTGGCGATCACGCCGAAGTCCTTGGACTGGGCCTCGGCGCATTCGCGGGCACACCCGGAGACCGCCGACTTGAGCTTGTGCGGGGAGCGCAGTCCCCGGTAGCGCAGCTCCAGGTCGATCGCCATGCGGACCGAGTCCTGGACGCCGTAGCGGCACCAGGTCTGGCCCACACAGGACTTGACCGTGCGCAGCGCCTTTCCGTACGCGTGCCCGGACTCGAAGCCCGCGTCCACCAACCTGGCCCAGATCAGCGGGAGTTGCTCGACCCGCGCGCCGAACAGGTCGATGCGCTGGCCGCCCGTGATCTTCGTGTAGAGGCCGAAGTCCCTGGCCACCTCGCCGATCACGATCAGCTTCTCGGGAGTGATCTCGCCGCCGGGGATGCGCGGCACGATCGAATAGGAGCCGTTCTTCTGGAGGTTGGCGAGCAAGTGGTCGTTGGTGTCCTGGAGCGTGGCCTGCTCGCCGTCCAGGACATAGCCGCTGGTACCGATGGTCGGGGCGAGCGAGGCGATGATCGAGCCGACGGCGGGCTTGCACGTCTCGCAGCCGTCGCCACCCCGGGCGCCCTCGCGGCCGTAGCGGTCCAGCAGCGCCTGGAACGAGGTGATCCGCAGCGCCAGGACGATCTCGTACAGCTCCTCGCGGGTCTGCGAGAAGCAGCCGCACAGGCCCTTGTCGACCTCGACGCCGCTCGCCTCCAGCTCGGCGGTGACCAGCTGACCGAGTACCTTGACGCAACTCCCGCAGCCCGTACCGGCCTTGGTGCACTTCTTGACTTCCGGCACCGTCGTGCAGGAGTGCTCGGTGACCGCGCCGCGGATCGTGCCCTTGGTGACGTTGTGGCAGGAGCAGATGACCGCCTCGTCCGGCAGCGCGGAGGGGCCGAGCTGGGCGCCGCCCCCGGAACCGGCCGGCAGCACCAGCTGCTCGGGCGAGATCGGCGGGACCGAGCCGGTGAGGGCGCGCAGCGTGCCGTACGCGTCCGCGTCGCCGACCAGGATGCCGCCGAGCAGCTGGCCGTCGCGGCCGATGACCAGCTTCTTGTACGTGCCCGAGCGGGAGTCGGAGTAGACGACGTCGAGGCAGTCCGCGGTGGCGCCGTGCGCGTCGCCGAAGGAGGCCACGTCCACGCCGAGCAGCTTCAGCTTGGTGGACAGGTCGGCGCCGGTGAAGGACGCCTCGTCCGCGGCGATCGTGGCGGCCACGGTCGCGGCCTGCTCGTAACCGGGGGCCACCAGGCCGTACACCCGGCCGTCGGCGGCCAGCGCGCACTCGCCGATCGCGAAGACGTGCGGGTCGGCGACCGTACGGCACTGCTCGTCGACGGTGATGCCGCCGCGCTCGCCGACGGTCAGGCCGCAGTCGCGGGCCAGCTGGTCGCGGGGGCGGACGCCGGCGCTGAACACCACCAGGTCGGTGGCGAGTTCGGAGCCGTCGGACAGCTTCATACCGGTGACGGCGCCGGACTCGTCGACCACGATCTCCTGCGTGCCCACACCCGTGTGGACGGACAGGCCCATGTCCTCGATGGTGCGCAGCAGCGCGGCGCCGCCGCCCTCGTCGACCTGCACCGGCATCAGGCGCGGCGCGAACTCGACGATGTGGCTGGTGAGTCCGAGGCCCTTCAGCGCGCCCGCGGCCTCCAGGCCGAGCAGGCCGCCGCCGACCACGGCACCGGTCGTGCGGGTCTTCGCGTACTCCTCGATGGCGAGGAGGTCCTCGATCGTGCGATAGACGAAGCAGCCCTCGGCGTCCTTGTTGGGGACCGGCGGGACGAAGGGATAGGAGCCGGTGGCGAGGACGAGGGTGTCGTACTCGAAGACCTGGCCGGACCTGGCCGTGACCTGCTTCGCCTCGCGGTCGACCGTCTCGGCCGGGTCTCCGACGTACAGCTCGATGCCGTGCTCCTCGATGAACGCCATGTCGGTCATCGAAAGGTCCTCGGGCGTCTTGCCCGAGAAGTACGAGGTGAGCTGGACCCGGTCGTACGCCGGACGGGGCTCCTCGCACAGCACGACCACGCGGTGTGTCGCGGTCAGGCCGCGCTCGGCGAGCGCTTCGAGGAAGCGCTGGCCGACCATGCCATGGCCGACGAGCACGATCGTGTGCGCGGTGCCGTCGGCGGCGTTCGCCGCCTTCGTCGTGTCCGTGGACATTTAGGAGCCTCCGTCGTTGGTGAGCAGGTGGAGCAGCGGTGCGCCGTCCGCGGGGAGCGGCTCCGCTCCCTCCCAGGCGCGGGCGAGGGCACCGACGGTGCCGAGTTCGCCGACGAGCACGCCACCGACCAGCCGGTCGTCGCGGACGACGACCTTGCGGTAGGTGCCGCGGGTGGCGTCGGCGAGCTGGATGACGTCGTCGCCGGGGCGGGGTTCGGTCTCGCCGAAGGCGGCCAGATCGAAGGGCGAGTGGGACTGCCCGGTGAGGGTCAGCCGGGTGAGCGAACGGGTGCCGGTGTAACGGGAGTTGGCGTTCCCGGCGGCGCCCGCCTCACTGGCGAGCAACTCGGCGAGGACATCGGCCTGTTCGAGCGCCGGTGTGGCCAGGCCGTAGATCGTGCCCTCGTGCTGGGCGCAGTCGCCGATCGCCCGGATGTGTGGGTCCGACGTACGCAGTTCGTCGTCGACGAGGATGCCCTTGTGGACGGCGAGCCCCGCGTCCTGCGCGAGGCCCACACGGGGGTGGACGCCGCAGGCGAGGACGACGAGGTCGGCGTCGAGGGCGTACCCGTCGGACATCTCGACCGAGCGCACCGCGCCGCCGACGCAGCGCACGTCGCGCACCCGGCACTCGGTGTGCACCTCGACGCCCAGGTCCGTGAGGTGCCGGTGGACCAGACGGGAGGCGGACGGGTCGAGCTGGCGCTCCATGAGCCGCTCGGACTGCTGGGCCAGCACCACCTGGGCGCCGCGCACGGCGAGCGCGCGGGCGGCCGAGACGCCAAGGAGACCGCCGCCGATGACGACGGCACGGGCGCCGGGCCGTACGGCCTTCGACAGGCCCAGGCAGTCGTCCATGGTGCGGAACGCGTGGACGCCTTCGGGAAGTTCATGCCCACCCTGGCCGAACAGGCCACGCAGGGGCGGGAGTACGGGGTTCGAGCCCGTCGCGAGGACCAGCGTGTCGTATGCGATCACCGAACCGTCCGCGCGGTGCACGGTGCGGGTGGCGCGGTCGATGCCGGTGACCCGGGCGCGGGTCAGCCGGCTCGGCGCCGGGAGGGCGATCACCTCGGGGGCGTACCGGCCGGCCAGGACCTCGGCGAGCAGGACGCGGTTGTAGGGGCGGTGCTCCTCCTCGCCGACGAGCTCAACGGACACGGCGGGCGCACCGGACGTGCCGCCGGCCGCACCGAGCTCTTCGAGCCGCCGGGCGAGCCGTGCGCCCGCGAGCCCGGCGCCGATCACCACCACACGCGTATTCGAGGTCATGACCACACCGTGCGGTGCCGGTGTTACCCGGCCGCATCACATCTGTTTCCCGGGGGGAACGCTGCCCTCAGCGGAGGCGCGGTCCGGATGTGAGGGTTCGGGCAGCTGCGCCGGAGCGGGCTGTGAGGTGGGGCTACCCGAACCCCGGCATCCGTGCAGGCACGACTCCTGGAGTCCGTGCAGGCACGACCCCTGGAATCCGTGCAGGCACGATCGATCGCGGCGCCCCGGGGCGGAAGTCTGGAGCTGTCGGGTCACACCAGCTCACGCACAGGGGGACAGATCATGAGCACCGTCCGGAAACCACCGACTCCCGGGCTCCGGAAACCGCCGACTCCCGAGCTTCGGAAACCGCCGTCTCCCGGCCTCCGGGACGACACGGCCGTACGGGCCTGGCGCCTCGTCCGTGAGCCGTTCACGGCGGACACCTGGCGCCGGGTCGCCTACGCGCTGCTGGCCCTGCCCCTCGGGCTGCTCTGCGTTCCCCTCGCCCTGCTGGGCCCAGGCGGCACCGCCGGGCGGTGGCAGCGCGCGCTCGTTCGCCGCTTCCTGGGTGCGGAGCTGCCCGGGTCCGCCCGGGGGCTGGCCCACGCCGTGCTCGCGACGCCCGTCAATCTTCTGGTGCTGGCCGTCACCGCGTACGGCTGGTCCGTGGTGCCGATGAACCTGGGCTGGCCCCTGCGGGTCTCCGGATCCGACTACGCGGACTCCTGGGGCGGACCCACCTTCGCCGGGGCGTGGGCCTTCCACGCGATCGTCGGCGGGATCGGTTTCCTGCTGCTCATGCCATGGCTCGGCCGGGCCATGGCCGACGTCCAACTCCGCCTCGCCGCGGCGCTCCTCTCCTAGGTTGATGCCATGCACCGCCTCCGCGCACTCGTGGCCTTCCCCTTCGGGCGCAAGGCCCTCGCGGCGGTCCTCTACGGAGTGATCGCCTTCCCGCTCGCCCTGGTCGGGTTCGTCCTCACCCTCGTGGGGCTACTGATCGGCGGCGCGCTGTCCGTGACCACGCTGGGGCTGTGGCTGATCGCCGTCACCGTACGGGGGGCGCTCATGCTCGGCAGACTCCAACGCGGCCTGACACGCCATCTGTTGGGGCTGGAGATAGAGGAGCCGGCGCGCCGCGCGGGCGACGGGATACTCGGCTGGCGGCGGGCCCTGCTGAGCGACCGGAGCGGCTGGCGCGCCGTCGCCTGCGCGCTGGTGACGCCGTACACCGCCCTCTTCGGGCTCGTCGCCGTCGTCATCGGATACGCGTACGGCGTCCTGCTCACCCTGCACCCGCTCCTCGCGCGGTGGAACTACACCACGGAACGCGCGAGCGACGGCACGGAGCACCGGGTGTCGCTGGAGTTCTTCGGGTTCCAGGTCGACTCCTGGCCGCGCTGGCTGATCCCCGTGGCCGTCGGACTGCTGCTCCTCGCCACCGCGTCCTGGCTGCTGCGGCAGGCACTCACCCCGCACCGGGGCCTGCTCACCGCCCTGCTCGGCCCGGACGCCTCCGACCGCCGCATCCGCACTCTGGAGGAGACCCGCGCCCAGGCCGTGGACGACGCGGCGGCGACCCTGCGCCGGATCGAACGCGATCTGCACGACGGCACCCAGGCCCGGCTCGTCGGCCTCGCGATGCACCTCACGATGATCAGGGAGCTGATCGGCACGGGGGCCTCCCCGGATCAACTGCTCGCCGTCGTCGACACCGCGCGGGGCAACGCCACGCAGGCCATCGCCGACCTGCGTCACCTCGTCAAGGGCATCCATCCGCCCGTACTGGACCAGGGCCTGGACACCGCCCTGGCCACGCTGGCCGCCGACAGCGCCCTGCCCGTCGAGGTCACCACCGGCATCACCGCCCGCCCCAGCCCGGCGGTCGAGTCGATCGCGTACTTCTGTGCCGCCGAACTCCTCGCCAACGCGACCAAGCACAGTGCGGCGACTGCCGCCACGGTGACGGTGACCGCCCGGGACGGGCTGCTGCGGCTGAGCGTCCGCGACGACGGACGCGGGGGAGCGGTGATCGGCGCAGGCTCGGGCCTGACCGGACTCCGCACCCGGGCACGGACCGTCGACGGCACGCTCACCTGCGACAGTCCGCCGGGAGGGCCTACGGTGGTCACGGTCGAACTTCCCTACTGATCACGGGGATCACATGCGCGTCGTCATCGCCGAGGACTCCGCCCTGCTGCGTGACGGGCTGGCCCAGCTGCTCCAACTGCGGGGTATCGAGGTCGCGGCCGCCGTGGGTGACGCGGACGTGCTGCTGGCCGCCGTGGCCGAGCACCGCCCGGACGTCGCCGTCGTCGACATCCGGCTGCCGCCGACCCAGACCGACGAGGGGATCCGGGCGGCCGTACGACTGCGGAAGGAGCACCCCGGCACCGGGGTGCTGATCTTCTCGCAGTACGTGGAGACGACATACGCGACCCAACTGCTGGGCCAGCCCGCCGGGTTCGGCTATCTCCTCAAGGAACGCGTCGTCGACATCGGCGAGTTCGTGGACGCCATGGAACGGGTCGCCGGGGGCGGTACGGCCCTCGACCCCGAGGTCGTCGCCCAGCTCTTCGGCGCGAGTCGCCGCGCCACTGCCCTCGACCGGCTCACGCCCCGCGAGCGCGAGGTCCTCGCGCTGATGGCCGAGGGCCGCACGAACCACGCCATCGCCACCGCCTTCACCGTCTCCGAACGGGCCGTCGAGAAGCACATCGCGAACATCTTCAGCAAACTCGACCTGCCGCCGTCGGAGACGGGGCATCGGCGGGTGCTGGCGGTCCTGCGCTACTTGGACGCGGTGAGTTGAACCCCTGGGCTGAACTGCTGGGCGGCCGAACCTCAGATGTCCCTCAAGCCTCACGAGGTTGATGGACAACACATCTACCCCGTCCATAGGGTCGCGATCATGCCCGACATATCGCTGACCGTCACTGCTGCGCTCTGCCTCGCCTCCCTGGTGGCCGGCTGGATCGACGCGGTCGTCGGAGGCGGTGGACTGCTCCTGCTTCCCGCGCTGCTGCTCGGGCTGCCGAGCGGGACCCCGGCGGCGTACGCGCTCGGCACGAACAAGGCGGTGGCGATCGTCGGGACGGCGGGCGCGGCGGTGACGTACGCGCGCAAGGCGCCCGTCGATGTGCGGCTGGCCGTACGGATCGGGCTCGCGGCGCTCGCCGGTTCGACGGCGGGGGCCTTCGTCGCGGCCGGGATGAGCACCGAGGTGCTGAAGCCGGTCGTCATGGTCGTCCTGCTCGGCGTCGGAACCTTCGTGATCCTGCGGCCCGCCTTCGGTACGGCGCCTTCGACCGCCCCGGTCTCGCCACGCCGCGTCCTCGCCGCGATCGGGCTCGCGGGCCTCGGCATCGGCTTCTACGACGGGCTGATCGGCCCCGGCACGGGTACGTTCCTGGTGCTCGCCCTCACCGCGCTCCTGCACTTCGACCTGGTGACCGCCTCCGCCACCGCCAAGATCGTCAACTGCTGCACCAACGCGGGCGCCCTCGCGACCTTCGCCTGGAAGGGCACGGTGCACTGGCAGTTGGCCGCGCTGATGGCCGTCTTCAACCTCGCCGGCGGGATGATCGGGGCGCGCACCGCGCTCAAGAAGGGCAGCGGGTTCGTACGGGTCGTGCTGCTGACGGTGGTGTTCGCGCTGGTGGCGAACATGGCGTATCAGCAGTGGGTGGCGTAGTACTTACTGCTTCAGCGTGACGTCGGTGTTCCACGGGTCGCCGAACGAGAAGGGCGTCCCGTCGGAGCCCGTCCCGCTGTACGTGTACGCGCCGTCGATGCTGAGCTTCTCACCCGGTGTGGACGACTGAAGGATGTCGCACATCTGCGGGACGGTGCCGACCGGCGTGTTCTTGATATCGGTGATGACGTCGCCGGCCTCCAGATTTCCCTCACTGGCCGGAGAGTTGCTGTCCACGCTCGACACGTAGAGACCGTCGATGTTGTTGGCGGAGAGGCGCTTCTGAAGCTTTTCCATGTCGGCTTGGTCGCTGTCGGCGAAGTAGTACGGGAAATTGGGGTCGCTGAGCGCGAGCAGGCTCTGCCATCCGGGATTGTTCCTGCTCTTTCCGTCGGCGAGCCCCTGGACAAGGGGTTCGGCGTGGTCGCTGCTGATGGAGTAGTACTGGCCCTCGGTGCTGGAGAGGCTGTAGGTGTTGATTCCGACGAGCTCCGCCTTGCTGTTGAGCAGGGGGCCTCCGGAATTACCCGGGTTGAGCGTCGCCGAATGCTGCACCGCGGACGGCAGGTCGGGCGAACTGACCTGGTCCGTCAGCCCTACGTCGGGCGACTGGACCACGCCGGTGGTGAGGACGGCCTTCTCATTGCTGGTGTCGCCGGCCGCCACCGGGTAGCCGATGGCCGTCACCTGGTCGCCCTGTTTGAGGTCACCGCTGTCGCCGAACTTCACCTGTTCCAGGTCCTTCTGCGGCGTCGCGAGTTTCACCACCGCCAGATCCTCGCAAGGGTCACTGGCCATCACGCGGACAGGAACGGGCGTACGGTCCTCGATACGGACCTGGAGAGAGGTCTGACCGGCGACCACATGGTCGTTGGTGAGGATGAGGCCTTGGTCGGCGTCGAAGATGATTCCCGTACCGTCGGCCTGATTGGCGGCCAGCACTTGTACGGTCGCGGGCGCCACCTTTTCGAAGATCTTGTCCGGCGAGTCGTCGGCACTCGCCGGAGTCGTCGTGACGCCGCCGGCCAGAGCGATGGCTGACGCGGCGGTGACGACCATTCTCGCTGTCGGCCGCATATGGGCCTCCTAGCTCCCGGCCGGAGGCCCCAACACACAAGCCGGGGAAAAGATCTGAAAGGTCGATCGGGAGGTCGATCTGAAAGGTCGACCTGAAAGAGCTGCCCTTTTCAGGTTAATGCTCCCGCAAACGCCTGTCGCGGCGAGCAAGCACCACTGGTCGGCCGGTCCGTCGGTCCGTCGGTCATCCCGTGCGGCTCCCTGTCAGATGGGCGAAGACGACCACGTTGCCCTGGTACCCCGTCGTCTTCGAGTAGCCGCCGCCGCAGGTGATCACGCGCAGCTCGGGGCGGTGCGCGGCGCCGTACACCTTCTCGTCGGGGAAGTCGCGGGCCTCGTACACCTCGACGGCGTCGACGGCGAAGACGGCGGTGCTGCCGTCGCGCCGGTCCACCTCGATGGTGCCGCCCTTCTTGACGGCGCCGAGGTCGTAGAAGACGGCGGGGCCGTCGGCGTTGTCGACATGTCCGGCGACGATGGCGGTGCCTGTCTCGCCGGGGGTGGTGCCGGCCTCGTACCAGCCGGCGAGGTTCTTCTGCGCGGGCGGCGGCACGTCCAGGCTGCCCTGTGGGGTGAGGCCGAGGCCCATCAGCGGGGCGTTCACGCGGATCGAGGGGATGCGGATGCGCTCGGGCGGGGAGTGGCGCAGCGCGGGCGCTGCCGGCCCCTGGTCACCGGTGTCGGGGAAGGCCGCCTGGGCGGCGGACGGCTGGGGCGGCGCGTGGGTCTCGGCGCCACTGCACAGCAGCCAGGCACCGGTGCAGAGCGCGACGGCGGTGACGGATGCTATGGCGATGTTGCCGACACGGCCGGAACCGCCGGCCTTGTTGAAACGGCGCACGTGAGCCTTCTTTCTGCTGCTCCTCTACTCCTCTCTGGGTCCCGTTCCCCCTCCGGGCCGCGAGGGGCGTCGGGCCACGGAGGGGGAGGGGACGGCGGTACCGGTGGACGGACAGCGGAGGGTGTCCGTCAGATCCCGTCGCCTCTCGCCCGGCGATGCAGGAGCCAGGTACCGCCCGCGGCGGCGACGGCCAGGGCCGCCACTCCCGCCGCGGTCTGTGTGGGATCGGAGCCCAGTGCGCCGCCGACCCCCGTATTCACATGTCCGCGCGGCTGCTGGATCTGCGCGCGCATGGACGTCAGGGTGACCATCAGGTCGCCGGTGACGTGCTTGCCCCCGGAACACGTCGCGACGATCTCGTACGTCCCCGGCTGCGCGCTCGGCGGCACCCGGAACTGTCCGATCGAGTCGTGCTTGTGCGCGCTGGGGGCGAGGGTGAAGATGCCCGCACCCACCGCACTGGCGTCGCCCATCGCCGTCTCGTTACCGCACGCCGCCGTGTTGACGGTGACTTCGGAGCCCGGGACGACGGTGGAGGGCAACACCTCCAGGCTCCCCGCGGCCCCGCCGTACGCGGGCGCGGTGGCGAGGCCCGCGGCGGCGACGGCGAGCGCGGTACCGGTCATCAGACGGGCGGTACGTCGCATCGTGCTTGCTCCTCCGAGAGGGCGCGGCCCGCGACACCCCCAAGTGCCGCTGCGTCGGTCGTGCCCCTGCCCTACTGAGGTAAGTGGCACATGGGCGCGGCCGCTTCCTGAGGAACCGTCAGAAATGATGTGAATGGGTGTCAGGTGGGGTGGTGGAGAGGGGTGGCGCGGGGGCATTTCGGCAGGTCATCGGGGTGTGGGTGGGGCGCTGCGGAAAAGGATGCGAAGGGGGCGGGGCGGGGGTGTGAACGGGTGACTGGTGGCCGGGGGTGGGCGGCGTGAAGGGGGTGGTCGGGCCCTGCGTTGGCGGTGGCGCGTGTGTGGCTTGACCTCGACAAAGGTTGAGGTATGAGGCTGTGCGTCATGAAGACAGCCACAGCTGATTCCACCGTCCCCGTCCCTGCCCCCGCTCCCGCCGAGGCGTCCGACACCCCCGTTCGGGTCGCCGTCGTCATCGGCAGCAACCGCGAGGGCCGCTTCGGGCCCGTCGTCGCCGACTGGCTGCTGGCCAGGATCCGCGAACGCGACGACTTCACCGCCGAGGTGGTCGACGTCGCCGCCGTCCAGCTCCCCACGGCCCTCTCGCCGTCGCCGTCCCCCGAGGTGGCGGCCGAGCTGGCGAGGGTCTCGCCCGCCCTCGCCGCCGCCGACGCTTTCGTCGTCCTCACCCCCGAGTACAACCACTCCTACCCCGCCGGCCTGAAGAACCTCATCGACTGGCACTACGCCGAGTGGCGCGCCAAACCCGTCGCCCTCGTCTCCTACGGCGGCCTCTCCGGAGGCCTCCGCGCCGTCGAACACCTTCGCCAGGTCTTCGCGGAGCTGCACGCCGTGACCGTGCGGGACGCGGTGTCCTTTCACGGGGTCGGTGCCGCGTTCGACGAGGAGGGGGAGCCTCGCGACCCCGCCGGGCCGGGGGTGGCGGCGAAGGCGATGCTGGATCAACTTGGGTGGTGGGCACGGGCGTTGAGCGAGGCGAAGGGGAGGTGGCCGTACGCCGGTTAGAGGGTGGGTTTCCTCGCCCCCGCCACCCCTACCCGTCCCATCCCTGGGGGCTGCGCCCCCAGGCCCCCGCTAAAAGATTGCGCAGTTCCCCGCGCCCTTGGCGCAGCCGGACGAACGGCGGGTGCACGTCCAGCGCGATGCAGACGCTGGAGGGTGTGTACATGCCCCACTGCCGTGGGCTCAGCCCGGTGAACGGGGCTGTCCAGGAGGGCTCCGAAGCCGTTATCGCACCAGCCGCACCAAGATCATGTCAGCCCAATGCGGGGCGCTGCGCCGCACGTTCGAGGCGTTCGCAGGGCCAACCGTGTCATTCGATGGGCTCATTGTTGTGATCGCCGCCATTGCAGAGCCACAAGCCGGCGCCAGGGTCATACTCCACAGTCCCGCCACCGGCCATGCACGTTTTCCCGTCGACACTGGGTACGGCAGCCTGTGCAACAGAACCCATGGCGCCAAGAGCGGTCAGTATCACAGCGGCGGTGAATCCGAGAAGTCGTGTACGCATGAGGAGCTCCTGTAGGGGCGAGCGATACGTCATGACCAGCCTCACCCCGCACCGCGTCAAGGCGTGCACCCTGTTACTCCAAACGGGTGACGTGTGTGCCCCGTGCCGTTGTACGGGAGGCGCTCCCGGGGTGTGCGCTCCAGGTGCGTTCACCCAGGTGCAAGCAGCAGGCTGGTGTCATGGAGAACACGCCCGCGGTATCCGTAGGGGCACCAGATGACCTCGGCTTGCGGAAAGTCGTGATCAACGGAAATGCTGTAGGCAAGGTGCGGTCCCCCGGGGAACTGCAAAGACTCCTGCGTCGTGCCGGTGTGGCGTTCGGCCACGACATCCATTGGCTCGGCGGAGACTGCACTGTCTGGCCCGATCGCCCGTGGCGGCGACGAACAATTGGCACCCTGATGGCAGTCGGCCTCCTCGCGACTGCAAGCGTGCTCATCAAGATCGGCAAAGCGGACACTCTTGATGCCCTTACCTACGCCGGACGAATCGAAGGAGCTACTTTCCTTCTCTTGGCTCTGGTGGAAGTGATTGCCGCAACAGCCACCCTCGACTATTGGCGCAAGCGGCGAATAAATTACTCCGGGGCGGTAATTCTGTTCGGAGTCTCGGCCGCCCTTGGCGTCAGCTTGTTGCTACTTATGCTGCAGATCAGCGGCCGGGTTTACAGTCCTTGGTTGCTGCTTTGGATAGCTCTCGTGCTCTGGTCTTCATGGGCTCTGTGGATACTCGTCCGCGACCGGGCGTACAAGGGTCTTCTCCATCCTAGGCGAATCGCGATCGGGGCGATTGTCTCCGTCCTCCTCGGACTCACCAACTTGGCATATTCGCAGGTCTATGTTCCCTATGTGAGGTCTCCGCTGGTGGAGAGTGCGGCTGAATTCAGGGGACCAAGTTTGAACGGGGAAGGGACGAAGATGTACCTGCCGGTTCATCTGTACGTAAGGAACTCTGGCCAGGTTCCGGTCTACCTTCTCGGCAGCATCTACTGGATCCGTGCCAGGTCCGCGAGCACTTTGAAATACAAGTTGATCGACTCTCGTGAGTTCATCACGCCGTCGGGGCGAGTGTTGAATCCGGGAGAAGAATTTGCGCAAGATGTGGTCGTCAAGATCGAGAAGCCTGGCAAGTTCGACTATGAATCGGTCAGCGCCCAGGCCGAGGTGTACGTGGTCAGGAAAGACAGAATGACAATGACTGCTGATTATGGGCGTTCCGGGAAGAATGTCGGGACCCTCAGGGCGAAAGGCAAAGATCAAGATCCTCCGGGTCCCTCCGACCCTTACTTCAGATATCAATCTGAGATCTCGAACAGTAGTGAGATTCTCAATGTGACTCGAGGTCGGCAACGTGTAACACTGTGGTGGGTGAATCATCCTGGCAAGCCATACATCTATGTAGATGTGGCGCCGCCGGGTGAAAGGAAAGCCTTTGACATCAATAGTCTCGCTGCGAGGGAAGATACTATTGAACGGTACGGTCTCGCAGAGGTGCGTGGCTCAGTGGCACAGATGCCCTTCGCGGAACTCCTGGAGAAGGCTCAGGATGCGCGCCCCACCCAGTGATTCGCATACCCGAACCGCTCCGTACGGGCATCGGTCGACGGCCGTACGGGGTGAACGAGACCGGTGTGAGGGACGGCTCTCGGCGCCATCGTGCTCTCTTGTGTCTCGGGCTCAGTGCTGACCGTGACGGTCGTCAGGCTCATCCCGTCGCCCGTCCCTTTGAACGGCTCGGGACGTGAATCGCCTACGGCCGTACGTCACCCACGACCGTGAGCGACCGAGCGACCCGGAACCCCACGTCGTCCACCCGGAACGTCGGGTGGCTGCGGCGCCGCGCGGACGCCCGGCAGCTCCAGTGTTCGTCGAACCAGCCGCCGCCGCGCAGTACCCGGTAGCTGCCGTAGACCTCGGGGTCGTAGACGTCCCAGCACCAGTCCCAGACGTTGCCGAGCATGTCGTAAAGGCCCCACGGGTTGGGCCGCTTGCCGCCCACGTCGTGGATCCGTTCGTCGGAGTTGCCGCGGAACCAGGCGATCTCGTCGAGGGGTCCGTAGTGCGGTCCGGCGGTGCCGGCGCGGCAGGCGTGCTCCCACTCGGCCTCGGTCGGCAGCCGGTATCCGTCGGCGGACGCGTCCCACTCGATCGCCTCGGCCGCCTCGACCGACTCAACCCGCTCGGCGCCTTCGTCACCGCCCTCGACGTGGAGGCGGTACGCGGGCGTGAATCCTTCCCGCTCGGAGAGGGCGTTGCAGAACCGGACCGCGTCCCACCACGACACGCTCTCCACGGGCAGCCGGTCCCCGTGGGCGACGCTCGGCCGCCGGCCCGTGACCTGCGCGTACAGCGCCTGCGTGACCGGGAACGCCGCCAGCTCGTAGGGCGCGACCTCGACCGCCCAACTCCGTTGAGTACGACGGTCTGACAGCGTCACCTGCCCCGGCGGGACGGCGACCATTGCCGGCCGCCCCGAGGGGATCGCGGTCGTCTCGTCCCCAGCGTTCCCAGCGAATCCGGCGTCCCCAGCGGCTCCGGCGTTTCCATCGTTCGAGCCCATGGGCAGGCGATCTTATCCGCACCCACCCGCCCATGGGCCGACGCACACCGTCAGGCCGGCCGGCGGATCAGCTCACCGACACCGCCGACCAAGCCGCCGCCACCGCGTTGTACTCCGTACTCCCCGCGCCGTACAGATCCTTCGCCGCGTTCAGCGTGGCCGTACGGGCGGCCGCGTAGTTCGTGGAGGACGTCATGTAGACCGTCAGCGCCCGGTACCAGATCTTGCCGAGCTTGTCCCGGCCGATGCCCGTCACCGTCGAGCCGTTACACGTAGGGGAGTTGTAGCTGACCCCATTGATCGTCTTCGCGCCGCTGCCCTCCGCCAGCAAGTACGCGAAGTGGTTCGCGACGCCCGACGAATAGTGCACGTCCAGGTTCCCCACCGAACTGCTCCAGCAGTCCGCCGAGTTGCCGTCCTTCGACGGCTTGTCCATGAACCTGAGTGCCGCCTTGCCGAAGCCGGAGCGGACGATCTTCTCGCCGATCAAGTAGTCGCCCACGTCGGACGAGTTGTTGGCGTACCACTCCACGAGGGTGCCGAATATGTCGGACGTCGCCTCGTTGAGGCCGCCGGACTCGCCCGAGTACGTCAGCGCCGCCGTCTTCGAGGTGACGCCGTGGGACATCTCGTGGCCCGCCACGTCCAGGGCGACCAGCGGGCCGAACGTCGTCCCGTCACCGTCGCCGTACGTCATGCAGAAACAAGTGTCGTCCCAGAAGGCGTTGTTGTAGCTGCTGCCGTAGTGCACGCGGTTGTACGAGCCCTTGCCGTCGCCCGCGATACCGCTGCGGCCATGGACGTTCTTGTAGTAGTCCCAGGTCTCGTTCGTGCCGTACTGCGCGTCCACCGCGGCGGACGAGCGGTCCGAAGCCGCGCCCGTTCCCCAGTGGTTGTCCGTGTCCGTGAACACCGTCGAGGGGGCGCGGCTGATGCAGATCCCGAGGATGCAGAGGTCTGTCTTGTTCGCCGCGTCGCCCGTGTATGTGTTGCCGCGCGTCGGGTCCTTCAGCTGGTACGTCGATCCCGACAGCGTGGTCTCCAGCGGGACCGTGCCGCTGTAGAGCGACTGGCCGTCGCCGGCCGCCGTCTCGATGGTGTCCCAGGCGTCGATCTGCGCGCCCGTGCGGGCGTCGGTGAGGACGGTGCGGGCGACCGGGTTGCCCAGCGAGTCCTGGGCCACCGCGTTGGTGCGCCAGGCGAGCTTCGGAGTGCCGTGCAGGGCGTCGACGACCAGCTGCGGCTTGGCCGTCACCTTCTTCAGGGCCTCACCCAGGTTGGCGGCGCGCAGCGCGTTGACCGCGAGGTCGGCGGCCTTCGGGGCCGACAGCTCGGGGGTCACGCTCGTCAGGGAGATGGCGCGCTTCGTCGCGCGGTTCGCGCTGCGGTAGCTGCCGTTCGGAGCCAGGTGGACGACGAAGTCGCCGCCCAGGACCGGGAGTTCACGGTACGTACGGTCGTAGCGCACATGCTGGCTGCCGTCCGCGTCGACGACGACGTCACGAACCTTGGTGCCCTGGGTGGAGGTCAGACCCAGGCTCGCGGCCTGGTCCAGCAGCGCCGACGTCGCGTTCTTGATCGCGGTGGTCCGGCTCGGCCGGGCGGCCGCGTCCGCGGTGGGGGAGAGCGCGGCCGCCAGCAATGTGGCGGTGGTCGCGGCTATGCCGGCGGTGACGAAACGGGAACCTCGGATGTGCCGTATCCGACTCATCGGTCTCCTAGGGAAGGCGCCGTGGGGAGGGCGCGTGGGGGTGGTGGCGCTGGAGTTGACTCAGATTTAAAGGTCCATGACATGCCATGTCCAGAGCGCGTGCTGGCGGATGTGTGTGGGTGTGTGAGGGTGTGTGAGGGGTGAGAATCGTTTCTGCAAAGGCCGGAGCGACGGCTTCCGTGCAGCGTCGAAGGGACACGATCATGGCCACGGTCGGACGGCCGCCGCACGTGCGACTGCCCTTCTTCGTCTACGGCACCCTGCGCCCCGGCGAGCACAACCACGACCTCTTCCTGCGCGGCCGTACGGAGTCCGAGGAGCCGGGACGCATGCGCGGGATCGTCCTGTACGACGGGCCCGGCTATCCGTACGCCGTCGAGGAACCCGGGGGAGTGGTGAGCGGCGAACTCGTGACCGCGCTGCCCGAGGCGTACGAGGAACTCCTGGCGGCGCTCGACGAGTTGGAGGAGTACGCGCCGGGCGATCCGCGCAACCTGTACGAGCGGGTCGTGCGCGAGGTCACGAGCGCGGACGGGACGACGGTCGTACGGGCCTGGGTGTACGTAGCCGCCCCCACCGTCGCCGCCTGGCTGCGGGCCCGCGGCAAGCTCGTCGAGAGCGGGGACTGGCACGGCGGCTGACCCTGGCCGAAGTGCACTCGTGCGAGTGGCCACCCCGTGCGCCCCCGCCACCCCGTACGGTTCCGCCCCTAGGGTCCGGCCATGACCGACAGCGACATCACCCGGCGCCGTGCCCTCGCGCTGGGCGGCGCGGCCACCGGCGCCGCCCTGGGCATCGGGCTCACCTCCTCGTGCTCCTCGGACTCCGACTCGAAGACGTCCTCGGGTGCGTCCGCGGGCGCGTCGGGTTCCGCCGGAGCCACCGCCCAGGCCGCCTCCGACACCTGCGTGCTCAACCCCACGGTCACGCAAGGGCCGTACTACCTGGACGGCGCGCTGTTCCGGAAGGACATCACCGACGGCAAGCAGGGCGTCCCGCTGACGGTGCGGCTGACCGTGCGGGACCAGACCGGGTCCTGCGCCCCGGTGTCCGGCGCGGCCGTCGAGATCTGGCACTGCGACGCCTGGGGCTACTACTCCGGCTACACCACCGCCAACCCCGGCGGCTCCGCGCCCGCCGAGAGCGAGGACACCAGCGGTGCCGACGACAAGACGTATCTGCGCGGCTTCCAGACGACCGGCGACGACGGGGTGGTGGAGTTCACGACGATCTACCCCGGCTGGTACACACCGCGCGCCACGCACATCCACGTCAAGGTGCACACCGGCGGCAGGAAGGCCGACAACACCTATGAGGGCGGCAAGGTCAACTGGACGGGGCAGCTCTTCTTCGACGACAGGTACGGGGAAGAGGTCTACAAGAAGTCCCCGTACAGCCGGCACACCGGGAGCTGGACCCGGCTCGACGACGACATGGTCTACGCCGGGGGCGGCGCCAAGGACGGGCTCATGACCCTCACCGGGTCCGTGGATTCCGGCTTCACCGGCACGCTGACCGTGGGGATCGACCCGGACAGGGAGAACTCCGGGGCGGGCACGGGCGGCGGGGGCAGCCAGTCGCCCAGCGGACCGCCGCCGAGCGGGATGCCCAGCGGGATGCCCAGTGGCACCCCGGGCGCGACGATGCCGCCCGACGCCGCGAGCGCGTCCGCGACCTCGTAGCCCTCAGCCCCTCAGGCCCCCTGCGGCGGGGATGCCAACACCCCGGCCGATACCCCTACTTCGCCGTCTCCACCCGCACCGCGCACGTCTTGAACTCGGGCATCCGCGAGGTGGGGTCGAGGGCCGGGTTGGTCAGGGTGTTGGCCCGGCCCTCGCCCGGCCAGTGGAAGGGCATGAACACGGTGTCGGGGCGGATGGTGGTCGTGATCCGGGCCGGCGCGACGGCCCGCCCGCGCCGTGACACCACTGCCACCGCGTCGCCGTCCGCCGCCCCGAGCCGCTCGGCCAGCCGCGGATGCATCTCCACGAACGGCCCGGGCGCCGCGGCGTTCAGCTCGTCGACGCGCCGTGTCTGGGCGCCCGACTGGTACTGCGCGACGACGCGCCCGGTGGTCAGCAGCACCGGGTACTCGTCGTCCGGTTCCTCGGCGGCGGCCCGGTGCGACACAGGGACGAACCGCGCGCGGCCGTCCTCGGTGGCGAAACGGTCGAGGAAGAGGCGGGGAGTGCCCGGGTGGACGCCGCCGTCCAGCCTGTCGCCAGGGAGGTCGTCCGGGGCGCCGTCCTCGGCCGGGTCGTCCGGGAACACGTCCAGCGAGGCGTCCTCGCAGTCGCCGATGCTTTCAGTACTGCCCGTGTCGTCCGTGCCGTCCGTGCTGTCCGGCGCCGGGCACGGCCAGAACACCCCGTTCTCCTCCGCCAGCCGCCGATAGGTGATCCCCGAGTAGTCCGCAGGCCCGCCCGCGCTCGCCCGGCGCAGCTCGTCGAAGACCTCCTCCGGGTCCGTCGGGAAGCCCTTCTCCACGCCGAGGCGGGCGGCCAGTTCATGGAGGACGTCGAGGTCGCTGCGTATGCCCTCGGGAGGGGTGATCGCCCGGCGGCGCAGCAGCACACGGCCCTCCAGGTTCGTCGTCGTGCCCGTCTCCTCGGCCCATTGCGTCACCGGCAGGACGACGTCCGCGAGGGCGGCCGTCTCGGAGAGGACGACGTCCGCGACCGCCAGGAAGTCCAGGGACTTCAGCCGCTCCTCGATGTGCGCGGCGCGGGGTGCGGACACCACCGGGTTCGAGCCCATCAGCAGCAGGGAGTGGATGTCCGTACCCATCGCGTCGAGGAGTTCGTACGCGCTGCGGCCCGGCCCCGGCAGCGAGTCGGGGTCCACGCCCCACACCTCGGCCACATGGCGCCGCGCCGCCGGGTCCGTCAGTTTGCGGTAGCCGGGCAACTGGTCGGCCTTCTGGCCGTGTTCGCGCCCGCCCTGCCCGTTGCCCTGCCCTGTGAGGCAGCCGTACCCGGACAGCGGGCGTCCCGAACGGCCTGTCGCCAGGCACAGGTTGATCCACGCGCCCACCGTGTCCGTGCCCTTGGACTGCTGCTCGGGCCCGCGCGCGGTGAGCACCATCGCGGCTTCCGGCTCGCAGAACAGCCGTACGGCCTCGCGGAGTTGGGGAACGGATACCCCCGTGATCCGCTCCACGTACTCCGGCCAGTGCGCCATGGCCGCCGCCCGTGTCTCCTCCCAGCCGCTCGTACGGGACTGGATGTACTCCTCGTCCGTACGGCCCTCGGAGACGATGAGATGGAGCAGGCCGAGGGCGAGTGCCAGGTCCGTGCCGGGGCGGGGCGCGAGATGCAGGTCCGCCTGCTCGGCCGTGCGGGTGCGGCGCGGGTCGATGACGATCAGCGTGCCGCCGTTCTCCTTCAGCTCGGTGAGATAGCGCAGCGCGGGCGGCATCGTCTCGGCGAGGTTGGAGCCGACGAGGATCACGCAGCCGGTCCTCGGGATGTCCTCCAGGGGGAAGGGCAGCCCCCGGTCCAGGCCGAATGCCTTGATGCCGGCGGCCGCCGCGGACGACATACAGAAGCGGCCGTTGTAGTCGATCTGCGAGGTGCGGAGGACGACGCGGGCGAACTTCCCGAGGGCGTACGCCTTCTCGTTCGTCAGTCCGCCCCCGCCGAACACCCCGCACGCGTCCGGACCATGCTCCGTGCGCGTGCGGGACAGCCCTTCGGTGATCCGGTCGAGCGCCTCGTCCCAGCCGGCGGGCTCCAGGACGCCATCCTTGCGGATCAGCGGCGAGGTCAGCCGCACCCGGGACGACAGCACCGCGGGCGCCGTACGCCCCTTGCCGCACAGCGCGCCCCGGTTGACCGGGAAGTCGGCGCGCTCGGTCACCTCGACGCCACCGTCGGCCGCGGGCGTCAGATTCATCCCGCACTGCAAGGCGCAGTACGGGCAGTGGGTGGGCGTCGCGGAGGTGTCCATACCGTTCAGCGTGCGTCGGGCGTGTTACGCGCCGGAACAGGGAGCGTTACGCGGCCGGGACGGGGACCTCCCGGCCGGGCCCGGCCCGCGGTGAGGCACACGGTGATGCCTGTGGTGACGCCCGCTCGTCGGCGCACAGACCCCCACCTACAGTCGCCGCCGACCGATACGGAAGTTGCCCGTGTTACAGAAGACGCCTCGTGTGGCTTGTTCCGTACCGTAGTTGGCCGACTACGCCTTGTTGAGAGTTTGAGCTCCGGGACTACAGTCGGGCCCCGCAAGACCCCGCACGGCGTTCGACATACCGGGCGTGCCGCCGCTGACCCCGGAGTAGGCATCCGTCATTCGAAACAGCCAGGAGGTCTCCCGAACCATGCCTCTGCGCCATCTCACCCCCCACGACCAGGCCCTTTTCTGGCGATTCGGCCGAGGACCCGCCGTCGCCGTCCCGGACCCGCTCATCCACCGCGCCGTCGAACGACAGGCCGCGGCCACCCCCCACGCCGTCGCCGCCGAACACCGGGGCGCCACGATCACGTACGGCGAGCTGAACCGCTACGCGGACGCGCTTGCCGCCCGCCTCGTCCGTGAGGGCGTACGCCCCGGCGACCACGTCGGCCTCTTCGTACGCCGTTCGATCCCGATGCTCGTCGGACTCCTCGGCACACTGAAGGCGGGCGCCGCCTACGTCCCGCAGGACATCGGGCTGACCCCGGCGGCCCAGCTGAGACATGTCGTGCGCGGCGCGGCGACGCGCGTCGTGCTCACCCTGGCGGAGCACGCGCACCGCGTTCCCTTACCGCCGGGCGGCCTGCTGATCGCGCTCGACGAGCCGACGCCGTACGAGCCGGAGCCGGGCCGCCCGTTCTCCGTGGCGGCCGTCCGCCCGGACGACGGCTGCTACGTCCTGTTCACCTCCGGCACCACCGGCCGGCCCAACGGCGTCAAGGTCACCCACCGAAACGTCGCGAACATCCTGCTCACCGAGCCGGGCGCGCTCGGCGTCCGCCCCGGCGAACGCGTGGCCCAACTCCTCAACATCGCCTTCGACATGGCGGCCTGGGAGATCCTCGGCTGCCTCACGCACGGCGGCACGCTGGTCATCCGCGACAAGGACATCGCGGCGACGGCCCGCACGGCGGACGTCCTCATCGCCACGCCGACCGTCCTGTCCGGCATCGACCCGGCGCACTGCCCGCACGTACGGGCCGTCGCCGTCGCGGGAGAGCCCTGCCCGCGCCCGCTCGCCGACCTGTGGGCGCGGCGCACCGCCTTCCACAACTCCTGCGGCCCGACCGAGACGACGATCGTGAACACGATGCGCCGCCACGACCCGGCGGATCCGCTGCTCACCATCGGCCGCCCCACCCCCAACAACACGGTGTACGTCCTCGACGGGCGCCGCCGGCCGGTGCCCATCGGCGAGGTGGGCGAGATGTGGGCGGGCGGCGACTGCGTCTCGGCGGGCTATCTGGGCAACCCGGACCTGACCGCCGAGCGGTACGCGCCGGACCCCTTCCTCGGCGGGGGCCGGCGGATGTTCCGCACCCGCGACCTCGGCCGCTGGACCCTCGACGGCGAACTCGAACACCTCGGCCGCACCGACGATCAGGTCAAGGTCCGCGGCTTCCGCGTCGAACTCGACGCCGTCTCCTCGGTGCTGGAATCGGTGGCGGGCTGCGCCCGCGCGGTGACCCTGAAACGCGACGCCCGCACGCTCGTCTCGTTCGTCTGCCCGGCGGACGTCGACCCGGAAACCGCCCGCCGCGCGGTGGCGAACGCCCTCCCGTACTACTGCGTCCCCTCCGACGTCCTGCCCCTTGCCACGCTCCCCGAGACCGACCGCGGCAAGATCGACAAGTCGGCGCTGCTGCGGCTGGCGGAGGAGCGGTTCGAGGTGGTCGCGCGATGACGTCGTCCCCGCCGAGGACACAGCCTTCCGCGGATGTCCGGCTCCCGGGCGGCGACGAGACCGCCGCACTGCCCCCGCTGACGTCCGCCCCGCGCCGCCTCCTCAAACACCCCCGCCTGATGCACTACAACCGCCTGGCCGCACTGGTCGTCGCGGCGAACCTCGCCTACCTGTACGCGAGTTGGCCCCACTCGCCCCGGACCATCGGCCACGCTGCCCTCGCGAACCTCGCGCTCGCCGTGGTCGTCCGCCAGCAGTACGTCATCAACCTGGCTTTCCAGCTGGCCACTTGGGCGCCGACATCGTGGCCGCTGAAGGTGCGCTGGACACTGGGGAAGGTGTACCACTTCGGCGGTCTGCACGTCGGGGGCGCGCTGGCGGGTTCGGCGTGGTTCGTGGCCGGGACGGTGCTGGCGACGATGAACCGCACGGACAACACCGCACCCCTGGCGACCAGTTGGGCCCTCCTGGCCCTGCTTGCCGTGATCATCGCCACCGCGCTGCCACCCTTCCGCTCCCGCTTCCACGACCACTTCGAGAAGATCCACCGGTTCGGCGGCTGGACGGCGCTGGCCCTGTTCTGGGCCCATGCCGTGCTGTCCGCCCCGGACCCGGTGTCCTTCTCGGTCCTGGCCGTCGTCACCTTCAGCGTGGCGCGGCCGTGGCTGCGGCTGCGCAAGGTGGACGTACGGATCGAACGCCCCTCCCCGCATGTGGTGCTGGCCCGCTTCGATCACGGGGTGACCCCGTTCGCGGGCTCGTCGACGGCGATCAGCCGCAGCCCGCTCAAGGAGTGGCACTCCTTCGCGAACGTACCGGCGCCCGGCCGCCCCGGCTTCCGGCTCACCATCTCCCGTGCGGGGGACTGGACGGGTTCGTTCATCGACGACATGCCGTCGCGGGTATGGGTGAAGGGCATCACGACGGCCGGGGTCGCGAACATCGAGACCCTGTTCAAGAGAGTGGTCTACGTCGCCACCGGTAGCGGCATCGGCCCCTGCCTGCCGCACCTGCTGGCCGCCGAGGTCCCCGCACGCCTGGTCTGGGCGACCCGCGACCCCCGTACGACATACGGCGACGCCCTCGTCGACGAGATCCTCGCCGTCCAGCCGCACGCCCTCGTCTGGGACACCTCCCGGCACGGCAAGCCCGACATGGTGCGCCTCGCGTACGCCGCGTACCGCGACTTCGACGCCGAGGCCGTCATCTGCATCTCCAACAAGAAACTCACCTGGCAGGTGGTGCAGGGCCTGGAACGGCGCGGGATTCCGGCATACGGCGCGATCTGGGACTCGTAACCCGCCTATGGGAAAGGAGAGTTGATGAACAACCTCAAGATCGAACAGGACGGCGGGGTGGTGACCGTACGCCTGCACCGCCCGCACGTCCTCAACGCACTGAGCGCGGAGTTGCTCACTGAACTCCTGGACATCCTGCGCCCGTTGGACGAGGACCCCCAGGTCGGCTGCTTCGTGATCACGGGATCCGAGCGGGCCTTCGCGGCGGGCGCCGACATCAAGGAGATGGCGGGGAGGACGGCGTCCGAGATGGCGGCGGAGGACTACTTCTCCGGGTGGGAGGAGTTCGCCGCTTTCCGCACCCCGAAGATCGCTGCCGTCAACGGCCTCGCGCTGGGCGGCGGTTGCGAGCTGGCGATGATGTGCGACCTGATCATCGCGGGCGAGTCGGCCGCCTTCGGCCAGCCGGAGATCAGGCTCGGCGTGATCCCCGGCATCGGCGGCACCCAGCGGCTGACGCGACTGGTGGGCCGGGCCAAGGCGATGGACCTGATCCTCACGGGCCGCACGATGGACGCGCAGGAGGCGGAACGCGCGGGCCTGGTGTCCCGCGTGGTCCCCGACGGCCGTGTCCTCCCCGAGGCGCTGGAGGCGGCCACGGTCATCGCCTCGTACGGCCGTCCGGCGGTCACCGCCGCCCGTGAGTGCGTGGACCGAGCCCTGGAGACGGGGCTTGGCGACGGCGTTCTCTTCGAACGCCGGGTGTTCCACGGGCTGTTCGCGACGGAGGACCAGAAGGAGGGGATGAGCGCGTTCCTGGAGAAGCGGACGCCCGTCTTCAAGGGACGCTGAGATCCGGTGGCCGGGGATGGGGGCGGCCCCCGTCCCCGGCTGCCCGTTACTGGCGGCTCAGCGAGCGGCTCGCGCCCGCCGCGATCGTCGTCGCGAGGATCCACCCGGTGACGATCAGCAGATAGGAGAGCCACTGGTACCCGCCGCGCGGAGCGAACGCCCCCTCCTGCCCGAAGTCGATGATGGGCAGCAGCAGATCGAGGGTGTAGACGACGGGGTTGAAGTCGGGCGCCTCGGCGGGCTTCAGGGCGTGCGGATGGTGCAGCGCGAAGGCGACGGCGCCGGTGCACAGCAGTAACAGCAGCCAGCCGGCGGCGCGCATCGGGCGGAAGCCGTAGCCGACGGTCGCGTCCTGGAGCAGGCCCCAGAACCGGGCGTACCACGGCAGCGTACGGCGGTGCCGGCGGACCTTGGCCAGCTGGACGGTGCGCGCGGCGGACTCGTCGCCCGCGGTGCGGTACGCGGCGGTCAACTGCTCGTAGGCGTACGGAAGATAGCCGTCCTCCTCGCGCTCCAGCAGCGGCAGCCGCCGCTCGGCCGGCAGATGCGGGGCGAGGGTGCGGTAGCTGAGGCCGTCGATCCGGACGCGCTCGGGCCACACCTCCGGAGGGATGTGCAGGAGGTCCAGCTGGGAGCGGCGCAGATTCACCGCGCCCTTGATCGGGGCGGCATCGCGCAGCCACAGTTCGCCGATGACACAGCTGCTGGCGCGCAGGGCCTGCCCCGCGGGGTTGGACAGCACGGCGTAGGCGAGATTGAGCTGGCGGGGAATCCTGGCCCCGCTCAGGTTGACCCGGCCGTGGGCGCGCAGCCGCATGCCGTGCAGGTCGGTGCCGACCGAGAGGGTCTCGGCGTGCAGGGCGGTGTCGCCGGGCAGGGTGGCATGCAGCTCGGCGTCGTTGAGGTTCACCTGCCCGCCGACCGTGGCCCCGTTCAGCCGGACCTGGCCGTGGGCGACGAGGCCGACGGCCCACACATCGGTGCCGATCTCCGCGTGGTTGAGCTGGAGAACCGGTTCCTCGGACGCTTCGGGATTCGGGCCGCCCGGCGTGTCCGGAGTGCCCGGCGCGTCCGGGGGGCCGAGCCGCGCCCCGTTGAGGAACACGGCGCCGGAGGTCTTCGCCCCCTGGAGCCGCAGCGGGCCGGTGACGCGGCAGCAGCTGAGCCGCAGCACCCCGTCGACGCGCAGGTTTCCCGCGCTGATCCCGGGCAGCACCGAGTCGCTCAGTACCAGGGCGGGCAGTCGCGCCCCGTACAGATTCGGGGCCTGCTCGAAATGGCAGGACCGCATCCGCACCGGGTGGTCGACCGTCCCGTACATGAGGTTGAGCTGCCCGCTGATGCGCGCGCCCGTCAGCTTCAGTCCCGCGATGTCACCCTCGCTGGTCGGCCCGCCGACCAGCAGCGCCCGCAGCACCTCGGCGCGTACGGTCCGCTCCGGACCCCAGGCCGTGCCGGCCGCGGGGTCCTCGTCGGGGCTCTCGCGGAAGTCGACTCCCTCACCGCGCGGGAAGGCCTGCCAGACGCGGCGTTCCGCGGGGGTCAGATCGGCGGGTGCCGTCACCTTCCGGCCGCCGACGCCAGGGCCCGGGCGACCCCCGGTTCCTTCGGCCCCAGGAAATGCGGATCCGGCTTGAACAGCGCGTCCAGGGCGGCCTTTCCGGCGGCGAAGACCTCCCGGGTGCCGCCGTAGTACCAGGTGGCGTCGTGCTTCGCGTCGACTGCGATGCCGTACGAGTCGACGCCCGCCGCCTCGCACAGGGCGACCGCGCGGCGGATGTGGAAGCCCTGGCTGATCAGCACGGCCCGGTCGACGCCGAAGATCTTCTTCGCGCGCACGCAGGAGTCCCAGGTGTCGAACCCGGCGTAGTCGCTGACGATCCGCTCGTCCGGCACCCCACGCTTCGTCAGATACGCGCGCATCGCGTCCGGTTCGTCGTAGTCCTTGCGGCTGTTGTCGCCGGTGACCAGGACGACCTCGATCCGTCCGGCCCGGTACAGCTTGGCGGCCGCGTCGAGGCGGTGTGCGAGATACGGGGAGGGCTCGCCGTCCCACAGCCCGGCCCCGAAGACCACCGCTACCTCGGTGCGCGGCGCGTCCGCGGTGGTCCGCAGCCGGTCGCCCGTCACCACGTACATCCAGGTCGCCGGAAGCAGCGCCAGCACGCACAGCAGCATGAACGCCTGCACGGCCCGCCGCTGCCCGGTACGGGTGCGTGGCAGTCGTGGCAGGCGTGGTCTGCGCGGCTTGGGCGGCTCAACGAGATGGCGCATCGGACGGTCCCCTCCCCAGGTGGCCTCGACCAAGGAGGACGCTTCGAACGGTGATCCGGTTCGCCCCCATGGAGTGACCAGCTTCACTCATCAAACTGTCATCGCAGGTCACGAAGGCTCACACAGCCCGTGCATCCCATCGTGAACCCCTGGAAAACACCCGTCATGCCCGCGCAACGGCCCGGCAACCTGCTGCCGCCAGGATCGGTCCATGACGGCGTCGAATCCTCCCCCCGACGAGTCCCAGCCCCGCCCCGGCGGCCAGCCGCTCCGTGGCGCCCATCCAGACGGTCACCTCGACAGTACGGCGCAACTCATGAACCGGATCACCAGCCAGCTCGGCAGCCAGCTCAGCCTCGTCTCGCTCAACGGCACGCGCCGCCCCGAGCCGCCCGCGCTCGTCCTCGTGGCGCACGGCAGCCGCGACCCGCGCACGCTGAGCACCGTACGCACCCTGATCGAGCGGGTCCGCGAGCTGCGCCCCCACCTGTCCGTGCACCTGGGCCACATCGAGCTGAACGAACCGCTGCTGCCCGACACGCTCGCCTCCCTCGACGGCAAGGCGGACGCCGTTCTCGTACCGCTGCTGCTCAGCCGCGGCTACCACGTCAAGTGCGACATCCCCGAGATGGCGGCCGCCGCACCCCGTGTACGCACCCGCGTCGCCGCCCCGCTCGGCCCGCACCCGCTGCTCGTGGAGACGCTGTACGCGCGGCTCGTCGAGGCCGGATGGCGGACCCGTATGAGCGACTCCGCCCGCCGCGCGAGCGGAGTCGTGCTCGCCGCCGCCGGTTCCCGCGACCCCGACGCGGCCGTCGACACCCGCCGCACCGCCCAGCTGCTCGCCGAACGCCTCGGCGTCCCCGTCGTCCCGGCGTACGCCTCCGCCGCCGCGCCCACCGTACCCGCCGCCCTGCGCGCCCTCGCCGCCCGAGGCCGTCACCGCATCGCCGTCGCCTCGTACTTCACCGCCCCCGGCCGCTTCGCCACCGAGTGCGCCGAGGCCGCCCCGTGGATCGCCGCCGATCCGCTCGGCGATCACCCGGCGATGGCCCGCCTGGTCCTGCACCGCTACGACCAGGCGCTCGCGACTCCGGCCACCACAGAACCGGAGCTGGCCTCGGTCTGAACCACCCGGCAACGGGAGCGCCCCAAGCGGGCGAACAGAACCCGGCGGCCGCACAGGCGCCCCGCAACCCCCGATTGTCACTGGCGCCGCTTACTGTCGAAGCATGGACGGCACCGCACCCCCCTCCGACGAGTACGACCCGACGTCAGTCGACCGCTGGGCCGCAGAGCCCGACAAACGCCCAGGCCGCACCGCCTTCCAACGCGACCGCGCCCGCATCCTGCACTCCTCCGCCCTGCGCCGCCTCGCGGGCAAGACCCAGGTCGTCACCCCCGGCACCAGGAGCCAGGTCTGGGACGCCAGCCCCCGTACGCGACTGACCCACTCCCTGGAGTGCGCCCAGGTAGGCCGCGAACTCGGCGCCGCCCTCGGCTGCGACCCCGACCTGGTCGAGGCGGCCTGCCTCTCGCACGACCTGGGACATCCGCCCTTCGGGCACAACGGCGAGCAGGCGCTGAACGAGTTCGCGGAGGACTGCGGGGGTTTCGAGGGCAACGCCCAGTCGCTGCGGCTGCTCACCAGGATCGAGCCCAAGCGCTTCGTCCGCTCCGAGACCATGACCGCTGACGCTGCCACGGCGGGCGGCGACCTCGTCAGCGTCGGCCTCAACCTCACCCGCGCCGCACTCGACGCCGCGACCAAGTACCCCTGGCCGAGAGGCGCCCATCCCACCGACCCGAAGTCGCCGAAATTCGGGGTCTACGAAGACGACCGGCCGGTCTTCGACTGGGTCCGCAAGGGCGCCCCGGGCACCCGCACCTGCTTCGAGGCCCAGGTCATGGACTGGTCGGACGACGTGGCGTACTCGGTGCACGACGTCGAGGACGGCCTGCACGCGGGCCACATCGACCCCAACTGCCTGCACGCGGAACCCGAGCGGCAGGAGATCTTCGCGGTGGCCATCGGGCGGTACGTGCCCGCGGACACCGACCCCGCCGAGCTGTCCGAGGCCCTGGACCGGCTCCTGGACCAGGAGTGGTGGCCGCACGGGTACGACGGATCGGCCGTCGCGCAGGCCCGGTTGAAGGACGCCACCAGCCAGCTCATCGGCCGCTTCTGCCTGGCCGCGGAGGGTGCCACGCGCGCGACGTACGGCAGCGGGCGGCTCACGCGGTACAACGCCGAACTCGTCGTATCGAAAAGCGCGCGCCATGAGTGCGCCGTTCTCAAGGCCGTCGCCGACCGCTATGTCATGCAGCGCGCCGAGCAGGAGCGGCTCCGCGCCGACCAGCGGATCGTCGTCGCCGAGCTGGCCGAGGCGCTCACGGTCCGCGCGCCCGACGGACTGGATCCGCAGTTCCGGGCGCTGTTCGACGCCGCGATCGACGACCGGGCCCGCAAGCGCGTGATCGTCGACCAGATCGCTTCGCTCACCGATGCCTCGGCGCGTTCCCTGCACCTCAGGCTCACCACGCGTTCCCATGGGGGCGGAAGAGTGTGACCCTGCGTGGCCTGATCGGGCCACACCCTCTTCCCGCATCACGCTCCGTGCGGGACGCTCGCATGTGGCGACATCCTTACGAGGAGGCATCAAGTGGTCGACGCGGATCAGACATTCGTCATCGTCGGAGGAGGTCTGGCCGGCGCGAAGGCGGCCGAGACACTCCGAGCGGAGGGCTTCACCGGCCGCGTGATACTGATCTGCGACGAACGCGACCACCCGTACGAACGCCCGCCCCTGTCCAAGGGCTATCTCCTCGGCAAGGAGGAGCGCGACAGCGTCTTCGTCCACGAACCCGCGTGGTATGCGCGCAACGACGTCGAGCTCCACCTCGGCCAGACCGTCGACGCCATCGACCGCACCGCGAAGACCGTCCGCTTCGGCGACGACGGCACCCTCGTCCACTACGACAAGCTGCTGATCGCGACGGGTGCGGAGCCGCGCCGCCTGGACATCCCGGGTACGGATCTCGCGGGCGTCCACCACCTGCGCCGCCTCGCCCACGCCGAGCGGCTCAAGGGCGTCCTCGCCGCCCTCGGCCGTGACAACGGACACATCGTGATCGCGGGCGCGGGCTGGATCGGCCTGGAGGTCGCGGCCGCCGCACGTGAGTACGGCGCCGAGGTCACCGTCATCGAGCACGGGCCGACCCCGCTGCACGCGGTCCTCGGCCCGGAGCTCGGCCAGCTCTTCGCCGAGCTGCACCGCGAGCACGGCGTCCGCTTCCACTTCGGCCGCCGGCTCACCGAGATCGTCGGCCAGGACGGCATGGTCCTCGCCGCACGTACGGACGACGGCGAGGAGCACCCCGCCCACGACGTCCTCGCGGCCATCGGCGCCGCCCCGCGCACCGGGCTCGCCGAGGCCGCGGGCCTCACCCTCGCCGAGCGCGCGCACGGCGGCGGCATCGCGGTCGACGAACGGCTGCGCACCTCCGACCCCGACATCTACGCGGCCGGGGACGTCGCCGCCTTCCACCACACGCTCTTCGGCACCCGGCTGCGCGTGGAGCACTGGGCCAACGCGCTCAACGGCGGACCGGCGGCCGCCCGCTCGATGCTGGGCCGCGAGCTGACGTACGACCGCGTGCCCTATTTCTTCTCCGACCAGTACGACATCGGGCTGGAGTACTCGGGCTGGGCGCCCGCGGGGACGTACGACCAGGTGGTGGCCCGTGGAGACGTCGGCAAGCGGGAGTTCATCGCCTTCTGGCTCAAGGAGGGGAGGGTGCTGGCCGGGATGAACGTGAATGTGTGGGACGTCACGGAGCCGATCCAGCAGCTGATCCGATCCCGGGCCCAGGTGGACACCGAGGCGCTCGCCGACCCGCATGTCCCGCTGGACAGCCTGATCCCGTGACGGACGGCGGCGCTCGACTGTCACACCGTCCCCGTAGAATTCACGCGTGGCTGGAAGGATCAACGACGAGGACGTGAAGGCGGTTCGGGACGCGGTCCCGATCGACGCCGTGGTGTCCGAGTACCTCCAGCTGCGCAACGCGGGCGGCGGCAACCTCAAGGGCCTCTGCCCGTTCCACGACGAGAAGTCACCGTCCTTCCAGGTCAGCCCGAGCAAGGGACTCTTCCACTGCTTCGGCTGCCAGGAGGGCGGCGACACCATCACGTTCGTGATGAAGGTCGACCACCTCACCTTCTCCGAGTCGGTCGAGCGCCTCGCCGCCCAGGCAGGCATCACGCTGCGCTACGAGGAGGGCGGGTACAACCCGTCCCACCAGCGAGGCGAGCGCATCCGCCTGGTCGAGGCGCACAAGGCGGCCGCGCAGTTCTACACCGAGCAGCTCGACACCAGCCCCGAGGCCGACACGGGCCGTAAGTTCCTGGCGGAGCGCGGCTTCGACCAGTCGGCCGCCGCCCACTTCGGCGTCGGCTACAGCCCCCAGGGCTGGGACCACCTCACCCGCTATCTGCGCGGCAAGGGCTTCACCGACAAGGAGCTGGTCCTCTCCGGCCTCTCCCAGGAGGGCCGCCGCGGCCCCATCGACCGCTTCCGCGGCCGCCTGATGTGGCCGATCCGCGACATCGGCGGCGAGGTCGTCGGCTTCGGCGCGAGAAAGCTGTACGAGTCGGACAACGGGCCCAAGTACCTGAACACGCCCGACACGGCGATCTACAAGAAGTCCCAGGTCCTGTACGGCATCGACCTCGCCAAGAAGGACATCGCCAAGGCCAGCCGCGCGGTCGTGGTCGAGGGCTACACCGACGTCATGGCCTGCCACCTCGCCGGAATCACCACCGCGATCGCGACCTGCGGTACGGCGTTCGGCGGCGACCACATCAAGATCCTCCGCCGGCTGCTGATGGACAACGGCTCGGCCCGCGTGATCTTCACCTTCGACGGCGACGCGGCCGGCCAGAAGGCCGCCCTGCGCGCCTTCGAGGACGACCAGAAGTTCGCCGCCGAGACGTACATCGCCATCGCCCCCGACGGCATGGACCCCTGCGAGCTGCGCCTCGCCAAGGGCGACGAGGCGGTCGCCGACCTGGTCGAACCCCGCACCCCGCTCTTCGAGTTCGCGCTGCGCCAGATCGTGCTGCGCTACGACCTGGAGACCCCGGCCGGGCGCGCCGCCGCGCTCGACGAGTCCGCGCCCATCGTGGCCCGCATCAAGAACAGCGGCGCGCAGCACGAGGTCGCCGTGCAGCTCGCGGGCATGCTCGGCATCCTCGACACCCAGTTCGTGGTCAAGCGGGTGGCCCAGCTGGCCCGTTGGGCCCGCGACCGCGGCGGCAAGGGCCCGGCACCGGCCGGGCAGCGCCCCCAGCAGACGTACTCCGCCGTCCAGGCACCCACCGGCGGCCCGGCGCTCACCCTGCGCAACCCCGTGTTCGCCACCGAGCGCGAGCTCCTCAAACTCGCCCTCCAGCGGCCGGAATTGGTCTCCCCGGCGTTCGACGCGTACGGGATGGACGAGTTCACCGCCCCGCCGTACACCGCCGTACGCCAGGCGATCATGGACGCGGGCGGCGCAGAGTACGGCGTCCAGGACCCCCAGGAGTATCTGGTGCGGGTCCGTGAGGCCGCCCCCGACGACGTGGTCCGCGCGATGGTCACGGAGCTGGCCGTCGAGGCGATCCTGCGCAAGACCGTCGACGAGAACTACGCGGGCGACCAGCTCGTCATGGTCCGCCGCCGCGCCGTCGACCGCCGTATCCGGGACGTCCAGGGCTCCCTCGCCCGGCAGAGCGCCCATGGCGACGCGGCACAGCTGGCAGCCGTGCAGAACGAGCTGTGGGTGCTCCAGCAGTACGAGCAGGCGCTGCGGGAGCGGGGCGCGGAAGCGCTCTGAGGGAGCGAACCGGCGGTAGTGCCCCAGGCGCACATGCCAATCCCGTACGCCCTTCAACCTGTTTTGCGCCGTGTGAGCTGGGCACTCGTACGGCACGGTAACCGCGCGGTCACGGACCGGACGCAAAAAGTCACCGCACGCCCCTCGTGGCGGCGATGTGTCGTACTCCACACTGGGTTCCGGTGCCTGAGTCCTCGGAGCGCGGCCGACCCGCACGCGACGGGTTCCCGATCCCCGCGGTTCCGCTAAACGACTACGGGATGGACAGCGGCGAGGCCGTCGACCCCATCCCCGACGTACCGCTGCCGCACGCCTCAGCAGCGACATTCCTGGAGGTCGCCCCCGTGCAGACCCAGACCCTCGCCCAGACCGACAACACCACGGATACGGACGCGGATACCGACGTCGTCACGGCGGTACCCCCGCAGAGCCGTGCCGCGCACCACCCCGAGACGGAGCCGGAGGGCTCGCCCGAGCTGGGTGAACCGTCCACCGGCGCCGTCGAGGCCGCCGAGGCCGAAGTTGCCGAAGCTGCCGAAGTCGAAGTGGAAACCGAGGACGAGGCCCCCGAGCCCGTCGAACTGCCCCGAGGTCGCACCAACGACACCGGTGGCCCCTCCTCGGACCTGTTCCGCCAGTACCTGCGGGAGATCGGCCGCATCCCCCTGCTCACCGCGGCCGAGGAGGTCGAGCTCGCCCGCCGTGTCGAGGCCGGTCTCTTCGCCGAGGAGAAGCTCCGCCTCGCCACCGACCTGGACAGCCAGCTCGCCCTCGACCTGGACAAGCTGGTCGTCATGGGCCGCATGGCCAAGCGCCGGCTCATAGAGGCGAACCTGCGGCTCGTCGTCTCCGTCGCGAAGCGCTATGTGGGCCGCGGCCTGACCATGCTCGACCTGGTCCAGGAGGGAAACCTCGGCCTGATCAGGGCCGTGGAGAAGTTCGACTACGCCCGCGGCTACAAGTTCTCGACGTACGCCACCTGGTGGATCCGCCAGGCCATGTCCCGCGCCCTCGCCGACCAGGCCCGGACCATCCGAGTCCCCGTCCACGTCGTCGAGTTGATCAACCGGGTGGTGCGGGTGCAGCGGCGGATGCTTCAGGAGCGTGGCTACGAGCCGACGCCGGAGGAGGTTGCCGCGCAGCTCGACCTCCCCAGTGAGCGCGTCAGCGAGGTCCTGCGGCTGGCTCAGGAGCCGGTGTCCCTTCATGCCCCGGTGGGCGAGGAGGACGACGTGGCGCTGGGCGATCTGATCGAGGACGGCGATGCGACGTCGCCCGTCGAATCCGCGGCGTTCCTGTTGCTGCGTGAACACCTGGAGGCGGTCCTCTCCACGCTCGGTGAGCGCGAGCGGAAGGTCGTCCAGCTCCGCTACGGGCTTGCGGACGGGCGCCCCCGCACCCTGGAGGAGATAGGCCGCATCTTCGGCGTCACCCGCGAACGCATCCGCCAGATCGAGTCCAAAACCCTGAACAAACTCAGGGACCACGCCTTCGCCGACCAACTCCGCGGCTACCTGGACTGAGCCGGCCTTTCCTCGCCCCCGCCGCCCCTACCCGTCCCATCCTTCTGGGGCTCCGCCCCAGACCCCGTGGGCCGGTTCGTCGGGTGCGGGTGGGTGGGGGCTGGCCTAAAAGATTGCGCAGTTCCCCGCGCCCCTTTTAGGGGCGCGGGGAACTGCGCAATCTTTTAGGGGTCTGGGGGCGCAGCCCCCAGGGATGGGACGGGGGGGCGGCGGGGGCGAAACCCTAGTCCACCTCAGCCACCGCCTGGGCGAACTGGGCCTGGTACAGGCGCGCGTACGCCCCGCCCGCGGCCAGCAGTTCCGTGTGTGCGCCCTGCTCCACGATCGACCCGTTCTCCATCACCAGAATCGTGTCGGCATCCCGAATCGTCGACAGCCGATGCGCGATCACGAACGAGGTCCGCCCATGCGCGAGCTTCGCCATCGCCTTCTGGATCAGCACCTCCGTACGGGTGTCCACGGAACTCGTCGCCTCGTCCAGCACCAGAATCACCGGATCGGACAGGAACGCCCGGGCAATCGTGATCAGCTGCTTCTCACCCGCACTGACCCCCGACCCCTCGTCGTCGATCACGGTGTCGTAGCCCTCCGGCAGCGTCCGGATGAACCGATCCGCGTGCGCGGCCCGCGCCGCCTCCTCGATCTCCCCCCGCGTGACGTCCCGCGAGGCGCCGTATGCGATGTTCTCGGCGATAGTGCCCCCGAACAGCCAGGTGTCCTGGAGCACCATGCCGATACCGGCCCGGAGTTCGTCCCGGGACATGGACGCGATGTCGACACCGTCGAGGGTGATGCGCCCCCCGGTGACTTCGTAGAACCGCATCAGCAGGTTCACCAGTGTTGTCTTGCCGGCACCTGTCGGGCCGACGATCGCCACCGTGTGCCCGGGCTCCACCTTCAGCGACAGATCCTCGATCAGCGGCTTCTCGGGGTCGTACCGGAACGACACGTTCTGCAGGGCCACCCGCCCGCGCAGCTCGTCGGGACGGGCCGCCGGCATCGGGTCGGCCTCCTGCTCCTCCGCGTCGAGGAGCTCGAAGATCCGCTCCGCCGACGCGACACCCGACTGCACCAGATTCGCCATCGACGCCACCTGCGTCAGCGGCATCGAGAACTGCCGGGAGTACTGGATGAAGGCCTGGACGTCACCGATGGACAGCGAGCCGGACGCGACGCGCAGTCCGCCGACCACCGCCACCAGCACATAGTTCAGGTTCGACACGAACATCATCAGCGGCTGCATGACCCCGCTGTTGAACTGTGCCTTGAACCCGGCCTCGTACAACTTCTCGTTCTGCTCGGCGAACTGCGCCGCCGACTCGTCCTGGCGCCCGAACACCTTCACCAGGGTGTGCCCGGTGTACATCTCCTCGATGTGCGCGTTGAGCTTGCCGGTGGTGCGCCACTGCTGCACGAAGTGCGGCTGCGAGCGCTTGCCGACGCGCGTGGCGACGAAGAAGGAGAGCGGGACCGTGACCAGCGCGACCAGGGCGAGCAGCGGCGAGACCCAGAACATCATCACCAGCACACCCACGATGGTGAGCAGCGAGTTGACCAGCTGGCCCATCGACTGCTGCAGCGTCTGCTGGATGTTGTCGATGTCGTTCGTCGCGCGGCTGAGCACCTCACCGCGCTGCCGCTTGTCGAAGTACGACAGCGGAAGGCGCGACAGCTTCGCCTGGAGGTCCTCGCGCATGCGGTACACGGTCTTGTTGACGGCCCGGTTCACCAGCCGCGTCGCCACCGCCATCAGCAGGCCGGCCAGCAGGAACGTACAGAGCGCGAGCAGCAGTACGTTCCCGACGGCGGCGAAGTCGATGCCCTGGCCCGGGGTGAAGTCCGTCCCCGAGAGCATGTCGGCCATGCCGCCCTCGCCGCGCTCGCGCATGGACGCGAGGACCTCGGCCTTGGTGCTGCCGGACGGCATCTGCCGCCCGATGATTCCGGAGAAGACCAGGTCGGTGGCCTTGCCGAGGATCTTCGGCCCGATCACCGAGAGCGCCACGCTCAGGACGACGGCGCACAGCATGCCGTACATGGTGAGGCGCTCGGGCTTGAACTGGGAGAGGAGCCGTTTGCCGGACCCCTTGAAATCCATCGAGTGCTGATCGGGGCCGCCCCCGGCCATCATGCGTCCCATGGGCCCGGCCATCAGGCGGCCTCCGCTTCCGTCAGCTGGGAGAGCACGATCTCCCGGTAGGTCTCGTTGTCCGCCATCAGTTCGTGGTGCCGCCCGGCGCCGACGACCCGTCCCTCGTCGAGGACCACGATCCGGTCGGCGTCCCGGATGGTCGACACCCGCTGGGCGACGATCACGACGGTCGCCTCGGCGGTCTCCTCGGCGAGCGCCGCCCGCAGTGCCGCGTCGGTCGCATAGTCGAGCGCCGAGAAGGAGTCGTCGAAGAGATAGATCTCGGGCCGCTGCACCAGCGTCCGCGCGATCGCGAGCCGCTGCCGCTGCCCTCCCGACACATTCGTGCCGCCCTGCGCGATCGGGGAGTCCAGGCCGTTCTCCAGCTGCTCCACGAAGCCCTTGGCCTGCGCCACCTCCAGCGCGTGCCACAGCTCCTCGTCGGTCGCGTCCGGATTGCCGTACCGGAGGTTCGTGGCCACGGTGCCCGCGAACAGGTACGGCTTCTGCGGGACCAGGCCGACCGTCCTGGCCAGCAGCTTCGGCTCGATGGTCGCGACGTCCACGCCGTCGACGAGGACCTCGCCGTCGGTGGCGTCGAAGAGGCGGGGGACCAGGCCGAGCAGGGTGGACTTGCCGCTGCCGGTGGAACCGATCACGGCGGTCACCTCACCGGGCAGGGCCACCAGGTCGATGGTCCTCAGGACCGGCTCCTCGGCGCCCGGGTAGCGGAACCCGGCCTCGCGGATCTCCAGGTGGCCGTGGCGGCGCAGCTCGACGACGGGCGCGGTCGGCGGGACCACGCTGCTGCTCGTGCCGAGAACCTCCTCGATGCGCTCGGCACAGACCTCCGCGCGCGGCACCATCATGAACATGAAGGTGGCCATCATCACGGACATCACGATCTGCATGAGGTAGGCGAGGAACGCGGTCAGGTCGCCGATCTGCATGCCGCCGCTGTCGATGCGGTGGGCGCCGAACCAGACGACCGCGATGGACGACAGGTTCACCACCGTCATGACCATCGGGAACATCAGCGCCAGCATCCGCCCGGTGCCCAGCGACACCTCGGTCAGCTCGGTGTTCGCGCCCCGGAAGCGCTCCTTCTCGTAGCCGTCGCGCACGAAGGCACGGATCACACGGTTGCCGGTGATCTGCTCGCGCAGCACCCGGTTCACGGTGTCCAGACGGACCTGCATGGTCCGGAAGAGCGGGCGCAGCCTGCGCACGATGAGGGTCACGCCGATACCGAGGACCGGCACCACGGCGATCAGCACCGCGGACAGCGGCACATCCAGGCCGAGGGCCAGGATGATGCCGCCCACGCACATGATCGGCGCCGACACCAGCAGCGTGAACGTCATCAGGGCGAGCATCTGCACCTGCTGGACGTCATTGGTGGTGCGGGTGATCAGCGAGGGCGCCCCGAACTGGCCGACCTCGCGCGCCGAGAAGGACTGGACGCGGTCGAAGACGGCGGCCCGGATGTCCCGGCCGACGGCCGCCGCCGTACGGGCGCCGAAGTACACGGCCCCGATGTTGCAGACGACCTGCGCCATCGAGATGCCGATCATCACGGCGCCGAAGCTCAGGATGTATCCCGTGTCCCCCTTCACGACACCGTTGTCGATGATGTGCGCGTTGAGTGTGGGCAGGTAGAGCGTGGCGCAGGTCTGCAGGAACTGCAGCAGCACCAGCAGGGCGATGGGCTTCTTGTACGGACTGAGGTAGGTCCGAAGCAGTCGTATGAGCACGCGGGGTCTCTCGGAATCGTCGACGTCAGGGCGATCAATCGCCGATCGATCGGTGATCAGGCGGTGATCAATCGATGATCGGCGGGCGGTCGGTGGGTGGTCGGTGGTGCACCACCCCCTATCGTCGAACACTCCACCCGTGTTACCTCAACTGATTAACCCAAGTGCGGGCCAAAGGTGGACCCGGCCTCAGACCGGAGGCGTACGCCGGTGGGGGAGCGTCACGCCCGAAACGCCCCCGGATGCGCCTGTTCCCGTACGGACACGTACTGCTGTCGTACGGCCTGCCCCACGGCGAGTTCCTCACCGGGCTCCAGCACCTGCGCGACCGCACCCTGCCAGACGGGAGGCAGCCGCGGGTCGAGCGTGCCCTGCGAGGCCCCGAGGGCCCAGGCCGCCTGCCGGGCCGCGCCGAGCGCCGCGTAGTCCGCGGGCTGCGGTACGACGACCTGCGCGCCGAACAGCGCGGGCGCCACGGCCTGCACGGCGGGCAGCTCGGCGGTCGGTCCCAGCAGGAAGATCCGCCGTACGTCGACACCCCGCCCGCGCAGCACGTCCAGCGCGTCCGCGAGCCCGCACAGCATGCCCTCGAAGGCGGCCCGCGCCAGATGCTCGGGCCGCATCGACTCCCGCCGCAGCCCCGCCAGCGTCCCCGCCGTGTGCGGCAGATTCGGGGTCCGCTCGCCCTCCAGATACGGCAGCATTACGAGCCCGTGGGCGCCCGGCGTCGACTTCATCGCCAGGTCGGACAGGCCCTCCAGGTCCGGCACTCCCAGCAGCTCGGCGGCGCCGCGCAGGGCCCGTACGGCATTGAGCGTGGTGACGACCGGCAGATGCATCCCGGTCGCGTCCGCGAGGGAGGTGATCATCCCGGAGGAGTCCACCAGCGCCTCGGGGTGTACGGCCATCACGGACCCGGAGGCCCCCAGCGACACCACCGCGTCGCCGAGCCCGATCCCGAGCCCGAAGGCCGCGGCCATGGTCTCGCCGGTCCCGGCGGAGATCAGCAGCCCCTCGGGAGTGGTCCCCGCCGCCTCGGACGGGCCGAGCACGTCCGGCAGCGCGGCCTGGTGCCCGAGCGCCAGCTCGACGAGATCCTGGCGGTAGGCGCCGGTGGCAGCCGACCAGTACCCGGTCCCGGAGGCGCCGCCCCGGTCGGTGGTGCGTCTCACGGGCCGCCCGAGCAGCTGCCACACCAGCCAGTCGTGCGCCTGCATCAGCATGGTGGTGCGCAGCGCGGCCTCGGGTTCGGTCTTGTTCAGCCAGCGCAGCTTGGTCACCGGCTGCGCGGCCTGCGGCACACAGCCCACGGCCTGCGCCCATGCCTCGCGGCCGCCGAGCGCGTCCACGAGATCGGCTGCGGCGACCTGCGCCCGCTTGTCCCCGCCGACGAGCGCAGGGCGCACCGTGTTGCCCTGCACATCCAGCGGGACCAGCCCGTTCTGCTGCGCGGAGACGCCGATGGCCTGCACACCTTCGAGCAGCCCGCCGCCGGCCGCTTCGCCCAGGGACAGCAGCCAGGCCTGCGGATCCACGTCGGAAGGACGCCCGCCGCCTTCGGCACCCTCCACCGGATGCGGGGCATACCCCTGCCTCAGCACGGCACCCGTGTCCGAGTCACAGACGACGATACGAGTGAAATCGGGCGAACTGTCCAACCCGGCGACTATCCCCATGGCGGAAATTCTGCCGTACGCCGGGGCATGACCGCGCCGGGCGGCCGCAGACGGCAGGACGCGGCCCCGGTGCCAGCCCGGTGGCGCCGATGGATAGCCGATGGATATTCGCCCGGTGCGGCCGGTGAGCCGGCTGGGTGGCTAGGTGTTGCTGGTGCCCCAGTCGTCCCCGCCGCTGCCGTTGGTGTTCCGCTCGCGCAGCGACCGCACCCGGTCGGCCACCGAGTCGGGGACGTGGTCGCCCACCTTCTCGCTCACCGCGTGGTACGCCTTGCCCGCGAACTCGCGGCTCTGCTGGGCCGCGCTCTCCGCGGTGTTGCGCACCGCGGGGTTCTGCGCGACCTGCCGCGCGGACTTCTTCAGCTGCTCGTAGCGCTCGCGCCCGGCGCGCGTGCCGAGCACGTACCCCAGGGCCAGTCCGGCGACGAATGTGAGCCGGTAGCGCATGACGGCCACCCTTCCCTTGCGTCGGCATCGGTGCGGAGGGAACCGATTGGCGGAGCACCCCCCTGCTTGCGCTAATGTATGTGTCGCAGCGAGCGCACGCCCCCTGGCGAATACCCAGGTAGGTACGTTCGATGCAACGAGATCAATCCTCCGTAGCTCAATTGGCAGAGCAGCCGGCTGTTAACCGGCAGGTTACTGGTTCGAGTCCAGTCGGGGGAGCTCGGTCTCCTGTAGCTCAATTGGCAGAGCAGCCGGCTGTTAACCGGCAGGTTACTGGTTCGAGTCCAGTCGGGAGAGCAACGGAAGAGGACCCCTCTGGGGTCCTTTTTCATGTCCGCGGGAACCGCGCGGGGCGCGCCAAAGTCTTCATGGTCACGCGATGCCGACCATCCGAAGCAGGAGATCGTATGAGCGGCTATGCTGCGGCAGACGGCGCGCACATTTGTGCGCGACGCGCCGTAAGGGGCGGTAGCTCAGCCGGTTAGAGCAGCGGACTCATAATCCGTCGGCCGTGGGTTCGAGTCCCACCCGCCCCACTCCGCGCTACACGGGGAGAAGCCTTCTGACCTGCGGTTTTGCGGCATTCCGTACTGGAGATCGGTGGTCGCGTAGCCAATCCTGGGCCGCTGTGACATCCGAGGGGCCAAGCCAGGGGCCAAGCCGGGCGCCAGCAAATGTCCGGTACCTATCGATTTATTTCTAGGCCTGCCCAGGTCCGAATTGATCCCTTCACGGGTGCTCCGAAGGTCTTGGTGTCGAGCCGTTTGTTACGACGGCTGCAGGTCTGCCCGGATCGAAGCCGGCGGTACCTGGTCGGCTGTGTCTGCGAGTTGGATCCCGTCATGGCCGACCGGTCCTGGGGTGCGTCGGCCCGGCCGCGTAACGGCCCGAACAGAAAACGGTCCGGTTGGTACGCCGGACACGGGTTTCAGGCCTCAAGGCCTGTTCGATCTCCCCGCTGACGGACCGGGGGTCTGCACGGTCGGAAGGTGGATTCGCCGGACGGATCCTGAGGTCCATCGTGATCGCAGGTGCCAGGCTCGGCGCCTCTTCGTGGGAGGGGCGGTCGAGAGCCATCCACCGCTAACTGGCCCGGTGAGGGTGTTCAGGGGTGCGCCGAAGCCGATGCGCGCGGCGCTGACGCGGGAGGCAAGTGCTCTGGCGCCGACGGGGGTGATGCCGGCCAGGTGGCCTCCGACGCCTTCTCTCCGGAGAAGCCGCGCACCACGCGGGCGCTCTGCGCCGAACCTCAGTCGGCGTCGACGCCTCACGCGTGGGCAAGGTCGGCTGCCTCTCCGAGTGCGCCGACACTCAGCTTGTCGAGGATGTCGGTCATGTGGGACTTCACGGTGTTCTGACTGATGCGCAGTTCCCTTTCCTCAGCTTCTGCTCCACCCACGCACGGATGACGACACCACGCGGTCGCGGCCGCCGTGAACCAGACCAGGACGCGGATGAAGTGCTCCTGGTTGACCTACCAGGTCGAAGAACAACTCCAGCGGCGTGACCTCCCGGCGCGCCGGGTCGCTGGTCACTTGCACGATGACTCTCCTCGGTGCGGGAGGCGTCCCGACTTTGTCGTGCCTCCTGGGGGGCCGGTGTCCGTGTGAACGGTCAGTCGGCGAGGAAGGCGCTCACCTGGCCGGCGAAGTCCTCGGCGTGTTGGAAGAGGAAGGCGTGCCCGGCGTCGCTGTAGGCGACGAGGGTGGCGTCGGGGACGTACTGGACAGCGGTGTAGGACGCCAGGGCGGGGATCATCGCGTCCTTGATGCCGGTGGCGTACAGAACGGGCTGCCGGATGGTTGCCAGGTCCGCGCGCACCTGCTCGAAGGGGATCGACGCGTCCTTCTGGATCGCGGCGATCTGGCCCATGGCCGCCGCCTCGGACACGTCGGGGCGTCCGGTGGCCAGCCGTGTGGCCACCCTGGCGAGGTGTTCGTACCCGGCGGCGCGGCCGGTGTCCGTCTCGGGGAAGAACAGGAACACCAGGTCGTCCCCGGTGGTCTCGGGTTTGGTCATGGTGGCCCCGACCTTCGGGTCCGGGTCGGGAGCGCCGGGCACCTGCCCGCCCGGGTTGGCGGCCGCCACGACCAGCTTGCGCACCAGGTC
Source organism: Streptomyces sp. NBC_00203 (assembly GCF_045206325.1). Taxonomy (NCBI): domain Bacteria; kingdom Bacillati; phylum Actinomycetota; class Actinomycetes; order Kitasatosporales; family Streptomycetaceae; genus Streptomyces; species Streptomyces sp. NBC_00203. The sequence goes on along the minus strand of NZ_CP108126.1, from coordinate 3,408,797 downwards.
GGGCCGGGTGCGGGCGATGTGCTGGGCGACGGTGCCGCCCAGAGTCCAGCCGAGCAGGTCCACCTGGGGCAGACGGAGAGCCTCGATGAACTCGATGGTGCCGTCGGTCATCCCCTCGACCGAGTCGCGCGGGGTGCCGGTGGTGTAGCCGGTGCCGACGTTGTCGAACACGATCACGTCATGGCTGGCGGCGAGGTGGTCCAGGAACTCGGGGTCCCACCAGTCGAGGGTCCCGCGGACCCGGTTCAGCAGGACCAGCGGGACACCGCCCCGCGGGCCGATGCGCCGGTAGGTGAACGTCGCGGAGGGTCCTTCCACGGTGAGGTCCTCGGCCGCGTCTGCAATGTATGTGCTCATGGCGGGGTTCGCTTTCCTGTCGATGTGTCGTGGAGGTCTTCTGGGAGTCGTCAGGCGGGCAGGTGGTTGAGCTTGCGCAGCTGCTGGTCGAAGATGCGGGAGGGGACCATGCGGCGCATGGTGCGGACGCGTCCGGTCATGGCGCCGGCGGTGTAGCGCAGCTTGGGCTTGGCGTCGGTGGCCGCCGCGACGATCTCCTTGGCGACGACGGCGGGGTCGTCGCCGCCCTTGACCGCACCGGCCATGTACTCCTCGAAGGCGAGCCGCCGCTTGGCGTAGACGTCCAGGGGCTGGTCGGGCCGCACGGTGGCCGCCTCGATCGCGGTGTTCGTCCAGGCGGGTTCGACGAGCAAGGACCGTACGCCGTACTCGCGTACCTCGTGGTCGACGGACTCCGAGTAGCCCTCGACGGCGTGCTTGGAGGCGGCGTAGACCGCCATGTAGGGCTGCGGGATGAACCCGACGATGGACGAGATGTTGATGATCCGTCCGCTGCGCTGGGCGCGCATGTGCGGCAGGACGGCGTTGGTCATGCGGATGACGCCGAAGACGTTGATGTCGAAGAGGCCCTGCGCCTGCGCGGCGGAGCTTTCCTCGGCGGCGCCCGCCGAGCCGATACCCGCGTTGTTGACCAGGACGTCGATCCGCCCGAACCGGTCGATCACCTCGCCGACCGCAGCGGTCACCGAATCGTCGCTGGTCACGTCCAGGTCGAGGAAGGTCACGCCCTTCACAGGGGTGACGTGCACGGTGTTGCGGCTGGTGCCGACCACGTCGTAGCCCGCCGCGGCCAGCGCGAGCGCGGCTGCCTTTCCGATGCCGGAGGACGCACCCGTGATGAGGGCTACCGGTCGTGTCGTCGTTGCCATTTCGGACTCCTGACTCAGGGGATCGCGTGTGTCTTGCCGTGTGGGGGATCGCTTCCGGCGTCCCCCCAATCGGTTTCACCAATGTATCAGGTTTGTCTGTAGCAGCAACAGCAGAGCATCAATTAATCGGTTACCGTAGCGTCAACGTATCCCCTACGGAGGGTCAACGGATGGGCTGACGCTGCCGGGCAGGGGTCGTTCCAAGGTGCCGCCGGCTCCATGAAGCAGACCCGCGGACGGCGGGCTGAGCTGCAACGACGTGTTGGGCCGGGCGGACACGCAGGCCGTCGCCGTGACGGCCGGGACGACGCACCGACCCTTTCGCGGCCAGCGCGCCGCCGGCCGCGGGGGCGCCTCAGTCGCCCATTGGGCCCATGGCTTCGATGGTGGCGCAGATGTGAGCGAATGGTCTGGGGTGCGCAGTCGTGACGCGGAGGGCTGCGAGGGCGCCGGGGGGACTCTCTGCGTGGCTCTGCCCCGCCGGACGGGGCTCCGGCGGGGCAGGTGTGTTGATCGGCCGTCACCGTGTGCGGTGTCGGTGACCGTCTCGCGGTGATGGATTGTCAGTGGTCGAGGAAGGTGTTCACCTCGGCGCCGAACTTGGCGGCGTACTGGAAGAGGAACCCGTGGCCGGCGTTCGGGTAGATGCTGAGCTGGGCGTTGGGGAGGTACTTGGCCAACAGGTGGGAGTTCTTGGGGGGCATCAGGATGTCGCTGTCCCCGTCTGCGACCAGCGTGGGCTGGAAGAGGGCGTTGAGCCGCACCAGCTTGGACTTGTCCGGGATGCCCCACTCCGACATCGCGGTGAGCTGCGCGTCGCGGGTCTGGAGGCTCGCGGGCGCGTCGTGGTCAGTGGTGCGCTGGCCGAGGCGCTGCAGGAACTCAGTTCCGGCGGCCTGGCTGGATGCGGTGTTCTTGAAGAACAGGAAGAGGAAGTCGGCAGGGCCGGGGTTGTCCGCCAACACGCTCCCCAGCACCTTGGGGTCGGACGCCCTCTGGTCGACCCCGCCCTGCGGGCCGGTGCCGGCCAGGACGACGCGACGGACCTGCCAGGGGCGCCGCAGGGCGACCTCCTGAGCCACCTGGCCGCCGAGGGAGAAGCCGAACACGTCGTAGCGGGGCAGCTTGAGGGCGTCGATGAAGTCGATGGCGTCCAGGCTCATCTGCTGGATGGTGCTGGGTGTGGTGCCGGTTGAGCCGCCGACGCCGACGTTGTCCACGAGGATGACCTCGCGCTTGGCGGCGATGGTGTCGATGAGCTTGGGGTCCCAGTTGTCGAGGGTGCCGCGGTAGTGCTGGAGGAAGATCAGGGGCACGCTGCCGGCGCTGGGGTTGCCGAAGCGCCGATACTGGTAGGTGACGCCGTTGGCGGCCTTGACGCGCAGGTTGGGGGCGGTGGCGGCGCTCTGGGGGCTCTGCGTCTGTACGACCGCGTGACGGGTGACGCTGGAGCTGTCGCTCACTGCGCTCGCCACACTCGGCGCGGCGCCGGCGACGGCGGCGACGACCGACATGGTGGCCAGCGCCACTGCGGTGCGTCGGGAGACACGGGTGCGTAGCTTCGTTGTGGGCATGCCAATTCCTTGAGTCGGGCTCGGATGTCTCCTCCGGCAGGGGAGACGGGATACCGGTCGTGAGCGACGGTCGTGCAGATGCCCGCTCCGTCGGTGCGGCGCGATCCCTTAACGGTGTCACTAAGGTATCACCTATCGCCAGAGTTGCAACATCAGAGAATCAATTAATGAGATACCCGTAGCGTTCCCGTATCCTCTACAGGGGACCGGGTAGCGAACCAGACAGGAGACAGACATGGGCCGAGCACTGCGGGCAGATGCCGAGCGCAGTGTGCGCGCGATTCTGGAGGCGGCCGAGCAGGTCTTCGCCCAGGACGCCGGCGCCTCCATGGAACAGGTCGCCGAGGCGGCGGGACTGACCAGGATCACCGTTCACCGCCGCTTCGCGAACCGGCAGGCCCTCCTGGAGGCGCTCGCCGTCTCCGCCAAGCAGCAGCTCATCGACGCCATTGAGGAAGCCCGGCCGGGCGCCGCTCCCGCACTCGTGGCGCTGCACCGAGTGACGGCGAACGTCCTACGGGTCAAGAACACCTGGCGCTTCACCCTCAGTCACGCCACCGCTCACACACCCGCCGCAGCCGCCCTCTGGGGCGAGATCAACACCCACACCGTCGATCTCATGAACCGGGCGCAGCGCGAGGGGCTACTCGCCCCGGACGCAGACCTGGAGTGGACGCGGCAGGTGTACTACGCCCTCCTCAGCGAAGCCATCAACAGGCCCGGCGTGGAGCAGGACCCTGCCGCGCAGGACCCGGACGCACTGGCCACGCTCGTCATCGACACCCTCCTGCACGGCGCAGGACCACGCGGCTGAGCCGCAACTGCTCGGCAGGCGCCGGAGCCACCGATCGGCTGCCGTCGCCAAACATGTCAGCGCCACTCATGCCTGGTGGCACTGCTCGGCCTTGACGGCCACGCGGACGCAATGTGGGAGCACCTCGGCCCTGCTCCCCGCATCGCAAGGTTTGGGCCCCTGCGTACGGCAGGGCCACCTGCAGCCACGGCCGCTGGAGGTCCGTCCCGAGGTTGGGTGGGAGCTGCTGTGCGATGGAAGGGGAATCCGCTGTGCGAGGGTTCTACCCCCTCGGCTGAACTGGGCGGACGCGGCTGCTGCTGTGGTAAGCGTCCAACTCATCGACTCCCAGGGGCCATTGAGGGGCCACAAGGACAGGAACAGACCGACAAGCACTGCACAGGGCTGACACGGATCGACACGTCTGACCTGCAAGAACGGCGTCAATCGGCAACGATCGGCAAGATCCTCAAAGGACTCATAATCCGTCGGCCGTGGGTTCGAGTCCCACCCGCCCCACCTGTGCAGGGCTGTGACCTGCGGAAACGTTCTTTTTTGGGTGTCGGAGCGTCAACTCTGCCTGAACGGACTGAATCCGCTGCTCGTGAGTTTGGTGCCGTGTTGGTCTGCGTCGGCTGATGCCCTTCTGGCCTGTATGGACGCGTTCGGACGTGCAGCCAGTGAGACGTGTTCGACTCGGTCCTGCTGTGACACGGGCATGTATTGAGGCCGTCCTGAGGCCGGAGGTACCGGGGGAGTGCGCCGGAGGCGTTGTCCGACGAGTCGTCTGCGTGTGGCTCAGGGCGATTCGTGTGGCGGCCGTGGGCTGTGGCCTGCGGGTGGTACGTCTGGCGAGGCTCCTGGGAGCCATGGAAACGGCCCCAACACAAAACGGCCCCTGTGAGGGGCACTCGACCTCTCGTGTGCTGCCTGGGGTTGGACAGGCTGGTCTGGGCGCCAACGGGCCTACTCCTCGCTCGATGATCGCGAGGGGGGCGAGGTCGATCCAGGTCAGGTGGGCGGGGCTCAGCTGAGACGCCATCCGCTTTCCGATTTCCGAACGTGAGCGTTTAGTTCGGGTGGGTGGGCATGAACTCCGGTCGGCGGCGGGAGAGGTGGGCGTGGTTCGTCCGGTCGTCTGGCTCGTGGAGGTGGCTCGCGCCGTCGGTGCTCGGTCTGCTGAAAGTCCGGGAGAAGAGGGTCAGGGCCTACCGCTCGGGACTTGGGACAACCCCCCTGGCGGCGGGGAAGCCGATTGCCCTTCGCGCTGAGCGCCAGGGGATTTGGCGATGCGTGCCGGGAGAGACGGGACGGGAGGGGTCGAACGGGGGAAGGCGCCCACGCAGCGGCAGCGCCTCAAACCACCGATCCGTCGTCCATAGCGACAGCCGGGAGCTGCGCCACCAGCCGTACCCGGTGGCGCCCCCTGCGCCACCCGTTGTGATCCCGAACCGTTCGCTTGCCGTCTCGGGTGATGCGAGGCCCGGCGGTCTCGGTCACCTGCTCGTCGTCCGCTCGTGGTCTTTCCCGTACCGCACCCCATGTTCCCGGATCCTTCTCGGATCGCCCGACGTGACCACTTGCCATCGACCGACGACCACCGTATGGTCGTACGAACGTAAGGCATACGAACGTAATGTAAAATCAAGGGAGTCCGTGATGACGACAACTCGGCCCGTGGCGCTCGTGACAGGTGCCTCATCGGGGATCGGCAAGGAGACGGCCCGCGCCTTCGTCGCGGCGGGTTTCGAGGTGATCGGAACCGGCCGCAAGACCTCCGGACTCACCCCGCCCGCCGGTGTGACGTACCTCGATCTCGACGTGGCCAGTGACGACTCGGCCACCGCCGCGGTCGGAGAGGTGATCGACCGGTTCGGACGCATCGACGTCCTGGTCAACAACGCAGGCATCGGTTCGGCGGGCGCCGTCGAGGAGAACTCCGTCACCCAGGCCCAGAGCGTCCTGAACATCAACGTCCTCGGTGTCGTCCGTATGACGAAGGCCGTCCTGCCGCACATGCGCGCCCAGGGTGGCGGACGCGTCATCAACATCTCGTCCGTCCTCGGGGTCGCCCCCCAGCCCTTCATGGCCCTCTACGTCGCGTCGAAGCACGCCATCGAGGGCTACTCCGAGTCGCTGGACCACGAGGTCCGCGAGCACGGCGTCCGGGTCCTCCTCGTCCAGCCCGCCTATACCAAGACCAGCTTCGACACCAACGCCGCGCAGCCCGACACCCCGCTGTCTCTGTACGCGGAGAGACGGCGCGTCTTCGACGAGGTGATTGCGGATGCGATGAAGGACGGTGACGACCCCGCCGTCGTCGCCAAAGTGATTGTCACTGCGGCCACCGACAGGAAGCCGAAGCTGCGCTACACCGCCGGCCCGCTGGCCTCACGCGTCACCACCGCGCGCCGCCTCGTCCCCGCCGGAGCGTTCGACAAGCAGATCCGCAAGAACAACCGCATGCCCACCTGACATCCCGGTCCGGCTTCAAGGGCGCCGACTTCGCCCGAATGTCTCCGCTGTGCCCGATATCTCTGGTGTCTCCGAAAGTCCATTGATCAGTCACTCGTTGATTTGCCGAGGAGAGTCATGCAGCAGCAACGCCAGCAAACGGCCCGGCGCAGTGCATCGAGCGCAAGGCGTTTTCTGAAGAAGAACGTCGGAATCGTGCTGGCGGTCACCGCGACGGCGGCCGTCCTGGTGTCGGCGCCGTCCGCGTCCGCAGGGACGGGACAGTCGTATAGCGGATCCGTTGTCACCGACGTACGGACCGCGGCGACGTTCGACTACGCCGCCGGCGAGATCCCCGAGAACATCACCGTCAACCCCGACGGCTCAGTGACCGTGTCCATGCTCGGCAGCTGCGCGGTGTGCCAGCGCACCCATGGGCCGGAGCTGATGCGAATCTCCGCGTCTGGACGCCGCACGGTGCTCGTCACCGGGCAGGTGGGTGAGGCGATCAGCGGCAACACCCGTGGCGATGACGGCACCGTCTACTACAGCGTGTGGGCCCCGGGCAACGCGGCCAGGAACGGCGTGTACGCGCTGCGTCCGGACGGTACCCCTCAGCGCATCGCCGCTCTGCCCGCCGACGCGGGCCCCAACGGGCTGGCCATCGACTCGGCCGGACGCACCCTCTACATCGCGGACAGCCTGAAGGGCGTCATCTGGTCCGTTCCGGTCTCGGGCGGATCGGTGACCCCGTGGCTGACCGATGCCGCTCTCGCGCCGGTGCCGACCGAAGCCCTGCCGATCGGTGCCAACGGGCTCAGGTTCCACAACGGCGCTCTGTGGGTCAGCAACTTCAACAAGGGAACACTGCTGCGGGTACCGGTCACCGGCACGGGCGCGGCCGGTCCCATCCGCCTTGTCGCGGGCGGCCTGCCCAACATCGACGATCTCAGTTTCCTGACCCCCTGGTCCGATGTGGTGTTCGCGGCGCAGAACGGCTCCTCCTCGCAGAACGGTCCGGACAGGATCGTGGCGATCTACCCGGACGGCACCTACAAGGCCGTTCTGACCAGCGCGGACGGTCTCGCCTCGCCCTCCGCGACCGCGGTTCGCGGCAACCGGTTGTACATCACCGACGGCGGGGTCTCCGAGCCCCACGACGCGAAACTGCAGACCGGGAGGATCAACTTCGCTGCTCTCCTTGCCAACGCGGCACACTGACTTGACCAGGGCGGTAGCCGGGGCGCAAGCCCCGGCTACGATGGAGGAACGCATGGCGCGGTACGCGAAAGAGCACAAGCAGGAGACGAGGCAGCGGATCGTCGAGACGGCCGGCCGTCGGTTCAAGCGCGACGGCATCGACGGCTCGGGGATTTCCACGCTCATGAAGGACGCGGGGCTGACCAACGGCACCTTCTACGCCTACTTCGCGTCCAAGGACGAACTCGTCGCCACTGCGGTCGCCGACCAGATGCGCGCACAGCACGCGAACATCGTCGCGCAGGCGGCGCCCGGCCGTGCCGGACTCGAGCAGATCGTGCGCTGGTACTTCTCCACCGGGCAGCGCGACAGCATTGAGGACGGCTGCCCCAACGCCGCCCTGCTCGACGAGATCGGACGCTCCACGGATCCCACCAGGCAGGCGTACACCGACGGCGCGCTGGTCCTCATCGACGGCTTCGCCGCCCGCCTGGCACCCCACGATCCGCCGTCGGCGCGTCTGAAGTCACTCAGCCTCCTCGGCATGTTGGCCGGGACGCTGCAGCTCTCCCGTGCCCTGACCGACCGGCAGCTCGCCGACGAACTCCTCGAACAGGGCATCCGCAACGCCCTCGCACTGCTGGATGCCGAGCAGCACAACTGAGACGCCATCTGCGTATCGATCACGGGGCTGGTCTGATCGAACAGGGTTCCTGATCGGGTGATCGCGCGAGAGCCGGCGCATGACAGCAGACACCTCACGATGCCAACGAGTCAAGCTGCGGCGGCGAGTTCGGTGGGGAACGCGGTGTCCTCGTCGAACGGCTCGCGGTGCGCTGCAGGCAGTGGTAGAGCTGGCCGATCATGCGGTTGAAGAGGTTGCGCTGGGCGGCTGCGTGCCAGTCGCCGTGCTCGCGTCGTCGCCGGTAGTGGGCGTTGGCTCCGACGGACCCTCGGAGTGAGGCGAAGGCCCAGAGGTAGCCCGCATGATTGAGCCGGTCATTCTTCACCCACCGCCGGGTGATGGATGACTTCTTGCCGGAGGCCCTGGTGATGGGCGAGGAGCCGGCGTATGCCTTCAGTCCGCGGGCGTCGGCGAAGCGGGTGTGGTCGTCCCCGATCTCAGCCAGGATCCGGGCGGCGAGCTGGATGCCGAGCCCCGGGAAGCTCAGCAGGATCTCGGCGTCCGGGTGCTGGGGGAATGCCTCTTCCACCGCCTCGGCGAGCTGGTCGGCGGCGGTGCAGGCGGCTTCCAGCTGGATGAGGAGGGCGAGCATCTGCTTGCCAAGCGCGTCCTCGACCAGCGGCGGCTGGTGGGCCCACTCGGCGCGGAAGACCTCACGGAGCCGGTCGGCCTCCGCCTCGATGCCACGCTTGCGGCCGGCTCGTTTGAGCGCGGCCTGGAGCTGGGTGCGGGTCAGCCGCGCGGCCCGAGAAGGGGTCGGTGCAGCCTTGAGGAGTTCGCGGGCCTCCGGGCGGCACAGGCCGTTGGTCCAGGTGGCGAAGGCGTCGAGGGCGGCGGGGTAGTACTCGCGTAGCAGGGAGCGGAGCTGGTTGGCGATCTGCTGCCGGTTCCAAAGGGCGTCCTGCTGGGCGCGGGCGAGGACGCCGATCGCGCGTCCGAGTTCGCTGTCCTGGGGCAGCGGCCGGTGGGCGTGCATGTCGGTGCGCAGGATGTTCGCCAGGACCAGGGCGTCGCCTGGGTCGGACTTCTTGCGAGAGACCGAGTGGCGGTCGCGGTAGCGGGCGGCCGCCATCGGGTTGATCGCGAACACGTTCCGCTTCCCGGTCCGCAGCACGGCAACCAGCAGGCCACGGGAGGTCTCGATCGCCACCGGGATCGGGGTCTCCTCGGTGTCGCCGTACTCGGCGAGCAGCTCCAGCAGGATCTTGTAGCCGGCCGTGTCGTCGGGGATGTGCCGCTTGGCCACCAGCGCGCCCGTGTCGTCCACCAGGGCGACGTCGTGGGTGCGTTCCGCCCAGTCGATTCCACAGTAGATCAAGGTAGTTCCCTCCCGACATGCCGATGTTTGTGCTGGTCACGAGCGCATGCGGGCCACGCGAGCGACCTAATCCCAGGCATCAACCGTTCTGCGGACGTGCCTCCACCTCACTAGCCGTTCGTGGCACCAGCGCACCCCACGGGCCTCGGTCTGCGCAGGAGCTCAAACGGCTCGGGCGTATCAAGAGGTCACCGTGCGGCCGGCTCGCACCACCAACACCAACGAGTGATCAAGCGGCGAGTGTTGACGCTCGACAGCCCTGAACGTCGCAAGGCATCGAGGCGCAGGCCGACGAGCACCAACACCCGTCGACGGTGGTGGCTGCCCCGCTGCACCGCACGTTGCCGCTCTGCCTTGAGGCATCACACGCCCGGGCCTCTTAGGGCATCCGTGCAGCGTTCACGAGACCGCCACCACCATGAGCACCAGGACCACGCACGCTGTCTAAAGCGAGGTGTTGCCCACCCGGCAGCCACGAGGTGTCGCGTACCCGGCGCTCGAACGCACCCAGGAACTACTGCTCCTTCGGAACGTCCTTAACAAGGGATTAGGGCCTCTTGGTAGTTCGGGGGTGCGAACCAAACCGATCACCAGGAGACCTGTTGCCGCAGTCTTTCGCGCTCGCATGCGTGGAGTTCAACTCGCCGTCCCTGTCGTGTGACTGGCTCGCGCACAGGTTCGGCAACGCGGCGGACGGGCCGGAGCGCGTGCGGTGTTACGCCTCCGACATAACGGAGGACGGGTGCGCGGACGCGGGTAGGGCGACGTCGGCTGCCGTCTGTGCTGTGGAGAGCCTGTCGCTGCTGAGGAAGTGTCCCGGCGATGGCCGAGGGCCAAGGAAACGGCCCGAAGAGGAAACGGCCCCGATGGGTTACTCGACCCTCTCTCGTATGGACCCCCGCGGTGACCGGGGCAAGCCGGGCAGCGGCTGCTTTGCGGGCCGCTCAGGCGCAGGCGCAGCCCGCGCTGATGATCCGGTCGTACGGGATGGACCTGCTGCGGTGGTAGCGGTTCCTGACGGCCAGGAGTTCTCTAGGGGAGCGACTGTGGCGCGAGGCTAGCCGAGGGGGTTTCATGCAGCTCAGCGCCGGTTCCGTTGCCGCTAACAGGTGCAACAGGTGTCGTGGTCTCGCCAGTTCAGGTGAAGCCCGGCTGCAGCCGGCCCGGGCAGGTCCCATTCCTGGTGCGGTAGGAACGTGTGGCGATCTGTCACAGCGGTTCCTCCACTCATCGGTTGGCCCCCGCGGGCGGTGGGACCGGGATGCGGGCCCGTCACCGGTGGTGCGCCGTGCCCAGCTCGTCGGGGTACCGGGCGAGGGCGTCCTCGGCCGTGGGGGCGGGGCCGAACAGCTGCTCCTGGCGGCGGGGGTCGGCGACGTAGCGGCCGCTGTCGAACCAGCCGAACATCGCGGCCATGTCCTTGACCAGGGGCATGAAGCGTCCGGCGACGGTTCCTGCGGCGCGGGCTACGACGGAGGGGACGGCCCGTACCTTGATCTTCTTTCCGGCCCGGTTGCCCATCAGGTCGGCCATCTCGCGCATGCTGACCGGACGGTCCCAGCCGATGTCGATGCGCTCACCGTTGTCGGCCTCGGCGTCGACGGCGGCCGCCAGGTACGCCGCGAGATCGGAGGCGTGGACGAAGGTCAGCGGGACGGTGGTCTTGCCGATCCACATCAGGCGGCCCTTGTCGATCGGGTCGCCCGCCATGGTCGCGATCTGGTCGAGGAACGCCCCCGGGCGCAGTGCGACGAACGGGACGCCGAGCTGTTCGAGCTTGTCCTCGGCGACCTTCTTGTGCCAGAAGTGCGGGACATGGGGCGTCTGGTCGCTGGTGAGGATGCTGGTCAGGACGAACCGCCGGATGCCGGCGCGGTGGGCGGCCTCGGCGAGGTTGGCGTTGCCGACGGTGTCGATGTCGTGCGCGTTCTTGCCGCCGCGGGTGTAGCCGGCAGCGGTGGTGATCACGGCATCGGCGCCGTTCATGGCGGCGACGAGCGAGTCGAGGTCGAGCATGTCGCCGCGGGCGATCTCGACACCCCGGCTTTCGAGCCTGCTCGCGTCGGTGGTCGGCCGGACCAGGGCGCGGACGTTCTTACCGCGCTTGAGCAGTTCGTCGACGACCTTGCCGCCGAGGGAGCCGGTCGCGCCGACGACGAGGACGGGGAGGGTGGTGGTCATGGAAGTCTCACTTTCCATCAGGTCAGTGGTGGTGGGGGGAATTGGGTGGGCGGGGCAGTGGTGGTCGCGGGAGGCGGGCGCCGTCGGCCCGGGTCGCTCAGGGGGCTGGCCTGTGGTGGGCGGATCCGCGGCGCGGGTCACCGTCGGCCTGCAGGAGTTTGCGGAGGTCGAAGGTGACCTGGACGCGGGTGGTGCGTCCGTCCTCGATGTGCGGCCGGCCGGTCGGCGACGGGGAAGGGCTCGCCGGCCCCGCGGGGTGTTGCCCTGCCCCCGAATGAGTTCCGTCCTGCTTGCACCGGGACAGCTCGCGCTTGCCCCGGACGCTGGGGCCCCGCTCACCCCGTTCTCCCTGACGTACGGGGGGTGAGCGGGCGGGTTCCGCCACATCCGCCGGCTCGGCTCACCGGGCTTCTTCCGGCAGTCGGGGCGCCTGGCTCCGTTCAGCACGGGCCTTCGTGAGCTGCAGCACTGTCCGCTTCGCAGGAACGCCGGAAACGATCCGCACTCCAGGCCGGAACTGGGGTGCAAGCCGAGGGGAGTTACTCGGACTCTTCCCCTGCAACGGCACGGCTGTTGATCGCGTCGGCGATGGCGTAGGCGATACGGACGAAGGACTCTGCCTGCTGCGCCGACAGGTTCAGCGCGGAGGTCTCCTCCAGGGCCCGCCACATGGCCGCCAGAGGCTCGCGCATGGCACGGCCCTTGTCGGTGAGGTGGACGACCATGACGCGCCGGTCGTGTTCGGCCGGCTCGCGGATGAGCAGGCCGGCGTCCTGCATGCGGCGTAGGGACTTGGAGACGGTGGAATGGTCCAGGCCGACGCTTTCGAGCAGCTCGGACTGGGTCTGGCCGTCCCGGTCAAGGAGGTGCATCAGCAGCAGTTCCTGTCCGGGATGCAGGTCCATCTCGCGGAGCATGGCGGTGGCGCGGGCGCGGTGAGCGCGGGCGAGCTGGAAGATCGCGTAGCTCATCGGCCCCTCGCTGGCCGTCGTGGGGATGCGGGGTGTGGGGGCGGGCATGATGCGGTTCCTCAGACGGTGTGGGTGGGGTAGTCGGTGTAGCCGGCCACTCCGCCGCCGTAGAAGGTCGCCGGATCGGGGGTGTTCAGCGGCGCGTCAGAGCGTAGCCGCTCGACCAGGTCCGGGTTGGCGAGCGCGAGGGCCCCGACGGAGACGAGGTCGGCCGTGCCGTTGTCGACGTCCTTGGCGCGGGTGGGCAGGTCGGTACCGGCCCGGTTGAGGATCAGCGTGGTCGGCCACAGCGAGCGCAGGGTGCCCAGCAGCTCCTCGTCGCCCGCGTGCATCACGTGGAGGTAGGCGAGGCCGAGCGGGCTGAGGGCGCGCAGGAGCGCCGGATACAGCTCGGCGGTGTCGGACTCGGCGATGTCGTTGTAGGGGTTGCCGGGGGAGATGCGCAGGCCGGTGCGGTCGGCGCCGATCTCGTCGGCCACGGCAGCGGCCACCTCGACGGCGAAGCGGATGCGGTTGTCGAGGGAACCGCCGTAGCGGTCGGTGCGCTGGTTGGTGTTGTCGGACAGGAACTGGTGCACCAGGTAGCCGTTGGCGCCGTGGATCTCCACGCCGTCGGCGCCTGCCGCGACGGCAGCCGCTGCGGCGCGGCGGAAGTCGTCGACGGTCGCCGCGACCTCCTGCGTCGACAGCGCACGGGGGGTCGGCATCTCCTGGGGCCCGGACGCCGTGAACATCACGCCCTGCGGCCGGATCTCCGAAGGGGCGATCGGTCGGCGTCCGTGGGGGGTGTTGTCGGGGTGGGAGATGCGTCCGGTGTGCATCAGCTGGATGACGATCCGGCCGTCGGCCGCGTGCACGGCGTCGGTGACCTTGCGCCACCCGGCGATCTGCTCGTCATTGTGGATGCCGGGGGTGAGGAGGTAGCCCTGGCCGTCGGTGGAGGGCTGGGTTCCCTCGGTGATGATGAGCGCGTGCGAGGCCCGCTGGGCGTAGTACTCGGCGTTCAGTTCGGTCGGTACGCCTTCAGGTGTGGAGCGGTCACGGGTCATGGGGGCCATGACCAGGCGGTGCGGGAGGGAGATGCCACCGACGGTGGTCGGTGTCCACAGGGAGTTCAGCATGAATGGTCCTTCGGTGCGGTGATGAACGAGTGGTGATCGGGAAAGCGGGGGCGTGGCGGAAGGAGTGGCGAGCGTGATCAGTCGAGGGTGAGGACGAGCTTGCCCCGGACATGCCCGGCGTCGCTGACCTGCTGGGCCGTGGCGGCCTCGGCGAGCGGGTAGGTGGTGACGGTGGTGACGACCTTGCCGGTCGCGGCGTCCTGGGCCAGGGCGGCCAGGCGGGCGGCCGAGCGTTCCTGGCCACCGCTGGAGAAGGTGATGCCGAGCTGGTACGCGCTGAGGTCGGCGATGGTGACGATGCGCTCGGTGCCGCCGCGCAGGGTGATGGAGTCCTCCAGGGCGCCCTTTCCGGCCAGGTCGAACACCGCGTCCACGCCGTCGGGGGCGAGTGCCCGGACCCGCTCGACCAGGCCCTCGCCGTAGAGGGTCGCGGTGGCGCCGAGCGAGGTGAGGTAGTCCTGATTGGCGGGGCCGGCGGTGCCGATGACACGCGCTCCGCGGGCCGTGGCGAGCTGGACCGCCAGGGTGCCGACCGCTCCGGACGCGCCGTGCATCAGTACGGTCTCCCCGGCGGCGACCCCCAGCAGGTTCAGGACCCGCTCGGCCGTCTCACTGGCCACTGGCAGCGCGACCGCGTGCTGCCAGTCGAGGCCGGCGGGCTTGGGGGCCACGGTGGTGGCCAGCGCGTACTGGGCGTACGAGCCGGTGTCCGACCAGCCCAGCACCTCATCGCCCACCTTCACGTCCTGCACGCCCTCACCCAGGGCGTCCACCACGCCGGCGAGCTCGCCACCGGGGACGGCGGGGAAGGTCGTCGGGCGGACGGCCTCCAGCGCCCCGGAGCGGATCTTGCCGTCCAACGCGTTCAGCCCGGCCGCCTTGACGCGGACGCGGATCTGCCCGGGGCCGGGCTGCGGGACCTCGATGTCCGCCTCGTGCAGCACTTCCGTGCCTCCGAAACGGTCGAACAGGATGGCTTTCATGACGACTCCTCTCGTGTCACCACCCATTTAGGTGGCTGGACACATAATCAACGTAACAGCAAACATGTGGCTAGCCAAGTATTTGCTGTGGCTCTGGCTGCGCGAGATCGGTCGCGGTCGCGTCGGTCTCCTCGGGGTGGCGGTCGAAGCGGGAGGCGCCCCGCAGGAGCGCGCCTTCCGTGGTCAAGGGCTACCTCGACTGGAAGCTGGACGACCGGGCCGGCCGGACCCTAGCGGTGCGCGGCTTCCTTCTGGTTCGGGCCCGGGTTGACTCGCGGTTGGCCGCCCGGGCAACCTCCAGCACCGCGTCCCTCTCTCCAGCCGCGCCAACAGCTCGGTGTTCGCCTGTTCCAGGCGGGAGACCTGGCGCCCCGTACGGCCCGACCTGGTTGCGGAGTTCCCTGCCGACGAGCGGTCGTCCAGGGCCAGTACCGTCACCCCGTCCGCTTCCTGTGCTTGCGCGACGACCTCACAGTCCAGCAGGCTTCGCCCTTCGGCAGCTGACAGAATCCAGGCCGCCCTTCTCGCAGAGCGTGTGGTCAGGGAGCAGTAGAGCTGCCGTGTGAAGATCTGCGCCTGGTCGTCGCTGATCGCGTAGGGCCAACTGATCGCTGCCGCGATCGTCCGGGCCATCTGATCGGCGAGTGCGACCGAGTCGCAGACGTTCAGGATGGCGAGGCGGGGTGGGGAGCGAACGCGGGCGATCTGTCTGCACAGGTCTCTGTACGCGATGGACAGATCGCTGCCTTCCTGGGTGAGGTGGACGCCGCCGAACGCACTGTGTGCCGCGATGTGCAGAACCGCGGGGGTGTACTGGTCCAATGCCGGGCAGATTTTCCAGGCCGAGCCGTGTGGGCCGGGTAGCCGCGGCGATGAACCGCCGGCGGTGCTCGTCCCAACGGGCGTGCGCCACCTGGACGTTGGGGCCGAGGTGACGGCCAATCAGGGTACGAAGATGGCGCCGGATCAGGCATGTTCGGCAGGGATTCACCGCATTCGCAACCGGACCCATGCCGTTCGCGGGCCGGTGCGGGAGCCGGTGTCCTGCCGGGGGAGTACATGTGTCCCGGTCGGATCCTGCTCCGGGGGTAGGAGGGACGCCTCCGTGGGCACGATGTGTCTGGGCGCGTCGGCGAGGACGCTGGGCTCATCAGGCATGAGGAGGGCGTCATGAACCGTCAGATCCGCATCCGTACCAGCCGTCGGCCCGCAGCTCCCCGCGATCTGACGATCGACCGGCGGACGCCCTCGGGACGACTGCTGCCGTACTGACCTGCTGTCGTACTGAGTTGCTGCCGTACTGACCCGCTGTCGTACTGGCCTGCTGCCATACGACCTGCCGACCGGGAGCGGCGCGGCACGCCGAGTCTGAACGCCGGGGTTTCAGCGTTTCAGCTCGACGTGCCGCGCCGCTCTGTACGGCGGCTCAGTCGTTACCGACGCGCCGCGCGGCGGCGTACCAGCACGACCGCGCCCGTGCCGGCGACGAGGGCCGCGGCTGCCGCGCCCGCGAGGGGCAGGGTCGAACCGGAGCCGGTGCTGGCCAGGTCGCCGCCGCCGGTGGAAGAGGTGGAGCTGCCCGAGGTGCCCGAGGTGCCGGTCGTCGAGGAACCGCCCGTGGTGGAGGCGCCCGTGGAGCCGGAACCGCCGGTGGACGAGGTGCCGGAGCCTCCGGTGGACGAGGTCGAGCCGCCACCGCCCGTCGAACCGGTACCGCCGGTCGAGCCGTCACCGGTGACGTCGAGGGTGATGTCGGCCGTGTCGTTCGCCTTGTTCTCGTCGAACGGGCGGGACTCCGTGTCGAGCATCACCGAGCCCTTGGCCCCCGACACCACCTTGTTGATCTTCAGCGTGAAGTCGTAGGCCGTGACCTCGCCCTCGTTGAGCCACGACTGGCTGGTGCCGCACTCGTAGCTTCCGGAGCCGACCTTCGTGCAGTGGGGGGATGTCTTGGTGACCGTCGTACCGGCGGGCATGTCGATCAGAACCTTCGACACCGAGTGGCCGAGGGGCTTCAGGACCCAGCCAGGCCCGGCGTTGGTGAACTTCGCGTTCAGGCTGACCGTGTCGCCGACGCGGCCCGTCAGCTTTCCTCCGGTCACCTGGAAGTCGGCCGTGTTGTCCGCGGTGATCTCCACATTGGCCGCGTCCCATTCGGGGTGGTCCGCGTCGCCGGCGCCGGGCGTGGCGCCGGGCTGCTCGACCAGCTTCACCGCGGGGCCGGTGCCGCGTACGGGCTCTTCGGCGCCGTCGTCGCCCCCGGAGTTGTAGCTGGTGACCGCGATCCGGAGCTTGTCGTACAGCACCCAGTCCTGGGCCTTCAGGGTCAGCGTCTTCTCGGGTGCGTAGACGACGCCGGGCTCGACCGTCTGGTCGAACTCGCAGACCGCGTCGGAGTAGCTCGGGGCCTCGTCGTAGGAATGGATCTCGTAGCGGAGGCAGTTGGAGGGCAGCTCCGTGTGGGCGAGGCCGCGGGTGACGTTGTACGAGAGCCAGACCTTGTCGAGCGCCGCGGAGCCCTTGTTGGTGAAGGTGACCGGAACGTCGAAGCTGCTGCCCGGCTTTATGCCGTCGGTGACGGAGACCGGGCTCAGGGCAAGACCGGGCTGCGGGTCGTCCGCGGCGGCCGCGGGCGCGCTGCCCAGTGCGACGAGAGCGACGGCGCCGATCGCGCCGGCGGTCTTGCGGAGCATGTGACGGTCGGAAGCGGTGCGGCGCATCAAGGTCCCTCTGCGTTGGCCGGGTTAAGCCTCGGAGATGGATGGGGGAACGACGGGGAAACCGCCGGTCCTCGGGCATCTGACTGCTCTCGCCGCCGAAGGGTTGTACCGCGGTGTTCGCCGGACCAGGGCGCCGGAGGTCTGCCTTTCGGGCCGGACTCGTGATAGAAGCGGCGGAAGGGGATTGCCGGTTCACGAGAATGGGGTTCTTCCATGAGGGCTGTGGTGGTCGGGGCGTCGAGTGGGCTGGGCCGGTGCATCGGGGTCGATCTCGGGCGTCGCGGGGACCAAGTCGCCCTGCTGGCACGCCGGTACGACCGGCTGGTCGACGCGGCGAAGGAGGCGAGTCCGGGCACGCTCGCCATCGCCTGCGACGTGACCGACGAACCGTCGTGCCAGGCGGCGATCGAGGAGGCCGCCGCCGGGCTGGGCGGCATCGACGCGCTCGTCTACGCGACCGGGATCGGGCCCCTCGCCCCGATCGAGAAGCACGACTCCGCCACCTGGCGCCGGGTCCTGGAGACCAACGTGATCGGTGCGGCAGTCGTCACCAACGCCGCGCTTCCGTATCTCTCGGCCTCGCGCGGTGTCGCCGCCTACCTGTCCACACTCGGCGCCACGCTCACGCCCGCCTGGCCGGGATTCGCCGGCTATCACGTGAGCAAGGCGGCCCTGGAGAAGCTCGTCGAGGCGTTCCGGGTCGAGCACCCGGCCGTGGGGTTCACCCGGTTCGTCGTCAGCGACTGCGGTGGGGGAGAGGGGGATGCCCGGACCGAGTTCAACACGGGCTGGGACATGGCGTACGCGGCCCAGGTCATGCCGGTCTGGAGGCAGCGCGGCTATCTCAACGGCGCCCTGCTGGAGTTGGAGGAGTTCCTCCGCGTCTTCGACACCGTGCTGCGCTGCGGCGGCACCATCCCCGAGGTGACCGTGATGCCTCGACCGCCTGTCGCCTGAGGGTCTCCTCCGCGGCCTACGGGCGCGTGCAGCGGCCGGTCGGTTGCGTCGCCGGTGGGTGGCACTGCAGGACCGAGTCCGCCGCGCTCTCGCTCAGATAGCGGCCGAGGCACGTGTTCGCCGTGGTCCTGCCGCGCTCCGCGCAGAAGGCGAGTGCGGCCTGACCGTCGGCGAAGGGGCCGGGCGCGTAGACCACCCAGTAACCGGGGCGCAGGGAGGCGTACTTGTCGCTGCGCAGGATCTTCGCCTCGGGGACGGACCTCCGGATCTTCGCGAGCCTGAGGTCCCGCGCCGCGGTGCCCGTGCCGACGGGCTCGGAGTAGAGCTGGGCGATCCAGCGGCCGGTCGACGCGGGCGGGGTCGTCCCGGTCGCGAGGGAGGAATCCGTCGCGGACGGCGTGGGGCTGGGTGTGGGGCTCGGGGGTGTGGTCGTCCGGGGCTGCGAGGGCGCCGTCGTATGCGCCGATGAGCCCGGGCTGCCGCCGCCCGCCTTCTTGTCTCCCGGATCGCGCAGGGTGAGGAACAGCGTGGTCGCCGCGGCGATCGCGAGCACCGCGGACACGGCGACGGCGACGGCGATCGTCGTACGGCGACGGGGCCGGGGCCGGTCCGGGGCGTACGGCGAGGAGGGGACCGGGGGCGCCGGCCGGCGCCGGGTGGGTGCGGGCGGTGGCACAGGGGCGGTGGGTGGCGGCACCGCCGCGGTTCTCGTCGGCCGCTCCCAGTCCGGTGTCGTCTCCGATTCCACGCGCGCCAGCATCGCGTCCAGCCGCTCCGCGTCGGGGCGGGCGGCGGGGTCCCGTACGAGCAGGGCCTGGAGTACGGGTGCGAGGGGACCGGAGCGCACCGGCGGGGGCAGCGGGTCGTCGAGGACGGCGGCCAGGGTGGCGAGGGTCGTCGCGCGGCGCAACGGGTTGACGCCCTCCACACAGACGTAGAGGACGAGGCCCAGGGACCAGAGGTCGGACGCCGGGTCGTCGCCGTGGCCGCGGATGCGCTCGGGGGCCATGTACTCGGGCGAGCCGACGAGTTCACCGGTGACCGTCAGCGAGGTCGACCCCTCCAGGGCCGCGATGCCGAAGTCGGTGAGGACGGCGGTTCCGTCGGGGCGGAGGAGGACGTTGGCGGGTTTGACGTCGCGGTGCTGGATGCCGGCGGCGTGCGCGGCCCGGAGGGCGGAGAGGATCTGCCGGCCGAGCCGCGCCGCCTCCGTCGGGGGCAGCGGGCCGTCGGCGAGGCGTTCCTGGAGCGAGCTGCCGGGCACCAGCTCCATCACGATCCAGGGGTGGGGATCGGCGTCCACGATGTGATGGACGGTCACCACATGGGGATGGCTGAGCCGGGCGAGCGCCCGTGCCTCGCGCAGCACCCGCTCCCGTATCGCGTCGGAGGCCGCCGCGTCCGGGCGTACGGCCTTGAGGGCGACCTCCCGGTGCAGCACGGTGTCGCGGGCCCGCCACACCGTGCCCATCCCCCCGCTGCCGAGCCGCTCGATCAGTTCGAAGCGGCCGTCGTCGACCGTGTCCCCCGGTGCGTTCATGCGCGACAGGCTAAGCGACCTCGGGGAGGATGGAGGGCACAGGGCGCCTAACGCCCCAGTGCGGCACCGCCGTTGATGTGGAGGAGCTGGCCCGTCAGGTACGCCGCCTCGGGTGAGGCCACGTACCGGATGGCGGCGGCGATCTCCGACGGATGGCCCGGCTGCCCCGTGAGGGACTGGGCCACCCGGGACGCGACGAACTCGGGGGTCGCGCGGTCGCCGAAGAACTCCGTGTCGCCGACGAAGCCGGGGGCGACCGCGTTCACGGTGATGCCCTCGGAGCCGAGGCGCTGGGCGAGGTCGTACGTGTACGTGTTGATCCAGCCCTTGGAGCCGCCGTA
Source organism: Streptomyces sp. NBC_00203 (assembly GCF_045206325.1). Classification (NCBI taxonomy): domain Bacteria; kingdom Bacillati; phylum Actinomycetota; class Actinomycetes; order Kitasatosporales; family Streptomycetaceae; genus Streptomyces; species Streptomyces sp. NBC_00203. The sequence goes on along the minus strand of NZ_CP108126.1, from coordinate 3,388,733 downwards.
CGAGCCGGGGCCGCGCAGCGAGGCGATCGAGGAGAGCTGCACGATACGGCCGCCGGGGCGCCGGAGGTGCGGAAGCAGAGCCTCGGTGAGCAGGACCGCGGTCAGGACGTTGGCGTCGAAGTTGCTGCGGTAGCTGTCGGCGACGGAGGCGAGCGAGCCGTCGTGCGAAGGAGCCACGTTTCCGCCCGCGTTGGCGACCAGTACGTCGACGGGGGTGTCGTCCGCGGTGATGAACTCCCTTGCGGCACCGACCTGTTCGGGGTCGGCCAGGTCCGCCGCGTACCAGGACGCGGTCCCGTCCCCGTGGCGCTCGTCCAGCCCCTCGGCCGCCTTGCGCAGGACGTCCTCGCGACGGCCCAGGAGCACCACCCGGTCGCCGTCCGCCGCGAACGCCTCCGCCGTCGCCAGGCCGATTCCGGTTCCGCCGCCGGACACCACCACACGCCGCCCGCTCATGCCCACCCCGCCCGTCTTCATCATCGTCCCCGGATGTGAATGCCGATCACATCTACGTACGGGATGCGACGCTACGGAGGCTGCGGTACGGCGTCAAGTGGCTTGATATGAAGCCTGGTTGACCTGCGAATTCGTTTCGCCGTACGGGCTGGTGGGCAGGGATCGTGCAGCGTTTGTCCCGGTCCACCGGGCCGGGGGAAACCGGGGGAGGGGGAGCGCTGTGCGTGACCATGTGCGGACGAGGGACGGGCGGCTGCTGCGCGTCGAGGTCTCGGGGGATCCGCGCGGTCGCCCGGTGTTCCTGCTGCACGGGATGCCCGGCAGCCGGGTCGGACCCCGGCCGCGGTCCATGTTCCTGTACCAGCGCGGCACCCGGCTCATCAGCTACGACCGTCCGGGGTACGGGGGTTCCGACCGTATGCAGGGACGCCGGGTCGTCGACGTGGTGCAGGACGTGGCGGAGGTCGCCGACGCCCTGGGCATCGAGCGGTTCGCGGTGGCCGGGCGGTCCGGAGGCGCTCCGCACGCGCTGGCGTGTGCCGCGTTGATGCCGGAGCGGGTGACTCGGGCGGCGGCGCTGGTCGGGCTGGCGCCGCGCAATGCCGAGGGGCTGGACTGGTTCGCGGGGATGGCGCCGTCGAACGTCAATGAGTTCCGGACCGCGTTCACCGATCCCGAGCGGTTTGTCGCTCGGCTGATTCCGCGGTCCGCCGCGATTCGGCGGGATCCTGTGCGGTTGCTGGAGGAGCTGCGGCACGAACTCACCGATGACGACCGGCAGATCGTGTCGGACAACACGATCCGGTCGATGCTGTTGCGCAACTACCGGGAGGCGTTGCGGACTTCGCCGTACGGGTGGGTGGACGACGCGCTGGCGTTGACCGGGTGCTGGGGGTTCGAGCCGGCGGAGATTCAGGTGCCGGTGTTGCTGTGGCACGGGGTGAAGGACGTGTTCTCCCCCGCCTCCCACTCGTCCTGGCTCGCGGCGCGTATCCCCCGGGCGACGGCGGTCCTCGAACCCACCGCCGCCCACTTCGCCGCGCTACGGGCCCTCCCGAAGGTCCTGACCTGGCTCCTCGCCGACCCCACCACCGAGAGTCTCGCCCCCGCCGCCCCTACCCGTCCCATCCGCACCTGGGGGCTGCGCCCCCAGACCCCCGCTTAAACGTCGGCTGCGGGCCGGTGGGGGCTGGTCGCGCCCACGCGGCGGAGCCGCATATCGACACAGCCCCGCGCCCCTAAAAGATTGCGCAGTTCCCCGCGCCCCTTAAGGGGCGCGGGGAACTGCGCAATCTTTTGAACCCCCCTCACACTGCCAGCGGCTCCAGGTCGCGGTAGATGCGCCGTTCGTCCGCCGCCACCCGCGTCATCCCGTTGTCGTCCCCCAGCAGCGCCCGCAACTCGGACAGCGCCTCGTCACGAAGACGCCGAGCCTCGTCCTTGCGCCCCAACGCGGCCAGCGTCAACGCCGAGTTGATGACGATGGCCAGCGTCTCGGGATGGTGCGCTCCCAGGACCGTTCGGAGGGTGACCACGGCGTTCTCCTCCAGTTGCCGGGCCTCGGTGAGGCGGCCCTGATCGGCGAGGACGTTGGCGTAGTTGATGCCGGTGAAGAGGGTGTGCGGGTGCTGTTCGCCGAGTACCTCGCCCATGCGGCGCAGGACTTGGCGGAACACCCTCTCCGCCTCCTCGGCGTCGCCGCAGCCCCAGTGGAAGATCCCGAGGTTGTTGAGCGCGGCCTGGGTGTAGGGGTGGGCCTCGCCCGGGACCTTCATGTACTCGGCGAGCGCCTCCTTGGCGACCTCGCGCGCGGCCTCCCGCTCGTCGGCGGCGAACAGGTCGGCGGCCATGTTCAGATCGCAGGCGAGCGAGTCGGGGGTCGATTTCGCGTACTGGGCCCGGTACTGGGCGCGCGTCGCCGTCGTCAGCCGGCGGGCGTCCTCGAGCTGGCCCGCCCTGCGCAGCGACACGGCGAGCGACTTGGCGCAGCTCAGGGTGCCGGGGAACTCCTTGCCGAGGATGCGTTTGTGCGCGTCGTACGCGCGGGAGAGCACGGTCACCGACTCCGCGTAGCGGCCTACCTCCCGCAGGTCACGGCCCACGCGGGCCGCCGAGGCGAGGGTGTACGGGTGGTCCGGGCCCAGGACCTCGATGCGCCGGTCGTAGGTGTCCTGGTCGAGAACGCGTGCCTCGCCGTAGCGGCCGACCATGCGCAGGGCGAGCGCGCGGTTGTTGGCCGCGCTGAGGGTGCGTCGGTGCGACTCGTGGAAGATCTGGCTGAACCCTTCGTGCGCCTCCTTCGCGAGATCCACCGCCGACCCGTACACGCCCAGCGCCGCGAGGTCGCTGGCGAGGCCGGACATGGTGACGTAGGTGTGCGGATGCGAGGGGCCGAGCACCCGGCGCTGGCGTTCGAGGAGTTCGGTGTTGATCTCCCGGGCTTCCACGTAACGCCCCTGGGAACGCAAGATGTTGCCTAGCTGGCAGCGCAGGTAGAGGTACTGGACGTCGTCCTCACCGAGGATCGGCTTCCAGTGGTTGAGGAGATCCTCCGCGAGCGCCTGGGCGCCGGCGAACTCACCGCGCTTCCACAGATAGCGGACGCGGTCGATGAGCAGCCGACGGGTGTCCGCCTCGGTGCAGTTGCGGGCGTCGGAGGCGCTCAGGTGCGGCCAGATGACCGCGAACCGCGGCCAGGTCTCGGGGTCGTCGATCGGTTCGTCACCGTCGGGCCGGCAGCCCGCGAGCACGGTGTGCACGACATGCCGGGCGTGCCGCTGCTCCTCCTCGGTCAGCTGCGAGCGGATCACCGCCTGCACCAGCCGGTGCACCTGGATGCTGTTGCTGACCTGGTCGACCTTGGCGAGCGCGAACCGGCCGATCTCGCGGATGACCCGGCCGAGCAGCAGACTCTCCTGGAGGGCGGGGTCGTACGGCTTGAGGGCGTCGATCATCTCCTTGCTGTAGAGCAGATGCGAGGAGATCGGTTCGGCGGCCAGGAACGCGCACAGTTGCAGCAGACGTACCGAGGCGGGGGAGCGTTCCTTGAGCCGCGCTATGGAGATGTTCCAGGTCGCGGCCACCGTCTTGGGGTAGTCGGGGGGCTGGTTGAGGTCCAGCACTTCGGTGGTCTGTTCGGCCAGCTGCCGCAGATACTCCTCGATGGGGGTGGCCGTCTCGGCGAGCCAGGCAGCCGCCTGTTCGACGGCCAGCGGCAGATCGCCCACCGCGGTCGCCACCTGGTCGGCCTCCTCGGCGGTGAGTCCCGAGGCGCGCCGGGTGAGGTGCTCGACGCTCTCCTCGCGCAGGAACACGTCGATGGGCAGGGAGGCGCCCTGCTGCGCCCAGGCCTGGTTGCGTGAGGTGACGAGGATGTGCCCGCCGCCTCCGGTCGGGAAGTAGCGGGTGAGCCGGCTGGGGTCGTCGGCATTGTCGAAGACCAGGATCCAGCGCTTGGTCGGCGCCCCGCGGCCCAGCATCTGCACGGCTTCCTGGCTGGCCACGTTGATGTCCTCGCCGCCGGGCGCCCCGATGCGGGCGGCGAGTTCGGCGAGCGAGGAGACGACGTTGCCGGGGTCCTCGGCGGAGATCCACCACACGAGGTCGTAGTCCGCCATGAACCGGTGCACGTACTCCAGCGCCACCTGCGTCTTGCCGACGCCGCCGAGCCCGAACAGCGCCTGCGGCTGAGGCAGTACGACGGACATGCCGCCGCCGAGCTGGTCGCGGACCCGGTCCAGGATGACGTTGCGGCCGGTGAAGGTGTTGTTGCGCTGAGGTGCGTTCCAGATGCCCGGGGTGCTGCCGGGGAAGCGGGGACCCGAGGGGCCGCCGTCGACGGGCCGGCCCGGCAGCTCCAGGACGTCGAGCAGCGCGGTGATGCACTGGGACTCGTCGAGCCGGTGCAGCACGACCGGGTTGTGGTCGAGATACGACTCGGGCAGCCGGACCTCGTCGACCCGCAGCGGGACCAGCGTGCCGCCGGCGGCTCCCATCGCGTCCATGTCGGATTCGATGAGGGCACGCCACACGGCGTCGGCGTACCGGGACTTGCGGAAGGCGTTCGACAGCAGCACGAGGGTGCGCGTCGCCGGATCCTGGTGCTCGACGGGTCCGGTGGAGATGTCGTGCGGGACGACGTTGCAGCCGACCCGCTTGAGCAGCGCCTCGGCCCAGTCGGCCCACATCCGGTTCTCCGCCGCGTACACGATGACGACGTCGGCGGCCGTCGTCATCGGCCGCCGCCGCAGGAACGCGTCGCGGCAGCGCAGCCGCACCGGCTCCGGCACCGGCGGCAGCGTGGTGACCTCGCCGTCCGAGATGACCGCGGTGAGCCGCTCGAAGGCGGACAGCAGCGAGTTGGCGATGCCGCTCTCGTCGCCGACGGTGGCGAGCGTCTCCTCGTACGCGTAGTACGGGCGGTACGGGATCTCGACGGCGCCCCAGTACGTGGTCAGCTCCTCGCCGCCGAGCTCCTCGCCCCCGAGCCCCTTGGGCAGCCCGTCGAACTTCAGCCGGGCCAGCGCCCGTCCCGCGTCGACCTTCTCCTTCTCGCCCTCGTCGATCCGCATCGGCACGGGCAGCACCCGGATCTTGCGCTTGCGGTAGCCGTCCTCGACGCTGCGGGCCACTGCCGCCGCGCCGTCGAGGGACTGGTCGCTGAGCGTGAAGCAGTCCACGAGCACGTCGGGCATCTGCATGGTGCAGATGTCGGCGTTGTCGGACAGCCCGGTCCGGCTGTCGATCAGCACATAGTCGTACGACGCCTTCATGTCGTCGCGCAGCGCGTCGAGGAACAGTCCGCCGCCGAGCCGCTCGTAGAAGTTGTCCCACTCGAAGGACGACACGGTCGCGGAGTACGAGCGGTCCTGGCGTCCGGCGGAGAGGAAGTCGAGCGAACCGCCGTCCAGGAAACGCAGCCCGAGCCGCTCCGGCGTCAGGGAGATGGCATGCCGCTCGACGCGCGCGAAGTCCAGATGCCAGGCGCCGGAGCGCTGGGTTCCGGTGGTCGCGGCCCAGGCGTACTCGTTGATGATGTCGATGACACCGGTGGTGGCGGCCAGCGCGTTCGGATCGAGGAAGGGGTGGAAGAAACGGAAGAGCCCCGGAGCCTCCAGGTCCCAGTCGACGGCCAGGACCCGCTTGCCGTTGGCGGCGAGGATCCACGCTGTGTTGGCCAGGGCCATGGTGCGCCCTGTGCCCCCTTTGTACGAGTAGAAGGTGATGATCCGTCCGTCCTGCACGGCCGTCATGCTTCTTCTCCTCCGTGGTCGGATCCGCCTTCGGGGAGCGGCGGGTGGGTGGGGCCCATCAGACGGGGCCGGCGGATCGGCGGGCCCACGGGCGGATGCGCCTCGGCGTGCTTGAGGTACTGCCGGGTCGCGTGCGCGACGACGGCCGGAAGGACGTCGGTGAAGGCCTTCAGAGTGGGGACGCCGTTGACGGCGACCCGGCAGTCGGTACGCCGGCCCCGGTCCAGGATCGACGGCAGTGTCCGCTCCAGGTCGGCCGCCAGCTTGCGGCCCTCCTCGCCGTGGCACTGGATGTCGGCCCGGTTCCAGGGGACGATCGCACTGACCCAGGGGCGGGCGTTCGCGTCGAACGCCCTGAGTCTGCGCTGCCGTTCCTCGTCGGTCAGCGCCCACCGGTCGATGAGCAGAATCCCGGGGTGGCTCGGCGCCGCCTTGTCGGAGTCGTCCGCCACCAGGGTCTCGCCGGTGTCCTCGTCGTCGAACGACGACACCGTGATCCGGTAGTCGAGGGACCGGATCAGCTCCTCGGCGAGCGAGGGCAACGGCCGCGTCGACTCCGAGTGGTACGGATTCCAGTCCTGGGCGTCCTCACCGTAGGGGCGGGTGTCACGGTGCTCGGGAATGCTGTGCCGGGTGGGCGCCGCGACGGTCAGATGGATACGCCGGGGACCCTCGCCCCGCGGCTTGAACGCGCTCGGCGTGCTCTCGTACGGGCGGGGCCTGCTGGACGGCAGCGGCGACTCCTGGGCGACCCGCACGATCCGCTGGGCGAGCCCGAGGACGGTCTCCTCGTACTCGTCGTGCAGCCGGTTGAGCTTGATCAGACCGTAGATCCCGTTGGCCGCGTACCGGTCGCCGAACGGCGCGTGATCCACATGGATATGCCTTACGGAGTCCGGGAGTTGGGCGTAGTCGATATGCGTCCACAGCGCGGGGACGATGGCGGGCACGGCACCGGAACCGGTGGCCCGGGCGCGCAGAATACGTTCGTTGAACGCGAACCATTCCCGGCCGCAACTCTCACTGGTGAAGTATCGCGGCGAGAACAGCGGCACGAACACCCGGCATGAAGCGAGATTCTCACTGAGCTTTTCCGGCCATCCGTCACCCGAGCGCATCTCCCGGTCCATGAAACCGGCGGGCGCGCCCGCAGGGAGATCCGTGAGCGCCATGATGTGGTCGCACAGATCCGTGAAGAGGACGTGCACCCAGTGATCCGGATCGCCGTTGCCGGGCCCCCAGGCCGGCGTGTGGGCGTAGCTCAGGAAGAAGTACGGCCGGTTGTCCGATGCCCGTTCAGGTATGTCCACGTGCCCCCCTGCCTGTGGATGTGCCCTTACGGGATGTTCACCTGGCCGGAACCCACAATCTTCCCCACCGGGCGCCCGCACGGGTCGCCTCTTTCACGTCAATCCATGGCGATATCCAGACATCTGGACTCCCGCCCGGTCGACCGCTTCCCGCATCCCGAAGAGCAGCACCGCTTTCCCCGCCATTTCCCGTTCCGTCACGAGATCACGCGGCAGCAGGGCCCCGATCGCCTCGAAGTCCCCGTCGTACAGCTCGATGTCCTGGTACGAGGTCCAGTTGCCCTTCTCGTCCACCACGCAGTGGTACGCCCGTTGCGGGGGCGTGGGCTGCATCCGGTACTCGGCGAGATGGAACGCGCTGCACGCCTCGAACCCCACACGGAACAGCAGGACCTGGGCGCCCGCCTCGTACAGCTTGGCCAGCGGGGAGCGCTCGCCGAGATGGCAGCGCGGATCGTGCTCGGCCAGCAGCTCCTCGGCCCGGGGGCCGAGCCCGGCCAGCGAGGTGTGCGGATGCCCGCTGCGCACGGCGCCCCGCGTGGTCCAGACGCACTCGGCGAGCACGCCCATCGTCGGGCAGGCGGTCATCCCGGGATCGAACGGAGGCACCGACGCCCGGAACTCCTTCTCCTGCTCCTCGGACATCCCGTCGGTGAGCGCCTTGTACGCCCGCGAGGTGAACGAGTTCTCGGGCGTGAAGGTGGGCACGACGAGCGTGCCGTCGGGGCCGAGCACATCGAGCAGCGTGTCCCGCACGTCGGTGTCGCGCAGCCCCGCCCCGCCGAGGGAGGCGTGCACCATCAGGATGCCGCCACGCACGACTCCCAACTTGCGGAACAGGCGGGCGAGTTGGCGGCGATTGGCAGGGCTGGCCAAGGGAGCGCGGTCGAAGGAGCCGGCCTGCTGGGTGTGGCCGAAAGGTCTGGCCGGCCGGGTGGGGTCGAAAGGGTCGGCCGGCGGCGTGCGGCGGAAGGGGTTGGCGGGCGGGGTCCGTCGGAACGGGTTGGCGGGCTGGGCGCGCCGGAAGAAGTCGGCCAGCCGGGCGCGGTCGAACAAGTCCGCCAGTTGGGTGCGGTCATCAGCCACAGTGGATCGCCCACTCGGCTCGCAGCTCCTCGGCCAACACCACACCGGTCTCGGTGAGTTCACGCTCGGGGCGGGCGGCCAGCCGCTCCAGGGCGTGGCCCGCCCGCTCCAGCGCGGCGGCGCGTTCGCCGGTGCCGTCGGCGAAGTACGTGGCGTTGCCGAGCTCCCGGCTCGCCTCGTCCAGCAGCCGCCCGGCCCCGCTGCCCGGCACGTTCAGATCCGCCGTCGCCCGCAGCGCGGTCAGCCGTGCCAGCCGTCCGGTGCGCGGCAGTTCCCGTACGAGCTCCTCCGGTGCGAAGTCGACGGCCACACCTAGCGCGCCGAGCCCGTGCGCACCGAGCCGCACTCCCGAGCCCGCCACGAGCGGGGTGACCGTGGTGACGAGCGGCGAGTTGACGCCGTCACGCCAGCCGGGCGTTCGCTCGTCCATCAACTCATAGGCCGTACACAGTCGTTCGCTGAACGAGGTGAGGTCGCCGGGGGCGAGGGAAGGGGCGACAGGCGCGGGGTAGCAGTCGCGGAGGGGGTCGGCGTCATCGAGGACTAAGCGGGTGTCGTCCGGGAGGCCGACGGTGCGCAGGGGGTGCCATGCGGTGGGGTTGCCCTCGGGGGAGCACTCGTCGCCGGTGGCGGTACGCACCCGGAGTCGGCCCGCGGTCACCGCGACCTCGATCCGGCCGGGCTCGGGGAGAGTGAGGGTCCCCAGCGTGGGAAGGTGCAGCTCGGGAGCGTCCTGGTCCCAGGTGAGCTTGAGGTCGGCGCGGGCGCGCACGGCGACCGCGACGGCCGCCGCGGCGAGCGGTGCGACGGTGGCCGGGTGATGGAGGGAGTGTCTCAGCGCCGTGTGCACATAAGGGTGAGCGAGGACGTCGTCGACATGGGGGATGACGTCCGCGGTGCCGTCCAGGTCCAGGAAGGCCCGCCACAGGTTGTCCCAGTCCGGCTCCGCGGTGTGCCGGGCCGCGCCGTCAGCGAGCAGCTGCCGGTTCAACTCGCCCTGGGCCCACCAGAGTTCGGCCTGACTGTGCACGGCAGAGGAGGGCGCGCGCTTGGTGATCCGCTCGGCGACACCCTCGACGAAGACGCTCAGGTCGGCACAGAAGACGGACGGATTGTCGAAGGCCCGCTCACTGCTGTACCGGTGCGCGTAGAGCCCTCCGCCGCACGACTCCACCACTGGGCAGCGGCGGCAGGTTTCGCTGACACCCTCCAGGCCCAGCTGGCGGGCGCGTACGCCGGGGTGCCGTGCGAGCTCCTCGAAGGTGTGCCGGAAGACGTCGTAGCCGGTCGCGGCGGCGCCGTCGTAGGCGGTCTTCAGCGAGTCCGCCTGCTCGAAGCTGCCGTCGGTCTCCACCACGGCCAGATCGCTGGGAGCGAGCCCCATGGCCTCCGTCAGGCTCGGACCGCCCCGCAGGGTGCTGAGGACCGAGTCGAAGGTCCGCACCGACACCGTGCGCCCCTGCCGGTCCCAGTGGTCGAAGATCCTGAGGAGCCAGTCGGCGTACGCGGTCGGTGAGGCCGCCGGTCTGTGCGGTGGGCTGTCCCAGGTCGAGTGCGGAAGCAGATAGTCGATTTTAGGTGGTTTAAGCGATACGAGGGCGTCGTGCACCGCGAGGGGGTCGTTGGCGATGTCCACGGTGCACAGCAGGCCGCTGTACAGGTGCCGGTACTCGGGAGAACGCAGCAGGCTGATCGCGCGCAGCACCCGGTCGTAGCTGCTGCGCCGTCTGCGATCGAGCCGGTGACGGTCGTTGGCCACACGGTCGCCGTCGAGCGAGATGCTGACTTTGACGCCGAATTCCTTGAAAACATTCAGGTGCCTGGAGTTCAGCTGGACGCCATTGGTATGAATACGGAGATCGAGTGTGGTGACCGGAGTGATGGTGCGAGTGAGTTCCGCGCAAATGTTTCTCATCCGGGTGGGCCCTACGAGGAGGGGTTCACCACCGTGAAGGATCACGGAAACGGACGGCAGTTCATGCGCTTCCGCATATGCCGCGAATCTGCGGGCGACCATTCCGAGCGTTTCTTCGGAAATTACGGTCGGGCGCCCTTTCCAGCTCTGGTCGGCATGCTCGTACACGTAACAGTGATCACAGGCGAGGTCGCACCGGCTGTGGAGCTTCAGGACGAGCTGCTGCAGTTTCACCCGCCGAAGGCTAGTGGCACCGGAGGGGGTGTGTAGCACGAACTTCTTGATCACTCACGGCAGTTGGGGGGCTCCGGCGCACAACCTTGGGCACACCGGCAGTCGTGCTACCGCCGGTGTGCCCAAGGTGAAGTGTGTCGTCTAGAGCGCCGAGTCGAAGGTGATCGGCTTGACTGGACGCCTTCCGGGGATGTCCGCCGCTCGTCCGGCAGACGGGGCGATGGCCGACAGGGGCGTGTGCGGCTTGCGCACGGGCCGGAGGGCGGCTGGGTGGTGCGTCGTCGGCGTCACCGAAAGGTTCATGTGAGGACTTTCGAGTCTGGTTGGGGATATCTCTTCGTCTTAGGCGGACCCTACATGAGATCAACAGCAATGGCCTGCGGGATCGGCCGATTCCACCTGAATGCTGTGAGGTTTGGTTGACAGCAATGCGGGAGACGACGGAACGTGGGTCGTTACGCTGTCCGGGTGAATCCGGGACGTCAGTTCGGCGGGTGCTCGCGCCTCACAGCGGTGACGCCCAGGCGACCGTCGTGCCCGTGCCGCCGTTGTCCCTGCCGCCGTCGTCGTAGACCGTCAGGCGGACGCCGGCGCGGCCGTCGGGCAGGGACGCCGTCGAGTCGACCGTGACCTCGATGACGGACACCCCGGCGCGGCGCGACGCGGCGGCCAGCGCACGGCGCAGGCTCGCCAGCAGCTGACCGGCCACGGGCTCCGAGATGCGGCTCTCCACAGCGCCGGTGAACCGAGTGGACGGCTGGAAGCCGAGGACCGCCGCCGCGCCCGCCGTCTCGCGCAGCACCTTGCCACGGAAGCTGGTGGGGGCGTCCGCGGGCGGCTGCTGCAACGCGAAGATGGCCGTGCGGACTTCCTGGATGGTGGACTGCAACTCGTCCACGGCCCGGCCGAGGACGGCGTGCACATCCTGGGCCGCCCCGTCGCCCATGCTTCTGCGCTGCGTGGATTCGAGCATCATGCCGGTGGCGAAAAGCCGTTGGACGACCAGGTCGTGCAGGTCACGGGCGATGCGGTCGCGGTCCTCGTAGACCGCGAGGCGCTCGCGGCCGTGCTGGGCGTCGGCGAGGACCAGAGCCAGCGCGGCCTGCGAGGCGAACTGCGTGGCCAGCAGCCGTTCCACGGAGGTGTACGGCCGGTCGCCGCGCCGACGGGGCAGGGCGAGCGTGCCGATGAGGCGGCCGTCCGCCTGGAGCGGAAGCATCATGCTCGGCCCGAAGCGCGTGCGCACGTGGGTCGTCATCCGAGGGTCGGTCGCGGAGTCCTCCACGAACACCGGTTCACCGCCCAGGAGTTGTTCGAGGACGGGACTGCCGGGCGCGATGGTGGTGCCCACGATGTCCCCGGGGTCGTCGAGCGTGGACGCGGTCACGATCTCCATGCCGCCCTCCGCCGTGGGCTGGAGGATGACGCCCGCCGAGGCGCCGGCGAGGATCCGGGCCCGTTCGGCGACGGTCATCAGCGCGTCGGCGGCGCTCTCGCCGGTCAGCAGCGCGGTGGTGACGGCGGCAGCACCCTCGATCCAGCGCTCGCGCTGCCGGGCGGTCTCGTACAGCCGGGCGTTGCCGATCGCGATGCCGGCCTGGGTGGCCAGTACGCGCAGCAGCTGCTCGTCCTCGTCGGTGAACGCGCCGCCGCGCTTGTCGGCGACATACAGGGTCCCGAACATCTCGTCGTTGACGCGGACCGGGACGCCGACGAATTCGTCCGACCGCCCGACCACGCCCCGGCTGCTGCCGGCGCCGGCGTCGACCTCGGTGCCCGCCTCGGTCTCGGGCCGGCCCACCGTACGGATCTCCACCAGCCCGTCGTGCCCCGGATCGACCACGCCCAGCGCCGCGTACCGGGCCTCCGTCAGCTCGGCGGCGCCGTCCACGATGTGCTGGAGCGTGGCCCGCAGTTCGAGGTCGGTACCGACACTGAGGACGGCTTCCAGAAGCGTCGGGAGACGGGGCACGGGGTCGGTCATACGAGGCCCCTTGAAGTCGGCCCTGGGGTGCGAGCGCGGTTCAGTCCGCCAGCGGGTCCAGGGCCAGCGGCTCGATCTTGCCCTCCAGCATGTAGCCGAGGCCCTGCACGGCACACACGTCGGGCCGCTCGGCGATGTGCACCGGCATCCCCGTCGCCTGCCGCAGCATCTGGTCGAGCCCCGGGAGCAGCGCGCTCCCGCCGACCATCATGATCCCGCGGTCCGCGAGGTCGGCCACCAGGTCGGGCGGGCAGGAGCGCAGCACCTTGCCGATGCCGTCCAGTACGGCGGTCAGCGGGGTCTGGATGGCATCGCGTACGGCGGCGGTGTCGACCTGCACCGAACGGGCGAGGCCGGTCGCCACGTCCCGCCCGTGGATCTCCGTCGACGCCGGGCCGTGCGGGGTGAGCCCGTTCCCGGAGAGGGCGAGCTGCAGGGGGCGTACGGCCTGACTCGGCAGCATCAGTTCGTGCTGGTGGCGCAGGTGCTGCACGATCGCGTGGTCGACGGCCTCGCCGCCCACCGGGATGCGCTCGGCGGTGACGATCGAGCCCAGCGACAGCACGGCGAGCTGGGTCGCGGCGGCCCCGCACACCATGATCATGGTGGCTTCGGGCCGCTCGACGGGCAGACCGCAGCCGACCGCGGCGGCGATGAGCGTGTCGACGAGTTCGACCCGCCGTGCGCCGAGCCCGACGAGCGTCTCGATCGCGGCGCGCTGCGCCAGCGGGTCGGCGTCGTGCGGGGTGCAGGCGGCCGCCCGCAGCCGCGGCTTGCGGCGCAGGGTGCGGCGGACCTTGTCGCCCAGCAGCTGGCGCAGCATCCGCTGGGCCATCTCGATGTCGACGACCGAGCCGCCGGTCACCGGCCGCATGACACGGATGTAGTCGGGCGTACGGCCCGTCATCTTCTCCGCGAACTCGCCGACCGCGATCAGCGCGCCCGTCTTCGTGTTGATCGCGGCGACGCTCGGCTGATCGACGACCAGGCCCGCGCCCTTCACATACACACGGGTCCTCGCCGCGCCCAGATCGACGGCGAAATGACAGCGGCGCAGCTGCTCCAGACTGGCGGACATGGCAGTTCCTCCCGAGAGCGCAGACCGTGGGGCTCCGCCGGGCGGCGGTCCTCTCTCGCATCGTGCGGTCGGCTGTGCGGGGGCGCCTTTTGTGGGGGGCCGGGTGGGGTGCGGCTGGATGGGTGGACTTGGGGCGCTCCTAGGCGGTGCGGATTGCTTCGAGCACCGGTTCCAGGGAGCTGACGGTGTGTTCGCAACCGGCTCGGGTCAGGCGTTGCTCGGTCTGCTCGTTGCCCGCGTGGCCGATGAAGGGGAGGCCGATGGAGTCGGCGGCGAGCAGCTCGGCGGTCGAGGAGCCGATGAGTACGGCCTCCGAGGGGGAGACGCCGAGTTCGTCCAGGGCGCGGTGGAGGCAGTCCGGGTTCGGCATCAGCAGGGTGAGGTCGTCGGTACGTGCGTGGACTCCGCCGGTCACCGCGTTCGTCAGCCCACGGGCCTCCAGATAGGACGTCACCACGCGTGGCGAGGCGTCCGTGACGACGGAGGGCCCCCGGCCGGTGGCTGCGAGCACGTGGATCAGGGCGTCCGCGTGAGGGACAGGCCAGGCTGAAGGGACGGCACTTGCCTCGAAGCGATCGAGTCCCCGGCGTAGCTCGCTTCCGAGCGGGTGGTGCGCGAGGGCGCGCAACAGGTCCAGCGGGTCGGAGTACCCCTCCAGGGGCGATCCGGAGGCGTCCGCGGGCAGCAGTGGCGTTCCGCTCAGTTCCCCGAAGAGCGCGGTGAGCTCGCGGGTGACCCTGTGCTGAGCCTGCCCGGACCACAGGTGGCCCACCGTGCCGTCGAAGCCGAGCAGCACACACTCGGCGCCGCCGAGGACGGCGGCCAGGGAGCTCTGCCTCGCCTCTGCCCTGCGCTTGACCGGGTTCCTGGCCGGGTCCGGGGGCGGAGCCTGGGGCGCAGGGGAGCCAGCGCGCAGCCGTACCGCGCACGCCACGGACAGCCCCGGCACGGGCCATCTGCGCAGCCCCTCGTGCACCGCGCGCTGGGCGGCGCCGCCGCGGCCCGGCGGGTAGCGGCGGGTGATGCGGCCGGCCTCCCTGACGAGGTGGTGGAAGAGCTGCCCGGACACGTCGTGGGTTTCGCTGCGGACGAAGGCCACGGCGTCGTCGACGTGCCAGGACAGTTCGGCCGATGCGGCGAAGGCGTTGCGGCCGGAGCTGGGCAGGAGCAGCACGTGACTGGCCTGATGTGTGGTGAGGTCGACCTCGTAGTACGTGATGAGGGAGCGGGGAGGGCGTTTGGCGAGGGGACGGTTGGGGTTGAGGAGGGCCAGCGAGTTGTCGGGCTCCGTGTGTACGACGGCGGTGCGGCCCTGCTCGGGGATACGGATGATCCGGGAGGTGTCGCGGATCGTGAACGGGCCGCGCACCAGGTCATGTTGGACCGGCTCGGGCTCGGGGGTGCGTTCCGGGAGGTCCAGAGTGCAGTACCAGGCGAAGGTCTGGCCCTGGCTTCCGACGTGAAGGGGCAGGAAGCGGTCCCGCTCGACCCCTTTGGCGCGCGTCCATTCCATGAGCAGTTCCGGGGAGAGGAGCACCACGATGTCCGCGTCGGAGCCGACGAACGCGGGCAGCAGGTCGCGTGGGGTGGTCGTGCGGTCCGCGCCGGGGAATTGAGGGGTGTGCCAGAACGTCACCTGGAGCCTCGGCGGGTCCTCCAATTCGAGGAGCGCGCCCGGGAGTTCGCGCAGCACCGCGTTCAGCGTGGTCAGT
Source organism: Streptomyces sp. NBC_00203 (assembly GCF_045206325.1). Lineage (NCBI taxonomy): Bacteria > Bacillati > Actinomycetota > Actinomycetes > Kitasatosporales > Streptomycetaceae > Streptomyces > Streptomyces sp. NBC_00203. Next base: position 3,373,706 of record NZ_CP108126.1, on the reverse strand, counting down.
ACGGAGGTATCGGGTTCGGTGATCACGAGGTAGCCGTTGTCGCGCGAGAGCAGCTCGTACTCGCTGGGGGCCATGTCGCTCAGGGCGAGCAGCCAGGACAGGGTGCGGCCGACGACGTTGTGGGTGTGGGGGTCCACGTCGGGTTCGGCGTACTCGACGACAATGGTGGGGCGGTCGGGTTGCCGCCCCTGGAGCGCGAGCGCGTGGAGGCGACGGAACTCCTCCCGCTCGGGAGCCTCCTGGAGCAGGTCGTCGAGGGTGGTGGCGGCCCGGTTGAAGTCGCCCAGCCCCAGGTCGAGTTCGGCGCGCAGGGCGCGGACCTTCTGGTGGAGGGGGAGCAGACGGGCGCGGGTTCCGCGGGCGGAGGGGCCGGGGACGCCCGCGAGGGGTTCACCGCGCCAGAGATTGAGGGCGTCCTGGATGGCGTCGCGGGCTGCCACGGGGTCCCCCGCGTCCCGGAGGGACTGTGACCTCTCGACACGCTCTGTGTGGTGATACAGGTCGACGTCGGCCTGGGCGGCGTGCAGGGCGTAGCCGTCCGCGATGGTGGCCAGGACTCCGGGACCCAGGGTCTTGCGCAGGCCGGAGGCGTACGACGACAGGAGCTGCTCGGTGCGCTCCGGAGGGTGCTGTCCCCATATCCCCTGGGCCAGTTCGTCGTACGTCACCGTCCTGCCCGGCCGCAGGAGCAGCATGCAGAGCAGGGCCTGTTCCTCGGGGGAGCCGGCGGGCAGCGCGCGGTCACCTGCGCGGATCTGCACCGGGCCGAGCAGGCGGTAGAGGTACCGGTCCGCCGTGATGGAGTCCAGGACCTGGTCGAAGGAGGGAGTCAGGAAGAGGTCCCTGCCGCGGCGCTGGGCCGCCGGGTCCGATGAGGTGAGGGGGGTGATGGCGTCGTCGAACAGGCTCCGGAACGCGCTGGGAACCTCGCTGAGAACCGGTCTCCGTTCCCCGGACAGCTCCCTCAGCAGGTACCCGAAGTCGCGGAGATCCTTCGACTCGCCGCGATCACGCTCCGTCCCCAGCGCGAAGCCGGCGACCTTCACGGTGGCGTCCGGACCGGCTATCAACCAGCTGCCGGGCGTGAGCCGGCCGTGTGCGATGCCGCGCTCGTGTACGGCCTTGAGGCCCCCCGCAACCTGTTGCGCCAGGGGGGCGAGCAGGGGGAAAGGCATCCGGAAGCCGCCCTCGGCCGTGAGTTCCCGCACGGTGAACCCGTCCACGAACTCCGTGACGAGATACGGGACGCCCCCGTCGATGCCGAAGTCGTGCACGGTGAGAACGTTCGGGTGCTCGACGGCGGCAAGCGCCCGGGCGTCGTCCAGGAACGCCTGATGATGCTCCGGACCGACCGAGGCGTACGCGTGCACCGCCACGGTCCGATCGCTCCGCGTGTCCTCCGCCCGCGTCACCTGCCTGCTCCGGCCCAGCCGCTGTACGAGTCGGTACCTGCCGAGTACGAGCCCGGCATGCTTCGGCGACGACCCCCCGCCCAGCCGCCGCACACTCTCCTCCCGCACCGCCGCGAACGGCTCGCCCCCGGCCGTGGCATCCGCGCCCCCCGGCGCCAGCACCGCGAACTCCCCGGCCGCCACCCCCGCCCGCGCGTCGATCAACGCGCCCACCCTGCCGAGGAGTTCGGCCGTACGGCTGTGGGCGGTGCGCGGCAGTGTGTGCAGGAGGAGTTCGCGTACGCCGGGGCGGAAGGCGTACGAGCCGGGGGCGCCCGGGGTGCTGCTGAGCACTCCGCTGAGGATCACCTCCGCGAGATGCTGGGGCTGCGGGTTCCTCTCGATGGCGGCCTGGACCAGTCGCATCACCGGCAACTCCGGGCGCCCTACGGCGAGATGACCGGCGAGGAGAAAGGCCTCCGGGGAGGCGAGGGAGCGGAAGCGGAGGACGAGCTCCTCGGGGGAGAGCTGCTCGACGTCGCCGCGGCCCAGGTCGTCCACCGGGGCGGGTGCCGGGGCGAAGTCCAGCAGGGCGACCGAGCCGGGGAGCGGGGAGGACCCCGCGACCAGGGACGACCAGTTCGCCAGCCAGGGCGCGGACGGTTCCAGGACGGGCAGCGGGAGCCTGCCCGGGGTCGGAAGGGCATCGGTGGCGTAGGAGTCCACGGTGTACGTGGAGTTGGGCGCCGCGGGCCACGGCGCGGCGATCCGCGCGGTCGTCGCCGGCAGGGCCGTGGTGCGCCACAGCCGCTCGGGCAGCGGCTGGAGCACGGCCACCGGCATCCGGGCCGCCCAGCGCCGCAGCGTGCGGTACCAGCGGGTGCCCGCCGGGCCGCTCCGCCACTGCGGGCCCATGCAGTCGCTGACCAGGAGGGTGACCGTACGGCCGTCCGCGTACGACTCCTGCGAGCCGGGGCGCCGTACCGTCCCGTCGACGGTCAGCCGGTGCAGCTCCACCGTGCGGAAGACGCCCGACTGGGCGAGCGCGGTGTGCAGTTCACGGACGAGCGGGCGCCAGACGGGCATGGTCGGCCCGGCGTCGTACACCAGGTGCAGGGTCAGCCAGCGTTCGGTGGCGGGGCGCAGCACGGGCACCCACCAGCGCGGTGCCGCGCCCAGCCGCGCGATCCGGTGCGCGGTCGCCTCCTCGTCGAGCTCCTGCCCGACGGGCGCGGGCACCCGCCGCTTGAGGGGACGCAGGGTGCGCTGGAGCGCGAGGGGGTGGGGCAGCATCGGGGGAGCGGGCGCGAGGAGGGTCGTGTAGTGGCCACTCCTCCGATCGCCGGAAGTGTCATCCCCATCCCTATCCCCATGCCCATTTCCATCCTCATCGCCGGTGCCGGTGCCGGAGTCGGGCAGCCGCAGGGGCACGCGCTCGTCGGGGCGGTGCGGGGCCTCGGCGGGTCCGTCCTGCGGCGCCTGAGCCGGTGTGTCCGGCTGCGGGGATGCCTCTGCCGGTGGCCGCCGGGCCGAGGCGGCGTTCTCGCCGGCCCGGGGGTCCGCGCCGGTCTCCTCCCGCGGCGCCGCGATGTGTCCCGCGAGCCACAACAACTCCGCCAGCTCGACGGAGGTCGGTGCCTCTCCGCCGGTCACCTGCCCCAGCAGCTCGGCGAGCGCGGCGGGCCCGCCGGCCACGGGCGCCCAGGGCGGAAGCGCACCACCACCCCCGCCCCGGCCATGGTGCGAGCCGCCCTCCCCCTCAGAACTCATCGTCGTCCTGGGTCCGGCTCAGATACGGCATCAGCTGCTCCGCCAGGTCGTCCCGCGACGCCGTGTCGATGCCCGCCACCCCCGTCAGGTAGATGGCGTTGAGGAGCTGGTCCGTGGCGAGTTCGCCGCCGGTGCCGCGGGAGAGGAAGCGGGTGATGAGGTCGCGGGCGTAGGCGTCGGGCTCGCCCAGGTGGGCGCGGACGATGCTTTCGAGGTGGGCGTCGCGCGGCTGATGGAGTTCGAGGCGGACGCAGCGGCGCAGGAAGGCGGGCGGGAACTCGCGCTCGCCGTTGCTGGTGAGGACGACGAAGGGGAAGGCGCGGCAGCGGACCCGGCCCCGGGAGACGGTCACGCGGTCGTCCGTGCCGGCGATCATCACCTCGGCGCCGGGTGTGTGCCGGGCGGCGCGGACCAGCTCGGGGATCTCGTACTCGCCCTCCTCCAGGATGTTCAGCAGATCGTTCGGCAGGTCGAGGTCACCTTTGTCGATCTCGTCGATGAGGAGGGCGCGGGGGCGGCGGTAGGGGAGGAGGGAGGTGCCCAGCGGGCCGAGACGCAGATGGTCCTGGAGCTCGCTGTCCGCGGGGAGTTCACGCGCGGCGGCGCGACCGGCGTCGTACAGACGGGACAGCGGGTCGTACTGGTAGAGGCCGTCGTGGAGCGTGGTGCGGCTGGTGATGTTCCAGCGCAGGACCGGGCCGAGCTTCAACTCCCTTGCCACCGCGTACGCGAGCGAGGACTTGCCGCTGCCAGGAGGGCCTGTCACCAGGAGCGGGCGGCGCAAGTACAGGGCCGCGTTGACGAGTTGGACCGCGCGGTCCGTGGCGCGATAAGTGCGGGCGCGGTGCCTGCGGTCCGGGGACGCGGCCGAGGCGTCGTCGTCCTCGGCGGGAGTGTCCAGCTCGGGGCCGCCGTCGAAGTCGCGCCACGGCGGCGGCGCGGGAAGCTTCGCGATGCCGTCGTGGGGCTCGCTCCCACCCGTGTAGACGGGCCACAGGGACATGGTCTCTCCTCGTTGCGTGCCGGACGGTCGACCGGCCCCCAAGGCCAAGGGGCTTCCGCCGGTCGTGTGACGGTCGGTGGTGCTCAGCCGACCGGCGAGTGCAGATAGCCGACGGGGTCGGGCAGACATCTGGGGTCTTCCCAGAGCAGCGCGAGGTCGTATGCCCAGTGCGGTTCCGGGGCCTCCGAGGCGTAGGCCGTCTCGCGCAACTCATGGATGTGGGACGGGAGTTCGCCCGGCGGCAGGCCCGCCAGATGTTCGGCCAGGTGGTCCAGGAACGCGGCACCCGCGCAGTCCCCGTGCGCGCCGTCGTGATGGTCGCCACGGCAGCCGGTGCGCGGCCAGAGCATCACCGGCATCGCGGCGTTCAGGCTCGCCTGGAACAGCCGCCGGGTGCCGGCCGCGCGCGGCGGGGAGGCGAAGCCCACCATGTCGGCGCCGCGCCGCAGCCCGATGGTCAGCCGCACCGGGTCCTGTCCGACGGCCCCGCAGCCGATGCGGTGCAGACGCGCCGTGGGCTGCGCGTCGAGGCGCTGCCACTTCTGCAGCAGCTTGTGCTGAAGGCCGCCGCTGCGCCGCCGCTCCAGGTCCATCACGACGAGCGGTGCGAAGGAGCCGAGCGGGCTCTGGTCGTCGGCGCTGCGCTGCCAGTGCGCGACGTCGGTGTTGAGCCAGCGGCGCGGCAGTACGAAGGCGATCAACTCCCGGGCTCCCGGCTCCAGTTCGTGGTACGCCTCGTCGATGCGCTCCAGGGCGTAACCGCGGACGCGGTCGGCGGGCAGGGCGCGCGAGCCGACCACCCGGCGGTGCCGGCCGTTGTACGCGGACACCTCCACGAGGAACTGGTGGTCGCCCGACCCACTGGGCGCGATCTCGACGAGGATCGGCGACCAGGACTGCCCCGTCCCCGCGCCAATGCCCGTCCCCGTTCCTGTCCTTGCCCCTGTCGCGGGCCGGTGCACCGGCTCCTGGGGGCGGCGGTCGTGCGGCCGGGGCGGCCAGGCCCGCAGTGCGCCCCGGGTCGGCGCGTCCTCGGTGAAGTCGGCGAGCCGCGCGGCGAACCGGGCGACCGCGCCCGTGTCCGGCACCTCGGAGAGCAGATACCAGGCCGCGTCCCACAGCGACCCGAACCGCCGCGAAGGCAGCGGCGGCCCGAACGGGCCCACGGCATCGCGGTAGAGCCGCTCGGGGCTGCACTCCGGGCGGTCCGCGAACTCCGGGCCGCGCCCCTCCACCAGCTCCCGCAACCGTTCCTTGTCCGTGCGCCCGTACTCCGGTGTCGGTATCAGCTCGCCGAGGCGTGGCCAGTAGCGGGCCATGACGTGCGCGGGCAGCATCCGGCCGTTGCGGATCCCGGGGTCCCGGGCGGCGGCCGAGACCATGCCCACCACCCGGCCGGTGTCCGCGAGGGTCACGGCGGCGCCGCTGAAGCCGGGCACCAGCGGCTGCCCGTGCGCCGCCCACGCCTCCAGCTGGACCCACTCGTCCGCGATCAACTGGTCGGCGGTGGCACGGTATTCGGCGAGGGTTCCCTCCTCGAACCGCTTGGGGAACCCGTACGCCAGAAGCCTGCGCGGCGGGTCCCCGTACGCGTCCGAGGGTGCCGCGAACGACGCGGGCTTGATGGACGGCACGGAACGGTCGAGTTCGAGTACGGCGACGTCGCCGGGGTCGGTGTCGTGCCCGTCCCAGCCGCCGTGCGCGACGACCTTCGCGGGAATCGCCCCGCGCTCCTGCGCGAAGGAGACGCCCACCTCGTCCATGCCGCTGCGGGCGACCACATGCGCGCAGGTCAGCACATGCCGCTCGGTGACGAGGAACCCCGCGCCGGTCTCCCGTCCGCAGCTGATCCTGGCGTGCCACGAGGCGCTGGTCATGACCGTTCGGGCGACCAGGAGAGCTTGACCACCAGATGGCCCTCGACCGAGCTCTTGGCGATCAACGCGCCCGCCTCCGCGGTGAGTTTGACCCCGAACTCGATCTCCACGGAGTCGGGACGCAGGCTTCCGTCGCGGAACACCCTGAGCGCGGACTCCGCGGCGGCCCGTACGCCCTCCAGAGAGCCCTCGAAGGTACGGGTCGCCTCGACCGTGCCGTCGTGCCGGGCGACCAGTCGGGAGCCGGGGCCGCCCTCGTCCTCGGCGGCCTCGACGACGACCACCGCCCCGTCGTCGGTCTTGAACTCCAGCAGTCCATCCATGGCTCGCGCATCCCCCGTCGTCCGTGGCCCTGGGCCAACCTCATTGTTACGGACGGTGCTTGGGACTGTCCCGGTTTCTGCGGCTCGTACCCGCCTGTCCTGGCGGGAAGCCGCCAGGGCGCCTTCCCGCCAGGTCCCGTCAACACCCGTGCAACACAAGCCCCCTGACACTCGTCGCAGCACCCGGGCACCACCCCCGCCCGGCGCACCGCCGACCAAGAGAGGGCACGAATGACCAGAGGACCAGCGAGACGCGGAGCGGCGCTGTTGTCGGCCGGACTCGTGCTCGCCGTGCTGCCGACGGGGCAGGCGCACGCGGCGCAGACCAGTACATCGACCCCGGCGCCGACGCGAGCCGCCTCCGCCGCCCGCACCGTCACCCTCGTCACCGGCGACAAGGTGACCGTCACAGACCTGGGAGGCGGCAAGAAGACGGTCACCGTCGAGCGCCCGAAGGGAGCCACCGGCGCGGTGCGCACGCAGGTGACCGACGGCACCGTCACCGTCGTACCGGACGAGGCGCTGCCATATCTGCGGGCGGGCACCCTCGACCGGCGGTTGTTCGACGTGAGCGAGCTGATACGGCAGGGGCTCACCGACCAGAAGACGGATGAGCTGCCGCTGATCGTGACGTACGAGAAGAAGGCGGGCACGGCCACTCCGCGCGGTGCCGAGAAGACGCGCGCGCTGCCGAGTATCCGGGGCGCCGCCGTCGACGCGGACAAGGGGCGGACGTTCTGGCGGTCCATGACTCGCCAGGAGGGCATCGGCAAGGTCTGGCTCGACGGGCGCGTCAAGGCCGACATGGCCGAGAGCAACGCGCAGATCGGCACGCCGAAGGCCTGGGAGGCCGGGCTCACCGGCAAGGGCGTGACCGTCGCCGTCCTCGACACGGGCGTCGACACCAGCCACCCCGACCTGGCCGACCGGGTCTCGGTCACCAAGAGCTTCATCGACGGGCAGGAGGTCGCCGACCGCAACGGCCATGGCACGCACGTCACTTCGACGGTCGGCGGGAGCGGTGCCGCCTCCGACGGTACGGAGAAGGGGGTCGCGCCCGGCGCCACCCTCGCCGTCGGCAAGGTGCTCAGCGACCAGGGCTCGGGCAGCGACTCGCAGATCATCGCCGGTATGGAGTGGGCCGCGCGCGATGTGCACGCCAAGGTGATCTCCATGAGCCTCGGCTCGACCGAGCCCAGCGACGGCACCGACCCGATGGCCGAGGCGGTCAATGCCCTCTCCAAGGAGACCGGCGCCCTCTTCGTCATCGCCGCCGGGAACACCGGCGCCCCCTCCTCCATCGGCTCGCCCGGCGCCGCCGACTCCGCGCTGACCGTCGGCGCGGTGGACTCCGCCGACGAGGCCGCCTACTTCACCAGCGCCGGACCGCGCTACGGCGACAACGCCCTCAAGCCCGACGTCTCCGCCCCCGGCGTCGACATCCTCGCCGCCCGCTCCCAACTCGTGGACGGCAGCGGCTACTACACCTCCATGAGCGGTACGTCGATGGCGACACCGCACGTCGCGGGCGTGGCCGCGCTGCTCGCGGAGAAGCACCCCGACTGGACCGGCGCCCAGCTCAAGGACGCGCTGATGTCGACGTCGAAGCAACTCGACGCCTCCGCCTACGTGCTGGGCTCGGGCCGCGTGAGCGTCCCGGACGCCATCGGTACGCCGGTCACCGCCACCGGCAGCGCCGACCTCGGCTTCTACGGCTGGCCGTACGAGGACAACAAGCCCGTCACGAAGACGCTGACCTACACCAACTCATCCGACTCCGACGTCGAGTTGAGCCTCGCCGTGCAAGGCGCCGCCGACGGTGTCGCCACCCTCGCCGACTCCACGCTCACCGTGCCCGCGCACGGGACGGCGTCCACCACGGTGACGGGCGACGGCTCCAAGGCACCCGTGGGCGACACCTCCGGCCAGATCGTCGCCTCCGTGGACGGCACGCCCGTCGCGCACACCGTGTTCGGGCTGGTCAAGGAGGAGGAGCGGTACACGCTCACCGTCCACGTCAAGGACCGTGCGGGCGATCCGACCGCGGCCTACCTCGCGGTGCAGCAGCTCGTGGCTGACACCGACCCGGCCTCGGCCTACGTCGACGACTCCGGCACCCTGAAGCTCCGGCTGAAGCCGGGAACGTACAGCCTGACGTCCTTCCTCGACGTGCACGGCAGCCACGGCGCGGACTCGCTCGGCCTCGGCTTCCTCGCGGCCCCCGAGATCACCCTCGACCACGACCAGGAAGTCACCCTGGACGGCAGCAAGTTGAGGGAGATCAAGGCGAAGGTCGACCGGCGCACCGAGACCCGGCAGCTGCTCATGGAGTTCGACCGGAACGGGGGCGGCTCGGACCAGTTCGGCGCCGTGCAGGTACCCATCAAGTACGACAGCGTCTTCGCCGCACCGACGGCGAAGGTCACGAAGGGCAGCTTCGAGTACCGGACCGTGTGGCGGCTCGGCAAACCGCTGCTGGAGGTCAAGGGCGTCGGCGAGGCCGTCGTGCAGCCCGGCAGCACACTGACCGAGGGGCACAGCAAGCTGCCGCTGGTCGATGCCGGAACCTTCACCGGCGGTGCCATGACCGGGGTCAAGGGCAAGGCGGTCCTCGCGCGCCTCACCGACGGCGTCGAGCCCACCGCCCTCGCCCAGGCCGCCCAGGACGCGGGCGCCAAGGCCCTGTTCGTCACCGACGACACGGCCGGGCGGCTCAACGCCTGGTTCGGCACCGACGCGTACGAGGACCGGCCGCTCCAGGTCGCCACGCTCAACGCGGCGGACGCGGCACGGCTGCGGGCGGCTCACTCCGTCGACATGACCGGGACGCGCAACACGCCGTACGTGTACGACCTTTCGGAGGGCCACCAGGGCGCCATCCCGACGGGGAGTCTCACCTACGAGCCCAGCGGCCGTGAACTCGCCGTGGTGGACACGAAGTTCCACGCGGTGAAGCCCGCTTCGGGCGGCGAGTTCCGGTACTCGATCACCGACGCCTTCCCCATCGGCATCGGCTTCAAGGAGCGGATCGACTACCCGGCCGAGCGGACCGACCATGTCTCCACGAGTGCCGGGCAGTTGTGGCACGAGTCCGTGGACCTGGGGGCGAGCGCGCTGGAGGAGCGCAGCGGACTGATCACCTACCAGGGCGGCAGGCACACCACACGCAACTGGTTCAAGCCGGTCTGGCATCCCTGGCTCGGCACCGGACTGGGCTGGGGGCAGCAACGCGCGGGCAACCAGATGCAGTTCAACACCCCCGGCTGGGGCGACTCCGGACCCGACCACACCGGCTTCGGTGACGTGTGGAGCGAGGAGAACGGGATGACCCAGTTCACCGAGGTCTACCAGGACGGCTCCCTGGTCGACCGGCGGATGAGCTCCGGCGCGTACGTCTGGGCCGCGCCCGCCGACGAGCACACCTACAAGGTCGTCACGGACACCACGCTCGACCCCGAGAGCTGGAAACTGTCCACGAAGGGCCACTCCGAGTGGACCTTCAAGTCGGCGGCCACCCCCGAGGACCACTTCACCTTCCTGCCGCTCCTCAACCTCGGCTACGACATCGACACCGACCTCGCGGGCGATGTGCGCGGCGGCAGCCGCATCCCGGTCGGCGTCTACGCCGAGTACGTGAAGGGCGCGCCGGACACCGGGACCATCGGCGGCGGCAAGCTGGAGGTGTCGTACGACGACGGGAAGTCCTGGAAGGCGGTCCCGCTCTCGGGCGCCAAGGCGTCCTGGAAGGGAACGCTGAGCGTGCCGCGCGGCGCGGAGGTCATCTCGCTGCGGGCGTCCGCGACGGACGACCGAGGCGGTTCCGTGAGCCAGGAGATCATCCGGGCGGTGGGTGTGAAGTAACCGGCCCCTCTGTGCAGGCGGCGCCGTCTCCCCTTGGGAGGGGGGAGACGGCGCCGCCCGACCGGCTCATCCCTTGGGGTCCTCCGTGATGCCCCGGATCAGCCCCAGCCCCAGCAAGTCCTGTGGACGGACGTGGAGTTGATCGGCGGTGGGGCGCACCTGGTCCGCCGGCCGCTTGAGGATCGCGGCCGCGAGCTCCGGCGCGATGACGGAGAAGTAACTGTCCGGCGCGGCCCAGGTGTTGCCGGGCGCGGCCAGCGCGAGCGCGCCTCCCGAACCGCCCTCGCCGATCACCAGGGTGGTGACCGGCGTGCGGGCGGTGGCCACCGCGCCGAAAAGATCCGCGATCGCCGCACCCGCACCCTGCCGCTCCGCGTCCGCGTCGTTCGCGGCGCCCGGCGTGTCCACCAACGTCAGTACGGGGATGCCGAGCCGGCCCGCGAGGCGGATCAGCCGGGCGGCGGTGCGGTATCCCGCGGGACGGGTCGCGGTCCCGCACTGAGCGGCGTACGCGAGGGGCCGCCCGTCCTCCGCGAGGCCGAAACCGCACAGCATGCCGTCGTCGGTGCCCCCGCAGCGGTCGCCGCTGATCGTGACGCGCCGGGTGAAGTACGCGTCCAAATAGGCGGCGGCATGGGGCCGTTGAGCGGAACGGGCGCGCTGGACGGCGTCCCAGCCCGTGGTGGGGAGGTCGAGCGTCCCCAGGGCGGGCGGCGGAGGCGCGGCCTCGGCCGAGGGCCGGGTGAGCAGGCCCAGCCACAGCGCGAGCGCCTCCCGCAGCTCCTCCGGCCGTACGACGGCGTCGACCGCCCCCGCCGCCAGCTGGGCCTCGGCCGTGTACGCGGCCGGATCCGCGTCGGGCGGGCGGACCCGGGAGCCCGCGAAGCCCACCTGGGCGCCGGGCAGCGCCAGGGTCACGTCGGCGCCCGCGCCCAGCGTGGCCCAGCCGCCGCCCGTCGTCGGATCCCGCAGCACGGCGATCTGCGCCAGCCCCGCCTCGCGCGTGAGCGCCGACTGCCGGGCCACACGCTGGAGTTGGGTGAGCGCGAGCATGCCCTCCTGCATGCGACTGCCGCCCGTCGCGACGAGCGAGACGACCGGAAGACGGTGTTCGCGGGCGTGCGTGTACGCCGCCTCCAGACGGTCGCCGGTGCGCTCGCCGAGCGAACCGCCGAGGAAGCCGAACTCGAAGGCGATCAGTACGGCGGAGGTGTCACCGATGGCCGCGGTGCCGCAGACGACGGACTCCTCCTCGCCGGTGCGGGCGGCGGCGCGGACACGGGATTCGTCGTAACCCTGCCAGGAGAGCGGCCCGTCGGGCTTGAACTCCGAGCGTGGGTAGGCGATCTCGGTGAACTCGGCCGAGACGAGCGCGATGACGTCGCGGGCCGAAAGCCGGTCAGTCATTCTTCAGCGCCCGCTTCAGGATCTTGCCCATGTCGTTGCGGGGCAGGGACTCCAGGAAGCGCACGGTGCGCGGCCGTTTGTGCGGGGCCAGGCGGCGGGCCACATGGTCGGCCAACTCGTCTGGGGAGGGCGGCGATTGAGGATCGGTGGGCACGATCCAGGCGACGACGCACTCGCCCAGATCGTCGTCGGGCTCCCCGGTGACGGCGGCCTCGCGCACCCCCGGGTATTCGAGGAGGGCGTTCTCGATCTCCCCGGCGCCGATCTTGTAGCCGCCGCTCTTGATCAGGTCGGTGGCTTTGCGGCCGACAATACGTACCGAGCCGTCGGGGTCGAGGACCGCCATGTCGCCGGTGCGGAACCAGCCGTCCTCGGTGAACGCGGCGGCGGTGGCGTCCGGCCGGTTCAGATACTCGGTGAAGAGATTCGGCCCCCGGACCTGGATCTCGCCGACACTCTCCCCGTCGTACGCACCGGTGGGGACGCCATCCGTGTCGTACGCGGCGATCGTCGTCCCGTCCTCCTCGACGAGCCGCAGGTCCACGCCGGGCAGCGGGACGCCGACGGTGCCGGGGCGCGGCTCGCCGTCCGCGCGGACACTGGTGTTCATCAGCGTCTCGGTCATGCCGTACCGCTCGACGACCCTGCGCCCGGTGGCGGCCGTGATCCGCTCGTGGTCGTGCACGGGCAGCGCGGCCGAACCCGACACGAGGAGCCGCGCCCGGCCCAGCGCCTTGGCCAGCTCCCCGTCCTCGGCGAGCGCCTCCGCGAGCCGGTGGTACATCGTCGGCACCCCGAACAGCATCGTCGCACCGGCGTTCAGCTCCCGCGCCACGCCCTCCGCGCTGAACCGCCCCAGATGCCGTACGGACCCGCCGCGCCGCAGCGGCCCCAGAATGCCCAGGATCAGCCCGTGCACATGGAACAGCGGCAGCCCGTGCACGAGCACGTCGTCACCCGTCCACTGCCAGGCGTCCGCCAGCGCGTCCAGGGTCGAGGCGATCGAACGGCGCGGGATGACGGCGCCCTTGGGCGGGCCGGTGGTGCCGGAGGTGTAGACGATGAGGGCGGGGGCGGCGGGTTCCGCCTCCGCGAGCGGTACGGCCGCCGCCGCTCCGGTGCCGTACACCTGGACATCGATCCGCTCCAGCTCCCGTACGGCGTCCGGCAGTTGGTCTCCCGGACCGGCGAGCACCACCGACGGCGCACTGTCGCCGAGGATGTGCCCCAGCTCGCTCTCCCCCGACTTCGGGTTGAGCGGCACGGCCGGCACTCCGGCGAGCAGCGCGGCCACGACACCGACGGCCGTCTCCAGGGTCGGCGTCGCCCACACGGCGACCCTCCCGGCACCGCCGAGCCGTCCGGCCAGTTCACCCGCCGAGGCGGCGAGCTCCGCGTACGTCAGGGACCGATCACCGAAGCACAGCGCGGACCGCTCGGCGACCGAGCCGCCCACCAGGGCCGGAAAGAGGGAGGGCACGTGTACTCCTTGCCAGTAGGGACGTTCTGCGTGTGACAGCCAGAACCGTTCCTACACGATGACGCTCCTGAAGTGGGTGGTCAGCCGCCCTTCCGCGTCCAGGACGTGGAACGCCAGCGCCGGCGGCAGGTCCAGGTGGACGTGGTCGTCCGGGTGGGCGCGCCGCTCCCACGGGAGGCGGAGGGTGGAGACGACACCGGGGGCCACGAGGAGAGGACGGCCGGCGAAGGTGGTGGCCGCCGGGGTGTGGGCGTGCCCGGTGAGGAAGGCAGTGAGGTGGGGGTGGCGGGCGGCCAGAGCGGCGAGGGGCTGCTCGTCGAACAGCCGGATGCCGTCCACGTAGGGGGTGTTGAGGGTGGCGGGCGGATGGTGGAAGGCGACCAGGACCGGGTTCGTGGCCTCCGCCAGGACGCCCTCCAGCCAGGTCAGCGTCTCGTCGTCCAGGTGCCCGTGATCCTTCCCCGGCACCGACGAGTCGCACACGGCGAGGGTGAAGCCGGGGGCGTGATGGACCTGGTTGACCGGCCCCGGGGTGGCGGCCGCGTCGCCGAGCAAGTGCTCGCGAAACGCGGCGCGTTCGTCGTGGTTGCCGGGGCAGACCACCACCGGGTGCCGGGAGGCGAGGAGGGCGCGCGTCTCCGCGTACTCGGACGGCAGACCGTGGTCGGCGATGTCCCCCGTGACCAGGAGCGCGTCCAGGTCGTAGGGGAGGTCTTCCAGGTACGCCATGACGGCGCGGGTGCGGTCGATGCTGCGGGGGCTGTTGTCGATGTGGAGGTCGCTGACGTGGGCGATGACGATCACGGTGGGGTCCTTTCAGGATCTGGTTGGCGGTTGTCAGTTGTCGGCTGTCAGCTGTTCGCTGCTCTGTCACGACCGACCGTAGAGGCCTTCCGGACCACGATTAAGATCCAGTTCCATGCCCGAAAACTGGTCCAGTTCGCGGCTCGACCTGCACCTCGACCTCGCGGCGGAGGGCGGTCGCCGTGCCCGCTTGGAGGCGGCGCTGCGCGAGGCGATCCGCGTCGGACGGCTCAAGGCGGGAACGCCGTTGCCCTCGACGCGGGGGCTCGCGCAGGAACTGGGTCTGTCGCGCGGAACCGTCAGCGCCGCCTATGACCAGCTCGCCGAGCAGGGATACGTGACCACCCGGCCCGGGGCCGCGACCAGGGTCGCCGACATCGAGAACGGGCCACGGCCCTCAATCCCGCCGGCGGCCGCTTCCGCACCGCCACCCCCGCTCCACGACCTGCGCCCCGGCCGCCCCGACGGCAGCGCGTTCCCCGCCCGCGGCTGGCTCGCCGCCACTCGCCGCGTCCTGGACCGGGCGCGACCCGAGGTGTACGGCCCCGGCGACCCCCAGGGCCGTATCGAACTGCGCACCGCGCTCGCCGAATACCTGGGCCGCACCCGCGGTGTCCGCACCACCCCCGACCGGATCGTGATCACCTCCGGCTACTACCAGACGGTCCAGCTGCTCTGCCGGGTCCTGACGGCCGAGGGCCGCGCGGCCGCCGCCGTAGAGGACCCCGGCCACGACTTCTACCGGGGTACCGTGCGCCGCGCGGGCCTCACCCCGTACGCGCTGCCCGTCGACGCGCACGGCGCGGACACCGGCGCCCTCGCCGCACGCACCGACGCGGTCTTCCTCACCCCCTCGCACCACTACCCGACCGGCGTGCCGCTGCATCCCGCCCGCCGCCGGGCCGTCTGCGCCTGGGCGCGTGCCACCGGCGGGCTGATCGTCGAGGACGACTACGACGGCGAGTTCCGCTACGACCGCCGCCCGGTCGGCGCGCTCCAGAGCCTGGCCCCCGACCACGTCGCCTACTGCGGTACGGCGTCCAAGACGCTCGGCCCGGCCCTCCGGCTGGCCTGGACCGTGCTGCCGCCGGACCTGGTGGCCCCGGTCGTCCGGGCCAAGGAGGAGGACGACCTGTACACCGAGACGCTGGGCCAGCTGGTCCTGGCCGACTTCATCGCCACGCACGCCTACGACCGCCACATCCGCGCCGCCCGCCTGCGCTACCGCAGACGCCGTGAGCTCCTGATCTCCCGGCTGTCCGCCTTCCCCGCCCTCACGGCCCACGGCGTCCCGGCGGGCCTGCACACCCTGGTCACCCTGCCGCCGAACGGGCCCACCGAGGCCGGCCTGCTGACCGCCTGCGCCGACCGGGGGCTGGTGCTGCGCGGGCTCAGCGAACTCCACCACGATCCCGCCGACCGACCCGAGGGCCTGCTGATCGGGTTCGCGGCTTCTTCGGAACGGGCTTACCCGGCGGCCGTGGACGCTCTGTGCGCGGTTATGGAGGGATTCCAGTAGGGGTTCCTGGAGGGTTCGCCTTCCGGGTGAACCATCGCCTTGACCTTCACCATTGGGCAAGCCCCAGCATCGGTGGCGGAACGAGGAACGACCGGACCAAGAGACACGGACCACGGGGTGGGCGCATGGACATGCTGACGATCGGGGCCTTCGCGAAGGCGTGTCGGCTGTCGCCGAAGGCGCTGCGGCTGTACGACGAGCTGGAGTTGCTGCGGCCTGCCCGGGTCGACCCGGAGACCGGGTACCGGTACTACGCCGTCGGGCAGTTGGAGCGGGCGCGGCTGGTGGCGTGGCTGCGGCGGCTCGGGATGCCGCTCGCCCGTATTCGGCGGGTGTGCGCCATGGAGCCGCGGGCGGCCGCGCGGGAGATCCGTGCGTACTGGGCCCAGGTCGAGGCCGAGACGGCCGCGCGCCGGGATCTGGCGGCGTTCCTCGTGGACCATCTCTCACCGTCCCAAGGGAAGGACACCAGCATGCTGGAGCTCCGTTACTCCGCTCTCTCCGACACCGGTCTGGTCCGCGGCGCCAATCAGGACACGGCCTACGCGGGCACCCGCGTCCTCGCCGTGGCCGACGGCTTCGGGCCGGGCGGGGCGCCCGCCAGCACGGCGGCGGTCGAGGCCCTCAAGTTCCTGGACGACGAGCCGCTGCCCGGCGGGAGTGTGCTCAATGTGCTGGAGGACGCCATCCAGGGCGCCACCCGGGCCGTTCAGGCCGTCCAGGGCGTCCCGTCCGAGGCCGGCACCACCCTCACCGCGATGGTGTGGACCGGCTCCCAGCTCGCGCTCGTCCACATCGGGGACTCGCGCGCGTATCTGCTCCGCGACGGGGAGCTGTTCCGGATCACGCACGACCACACCGTCGTCCAGTCGATGATCGACGAGGGCCGGCTCACGCCGGAGGAGGCCACCACGCATCCCCAACGCTCCCTGCTTCTCAAGGCGTTGGGGGCGCGTGACGCAGCCGCCGACGTGCCCGACATGCGGTTGCACGACGTCCGGCCCGGCGACCGTTATCTGCTCTGCTCGGACGGTCTCCCCATCGTCGTACCGGACGAGGAGATCGCACGGATACTCGGGTCGACTCCCGTGCCCGACGAGGCAGTTCGGGCTCTGGTCGGCGCGGCGAACGACTCCGGCGGTCCGGACAACGTGAGTTGTGTGGTGGCGGACGTCGTGGAGACCGACGCCGCCACCGGCTGACGGTTCAGCTGGAGCGGTCGCCCGCCGCCTTCCACTCGTCGTCCGTGAGCGGCGGCCCGGTGAGCTGGGGCTTGAGTGGGCCGATCACGGCGGCGAGGAGGACGCTGGGGGCGAGGAGTACGTGCGCGCCGCGCTCCAGAGAGGACACGTCGGTGAAGCGGCGCGCGATACGGCCGTTGCCGGTGGCGGTGTACAGGAGCCGGTCGACGTACGCGGCCAGGATCCGGTCCCGGAGCGTGGGGCCGGTCTCGGTCGCGCCCGGGAAGAAGACGTCCTGGCCCGTGGCGAGGTCCCAGGCCGCGTTGACCGGCCGGGCCACCGCCTTCTGGAGGGCACGGGCCAGCCGGGGAGTGCCCCAGCCCTGGCGGCGGATCACGTCGCGCAGGGCGACGGCGCTCTGGGCCGCGACCGACATGCCGTGACCGTAGATCGGGTTGTACGCGGCCAGCGCGTCGCCGATGACGAGGAAACCGTCGGGCCACTGACGTGAACGTTCGTAGTAGTAGCGGCGGTTCGCGGTGGTACGGGTGAACGCCACGCCGGTCAGCGGCTCGGCGCCCGCGATGAACTCGCCGATGACGGGGTGGCGCAGCCCCTCGGTGGCGAACCGCTCGAAGTCGTCCTCGTCGGAGGTGGGTTCACCGCCCCGGGTGCCCGACAGGGTGACCATCCAGCGGCCGTCCTCGATGGGCACCATGACGCCCGACCGGCCGGGGCGGCCGTCGCGCGGGGCCGCCTGCACGTTGAGGATGGGGAAGCCGTGCCGCGCGTTCTCGGGGGCGCGGAAGACCCGACTGGCGTACGCGAGGCCGGAGTTGACGTGCCGGACCTCCGGTTCGGGCAGGCCGAGGGCGGTGAGCCACTCCGATGCGCGGGAGGCACGTCCGGTGGCGTCGACGACCAGATCGGCGGGAAGCGTGTACTCGGTGTCGGTGTCGGTGTCGGCGTCGGCGTCGGTGTCGGCGTGGCCGCGGACGCGGACCCCTGTGACGGCGTCGGCGGTGCCTTCGAGGCCGAGCGCCTCGGCCCGCTCGACGAGCTTGATCCGGTCGTCGCCGAGGATCTGCGCGCGGACCGTCGCGTCGAGGAGGTCACGGCTGCACAGGATCATGTGGTGGGACTCGTCCCAGCGGCGGAACCAGCCCTGGGACGACAGCGCGACCATGTCCTTCGTCAACGGCACCCGGTGCGCCCCGGCTTCCGCCAGCAGCCCGGTGACACCCGGGACGAGTTCCTCCATCGCCTTCGCACCACCCGACCACAGCGTATGGACGTGCTGGGCCTGGGGCAGGTTCTTGCGCCGCTCCGGCCCGTCGGGCAGGACATCGCGCTCGACGACGGTGACGACGTCCGCGAACTCGACCAGGGCGCGGGCCGCGAGCAGGCCGGCGAGGCTGCCGCCGAGGACGACGGCGGATCTCAGGGGCCGGGCGCCGGAAGGGCGATCAGCGGTGGGGTGATCGCTGTGGGGGCTGGCAGTCATGGGGCGGGCACGCTCTCTGCTGCGGCGGCCGCGCGCTCGCGTACCGCCCTGATGTCGTCGGTGTGGCGGAGGGCACGGGACACGGCCTCGATCCCCTCCAGCAGGTCTTCGATGTCCGGGCTGCGCAAGGGGGCGGTGGCGTCGTCCTCCCGGGTTCGTCGTTTGGTGTCGATGGCCTCCTGGATCGTCACGGCATGGGCGAGCGGGCGCGCCCGGCCCGCCTCGCGACCGAGGCCCACCGCGGCGTCGTACGCCCGTTGGTCCAGGTCCTCGTCGATGTACCGGGAGAGGTGGAGCAGCGCGTCCCGGATGAACGTCTCGCGGCGCGTCAGGCGCAGTTCGGGGGTGGCCCGGAGCTTGAAGGGCACGCGGCCGCCGGTGACGGTGCGGGTCAGCAGGTACAGGGGCCGCAGCCGCCAGTGGCTGAGCCGTGTGTGCGCACGGCGGTGCAGGTACTGGCCGGCGTGCGGAAGGATGAACCCGACCGCGATCAGGATGGCGGAGACGGCGGCGACGGGCGGCGACAGGGCGGTGCTCAGCCAGTCCAGGTCGTGGCCGGTCCACCGGGCGACGACGGCCGTGAGCTTCGAGCCGTCGTAGATCAGGTTCATCGCGTAGCCGATGCCCAGGCACTTCAGGCCGCTGCGCAGCCATACGTCGAGTCCGTCAGTGCGGATCCAGTTCCAGATCAGCCGGTAGGTGATGAGGCAGGCCACCGTGTGCGCGAGCAGGTAGAGCAGGATCTCCTCGCGCATGAAGGCGGTGGTGGCGTAGTACGTGTCGAGGTCATGCACCCGTTCGACGGGGGCGTCGGCGAGCGCGAACAGCACCCACAGCGCGACGATCACGCCCGAGTAGACGCTCACCACCCACCGCGTGGCGCGGCGCGTCGTGTCCGAGCGGTCGGAGATGCCGTTGCGCCAGGCGGTGATCAGCAGCAGACAGGAACCGCAGAACGCGGTGATCAGGCTGTAGACCAGGGGTGCCGAGAAGTTCGGTACGCCGGTGACGCGGTTCGTCCAGGCGATGGTCGCCGGCGCCGCGAAGACGAAGACGCCGCAGGCGAGGACGAGCAGGCCGCCGACCGCTCTGAGCAGCGGGTCCTTCCAGAGCTTGATGATGCTGGGCACTTTGATCGCCAGGGCGGCCGTCAGGACCGCCGCCGGTATCCAGAAGGAGATGTACAGACCGTCGAAGAAGCGGGAAGGATTCATCGCCGGTCAGTCCTCGGGTCCGCGATAGCCCAGGGACGCCTGGATGGCCCGGCCCACCGGGTCGACGGGCCCTCGCGTACGCGGCCCGGTCACCCATGAGCGGAAGACGCTCGCCAGGTGCAGGCCGAAGTCCTCGGCCTCGGCCTCGTCGGCCTCGTGGGAGCCGTTGCGGGCGGCGACGGTGAGGGCGATCTCCTGCCAGTCGGGACTGCGCCCGCCGGGACTGCGCCAGCCGGGAGTGCGCCACTCGGGGTTGTCCGAGAGGGCCCGCGCGGCGGCCGCCGCACCGTCGACGTGATGGTCGCGGTGCCCTTCCCGCATGTGCCACAACTCATGGCCGAGGATGACGAGTTGCTGCACCGTCTCCGCGCGCTCCTCGATGATGACGAGGTCGAAGTCGTGGAACTCCATCCACAGGCCGGTGACCTCGATCTCGTCGGGGAAGCGCTCGAAGCGGAGCTGAACGGGACGGCCGTCACGGCGCCTGCTCATCTCCTCGCACAGGGCGCCCGCCAACTCCCGTACGTCGACCGGGGTGTCGATCCTCTTCCGCAGCACGCGGCTGAGTTCCACCGCGAGGGCGCGCATCTCGGAGTCGGCTCTGTGCGGACGCAGCGCCGCCGCGAGGGCCCGTACCCGGCCGGCGAACCTCATCGCTCCGCCTCCTCGCCGCTCAGCAGGGATTCGAGCATGAGCGCCAGCGCCTCCTGCTTGCGGGGCGTCAGCCGCCTGCCGCGCAGGGCGAGCGTGATGACTCCGTGCCTGGTCGTGAACTTGAGCAGCGGGCCGTCCTCCGCGGTGCCTTCGAGGTCCCGAAGAGTGCGCTGAAGCGCCCCGTTCAGGGCGACGGCGGCCGGATCGGTGAAGAACTTCGTGCCCTGGTCGATGTGGAAGAACTCCGCGAGCCGGGTGAGGTCGGGCACGTTCGGCATCTTGTCGCCGTTGAGCAGGGAACGGGCCCACTTGTCGCTGATCCCGAGACGGGCGGCGACCTCCCGGCACACATCGGCGGGCCTGCGCCCGCTCTCCGCGAGATACGCCTCGTACAGCGCGCGCACGCGCCCCCGGATCCGGTCGTCCACCTTGTCGTCGCGCGGAGCCTCGCCGTCGAGCAGGGCCCGGACGTCCCCCTCGGGCAGCGCCGTACGGCCGGACAGGGCACGCGTGTCGAGGACCTCGCCCCGGTCCAGGCTCTTCTCGGCGATCTGCGCGTCGAGGCGTGCGAGGGTCTCGGGAAGAGGCGGCGGGGACTCATTCACCAAGGGGCTCCCGGCAGTTGACTCGTCAAATTGTCACGTTGGCCGACACTACGTGGCCGAGTCGGCGCGCGTCACGCTTTTCCGAACGATCGTTCCCACTTCAAGAACGATCGTTGCCGGCAGCCGGTGGTCAGGTCATCCCACGGGCCGGATCAGCTCCCAGGTGTCCACCCCGTAGTCGAGGCTCATGCCGTGCCGTTCGTACAGGGCGAGCGCGCCGCTGCTGTTGTCGGTGTCGACGCCGAGGCCGATCCGGTCGCGGCCGAGCGCCGCGTAGTGGCCGAAGGCGTGGCGCAGCAGGTGGCTGCCGAGGCCCTTGCCGCGAGCCTGGCGCAGAACGCCGAGGTTGCCGATCCAGGCCATCGAGGCGCGGTCGTTGTGGCTGCGCACTACGGCCGCGTCGCCCAGACCGTCGACGTGCGCGACCCAGATCAGTGACCAGTCGACGCGCTCGGCGTCGATGTCGTCCAGCCACTGTTCGTACGTACGCGGCTGGAAGTCGAAGTGCTCGGTGAAGCATTCCTGGAGCAGTGCGTGGGCGCGCCGGCGGTCCGGCTCGTCCAGGCAGGGGCGCAGCGTCACACCGGGCGGTGGCGTCGGCAACCGGTCGGTGGTGCCGTCCAGAGGACGGGCCATCACGTTGTAGCGGCGGACCGCGCGCCAGCCGCGTTCGCGCAGTGCGTCCAGATCGATGGTGGGGGCGATGTTGAGGTGCAGGTGCACCACCGCCCGCGCCGCCCCGTTGGCCGCCGCCCGCTCCGCGGCCCGGGCCTCCATCAGGCCGAACACGTAGAGGGCGCCCTGCTGTTGGTCGGGCAGCGTGTAGTGGTCGATGTCGATCCGCTCACCGCCGGAGTCGTCCCACGCCAAGCCGTATCCGATGAGCCGGTCACCGTCGAAGAGAAGCCAGGAGTCCCGCTCCAGCTCCACCTCGGGATGCTTCAAATCCGCTTGGACCTCGGCGAGTTCGGTGTCGGCACGACCGATCTCCAGCAGATCGACCTCGTTGAGCAGCGCGCATATCGCCGCCGCGTCGTCGAGCGTGGCCGGACGGACGGTGAGGCCGGGCGGCGGGGCGGTGGCGGGCGATGTCATGGGTCCACTGTCTGGGGGAGGGGGCGCTGCCCGCAACGCACTTTCCTGGCGGCGGGGCCTGATCACGGGTGGGTAGGGTCCCCGGTATGAGCGATGGCTGGCGGACGGACCGGATCGGAAGCGCGCTGAAAGGGGAGAATCCCGCCGTGCTCAGGCGCCTCGAAGCGGGTTTCGCGGTGATCGGGGACGTCCAGTTCCTGCCCGGCTATTCAGTGCTCTTGGCGGATGACGTGACGGTGCAGCGGCTGTCGGACCTGCCGAGGGCGAGGCGGTTGGCCTTCTTGTCCGACATGGATCAGCTGGGGGAAGCGGTCGAGCGCGCGTGCAGGAGGCTGGATCCGGCCTTCCGTCGGGTGAACCTGGAGATTCTCGGAAATACCGATGGATTTCTGCACGCACACGTGTGGCCGCGGTTCGAGTGGGAGCCGGCGGAACTCGTGGGCAGGCCGGTGTGGCTGTATCCGCGCGAGAAGTGGAGCGACGAGCGGTTCGCGCTCGGTCCGCGGCACGATGTGCTGCGGGAGGCGATCGGCGAGGAACTGAACCAGTTGCAGTCCGCGCGCCGGCCGTTGTAAGCGCCGGCCGTTGTAAGCCTCAGCGCACGAGTTCGGGATCTTCTTCCAAGGGCAATTCGGGTAATTCGCGCAATTCACGCATGCTTCGAAGCGGTGACAGGAAGTACGGGAGGACGCTCGACGTCATACCGGCGGCACCGATCCACAAGGTGGCCTTCGCTCCGAACGCGGAGCCCGAGACTCCCCCCAAAAGCCCGCCGAGCGGAATGCCGCCCCAGGAAACGAACCGGGCGGTCGCGCTCATCCGGCCCAGGAGCCGATCTGGTGTGAGCGTCTGCTGGACGCTTGACTGAGCCACAAAGCGGATGACGCCGCCCAGGGAAAGGGACGCGAGTCCGAGCGCGGCCCCGTACATGCTCCAACCCGGATGTGCCAACGGCATCAGGACGGTCAGCGGACAGGTGGCAAGTGGTGCCAGCCAGATGACCGCACCCTGCCCCACCCGCCGCGAGACCTTGGTTGCCGACAGCGCTCCCAGCAGGGCGCCACAGCCCATTCCCGACAGAATGAGGCCGATACCGAAGGAATCGAGTTTTATCTCCCGTTCCAAGAAGACCAGCAGCATGGTTTGATACATGACCAGGAAGAGGTTGAATATCGCATCCCCCAGGATGATGGCACGCAGGACGGGATACTTGAGAACAAACTTCAACCCCTCTTTGATATCTCGAAGCAGCTGAGGGTGCTCACTCGGCTCCCGCTTGTGCTCGCGTTTACGGATACGGGTCGCTAGCAGCCCTGACATCGCCATCCCGGCCGAACTCACCAAAAGTGTTGCGGGGGCTCCGAGCCAGCCGACCAGCGGCCCTGCCAGCCCTGGTCCACTGATACTGGTCACCGAGCGTATCGCCGAGAGCTTTGCGTTTCCTTCAACGAGATTGCCGCGTCCTACCAGATGCGGCAGATAGCTGACGTACGCGACGTCGAAGAAGACGGTCAGGACTCCATGAGCCAACGCGACCCCGTAGAGCCACCCGATGGTCAGAAGGTCCGACCACCACGCCACCGGTATGGTCAAGAGGACGGCCGCCCTCGCGAGATCGGTGCTGACCATCACTGATCGCTTCCGCATGCGGTCCACCCACGCGCCAGCCGGTAGTCCGACCAGGAGTGAGCCTGCCGTGGTCATCGCGGTCAGTAATCCCACCTGCAGCTCGTCAGCATTCAACGCCATGATGGCAACCAGCGGCAACGCCAGAAAGATGATGCGATCGCCCAGCTGGCCGAGCGCGGTGGCGGCGAACAGGCGCCCGAAGTCCGGATCGCGTAGGAGTCCGAGCCGGGAGGGTGTTGACATTCGAATTACCTACTGTCGGCTTTGAAATGTCGCTCAACTGGCTTCAGTTAGCTTCAACTGGCTTAGACGGGCTACGGCTGGTCGACCACGAACTCGTAGGCCACTTCCCTGCGTACGTCCGGAATGACGATGTCGGCGGTTTCCACCGGACGTCTGTCGGTGTCGTAGATCGTCCGCTCGATCTGGAGCACCAGATCCCCGACGCTGATTCCCAGTAGATTCGCCTGCGTCTGGGTGGCACGAGCCGGGCGCGGCAGCTCGACCACGGTCTCGACGACCACGCCGATGGAGCGCATGCGCTCGACCACCCCCTTTCCCGCGAGGGGGCCCATCTCGGGCAGCACGATCGGCGTTCCGTCCGTGATAGCCATCGGCTCCCAGGAATCGGAGAGCTGGACGGGTTGCCCGTCGGCAAGGAACTCGTAGCGCGTGTTGACGCAGAGGTCTCCGGGGCTGATGTCGAGCCGCTCGGCGATTGCCTCAGGAGCGGGGACGCGCGCCTGGCTGTGTGAATCCCAGGCGCCGGCCCTTCCCCTCTCCTTCATGCCGGCGATGGAAGGGGAGCCTCCTCGACGTTCGCGATGCCGCGAGCGAACCATCCGCAGACGCTCACGCGGCGTACGGACGTAGGTGCCCGAGCCCGCGCGTCCTTCGAGGAGGCCCTTGACGATCAGGCGGTCCACGGCCCTCTGCGTGACGTTTCGCCCGACCCCGTACTCCTCGGCGAGCTGCGCCCGGGACGGCAGGCGCCCCCCGATCTCCCACTCTCCCGCGAGAATCCGCGCGCGCAACGCGTCGGCCACTGCAAGGTACGGCGCCTCTCGGGGCATGAGTGACCCTCCGGTCGTTCTGCTGCGCGGCAGCTGGTGATTCCAGGCGGCGTTGGCAAGCTAGTGCACCGGGTGAAAGCTGCTGGAGTAGAAATACGCTCGGTGCTCAAGCGGCAATGGGGGGTTCGATTGATGCGATCAGAACCGCGCTGCCCTGGAAATGGCTTGCTCCGGTTGCGTATGTGGTTGTTAGCCTGCGTCGGGATCGCCTCGAGATGTCGTACGAGGAGCCGTACGCCGAAGCTGTACGAGGATGGAGTCCGCCGTGGCCCGCACCGCCGCCCGCACACGTATCGCGCTCGTCACCTACGACCCGGGCGAGGAGCCCAGCGCGGACCGGGATCTGCCGGTGCTGGCGGCGGCCTTGGAGGGCGTCGGGGCCGAGGTGGTCGTCGTGTGCTGGGACGATGCGGAGGTGGACTGGGCCGGCTTCGACCTCGCCCTGATCCGGTCGACCTGGGACTACAGCTGGCGGGTCGTGGAGTTCGTGGCGTGGGCCGAGCGGTGCGGGGGGCTCACGCGGCTCGCGAATCCGGCGGGGGTCGTGCGGTGGAACACAGACAAGCGGTACATCGGTGATCTGGCGGCGGCAGGGGTGCCGGTCGTGCCGACCCGGTATCTCGCGCCGGGGGATCCGGCCGAGCTGCCCGACGACCAAGAGTTCGTGGTGAAGCCCACCGCCGGGGCGGGCGCGCGGTATGCCGCCCGGTATACGCCCGAGGAGCGGGAGACGGCCGTACGGCAGCTCGCGGCGATGCACGCGGAGGGGCTGACCGCGATGGTGCAGCCGTATGTGAAGAACATCGACGCCGCTGGTGAGCGGGCGCTGCAGTTCTTCGGCGGGCGGCTGCTGCACGCCAGCCGGAAGGGTGCCGTGCTGGAGCCGGGGACGCCGTACGACGGGGACAAGGTTCCGCATCCCCGGCTGGAGGTCTGGGAGCCGACGGCCGCCGAACTGGCCGTCGCCGAGCGTGCGTTGGCCGCCGTGCCCGGGGGCGCCGACGCCGTGCTCTATGCCCGTGTCGACCTAGTGGACGGCGACGACGGTGAGCCCCGGGTGATGGAGCTGGAGCTGGTCGAGCCGAATCTTTTCCTCTGGCTGCACCCGGACTCGCTGCCCGTCGTCGTGGAGGCGATCGTCAAGGCCGCTGCCCTTTGACGCCGACCCGTTGCAGCAGCCCCCACGTGAACTCCGCCGCGCACTCCTGTCGTACGCCCGACGCGTCCGGGGCCGTGAAAGCCAGACCCCAGCGCGTCGGGGCCGTGCCCTCCAGGGGGCGGGCGGGGGCGAAGGCGCGGGCGGCCTCGTCGACCGTGCAGGACCAGGGGGTCAGGTCGTCGAGGGTCTTGAGGACCGGGCCGGGGGCGCCGGGGGCTCGTACCAGCCACTCGTTCCAGGCGACGCCGTTCGGGGCGACGAGGACCTCGAAGCGGAGGTCGGGCCAGAGGGGGACGGGCCAGAGCAGGGCCTCGCAGGTGAGGTCGCCGATCTGGCGTTCCGCCACGGACTCCGGGGTGCCCAGGATCGAGCGGTAGCGGGAGGCCGCGGCGCGGGAGCGCGGGGCGTGCAGCATGGCCTGCCAGCGGCGGTTGGCCTCGCGCATGTCGGCGATGGAGACGCCCAGCTCGTGTCGGGCATCCTCGACGAGGTCGGGGTTGTGGTCGGCCATGCGGCGCA
This sequence comes from Streptomyces sp. NBC_00203, assembly GCF_045206325.1. Taxonomy (NCBI): domain Bacteria; kingdom Bacillati; phylum Actinomycetota; class Actinomycetes; order Kitasatosporales; family Streptomycetaceae; genus Streptomyces; species Streptomyces sp. NBC_00203. The sequence goes on along the minus strand of NZ_CP108126.1, from coordinate 3,347,638 downwards.
GCAGGACCAGCTGGAAGTGAAGAGCGGTGAAGGGGGTGGGGGTGGTGGCGGGGCGTTTGGCCGGCATGGGATCCATGGTCGCGCATCAGGCGCCCTCGGCACGGCACCCATCCCGGCGCTTGCGACTCGGCACCGATTCCGGTCCCTCCCGGTCCCTTCGGCACGGCACCAGTCCCAGTCACTCCGCCACCGTCACGGAGCCATCCGTTTGAGGAGCTCCTCGTGTTCGTCCTCCGTGACTTGCTCCCCCGAGGACGGCAGCAGCTGCGGGATGCCGTCGACGATCGGGTAACGGCGATGCAGGCGCGGGTTGTAGAGGGCCTCCTCGGAGGTCAGGTCCTCGGACGTCAGGGCCTCGTCCGGGACGAGCAGATGCAGGGGGCCCTTGTCGAGCGGGCAGGCCAGGATCTTCAGCAGCGGGTCGTCGGGGTTCATGGGGGCGTCAGCTCCTTGGCACCGATGGGGGGTTGAGGTGCGGCGTCGTCGTGCTTGGGCATGGCGAGCAGGACCGACACCGCGAGGACGGTGCCCGCCAGGCGCAGTGCGAGCCGCACCGGTTCGTGCGGCAGCGCCTCGCCGAACGCGAGTGTGCCGAGCACCGCGGTGAACAGACAGGTCACCGTCGTGCAGACCGGCACGATCAGCGAGGCCCGGCAGCGTTGCAGCGCCGCCTGCGACATGACCAGGCCGAACGCGCCTGTGAAGAGAAGGAGATAGGGGTACGGGGAGCGGAGCAGGCCAACGACCGCTCCACCCAGGTCACTTGTCGTCAGGTAGCTCGACACGCCCTTGATGGCGAGCGAGCTCACGCCGTACAACAGGCCCACCGCCACGCCGTATTCGACGCCCGTGGTCGACTTACGGTGCCGGTGCCTGGAACGGCGCTCGGCAGCCCCGTACAGCCACACGCCCAGCGACAGCGACGGCAGACAGACCGTGAGGACGAGCGGCGCCGGTGCGCTGCGGCTCACCGTGTCCGTGCCCTCGCGCAGGGACAGTACGACCATCAGCAGGGCGACGAGGATCGCGCCGAGCGCGTACCGTTCGCGGCCCGTCGTCTCCTCGCCGAGCAGCCGGGAGGAGAGCAGCACAAGAAGGACCAGGCCGGAGACGAAGATGCCCTGGGCCGCGGCGATCGGCAGGGTGCGGTAGACGGCGAGCTGGGCGCCGAAGCCCGCCGCGAGGGCCAGCGAGCCGCCGATCCACAGGGGGCTGCCGAGGACCAGGCGCAGCAGCCGCGCGGGGCGGTGGATGTCCACCTCGGGCAGAGCGGCGAGCGCGCGTTTCTCCAGGACGAATCCGGTGCTGTACAGGACGTTCGCCAGCAGGGCCGCGGCCACTCCCCACCACATGGGCTACGTCCTTCGCGCGTGCAGGAGCAGGATGGAGGCGGCCGATGGAACCGCGCAGGCCAGCCGGTCCAGGGGGCGCAGTGGACGCGGTACGCCGTGGAAGGGCGCGCCCGCCAGACGTACGACCTCGAAGCCGGACGCGGTGACGAACTCCCGTAGCGCACGGGCGGTGTAGAGCCGCAGATGACCCACGACCTCCTTGCCCGGCCGGCCGTGGATCGCGCGCAGGCTCACCTCCGAGAAGACGGGCTGGACGCCGGCGAGCAGCAGGGCGCGGTTGTACCAGGCGGCGAGGTTCGGGGTGGAGAGCATCAAGTGGCCGCCGGGGCGCAGGATTCGGCGGATCTCGTCCAGTGCGTCGTCCGGGTCGACCAGGTGTTCCACGACCTCGCTGAAGAGCACCGCGTCGGCCGACGAGGTCGCGAACGGCAGCCCGCCGTCCGTGAGTTCACCGCGGATGGCGTACGGCATGTGGGCGTGGGCGCGTCTGAGGGCGTCCTGCGACCAGTCGACGCCGACCAGACGGTGTCCGGCGAGAAGGGGCGCGGCGGTCGCGGCCGCGGTGCCGTCGCCGCAGCCGATGTCCAGCACGGTCTTCGCGCCCGCCGTGGCCGGTCCGAGCGCGGCGGCCAGCATGCGGGCCTGGCGCAGACTGCGCGGGGTGCCGGAGGCGACGGGGACGGTGGGGTCCTCGTAGAAGTCGCGAAGCCCTCTGCGGACAGGGGATGTTGTGGTCGTGGGAGTCATACGTCGTCCACCTCCGTCGCGTGCAGATAGTGCTCGAAGAGGTCGCGGAGGTGGGCGCCGTCGCCATGGCTGAGCAGGGTGCGCGACCAGCGCAGAGCGAGGTGCAGGCGGCCCGCGCTGGACGCGGTGGTGACGGTCAGGCCGCGGGGCATGCGGGCGGGGGCGGAGAACCACACCGCGTGCGCGCGGCCGGCTGTTTGGCCGAAGTCCAGGGCGTACGGGATGCGGCCGATGTTGCTGAGCAGTGTGGTCGACGTCCAGGGGCCGGCCGCTCTGCGCAGGCCCCGGGTGACTGCGGCACGCCAGGCGACCGGGACGACGGGGGCCGTCAACAGGGCGGCTCCATGGCCGAGTTGGGGGCGGTCCACAGACTTCAGCGCGCGGGTGCGGTTCGCCGTACGGCGCAGCAGCTCGCCCATCCGGTCCGCGTCCAACTCCTGGGGCGCGAAGGTGACTTCGACGAGCCGTGTCCCGTTGCCGATCGGCATGTCCGCACCCCGGGGACGGTCGTCGACCGGCATCGTGATGCGCAGGGGGCGGGGGCGCGCGCCGTGTTCCCTGTTCCAGTGGGCGATCATCAGGGCCGTGGCGGCCATGAGCTGGTCGTTCACGGTGTAGGGGGAGCCCTTGGGGCGGCGCGGGACGCTGAGCTCGGTGACGAGGAGGCCGTTGCCGGGGGAGGGTTCGGGGGTGCCGTGGGCGACTCTGGCGGGTGGGGTCCAGGTGGAGGGGGTGTCCACGTCGGCCGGTCCCGTCGCGTCCGGGGGGCGTACGGGGGGTGCGGCCGGGGTGTCGTCCTTGCCTCCGTACAGCTCCGCCGCGGTGGCCAGGATGCGGAGGCAGGCCGGTCCGTCCAGGGCGGTGTGGTTGATGGTGAGGAAGAGGACTGTGCCTTTGGGGGCCGGGTGCCCGGACGTGGGGCCGGCGGCACGATGGCCCGTAGTGGGGGCGGGTTCGCCCACCGCGTCCGTCGCCTCGCTGCCCACCGCCGGGCCCGCGCCGGCCACCACCTCCAGGCGTATCGGTGGGGACGCCGACAGCGGTGGGGCTGTCAGGAGTGCCCGTGTCCTCGCGTCCCTGAGGGCGTCACGGCTCGGGGGTGGGAAGGAGACGACCTCCACGTCCGGCCCCGGTGTCAGTTCCCACTCGTAGCGGCGGCGGTACCAGGGCCCCCGCGCCTCGCGCATCAGGATGCGGGGGTGGCGGCGGAGCGCCTCCGTGAACGCCCTCTTCAGCCGGTCCGGGTCGAGGCTGCCTGGCAGATGGACCTCGATGTGGACGGTCTCCGGTTCCTCCTCCTGGAGGCAGTGCCGGGCGACCTCGTCCACCACCGGGAACGGGACGCGTACGGGGGGCCGGACCGGACCGTCGGTGCCGTCCCGTGCCGGGTGCTCCACCGCTGTCATATGGCCTCGCCCCTCCCCGTGTCGTCCTCGGGCGGTGTCGTCCTGAACCTCGGCTTGCGGAACGCGACGCGGGCGGTCGGAGGCTCGGGCTCGGGCTGCGCCGACCCCGGGCCGCGCGCGGAGAGGGTCGGGCCGGAGGCGACCCCGGTCACGGGTTCCGACGCCCCGGTCACGGGTTCCGACGCCACGGCCACGTGTTCCGACGCGCTTGCCCCGGGTTGCGATACGCCGGGCTCGGGAGCCGAAGCCGACACGCCAGCCACCGGTGCCGATGCCCCAGGCTCGGATCCCGACGCGAGTGACTCCGCCCCCGGCTTCTCCCCGGCCGCCGTGCCCCCAGCCCCGGACTTCTCCTCGAACCCCGCGGGCAAGGCCCCCGGCCCCCCGCTCTCGCCCCGCACCCGTTGCGGCAGCGGTGCGGTCGGCGCCTCCGACGTACCCGGTGGCACCTCCCACCGCGAGGCGGCGGTCCCGGCCGGGCCCGGCTCCCGTACGCTCACCAGGGCCGCGAACAGCCCGATCAGCGCCAGCAGTTGGGCTGCGGGACCGAACGCCCCCTCGTCCGCCGACATCGGCGACCCCGCCCCCGTCGCGGCAGCGATCCCCGCCCCCGCGAGCGCGAGGAACGCGATCGGTACGAGCAGTGCGTGCCGCCTCCGGGCGAGCAGGGCCAGCGCCGGGACCAGCAGGGCGAAGAAGCCCGCGATGACGATCCCGACCAGGGTCAGCGCGACCAGGCCCGGCCACAGTCCTGGCAGCGGCGGCACCGGCTGCGGTGCGTCGGGGTTGGGCGAGCGGCGGCGCCACAGGACGAGGCCCGCGAGGCCCGCCACGGCGACTCCGCCGCCGATCAGCCCGGCCTCGTACGTCGTCGAGGGCTCGTACGACAGCTTGACGGTGCCGCCCGCGCCGGACGGGATCTGCCAGCCCTGCTGCCAGCCGTCGAGCCGTACCGGCGTGAGTTCCTTGCCGTTCAGCGTGGCCTTCCAGCCGTCGTTGTAGTTCTCGTACGTCGTCAGGTACGAGGCAGCGCCCGAGCCGACCGTCACCTCGCGGCGGTCGCCCAGCCAGTCACGTATCTTCAGCTCGCGCCCGGCGGTGGCCGCCTCGGCGACCGTGCCGCTCGTCAGTGTCACGTCGGTGAGGGCCAGCGGTCCGGCGTCGCCCGCCTCGACGGTGTGCGAACCGTCGGAGAGCTCCAAGGCGGCGTCTGTACGCCCTTCCTGGCAAGGTGTCACATCGAGGCGGCGGCGCTCGACCAGATCGTCCACCGTCCCCTGCACGCTCGTCTCGTACAGCTTGCCGTCGACCGCGACGACCGGCCCCTTCCCGCAGGCGAGCGAGAACTTCCGGGTGCCGGACGGCTGCGGGGTGCGGTACTGGTCGAGTCCCGGGATGTAGGCCTCCGTGAGTCCGACCGGGAGCTGGAGGTCGGCGTCGGCGACCGGGTTGTGGACGGTCAGCGGTGCGGTCTCGGTGACGGTGATGTCGAGGTGGTCGGTGGTGATGGGGTCGAAGCGGGCCCAGCCGTTCTCGTCGACGCCGACGATCGCCGCGCCGTCCGGGGAGCTGATGTTCACCTTCGTCGGGCGGGTCGACAGGCCGCCCGCGGGTGCGAGCACGATCGACGAGATCGGCTGCTTGTCCGGCCAGCTCAGATGGATCGTCGGGTTGTCGCCCGCGATCCACGCCGTGGTCAGGTCGCCGTCCGTGAGGTTGCGCGCCGACAGCCCGGCGCCGAGCTTCGCCGTCGAGTCAGCCGTCGCCGTGATCTGGCTCTGCTGCTCGGGCGCGACCTCGTACAGCAGCTTCTCCAGCTCCTCGCCCGCGACCGGGACCGCGCTCGCCTTCATCTCGTACGTCCCCGCCGTCGACGTCGAGAAGCTGCGGTGCAGGCCCGCCTCGGTGCCGGTCGGGGAGAGCCCGGTGGGGTCGGTGGTGCGGTGCAGGGAGACGATCTCGGAGGAGGCGTCGGAGCCGGCGGCGTCCGTGGGGAGCTTCAGCAGGCGCGTCACCTGGACGTCCGGCAGGTCGATCTCGGAGAAGCCCGCACCGGTGAGACCGGCGTGCTGCTTCGTGGAGCCGACGATGGTGATCTTCATCCAACTGGTCGAGCCGGGGCGGGCCTTGATCGACTGGGCCATGCCGTTGGGCTGGAGGTAGCTGGTGGCGGAGCCCTTCTCCGTCTCCACCCGGACCTTGGTCGCGGCCGATCGCACCCCGTCCTGCGGCAGCGGAGTCACCTTGAACGACGACGGCACGTCCACGGACCCCTCGAAGCGGATCCGCAGCCACTGCCCGTTCGCGGAGCCCGCCGCGCCCTCGGCCCACGCCGTGTCGGGGTTGCCGTCGAAGGCGTTCACGGGGTCGTACTGCGGCAGATAGAACAGCCAGTTGCCGGTCGACGAGGCCGTCACCGAGCGGGCGCCGCGCAGCTGCGCCACCGTCTGGTGCTGGATGCCCTTCGTCGGCAGGATCTGGTGCGGCTTCTTGCCCGCGTCCTGCACGCTGTCGCTGTCATTGCGCTGGTCGCGGGTGTACGTGTACGAGGTGTTGGCGTCGACCAGGCCGAAGCGGGTGTCGGCGCGCCGCAGCCCGTCGCCCACCACCTGCACGTCCGGGGTGCCGAGGCCGGGATGGTTGTCGCCGGTCAGCACGGTGGCGCGGCCCCGCATCGACGGGTCGGCGGCCAGCGGGAGGAGTGCCTCGGGGCCGCCCGACACGACGGCGGTGTCCGCGATCGCCTTCAGCGCGGCCTGTCCGGGCCTCGGCACGGCCTTGTCGGCAGGCTCGTAGATCTCGACGGCGCGCTGGCGCGGATACAGGCCCTCGACCTGCAACGGGGTGTCGTTCGCGATCCGCCCACCGGTCATGACCGGCCCGAATCCGGTCACGCGCTGGTAGCCGGACTGTTCCAGGGTCCGCTTCACGGTCGTGGTCGGGACATAGCCGATCTGATCGGGGTCCAGGTCATTGCGTACGACGACGTAGTAGAGGCCGGCACGGCTCAAGTAGTCGGCCAGGCCCGGGACTTGGCCGCCCGTCATCAGTGCCTGCTCGACCGCGTCCATGGCGCGCCGGTTGCCCGCGGTGCCGAACGGGACGTAATCACGTTGGGCCCAGCGGGAGTCGGCGAGCACGTCGAGGGGCTGGTCGATGGGGGAGCCCCAGGTGTAGATGCCGTGCGCGGTGGCGGGCACGACGAGGGCGCGGGAGTCGGGCGAGTACGTCTTCAGCCAGTCGGCCGTGGTCTGCCAGTACTTGGGGAGCTGCTGGAACGAACCCGGTTGCAGGATCGACCCGTTGAGATACGGCCAGGCGAGTCCCGGCAGGATCAGCACGGCCGCGACGAGCGGGGCGAAGCGGCGGCCGCGCACGGGGCGGGCGCCACGCGTCTGCGAAGCGACACCGACCAGATGCGCTACGCCGAGGACGAGGGCGAGCGCCAGTCCCGTCTGGAACTTGTAGATGTTGCGGAAGGGGACGAGCCAGCCGTTCAGCCAGTCCTGGACAGTGCCGTGGAAGGGCGCGCCGAACGAACCCCCGTACCCGGCAAGGGTGATGAGCGCGACCGACAGCACGGTCAGCACCAGCCAGCGGCGCTCGGGCAGATCACGTCTCGCGAGCCCGGCCAGGCCCAGTCCCGCCGCGAGCGTCGAGCAGACGATCACGATCACCGAGGACGCGACGGTCCAGCCGGCCGGCAGCCAGGCCTCACCGAAGTGCAGATACCCCACCCAGTTGCCGGCGCCGCGCAGACCCTCCGTGGCCGACATGGTGGCCGTCGTGGTGCCCGAAGTCTCCACGTAGGGAAGGAAGTTCTCGCCGTAGACGCCGAGCAGCAGCAGCGCGATCCACCACCAGGCCGTCGCCAGGATCACGCCCGGCACCCACCAGGCGATCAGCTTGCGCTGCCGGGGCCCGCGCGGGCGGGAGAGCAGATACAGCCCGACCGGGAGCAGCGACGCCAGGGTTGCGGCCGCGTTCACACCGCCCATGAAGGGGACGATCAGCGCCGAGCGCAGGGCCGCGATACGGGCGCTGTAGCGCTCGTTGGTGAGCGGCAGCAGCACCCAGGGCAGGAACGCGCCGGGCAGCGCGGCCGCGGAGGTCGAGCCGACGACGATCGTGAACACCGGCCACAGCGCGTACGCGACGGCGGCGAGCAGCCGGCTCGCTCCGCTCCCGATCCGCAGCCGCTCGGCCAGCCGCAGCGCACCCCAGAAGGCGACGGACACGACAAGCGACAGCCACAGCCGCTCCGCCAGCCACACCGGAAGATGGATCAGCTTGCACAGGCCGTAGAACGGCAGCATCGGCCAGACGTAACCGACGTACTGGTCCTGGATGCCGCCGAAGCCGCCCCGGTCGTGCCACAACTGGCCCAGATCGGAGAGGAACTGCCAGGGGTCGAGCGCGACACCGAGCTTGGTGTCGAAGGTCATCCGCCCGGGGTGCACGGCCAGGAACAGCACGAACACCACGGCCCAGAACCCCAGCAGCCACCGCCGCGAGCGCGGCCCCTCCGGGGGGCCGGAAGCGGTTGCGGTGGGGCGGACGGCTGCTGGGGGAGGAGCCTGGACCGTGCTCGTCATGGTGGACACCGCCGGAGGATGAGGAGGAGGTTCCAAGTGGCGAACTCGCGCAGCCCCGGCGCCTTCGCGACGGCGCCCGCGAGGAACGGCCAGTAGCGGGAGCGCGCCGAGACGACCGTGACGTCGTCACGGGCGCGCACCTGCCGCAGGGTGGTGCCGATGTGCACGGCGAAGAGGTTCTCGCCGAGGGTGTGCTTGGCGGCCTTGCCGGTACGGCGGCGGTAGCGGGCCCGCGCCCGCTCGGCGCCGAAGTAGTGCCAGGGCGCCCACTCGTGACCGCCCCACGGGGACAGCCAGTTGGTGAACGACACGTAGATCAGCCCGTCCGGGCGGGTCACGCGCACCATTTCACTCAGGAACGTCTGCGGATCGGCCACGTGCTCCAGGACGTTGGAGGAGAAGCAGACGTCGGCGACGCCGTCCGCGAGCGGCAGCAGATATCCGTCCGCGACGACCGCCGAGTCGGGCGGCTTCGGCCCCAACTCCCTGACGTCCGGCTCGAAGAGATAGGCATTCGCCCCGCGCCGCCGGAACTCCTCGGTGAAGTAGCCGCTGCCGCCGCCGACGTCCACGACGGTACGGCCCTCGACGGCGCCGTACGCCTCGACCTGGTCGGCGGCGTCCCGGGCGAGCAGCGCGTAGCAGGACCCGGGGTCGTCCTGCTCGTGCAGGAAGGCACGGAAGAGGGCGAGGGATCTGCGTATCGAGGGGTCCTTCATGGGGCCCAGCCCCTCACCGCCTCCGCGGCCACCGCTCCGAACTGGCGGACCGTGTGGTTCCAGCGGTACCGGGCCGCGCGGTCGCGGGCGGCCTTGCCCATGTGGGTGCGGCGGTGGGTGGACAGGGCGAGGGTGCACCAGGCCGCCGCGAACGAGGACTCGCCGCGGGCCAGCAGACCCGTCTCGCCGTCCACCACGGAATCACGCAGCCCGGGCACGTCGAAGGCGATGGCCGGGGTCTCGCGTGCGGCCGCCTCGGTGACGACCAGGCCCCAGCCCTCGACGGCGGAGGGGTGCAGCAGCAGCCAGGCGGCACAGAGCAGCCGGTGCTTCTCGGCTTCGGAGACATGGCCGGTGAACTCCACTCCGGGGCCCGCGAGTTGCTCCAGACGGCTCCGCTCGGGGCCGTCGCCCACGATCACGAGCCGGCCGCCGGTGACCGGGCGGACCCGTTCCCACAGCCGCAGCAGCAGATCGATCCGCTTGTACTCGACGAGCCGTCCCATCGCCACGAACAACGGCTCCGGCGAGCGCTCGGCCCGCGGCCCCGGCTCCTCCACCCCGTTGTGCACGACCCGGATGCGGTCCCGCTCGACCCCGATCGCGCGCAGGGCGTGTGCCGTCGACGGAGAGACGGCGACCAGCAGATTGTGGCGCTGCGCGCCGGCCAGCGCCCAGTGTTCGAGTCTTCGGCCGAGCCGGGCGGCGGGCGCCAGCGGTCCGCCGAACCGCATCTTCCACAGGTCCGTATGGACATGGTTGACGAGGCAGAGGGTGGGGCCGTGGTGCCACAGGGGTGCCAGATACGGCATCCCGTTGCACACCTCGACCAGGAGGTCGCAGTCGCCGACCTGACGGTGGAAGGCGGGGCGGGCGCGCAGATAGTGCCCCAGGTCGCCGCCCGCCGAGACGACCCGGTAGTCGCGGTAGGCCGCGGGGCCGCCGCACAGCAGGGTCACCTGGTGGCCGAGCTCGGTGAGCCCTTCGGCCAGGCGGTCGACCAGGAGTTCGGAGCCGCCCGCCGCGGGATTGCCAAGATCACGGCGAGCGAGAAAAACGATACGGCGCGGCTGTGGGGGAAGCGCCGGGACGTACTGCGCGGGGCGGGGGAACGCGGCGCGCAGCGGGGAAGGCACGTGCTGGGGCATGGGTGCTCCAACTCGTCTCAGGGTGCGGAACTCAGCGTGGGGGGTAGGGCGAGGTGCGGATCTCTGAAACTCTCGGTGTGCGGATCTCTGAAGCTGCCGCCGGGCGGCGATGCTCTGGTCGCTCTGGTCTTTCGTCGGGGTAGGGCCGAGAATCTGCCCACTGTGGGGGATTTGGGCGTTGGCTGTAGCGGGAATGTGGGCGGGCTGTGCTCGGGTGGGGTTGGACAGTTTTCGCCCGGCGGTTCGATGCGGCTACTCACCGAGATGACAATTTCCGGCCTTTGTGGAGCTGACGCCACATCACATCGTGAGCGGAAGCTGGGACGACTCGGACGTATCCGGATCCTGTCGCCCGCGTACCACCAAAACGGCCCCCAGTGCGGCCAGTACGAAACCGAGCACACCGGCATCAATCGGCAACGTCAGCCCCACCATGCGCAGTTGGCCGCTCTCGGTCTTCGCCTGGTCCACCTGGTCCTGCTGGGTCGCGGCGGTGAAGGCCAGCTTCTGGCTGTCCAGGAGCACCGCCGCGTCCGTCTTGCCGCCCGGGGCGCGCAGCGTCTTGCGCGGGCCCACCTGCGCGTAGATCACCCGGCCGGTGCGCTGGTCGACGACGAGCTCGATCAGGTGGTTGGCGTACCACTCCTCGGCGAGCACCTGGCTGCGCTGCGGCTCCCCGACGATCGCGCCCGGCACCAGCCGGGTCCCGGTCCTGGTCGCGGGGACGGTTCCGGTGAACCGGTAACCCTCGTACCCGCGGATCTTCTTGGTGCCCTTGTAGTGCAAAGTGACCGTCGCGCCCAGGGAGTTGTCCCACCAGCGGTACGCGCGTTTCTGCACGTCGAAGGGGAACTTGAGGTAGGCCTCGCCCTGGAAGTAGGGCTTCTCCTGGCAGCAGTGCACCGGTGTGTTGGTCTTCCGGTCGGTCACCCAGCGGCCCGGCATGAACTCCAGGGCGTCGTGCGGGTCGGCGGCCGGCAGCGACTGGTCCGTGTCGACCGTGGTCGTCACGTCCCAGACGGCGTTTCCACTGCGCTCGCTGTCGGCGACATCGCCGCGCACCTGCTGGGTGACGGTGATCTTCTGACCGGGCACGGTCTCGACCTGGCTGACGTCGAAGACGCTGCCCGTGCCGGTGTAGACGGCGGTCGTGTCGATGTCGATCGGGTTCACGGCGGCACGTGGTTCCACGTACCAGGCGAGCATCGGGGCCAGCACGAGCAGGAAGGTGCCGAGGCCTAGAAGGATCAGTGAGAGGGGTGTGGCTTTCCGGCGCATCCGGGCACTCCAGGGGCGTGAGGAGGCTCGACGCACGGGTGTTATCCAGCGATACGAGGTGATACGGGTGCGTCGACACCAGGAGGGAAAGTGCACGTGCGGTATGGGCGGGGAACCGTAGGCGCACCCTTGACGGGGTGTCAATGCATTGTCGAGACTGTGGACTTGCCGGACGGGACCGGTGGACGCCACCGGGCGGGACCGGTGACGGGGTAAGGGCAGGGGCCGCACACCGCACGACCACGAGTGACCCACGACCATGGGTGACCGGAGGCGGGCGGAGTGGCCCGGGGTGGGGACGACCTCCGACAGAGAGGCTGACCCTGCGATGTCCAGACTGCTCGCCGCCGCAGTGACCGTCGCGGCCGCCACCGTGCTTGCCGTGGGTGCCGCGCTCGGCATCGTCGCGCTGCTCGACGCGACCCCCGACCAGCCGAACACACCACTGATCACCTACGAGAATGCCGACCAGGAGCGCTGACCGTGAGCGCCCGACCGGGAACCGTCACCGTGCGCTCGGCCTGGCATGACGTTCCCCGTCTCCAGGTGCGGCAGTTCGCGGCGATCGCCATGGCCGAGGCGCCCGCCCTCGCCGAGGAGATCCTGCGCGAGATCCGCCGCGAGTACCCGCATCTGCCCCTCGTCCTCGACGACTCCGGCGAGCCGATGGCCCTGGTCGGCATCCGCCGCGCCATCGAGGTCTTCGTGCAGCACCTGGAGACGGCGGAGGGGCGCCCGCGAGTCCACCCCGAGGTCTTTCAGGAGTTCGGCCGGGGCGAGGGGCTGCACGGCCGCAGCCTCGACTCGCTCCAGGCGATCTACCGGCTGGGGGTCAGACTCGCCTGGCGCCGGTTCGCCGAGATCGGGCAGCGCGTCGATATCCCGCCACCGGCGATGTACGAGCTTGTCGACGCCGGATACGAGTATCTGGACGGTCTGGTGGATCAGTCCGTACGGGGTTACGCGGAAGCCGCGGCCCGGCAGGCGGGGGAGCGGCTGCGCCTCCAGCGACGCCTGATGGAGTTACTGCTCTCCGAGCACCAGCACCGGGGCGACACCGCCGAGGCGCTCGTCGAACGCGCCGCCCGGATCGGCTGGCCGCTGCCCGACAGGATCGCCGTCGGAGTGCTGCTGCGCCCGGCCCGGGAGGCCGTCGCGCCCGCCGTCGGGCAGAGCGTGCTGCTCGACATGGAGTACGAGCAGCCCCGCATGGTCGTGCCCGAGCCGGACGCCGCGGGCCGCCCCGAGCTGCTGTACCGGGCGCTGACCGGGTGGTCCGGTGCGATCGGGCCGCCGGTGGCGCTGGCCGACGCGGCGAAGTCGCTGCGCTGGGCCGAGGCGGCGGTGCGGCTCATGGAGCGGGGGCTGCTGCCGGGCGGGGAGGTGCTGCACTGCACGGAGCACACCGAGGCCCTGGTGCTGCTCCAGCCCGAGGAGCTCATAGACGACCTGGCACTCCGCTGTCTGGCGCCGTTGGCGCACTGCGGGCCCACGCATGGGCGGCGCCTTGCCGAGACGCTGCTGGCCTGGCTGGAAACACGCGGTGGCGCCCCCGAGGTAGCGGCACGGCTCGGTGTCCACCCCCAGACGGTCCGTTACCGCCTCCGCCAGATCCGCGAACTGTGGGGCGACGAGATAGACGACCCCGACCGCCGCTTCGAACTGGAACTGGTGCTACGGGCACAACGCCTCCGGGGGCAACTGGGAGCCCCCCGCCCCCGCTGACCCCCTTTTTCCCACCTACCCACCCGACTCGGTCGGCTCGGTCGGCCAGCCGGATTCCCTCGAAAGGCGGGCTCCGTCCAAAGCCCCCCACCCAGCCACCCCCGCCTCACCCATTGCCCGCCCAAGCCCATATGACTAGCCTGTGTTCGTCATGCCGATCGGCTGTTGAAATTTCGAACATAGGGAGGGGGCCGGTTGTGGGACGCCTCGTACCTGCCGTGACCCGAGCTCTGGACATACTGGAGCTCTTCCTCGACGGGGACGGGACTCTCTCCGCCCCCGACATCGTGCGCAAGCTACAGCTGCCCCGCACCACGGTGCACGAGCTGGTCACCACGCTCGCCGCCCGGTCGTACATCGTCCAGGTGCCCGGTCAGCCGGGACGCTACCGGCTCGGCGTACGCCCGTACCAGCTCGGCAGCCGGTACGCCGAGCAGCTGGACCTCGCCGCCGAGGGCCAGCAGGTCGCCCGCTCCGTCGCCGAGACCTGCGACGAGACAGTGCACGTGGCCATCCTCGAAGGCACCGACGTCATCTACATCGCGAAGGTCGACTCCACGCACGCCGTGCGCATGGTGTCGGCGGCGGGCCGCAGGCTCCCCGCCCACTGCACCTCCGTCGGCAAGATGCTGCTCGCCTCGCTCCCCGACGTCGAGCTGACCTCCCGCATCCCCGAAGACGCGGACCTGGTCGCGATGACCCCGAACAGCATCACCGAACCGGCCGCCCTGCGCGAGGCCCTCGCCGAGATCCGCCGCCGCGGCATCGCTGTGGAGAGCCGCGAGTCCAACCCGGACGTCAGCTGTGTCGCCGCCCCGGTGCGCGACCGTACGGGACAGGTCGTCGCCGCGCTCTCCATCTCCGTACCGATGATCCGCTGGAGCGACGAGCGCCGCGCCGAACTGGAGCAGCTCGCCGCGAAGGGCGCCGCCGAGCTGTCCGAGCGGCTCGGTCACCGGAGCGTCGGATGACGGCCGTCGAGGTCGCGGTACGGGAGTACGCCGCCCTGGGCGAGGGCCCCACCTGGGACCCGCGCGAACAGCGGCTCATCTGGGTCGACATCCTCGGCTCCCGGGTCCATACGTACGACCCCGGCACCGGGCACCGCACGGTCATGGTCACCGAACAGCACGTCGGCGCCGCCAAGCCCCGCGCGGGCGGCGGCCTGGTCGTCAACCTCCGTGACGGCGTCGGGCTCTACGGGCCGCCGGGATCGGGCGAGGCCTTCCGCTGGCTGCACCGGGAGCCCGTCCCGGGCCGCCGGGCGAACGATGCGGCGGTCGCCCCCGACGGCTCGCTGTGGTGCGGCACCATGCGCTACGACGAGGCGCCGCGCGGCGGCACACTGTCCCGGATCACCCCCGACGGCACGGTCCGCACGATCCTCGACGACGTGGCCGTCAGCAACGGCACGGGCTGGAGCCCCGACGGCCGGCTGATGTACTACATCGACTCGCCCACCCGCCGGATCGACGTATTCGACGTCGGCGAGGACCAACTTCCGCTCAATCGGCGGCAGTTGGCGGTCATCCCGGACGGTGAAGGCTTCCCCGACGGCCTCACCGTCGACGCCGACGGCTGCGTGTGGGTGGCCCTCTGGGACGGCGGAGCGGTCCGCCGCTACACCCCGGACGGCGACCTCGACCGCGTCATCGAACTCCCCGTACGCCGCCCCACCGCATGCGCGTTCGGCGGCGCCGACCTGACCGACCTGTACATCACCACGGCCCGTACGGGCCTTGCCGCACCGCACCCGATGTCCGGCTCGGTGCTCGTCGTGCCCGGCGCGGGGAAAGGGGTGCCGCAGGCGGCCTTCGCGATCTGATGATCCTTCGGTGACAGGCTGTGAAATCTGCACTTTCGCGGTCTGTTGAGTGGTGGAGGAACTCGGTGGCGGTGGACCAGGGGGTGGCCGGTCCCCCGAACCAGGGGGCGGCCGGGGATTCGGCACAGGAAGCAGCCGGTGGTCCGGACGCGGCACAGGACCGCAAGGAGTACGAACAGGTACTGGACTCCGTGGTCACCTCGGTGTCGGACCTACTACTCCCAGCTCGTCCAGGCCGTCAGCGTCGCCCGGGGCCGTGCGCAGGCCGCCCAGTCCACGGTCACCCTGTTCGCCGGCGGACTGATGGCGGCCCTGAGCGTCACGGCCCTCGCCGACCGCCCCGCCGCCACCCGGTGGATGGGCATCGCGTCCGTCGCGCTCTGGCCAGCACATGTCGACCGGCCAGATGGTGCTGGCCCTCGTCTCGGGACCGGACGGGGGTGGCGCCATCGACACCGACGAGCTGGGCCACCGGCTCGCCGAGGCCGTGTTCGGCGCCGTGCCGCAGCCCGTGCCCGCCCTGCACGAGACCTGGGCCGCCGCCCGCCGGCAGCTCTCGCCGCAGCAGATGGACCAGCACCTCAAAGCCCTGTCCGTCCCGGAGGGACACGACGGGCACACGGCGTACGCACTGCTGCGTGCCCCGTGGTCGCGCGTCTACGACTTCACCGGCAGCGACGTGCTGCCCCTCATCCGCAACGCGCGGGCGGCGGACACCGTTTCCCTCGTCGACGCGTGCGAGGACTTCCCGACCGGCAAGCGCGGCGCTCTCGAGGTCGTCACCATGCACGGCTGGCCGCACGACGGCGGGGTCCCGCAGAACTTCGGCGACGCGTGGTCGGTGCCCGGGAACGACGCGCGCAGCCTGTGGTTCCGGCGGTTCCGGGCGGAGCTGCTGACCCGGCCCGTGGTCTTCCTGTCCCTGTCCCCTAGCAGCTCCGCCCTGTGGGAGACCCTGCGGATCGCCGGCCGGGCCTCCGGCGAGCACGAGTTCCCCGGTTTCCTCATCACCCCCGAAGGCACGGCCGCCGACCGGGCCCGGCTGCACGAGGCGGGCCTGCGGCACCATCCGCGCGACGCCCGCCGACTTCGTACGAAGCCGCCTCGGCGCCGGAATCCAGGCGCTCGTAGACGGGCGGCGGGTGCTCACCGAGGAGTACGAGGGAACCCGGGACGGCGTGGGGACCGTCCGGGTGGCCGGACTGGTGGAGGACACCCCCACCGGCACCCGCGAGTTCCTCATCGGGCGGGACCCGACCTGGGGCGACATCAAGGACAGGAAGATCGCGCCGCAGCTCTCCCTGGTCGACGCCATCGAGGAACGGGCCCGGCCCGCCGAAGGGGAACGGCAGCCGATCGTCCTGGTGAAGGGCACCGCCGGTTCCGGCAAGACGACCGCTCTGATGCAGGTCGCCTACCGGCTCCACAAGAAGGGCATGAACGCCGGCTGGGTGGACCGCGGGGCGTCCCGGCCGCCCCGGGACATCGAGGGGCAGTCGCGCCAGCAGCATTTCGACGCGATCTTCGTGGACGACGTCGACATGTTCACGCGGCGCGCGGCCCCGCTCCTGAACGCGCTCATCGGCAAGCTCGCTGGTCTTCCAGCAGCGTGGTATCGACGTGGCCGACCTGCTGGAGATCGTGTCCCACCCGAGCGCCCCGGACCACAGCCATCGGATCGCGGTGAACGCGCTCGTGGGGATGAACCTGCTGGTCCGCACCGGCGACGGCCGGCTGCGCTGCCGGCAGCGGACCATCGCCGACACCGTTGTCCGGAACGTGCTGCGACACCGCAAGGAAGACCTTGAGTGGGTCATCGCCAAACTGCTGCTGTTCTACGCGGGACAGGCCTGGCACATCACGGACAACCAGCACCGTGACCGCAGCGCCATGATCAAACTCCTCAACCACGAGACCATGCGCTCCCTGAACCTGGACGCCGACGCGGTACGGCGGATCTACGACGCCGCGCACCAGTTCCTCCAGGACGACCACCACTACTGGCTCCAGCGTGCCGAGTACGAGGCCGAGCAGGGCAGGCTCGATCTCGCCACCAATCACCTTGCTGCCGCGAAGGGCTGCCCCGACGGCTCCGAGGACCGGCTCGTCGTGACGGCCGAGGCCAAGGTCCGGCTCGGCTATTCGATGCAGGACCCGGCCAACCCGCAACTGGTCCGGGCCGCGGTCCCCGCCGTGCATGATCTGTTCAAAGTCGCCACCAAGTACCGGGGCAAGGCCCCGCACGCCTTCGTGGTGCTCGCCCGCGAGGGCAGCCGGTGGCTGGAGAAGTGCGGCGGGACGCTGACACCGCAGGAGTACGTGGAGGTGCTGGACCGGATCGCGGAGGGCATCGCACTCGGGAAGAAGTGCTGCCCGGAGAACCACCAGGTGGGCTACGCGGTGGACGAGTACGGCCCGAAGATCGAGGAGTTGCGCGGGCGAGGGCCGGGCATCCCGGTCTGACCCCACAGCCTGTGAGTCCGGAACGGAGGCTCCATCGACGGGAGCCTCCGGTCTGTATATCTCGCCCACCAATGTTCGGTATCCCGTAAGCCGTTCGAAAGTTTTGCGCAAACCATTGACGAGTAAGCGCTTCCTATCTACGGTCCCGTTCGAAGTTGCGATCATCTATCGAAATCTCGAACAGTAGGGGGCGGGCGTGGGACAACCTGGCCTGAACCGAAGGCAAATCCTGGCCGGACTGGGTGGGTTGACAGTCGCAGGAAGCCTGGGCTTCGCAACCCTGGGGACGGGCGCCGACGCGCTCGCCTCCGGCGCGGACACCCGGGTGCGCTACTGGAACCTCTTCAGCGGCGGCGACGGCGCCAACATGATCGCGATGCTGGACGCCTTCCGCAAGGAACACCCCGGCATCGACGTGAAGGACTCCACCCTCCAGTGGGGCAACCCCTTCTACACCAAGCTCGCGATGGCCGCCGCGGGCAACCGCGCACCCGAGCTCGGCGTCATGCACATGGGCCGGGTCGCGGGCTTCTCGCCGGGGCGGCTCCTGGATCCGTGGGACGAGAGCCTCCTCGCCAAGTACGGGGTGCGCAAGGCGGATTACAACCCGGCGCTGTGGAACCGCGGTGTCATCGACGGCAAGCTCTACGCCCTGCCGCTCGACATCCACGTACAGCTCTGCTTCTACCGCAAGGACGTGCTGAAGAAGGCGGACCTGCTCGGCGACGACGGCCGGATGATCCCGGTCACCTCCACCGACGAGTGGTTCGACGTCCTGAAGAAGGCCAAGCAGGTCCAGAAGAAGGGCCTGCAGACCATCGGCCTGTGGACCAACGACCAGAACTTCCAGTGGTGGTTCTTCGTCGCCTTCTACACCCAGCTCGGCGGCCAGTGGTTCAACGACGACAACACCGAGGTCCTCTTCGACGTCGACAAGGCCACGCAGGTCCTGGAGTTCTTCCGCAAGCACGTCACCGACGGGTACGTCATCCCGGGCGCGCCGACCGGCGAACAGTTCATCAACGGCGCCCCCTTCACCTGGGAGGGCAACTGGTCGGTGCCGGTCTTCTCCGGCGCGAAGCTGGACTACGGCGCCACCCCGCTGCCGCCCGTCTTCGGCAAGCAGGCAACCCACGCCGAATCGCACGCGTTCGTCCTGCCGCACCAGTCCGGCCGCGGCGGCGCCACCAACGAGGCCGCGCACGAGCTGGCCGCGTACGTCGCCACGCACGCCCAGCAGTGGGCGGCCGGCGGCCACATCCCCGCGTACACGCCGACGCTGTCCACGGCCGCGTACAAGAAGCTCACGCCGCAGAACGAGTACGTCAGCGCCATGGACCACCAGGCCACCGAGCCGAAGGTGTGGTTCGCGGGCTCCACCGGCGTCCTCGCCCAGGATCTCGGCCCCGTGGTCGTCTCCTCGACCATGGGCTCGGCCAAGCCGGCCGCGGTCGCGCAGACGATGAAGTCCCATCTCACCAAGCTTCTCGCCTCGAAGAACCCGATGGACGGCAAAACCGCCGCGCAGGGAGGTGCGGTCGCATGACGACCAGTGCTGAGACAGTCATCGCACCGGCGCGGGCGAGCACCGCCGCCGCCACCGCGACCGTCCGCCGCAAGCAGGGCTTCCAGCACGGGGGTTGGTTCGTCGCCCCGTTCCTGGCGCTCTTCGCGCTCTTCGTGATCTGGCCGCTGCTGCGCGGCGTGTACCTCAGCTTCACGGACGCCAACATCTCCGGCGACAGCGCGAGCTTCGTCGGCCTCGACAACTACCGCGAGGCCCTGAACGACCAGGCGATGTGGGACGCGCTCGGCCACAGCGCGTACTTCACCCTGCTCGTCGTACCGTGCATCACACTCCTCGCCTTCCTGCTCGCGATGCTCGCGCACCACATCGAGCGCGGCAAGTGGCTGTGGCGGCTGTGCTTCTTCGCGCCGTTCCTGCTGCCGTCGACGGTCGCCGCCAACATGTGGCAGTGGCTGTTCACCCAGGGCATCGGCCTGTTCAACGAGACCTTCGGGCTCACCACACCCTGGCTGACCGACAAGTCGTACGCGATGCTCGCCATCGTCATCACCACCCTGTGGTGGACGGTCGGCTTCAGCTTCCTGCTCTACCTCGCCGCGCTCCAGGGCATCCCCGACCACCTCTACGAGGCCGCCAAACTGGACGGCGCGAACGCCTGGCACCGGATGGTCCACATCACCCTGCCGATGCTGCGCCACATCACCGGCCTGGTGATCGCGCTCCAGGTCCTCGCCTCGCTCCAGCTCTTCGACCAGGCCGTGGTGATGATGGACTTCGGGCCGGGCCCCGAGCTCAGCACCCGCTCCTTCGTCCAGTACACCCTCGAACAGGGCTTCACCAGCTACCGCGTGGGCTACGCCTCCGCGATGTCCATCATCTTCTTCGTGATCATCGCGGCCGTCGCCCTCGCGCGGATGGCGCTGCTGCGCAACCGTGAGGAGGGCGGCCGATGAGCGCCACCCAGATACGGGCCAAGTCCCGCAAGCCCTGGACACCCAGCCAGATCGTCCTCACGCTGATCGGCGTCGGCGTCTCCGCCGTCTTCATGGCGCCGATCGCCGCCGCCCTGTTCACCTCGCTCAAGTCCGAGGCCGAGGCGGCCGAGATCCCGCCGCACTGGCTGCCGAAGGTCTGGACGCTCCAGGCCTGGAAGTCCCTCTGGGAGACCGGCAACATCTCGAACTGGTTCGTCAACTCCCTCGTGGTGTCGGTCCTGGTGACGGCCATCGTGGTCACCGTCGCCGCACTCGCCGGATACGGCTTCGCCCGAACCGAGTTCAAGGGCAAGACCGTCCTGATGGGCGTGGTGATGGCGGGCCTGATGATCTCCCCGGCGGTCCTCGGCGTCCCCCTCTTCACCACCGTCCAGCAGATGGGGATGGTCGACACCTACTGGGGCATGATCCTGCCGCAGTGCGCGCCCGCCGCGATGGTCTACATCCTCTACAAGTTCTTCCAGGGCATCCCCCGCGAACTGGAGGAGGCCGCCTTCATCGACGGCGCGGGCCGCTGGCGGATCTTCTTCACCATCGTCGTCCCGCTCTCCCGCCCCTCCCTCGCAGCGGTAGGCATCTTCACCTTCATCGCTTCCTGGAACAACTTCCTGTGGCCGTACATGGTGACCAACAACCCCGACCTGATGACCATGCCGAACGGCATCGCGACCGTCATGAACTCCTACGGCATCCAGTGGGCCCAGCTCATGGCCGGCGGCCTCATGGCGGGCCTGCCGCTGATCATCGTGTTCGTCTTCTTCCAGCGGCAGATCGTGGCGGGCGTCGCCCACACGGGATTGGCGGGACAGTGACCATACGAAGAAGCCTTGCCGCGGCGGCTGTGGCGACCGTTCTGGCCCTGCTGCCCAACACGGCCCAGGCGGCGGAGAGTTACCCCGACCCACAGCCGATCACCGGCCAGCAGATCATCCACGACCCCACGGTCATCCACCTCAAGTCCGGCGGATACGTGGCCTACTCCACCGGCGGCATCATCGGCGCCCGCCTCTCCAAGGACCGCGTCCAGTGGGACGACTCGGGCAACGCCTTCGCCGCGCCCCCGAGTTGGTGGTACGAGTACAACTCCACCGGCGACCCCTGGGCCCCCGACATCTCCTACCGGCACGGCCAGTACTGGCTCTACTACGCCGTCTCCTCCTGGGGCACCAACCACTCCGCGATCGGCGTCGCCACCTCCCCGACCGGCCTCCCCGGCACCTGGACCGACCACGGCAAGGCCTTCACCTCCGAGACGACCGACACCTGGAACGCCATCGACCCGGCCGTGATCAAAGCCGACGGCAAGCTGTGGATGACGTTCGGCTCGTACTGGACCGGCATCCGCATGGTCGAACTCGACCCGAAGACCGGCAAGGCCATCGAGGGCACCACCGTCCACCACCTGGCGACCCGCCCGGACGCCCCGTACGCGGTAGAGGGCCCGTACATCGTCAAACACGGCCACTACTACTACCTCTTCGCCTCCTACGACGCGTGCTGCGCGGGCGTGAACTCCACCTACAAGATCCGGGTCGGCAGGTCGACGAGCGTGACGGGCCCGTACGTCGACAGCACGGGCAAGCCCCTCCTTGAGGGAGGCGGCGACCTGCTGCTGGCGGGCCACGGCCGCTTCATCGGCACAGGAGGCGAGTCCGTCTTCAAGGACAAGGGCCGAGATGTCCTGGCGTACCACTACTACGACGCAGAGGACGCGGGAACGCCCAAGCTGGGGCTCAACCCCCTGAGCTGGAACAGAGACGGCTGGCCCAGCGTGCGTTAGGGGCGCGGGGATGTACCTATTTGCGGCTCCGCCGCGTGGGCGCGACCAGCCACAACGAACCCGCAGCCGCCAACGAAACAACAACCCCCTCCT
The DNA here is from genome assembly GCF_045206325.1 of Streptomyces sp. NBC_00203. Lineage (NCBI taxonomy): Bacteria > Bacillati > Actinomycetota > Actinomycetes > Kitasatosporales > Streptomycetaceae > Streptomyces > Streptomyces sp. NBC_00203. Next base: position 3,325,984 of record NZ_CP108126.1, on the reverse strand, counting down.
CGGAAGGCGCACATGCACACCGCCCGCTTCACCCTCGACCCCGCCTTCAAGGTCGGCGAGGTCAACCCCCGTCTCTTCGGCTCCTTCGTAGAACACCTCGGCCGCTGCGTCTACACAGGCATCTTCGAACCCGACCACCCCACAGCCGACGCCGAAGGCCTCCGCACGGACGTCCTGGACCTGGTCCGCGAACTCGGCGTCACCGCCATCCGTTACCCCGGGGGCAATTTCGTCTCCGGCTACAAGTGGGAGGACTCGGTAGGCCCCGCCGAGGACCGCCCCCGCCGCCTCGACCTGGCCTGGCGCTCCACAGAGACCAACCGCTTCGGCCTCTCCGAGTACATCGCCTTCCTCAAGAAGGTCGGCCCCCAGGCGGAGCCCATGATGGCGGTCAACCTCGGCACACGAGGAGTGGCCGAGGCCCTCGAACTCCAGGAATACGCCAACCACCCCTCCGGCACCGCACTCTCCGAGCAGCGCATCGCGCACGGAGACAAGGACCCCTTCGGCATCAACCTCTGGTGCCTCGGCAACGAGATGGACGGCCCCTGGCAGACCGGCCACAAGACCGCCGAGGAGTACGGCAGGATCGCCGCCGAGACGGCCCGCGCCATGCGCCAGATCGACCCCGGCGTCGAACTGGTCGCCTGCGGCTCCTCCGGACAGTCCATGCCGACCTTCGCCGAATGGGAGTCGACGGTCCTCCAGGAGACGTACGACCTGGTCGACTACATCTCCCTTCACGCCTACTACGAGCCCCACGACGGCGACGTCGACTCCTTCCTCGCCTCCGCCGTCGACATGGAGTCCTTCATCGAGAACGTGGTCGCGACCTGCGACCACGTGGGCGCCAGGCTCAAGTCGAAGAAGAAGATCAACCTCTCCTTCGACGAGTGGAACGTCTGGTACCTGTCGAAGTGGGAGGAGCACGCGAGGAACACCGACCCGGCGTCCGACTGGCCGGAGGCCCCGCGCCTGCTGGAGGACAACTACAACGTCACCGACGGGGTGGTCTTCGGCTCGCTCCTGATCGCCCTGCTGCGGCACGCGGACCGGGTCACCGTCGCCTGCCTCGCCCAGCTCGTCAACGTCATCGCGCCGATCATGACGGAGCCGGGCGGCCCGGCCTGGCGGCAGACGACGTTCTTCCCGTTCGCGCAGGCGTCGCGGTACGGGCGCGGGGAGGTCCTCGACGTACGGGTCGACTCGCCGACGTACGAGACGAAGAAGTACGGCGAGGCGGACCTGCTGCACGCCACCGCCGTGCGCGCCGAGGACGGCTCGGTCACCGTCTTCGCCGTCAACCGGAGCCAGACCGAGTCGCTGCCGCTCGAAGTCGGCCTGAACCGGCTGGGGCTGACGGAGGTCGTCGAGCACAGCGCGCTCGCCGACGCCGACCCGGACGCCCGCAACACCCTCGACAACCCGGAGCGGGTCACTCCGCACCCCGTCGAGGGGACCGTCCTCCAGGACGGCACGCTGAACGCCGTCCTGGAGCCGCTGTCGTGGAATGTGATCAGGCTCCGCTGAAGGCAACGACCCATAGGGGCGGCCTGTAGGGGTCGGCTTATAGGGGCCGGCCCCGGCCTAGGCGGTCGTCGGACCGGGGGAGTCCACCGTGGTCACGGGTACTCCTCCGGCCGCGCTGCCCAGCAGCGTCAGCTTCACCTCTCCCGGGCCTGCGGGGGTGTTCCCGTCGGACAGCACCGCGAGGGCCAGTGTGTTGAGCCCCCGTGTGCGCAGCAGCCCGTTCGGCAGGACGAAGGTGTGCTGGGGGCCCACATCGTTGATGTACTGGCCCATGTTCCAGCCGTTCAGGAAGATCTGGACGCGGTAGGCGCGGGCCGGTTCGTCGGTGAGGGTGAGCCCGATCGAGGCGTCCACGGCGGTGTCGACGGCGAGCCGGAAGTCGGTGCGGTACCAGACGACGCCCTGCCGCCGCTCGGCGCGCGGGAAGTCGACGACCTTCCAGCCGCTGTCCGCGAACCCCGGCAGATGCCAGCCGTGCCGCTCCCCGTACAGACCCCCGTTGTTGACCGGCCCGCGCACCGGGTCGGCGGCCACCTCGCCACGGATCCGCCAAGTGACCGCCGGAGAAGCGCCGTCGAAGGTCACGGCCGCCAGCCCGCGGGCCACCTTGTGCGTGTCCTTCGCCGCCCCGTCCTCGTCGTGCTGCATACGGCGCACCAGCACGGACAGCACCCGCGGCCCCGTTTCGTCGGCGACGGCGAAGGTCGCCGTGGCGGCCCAACTCCCTTGTCTGATGGTCTTCTTGTCCGGCACCGGCATCCGGTGCGTGCCCAGCGCCTTTCCGTCCAGCCACGCCATCAGCAGCCCCTGCGCGCCCGAGAGGTAGGTCAGGGACACGGATTCCGCGCCGTCGGTGTCCGTGAAGTGCCCCCGGTACCAGACATCGCCGTAGTGGTAGCCGTAGTCGTCGGCGAACAGGACGGGCTGCCCCGCGGGTACGGGCGTGATGCTGTTCGTGGACGTCTTGTTCGCGACCTTCCAGCCGGAGTCGCCGTAGTCGGGGGCGGACTCCGGGTTCTCCGCGTACCGGCGCCAGTTGGTCAGCGCGGGCAGCGGGACACCGGCCACGCCGGGCAGCTGCTGCTCGGCCCGCAGGCTCCCGGACGTGGTGGCGAACGTCTTCAACATGCCCTTGTTCCAGACGACTTCCGTGATCCCGCGCGGCCCCCAGACCTCCAGATTCGCGGCCTTGACTGTGTCCCCGGTGAGCTGGACGGTCGCGCCGCTCACCGCGGCGGTGCGCAGCAGCGCGGGGCCGTGCACCAGCACCGGGCCCGACGGGGTGTCGTAGCGCCACAGCCGTCCGGAGGTCTCGTCATCGGCGAGCAGCAGCAGAAGGGGCGCCGAGATGCCGCCGCCCTCCACCAGAACCCGTGTCAGCCCGGCCAGTTGGGCGTCGATCCGTAGGACGCCGTTCGCGTACGAGTGCCCGGCGCTCCCTTCCAGCACGGTGACCGTGGGTGCGCTCGCGCACTCCAGCCCGGTCCGCGTCACCTCGCCCGAGCGGCCCGTGAACACGGCGATGTCCTGGCGCCCGGCGGTCAGCCACAGCATGGGCTGGGCGGTGGAGTAGCTCAACTTCCGCCGCCCGAGGGCGATTCCGGTGGCGAGCAGCCGGGCGTCGAGACCCGGGACCGGCACGGGGACGGTCGTCCCGGCGAGCGGGACGGAGGCGTCGACCTCGGTGGAGGTGTCATTGCGCAGCACGTAGAAGTGCGCCTTCGTGTCCGGGTTGACGAGGTGGTACGCCTTGATCCCCGAGCCGGCCGCGCCGACCGTGACATCGTTGCCGCGGTCCAGCTTGGCCAGGTCGGGCACGGAGTGCAGGAGCTGCCCGATCTGGTGCATCGGGATCAGCTTCGAGGTGGGCTGCCTGGCCTCGTCGAGGGCGGCACCGTAGTCGTACGACGTGTAGACGATCGGCGCGGGCAGCCAGCCCCAGGACGTGCCGCCGAAGGTCATGTAGACGTTGTGGATCTTGATGCCGTTGGCGAGGTTGGTGAGGTAGAAGCGCCGCTCGTACGCCGCGTCCCGGGTCCGGCGCGACTCCGCGTACCCCTTGCCGCCGAACTCCACCCCGCCCCATGGATCGAACCAGCCGCCCCCGAACTCGGCGATGAACCCCGGGGTGTCGGGACTCGCGGTCGAGCCGCCCGTCGTACCGCCGATGCCGAAGTAGCCCCAGTCCGGCGGCTGCCCGACGGGCGACGGGTAGCCGTCGAAGGCGTACAGGTAACGGCCCTTCTCACCATCCGTGTCGAAGGTCCCGGGGATCCAATAGCCGTTCCTGCCCTTGTCGTTGTGGAACAGCGGCACGTCGATGCCGTCGGCTCGCACCTTGGCGTAGAGGTGGGCCATGTAGTCGCGGCCGAGGGAGCTGGTGACGTTGTTCGCGTACTCGTTCTCCAGCTGGTAGAGGACGATCGTGCCGCCGCCCTTGGTGTAGAGGTGCTGGGCGGCGATCCGGTCGACGGCGGTCAGCCACTCGTCGACGTACTTCAGGTAGGTCGGGTCGGAAGTCCGGGCGGTGCCCTTGGTGGCGGTCAGCCAGCCGGGGAAGCCGCCGGCGTCGACCTCGGCGTTGATGTACGGGCCCGGGCGCAGGATGACGTACAGGCCGGTCTCGGCGGCCGTGCTCAGGAACAGGTCGAGGTCGCGGACCCCGGTGAAGTCGTACTTCCCGGGTGCGGGCGAGTGGTAGTTCCACGAGACGTAGATGCTGATCGCGTTGTAGCCGTGGGCGCGCAGCTTCTGCAGGACGTCCCGCCACAGGGACGGGCTCGGCAGCCGGAAGGGGTGGACCTCGCCGGACCAGAGCACGAGACGCTTGCCGTCGATCAGCATCGAGTAGCGGTCGAAGCCGACGGAGTGCGCGATGCGGTCGGCGGCGGGCGGACCGGGCGCGGGCCCGGTGGGAACCGTGGACGCCTTGATGGCGGCGTACGCGCCACAGCCGCCGCAGCCACTCAGCGAGAGGCCGAGAGCGGCGGTGCCGGCGAATGCGCTGAACGTACGTCTGCTCAGGACCATGCGGGAGCCTCCCCAGAGACAGCGGCGCGGGTTCGGTCATTGTCCACAGCACCAGGCCTTTTAATGGTCATATGAGGATCTCGGCGCGGGCGGATTACGCGGTACGGGCGGCACTGGAGCTCGTCGTACGGCAGGACGGCGGCCCGGTCAAGGCCGAGGTCATCGCCATCGCGCAGGACATTCCGCACAAGTTCCTTGAGGGGATCCTGGGTGATCTCCGGCGTGGCGGCCTCGTCACCAGCCGACGCGGCGGCAACGGCGGCTACACGCTCGCGCGCGCCGCCGACACGATTACCGTCGCGGACGTCATCCGAACGGTCGACGGCCCGATCGTCTCCGTACGCGGCGAACGGCCCACCCAGCTGGCCTACACCGGGCCCGCCGAACCGCTGCTGCCGCTGTGGGTCGCGGTGCGGGCCAACGTACGGAAGATCCTCGAAGGCGTCACGCTCGCCGACATCGCGGAGGGCACGCTGCCCGGGCCGGTGCGGGAGCTGGCCGCGGAGCCGGCGGCCTGGGAGAACCCCTGAACCCCTGAACCCCTGAGGATTCCTGTGAATCATCCTCATGGCGTCCTCAGGCTGTCCTCAGTTTGAGCCCTTAGCGTCGCGTCCCGTTCATCCCTACCCAACCGGTAGGAAAGCTAGGAAAGACGGGACGGACGCAATGCGCACGCTGGTACTGCTGGCGCTGGCGGGCCTGGGCGCCCAGCTCGTGGACGGCAGTCTGGGCATGGCCCACGGGGTGATCTCGACCGTGCTGCTGCTGGCCCTGGGCACGAGCCCCGCCGCCGCCTCGGCCATCGTCCACTTCGCCCAGATCGGCACGGGGCTGGTGTCGGGCGCCTCGCACGCGCGCTTCGGCAACGTCGACTGGAAGGTGGTCGCCCGGATCGGCATACCGGGCGCTGTGGGCTCGTTCCTCGGCGCGACCGTGCTGTCCCGGATGTCGACCGCCGTCGCCGAGCCGGTGATGGCGGTGATCCTGCTCGCGCTGGGCCTCTACGTCAGCTACCGCTTCACGCTGCGCGGCGTACCCCGGGACAACCTGGGCAAGCCGCTGCGCAAGCGGTTCCTCGTGCCGCTGGGCCTGGTCGCAGGGTTTCTGGGAGCGACGGGCGGGGGTGGCTGGGGCCTGATCGGCACCCCCGCGCTGCTGGCCAGCGGCCGGATGGAGCCGCGCAAAGTGGTCGGTTCCGTCGACACCAGCAAGTTCCTGGTCGCCGTGTCCGCGAGCGTGGGTTTCCTCCTCGCGCTCGGCTCCGACGGCGTGAACTGGTCCTGGGTGCTCGCCTTCCTCGTCGGCGGCATGATCATCGCCCCGGTCGCCGCCTGGCTGGTGCGCTTCGTGGCGCCGCGCATCCTCGGCTCCGTGGTCGGTGGCCTCATCGTCGTACTCAACGCCCGCACCCTGCTGAACAGCGACTGGGTCGGCGCGACCACCGCGCTCAGCACCCCGGTATACGTCCTGCTGTACGCGCTGTGGGCTGCCGCCCTGACCTACTCGATCCGCGCCTACCGTCAGGAAAAGGCGGCGGAGGAGACGGTCGAGGAACGGCAGCCCGTGGCGGCGTAGGGAATCAGCTAGGGAATCAGCTGGAGCTGTCGACGCCGACGGTGAGGGTGGCGGTGTATCCGTCGGACACGCTGGACCCCAGTGCCGTGAGGGTCAGCAGGCCGGAGGAGGCGCCGCCGTCGTCGTAGATGCTGTCGTCGGAGAGCTGGGTCTCGGCGGTGGTGTTGTCCGAGTACGGGTCCAGGGCCTGGACCTCGGCATTGATGTCCTCGTCGAAGAACAGCTGACCGGTGTGGATGACCTCGCCGCCGGTGTACGACGTGTCGGTGAGCGTCACGTCCGTGTGCACTCGCATATGGACGTGAACGGCACGGGAGACGTAGTGCCCGGGCCAGATCGAGACGAGGCTGACCTGGCCGTCGGAGTCGGTCAGCTGACCGCCGCGCAGGAACGTGCCGTTGTCGTCCTCCGTGTGGCCGTTGCCGCCCACGAACCCGGAGTACTCGCCGAGCGAGTCGCAGTGCCAGATCTCGACGAGGGCGTCGGCGAGGGGAGCACAGTCGTTGGCGGAGTCGACGACGGTGAAGGTGTACTGAACCTCCACCCCCTCCTTGTCCTCGCGGATGTCCTCCCGTACGAGGGCCCCGTCCAGGGAGTACGGACCCTCGGTGACCTCGGCGTTCAGAGTGCAGACGCTGCTGGAGGCGGAGGCCGACGTCGACACGGTGGTCGACCTGGACGCCTTCGTTTTGTGCGCCTTCCCCGACACCGGGTCGGCGGAGGCGAGCCCGGCCGCGGCAAGCCCGCCGACCACGGCGACGCTGCCGCCACCGATGAGGACACGCCGCCGCTGGACACCCTTGTCCCGGCGGTGAGCCCCGGGCCGCGACGCGTTGTCGTTCTGCTCGTCTTGCTCGTGTTGAGCTGGGTTCTCAGTCATGGGCATGGAACGTAGGGGCGTACCTGAGGAACTCCTTAATGTGCGGCTGTGAATGCACTGGGGATCTAAGCGACAACTGGCCGTGTTTCCACGGGAGTTGGGGCACAGTCCACGGTCAGGTGAGGGCGCGCTGGTATCGCTCGGTCAGCGTGCCGTCGGTGAAGACGAACCTCGCGTTCGGCGGGAAAAGGCCGGTCGCGGAGGCGCAGTAGTACTCCAGCGTGTGGCTGTTCGTGGCCGGCCAGTTGGGGTAGGCCTCCTGCTGCACGACGCACGAGTCCTTCGACACGATCGACCAGACCTGCGCCTCGCTCATGCCCAGCTGCGTCTTGTTGTACTGGGTGAGATTGACGGACGGGGTCCTCGCCTTGAACAGGAACTCGTGCCGCTTGCTTTTCAGCTTTCCGTCCGCGGTGAAGCTGAAGCCGCCGTACGGCGCGTAGTCGCTCGACTCGGTGAAACACAGGATCCCGTCGCCGACGAGCCCGCCGGTCTCACACGCCTGCGCGCCTCCGCCCAACTCCCAGACCTGGGCCTTCGTCATGCCGAACTGGATCTGCTGGTACTTCTCGGCTGTGAACCCGGAGTACGCCTGCGCACTGGTGGCCACCCCGACGACCGACAGACCGGCCGCGACGAGCGCGCCCCCGAAACGCCAGACATTCACCATCGGATATCTCTCCTCGCCCGTTGATCACGTCGTACCGACGGGCGGGACATTAGCCAGCGGGTGTCTTCACTTGGTCTTTTGTTCATCGGGCACGGCAGAGGGGCGGCCCGCTTCGGTGCGGGCCGCCCCGGTTCCGTGGGGGGAAGGTGTACCGGTCAGCTTGTTTCGACGCCGACCGTCAGGGTGCCGGCGTAGCCGGATGAGGCCGAGCTGCCCAGGGCCGTGAGGGTGAGGAGGCCGGAGGCGGCGCCTCCGTCGTCGTAGATGGAGTCCTGGGCGAGGGTGGTGCGGGTGACCGTGTTGGTGGAGTACGGGGAGACCTTCGCGACGGCCGTGGTGATCGTCTCGTTGAAGAAGAGCTGGCCGGTGTGGAGTTCCTTGCCGCCGGTGAAGGAGCCGTCCGAGGTGAGGGTGACTCCGGTGTGCACCTTGAGGTGGATGTGGATGCAGCGGCCCCGGTACCAGCCGGGGTAGATCGTCGTGATCGCGGCGACGCCGCTGGAGTTCGTCAGTACGCCGCCGCGCAGGAACGTTCCGTCGTCCGGCTCCGAGTGGCCGTTGCCGCCGACGAACCCGGAGTACTCGCCGAGCGCGTCGCAGTGCCAGATCTCGACGAGGGCGTTGCTGAGCGGGACGCAGGTGTCGTCGTCCACGACGGTGAGCGTGAGCTTGAGGGGGACGCCCGCCTTGCTTTCGGTGATGTCGGCGCGGACGAGCTGTCCGTCGAGGTAGTAGGGGCCTTCGGTCATCTCCTTGGTGAGGGTGCAGACAGCCGCCGCGGCGACGGGGGTCGCGTCCGCCGTGTCGGTTGTGGGGGCTTCAGGCGCTGCGGCGCCCACGGCCAGTGCTGCTGCCGTGGCGCCCGTGGCGATCAGAACGGTGCGGCGCCCGATCGGAGCTTCTGAGGTCTCTGTCATGAACACGGCACCGTAAAAGCGGGTGCTGTCGGTCAGCTGTCAGTTCGGCAAAGTGACGGAACGTCAAGTTGCATGTAAGACAGCTTGTTGGGGCGTCCGTGGGGCGGGTGCCGTCGGAGTGAGGGGGAATATCCTCTGCCCACCCGGGCTTGGCAGTGATGTTGAAGCGTGACGTCGAGCTGTGCTGTCGAGCTCTGACCCGAATCCGCAGGTAGCGGCGGTGATCGGTAGCTGATGCGGCGACAGGTGCGCTTCCGGTTTGAGAAGATCGAGGTTCCTACACCTAATCGTCTCGAACGTGAAAGTACACCTGTCTGGTGAAGAAGATATCGCGTCGTCGTACCGCCTCCCGCTGCCTGGCAAGCGCTGGACCCGGCTGAATGCCCGGACAGGGGTCCCGGACGGGTCGCTGACCGAGAACGGCGGGCTGGTGCTGGTGGCCGAGTTGGACCGGGTCCTTGGCGTCACTGCCGCGTTGGACGCGGGGATCGGCCCGGTCAAGGAACGTGACCGGGGCCTTTCGGGCGGTGAGTTCGCGCTGGCCACCGCGGTCGTGCAGCTGGTCGGGGAGGACCATCTGGTCGGTTTCGACCGGCTGCGGGCGGACGTGGTCGGCGAGGGACTGCTGCCCGCGCCGGTCCCGGCCGTGACCACGGCCGCCACTTTGGCCGCCCGCTTCGATCAGGCGCAACGCGAGGGCGTCGAAGTTACGGGGTGGGGTACGGATCAAGGGGGCGTCCGGATGGTGGGACGGAGGATTCCTCCCATCCCGCTGCATGGACCGGCTCCACCGGGAAGCGACTCCGACGCGGCGCGCCACCCCCCAACCAGACCAGGCACCGCGGCACCTCGCACCGGGGTGCGTCTCCAGGGTCGTGGCCTGCCAGATCCGCGGTCACGGCGAGGGCTGCCTGACCGATTCAGAATCTCGCGAGCGGTTTGCCCCCGCACACAGGAATCGGGGTGTGATCAATACCCGTCAACTCCCGGCTGTTCATGCTACGTTCGCGCGAATCTTGCGCGATCTTCCTATGCCGACGTGGCGTTCTCGTGCGGGAGAAGGAGAGAGAGCCATGTCTGCTCGTAATCTGAGACTTCAGCGCACTGGTGTGATCGTCGGCGCGGTCAGCGCACTGCTCCTCGTCCTCACCCCCTCCGCCTTCGCGGACTGGACGTGGACCAGCTACATCAGTTCCTGGACGGACGGGGACACCTCGCACCGTTGGGATGACGAGGCCTACAACGAGATCAGCTGGGAGGGCTGCTACGCCCAGTACGGCACAACACAGCAGACGGTCGTCAAGCGGAGGATAGACGTCTCCTTGGCCTCGGACGTCACCGTGGATACCTTCACGTTCTCCAACTGCTTCAACGGCAGCGGCTATTACAGCACGGACACACAGACCGGTCTGGACTCGGCTTCCTACTACTTCGAAGCCGACAAGGTTGCTCAGGGCGGGTCCTGCTGCCTGCTGTTCGCTGACTGGGTCGGCGTCGACACCACGCAGGCCGACTGACAGACGACCGCTCGCCGTTGCCTCCGGTGCGGTCCACCGGGGGCATCGGCCCCCTTTGATTCGGACATCCGCTTGAGAACCACGACTCTCCTCCGCACCTCTGCCGCGGTCAGAACGGCCCCGTTCCTGGCCGCAGGGTGCGCGTACTTCTTCTTCGTCGGCATCCAACCCTCGCTGAAGTTCCTGGGACTTGACTGGCCGACCCGCGCAGTAACCTTCGCCCTGAGCAGCACACTGCCGCCGGTCTATGCGCTCACCGCGGCCGTCGCCTGCTTTGAAGGACACCGGCTGCGGAAGCTGAGGACCTGGGGCATCGGTCCCGCACGGTCGGAACCGGCCATCGCTGCCCGGAGTCTGCTCGCGATCCTCGGCGTGTTCGCCGTCGCCGTCAGCGCTGTTCCGGTCGTCACCCTCATCACCACCGGCAGCGGGATCGACGGGTACGCCCTCGCCGCGCTCGCCCTCCCCCTGGTCAACATCGCCGGCTATGCGCTGCTCGGGTACAGCGTGGGTCGTCGGATCAACGCGCTCTACGCCGCCCCGGCGCTCGCCGTGTCCGTCCAGCTCCTGGTGGGCACGTCCGTGTCGTACCTCCCGTACTGGCCGCGGCACATCTCGGGCATTGTGGAACCGGTGGGGTTCGGGGAGACCTTCGAACCAGTCGTGTTCCTCACCACAACCGCGGCGACGGTAGCCGTGGGCCTGGCCGTTGCCCTGATCTGCCTGCCCACTGCCCGTCGCACAGTCGCAGTGGCCGCGGCCCTGTCGATCGCGGCCGTCGGCTTCCTGGTCCCCTACCGGATCACGGCCAACTGGAGTTTCAGTGCGCCGACCGTGGCCGGGCTGGCCGATACCACCTGCGCGGGAACGGCTCCCAAGGTGTGTCTGCCAACGGTGGCGGGGGTCGACGCGGCCGCCCTGCAGACCCGGGTGAGCGGGGTCCTGACCACACTGGCCAACGCGGGGGCGATACCCCAAGTACCCACGTCCGTCTTCGAGATCAAGGGTGCGGCAAAGGGTGAACGCTCGTCCTCCGCGGCCGTCTGGCGCGTCAACCTGATCGGTGCGGCCAACGGGAACGAGAAGGACCTCGCATTCGCGCTCACCATGCAGTCCGTGAACTGGTTCTGCGCCAATCCCAGTTGGGAGACCATGCACTACTCCACCTACTGGGCGATGAAGAAGAGCGGCGTGGATGACCGCTACCTGAAGTGGCTGCGGTCGGAGCCCGAGTTCAAGACCGCCCAGGAGCCCCAGCTCACCGCGGAGGTCGGGCGGGTCCTGAAACTGCCCGCCGCTCAGCAGAAGTCCTGGTACCAGGACAAGATCATGCAGGCCTGTGCGGGATCGACCATGAAGTTCCGGCCGACGGCGGCTGGTTGAGATGCGCTGGTGGATGCGCCAACGCGGCGTCTTCTCACTCGTCCCCGGAGTCCTGGTGGGCTTCTGGGTGGTACTCGCGGTCACTTCCGGCAAAACGGTCGCCATGCCCAGCCTGTTGGCCGACCTGGTGACCACGCGGCTGAGCGACTTCGCCTGTCTCGCGGTCAGTACGGCGGTCGTCGCCGTACTGGAGCGGAGGCTGGTGGCGGCGGAGGCCGCGGCCCTGCGCCGGGTCGAGCGGATGGACGTCGTCCTCGCGGCCGGGCTGAGCCTGGCCGCGAGTGCCGGCGCTCTGCTGTTCCTGCGCGGGTTCGACAGCGCGACCGCTCTCACCGCGGCCCGCAACGTCCTGTTCTTCTGCGGGATCGCGCTGGCCGCCTGGCCACTCCTGGGCGCCCGGGCCAGTCTCCTCCCGGTGGTCTGGATGCTGGTGTCCCTCCTGAACGGCCATCGTTCCTCCAACGACCCCTACCCCTGGGTGATCGTCGCCGAGGGACCCTACGTGTCCTACGCCGCGCTGGGTGCCGGACTTGCCTTCCTGACAGGCCTCCTCGCTCTCGCCCTCCTGCCCCGACTCATGACAAGGATCCGGCCTTGAGCCTGCTCATCGACGACGTGACCTTCCGCTACCGGCGGCGCAGGCCGCCCGTGCTGGACCGCTTCACCCACCGCACCACCGACGGACTGACGATCCTGCTGGGCCCCAACGGCGCCGGGAAGTCCACCCTGCTCTCGCTCCTCGCCGGGATCAGCCGCCCGAACTCCGGTCGGATCGCCCTGGGCGGCGTGGAGTCGACAGTGCGCGCCTACCGCAGCGAGGTCGCCTGGCTGCCGCAGCATGTGCCGGCCAGCAAGACGCTCACCGCCCGCGAGTACGTCGCCTACATCGCGTGGCTCAAGGGTGTGGACCGGTCCACCGCATGGGAGAACGCCGCCCGCGTGCTGGGGCGGGTGAACCTGGCGGCGGAAGCCGGGAAGCGGACCGCGCACCTCTCCGGGGGGCAGCTGCGCCGGGTCGGCATCGCCTGCGCCCTGGCCCACAACGCCAAGCTGATCCTGCTCGACGAGCCGACCGCCGGCCTTGATCCCCATCAGCGCTCGGTGTTCCGTGCCCTGGTACGTGAGGTGGCGGCCGAGACCCCGGTGTTGATGTCCACCCATGACGTGGCCGATCTGGCCGAGGAGGCCGACACGGTCACCTGCCTGCTCGCCGGGCGCGTCACCTACGACGGTCCGACGGCCGGCTTCCTCACCCACGCGGCAACGGAGGCAGCGCCCGGACGCCAGGCCGAGTCGGCGTACACCACCCTCATGGGCCTGGTCTGATCTGACGTCGCACCGGATTCCAGTTGTGGGGGCAGGGATGAGGGACGAACGCGCGCTGGTCATCGGCGGTGGCGGAGTGGCCGGTATCGCCTGGGCGACGGGCGTGCTGGCCGGTCTCGCCGACGCCGGAGTCGATGTCACCGACGCGGACTTCCTGCTCGGCACCTCGGCGGGGTCGGCGGTGTCCGCCCAGATCACCAGCGGCGTAGAGCTGTCGGCGCTGTTCCGGGCCCAGGTGGACCCCGCGCTCCAGAGGGAGGAACTGAAGGCACGCGAAGGCGCGCTCGCCGAGGTCTTCGAGTTCGCCGAGAAGGTCGACGCCGAGGTCACCGACCCGGTGGAACGCCGGCTTCGGATGGGCACGATGGCCCTGGCCGCCGAGACCGTGACCGAGGCCGAGCGGCGGGCCGTCATCGAGGCCCGGCTGCCGTCCCACAGTTGGCCGGAGCGCGATCTGTCCGTGGTCGCCGTGAACGCCGCCACCGGTGAGACCCGGCTCTTCGACCGCACCTCCGGCGTCGGCCTGGTGGACGCCGTGACCGCGAGTTGCGCCATCCCCGGTGTCTGGCTCGCCGTGACGATCGGCGACGCCCGCTACATCGACGGCGGCATCCGTTCCTTCACCAACCTCGATCTCGCGGCAGGCCGCACCCGCACCCTCGTCATCGCCCCGATGCCCGACCCGGTGCTCGAAGCCGACGCGGCCTCGATCGCCGAGCGCGGCGGCCTCATCGAGGTCATCACCCCCGACGAGACCACCCTCGCCGCCTTCGGCACCGACCCGCTGTCCCCCGCCAGCAGGACGCCTGCGGGCCACGCCGGTTTCGCCCAGGGCCGGACGGTGGCACGGGCGGTCGCCGAGCTGTGGAACAAGGTGCAGCCGTAGCGCACGGCGCGACACCGGTCGGGTCTGACCTGGGTTGCGTAGTAACCGTTGGGCCACTCGCTTCTTTGGCAGTGTCGTGCTTCCGCGAGCCGAGTAAAGGGCGCTCCGCTGCGCTACGCGTCGCCTTCGGCGATGACCCTTCGGGCCACCCTTGACTCGGCTCACTCCAGCACGGGGGAGAAGCGAGCGAGCGGCCCGGAAGAACGGGTGGCCAGGGCACGTTTGCGATCGGGGTCGGCTACGTCCTCAACCGGGGGTGGCGGGCGCCACCGCGCCTCGGGGGCACGCCGGGTGGGCTTAGCGGCTTGCGGTGAGTGGGTGGGCGGGTTCAGCAACCGTGGGCAGGCGGGGGCGGTATCTCGGTCAGCTCGGTCAGCTTGGGCAATTCGGGCGGCTTGGGCGGTGATTGGTCTATCAGTGCCAGTCCCGGGCAGCCATCACCCTGCCCTGCCTCGACTGTCATGCCTGGGAGTGGAACAGATCTGCCAATCGTGCCTGCTGCGGTCAGCCGCTGAGCCGACCCGGCGTGCCCCCGAGGCGCGGCCGCGCCCGCCAACCCCGGTCGCGGACGTAGCCGACCCCCACCGCGAACCCCGCCGGGACCCCCGCTCTTTCGGGCCGCTCGCTCGCTTCTAACCCGTGCTGGAGCGGCCCGGGTCAAGGGTGGCCCGCAGGGCCATCGCCGAAGGCGACGCGAAGCGCCCTTGATGCGGGCCGTGGAAGCACGACACTGCCAAAGAAGCGAGTGGCCCCTACGGTCACTTGGTGGCGTACGTGAGGAAGTCGCCCCAGGCGGTGGGGGAGAGGGCGAGCTGGGGGCCCTGGGTGTTCTTGGAGTCGCGGATGTGGATGGTGGAGGGGGTGGTAGCTATTTCGACGCAGTCACCGTCGCCGCTACTGCTGTAGCTGGACTTGCGCCAGGAGAGGGCGACTTCGACGCAGTCGCCGGAACCGCTGCTGCTGTAGCTGCTTTTGAACCAGGCCAGTTCGGACGTGCTCATAGCGCTCCTCGCATCCGCTCTAACAGGCTCACGGAGTCATCGAGAGTAAGAGCCTGCGCACGCATCCTGGCATATCGCCTCTGGAGCACACTGATCACCTTGGGGTCGGAGATGAGCTGGCCGCTCTCCGGGGCCTCGGTGTAGGCGAACCACTTGTTCTCGGGAGTTTCCAGCAGCTGCATGGAGCCGTGCAGCCCGGCGTGCGAGCTGCGCACCAGCGGCATGACTTGGATCTCGACGTTCCGCAACTGTGCGATTTCCAGAACGTGGTCGATGAGTTCCCGCGTGACCTGTACCCCGCCCGTGCGCCGAAGGAACAAGTGCTCCTCCAGGATGAAGCCGAACGCGGTGTTCGGGCGTTCCCGCAACAAACGCTGCCGCGCAGCCCGTGCAGTCCACTGGGCCTCGATCTGCTCGTCGCTCAGCGGCGGCAACTCGTCGATGAACAACTGTCGCGCATACGCCTCCGTCTGCAACAACCCCGGAATCAACCGGCACTCATACGTGTACAGCGTGATCGCCAGCGCCTCCATCGCCGCCCACCGCCTGAACCACGCCGCCAGCCCCGGCTGCCGCCCCAGATGCCGCGCCGCCTTCCGTAGGGCCCCGGTGTTCCCCAACACCTCCTCCGCCCGCTCCACAAACTCCGGATCCGGCATCCTCCGCCCCTGCTCCACCGAAGCCACCGTGTGCTTCGAGAACCGGACCAGCGCCCCGAACTCCTCCCGGCTCAGCACCGCGTGCTCCCGCAGCGCCTGGACCACCGCGCCGAACGTCCGCAAGCTGTCGGACGACTCCGGCTCCCCACCCGTCCCCACCAAGCCATCGACCACGGCGGTCACCTCCCGCGCACATGGTTACGGCTAGTGACGAGTACTGTCCAGCCCGTGACCGCGTACGCTGCCGCAGCGTACGCGGCGCCGACCTGGTGAAGTGCCCTTGCTCGCCGTCACATTGGGGGCATGACCGCACCGCCCACCCCCCAACACCCGGTTACCGTACGTATGTTCAGTCAGCGTCTCAGTGCCACCCCACGCGGCGCCCGCCTCGCCCGGCACCTCGCCCTGAACCAGCTGCACGCCTGGGGCATCCCGCACGGCTCCGACGCCTCCGACACCGCCGCCGTGATCGTCGCCGAGCTGGCCGCCAATGCCGTGACGCATGGGCGCGTGCCTGGCCGGGATTTTGAGTTACGGCTCTCTCTGGTCACCGGCAGCCTCCGTGTCGAGGTCAGTGACACGCGCAGTGGGTGCCGGCCGCCGGGGCCCGGTGACGTACGGCAGCCGGAAGCTCTCGCCGAGGCCGGGCGCGGGCTTGTGCTTGTCGAGGCGCTCGCCGATCGGTGGGAGGTGCTGGACCGGGAGCCACCGGGCAAGACCGTGCGGGCCGAGATCGATCTGCCGGGGTGGCTGTCCCTGGTCAGGCGGCCGGGGATCACTTCAGGTTCGCTTCAGGTTGGTGCGGGACGTTGGCAGGTATGCACGGACACCGACCCCGAACCCCCGAAGCCGAGCGCAGCCGCCGCTGGTTCATGAACAAGGCGCTGCTCGCCGGTGGCGTGGCCGCCGTGGCGACCATGACCGGCTGCTCCTCGGACGCCTCCGACACGGCGAGCTCCGCCTCGTCCTCCGGCGCCCCCAGCGGCATGCCCTCTGGCGGACCCGGCGGCATGCCCTCCGGCGGACCCGGCGGCGGTGGAGGGGGCGGCATGGGCCCCGGGGCCTCGCAGATCAAGTACGCGGACGTCAAGGGCGTCACCGCCGACGGCACCGTCGTCGACGACCTGTACACGATCCACTCCACGGACGTCTCCACGGACGCGCTGGTCAAGGCGGCGCAGACGTTCCTGGACGGGCTCTCCACGAAGGAGCGCAAGTCCTGCACCTTCGACATCGACGCCGACGAGTGGACGGCGTGGAGCAACGTCGACGGCTACGACCGCAAGGGCGTCCGCATGGGCGACCTGACGGAGAAGCAGCGCAACCTCGGCTACGCGCTGCTCGGCGAGGCACTGTCTGCCGACGGTCTCACCCAGACCCGCGGCATCATGAAGCTCAACGCGTTCCTGGGCGACTCCAACGGCGGCAACCAGAAGACCCTGACCGAGGGCCACTACTTCTTCACCTTCATGGGCACCCCGTCGACCACGAAGCCGTGGGGCTTCCAGTACGAGGGTCACCACGTCGCCATCAACTACTTCGTCCTGGGCGACCAGGTCGTGATGACGCCGACCTTCATGGGCTCGGAGCCCACGACGGGCACGTACAAGGGCGAGAAGATCACCCTCTTCAAGCCGGAGACCACGGTCGGTCTGACCATGATCCGCTCCCTCACCGCGGCGCAGCTCAAGAAGGCGGTCTCCTCGCAGTCGAACGGCAACGAGGACATGAAGGCCGGTGCGGGCCAGGACAACCTCAAGCTCGCCTACGAGGGTCTGAAGGGCTCCGAACTCACCTCCGCGCAGCAGGAGAAGTTGCTCAACCTGGCCCGGGTATACATCGGCTACATGAACGAGGGCCACGCCGATGTCAAGATGACCGAGGTGGAGAAGCACCTCGACGACACGTACTTCTTCTGGATGGGCGAGACGGAGGACGACTCCGCCTTCTACTACCGGATCCACAGTCCGGTCGTGCTCATCGAGTACGACGCGCAGGCCCCGCTCTTCTACAAGGGTGACTCCTCCGCGAGCCCGAGCGCCAGCGCGAGCGCGAGCTCCAACGCCGGAGGCCCGGGCGGCGGCATGGGCATGGGTGGCGGAACGCCGTCCCAGGAGCACATCCACACCATCATCCGCACGCCCAACGGCGGTGACTACGGCATCGATCTCCTCAAGCTGCATCTGGAGAACGACCACTGACACGAGCACCGATGTTGCTCAGCGCTGCTCAGCGCGCCGCCTTCGCGATCGACGCCAGTACGGCCTCGGGGTCGCCGCCCGGTTTCACGGACGCGCCGATCTTCGATCTGATCGCCGTCGCCACTCGCGCCCAGTTGGTGTCGGAGAGCGGGTAGAGGTCCATGTTCGTCAGCGTGTCCAGGCCGTTCCAGAGGCTGCGGTAGCGCTTGTCGGCGCGCATGGCGTTGCTGGCCGTCACGGTGACGGGCAGCAGCTGGTACTCGGCGGCCTGTTCGGTGACGTACTTGTCGCCGTACAGGAAGTCGAGGAACTGGCCGATCTGTTCGCGATGCCCGCGCTGCTTGAAGGCGATGGTCCAGTCGGCGGTGCCCATGGTCGGTACGGTCTTGCCGGTGCGGCTCGGCAGCGGGACGGTGCCGTAGGGCACGTTCAGCGTCGAGTCCTCGATCTGCCGCATCAGGGAGAGCGGGGCGTTCACCATCGCCGCGTCGCCGTCGACGAAGGCCTTCAGCGCCTGGCTGCCGTTCAGCTTGCCCGGTGCGACCGGGCCCGTGAGCCCTTCCGCGACGAGGTTCGACTTCAGCCAGTTCAGGGTCGACACATTGGCGTCGGCGGTGAAGTCGTAGCTGCCGGCGTCGTCGGTGTAGCCGCCCTCCCCGGCCAGCAGCCACATCAGCGTCTCGGCCTCCGCCTCCTCGGGCCCGAGGGGTACGGCGATCGGGTACTTCACGCCCTGCGCCTTCAACACCCGTGCGGCGACGAGGAGTTCCTGCCAGGTGGTGGGCGGCTTGAGGCCTGCCTGCTGGAACAGGTCCTTGTTGTAGTAGAGCAGCCGGGTGCTCGCGGTGAACGGCAGCCCGTACTGGGCGTTCTGCGCCTCCCCGGCCTGGGCGAGGCTCGGCACGAAACCGGCCTGGACGGGAATGGAGAGCAGTTCGTCCGCCGAGTAGAGCAGGCCCTTGGACGCGTACTCGGCGTAGCTGCCGGTCTGCACGATGTCGGGCGCCTTGCCCCGCTTCACCAGCTCGGCGACCTTCGCGTCGACGGTGTCGGCGGGGTAGACCTTCGTCACCACGCGAATGCCCGGGTGGGTGGACTGGAAGGCGAGTCCGACCCGGTCCCAGTAGCCCAGCGAGTTCTTGTGGACGCTGTCGCCGTAGTTCGTCGCGACGACGGTCAGCGTGATGCTCCCCGCGTCCGCCGCCGTGTCCGCGCCGCAGCCGCTCACGCCCACCGTGAGGCCCAGCGCGGCCGCCATCGTCACCATGATCCGGGCTCTGCGGGGCACGGCCATCACCTCTGTTTCAGCCACCCATGACGCGCGTAGACGAAGCGCGTCGATCGTAGGCCGGGCGGGAGACGGCGCACAGGGCCGTGGCGGTTGCGTTTTGGTTCCGGTGATGTGACGCGATTGGCCCGAAATTGCGGGCGCGTGACGGGAGTTGGGTGTGTCAGAAGCGTTGACGCGGAAGCGCTTCGATTCTACGGTCCCGTTCGAAGTCATGACCAGCATTCAGAATCTCGAACAAACCTCGACCAGACTCAGGAGGAAGTCCGCGTGAGCCGCACCTCCCGCAGAACCGCTCTCCTCGCCGTCCCCGCGGCGATCCTGCTCGCCCTGATCCCGGGCACCGCGAGCGCCTACCCCAACCCCGGCACCGTCACCGGTTCCGTCGTCGTGCACGACCCGACGATGATCCGCACCTCGTCCGGGCGGTATCTGCTGTACGCCACCGGTGGCGGCCTGAGCTACAAGACCTCCACGGACCGGACCGCGTTCACCGCGGGCAGCGACGCGTTCACCACCAAGCCGAGCTGGTGGTCGACGTACGCGACCGAGGCCTGGGCGCCCGACATCTCGTACCACGGCGGCAAGTACCTGATGTACTACGCCGTTTCGACCTTCGGGTCGAACACGTCGGCCATCGGCCTGGCCGGTTCGACGACCGGGCTGCCCGGCTCCTGGAGCGACTACGGGATCGTCTACACGTCCACCAGCTCCAGCGACTACAACGCCATCGACCCGAACCTCTTCGTGGACGACGACGGCAAGTGGTGGCTGTCCTTCGGCAGTTGGTGGACCGGCATCAAGATGATCCAGATCGACCCGTCGACAGGGAAGCAGCTCTCCAGCAACACGACGCGGTACTCCCTCGCCTCGCGGCCCACCGGGACCAAGGCCGTCGAGGCGCCGTACATCGTCAAACGGAACGGCTACTACTACCTGTTCGCCTCGTACGACGTCTGCTGTCAGGGGACCAGTTCGACGTACAAGGTCAAGGTGGGGCGGGCCACGAGTGTCACCGGGCCGTACTACGACCAGAGCGGCGTCGCCATGATGAGCAATGGCGGCACGGCCGTGCTGGAGTCGCACGGCAGCGTCATCGGGCCCGGCGGGCAGTCCATCATGGCCGATTCGGACGGGGACCTGATCGTCTATCACTACTACGACGGCAACGACAGCGGGACACCCAAGCTCGGGATCAACCTGCTGAACTGGAGCAGTGGGTGGCCCGTTGCCTATTGAGATTGCCGAGCGTACCGAGCCTGCCTAGCCCGCCTGGCCGTACAGCATGGCGCCCACGGCCGGCCAGCCGGTCGGCTGCTGGGGCTGCGGCTGCGGTTCCGGCTGGGTACGGCCTCGGACCTGGGCCGCCGTCAGGCCTCCGGCGGCGCCCAGCCCGGCGGCAGGCGCCTGCGCCATACCGGGCATGGCCCCGGGCGGTGCCTGTGCCGGTGGCCGTGCCTGTGTCGGTGCCGGTGCGGGCATGGCTCCGGGTGCCTGTGCCGCGGCAGGCCAGGCGGTGGGCTGCGGGGTGGGGAAGTTCGACACCCCCGCGGGCTGCGCGAGCGGGAAGTTCGACATCGCCGCGGGCTGGGGCGTGGGGAAGTTCGACACCGCCGCCGGCTGCGGGGCCGGCAGGCTCGGCATCTGTGAGGGCATCTGTGAGGGCAACTGCGAGGGCATCTGTGCGGGCATCTGCGCGGGCTGTACCGCGGCCGGGCCCGGCCACGCGGCCGCCTGCGCGGCGAGCCCCTGCATGCCCGCTCCGTTCGTGGCACTGACCAGGCGGTCCACCGCCGCCGTACCCGAGCTGTAGCTGGTCCCTGTGCCCAGCTCGGGTACGGCGGCTCCCCTCCTGGTCCCGTAGAGCACCTGTTCCAGGCCGGACACCAGGCGACGCACATCCACCTGGGGGCGCACCACGAGTCTCAGGAAGCGGCTGGACGAACCGATCTTGTTGCCGCACTCGCGGACCAGGATCCGGTGCTCGGTGAGCAGTCGGTCCCGGACCACGGTGCCTTCGGCGCCCACGGGGAGGCGCACGAAGAGGAAGTTGCCCTGGGACGGGTAGACCGTCAGGCCGGGCAGCGCGGAGAGCTGGCGGGCCATGTCGAGCCGGTCGCGGCGGACCATGTGCAGGCTCTCCATGTACTCGGCGCCGTGCTCCTTGAGCATGAACACCACGGTCTCCGCAAAGGAGTTGAGGTTCCACTTGGGCAGCATCGAGCGGACCTTGCCGGCCAGGGCCGGGTTGGCGACGAGATAGCCGAAGCGGATGCCGTGCAGTCCGAAGTTCTTGCCGAGGCTGCGCAGCACGATGACGTTGGGCCGCATCACGGCGTCCTCGACGACACTCGGTTCGCTCTCCGCGTCGGCGAACTCCAGGAACGACTCGTCGATGACGATCAGGTCCAGGTCCGCCATCGCGTCCATGAACTGGATGAGCGACTGGCGCGGGATGAAGCCGCCGTCGGGGTTGTTCGGGTTGCAGATGACGGCGACACGGGTGCCGCGGGAGCGGATGAACTGGGCGTACTGGGCGAGGTCGAGGGCGAAGCCGGTGGACTCCTGGAGCGGGAACATGTCGACCCGCTTGCCGGTCTCCAGCGGCTGGTCGGTCCAGCGGCCGAACGTGGGGACGGGTATCGCGAGGGACTCCCGGACCAGCAAGTGGTCGATCCAGGTGATGAGTTCGGTGGAACCGTTGCCCATCGCGACGCACTGCGGCGGGAGTTGGAGCAGCGAGCACAGCTCGGCCGTGATGGTGTCGGCGCTGCTCGGGTAGTACGTGATGATCTCGCGCAGCCGGCCCGCCAGTTCGTCGAACATCGCGGGCGTGGGGAAGTACGGATTGCAGGGGATGCAGAAGTCCACGGGACCGGCCCCGTCACCCTCCCGCGTCAGCGCGGCCATCGAGGGGCTGTGCGCCGCAGTGCCGCGAAAGAGCGAGGTGACATTGCCGGCCATGGAACCTCCGTATAGGGCGGGCCCGCTGGGGAGGACGGGCCCTCCGTCTTTGGGTGGCCCGTGCGGGGGAGCACGGGCCGCCCTTCTATACGGATACGGAGGTGGCGCTGTTCAACGCCTGTGAATTCGTGCGGAAATTGTGAACCCGCTGTGAAGTCGGTTCACGCGAGCCCGGGTTCACGGCTCGTTCACGCACGCCGGTTCACGTACGCCGGTTCACGCGCCGAACGAGTGCACCGTCGTCGTCCGGTACGTCTGCCCCGGCCGGAGCACGGTCGACGGGAACGACGGCTTGTTCGGCGAGTCCGGGAAGTGCTGGGTCTCCAGGCACAGCGCGTCGCCCTGGCGGTAGATGTGACCGCCGGTTCCGACGAGCGTGCCGTCCAGGAAGTTGCCCGAGTAGAACTGCAGGCCCGGCTCGGTCGTCGCGATCTTCAGGGTGCGGCCGGAGCGGGGGTCCCGGAGGGTCGCGACGTGCTCGGGCTTGCCCGTGATGCCCTTGTCGAGGACCCAGTTGTGGTCGATGCCCTTGCCGTACAGCAGCTGCTGGTTGGCGATCCGGATGTCCTCACCGACCGTCTTGGTGTGGCGGAAGTCGAAGGGGGTGCCCGCGACCTTGGCCAGCTCACCGGTGGGGATCAGGCCGGAGTCGACGGGGGTGTAGCGGGCCGCGGCGATCTTCAGCTCGTGGTCGTAGATCGAGCCGCTGCCCTCGCCCGCCAGGTTCCAGTAGACGTGGCTGGTGAGGTTGACGACGGTGGCCTTGTCGGTGGTGGCCTCGTAGTCGAGGCGCCAGTCGCCGTGCTTGGTGAGGGTGTAGGTGACCTTCACCTTGAGCGTTCCGGGGTAGCCCATCTCGCCGTCGATGCTCGTGTAGTACAGGTACAGGCCCACGTCGGAGCCCTTGGTGAAGCCCTCGATGTCCCACACGTGCTTGTCGAAGCCCTTGACCCCGCCGTGCAGGCTGTTCACACCGTCGTTGACGGAGAGCTGGTAGCTCGTGCCGTCGAGGGTGAACTGGCCCTTGCCGATGCGGTTTCCGTACCGGCCGATCAGTGCGCCGAAGTACGGGGTCTTGGCGACGTAGTCCTCGATGTTGTCGAAGCCCAGGGAGACGTTCTTGTACTTGCCGTGCCGGTCGGGGATCTCCAGGGACTGGACGATGCCGCCGTAGGACAGGACCTTGAGCTTCGTGCCGCCGTTCTCCAGCGACCAGCGGTAGATCTTCGTGCCGTCCGCGAGCTTCCCGAAGAGCTCCTTCACCGGCTTCCTGCCTCCCGAGGCGTGTGCCGTACCGCCGAGCGTGGTGGCGGCTATCCCTGCCGCCGCGGCGCCTGCGATGACCGTGCGTCTGTTCAGTTCCATCTAGCGGCTCCCATAAAGGATGGGCCCCGCCGGCTTGCCGGCGGGGCCCGAGCTGACTTACGAACCGACCTTGCGCTTGTTCCACACGTCGAAGCCGACCGCCGCCAGGAGCACCAGGCCCTTGATGACCTGCTGCCAGTCGGTGCCGATGCCGACGAGGTTCATGCCGTTGTTCAGCACGCCCAGGACGAGACCACCGATGATCGCGCCGAGGACCGTGCCCACGCCGCCGCTCATCGACGCGCCGCCGATGAACGAGGCCGCGATCGCTTCCAGTTCGAAGTTCAGACCGGCCTTGGGCGAGGCCGCGTTGAAGCGGGCGGCGAAGACCAGACCCGCCAGGGCCGCGAGCATGCCCATGTTCAGGAAGACCAGGAAGGTGACCTTCTTGTCCTTCACACCCGACAGCTTGGCCGCCGGGAGGTTGCCACCGATCGCGTAGATGTGCCGTCCGATGACCGCGTTGCGCATCAGATAGCCGAAGCCGGCGACCAGGACGCCAAGGATCAGCAGGACCACCGGAGCACCCTTGTAGCTGGCGAGCAGCATGGTGACGGTGAGCACGGCGGCGATCAGCGCGACGAGCTTCAGGAGGAAGAGGTTCCTGGGCAGGATGTCGAGCGAGAACTCCTGCTGCCGCTTGCGGTCGCGGACCTCCTGGAACACCACGAACGCGATCAGACCGATGCCGAGCAGCAGTGTGAGGTTGTGGTAGTTCGTGTTCGGACCGACCTCGGGCAGGAAGCCGTTGGCGACCTTCTGCAGACCGTCCGGGAACGGGCCGATCGTCTGGCCCTTGAGGAAGATCTCGGTCAGACCGCGGAAGGTCAGCATGCCCGCCAGGGTCACGATGAACGACGGTATGCCGAGATACGCGATGAGGAAGCCCTGCGCGGCGCCCGCGGCCCCGCCGATGGCCAGACACATCACCAGCGCGATCGGCCAGGAGATGTCGTGGTTGACCATCAGTACGGCGCCCATCGCGCCCACGAACGCCGTCAGCGAGCCGACCGACAGGTCGATGTGGCCCGCGATGATGACGAGCATCATGCCGATCGCGAGGATCAGGATGTAGCTGTTCTGCAGCACCAGGTTGGAGACGTTGCGCGGCAGCAGCAGGTCGCCGTTGGTCCACACGGCGAACAGCACCACGATCAGGCCGAGGGCGAACAGCATGCCGTACTGCCGCATGTTGCGGCGCATGCCGTCCAGCATCAGCTGGAGCAGGCCCTCGCCCGAGGCCGTTCCGCTCTTGCCGGGCGGTGCCGGGGCCGGCGTCTTGGCGGTCACATCCGTGCTCATCGCGTTACCTCTTTGTCCTTCGTCATCTGACGCATCAGCGTTTCCTGCGAGGCCTCCGCCCGCGAGAACTCACCCGTCAGCCGTCCCGCGGCCATCGTGTAGATGCGGTCGCACATACCGAGCAGCTCCGGCAGCTCGGAGGAGATGAAGACGACCGCCTTGCCCTCGGCCGCCAGCTTGTCGATGACCGTGTAGATCTCGAACTTGGCGCCCACGTCGATCCCGCGGGTCGGCTCGTCGAGGATCAGCACCTCGGGGCCCGCGAAGATCCACTTGCTGAGGACGACCTTCTGCTGGTTGCCGCCCGACAGCTTGCCCACCGGCTCGAAGACGGTCGGCGCCTTGATGTTCATGGACTTGCGGAAGCCCTCGGAGACCTTCCGCTCCTCGTGCTCGTCGACGACCCCGCGCCTGGCGACCTTGCCCAGGGCACTGAGCGAGATGTTGCGGTTGATGGTGTCGATGAGGTTGAGGCCGTAGTGCTTGCGGTCCTCGGTGACGTACGCGATCCCGTGTCCGACCGCCTCGGGCACGGACTTCGTACGGATCTCCTTGCCGTCCCTGAGCACCGTGCCGCCCGCGTACCGGCCGTAGGTGCGCCCGAAGACGCTCATCGCCAGTTCGGTGCGGCCGGCGCCCATGAGTCCCGCGATCCCGACGATCTCCCCGCGCCGCACGGAAATTGACACATCGTCAACGACCTTGCGCTGCTGGTCGATCGGGTGGAACACGGTCCAGTCGCGGATCTCCAGGGCGGGCGCGGAGCCCGCCTCCGGCTCGTGCGGTGTCCGGTCCGGGAAGCGGTGTTCCAGGTCGCGGCCGACCATGCCGCTGATGATCCGGTCCTCGGTGGTCTCCGGGGCCTTCACGTCGAGCGTCTCGATGGTCCGCCCGTCGCGCAGGATGGTCACCGAGTCCGCGACCCGCTCGATCTCGTTCAGCTTGTGCGAGATGATGATCGAGGTGATGCCCTGGGTCTTCAACTCCAGGATGAGATCGAGGAGTTTGCCGCTGTCCTCGTCGTTCAGGGCGGCCGTCGGCTCATCCAGGATGAGCAGCTTCACCTTCTTCGACAGCGCCTTGGCGATCTCGACGAGCTGCTGCTTGCCCACGCCGATGTCGGCGACCCGGGTGTTCGGGTTCTCGTCGAGCCCGACCCGCCGCAGCAGCTCGGAGGCGTGCCGCAGCGTGTCGGTCCAGCTGATGAGCCCGCGCGTGGCGTGCTCGTTGCCGAGGAAGATGTTCTCCGCGATGGAGAGGTAGGGCACCAGGGCCAGCTCCTGGTGGATGATCACGATGCCGTGGTGCTCACTGGCCCTGATGTCCTTGAACGAGCAGACCTCCGACTCGAAGAGGATGTCTCCTTCGTAACTTCCGTGCGGGTGGACGCCGGAGAGGACCTTCATGAGGGTCGACTTACCGGCGCCGTTCTCACCGCAGATGGCGTGGACCTCGCCCTGTTGGACGGTCAGAGTGACGTCCGACAGCGCCTTGACGCCGGGAAAGGTCTTGACGATCGAGCGCATTTCCAGGACGGGTCCCGCCATGGTCGTGCCTTCCAATCAGTAGGGGGCGGCGGTTACTTGAGGTCGCTGTCCTTGTAGTAGCCCGTGGCGACGAGCTCCTTCTCGTAGTTCGTCTTGTCGACGCTCACCGGCTGCAGCAGGTAGGCGGGGACGACCTTGGTGCCGTTGTCGTACGTCTTGTCGTCGTTGATCTCGGGCTTCTTGCCCTTGAGGGCCGCGTCGACCATGTTCGAGGCCACCTTCGCCAGCTGGCGGGTGTCCTTGTAGACGGTCATCGTCTGCTCGTCGGCGATGATCGACTTCACCGAGGCGAGCTCGGCGTCCTGACCGGTGACGATGGGCAGCGGCTTGCTGGAGGAGCCGTAGTCGTCCGACTTCAGCGAGGAGAGGATGCCGATGGAGATGCCGTCGTAGGGCGAGAGCACCGCGTCGACCCGGGCGCTCTTGTACGCCGAGGTCAGGATGTCGTCCATGCGCTTCTGGGCGGTGCCGCCGTCCCAGCGCAGGGTGGTGACCTGGTTCAGCGCGGTCTGGCCGGACTTGACGACGAGCTGCTTCTTGTCGATGTACGGCTGGAGGACCTTCATCGCGCCGCCGAAGAAGTACTTCGTGTTGTTGTCATCGTTCGAGCCGGCGAAGAGCTCGATGTTGAACGGGCCCTTCTTGGAGCCGTCCGCGAGACCGAGCTTCTGCAGGATGTAGTTGCCCTGGAGCTCGCCGACCTTCGAGTTGTCGAACGACGCGTAGTAGTCGACGTTCTTGCTGCCGAGGATCAGGCGGTCGTAGGAGATCACCGGGATGTTGGCGTCGGCGGCCTGCTGGAGCACGTTGTTCATCGACTTGTTGTCGATGGCCGCGATGATCAGGGCCTTCACACCCTGGGTGATCATGTTCTCGATCTGCGAGACCTGCTGGTCCGGGTCGTCCTCGCCGAAGGCCAGCTTGGTCTTGTAGCCCTTCGCCTCAAGGTTCTTGACCACGTTGTTGCCGTCGCCGATCCAGCGCTCGGAGGACTTGGTCGGCATCGAGATGCCGATCGTGGCGCCCTTGGTGTCCTTGCTGGTGTCCTTGCTGCCGCCGTCGCTGCTCTGGCCGCAGGCGGACAGGGTGAGGGCGAGGGAGGCTGCACCGGCTATGGCGGCGAGGGCGGCTCTGCGGTTACGCATGATCATCATCCTTGATGTCTTGGACCGGTTCGGTCTCGCGATACGGGATGCTCCGGGAGCGGTACGAGGGAGAGACCGACAAGAGGTGTGTGGGATTGTGCGCGGCTGTGCGGTCTTGTGTGAAGGGGGTTTGTTCGAACGTTATGAGGGAGTGTCGAATCGCTTGAGATCGCCGGGCAGCCGGGTGCCGAGCGGCGCCATGTCGCCGTCCGCTCCGTGCCGCGCCAGCAGGTCCAGGGCGAGCCGGCCGCGCCGCACCCTCTCCCGGGCCGTGTTGAGGGTCAGGTCCCGCATGTGGTGGCCGTACGGGTAGATCCCAGGGGCCTTGGACAGGCCGAACTTCAGATAGAGCGGTGCGCCGCGCCGGATCAGCTCGGCGACCTCGTACATCCGCACGTACCCGCCGAGGTCGTCGGGGGCCTCGATGTACATGTCCATGGGGGCGGCGGAAACCCGCCGGATCTCGGTGAGGTGATCGAGCGTCAGATCACTCGGTACGTTGACCGAGTCGGCGCCGAGGTTCTCGTACACGGCGTAGGCGGCCGGGTTGACCGGGCCGATCAGCGCCGAGACCTTGAGGGTCGTGTCGGCCGGGATGATCCCGGCGACACGGGCCCGGTGCAGCGTCCACAGCACGCCCTCGTCGGCGACGAGCAGGCACTTGACGCCCAGCTCCGTCGCGCGGACGGCGTCTTCGACGCACCCGGCGACCGCGTCGTGCCCGCGGGCGCGCAGTCCGGCGCCGCGCGAGTCGGTGCGCACGGAGGCGCCGATGTCCCAGGTGCCGCGCGGCCCGGTGAACAGGCAGAGTTCGATGTCGCGTTCACCGGTGGCCTCGACCATCTCGGTGATCTCGGCGTCGGTCAGCATCCAGACGCCGCTGCCCTGGCTTATCCGGTGGATCGGCACATCGAGCCGCGAGGACTCCTTGAGGACCACGCCCAGCGCCTCGGGCCCCTCGACGGAGGGAACCTCGATGCGCCAGCGGCCGCCTCCCGGGAAGGTGTGCGGCGAGGCGTCGGCGGGGGAGAGGTCGGGCGCGCCCAGGCCGAGCGCGGCGAGCGCCTGCTCACCGGGTCGACGGGCTGCCGTAGGGGAGGCGTCGGTCACTAGCTGGTCCTTCGCGTTCGATATTTCGGACATGGTTCGTATCGGTGGGTGTACGCCGGTACGGAGTGTCAGGACTTCCGTACCGGCGTACGGCTCAGGGGCGCGGACGTACCCGGCTCATGGGCGCAGAAGGACCTTTCCGACCTTGGGATCGCCGGACCCCACCAGCTCGATGGCCTCGGGGAACCCGGCGAGCGGCAGCTCGTGCGTGACCAGCGGCAACGGGTTCAGCAACCCCGCGCCGAACACCCGCACCGTGTGCGCCCAGGCCTCCGGCGGCGCCCCGAACACGGTGTGCACCTCCAGCTGCCGTACGACGAGATCGGTGGGGTCGAGCCCCTCGGCACCCGCCGCCGGGATCCCCGTCAGGACGAGGCGTCCGCCGCGCCGGAGCAGGGAGGCGGAGGTGCGCGCGGCGGACGCGGACCCGGCGGTCTCGATGACGACGTCGAAGTCGTCGGGGAGCTCCTGGTCGCGCGTACGGAAGTCGGTGGCGCCGAAGTCCCTGGAGAGCTTCTCGCGGTCCGGCCGGGTGCCCACCACGAGCAGCTCGGCCGGGGAGCCCGCCTTCAGGAACTGCACGGCGAACATCCCGAGCGTGCCGGTACCGACCACCGCCACCCGCTCGCCCGGCCGGGCGTTCGCCTTGAGCGCGGCGGCCGCGATGCAGGCGGCCGGCTCCAGCAGGGCGGCGGCCGTCAGATCGGCGTCGTCCGGCAGGACATGGAGCAGCCGGGCCGGCAGCGTCAGCGTGGTCGCCATCGCACCCGGCTGGGTGAACCCGGTCTCCTCGTACCCCGCCGTGCACAACGTTGTCTCGCCCGCGTGGCAGCGGTCGCAGACCTGGCAGTTGCGGAAGCCCTCGCCGACGACCTTGCGGCCGACCAGGGTCGACGGGACCCCGGCGCCCACCTCCTCGACCGTCCCGGACCACTCGTGCCCGGGGGTGAGCGGGTAACGGACGTACCCGTCCGGCCGGTTGCCTTGGTACACCTCGCGGTCGCTGCCGCAGATACCGACGGCGTGGACGCGTACGAGCGCCTCGCCCGCCTCCGGCCGCCGGGGCTCGTGCGGGGTCAGCCGGTGCTCGCCCGGCGCCTCGATGACGACCGCGGTGCTCACTGCGACCCCTTCGGCTTGCGCTGCTCCCAGCCGTCCGCCCACAGGTCGAAGCGGGCCTGCTGCTGCGGGAACTCGGCCGCCGCGTCGACGTCCAGCTCCACGCCGAGCCCGGGCTCGTGGGACAGCTGGAAGTAGCCGTCGACGACCTGCGGCGCGCCCTTCACGACCTTCTTGATGTCCGCGTCCGCGAAGTCGTTGAAGTGCTCCAGGATCTTGAAGTTCGGCGAGCTGAAGCCGACCTGGAGGGAGGCCGCGGTGAGGACCGGCCCGCCCACGTTGTGCGGGGCGACGAGCACGTAGTGCGCCTCGGCGGTGGCGGCCAGCTTCCTGGTCTCCCAGATGCCGCCGATGTGACCGACGTCGGGCTGGATGATGTCGACCGCCTGGCTCTCGAAGAGCTCGCGGAACTCGACGCGGTCGTGGATGCGCTCACCGGTGGCGACCGGGATGTCGACCTTGGCGGCGACCTTCTCCAGCGCCTTCAGGTTCTCCGGCGGCACCGGCTCCTCCAGCCAGGCGGGCTTGAAGGGCGCCAGCTCGCGGGCGAGCCGGACGGCGGTGGAGGGGGAGAAGCGGCCGTGCATCTCCAGCATCAGCTCGGCCTCGGGACCGATCGCGTCGCGCACGGCCTCGATGAGCGAGACGGAGTAGAGGGTCGCCTCGTGGTCGAGCTCGAAGTGCCCGGTCCCGAAGGGGTCGATCTTGAGGGCCTTGTAGCCGCGGGCGACGACCTCCTGGGCGGCCTTGTGATAGGCCTCCGGGGTCCGCTCGGTGGTGTACCACCCGTTGGCGTAGGCCTTGACCTTGTCGGTGACCTTGCCGCCGAGCAGCTGCCACACCGGCACTCCGAGGGCCTTGCCCTTGATGTCCCAGCAGGCCATCTCGATGACCGCGATGCCGGACATCACGATCTCACCGGCGCGCCCGTAGTCGCCGTACTTCATCCGTCGGAAGAGGTCCTCGACAGCGAATGGGTCGGACCCGAGAATGTGATTGGCCTCCGCCTCCCGCAGATAGCCGATCAGTGCGTCGGTGTGGCCCAGCATGCGGGTCTCGCCGACTCCGGTGATGCCCTCGTCGGTGTGCACCTGGACGTACGTCAGGTTCCGCCAAGGCGTCCCGACCACGTGTGTGCTGATTCCCGTGATGCGCACGGCAGTTGCCCCCTGTGCTCTTCGGCTCTGTTCGAAATTTCGTCACACGTTCGAAATGCTGGCGTGACAGTAAGGACGTGGCCCCTGGAGTGTCAATGGGTCGAACACATAACGGTTTCGACGCGATGGGCGCAGGATGGCGGGGAATGTTCGGGGGTGTCTCAACTCGGCACGCCGGAACGGCCAGTTCACTACACAACATTCACAGCTGTGCCTATGAACGTTACCTGTGAGGAACTTAGTCTTCCCGCGTCATGGACTACTGCGACCCGTGCCGACGGCACCTCAATGGCGCCCTTGCCTGCCCGGGGTGCGGCGCACCAGCCGAAGAGCTCCGCACGCATGCGGAGGACACCGACGCACGCTCCGAAACGGACGCGGCCGACGCCTTGTACGACGAGGACGACGACGGGGAGGACCGTCCCGGGCGGGCCGCCCGGCGGCGGAGCCAGGGCCGGGGCCGGCCCCGCGGAAGGGGCGCCGAGGACCTGGCCGGCCCGGAGAACCCGGACGCTCCGGGTGGCGCGAGCCGACGCGACCGCAAGGCCGCGGCACACCGCCGCCGACGGCGCCGGACACTGCTCATCGTCGCGGGCTTCGTCCTGGCGGCGGGCGGACTGAGCCTCGCCGAGCTCGGCATCGACGGACCCGGGCTGCTCCCGACGCCGGCCGCGGAGGCCGGCGCCAAGTCGGCCGACGGTTCGACGTCCTCGGACAAGGGTGAGACGGCGCAGCCGCTCAGCGACACGGCGGGCTCCGACGGCAGCTCGGCCGGCGAATCGCCCGACGCCTCCGCGTCGGCGTCCGACTCCGGGTCGCCGTCCGCGTCCGCCTCGGCCAAGGACAAGAAGAAGACCAAGGACGAGCAGTCGTCCACCGCGGGCACGGCCCCGGGCACCTCCACCTCGGCCCCCGCGTCGACCTCGGCCCCCGAGACCTCGGCACCCGCCACCACGTCTCCGACCACCTCGGCCCCGACCCCGGACCCCTCGCCGTCGGATACGTGCAACCGGTTCCTGTGGTGGTGCACGTAGGCCCTCGCGGGCAACGCCCGATTTGCTGCTGCGCACGGGCCGCACCGTAGGCCCCGAGACCCTCGCGGGCCGACGGTGCCGCATGCCAGGCTTGGCGCCGTGACAGTGGCGGGCACGGGTACGGGCACGGGCGGGGCGGCACCGGACGAGGCGGGACGGGAAGCCGTGGGACCGGATGCAGTTGATCCGGACCAGGTGGAGGCGCTGGCGGCCGACGCCCTGCGCTGGCTCCTCGGGGTCGCGCGGGACGCCGAGGACGGCGGCCTCGCCTGGACCACCAGGCCGTCCGACGACGAGCACAACCCCACGCTCTACAGCGGTACGGCCGGCGTCATTCCGCTACTCCTCGAAGCGCGGCGGCACTTCCACGACGACCGGTACGGCGACGCCGCCCTGCGCGCCGCCCGAAGCCTCGCCGCGGCCGTACCGCACTGGGACAACAGCTCCCTCCACTTCGGCCTGACCGGAATGGCGGTCGCGCTCCGGGCCGTCGACGACACCCTGGGCGACCCGGCCGCCGGTGCCGCCGCGGACCGTGCCCTGGACGTCGTACGCTCCCGGTTCGACGGCACACGCTGGAGCGATCTGTTCGAGCTGATGGGCGGCAACGCCGGCATCGCCCTCGGCGCGCTGGCCGCGGGCGACACCGAACTGGCCCTTCTCGCGGCGGCCCCCTACCTGCGTACGGCCGAAGAGACCCGCGCCGGTGTGCACTGGGAAATACGCAACGGAAGGGAAACGCGGCTCCACCACATCTCCCACGGCACCCTGGGCATCGTCTACGCCCTGACCGCCGTCGGCCGGGCGACCGGCCGCGCGGACCTGGTCGAACTGGCGCGGGCCGGCGCGGCGGACGTGGTGGCCCGCGACGAAGCCGGTCCCGAGGGCTTCCTGGTCCCGCACTCCGACCCGCAGGACCGGCCCGAGCTCATCGAGCGGTACAGCTACGGCTGGTGCCACGGCCCGGCGGGCGACGCCCAGGTGTTCCGCCTGCTCCGGGACTCCCTCGGCGGCCCCGAGTGGGCGGCCCTCGCCGACCGGTGCTGGCACACCGTGACGCACTCGGGCCTGCCGAGGCGTCTGCGGCCGGGCTTCTGGGACAACAACGGCCGCTGCTGCGGGACGGCGGGCGTGCTGGCGCTGGCCTGCGACCGGCTGGTCGAGCTGCCCGCCCAGGACGAGGGCTTCGCCCATGTCCTCGTCGCCGACCTCGCGGCCCGGGCGACGGCCGACGCCGACGGCGCGCGCTGGTCGAACATCGAGCACCGGGCCAACCCGAGCGCGCTCGAACCCCTCACCGGCTGGGCGATGGGCAACGCGGGCATCGCGCGCGAGCTGCTCCGCTTCGTCCGGGTGAGCAGGGGAGAGGACCCGGCGTACGCGTTCACGTGGCCGGACCAGCCGCCCGCCACCCCTTTGGCGCTGTAGAGCCCCCGGCTCAGCCGGTGTACACGTCCGCCCCCAGCATCCGCCGCAGCAGATCCCGCAGTATGAGCCGTTCCTCCTCCGACAGGCCCGCGAGCGGCTCCCGGGCGAAGTTCAGGGAGTCGCGCAGCCCCCGGGCCACCTGTCGGCCCTCGGGGGTCGCGGCGGCCAGCTTCACGCGGCGGTCGGCCGGGTCGGGGCGGCGCTCCACCAGGCCCCGGGCCTCCAGCCGGTCTACGATCCCGGTGACGTTCGACGGCTCGCACTTCAGCTTCTGCGCGAGCCGCCGCATGGGCAGCGGCTCCAGCGACAGCAGGCTCAGCAGCCGCGCCTGCGCACCGGTCAGCGCGTGCTCGGCGGCAGCGTCCTCGTACTCCTCGTGGTAGCGGGCCACGACCGTGCCGATCAGTTCGACGACCTCCATGGTCAGAGGGTCGATTCGGGGTGTCTTTTGCGTGGCCATGGACTCCAGCGTACCGCCTTACTTGACATCATGAAATATTCAGGCGCATGGTTGTTTCAGGTACTGAAGTATTAGGGCCGAAGCATTAGAGCCGAAGCAGTTAGAGCCGTAGTACGCACGCAGCGTGCATGCACGCAGGAAAGGCGCACCCTCATGAGCGAGACCCCCCAGCTCCCCGCCGTCAGCCGCGAATGGCACATCGTCAGCCGCCCGGTCGGCTGGCCCAAGGCGGAGGACTTCGCCCTGGTCGAGGCCGAGGTCCGGCAGCCGGGCGAGGGTGAGGTGCTCGTACGGAACAAGTACGTGTCGGTCGACCCGTACATGCGCGGCCGGATGAGCGCCGCCAAGTCGTACGTCGCGCCCTTCGAGCTCGACAAGGTCATGCAGGGCGGCGCGGTCGGCGAGGTCATCGCCTCGAACGCCGAGGGCATCGAGGCCGGCGACCACATCCTGCACTTCTTCGGCTGGCGCGAGTACGCCGTCGTGGACGCCAAGCAGGCCGTCAAGGTGGACCCGGAGGCCGCGCCGCTGTCGACGTACCTCGGTGTCCTCGGCATGACCGGTCTCACCGCCTACGCCGGGCTCCTGCGCACCGCCTCCTTCAAGGAGGGCGACTCCGTCTTCGTGTCCGGTGCCGCCGGTGCCGTGGGCAGCCAGGTCGGGCAGATCGCCAAGCTCAAGGGCGCCTCGCGCGTCATCGGCTCGGCGGGCTCCGATGAGAAGGTCAAGCTGCTCGTCGAGGAGTACGGCTTCGACGCCGCCTTCAACTACAAGAGCGGCCCGGTGAGCCAGCAGCTGCGCGAGGCCGCCCCCGACGGCGTCGACGTCTACTTCGACAACGTCGGCGGCGACCACCTGGAGGCCGCCATCGGCCAGCTCAACCGGGACGGCCGCATCGCCGTCTGCGGCATGATCTCCGTCTACAACAGCACCGAGCCCGTCCCCGGCCCGAAGAACCTCGCGCGCCTCATCCAGACCCGCGGCCGCATCCAGGGCTTCCTCGTCGGCGACCACTACGACATGCAGCAGCAGTTCGTCCAGGAGGTCGGCGGCTGGGTCCGCTCCGGCGAGCTCAAGTACGCCGAGACGGTCGTCGAGGGCATCGAGAACAACCTGGAGGCGTTCTTCGGCGTCCTGCGCGGCGACAACGTCGGAAAGATGATCGTCAAGCTCTGAGCCCCCGACGATCTCCAGGCGATCTCCAGGCGATCTCCAGGCGATCTCCAGGCGATCTCCAGGCGATCCCGGGTGATCTCCGGGCGGGGCCTGTCGCTGGACTTCCGGCATACGGTAACTTCTTTCCAAAGTCGTCGCGATCGTGGGCGCGAGTCGCGGCGGACCAAGGAGGAACGCACCGTATGTCCATCCAGCAGACCGACGTCCTGTACACCGCCGTCGCCACCGCCGAGAACGGTCGCGACGGCCGGGTCGCCACCGACGACGGCAAGCTCGACGTCGTCGTCAACCCGCCGAAGGAGATGGGCGGCAGCGGCGCCGGCACCAACCCGGAGCAGCTGTTCGCCGCCGGGTACAGCGCCTGCTTCCAGGGTGCCCTCGGCGTCGTGGCCCGCCAGGAGAACGCCGACATCTCCGGTTCGACCGTCACCGCGAAGGTCGGCATAGGCAAGAACGACGACGGCTTCGGGATCATCGTCGAGATCACCGCCGACATCCCGAACGTCGACGCCGCCACCGCCCGCGCGCTCGTCGAGAAGGCCCACCAGGTGTGCCCGTACTCGAAGGCGACCCGCGGCAACATCACCGTGACGCTTGCCTGACCGCATTCGTTGCATACGACAGAGGCCGCACCCTAGGACGTGGGGTGCGGCCTCCGTCGTACGGAGTTCCGCGTACGGAGCCTTGATCAGGATCGGGACACCGTCAGCAAGGCCCGCCCCACCTGCGGGAACTCCCCCTTTGGATGGTCACGGAAGAGCGGTTCCGTGCCGAACAGCACCGCGTGCGGGCCGCTGACGACCGCCGCCTGACCGGCTGCCGCCGTGGGGCCTCCCGTGCCGTCGTCCAGCGGCCGCCAGTGCCCGGAGACGAGCGGATTCCCGGTCGCGTACGACTGCTCGACGCGGACCCCGGGGCCGAGATCGGTGAACCAGACCGGCGCGTACACGAAGCTGTGGTCCGGGGCGCCAACGGTGACAGTCCCCGAATTCACCACCCGCACCACGCCGTTGGCGTCCCCGTTGCCCTCCACCGGCTTCACCGCGAGCAGCCCGGCGGCGACGCCCAGCGCGGCGCCCGTGGCTCCTCGCCCGACCAGACCGTGGGTTGCCAGGAAGGCGTCGAGGGCTGTCCGCGCGGCCGGGGTGAGGGCCGAGTGGTCCAGCCCCGACGACACGAACAGCACATCCACCGTGGACCAGTCGAAGCCCGCGTCGAGGATCGCCGTCGACACCGGAACCACGTCGAAGTTCATCTCGCGCAGAGCGAAGAGCTCACCGGCGGTGACGGCGGCGGCGACGCGCACGCGATGCAGGGCGGTCCCCTGCGAGGCCTTCGTCGCGTCGAAGGCGACGTCGTACGCACGGGCGAGCGCGACCGCCTTCGCACGGGCCGAGGACGGCACGAGCGCGCTGCCGTCGCTGTCCTGACGTACGGAAACTCCTTGCTGGAGAAGGGAGTTCAGTGCCGCGATCTCCTGCGGAGTGTCGAGCTGGAGGCGGAGGTCGCCGCGCGGGGCGACGTATCCGACGTGGGCGGCGGCGTCGACCGCGCGCAGCGGAACGGCGGAAAGACTCCCGCTCTCCACCCGCTCGACCGTCGCGCCCCACAGGCGCCCCAGACTCCAGCCCGAGATGTCGTACATCGTCGACACCTTGCCGCTGATGTCCCGCCCGTCCGCCAACATGACATTGGCCAGCCCGCGTTTGGGCTGACGCAGATCGACGACGTACGAACCCTTCGCGTACGACCGTCCCGCGAGCCGGAAGCCGCCGGTCGCGCGGGTGACGCGTACGTCATTGGCGAGGAGATGGTCCACGAGCCGGCCGGCGGCGGTCGCCGAGCGCTGCCCGGCACCCGCCGGAATCACGTACGCGCGCGGGAAGTCGGTCGTGTAGACGTCCTCGGGGCCGATGCCCGGGACGCCGGGGACCGTCTCGGCGGAGACCGGCACCTGGGCGGCGCCCGTCGCACCGCGCCGGAAGACCTCGATCTGGTCGGCGATGAGCGAAGTCCGGTGGGACTGGGCGAAGTCGAGGGTCGCGCGCATGGCGGCGCCCGCGACATCGACGTTGATGGCCGAGCGGCGCCGCAGCTCGGCCACCGGCAGCGTGTCGTACGCCGAGTTGTTCACCGTCATCGGGATCTCGACGGTGTGCGCGGCGACCGTGCCGTGGAACGCCGCGTACTGGGGCGTGAAGATCGGCGGCCAGTCGTCCCAGCCCTCCTGCTGGTCGCGGAACGGGATCTGGACGGGCTCGACACCGTCCTTCGCGGGCGTGTAGCCGAGGCCGTTGACGGCGGCCTCCATGCCGAGGGCGTTGGCGTACGTGTTCTTGAGGAAGAGGTCGTACTCGTAGTTCTCGCCGTGCGGCGGGGTCGTCGGCTCGATGAGGGTGCCGTTGACATAGCCGTGCAGATCGAGCATTACGGCCGGCTGCTTGTCGATCGCGATCTGCCGCATCGCGCGCACCTCGGGCTGCGAGGCGGTGATGAAGTCACGGTTCAGATCGAAGCCGTTGGCGTTGGTGCGGGTGCCGGCGATACGGCCGTCGGGGTTCGCGGTGATGTTGAAGTAGAGCCGGTTGTGGGCGAGGAGGCCGGCGGTCTTCGCGTCGTGCGCGGTCGCGAGCTGCTGGATCAGCTTGAGGGCGGCGTCCGTGCCCTCCCACTCGTTGCCGTGGATGTTGTTGTTGAAGAAGACGGGCGTCTTGTACGAGGCCTTGATCGCCGTGTCCTTGGCCGCCGCCTGGGGCGCGTTCTCGATGAGCTCGCGCATACGCTCCTGGGCGCGGGTCTGACGGGCGGTCTCCGGGGCGGTGACGGTGACGAGGAAGAGCCGGTGCCCGCCGGCCGAGCGGCCCGCGACCTCGACGCTCACCCGGTCGCCGAGGCCCTGCAGTTCGTTCAGCTTGGGGGCGATGGCGTGGTACGGGGTGAGGCCGAGCTTGATGGACTTGTCGGCGGGGTTCTCCGGGTCCGGGGCGAGGACCTGTTCGCGGGGGTAGCCGCCGGTGCCGGCGGAGAGGTCGGTGACGGGAGCGGCGAGGGCGTTCCGGGCCGCGCTCGCCGGGGCCCTGGCGGCACCGTCGGCCGGGGCGGAGCCCTCACGGACGGGCGGCTTGCGGTCGGCGGTGGCGCTGCTGGGGGCGAGCAGGAGCGAGCCGGTGGTGGCCGCGAGGACGGCGGCGATCAGGACGGGTGGTAAGCGCACGCGTCGTACCTCCTGAGGGAATTCCCTGGGGTCGGTGGTCCTGAGAGTTTCCTGAGATCGGTACGGCGAGGTGTACCTGTTCGACTCTTCCGCAACAAGAGGGCGTTCCCGTCACGGCTGTTGTCATGGATGCCCCGGATGGCGCATCACGTGGGGCCGGGAGCGGGCATGCTGAGGGCGAGACCCGGCGTGGCGAGGAGGGCCCGGCCCATGTCCCCGATTCCGTCGATCCTTTCGATCCCGTCGCTCCCCAGCAGGGAGGACGTGGTGCGGATGGCGCGCAGCACGACCGACATCACCGGCCAACTCCTCGACACGGCGGGGAACATCACCAGAATCGCCATCAACACGTTCGATCCCCGGGACGGCTCCGGGGCGGAGGCGCTGCGCGTCCTGCGCGAGACGACGGCCGAGCTGGCCGAGGCGAGCGCGTCGCCGCAGGCGCAGGAAGCCTTCTACCGGATCGTCGACACGCTCACCCGGCTGGGCACCAGCGGGGCGCCGCTCGCGGTGCACCCCGTGAGCGAACCGGCTCAGGCCTTGCTCGCCGCGATGGGGGACAGTCTGCTGCCGATCCTCGACGCGGTGGCGCCCGCGGTGGAGGAGGCGGCCGACGCGTTGGGGGAGCTGGTGGAGGCGTCGTCGCCGTTGTTGCCCGCGGCGGCGGGGGTCGCGGCGGGGACGCTCCTCGCGCTGACCCCGGTGGTACGGGCCGCGGCGGACGTCCTGCGCGACTCGTCACCCGAACTCCGCCGCATCGCCGACGCGCTGACATCGGCCCTGGCGCCGCTTCTCCCGCTCCAGGTGGCCCTGGCGGAGCGCGCGTCCGCCGCCGGTGCCGGTGTCATCCGCGCGGGCCTTCCTCCCCTCGCCGACCTCACGGAAGCAGCCGCCACCGCCATCAAGACGGCCCGGCCCCTCCTCATCGCCGGTGAGGAGCTCCTCGTCTCCACCCTCGAACAACTCCAGCCCCTGATGCTGGCCGCGGCGTATCGAGCGGGCCGGGTGGCCCGCGCCGCGGCGGTGCGTGTCTCTGCGGCGGTGTCGCCTGCGGCTGAGCGGGGCGTGGTGGTCGCCGTCACCCCGGGATAGTTCGTCGGCTGCGGGTGGGTGGGGGCTGGTCCAAAAGATTGCGCAGTTCCCCGCGCCCCTAAAAGGGGCGCGGGGAACTGCGCAATCTTTTGGGGGTCTGGGGGCGCAGCCCCCAGGGATGGGACGGGTAGGGGCGGCGGGGGCGAGAAAGCTACAGTTCCCCCATGCGCGATCTTGGGGTGGGGTTCAGCTACCTGGTGCAGGGGCAGCGGTGGGTGGCCCGGCACGGGAAGCAGTATGGGTTCGGGCTGGTGCCGGGGCTTATTACGCTGGTGTTGTATGCGGGGGCACTGGTGGGGCTCGCCCTGTACGGCGAGGACTTCGTCACCTGGGCCACCCCGTTCGCCGATGATTGGTCCAGCCCCTGGGCAGGACTGTTCCGCGGCTTCCTCACCGCCGTACTGTTCGCCCTCGCCCTCCTCCTCGCCGTCCTCACCTTCACCGCGATCACCCTCCTCATAGGCCAGCCGTTCTACGAGAACCTCTCCGAGAAGGTGGACCGCGACGTCTCCCCGGACGGCACCGCACCCGAGTCAGGCCTCCCCCTCTGGCGCGAACTGTGGATCTCGGCACGGGACAGCCTCCGTATCGTCGTACGCGCCGTCCTCTGGGCCACACTCCTCTTCGCCCTCGGCTTCGTCCCGTTCATCGGCCAGACCGTCGTCCCGGTGATCGGCTTCTTCGTCACCGGCTTCTTCCTCACCGAGGAACTCACCGCCGTGGCCCTGCAACGCCGCCGCGTCGACCTCCGCGAACGCCTCACCCTGCTGCGCTCCCGCAAGATGCTGGTGTGGGGCTTCGGCACCCCTCTGGGCCTGGCCTTCCTGGTCCCGTTCGTCGCAGTGTTCCTGATGCCGGGCGCCGTGGCGGGAGCCACCCTCATGGCCCGCGACCTCCTCGGCGAGGAAACCGGCGAGGACGACTCCGAAGATGAGGCCGCAGCAGACGCTTCCACGCAGGAAGGCGCCACCCCGTGACCGAGATACTCGCCGTCGCCGTCATCACCGTCCTGGCCGTCATCGCCCCCGGCGCCGACTTCGCCATGGTCGTCCGCAACAGCTATCTCTACGGCCGCCGGACAGGACTGTTCGCCGCCACGGGCGTCGCGGCCGGCGTCCTCGTGCACGTGACGTACACGATGCTCGGCGTGGGGCTCCTGATCGCCTCCTCGACCGCCCTGTTCACCGTGATCAAGCTGATCGGCGCGGCGTACCTCGTCTTCATCGGCGTACGCACCTTCCGTACGCGCGGCGAGGTCGAGGTCGACCTGGAGAACAAGACGGCCCTGACGCCGCTCGCCGCCCTGCGGACGGGTTTCCTCACCAACGTCCTCAACCCCAAGACGACCCTGTTCGTCGTGTCGACGTTCGCCCAGGTCGTCAGCCCCGGCACCCCGGTCTACCAGCAGGTGGGCTACGGGCTGTTCATGTCCTTCGCCCACCTGCTGTGGTTCGGCGTCGTCGCCGTGTTCTTCTCGCACGACCGGATGCGCACGCTGATGCTGCGCGGCCAGAAGGTCCTGAACAAGGTCATCGGATCCGTCCTGGCCGGCCTCGGCATCAGCCTCGCGTTTGCGCCGTCCCACTGACGGCGTTCGCGCTCGCGTCCACGGCCACCGTCAGGATCGCCCGCACCTGCGCGATGATGTCGAGCCTGTTCTGGACGAACTCGGCGTCGGTGACCGTCCCCGTCGCCGGGTCCGTGTTTCCCGTGCCGAACTGCAGCACAGGCGTGTGGACATGCCCGCCCGGCAGGCTGTCGTGCAGCCCGAGCCGGTCGCGGAGCAGCGTCGCTCGGTAGGCGATCTCGTTGGAGAGGTAGTTGCCGCCGCCCCCGGCACGGGCCGTGGAGCCCTCGGTCGGGCCGTCGGGCCGTACGACCGGATCGGTTGCGCCCGCCGGGATCTCGGTCACCGACGTGTTGTCGTACACGGGGAAGCGGCCGGTGTTCGCGGCGACAATCTCCTTGTACGGGAGGGTCGTTGACGTCCACTGGGGCTGCGAGGCCGGGTCGGTGACCGGGACGGTCTCGGTCACCGGAAGGTTCAGGTTGTCCGGGTAGCCGCCCCGCCAGGCCCCGTTGGTCCGCTCCACGTCGAAGCGGCCGACGCGGCCCTGGCTGACCGTCGTGAACAGGTCCACGTGCGGCAGATACGACCGCAGCGTCCGCTCCACCATGCCGTCGGTGAAGTCCTGCCAGCGGACGGGGAACACGGCGGTCTCGACGCGCGCCGGACCGTCCGCGGTCTGGATCGTCGTACCGTCGAGGGCGAGCGCGGTGGCCCCGGACGGATTGGAGATCCGGATGTCGCGGTCCAGCGTGAACGGGTCGAAGCCGGTGACCAGGATCCGCTTGACGCCCTTGGTGTGCGGGTAGCGGATGGCGTTCTGGCCGCGCGAGTTCTGCTCCAGGGCGTCGAGGAGCTGGGCGCGCTGGGTGTCCGTGAGGCCGAACTCCGGCTCCCACGCGCGTACTTCACGTGTCATGCCGAGCCGCGCCCAGTACAGCGGCCGGTCGTCGTCCCGGCTGAGATCCCCGCCCGCCGGACCCCGCCCCTGCGCCCGGTCGACGGCCCGCCGCCACAGCCGCGCGCCCTGCTGTACGACGACGTGCCGGGCCTGCGCGTACGAGTCGGCTTGGCCCAGCGCCCGCGCGAACTCCGGTGTCACGGTGTCGAATCCGGAGCGGCGCAGGATCTCTTGGGGCGCGGCCTTGTCGAGCCGCTGTTCCTCGACCGTGGGGGAGGAGACGGCGGCCGACGCGTCGGGTGCTGTCGCGAGCCCCGCCACCAGGGCCAGTCCGAGGACGCCGATCCGTGCACGTATGTGAGTCAAGGGAGTTCAAGCCTTCCGTCGCCGTGGGGAGCTGTCGGACGGCCGCAGTATCCCGTGACGGAAGGGGCGTGCGCCATGGCGTGTGACCCCTGGGGATCATGTGCCTCTGAGGGTCATGTGCCGCTGGGGGTCACGTGACCCCGGGGGCCACGTGATCCTGAGGATCAGGCGGGGATCCTCGCCGCCGACTCCCGCAGCGCCGCCAGGAACGCCTCCGCCGCCGGTGCCAGGGACCGCCCGCGTACCGTCGCCGCGTACACCGCCCGGGCCGGCGCGTCCTCGTCGAGTACGGGGAGCAGCGCGATGTCCGGCCGTACGGACTCCGCGGCGAGCGCCGGGATCAGGGTCACGCCGAGCCCGGCGGCGACATACCCCTGCTTGGCGGTCCACTCCGCCACGACATGCGCGACGCGCGGCCGGAACCCGTGCCGCAGGGCCGCGTCGAGGAGAGTGCCCTCGGGGCGGGAGCCGCCGGAGATCCAGTCGGCGTCGGCGAGTTGGGGAAGGCGTACGGAGGGCTCGGCGGCCAGCGGATGACCGGCGGGGACGGCGACGTACAGGGACTCGTCGAGGAGGTGGTGCAGGGTGTAGGCGTCCAGCGGGGCGCGGCCCGTCGTCGAGACGACCGCCAGGTCGAGGTGGTCGGCGGTCAGCCGGTCCAGGAGTGCGGGGGTGAAGCCCTCCTCGCGGGTGAGCCGGACCCCGGGATGGCGGGCGCGGAACGCCGCGATGGCCCGCGGTACGAGGGCCGCGTCCGCCGTGGCGAAGGCACCGACCCGCAGCCGCCCGCCCGCCGCCTCCCGCAGCGCGGCCAGCTCCCGCCCGGCGCCGTGCAGCCGCTCGATCACCGACTCGGCGTGCGGCACGAGGACCCGCCCGGCCTCCGTCAGCCGTACGCCCCGGGGCAGCCGGTCGAAGAGCGGCGCCCCGCCGAGCGCCGCCTCCAGCGAGGAGATCTGCCGCGACACCGCGGACTGCGTCCACCCGAGCGTCCGCGCGGCCACGGTGAACGAACCGAGCCGGGCGACGTCGAGGAAGACCCGCAGCCAGGTGGTGGAGAGGTCGGGGGTGTCATGAGCGGCGTCCGGAGCGGTGACGGGAGCGACGTACGGCGTTACGGCATGCGGGTTCTGCATGGCACTCATGCTAGACATTCGCTTGTCGCATCGCGGCTGCGCGCCTAGCGTCCCGTACATGGAAAAGATCGCATTTCTCGGACTCGGTCACATGGGTGCGGGCATGGCCCGCCAACTCCTCGGTACGGGGCACCCGTTGACGGTCTGGAACCGGACTCCCGCGAAGGCGGAGCCGTTCGTCGCCGAGGGCGCGACCCTCGCCGCCTCCCCGGCCGAGGCGGTGCGGGACGCGGACGTGGTGATCACGATGCTCGCCGACCCGGCCGCGCTCGACGCGGTGGCGGACGCCGTCGTGCCGGAGCTGCGGCCGGGCGCGTACTGGGTGGAGATGTCGACGGTCGGCCCGGACGTGGTCAAGGAGCTGGCCGCCCGGCTGGGGGAGGGCGTGACGCTCGTCGACGCGCCCGTCATGGGCAGTACCGACAAGGCCGCCGAGGGCCGGCTCGGCATCCTCGCGGGCGGTGACGTGGCCGGTGTCGAGCGGGTGCTCGCGCACTTCGGCACCGTCACCCGCACCGGGCCGCTCGGTTCCGGCGCCGCGCTCAAGCTGGTCGTCAACACCGCCGTCATCGGCGGAGTCGCCCTCGTCGCGGAGGCCATGGTC
Organism: Streptomyces sp. NBC_00203; assembly: GCF_045206325.1. Lineage (NCBI taxonomy): Bacteria > Bacillati > Actinomycetota > Actinomycetes > Kitasatosporales > Streptomycetaceae > Streptomyces > Streptomyces sp. NBC_00203. The sequence continues at coordinate 3,282,434 of NZ_CP108126.1, read as the reverse complement.
CTCGCGGACGCGCTCGGCATCGACGAGGACACCGCGCGCACCACCCTCGCGAACGGCCCGCTCGGCGGTGTCGTCGGCCGCGCCTTCGCCGAAGACGTGCACTTCGACACCTCGCTCGCGGTGAAGGACGCCGACCTGGCGACCAAGGCGGCCCGACTCCCGCTCATGGAGGCGGTGTTGGAGCACTTCAGGCGCGCCGCCGCGGACCCGGACGTCACCCACGCCGACATCGCGAAGGCCGTCGCCCACATCCGTCACTCCCACTGAGCCCACTGACACTCGCACTGAGCCCACTGAGGGAACGCCATGCAGATCACGCTGGACAACCCGGCCTCCGCACCGCAGCCCGCCAACGCCTACTACTCCCAGGTCGCCCGCGTCGAACTCCCAGGCGGCGGCGCCCTGTTGTACCTCTCCGGCCAGGTCGCCGACGGTGCGGACCTCGCCGCGCAGAGCCGTGGCGTCTTCGAGGCCATCGACGCCCTACTGGGGGCCCACGGTGCGACGCTTGCCGACATCATCAACATCCGTACGTATCTGACCGACATCGACAAGCTCCACGAATACGGCGCCGTACGCCGGGAGTTCCTCACCGGCACCGCCCCCACCAGCATGACCTTCGAGGCCGCGCGCCTCTTCAAGCCGGACGCCCTGATCGAGGTCGAGGTCGTGGCCGCGGTGGCCGCCGCGGGGGAGTGATCCCTTCCAAGGCCTGAGTGATCCCTTCCGGGGTCGGAGTGATCCCTTCCGGGTGATACTGCCGCGCATGAAGGCAGCGAACCTGGGCGTCCTCTTCCTCATCGAACTCGGCGCCCTCGCGGCCGCCGGGTACTGGGGCTTCACCCGCGATGTGGCCATGCCGCTCGCCTGGCTCCTCGGGCTCGGCGCGCCGGCCGTACTGATCGCGCTGTGGGCGCTGTTCGGCTCACAGAAGGCGACGTACAAGACGCGCGGGGCGGTTCGCGTCGGCTTCGAGCTGCTCTGGTTCGGGGCCGGGGTGGCCGCCCTGGTCCTGGCCGGGGCCTACGGCTGGGCGATCGCCTTCGCCGCCGTCTGCGTGGTCAGCAAGACGCTGGCTGTCAGCTGGGGTCAGTAACTGGGGTCAGTAGCGGGCGGGTTCAGCTCTCGCCCAGCAGGGTCAGGAAGTCCCGGAACGCGCCCGGCATGTCGACCGACTCCGGGTCCAGGAGCCACTGGTACTGCAGGCCGTCCATGACCGCGACGAGGAGCGGGGCGGTGCGCTCCGGGGTGAGGCCGTTCGGCAGGCGGTCGCCGTACTCCGTGCGCAGGACCGCCGCCATGCTCGCGCGCACCCGCGCGTACCGCTCGGTGAAGTAGCCGCGCGCCGGATGCCCCTCGGTGACGCTCTCGCCGAGGAGTGCCGAGAAGGTCTGGATGATCCCGGGCCGCATGGCGTTGTACTCGACGAGCGAGGCGAGCAGATCGACCCGCCACTGGGTGTCCGGCACCGCGTCCCACTGGTCCCGCTCCTGGAGCACGGCGACGAGCAGCGCGTCCTTCGTCGGGAAGTAGTGCAGCAGCCCCTGCTGGGTGAGGCCCACGCGCTCGGCGACCGAGGCGAGGCTCGCGCCCCGGTAGCCGCGCTCGGCGATCACCTCAAGGGCCGCCCGCACGATCTCCGCGCGGCGCTCCTCACTCCTGGTCCTCGCGTTCATGGCGTCACCGTACGGCATCCGATCACCCTCAATATAACGGCAAAGTAACGAAACCTACCGCTCTACAGGTAACGGGTGCAGGATGGAGCCACCGAACGGACTCAACGAGGAGGCACCCCGATGGCGGGAACCCCGGGAACCCGGCCCACCCCGGCCGACGAGGCGCGCGAGGCGGCCGTAGAGGCGGCCCTCGGCAGGCTCGACCTGGACGCGAAGGCCCGGCTGCTGTCCGGCCAGGACATGTGGTCGCTGCCCGCGCTCCCCGAGATCGGGCTGAAGTCCCTGGTCATGTCCGACGGCCCGATCGGCGTCCGCGGTGTCCGCTGGACCGCCGACGACCCGTCCATCGCGCTCCCGTCCCCCACCGCGCTCGCCGCCACCTGGGACCCGGACCTCGCCCGCCGCGCCGGCACCCTCCTCGCCCAGGAAGCCCGCCGCAAGAAGGTCCACGTCCTCCTCGCGCCCACCGTCAACCTGCACCGCTCCCCGCTCGGCGGCCGCCACTTCGAGGCGTACAGCGAGGACCCGTACCTCACCGGCGCGATCGGCAGCGGATACGTCCAGGGCGTGCAGTCCGGCGGCGTCGGCACCACCGTCAAGCACTTCGTCGCCAACGACGCCGAGACCGACCGCTTCACGGTGAACAACGTCGTCTCCGAACGCGCCCTGCGCGAGCTGTACCTGGCCCCCTTCGAGACCATCGTCGAGAACGCCCACCCCTGGGGCATCATGACCGCCTACAACTCGGTCAACGGCACCACGATGTCCGAGCACCGCTACCTCGTGAACGAGATCCTGCGCGGCGAATGGGGCTTCGACGGCTTCAACGTCTCCGACTGGATGGCCGCCCGCTCCACCAAGGGCGCGATCGAGGGCGGCCTCGACGTCGCCATGCCCGGCCCGCAGACCGTGTACGGCGCACCGCTCGCCGCCGCCGTGCGCGCCGGCGAGGTCGAGGAGGCCACGGTCGACGAGGCCGTCCGCAATGTCCTGCGCCTCGCCGCCCGCGTCGGCATCCTGGAGGGTGCCGAGCCGGTCGTCACCGAACTGCCCGCTCCCGTCGACGGCGAGGCGCTGGCCCGCGAGATCGCCCGCCGCTCCTTCGTCCTCGTACGGAACGAGGCGCGCGACGGGAACAAGGCGCTGCCTCTGAAGCCGGGCACGGTGGCGCTGAGCGGCGCCGCCGCCCGTGACGCCCGCGTCCTCGGCGGCGGCTCCGCGACCGTCTTCCCCTCCCGGATCGTCTCGCCCCTCGACGGCCTCACCGCCGCCCTCCCCGAGGGCAGCCTGACGTACAGCGTCGGCGCCGACCCGACCGAGGAACTCGCCGTCGCCGACAAGGGGTTCGAGCTCCGCGCGGTCTGCCGTGACGCGAACGGCGAGATCATCGGCAGCGGCTCCGCGCCCAACGGCCAGATCCAGTGGATGGGCGACGACCTGCCCGAGGGAGTCACCCACGACACCCTCCACACCGTCGAGCTGACCGGCACCTTCACCCCGCGCGACTCCGGCCCGCACACCTTCGGCATCAAGGGCCTCGGCGCGTTCACCCTCACCGTCGACGGCACGACGTACTTCGACGACGCCCAGCGCACCGACAAGGACGACCCCTTCGAGGCGTTCTTCGGCGCCCCCGTGCCCCGCGCCCAGGCCGAACTGACCGCGGGCGAGCCGGTCGAGGTCTCCCTCACCCATGTGGTCACGCTCCCCGAGGGCATCCCGATGAAGGTCGTCGGCTTCTCGCTGGCCCACCAGGAGCCGCAGCGCGACGCGGACGAACTGATCGCCGAGGCCGTCGAGGCCGCCCGCGCCGCCGACACCGCCGTCGTCGTGGTCGCCACCACCGACCGCGTCGAGTCCGAGGGCTTCGACCGCAAGGACCTCCGACTCCCCGGCCGCCAGGACGAGTTGGTCCACGCGGTCGCCGCCGCCAACCCGAACACCGTCGTGGTCGTCAACTCCGGCTCCCCGGTGGAACTCCCGTGGCGCGACGAGGTCGCCGCTGTACTGCTCAGCTGGTTCCCCGGCCAGGAGGGCGGCGCGGCGCTCGCCGACGTCCTCACCGGCGCCCACGAGCCGGGCGGCCGGCTGCCCAGCACCTGGGGCTCCTTCGCGGACGCCCCGGTCACCCAGGTGATCCCGGCCGACGGCGAACTCCCGTACAGCGAGGGCGTGTTCATCGGCTACAGCGCCTGGGAGCAGGCGGGCAAGACCCCCTCGTACGCCTTCGGGCACGGCCTCGGCTACACCGACTGGACGTACGAGTCGATCGAGGTCGACGGGACGACCGCCACGATCCGCCTCCGCAACTCCGGCGAGCGCGCCGGGCGCGAGGTCGTCCAGGTCTACCTGGCCCCGGTGGAAGCCGACGCCGAGCGGCCCGCCCGCCGGCTCGCGGGCTTCGCGGGTGTGGAGGCCGGACCGGGCGACAGCGTCGAGGCCGTCGTGGAGCTTCCGCGCCGCGCCTTCGAGATCTGGGATGAGAACGCCCGCTCGTGGGCATATGTGAAGGGTTCGTACGAGGTTCAGGTAGGTCGTTCCCTTATCGACCGCCGACTGAGCACGATCATCGAGGCGTAACGGCGCACAACGCCCTCAAGACCAGCCCCGGTCCGGAACCTGACCTCCGGACCGGGGCTCGCTGTTTCAGCCAGGTGTGGCAGACTCGCGGGCCGACACACGCCTGTTCGGGGGAGAAGCGCATGTATCCAGGCCAGCAACAAGGTCCCTACCCGCCGCAGCAGCCGGGTCCGTACGGCGGCCAGCAGGGCCCGTATCAGGGCCAGCAGGGCCCGCCTCAGGGCCAGCAGCCCTACTACCCGCCCCAGCAGCAGGCTCCGTACCCGCCCCAGCAGGGCTACCCCCAGCAGCCGTACCCGCCTCAACAGCCGCAACAGCCGTACCAGCCCTACCCGCCGCAGCAGCAGGGGTACCCCCAGCAGCCGATGGCCCCCCAACAGAACCTGGGCGAGGGCCAGATGAGGCTGGACCCGAATCTGAGCGCGGGCCAGCGCGAGCTGGTGGTGCAGATCCAGAAGACCACCAAGGTGTACGCGTACGGCTTCGTCCTGGGCATCCCGCTGACCTTCGGCGGCGCCCACTACGGCATCACCGAGAAGCCGATCGGCTTCGCGGGCACCGCGCTCGGCCTTGTCGGCCTGGTCGTCGGCGTCCTCTCGCTGCTGAAGGCGCGGGGCCTCAAGGAGCAGCTGCGCCGGCTCACCCCGGACGCCTGGCGCTCCCCGGCCGCGCATCTGCCCAGCGCCCGCAAGGCGGCCACGCAGGCCGCGTACGTCAATGGCGTCCTCGTCCTGCTGTCCCTAGGCGCCGTCGGCTATCTGCTCGTCAAGGGCGCCGACTGGGGCGCGTACGGGAACTCGCTCGGCTTCGGCGGCCTGATGCTCGCCGCGTTCATCCCGCTCGGCATGGGGATCGCCGCCGCGACGACCATCCCCCAGCTGCTCCAGGTCGTCCCGGCCGGTGCCAGGGTCGGCCAGAGCCTGTACTCGGTCATCATGGGGCTGGGGGCGCTGATCCTCTTCAACGGGATCAAGGGCTTCGACCCGCTCCCCATCGCCATCGGCGGCACCGTCACCGCGATCTGCCTGGGCGCCATGTCGATTCTCGGCAAGGCGACCAAGCGGATGCGCGGCGAAACCGCGTAGCTTCCAGAAGCCCCCTAGTCACGCACGGCAAATCCGAACACGGACGCCGACCTGTACACCCCGCCCGGCCGCAGTTCCGTACTCGGGAACTCCGGCCGGTTCGGGGAGTCGGGGAAGTGCTGGGTCTCCAGGGCGATGCCGTCGCCGGGCGCGTACGGCAGTGAGTCGTCGAGGTGGTCGGCGGTGTAGAGCTGGATCCCGGGTTCGGTGGTCGCCACGGTGAGCACGCGCCCGGAGGCGGGGTCGTACAACTCGGCGATCTCCAGGGGGGTTTCGCCGATCCCCTTGTCGAGCACGAAGTTGTTGTCGTACCCGGCGCCGACCTTCCGCGCCTGTCGGAAGTCGAACCGGGTGCCCTCGACGGAGGCGAACTCCCCGGTCGGGATCAGATCCGCGTCCACCGGCGTCAACCGGGAAGCGTCGAGGCGCAGTTCATGCCCGCCCGCGCTACCCGAGCCGCTCAGGTTCCAGTACGTGTGGTGCGTCAGGTTCACCACGGTCGGCGCGTCGGTGACCGCCTCGTACGCGATCCGCAGCGCGCCGCTCTCGTCGAGCGTGTACGTCGCGGAGACCTCCAGGTGGCCCGGGAAGCCCTCCTCGCCGTGCGGACTGACCCGGGTGAGCCGCACCCCGTGTTCGACCGGCTCCGCGTCCCACACACGCTTGTCGAAGCCGCCGCTGCCGCCGTGCAGGGAGTTCGGCCCGTTGTTCGGCTCCAGGTGATACGTCACCCCGTCGAGCGGGAAGCGGGCGCCCCCGATCCGGTTCGCGTACCGGCCGACCAGCGCCCCGAAATACGGCTCCGGATGGGCGACGTAACCCGCCAGGTCCGGGAACCCCAGCACCACGTCCAAGGCCCGCCCGTCCCGGTCCGGGACCTCCACCGACTGCACGATCCCGCCGTACGTGAGCACACGCACCCGGACCCCGGCCCGCTCCAGCGTCCAGCGGTGGACGGGGGTGCCGTCGGAAAGTGTGCCGAAAAGTTCGCTCATGAGGGAAACCCTAGGTCACGGGCCTGCGTGCGGTGACGGTGCGGTAGGCGATCTCGGCGAGCCGCGCCTGTCCGTCCTTGCTCGGGTGGAACCAGTCCCAGTGGCTCAACTGATCCGTACCGAAGCGGAAGTCGAAGACCGCGCCCCCGTCGAAGCGGCAGCGCCGGTCCTGGTCGCACACGTCCTCAAGGACCTTGTTGTACGCCTCCACCCGGGTCTGCACCTTGCCGCGCCGCAGCGTCGCCGCCGTGTCGAGGGCGTCCGGGTCGCCCAGCATCGAGGGGCAGATGCCCAGCTTCCAGACCTGCTTGCCGAGCGGGTTGGTGCGGCCCTGGGACCACAGCCGCTTCAGGTCCGGCACGCTCGACACGTACACCTGGGTCTTGGGCAGGGCACTGCGCAGTGTGTCCATCGCGTCCTCGAACTCGGCGCGGAAGTCCGCCACGGAGGTCATCGCCGACGCGGACGAGCGGCAGGCGTCGTTGGCGCCCGCCATCACCGTGACCAGCTCCGGCTTCCTCGTCGCCGCCTGCGCCATCTGCCCGGGCAGGTCCGCCATCCGCGCGCCGGTCACCGCGTAGTTCCAACTGTGCGTGGCGGCCCCGGCCTTCCCGAGCAGCCGGACGGCGAGACTGTTGACCTGCGCGTCGCTGCCGGTCGCCCAGGACACCTCGGGGCAGTCGGACAGCACGGTGCACGCGTCGAAGCCGCGGGTGACGGAGTCACCGACCGCGGCGACGGATTCCGGGCTCCGGTCCCAGGTGGGCGTGGGTTTGGGGGAGGGCAGCCCCTTCGCGGTGGTGCCTCTTGGCGCGGGGGAGTTGCCACCGGTGGCGTCGCACCCGGCGACACCCAGAAGAGCCGCCACCGCGATGGCGAGGACGGCCCGTGAACGGTGACTGCGGTTCCGCATCCCCTGGTCCCCTCGTTCGTTGTGCAGGGTTGATCAGCACCCGTTGGACACGACTGGTCGGCATCGCGTCGGACACGGTCGGTCAGCACCGCGTCCCCATGGGTGAAACCTCAGTGTTTCTGGGCGCTGGGACCGACGGTACGTCACACTCCTTGCGCCGCCGCACGGTAGCCTCGCCCCGTGGCCGCCCTGCCACTGCCGTTCCGCTAAGTTACAAGATGTCTCGCTCTGTCCGGAGGCCCCAGTGACGACACGTGGAGTTCTCTACGTGCACTCCGCGCCCCGTGCGCTGTGCCCGCACGTCGAGTGGGCGGTCGCGGGGGTGCTCGGCACGCGCGTGAACCTCGACTGGATCCGGCAGCCCGCCGCGCCGGGCACCTGGAGATCCGAGTTCTCCTGGAAGGGCGAGGTCGGCACCGCCTCCAAGCTCGCCTCCGCGCTGCGCGGCTGGCACCTGATGCGCTTCGAGGTCACCGCCGAACCGTGCCCCACCGCCGAGGGCGAGCGCTACAGCTGCACCCCCGAACTGGGCATCTTCCACGCGGTCACCGGCATCCACGGCGACATCCTCATCCCCGAAGACCGCCTCCGAGCCGCCCTCCTCCGCTCCCAACGAGGCGAAACAGACCTGGAAGCCGACCTCGCCAAACTCCTGGGCAAGCCGTGGGACGACGAGTTGGAGCCTTTCCGCTACGCGGGAGAGGGCGCCCCGGTCCGCTGGCTCCACCAGGTGGTTTGACGGCTTGTCGGAGGGTCTTTCGGGCGGTCGTTCGGACGGGTCCTTTAAACCGCCCTGCGCAGGAGCGCCCCTTTTTAGGGGCGCGGGGAACTGCGCGCCCAGCCCCCACGCACCCGCACCCAACCCACAAACAGAAGTGGCCCGAACTCCACCAAGGAGTCCGGGCCACAACCGTTCAGTACAGCCAAGCCAAAATCAGACCGTCCGGAACGCAAGCACCACGTTGTGCCCACCGAACCCAAACGAATCGTTCAGGGCAGCAATGCGGCCCTCAACCGGCAACTTGCGCGCCTCACCACGCACGATGTCGGCGTTGGCCTCGGCCTCAGGGTCGAGGTTGTCGACGTTGATGGTCGGCGGCGCGATCCGGTTGTACAGCGCGAGGACGGACGCGACGGACTCGATGCCGCCCGCACCACCGAGAAGGTGACCGGTCATCGACTTGGTACCGGAGACCGCGAAGTGGTCGGTGTCGTCACCGAAGACCTTGCGCAGCGCCTTCAGCTCGGCGACATCACCGGCCGGCGTCGAGGTCGCGTGCGCGTTGACGTGCATGATCTCGGCCGGGTCCAGGTCGGTGCTGTCGAGCAGGTTCTGCAACGCCTGCGCGATGCCACGTCCCTCGGGCTCCGGCTGCACGATGTCGTGGCCGTCGGAGGAGATGCCCTGGCCGACTGCTTCCACGTACACCCGGGCACCGCGCGCCGCGGCGTGCTCGGCCGACTCCAGGACGAGGACGCCGGCGCCCTCACCGAGGACGAAGCCGTCGCGGGCGACGTCGTAGGGGCGCGAGGCACCCTGCGGGTCGTCGTTGTTCTTGGACATCGCCATCATGTTGCCGAACGCGGCGATGGGCAGCGGGTGGATGGCCGCCTCGGTGCCACCGGCGACGACGACGTCGGCACGGCCGGTGCGGATCATCTCGATGGCGTAGCCGATGGCCTCGGCGCCCGAGGCACAGGCGGAGACCGGCGTGTGCACACCGGCGCGGGCGCCGACGAGCAGACCCACGTTGGCGGACGGGCCGTTGGGCATCAGCATCGGCACGGTGTGCGGGGAGACGCGGCGTACGCCCTTCTCCTTCAGCACGTCGTACTGGTCGAGCAGGGTCGTCACGCCGCCGATGCCGGAGGCGATGACCGTACCGAGCCGGTCGGGGTCGACGCTCGCGTCCTCGCCCGCCTTGTCGGTGAAACCGGCGTCCGCCCAGGCCTCCTTGGCCGCGATCAGCGCGAACTGCGCCGAGCGGTCGAGGCGGCGGGCCTGCGGGCGGGGAATGACCTCGCCCGGCTCCACGGCGATCTGGGCCGCGATACGGACCGCCTGGTCGGCGGCCCACTCCTGCTCGAGAGGACGGACACCGGACTTGCCGGCGACCAGGCCCTCCCAGGTAGAGGCTGCATCGCCACCCAGCGGTGTGGTTGCGCCGATACCGGTGACGACCACGGTGCGATTGGTCGGGCTCACGGGAATTCTTTCTCCAACGGATACGAGGATTCAGCGGCGCCACCGCCGGGTGGCGGGGCATCAGCCCAGGTGAACCGGGGCACACGGCCCAGGCGAACCAGGGCGCTCAGCCCAGGTGATCGGAAGATCAGGCCTGGTGCTTGAGGATGTAGGAGGTCGCGTCGCCGACCGTCTTGAGGTTCTTGACGTCGTCGTCCGGGATCTTGACGTCGAAGCGCTCTTCGGCGGCGACGACGACCTCGACCATGGACAGCGAGTCGACGTCCAGGTCGTCGGTGAAGGACTTGTCCAGCTGGACGTCCTCGACCGGGATGCCGGCGATCTCGTTGACGATGTCGGCGAGACCTTCGACGATCTCTTCCTGCGTGGCGGCCATGTCAGGCGCTCCTTCGGTATGTATCCAGAGGGTGTGGCGGTACTCCGGCCGGAAAGATCCGGACGGTGTGCCTAGGGGAGGGTAACGACCGTGGCGGCGTACACGAGACCCGCCCCGAAGCCGATGACGAGCGCGGTGTCGCCGCTCTTCGCCTCGCCGGTAGCCAGGAGCCGCTCCATCGCGAGCGGGATCGAGGCGGCCGACGTGTTGCCGGTGGTGCGTACGTCGCGGGCGACCGTGACATGCGCCGGCAGTTTCAGTGTCTTCACCATCGAGTCGATGATCCGCTCGTTGGCCTGGTGGGGAATGAAGACATCCAGGTCGTCCGAGGTGATTCCGGCCGCGTCCAGCGCCTGCTGGGCGACCTTCGCCATCTCGAACACGGCCCAGCGGAACACCGCCTGGCCCTCCTGCGTGATCGCAGGGAACTTGATCTCGCCCTTGGAGTCGAGCGGAAGGGCGGAGATGTCACCGTTCCGGAACTGGTCCCAGGGGACGGTCTGCTTGATCGTGCCGGCCTTGTCGCCCTCGCTGCCCCACACGGTCGGGCCGATGTGCGGCTCGTCCGAGGGGCCCACGACGACCGCGCCCGCGCCGTCGCCGAACAGGAAGGCCGTCGCACGGTCCTCCAGGTCGGTGAGGTCGGACAGCCGCTCCACGCCGATGACGAGGACGTATTCCGCCGAACCCTCGACGACCATGCCCTTGGCGAGCGTCAAGCCGTAGCCGAAGCCCGCGCAGCCGGCCGAGATGTCGAAGGCGGCGGCCTTGTTGGTGCCGAGCTTGTCGGCGATCTCGGTGGCGACGGCCGGGGTCTGGCTGAAGTGCGACACGGTGGAGACGACCACGGCGCCGATCTGGTCGGCGTTGATCCCGGCGTCGGCGATGGCCTTGCCGGACGCCTCGATCGACATCGCGGCGACGGTCTCCTCGTCGTTCGCCCAGTGCCGGGTCTCGATGCCCGAGCGCGAACGGATCCACTCGTCGGACGAGTCGATCGTCTCCAGGATCACCTCGTTGGGCACGACCCGGACGGGGCGGTAACCGCCGACGCCGAGGATGCGTGCGAAAGGAGCGCCCTTGGGTGCCTTGATCTTCGACATTCTCCGGGGCTCCTTACGCCGCGCTGTGCTCGGCGATGAGCTCGCGAGCCGCGTCGAGGTCGTCGGGGGTCTTCAGCGCCAGCGTCTTGACACCGGGCAGGGCGCGCTTGGCGAGACCGGTGAGGGTGCCGCCGGGGCACACCTCGACCAGCGCGGTCACGCCGAGCTCCTTGAAGGTCTCCATGCACAGGTCCCAGCGGACCGGGTTGGCGACCTGGCCGACCAGGCGCGCGAGGACCTCGGAACCGGTGTCGACCGTCCGGCCGTCCTTGTTCGAGACGTACGTGATCTTCGGGTCGCCGGGCGACAGCTCCGCGGCGGCCTCGGCCAGCACGTCGACCGCCGGGGTCATGTGGTGCGTGTGGAACGCGCCGGCGACCTTCAGGGCCACGACCCGGCGTACGCCCTCGGGCTTGTCGGCCTCCAGGGCGGCCAGCTGCTCCATCGTGCCGGCGGCCACGATCTGGCCCGCGCCGTTCACGTTCGCCGGGGTCAGGCCCAGCTTCTCCAGGTGCGGAACCGTCGTCTCCGGGTCTCCGCCGAGCAGCGCCGACATACCGGTCTGCGTGATCGCGGCGGCCTCGGCCATCGCCAGGCCCCGCTTGCGGACGAGCCGCAGGGCGGCGGTGTCGTCGAGCACTCCCGCGAAGGCGGCGGCGGTGATCTCGCCGACGCTGTGGCCCGCGACGGCACCGGGAGCAATGTCACCGAGTGCCGCGGCCGACAGGAGTCCGGCGGCGACGAGGAGCGGCTGCGCGACAGCCGTGTCCCGGATCTGGTCCGCGTCGGCCTGCGTGCCGTAGTGGGCAAGGTCGAGCCCGATGGCGTCCGACCACGCGGCGAGGCGGTCGGCGGCGCCGGGGAGGTCGAGCCAAGGAGTCAGGAAGCCGGGCGTCTGAGCGCCCTGGCCGGGAGCGACGAGTACGAGCACTCTCACACTCTCTCTTGTGGACGGCCACGACCGCCCGTGGGGACAGGGACGAAGAACACGAAGGGGAATTGTAGGTCCCCGACAAAAGCCTAGGTCTGGGGATCTCCATCGGCCAGACGCCCCAGGATCAGCGCGATTCGCAGTGTGAAGGCGGAGCGTACATCCGAAGGCGACCATCCGGTGACGTCAGTCACACGTCGGAGCCGGTAGCGCACGGTGTTGGGGTGAACGAAGAGCATCCGGGCGGCGCCTTCGAGGCTGCTCGCCTGTTCCAGATAGACGGCGAGCGTCTCCAGGAGCGCGGAGCCGGCCTCCTCCAGCGGTCTGTAGATCTCCTCCACCAGCTGCTCGCGGGCGGACGGGTCTCCGGCGATCGCGCGCTCCGGCAGCAGATCGTCCGCGAGAACCGGCCGCGGGGCGTCCTGCCAGGCGAAACACGCCTTGAGCCCGGCGGCGGCGGCCTGCGCGGAGCGGGTCGCGGCGAGCAGATCGGGCACGATCGGCCCGGCGACGACGGGTCCCGCCGCGTACGGCCCGATCAGCGACTTGGCGACGGCGATCGGGTTGTCGCTGCCGCCGGCGATGACGACGAGCCGGTCCCCGAGCACACCGGTCAGTACTTGCAGCTTGGCGTGCCGGGCGGCCCGCCGGATGGCCTCGACGGTCAGCTCGCTGTCACCGTCGGGCGCCGTACCCAGCACCACGCAGACATGTTCGGGAGAGTTCCAGCCGAGGGCGGCGGCGCGGGAGACGGCGCCCTCGTCGGCCTCGCCGGAGAGCACCGCGTTCACGACGAGGGATTCCAGCCGGGCGTCCCAGGCACCCCGTGCCTCCGCCGCCTGCGCGTACACCTGGGCGGTGGCGAAGGCGATCTCACGGGCGTACACGAGCAAGGCCTCGCGCAGCACGTTCTCGTCACCGGGGGCGGCCACCTCGTCGATGGCGCTCTCCATGACCTCGATGGTGGTGCGCACCATCTCGACGGTCTGGCGCAGGGTGATCGCCCTGGTCAGCTCGCGTGGCGCGGTCCCGAACACATCGGTGGAGATGGCCTGGGGGGCGTCGGGATGCCGGAACCACTCGGTGAAGGCCGCGATACCGGCCTGGGCGACGAGACCGATCCAGGAGCGGTTCTCCGGGGGCATGGCCCGGTACCACGGCAGCGTCTCGTCCATCCGCGCGATCGCCTGGGCGGCGAGACTGCCGGACGACTTCTCCAGCCGCTTGAGGGTCGCGGTGTGCGCGTGGATGTCGCGCACTCGGCGCTCGGTGTTGCTGGATTCGGGTTCGGGCACGGGACAAGACTGCCTTATCAGGACGGAGGTGTGCGGCGGCGGGTCGCAAGTAAGCGCGGGGTACGGCGCCGGGCCGGGGCTACGGTGGTGGATGTGATGGACGTCCGCCGCGCCGAAGAGCGCTACCGCGGAGGGGACCCGGCGGCCGGGATCTCCTCGCTGCACGCCTTTTCCTTCGGCCCGCACTACGACCCGGACAACCTCCGCTTCGGCGCGGTGATCGCCTGCAACGAAGAGTGGCTCGCCCCCGGCGCCGGCTTCGACGAGCACCCGCACAGCCACACCGAGATCATCACGTGGGTGGTCGAGGGCGAGCTCACCCACCGGGACTCGGCCGGGCACGAGTCGGTGGTCCGCCCCGGCGACGTCCAGCGCCTCAGCTCGGCGGGCGGCGTCCGCCACGTGGAACGCAACGACGGCCCGGAGCCGCTCACCTTCGTCCAGATGTGGCTGGCCCCGCTCACGCCGGGCGGCGACCCGTCCTACGAGATCGTCCACGGCATCGCGGACTCCACGCCGTACGCCGTCCCCGAGGCGGGCGCCATGCTCCACGTACGCCGCCTGACGGCGGGGGAGCGGACGGCACTTCCCGACGCGCCCTTCGTGTACGTCCATGTCGTCCGCGGTGAGATCAAGCTGGACGGCGAGGAGTTGGGACCGGGCGACGCGGCCCGCATCACGGACGCCAAGGACTGGGAAGTGCTGGCGGGTTCTCCGGCGGAGCTGCTGCTGTGGGAGATGGCGGCGGGCTGACGCCTGGGCGTCACCCCAGGGCGTCGATCCCGCGGGTGAGCCGGGCGCCCTCGCGGGCCATGATCTCCGGGTCGCGCAGGGCGTTGGAGAGCAGGGACATGCCCTGGTAGGCGCCGACGAGCGCCAGCGCGTGACCCTCGGGGTCGGCCACCCCGATGTGGCGGTACTGCTGTTCCACCCAGTCCAGCAGCCGCCGGATGACGCGGCCCGCCGAGAGGTCGAGGCCGCCCTCGCTCCGCTTGTCGAGCTCCGCGGCGAGGGTGCCCGTGGGGCAGCCGTAGCGCGCCGCGGTGTCGCGCTGCTCGACCCATGCGTCGATGAGCCCCTTGAGGCGTTCGCGCGGGTCGGGGAGCTGGTCCAGCCGGCCGGTGAGGGTCTCCAGGTGGGTGACGTGCTCGGAGAGGGCTGCCTCGACCAGCTCGTCCTTGGTCTTGAAGTAGTAGTACACGTTGCCCGCCGGGACTTCGGCGGCGCGGGCGATGTCGGCGATGGTCGTGCGCTCCACGCCCTGCTCGTGCAGGACCCGGGCCGCGGCCGCCGTCAGCTGCTGGCGCTTGCCGGCCGCCCTGGCCTTCGCCTTCGCCTTTTCGGGAGGGCGCTGGGAATCCATTGAGTCAGTCACCCGACTAACTATAGACAGCCGAGGGTCGGCCTGTGCTAGCGTCCTGTCCATCGAGTCAGTCAGTCAACTAACTAACTCAATTTCGCGACCGGGGAGATCGACATGTTCGTAGTGACAGGTGCGACCGGAAACGTCGGGCAGGCGCTGGTACGGATGCTCGCCGAGGCCCGGCTGCCGGTGACGGCGGTGGCCCGGCACATCACCCAGGCCGATGTGCCGCCGGAGGTCCGCGCGGTGGCCGCCGACCTGGCCGAACCGGCCGGCCTCGGGACCGCGTTCGAGGGCGGCAAGGCACTGTTCCTGCTCGTGGCCGGCGAGGACCCGCACGGCATTCTGGACGCGGCGAAGACCGCCGGGATCCGCAAGGTGGTGCTGCTGTCCACCCAGGGCGTGGGGACCCGCCCGGAGGCATACCGGCACCCCGCCCAGTTCGAGGCGGCCGTACAGCAGTCAGGGCTCGACTGGACGGTCCTGAGGTCGGGCGGGATGGCCACCAACGCCTTCGCGTGGGCCGAGTCGATCCGCGCCGGGCGGGAGGCCGCGGCGCCGTTCGGTGATGTCGGGCTGCCCTTCGTCGACCCCGCCGACGTGGCCGCGGTCGCCGCCGCCGCCCTGCGGCCCGGCGCTCACCTCGGGGCCACCTACACCCTGACCGGCCCCGCCGCGACCACCCCGCGCGAGCGGGCTGCCGCGATCGCGACCGCGCTGGGCGAACCGGTGCGCTTCACCGAACAGACCCGCGCGGAGGCCCGGGAACTGATGTCGCGGTTCATGCCGCCGCCCGTGGTCGAAGGCACCCTGGCCATCCTGGGCACACCGACCGAGGACGAGCAGCAGGTCAGCCCCGATGTCGAACGCGTCCTGGGCCGCGCCCCGGGCAGCTTCGCGGCCTGGGCCGAACGCAACGCCACGGCGTTCCGGTGACCGTGCGAGAGCCGCCCTGATCACTCACTCACCCACCCACCTCAACCTCCGCCAGGAGACCGACCATGCCCGTTCAGCACATCCTCGGCTCGACCATGCACCACCGGGAGTCCGGCACCGGGACGCCGATCGTCTTCCTGCACGGCAACCCGACCTCGTCGTACCTGTGGCGGCACGTCATGCCGGCCGTGGGGGCCGGACGGCTGCTGGCCCCCGACCTCATCGGCATGGGCGAGTCGGGCAAGCCCGCCATCGACTACACCTTCGCCGACCATGCCGGCTACCTGGACGCCTGGTTCGACGCGCTCGACCTCCAGGACGTGATCCTCGTCGGGCACGACTGGGGCGGCGCCCTGGCCTTCGACTGGGCCGCGCGTCACCAGGACCGGGTGCGCGGCATCGCGTTCACCGAGACCATCGTCAAGCCGATGACCTGGGAGGAGTTCCCCGAAGGGGGCCGAGAGCTGTTCCGGGCGATCAAGACGGACGGCATCGGCGAGGCCATGATCCTCGACGAGAACGCCTTCATCGAGCAGGCCCTGCCTGCCGCCTCCGCCACACCGCTCGCGCAGGGCGACCTCGACGTCTACCGCAAGCCCTACCCCACCCCGGAGAGCAGGCGGCCACTCCTGAGGTGGGCGCGCTCGATGCCGCTGGGCGGCGAACCCGCCGACGTCGTGGCCAGGGCCGAGGCGTACGGCCGGTGGCTGAAGGCGAGTTCGGACGTGCCCAAGCTCCTGCTCACGTTCGCGCCCGGGCCGGGGGTGATGATGCACGAGGGCATCGTCGCGTGGTGCGCCGAGAACATCGCCGCCCTGGAGGTCGAACACTCCGAGGCGATCGCCGGGCACCACACACCGGAGGACCAGCCGGCACTGATCGCCTCGGCGCTGTCGGCCTGGGCGGACCGGAACGGCCTTCGCGGCGGGTGAGTCCGGGGCGGGCCGCGTCAGGCGGCGGCGAGCTCCGCCAGCACCGCGTCGGTGAACGGCGACCAGGCCTCGACGGCCCACGGCCCGAAGGCGCGGTCGGTCAGCGCGACGCAGGCGGCGCCCGCGACCGGGTCGATCCACAGGAACGTACCGGACTGCCCGAAGTGCCCGAAGGTCCGCGGCGAGGACGAACTCCCCGTCCAGTGCGGCGACTTGGAGTCGCGGATCTCGAAGCCGAGCCCCCAGTCGTTGGGGTTCTGGTGCCCGTACCCCGGCAGCACACCCTTCGTGCCGCGGTACTGGACGGTCATCGCCTCCGCGACCGTACGCGGGTCGAGGAGCCGCGGTGCCTGCACCTCGGCGGCGAACCGCACCAGGTCGTCCACCGTCGAGACGCCGTCCTTGGCGGGCGACCCGTCCAGCGTGGTCGACGTCATGCCCAGCGGCTCCAGCACCGCCTGCCGCAGATACTCCGGGAAGGGAATGTCCGTCGCCTTGGCGATGTGGTCCCCGAGCACCTCGAACCCGGCGTTCGAGTACAGCCGCCGCTCCCCGGGCGCCGACGTCACCCGGTGCTCGTCGAAGGCGAGCCCGGAGGTGTGCGCGAGGAGATGACGGACCGTCGAACCGGCCGGACCCGCCGGCTCGTCGAGCTCGATCGCCCCCTCCTCGTACGCGACGAGCGCGGCGTACGCGGCGAGCGGCTTGGTGACGGAGGCGAGCGGGAAGCGGTGCGCCACCGGCCCATGGGCCCCGAGCACCGTGCCGTCCGCGCGGACGACGGCCGCCGCGGCCGTGGGAACGGGCCAGTTCTCGATCAACGCCAGGCTCTGCAAGGACATGGTGACGAGCCTAAGCGGCTCAGAGGTCGAGCCGCATCGAGGGGTCCCGCTTGCGGACGAACCCGAGGGAGGCGTACAGCGGCTCTGCGTCGGTGGACGCGTTGAGGTCGACCTGCGCCACGCCTCGCTCGCGGAACCACTCCAGGAGCGTCTCCATGCACGCGCGGGCATAACCGCGGCGCCGCGCGTCCGGGTCGGTGGCGACGCTGAAGACATGACCCACCGCGCCGTGCGGATTGCCCGCGCGCCCGATCCGGTACTCGATCGTTCCGACGACGAGCGCCCCGAGCGCGTCCGGCCGGCCGGGGTGGTCGACGACGAAGGCCACGAAGTCTCCGTCGGGATCGGCGAGCTTGCCGCGTATGGTCGGCAGTGACTCCGCGTGCCACTCGCTGGAACTTGCGGAGCCGTCCGTGGCGAAGACCGCGTCGATCATCACCTGACGCAGGCGCAGCACTTCCTCGGCGTCCTCGGGCAGGGCACGGCGTACGAGACTCATGAGCCGCACCGTAGCCACCGGGGCCTCGCCAGGTCCTCGGAATTTCGTCGGATTCCGCTTGCTTGGAGTGCACTCCAAGGTTTTAGCGTGGGGTTCATGACGGTGATGGAGACCACGGCCGAGCCCGCCGAGACCGGCGCCGGCAGCAGGACCGACATCTGCGCGGCGCCGCCCGACCGGCACCGGCGTCCCGACGGGCAGGACAACTACACGATCAGCGAGGTCGTCGCCTTCACCGGCCTCACCGCGCACACCCTGCGCTGGTACGAGCGGATCGGGCTGATGCCGCACATCGACCGCTCGCACACCGGCCAGCGCCGCTACTGCAACCGCGACCTGGACTGGCTGAGCCTGGTCGGCAAGCTCCGGCTCACCGGAATGCCGGTCGCCGACATGGTGCGGTACGCGGAAATGGTGCGCGAGGGCGACCACACGTACATCGAGCGCTACGAGCTCCTGGAGGCGACCCGCCGGGACGTCAAGGCCCGGATCGCGGAGCTCCAGGACACGCTCGCGGTCCTCGACCACAAGATCACTTTCTACGCGGACGCCGGGCGGGCCCTGGCGTCGGAGAGGTCCCGATGACGGACGGCAGGATCGCGAAGGCACAGCTCGGTACCGGGGGCCCGGAGGTCGGCGTACAGGGCCTCGGCTGCATGGGCATGAGCTGGGCGTACGGCCCCGCGGACGCGGACGAGGCCCGGGCGACCCTGGAACGGGCACTGGAACTCGGCGTCACGCTCTTCGACACGGCGGAGGGTTACGGCGACGGCGAGAACGAGAAGTTCCTGTCGCCGTTCTTCACCGCGCACCGCGACGAGGTCGTGATCGCGACCAAGTACGGCCTCACCTTCTCGCCGGACGACCGGAGCAAGCGGATCATCCGCAACGACCCGCCGTACATCCGCCAGGCCGTCGAGGGCAGCCTCAGGCGCCTCGGCGTCGACGTGATCGACCTCTACTACATGCACCGGCGCGATGTGAACGTGCCGGTCGAGGAGAGCGTCGGCGCCATGGCCGAGCTGGTGCGCGAGGGCAAGGTCAAACACCTGGGGCTCAGCGAGGTCACCGCCGGGGAGCTGCGCGCCGCCCAGGCCGTACACCCCATCGCGGCCGTGCAGTCGGAGTGGTCCCTGTTCAGCCGCGACATCGAGACGAACGTGGTCCCCGCGGCCCGCGAACTCGGCGTGACCCTGGTCCCCTACGCGCCGCTCGGCCGAGGCTTCCTCACCGGCTCCTTCGCCAACGCCGAAAAGGACCTCACACAGGACGACGCCCGCCGCGCCCACCCCCGCTTCACGGGCGACAACGCGGCCGCGAACGCGACCCTCCTGGACCCGATCCGCACCGTGGCCAAGTCCCACGACGCCACACCCGCCCAGATCGCCCTGGCCTGGGTCCAACAACAGGCCACCGTCCACGGCTTCACGGTCGTCCCGATCCCCGGCACGACAAAGCGCAGCCGAGTCGAGGAGAACACCGCGGCCACGAGGATCGTCCTTACAGAGGACGAGCTGGCTCAACTGGAGCCGATCGCAGCAAAGGTCGCAGGCGACCGCTACCCGGACATGAAGTTCGCGTCGGCAGGCAGGGAGTAAGAGGGGCTTGGCTGGGTCGGCGGGACCAGGAGCCTTGCCGCAACAGGAGGCGCCCCTTCAGGGGCGCGGGGAACTGCGCGACCAGCCCCCACTCACCCGCAGCCAAAAAACGACTCACAACTCCGCCAACAACTCGGCCTTCTTCACAGAGAACTCCTCGTCCGTGACAAGCCCGGCCTTGTGCAACTCCCCCAGATGCCGAATCCGCTCAGCAATATCCGCCGGGTCCCGCCGACCCCCGGCGGACACAGCAGGCACCGCAGACCCCGCGGAGCGCACCGCCGCCAGCACAGCCGCAGCGAACGGCAGCGACTCATGCACCGGCCCATACCCGAGCCCAAAGACGACCGCCGCCGGATCCTGGTCGGCCTGGGCAGGCTGCGCGGGCGCGGACGCACGGCGCAGCAGCCGCAGATGGCCCTCGAACACCTCGGGGGAGCGCCACTCGACCCCGCTCAGGTCGGCGACCGGGAAACTCTGGTCGCCGGCCTTCCACTTGGCGGAGGAAGCGCCCGTCCAGAACCACCGGAAGGACACCGACTTGCCGTCGAAGGACGCCTTCCCGTCGTACGCCTTGAACTGCAGCGGCCCCTCGGGAGGGCTCACCAGATAGCGCTCGGCGGGTTCGTCGTCCACGGTGAGCTGCCCGCGCAGCTCGTCCGCGTAGTACTCGGCGAGGGTCTCGCGCTCGGCGGGCAGCACCAGGCGATAGGGGTCGCACCCCTCCTTGAGCTGTCCCGCGGCCGCCTCGACCAGCGGATCGGCGCCGGGCCTCGGCACGGCACGCAGGACGACCGTGCCACGCTTCCCGGGCGTCAGCGTCACCGCCGCGATCGCCTCCAGAGGGATGCGGCGTTCGCCGAGCGCCTGGAACAGCTTCGGCGAACGGATCCCCCGTTCGAAGCGGATGAGCACGGAGTCGGACTCGAACTCCCAGGCGGCATGAAATCCGGCCAGTACGTCACCCATGCGGGCCATCGTATGCGGCACGCAAGCCTCCGTCGCCTCTTCGTGCGGACCGCAGTTTTTCGCTCTCTACGCGCGTCAGGCCGACACGCCGCCGGACAAACCCGTCCGGCACGCGTCATCGTCGCGCGCGCAGCTCACAGCGCGGTACGCACCAACGCCGATCTCCGCGAAGTTGCGGAGACTGTCCGTGCCCGGCTCGAAATAGCCGGTGTGACCCTTCGCGTCCTCGGCGGACAGGACTCGCGCCCCGAACCCCTTCGACACCGGGTCGGCGCCGTGCCCGAGGCTTCCGACCTCCAGGTACGGCACGTTCTGGATCCAGTCGTCGGCGTCCCGCATCGACCAGACCTGGGCCGTGGTGTGCAGGTTCGCCGCCTTCTCGGCCCGCATGCCGGGGCTGCCCGCGACGGCTATGTCGGAGACCCGGGAGGGCAGCTCATGGGCGGCGACCCCGCACAGTACGGAGCCGTAGCTGTGGCAGTACAGCGCCACCGGTGAGCTTCCCGGGAGCCCCCGCACCAGCGCGTTCAGCCGGATCGCGCCCTCCTCGGCGCGCATCGCGGTGGCCGCGTCCATGCCGAGGCCGCTGGGCGCCGTGTAGTCGGCCCACGCGATCACGGCCGTACGCGTGCCCGGATCCGCCGCGCGCTCCGCCGCGTACAGGGAACGCGCCATGCCGACCGGCGCCGAGTACTTCTTGAAGGTGCGCTGGAAGGTGAGCAGGTCGGTGTCGACGCCGGGCACCACGACCGAGATCCGGTCGGCCTTGTCGAGGTTGCCGTAGACCTCGGCGACGCGGCCCGAGCCCTGGGGGTCGAAGGCGAGGATCTTGCGGCCCTTGTGCAGCAGCGCCTCGTAGCGGTGCATACGGCGGCCCGCGTCGTGCTGGCCGATCTCTGAGAGCCGGTCGTCGTGCATGCGCTTGAGCTCGACCTTGCGCTGCTGTTTCAGGGCGATGCGGTTCGCCTGGTAGCGCAGGGTGGCGGGCGCCCCGTTCATGTTGCCGACCGCGAGCGGATAGCGGTGGGCGAGCCCCGCGCGCTGCTGGGCGTCGAGCGTGGCGAAGAAGTGGGCCAGGCGGCTCGGCGCGGAGTCGGGGTCCGGGAGCTTGTGACCGGCGATGCGGCCGTGCTCCCACGCGGAGAGCGACGCTTGGAGCGGCGTCGCTGTCCGGTGGCTGTTGAGCGCGGTCCAGCCACCGGTGGCCAGCATCACGAACACCACGGCCAGCGCGAGCAGTGCGCGCCAAACGCTGAGTTGGGGGGAGGTATCGAAGGAAGTCACTGAGAGGACACACTAGGAGAAGTGAGGTGCCTCCCGTTAAACGAGTGATCGGGATCACGTTTCTGGTGGGGTAATTGGGGCAAAGCGGGTTCAGTTTGAGATAAATAGTGACGCTCTGTGCGCGTCAGTGATCACTCGGTACGCCACTTCTCCGCCAACGCGGGCCCCACATGGTCGAGATAAGTGGCGGTCAGTTCCCGGATCGCCTCGACGCTGGTGTCCTCACCCGCGCCCCACAGCCGTCCCGTGACGCGCATCACCCCGCCGAACACGGCGACCGCGACGCGCGGTCGTGGATCCGCGTCCACGTCGAGGCCCTCGCGTTCGGCGATCACCCGGGCGATCTCCTCCTCCAGCTCGGCGGAGCGGCGCAGATGGACCGCGACCAGCGAGGGGGTCGATTCGATCAACTGGAAGGTGCGCATGTGCAGTTCGATCGGCACGACGGCCTCGATGGCCTCGCCGATGGTGTCCCAGCCCTCCAGGACGGCCCGGCGCAGCGCCTCCAACGGGGCTTCGTGCGACGGGCGTTCACGCACGACGGCGAGGAAGTGCGACTCCGCGATCCGCTGGCTGAAGAGGGCGACGTCCTCCTTGCCGGCGAAGTAGCGGAAGAAGGTGCGCTGGGAGACGTCGACGGCCTCGGCGATCTCGTCGACGGTCGTCTGTTCGTATCCCTTGGTGGTGAACAGTTCGAGGGCGGCCCGCAGCAGCGCGTCCCGGGTGCGCTGCTTCTTGCGCTCGCGCAGCCCCGGGAGTGGCGCCGTCTCCGCCGTCACCGCAGTGTCCGCGATGTCCATGGGACCTCTCCTCCGAACTGTCCGCCCAGTTCAGCCTATGCGTGAGTGACGTGACAGTTACCGACATGTGAATTGGATTGTCAACTGTCAGTGACTGTCACTAGCCTCGAAGCATGACTAGTCAGACCACCATCGACACGACGGGCTCGGGGGACAAGACACCGGTCGCCCTGTCTGATCGGGCCCCCGCCAAGGGGCTGCGCGGCCATCCGTGGTTCACCCTCATCACCGTTGCCGTCGGGGTCATGATGGTGGCCCTGGACGGCACCATCGTGGCCATCGCCAACCCGGCCATCCAGAAGGACCTCGACGCGAGCTTCGCCGACGTCCAGTGGATCACCAACGGCTACTTCCTCGCCCTCGCGGTCACACTGATCACCGCGGGCAAGCTCGGCGACCGGTTCGGGCACCGGCAGACCTTCCTCATCGGCGTGGTCGGCTTCGGCGCCGCCTCGGGGGCCATCGGTCTGTCCGACAGCATCGCCCTCGTCGTCACCTTCCGCGTCTTCCAGGGACTGTTCGGCGCGCTGCTGATGCCGGCCGCGCTCGGCCTGCTGCGGGCCACCTTCCCGGCCGAGAAGCTGAACATGGCGATCGGCATCTGGGGCATGGTCATCGGCGCGTCCACCGCGGGCGGCCCGATCCTCGGCGGCCTGCTGGTCCAGCACGTCAGCTGGCAGTCGGTGTTCTTCATCAATGTGCCGGTCGGCGCCATCGCGCTCGTCCTCGGCCTGCTGATCCTGCTCGACCACCGCGCGGAGAACGCCCCGCGCTCCTTCGACCTCCTCGGCATCGCGCTGCTCTCCGGCGCCATGTTCTGCCTGGTCTGGGCGCTCATCAAGGCCCCGGCCTGGGGCTGGGGCGACGGCCTGACGTGGGCCTTCCTGGGTGCCTCGGTGCTCGGTTTCGCGCTCTTCGCCCTCTGGGAGAAGAGGGTGAAGGAGCCGCTGATCCCGCTGGCGCTGTTCCGCTCGGTGCCGCTGTCGGCGGGCGTCGTTCTCATGGTGCTGATGGCCATCGCCTTCCTGGGCGGCCTGTTCTTCGTCACCTTTTATCTGCAGAACGTGCACGGCATGAGCCCGGTCGACGCCGGCCTGCACCTGCTGCCGCTCACCGGAATGATGATCGTGGGCTCACCGCTGGCCGGCGCCCTGATCACCAAGACGGGCCCGCGCATCCCGCTGGCGGGAGGCATGGCGCTCACCGCGATCTCCATGTACGGCATGTCCACGCTGGACACGGGCACCAGCGGCGCCGTCATGTCGATCTGGTTCGCCGGCCTCGGCCTCGGTCTCGCCCCCGTCATGGTCGGCGCCACCGAGGTCATCGTGGGCAACGCGCCGATGGAGCTCTCCGGCGTCGCCGGCGGCCTCCAGCAGGCCGCCATGCAGATCGGCGGCAGCCTCGGTACGGCCGTCCTCGGCGCCGTGATGGCCTCCAAGGTCGACGGCGACCTCGCGGGCAACTGGGCCGACGCCAAGCTCCCGCCGCTCACTCCGGCCCAGCTCGACCAGGCCTCCGAGGCGGTCCAGGTCGGTGCCGCGCCGGTCACCAAGGACACCCCGGCCGCGATCGCCGCGCAGATCACCGACGTCGCCCACGACACCTTCATCTCCGGCATGAGCCTGGCCTGCCTGGTCGCCGCCGGGGTCGCCGTCGTGGCGGTCTTCGTCGCGCTGCTCACCAAGCGGGGCGACAACGCGGAGGCCGCGGGCGCGGGAGCCGGCCACATCTGACGGGCCGTTCTCGTCCAGTTTTCGCCTATCAGGGTGACTGAGCTAAAGACCCCTCCCACCCGGCACGCGCCGCACGTCACAGTGGGTCAAGTCCTCCGCACGACCGGGAGGACGAGGCGGAGCTGCGGCGCGCTGCCGGAGGGGGGCAGCGCGCAGCAGCCCCGGGCAAGGGTCCGCTGTGACTGGGGGGCGAGTACCGCGCCCTTTAGGGGCGCGGGGAACTGCGCGAACGGCCCCCACCGGCCGGCAGCCGAAATCGCACCCCCGCGCGTCAGCGCGAATGCTCTTCGGCACCCTCCGGCACCGGGTGCCGAACCCCACCCCCCAGCGCAGCCACCTCGGCCCGCAACGCCCGCACCTCCTCCGTCAAAGCCTCAATCGCCGCCGTCTGCCGCCGCTCCTCCACGTCATCCTTCTCGAACCGCGAAATGAACCACGCGGCGATATTGGCGGTCACGACACCGAGCAGCGCGATGCCCGACAGCATCAACCCCACCGCGAGCATCCGGCCCATGCCGGTGGTCGGGGCATGATCCCCGTACCCCACCGTCGTCATCGTCGTGAACGACCACCACACCGCGTCGCCCAGCGTCTTGATGTTCCCGTTCGGCGAATCCCGCTCGACGGACAGCACCGCGAGCGAGCCGAACATCAGCAGCCCGATCACCGCGCCCCCGACGTACGTCGTCAGCTGGATCTGCGAGGCCATCCGCGCCCGCCGCCCCACCAGCGTCAGCGTGGCCACGAGCCGCAGCAGCCGCAGCGGTTGAAGGATCGGCAGGATCACCGCGCACAGGTCCAGCCAGTGGGTGCGTACGAAGTCCCGCCGCTGCCGGGCCAGTACGAGCCGTACGAGATAGTCGGCGGCGAACGACCCCCACACCACCCACTCCACCACCGTGCACGTGAGTGTCAGCGGACGGCCGGCGTCGCTGTCCACGATCGGCACGGCGTACGCGAGGGCGAAGGCCACCGCGAGCGCGAGCAGGGGCCGCTGGGTGTGCAGCTCCCAACGGGCCTGTGCCGATTGTTGCTTCATGCCCGCATCGTAGGAGCGACGAAGGGGCGGCGGAGCCGATGGCCCCGCCGCCCCTCGATGGACGTACCCGTGCTTTACGCGTCGCCTCCGGCGGCGCCCGGGTCGGCCGCCGTCACGTCGAGCAGCTGATAGCGGTCGATCGCCTGCTTCAGCACCGACCGGTCGACCTTGCCCTCGCGGGCCAGTTCGGTCAGCACCGCGACCACGATCGACTGCGCGTCGATGTGGAAGAAGCGCCGGGCCGCGCCGCGTGTGTCCGCGAAGCCGAAGCCGTCCGCGCCGAGGGACTGGTACGTACCCGGCACCCACCGCGAGATCTGGTCCGGAACCGATCGCATCCAGTCGGAGACGGCCACGTACGGACCCTGGACGGCCGACAGTTTCTGCGTCACATACGGGACGCGCTGCTCCTCCTCGGGGTGCAGCAGATTGTGCCGCTCCACCTCGACGGCCTCGCGGCGCAGCTCGTTCCAGGAGGTCGCCGACCAGACGTCCGCCTTGACGTTCCACTCCTCGGCGAGGATCCGCTGTGCCTCGACCGCCCACGGCACGGCGACACCGGACGCGAGGATCTGTGCCGGAACGGCGCCCGAAGTGCCCTCGCTGAAGCGGTAGAGGCCCTTCAGAATGCCCTCGGCGTCCACGTTCTCCGGCTCGGCCGGGTGCTGGAGCGGCTCGTTGTAGACGGTGAGGTAGTAGAAGACGTCTTCCGAGTCCGGGCCGTACATCCGGCGCAGACCGTCCTGCACGATGTGCGCGATCTCGAAGCCGAACGCCGGGTCGTACGCGACACAGCCCGGGTTCGTCGAGGCGAGCAGCTGCGAGTGGCCGTCCGCGTGCTGGAGACCCTCACCGGTCAGCGTCGTACGGCCGGCGGTCGCACCGAGCACAAAACCGCGCGCCAACTGGTCGGCCATCTGCCAGAACTGGTCGCCGGTGCGCTGGAAACCGAACATCGAGTAGAAGACGTACACCGGGATGAGCGGCTCGCCATGGGTCGCGTACGCCGAACCCGCGGCGATCAGCGAGGCCGTGCAGCCCGCCTCCGAGATGCCGTCGTGCAGCATCTGGCCGGTCGGCGACTCCTTGTACGCGAGGAGCAGATCGCGGTCCACGGCCTCGTACTGCTGACCGAGCGGGTTGTAGATCTTCGCGCTCGGGAAGAACGAGTCCATGCCGAAGGTGCGGTACTCGTCGGGCGCGATCAGTACGAACCGCTTGCCGATCTCCTTGTCCCGCATGAGGTCCTTCAGCAGACGTACGAACGCCATCGTCGTGGCGATCGACTGCTGACCCGAACCCTTCTTCACACCCGCGTACGTCTTCTCGTCCGGCAGGGCCAGCGGCTTCGACCGGACGACGCGCGTCGGGACGTACCCGCCGAGCCCCTTGCGGCGGTCGTGCATGTACTGGATCTCTTCCGAGTTCCGGCCCGGGTGGTAGTACGGCGGCGCGCCGTTCTCCAGCTGCTGGTCCGTGATCGGGATGTGCAGCCGGTCGCGGAAACCCTTGAGGTCGGCGACCGTCAGCTTCTTCATCTGGTGCGTGGCGTTGCGGCCCTCGAAGTTGGGGCCGAGCGTCCAGCCCTTCACGGTCTGGGCGAGGACCACGGTCGGCTGGCCCTTGTGCTCCTTGGCCGCCGCGAAGGCCGCGTAGACCTTCCGGTGGTCGTGACCGCCGCGGCCCAGGTGCAGGATCTGGTCGTCGGTCATGTTCTCGACCATCGCGCGCAGCCGGTGGTCGCCGCCGAAGAAGTGGTCGCGGATGTACGAGCCGGTCTCGGTGGCGTACGTCTGGAACTGTCCGTCGGGCGTCGTGTTGAGCTTGTTGACGAGCACGCCGTCGCGGTCCTGGGCGAGCAGCGGGTCCCAAGTGCGGTCCCACACCAGCTTGATGACGTTCCATCCGGCGCCGCGGAACTGCGACTCCAGCTCCTGGATGATCTTGCCGTTGCCGCGCACCGGGCCGTCGAGGCGCTGGAGGTTGCAGTTGACGACGAAGGTCAGGTTGTCCAGGCCCTCGCGCGCCGCGATCGACAGCTGGCCGAGCGACTCCGGCTCGTCCATCTCGCCGTCGCCGAGGAACGCCCATACGTGGGACTTGGAGGTGTCCGCGATGCCGCGCGCCTCCATGTAGCGGTTCATCCGCGCCTGGAAGATCGCGCCGAGCGGGCCGAGACCCATCGAGACGGTCGGGAACTCCCAGAAGTCCGGCATCAGCCGCGGGTGCGGGTACGAGGACAGTCCGTACGGCGCCTTCGACTTCTCCTGGCGGAACGCGTCGAGCTGCTGCTCGGAGAGCCGGTCGAGAAGGAACGCGCGGGCGTAGATACCGGGGGACGCGTGCCCCTGGAAGAAGATCTGGTCGCCGCCGTCGCCCTCGTCCTTGCCGCGGAAGAAGTGGTTGAAGCCCACGTCGTACAGCGAGGCGGAGGAGGCGAAGGTCGCGATGTGGCCGCCGACGCCGATGCCGGGGCGCTGGGCCCTGGACACCATCACGGCCGCGTTCCAGCGGGTCGCGTTGAGGACCTTGCGCTCGATCTCCTCGTTGCCCGGGAAGAACGGCTCGTCCTTGGTGGCGATCGTGTTGACGTAGTCCGTGCTGCGCATCTCGGGCACGGCCACGCGCTTTTCGCGGGCCCTCTCGATCAGTCGCAGCATCAGATAGCGGGCCCGCTCACGGCCACGCTGATCGACGGCGGCGTCGAGGGAGTCGAGCCACTCCTGAGTCTCCTCAGGGTCGAAGTCCGGGACCTGGCTGGGAAGGCCGCCAATGATGATCGGGTTGCGATCGGATCCGGAAGCCACGCTGTTCCTTCGCTGTCAGAGGGCTGTCTACGGTGCTTTTTCTGTCTGTCTGCACCGTTCCCCATCGTGTACCTCGGGAACGCAAACGTCATCTCTACTAGGGGGTAACCGAGACGTTCGTGCAGACCGTTCGGACGGGCCCGACCAAAACGCAACGATACGCTCAGTACGTGACGCGTTCCGCAAAGCCGTTCGGGCCTCGTACGCTTCAGGGGTTCCTAAATCCACAAACCGGGCAGAAAGGTGTGGTGTGCGTCACCCGTCACCGCGATTCGCTACCTGGAGTTGCGGCGACACCGCCGGGAACGTCACCGTTTCGGCGGTCTCGACGGCCGGGTACTTGCGCGATCCGTCCCGCCCGTGTGGACTACGGCCAACGCTGCGCGCACGCGCGCTGCTGTTCATCTACCGAAACACAATCAGGAGGCAAGCCGTGAGCGCGACCGCGGACCACGCGGAGGAGCGGACCAACCCGGCCGCCAGGCTGGGGTTCGAGCCCGGACAGGTGGTCCAGGAGATCGGCTTCGACGACGACGTTGACCACGAGCTCCGTGAAAGCATC
Source organism: Streptomyces sp. NBC_00203 (assembly GCF_045206325.1). Classification (NCBI taxonomy): domain Bacteria; kingdom Bacillati; phylum Actinomycetota; class Actinomycetes; order Kitasatosporales; family Streptomycetaceae; genus Streptomyces; species Streptomyces sp. NBC_00203. Next base: position 3,253,907 of record NZ_CP108126.1, on the reverse strand, counting down.
GAATCGTTGATCGGCCAGGAATTGGTCGATGAGGACTACGACGACGTCGCTGACGTCGTGCTTCTGTGGTTCCGCGACGAGGACGGCGACCTCACGGACGCTCTGGTGGACGCCATCGGTCTCCTTGAGGACGGCGGCATGATCTGGCTGCTGACCCCGAAGACCGGCCGGGACGGCTACGTCGAGCCCAGCGACATCAGCGATGCCGCACAGACCGCCGGCCTCTCCCAGACGAAGAGCATCTCCGTGGCCAAGGAGTGGTCGGGCACACGCATGGCCTCGCCCAAGCGCTGAGCTGCCGCTCCGTCTGCCGCAGAGCATCGTGAGACCCCCGCCGACACCACCGTCGGCGGGGGTCTCACGCATGCCCGGATCCCGTTCGCGGGGGTCGCGCCGGGGGCGTGCGCCGATCACTGCGTACGCTGGTCGTCACCCGAACAGACCCTTGGAAGGGAAGCGTGTGACTATGGCGATCGAGGTCGGCACCAAGGCCCCGGACTTCGAGCTCAAGGACAACCACGGCGCCACCGTGAAGCTGTCCGACTTCCGCGGTGAGAAGAACGTGGTGCTGCTCTTCTACCCCTTCGCCTTCACCGGCGTGTGCACGGGTGAGCTGTGCTCCCTGCGCGACAACCTGCCGCAGTTCACCGACCGCGACACCCAGCTGCTGGCCGTGTCCAACGACTCCATCCACACCCTGCGCGTCTTCGCCGAGCAGGAGGGCCTGGAGTACCCGCTGCTCTCCGACTTCTGGCCGCATGGCAACACTTCGCGCGCGTACGGCGTCTTCGATGAGGACAAGGGCTGCGCGGTGCGCGGCACGTTCATCATCGACAAGGAGGGCGTGGTCCGCTGGACCATCGTCAACGGTCTGCCGGACGCGCGTGACCTGAACGAGTACGTCAAGGCGCTCGACACCCTGTGATTCTTCGGTTCCAAGCCCTGCGGGGTCCGGGAACCCGTCACTAGGATCGACACGTTGATCCGATACCAACGCACTACGGGGCTTCCCGCCCCCGGACACCATTGGGAGGACTCGTGGGAGTCAGCCTCAGCAAGGGCGGCAACGTATCGCTGACCAAGGAGGCCCCGGGACTGACCGCGGTCATCGTCGGTCTGGGATGGGACGCCCGTACGACGACAGGCGTCGACTTCGACCTCGACGCCAGCGCCATCCTCACGAACGCGGACGGCAAGGTCAGCAGTGACGCCAACTTCGTGTTCTTCAACAACCTCAAGAGCCCGGACGGCTCGGTCGAACACACCGGCGACAACATCACCGGTGAGGGTGAGGGCGACGACGAGCAGATCAAGGTCAACCTCGCCGGCGTCCCGGCCGACGTCCAGAAGATCGTGTTCCCGGTCTCGATCTACGACGCCGAGAACCGCCAGCAGTCGTTCGGCCAGGTCCGCAACGCCTTCATCCGCGTGGTGAACCAGGCGGGCGAGGCGGAGATCGCGCGCTACGACCTCTCCGAGGACGCCTCGACGGAGACCGCGATGGTCTTCGGCGAGCTCTACCGCAACGGCGCGGAGTGGAAGTTCCGCGCCATCGGCCAGGGCTACGCCTCGGGCCTGCGCGGCATCGCGCAGGACTTCGGCGTGAACGTCTGAGTCGTTCTGGGCCTTGGCGTGAACGTCTGAGTCGTACTGGGCTTCGGCGTGAACGTCCGAGTCGATCTGGGCCCGGGCGGGAACGCTTGAGTCGGACGGCCTTCGGCTCTCAGGCCCGGCACCGCACCTCACGTGCGGTGCCGGGCCCGCAACACAACTGAAGGATTGACCTCGGGGAGGACCAGCATCATGGGCGTCACGCTCGCCAAGGGAGGCAATGTCTCCCTCTCGAAGGCCGCACCGAACCTCACGCAGGTGATGATCGGGCTCGGCTGGGACGCGCGCTCCACCACCGGAGCCGACTTCGACCTCGACGCCAGCGCCCTGCTGTGCAACGGCGGCCGGGTGCTCGGGGACGAGTGGTTCATCTTCTACAACCAGCTCAAGAGCCCGGACGGCTCGGTGGAGCACACCGGTGACAACCTCACGGGTGAGGGCGAGGGCGACGACGAGTCGATCCTGATCCACCTCTCCAAGGTGCCGGCCAACGTGGACAAGATCGTCTTCCCGGTCTCCATCCATGACGCCGACAACCGCGGCCAGACGTTCGGCCAGGTCAGCAACGCCTTCATCCGCGTCGTCAACCAGGCCGACGGCCAGGAGCTCGCCCGCTACGACCTCTCCGAGGACGCCTCCACGGAGACAGCGATGATCTTCGGCGAGGTCTACCGCTACAACCAGGAGTGGAAGTTCCGGGCGGTCGGCCAGGGGTACGCGTCGGGCCTGCGGGGCATCGCCCTCGACTTCGGGGTCAACGTTTCCTAGCCCGCCTAGGTCAGCCGAAGGGGCAGCCCTCTAGACTTCGTGGTCAACAGTGAGTAAAGCCGAGTACGGCGCGGGGGAGACCCGTACATACACGATTGGGTAGCCAGTGCTTCTGAAAACCTTCGGCTGGTCGTTCGCGATTACCGCGCTCGGTCTGGTCGCAGCGGCGTTCTACGGGGGGTGGACCGCCTTCGGTATCGTGGCGATCCTGGCCGTCCTGGAGATCTCGCTGTCCTTCGACAACGCGGTGGTCAACGCCGGAATCCTGAAGAAGATGAATGCCTTCTGGCAGAAGATCTTCCTCACGGTCGGTGTGCTGATCGCCGTCTTCGGTATGCGACTGGTGTTCCCCGTCGTGATCGTCGCCATCAGCGCCAAGATGGGCCCCATCGAGGCCGTCGACCTCGCGCTGAACAACAAGGACCGTTACCAGGAACTGGTGACCGACGCCCACCCGTCGATCGCCGCCTTCGGTGGCATGTTCCTGCTGATGATCTTCCTCGACTTCATCTTCGAGGAGCGGGACATCCAGTGGCTGCGCTGGATCGAGCGGCCGCTGGCCAAGCTCGGCAAGGTCGACATGCTGTCGGTCTGCATCGCCCTGGTCGTCCTGCTGATCACCTCGTTCACCTTCGCGGTCCACGCCCACCAGCACGGCGGCGGGCACGTCGACAAGGCCCAGACGGTGCTGATCTCCGGCATCGCGGGCCTGATCACGTACATGGTCGTCGGCGGACTCTCCGGCTACTTCGAGGACAAGCTCGAAGAAGAGGAAGAGCGCGAACACGAGGAAGAGGAGGAGGCCGAGCGGTCCGGCAAGAAGAAGCCGGCCATCGTCCTCGCCGGCCAGGCCGCGTTCTTCATGTTCCTCTACCTGGAAGTACTGGACGCGTCCTTCTCCTTCGACGGCGTCATCGGCGCCTTCGCCATCACCAACGACATCGTTCTCATGGCGCTCGGCCTCGGCATCGGCGCCATGTACGTCCGGTCGCTCACGGTCTACCTGGTCCGCCAGGGCACCCTCGACGACTACGTCTACCTGGAGCACGGCGCGCACTACGCGATCGGCGCGCTGGCCGTGATCCTCATGGTCACCATCCAGTACGAGATCCACGAGGTCATCACCGGTCTCGTCGGCGTCGTCCTCATCGCCTGGTCCTTCTGGTCGTCCGTGCGCCGCAACAAGGCGCTCGCGGCGGCAGAGGGAAAAGGTGAGTCCTCGGACGAGAAGGCCGAGGTCTCGTCCGGGGTGTAACAGCCCACGGTGTCCGGCGTGTGACACCCCACCGGCTTCCGGGGTGTGACACCCCTCCGGTTGAGGAACGCTCTGAGCGGGGCGGCCGTCGAGGACGAGTCCTCACGGCCGCCCCGCCGTATATCGAGGAACGTGGGGGGCGGAATGGGCATCTGGCAGGACCTGTGGCGCGGACGCTCGGCGGACTTCGACTCCGGCAGCGCGTCCACCAACTCCATCGAGCTGACCAAGCGGAACCACACGGTCTCGCTCACCAAGCAGGGCGCGGCCACCGGAAATCTGCGCATCAACCTGTCCTGGCGGATGCGCACCTCCGACATAGGCGGGCCGCAGCGCGGCAGCCTGCTGCGCCATCCCTTCCGCACCTTTAAACCGGAAGTGGTCCAGGCGCACACCCAGAGCATGGTCAACGTGGACCTCGACCTGGGCGTCATGTACGAGCTGACGGACGGCACCAAGGGCGTCGTCCAGCCACTCGGCAGCTTCTTCGGTGAGCTCAACGCCGCGCCGTATGTGAAGCTCAGCGGCGACGACCGCTTCGGCTCGGGGTCCGGCGAGACGGCGTTCGTCAACCTCGACCACCGTGACGACATCAAACGGCTGCTGGTCTTCGTCTACATCTACGACCAGACCCCGGCCTTCGACCGTACGCACGCGATCATCACGCTCTACCCGAGCAATGGGCCGCGCATCGAGATCGGGCTCGATGAACGGCATCCGCAGGCGCGGTCCTGTGCGGTGGTGATGATCGAGAGCAACAAGGGGGAGGTGACTGTGCGGCGGGAAGTGAAGTTCGTGTACGGGTTCCAGGCGGAGCTCGACCGGTTGTACGGGTGGGGGTTGCAGTGGGGGCGGGGGTACAAGTCGAAGGTTGGGCGTTGACTGACCGTTCGCTTCGCTTCGGTTCGCCCAAGAGCTCGGGTTGTGAGGGTACGGTCGCGGCTGCGGGCTGTGTGTGGCTGGTCGCGCAGTTCCCCGCGCCCCTTACGGGGCGCCTGTTTACGGGGCGCCCGCTGAAAGAGTGCCCTCTAGCGTCCGATGAACTGTGGGCCCTGTGGCGGCAGTTTGAAGTCCGGGTCCGGGGCTGTGCCCACCGGCTGGGGGAAGCCGTAGGCCGGCTGTGCGGCCGGGGCGGTCTGGGGCTGGGGGTAGCCGTAGGAGGGCTGGCCGACGGGCTGGGGATAGCCGTACGCGGGCTGCTGGGGCACTGGGGCGGGCTGCTCGGGGGGAAGTGGCATCGAGGTCTCGGGGACGGCTGCGGGGGCGGACCAGGCTGCGGCGTCGGGTACGGATCCGGTCACGGGCGCGGCGGCGGCCGAGGCGGCCTCCGTCTCGTCGACCGTGATCCCGAAGTCGGAGGCAAGCCCCTCCAGACCGTTCGAGTAGCCCTCGCCCAGCGCCCGGAACTTCCAGCCCCCGCCGCGCCGGTACAGCTCGCCGCAGATCAGCGCGGTCTCGGCGCCGGTCTCCGGCTTGATGTCGAAGTACGCCAGCGGTTCGCCGTCCGTGACGGCGGCGTCGTACAGCAGGATGCGCAGATCCCGTACGTGGTCGAAGGTGACGTCGTCCGCCGATGCGACCAGAAGAATCTGTCCGACACCGGTCTCGACACCCGCCAGATCCGTCTGGATCGTGTCGGTGAGGCCCTCGGTGACGCGTTTCTTGCCGAGCCGCCAGACCTTGCCGGAGGGATGGCGGGGCTGGTTGTAGAAGACGAAGTCCTCGTCGGATCGCACACGACCGTCGGGGCCGAGGAGCAGCGCCGAGGCATCGACATCAGGGACACCCTGCCCGGGTGTCCAGCGCAGCATCGCGCGCACCGCTGTGGCGTCCAGCGGGACGTTCGACCCCTTCAGCATCGCGTGCGTCATGCGGTCATCCTGCCCTCTCGGTCCTGGTCACGACAACGTGGGGTCTCCCCAGAACCGGTGGGTGTTCGACATGGCCGAGTTACCTGAACTTCATGCCCGGTGGGAACCCCTGACATGGATCTATACGTACTATTACCGGCCACATCACGTAGGGCCGCGTCACCGGCCACATCACATCGGGCCGCCTAGCCGCCACGGGGGAGTTTCATGCGTCATTTCGGTCACATTGCCCCTGAAGAGCGGCAGCGTCTGTTCTTCCGGGAGCCGGGCGTCTTCACCGCCGACTCGCCGGCCCGGGTGCTCTCGGCGGCCCTCGGGGCGACGCTGTACAGCCCGGCGAACCGGCCGCAGCTGGCCGACGACATCGTCAAGCAGGCCGGGCGTGGTGTGGTGTCCATGGTGCTGTGCCTGGAGGACTCGATCCACGACGACGAGGTCGAGGGCGCCGAGGAGAACCTGGTCACGCAGTTCACCGACCTCGCGGGACGCGAGAACGTGGGCGAGCTTCCGCTGCTGTTCATCCGGGTCCGCTTCCCCGGGCAGATCCCCGACCTCGTCCAGCGCCTCGGTCCCGCCGTGCGGCTGCTGTCCGGATTCGTGATGCCGAAGTTCACCGAGGAACGCGGCATGCCCTTCCTGGAGGCCCTCGCCTCCGCCGAGACGGCGAGCGGGCGGCGCCTGTTCGCCATGCCGGTCCTCGAATCGCCCGAGCTGCTGTACCGGGAGTCGCGCGTGGAGACCCTGGAGGGCATCTCCCGCGCCGTCGACAAGTACCGCGACCGGGTGCTCGCACTGCGCCTCGGGGTGACGGACTTCTGTTCCTCGTACGCGCTGCGCAGGGCCCCCGACATGACGGCGTACGACGTCCAGGTCGTCGCCTCCGTGATCGCCGACGTGGTGAACATGCTGGGGCGGGCCGACGGCACCGGCTTCACGGTGACCGGACCGGTGTGGGAGTACTTTCGAGTACAGGAACGCATGTTCAAACCGCAGCTGCGCCGCAGCCCCTTCCTGGAGGGGCAGGCGGAGGAGCTGCGCGAGGCGCTGATCGAGCACGCCATGGACGGGCTGCTGCGCGAGATCACTCTCGACCAGGCCAACGGTCTGATGGGCAAGACCTGCATCCACCCCTCGCACGTGCTGCCCGTGCACGCGCTGTCCGTCGTCAGCCACGAGGAGTTCAGCGACGCGCAGGACATCCTGAGGCCCGAGCGCGGCGGCGGGGGTGTGCTGCGGTCGGCGTACACGAACAAGATGAACGAGGTGAAGCCGCATCGCGCCTGGGCCGAGCGCACCCTCCTGCGCGCCGAGGTCTTCGGCGTGGCGCACGAGGACATCGGCTTCGTGGACCTGCTCGCCGCCGGACTCCCGGAGTGAGCCGGCCGGACCGAGCGACGCGGAACCCGATCAGCAAGGAATTGATGAACAGCGCAACAAACGACACGAACAACGCGGACGGCGCGCACGACGCGCACGGCCCGGTCGACGTGAACGACGTGGTGTGGACCGGGACTTGGGTCGCCGAGCGGCTCGGCGTCGAACTCGTCGGCGACGAGAAGCTGAGCGACCTGCTGGGACTCGCGCTGCGCCGCAACCCCAAGCGTGCGCATCTGCTCGTGTCCAACGTCCTGGGCAAGCACGTACCGCAGTCGCCGTCCGTGGTCTACGGGTACGGGTTCGCGCTCGGCCGGCGGGTGCGCGACCTGCTGGGCACCGAGGACGCCCGCGCGGCCGTGGTCCTCGGGTACGCGGAGACGGCCACCGGGCTCGGCCACTCGGTCGCGGACGGCGTGGGCCTCGCGCCCTACCTGCACTCCACCCGCCGCCCGGTCGAGGGCGTCGCCCGGGCGGGCGGCTTCGAGGAGTCCCACTCGCACGCCACCTCGCATCTGCTGCTCCCCGAGGACGCCGGTCTGCTGGCGGGCTCCGGCCCGCTGGTCCTCGTGGACGACGAGTTCTCCACCGGCAACACGGTCCTCAACACGATCCGCGCCCTGCACGAGCGGTATCCGCGGGAGCGGTACGTGGTCGTGGCCCTGGTCGACATGCGCTCGCCCGCGGACCTGGGGCGCCTGGAGGACTTCGCCGCCGAGATCGGCGCCCGGGTGGACCTGGTGTCCGCGGCCTCGGGCACGGTGAAGTTCCCGGAGGGCGTCCTGGAGAAGGGGCAGGCCCTGGTCGCCGCGCACGAGACGGCGGAGCCCGAAGCCCCCGCTCAGGGGCGCGCCGACAAGGCCACTCGCGTGGAGCTGGGCTGGCCCCGAGGCGTCCCCGACGGCGGGCGGCACGGGTTCACGCCCGGGCATCGAATACGGCTGGACGGGGCGCTGCCCGCCATGGCCGCCCGGATCGCCGACGCGCTGCCCGACGGCGCCCGACGGGTGCTCGTGCTCGGCTTCGAGGAGCTGATGTACGCGCCGCTGCGGCTGGCGCGGGAGCTGGAGCAGGTGGTGGCCGCCGACGTGCGGTTCTCCACGACCACCCGCTCGCCCGTCCTCGCCCTCGACGACCCCGGTTACGCGATCCGCAGCCGAATCGTTTTCCCGGCCCACGACAACCCCGACGACGGCCCCGGCGAGCGCTACGCCTACAACGTCGCCGGCGCCGGCTTCGACGCCGTGGTCGCCGTCGTCGACTCCGTGGCCGACACCCCCGAACTGCGTGCCCCCGACGGCCTGTTGGCGCAGCTCGCCGCGCACACCCCGAGCGTGCTGCTCGCCGTCGTCCCCAGTTACGTCCCCGCACGGCCGTCCACCGAAAGGCCCTCCATGCTGCCTGAGCCCCTCCGCGGCCCCGCCTTCTCCTCGTACGCGCCCGAAGAGGTCGGCTGGCTGCTCCAGGACCTCTCGGACGTGGGCCTGGAGGCGCCGACCGAGGAGCGGGAGGAGGCCATCCAGAGCGGCGGCGCCCACTACGCGGAGTCGCTGCCGGTCGAATACCAGCCGAGCCCGCAGTACCAGGAGCTGTTCCACACGGCGCTGGGCACCTCGGCCGCCCGGATCGCCCAGGCCGTCGGCGCCGTCACCGAGCTGGTGCTCGCCGAGCGGTCGCCGCGCCCCGTGCTGGTGTCCCTGGCCCGCGCGGGCACGCCCGTCGGCGTCCTGATGCGCCGCTGGGCGGCGCACCGCCACGGCCTCGACCTGCCGCACTACGCCGTCTCCATCGTCCGCGGCCGGGGCATCGACGCCAACGCGCTGCGCTGGCTGGCCGCCCACCACGACCCGGCCGACGTCGTCTTCGTCGACGGCTGGACCGGCAAGGGCGCCATCACCCGCGAACTCGCCGACGCCATCAAGGAGTTCGAGGACTCCGACGGCATCACCGGCTTCGACCCGGAGATCGCGGTGCTCGCCGACCCGGGCTCGTGCGTGAAGACGTACGGCACCCGCGAGGACTTCCTCATCCCCTCCGCCTGCCTCAACTCGACGGTCTCCGGGCTGATTTCACGTACGGTGCTGCGCTCCGACCTGGTCGGTGAACACGACTTCCACGGCGCGAAGTTCTACCGCGAACTCGCCGGCTCCGATGTCTCCGTCGACTTCCTGGACGCCGTCGCCGCCCACTTCACCGACGTCGCCGACGCGGCCTGCGCGCAGGCCAAGGAGCTCCTCGCCGCCGACCGCACCCCCACCTGGGAGGGCTGGGCGGCCGTCGAGCGGATCAGCGAGGAGTACGAGATCCACGACGTGAACCTCGTCAAGCCGGGCGTCGGTGAGACCACCCGGGTGCTGCTGCGCCGCGTCCCCTGGAAGATCCTCGCGCGCGCCGGAGCGGGCGCCGACCTCGACCATGTACGCCTGCTCGCCGAGCAGCGCGGGGTGCCCGTCGAGGAGGTCGCCGAACTCCCGTACACCTGCGTGGGGTTGATCCACCCGAAGTACACGCGCGGCGCGACCGGCGCCGACGGCAAGGCGGTGACGGTCTGATGTCCGCGCCCAAGGTGCTCGTCGCCAGCGACCTCGACCGTACGCTGATCTACTCCTCGGCCGCCCTCGCGCTGACCATGCCGGACGCCCGCGCGCCCCGGCTGCTCTGTGTCGAGGTGCACGAGAGCAAGCCGCTGTCGTTCATGACGGAGACGGCCGCCGCCCTCCTCACCGAACTCGGCGACCTGGCGGTCTTCGTCCCCACCACGACCCGTACCCGCAAGCAGTACCAGCGCATCAACCTGCCGGGCCCCGCCCCGACGTACGCGATCTGCGCCAATGGCGGGCACCTGCTCGTCGACGGGGTGTCCGACCCCGACTGGCACGCGAGCGTGACGGCGCGGCTCGCCACGGAGTGCGCGCCGCTGGCCGAGGTGCGGGAGTACCTGGAGGCCACCGCCGACCCGGCCTGGGTCCGCAAGCACCGGGTCGCCGAGGACCTGTTCGCGTATCTGGTGGTGGAGCGTGAGCTGCTGCCCGAGGAGTGGGTGAAGGAACTGGCGGTGTGGGCGGAGAGCCGCGGCTGGACGGTGTCGTTGCAGGGCCGCAAGATCTACGCCGTGCCGAAGCCGCTCACCAAGAGCGCGGCCGTGCGCGAGGTCGCCCGCCGTACCGGCGCGCCGCTGACCCTCGCGGCCGGCGACTCCCTCCTCGACGCCGACCTGCTGCTGGCGGCCGACCGGGGCTGGCGCCCGGGCCACGGTGAACTCGCGGAGTCCGACTGGACGGCGCCCGCGATCACCGCGCTTCCGGAGCGGGGGGTCACGGCGGGGGAGCGGATCCTGCGGGAGTTCCTGCATGCCGGCCGCCCGGGAGCGGCTGCCTGAGCGCGAGGAGTGGCGGCCCGGGACCGGCCTGCTCAAGCCTGAGCGCCCGGGACCGGCCGCTCAAGCCTGAGAAGTCGGCGCCCGGGACCGGCCTCCGAGGGGTCCGGGAAAAAGACTGAAGAGTTCCTGAGAAATCTCCAGGGATCAGCCGCAACAGCCCCCGCCGCAGCAGCCGCCTCCGCCCCCGCCGGAGCGCGGCGCCGGGGCCGGGGCGGACGCCGAGCCGCCCGTGGCGACGGAGACCGTCGACAGGAGCTTCACCGTGTCGTCGTGCCCGGCGGGGCAGGCCGCGGGGGCGGCGGACTCCGCCATCGGGCGGCTCAGTTCGAAGGTGTCGCCGCAGGTCCGGCAGCGGTACTCGTAGCGAGGCATGCTCACAGGTTAGCCGGAGCCGGCCGGCGGCCGTAGGGCTCCGCGGCCTTCCACCGGTGCGGCCGCCGCGAGCGGTGCCGGTGTCCGGGGGACGGGACCCGAAACCGGGGGGCCGAGGGCGGACGGTCCGGGTGTGCTGGTGGGTTGAGTTGACCTCTGAGCTTTTTTGTCTGATCACTGACCGAAGCGATCGTATTGGACGCTGATAATTTAGGAGGGCCGCGACGAGCCGCAAGGTCGGGGAGGGGGGCCTGCAGCCGCATGTGCGGCCGCTGCATCTACCCGCGCGCGCAATTCCGAAGTGCGGAGGGAGACGCAGTCGTGACCGAGGCATGGCATCGAACGGGTGTCCCGCATCCCCTGGGCCGTCCATGCGCCGGAGCCTGCCGTGGCTAGACCGCAGGAGGGCGACGACCGCCCGAAGCGCGCCGAACCGCACCAGCCCGCGCGCCGTCGTACGGAGAACGAGGTTCCCGCTGAGGAAACCACCCAGCTCCGTATCCCGCCCAGTGCCGAGACTCCCGCCGAGAGGACCACCCAGCTTCGCATCCCGTCTCGCAGGAACGTCTCCGCTGAGGCGCACCAGGAGGCGGAGGAATCCGCGCAACGAGTTGACCGGGGGGCGAGTTCAGGCCATCGCGGCAGCCGCCGTAAACCCGCACCGCCGTCCGGCCTCGCCGCGCGGTTCGCACCCCTCGCCCGCCGTCTCAAACCGCAGTACCCGCGCCCCGGCCGCTCCGGCTTGCGGCGCTGGATACCCTCCTGGCGGCAGTGGCTGGGAGCCTGGGGCCTGGCCATCGGGCTGACCGGCTCGCTGCTGGCCATCGCCTACGCCGCCACCGACATACCCGACAACCTGAACACCTACGCCACCCAGCAGGACAACGTCTACTTCTGGTCGGACGGGACACCCATGGCCCGTACCGGCTGGGTGCGGCGCCAGGCCATGCCGCTGAAGGACATCCCCCAGGACGTGCGCTGGGCGGTCCTCGCGGCGGAGAACGAGAGCTTCTACTCCGACCCGGGCATCTCCCTCAAAGGCATCGGCCGTGCTCTGGTGCGCACGGTCGGCGAGGGTGACACCCAGGGCGGCTCCACCATCACCCAGCAGTACGTCAAGAACGTCTACCTGACCCAGAACCAGACGGTGAGCCGCAAGTTCACCGAGGCGATGATCGCCCTCAAGCTCGACAACAAGATGAGCAAGGACAAGATCCTGGAGGGCTACCTCAACACCAGCTGGTTCGGCCGCGGCACCTACGGCCTCCAGCGTGCCTCCCAGGCCTACTACGGCAAGGACGTCAGCCAGCTCAACGCCAGCGAAGGCGCCTTCCTCGCCTCCCTGCTCAAGGGCGCGGGCCTGTACGACCCCACCCTGAGCAAGGCGAACCACGCGCGGGCCGTGGAGCGGTGGTCCTGGATCCTCGACCGCATGGTCAAGATCGGCAAGCTGTCGCCGGCCGAGCGGGCCACCTACAAGAAGTTCCCCGCGCCGCTCAAGCAGTCCCAGACGTTCGACACCGGCAAGCAGAGCGACTACCTGGTGGAGCTGGCGACCCAGTACGCCAAGAAGGCCGGGAACATCTCGGACAAGCAGTTCGACCTGGGCGGCTACCAGATCTACACGACCTTCGACCGGAAGCGGGAGACGGCACTCACCGACGCCGTGACCAAGGCCCGCAAGAAGGCGCTGAAGGACGACCCCAAGACGGCGAAGACCGCGCACTACGGGGCCGCCTCGGTGGCCGCCGACGGCAGGATCCTCGCCGTCTACGGCGGCCCCGACCACCGTAAGCAGGGCTACAACGAGTCCAACGCCACCACCGTCCCGGCCGGTTCGGCGTTCCTGCCGTTCGTCTACGCCGCCGGCCTGGAACACGGCGTCCACAAGACGCGTGGCAGCACGGCCACACCGGTCACGCCCGACTCCGTCTACAACGGCGACGACGGCGTCCCGGTCACCACGCCCGAGGGCCCCTACTGGGACCGCAGCGGCAAGAAGGTCGCCGCGCACAACGACGGGAAGAAGTCGTACGGGCAGATCACCCTGCGCAAGGCGCTCGCCGCGTCTGTGAACGTGCCGTTCATGCAGCTCGGCATGGACACCGGCCTGGCCCAGGTGCGCAAGACCGCCGAGGCGGCAGGCATGCTCTCCTCCAGCCTGGGACCGCAGGTGCCCGCGCTGTCCCTGGGCAGCTCCACGCCCAGCGCGATCCGGATGTCGAGCTCCTACGCCACCTTCGCCGCGGGCGGGACGCACATCGAGCCCTACTCCGTGCGGCGCATCACCCGCAACGGCTCCCGGGTCGACCTGGACACGCCCGGTCCCCATCGCGCGGTCAGCGCCGAAGTGGCCGGCGAGGTCACCGAAGCGCTCACGGACTCCTTCACCGCCGGCCACGCCGGTGCGGCGCCCGCATCGGCACAGGTGGCCGGGAAGGCCGGCACCACGTCGGACGACATGGCCGCCTGGTACGTGGGCACGAACCGTTCCGTGACGACCTCGGTCGTCCTCTACCGCATCGACCTGACCAAGAGCCTCGAACCACTGCCGCTCAACGGCATCGACGCCGTATCCGGTGCCGACGTCCCGTACGGCATCTGGTCGGGCGCGATGAGTCCGCTGCGCTGAGCCCGGCGGCCGAGCGCCCGCCCCGCCACGCTCCTCACACTTCCACCCCCCTCGCAGAATGTGCCCCGTATGAACTCGAAGCACAGCCGGCGCCGACGCCGTGACCCCGCTCCCGGTTCTGCCTCCGTCTCCGCCCGCCAGGGCTTCGCGGCCATGGCGGCCTTCCTCGTCGTCACGTCCACGGCCGCCACCTATCTGGCCCTGAACCGCTCGGACACCGCACCGGCCGCGTCCGCCAGCACGCACAGCTCCGACGGCGCCAAGGCGACGAAGGAGCCCGCCTGGGACGGCAAGACCAAGGTGCTCGGCGACGGCTCCACGTCCTACACGGGGCCGCAGAAGGGCGAGTTGAAGGCCGTACCGCTCAAGGCCGGTGAGAAGCCGCCCCAGTTCGTCGTCTTCTCCTGGGACGGCGCCCTTCAGGGAGACGACAAGCTCTTCTCGCACTACCGGGAGCTGGCCAAGGAATACAACGCCCATATGACGTTCTTCCTGACCGGCATCTATCTGCTGCCCAAGGCCAAGAAGACGCTCTACGAACCGCCGCTGCACCCGGTGGGCTCCGCCGCGATCAGCTATCCCACCGACGAGCACATCCGCACCACACTGGAGGAGCTCGGCGAGGCGTGGAAGGAGGGCAACGAGATCGGCACCCACTTCAACGGCCACTTCTGCGGTGACAAGGGCGGCGAGGACTGGAGCGTGGCGCAGTGGAAGAGCGAGATCGAGCAGTTCTTCTCGTTCGTCGAGAAGTGGAAGACCAACACCGGCTACACCGACCTGCCGGCCCTGCCCTTCGACGCCACCAAAGAGATCACCGGCGGGCGCGCCCCCTGCCTGGAGGGTCAGAAGAACCTGCTCAAGGCCATGAAGGAGACCGCCAAGGAGTACAACTGGCGCTACGACGCCAGCTCCACGGGCGACTTCCAGATATGGCCCACCAAGAAGGAGGGTGTCTGGGACTTCCCGCTCCAGTTGCTCCCCTACGAGAGCGGCAAGTACCAAGGCCTCTCCATGGACTTCAACTTCCTCTACAACCAGTCGGACGGCGAGACCGAGGGAGACCCGGCCAAGTACCCCGAGTGGGAACAGGAGACGGTCAAGTCCTACATGAACGGCTTCGACCGGGTGTACTACGGCAGCCGGGCACCGCTCTTCATCGGTAACCACTTCGAGGACTGGAACGGCGGCATCTATATGAAGGCCATCGACCAGGTCGTCAAGAACGTGTGCACCAAGAAGGGCGTTCGCTGTGTGTCCTTCCGTGAGCTGGCCGACTGGCTCGACGTGCAGAAGCCGGAAGTCCTGGAACGGCTGCGGAGCCTGGACCCCGCGCAGTCGCCGGACTGGTCGACGGTGGTGAAGTAGATACAGAAGTAGATCCAGCTGTCGGGCGCGGACAACTTATCTTCCGGGCAGGGGAGTTGGCCGTGGTCGCCCTGGATCCACCCAGACTCACCACACTTGAGTGGGACATGTAAAGATTCCCTCCCCGGCGTCCGGCCGGGGATCAAGGAGAATCATCAGTGAGATCAAAGAAGTTGAGCCGCAGATGCTCGACCGTGACGGCGGTCGCCCTCTCCGCCGTCCTGCTGCCCCTGTCCGCCGCCCACGCCGCGGACACCTCCCCCACCACGGTGAACCGGGCGACGACCGACGCCTTCGGCCGCGCGGCGGACGCCGTGTTCACCGATCGCACGGCCGCCCTCCTGGACGGGAGCCAGGCGCCCCGTACGGCGCTGAAGTCGACGGGAGGCATACCGCTGTCCGCCGCGCTGACCCGTACGGAGAACACCGCGGTCTCCTCGCTGCGCGGCACCCGCTCCCGCCTCGCGACGCTGGGCGAGGCCTACACCGCCGCCGACACCCAGGTCGCCGTGAACAGGACCCGGGTGAAGGGAAAGCGGGCCACCGCCTGGGTCACCGAGACCACCACCCTCACGTACAAGAAGATCCGCGGTGACGAGCCCGACACGACGGGCTTCCGCGCACACCACGTACTGACCTTCACCGCCCAGCCGGACGGCACCTGGAAGCTGTCGGGCGAGCGCTCGACGGACAAGGGCCCCCGGCAGGTCAACGAGCCCGTCACCGGCACGACGCCGCGCAAGACCACGATGGCCGCTGTCGACGCCCCCCGGGCAGCGACCACGTATCCCGCGCCCGCCAACCCCAAGACGCTCACCGGCTCCACGTACGACTACGCGGCGATGGCGACGTACGCCGAGAAGTACTGGAAGAACTACAACACCGCCTACCGGAAGTTCAATTCGGTCGGCGGCGACTGCACCAACTACCTGAGCCAGTCCTTGAACGCGGGCGGCTGGAAGCAGGTCACCAGCTCGTCGGAGGAGTACGGCACCTGGTCCTACGGCACCTGGACCCAGACCGACACCTGGGTCGGCGTGAACGAGTGGTCGTGGTTCACCCAGACGGCCAAGCGGACCACGGCCCTGGCGAACGTCTACCAGATGGACGTCGGTGACGTGATGCAGATGGACTTCGACAAGGACGGGTCCAAGGACCACTCCATGATCACGTCGTACCGGAGTCCGAGCGGCGTTCCGTATCTGACGTACCACGACACCGACACCTACCGCAGGTCGGTGTCGAGCATCCTCGCGTCGTACCCGACCTCGGCGTACTACGCGTACCGCACCTGATCAGCTACTGACCGGCACCTGACTCACCCCTTCGGCACGGCCCTGCGCGCACGGTGCAGGGCCGTTGCCGAGGCGCTCAGCCGCCGCTCGCGCTCCAGCTGCTCGGGATGGCGGGCCTTCCAGTACGGGTTGTCGTGGGGCAGGGCCGAGCCGACCCTCCCGTACATGCCGAAGAACATCAGCATCACGCCCACGACAAAGCTGAACAGCACGTTCTGGATGTGGAAGGCGAGGAAGTTGAAGCCGGTGTCGAGCAGCGCCAGGTTCACGAAGCCGCTCAGGATGAACGCGACGCCGAGAACCATGTTGAGCGTGGAGGCGAAGTTCCCGCCGATCACCATCCCCGTGAACAGCAGCAACCCGACGCAGATCGACAGCACACTGAGCGAGCCGTTGGTGTTCAGCCCCGCGACCGTGTCCCCGCCGGTCTCGAAGAAGCCGACCCTGTCGATGAGGCCCAGGATGCCGAAGGCGAGCAGCACCAGGCCCATGAGGCCCGCGCCGATCCGGTAGAAGATGCTCAGACGATGATCGACGGGCAGATGCTCGTCGAAGAAGATGCGCCGTTTGGAACCGCGCCCGGAATCCGGCCCGGACCGCTGGCGCAGCGCGTGTGCGGCCATGTCCGCCTCCTCACACAGCCGGCGGAGGCCCGCGTACGGCCAGGGAGGCCGTACGCACGTACTTTCAGGATCCGCCCGGGCCACCCGGACCGCCAACACCAGAGCCGCAGGGGTAAGGGGCAAGGGGCAGGGGTGCGGGCGGGTTCAGGCCGGGCCGCCGCGCTCCTCGCGGATCTGGGAGACCACCCGGGCGACCGTCTGCCGTACGGCCTCGGTCTCCGTCAGGAAGTGCCAGTAGTCGGGGTGGCGCCCCTCCAGCGTGGCAATGGCACGGTCGAGACGGCCGACGGAGTCGTCGAGCGGGCGGGCGTGCCGCGGGTCAGGCGTGTTGCGGCCCGACATCGCGAGGCGCTGGGCGTCACGGATGGCGAAACGGGTGCGGTCGATCTCCTGCTGCGGGTCCTTCTGCACGGCGTTCAGCCGCCGCAGCCGGTCCCCGGCGGCCGAAACGGCCTCGTCCGTGTGGTTCAGCAGCGCCCGCACCGTCGACAGCAGCGAGGTCGCGTCCGGCCAGCGCTGCGCGTCGCGCGCGGCCTGCGCCTCCTTCAGCTTCAGCTCGGCCTGCCGTACGTTCTCCGCGGTCTGCTCCGGTACCTGCTGAAGGTCCTGCCAGCACGCGGCCGAGAACCGCCGCCGCAGCTCGCTCAGCACCGGCTCCACCTGCCCGGACCGGGTGGTCAGCGCCTGCGCGCGGGTACGCAGCGAGACCAGCCGGTGGTCGGTCTCGGCGGCCCGCTCGGGCAGCCGCTCCGCCTCCGCGCGCACCGCCCCGGCCTCCCGCGAGACCCGCTCGGCGCGCTCCAGGGTCTCCGGTACGCCGTGCTGCCCGGCCCCCTGGTTCAGCCTGGTCAGCTCGGGCCCGAGGGCGGCGAGCCGGGCGGCGAGATCGTCGGCCTTGAGCCCCGACTGCCGTACGGCATCCAGCGCGTTCGAGGCGGCGAGCAGGGCCTGGCGGGCGCGCTCGACGGCCGGGGCGAGCCGGGCCAGCTGCGTCTCGGCCTTGCCGAGCAGCGGCGCGAGCCCGCGCTCGAACCGGTCCAGGTCCTGCTTGACCCGCCCCAGCTCGTCCTTGGCGGCGGTCAGCTCGGTGCGGGCCCGCGCGGCGACCGACGCCTCCAGCTCGACCCGGTCGAGATCGTGGGCGTCGACGGCGGTGATGTACTTCTGGCTGGCCTCGTCGATGCGCCGCCCCAGCGCCTCGAAGTCGGAGACGACGCGACGGGCGGCGGGGGAGTCGTCGACGGCCGTGATGGTCTCGATCGAGATCCGCAGATCGCGCTGCGCGGTGTCGAGTTCGTAGAAGGCGGCCGCGGCGGCGTCCTTCGCCGCCTGCGCCTCGGCCCGCTGACTCTCGGAGCGCCCGCCGAACCACCGCCGGGTACCGCCACCGGCGAAGGCGGCGGGCAGCGCGAGGGCGGCGAGCAGGGGCAGGGCCAGGAGGGTCAGTACGTCACGGGCGGCACGCGAGACACCCGGTGCCGGCCGCGCCGGCCGCGTCGGCTGTGCTGCTCGCACTGGTTGCGCTGGTCGCGCTGGCTGTGCACATGGCACAAACGGCGAATACGGCTGCGAAGGTGTCGCCGTCACATCCCTCTCCCGTGCTGTCATCCGCCTTGCCCGGCTGTCATTCTCCCACCGGTTAAGGACGAACACACGGGCCTGTTAGTTCGCGGTTCGTACCGTGATCTTCCCGTCGTTCGTGTGGGCGGACACCACATGGGAACTGGCCGGGTCACGGGGCACGGACACATCCACGGACCCGTCGCCGCTGTCGGCCGTCACCCGATAGATGTCGTGGGGCAGCGCGATGGTGACGGAGCCGTCCTGGCTGCGGGACTCCACCAGGTCGGGCACGACGCCGAGTTCGAGCCGTACGGAACCGTCCTGGGTACGGGCCCGCACACGCCGCGAGTCCACCCCGAGCGCGCTGATCGACCCGTCGGCGCTGCGCAGGTCCAGCGGCCCCGAGGAGTCCGTCACACGGACGGAACCGTCCGCCGTACGCACGCTGAGCGCCTCCTCGAAGCCACGCGCCGTCACGCGCCCGTCCCCGTCCGCCACGCTGACGGCGACACCGCGCGGCACCACGATCCGGTGCCGGGCCGAGCAGTCGGCGACGACACCCGAGCACTTCATCCGCAGCACCAGCCGGTCACCGTCCTCCATGGCCCAGGTGACCTTGGGGTCCCCACCGACGACGACATGCCCTTCGAACCACCGGGTGACCTGGACGGTGTGGACCGAGTCGGAATCCGCGACGACAAGATCGATCGCCGAGTCGTCCGAGTCGACGGTGAGCGCCCGCCCGTGCAGGGCGAAGGACCGCTGCTCGGGCTCCTTGTCGTCCCCGGCGGACGCGCCACAGGCGGTGGCGCCCGCGACGAGGGCGACGACGACGCCGACCACCCCGACGACGGAGGCCGCGCGGACGGGAACGGTACGGGCCATGATGATCTCCCCCTGAGGCTGGCTGCCCATGCCCTTCGACCGTATGAACACGCGGCGCGCAGGGGCATCCGGAGGGCTCCCGAATTGGAGGTGGGGAAAACCCCCGCCCCGCCCGGGCCCGTCCCACTCACCGGATACGGGTTTGCAGGGCATCCCCTCCGGCAATGTAGGCTGTCGACTCGTCCTGGGCGCGTAGCTCAGCGGTAGAGCGCCGCCCTTACAAGGCGGATGTCGGCGGTTCGAAACCGTCCGCGCCCACCAGCTCCAGGGCATGACTGAGGCCCAGGTCGACCGGTAGGAATCCGGGGGCCTGGGCCTTGATCTTTTTCTGCGGCTCGGGGTTGCCGTGGCACTTGCCTGCCACGAGCCGCTCAGCCGGTGAGGCCCAGTGCCCCCGCTGCCTGGATCGCCAGCCAGACCTCGGCCAGGGCCCCCGTCGACGTCAGGTCACGGTCGGTGAGAGCACTGAAGCGGCGCAGCCGGTAGGCGAGGGTGTTCGGGTGGATGTGGAGCGCCGCCGCGGCCGTCTCGGTGCGGCGGTCGCGCTCCATCCAGGTGCGGGCGGAGACCAGCAGCTGCGAGTCGTGGGCCTCGTCGTAGCGCAGGACCTCGCCTAGCACGTGCTCGACCAGTGCGGTCAGGACGGCGGGGTCGTCGGGCAGCCACCGGCCCGTCGAGTCGTCGCCGTACCGGACGACGGGGCGGCCCGACTCCACGGCCTTGGAGACTGCCCAGAGCGCCTCGCGCTGGGCGACCTTCAGTGCGGCGCCAGGAAGGAAGGGGCGGCTCATCCCGGCTGCCACGTCCGGCAGCTCACCGACGGCCGCCGCCAGCTCCGGCGCCCCCAGGACGTAGCGGTCCTCGCCTCGGGTGAGCAGCAGATGGGGACGGTCCTCCAGGCAGCACAGCAGTGCCTCGTCGGTGGTGTGGCGCACCACGAGGAGCACGGTGTCGCCCTCGATCGCGTGCCGGGCGAGCCGGCGGCGCGCCACCTCCGGGTCGAGCACCTCTTGCAGCAGCTCGGCCAGCGTCTCCGCGCCCTCGCGGCGCAGCGTCTCGCGCTCGTTGCGCACCATCGCCAGCCGCAGCGCCGCCACGGTGGCGATGTGCTGGGCGACGGCGAGTCCCGCGGGCTGGGCGCCCTGACGCTCGTACGCGACGAGAAAGCCCGCCGGTCCGCCGGGCGCGGGCACCGGGAGGACGAATCCGCCGGGGATCGTCGGCGGAGCGTCGACGGAGGCGGGCAGGACACCCGGATCCGGCGCGGGAACGCCGGGCAGCAGCGGGCGGCCCTGGGGCGTGCAGAGGTAGACGTCGTAACCCGACAGGCCTTCGAGGCGGCGCAGCAGCGCCGGTGTGTCGAGGTTCTCGGCGACCAGCCAGCGCAGGGCGCCGAAGACCTGGAGCTGCGCGCCCAGCCGGTGCCGGGCGTCCTCCTGGACCGAGGCCGCGACCTCCTGGGCGACAGCGATGAACGGGACGGCGAGCGGCACCTCGAGGACCGGGAAACCCCGCTCCTCCGCCGCCCGGAAGAACTCGTCGTGCAGCGGGGGCATGTGCAACTGCGCGGAGAGCGCGAGAGCCGACACCCCGGCGTCGTCCAGCCGCTCCAGATAGGCGACCTGCCCGGCCGCGTCACGCGGGACCGCCAGACCCGTCGTCATGATCACCTCGGCGCCCAGAAGCCAGGGCGTCGGATCGTCGAGCTCGCTGGCGTGCGCCCAGGACACGGACCGGTCCAGACCGCCACGGCCGGCCTTCACGGAGAGCTGGAGTGCCGGGAAGGAGAGCAGATCCTTGACGGTGAGTTTGTCGCTGGCCACAAAAGAAAGTGTACGGCTCTGTGACGGACACAATTGTCGATATTCGTGCAGTGGGCACACACTGTCGAGAACGCGTCCCTACGCATGAACGGAAGGTGGAGCGCCCGTGACAACCTCGATCACCGAAATCGAGACCTATGGTGTCGAGCGGATCCCGGACGAGGACCGCACAGCCCGCCCGATCGATCTGTTCCGGCTCGCTTTCGGCGGCGCCAACACCTTCGCGACCTGTGTGCTGGGCGCCTTCCCGATCCTCTTCGGCCTCTCCTTCTGGCAGGGTGTCGCGGCAACCGTCCTCGGCCTCGTCGCGGGTGCGCTGCTGCTGGCCCCGATGGCACTGTTCGGCCCCGCCAACGGCACGAACAACGCCGTCTCGTCCTCCGCGCACCTGGGTGTGCACGGCCGGGTCGTCGGCTCGTTCCTCTCCCTGCTCACCGCCGTCGCGTTCTTCTCGATCTCGGTGTGGTCCTCGGGAGACGCGCTCGTCGGCGGCGCGCACCGGCTCGTCCACGTCCCCGAGTCGGACGTCAGCTACGGCATCGCGTACGCGATCTTCGCCGGGCTCGTGCTGGTCGTCTGCATCTACGGTTTCAAGTTCATGCTGCTGGTCAACAAGATCGCGGTACTGGCGGCGTCGGCCCTCTTCGTGCTCGGCGCCTTCGCCTTCGCGGGTGACTTCGACCCCGGTTACGCGGGATCCTTCGCCTCCACCGCCGACCCGCTGTTCTGGCCGTCGTTCATCGGCGCCGCACTGATCGTGCTCTCCAACCCGGTCTCCTTCGGCGCGTTCCTCGGCGACTGGTCCCGCTACATCCCGGCCGGGAGCTCGCGCCGCCGGGTGATGGGGGCCGCGTTCTTCGCCCAGATCGCCACCCTGCTGCCGTTCCTCTTCGGCCTGACCACCGCGTCGATCATCGCGTCGAAGGCCTCGAAGTACGTCGACCCGGCCGCCCCCAACTACGTCGGCGGACTGCTCGCGATCTCGCCCGGCTGGTACTTCCTGCCGCTCTGCCTGATCGCCCTGATCGGCGGCCTCTCCACCGGCACGACGTCCCTGTACGGCACGGGGCTCGACTTCTCCAGCGTCTTCCCGCGCTTCAACCGCGTCCAGGCCACCTTCTTCATCGGCGCCCTGTCCATCGCCTTCATCTTCGTCGGCCGCTTCGCGCTCAACCTCGCGCAGTCCATCTCCACCTTCGCCACGCTGATCATCACCTGCACCGCACCGTGGATGATCGTCATGACGCTGGGCTATGTCACCCGGCGCGGCTGGTACGACGCGGACGCGCTGCAGGTCTTCAACCGCCGCCAGCGCGGCGGCCGCTACTGGTTCACCCACGGCTGGAACTGGCGCGGCATGTCCACCTGGCTCGTCTCCGCCGTCGTGGCGCTCCTCTTCACCAACCTGCCCGGCCAGTTCGTCGGCCCGCTCGGCAACCTCGCGGGCGGTACGGACATCTCGCTGCCGGTCGGCCTCGGCCTCGCGGTCGTGCTCTACCTCGCCCTGCTCACTCTGTTCCCCGAGCCGCGCGCTGTGTACGGACCGGCCGGACCCCGTTTCGTCCGGGCCTCGGACGCCCCCGTGCCGCCGATCACCGGCGGCACCGAGGAGACCGTCACCGAGCCCGCCATGGCCCGCTGAGGCAGCCTCGCCGTCATCCCCGTAACCGAACACCAGGCACTCCGGCCCCCGCCCGCCGGACATCCGTGACCAGGAGCTGAGCATGAGCAACACGACCGTCCAGGAAGTCCGGGCCGCCGCGGACGCACTCGTCGCCGCCTTCGCCGAGGGCCGCCTCGACGACTACTTCGGCGCCTTCGCCCCGGACGCGACCTTCATCTTCCACAGCACCCCGCAGCGGCTCGGCTCGACGGCCGAGTACCGCGCGCTGTGGCAGCAGTGGGTGGAGCAGGACGGCTTCCGGATCCTCGGCTGCACCTCGTCCGCACAGCTGATCCAGCCCTTTGGCGACACGGCCGTCTTCAGCCACGATGTGGAGACCCGGGTCGCCACCAACGCCGGCGAGGAGACGGTCCACGAGCGGGAGACCATCGTCTTCGCCCGGACCGACGGCGGCTGGACGGCCGTCCACGAGCACCTGTCCGCCCGCACCGCCGCCTGACCAGGAGAGACGTTCCATGAGCACCACCTTCCGCAACTACATCGACGGTGCGTTCGCGGACGCCTCGGACGGCCGCACGCTCGATGTGGTGGACCCCACCACCGGTGACGTCTACGCCACCTCCCCGCTCTCGGCGGCGGCGGACGTCGACGCGGCGATGGCGGCCGCTGCCGCGGCGTTCCCCGTCTGGCGCGACACCACACCGTCCGTGCGGCAGCGTGCGCTGCTGAAGATCGCCGACGCGATGGAGGCACGGGCCGACGAACTGGTCGCCACGGAGAGCCGGGACACCGGCAAGCCGCTCCACCTCACCCGCAGCGAGGAACTCGCCCCCGCCATCGACCAGGTCCGCTTCTTCGCGGGCGCGGCGCGCATGCTGGAGGGCCGCTCGGCCGGCGAGTACATGGAGGGGATGACCTCCATCATCCGCCGCGAGCCGGTCGGTGTGTGCGCACAGGTCGCGCCCTGGAACTACCCCCTGCTGATGGCCGTGTGGAAGTTCGCCCCGGCCCTCGCGGCGGGCAACGCGGTGGTCCTCAAGCCCTCGGACACCACCCCGGCGTCCACCGTGCTGATCGCCGAGATCATCGGCGGCGTCCTGGAGGAGCTGGGCCTGCCCCAGGGCATCTTCAACGTGGTCTGCGGCGACCGTGAGACCGGCCGCCTGATGGTGGAGCACCCGACCCCGGCGATGGCCTCCATCACCGGTTCGGTACGCGCCGGCATCCAGGTCGCGCAGAGCGCGGCCAAGGACGTCAAGCGGGTCCACCTGGAGCTGGGCGGCAAGGCCCCGGCGGTGATCTTCGAGGACGCCGACCTGGCGAAGGCGGTCGAGGACCTGGTGGTCGGCGGCTTCTTCAACGCCGGTCAGGACTGCACGGCCGCGACCCGCGTGCTGGTCCACGAGTCGGTCCACGACGAGTTCGTGGCGGCGCTGGCGAAGGCGGCGGCGGAGACGAAGACCGGGCAGCCGGACGACGAGGACGTGCTGTACGGCCCGCTCAACAACGCCAACCAGCTCGCCCAGGTCAGCGGCTTCATCGAGCGCCTCCCCGAGCACGCCACGATCGAGGCGGGCGGCCACCGGGTCGGCGACAAGGGCTACTTCTACGCCCCGACCGTGGTCTCCGGCCTCCGGCAGGACGACGAGATCATCCAGAACGAGGTCTTCGGCCCGGTCATGACCGTCCAGTCGTTCACGGACGAGGCCCAGGCCGTGCGGTACGCCAACGGTGTCGAGTACGCGCTGGCCTCCTCGGTGTGGACCAAGGACCACGCGCGCGCGATGCGGATGTCGAAGAACCTCGACTTCGGCTGTGTGTGGATCAACACCCACATGGCACTCGTCGCCGAGATGCCGCACGGCGGGTTCAAGAAGTCCGGCTACGGCAAGGACCTCTCCGCGTACGGCTTCGAGGACTACACCCGGATCAAGCACGTCATGACGTCGCTCTGACATCCGGAAACCCGTCGCCCGCCCCGGCTCAGCACCGGGGCGGGCGACGGGTTTTACAGCGGCATCCAGTGCGCCGCACCGCGCGCCTTCGCGGACTTGCCTCAGTCCGGAGCCGGGAGCTCCGTCCACCGACGTCGGACCGTCATGACGGGTCCTCGTGCGCGTGCTTCAGCTTCATACGGGCGTCGACCTGCTCCGGGGGCATGACCTCCGACCAGAAGCGATGGCAGGTCACGAACACGGCGAGCTCGCGCTCCCGCTGGCGGAGCTTCTCCACCTCGGCCTGTTCGTCGGCGGTCCAGCCGGGGGAGGCGGGGCGCTCCACCTTGCGCCAGCCGCCCGCGTCACTGAATCCGTCGAGCGGCTCCACTGACCAGGGGAGTCGTTTCAGCAGGGCCAGCAGCTCGGCCCGGACCTGATGCAGCTCCTCCTGACCAGCCAGGAGGTCACTCGGAAAGTCATAGGTCGCAGCCACGCGGCAATGCTACGCCTGTTCGATTTTGGGATGCGAGTTCCTTCCGGGACTTCACGCGAACGAGTGGGACCCCTGTCCGGTGCCATCGGGGCTCGGGGTGTTTGACCTGGGGTTTTTAGAGGATGGCGTACAGGTTCGGCGATCTCTGGAGGCCTGTTGGGGTGCCCGTTTCGAGCCGGTGCCCCAGACCGGTGTGGGCGCCGCGGCGCGTCACAGTGTCGCGGTCGTCTGCTCCCCGGACGCGCTGCCCGCGAGCCACTGGTCCCATCCCAGGTTGAAGTCGGCGTAGCCGTTGTCGGCCGGGGCCTTGGCGCGGGAGGAGCCGGTGATGGTGACCGGGTCGCCCTGCTTGACCTGGTCGTAGAACCACTTGGCGTCCGACAGTGACAGATGGACGCAGCCGTGCGAACCGCGGGCGCTGCCGCTGCCCGGCGTGGGGTCGCCGGTCGAATAGTGCACGTACGTGCCGGACTGGGTCAGGTGGACGTCCCAAGGCAGCGTCAGGTCGTAGTAGTTGGCGCTGCCCTTGTCGCAGCTGATGCCGACGCTGCAGGAGGTCATGTGGACCTTCTCCTGCTTGTCGATGACGGCCATCGTGCCGTTCCACGTCGGATACTCGGCGCTGCCCGCGTTGATCGACAGGGTGCGTACCGCCTCGCCGTTCCGGGTCACCTTCATGGTGTGGCCGGTCACCGAGACATCCGCGCGCACGTCGTCGCCGATCTTGAAGGTGTGCGTGTACGCGTGCACGCCGTAGCGTCCGTTGCCGTTGCTGACGCCCGTCAGGTCGGCGTCGATCTTCACCGTCGTGTTGGAGGGCCAGTACGCCTTCGGCCGCCAGTCGGCGCGCTTGTCACCCATCCAGTGCCAGGCGCCGGCCACCGGCTGCGAGGCGCTCACCTTCATGTGCTTCTCGACCGTGGCCCGCGCCTTCGCCGCCACCGGGTTCGTGAAGATCACCGAGACCGGCATGGCCACGCCTACCGTGGTTCCCGTCTGCGGGGTGATCGTGTCCAGGAGCATTGGCGGGCCCGCGGGCTTCGTCGGTGACGGCGAGGCGCTCGCGCTCGCCTTGCCTGATGCCTTCGCGTCGTCCCCGCTGGCCTTGGCACTGCCGTTCCCGCCGCAGGCACTCGTGCCCACCAGCATCGCGACCGTGACGAGTGTGACCCCTATGCCGCCCTTGCGCCGTCCCACGACCTGCCCCGCTCTCTCGCTCCCCGCCCCTGACGGGCCCGCCTCCTTGTCAGACAGTGATGGCAGGGGTCGCAGTTGCGTGCGGCACGTAGATCCTTAGTGATCCATGTCACTCAAGCCTCGATGGCAAGCGCTCAACAGCCGACGGCACAGGGCAACCCTGGTGATCCCTTGGGCGGCAGGTCGTGGCCTTCCGGCGGAAGCGTGGCTTCCCTGTAATTGATCGGTAACAGGCGTACGAGGCAGGCGAGGTGAGGGCGAGTCATGTTGCAGACTGCGCTTGCTATCGAGAGCCATCAGTGGCCGCGTACGGCCGACAACGGGGGAACACCATGAATGCTGCTGCCCGCAAGAGACCCATGAGCTGGAAGTCCTACGCCCTCGGGGCCGCGACGGTCGCCGCGCTGCTCGCGACCACGGCGTGCGAGCCGGGCTCGATCACGGGCTCGGATGACGCCAAGCCCTCGGACCAGCCGAGCGCGACGAGTTCGGCGGCGCCGAGTGAGGCGGCTTCGGTGACGCCGGGTGAGACGGCTTCGGGCGACACCGGCGGAAGCGGCGGCGACAGTGACACCATCGCCGCCTGCACCGGAGATGACCTCGCGGTCTCCTCCACGACGGAGCCCGCGGACGACAAGGAAGCCAGGCACCTCCTCCTCACCGTCCAGAACGCCGGCGACAAGACGTGCAACGTCTACCACTATCCCTACGTGAAGATCGGCGACGCCAAGGGCACAACCCCCGTGATCAAGGACAGCGACCCGGACCCGGGGAAGCCCGTGACCCTCGCTCCCGGTGACGAGGCGCACGCCGCTCTGCTCGTCGCCGGCGGCGGCATGGACGAGTACGAGGCGAACAGCATCACCCTCACCCTCCACAGCAGCCGGCTCGGCAGCAAGGCGGGCAACCCGATCGACGTCCCCATGCCCGTCGACACGGTGTACGCGGACGACGGTCAACTCGTCACCTACTGGACGACGGCCTCCGGCCTTGCCCTGGACTTCATCACGTCGAAGTAAGCCGCAACGGGTGGGGCGGATGCCCTCCGTCCCACCCGTCCGCCCGTCCCTCCGCAGCTCGACGGCGATGCGGCCGATCCGGCCGCGTCGATCCGGGCCGTCCCCGCGCGCTCACGTCCTCGCCGGTACCGGCCGCCGGAGCAGGTAGATGCCCGCGGTCGAGACCAGGACGGCCATGCACGCGATGAACACCAGCCCGGCATCCTCCAGACCGATATGAACCGCCAGTACCCCTACGCCGATCACCGGCACCGAGATGCCCGCGTAAGCCACCACGAACAGCGTCGAGATCACCGCCGCGCGCCGGTCCGCGGGAGACGCCGCCGCCACTGCGGACAGCGCCCCGCGAAACGCCAGCCCCTGCCCGCCCCCGCCGACGATCGCGCTCAGCACCACCAGCAGGAACAGATCCCACCGCAGCGCGCCCGCGAGCAGCGCCAGCCCGGCGAGGAGTCCGGCGCAGCCCAGTGGCAGCGATCGCCCCACCCCGACCCGGCCGACGGCCAGTTGCCCGGCGGTCGAGGCGAAGAAGGCCAGTGCGACGACCAGCCCGCTCACGGCGTGGTTGTGCACGTTCAGGGACTCGGCGAGGAACGCCGGGCTGACCGAGGTGAACACCCCGAACAACGCGAACCCCACGAACGAGGCGATCGCCGCCGGCCCGAACACCGTCCGCACCTGCGGGGGCAGGCCGGGCCGTTGCGGCCGTACGGTGCTCAGCGGCCGCCGCTCCCGTACGGTCTCCGGAAGCCGCAGCAGGACGGCCGCCGAGCAGGCCACCAGGGCGAGGTGCACGACGAACGGCAGGTACAGCGGCCAGGGAGCGTACTGCGCGAGCACTCCGGCGAGCAGCGGACCGCAGCCCAGCCCGCCCATGTTGGCGGCCGTCGCCACGAACGTGGCCCGGGAGGCGCCGCCGGACGGGGCCAGCTCCATCACGTACGCCGTGGCGGCCCCGGTGAACAGGCCGGCGGACAGTCCCGACAGCAGCCGCCCCGCGTACAGCCAGCCCAGCCCGGTGGCGCACAGGAAGCAGACGGCGCTCGCCGCCGCGCATCCCAGGCCCCACAGCAGCACCGGACGCCGGCCCACGGAGTCCGAGGCGTTGCCCGCGAGCAGCAGCACGCCGATGACCCCGAAGGCGTACACGGCGTACACGACGGTGACCGTCTGCTCGGAGAACCCGAACTTCTCCTGGTAGAGGCCGTAGAGCGGGGTCGGCAGCGTGGTGCCGGCCATGCACACGGCGAACACCGCCCCGCCGAGCAAACACTGGCGCCACCCTCGGCGATCACCGTCCATGCCGCCGACGGTAACCCCGCACACCGCCCCGGTCCTGCCCTGCCTGCCCGGCGCGCCGGGCAGCCACGCAGTTCAAACTGTGCAGGTCAAACTGTTCAGTCTGGACTGGACAGTCTGGGCTGAAGGTTTTAGCGTGGAGGTATGGATCAGAGGACCGAGGGTGTCTCCGAGTCGGCCGGTCGTGCCGCGCGTGATCTGCGGGTCGCGTTCAGCCTGCTGCACCGGCGGATCCGGGAGGTCTCCGAGACGGAGGAACTCACGCCGTCCCAGCTGTCCGCGCTGACGCTGGTCAGCAAGAGCGGGGCCGCCACGGCCAGCGGGCTCGCCGCCACCGAGGGGGTCCGCCCGCAGTCGATGGCCGCCGTCCTTGCCGCGCTCGACCAGCACGGGCTGATCGAGCGCAACCCGGATCCCCGCGACGGCCGGCGCCAGCTGATCACCCTGACCGACGCCGGGCGCGAGCGCGTCGAGGGCACGCGGCAGGCCCGTGAGGAGTGGCTGGCCCGGGCCTTCCAGGACCAGTGCACCGAAGCCGAACGGCAGACCGTCATCGAGGCGATGGCCGTACTGGAACGGCTCACCAGGCCGTGACATCCGCCGCCTTCCGAGGCCGGCCGGCTCCAGCAGCGCACCGCGTCATCTGACCCACGCCCCCACCCCCCCCACGCCCCCCGCACCTCCGGAAAGGCCTGCCCATGGCTGTCACCACGCTCGACCCCCGTACCGCCCTCGTCCTCATCGACCTGCAGAACGGCATCGTCGGGAACCCGGGCCTCGCCCCGTACCCCGCCGCCGAGGTCGTCACGCGGGCGAGCCTGCTCGCCGACGCCTTCCGCGGCCAGGGCCTCCCCGTGGTCCTCGTCCGGGTCACCGCCGCCGCCGACGGCGCGGACGCCACGGCCGGCCGCATCGACGGCGGCAGCCGCTCCCGCACCTGGCCGGAGGGCTGGGACGTCCTCGTCGACGAACTGGCCGGGCACCCCGAGGACATCACCGTGACCAAGCGGAACTGGGGCGCTTTCCACGGCACCGACCTCGACCTGCACCTGCGCCGCCGCGGGATCACCCAGATCGTGCTCGCCGGCATCGCCACCAGCATCGGCGTGGAGTCCAGCGCCCGTGCCGCCCACGAACACGGCTACCACGTCACCCTGGCCACCGACGCCATGTCCGACATCGACATCGAGACCCACCGCAACAGCGTCGAGCGGATCTTCCCCCGCCTCGGCGAGACCGGCACGACCGCGGAGATCGTCGAGCTGCTGGCCAAGACCCACGGCTGAGCCCCCACCCCGGTCCCAGTAACTTTGGGCCCCGTGACCCTTGATGATCTGCGTGTCTTCGTCGCCGTCTGCCGGGCCGGGAGCCTCAGTGCCGTGGCCCGGGAGCTGGGCTGCACCCAGTCGGCGGTGAGCCAGCACGTACGGCGGCTGGAGCGGGAGGTCGGGGTCGGACTCGTCGAGCGGCAGGCGCGGGGCGTCGTGCCGACGCGGGCCGGGCGGGTGCTGGAGCGGGCCGCCGCCGAGGGCATATCCGGGCTCGACCTCGCGCTGCGGCGGCTCGACGAGATGGTGCGCGGGGGCGGTGGCGTCGTGCGCGTCGCCACCGGTGGTGCCACCGTGCGGCACTTCATGGCCGACGCGGTGGTCGACTTCCGGCGGCGGTATCCGCAGGTGACCCTGGAGTTCCAGACCGAGAGCTCCAGCCGGAGCTGTTTCGACGCGCTCGGCGACCACGGGCTCGATCTCGCGTGGGTCACCTTCGGGCCGCCCGTACGCGGTATCGAGCAGCGGGCCGCCGTCGAACTGCCCTGGGTGCTCGCCGTGCGCGCCGACGACGAACTCGCGGCCCGCGAGCGCGTCGAGGGGGAGGAGCTGGCCGGGCTGCGGCTCATCGGGCTGCCCGAGAACTCCACCTCGCGGGCCCATCTCGACACCGCCTACCGGGAGTTGGGCGTCCCTGCCGCCGCCTCCGACACCAGCGTCGCCGACTGGGACACCGCGATCCTGCTCGCCGAACTCGGCCTCGGCCACGCCGTCGTCCCCGCGCTGCCGACCCTGCGCGGCCCCGGCCACCCCGGCCTCCGCTTCCTCCCGATCCCCGCCCTGCCACCCCTCACCGTCGGCTGGGCGGTACGCCAGTGGGACGCCCTGTCGCCCCCGGCCCGCGCCTTCGCCGACACGGTCACCCACCACTGCCGTACGCAGTCCGGCACCGGCACGCACGCCGACGCCGACGCCGAGTTCGTACGAGTACGAGACTGAAGGCGCAGGTCAGTTGTCGGCGGTCCCCGCCAACTCCCGTACCAGCCCGCTCGCGACCGGCACCGGCACCCCGAACCGTTCGGCCGCGCGGAGCAACGCCCCGCCGATCGCGTCCAGTTCGAGCGTGCGGCCCGTCTCCGCGTCGCGCTGCATGGAGGACTTGGTGCCGGGCGGGAAGGCGTCGTAGCGGGCGAGGGCGGCCGCCGGGTCGACGGGGGCTCCGCTCGCACGGCTGACGGCCGCCGTTTCCTCGACCAGCGCCACCAACTCCTCGCGGTGCAGCGTGCGTACGTCGCCCAGCGGCACCCCGTACCGCGTCGTCAGCAGGGCGAGCGGCGCGAGGAAGGACATCTTCGCCCACAGCGTCGCCGCCTCGTCGTCCTTGACCTGGACGCGTACACCGGCCCACTCCAGGGCTCCGGCGAGCGCGTCGAGCCGTTCACGGGGCACGGTGTCGCCGGTCAGGTCGACCTCCGCGAACGGGCTGCCGTGCTCGATCAGCCCCGGCGCCACGCGAGCCGACTCGACCCGGATCACCGCGGGGGCCACCTGCTCGGGGCGGTAGCGCTCGCGGAGGACGGCCGGGTGTTCGACGCCGTTCAGGAACGGTACGACCAGGCCGCCGTCGCCCAGCGCCTTCGCGGGGACGCGGTCCAGGGCCGCGTCGAGGACCGTCGCCTTGACCGCGATCAGGCACGCGTCGACGGGTTCGCGCAGCTCGGTGTCCGCCTCCACCCGGGCCGTGAAATCGCCGAAGTGCTCGCTGCGCACCCGGATGCCGTCCGCGGCCAGCGCCCGCGCTGTCTCGTCCCCGGCCAGGCAGATCACCCGGTGTCCGGCGCGCGCCATGAGCGCGGCGAGCAGACCGCCGACACCGCCCGGGCCCAGTACCGCCACCGTGAGCCGGTCATTCGCCATGATTCCTCGCTTCTCGCCGCCGGAGCCCCCGAACGAGGGCCCCGGCGATGATCACAAGGGGCGGACATCCGAGTCAATCCTCGGAAGAGCTTGCCCAACCCCAAGGAAATACTGGGGCGATGAGGGTGATGACGGAGTTGAGGCGATGAGAGGGAGTTACGGCAGCTGTACGGAAGCCCCCGGCTCCAGCAGGTGCAGCCGGTCCGTGAGCCCGGCCTCCGCGAAGGCCTTCGTCAGCGTGGAGCCGTCCTGGGTGAAGTGGCCCCAGTGCTCGAAGTGCAGCGGCACGACATGGCCGGCGCCGAGAATCCCGGCCGCGCGCGCTGCGTCCTCGCTCGTCAGGGTCAGCGGGGCGTCCGGCACCAGCGGCGTGCGGGCAGCGCCCGCGAACAGCACAGCCACGTCGAACGGACCCTCCCGGCCGGCGATATCACGTACGACCTCCAGGGAGGCGTTGTCGCCGCTCACGTACACCTTGGGCAGCCCGTCCCCGGACAGCACGAAGCCGGTCACCTCACCCACGATCGGCTCCGAGCCGTCGGGGCCGTGCTGCGCGGGCACGGCGGTCACCCGCAGCACGCCGCCGTCGGGGCGCGGCAGCTCGACGTGCTCCCAGGAGGGCAGGGCCCGCACCGGCGCGCCGATACGGTCGTACGCCGATGCCGTCGACAGGGTCACGGGGGCGCCCGCGAGATACGTACGCCCCGAGGTGTCGAGGTTGTCCGGGTGCTGGTCGTGCGAAAGCAGGACGGCGTCGACCACGCCGATCTCCGCGGCCGGGAGCGCGGGTCCGGCCGTCTTCACCAGCTTGCGGGCGCCTATGGGGTAGTCGCCGGGAGCGTCGAAGGTCGGGTCGGTGAGCAGGCGTACCCCGCCGAGCTCGATGACGGCCGTCGGGCCGCCGACGTAAGTGATCTTCACAGTGGTCATGCTCTGCACAATCGGCAGGTGCGCGGCCCTATTCCCGGTCCGATTCCGGTCCGGGAGTCGGTCCAATTCCCGGACTGATTCCCGGTCCGATTCCCGGGCCAGGACGGGGGCGGACGCGCGAGACTGGACGTATGTGCCGCAGTATCAAGACGCTCCGACCGCCCGTGCTCCCCGAAGAGGCCACCGAGGAGGAGATCCGCGCCGCCGCTCTCCAGTACGTCCGCAAGGTGTCCGGCTTCCGGGCCCCTGCCGCCCACAACCGTGAGGTCTTCGACCAGGCGGTGGAGGCGATCGCGGCGGCCACGGCCGAACTGCTGGGCGGCCTGGAGGTACGCGGGGCGGCGCAGCGGGCCTAGGCCTGGTTGGCCGACTCCTGGACCGCCGGTCGGCGCATCAGGAACGCCGCTCCCGTGCCCGCCGCCAGCAGTGCGCCGAACGACACCCCCGTGGCCAGCCAGGTCGCGCCCAGCCACTGGCCGCCGAAGTAGCCGAGGGCGACGCTGTACACGGCCCAGACCAGGCCCGCGAGGATGGACCAGGGCAGGAACTCGCGGACGCGGCGGTGGGCCGCGCCGGCGCCGAGCGAGACGACCGAGCGGCCGGCCGGGGCGAAGCGGGCGAGGACGACCAGGGCGCCGCCGCCGCGCGAGAGGGCCACGCCGAGACGTTCCTGCGCGCTGGTCAGGCGGCGGGAGCGGGCGATGGCGCGGTCCAGACGCTCGCCGCCGCGCCAGGCCAGGCGGTACGCCACCAGGTCGCCGAGGACGGAGGCGGTGGCGGCGCAGAGGGTGAGCATCAGGATGTCGGGCACGGCGTGCTCGACGGCGCCGGTGGCGGAGCCGGCCGCGGCCGTGGCCGCCGTGATGACCAGGACGCCGCTCGGCAGGACCGGCAGGAACACATCAAGAAGAACGGACACGGCCACCGCCGCGTAGATCCATGGGCTGCCCGTCAGCGACCCCACACTCTCCAGCACCGAAACACTCCCCTGAAATCCCCCGTAGGCACGACCACGCCGCGATGTCGCGGGGAGCGGCAGGGACGGCCTGTAACAGCCATACAGCGTACGCGGCGGGTGTGACAGGAGATCCACGGGGGGCTCATGTGTCTTTCACATCACGTTCATTCAGCCCCGCTTGGGCACGGCACCGTGTGTGGCAGCACGACAGCGCCCCGCCTCCTGCGCGAGGAGGCGGGGCGCTGTCGGGGCGAGTGGATCAGGCCGCGACGGGCTCGGAGGCCCGCTTGTCCTCGGTGGCCGGGGCCGTGCGGCCGGCGAACAGCTGGTCGAGGCCGAGCGCGCCGGAGCCGGTGAAGACGAGCAGGAGCATGGTCCAGCAGAACAGCACGGAGAGCTCGCCGCCGTTCTGGATCGGCCACAGGGCCATCGACTGGTGCACGTCGAAGTAGGCGTACGCCATCGAGCCCGACGCGATGAACGCCGCGGCGCGGGTGCCGAGGCCGAGCAGCACGAGGGTGCCGGCGACGAGCTGGATCACGGCCGCGTACCAGCCGGGCCAGGTGCCGGCGGCGATGGTGCCGCCGTTGGTGCCCGCGGCGCCGCCGAGCACGCCGAAGAGGGAAGCGGCGCCGTGCACGGCGAAGAGCAGGCCGACGACGATGCGGAACAGGCCGATGGCGTAGGGCTGGGCGCTGTTGAGGCGTCCGGTCATGGGGGGTGACTCCTTCGGTCGGGTCCGGTCCGTGGGGGACCGGATCGTGGGGACGGAACCGAGTGAGTCGTCAACGTTAGGCGAACCTAATCAATACTTGCAAGTTCAACATTCGGCCAGGGGTCTGATTCCGCTTGCGGTTCCGTTTGCGCCATCGCCGCACGTAGCGCGGCCCGCGCCACCGCGTCGGCGTCCGAAAGCGTGACCGAATCCACTCCTGGTCTGGCCCCGGCGGCGGTCACCCAGTGCACGCCCTCCGTGGGCACCCCGAACGCGAACCGCCGTGTGTGCGAACGGCCTTGACGGTCGATCAGACGGTAAGGGCGCGGTGTTACGTCCAGTCCTCCGGTTTCGTAACCGTCGACGGTGTGCGGGCGGCACTGGCCCGTCTTCAGCAGCCGGCCGAGGAGTTCGTCGGCGGACCTTCGCACATCCGGTTCCGGTAGCCGCGCTTCCACGAGCGTCGTCGTTCGTACGACCGAACCCGGCACGTCGGGGGAGTGCGCGACCCAGGCCCCGTCCTCCGCCCGCACCTCAAGACGTGGACCGAGGACGTCCAGGACGCCCGCCTCGATCAGCGCGGCCATCTCCTCGACGCGCCGCCGGGGCGGGCCGATGGAGAGGAAGGCGTTCAGCGGCGTATACCAACGGTCCAGGTGGGCCCGGCGCGAATCGCCCGACAGTCCGCCGTGGTCCACGATCTTCCGCAGCTCGTTGCGCAGATCGCGCAGCACGTCGAGGGCGGCCTTCAGCGGTCCCTCGACATTTCCGAGCGCGGCCTGCCCGGCGTCCTCGCGCAGCCGGCCGAGCAGCCACGTCCGCCAGGCGCCGGGGCCGGAGAAGGAGTGTCCGGCGTACGGGCGTGACAAGCGGTCCCAGGACCAGCGGTCGGCGGGCGCGATGCCGAACTCGTCGAGGAGGGCGGCCTCTTGGGGGTCGTGGTGGGGGACGGCGAGGAAGCGGTCCCTGAAATCCCTGAGATCCGGGGAGTCCGGGACTTCAGGGAGGTCCGGGAGGTCCGGGTGGTTCGAGAGGTCCGGGAGTTCCGGCTGCTGGGATCGCCGCGCGGAACGCCTCAACAGCCCCTCGTAGTAGACCGTTTCCACCTCCTTGGCGACCAACGGCCATATCTCGCGCAGGAAGTCGGGCGCGTCACCGGAGTCCGCGCGCTTGCGGAAGCCGGAGATCGCGTCGTCGGTGAGGACGAGCGGGGTATGACGGCCGTACGGGCCCTTCGCGTTGTCGCCGCGCGCCTGGTACGGGATGCCGCGGCGCGAACCGGCGTACAGCCGGGGCTCCTCGCCCGAGGGCAGATAGCGCAGGCCCTCGTCGGACCGGACGAAACAGCCGCCGCGGCCCGTGGTCAGCAGGGCCATGTGGTCGAAGAAGTTGAGGCCCAGACCGCGCAGCAGCACCGGTTCGCCGGGGGCGAGCGGGGAGAGATCGACGTCGGCCGGGTTGGCGGGCGGGATGTGACGCAGGCCGTGCCGCTCGGCGTACGCGGCCAGGCGCTGTTCCGCGGGGTCCGCGAGCACCGGCAGATGGCCCTGCGCGAGGACCACGGCGGCGAGCCCCGACAGGGTGCGGCCGGTGGAGAGGGTGAGGGTCTGGTGGCCGTCGGACGCGTCGTCGAGCCGTATCGCACGGGCGGTGTGCACCTCGACCCGCACCGCGTCCGGCGCCGCGCGCACCGCCTCGCGGAAGACCCACTCCAGATAGCGGCCGTACTGGGCCCGGGTCGGATAGTCGTCGGGGCCCAACTCGCCGTCCGCCCAGGCGTGCAGGCTCGGCCCCGGGCATATCGGCCCCGAGCAGTCCACGCTCTCGTCGGTGAAGAGGGTCACCTGTGAGGCCACGGTGTTCATCAGCAGATGCGGGGACTGTGCGGTGCGCCAGACGCGGCCGGGCCCGGGCGGCGCCGGATCGACGACGTGCACCGTCAGCCGTGCGCCCGGCGCGAGAAGCTCCGGTGCGGACGCGCAGAGGCGTTCCAGCACGCTGGTGCCGCGCGGGCCCGCGCCGACGAGGGCGACGGAGACGTGGGTGGTCCCGGGCGAGGGGGAAGGCGCTGCGGACAAAGGTATGACTCCCGGGCGTGTGGGGCGCATGGCAGCAAACCGCCCACTGGAAGCGGACGGTCCGCATCATCATGCCGTCGTACGGTGCGGGAGCCGAGCCCCGGAGCGGATGATCGGCGCCGGGTGTGGGATGCGTCACGAGCATCAGGGGCAACGTGGGCAACGCACGCAACAACCGTACAGAATCGGCCTATTGCGGGGTGAGTTCGGACTCTTCCACGGTCTCCAGCCGCGCGCTGCGGGCACTCTTGCCTCCCCCGCCTCCCCCTCCGCCGCGCACGATCCGCGCCTGTTCGAGCCGCAGCGACGCGGAACGCCCGCGCAGGGTCAGCGTCATCAACTGGTTGCCGAACCAGGGCCCGCCGGTCTTGCGCCAGTCGACGGCCGGGTGCGCGCAGCGGCCGTGCCGGGCGAACCGGTGGCCTATCGCCCGCCCCAGCGCGCTCCAGCCGAAGCGGAAACCGAGGCGTATGGAGAGCGGGATGGAGTTGTGGACGGGGGAGCAGGTCAGCTGGACGACCCGGGCGTCGGGCCGTCGGCCGGGATCGGGCCAGGACGGCTCGGCGATGTACGCGTGGTGGACGTCCCCCGACAGCACACACACCGTCGCCGGCGCCTCGGCCCCCGACCCCGCCTCCGCTATCAACTCCGTCAACGCCTCGAACGACTCCGGAAACGCCGCCCAGTGCTCCAGATCGGCCCGCCGCCGCAGATCCTCCCCGAACCGCGCCCACCGCGCACCCCGCTCCCCCCGGCACAGCGCCGCGTTCCACGCCTCGGCGTCGTGCACGAGCGGGGGCAGCAGCCAGGGCAGGGAGGTGCCTATGAGGAGATGGTCGTACGAACCGGGCGCGTCCAGCGCCTGCTCCCGGAGCCACCGCGCCTCCCCCGGGTCGAGCATCGCGCGGCGGTGCTCCTCCAGGACGCGGGCGGCGCGGGTGTCGACCATGAGGACGCGGGTGCGGCCGAAGTCGCGGCGGTAGCTCCAGCGGACGGAGGAGGGGTCGGTGTCGGCGTGGGCGGCGAAGGCGCGCAGGACGTCCGTGCCGTCACGCGTCTCGCGCACCGCCGCGTACAGCAGATCCTCGGACAGCTCGCGCGGGGAGAGGTTGCCGAGGTGCTGATGGACCCAGTACGACATCAGGCCGCTCAGCACCCGCTCACGCCACCACGGGGTGGCGCGGATGTCGGCGAGCCAGGAGGCGCTGGTGTTCCAGTCGTCGATGACGTCGTGGTCGTCGAAGATCATGCAACTGGGCACGGTGGACAGGAGCCAGCGGATCTCGGGGTCGAGCCAGGATTCGTAGTAGAGGCGGGTGTACTCCTCGTAGTCCGCCACCTGGTTGCCCGGGGGGTCCGCCAGCCCCCGGCGCGCGGCGATCCACGCACGGGTCGCGTTCGACACCTCGTCCGCGTACACCTGGTCGCCCAACAGCAGCAGTACGTCCGGGCGTTCACCGTCGGGCGCCGTGGCGATGCGCGCCGCGAGGGTGTCCAGGGCGTCGGGCCCCACCGGATCCTTCTCGTCCGCCGGAGGCGCGGCCCAGCGGCAGGAGCCGAAGGTGACGCGGACGGCGGCGTCCCCGTCGGGGGTGTGGACGACCGAGGGCGGGAAGGGGGAGTCGGGCAGCGGCCAGACGGTGGCGCCGTCCAGCAGGATCTCGTACGAGGACGCCGTGCCCGGCGTCAGTCCGCTCACCGGCACCAACGCGTAGTGGTGGCCCGCGATTTGGAAGGTGCGCATCTCGCCGCGGGCCCCGTCGGCGCACCGCACCTCGACGACGCACGGACGGCTCGCCTCGACCCAGAAGGTCGCGGACGAGCCGTCGACGTACCTCAGCAGCGGTCCCAGGCGCAGCTCCGCCATGTGATCACCCTCCTCCGTCGCCCCGTACGGTACGGAACGACGGAGATGAGCGGGGAGGTTCCGGGAACTGCGCCGGTTTCTGTGGGGGGTGGGGACCGGAGCGGATGGGCTGCCGCCGGTCGGTGACAGCCGCGGGGCAGTGACCTGCGGGTCAGCAGCCGCTGAGGACCGAGCTCAGCTTGCTCTTCTCCGCGGAGTCGACCGAGAGGTCGTAGTAGTACTTCACCTGGACCCAGGCGCGGACGTACGTGCAGGCGTACGAGGTGAGCGGGGGCATCCACTCGGCCGGGTCCTGGTCGCTCTTGGACTGGTTCACGTTGTCCGTGACGGCGATGAGCTGCGGGCGGGTCACGTCGTTGGCGAACGCCTGGCGCTGGGCGGTGGTCCAGGCGCTCGCGCCGGAGTCCCAGGCCTCGGCCAGCGGCACGAGGTGGTCGATGTCCAGGTCGGACGCGGCGGTCCAGGTGGCGCCGTCGTAGACCGAGTACCAGCTGCCGCTGGTGGCCGTGCAGGCGGAGTTGGTGACGACGTTCGTACCGTCGCGCTTGAGGACGTACTCGCGGGTGTTGCAGGTGCCGCTGATGGTGATCCAGGTCGGGAAGAGATCGCGGTCGTAGCCGGTGCGGCTCTCCGTCGCGACGTCGAGGGACGCGAGGTAGGTGCGGGCGGTGGCGGCGCTGACCGGGGTGGGCAGTGCGGCGGAGGCGGTCGGGCCGTTGAAAACTCCGGCCATGGCTATCAGGCCCGTGAAGGCGGCGAGTATGCTCAGCCGTCGACGCGCGTAGACCTTTGGCATGCGAACTCCCTTGGGGTGTGGGGGCGTTGGAGTGCGAGCGAGGGAATGCTTGCGGCGTCGTGTTGCCGGAAGGTGTGCGTTCGGTAAGAAGTTAGTGACGCGTTCATGACATGACAAGGTTGATGACGGGACTTTCGGCCCTGTGGGGTTGGTTGAGCGGTCACGTAGTATGGACGGCGCAGAAGGGGAGTAGCTCTTCGCCGGACCGTCGACATACTGCTCAGCTCGTCTGAGCCGGCGCCCGGAGGCAAGCCTCGTTCGAGGGGCCGGCCAGCGAGACCTTCGGCAAGCAGTGCACCGCCCGTGCCGTCATTCGGCGTGGGTGCTCCTGCCCGTACCTCCAGGTACGGGCGCCGCTGTGCGCTGCCGTGCCGAGGTGTCGCAGCGCAGTTACCGCACTCTCGGTGGGGCAGCCCGACCGATTGAGGAATTTTGATCAGCTTCAGCGTGATGGCGCTCGTCTTCGGCGTCGTCTTCCTTGCCGAGCTGCCGGACAAGACCGCGCTCGCCGGCCTCGTCCTCGGCACGCGCTACCGCGCCTCGTACGTCTTCGCCGGTGTCGCCGCCGCCTTCGCCCTCCATGTCGCGCTCGCCGTCGCGGCGGGCAGTGTCCTGACCCT
The DNA here is from genome assembly GCF_045206325.1 of Streptomyces sp. NBC_00203. Classification (NCBI taxonomy): domain Bacteria; kingdom Bacillati; phylum Actinomycetota; class Actinomycetes; order Kitasatosporales; family Streptomycetaceae; genus Streptomyces; species Streptomyces sp. NBC_00203. The sequence continues at coordinate 3,214,370 of NZ_CP108126.1, read as the reverse complement.
GCTGCCGCAGCAGATCGTGCATGCGCTGACCGGTGTCCTGTTCCTCGGTGGCGCCGCGGTGCTGCTGATGAAGAAGGGGGAGGACGAGGAGGAGATCCGCAAGCCCCAGAACCAGAGCTTCTGGAAGGTCTCGGGGGCGGGCTTCATGCTCATCCTGGTCGCCGAGTTCGGCGACCTCACCCAGATCATGACGGCCAACCTCGCGGCGCGCTACGACGATCCGCTCTCCGTCGGCCTCGGGGCGGTGCTTGCGCTCTGGGCGGTGGCTGGGCTGGGCATTGTGGGGGGTCGGGCTCTGATGAAGAGGGTGCCGTTGGAGTTGATCACGAAGGTGGCGGCGGTGCTGATGCTGGGGCTGGGGGTTTGGAGTCTGTACGAGGCTGTGGCGGGCTGAGGTTGGGTGGTGCGGTCCCTGGCTGGGCGGGCGGTTCGTCCGTTGGGGGTCGGGGCCGGGTGCGGGTGCGTCGCCGTGCCGGCTGGGGGTGGGTGGGGCCCCCGTGTGTTGCCGGCTGTGAGTTCGTTTTGGTGTCCGTGTGGTGTCGGGGTGGTGGACCTGGGGTGTTGTGGCGGTGGCTCTGTGTGGTCGGGGTCGTTGAAGGCCAGGTCAGACGTGGTGGCGCTGTGGGGGGTTCGTTTTGTATCGTGGGGGAACAAAGTGGCTCCCGCCCGCACTCCCTGACCGGCGGGCGGGGCCGCCTTGTCCCGGGGGCCACGCCTTGGCCCCCTTTCCCGCGTCTTGGAGCATGCCGATGACGGCCACCACCGTTCTGACCGCCCGCGCCCTCCTGCTCGACATGGACGGCACCCTCGTCAACTCGGACGCCGTCGTCGAGCGCTGCTGGCGGCGCTGGGCCGACCGGAACGGGCTGGACGGGGGCGAGGTCATGAAGGTCGTGCACGGCAGGCAGGGATACGCCTCGATGGCGGTGCTGCTGCCGCACCGGCCCATGGAGCAGAACCACGCGGACAATGCGCGGATGCTTGCCGAGGAGACCGCCGACATGGATGGCGTGGTCGCGATTCCGGGTGCCTCGGAGTTTCTGGCGTCCCTCGTCGGGGTGCCGCACGCGTTGGTGACCTCGGCGGATGTGGCTCTGTCCAGTGCGCGGATGGCTGCCGCCGGGCTTGAGCTGCCTGACGTGCGGGTGACCGCTGAGTCCGTGGGTGCGAGCAAGCCGGATCCTGAGGGGTTTCTCAAGGGGGCCGCCGAGTTGGGTGTTGCGCCTGAGGAGTGTGTGGTCTTCGAGGACTCCGGGGCGGGGATCGCGGCGGGGAAGGCTGCGGGGATGAAGGTTGTCGGGGTTGGGCCTCGGGCGGGGTTCCATCGGCCGGATGTTCTTGTGCGGGACCTTACGCAGGTGCGGGTCGAGTTCGGCGGGGACGGCACGATTCGGCTGCGCATCGACGGCTGAGTGCGGTTTTCGCCCCCGCCGCCCCTACCCGTCCCATCCTCCAGGGGCTCTGCCCCTTCGACCCCGTTCGGTTGTGTGTCGGGTGCGGGTGGGTGGGGGCTGGGCGCGCAGTTCCCCGCGCCCCTGACGGCTCGGGGCTGCGCCCCATCGCCCCCGGGGCGGGAGGGGGATAGCGGGGCGAAGCCCCGCTCTTTAGGGGCGCGGGGAACTGCGCGACCAGCCCCCACCGGCCCGCAGCCGAACTCTCTTCAGGGGCGCGGGGAACTGCGCAATCTTTTTGGGCCCCACGGACCCGCACCCGGCAGCGTACGGAAGGGGCCGTGCCGGTACGTCCAAAGCCCGTCGCATACGTGGTTATGGGCAAGTTCATGCTGTGGCAGCAAGCAGTAATGCCCACCGGCGACGGGCTGGACGTACCGGCGCGGCCCCGACCCACAACGCCGCCGAACCGAACCGCACCCCACCAGTCACGGCTCCGTCGTCTCCGCCTCCAGGCTCGCGCGCGTAGCCGTGCCGTACACCCCCTGCTCGTCGCCCGTGATGCCCCGCGCCCACTGGTAGCGGCTGACGGCGTCCTCGACCTGGTTGTCGAACCTGCCGTTGTCGTCGCCGGTGTAGAGCGCCAACTGGGTCAGGCGCTGCTGGAGTTCGGTGACCTCGGGGCCCTTGTCGCCGCGTCGCAGGGTCTGTACGCGGCGTTCGTCGGAACCGTCGCGGGTGGCTGTCGCGGAGCTGGTCGGGCTCGCGCTTGTCGTCGTAGGCGTCGGGGTGGCCGACCGGGACGGTGACGCGGACGTGCTCGACTCGGATGCCGACGGCGATGCGCTCGCGCTGTGCGAGGGGGCCGGGGCCACCGGCACCGGTGCCGTGGTCTTCGTGCTGGGCGACGTCGGCGACACCGAGGGTGCCTTGGACGACGCGTCCGGCACGCTTGCCCGTACGTCCTCCGGCAGTGCACCGTCGCGTGCCGGCGTGTCGTACGAGAACAGCCCGCTCGCGAGGCCCGCCGCGGCCACGACGGTCACGACGGCTCCGGCGACGGCCAGGACGGCGGTGCGCCCCCGGCGCCGAGGCCGTTCGGCCGGGAGGGCCGTCGAGCGGGGCTCTGGGGGCTGTTCAGGGAACAGGTGTACGTCGGCGGCCTGTGGCGCGGACGGCAGTGCTGACGGCAGCGCGGTCAGGCGCATGGTGGCCGCGGACGCGTCGTCGGCGGGTCTCGCCCCCTCCGGCGCCGTGGGCACCTCCGCCCCCAGCTCCACGTAAGGCCGGATCCGCAGTGGGTCGAAGTCCTCCGCCGCGGCGGCCTCCGCCGTGCGGGCGTCGCGCAAGGCGTCGGACGCCCGTTGTGTGCAGGCGCAGGACGGGGTGCCGTCCGGTGCGCGAGGTGCCGCGCACTCGGGGCAGACATGCCCGTTCGGTTCAGTCACGCGTGGGTCCCTCCCCCCTGGAGAACTCCCGAGGTTATCCGCAAGTCCCTCACGCAATCTCCCCGGAGTCCCGGAATATCGCCCTCCGCAGGGCTTCGGAGGGCTCCGTACGGCTCAACAGGCCATAACCGGCCACAGCCGCCAGGATGGAGGGTGACCGAGACCTCGGGGGCTCAAGGAGGCCGTATGACCGGGGACGCGCACGGCCTGGACGCGGACCGCGCGGACGGGCCGGCCGGGGTGAACAAGTCGGCCGAGCGGCGTCGCGCCGCGGCCGCCGTCGACGCCCGGGACACCACGCACGGCAGCGTCTTCGTCTCGATCGGCGCACTGCTGCTCGGCATGCTGCTCGCCGCCCTAGACCAGACGATCGTGTCGACCGCGCTGCCGACCATCGTCAGCGACCTCGGCGGGCTGGAGCACCTGTCCTGGGTGGTCACCGCGTATCTGCTCGCGTCGACCGCGGCGACCCCGCTGTGGGGCAAACTCGGCGACCAGTACGGCCGGAAGAAGCTGTTCCAGACCGCCATCGTGATCTTCCTGATCGGGTCCGCGCTGTGCGGCATGTCGCAGAACATGGGCGAGCTGATCGGCTTCCGGGCGCTGCAAGGGCTCGGCGGCGGCGGGCTCATGGTGCTGTCGATGGCGATCGTCGGTGACATCGTTCCGCCGAGAGAGCGCGGGAAGTACCAAGGGCTGTTCGGCGCCGTGTTCGGGGCGACCAGCGTGCTCGGGCCGTTGCTCGGCGGGCTCTTCACCGAGCATCTGAGCTGGCGCTGGGTGTTCTACATCAACCTGCCCGTCGGCGTGGTCGCGCTCGTCGTGATCGCGGCGGTCCTGCACATCCCCAAGAAGTCGGCCCACCACGTCATCGACTACCTCGGCACCTTCCTCATCGCCGCCGTCGCGACCTGCCTGGTCCTGGTCGCCTCGCTCGGCGGCACCACCTGGGACTGGGGATCGGCCCAGATCATCGGGCTCGCGGTCCTCGGCGTGGTACTGGCCGTGGCGTTCGTCGCCGTGGAGCAGCGGGCCGCCGAACCCGTCCTCCCGCTCAAACTTTTCCGCATCCGCACCTTCACGCTCTCCGCCGTCATCAGCTTCATCGTCGGCTTCGCGATGTTCGGCGCGATGACGTATCTGCCGACCTTCCTCCAGGTCGTCCAGGGTGTGTCGCCCACCATGTCCGGCGTGCACATGCTGCCGATGGTGTTCGGTCTGCTGATCTCCTCCACGGTCTCCGGACAGATCGTCAGCCGAACCGGCCGCTGGAAGGTTTTCCCCATCGCGGGCACGGCGGTCACGGCCATCGGACTGCTGCTGCTCCACCAGCTCGACGAGAACAGCAGTACCGGCGAGATGAGCTCGTACTTCTTCGTCTTCGGTCTGGGCCTCGGCCTGGTCATGCAGGTGCTGGTCCTGATCGTGCAGAACGCGGTGTCGTACGAGGATCTGGGCGTCGCCACCTCGGGTGCGACCTTCTTCCGCTCCATCGGCGCCTCGTTCGGCGTCGCCATCTTCGGCACGGTCTTCGCGAGCCGCCTCGGCGACAAGCTGACGGTCGCGCTCAGCGGGCAGCAGCTTCCCGCGGGCATCAGCCCGGACAGCTTGAAGGCCGATCCGAAGGGCATCGCCGAGCTGCCGTCCTCGCTGCGGGAGCCCGTCCTGCACGCGTACGCGTCGGCCATCACGGATGTGTTCCTGTACGCCGCCCCGGTCGCCGTCGTCGGTTTCGTCCTGGCGTGGTTCCTGCGCGAGGACAAGCTGCGCGGGTCGGTCACGGCGCCGGACGTCACGGAGACGCTCGCCAGCAATCCCGTGGAGCGGTCGTCGTACGACGAGGTGTGCCGGGCACTGTCCCTGCTCGGCACCCGGGAGGGGAAGCGCGAGATCTACGAGACGATCACCGCGCGGGCCGGCTACGACCTGCTGCCCGCCGCGAGCTGGCTGCTGCTGCGGATCAAGAAGTACGGGTGGGCCGAGCCCGCGGAGCTCGCCGAGCGCAGTGCCGTACCGCTGCACGTCATCCTCGCCGCCGCCCGGCAGCTCGAGGAGCGCCGGCTCGCCCTCCGCGAGGGACTCGACCTGGTCCTGACCGACGAGGGCCGCGAGGCCGCCGGCAGACTCGCCATGGCCCGTGAGGAGTCCCTGGCCGAGCTGCTCGGCGACTGGTGGGGTCCGGACCGCCCGACCGACCTGACCCAGCTGGTCGAGGAGCTGAACAACGAGATGTGCGGCTCCGACGCGGAACGCCCGCACGACGGGACGGTGCCCCGGCCGCAGACGAATCCCGCGTGAGGTGTCAGGTGTGAGGATCAGCCGGTCAGGGCTTTCCTGAACCAGTGCTCGGCGTACATGCCGTCGTTGTGCGCCTCGGTCTCGGCGTACCCGTGCCGGGCGTACAGCGCGCGGGCCTCCACGAGGTCGCTGCGGGTGTCCAGGATCAGTCGCTCCGCGCCCATGCCGCGCGCCGCCTCCTCGGCCGCCGCGAGCAGCACGGGGCCGCCGCCCTTGCCGCGCAGCTCCTCGCGGACGAAGACACGGCACAGCTCGCCCGTCGTGGCGTCCAGCATCCGCACGCCCGCCGTGCCCCCGGGCTCGCCGTCGTACCGCGCGACCAGCAGCACCCCGGCGGGCGCCGTGAAGTCGGCCCCCGTCTGCGCGGCGACCTCGCGCTCCAGCTCGTCGGGGTCCGTCCTGCGCCCCTCGTGCAGCAGATACCAGCGGTCGCTGACCTCCGTGTAGTACGCCCGCCACAGCGCGGCGGCCACGGGGGAGTCGAAGGGTTCGGGGGCGACGGTCCAGGAAGCCGTCGTGGGGGTGCGGGTCATGACGGTCATTGTCGGGAGGTGTCGTATCCGCCCCGCAAGCGAATTAGGGCCCTCCAGTGGCCCTGGGGGGTGCTTACCCCTCCCGCCGCTCCCGCCACTCCCGCACGATCTTCTCCACGTCGTAGGGCTTGAGGCCCAGCGGAGGCCCGGGCGGGGGCTTGAACATCATTTCGCGGATCTTGGCGTTGATGTCCTCGACGATGCGGCGCACGGCCGGCTCCGAGGGGGCCGTGGCGGCCGCCGCGAGGGCGTCCTCCGCTTCCTTGCGCAGGGCGAGGGTGGGCGGCAGGACGGACAGGCCCTCGCGGGCCATCTTCTGCTTGATCCACCACAGTTCGTCGTACGACGTGTCGGTGATGTGCGGCAGCGGCTTGCCCGCGCCGGGGAGTTCCGCGAACTCGCCGCGCGCCTGCGCCTCGCGGATCTGTCGGTCGATCCAGGACTCGAAGCTGACACCGGGTGGCTTTCGCTCGGTCATGAGTCCATTGTGCCGGAGGTCGCACGGAGGAGCTATCGGTCGAATTATCATGCGGCGGCGGTGCGCCAACCACGCCCCGCTCAAGGACAATTGGACCAGGACGACCTAGAAGGAGCACGCGTGCTCGAACTCACCATGGCCTCGGTGTCCGGGGCGGACGCGGGTGCGACGGCCGGGATGCTGATGGCCGACGCGCCGAGCGACCCCGGTGCCATGCTCCGGGTGGGCCGGGACCGGGCCGTGTGCCGTCTCGCGACCCCCGACGACTGGCTGTTCGTGTCCCGGGTGCACCTGGAGTTCCTGTGCGGCCCGGACGGCTCCTGGCAGGTCACGTGGCTGCGCGGCTCGCATCCCGAGCCCTCCGCCGAGGTGCGGCTGACGCTGGCCGGCCAGCCGCCCCAGACCTTTCCGTACGGCGGGACGGCCAAGCTTCCCGCGGGCAGTTCCGGAGAACTCGTCATACAGGACCGCACCGGCCCGCGCACCGTCAACGTGGGCTTCTATCACGAAGCCCCCTAAGCCCCTAAGCCCCAGCCCCTGGCCCCGACGTGTTATGCCAGCACGCGTGCCAGCGCGAAGCCGTCGTAGCCCTTGCTGCCCACCGTCTGGATCGCCGTACCGCTCAACTTCGGGTGGGCGGCGATCAGTTCGAGCGCGGCCCGGGTGCCCTGGACGTCCCCGGCGGTGCTGTCCGCGTCGGTGACCCGGCCTTCCCGTGCGACGTTGTCGAGGACGATCAGGCTGCCGGGCCGGGTGAGCTTGAGGGCCCACTCGATGTAGTGCGGGTTGTTCACCTTGTCCGCGTCGATGAAGACGAAGTCGAACGGTTCCGGGTTCTCCTCGGCCAGCTTCGGCAGCGACTCCAGTGCGGGGCCCACCCGCACCTCGGCGATCTTGTCGAGGCCGGCCCGGGCGAGGTTGCCGCGGGCGACCTCGGCGTGTGCGGGGTCGTACTCGAAGGTGATCAGGCGGCCGTCGGCCGGGAGGGCGCGGCCCAGCCAGATCGTGCTGTAGCCGCCGAGCGTGCCGATCTCCAGGATGCGGCGGGCGCCCTGGATCTCGGCGAGGAGCTGGAGCAGCTTGCCCTGGTTCGGGGCGACGTTGATGTGCGGCAGCCCGGCCGCGTCGCTGTCGCGCAGCGCGGCGGCCAGGGTGTCGTCGGCGGGGGCGAGGAGGGAGGTGAAGTAGTCGTCGACGTCGTTCCACAGCTGCGACTCGCTCATGCACCATGCCTTTCGTATGCCTAGTTAGATGCGCTAACTAGTCCCCCGTGAATCTAGTCCCGGGCGCTGGTGATTGTCAGCGGGTTTCCGGGTGTTCACCCTCGGCGTCAGCCGATCGGCGGCGGCGCCTGCACCGGCGGGGGCGGCAGCACCGGGCGGCGCCTGCGGGCCCGTACGCCCATCGTCAGGGTCACGGCCGCCGCCAGCACCACGGCGGTCACCGTCAGCAGCCACGCCGGGATCCCGCCGACCTTCAGCAGCTGGTCCTCGTAGATGACTTGACGGTACGTCGTGTCCGTCGCCGTGCGCCGCAGTACGTGGTCGCCCGAGATGGTCGACGGCTGCGGGAACTCCTGGTCGAGGGCGGTGAGGAAGCCCGTGCCACCGGCCGCGAGCTCGGACAGCGGGCCCGAGGCCGTGGTGACGCGGCCCGCGTACGAGACCACCGGGCTGTTCCCGCCGATCGCCGACGCCGGCTCCATGCGGTGCGCGGCGAGGATGTACAGGCCGAGGGACTGCGGGGTGCTCGCCAGGCGCGAGAGCCGCATCGGATAGACCAGCTTGTCGCTGGCGAAGGTGAGGTGGAGCGGGTCGAGGGTGCCGCCGAGCGGGGTGTCCGTGTCTTCCGGGGCCAGCCGGACCGCCACGTACTCCCAGCCGTCGTCGACGTACGGGCGCAGGGCCTCGTTCAGGCGGTCGGGGAGGGTGAATCCGTTGTCGGCGAGCCACTTGCCGAGGGCGTCGGAGTCGGTGGCGGTGAGGCGGGCGACGTCGAAGGGGCCGAGGCGCTCGCGGCCGACGACGCCCACGGAGGGTGCCGTCCCGGCGGCCCGTGGGGCGGCGTCCCCGCTCGTGTCGTCGTCGGCGAAGGGCCAGTCGCCATTGTCCGGCCAGAAGTAGTGGCGGGTGCGGTACTCGGGCGCGGTCGCCTCGCCGAGCTGCTCGAAGAGCGCGCTGTCGCCCAGCTTCACCGTCGCCCGGTGCGGGACCGGCATGATCCACGCCGCCTTGTGGGCGTCCCCGGAGACCGTCAGGCTCATCACGATCTGCTCCTGGCGGCCGTCCCAGCGGACGGCGGACATCTCGCGGCTCACCGTGACATGCCGATTGCCGTCCGGCACCATCGCGCCGCACCCGCAGGCGTAGGCCGGTGCCACCAGGGAGCCCAACTGGAGCCCCAGCAGCGCCAGTACGACGACCAGCAGCCGCCCTCGTACCGCGTGTGACCAGCCCGTCCGCATCCTGCCGGACATCCCCCGAACCATCCCCCGCACCATTCCTCGCAGCCTTCCGCCGTGCCGTCGGACAGGGTCTCAGACGGCACGGCGGAGGCTACGGTTCCCGGCCCGGGAGTCCGCTTTCGCGGGTCTGTCGGTGATCCATCTGAGGCCTGTGGTGCGAAGTAAGGGGGGAACCGAACCGTTCGCGCACTATCGTCATCCGGACAAAAGGTGGGAGGACGTGAGGTAAAGAGGGGGTTGCCTGCGTCTGTCTCCGGGGGCAGTGCGAGCCTCATAGGGTCGGGACAGCGATCGGGCGCACGGGAAACGTACGGGAACTTCGGGACGAACGCGGCGGGAGGCCGACGGGGCGTGGCGAATGTGGAGCACGGCGGACGAACGGGAAATCCTTTCGGGGCGGGGGCTGTCGACACGGCGAGAGAACGGCTGCGAGCCGTCCGTATCGGGCTGTGGGTGATCGCCGCCATCCTGGCGGTGCGGCAGGTCGCCGTCGTCCTCAGCACCCCCGAGGGGGATCGGCTGACGGACCTGGAGACCTGGGTCGGAACGGACGGCGTCCTGCATGTGAAGGGCTCGCTGTACGACTCGACGCAGTTCACCGGTACTCCCTTCGGCGGACTCGTCCTCAAGCCGCTCACCCGGGCGGCCGAACAGGTCCTCGGCTGGGGCTGGACCTTCGGCACGCTGCTGCTGGTCGTCGCGCTCGGCATGGTCGCCGCGCGCGCCCTGCCGCAGCCCGTGAGCCGGCGTACGTCGCTGCTCGCGGCACCGGTCGCCATAAGCCTGCTGATGCTGTCGCTGCCGGTGCGCAACGCCCTGTACCTCGGCCAGACCAGCATCATCCCCGTGCTGCTCGTCCTGCTCGGCTGCTTCGCCGTGCGCGGGGAGCGCGCCAGCGGTGCCCTGATCGGCCTCGCGGCGGCGCTGCAGCCGACCGTGCTGCTCTTCGCACCGCTGCTCTGGTTCACCGGGCGGCGCCGCGCGGCCGAGTCCACCGGGGTCAGCTTCGCCGCCCTCACCGCGCTCGCCTGGGCCGCGATGCCGCACGACTCCAGCACCTACTGGGTGCACCACCTGGCGGGCGTCGGCCTCGGCAAGGACGCCGACGACCTCGCCAACCAGTCCCTGCACGGCGCGCTGCTGCGGTTCGGCCTCACCGGCCCGCTGGAGATCGGCCTGTTCCTGGCCCTCGGCGCGGCCGTCGCGTACGTCGGCCTGCGCCGCGCCGTGCGCTACGCGCGGGACGGGCAGCTGCTGCTCGCCGTGGCGGTCACCGGCTGTGTCGCCGTCGCCGTCTCGCCCACGACCTGGCAGCACCAACTGCTGTGGGTGCTGCTCGCGATGGTCGGCCGGGTCGGCAAGAAGACCTCTGACCGCTCCATGTGGCCCGTCGCCGTCATCCTCGTCATGACGCTGCCCGCGAAGATGATGCTGCCGAACATGGCGTCGCTCTATCCGCTGCGCGACAACGTGGTGCTGCTGGCCGCGCTCGCCGCCGCCACGATCGTGCCGTTCCTGTCCCGCACCTCCGAGTACTACCAGACGCCCATCCCCACCGACTTCGCCAAGCCGGTGCCGACCCGCTTCAAGCGGGTGCCGCTGCTCCCGTTCCTCGGCCGTGTCCTCAGCCGCCCGAACCTGCTGCTCGAACTGCTCCTGATCCGCGTCGGCTACTCCGCCTACCAGCAGGTCAGGCTCGCGGCGACGGGCGGCACCAACGCGGGCGGCCGGGCCACCGCCGAGCACCACGGCGAGCAGATACTCGCCATCGAGCGGTTCCTGCACATCGACATCGAGCACTGGGCCAACCACGCGGTGGTGAAGGTCGGCTTCCTGCGGGACTTCTTCGACTTCTACTACGAGTCGTTCCACTTCGTCGTCCCGCTCACCGTCCTCGCTGTGCTGTACGTCCGCCGCCCCGGCGACTACCGCTGGGCGCGCTCGGCGCTCGGCTTCGCCACCCTGTTCGCGCTCGTCGGCTTCTGGCTCTTCCCGCTCGCCCCGCCGCGGCTGCTGCCGGGCCTCGGCGTCATCGACACCGTGCACGGCGTGCAGGACTTCTCCAAGCCGGACTACGGCACGCTGACCGCGCTGACGAACCAGTACGCGGCGATGCCCTCGCTGCACTTCGGCTGGTCCCTGTGGTGCGGGCTCGTCATCGCGATCCTGGCGCCCAAGTGGTGGATGAAGGCACTCGGCCTGCTGCACCCGCTCTTCACGGTCTCCGCGATCGTGGCCACCGGCAACCACTGGGTGCTGGACGCGGTGGGCGGCGCCGTGGTCGTGAGCGCGGGCTTCGGCCTGACCCATCTGCTCCAGGGCCCCCGGCCCCGGACGTCGGCGAAACCCGTGCAGGACGGCGCGGTCAGCACGAAAGAGCCCGTCCCGGCGGCGGGTCGTACTCCGAGCTGATCCGGTACGCCCCCGGCTCGGCCACCGTCAGTCGCGTGAACTCACCGGCCTTCTCCAGGCAGCCGCCCTCGGCGCGCAGCCACGGCGAGTACGCGACCCGCACGGTCACCGAGCCGGGCCTCGGCATCCGCACATCGATCTCGGCGCTCGTGGTCCGCACGACGGAGGCGGGCGCCGACACCAGCGGCACCGCCGCGTGCACCCGGAACACCCGCCAGTGCGCGTCGTTCCACACCGGCTCCAGCCACGCAGGCCGGGTCCTCACCAGACGCGCCTCGGCCTCCGCGTAGCCGTCCGGCCTGCCCGACGGCAGGACGACATAGCCGACCGCCCAGCGGTCCAGCCAGGCCCGGTAGGCCGCCTCCGAGAAGGTGCCGTCGTAGAAGATCCGGCCGCGCTCCATGTCCATCTGGCGGTTCCAGCCTCGCGCCAGGTTCACATGCGGGGCGAGCAGGGTGGCCTCGCGGTGGTTGCGGGCCGGGACCACCTCGACCCGGCCGCGGTCGGCGTGGAGCGCCTCAAGGGCTCCGACCACTCCGTGTGTGTCGGCGGCCCAGGCCGGTACGACCGTCGATACCTCAAGGTCGTCGACGGTCTTGTTGCCGACCCAGGCGAGCGAGAACACCAGCGCCACGATCAGCGCGCTGCGCCGCACCCTCCGGAGCCGGGGCGCGCCCAGCAGCACCGCGAGCAACACGGCCGGCGCGAACAGCTCCGCGAACCGCTCGACGTTCGTGCCGACCGGCGAGGGGATCAGATACGTCAGGACGGTCCCGGCCGCGTAGACGGCACCGCTCCACCGGGCCACCCGCCAGCCCCGCGGGGCCAGCACGGCCACGGTCAGCCCGAGCAGCACGGGCGGCCAGATCCGGGCGCACGGCATCAACTGTTCACCGTTGAACGGGAACAGCAGCGTCGTCGCCCCGACCACGACACCCGGCGGCACCATCAGGGCGCAGGCCCGCACCCGGTCCCGTACGGCGAGATACGCGGCGCCCACCACCGCCAGGAACAGGCCGGCCACCGGGCTCGCCATCGTGGCGAGCGTCGCGTACGCCACCGCCAGCAGCACGCGCCGCTCGCGCACCAGCGGTACACAGGCGGCGAGTCCCAGGGCGACGCCGAGCGCGAAGGTCGTCCGCCCCGACGCGACGTCGCACCACAGCGCGAGCGCGGCGAGCAGTGCCGGGCTCACCGGCCGTCGTATGCCCGTGCGCCCGATCAGCACGGCGGCCAGCCAGGTGGCGGCGAGCCCGGAGACCACCGTTACCGCGCGCACCCCGAGCGCGGCCATCAGATACGGCGAGATCAGGCTGTAGTTGGCGGTGTGCATCCCGCCGTACCAGAACAGGTTGTACGCCGATCCGCCGTTCCGCGAAGCGAACCCGGCCCAGGCCTCCTGGGCCGCGAGATCGCCGCCGCCGGTGGCGAGGTACGCCCACCACACTGCGTACAGCGGAAGCGTGGGCAGGGTGGCGAGCAGCGGGAGGCGGTGGCGGTGCCAGAACGTGCGGACGGGGTGGAGACGGCGGAAGCGGCGGAAGCGGCCGTTCCGGGGTTCGGCCGCGGGGTCCTGCCGGACGGGGTGCAGATCGGCCAGTTCGGCGTGGACCACGGCGCGCGTTTCCGTTCGAAGTCTTCGAAGGTGTGGGTTTGCTGTGCCACGAGTGAAGACGGGAAACGGACTGGAAACGTTCATCGGCGGTGAGGAGGTTCGTCACGGGGGAGGCAGGAGCAGGGCGTAGGGGGGATGCCCCTGCCTCCCGCGAGACGGGCCGACGGATACCGGGAGGCCGTCGGCCCGAGTACCTCAACTGGCTGGCAGCTCAACCGGCGTTGACCTGAAGCTCCTTGACGCCGTTCAGCCAGGCGGAGCGCAGGCGGCGCGGGTCGCCGGCGAGGCGGAGGTTCGGCATCGCGTCGGCTATCGCGTTGAAGATGAGGTCGATCTCCAGGGTGGCCAGGGACTTGCCGAGGCAGAAGTGCGGGCCTCCGCCGCCGAAGCCGAGGTGCGGGTTGGGGTCGCGGGTGATGTCGAAGACCTCGGGGCGCTCGAACACCTCGGGGTCGTTGTTGGCGGAGGAGTAGAAGATGCCGACGCGGTCGCCCTTCTTGATCTGCTGCCCGCCCAGTTCGGTGTCCTGGGTCGCGGTGCGCTGGAAGGAGACGACGGGGGTCGCCCAGCGGACGATCTCCTCGGCGGTGGTCTTCGGGCGCTCCCTCTTGTAGAGGTCCCACGCCTCGGGGTGGGTGAGGAAGGCGTGCATGCCGTGCGTGATGGCGTTGCGGGTCGTCTCGTTGCCCGCGACGGCCAGCAGCAGCACGAAGAAGCCGAACTCGTCGGAGGCCAGGTTCCCTTCGTCCTCGGCCGCCACCAGCGTGCTGACGATGTCCTTGGCGGGGCACTGCTTGCGGTCCGCGGCCATGTTCATCGCGTACGAGATGAGCTCGGTGGCCGACTCGGCGCCGATCTCCTCGGTGATCGCGTACTCCGGATCGTCGTACGCCACCATCTTGTTGGACCAGTCGAAGATCTTGGCGCGGTCGTCCTGCGGGACGCCGATGAGCTCGGCGATGGCCTGGAGGGGCAGTTCGCAGGCGACCTGGGTGACGAAGTCGAAGCCGCCGTCCGGGCCCGCGCCCGCGAGCGCGCTCTCGACGATCGAACCGGCGCGGGCGCGCAGGGCGGCCTCCAGGGAACGGATCGCGCGCGGGGTGAAGCCGCGCTGCACGATCTGGCGGACCCGGGTGTGCTCGGGCGGGTCCATGTTGAGCATGATCAGCCGCTGCACTTCTATCTGTTCGCGCTGGATGTGCTCGTTGAAGCGGATGACGGCGGTGTTGAGGAACGAGGAGAAGAGTTCGGGGTGCGTGGAGACGTACTTGACGTCCGCGTGCCGGGTGACGGCCCAGTAGCCGTCGTCCTCGAAGCCGGCGATGCCGGGCTGCTGCGGGATCCAGTGGACGGGTTCGACCCGGCGCAGCTCGGCGAACTCCGGGAGGGGCACGCGGTGGTGCAGCACATCGGGGTCGGTGAAATCGAACCCGTCGGGCAGCGCTGGACAGGGCATCGGCAACTCCCGCCGTCTGACGGTCCATCAGGAATTTGTGTCGTGAAGGTAGTAACGGGTTCTACAAGTAGCAAGGGGCGCGGCGTCTCGAATTGCGTGCGGGATTCGTGCAGATCGCAACTTCGGAGCCTGCAAGACCCTTGCGGTTGTGGACACGCTGTCAGCAGACTGCACTGAGAACTAGAACGCGTACTAGTTCTGCGCGGTGGGTGGGCCGGGACGCCCCGCGCTGCGCGGGTCAGCAGGGCCTGGCCGCAGGACAGGCCTGAGGAGAGGACTAGCCCCCATGGCCGCGGAACCCGTGATCGTCGAAGCCGTACGCACCCCCATCGGCAAGCGCGGCGGCGCGCTCGCCAACCTCCACCCCGCCTACCTCCTGGGCGAGACCTACCGTGAACTCCTCGGCCGCACCGGCATCCACGCCGACTGCGTCGAGCAGATCGTCGGCGGCACGGTGACCCACGCCGGCGAACAGTCCATGAACCCCGCGCGCACGGCCTGGCTGACGATGGGCCTGCCCTACGAGACCGCGGCCACGACCGTCGACTGCCAGTGCGGCTCCTCGCAGCAGGCCTCACACATGGTCGCCAACATGGTCGCGGCGGGCGTCATCGACGTCGGCATCAGCTGCGGCATCGAGGCGATGTCCCGGGTGCCGCTGGGCTCGGGGTCCAAGCACGGGCCCGGGAAGCCGTTCCCGGATGAGTGGAACGTTGACCTGCCGAATCAGTTCGAGGCGGCGGAGCGGATCGCCCGCCACCGCGGCCTGACGCGCGAGAACGTCGACTCGCTGGGGCTCATCTCGCAGGAGCGCGCCGCCATCGCCTGGTCCGAGGAGCGGTTCAAGAGGGAGACCTTCGCCGTCCAGGTGCCCACGACGGAGGACGAGCAACGGGCGGGGCAGGGCATGTGGCGGCTCGTCGACCGCGATGAGGGGCTCCGCGACACGACCATGGAGGGTCTGGCGAGGCTGAAGCCGGTGATGCCGACCGCCATCCACACAGCGGGCAACTCGTCACAGATCTCTGACGGTGCGTCGGCCATCCTGTGGGCGTCCAAGCGGATGGCACGCGCCCTGAAGCTCCGGCCGCGCGCCCGGATCGTCGCCCAGGCACTGGTCGGCGCCGACCCGCACTTCCACCTGGACGGGCCGATCGACGCGACGCGGGCTGTTCTGGGCAAGGCCGGGATGTCCCTGAAGGACATCGACCTCGTGGAGATCAACGAGGCGTTCGCTTCAGTGGTGTTGAGCTGGGCGCAGGTCTTCGAGCAGGACCTGGAGAAGGTGAACGTGAATGGCGGTGCGATCGCGCTCGGGCACCCGGTGGGGGCGACGGGGGCGCGGCTGATCACGACCGCCCTGCATGAACTGGAGCGCCGGGACAAGGAGTTCGCGCTGATCACGATGTGTGCGGGGGGCGGGTTGGCCACCGGCACGATCATTCAGCGGTTGTAGTCGCCTGTAGTCGTCCAGTTGACGAAGGTGGTGAACGCGGCGGGGTCCAGGGTGAGGGTGGGCCCCGCCGGGTTTTTGGAGTCTCGGATGGCGATGGTGGTGGTGCAGGGGGCTTCGGCGATCTCGACGCATTCGCCGCCCTGGTCGCTGCTGTACGTCGACTTGCGCCAGGCCAGGTCGGTGCCGAGCGGTGCGCACTCGACGCAGTCGCCGCCCTGGTCGCCGCTGTAGCTGGACTTACGCCACTGGATCCCCGTCGGAATCGCGGTGTTCGCCATAGCGTTCCTCCATTACGCGCCGGATCAGCTCCGCCGAGTCCTTGAGGGAGAGCGCGGCGGCCTGAAGATGATCGTAACGGAGCGAACAGTCCTTGACGGTGTCCGGGTTGGCGGTCGGATGCCCGCTGCCGTAGCCCTCGGTGTAGACGATGTCCGGGTCGCTCGCGAAGCGATAGAGGTTGAATGAGCCTTGGAGCCCCGCGTGAGCTCCGGCCGAGAACGGCAGCACCTGGATGTTGATCCGGGGATTGCTCTCGAACGACAACAGGTGGGCCAGTTGCCCCCGCATGGTCTCCGGGCCGCCGATCTCCTGGTACAGGGCGGCCTCGCTGATGACCGCCCACAGGACCGGCGGCACCTCCTTCTCGAAGATGCGCTGACGGGCCAGCCGCACGGCGGTGCGGTCGTCGAGGTTCGTCTGGTCCAGCGCGCCGAGCACGGCACGCACATACGCCTCGGTCTGGAGGAGACCGTGGACCATGTGCAGCTGGAAGGTGCAGATCTCGGTGGCCCGCGCCTCCAACTCCGCGACCTGTTGGAACCAGGCCGGAAGTTGACTACGCATCACCAGGTCGACGAGTCGCGACAACAACCCACCGGTCCCCAGCGCGACATCCACCCGCTCGCTGAACTCCGGCGTAGGCAGCTTCCTGGCCGTCTCGATCTGCCCGACCAGCGAACCCGTGTAGTTGACGATGTCGCCGAGCTGTTTCTGCGTCAGCCCGGCGGCTTCCCGGTACCGGCGCAGTTCGAACCCGTAGTAGTCGAGCGGTGAGGCTCCCGGGTCGAGGACGTTGATGTGGGTCACGTACGGCCCCTTCTCGCGCAACTCGGCCCACTGCGGGACCTGTTGTATCTGAACCGTAGCCCAGAGTAGTCGCGCGAGGTCAGCCTCGTACCGTGAACGAATACTTTCCCCCCACCCTCCTGGGCCCCCGCCTCGCCCAGTACGCCATGCGCCTCACCGTCGGTGAGCACTCGGCGCGGCACATTCGCCGTATCGTCCGGTCGCTGCTGGACGAGTGGGAGTTGGCGCCGCTGACCGACGCCGTGGAGCTCGGCGTCACCGAGCTGGTCGCCAATGTCGTACGGCATGTGCCGGACCGGCGTTGTGAGTTGCTGGTGCTGCGGCTGGAGGCGGGGGTGCGGGTGGAGGTGTCTGACGGATGTGCTCAACAGCCGTTCGTGCGAGGTGGGTTGACGGAAGACGCCGAGAACGGCCGGGGGCTCGTCCTGCTGGAGGCGATGGCTGACAAATGGGGAGTGGAGTCCAGGGGCAGGAGTGGCAAGGTGGTGTGGTTCGAGTGCGGGACGGCGTGAAGGCGTGCGGCGGCGCGGTACTCGCTCGGTGTCATCCCGGTCGCGCCACGGAACGCGCGGGTGAAGTCGGCGGCGCGGGGATAGCCCCAGCGGGCGCCGATCCGGTGGATGGCCAGAGCGCCGAGTGTGGGGTCGGCGAGGTCGCGGCGGCAGCGGTCCAGGCGCTGTTCCCGGATGAAGGCGGTCACTGTGGTCCCCTGCTGCTGGAAGAGCCGTTGCAGGGAGCGCGGGGAGAGCTGGTGGGCGGCGGCTATGAGACCCGGGCTCAGTTCCGGTGACGGGAGGTGGGTGTGGATGAAGGACACGACGCGCAGGAACATCGTGGTTTCGCGGGCCTCCGCGGGTGCCTCCGTCTCCCGGCCGAGGCACTGTCCGACCAGGGTGGTCACGATGTCGAGGGCGGTGGTGCCCAGCCGGGCCAGGTCCTGTGCCGTGCAGTCGTGGTGATTCTTCGCCAGTTCCGTCATGAGGACGGCGACCAGTCGGCCTACCCCGCTCCGGCCGGAGATCGGCGTGGCCAGGACCGAGGCGACCCGGTCGACGGGCTGGGGGAGCAGCGTCCTGGGGAACCGCAGGATCACAGAGCGTGACCTGCCGGGGTGTCCGGCCGCCGTGGCGTCGGAGGGGCGGGAGCTGTCGTACAGCACCAGGTCGCCCGGGGTGATCGATGCTTCGTTCCTCGCCTGGTCGAGCCTTTGGCGTCCGCCGCGTACCAGGATCAGCTGGTACATCTCAGGGTCGGACTGCCGTATCAGCCGCGGCGTCCGCCGGCCTCGCAGGGTTGTGTACGAGACCTCGGACAACTGCGCGGCGCCCAGCGGGAGTGTGCGCAGCCGGGCGCCGAACGGTGCATCCGGTAGGTCGAATCTCGTGGTCACCAGTGAGAGGTTCATGACGTCGCTCCACGCATCGACCCGCGCGGCCGTCGGTATGTCCGTGCTGTCGTACACCGTGATCAAGGCTGCCCCCCGTGTGGGCGCCGTGACTTCTCCAACGATCGCGCGGACGCCCCAAGTCCCCCATGAGACCGGCCTGTTCCGGCCGTCGCGGAGCCCGATTTTGCTCCGTGGCGTAGAGCAGCACAAGGGATCTCATGGTCTTCTCAGAACCGCCCGCGACGTGACCGCCGCAGACACCATGAGGCCCGTCCGGCTTACCGGACGGGCGCCGGTGGTGGATCGGACGTCAAGCGGTCAGCTGGTGCAGGTCTCGTAGTCGTAGCCGGCGAGGCGCTTGCTGCCACCGGCGTCGTAGAAGGCGTAGCGGCCGTCGCTGTCGCGCGACACGGAGATGACGTGGCTTGTGCCGACGTACGAGTCGACCACACCGTCGCTGTCGAGGTCGTCCAGCCAGTTGCCGGCTTCCGTCCAGGTGTTCTGGCCGGCCGAACCGTCCGCCGTCAGGCCCCAGTCGGACTGCCAATTCTTGGTCGCGGCAGCAGTGCCCGAACCGAAGATGCCATCGATGCCGGATGAGGCGAGCTTGCCGTCGGCCCAGAGGATCTTCTGCCACAGGCAGGTGGCGTTGGACGTCGTGTTCGAGCCGGTCGACACGATGCCCTCGTCGTTCCAGTCGTCGGTGTAGGTCGACGCGCCGTAGACGTAGGCCCGACCGCTGTAGGTGCCGCTCGCGGCGGCCGGCGTGGTGCTCAGCACCAGGGTGGCCACGGCCAGTGCGCCGACGGTGCAGGCGCCGAGCCTGACCTGCTTCATACGTGAACCCATGATTGCTCCCTTGGACGTGCGAGTATGCCGTCCCGGCCTGTTGATCATGGCCTGACCTGGGGTGACAAGCCCTCGGCGGGGACGTGGGGGAACACTCGCACTCGTGCCGCGGTCGAGTCGTTCTCTCGGAGCGACAGACCGTTGTCGCTGAGCGCCACTGGGGCTGTGGACCGTGGGAACCGGGCGGGCGGGGGGGCGGAAGTTCACCCCCCGCCGTACAGGCGTCGCAGATCGACGAGAACCACCTCACCGCGCTCGGCGGCCGCGTGCAGTTCCGGGCTGAAGCCGACGCCGCTGTAGCAGGCGGGGCGGGCATGGCTTGTGTCGATGCCTCGGGCGGCGAGGAGCCCCAGGATGTGGCGGAGGCGGTCGAGGTGGCGTACGTCCATGATCTTGTTCCACTTGGCTTCGCCGATCGACAGCAGGATGCCGTGGTCCTGGCCGACCGCTCCGCGCACGACGACTTCGACTTCATGGGAGGTGCGCGCGGCGGTATCGACGACGGCTCCCGAGGCGACCTCGATGGGCAGGCCGCCGAAGGTGTCGGGTTCCGCATGCCGGGAGACCCACTCGCGGCACAGGTGCTCGAAGTGGGGGCCGACCACTTTGCTGAGGAACGTGTCCCGGGATGTGGCCCAGGCTGCCGCCGGGTTGCGCCGCTGTGTCAGCAGGGACTGGTTCGGGCGTACGACCGCGTGGTGGAACGTGATCAGGGGTTCGGCGATGCGGTACGCGCTGCGGTTGCCGCGGAAGGCGTCCGGCTCCACGGTCAGCAGACCGCACCGCTTGAGCACGGTCAGTGGCTGGGAGGTGTCGGTGGCCTTGCGGCCGACGGCGCTTGCGATGCCGCCGCTGGTGTGGTTGCCGGCTGCGACTGCCGCCAGGAGGGAGTGGTAGAGCGCGCGGTCGCGTACGTCTGGTTCGGCGGCGAGGAGGAACTCGGCCTCGCCTTGTAGAGGGCGGGCGGGATTGAGGACCGTGCGGCACACCCAGTCGTCGAAGTCGTCGAGTCCCGCCGGTACGTCGTCGCCCACGAACTCCCGCCGGTAGGCCGGGGTGCCGCCGACCACGGCGTGCGTGAGGACGGCGAGCCGTGGGTCGTCGATGTTCCAGAACGAGGCCGCCTCCCGGTATCCCAGGGAGTGAACGACGAGGTCGAGTCCGGCGCGGCCGTACAGCGGCGAGGTACCGGACAGCAGTCCCCCCATGAACGACATCGCGCTGCCGCACAGCAGAAGGCGCGGATGGCGACGCAGATGACGGCCGCCGCGGACGCCCAAGGTGGCCTGGAGCCGGGAGGGAAGCGATGCGTCGCCCCGGACCAGATACGGAAACTCGTCGATGACGATCGTGACGGGGCGCTGCGCGGCCAGGTCGAAGAGGAGCTCCATGGCTTCACTCCAGTCCCGGGGGCGCGGCGGCACGGGCGCGTCGGTGAAGCGTCCGATCGCCTCGCCGATCAGCCTCAGGGACTCGGCGGCGGTTGCCTCGACGGCAGTGAAGTAGAAGCCGCCTGTCGCCTTGGTCAGCGCTTCGAGCAGGAAGCTCTTCCCTCGGCGGCGGCGTCCGGACACGACTCCGAGGCGTGGACCTGGCTCCTCGTCGGAGACGAAGGCGGTCAGCTCGTTCCACTCCCAGTCCCGGTCGAAGATCTGGGGTGGCTTGGGGATGTGGCGGTGGGACGGTCGCGCCATGGGGCGACCTCGTTTTTAGTGGCGTGCATCTAAGAAGTGCATCCCTAAGAACGAAAGCGCACCTGTGGGGACACGGGTGCCGGGCACGGCGAAGGCGGCGGCCCCGGGGTTGGGGGGCCGCCGCCTTGGCGTGAGCGGGGTGGTGCTCGGTGAGCGGGGTGGTGCTCAGGCTGGTCAGTACCAGCCGTTGGCCTGCCAGAAGTTCCAGGCGCCGGTCGGGCTGCCGTAGCGGGAGTTCATGTAGTCCAGGCCCCACTTGATCTGGGTCTTGGGGTTGGTCTTCCAGTCGGCGCCGGCGGAGGCCATCTTCGAGCCGGGCAGGGCCTGGACCAGGCCGTAGGCGCCGGAGGAGGCGTTGGTGGCGCTGATGTTCCAGCCGCTCTCGTGCTCGACGATGTTGCTGAAGGCGTTGAACTGCGCGGCGTCCGGGATCATCTGGTGCGCGATCGACTGGGCGGAGGAGGCCGTGCTGGTGGTGGCGGCCTGGGCGGGAGCCGCGGTCAGCACCATGCCGGTGGCGGCAGCGGCCACGGCGGCGGTAGCGAGGGCCTTCTTCGGGGAGGCGACGGCGCGGCGGATGAAAGAGACGGACACGGAGAACCTTTTTCTTCGGGGACAAGGCGGTCGCGGTAAGCCGGATCCACGTGGTGCTTGGGTGGGGCATACGTTGGCGCCGCGGCCCGGGTGGGCTCGTGGCGCCTGGCGACTGCTCCAGAGAAACACCGCTGGGGGTCTGTCCGCAATCACCCCTTTTACTAGTGGTGGTCGCATCCGTGAAGAAAGTCCCGTGTGTGATCTGGCTCTCAAACCGCAGGTCAGGGGCCCGATTGATGCGTACATGGCGTCCGTTATGTCCTACTAGCCTGCCTCGTATGTGACCTAGGTCCTGTGGGGTGCTTCACCCCGCGACTGACGCACGGTGCGCGACCGTCCACGCGGAGCTATCGGGGTGTGTGACGCCCATCGCTCACGGCGTGCGCTGAGTAGTTGTCGTCCGGTCTCTTGGTCACTCCCGCCCCGACGTCACCACCGCCAGCACCCCCGCCATCACCGCCGCGATCAGCAGCGGAATGCCCAGCCCATGGTGGATCACCAGCCACGCCCCGAGCAGGGCGCCCGCGAGCATCGCGAACACGGAGGCCGTGCGGCGGGGAGAACGGGGGTGGGAGCCGCTGCCAGCGAGGCGTGAGTCGGCGGCGAGGCCGGTCAAGGTCATCGTCAGGACCGTGGTCGTCAGGTCGGTGACGCCGAGCTTGCGGACGGTGGCGTTGCGGAGGCCCATCGCGAAGGCCGTCAACGCGATGAGTGTGTACGTCGTTGCGGTGGCGCCCGGCGCCGTGAAGGCGACGGCCGCCGAGATGCCCACGAGGAGCGCCTCCGTCGCGAGGGTGACGCGTGCCCAGGTCCGGCGGGAGCCGGCGCCCAGGTGCAGCGCCACGCGGCCCCCGGCCACCGCGCCCAGCAGGAAGCAGCACAGGGAGGTCAGGGTGTGGGGGACCGAGAAGCCTGGTGCGCCGGCGGCGGCGAAGCCCAGGACGACCACGTTGCCGGTCATGTTCGCGGTGAAGACATGGCCGAGGCCCAGATAACTCACCGCGTCGATCAGGCCGCTGACCACGGTCAGCCCCAACAGCACGGCCACCAGGCGCAGTCCGCGCGCTTCGGGGTCGTACGGCGGCTTCTCCGTCTCGGTGGTCATGGGGCCTCCGGTCAGCGGGATGGGCGGGGTGGACCCAAGTCCACCATGGGCCCGGGGGACTCTCGGATGTCCGGGTGAGGTGGGCATCCGTAGCGTCGCAGACATGAGAGATGAGACGCGCAAAGCACATGAAACACGGACCAGTTGGCGTGCGCGGCGGGGACTCGCCGGAGCGGCGGCGCTGCTGCTCGCCGGACTGGCGGGACTCGCGGTGGCGCCGGTCGCCTCCGCCGGGGAGCGGGCGCGGACACAGACCCTCCGTGGTGAGCTGGTCTCCGTCACCCCCGTGGCCGACCACGACGCCGGGCAGGTCAAGGCGTTCCTCGCTGAGCGGGACATGGCCACGGACGTCGTACGGTACGGCGTGCGGTCGTACCGGCTGACCTACCGGACCGTCGACCCGTACGGGAAGCCGACCACCGCCAGTGGTCTGCTCACCCTCCCCACCGGGGGCAAGCACCGGCTCGACCTCGTCTCCGACACGCACGGCACCATGGTCAACCGCGATTACGCGCCCTCGGCCGAGGAAGACTTCGGTCGGATTCCGTCGTACATGAACGCCTCCGCCGGTCGTGCCGTGGCCGCGCCCGACTACCTGGGCCTCGGCAAGGGCCCCGGCACCCACCCGTACATGGACACCCACTCCTCCGTGACCGCCTCGGTCGACATGCTGCGCGCGGCGCGGACGGCCGCCGGGCGGTTGGGCAGGCCGCTCACCGGTGATGTGTACGCGACCGGGTTCTCGCAGGGCGGGCAGGTCGCGATGGCGCTCGGGCGGGCGCTGGAAGGCGGGGCGGACCGGCACTTCCGGCTGAAGGCGGTGGCGCCGGTCAGTGGGCCGTACGACCTGGAGCGTCAGGAGGTCCCGGCGCTCTTCGACGGCCGCGTCAACGACGCGAGCGGTGTCCTCTACATCTCTTACTGGCTGGTCGCGCAGAGCAGGCTGCACCCCATCTATAAGGATCCGGCCGAGGCCTTCCGTGCCCCGTACGCGAGCCGGGTCGAGGGGCTGTACGACGGGACGCACGTAGAGGAGGACATCCTCGCGGCGCTGCCGTCGACCCTGAAGGAGCTGCTCACCCCCTCCTTCTACGAGCGGCTGCGCCATCCCGGCGGCGGTCTGCTGGACGCCATGCGTGCGGCCGATCACACCTGCGACTGGAAGCCCGATGCGCCGGTGCGGCTGTACGCGGGGGCCGCCGACACCGACGTACCGATCGGGAACGCGCGCAGCTGTGCGCGGCAGCTGGATGGGGAGGGGGCGCCGGTGACCGTGGTCAATCAGGGGGACGTGGACCACTTTGGGTCGTTCCAGGTGTCGGCGCCGCAGGTGGTGCGGTGGTTCGACGCCGTCAGCCGATAGGGGCGGCGGGCACGGCGAAGGCGGCGGCCCCGGGGATCAGGGGCCGCCGCCTTCGCGGAAGCTGTGGAGCACGCGTTCGTGCGTGCTGTGGGCCGGTCAGTACCAGCCGTTGGCCTGCCAGAAGTTCCAGGCGCCGGTCGGGCTGCCGTAGCGGGAGTTCATGTAGTCCAGGCCCCACTTGATCTGGGTCTTGGGGTTGGTCTTCCAGTCGGCGCCGGCGGAGGCCATCTTCGAGCCGGGCAGGGCCTGGACCAGGCCGTAGGCGCCGGAGGAGGCGTTGGTGGCGCTGATGTTCCAGCCGCTCTCGTGCTCGACGATGTTGCTGAAGGCGTTGTACTGCGCGGCGTCCGGGATCATCTGGTGCGCGATCGACTGGGCGGAGGAGGCCGTGCTGGTGGTGGCGGCCTGGGCGGGGGCCGCGGTCAGCACCATGCCGGTGGTGGCGGCGGCCACGGCGGCGGTAGCGAGGGCCTTCTTCGGGGAGGCGATGGCGCGGCTGATGAAAGAGACGGACACGGAGAACCTGTTTCTTCGGGGACAAGGAGTCGTATGTGTGCCGGATCCACGTGGTGCTTGTGTGGGGCATACGTTGGCGCCGCGGCCCGGGTGGGCTCGTGGCGCCTGGCGACTGCTCCAGAGAAACACCGCTGGGGGTCTGTCCGCAATCACCCCTTTTACTAGTGGTGGTCGCATCCGTGAAGAAAGTCCCGTGTGTGATCTGGCTCTCAAACCGCAGGTCAGGGCCCCGATTGATGCGTACATGGCGTCCGTTATGTCCTACTAGCCCGCCTCGTATGTGACCTAGGTCCTGTGGGGTGCTTCACCCCGCGACTGACGCACGGTGCGCGACCGTCCCACACGGCGTCACCGAGGAGTGTGACCCGGGCCGCACATCACCTGGGGTCGAAGGTGACCGGGGCCTCGAAAGCCGCCCGGCGCGTGGCCCGGCGCAGTGCTTTGAGGAGGGTTCCGCCGAGCGTGAGGGTCAGGACGACGGTCACGACCGCCCGGCCCAGGTCCCAGCCGAGCGAGGTGGCCAGGCAGTACGCGAGGAAACGGGCCAGGTTGGCGGGGAGGGCGGCATGCGGGTCGAAGGCGATGTTCGAGGCCAGCGCGTCCATGAAGGGCCAGCCGGCCAGGTTCATGACGGTGCCGTAGGCGAAGGCGGCGAGAAAGCCGTACGCCGCGAGCATCGCCAGCTCCGCGCGCCCCCGCAGCCGGTCCGGGCCCGGCAGCAGCCCGGCGCCCATCGTGAACCAGCCCATCGACAGCATCTGGAACGGCAGCCACGGCCCGACCCCGCCCGTGAGCAGCGCCGACGCGAACATGGTGATCGAGCCGAGCACGAACCCGAACCCCGGCCCCAGCACCCGCCCGCTCAGCACCATCAGGAAGAACATCGGCTCGATGCCCGCGGTCCCGGCCCCGATCGGGCGGAGGGCCGCCCCGGTCGCGGCCAGTACGCCCAGCATGGCGACCGCCTTCGGCCCGAGCCCCGACTCGGAGATCGTCGCGGCGACGACCCCGACCAGCAGGACCAGGAGCCCCGCGAAGAGCCAGGGGGCGTCCTGTGCGTGGGCGCTGACCTGGGAGCCCGGTCCCGCGATGAGCGGCCAGGCGAACCCGGCGACACCGGTGGCGCTGACGAGGACGAGGGCGGCGATGGAGCGGGGGCCGAGGCGGATGGCCCGGATGGCTCGCGCCTGGGGCTGGGCGTATATACGGGTGGGGTCTTCTACGGGGGCTTCTGTGCGGGTGGGGACTTCGGGGGGCCTCATGAGAGCGCCTCCCCGACCTGCGTGACGGTCAGCCATGGCTGCGGGGCCAGCACCTTCGTGACCTGCGGGGCGAAGGACGGGGACGCGACGACCACCTCGGCGGTCGGGCCGTCGGCGACGACTTCACCGTCCGCGAGGATCACGACACGGTGGGCGAGCTCGGCGGCGAGTTCCACGTCGTGGGTGGCCAGGACGATGGCGTGACCCCCGGCGGCCAGGTCGCGCAGGACCGTGACCAGCCGGGCCTTCGCCGCGTAGTCGAGGCCGCGGGTCGGTTCGTCGAGGAGCAGCAGCGGGGGGCGGGCCGTCAGGACGACGGCCAGCGCGAGCGCCAGCCGCTGCCCCTCCGACAGGTCCCGGGGGTGTGTCCCGTCACCGATCCCGGGCAGCAGCTCGGACACCAGCTCCCGGCAGGTCCCGGCCGCCGCCCCGGCATCCCGGTCGGCCGCCGCGCACTCGGCGGCCACCGTGTCCGCGTACAGCAGATCCCGTGGTTCCTGCGGTACGAGGCCCACGCGTCGTACGAGTTCCGGGGGCGCCGTCCGGTGCGGTACGGCGCCGCCGACCCGTACCGATCCGGCGGCGGGCTCGACCAGCCCGACCAGGGCGCCGAGCAGGGTGGATTTTCCGGCTCCGTTCCGGCCCATCAGCGCGATCGTCTCGCCGGGGGCGACGGTGAGGTCGATCCGGCGGAGCGCCTCGACCGGGCCGCGCCGCACGGCGAGGGAGGTGACCTCGGCCGTGTGAGGTGCGGGTGCCTGGGAGGTGGTGTCGGGGGTGCGCTTGCGGAGGAGGCGGGCGAGGGGGGAGGCGGGGCGTGAGAGTACGGGGGGTGAGGGGGGTACTGGGGGTGACGGGGGTTCGGGGAGAGAAGGAGGGGTCGGAGAGGCGGGGGCTTCCCGTGCTGCCTCGGCCAAACGGTCCCGCAGCGTGCCCGCCCTTCGCCGTGCGTCGCGCACCGTGAGCGGGAGTGGGGACCAGCCGGCCAGGCGGCCCAGGCCGACCACCGGGGGGTACACCGGGGAGACGGACATGATCTCGGACGGGGTGCCGAGGGTCGGCGCGGCTCCCGGGGAAGGCAGGAGGGCGACCTGGTCGGCGTACTGGATGACGCGTTCCAGGCGGTGCTCGGCCATGAGGACGGTGGTGCCGAGGTCGTGGACGAGGCGTTGGAGGATGGCGAGGACCTCCTCCGCGGCGGCCGGGTCCAGGGCCGACGTGGGCTCGTCGAGGACCAGGACCTTGGGGTGCGGGGTCAGGACCGAGCCGATGGCCACGCGCTGCTGCTGGCCGCCGGACAGGGTCGCGATCGGGCGGTCGCGGAGATCCGCCAGGCCCAGCAGGTCCAGGGTTTCCTCCACACGGCGGCGCATCACGTCCGGCGCGAGGCCCAACGACTCCATGCCGTACGCGAGTTCGTCCTCCACCGTGTCCGTCACGAAGTGGGACAGCGGGTCCTGGCCCACCGTGCCCACCACGTCGGCGAGTTCGCGCGGCTTGTGGGTGCGGGTGTCGCGTCCGGCGACCGTGACCCGGCCGCGGAGTGTGCCGCCGGTGAAGTGCGGGACGAGTCCGCTCACCGCGCCGAGGACGGTCGACTTGCCGACGCCCGACGGGCCGACCAGGAGGACCAGTTCACCCTCCGGGACCTCGAAGTCCACGCCCTGGACGGTGGGTTCGGCCGCTCCGTCGTACGTCACGGAGACATCCTCGAAGCGGATCATGAGGGCTCCTTAAGGGGTGAGGGGTGCGCGGGGGTCCGGGGTCGCTGCGGCGCCGGGGCTACGAAGGCGGGGAGGAGGCCGAGGAGGATCGCCGCCGCGGGCCAGAGCGGGAGGGTGGGGGCCACGAGCGGGACGACGCCGGGGCGCAGCGCGACGGGGTCGTACGAGGCGGCGGCCACCATCAGCGACGCCACGGCCACGCCCGAGCCCGCCACCAGCCAGGCCCGTGCGCCCCACGCGTCCGGGCGGTACCGCGTCCGCAGTGAGCGCCGGCCGCCGAGCCACAGGCCGCCGAGCGCCGCGGCCAGCCCGGCCAGCAGCACGGGCAGGCCGTAGCTGCCGCCCTCCTCGGTCAGCAGTCCGTACGTGCCCGCGCAGACGCCGAGCAGGCCGCCCAGCGTCAGTACGGCGGTGGTGCGGCGGACGGTGGGCAGGACCTCGGCCGTGCGGCCGTAGCCGCGCGCGTCCATCGCCGCCGCGAGGGCGACCGAGCGCTCCAACGCGCCCTCCAGGACCGGGAGTCCGACGTGCAGCAGGCCGCGCAGGCCCTTGTCCGGGCGGCCGCGCAGGCGCCGTGCGGCACGCAGGCGCTGGACGTCCGCGATCAGGTTCGGGGCGAAGGTCAGCGCGACGACCACCGCCACGCCTGCCTCGTACAGCGCGCCGGGGAGTGACTTCAGCAGACGGGCCGGGTTGGCGAGGGCGTTCGCCGCGCCTACGCAGATCAGGAGCGTGGCCAGTTTCAGGCCGTCGTACAGAGCGAAGACGAGGCCTTCGGCGGTGACGCGGCTGCCGATGCGGATGCCTTGGGCCCAGTGGGGGAGAGGGGCTTCCGGGAGCGTGACGATGACGTGGGTGCCGGGGATTGGGGAGCCGAGGAAGACGGCGAAGGCCAGGCGGATGGCCAGGACGGTGACGCCGAGTTTCACGAAGGCGGTGTAGGAGTGGGCCCAGGGGGCGGTGGTCCGGCGGGCGGCCACCACGTAGCCGGCTACGCCGATGAGGAGGGCTAGGAGGAGGGGGTTCGTGGTGCGGGAGGCGGCTGTTCCCAGGCCCAGGGCCCAGATCCACCAGGCGCCGGGGTGGAGGGAGTTGGTGCGGGTTGCCTCCGGCGTGCGGGTGCGGGTGCGGGTGCGGGTGCGGCGGTGCGGTGGGCGTTGGGCTGGGACGGCACCCGGCGTTGGTGGCTGTGCCCACCCGTCCCGCCCTGCGGGACGATTGCCCACAGCAGCAGCGGGAGGCGGCGTCGGCGTCGGCGTCAAGGCTGGGCGGTCGGGGTCGGCCGGTGTCATTGGGGTCACCCCTGCCTCAGCGCCGGTTGCGGCGGGCCTGCCAGATTGCTGCGGCGCCCAGGAGGGCTACCGCCGCCGCACCTGCCAGCAGGCCTACTGATGGGCCGTGGTGGGCCGGCTTGGTCTGGTGGGGGTGGGCGGTGGCATTCGTCGGCTTGGTCACCTGGTCGCCGCAGCCTGTCTGGGGGTAGCCGGCAATGGCGCACAGGAGGGCGTTGGTGTCGTAGCGGAGGGGCTTCGCGACCGAGGCCAGGGCTTCGGCCGTGGTCGCGTCCGAGGGGACGCTCGCGCAGGCCGTGCGCGGGCGTCCGAGGGGACGCTCGCGCAGGCCGTGCGCGGGGTGGGCGGGGTTTCGCCGGACGGTGCGTCCGTGGGCGTACCGAAGTCGATGACCAGGGCCACGCGCTTCTTGCCCTGCTGGGCGGGCGTCTTGGCGCAGATCGAGGCGAAGTCCCGGTTTCCGCGCGGCTGTACGGCGTGCTGGGAGTCCTCGCTGATCGCGAAGCGGAAGCCCTCGACGTCGCCGTCGGACGGCCGCGCGGTGGACGGGCCCTGGGTGGCGTACGTCCACTTCCCGCCGGTCAGGTCCCAGAAGGACCAGTAGCGGTAGCCGACCGCCTGGGCCTGCCCCGCCCCGCCGAGTACGAGGAGCAGCAGGGCCAAGGCAAGACTCAGGGTCACGGCACGACTCGGAGCCAGGGCCGGCGCGGGCGTCCGACGGCGGCGTATCACAGCTGCTGCTTCTTGTTGCGGCCGCTGATCAGGAAGCCGATGCCGATGCCCGCGACGAGACCGACGCCGACGATCCACCAGACGCCGAGTCCCTTGTCGTCGTCCTTCTTCTTCTCGTCCTTCTTCTCGTCGCTCGCGGCGGCCGAGTGGTCGGACGCGTCCGTCGCCGGACCGGTCGCGCCGAGCTGCTTGACGAGGTCCGCGCCGCCGAAGTCGCGCGGGTCGGTGCCGGTGGCGTGGGCGGCGAAGATCAGCTGGGCGTACGCGGCCGGTCCGGCCTTCGCCGCCCAGGCGCCGTAGTTCTTCTCCAGCCAGGCGAGGGGCTTCTGGGTGTCCTCGGTCCAGCCGTCGGAGGCGAGCGCGACGACCGCGTCGGCGGTGTTTCCGTAGTCGGGCTGGTCCTTGGCGCCGGGCATCGCCGACTTCAGGTACGGGGTGCCGTTGAGGGCGTTGGAGAGGTAGGAGGCGCCGTTGCGGGCAGCCTCCGCCGGCGTGAGCTTCTCCGTGGCGCCGCACACATAACCGGACGTCGAGGTCTTCCCGTGCGTCGTCACGAACCCCTTGCCGAGGGAGCCGAGGACCGCGGCCGCCGTGGCGTCCGCGTTCGCCGCCAGCTTGCCCTTCTTGTCGGGCTGGAACGCGAACCCGCCGCCGCTGCCCTCGCCCTCGCACGCGATGGACAGCGTCACGAGTGCGTCGTACGGCGACTTGCCGCCCTGGGAGACGTTCGCGGGCTTCTCCCCGGCCGCCGCGAGCGCGCCGATCACCACGGACGTCGAGTTGGCGTCGCTGGCCCCGCCCGCGACGTACCCCCAGCCGCCGTCCTTGTTCTGCACGGACTTCAGCCATGCCACGGCCTTGCCCGTCTCGGTGTCGTGCCCGCCGAGTGCGGCCAGGGCCTGCACGGCGGCGGCCGTGTTGTTCGTGTCGACCATCGTCTTGGCGTCGCACTTCGCGGTCGCGTCGGCGCGGTACGGCGCGAACGCCCCGCTCGCACACTGCTGCCCGGTCAGCCAGTCGACGGCCTTCGCCGCGGGCTTGACGCCCACGGTGTCCTGGGCGAGCAGCGCGAGTGACTGCCGCCAGACACCGTCGTAGGTGGGGTCGGTGGAGCCGTACAGGCCCGACGGGATCGCCTGGGACGCGGAGGGGGACGGGGACGAGTCCGCCGCGAGGGCGGCCGGTGCGAAGGCCGTGCCGATCACGGCGGTGGCGGCCAGTACCGCGGCGCTGCGGCGAACAATCATGACTCTCCCCTGGGGAGCCGGGCAGCACCGGGCGCAGACTTGGCCCGAGCGGCTCCGGCTCCGTATACCTCGACGGTGCCGGCCGTCGGCGGGCTGCCGACGGCACGAGCCGGTCACGTCCCGGGCGAGGCGATCCGGCTCACCACCTGGCAGGTGATTCACGGTTGCGGGTCAGCGCCGGATTTGCACCGGCTTCCCCCCGTACGGGTGTGATGACGACGCGCTCACTCTACCGGCCCGTAGGGAAGCCCCTGAGAGCCGCCTGTGAGGCCGGGTGTGCGTACGGCTAGGTTCGGCGCATGCGAACAGGGCGGGGAACAGGGCGGGGAGCGGGACGTATGGGGAAACTGCTCGGCTCGGGGCGTTCCGCGGACGTCTACGAGATCGACGAGGCGTGGGTCCTGCGCCGGGACCGCGAAGGATGGGGCGACGCCACCGCCGAGGCCGCGGTCATGGAACACGTACGAGGGCACGGCTATCCGGTGCCGGGCGTGCGGGCGGCGACCCGGACCGACCTGGTGATGGAGCGGCTGTCCGGGCCGACCATGCTGGAGGCGTTCGGCGCGGGACTGTTCTCCGCCGAGGAGGCCGGCCTCACCCTCGCCCGGCTGCTGCGCACCCTGCACGCCGTGCCCGCCCGGGTCTCCGCCGACCCCGCCGTCCGCGTCCTGCACCTGGACCTGCACCCCGACAACGTGATGCTCACCCCGGACGGCCCGAAGGTCATCGACTGGGCCAACGCCGAGGAGGGCCCGCCCGGCCTGGACTGGGGTACGTCCGCCGTGATCCTCGCCCAGGTGGCCGTCGGGGACGAGCCACACGCGGAGGTGGCGCACGAGACGCTCGCCGCGATGCTCGACGGCAACGCGGCGTACATGACGGAGGACGGGCTGGCGGAGGCGAGGGCCCGGCGCGCCGTCAATCCGACCATGAGCGTGCGCGAGGTCCAACTCCTGGGCGACGCCGAGGAACTGATCCGTACGCTGCTGCACTCCTAGGCTGCTTCGGCTTCACGGAGCAGGAGCAGGAGCAGGAGCAGGAGCAGGAGCAGGAGCAGAGCAGATCAGAGCAGAGCAGAGCAGAGCTGTGCTTCACGGCACGCGTACCGGCACGGTCGTCTCCACCGGCTGGCACAGGACCAGGGCGAGGTCGTCGGCGAGTGCTGTGCCGGTGTGGTTGATCAGGCGGGTGTACAGGGCGTGCAGGGCCTCGTCGGGGAGGGGTTCGCGCAGGGCGAGCGCGGCCTCGCCGAGGAGGGGGAAGGGGGCGCCCTCCGGGTCGCGGGCCTCGGTCAGGCCGTCGGTGTAGAGGAGGAGCCGGTCGCCGGGCTGGAGTCGTACGCGGTACTGGCGCGGGACGGGGCGCAGTCCCAACGGGGGCGTGGGAACCAGGGGTTCGAGGAGTTCGATGCGGTGGCCGGAGCGCAGTGGTGCCGGGTGGCCGCAGTTGACCAGCCGGACCTCGCCGGGCGCGAACTCGGCGAGCACGGCGGTGACGAAGTCCTCGGGGCCCAGCTCCGGGGTGAGGCGAGCGTCGAGACTGCCGACGAGGGTCGTCAAGTCGGGTGCCGTGTAGGCGAGTTCGCGGAAGCCGGCGATGGTGTCGGCGGTCAGCCGGAGGGCGTCGAGGCCGTGACCGCGTACGTCGCCGACGAGCACGCGCAGCCCGTACGGTGTCACCGCCACGTCGTACAGGTCGCCGCCGACCGTCGACTCGCGGGCGGCGCAGTGGTAGCGGGTGGACACCTGAGTGCCGCCCAGGGTGCGGGAGATGGGCCGCAGGATCGCCTCCTGGGTGATCCGGGCGACCTCGCGGGCCTGGGCGAGTGCCGCGACGAGCCGCTCGCGCTGCCGGGCCGCGTACACGGTGAGCGCGCAGCCCAGCAGTAGCCCGCTCCAGTGGACGCCGAACGCGAAGGTCCGCACGGTGCCGTCACCGAGCCCCATCGCGAGGCCCAGTACCGCGGACCAGCAGCAGACCAGGACGGTGTGCCGGACGCCCAGCCTGACGCAGGCCAGCAGCGGGCCGATGAGCAGCAGCATGATGAGCGGCGGCACCCGGTCGAAGAGCAGATCCGGCACAGCGATCGCCAGACAGGCCACCAGCGGCACCAGCACCAGCACAGGCAGCGCCGGCACCGGCCACCGCACCTGCCTCCCGGCACCCGCGGTCAGGTTGTCTCCGCGGCTGCTCGCGGTCAGGTCGCCCTCGCGGCTGCTCGCGGTCGGATCGTCCCCGCGGCTGCTCGCGATCAGGTCATTCCCACGGCTGCCCGCCGTCGGGTCGCTCCCACCGTCACCGCCTCCGCCCCTGGCGGCCATCCGTTCCCCCTGCTCCCTCTCGCCCATCACCCGACAATCTCCGAATTTCGCCCTCCCCACCGTCACCAACAGGGAGTTGATCGCATCTCGTCGAAAGGTGCCCGGAAGTGACGGGGTGCTGCGGCCTTTCTGTCCGAGTTGCCGGAGCGGGCAACGCGGAAGCGTGATCCGGTCAGACTGGTCGGTGTGTCCGACAAGACGACCGCTGGACGGCCCGGCAATCTGCCCCCGGAGACACGAAGTTTCGTCGGGCGGCGGAATGAACTCGGCTGGTTGGACGAGGAGTTGGATCCCGGGGTCGGGATCGACCGGCTGGTGAGTCTCGTCGGGGTCGGTGGGGTCGGCAAGACCCGGCTCGCCCTGCGGGCCGCGGGCCGGGTCCGGGACGCGTACCCCGATGGCGTGTGGCTGGTGGAGCTCTCCCCGCTGCACACCGCCGGCCTGGTCGGCCTGGCCGTCGTCGAGGCGCTGCGGCTCGCGGACCAGTCGACGGGTCCGGTCACCGAGGTGGTCGCCGAATGGGCCAAGGGCAAGCGGCTGTTGCTGGTCCTCGACTCCTGCGAGCACGTCCTCGCGGACTGTGTGGCCTTGGCCGAGGCGCTGCTGCCGGTCCTGCCGGGGCTGCGCATCCTCGTCACCAGCCGGGAGCAGCTCGGCCTGCCGGGCGAGCGCGTGCTGTGCCTGGACCCGCTGCCGGTCGCCGACGACGCGGTGGCCCTGTTCGCCGACCGGGCCGCCGACACCGGATTCACGCTCGACGACACCAACCGCGGCACGGTGGAAGCCGTGTGCCGCCGCCTCGACGGCATCCCGCTCGCCATCGAACTCGCCGCCGTCCGGCTCGCCGAGCTCTCGCTGGCCCAGCTGCACGGCCGCCTCGGCGAACGCCTGCCGTCCCGGCTCGACCTGCTCGCCGCGCGCGAAGGCGAAGGACCGCCGCGCCACCAGACACTGCGCACGGCCATCGGCTGGAGCCACGAACTGTGCGCACCGCTGGAACGGCTGCTGTGGGCCCGCCTCTCGGTGTTCGCGGGCGGCTTCTGTGTGAGCGCGGCCGAGGAGGTCTGCGCGGGTGGCCCGCTGCCCGCCGGGCGGATCGCCGGACTGCTCGCCCGGCTTGTCGAGCAGTCGATCGTGCGGCGCCACCGAAGCGATCCGGTGCGCTACCGACTCCTCGACACCGTACGGGAGTTCGGCGCCGACTGGCTGCGTGCACTCGGCGAGGAACACGCCGTACGGCTGCGCCACCGCGACCACTACCGGCGGCTGGCCCGCGAGGGCTGCGCCGAGTGGAACACCGGACGGCAGGTCGCGTGGTGCGAGCGCACCCTCACCGAACACGCCAACCTCCGCGCCGCCATGGACTGCGCGCTCACCGAACCCGACGGACGCGTCGCCCTGGAAATGGCGGCCGACGTCGGCTTCCTCTGGCGGCACTGCGGCTATCTGCGCGACGCCCAGCACTGCCTCGACCAGGCGCTCGCCACCGATCCGGTGCCGGGCCCCGACCGCACCCGCGCATTGTGGACGCGCGGCGCGGTGGCACTGCTCCAGGGCGATCTGGAGGTCGCCGCGGACTGGGCGGTGCGCTGCGCCGACGCGGCGCGGGAGCAGGGCGATCCGGTGGCGGTGGTGGCCGCCGTGTACGTCACCGGCGGTCAACTGGCCCTGAGCGGCAAGCTGTCCGAGGCGATCGACGTGCTGTCCGCCACCCCCCGGCTGCCCATCCGGCCGGACGGGCTCGGGGCCGCCCAGCTCCAGGTCCGCGTGGCGCTCGCCTTCACCCACATGCTGCGGGGCGACCACGAGCGGGCGCGTGTCGTGGCCGAGGAGGTGCGCGAGGCTAGTGTGGCGTGCGGCGAGTCGTGGGCGGGCGCCTTCGCCGACGGGATCGTGGCCCAGGCGGACCTGGCCCGTGGCGACATCGGCGCGGCGGTCGGCAACGCCCGTACCGCCCTGGCCGGGCACGGCCTGCTGCACAACACCGTCGGCGCGGCCATGGCCCTCGACATCCTCGCCGCCGGGGTCGTCGCGGCCGGGGACGGCCACCGCGCGGCCCGTCTCCTCGGCATCGGCGAGAGCGTCTGGGCACTCACCGGACGCGCCCAGATGGACTCACCCGACCTCATTGCCGCGCGCCGCCACCACGAAGTCCGCGTCCGCGAGGAGATCGGTGACGCGGCGTACGAGAAGGCGTACGGGGAGGGTCGCACCATGCCGTACGGGGAGGGGCTGGACTACGCGGCCCACGGCCGTTGACCGGCCATCTCCAGCCCGTCTGCCGTCCGAGGCCACGGGGCGTGACGCTTGACGACAGAACCTAGGGGCGCAGTGCGACGTCGACGGCCATGGTGAGCCTGTCGACGAATGCCGGACGGTCGGCGACGCGGTGCTTCCAACCCTCGGCGGCGGCGTTCAGGACCTCGGCGATCTGCCGTGGTGTGACGCTTCCGGTGGGCCGGCCGGAGGTGGCGACGGCCTCCGTGAGCGCGCTGAGGAAGGCGGCCCGGTAGTCGTCGTACATGCTCTGGAGCTGTGCTGTGCCGTGCTCCAGCAGGTCGTCGACACCTTCGTTGATGTGCGTGCCCACGTACCGGCCCAGATTGGCGTCGAGCGCGGCCACCAGACGCGCGCCCAGGTCCGCATCGGGCGCGGCCAGCGCCGTGCGGACGTCGCCCAGGGCCTCGTCCAACGCCTGCCGCATGGTCTCGCGGAACAGCTCCGCCTTGCCGGAGAAGAGGAAGTACAGGCCGGGACGGGAGATGTCCGCCGCCTGAGCCACCGCGTCCATCGACGTCTTGCGGTAACCGAACGTAGCGAAAACGGTCAGTGCCGCCGCAAGTACCTGCTCACGGCGTTGGGTGTCCCCACGGGTCGCTGCCATATACACACCATACCGAGTGAGCGTGCTATACATGTTTTGTAGATTCTGTTTAGTGGCTGGGTGAAGAACCACGCCACGAGAGAGGGCATCATGCGCAAGACCGTTCTGATCACAGGCGCCTCGACCGGCATGGGCGAGGCGATCACCTTCGAGTACGCCCGGCGCGGCTGGAACGTCGTGGCCACCATGCGTGACACGGCCAAGGCCAACCCGGCCTTCGCCGACCTCGCCGACGTCCTGGTCACACGCCTCGACGTCACCGACGTCGCCGGCATCGAGCAGGCCGTCAAGGAGGCGATCGACCGCTTCGGCGCCATCGACGCCCTCGTCAACGCCGCCGGCTACGGACAGCTCGGCGCGGTCGAGGAAATCAGCCCCGGCCAGCTGCGCGACCAGTTCGAGACCAACGTGGTGGGCCTCGTCCAGGTGATCCAGGCCGTGCTCCCGCACATGCGGGAACGTGGCTCCGGCCACATCATCAACATCGGCTCCATGGGTGGCCACGTCAGCCTGCCCACGATGGCCGTGTACTGCGCCTCGAAGAGCGCCGTACAGAACTTGACCGAGGGGCTGGCCAAGGAGGTCGGCCCGCTGGGCATCCACGTCACCCTGGTCGAGCCCGCGGGCTACAACACCAGCTTCGGGACCAGTGCGAAGCTCCCCGCCACGTCCATCCCCGCCTACGCGCCCTCCTACGCCGCCATGGTCGAATTCGACAAGGAGGCGGTTCGGGGCGACCTCGTCAAGTCCATGGCGGCCGTCGCCGACATCACGGGCATCGACGAGCCCCCGCTTCACCTCGCGGTGGCCACCGCCGGCCTGGAGATGGTGCGGGGCCGCTTCGCCGAGCTGATGGACGAGTACGCCCGCTGGGAGCCGGTCACGGCCGGCACCGACTGACGGTGAGAAGCGGCTCAAAGTGTCGGTCGGGGGTGACCATTCGGGGGCGAAACAAGCTCCCGGGTGGTCACTGGCGGGGCGTCGGCCCGCCGAACGGCAGGAACAGTGTCCGGGAGGCGAGCAGCCAGCGGTCGCCGGTCTTGCGGAAGGTGTCCTCGTAGTGCCCGACCTGGACTGGAGGCCCGGCCGGGACCATGCCGCCGGTGTGACCGTCGACGCGGTAGGTCGTGAAGTACGAGGTGGCGGTGGCCGTCGTCGGGGAGTCCACGGTGACGAGGATGTTGGTCATCACGCGGCGCGAGAGCCGGTCCGCGGGGCGCCCGTCGAAGTAGTCCCGCAGTGCCTCGCGCCCCTTCACGACCCGCTCGCCCTCCGGCCACTCCCAGGTGCCGTCCTCGGCGAACAGCTCGGCGACCGTGCCGGGTTCACCGAGGTCGAGCCGGCGGACGAAGTCGAGGACGAGCCGTTCACAGGCGCGCTCGGCGAGGAGCTGTTCGAGGTCATCCATGACGTTGTTGCTATCAGCCGCGCACCCGGCGAGGCCAACGGTTTACACAGCCACGCATGACGCAGTCACGCCCCACACCGCCACGCACTACACCGCCACGTACGTCACCGGATCGCTCCCCGTCACCGCCTCCGCCCGCCCCAGCTTCACCAGCCGGCGCACATGGGCCTCCGCCTCCGAGACCGCGATGTTCCTTGAGCCGTACGGGATTTGGTCCCAGGGGCGGTTCCACTCCATGCGCTCGGCGAGTTGCCAGGGGGTGAGCGGGGTGGAGATGAGGGCGAGGAGGCCGGTGAGGCGTTCCTCGTGGTGGGCGAGCAACTCCCGTACGCGGGACGGGGCGTCGGCGAACGCGTGCTGGTGGGCCGGCAGTACCTCGGCGGGGTCGAGGCGGCCGACGCGCTCCAGGGAGTCGAGGTAGTCGCCGAGGGGATCGGCGATGGTGGCGTCGTCCGGATCCTCGTACAGGCCGATGTGCGGGGTGATCCTCGGCAGGAGGTGGTCGCCGGAGAACAGGCGGCCGTGGCCCGGGAGTTGGGCGGGATGGTCCTCCTCCAGGTGGAGGCAGACATGGCCGGGTGTGTGGCCGGGGGTCCAGATCGCGCGCAGGCGGCGGCCGGGCAGGGCGAGGAGTTCGCCGGGGACGATCTCGCGGTCGGGGAGCGCGGGGGAGAAGCCGGGGAGGGTGCTGGGGCGGCGTACGGATGTGCGGGCCTCGCGCAGCGGGGCCACGTGTTCCTCGGGTGCGCCCGAGGCCGCCAGTTTGGCCGCCATGTAGGCGAACCAGCGCTCGGGGCGGTTCTCGCGCGTCCGCCGGACGATCGCGGTGTCCGCCGCGTGCATCGCGATCCAGGCCCCGGACGCGTCGCGGACCTGGCCCGACAGGCCGTGGTGGTCGGGGTGGTGGTGGGTGATGACCACGCCGTGGATCTCCGCGACGGAGGTGCCGCAGTCGGTGAGGCCCTCGACGAGGGTGTCCCAGGAGGTGGGGTCGTCCCAGCCCGTGTCGATCAGTACGGGGCCGCGGTCGGTGTCGACGACGTACACCAGCGTGTTGCCGAGGGGGTTGTCCGGGATGGGGACCCTGATCGACCGTACGCCCCCGCCGTGATCGGTCACCTGCGTCATGGGCTCCCACCAATCGCCGTGTTCCGGTCACTGTCCGGGCACTGTCCGGGCAATGTCCAGCCACTATAACTAGAACAGATTCCAATGGGTGCCCAAGTCGACTGTTTGGTGGGGAGGTTCGACCCGTGGACTCCGCTGACTAGAACTGGTATCAGTTCTCGTATCTGATGAAGCGTCAGAAGAGTCAGAAGCGTCAGAGATCGCGGCGCGGAGCGTCCCCGGGAGGCAGTCGGCCATGACCGAGCTCGTGGAACACGGACAGCTGTTCATAGGCGGGGAGTTGACGGACCCCCTGGGCAAGGACGTCATAGAGGTGGTCTCGCCGCACACGGAAGAGGTCATCGGGCGGGTGCCGCACGCCTCCACGGCGGACGTCGACCGGGCGGTCGCCGCCGCGCGCAAGGCGTTCGACGAGGGTCCCTGGCCGCGCATGAGCCTCGACGAGCGGATCGAGGTCGTCACCAGGATCAAGGACGGGATCGCCGTCCGGCATGAGGAGATCGCCCGCGTCATCTCCTCCGAGAACGGCTCCCCGTACTCCTGGAGCGTCCTCGCACAGGCCCTCGGCGCGATGATGGTGTGGGACGCGGCGATCACGGTCGCCCGCGGCTACACGTACGAGGAGACACGCGACGGAGTCCTCGGCAGGATCCTCGTCCGCCGCGAGCCGGTGGGTGTGGTGGCGGCCGTGGTGCCGTGGAACGTTCCGCAGTTCGTGGCGGCGGCCAAGCTCGCGCCCGCGCTGCTGACCGGCTGCACGGCCGTACTGAAGCCGTCGCCCGAGTCGCCCCTGGACGCGTATCTGCTCGGGGAGATCGCGAAGGAGGCCGGGCTTCCCGAAGGTGTGCTGTCGATCCTCCCGGCGGACCGCGAGGTCAGCGAGTACCTGGTCGGACACCCGGACATCGACAAGGTCTCCTTCACCGGGTCGGTCGCGGCGGGCAGGCGCGTGATGGAGGTCGCCTCCCGCAACCTCACCCGGGTGACGCTGGAGCTGGGCGGCAAGTCGGCGGCGGTCGTCCTGCCGGACGCGGACATCGCCACGTCCGTCCCGGGGATCGTCTCGGCGGCCTGGATGAACAACGGCCAGGCGTGTGTCGCGCAGACCCGCATCCTGCTGCCGCGCTCGCGCTACGACGAGTTCGCGGACGCCTTCGCCGCGGCGGCGAGCGCGCTGGTGGTCGGCGACCCGCTCGACCCGGCGACCCAGGTGGGCCCGCTGGTCGCGAAGCGCCAGCAGCAGCGCAACCTC
This sequence comes from Streptomyces sp. NBC_00203, assembly GCF_045206325.1. Taxonomy (NCBI): domain Bacteria; kingdom Bacillati; phylum Actinomycetota; class Actinomycetes; order Kitasatosporales; family Streptomycetaceae; genus Streptomyces; species Streptomyces sp. NBC_00203. The sequence continues at coordinate 3,174,975 of NZ_CP108126.1, read as the reverse complement.
GACTACATCCGCATCGGCCAGGAGGAAGGCGCCAAGATCCTCACCGGCGGCGGCCGTCCGCACGGGTTCGACCGCGGCTGGTACGTCGAGCCGACCCTATTCGGGGACGTCGACAACTCCATGCGGATCGCGCGCGAGGAGATCTTCGGCCCGGTGATCTGTCTGCTCCCGTACGGCGACGAGAGCGAGGCCGTGAAGATCGCGAACGACTCGGACTACGGGCTGAGCGGCAGCGTCTGGACGGCGGACGTCGCCCATGGCATCGACATCGCCCGCCAGGTCCGTACCGGCACCTACTCCGTCAACACCTTCAGCCTCGACATGCTCGGCCCCTTCGGCGGCTACAAGAACTCGGGCCTGGGGCGGGAGTTCGGCCCCGAGGGCTACGGCGAGTTCCTGGAGCACAAGATGATCCATCTGCCGGCCGGCTGGGAGGCGTGAGGATGGGTGACCGCTGGCAGGTCGAGGTCGACCGCTCCGTCTGCATCGGCTCCGCCCAGTGCGTCCACCAGGCGCCCGACGCCTTCCGCCTCGACCCCGGCATGCAGTCCCATCCGGTCGACCCGGAGACCGACGCCAACGAGAAGATCCTGGGGGCGGCGGAGGGGTGCCCGGTGGAGGCCATCATGATCACGCTGCTGGGGAGCGGGGAGCCGGTGTTCCCGCCGGAGGGCTGAGGCCGGGCGATTTCAAAAAAATCCCCCTTTGGGGGGTTCATATTGCTCTGGGCGTTCTATTCTGGTAAGGCCTACGGGGCGAGTGAGGGAGTTCGACCGGAGTAGCCGACTTTGGCGAGACGCAGCAGTACCAGCAGTATCAGCATCCGCTGGGGCCGACGTCGACGGTCGAGCTGAGAGGCTGGAAGGCTGTAGCAGGGCCGGAAGGCGACCCCCAGCACCTGATCCGGACAATGCCGGCGAAGGGAACCCGTCTCGTAGGTTTTCGCGTGCCCAGGCCCTGCCTTCCCGTGCCCAGGCCCTGCCTTCTCGTGCTCAGTGCTGGTCGTCCGGGGTCGTCAGATCGATCAGACGGCAGACCGTCTCGATGTCGATCTTGACCTGGGCGATGGAGGCGCGGCCGGAGAGCCAGGTGATCAGGGCCGAGTGCCAGGTGTGCTCGATGACGCGGACGGCCGAGAGCTGGGCGGGGGTGGGGTCGTCGAGACCCATCGCGTCCAGGATGATCACCGTGGTCTGCCGGGAGACCTGGTCGACCTCGGGGCTGACGCTGCGGTCCGCGAAGGTGAGCGCGCGGACCATGGCGTCGGCGAGGTGCGGCTCGCGCTGGAGGGCGCGGAACGCCCGCATCAGGGTCTCCGCCACCCGCTCGGCGGCCGTGTCCCCGGCCGGCGGCTTCTTGCGCAGGGTTCCGTGCATGTGCTCCAACTGGTCCTGCATCGTGGCGACCAGCAGATGGACCTTCGAGGGGAAGTAGCGGTAGAGCGTGCCCAGGGCGACCTGCGAGGACTCCGCGACCTCGCGCATCTGCACCGCGTCGAAGCCGCCCCGGCTGGCCAGCTGCGCGCTCGCGTGCAGGATCCGGCGGCGGCGCGCTTCCTGCCGCTCGGTGAGCGGGGGAGAGGCGGGGTGAGGGGCGGGGTGCGTGGGGGAGGGCGCGGGGGTGTGCGACGCCGGTCGCGGGGTCGGTTGCGACGCCGGTCGCGCGTTCTTCGAGTCCGCCTTGGCTTCCGCAGGCATGGGTCCGTTCCGTGACATCAGCAGAGGGAGCGAGGAGTCAGCATGGCAGGGCTTCGCGCCGTCGCGCGAATCATCGGACCCAGTCACTCCGGTTGGCATTCCGTCGTGGCGTGAATCACCTGATCCACCGCTCACAGCAGCGCTACCTGCCGGTAGATTCAGTGCTCCTTGAACGATCAAGTCTGAAACTTGTTCTAGATTAGCGTCCCGGCGTAATCTCGCGGGAAAGTGCAGGGAGAAGGGGGCCGTAAGTGACCGCTGAGGCCATGGAGGCGGGCCCCGGGAAGGGTGTGGCCGCCGACGGCGACCGGCCCCTGCGCATCGCGCTCCTGACGTACAAGGGAAACCCGTTCTGCGGCGGTCAGGGCGTGTACGTACGGCACCTCTCGCGCGAGCTCGCCCGCCTCGGCCACGGTGTCGAGGTCATCGGCTCCCAGCCCTACCCCGTGCTCGACGAGGGCGAGGACCTCGAAGGTCTCTCCCTCACCGAACTGCCCAGCCTCGACCTGTACCGCCAGCCCGATCCTTTTCGCACCCCTCACAGGGACGAGTACCGCGACTGGATCGACGCCCTGGAGGTCGGCACGATGTGGACCGGCGGCTTCCCCGAGCCGCTGACCTTCTCGCTGCGCGCCCGCCGCCATCTGCGCGCCCGGCGCGGCGACTTCGACGTCGTCCACGACAACCAGACCCTCGGCTACGGCCTGCTGGGCGACGTGGGCGCGCCGCTCGTCACCACCATCCACCACCCCATCACCGTCGACCGGCAGCTGGAGCTGGACGCCGCCGAGGGCTGGAAGCGCCGCGCGTCCGTACGCCGCTGGTACGCCTTCACCCGCATGCAGAAGCGCGTCGCGCGCCGCCTGCCGTCCGTGCTCACCGTCTCCGGCACCTCACGCCAGGAGATCGTCGACCACCTGGGCGTGGCCCAAAACCGTATCCACGTCGTCCACATCGGCGCGGACACCGACCTTTTCTCGCCGGATCCGGCGGTACGTCAGGTGCCGGGCCGCATCGTGACGACATCCAGCGCGGACGTCCCGCTCAAGGGGCTCGTCTTCCTCGTCGAGGCACTCGCGAAGGTGCGCACCGAGCACCCCGGCGCCCACCTCGTCGTCGTCGGCAAGCGCGCCGAGGACGGGCCCGTCGCGCAGGCCATCGAGCGGTACGGCCTCGAAGGCGCCGTCGAGTTCGTCAAGGGCATCTCCGACGCCGAACTCGTCGACCTCGTCCGCTCCGCCGAAGTCGCCTGCGTGCCCTCCCTGTACGAGGGGTTCTCCCTCCCCGCAGCCGAGGCCATGGCCACCGGTACGCCCCTGGTGGCCACCACCGGCGGAGCGATCCCGGAGGTCGCCGGACCCGACGGCGAGACCTGCCTCGCGGTACCCCCCGGAGACTCCGGCGCCCTGGCCGCCGCCCTGAGCCGACTCCTGGGCGACCCGCAGCTGACGGCCCGACTCGGCGTCGCCGGCCGCGCCCGCGTACTGGACCGCTTCACCTGGGCCCGAGCCGCCCAGGGCACGGTGGCCCACTACCGCGAGGCGATGGCCCTCTCCGAGCGCAAGCCACCCCACCGCTCCGCGCCGGGCCCCAGCCGCTCCGCGCCCCCGACTCCCGACCGCTCCGCGGCCGCCCACAGCGATGTCGCCCCCGGTGAACCCCTCAAAGACGTTGCTGAAGAAGTAGTTGTAGCCAACCGCGAAAGCAGGGCCACGTGCTGACCGTCGACTTCTCCCGGTTCCCGCTCGCCCCGGGCGACCGCGTCCTGGACCTCGGCTGCGGTGCCGGCAGGCACGCGTTCGAGTGCTATCGGCGGGGAGCGCAGGTCGTCGCCCTTGACCAGAACGCCGAGGAGATCCGCGAGGTCGCCAAGTGGTTCGCGGCGATGAAGGAGGCGGGCGAGGCACCCGCCGGGGCCACGGCGACGGCCATGGAGGGCGACGCCCTCGCGCTGCCCTTCCCCGACGAGTCCTTCGACGTCGTGATCATCTCCGAGGTTATGGAGCACATCCCGGACGACAAGGGTGTCCTCGCGGAGATGGTCCGCGTGCTGAAGCCGGGCGGGCGCATCGCGATCACCGTCCCGCGCTACGGCCCGGAGAAGGTCTGCTGGACGCTGTCCGACGCGTACCACGAGGTCGAGGGCGGCCACATCCGCATCTACAAGGCGGACGAACTGCTGGGCAAGATCAGGGAAGCCGGGCTCAAGCCGTACGGCACCCACCACGCGCACGCCCTCCACTCCCCGTACTGGTGGCTGAAGTGCGCGTTCGGCGTCGACAACGACAAGGCGCTGCCCGTGCGGGCGTACCACAAGCTCCTGGTCTGGGACATCATGAAGAAACCGCTGGCCACACGGGTCGCCGAGCAGGCGCTGAACCCGCTGATGGGCAAGAGCTTCGTGGCGTACGCGACCAAGCCGCACCTGCCCCTCGACACCGCCGCGGTGGACGCTTCGTGACTACGCCCCGGACAGAACACCTCGTCCTGCCCGGGGTCCTCACCGCCGAGGAGGCTGCCACCACGGTGCGCGGACTCCTCGGGGTGCAGCGGCCGGACGGCGCCATACCGTGGTTCCGGGGTCACCACCTCGACCCGTGGGACCACACCGAGGCGGCCATGGCGCTGGACGCGGCCGGGGAGCACGAGGCCGCCGAGCGGGCGTACGAGTGGCTCGCGCGGCACCAGAACGAGGACGGTTCCTGGTACGCGGCGTACCAGGACGGGGCCCACGACGACGTCACCGACCGCGGCCGAGAGACCAACTTCTGCGCGTACCTGGCGGTGGGCGTCTGGCACCACTACCTGGCCACGGGCGACGACACGTTCCTGGACCGGATGTGGCCGGCCGTCTACGCGGCCGTGGAGTTCGTGCTGCGGCTCCAGCAGCCGGGTGGGCAGATCGGCTGGAAGCGCGAGGACGACGGCACGGCGGTCAACGACGCGCTGCTGACCGGGAGTTCGTCGATCCATCACGCGCTGCGCTGTGCGCTGGCCATCGCCGAGCAGCGGGAAGAGGCGCAGCCCGACTGGGAGTTGGCGGTGGGCGCGCTGCGGCACGCGATCCGCAGGCACCCCGAGCGGTTCCTCGACAAGGACCGCTACTCGATGGACTGGTACTACCCGGTGCTCGGCGGCGCGTTGACGAGCGCCGAGGCCAAGTTCCGTATCGAGGAGGGCTGGGACCGTTTCGTGGTTCCCGGGGTCGGCGTCCGCTGCGTGGTCCCCAACCCGTGGGTGACCGGCGGCGAATCGGCCGAACTGGCCCTCGCCCTCTGGGCGGTGGGCGAGTCCGACCGCGCCCTGGAGATCCTCCAGTCCATCCAGCATCTGCGCGACCCGGAGACCGGCCTGTACTGGACGGGTTTCGTCTTCGAGGACCGGGCGATCTGGCCCGAGGAACTCACCACCTGGACCGCGGGGTCCCTCCTCCTGGCGGTGGCCGCGCTGGGTGGCGACGAGGCCACCTGTGCGGTGTTCGGGGGCGAGCGGTTGCCGCGGGGCTTGGACCCGGACTGCTGCGGGTAGCTCCGCTGGATATGCGGTTCGTTCGCTGCGGGCGGGTGGGGGCTGGTCTAAAAGATTGCGCAGTTCCCCGCGCCCCTAAAAGGGGCGCGGGGAACTGCGCAATCTTTTAGGGGGTCTGGGGGCGCAGCCCCCAGGAGCGGATGGGACGGGTAGGGGCGGCGGGGGCGAAAACCTCGCCGGAACCCGAACGGGTTCGCTCAGGTGGCGCAGGCGCGGGGGCCGGGTGAGGCTGCCGGGAGAACCGTTCCCTTTCCGGAGGACCCCGTGCCCGTACCGATACGGCGCCTGATCGTGGCGCTCACCCTCAGCTGCGCCCTGCTCGCCGCCGCCACCGCATGCGGCGGTGGCGGCACCTCCCAGGACACCGTGGCCGTGGCGCCGGCGGCCGCGAGCCAGACCCCGACCCCGACCACTTCCGCGGAGAAACAGAAGTTCGCCAAGACCCGCTTCGTGGCGAACGCGGGGCTCGCGGCCGGCGCCACCTACCAGTGGATCGTGAAGCCCTGGAAGGCCGGCAAGTTCAAGAAGGGCGCCAAGGGCCGTACCTTCGCATTGATCAAGGCGGGGCTCGCGGGCGCCTTCGCGTACAACCGGCTCAAGGCGGCCGTGAAGAACGCCCAGGGCGACCCCCTGCTCTCCAAGGCCATCGCCCCGCTCACGGCGGGCATCGACGCCCTCAAGGACCTGCCGTCCAAGCTGCGCAAGGGTGACGGCTCGGCCGCCGGTTCCTTCGAGGACATCATCAACCAGGTGAAGGAAGCCGGGAAGAGCGCGGGCGCCGAGGTCAAGGACCAGGTGCCGTCGACCTCCCAGCTCTCGGGCGGCTGAGCCAGCCTCAGCTATGCGTTGAGGTCCGCCAGCACCCGTAGCGTGTGCGGGTCCGGTGACAGGACCAGCAGGTCGGTCACCGGACCCTTGCGCCACAACTCCAGCCGCTCGGCGATGCGTTCGCGCGGGCCGACGAGCGAGATCTCGTCCGCGAAGGCGTCCGGGACGGCGAGGACGGCCTCCTCGCGGCGCCCCTCCATGAACAGCCGCTGAATCCTGCGCGCCTCCTCCTCGAAGCCCATGCGCGCCATCAGATCGGCGTGGAAGTTGCGCGCGGCGTGCCCCATCCCGCCGATGTAGAAGCCGAGCATCGCCTTGACGGGCAGCAGCCCTTCGGCGACGTCGTCGCAGACGTGGGCGCGGGCCATGGGGGCCACGAGGAAGCCCTGGGGGACGTCCTTCAGCGACGCCTCGTACGCCTGGGGGCGCGTCGGCGACCAGTACAGCGGCAGCCAGCCGTCCGCGATCCGGGTGGTCTGCGCGATGTTCTTCGGACCCTCGGCGCCCAGCAGGACGGGCAGTTCGGCGCGCAGGGGGTGGGTGATCGGCTTCAGCGCCTTGCCGAGGCCTGTGCCGTCGGCGCCCCGGTAGGGATGGGAGTGGAAACGCCCGTCCAGTTCAACGGGGGCCTCACGCCTGAGGACTTGGCGTACGACATCGACGTACTCCCGTGTCGCGGTCAGCGGCGACTTCGGGAACGGGCGCCCGTACCAGCCCTCGACGACCTGCGGCCCCGACAGTCCGAGCCCGAGCATCATGCGCCCACCGGAGAGGTGGTCGAGCGTGAGCGCGTGCATCGCGGTGGTGGTGGGGGAGCGGGCGGCCATCTGCGCGACGGCCGTGCCGAGTTGGATGCGGGACGTCTGCGCGGCGATCCAGGTGAGCGGGGTGAAGGCGTCGGAGCCCCAGGACTCGGCCGTCCACACGGAGTGGTAACCGAGCCGCTCCGCCTCCAGGGCGAGCGGCACATGGTCCGCCGAGGGGCCGCGGCCCCAGTAGCCGAGTGCGAGACCGAGCCGCATGTCGCCTCCAGAGCCAGTCGCCTGACGGGCCATCAGCCAGCTGGCGCGTCAACGTGCCAACGGGAACGGGGTGCGACTGTACGACAACGGCCCCCCGCCCGGAAGGGCGAGGGGCCGCGGGTGCAGCGGGCGGCGTCTAGCCGCGCTGGATCCCCGACATGTCCTGCAGCACACCACGACGGCCGTCCTGCGTCTGCGCCACCAGGGTGGCACCGCGCTGCTCGACGGCCAGGTACCAGGTGCCCGGCGCCAGTTCGGCGATCGGCGTCGGCGAACCGTCCTCCGCGAACAGCGGACGCGCCACCGGCACGGCGAACCAGAACGGCGAGAAGTCCGAGGCGGGCTGCGGCGCCTGCGGCTGACTCGGCTGCCCGCCGAACGGCTGGCCCTGCTGCGGAGGCTGCGGCGCGCCGTAGGGCTGACCCTGCTGCGGAGCACCCGGGTAGCCGTAACCACCCTGCGGCTGACCGCCGTAGGGCGGCTGCGGGGCGACGGGCTTGGGGGCGCCGACGAGGGCGGCGCTCAGCGCCGGGACGAGCGGGGTGGCGATCGCGGCGCCGGCCAGCAGCAGGGCGGCGATCAGGCCGAGGATCAGCCCCGAGCCCGCGCCCACGTTCGCGCTGTCGTAGGCGTCGCTGAACGCGCCCAGCGGATCGAGGATCGTCCAGAACGAGGTCCACGCCGCGAAGAGGGTCAGGGCCACGCCGAGCTGACCGAGGTCGAGTCCGATGACCTTGCGCGGCTGCGGGAGCGAGCGGGCGACCACGATCAGAGCCGCACCGGCGATGCCACCGATGTACATGCTCATTACGAGGCCCAGGCTGTCCCAGGCGTTAAGGGTGCCGCTGCCGGAGCTGTCGAACGTGTCGAGGAACGACGCGATGAACAGCAACACCGCTGCTCCGATCACCACGCCGTCGCCTCGAGTGAGGGAGCGGATATTCACTTCAGGTCCTTCGTCAGTCGTCTCGTCATCGGTGGAGGCGTCGCTGTCACCGTGTCACCGTCGTCTCGCCGTCATGGTGTCGTCGTCAGGACGCGGTGTGAAGCGCGGGGGTGGCCCCTCATCGTAGGCATGACACTATCGCCCGTTCGATCAGGGTGTCCGCCCGGTTCGATCCGCTGATCGCTACCCGCGCAGGAAACTCACGATTCCCTCAGAGATCCCACGCGCCGCCTTCTGCCGCCACGCGCCGCTGGTCAGCAGCGCCGCGTCCTTGCTATCGCGCATGTTGCCGCACTCGATGAACACCTTCGGAACCGTTGACAGATTGAGACCGCCGAGATCCTTTCGGACCACGAGTCCGGTGCCGTCACCGACGTAGTTGGAGGGCGCGCTGCCCGTCTCGCGGACGAACAGGCCCGCGATGCGCTCGCCCAGATCGCGGGAGGAGGTGACGATCGGCCGGGTGTCCGCGGCGCCTTCGTGCACCGACCCCGGCAGGATCACATGGAATCCGCGGTTGCCGGCCGCCGAGCCGTCCGCGTGGATGGAGACGACGGCGTCGGCGTGCGCCTCGTTGCCGATCCGCGCACGCTCGTCGACGCACGGGCCCCACGCGCGGTCGCCGTCCTGGGTGAACTTCACTGTGGCGCCCTGCTGTTCGAGGATCGTCCGCAGCCGGTGTGCGACGTCGAGCGTGAACTGGGCTTCCGTGTAACCCGCGTTGGTCGAGGTGCCTGTGGTGTCGCACTCCTTCCGGTTCGTGCCGATGTCGACCTGGCGGCTGATCTCGGACGTGTGCTGGAAGTTGCCGGGGTTGTGCCCGGGGTCGATGACGACGACCTTGCCCTTGAGGGGGCCGGAGGCGGCGGGACGTGAGGTGGAGGGCGTCGGGCTCGGAGTGGCCGACGTACGCGGCTTGCTGTTGTCCGAGGCGGACGCGGACGGTGAGACGGGCGCGGAGGACGACGACTGCGGACCCGCCTTGCCGGACCCGCCCCCGTCGCCCGAGTCGTTGCCCACCGCCTGCCACACCAGCCACCCGGCCAGCGCCCCTGGTACGAGGGCGGCGACCGCGACGGTGAGCGGCCCGCGCCGGGAGCGGCGCGGCTGGGGCGGATCGAAGTCAGGGCCTACGTACGACACGTCAGCGACTCTAACCGCGCCCTCAGATCCCTGCTCCCGTTCGCCGCAGGACGCGCAATGAGTCGGCCACCGAGACCTCGGTGAACGCGCCGGACTCCAGGGCCCTGAGGTAGACGCGGTACGGGGCCTGGCCGGTGAACTCGTCGGCGGGGTCCGGGAACACGTCGTGGATCACGAGGAGGCCGCCCTCGGCGACGTGCGGCGCCCAGCCCTCGTAGTCGCCGTTCGCGTGCTCGTCCGTGTGGCCGCCGTCGATGAAGACGAAGCCGAGGGGTGTCTGCCAGAAGGCGGCGATCTGCGGGGAGCGGCCGACCACGGCGACCACGTGGTCCTCCAGGCCCGCCTTGTGGAGGGTGCGGCGGAAGGTGGGGAGCGTGTCCATCCGGCCGATCTCGGGGTCGACCGTCTCCGGGTCGTGGTACTCCCACCCCGGCTGCTGCTCCTCGCTGCCCCGGTGGTGGTCGACCGTGATCGCGGTCACGCCCGCCTCGCGTGCCGCGTCCGCGAGCAGGATCGTGGAGCGCCCGCAGTACGTGCCGACCTCCAGAAGCGGCAGCCCGAGCCGCCCGGCCTCGACGGCCGCCTCGTACAGCGCGAGCCCCTCTTGGAGCGGCATGAACCCCTTCGCGGCCTCGAAGGCGGCGAGGATGTCGGGCTTGGGTGCCGCGGGCATGGGGTTCCTCCTGCGTGTACGGGTCTTTGTGCGTGTACGGGTTTTCGCGCGGGTCTTCGGTGTTCGGGTCTTCGTGCGGGCCTGCAGGACACATGGTGGCACGGCGCTACATCCGCCTGTCCTGGCGGCTTGACCTCAACCAAGGTTGATGTCCGAGGCTTCTGTCCATGGCCGATGACACAGTTCATGCCGAGACGGTTCATGACGACACGGTTCGCGAGGACACGGTTCGCGACGCCGCAGCTCATGTCGAGACGGTTCAGTGGATCAGCGACCGCGCCCACCCCCTCGCCGTACTGGACCCCGAAACGCCGTACGGCGACCTCCTCCCGTTGGCCGACCTCGTCGGAGACGCCCGGATCGTGGCTCTCGGCGCGTCGAGCCGCCAGGCCCACGAGCTGGCCACGGCCGCGTCCGGTGTCATCCGGCAGCTCGTCGAGGAGCTGGGCTTCCGCTCCGTCGTGCTGGAGGCGGCCGACACGTCGGGCCTCGGACTCGACGAGTACCTCCGCACCGGAGCGGGTGACCCGCGCGCCCTGCTGTCCAAGGCGCGGCCGTTCCTGCGGACCGAGGAGATCCTCGACACCGTGCGGTGGATGCGCGAGTTCAACCGCAGCCATCCGGACGACCAGGTCCGCTTCGCGGGTACCGCCCCGCGGCCGCTGCGGAAGCCCTCCGGGCTCGACGCGCTCGCCGGCATCGAGCTGAGCATGGCCGAGGACCTGATCGAGTGGCACGAACGGACCGGGGACAAGATCGTCTACTGGGGTGGCATGGTGCACACCGCCAAGGGCGACCCGCGGACCATCTCCCCCTCGGCCACGCCGACGGCTCACCGGAACGCGGGCGGCCATCTGCGCGAGCGCTTCGGAGCGGGGTTCGTGTCCATCGGGCTGATGTTCCAGTACGGCAGGGTCCCGTACCCGGTCCCGGCCCCGCCGCCGGAGTTCGCCGAAACGGTCCTGGGTGACGTCGGGCTGCCCGCGTACCTCCTGGACCTGCGCGGCGACGCCCCGGAGGGGGTGCGGAACTGGCTGGGCGCGCCGGCGAGGACGCGGCTGATCGGACCGCACTTCCATGCCGAGACCAGCGCCGACAACTTCATGGCCGGTGGATCGCTCGGAGAGTGGTTCGACGCGATCCTCCATGTGCGGGAGGTCACTTCGGCCCGCTTCCTGCCGTGAGACGGAGACGCGAACACCCCCGCCGCATGAGCGACGGGGGTGTTCAAGGGGGGCGTTCAAGAAGGAGCGACCGGCCAGCCGGTTACGCCGGAACGGTCTCGCCCGGCAGCGCCAGGTGCACCTCGACCGGACGGTCGTCGCCGGAGTGCGTCGCCGACGAGGCCAGCGGGCCGTGACCGGCGGCCTTGGCGGCCAGGACGTACGCACCCTCGGTGGGCACGGCGAGCGCGTAGCTGCCGTCCTCGGCGGAGAGCGTGGCGCCGGCCTGGCGGCCGCGGTGGTCGATCAGGGTGACCTTGGCGCGGGCGACGGGGTCGCCGTCGGCGTTCAGGACCATGCCGCGGAAACCGCCGAGCACCTCGGCCGCCCGCTCCAGGGCGGCCTCCTCCTCGCTGCTGGCGCGCAGCTGGGGCTTGGTCGCCGGGCGGTTGCGGGGCAGGAAGAGGGCCATCAGCAGGCCGACCGCCACCGCGCCGGTCGCGATCAGGAACGAGACGCGGAAGCCGTGCATGGTCGGGATCGCGACGCCGCCCACGTGGTTCGCCGTGTTGGCGAGGACCATGCCGATGACGGCGCTCGACACGGACGTACCGATGGAGCGCATCAGGGTGTTGAGGCCGTTCGCCGCACCCGTCTCCGACGCCGGGACCGCGCCGATGATCAGCGCGGGCAGCGAGGAGTACGCGAGGCCGATGCCGGCGCCCAGGACCACCGCGATGACGAGGCTCTGCCAGGCGGCGCTCATCAGGCCGAGTCCGGCGCCGTAGCCGATCGCGATGATCAGCATGCCGAGGATCAGGGTGACCTTGGGGCCGTACTTCGCGGACAGCTTGGCGTAGACGGGCGCCGTGAACATCATCGTCAGGCCGAGCGGAGCCACGAGCAGGCCCGCGGTGACCATCGACTGGCCGAGGCCGTACCCGGTGGCCTTCGGCAACTGGAGCAGCTGCGGCAGGACGAGGGAGACGACGTAGAAGGAGACGCCGACCATGATCGAGGCGAGGTTGGTGAACAGCACCGCGGGACGGGCCGTGGTGCGCAGGTCCACCAGCGGAGCCTTCACACGCAGCTCCATAACGCCCCACAGGACGAGTACGACGACCGACGCGGCGAACAGGCCGAGCGTGGTGCCCGAGGTCCAGCCCCAGTCGCTGCCCTTGGTGATCGGCAGCAGGAAGAGGACGAGGCCTACGGCGAGACCTATCGCGCCCAGCACGTCGAAGGTGCCCTCGGCGCGCATCGGGGACTCCGGCACGAAGAGGAGGGTGAGGGCGATCGAGAGGACGCCGAGGCCGGCGGCGCCGTAGAAGAGGGCGTGCCAGTTCGCGTGCTGTGCGACCAGGGCCGCGGCGGGCAGCGCGAGTCCGCCGCCGACGCCGATCGAGGAGCTCATCAGGGCCATCGCCGAGCCGAGCTTCTCGCGGGGCAGCATGTCGCGCATCAGGCCGATGCCGAGCGGGATGGCGCCCATGGCGAAGCCCTGGAGCGTGCGGCCCACGATCATCGGCATCAGGGTGCTGGTCAACGCGCTGATCAGCGCGCCGACGACCATCACGGCCAGGCTGGTGAGCAGCATGCGCCGCTTGCCGAAGAGGTCGCCGAGGCGCCCCATGATCGGCGTGGCCACGGCGCCCGAGAGCAGAGTCGAGGTCAATACCCAGGTGGCGTTGCTGGGAGCGGTGCTCAGCAGCGTCGGCAGGTCCTTGATGACCGGGACGAGCAGGGTCTGCATCACCGCGACAACGATGCCCGCGAAGGCGAGCACCGGCACGATCGCGCCGCTCTGCCTCCGGGCGGGCTGGTCGGTCGTCGTGTGCGTCATTACGTGTGGCCTCCAGGCCGGAAGAGGATAAGCACTCAGGGTGTGAGTGGTGGGTGATCCGTGCGGATGCGGGGACGGTCGGTCGGGTGATCCGTGCGGGATACGTGCAAGCTGAACCAGGTGTGCCCGGGCAACTATTCCGATGCTTCGGCGTACTAACGAATTCTTGACCCTCTGATGGGTATCTGACCTACCGTCAGAATGAAACGTGTTCTAGTCTGACGCGCACCTTGGGCCTTGGGGAGGCGCGCATGGGCATCGGGACCACACCGGAGCAGCGGGAACTGGCCGAGGCCGTACGCGGCTGGACCACCCGCGCCGTGCCACCCGAGGAGGTCCGCAAACTGCTCGACGCACCGGGCGGCGGCAGACCCGCCCACTGGGACGCACTTGCCGCGCAGGGCCTGCTCGCCGTGCACCTTCCGGAGGCGTACGGCGGTGGCGGCGGCGACCTCGTCGACCTCACCGTCGTCGTGGAGGAGGCCGCGCGGGCCGCGCTGCCGGGGCCGTATCTGGCGAGCGTGCTGGCGTCGGTGGTCCTGGCCGGGGCGGACGATCTCGTACGGGCCCTGGGGTGCGGGGAGCGCATCGGTGCCGTGGCGTTCGGTCCGGGCTCCCTGGCCGCCGTCGCGACGGACGGCGGATACGTGCTCGACGGGACGGCGCCGCCCGTGCTGTCGGGCGCCGACGCGGACGTGCTCGTGCTCGCCGCCTCGTCCGGCGGCGACACCGTATGGCTGGCCGTCGACGCCGCCGATCTCGTCGTACGCCCCCACGAGAGCGCCGATCCGACGCGGGCGACCGCCGAGGTCCGGGCGGAAGGCGTGCGGGTCCCCGCCGACCGCGTCCTCGCCGTCGACCCGGCCCTGGTCCGCGACCTCGCCGCCGTCCTCCTCGCCGCGGACGCCTGCGGCACCGCCGCGTGGGCGCTGCACACCGCCGCCGAATACGCCAAGGTCCGCGAACAGTTCGGCCGGCCCATCGGCCACTTCCAGGGCGTGAAGCACCTGTGCGCCGACATGCTCGTACGGCTCGAACAGGCGCGGGCGCTGACGTGGGACGCGGCGCGGGCGGCTCAAGAGGCTTCCGGCGCCTCCGGTGCAAAGGAGTTGGAGGCCGTACGTGAGTTGGTGGCGTCCCTCGCCGCCGGTACCGCTCTCGACGCCGCGTACTCCTGCGCCAAGGACTGCGTCCAGATCCTCGGCGGCATCGGGTTCACCTGGGAGCACGACGCCCATCTGTATCTGCGCCGGGCGGTCGTGGCACGGCAGCTGTTCGGGGCGGGGGACACGCACCTGCGGCGGGCCGCCCGGCTCGCGCAGGGCGGCGTACGGCGGGAGCTGCGCCTGGAGCTGCCGGAGGAGGCGTCCGCGTACCGGGCGGAGGCCCGCGAGGTCATCGAGGGCGCGCGCGGGCTCGATCCGGCGGCCGCACGGCGGCTGCTGGCGCCCACGGGGTACGCCGCCCCGCATCTGCCCCCGCCCTACGGACTCGGCGCCGGGCCCGTCCAACAGCTCGCCGTACAGCAGGAGTTGGCGGCGGCGGACGTACGGATCAGCGAGCTGGGGATCGCCACCTGGGTCGTCCCGTCCCTCGTCGCCTACGGCACCGACCGGCAGCGGGAGCGCCATCTGCTGCCCACCCTGCGCGGGGACCTCCTGTGGTGCCAGCTCTTCTCGGAGCCGGGCGCCGGGTCCGACCTCGCCTCCCTGCGCACCCGGGCCGAGCGGACCGACGACGGGCGCTGGCGGGTCAACGGGCAGAAGGTGTGGACGAGCGCGGCACAGTGGGCCGACTACGGGATCCTCCTCGCGCGCACGAATCCGGCGGCGCCCAAGCACAAGGGGCTCACCTATTTCGTCGTCGACATGAAGAACACGGACGGCATCGACATCCGTCCCCTGAAGGAGATCACCGGCGACTCCCTCTTCAACGAGGTCTACTTCGACGACGTGCTGCTGCCCGCCGACGCGGTCGTCGGCGAGATCGACGACGGCTGGCGCGTCGCCCGCAACACGCTCGGCAACGAACGCGTGCACATGGCCGACCAGTTGACCTTCGACACCGGTCTGGAGGCGCTGATCGCGCGGGCCGACGAGATCGAGGGAGCGCGTCTGGGGGCGCTCCTCGCCGAGGCGCACGCGCTGGCCTGCATCGGGCTGCGCACGACCCTGCGGCAGGTGTCCGGCGCCGAACCGGGCGCGGGCGCCTCCGTGCGGAAGCTGGTGCAGACCGCGCACCAGCAGAAGGTCGCCGAGCTCGGCCTCGAACTGCTGGGCCCCGCAGGCGCGTTGAGGGAGGGCGCGGGCGAGCGTGCCGTGCATGGCTTCCTGCTCTCCCGCTGCCTGACCATCGCGGGCGGCACCACCCAGGTCCAGCTCAATGTCGTCGCCGAGCGCATCCTCGGCCTGCCGCGAGACTAGGAGTGAGTGCCATGAAGGCGTACGTCGTCGGGGTCGGGATGACCAGGTTCGAGAAGCCCGAGACCCGGGAGTGGCAGTACTGGGACATGGTGAAGGAAGCGGGGACCAACGCCCTTGCCGACAGCGGGATTTCGTACGACCTCGTCGAGCAGGTCCCCGTCGGCTACTGCTTCCAGGCCTCCACCGCGGGCCAGCGCGCCGCCTACGAACTGGGCCTGACCGGCGTGCCCGTCTACAACGTCAACAACAACTGCGCGACCGGGGCGAGCGCGTTGATGCTGGCCCGGCAGTTCGTCGAGGGCGGGATCTCGGACTGCGTACTGGCGCTGGGGTTCGAGAAGATGAAGCGGGGCGCGCTCGGGGGAGGCGCCGACGGGGGAGACTTCGCGACCTCACCCGTCGCCAGGCACTACGGGATCATGGCCGCCCGGCACGGCTTCGAGATGTCCCCGCCCACCGCGCAGATCTTCGGTGACGCGGCGCGTGAGCACATGGAGAAGTACGGGACCACGGAGGCCCAGCTGGCCGCCGTCGGTGCCAAGAACCACCGGCACTCGGCGAACAACCCGTACGCCCAGTTCCAGGACGTGTACTCCGTCGACGAGATCCTCGCCGCCCGGACGGTCCACCGGCCGCTGACCAAGCTCCAGTGCTCGCCGACCTCGGACGGGGCGGCGGCCGCTGTCGTGGTGTCCGAACGGTTCGTGGAGCGGCATGAGTTGGGGGAGCGGGCGGTCGAGATCGTCGCGCAGGCGATGACCACCGACACCGAGGAGTCCTTCGCGTCCGGCTCGTGCATCGACGTCGTCGGACAGCCGATGTCGCGGGAGGCCGCGCGCCAGGTGTACGAGCGGTCCGGACTCGGCATCGAGGACGTGGACGTCGTAGAACTGCACGACTGCTTCTCCGTCAACGAGCTGCTGACGTACGAGGCGCTCGGCATGTGCGGGGAGGGGGAGTCCGGCAAGCTCGTCGAGTCGGGCGCCACGACGTACGGCGGACGGTGGGTGGTGAACCCGTCGGGCGGGCTGATCTCCAAGGGGCATCCGCTCGGGGCGACCGGCATCGCCCAAGTGGCCGAGCTGGTGTGGCAGTTGAGGGGAGAGGCGGGGTCGCGTCAGGTGGCGGACGCGCGGGTCGGGCTCGCGCACAACATCGGGCTGGGCGGGGCGGCGGTGGTGACGCTGCTGGCCCGGGCGGGGACCTGACGGCGACGCCGCCGCTGTCCGTGACTCTCGGGGCCTAGGTCTCCTGTCCTACGGGCGCGTGCGGCGAAATCCCGATGCAAGGGGCGTAAGGCGGTTGAGAGCATGACACGCATGCTCCGAGCCGCTGAAGACACCCGAAGATCCATATCCGGACGTAACGCTCCGCCCCTCTGGGCGGTGGTCGCGCTCGCGTGCGCCGGACAGTTCCTCGTCGTGCTGGACGTGTCCGTCGTCAATGTGGCGCTGCCGTCCATGCGGACCGACCTGGGGCTGAGCGCGGCGGGGCTGCAATGGGTGGTGAACGCGTACTCGATCGCCTTCGCCGGGTTCATGCTGCTCGGCGGGCGGGCCGGTGACCTGTACGGGCGCAAGCGGATGTTCCTGGTGGGGCTCGCGCTGTTCACGCTGGCCTCGCTCGGCGGCGGGATCGCCCAGGAGGGCTGGCAGCTGCTGGTCGCGCGGGCCGTGCAGGGGCTGGGGGCCGCCGTGCTCGCGCCCTCGACGCTGACGATCCTCACCTCGGCAGTCCCGGAGGGCGCCGCACGCGCGCGGGCCATCGCGACGTGGACCGCCGTCGGCGCCGGGGGCGGCGCGGCGGGCGGACTGGTCGGCGGGCTGCTGGTCGACGGCCTGTCGTGGCGGTGGGTGCTGCTCATCAACGTGCCGGTCGGCGCGGTGGTGCTGACGGGTGCCGCGCTGTGGCTCGTGGAGAGCAGGGCCGGGGACGGGCGCCGGCTCGACCTGCCGGGCGCGCTGCTGGTGACGGCGGGGCTCGCGACACTGGCGTACGGGATCGTGCAGACGGAGGCCGAGGGGTGGGCGGCGGCGGAGACGCTGGTGCCGCTGTGTGCCGGGCTCGCGCTCATCGCCTTGTTCCTCGTCGTCGAGTCGCGGACGAAGGCCCCCCTGATGCCCTTGAAGCTGCTGCGGCTGCGGTCGGTGTCGTCGGCGAACGCGGCCAATTTCGTGTGCGGCTCCGCGATGTTCTGCATGTGGCTCTTCATGTCGCTGTACGCGCAGAACGTGCTCGGCTACTCGCCGTTGGAAGCCGGGCTCGCCGTGGTGCCGAGTTCGCTGGCGGTGGTCCTCGGCTCGAAGGCGGCGCCCCGCTTCATGCCGGTGATCGGGGTACGTAACGTGGCGGTGCTCGGCACGCTGGTGGCCGCGGTCGGCTTCGGCTGGCAGTCCACGATGACCGCGGACGGCTCGTACGTCACCGCGATCATGCTCCCGGGGATCCTGATGATGGCGGGCGCGGGCCTGTCCGCGACAACGCTGGCCGCGCTCGCCACCTCGGGCGCGACTCCGGAGGACGCCGGGCTGGTGTCGGGCCTGGTCAACACCTCGCGGGTGATGGGCGGTTCGCTCGGGCTCGCCATCATGTCCACGATCGCGGCGGCCCGTACGGCGGGCAGCTCGTCGGCGGAGGCGCTGACCGCGGGGTACGCGCTGGCCTTCCGCACGGGAGGCTTCGTCCTGCTCGGCGGGACGGTGTTGATGCTGGTGTGGCTGCCGCGAAAGATTTCTGGGATTTCCCGCGGCTGAGGCAACGAAATCAGACCCTCGCGGACTCCTTTAGACATCTAGGAGGTGCCCATGGGGGATCGGAAGCAGGCTCGGGACGAGGAGTTCCAGAGCTTTGTCATCGGCCGCTGGCCGCGGTTGATGCGTACGGCATTTCTCCTCGCGGGGGAGCAGCACGCCGCGGAGGACCTGGTCCAGTCGACGCTGGAGCAGGTGTACGTGGCCTGGCGCAGGGTCGGTGCCGCCGACGACCCGGAGGCGTATGTACGGCGGGTGATGATCAACGGGCATGCCCGCAAGCACCGCAGAAAACTCAAGGAGTTCCTCGCACCGAAGGACGACTCGGGCCTCAGCCACGAGCTGCCCGACACCGGTGACCGGATCGCCCAGGCCGACGACCGCAGCGCGCTGCTGAAGGCGCTCGCCCAACTGCCCGCGCGGCAGCGCGAAGCGGTGGTCCTTCGCTACTGGGAGGACCTGAGCGAGAGCCAGGTGGCGGAGGCGATGGGCTGCTCGGTGGGCGCGGTGAAGAGCAACGCGGCCAAGGGAATCGCGAAGCTCCGCGCCATACCTGGCCTGGCCGAGATGGTGACGCACGGAGGGCGGAAGTGATGAGCGCGGACCGGGAGACGAACCACGACATGGCGACACACAGGGACATCGCCCTCCTGCTGGCCGAGGCCGCGGACGAGGTCGAGATCGGCATAGCCCCCTACCAGGCGGTGGTCCGCGGCGGCCGGCGCCGCAAGGCCCGCCGCTGGGCGGTCGCGGCCGCCGCGGCCCTGGTGATCGCCGGCTCGACGGGAACGCTGGCGCTGGCGGGAGTTTCGGGAGGCGACGGCAAGCAGGTCGCCCCGGCCGCCACCCGCCCGCCGACGGCCGAGCAGCGGCATGTGTACGCGCCGCAGCGGACCACGCTGGCGAGCGCACGGGAGAACGGCAAGGACTGGAGCGTCACCCTCGATGTGTGGGGGGCGCCGAAGAACGAGGCGGAGGCGGAGCGCCAGCACGCCGCGATGGATGAGTACCGGGTGCATCCGGTGGGAGTGACCAAGGCCAAGGACCTGATCGGCATCGACCGGTACTTCGTGCACCTGATCGTGGGCGATGTCGAGACGACGGCGGTGATGGAGGGCCAGTTCGACCGGAGCGATGCCAACCCGGGCGAGTACCTCGTCTCCGGCGCGATGCCGCTGCACACGGGCAAGCAGGGCACGGGCGGCTCACGCAACCGGCTCGTGATCGGCGATGCCTCCCCGACCACCCGACAGGTCACCTGCACCTGGAACGACGGCTCGACGACCATCGTCCCCATGGCCCCCAAGGGCGCCGGCTTCAGCTGGGACTTCAAGCCCATGATCCGCCAGGCCAAGGGCTCCCCGACCAACTGGTTCGTGTGCCTCGCCCCGGAGGGCAAGGTGTTCAAGTCGGCGGCGGCTTCGGGGTGACGGGGGTTGAAAAGATTGCGCAGTTCCCCGCGCCCCTTAAGGGGCGCGGGGAACTGCGCGAGCAACCCCCACCCACCCGCAGCCAAAACACAACCCACGGGGTCTGGGGCGGAGCCCCAGGAACGGGATGGGACGGGTAGGGGCGGCGGGGGAAAAAACCAGGCCCGAGCCCCGGCAGCTACAACCACCCCTGCTGACGTGCCTCCCGCATCGCCTCCATACGGTTGCGGGTCCCCGTCTTGCCGATCGCCGAAGAGAGGTAGTTGCGCACAGTCGACTCGGAGAGATGAAGCTTCGTCGCGATGTCGGCGACGGTGGCACCGTCCACGGAAGCCTTGAGCACATCGCACTCGCGAGCAGTGAGCGGATTGGGCCCAGCGCTCAGCGCAGCCGCGGCGAGCGCCGGATCGATGACCGTCTCCCCGGTCAGCACCCGCCGGATCGCCTCGGCCAGCTCCTCCACGGGCCCGTCCTTGACCAGGAACCCCGCGGCGCCCGCCTCCATGGCCCGCCGCAGATACCCGGGCCGCCCGAACGTGGTGAGGATCAGCACCCGGCAGTCGGGCGCCTCGTTCCGCAGTTCGGCCGCCGCGTCCAGCCCGCTCATACCGGGCAACTCGATGTCCAGGAGGGCCACATCGGGCCGATGCGTCAGCGCCGCGTCCACGATCGCGTCCCCCGCGGACACCTGCGCGACCACCTCGATGTCCGCCTCCATCCCGAGCAGCAGAGCGAGCGCGCCCCGCATCATGCCCTGGTCCTCGGCGAGCAGGACACGAATGGACTTGGCGGGCCGGTGATCCCGGGGCATCTCGTTCACGGGCCAAGCGTAAGGCGCGGGGGCAGCCGCGACCGCTTGGAGTGCTTGCTGTGGCGGGCAATTAAAGAGTCGTCATTATTCGGCTCCGCGAGTCTTGACGGCCTCTGACTCCCGGAAAACAATCGGGTCGGCATTCAGCGGACACCTTTGCCATTCCTGTGCCGGCCCAAGTTCCGTAAATGTTCGACATTTCGACCGAGATTTGGTTCGGCATTTCGACCGAACGGCGTTCGGTATTTCGGCAAAGCGCCCGCACCGCCTACCTGCACCGCGTACCCGCACCGCCTGCTCGCACTGTCTACCCGCACTGCGTACCCGCACCGCCCGCTCGCACTGTCTACCCGCACTGCCTACCAGGAACGGAAGAGGTGCACCGTGTTCTTGAAGTTATGGCGCTCGCGATCACAACGCCTCAGAAGAACTGCCCTGTCCGTGCTGTCGGGGTTCGCGACCCTCGTGCTCGCCGTCGGCCTCTCGATCGGCCTCGGCGCGCCCCAGGCCGCGGCCGCCGGCTCGCTCCCCTGCGACCTCTACGCCACCGCGGGCACGCCCTGTGTCGCCGCGCACAGCCTCGTCAGGGCGCTCTACTCGTCGTACAACGGCTCGCTGTACCAAGTGCAGCGCGCCTCCGACAGCGCCACCCTCAACATAGGTCTCCTGGCCGCCGGAGGTTACGCGAACGCCGCGGCGCAGGACTCCTTCTGTACCGGTACCACCTGCATCATCACCAAGATCTACGACCAGTCGTCGCGCCACAACGACCTCACCGTCGAGGGCGCCGGCGGCGCCGGTGCCGCCGATGTCGGCGCGCCCGCGGACGCCCTGCCGGTCACGGCCGGCGGGCACCAGGTCTACGGGCTGGAGATCTCGGCCGGCATGGGCTACCGGGACAACTCGACATCGGGCGTCGCGGTCAACGGGCAGGCCGAGGGGATGTACATGGTGACCTCCGGCACCCATGTGAACGGCAGCTGCTGCTTCGACTACGGCAACGCCGAGACCAACAACCAGGACACCGGCAACGGCCACATGGACGCGATCAACTTCGGTACCGAGTGCTGGTTCTCGCCCTGCTACGGCGGGGGCCCCTGGGTGCAGGCCGACCTGGAGAACGGGCTGTTCCAGTCGGACTCCGGTTACAGCAAGAACTCGTCGAACACCGGCACCGGTGCGATGCCGTTCGTGACCGCGCTGCTGAAGAACAACGGCCAGGACCATTTCGCGCTGAAATACGGCAATGCCCAATCGGGCAGTCTGACGACCACCTATTCCGGGGGTGAACCCACCACCAGTGGTTACTCGCCCATGCACCAGGAGGGCGCGATCGTCCTGGGCACCGGCGGCGACAACAGCAACGGCTCCATCGGCTCCTTTTTCGAGGGCGTCATGACCTCGGGCATCCCGACGGACGCCGCCGACAACTCAGTGCAGGCCAACATCGTCTCCGTCGGCTACGGCGGTTCCACCGGCAGCACCGGCTCGCTGACGCCCGGTTCGGAGATCTCGCTGCGCGCGACGACCTCGTGCTGCACGACCGACTACATCCGCCACCAGAACAACGCGGCGGTCGTCTCGGCGATCACGTCCAGCAGCTCGACGCTCGACAAGAGCGACGCCACCTGGATCGTGCGCCGGGGCCTCGCCGCCGGGGCCGGCAGCTCCTGCGTCTCCTTCGAGTCGCGGAACTACCCGGGCGACTTCCTGCGGCACTACAACTACCAGCTCTACCGACAACCCATGGTCGGCACGGCGCAGTTCAGATCCGACGCCACCTTCTGTCCACAGACGGGCCAGAGCGGCACAGGCTACTCGTTCGCGTCGTACAACTATCCGACGAGGTTCATCCGCCACTACAACTACAACGTCTACATAGCGAGCAACGGCGGTTCGAACACCTGGGACAGCGCCACCTCGTGGACGGACGACGTGAGCTGGGTGGTCAGCGCGCCCTGGGCGCCTTAGGAGACCGACAATTCCGCCGGTTCCGTGGGGAGTTGACCCTCCACCGGGAGTTCGGCGGTGACCGTGAAGCCGCCGCGCGGCGACGGGCCGGCCCGCAGGGACCCGCCCGCCGCCGTGAGGCGTTCGGTCAGGCCCTTCAGACCCGTCCCGCCGATGCCCAGCGCGGACGACGCGAACGACGCGGAGGGTGCGCCGTCCCCGCCCCCGTTCCCGTCCCTGTCTCCGTCTCCGTTCCCCGCTCCGTCGTCCGCGATCGTCAGGCGGACGCGGTCAGGGGTGCCGTCCAGCGTGATCTCGCAGCGGGTCGCGCCACTGTGCCGTACGACATTGGTGACCGCCTCGCGGACCACCCAGCCCAGCAGCGCCTCGGTCTGCGGGACGAGGGGCGGCCCCGACTGCCGTACGACCGGCTCGACGCCCACCGCCGACAACGCCGAGCGGGCGCCGTCCAGTTCCGTGGCGAGGCTGCCCTCACGGTAGCCGGTGACCGCCTCGCGGATCTCCGTCAGGGCCTGGCGGCCGACCGACTCGATGTCCGTGACCTGGACGAGGGCCGCGTCCAGGTCGCGGTGGGCCAGTCGGCGGGCCGCCTCCGACTTCACCACGATGACGGAGAGCGTGTGGCCCAGCAGGTCGTGCAGATCGCGGGAGAAGCGCAGCCGTTCCTTCTCTACGGCGCGGCGCGCCAACTCCTCGCGGGCGGCGCGCAGTTCGCGTACGGCCTCGGAGAGGGAGAGGATCGCGGCCGTCACCATCGTCGACAGGAAGGTGCCGTAGGCGACGTTCACCGCGTCCCAGCCCGCCCGGTAGAAGGAGACCACCGCCGCGAGCGCGGTCACGCCGAGGCCGATCTGACCGAGCCGCGGGCCCCGCAGGACGGCCCCGGTGGCCAGCCCGAGCAGCGGGAAGAAGTACAGCCAGCTGCCGCCGTACCCGACGGCCAGCCCGCAGGTGACCAGGCCCATCAGGACGAGCGCCACCCGCGTGGAGCGGGCCTCGCGCGTCACCTTCACGAAGGCCCGGAACGTCACATAGATGTAGAGGGAGTTGAAGGTGAGCAGACCCAGGCCGCCGATCCAGGGGTTCGGGGTCTCGCCCTGGAGGAGGTTGGAGAAGGCGCCCATCCCCATCAGCAGCCACGGCAGCAGCGCGAAGCCGGTGGGCGGAGGGCCCGGATTCTCGGGCATCTTCCCGCCGCTTTCACGGGCGGCCCGCTGCTCGGCCTTGAAGCGCTCCATGTCGGCCCTCCAGCGGGCCCGCGCCGTCTGCCACTGCCGTACCTGGCAGGTGACCTCTCGTATCCAGGACATGTCCCGGCTCCCCCTTCAGACGGTCCGTGCGGACCGACGGTACGAGACCACGGCGTAGAAACCGAACGCCAGCAGCCAGGCCGTCAGCACCACCACCGCGCCGAGCGCCGGAGCGTGGCCGTCCGCGACCGACACACCCAGCTGCGCGAAGCGGTTCGTGGGCGTGTACGCCGACAGGGAGCGCAGCCAGCCGGGGAACAGGGCGAGCGGGAACCACAGGCCGCCGACCACCGAGAGCCCCAGGTTGCACACCATGTTCGCGACCCCTGTCGTCTGTGGGGTCAGCCGGTAGCCGTTGCCGAGGCCCAGCAGCGTGAAGGGGAGGGAGCCGAGCCACAGCAGCACCGCGATCGCCGCCCACTGCCAGACGTCCAGGCGTACGCCGTTGACCAGACCGCCCGCCGCCAGCACCGCGACGATCGCAGGCAGCACGGTCACCGAGCCGGTCAGCGCCCGCCCCAGCACCACCTCGCGCGGCGTCATCGGCGTCACCCGCAGCTGCCGCAGCCAGCCGATCCCCTTGTCCTCGGCGACCCCGCCCCCGGTGTTGAGCG
This sequence comes from Streptomyces sp. NBC_00203, assembly GCF_045206325.1. NCBI lineage: Bacteria > Bacillati > Actinomycetota > Actinomycetes > Kitasatosporales > Streptomycetaceae > Streptomyces > Streptomyces sp. NBC_00203. The sequence continues at coordinate 3,150,883 of NZ_CP108126.1, read as the reverse complement.
CCGAGCCGACCGCTCCGTACGCCGCCATCCCGACCATCGAGGCGGTCCTCCAGTCGCCGTCGTCGCCGCCACCGAGGTTGGTGAACAGGAGGTACATCATCACCGGCATCGCGATGCCGCCGATCACAAAGCCGGTGTCCCGCAGCGTCCGGCGTACTTCGAGCCGTAGATAGTCCAGCATCACACCGCCTCCAGAACAGACGAGGTCAGCGCCATGAACGCGTCGTCCAGGGAGGCGGGTACGACCTCCAGGCCGCGTATCGCTCCCCGCTCGGCCAGCGCGATCACCGTCGCGTCCGAGTCGTCCGTACGCAGCTGGGCCCGCTCCCCGCGCACCTCCACCGACACCACGCCGGGCAGCAGCGCGAGGCCCTCCGTGCCACGGCCCGCCAGGTCGAAGGAGACCAGGTTGCCGCCCACCGACCGCTTGAGATGCTCGCCGGTGCCGTCGGCGACGATCCGGCCGCGGTCGATGACGACGATCCGGTCGGCGTGCGCGTCGGCCTCCTCCAGGTAGTGCGTGGAGAAGAGCACGGTGTGGCCGCGGCGCGCGTATGCCCGCATCGACTTCCAGAAGGAGTGCCGCGCCTCCACGTCCAGCGATGCGGTCGGCTCGTCGAGCACGATCAGCGCGGGGTTCCCGGCCAGCGCGAGGGCGAACCGCACCCGCTGCGCCTGCCCGCCGGAGAGCCGGTCGACGCGCCGCCCCGCCAGCTCCGTGATGCCCGCGCGCTCCAGGGCGTCGGCCACCGGCAGCGGCGCGGGGTAGCGCCCGGCCACGAAGGAGACCAGTTCCCGCACGGTGACGCGGGGCACCGGCCGCGTCTCCTGGAGCATCGCGCCGACCCGCCCGGCGCGCACCGACTCCTCCGGAGGTCCGCCGAAGAGCGCGACCGAGCCCTCGTCGGGCTCGTTCAGGCCGAGGAGGAGGGAGATCGCCGTCGACTTGCCCGCTCCGTTGCGGCCGAGCAGCGCCACCGTCTCGCCGGCCGCCACCTCCAGGCCGATGCCGTCCACGGCGCGCACCGCGCCGAAGGTCTTGACCGCCCCCGTGAAGGACACGGCGGGCGGTGTCCCAGTCGTCTTCGTCATGGGTACGACGCTACGAAGCGGGGGTGGGTGTCCGGCAGACGCACTTGTACGGAGTCGGGCGGGACAAATGTCACGGCCTGCCGACGCTGGGCGCGGATCGGGGCGGATCCGCTGGGCGTCGGGGGTTCGGATCTGACATGGCGTCAGTAGTCTTCACAAGTGCTGAGCGCTGGGCTATACAAGGGTTCGCCGGACTGGAACGCGTTCTAGAACGGGCGGGTTCCCCGGCCCAGTGTCGACCTCGGTGCGACCGACGGTGCGGACGGCCGCACCGAGGTCTCAGGCCCTAGCACTCAGGAGCCCCATGCCCATTGACGCCGCCAAGGCCGTCGCCGCCGAGCCCCGGACCGGGGAGATCGCCTGGAGTCACAAGGACGTCCAGCTCTACCACCTGGGCCTCGGCGCGGGTGCGAATCCCGACAAGCAGAGCCCCGCGACCGACCCCGACGAGCTGCGCTACACCCTCGAATCCAGGCTGCACGTCCTGCCGAGCTTCGCCACCGTCGCGGGCGCGGGTTCACCGGGCGTGATCAGCGGCCTGTCCATGCCCGGCGTCGACGTCGACCTCGCGCACGTCCTGCACGGCGGCCAGACCATCGAGCTGCACCGCCCGATCCCCGTCGAGGGCAAGGCGACCGCCACCGGACGCATCGCCGCCGTGTACGACAAGGGCAAGGCCGCGATCCTCGTGATGCGCACCGAAGTCGCCGACGCCGACGGCCCGTTGTGGACGAACGACGCCCAGATCTTCGTACGGGGAGAAGGCGGCTGGGGTGGCGACCGGGGCCCCTCCACCCGCCTCGAAGCACCAACAGGCCTGCCGGACAGGACCGTTGAACGCCCGATCCGCGAGGACCAGGCCCTGCTCTACCGGCTCTCCGGCGACTGGAACCCGCTGCACGCCGACCCCGAGTTCGCCAAGCTCGCCGGGTTCGACCGGCCGATCCTGCACGGGCTGTGCACCTACGGCATGACGCTCAAGGCCGTCGTCGACACGGTGCTCGGCGGCGATGTGACCCGCGTCCGCTCCTACACCACGCGCTTCGCCGGTGTCGTCTTCCCCGGCGAGACCCTGCGCATCCGGATGTGGCGGCGGGACGGCCGGGTCCAGGTGGCGGTGAGCGCGGTCGAACGGGACGACGCGCCGGTCCTCGCCGACACCATCGTTGAGCACGCCTGACGTTCGTACGCACCTTCTGAGGGGAGCCGCACCATGCGCGCAGCCGTACAGCACGAGATAGGCCAGGACAAGCTCGAAGTCCACGACGACGTCGAGGCGGTGGGCTTCGGGCCCGGCAGGGTGCGGGTCCGGGTGCGGGCCACCGGGCTGTGCCACTCGGACCTGTCCGCGATGAGCGGCGTACTGCCGCAGCCCGCGCCGTTCGTGCCCGGCCACGAGGGCGCCGGCGAGATCCTCGAAGTCGGCGACGGAATCAGCCACTTGAAGCCCGGCGACCGGGTCGTCGTCTGCTGGCTGCCGGCCTGCGGTATCTGTCCCGCCTGCAAGCGCGGCCAGACCGAACTGTGCCTGGCCGGCTTCATGAACGCGGGCACACCCAACTTCAAGCGCCCCGGCGGAGACGTCTTCGGCTTCGCGGGCACCGGCACCTTCGCCGAGGAAGTCGTGGTCGACGCCGGCTGCGCGGTCCCCATCCCCGACGATGTGCCCTTCGACATCGCGGCCCTCATCGGCTGCGGGGTGACGACCGGACTGGGCGCCGCCCTCAACACCGCCGACGTGGAAGCCGGTTCGTCGGTCGCCGTCATCGGCTGCGGAGGCGTCGGCATCTCCGCGATCCAGGGCGCCCGGCTCAAGGGCGCCGCCGAGATCGTCGCCGTCGACCCGGTCGCCTCACGCCGCGAGGCCGCGCTCAGGTTCGGCGCCACGAAGGCGGTCTCACCGGACCAACTCGCCGACACCAAGCAGTCGGTGACCGGCGGCGAGGGCTTCGACTACGTCTTCGAGGTCGTCGGCAAGTCCGCCACCGCCCGGACGGCGTACGACAACACCCGGCGCGGCGGCACGCTCGTCGTCGTCGGCGCGGGCGCCATGGACGACTTCCTCCAGCTCAACATGTTCGAGCTGTTCTTCGACGAGAAGCGGATCCTGCCCTCGATGTACGGCGGCGGAGACGTCCTGCGGTCGTACGAGCGGACCGTTGCCCTGTGGCGCGCGGGCCGCATCGACCTGGAGGGCCTGATCACCCACCGGGTGCCGCTCGCCGAGATCAACGAGGCCCTCGACCAGATGCGTACGGGCACCGCCCTGCGAACCTGCATCGAGATCTGACCCCCCGCCGCCCCCATCACCCCCCACCCCCACCGCCTCACAACCGCTAAGGACCTTGATGTCACTGCCACTTGAAGGGCTGACCGCGATCGTCACCGGCGCGGGGCGCGGGCTCGGACGGGCCGAGGCGCTGGAACTCGGCCGGCTGGGCGCGGCCGTCGTCGTCAATGACTTCGGGCAGCCCGGGCGGGACGGTTCCGGCGCGGCGTCGGCCACGCCCGCCGAGGAGGTCGCCGCCGAGATCCGCGCGGCGGGCGGCCGGGCCGTCGCCCACACCGGGGACGTCGCCGACCACGAACAAGCCCGCGCACTGGTCGAGTTGGCGGTCGCCGAGTTCGGGAAGCTCGACATCCTGGTCAACAACGCGGGCATCCTGCGTGACCGGATGGTCTTCTCGATGTCCGAGGACGAGTGGGACTCGGTCGTCCGGGTGCATCTGAAAGGCCACTTCAACACGACCCACTTCGCGTCCGTGCACTGGCGGGCCCGCTCCAAGGCGGTCGACGGGCCCGTGTACGGGCGGATCGTGAACACCTCGTCGGAGGCGTTCCTCGCGGGATCGGCCGGCCAGCCCAACTACGCGGCGGCCAAAGGCGGAATCGTTGGGCTGACGACCTCGACCGCGCTGGCCCTCGCGAAGTACGGCGTGACGGCGAACGTCATCTGCCCGCGCGCCCGGACCCGTATGACCGAGGACGTCTTCGCCGGCTTCGGGCAGCCGGAGGAAGGCCTCGACCCGCTCGCGCCCGAGCATGTCGCCCCACTCGTCGGCTACTTGGCCTCGCCCGCCGCCGCGCACGTCAACGGGCAGCTCCTCGTCGTGCACGGCGGCATGGTCGCGATCGTCGAACGCCCCCGAGTCCAGGCGAAGTTCGACACCAAGCAGGACGTCTTCACGTACGACGAACTGGACGCACTGCTCACCCCGCACTACGCGGACCGGCCGAAGGGGGAGACGTTCGCGGCGGTGGAGGTGCTCGGGCTCAAGCGGGACCAGGCTGACTCTCCCCGCTGAGCACCCTGACAGAACGGCCCCGCTCGCCATGGCGCGAGCGGGGCCGTATCGGTTCTGCGTGCCGTCAGGCCGACATGTCCTGGTCGGACGGCTTGCGGTGGCGGCCGTGGGGCGCCGCCTCGGCGTCAGGTCCGGAGACCTCCCGGCCGGAGACCTGGCCGCGGTGTCTGCCGTGGCCTTCGGCCTGAACCCGGTAGGTGTCGGTTCCCGGCGCTTCCATTGTGCTGATGTCGCTCATGTGACGTGTTCACCCCGTATGCAAGATCCTTCTTACAGCCGGGGGATTCTAACCGGCGGTCATGGCGGGGGTGTCGGTGGGTGACGGGTCCGTGGCGGAGCCGTTATGTGTTTCGCCCCCGCTGTCGGCCTGAACGGCCTCGTCCTCAAGCGCCGGACGGGCTGAGTGGTGCGGACCCGGGGTCTGGATCACCCGTCCCTGGAGCGGGGCCTGTTGGAGGGGTACCGGTCGTGCCGGTGGGCGCTCCGGGGGAGCCGGATCTGTGGTGCGGTCCGGCTCCCGCGTCCTCCTCGGTGCTCCCACCCGTGCCACCCCGCACGGCACCGCCCCCGTCGCGTACGGCAGTTGGAGCACCCCCTCTCTGGTCCACAGGCCGGTGCCCGCCAGCCAGCCCTCGGGGGCCGGGAGATGGTGCACCTGGCGTTCGGCGGGGCGCCAGAGGCCCAGCCAGGTGCCCGCCGGGCCGTCGATGCGCAGGGCGACCGCGCAGCTCTCGGGCGTGAGGACCTGGCCCGGCTGGATCGCGAACGGGGTCACCGCACAGTCCGTCGCGTGCAGGCACTCCGGGAAGCGGATCGGCAAGGTGGAGCCGATGACGCCCCAGCCGAGGCGGTCGTGGCCGGGCGACGGGGCGTCGGAGCGGATGAGGAGGAGTCCGCTGTCGGCGTCCGCGAGGAGCAGGCGGTCGTTGCTGTGCTCGGCGATCTGGAGGAGCGGTGACATCTCGCCGCCGCGCTCCAGGTCCACCACCACGGACTTCGTGCGGCCGCCCTGGGCGCGGTCCAGGGCCAGCAGCCGGCCCGTGCCGTCCAGCCACACCCCGCCCGAGCAGTGGCCCGGCACCTCGGCCAGGTGTTCGGGACCGAACGCGCCGCCCGCCACCCGCCACACCGCCGTGGAGCCACGGCCCACGGCGATGGCGTACGCACGCTCCCCGTCCGGCGAGGGCGGCAGCAGTCGCAGCCGGGTGCCCTCGTCGGGGCACTCCACCGCGCCGAGCGGCAGCTCGCCGGTGCCGGGCCCGGTCGGGTACAGCAGGGAGAAGACGTGCCGTCCGTCCGCCACGCGGTGGATCAGCACCCTTCCGTCGGTCAGCGGCAGAACCTCCGTGCCGGGTTCCTCCGGCTGATGGGCGGGCAGCGGTACGGCGTAGGGCTCGGGGCCGTCCAGCGTCCAGCGCTCCGGGAACCAGCACTCGCCGTCGAGGGCGAGGCGTGCCGCGTACGTGCCGTCAGCGGTGATCACGCAGGCGGGGCCGGCGGTCCACTCGTTCTCGTTCTCGTCCTCCACTGCGGGCTCCGTCGCACAGGCCGTCATCGTTCGGTCACCTCCGGCGACGAAGCTAGTTTTCGCACGCACAGACGGGGGACCGACGGGCTGCCGCTTCACACATAAGGATGGCCATGTCGGGATTCGCCTGTGGAAACGGGGGCGGATGTGCTGAACAGTGGTGGGGAGGCAGGGGTGGGGAGCACGGGTGGGGGGGGAGGGCCGCGGGCCGTCCGTCGCCGGGGCGCAAGCCGTCCATCGCCCGGGGCGCGAGCCGTCCGGCGCTCGGGACGTCAGCCGTACGTCGCCCGGGGCGCGGGGCAGCGGAGCTGTGGCCCTGGTCCAGTGGCCCGCGACCGGTCGGGCACGGACGTAAGCCAGGTAGCCTTTCCCCGTGCCCCGTCTGTCTGAAGTCATCGCCGCGCTCGACGCCCTCTGGCCCCCCGAGAGGGCCGAGGGATGGGATGCGGTCGGCACCGTCTGCGGTGACCCCGACCAGGAGGTCACGCGCGTCCTGTTCGCCGTCGACCCGGTCCGGGACATCGTCGACGAGGCGGTGAAGCTGGGTGCGAACCTGCTGGTCACCCACCATCCGCTCTATCTGCGCGGGACGACGACCGTCGCGGCCGACACCTTCAAGGGCCGGGTCGTGCACACCCTCATCAAGAACGACATCGCGCTGCACGTCGCCCACACCAACGCCGACCGCGCCGACCCGGGGGTCAGCGACGCCCTCGCCGGGGCGCTCGACCTGCGCGTCGTACGGCCGCTCGTGCCGGACACCACCGACCCCGAAGGCCGCCGGGGCCAGGGCCGCGTCTGTGAGCTGGACCACCCGCTGACCGTCCGCGAACTCGCCGCCCGCGCCGCCGAGCGGCTGCCCGCCACCGCGCAGGGCATCCGCGTCGCGGGCGACCCCGAGGCGGTCGTGCGGACCGTCGCGGTCAGCGGCGGCTCCGGCGACAGCCTCTTCGACGACGTACGCGCCGCCGGCGTGGACGCCTTCCTCACCGCGGACCTGCGCCACCACCCGGCGTCGGAGGCCCGCGCCCACAGTCCTCTCGCACTGCTCGACGCGGCGCACTGGGCCACCGAGTGGCCCTGGTGCGAGCTGGCCGCCGCCCAGCTCGACGAGATCTCCGACCGGAAGGGATGGGACCTCAGGGTCCACGTCTCCAAGACGGTCACCGACCCCTGGACCGCCCACGCGGCCTCGACCACTGACACATCAGGAGCCCCCAACTGAACGCCGCGCCCGCCGACCAGATCCGACTCCTCGACGTCCAGGCCCTCGATGTACGCCTCCAGCAGGTGGCGCACAAGCGGAGGTCGCTGCCCGAGCACGCCGAGATCGAGTCGCTGAACAAGGACCTCACGCAGCTGCGCGACCTGCTCGTCGCCGCGACGACCGAGGAGAGCGACTGCGCCCGCGAGCAGACCAAGGCGGAGCAGGACGTGGACCAGGTGCGCCAGCGCGCCGCCCGCGACCAGAAGCGCCTCGACTCGGGTGCCGTGTCGTCCCCCAAGGACCTGGAGAACCTCCAGCGCGAGATCACCTCCCTCGCCAAGCGCCAGGGCGACCTGGAGGACGTCGTCCTCGAGGTCATGGAGCGCCGCGAGTCCGCCCAGGAGCGGGTCGCCGAGTACACCGAGCGCGTCTCCTCCGTCCAGTCGAAGATCGACGACGCGACCGCGCGCCGCGACACCGCCTTCGAGCGGCTCGACGACGAGGCCGCCACCGTGACCAAGGAGCGTGCGGTCATCGCGGGCGTCATCCCCGCCGACCTGCTGAAGCTCTACGACAAGCTGCGCGAGCAGCAGGGCGGCGTCGGCGCGGCCCGGCTCTACCAGCGCCGCTGCGAGGGCTGCCGCCTGGAGCTCAACATCACCGAGGTCAACGACGTGAAGAAGGCCTCCCCCGACACCGTGCTGCGCTGCGAGAACTGCCGCCGCATCCTGGTGCGCACCTCCGAGTCCGGTCTGTAAGGGGCTCGGCGCGTGCGGGAGTTCATCGTCGAGGCCGACGGCGGTTCCCGGGGCAACCCGGGACCCGCGGGCTACGGCTCCGTGGTCATCGACGCGACCACGGGGGAGACGCTGGTGGAGCGCGCCGAGTACATCGGCATCGCCACCAACAACGTCGCGGAGTACCGGGGGCTGGTCGCGGGCCTGACGGCGGCCCGTGACCTCGACCCGACCGCACGCGTCAGGGTCCGCATGGACTCCAAGCTCGTCGTCGAGCAGATGTCCGGCCGCTGGAAGATCAAGCACCCGGACATGAAGCCCCTGGCCGCGGAGGCGTCCCGCATCCTCCCGCCCACCCAGGTCACCTACGAGTGGATCCCCCGCGAGCAGAACAAACACGCGGACCGCCTGGCCAACGAGGCGATGGACGCGGGGCGGCGGGGAGAACAGTGGTCTCCCTCGGCGTCGACGGCGGAACTGGACGCGAGGGCGGCGAGGGCGGCGGCGCCTGAGCCGTCGGGCCCTCCCGGGGACGCGGCGGCGGGCGCGGCAAAGGCAAGGGCGGCCTTGAAGCCGCAGGGTTCGGCAGCGCCCCGTCAGGGGCGCGGGGAACTGCGCGACCAGCCCCCACTCGCCCGCACTATGACGACATCCCCTGGCGGCGAAGCCGCAAAGGCCGATGTACGGGCAGCGCAAAACGTGGCCGCCACCCCCCAGCCAACCGTCGGCTGGGGCACAGCCCCCGACATGGGCGCCCCCGCCACCTTCGTCCTCCTACGCCACGGCGAAACCCCCCTGACCCCCCAGAAACGCTTCTCCGGCAGCGGCGGCACCGACCCGTCCCTCTCGGAAGTGGGCCGGGAACAGGCCGACCGCGCAGCCACCGCCCTCGCCGCCCGCGGCACCATCCAGGCCATCGTGGCCTCCCCCCTCACCCGCACCAGGCAAACCGCGGCAGCCGTAGCCACCCGCCTGGGCCTCGACGTGGTCATCGAGGACGGCCTCCGCGAAACGGACTTCGGCGCCTGGGAAGGCCTCACCTTCGCAGAGGTGCAGGAGCGCTACCCCGACGACCTGAAGACCTGGCTCGCCTCCCCGAAGGCCGAACCGACCGGCGGCGGCGAGAGCTTCGCCGCGACCGCCCGCCGCATGGCGACCACCCGCGACAAACTGATCGCCTCGTACGCGGGCCGCACCGTCCTGCTCGTCACCCACGTCACCCCGATCAAGACCCTCGTACGCCTGGCCCTAGGCGCCCCGCCGGAGTCCCTGTTCCGCATGGAACTGTCGGCGGCGTCCCTCTCGGCGGTGGCGTACTACGCGGACGGCAACGCGAGCGTCCGCCTCTTCAACGACACGTCCCACCTCCGCTGAAACTGCCGTAGGTGCCCCTAGGCCCTGTCGGCCGCGCGCTTCCGGAGGATCTCCGCGGTCTCCCTGTCCGCCGGGAGGAACGCCTCCAGGTGGAGCTCGGCGAGCGTGACGTCCACCGCCGTCGCGAACGACGTCAGTGTGGTGAGCAGCCTCAACTCGCCCTCCGCGCACCGCAGTCGCAGCGGCACGGCGAAGCCGAGGTAGTCCGCGCCGGGCTCGCCGGCCGGCACATACTCCGCGAGCTCCTCGACCAGCGCGTCGAGGAGCGGATCGGGGCTGCGTGCGGCCCGGGCCCGCAGGTTCTCCACGATGTGCTGCCCCCACGCGTCCAGGTTCACCACCCGTGACGCCATCCCGCGCGGATGCAGCGCCAGCCGCAGTACGTTGACCGGGGGTGCGAGCAACTCGGGAGCGGCTCCCTCCGCGAGCACGTCGAACGCCTCGTTGGCCGCGACGAGTTCACCCCGCGGCCCCGCCACCACCGCCGGATACGGAAGGTGCCCTTCGAGAATGCTGTCCAACGCCTCCCGTACGGGCTTCAGCGCGACCGCGTCGAGCGGCGACTCGGCGAACGCGGGCGCGTAACCGGCGGCCAGCAGCAGCGCGTTGCGCTCCCGCAGCGTCAGGCCGAGCGACTCGGCGAGCCTGATCACGATCTCTCTGCCGGGCACCGAACGTCCGCGCTCGATGAAGCTGACGTACCGCTGCGTCGTCCCCGCCCGCGAGGCGAGCTCCAGCTGACTGACCCGGCGCGCGGTGCGCCAGCGCAACAGCTCCCGGGCGAAGGGAGGAGGTCCGGTCACGGAGGTGCTGGTGGTCATGGGTCAGTTGTACGTCACGGGTACGACAGTCCCGCTATACCTCTGCCATACCTCACGGGGAATTGAGTGCCGTATCCCGTGCGACCAGCATGGACGCATCAACGGAGCACACCTCAAAGCACACTTCAGAACACACCTCAGGGAGCGGACATGCGTGCCTACCACCTCGAAACCCTCGGCACCATCGACGGCATCGTCCCGCGCGAGACGGACCGCCCCGAACCCGGCCCTCGCGAGATCCTCGTCCGCGTCCGCGCCGTCTCCCTCAACAAGCGCGATCTGCTGATCATGAAGGGGACCTACCCGCTGAAGGCCGTGCCGGACGTGATCCCGGTGAGCGACGGAGCGGGTGAAGTCGTCGCGGTGGGACGGGAAGTGACACGGTTCGCGGTCGGCGACCGGGTGGCGGGAACGTACTTCCCGAACTGGACCGACGGACGGATCACTCCGGCCCTGTTCGACCAGCCGGGCGCCTCCCTGAACGGCATGCTCACCGAGTACGCCCGCCTCGACCAGGAGGCCGCCGTACGCGTCCCGGACCATCTGACCTGGGAGGAGGCGGCCTGCCTGCCCTGCGCCGGGGTCACCTCCTGGCACTCCCTGACCGGCGGCGAGCCCCTCACCCCCGGCCAGACCGTGCTGACGCTCGGCACCGGGGCGCTGTCCCTCTTCACGGTGCAGTTCGCCAAGATGCTGGGCGCCGAGGTCATCGCGACGACGTCGAGCGCCGTCAAGGCGGACCGCCTCAAGGCCCTCGGCGCCGACCACGTCGTCAACTACGCCGAGAACCCCGAATGGGGCCTGGCAGTACGGGAGTTGACCGGCGGCCGTGGCGCCGACCTCGTCGTCGAGACCAACGGCCCCGACACCATCGAGCAGTCGATGCGCGCCGCCGCGCTCTACAGCCACATCGTGCTCCTGATCACCGGCAACCCGCGCAGGCCCGGCATCGAGATCTCCAACGCGGCGTACGCGGCGAGCCTGGCGACCATCCGGCGCGTGTTCGTGGGCAGCCGGGCCCACTTCGAGTCCATGAACAAGGCGTTGGCGCTGCACGGGACGCGCCCGATCATCGACCGCGTCTTCGGCTTCGACGAGGTGCACGAGGCGTTCCGCTACTACGAGAGCGGTGTGGCCTTCGGCAAGGTCGTCATCCGCGTTGCCTGAGTCAGGCTTGCGGCTTGAGTCACGGTCGCGGCGCAAGCCCCAGTCGCGGCCTACGTCATGGCCGCGGTTTGAGTGACGGCCGCAACGCCGCCGCCTCGCGCGCCAGGCGCTCCACCCGTCCCCAGTCCTTCGCCGCGAGCGCGTCGTCGGGAAGCATCCAAGTCCCGCCCACACAGCCGACGTTGGGCAGGGCCAGATACTCCGGCGCGGAGCCGAGACCGATGCCGCCCGTCGGGCAGAAGCGTGCCAGCGGCAGCGGTCCGGCGAGCGACTTGAGATACGCCGTACCGCCCGCCGCCTGCGCCGGGAAGAACTTCATATCGCGCACCCCGCGCTCCAGCAGCGTCACGACCTCCGACGTGGTGGACACCCCCGGCAGGAACGGCACCCCGGACGCCCGCATGGCATCGAGCAGTACGTCCGTCCATCCCGGGCTGACCAGGAAGCGGGCGCCCGCCGCCACCGAGTCGGTGACCTGCTCCGGCGACAGGACCGTGCCCGCGCCGACCACCGCCGCAGGCACCTCCGCCGCGATCGCCCGGATCGCGTCCAGCGCGGCCGGCGTCCGCAGCGTCACCTCGATCGCGGGCAGCCCGCCCGCGACCAGCGCCCGAGCCAGCGGTACGGCGTCGGCGGCGTCCGTGACCACGACGACGGGGACCACGGGGGCGAGGTCCAGCACGGAGGCAGGCAGGGACGAGGGCAGCGGCGAGGTCATGGCCTCATCCTGCCCGGGGTGCGCAACATGCGCAAAGGTCGTTGCACATGCTGCAATGCGCGCTTAGTGGGAGTGCTAGCGGGACCGCTGAGCGAGAGCGCAGACGCGCCGAACGGGGGGAGTGCTCAGTGGATCTCCGTCACCACCACGTCCAGCGCCCACGGCCTACCCGCCTTACCAGGCGCCTCCGCCTCCACCACGTACCCGAGGTCCCGCAGCGCCTCCACCAGCGCCGCCGGGTCCTTCGGCGCCGCACCGGTGGTCAGCAGGCTGCGTACGATCTTGCCCTTGGTCGCCTTGTTGAAGTGGCTGACGACGGACCGCTTCTCGACGCCGTTCACCAGCTGGGAGTGCAGCACCCGTACGGTCGCCGTGCGCCCCGCGACCTCACCCTTCGGCTTCCACGCCGCCGTGTACGCCGAGGAGCGCAGGTCCAGCACGAGTCCGTCACCGGCCGCCTCGGGCAGCGCGGTGGCCATCGGCGTACGCCAGTGCGCGCCCAGTGCCCCGAGCCCGGGGAGCTTCACGCCCATCGAGCAGCGGTACGACGGGATCCGGTCGCTCACCCGGACAGCGCCCCACAGGCCCGAGAACACCAGCAGCGAACGGCCCGCGCGCCGCTTGGCCGCCGCGTCCAGGGAGGCCAGGTCCAGGGCGTCGTACAGGACCCCTGTGTAGATCTCCCCGGCCGTGCGTGCGCCGGCGGTCCGCAGTTCCGTGTTCTTGGCGACCTCGCCGCGCAGGCCCTCGCTCAGTCCGAGCACCTCGCGCGCCTTGTCCTCGTCGGCCGCGCACAGCTCGACCAGCTCGTCCAGGACGGCCTCGCGGGCAGCGGTGAGTCCCGGCAGCGACAGCGACTCCAGTTTCAGGGGGGCGCCGCGGCCCGAGGAGGCCTTGCCTTCGGAGGGAGGCAGCAGGACAAGCACACGTACTCCTTCTGTAGAGCTCCGCGACAGCGTACGGCGTGCCGCGCCCACCGTCGCAGGCTGCGGCTGTCCGGGGCACGCGCCGTGGATTTCTGCTGAGCGCCGCCGCACTCCTCGCCGGTGGGCCCGCACGTCCGGATGCCACCCCACCACCTCCGCCCTACGCTCGACACATGCCCCGCCGCCTCATCCGCGTGACCGGCGCACCCGAAGCCCCGCTGCGGGCCGCCCTCACCGCGCTGCGCACCGAACTCGGCGTCCCCGAGAGCTTCCCGCCCGAGGTCCTCGCGGAGGCCGAACGGGCCGCGAAGGCTCCCGCCCTCCCCTCCTACGACGCCACCGACATCCCCTTCTTCACCATCGACCCCCCGACGTCCAACGACCTCGACCAGGCGATGCACCTCGCGCGACGCGAGAACCGCGGCTACCGCGTCCGGTACGCCATCGCCGACGTCGCCGCCTTCGTCGTACCCGGCGGCGCCCTGGATGCCGAGGCCCACCGCCGCGTCACGACCCTCTACTTCCCGGACGAGAAGATCCCCCTCCACCCGCCCCAGCTCTCCGAGGGCACCGCCAGCCTGCTCCCCGGCCAGACCTGCCCGGCCGTGCTGTGGACGATCGACCTCGACGCGGACGGGCGTACGCAGGCCACCGACGTACGCCGTGCCCTCGTACGAAGCCGCACCAAGCTCGACTACGCGCACGTACAGCGGCAGATCGACGAAGGGACGGCGGAGGAGCCGCTCGCCCTCCTCAAGGACATCGGGGAGGCGCGCGAACGACTGGAGGTAGAGCGCGGCGGCATCTCGCTCAACGTCCCCGAGCAGGAGATCGTCGAGGAGGACGGGATGTACGAACTCGTCTACCGCGCCCCGCTCCCCGCCGACGGCTGGAACGCACAGATCTCCCTGCTCACCGGCATGGCGGCGGCCGACCTGATGCTCGCGCACGGCACGGGGGTCCTGCGCACGCTGCCCGCCGCCCCGGACGGTGCGGTAGGCCGTCTCCGCCGCACCGCAAAGGCCCTGCGCATCAACTGGCCCCACCACGTCTCCTACGCGCAGCTCATCCGCTCCCTCGACCCGCACTGGCCGCACCACGCGGCCTTCCTCCTGGAGTGCACGACCCTGCTGCGCGGCGCCGGCTACACGGTGTTCCGGAACGGCGTCCTCCCCGAGGTCACCTCCCACGCCGCCGTCGCCGCGCCCTACGCCCACTGCACCGCCCCACTGCGCCGCCTCGCCGACCGCTACGCCTCGGAGATCTGCCTCGCGGCCGCCACCGACCAGCCGCCCCCCGACTGGGTCCTCGCCGCCCTCGACGACCTCCCCCAGCAGATGGCTGAGGGCACCCGACGCGCGGGCACCGTCGAGCGCGAGTGCGTCGACATCGTCGAGGCGGCCCTCCTCAGGGACCGGGTCGGCGACCTCTTCGAGGCCTGCGTGGTCGACGTACAGGAACACGAACCCACCGTCGGAACCGTCCAGTTGGAGTCCCCAGCCGTCTTCGCCCGCATCACCGGCGGCACGACTGAGCTGCCGCTGGGGGAGCGGTTGCGGGTACGGCTCACACAGGCGGACCCGGGGACGGCGAAGGTGGAGTTCGCGCCTGCGTGAGTTCCTGACAGACGGACGGGGTTGGTTCGTCAGCCGCCGGCCCGCCCCTTAAAAGAACCGGGGGCGGACCGGCGGCTGTTTAGGGGCGCGGGGAACTGCACGACCGGCCCCACCGGCCCGCAGCCAAACAAACAGCCCCATCCTCACGGCAGCCCCCTTGACGGCTAACACCGTTAGCCATACCGTCGTGGCTAACGGCGTTAGCCAGCCACGACTACGGCCCAAGGAGGCAGTCATGAGCACCGCCACCGTCACCCCCACGCACCCCGCCCTCACCGTCCTCCGCCGCACCGCCTGGGGCACCACCGCCTTGTTCTGGTCGGCGTTCGCAATCCTCGAAGCCATCAACCACGGCTGGCTCGCGGGCACCCTCGCCCTCACCTTCTTCGTCCTGCCGGACCTGACCTTCCTGGTAGCCCTCGACGACGCGCCCCGCATGGCGAAGGGCCAGCTGCCGCCCCGCGCGGTGCCGTACTACAACGCCCTGCACCGCCCCCTCGTACCGTTCGCACTCATCGCCCTCTACACCGCGGCGGCACCGATGACCTGGGCCCCCGTGTTCGCGGCCCTGTGCGGCTGGGCCGCCCACATCTCGTACGATCGCGCCTTCGGGTACGGACTGCGGACGAAGGAGGGCTTCCAGCGTGGCTGAACGACTGACCGCGCGGTCCCAGGAGATCGTGACGGCCGCCCGGACCCTCCTGGAGGAGTCCGGCCCCGCAGCGCTCACCATGCGGGCCCTCGCCGACCACCTCGGCATCAAGGCCCCGTCCCTCTACAAGCACTTCCCCGACAAGCAGGCGGTGGAGGTCGAGCTGATCGCACAGATGCTCGCCGAGTCCGCCGAAGCGCTGGAGGCCGCGGAGGTCCGCGCCCCCGGATCACTCCAGGCGCTGGCAGAGGCGTACCGGACGTACGCCCTCGCCCACCCCCACCTCTACTGCCTCGCCGCCGAACGCCCCCTGCCGCGCGCGTCGCTGCCGCCCGGGCTGGAGGACCGGGCCGCGCTGCCACTGCTGCGGGCGTGCGGCGGGGACCTGGATCTGGCCCGCACGGTCTGGGCGTTCGCGCACGGCATGGTGATCCTGGAGATCCACGGCCGCTTTCCGGACGACGCCGACCTGGCGGCGGCATGGAAACGGGGCCTGAAGGCGTTCCACCCCTAGGACGGCGGGAACGGGGAGGGCGGGTTCAAGGTGAGCGCACGGGAACAGGCCCTGTGGACGAGGGCGCGGCTAGGCCGCTGCGGGCCACCGCTCGACCTCCTGACCGCCCGCTTCGACCGCCACGTCTACGCCCCGCACGCCCACGACGAGTTCACCATCGGCGTCTGCGTCGGCGGCTCGGAAATCATCGACTACCGAGGCGGCCGTATCCACACCGGCCCCGGCTCGATCGTCGTCCTGGCCCCCGGCGAGATGCACACCGGCGGCCCAGGCACCCCCACCGACGGCTACGCCTACCGCGCCCTGTACGCCGAGCCCTCCCTCCTCACCGAGGGCACCCTGGGCGGCCTCCCGCACTTCCGCGAGCCCCTCCTCGACGACCCCGAACTGGCCGCCGCCCTGCGTATGGCACACACCGAACTGAGCGTCTGCCCCGACCCGTTGGAGGCCGAGTCCCGCCTCCCATGGCTGCTCACGGCCCTGGCCTGCCGCCACTCCACGGCCCGTCCGGCGTGCGACAAGGTCCCGGGAGCGACCGGCATAGCCCACGCCGTACGCGACCGCCTAGCCGACGAACTCCAGGCACCCCCCTCCCTCGCCTCCCTCGCCACCGACCTGGGCCTGTCCCGCTACCAACTCCTGCGCGCCTTCCGTACGACGATGGGGATTACCGCCGTACGCCTGGCTGGCCCAGCACCGGGTGAACCGGGCCCGGGGCCTGCTGGAGTCCGGCCTGCGACCGGCGGAGGTGGCGTCGCTGGTGGGCTTCGCGGACCAGGCACACCTCACGCGCTGGTTCCGGCGGGTGCTGGGGGTGACCCCGGCGGCGTACCGAGCAAGCGTGTCACCGTCCCTGCCCCCGTCCCCGTAGCGCAACAGCGTTCAAGACCCCGGAAGCTGACCTGGCCGAAACTGCCCGCATGACTGCACGCGGCTGGTTCCTGTTCTCCCTGATGGGAGTGGTGTGGGGCATCCCCTACCTGATGATCAAGGTGGCGGTGGACGGCGTCTCCCCGTCCATGGTGGTGTTCACCCGCTGCGCGGTAGGCGCCGCGCTACTGCTCCCCTTCGCGATACGCCAAGGCGGCCTGACCCAGACGGTCCGCACCCACTGGCGCCCCATGCTGGCCTTCGCGTGCATAGAGATCATGGTCCCCTGGTGGACCCTGACGGACGCCGAACGCCACCTCTCCAGCTCCACGGCCGGCCTGCTGATAGCGGGCGTGCCGATAGTCGGCGTAGCCGCGGCCCGCCTCTTCGGCGACACGGAACGGCTGGGCGCCCGCCGGGTGGCGGGACTCGCGCTGGGCCTCGGCGGCGTCGCGGTTCTGACCGTCCCGCACCTGACGGGCGGCGACGCCCGCTCGCTGGCCGAGGTACTGCTGACGGTCGTCGGCTACGCGACGGCGCCGGTGATCGCGGCGCGCCATCTGAAGGACGTACCGTCGCTGCACCTCACGGCCCCGTGCCTGGCCCTGGCGGCGCTGGTGTACGCCCCCGCAGCGGCGGCCACCTGGCCTGCGGAGCTGCCGTCCGCCGAGGTCCTGTCGGCCCTGGCCGGCCTGGGGGTGATCTGCACGGCGATCGCCTTCGTGGCCTTCCTGGAACTGATCAAGGAGGCGGGCCCGACGAGGGCGACGGTGATCACGTACGTCAACCCGGCGATCGCGGTGGCTGCGGGCGCCGTCTTCCTGGACGAGAGCCTGACAGCGGGGGTCGCAGTGGCTTTCTCCCTGATCCTGGCGGGCTCGGTCCTGGCGACGGCGAAGGCGAGGACGACGGGGACAGGGACGGATACGGGGACGGCGACGGGGACGGCCGGATCGAGGCGCACCGCAAGCCCGGTACCATGGTCGACACGGCAGACGAGCCGGGCGGACGGCCGCGTGGAGGTTCTTGTGAACCTCCCCGAGGAACGTCCGGGCTCCACAGGGCAGGGTGATGGCTAACGGCCACCCGGGGTGACCCGCGGGACAGTGCCACAGAAAACAAACCGCCGGGGACCGTATCCGTACGGACCTCGGTAAGGGTGAAACGGTGGTGTAAGAGACCACCAGCGCCTGAGGCGACTCAGGCGGCTAGGTAAACCCCACCCGGAGCAAGGTCAAGAGGGGCCGCCTCTTCGCAAGAAGGGCGACTCTGCGCGGACGTTCGAGGGCTGCCCGCCCGAGTCCGCGGGTAGACCGCACGAGGCCGGCGGCAACGCCGGCCCTAGATGGATGGCCGTCTCCCCGGCCACCGCGAGGTGGTCGGGCGACAGAACCCGGCGTATAGCCCGACTCGTCTGCCTTCAGCCCCCCGACCTGGGCATATGTTCAGATTGGGGGCATTGCAGTGCATACGGGCTTCCCTCGTTCCGTGCGGTTTCTCGGGCTCCCCTTGCGACTGTTTGGGTGAATGGTGGGGTGGGGTGACCGGCGCAGATCTGCTGTTCGGGGGTCGTGACGGTGCGTGTCAGAACCGGTCGACGCCAGGCGTTGATCTCCGACTGTCTCGTGCCTGACCAACTCCGTAGCGGGGTTTTGAATCCGCGACCTCCTTGTCCCGAATAACGTGCGGAAAAGCGACTGACCAGGGTCGTTGGGTAGATGTGCAGGTCAGAGCCTTGGTGTGCGTTGGTCAGCGTGGGTGCCGCGCGGCCTGATTTCCTTGATCCACTCCCCGGCTACTCCCCAGCGCGTGGAGCGCCGTCAGTGAACGATCAGGCCTCACACCTTCGGCCATGGATCCCGAGTGGCCGATAGGCGTTCTTATTGAGCGCGCCGGATTGGTCGGCCGCTCGTAGGCTGGCTGTAGGTTCTCGTCTTTTGTGTCCTGAGGGCAGCGCGTGACCAGAGGAATCTTCGGCAGTCTCACGGTCCGTCAGGAACCTTCTGTCTCACGAGGCATGTCTTAGGAACACTTTGGCTGTCTCAGGACGCCTGCTGTCTCAGCCCATAGCCTGCTCGTGCATCACGGAGACGGCGCACACTTTGTGCGTGGCGTCTCAGGGGGCGTTATCGATTTGCAACATGCGGCGGAGTCGTAGACGGGAAGGTCCAGTTGACCAACCCATACGCCGCCGTAACCGGTCCACGTGGCGGCGTGCCACGTCGTGGCCGCAGCAAGCCCGCCAGCCGTGGCGCTTCCACGGCTGGCGGGGAGCGCTGGGGCGGCGGATTGTGGAATGAGTGCGCGATGAGCGCGTGACACCGTCAGGGTGCTGGAGAACCCCTGCCCTCGCGCCCCAGCCAGCGGTTTCGAGGCGGTGAATGATGACTGCGGTTCCACTCGGCGGAGCGATCATTGACGAAGAGGCGGTCTTCCGGAGCGCACTGGATCGGGCGGCTGATACGCCGGAGGTCGCGGCCGCTTTGCCCCTGTTCAGCGAACACACCAGGGCCGAAATATGGCAGGCAGTGAAAAATGGGCGTGCCGACATGCTGCGCAGGGTTAACCCCACTCGAACTCGGATGCAGGAAGTAGAACTGCGCATGCGAGAGAGCGAGTGGACTGCGCGGCAACTTTCACCGGTGATTGCAAAAGAGGATAAAGAGCTTTCCTTCACTGCCCGTACCTTCGAGGTGAGATATGCAGAGCTGATCGCTCAACTACAGGAGGCAGGGGTCAATCTTCCGCCAGTTCGAGTGGCGCCAAAATCTTTCCAGCAATTGGTCAGGGATTACGCGTGGGCGCCTGAGCGCCCGCAAAGCGAGGGTGGCGCGTTCTCACTGGATGAGCTTGTGCGTCAGCTTCACAATGAAACTCTTTCGATACAATCCGAAACTCATCTATTGGATGAAGAGATATGGAAAGATTTCATGGAACCGCCAGGTGACGAGGGGGGTCGTCAGGTTCTTGCGAACCTTCTACACGGGAAGGTATGGAAATTTCTTGATTATTACCGGAGATTCGAGATAGCCGTGGAGAGGCGCGAACGGACGGTCAGACAGTACGTGCTGTTGCGTCAGGGAGACCCGGAGTACCTTAGGTGCATCGCCGAATTGGAGCTGCTGAATCAGTCGCTTGAGGATTCACTCCTACAGGAAGCGGTACTTCCTGAGTTCCGTCGCCTGTTTAACGAGAACCTGACTGGTAGGAACGCCACGAGGGTGCGCATTTGTGATGCCCCAGGCCTCAGGGACCCACAGCCTGAAACCCCTATACCTACTCGCACAGTAACTCGCGTTCAAGAGCTCATGCGAAACATGAGTGGAATGAGTATAGGAGTCGCTGGGCCTCGTGGTTCGGGAAAGACGACCATCATCGATGGGTTCTGCAGCGGGAAGATAAGCACAGGGCCGGACGGTGAGCTCGTTGGCGTTAGCGTATCGGCTCCTGTGGCGTACGACCCGCGTGACTTCATTCTTCACCTCTTCGGTGAAGTCTGCCGAAAAGTGTTGACCCTGAAAAATGTCCCAGAAGAGATTGAGGGTCAAGAGGAGCCTAAAAGTCGGCATGCCGCGCTGTACAGGATCTCAGCGGCGTCGGTCGGAGGAATTCTTCTCGCCGTCGGGATAACGACAGTGGCGCGGTCGATCAGTAGAGGACTTCCAGCCGGCTCAAGGTTCATCGTAGCGGTCGGGGTGGTCATCCTGATTTTGGCTGCGTTGACCGTCCTCCGGAGAAGGGCTTCGGCGATCAAGTTTGGACCGCCCACTACCGCCGATCCCATGCGCATTTTTTCGGAAAATTTGAGTGCCGGATTCAATGAAACTCCAGGGCTTCAGAGAACGATATTTATCCATCGGGTTCTTGAGGTCCTTACGGCGGCCCTAATTCTCGCGACCTCCGGGGTGTTGGCAATCCTTGCCTGGCCAGTATCGCCGAAATTTCCGGGAGAGTATTTGGCCGGCTGCGTCTCGATTGCATTGAGCGCTCTTCCCTTGCAAATTATCGACACGCTTCGTGGAAATTTTTCCCGCAGGGAGCCTGCGGATCGGCCGGGAGGGCTCCAACCTCCCCCTTGGCTGTCCGCCTGCCTCTCCTGGGGGACTGTGGTGTTCCTCTGCGCTGGCTTGACCATGATCGGGCTCTCGATCCCCGGCGTGCCTGTGGATCTGGTGACCGTAGTCGGCTGTGGCCTTGCCCTGCTGGGCTGGGGGGTGCTCTGCATCGTGCTGGGGTACAAGCCCCCTGTTTACCTGCCCCCGTATGACGTGCTCTCCGAGGATCGTCTGGTGATAAAGTCCCGTGCGTGCCTGGACGCCATAAAATTTCAGCGGACATTCACCGCAGAGCGCTCGGTCACGCTCCGGCTGGCCGGGACTGTCAAGCTTCCGGTGGGCTACGAAGCACAGCAGAAGGCTGGCATGGCCTGGTCGAAACAGGCGGAGAGCTATCCAGCCCTGGTAGACAGATTCCGCGAGTACATCGGCGATCTCGGTCGTGGCCATCGGGTCATCATCGGTATCGACGAGCTGGACAAACTAGGTTCTGCCGAGACGGCTGAGAACTTCCTCAACGACATCAAAGGGATATTCGGGATTCGCGGATGCTATTTCATAGTCTCTGTTTCCGAGGATGCTGCCGCAAGTTTCCACCGCAGAGGTGTGCCGTACCGCGATGTCTTCGATAGCTGTTTCGATGACATCGTCCTCGCCGATTACCTCGACCATGAGACCGCTCGGGATTTGCTGTATGGCAGGGTAGCCGATATTCCGTTGCCGTTCGTCGGTCTCTGCTACGCCCTGTCCGGCGGTCTGAGCCGAGATCTGATACGGACCGCGCGCACCCTGGCAGAACATGCTCGAGAAGAAATCGAGGTATCCAATGCCGCTGCGATCCTTTGCCGTTCCGAGGGGGCGGCCAAGACGCGTGGAGTCCAGTATGAGCTCTCGCTCGTCCAGGGAAGCGAGAGGGCTGCCAGTCTTGTATTTTGCGTAGCCGAGATGAAGTCCGGATCGACCTCGGCTGCAGAATACTTCAAATGGGGAGAGAAGCTTTCACGCTGGCTGTCCGACACAGAGAAGGCTGATCTGAGAAATACGAATTCGGCTTCCCAGAGCGATCGTTCAGCGTTCCTTCTGGCCGCCGAACTCTCGGCCTTCTATCTATTTCTTGCCACTGTGCTCGAATTCTTTGGAAACAGTTTTGGTAAAATCCCCATGCAATCCGTCGAAGAATACAGAAAATATACCGAATCGCTCGATCTGCTGGCGTCCGTACGGCAATCACTCTCGGTGAATTATCAAGTCTCCGCCAGTCGGGCCCAGGAGTTCCGTCACCGCGTGGCAGTCTGAGCCGCTGGCCGGCAAGAGCAACAGCCTGCTGGCCGACCGCTGGGTTGCTATGTGCTGACCACGATGGCCATGCAGTCCCTGATGCGGGGCTTCGCCAGTGAGGCGATCGACATGGCCCAGGGCGCCTTCGAGCGGGCCAAGGGACGGGCCGCCCCGAGGGTGCTGGCGTTCACCAAGCTGATCGAGGCCCGTGCCCATGCCCGCGACAGGGCCGCCTCACGGGCCTTGGCGGCCTCCGACGACCTCCTGGGGCCAGGCGGACGCTGCCAACGGCTTGGAGCCCGCCTGGATCGACCTCTATCACCATGCCCGCCTCTCTGTGGACGCCACGGAGGTCTTTCGGGACCTGAAGATTCCCAAAGCCGTCCTGGGCTGGGACCAGCAGGCTAACAGCGGCTTGTGCGGGGCGCGTGTCCCGCCTCTCGTCCACTGTCTGAGCTTCGCAGTGCGCTTGAGCCAGTCCATGGTCGGTGATCGTAGTGAGGATCTACCGTCATGGAGCAGGCTGCAACGCAATTGACTGGCCCCGCCATACCGCGGTGACACTGGCCAAAGCCGGTCTGATGTCGCCAAGTTCAGCCGAAGGCGAGCTGGCGGAAGGCGTTGCGAACCTCGGTCAAAGGCTGACGGTCCCTTGTGTAGTAGAGCTTGTTGGTCAGAAGCACCGCCCACCGACCCTTGGTGGGCGAGATCCACATTCCTGTGCCGGTGAAGCCGTAGTGGACCCACACGTCGTCTGCGGCGGACGTGTCAGGGGCGGGGTGCCAGAACAGCCCACGGGCCGGTTGGAACTCACCGGTCTGGACGGTGAGGGAGCACGCGGTCCACTCGGTCCCGAAACCGGCACTGGTGCGCGATGTGGAGGCGTTGAGCATGTAACGCAGGAAGGTGACGAGGTCGTCGAGGACGGTGAAAACGCCGGCGATGCCGCAGACGCCGCGCAGGAGTCGCGCGGAAAAGTCGTGCGCGGAGCCCTTGAGATGGGTGTCAGTGTCCTGGTCGAGTTCGGTCGGGGCACAACGGGTCGCCATCTCATCCGGCAGAGGGCCGAAACGGGTGGAATTCATGCCCAGGGGATGCCAGGTGCGGACGGCAGCGAGCTGGTCCAAGGGCTGACCAGAGAAGTGTTCGGCGAGGTAGCCGAGAATGAGGGCGGCCCGGTCGGTGTACTCGACGGCTTCACCGGGTGTCCGATGGAGTTGCTCGTGCAGTACGCCGCGGCGAACGTCGTTCCGGTCCGTGCCGTAGAGGTTCTTCAGCTGGGCCCGCAGGGGGACGCCAGCTGTGTGCGTCAGCAGCTGCCGGGCGGTAACGCTCCCCAGGGGATGGCCGGTGACCTCTGGCCAGAAGCTGCCGAGCGGCTGGTCGAGGTCGAGGGCACCGTCCTCCCACAGGGCGCCGATGGACGACCAGACGGCGAGGATCTTGGTGAGGCTGGCGGCGTCGAAGACGGTGTCGGCGCGCATCGGCACGTCTGGCTCGTTGGGGTCGAGGACGCCGGTGGTGCCTTGGGCGCGGATACCAGCGGCGTCGCCGGCGGCCCACACGGCGCCGGGATACACCTTGTCGCGCACGCCCTCGTCCAACAGGGCTTCGATGCGATCGCTGTCGTTCGTCATGGTCTCCCTCTTCGCCGGGGGTATCCCGCCGGTCAGCGTAGTGACGTTCATGGAGCGGTCCGGGCAGCGACGTGTCGAACCGCCTGGAAGGCAGTTCAGGCGAGTTGGCGGCCGAGGTTGGTCAGGGACCGTGCGGTCGCCGAGAGCGGATAGCGCGCCGCGTTTGCATAGCCCGCCTGCCGCACGGCAGTCAGCAGGCCGGGAGAGGTTCTCAGCCGATCAAGATCGCGGGCGAGGGCGGCGGAGTGGGTGAAGTCGGTGGCCACGCCGGAGGCCGTCAGGGCTTCACTGAGGCCGGGTACGGGTTGGTACAGGACGGGCAGTCCACAGGCTTGGGCCTCCAGCGCGACCAGGCCCATGGCCTCCAGCGTGGTGGACGGCATGACCAGCACGTCGTGCTCGGTAAACGCCTTCCACAGCTGTGGACGGCGGAGCCAGCCGAGGTAACGGGCCCGTACGCCTGCCCGTTGCAGCAGCGGGGCCAGGCCATGGAACTGGGCCCGGGGTGCGGCGATGCTCAGTTCAACACCTGGCACGGGGGCCAGGCTCTTGATCAGGGCCTCGACGCCTTTCTCGGCGGTCAGCCGTCCTGCGTACAGCAGTCGTAGGTGGCTGGAGCATGTGCGGGTTGGTCGGGGCGGCGGGTCGGTGAGCAGGCAGTCGGGGATGCCCCAGGGGATGTGGGTGATCTTCCGGCGGTCGACCTGCGGGGCGAGTTTGAGAAGGTGGTCGGCCATTGCCCCTGTCGGCACCACGATGGCATCGGTGGCCCTGGCGGTCTCGCGCAGGACTTGGAGCTGGTCGCGGTGGACCTCAGCGAAGATCAGGTCCGTGCCGTGGACCAAGGCGATGCGGGGATGCAGGGGCAGGGCCCGGATCAGCGCGGGGGTGGCACCGAAGGCGAGGTGCTGGAGGTGCAGGACGCCGATCTCGGCTGAGTCGATCGCTACTGCGAGAGCCTTGCGCAGGGCCGCGACGTAGCGGCCGAAGGCCGGGCCTTCCAGGCACTTCCCGGCAACGGGCAGTAGGTCGAGCCCGGCGGGGACGCGGTGTCTGGGGCTGGACGGGCCCAGCATGAACGCGCGTGCGGGGATGAGCGGGCGGTCGCCGGTGTAAAGGTCGAGGAAAAGCTCGACGCTGCCGCCCGGACTTCCGGCAGGCAGGTCCAGCAAGGTGGCGGCCAGCGGCCCGGTGGTCGGTTGGGAGCTCACGAGCCCCCTCCCGGGATCTCTTCGAAGAGGCGGGAGATGTCGATGCCGTCCGTCGCCGCGTACTTGGCGGGCTGCTGCTGGTAGCTGGACGGGGTGCCGAAGGCGGTGAGGAAGACGAGCTTGCCGAAGGTCATACTCGGGTAGACGCGGACGGGCCTTGCAGCACGGATCTCCAGCGTCCAGCGGATGGCGTGGCCCTGGTGGCCGAGCGGGGCGGAGACGTGGACCCAGATGCCGAGTGCGCCGATGGTGCGGTCGCCGTTGAGCATCTGCGCGTACATCTCAGAGCCGGTCTTCTCCAGCGTGACGCCGAGGTAGAGCACCTCGGGGACCAGCAGCAGGCCCGTCGTGGGGATGGTCTGGTCGGTGAACTCGGTGGGGGCGGCTGCGTCCATGTCGCCGGCGCAGATACGGATGGTGTCTCCGAGTCGCCAGTCGTAGGCGTTCGGGGAGAGGCGGGTGGGGTCGTACGGGTCGATAGTGATCTCGCCGGCCTGGATGGCGGCGCTGATCGCGGGGCCGGTGAGGATCACGAGGTGACCGCCTTGATGCGGGCCGCGTCCCGCCAGTACCTCGACGGCTGTGGGCCGGTGGCGGCCTGGTACTTGCCTCGGTAGAGGTCGATGTCGCCGGTGGAGACGAAGAACATGATCTGCCCGATCTTCATGCCCGCGTAAACCCGTAACGGGCGGACCGGAGAGAGCATCAGCGTCCACTGGCCGTGGAAGCCGATGTCGCCGATCGGGGCGGTGATCTCGACGAACAGCCCGAGCCTGCCGACTGAGGAGCGGCCGAACAGCAGCGGTACGAAGGTGTCGGAGCCGACCTGTTCGACGGTGTGTCCGAGGTACAGCTCGCCGGGTTGGAGCACGTACCCGTCCTTCCCGATCTTGATCTCTTGGGTGGCGTTGGGGCGGTGCGCGTCGATCACGGTGTCGGTGTAGGTCAGCAGGGTGGGGCCGAGGCGGACGTTGTAGCTGTTGGGGTTGATCTGGTCCGGCTCGAAGGGGTCGATGGTCAGGCGGCCGTCGTTGGCAGCGGCGGTGATCTCGGGCCCGGTGAGGATCATTGCTCGCCTCCTTGAGCGGCGTCAGCAGCGCCAGGCGAGGGGATGGCCAGGACGCGTCGTACGACTTGGCCGAGCCGCAGCCCGGCTTGATGTGTTCGTCCGCCGAGGTGGCTGTCGGCGAGGTAGTCAGTGGTCAGCACGCTGCCCATCGCCGAGGGCAGGGCAGCGGGAGCGATGATCAACGGGCCGACACGTTCAGTGAGATGGCTCAGCAGCCTGTCGTGGTCCCGGGCGTGCTCATCGGGGAGCAGAGCGTAGACGAGCTGGTTGTCGAAGGGCTCGATGGCCAGCAGGTCTCCGAGGGTCAGCGTCTCGCCAAGCGGTACGGAGCGCAGAGCGGTCTCGTTGAGGATGACCGCGTCCGCGCCGAGGCCGGAGTGCAGTCGACTGGCGATCTCTTCCAGCAGGTGCCTGCGGTCCAACACGGTACTGCGATAAAGCTGGTTCACGGTGCCGAGTCGGCTCGCTAGCGTCCGACCGATGAAGGAGATCTTGTCCTGCAGCATGGCGAGGTCTTCGGGAACCACCGAGGAATCGGGGAAGGTGCAGGTGCGGGCGGCCCAGCCGCTGCCGACGGGTTCTGTGGTGGCGTATCCGATGCCGAGTTCGCGTCCCTTGACCACGAGGGTGTCGCCGACGTGCACGGGATTGTAGGTGTCGCTGTGGCAGTGCCCGGAGAAGATGACGTCCGCGAACGGGCAGGCGGCGGCCAGCTTCAGGTCCTCGTCGAAGCCGGAGTGGGACAGCACGATCCAGGCGTCGGCGCGGTGGTGGTGCTCCAGCATCACTTCGCGCAGGGCCTGAGCTGGATCGGTAACGAGGTGGCCGATGCGCTGATCAGCAGGGATCGTGTTGAACGCCTGGGAGCCGATCACCGCTGTGACGGCGACTCGTCGGCCGCCGACCCGGTTGATGCGTACGCGGTTGAAGAGTGGTGTGCCGTTGTCGTCCGTCGCGTTGGCGCACACGGTCATCTCGCGCAGCTCCGGCTCAAAGTGGTGCCGCCAACCGTGATTTCCGGGCGCCAGCAGGTCGTAGAGGCTGGTGAGGATCTCGCGCTCGATCTGGCCCTTGCCGAAGCGGTAGAAGCCGCTTCCCTCGAAGAAGTCGCCGCAGTCCACGATCAGGCTCTCGGCCCTGGCGGCATGGAGGTGGGCGAGTATCGCTGCGGCCGAGTTGAAAGCCGAGTGTACGTCGGTCGTAGCGATGATCTTCCGTAGCCGTCGGCTCATGGGGAGACCTCGCAGATGTCGGCGCCCAGGGCGTGCAGCTTGGTGGGCAGGTCGGCGTGTCCGCGACGGAGCTGGTCGAGCCCGCCCAGCGTGGTGACACCGCGCGCGGTAAGGCCGGCGATGAGTAGCGCGGAGCCCGTGCGGATGTCGGTGGCCTCCACTCCGGCACCGGTCAGCTGCTGCGGACCAGTGAGGCGGCACTGGGTGGGCGACAACTCGTCGATCTCGGCGCCGAGGCGCGCGAATTGAGGCAGTAGGTTGCCGTGGCGGCCGGGGTTGATGGTGTCGGAGAACAGATGAGTGCCCGGGCGGGTCAGGGCCAAGGCCATCAGGGGCGGCTCGAAGTCGGCGTCCAAGCCGCCAGGGGCGAGGGAGGCGACCGCTCGCAACGGCTGGCTGGTGGGCCGGGTGTCTTGGGCCCGGATGGTGAGCACATCGTCCTCGGTGTCGGCAGGCACGCCGAGCCATCGAAGAGCGCTGACCAGGGGGGCGACGTCGTCACCGCGTACGCCGCAGATACGCGCGTCGCCGCCTGTCGCTGCGACGGCACAGGCCAGAGTGCCAGCCTCGATCTTGTCGCCGGGTACCTTCCAGGCGACGGTTTCTGCGGGAGCAGACGGGGGCGGCGCGAGCGAGAGGAGGGATTCGCTGACTCGACACTGCCATCCGGCCACCTGCAATGCCTCTACGACGCTGAGCACTTCTGGCGAGAGGTTGGGCAGCCCCAGCCGCAGCGGTCGTCCAGCCACGACCGCGCGCAGGAGAGCGGCGATGCTCGCTCCTCGGGAGCGGAAGGGCAGCATGATCGAAACCGTTTCGGTCCGCGTGGCAGCTGCTTCCACGAGGTAACCGCGATCGTCGACAGTCGTGTGGTCACCGAAGCGCTCGTAGACCTTGAAGTGCTGCTCCATTCCGCGGTCCCCGATCCGGCAGCCGCCTGGCCAGGGGAGTCGAGCCTGCCCGTATGCGCCCAGCAGCGCGGGGACGAGGTAGTACGAGGCTCGGATGCGTGCGGCGATCTCGGGATCGGGCCCCGGTTGCGGCTTGTCGCTCGGCAGGATCACCGCAGTGCGCGGAGCGCTGACGGGGCGGGCTGTGTGCCAGCCGGCCTGCTGGAGCAGGGTGAGCATCGTTTCGACGTCCGTGTTCGCCGGGACATTGCCCAGATGCACCGGGCGGTGCAAGGACGCGGCGGCGGCCAGAAGCGGCAGGGCCGCGTTCTTGGACCCGTCGACAGCCACGGAACCGGCAAGGGGAATGCCGGGCCGGATGGCGACCACTTCGGCGGCGACTGGGGGGATCTGTACGGCTGTCAACCGTCAACTCCTTTGCAGTGGAAGGCGTCGTGAGGGCTGGTCTGGGCCGCTGACCTTGAACTCGGCCCAACACCGCTTGCCGAACGGCAGCGGATCGATCCCGTGGCGATCCGCGAGAGCGGCGACGAGGAACAGGCCGCGCCCGCCCTCTTCCTCCGCGTCTGGAAGCCGGGCCTGTGGGGCCTTGGAGCTGGCATCGGTCACCTCGATCAGCAGACGCCCGTCATTCAGGCGGGCGCCGGCCGAGATCGGACCTTGGCCCGCGTGTCGTACCGCGTTGGCCAGCAACTCGGCGGCGACCAGCTCTGCCGTCTCCAGCAGTTCCTGATCGAGGGAGGTGTCCCAAGCCCGTATCCCGTTCGCGAGCTGCTGCCGCGCGGACCTGGCAGCAGCAGGTGTGCCGGGAACGGGCAAACGGATCTGATGCGCTTCCATGAGCGGCCTCCTGGATTGGTGCGGCTACTCCACGCAACCGCTCCGGAGGTAAGCGGGACCACTCCGTGTGCCAGCGCTGCATCACTTATGCAGGAGCTGCATCGCGGTCAATTGCTGCTCGGTTACGCTCTGTTGAGCAGGCAGGATCGGCGACGGCAGAAGGAGCCGTGGCACAGATGGCCGAAGAACAGAGCGAAGCGAGACGGATCGGCGAAGTGATCCGTCAGGCGCGCGTGTTACAGCGGCGCTCACAGAAGGACGTTGCCGCCGCACTGGGGTATCACCAGTCGAAGGTGAGCCGCCTGGAGAGCGGCAGGGGCACGGAGGACGTGCGCACGCTGCGAGAGATCGCGCAGGTGCTGGACATTCCGCCGCACCGTCTCGGTCTCGCCGCCGCCCTCGACACCAACCCCGCCGAGCCCGGAGCAGAGGACATGCACCGCCGTACCTTCCTTGCTGTGAGCGCCGCCGCGCTCTCGGCTCCGCCGTCGTCCACCACAGCACATCACGAGCTGGTCCGGGTCTTGCTGCCAGGCACGAGCCCTGCGGCCACCGGGCAAGCCTTGGGCATCGACGAGCTGCGGGACCGCGCACGGTCCGTACGCCGGATGTTCTGCATGTGCGACTACGCGGAACTGGAGCAGACTCTGCCAGGTCTGATCGCCGACCTGCGCCAGGTCGCCGGTGGCTCATCCGGCTCGCCGGAGGCGTCCGGGTTGCTCGCGACCGCCTACCAGACGTCGGTGAGCCTGTTGCTGAAGCGAGCCGATCAGGGCAACGCGTGGCTCGCGGCCGGTCGGGCCATGGCTGAAGCGGAGCGGTCCGGGGATCCTGTCGTCCTCGCCGCCAGTGTCCGCGTTCACGCCCATGTCCTCGTGCGCGAGAAGCACACCGCCCAGGCCGTGAACATGGTCCGTCACACTGCCGACCAGCTCACGGGCTCCTACGACCAGCGCTCGCCCCGGTACCTGGCAGCGGTCGGTCTGCTGTTGCTCCGCGGGGCGACCGCCGCCAGCAGAAACGGCGACCGCGACACCACCCACGATTTCCTCACCGAGGCCAAGGAGGTGGCTCGCTACGTCGCCTTCGACCGGCCCGACGCCTGGGCGAACTTCAGCCCCACCAACGTGGCCCTGCACGAGGTCAGCGCGGCCGTCTCCTTCGGCGACGCCGGTATCGCCCTGGAAACCGCACGGCCGCTCATGCGGCGGCACATTCCCGTCCCCGAGCGCCGGGCTGCCCTGTGGGTGGAGACCGCTCGCGCCTACAGTCAGCAGGGCAGACTCAGCGACGGCTACCAGGCCCTGCGCATCGCCGAGAGCTGCGCGGCACAGGACGTCCGCCGCCCGGCCGTACGCGAACTGGTCGCCGACATGGCAGCCCGCGACCGCCGCCGGGCACTGCCCGAGCTGCACCACTTCAGCCGCCAACTGGGAGTGCCCGCGTGAGTGATCAGCCCGACAAGCCGTTCCTCCAGATCGTGGTCTGCGCGGCCGGTGTCGCCGCCGACGTCGGTCGGCTGATCGCCGCGGCACAGGAACGGCACTGGGACGTTGGCGTCATCGCCACCCCACAAGGACTCGGCTTCCTTGACGTGGAGGCGGTCGAGGCCCAGACCGGCCGCCCCATCCGCTCGGCCTGGCGATCACCAGGAGAACCGCGTCCGGTTCGGCCTGCGGATGCGATCGCGGTCGCCCCGGCCAGCTTCAACACGGTCAACAAATGGGCCGCCGGTATCTCCGACAATCTCGCGCTGGGCATCCTGTGCGAAGCGCCTGCCATGGGCATCCCAGTCGCCGTGCTGCCGTACCTGAACTCGGCTCAGGCCGCCCACCCCGCATACCGGCAGAGTCTGGAGAGGCTGCGCGAAATGGGCGTCCTGATCGGCTCGTACGAGCCTCACCGACCGAAGGCCGGGGGCGGGGCCGACCGGTATCGGTGGGAGGAAGTGCTGGAGCTGCTCGCCCCCAGGCTGTCCGTCCGGTCGTGATCAGCGCCATTGTGCTGGCGGCTGCTGCTGGGCCAGGGCGGTTGTCGCCTTGTGTCCTGGGGGCTCGCGAACTCGTCGGCGCCCTGGCCGGCGAAGTCGAGGAGCGAACCATCCAGGAGTACCGGAGTCTCCTTCGGGACTGCCCGCGTGGTCAGCCTGCCTGAAGCTCCGTGATGACCTGTTCGGCCCTGCGACGGGCGGGTTCCAGCCGAGGGTCTTCCGGGTGCGCGTACGGTCCGAGGATCTTCGAGCAGGCGAACAACGTCATCAACTTGCCGTCCCGGCTCTCGAAGTCGGACCGGCGCTCGTGCCGTACGCGATCGGCCAGAGCTGGGACAGCAAGGGAACTCGCCCACAGCGAGGCGGAGTCCAGCCCCAGCGGCGCGTTGCCCCAGTCCTCCCAGTCGAAGAGACTGAACGCCGGAGCGGTCATGTTGGCCCAGTTCAGATCCGCGTGGGCCGGCACCCACCGCTCGATGGCCGTGTCGAGACCGTCGGAGAAGGCACCGCGGATGGACTCGGTGACGAGGGCCTGGGTGATGGTGTCGGTGTCCGGTGTGGCGACCCGCCTCGTGCTCTGGGCCGCCAGTGCGTCCAGCGACGCGTTCAACGCCTCCCACCAGTCGTCTGGCAGCTCCGGGGCTTCACTCAAGATGGCGCTTCCGACGGGAGCCCCCGGCAGGAGCTCGGTTTCGTCGGCCCGCCACATCACCGGCCCGTCCGCGGCCCGCCAGACCACACATCCGTGCCATTCGGGCTGGGCGATACCTTGCAGACGCGCGGCACTTTCAGTGCCGTTCCACCCTTGGTCGGGGATCTTGTCGAGTAGGCGCCGCTCGATCCGCACCCAGGTTTCGCGGTCTGTTCTGGCCCCCACGGATCGGCGCTTGCGCACCATCGTGTCCGGGAGCAAGCCCACTTGCAGAGACCGCTCGACGCGATCAAGAACCTCGTCAACCGGCTGTACGCGTAGGTCGACAACCTGACCCGTGGAGACCGAGAGCGCCATGGACGCGACCGTAGCAGCGGTAGGGCGAAGGGCGTCCCGTCGCCGAGGTCGGGCAGCAGTCGCCAGCCACACTCGGAACTTGACTGTATGGAGGGCAATATGAGTCTCTTCACCGGAACCTCCTGCTACTCCAGGCGCCTCCGGCCCGGCAGCCTCGAAGACGTGGCCGCAGCCTTCAGCCTGGGAGTTCCCGCGTGAGTGAGCAGCTCGACTGGCAAACCAAGAAGCCGTCCCTGTACGTCGTTGTGTGCGCGGCCGGTATCGCTGGCGACGTCGGTGCCACACCGCAGGGCCTCTGCGCCTCGATGCCGAGGCCATTGAGGCGCAGAGGGGCTACCTGAGCCGCTCGGCCTGGCGCTCGCCCGGGGACCTCCGCCCGTTGCCGCCTGCTGACGCCATCGCGGTCGCGTCGGCCACCTTCAACACGATCAACAAGTGGGCCGCAGGCATCTCCGACACCCTGGCGCTGGGCATCCTCTGCGAGGCGTACGGCTTCGGTGCGAATGGACTCCAGGCCGAGCATGACCATCAGCACCCGGCCGAGGCCCATGCCGAGGACGCCGTGGGGCGGGCACCCGTACCGGAACGCGTTCAGGTAGTCCTCGCCAGGAGCCGATTGCTGAACCTGCTCTGGAGGGGTGCGTAGGGCGGGGCGCTGGGCCGCTCCGTATGCGCAATCCGGGTGGTAGCCGGGTTGCGCATGCACGGCCTCTGGGCAGCTGCGCAGGCGCCGAGTCGCCCGCGTGCACTGACTGCGCAGCTGTCCATGAGTACTGCGCATCCGCTGCGCGCCCGGTGTGCAGTTCGCTGCGCAACGCTGTGACCTGCTGTGGTCGGGGGTGATGGTCGCATGCTGCGCAGCTGCCGTACGGGGGCGGTGGCCGCTGCGCAGCGGCTGCGCAGGCTGTCTACAGGTGCGGGTAGGGCTGGCTCCAGGCGACGGTGCTGTCTGGGTCCTGTACGGGGTGCCACACGGGCTCGGAGGGGCCATGGTTGCGCAGGTCTGCCAGTGCCGCGGCCATGGCGGGGACGTCGCGCAGGAAGCCGGCCAGCGCCGGGTCCGCGGCGGCCGTGCGCAGGGCGGTGATGCGGGTGGTGATGCCGGCGGGGCCGGTGCCGTCCAGGACGAACAAGAGGCGAGGGAAGAGCGGGTAGTGCCGTCGCCATTCCTCCAGCGCTGGCTCCTGCCCGATGGCCAGCCGGTGGCGCCCTGGGGGAGTGGGTATGTAGCGGTGGAGGCGGGCGTAGGCGGTGAGTTTCGCGGCGAGGCGTTCGGGGCCCATGGTGGCCCGGTCGACCTCGACGAACGCCCGCAGCATCGCCCCGGCCCCGCCCTCACGGCCGCGCCGGTAGTACATGAGGGCGTCGGGGATGACGGCCTCGCCGCCCCCAATAGGGTGGTAGACCTCGGGTATCCAGTCCAGCGGCCGACACAACTCGCCGCGGCGGCGCGCGTTCTCAAGGAAGACGAGCGCGGTCTCGGTCACCGTCAGCGTGTGGCCGACCCGCAGCCGCGCGGCGGTCGGATCGGACACTGTCTTCGGCGGCCGTCGTCCGCGTAACTCCGGCCACTCCGAAGCGATCTGCACGCCGTACGCGGTGGGAAACCACGCCCGCATCCGTCCGGCTCGCGGCAGGGTAATGCGGTCGACCAACCCCTCATCGCGCAACTTGCCCAGCCTGCGCCGAGTCTGCTCGATGCGCACCCCAGGGGCGATCACCCGGTGCATCTGCTCGGTCGTGGCCATCCGGTACTGCGTCAGCACCGCCAGCGCCAGCCGGTCCCCACCGCCCGCATCCACGTCGCTCATCATCGGCCTGTCTCTCCTGTACGGGGCGGCGCCGTCCTGCCCGGCGCCGCGCGTACTGGCCACATCAGCAGCCGACCCCGACCAGACCACCGACCACGAAGGCCCGACCACGGTCACGATGCGACAACACCCCTGACGGCCAGGCCGACATCCCTGCCGATATCCCCTCCGACAACTGACCGCGCGCTGCCACGCCGTGGGCGGCGTATGCGCAGGTCACCAAGCCTGTCTGACCGTGGTCGCAAGCCCGACATCCCCCTCTGCACACCCCCGCGCTCGCCCCAAGACAGAAGAAAAGCAGGTGACAGGGGACGGCGGGCGAACGGGGCGGGCGCGTGCCGCCGGGGGATCGGGGCCGCCGTTACCCGTGTTGCGCGTCGGCGGAGCCTCCGCGCTCGTGCGCCGGGGGAAGCCGGCGCGTAGTAGCACCACCACCAGCGCCTCGGCGCCAGCTTCGTTCACGTCAGCCAGGATCGCCGTGCCGTGGGAGCCATGTGCTGTGTAGAGCAGCTGACGGCGGGTGGCTTCGGTGGCCCGCCGGTAGAAGTGTGCATTGCGCTGGACGATGCGATCCGTTCGTGCAGTCAGCGCACGCTTCGGCAAACCCCACCGGGACATGCCCGCGTTGTATATCGGCGGCCGGAGAGCTGGCACTGCTCAGCCGATTATCCCGACTTCCTTCGGAGTGTCAGTGGCGGTCCGTACGCTCGGCTGCATGGAGGGGGACGAACTGCACGAGGGATTGGGTGGCGATCGGCCCGGTGAGGGGAGTGACAGCGAGGTCTGGCAGCGGCTGAGTGCGTACGCCTATCTCAGCGCGCCTGAGCGTCTGGAGTACGTCGCGGTGATGCGGGTGTTCTGCGGCACTCTCCTCGCGGACCTGGCCGTACCCGATGTGCTCGGCAAGCTGGCACAGGTGGGTGGCCCGGGGGCGGCGCTTGGCGCGGAGACGCTGACCGCTCGGCTTGAACAGCTCGTGCGGTGGGGAAATCTGCTGCGCAGCACGCACACGGTCACGGCGACCAGCATCGCTGAGTACTAGCGCTCCCGGTCTCGTTATCAGCTGTCCAAGCTGGGGGAGCGCGTGCAGCGCGACGCGGACGAGGTGCTGGCGGGTGCGGACGCCGCGCGTGAGGTCAGCAGTGAGCTGCTCACGCTCGTCGACCGGGGCCTTGGCGAGATCGCCGCTCTGGCTGCCGCCCCAGGTGGCGCGGATCCGCAGCAGGCGCTGGAGAAGATCAGCACTCTCTTCGCGCAGTTCGCGGAGTTCGCCGAGTCGGTGCGGGACTTCTACGCCTACCTGGGCCAGGTGCTCGCCCGCTACGACCTTGATGGAGCTGAGTACCAGGGGTTCAAGGAGCTGCTGCTCGACTATGTGGAGGCGATCACCGAGGACGTGTCCTTCCGCGCCCCGCGCATTGCCGCGCACTTGCGGGCGATCTGGCCGCACTTGCCCACGCTGCTGAGCCGTATCGACGCCCATGCGGGAGGCCTTGGAGTGCTCTCGGATGCATTGCCCGAGACGCGGGTGCAGCGCAGCCGAGGTCGGGAGCTGGCTGACTGGGAGGGTCTACGCGTCTGGTTTGCCGACAGTGACGGTCACGGTAGCCAGGTGGACCAGCTCCGGGATGCGACCCTGCGTGCCCTGCAGTCGTTGCTCGCCAACGCCAAGCGGATGCTTCGCTCGGCGTCGGGGGAGATGTCCCGGCACAGGGACCTGCTGAGGCTCGCGGCCTGGTTCGATGCAGCGGAGCCGGAAGAGGCCCACGACATCGCGGTTGCCGCATTCGGGCTGTACGGGGCACGTCTGGGCGTGGCGCCGGATCCTGATGCGTCTGTGCCGGCGTATGTGAGCTGGTGGACCGGGCCCGTTGTGGATGTACCGGTGGCGTTGCGCGAGCGCGGCAGCCGGGCTCCGCGCGGGCGGGCCGCGGCGGTGGAGGACCACGGCGAGCAGAAGCGACGCCTCGTGGAGCAGGCAGGTGAGCAGGTCGCCGCGCGTCAGGCCGCGGCCGCCGAACTGCGCAGTGCCTCGGGGCGGTTCGATCAGGTCAGGCTGGGCTCTGCCGCGATGGGGCTGCTGCTGGAACTCCTCACTACCGCCCTCGGCAATGCCCAACTGCGCAAAGAAGCCGATGAGTTCCTGCTCGAGGGTGCGCAGGCTGGTGACGAGGACCTGGGCATCCGGCTCACTGCATGGCGCACCCCGGGCCGGCACACCGTGCTGCGCTCCGTGGATGGCGATTTGACCGCGGACGACCTCACCCTGGTCGTCGACAGCAGTGCCTCGGCGCCGACCGCCCGGGAGGCGAGCGCGTGATGACTCTGCCCTCCGCCCACGACGTGGCGCTGGCTGCCGAACGCCGTACCGCCGCCCGGCTGCTGCTGGCCCACCCCCTGGTCACCAGCGATGGCCCGTACAGTGACTCCTTCCCGCTGATCCGGCGTCACGCCGACTGGCTCGCCCAACGCTTCCAGCAGGTGTTCGGCTATCGGTTGCTCGTCGAGGCGTCATACGCCCGCCTGTTCAAAGCTGGCCTCGGCCCCGGATCCGGTCACCGCCTTCAGCGACCGTCCACCGGCACACCGTTCACACCACGGACGTACGCCTACCTGGCTCTCGCCCTGTCTGTCCTCGTCACCGCCCCGGAACAGCTCCTGCTCTCCCAACTCGTCGCCGACCTGCGGGCCGCGGCCGTCGACGCCGGAATCGAGATCGACGACACCGGGCGGCAGGCCGAGCGGCGCACGCTGGCCGCCGCGCTGCGGCAACTCGTCGACTGGGGTGTCCTGACAGAGACCGAGGGGCAAGTCTCCTCCGTCGCCGAGGAACGGGGCGGCGAGGCGCTCCTCACCGTGGACCGTGAGATCGCGCGTGCGGTCGTTGCTGGTCCGCTGGGCCTGAGCCGCGACGGAGCGGATCTGGTGCGTCGCGCAGCCGACCCCGGTTTCGGCGGCCCGCGTACGTATGTCCGCAGGCGGCTCGTCGAGACTCCTGTCGTTCACCTCGACGACCTCACGGGCGCGGAGCGCGAATGGCTGCGGACCCGGCAGCGGCGCGAGTCCCAGGCCTTCTCCGAACTGCTGGGCCTGGAGGCCGAGATCCGCGCCGAGGGCATCGCCCTCGTCGATCCGGACGACGAGCTCACCGACCTGAACCTGCCCGGAACCGGCACGGTCGCCCAGGCGGCGTTGCTCCTCGTGGAGCGGCTGGTGGACCGACTGCGCCCCACCGACCCCGGCCACCCGGCGGTCGGTGGCCGGCTGGTCATCGGTGTACCCGTTCCGGACGGGCTGTTGTCGGAGCTGCTCGACGAACTGGTCGAGGAGTACGGCCGGCGCAGCAACTGGCAGCGTGGCCTGCTGGACGACCGGGACGCGCTGCTCGCCGCCGTCCTCGACCTCCTGGTCCGCATGCGTCTGATGGCACCTGTTGGTCCGGTGCGCGCGGACGGTCATGGCCTGCCCGAAGGATACGAGGACACCGTGCCGGACGGCCGTCCCGTCACCGACGTGTCGGGGGCTCGCGCAGCGGGCAGCGGCGGCTGGGTGCTGCTCGCCGCGGCTGCCCGGTTCGCCACCACCGTGGCCGTCAAGCCCCGTACGCAACAGCACGGCGCTGACAGCGCCGACTCCGCCCCTGCCGATTCCATCACTCAGGAGCAGCCCTGGTGAACCGCCCGCCGTCCCCGCGCCGCTACCGCCTGCACCGCGCCGGCATCCGCAACGTCTGGCAGTACGACGAGCAGGAGTTTTCCTTCGGCGACGGCCGCCTGTTGCTGCGCGGCAAGAACGGCGCGGGCAAGTCCAAGGCACTTGAGATGTTGCTGCCGTATCTCCTCGATGGGGACGCCGGCGCCCTGGATGCCACCGGCACGGGCCGCACCACGCTGCCGTGGCTGATGCTCGACGGCTTCGAGCAGACCAACCGGTTGGGCTACCTGTGGGTGGAGTTCGCGCGGGCGGATGCGCAAGGGGAGCAGCACCATCTCACCCTCGGTGCGGCCATCCGGGCCTCTCAGTCGACCAGGACGGCCAAGCCCTTCTTTTTCGTCACCCCGCTGCGGGTGGGCGAGAACCTGCACCTGGCGCCTGCAGGACAGCCGCTCCCGGTCGACCAGCTCAAGTCCTGTGTCGGCGCGGAGAATGTCACCGACCGCGCCGTGGAGCACCGGATACGTGTCGCCCGCGAACTGTTCGGCCTCAAGGAGCCGGCGCGCTATCGCAACCTGCTCCACCTGCTGCACCGCCCCACCATCGGTGACCGCATCGACTCCGGCGGCCTGGTCAATGTCCTCGCCGAGACACTGCCCGCGCTCGACGACGAGATCGTGGAGAAAGTGGCCCGCAACCTCGACGACCTGGACGCCGTACGCAACGACCTCGGGCGCCTGGAGCGGACAGACGAGGCGTTGCGGACCTTCCTCACCGGTTACCGCGGCTATCTGCATGGGGCGCTGCGCCGCCGGGCCGGCCAGGTGAGCGACGAACTGGAACGTCTGGCGGAGTACCGGCGCGCGGCGAGCGACGCAGCCAGGAAGGCGACCGACCTCCGTACGAGCGAGGAAGACATCGCCGCCCGCCTCGACGCCCTCGTGGCGGAGTCGGAGGCGGCCGAGACGGATCTTGCCGCCCTGCACGCCAGTGCCGCCTACCGCAGCCTGCAGGAGCTCGGGGAGAAGCGCGCCACGGTGACGGCGCTGCACAGCGCGGCGGCGACCGCCTTCAAAGCCCTGCGCCAGGCCCACAGCGGTCAGGAAGAGGCAGGGCGACGGCTCACCGACGATGCCGGAAGGCTCGGCACGGAACTGACTGAACTCGCCACGGCACACGGCGAGTTGCTGCGGGAGGCCGAGCGGTCTGGACTCGATCCTGTACACCTGGGGGAACCCCCGCTGGCCCCTGCCACCGTGGTCGCCTCCGCCGCGGCGGCACAACTCACAGCGCCGGACGGCGACTTCCATCTCGTCCGGCACAGCGAAGTGCTGGCCGTCGACACGCAGACCTGCGCCGACGCCCTGCACGCCTGGGACACCCAACTGGACGCCGCCGGATCGGTGATCAGGAGCCGCGCCCGGGCCGTCACCGAGCTGATCGCGCTCCTGGAGAAGGCACGCCTGGCCCGGCGGGAGGCACATGAGGCCGACGCGGCCCGGGAGCGCCTGGAGGAGCAGACGGAGGCGGCACGTGCTCGGGCCGGGCGCCGCCGGGAGGAGACGGCACGCGAGGGCGAGGCGTACGCCCACGCCGTCCGGGTCTGGACCGAGCGCCTGCACAGCCTCACTGGCGTGCCGCTCGACGCCGTGCGCGCGCAGACCGTTCACGACCCGGCACAGGATCCCCTGCCCGCGCACGTCCCCGACGAGGTGGCCGACACGGCACGCTCGGTCCTCGACGAGTGGCTGACAGCACTGGGCGAACAGCGCGACACCCAGGCCGTGGCGATCCAGGACCTCAGAGCCCTCCTGCTCAGCAGCCGCCCGGAGCAGTACGAAGCCCCACTGTGGCGCATCACGTGAGAGACGATCACAAACTTCCGGCCGCCGCCGACCTGCCCGATCCCCGATCAACACTCACCCGAACCAACTGGAACGCGCTCCACCATGCTTACGGGCCGGCCACAGATGCACCCGAGATCCTGGTCGCGCTACTGGATGCAGATCAGGGCGTGAGGACCAGGGCGCTGGACAACCTGTACGGCATCCTGCACCACCAGGGCACGATCTATGAGGCAACGGTTCCCACAGCCCAGTGCGTAGCCGCGATCCTGCCCGATCCTCGGACAGCGCTCTCGGTCGACAAGACCCACCGGTCTTTTCCCGGATGCATGCGCGCCGATCTGCTGGCTTGGCTCGGCTCAGTCGCCGACGCGGTGACCGACGCGGTTGATGAAGTAGGCCAACGGCTCGGGTTCCCTCTCGCCGACCACCCGCCTGCCGTAGCCACGCGGGAGATGCGACCACTGCTGTTCTCAGCAGCTTTCCCCTACGTCGACGACACCGACCGCGCCGTACGCGAAGCGGCAATCGCAGCATGCATCCCGCTCGTCGACGACGTCCGATTGCTGCACCATCGAGCCGCATTGGTGCCACTGGTCCGCCAAGTGCTCGGAGCCAGCGAGCTCTGGCAGCACCGCGAACGGGCCATCGATGCCCTCGACGCATGGGGCGAGAGCTCCGCAGGGATTGAAGGCCAGCAGAATCCCTTCCTGTTCTGCGACACCGACCTGTCACCGGACAGCACCCCATGGCGTTCAGCCGCAAGCGACGCCGAAGGATGGGCTGAAGAGCTGCCGTTTTGACACGACCGGCCCATGATCACCATGCCTCTGCCGGGATCGGACACATGCCTCTGCCAGCCTCTGCCAGCCTGTCGGATCCCAGCTGATGCCTGACGTTCTGGTCCCATGTGATGCTTGACGGTGGGCCTAGACAACATAGGGAGCCCCGTGGGGCTTGTTCGCTTTCACGTTACGGACCGGGACGTCGGTCGTGCGCCGGATCACCCGGACCTGGCCGTCCAGGTCGACCGTGATCGTGGAGTCCGACACGTGTGCGGTCACGGTCTGTCCTGCATACGTCCGGCCGAGCGAGACGACCTGCCGACAGACCATGATCGTGCCCGTTGTGCTGATTCGCCGCTGCACCCGCACCGGCTCGACGCCCGGGCGCGGTGGCGGTCCTGCCGGACGCAGGCCCCGCAAGCGACGGACTTCTCCGCCGGTCAGCGGGTTGGGCCGCACCCGCAGCAGTTCCCGTGAGGACGGATCGAAGAACGGCAGCGTCTCTTCGTCGATGCGGATGCCCACCTGGCGGCCGCCCAGGATCTCCGCGGCCAGCACCTGGCGTCCGCCCAGGCCCACCAGGCCGCTGTTGTTCACGACCCGGTCCACCTCGAACGCGGCCCCGTCGTCGGCGGGAAGCGGGGCCGCTCCGGCAGCACGACCGCCCCGGCCGGCCAGCCGTCCCAGATCCGCCACCGACAAGTGCGAACGCACGGTCTTGATCCGTGCTCCCGCGATCAGCAGATGGATCACCGAGGTGTCGGCCCAGAACGTCACCGTCAGCCCTGCGCGGGCCGGTCCCAGCCAGAACTGTTTGCCCGCGACCTGCAGATTCCCGCTCGCAGGCACCACCCGCTCGAACTCCACCGGCCCACCGGGCTCCACCGGCACCACTGCCGGAACCACCTTCGGCGGACCGACAGGAACAGGCGCCACCTCGGCGGGATCCGGCACCACAGGCGGAGCCGTCCGCTGCTGCGGCACCAGCGCCAGCACTCCGGGCACCCGCACGCCCAGCACGCCCCGCTCCTGCTCGGGCACCGGGATGAACCGGTCGGCAGGAGAGTCCATGTCCAGCGCCTGATGCGGCCGCGAGGAGTTGTATTCCTCGACCCACGCATCCAGCGCTGCCTGAGCCGCCCCGATGCTCTCGAACGCACCGCAGTCGTCCAGGAGTTCACGCCGCAGCGTCTGATGGAACCGCTCGACCTTGCCCGTCGTGGTCGGCGACGCCGGCTGGGTGAGCCGGTGCGCGATCCCGTTCTCCCGGCAGACCCGGTCGAACAACACCTCACCGCCCTGCCCGAACCGGTCGGTGAACTGCTTCCCGTTGTCCGTCAGCACCTCCTCCGGCACCCCGAACGCCTGCAAGGCCCCAGCGAACGCCGAGCACACCGCCCTCCCGGTCGCCCGCTCGACCACCGACGCGATCACGCAGTACCGGGAATGGTCATCCACCCCGGTCACGACCTTGGCCTCGGACAACTCACCGGTGACCGGGTCGACGAGCATCACCCCGCCGACGATGTCCATCTGCCACAGCTGCATCGGAGCGTCCCGCTGCCAGCGCTTGTAATCCGACCGCTTCCGGCGCCG
The DNA here is from genome assembly GCF_045206325.1 of Streptomyces sp. NBC_00203. NCBI lineage: Bacteria > Bacillati > Actinomycetota > Actinomycetes > Kitasatosporales > Streptomycetaceae > Streptomyces > Streptomyces sp. NBC_00203. The sequence goes on along the minus strand of NZ_CP108126.1, from coordinate 3,109,434 downwards.
CACCCCCGGCTCCACCAGCCCATGCCGGACCAGGATCCGATACACTGTCATCCGCGACGGCACCGGACTCACCACCCCGGACCGCTCCAGCACATGAGCGATCCGCCGCGGCCCCCAGCGAGGATGCTTGCGCCGCAGCTCGCACACCGCCGCCTCCACCTCGGCAGAAGCCTGATGCGGACACGACGCCGGCCTACGCGAACGGTCCGCCAGCCCGGCCAGACCCGAAGCGGCATACCGGGACTTCCGCCCGCTGACCGTCTGCCGGGACACACCAAGCGACGCAGCGACCTCCGTCACCGTCGCACCCGCCAGCACCGCAAGCACAGCCCGGTATCTCTGCTCGACAACCGACAACTCCACCAGCGCCAATCCCGGCCTCCCCACACGCGCCGCAACGACGCGCACAGAAAACCCGATCACGGCCACTGTCAACCATCAGCTGGGACCGAACTGTCAAGCATCACCCGGGATCGGACACAGCCTCTGCCAGCCGTTGAGTAACAACCTTCTTTACGGGTTCAAGGCGGCTCGCTCCGCTCCCCGCGCGCGGCCCGGCCCCCGGCCGGGCCTGCGCTCCTGTCTTCGCCCCGCTCCAGCCCGGTCGGCGCCCGTGCCGCGCGCACAGCAATCAGCCAATTGATGCCCGAAAAGAGGTAGGGCGCGACCGGAATAGTCGACGACACGGATTCGCGGAGCCACTTTGGTGTGAGCCTCGATCAATCAATCAATCACACCAAAGGAGCTCCAAGCCATTTCAATGATCGCGCAGCACCCTTACCTTCCAGGCGGCTGTCGCCTTTTTCTCTTTAGACCTACGAACCCATTGAGGTTGGGGCTCACGTCATTGATCTCAACGTACGCCGAGTAGAGGCGCGGGACAAGAAAAACGAAGATCACTAGGACGTAGGAGCTAATCGCCGCAGAAAGGGCCGCCCAGAATCCGTAAAGGTGACCCTCTTTGGTTACACTCACGTTCATCCCGATGACCAGCGAGGCTACGTCAAACGCGCACAAGAGGGAACCTGTAAGGAGATGTGCGGCCGTCTCGTCGAGCATACCTTTTTCTACTTCATAGCGACTGACTTCGGAAACACCCACCCACTCTTTGACTTTAAGCCGGAGGGTAGATAGGTGAGTAAATGCACTCAACATTCCACCCGCCAGCAGAGCTACGCCAGTCAGCAGCGCTCCAGGTGTAGAAAGATGCCCTTTCTTCAGCCACATAAGGAGGAAGACCGCTATTGGGATAAGGAGTGCCGAGCGCGCCAATACGTCGGGTCTAGGAGGCGCATACCTGCCGTCTGTCAAACCCTTCCAGTGGCCACGCAGGACTGGGATGAAGTTGAACCGACTAAACAACTCACGCCTCCCCCTCGGTTAGGAGACGGGCCAGTCAATGCCCACTTTCGCCGCAGGCTGGATCCCCAATGCCGTCTCTCTCACCGCAGCATAGAACCTAGGTGTGACAGGCTGGTGGTCCTCGGACAGGCGGTACGTGAAAACGTCGGTCATCTGCGTGGGCTTCACACGCTTGACCTGGCCGTCGGGGTCCTCGATCTGCACCCAGCCATCGTCAAGGTCCATGTCCGCGATCTGTGGACCGACGATTGCCGCCAACTGCCTAGCGCCCTGCTCGTTGGTAATTCCGGCCTCTTCAATCCCTTCTGTTCGCTTATTTCGCCGATACCAACCCTGCACAACCTGTACCGTCTTTTCCATTCGGCCCGAGATGGCCAGGGATGCAGTTATTTCCACATCCTTCACGGCGCGGGTCCTTCCCACAGTAATAGCATGCCGCACCAGCACGAGAGTCTGAGCCTGTCCTTCACGAATCATCTCGGCAAGACGGTCTTCATCGGCTAGGGGGGATGCAGAGAGTCGCCACCAGACGCCTTCATTGCTTCCCTGAGTTGCCTCATCGCGGGATTTCTTGGTCATCCATCTGATGAGCGGTGCCACAGGGCAAGATCGACCGATCGACTCGACTGCAAGAATTCCGATGTCACCTTCCTCGGGAAAGGTGAGAATCACGCGAAAGAGATTGCTTGCAGCTTTATCCTTAATGTCGGTGTCGCTTCCCGAGGCATCTCCAATAGCCATCACGTGGCTGCCAAATTTGCCTGCCCATACTGTTGCCCGGATGGTGTTGTCAACGGTCCTAACATCCTCGACGCGCAGAGCTGGCTTGCCGAACGCGCCTTCTTCCTCCACCTCGGCTTGACCGTCATCCGTGGGGTCGCCTACCGCTGTACCAACAGAAAGGATCTTCAGAAGAGACTCGGCTATCTCCTGGTACGGCTGCCCCTTGCAGTCAGCGAGGTCCAGAGGCGTTCGCTTGAAACCTCGGAATACCTGGAAGGTGAAAAGGCGGTAGCCGTAGGAGGTCATGTCCGTTCCTGGGATCGAAGTGCTGCTTACTCTAAGCTGAATGACTGTCAGCCAGGTTACGGCACAGCCACAGAAGGCACTTCAAGAATGAATGGCACTGAGTGTCCCGGATTTGCGCGGAATCCTTCATTCCCGGAAATCGAAGATCCATAAGCGCTCCTCCTTGTCACGGAGTGCCAATCTTCGCGCGTATACCGGTCACCCTCCTGTGAGGAACGTCTCGTGATGTGGACGAGTGCCGATCTGTTGTATCCGAGCTGAAAGTCCTGGTGGCTTGCTCTGGTTGAAGGACCCAGCAGCGTGGCTGAGGGGGGTGGGGGTGCAGCGAGGCATACGCGTGCGTGGTCGATCGGCTCACCCGCCGTCGTGGCTGACTGTCGGCGGCTGAGGTTTCAGACGGGGCACGGAGTAGGTTCCGGCCGTCCCACCGTTGCTTCGGCACAAAGAGGTCGCCGTGCCATAGCCAGTGCCAGAAGCAGGGGTCAGCAGCGATCAATAGGGGTGGCCAGCGGATGCATACACGGCGCTAGAGATCTTTAATGGCTGGGGTTACGTGGGGTCGTGACGGTTGTCGTGGGCTGCGCTATGCCGGAGGGGTGAGGTATCCCGATGGCGGTGGGCTGACGGCCGAGGAGCGCGATCGGCGTGAGCAAGTCCGGCTCGCGGCAGCTGACTTGATCGAGGCGGGGGCCAGTGACCGGGAGGTGGCTCGGCGGTTCAGGGTGACCCGGATGTCGGCGAACCGCTGGCGCCGGGCCCTGGCCTCGGGCGGCCGCCAGGCGCTGGTCTCCAAGGGCCCCGGTGGCGCCCGCTGCAAGCTCAGCGCCGCTCAACTACGTGCTCTGGAGGCGGTGTTGGAGGCCGGTCCGGCCGCGAGTGGCTGGAGCGACCAGTGCTGGACTCTGGCCCGCATCGGCGAGGTCGTGCGCCGCCGGTTCGACGTCGAATACACCCTGGCCGGGCTCGACCTGCTGCTGCACCGCATCGGCTGGAGCGTGCAGGTCCCGGCCCGCAAGGCCACCGAGCGGGACGAGGCGAAGATTGCCGCCTGGAAGGACGAGCAGTGGCCCGTCATAAAAAGAGGGCGGCGGACTTGGGCGCCTGGCTCTGCTTCCAGGACGAGGCAGGTCAGGGCCTGAGGCCGCCGAAGGGCCGCACCTGGGGCCGTCGAGGCTGCACGCCGGTCGTGAAGGTCACCGCCGCGGGCACCAAACGGGTCTCGATGGCCGCGCTGATCTGCACGAAGGCCGGCCGCAGGCCACGGCTGATCTACCGCATTCACGTGGACCGAGGCCCCGCCAAAGGCCGACGCAAGGGCTTCACCGAGACCGATTACGCCCGCCTGCTGGATGCCGCTCACCAGCAGCTCGGCGGCCCCATCGTTTTGGTCTGGGACAATTTGAACACGCACGTCAGCCACACGATGCGACGGCTGATCGCCGCGCGATTATGGCTGACCGTCTACCAACTGCCGCCGTACGCTCCGGAGTTCAACCCGGTCAAGGGCGTGTGGTCGCACCTGAAGAGGTCGCTGGCCAATCTCACCAAACACAGCCTCGACCAGCTCACCGCGCTGGTGAGGACGCGGCTGAAACGGATGCAGTACCGACCCCACCTCATCGAGGGGCTCATCGCCAAGACCGGACTCGACCTCCAACCGCCGTAACCCCAGCCATTGAAGATCTCTAGCTCGGCCGGCGAAGCCGGAGGCCACCTGCTGTACTCCCGTGCCCCCAAAGCACCCCCAAAGCGGGCGTCCACCTCTCCGGCCGACGCCACCGCCGCCCCTGTCGGCCAACGCTCGACTCGGCCACTGAAACTCCGTCGAACCCATGGCATGACCGTTAATCGGTGGCCGCAACACAAGGAGCGGCCAAGGGACAATCACCGAGGCGCAACGGAAAAGGCCGCACCAACCCGGCGAGGGAAGTGCTAGGCCACCAGCGGGCAGTTCGCCTACTCCAAAATGCCCTCGGATGGAGTCAGCCCGTTGCAGGCTCAGCAGGCGAGGTCAACAGCAGAGGCAGCGAAGTCGTCCTCAAGCTGCCGGGAAACGTCGTCCTTCACCTGCAGAACTTCAGCATCGAAGAGCACGGAGGTCAGCGCCTCGGTCAGGGGTGGGGGGACGGCGTTGCCGATGATGACCTGAACCTCGGTGCGAGTCAGCTCGTAGCGAGGCTTGGCCCTCTCGTCGACGAACTTGAAATAGTCTGGGAAGCCTTGGATACGCGCGGCCTCGTGGGCTGTCAGGCATCGGGGGACACCAGGATGGACAAACCGTCCGCGCCCCATCGTTGCGAAGCCGCTGGTAATGGTCTGAGACGGACGGTCCCACCACAGGCGGCCATACATTGAGGTGTAATTGTGCTTGCCCTGGTGACACTCGGGGCGCTCTTCGTTCGGCAGATTGTGCTCGTCGTTCTTGAAGAGGTACTCCATACGCCGCTGGTTATCCGCGTTGGGTATGGCAGCTTCATCGAAGAATGACTTCGGTCGCACGTCGAGCAGGTCGCCGATCGCCCAACGCAGGTCATGGGGTGTGGCATTGCGGTCTTCGATCTGCAGCAGGTCAGCAGCCGAGAAACCGAAAGGCAGCGCGTCTTCGCGGACGGCCAGCAGTATGTGGCGCTTGCGTGTCTGGGCCACGCCGAGCTTGAGTAGGTCGATACGACTGGTGGCGACTTCGTATCCAAGCTTCTTGAGGTGAACGATGGCGCGTGAGACCACCTGCTGCTTGTCATTGACAACGGCCAGCACGTTTTCGATGACGACTACACTGGGGCGCAAAACCTCTGCAGCGCGAGCCATACGCAAGTACAGGCGGTTCTTGGGATCATCGCGGCGGGTATGGTTGTTGAGGTTACTGTGCCCCTGGCATGGCGGCCCGCCGATCAGGAGCTCCACCTCACCCACCATCGAGCGAGTCTCGGCCTCTTGAGCGGTCAACGAGGCGCCAAGGTCACCATCAAAATAGGACTCGACGGTTCCCTGTTGGACGTTGGCCTCAGGAAAATTGACCTTGAAAACCTTGGTGGGAGCTGCCTCGAAGTCAACTGCGAGGCGAACATCGAGCGAGACGTCATGCTTGTGGGCTGCCTGAGCGATACCGAGAGTGAGGCCACCGCAGCCGGCGAAGAGGTCCACGACTCGGAGGGAGCCGACCCCTCCCTCAAACTTCGGTCGCCGCTTGGCGCGCAAGGGGTACCGCTCACCCACGTGTGACCCCCATCTGGCATTACCTCTAGAACCGGCGGAACGAACGGTCATGGTACTCGATCAAGGATGAGCGCGCGGAGTAGACCGATACCTCAGCGTCGCCTGACGTGCCGACCAAGACGGTTCCACGCCTCACCTTCCGGCATCAGGGGCGCCCTGAGCGAGCTCGTCAAGGGCCATCAGGTGCGCCGCTGCTGCTACCGCGACTCGACGAGGCCTACGTCCCGTACGTCCTAAACGCGATCGCAGTAACAACGCGCGCCTCAGCATCAAGCACGATGACCAAGATTCTCAAGATCCCCGGCGCGGTCAGGCGCTGACGGGACAGGCGCACATCAGTGCCCTAAGACGGCATTTGATCTATCGTCAGGAGCGGTGACAGTTAGACTTTTGCAGCGCTCACGGCTCGGTCGACTAAGGACAGCAGCATGCCGCTAGAGGTAAACAAGCACGTCCGACGAATACGTCGCTACCAGCCGTTTGATGTCGACGCCTCGGAGATGATCTACGAGCAGGCGGACCAGGCGGACCGGACGCAGTCACCGTACCCCGTGGCGACGCTGGAGTACCTGGTGACCGCCATTGAGCAACCAACCACGAAGACCATCGTCCTCACCGGGGACGCCGGGCACGGCAAGACGAGCCTGTGCGCGAACCTTCTGGCTGAGCTGAGGATGGGTGGCGAAACAATCCCATCAGATGTCCGAAGGACAGTTTTCAACGAGTTGCTCAAAGACGGAGACGCCAGCCGACCCGTTGCCCTGACCCGTAGCGGGCGCCCGCTGTACATCCTCAGGGACCTCAGCGAGCTAAGCCTTCGGGCGGGCGCCCACAAGCTCGTGGAGCTGCTTGCCCCCCCGGACAAGGGGGTCGCGATCATCTGTGCAAACGAGGGCCAGCTGCGTAAGTGCGTTGCCGAAGACGACAATCTCGACAGCGGCGGCACCGGGCGCGCCAAGATTTTGGTGAAAACCCTCACGGATGGCATTGCTCGTGGGCAGGTCAGCGACCCTGATGGCGCAGTCACTGTCATCAACCTCAACTACCAGTCCGTAGCGGCCGACAGTCGCACTGGTGGGTTCGTCCCTTGGGTTCTGAGGCAGTGGACGACACCGCAATGGTCGCGATGGAAGCCCTGTGAGACGTGTGATGCGCGTGAGGTCTGCCCGATTCTGGCCAACCGCAACGAGTTGAACGATGCCACTCACGGGCCTCAGCGCCGGGCCGCGATCCGAGAGCTGTTTGCTGCCGCCGAGCGCACCGGAGCCGTCGTCACGACTCGTCAGGCGCTCTCGGTGACCAGCTACATGATCACTGGTGGGCTGTCCTGTGAGAACGTCCACGCCAAGTACCAGCGGTCGCACTCGAACAGGTTGTGGCAAGCTCCCCACCTGTACCATCAGGCGCTCTTCGGTGACCAGTTGACCCAGCAACAGCGTCGTCGTGTTCCTGCATTCCTCACGCTGCGCAAGCTGGACCCGGGCAAGGTCTCTCGTCGCCAGGTTGACGACCGTCTCGATCCGGACACAGCGGGCCGGTTTCCTCCCGGGGATCCCAAAAGCTACCTACAGAAGGCCCGTACGACCCGAGACGCGCAGAAGCAGGCCGAACAGCTGCGGGGCTTGTACACGTTCCTGCGACGTGCTGACTTCTTCAACAGCATCGACAGCAAGGACCGGTTTGCCCGCATGGGCTTGCAGGCCGGCGACGACTTCGTCACTGTCCAGAACGAGAGGGGGGATCTGACGGACACCACGGTGCGCGACCGTTTTCTCAAGGGTTTGGAAGCCGTCCAGGGTATCCACCGAGCCGGGAGCAACCCTGACTTCCTCGTGCTCGACCCCGCCTTCTTTGCCCAACGCGCCCGCGCAGCCGTGATCTCCCGACGGGTGTCCAGCAAGAACGTCGAGGTGGTCGACCAGGTCACCCAGTGGCAGAAGGAAGGCCGAACGGGCGACATCCCGGGGATGCGGAATGCTGTCGAGTGGCTCAACCGCTCCATCTTCATCCGGATCCCGGCCGTCGCTCCTGGCCAAGGCGCAGTTTCGGTCGAAGTGGATCTTCTACGCTTCGAGTTGCTGACACGGTGGGCCGCAGGGCTGCGCAGCGAGGTCCAGCACGAGGCCGAGATCCGCGGACTGAGCGGGTCTCTGGCAGACCTGGCTGACTCATTGAACAAGGACGACGAGATCCAGGTACTTGTGGGCAACGTCATGAGAAAGCTCATGATCGACGTCGGCGACAAGATCAGGTCGGTGCGGGCGTAATGGCTGATCGTTCCAAGTCGGAAGTCGTCCGCCGTCTCTTCGGGGTAAATCTTGAACAGCAGGGCCGAGGCTTCTACGTCCCGCTGGAGATGCTCGCGATCGCCCGCGGCGTCTACCTGGCACATCAGGAAGACCCAGAGAAGCACGCGGGACTCCTGGACGCCGGGGACCGGGTCGTCTACAAAAGGACCTCACACGACCTGGCTCGGAGGATCGCAACCAAGGCCCCCATCGCTGAAGGCGACGAAGAACTCAGCAAAGCGGTCGAGCTGGACTCTCCCGAGACGTTGGAGACGCTCCACGCCCTGTTCTCGTCCCTGTTGGTCGAAATCCCGGGGCGCCGCAGTCAGCCCAGCTGGTTCGGGGCGCACATCTATCCGTTCGTCGGTGAACTCATCCACTACGACGCAGTCGACCGACCAATCCTTCAACGCGGCGCCACCCCCAAGAAGAAGGAGCAGGCCAGGAAGCTCGCGGCCAAGGCCAAGGCGAAGGCTCCGAGCATCGAGCGCTATCTGTTCCGCGGCCCTGGGGGCTGGGCCTACAAGGTCCTGCGTAGCGACCCTGATCCTGACCGCAAGGCAGCGACCCGACAGGGCCTTGATGACCTCGTCCGGGACAGCGGCACCCCGCTTGGCAACCTCGCCAAGGCACTCAGCGCCCACGACTTCGACTACGACGAAGAGCCCTACGAAGACGATTCAGAAAGCGACATTGCTCTTTACGAGGACCTCAGCCCGTGGCCTGGCCTGCTGCGGATTGGGGCTCGTAACATCGTCGCCCGGACTACGACGCCCAGGGCCAAGCGCACCGAGAGCCTCATGCACTGGGTCCCCTATTGCTTGGCCCGCCACCAGCTTCGCCTCGCACGCAGGAAGCTGGGCCTTACCGATGGCGAGTCAATCCTCCTGGACTTCGGCAACGAGGCAACCCCGCTGCGCAGCGGGTCGCAGAGGAACCTCACCAGCTTCCGCAACGACATCGCCAACGCGATCAACGCCCAGGCCCGAGAAATGATCAACGAAGCCGAAGGCGACGAGGCTAAGAAGGGCCGCTACGAGCGATTCACCAAAGAGACCGGCAACGCGTTCGCATCGCCTCGAGCGTTCTTCAGTGAGACCCTCGCCGCTGTGGGAGCCCTGAATGCGACGACCGGGCGCCGACACTTCACCATGAAGCCGCCGATGCTTGAGGCCCTGGTGTCTGCCACCATCCGGCAGGGCACGGAGATGGAGTTCGACCAGTTCTGTGCGCTGCTGTACAAAAACTACGGTCTAGTGACGGAGAGAACGGTCGCGGCTGTGAGCCCGTTGGCCCATGAGGTCGACTCGTCGGTCTTTGAACACAACGGCAAGGCCTTCCGGGAGAAGCTGGCCGCTATCGGTCTGCTCACTCAGTATTCGGACGCAACCAGCATGGTACGAGGGGAGCCCCGTTGACCGACAGCAGCATCCGAGCGCTCGGCCGGTTCATCGCCGATGAAGCACTGCGCAAGGTCACTGAGACCAGCGGGGCCCGTGTCGGTCTGCGTATCAGTGGGTTCGATCAGCCGACCGTGGCCGAGGCCCTCCGTCGCACGGCCCAGAAGCTGTCCGAGTCGCCGGAACCTCAGGTTGTAGTCAAGGTAGGCACGTCGGAACAGATCGCTGGCGTACCCGATGAGTTCCTGCTGAATCGGGGAGACCAGCTGACCAAGTGGCGAAATTCCGGACAGGGCACCGCGGTGCTGCTGTTCGAGTGGGGGCAGTCTCCGGACGCAGAGGGCCTGGCGGCCATGAACGCTCTTGACGACGCCCCGATCCTGGGCGACCACCATGACACCTCCAGCGAGCGTGGATTCGACAGGTTCATGGCAGATGTATGGCGGGAGGCGGGTGGCAGCGGCACAGTTCCGGCCGTGATGGCCGACTCGCTGCCGGAGATCTGGCGTGCCGTCACCGATGAAGATCCCCTGTCCTTGCACCGCTGGGCCGCCTTCCTCGTCGAGACGGCGCATAGGGTCGTAGCAACTCGGGTCCACACACCTGACGCCGTCTGTACCGAGATTTCTGCAGCCCTGCCCGCTCTTGGCCTCTTCCCGGACCGGAGCCTCTTTGCCAAGCCTGCCGCACTGCCGGCCCGGATCAAGAAAAACGTATGCGTCAGCGCCTTCAAGCAGCCCACTGGCAAGGAAATCACCGCGGACGACCTGATAGACCGCATTGCCACGGCTGAGTTCAGCGAGGAATCCCTAGAACACATCGGTGCGGACTCAGAGACTGTCAAAACGCGCATGCGCGACCTCGTACTCAATCTCGACGACCGTGGGCCTGCCCTGCAGGATCGTGGTCAACTGCGCAGTGGGCAGGACCTGACCCTTTGGCTCGAGGTCTTCGAGCAGAAGTCCAAGAAGGTTGGCCTTGGCCAGCAGGTCAAGCAGGAGATCGAGAGGACCGCCGCGGACCGGGTCGACGACTTCGACGCGATGATGATCGAAGAAGCGCTTAACCGCGGAGATCAGGAATCCGCCCAGCGCTTCCTTGACGAGGCACCCGCCGGCGGCGCTGAACCGCTGGCCGACCTGCTGTCCAAGCGTTCACGCCGCAAGGTTGAGAAGCTCGCCTTCCCAGACTCCCAGTTCGTCCAGGACCCACTGCGTGCCCTGCTGCGCGAGTTGACCTACTTCTCCGACGAAGAAGACGGCTCCGTCGTCGTACGACTTGAAGGAAACCAGGAAGCCGGGCGGTGGAGCCGCTGGTTGTTCGCCTTCCTGTACGCACGTACCCTGCGTGACATTCAGGAATCGACCAGCCTCCGCCTGACTCTGGAGGTTCAAGGCTGCCTGCTGGACGTGACCAAGCCGTCCCTGCCGGAGAACCAAGAAACCCAAGAACCGTTCGAACTAAATATCGAGTGGGCCCCGCTGCGCTTCCTGGTCGAAATGGACGGAGCCGCCCAGCGACGCTTTCGTTGGGACCCCATGGGCATCCCCGGGCAGATAGCACTGGCAGCCCTCATCGACAGCTGGCAAACCCCCCCTGGCCACGCCAGCAATCTGACGTTCGACACCTTCCTTGAGAAGTTCAACGACCCCCGACAGTGGCAGACCGACGAACCGGTGCCTGCCCCTGAAACTCATTTCGCCGGCCGGCTGGACCGCCTCAAGCGGAAGCACTTCGAGCGCTTCTCCGAAGGGCTCGACGCCACGAACATCGGCGAATACGTACGCGAGTGGGAAGACATCCTCCGCGAAGCCCGCGCCACCCTGGTTCCCGACAACGCTCCGGATGCAGACCTTGAGGCAGTCGTGCTGGCCGACGTCGTCGAGCTGGCCGATCACCGCATGATGATGCTGGCCACCCACCCGTTGAAGCTGCGATGGCTGGCAAGGAACTACACAGAGACCTCCGACAGCATTGAGATTGCCCTCAACAAAGAGGGAGGCCTGAGCCTCAACCAGGAGAACGAGGACCTCTTCTTCGACGCTATCGACCGCATCTCCCCACACGGAACTCCGGCGGTCCTCGTCGGGCCGCGTGGCACGATCGCCATCCCGATGCGGGAATCGGCCGGCCACGAGGAGTACGCACCGGTCCGCCGCGGCGGCAACGAGTCCAAGGAATGGCTCTCCAGCGTCGACGAGGCCGCGATCGACGAGATGGTCCGCGTCATCACCGACTACTTGACGACTTACCCCCACAAGCTTGACGGCCTACGCGTACTGCTTTTGGACCGCAACGGCGACCCTGTCCTGCCCGTGCGTGTGGCCAAGCAGGTACGGGCCAAGAATCCCCGTCTGAAGGTCGATCTGGTGGTCCTGGCTCCCCAGACCACCCATCACGAGATCATCCAGGGTTTCGACCTGCAGTTCTCCGGCGCGGAGATGTCCGACGACAGCTTCCTGCCCGACGTTCAACTCATCCTGCAGGCATGGGAGCCCGACCAGACAACAGACCTGTCGGGGCTGGAAGGAACCATCGACCTAGCCTTGGCTCCGGCGCTGTTCGGCACCCAGACCAGTATCAAGGAGAGCACCAAGAAGGAATCCTTGTCGGGCTCCTTCAACCCCTGGAAGCACCCGGCCTCACACAACCTGGCTCAGACTAGCGAGAACGTCGTGAGAGCGCTGTTGCCCGAAACCGCCGACGAGACTCTTGAGTCCTGGTCCACCCTATGCGTGCGCTACGACCGCCGTTCCCCGGTCTCCCGGGAGAGTGTCGACGGCATCGACTACTTCGAGATGCAGGTGCAATTCGACCAGCACCAGGATCTGTTCGCCGAACTGCACAGCGTGGCCCACTGGGTCGTCACCCTTGACAGCTTCATTGGCCGTGAGCAGATCGATGCCCTGCGCAACCGCCCAGACGTCATCCTCGTCAAGCCGAGTGTCGGCAAGAACGAGTCGTACACCCTCATCGTCAGCTCACAGACCGGCAAGCAGTTCGTCGTCCAGCGACTACGACGCCGCCTGGAGCAAATCGGCGTCGTCACCCCGCAGGACTCCGAAGGCACCGCCAAGCGAATCTACGAGGTGGGCCGCAACGTGGCTCCTGGCGCCGTGCTGCGCTCCCTCGGCATCGGCACCACGGTCAACGAAGTCGTCGGCCTTGTGGCCACGCGGTTTGTCATCGACCAGCAGTTTCCCATCCCTCAGCAGGGCACGAGCCTCATCACCTGGATCAGCTTCGACGAGCACCACCGGTGGTTCGGTCGCGGACACAAAACCCGTGCCGATCTGGGCCGATTCATACTGACGGTCCAGAACGACGGCATCGTTCGCCTGGATGTCCTGGTCGCCGAATCCAAGTTCCGCCAGACCTTCGACGTCGGCTCGGCGGAAGAGCAGCTCAACCGCACCACCGACCTGTGCAAGGATGCCTTCCGCTCGGACGGCGAGGCTCGCCACGACCGTCCCTTCTGGCTGGACGAGCTGGCCGCCGCGATCGCTCAGACCAGCGGAAACGCCCTACGGGCCGCAGAACTTCCAGCGCGCACCACGATCGGCAAGGACGACCATCGTCAGGTCGAAGCGAAGGTCCTAGACGCCCTGCGCTCCGAGGATGTTCAACTCGGTCAAGTCTCCGGCGTTGCCGTGGCCATCTCAGCCGAAGACGACCAGCCGGCCCCGGCGGTCAACACCTTCGGCAGGCACACCCTGGTGAGGCTGAACAAACACGAGCTGCTGAACCTCATCGGCGCTCTGCGCGCCAACCAGGACCCAACAGATGCCGACCACCTCGTTGACTCCTGGAACCTAAGTGAGCCCGCGAAGATCCCCGACACGGTCATCAAACCCACCTCAGGCACTTCCTCCGAACTCCTCGCCCAGGAAGAGCAGGCAGCACCTGCCGAGGTTGCCGTAGCGACCGCTCGAACGACCGTACCGAGCGGGGTAGTTGCCGGTGACACCGCAGCAGAGGCCGATCCTGACACTCTGAATAGTCACCGCGGTGGGCTCGGCGAGGAGGAACTGAGGCTTCGATACAACAAAGTTCTCGACGTCTTCCATCGCCACAAGGTCGGAGTCACCGCTCCGGAGAACGGCAAGTGGCAGGAGGGGCCCGGCTTCTACATCTTCCGGTTCATCCCCGACCCTGGGGTCACCGTGGACAAGCTAACCAACCGACGCGACGAGATCTTTCTGGCCCTGGCACTGCCCTCCGGGTTCAGCATCCGCACCCGCAGCGACCGCGGCTCCGTGCTCTTCGAGATCCCCAAGATCGACGACGAGAAGTACGGGGTCGACGCCAAGGCACTGTGGCAGCGGTGCCCGGCCGACCCCGAGAGCCTCATCGCCCCGCTGGGCAGCGACATCGAAGGCAACCCGGTCGCCATCGACCTGTCCTCCGCGGACTCACCACACTTGCTGGTAGCAGGTACTACCGGATCAGGAAAGTCCGTCGCTCTGGACACGATCCTCAAGGGCCTGGTCCGGTACGACAAGAGCGCCCTGAGGCTCCGCCTTGTCGACCCGAAAGGCACCGAACTCGTCGACTTCGAGGACGACCCTCACCTTGACGGCATGATTGGGATGGACGCCGCCGACGCCATCGAGATTCTTGAAGAAACCGTCGAAGAGATGGCCGTGCGTTATAAGGACATGAAAGCAATCCGCACGCGCAAGCTCGTTGAGTACAACGCCCAGGTCGACCAAGCACTCCGAAAGCCGTGGATCGTCATCGTCCTGGACGAGTACGCAGATCTCACCAGCGATCCAGAGGAAAAGAAAAAAATCGAAGTGCTGCTCAAGCGCCTCACCCAGAAAGCCCGCGCTGCGGGCATCCACGTCATAGCCGCCACGCAGCGCCCGAGCGCGGACGTCATCTCGACGACCATCCGCTCCAACTTCCCTGCCCAACTAGCCCTGCGGGTCAAGACCGCGACCGACAGCCGCATCATCCTGGACGAAACCGGAGCCGAGGCACTGGCTGGACAGGGCGACGCCTTTCTGCACACTGCCAAGGGCACCGTACGAGTGCAGGTTGCCTACGACGGGAGTTAACCAGGCCCCGCCACGTTTCACGCAGCGAAGAGGCGCTCGCCGTACCAGTCCGCGAACGACAACGCACTAGATTTCTCGTCCTAAATGGCTGCCTTGCCAAGATGGCAGAGGTGGCTCAGGGGACCACTCATGGACAAGCATGGCCCCTGAGCGCAGGCCCGGCTCTCTGGCCAGTCGATACAGCTGGGACGCGCAGCCAGCCCCTGCCCCAGTCCGCGCAACCGGTAGAGCGTTCGTTGGGACTCTCCCGGGCTCCCCGGTTTGCCGCGGTGATTCACCCTGCGACAGCCTGTCTACGGGTCATCACGACGTCACGAATCCGCTCAGCGACTTCGGTTGGCACCTCATGCTCCCAGAAGCGCAATACAACCCAACCCGAGGCGCTCAAGTGTTCGGTGGTCTCCCGATCTCGCATTACATTACGGTCCAGCTTTGCTCGCCACCAATCCGCGTTCGCTTTTGGGCTGGTCGCATGGTTGGGACAGCTGTGCCAGAAACATCCGTCAAGGAAGATAGCGACCTTGTGTTTCGTGAAGGCGATATCAATGCTTCGCCGAGGCATGCCCGGCACCGGGAGGTGGATGCGGTAGCGCAACCCAGACCGATGAAGGATCTGTCGAACGGCCAGCTCCTGAGGTGTGTCTCGGCGAGGCGTTCGGCTCATGCGGTTCGTGACGGCAGGTGACGAGGGCACGAGGGAGTCCATGCTCCCAATGTTCCCTCTGTCACCCTGATTCCTTGTAATCGAAGCGAGCTCTTCGAAGCGCTTGCCAGGCATGACCAAGAGCAATCTTCACGTCCGGTAGATGACCGACGCTGGTCCCCGCGCTGTGGACTACCTGTGGAGCGGCCACGCCGTGGCGGTCATAGATCCGTCACCTGCGGAGATTCCGAGCAGCAAGGCGCCCACCGGAACCGCTCAGGCACAGCGCCAGACAATGATGCTGTGCGTGAGCGAGACGCTCACGCACAACCACAGATCTACTCTCAGTTCGTGGCAAAGAATCCGAGCTCGCTCGTCCCGAGTCCACCGACCACCAAGGCACGGTCAAGGAAGCGGTTGTACTCCTCGCACGCAGTCTCAGGAAGCAGTGCGCAACCGTGGCAGGCGGCAAGATTGCAGGATCCGGGACCTTGGCCCTTGCTCTCGATACACACCGGGTCCGAGGAGCACCACGCAGCGTGTGCCAGGGCGTTCTCCAGCGCTCCCTCCAACCGACCGGGCTCGCCCATCCGAACCAGGCCGCCCAAAGTGCCCTCCGAGTCCCCGGCGGCGGTGTAGATGAGGATGCCGGCCATGCCGTCCGGGCCGGGGCTCACGTAGAGCCGCTCCCTAAGGGAGGCCGAGCTGTAGCCGCACTCGTAGGTGAGCTGGTTGATGAGCAGGTGCGCCAGTGTGTGCAGGAGGATGAAGCGCGGCGACAATTCGCGCTTGGTCAGCCCACGCTGTTCGGCCAGGTCCGAGAAGCGCTGTGTGAGTAGTTCAGCCTGCGCCAGGACTGCCTGGCGCTCCTCCCAGGCACCCAGCAGCGTCGTGTCGAGTTCCAGGTATATGCCCTCGCCACTGACAGCGTAGGCGGGAAGCCAGTTGCCACCCGGGCGCGCGGGTGTGCGGCGCAGCAGTGCCTTGCGGGACGCGTCATCGTATGGGGACTCTGCGAAAACGCGGTTGAAGCCCCATAGCACCCGAGTTTCGCGGAGCTTTTCTACAAGCCTTACGCGGGAAAAGGCGGAGGCAACGCTGGCGGTGTACTGTCCTCGGGGCTCGCGTACGACCAGTTCCTCGGACTCGATCGCACCGCGCAGCGTCTGGTACTCGGTGGCGCGGAATGGAGCTGGGTCCTGCGCGGATCCTGGCTCCTCTGTCTCTGAAGCTCCGGATTCGGACTGTTGCAGCACGGCCAGTGCGCGAGCGATCTCCTCGTCGCTGAAGTCGTCGAGGAGGAAGGCGTTACCCTGGGCCGCTTTCCGGAGCATGTGGACAGGCAGAGCCTCTCCCTTGTCAAGGAAGACCGCTGC
Source organism: Streptomyces sp. NBC_00203 (assembly GCF_045206325.1). Taxonomy (NCBI): domain Bacteria; kingdom Bacillati; phylum Actinomycetota; class Actinomycetes; order Kitasatosporales; family Streptomycetaceae; genus Streptomyces; species Streptomyces sp. NBC_00203. The sequence goes on along the minus strand of NZ_CP108126.1, from coordinate 3,093,060 downwards.
CCTCTGCCGGGCCTGTACGATCGCCCCGTCCTGGAGGACAGCGAGGACCTTTGGGTCAGCAGTCGACGCGGCTACCTCCGGCACGAAGATGGAGCTCTTCAGGAGCGAGTAGTAGACGTTCGCGGCGCCGCGCAGACTGCCGCGGAGAGGACTCCCGCACGGCTCCCCTTCCCGGTCGATCCCCAGCCAGGGCGCCCCGCCGCGGCACAGGTACGCCGGCCCGCCCGGCTCGAGCTCTTCCGAGAGGAACGTGGAAACGCCACTCTCGGCACTACTCCTTGTTGATGTGATGCCCTCCAGGCTGCGGGTCGCTTTGCAGGAACAGGACACCCGTTGAGAGGCCAGAGTGCCGCCGCCTGAGGACCGCAGCGAGAGGCGGTGCCCCCGGCAGGAGGGCGACGCTGACTTGTGCGTCCATTCGAACCAGGGGAAGTCCTGGAGGTGCCCTCGCTCACAGATCGCGACGAAGGGCACTTGAGCGAAGAAGGGCTTGCGGCTGGAGGACTCATGATCCTTGCAGGCTGGACGGTTCTCCTGGTGGAGCCGGTCCTTGGCCAGCTTGCGGCAGCGCGGGCAGAAGCCCCAGGTGGGGAATCGGAGGACCGGGACGGTGAGACCGGTGTTGACCCCGTTATCCGAACGGGTGCGGTAGTCCGGAGGAGAGTAGAGCGCATCGACACCAAGATGCTGTTCCAGGCGCCACTCGTGGATACGGAACTCTTCCTGGTTACGGTCGTCTCCGCGGGGAAACCAGTGGTCGAGGCCTGCCGTGATGACCGACGTCCCATCGGACAGCACATGCATGGCCCCGGGGCCGAACGGAGCGACCATCTGGGAGCGCCGGACCTTGCCGCGGATCATGACTGTCCTTCCTGGATCGCGTACTCCGAGGTGACCTCGATCTGGCATTCGGCATCGACGCCGCGCATGGAGGAGGGGATCGCCCAGCTCATACTCTGCGCCTGCTCGTCCGCGTACTGGCCAAGGGGGCGCAGGAGCTGGTCACCGCTGACCATGGGCCCGAAGTCGCCCCACTGCCCGGGCTGCCACGCCTCCCACTCCTTGCGCATCCTGTCCAGGATGTCGGCTGTGCGGTCGGCTTCTTCCGAGTCGCAGAAGTCGACCCGGTCGAGAAGAAGCTTTCTGGCCGCTTCCCAGCCTTCGGCGGGGAACGGCTGAGGCTCAAGTGCCTCCGGTCCGGTCTGCCGGATGTAGGCAACCGCAACTGCGCGCAGGGCCCGGTCCAGGGCCGGCGGGGCAAATGGGGTGGAGCTGGTCGGTTCGACCTGCGCGTACAGGCGTTCGTGGTAGCTGCGGAAGCGCTCAAAGTGGCTGCGGTCGCGGGGTTTGCCGGCCCCGTACAGGGTGACGACCAGTCCGGGAATGCGTCGTCCGACACGACCGGTGACCTGGATGTACTGGGAGGTGCTCTTGGGCTGGCCGACAACGGTCATGAGCGAGAGGCGGGGGATGTCGATGCCGACCTCAATGAGGCTGGAGGCCAGACAGGCGTCTACGGCCCGCTGTTCGTCCGTGAGCTGCCGCTCGAGCTTCTGGATGGCTTCGGGGATCTGGTCCTGCCGGAGGCGGCTGGTCATCTCCTCGACCCAGTTGAGGTAGCGCATCCCGGGGCGGTCCGTCGCTGAGCGGTTGTTGATGGTCCTCAGGTAGTCGGGGATGTCGGACTGCATGAGTGACAGTGAGTTGCCGAGCTCACGGAGGCTGTTGAAGAAGGCGAGCAGGGTCCACCAGGGGTCGCGGAGGCTTTCGGGAAGGTCCTTGGCGGCCTGGAGCAGGGCGGCGAACGTGCGGACCTGTGTGGTCTGCATGGAGCCGAGGGCAGGGGCGTGCACGCCGATGTAGCGCCGCCCCGGCTTGCGAGTGCCGGTCTCCGGGTCGCGGTCGTAGACGGCGAAGAAGGAGTCGGAGGCGTCGATGCCGTGCGGCGGGAAAAGGTGTACCTGCTCACGGCCGTAAAGGGCCTTGACCTGCTCCTCGTGCCGCCGGATCGTCGCGGTGGAGGCAACGATCTTGGGGAGGATGCGCGTGCCGTCTCGCCGGTCGGTGCACAGTTCTTCGATGACGCCCTCATAGAGGCCCGTGAGGGAGCCGAGCGGACCGGCGATGAGGTGCAGCTCGTCCTGGATGATCAACGAAGGGGGCGAGTAGGACCGGGACCCGTCCGCACCGAGCCCGTCGGATCCAAAGCCGAACAGGGCCCTTGCTTTGGGCCGCCAGGCAATGAGGGCGAACTTGTCCACCGTTCCGATCACGAGAGTCGGCCGGTGCTCGTAGAGGTCCTCGTCAACCACGTAGACGGGCAGCGGCGAGTCCTCCGTGGAGAAGCGGCACTCGTTGTCCGGGCAGATGAAACGCACGGTTCCGCGGTACTCCGCGTACCCGGCTACGGGTGTACGGGCCGCCGCTCCGGTGCGCCGACCGGTCCTACGGCGACGCTGCCCAGGCGCGGTGTCTTCCTCCTGGCTGGGGACGGGACCCATCTGAGCTGAACACCAGGGACAGCGCAGCAGCAGAAACGGGTTCTCCTGCTCTCCGCGGTAGAGCCTGCCAAGTGCTGACTTCGCATCCGCGCGCCGGTTGGGAGTGGTCTCGCCACCCACCCAGATCCCGATCGAGAAGGGGACCGTTCCGAGGTCCGGCTCGTCTGCGCGCAGCTCCTCAAGCGCGCAGACGAGAGCGGCGGCGCGCAGGAATTGCTGAGCGGTCAGCAGACGCAGCGTATAGCGCATGAGGACGGTGACACTCGTGTCACCGGGGTTGCGCAGACGACGGAGCAGCATCGTGAAGGCAGACAGTCCGAGGTAGGCCTCAGTTTTGCCACCGCCTGTGGGGAAGTAGATGAGGTCAACAACCTCACGGTCGTCATGGAGGGGATCGGCACTTGAGGGGACGGCGGCCAGGAGGAACGCGATCTGGAAGGCACGCCAGTTCCCCTTGCCCTTGCGGCGAGCCTCGTTCTCATCCGGCTGGGCTCCCTCCACCTGGTACCGCCCGTCGACGAACTGCGTCGGACGCAGGTCGGCCCCGGAGCGCAGCTGCTGGCGCAACATGGCACGGTTCGCCATCCGGAAGGCACGGCCCACGTCGCTCCGGACGTCACGGACCAGTTCGAGCCCTTCCCGCATCCGGCCCAGAGCCTTGCGGCAGCCTTCAATGTGCTGCGCGGCGGTCGGCCGGAACCGCTCGTCGAGGCCGGCAGCCTTCTCTTCGAGTCCCTCGATCCACTCCGCGTACGCGCCGACGACCTGCTCCAGGCGCTCAGGACCGCCAGGGCCGTCCCCGGAGAGCTGCTCCATGGAGACGGTGAGCGGGCTGCCGTTCTGCCGGATGTCGGGGGTGATGCTGGGTGCCTCGTACCAGGGCAGTGGGTCGGCCTTGGCCCAGGCGGCCCGGCCCTCTGTGGGGTCGGCCCAGTCCGCAGCGCAGCCGTGCCCCACGGCAAAGGTCCGTGCTTCCCGGTAGAGCAGATTGAACGAGGCGTCGTCCGGGTGCGTCTCGGTCTCGGCTGCCTCCGGGTAGGGGGCGAGCCACCCGCCCTGCGGCTCGATGGTCATCTCGGCCTGGAAAAGGCTCACAGCATCGAGTGGCTGGGTTCCGGGGACCGTCCGGTTGACGAGGGCGACTGTGATCAGCCTGCCGTCCTGGTGGCTGCGTACGTTGACGATCAGCTCCAGGTCGAGCCCGTCGATGCTGCGCGAGGCGTCCTCGTCCGGCTGCGGCTTCCGCAGGACCCGGTTGGCCGTGGCGATCTCGTCCGCGGACAGCTCCCAGACCGCCGTAACGGGGCTGCGTACCCACCACCGCCGCGTATCGCCCGCCACAGACACGTTCTGGTGCCGGTAGCGGCCTCCTGTGAAAACGATGCGGAGAGCCGTACCACTCCCGCCCGCCAGCATGAACGACAGGCCCATGGTGCTGGGACGTCGGTCGTTCGCGCCGGCGAGGTCGAAGTCGTCGTCCTCAGGCGGCCCGCCGACCGTGCGCTGTGCAGCTTCCTGCAGGCCCTCGAAGACCTTTGCGTCGAGCTCACCGTCCACGAGACCGGCGACGACCGTGCGATCCTCGTCCGCGGGCCGAGCAGTGCTCTCAGCGGGGTACAGGACGCCGACGCCGTACCGCACCAGCGGGGCCCGGTCGAGGATCTCCTCTCCCGACTCGGGGTCCACCCATGGGCCGCGGGCTTCCTCCCAGTTGCCGAACGGTTCCTGGTTGAGGGACTTGCCGGCGGGCGCCGGGCCGAGCAGCTCGGCCCGCAGGGCGTCGATAACGTCCTCACGCGGACCGAGGTGATCGCTGATGGTCATGCTGCCTTCTCCTTGAAGACCTGCTTGCGGAAGCCAGGGCGTGCGTTCTGGGACATCAGCACCGTGAGTTCGTCCCTGGCACGGGAAGCGCCCACATAGAAGAGCGTCTGGTCGCGCGCCGACCCGAAAGAGGCGATATCAGTGAGGATGACCGCCGGGGAGTCCAGGCCCTTGAACGCGTGCACTGTCCCGTATCGCACCGCCCCCGGCCGCGGGGAGCCGAAGGGCACGAGCCGGTTTTGCCAGCGGGGGTCCCGGCAGCTGCCGGCCGCGCTCTGGTCATTGCGCAGCGGTGACAGGACGACGATGTCCTCGGGCCGGAACCCTTCGCGGGTGAGCTGGGTGAGCCTGTCCGCCAGTAGCCGCTGCTGTTCCTCGCTGTCCGTCCACCACAGGTGCTCGGCGGTCCGGTCGTTCGAGGGCCGCAGCGTTCCGGTGTAGCCCGGGTCAAGGTCGGACGTCGCTTCCACGTAGAAAGTGATGTCGGGGACGCTCCTGCAGTTGTGACGCAGTATGAACACCGCTGGCTCGCCCGCCGTCCGCCCGTGGAGGGCTTCCATTCCCTCGCCGCCGGAGTCATAGAGGGCCTGGCGCGTGAAGTCGCCGAACGCCAGCCACTGACCGCTAGACAAACCTCCGCGCAAGGAGGAGTCGAGAACGTTGAGGTAGGACTCGCGCATCAGGTCCTGTGCCTCATCGATCACCAGCACGTCGAAGGACGGGCCGTCACGCTCCAACAAAGCTTCCAGGGCGAGATCGGGAAGCTCCTCGGTGAAGAACCCGTCGTCTCCGCTTGCCGCAGGGCGTGCAGCGGGCACCAATCCCGCCATGTAAGAGTGAAGGTGAGCCGCCGTGATCCCATCCACCCCGGCGGTCTCTTCTTTGAGCCAGTGGCCCAACTGCCGATTGAAGCAGCACAGCAAAACTCTCTGACCGTTTCCGGCGAACCGTCGTGCCGCCTCCACCGCTACGAACGTCTTGCCCGTCCCTGCGGCACCACGGACCATGCACCGCCGGTTGGCGGCGATCATGTCGAGCACCTCGTACTGCTGCTTCGTGAACGTCTGCGTCTCCCGCTCCATCCGCTGCCGCCGCAGCTTGGGCGGTTCGGCAAACTCAAATGAGGGCCGCAGTGCCTCCAGGATCCGGTCGGTCTGGCCGGCGTCGGGAGCGGCGGATGCCGGGTTGAACCAGCCTGCTGTGGGAGTCGAGGTGAGGTGCGCGCGGTGGGCGTCCAGGACCCCGGTGATCAGGGCGGAAACGGGACGGCTGTGCAGAGCCACTGTGTCGATCGCCTGCCATGAGTGCCACTCCATGGGGCCTGACACCGCGAACCGGCTGTGCGTGAACAACACCGCGGAGGTCATAGGCACAGCTCCGAGCCCACCGCCGTGGCCTATGAGCTTCTCCTTGACCGCGTGCATGGCCTCATCGGCCTGTTGGAACGGGCTCCTCAGAGTTGGTGGCTGGCTGCCCAGCCGCCACTCACCACTCGGGAGGCGCCTGACCTGCAGATGGGCCTTCACCTCTAGAACTAGGAGTCCCTTCCCGGGCACGATGATGACGAAATCAGCCTCACCCTGGATCTGCCGCGGGTGGTTGGCGATCCCCAGCGAATGCAGCACCACCCAACCTTCCGTGCCAGGGTCATCGCGCAGCCGCTGGAATACCTCTTTCTCCCCGGGACTTGGGGTGGCTTCCGGATCGAAGGCCGACGGGATCATGCGCGCCATCAGGGCGCCTCCGAAGTGCGGAGCCGACAGAGATAATGCGGGGGAACGCACAGCTGTCCGGGGAGAACGGCGTCGACCAGAGCCACCCGCGCGCCCGAGTCCGTGTCGTCCAGGGGGATCTCGCACCAGCGGTCCACCCAGAGCCGCTGCCACAAATTCCCGGAGACAGCACGCTGCACAGCCTCGGCGTAGCCCCGCCCGGCACTGCGGTGTGCATGGTCGATTCGACCAAGAGCAGCCCAGACGTCCTGCGCCTCACCTCTGCGGCCCAGGTACGCCATGACGACAGCGAAGTCATCTTTACGCCGGGTTCTGATGCACCAGGGGCTCGTCCAGTAGTCCAGGTTGGTTGTCACCGCGCCGCGCGCCACCAAGTCCTTCGCAACCCCCCGACGACCATCTGGGTGATGGGCAATACGGTCGCCCAGCTGCGTTTTCCACCCCTGTTGTAGCGCGCGCAGCATGGGTGCGTCCTCGCCCAGGACGACATCGGCCCGCTCGATCAGGCTCTGATAGTAGGAGTTACCGCGAAGTACGACGTAGTCGCCGACCGAAATCGAGGCCCCGTCGACGGCCTCTACAGACGGCTCATCATCCTGATCCGGCTCAACCAACAGGATTTTGTGAACGCTGGATTCCACGGGCAGCAGGACATACGAGCCGTCGGCGAGCAGAGCCGCACGGGCCTCCACGCCCTCGTGACCGCCTGAAACACTGTCCCGCAGAGCTTCAATGGGAAGTCCTGCAACAGCATCCTGTGCCAGGGAAGCGACGTCGAGATCCGTCAGCAGGGACTCTGCCGTCTCAGGCGTCGTATCGCCCGCGAGCTCGGACGGTGTCCCGACTGTCTTCGTGTCGCGGCGGCGTACGCGCGTTGGCATGGTGCCGCGCAGTACAGGCCCCTCGTCGAACAGTGGCTGTATGTCCAGCGGCTCACGGTAGAAGTCATAGTGGACCAGTCCGAGCCGCGCTGCCCGGGGAGCATTCAGCACACCCGGCGGAAGCCAGCCGACCGGTCCTACGACCACGGCCGAGTCATACACCTCAGCCCCCAACAGGTCACTGACCAGGCCAATCTCCATTGCGTAGTGGATCGCGCCAAACGCGCGGACAACGGCGTCCTGGTAGAAGCGGTTGGTCACCGCCACAAGCGACGTGCCCTTGCGGCCAGACGACAGGAACGTCATGACCCCGGCCGCAAGCGGATTGGAAGAGTCCGCCCCCAGACGGGTCAGAGCCTGCGCGACGGCGGACAGCTGGCGTACCAGGTCGGCATCCGCAGCCTGCCGCAAACGAGCGCTCATGCCCGCCAAACTGTGCGCCGTCTCCTGAAGCCTGAGCTGCAAGCTATTGAGGGGCACCGGCACGGTACCGAGGAGCCACCTGACACGCCGGATCTCGACGCAGGCCTGCCTCCACAGGTCAGAGCTTTCCAACACCCCTACTGCACGTAGGAATTGCGAAGCTGTCCGCATGAACGAGTGCACTCCTGAGTGATGCACAGGCTGCTCCTCGATAGCGCAGCCCGCATGCTGGTAGACCTTGTCTACCTCCCACAAACTCATCGTGCCGCCCCCCTGCCCTTCCACGCCAGCAGTTCAACTCCCGGAGGAATACGGCTGCCGAGGTCTCTGGGCACGTCGACGTTGGCCACGCTGCGCCATCGGTTTTCGTAGAGCCCGTCCGCAGCGGCCAGCGCTGACGGGCTTGTGCGCTCGACCACGGCCACCGTCACGCCCGCGAGACTTGCTCCAAACCACCGCCGAACCGTTGCCGCACCGTCGAGCACGGCCACAGCCGGCCGACAGGATCGCACGACGTCGCGGTACTCCTCCGGATCGCCCCGGCTCGACAGCACCACACTGCGGTAGTGGGATCCAGGCGAGCGGACTGCGCGCAGACGCAGGAGATCCTGCAAGGGCAGTGCCGGTCCTCCGGGTGCCCCGACAACGACCTGGGCTTCAGCCAGGACCGTGTTCCTTACCCCTATCACGACGCTGTGCAGCGAGCAGCGTCCGTAGAAGTCGGTCATCTGTCCGGCCAACAGCTTCTCGGCGCCGACGGGTATTTCAAGCTCTTCGCTGAAGCGGTTTTTGTCCGTGTAATCCTCTGGCAGGTCCGGCCAGCGGAGCAGTTGGAGCCGGTAGTCGTCTGCTGGAAACCACGAAATCGGTCCAGGACGCCGACCAGGACTCTTGCTGCCCGCGAGTTCGTAGACCCGCCCATGATGGTTCTGAATCGCCCCGCCGAACACTCCCGTGTACACGCGCCGTCCCTGCCCGGGACCCTTGACCGGGATGACTCGGACACAGGTGCCAAGGGGCAGGCCTTTGGCCTGGTCGAAGTTCTGCTCCGACTCCGCAGGAACCACGTCGGCCTGGGATGCCCGGTTCACCACCCCATAAGCCAGCAACACTGCGATGTACTCACGCGTCGGAACGGACAGCGCCACTACCGTGTTTGAGCCTCCGTCGCGCAGGCCTGCCGCCCAGTACCCGATCTCCGAGAACCATGCCGCCCACTCAGGCAGCGTCCGCCACCTGTCGCCGACCAGCGTGGACGCGCCACGGAGCGACGTCTTGCCTCTTGCCACCGCCCCAGCCCCCACCAAGAGAACATCCCTCAGCACCACCATCGAGGACGTCCCCCCCTGACAGTGCGTGGATCTTACAATATCTTCACAGTTGAGCCACCCCTCTTTTACTCAGCAGGGCGCCAGAGGAGGCGAAGGGGGCGGCTCTGAAGAAGGGCTGCTCGGAGGCGCCTGGGGAGGCTGCATGCATGGCGCCACACGTACCAGTCCGGCGGTACTCCCGATCGACCACCGCCGGTCGTCACCCTCCGCCTAGCTGTAGCGGCTTATGGACCATCCGTGGACGAGGAACGACCATGTGATCGGTCAGAGGCGCATGACCAGCACTGATGTCCGGACTCGAAGCCCCCTCCGGAGCCGCGTGCGCAGGTCCACGCCAACCAGACCAGCGTTGCGCTCGCAGAGTGAACTGCTCCGGGATCGGTGGACGCTTCGGATTGTCCCCATTTCTTCGAAGCCCTGCTCCTGCTGAGGCGGTTTGCCTAGGTGTTGGTCATCTGCCCCGCCTCAACCAGTCACATTGAACGCAGGAGGTGAGCTGCCGCGGGCGTCATGGGCGATCTGATCGAGCGGGGTGCTGTTGTCGAGGGTTACAAGGTCGAGGTCTTCGATGGAAAGGTGATCATGTCCCCCCCCAGAGCCCCGAATGGCACTGGACTGTCAGGGACGTCGAAGACGCGATCAATGCTGCCGGCATCGTCTGCGAGCGAGTCATCGGCGATGTGCTCATCCCCTTTCCCGGCAAGGACGACGCAGAGCCCGACCAGCCTCTTCGCGCAGGCGGCACTACCGGCGGCCTTACACGAGTACAGGCGCCTCGACCCCCGAAGCCGGGTGAATGAGCGAGCGCAGCTTCTCGCGAGTCTCCGGGTCCGTCGAGTAGACGATCGTGCCGATCATCCCCCGAGTCAGCAGCACCTTGTAGGTGTTACGGATGAGCCGGTCGATGTCCGCGTCCGGCGTCGCCTTCGTGAAGGACGGGTCCTTCGACGCCGACCGGTCCACGACCCAGCGGTCCGTTCGCCACACCAGGTCGGGGCCGATGATCACGCCGGACCAGTCGTACTCGAAGCCCTGCGCGGTGTAGACGCAGCCGACCTGGCCGAAGCCGGCCGGATCGGTGGCCCACAGGGGCGCGGGCGGCGCCCCGAGCAGGGAACGGTCGCCGTACACGTTCCAGGGGCGGGCCCACTGGCCGATGACGACGTCGGTGGGCAGTGCCGTCATGTCTGGGGTGACCTTGGTGGTCCACTTCCAGCAGTAGCCGGCCGACATCCGGGCGCCGTAGTTCTCTTCGCGGCGCGCGACGAGGAAATCCTCCAGTTCCTGGGGGCTTTCGGCGGTCAGCAGCTCGAACTTGCCGTCCGGTTCCCACTGGTGGGGCGTGCCGCCCTCCAGGCCGAGCAGGTCGACGACCCACTTCTCGTACGCGTCACTGCCGCCGCACCGGAACTGGCTGTCCAGCTCCACCACCGTGCAGTCGAGGCCCTGTTCGGCGGCGGCCCGCGCGATCTCCTCCTTGGTGCCCATCTCGCCGGGCCGCACCACCTGGTGCTGGTCGAGAAGGAACACGGGCACTCGGGCCGCGTCGATCAGTTCCGCCACCTGGGGGCGGCCCGTGCGCAGCTCCGCCTTGGTGTAGCGGTTGGCGGAGGTCTTCCGCAGGCGGTGGGCCTCGTCGCAGATCAGTACGTCGAGGTCGTTCGGCTCCGCGTCCATGAAGCTGTTGAAGTACTTGAACAACTGCTGGACTTCGCGCTTCTTGGCCCCTGCGACCCTGCGCATCGTCTTGGTGAACGACTGCGACCCGGTCGCGTGCAGGGTGGGCACCCCGCGCCGGTACAGCTCGCCCAACAGTGACATCGCGATCACGCTCTTGCCGGAGCCGGGACCGCCGGTCACCACGATGACCTTCTTGTGGTTGCCGCGCTTGGCCTTACGGACGGCGGACATCACCTTCTCGTAGGCGACCCGCTGCTCGGCGATGAGTACGAACTGCTCGCGGTCGCGGATCTCGGCCGCCGCGACGGCCATCAGCTGCTTGGAGGGGCGGATCTTGGCGTCGCGTAGTACGTCCGCCGCCTCCGCTCCGGGCTTCGCGGCGAGCCGCGAGCGAAGGAAGTTCAGGAAGGCGCCGCGCTGTTCGCCGGTGTACATCCGGCCGTGCTGGTCCTCGGTGACCGTGCGCAGACCGGCGACCCCGAACTCGGTCGCGTTGTGCAGGAAGGCCACCCCGGCCAGCGACCTGGGCATCCGCTCCAGGACCCCGTTGAACGACAGCAAGTACTCGCAGTAGCCCCGCACCTGTTCGATGGGGTTGAGGACCGGCTGCGCGTACGCGTCGATCCGGCAGAGCAGCGGCTCGTCCTCCTCCGGGTAGGCCGCGCTCCACTGCTTCAACTCCACGACGACGTATGACGGTTCCCCCGTCGTCGGGTGTACTCCGGCGAGTACGGCGTCCGCGCGCTTGCTGGTGAGGGGCAGGCTGTACTCGACCAGGACTTCGACGTCGTCAAGACCGGCCTCGATGAGGGCGTTGACGAGTGCGGGGAGGCTGCGCTCCCAGGAACGTATCTCCGCCTGCGCGGGCTTCCGACCGTGCTGGTGACGGAAGTTCTCGGTCAGATGCAGCGCCAGCGACCCTTCCAGGATGCGGGCGGCCACAGACGCCGCGGACTCACGGAACAGCAAGAAAATGCCCCCAGGCAGCACGAAGAAGACTCGTGCGGGTGGGGGCATGTCCTCCGATGTCCGCGCGCAGGCGGATCAGGAAGCCCGTCGGGCCGCTGAGATGGTTCTCGCCATCCTAGGTGAGTGTGTGGATCACGAGGAGGGGATATGCGCGGTTTGGCTCGGCTCGGCTGAGGGCGTCAGCAGCCTCCATGGATGCTTCAAACCGGCGCTGGTCCGAAAAGCGCAACCTCGCCCGACTGCACGCGCTTTGTCCCTGGCAAGTCCTTGCCATGGCGAAGACCTGCCGTCATCTGGTCTTCACGTCGGCGTGAACCGGCCGATAGACCCAGGGCATGTCCTCCCCCTCTCAGGCTTCCCCCTCTCAGGCTTCCGCCTTCCGGCGCAGACGCTGGCAGCTGATCTCGGCCGCCGCCGCGGTGCCGCTGCTGGCGTCGGGGCTCGCAGTTCTGCAAGCGCCCGCACAAGCCGCTCCGAGCAAGCCCACCGTTTCCGCCAAGGCCTCGGCGACCCACAAGGTCACCCTGGTCACCGGCGACGTCGTCACGGTCACCACGATGGCCGACGGCAAGCAGACCGCCGAGGTCGACCGGCCGGACAGTGCCGTCGGCGGCGTGAAGATCCAGGAGATCAAGGGTGACCTGTTCGTCGTCCCGGACGAGGCGGGGCCGCTGCTGGGCGCGGGCAAGCTGGACCGGCGGCTGTTCGACGTCACCGATCTGATCGAGATGGGCTACGACGACGCGAAGTCGGCCGCGGTGCCGCTGATCGCGACGTACGCCCAGCCGAAGTCCCGCACGGCCGTCGAGCCGACGGCCCCTCGGGGCAGCAAGCTGACCCGCAAGCTCAAGGGCATCCACGGTGCCGCGCTCAGCACTCAGAAGCGGCAGGCCCGCACCTTCTGGAACACCGTCGCGCCGCAGGGCAGCGCGAAGTTGGGCGCGGGTGTGGCGAAGCTGTGGCTCGACGGTCGTGTGAAGGCCAGCCTCAAGGAGAGCGTTCCGCTGATCGGCGCGCCCGAGGCGTGGGCGGCCGGGTACACCGGCAAGGGTGTCAAGGTCGCGCTGCTCGACACCGGCGTCGACGTCAACCACCCCGACTTCGCCGGCCGGATCGACGACACGGTCAGCTTCGTGCCGGGTGAGGCCTTCTCCGACGTCAACGGGCACGGCACGCATGTGGCCAGCACGATCGTCGGTTCGGGCGCCGCCTCCGGCGGTGACTACAAGGGCGTCGCCCCCGGCGCCGACCTGATCGTCGGCAAGGTGCTCGGCGGTGCGGAGGGGTACGGCCAGGACTCCTGGGTCATGGCCGGCATGCAGTGGGCCGCCGAGTCGGGTGCGGACGTGGTCAACATGAGCCTTGGCGACACGTATCCGACGGACGGCAGCGACCCGATGTCGCAGACGGTCGATGCGCTGTCCGCGCAGTACGGGACGCTGTTCGTCATCGCCGCAGGCAACGCTGGCCCCGAGAGCATCTCCGCCCCGGGCGCGGCCGCCTCGGCGCTGACCGTGGCCGCCACCGACAAGCTGGACCGGCTCGCGTCCTTCTCCAGCACCGGCCCGCTGGCCTACTCCGGCGGCATGAAGCCGGACATCGCGGCGCCCGGCGTGGACATCACCGCGGCCCGCTCGCAGGAGATGACCGACGGTGGTGAGGGGCTGTATCGCACCCTCAGCGGTACCTCCATGGCCACCCCGCACGTGGTCGGCGCGGCGGCGATTCTGGCCCAGCAACACCCGGACTGGACCGGCGCGCAGCTCAAGGAACAGCTGATGAGCACCGCGAAGGGCCTGGACGACGGGTACTCGCCGTACGAGGTCGGCACCGGCCGTGTCGACGTGGCCGCCGCCGTGCACACCACGGTCCGCGGCACCGGATCGCTCTTCTTCGGCAACTACACATGGCCGCACGAGCCGAGCGACGTCGCCGTCACGAAGGACCTGACCTTCACCAACACCGGTTCCGCCGACGTCACGCTGAACCTGGCGCTGACCGACGACGGCGGCCCGTTCGCGCTGGGAGCCGCCAAGGTGACCGTCCCGGCGGGCGGCACCGCCGCCGTCCCGGTGACCGGTGACCCGCAATCCGCCTCGGCGGGCCGGCACGTCGGCTACGTGATAGCCACCGACGCGGCCACCGGGAAGCCGGTGACCCGCACGTCCGTGGCGCTGCTCAAGGAGGAGGAGCGCTACGACCTGAACATCAAGCTGGTCGGCCGGGACGGCAAGCCCGCCGCCGGCTGGGTCGGGATCAACCTGGCCGGCGACGTCTGGCCGTGGAATGTCTACGTCGACGGCTCGACCACCATGCGCATGGCACCCGGCCTGTACACCGTCGCGGGGTACCTCGACGTGGCCGGCGAGAAGGCCGACCGCTCGGGTCTGGCCGTGCTGGTCGACCCGGAAACCGTGCTCAAGGACGGTTCCGCGGACGTGGTGCTGGACGCGAGCAAGGCCCGTCTGCTGCGGACCGAGGCGCCGCAGCGCACCGAGGACCGCCAGCGCAAGGTCGACTTCAACGTCCACTACAAGGGCCAGGACCCGTACACGGACTACCGCAGCGCGTACGTGCTGCCGCCGACGTACGACGACGTCTACGTCGCGCCCACGAAGCCGATGAAGCAGGGCGAGTTCATGCTGACCACCCGCTGGCGCAAGGGTGAGCCGCAGCTCGGTCTGAGCGCGTTGGGCGGTCGCCGCCGCTTCGACGCACTGGTGCAGGCGGGCAGCGCCGTGGGCACCGCCGGGGACAGGCTGGACGCCGTCTACGCGGGCAACGGCGCGGAGGCCTCGTACGCGAAGGTCAGGGCCAAAGGCAAGGTCGTCGTCATCGAGCGCAGCGACGAGGTCTCGCCGCAGGAACGCGCCGAGGCCGCGGTCGCGGCCGGTGCGAAGGCGCTGATCGTGGTGAACGACGGTGTCGGTGGCCTGATGGAGTACGTCGGCGAGTCGGCCATCCCGGTCGCCACCGTGCACCGCGACGCGGGCAAGGCCCTTGTCGCGATGGCCAAGGCGGGCAAGTCCAAGCTGACCGTGAAGCAGACCGAGTACACGCCGTTCGTCTACGACCTGACCCGGGACTACCCCGGCCAGGTGCCGGACCGGGCCCTGGTCTACAAGCCGGCCAAGGGTGACCTCGCCCGGATCGATGCCCGCTACTACTCGGCCACGGACGGCAAGTCGGCGGAAGGATACCGGTCCGACTTCACCCTCAGCCCGTCGTTCAACATCCCCGAGCTCGAGTGGCACCCGGGCACCCGCACCGAATGGGTGACCCCGGGCCAGGTCTGGAGGGAGTTCCACACGCAGGACGTCGACGGAGCCCTGCCGTGGACGATGGTGTCGGGCGACAACACGTATGCCAAGGGCAGCACCACCCGTCTGGACTGGTTCGCTCCGGCGACCCGGCCCGGCCAGGGCGAGGCCTTCGGCGTGTACAACTCCCGTTGGCAGAACTACATGACCTGGAACGTGCAGGCGTGGGCCTCCGCCAGCGACAACATGCGGCTGGGCGGCTACCTGCCGTGGGGTGAGACGCCGTCCCACTTGCAGGTTTTCCAGGGCCACACACTGATCTACGACAACCCGGTCAGCGGGGACATGCAGTGGCAGGAGGTACCGGCGGGCAACCTGCCCTACCGCACCGTCCTCGACGCGGAGCGGCCCGCTGACGTCTTCCGGCTGTCGACGCGCACCCACACCGAGTGGACCTTCATGTCCGACACCGAAGACTCGGACTTCTTCGAGCCGTTCTCGGTGCTGAACCTGAACTACAAGCTGGAGTCGGACCTGCACGGCGACGTCAAGGCCAACGCGACCCAGAAGATCGCGCTCAAGCCGGTGTCGATGGACGGCGGCACCGTGCCGGGCAAAATCACCACGGTGAAGCTGGATGTCTCGTACGACGACGGCGCCACCTGGCAGAAGGTGACCCTGACCAAGGGCGCCGACGGCTACTGGACGGGTTCGTTCAGGACGGCCAAGAAGCCCGGCGGCTTCCTCTCGGTACGCGCGAGCGCCGAGACGAACAGCGGCTTCGGCGTCAAGAACGACATCATCCGGGCGTACGGCCTTCGATGAACCGCACTGTCGGGCCCCGGGGAGGCGACTCTCCGGGGCCCTTCCCGTCACACCCGCTCCCACCAGGGACTATCCCGCTCCCACCAGGGACTGTTCAGAGTCTGCCGCCGTGGCACATACTCTCCCCGCTGCGGCAAGCGGAAGAGAGTCGGTCGCCGATGCTGGATGTTCTGGGCCTCGAACCCGATGAAGAGCGCGTCTATCGGGCGCTGATCGGACGGCCGGACTCCACCGCGACGCTGCTGTCGGAACTGCTCGTCATAGCGCAGGCCCAGGTAGACCACGCCTTGTCCCGCCTGGTCGGGTGGGGACTGGTGATCAGGTCGGTGGACGAGCAGTTCACCGCCGCGCCGCCGGCCATGGCGCTCGGCGCTCTCATCAGCCAGCGCCGGGACGGGCTGCGCGCGGCTGAGCATGCCCTGGTGACCTTCGCCGAGGAACACCGGGCGGCGATGACCGGGAGCAGCATCGTCGATCTGATCGAGGTCGTCACGGGCGTCGACGCCATCCGCCATCGCTACCTCCAGGTGCAGCAGGCGGCCCGCACACAGGTCCGCGCCTTCATCACCGCACCGTTCGTCGCCCTGCCTCCCGACGAGAACACGGCCGAACCCATGGCCATCGGCCGCGGCGTGCACTTCCGGGCGGTACTGGACCGGGCCGTGCTGGCGGAGCCGGGCATCGTCCACGACGCGATCGAATCCCTGCGCAACGGCGTGCAGTTGCGTGTCGCCGACCACCTGCCCATGAAACTCATGCTGGCCGACGCCGAACTCGGCCTCGTCCCGCTCGCGACCACGCCGACCGGAGAGCCCGGCGCTGTGCTGCTGCATCGCAGCGGCCTACTGGATGCGATGGACGCGCTGTTCGAGACGGTATGGCGCACCGCCCACCCGCTGGAGCTGTCGGGCACCGGCGGAGAAGCCGAACCCACCGTCGAACTCGGGGCGGAAGGCCCGACCGACCTTGACCGACGGATCCTCGCGCTCCTGCTGGCCGGCGTGACCGACCCGACGGCCGCGACACAGCTTGGTCTGTCACCACGCACGCTGCACCGACGCCTGCGCCACCTCATGGACATAGCCGGAGTTCGGACTCGGATGCAGCTCGGCGGCCACGCCGTCCGGCACGGCTGGGTCACAGCCTGATCACCAGCCCGTGCCTGGGGTAGGGGGGAGAGAGCTCACGCACCGGAGCCCCAGGCCCCCATCAGCTGCTCCGGCCCGTACGTAGCCGCCAGCCCGTCCACCGTGACCCCGGAGCGGGACACCGCGACCAGGGGAGTGTCCTCGTCGGCGCCGGATACGGCCAGGGCGTCCCGGGCCAGCGCGGCCAGGGCGCGGTGGTCGAAGGAGCCGCGTTCGTGCCACTTGATCGAGCCGACGAACCCGATCTCGCGTGCCGGTGACCGGTCCGCCCCCACCAGGTCCACTTCGGGGTTGTTCGTACGGGGCCACCAGCCGCCCACTTCCCGCACCTGCGGCCACGCGTCGTCGGGGAGCAGTCGGGCCAGTGACTCCCTCACGACGGGTTCGATCGCCCGTCCGCGCCATGAAGTCCATCCGCGGTCGACCGCCTCCACCACGATCCGGCTGCGCCCGCGCTCGATCTCCGGGATTCCCTGCTCCAGGAAGGCGAGCCAGAAACGGAGGTAGGGATCGGCGACGCGGTAGCGGCGGTCGCGGTCTCCCGGGCGGGTGGAGAGAGGCGTGTCGACGGCGATGAGTCGTTTGTCCGCGAGGGTGCGCAGGGCGGGGTTGAGCGAACCGGGCGGGAGCGGTCGGTCAGCCGCCCCGGCTTTCGCGGCGATCGTTCCGAAGGTCCGCTCACCGCTTCCGATCACGGAGAGCACGTGCCTGGCCTGGAGGGCGGCGGGGAACTCGGCGGCCAGTATGCGCTCGCCCGAGACGAGGAGGGGAGAGGTGGGGTCGTCGAGGGCGCGGGTGAGGAAGTCGACGCGGCTCTCACCTTCCTGCCACTCCTGGCAGATGAGCGGCAGGCCGCCGGTGATCAGATGGGCGTCGAAGGCCTCCGCGGCCGGGAGCCCGGTCATGGCCATGACCTCGGTGGGGGAGAGCGGCGACAGCACCATCTCGACGCCTCGCTGGTGAAAGGGGCGGCCATAGGCCGAGAGCTGCTCCATCATCGCCAGGTCACTGCCGATGAGGATGAGCAGCACGGGTTTCCGGCTCAGTACCCGGTCCCACACGGTCTGCAGCGTGCCTTCCAGCACCGGGTCGCCTTCGAGCATCCAGGGCAGCTCGTCGAGTACGACGATGCTGGGGGCGTCGTCCGGCAGCACCGCGGCGAGCTGACGCAGGGCGGTGTCCCATTCGGCGACGGTCGTGACGCCGGTGAGCAGGGTGGTGTCGGGCAGTGAGGACTGGCGGACCTCGGTGAGGAAGCGAGCCCGTTCCCGGTGAGCGTCCTCGCCCCGGGTGGCCTGGTGGACGACGTACGGCACCTGGGCGCGCTCACAGAAGAGGTCCACGAGCCGCGACTTTCCGACCCGACGCCGGCCGCGGAGCAGCAGGGCCCGGCCGCGCTGGTCGCCCCGGCCGTCGCGCACCCAGGCGAGGTGGCGCTCCAGGGCGGCCAGCTCGGACTTGCGGCCTACGAAACCTGGCATGGGGCACCCCCGAGTTTGCTCATGTTGAACATACTCAAGTGAACCATAGTATGGAGAATCCGAGTAGCTGGTCAGTTGCATTACGTAACGGGAGGGTGGGTGGGTAATAAGCCGATGTCAGAGCGCGTCGACCCCGCTCACCTTCCAGCCGTCGGACGTACGAGTCAGCGTCATCCGCACCCGGTTCAAGTCCACGCGGGAGCCCGAGACCTGGGTGCTCGTGGTCACTTGGTTGACGAAGAGGAGGACCACGGCGCGGCCCGCCGAGGTCGAGATCACGGAGGCCGCCGGGGAGCCGCCGGTCGGAGCCGCCACCGTGGCCTTCACCACCCCGTGGTACTTCCTGGCCGTGGGGCCGACCACCGTCGTCGTGGTCTTGCTGTATTCGTCACGGAAGTGACCGGTGAGCCGGGCGCGCGCGGCAGTGAAGTCGCGGTCCAGATGCCGGTAGTCGTACGACAGCACGACGGGTGCCGCCTGTCGTGCGGCTGCGAGCGCCTGCCCGCGCGCCTGGTCGGCCTGGACCCCCTCCCGGTACCGCCACCCGAGCACGGCGACCGCGACCAGGCCCGCCACGAGCAGGACGCACAGGACCGCGGTGAGCAGCCGTCGCCGACCGCGCCCCGTCGCCGTACCGGGGCCGGGCTCGACCTCCGTCTGCGGCGCGTCCTCCTCGAAGGATCCCGGCGAGGGCTCGGGCGGGTCGTCCCAGCCGTTCTCGTCCTTGGGTTCGATGAGCACGGTGCGTCCAGCGGTCGGTGTCTCAGGACGCCCCGGGGCCTCCTCGGCGGCGGCCGTCGGCCCCGGCTCGTGGTGGCCGCGCTCCGCTCGCTTGGCCGCCGCGCGGGCGGCCGCGGTGATGGTGCGCCGGGTGCCGGATCCGGCACCGGAGCCGCGGCCTCGGGTGGTCGTCTTCGTCATGGTCTTGCTCCTCAAGTCCTCAAGTCCTCATGGGCGTACGGCAGTCAGGGCGCTGTCAGTCGACGGCGCGGTCAGCCCACGAACTCCACGTCGGACGTCAGCCAGCGGCCGTCCCGGTGGACCAGGTCGAGCTGGAGCCGGTAGGTGCGGGCCTCGCCCTTGGGCGCGGCGGTGTTGGTCACCTTGCTGTCGGCGACCACCAGGACGCGGGCCGAGTGCGCGTCGGAGCGGACGATGCCCGCCTCCAGAACCTGGCCCTCGGAGACCGACTTGTTCTGGGCGACCAGCTGCGTCAGTTCCTGCGTCTGTGCGGCGAACTGTTTCTTGAAGTCGCCGGTGGCGCCCTGGAGGACG
The DNA here is from genome assembly GCF_045206325.1 of Streptomyces sp. NBC_00203. Classification (NCBI taxonomy): domain Bacteria; kingdom Bacillati; phylum Actinomycetota; class Actinomycetes; order Kitasatosporales; family Streptomycetaceae; genus Streptomyces; species Streptomyces sp. NBC_00203. The sequence continues at coordinate 3,073,729 of NZ_CP108126.1, read as the reverse complement.
TTCGCGCTGTCCCGGTCGTAGCGCCGGTAGTCGAGCGAGGTGAAGTTCAGCGCCGACTGGCGGGCCGCGGCCAGGATGTCCTGGCGTTGCTGCTCTGCCTCGCGCTGGTCGTAGAGCCCGAGGCTCAGCCAGATCGTCAGCGTGGTGGTCAGGACGGTCGCCACGACCAGCCCCGCCGACCAGGCCTTGCCCGACCAGGCCTTGCCCGACCAGGCCTTCCTCGACCATGCCTTGCCCGGCAGAGCCCCGCTCCTGGCCCTGCCCGACTGGGCATCTCTCATTGCCCCGCTCATGCCATCGGCCCGACTAGCAGCCATTGCCACGACTCCCCTCCGAACACCGCCTGTTGACCGCCCGTCGAGCCGATCTCGACGGGCCTTCCGTCCGGGCCGGTGGCGGTACCGGTCTCCGGGTCGTACGGCGTGATGTACGCCGTCTGGTTCGCGCCGCCGGAAGTGGTCGACGCGCCGGGGGCGTTCTGCGCGCCCCGTACCGACGTCTTGCTTCCGCGCGGGGCCGTGCAGCGCGCGTCGGTGTTCGCCTCGCGCGTGCTCGTGTCCGAGGGGTCGCGCCGTGTTGTCCCGTATCCCTGCGTGCAGGGCGGCGGGTCGTCGGCGTTGACCACCAGGCCGAAGTGGGTGGTGCCGTCGCCCGGGACGACTGTGTAGCTGCCCGCGACCAGTGCCGGGAAGGTGACCAGGGACTGCTCCACGCCGGGCAGGCGGGCCAGCGTGACCTGGCCGCCGCTGATCAGATTCGCCAACAGGATCGACAGTCGGGGTGAGATGTTCTTCAGGAGCGAGTTCACCTGGTTCGCTGCCGGCGTCGCGTTGCCGATCAGCTTGCGCAGGTCCCCGTCGCTCGACTTCAGCTGGGCGGTGAGCGCCGCCAGGTCGTGTGCGAACGACTTGATGGACGAGCCCTGGTCGGCCTGCGTCTTGAGGACCTTTCGCGAGTCCTCGATGAGCGAGATCGTCTGGGGGAGTGACTCGGAGGCCGACTCCACGAGCGCGTTGCCCGAGTCGACCAGTCGGCTCAGATTCGGGCCGGTGCCCGAGAAGGCCTTGCCCAACTCGTCGACGGTGACGCGTAGATCGTCCTTGCCGACCGAGTTCACCAGTCTGTCCAGGCTGAGGACCAAGTCCGTCGTGGGCAGCGGCAAGCGGGTGCTGCCGCGTGGGATGGCGCTGCCGTCGAGGAGATAGGGGCCATGCGCAGAACGCGGCTGTAGATCTACGTATTGCTCGCCCACCGCCGAGCGGTTCGCCACCACGGCCAGGGTGTCCGCCGGGATGCGTGGCGCGCCGTCCTTGATGTCGAGGGAGACGGAGACGCCGTCGGAACCGGTCAGCCGCAGCGCGCCGACGCGGCCCACCGGCACCCCGCGGTAGGTGACCTCGGCGCCTTGGAAGATGCCCCCGGAGTCGGCGAAGTCCGCCTGCACGGTGTAGCCGCGGCCCAGTACGTCGTCCACCAGGCCGGTGTACTCGGCGCCGACGTACGACACCCCGACGGCGGTGACGGTGGCGAAGGCGAGCAACTGGGCTTTGACCGTACGTGTGATCACGGCTGGACCCCCTTCAGCATCAGCTCCGCGAGCGCGAGGTTGATCCCCTCGGGCAGGTCGGCGTCGGTTGTGTAGCTGCTGGTGCATACCGGCGGGCACAGCGGGCCGCCGCCGCCCGACGGGCCCGACGGCACCGACGGCACCGAGGGGGACGACGGCAGGCTCGGTGTGCTCGGCAGCGCGGTGGGTGTCGGCACGCTCGGCAGATCTGGGAGATCGGGGAGATCCGGTGCGTCGGGAGTGTCGGGGTTCTGGGAATCGCCGTTCCCCCCGCCGGAGTTGCCGTCCTTCACGTTCCCGTAGAGGTCCGACAGATCGAGGTCGGCCGTGATGTCGAGGTTGACGTAGTCACCCTTGACGGCGTCCACCACGTTGCGCGGGAACGGGTAAGTGGTCAGCAGCTCAAGGGAGTTGGGCAGATCGTCGCCCGCCTTGTTCAGCTGCCGCAGGATCGGCCGCAGCTGCTTGAGGTTCGCGACCGTGTCGTCGTGCGAGGCCGTGACCACCTTGGTGCCCGTCTTGCCGAGTTTCGACAGGGCGGTGAGCATCCTCGTCAGATCGCGCCGCTGGTCGGCCAGGACCTTCAGGGCGGGTGGCATCGCGTCGACGGCCTGGGCGATCGCCTTCTTCTCCTTGCCGAGCCGCCCCGCGAGGCGGTCGACGGCCTTGAGGGCGCGGACGATGTCCTTCCGCTGGTCGTCCAGACCGCCGATGAACGTGTTCAGCTCCTTGAGCAGCGATCTGACCCGGCTCTCGCGGCCGTTCAGGGCCTTGTTCAGCTCCACGGTGATCGTCTTGAGCTGGGCCACGCCGCCGCCGTTGAGCAGCGCGGACAGCGCGGACAGCACCTCCTCGATCTCCGGGTTGCGGCCGCTGCGGGACAGCGGGATGCGGTCGCCGTCGCCGAGGCGGCCCACGGGGGCCGTGCCGGAAGCCTTGCCCGATCCCGCGACCGGGGCGGAGAGCGCGACGTACTTCTCGCCGAGCATGCTGGTCTGCCGCAGCTCGGCGACCGCGTTGGCGGGCAGCTTCACCGAGTCGGCGACCCTCAGCCGCACGCGCGCGTGCCATCCGTCCAGCTCCACCTTCTCTACCGCGCCCACGGTGACGTTGTTGACCTTCACCGCCGACTGGGGCACCAGGTCGAGGACGTCGCGGAACTCGACGGTGACGTGGTACGCGTGGCCGTCGGCGGCGGCTCCGCCGGGCAGCTGGACGTCGTACCAGCCGTTGAACTCGCAGCCGGACAGCAGCAGCGAGCCGACCGCGGCCCACGTGACCGCCCCGACCTTGCGCAGTGCGCTCATGCGCTCGCCCCCAGAATTCCGCCGAGCGTCCGGTCGACCGTTCCCGTCACCGCGGAGCCCTGACGCACCTTCGGCAGGGAGTCGAAGAGGTCCTTCAGCTCCTTGCAGTCGGGGTTCTTGCCGCCTGCGTCGTTCTTTCCGCCCTCGTCGCCGGTCGTCTTCAGCACGGAGCACAGCAGTGAGGCCGGATCCTGAGCCTGTTGCGCGTTGTTGCGGGTGTCGAGGGTGCCCGCGGACGGGTTGTAGGCGTTGTTCAGGTTCGACAGGCCTGTCGGAGCGACCTCCAACAGCTCGGCCAGCGCGGCCCGTTGGGTGACGAGCACCTTGGTCACCTTGCTGAGGCCCTTCACGTTCGAGGTCAGCGACTTCTTGTTGTTCTTCACGAAGGCGGACACGTCACCGAGCGCCGTCCCCAGGTTCTTGAGCGCGTCCGCGAGGTCCTTGCGCTCTCCCGCGAGCTGTCCGGCGACCTCGGCGAGGTCGGTGTTGAACGACCGCACGCTCTTGTCGTCGGCGGCCAGCGCCGCCGTGAACACCTGCAGGTTCCGTACCGTGCCGAACAGGTCCGTGCGGCCGTCGGACAGCGTGGTGACCGCCTGCGAGAGGTCCTCGACCGTCTGGTTGAGGTTCTCGCCCTGGCCGTCGAGGTTGGCCGCGCTCACCCCGAGCAGCCGAGACAGCGAGCCGTCCTTGTTGGCGCCCTTGGGGCCGAGCGCGTCGGCCGTCGTGTGCAGACTGTCGAAGATGCGGTCCAGTTCGACCGGTACGGCCGTCCGCGTCTCGGGGATGACCGCGCCGTTCCGCAGCACCGGGCCCTTCCGGTACACCGGCAGCAGTTGTACGTAACGGTCGCTGACCACCGAGGAGTTGATGATCGCGGCCTTGGCGTCGGCCGGGACCTTGCGGCCCGCGTCGTACTTCAGCTCCACCCGCACCCGGTCGCCCTCCGGCGTGATCTTCTCGACCTCGCCGATCCGGACGCCGAGGACGCGGACGTCCGAGCCGGGGTAGATGCCGACGGTGCGCGGGAAGTACGCGGTGACGTGTACGGACTCGGAGCGCGGCCACAGCACGTAGGTGAGCGCGGCGACGAGGGTGAGTGCGGTGACCATGGCCACGCGTCTCTTCAGGTTCTTCACTGTGCGCCTCCCGTCCGCGGCACCACCGGAGCGGCGACCAGGTTCTGGACGTAGCTGTCGAACCAGCGGCCGTTGCCGAGGGTGTTGCTGAAGACCCGGACGTAGGGCGCGAGCAGCTTGACGCTCCGGTCGAGGCTGGACTGGTTCCGTTCGAGCATCCGCACCACGGTGTTCAGGCCTTTGAGCGCGGGCCCGATCTCCTTGTCGTTGTCCTCGACCAGGCCGGAGAGCTCGATGCCGAGCACGGCGGAGCTCTTCAGCAGCTTGTGGATCGCCTTGCGCCGCTTGCTGATCTCCTTGAACAGCTTGTCGCCGTCCTTGACCAGCGCGGAGAAGTCCTCGGAGTGCTCGGCCAGCACGCCCGTGACCCCGTTGGCGTGGTCGAGGAGTTCGCCCAGCGCCTTGTCGCGCGAGGCGACCGTCCGGGAGATCTTCGACAGGCCCTTGATGGACGCCCGTACCTCGGCGGGCGAGTCCTGGAAGGTGGTGGAGATGGTGTCCAGGGCCTTCGCCAACTGGTCGGTGTCGACCTTCTCCGTCGTCGTGGTGAGATCGCTGAACGCCTGCACGACGTCGTACGCCGGAACGGTCCGCTTGAGCGGGATCTCACTGCCGGGTTTCAGCTGACCCGGTCCCTTGGGGTGCAGCGCGAGGTACTTCGCGCCGAGGATCGTCTTGACCTTGATCGAGGCGCCGGTCTCGGTGCCGAATGCCGGATCGCCCTTGATCTTGAAGGTGACCTTGACGTGGTCACCGTCCAGATCGACGTCCTCGACCTTGCCGACCTTGACGCCGGCGATCCGCACCTCGTCACCGGGCTTCAGTCCGCCCGCCTCCGAGAAGGCCGCGCTGTACGTCTCGCCGCCACCGATCAGCGGCAGGCTGTCGGCGTTGAACGCGGCCACGGTCAGCAGCGCGAGGAAGGTGAGACCGACGGCTCCGATCACCACGGGGTTGCGGTCGCGGAACGGGGTGAGGCGCGGACGGCGGATCCGTGGAAGCCTTATCCGAGGCGGGTCGATGCGGACTTTGACCAGGGGTTCGGGGCGGCGGGGGCGGGGTGCCCTGCGCGGAAGTAGCCGTATCTTCGGGAGCTTGGGTGGGTCGATGCGGACTTTGACCAGCGGTTCCGGGCGGTGAGGGCGCGGTGCCCGGCGCGGAAGCAGCCGTATTCTCGGCAGCTTCGGCAGCTTCGGCGGGTCGATGCGGACCTTGACCAGCGGCTCCGGGCGGCGCTTACGGGTCCGGCGCGGAAGGAAATGCTTGGTCATGCGCCGCACCTCGCCCTCGCCACGTGGAGCTCCGGTGTGAGCACCTGCTTCGTCTTCGGCAGCACGATCCGGCCGTCGAAGTCGCAGAGGTAGAAGTTGAACCACGAGCCGTAGGACGCCGTCCCGGTCAGCGCGTTGAGCTTGTTCGGCAGCCGCTTCAGCACGCCCTCCACGGTGTTCTCGTTCTTGTTCAGCGTTCCGGTGAGATCGGTCAGCTCGGCGATGTCGTCCTTCAGGGGCGGACGCGCGTCCTTGAGCAGCCCCGAGGTGGCGTCCGTCAGGTCGCCGATGCCCACCAGGGACTGCCCGATGGGCTTGCGGTCGGCTGACAGCCCCGAGATCACCCGACGCAGCTGCTTGAGCAGCCCGGAGAAGCGGGCGCCGCGCTTGTCCAGCGTCCCCAGTACGGTGTTGAGGTTGTCGATCACCGAGCCGATCAGCTTGTCGCGGCCGGCCAGCGTCGTGGTGAGCGAAGCCGTGTGCGCGAGCAGGCTGTTGACGGTGCCGCCCTCGCCCTGGAGGGTCCGGATGATCTCGGTGGCGAGCTGGTTGACGTCCTGCGGGCTGAGCGCGGCGAACAGTGGCTTGAAGCCGTTCAGCAGCGCGTTGAGGTCCAGTGCGGGCTGGGTGCGCGACAGCGGGATCGTGGCGCCGGGCTTCATCCGGGTGCCGTCTCCCGCGCCCTCGGTCAGGGCGACGTAACGCTGTCCGACCAGGTTCCGGTAGCGGACGACCGCGCCGGTGCTGTTCAACAGCGGACGGTCCGCGCCCACGGTGAAGGTGACCTGCGCCAGCGTCCGGTCCTTGATGCTGATGCCCTCGACCTCGCCGACCCGTACCCCGGCCACCCGGATGTCGTCGCCCTTCTCCAGGCCCGTCACGTCGCTGAACACCGCGCGGTACGTGTGCTGGGGGGTGAGGGAGATGTTGACGATGGTGGCGGCGAGCAGGGCCGTGGCCAGGGTCGTCACCAGGGCGAAGAGGCTGAACTTGATCAGCGGGGCGGCGGCCTGCCGGGCTCCTGGCGTCCGAGGGGTCCGCGAGGTCTTCGCGGTCTCCATGGTCTTCGTGGTCTCTGTGGTCTCCGTGGTCCTCATGCGACGCTCACCGCCGTCCCGCGCGCCAGCGGTCCGAACAGCAGGGTCGTGACCGGCGGTACCTCGTCGGCCGGCACGCCCAGGACGGGCGCCACGAGCGAGCCGACGGAGCGCTGCTCGGCCCGGGTGGCGGAGACGCCGAGCGGGCTGGAGGAACTCCCCTTCTTCGACCCGTCGTTGAGGTGCACCCCGGGTGCGGGCACCTGAGGATGGGGCAGGTCGCGGCAGTCGGGCCCCGACCGGTCGTCGTAACGCGGCTCCTCACCAGGCTCGTACGCCGCCTGCTGTCGGACGACTTCGAGCGTGATGTGCATCTTGCCGCCGCGGAACGCCTGCTCGGACGCCTGCTCCTCGCGCACCAGGCCGGCGAGGAGGCAGGGGTACTCGGGCGAGTAGCGGGCGAAGAGTTCGAGAGTGGGGCGGGAGACCCGGCCGAGGGTGATCAGCCGGTCGCCGTTCGCGTCGAGGAAGTCGTCCGCGGTGGCCGCGGCGGTGGCCGTCGTGGTGAGTGCGGACGCGAGCCGGTCCCGCTGCTCGACGATGGTGCGGCTGGTGGTGACGGTGTTGCGCAGGATCGCCATCAGGTCGGGGGCCGCGTCGCCGTACACCTCGGCGACGTCGGCCAGCCGCGCGAAGTCCTCTGTGAGGGACGGCAGATGCGGATTGAGGCGGTGCAGATAGTCCTCCACGCGCGTGAGGTTGTCGCCGATCCGGTCGCCGCGCCCTTCGAGGGCGGTGGCGAACGCGGAGAGCGTGGCGTTGAGCTTGCCGGGCTGCACGGTCCGCAGCAGCGGCAGCAGGTCGTTCATCAGCTGCTGGAGCTCGATGCCGACGCGGGTGCGGTCCTGGGTGATGACGTCCCCGGCGCGGATCGGCCTGGCCGAGGAGCGCGCGGGCGCGACCAGGTCGACGTACTTCTCGCCGAACAGCGTCTTGGGCAGCAGGCGCGCGTGCACGTCGGAGGGGATGTACGCGACGTACTCCGGCTTGAGCGCGATGTCGAGCGTCGCCTTCGTCCCGTCGGCGTGCACCGCGCGTACCTCGCCGACCAGTAGCCCGCGCAGCTTGACGTCGGCGCGGGGATCGAGCTGGTTGCCGAGGCTGTCGGCCTCCAGCTCGATCCGTACGGCCGGGGTGAACACCTGCTGGTACACGGCGACGGACAGGGACAGCAGCAGCGCGAGCACGGCGAGGAACACGACGCCGTACAACCGCAGTCTCAGCACTCTGGTAGCTCTCATACGGCTCACCCCGCAATCCGTACGGTCGTGTTGGCGCCCCAGATCGCCAGCGACAGGAAGAAGTCCAGGACGTTGATCGCGACGATCGAGGTGCGAACGGCGCGGCCCACGGCGACGCCGACGCCCGCCGGGCCGCCGCTCGCGTAGTAGCCGTAGAAGCAGTGCACGAGGATGATCAGGACGGCGAAGACGAGCACCTTCCCGAAGGACCACAGCACGTCGACCGGCGGCAGGTACTGCTGGAAGTAGTGGTCGTAGGTGCCCGCCGACTGCCCGTAGTAGCCGGTGGTGATGGTGCGGGCGGCGAAGTACGAGGACAGCAGCCCGATCACGTACAGCGGGATCACCGCGACGAAACCGGCGATCATCCGGGTCGTCACCAGGAACGGCAGCGAGGGCACGCCCATGACTTCGAGGGCGTCGGTCTCCTCGCTGATCCGCATCGCGCCCAGCTGCGCCGTGAAGCCCGCGCCGACGGTCGCGGAGAGCGCAAGGCCCGCCACCAGGGGAGCGATCTCCCTCGTGTTGAAGTACGCCGAGAGGAACGCCACGAAGTTGGAGGTGCCGAGCTGGTTGAGCGCGGCGTAGCCCTGGAGGCCGACCTCCGTGCCGGTGAAGAACGACAGGAAGGCGATGACGCCGACCGTGCCGCCCACGACGGCGAGCGCGCCGCGGCCGAAACTCACCTCGGCGAGCAGCCGCAGGATCTCCTTCTTGTAGCGGCGTACGGTGCGGCCCGTCCACGCCAACGAGCGGCCGTAGAAGGACAGTTGGCTGCCCAGTTCCTCCAGGCGATTCAGCAGCGCCATGACTCAGCCCCTCTGCGGAACGACTTGGAAGTACACGGCGGTCATCACGAAGTTCGTCACGAACAGCAACATGAAGGTGATCACCACCGACTGGTTCACCGCGTCGCCCACGCCCTTCGGACCGCCCTTCGCGGTCAGTCCCTTGTACGAGGCGACGATCGCGGCGATCGCCCCGAACACCAGCGCCTTGATCTCGGCCGCCCACAGGTCGGAGAGCTGGGCGAGTGTGGTGAAGGAGGCGAGATAGGCGCCCGGTGTGCCGTTCTGCAGGACGACGTTGAAGAAGTAGCCGCCCGCGACGCCGACGACCGACACCAGGCCGTTGAGCAGCACCGCGACCATCATCGAGGCCAGGACCCGCGGGACGACCAGCCGGTGGATGGGGTCGATGCCCAGCACCTGCATGGCGTCGATCTCCTCGCGGATCTTCCGCGCCCCGAGGTCCGCGCAGATCGCCGTGCCGCCGGCGCCCGCGATCAGCAGGGCGGTGACGATCGGCGAGGCCTCCCGGAGCACCGCGAGCACCGAGGCGGCCCCGGAGAACGACTGGGCGCCGAGCTGCCGGGTCAGGCTGCCGATCTGCAGCGCGATGACCGCGCCGAACGGGATGGACACGAGGGCCGTCGGCAGGATCGTGACGCTCGCAATGAACCAGGCCTGCTGGATGAACTCCCGCGCCTGGAACGGCCGTCGGGGCACGGTCCGGACGACGTCCAGCGCCATCGCGAAGAGGTTCCCCGAGTGTCTGAGCGCTCCGGTCGGCGACAGCCTCATGCGTCCGCCACCTCCTTCCGGTGCAGCTCGGCCTCGCGTCTCGCGATCGCCTCCCAGCGGGGCGGGCGGGTGATGCCTGGCCCCGGCAGCAGGCGGGGAGTCAGAACCTGACTGCCGGGAGTCTTTGTGTGCGCTCCGTCGCCGAGCTGGGCCAGCTCCTGCTCGACCTGCGCGGCGTCCTTCTCCTCGGCCATTCCGATCGGCCCCTGCATCCGGCCGTTCAGGAACTGCCGCACGACCGGCTCGTCGCTGGTCAGCAGCTTCTCGCGGGGCCCGAACATGACCAGCTCACGGCGGAACAACAGCCCGATGTTGTCCGGCACCTGGCGGGCCGAGGCGATGTCATGGGTGACGATCAGGAAGGTCGCGTTGATCTGTGCGTTGAGGTCGACGATGAGCTGGTTGAGGTACGCGACGCGTACGGGGTCGAGGCCGGAGTCGGGTTCGTCGAAGAGGATGATCTCGGGGTCGAGGACGAGGGCCCGGGCGAGACCGGCTCGCTTTCGCATGCCACCGGAGATCTCGCCGGGCAGCTTCCCCTCCGAACCGATCAGCCCGACCATGTCCATCTTCTCCAGCACGATGCGCCGGATCTGGCTCTCGGACTTGCGGGTGTGCTCGCGCAGCGGGAAGGCGATGTTGTCGTACAGGCTCATCGAGCCGAACAGCGCGCCGTCCTGGAACAGCACCCCGAACAGCTTCCGCACCTCGTACAGCTCGTGCTCGCGCAGCTTGGTGACGTCCCGGCCCGCGACCTTCACGGAACCCCGGTCCGGCTTCAGCAGTCCGACGAGCGTCTTGAGGAACACCGATTTGCCCGTGCCCGAGGGGCCGAGCATGACCGAGACCTCCCCGGCGGGCAGCGTCAGTGAGACGTCCTGCCAGATGACCTGGTGACCGAAGGACTTGGTCAGCCCTTCCACACAGATCTCGACACCCATCCGGTCCACCCTTCGGCCGTGGAGCAGTTCCGACATCTGCTCTACGGGGAGGGGCGGGGCGTCCGTCGCGACGGACGCGGATTTTTTTTCGGGGGTCTTGCGGCCGGGTTTCCGGCGGGTCGGCGGCCGCGCTCTTTCCGGCGTTTCTACGGTGGTGCGTGTTCCGGCGGTTCTACGGCAACGCGGGCGCGGTCGGTACGTCGACCGGGGCGGAGGGCGTCGCGGGAGCCTTCGGGAGGGCCGGAAGCGCCGTCGGGACCGTGGAAGTGGCCGACAGATCGGGGAGGCCGGGCACGCTCGGCAGGTCGGACACGCCGGGGACGTGGGGGACGTCGGGGACGGACGGCACCGGTGGCAGCGAGGCGTCCGGCAGCGGTGGCACCGACAGCGGCAGCAGCGACCGGTTGTGATCGCCGGGCGGCACCGTCGGCGTCGTTGTGTGAGACGCCGAGGCGGCCGACAGATCACGGGCGTTCGGGGCAGCCACCCGGCCGGCGCTGTCGGGCCGGACGGTCTGCGTGGTCGCCTGGGCCATGCGGGACACGGAGGGACGGGGAGTTGTCGTGCCTTGCCCGTCCCCGTCGTGGACGTACGGCAGCACGAACCCCGCCACCACCAGGGTCGCGGCCGTCGAGGTCAGCGCCACGGCCTGCGCGTGTCCGCCCGCGCGCAGCTTGCCGCGCCCCCACAGGAACAGGGCGAGGCCCAGCGTTCCGGCCAGCGAGTTGCGCAGTGTGCGCCGGGCCCGGGCGAGCAGCGACTCGACGGTGCGATAGCTCAGCCCCATGCGCACGGCGACCTGGCCGACGTCGAGGTCCTCGGACTTCAGCCGGAGCGCCTCGGCCTGGCGCGCGGGCAGCTCCCCACTGCGCACGGCCAGCCACTTGGCCTCGGCCCGGTCGCACACCGCCTCCTCGACGGGCACCGGACCCGGCGCGGCGAGCGTGGGGCTGCGGTGTACCTCGGCCTCGCGGTTGACCTGGCGGTACCGGTCGACGCACAGCCGCATGGTCACGGTCGTCAGCCAGCCGCCGAGGCGCTCGTCGTCCAGGTCGGGGCGCTCCGCGGCGCGCAGCATCGCCTCGTGCACCGCGTCCTCGGCGTCCTCCGGGCTCATCGACCTGCGCCGGGCCACCTTGAGCAGTTGCTCGCGGTGGCTCCACATGCGCTCCCAACGGTCGTGGGCCGCCTGTATCTCCGCAGGCATGTCCGGCATGTCCGTCGCCATGAGGGCCCCTTTGCGCTCACCCGCCGGTCCTGTGCCGTCCGGCGGGTGGCGACATTACCGCCCAGTATCCGCGGTTGTGGAGGGGGAGGAGGCCATCGAATCCACACCGTTGCTGGTCAGCGGAACGTCGCTGGGCAGCAGGTCGCCGCCGGGCAGTTCGATGTCCGCGCCGGGCGTGGGGAGTTGGGGCTCCTCCGTCTCCGGGGCCTCGCTCGCCGGACGGGACCCGGCGGGGGACGGCGAGGCAGGCGCGGACGGAGTCCGGGACGGGGAGGCACTGGGGCGGGGCGACGGTGTCGGCTTCGGCGTGGGGTTCGGCCGCGACGGCTCAGGGCGTGCCGACGCCTTCGCGGAGCTGTCCGGCACCACCCGATGCCCTTCGAGGAAGTACGCGTACCAGGCCCTGACCGTACGCAGATACGCCTCCGAGTGGTTGTAGCCCAGGACCGCCCGGTCCAGCTCGGCCGGGTCCGAGAGGTCCCGCCCGCCCGCGCACAGGTAGCGCCCGGCGGCTAGCGCCGCGTCGAAGACGTTGCCCGGGTCGGCCCGCCCGTCGCCGTTGCCGTCCGTGCCCCAGCGGGCCCAGGTCGACGGGATGAACTGCATCGGCCCGACCGCCCGGTCGTAGGCCGCGTCCCCGTCGTACGCGCCGCCGTCGGTGTCCCGCACGACGGCGAAGGCGCCGCCGTCCAGCCGCGGCCCGAGGATGGGCGCCACGGTCGTACCGTCCGCCGTCACCCGACCGCCGCGCGCCTGCCCGGACTCCACCTGGCCGATCGCGGCCAGCAACTGCCACCGCAGCCGGCAGCCGGGCGCGGTGCGCGCGAGCTCCGCCTCGGCGTGCCGGTAGGCGGCGAACACGCTCGCCGGCAGCGCGGCCCCCGCCACCGGCGCCCCGCCCTTGCGTTCACGGGCCCGCAGCGGCGGGAGGTCGGTGCGGTACCGGGTGTCGCCCGACACGCTCGGCCCGTGCTCGGCGGGCGCCTGCCGCGGGGGTACGGAGGCCCGTGCCGGAACCGCCCCCGGCGCCTGTGACGCGGTCAGCGCCGCCATGGCCGCCACCGCGATCGCCGTACCCCTCGCGCCTCTGACTCTGTGCCCTGCCACGTCGCGAACCCCTCCCTGCGAGCTGATGTCGTCTGCTCTACGGGGCAGGGCGGCGGGTCCGTCGCACGGAGCGGGGCGATTCCGGGAAACGGGGTCAGCACGTGCGTTCGTCAAGATCTCCCCGAGCGGCCGGGGCGGTACGGTCGCGAGGACCCGGCGGGACGCGTGGGCTCCGCGGTGTCAGGAAGGTGGATCCAGACGGTTCGTGAGCGCATTTCGCATGTATCTCAGGGTGGTCAGCCAGTCTCTGCAGCCGGAGGAAATCTCCAAGAGGCTGGGAGCGGAGCCCGACGAGTCGGCGTCGATCGGAAGTCGCCGGCACCCGCAGTCGCCTCCACGGTCGCATGCGACCTGGATTCGGCATGCCGGGCCGGCGGGAGGCTGTGCGCGGCCGGAGGAGCTGGAGCCGGTGGTCGTCGGGTGGGGGTGGGAGCTCGCCGGCGCCCTCGGGCGACTTGTCGGATCTGGGGAGGCTGTTGTCTCTCTGGAGATTGTTCAGGAGATCAGAGACCTCGACGACCCGCAGCAGAAGGGCATCTTCCTTGGGGCCGACCTGCTGTCCTGGATGGGTGCGGCCAGGGCGTCGCTCGACATCGATCAGTACGTCTTTCACGAGTGCGGCGATGAATAGGACGCGACGGCCTCCCGAAGCTTCCGTATAGGGGAATCCAAAATGTGACCGCCGTCACATTGCCCGGAGTGATGTGCGCGCTACTCTCACACCCGCACCACGAGAGGTGCACACTCCGCACTGCCTGCCTCGGGTGACACAACTGCCCCGGGTGACCAATGAGTTGATTCGTATCGAGTCCCACCAGGGCTCGCTGTCTCGACGGGGGAACGTCGTGCGGCGTTGGGAATCACACCGTGACATAGCGGACTACGGTGACATAGCGGACCACGGTGACGCTGCGGACCACAGTGATCAGTGGACTCGGCAGCTGGTCAAGACCTGCGATCCGGCCACGGCCTGCGAGGTGCTGTATCAGGCGCTCGCCGAACTGCCCCGTCACCAGGGTGGCGTGCAGCTGACCGGGCGGTTCGCCGTCGAGATGGTCAGTCGGCCGGCTTCGGAACTGTCGCGGCTCGTGCGGAACGAGATCCTCAGGCGCGGGCATGGGCTGCGGCTGCTGCTCGGTCAGGCCGCCGCTTCGGAGCCGGTCGCCCGTACCGTCATGGGGCATGTCGCGGCGGAGGGGGCCCATGTCCGCGTCTCCTCCGGGCCGTTGCCCAACCTGGCCTTTGTGGGGACCGAGCTCGCCGTCGTGTACGCGTTCGCGCGGGACGGGCAGCCGCTGGGGCTGGTGGTCCGCGGTGAAGCCATGAGTGCTCTGCATCAGTACCAGCAGGTGTTGTGGGACCACGGCACGGAGCCGGTCCCGCACTGTCACACCGCCCGGTCCGTGGTGCTCGACCCGGCTCAGGCGCAGGTCCTGCGACTGCTCGGCTCCGGGATGAAGGACGACACCGCCGCGCGGCAGATGAACGTGTCCGTCCGCACCTACCGGCGGCACGTCGCCGCGATCCTGAAGTCCCTGCATGTCAACACCCGCTTCGAGGCGGGACTCAAAGCGGCCGAACTCGGGTTGTTGAGCAAGCGACGAACTTCCGCTCAGGACACGGGACTTGGCGGTGGCAGGTTGATGCCGAGTTTTCTGTCCGGGAACGCTTGCTGAGTCCCGTAGGGGCTCCTAAGTTGATCTCCGGATCACCGAGCAGCGCGTAGCCGGCACGTCGTACATCTGCGGTGACATCACAAACCCATCCCCACAAGGGTCTTCGCGCTACCTCGCCATGCGTGCGCAGGCACGTCGGATGGCAGAAACGGATGACGGGATGTCAACTACCTCGGTCACCCTCGACGCCGTCGAGGCCGCCGTGCTGTCCACGACGGCCGAGATCCTGAAGCTGCCGGAGGTCCGTCTCGACGACAACCTGCTCGAACTCGGCGTCGACTCACTGGTCGCCACCCGCATCGTCGCGGCCCTGCGCACCCGGTTCGGCGTGGACATCCCGCTGCTCAACGTCTTCGAGACCCCCGTACTGAGCGAGTTCGCCGAATCCGTCCTCGACCTCATCGACGACGCGGACGATGCGAATGACGCGTACGACGAGCACGGCGAGCGCGACGCGGCCCAGGTCTGACATCCATGGGCATACCTGGCGAGTTTCCCTACGACGCCGGACTTCACCCCGGGGGATACAGCACGCGGCTGTGGACCATGCGGCAGCTTGCGGGGCTCCGGAGCGCCGAGTCCACCAACGAGCGCTTCGCGTATCTGCTCGGCATGGGTGAGACGGGTCTCTCGCTGGCCTTCGACCTGCCGACCCAGCTGGGGCTCGATCCCGACGACCCGGTCGCCGACGGGGAAGTGGGACGTACGGGTGTGTCCATCGCCACGGTCGACGACCTGGGGACCGTCTTCGCGGGGATCCCCCTCGACCAGGTGTCGGTGTCCTTCACCATCAACGCCACGGCACCCATGTTGCTGGCGATGTGGATTGTCGTCGCGGAGGAGTCCGGGGTCGATCCCGCCGCCCTGCGCGGCACCCTGCAGAACGAGATGCTCAAGGAGTTCCTCGCCCGCAAGGCCTTCATCTACGACCTGGACACCAGCGTCCGGTACGCCCTTGATGTCGTCGAGTACTGCATGAGCTCCCTGCCGGGCGTCAACCCCATCTCCATCTCCGGCGGCCACGCCCGGGAGGCCGGGGCGGACGCCGCTCTGGAGGTGGCGTGCGCGCTCGCGAGCGTCGACGCCTATCTGGGCGGGATGGTCGACCGCGGACACTCCCCGGAGGCGGTCGCGTCCAGGTTCAGTTTCATCTTCGGGACCGACATGGAGCTGCTCAAGGAGGCCGCCAAGCTGCGGGTCGCCCGCCGCCGGTACGCCGAGCGCATGCGGGACCGCTGGGGAGTCTCGGAGCCCCGTGCCATGAAGCTGCGCGCCCAGGTCAACACCTTCGGGTCGGCGCTCGCCTACCAGGAGCCGCTCAACAACATCGTCCGTGCGACGGTGCAGGCGATCGCGGCCGTGCTCGGCGGCACCCAGTCCCTGCACGTGTGCAGTTTCGACGAAGCGGTGCAGACACCGGGGCCGCTGGGCGCCCGGATCGCGCTGCGCACCCAGCAGATCCTCGCCCACGAGACGGATCTCGCCCGCTACGCGGACCCGCTCGGCGGCTCCCACGTCGTCGAGGGGCTGGTCGACGAGGTGGGCAAGGAGGTCGACGGCTGGCTGCAGCGGATCGAGGACCGCGGCGGCATCGCGGCGTGCATCCGCAGCGGCTGGCTGGAGGGGGAGATCGAGGAACTCGCCTTCCAGGATCCGGGGCCGAGCGTGGGCGTTCTCGATCCCGCCCCGTCCGCCTCCGCGTCCGCGTCCGAACGGCAGCTCCTGCTCGCCGAGTCGCACACCACCACCGGGGGGCGGCGAGATGTCGTCCGCGCCAGCTGCCCGGCGGAGCTCGACCGGCTGCGCGTGGACGCCCTGTCCGGGAGCAACGTACTGCCCGCCCTCATCGAGGCCGTCCGTGCGCGCGCCACCATCGGACAGCTCTGCGCGGCCATGCGTCCGGCCGCCGACGACCAGCAGGCCGCACTCACGTCCTGACCGACCACAACACGATCCTCCTGACCGGCCACGCCCCGATCTTCCTGACCGACGCGCACCCCGATCGTCCCGACCGACCGACGCACACCCGATCCTCCCGACCGACGCACCACGATCCTCCTCACTGGCGCACCACGATCCCGAACCGGAGTATCAAGATGGCGAGTCTCATCGAGGCGGTTCAGCACGGCGCCGATCCCGCCGAGCTGATGGCCTGCGAGGTTCCGGAGTCCTACCGCGCGGTGTATCTGCGCCGTGCGGACGAGCAGTTGTTCCACGGCTCCGAGGCGCACGGTGACAAGGACGTACGCCGCACACTGCACGTCGGTCAGGTGCCCATGCCGGAACTGGCGCCGGACGAGGCGTTGGTGGCGGTCATGTCCTCCGCCGTGAACTACAACACCGTCTGGTCGGCCCTGTACGAACCGGTGTCCACCTTCCGCTTCCTCAGGCAGTTCGGCCGCCAGGACCGCTGGACCGCGCGGCACGACCTCGACTACCAGGTCGTCGGCTCCGACGCGGCCGGTGTGGTCGTCCGGGTCGGCAGCGCGGTGCGGCACTGGTCGCCCGGTGACCGCGTGGTGGTCAACCCGCCCTACATCGACGAGCAGGACCCGGTCTCCCAGCGCGACGGCATGATGACCAACGGCATGCTGGCCTGGGGCTTCGAGACCAACTTCGGTGCCTTCGGCGACTTCGCCGTGGTGCGCGCCAGCCAGCTGGTGCCCAAGCCTCCGCACCTGTCCTGGGAGGAGGCCGCCTGCAACACCCTGTGCCTCGGGACCTCGTACCGCATGCTGATCGGCGACAACGGCGCCCGGATCAAGGCCGGGGACATCGTGCTGATCTGGGGCGCGGCGGGCGGCCTGGGCTCGTACGCCGTGCAGCTTGTGCGGCAGGCCGGCGGTATCGCCGTCGGGGTCGTCGGCTCCACCGCGAAGGCCGACCTGATGGACCGCCTGGGCTGTCATCTCGTCGTCGACCGCAACAGCGTGGGCCTCGGCGACACCGGCGAGGGAGATCCGGGCTCCGCCTGGAAGGCCCTGGGCTCGGTCATCCGGAAGGAACTCGGCGAGGACCCCCATGTCGCCTTCGAGCACGTCGGCAAGGCCACCTTCGAGACCTCGGTGAACGTGGTGCGGCGCGGCGGCACGGTGGTGACCTGCGGATCCAGCAGCGGTTACCAGCACGCGTACGACAACCGCTACCTCTGGATGAAGCTCAAGCGGATCATCGGCAGCCACGGAGCCAACGCCGACGAGGCATGCGAGGCCAACCGCCTGATGCGCCTGGGCATGGTGGTGCCCGCCCTGTCGCGCGTCTACCCGCTGCACGAGGCGCCCGAGGCCACGCGCTCGGTCCAGCTCAACGCACACGAGGGGAAGGTCGGCCTGCTCAACCTGGCCACCGCCGAGGGGCAGGGCGTGACGGACCAGGCGCTCCGGCAGCAGGTCGGCGAGGAGCGGCTGCGGCTGTTCCGCGACCACGCCGCCGGGAGCGCCGCGGGGAGCGCCGGGGCGGTGACGGGCCGGTGACGATCCCGGAGCCGGTGACGATCCCCGAGGCGTTCCGGCGGCAGGTGGCGCTCCGACCCGACGCCGTCGCCGTCGCGACAGCGGCCGAACGGCTCAGCTACGCCGAACTCGACCGCCGCTCCGACGACTTGGCCCGTGACCTGGTCGCGGCCGGGGTCCGCGCGGGCGATCGCGTCCTGGTGTGCCTGGAGCGGTCGGTCGGCCTCGTGGTGGGTCTGCTCGCAGTGCTGAAGGCCCGTGCCGCGTACCTGCCGGTGGACCTCGGCGAGGCTCCGGCACGGCTGGCCGGGATCCTCGCCGACGCCGAGGTCAGGCTCGCCCTGTGCGACACGGCCGGCGCCGCGCTGCTGGAGAACCAGGACGTGCCCGTACTGCGCGAAGGCGGCGGGGCGGCACGTCCGGAGCCGTCGGACGAGGGCCTGGCGGAGCCTGAACTCCCGGGCGGGCCCGAGGACTTGGCCTGCATCATGTACACCTCGGGATCCACCGGCCGCCCCAAGGGCGTCATGGTCCCGCACCGGGCCGTACTGAATCTGGTGACCGAGCCCAACTACGTCACGCTCACCCCCGAGGACCGCGTGCTGCACCTCGCGCCGGTCGCCTTCGACGCGGCGACCTTCGAGATCTGGGGCGCGCTGCTCAACGGGGCCCGGCTGGAGTTGGCGCCCGCCTCTCCGGTCGGGCCGCAGGAGCTGGGCGTGCTGCTGCGCGAGCGGCGGATCAGTGTGCTGTGGCTGACGGCCGCGCTGTTCCACCGCCAGATCGACTTCTCCCCGGAGTCGTTGAGCGGCGCGCGCGTGGTGCTGGCCGGAGGTGACGTGCTGTCTGTGGAACATGTGCGCAAACTCCGGGCGGCCGCTCCGGACTTAGAGATCGTCAACGGCTACGGACCCACCGAAGCCACCACTTTCTCGGTGTGCCACCGGATCGCCCCGGAGGAGGAGTTCGCGCACTCGGTGCCGATCGGCGTACCCATTCAAGGGGCCTCGGCAGAGCTGCGCGACGAGTCCGGCACGGCAGTCGACGAAGGCGTGGGGGGTGCGGAGGACGCGGGGGACGCGGAGGGCGAACTGTGGATCGCCGGGGCCGGTGTCGCGCACGGCTACTGGCGGCGGCCCGAGCTGACGGCGGAGCGTTTCGTCGCCGATGCCGCCGGCCGGACCTGGTACCGCACCGGCGACCTGGCACGCCGGCGGGCCGACGGCGTGCTGGAGTTCCTGGGCCGTATCGACGGGCAGTTCAAGCTGCGCGGGCACCGGGTGGAACCCGGCGAGATCGAGAACCTGCTGGCCGCGCACCCGCAGGTGCGCCAGGCCGCCGTCGGGGTCCGCGACAACCTGGTCGGCGACCCCAAGCTGGTGGCCTGGGTGACCACCACCGGCCCCCTCGACCGCAAGGCGCTGCGTGCCTACGTACGGGAGCGGCTGCCCGAGTACATGGTCCCGACCGTGTTCGCGACCGTCGACGCGCTGCCCGTTACGGCGAACGGCAAGGTCGACCGGCCCGCGCTACCGACTCCCGACTGGCGACGCAAGGAGAACTATGTCTGAGCTGAGAGAGGGGCTGGCGCGGACCGTCGGCGAGACCTGGCACGAGGTGCTCGGCATCGACGGGATCGGCCCCGACGACGACTTCTTCGACCTCGGCGGGGATTCGATGGTGGCGGCCCGGCTGAGCGCGCTGCTGGAGGAACGGCTCGGGATCGACGTTCCGCTGCTGACCGTGTTCGACAACCCGACGGTCGCACAACTCACTGCGGAACTGGAGAGCGCACATGCCGACCGAAACTGAGACGCCGGCGGCCCGGAAACCCGGGAAACGCGATGTCCGGCTGTGGATCGCCGGAACCAGCGTCTCGCTGTTCGGCGACGCGGCCCTGTGGATCGCCCTCGGCGTCTGGATGAAGGACCTGACCGGTTCGAACGGAATGGCCGGACTGGCCTTCGCCGCCTATGTGGTGCCACGACTTGGCGCCCCGTTCCTCGGCCTGGTCGTGGACCGCTTCCGCCGCCGGCCGCTGATCGCCCTGCTCAACTTCGTTCTGGCGGGCTGGGTCTGTCTGGCCTTCCTCGTCCATGACGAGCAACAGGCGTGGCTGCTCTACCTGGTGCTGTTCGGCATCGGACTGGGCGTCGGCATGCACAACGCGGCCGGCAGCGCCCTGCTCACCAATCTCGTACACGCCGACGATCTGGGACCGACCAACGCACTAATGCGGACCGTGCAGGAGGCCGGCATGCTCGCCGCCCCCGCGATCGGCTCGCTCCTGTACGTCGGCTTCGGCCCCCGCATGGTGGCCGGGCTGGAAGTCGTGACCTTCCTGATCTGCGCGTTCAGCGTGCTCGCGGTCCGGGTGGACGAGCCCGCGCCGAAGCCTCCCGAGGGCACGCTTCCGCAGGAACTGATGGCCGGCCTGCGCCACTTGGCGCGCACGCCGCGGCTGCGGGCGGTGTCCATCGCCATGGGCGGCGGTCTGCTGGGCTTCGGCTTCATCGAGACGGTGATCTACGCCATCGCCGACCAGGGCCTGCACCGCAGCGCGGCGTTCGTCGGTGTGCTCACCGTCGCGAAGGGCATCGGCTCGGTGCTCGGCGGCCTGGCCGGCATGCGCGTACTCAAGCGGGTGGGGCCGGGCAGGGAGGGGCTGCTGACCGTGTGCGGGCTCAGCATGATGGCCCTCGGCTGCGCGATTGTGGTGCTGCCCGGCATCGTCGCGGCCCTGGCGGGCGTGTTCGTGATGGGCCTGGGCACCCCCGGCGCGGTCGTCGGCCTCTACACCTCGGTCCAGCGGAATTCTCCCGCGCAGTTGCAGGGCCGTGTGGCGTCGGTGGCGAGCATGCTGGCCACCGCCCCCCAGGTGCTGTCCGTGGCGACCGGTGCCGCGCTGATCGCCACCATCGACTACCGGATCCTGCTGGTCGTCATGGTCGCCCTCATCAGTACCAGCGCCTGCTATCTGGCCCTTCGCGTACGCGGCTTCGACCACGCCGACGAGGCGCGGCCCGCGACGGCCGGTGTGGCCGAGCCGGCCGCTGCCGACTGACGGGCCCCGCGCCCGCGCCGCCGCCGCGCACCGCACACAACCGCTCGCCCCAGACATGGATTGGGAGACACCGTGACCAGCGCCCCCATAGCGCTGCCGCTGACGCCGCAGCAGAGAGGCGTGTACTTCCTGCACTGCCTGGCTCCGGACAGCGCCGTCTACAACGTGCCCATCGTGCTGCGGGTGCGGGGCGGACTCGACCGCGAGCGGCTGAGTGCCGCCGTGGACGCCTTGCAGTCCCGGCATCAGGCGCTGCGCCTGACCGTCGAGGAGCGCGACGGTCAGGTCCTTCAGCTGATCCACTCCGCCGAGGCCGCCGCCCGGGTTGAGGTGTCCTGGACGCGGCTGCCGGGCGCGGACGCGGAGACGGCGGCCGGGGAGGCCGTACGGCGGGCGGCCCAGCCCTTCGACGTCGTACGCGGCCCGCTGATGCGTGTCGACGTGGTGGAGGTGAGCCCCGACGACCACGCGCTGGTGCTGTGCTTCCACCACCTGATCATCGACGAGGTCGCCGCGACCGCGCTGGCGGGCGAGCTGGACCGGCTCTACGGCGATCCGGCCGCCCTCCCCGCCGCCGGCCCCGAGCACCAGTACGCGGACTTCTGCGCCGGGCTGCTGGCCGAACCCGACCCCGCCGGCCTCGCGTTCTGGCGCGACCGGCTGGCCGGCATGCCCGTGCTGCCGCTGCCGGAGGAGCACATCCCCGAGGAGCACGGCCTGTTCACCGGGGACCGGGTCGGCTTCACGGTGCCGGAGAAGACCGCCGCGCGGCTCGCCGAGGTGTGCCGCGGCCACCGGGTCTCGGAGTTCATGGTCTTCCACGCCGCGCTGATGGTGCTGCTGCACCGCTGGACCGGCGCCGCCGACATCGCGGTCGGCACCCCGATGAGCGGGCGGATCGATCTGCGGTTCGCCGAGACCGTGGGCTTCTTCCAGAACACGGTCGTCCTGCGCGGCGCGGTGGTGCCCGAGCAGGGCTTCGCCGCACTGCTCAAGACCGCCCGGCGGACTGTTCTGGAGAGTCTGCAACGCCAGGACACGCCCTTCGAGGCGGTGGTGGACGCACTGCGCCCGGCACGCGAGTCCACCCGCAACCCGCTGTTCCAGGCGGCCCTCGTCTTCAACCGCCGCAAGGTGGAGCAGGACTGGACCCTCCCGGGTCTTCAGGTGGAGCCGCTGCCGTTCGTGTGGCCGGCCTCCCACTTCGACCTGACCCTCACCCTGCTGCACGAATCCGGCGTGCTCAAGGGCGACTTCGCCTACAGCGCTCAGCGCTTCACGAAGGAGACCGTGGAGCGCGTGGCGGCGGTGTTCCTGCACCTCCTCGACGGTCTGCTGGCCGCTCCGGACGCCCCGGTCGGCGACGTGGAACTGATGGACGCCGACGACCTCGAACACGTACTGGCCCTCGGCGCGCGGGCCGAACGGTACGTCCTGGACGAACGGCTGCGCCCCCTGCCGCTCGGCTTCTACGGCGCGGTGCACACCGGCGACCCCTCCGCCGGGGTCACCACCGCCACCGGTGAGCGGGGCAGATTCGCCCCGGACGGCCGCTTCGAACTGTGGCGCGACCCGGCCGAGGCGGCCCTGGCGGCCCATCCGGCCGTACGCGCCGCCGCCATCGTCCCGTGCGTCCCGAGTGCGCAGGGCGACGGCCACGAGACCGTCGGCTGCGTCGTACCGCGTCCGCGTCCGGACGGGGAACTCCCCAGCGCACGCGAGCTGTTGACCCATCTCCAGGCCCGGGTGCCCGCTCATCTCGTTCCCCAGCGGATCGTGTTCTGCGTGGCGATCCCCACCGGCGCGGACGGCCGCCCCGACCTCGACGCGGTGGCCGAGCTGGTCGCCGCCCGTCCCGAGCCGGACGGCCTGCCGGACGAGCCCGTGGACGAAGAACCGCGGGACGAGACCGAACGGCGGCTGGCCGGCCTCTTCGAAGAGCTGCTGGGCGTGCCCGGCCTCGGCCGGTACGACAACTTCTTCGACTTCGGCGGCCACTCGCTGCTGGCCGTACGTCTGGTCGCGCGGGTCGCCGAGGAGTTCGGCCGGCCGCTGGGCGTCGGGGTGTTCATGAACCACCCGACCGTGGCCGCGCTGGCCCGGGTCCTGGCCGATGGGACGGCGGCGGAGGCCGGCGGCCTGGTCCGGCTGCGGGAGGGCGACGGCGAACCCGGCAGCCTCGCGGTGGCGCTGATCCACCCCGTCGGAGGCACCCTCATGTGCTACGGCGACCTCGTCTCCCTGCTCCCCGCGGGCATCGAGGTCGTCGGCCTGGAACGGGTCGCGGGCACGCACCCCGAGGACACCTCCTACCAGGACCTGGTGAGCCGGTACGCCGCCACGCTGGCCGGGGCCCTGCGCGGCCGCCGTATCGCCCTGCTCGGCTGGTCGCTCGGCGGA
Source organism: Streptomyces sp. NBC_00203 (assembly GCF_045206325.1). NCBI lineage: Bacteria > Bacillati > Actinomycetota > Actinomycetes > Kitasatosporales > Streptomycetaceae > Streptomyces > Streptomyces sp. NBC_00203. The sequence goes on along the minus strand of NZ_CP108126.1, from coordinate 3,050,656 downwards.
GTCCTGGCGCACTCGGTCGCGACGGAACTCGGCGCGCTCGGGCACGACGTGGCACTGGTCGCCCTGCTCGACTCCCTCGCCCAGCGCACCGGGGAGGACGCCGAGCGGATGTCGGGCACCGGCGCCGAACTGTTCGCGCTCGCCGCGTCGGTACGCCAGGACGGCACCGGCGTGCTCGGCGCCACCGCCGGGCAGCAGCTGCTGATGCGCCGCTTCGGCGTCGACCTGGCCGCGCTGCGCGAGACGCCCGCCGAGCAGGCGGCGCGGATGCTGGAGGACTGGGGCCGGCTGCTCGGCCTGGTCGCCGAGTGCGCACCGGCCGTGCCCGCGGCGCCCGTCCAGCTGTTCCTGTGCGCGGACAACCCGCCCGGATATCCCGAGGCGCTCGCCGCGAGCTGGGAGGGCCTCCACGGGGAACTCGATGTGCGCGGCGTGCCCGGCACCCACACCGAGGTGCTCGGCTCTCCCGCCGTCGAGCAGGTCGTGGCGGCGTTCCTGGAGCGGATCGAGCGGTCATGACGCACCCTCGGGTCGCCAAGGACTGGTACGAGAGCGCCGGGGTGCGCGGCGCGCCCCGCCGGATGCTGGAGGAAGACCGCGAGGCGGGGCTGAAGGTGTTCCCCGAGGCGCTGGTACCGCATCTGCGTCACGAGGGGCTCGCGGACCTCGGTGCCGAGGGCCGCCGGGCGCTGCTGACCCAGCACTTCTACCAGTACATGCAGTTCACCGCCCACCTGGAGACCAAGGTCGTCAACCGGGGGGCCGCGATGGTGGCGCACGGCGAGACCGACCTCGACGTGGGGCCCGGCGCTCGGCTGGACGCCTTCAAGATCTACAGCGACGAGGCGTACCACGCGCTGTTCAGCCTGGACGTGGTCCAGCAGGTCGAGAAGGTCACGGCGGTCCCCGTGCTGCCGTACGACTTCGCTCCGCGCATGGAGCGGCTGGACCGCACCGCCGACCGCTTCCTGCCGGACCACGGCTCGCTCGCCCAGCTGCTCCAGGTCGTCGCCTTCGAGACCGTGGTGACCAGGTTCCTCAGCCGGATACCGCGCGACGAGACGGTGTTCCGCGTGGTGCGCGAGGTCGTCGGCGACCACGTCCGCGACGAGGTGCACCACCACGCCTACTTCACCCGGTTCTTCAAGGAACTGTGGGCCGGTCTCTCCCCGGCGCTGCGGGTCAAGGTGGCGTGCGGCATGCCGCACTTCGTCAACGACTGCCTGCGCCCCGACCTCGGCCCGGTCCGCGCCGCACTGCTCTCTGCCGGCCTCACCGCGGACCGCGCCGAGGAGGTGATTCGCGACTGCTACCGCGAGGAGACACTCGTGGCCGGGGTGCGCGACGCGGGGCGGCACACCTTGGGGCTGTGCGAGTACGTGGGCGCCTTCGACATCCCCGAGGCACAGGAGCAGCTGCGGGTGCTGGGGCTCGCCGACTGACGGAACGGCCGGCCGACGGAGGAGTCGGCTGGCGGAGGGGATCAGCCCCTCAGCGCCGTGCTGAGCGCCGTGCTGAGCGCCGTGCCGAGCGCCGCGCGGTCCACCGTGCCCGAGGGAGTACGGGGGAGACGGCCGAGGACGTGCACAGCGGGCTGGGGCCAGCCGGACGGCCAGGAGCGCCGGACGGTACGCCGCCATAGGCGCTGCTCGGCATCCGCACCGGCATCCGCACCGGCATTGGCACCGGCGACCGGTACGACCACCGCGGACACCCGGGGAACCGCGTCCCCGGCCCTCGGCTCCCACAGGACGGCAGCCTCGCGCACACCCGGCAGCGCAGCGATCACGGCCTCGGCGTCGGCGCGGTCGAGGAGCCGGCCGGCCCAGCCGTGGGCCAGGTCCACCGGGCCCAGCAGACGGATCCGGTCGGCCGCGTCGATCCACGCGCGCAGCGCACCGGGCCGCGGGTCGTCGGCGAGCCCGAGCAGGCCGGGGATGCCGGGTGGCAGAGCCCGCCCGGCCGGGTCCGTCACCTGGAAGCGGCGGCCGGGGGCCGGGTCGGTGAGCCAGATCCCGTACGGGTCGTCGGCCCGCCAGGCGCAGCCGCCGAGCCGGCCCAGCGCCGGATCGACGACGTCCAGCAGGACGCGGCCGCCCGCGCGGGAGAAGGCGGCCACCGCCGGTGTCGGCAGGAACTGCTCGACGGGGCAGCGTGCCACCCGCGAGGCGTCCGGCCCGGCCGCCGCGGCGGTCAGCTCGACGAAGGAGCCCCGCACACCACCACCGTCGTCCGGTGACAGTGACAGTGACAGTGACGGTGACGCGACGCGCTCCGTCGAGGCGCCCCGTACATACCCCTGCGCGAGCAGGCCCAGTGGGGTGTCGGGCCGCTCCGTGAGCTGCCCCAGCAGCCGGGTGAAGTCGGCGGTCAGCCGGAGCGCGCCCGCCGGATCGAGCGAGGCCGCCGTGAAGTCCAGACGCCCGTACGCCGCGTCACCCTCCCGCCGGAGTTGCAGGATCAGGTCGAAGGACCGGGTGGAGTTGGGCGCGAAGAAGTCCCAGTCGCACTCCAGGCCCGGTACCTCTCCGACATCACTGACCACCGTCGGGTAGGACACCCCGATCCGGTCGAAGGCGCCCTGGCTGACGTCCACCCCGTGGCGCCGACGCAGCTCGCGCAGCACCCAGCCGAACGGGACCCGGCGGTAGCGGTGCACCAGGCCGAGCGCCCGCGCGCTGATCGCCAGAAGGTCGCGGAAGCTCGCGTCCCGCTCCACCTCGATCAGACAGGGCACGACATTGATCTGGAGGCCGATCTGATCCCGGGTCCGGGGAACGCTGGTGTCCACCGGAATCCCCATGACGAACCGGGAGTTGCCGTACTCGCTCAGCACGGCCGCGAGGCAGGCCACGAGACCGGTGAAGAAGCTGGCCCCCGCCTCCTTGGTGAGCGTCCTGAGCCGGGCGCAGTGCTCGGCGGGCAGATCGAAGCGAGGGGTCGGCCGGACTTCCTCCCCGGGGTCGGCCCCGTCGCCCCGGGGCAGCACCAGTCCGGGCAGTGTCAGCAGATCGGCCGCCAGCCAGTGCTGGAGCACCTCGTCGAGTTCCTGGTCGATCTCGGGATGCTCGGGCAGGTCCTGGCTCGGGCGCTCCGGTGGGCCGGCCGCCGTGCGCAGCGCGGCGAGGGCGCGCAGGAACTGACGGGCGAACACGAACTTGGACCGTCCGTCGAAGGCGATGTGGTGCACCCCCACCACCAGCGTGCACCGCTGTTCGCCGTGGTCCAGCAGGGAGAAGGCGATGGGGGAGCGGACGGTCAGGTCCCAGGGCCCGACACGGTTCTCGCGGTACCAGCTGCGGGCCGCCTCAAGTTCCCCGCCCGGCGCGGCGGACAGCGGCACTTCCTCGAACTGAAGGACCGCGGACGCCGGGTGGATCGCCATCCGCGCCCCGGAGCCGCCGCCCTCGGAGCCGCCCGGCTGATCGTGTGCGACGACCAGGCCGCGAAGCTGCGGATGGTCGTCACACACGATCAGACAGGCGGCCCGCACCTGCTCCGCGGTCACGTCACCGCGCAGGAGCACCGACAGGAAGCCGCCGTTGATGGCCGAGGGATGCAGCTGCTGTTCCAGCCACATGGACTCCTGAGCCGGCGAGAGCCGCACCAGTACCGGAGCGGGTACGGCACCGTTCGTCGGCGTCGGCTCAGACACGTGCCGTCCCGCTGTCCCGCAGTTCGCGCCGCGCCACCTTGCCGCTGGCCGTCAACGGCAGTTCCGGTACGACGATGTAGCGGACGGGCACCATGTACTCCGGCAGCGCCGCGGCACAGGCCGCGCGCAGGGCCATGGCGTCCAGCGGGCCGGACGCGTCGGGGTCGGGCACCACATAGGCGTGCAGCGCTGTCGTACGGTCCTGGCCGTGGCCGATCACGGCGGCCCGGCGCACACCGGGGACCCGGCCGAGTACGGCTTCGACCTCGCCCGGCTCGACCCGGTAACCGCGCACCTTCAGCTGGTCGTCGATCCGTCCGACGAAGTGCAGCAGACCGTCCTCCAGCCGGACCAGGTCGCCGGTGAGATAGCCGCGCCGGCTGCCTCCGGCGACATGGGGAAGTTCCGGGAACTTGGCGGCGGTCAGCTGGTCGTCCGCGAGGTAGCCGAGGGCCAGGCAGCGGCCGGCCACCACCAGTTCGGCCTCGTCGCCCTCGGCGAAGGGGGCCAGTACGCCGTCCGCGAGACGCAGCAGCTCCGCCCCGACGGCGGGGCCGCCGAGCGGCGGATGCACCGGCCAGTGCTCCGGGGCTCCCGGCAGCCGGTGCTCCGTCACCACGTGGGTCTCGCTGGGCCCGTACTGGTTGACCAGCGTCGCGTCCAGGCCCGCGAACAGCCTGCGCACCTCCTCGTTCACGACCAGCCGCTCCCCGGAGACGACGATCTCCCGCAGTGCCGTCAGGCGGTGGCCGGTCACCGGGACGGCGACGGCGAGCGCGTGCAGCGAGGTCACCGGGAGGAAGGCGCGCACCACGGCCTGTTCGTGCAGCAGGGCCGCGAGCAGGAACGGGTCCCGCCGGACCGTGTCGTCCACCACGACCAGCGTGGCCCCCGCCGTCCAGGTGGCCACCAGTTCCTGGAATCCGACGTCGAAGCCGACGGACGCCGTGTGCGTGGTGCGGGGGGCCCGCGGCCATTCCCAGGTGTCCAGGTGCCAGGCGGCGAGGTCCTCCAGGACGACGGGCGGCACGGCCACACACTTGGGCGTACCCGTCGAACCCGAGGTGGCGACGACGTAGGCGACCGGCCCGGTCAGGGACGGCGCGGGGCCTGGAGCCGCCGCCCAGTGGAGGTCCTGGACGGTGGCCTCGGCGCGGTGCGCGTCCGGGCCGACGTCCACGGAGCCGAGGTCCACGGGCGGGACGGCGGCGTCGCGCAGTACCAGCGCCGTCCCGGCGGCCCCGACGATCCGGGCCAGCCGCTCCGGGGGCAGTGCCGGGTCCAGCGCGACGACAGCGGCCCCGGCCCGCCAGATGCCCAGGACCGCGGCACATCGCCACCAGCCGCGCGGCGCCAGCAGCCCGACGGTGTCTCCAGGAACCACGCCCCGCTCGGTCAGCCCTGTCGCCACCCGGGCGGAGGCCTCTGCCAGCTGGGCGTAGGTGTACTCCGTGCCGTCGTGGTGCACCGCGATCCGGCTGCCGTGGGTCTCGCAGACGGCGACGAGCGCGTCCGTGAGGGACATCAGAGTTCGACCGTCACACCGGACTCGAACCAGTGGTGCATCTGCACCGCGGCCTCGATGCTCATCCGCGTCACCCCGGCCCGGAGACCGAACGTCGCGTCGGTGAGCACCGACTTGACCCGGTCCGTGTCGAGCAGACCGTTCACCCGCGCCCCGCTGTCCTCGGTGATCGTCTTCAGCTGCGCGCGCAGCCCCGTGCGGTAGGCGGGGTCCTGAACGGTCGGGTAGGGCGACTTCTTGCGCTCCAGCACCGACTGGGGCAGCAGGTCGCGGACCGCGGCGCGCAGCAGGCTCTTCTCGCGTCCGTCGGCGACCTTCATCTCCCAGGGCACGTTGTAGACGTACTCGACCAGCTCGTGGTCGCAGAACGGCACCCGGCCCTCGACCGAGGCGGCCATGCCGAGGCGGTCCTTGCGGTCGAGGATGACCCTGAGGTACCGGGTCATGTTGAGGTAGGTGATCTCCCGCATCCGCCGCTCGTGCGCGGACTCCTCGCCGGTGAGCGGGACTTCGGCGATCGCCTCCTCGTACCGCTCGCGGACGTAGCCGGGGAAGTCGAGGTCGGCGTACAGGCCGCGGTCCAGCAGTCCGGAGAGGAACTCCATCTGATGGGAGGCGCCGAGCCAGGGGAAGGTCCGGGACTTCACGTAGAAGGGGTCGTGGAACCACATGTAGCCGCCGAACAGTTCGTCCGAGCCGTCCCCGGTGAGGGTGACGGTGGAGAAGCGGCGGACCTCCTGGGAGAGCCGGTACAGCGACACGTACATGTCGAGCCCGGCGGCCGGCCGGTCCATGGCCCGTACGACGGCGGCCTGGCCCTCCACGTCGGCCAAGTGGTGCCGGTCGATGAGCAGTTCACGGTGGTCGCTGCCCAAGTGCGCGGCCATCTTCGCGACGTACGGGGCGTCCGGCGAGTCGTGCACCTCGTCCGGGCGGAAGTTGTCCAGGTTGTAGGCGAACTCCATGGAGAAGGTCCGCAGCCGCTCGCCGCCGCCCAGGGAGCGGTTGACCAGGGCGCAGATCGCGCTGGAGTCCAGACCGCCGGAGAGCATCGAGGAGATCGGCACGTCGGCCGTCACCTGACGCCGGATGATGTCCTCCAGGATCTCGCGCACGGTCCGCTCGGTGGTGGCCAGGTCGTCGGTGTGCGGCCGGGCCGTGAACGTCCAGTAGCGGGAGCGGCGGACACCGTCGCGCGAGTAGCGCACCACTTCGCCCGGGATCACCTCACGGGTGTGCTTGAAGACGGAGCGGCCGGGCGTCGGGGTGAACGACAGCGCCTCCAGCAGTCCGGCCCGGTCCACCACCGGGCCGATCAGACCGGTGGTGAACAGCGCCTTCGGCTCGGAGCCGAACGCGAAGCCCTCGGGGGTCTCCGCGTAGAACAGCGGGTAGATGCCGAACCGGTCCCGGACGAGGACGAGTTCCTCCTGCTCGACGTCCCACACCGCGAAGGCGAACATGCCGCGCAGCCGCTCGGCGCAGGCGGGCCCCCACTCCTGGTAGGCGCGCAGCACCACCTCGGTGTCGCTGCGGTCCCGGAAGCGGTGGCCGCGCCTGCTCAACTCCTCGCGCAGCTCGGTGAAGTTGAAGACCTCGCCGGTGTAGCTCAGTACGAGCGTCTCGCGGCCCTCGGCGTCCGTGGCGATGGCGGGCTGGTGTCCGCCCTCCAGATCGACCACGGCGAGCCTGCGGGGGACGAACAGGGCCCTCGGAGAGGACCATTCGCTCACCTCGTCCGGGCCGCGCAGCGCCAGCGCGCCGTGCATCGCCTGGGAGAGATCGGGCCGTCGCGAAAGGTCGTCAGTGAAGGAGACGAGGCCGACAATTCCGCACATGTAATGCAAACCCCCAACATCGTGCCCACCTGCGACGCTTCAGGCCCGGACGGCTGCTCACTGCCAGTCGATGAGGACGAGGATCGCGTCTGCCGCCCCGCAAGTCACCCTTGATGGCAGCTAGTTGACACGTCGTGATCGATGGGTGGCATGAAGCGCGATGCGCGCACGGCGTTGGGGGTCACCCTCAGCTGGTCACCGTGAACCACGTGGCCCGGGACTTCTTCCACTCCGCGTGGGTGAGGTCCTTGGCCTCCGTCCCGTCGCCGTACAGGTCGGCGGAGCCGTTGTCGGTGATCAGCTGGGCGCGGGCGCCGGAGACGGTGAGGTCGGGGACGTCGACGACGGACTCCCAGCCGCCGGGGTCCGAGGTGGGCAGGTCGACACGCTTGACCGGCGCGTGGGCCGGGTTGCCGTCCCAGGAGTAGAGGGCGTACGGGTCCGTGTTGTCGTCGGCGGCCCAGGAACCGGCGACGATCAGGTACTGGTCCGCCGCGTTCTTGCGGATGTCGCGGACCGAGAGGCCGCCGAGGTCGAGTTCGACCGGGGTGCCGAAGGTGGCCGACGCCCCGCTGCCCACCACCTTGTCGATGTTCGTGACCGGCACGAGGAGCGCCTTGCCGCCGGTCACCGCCGGGGTGAGGGGCGCGCGGAAGCCGATGTACGCCGTGGTCGTCGAGCCCGGGGCGAACTCCAGGCCCTCGACGTTGAAGCCGTCGATCTGCTTGGGGACCTGGCCGTCGGCGGTGCCCGCCGCGAAGCCGTAGCGGTCGCCGTTCGCCTCGTCCCAGGCGACGAGGTCGTCGCGGAGCTTCGCGTACGAGCCGGCGTACGACAGCGCCGTCGACGCGCCGGAGCCGGTCACCTTGGTCGTGAAGACCGTGTTGCGGGCCGACTTGTACTCGCCGTCCTTGTTGTTGCCCAGCGAGCCCGTCCAGTAGATGGTGTCGCCGACACGGGCGGCACCCTCGATGTCGATCTCCTTCGAGACGCCGATGTTCGAGCTGAAGTCCCAGGTCTTGACGGGCGCGCCCGAGGTCGAACGGTCGTACAGGCGCAGGCTGTTGGACTCGTCGTCCGCGACGACCACGTATCCGCCGCCCACGTCGACGGCGGCGGAGGCGTCGCTGGAACCGGTGAAGTACCGGCTGTCGGCGGACTGCTGGACGGCCGCGGAGGCGGCGTAGTGCAGCGTCTTAGTGGCCGTCTGGCCGTCGACTCCCGTCACCTTCACGGTGAGGTCGGTGTAGCCCCGGCCGCGCGCGGCGACCGCGACCTGCCGGGCGGCGCCGGTTCCGGTGACCGTGACGTCGCCGGTGGTGGCCACGGACGTCTTGCTGCTCTTGCTCACGGTGACGGTGAGCGCGGCGGCGTCGGCACCGCTCTGAGCGACCGTCACCTGCACGACCGGGTCCCCGCTCGCGCCCACCGCGCCCGACAGATACGCCGCCGACAGCGCAAGACTCGGTGTGCCGTAACTCGCCGCCCGTGCCTGGCTTCCCATGCCCATGGCCGTGAGCGTAAGCACCCCGCCCAGCACGGCAACCGTCCTGCGGCCTCTGGGGAAAACGTAGTCCTGCACTGGGACCCTTTCGTCGGCGTGATGTCGACGAGAAGGCTCAGCCGCCCCCGCCAACTCCACGCGGCGGGCGTACGTCCGAGAGGTGAACACCTTCGGACACCGTCAGGGATTCCCGGACACCGTCAGGGAGTTGGACCCGGTCCGAGTGACCTCTCCTGGACGCCCGCCAAGTGGGTCGCGAAGACCTCGCGTGCGTCAGGCGACAGGGTGCGCAGCGCCACCATGGCCGTGATCATGACGTCGCACAGCTCCGAGCGGACGTCGTCCCAGGTGTGGCTCGCGCCCTTGCGCGGGTTCTGGCCCATAGCGCCGATGACCGCCTCGGCGACCTCGCCGACCTCCTCCGACAGCTTCAGCATGCGCAGGAGCAGGCCCTCCTGGCCGGCGTGTGCCCGGTTGGCGTCCAGCCAGGCGTGGAGGCGGTCGATCGAGTCCCAGACGTCTACATCAGCGTGCTCAGCCATGGGGCCAGCTTCCCAGAGGGAGCGTCCGCCACGGCTGCCCGGCTCCTACTCGTCGAACTCGTCGAACAGGGTCTCCTGCTCGCCCTCCGCCGCCTTCCGCACCCGCTTGTTCCGGGCGCCCACGACCACCGCCGTGGCCGCCGCGGTCACGCCCAGCGCCACCGGCACCATCCAGCCGCGGTTCACCGTGTGGCCCAGCAGATGGTCGAGGGAGAGGCGACCGGGTCCCGTCACGGCCAGGCCCGCCGCCGTCAGACCCAGCGACGCCGCGTACTCGTAGCCGCCGCCCTGCGCGAAGAACCCGTTCGGCATGTGCACCGCCGCCGCGCCCGCCATCGCGCCGGCCGCCGCCGCACCGGCCGCGGGAGTCGCGAGGCCCAGCGCCAGCAGCGCGCCGCCGCCCGCCTCCGAGAGGCCCGCAGCTGCCGCGCTCGCCTTCCCTGGTGCGTAGCCCATGGCCTCCATGGCCGCGCCGGTCCCCTCCAGGCCGCCTCCGCCGAACCAGCCGAACAGCTTCTGCGCGCCGTGCGCGGCCAGCACCCCGCCCGTACCCAGACGGAGCAACAGCAGTCCCAGATCGCTTCGGTCGATACACGGCACGGTGACTCCCAGAGCAGACGGCGGCAATATTCGGTCCCTCCCGCGTTCCACCGTCGCACCGATGACCCGTGCCCGACGCGCCCGCGCCGCCGTTCGGGTGGCGGGCGCCGGGGACCGGTGTGAGTCTGGCTCCCATGACGATTCAGGTAGCGAAACTCAGCGACCCGGCCGTCCGGGCCTTCGTCACCGCCGTGAACGCCCACGACCGTGCGGCCTTCCAGGCGCTGCTCGCGCCCGGCGCGACCATGTCCGACGACGGCTCCGGCCGGGACCTCGACGACTGGACCGACCGGGAGATCTTCTCCTCCCACGGCCATATGGACGTCGACAACGAGTCCAAGGGCGGCCGCGCGCTCATCGCCCACTACAGCAACGACACCTGGGGCGAGATGAAGACGAAGTGGAGCTTCACCGTCGACGACGGCGGAAAGATCACCCACTTCGAGACAGGCCAGGCGTAACGGTCAGCCAGCCAGTCGCACGTAACCCCCGTAACGCATCAGGGACTTGCCTTCGAGTGCGCTCCAACTCCTAACGTCTTGCGCCATGGAGAGAACCGAGCACAGGACACTGGGACGCAGCGGCATCGAGGTCAGCCCCCTGGGCTTCGGCTGCTGGGCCATCGGTGGTGAGTGGGCGACGCCCGACGGGCAGCCGCTGGGCTGGGGCAAGGTCGACGACGAGGAGTCCGTACGGGCGATCCGGCGCGCCCTCGATCTCGGCGTGACGTTCTTCGACACGGCGGACGCGTACGGCACCGGGCACAGCGAGCGCGTCCTCGCGCGCGCCCTCGGCAAGCGACGGGCCGACGTGGTCGTCGCCACCAAGTGGGGCAATGTGATCGACGAGGAGCGCCGGCTGCTCACCGGCAGCGACGACTCCCCGGCGTACGCCCGCCGCGCGCTGACCGCTTCACTGCGGCGTCTGGACACCGACTACGTCGACCTGTACCAGCTGCACCTCTCCGACGCCGACCCGGAGCGCGCCGCCCAACTGCGCGACACCTGCGAGGAGTTCGTGCGAGAGGGGCTCATCCGCGCGTACGCGTGGAGCACCGACGACCCCGAGCGCGCGGCAGTCTTCGCCGAGGGCGCGCGCTGTGCGGCCGTACAGCATCGTCTCAACATCCTTCAGGACGCACCCGAACTCCTCGCCGTCTGCGAGGAGTTGAACCTCGCGAGCATCAACCGCAGTCCGCTCGCCATGGGGTTGCTGACCGGGAAGCACACGGCGGGGCGGGCCCTCGAAGCCGGCGACATCCGCAGGAAGCCGCCACAGTGGCTGCCCGGCTTCACGGCCGACGGAGCCGCCGACCCGGACTGGCTGGCCAGGGTCGACGCCCTCAAGGAGATCCTCACCAGCGGCGGCCGTACGCTCGCGCAGGGCGCCCTCGCCTGGCTGTGGGCGCGCAGCCCCCGCACCGTCCCCATCCCGGGGTTCCGCTCGGTCGCCCAGGCCGAGGAGAACGCGGGCGCGATCGCCGAAGGGCCGCTCACCGCCGCGCAGTTGACCGAAGTCGACCACGTTCTCGGACGCTGAGCGGCCCTTGGACCGCGCACGGGCAGCAGCCGTCGTCATACGGCCGCCGGGTGATCAGTAGCCCTGACCGCCGTACGGCTGCTGCTGCGCGAACTGCTGCTGCTCGGGCTGCTGGGCGTACTGCTGAGGTGCCGCGCGGCGCGCGCCGCCCTGCTCCTTCAGCGTGATCTGCCCTGCCTTGATGGTCGCGAGGCGCGGCGCGCGACGGGCGATGGACGAGTCGTGGGTGACCATGATGAAGGTCAGCCCGTACTCGTGCCACAGCCCTTCGAGCAGAGCCATGATGTCGTCGCGGGTGCCCTCGTCGAGGTTGCCGGTCGGCTCGTCCGCGAGCAGCACCTTCGGCTTCTTGACCAGGGCGCGCGCGATGGCGACACGCTGCTGCTGGCCGCCGGACAGCTCCGACGGCGCATGGCCCAGGCGGTCGCCGAGACCGACCGAGGTCAGGGCCTCGGCGGCCCGCTCGCGCCGCTCCTTGGGCTTCACACCGAGCGGCACGAGGGCCGTCTCGACGTTCTCCTGGGCGGTCAGCGTCGGGATGAGGTTGAACGACTGGAAGATGATGCCGATCTTCTCGGCACGCAGCCGGGTCAGCTTGGCCTCGCTGATGGAAGCGAGGTCCACGCCGTCCAGCTCGACGCTGCCGGAGGTCGGGCGGTCCAGGCCGCCGATCATCTGGAGCAGCGTCGACTTGCCGCCGCCGGTGGGGCCCTGGATGACGAGCTGGTCGCCGTCCTCGATGGCGAGGTCGATGCCGCGCAGCGCCTCGACCGTCTCCTTGCCCCGTGTGTAGCGCTTGGTGACGCCGGTGAGCTTGTACATGAAGGTCTCCGAAGATGAAGAAGAGGAAGGGGGCGGGGCGCCGCGGCCCGGGGGGAGTGGACGCGGCGCCCCAGCTCAGGGGTGGTGCTCGAAGGGGACTAAGAGACGCTGCGCAGCGCGTCCGCGGGACGCATCCGGGAGGCGCGCCAGCCGCCCATCGCACCGGCGATCAGACCGCCCGCGATGGCCAGGCTCGCGGCGAGCGCGATGGTGGTCAGCGAGACCGGCGCGGAGAGCGCGATGTCGATGGTGTTCTTGGCCGCCGAAGCCGCCTGCTGGCCGGGACCGCCGCCACCGGGGCCGCCCATGCCGCCACCGCCGGTGCTGGTGGAACCGAGCTCCGCCGTCAGCTTCGGGCTGATCGCCGTCACCGTGTACGCGGCGCCGAGGCCGAGGGCGATGCCGAGCGCGCCGCCGAGCAGACCGTTCACCATGGACTCGCCGACGACCTGGCGGGTGACCTTGCGGGACGGCCAGCCGAGCGCCTTCAGCGTGCCGAACTCACGGACGCGACGGGAGACGGCGGAGGAGGTGAGCAGCGCCGCCACCAGGAACGCGGCGACGAGGACCGCGATGGACAGCCACTTGCCGACGCTGGTCGCCAGGTTCGAGGCGGTCGACAGCGAGCCGGAGACGGTGTCCGCGAGGTCGGCCGAGGTGGTGACCGTGGTACCCGAGATGTTCGCCTGGATCGTCTTCTTGACCGTGGAGATCTGCTTCGAGTCGGTCGCCTTGACGTAGATCGTGGTGACCTTGTTCTTCGAGTCACCCAGCGACTGCGCCTGCTTCAGCGGCAGGTAGACATCGGTGGTCGACTCGCTGCTGTCGGGCGTGGCGATACCGATGATCGTGTACTTGGTGCCGGAGATCTTGATGGTCTTGCCGACCGTCTTCTTGTTCTCCTTGGCGTACGACTTGCTGAGCACCGCGACCTTCGCGTTGGTCTGCGACGCCGTGAAGGTCTTGCCCGTGGAGATCTTCGAGGTGGCCAGCGGGCCGAGGTCCTGGTTGGTGACGTCGACGCCCGCGACGGAGTACGAGTTCACGTCGAAGGAGGCGCCACCGCCCTGCACCTGCGGGGCACCCGTGCTGCCGCTGCTCTGGCCGCCGGGGCCGCCCTGCTGCGTGCTGGAGGAACCCGTGGTGGACTTCGCCTTGCCCTGGGTGAAGGAGCCGTCGACCTTGGTGACGTTCAGGCTCAGCGCGCCCACCGCGCTCGCCACGCCCTTCTGCGCGGCGACCTTGGTGACGAGCGAGGACTTCAGGGACTGACCGCCCTGGGTCATCACGCGGTCCGAGCTCTGGGTGTCGCTGCTGTCGTTCGACTTGGCGTCGAAGTTGAACTTCGGCCGGCCGGAGGAGCTGCTCGTGGGTGCCGTCTGGGCCTTGGTGACCGTCATGTCGGTGCCGAGCCCGTACAGCGACTTCAGGACCTTGTCCTGAGCCTGCTGCATGCCGGCCGACACCGAGTTGACGGTGATGACCAGCGCGATACCGAGCGCCAGACCCATGGCGATCACCAGCGCCGCCTTCTTGCGCCGGCTCAGCTCACGCTTGAGATAGATGCCAAACATCCCGTTCCTCAAAGGTTCTTGGCGCCCGCTGTGGGCGCGGCCACAAGCTATGGAGAAACCTTTGAGCCGGGCTGAGTAAGAGATGTGTGAGGGCTGAGAAAGTGACGACCGAAATCAATATTCCGTAAGACAGCTGATTCCTAAGGTCTCTAGGGCGTACTGCCAGGAAACGCCTGTTGAGTGACTCCTCGGTAAAGAACAGCGGGCCCGCCCGGTACGCATCTCCCGGTGGGACGGTGGACGGTCGTAGGGGGCGGGCCCGCGCCTCTTGCACGCCCTGGGCGCGCCTTCACGCCGTGCCGCTTTACCGTGTCTTTGGACGCGGTGTTCCTTTCCTTTATCACCCCGCTGTACCGACCCACGGACGGGCTTTGTACGGTCCCGGGATGCGTGATTCTTCTCGGCTCTCCCGTCGTGCTGCTCTCGGCCTCGCCGCGGCCGTCCCGCTGGCCGCCGCCTCCCCTTCGTACGCCGCAGCCACCACGATCGGCGGTGAACGGCTCGGCCGCACCGGCGTCCAGGTGCGCGGAGCCTCGGGGCTGCCCAAGAGGCTCACCGCCCGCGCCTGGCTGGTCGCGGACCACGAGAGCGGCGAGGTGCTCGCCTCGTACAACGCGCACAAGCGCCTCGCGCCCGCGTCCACCCTGAAGATGCTGTTCGCGGACACCGTGCTGAAGAAGTTCGAGCAGACCGAGAAGCACAAGGTGACCGACGCCGACCTCGCCGGGATACCCGCGGGCTCCAGTCTCGTCGGCGTCAAGCCCGGCATCACGTACACCGTCGAGCAGCTGTGGCAGGGCGTCTTCCTGCGCTCCGGCAACGACGCGGTGCATGTGCTCAGCCATATGAACGGCGGCGTCGCCGAGACCGTCGCGCAGATGCAGGCCAAGGCCCAGGATCTGCAGGCCCTGGACACCCATGTGGTCAGCCCCGACGGCTTCGACCACAAGGGCCAGCTGTCGTCCGCGTACGACCTGACGCTCTTCGCCCGGCACGGCCTCGCCGACGCCGACTTCCGCGGCTACTGCTCGACGAAGACCGCCGACTTCCCGGCCGGCGGCAAGAAGACCTTCCAGATCCAGAACACCGACCGCCTGCTCACGGGCGCGTGGGGCGTGGAGACGTACGACGGTCTGATCGGAGTGAAGAACGGTTACACCAGCAACGCCGGCAACACCTTCACCGGGGCCGCGACCCGCGACGGACGGACCCTCCTCGTCACGGTGATGCACCCGAAGAGCGGCGGCAGCAGCGTCTATGAGGAGACGGCCCAGCTGCTCGACTGGGGTTTCAAGAACGCGGCCGAGGCCCAGCCGGTCGGCACGCTGGTCGATCCGCTCAGCGAGGGCGGCGCGAGCGCGACACCCACCCAGAAGGCGGGGAAGTCGGCGAAGGCGGCCGCGGGCGCTCCGGCCGCGGCGGCGGACGGTTCGTCGGGGGGGCCGGCCGGTGGGGCCGCGGGAGCCGCTCTGCTGCTCGCGGGCGGGGTATGGGCGCTGCGCAACCGCCGGCGCAAGGCGGCCGGGGGCAAGGTGGACGGTGCGGTGGAGGGCTCTGTGGACCACGTGGAGGACGACGTGGCGGACGGCCGCCACCGGCGCTGATTGCGGGGCAGCCGCTCCACGGTCCGGTGCACACCCCGCGGTCCCACGCGAGGTCCGCCCCCACCCGGGGCCGCGGAACGGCTGCCACCTCCCCCCTCGGTGTGGACCAGTGGCCGTACCGAAGTCTCGTGCTCCAAGTGTGAAGCTCTGATGGAGGAGATGTTGAGCATAAGCCCACTACCGGCCTATATGGTCCGGAGGTTCAGCTTCCGTTTGTGCAGGTTGAGTTGTTGACGAGTCGTTGACCAGCCGTTGACGACGTGGGTACGTCCGCCTCAGCCACGTCCCACGTACGGCATCGTCGTCGCCAGCACCGTCGCGAACTGCACATTCGCCTCCAGGGGCAGCTCCGCCATGTGCCGGACCGTGCGCGCCACATCGGCCACATCCATCACCGGCTCGATCGCCAGTTCGCCGTTCGCCTGGAGGGTTCCGGTTCGCATGCGCTCGGTCATGTCGGTGGCCGCGTTCCCGATGTCGATCTGACCGCAGGCGATCCGGTACGGACGCCCGTCCAGGGACAGCGACTTGGTCAGCCCGGTCAGCGCGTGCTTCGTGGCCGTGTACGCGATCGACTGCGGGCGCGGGGTGTGCGCCGAGATCGAGCCGTTGTTGATGATCCGGCCGCCCTGCGGGTCCTGCTCCTTCATCTGCCGGTACGCCGCCTGCGCGCACAGGAACGCGCCGTTGAGGTTGGTGTCCACGACGTGCCGCCATGCCTCGTACGGCAGCTCTTCGAGCGGGACGCCGCCCGGGCCGAACGTACCGGCGTTGTTGAAGAGCAGGTCGAGCCGCCCGAAGTGATCGTGTACGGCCGCGAACAGGGCGGCCACGTCGTCCGGCCGTGAGACGTCCGTGCGTACGGCGATCGAGGGCCCCTCGGACACGAGAGCCGCCGTCTCCTCCAGCGTCTCGGTCCTGCGTCCGGCCAGCGCCACCGACCAGCCGGTGCGCAGCAGTTCGGCGGCCACGGCACGGCCGATGCCGGAGCCCGCTCCGGTCACGACCGCGATCTTCGTCTGCTTGGGATGCATGGCGTTCATGGGGCCGCAGCGTAGACGGGCATACGTACGTCCATGAGCACCACGTCCGGCAGGGTGCGGCGGCGTCCCGGATGGCGTCAGCCGGTCTCGCCGGGGTAGCGGACGCCGATGCGGTCCCGTATCGCGTCGAGTGTCCGCATCACGGCGAGGCTGCCGTCGAGGGGGACGACCGGGGACTCGGTCTCGCCGGCGCGCAGGGCACGCATCACCTCGGCGGCTTCGTGCTTGAGGCTGTTGCGCGCGCCGGACGCCGGGTCGGCCGTGAAGGTCTCGGGGTCGCGGCCGTCACGGTGCAGGACGAAGTGGTCCGGGAAGAAGAAGCCGTCGGGGAGGTCGATACGGCCCTGGGAGCCGGTGACGGATGCGGCGACGGGGGTGCCGCCGTTGATGGAGCAGTGCACCGAAGCGAGAGCGCCGCTCTCCCAGGAGAGCAGTGCTCCCGTCTGGAGATCGACGCCCTCGTCGGAGAGCACTGCTCTCGCGGTGATGTCCGAGGGCTCCCCGAGGAGCAGCTGCGCGAACGACACCGGGTAGACGCCGAGATCGAGCAGCGCGCCGCCGCCCTGCGCGGGGTCCCGCAGCCGGTGCGAGGGCGGGAAGGGACCGGCCAGTCCGAAGTCGGCCTGCACCGTGCGCACTTCACCGATCACACCGTCGTCGACGAGCGACTTCAGCCGCCGGACCAGCGGATTGCAGTACATCCACATGGCCTCCATCAGGAACCGGTCGTACCGCTTCGCGAGCGCCACCAGCTCCTCGGCCTCCCGCGCGTTCAGCGTGAACGCCTTCTCGCACAGCACATGGCGCCCGGCCTCAAGACACATCCCGGCCGCCGCCCGGTGCGCCGAGTGCGGGGTGGCGACGTACACGATGTCGACGTCCGCGTCCTCGGCCAGCGACGCCCAGTCCCCGTACGCCCTCGGTATTCCGAACCGCTCCGCGAACGCCTTCGCCGAGGTGTCCGTGCGCGAGGCGACGGCCACGACCTCCGCGTCCGGCATGTCCACCAGATCCGCCGTGAACGCCGCGGCGATCCCGCCGGTCGCCAGAATGCCCCACCGTACGCGTTCGCGTTCGCCCGCCATCGTCGCCCGCCCTTGCTCTGTGACCCCGAACACTCCGTTCGAACTGAGAGCATAGGTGGCGGATTACTCGGAGAGGGAGGGGCACATGCGGGACCAGGACGGCCCGGAAGGACACATACCGAACACGGCGGCCGCCGACACCACGTCGCTGGTCGCCGACCCGGCATCGCCCGCCACCCCGGCGCAGGCGGCCCCCGCCGGGACCCCCGACGCCGGCGCCCTCCGCCGCACCGGACTCCTCGTCACCCTGATCCTCGGCGGGCTCACCGCCACGCCCCCGCTGGCGATGGACATGTACCTCCCGTCGCTGCCGGAGGTCACGAGGTCGCTGCACGCCCCGGCCACGACCGTGCAGCTCACGCTCACCGCCTGCCTCGCGGGGATGGCGCTCGGACAGCTCGTGGTCGGACCGATGAGCGACCGGTGGGGCCGCAAGCGCCCGCTGCTCGCCGGCCTCGCCGTCTACGTCGTCGCCACCGTGCTGTGCGCCCTCGCACCCAACGTCGAACTCCTCGTCGCCTTCCGGCTGGCGCAGGGCCTCGCGGGCGCGGCCGGGATCGTGATCGCCCGGGCCGTCGTCCGCGATCTGTACGACGGCATGGCGATGGCCCGCTTCTTCTCCACCCTCATGCTGATCTCCGGCGTCGCCCCGATCGTCGCGCCGCTCATCGGCGGGCAGATCCTGCGCTTCACCGACTGGCGTGGCGTGTTCGTGGTCCTCACGGCGGTCGGCATCGCGCTGACGGCCGTCGTCTGGTTCCGGCTCCCCGAGACCCTCGCGCCCGGCGAACGGCACAGCGGCGGCGTCGGCGAGGCGCTGCACGCGATGCGCGGACTGCTCGCCGACCGGGTCTTCGCCGGGTACATGCTCACGGGCGGCTTCGCGTTCGCCGCGCTGTTCGCGTACATCTCGGCGTCCCCGTTCGTGGTGCAGGAGATCTACGGAGCCTCGCCCCAGACGTTCAGCCTGCTCTTCGGCCTCAACTCCGTCGGCCTGGTGATCGTCGGCCAGATCAACGGCAAGATCCTGGTCGGCCGGGTCAGCCTCGACAAGGTCCTCGCCACCGGTCTCGCGGCCATCGCCGTCGCCGCGACCGCGCTGCTGCTGATGTCCTCCGGCGTCTTCGGCGAGGCCGGCCTGGTCCCGGTGGCCGCCGCGCTGTTCGTGCTGATGTCCGCGATGGGCATCGCCCTGCCCAACACACAGGCGCTCGCCCTCATGCGCGTCCGGCACGCCGCCGGCTCCGCCTCCGCGCTGCTGGGCACCTCCTCCTTCCTCATCGGCGCGATCGCCTCGCCCCTCGTCGGCATCGCCGGGGAGCACACCGCCGTCCCGATGGCCGTCGTCCAACTGGCCGCAGTACTGGTGGCCATCGCCTGCTTCGTGGGACTGTGCCGTCCCTGGCAGACGCGACGCACACCGGACGGAAAGGCGGCGGACAGCTGAGCGCACCGAGACTGCGCGTCGACACACCCGAACGGGCCGGGCTCGACCCCGGAGAACTGCGTCAGCTCGTACGAGAGGTACGCGCCCTCACGCGCGGGGCGACCCCCTGGGCGGCGGGCGTGGTACTGGTCGCGGGGCGCGGCCCGGTGATCGCCGTCGAGGAGGCGGCGGGGTGGGCGGTGCGGTACGCGTCCTACGACGAGGCGGTGGACAAGGGCGTCGAACTCCCGCCGGGGGCACGGGTTCCCATGACCGTCCACACGCCCTTCGACCTGGCCTCCCTCACCAAGCTGTTCACGGCGGTCACCGCGGTGCAGCAGCTGGAGCGCGGCACGCTGGGCATCGACGCGCGGGTCGGCGCGTATCTTCCGGAGTTCCGCGCGGCCGCCGCGTACGACATCACCGTACGACAGCTGCTCACCCACACCTCCGGGCTGCGCCCCGAACTCCCGCTGTACGACTGCCCGGACGACGCGGCGCGGCTCATGATGCTCCGGGCCGAGCCCCCGACGTCCGAACCGGGCGAGTACGTGTACTCCGACCTCAACCCACTCCTCCTCCAGTACGTGCTGGAGCGCGTCACCGGGCGCGCGCTCGACGTCCTCGTCCGGGACGGCATCACGCGGCCGCTCGGCATGACGGCCACCGGGTTCGGGCCCTGCCCGGGCGCGGCGGCTACGGAGGACCAACGGCGGCCGTGGGCCAAGGTGGACCGGGGGATGCTGCGGGGCGTGGTCCACGACGAGAACGCGTGGGCACTCGGCGGAGTGGCGGGCCACGCGGGCCTCTTCTCCACCGCCCGCGACCTGGCGATCTTCTGCCGCACCCTCCTGGCCGGCGGCTCCTACGGCCCCGCCCGCATCCTCGGCCCCGACTTCGTCGAACTCCTCCTCACCCCACCCGGCCTCGGCTTCGCCCTCGACCAGCCCTGGTTCATGGGGGCGCTCGCGGGGCGCGGTGCGGCGGGGCACACGGGCTTCACGGGTACGTCGCTGGTCCTCGACCCGGCCACGGACACGTTCCTGGTGCTCCTCGCCAACACCGTCCACCCCAGACGCCGCCCCGCGGACAGCGAGCCGCGGGCTGCTGCCGGGACGCGACTGGCCAGGGCGGTACGGGGCGCCTGACCCCCGGGTTTCTCGCCCCCGCCGCCCCTACCCGTCCCATCCTTCTGGGGCTCCTCCCCAGACCCCGTTCGGTTGTGTGTCGGGTGCGGGTGGGTGGGGGCTGGTCGCGCAGTTCCCCGCGCCCCTGACGGCTCGGGGCTGCGCCCCATCGCCCCCGGCCCGCCCCCGGTCTTTTGTCTTTTAGGGGCGCGGGGAACTGCGCGATCAGCCCCCACCGGCCCGCAGACGACTTTCAGGGGCGCGGGGAACGGCGCAATCTTTGAGGGGGGTCTGGGGGCGCAGCCCCCAGGGATGGGACGGGTAGGGGCGGCGGGGGCGAAACCGTTTGGAACCCGGGGGTCGCGGCGACCGTAGAATCGCCGGGTGAACGCCCCCCTACCCCCCGCCGACACCCTGCGCACCGCCCTCGCGGGCCTCCTCGACGGCCTCCCCCCAAAGGCGGCCACGCAGGCGGTCGACCGGCTGATCGCCAACTACCGGGGCACCACCCCGACCCACACCCCGATCCTCCGCGACCGCTCGGACGTGGTGGCGTACGCGGCCTACCGGATGCCCGCGACGTTCGAGGCGGTCCGCGCGGCGCTGGACGCGTTCGCGGACGCGGTCCCGGGGTGGACGCCGGCGAGCCACGTGGACGTCGGCGGCGGCACGGGCGCGGCCACCTGGGCGGTGAACGCGACGTGGGAGGGTGCCCGCCCGGTGACGGTGCTCGACTGGGCCGAGCCCGCGCTCGCGCTGGGCCGGGAGATCGCCGCGGCGAACCCGGAGCTGAAGGGCGCCGAGTGGCACCGCTCTCGTATCGGATCAGCGCTCACCATCGAGAGCACTGATCTCGTGACCGTGTCGTACGTCCTCGGTGAGCTGACCGAGGCCGACCGCGGCTCCGTGGTGGACGCCGCCGCGGCCGCCGCCCAGGCCGTCGTGATCATCGAGCCGGGCACCCCCGACGGCTACGCCCGCGTCATCGAGGCCCGCGACCGCCTGATCCGCGCCGGGTTCCATGTCGCCGCGCCCTGCCCGCACAGCGCGGCCTGCCCCATCGTCCCCGGCGAGGACTGGTGCCACTTCTCCGCCCGGGTCGCCCGTTCCTCGCTGCACCGCCAGGTCAAGGGCGGCTCCCTGCCGTACGAGGACGAGAAGTTCAGCTACGTCGCCGCCACCCGCTTCCCGCCCACCCCGGCCCCCTCCCGCGTCGTACGCAAGCCGCAGATCCGCAAGGGCCAGGTGCTCCTCGACCTGTGCGAGCCGGACGAGGCCCTGCGCCGGGAGACGGTGACGAAGCGTCACGGACCGCTGTACAGGGCGGCCCGTGACGCGGAGTGGGGCGACGCCTGGCCGCCGGCCGTGGAGGACTAGAGGACCAGTGGGGGCGGACAGGACGAGACGATCCGTATCGTTGCCCTGGTAGGTTCGGGTCATGGCCCAGAAGCCCAAGACCAGCCCCGATTCCACCCGCCGCAGCGAGAAGTCGCGTCGGGCGATCCACGCCGCCGCCCTCGAACTCGTCGGCGAGGTCGGCTACCCCAAGACCACGATCGAGGGCATCGCGGCCCGCGCCGGAGTCGGCAAGCAGACGATCTACCGCTGGTGGTCGTCGAAGGCGGACGTGCTGCTCGACGCCTTCATGGACCTGGGTGAGCAGGCCGCGCAGGCGGCGGGGCAGAAGCCGTACGAGATCCCGGACACGGGTGATCTGGCCGCCGACCTCAAACTGGTCCTGCGCGCCACCGTGGACGAGCTGCTGGAGCCCAGGTTCGACGCCCCCGCGCGCGCCCTGGCCGCCGAGGGCGTGGTCGACGAACGGCTCGGCGCCGAGTTCGTGACCAAGCTCCTGGAACCCCAACTCCAGCTGTATGTACGGCGGCTGCGCTCGGCGCAGGACAAGGGCGCCGTACGCCAGGACATCGACCCCCGCATCGCCCTGGAGCTGTTCGTCTCCCCGCTCGCCCAGCGCTGGCTCCAGCGCACGGGTCCGATCTCGTACGAATACACCGACACCGTCGTCGAGTACGCCCTCTACGGCCTCACTCCCCGCTGAGAGGACTGCTGGGGGGTCCGCTGGCAGCCCTCCGCTTCGACGTCTTCCACAACCTGCCCGGCGCGTCCGTGATGACGCCGTCGCAGCCCAGCGCGAGCACCCGGTCGCGCTGGGCCGGAGTGACCACGGTGTGCGCCCACACCCGCGGGATCCCGGATCTCACCGCCCGTACGAGATCGGTGTCACGTGCCTTGTGGTCGACGTCGAGGAGGTCGACGAACGACGACCAGCGCTCGGGGCGGTCAGTGCGCAGCTGGGCCGCCGAACGCCACAACTGGCTGATCAGGCCCAGGCGGTGGGCGCGCCGGGCCACCTCCGGGTCGTTGGAGTTCACGAACACCGACCGGGTCAGTCCGCGGGCGCGGAGCATCGCGGCGAGCGTGTCCAGGCTGTCGGGGTCCTTGGCCTCCAGCATCAGCACGATCCGCCCGCCGAAGCGGTCCAGCACCTCGGCGACGGTCGGCGGCCGCTCCGCGCGCCAGCTGCCGGGGAGTGAATCCCTGGGGTGCAGCCGCACGCCCTGCCACTCCCGGAGATCCAGATCCCGCACCGCGCCGCCCGCGTAGGTCGTGCGGTTCAGCGTCGCGTCGTGCATGACCACCACGGTCCCGTCGCGCAGCATCCGGGTGTCGAGGTCGAGCACCTGCGCCGTACCGCGCTCGTACGCCGCCATCAGTCCCGACATGCTGTTCTCCGGGACTTCCCGGGCGCCGCCGCGGTGGGCGACATGGACGACGCGGGGGAGCGCGTCCACCGTCAGCGGGCCCGCGCCCCACTCCAGCGGGGCCGGGATGGAGCCGGGTCCCGTCAGGGTCAGCGAGGCGAGGCCGGCGAGACCAATGAGTGCAGTCCTGGTGACCATGGCGACCACGGTAGGCGGAGAAATCATATGAAAGTGGGTAATGACACTCGATCCGGGCCGGGGTGAGGCATAGCCCCACCTACCCCGGATGTGGGCTCTGGCCACCCGGGGCGCAGGATGGTGGGACCATAGGGCAGGACGTGGGCACAACGGCGAGGCGAGGCGAGGGGATAGATGAGCGCAGAGTTCGGTCGCCGCTCCGGCACGCAGGGCAGGATCTCCCAGTGGCTGCGGGGACGCCGCCCGAAGGAGACCGCGGACGATGGCGGGCGTGAGACCCTGCTGCTCGCCGCTGCCGCCGCGGGGCTGCCGCTCGCGCAGGCCGCGTACCCCTCCGGCTACCGGTGTTCCTGTGACCGCGTCGGCTGTCCCACCCCCGCGCGCCACCCCGTCTCCTTCGCCTGGCAGACGCAGTCCACCACCGACCGCGCGCAGATCGAGCGCTGGGCCCGGCATCAGCCGAAGGCCAACTTCATCACCGCGACCGGCATGACGCACGACGTCCTCGACGTGCCGCTCGACGCCGGGCGCGAGGCGCTGGAGCGGCTGCTGGCTTCCGGTATCGAGGTGGGGCCCGTCGCGGAGTCGGGCGGTGACCGGATGCTCTTCTTCACGGCCACGCGGGGTACGCCCGAGGACGAGGACGAGTGGTGGCCGTGCGAACTGGACTGCCATCCCGAGACGATGGACGAGCATCCGGGGCTGCGGTGGCACTGCCGTGGGTCGTACGTGCTTGTCCCGCCGGCGCGGTTGCCCGGTGATCTGACGGTCGATTGGGTACGGGGGCCGGAGTACACCCTGCCGGACCCGCTCACCCTCCTGGAGATCCTCACCGACGCGTGCGCCCGTTACGCGGGCGAGAACGAGTCGGACCAGCTGGCTGCCTGGCCGCACCGGGGCTGAACCCCGAGGCTGAACTCCGAGGCTGTGCCCCAAGGGCGGGGCACAGTCAGGTGCGGTCGGCTCCTGCCGCTATTCGCCCTTCGCGCCCGTCAGCCCCTCGATCCGCCCCAGGATCGACACTCCCTGGCTCCCCGAACTCTTCGCCGGGTCCAGGGCCGCCTGGTTGGAGACGAACTCCAGGGTGAGGGACTGCTTGATCTCGCCGGTCGTCAGGGCCTGCACGTCCGCGGTGGGTGCGGGGATCTCGGTGCCCGCCGCGGCGGTCTGCTTCTCGTAGCGGTGCGTGGTGAAGAACACCAGCGCCCCGCCGTCCGCGGTGCGCAGGCCCACCGGGGCGTAGTCGCCCGAGGTCAGCGGCTCGTCGATGTACTGCCGGGCGAGACCGGGCTTGCTGGCGAACTTCTTGCGCTGGGCCCGCCACTGCGAGGTGTGCGTGCCCGCGGCGAAGGTGTCACCGCCGGCCTTCAGATACGTCGCGTACGACTGGCTCAGCTTCTCCGGCTCGATCGCCAGGGCCGCGTCGTCCGCGGTGACCGGCTGGGCGTAGCCGTTCTCGTCCGTCTTGAACTTCGGTACGTCGTCGGCGGCGAGGACGGTCAGGTACGAGACCTGCCATACGTCGTTGGCGTCACCGCGGGTGAAGACGAGCAGCCAACGGCTGCCCGGCACACCCTTGTTGGCGGCCGTGTCGGCAACGAACCAGCGCGGCCAGGCCGCCTTCTCGGGTATCACGAACTTCGCGTCGCTGAACGTCAGCGGCGAAGGCGCCGGATTGCCGCCCGGGTTGTTCTTGTGCCCGGCCTTCAGCTTGGCGCCGTCGATGTCGGCGAGCGGCCCGGTGACCCGGTCCGCGTCCAGCGAACGGTCGTACTCCTTGTCCGCCTTGTTGTACGCGGTGGTGAAGTCCTTGAGCGCGCGGGCGGCCTCCGCCCGTGTCGCCGCCGGCACGATCTCCCGCTCGCCGTGCACCACCACGCAGCCGCTCGCCGTCAATGACAGAACGGTCACCGCCCCCGTTGCCAGGGCGAATTGGTTGAGACTACGAAGCCTTCGTGGGCTGCGACCCGCGCGATCCGTGCTCATCAGGTGCCTTCACCTTCCCCTTCCCGGAGGCGAACCCTACCGGGGCGAGGAAGATCGCGAGTGTCGGGACCAGGTACAGCGCCCACACCGTGACCTGGAGGACGGTCGGGTCGGGCTGGAAGTTGAAGACGCCCTTCAGGAGGGTGCCGTACCAACTCGTCGGATCGATGGTGTTGCTGATGTCGAAGGCCAGGTTCGTCAGGCCGGGGATGAAGTCGGCCTCCTGGAGGTCGTGGACGCCGTACGCGAGCACGCCCGCGGCGACGACGACCAGCATGCCGCCGGTCCAGGTGAAGAACTTGGCGAGGTTGATCTTCAGCGCGCCGCGGTAGAAGAGCCAGCCGAGGAACACCGCGGTGGCGAGACCGAGGGCGACGCCGATCAGCGGGCGGGGCGTGCCGTCGCTCGCCGCGTGCACCGACGCCCAAACGAACAGCGCGGTCTCCAGGCCCTCACGGCCGACGGCGAGGAACGCGGTCGCGACCAGCGCGCCCGTGCCCATCGCCAGGGCCGCGTCCAGCTTGCCGTGCAGCTCGGACTTCAGATGGCGGGCCGTGCGCCGCATCCAGAAGACCATCCACGTCACCAGGCCCACGGCGAGGATCGACAGCGAACCGCCGAGCGCCTCCTGCGCCTTGAACGTCATCTCCTGGGAGCCGAACTCCAGCGCGCAGCCGAAGCCGAGCGCCACGGTGATCGCGACGGCGATGCCGATCCAGATCGGCTTCAGGGCGTCCTTGCGGTCCGTCTTCACCAGATAGGCGATGAGGATGCAGACGACGAGGCTGGCTTCCAGTCCCTCGCGCAGGCCGATCAGATAGTTGCTGAACACGGGCTACGCCTCCTTGGAGAACAGCGCGCGGCCCCACCAGTCGTCCTTGTCGCGGACGCCGGGCGGGACGGCGAAGACCGCCGAACTCACGTGCTGGATGTACTCGTTGAGCGCGTCGGTGCGCGACAGGCTGCGCTGCACCGGGATGAAGCCCTTGCGGACGTCACGCTGGTAGGCGAGGAAGAACAGGCCCGCCTCCAGGCGGCCGAGACCGTCGGTGCCGTCCGTGAAGGAGTAGCCGCGGCGCAGGATCGTGATCCCGTCGTTGGAGTCGGGGTGCGCGAGCCGCACGTGCGCGTCGGGCTTCATCGCCTTCAGGAACGGCTTGTCGTGCTCCTTGGCCTTGCCGACCGGGGCACCCTCGCCCTTGTCGCGGCCGAAGATGTCCTCCTGCTCCTGGAGCGAGGTCCGGTCCCACGTCTCGATGTGCATCCGGATGCGGCGGGCGACGAGATACGAGCCGCCGGTCATCCAGTCGGGACCGTCCTTCTCGCCCACCCACACGAACTTCTTCAGGCGGTCCGTCTCGGTGCCCGCGATGTTGCGGGTGCCGTCCTTGAAGCCCATCAGGTTGCGCGGGGTCTGCGCGTCCGGTGTCGTCGACGAGGTCTTGCCGAAGCCCAGCTGCGACCAGCGGATGGCGACCTTGCCGAAGCCGATCCGGGCGAGGTTGCGGATCGCGTGCACCGCGACCTGCGGGTCGTCCGCGCACGCCTGGATGCACAGATCGCCGTTGCTGCGCGCCTTCTCCAGGGCGTCACCCGGGAACTTCGGCAGATCGACCAGGGCCTCGGGCCGCTGGTCCTTCAGCCCGAACTTCTCGAACAGGGAGGGTCCGAAGCCGATCGTCAGCGTCAGCCGCGAGGGCTTGAGGCCCAGCGCCTCGCCGGTGTCGTCCGGCGCCGCCTCGGCGAGACCGCCGTACGCGCCCTCGCCGACGGTGTGCCCGCCGGTCATCCGGCGCGCGGCGGCCGTCCACTCCTTCAGCATCTCCACGAACTCGGCGCGGTCGTCCGTCTTCACGTCGAACGCGGCGAAGTGCAGCCGGTCCTGCACCGGGGTCGCGATGCCCGCCTGGTTCGCGCCGTGGAAGGCGACCGCGGCGCCGGCTTCGGCGGCGGTCGGGTCCACATCGTTGCCGGTACGGGTCATCGCCACCGCGCCGCCGGCCGCGGCGGCACCGAGCGCGAGCCCGGCACCGCCCCAGCCGATCAGCGAACGCCGGGAGGGAGAGGCGCCGGTGGCGGCCTCCGCGGCTCCCGAGGCTTCCGTGGCTTCAGTGGTGCTCGTGGTGCTCGTGGTGTCCGTGTTGTCCGTCATGGTGCGGCTCCTACTTCACGACGGCGGCGGCGAGCTTGGACAGGGGCTCGGCGAGCGCGTTGACCGCGTCCGAGAGCTCCTTCTGGTCGGCCTTGCCGACCTTGTCGTACGAGATGAAGTCGTACGAGGTCTTGTCCGTGCGGTACTTGTCCAGCAGCGTGTTCAGCGCCGTGAACTGCTTGTCCAGCTCGGTCGTCAGCGCCGCGTCGTTCTCCTTGGCGACCGGCTTCAGTAGCTCGTACGCCTTCTGTGCGCCCTCGACGTTGCCCTTGAAGTCGCTCAGGTCGGTGTGCGAGTAGCGGTCCTCCTCGCCGGTGACCTTGCCGGTGGCGACCTCGTCGAGGAGTTCCTTGGCGCCGTTGGCCATGGAGGTCGGGGTGATCACGGCCTTGCCGACGCGCTTCTGCCAGTCGGTCAGGTCCTTCACCAGCTGGTCGGCGAGCTCCTTCTCGCGGTCGCCGATCTTCTTGTCCTGCCAGAGGGACTTCTCCAGGCGGTGCCAGCCGGTCCAGTCGGTGGCCGGATCCTGGCCCTCCTCCAGGCCGTCCGCGCGCACGTCGACCTTCGGGTCGATGTCACCGAAGGACTCCGCGACGGGCTCGGTGCGCTCCCAGCCCAGGCGCGAGTCCGCGAACTTCTTCTTCGCGGCCTCGATGTCGCCGGCCTTGATGGCCTTGGCGAACGCCTCGGCCTTGGGCAGCGTGGCGTCGGCCTGCTCCTGCGCGTACTCGCGGTAGGCGGCGACGGCCTTGTCGAGGCGCGGGTCGCGCTTGGCGACCTTGCCGCCGGTGACCGTGAGCTTCTGGCGGACGCCGAGGCCCTTCATGCCGGGGCGGCAGGCGATCTCGTACGAACCGGCCTTCACCTCGGCGGTCAGCGTGTACTTGGTGCCCGGGCCGATGTTCTCCTTCTCGGAGACGATCCGGTCGTCCGGGAAGAGGATCTCGACCTCGGTGGCCTTCGAGCCCTTGTTCTCGATCTGCAGGGTGACCTGGCCGGCCGGGACCGACTTCGACGAGGTCGTGCATTTGGAGTCGGCGGCGGTCACCTTGATCGCGTCGCCGTTCTTGGCGTCGCTCTTCTCGGTGCAGCCCGTGACGGCGGTCAGAGCGGCCGCGGTGGCGGCAGCGGTGACAACTGAGAGTCGGACGGCTCGCATTCAGGCTCCAAGAGAAGAATCGGACAATCCGCACGGTGGGGCCCGAGCGGGGATGGTGAGGCTGGCCTAACTTATCTGAGGCTTGCCTCACTGATACCCACCCGTCCGGTGATTCAGCTCTCACGGTCGCCGCATAGGAACGGCTTGATCACGGCGGCTCAAAACGCACCCCATGAAAAGGTCAAGCGCGGGTCAAGAGTCCCGCTTCGGAGTGATCAGGGCAGCACCGGTCCTGGGGTGCGGGAACACCTCCACAGACTGCCGATAGACGTCACTCAGCAAGTCACCGGTGAGGACGTCGCCCGGCGGACCGTCGGCCGCGACACGACCGGCGCACAGAATCGCCACCCGGCGCGCGTACGCGCTCGCGAGCCCCAGATCGTGCAGCACCACGACCACCGCGTCCCCGGCGCGCGCCCTTTCCCGGCACACGCGCAGCACCAACTCCTGGTGTCTGAGGTCGAGTGCGGCGGTCGGTTCGTCGAGCAGCAGCAGCGGGGCGCGCTGAGCGAGTACCCGGGCGAGCGCGACCCGGGCCCGCTCCCCACCACTGAGCGCGGAGAAGGGGCGGGCCGCGAACCCGGTGACCTCCGTGGCCGCCATGGCCTGCGCGACGGCCGCGTCGTCGTCCTCCCCGCCTGTGCCCGCCCAGGGCGCGCGGCCCATCCGTACGACCTCCTCGACCGTGAACGGAAAGGAGAGGGTCGCGGACGGGGACAGCACGGCCCGGCGCAGGGCGAGTTCGGGCGCCGTCCAGTCCGCCGCGGGTTCGTCGGTGCCGGCCGGAGCGGTCGGCACGGCGGGCGCGGGCGTGGTGTACGCGATGCGCAGGCGGCGCACCGAGGGCGCGTAGCGGTCGGGCCCACCCGGTCGTAGCAGTCGGGCTCACCCGGTAATCGAGTGGGCCCGAGGCCGCCCGTCCCCGACACTCTTCTCCATGAAGAGGGAACTGCTGGGGGCGGGTGGCCTCGTGCTGGAGGTGACCGGTCGCCCCGGTCCGCCGCCGTTGCGGTTCGAGTCGGCGGACGGGGGCCGGCTGCTGCTCCGCCAGGGCGGGCGCCCGCTGCTCCTCGGCCGGATCGACCGCGGACCCGACGGCAACCTCTCCTACGAGGGCCTCTTCGTGCACCGCCTCGACGGCTACCGCTCCCCGCTGCCGCCCATCCGCTCGGCCCTGACGCGGTCCGCGGGCAACTGGGTGCACTTGTATGCCGGTTGGCTGGAGGAGTCGGCGGACGGCCCGCTGCACGACGGGCGCTGGCTGCTGAGCGAGGCGCGGACGTTCCCGCCGTACGTCTGGTCCGGCGACTTCCCGCGCGACTGGCCCGCCTGCTATCTCGACTGGTGCGCGGGCGGCTGGCAGGGCGTCGTCCCGCTGCGCGAGCTCTCACCGCCCGACGCGCCCCGCGTGAAGGCGTACCGCAAGCACGCGCGCGAGGGCACGCAGGCTCCCGTACTCCTGTGGTGGGTCTCCTGCCTCGACGGCTGGCTGATCCTGGACGGGCACGACCGGGCCGTGGCGGCGCTGGCGGAGGGCCGGGACCCCGTGTGCGTGGTGTTGGCCCGTGCGCCGGACGAGGATGTCTGGCGGCGCACGGCGGACGAGGTGACCGCGGGGAACGAGCAGCGGATGGAGCGGTTGCGTGCCCGTTCCGGACCCGGCGTGGAGCGTCAACGGGCCACCCTGGAACGGGCGTACGGCGAGGTGATGTCCTCGCTGCCGTACGAGCACGGTCTCACCCGCTCCTGGCCGCTGTCCGGCGGTCCCGCGGACTGGGACGACCTCGCGGCGCGGGTGATGTTTGAATGCCGGAGTGACTGACTACGACGTGCTGCGGGTCTTCTGTGGACCCGGCGGCGGGTATGGCAATGAGCTCGGTGTCGTGCGGGAGGGCTCCGTGATGCCCGAGCGCGAGGAACGGCAGATGTTCGCCGCGAAGCTCGGGTTCAGCGAGACCGTGTTCGTCGACGACCCCGAGCGTGGGGTCATCGACATCTACACGCCCACGCTGCGGTTGCCGTTCGCCGGGCATCCGTGTGTCGGGGTGGGGTGGCTGCTCGACGTACCCGAACTGGTCACTCCTGCCGGGGTGGTGGGGGTGCGGCTGGACGGGGAATTCAGCTGGATCGAGGCGCGGGCGGAGTGGGCGCCGGCGCGTACGTTGCGGCGGTACGGGTCCGGTGCCGAGGTCGATGCGCTGGGTGTTCCCGAGCCTGGTGAGTGGATCTATGCCTGGGCCTGGGAGGACGAGGCCGCGGGACGGGTGCGGGCTCGGGCGTTTCCCGGGCGGGACGACGGGATCGAGGAGGACGAGGCTACGGGGGCGGCGGCGCTGCTTCTTACGCATCAGCTGGGGCGGGCGCTGAACATTGTGCAGGGGATGGGGTCGCAGATCCTCACCGCGCCGCAGCCGGGGGGTTGGGTCGAGGTGGGGGGCCGGGTACACCTGGAGCGCTGAGGGTGCCGGGGGTTGTGTGTCGGGTGCGGGACGGTGGGGGCTGGTCGCGCAGTTCCCCGCGCCCCTAAAAGACAAAAGCCGGGGCCTGGCCGGGGGCGATGGGGCGAAGCCCCGCGCCGTTAGGGGCGCGGGGAACTGCGCGACCAGCCCCCACCGGTCCGCAGCCAAACGAACAACTCCCCGACCGCCCCTTGCCGGCAGGCCTACGCGCTCAAGGGGAACTCTTCCCCCAGGGCCACGAAGACCGCCGTGTTAAGGGCGAACGCGCGCTTGCACTCGGCGATGATCCGCTGCTTCTCCAGGTCGTCGGCGAGGACCCCGTCCAGCAGTTCGCGGTAACCCCGCTTGAACGCCGCAGGGTTGGTGATGTCCTCGAAGACGTAGAAGCGGACGCCGTCGCCCCTGCGGGTGAAACCCCAGGTCTGCTCCGCCTTGCCGCGGATGATCTGGCCGCCGGAGAGGTCGCCGAGGTAGCGGGTGTAGTGGTGGGCGACATAACCGCCGGGCCACTCGCGGGCGCACTCGGCCACGCGGTCGGCGTACGCCCGGGTCGCGGGCAGCGCGGTGAGCGTCGCGCGCCAGTCGGGGCCCCGGAGATGGGCCAGGTCGCGCTCCAGGGCGGTGCGGCGCAGCAACTCGGGCTGGATGAAGGGCCCGGCCAGTGGATCGGCCGCCAGACGCTCGACGTCCGCCTCCAACGCCTCGTACACGAACCACAGTTGCTCGGTGTACCGCGCGTACGCCTCGACGCCCAGCCGGCCGCCGAGCAGGTCGCTCATGAACGTCGACGTCTCCGCCTCCACGTGCTGCTCGTGCGACGCGGTGCGAATGAGTGTCGAGAAGGTGGCGCTCGACGTGTCCGTCGCGTTCATGAGGCCTCCGGAGCCGAAGAGGAAGGGGCGAGATCCAACCCATCTTCTATGGTTAGGCTTACCTAAGTCAATGACTTCCCGACACCCTGTCGGTAAAACGGTACCCCGATTCCCGATCAAGCTCACATGGGAAAGCCCGCCCTGTGGACAGGGCGGGCTCGGGGGCAGTGGGAACCAGGGTTACGGCAGGGTCAGGATCTCCGCGCCACTGTCGGTGACGACCAGCGTGTGCTCGAACTGAGCCGTCCGCTTCCGGTCCTTCGTCACGACGGTCCACCCGTCGTCCCACATGTCGTACTCATGCGTACCGAGCGTGAGCATCGGCTCGATCGTGAAGGTCATCCCGGGCTGGATGGTGGTCGTCGCGTGCGGGCTGTCGTAGTGGGGAACGATCAGCCCGGAGTGGAAGGAGGAGTTGATCCCGTGACCGGTGAAGTCCCGCACCACCCCGTACCCGAACCGCTTCGCGTACGACTCGATGACGCGCCCGATGATGTTGATCTGGCGGCCCGGCTTGACGGCCTTGATGGCACGGTTGAGGGACTCCCGGGTCCGCTCCACCAGCAGCCTCGACTCCTCGTCGGCGTCCCCGACCAGGTACGTGGCGTTGTTGTCGCCGTGCACACCGCCGATGTACGCCGTCACGTCGAGGTTGATGATGTCGCCGTCCCGCAGGACCGTGGAGTCCGGGATGCCGTGGCAGATGACCTCGTTGACGGAGGTGCACAGCGACTTGGGGAAACCGCGGTAGCCGAGGGTCGAGGGGTAGGCGCCGTGGTCGCACATGTAGTCGTGCGCCACCCGGTCCAGCTCGTCCGTCGTCACACCCGGCGCGATGAGCTTCGCCGCCTCGGCCATCGCCTGCGCGGCGATCCGCCCGGCGGTCCTCATCGCCTCGACCGTCTCGGGCGTCTGCACCTCCGGTCCGGTGTACGGCGTGGGGGCGGGCTTGCCCACGTACTCGGGACGCCGGATGTTTCCCGGGACGGGACGGGTGGGAGAGAGCTCCCCTGGTACGAGCAGCGACTGGCCAGACATGCCAGCGAGTCTAACCAGCGGGCATGGGGGACCATGTCCGTGGCGAAAGGAGCCGTTCATGGCCCTCTTCAAGAAGCGGACCGTCGGCAAGCCCGGCGAGTGGTACTACTGCCTGGAGCACAAGAAGGTCGAGGAGGGCCCCGAGTGCCCGGGCAAGGACCGCTTCGGCCCGTACGCCTCCCGCGAGGAGGCGACACGCGCGATGCAGACCGCGCAGGAGCGGAACCTGGAGTGGGAGACGGACCCGAAGTGGCATGACGCGCCGGGGGCGGGCCAGGGGTCCGAGGACGACTGAGACGGGTTGGCGCGTGGCGGCGGCGGGCCGCAGGCGCCGATGGTGATCAACGACGTCGGGAGGCCTGCGCCTGTCGGTCAACGGTTACGGGTGGTGCGGGTGGGAAAGCAGGTCGGGCGCGCCCCCACCGGCCCGTCACGTGACCGTCTCCCGCGTCTCCCGCGTCACCCGAGCGGAGCGCATCCGCACGGCGTGCTCGTTCGTCCGCACGTCATACGCCATCAGCTTCGGGAGAAACGCGGCCAGCACCCCCACCGCACCCACGCAGATCAACCCCCCTGACCAGATCGACGTCCGCACACTCGTCCACGCCGCCATCCCCCCGGCACGGACCTGCCCGAGCGTGGGCCCCACGGAGTAGGACAGCAGCTCGATCCCGGCGAGCCGCCCCCGCAGCTCGTCCGGGATCGTCTGGTCCCAGATGGCGCCCCGGAAGATCCCGCTCACCATGTCGCAGCAGCCGCCGAGGGTGAGAAACAGCAACACCAGCCACACGTTGTGCACAGCCCCCGCCGCCGCCATCGCGAGCCCCCAGCACGCCGCCGCCAGGGCGACCATCCGCCCATGCCGGTGGACGCGCGAGGTCCACCCGCTGGTGAGGCTCACGAGCAGCGCCCCGGCCGGGACCGACGCGTACATCAGCCCCAGCGACCACTCCGCGTCGAGCTCGTCCGCGAGGAACGGCAGCAGCGCGAGCGGCATTGCGAAGAACATCGCCGCGAGGTCGATCGCGTACGTACCGAGGAGCTCCTTGCGGCTCCACGCGTACCGCGCACCCTCCGCGATGGACCGCAGCGACGGCTTCGCGGCCTCGTGCGCGGCGGGCGACGCGGCGATGCCCAGGCCCAGCGCCACCGACACGACGAAGGTCGCCAGGTCCACGGCGTACGCGCAGCCGAGCCCGGCGTACGCCACCACAACGCCCGCGAGCGCCGGGCCCGCGACGCCGCCCACCGTCCAGCGCAGCGAGTTGAGCGAGGCGGCGGCCGGCAGGTGCTCGTGCGCCACGATCCGCGGGGTGAGCGAGTCCAGCGCCGGCCGTTGGACCGCGCCGAGCGCGGCGGACAGCCCGGCGACCGCGTACAACGGCCACACCGCTGGGTGCGGCAGCAGCGCGTTGACGAGCAGCCCCGCGCACAGCACCCCCTGCCCGGCCTCCGTGTAGACGATCAGCTTCCGCTTGTCCAGGGCGTCGGCGAGTGCCCCGCCGTACAACCCGAACACCACCAGCGGCACCAGTTCCACGGCCCCGATGGCTCCCACCGCCACCGCCGACCCCGTCAGCACCTTCATCTGCACCGGCAGCGCCACGAACGTCAGAAAACTCCCGAAGTTGGTGATCAGCCCGGCCACCCACAGCCGCCGAAAGTCGGCGGAGGCCCGCCAGGGGGCCAGATCGGGCAGCAGCGAACGGAGCCGGGAGGAGGAGCTCATGACCGGCCATGGTCAGGGCGAGCCGTGGGCGAGGGCAACTGCTTTTCGAGGGTGCGTCGCAGGCGGGAACGTAACTGAGACGGGTGGGTGGGGAGGTAGGCGAGCGGGCAGGTGGCCGGGAAGAATCCGCCGCCCACTACCACCGCGCCGACGGCGGAGCCGTCAGCTGATCAGCGAGTCGTGACAGCCGGTCCCGTAGACGCTGCTTCCCCCGCGGATGCGGCACCGCGTTCTCACCGGCCGCCGCACTCACCAGATGCTGCACGGTATCGAGGTCCAGCTCGGCACCGGCCGGCAGGACGAGCGACTCATGGGCCAGCGCCGGCAACTCACCGCCCCCCGCGGACGATACGGACGACGCGGACACCGCGAGCACCGTCGCCCCAGCCCGCCTGGCGTCGTGCACCCGCTCCAACAGCCCCGCCCCGGCCGAGCCGGGCGACACCACAAGCAACGTTTCCCCACGCCGGGCCGCCTCGATACGTCCGAGCCCCACCGCCAAGTGGGCCGGATCGGACGCCCGCGCCCCGTGCCGCACCAACGTCGGCGACAGTTCCGGCGTCCCCGACCATGCCGCCTCGTCCACCAGATGCGCCGCGAGATGCCACGGCTCGTACTCCTCCGTGCCGACCAGCAGCAACCCGCCGCCGTACGACACCACGGACCCGCGCAGCACCCCGGCGAACCGCCGTGTGGCCCCCAACCACTCGGTCCCGGCAAGCACTTCGCGCAGCAACGCCACCCGTACGGCATCCATACGAACGCATCCTGCCGCAACCGGCCACTCGTGACCCGGAGTTCACCACGAATTCGTCCAAGCTGGGCAGAGGAACCGATCACCGGTCACACGCGCCCCATCCATCGGAATCCCCAGGAATCCACAGGGATCCATTGGAAGCAACCACCAGGAGCCCCCATGGCAGAAGCGAGCACCCCCTTCCGCGCCGGCCGCGAAGGCTATGCCAGCTTCCGGATCCCCGCCGTCGTCGTCACGCACACCGGCACGCTCCTCGCGTTCTGCGAGGGCAGGGTCGGCTCCGCGCAGGACCACGGCAACATCGACATCGTGCTGAAGCGGTCGTCGGACGGCGGCCTCACCTGGGGCCCGCTCCAGGCCGTCGCCAAGAACGGCGACAACCTCGCGGGCAATCCGGCACCCGTCGTCCTCGACACCGGACGCGTCCTCCTCGTACACGTGCGCGCCGCGGCCGGCGCGAGCGAGGACGCCCTGCTGCGCGGCAAGGTGAAGGCGGCCGACGGGCGCCGTGTCTGGGTGCAGCACAGCGACGACGACGGGCTCACCTGGTCGAGCCCGAAGGAGATCACCGCGCAGGTGAAGAAGGCGAGTTGGCGGTGGTACGCCACCACGCCCGGGCACGCCATCCAGCTGACCACCGGCCGGGTCGTCGTCCCCGGCAACCACACCCTCCCGCCCACCGGGACGGACAACGGCACCGAGCCGAAGTACAACAGCGGCCACTGCCTGCTCAGCGACGACCGCGGCGAGACCTGGTATCTCGGCTACCTCGACGAGAACACCAACGGCTACATCAACGTGAACGAGACGACGGCGGCCGAACTCCCGGACGGGCGCGTCTACTTCAGCACCCGCAACGATTCGGTCTCCCCCGGCAACCGCGCCGACGCCCACTCCCTCGACGGCGGCAAGAGCCTGGTCAAACCCTTCCGCCCGCAGGCCGGGCTCGTCACCCCCGTCGTCCAGGGCAGCCTCCTCCAGCTCCGCGACCCCGACCTGCTCCTGTACTCGGGCCCCGCCGATCCCGCCTTCCGCGCCCTGATGACCGTGCGCACCAGCCCGGACGCCGGCACCACCTGGCACACCGCGTACACACTGGACGGGCTGCCCGCCGCGTACTCCGATCTCGTACGCGTCGACGGCACGACCGTCGGCCTTCTCTACGAGACCGGCGACTTCGGCGCGTACGAGACGATCACCTTCCGTCGTATCCCCGTGACCGCCCTCACCTGAGGCCCACAGCCGCGATCGGCGCACGTAAAGTCGGCCCATGACCTCTACTGACAGTGCCTCTACCGACCGTGCACAGAAGGCCCCCGCCAAGGACCCGTGGGACCTTCCCGACGTGTCCGGTCTCGTCGTCGGCGTGCTCGGCGGCACCGGCCCCCAGGGCAAGGGCCTCGCCTACCGGCTCGCCAAGGCCGGCCAGAAGGTGATCATCGGCTCGCGCGCCGCGGACCGCGCGCAGAGCGCGGCCGACGAGCTCGGCCTCGGTGTCGAGGGCGCCGACAACGCCGAGTGCGCGCGGCGCAGCGACATCGTGATCGTCGCCGTACCGTGGGACGGGCACGGCAAGACCCTTGAATCGCTGCGCGAGGAACTGGCCGGCAAGCTCGTCGTCGACTGCGTCAACCCGCTCGGCTTCGACAAGCAGGGCGCGTACGCGCTGAAGCCCGAGGAGGGCAGCGCCGCCGAACAGGCCGCCGCCCTGCTGCCGGACTCGCGGGTCACGGCCGCCTTCCACCACCTGTCGGCGGTTCTGCTCCAGGACCCGGAGATCGACGAGATCGACACGGACGTCATGGTCCTCGGCGAGGAGCGGGCCGATGTCGAGATCGTGCAGGCGCTGGCCGGCCGCATCCCCGGTATGCGCGGTGTCTTCTCCGGGCGGCTGCGCAACGCCCACCAGGTGGAGTCGCTGGTCGCGAACCTGATCTCCGTGAACCGCCGCTACAAGGCGCACGCGGGGCTGCGTGTCACCGACGTGTGAGTCGGTCGAGTCGATGGGGGACACTGGTCGGCGCAAGCTTGCAGTGTCCCCGCGACAGGAGCCGACCCCATGCCCCGCCTTTCCCTTCTCGCCCTCTTCGCGTGCGTGCTCGCCACGGCCGCGGCGGTCATCTCCTTCCTCCAGGGCAGCTGGATCGGGATCGTGTGGGTGCTGGTCGTGGGGGTGTCGTCCAACATGAGCTGGTACTACCTGCGCCGCGAGCGGGCGGAGCGCAAGTCCGTCACTGACTGATCGAGCAGTACTCGTTGGTGCCCTGCCAGAAGCGGTAGAACTCCTGGCCGCAGTACGTGTCGAGGTCGCTGATGCCGAGGCTGCGCAGGATCGAGTCGATCACGTCGAAGAACTGGCTGTTGACCGACGGCACCCACAGCAGCGCGAACACGAACAGCAGGCCGAACGGCGCGAACGGCTCCACCTGGCGCTTGATGTTGTAGGACAGCCACGGCTCGATCACTCCGTAACCGTCCAGGCCCGGCACCGGCAGGAAGTTCAGGATCGCGGCCGTGACCTGGAGCAGCGCGAGGAACGCCAGCGCGAACCGGAAGTCCCGCGGCACCCCGTCCAGCGCGTGCAGCCAGAACGGGGCCGTGCAGACCACCGCGAACAGCACGTTCGTCAGCGGGCCCGCCGCCGAGATCAGGCTGTGCTTCCACCGCCCCTGGATGCGGCCCCGCTCGATGAAGACCGCGCCGCCCGGCAGACCGATCCCGCCCATGATCACGAAGATCACCGGCAGCACGATGCTCAGCAGCGCGTGCGTGTACTTCAGCGGGTTCAGGGTCAGATAGCCCTTCGCGCCGATCGAGATGTCGCCGCTGTGCAGGGCGGTGCGCGCGTGCGCGTACTCGTGCAGACAGAGCGAGACGATCCACGCGGCCGTGACGAAGAGGAACACGGCCACGCCGGGCTGCTCGGCGAAACCGGTCCAGGTCGCCCAGCCGGTCACCGCCGTGACGGCCGCGATCCCGACGAAGACGGGACTGATCCTCCGGTCACTGCGACGGGACGCGGCGGTGGTCATGGGGCTCCCTGGACTGGCTGGACTGATACGCATGTGCTCGGGCCTGCCCGACCGTACCGGGCTCACGCGGAAAACGTCTCGCCATCGGGCATTGGTTCCGGGGAGGGTGGGGGGATGGGGCGATGGTGGGTCTTCTACGAGGACTGGCAGATGGAGTGCTGTGGCACACCGTTCTCGGTGGGGGAGGAAGTGAGCTGGCCGCTGCTGCTCATGGACGCGGACGAGGTGCTCGGCGGCGACTGGTGCGACGAGCTGAGCAGGATGACAGGACCCGTCGAGCTGGTGCGTGACGAATATGAGGGCGTGATCATGACCTTGCGGGCGCACGACGGGCTCACGGCCGCGCTGAACGGCGATCCCGTGGACGAGCCCGACACGGTGCCCGAGCAGGGGATCCGGACGGCCGGCCTGCTCACCGTCGAACGGCACAGCGGCGAGTGGCCCGAGACCACGGGCAGGGTCCGTGCCATCCACCTGGTGCACCAGGAGTTCGCGGAGAGCGTCCCCGGGTCGCGCACCTTCGAACCGGTGCCCGGGTCGCGCTCGCTGCGAGCCGTGGACAGTTGCCCGAAGTGGTTCGGCCCCGGGCCGTGCGGCGCCCTCGCCGAACTGGAGGTACCGGACCCCCGCACCTGAAGCCACCAGAGACAATGGACCCCGTGCGCTACCGCATTCTCGGCACCACCCAGGCACTCCGCCCCGACGGCACGCCCGTCCCGATCGGCGGGGCGCGGCTGCGCGCCCTGCTGACCGTGCTCGCGCTGCGGCCCGGACGGACCGTCCCCGCGGCCGTCCTGGTCGGCGAGGTGTGGGACGGCGACCCGCCCGCCGACGCGCCCGGCGCGCTGCAGGCGCTGGTCGGGCGGCTGCGCAGGGCGATCGGGCCGGACGCGGTGGAGTCGGCGGACGGCGGATACCGGCTCGCCGCGGTCGCCGACGACGTCGACCTGCACCGTTTCGAGCGGCTCGCGGGGGAGGGCACCCGTGCGCTCGCCGACGGCGACCCCGCGAAGGCGGCCGCGGTCCTCGACGACGCCCTCACCCTGTGGCACGGCCCGGCCTTCGCCGACCTCCCGGACCGCACCACCGAGTCGGCCCGCTGGGAGACGCGTCGCCTCGATGTCCGCCGCGCCCGCCTCACCGCGGCCCTGGCCCTCGGCCACGCCGAACAGACCCTGCCCGAGCTCACCGCCCTGTGCGACCTCCACCCCCTGGACGAGCCCCTCCACGCCCTCCGCCTCCGCGCCCTCCGCGCCGCCGGCCGCCCCGCAGAGGCCCTCGCCGCCTACGAGTCCGTACGCGAGCTCCTGGCCGACCGCCTGGGCTCGAACCCCGGTCCCGAACTCCGCGCCCTGCACAGGGAGTTGCTGACCCCGGCCGACGCCCCGACCCATGGATCCCCGGTCGTGGGGCACGGCCGGGAGCCGTACGACGGCACGGGCGCCGGGAACACCGACGCCCACCGCTCCGGTCCGGACGGTTCCGGCCCGCTCAACGCCGGGCCGGGCTACCCGTCTCCCGTGGGAGGAGCCGCGGCGTCTCCCGCAGGCGGTGCCTCGGCCGGAGCGGTCGGCCGGGACGGAGCCGATGGGCAGGCCGTCGCGCAGCCCGGCGCCCCCACCGCTGCCGCGGGCGCCCGTGTCTCCGCCGTCCCCACTTCCGCCGCGGACGGCGCCGCCCCCGCCCTCGGCTCCGCCGCCCTCTCCCGCACCCGCCCCACACCGGCACCGGCACCGGCACCCCCAGGCAACCTCCGCGCCCGCCTCACCTCCTTCGTCGGCCGTGAAGCCGACATCCAGGCCATCCGGGGTGATCTCGCGGCGGCCCGGCTCGTGACGCTGCTCGGGCCCGGTGGGGCCGGGAAGACGCGGTTGTCGCAGGAGGCGGCCGAGGCCGTGGCGTATGCGGCGCGGGACGGGGTGTGGCTGGCCGAGCTCGCGCCGGTGGACGATCCGAAGGCGGTGCCCGAGGCGGTGCTCACCGCTGTCGGTGCGCGGGAGACCGTGCTGCGCGGTGCCGGCGCCGAGGAGATGCGGGCCGTCGCCGACCGGCACGACGACGCGCTCACCCGGCTCGCCGAGCACTGTGCCAAGCGGCGCATGCTGATCATCCTCGACAACTGCGAGCATGTCGTGGACGCCGCCGCCCGCCTCGTCGAGGAGTTGCTGGAGCGGTGTCCGGGGCTGACGGTACTGGCCACCAGTCGTGAACCCCTCGGCGTACCGGGGGAGTTGCTGCGTCCCGTGGAGCCGCTGCCGGAACCCGTCGCGCTGCGGCTGCTCGCCGACCGCGGGGCCGCGGCCCGGCCGGGCTTCCGGCTCGACGCCGACGGCGAGACCGCCGTGGCGGCCGCCGAGATCTGCCGGCGGCTCGACGGTCTGCCGCTTGCCATCGAACTCGCCGCGGCCCGGCTGCGGATGCTGACCCCACGGCAGATCGCCGACCGGCTCGACGACCGGTTCCGTCTGCTGACCTCCGGCAGCCGCACCGTCCTGCCGCGGCAGCAGACCCTGCGCGCCGTCGTCGACTGGTCCTGGGACCTGCTCGACGAGGGCGAACGGGACGCGCTGCGGCGGCTGTCCGTCTTCGCGGGCGGCTGTGACCTCGCCGCCGCCGAGGCGGTCTGCGGGCCCGACGCGCTGGACGTGCTCGGCTCGCTCGTCGACAAGTCCCTTGTCGTGGCGGCGCCTTCGGGCGAGGGCGAGATGCGCTACCGGCTCCTGGAGACCGTCTCCGAGTACGCCGGCGAGCGCCTCGACGAGTCCGGCGACCGTGCAGCCGCCGAGCGCGCCCATCTCACGTACTACCGCGAACTCGCCCGCACCACCGACCTCGCCCTGCGCGGCCCCGGGCAGGGCGCCGCGATCGCACTCCTCGAACGCGAGTACGAGAATCTGCGCACCGCCCTGCGGCACGCCGTCGACGAGCGCGACGAGCA
This sequence comes from Streptomyces sp. NBC_00203, assembly GCF_045206325.1. Taxonomy (NCBI): domain Bacteria; kingdom Bacillati; phylum Actinomycetota; class Actinomycetes; order Kitasatosporales; family Streptomycetaceae; genus Streptomyces; species Streptomyces sp. NBC_00203. Next base: position 3,009,729 of record NZ_CP108126.1, on the reverse strand, counting down.
GGAGGCGATCTGCCTCGTCCTCTCGCTGGCCTGGTACTGGCAGATCCGCGACCAGCGCCTCGACGTCCGCACCTGGTCCCGCGAGGTCATGGCCCTCGGCCCCGACCCCTTCGCACCGCCCCTGCGCCGGGCCGCCCCGCTGTACGAGAGCTGCACGGCCGACCCACCGCCGATGCGCCCGGAGGTCCTCGAAGAGGCCCGGCGCGGGGTGCACCTCGTCCATCTGGCCTGCATGGACATGGACATCGACGCCTGGCAGACCCCGGAGGCCAAGGACAAGCTGCGCGCCATCAGAGAGACCTACCAACCCGGCCTCCCGCAGACCTGCCGCAACCCCGGCATCCTCTGGTTCTACGCCGTCGTGCTCACCGGTGACATGGACCAGGTGCGCACCGTCATCGACGAGACGGTCGCCGCATGCCGTGAGCTCGGCCTCGCATGGGAACTGGCCGTCGTCCTCCAGATGCGCGCCAACGTCCGCGCCAACCGGCCCGACATGGCGGGCGACGCGACCCATGACGCCGACGAGGCGCTGGAGCTCTTCGCCCGGATCGGCGACGCCTGGGGCGCCGCCGAGGCACTCTCCGCACGCGGCGAGGCCCATGAGCGCAAGGGCGACTTCGGGGCCGCCGCCGCGGACTACGCGGAGGCGGGGACGTATGCCGAACGGCTGGGTGCCCGCGCCCAGATGGCGGTGCTCAACTGCCGGCTCGGCAGCATGTACATCGAGTTGGGGGAGACCGAGCGGGGCGAGCGGCTGCTGCGCGAGGTACTGGCGGAGGGCCACGGAGCCCTCAACGAGGCCATGCCCGCGGCCCGGCTCTTCCTCGCGACGTGGCTCGGCCGCAGCGGCCGGGTCCCGGAGGCGCGCGAGCAGATGCGGCTGCTGCGCCAGGACTTCGCGGCGAGCTCCTTCATGGTCTTCGACGGCTTCATGATCGGCGTGGAAGGCTGGCTGGACGCGGTCGAAGGGCACTACGCGAGCGCCCTGGACAAGGCGCGGCAGGCGATGGCCCGTTCCATGGACCCGCTGGCACGGATGATCGCGCCGCACATGACCTCCGCGCATCTGACCGTCGCCGCCATCGCGCTGACCAGCATGGACGGCGGCCGCCGCGCCCGTGACGCGGCCCGACTCCTCGGCGCCGCCGACCGCTTGCTGCCGCCGGGCCACTTCGCGGGCGCGATGGAGGCCGAGGTGCGCCGGCAGGCCGAGGCGGACGTGCGGGGCGTACTCGACGACGCGACGTACGAGGCCGCGTACGCCGAGGGCGACGGGCTCTCCGAGGAGGAGGCCGCCGCCCTCATCTGACGCGGACCGGGGGCATGGCGATGACCGGATGGCCGGATGACCATGGGCTTGTCGCCGAACGTCAGTTCTTGGTGCGGAACTTGTGGATCGCGATCGGCGCCATCACGGCCGTGAGCGCCGCCGTCCAGGCGAGCGTCACCCACAGGTCGTGCGCGACCGGGCCGCCCACCATCAGGCCGCGCGCGGTGTCCGCGAGCGAGGAGAGCGGGTTGTAGTCGGTGAAGGTCTGCAGCCAGCCGGGCATGGTCCCGGTCGGCGAGAAGATCGACGAACCGAACTGCAGGGGGAACAGCACCAGGAAGCCCATCGCCTGCACGGACTGGGCGTTCTTCATCGTCACACCGAGGACCAGGAAGATCCACATCAGGGCCGAGGCGAAGAGGGTCGCGAGCCCCACGGAGGCGAACAGGCCCGGCCAGTTGGTGATGTCGAAGCCGACCAGCACACCGACGACGAGGAGGATCGTCGTCGCGACGACCATGCGCATCAGCTCCACCACGATCTTGGCGAAGAGCACGGAGCCCTGGCCGATCGGCAGGGTGCGGAAGCGGTCCATCACCCCCTTGTGGAAGTCCTCGTTGAAGCCGGTGCCGACGGCTGTCGCCATGTTCATGGTCGTCATCGCCATCAGGCCGGGCACCACGTACTGCACATACGCGTCCTGGCCGCCGCCCAGCGACTGCCCGATGGAGCCGCCGAAGACGTACACGAACAGCAGGGTGAAGATCACCGGCATCAGGACGGCGTCGAACATCGACTCCGGGTCCTGGCGGATCCACAGCAGATTGCGGCGGACGAGGGCGCCGATGTGGCGCGCGTGCGCGCGGGGCGAGATACGGGAGTCGCCCTTCGCGGCGGCCAGGGGGGCTTCGACAACGGCGGTACTCATGCGGAGACCTCCTCGTAGGCGCGGGCGGCGGAGTCCTGCGGTGCGGTGGCCAGGTGGCCGGTGAGGGACAGGAACACCTCGTCCAGACTGGGCAGTTCGGTGTTGATGGAGGCGATCGTGATCCCGCGCGCGGTGACCGCGCCGACCACGGCGGTCAGCTGTTCGTCGCTGAGAACCGGGACCAGCACGCTGCCGGTCTCGGTGTCCACGGCCGTCGTGGCGAGACCGGTGAGGCCCAGCTCGTCGAGCATGTTGGCCAGCGGGCGCAACTCCAGCGGGTCCAGCGGGCGGACGCGCAGCGTACGGCCACCGACCCGCGCCTTCAGCTCGTCGACACGGCCGCTCGCGATGACCTTGCCGCGGTCGATGACCGTCAGCTCGGAGGCCAGCTGCTCGGCCTCCTCCATGTACTGGGTGGTCAGCAGCACGGTGGCGCCGTCAGCGACCATGCGCTTGACCTCGTGCCACACCTCGTTGCGGGTGCGCGGGTCGAGGCCCGTCGTCGGCTCGTCCAGATACAGGACGGCCGGGTTGCCGATCATCGACGCGGCGAGGTCGAGCCGGCGGCGCATACCACCGGAGTACGTCGACGCCGGGCGCTTGGCCGCCTCGGTGAGCGAGAAGCGCTCCAGGAGCTCGTCGGCACGCCTGCGGGCGTCCTTGCGGGACAGGTCGAGCAGCCGCCCGATCATGTAGAGGTTCTCCCAGCCCGGGAGCTTCTCGTCGACCGAGGCGTACTGGCCGGTGAGGCCTATCACCCGGCGCAGCTGCCGGGGCTGCTTCAGCACGTCGTAGCCGGCGACCGTCGCGTGGCCGGAGTCCGGGGTGATGAGGGTGGACAGGACACGGACGAGGGTGGTCTTGCCGGCGCCGTTGGGACCCAGCACACCAAGGACGGTGCCTTCGTGCACATCCAGGTCCACACCGTCCAGCGCCTTGGTCTCGCCGTAGTGCTTGACCAGCCCCCGTACGGTGACGGCGCTGCGGCCGGCGCCCTCGTGTCGGGACTTGTTGTCGATTCGCGTCATGGCCAACAAGGTGCCAGCCGCCACCGACAAACCACCGACAGACCGCCTACAGCCACCGACAGACCACCTACAGCTCACCGACATCCGCCCGTACGTCATCGGCGGCCCGGCGTTCTCGCAGGTCAGCCCCGCTGTACGAGCGGCAGCTCCGGGTCGGCCGACCACTCCTCCAGGGAGCCGTCGTACAGCGTGATGTCCTCGCGGCCCAGCAGCGTGAGCGCGAGGGCGGCACCGGCGGCGGAGATGCCGCCGCCGCAGTACAGGACGACCGGCGAGGCGCTCTCGTCGAGCACGGCGCCCACCCGGGCGGCCAGCTCGTCGCGCGGCAGGAACCGCCCGGCGTCGTCGAGCAGCCCCCGCCCGGGGAGACTGAGACTGCCCGGGATGTGCCCGCGCCGCGCGTATCGGGTGGGCGCGCTTCCGTCGAAGCCGGGGGTGGGCAGCGCGCACACGAGGGTGCCGGGCAGCTCACCGCGCCGGACAGCGTCCACCTCGGAGAGGGTGGCCCAGGCGTGGGGGAGGGGGACCGGGGTGAGGGTTTCCGCCTCTGGAACCTCAGGGACTTCTGGGGCAGGCTCTGTCGCCGGCTGTGTCTCTCCCGCGACAACCGGCCGCCCGGCTGCCGCCCAGGCCTCAAGACCTCCGTCAAGTACCGCCGCCCGTACGGAGATAGACCGCAGCATCCACCACAGCCGGGCCGCCCAGATGCCGCCGCCGCTGTCGTAGGCGACGACCTCGGTGCCGTCGTGCACGCCGAGGCGTCGCAGCGCGGCGGCCAGCGCCTCGGGGGAGGGGACTGCGAAGTGGTACGGCGCCGTGTGGTCGGAGAGGTCGCCCGTGAGGTCCGCGTGGCGGGAGCCCGGGATGTGCCGTTCGGCCCACCGGTCGTGGCCGCTGCCGGAGCGGTGGTCGCCGTCGTACAGCGGCGACGGAAGCAGCGCGGTGGCGTCGAGGACGACCAGCCGGGGATCGTCGAGGCGGGCCGCGAGCCACGCGTCGTCGACCAGAGGGCCGGGGAGCAGGGCGTCGTTCATGGCGGGGATGCTAACCCGGAGGCCTGCACGGGCGGCATGTCTGAGCTGGTACGTCTCACAAGCCGGGCGCAGTCGTACCGAATGCTGGACGTAGCTTGCACAGGATCGGTTGCCCGGGGTTATGGTTTCGGCCATCTACGCGGGAGCCCCTACCCGGTTGGGCTGAGAGGGCGTCTGGGACCGGCGTCGGCATGTGCCGAACGGTCCCCATGGGAACGCCGACCGCATCACTTGAGCCCCCTGTGGGCTGCCCGCGTAGGAGTACCGCATGTCCGCAGCAGTCGAGCAGCAGTGTCCCCCGGCGAACGCCGCGGCGGCCCGCTCCTGTTGTTGACCTGGAACGGTCTCCCTCTCTCTCCTCCCCCTCTCTCCTCACCAGGCCCGCACGCCTGAGTGCCGTATGCGGAGTACCTCCATGTCGCACGTCCGAGTCATGCTCGACTATTTCCACCCATGGCCGAATTCAGCCGGTCTGTACGTCGCACGGGACCGCGGCTGGTACCGCGAGGCGGGCCTGGACGTGGAACTCGCCGTCCAGGATCCGGGACGCGGCGACACCCTGGAGTACCTGGCCCGCGGCGAGGTGGACCTCGGTATCTTCCCGCCCAACCGCCTGCTGGCCCGGCGCGCCGCCGACGCCCAGCCGCTGCTGGCCGTCGCCGCCGTCAACCACCGTGCCCTGGAGGCCATCCAGACCGCCCGCTCCACCGGCATCACCCGCCCCCGCGACCTGGCGGGCCGCCGCCTCGCCTACAACCCCACCCCCCGGGGCCGCGCCATGGTCCGCCACCTGGTGGCGGCGGACGGCGGCGACCCGGACGCAGTGATCACCGTCGACGCGGGCTACCGCGAACTCACCGTCGACGACATCGCCGCCGGCGAGGCCGACGCCACCTTCGGCAACTACTGGTCATGGGACGCCCTCCGGGGCGACCTCCCCGAGGAACAGCGGCTGACCTGGCCGGTCGACGAGATCGGCGCCCCCGGCTACCACAGCTACCTCCTCGGCACGAGCGAGGCCTTCGCCGCCACCCGGCCCGACGTGGTGCGCGCCTTTCTGGCCGCCACCGCCCGCGGCTACGCCGCCGCAGCAGCCGAACAGGCCTCCACCCGCGCCCTGTTGGAGCGCGTCATCCCCTACTTCTCCCGCCCCCTGATCGCCCGTTCGCTCGCCCTGGTCGCCCCGACCTGGACCGACGCCGACGGCCGCTGGGGCGTGATCGACGAGACCCGGATGGGCCCGTACGCCGACTGGCTCGCCCGGCACGGCGCCCTCGCGCACGCCCGCGACTGGCAGTCCTCGTACACGAACGGCCTGCTCGAAGCGTCACCGGCAGTGGGCGCCAAGTGACCTGCCAGGCAAGGGATCTGACGAAGCGTATGACGGTCGACCTGATGCGGGTCAGCAGCGCGCTGTGTCGGGCGTGAAGAGCACCCCCACGCCCCCATCAGCGCCGCGCCCCCTTCGAGGAACCCCCGATGAGACCCCGTACGACCGCCCTGCTCTCCATGGCGACCGCCGCCGCCCTCGCCGTGACCGCGACCGGCTGCGCATCCCAGGACTCCGCGTCCGATGCGTCCGCCGCGTCGAAGGACGGCACCACCCAGGTCACCCTCGCCCTGGACTGGACGCCCAACACCAACCACACCGGCATCTACGTCGCCCAGCAGAAGGGCTGGTTCAAGGACGCCGGGATCGACCTGAAGATCGTGCCCTACGGCTCGACCGCGCCCGAGACGCTGGTCGCGAACCACAAGGCCGACTTCGGGATCTCGTACCAGGAGGGCGTGACGACCGCCCGCGCCGCCGGGCAGGACATCACCTCCGTCTACGCCGTCACGCAGAAGACGAACGTCACCGTCTCCGTGCGCGCCGACCGCGACGACATCACCTCCCCCAAGGACCTCGACGGCAAGACGTACGCCGGGTTCGGCGCCCCCTACGAGAAGGCGCTGCTCCAGAAGGTCATCCAGGAGGACGGCGGCAAGGGCGACTTCCGGCAGATCACGCTCAACACCTCGGCGTACGCGGCCCTTTACGCGGGCAAGGCGGACTTCGCGATGCCGATGCCGACCTGGGAGGGCCTGGAGGCCAAGCTCACCGGCAAGCCGCTCAAGGACTTCCAGCTCGCCGACTACGGCTTCCCGGCCATCTACTCGACGCTGGTCGCCTCCTCCGGGCAGTACTTGAAGCAGAACCCCGGGATCGCGAAGAAGTTCCTCGCCGTCGTCGACAAGGGGTACGAGTACGCCGCCGACCACCCGGACCAGGCCGCCGGTCTGCTGATCGCGGCCAACAAGAGCACGCTCACCAACGCCGAACTGGTCAAGGAGAGTGAGCGGTTGCTCGCCAAGGAGTACTACCGCGCCGCCGACGGCTCCATCGGCACCCAGAGCGCCGAGCGGTGGCAGGCCTTCGCCGACTTCGAGTACAAGTCCGGGCTGCTGGTGGACAAGAACGGCAAGAAGCTCACCAAGGCCCCCGACGCCTCGACGTTCTTCACCGACGCCTATCTCCCGGACGCCGAGGACACCAAGTGAGAGCGGCACTGCGGGCCGTCTGGCCGCCCCTCCTCGTCCTCCTCGTCCTCGTCGGCGGCTGGCAGGCGTACGTCACCGCCGCCGGCGTCGACCCGACGGTGCTGCCCAGTCCCGGCCGCGTCCTGTCCGAGGGCTGGACGAACCGTACCGACCTGTGGGACCAGACCCTGCCCACCCTCCAGGAGACCCTGCTCGGCTTCGCGCTCTCCTTCGCCGCCGCCTGGCTGGTGGCCGTGGTCCTGGACTTCTCGGACGCGGCCCGCCGAGGCCTGTATCCGCTCCTGGTGGCCTCGCAGACCATCCCGATCGTGGCCGTGGCACCCCTGCTCATCATCTGGTTCGGCTTCGGACTGTTCCCGAAGATGCTGGTCGTGACCCTGACGACCTTCTTCCCGCTCGCCGCGAACCTCGCGGCGGGCTTCGCAGCCACCGACCGCGACGCGATGCGGCTGCTGCGCTCCCTGGGCACCGGCCGCATCCGCGCCTTCCGGCTCGTCCGCGTGCCCAGTGCACTGCCCCACTTCTTCACCGGGCTGCGCGTCAGCATCACGTACGCCGTCGTGGGCGCCGTCTTCGCCGAGTACGCGGGCGCCGAGAAGGGCCTCGGCATCTATATGCAGGCGCAGAAGAGCGCGTTCCGCACGGACCTCGTCTTCGCGGCGGTCGCGGTGACCGCCCTGCTGAGCATCGCCCTGTTCGGGGCGACCCATCTGCTGCAACGGCTCGTCCTGCCGTGGGAGCGGGCACTGGAGAAGGAGGGCCGGTCATGAGCCTGCGCGTACGCGGCGCCGGGAAGACGTTCGGTTCGCTCGAAGTGCTGCGCGACCTCGAACTCGCCGTGGAGCCCGGCGAGTTCGCCGCCGTCATCGGTCCGAGCGGCAGCGGCAAGAGCACCCTGTTCAACCTGATCTCCGGCCTGGACACACCCACCTCGGGCGAGATCCTCGTCGACGGCGCCCCGGCGTCCGTGGCCTCCGGCAAGGTCGCCTACATGCCGCAGAAGGACCTCCTCTTCCCCTGGCGCACGGTGCTCGACAACACGGCGCTGGGCCTTGAGGCGCAGGGCGTGCGGAAGAAGGAGGCGCGGCGCAGGGCGGGTGAACTCTTCGCCGCCTTCGGACTCGACGGTTTCCAGTCCTCCTACCCCTTCCAGCTCAGCGGCGGTATGCGGCAGCGCGCCGCCCTGCTGCGCACCGTCGTCCTGGAGCGGCCGGTGCTGCTGCTCGACGAACCGTTCGGCGCGCTCGACTCGCTCACCCGCACCGAGATGCAGCTGTGGCTCGCCGGCATGTGGCAGCGCTACCGCTGGACCGTCGTCCTGGTCACCCACGACATCCGCGAGGCGGTCCTGCTCGCCGACACCGTGCACGTCCTCTCACCCCGCCCGGCGACCGTCGTCGAACGCGTCGAGGTGCCCCGCTCCGGCCCCCGCGGCCTGGACGCCCTCGCCGCACCGGAGTTCGCGGCGACGGAACGGCTCCTGCTGGACGCACTCAGCGGCCGGGCGCTGTCCCCGTCGAAGGTGTCGAAGGTGGTGACCGGATGAGCACTCTCCTGGCCCACGGCATGGGCACCGAGCCCGTCGCCCCCGACTGGCCGCCGCTCACCGAGGCCGAGGTCGAGGCCGTCGTCGGCCCCGCCCACGTGCTCTGGCGCAGCCCCCGCCCGCTCTCCGCCGCCGCCCTCGTCGACCGCGACGGACGGCGCCTCTTCGTGAAACGGCACCACAGCACCGTACGCACTCTGGAAGGGCTGGCCGAGGAGCACGCCTTCCTGCGCCATCTGCGCGAGCGGGGCGCACCGGTCGTCGAGGTGCTGTCCGCCGAGGCGCGCGGGGAGTGGGTGTACGAGGTCCACACCGCCGGAACCGGCACGGACCTGTACCGGGACGCGCTGTCCTGGTCGCCCTTCGTCTCGGTACGCCACGCCCGGGCCGCCGGGGCCGCGCTGGCCCAACTGCACCTGGCGGCCGAGGGGTTCGACGCCCCGCGCCGCCGTCTGCAGCCCCTCGTCTCGTCGTTCACGGTGTTCGCGGCGGTCGATCCGGAGGCGGCACTGGAGGCATACGCCGCCCAACGCCCCTCTGTAGCGGTCTCGTTGGCGCGCCGGCCCTGGCGGGACGATCTCCGGGAGGTCCATCTCCCCTTCTACGAGCGCCTGTTGCCGTATCTGGGCCGTCTCGCCCCCTTGTGGACCCACAACGACTGGCACGCCTCGAACCTGCTGTGGGACACGGCGTCGGGCGAGGTCTCCACGGTCCTCGACTTCGGCCTCAGCGACCGCACGACCGCCGTGCACGACCTGGCCACCGCCATCGAGCGCAACACCGTGCAGTGGCTGGACCCGGCCCGCCCGGTCCGCTTCGAGGACGTGGACGCGCTCCTCGACGGCTACACCTCGATACGCCCGCTCAGCAGCGCCGAGTCGGCCGCCCTGCCCGAGCTGCTGCCGCTCGTGCACGCCGAGTTCGCGCTCTCCGAGATGGGCTACTTCCACGGCGTCACCCGGTCCGCCACGAACACGGCACTGGCGTACGACTACTTCGTGGAGCACGCGCGGTGGTTCGCGGGGGAGGACGGGGAGCTGCTGCTGAAGCGGGTGCGGGAGCGCGCGTGAACGGCAGCAGCCCGTCGACGGGGGAAGTTCGACGGGCTGCCTCGGTGCCGCAGTGGCTCGGTGGGCCTCAGGCCCCTAGTGGACGGAGTGCTCCTCAAGGGGGAACGTTCCGCCGACGACGTCCTCGGCGAACGCCTTCGCCGCGTCGCCCATGACCTGACGCAGATCGGCGTACTTCTTCACGAACTTCGGTACCTTGCCGCCGGTCAGCCCGAGCATGTCGGTCCAGACGAGGACCTGCGCGTCGGTCTCGGGACCGGCGCCGATGCCGACGGTCGGGATGTGCAGGGAGCGGGTGACCTCGGCGGCCAGCTCCGCCGGGACCAGCTCCAGGACGACCGCGAAGGCGCCCGCGTCCTGGACCGCCTTGGCGTCCCGCAGCAGCTTGTGCGCGGCCTCGTCGCCACGGCCCTGCACCCGGTAGCCCATGGCGTTCACGGACTGCGGGGTCAGGCCGATGTGCGCCATGACCGGGATGCCGGACTCGACCAGCAGCTCGATCTGGCGGTGCGAGCGCTCGCCGCCCTCCAGCTTCACCGCGCCGACGCCGGCCTCCTTGACGAGGCGGGTGGCCGAGCGCAGCGCCTGGACCGGGCCCTCCTGGTAGGAGCCGAAGGGCAGGTCGCCGACGATCAGGGCACGGCTGGTGCCCCGTACGACCGCGGCGGACAGCATCGTCATCTCGTCGAGGGTGACGGGCACGGTCGACTCGTAGCCCAGGTGGCAGTTGCCCGCCGAGTCGCCGACGAGCATGACCGGGATGCCGGCCTCGTCGAAGACGGACGCGGTCATGGCGTCGTACGCGGTGAGCATGGGCCACTTCTCGCCGCGCTCCTTGGCGGCGGCGAGGTCGCGCACCGTGATACGGCGGGTGCTCTTGCCTCCGTACAGCGCCTTGCTGCTGTCGGTGGTCTTGAGGGCACCTTCCGCAGGCTGCTTCTGGGCAGCCGAAAGCTGCGTCATCGCAACGGCTCCTTCTGTCATCTCGAGGCGCCCTGACGGCGTCCCCGGATCCCCTCCATGGTGGCACCTCGTGCCACGCTCGGCTAGACCGGGGCGAGTGACCCGGATCCCGCTCCCGGGCCACCCGGCCGGGGTCCCGGTTCCGTAGGCCTAGGTCTCTTCCCGTATGGCCTAGGTCTCTTTGTAAGTTCTCCGTAAAGCATTTCCGATACGAGACGGTTCCGTATCGGAACTCGCTAGGGTGTACGGCATGACGACTTCCGCTCCTTCCGCCGATCGGCGTGTGCCCGAGGCGGTGCACCGGCGCCGCTGGGCGATCCTCGGCGTGCTCATGCTCAGCCTGCTGATCGTGGTGCTCGACAACTCCATCCTGAATGTCGCGATCAAGACCATTTCCACCCCGGCACCCACCGGCCTGGGCGCCACCCAGAGCGAGCTGGAGTGGGCCATCAACGCCTACACCCTCGTCTTCGCCGGACTGCTGTTCACCGCGGGCCTGCTCGGCGACCGGCTCGGCCGCAAGAAGATGCTGCTCGCCGGTCTCGCCGTCTTCGGCATCGGGTCGGCGCTGGCCGCGGAGTCCGGCTCGCCGGTCCAGCTCATCGTGTTCCGCGCGGTGATGGGCCTCGGCGCCGCCTTTGTGATGCCCGCCACCCTCGCCGTCCTCATGAACGTCTTCGAGCGCGACGAGCAGCCCAAGGCCATCGGCATCTGGGCCGGCGGCGTCGGCCTCGCCATCGCGATCGGCCCGATCACCGGCGGCATCCTCCTCGACCACTTCTGGTGGGGCTCGGTCTTCCTGATCAACGTGCCGATCGTGCTGCTCGCGCTCGTCCTGATGTTCTGGCTGGTCCCCGACTCCCGTGACCCGAACCCGGGCCGCGTCGACGCGGTCGGCGTCGTCCTGTCGGTCATCGGCCTCGTCCTGCTCGTCTACGGCATCATCAAGGGCGGCCAGCTGGCCGACTTCACCGATGTGAAGGTCCTCGCGACCATCGCGGCCGGACTCGTCGTCCTCGCCGGGTTCGTGGTGTTCGAGAAGCGCAGCGACCACCCGTCCATCGACGTCACGTACTTCAAGAACAAGGTCTTCTCGGCCGCGATCGCCGCCATCGCGCTCGTCTTCTTCGCGCTGATGGGCGTGACCTTCTTCTCCGTCTTCTACACCCAGAGCGTGCGGGGCTACTCGCCGCTGCAGACCGGCCTGTTGATGCTGCCGCTCGCCGCGGCCCAGATCATCTTCGCGCCGCGCGCCCGGCTCGTCGTCGACCGCTTCGGCAACAGGGCCACCTGCACGGCGGGCCTGCTGATCATCGCCGCGATGCTGGCCGCGTTCGCCGTGCTGGACACGGACACCCCGATCTGGCTCCTCGAAGTCATCTTCTTCCTGATGGGCACCGGTATGGCGCACATCATGACCCCGACCAGTGTCGTGATAATGCAGGCCCTGCCGCGCGAGAAGGCGGGTTCGGCGTCCGCGCTCAGCAACACCTTCCGCCAGGTCGGCGGCGCCCTCGGCATCGCGGTCCTCGGCTCCGTGCTCTCCACGGCCTACCGCAGCGGCATCGAGGACAAGCTCTCCCTCGTCCCGGCCGGCCTGCGCCACACCGCGGGCGAGTCCATCGAGGCCACCCTCGGCGTCGCCGCCAAGCTCGGCCCCCAGGGCAAGGCCCTCGTCGGCCCCGCCAACGACGCCTTCCTGCACGCCATGCACGTCACCGCCCTGTGCGGTGCGGGTGTCGCGCTCGTCGGCGCGGTCGTCGTGGCCGTCTTCCTGCCGGGCCGGACACCGGACGCCCAGGAGGGCATGGAGGAAGCCGATCTGGTTCCGGCGGCGGAGCACTGACGGAGCGTACGGAACGCACGGAGCGTACGGGCGGGTGGGCACCCGGCACCGGGTGCCCACCCGCCCGTACACCGGGGAGAATGAACGCAGGTCAACCCAGGTCCACCGTCGGTCAACACAGGTCGACGAAGGCCAATAGAGGAAACGGAGTCCGAAGTGAGCCTCGCGCACAGCCGAGCCAGGCACGAGGGCCCCGCCAGGGGACGCCCCCGCAGCGAGGCTGTGGAGCGCGCCATCATCGAGGGCGTGATGAAGCTCCTGGAGGACGGCGTGACGCTCGGGGAGCTCTCCATCGAGCGCATCGCGCGCACGGCGGGCGTCGGCAAGGCGACCATCTACCGCCGTTGGAGCGGCAAGGAGGAGCTCTTCGTCGACGTGCTGCGCGCCGCCGAGCCCCCGGACCCGGAACTCCCCGGCGTCTCGATGCGCGGCGACCTGATCGTCCTCCTGGAGTCGCTGCGCCAACGCGGCCTGCTCAACCGCTCGTCGGCGATCCTGCACAACGTGTACGCCCAGATGAAGAGCAGCCCCAAGCTGTGGGCCGCGTACGACGCGACCGTCATAGCCCCGAGGCGTCTGCAGGGCTACGAAGTCCTGCGTCGCGGCCAGCAGAACGGCGAACTCCGGGACGACGTCGACATCGAGCTGCTCAACGACATGTTCGTCGGCCCCATACTCGTACGCTCCGTACTGCGCCCGGAGACCGAACTCCCCGAGGACCTCGCGGAACGGATCGTCGACACGCTGCTGGAGGGACTGCGCCCGTCCGGCCGGTGACGGACGGAACCGCGCACGGCCCAGCGGCAATGGGATGCACAGCACACGGCAAAGCCTTGGTTCGCCTTGTTCCTGACGGGTCGAATGTGCGCGTTTCGTCACAGAGGGCGCGCTCCAGGCCCGTATTCGGAACTCCGAACACGAAGTTGGACGTCCCCATGCCCGTACGGCCGTCATGGGGCGGCGAGAACGACACCGATCATCCCCTAGGGTCGTAGCCGAGGGGCAGACGGTGCGCACGGCAGTTTGTGAGGCGACGGTATGGCGCAGGCGTATATGACGGAGACGGGCAGCGACGGCCAGGGGCCGGAACGCAGAGGTTCCCGGCTTCGGCGCCTGCTCGACGGCTGGCGCGGGGACCGCGGCATCTGGCGGCGCGGTCTGATCCTCGGCGCGCTCGCGGTGATCCTCGCCCTGGTGATGCTGCTGCACGCGCAGATCCCGAACACCATCGGCAACCTCGGCAGCCTGACCGAGACGTTCCTGCCGTGGCTGGGCCTCATCATCCCGGTCCTGCTGATCCTCGCCTTCGTGCGGAAGTCCGCCACCGCCCTGATCGCCGTGCTGCTGCCCGCGATCGTCTGGCTGAACCTCTTCGGCGGACTGCTCACCGACAAGACCGGCAGCGGCGGCGACCTCACCGTCGCCACGCACAACGTCAACGCCGACAACCCGGACCCGTCCGGCACCGCCCGCGACGTGGCCGCGTCCGGCGCCGACGTACTGGCCCTGGAGGAGCTGACGGCCACGGCGGTCCCGGTGTACGAGAAGGCGCTCGCGTCGACGTACAAGTACCACTCGGTGCAGGGCACCGTCGGGCTGTGGAGCAAGTACCCGCTGACCGGCGCCCAGCCCGTGGACATCAAGCTGGGCTGGACGCGCGCGATGCGGGCGACGGTGACGACGCCGAACGGGCAGGTCGCCTTCTTCGTCGCCCACCTGCCCTCGGTGCGGGTGAAGCTGGAGGCCGGGTTCACCGCACGCCAGCGCGACAAGAGCGCCGACGCGCTGGGCGAGGCGATCGCCGACGAGTCGATCAAGCGCGTCGTACTGCTCGGCGACCTCAACGGCACGATGAACGACCGCGCGCTGAACGCCGTCACCGCGCAGATGCGCTCCACGCAGGGCGCGGCGGGCAGCGGCTTCGGGTTCAGCTGGCCGGCGTCGTTCCCGATGGCCCGCATCGACCAGATCATGGTCAAGGGCATCGAGCCGGTGACCTCCTGGACCCTGCCCGAGACCGGCAGCGATCACCTCCCGATCGCCGCCCGCGTCAAGGTGGACGCAACCGCGTCTTAACCCCCTGGAATACTGGGCCTGAGAGAGTTTGTTCCACAGCTGAACTTACGCGGTTCGTGCACAGCGGTGTGCACGGACCGCGCTCCCGCGCGCGTACATCCCCGTACACCCAGCTCCGCGCGCCCCTCCGCTCCCCTGAAAGGCCCCTCATGCCCCTGGCCCTGCTCGCCCTCGCCGTGGGCGCCTTCGGCATCGGCACCACCGAGTTCGTGATGATGGGCCTGCTGCCCGACGTCGCGGACGACCTGCATGTCTCGATCCCCACCGCCGGGCACCTGGTCTCGGCCTACGCCCTGGGCGTGGTGATCGGCGCCCCGCTGCTCGCCGCCGCCACGGCCCGGATGTCCCGCCGCAAGGTCCTGATCGCCCTGATGGGCCTCTTCGTGGCGGGCAACGCGCTCTCCGCCTTCGCCCCCGACTACCACTGGCTCCTGGCCGCCCGCTTCCTCAGCGGTCTCCCGCACGGCGCCTTCTTCGGTGTGGGCGCCGTCGTCGCCACCAACCTGGTCGCCCCCGAACGCAAGGCCCGCTCCGTCTCGCTGATGTTCCTCGGCCTGACCGTCGCGAACATCGCGGGCGTGCCGGTCGCCACACTCATGGGCCAGCACCTGGGCTGGCGCGCGACCTTCCTCGGCGTGAGTGCGATCGGCGTAGCGGCGATAGCCTCGCTCGCGCTCCTCATCCCGCACGACCACACGCACGCCCCGGCCGGCGGACTGCGCGGCGAACTGGCCGCCCTGCGCTCCCTCCCCGTCTGGCTGGCCCTGGGCACCACCGTCGCGGGCTTCGGCGCGCTCTTCTCCGCGTACAGCTACATCACGCCGATGCTCACGGACTCGGCCGGGTACGCCGAGGGCAGCGTGACCCTGCTGCTGGCCCTCTTCGGCGTCGGCGCGACCGCGGGCAACCTCGTGGGCGGCCGGCTCGCCGACCACTCCCTGCGCGGGACCCTCTTCGGCGGGCTGGTGTCCCTGGTCGTGGTCCTCGCCCTCTTCCCGGTTCTCATGAGCACCCAGTGGAGCGCGGCCGTCGCGGTCACCCTCCTCGGCGTCGCCGCCTTCATCACCGGCTCGCCCCTCCAGCTCATGGTCATGGAGAAGGCCTCCGCCGCACCGTCCCTCGCCTCCTCCGCCAACCAGGCCGCGTTCAATCTCGCGAACGCGGGTGGTGCCTGGATCGGGGGGCTTGCGCTGGCCGCGGGCTTCGGTGCCACGTCGCCGGCGCTGGCCGGAGCGGCCCTCGCCGTACTCGGCCTGGCGGTGGCCGCCGTCGCCCACACCGTCGACCGCCGCCGCGCGGTCGCTCCTGCGGGAACTCCGGGTCGCCTCGTCGCCACCCACGTTCCCCCACACCCGGAGCCCGCCCACCACTGAGCCCCGGCACGGGTTTCTTCGCCCCCGCCGCCCCTACCCGTCCCATCCCGTTCCTGGGGGCTGCGCCCCCAGACCCCCCTGGGTTGTGTGTCGTCTGCGGGTGGGTGGGGGCTGGTCGCGCAGTTCCCCGCGCCCCTGAAGGCGCGGGGCTTCGCCCGCGATCCCCCGCCCGCCCCGGGGTCTTTTAGGGGCGCGGGGAACTGCGCAATCTTTTAGCCCAGCCCCCACCTACCCGCACCCGACCCACAACCGAACGGGGTCGAAGGGGCGGAGCCCCTGGGGATGGGACGGGTAGGGGCGGCGGGGGCGAGACACCTCGCCAGATACCGGGTGGGGGTAAGGTGCGGAACATGACGACGAGGAGCCGGACGCCACAGCTGCTGCTGTTCGCCGCGCTGCTCCTCGGCATCGTGACCATGCACACACTGGGCCACCCATCCGGACACACCTCACTTCACGGCCCCGGACACCCCTCGTCCACCATGTCGCCCCATGAGCATGCCGCCGAGCCGCTCCTGACGACCGCCACCGCCACCGCCACCGCCACCGCCACCGCCACCGGCACAGGCACCGGCATGGCCATGGACCCACTCTCCGTCTGCCTCGCGGTACTCGGCGGCTTCACCCTCGCCCTGCTCCTCGCACTGGCAGTGGGCCACCCCTGGACGAGCGGCACCGCACACCCCCCACTCGCGCGACTCCTCCGCGCCCTGTGGCCCAACCCACCCCCACCGAGAACCCTTCTCTCTCGTCTGTCGGTGCTGCGCATCTAGATCGGCGCACCGGCTGCTTCGTGCTGCCCGTTCGGAGGTGGGAACCTCCGGGCGTCGAGCGGTGTACCAGAAGCAGCGGACGCGCCCATCCGCACGCAACATCACCACGACGAGGTGTAACTCAGTCATGCGCACCACCACATCCATGCGCACTCCCACGCGCCGCACCCTCCTGGCCGCCACGGCCGCCGTCGCCGGTACGGGGATGCTGTCCGCCTGCTCGGGCTCGGGCTCCGGCCACTCGGGTCACGGGGGAACCGCGAGCGACTCGGGCACCGCTCCGAAGGGGTACGTCGACCCGGCGGGCCAGGAAGTCGCCGCCGCCGAGAAGAAGCGCGGCTCCGGCCCTGTACGCAAGGTGAAGCTCACCGCCGCCGCGACCTCCCTCGACCTCGGCGGTCGTACGGTCAAGTCCTGGACGTACGGCGGTGACCTGCCCGGCGAGGCGGTCCGCGTCACCGCCGGGGACACCTTCGCCCTCACGCTCGCCAACCATCTCCCGGAGGCCACGTCCCTGCACTGGCACGGGATCGCCCTGCGCAACGACATGGACGGCGTGCCCGGCCTCACCCAGCGGGCCGTCAAGCCGGGCGCGGACTTCACGTACCGCTTCACGGTGCCGCACGCGGGGACGTACTGGTTCCATCCGCACTCGGGCACGCAGCAGGACCGCGGTCTGTATGCGCCGCTCATCGTGGAGGACCCCAAGGAACCCCTGTCGTACGACAAGGAGTGGGTGGTCGTCCTCGACGACTGGGTCGACGGAGTGGACGGGTCCACGCCGAACGCCGTGCTCAAGGAACTGAGCGGCGGCATGGGCATGGACATGGGCCACTCCGGGCACGACATGTCCAACATGTCGATGAGGGCGGGGGAGTCACCCTCGTCATCGTCATCGCGCGCCTCCGGCCCCTCCCGCATGCTGATGGGCGCCGAGAGCGATCTGCTGGGCGGCGACGCCGGCGATGTCGCGTACCCGTACTACCTGGTCAACGGGCGTACGGCGAAGGCGCCTTCGGTCTTCCGGGCGCGCCCCGGTGACCGCGTCCGGATCCGGATCATCAACGCGGGCGGCGACACCGCCTTCCGCGTGGCCCTCGGCGGCCACGAGATGACGGTGACGCACACGGACGGCTTCCCGGTGCGGCACGCGACGACGGACGCGCTGCTGCTCGGCATGGGCGAGCGGTACGACGTCCTCGTCACCGTCAAGGACGGCGTCTTCCCGCTGACCGCGCTGGCCGAGGGCAAGAAGGCGTCGGCGCAGGCGTTGCTGAGGACGGGCGGCGGCTCGGCGCCCACCGCATCCGTACGGCCGAAGGAGCTCGACGGGAGGCTGCTGACGGCGGACAAGCTGCGGGCCGACGCGTCCGTGGCGCTGCCGGAGAAGGAGCCGGACCGCACGGTGAAGCTCCAGCTCACAGGTGGGATGGAGAAGTACGACTGGGCCTTCGACAAGAAGCCGTACAGCGCGGACCAGCGGCATCCGGTCCGGGCCGGGGAGCGGGTGCGGCTCGTGTTCTCCAATTCCACGAGCATGTGGCATCCCGTCCACCTGCACGGGCACACCTTCGGCCTGGCGAGCGTGGCGGGCGGTCCCCGCAAGGACACCGCGATCGTGCTGCCGAACGGGACGCTGACGGTGGACTTCGACGCCGACAATCCAGGGCTCTGGATGATCCACTGCCACAACGTCTACCACTCGGAGGCGGGGATGATGACCGTGCTCGGCTATCGCAGCTGAGCCGCCGAACCCGGGCCGGTGGGCCCTGAGGGCGGGGCGTCGCCACGTAGGTCACCCCATGGACTCCCCATGGGTTTCCACGTGGGGCGCCCCACACCCCATTGTGTCGCTCTGACGATTACACTGGGCCCGTGCCTCAACTACGCCTCGCCCTGAATCAGATCGACTCGACCGTCGGCGATCTCGCCGGCAACGCCGAGGCGATCGTCCGTTGGACCCGGCACTCCGCCGAGCAGGGAGCGCATCTGGTGGCGTTCCCCGAGATGGTGCTGACCGGGTATCCCGTCGAGGACCTCGCCCTGCGGCCGTCCTTCGTCGAGGCCTCCCGCGCCGGGCTGCGCTCGCTGGCGGCCAGGCTCGCCGACGAGGGTTTCGGGGAGCTGCCGGTGATCGTCGGCTACCTCGACCGGTCCGAGACGGCGCAGCCGAAGTACGGGCAGCCGGCCGGCGCCCCGCAGAACGCCGCCGCCGTGCTGCACCGGGGCCAGGTAGTGCTGACGTTCGCCAAGCACCACCTCCCGAACTACGGCGTGTTCGACGAGTTCCGCTACTTCGTGCCCGGCGACACCATGCCGGTCGTGCGCGTGCACGGCATCGACGTGGCTCTCGCCATCTGCGAGGACCTCTGGCAGGACGGCGGCCGCGTACCGGCCGCCCGCTCCGCCGGGGCCGGCCTGCTGCTTTCCATCAACGCCTCCCCGTACGAGCGCGACAAGGACGACACGCGCCTGGAGCTGGTCCGCAAGCGGGCCCAGGAGGCGGGCTGCACCACCGCGTACCTCGCCATGATCGGCGGGCAGGACGAGCTCGTCTTCGACGGGGACTCGATCGTCGTCGACCGGGACGGTGAAGTCGTCGCGCGGGCGCCGCAGTTCGCGGAGGGATGCGTCGTACTGGACCTGGATCTTCCGGCGGCGGCCGCCGACCCGGTGACGGGTGTGGTGGACGACGGGCTGCGCATCGAGCGGCTCGTGCTGTCCGAGGAGCCGTTGCCCGCGTACGAGGCGGAGCTGGCCGGGGGGTACGCGGAGCGGCTCGACGACGACGAGGAGGTCTACTCGGCGTTGGTGGTCGGGCTGCGGGCGTACGCGGCGAAGAATGGTTTCCGTTCCGTGCTCATCGGACTGTCGGGCGGTATCGACTCGGCGCTGGTGGCGGCCCTCGCGTGCGATGCGCTGGGCGCGCAGAACGTGTACGGCGTGTCGATGCCGTCGAAGTACTCCTCCGACCACTCGAAGGGTGACGCGGCGGAGCTGGCGCGGCGGACCGGGCTGAACTTCCGGACCGTGCCGATCGAGCCGATGTTCGATGCGTATATGTCGTCCCTGGGGCTGACGGGGCTGGCCGAGGAGAACCTCCAGTCCCGTCTGCGCGGCACGATGCTGATGGCCATCTCCAACCAGGAGGGGCACATCGTGCTGGCGCCCGGCAACAAGTCGGAGCTGGCAGTGGGTTACTCGACGCTGTACGGCGACTCGGTGGGGGCGTACGGGCCCATCAAGGACGTGTACAAGACGTCGATCTTCCGGTTGGCGGAGTGGCGGAACCGGGCGGCGGCGGAGCGTGGCCAGACCCCGCCGATTCCCGAGAACTCCATCGTCAAGCCGCCGAGTGCGGAGCTTCGTCCCGACCAGGTCGACACGGACTCGTTGCCGGACTATCCGGTGCTGGACGGGATTCTGGAGCTGTATGTCGACCGGGACCAGGGTGCCGACGCGATCGTCACGGCCGGGTTCGACCGCGATCTGGTCGTGAAGACCCTCCGCATGGTCGACACAGCGGAGTACAAGCGGCGCCAGTACCCGCCGGGCACCAAGATCTCCGCCAAGGGCTTCGGCAAGGACCGCCGCCTCCCCATCACCAACCGCTGGCGCGAGCACGCGTAGCTCGACCTGGCCGTGGGGTTGTGTGTCGTCTGCGGGTGGGTGGGGGCTGGCGCAAAAGATTGCGCAGTTCCCCGCGCCCCTAAAAGACCCCGGGGCGGGCGGGGGATCGCGGGGCGAAGCCCCGCGCCTTCAGGGGCGCGGGGAACTGCGCGAGCAACCCCCACCGCCCCGCAGCCGACGAACTACCCCCGTCTTTCAGGGGCGCGGGGAACGGCGCAATCTTTTAGCGGGGGTCTGGGGGCGCAGCCCCCAGGAACGGGATGGGACGGGTAGGGGCGGCGGGGGCGAAACACACCTACGCCCGCCCCCCCAACCAGCAAAGGGGGAGCGGGCGTACCCATCGTGATGGGGCGTCAGCGGCGGCTGAATGATTCGACGTAGCCCGGGGCGGGGGAACCCACACCGGTGACGTCGTCGTAGCCCTTCACGGCCTGCAAGGAGCTGTCCTTGCCGAGGCTCCGGACGGAAGTGAGCAGCCCGTCCGTGGCGTCGTAACCGTTCGCGAAGTCGACACGCGCCACGGCGAGCCCGGACCCCGTGGGGTTGTCCGTGACGTCGTGGTACGCCTTCGAGCCGTACTTGGCGTAGATGGCGGGGTTGGCGAAGCCGATCGCCTTACCGCCACGCGCCTCCTGGGCGAGCGCCTGAACGGCCGCGATCACCGGCGCGGCGAGCGAGGTGCCACCGATCCGGTACTCGCTGTACTGCTCCGACCCGTCCGGGAAGGTCTGCGTCTGGCCGACCTTGAAACCGGTGTTGGGGTCGGCGATGGCCGAGATGTCCGGGACGACCCGGTTACCGCCGGCGCTGTTCGCCGTGGCGAGCGCGTTCGGGACGACAGCCTTCTGGTAGAAGGGCTCCGCCACGGTCTTGCTCGTGCCGCCACCCGCACCCGAGGTGTACGCGCCGGGGAAGTTGGTCCAGCTCTTGCCATCGGCCGACAGCGAGGCCTTCTCGGTGCCCCAGCCGGTCTCGAACAGGTACTTGTCGTTCTTGCCGACCGCCAGCGAGGTACCGCCGACCGCCGTCACCCACGCCGAGTTGGCCGGGGTGTCGACCTGCTTCGTACCGGTGTTGGCGACCTCGTCGCCGTTGTCGCCGGAGGAGAAGTAGAAGCCGATGCCCTCGACCGCGCCGAACTGGAAGACCTGGTCGTAGGCGGCCGCGACGTCAGGCGTCTCGTTGGCCTCGATGTCGCCCCACGAGTTGGAGACGATGTCGGCCAGGTGCCCGTCGACGATCTTGTTGAGCGAGTCGAGCAGATCGTCGTCGTAGCAGGAGGCGGCACCCACGTACGTGATGCTCGCGCCCGGCGCGACCGCGTGCACGGCCTCGACGTCGAGGGTCTCCTCGCCGTACCAGCCGGCCGCTCCGCACTCCTCGGTCTTCGTGTAGTTCTTCGGCAGCACCTGGCGCAGCTGGCCGCTGGTGTACGCCGCGTCACCGTGCTTGCCCGCGTAGGTCTGCGCGTCGAAGGCGATGGTCGGCGAGGCGTACGCGTCGGTGATGGCGACGCGGACGTTCTTGCCGGTGCGAGTGCCCGCACCGTAGGCGGCGCGCAGCTGCTTGCCCGTGTAGCCCTTGACGGCGTACGGGATCTTCGAGCCGTACGCGTCCGGCAGGGTGCTCGCGGTGTTCGAGCCGTAGTACGACGAGAACGGCCCGGAGTTCTTGAACACCGCGTCCGGACCCGGCAGGGTGTCGCTGTGCGTCGCCTTGTGCGGGGCGTTGTCCAGACCGGTGACGGTCAGGACGGCGCCGTTCAGGGCGGCCGGCGCGGAGGCCGTCTTCGACGGCGCCCGGTAGGTCTTGTTGCCCTTGGTGTAGTTGTGCAGCTGGGTGCCGAACGCCTTCTCGGCGGCGGCGACGTCACCGGTGACGGAGACGTAGTGCTGCGTGGTGCCGGTGACCTTCAGGCCGGCCGACTTCAGCCACGAGGTCACCGCGGCGACCTGGGCCTTCGTGGCGCCGAAGCGCTGCTGCGTCTTCCTGGCGCTCAAGTACTTCCCGTACGACGCCGAGTTCGGGTCGGACACGGCCTTGGCGTACGCGGCCAGACCGGAGGCGTCCCGGCCGGCGAGGTAGACCCGGGCGGAGACCTGGGAGTTGTCGGACGTGGCTCCCTTGTCAGCCTTGGCCGTCGCCCACGCGGGCTTGGTGCCCGCGAGGGTGGCCCGGCTCGGGCCGTCCGCGGCATGGGCCGCGGGTATGCCGAGCGCCAGCGCGCCGGCAAGCAGCGGCAGTGTCGCTGCCATGCTCACCCCGGCGCGCGCAGTGGCGCGATTGGATCTCATAAAACCCCCTGCGATGTGGTTCGTCGCATATGTGGTCGACCGTGATCTGCGGGTCCGTGTGCCGGATGAGGACACAGGGGATCGATCACGCTGGGGGTCACTCTGGCGATGAACCGTTCATGCCAGGGGATGGAAAAGGTCAAGGAAACCTCAAGTGCCTGTGTTTGGCGGTCATTTGGGGTGGTATGGAAGGGATCCCGGGACCGGGTCGAGGGTTATCCCTATCCACTTGTCAAGGGACGCCTCTGGTCTGTAAGCGCATCGCGACCCCACGGCGTATAGGGGGTGTGAAGCAGCTGGAGTTCGAAGAGTTCTACCGGTGCGGCCGGGACGTCTGCCTGCGGGCGGTCCTCGCCTCGGTGGGCGACCGGCAGCTGGCGGAGGACCTCGTGGCCGAGGCGTTCGCCCGGGCCTGGGCGACCTGGCCCCGGGTGCGACGCCATCCCGCCCCGCGCGCCTGGATCGTACGGACGGCGCTCAACACCCGTATCTCGTGGTGGCGTCGGCGTCGGTACGAGGTCGCGCTCGGCGACCACGACGGCCGGGACGCCGGGTCCGCGGAGCCCGCGGAGTGCGCAGAGTCCGGAGGGTCCGGACTCGACCCCGCGCTGCTGGCCGTACTGCGTGAACTACCGCGTCGGCAGCGGGAGGTGATCGCCCTGCGGGTCTTCCTCGACCTCGACACCGCGACCACGGCGAAGACGCTCGGGATCGCCCCGGGAACCGTCACCGCCCATCTCGCGCGGGCCGTCGCGACACTGCGCGGCCACCTCGTCACCCTCAACATCCCGGAGGCAGGATCGTGAACGGAATCGACGACGACATGGACGTACTGGACGCACTGAAGGGATCGCTCGACGACGTCACCATGGAGGTGCCGGTCGAGCGGATCGTGGCCGGGGGGCGCGCGGTCCGGCGGCGACGCAGGCGCGTGGCCGTGGCGGCCGTGGGTGTCACGGCGATCGCGGGGCTCGCGCTCGGCGTACCGGGCATCGGCCACCCCTCGACCGCGCCGCCGTCCGGGGGCACGGAAGCGGCCGCCTTCACCGTCGCCAAGCGGACGGACGGCACGGTCGCGGTGACCTGGACCAAGGAGCAGTACTTCAAGGACCCGGCGGGGCTGCAGAAGGCCCTGCGCAAGGCGGGGTTCCCCGTCCTGGTGAAGACCGGGGTGTTCTGCAAGGGGCCGGACGACCACACCCAGGTCGACGAACACGGCTCGGGAGCCGGCGTCGAGGACGTCGTGCAGCGGGAGCGGCGGGACGACGACACCGTCGTCTTCATCTACGACCCCGCGGCCATGCCCGCCCACACCCAGCTCTTCATCGGCTACCTGGACAAGGCCCAGCTCGCCGTCACCGACGGCCGCCCGGGTTCGGTGGAGCGCCTCGTGCCGACGGATGTCGCGCTGAAGTGCGGTACGGATTGGCGGAGTTGACCGTCAGGCGACCGGATCACGGTTGACCATCGGGCGGCCGGACCGCCATTGACCATCAGGCGGCGGAGGGGGGGCGGACGGGTCCGGGGCACTGCCCCGGACCCGTCCCACGCACCGCCTCGTTCTCACCGTCCGGCCACGACCGGCCCTAGTCGCGGGCCTTCGCGCCCCGCTCCTTGAGCATGTCGGCCATCAGCTTGATCTCCGACTGCTGCGCGTCGACCATGCCCTGCGCGAGCTTCTTCTCGACGCCGACCGTGCACTTCTCGACGCAGCCCTCGGCCATGTGGATGCCGCCCTTGTGATGGTCGGTCATCAGCTGGAGGTAGAAGATCTCGGCCTGCTTGCCGCTCAGCGTGTTGAGCTTCTTCATCTCGGTGTTCGTCGCCATACCCGGCATCAGCGAGCCGTCCTTGCCGGAGGCCATGTCACCCATGCCCATCCAGGTCATCGGCGCGTCCGAGGACACCTTCGGCAGATCCCACAGGTCGAGCCAGCCGAGCAGCATGCCGCGCTGGTTGGCCTGCGTCTGTGCGATGTCGTACGCGAGACGCCGTACCTCCACGTCCTTGGTGCGGTCGCGCACGATGTACGACATCTCGACGGCCTGCTGGTGGTGGACCGCCATGTCCCGCGCGAAGCCCGCGTCGGCGGAGTCGGCGGACGGTGTCGTGGTGCCCGAACCGCCGCCGTCCTCGGCGACCGCGTAGGTGATCGCCCCGGCCGCGACGAGCACGGCCGCCGCGGCCCCCGCGATCCACCCGACATGCCTCACTGGGACAGACCGTTGGTGCAGGCGGCGCCCGGCTCGGGCGTCTGCTTGCCCTGGACGTACGACGCGAAGAACTTGTCCACGTTCGGGTCGGTCGCGCTCGTCACCGTGCGCTGCTTGCCCCAGGCGCTGAGCATGATCGGGTCCTTCTGGTCCTCGACGGGGCTCATCAGCGTGTAGGGGGTCTTCTTGACCTTCGCCGCGAGTGCCTTCACGTCGGCGTCCGAGGCCTTGCTGTTGTACGTCACCCAGACCGCGCCGTGCTCCAGCGAGTGCACGGCGTTCATGTTGTTGACCGCCTTGGCGTAGACGTCGCCGTTGCAGTTCATCCACACCTGGTTGTGGTCACCGCCGACCGGGGGCTCCATCGGGTACTTCACCGTCTTGGTGACGTGGTTGCGCGACAGCGTGCCCTTCCAGGTCTTCACGCCGTCCGAGCCCGTGACGAAGTGCCCCGACGCCTTCGAGTCGCTCGCCGTGTCGTTCTTGTTGGACTGCGACTTGACGAGGACGACACCGCCGGCGACGAGACCGGCGACGACGACCACGCTGGCGGTGATCGTGAGGATCCGGTTACGGCGCTCACGGGCCTGCTCGGCGCGGCGCAGCTCTTCTATGCGCGCCTTGCGTGAGGCGTTGCTGGTCTTGTTCTTCGCGGAACCCATGGCGAGTCCTTTATGGGGGTGGGGCGGACGGGACGGACGGGTGAACTGATCGTAGTGTGAACGGGGGCGGGGTATGCAGGGTGGTCGCCGAAATGTCGGTGAGGAGAGACTTCGAGGGGCGGCCATTACGCAAGGGCGCCCGAGCAGGCAAGATGGGCGTCAGAGCAGGACACCTGCCGTACGCGAGGCGTTCAGCCCGTGGTCGCCCGGGCGATCAAGGTCCGCAACGCGCATGAAATGGTGTTGTGGTGGGATGCTCAGGTGCCCCGACCGTCCCCGAGGCGTGGGAGCAGGCGGCCTGACCAGCAAGGATGGGTGGAAGCGGAAGATGGACAAGCAGCAGGAGTTCGTGCTCCGGACACTGGAGGAGCGGGACATCCGGTTCGTACGCCTGTGGTTCACGGACGTGCTCGGCTTCCTCAAGTCGGTGGCCGTGGCCCCGGCCGAACTGGAACAGGCCTTCGATGAGGGCATCGGCTTCGACGGCTCGGCGATCGAGGGATTCGCTCGTGTGTACGAGTCCGACATGATCGCCAAGCCGGATCCGTCGACGTTCCAGGTCCTGCCCTGGCGTGCGGAGGCCCCCGGCACGGCCCGGATGTTCTGCGACATCCTCATGCCGGACGGTTCCCCGTCCTTCGCGGACCCGCGCTATGTCCTCAAGCGCGCCCTGGCGAAGACCTCCGACCTGGGCTTCACCTTCTACACCCACCCGGAGATCGAGTTCTTCCTGCTGAAGAACAAGCCGCTGGACGGCTCGCGGCCCACCCCCGCCGACAACTCCGGCTACTTCGACCACACCCCGCAGAACGTCGGCCAGGACTTCCGGCGCCAGGCCATCACGATGCTGGAGTCGATGGGCATCTCGGTCGAGTTCAGCCACCACGAGGGCGCCCCCGGCCAGCAGGAGATCGACCTGCGCTACGCCGACGCGCTCTCCACGGCCGACAACATCATGACCTTCCGGCTGATCATGAAGCAGGTCGCGCTGGAGCAGGGCGTCCAGGCCACCTTCATGCCGAAGCCGTTCTCGGAGTACCCGGGCAGCGGCATGCACACGCACCTCTCCCTCTTCGAGGGCGACCGCAACGCGTTCTACGAGTCCGGCTCGGAATACCAGCTCTCCAAGGTCGGCCGCTCCTTCATCGCCGGCCTGCTGAAGCACGCCGCGGAGATCTCCGCCGTCACCAACCAGTGGGTCAACTCCTACAAGCGCATCTGGGGCGGCTCGGAGCGCACCGCGGGCGCCGGCGGCGAGGCCCCCTCGTACATCTGCTGGGGCCACAACAACCGCTCCGCCCTCGTCCGCGTCCCGATGTACAAGCCCGGCAAGACGGGCTCAGCACGCGTCGAGGTCCGCTCCATCGACTCGGGCGCGAACCCGTACCTGGCGTATGCGCTGCTGCTGGCCGCCGGCCTCAAGGGCATCGAAGAGGGCTACGAGCTCCCGCCCGGCGCCGACGACGACGTCTGGGCCCTCTCCGACGCCGAGCGCCGCGCCATGGGCATCGAGCCCCTCCCGCAGAACCTCGGCGAGGCCCTGGTCCTGATGCAGCGCAGCGAACTCGTGGCCGAGACTCTCGGCGAGCACGTCTTCGACTTCTTCCTGCGCAACAAGAAGCAGGAGTGGGAGGAGTACCGCAGCGAGGTCACCGCCTTCGAGCTGCGGAAGAACCTGCCGGTGCTGTAGGCACGGGGCAGGGACAGGTCAGCGCGGGGGGTACCCCGCGGATACGCCACGTAGGGCCGACGGTCGCGGACCGTCGGCCCTACGGCGTTTCACCGCCTCAGCGGGCCGACCGACTCTGCGCTGCTTCCGTCTCCAGCTGAAGGAGGCTGTTCTGGAACTCCGTCACCCAGCTCAGGGTCTCTCGTTCCACGAGATCCGCCGTGGTGTCGACGAAACGGGAAGCCAGGGTGAAGTAGGCCTCCTTGAGGGACTGCTCGTCGGTGGTATCCGACGCGGCCTGCACCTTCGCCCATTCGATCTGGAAGGCGGTGAGCGAGCGTCGCAGTGCTGTGGCCGTTGTCAGATAGCGGGTCCAGGACGAGGAGAATCCGAACACCTTGTCCAGCGCGAGACACCCGGCACCCAGTCCGATGAGGCCGTATCCCCAGATCGAGTTCTCCGTCCAGTGCATACCGACTGCCACCACTGGGAAGACGGTGCCGAGCGTCACGAGCGTGACGGAGGAGAACCGCAGAACGCGCGACCACCGTGCCTTCGACGTCTTTTCTCGAAAATACCAGTCGATGGTATTTATGGCGTCTGTTTCGATCCAGTGGTAAATCTTTGCCGCAACTGATCTGATGTCCTCGTCGGGCGCCACGGTCGGTGCGGCCCGCGACTCCAGGTTGTCAATGGACTGTTTGCTGACGGTCACCGCGAGCACTCCACTTCACCTTGGTCAGTCGTTGGCCCGGTTCCAGAAACGCGTGTCCATCAGCTTCTTGTCGCTGCTCGCCCGCAAGATCTCCTGGAACAGATCCGCATCGAAATCGGAGAAGAGGGCGCTCCTGACCATGTTCTTGACCTGTTCCTGGAAAGCGCGACCGCTGGCGAACTTGCCGAACGAGCCATTGGACCAGGCCTGTGTGATCAACCAGGACAGGCAGATCAGACGCCTGTCGAAGGGATCGAGTTTTCCTTCCTCGTCCCGGTACGAGTCGACCATCTGAACCCAGGGGTGGTTGGGCAGCAGATGCATTCTCCTGCTGAGAACCACTCCGACGATTTCGTCCGGGAACCCTCCGCTCTCCACCCCGGAAATCGGGATGCGGCTGAGAGCGGTGGGCGTTCTGCGATCTTCGAACTTGCGAAGCTCAGTATTGTACTTGGGCGGGACAAAAATCGGCGACCAGTTGCCAGTGACTCCCTGGATCAGTTTCACGTCGAAGAGACGGCGGTCCAGATTGCCGTACAAGCTGGCCACCTGCCAGGAGGACCAGATCAACTCGTTTGCGATATCGCTCGATGTCAGTGCGCTGCAGAGCATGAGCTCGTTGGTCTCAATAGGTTGTGCGGGTTGTCCCAGAACCTCAAGGAGGGCAATCTTGGAAGTCGCCTGTGGAATGTCCCGCAACAGGAACTCCGCATAGTGCGAGACATTGCTCTCACGGATATGCAGTGCGGTGAACTGATCCAGTTCCCGGGCTGTGTACTTCTTTCTTTCCTCGCTCTGATCTTCACCCAGGAAGAGCGGCAGATCCTTGAGGGACTCAAAAAGCAGGGCCGGTGACGATGCGCTCCGGCTGGAGTGCAGGGCTGTGGCCAGGAAGCCCGCCTCCTGCACCGCGTATGTCATCGACTGGTCGCGTTCGCTTTCAAGTGCGTCGATTTCAGAGGATACGTGAGCGCAGTACAACTCGTATGCCTTGGCGATCAGCGCTTGTCTCTCTTCGGTCGCCTCCAGTGTCCGGCGTGCCACATCCGTACGGGGAGCGCTCTTCCCGAAGGCATTGATACACGCCCAGATTCCGTCCTCGTCCCGGAATCCTGGCGAAGTGGTCTCTACTCGAATTCCCTCCACGCACGTGCCGACAGCATAGAACGGCTGATTGTCCTCGAAGTCCTCGTCCAGGCTGATGAACGTCAGATTCGGCAGCCTCATGAAGCCCCAGTGTTTGAAGTAGTCGTCCCACTCCAGCGCATAAGCCATCGAGACGCCGTCGAGTGTTTTCTCTTCGACCTTGATCCTTCCGGCGGCGAACTCTTCTGCCCTGGTGGCGTCGTTGTCTATCAGGGCATGAGTGAGCGCCGACTTGAGATCGACGTGTCCGATGTGTTCGGGCTCGTTGTCATCGACATACGTGGAGACCTTGCAGTTCGGAACGACGATCCAGCTGTGCGCGGCCGAGATGATCGTGTCCGCCTCGACACTCGGGCGGACATGGAGACGCACAATCGTTCCGTGCTCCTTGATCTCGTCGGGGAGCTCATGCTTGTCCAGCAGCCTGACGAGATATTTGCCGTGTGCCGAGCGGAGGGAAAGGTGTCGTGACTTCTCCTCGACCGGATGCGATGTCAGGACCTCCACTTTGTCGGCAATCATAAAAGTCGACATCACGCCGATGCCGAACCGACTGATGGGGGTGAAATCAGGATGCTCCTTCTTGAAATCGGGCTCCTGATACCTGCTGGATCCGGCTTTGAGGAGGTTGTTGACGATGATGCTCTGGGTCATTCCCGTTCCGTTGTCCCCGACCTCCATCACCCGGGAATTTGAATCCCACTTCACCCAGACGTGTCCGTTTGTGGCGGAGTCCGTCCCGTGCTGGAGCCGCACCGCATCGATCGAGTTCTGCAGCAGTTCACGAAGAACCACGCGCGAGTCGCTGTAGAGGGTGTGCCCGGTGAGGAGGTCGAGGACCTTCTTGTCGTCGAGGGAGAAGTGGAACTGCTCGGGAAGGAACCCCTTGGCCTTGACCTTCTTCGTGTCGATGGAACGCCAGGGGAATTTATGCGGCGACGCAAGCCGTTCGTTGGACTCGAGAATCCATTTTCTGCTCTCGATCAGCTGTTGCTCGGCATAGGAGAGGTACGAGGTGAGGCCGAAGAAGGCGTCGCCGTTCGTGAAGTCCGCGTAGACTTCCACGGTGTTCCTGGGCGCAGCGGGATCTGCTTTTCCATCGCCGTCGATCGCGACCTTGTCGCGAACGTTGCGTACGGATGCCTGCTTGGCCCACTCGAACTGGCTCACCGGGTCGGAGGGGGTGATCATGCGGTAGGCGATGGACGGGGTGCGGTCCTTCGTGATGTGCAGCAAGTCGGCGGTCCGCAGCAGGACGGCCGCGTACTGCACGTTGGCGCATTCTTCCGAGTGCAAGCCGTACGGATTGGACACGGGATATTTTTCCGTGTCGTAGAGGTCGTCGAGGTGATGGCTCTCGCACACCATGGCGAGGTCATCCCTGAAGGTGTCGCCCAGCTTCTCGACGATTTCCGTGACGAGCGTCCGAGCGGCCCCGGAATCCCCGAACTCCTGATCGGCTTCTCCGGTGATCCACTTCTTGATACGCCTGGCGTGGTGATAGCGGACGAATTCCTGATACTGGAGCCGCTCGATGTCGACGTCGTTGGATTCGAGTTCCGCCAGACGAGCCGCGTACTCTTTTCCGTCGTCGTTGTCCGTGATGAGGACTTCCTGCTTGAACCGCTCGAAGCCCGAATGCTGACGCGCCCGATATTCGTCCTTGGTGACCAGCATGCCGAGATCGTGGAAGTAGATTCCGAGCACCGTCAGCAGCCAGTCGCCGGTGGTCATGATCTCTTTGGTTTCCTGCGGGATGATCCAGTCGAGCGAATTCAGCATCCCGTCGATGTGCCGGATGTCATGCTTGGTGTACTCGTCGAATATTCCGCCCGTGCCGATGAGCTCCAGAAGGCTCGATAACTGGCGTCGGACATGGACGAGGTTAATACCGCCGAATGCCTCAAAATCCGCGGCGCGTGCGGCATTCCGCTCGGCCGCACTCGGCAGCTCTGGACTGACCACGAAGCCCCCCTGGTGATCACCGACTGTGACGGGTGACGATGATATCCGTCACGGTCGGTCGTGTCCTTGAATCCTTGAAACCGGACGTACTCGTTTCAGCGCACATACGCGGGAGACACAGCCGCGCTGCTGATGCGCCGCGGCTTTCCCGTGCCGTCGGACGGGACGGTGTACAGGTCGGCTCCGTAGTCGCCGGGGAGGGCGTAGACGATGGTGTGGTCGTCGCGCCAGACGGCCTGGTCGTCGACGCTGCGGGGTTCGGCGAGGGGGGTTTCGCGCATCGTGTGCAGGTCGAGGACGTACAGGTGCCAGGGGGCGTCCTTGGGGAGGCCCTTCACGCGCTTCTTGAAGGCGATGCGGGTGCCGTCGGGGGAGAGGGACGGGCATTCGACGTTCGTGTGGAGGGTGGTGACCGTGCGGGTGCGGAGGTCGCCGCGGATCAGATACGTCTTGCCCTTGGTCGCCAGCGTCGCGTAGAAGGTGCGGTCGTCGCTCGCGAACGTGACGCCCCAGAAGTTCTCGTCCGCCGCGTGGTACGTCCTGCCGTCCTTCACGACGCGATACGCCTCCAGGGACGGTGTCAGTTTCCCCGTCCGGGTGTCCACGATCGCCGCGCGGGTCGAGAAGTTCGTCCCCGCGTACGAGTCACCGCCCACGAAGGCCGTCCACGCGGCGTACCGGCCGCTGGGCGAGACGCGGGCGCGGGACGGGATGCCGGGGACGTCGTAGCGGGCCGTCTCGTGGAGGTGTGCGTCGAGGATGATGGCCCGGTAGGTGTCCTGGACCGCGCCGTGCACCGCCTGGAGGCACACACCCGTGCCCGAAGCCGCGTAGAAACGCAGGCACTTGACCTTGGAGGCCGTGCGCGGGCCCGACGGGTCGGACGCCGGGACCGTCGTCAGCTCGTCGCGGTGCGGGCCCCACGCCATGTTGCGGAAGACCATGCGGCTCTGGTCGCCGGTCAGTGCGACGGTGCCCGCGGTGATCTTCGGGCCGCCCGGCTGGGTCTGGTTCCTGCGGTCCGCGCGGGCCGAGGCGTGCAGCACCGACGCCGTGGCCACGCCCGCCAGGACGACGAGCGCCGAGATGAGGACCAGGATGCGGGTACGGAGAGTCATGCTGCGAGGCCTTCTGACGGGGTGGGGCGGAGGTGGGAGCGATAGCAGTGAGAACCCTGCGCAGGCGGCGAGTGCCACGGTCGACGCCGTGAGCGCCGTACGGTCGCCCCACGCCGTCCAGGCCGCGCCGAAACCGAGCGAGCACACGAAACGGGCCAGCGCCTGACCCGTCTGGACCAGCGCGAGCCCCGACGAGCGCAGCTCCTCGGGCACGCTGTCCGAGGCCGCGGCCATCAGCACACCGTCCGTCGCCGCGTAGAAGCCGCCGTGCAGGACCAGGACGGCGTACGGCAGTGCCGTCCCGTGCCAGGACGTGAGCAGGAGGGCGTACGCGAGGAGCAGGGCGCCGTGGCCGGCCAGGAACACCCGCCACCTCCCGATCCGGTCCGCGAGCCGGCCCAGTGGAACGGCCAGCAGGAGGAACGCCGCCGCCGTACCGAGCGGCAGCAGTGCGAACCAGCGGTCGGGTACGCCCAGGCGCCGCTGGAGCAGGAGATAGACGAAGGAGTCGCTGACCGTCGCCAGGCCCAGGAGGAGGGCGCAGACGGTGAGCCGGCGCAGGGCGGGGCGACGGAGGAGGGCGAGGGCGGCGCGGAGGGTGGGGCGGGGGGCATCCGTGGTGACGGGTGCGTCCGTGGTGACGGGAGTATCTGTGGTGACGGGTGCTCCCGCTGTGACGGGTGCGCCCGCTGTTCTGCCCGGCACGAACAGCACCAGCACCAGCACGCCCACCACGGCCACGCAGAAGCTCACCATGAACACCGCGTCGTAGCCGTCGACCGTGGCCCGGAGGATCAGGAAGGCCACGAGGGGGCCGAACAGCGCGCCCGCCGTGTCCATGGCCCGGTGCACGCCGAAGGCACGGCCGCGGGTCTGCGGGGTGCTCGACAGCGAGATCAGCGCGTCGCGCGGGGCCGTGCGCAGGCCCTTGCCCGTGCGGTCCGCCGCCAGGATCAGCCCGATGGGGGTCAAGGAGTGCGCCAGCAGCAACAACGGCTTGCACACCGCCGACAGGCCGTAGCCGAAGCCGGCGACCCACTTGTGGCGGCCGCCGCCCCGGTCCGCGAGATGCCCGCCGACCAGCCGCACCAGCGCCGAGAAGCCGTTGTAGATCCCGTCGAGGAGCCCGAAGCCCAGCGGGGACAGGCCGAGGCCGGTCACCAGGTACAGGGGCAGCACCGCCGTCACCATCTCCGAGGAGACGTCGGTGATCAGACTGACCGTGCCGAGCGCCAGCACCGTGGGCGCGACCGCGGCACGGCGCCGCCCGGCACGGGGCCGGACGGCGCCTTCCGCGGACGCCGCCGTCGCTGGAGTGCCCGGAGTGTCCGGAGTACTGGCGCGGCTGTCCGCTACGTACATGTCAGGACGTCCAGATACCCGTGATGTCCTTGCCGGAAGCCGCGTTGCCCGCGTGCGTGAGGCCGTGCATGTCCTCCAGCGTGCGCAGCAGGTCGTAGTGGTTGTAGGTGGTGGTGGACGAGGACCCGGCCGTCACCTGCTGGCCGTACAGCACCATCGGGATGCGGTTGCCGCTGAGCCGGTTGTCCTCGTCGAAGGTGACGACGAGCAGGCTGTTGTGGGTCTTGGCCCAGGTCGCGTAGGCGCTGAGGTTGTTGTTCAGCCAGGTGTCACCCGTCGACACCGAGCAGTCGTGCATGTCGCTGCACAGGTTGGGGACCACGAAGGAGACCTGCGGGAGCGTCGAGTAGTCCGTCGGGAACTGGGTGAAGGTCTTCGCGGTCGACGTCGGTACGTTGCTGAAGCCGAACCACGGGTTGTGCTTACGCGCGTAGTTGCCGCTGCTGCACGTCGTCGAACCCTGGCTGGGCAGCGTCTCGTTGTAGCTCGCCCAGGTCTTGCCCGCGGCTATCAGCTCGGAGGCGAGGTTCGGGGCGGAGGAGAAGCCGGGCGTGTAGCAGCTGTCGTCCGTGATCCCCTGCGTGGCGCCGGAGAACAGGGCGAAGTAGTTGGGCTGGCTCGGGTGCGTCTCGGCGTACGACTGGGAGAGGTTGGCCCCGCCGGTCTTGAGCGAGTTGATGTACGGGGCGCTGGAGGAGCCGATCACCTGGCTGTACGCGTGGTTCTCGAAGACCACGACGACGACGTGGTCCGGGGTGGGGACCGCGGCCGCGGCGTGTGCCGGGGACGAGCCGCCGAACCCGGTCCACACCCCGACCGCGGCTGCGGTGAAGGCGAGGGCCGACGCGATGACGGCACGACTGCGGCGGTACACGTTTCTGCCGGACACTTCAGACCTCCGGTGGGGGGAGTGACGGTGGCGGTGCGGACAGAGCATGCACACGCCAACATTCCCTCGGCCCACGTCCCCCAACCGGAGGGATGAAGAGCGGGTGAACTACTGCCGCTGGGCCGCCAGCTCGGTCAGCAACTGGTGCAGCGGCCGCGTCGCCCGCTGCCGGTACTCCTGAATCGCCCAACCGTTCCCGTCCGGGTCCTTGAAGTACATGAACGTGGCCCCGTCCTGCGGCGAGAACGCCTGCGGCTCGCTGACCTCCAGGCCGCGCGCCGTGAGCTCCTCGTACGCCGCCTTGGCGTCCGCGACGCACAGCTGCATCCCGTGGTACGTCCCGGGCCGCGGCGTCCCCGTCGGGATCTGGAGCCCGTCGACGAGCGCGATGGAACACCCGGACCCGGGCGGCGTCAGCTGCACGATCCGCACCCCCTCCATCACATCACCGTCCAGGTCGACGTGAAAGCCGACCTTGTCCCGGTAGAACTCCTTCGCCCGGTCCACGTCGGAGACCGGCAGCAGAATCACTTCGAGGGTCATGTCCATGGCGTGACTCCTTTGTCGTACGGCTCATGGCTCCCACCACAGAAGCCGACAGCGGCGCGGGGCGCCACCACGCGGACCGGGGTTAGGCTCAAGCTCGCACGACCTTGATCGGACCGGTTGTATTACTTGTACGACATTGGACCGGTTGTACGACCTTGATCCGACAGGAGGCCGGGGATGACGGCGCCGGGGCGCAGAAGCAGTACCTTCACGCGGCTGCTGCGGCACGGCTTCACCGATCCCTCGGCGGCCGAGCGGCTCCTGGCGGGCGACGAGCTGGCGCCGATACGGTCCGATCCGGTGCTCCTGGACGCGCTGGGTGCCACCGCCGACCCTGATCTGGCGCTGCACGGACTCGTCCGGCTCGTCGAGGTGCAGGACGGTCACACGGCCCAGCGGGAGCTGCTCGACACGCTGATCGCCGCCAAGCCGCTGCGGGACCGGCTGCTCGGCGTCCTCGGCGCCTCCGCCGCGCTCGCCGACCATCTCGCCCGGCACCCGCGCGACTGGCAGGCGCTCGTCACCTACGAGCCGCAGGACCTGCATCCCGGGGTACAGGAGTTCGAGCGGGGGCTCGCCGAGGCGACCGACCCGGTCTCGCTGCGCGTCGCCTACCGGCGCTGCCTGCTGTCCATCGCCGCGCGCGACGTGTGCGGCACCACCGACCTCGCGCAGACCGCCGCCGAACTCGCCGACCTCGCCACCGCGACCCTGCGCGCCGCGCTCGCCATCGCCCGGGCCGCCGCGCCCGAGGACGCCGCGTTGTGCCGGCTCGCGGTCATCGCGATGGGCAAGTGCGGGGGACACGAGCTCAATTACGTCTCCGATGTCGATGTCATCTTCGTGGGGGAGGCCGTCGACGGGGCCGATGAGCGCAAGGCCCTCCAGGCCGCCACCCGGCTCGCCTCGCACATGATGCGGATCTGCTCCGAGACGACCGTCGAGGGCAGCATCTGGCCCGTTGACGCGAATCTGCGGCCCGAAGGGCGCAACGGGCCGTTGGTGCGCACGCTCAGCAGCCATCTCGCCTACTACCAGCGGTGGGCCAAGACCTGGGAGTTCCAGGCGCTGCTCAAGGCGCGGCCCGTGGCCGGGGACCTCGAACTGGGAGAGGAGTACGTGGCCACGCTGGCGCCCCTGGTGTGGCATGCCGCCGAGCGGGAGAACTTCGTCGCCGATGTGCAGAAGATGCGGCGCAGGGTCGTCGAGAACATTCCCGCCGCCCAGATCGAGCGTGAGCTGAAGCTCGGTCCGGGGGGACTGAGAGATGTCGAATTCGCCGTGCAGCTACTGCAGTTGGTGCACGGGCGGGCCGACACGTCGCTGCGGAGCGGTACGACGCTGGACGCGCTCAAAGCGCTGGCCGCCGGCGGGTATGTGGGGCGTGACGATGCCCTGCAACTCGACGACGCGTACCGCTTTCTGCGGTCCATGGAGCACCGGATCCAGCTGTACCGGCTGCGGCGCACCCATCTCGTACCGGAGGACGAGGCCGATCAGCGGCGTATCGGGCGGTCGCTCGGGCTGCGGTCCGACCCGGTCGCCGAGCTGAACCGCGAGTGGAAGCGGCACGCGGCCGTGGTGCGGCGGCTGCACGAGAAGCTCTTCTACCGTCCACTGCTCGACGCCGTAGCCCAACTCGCCCCGGGCGAGAGCAGGTTGAGCCCCGACGCGGCGCGGGAGCGGCTGGTCGCGCTCGGATACGCCGATCCGGCCGCCGCACTGCGGCATCTGGAGGCGCTGGCGTCCGGGGTCACGCGCAAGGCGGCCATCCAACGGACGCTGCTGCCCGTGCTGTTGGGCTGGTTCGCCGACTCCGCCGAACCCGACGCCGGGCTGCTGAACTTCCGCAAGGTCTCCGACGCGCTGGGCAAGACCCCTTGGTATCTGCGGCTGTTGAGGGACGAAGGTGCCGCCGCCGAGAATCTCGCCCGGGTGCTGTCCGCCGGGCGGCTCGCCCCCGACCTGCTGATGCGCGCGCCGGAAGCGGTCGCGCTCCTCGGCGACGGAGACGGGGGCGGACTCGAACCGCGGTCCCGCGCCCACCTGGAGCAGGAGATCCTCGCGGCCGTGGGGCGCGCCACCGGGGGTGAGCAGGCCGTCACCGCCGCACGTGGGGTGCGGCGGCGTGAGCTGTTCCGTACGGCCGCGACGGACATCGTCGCCTCGTACGGCACCGAGGAGACACCGGCCGTCGCCGACCAGGGCGCGCTCGTCGATCTGGTCGGGGGAGCCGTCTCCGACCTTACGGCGGCGACGCTGGCGGGGACGCTGCGGGCCGTGGTGCGCGACGGGTGGGGGGACACGCTGCCCACGCGGTTCGCCGTCATCGGCATGGGGCGGTTCGGGGGGCACGAGCTCGGATACGGGTCCGACGCGGATGTGCTGTTCGTGCATGAGCCCCGGGAGGGCGTGGAGGAGCAGGAGGCGTCCCGGGCCGCGCATACCGTTGTCGCCGAGATGCGGCGGCTGCTGCAGATTCCCAGCGCGGATCCGCCGCTGCTGATCGACGCCGATCTGCGGCCCGAGGGGAAGTCGGGGCCGCTCGTACGGACGCTGAACTCGTACGAGGCGTACTACCGGCGCTGGTCGTTGGTGTGGGAGTCGCAGGCGCTGTTGCGTGCCGAAGTCGTGGCGGGGGACACCGACTTGGGGGACCGGTTCATCGAGCTCATCGATCCGTTGCGGTATCCGGCCGAGGGGCTGGGCGAGGACGCGGTGCGGGAGATCCGGCGGCTGAAGGCCCGCATGGAGTCGGAGCGGATGCCTCGCGGCGCGGATCCCACGCTGCACACCAAGCTGGGGCGGGGCGGGCTGTCCGACGTGGAGTGGACCGTGCAACTGCTGCAACTGCGGCATGGCTGGGCGGAGCCGGGGTTGCGTACGACGCGTACGCGGGAGGGGCTGGCGGCCGCGTGTGCCGCGGGGCTGTTGTCCGGGGAGGACGCGGCGACGCTGGACGAGGCGTGGGTGCTGGCTACGCGGGTGCGCAACGCGGTGATGCTGGTGCGGGGGCGGGCCGGGGATACGTTTCCGTCGGACGGGCGTGAACTTGCTGCGGTGGGGCGGTATTTGGGGTACGGGCCCGGGCATGTGGGGGACATGCTCGATGACTACCGGCGGACTACACGGCGGGCTCGGGCCGTGGTGGAGGTGCTGTTCTACGGGGCGTGAGCGGTTCGTTGTGGGTCGGGGCCGTGCCGGTACGTCCAGCCCGTCGCCGGTGGGCATTACTGCCAGCTGCCACAGCATGAACTTGCCCATAACCCCGTAAGCGACGGGCTGGACGTACCGACACGGCCCCTTCGCTGCGTCGCCGACTGCGCCGCCGTACCGGGTGAGGATGGGGGGTCCTGTGCGTCGCCGGGTGCGGGGTCGTGCTTTTAGGGGCGCGGGGAACTGCGCGCCCAGCCCCCACCGTCCCGCAGACGACTTTCAGGGGCGCGGGGAACGGCGCAATCTTTAGGGGGGTCTGGGGGGCGCAGCCCCCAGGAACGGGATGGGACGGGTAGGGGCGGCGGGGGCGAGAAAGTGCTCTTACGCCGCCTGCAAGGCCCGCGCGTGGGCCAGGAATCCCTCCAGGGCCAGGTCGAACGCCCGGTCCGCCCGCCCCGCCCCCACCGCATCCAGGGCGGCAGCCAGCCGTGGGGTCGTCGTGTCGTCCGGGAGTTCCCACATCGCCTCGGGAGCCGCGAGGTCCAGGGCCGAGCCGAGGACCAGGTTCTCCAGGGCGATGATCACCGGCATCACATCGGGCAGGGCGAAGCCGGCGTCCAGGAGGAGGGTGACCGCGCGCTCGTACTGCTCCAGGACGCGGGGCGCTCGTACGGGTGATGTGGTGAGGAGCGGGATCACCTTGGGGTGCGCCGCGAAGGCCGCGCGGTAGGAGCGGGCCCAGGCGGCCAGAGCCGTGTCCCAGGGGGCCAGGGAGAGGGTTCCCGTGTCGATCGCCGAGGCGACCCGTTCGCGGAGAAGTTCCACGATGCCGTCCCTGCCGTCCACATGGTGGTACACCGAGCCGGTCTGCACGCCGAGCCGCTTGGCGATCTGCGGCACGCTGAACTCGCCCCGCTCATCGATCAGTTCGAGTGCCGTCGTGGCGATGCGCTCGCGGTCGAGGAGTGGTGTGCGCGGCCGTCCCATGATCTGTGCTCTCCCTGAGGTCTTCCCGGATGCCCAAACGGGAGGTTACATTGCGGAAACCGAAAGCCTTTAGGTTTACGAGCCCGGCAGCCCCCTCGGCGCCGGAATCCCGGGGTGCCCCGCACGCCCCGGACTTCTCCCCGTCCCCGCCAGAAGGGCTTCCCTCGCATGCCCGTCACCACCTCCGAGGAGAGAACGCCGACCCCCGCGGCGACCCTCCGCTCCGGTTCCCTCGGCACCGCCGACATCGCCTTCTTCGTCGTCTCGGCCGCCGCTCCGCTGACCGTCATGGCGGGTGTCGCCCCGCTCGCGATCCTGCTCGGCGGGATCGGCGCGCCGGTCGGCTATCTGCTGGCCGGGATCACGCTCGCCGTCTTCGCCGTCGGGTTCACGACCATGAGCCGGCATGTCCGCAGTGGGGGTGCCTTCTACGCGTACATCACCCGCGGCCTCGGGCGGCCCGTCGGTATCGGTGCCGCGCTGCTCGCCCTCATCGGCTACAACGGCATGGAGATCGGCGTCTACGGTCTGCTGGGCAGCGCCAGCAAGGACACCGTGCGGGCCCTCTTCGGGACCGACATTCCCTGGCTTCCGGTGTCCCTGGCCGGGCTGATCGTCATCGGTTACGGCGGCTACCGGTCGATCGACTTCGGTGCGAAACTGCTCGGCGTCCTGCTCGTCGCCGAGACCGGGATACTCGTGCTGCTCGCGGGCGGAGTGCTGGTCAAGGGCGGTGCGCACGGGCTGTCGGGCGCGTCCTTCGCCCCCGGCAACGTGTTCGTCCCCGGGACGGCGGTCGTGCTCGCCTTCGCCTTCGCCGCGTTCACCGGGTTCGAGTCCACCGTCATCTACCGGCGGGAGGCGCGGGATCCCGAGCGCACGGTGCCGCGTGCGACGTACCTCGCCGTCGGATTCCTCGGGCTCTTCTACGCGTTCGTCGTCTGGGTGGTCATCCAGGCCTTCGGGAACGCGGAGGTCGTCAAGGCCGCGGCCACCGACCCCGGCGGGCTCTTCTTCTCCGCCATCACGACGTACGTCGGCGGCTGGGCCTCCGACCTGATGCACGTCTTCATCATCACCAGCGTCCTCGCCTCGCTGCTCGCCTTCCACAACGCCATCAACCGGTACGGGCTCGCACTCGCCGAAGAGGGCGTCCTGCCCAAGGCGTTGGGCCGTATTCATCCGAAGCACCGATCCCCGTACGTCGCCGGGATCGTCCAGACCGTGCTCGGCGCGGTCGTCGTCCTCGGCTTCTGGGCGGCCGGCGCCGACCCCTACGGGCAGCTGCTGCTGTGGGTCAACACCCCGGGAATGATCGGCCTGTTCGTGCTCCAGCTCCTCGCCGCGATCGCCGTGCCGTGCTACTTCCGGCGGATCCGTCATGAGGAGGGTGCGCTGCGGACGGTCGTCGCTCCCGTCGCTGCGACCGTGCTGCTCGCGACGGCCATAGTGCTGGTCGTGGCACACATCGACCTGTTCACCGGCGCGTCCCCGGCGGTGAACACCGTCCTGATCGTCCTGTCGCCCGCCGTCTTCGTCATCGGCCTCGGCCTCGCCTGGTGGCTGCGCCGCGAACGGCCGCAGGTGTACGAGAACTTCGCGGCCGAGCCTGCCGAAGTCACACAGTAAGAAAGGGAGTTGCATCGATGTCCACCGCCGAGCTGATCCTCACCGGCGCCAAGGTCCGCACCCTCGACCCCGACCGGCCGCACGCCACCGCGGTCGCCGTACGCGACGGGGTGATCGCGGCGGTCGGTGACGAGACCGACGTACGGGACTGGCGCGGGCCGGGGACCGAGGTCCTGTCCCTGGCGGGCGCGCACCTCGTCCCGGGGCTCGTGGACGCGCACAGTCACCCCGTGTGGGGGCTGGACATGGCCACCGGGGCCGATCTGTCCGGGGTGCGGGATCTGGACGGGCTGCGCGGGGCGCTCCGGGACGCCTCCCGTATCGACGGGTGGGTCATCGGGTTCGGGCTCGACCACAACGTCTTCGGCGGGCGGCCCGTGCACCGGGCCCTCGTCGAGGACGTGCTCGGGGGCGCGCCCGCCTTTCTGCGGCTGTACGACGGTCACTCCGCCCTGGTGAGTGAGGCCGCGCTCGCTCTCGCGGGGGTGACCGGGCCGCGGTCCTTCGTCCAGCGGTCCGAAGTCGTCTGCGACGGTGACGGGCGGCCCACCGGGCATCTCGTCGAGCATGCCGCGATGGAGCTGGTCGCCGAGGTCATGCCCCGGCCCTCGTACGAGGAGCGGCGGGCCCGGCTCGTCGAGCTGCTCTCCGCGATGGCCGCGACCGGGCTGACCGGGGCGCATGTGATGGACCTGGGGGATCCGGAGCTGGTCGGTGCCGTCGCCGAGGAGACCGTGCTGCCGCTGCGGCTGCGGTTCTCGCCCTGGTGCATGCCGGGCGCGGACCGGGAGACCCTGGACGAGCTCGTGGCGCTCCAGGAGCGCCGGGGGCGGCACTGGAGGGTCGGCGGGGTCAAGTTCTTCATGGACGGGACCGTGGAGGGCGGCACGGCCTGGCTGGAGCACGCCGACTGCCACGGCCAGGGCACGGAGGCGTTCTGGCCCGACCCCGCCGCGTACACCGCCGCCGTACGGCAGCTGCACGCGGCCGGGGTCCGTACGGCCACGCACGCGATCGGCGACGCGGCCGTGCGGCACGTTCTCGACACGGTGGAGGGGCTCGGGGCGGGGGGTCGGTTCGCTCACCGGATCGAGCATGTGGAGACCGCCCCGGACGGCACGCTGTCGCGTTTCGCCGAGCTCGGGGTCATCGCGTCCATGCAGCCGCCGCACACCGCGTACACGCGGGGCGACCACGGCGACGAGTGGTCGCGGCGGCTGGGGCCCGAGCGGGCGGGTCGCGCCTGGCGTACGCGGGATCTGCGGGACGCCGGTGCGGTGGTCGCGCTCGGCTCGGACTGGCCGATCGCCCACTACGACGTGCGCGGCGTGCTGGCGACGGCGCGGGCGCCGCTGGGAGCCGCCTCTGCGAGGGGCGGCCTTACGGGGCTCCAGGCACTGGAGGGCTGCACCACGCACGCGGCGCTGGCCGCGGGGGAGGCCGGGGTGGCCGGGCGTATCGCTCCCGGGTTCCGGGCCGACCTCACGGCCTTCGGCCTGGACCCGGTGGCTGCCCCCGCGGACGAGGTCGCGGAGGCTCCCGTACGCCTCACCGTGACCGGCGGGTACGTCGCGTATCGCGGAATGGTTGATTGCTGAACGGACTAGAGGGGTCGCACCTGCCCGGTGCGGCCCCTCCTCGCGTACGTCGGCCGGCCATCGCTCCGCGAACGGGACGGCCCTCGCTCAGGCCTTCGCCGGCAGCAGCGCCGGCGCGCCCGTCCCCGGTACCCGGCGCGGCAGCGCGTACGGCAGGGACCCGTACCAAACGCGGGCCACCGAGAAGCCGAAGGCCAGGCACAGCATGCCGCCCACCGCGTCCAGCCAGAAGTGGTTTGCCGTGGCGACGATCACGAGCAGGGTGGCCGTCGGGTAGAGCAGGCCGAGGATCCTGGCCCACGGCGCCGACGCCAGGGCGAAGATCGTCAGGCCGCACCACAGGGACCAGCCGATGTGCATGGAGGGCATCGCGGCGTACTGGTTGGACATGTGCTTCAGGTCGCCGGAGGCCATGGAACCCCAGGTGTGGTGGACCATGACCGTGTCGACGAAGTCGCCGCCGCTCATCAGGCGGGGCGGCGCGAGCGGGAAGAAGTAGTAGCCGACCAGGGCAACCGCCGTGGTGGCGAAGAGGGCGAGCCGGGTGGCCGCGTAACGGCCGGGATGGCTGTGGTACAGCCACACCAGGACACCCAGCGTCACCACGAAGTGCAGCGTCGCGTAGTAGTAGTTCATCCCGATGATCAGCCATGTCACCGAGTTCACGGCGTGGTTGACCGACTCCTCGACGGCGATCCCGAGGTGGTGTTCCGTCCGCCAGATCCAGTCCGCGTTGCGCAGGGCCTCGTGCTTCTGCTCCGGCACTGCGTTCCGGATCAGCGAATACGTCCAGTAACTCACCGCGATGAGCAGGATCTCGAACCAGAAGCGGGGGCGACGCGGGGTCCGCAAACGACGCAGGAAGGTCTTCCCCGCATTCTCCTCCGCGACGGGCTGTGGAGCGGCCTGCTCCCGGCCTTCCAGTGTCGTCACGGTCGTCTCACCCATAGGCACAGAGTCTGCCAGAAAAGCCTTCTCCGACCGATCATCCCTTGGTCGGGTCCTGGTCGCACGTTCTACACCGAGAGGAGTCCAACGGGTGCCGTACCTCCTCCTCCCTAGGGACGATTCCGGTCCCCAGGGGCAGAAGCGGTCGAACCGCGCACCACCAGCTCCGGCATGAACACGAACTCACTGTGCGGAGCGGGCGTCCCGCCGATCTCCTCCAGCAACGTCCGTACCGCCGCCTGTCCCATGGCCGGCACCGGCTTGCGGATCGTCGTGAGCGGTGGGTCGGTGAAGGCGATGAGAGGCGAGTCGTCGAAACCGACGACCGATATGTCCTTCGGGACCTCCAGGCCGCGCTGGCGCGCCGCCCTTATCGCGCCGAGAGCCATCATGTCGCTGGCGCAGACGATCGCCGTGCAGTCACGGTCCATGAGCGCGCTCGCCGCGGCCTGACCGCCCTCCAGCGTGTACAGCGAGTGCTGGACCAGTCGCTCCTCGATGTCGGCGGGGGCCAGGCCCAACTGCTCCTGCACCGTGCGGACGAAGCCCTCGATCTTGCGCTGGACCGGAACGAAGCGCTTGGGGCCCAGAGCGAGACCGATCTTGGTGTGCCCGAGCGAGACGAGGTGCGTGACCGCCAGGGCCATCGCGGCGCGGTCGTCCGGCGAGATGAACGGCGCCTGCACCTTGGGCGAGAAGCCGTCCACCAGGACGAACGGGACGCCCTGGGCGCGCAACTGCTCGTAGCGCTGCATGTCCGCG
This sequence comes from Streptomyces sp. NBC_00203, assembly GCF_045206325.1. Classification (NCBI taxonomy): domain Bacteria; kingdom Bacillati; phylum Actinomycetota; class Actinomycetes; order Kitasatosporales; family Streptomycetaceae; genus Streptomyces; species Streptomyces sp. NBC_00203. The sequence continues at coordinate 2,965,986 of NZ_CP108126.1, read as the reverse complement.
GAGGTGTCGGCGTGCAGACCGGAGACGAAGATGATCCCGGCGACCCCCCGGTCCACCAGCATCTCCGTCAACTCGTCCTCGGTGGAGCCGCCCGGCGTCTGGGTCGCCAGGACCGGCGTATAGCCCTGCCGGGTCAGCGCCTGACCGATGACCTGCGCGAGCGCCGGGAATATGGGGTTCTCCAGCTCCGGCGTTATCAGGCCCACCAGGCCCTCGCTGCGCTGCCGCAGCCGCACCGGGCGCTCGTAGCCCAGCACATCGAGCGCGGCCAGCACGGACTGGCGGGTGGTCGCGGCGACGCCCGGCTTCCCGTTCAGGACGCGGCTGACAGTCGCCTCGCTGACCCCCGCTTGGGCTGCGATGTCGGCAAGCCGTGTGGTCACAGGATTGGACTGTACCGGTCGCATCTCAGACTGCCCACCAGACCGTTGAATCTGCGGGCAGTTCGGTCGTTTCGGCGCCCGGCTCGACGTCCGCGCTGGCGAGCAGCAGCGTGCCGGGGGTGGGGAGGGGGATCGGGGTCGCGGTGAGGTTCACCGTGCAGATGATGGAGCCTTCTTCTGTGTCCCGGCGGAAGGCCAGCACACCCTCCGGGGCCGGCAGCCAGGTGATCTGGCGGCCCGCGCCGAGCGCCGGGTGGTCGCGGCGCACCGCGAGCGCGCTGCGGTAGAACTCCAGCGTCGAGGTGGGGTCGCCCTCCTGCGCCTCGACCGTGAGGTTCTTCCAGGAGGCCGGCTGCGGCAGCCAGCTCGGGCCGCCCTCGACCGGGCCGAAGCCGAACGGCGCGACCTCGCCGGACCACGGCAGCGGCACCCGGCAGCCGTCGCGGGTGCCGTCCTGGCCCGCGCTGCGGAAGAACGCCGGGTCCTGGCGGACCTCGTCGGGCAGATCGACCACCTCGGGCAGGCCGAGCTCCTCGCCCTGGTAGAGATACGCCGAGCCGGGCAGCGCCAGCATGAGCAGGGTCGCCGCCCTGGCCCGGCGCAGACCACGCGCCTCGTCCCCTTCCGCGAGACGCGTGGAGTGCCGTACCACGTCATGGTTGGAGAGCACCCAGGTGGCGGGCGCGTGCACGGCGTTCATGGCGCTGAGCGAGCGGTCGATGACCTCGCGCAGGTCCGCCGCGTTCCAACCGGTGGTGAGATAGGTGAAGTTGAAGGCCTGGTGCAGCTCGTCCGGGCGCAGATACAGGGCGCTGCGCTCGACGGTCGGCGTCCACGCCTCGGCGACGGCGATGCGCTCACCGGCGTACTCCTCGAGGATGCGCCGCCAGCTGCGGTAGATCTCGTGCACGCCGTCCTGGTCGAAGTACGGCACGGCCTCGGTGCCGAGCAGCTTGACCTGCTCGTCGTGGCCGATGTCGGGCAGACCCGCCGCCTTCACCAGGCCGTGCGCCACATCGATGCGGAAGCCGTCGATGCCCAGGTCCAGCCAGAAGCGCAGGATGGAGCGGAACTCGTCGTGGACGGCCGGGTGGTCCCAGTTGAAGTCGGGCTGCTCGGGCGCGAACAGGTGGAGGTACCACTCGCCGTCCTCGACCCGGGTCCAGGCCGGGCCGCCGAAGATGGACTCCCAGTCGTTGGGCGGCAGTTCACCGTTCGCGCCCTTGCCGCGCCGGAAGTGGAAGCGCTCCCGGATCGGCGAGCCGGGGCCCTCGCGCAGCGCCTGCTTGAACCACTCGTGGTGGTCCGAGCAGTGGTTGGGCACCAGGTCGACGATCACCCGCAGCCCGAGCGCGTGCGCGGCGCGGACCAGGTCGTCGGCGTCCGTCAGATTTCCGAACATCGGGTCGACGGCACGGTAGTCGGCGACGTCGTAGCCCGCGTCCGCCTGTGGGGAGGCGTAGAACGGGGACAGCCACACCGCGTCGACGCCGAGTTCCTTCAGATAGGGAAGCCGGGCCCGGACGCCGGCCAGATCGCCCATGCCGTCGCCGTTGCCGTCGGCGAAACTGCGCGGATAGACCTGGTAGATGACCGCGTCGCGCCACCACTCCCGGCGCCCGGAGGCGGCGGAGGAGGCGTCGGTGGGGAGTGCGTCGGTGACGTGCTGGGTCATGGATTCCCTTAGGGGTGCGGGGGGAACGACGGAGGCGCTTGCGAAGTACGGGGATGCCGACGGGGCTTCAGGGCGCTGTCATGCCTTGGTGCCGCCGGCCGTCAGCCCGGAGACCAGGCTGCGCTGCACCAGCAGGAAGACGAGGGTCGCCGGAATGGTGATGATGATCGCCGTGGCCGAGGTCCACGCCCAGTCGGGGCGCTGGTCCTGCGCGAAGGTGCGGATGCCGACGGCGAGCGTGTAGTGGTCGGACTGCATGAACTGCGTGGCGTACGCGACCTCGCCCCAGGCGGTGAGGAAGCTGTAGAACGCGGTCACGGCGAGACCGGGCCTGGCCAGCGGCACGATCAGCCGCCAGAACGTGCCGAACGGCGTGAGGCCGTCGACTCGGCCCGCCTCGTCTATCTCCTTGGGGATCGTGTCGAAGTACCCCTTCATCATCCAGGCGCAGAACGGCACCGCCGTCGTCGCGTACGCCAGGATCAGGCCGAGGTAGTTGTCCAGCAGATCCAGATTGGACATAAGGAGATAGAGCGGCACGATCAGCACGATACTGGGGAACATCTGAGTGACCAGGAACGTCCACATCAGCTGCCTGCTGCCCGGGAACCTCATCCGGGACACCGCGTAACCGGCGGTTGCCGCAAGGAATACGCCGAGTGCGGTGGTGCCGCCCGCCACGATCACCGTGTTCAGGAACCACTTCGGCAGATCCGAATGACTCAGCACGTCACTGTAGTTGTGGAAGCTGAGGTTCTTCAGCACCTGGCCCGGCTCCTGCCAGGCGTTCTTCGGGCCGAGTGAGATGAAGAGGATCCACACCACCGGGAAGGCCGCGATCACCGTGGCCACGATCAGGGTGCCGTGCAGGGCGATCGAGGAGCCCAGACTGCGGTGTTCGCGGCCGCGCACCTTGCGCGGGGCGGCGGTGTCCGAGCGGCGGGCGGCCGTCGGAGCGGCCGCGGCGGCGGAGGAGTTCTCGTGGGTTGCTGCGGTCATGGCGATGGCTCCTTACGCCTGCTCGGACTTCAGGGTGTTGCGGCGGTAGAAGGTCGAGAAGGCCAGCAGGAGGGCGAGGATGATGATCCCGTACGTCGCCGCGCCCGCGTAGTCCGAGACACCGGTGAACGCCTTGCGGAAGGCGAAGGTGACAAGGATGTCGGCGTCGCCGCTCGTGTTGTTGCCCAGCAGCAGATAGATGATGTTGAACATGTTGAACGTCCAGATGCAGCCCAGCAGGATGATCGTGTTGGTCACCGGACGCAGACCCGGCAGGGTGACGTTCACGAACCGCTGCCAGGGGGAGGCGCCGTCCATCTCGGAGGCCTCGTACAGCTCCTTGGGGATGGACTGGAGTCCGCCGAGGATCGCGACCATGTTGAAGGGGATGCCGACCCAGACGTTCACCATGATCACGGCGACCTTCTGGGCGAGCGGGGTGCCGAGCCAGTCCTGGGCCGGCAGGCCGAACGCCGTGATGATCTCGTTGAAGACGCCGTACTGCGAGTTGAGCATCAGCCGCCAGGCGAAGACGCTGATGAACGACGGGACGGCCCAGGGCAGGATCAGCAGCGCGCGGTAGAAGCCGCGCAGGCGCATCTTGCGGTTGAGCAGCACCGCGAGGCCCATGCCGAGGCCGACCATCAGTGACACGCCGACCACGGTCCAGGTGATCGTCCACCACAGGCGCGGGTAGAAGTCGCTGTCCGCGCCGGACAGTACGTGCCAGTAGTTGTCCAGGCCGACGAACTTGTACGTGGCCGGGCGGTGGAAGGCGCCGATGGTCGCGGAGACGTTCGACTCGTTGGCGTCGGTCAGCGACTGGTAGAAGCCGTAACCGAGCGGATACAGGACGAGGACGGCCAGGACGATGGCGACCGGGGTCACCATGGCCCAGGCGTACCAGTACTTGTCCCAGGACCGCCTGAGCGCCGAAACGCGTGGGGGGCGCGCGGCGTTCTTGCCGGGCGCTGGCTGATCGGTGTTCTCGGTGCTCGCTGCGGTCGTCATCCTCATCGGCTCTTTCGCGGCGGAAGTCTGGTGGATCCCGGGGCCGGGGGGCCTGACCGGCCCGGTGGATCGGGTGGATCTGGTCGAACCGGTGGTTCCGCAGCCCCGGGGAGCCCCTTCGGGGCGGCAGCGGGGTGTTCGTTCCCCGGGGCTGCGTGTTCTTCGGTTACCGGTTGGCTACTGGGTGCTGTGTCAGCCGATGGAGTAGCCGGGCAGGAGCTTCTGGAACTCCGTGGCGGTCTTGTCGAGGCCGTCCTTGACCGACTCGCTGCCCTGGAGGATCTTCACGTAGTTCTGCGCGAGCGGGGTGAAGAGCGAGCCGACCTGCGGGAGTGCGACGCGCGGGCGGGCGGTCTGCTCCAGGATCGGCTTGAAGCCGGCGATCTTGGCGTTCGACGTCACCTCGGACGTGTAGGCCGACTTGCGGGTCGGCAGCGTGCCCGTGGCCTTGGCGATCGTGACCTGGCTCTCGGTCGACGTCATGAACTGCGTGAACAGGTAGCTCGCGTCCAGGTTCTTGGAGCCCTGGTAGACCGTCAGGTCGTGACCGCCGGTCGGGGCCTGGGCCTTGCCGCCCGCACCGGCCGGGACGGCCGCGTAGCCGAGGTTGTCCTCGTTGCCCTTGAACACCTTGCCCGTCAGGTCGTCACTGACCGACCAGGGGCCCTGGACCAGCATGGCGACCTTGCCGTTCTTGAAGGCCGTCTGCATGTTCTGGTAGGCGTTCGCGAAGTCGACCTTCATCGACGCCTCGTCCTGGATCTTCTTCGCCGTGGTCAGCGCGGTGACAGCGGCGTCGTCACTGATGGTGATCTTCTTGGACGACGTGTCGGCCATGTCCGCGCCGTTGCTGTAGAGCAGCGGGAGCAGGAAGTAGGAGTCGGGGTTGAGGTAGGTGCCGTACGCCCCGGTCTTCTTCTTGATGGTCTTGGAGTCGGCGATGAAGTCGTCCCACGTGGTGGGCGGCGTGTCGATGCCGGCCTTCTTGAGCAGCTCCTTGTTGTAGAGCAGGCCCAGGGTGTCGGTGACGGACGGGACGCCGTACGTCTTGCCGTTGTACTTGGTGGTGTTCATCGGCGTCGTGTTGAAGTCCGAGGTGTCCTTCAGCGCGGTGGTGCCGTCGAGCGGGGCGATGTAACCGAGCGAGGCGTACTCCGGGATCAGGCCCACGTCGGTGCGCACGACGTCCGGCGCGCCCTTGCCGCTCTTCGCGGCGGACTTGAACTTCTGCTCGACGTCGGTGAACGGGATGCTCTGGTAGTTCACCTTGATCTTCGGGTACTTGGCCTCGAACTGCTTGATCAGGGCCTTGTACGTCGGAGCCTCGGTCGCCGCGTCCGAAGTGTCCCAGTACGTGATCGTCCCGGAAATGTCCTTGGCGGCCTTCGGCTTGCTCGACGAATTGTCGTCGGAACCACCGCAGGCGGTCGCGGTCAGCGCGATGACAGTCACCGCGGCGGCGATCGATATGCCACGTCGCATATGAGCTCCTAGAAGAGGGTTGCCCGGATCATCCCTTGGGAGACCGCGGGTGCCGTCTGTCCCAATCGACGGCCGCCCGGGCGCTGGAGGAAAGTAACAGCGCTGCAAGTCCTTGCGAAAGGCGTTGCAAGGAAGTTTCTGCAAGAACCTGCAAGCGTGACGTTCCCGTTACCGGCCGATGTCCCGCGGACCGCGCGTGTAGGTACGCAGGGCGACGCCGACCACCCGTTCCAGGGGGAAGTAACCGATCTCCCGTGAGTCCACGCTCTCCGCGAGGTTGTCGCCGAGCACGACCACCGCGCCGGGCGGTACGGCGCCGGTGCCGAGGCGGCCCCGCACGGCGGCCGGGACGGGCTCGCCGGGGAGGGCGGCCAGCCGCTTGATCATCAGATGCCGGGAGCGCTCGGGCCACGACCAGCTCTTCCAGTCCTCGCCCGGGTTCGGCTTCTCGACCACGACGATCTGCCCGGAGCGCAGCCGCCGTGCCCGTACCCGCCGGCCGATCAGGACGTCCCCGGCGGACAGCGTGGGCCGCATGCTGACGCCCTTCACCGTGATCACCAGCGTGCGGCGGCGGACGTAGAGCACCGCGCCGGCCGCGGCGAGCGCGCAGAGGGCGACGATCACCGTACGTACCCCGCGGCCTGGCGGCGGAAGAGCCCCGCGTACCGGCCGTCCGCCGCGAGCAGCTCCGCGTGCCCGCCCCGCTCGGCGACCACGCCGCCTTGCAGGACCACGATCAGGTCGGCCTCGCGCGCGCTGCCGAGCCGGTGCGAGATCAGCAGGCTGGTACGGCCCCGGCGGTGGCGCCGGATCGCCTCGTGGACCTCGTGCTCGGCCTCCGGGTCGAGGCCCGACGTCGGCTCGTCGAGGATCAGCAGATCGGGGTCGTCGCGCAGGAAGGCACGTGCCAGGGCGACCCGCTGCCACTGCCCGCCGGACAGCTCGACGCCGTCCTCCTCGCCGAAGGCACGGGTCAGCTGCGTGTCGTAGCCGCGGGGGAGCGCGGCCAGCGTGCCGTGGACACCCGCGGCCCGGGCGGCCTCGGCGACCCGGCCGGCGTTGTCGAGCTGCCCGAGCGCGATGTTCTCGGCGGCCGTCATGTCGTACCGCACGAAGTCCTGGAACACCGCTCCGATACGGCGACGGAGTTCCGCCGGGTCGAACTGCCGGATGTCGGTGCCGTCCCACAGGACGCTGCCACGCGTCGGGTCGTAGAACCGGCACAGCAGCTTGACCAGCGTGCTCTTGCCCGCGCCGTTGTCGCCGACCAGGGCGAGCGTGCCGCCGTACGGGATGGTCAGGCTCACCCCGCGCAGCACCCAGTCGTGCTGCTCGGAGTAGCGGAACCAGACGTCGCGCAGTTCGATGCCGCGGCTCAGCGCCCCGGCCGGGCGGGCCGGGCCGAGCGCCGGCAGGTCCGGGGGTGCCGTGGTCACGTCGAGGTAGTGGGCGAAGAGCAGCAGATGCTGGTGGGCCACGGCCGCCGAGGCCGCGATGCCGGTCAGACCGCCCTGTACCGCGGCGATCGCCGAGGTCAGCACGGCCAGGTCGCCGACGGTCAGCGTCCCGTGCGCGGCGGCGTGCACGCCCCACACCAGGCTGCCGGCCGCGATGCCCGCCGACACGGCCGCCGGCAGCCCCTGCGCGGCGGCGGTCCGCAGTTCCATACGGCGGCGGGTGGCGTTGATGGCCGTACGGTCCCGCCGCATCCGCTCGCGCAGATGACCGCCGGTGCCGAACAGCCGGATCTCCTTCGCCGCCTGCACACTGCCCAGCAGATGCGCGTAGAAGGACTCCCGGCGCTCCAGCGGCGTGGTGTGCAGCGTGGCCTCGGACCAGGCGCGGGCGAGCCGCAGCTCGGCGGCCAGCGCGGGCAGCGCGCCGAGCAGCACGGCCACCGCGAGCCACGGGCCGAGCAGCCACAGCGACGCCACGAACCCCGCGACGGTGACCGCCGACTGCGCCAGCGCCACCGCCGCGCCCACCACCTGCACCGGAGTGTCCTGCCCGCACTGCTCCGCCAGCCGCAGCCGGTCCAGCTCGGCCGGGTTCTCGAAACGGGCCAGCCCGGCGAAGGAGTTGACCCGGGCATAGAGCCGGTCCTGCGCCAATAGGCCCACCCGGCGGCCGAGTTCACCGCACAGCAGCCGGTCGACATGGGGCAGTACGGCGGCGCCCACCCCGACGGCGGCCAGCAACGCCGCCGGAACCCCCACGGCCGGGGCCGCCCGGTGCGCGCCGGCCAGCCGGTCCAGCACCTCGCGGGTCAGCCAGGCGGCCGCGACGGGCAGCGCCGCCGTGAGCAGCGCGGCCAGCACGATCCCCAGCAGCGGGAGCGGCGCGGCCCGCAGGGCCAGCCCGAGCACGGCCCGCACGGCGGCCGCTCGCTTGCTCGCCCGGCGGCCGGAGTCCGCTGCTTCGGGCCCGCTTGCCCGACTGCCGCGGCCCGCCGCCCTCCGCCGCCTCATACCGCCACCGGCAGCGCAAGCTCCCGCAAATCCCGTGCCAGTGCGGTCAGTTCACCCATCGCGCCCACCCGGCACACCACCGGATACGCGTTCACGCCGAAGGCCGCCTCGACCGTGCGGGCCTGGTCCCCGGTCACCACCGTGGCCACCGCGGACAGCAGGTCCGCGTACTCCTCGGAGCCCTCATTGCCGGGGACGACGACCGCGAGGACCTCCTCGGACGGCCGACGGCTGCGGGCGAGGGTCTCGACGAAGTGCGGCAGCAGCTCCGCGCAGGGGCCGCAGCCCGGCGCGAAGAACGCGGCCACCGTGCCCTCCGTCAGCGTGCGGTCGGAAATCTCCCGGCCGTCTTCCGTCCGTATATGGAATTCCTCCAGAGCCGTCCCGACACTGTCCGCATCCGTCACCGGAAAGGGCGCGGCAGGCGTACTCCGCTTTTCCGACCGGAGTCTGCGGATCACGCCGTACGACAGCGTCAGATTCAGCAGACCCAGGGCGATCGCGAATATCACGGCGGCGGCGAGAACCGACATGGAAACTCTCCTAACTCTGCAGCGCGAAAAGGTCGATGACATCGTCGAGACGGACCACCAGGCTCGCCGCGACCGCGCCGGTCAGCACGGCAAGGAGCACACCGCCCGCCGCCACGGAGCCCGGCCCCGTCGTGGCGAGACCCGTCACCGCCACGGCGACGAGCACCCCGTTGCGGGCGAGATGGCGTACCCCGAAGGGAGTCGCCGCAGCGCCGAAACACGGGCAGGATGCCTGCGTACCCCGCCTCAGGACCAGGGCGATCGCCCCGGTGAACACCGCGAGCAGCAGCACGGCGAGCCCCATCCCGGCCGCGGTCACGGCGGGCACCGCGAGCAGCACCGCCACCGCCGCCTCCGTGCCGGCCACCGCCGCGGCCGCCGGCCGCACCCACCCGCCGGGCATGACCCGCATCGCGCCAAGACCCGCCGCGAACTCCCCGAAAGCCTTCCGCCCGCGCAGTTTCCCGGACGCCGACGCGGCGAAAACGACCCCGACGAACACACGGCACACCACCGCCGTGTACACCATCGCGTTCCCCCTTTTAGTGAACGGATTTCCGGCGAACGACCGGGAAGCCTAAGCGCCGGATATACAGAGGACATACACGCGCTTCGAAACGACCTCTGTATGAGCCCCCCGTAATGTCCTCGGCAATTCGGCCGCGACGGGCGGCCGATGGGGAAAGGAGAACGCCGTGCGGCAGCTTCAGCGGCTCGCGGACGCCGTCGTGAACAGGCTCGCGCCCAGGGTCGAGGCGGACGCCACCTGGTGGACCGACACCAAGTGCGCCAACGCCTGTACCACCTATCCGGCCTACAAGGCCAAGTACACCCGCCAGTGCTGGGACAGCACCGGAGCCTGCACGAGCTGGACCAACACCGGCAACTGCTGCAGCTCCTGACGACCGACAGATCCAGCCGGGTGCAGTACGACGCCCCGCCCCGTACTCGGGGGCGGGGCGTCACGCCGTCGGGCTCGGGGCCGTGCCCCCGGTCAACTCCTCGTACAGCAGCCGTAGTCCACGATCCGGTGCGATGCCCAGCTCCGTCCGGTACACCGCCGACGCGGTCCGGTACGCCTCAGACACCTCGCCCAGCTCCCCGAGCCGGTGATGCGCCCGCATCCGCAGCGCCCAGCTCCGGCCGCGCAGCGGCTCCGTGGCCAGCAGACCGGTCAGGTCGCGTAACGCGGCCCGCGGTTCGCTCAGCCGCAGATGCGCCTCGGCCAGGTCCTCCACGACCCGCATCCGCTCCTCGTCGAGATGCCCCAGCGCGCCGACCAGCGGACCGTGCCGCGGTATGCCGACCGCCGCGCGGTCACCGTCCCACAGGGTGAGCGCGGAGCCGAGCAGCCGGGTCGCCCGGTCCGCGTCGCCGGTGAGGAGCGCGGTCCGGCCCGCCGCCGAGGCGTCGAGGAAACGCAGGTGGTCGCAGGAGCCGTCGGGCGTGTTCAGGGTGTAGCCCCCGTCGTGGCCGGCCAGTTGACCGGCGTCGGCCAGCGCGGCACGCAACGCGCTGACGTGCGTCCGGATGTTGGCGACCGCCGACCGCGGCGGTTCGCCGTCCCACAGGACCTCCTGCAGCGAGTCGAGAGAAACGGTGCGGCCGGGCTGCAGCAGCAAGGTCACCAGCAGCGCCCTCGGCTTGACCCCTCTGATGCCGGTCGCTCCGTCGTGCAGCCGTACCCGTCCGAGCAGATGGAATCCCGTCGTCAACAGAGTCCCCCTCAGGGTGATGATGTGGAGCGTGTGACGGGCGAACGGGCCGCGTCAAGAGAGTCGTTGGAAGTTCTTACGACATCTTGCTGAAATCTGATGACGCGGTATACGTTCCCGCAACACCGGGCTCGTTGAGCGTGCAAAGGTTTCAGGCCGTACGACCGCCCGGCGCATCCGTGATTCCCCCCACCCGCACAACGAAGTGCAGGAGCACACATGGCCAGAAAGACTCTGGCCGCCACGGTCGCCCTCGCGGCGGGCATGGCGGTCTCGCTGACCGTTCCCACCGGCGTGGCCGAGGCGTCCCCGCCCGGCACCAAGGACGTCACCGCCGTCCTCTTCGAGTGGAACTTCGCCTCGGTCGCCAAGGAGTGCACCAACACCCTCGGCCCGGCCGGCTACGGCTACGTCCAGGTCTCGCCGCCCGCCGAGCACATACAGGGCTCGCAGTGGTGGACGTCGTACCAGCCCGTCAGCTACAAGATCGCGGGCAGGCTCGGTGACGCAACGGCCTTCCAGAACATGGTCAGCACGTGTCACGCGGCGGGCGTGAAGGTCGTCGTGGACTCGGTGATCAACCACATGTCGGCGGGCAGCGGCACCGGCACCGGCGGCTCGACGTACACGAAGTACAACTACCCGGGGCTGTACTCGTCGTACGACATGGACGACTGCACGTCCACGGTCAGCGACTACACGAACCGCGCCAACGTACAGAACTGCGAACTGGTCGGGCTCGCCGACCTGGACACCGGCGAGGAGTACGTCCGCGCCACGATCGCCGGCTACCTCAACACCCTGCTCGGCTACGGCGTCGACGGCTTCCGCATCGACGCGGCCAAGCACATACCGGCGACGGACCTGGCGAACATCAAGTCCCGCCTGAGCAACTCCTCCGTGTACTGGAAGCAGGAGGTCATCTACGGCTCGGGCGAGGCCGTCCAGCCCACGGAGTACACGGGCAACGGCGACGTCCAGGAGTTCCGGTACGCCTATGACCTCAAGCGCGTCTTCAACAACGAGAACCTCGCCTATCTGAAGAACTACGGCGAGGGCTGGGGGTACATGAGCAGCTCGGTCGCGGGTGTCTTCGTCGACAACCACGACACCGAGCGCAACGGCTCCACCCTCAATTACAAGGACGGGGCGAACTACACCCTCGCCAACGTCTTCATGCTGGCCTACCCCTACGGCGCCCCGGACATCAACTCCGGCTACGAGTGGTCCGACACGGACGCCGGACCGCCCAACGGCGGTACGGTCAACGCCTGCTGGCAGGACGGCTGGAAGTGTCAGCACGCCTGGCCGGAGATCAAGTCCATGGTCGCCTTCCGCAACGCGACGAGGGGCCAGTCCCTCACCAACTGGTGGGACGACGGCAACGACGCGATCGCCTTCGGCCGGGGCAGCAAGGGCTACGTGGCCATCAACCACGAATCGAGCACGCTGACCCGGACGTACGACACCTCGCTGGCGGCGGGGACGTACTGCAACGTCCAGAACAGCACCACGGTGACGGTGAACTCCAGTGGGCAGTTCACCGCCACCTTGGGCTCCAACACGGCGCTGGCGATCTACGCCGGGAAGTCGAGCTGCTGAGCCGGGATCACCGGGCTCACCGAGCTCACTTCCAGGTGTCGCTCGCCGTGTAGCCGCTCGATGTGCCGGTCGTGTACGAGCGGTTGGTGCCGGACTCCCACGTCACGTTCCCGGAGCTGTCCTTCTTGATGTACTTGTACGCGAAGGTCGTGCTCTTGGGGACGATGACGAGCTTGCTCCAGGTCGGGTACGACGCCGACGACAGCGGGATCGCGTCGCTCGTGTTCCACGAGCCGAGCGACGCGACGGAGCCGACGACGTAGACGTTGGTGCCCCAGTCGGTGGTCGCGTACTCGTTGAAGGTGACGTCGGTGGCGTCGGCGTTGGCCACGTTCCAGGAGCTGTTGAGCGAGACCGCCGAACTCGCGGTGGTCGTCGATCTGTTGGCGTTCGACTCCCAGGTCACGTTTCCGGACGAGTCCTTCTTGATGTACTTGTAGGTGAAGGACGTGTTGATCGGGACGCTCACCTCGCCCGACCAGATCGGGTACCCGGACGACGAGAGCGCGATCGCCTTCGACGTGTCCCAGGAGCCCAGCGCGGAGATCGAGCCGACGACGTAGACGTTCGTGCCGGTCGTGGTGGACGCGTACTCGTTGAAGGTCGCCGACACGGTGGAGGTGTCGCCGCCGCTGCTGCCGCCGCCCGTGTCGTCGCAGCCCACCGTGCAGGTGTACGACGCGTTGTAGAAGGCGACCGCGCCCTTCGCCGGGACGGTGATGCTCGCGCTGCCGCCGGAGACGGTGACCGTGCTCGCGCCGCCGTCGATCACGTTGGAGTACGTGCCGTCGGCCATGCCCGTGGCGAAGGTGTACGTGGCCGCGCTGGAGCCGTTGTTGACGGCGAAGTAGCCCGCGCCGCTGCGGCCGAAGCCGATCACGCTGGAGGACTTGGTGGACCAGTTGGAGACGGCCGCGCTGCCGGTGGCGTTGTGCCAGGCGACCATGCCGACGACGCCGGTGTCGCGGTCGAGGCAGTACCAGGCACCGCTGGTGCACTCGGTGTCGGTGACGAAGCCGCTGGAGTTCGGCGGGGCCTGGTCGCTCTGGCTGAACTCCCAGCCGGCGTAGATGGTCGGGGTCGACCACTTGTAGGCGAGCTGGAAGAGGTTGGCGAGCTTGTAGCTGTCGCCGTCCTTGTAGCTCATGTGCAGGCCGTTGCGCTCGGTGTCGTGGTTGGTCACGAAGGACACCGAGTTGGCGGCGGGCAGGATGCCGGAGGAGGACAGGGACTCCAGGTCGGAGACGTTGCCCTGGAACGCCGACTTCATCTTGCTGGCGTAGGTGAAGTCGAGGACGTCACCGGAGGCGTAGTAGTCGGAGGCCGCGGGGGTGGAGCCCGGGTAGATCTCCTGGAAGACGTACGGGTCGGCGCCGGACGTCGTGTCGTTCAGCTTGGCCTCGATGGCCGCCATGTCGGTCTCGGGAATGTGCTTGGCCGCGTCCACGCGGAAGCCGTCGACGCCGAGCGCGATCTGCTTGTTGAGGAAGCCCGCGATCCCGGAGCGGACGTTGTCCTCCTCGGTCTCCAGGTCCGGCAGGCCGAGCAGTTCGCAGTTCTGGACCTCGGAGAGGTTCGAGTAGTCGTCGATGATCAGGTCCGAGTCGGAGCAGTCGTCCGACTGGTGGTAGTCGCCCGGGTCCCAGTCCGGGGTGTCGTACTTGTTGGTGATCGTGGTGCCGTTGTAGCCGGTGCCGGTCTGCGCGGCGGTGTGGTTGATGACCGCGTCGGTGTACACCTTCACGCCGGCCGTGTGGCACGCGCTGACCATGCTCGCGAACTTGGCCGCCGTCCCGAAACGGCTGTTCAGGTTGTACGAGTACGGCTGGTAGACGTCCCACCAGTAGTAGTTGGACTGCTTGAGGGACTCGGCGGGCGGGGCGACCTGCACCGCGCCGTAGCCGGCCGGGCCGAGCACGTTGGTGCACTCGGAGGCGATGGAGTCCCAGTTCCACTCCCACAGGTTGGCGATCACGTCACCGGAGGTGGTCGTGTCGGCCTGTGCGGGGGTGGCGGGGAGAGCGATGGCTCCGGCGAGCGCGAGGGCGCCCGCGGCAGTGGCGGTCGCGGCGCGCCGGAGGACACCGGGGGGTCGGCGTCTGGTCATGTGCGGCTCCCAAGAGAGGGGTTGGGGATTCAACAACTCGTGAGACTGGGGGAGTTGAGAGAGGCACGTCAAGGTCGGCGTTGAAAGTTCTTGCTGTGAATTGCAAGCCTCTTGCTGTAAAGCTTGCGTTAGCGATACGGTCGCGCCGGCGCCCGGCACCGTGGCCGTGCTCGGCCTGGGGCGACGCCAGTGGGGCGATACCAAATGAGCCGTAATCGCTAGGAGTTCAGGCCTGTGATACCGAGATGGCCGGCGCCCTGGGTGCGCCGTACCGCCCGCCGTACCGCGCAGCGCAGACGGGTCGCGGCCGTCGCCGTGGCCGCCCTCGCGGCAGCGTTCCTTCAGCCGGTCGCGGCGCGGGCCGACACCCCGCCCGCGCCCCCGTCCGACGCGAAACTCGCCGCCGAGCCGTCCCGGCACGACGACACCCGCGAGCAGTTCTACTTCGTGATGCCGGACCGTTTCGCCAACGGCGACACGTCCAACGACGAGGGCGGCCTCACCGGCTCACGCCTGTCGACCGGCTACGACCCCACCGACAAGGGCTTCTATCAGGGCGGCGACCTCAAGGGCCTGACCAAGAAGCTCGACTACATCAAGGGCCTCGGCACCACCTCCATCTGGATGGCGCCGATCTTCAAGAACCAGCCCGTGCAGGGCACCGGCAAGGACGCCTCGGCCGGCTACCACGGTTACTGGATCACCGACTTCACCCAGGTCGACCCGCACTTCGGCACCAACAAGGACCTTCAGACGCTGATCTCCAAGGCCCACGCCAAGGGCATGAAGGTCTTCTTCGACGTCATCACCAACCACACGGCCGATGTCGTCGACTACGAGGAGAAGTCCTACGACTACCTCTCCAAGGGTGCCTTCCCGTATCTGACCAAGGACGGCGTGCCCTTCGACGACGCGGACTACGCGGCCGGCACCACCGCGTTCCCGTCCGTGGACGCCGACTCCTTCCCGCGTACGCCGACCGTGACGGCCGCGAAGAAGAACGCCAAGGTCCCGTCGTGGCTCAACGACACGACGATGTACCACAACCACGGCGACTCCACCTACGCAGGCGAGTCCACCACCTACGGCGACTTCTCCGGGCTCGACGACCTGTGGACCGAGCGTCCCGAGGTCGTCTCCGGCATGGAGAAGATCTACGAGAAGTGGGTCAGGGACTTCGACATCGACGGCTTCCGGATCGACACCGTGAAGCACGTGAACATGGAGTTCTGGACGCAGTGGGCCACCGCCCTGGACGCGTACGCCGCTCAGCACGGCCGGAAGAACTTCTTCATGTTCGGCGAGGTCTACTCCGCCGACACGTCGATCACTTCGCCGTACGTCACCCAGGGCCGTCTCGACGCCACGCTGGACTTCCCCTTCCAGGACGCGGCCCGCTCGTACGCCTCCCAGGGCGGCAGCGCGCAGAAGCTCGCCTCGGTCTTCGCCGACGACTACAAGTACACGACGGACAAGGCCAACGCGTACGAGCAGGTCACCTTCCTCGGCAACCATGACATGGGCCGTATCGGGTACTTCCTGAACCAGGACAACCCGAAGGCGACCGACGCCCAGCTGCTGAAGAAGGACCAGCTCGCCAACGAGCTGATGTTCCTCAGCCGTGGCAATCCCGTCGTCTACTACGGCGACGAGCAGGGCTTCACCGGTTCGGGCGGTGACAAGGACGCCCGCCAGACGATGTTCGCCTCGAAGGTCGCCGACTACCTCGACGACGACGAGATCGGCACCGACCGCACGCACGCGAGCGACGCCTACGACACGAGTGCACCGCTCTACGAGCAGATCAGTGCTCTCTCCAAGCTCCGCAAGGACAACCCGGCCCTCGCGGACGGCGTCCAGACGGAGCGGTACGCGGCGGACGGCGCGGGCGTGTACGCCTTCTCCCGTACCGACGCGAAGACCGGAGTCGAGTACGTCGTCGCGGTGAACAACGCCGACGAGGCGAAGACGGCGACGTTCGCGACCGGTTCGGCGGACATGACGTTCCGGGGCATCTACGGGACCTCGTCCACCGTCAAGAGTGACGCCGACAAGAAGGTCACGGTCACCGTCCCGGCCGGTTCGTCGATCGTCCTCAAGGCCGCGGGCAGGCTCGGCGCCCCCGCCGCGAAGCCGTCGCTGACCCTCAAGGCTCCGGCCGAGGGCGCCACCGGCACCGTGGAACTGAGCGCCGACGTCGACGGCGGTCAGCTCAACCGCATCGTCTTCGCCGCCCAGGTCGGCAACGGCAAGTGGCAGACGCTCGGCTCCGCCGACCACGCCCCGTACAAGGTCACCCAGGCGATCGGTGCGGACGTACCCGCCGGAACCGCCTTGCGCTACAAGGCTGTTGTGATCGACTCGGCCGGGCGCACGGCGAGCGCGACGGCCACCTCGGTCACCGGTACCCCGCCCGTCGCGGAGATCCCGACGGCCTCCTCGCGCGACTACGCGATCGTGCACTACAAGCGCACCGACGGCGACTACACCGACTGGCGGCTGTACGCCTGGGGCGACCTCGCCGACGGTGAGTCGACGACCTGGCCCGCGGGCCACGACTTCATCGGCCGCGATGCCTACGGGGCCTTCGCCTACGTGAAGTTGAAGGCGGGCGCCTCCAGTGTGGGCTTCCTCGTCATCGACAAGGACGGCAACAAGGACGTCTCCGCCGACCGCACGATCGACGTCACCAAGACGGGCGAGGTCTGGGTCGAGCAGGGCAAGGAAGCCGTCCTCACCGAGAAGCCGACGGCCGACTACCCGGCGCAGGACAAGACGAAGGCGGTCATCCACTACCACCGTGCCGACGGCGACTACACCGGCTGGGGGCTGCACGTCTGGACGGGCGCCGCGACGCCCACGGACTGGTCGAAGCCCCTGGAGCCGGTGAAGACTGACGCCTATGGCGCTGTCTTCGAGGTGCCGCTCACCGAGGGTGCCACCAGCCTCAGTTACATCATGCACAAGGGCGACGACAAGGACCTCTCCACCGACCAGTCGCTGGACCTCACGGCCAACGGCTACGAGGTGTGGCTGGTGAACGGCCAGGAGAAGTACCTGCTCCCGCAGCCCGCCGGCAGCGCGGCCGCGCTCGACCTGACCACCTCCAAGGCGGTCTGGATCGACAAGGACACGGTCGCCTGGAACGGCTCCGACGCGGCGGTCTCCACCCAGCTGCTGTACTCGCGCGACGGCTCGATCGCGGTGAAGGACGGGACGCTGACCAGCGACGACGAGCGCTGGCTCCGGCTCACCAAGACCGCCCTCACCGACGCCCAGAAGGCCAAGTTCCCGCACCTGTTGGACTACACGGCCTGGTCCGTCGACCCGCGTGACCGGGACCGGGTGAAGGAGGCTCTGAACGGTCAGACCGTCGCCTCGCAACGGGCCGCCAACGGTGCGGTGCTGGCGGCGACGGGCGTCCAGATCGCCGGCGTACTCGACGATCTGTACGACGCGACGAAGGCGGACCTGGGGCCGACCTTCCGCAACGGCCGTCCCACGCTTGCCGTGTGGGCGCCGACCGCGCAGAGCGTCTCCCTGGACCTGGACGGCTCCACGGTCGCCATGAGACGGAACGGCACCACCGGCGTCTGGTCCGTCACCGGCGACAAGTCCTGGACGGGCAAGCCGTACCGGTACGTGGTGAAGGTGTGGGCGCCGACCGTACAGAAGGTCGTCACCAACAAGGTCACCGACCCGTACTCGGTGGCCCTGACCGCCGACTCGGAGCGCAGTCTGATCGTCGACCTGGACGCCAAGTCCCTCTCCCCGAGCGGCTGGTCGTCCCTGAAGAAGCCGAAGGCCGTGGCGCTGAAGGACGCCCAGATCCAGGAGCTGCACATCCGGGACTTCTCGGTGGAGGACAAGACGGCCAAGGCGGCCGACCGGGGTACGTACCTCGCCTTCACCGACAAGGACAGCGACGGCTCGAAGCACCTGAAGGCGCTGGCCAAGTCCGGTACCTCGTATGTGCATCTGCTGCCCGCGTTCGACATCGCGACGATCCCCGAGAAGAAGACCGACCAGGCGACCACCGACTGCGACCTCGCCTCGTACGCGGCCGACTCCGAGAAGCAGCAGGAGTGCGTGGCGAAGATCGCCGCGAAGGACGCGTACAACTGGGGCTACGACCCGTACCACTACACGGTGCCGGAAGGCTCGTACGCGACCGACCCGGACGGTACCGGGCGCACGGTCGAGTTCCGCAAGATGGTCAAGTCGCTGAACGAGGACGGCCTCAGGGTCGTCATGGACGTGGTCTACAACCACACCGCCGCCAGCGGGCAGGCCGACACGAGCGTGCTGGACAAGGTCGTCCCCGGCTACTACCAGCGGCTTCTCGCCGACGGCTCGGTGGCCACCTCCACCTGCTGTGCGAACACGGCGACCGAGAACGCCATGATGGGCAAGCTGGTGGTGGACTCGATCGTCACCTGGGCCAAGGAGTACAAGGTCGACGGTTTCCGCTTCGACCTCATGGGCCACCACCCCAAGGCCAACATCCTGGCCGTACGCAAGGCCCTCGACGCGCTCACCCTGGAGAAGGACGGCGTCGACGGCAAGAAGATCATCCTGTACGGCGAGGGCTGGAACTTCGGTGAGGTCGCCGACGACGCCCGGTTTGTGCAGGCCACCCAGAAGAACATGGCGGGGACGGGCATCGCGACCTTCTCCGACCGTGCCCGTGACGCCGTACGCGGCGGCAGCCCCTTCGACTCCGACCCCGGAATCCAGGGCTTCGCGTCCGGCCTCTACACCGACCCCAACTCTTCTACGGCGAACGGCACTTCGGCCGAGCAGAAGGCCCGTCTGCTGCACTACCAGGACCTCATCAAGGTCGGCCTGACCGGCAACCTCGCGAAGTACCACTTCACGGACAGTGACGGCAAGGAGGTCAAGGGCTCCGAGGTCGACTACAACGGCCAGAGCGCCGGATACGCGGACGCGCCGGGTGACGCCCTCGCGTACGCCGACGCGCACGACAACGAGTCGCTGTACGACGCGCTCACCTACAAGCTGCCCGCGGCGACCAGCGCGGGCGACCGGGCCCGTATGCAGGTCCTGGCCATGGCGACGGCGACCCTCTCGCAGGGCCCGTCCCTCTCCCAGGCCGGCTCGGACCTGTTGCGCTCCAAGTCCCTCGACCGCAACTCGTACGACAGCGGCGACTGGTTCAACGCCATCCACTGGAACTGCCAGGACGGCAACGGCTTCGGGCGCGGACTGCCGATGGCGGCCGACAACGCCTCCAAGTGGCCCTACGCCACACCGCTGTTGACGTCCGTCAAGGTGGGCTGCGGCCAGATCGAGGGCACCTCGGCCGCGTACCAGGACCTGCAGAGGATCCGTACGACCGAGAACGTCTTCTCGCTCTCGACGGCCGACCAGGTGCAGTCGAAGCTCTCCTTCCCGCTGTCCGGGAAGGACGAGACGCCCGGGGTGATCACGATGGAGCTCGGCGATCTCGTCGTCGTCTTCAACGCGACGCCCGACAAGCAGGAGCAGACGGTCGGCGCCCTGGCCGGGACGGCGTACGCGCTGCATCCGGTGCAGGCGTCGGGCGCGGACTCCGTCGTCAAGACCTCGTCCTACGAGGCGGGCTCGGGCACGTTCGCCGTTCCGGCCCGCACGGTGGCGGTGTTCTCCCGGACCGCGCGCTAGCGCATGGGTGGGGCGGGGGCGGACCGGGTGACCCTGGTCCGCCCCCGCTGCCTGCGGGGGTGACAGCTTCGGGGGCGGCTAGGGTGATCGGGAGTTGCCTAGAACAGGAGTCCCCATGCCGCAGATCACCGTCGACTATTCCGACTCGCTCGACGACGCCTTCGACCGGCGGGGCTTCGCGCTCGCGTTGCACCCAGTGGTGGTCGAGACGGCGGCCGCGAAGATCGACGCGTGCAAGACGCGGTTCCGCGCGACCGAGGACAACGTGGTGGGGGCCGACGGGGAGGGCCACGCGATCGTGCATGTCACGCTCGCGCTGCTCGCCGGGCGGTCCGACGAGACCAAGGCGCAGCTCACCGAAGCCGTACTGGAGCTGCTGCCCAAGTACATCGAGGCCGCTGACGGGATCACTCTGCACGCCTCCGCCGAGGTGCGCGACCTCGACCCGTCCTACCGCAAGTCCGAGGCGTAGCCGCCGGGCGGCAGCGGCTGCGAGGTGCTATGCCTCCGGCGGTGTCGCCAGTGCGATCAGCCGGACGACGAGGTCGCTGAACGGCCCGTCGCCCGGCTCGCCCTGGAGCGCCCCGCGCAGCAGCTCGCTCACCTCCTCGTCGTGCGCGGCACTGACGGCGGCCAGCGCCGCGAAGTCGTGCACGAGCTGCGCCTCCAGCTCGCCACGCGGAATCCGCCGGCCCTCCAGCCAGATCAGCGCCGTCGACTCGACGAGCGAGATCCACGAGCGGATCACCAGCTCCAGCCGGGCAGGCGGATTCTCGATCTTCATATGCGACAGCATCTGGATGTACGCGGAGTGCCGTACCGCGTCGACGAGCGCGTTCGTCTTGGACGAGCCGACCGCGGGGCCGCCGCGCATCAACGCCGAGAAACCGGGACCGTGGTCGTCCACGAAGTCGAAGAACCGGCGCATGACCTGTAGCAGCCGTGACCCCAGCGAGCCCTCCTCGGGCACGACGAACCGCCCCGCGAGATCGTCCGACGCGCGCTGCAACGCCGCCTCGTACAGGCTGAGTTTGCCGGGGAAGTAGTGATAGACCAACGGCCGCGAGATGCCCGCGGCCGCGGCTATCTCGTCGATGGAGACCTCGTCGGGCGAGCGTCGGCTGAACAGTTCGAGGGCGACGCCGATCAACTGCTGTCGTCGCTCCTCGACACCCATCCTGCGGCGTACCCCGGTTGTCATGCGAACACCTTACCGATCGGATCCGGCCCGGAACGGGCCGGTCCGCCCGCGGTCGTTCACATGTCCAACACGATTCTCCCACCGCGCGTCCGCGATACACAGATCAGCATCGAGTCACCACGCTCCGTATCCGTCAGCAGTTCGTCCCGGTGCTCGATCTCCCCTTCCAGGACCCGCTGTTGGCAGGTTCCGCAGAACCCCTGCTCGCAGGAGTACAGGGTGTCGGGCAGTTCCGCGCGCACGGCGGCGAGGACGGTGGAGTCGGCGGCGACGGTCACCGTACGTCCGCTGCGGCGCAGTTCGACCTCGAAGGAGCCGTTGCCCTCGCTCGACGTGTGCGCGGCGAACCGCTCCAGATGGAGCGTCGCCCCGTCCGGCACGCGGGCCTCGACCGCTTCCATCAGCCCCTCCGGACCGCAGCAGTAGACCGCCGTGCCCTCGGGAAGGTCCGCCAGCAGTGCGTCGAGGTCCGGCCGCCCGTCCTCGTCCTCGGCGACGACGGTGACCTGGCCGCCCCGCAGCTTCTCGATCTCCTCCAGGAACGGCATCGACGCGCGCGTCCGTCCGCCGTACAGCAGCCGCCAGTCGGCGCGGTCCTGGACCGCCCGCAGCATCGGCAGGACCGGGGTGATCCCGATGCCGCCCACGACGAAGACGTACGCGGGTGCCGGTGCGAGGGCGAACCGGTTGCGCGGCCCGCGCACCTCGACCTCCATGCCCTCCCGGAGCCGCTCGTGCACCTCGCGCGACCCGCCCCGCCCGTCCTCGACCAGCCGTGTCGCGACGGTGTACGACGAGGTGTCCTCCGGGTCCCCGCAGAGCGAGTACTGCCGAACGAGCCCCGACGGCAGCACGAGATCGAGGTGGGCGCCGGGCTCCCAGCGTGGCAACTCGCCTCCCTCCAGGCGCAGTTGTACGACGCCGTCGGCGACCCGCTCATGCCGGGCGACCCGCAGCCGCAGCGCCCGGGAGCGCGGCCGGCCGGAGATCGGCTCCTCCAGGGCGGGCAGCGGCCACAGCGGAGAGGCCTCGATGCGGCGGCGCATCGCACGCTTGACGAGCAGGGCCGCACCGGCGACGGCGACGACGGTCCGCAGCCGGGGCATCACACGGCCCCCTTCTCCGCGGCGGAAGCCGCCGTCGCGGCCGGGGAGGAGGCGAGATAGGCGACGGCCTGCTCGGTGGAGCCCTCCTGGGAGGGGTGATAGCCGCGGCTGAGATAGCGGGGGATGGACTTGAGCATGTCCGGCGTCGACGGCAGCACGCCCCGCTTCCCGCTCACATAGAAGTCCTTGAAGCTCGCCCTGCCCGCCGCGAGGGTCGGATCGTTCTCCATGAAGAACCGCGCCCCGCGCTGCCACAGGAAGACGAGCGCCGTGAACGCGGTCGCCCAGGTCCGTGCGCGCCGCCGGTAGCTCCCGTCGACATGCATGAACAGCTCGAACGCCACGGACCGGTGCTCGACCTCCTCCGCGCCGTGCCAGCGCAGCAGGTCCAGCATGGTCGGATCGGCGCCACGCCGGTCCAACTCCTTTGCGTTCAGCACCCAGTTGCCGAGGAAGGCGGTGTAGTGCTCGATCGCCGCGATGATCGCGACCCGCTCCATCAGCCACCACTTGCGGGCCTTGCCCGGCGGCAGCGTGCGGTCGCCGAGCAGCTTCTCGAAGAGCCAGTCGACCTGGGCGGTGTACGGCGTCGGGTCGAGCCCCAGTTCCTTGAGATGCGGCAGCACCTCGTCGTGCGCCTGCGAGTGCATCGCCTCCTGCCCGATGAACCCGATGACGTCCTCGCGCAGCCGGTCGTCCCGGATGTGGGGCAGCACCTGCTTGTACACATGCACGAACCAGCGCTCACCGGCCGGCAGCAGCAGATGCAGCACATTGATGGTGTGCGTGGCGAACGGATCGCCCGGCACCCAGTGCAGCGGTGTGTCCTCCCAGGAGAACGACACCTTCCGCGCCTTGAGCGGTATCCGCTCGGTTTCGACGGGCCGGGGCAGCCGGGCCTGCTTGTTAGACATGCCGTCAATGTACTGACGGGTAAGTCCGTGGGGAACCCTCGTGCAGGAACGGGCTCATGGATCTCGTACGGAGACGGATTCATGGGTCTCGTACGGAGTCGGGCTCATGGGTCTCGCGCCGAGACGGACTCATGGATTCCGTACAACCAAGGCCTTGGCGCACGGGTCACTTACGCGCCGACCCGCACGAACTGCAACAGGAGACTCTGCCGTGCACCTGCCCCTCAGACGTGTCCTCGCCTGCGCCGCGACGGCCGCCCTGGCCGTAGGCGGCCTCGCGGCGACCGCCGGCCACGCCGCCACGGCGGCCCCGGCCAAGCGGCTCGTGGACGACTTCAACGGCGACGGCTACGGCGACGTGGTCCTCGACCTGCGCCTGTACTCCACCTCCACACTCAACAAGAGCGGCGCCGTGACGGTGCTCTACGGCTCGGCGAGCGGCCTCAGCGGCACGCACCGCAAGCTGATCACCGAGAGCACCGCCGGGGTGCCCGGCACCGCCGAGTCCACCGACTGGTTCGGCACGGCCACCACGACCGGCGACTTCGACGGCGACGGCTACGCCGACCTGGCGGTCTCGGCCCCCGGCGAGGACTACACCGCCGGCGGCACCTCCTGGAAGGACGCCGGCCAGGTCAAGCTGATCTGGGGCGGCCCGAACGGCCTGACCTTCCACGGCGCCACGACCGTCAAGCTCGGCACCCCCGCGGTCCAGGGCCTGCTGGCCGGCAACGACCTCGCGTCCGGCGACTTCAACGGCGACGGCAAGCGCGACCTGGCCGTCGGCAACGGCCGCGGCGGCGAGGCCGGATCGGTGCTCCTCGGCCCGATCGACCGCACCGGCACGCCCGCGTCCCGCAAGCCGCTGGGCGTGGACACCGGCGAGCCCTCCTACGCCGACACCATGCTGGCGACCGGCGATGTGACCGGCGACGGCGTCACCGACCTGCTGTTGTCGTGGGACACCGGGACGCTGGACCCGACGAACAAGATCCACGTGCTGCGCGGCGGCGCCGCCGGCTTCACGGACGCCGGGTATCTCAAGGACTCCGCCGGCAACCCGCTCAACCACCGGCAGAGCGAGCGCCTGGCCATCGGCGACCTGGACCGCGACGGCCACGACGACGTGGTGGTCCCGCAGCCCTTCGCCCTGAACCACAAGGGCGAGTTCCTGGTCGTCTACGGCGGGACCAACGGCCAGGACCCGAACCGCAAGCCGGTCCACTTCAGCCAGGACACACCCGGCGTGCCCGACACCAACTCCGACGTCGGATCCGACCACTTCGGCAAGCAGGTCACCGTCGGGGACGTCGACGCGGACGGCTACCCGGACGTGATCGCGACCAGCCCCGACGAGAACCACAGCAACCTGGCCGACCCCGGCAAGGTGACCGTCCTGCGCGGCGGCCCCGGCGGCCTGACCGGAAGCGGCGCCACCGCGTTCACCCAGAACACGCCGGGGGTGCCGGGCGACGCCATCCGGTACGGCGGCTTCGGCATGGGCGCCAAGGCCACCGACGTCAACGGCGACGGCCGCGCCGACGCGCTGATCGGCGTGTTCACCGTCCACCCCGGAGGCGCGGACGGCTACACCGGCGGTCTGTGGGTGCTCCCCGGCAGCGCCACGGGCACCACGGCCACGGGCTCCAAGGCCTTCCCGCCGACCAGCCTCGGCTTCGCGGACACCAGCACGTTCGAGGTGGGCGCGTCCTTCAACCGCTGAGGAACAGCCGCTGACGAACAGCCGGGCCGAAGGCCGCGACGCACGACGACAGGGCCTAGCGCAGCCCGCTGATCTGCCTGCCGTCGCTCAGCGTCCCCTTCAGGCCCGCCTGTGCGCCCTGCTCGGCCCGTACGGTCAGCAGGTTGCCCTGCGAGGCGCCGCGCACTCCGCCCGTCGCCCGGATCGACTCGGTGTCCTGGCTGCCCGCCGCCAGCAGGTACCAGGACCCCGCCGCCGACTTCCACAGCACTCCGGCCAGCACATGCGGGTCGCGGGAGCCGCACGCCGGGGAGTTCTCGGCCTTCGCCGCGACCGCCCCGTACGTGCCGCCCGGGGTGCGGAACTGGGCGAGCACGCGCGTGCCGCCGCCCCGCCAGGTGTCGGCGCGGGTGCACACCCAGGCCGCGCTGCCGCTCGCGTCGGGGAGCGGCTGCCGGGCGAACTGCCAGGCGTTCACCGACCGCACACCCTGGGAGCGCACGGCGGCGAGGGAGCAGGCGAACGGCGACCAGGTCCGCAGGGCCTCCGCGCCCGACGCCTCGTGGGGAGCCGAGGGGCGGCCCGCGGTGAGGTGCGCCGGGGTCAGCTCGCCGAGGTCGGTCATCAGGCGGGTGCCCGAGTCGTCCTTCAGCTGGAGCACGTTCCACGACGTGCAGCTGCCGGCCTGCGTGGCCGGGCTGGCCAGCGGCGAGGTGACGCCGTCGGCCGAGAGGGTGAGGTCCATCGCGCCGGAGGACGGCTTCATCAGGTCCCGCTCGACGGCCTTGGTCACCCAGGGGGCCGTCAGATACCGCACGTTGCTGTCGGCCCGGCCCACGACCACCGCCTCCGCCTCGGCGCCGCCCGCCCCGTCGACGCGTGCGAAGTCGAGGGCCGCCCCGTTCGTGCCGTCCTTCGCCTCCGCGTACCGGGCGATGCGCAGACCGTCGTAGAGGAGCACCACGCGCGCCTGGTCGATCTCGCCCGCGTACAGCAGCTGCGGCGGTCCGGCCGGAGCGCCCGACGGGGTGCCGGGCGTCGCCGAGACCTGCACGGACTCGCCGGGCCGCGCCCATACGGCGAGCGCGCGCCGTAGCAGTGCGGTGTCGTGGACGAGGCTGCCGCGCGCGGGCCACACGGAGAAGTCGGTGCGTGCGGACGACTCCCAGGCGGTGGCCGCCACCCTGGTCAACTTGCCGGGATCCAGGGCGGCTTCGGCCGCCGGGTTCTGCGCGTACGAGGGTGCCGCGGCGCCGTCGGGGCCCCATCCGTCGCCGGGCAGACCGAGCAGCGCACCGCACACGGCCACGGCCGCGGTGGCGGCGAGCGCGGCCTTCATGTGCTGCCTGCGCCGCATCAGGTCGGTGGGCCGGGCGTGCAGCGAACACGGGTCGAACTCGGGGGAGTCGAGCAGGGCGTCCTGGGCCTCGACGCCACCGGCCTCCGCGAGCGCCGCGCCCGGGTCCTCGACCCCCGCCGCCGTCAGCACCTTCCGTACGTTCGTGTCGGAGAGCTTCTCCAGACCGCGCAGCACATACGCGGCACGGGCGGCACCGGAGAGCGCCGACAGTCGCTGGTCCAGGGCGAGTTCGTCGGCACCGCCCGAACGCGGGAAGAGCCTGAGCCCCCACACCTGGGGCAGCAGCGGCGGCAGCTGGGACCGCTTGGGCCACGCCTTGCGTCGCAGCGGCAGGCCCGCCTCCAGGGCCGTACGCACCACTTGGAGGCGTACGAAGGCGTAGCCCGGGTCGCCGTCGCGGCCGCCGCCGGTCTGCTGGGCCGGGATGACCGACGCGTCACCCGACGTACGGCCCCGGGGAAGTGCGCGCTGGGTGAGCGCGTGCGCGGTCAGCACCCGTCGGTTGCGGCCGAGGCTCGGCGGCAGCACCAGATAGGCGAGCCGGACGAGTCGCGGATAGTGCTCGACGAGCGCGGCCTCCGCCTGCTCGACATCGACGACCGGTCCGGAGGAGGCGGGTGCGGGGCGCGGGGCGACATCCTGTGACTGCACGTTCAGCAAAACGAGCGAATCGGTGGATGGTCACCGGCCCCGCGGCGGCGCCGGCCGGCGGGCTCCACGAGCCGGCGCGCGCAGTTCGCCATGGACCGCCGGTACCGCGGCAGATGGGTCGTGAGGGCGCCGATTGAGCGCGGGGCGCCCGGGAGCCGTATGGAAGGCAGAGCCCTCGCCGGGGCTCTCATCGGCGTGAGCGCCGACAGGTACCGGAGGAACGTATGAGGTTGACACGCGAGAAGCTTCTGGCCGGGGCGGCCGTGGCCCTGCTGATGCTCACCGGCTGCGGCGGCGGATCGGGCGACAAGGCGGCCACGACCGAGGACACGGTCCCCGCCACGGCGACCGGCAGCCTGGAGGACCTGGCGGCCGAGGTGAAGTGCACGCCGGACATCCAGACGGACGCCGACGAGATTCGCCAGGGCGTCTGCAAGATCAGTGACGGCAAGTTCATCCTGGCGACCTTCGCCACCGACCGCGGCCAGCGCGAGTGGCTCAACGGCGCCAAGGACTACGGCGGTTCGTACCTCGTCGGCGCCAAGTGGGTCGCGGTGGGAGACCAGAAGATGGTCACGACGCTGCGCGGCCAGCTCGGCGGGACCGTTGAGGAGGGGGCCTCGCACCACTCGGGAAGTAGTGGTGGTGGGGGAACCGAGACCGCGCACTCCGGTCACCACAGCGGCTGACCGCGCAGGACTTGGGGGTCTTTCAGGGGGCCTTCCAGGGGGTCTTTCAGGAGCGAAGAAAGCCGGTGGTGGGAAATCCCACCACCGGCTTTCTCAGTGGGTCAGTACTACCTGCAGCGCTGGCCGTTGTTGATGCAGCTGACCACCTTGTTCATCGTGTTCACGTCGAAGACGTTGATGAAGTCGTCGTGGTCGGTTGCGGGCTTGTGCAGCTGTTCCGGGAATCCGTCCACCGCGTAGGCGTTCTTGACCTGCCCATTCTGGATGGTCGGCGCCGCAAAGTTGTAGACCAGGCGCATCGTCAGCTGCGGAATCGCCTTGAAGCCATTGGCGCAGTTGCCCTGGGCGTCGGCGAAGGCCACGTGCGTACGGTGGTTCGCGCTGTCGATGTTCACGCCGTCCCAGCAGCTCTGGAACTTGAACGTGCGCACCACGCTGCTGCCCTGGGGGCAGATCGGGTACTGCGTCGTCAGCTGCACCTTGTTCTCGAAGCCGGTGCAGCTCCAGTGGGCGTTCGCGTTCGCGAGGCCGTTGGTCGTGGTCTTCGCGTCACCGGTGATGATCCGCAGGAACTTCGGCATCGCGACGACCTTGCTCTTCGGGTTACCGACGAACTTGATCTGCGCCTGCTTGACCGTCTTGATCGCGCCGACGTTGCCTTCCTTGCCACCGCCGTCGTTGTTCTGGTCGAAGTCCTGCGTACCGTTCTGGATACGCACGACCGGCCAGTAGTACGACGACTTGTCGCCCTGGTTCGCGCAGCTGGTCTGGGCCGCCGCGAACGTGTCGTTGTTGGCAAAGGCGTCGTTCGACTGGTTGCCCACGTAGTCGTGCAGGTGGTGCGCGCCGTTGGTGACACCGGGCGCCACGATCACGTTGTCGGTGTTGAACTTCTTGTTGGCGTTCACACCGCAGGAACTCGAGAACGTGCCGGCCGAGCCGCCGGCCTGAGTCCGTGCCTTCTGGGCCACATTCGGCTGGACCTTCGTGATGTCCACGAAGTCGGCGGCGACGGGACCGTTCCCGGCCTGACCGCCATTGCCGGCCTGCTGGCCGCCATTTCCGCCCTGCTGACCGCCATTGCCGGCGGTGGCGCTCGCGCTCGCGGACGGGCTGGCCGTAGCACCGCCATTGTTGTTCTGGCCGCCGGTGTTGGTCTGGGTCTGGTCGGCGGCCTGTCCAGTACAGGTGGCGAGACCGTCGAGCGAGTTCGGAGCACTGCCGCCGACGCGGTTGATCTCCAACTGGATCCGGTCGATGATCGCCGCTCGCCTGTCCTTCAGCGGCCCGAGGATGGAGTTCTGGACGAAACTCGCGTCCCTGGTCTGTGCGTCCCGAGTGGTGGCGAGCCGCTGGTAGGCGTCGGTGATCTGCTGGTCGAGCGTGGCCAGTTCACCGTCGACCTCGCCACGTGCTTGGTTCGGCACATTGGACAGCTGTTGCCCCACATCCGGGCATTTGATCGTCGCGACTTGGGTGGTGGCGGCCTTCGTCTGGTTCTGCGTCGAGTTCCCCTCGTGTGCCGAGGCGTAGAAATTCGCCCAGATCAGTCCACCCCCGCCGATCGCGAGAGCTGCCGACGCGGCCACGGCGCGAACGGCCAGCGGCGAACGGCGTTTTCGTATGTTGCGTCCCATGGAACTCCTCTGACTTCCTTGCGGGGGCAGCGAGGCGCCCGACAGGAGTGAAGCGGCTCCGTTCCATACGCAGGGGGCGCGTGGGGCGTTCAGAAACCTCGGAAAATCTTAGAAGTTCGTGAGGCCAATTCCGGCACAATGGGCCCAGAAGCCCCCGTTTCCAAGGGAGTTGATCTCGGATTTCAGGTTTGGCGGCAGCTTTTGACTGAAATTCAGTGGTGGCCCTGATCCAAATAGGCGAGCACCGCGAGGACGCGTCGGTTGTCGTCGTCCGAGACCTCCAGGCCCAGCTTCGCGAAGATGTTGGAGGTGTGCTTCGCGATCGCCCGTTCCGTGACCACGAGTTGACCCGCGATCGCCGCGTTCGACCGCCCCTGCGCCATCAGTTCGAGCACCTCCAGCTCGCGCGGGGTGAGCCGCCCGAGCGGCTGATCGCCGACGGACCGCCGGGACAGCAGCTGCTGAATCACCTGCGGATCCATCGCCGTCCCACCCGCCGCGACCCGCCGTACGGCATCGATGAACTGCTCCGCGTCGAACACCCGGTCCTTGAGCAGATAGCCGACCCCGCCCGTGCCGTCGGCGAGCAACTCCCGCGCGTACAACTGCTCCACATGCTGCGACAGCACGAGCACCGGCAGCCCCGGCCTGTCGCGGCGGGCCTGAAGCGCGCACTGCAGCCCCTCATCGGTGTGCGAGGGCGGCAGCCGTACGTCGACCACGGCGACGTCCGGCTCCAACTCGGCCAGCGCGCGGCTGAGTTCGGGCCCGCTCTCGACGGCCGCGGCGATCTCGAAGTCGTAGGCCTCCAGCATCCGTACGAGCCCGTCGCGGAGCAGGAACAGGTCTTCGGCTAGGACAACGCGCAAGGGATCTCCATGGTGACCATGGTGGGACCGCCCGCGGGGCTGCTGACGGCCAGGACGCCGTCGAATGTACCGAGTCGCCGCTCGACTCCGGGCAGGCCCGAACCCGCGCCGATCCGCGCGCCGCCGCGGCCGTTGTCGGTCACGGCCACGCGCAGCATGCCGTCCGCGTGGTGCAGATCGACCCAGACGCGGTCCGCGCCGGAGTGCTTGACCGCGTTGGTCAGCACCTCGCTGACCGCGAAGTACGCGGCGGACTCGACGGGCGCGTCGGCACGGCCGTCCAGCTCGACCTCCACCTCGGTCGCGAGGGGCAGCCGCAGCGCCAACGCCCGTACGGCGTCGCCGAGTCCGCGCTCCGCGAGCACCGGGGGATGGATGCCCCGCACGAGATCCCGCAGCTCGGTGAGGGCGTCGGCGGAGGACTTCCGCGCCTGGGCGAGAAGTTCCCTGGCCTTGGCCGGATCCTTCTCGATCAACGCCTCCACGGTCCCCAGATCCATCCCCATCGCGACGAGCCGCGCCTGCGCTCCGTCGTGCAAGTCCCGCTCGATGCGCCGCAGTTCGGCCGCCGACGTGTCCACGGCGTCCCGCCGGGTCTCGGTCAGCACCCGCACCCGCTCGGCGAGTTCGCCCTCACCGGGGGCGAGGACCGACCGGGTGAGCCGGAAGTGGAAGCGGAGGAGGAGCGGGGAGAGGTAGAAGGCGGCGACGAGGAGTACGGCGGCGAGCGCGCCTGCGAGGAGGGCGCTGCCCTGTCCCGAGACGGGCACGAACCCGTACCACCACCCCACATAGCTCCCGTCCGTGAACACCCGCCACAGTCCGAGCGCGAGCGCGAACCCTTCCACGGGGTAGAACACCAGCGCGGCGGGCAGCACCGCGGTGACGAATCCGGCGGTCATGTCGACCAGCAGCCACCCCAGGTCCCGCCAGGTCGCCGGGTCCCTGAGCATCAGGAAACACCGTGACCATGGGGTGGCACCCTCGGGAACGGGGCGGTACGCGGCCGGAATCCTCACCCCGCACCACTCGGCGGCGACTATTCGGCGGGCGTTCGCGAAGGCGCGTACGCCGGTCAGCACCCAAGGGGTCGTGATGATTCCGATGCCGAGCGGTACGAGGACGATCGACACGACGGCCAGCACGAACAGGGTGATCGACCCGGCGAGCCCGGTGACGGCGAGGGTGATCCCCCGCGCCCCCGCCACGACAACCTCCCGCGCCCGCGCCCGAACCTCGCTGCCCCGCGTCATCTCCATGCCCCTCAGTCTCGCCGACCCGCCGGGCGGGGTCACTGGGCCAGACACCCCGGGCGGGGTGGTGCCAGCAGCACCCCCGACGGCTCGTGGGGCAGAGCGGTTCTCGCCCCCGCCGCCCCTACCCGTCCCATCCCTGGGGGCTGCGCCCCCAGACCCCCGCTAAAAGATTGCGCAGTTCCCCGCGCCCCTAAAAGACGGGGGGCGGGCGTGGGATCGCGGGGCGCAGCCCCGCGCCTTCAGGGGCGCGGGGAACTGCGCGAGCAACCCCCACCCACCCGCAGCCAAAACACAACCCACGGGGTCTGGGGCGGAGCCCCAGGAACGGGATGGGACGGGTAGGGGCGGCGGGGGCGAAGAAAGCCCACGGTCACAGGCCGAGCAGCGTTGCCTCCACCGTGGGGTCCAGACCCAGCGTCGGTCGGTCGGGCCGCTGGGGTGCCACCCCGTTGACACCTTGGAGCCAGCTCCAGGTGTCCGCCACGGTCTCCAGGACAGGCCGGCACCGGAGCCCGGCGCCCAGGGCAAGAGAGACATCCGCCGTGTGGATCGCGTCATGGAGGTCACTCCCGGCCGGTACCCACACCGGCAGCTGCACCCACGGTTCGATTCCGGCGTCGAGGATGACGGCGGCATCGGTCCACCGGAGATCCGCCCGGGCCCCAGTGACCTGAACGCACGCGTCGAGGAAACCCCCCATCGTCGTATGCCCCGGCGGCCCGACGAGGTTGTACGCCCCGCTCAGCCCCGCCTCCACCGCCCCGAGCACCCACTCGGCGAGATCACGGACATCGACGTACTGGAGCGGCAGATCACGGGGCCCGGGCGCGAGCACGGGACCACCGCGCGCGATCCGGTTCAGCCACCACGGCAGTCGCCCGATGTTCTCGTACGGCCCGAGGATCAACCCGGCCCGCACGAGCAACGAGCCCTCCGTGCCGAAGGAGTCGAGCACGGCCAGCTCCCCGCCCCGCTTGTCCCGCGCGTAGTCGGTCTGCTCCGCACCCGCGGCGGCCCCCTCCACGAGGGGCGTGTTCTCGGTGTACCCGGCGGCCCGCGGCCACGCGTACACGGAAGAGCTCGACACATACACGTAGCGGGAAACCCGGCCGGCCAGCAGCCGTGCCGACTCCCGGACGGCCCGCGGCGCCGCCGACCAGGTGTCGACGACGACATCCCACTCACCTTCGGCAAGCGCCGCGAGCCCGTCGGGCGTGGTGCGGTCGCCGTGCAACGACCGGACACCGGCGGGGGGTTCGTGCCGTCCTCGGTGGAAGACGGTCACGTCCCAGCCCCGGCCGAGCGCCGCCTCCACGACGGCCCGCCCCGCGAACTCCGTACCGCCGAGCATCAGAAGTCTCCGTGTCATGAGGATGACTCTGCACGGACCTCCCGCCGGACGGAACGGAAATCTGCTGACAGAAGATCCGCCGGAGCGAGACCACTGTCAGCGGCGGCGGTCGGTCAACGGGTCAACGGCCCGTCGGCGGCGTGTACTTGTACCCCACCCGCCGCACGGTCTGGATCGCCTGCCGGTGCTGCGCCCCGAGCTTGCGCCGTACCCGCGCGATGTGGACGTCGACGGTCCGTCCGTCGCCCACGTGTCCGTAGCCCCACACCGTGGTGACCAGCTGATCGCGGGTGTGCACCCGGTGCGGGTGCGCGACGAGGTGCGCGAGCAGCTCGAACTCCAGATAGGTGAGGTCGAGCGGCTTCCCGTCGACCTCGGCGGTGCGCTGCACGGTGTCGATGCGGACGAGCGGGTCGTCACCGGCGGCGGCCGACGGCTCGGGCCGGTCCGGCACGGCGACCGGCAGCGCGGGCTGCTGGTCGGCCGGGACGAGGACCAGGTAGCCGATCATCGGGGGCTGCCCCGGCAGTACGGGCAGGGTGTGCGGGGGAGCGGGCAGCCAGGTGGCGCCGGGCGGCAGGAAGTCGGCGACGTCGACCACCTCGTCCCGGTCGACGGCACGCAGTCGGTGCCGTGCCGGGGAGGCGGACGGGGCCGGGGAAGGAGCGGTTGCGACGGAGGAGAAGGAACGAGTGGTCGCCATGAGAGGTCAGCTCTTTCGCGCGAGAAGTTCGTCGGGAAGGTCGACGGCCGCGAGTTCGTGGTCGGGGTCGTCGAGGACGTACGTCGTGCGCGCTGGCCGAAGGCCGGGGTGTACGGCTTTAGAGGGCCGGCGCGTTCATCGCGCGGCAACACACCCGGTCGAAGTCATGGTGCTGACGGGAAGGCCAGAAGGGCTCGAGGTCATGGCGACCCGTCGCGGTGTACTTCTGGAAGCTGGCCATGGCCCCATTGAAGCAGAACCCGGAGCCGGGCAGGAGAGCCCTCTCAAGGGTCGGACGCTTCCTTGGCGTGAACTTGACGTTGCGTCTCCTTATCCGACCAGGCGTTTGTGCCATGTCAGGGGCGTCATCGTGATCGCGCTGTCCGCCGAACCGTCCCACTCCGTGGACAGCCCGGCCGCGGTGAGCGCCGCGACGACCTCGCGTCCGACCGCCGCCGTGGTCTCGGCCGAGCCGTCGAACCCGCCGTACAGCAGCGTCAGCCCGTGCCCGGCGGCCGCGCTCTCCGTGCACTGCGAGTGGAAGTAGACGAACCCCCGAGCGTCTTCACGGCGTTCGCCCGCTATTTCGGCCGTGCCGCAGGTGCGGCAGCAGGTGAAGTTCTCGCGCGCGGTGATGCCGACCGCGTCGAGCGCCTCGAAGACCTCCGTGAGGCGCTCGGGCTCGGTGACCCCCTCCCAGGTCGCCTGCTCGGCCAGCCGCTCCAGCCACAGCCGGTCCACGATCTGTCGGGCCTGCGGCTTGGACACGGGCCGGTGGTCGCCGTCGACCAGGAAGTCCTCGGCGTCCTCCGTGAGCCGGGCCCGGTCGTCGTACCCGCAGCGCAGCAGCCCCCGTACGCGCTCCTCGACCTCTTCGCGGATGTCGGCCGGCAGCTCGGGCACCTCCTCGGGGGAGTCTGCCTCGACCGGCTCCCAGTCGATCCCCGCGTCCCAGCCGTCGTCCCGCCGCACCCAGCCCACCATGGTGTCCGCGACCCGGCCGGGGTCGGTGAGCACCGTCCCGAAGAAGTGCTCGCGACCCTCCCGGTACTCCAGCTGATAGTCCCCGCCGTGCTCGTGCCACACCTGGACGAAGACATCCGGGATGTCCGGTATCCGCTGCACGACCAGGTAGTGGTCGTCGTCACCACCGATCCGGTGCACCAGCCCGCACAGCTGCTCCGCCGAAATCCGCGCGTGCTTCTGCCAGTTCTCCGTCTCGACCTTGATGGCGAGGAACTCGTCGATCTTCATGCCCGAACCATGGCACGCGCCACTGACAACGGGACCAGCCGTCGACCTCGCCGACTCCGTCGATTCCGTCGATTCCGTCGGTCTCCGTCCCCATGGCAGCGCACGATAGGCAGAAGGGGCGCCCGCCAAGACGGCGGGCGCCCCTTCCAGGAGCTGCGGTACGGATCACGTACGGATCAGACGCGCATCACGTACGGATCCCGTGCGGAGCAGACGCGGATCAGACCTGGCCGGCCTTCTCCAGGGCGGAGCAGCAGGTGTCGACGATCAGACGCGTCACCACGTACGGGTCGACGTTGGCGTTCGGACGGCGGTCCTCGATGTAGCCCTTGCCGTCCTTCTCGACCTGCCACGGGATACGGACCGAGGCGCCGCGGTTGGAGACGCCGTACGAGTACTCGTTCCACGGGGCGGTCTCGTGCAGGCCGGTCAGGCGGTCGTCGATGCCGGCGCCGTAGTTCTTGACGTGGTCCATCGGCTTGGAACCCTCGCCCAGCGACTCGCACGCGGTGATGATCGCGTCGTAGCCCTCGCGCATCGCCTTCGTGGAGAAGTTGGTGTGCGCGCCCGCGCCGTTCCAGTCGCCCTTCACCGGCTTCGGGTCCAGCGTCGCGGAGACACCGAAGTCCTCGGCGGTGCGGTAGAGCAGCCAGCGGGCGACCCACAGCTGGTCGGAGACCTCCAGCGGCGCCAGGGGACCGACCTGGAACTCCCACTGGCCGGGCATGACCTCGGCGTTGATGCCGGAGATGCCCAGACCCGCCTTGAGGCAGTTCTCCAGGTGCGCCTCGACGACGTCACGGCCGAAGATCTCGTCCGAGCCGACACCGCAGTAGTAGCCGCCCTGCGCGGCCGGGAAGCCGCCCTCGGGGAAGCCGAGCGGGCGCGAGCCCTTGAAGAAGGTGTACTCCTGCTCGATGCCGAAGATCGACTCCTGGGCGCCGAACTTCTCCGCGACCTCGGCGAGCGCGGCACGCGTGTTGGACTCGTGCGGCGTCATGTCGATGTTCAGGACCTCGCACATGACGAGGACGTCGTCGCCGCCGCGGATCGGGTCCGGGTACGTGGCGACCGGCTTGAGTACGCGGTCCGAGGCGTGACCCTCGGCCTGGTTCGTGGAGGAACCGTCGAAGCCCCAGATCGGCAGCTCGGCGCCCTTGGCGTCGTCGGCCAGTATCTTCGTCTTGGAACGGAGCTTGGCCGTCGGCTCGGTGCCGTCGATCCAGATGTACTCAGCCTTGAAGGTCACGGGCCACATCCTTCGGGGTGGGTCTTTAGGCGCACTTGCGGGTGCTGCGGCGCTGCGGCACTGGGGCGCCGCTGGGGATGCCCGGCAGCCTGTCAACAGGCGATTTCCCGATCATTGCCCGAATGTGAACCCCGTGTTACCTGGCCTGTGTGTGCGCGTTATCACTCGCTGCCGCCCGACCGCAGCGTTCGCGACCGCGATCGGGGGCCCCACCGCTCCTTCCGGCCCCGGGCACGAAGACTCCTGCTCGTCTCGTATGCGATGGGGGTGAGCGCGATCTGGGCGAACCCTCCCCTTTCGCGAACCGGACGCCGGGCCCGTGTGGCACTGGACATGCGAGGGTCCTGCTGCTCCTGGCCGGAAGCAGCAGGACCCCGATGAAGCGATCAAACGATCAAGCGATCAGTTGGCCGCTTGGCCGCTTGGCCAGCTTGGTCACTTGATCAATGACTGAAGCGGCCGACCGTCACCCCACCTTCTCGATACGGGCCCTGCGGATCAGGAACTTGCCGGGCTCCCGGACCTGTTCGAACGCCGCGTTGTTCAGCAGGACGCAGCTGCCGGAGACCGAAGTGACCTGCACGGTCGTGGACTTGTTGTTGTCCAGGTTCGTGACCTTGAGCTTCGTCCCGGCCGGGAACTGGTTGCTGGACGCCGCCGGGGCGCCGCCCTCACCGGAGAGCGTGACGGTCGAACCGGTGCAGACCTGCTGCCCGGTGGCCGCGCCGCCGCCGTTGTTCGCCGGGGCGGTCTGCGCGGGCGCCGACTGCGCCGGAGCGCTCTGTGCGGGAGCCGACTGCGCCGGCTGCGTGGCGGCCTGGGAGTCCTGAGCCGACTCCCCGACCGCGCAGCCCGACGCCTTCTGCTGAACCTTGATCTGCGCGATGACGGCCTCGCGGTTGCTGATCCGGGCCGCCGACTGGGCGTCCGGGTTGGCCCGTTGGCCGTCGATGAACTTCTGGTTGTTGCCGAGCGCGGTGGCCAGGCCCTGGCAGACCGTCGAGTTCTGCGCGTTCTGAACCGACGCCGCGTTCGAGGTGGCGGCCATGGCGAAGGCCCCGCCTCCGGCCACGGCCGCGGCGCTGACCAGCAGCGCGATCTTCTTCTTGGTGCTGAGGGTTCTCCTACGCGACATGTGCGCCTCCTGGGTGCGGGGGGAGCGTTACGCCGCTAGGTACGAGATACCGAACGAGGTTACTCAACGGTTACAGGAGTCACTGAAGTAACGTAGGTCACACGTGAGTTGGCGATGGCCCGAGGGTCAGTGGGGGGATCGGCAGGGGAAGGGGTACGCGGATCAGCGGGACAAAGCGTCCCGTACCGCCTCATCGGTGCGCGCCACGACCGCCGTCCCGTCGTCCGCGGTGATGATCGGCCGCTGGATGAGCTTGGGATGCTCGGACAGCGCCTTGATCCACCGCTCCCGCGAACCGGCGTCCCGGCCCCACTCCTTCACCCCCAGCTCCTTGGCGACGGCCTCCTGGGTCCGCGTGATGTCCCACGGCTCCAGCCCGAGCCGATCGAGTACGCCGCGGATCTCGTCCTCGGTCGGTACGTCCTCCAGGTAGCGGCGGACGGTGTAGTCGGCGCCCTCCGCGTCGAGCAGGCTGATGGCGCTACGGCACTTCGAACAGGCCGGATTGATCCAGATCTCCATGCCGCACACGTTACGTGAGACACCCCGTTCCGCTGGTGTCACGGCACCCCCAAAGGCCTTGTGGTCAGCGGCTTTTGTCAGTGGTCGGCGGTAGAATAGAAGCAGTGTTCGAGGGTGCCGCCGGGGGGTCCGGACGGTTCCCTGACCGCGACAGGAGGATGCCTGTGCCCGCTGCCGCACTGAAGCCGCTGCCCACCCAGTCCACGTCCAAGAGGGCGGTTCTGTTGGAGCTGCCGTACGAGCCCGTGGAGAAGCGCCCGCTGCCGCCGGGGCGTCCTCGCGAGTGGTACGTCACGCACAACCGCCGCCTCAAGGCGATGCGCCTCGCGATCGCCTTGCTCGACTCCGGTGTCTACATGCCGAACCAGGCCCGCAACGAGAAGATACGCAGCACCGCGCAACTCATCGGCGTCCACCCGCCGTCGGACACCACGTGCCACATGGTCCGCGCCCTGATGAGGTACGCCCGCTGACCTCGGCGGGGGCGAGGTTTCTTCGCCCCCGCCGCCCCCGTGGGGTTGTGTGTCGTCTGCGGGTGGGTGGGGGCTGGTCCAAAAGATTGCGCAGTTCCCCGCGCCCCTTTTAGGGGCGCGGGGAACTGCGCGAACGGCCCCCACCGCCCCGCAGCCGACGAACCACCCCGTCTTTAAGGGGCGCGGGGAACTGCGCAATCTTTTGGGGGTCTGGGGGCGGAGCCCCCAGGAACGGGATGGGACGGGTAGGGGCGGCGGGGGCGAGGAAAGCTCACCCCGACGACAGCTCGCGTTCCAGTGGTGTCCGGAAGCGTGGAGTGACCCGGGTTGGTGCCAGCCACGTCTGCAGCCGCGCAGCCTCCGTCGAGATGGCGTCAAGAGCCTCCCGCCCGACCCCCTCCGGCTGAAGAAGCCGCCACACCACCTCACCGGAGGCCCGCTGCGCCCACCCCCCGACCACCCGCCCGTCCCACCACACCGTCGGCCCCACATTCCCGCTCCCGTCGAAGAGCGCGGACCGCAACCCCGGCGCGAGATACCAGTCCCGCTCCTGCCACCCCATCGCCGTCGGATCGAGCCCGGGCAGCAGGGCGGCCCACGGAGAGGAGGGGCCGGCGACCGGACCGTCGTCGCCGGCGGCCACGTATCCGGTGACCCCGTCGTCGAGCGACACGGCCACCGCCCCGATCGCGGCGAGCGCCCGCCGCACATCGGTGACCTTCCACCCCGTCCACCACTTCAAGTCACCCTCGGTGGCGGGCCCGCACGCGGCGAGCCAGCGGCGCAGCAGCTCGGGCTGGGCCTCGGCGGGCGGCAGTTCGGGATGCGGCGGGGCGACCGCCCAGCGGAACTGCGACGACGTCCACGAACCCAGCGGGCGGCCGCGGACGACCTGGCCCTCGACGCCGAGGACCCGCATCAGACGGGACGACACGGTCTGCGGACTTTCGTAGCTCTTGCCCGCTCCGTAGGTGAACTGTTCCTTCAACCTCGGTTCGTCCCGGGTGAGTTCGTTCACCGTGGCCTGCCCGCGCCGGGCCAGCGCGGCGAGCGCGGACGCCTCGACCTCCGCGAGCCACTCCTCGGTCAGCCGCCCGTCGCTGCCG
Source organism: Streptomyces sp. NBC_00203 (assembly GCF_045206325.1). NCBI lineage: Bacteria > Bacillati > Actinomycetota > Actinomycetes > Kitasatosporales > Streptomycetaceae > Streptomyces > Streptomyces sp. NBC_00203. Next base: position 2,927,166 of record NZ_CP108126.1, on the reverse strand, counting down.
GTGGCCATGTCCTTGATCAGCCCGGCCCGGGCCTTCGCGGCGATGGCGAGCCCGGTCGAGGCGTGCACCACGGCGGCCAGCTCGGTGGGGAACACGAACACGGTGTGCCGCATGCCGTGCATCCGGACCAGCGCCCGGTCCTCGTACAGCGCCCGTTCGACCTCCGCCACCGTCTTCCCGGCGTCCGCCAGCCGCGCGCCCACCGCCAGATACACCGTCGCCGGATCGGTCCCGTGCAGCGCGACCAGCGACCCCGCGACCTCCTCAGGGCTCGCCGCCCGCGCGGCGACCGCGAGCCGCTGCCGCAGCGCGAGCCGGGCCCGCCGCTCCGCCACCCCGATGTGCCGCAGCTTCTCGGCCACGCCGCCTCCAGCTCGCCCGTAGTACCCCGTGCACCCTCATCCTCTCGAACACTCGCACGCGGCAGGGCGCGCTTCACCCGTTCGCCGTACCCGGCATGCGTACGCCCTGTCCACGGCCTTGACTGGGGCCACCGCGAGGAGCGGATTCCGGAGGCGAACGAGGAGCACGTCGGGAGACGCGATGCAGAGGCACGGAATACGCCGACCGGGCTCGCTGGGCCCACTCGTACGGCTGGTCCTGATAGCGGCCGCGACGACGGCCCTGGCAGCGCCCCTGACCGGCTGCTCGGACGACACCACCCCCTCCGACGTCGTCTCCCAGGCCGCGTCCGCCGCGTCCGCGGCCGGCGACGCGCTGGCCTCCGCGACCGCCGAGGCCGGCCGGAAGCTCGACGACCTCCAGAACGGCGTGAACGCCAAGGGCGACGTGAAGCTCGACAGCCAGGTGACGGCCGACTCCGACGGGCGTTCCACGGTCAAGATGACCGTCACCAATTCCGCCTCGTCGGAGAAGTCGTACGCCGTCCAGATCAACTTCCGCGACCCGGCCGGCAACCTCCTCGACACGGTCGTCGTCACGGTGAACGATGTCGCGGCCGACGCCTCCAAGGACGCCACCGCCCGCAGCACCCGTTCCCTCTCCGGCGACATCACCGCCGAAGTCGCCAGGGCCGTGCGGAACTGATGGCCGGGGGCCAGAACGGCGCCACGGCCACCGCCGCGGACCGGGCCGCCCAGGGCAGGGCGGCCCGTAAGAACGCCTCTCGCTCCTCGCACGCCGGCTGGATCCCCGCCGCCGACCGCCCCGACCCCGTCGCCGTACTGGAACGCCAGGGCAGGGACCGGCTGCCGGAGCTGCTGCCGATCCGGTACGGGCGGATGACGACGTCACCGTTCGCGTTCCTGCGCGGCGCCGCCGCCGTCATGGCCGCCGACCTCGCCGCCCAGCCGCACACCGGACTCACGGTCCAGCTGTGCGGCGACGCACACCTGCTGAACTTCGGCCTGCACGCCTCCCCGGAACGCACCCTGCTCTTCGACCTCAACGACTTCGACGAGACGTTTCCCGGCCCCTTCGAGTGGGACGTCAAACGGCTCGCGGCCAGCGTCGCGGTGGCCGCCCGCGAGAACGGGCACAAGGAAGCGCAGGCCCACGACGCGGCGCAGGCGGCGGCCGGCGCGTACCGGGAGGCCGTACGGCGGCTCGCCGGGCGGGGCGAGCTGGCCGTCTGGTACGAGCGCATCGACGCCGAGCAACTGCTCCCGCTGGTCCGTTCCGCCCGCCGCCGGGCGCGCGTCGAGTCGAGCCTCACCCGCGCCCGCCGCCGCACCAGCCTGCACGCGCTCGGCAGACTCACCGAGACCGTCGACGGACGCCGCCGCATCGTCCAGGACCCGCCGCTGCTGGAGTCGGCCGGAGTCACCGACATGGCCTCGCTCCGCAAGATCTTCAGCGACTACCGCTCCACCCTCTCCGAGGAGCGCCGCCTCCTCCTCGACCGCTACCGCTTCGTCGACGCCGCCCGCAAGGTCGTCGGCGTCGGCAGCGTCGGCACCCGCTGCTTCATCGTGCTGCTCGCCGGCCGGGACGCGGACGACCCGCTGTTCCTGCAGATCAAGGAGGCGGGGAAGTCCGTACTCGAAGAGCATCTGCCCAGCGGTCCGTACGTCCATCCGGGGCATCGGGTCGTCGCGGGTCAGCGGCTGCTCCAGGCCGCGAGTGACATCTTCCTCGGCTGGATGACGGGACCGCAGGGGCGGGCGTTCTACTGGCGTCAGCTCCGCGACATGAAGGGCTCCGCGGACGTCGCGGGCATGAACCCCCGCGACCTGCGGACCTACGCCCGCCTGTGCGGCAACGCCCTGGCCCGCGCCCACGCCCGCTCCGGCGACCGCGTCGCGATCGCCGGATACCTCGGCGGCGCCGACACCTTCGAACGCGCCGTCGCGGACTTCGCGCTGCGCTACGCGGACCAGAACGCCGCCGACCACGCGGCGTTGGGCGCGGCCGTGGTGGCGGGTGTGATCCCGGCGGCTCCAGGAGTCTGAGCGCCGCCCCTCCCGGAGCCAGACCCCTCCCGGAGCCCCCCCGGAACCTGATCGAACCGGCCGCCGTCTCAGCCGTACAGCTCCAGCAGCCCCGCCACATACGCGCCCAGCCGCCCGCCCAGCACCTCCGGCGTCAGATCCGTACGCCCCAGCTCACGCCACGGAACGGCGACCTTCTCGGCGTCGGGGGAGTAGGCCAGCGCGTCCAGCAGCCGCCAGTACAAGTGGCTCTCGCCGTCGGCCAGTCGATGTCCTCCGTGCGCCTCGTACCGCTCGCGGAAGCCCAGCCCGTACGCCTCCCCGTGCAGCAGCGCGAGGGCCGTGGAACAGTGGGCGACGTCGAGGTCGGCGGGGCCCCAGGAGGTCTCGACCCAGTCGACGACCCCGCTGATCCGCAGGGTGTCGCCCGCGCCCGTGAACAGCACGTTCCCGGGGTGGAAGTCCCGGTGCAGGAAACACCCTTCGTACGCGGGCGGTTCGCGCCGGATCACGTCCACGGCCCGGTCCCACAGAGCACCGGCGGGCGTACGGACGCGCTCGGGTGACGTCCACGGCTGATACGTGCGCGGCTGCTCGTCCGCAACCACCTCGTGAATACGGACGAGTTGCCTCGCCAGCAGGTCGAGGCGCCGCTCCAGGTCCTCCTCGTCCTCCTGGTCGAGACGGACCGCGCCCGGCAGCGAGGACATCAACAACGTGGGGTGGTCGCAGTGTTCGGCGGTGGCGTCGATCGCGTACAGCTCGGGTGCGGGCACGTCGTCGTGCGCGGCCAGCAGCGTGAGGACGGACGCCTCGCGGGTCAGCAGCCCCGGTGCGTGCCGCCGGAAGAAGGGCTTGACGAAGGTCCGCTGGACCAGGCCGGTGCCGTCGTCGAGGGTGAGGCGGCGCATCTGGGAACTCCAGCCGCCGCGCAGGGGCGTGGAGTTCCGTACGCTCCTGCCCTCCGGAAGCTGCTTGGCCACCCAGGCCCGGGTCGCCGTCCACCCCCGGTCACCGAGCCCGGTGAGGACGAGGTCCACGAACCGCTGCCGGTCCTCGGCGTGGTCGCGGAACCAGAGGCCCAACATGTGCTCGGCGTCCGGTAGTTCGAGCCGGGTGAACTGGGCGTGGGCGGCGAGAGCGTCCGTCACGGCCTCGGTCACGGCGGGCGGGATCACGGTGTCCGTGCCGGGCACGGCGAGCACCGCCCGCCCCTCGTACGCCCGCAGCACGCCGAGCGCCGGGGCCGCCCGCCAGTTGTCCGGCGTACGGATGATCTCGCTGAAGCGGCCGTCGCCGTCCCCGAACGGAACCGGCCACGCCTCCGCGCCGTACACCGCGGGCGCGCACAGCCCGAGGGCCGCCACGCGCTGCCCGTAGTGCTCCGCGAGATCGGCCACCGTCTGGCCGCTCATGCTGAACCCGACGAGGATCAGCGGACCGTTCGCCGGGACCGTCGCGTCGATGACGGAAACGGCCTGCTCGAAGCGCTTCTGAAGGCTCAACTCCGGTAGCGCGCCGGTGCTTTCGCCGTGCCCGGAGAAGTCGAGGGCAAGCCCCCGGCAGCCGCGCGCGACGAACTCCTCAAGGAGCGGGAGCAGTCGCTCCTTGCTCCCGTTTCCGGCGCCGTGCAGCAGGACGGCGGTGGCCGTATCGCCACCGCCGTCGCGTCCGTCAACTCCGCCGCTGACGCAGCTCAGTCGTTCACCGTCGTGGTCGTGAAGGAAGGAGAAGAGCATCCGCTCATTTACTCATGGCGACTGACGGCGACTCATGGCGCTCGGGCCTAGGGGGAATCCCTCCATGCCGTATGTCAACTTTGCTCGACTTTGTAGCGATACACGAAAGTGTGCAGTCCGGGGAAAATCGGATGCGCGGGTTCGGGTCCCGTCCCTACGCTGGACACGCGTTCCGGAGCTGCTGAACACCGCTTTCCGCAGGACAGGCATCACCCGGCGGACTCAGGGCTACTCTCTACGCACCGACGGACGGCCGCCCACCCCCAGCGCCCCGTCGACTCATCCACCCACACGTCAAGACCAGCCATCCACGCACACAAGGAGTCCCGTCATGGGCACCTTGATCATCTCGGCGACCCTGATCCTGGTCGTCATGGGCTTCTCAAACCACGTCCTCTGGCTCGCGGCAGTCGCCCTGCTCTTCCTGTACGTCCGCTACGGCCGCACCGGGGGAAGCGCGTCCACGGCGTCCCCCTCGGGTACCTCAGGCACCTCGGGCTCCCCCTCAGGGGGCTCGTCCGGCGCCCCGGGCCGCACGGACGCCAGCTACCGCGCGTACCGCGAACGCCGTGACCGTCAGGCCAAGTGGGAGCGCCGCTACCGCCGGGAGCGCCCGCTGGAGGCGCGCCGCCAGGAGCGCCAGTAGCAGGCCCGAGCCAGCACCAGTAGGCCCGCGTCAGAAGCAAGTCGGCCCGGACGGACTCGGCTCACGGCCGTCACAGGCCTGGGGCGCCCCAGATCGGGAACCAGCGGCTCAGGTCCTGCTCCACCCGCAGATCATCGGCGAGCGCCGCCTTGATCTGCAGTTCCAGCGCGTTGTCGCGCCGCTGGCCCGCACCGGCCAGCGGCGCGAAGGGATAGAAGGTCCCGCGCTTGTAGAGATAGACGAGCCCGAGCCGCCGCTGCCCGGAATCCTGGAAACCCACCACGGAGCAGAGCAGTTGTGGCCCGAAGCCACTGCCTTCCAGCGCGCTGTTGACCGCGTGCAGATCACTCACCAGCGCGGGCAGATCATCGGGCTCCCGGCGGGAGACCAGCCACGAGTACCCGTACTCGTCCCGGACCTTCTCCACCGGCGGGCCTCCTCCGGGTTCCCGGCTTCGCCCGGCGTCCGCGTCGAGCAGCGCCTGCACCTCCTGGTGCGCGTCGGCGAAGGCCGCGCCCTCGACGCTCGCGAAACACACGGCACCCGTCCCGGTCGGGGTGAACCCGGCGGCCGCCTGGAGGGTCAGGGCCGCCGACGGCAGCCCGAAGAGCTGGTCGAGGTCGGGCGCGACGGCTTTGGTGCGGCCGAGCAGGATGTCCAGGAACCCCATGCAGATGGCCTTTCCAGGAGATTCAGCCGGCCGTTCCGGGAGCCGCGGGCTCGCCCAACTCGGCGGAGATACGGGCCAGTTGTTCGAGTCGCTGTTCAAGGCTCGGGTGGGTGGAGAAGATCTTGGCGAAGCCGGGCTCGGCACCGAGAGCGGGCGTGAAGTAGAAGGCGTTGAACGCCTGCGCCGTCCGCAGGTCCTCGCTCGGAATCCGCCCGATGTCCCCGGTGACCTTGGTCAGCGCCGACGCCAGCGCCGAGGGCCGCCCGGTGAGCAGCGCCGCCGCGCGGTCGGCGGCCAGCTCGCGATACCGGGACAGCGCCCGGATGAGCAGGAAGCTGATCGCGTACACGGCCGCGGCCACCGCCATCACGGTCATGAAGATCGCCATTGTGTTCTGGTCCTTGCGCCCCCGTCCGCCGAAGAGCTGCGAGTAGAACGCGAACCGCACGATCAGCCCGGCGAGCACCCCGAGGAACGACGCCACGGTGATCACGGCGACGTCCTTGTGCGCCACATGCGACAGCTCGTGCGCCAGCACACCCTCGAGCTCGTCGGCCTCGAGCCGCCGCAGCAACCCGGTGGTCACACAGAGCACCGCATGATCGGCGTTCCGCCCGGTGGCGAACGCGTTCGGCATGTCGATGTCCGACACGGCGACCAGCGGCTTCGGCATGTCTGCCACGGCACACAGCCGGTCGACCACCCCGTGCAGCTGGGGATACTCCTCCCGCTCCACGATCCGCCCGTGCATCGCGTACAGCGCGATCCGGTCCGAGAACCAGTACTGCGCGCCGAGCAGCCCGGCCGCGATCACCACGACCAGCACCCAGGACTTCAGCAGCACGATCAACGCGGCGACGAAGGCCACGTACAGCAATCCGAGCAGAAACAGCGTGACCGTCATCCGCACGGTCAGCCGCCGATCACTCCGGAACCGGCTCTGCATGATGCATCACCCCGCACTCAGGCACTCGTCCCGCTTTCCATTGTGCGCCTGGGGTTCCCCATGAACAGGGTCCGAAAGGCCCCATGGACGGCAAAGAACGGTCGGTGTCAGGGCGGGGGCGGTATCGCCTTGAAGTTCTCGCCACCGTAGAGGGACTCGTAGTGGATCTCGATCACCAGTCGCTGGGCTATGAGATCCCAGAACCAGCCGTGCTCGTCCTCGCTGAACTGCTCAAGGTGAATCAAGAAGACGGACTGCCCCGCGAGGAGCGCGGCACCCGGGCGTAGTGAGTAGGTAAGGGGCCACACCGGCAGCGATGCCTTGACGCGGTGCTGGGTGGGACGATTCCACGGCCCGATGTCTTCGCCGTCCAGTCGCACCACCGTGTTCGTCACGAGGGCCGGGCCGAGACCGGCGTTGATGACCTGGAGGCCTGCGTTGTGGTCTTCGTATCCCTTGATGCGTCGCATCTCCAGCAAGGGCCTGACGGATTGCCGGTTGTGCACCCGGGTGGCCCGGGTCTGGGAGATGCTCACCCAGAGCGAGCCGAGCGCTATCGCCGTCGCCGATATGGCCGTGACCGTGTCCGAATTCACGCGGCTGTCCCCCCACGATGCCCCTGAAACCGTAATCCTTACCCCTTCCCGATGACCGCGGGCGTCACGCGTGCCCCGGACAACACAACGGCCGTGCCCCTCCCGAAGGAAGGACACGGCCGGTGTTGTACGGCTGGTGCGACGGGTTTACACGTCGTAGTACAGCTCGAACTCGTGCGGGTGCGGACGCAGCTGGAGCGGCGCGATCTCGTTGGTGCGCTTGTAGTCGATCCACGTCTCGATCAGGTCGGACGTGAAGACGTCGCCCGCGAGCAGGAACTCGTGGTCGGCCTCAAGGCGGTCGAGGACGGCCGGGAGGGAGGTCGGGACCTGCGCGACGCCCGCGTGCTCCTCGGGGGCCAGCTCGTAGAGGTCCTTGTCGATCGGCTCGGCCGGCTCGATCTTGTTCTTGATGCCGTCGAGGCCCGCGAGGAGGAGGGCCGAGAAGGCGAGGTACGGGTTGCCGGAGGAGTCGGGCGCGCGGAACTCGACGCGCTTGGCCTTCGGGTTCGAGCCGGTGATCGGGATACGCATGGCCGCGGAGCGGTTGCGCTGCGAGTACACCAGGTTGACCGGGGCCTCGAAGCCGGGGACCAGACGGTGGTACGAGTTCACCGTCGGGTTCGTGAAGGCGAGCAGCGAGGGGGCGTGCTTGAGGATGCCGCCGATGTAGAAGCGGGCGGTGTCCGAGAGGCCCGCGTAGCCCGCCTCGTCGTAGAACAGCGGGTCGCCGTTGCTCCACAGCGACTGGTGGACGTGCATGCCCGAGCCGTTGTCACCGAAGATCGGCTTCGGCATGAAGGTCGCGGTCTTGCCGTTGCGCCAGGCGACGTTCTTCACGATGTACTTGAAGAGCTGGAGGTCGTCGGCCGCGGCGAGCAGCGTGTTGAACTTGTAGTTGATCTCGGCCTGGCCGGCGGTGCCCACCTCGTGGTGCTGGCGCTCGACCTGGAGGCCGGACTTGGCCAGCTCCAGGGAGATCTCGGCACGCAGGTCGGCGAAGTGGTCGACCGGCGGGGTCGGGAAGTAGCCGCCCTTGTAGCGGACCTTGTAACCGCGGTTGTCCTCGAGCGCACCGGTGTTCCAGGCGCCGGCCTCGGAGTCGATGTGGTAGAAGGCCTCGTTCGACTTGGTGTCGAAGCGCACGCTGTCGAAGACGTAGAACTCGGCCTCGGGGCCGAAGTACGCGGTGTCGGCGATACCGGTCGACGCGAGGTACGCCTCGGCCTTCTTCGCCACGTTGCGCGGGTCACGGGAGTACTGCTCGCCCGTGATCGGGTCGTGGATGAAGAAGTTGATGTTGACCGTCTTGTCGCGGCGGAAGGGGTCGACGCGCGCGGTGGACAGGTCGGCGCGGAGCGCCATGTCCGACTCGTGGATGGCCTGGAAGCCGCGGATGGAGGAGCCGTCGAAGGCCAGTTCCTCGGTCGGGTCGAAGGCCTCCGCCGGGATCGTGAAGTGCTGCATCACACCCGGCAGGTCGCAGAAGCGGACGTCGACGAACTTGACGTCCTCGTCCGCGATGTACTTCTTGGCCTCGTCGGCGTTCTGGAACATCCAGCTCCTCCTACTCCCGCCCACAGTGGACCGGGGTGGTAGTTCGTTCGTGCGGCCAGTGCGGTGGCACACGCTGAGGCCGACCTTAGGGACGGGTGATTTCTCAAGCGTGACCCATTTGTTTCGCCCAAGTTAACCGACCCGGGGCGCCCGGGCCCCTCGTGTCCGCATGGCAAAACGGGCGCAGTACCGTGGACGGGTGGACAACAGGCAAGCAATCGGATCGTGGCTCTCCGGACCTCGCGCGGCCGCGGAGGAAGCCGGAGTCGACTTCGGATACCGAGGCGAACAGCTCGGTCTGCCGGAGCACGGGCCCGGCTCCATCGCCCGCCCGGGCCGCCGTCTCGGCGCCATCGCCGTCGACTGGGGCCTGTGCCTCCTGGTCGCATACGGCCTGATCACGCACAGCTATAACAAGGCGGCCAGCACCTGGGCGCCGCTCATCCTCTTCGTGCTGATCGCCTTCACCCTCGCCACGGTCGGCTTCACCCCCGGCAAGCGGCTCTTCGGCCTGCGGGTGGTCGCGCTGGACACCGGCCGCGTCAACCCGCTGCGCGCCCTGCTGCGCACGGTCCTGCTGTTCCTCGCCCTCCCGCCCTTCATCTGGGACCGCGACGGCCGCGGCCTGCACGACCGCGTCGCCCGCACCGTCGAGGTACGGATCTAGGACCTGTCCCACGGATCCGGAGGATACGGAAGTCGTACGACGAAGGGGCGCCCGGAGATCTCCGGGCGCCCCTTCGTCGTACGACTCGTAGGAGGGGTGTCAGCGGCCCTTCGATCCGCCGCGCGGCATCCGCATGCCCTTCGGCATCGGACCCTTGGGAAGCGGCATGTTGCTCATCAGGTCGCCCATCGCGCGCAGCCGGTCGTTGGTCGTGGTGACCTGCGGGCCGGTGAGCACGCGCGGCAGCTTCAGCATGGTCGTGCGGAGCTTCTTGAGCTCCACCTGGCCCTCGCCGGTGCCCACGAGAATGTCGTTCACCGGAACGTCCGAGACGATCCGCGCCATCTTCTTCTTCTCGGCGGCCAGCAGGCTCTTCACCCGGTTCGGGTTGCCCTCGGCGACCAGCACGATGCCGGCCTTGCCGACCGCGCGGTGCACCACGTCCTGGCTGCGGTTCATCGCCACCGCCGGGGTCGTGGTCCAGCCTCGGCCGATGTTGTCGAGAACGGCCGCGGCTGCGCCCGGCTGTCCCTCCATCTGACCGAAGGCGGCTCGCTCGGCCCTGCGCCCGAAGACGATCGCCGTCGCGAGGAAGGCGAGCAGAAGGCCGAGAATGCCGAGATAGACCGGGTGGCCGATCAAGAAGCCGATCGCGAGGAAGACACCGAGGGTGAGAATTCCGACAGCCGCGAGTACAAGACCGATCTTGGAGTCGGCCTTGCGGGTCATCTTGTACGTCAGGGCGATCTGCTTGAGTCGCCCGGGTTCAGCAGCGGCGTCCGCTGCGGTTTCCTTCCTCGCCATGCCACGAAGTCTACGTGGCCCGGGAGGCGCCGACGACGGCAGTACCGGGGGAGCGCCGGGGTAGCGGGCCGCGGTACCGGGGGACGCCGGGGGCATCGCCGTTACGAACGCGTCGCGACGGCTTCCAGCACGCGCTGCGCCTCGACCCTGTCCTTGGCACGGCGGCGGTCCTCCAGGACGGAGGTCCAGGCATTGCGGCGGGCGGTGCGCTGGCCGCTGCTCATGAGGAGCGACTCGACGGCACGGAGTGCATCGGTGAACGACGGGATGGCGGTGGCGCGTACGGGCGCGGCCTGCATGATGGAGGTCCCCCCTCGGGATCGGCGGCTCTGGCTAGGGCTGTACGTGGCGTAAGACCAGGGTCACTGATTGGTGTTACCAGGGCGTGACCGACCGGTCAAACACCAATGAAGCCTTGATGCGGCGGGTTCGCACCCTGACGCGGCCCTGATGGTGTCCCCAGCTGCGGGGACGGTCCGAACGGCGTCGAACGGGCCGTTGTGAAGGGGGAGTTGCTTGTGCGCGGATTCACACAGAAGCGGTGGCACTCAGTGCCACCGCTTCTGTGTTCGGCTCGTGTCCTACGGCGTGTCAGACCGCCTGCGAGGCGATGTACGCGCCCCGCTTCTCGACGGCCATCTGGTACAGGCGGCCGGCGCGGTACGAGGAGCGGACCAGCGGGCCCGACATGACACCGGAGAAGCCGATCTCCTCGGCCTCCTCCTTCAGCTCCACGAACTCCTGCGGCTTGACCCAGCGCTCCACGGGGTGGTGACGCACGGAGGGGCGCAGGTACTGCGTGATCGTGATGAGCTCGCAGCCCGCGTCGTGCAGCTGCTGGAGCGCCTCGCTGACCTCCTCGCGGGTCTCGCCCATGCCGAGGATCAGGTTCGACTTCGTGACCAGACCGTAGTCTCGGGCCTCGGTGATGACCTTGAGCGAGCGCTCGTAGCGGAAGCCGGGGCGGATGCGCTTGAAGATCCGCGGGACCGTCTCGACGTTGTGCGCGAAGACCTCGGGGCGCGAGGAGAAGACCTCGGCGAGCTGGTCGGGTTCGGCGTTGAAGTCGGGGGCGAGCAGCTCGACCTTGGTGCGGCCGGCCTCGCGGGCCGCCGTCTGCGCGTGGATCTGGCGGACCGTCTCGGCGTACAGCCAGGCGCCGCCGTCCTCCAGGTCGTCGCGGGCGACGCCGGTGATGGTCGCGTAGTTCAGGTCCATCGTCACGACGGACTCGCCGACGCGGCGGGGCTCGTCACGGTCGAGGGCCTCGGGCTTGCCCGTGTCGATCTGGCAGAAGTCGCAGCGCCTCGTGCACTGGTCACCGCCGATCAGGAAGGTCGCCTCGCGGTCTTCCCAGCATTCGTAGATGTTGGGGCAGCCCGCCTCCTGGCAGACCGTGTGCAGGCCCTCGCTCTTCACGAGGCTCTGCATCTTCGTGTACTCGGGACCCATCTTCGCCCGGGTCTTGATCCACTCGGGCTTGCGCTCGATGGGGGTCTGGGCGTTCCGGACCTCCAGGCGCAGCATCTTGCGTCCGTCGGGTGCGACTGCGGACACATCGGCTCCCTGTAGCTTCGATTCTTCGGCGTACACCAGCGTACGCCCGTGCGGTTCTCACTCCCCGCGGTGGGCAACCTTCGGGAACGGGGGTCCATTCCCGGGGGAGTCTTTCGCCCCCGCCGCCCCTACCCGTCCCATCCCCCAGGGGCTCTGCCCCTTCAACCCCGGGGGGTGGGTTCTTTGGCTGCGGGTGGGTGGGGGCTGGTCCAAAAGATTGCGCAGTTCCCCGCGCCCCTAAAAGGGGCGCGGGGAACTGCGCAATCTTTTAGCGGGGGTCTGGGGGCGCAGCCCCCAGGTACGGATGGGACGGGTAGGGGCGGCGGGGGCGAAAACTGGCTGTTACGCCGACGCCCGTTCCACGACCCGTGGGAGTAGCTGGGCGTTCTCCAGGACGTCGCGGAGGTGTTTCTCGGCGATCGGGAGGACGTCGCCGATGGCCACGTCGCGGGTCAGCTCGTTCGCGAGGGAGGTGACGCCCGCGTCACGGATGCCGCAGGGGATGATGCGGTCGAACCAGGCGTTGTCGGGGTTCACGTTGAGGGCGAAGCCGTGCATGGTGACGCCCTTGGCGACGCGGATGCCGATCGCGGCGATCTTGCGGTCCTCGCGCCGCTGGCCGGCGTTGGAGGGGGCGTACTCCGGGCCGTTGAGGCGAGGGTCGAACTCCTCGTCCTGAAGGCGCGGGTCGAAGTCGAGGGAGAGCCCCCCGAGCGAGGGACGCTGCTCGACCGGATCACCGAGCACCCAGACACCGCTGCGGCCCTCGACACGGCTGGTCTCCACGCCGAACTCCGCACACGTACGGATAAGTGCCTCTTCCAGACGGCGTACATGTGCTACGACGTCCACCGGCCGGGGCAGTTTCTGGATCGGATAGCCCACCAGCTGGCCCGGACCGTGCCAGGTGATCTTGCCGCCGCGGTCCACGTCGATGACGGGCGTGCCGTCGAGGGGCCGCTCGTTGTCCGCCGTGCGCCGGCCCGCCGTGTAGACCGGCGGGTGCTCCAGGAGCAGACAGGTGTCGGGGACCTCGTCCAGGAAACGGGCGGCATGTACCCGGCGCTGCTCGTCCCACGCCTCCTGGTACTCGACGGCCTCGGCACCGAATCCCATGCGGACGAACCGCAACTCACTCACGGCAAGCGCCTCCCTAGAAGCCCTTCAGAAACCCTCGTAAGGCACGTAACGCGCCCACGCCACTGTACGTCCGGCCGATGCCCGTCAGCCCGGCGGTCAATCCTCACACGATCGGATGAATGAACGCCGAAGAATGCGATGAGGTGCTTACGCTCCGCTACATTCGCGCCGTTCACGAGGCCATAAGGGCTGCTCACAGGCAATCCGGGCAAGTCGCAGAGACCCGGAAGGCAGGAGACCGCACCGCAGATGACGGAACGACCCGCGCAGCGCACCCCCAACCGACAGCTCGCCGCGCTCATCGCAGAAGCGGGGTTCTCCAACGCAGGTCTCGCCCGTCGCGTTGACCAGCTCGGCCTCGAACACGGACTCGATCTGAGATATGACAAGACATCGGTGACCCGGTGGCTGCGCGGGCAGCAGCCGCGGGGGACCACGCCCGCACTCATCGCCGAGGTGTTCACCCGCCGTCTCGGCCGCAGGCTCACCGCCCAGGACCTCGGGCTCGACGCGTGCGCCCCGGTGTACGCGGGGCTGGAGTTCGCCGCGACCCCCGCGGAGGCCGTCGACATCGTCGGCGGGCTGTGGCGCAAGGACTCCGGCAGCCACGCCGAGCTGCGCAAGATCGCCTTCACCCCCGCGGGACTCGTCGTCCCCAGCCGGGACTGGCTGATCGGGCGCGCCGACGACAAGGTCGGCCGCGGCGACCCGGGGCCCGCACGCATCCCCGCCCAGGGACGCCCCGCCGTACCCCGGCAGCGCAGCCAGACCGAGCGCGGCCCCGGCCAGAAGGTCACCGGCGGCGACATCGCCGCACTGCGCTCGGTGGGCGAGCTCTTCCGCGCCCTCGACAACGCGTACGGCGGCGGCCACGCCCGCCAGGCACTGGTCCGCTATCTGGAGCACGAGGCCGAGCCGATGCTGCGCGGCGCGTACGGCGAGCAGACCGGGCGGCGGCTGTTCGCCGCCGCCGCCGACCTCACCCGGCTCGCCGGCTGGACCTCGTACGACATCGCCGCGCACGGACTCGCGCAGCGGTACTTCGTCCAGGCGCTGCGGCTCTCGCAGGCGGCCGGGGACCGGGCGTACGGCTCCTACGTGCTGGTGACGATGAGCCGCCAGGCCGTCTACCTCGGCCACGGGCGGGAGGCCGTGCAGCTCGCGCGGGTCGCCCAGCAGGGCGTCGGATCGGCGGCGCCGTCCGTGGTGCAGGCGCTGCTGCACGCCGTCGAGGCACGCGGGCACGGGGTGCTGGGCGAGGTGCGCGCCTGCACGGCGTCCCTCGTCCGCGCCGAGCGCGCGCTGGAGGCGTCCCGGACCGGCGACGAAGTCCCGTACTGGGCACGGTTCTTCGACGAGGCACAGCTCGCCGACGAGTTCGGGCACTGCCACCGCGACCTTCAGCAGTTCCGGGCCGCGGCGCAGCACGCCGAGCGCTCGCTGCAACTGCGGGCGCCCGGCTATGCGCGCAGCCGGCTGTTCTGCCGCGTGGTGCTCGCCTCGGCACGGCTCGGGCTCGGCGAGCTCGACCAGGCCTGCCAGTTGGGGGCGGAAGCCGCCGGACAGGCCGTGGAGATGAGGTCGGTACGGGCCATCGAGTACGTACGGGACTTCGAGAAGCGGCTGGAACCGTACAAGGACGCGGCGCCCGTACGCGGCTACCGGGACAAGGTGGCGGCGCTGGGCTGAGGCTGAGGAGGCGGGTTCGGAACGGGGCGGCTCAGGCGGCGGCCTCCAAGGGTTCGGCTAAGGCGGTCGGTTGGGCGCCCAGGTCCGCGAGCAGGGCGTGGGCGGCCCGGCGGGCCGAGTGGAGCGCCCCCTGGACCGTGCTGGTGTCCCGGTGGTCGCCGCATACGTACAGGCCCGCCAGGAGCCGTACAGGGCGGCGCAGATCGTGCGGCGGGGGCATCGCCGGGACCGCCTCGGGGTCGTGATGGACCGCGAGGAGTTCCCAGCGGTTGGTCGACGTCCCGTAGAGGCGGGCCAGTTGGGCGCGGACCGTCGCGTCCAGATGGGCCGCGGCCGGTGGTGTGCCCAGCACGGTCGAGGAGACGAGGGCGCGGCCCGCGGGGGCCCGCGTGGGGTCGACCTGGCTGATGACCGCGGTGTGCGCCACCGGGCCGCTCCGGTCGGCGTCCAGGAGCAGGGCCGGGTCGGTGAGCGGGGGCTCGTCCGTGGTGTGGTGCAGGACCGTCACCGGGTGGAAGTCGGGGACGTGCAGCCCCGGCAACAGCTCGGCGGCGGCGCGGGCCCCGGTCGCCAGCAGGATGGCGCGACAGGTGAGTTCGCCGTGGTCCCTGGTCGTCACGGTGGTCGTGGAGACCGAGGTGACCTGGACGCCCGTGTGGACCGTGCCCGGCGGGAGGCTGGCCGCGAGGAGCTCCGGGAGCGTGTCCGCGCCGCCCTCCGGCAGACACAGGCGGCCCGTCGCGAAGGAGTGCAGGGCGAGGTCCGCGCAGCGGCTGGACGTCCGCAGCGCCGGGTCGCAGAGGAGGGCCGCGAGAAGGGGGCGCAGAAAACCGTCGACGGTACGGGCCGGGAGCCCCCGGGTGGTCAACGCCTCCGCGGCGGTCAGGTCCGGGCGGGCGAGGACGCGGTCCGGTGGGGTGGCGGCGAGGCGGGCCAGCGCGGCGGCGAGACGGGACTGGTCGAGCGGGCCGCCGAGAGGGCCCGGGCGTGTGGTGGCGCGCTGGGGGCGGGGCAGGGGGAGGCGAGGGGCGCTCGCGAGGGCGCGCGCGGCGGTGAGTGCGCCCCTTGCGCTCCGGGGCGCGGTGGGGGCGGCGGCGCGGTGGTGGTGGCCGTCGCTGTGGAGCAGGACGCCCGGGGAGAACGTGCGCAGGGTCAGGGCCTCCAGGCCCGGGGTGCGGCGCAGTTCGGGATACGAGGTGGACAGGAGCCGGCCCACTCGGTCCAGCCGGAAGCCGTCGACTTTCTCCGTGGACATGCGGCCGCCGACGGTCGGGGCGGCCTCCAGGACGGTCGTCGTCAGACCCGCCCTGGTCAGATGTCGGGCGGCCGCGAGGCCGGCTATGCCGGCTCCCACGATGACGACGTCCACGTCTTCCGCTATCGCCGTGATGGTCGCGGCTTGGCGTGCGGGCTCTAGCACGTGCCCCTCCTCGAGGTTGCGCGGCCGGTGGGGACGTCATGCCCCCAACAGGCGTCTGGGATACCCGAGTTCGGGTCGAGGGTGTGGGGTGTCGACGTCTGGGGGAAGTCGCGTGGTGGGCGTGCATGGGCGCATGGGGGTGCATATGCGGGTCCCGGGGCGTGGTTTTTCCGCCCCCGCCGCCCCTACCCGTCCCATCCCCAGGGGCTCCGCCCCTTCGACCCCGGGGGTTGTGTGTCGGCTGCGGGTAGGTGGGGGCTGGTCGCGCAGTTCCCCGCGCCCCTGACGGCTCGGGGCTGCGCCCCCTCGCCCCCGGCCCACCCCGGGTGCTTTTGTCTTTTAGGGGCGCGGGGAACTGCGCGACCAGCCCCCACCCACCCGCAGACGACTTTCAGGGGCGCGGGGAACTGCGCAATCTTTTAGGGGGGTCTGGGGGCGCAGCCCCCAGGGATGGGACGGGTAGGGGCGGCGGGGGCGAAAGAAGTCCTCAGGTCAAGGCCGCTCGTAGCGCTGACTCGATTGAGGGGAAGGCGAAGGTAAAGCCTGATTCGAGGAGGCGGGTGGGGAGGACGCGGCTGCTGCCGAGGATGTCGCTGGACATTTCACCGAGGGTGAGGCGGAGAAGGGGGGCCGGGGTGGTGAAGAGGGTCGGGCGGTGGAGGACGCGCCCCATGGCCTCGGTGATCTCGCGGTTGGTGAGGGGATCGGGAGCCGTCAGGTTCACCGGGCCCGACAGAGACTCCGTTTCCACGAGGTGGCGGATCGCGGCCACTTCGTCGTGAAGGGAGATGAAACTCCAGTACTGGCGACCGTCCCCCATCCGCCCACCGAGCCCCGCCTTGAACAGCGGGAACAGCTTCCCCCAGGCCCCACCCTTGCCGGCCACCACCAGACCGGTCCGGGGGAAGACCGTGCGAATCCCTGCCTCCTGGGCCGCCCCCGCCGCTTCCTCCCACTCCACACACAGGGCCGGGAGGAAACCGTCCCCGGGCGGCGCCGACTCGTCCACCGCCCGCCCGCCCGTATCGCCGTAGAAGCCGATCGCACTCCCGTTGACGAAGACCCCCGGCGGCTCCTCCAACGACGCCACCGCCTCCGCGAGCGTCGCCGTTCCCAGCACCCGGCTGTCCCGGATCTTCCGCTTGTACGCCTCCGTCCAGCGCCGCGAAGCGACCCCCGCCCCCGCGAGATTGACGACCGCCGCACAGCCGACGAGCCCCGCCGCGTCGATCCGCTGCGCGTCCGGATCCCACTGGACCTCGTTCTTCGCGCGGGGCGCACGGCGCACCAGACGGACCACCTCGTGTCCGTCCGAGGTCAGGGAGCGCGTCAGCGCCGAGCCGATCATGCCGGACGCACCGGCGATCGCGATGCGGGAACCGGGGGGAAGGGGCGAGTCGGTCATGGGTCCATCCTGCCCGGACGGCCGGGGACATTCCGGGACGGGTCCCCGTACGGCCGCGGGGAAAGTCGCGAGGGAAGCGGGCGGGGATGCGGGGATGCGGGGAAGCACGGGGGACCGGCCCCGTACCGGCCTCGTACAGCCGCCGGGGAAATTCCCGGAGGGGCCCCGTACCGCCGCCGTACAGTGATCCGCATGCCAGCTCCGTACATACGTACCGCCACCCTCGACGACGAGGACGCGCTCGGTCGGCTCGACCGTGACACCTGGTCCCCGCTGCACGCCGTCATGCCGCGCCCCGAACCGCCGTACGACCCCTTCTACGGCGACCGGTTCGGCCCCCGGGACCATCTCGTCGCCGAGATCGACGGCGCGGTGGTCGGCTACATCCGGTTGGGGTTTCCGACGCCTCTCGCCTCGAACTCCCATGTGCGGCAGATCCAGGGACTCGTCGTCGCCGACGAGGCGCGCGGCGCCGGGGTCGGGCGTGCGCTGCTGCGGGGTGTGCTGGAGGAGGCCCGTCGGCAGGGTGCCCGGCGCATCACGCTGCGCGTCCTCGGGCACAACACCCCGGCGCGCAAGCTGTACGAGTCCGAGGGGTTCGTGGTGGAGGGGATCATGCCCGAGGAGTTCCTGCTCGACGGCGAGTACGTGGATGACGTACTGATGGGGCGTTCTCTCTGACCGGCCCCCACCGCCCACCGACCACCGCCCCGCGCCCTGCCGGAGCGCTTTGGTCAGGCCTCGCCCTCGGCGAGCAACGGGCGCATTCCGCCCATGAGTTGACGCAGGCAGCGGACCGCCAGCTCGGCGGGTGAGCCCGGGCCCCCGGCCGTCGTGTCCGTCTCCGCCCAGGTCTCCAGGGCGACCCGGATCGCGGCGGTGGCCGCCGCGGCGGCGAGGCGCGCCTCCAGGGGGTCCGCGTCGGGGCCGGCCAGCCGGGCCACCACCGGGATCAGCCGTTCCTCCGACTCCTGGTTCACGCGGTACCAGACGGCCCGCAGTGCCGGATCGTCCACGGCCGCCCGCAGCAGTGCCCGGGTCTGCTGGAAGCCCTCCGCCGCGTGCTCGTCCGGGACGGACAGCGACTCCGCGATCGCCTTCTCCAGCGCCTCGGGCAACGCCGTGCCCGGCTCCGTCGCCGCGAGCAGGGCGCGCCAGCGGTCGCCGCCGGCCGCGAGCAGGGGGCCCACGGCGTCCTGCTTGTTCCTGAAGTAGCGGTAGAAGGTGCGCAGCGCGACCCCGGCGCGGCGGGCGATGTCCTCCGCCGTGGTGTCGTCCGGGCCGTACTCCGTGAACAGCTCCGAGGCCGCGCGCGCGATGTCGAGCTGGGTCGCCGCCTTGCGCCGCTCGGTCAGGGAGAGGGCGGGGGGCTCGGGTACGGGGGACGGCTGGCTGTTCACGGGAGAAAGCGTACGCCCGCCCGGGGGAGAGGGGCACGTTTCGACACTGTGGCAAAACGTGCCACTCAGGCGTATCGTGTACGCAGCAATCAGTATGTCGACGTCGAGAGACCGGTCAGGAGACCCCTGCTCGAAGACTCGAAGTGACGTCGAGCGACCCACAGGCACAGGGAGACACGCCATGAATCGCTACGAAGGACGCCGCGCGCTCGTCACCGGCGGCGGCTCCGGCATCGGCCAGGCCACCGTGCTGCGGATACTGGCGGAGGGCGGCCAGGTCGTCGCCGCCGACGTCAGCGAGGCCGGGCTCACGGACACCGTCGCCAAGGCCGGCGCCGACGCCGGGCGGCTGACCACCGTCGTCGTGAACATCGCGGACGAGGCGTCCGTGCGGGACGGGATCGCCCGGGCCGTAGGCGCCCTCGGCGGTCTCGACGTGCTCGTCAACGCGGCCGGCATCCTGCGCTCAGGTCACACGCACGAGACGACGCTCGCCGACTTCAACACGGTCATCGCCGTCAACCTGACCGGCACCTTCCTGATGATCCGCGAGGCGATACCGCACCTGCTGGACGGTCAGAGCCCCGCCGTCGTGAACTTCAGCTCCACCTCGGCGATGTTCGCGCACCCGTACATGGCGGCGTACGCGGCCTCCAAGGGCGGCATCCAGTCCATGACGCACGCCCTCGCGAGCGAGTACGGCAAGCAGGGCATCCGCTTCACCGCCGTACAGCCCGGTTCCATCTCGTCCGGCATGACCGACGGCTCCGGTGCCAGCGGGCAGAGCGTCGGCCCCGGTCTGCCCGAGGACACCGACTGGAGCCTGTTCGCCAAGCTCTCCCCGGCGCTCGGCCAGGGCTTCGCCGGACCGGAGACCGTGGCCGGCGTGGTCGCGATGCTCGCCTCCGAGGACGGCCGGTTCATCACCGGCACCGAGGTCCGCATCGACGGCGGCACCCACTTCTGAGCCGGCGTCAGTCCGTGACCGTCAGTTCGTGAGCGTCGGTTCGTGACCGTCAGTCCGTGACGAGGTCGCCCGTGTCGACCGGTGCGGTGGCGTTCGCGGCCTTCCGGGCGTCGCCCGCGACCTCGTTCGCCGTCAGGACGTAACCCGTCTCGTTGTCCGAGGTCGAGCGGGCGAAGACCACGCCGTACACCTTGCCGTCGGTGGTGAGGAGCGGGCCGCCCGAGTTGCCGGGACGGACGGTGGAGCGGATCGAGTAGATCTCGCGGGTGACGGTGTCCGAGTTGTAGATGTTCTGGCCCGTCGCGTTGATGCGGTTCGCGACGGTGGCCGCCTGGAGGTCGAGGCCGCCGTCCTGCGGATAGCCCGCCACCACCGCCGAGTCACCGCGCGAGGCGCTCTCGTCGAAGCCGAGAACGGGCGCCCGCAGGCCCGGCACGTACAGCACCGCGACATCCTTCTGCGAGTCGAAGAGCACCACCCGCGCCTCGTACGGGCGTCCGACCCCGCCCACCCGTACGGTCGGCCGGTCGATGCCCGCCACCACGTGGGCGTTGGTCATCACATGCTCGGACGTGTAGACGAAGCCGCTGCCCTCCCGCCCCTGGTTGCCCGCGGCGCCCTCGACCTTCACCGTGCTCAGCTTGGCGGCGTTCGTCGCGGACGCCGTGACGTTGTCCCCGGAGGGCTTCGCGACGCCCGCCGTCGGCTCGTTCTCGAACGGGTTGAAGACCTGCGGGAAGCCCGCCTCCGTGAGCGCAGAGGTCGCCCGCGAGAACCAGGTGGGCGTGGTCTCCGGCATCGCGTTCTGGACCGCGCCCAGCAGCGCAGAGTTGCGGATCGACTGCGTCACCACGGTCGACGAGGACGCGCCCAGGACGCTCGCGGCCACCCAGGCCACCAGCAGCACGGCCAGCGTGTTCGCCGCGGCCCCGCCGACTCCGTCGGCCACCCGCAGCGGACCCCGGTCCAGCTCGCGGCGCAGCTTCAGCGCCAGCCGCCCCATCAGTTCGTGCCCCACCACGGCGGGCACGAGCACCGTCAGTACGGCCGTCACCGTCGCCCCCGGCGTCCCCGCCGTGACCAGGTCCATCATCCAGGGCAGCACCCATACGCCGATGACGGCGCCGCCCACGAAACCGGCCAGCGAGACACAGCCGGCGACCAGGCCGCGGCGGTAGCCGGACGCCGCGTAGACCAGGATCACCAGCATCAGCAGGAGGTCGAGCACGTCCACGGAGCCGCCTTTCTCTCGGGCCCCTTAGTACGCGTGGGGCGGGCCCAGTGATCAAGCACGCGCGCGTGGCCGGTCGGCGGCCGACCGGAGAGCTCCACACGTGCGTGGAACTGTAAAAACGTCCCGGACCGGGACGATGGTTCCACCAGGTGGCACAGCACACATCGCGGATGTGGCGGATCGGGGCAAGGGTGGGTCCATGCGTGTCTTCCGGAAGACGCGGGGGGCACGACCGAGCGGTGCGGGGCGAGTGCCTCGCGCCGTGCGGCGGCTGTGGAGTTCGCGGCGGGCGTGGTTCCCGTGGCGGGTGCGGCTGCCGCGGGGGGTCCTGGTGGCGCTCGGGTGCGTGCCCGGGCTCGTCGCCGTGATGGCGCTGGTGATGTGCGCGTCCGGGGTGGACCGTACGGGGGCCCACCCCGCCCGGCCGCCGGTCGCCGCCCGGCCCGCCGTGGCCGCGCACCCGGCGGCCCGGCCGGCCATCGTGCCGAGGTCGCGCTGGCTGGACGCGGCGACCGCACGTGCGCACCCCCAGCCGGCACCCCGGTACGACGACCGGGTCGTCGCGATCTTCGTCCACCACACCGACTCGCCGAACGGGTACGCCTGCGCCGACGCGCCCCGCATCATCCGCTACCTCTACGCCGGCCAGACCGGCGCCCGGAACTGGGACGACATCGGCTACAACTTCCTCGTCGACCGCTGCGGGACCATTTATGAGGGGCGTGCGGGCGGGATGGACCGGCCCGTCACCGGGGCGCACGCGCAGGGGTTCAACCATCGGACCGCCGGGGTCGCGGCCATCGGTACGTTCACGGCGGGTACGGAGGTGCCGCGGGCGATGACCGAGGCGATCGCGGCGCTGGCCGCGTGGAAGCTGGGGCTGTCCGGGGTTGATCCGCGGGGCGCGGTGCGGTTGGTGTCCAGCAACAGTCTGAGCCGGTTCCATGCGGGGACCGCTGCCATGCTGCCGACCGTGGCGGGGCACAACGACGGGTTCATGACCAGTTGCCCCGGTGCCGCGTTGACGGCCCGCCTTCCGGAGATCCGTGAGCTGGCCGCCCGGTTGCAGGGGCGTTGATCGCCCCCGCCGCCCCTACCCGTCCCATCCCGTTCCTGGGGGCTGCGCCCCCAGACCCCCCTCAAAGATTGCGCCGTTCCCCGCGCCCCTGAAAGTCGGCTGCGGGCCGGTGGGGGCTGGTCGCGCCCGCGCGGCGGAGCCGCAAATGTCACAGCCCCGCGCCCCTAAAAGACAAAAGAACCCGGGGCGGGCTCACAGGGTTCCCGTAGGTGGCTCACCGATCACCCCGAGGCAGGCGTCATAGCGTCGTGGACACGCACTGACTGGAGGTGGGGATCATGAGTAGCAGTCGTACCCAGAACGCGAACAAGTCCGCGCGCGGGCCGTGGGCGGTGGTCTGCGCGGTCGCGACGGTCGTGCTCGGGCCGGCCGCGGGCACCGCGTCCGCGCTCGACCAGGCCAACGCGGCGCCGATGCACCACGCGGTGAAGGCCGACCAGGCGCAGGCGTACATCCCGTCGGACACGGGCCGCCGCAGGACGCTGGCGGCCTGAGGCTCAGCCCCTGAACCGCTCCCAGAGCTTGGGATAGCGCTCCGCGAGCGCGCCCTCGTTCTCGAAGTCGACCGGCGTGCCCTCGGGCTCCGCGGCGGCGGGCGGGATGCCCAGGTCGGGGGCGACGACGCCGGTGAGCTGTTCGTACGCCTCGTCCGCCGAGTAGCCCAGCTCCTCGCCGTCGCCGTCGATCTCCTCGTCGAAGTCCTCCAGGAGATCGGAGAGCGAGTCCGGGTCGTGCACCGCGCCCTCGAAGACGTCCCGGCCCTGGCCGATCAGCCAGCACCGGAAGAAGTCGAAGGCGTCGTCGCTGGCGCCGTCGAGCAGCACCCAGGCCGCGCCCCACAGATCCCAGCGATACGCGCGGTTGTAGCGGGCCTCGAAGTGCCGGGCGAAGTCGAGGACCATGTCCGGGTCCAACTGGACGAGTCGCTCGACGAGCAGGTCGGCCTGTTCCTCGGGGTCGCCCTCGGCGGCCTCGCGGGTCGTGTCCACCAGCTCCCAGAACTCCGTCTCGTCCATCACGGGTCAAGCATCGGGCCTGGACGGGAGGGACGCACGTGGAGTGGCGCAGATTGTTATGCGTGCACATGCCGAAGGTAAAACCACCGCGTTCGTGCGCATTTCATTCTTATGCGTTTCGGTGGTTCCCCCGTGCGCCCTGCGCGTATTTCACTCGTGCGCACTTCCACGGTGCCCCCACTCATAGAGCGCCGCCAGCCGAGCCGCGTCCCGCGCGAAACGGTCACGCAGCTCCGCCGGGGACAGCACTTCCACCTCCGGTCCGAGCCCCGTCAGCTGCGCGTGGGCGACCTCCTCGGACTCGACGGCGAGGGTGACGGTCACCCAGCCCATGCCGTCAGGCGCGCCGCAGGCGGACAGCGCCTGTCTGGCCGACGCGGGATCAACGGCGTACGACAGTCTCCGCACGCCCTCCGGAGACAGCCGTACGACGACCTCCGCCCGCAGGATGGAGCGTGCGAACTCCTCGGCCCGCTCCTCCCAGAACCCGGGCAGATCGAACGTCTCGTCCCGGCCGAAGCGCTCCTCGCCCGGCGAGACGGCCGTGAACCGGTCGATCCGGTACACCCGGTACCCACGGAAGGGCCCGGGCGAGGACCCCGGCTCCGCGACCTCGGCCACCCGCGCGCACAGGTACCAGACCCCCGCCTTCAGCACGAGCCCGTACGGTTCGAGCACCCGCTCGACCTCGGCATCCCCGCGACGGTAGCGCGCCGTGATCCGCCGGTCGTCCCACACCGCGTCCGCGACCGAGGGCAGCAGCTCGGGCGTCTCGGGTTCGCTGAACCAGGCGGGCGCGTCGAGATGGAACCGCTGCGCCGCCGTACGGGAAGCGTCCCGCAGGGAGGGGAGGAGGGCCGCGGACACCTTCAGGCGGGCCGCCGAGGCCGTGTCCTCCATGCCCATCTCGCGCAGCGCCCCCGGCACCCCGCTCAGGAACAGCGCCTCCGCCTCGCCGCGGGCCAGTCCCGTCAGCCGCGTCCGGTATCCGCCGACCAGCCGATAGCCGCCGGCCCGCCCCCGGTCCGCGTACACCGGAACCCCCGCCTCCGACAGCGCCTGCGCGTCCCGCGTGATGGTCCGTTCGGACACCTCCAGCTCCCGCGCCAGCTCGGCGGCGGTCATCGACGGCCTCGACTGGAGCAGCAGCACCATCTTGATCAGGCGGGCAGCACGCATACGTTCATGATGCGGGGCACCACTGACAGCGCGGAGAACCGCGGCAGACGCCGAAGGGGCACGGCAGTTGCCGTACCCCTTCGCCGAACTGAACTGAACTGAACCGGACCAGATGAGATCAGACCAGACTGGACCGGACCGGACCTCAGGTCTTACAGGCCGTAGCGCTCCCGCGCTTCCTTCACCGCCGACGCCTTGACCTCACCGCGGCGGGCGAGCTGTGCCAGCGCCGCGACGACGATCGACTGGGCGTCCACGCCGAAGTGGCGGCGGGCCGCCTCACGGGTGTCGGAGAGGCCGAAGCCGTCCGCGCCCAGCGAGGAGTAGTCCTGCTCGACCCACTGCGCGATCTGGTCCGGGACCTGGCGCATGTAGTCGGAGACCGCGAGGACCGGGCCCTCGGCGCCCTGCAGCGCCTGGCGGACGAACGGCACCCGCTCCTCGCCGCGCAGCAGGGCCGCGTCGGCCTCCAGCGCGTCGCGGCGCAGCTCGGTCCAGGACGTCGCGGACCATACATCCGCCGCGACACCCCACTCCTCGGCGAGCAGCTTCTGTGCCTCGAGCGTCCAGTGGATCGCCGTGCCGGAGCCCAGCAGCTGGATGCGCGGGGCGTTGGCGGCGGCCACGTTCACGCCCGCCGACTCGGCGGTGTTGAAGCGGTACAGGCCCTTGACGATGCCCTCGTCGATACCGAGGCCGGCCGGCTTGGCGGGCTGCGGCATCGGCTCGTTGTAGACCGTCAGGTAGTAGAAGACGTTCGGGTCCTCGCCCGGAGCCGCCTCGCCGTACATACGGCGCAGACCGTCCTTGACGATCGCCCCGATCTCGTACGCGAACGCCGGGTCGTAGGACAGCGCGGCCGGGTTGGTCGCCGCGATGACGGGGGAGTGGCCGTCGGCGTGCTGGAGGCCCTCGCCCGTCAGCGTCGTACGGCCGGCCGTGGCGCCGACGAGGAAGCCGCGGCCGAGCTGGTCGCCGAGCTGCCACATCTGGTCGGCCGTGCGCTGCCAGCCGAACATCGAGTAGAAGATGTAGAAGGGGATCATCGCTTCGCCGTGCGTGGAGTACGCGGTGGACGCGGCGATGAAGTCCGCCATGGAACCGGCCTCGGTGATCCCCTCGTTGAGGATCTGGCCGTCCTTGGCCTCCTTGTAGTACATCAGCTGGTCGCGGTCGACCGGCTCGTACGTCTGGCCCTTGGGCGAGTAGATGCCGAGGGACGGGAAGAGGCTCTCCATGCCGAAGGTGCGCGCCTCGTCGGGGACGATCGGCACCCAGCGCCTGCCGGTCTGCTTGTCGCGGACCAGGTCCTTGACCAGGCGGACGAAGGCCATCGTCGTCGCCACGTTCTGCGTGCCGGAGCCCTTGTCGAAGGACGCGAACGTCTTGTCGGCGGGGGCGGGCAGCGGGGCGAGGGCGTGCGTACGGCGGGCCGGGGCCGGGCCGCCGAGGGCCGCGCGGCGCTCCTGGAGGTAACGGACCTCGGGGGCGTCGGCGCCCGGGTGGCCGTAGGGGACCTGGCCGTCGATGAACTGGCTGTCGGAGATGGGGAGTTCGAGCAGGTCACGCATCTGCTTGAACTCGTCCGTCGACAGCTTCTTCATCTGGTGGTTGGCGTTCTTGGACGCGAAGCCCGTGCCGAGCGTGAAGCCCTTGACCGTCTGGGCCAGGATCACCGTCGGCGCGCCCTTGTGGGCCAGGGCGGCGCGGTAGGCGGCGTACACCTTGCGCGACTCGTGGCCACCGCGGGAGAGGTGGAAGCACTCAAGGATCTTGTCGTCGCTCAGCAGCTTCGCCATCTCGACGAGCGCCGGGTCGGCGCCGAAGAAGTCCTGGCGGATGTAGGCGGCGTCGCGGGTCTGGTACGTCTGCACCTGCGCGTCGGGTACCTGGCGCAGGCGGCGTACGAGCGCGCCCGTGGTGTCGAGCTGGAACAGCTCGTCCCAGGCCGAGCCCCACAGCGACTTCACGACGTTCCAGCCGGCGCCGCGGAACTGGGCCTCCAGCTCCTGCACGATCTTGAAGTTCGCGCGGACCGGGCCGTCGAGGCGCTGCAGGTTGCAGTTGATGACGAAGGTCAGGTTGTCCAGACCCTCGCGGGAGGCGAGTGCGAGTGCCGCGGTCGACTCGGGCTCGTCCATCTCGCCGTCACCGAGGAACGCCCAGACGTGGGACTGCGAGACGTCCTTGATGCCGCGGTTGGTGAGGTAGCGGTTGAAGCGCGCCTGGTAGATGGCGGAGAGCGGGCCGAGGCCCATCGACACCGTCGGGAACTCCCACAGCCAGGGGAGGCGGCGCGGGTGCGGGTACGAGGGCAGACCGTTGCCGCCGGACTCCTGGCGGAAGCGGTCGAGGTGCTGCTCGCTCAGCCGGCCGTCGAGGAAGGCGCGGGCGTAGATGCCGGGGGAGGCGTGGCCCTGGATGTAGAGCTGGTCGCCGGACCCGTCGGCCTCCTTGCCCTTGAAGAAGTGGTTGAAGCCGGTCTCGTAGAGCCAGGCAGCGGAGGCGAAGGTGGCGATGTGGCCGCCCACCCCGTATTTGCTGCCCCGGCTCACCATCGCGGCCGCGTTCCAGCGGTTCCACGCGGTGATCCGGCGCTCCATCTCCTCGTCGCCGTCCACGGTGGGCTCGGCGGCGGTGGGGATGGTGTTGACGTAGTCCGTCTCAAGCAGCTTGGGCAGCGCGAGACCGTTGCCCTCGGCGCGTTCCAGTGTGCGGCGCATCAGGTACGCGGCACGGTGCGGCCCGGCCGCCTGGGTGACGGCGTCCAGGGAAGCCTGCCATTCGGCGGTCTCCTCGGGGTCGCGGTCCGGGAGCTGGTCGAGCTCGCTCGGCTGGATTGCGGTGGGGTCGGTCATTGCGCCGCCTTCCGGATGCGGAGGGGGGTTCCCTCATCGGTAAGGGGTTTTCGGGGTGCCCTTTGTCTTTGGCAGGACAGGGCGATGGGCTCTGGTGGGAGCCCGTCGGTGACTGTAACCCCCTGATCGATGATCGATCAAAGGGTTCAGGCCGAAAACCTCTTCGTATCGCGAAAGTCGGCACGGGGTGCCTTCACGGCAGGCACCGGGTGCCTTGGATTCCCAGGGATTCTTCAGGGTTTTCCCAGGTGAGCACGGGTGTGCTCGGCTGCGCTCGGCTGTGTCGAGGCTGCGGCGAGGCCGTGGCGCGCCGCCCGGCACGAGTGCCTCGGCCGTGCCTCAGCGGTGTCACGGCCGCGGCGCGCACCCCAGCACATGCGCCTTCACCAGGTCGGCGATCAGCGGATCCCGCCGCCGGAACGCGTCCACGAGGGCCTCGTGCTCCTCCGCGTACGACTGCTGGACGGTCCCCAGCCAGCGGATCGACAGGGCCGTGAACACCTCGATGCCCAGCCCTTCCCAGGTGTGCAGCAGCACGGAGTTGTTGGCGGCCCGCACCAGCTCCCGGTGGAAGCCCACGGTGTGCCGGACCTGACCGGTCCCGTCCGACAGCCGGTCGGCCTCGTACAGCGCCGCGACATGCGGCTCCAGCGCCGAGCAGTCCTCGGCGAGCCGCTCGGCCGCCAGCTCGGCCGCGATGGCCTCGAGACCGGCTCGTACGGGGTAGCTCTCCTCCAGGTCGGCGGCTGTCAGGTTTCTCACCCGCACGCCCTTGTTCGGCGCCGACTCGATCAGCCGCAGCGACTCCAGCTCGCGCAGCGCCTCCCGCACAGGGGTCTGGCTGACCTCCAGCTCGGTGGCGATCCGCCGCTCCACGATCCGCTCGCCCGGCTTCCAGCGCCCGCTGACGATCCCCTCCACGATGTGCTCGCGGATCTGTTCGCGCAGCGAGTGGACGACGGGCGCGGTCATGAAGGCTCCTTTGGGAGGGGTGCGGGAACCCCGAGGGCGTTTGACGTTTAGACAATAAGGCCGCACCCCGCTCCGTGAGAGGCGCACGGGGGCGCTTTCATGCAGGTGAGACGAGACTTACACGCTGTCAGAGTGCCCGCGCCTGTAAAGACCCGTACCGGGTACGGCCCGGAGGCGTCACGACCGTGTCACCCGTTGAACTGCCGAGCCCCCGTTACGTGTGGCCCCCTGCACAGGGTTCCCGCGCCGGGCGCCCTCGGGAACATCGGCGGGAACACCAGGGGGATGACATGAGCGGACGGGCACGGAAACGAGGGTTTCGCTGGGCGCTGGCGGCGACCGCGGCCGGAGTGGTCGTGGGCATGACGGGCTGCCAGCCGATGGACACCGGGGCGGCCGTGAAGCCGAGCGGCGGCACACCGTCCCACAGCGCCACCGCCGGCACCGGCTCGGCAGGCCCGGTGGGCTCGGCCGGGCAGCCCGCAGGCCCCGGCGGCGCCTGCGTCTTCGTCAAGCCGGACGGCGCCCAGAAGTTCGGCCACACCGGCTGGGGCTTCCGCATCACGGGCACCGACCGCTGGGAGTACGGCGCCGTCGAGAACCCGGGCAACGGGCTCTACACCCCACCCGGCGGCGACATCGGCGCCTGGCACGCCGAGGGCTCGTACGCCCAGATGCTCAGCGACATGTCCCGCGACGCGCACTACCCCGGGAAGTCGACCCACCCGTACAGCCGCTACCGCTGCACGTCCTCGTCCACCAGCGACGTGAACGGCGCCCGCGCGATGATCCGTACGGTGGAGAGCCGCGGGTTCCTCGTCGGGATCGACCCGGAGACGGGGGATCTGGGGTCGCGGGACTGTCTGGACGCGACGTACGACGTTTTGAAGGCGTATCGGACGCGGCATCTGACGCCTGCGTATCAGACGGAGATTCCGAATGTGTGGGTGGAGACGTTGGTGCTGTGGACGGACAGGGCGCTGACGCCTCGGTGAGGTCGGTTGTCTGGTTGTTCGTCGTCCGGCTGTCCGGCTATGGCGGGGTTCCCGGGAGTTGGGGATCTTGGTTTTGCGGAACCGCCAGGGGAAGCCGCCGCCTCGGGGCTTGATGGGGGTACGGGTGGGCGGGATGCGATACCCGGCGGCTACGAGGTGGAGGGCATCGGCGTAGGAGCCGGGGGCGGTACTCACCTCAGGCAGGCAGCGCCGGTCCGCGCCGTACATCTCGGCTGCGCCGATGGCGATGCTGTGCGCCTTCCCTACCGAGCGGCCGTGGGCGAGGGCGCTGTAGAGCGTGCGGGAGTAGTCGAGGCAGCCGGTGTCGGTGATCGGGCCGCCGGTGCCTATGACGCAGGGGACGGTCTCGGAGAGAAGCGCGGCCAGCTCGGAGGTCCAGCAGGCGCTGAGGACTACGAGCCGGAGGCACTCCGCCACGAATTCAGCTTGTTTCTTGCGAGGAACCCCGGGCGTTCACGCCCGGGAGGAATCGCATCCTTGGTCAGGCGGCGCGGAGCGCCGCAGCGTCATGATGTCTGCTCGGCCGCGGAGCGGCCGGGTCTCTCGTCCGGTCAAGGCGCCGACGCATGGCCATGCGTGTTCACTCGTTCAGGTGATCGACTTCGAACGTGTGGTGCCGTCTCGTGCGGGTGTGTACGTTCGGTGCTTGTGAAGCTGGTGGTGCAGGTCAAGCTGCTGCCGACGCCCCAGCAGGCGGCGGCGTTCGAGGCAACCCTGCGCGCCTGCAACGAGGCGGCCACCTGGGTGAGCGAGGTGGCCTTCGAGCGCGGGGAGTTCAAGAACTTCGCCCTGCGCAAGCGCGTCTACGGCGAGGTCAAGTCGCGCTGGGGCCTGGGCGCGCAGGCCGCCCAGCACGTCATCAAGAAGACGTGCGACGCGTACACCACGTTGAGGGCGAACCTGAAGGCCGGAAACCTGGGACGGCCCGGCTCGAACCGCTACCGCCGGGCCACCGAGAAGCCGATCATGTTCCGCCCCCAGGGGGCGCAGCCCTACGACGACCGGATGCTGTCCTGGCAGATCCCGGACCGGACGGTGTCGATCTGGACCCCCGGCGGGCGGGTCAAGAACGTGGCATTCACCGCCTCCCCAGAGCAGCTGGCGGCCCTGGCCTTGTACCGCAAGGGCGAATCCGACCTGCTGGAGCGGGACGGCATGTGGTTCCTGAGCGCCACCTGCGAAGTCCCCGAAGCGCCGCTGGACACCGATCCAGTGGACTTCCTCGGGATCGACCTGGGCATCGTGAACATCGCCACCACCTCGGACGGCGAGATCCTGGCCGGGCGGGCACTCAACCGCATCCGGGCCCGGGAACGCACACTCCGCGCCAAGCTGCAGAAGAAGAACACCCCGTCCGCCAAGCGCCGGCTGAAGAAGCGGCGGCGCAAGGAGGCCAGGCGGGCGAAGGACATCAACCACAAGATCG
Source organism: Streptomyces sp. NBC_00203 (assembly GCF_045206325.1). Taxonomy (NCBI): domain Bacteria; kingdom Bacillati; phylum Actinomycetota; class Actinomycetes; order Kitasatosporales; family Streptomycetaceae; genus Streptomyces; species Streptomyces sp. NBC_00203. The sequence continues at coordinate 2,896,794 of NZ_CP108126.1, read as the reverse complement.
CGAAACACGTGGTGGCCGAGGCAGAACGCACCGGTCGCGGAATCGCCCTGGAAGACCTGACAGGGATCCGCGAGCGGGTACGGCTTCGCAAGCCCCAACGGGCCACCCATTCCAGCTGGTCGTTTGCCCAGCTGGGGTCGTTCATCGCGTACAAGGCCCGCAAGGCGGGCGTGCCGGTGGTGCACGTCGATCCGGCGTACACCTCCCGCACCTGCGCCGAATGCGGGCACATCGACAGGGCGAACCGGGTCTCCCAGGCCTGGTTCGCATGCCGGAACTGCGGGTTCGTTGATCACGCAGACCGGAACAGCTCCCGCAACATCCGGGCTCGTGCCTGGCAGTTGTGGCGACGCGGGGCCCAGTCAACGGCCCCTGCCCCGCCCCGGCAGCACCGCCGGATCGGGACTGGACGCAAACGCAGTGTCACCGCCAGTGACGCCCGTTGTGCAAGCCCGGCGCTTTAGCGCCGGGTAGTTGACTGAGCAGTTTGCATAGGCCCTGGTCGGAGACCGGGGCCTCTCCGCCGTCGCCGGTGAGGAAACGGAGGCCGCCGCCGGGGGTGCCGCGGGCGGAGAAGTGCAGGACTGCGGGGGCGCCCCTGATCAGACGGTCGGGCAGGTCTCGGGCCTGCGCCGCTTGGAGGCTTTCGAGGGTGAGGGCGTGGCCGTACCGCCCGTGCGTGATGCTCTGCTGCATTTCCCGGTACTCCGCTCCGGCGTCTGGGGTTCCGGGTAGTCGGGGGGAGGCTGCCTGGACTACGAGGATCGTGGAGCAGGGGAGGGGCGGCGTGGCCATGGGTGGGCGTGGGTGGTTACGGGGTCGTCATGGGGTGGCTGTTGTGGACAGGAGGCTTTGGAGGAGGGTGTTCAGGGCCGGGGCGTGTTGGGGGGAGCGGCCTATGAGGGTGGCGATCTCGGCGATGGCTCGGTCTCGGGCTGTGGGGTCGGGGGTGGGCCAGGGAGTGGGGTCGTAGGGGGTGTCGGCGAGGGCTGCGGAGATGGCCAGGTGGACGGTGCCGGTGAACTCGTCTTGATGGATGAGGAGTTCGAGCAGGGCGCAGGCGTTGAGGAGGGTGGGGTCCGGGGCGGCTACTAGCTGCTGGATTCGTTCGTTCAGGGGGGTGCGGTCCTTGACGTATCGGTAGGCGGTGGGGATTCCGTCTGCGCGGGCCAGGACGAGGAGTCCGAAGTGGGCGGCGGATTCTGCGCTTTCGGTGTCGGTGCTGAGTAGTCCGAGGGCCTGGTCGTGCAGGAGATGCTCTGCGTGGTCCGAGAGGTAGGTCTGGGACTTCTCCCAGGTAGGGGAGTTGATCCAGGAACTGAGAAGTTCTCCCGTGAGGTACGGGCGGAACGCGGCGTCCGGGGTGTTGGCTGTGGCGTCGTGGGCGATGCGCAGATGTTGCTCGGCGGCCTTGGAGACCAGAGCGAGTTCCTCCAAGGCCAGGGCGGTTTCGGGGGACTGGAGGTGCGCCGAGTGTTCCTCCCAGAAAGCGCGGGAGGCCACCCAAGTGGGGCAGCTGATCCACTCGATGGCGAGATCGATGGTGGCCTCGGGGAGCGCCAGCCATGCCGGGGGTTCTGCGCCGGTTGATGTACGCCAGGAGTCAGCGATCTGAGAGGCGGCGTCGGTGCTTGTGCGGCTGAGGTCGCGTAGCAGGCGCCGGGCATTGAGAGCGGCGGGATCTGGGCCGGTGAGTGGGGGCGATGCGAGGAGTTCGATCAAGGAGTGAATTCCGGCATCGGGTTCTGCCTGTGTGAGTTGGAATTCCGCGCGCTGGACGCCGATCTGGCGCGCGGCAGCTGGGTGGGAGTCTAGGGACTGCTCTGCCTGGGTGAAGGCGGTAAGCGCTTCGTCAACGGGGGCGATGGTGGCGAGGTTGTTGAGGGAGTTGGCGAGGTCGGGGAGGTAGGCGGCGGGGTTGGCCTTGGCGAGGGTGCGGCGGATGGTGACGGCTTGGTTGACGGTGGCGAGTGCGGCTTGTCGGTCTCCGGTCTTGCTCTGAGTGGTGGCGAGGTTGTTGAGGGAGGTGGCGAGGGCGGGAAGGTAGGCGGCGCGGTTGGTTTCGGCGAGGGTGCGGTAGAGGTCGGTGGCTTGGTTGACGGTGGCGAGTGCGGTCTGTCGGTCTCCGGTCTCGCTCTGATAGATGGCGAGGTTGTTGAGGGAACTGGCGAGGTCGGGGAGGTAGGCGGCGGGGTTGGTTTCGGCGAGGGTGCGGTAGAGGTCGGTGGCTTGGTTGCTGGTGGTGAGTGCGGTCTGCTGGTCTCCGGTCTCGCTCTGATAGATGGCGAGGTTGTTGAGGGAGGTGGCGAGGTCGGGGAGGTAGGCGGCGGGGTTGGTTTCGGCGAGGGTGCGGCGGATGGTGACGGCTTGGTTGATGGTGGTGAGTGCGGCTTGTCGGTCTCCGGTCTCGCTCTGGCGGATGGCGAGAGTGTTGAGGGAGGTGGCGAGGTCGGGGAGGTAGGCGGCGGGGTTGGTTTCGGCGAGGGTGCGGCGGATGGTGACGGCTTGGTTGATGGTGGTGAGTGCGGCTTGTCGGTCTCCGGTCTCGCTCTGGTAGACGGAGAGGTTGTTCAGGGACAGGGCGAGGTCGGGGAGGTAGGCGGCGGGGTTGGTTTCGGCAAGGGTCCAATACAGGTCAGACGCTTCCCGGGACGGCACAAGCGCCTTCTCCCACTGTCCCGCTTCCCAAAGGGAGACCGCCAGCCCACCCAACGCCCTCGCGAGATCAGGCCAGAACACCTCCCCCCGCAGCTCCACAAGTTCACGCACCAACGCGATACCCCTGCCTCCCGCCATGACCGCGTGCTCTGAAAGCGACCCCCGCAGGTAGGGATTCGCGTGCTCAAGAACCGACGCATCATCGCTCTGCTGCCGCAGAAGATCCACAAACGCACGAGCCACGCGGAACGCAGGCCCCGCCTGTCCCTCCGCACGCGGCCCGGCGGACACCCCCCGCAGATGCTCGATGAACTCCCGGTGGTAAAGCCGATACACGGCCTGGACGCCATCGCTGTCCTCGATGACATACCGCCCGTAGCAGTTGAGCAGCCAGTCCAGGTCTTCCCGCCCATAGACAGTCCCGGCCGCACTGAGTGCCGTGGCCGCCGCCTCCCACACGCCCCTGGCGGGCATGCCGTTGCCCGTGCCCCAGGCGAGCGCGGTCAGCAGATCCTGCGCGGCGTGCGGGAGGACCTCCCCGTCCCGCTCCAGCTTCGGCCCGGCGGTCAGGTCTTCCGTGAACGCGGCCGAGATGGAGGCCGGAACACTCTGTTCCCACTCCTCGGCGCCGGTCTCGGGGAAGTGCCTGATCACGGAATCGATTGCCATCTGGGCGAACAGGAACCCCCCATGGCTCACGGAGGCCCGTCGCTTGATCAGCACGGCGGCTTCGTCGGGCAGGCCCGTGCCCTGGAATCGGCGGCGGGCGTACTCCTCGATGTCGTCACCCGTGTCGGCTTCGTCGTCCAGGCCGGCCGCGCGTGCCCGGATCCCCAGAACGCGACTGATCGCCTGATCCAGCGGTTCCCCGGCCTCCTCGGCCCCGGGATTGAACGGCCGGTCCCGAGAGGCCAGCAGGACGCACGCCATCCGGCTGAGCGGAGCCAGCACCTGTTCGACGATCGGGGCGGCCTGGTCCGAGGCGGCCTCGTCCAGACCGTCCAGGACAAGCACCGGAGGTGGACCGGAGGCGGGCCACTCCCGCTCCACATCGGCGATCAAGGCGGCCGGAGTCTCGGGAGCGTCCAGCTTCAGTTCCCGGGCGATGGCCTCCGCGAGCTGCTGGACCGTGAGTCCCCGCAGATGCAGGGAGCCATTCACCGTGCCCACTCGGGGAGCCGGATCGTCTTCGCGGAGGGCGCCGTGCTTCTCGATGTCGGCTCGGTGTACTCGGTCGGCGAGGGTCGAGATCCTCCCCAACACGGCCGACTTGCCGCTGCCCGCGCTCCCCGTGACCAGGAACAACCCCGGCTCCTCGGCCTTGCACCAGTCGACGATCTCCCTGAGCACCCGCCGGCGTCCGCTGAAGAACCAGCCCTCTTCGACACGGGCCACCCCGCGTGCCGCCCTGACCAGGTGTTCCACGAGCTCCGGTTCGGGCTTCTTCTCCTTCTGCGGGTTGTGGAACATCGGTCGGTCCCGTCCGAGGAAAGCGGGGATCGGAAGCTGGCCCTCGTCCTCCGGCCATTGGTCAAGGGCGGCCTGGATGACCGCGGATCCGGTGATCTGCCCGTTCCGGGGGCTCCATTCGTGGCGGTAGCTCTTGGCCCGGGGGCCGTTGCGCAAGACCTCGGCCACGGTCGCCAGCAGGATGCCGCGCCCCTCGGCCTTCTCCTGCGGGCGGCAGCTCGCGACGACCCCGAGCCAGTTCGACCGGCCCGGTGGAAGAGTCTTGGCGGCCAGATCGGCGAGTGCCTCGTCCAGAGACGCCATGACTCCCGCGCCCGAGTAACAGGTGTCGACCAGCAGCAGAATCTGATCCGCACCACTGCGCAGCGTGGCGGACGTGAGGGTGTCCATCCCGTAGGTCTGCTCGGAATCCTTGATGTCGAGCGTGTCGTGCACGATCAGCCGGAGTCTGTCGTTGCGGAGCTGTCCGTGCCCCGACCACAACACAATCGCCGGCCCGTTCCCGCCCCGCTCCTTCCACCCCTTCCGCCAGTCCTCCACCGACGCCTTGAGGCCATCGCGGCGTGGGTCCTCGACCACGGTCGGCGTATACCCGTACCCCTCCAGCAGCGTGCAAAGGCTGTTCAACTGCTCTGCCGCGTGGTCCAGTTCGGGGAACTTCGCGCTCTCGTACCGCTGAACCACAACCCCGAGAACAGTCCCCTTGACCGGCTGGTCCGGCTGCTCACTCACCCGACTCACCCACCAACGTCAGCGCGGTGACCGTCGACTCCGCGCGCCCCTCCACCCGTACCGCCAGCCGATAGGCCCCACCCTCCGGAGCGGGGAAACTCCCCTGGTAGCGCCCGCCGCCAAGGTTCCGCAGAGACCGGGACGCCCCGTCCCGTGCGCCCGCGGGTGTCAGTTCCGCCACGACCAGCAGCTCGTCGTGCCCCTCCACGTCACCCGGCACCGAAACCCGCACCTCATAGGGCACCCCGTGCTCCAGCAGGGACGGAGCCAGCACGCTCAGCGGTGGCACATCCTCGTCCTCCGGGCCCCGGTGGAAGGGAGGCTCTTGCCCGAGCCAGCCCCAGATCGCGTCGCGCACGCCCTGGTTGTTCTGTAGGGAGCCGTGCTGCTCGTTGGGGGTGAAGGCCGTGGCTGTCAGGGATCCCGTGCCGGCGGCGTTGGCCGGGAGGGCCGAGAGGCGGGGGACGGTGCCGTCGCCGCCCTCGTCGACGCCGTCGATGTCCCACGCGGGGACCAGCACATCGTCGGAGTACACACCCGTGGTCGCCGTCGGCTGACGTACGCCTACGACCGCGATCAGGTCTGTGCGGGTAGAACGGCCGGGCGCCTCCGCCGCCTGTCGCAGTTCGGCGTGGAAGCGGGCCGCGTCCTCCAGGAGCTTGGCGTCGGGGCCGGGGAGGCCGGTCAGATCGCGGGCGTAGGCGAGACCGTCCGCCGTCGAGACGCACGCGTAGTCCGGTGCGAGCTGGTGCAGCGAGGGGAGCGAGCGTGCGAAGCCGGTGAGGTCGATGCCGAACGGGCCCCAGCCCTTGCGCAGGCCGTTGACCAGATGGACGAGGGCGTCGAGTGAGCCGCGGTGCGGGGTGCCGAGGGTGATGAGGCGGCGGGTGGTCTCGTGTCCGCGCAGGCATTCCACGTAGTGGCGGGCCACCAGTCCGCCCATGGAGTGGCAGAGGAACACGACCTGCGCGTCGGCGCGCTCCGGTGCCGAGGAGCGCCAGCGTTCCAGCTCCTCCGTGACGCGTTCCCGCAGGCGGTGGGCGTTGTACCGGCAGGACAGCCGCCAGTCGTACCCGAACTCGACCAGGTTCGCCGCCGTACCCGGAGGGTCGTTCGGCAGTCGGCGACGCAGGGTGAAGTTCTGCTCCAGGAACCCCAGCAGGTCGGTGTAGCCGTCGACGGGGTGCCAGATGCCCGGGATCGCGTGGAGGTCGGGCATGACGCCGACGGGACGTACGCCGTCGCCGGGGTGGTCGTCACCGATGTCGGCGGGTAACCGCAGTCCCTTGACCGACTTCCCGAAGGTGCGAAGGGCCCGCCACAGGGCACCGCCCGACAGATCCCAGATGGCGGCGCCGTCGGCGTCCGCGAGCCGGGTCCCCATGATGCCCGGCAGAAACACGACAAGATCAGTGACAGGTGCGCGCTTCATGCGGCTCCCCCCCGTTGCGTGAACCGCTGCGGCCTGAACCCGCCCGTGGGATGGCCGCAAATGAACTAACTAACGGTAGCGAGCCGGACCGGACCGCATCAGGGGATGGGGCGATTGCGGAGGAAGAATGAGAGGAAATACGACGGCGCCCCCGCCCGGAGAACTCCGGACAGGGGCGCCGTGTGAGCGACGTGCGAACGTGCGAACTACAGGCCGAGCTCGACCTCGAACTCGCCGGCCTCCAGGATCGCCTTGACCGCGGTCAGGTAGCGGGCGGCGTCGGCGCCGTCCACCAGACGGTGGTCGTAGGAGAGCGTCAGGTAGGTCATGTCGCGGACGCCGATGACGGTGCCCTCTTCCGTCTCGATGACGGCCGGACGCTTGACCGTGGCGCCGATGCCCAGGATCGCGACCTGGTTCGGCGGCACGATGATCGTGTCGAAGAGTGCGCCGCGCGAGCCGGTGTTGGAGATGGTGAAGGTCGCGCCGGACAGCTCGTCCGGAGTGATCTTGTTGGCGCGGACCTTGCCCGCCAGGTCGGCGGTGGCCTTCGAGATGCCGGCGATGTTCAGGTCGCCCGCACCCTTGATGACCGGGGTCATCAGGCCCTTCTCCGAGTCCACCGCGATACCGATGTTCTCGGAGTCGAAGTAGGTGATCGTGCCCTCGGCCTCGTTGATCCGGGCGTTGATGACCGGGTGGGCCTTCAGCGCCTGGGCCGCCGCCTTCACGAAGAACGGCATCGGGGAGAGCTTGACGCCCTCGCGGGCCGCGAAGGAGTCCTTCGCCTGCGCGCGGAGCTTCATCAGGCGGGTGATGTCGACCTCGACGACCGAGGACAGCTGGGCCTGCTCGTGCAGGGCCTTCACCATGTTGTCGCCGATGACCTTGCGGATGCGGGTCATCTTGACGGTCTGGCCGCGGAGCGGGGAGACCTCGAGAACCGGGGCCTTCTTCGCGCCGGCGGCCGGAGCGGCGGCGGCGACCGGAGCCGGCGCCGGGGCGGCGGCAGCGGCCTTCGCGGCCTCGGCGGCGGCGATGACGTCCTGCTTGCGGATACGACCGCCGACGCCGGTGCCCTTGACGGTGGCCAGGTCGACGCCGTTGTCGGCGGCGAGCTTGCGCACCAGCGGGGTCACGTACGCGCCCTCGTCGGTGGCCTGCGCGGCGACGGGCGCCGGAGCCGGGGTGACGGGGGCGGGCGCGGCGACCGGCGCGGGGGCCGGGACCGGAGGCGCGACCGGGGCGGCGGCCTGGACCGGAGCCGGGGGCGCCACCGGGGCGGCCGGGGCGGCCGGGGCCGGAGCCGGGGGAGCCACCGGAGCGGCCGGGGCGGCAGCGGCGGGAGCCGGAGCGGCGGCCGGAGCCGCGCCCGGGGCACCGATGACGGCGAGCTTCGCGCCGACCTCGGCGGTCTCGTCCTCGCCGACCACGATCTCCAGCAGGACGCCGGCGACCGGCGCGGGGATCTCGGTGTCGACCTTGTCCGTGGAGACCTCGAGCAGCGGCTCGTCCTCCGCGACCTCCTCGCCGACCTGCTTCAGCCAGCGGGTGACGGTGCCCTCGGTGACCGACTCGCCCAGCGCGGGCAGCACGACGTCGGTACCGGTGGCGCCACCGGCCGGGGCGGCGGGGGCAGCGGGGGCGGCCGGAGCTGCGGGGGCCTCGGCGACCGGGGCCGGGGCGGCCGGAGCGGCCACGGGCTCGGCGGCCGGAGCCGGGGCGGCGGCGGGGGCACCCGTGCCGTCGTCGATGACGGCCAGCTCGGCGCCGACCTCGACGGTCTCGTCCTCGGCGACCTTGATGGACGCCAGGATGCCGGCGACGGGCGAGGGGATCTCGGTGTCGACCTTGTCGGTCGACACTTCGAGCAGCGGCTCGTCGGCCTCGACGCGCTCGCCCTCGGCCTTCAGCCAGCGGGTGACAGTGCCCTCGGTAACGCTCTCACCGAGCGCCGGAAGGGTTACGGAAACCGGCATGGTTTCTGTTGCTCCTTACGAATGGTGCGGAAGTCTGTGGTCGTCGTCGCGCCCATGAGCGACGCGGTGACTGGGGACAGCCGGTGGCTGAAGGTCAGCCGGTGGCCGGTCAGTCGTGCGAGTGCAGCGGCTTGCCCGCGAGGGCCAGGTGGGCCTCGCCGAGCGCCTCGCTCTGCGTCGGGTGGGCGTGGATGAGCTGGGCGACCTCGGTGGGCAGCGCCTCCCAGTTGTAGATCAGCTGGGCTTCGCCGACCTGCTCGCCCATGCGGTCGCCGACCATGTGGACGCCGACCACGGCACCGTCCTTCACCTGGACGAGCTTGATCTCGCCCGAGGTGCCAAGGATCTTGCTCTTGCCGTTGCCCGCGAGGTTGTACTTCAGAGCGACGACCTTGTCCGCGCCGTAGATCTCCTTGGCCTTCGCCTCGGTGATACCCACGGAGGCGACCTCGGGGTGGCAGTACGTCACCCGGGGCACGCCGTCGTAGTCGATCGGAACGGTCTTCAGACCGGCCAGACGCTCCGCCACCAGGATGCCCTCGGCGAAGCCGACGTGCGCGAGCTGGAGCGTCGGGACCAGGTCACCGACGGCGGAGATGGTCGGGACGTTCGTCCGCATGTACTCGTCGACCAGGACGTAGCCGCGGTCCATCGCGACGCCCTGCTCCTCGTAGCCGAGACCGGCGGAGACCGGGCCGCGGCCGACGGCGACGAGCAGCACCTCGGCCTCGAACTCCTTGCCGTCGGCGAGGGTGACCTTGACACCGTTCTGCGTGTACTCGGCCTTCGAGAAGAAGGTGCCCAGGTTGAACTTGATGCCGCGCTTGCGGAACGCGCGCTCAAGAAGCTTGGAGGAGTTCTCGTCCTCGACCGGGACGAGGTGCTTGAGGCCCTCGATCACCGTCACGTCGGTGCCGAAGGACTTCCACGCGGAGGCGAACTCGACGCCGATGACGCCGCCGCCGAGCACGATCGCGGACTGCGGGACGCGGTCCAGGACCAGCGCGTGGTCCGAGGAGATGATGCGGTTGCCGTCGATCTCCAGGCCCGGCAGCGACTTCGGCACGGAGCCGGTCGCCAGCAGCACGTGGCGGCCCTGGATACGCTGGCCGTTCACGTCGACGGAGGTCGGGGACGACAGGCGGCCCGTGCCCTCGATGTACGTCACCTTGCGGGACGCGATGAGACCCTGCAGACCCTTGTACAGGCCCGAGATGACCCCGTCCTTGTACTTGTGGACGGCCTCGATGTCGATGCCCTCGAAGGTGGCCTTGACACCGAACTGCGCGCTCTCGCGGGCCTGGTCGGCGATCTCGCCCGCGTGCAGCAGTGCCTTTGTGGGGATGCAGCCATTGTGCAGGCAGGTACCGCCGACCTTGCCCTTCTCGATCAGGGCGACGTCCAGGCCCAGCTGCGCTCCGCGCAGCGCCGCGGCGTAACCGCCGCTACCGCCGCCGAGGATCACTAGGTCGAAAACGGTGCTGGCGTCGTTCGCCACGTCACGTCCTCCATGCATGTGCGCCACGCCGGTCTCCAGTGACCGGTCGGCGGCTGGTGTCCGGCCGCTCTTCTTCGGCCCTGTGGTGGGGGCCCTGTCCTGCCGAGAACCCATCTTCGCACTTGTCGAGGGCGAGCGAGACGCCGGGCCGGTGTGTGAGACGTCTGATCCATCACGTCGAGAAGCTCCGGATGAGCCGGAACGTACGGATTTCGTCGTGAGTGAAGCCTTCGTGCAGCGGGCCCCGGGCAACATGTTGCCCGGGGCCCGCTGTAGCGCCCCTTTAGGGGCGCGGGGAACTGCGCGAGCAACCACAAATCACTCGCAGTCGCCGTAAGTCCTTAGCCGAGATCCCCGGCCGCGGTCAGTTCAGCCAGGCGAACCAGAGTCCGCACAGCCGACCCCGTACCACCCTTCGGCGTGTACCCGAACGGTCCGCCATCATTGAATGCGGGCCCGGCAATATCCAGGTGCGCCCAGGTGATGCCCTCGCCCACGAACTCCTTCAGGAACAGACCGGCGACCAGTCCGCCACCCATCCGCTCACCCATGTTGGCGATGTCGGCGGTCGGGGAGTCCATCCCCTTGCGCAGGTGGTCGGGCAGCGGCATCGGCCAGGACTCCTCGCCGACCTCCTCCGCGGCCTCGACGACCGAGGCGCGGAACGCGTCGTCATTGGCCATCACACCGAACGTACGGCTGCCGAGCGCGAGCACCATCGCTCCGGTCAGCGTCGCCACGTCGATGATCGCGTCCGGCTTCTCCTCGGAGGCCTTCCACAGCGCGTCGGCGAGGACCAGGCGGCCCTCGGCGTCCGTGTTGAGGACCTCGACGGTCTTGCCGCTGTACATGCGCAGCACGTCACCGGGGCGGGTGGCGGAACCGGAGGGCATGTTCTCGGCCAGCGCGAGCCAGCCGGTGACGTTGACCTCCAGGCCGAGGCGCGCGGCGGCGACCACGGCGGCGAAGACCGCCGCCGCACCGCTCATGTCGCACTTCATCGTCTCGTTGTGCCCGGCGGGCTTGAGGGAGATGCCGCCCGAGTCGTAGGTGATGCCCTTGCCGACGAAGGCCAGGTGCTTGCTCGCCTTCGGGGAGGTGTACGACAGCTTGACCAGGCGCGGCGTGGCGGCCGAGCCGGCGCCGACGCCGAGGATGCCGCCGTAGCCGCCCTTCTCCAGGGCCTTCTCGTCGAGCACCTGCACCTTGATGCCGTGCTCCTTGGCGGCCGCGGTGGCGACGGCGGCGAAGGCCTCCGGGTCGAGGTCGTTCGGCGGGGTGTTGATGAGGTCGCGGGCGCGGTTGAGCTCCTCGGTCACGGCGGTGGCGCGCGCGATCGCGGCCTTGTACGCCGCGTCGCGGGGCTTGCCGCCGAGGAGGGCGACCTCGCCGAGCGGGCCCTTGCTGTTCTTGCCGTCCTTGCCGCTGTCCTTGTACGCGTCAAAGGTGTACGCGCCCAGGCGGGCGCCCTCGGCGACGACACCGGCGTCGGCGGCGTCCGCCATCGGCAGGGCGAAGGCGGCCTTCTTGGCGCCGGCGAGCGCGCGGGCCGCGACACCGGCCGCGCGGCGCAGTGCCTCGGCGCTGAACGTGTCGTCCTTCTCCGGGACAGCTCCCAGGCCGACGGCCACGACGACGGGGGCCTTGAAACCGGACGGCGCGGGCAGCTTCGTCACCTCGCCCTCGGCCCCGGTGGCGCCGAGGGTCTCCAGGATCCCGGCGAGCCCGCCGTCGTAGGCGTTGTCCACGGCCTCGGCGCCCGGTGCGACGACCGGACCCTTGGGCCCCTTCGCGACACCGACGACGATCGCGTCGGCCCGCAGACCGGACGCCGCGGCGGTGCTGAGAGTGAGAGCAGTCACGGTGGTGAAATCTCGCTTCCGTTGAAGTGGTGGTGGCCGAGTGGGGTGGGTCGACCGGGCCCGACGGCTGACCCTAGATCCGGCCTGCGGGGGCGGTCCCTACCGGGGTAGCGGTCTCGGGGAAGTCGCTGAGGTAAGTACCCGGGACGAGCCTACGCTCGGGGCCGGGTTTCGCTCATTCCTGCGGGCGTTCACCGTCCAGTGGCGTCGTGTCCGCTTCCCGCCCCTCACTCCAGGTGACCTGAGCCACACTCATCGTGTTCCGGTGAGCGCGACGCTCACCGCTTCGCATCATTTCCACGGATCCTCCTCGGTTCGACCAAAAGAGGATCTTCGAGGGGGAGGAACAGAAAATGGCGCATACCGCGCGCAGATGGAGAAACGCGGCCGCTGTCTTAACGGCGGCGGGCTTGTCGGTGCTGGGCCTGGGGGTGCCCGGCGCGTCCGCGGCGACCACACCGCGCATCGATCTCAAGGTCCTGGTCATCGACAACGGCGCCGTCCAGGTCGGGGCCATCACCGCCGAGCTGAAGAGCACCGGCATCCCGTACACCACCGTCGATCTGGGCAACTCGGGCCGCCCGGTCATCGACACGGCGTTCCTGAGCGACACGGTGAACGGCACCCCGCGGGCCAAGTACCAGGGTGTCGTCGTGCCGAACGAGGCACCGTTCGCCCCGGGTTCGGCCGAGCAGACCGCCCTGGAGACGTACGAGAAGACGTACGGCATTCCGCAGGTCGACGCCTACACCTGGGCCCATCCGGAGGTCGGTCTCGACTACACCGACCAGAACGGCGGCTGGTCGGGCGTGCTGGACGGCGCGCGCACCCAGGTCACCGCGGCCGGCCGGGCGGGCGCCTTCGGCTACCTCGACGGGCCGCTGACCTTCGAGGACAACGACCCGTCGGTGCAGGAGAGCTACGGTTACGCGGCCCATCCGAGGGACGGGTTCACCAGCTACCTGGACGCGCCCACGGGCGGCACCCTGCTCGGCGAGTACGCGCACGACGGGCGCCGCGAACTCGTGCTGACCTTCGCGTACAACCAGTACCAGCAGCAGTTCCGGGTCCTTGCCCGCGGTGTTGTGGAGTGGCTGACTCAAGGCGTACACCTCGGTCAGGACCGCAACTACTTCTCGGTGCATGTCGACGACGTCTTTGCGCCCGACGCGCGCTGGGACACCACCGACAACTGCACACCGGGCGACTACGACTGCCAGTCCGGCGGCGCCACGACCACCGACATCCGGATGACGGCGGCCGACGCGCAGTACGCGGCCCAGTGGGAGCAGGCCAGCGGCTTCATCCTGGACATGGTCTACAACGCGGGCGCCGGTGAGGTGTGGAAGAGCGAGAACGGCGGCACCGACGCGCTAGCCACCCAGCTGCTGGCCGACAAGGCCAAGTACCGCTGGGTGAACCACACCTACACGCACCTGTTCCTCGGCTGCCTCCAGGACGTCACGGTGGTCCCCTGGCAGTGCAGGAAGAACGCCGACGGAACCACCCAGTGGACGAGCCGCGCCGACATCTCCGGCGAGATCTCCGACAACTACAACTGGGGTGTCCAGAAGGGCCTTCCGCTCGACCGGACCGAACTGGTCACCGGTGAGCACTCGGGCCTGAAGACGCTGCCCCAGCAGCCCGACGACAACCCGAACCTCGCGGGCGCCCTCGCCGCCAACGGCATCAAGTGGACGGGTTCCGACAACTCCCGTGAATCCGCGCAGCGTTCGGTCGGCAGCGCGCTGACTGTGCCCCGCTATCCGATGAACGTGTACTACAACGCCGGTACGGCGGCCGAGATGGCCGACGAGTACAACTGGATCTACACGTCCAGGGCCGACGGCGGCAGCGGCATCTGCGAGAACAACGCGACCTCCACCTGCCTGCCGGCGCCGCTGGACACCGCCACCGGCTATGCGTCGTACATCGTCCCGCTGGAGGCGCACACCGCGCTCGGGCACGTCATCACCAACGATCCGCGACCGCACTACGTACACCAGTCCAACCTGGCCGAGGAGCGCATCCTCTACCCGGTCCTGGACAAGGTGCTCGGCGACTACAAGGCGCTCTACGCCGACAACACCCCGCTGGTGAACCCCCGGCAGAGTGCGACCGGCGCCGAGCTGCAGCGCCGGGCCGCCTGGCAGACGGCCGTCGCGAACGGCAAGGTCACGGCGTACCGCGTCGGCACCACCGTCACCGTCACCGCCCCGTCCGGGACCCAGATCCCGGTGACCGCACCCGAGGGGACCAAGAAGCAACTCCTGCTCGGCACCAGCGCGTTCGGGACGCCGTACGCGGGTGAGCGCTCGGCCTGGACCACGCCGGAGCTCCTGCAGTCCGCTCTCAAGCTGACCCTGCCCGCGTAGGGCGCGGGCAGATCGGCCGCACGACGCGCACCCCGGCCATGACCGGCCGGGGTGCGTGCTGAGCCGTAGTTGAACCGGGGGTCCGGGGGTGGCCCCCGGGAAGAAACAGTCACAGGGGGAACGCGCGTGATGCGCAACGGCCGTCATGTCACCATGCTCACCGAAGGCACCTATCCGCATGTCCACGGCGGGGTCAGCACCTGGTGCGACCAGCTTGTGAAGGGCATGCCGGAGGTCGACTTCCACATCGTCTCGCTCACCGGCAGCGGCCGCGAACCCGTGACCTGGGAGCTGCCGCCCAACATCCGCCGGCACACCTCCGTGCCGACCTGGGGCCCGCGGCCGGGGCGCGCACGGCCGCCGCTGGGCCGGGCACTCCGTCGTTTCGCCGACATCTACGAGCGCTTCCTGCTCGCCTTCCTCGACCCGGACGCGCAGGGCGACTTCGGCGGGGCGCTGTACGAGCTCGCCGGGCTCGCCCGCGACGGACGGCTGTCGGCGGCGCTGCGCACCGAGACCGCGCTGCGTTCGCTGATGTGGATCTGGTCGATGCCGCATCTGCCCACGGCCGCCGCCCGGCCCACCGTGCACGACGCGCTCACCGCCACCGACCTGCTGGAACACGCGCTGCGCCCGCTCGGCGTCCGGATCCCCGAGGACTCCGTGGCGCACGCGGTCAGCAGCGGCCTCGCCACCCTGCCCGCCCTCGCCGCACACCACCTCGACGGGGTCCCGTTCCTGCTCACCGAGCACGGCATCTATCTGCGCGAGCGCTATCTCGGCTACCGCAGCGGCGAACAGCGCTGGCCCGTCAAGGCGTTCATGCTCGGCTTCTACCGCGAGCTGAACTCGCTGGGCTACCGGGCGGCCGACCTGATCACCCCCTGCAACCAGTACAACCGCCGCTGGGAGGAGCGCGGCGGCGCCGACTCCGACCGGATCCGCACGGTCTACAACGGCGTCGACCCGCACGCCTTCCCGCACGCGGGCCCCGAACCGGCCGTCCCCACCCTCACCTGGTGCGGCCGCGTCGACCCCATCAAGGACCTCGAAACGCTGCTGCGCGCGTACAGCATGGTGCGCGCCGAGATGCCCGAGACCCGGCTGCGGCTGTTCGGCCCGGTGCCGCCCGGCGGGGAGGCGTACCAGACCCGGCTGGAGAAGCTCGCCGCCGAACTGGGTGTCACGGACGGCCTGACCTTCGAGGGCCGCATCAGTGAGGTGTGGCGCGCGTACGCGGCGGGCCATGTGGTGATGCTCTCCTCCATCTCGGAGGGCTTCCCGTTCTCGATCATCGAGGCGATGTCCTGCGGCCGTACGACGGTGTCGACCGACGTCGGCGGAGTGCGCGAGGCGGTCGGCGACACGGGCATCGTGGTGCCGCCGCGCGAACCGGAGAAGATGGCCGCCGCCGCACTCACCCTGCTGCGGGACGACGAACGGCGCCTGAAGTTAGGCGAGTTGTCCCGTCAGCGCGTCATCGACCGGTTTACGCTGCGCCGTTCCGTGGATGCTTTCCGGACGATCTACCAGGAGCTGGCGGGCCTGCCCGAGGTGTACGAGCCCACCGTCGAGACCGTCGCCGACTGGACCCTCGAACTGCGCGACCCCTGGTACCAGTCGGTCGCCACGGACGGGACCGGCTGGTGAGCGGCTCCCTTCGGATGCCGCCCGGCACCTACGAGGACACCCTCCCGTACGTGCCCCGGCAGCGCCGCCCGCCCAACTGGGCGCAGCCCGACCCGATCGAGGAACTCGCCGAGCGGCTGGGCGAGTTCATCGCCGCGGCCGTCCATCCCGACGAGATAGCCGCACTCCTCGAATCCGACGGCATGTCGGACGACCAGATACGCCGGCGCTACGGCGTCAAGAACTCCTTCGCCCTCGCGGAGGAGCTGTACGAACGGGTCGAGCGCCACTACCCCGAGCCGGAAGGGCCGGCCCACGACCCCTGGCGACTCGGCCTGCTGGGCTGTCTGTTGCGGGGAGTCGTCTTCGCTCTCCCCGGCCTCGGATACGTGCTGGGGGCGCCGCTCCTCGCGGGTCCGAAGGGCGAGTTCGGACTCCCGGCCGGGACCGTCCCGCTGCTCGCCGGTGCGCTGTGCGGCTGGACCTGGAACCAGGGGCTGGCGCACCGGGCGTACTCCTGGCTGGGCCTCGGCGACCGCTCGGCCGCCCGCCGCGCACTGCTCGTCGGAGCGCCGGTGGGTGTGCTGCTCGGCTCCCTGGTCGCCCTCACCGCGACGGGCGCGGCCCACCCGGGCACCGCGGTCGCCTTCGCCGCCGGACAGTCCTGCTATCTGGGCGCGGCCACCGTCCTGCTGGTCATGGACCGCGAACGGGCCCTGCTCGGCGTCCTGTCGCCCATGGCGGCGGGCGCGGTCCTGGCCCTGGTCCACCCGGTGCCCGACCTCGCGAGAGCGGTCCTGCTGCTGGGCTCGCTCGTGGCGGTCGCGCTGCTCGCCCTGCTCGAAGTGGCGCCCGCGGTAAGGGAGCTGGGGGAGGGGAGCTGGGGCGCGGGTCTCACCGCGCTGCTGCCGTTCGGGAACCTGCGGGGTGCCGCGGACGGGCCGGCGCGACCCGACGCGCCGCGGCCGGCGGCCGCCGCCCCCTGGCTCACCGGATCCCTGCCGTACGCCCTGTTCGGGCTCGGCAGCGGGGTCCTCGTGCTGTACGCGGCGCTCGGGGACGTACTGGCGCGCGCCCACAGCGCGGTGGCCGCGCCGGCCGCGGTCGCGCTGACGCTCAGCATGGGCCCGGCCGAGTGGCTGCTCTTCCGGTTCCGCAGCGGCAGTCTCGCCGGGCTGCGCTCCAGCAGCACGTCGAAGGACTTCTGGCGGACCACCGCGATCACCCTCGTCCAGTGCCTCACCGGCTATCTCGTCGCGCTGCTCGCGCTCAGCCTCGCCGCCTCCGCGCTCTGGCCGCACGCGCCCGCGACCACGGGCGGGGTCCGGCTCGCCGGACTGCTCCTGCTGGGCGTGGTCCTGTGGACCGGGCTGCTGCTCCAGTCCTTCGGCGCCGTCACGAGCGCCGCCGTGGTCTGCTGTGTCGCGGCGCTCGCCCAGACCGCGGCCCTCGCGGCGCACGCGGGCAGCCCGCACTGGGTGGGCCTGATCGTGTACGGGGCGGCGGCCGGGGCCCAAGCGGGCCTGGTCTGCGGCCTGTTGGGGAGGGCGACCGCGCACCGATGAGCCTGCCCAGCACCTCCAAGACGCTCCTGGTCCCGTACTACGAGCACCCGTCCGTCCGCCCCGCCGAATGGGACGCCCTCATCGCCGCCGCTCCCCGCCTCCACGCCGTCGTGCTCAACCCGGCCAGCGGCCCCGGCGAGCGCCCCGACCCGGCGTTCGCCGAGGTCGCCGAGCGGCTGCGCGCGGCGGACGTCCGGGTGCTCGGCTACGCGGACACGGACTACGGCCGCAGACCCATGACCGACGTCGTACGTGAGCTGTCCCGGCACCGCGCCTGGTACGGGACCGACGGCGCGTTCCTCGACCAAGTCGCCTCGGGTGAGGCCGAGTTCACGTACTACCGGCGGCTCGCGACGGCCGCCTGGGGCCTGGGCTGCGGCACCCTCGCCCTCAATCACGGAACGGTGCCGCACCCCTCGTACGCCCGCATCGCCGACGTACTGGTGACGTTCGAGGGCCCGTGGGCGACGTACCGAAGGAACCACCTCCCGCCGTGGACGGATGCCGGTGCGCGGCTGTGCCACCTCGTCTACGGCGTGCCGGCCGGGGTCGACCTGGCGGCGTCGGCACGGGAGCGGGGCGCCACCCTCCACTGCGCGGTGCCGGGCGTGAGCGATCACCCCTGGGGGACCTTGCCGCACGCCCTGAAGCCGACCGGCTCACGCTGAGGTCGATGCTCAAAAAGTACGAGCGGCGGGCGTGGCGCCGGGTGTGCCGAGCCCGAGGCCGGTGACCGCCGTTCCCGCCAGGCGGTCGGCCAGGGAGCGGCGGCTGGGGGAGAGCACGGGCAGCGCGTTGAGGAAGAAGATGATCACCGCCACCGCCCACACCAGCACCGACAGCGCGAACTGGCCCTCGATCAGCAGGACGCAGGCCACGGCGTACACGGCGACGTCCGCCGCCGTGGTGACCAGGGCGCGCAGGGCGGCGCGGCGCGGGGCGGCCGGGGCGACCTTCAGACCCAGCAGGCCCTTGCCGATCGTGCGGCCGGCCAGGGCCAGGCACGCCCACTGGTAGAGGAAAGTGACCACGATCAGCAGCCCGAAGGCCTCCTCCACGTACAGCACCGACTTGTTCCACAGCGAGAGCCCGAGGTGCTCCGAGGCGTTGACGACATCGCCGCGCGAGGTCAACAGATCGAAGCCGCTCCGCGTGGCGAGGTCGGGCACGTCGGTGACGAGCGCGGAGATCCGGTGGAAGGTCAACACGGCGAGCACCGAGGCCCCCGCGAGCACCAACGCGAAGTCGATGAACCAGGCCACGGCACGGCGAAGCTTCGGCACGTACATCCCCCGATGACGATCATGTGTTGGCTGTTCGGCGGATCAGATTAGCCATGGGGCGGGTGTGATCGGTGAGTTCGCGGAGGATCGTTTCAACCCAGTGACAGAACGACGAGCGCCGTCGTCGCCGCCGTCTCCGCGAGGCCGCCGAACACATCGCCGGTCACGCCCCCGAAGCGGCGCGTGCAGTGGCGCAGCAGCAGTTCGGCGACCGCGCAGGCGGCGAGCACCGCCACCCCGGCGCGTACGGCGTCGTACGTCCCGACGAGCGCGCCCGCGCCCACCGCCGCGCCCGCCACGGCCACCGTCACCAGCAGCGCGCCGCGCACCGGCACCGTGCCCGCGACCGCCGCGCCCAGGCCCTCGGGACGGGCCGGCGGCACCCCGGTGCGGGCGGCCAGGGTGAGGGCGAGGCGGGCCGCGGTCGCCGAGACGACGGCCGCGAGCACACCCCGGGCCCACGAGGTGTCGTACGCCTGGAAGAGCGCGGCCACCTGGGCGAGCAGCACGAACAGCAGGGTGATCACGCCGAACGGGCCGATGTCCGACTGCTTCATAATCCGCAGCGCGTCCTCGGCGGGCTTGCCGCTGCCGAGCCCGTCCGCCGTGTCGGCCAGGCCGTCCAGATGCAGACCGCGGGTGAGGGCGGCCGGTACGGCGGCGGTGGCGACGGCGGCGAGCAGCGGGCCCGCGCCCATCGCGAGGAGCACCACGCCGACGAGGGCGGCGCCCGCCCCGACCACGAGCCCGGCCACGGGCGCGCACAGCATTCCGCCGCGCGCGGCGTCGCGGTCCCAGCGGGTCACCTTCACAGGCAGCACGGTGAGGGTGCCGAAGGCGAAGCGGAGGCCGTCGCAGAGGGGCGTCTTGGACGTGGGCTCGGATGCGGGCTTGGGCGTGGGCTTGGACACCGGCGCAGGTTACCGGGGTGCCCGGAGGGCGGATACAGCGGCTGGATACGGCGGCCGTGGATAAAGTTCGCATATGGGTCATTGGTTGTACCGGAACATCGTCGAGCCGGGGAAGCTGCCGCTGCTGCTGGCGCTCGCCTCCTTCGTACTGACCTTCGTGATCACCCGCGTCATCGTCCGGATGATCCGCGCGGGCAAGGGCCCCTTCGGCAATGTGAAGGCCGGCGGCCTGCACATCCACCACGTCGTCCCCGGTGTCGTGCTGATCGTGATCGGCGGTTTCGGGGCGGTGGCCAGCAGCCGGTACGGGTTCGGCGCGTGCCTGTGCGCCGTGGTGTTCGGGATCGGCGCGGGCCTGGTGCTCGACGAGTTCGCGCTGATCCTGCACCTCGACGACGTCTACTGGACCGAGGAGGGCCGCCAGAGCGTCGAGGTCGTGGTGGTCACGGCGGCCCTCGTCGGCCTCGTCCTCAGCGGCTTCGCGCCGTTCGGCGTCAACGACCTCAGCGATCAGGAACTGCAGGACCGCGGCGGCGTGATCCTGACCGTCGTCGTGAACTTCCTCTTCGCGCTGCTCGCCCTCAGCAAGGGCAAGGTGCGCATGGCGGTCTTCGGGGTGATCGTCCCGTTCGTCGCCCTGATCGGCGCGATCCGGCTGGCCAGGCCCGGCTCACCGTGGTCCAGACGGCTCTATCGCCGGCGGCCGCGCGCCCGGGCCAGGTCCTGGCTGCGCGCCTACCGCCACGACCGCCGCTGGTCGGGCCCCCGCCGCAAGTTCCAGGACTGGATCGGCGGCAAACCGGACGACGAACTCGCCCGGTCCCTCCCCGAACACCGGTGACGCCGCTGACACCGGTGACGCCGGTGGCGTAGCGCTGGGATCCCGCACATCACCAGGACCGCGGCGATGGCCGCGAGATGTTCCTTGCCCGCCAGGTTCTCCTTCAGCAGCACCTCGACCACCATGGCCCCGATGACCACACCCGCCGTGACATACGCGCGATAGCGCCAGCCGAGGAACACCGCGAGGCCCACCACGGCCGCCGAAGGCCCGGTGTCGACGACCTGCGCGTCGGACCCGGGCAGCCCCAGCGGGTGGTGCGGGCCCAGCGCGATACCGACGCGCGCGTAGAGCGTGCCGGCCAGTGTGGCGACGTAGGAGACGGCGAGCGCGCGCCACCAGCCCAGACAGATCTCGGCGATCCCGAACACCAGCAGGATCTGCACCAGCGCACCCCACACCGGCAGATCCAGGGCCGGTACGAACAGGGAGAGCGGGGTGCGGAGCAGGGCGAGCCACAGCGGGTCCTCGGCCCGTACGGCGCCGATGTTCTGCACGAACTGATAACCCCAGGACTGGTTCTGCGTGAACTGGAGGGCCGCCGTCAGACACACCGCCCCGATCGTCATGGGGATCGCCCGCAGGCGCCGCGCCTCCAGGGCCTGTCGCACGGTGAGGAACAGCAGTCCCCATTCGGCGCGGGCCCAGCGGGCGAGTCCACTCACCCGGCGGTCCCCACGACGCCGCTCATATCGCTGCTCATATCGCTGCCCATGTCGCTCGGCATATCGCTCCTCATCTGTGCGACTCCAGGTGCTTGCGGTGCAGCCACTTCGGCAGTCCCGGCGCCTCCAGGAACCCCTCGGCGCGCGCGGACGCGACACCGATGCGCAGCAGGTCCGCGCTCTTCTCGAAGAGCAGGAACCGGGGCTCCCAGATGGGCCGGTACTTTGCGTTGGCGCGGTACAGCGACTCGATCTGCCACCAGCGGGAGAAGAAGCTGAGCAGTGAGCGCCACAGCCGCAGCACCGGTCCCGCGCCGAGGCGTGCACCACGTTCAAAGACCGAACGGAACATGGCGAAGTTGAGCGAGACCTGAGTGATCTCGATCTCCTGGGCGCGTCGCAGGAGTTCGATCACCATGAACTCCATCAGCCCGTTCTCGGAGTCGCGGTCGCGCCGCATGAGGTCGAGGGACAGCCCGTGCGGCCCCCACGGCACGAAGGACAGAACGGCCCTCAACTCCCCGTCCTTGTCCGTGCATTCGAGCATCACGCACAGCCCGTCGTCGGGGTCGCCCAGCCGCCCCAGCGCCATGCTGAACCCGCGCTCGGTCGCCCCGTCCCGCCAGTCGTCGGCCCGCTTCAGCAGATACGCCATCTCGGCGGCCGGGATATCCTCGTGGCGCCGGATGCGCACCTTGTACCCCGCGCGCTTGACCCGGTTGTAGGCCTGCCGGACGGTGCGCATGGCCCGCCCTTCGAGAGTGAACTCGGCGATCTCGACGAGGGCTTCGTCGCCGAGCTCCAGCGCGTCGAGGCCGTGCCGGGAGTACACGGTGCCCGCCTCCTCGCTCGCGCCCATCACCGCCGGGATCCAGCCGTGCGCCCGTGCCTCGGCGAGCCAGGGCTCGATGGCGCCCGGCCATGCCTCGGGGTCGCCGAGGGGATCACCGGAGGCCAGCGAGACGCCGCCGACGACGCGGTACGCCACCGCCGCCTTGCCGGTCGGGGACCAGACGACGCTCTTCTCCCGCCGCAGCGCGAAGTAGCCCAGCGAGTCCCGGTCCCCGTTCTTGTCGAGCAGGACCCGCAGCCGCTTCTCGTCGTCCTCGGTGAGCGGGTCGACGGCGCGGCGGGAGCGGAAGGCCGCGTAGAAGACGGCGAGGACCAGCAGGGTGCTGAGCACGTTGATGGTGACGTTGACCCAGTTCGGCGTCGAGATCCCGGGGTAGTGGGAGTCGTCGGCGGCGACCGAGACGAGCCGCAGGGTGCCGTAGCGCCAGCGGTCCAGGAAGGTGGAACGGTGCGGGTCGTGGGCGTTGTTGGTGACGGTCACCACAAGCGCCGCGAGCAGCGAGGTGGCGAGCAGCCCGCCGATCCCGACCACCGCGGCGAGCTTCGGGTTCGACCGGTCGCCCTTCGCGTAGAACTCCCGGCGGCCGACGACGAGCGAGCCGACGAACGCCGCGGTCAGGACGAGCGAGATCCAGTTCTGCGCGTACTGCCGGATCTCCGGGAACGCCATCGCGACGGCGAACAGCAGCAGGAACAGCCCGCTGAGCACGAAGTTCAAGATCCACGCAGCCCGTTTGCGCCGCCGCATCGTGATGGCGAGGAACATCGTGAACACACCGGAAGCGAATCCTGCCGTCAGCAGATACGGCGTGAAGTAGTTCTCGGTGTTGTGCCGCCGCACGTCCTGCCCGAGCGACACCCAGGCGGCGCTCAGGAAGTTGATGAACGTGACGGCACGCAGATACCAGACGGCGAAGGCGGCGGCGCGCCGTGAGGCAGCCCCTCCCTGCTCGGCGGCAATTCGGGCATCTCCCATAAAGGGCGATGATATGGGGCGGGGTGGTGTGTGCGGGGGAGGGGTGCGGCGGGTGTGGCCGGCCGGGGGTTTGTGACGTTCGGGTTCTTCGGCTGTGGGGGCGCGCGGGGGTTGTTCGTTTGGCTGCGGGACGGTGGGGGCTGGTCGCGCAGTTCCTCGCGCCCCTAAAAGATTGCGCAGTTCCC
Organism: Streptomyces sp. NBC_00203; assembly: GCF_045206325.1. NCBI lineage: Bacteria > Bacillati > Actinomycetota > Actinomycetes > Kitasatosporales > Streptomycetaceae > Streptomyces > Streptomyces sp. NBC_00203. The sequence goes on along the minus strand of NZ_CP108126.1, from coordinate 2,873,881 downwards.
CGCGCCCCTTAAGGGGCGCGGGGAACTGCGCAATCTTTTGGACCAGCCCCCACCCACCCGCAGCCGAAGAACCGGCCCGCGGGGTCTGGGGCGGAGCCCCAGGAACGGGATGGGACGGGTAGGGGCGGCGGGGGCGAAAACCCCTGGGCCGCCCCCCCCGTCTACTTCTCCGGCAGCTCGGCGGACAAGGCGGCCGCAGCCTGGACCAGCGGCAGGGCGAGCAGCGCGCCCGCGCCCTCGCCCACGGTGACCCCGTGGTCGAGGACGGGCTCCAGGGCCATCCGGTCCAGGGCCTTCGCCTGCGCCGGCTCCCCACTGTTCTGCCCGGCCAGCCACCAGTCCGGCGCCCGGAAGGCAACCCGCTGCCCGACCAGCGCACACGCGGCCGAGACGACCCCGTCAAGAATCACCGGCATCTTCCGCACCGCACTCTGCAGAAGGAAGCCCGTCATCGCCGCGAGATCAGCCCCACCGACCGTCGCCAGCAGCTGCAACTGATCCCCGAGCACCGGCCGAGCCCGCCGCAAGGCGTCCCGCACGGCGGCACACTTACGCATCCACGCGAGGTCGTCGATGGCCCGCCCGCCCCGCCCGGTGACCACGGACGCGTCGGTCCCGCACAGCGCGGCGACCAGCACGGCCGCCGCCGTGGTCCCGCCGACGCTGACATCGCCGAGCACCACCAGATCCGTACCGGAGTCCGCCTCTTCGTCCGCGACGGCGACGCCCGCCCGGAACGCCGCCTCCGCCTCCTCCAGCGTCAGCGCGTCCTCGACGTCGATCCGTCCCGAACCGCGCCGCACCCGATGCCGTACGACCTCGTCGGGCAGCCCGTCCGGTTCGCAGTCCAGCGCCATGTCGATGACACGCACCGGCACACCCAGCCGCCGGGCGAGGATCGCAGCCGGGCTGGCGCCCTCCAGGACCGCCCGCACCAACTGGTCGGCGGTGCCCGCGGGCCGCGCCGACACGCCGAGTTCGGCGACCCCGTGGTCGCCCGCGAACAGCACCACGCGCGGGTGCTCGATCGGCCGCACCGGCACCGCGGACTGCGCCGCCGCCAGCCACTCACCCAGGTCGTCGAGGCGGCCCAGAGAACCGGGCGGCACGATCTGGCGCTCCCGGCGCGCCTCGGCGTCACGGCGCACGCCGCCGTCGGGGCGCTCGATCAGATCGGTGAAGTCGTCGAGATTAAGCGAGCTCATTCGCCGAACAGTACCGGCACCGATCGAACACGTCCGCGCCACGTCGTTGCGCCCCGGATCGCGATCCGCTACGTACCGTTTGTGTCGGATTGTCGTACGGCCCTCTTCCCCTCCAGGAGCGCCCATGCCCCCCACACCACAATGGATCGCCGAACGCCGCGCGGCCTACGCGGCCGAACTCGCCCAGGGCACCGACCGCTTCCACGAGCCGCGCCGCGAGGACTGCCCCTGGTGCGGCTCGAAGCGGTTGCGCACCCGGCTGCGTACGTCGGACCTGGTGCAGCGCAAGCCCGGAACGTTCGTCGTCGACGAGTGCGGGGACTGCGCCCACGCCTTCCAGAACCCGCGGCTCACGGCGGAGGGGCTGGCCTTCTACCACCGGGACCTCCACGGAGGCGCGCACGAGGGCCTCGTCGAGCGGCTCCTCGGCGCCCGCGGCAGCCGTGGACGCCATCGCGCCGCCGCCCGCGCGATGCTGCCGTACGCCGAGCCGGAGAGCTGGCTGGACGTCGGCACCGGGCACGGGCACTTCCCGGCCGTCGCCAAGGAGGTCCACCCGTACACCGCCTTCGACGGGCTCGACGCCACCCGGCGTGTCGAGAAGGCGCGGGCGGCCGGGCGGGTGGAGGAGGCCCACCGAGGCCGGCTCACCGACCCCCGGACCGCCGAGCGGCTGCGCGCCCGCTACGACGTCGTCAGCATGTTCCACCACTTGGAGCACACCCCCGACCCGCGCGAGGAACTGCGCGCCGCCCTGGTGGTCCTGCGGCCCGGCGGACACCTCCTCGTCGAAGTCCCGGACCCCGACTGCGCGTTCGGCGCACTGCTGGGCAAGTGGTGGGTGTCGTACGGCCAGCCGCGCCACCTCCACCTCATGCCGCTGCCCAACCTGCTGGGCGAACTGGAGTCCCTCGGCTGCGAGGTCGTCGCGACGGACCGCCGCGAACCGCATATCCCCTACGATCTCGCCGGCGCCCTCGCCCTGGCGCTCGGCCGCGTCCTGCCCGACCTCGACGCGCCCTGGCGGCCCGCCCCGCCGAGCCCGCTCCAGCGCGCCCTCCACACGGCCCTGACCCGGGCGTCCACCCCACTCCTGGCCTCGACCTCAGCCCTGGACCACGCCCTCGCCCCCCTCTTCCGCCGCACCCGCTTCTCCAACGCGTACCGGATCATCGCGCGACGGTGACCGCCCCCTCACCCCCGCAGGGACAACGCCTGTCCCGCCACCACCAGCAGCACGTGCTCGCACTCCGCCGCGAACGCCGCGTTGAGACGCCCGAGTTCGTCCCGGTAACGACGCCCCGACGCGGTGGCGGGGACGATGCCGGAGCCGACCTCGTTCGAGACGGCGACAAGGGTGCGGCGGGTGGCGCGGACGGCGGCGGTGAGTTCCTCGACCCGGGCGCGCAGCGCGCGTTCACCGCCGTCGGCCCACTCCGCGTCGTCCCAGGCGTTCACGGTGTCCATCGCGTCCGTCAGCCACAGGGACAGGCAGTCGACGAGCAGCGGAGGGCCGGTTTCCGTCAGGAGGGGGACGAGGTCGCACGTCTCGGTGGTCCGCCAGGAGCCGGGGCGCCGCTCTCGATGGGCGCTGACGCGTGACGCCCACTCGGTGTCCCCGTTCCGGGAGCCGCCCGTCGCGACGTACAGGACGTCAGGGAAGGCTTCGAGGCGCCGCTCCGCCTCCACCGACTTGCCCGAACGCGCCCCGCCGAGCACGAGCGTGCGGCGCGGCACATCCGGTACGTCCTCGTAGACGCCCACGTCCAGCGTCGTCCCGTCCGGCACCGCCCGCGCGCCCGCCGCCGCGAGCCGCCGCCGCAGTTCGGGGCCCGGCGGCACGTCGTGGTCGAGATGCACCGCGATCACATCGGTCGTCGGCCCGACGGCCCCCACCGCCCGCAGCTTCGCCAGGCCGTCCGGCCGCCCCACGACATCGGCGAGCACCATGTCGTACGGCGGGTCGCCGTTCACGTCCAGTCCGGCGGGCGCCGCGCCCGGCGGCAGATAGAGCAGCCGCCTCCCGTCCGGCCCGGTCACCGCGTACCCCGTGCCGGGCGCGTCCATCGGCACCGCCCGCACCCGGTGCCCGGTGAGCAGCGCCAACTCCCGCCCGTCGGGCACCCGCCCGGGCTGCGGCAGCCCGGCCGGCACCTCGACGGCGGGCCCGTCGTGCGGATGCGAGAGCAGTACTTGCCGTACGCCGCCCAGCGAGTGCCCGGCGCGGGCGGCCGCGAACGCCGCGCCGGGTGTGAGGTCGAGCAGGAGCGTGCCGTCCACGAGCAGCGCGGTGGCGGCCCGCGCGTTCTCGCCGAGCGCGGTCGCGCAGGCCGCGCAGGGACAGTCGGGGCGGGGCAGGCCCTCGGGGGTGCCGGTGCCGAGCAGAGTCAGTTCCACGGGGTTGATTTTTCCGTGTCCCCGCAGGTCTTGCGCGTCCGACTAGGCTTCAGACCGGAGCCGGATCTTGTCCGGCTTCCGCTGTGCAGTGTGCTCATACCTTGGAGGCGTACATGGCGGCATGGACGTGGCGGTTCGAGAAGTCCGACGGGACAGAGGTCCAACCCGCGGTGCAGCCCGAGGAGTTCACCACGCAGGGGGACGCGGAGTCCTGGATCGGCGAGGTGTGGAAGGACCTCCTGGAGGGCGGCGCGGACCAGGTGTTCCTCTTCGAGGACAGCACGCAGATCTATGGGCCGATGAGTCTGCACGCCGAGCCGGAGTAGGCCGGTCGGGGTGTCGAGTGCCGGGGTTGCCGGGGGCGGACCCCGGCAACTCGCCCCGCGCCCCGACCTGACCCGCAACCCGTCGGACCGACGCCAGACACACGCCAGACCGACGTCAGATCTCGCCCAGCGTCACATCCACCGTCTTCTCGCTCCCACCCCTCATGAACGTCACCGTCGTCTTCTCGCCAGGCTTGTCGGCCGCGAGCGCCTCGGACAGCGAGGTGATCGTGGTGATGGGGGTGTCGCCGAGCTTGGTGATGACGTCGCCGGGCCGGATGCCCGCCTTGTCGGCCGCGCCGCCCTTCTTCACGTCGACGACGGCGACCCCCGTGGCCCGGTAGTTGTCGTCGACGACCGTACGGCCCGTGATGTCGAGCGAGGCCCGCCCCGAGTCGGTGACCCGGCCCTCCTTGATGATCTGGTCGGCGATCGTCTTCACCATCGACGCGGGGATCGCGAACCCGATGCCGGGCGCCGCGTTGCCCCCGAAATTGGGGTCGGTGGCGGCGAGCGTGGGGATGCCGATGACCTGACTGTCCAGATTCACCAGCGCGCCGCCGCTGTTGCCGGGGTTGATGGCCGCCGACGTCTGCACCAGGTTCGCGATGGTGGCGCCCGTACCGCCGCCGCCACGGCCCTCGCTGACGGTGCGTCCGGTCCCTGAGACGATGCCCTGGGTCACACTGGACGACAGCCCGAGCGGCGACCCCATCGCCAGCACGATCTGGCCGACCTGGACCTTCGAGGAGTCCCCGAAGGTCGCCGCTTTCAGCCCGCTGGGTGCCTTGTCGAGCTTGATGACGGCGAGATCCTGGTCCGGGTAGGCGTAGACGAGCGTCGCCGTCAGCTCGTCCTGGCTGTTGGCGGTCGTGACCTTGAACGTCTTCTCGTTCCCGACCACGTGCGCGTTGGTGACGATGTGTCCCTGGTCGTCGTACACCACCCCCGACCCCAGATCCTTGCTCGCCCGGATCTGCACCACCGACGGCAGAACGTCCTTGATCACCTTCAGGAAGTCGTCCTCAAGGTCGGCGCCCGCGGAGGCGGGGGCCGCCGCCTGCGTCGTCGTGGAGCCGTCCTTCGTGGACGACGAGGAGCCGTCCGAACAGCCGGAGAGCAGTGCGGCCGAACAGGCGAGCACGGCTACGGGCCCGACGAACCGGAAGGTACGCGGACGAGGGCGCCGGGGATGAGCTTCCATGCCCGAAGTCTCCCTTTCGGGGGATTTCGCGACCTGTGATGCGCACCCGAACGGGTCGCTCAGCCGCGCACTCCGCACAGGTGCAGCAACGCCGCCACCTGCCGATAGGGATCCGTACGCCCGGCCCGCTCCTCGGCGGCCAGCAGACTCTCCACATCCGGCGGAATCGCTGCGCCGTCGACGGCGGTGTCCGTGAAGACCCGCACCCCGTACCAGGCGTGCAGCGGCGCTCCGATCCCCGCGAGCGTGGACGTCAGCGTGGCGAGCCGGTCGGCGCGGACGTCGAGGCCGAGCCGGTTGGTGTACGCGGTCGTGTCGAACGAGGCCAGCGTCGACGACCAGTCCCCGGACAGTCCGGGCCGCATCGCCAGCGCGTCAGCGTTCCGCACGAGCAGCGAGAGCAGTCCGCCCGGGGCCAGCATCCGGGCAAGGCCCGCCAGCAGGGCGTCCGGCTCCTCCACGTACATCAGTACGCCGTGGCACAGCACCACGTCGAAGCTGCCGGGCAGGAAGTGGACGCCCGTCTCGCGCCCGTCGCCCTCGATGAGGCGGACACGGCCGCGGATGCCCTCGGGCTCGGCGGCGAGCGCCTCGCGGGCCACGGCGAGCATCTTCGCGTCCTGTTCGAGTCCGGTCACCTGATGCCCGGCCCGGGCGAGGCGCAGCGCCTGGGTGCCCTGGCCCATCCCGACGTCGAGGATCCGCAGCCGCTGGCCCACCGGGAACCGCGCGGCTATCTGCTCGTCGAGCTGCCGGGCCACCAGCTCCTGTCGTACGACATCACGCAGGCCGCCCAGCTTGTTCAGCCAGGCGTCCGCCGCGCCCCCGGAGAAAGACGTCGTGCTCAGGGCCGCTCTCCGCGCTTGACCTGCGGCTTCGGCAGCCGGAGTCGACGCATCTGGAGTGTGCGCATCAGCGCGTAGGCGACCGCGCCCTTCTTGTTCGCTTCGGGGAAGCGCGTGTTGAGCTGCTTCTTCAGGCGGATCGCGATGCCGACCGAGTCGACCACGATCAGCACGATCACCACGAGCCACAGCAGCAGCGCGATGTTCTGCAGCGAGCCGATCCGCACCATGCTCATCACGAGGATGACCACGGCCAGCGGCAGGAAGAACTCGGCGATGCAGAACCGCGAGTCCACGAAGTCACGCGCGAACTTCCGCACCGGCCCCTTGTCGCGGGCGGGCAGATAGCGCTCGTCACCACTGGCCAGCGCCTGGCGCTGCCTCTCCATCTGCGTACGGCGATCGTCGCGCTGGCGCTTGGCCGCCTCCTTGCGCGTCGTCGGCGTATTGGCCACGCTGCGACGCTGGGTCTGGGCCTCACTGCGCTTGGGCGTGGGGCGGCCCTTGGGGGCCTGCGGGTCACGGGTCTGCTTGGAGTCGGTCACCGGCGCCTTGTCGGCGGGGGCCTTCTCTTCCTTGGCACGGCTACGGAACACAAAACCCAAGGGTACGGGGTTCGGGGGCATGGACGTCGTTCGAGTGGGGAACGATCCGGCAACGCCGTGCGTCTGTAGTGGGACAAGGGGGGCGCTTCGCGCGGGGGAGACACGTGGAGACACGGAGGAGCCGAGGGGGAGACCCTGAGGCTCACCTGCTCTCACCTACTCCCTACGCCGGAGCGATGCCGTACGCAGTCGTCCTTGGGGATGAGCGCATCCGTCCCCGAACAGTGCGGTAATGGATGCAGACCCCGTACCGTGGGTTCTGTTGTAGTACCTGGAGCAGCAGTCCGTCAGAAGGGGGCGCGCGAAGCCCATGAGCGGTGTCATGAAGCGTATGGGGATGATCTTCCGCGCGAAGGCGAACAAGGCCCTTGACCGGGCCGAGGACCCGCGCGAAACCCTCGATTACTCGTACCAGAAGCAGCTGGAGCTGCTGCAGAAGGTGCGCCGCGGTGTCGCGGATGTGGCGACCAGCCGTAAGCGCCTCGAACTGCAGCTGAACCAGCTCCAGAACCAGTCCACCAAGCTGGAGGACCAGGGCCGCAAGGCGCTCGCGCTCGGCCGCGAGGACCTGGCCCGTGAGGCGCTGTCGCGCCGTGCCGCGCTCCAGCAGCAGGTCACCGACCTGGAGACGCAGCACCAGACCCTCCAGGGCGAGGAGGAGAAGCTCACCCTCGCGGCCCAGCGACTCCAGGCGAAGGTCGACGCCTTCCGCACCAAGAAGGAAACGATCAAGGCGACCTACACGGCTGCCCAGGCGCAGACCCGCATCGGCGAGGCCTTCTCCGGCATCTCCGAGGAGATGGGCGACGTCGGCATGGCCATCCAGCGTGCCGAGGACAAGACCGCGCAGCTCCAGGCGCGCGCCGGCGCCATCGACGAGCTGCTCGCCTCCGGAGCCCTCGACGACCAGTCCGGTCTGGCCAAGGACGACATCCAGAGCGAGCTGGACCGGCTCTCCGGTGGTACGGATGTAGAGCTGGAGCTGCAGCGCATGAAGGCGGAGCTGGCCGGTGGGTCCTCGTCGCAGCAGGCGATCGAGGGCGGCACGGGGCAGTCGCAGTCGCAGCCCCAGGACACTCCACGCTTCGACAAGCAGTGAGTGACCGACTGATCGGTTCCCACGCCTGAGGAGGGCGACATGATCGTACGGATCATGGGGGAGGGGCAGGTGAGGCTGGACGACAGCCACCTCACCGAACTGAACAAGCTGGACGACGAGCTGCTCGCCGAAATGCAGAGCGGCGACGAGCCCGGCTTCCGCCTTACCCTGAACACCCTCCTGGACTCGGTACGCCGTCTTGGCGCCCCGCTCCCCGACGACGCCCTCGAACCCTCGGAACTCATCCTCCCTTCCCCCGACGCCACCCTCGAAGAGGTCCGGGAGCTGCTGAGCAACGAGGGCCTGATCCCCGGCTGAGGCGTTTCCTCGCCCCCGCCGCCCCTACACCCGTCCCGTGGGCCGGTTCTTCGGCTGCGGGTGGGTGGGGGCTGGTCGCGCAGTTCCCCGCGCCCCTGACGGCTCGGGGCTGCGCCCCGTCGCCCCCGGCCCGCCCCGGGTGCTTTTGTCTTTTAGGGGCGCGGGGAACTGCGCAATCTTTTGGCCCAGCCCCCACCCACCCGCCAGCCGACACACAACCCACGGGGTCTGGGGCGGAGCCCCAGGAACGGGATGGGACGGGTAGGGGCGGCGGGGGCGAAAACCCTTGCCGGGCTGCGGCGGACGTACCCGTTCCAAGCCCCGCAGGGCCCCCGTACCGTTGACGCCGTGAGCACCCTAGAGCGCACGAGGGACTGGCCCCGCGCCCACCCCCTCGCCCTGGACGCCGCCCTCGCCGCAGGCGTCCTCGCCAGCATGGTCGCCGGCTCCTTCGTCGACCCCCACGGCGAGAACGGCGCGGCCTGGGGCGCCCGCACCCCAGGCGCCCTCAGCCTCACCCTGATGGTGCTCGGCGCCGCGGCACTGGTCTTCCGCCGCCGCGCCCCGATGACGGTCCTCGCGGCGACGGGAGCCGTCTCCCTCGTCGAGCTGGCCACCGGCGACCCCAGAGCCCCGGTGGCGATGTCCGCCGTCGTCGCCCTCTTCACCGTCGCCTCGGCCACCGACCGTCCCACGACCTGGCGCGTCGGACTGGTCACCATGACCGTTCTGACCGCGGTCGCGATGCTCGCCGGCCCGATGCCCTGGTACGCCCAGGAAAACCTCGGCATCTTCGCCTGGACCGGCATGGCCGCCGCGGCCGGCGACGCCGTACGGAGCCGTCGCGCCTTCGTGCACGCCATCAAGGAGCGCGCCGAACGCGCCGAACGCACCCGCGAGGAAGAGGCCCGCCGCCGCGTCGCCGAGGAGCGGCTGCGGATCGCCCGTGATCTGCACGACGTCGTCGCCCATCACATCGCCCTGGTGAACGTCCAGGCGGGTGTCGCCGCCCACGTCATGGACAAGCGGCCGGACCAGGCCAAGGAAGCCCTCGCGCACGTCCGCGAGGCCAGTCGCTCCGCCCTGAACGAACTCCGCGCCACCGTAGGCCTGTTGCGCCAGTCCGGCGACCCCGAGGCGCCCACCGAGCCCGCCCCCGGCCTCGCCCGTCTCGACGAGCTCGCCGACACCTTCCGCAACGCGGGCCTCCCCGTCGAGGTGGCCCGCTGCGACCACGGCGTCAGCCTTCCCGCGGCCGTCGACCTCGCCGCGTACCGCGTCATCCAGGAAGCCCTCACCAATGTGCAGAAGCACGCGGGCCCGGAGGCGAAGGCCGAGGTCAGCGTCGTACGCGTAGGGCCGAATGTGGAAGTCACCGTCCTCGACAACGGGCCCGGGCAGGACGACGGGCCGGAGGAGGGCGGCGGGCACGGGCTGCTCGGCATGCGTGAGCGGGTGACGGCGATCGGCGGCAGCTGTACGGCCGGTCCCCGGTACGGAGGCGGCTTCCGGGTCCATGCGATCCTTCCGGTCAAGAACCGCACGTCTGCCAGGGGGGACTCCGTATGACCATCCGTGTCCTGCTCGTCGACGACCAGGCACTGCTGCGCAGCGCCTTCCGCGTACTCGTCGACTCCGAGCCCGACATGGAGGTCGTGGGGGAGGCGTCCGACGGCGCGGAGGCCGTGCGGCTGACGCGGGTCGAGCGCGCCGACGTGGTCCTGATGGACATCCGGATGCCGGGGACCGACGGGCTCACCGCCACGCGGCTGATCACCGCCGATCCGGGGCTCGCGCACGTACGGGTGGTCATGCTGACGACCTTCGAGGTCGACGAGTACGTGGTGCAGTCGCTGCGGGCCGGGGCGTCCGGGTTCCTCGGGAAGGGGGCCGAGCCCGAGGAGCTGCTGAACGCCATCCGGATCGCCGCCGGTGGCGAGGCGCTGCTGTCGCCGGCGGCCACCAAGGGGCTGATCGCCAAGTTCCTCGCGCAGGGCGACGGCCTGGACGAGGAGCGGGATCCCGCCCGCGCCGAGCGGCTCGACGCGCTCACCGGGCGCGAGCGCGAGGTGCTCGTCCAGGTCGCGGGCGGTCATTCGAACGACGAGATCGCCGAGCGGCTGGAAGTCAGCCCGCTGACCGTGAAAACGCACGTCAACCGGGCCATGGCGAAGCTCGGTGCGCGCGACCGGGCGCAACTGGTGGTCATCGCGTACGAGTCCGGGCTGGTCCGCCCACGGGTGGACTGAGCTCCGCAGAGGGGTGTCGCATGACGAAGGGGCGCCCCTCAGCCGGAGGGGCGCCCTTTCGCGTACGCACGACCAGGTCTACGGATCTACGGAAGCGCCAGCATCCGCTCAAGTGCCAGCTTGGCGAACTGTTCCGTCTCGCGGTCCACCTCGATGCGGTTGACCAGGTTGCCCTCGGCGAGGGACTCCAGGGTCCACACCAGGTGGGGCAGGTCGATGCGGTTCATCGTCGAGCAGAAGCAGACCGTCTTGTCGAGGAAGACGATCTCCTTGCCCTCGGGCGCGAAACGGTTCGCGAGGCGCCGGACCAGGTTCAGCTCCGTGCCGATCGCCCACTTCGAGCCGGCCGGCGCGGCTTCGAGGGCCTTGATGATGTACTCCGTGGAACCCACGTAGTCCGCCGCCGCGACGACCTCGTTCTTGCACTCGGGGTGGACGAGCACGTTCACGCCGGGGATCCGCTCGCGGACGTCGTTCACCGAGTCCAGCGAGAAGCGGCCGTGGACCGAGCAGTGGCCCCGCCACAGGATCATCTTCGCGTCCCGCAGCTGCTCCGCCGTCAGGCCGCCGTTCGGCTTGTGCGGGTTGTACAGGACGCAGTCGTCGAGGGACATGCCCATGTCGCGGACGGCGGTGTTGCGGCCGAGGTGCTGGTCGGGCAGGAAGAGCACCTTCGACCCCTGCTCGAAGGCCCACTCCAGCGCCCGCTGAGCATTCGACGAGGTGCAGATCGTGCCGCCGTGCTTGCCGGTGAACGCCTTGATGTCCGCGGACGAGTTCATGTACGAGACGGGGACGACCTGCTCGGCTATCCCGGCCTCGGTCAGCACGTCCCAGCACTCGGCGACCTGTTCGGCGGTGGCCATGTCGGCCATCGAGCAGCCGGCCGCGAGGTCCGGCAGCACGACCTTCTGGTCGTCGCTCGTCAGGATGTCCGCCGACTCCGCCATGAAGTGCACACCGCAGAAGACGATGTACTCGGCCTCCGGGCGCGCCGCCGCGTCCCGGGCCAGCTTGAAGGAGTCGCCCGTGACGTCCGCGAACTGGATGACCTCGTCGCGCTGGTAGTGGTGGCCGAGCACGAAGACCTTGTCCCCGAGCTTCTCCTTGGCCGCGCGGGCGCGCTCCACCAGGTCCGGGTCGGACGGGGAGGGCAGGTCGCCGGGACACTCGACGCCGCGCTCGCTCCTCGGGTCGGCCTCGCGGCCGAGCAGCAGCAGGGCGAGGGGCGTCGGCTGTACGTCGAGCTCCTGGGTCTGGGCGGTGGTCACGACACGCACCCTTTCTGTTCTGCGGCTCGCCGGGCCCGTAGTGCGCGGGTCCGGCGGAACGATGCCTTTTCGTCGAATTGACGCTATCTATCATAACCGCTTCACGTCACGTTGACGATGTCCATAACGTCGATGTGACGTGAATCCCGGAGGGTTGTCCACAGGACGCTGTCCGTGCTCCGGCGCATGTGCGAGCATGAATGAAGAAGCGAAGAAAACGCGCTTGGCCCGGAATGAATTCGAGGCCCTGCCGGTTGCAATCGTCGCCAAGCAGTCTCCGTACAACCCGGGAGAGATGTAGATGTCCGTATCGGACGAGACCAGCACCGTCACCGACGGCATCATCCTGTCTGACGCCGCTGCGGCGAAGGTCAAGGGCCTGCTCGACCAGGAAGGCCGCGACGATCTGGCCCTGCGCGTCGCCGTCCAGCCCGGCGGCTGCTCCGGCCTGCGCTACCAGCTCTTCTTCGACGAGCGCTCCCTCGACGGCGATGTCGTCAAGGACTTCGACGGAGTCAAGGTCGTCACCGACCGCATGAGCGCCCCGTACCTGGGCGGCGCGTCCATCGACTTCGTGGACACCATCGAGAAGCAGGGCTTCACGATCGACAACCCGAACGCGACGGGCTCCTGCGCCTGCGGCGACTCCTTCAGCTAAGCCCGTAGCGCACAGCCGCATACGCACGAAGGCGGCGTCCCCCTCCGACAGGGACGCCGCCTTCGCGTATCCGGAGCCGCCGCCGTGCCCCGCCACCGGGGCCCGGGCCCGGGCGCACGCGCCCGCTACTGCGGCTGCGTCGACTTCTGGGCCGACGACGGCGACAGCGAGGCGCCGGGCACCTTGCCCTCCGGGATCTCCTTGCCGTCCGAGCCCACGACCTCGCGGTCGCCCAGCGGCTTGTCCAGATGCACGGTCTTCTCGTAGATCTTGGCGATCATGATGCAGATCTTGCCCTGCCAGGGATGCTCGGTCACCGTGACGGTCACCTTGTCGGAGCTCTCGCTCGCCGAGGCCGAGTAGTCGGCGCACACCCCGCCGGTGAAGCTGACCGTCAGATCCTGCCCGTCGACGGTGTAGCCCTGCACCGTGACGTCACGCGCGGTCGGCGCCGCGGTCGGTTCGTCGCCCGGCGCGGTCGGCGACGGGCTCGGCACGACGGTCGGTGTCCCGCTGGGCTCCGGCGAGGTCAGGTACTGCGGGTCGACCGCCGGGTGGGTCACCGTGAAGCCGCTGTCCGCGCCCTGCGGCCGTACCTCGAACAGCCAGGACGGCACCAGGACCGCCCGCCCGTTCGCATAGTGCCTCGCCAGCCCGAAGACGGCCTTCTCGACGGCCACCGACTCCGGCGCCGGCAGCACCGTCGGGTGCTCGCACGGCATCTCGTCGCGGTCCTTCAGGGGTACGGGACTGGCGCAGCCGCCGATGCCCTTGCGCCCGCCGCGTTCCGTGGACGCCGAGCCGTTCATCAGGTCCAGCGTCTTCTGAGCGCCGATGACGGGGTACGTGTCGCCCTTCACCGGTGTCTTCAGCTGGCCGCTGCCGCTGAAGACCTTGCCCTCGGAGTTGACCTGGAGGCCGGTGGTCCAGCCGTACGTCGGCAGTCCGCCCACCGTCGGATCCGCGTTCACCACCCGGACCCGGTCATCGTTCATGAGCTGGCTCGCGTCCAGCTTCGCGTCGTCCTGACCGACGGCCTTGAGCACGGGAGCGGCCGCCTTCTTGGCCTCCTCCTCGCTCACCGCGGCCGGACGCAGCCCGGCCAGACCGCTGGACCCGACGGGCACACAGCGTTTGTCCTTGGGGCAGTTGTCGGTCCCCGAAATGTATGAGCTGAACGTCCAGGTCCCCGGCGCCTTGAGGCTCACCCGCAGGTTCGGTTCCGCACCGTCCTTCGTGGAGCCGACCGTCCAGCTGTCCCCGACCAGCCTCGGTGTGCCCTCCAGCTTGAGGGCCTTCGCGAGCCGGGCCACCTCGGCCTTCGTCACCTCGCCCTTCGCCCAGTACACGGGCGCCGAGCCCGGGCCGCCGGGCAGCTTGCCGTCCGCGTGGTAGGTCGCCCCGTACGGGTTGGGCTCACCGGGCGCGATGCCGTCCGTACCGCCCGTACCGCTGCTCGTAGTGCTCTCGGAATAGCCGTCGAGGGCGAGCGGCGGGGGAGTGCCGTCGCCGCCGGGGACCCCGGAACGGCCAGTCCCGCCGCCGGACGCGGTCGCGGCGAAATACGCCCCGCCGCCCCCGACCAGCAGGACCGCGGCCGCGACCGAGGCGACGATCACCGGGGAATGCCGGCGGCGCGGCTTGTCCTGCCCGGCGCCCTCGGCGGGACCCTCGGCGGGTTCGGTCGCGTCGTTGTCGGGTCGCTCGGTGCTCACCGCATCGCTCCTTCGGCTCCACTGCTGTCCCATGACCCGGCCCTGTCAAAAAGGGGCACTGAAGGGTCGTATACCGCATCCCCTTTACAGGGGACAGCGATGGGACGCAGCGGGGGAGCGCGCGGTTCCCTGCGGGCGCTCTCCGAATTCCCCCGTTCGGCGTCGCCCGTTCGGCCCTGCCCGGATCAGTCGCCGTAGTCGGACATCGCGTCCAGCAGCCGCGCGGAGGTGGGTGGCACGGTCACCCCGTGGATGAGTGAGGGGGAGACGGGGAGGGCGGTGACCGGGGCGGGTGCCGACCAGTGCCCGGCCATCCGGGCGCAGTCGCCGCGCAGGGAGGCCAGATCGCCTTCCAGGTCGCTTCCCAGGTCGAGCGGAGCGGAGCCGTGGACCTTGAGGTTCGTCATACCGGAACCGTATGCACCGTTGCCGTCACGAAGAAAGATCTACTATCGGGTAGTTTTGCCCGCTTCAACGGGTCCGTGTGGACCGGGTAGCGTGAACTGTCAATCCCCTCGCCTCGCAGGAGCGTGTCCTAGCCGTGCGTATCGCAGTCACCGGCTCCATCGCCACCGACCACCTCATGACCTTCCCCGGCCGTTTCGCCGACCAGCTGGTCGCGGACCAGCTGCACACGGTCTCCCTCTCCTTCCTGGTCGACAACCTCGACGTACGCCGGGGCGGGGTCGGCGCGAACATCGCCTTCGGCATGGGTCAGCTCGGCACCCGGCCGATCCTGGTCGGGGCGGCGGGCTCCGACTTCGACGAGTACCGCGCGTGGCTGGACCGGCACGGCGTGGACACCGACTCGGTCCGCATCTCCGAGGTGCTGCACACCGCGCGCTTCGTGTGCACCACCGACGCCGACCACAACCAGATCGGCTCGTTCTACACGGGCGCGATGAGCGAGGCCCGGCTCATCGAGCTCAAGGCCGTCGCGGACCGGGTCGGCGGTCTCGACCTCGTCCTGATCGGCGCGGACGACCCCGAGGCGATGCTCCGCCACACCGAGGAGTGCCGCTCCCGCTCGATCCCCTTCTCCGCCGACTTCTCGCAGCAGATCGCCCGGATGAACGGCGACGAGATCCGGATACTGCTGGACGGAGCGACGTACCTCTTCTCCAACGAGTACGAGAAGGGGCTCATCGAGTCGAAGACCGGCTGGACGGACGAGGAGATCCTGTCCAAGGTCGGGCACCGCGTGACGACCCTCGGCGCGCAGGGCGTGCGCATCGAGCGCGCCGGCGAGGAGCCGATCGAGGTCGGCTGCCCGGAGGAGGAGCGCAAGGCCGACCCGACCGGTGTCGGCGACGCGTTCCGCGCGGGCTTCCTCTCCGGCCTCGCCTGGGGCGTCTCCCTGGAGCGCGCCGCCCAGGTCGGCTGCATGCTCGCCACGCTCGTCATCGAGACGGTCGGCACCCAGGAGTACCAGCTCCGCCGCGCCCACTTCATGGACCGCTTCACCAAGGCGTACGGGCATGAGGCCGCCGCCGAGGTCCAGGCTCACCTGGCCTAGCCAGGCCCCGGGCACACCTGTCCTGGCGAGGCCCCAGGGTCACCTGGCCTGTCTAGGACACCCGGCGGACCACATATGCCGAGCCGTGGTCCGCCGGCTCCTCCCCGACGTACTCCTGCCCCCGCATCTCGCACCACGCCGGGATGTCGAGGCGGGCCGCCTCGTCGTCCGACAGGACACGGACCGTGCCGCCGACCGGGACGTCGCCGATCACCTTGGCCAGCTCGATGACGGGGATGGGGCAGCGCTTGCCCAGCGCGTTCACCACGAGGGTGTCCGAGGCGGCGGGGGTCTTCGTCACCTCCACCGGGGCGCCCAGCTTCTCGCGGACCGCCGACACCGTGCCCGGGAGGACGGACAGGAAGCGGTCGACGTCCTCTTCCGGGGTACCCGGCGGCAGCGACACACGGACGTTGCCCTCACTCAGCACGCCCATCGCCTTCAGCACATGGCTGGGCGTCAGCGTGCTGCTCGTGCACGACGAACCGGAGGAGACCGAGAAGCCCGCCCGGTCCAGCTCGTGGAGCAGAGTCTCTCCGTCGACATAGAGACAGGAGAAGGTGACGATGCCGGGCACGCGCCGGGCCGGGTCGCCGACCACCTCCACGTCCGGGACCAGCTCGGGCACCCGTACCCGGATCCGGTCCGTCAGTTCCCGCAGCCGCGCGGCCTCCTCGGCCGCCTCCGCGCGGACGGCCCGCAGCGCCGCAGCCGCGGCCACGATCCCGGGGATGTTCTCGAACCCGGCCGCCCGCCCCGACTCCCGCTCGTCCGCGGGCCCTTGGGGAGCGAACCGCACTCCCTTGCGGACGACGAGAAGCCCGACCCCCGAAGGTCCGCCCCATTTGTGGGCACTTGCCGTGAGCAGCGACCAGTCGCCCTCGACACGGCCCCACCCCAGCGACTGCGCGGCGTCCACCAGCAGCGGCACCCCCGCCGCCCGGCACACCTCCGCGACCTCGGCCACCGGCTGCTCCGTACCCACCTCGTGGTTGGCCGACTGGAGACAGGCGAGCGCCGTGTCGGGGCGGAGCGCGGCGGCGTACGCCTCGACGGAGACGGCACCGGTGCGCTCCACCGGGACCTGCGTCAACGTCCCGCCGTCCGCCTCGTGGACCTCTGCCGAATGGAGCACCGAAGAGTGTTCGACGGCTGACACGATCAGGTGACGCCCCACGCGCCGCCGGCCCGCGAGAGCGCCCGCGATCCCGGAGTGGACCGCCCGCGTACCGGACGAGGTGAACACCAGCTCGTCCGCCCGGCACCCCACCGCATCGGCCGCCGCCTCCCGCGCCGCGTCGAGCAACAACCGCGCCCGCCGCCCCTCCCGGTAGAGACGGGCAGGGTCGGCCCACCCCTCATTCAACGAGGCCTGCAAGGCCTGCCGGGCAACGGGATGCAGGGGAGCGGCAGAGGCGGCATCAAAGTAGGACACACAGCAACGCTAAAGCCTGCGTCAGCACAGCGCCCCGAAGGGGGCGCCCCGTAAGGGGCGCGGGGAACGGCGCGACCAGCCACAGAGCGCCCGCACACGCCGAACTACCCCGCACCCCCGAGCTGTCAGGCGCCCCCCCAACCCCCCGTCAGATCCCCCCGGAACACCAAGTTCCACCCCTTCTGAGTGACCCGCGGCGCGTTAGGCACCCTCCCCGCGCGACCCCAAATAGCGTCCAGTAGGGTTTGGTCCGCATAAACATCCAAACCCCTGCCCGTGTGCCAGGGCGGCGAGCGACC
This sequence comes from Streptomyces sp. NBC_00203, assembly GCF_045206325.1. Classification (NCBI taxonomy): domain Bacteria; kingdom Bacillati; phylum Actinomycetota; class Actinomycetes; order Kitasatosporales; family Streptomycetaceae; genus Streptomyces; species Streptomyces sp. NBC_00203. The sequence goes on along the minus strand of NZ_CP108126.1, from coordinate 2,856,739 downwards.
AGCGAGAAGGGCCGTAGCCAACCAGCGCGGGCGAGACTCTCGGGAAGGCGCTACGTGAGTCCCAACGGCTCCGACCGCTCGCCGCGGCGCCCGATGCGGCGGAAGCTGCTGCAGGCAATGACTGCGGGCCTGGTCCTGGCGACCGCCACCGGTTGCACATACAAGGACTTTCCCCGCCTTGGTATGCCCACCCCGGTCACGGAGGAGGGTCCGCGGATCCTCTCTCTCTGGCAGGGCTCGTGGGCGGCCGCGCTCGCCACGGGCGTGCTGGTCTGGGGCCTGATCCTGTGGGCGACCATCTTCCATCGGCGCAGCCGCACCAAGGTCGAAGTTCCTCCGCAGACCCGGTACAACATGCCCATCGAGGCGCTGTACACGGTGGTCCCGCTCATCATCGTCTCGGTGCTGTTCTACTTCACCGCCCGCGACGAGACGAAGCTCCTCAGCCTCTCCCCGAAGCCCGACGTCACGGTCAACGTGGTCGGCTTCCAGTGGAGCTGGGGCTTCAACTACATCGCGGACGTCCCCGGTTCCACCGGGAACGCGAAGATCGACCCGAACCTGGCCGCCATTCCGGACCGGTTCAAGAAGGACTTCCCGGCGAACGCCGGCGGTGTCTACGACGTCGGTACGCCCGGTACGAAGAACCCGCAGACGGGCAACCCCGGTCCGACCCTCTGGCTCCCCAAGGGCAAGACGGTCCGCTTCGTCCTCACTTCGCGTGACGTCATCCACTCCTTCTGGGTGGTGCCGTTCCTCATGAAGCAGGACGTCATCCCGGGCCACACCAACTCGTTCCAGGTGACCCCGAACCACGAGGGCACCTTCATGGGCAAGTGCGCCGAACTCTGCGGCGTCGACCACTCCCGGATGCTCTTCAACGTGAAGGTCGTCTCCCCCGAGCGCTATGAGGCCCACCTCAAGGAGCTCGCGGCGAAGGGGCAGACCGGTTACGTCCCGGCCGGCATTGAGCAGACGGGCCACGAGAAGAACCGGGAGACGAACAACCTGTGAGCATCCTCAACGAACCTCAGGGTGCCGCCGAAACCGAAGACTCGTACGAGAACGAGCTGCCGGTTCGGCGCAAGCAGCCCGGCGCCGTCGTGATCAAGTGGCTCACCACCACTGACCACAAGACGATCGGCACGCTGTATCTGGTCACGTCGTTCGCGTTCTTCTGCATCGGCGGCGTCATGGCGCTGCTCATGCGCGCCGAGCTCGCCCGGCCCGGTCTGCAGATCATGTCGAACGAGCAGTTCAACCAGGCGTTCACGATGCACGGCACGATCATGCTGCTGATGTTCGCGACGCCGCTGTTCGCCGGTTTCGCGAACTGGATCATGCCGCTGCAGATCGGCGCGCCCGACGTGGCGTTCCCGCGGCTGAACATGTTCGCCTACTGGCTCTACCTGTTCGGCTCGCTCATCGCGGTCGGCGGCTTCCTCACCCCGCAGGGTGCGGCCGACTTCGGCTGGTTCGCCTACAGCCCGCTGTCGGACGCGGTCCGCTCGCCGGGCATCGGCGCCGACATGTGGATCATGGGTCTGGCCTTCTCCGGCTTCGGCACGATCCTCGGCTCGGTCAACTTCATCACCACGATCATCTGCATGCGCGCTCCCGGCATGACGATGTTCCGTATGCCGATCTTCGTGTGGAACGTGCTGCTGACCGGTGTGCTGGTCCTGCTCGCTTTCCCGGTCCTCGCGGCCGCGCTGTTCGCCCTGGAGGCGGACCGCAAGTTCGGTGCCCACGTCTTCGACGCGGCAAATGGCGGAGCCCTACTCTGGCAACACCTCTTCTGGTTCTTCGGCCATCCAGAGGTGTACATCATCGCCTTGCCGTTCTTCGGGATCATTTCCGAAGTGATCCCAGTGTTCTCACGCAAGCCGATGTTCGGCTACATGGGCCTCATCGCGGCCACCATCTCCATCGCCGGTCTGTCCGTGACCGTGTGGGCCCACCACATGTACGTCACCGGCGGAGTGCTGCTGCCGTTCTTCTCCTTCATGACGTTCCTGATCGCCGTGCCAACAGGCGTGAAGTTCTTCAACTGGATCGGAACGATGTGGAAGGGGTCCCTGAGTTTCGAGACCCCGATGCTCTGGGCCACCGGCTTCCTGATCACCTTCACCTTCGGTGGTCTGACGGGTGTCATCCTGGCGTCGCCGCCGATGGACTTCCACGTCTCCGACTCGTACTTCGTGGTGGCGCACTTCCACTACGTGGTCTTCGGCACCGTGGTGTTCGCGATGTTCTCCGGCTTCCACTTCTGGTGGCCGAAGATGACGGGCAAGATGCTCGACGAGCGTCTCGGCAAGATCACCTTCTGGACGCTGTTCGTGGGCTTCCACGGCACGTTCCTCGTCCAGCACTGGCTGGGTGCGGAGGGTATGCCGCGCCGGTACGCGGACTACCTCGCGGCCGACGGATTCACCGCCCTGAACACGATCTCGACGATCTCCTCGTTCCTGCTCGGCCTGTCGATCCTGCCGTTCCTCTACAACGTGTGGAAGACGGCCAAGTACGGCAAGAAGGTCGAGGTCGACGACCCGTGGGGTTACGGCCGCTCGCTGGAGTGGGCCACCTCGTGCCCGCCGCCGCGGCACAACTTCCTCACCCTGCCGCGGATCCGTTCCGAATCCCCGGCGTTCGACCTGCACCACCCGGAGATCGCCGCTCTCGACCAGCTTGAGAGCGCCGGTCACGGTTCGTCGGCCCTGACTGGTGGCAAGGAGGCCGGCAAGTGAAGATCCAAGGCAAGATGTTCATCTGGCTGGCTGTCTTCATCCTCATCATGGGGATCGTCTACGGCGTGTGGTCCAAGGAGCCGGCCGGCACCACGGCCCTCTTCATGGGCTTCGGCCTGAGCATGATGATCGGCTACTACCTGGCCTTCACGGCCCGGCGGGTCGACGCGCTGGCGCAGGACAACAAGGAGGCCGACGTCGCGGACGAGGCCGGCGAGGTGGGCTTCTTCAGCCCGCACAGCTGGCAGCCGCTCGCGCTCGGTGTCGGTGGCGCGCTCGCCTTCCTGGGCGTGGTCTTCGGCTGGTGGCTGCTCTACTTCTCGCTCCCGATCATCATGATCGGCTTGTGGGGCTGGGTCTTCGAGTACTACCACGGTGAGAACCGCACTCAGTAACACGCGTTGAACACGAGAGAGCCCGGACACTCCGCCAGGAGAGTCCGGGCTCCCTCTTTTGCCACATCTCGTTCCCTCACACGGCTCACTCGCCGCGCCGTGGCTGACGGGCGTTCATAGCGTGATGCCATGAACCTCTCACCGCGAATCCGCACGGTCGTCAGTTGCACCACGCTGGTGGTCGCCCTCGGCGCAGGCGTCACCGCCTGTGGATCGGGCGACCAGCCGCTCTCGGCGAAGCCGTACGACGCGGCGGGACAGATCTCCTTCAACAGCCCCACCAGCGACCGCGGCAAGGCCGTCAAGGTGGACCCCGACAAGCCGCTGGAAATCCTCGCCACGGGCGACGACGGGCGCATCACCGACGTCACGGCGATAGATGCCTCAGGGCGTTATGTCTCGGGTGAACTCGCCGCGGACGGCAGCCGCTGGCACAGCACCTCACCGCTGGCCGCGGGCGTCCACTACACGGTGCGGGTGAGCACCGAGAACGGGGACGGCGCCCCCGGCCGCAAGGTCCTCGACTTCGACACCGGCACCCCCACGACCCAGAAGGTGGTGAACGTCGAGTTCGGGCCGGAGGCGGGCGAGTACGGCGTCGGCCAGCCCGTCACGGCCGAACTCAGTGTCCCCGTCAAGGACCAGGCCTCCCGCGCGATCGTCGAACGCGCCCTCAAGGTCGACTCCGAGCCCTCCGTAGAGGGCGCCTGGCACTGGGTGGACGACAAGACACTGCACTACCGTCCCAAGGAGTACTGGCCCACGGACGCCACCATCGAGGCACACAGCAACCTCGCGGGCATCAAGATCGGCGAGCGCCTCTGGGGCGGCAACGCCAAATCCCTGAACCTCACCACGGGCGACCAGCTCATCGCCGTCACGGACGCCGCCGCGCACGCCATGACCGTCTACCGCGACGGCCAGCAGATCAAGCGGATCCCGGTCACCACCGGAAAGCCCGGCTTCGAGACCCGCAACGGTGTCAAGGTCGTACTGGGCAAGGAGTACTTCGTACGCATGCGCGGCACCACCGTCGGCATCGCCGAGGGCAGCGCCGACTCGTACGACCTGCCCGTCTACTACGCCACCCGCGTCACCTGGAGCGGCGAGTACGTGCACGCGGCGCCCTGGTCCGTGGGCAACCAGGGGTACGCCAACGTCAGCCACGGCTGCACAGGGATGAGCACCGCCAACGCCGCGTGGTTCTTCAACAACGTGCGCGCCGGCGACATCGTGAAGGTCCAGAACTCCAACGGCAAGACCATGGACCCCTTCGGCAACGGCTTCGGCGACTGGAACCTCGACTGGACGAAGTGGCGCAACGGCAGCGCCCTGGTATCCGGCACCCCCGAAGGCCCGACCCCGCAGGACAGGGCCAGATTGCGCCCCGAGTCAGTGTGAGCCGGACGCCCGCTCCCGCGCCCCGTCAGGGGCGCGAGGAACTGCGCGAGCAACCACAAACGGCCCGCAGCCGCCAACGTACCGAACGCCCCGAGCTATCAGGCGCCCAAAAGGGCCTTCGTGCGCAGCAGAGAGGCCAGAGAGGCGGCAAACTCCACCGGATCCACCGGCAGGGTCACCGCCGCGTCCGCACGGCTCCACGTGGCCAGCCAGGCGTCCTGGGGCCGTGCGATGAGCACCAGCACGGGCGGACAGTTGAAGATCTCGTCCTTGATCTGCCGGCACACCCCCATGCCACCCATCGGCACGGCCTCACCGTCCAGCACACAGACGTCGATCCCGCCCTTGTCCAGCTCCGTGATGACGGCGGCAGGCGTCGCGCACTCGACGAACTCGACCTGGGGGACATCGGCGGCAGGCCTGCGCCCCGTCGCCAGCCGTACCTGCTCTCGGGTGTTGGAGTTGTCGCTGTAGACCAGCACCGTGGCGGTCGGCTGCATTGTTCCTCCGCGTCTTTGGTCGGGAACTCGTGGTACCGATGGCGCGGATGCTACTCCTCCGGACACCTCGTCAACACCGGTTCGGACACCGCTTCGATGGGCCATACGGGCTGGACACACCCCATCAACACTCCGAACGGCACCCCCCGGGGTGAGGGCGGGATAAGCGACCGACATAATGTCGGTCGTGGCGACAGCAACGACAGTAGAAACCGGGCACGCGCACCCGTCGGTCAATCGGCCGAACCTCACCAGCGTCGGAACCATCATCTGGCTGAGTTCCGAGCTGATGTTCTTCGCGGCCCTCTTCGCGATGTACTTCACCCTGCGATCGGTGACCGGGCCGGAGCACTGGAAGGAAATGGCGTCCAGCCTGAACTTCCCGTTCTCCGCGACGAACACCACGATCCTGGTGCTCTCCTCCCTGACCTGCCAGCTCGGCGTGTTCGCCGCCGAGCGCGGGGACGTGAAGAAGCTCAGGATGTGGTTCTCCGTCACCTTCATCATGGGCGCGATCTTCATCGGCGGTCAGGTCTTCGAGTACACCGAACTGGTCAAGAAGGACGGGCTCTCGCTCTCCTCGGACCCGTACGGCTCGGTGTTCTACCTGACCACCGGCTTCCACGGCCTGCACGTGACGGGCGGCCTCATCGCCTTCCTGCTGGTCCTCGGCCGCACCTACGCGGCCAAGAGGTTCACTCACGAGCAGGCGACCGCGGCCATCGTCGTGTCCTACTACTGGCACTTCGTCGATGTCGTCTGGATCGGCCTCTTCGCCACGATCTACATGATCAAGTAATCGGGCCCTCCGCCCGAAACATCCAGAAGCATCGACGCTGAAGATCCTGACACCGGGGTAATCCGTGAAAAAGCTCTCCGCACGACGACGCCATCCGCTGGCGGCGGTCGTCGTCCTACTCCTCGCGCTGGCGGTCACCGGGGGGCTGTACGCCGCGTTCGCACCCGCGAGCAAGGCGCAGGCCGATGACACCGCCCAGTCCCTCGCCATCGACGAGGGCAAGAAGCTCTACGCCGTAGGCTGCGCAACCTGCCACGGCACCGGCGGTCAGGGCACCTCCGACGGTCCGAGCCTCGTAGGGGTCGGCGCCGCGGCGGTCGACTTCCAGGTCGGCACCGGCCGCATGCCGGCCCAGCAGCCGGGCGCGCAGATCCCGAAGAAGAAGGTCATCTACTCGCAGGACGAGATCGACCTGCTCGCGGCGTACATCGCCTCGCTCGGTGCCGGTCCCTCGGTCCCGACGAAGAGCCAGGTCGACCCCGCGGACGGGGACATCGCCAAGGGTGGCGAGCTCTTCCGTACCAACTGCGCCCAGTGCCACAACTTCATCGGCAAGGGCGGCGCACTGACGCACGGCAAGTACGCGCCCAGCCTGGAGGGTGTCGACCCGAAGCACATCTACGAGGCCATGCAGACCGGCCCGCAGAACATGCCGTCCTTCCCCGACACCACGCTGTCGGAGAAGAACAAGAAGGACATCATCGCGTACCTCGACGCGGTCAACGGTGACAACACCGAGAACCCCGGCGGTCTCGACCTGGGCGGCCTCGGGCCGGTCAGTGAAGGCCTGTTCGGCTGGATCTTCGGTCTCGGCGCCCTGATCGCCGTCGCCGTCTGGGTCGCCGCTCGGACCGCAAAGGCCAAGAAGTCATGAGTAGCCAAGACATTCCAGAAGAGAACGTGCCTGCTGAGCGGGCCACCGACGAAGATGCGCACGGTCAGGGCGCGGTAGCCGTCGCGGACGAGACGAACCCGTTCGCCGACCCCGGTCTGCCGCCCCACGAGCACCGCATCCAGGACATCGACGAGCGGGCCGCCAAGCGGTCCGAGCGCGTGGTCGCCTTCCTGTTCACGCTGTCGATGCTGGCCACCGTCGCCTTCATCGCCTCGTACGTGGCGATCCCGGTCGACAAGTCGATCTACGTCTTCCCGATCGGTCACATCAGCGCGCTGAACTTCGCGCTGGGCCTGACCCTCGGTACGGCGCTGTTCTCGATCGGCGCGGGCGCGGTCCACTGGGCTCGCACCCTGATGTCCGACGTGGAGATCGCCGACGAGCGTCACGCGATCTCGGCCGAGCCCGAGGTCAGAGCCAAGGTCCTGGACGACTTCAGGCAGGGCGCCAAGGAGTCCGCGCTCGGCCGCCGCAAGCTGATCCGCAACACCATGTTCGGCGCGCTGGCCCTGTTCCCGCTCTCCGGCGTCATTCTGCTGCGCGACCTCGGTCCGCTGCCCGGCACGAAGCTGCGCCACACGATCTGGTCCAAGGGCAAGCTGCTCGTCAACGTGAACACGAACGAGCCGCTGCGTCCCTCGGACATCGCCGTCGGGTCGCTCACCTTCGTCAAGCCCGAGGGCCTGGAGGAAGACGACGAGGACTTCCAGGCGCAGATCGCCAAGGCGGCCACGATGATCGTCCGGCTGCAGCCGGACAACATCAAGGACAAGCAAGAACTCGAGTGGTCCTACCAGGGGATCGTGGCCTACTCGAAGATCTGCACCCACGTCGGTTGCCCGATCTCCCTGTACGAGCAGCAGACGCACCACGTCCTCTGCCCGTGCCACCAGTCCACCTTCGACCTCTCCGACGGTGCCCGAGTCATCTTCGGCCCGGCCGGTCACCCGCTGCCGCAGCTGCGCATCGGTGTGAACGACGAGGGCTACCTCGAGGCGCTCGGCGACTTCGAAGAGCCCGTCGGTCCTGCATTCTGGGAGCGCGGATGAGCACTGCGACCACCTCCGACTCGCGCTCGCGCGAGAAGGCACCCGCCGGTGAGCGGGTAGCCGACTGGGCCGACGGCCGCCTGGGGATCTACTCCCTGGCCAAGTCCAACATGCGCAAGATCTTCCCCGACCACTGGTCGTTCATGCTGGGTGAGGTCTGCCTCTACAGCTTCATCATCATCATCCTCACGGGTGTGTACCTGACGCTGTTCTTCCACCCGTCGATGAACGAGGTGACGTACAACGGCAGCTATGTCCCGCTCCAGGGACAGCTGATGTCGGAGGCGTTCAACTCGACCATGCACATCTCCTTCGATGTGCGCGGTGGTCTGCTGATCCGGCAGATCCACCACTGGTCGGCGCTGGTCTTCCTGGCAGGCATGTTCGCGCACATGATGCGCGTGTTCTTCACGGGCGCGTTCCGCAAGCCGCGTGAGATCAACTGGCTGTTCGGCTTCCTGCTGTTCGTCCTGGGCATGTTCACCGGCTTCACCGGTTACTCGCTCCCGGACGACCTGCTCTCCGGCACCGGTGTCCGCTTCATGGAGGGCGCGGTCCTGTCCGTGCCGATCGTCGGCACGTACCTCTCGTTCTTCCTCTTCGGCGGCGAGTTCCCGGGCGGCGACTTCGTGGCCCGCTTCTACTCGGTCCACGTCCTGCTGCTGCCGGGCATCATGCTCGGCCTGGTAGTCGGCCATCTGATCCTGGTCTTCTACCACAAGCACACGCAGTACGCGGGCCCCGGAAAGACGAACAACAACGTCGTCGGCATGCCGCTCCTCCCGGTCTACATGGCCAAGGCCGGAGGCTTCTTCTTCCTGGTCTTCGGTGTCATCGCGGCCATCGCGGCGATCGCGCAGATCAACCCGATCTGGGCCATGGGCCCCTACCGTCCGGACCAGGTGTCCACGGGTGCCCAGCCCGACTGGTACATGGGCTTCTCCGAGGGCCTGATCCGTACGATGCCGGGCTGGGAGATCAACCTCTGGGGTCACACGCTCGTCCTGGGCGTGTTCATCCCGCTGGTGATCTTCCCGCTGGTCCTGGTTGCGATCGCGATCTACCCGTTCGTCGAGTCCTGGGTCACCGGCGACAAGCGCGAGCACCACATCCTGGACCGCCCGCGCAACGCCCCGACCCGGACCGCCGTCGGTGCGGCCTGGATCAGCTGGTACTCCGTCATGCTCATCGGTGGTGGCAACGACCTCTGGGCCACGCACTTCCACATGTCGATCAACTCGATCACCTGGTTCGTCCGGATCGCGTTCTTCGTCGTGCCGGTGCTGGTGTTCGTCGCCACCAAGCGGATCTGCCTCGGCCTCCAGCGCCGCGACCGGGACACGGTGCTGCACGGCCGCGAGTCGGGCATCATCAAGCGCCTGCCGCACGGTGAGTTCATCGAGGTGCACGTGCCGCTCAGCCAGGACTCGCTGCACACGCTCACCGCGCACGAGCAGTACAAGCCGGCCGAGATCGGCCCGACGGTCGACGAGAACGGTGTCGAGCGCAAGGTGCCGGGCACGCAGCGGCTGCGCGCCAAGCTCAGCAAGGGCTTCTACGGGGACGACAACCAGATCCCCAAGCCCACCGTCGAGGAGTACAAGGAGATCACGAGCGGCCACGGCCACCACTGATCCCCTGACCGGGCATTGATCGCCACGGCAAGAGCCCTCGTCCAGTGCATGGACGGGGGCTCTTTGCCGTCCCCGGGCCTGGATAGGGTGTTCCCATCCACAAGGAGTCCCACAAGGACCCACACAGAGTCCCTTTCCGGGGACCGACCCAGGAGCGGCTTATGAGCGCTGTGAACCCCGCTGGAGGCGACACCGCGGCGGGCCGTTCCTGGCCCGACGTACTGAGCGCGCTGCTCGCCGGGCAGGACCTGAGCGCCGGTGACACGGCGTGGGCCATGGACCGCATCATGAGCGGTGAGGCCGCGGACGCCCAGATCGCGGGCTTCCTGGTGGCGCTGCGGGCCAAGGGTGAGACGGTCGAGGAGATCACCGGCCTCGTGGAGACCATGTACGCCCACGCGAAGCCGTTGCACATCCCGGGGCCGGCCGTCGACATCGTCGGTACGGGCGGAGACCGGGCCAAGACCGTCAACATCTCGACGATGTCCGCCATCGTGATCGCGGGTACCGGGGCGAAGGTCGTCAAGCACGGCAACCGGGCGTCGTCCTCGGCGAGCGGCTCGTCCGACGTGCTGGAGCGGCTCGGCATCAACCTGGACCTGTCGCCCGAGCGGGTGGCACAGGTGGTGGAGGAGGCCGGGATCACCTTCTGCTTCGCGGCCAAGTTCCATCCCTCGATGCGGTTCGTCGGCGCGGTCCGGCGCGATCTGGGGATTCCGACCTCGTTCAATCTCCTCGGCCCGCTGACCAACCCCGCCCGGGTCACCGCCTCGGCGGTCGGCTGCTTCGACACCCGGATGGCGGGGCTCATTGCCGGCGTACTGGCCGAACGCGGCTCGTCCGCGCTGGTGTTCCGGGGTGACGACGGCCTCGACGAGCTGACGACCACGGCCACCTCCCGGGTGTGGGTCGTCCGCGACGGCAAGGTGACCGAGGAGGCCTTCGACCCGCGGGACGTCGGCCTTGAGATCGTCCCGGTGGAGGCACTGCGGGGCGCCGACCCCGAGTACAACGCGGGGGTCGCCCGACGGCTCCTGGACGGCGAGACGGGCGCGGTGCGGGACGCGGTCCTGCTGAACTCGGCGGCGGCCCTGGTGGCCCTGTCGCCGACCGACGTGCCCTTGGTGGACCAGCTCCGCGCCGGGATGGAGAAGGCGGCGCAGTCGATCGACTCCGGGGCCGCGAAGCGGACTCTTGAGCGGTGGGTGGCGGCCAGCAGCGCCTGAGCCGTTGAGTCGTTGAGCCGTACGCAGGCTCCTACGCCGTACGCGATGTGATGCAAGGCGCAGTCCGGATCCTGGACTGCGCCTTGCGCGTCGAAGATCTTCTGGCAGGATGCTGTATCAGGTCATGAGTGACAGTCATGAGGCCCCGGCCGACTGTCCGGCAACCCTCCGTCCGTGGCGGGGTGCCCCGGGTGAAGACCAGGTCGTAGGCAGCGAGGTCTACGGCAAGCGCGGACCCCTCGCCACTCACTTGAGTGGATACAGCCCAGGGGTCCTGGTCGTTCGAGGGAGCCTTCTGTGAGCAAGCGAATGCGATAGGGCGTAGCGCCCCACTTCCGCGTACCCCTTTTCACCTTCTTCGCCTTTCCTGCGCTGAGCCGTCCGTACCCCGGTGTACCCGCTCGCGCAGCGATCCCGCCTGCCTCTCACAGGAGCTCGCCATGTCTGTCTCCACCGCTGCCGCCGACCAGACCGTTTGTGCCCCTCTGCCTGTTCTGGGGCGAGATGTGACCGTCCCGCTCGTCACCGGTGGCGAGGTCACCTACGCCGCACTCGACTACGCCGCCAGCGCCCCGGCCCTGCAGCGGGTGTGGGACGACGTGGCGGCGTACGCCCCCTACTACGGCAGCGTGCACCGTGGCGCCGGCTACCTCTCGCAGCTGTCCACCGACCTGTTCGAGAACTCCCGCAAGACCGTCGCCGAGTTCCTGGACTGCCGCGAGGGCGACCAGGTCGTCTTCACCCGCTCCACCACCGACTCGCTCAACCTGCTCGCCGCCACTCTTCCGGCCGACTGCCAGGTCTTCGTCTTCGAGACCGAGCACCATGCGTCCCTGCTGCCGTGGAAGGACGCCCAGGTCACCTACCTCAACGCCCCGCGCAGCCCGCGCCAGGCCGTCGAGACGCTGGAGCGCGCCCTCGCCGGCCGCACTGTGTCCATTGAAGGGGGCTACGGCCCGGCCCTCGTCTGCGTCACCGGCGCCTCGAACGTCACCGGTGAGCTGTGGCCGGTGCGCGAGCTGGCCGCCGCCGCCCACGCGCACGGCGCCCGTATCGTCCTCGACGCCGCGCAGCTGGCCCCGCACCACCCGGTGTCCGTCCGTGACCTGGACGTCGACTGGGTCGCCTTCTCCGGCCACAAGCTGTACGCGCCCTTCGGCTCCGGTGTGCTCGCCGGCCGCTCCGACTGGCTGCGCGAGGCCGAGCCGTACCTCGCGGGCGGTGGCGCCAGTCGTAAGGTGTCCCGCCGTACGGACGGTGGCGTGGACGTGGAGTGGCACGAGAGCGCCGCCCGGCACGAGGCCGGCTCGCCGAACGTGATCGGCGTCTACTCGATCGCGTCCGCCTGCAAGGCCCTCACCGAGGCCGGCTTCGACACCCTCGTCGCCCGTGAACAGCACCTGATCGACACGGTCCGCGCGGGTCTCGCCGAGGTCCCCGAGGTGCGCGTCCTCTCCCTCTTCGGTGACGACGCCCCGCGGGTCGGCGTGATCTCCTTCGTCGTCGAGGGGTGGAACAGCTCGCACTTCGCCGCGGCGCTCTCCGCGGAGTACGGCATCGGGGTGCGCGACGGTCTGTTCTGCGCCCATCCGCTGGTGCGCACCCTCCTCGGCAGCGACCCGCAGACCCAGGGGGAGTGCGGTGCCCCCGAGGCCGCGCCCGGCGAGAAGTCCCTGAACGCCATCCGTGTCAGCTTCGGTGCGGGTACCCCCGACGAGCACGTCGAGCGCTTCGTCACCGCCGTGCGGGAACTCGTCCGGGACGGTGCGAAGTGGCAGTACCGCACGGAGGACGGCCGCTGCGTCCCCGCGGTCTGAGCCGGCAGTTTCTTCGCCCCCGCCGCCCCTACCCGTCCCATCCGTTCCTGGGGGCTGCGCCCCCAGACCCCCAAAAGACTGCGCAGTTCCCCGCGCCCCTAAAAGGGGCGCGGGGCTGTGTCGATATGCGGCTCCGCGGCGTGGGCGCGAACGGCCCCCGCCCACCCGCAGCCGACGAACCGGGGTGGGTGGGGGATCGCGGGGCGAAGCCCCGCGCCGTCAGGGGCGCGGGGCTGTGTCGATATGCGGCTCCGCCGCGTGGGCGCGAACGGCCCCCGCCCACCCGCAGCCGACGAACCGGGGTGGGCGGGGGATCGCGGGGCGGAGCCCCGCGCCGTCAGGGGCGCGGGGAACTGCGCGAGCAACCCCCACCCACCCGCACCCGACACACAACCGAACGGGGTCTGGGGCGGAGCCCCAGAAGGATGGGACGGGTAGGGGCGGCGGGGGCGAAAATCAGTTGTCGAGGCCGATCGCGAACGCTGCCTCGAGGTCGTGCTGGGAGTACGTGCGGAAGGCGACGTGGGTGTCCGTGGCCTCGACACCCGGGATCTTGCTGATCCGGCCGGGGATGACGTCCGCGAGGTCGTCGTGGGCCTTCACCCGGACCATGGCGATCAAGTCGTACGTGCCGGTGACGGAGAAGACCTCGCTGACAGCGTCCAGCGCGGCGATCGACTCGGCGATCTCGGGGATCCGGTCCACGCTGGTCTTGATGAGGACGATCGCGGTGATCACGGCTGGTTCTCTCCCTCGGGGGCGGTCGTTGGGGCCTTCACTCTAGTCGCCCGGCCGAAACGCACCCATGCGTAGACGAACCCCAGCGAGAAGCCCACCAGGTGGGCCAGATAGGCGACCCCGGGGCCGGAGGTGTCGCGGCCCGCCGCCAGCCATTGCAGGGTGACCCAGAAGGGCAGCACCACCCAGGCGGGGAAGCGCAGCGGCAGGAAGAAGAGGAACGGGAAGAGACTGGTCACCCGGGCCTTGGGGAACAGGTACAGGAACGCGCCGAGGACCGCGGAGATCGCCCCGGAGGCGCCGACCAGGGACTGCTGCGAGGCGGCGTTGGCGGCGGCGTAGCCCAGCAGGGCGAGGTAGCCGCAGCCGACGTAGAAGAAGGCGAACTGGACGTGGCCCATGCGTTCCTCGGTCATCGCCCCGAAGACGTAGAAGAAGAGCATGTTGCCGAGGAGGTGGAGCCAGCTGCCATGGATGAACAGGGCCGTGGCGGGGGTGAGGGCTTCGCGCGGGGCTCCGCCGAAGAGCTCGGTGGGCACCACGCCCCAGCGCCGGAAGTAGGCATGCTGCGCGACCAGCAGCTCGTCCCCGGTGCCGTACGCCGGATTGAGGCCCGCCGCCGGGCCGATCACGAAGATCAGGCAGCACAGGGCGATCAGCCCGTATGTCACCGGTGCGGACTGGCTCCGCATCGCCCTGCCGACCGCCGTCATCCCGTTGCTGATCATGGTGCAGAGCATGGCGTAACGGGACCGATGCGCACAGACCGCCTCGCCGCCGTGGACGGCCGAGCGTCGGGTACCCGCCAGGCCTTAGGGTTACGAGCCACACGCACCGGGAGACTGGCGCTGGACGGACACTAGAAGGAAAGCGACTGCCACATGACGGTTCCCCTGCCGGATGCCAAGACTCGCTGGCGCTGCACGCTCTGCGGCAATCTCACGCGTTTCGACGTGACCCGCTCGTCGAAGGTCGTCGAGTATGTGCACCTCGACCTGGCCGGTGAGCCGAAGGTCGAGGAGCGCGAGGTGGTCAGTGAGACCATCGAGTCGGTGCGGTGCCGCTGGTGCAATGCCGTGGATCAGGTGGAACTCGTGGACAGGCCGGGCGCCGGCTCCTGAGGGAGCGGGCCCCGCACGGATATTGGGGTGACGGATGGTGGAGACCACAGGCGGGGAGCCGGACGACGGCACCGCTGAGGTGCTCGACCGTCCGCTGCCCGACGGCGTGCGCCGGCGGGTCGTACAGATCGTCTCCGATGGGTTCGGTGGACTGACGATCGGTGAACTGCCCGCCCAATTGCGGCAGTATGCCCGGTTCACCCCCAGTCGGCGGGCCAAGTTCGCCGGTAACGCGATGGCGGCGGCCCTGGAGACGGAGCCTCTTTTCAGACAGCGCATCGCCGAGAAGCTGAGAGAGGCGCAACCGGAACTCACCGGTGCCCTCGACTCGGGCGCGCCGCCCCCGGCCGCGGATCCGCTGGATGTGGCGGCCGCGGCCTATGTGCTGCGCCCCGCGGGCTGGGTGAAGCTGGTCGCCGCCGCGGGCGAGGAGGCCCTGCGGGCGGACGCCGAGCGTGCCGACGAGGAGAGCCGGGCCGAGCTGGAACGGCTGCGCGAGGAGCTCGCCGAGGCGCGCGGGCAGACCAGGGCCGAAACCGAGCGGATGCGCACGGAGTTGGAGGCCGCGAAGAAGGAAGCGGAATCGCTTCACCGCAAGCTGCGCGGGGCCCTCAGCGACGTCAAGCGCGGCGAGGCGGCCCTCCGCAAGCTCCAGGGTGAGATGGACACCGGCCGGGCGGAGGGGCAGGCCCAGGTGTCCGCCGCCGAGAGCGAGACCCGGCGGCTCAAGGCGCGGCTCGCGGAGGCCGAGGCGGCCCTGGAGGCCACCCGCAAGGCGGCGCGCGAGGGGCGCAGTGTCGAGGACATGCGCGTACGGCTGCTGCTCGACACCGTGCTGGAGGCGACCCAAGGGCTGCGGCGGGAGCTGGCGTTGCCACCCGTGTCCGTACGCCCCGCGGAGACCGTGGATGCGGTCGAACCGGGACGAATGACGCCAAAAGACATCGCGGCCCGGGCGTTGTCCGAAAACGATCCCGCGATCCTCGACCAACTGCTCGCGCTGCCACAGGCGCATCTGGTCGTCGACGGCTACAACGTCACCAAGACCGGCTACCCGCAGATGCCGCTCGAGAAGCAGCGGCTGCGGCTCCTCGGGCAGCTCTCGCAGCTCGCCGCGCAGACCGGCGCCGAGGTGACCTGTGTCTTCGACGGGGCCGAGCTGGCCGCGCCCGTGCTGCTCGCGCCGCCGCGCGGGGTACGGGTGCTGTTCTCCAAGCCCGGCGTCACCGCGGACGAGTTGATCCGCCAGCTGGTGCGCGCCGAGCCGCCCGGGCGGCCGGTGATCGTCGTCTCCACCGACCGTGAGGTGGCCGACGGCATCGCCAAAGCGGGTGCGCGACCGGTCGCTTCGGTGGTGCTTCTCAAGCGCTTTTCGCGCGGCTGAGCAGCGGCCGCCCATCTGGGCCGTAAGCCTCATAGGCAACGTAAGTCCCATGCGTAACGTCCAGGCGCAATGCCCGAATTGAGCCGACCTTCACGCAACGTAGTGTCAAGCGCGCATTACTGCATGTGAGTTGTCGGCAAAGAATGCGCTCGGTGACCGAGATTTTTCCTATGAGGATTTGAACTGATCACAAGAAGGTCACTAGGGTCAGGCCTCGAACCTCCGCTCGGGTGATCACTCATTGGGAGTGACGGCGAAGGGGCACCGCCCGTCGGCGCATTCGGCAGGCGGCTGAAGGAAGAAGGAGCTCGCCTTCGTGGCGTCCCACCGTCGACCCAAGCAGCCGAGCCGCACCCGTGTGACCGTGCTCACCACCGCCGCCGCCGCTGCCGTGGCCCTCAGCGCGAATGTGGCCAACGCCGCGCCGAGCGAGAAGCTGAGCAAGGACGAGGTCAAGGCCAAGGTCGACAAGCTCTACGAGGAGGCCGAGCAGGCCACCGAGAAGCTCGACGGGGCCAAGGAGAAGCAGGACAAGCTGCAGAAGCAGATCAGCACCCTGCAGGACAACGTCGCCCGCGGCCAGGAAGAGCTCAACGAGCTGCGCGACGGCCTGGGTTCGATGGCCAGCGCCCAGTACCGCACCGGAGGCATCGACCCCTCCGTGGCGCTCTTCCTCTCCTCCAACCCGGACGACTACCTCGACCAGGCGTCCACGATGGACCAGCTGAGCGCTCAGCAGGTCGAGGCGCTGAAGAAGGTCCAGGAGAAGCAGCGTTCACTCGCGCAGCAGCGCAAGGAAGCCGCCGACAAGCTCAAGGACCTCGCCGACACCCGGGCGGAGCTCGCCAAGAAGAAGAAGGAAGTCCAGAACAAGCTCGGTTCTGCGCAGAAGCTTCTCAACACGCTGACCGCCAAGGAGAAGGCGGCTCTCGCGGCCGCCGAGCAGGAGCGCTCCACCCGGGCCAGCGAGCGCGTCGACCTCGGCAACACCAAGTCCGCCTCCGGGCGCGCCGCCGCCGCGTTCTCCGCCGCACAGACCAAGCTCGGCTCGCCCTACGTCTACGGCGCCTCCGGCCCCTCCTCCTTCGACTGCTCGGGCCTGACGTCCTGGGCCTACGCCCAGGCCGGCGTCACCATCCCGCGTACCTCGCAGGCGCAGGCCAGCTACGGCACGCGCATCTACTCGCAGAGCGACCTCCAGGTCGGCGACTTGGTCATCTTCTACGGCGACCAGCACCACGTCGGCCTGTACGCGGGCAACGGCCAGGTGCTGCACGCCCCGCGCACCGGCACGGTCGTGCGCTACGAGTCGATCAGCAACATGCCCTTCCAGTTCGGCGTCCGCATCTGACGCTCCGGCGTCCGGATCTGATGAACGCCCCCTGAAGGGGCCCCTCACCACGCCGCCCAAACGGGCGAATTGCGGTAACTCCAGCTGACCCCACGCCCCGTCGGTGACCTGCGTCTCCGGCGGGGCGTCACTTTGTGTGCCCGCGGAGGTCTTTGGTCGGTGCGTAGTCGCACGGCTACTGTCTGGCGCGTTTCCCCCAACTCAGGGGGACCGTCAGCGGAAGGGAGAGCGGCTACTCGTGGGGTCCCATCGCCGCCTTGCACCGTCCGGCTTCGACCGGGGCGCCGGCGCCGCCGGCATCGCGGTCAGCGTGATGTCCGCCGCGGTCGCGGCACTCGGCGCGCTGCCGGCAGCCGCAGCACCGCAGGACGACACCCGGGCCGAGGTGGACCGCCTCTACACGCAGGCGGAGAAGGCCACCGAGGCGTACAACAAGGCCGACGAGCGCGCCGACTCGCTGCGCGAGGACATCACCACGGCGCAGGACGAGATCGCCCGGCAGCAGGAACGCATCAACACCATGCGGGACGCGCTCGGTTCGCTCGCCGGGGCCCAGTACCGGTCCGGCGGCCTCGACCCCTCGCTCGCGCTGCTGTTCTCCGACAACCCGGCCGACTACCTCGACAGGGCCGCCGCCCTCGACCGGATCACCGCCCACCAGGCCGGCGAACTCAAGGACCTCCAGCTCGCCATGCGCGCCCTCGCCCAGAAACGCGAGGAGGCCACCGGCAAACTCGCCGAACTGGAGCGCAGCCGCAAGGCCGTCGCCCAGAACAAGCGCACCGTCGAGCGAAAACTGGCCAAGGCGCAGGAGCTGCTCAACTCCCTGCCGTACGCCGAGCGCGCCGCCTACGACCGGGCGTCGCGTTCCGCGCGCGGCGACATGCCCGACCTCGGGGGCGCGGTCCCGTCCTCGGCGCGTGCGGCCGCCGCCGTCGCCGCGGCCCGCTCGGCGCTCGGCCGCCCGTATGTGTGGGGTGCCACCGGGCCGAGCGGCTTCGACTGTTCGGGCCTGATGCAGTGGTCGTACGCGCGGGCCGGAGTCGGTCTGCCGCGCACCTCGCAGGAACAGCGGTACGCCGGACGGCAGGTGCCGCTCTCCCAGGTGCAGCCGGGTGACCTGGTCACCTACCGCTCGGACGCCAGCCACGTCGGGATGTACGTCGGCAACGGCCAGGTGATCCACGCGCCCTACCCGGGCGCCCCGGTGCGCTACGACCCGGTGGGCATGATGCCGATCTCGTCCGTGACACGGGTCTGACCACCGGGCGAACCCGCCGTACGATCGGCAACATGGCTGGTCGAAGGCGTGCGTCGCGAGCGGGGCTCTCCCTGGTGCTGCTGCTTGCCGTGCTCGTCGGCTGTGGCGGGCGGGCGCCGTCGGACAGTGCGGCGGCCGAGGTGCAGCGGGTGCTCGACCAGCGGGCGGTGGCGGTACTCGACCGGGACGAGCCGGCGTACCGGGCAACGGATCGATCGGCCGCCGGGACCGCTGAGTTCGCGAACCTGGGCGCTGTCCCGCTGACGGCCTGGTCGTATCACCTGACCGCCCTCCACCGCTCCGGCGACCGGGCCACGGCCGACGCCGAGCTGCGCTACCGGATCAAGGGGTACGACACCGCGCCCGTCAGCGCCGCCCGCACACTGAGCCTGACCCGCACCGACGGCAGCTGGCGGGTCGCCTCCGACGAGCCCGCGAAGAAGTCGGGCGAGCAGCTGTGGGAGCAGGGGGCCGTGACGGTCGTACGGGGCGCGCACAGCCTCGTCCTGGGGGTCGGGCAGACCGGCGAGCGGCTGCGCGCGTACGCGGACCTCGCGGACCATGCCGTGCCCGCCGTGTCCCAGGCGTGGGGCACCGACTGGTCGCGGCACGTCGTCGTGCTCGTACCGAAGTCGCTGGAGGGGATGGCGGGGCTGCTCGGCGCCCCGGCGTCCGGGTACCGGGGGATCGCGGCGGTGACCACCGGTGAGGCCGGGGGCTCGGCGAAGGCGCCCGCCGACCGGATCATCGTCAACCCCGACGCGTACGGCATCCTCGGCGACTTCGGCAAACAGGTCGTGCTCACCCACGAGACGACGCACGTCGCCACCCGCGCCCACACCACGGCCGCCACGCCCCTGTGGCTCTCCGAGGGCTACGCGGACTGGGTCGGCTACCGCGGCAGCGGGCGGACGGCCACGCAGGTCGCGCCGGAGCTGGAGCAGGCCGTGCGGGAGGGGCGTGTCCCGGCCGCGCTGCCGGTCGACAAGGACTTCGGGTTCTCCGGGGACGCGGCGAAGCTGGCGCAGGCGTACGAGGGCGGCTGGATGGCCTGCCGGCTGATCGCCGACCACTGGGGCGAGGTCCGGCTGAACGACTTCTACCGGGCGGTGGGCGACCACGGGAAGCGGGCCGGGGCGGTCGAGGGCGCGCTGCGGGATGTGCTGCATACGACGCCGGAGAAGTTCACGGAGCAGTGGCGGGCCTACCTCAGGGCTCAACTCGGCTGACGCAGCTGGGAGATCGCCTCGGTGAGCCATGCGCGTTCCGCTTCTCCGGTGGCTCGTGCCACCCGCAGGATGCCCTGGCGGAACAGGTCGTCCGTCTCCTCCGCGCGTACGGGTTCTCCGTCGCGGTAGAAGAAGCTCGCGGGGGTGGTGAGGAAGTCCAGACGGCGCTGCAGAACGGCCGCCTGCTCCCGGGGGTCCGGCAGGTGCCGCAGGAAGGCCAGGACCGTGTTGAAGCGCACCTGGTCGGTGATCTCGGCCTGCTTGGGACGGCGCAGCCGCTCCAGGAGGTCCTCGCGGCCCTGGTCGGTGAGCGACAGGATGCGGCGCGGGGCCGCGCCGCTGCCCGGCTCCGTGTGCTGACCGAGTTTGCCCGCCGTGACCAGCCGCGTGATCGCGGGGTAGAGCGCGCCGTCGCTCACCGGGCGGACGTGTCCGTTGAGCGCCTTGATGCGCTCCTTCAACTCGTAGCCGTGCAAGGGCTCTTCGGCGAGAAAGCCCAGGATCGACAGCTCCAGCATCCGGTTCGGCCCCCTTCTTGAAGTCGTCGTACGGGCATGGTACCTCTTATCGAGCTACCTCTAAACGAGGTAGCTCGATAAGAGGTAGCTCGTATCGAGATCGCTTGCCCATCGAGGGAGCCCCTGTGAACGCCCACCGCAAGCAGCTCATAGCGCTCGCCCACCCCGTCTACCTCTCGCTGCTCGCCTCCGTCGCCGCCGGGATCATCAACACCGTCTGGGTCTCCCGGCTCGGCGGCGCCGCCGTGGCCGCCGTCGCCGTCGCCACCAACACCGAGAACGTGCTGCTCGGCGTCGCCCTGGTCTTCGCCTCCGGGACGACCGTCCTGGTCTCGCACGCCAGAGGCGCACGGGATCCGGGCGCGGTCCGGGCGGCCGTACGCGGCGGATGGGCGCTGTGCGCGGTGGTCACGCCCGTGGTCGCCGTGGGCGGATATCTGCTGCGGGAGCCGCTGGCCCGGCTGGTGCTGGGCGGCGACGGGCGCGCCCTGTCACTCGCCGTCGGGTACTTCGCGGTCTCCCTGCCCGGCATCGCCGTCTTCTTCGCGCAGAACCTCGTCGACGGCATCCTGAAGGGCACCGGCGACACCCGCACCCCCATGCGGCTCGCCCTGCTGGCCAACGGTCTGATCCTCGGCCTCGACCCGCTGCTCATCCAGGCGTACGGCGTCCAGGGCGCCGCCGCCTCCACGGTGCTGTGCCGCTGCGTGGCCCTGGCCGTCGGGCTGCTCGCCCTGCGCCGCAACGCGCTACTGCGCCGGGCGGCAGCCGTCCGGCCCTCGGAGGCCACCGGTGCCGCCCTGCGCAGGACCCTGACCACCGGCCTGCCGATGTCCGCCGACTTCACCGTCCGGCAGGGCGGGGCGCTGGTCCTGGTCGCCATCGTGGCCAGGCTCGGGGTGACGGCCGTGGCCGCGTACTCGATCGCCTACAAGGTCATGTACATCGCGACCATGGCGTTCTACTCGGTCCGGCAGGCCGCCTCGATCCACACCGCGCACACGCGGGGCGCGGGCGGGGACGAGCGGGGTGCCATCGGGCGGCAGGCCGTGCTCGTCTCGGGAACGGTGGGCGTGCTCGCCGCTTCCCTGCTCGCTCTCCTCGCCCCCTGGATCATGCGGGCCTTCGGCGCCGGACCCGCGGTCGCGCACGACGGAGTCCTCTTCCTGCGCTGTGTCGGGCCCTACCTGCTGCTGATGGCCTGCTTCATCGCGCTCGGCGGGGTCTTCGAGGGCAGCGGGGGAGCGCCGCTGCTGCTCCGGGTGACGGTGACCGGGACGGCGGTCCAGCTCCCGCTCGCCTACGCGCTGTCGGGGCTGGGGCTGCCCGGGATCTGCCTCGCGCTGGCGCTGTCCATGACGGTGCAGTGCGCCGTGCTGTTCGTGTGGGTCGCGCGTCACCGTCAGGAGGACGCGAGGGTCTCCTTGGTGCGGGCGGCCTGAGAGGGGACCGTCGGGGCGGGCTCGGACACCGTGCCCCGCCACAGTTCCAGGGCGGCGAGCAGCGTGGCGATCACCAGCAGGCCGTTGCGGGCGAAGAGCAGGGTGATGCCGAGCCGGTCGCTGGAGACCACGTGCGAGAACCAGATCGGGAACTCCAGCACGGTCACGAAGCACGCGGCCAGCACCAGACCGACCGGCAGGGCCATGCGGCTGCCGCGGAAGCACAGGCAGACCGCCGCGAGCCCGACCAGCCAGACCATGTACTGCGGGCTGATGACCCGGCTGGTGGTCGTGAACATCAGCACGGCCACGAACGCGGCGTCGGCCAGCGTGTGCGGCAGGAACCGCTTGGCGCACAGCCGCCACAGCAGCAGCCAGCCGAAGGCGACCGCGGTGAGCACCAGGGCCGCCGTGCTGACGACGTCGACGTACGGGCCGAGGAACTCCACGGAGCCGTAGTTGAGCAGTACCTGGCCGTCCCAGCCGTACTGCCGGGCCACATGGAAGACGAGGGAGCCGAGCGACTCGACCTCGGTGCCGCGGTCGCGCTGGAAGGTCAGGAAGGAGAAGGCGCCGGGCATCGCCACGGCGAACAGCACCGCGATCGCACCGGCGGACACCGCCGCCGCGGCCCACGCCCGGCGCCGGACGGCCCCGACGAGCAGCAGCACCGGCCACACCTTCACCAGCGCGCCGAAGCCCACGAGCATCCCCATCACCCGCGGATGGCGCGCACCGGCGAGCAGCGCCGCGACCGCGACGGCCGTCACCATCACGTCGTAGCGGGCGTACACGGTCGGCCCGAGCAGCGGTACGCCGATCACCCACACCCAGGCGCCGCGCAGACTCTTGCCGGAGCGCAGGCCCGCGTACTGGAGCAGCCCGAACACCACGAAGTCGGCGAGGAAGGCCAGCACGAAGAAGGCCTGCGCGTATTCGAGGAAGGGCAGCAGCGCGGGGGAGAGGATCGCGAGCGCGGCGGCCGGCGGGTACTGCCAGGTGACGTCGTCGAGCGGGAAGGTGCCGTGCTTGAGGACCTCGTACCAGCCCTGGTAGATCACCGAGACATCGCTCGTGACATCCGGGCCGGGGAAGACGTACACCTTGAACACGAAGAGGAGCAGCACCAGCCTGGTCAGGCCCCAGGTTCCCACCAGCCCGAGCACTCCGAACGGGAACCTCTCCGTCCTAGCGCCCTCCATGCCCACCTGGCCTTTGTCCGTCCGGATGTCCGTCCGGATGTCCGTCCGGAACTCATGTGCTGTGCCGCTGCGATTTCGCGGTGCCATGATGTCGCGCCGCCCTGTGCGCGAGCCATCAAGCGCGGTCGTGCGGAGCTGTGAGTATAGGTTCGGTACTGTCGAACACGATGCACAAGACCCTGATCGTGACGAACGACTTCCCGCCCCGCCCCGGCGGCATCCAGGCGTTTCTGCACAACATGGCGCTGCGCCTGGACCCCGAGCAGCTCGTCGTCTACGCCTCCACGTGGAAGCGCGGCCGTGAGGGCGTCGAGGCGACCGCCGCCTTCGACGCCGAGCAGCCCTTCACCGTCGTACGGGACCGTACGACCATGCTGCTGCCGACCCCGGGCGCGACCCGCCGCGCCGTCGGACTGCTGCGCGAACACGGCTGTACGTCGGTGTGGTTCGGGGCGGCGGCACCGCTCGGCCTGATGGCGCCCGCGCTGCGCAGGGCGGGCGCGCGACGGATCGTGGCGACCACGCACGGCCATGAGGCCGGCTGGGCACAGCTGCCCGCCGCGCGTCAGCTGCTCCGCCGTATCGGCGAGTCCACGGACAGCCTCACCTACCTCGGCGAGTACACGCGCTCGCGGATCGCCTCCGCGCTGACCCCCGAGGCCGCCGCGCGGATGGTCCAGCTGCCGCCCGGCGTCGACGAGAAGACCTTCCACCCCGGCTCGGGCGGTGACGCGGTCCGGGCCCGGCTCGGCCTGACCGACCGCCCGGTGGTGGTCTGCGTCTCCCGTCTGGTCCCGCGCAAGGGCCAGGACACCCTCATCCTCGCCATGCCGCACATCCTGGCCAAGGAGCCGGAAGCGGTCCTGCTGATCGTCGGCGGCGGACCGTACGAGCGGGACCTGCGCAAACTGGCCTACGACACCGGGGTCGCCGACGCGGTCCGCTTCACCGGCGCGGTGCCGTGGTCGGAACTGCCGGCTCACTACGGCGCGGGGGACGTCTTCGCGATGCCGTGCCGGACCCGCCGGGGCGGGCTGGATGTCGAGGGGCTCGGCATCGTCTACCTGGAGGCCTCCGCTACGGGCCTTCCTGTGGTCGCCGGCGACTCCGGCGGGGCGCCTGACGCCGTACTCGACGGCGAGACCGGCTGGGTCGTCCGCGGTGCCTCTGCCGAGGAGAGCGCCGACCGCGTTGTCACCCTCCTCGGCGACTCGGAGCTGCGCCGGCGGATGGGGGAGCGGGGGCGGGCGTGGGTGGAGGAGAAGTGGCGCTGGGACCTGCTGGCCGAGCGCTTGCGGGAGCTGTTGTAGCCGTAGCGCCTAGTGGGGTGGGGCTTTCGGACTCCGGGCGACTGCGGGTGAGTGGGGGCTGGCCGCGCAGTTCCCCGCGCCCCTTCAGGGGCGCGGGGAACTGCGCGAGCAACCACTGACGACCCGCAGTCGCCAGAACATCCACCCCTACGGCGAGAAGGCGCCCTAGCCCCGATAAATCGCCTCGATCTCGTCGGCGTAATCCTTCGCCACAACATTCCGCTTGAGCTTCAGCGACGGCGTGAGGTGCCCCGACTCCTCGGTGAACTGGTGGGCGAGGAGTCGGAACTTGCGCACCGACTCCGCCTTGGACACCGCCGCGTTGCCGTCGTCGATCGCGTCCTGGATCGCGCTCAGCAGATCCGGGTCCTCGCGGAGCGACACCGCGGTCGAGCCGGCAGGCTTCCCGTGCTCCGCGGCCCAGCGGCCCAGGAACTCCTCGTCGATGGTGACCAGCGCGCCGACGAACGGGCGCCCGTCGCCGACCACCATGCACTCCGCGACCAGCGCGTGCGCACGGATGCGGTCCTCGATCACGGCCGGGGCGACGTTCTTGCCGCCCGCGGTGACGATGATCTCCTTCTTGCGGCCGGTGATGCGGAGGTAGCCGTCCTCGTCGAGGGTGCCGATGTCACCGGTGTGGAACCAGCCGTCGGCCAGCGCCTCGGCGGTCGCGGCCTCGTTGTTCCAGTACCCCTGGAACAGGTGCTCGCCGTGCAGCAGCACCTCGCCGTCGTCGGCAATGCGGATCACGGAACCCGGCAGCGGCTGGCCGACCGTACCGATCTTCGTACGGTCCCACGGGTTGAAGGCGGTGGCCGCACAGGACTCGGTCAGGCCGTAGCCCTCAAGGACCGTGAAGCCGATGCCGCGGAAGAAGTGCCCGAGGCGCTCGCCGAGCGGGGCGCCGCCGGAGATGGCGTACTCGCCACGACCACCCAGCACGGCGCGCAGCTTGCTGTAGACGAGCTTGTCGAACGTCTTGTACTTGATCTTCAGGCCGAGGGACGGGCCCGAGGGGGTGTCCAGGGCGCGGCTGTACGCGATCGCCGTGTCCGCCGCCTTGTCGAAGATCTTGCCCTTGCCGTCCGCCTGCGCCTTGGCGCGCGCCGAGTTGTAAACCTTCTCGAAGACGCGCGGCACACCGAGGATCAACGTCGGCCGGAACGCGGCCAGTTCATCGGTGAGGTTCTTGATGTCCGGGACGCAGCCGAGCTTGATCGGCGCCATCATCGGCGCGACCTGCACGAGCCGCCCGAAGACGTGCGCGAGGGGCAGGAAGAGGAGCACCGAACACTCGCCCGTACGGAACAGGGGGCGCAGCCGCTCCACGATGTTGCCGCACTCCGCGAAGAAGGCGCGGTGGGTGAGGACGCACCCCTTGGGGCGGCCCGTCGTGCCGCTTGTGTAGACGATGGTCGCCGGGTCGTCGGCCTTGGCGAGCGAGCTGCGCTCCTCGACGGTCGCGTCGCTGACGTCCTTGCCGAGGCGGCCGAGCTCGTCCACCCCGCCGGCCTCGATCTGCCAGACATGCTGGAGAGCGGGCAGCCGGTCGCGCAGCGACTCCACGGAGGCCGCGTGCGTGTCGAGCTCGACGATGCAGGCGGTCGCGCCCGAGTCGCCGAGGACCCACTGCACCTGCTCCGGCGAGCTGGTCTCGTACACCGGCACGGTGATCGCGCCGGCGCTCCAGATCGCGAAGTCGAGCAGCGTCCACTCGTAGCGGGTACGGGACATCAGGCCGACCCGGTCGCCCGGCTGGACGCCGGAGGCGATCAGGCCCTTGGCGGCGGCACGCACCTCGTCGAGGAAGGTGGTGGCGGTGACATCCGTCCAAGTGCCGCCCACCTTGCGGGCGATGACGGCTACGTCGGGATGCTGCGCGGCGTTTCTGCGGACGATGTCGGTCAGGTTTCCGTCCGCAGGGACCTCGTACAAAGCCGGAAGGCTGAACTCGCGCAAGACTGCTGCTCCTCATAGGGCGCCGACGCCACGACTCTGTGTGATGCGACGGTGCGGTCCAAGGCTCGGGCAGGTACTCAGGAGATCACTTGTTGAAAACCTGAGTACGACTGGACTGCCCGGACGTTACCCACCGGTACGGCCATTTAGATAGGGGGTCCCGGCGAGATGTTCCCTGCGTCACACAGGTTGGCGTTCCTTCGCGCAGAGTAGTCCACGCGGTTACTGACTAGCCAGTAACCGCAGGTCCGACCGCCTCTATTCACGTTTGCCCCACAGGCTTACGCTTGATCGTCATGGCACCTACACCGGTCGGAAATCCGAGGACGCGCATTCATGTGGTCAGTGACGTGCACGGCAACGTCCGGGACCTGGCCAGAGCCGGCGACGGCGCGGACGCCCTGATCTGCCTCGGTGACCTGGTCCTCTTCCTCGACTACGCCGACCACTCGCGCGGCATCTTCCCGGACCTGTTCGGCGAGGAGAACGCGGACCGCATCGTCGAACTGCGCACCGCCCGCCGTTTCGAGGAGGCCCGCGCGTTCGGCGCCCGGCTGTGGTCAGGCATCGGCGCCGACCGGGGCGCCGCCATCGAGAAGGCGGTGCGCAAGCAGTACGCCGAGATGTTCGCCGCGTTCCCCACACCGACGTACGCGACCTACGGCAATGTCGACATGCCGACCCTGTGGCCGGAGTACGCCGGACCCGGCACGACCGTGCTCGACGGCGAGCGGGTGGAAATCGGCGGCCGGGTCTTCGGGTTCGTCGGCGGGGGACTCCAGACACCCATGCGGACGCCGTACGAGATCAGCGACGAGGAGTACGCGGCGAAGATCGAGGCGGTCGGCGAGGTCGACGTGCTGTGCACACACATCCCGCCGGAGGTGCCGGAGCTGGTGTACGACACCGTGGCGCGCCGTTTCGAGCGCGGCAGCCGGGCCCTGCTGGACGCGATCCGCCGCACCCGCCCGCGCTACTCGCTCTTCGGCCATGTCCACCAGCCGCTCGCCAGCCGGATGCGGATCGGGGCGACGGAATGCGTGAATGTGGGGCACTTCGCGGGGTCGGGCCGGCCGTGGGCCCTGGAGTGGTGAGCCGCCGGCCGCGGTGAACCCCAGGTGGGGTGATAGCGCCCGTGGCTGTGCGCGGTAGCCTTCACGCTGCACACACGTGCGCACCACCCTCCCTCACCGGACCGCATCTGGAGGAGCCACCGCGATGGCGGAACACACCAGCTCGAGCATCACGATCGAGGCGGCACCGGCTGACGTCATGGCGGTCATCGCCGACTTCGCCCGCTACCCGGACTGGACCGGCGAGGTGAAGGAGGCGGAGGTACTCGCCACGGACGAGCAGGGCCGCGCCGAGCAGGTGCGCCTCGTCATGGACGCCGGCGCCATCAAGGACGACCAGACCCTCGGCTACACCTGGACCGGCGACCACGAGGTCTCCTGGACCCTGGTCAAGTCCCAGATGCTCCGCTCGCTGGACGGCTCGTACATCCTCAAGCCCGCGGGTGCCGGCGCCACCGAGGTCACCTACCAGCTGACCGTCGACGTCAAGATCCCCATGCTCGGCATGATCAAGCGCAAGGCCGAGAAGGTCATCATCGACCGGGCGCTGGCGGGCCTGAAGAAGCGCGTGGAGTCGGGCGAAGCGTGACCCTCCGGGGGTGACGGCAGCTCCCGTTCGGTTGTGTGTCGGGTGCGGGCCGGTGGGGGCTGGTCGCGCAGTTCCCCGCGCCCCTTAAAGGCACCCGGGGCGGGCCGGCGGTTGTTTAGGGGCGCGGGGAACTGCGCGACCAGCCCCCACTCACCCGCACCCGAGACACAACCGAACGCGGCCCAAGGCGGAGCCCCAGGTACCGTTCACCCTCATGCGCACCATCCTGATCACCGGGCCCGGCGGCACAGGCCGTACGACCGTCGCGGCCGCCACGGCGTTGCAGGCCGCCCGCCAGGGCACCCGCACCCTGGTGCTCAGCGCCGACCGCACGGACACCCTGGGTGCCGTCCTCGGCGTACCCACCGGCACGGAGCCCATCGAGGCCGAGCCGAACCTCACCGCCTGGCGTCCCGACGCGGCGGAACGCTTCCGCGAAGACCTCACCGCCTTCCAGCAGCGCGCCACCACCGCCCTGGACCTGCTCGGCGCCTCCCGCCTGGACGCCGAGGAGGTCACCCCCCTCCCCGGCGCCGAGGAACTCGCCCTCCTGCGCGCCCTGCGCGACGCGGCGACATCGGAGACGTACGACCTCCTGGTCGTGGACCTCCCCCCGGCCCCCCAGGCCCTCGCCCTCCTCGCCCTCCCCGAGGAACTCCGCCGCTATCTGCGCCGCCTGCTCCCGCCGGAGCGCCAGGCGGCCCGCGCCCTGCGCCCCGTCCTCGGCCGGCTCGCGGGCGTCCCGATGCCCGCGGAATGGCTGTACGAGACGGCGGCCCGCTGGGACCTGGAGCTGGCCGCCGTGGAGGCGGTCGTCGAGGACCGCGCCACGACCGTACGGCTGGTCGCCGAGCCGGGCCCGGCCGGTTCCGACGCCGTACGCACCGCCACCACCGCCTTCGCCCTGCGCGGTCTGTCCGTCGACGCGCTGGTCGCCAGCCGTGTCCTGCCCGGCGCCACGAACGACACCTGGCTAGCCGCCCTCGCCGCCCAGCAGCGCAAGGCGCTGGACGAGTGGCGGGAGACCTACGACCTGCACGAGGTCCCGCACCTCGGACACGACCCGCGCGGCACCGCCGACCTCGCCGCACTCCCCGTGCCCGGCGTCAACAAGACGCCACCCCCGGTCGAGTGGCCCGTCGTCGACCAGCTGGCGGACGACGGCGTGCTCGTCTGGCACATCCCGCTCCTCGGCGCGATACGCGAGGAACTGGACCTCGTGCGGCGCGGCGACGAACTCGTCGTCACGGCCGGACAGTTCCGCCGGATCGTGCCACTGCCGTCGGCCCTGCGCCGCTGCACGGTGGCCGGCGCGGCGCTCCGCGAGGGCGAGCTGAGGATCCGTTTCGCGCCGGATCCCGGTCTGTGGCCACGCACGACATGACCGAGTCGCCCCCTCTGTGGCGGCGGACACGGTGAACGGTGTACCCCCGTTCGGGTAACGTCGAAGGCACGAAACGTAGGCAGGAGTCCGCCATGAGCGAAGAGCGCCCCACGTCCGACGACGCTCAGGAGGACGTGGCTGACGAGGTGCGTGCCGAAGAGGCGCGCGCGACCGACGCCGACGCCTGGGCGAAGGCCTGTGCCGAGGATCTCGCGGCGGAAAAGGCCCGCCGCCGCGCCCAGCACGGCACGCCACCGGGCACCGCGGCCGAGGAACTGCGCAAGCTCGTCGACGCCGTCGCCGACAAGCTGTCCGGACTGAATTCGCCGCTCTTCGGCGCGGTCGCCTCCGGTACGGCCCAGCAGATGGTCAACCAGGTCGTGCAGCAGGCCAAGGCCGCCGTCGAGCCCGTGATAGAGCGCAACCCCGAGGTGTTCGACCACCTCGCGGCCGCGGGCTCCGAGCTGCTCGCCGCCTACCGCTCGGCCGTCGAGGCCCAGGAACGGCGCTGGACGACCCGGGACACGGGCCCTCGCGACGAGGGGACCGGTCCAGGGGAACACATCGACTTGGACTAAAGGCCCCTCGGGTACGGTTGGCCGTAG
The DNA here is from genome assembly GCF_045206325.1 of Streptomyces sp. NBC_00203. Classification (NCBI taxonomy): domain Bacteria; kingdom Bacillati; phylum Actinomycetota; class Actinomycetes; order Kitasatosporales; family Streptomycetaceae; genus Streptomyces; species Streptomyces sp. NBC_00203. The sequence goes on along the minus strand of NZ_CP108126.1, from coordinate 2,827,107 downwards.
CGGGGCTCGACCGAAACTGAGGGATTCATGGGACTCACCATCGGCGTCGATATCGGCGGCACGAAGATCGCGGCCGGTGTGGTCGACGAGGAAGGCAACATCCTTTCGACGCACAAGGTGCCGACCCCCAGCACGCCGCAGGCCATCGTGGATGCCATCGCCTCCGCCGTGGAGGGCGCGCGCGCCGGTCACGACATCGTTGGCGTGGGCATCGGTGCCGCCGGATATGTGAACCGCCAGCGCTCGACGGTCTACTTCGCGCCGAACATCGACTGGCGGCAGGAGCCCCTCAAGGCCGAGGTCGAGGCCCGGGTGGGCCTGCCGGTCGTCGTCGAGAACGACGCGAACGCGGCGGCGTGGGGCGAGTACAAGTTCGGCGCGGGCAAGGGCCACCGCAACGTCATCTGCATCACCCTGGGCACGGGCCTCGGCGGCGGCATCATCATCGGCAACAAGCTGCGCCGCGGGCACTTCGGCGTGGCCGCCGAGTTCGGCCACATCCGCATGGTGCCGGACGGCCTGCTGTGCGGCTGCGGCTCGCAGGGCTGCTGGGAGCAGTACGCCTCCGGGCGCGCCCTCGTCCGCTACGCCAAGCAGCGCGCCAACGCGACCCCCGAGAACGCGGAGATCCTGCTCGAACTGGGCAACGGCACGCCCGACGGCATCGAGGGCAAGCACATCTCGGTGGCCGCCCGCCAGGGCGACCCGGTCGCGGTGGACTCCTACCGCGAGCTGGCCCGCTGGGCCGGCGCCGGCCTCGCCGACCTGGCCTCGCTCTTCGACCCCTCCGCCTTCATCGTCGGCGGCGGCCTCTCGGACGAGGGCGAGCTCGTCCTCGACCCCATCCGCAAGTCGTACAAGCGCTGGCTGGTCGGCGGCAACTGGCGCCCGGTGGCCGACGTGATCGCCGCCCAGCTGGGCAACAAGGCGGGCCTGGTGGGCGCGGCGGACCTGGCCCGCGAGCCGGACCCGATCATGTAACCCCCACGCACCATGTCGCCGCACATCGCCCGCCGCGCCCCTTTCGGGAACGGCGGGCGGTGCCATATAGCCTCCGCTGAGGGAAGCGCCCCTAAGGGGCGCGGGGCTGTGACATGATGCGGCTCCGCCGCGTGGGCGCGACCAGCCCCCACCGGCCTGCAGCCGACGAACTTCCGTAGTTTTTCGCCTCTCCCAGCGAACCGTCACCGCGTATGTTGATCGCCATGCCGACCAGCCCTTCCGCCAGTCCGCTACCAGCGCCCCGCACCGAACCCGACGGTTCAGCCGTCATCCGGGTCCTCAGCTACAACATCCGCTCCATGCGCGACGACACCACCGCACTCGCCCGCATCATCCGCGCCTGCGAACCGGACCTCGTCCTGATCCAAGAGGCCCCCCGCTTCTTCCGCTGGCGCAAGAAGCTGGCAAGGCTCGCGGCCGCCTCCGGCCAAGTCATCCTCTCCGGCGGAGCCACGGCGGCCGGCCCCGCCCTCCTCTGCTCCCTGCGCGCCACGGTCGAGCGCACCGAGGACGTCCTGCTCCCGCTCACCCCCGGCCAGCACCGCCGCGGCTTCGCCACCGCGGTCGTCCGCTTCGGGGGCGCCCGCCTCGGCGTCCTGAGCTGCCACCTCTCTCTGCGGCAGGACGAGCGGTACGAGCAGGGGGGCATGCTCCTCGACCGACTCGCGGGCCTCGGCACCCGGTACGCCGTCGCGGGCGGCGACCTGAACGACCGCCCCGACGGGCGCACCTTCAAGCGCCTCGCCGCCGCCCTCCAGGACGGCTGGGCGACCCACCCGTGGGGCGCGGAGAACACCTCCGCGCACACCAATCCCCACCAGCGCATCGACGCCATCTTCGCGACTGAGGGCGTGGAGGTCCTGGGGTGCGGGGTGCCGGTGGGTCTCCCGGGCGTGACGGAGACAGACCTGAGGGCGGCCACGGACCACCTGCCGGTCCTGGCCGCCCTCAGAGTGCCCGCGTCCTGAGGCGGCGGGTCAGACCACCGCGCCCCGCCCCGGATCGTCCCCGTCCTCGTCGTCGGTCTTCATACGTGCCACCAGCGTGGCGAAGCCGCCGACGAAGCCGCCGATGCTGACGGTGGCGAGCCACCAGGTCATCTCCCAGCTGAGGAGGACGGCCAGCAGGAGCAGGATGGGGCCGCCGATGACGCCGAGCCAGGCGAACTTGGCGGTGGTGTCGGCGTCCGGCAGCGGGGGCGGCTCGGGCGGCACGAAGTGGCCCTCGTCGTCCTCGTCGAAGTCGTCCTCGGTGGGCTCGGGCGCCTGGTAGTCGCGCGGGCCCCCGACACCGGGCGCGAAGGCGATCGAGCTGCCGAGGGGCTTGCCCCCGGATCCGGACTCGGAACCGGAACCGGAACCGGAACCGGAACCGGAACCGGAACCGGAGCCGGAGCTGGAACCGGCGTCGGATCCGTCCCCGGACTCGGCAGTGCCCTTGTTGCTCTTGCTATCCCCGTCGCCGCTGTTGCCGCCGTCGCCCCTGCCGCTCTTGTTGCCGCGGCCGGTTCCGTTGCCGCCGCCGTCGGTCTCGTCGTTCGTCTCCGGGTCGAGGAGAGCCAGGTCCTCGATCGACTTGAACGGTTTCGCGCCGGGCGGGTCCGGCGGCTCCTCGCCGTACCCGGCGACGATCGCCTGCCACGCGGCGTCCTCGTCGAAGGGCACGCTCTGCTCCTCCCCGAGAGTCGCGTCGAGAGGCTCACCGAGAGTCCCGTCGACGGACCCGTCGAGGGGCTCGCCGAGAGGTACGCCCTTCTCCTCGGAGTCGCCGCGCTCCGCGTCGTGCTCAGCCACCGGTGGCCGTCCCTTCCTGCTGACCCACCTGACCAGCGTCGGACTCCTTGCCGACGCTGGGCGCGAGCCGGGCGATGAACGCGTAGCTCTCCTCGAAGATCCGGTCCGCGTCATGGTCCAACGTCGCGACGTGGTAGCTCTGTTCCAGCAGGATCTCCGTCACGTCCGTGGACGACACCCGGCTGAGGACGCGCGCCGAGTCGGCGGGGGACACCACATGGTCCTGGAGGCTGTGCAGCAGCACTATCGGCTGGGTGACCTGCGGCAGATCGGCGTCGACGACCCCGAGGAGGTTCCGCAGCGAGTGCGCGGCGTGCAGCGGCACCCGGTCGTACCCGAGCTCGTCCGCACCCTCCTTCGCGATGTCGCTCGCGATTCCCTTCACCGACGGCACGAAGTGCCGGAGCACCGGGAGGGCGTGCGCGGCCGGACCGTGCACCTTGTTCAGCGGGTTGACGACCACGATGCCGCTGACCTCGTCACCGTGCTTGGCCGCCAGCCGCAGGGTCAGCGCGGCGCCCATGGAGAGCCCGAAGACGAACACCTGAGTGCACCGGTCCCGCAGGGCGCGAAGCTCGCGGTCCAGCTCCGCGTACCAGTCCTGCCAGCCGGTGAGCTGCATGTCCTCCCAGCGCGTGCCGTGTCCCGGCAGCAGCGGCAGCGCCACGGTCAGGCCGCGCTCGGCGAGATACTCCGCCCAGGTTCGCAGCGACTGCGGGGACCCGGTGAAACCGTGGCAGAGAAGGACGCCGACCTCTCCGCCCTCGTGGCGGAACGGCTCGGCTCCCGGAAGGACCGGCACCTTCGGTCTCCTGTTCATGAGGCGGACGGAACGGAACCCCCGAGGCTTCGAGGCGTACTTCACCGTACGCGACCGCACTGACACCGACCAGGGTCGTCGGGTCCTTTGACGGTGCTCCGGGTTAAGGTCTGATCGACGACACAGGAGGCACTCGGTTGATCTACGGCGCTATGAAGTTTTCCATCGGAGGGCCACTGAAGCTTGCCTTCAGGCCCTGGGTGGAAGGCCTCGAGAACATCCCCGCCGAGGGCCCCGCCATTCTGGCGAGCAATCATCTGTCGTTCTCGGACTCGTTCTTCCTGCCCGCGGTCCTCGACCGCAAGGTGACCTTCATCGCGAAGGCCGAGTACTTCACGACGCCCGGTATCAAGGGCCGGATGACCGCCGCCTTCTTCAAGGGTGTCGGCCAGCTCCCGGTGGACCGCTCCGGCGCGCGCGGTGCGGGCGAGGCGGCGATCAAGAGCGGCGTCGACGTCATCGAGCGCGGTGAGCTGTTCGGCATCTACCCGGAGGGCACGCGCTCGCCCGACGGCCGCCTCTACCGCGGCAAGCCCGGCGGCCTCGCGCGCGTGGCGCTCGCCACCGGTGCGCCCGTCATCCCGGTCGCGATGATCGACACCGAGAAGATCCAGCCTCCGGGCAAGGTGATGCCCAAGCTGATGCGCCCGGGCATCCGCATCGGCAAGCCGCTGGACTTCAGCCGCTACAACGGCATGGAACACGACCGTTTCGTGCTGCGCGCGGTGACCGACGAGGTCATGTACGAGATCATGAAGCTCTCCGGCCAGGAGTACGTCGACATCTACGCGACCGCCGCCAAGCGGCAGATCGCGGAGGCGGCGAAGGCCGACAAGGACGCGGAGAAGGCGGCGAAGGCCGCGCTCGCGCAAGCCGAGAAGCAGGCCGCCAAGGAAGCCGAGCAGGCGGAGAAGGAACGGTCCGGCTCCTAGGCGCGTCCGTCTGGACGTGCGGGAGTGGACGGGGTGGGGGAGCGCCCCGGAGGCGAACGAGCCATAAGGGGGGGACATGGCGAAGCGCGAAAGAGTCATGAGGATGTCGGTCGAGCAGCCGCTGTGGCGTGCGCTCACCGCGTACCGCGTGCTGACCATGCTGTACGCGATCGGCCTGTTCGCCACCGCGTACGACAAGTTCACCCGCCCCTGGGTGGCGATCGCGTTCTACGCACTGCTGTTCGTGTGGACCCTGGCTACCCTCCCCAGGGTCGCGAACGCGGCCAGCTGCACCAAGCGGTTCCTCACCGCGGACCTCACCATCGCGCTCGCCGGCATCCTGCTCACCCGGGTCGCCGACGCCTCCTCGCGGATAGAGGCCGGCGGCCCGACCCTGCCGTCGATATGGACCGCCGGCTCCGTCCTGGCCTTCGCGATCAAGGGCGGCTGGCGCTGGGCCGCCTTCGCTTCAACGCTCGTCGCCGCCGTCAACATCGTCGAGCGCGGCGCCCCGACCCGCGACACCGTGCACAACGTGATCCTCGTCTGGGTCGCCTCCATCGCCATCGGATACGTCGTCGAGGTCGCCCGCGCCTCGGAGCTCACCCTCGCCCGCGCCCTGGAGATCGAGGCCGCCACCCGCGAACGGGAGCGCCTGGCCCGCGACATCCACGACGGCGTACTCCAGGTCCTCGCCATGGTGCAGCGGCGCGCCTCCGCGCTCGGCGGCGAGGCGGCGGAGCTGGGCCGGATGGCCGGCGAGCAGGAGGTGGCGCTGCGCACGCTGGTCTCGGGCGGCCTGGTGCCCGTCTCCCGGGTGTCCGAGGACGCCGCGCTCGGCGCCGTCGTACGAGCGGTGGAGGAGCCGGACGACCACGAGGGCTCGGCGGCCCCCGTCGACCTGCGCGCCCTGCTCGCCCCGTACGCCACGGCGCGCGTCACCTTCTCCGAGCCGGGCTCCCCGGTCCCGCTTCCCCCGGCCGCCGCACGGGAGTTGGCCGCCGCCGTCGGTGCCGCCCTGGACAATGTCCGCAAGCACGTCGGCGAGGACGCCCGGGCCTGGATCCTGGTCGAGGACGAGCCGGACGAGGTGGTGGTGACCGTCCGCGACGACGGCCCCGGCATCCCGGAGGGCCGGCTCGCCCAGGCCGAGGGCGAGGGACGGCTCGGGGTGGCCCTGTCGATCCGCGGCCGGCTGCGCGACCTGGGCGGCACGGCGGAGCTGATCTCGGTCCCGGGCCAGGGCACGGAGGTCGAGCTGAAGGTACCGAAGGTTTCCCGGGGGAAGGCGGAACGGCGATGAAGAAGACGGTGGGACGGCGATGACGGAGGTCAAGGACGTGGCTGGGCAGGCCCCGATCAGGGTCATGGTGGTCGACGACCACCCCATGTGGCGCGACGCCGTGGCGCGCGACCTGGCCGAGGCCGGCTTCGACGTGGTCGCCACCGCGGGGGACGGCGAGCAGGCGGTGCGCCGCGCCCAGGCCGCCGCGCCCGATGTCCTTGTGCTCGACCTGAACCTGCCCGCCAAGCCCGGCGTCCAGGTCTGCAAGGAGCTGGTCGGCGCCAACCCGGCCCTCCGTGTCCTGGTCCTGTCGGCCAGCGGCGAGCACGCGGACGTCCTGGAGGCGGTGAAGTCCGGTGCGACGGGCTACCTCCTCAAGTCGGCGTCCACGGAGGAACTGATCGACGCGGTCCGCCGCACAGCCGTCGGCGACCCGGTGTTCACGCCGGGCCTCGCGGGCCTGGTGCTCGGCGAGTACCGCCGGCTGGCCTCCGAACCGGCCTCCGCCACGGGCACCGACGAGCCCAGGGCTCCTCAACTCACCGACCGCGAGACCGAGGTGCTCCGGCTGGTCGCCAAGGGCCTGAGCTACAAGCAGATAGCCGAGCGCCTGGTCATCTCCCACCGCACGGTCCAGAACCATGTGCAGAACACCCTGGGCAAGCTGCAACTGCACAACCGTGTCGAGCTGGTGCGCTACGCCATAGAACGTGGCCTTGACGAGGCGTAAACCTCACGCACCCCTCGTTCGAGTGAAGCCTCAGGCGAGGACGACTGATCAACACCCGCACAATTCACCGGAATTGACCTTCCGCACCATGCCGAAGTGACCTGGATCACTATTAGCGTGAGTTCCATCAGGCAACCGCGGCGAAGGGACTTTTCCATGCGGGTCGGAGTACTGACCGGAGGCGGCGACTGCCCCGGACTCAACGCCGTCATCCGGGGCATCGTCCGCAAGGGCGTGCAGGAGTACGGATACGACTTCGTCGGCTTCCGGGACGGCTGGCGCGGACCGCTCGAGAACGACACCGTCCGGCTGGACATCCCCGCCGTGCGCGGCATCCTGCCCCGCGGCGGCACCATCCTCGGCTCCTCACGCACCAACCCCTTGAAGCAGGAGAACGGCATCCGCCGCATCAAGGAGAACCTCGCCAAGCAGGAGGTCGAGGCGCTCATCGCGATCGGCGGCGAGGACACGCTCGGCGTCGCCGCGCGCCTCACCGACGAGTACGGCGTGCCCGTGGTCGGCGTACCGAAGACCATCGACAACGACCTGTCCGCCACCGACTACACCTTCGGCTTCGACACCGCCGTAGGCATCGCCACCGAGGCGATCGACCGCCTGCACACCACCGCCGAGTCGCACATGCGCGTCCTCGTCTGCGAGGTGATGGGCCGCCACGCGGGCTGGATCGCCATCCACTCGGGCCTGGCCGGCGGCGCCAACGTCATCCTCATCCCCGAGCAGCGCTTCGACGTCGACCAGGTGTGCGCCTATGTGACCTCACGGTTCAAGGCCTCGTACGCCCCGATCGTGGTCATCGCCGAGGGGGCGATGCCCCAGGACGGCCAGATGGTCCTCAAGGACGAGTCCCTCGACTCCTTCGGCCATGTACGCCTCTCCGGGGTCGGCGAGTGGCTGGCCAAGGAGATCGAGAGGCGCACCGGCAAGGAGGCGCGTACGACGGTCCTGGGCCACATCCAGCGCGGCGGCACCCCCAGCGCCTTCGACCGCTGGCTCGCCACCCGCTTCGGCCTGCACGCCATCGAGGCCGTCCGCGACGGCGACTTCGGCAAGATGGTCGCCCTGCGCGGCACGGACATCATCCGCGTCCCCATCGCGGAGGCCACGGCCAAACTGAAGACGGTGGACCCGAAGCTCTACGAGGAGGTAGGCGTCTTCTTCGGCTGACACGCAAGCCCCCGACGACGGTCAGCCGCGAACGGCGGCAAGGGGCCGGGTCGGGGGTGTCCGCCCGCAGCGGCTGGCGCGTCAACGCCGGTTCCTCGGAACCCGACCGATTCCGCGCCAGACCGAGGACGGATACCCCCGACCCGGCCCCGCCCCCCACCAATCCGCAGGCGAAAAACCCGCAACCCCCCGTATATTCACCGGCACCAGACAAGTCCGGCACAACCCCCGGAGGGCCCCGTGGAGATTCTCGCCTTCGGCGTCCAGTCCGACGAGAAGCCCCTGATCGAGCGGGCCTTCGCGGGACACCACGAGGTCCGCAGCCTGGACGTCTTCCTCAACGAGGACACCGCCCCCATCGCGGCCGGCTACGAGGCCATCTCCACCAGCGTCAACTGCGGCCTGGGCCACCGCGTCCTGCAGACCCTGGCAGCCGGCGGCACCCAGCTGATCGCCCAGCGCTCCACCGGCTTCAACAACATCGACCTCAACGTCGCCGAGCGCGTCGGCATGACGGTCGCCCGGGTCTCGTACTACTCGCCCTACTCGGTCGCCGAGTTCGCCTGGACCCTCGGCATGGCCGTCAACCGTCGTATCGTGCGCGCCGCCACCCGCACCCGCGACTTCGACTTCCGCCTCGACGGGCTGATGGGCCGCGACATGCACGGCCGCACCGCCGGCGTCCTCGGCACCGGCAAGATCGGCGAGGCGTTCACCCGGATCGCCCACGGCTTCGGCATGAACCTGCTCGGCTGGGACATCGCCGAGAACCCGGCCTGCGTAGAACTCGGCATGAAGTACGTCCCCAAGGAGCGGCTCCTCGCCGAGTCCGACCTGATCACCCTGCACGTCCCCCTGCTGCCGCAGACCGAGCGCCTCATCGACGCCGCCGCCCTGCGCGCGATGAAGGACGACGCGATCCTGGTGAACTCCAGCCGCGGCGGCCTCATCGACACCCAGGCCCTCGTCGCCGAGCTGCGCGAGGGCCGCTTCACGGGCGTCGGCCTCGACGTGTACGAGGCGGAAGCCGGGCTCTTCTTCCTCGACAAGTCGCTGGAGGCCATCGAGGACGACACCCTGGCCCGCCTCGTCACCTTCCCGAACGTGCTGGTCACGTCCCACCAGGCGTACTACACCGAGGACGCCGTGGGCCAGATCATCGACGCCACGGTCAAGAACGTCCTCGACTACAGGGCGGGCCGCCGCTCGGAGAACGTGCTGGTGCCCCGCAGCTGACCGACCAACTCCCGTACGATCGCCGCCCCGTTCAGCGTCAGCACCGACTCGGGGTGGAACTGCACCCCGGCAAACCCCGGCCCGCGCAGCGCGTGCACCTCCCCGGACCCGCTCCGGCTCACCTCGACACCGTGCGCGCCCAGCTCCCGGAACGCCTCGTCGTCGCAGCGCGCCACGAAGCTGTTGTAGAAGCCGACGGTCTCGGCCCGCCCGAACAGGTCGACCGTCGTCTGCGCCCCCTGGTACGGAACCTCCTTCCGTACGATCTCCAGGCCCAGCTCGGCCGCGATCAGCTCGTGCCCGAGGCAGACGCCGAGGACGCCGTGCCGGTTCTCCCGGATGACCTCGGCGGTCAGCGCTCGCAGGAACCGCATCTTCGCGTCGCCCGCGTCGGAGGGGTCCCCCGGCCCCGGGCCCAGCACCACAGGACCCTCGTGCGCGAGCACTGCCTCCCGCAGCCCCTCCTCGTCGTAGCGCCGCACGGTCACATCGAGCCCACTCGACCGCAGCACATGCCCGAGCATCGCCGTGAAGGTGTCCTCGCCGTCCACGACGAGCGCGTGCCCCGTGAGCTCCGCGGCGCGCTCCTGCATCCGCAGCCAGAACGGCGCCAGCGAGGCCCGCCGCCCGTCCAGCGCCGCCTGCACCCGCGGGTCGTCGCCCAGCTTCGGCCGTACGCCCTCCGCGCGCGGCCTGCCGGGACGCACCCCCAGGGCCGCCAGCACGCCCGCCGCCTTCGCATGCGTCTCGGCGACCTCGCTCGCCGGATCCGATCCCCGTACGAGCGTGGCACCCACCGGCACCCGCAGCCGCCCGTCCGCGTCGATGTCGGCGGTGCGGATGAGGATGGGGGAGTCGAGGGTCTGGGCCCCGCCCGCGTCCCGCCCGACCAGGGCCAGCGCCCCCGCGTAGTAGCCCCGCCCGCCGACTTCGTGGCGCTCGATGACCCGGCAGGCGTTCTGCACCGGTGAGCCGGTGACGGTCGCCGCGAACATGGTCTCCTTCAGCACCTCCCGCACATCCAGCGAGGACCGGCCCCGCAACTCGTACTCGGTGTGCGCGAGATGGGCCATCTCCTTGAGCCGCGGCCCGATCACCACCCCGCCCATGTCACCGACGGTGCACATCATCTTGAGCTCCTCGTCGACGACCATCGAGAGCTCCTCGATCTCCTTGCCGTCGGCGAGAAAGGCGAGCAGGTCCTCGGGCGTCGGCCCCCCGTCCGGATAGCGGTACGTCCCGCTGATCGGATTCATGACGACCGTCCCGCCCGACATCCGGACGTGCACCTCGGGGCTCGCCCCGACCAGCGTGCGCTCCCCGGTGTGCACGACATACGTCCAGTACGCGCCCCGCTCACCCACCAGCAGCCGCCGGAACAGCGCCAGCGCGTCGGCCTTCCCGAACCCCGGGATCTCACCCTCGTACGTACGCCGGATCACGAAGTTCGCGCCCTCGCCCCGCCCGATCTCCTCGCGCAGCACCCGCCCCACGATCCCGGCGTACTCCTCGTCGGCGACGTCGAAGCCCCCGCCCTCGACGCGCACGTCGTGCGACGGCAGCTGTGACAGGACGTGCTCCAGCGGCAGTTCGTACGTCTCCTCGGCGGTCAGCACCGCCAGCGGCGTGCCGTCGTCACGGACGTCGAAGCCGCGCTCCCGGATCTGGCGGAACGGGACAAGGGCGAGGGAGGGGCGGTCGCCGACGGGGATGTCCGCGAGGCGGTCGCAGTGGGTGACCGGGCCGAGCAGGAGCTCCACGACGTCGTGATCGTGGCCCGGGGCGCGGCGGCGCAGCAGGGCGAACGGACGGGGATCGTCCAGCAGGTCGAGCAGGTTCATCGGTCCTGTTCCTTCTCGTGGTGGAGCTCGGTCAGCGAGCTCACTGGGAGAGGAACGACCCCGGGAAACACCGAAGGCCGCCCCTCGGGCGGCCTTCGCGAAGTCTTGCGTACGCGCAGTCAGTGGGCCGCCGGATGAGCGGTCCACCACCAGTTCTGGGTCGAATGCGCGAACATGCGCCGCACCCTACCCGACCCCGGGGGTCGGGCAACAGCGTGAACCGTTCCCGTGTCGCGTTCGGACTGCCCGGTCACCGGCCATGCATGGCCACGAAGCCCGACCGAGGAGAGAGAGCCATGCCCGCAGCCCGTTCACCCCAGCTCCGCCGGAGCGGTGCCCGTGCGCTCACGGTGTTCGCCGCGGCCGCGGCCCTCGCCGCCGGCTCGCTCGGCGCCGCCCGCTCGGCCCCGCGCCCCGCGGACTCCGAGGACACCGTCCAGGTCGCATACCGGGGCCATGAGTTCACCGTCCCCGCCTCCTGGGAGGTCGTGGACCTGGCGGAGCACCCGGACGCCTGTGTCCGGTTCGACCGGCACGCCGTGTACCTCGGCGCGCCCGGCGACCGGCAGCGGTGCCCGGCCCGGGCCAAGGGACGTACGGAAGCGCTCCTGATCCAGCCGGCCCCCGTACCTGCCGGCGGGAACGCCGTCACCGAGAACCGCACGACCCGTACCTACCGGGCCACCGCGGACCGCATCACCGTGACCGCCGCGTACGGCGAGGACCGTACGCGGATCCAGGACGTCCTGCGCAGCGCCGGACTGCCCGTCGCCGCCGCGCGGGCCGAGGAGGCCTCCGCGACGCCCGCCGCGGCGCCCCTCCCCGCGGACGCCACGTCCTTCCGGGGCAAGGGCTTCGACGCCTGCACCGCCCCCAGCCAGTCGGCCATGAACGCCTGGCGGGCGGCGTCCGGCTACGGCGCCGTCGGCGTCTACATCGGCGGGATCAACCGCGCCTGCGCCCAGCCGAACCTCACCGCCGGATGGGTGCGCAAGCAGTACACGGCCGGCTGGCGGTTCTTCCCGCTGTACGTCGGCCGGCAGCCCTCCGCGGACGGCGGCAGCTGTCAGGGCAACTGCGCCGCGATCACCAGTCCGGCATCCCAGGGCACCACGGCCGCCTCCGACGCGGCCGTGCAGGCCGCGGCCCTGGGGCTCGGCAAGGGCACGGTGATCTACCTCGACCTGGAGGCCTATCCCACCGGGGGAGCCGTGACCACCCGGGTGCTCGGCTACCTCAAGGCCTACACCAAGCGTCTGCACACGCTGGGCTACCGCTCCGGCGCGTACGGCAGCGTCGCGTCCCTGGTCACCGACCTGGTGGCCCACCGGAGCAGCGTCACCCTGCCCGACGTGATCCACTTCGCCAGCTGGAACCTCGTGTACACCACGGCCGACGCGGCGATCCCCAAGGATCTGTGGGCCAATCACCAGCGCATCCACCAGTACCGGGGCGACACGACCGAGACCCACGGCGGAGTGACGATCGACATCGACCGCGACCGGCTCGACGTGGACTGAGCGGCCTGACCTGCTCCGGGCGGCCGCACGGACCCGTCGTACGGCCGCCTGGAAACACCCCCGATCGAGCGCGGCCCGTCTCAATTGATGAGCACGTGAATGGACGCCCGACACGACCCCGTAATGTTGTGGAGGTGACCGTGAACGCTAAGTCCAGCGCAAGCGCTGGCAACACCTGGCGAAACCTGCCCGCGGCGCAGCAGCCCGAGTACCCCGATGCCGAGGCTCTGCGCGATGTGATCGCGGACCTCGAGTCGTATCCGCCGCTTGTCTTCGCGGGCGAGTGCGACCAGCTGCGCGCCCGGATGGCGGCCGTCGCCAAGGGAGAGGCGTTCCTGCTCCAGGGCGGCGACTGCGCCGAGGCCTTCGACGCCGTGTCGGCCGACCACATCCGTCAAAAGCTCAAGACCCTGCTCCAGATGGGCGCCGTGCTGACGTACGCCGCCTCGGTGCCGGTCGTGAAGGTCGGCCGCATCGCCGGCCAGTACTCCAAGCCGCGCTCCAAGGGCACCGAGACCCGCGACGGCGTGACCCTGCCGACCTACCGCGGCGACTCCGTCAACGGCTTCGACTTCGACGAGAAGTCCCGCATCCCGGACCCCGAGCGCCTGAAGCGGATGTACAACGCCTCCGCCTCCACGCTCAACCTGGTGCGCGCCTTCACCACCGGCGGCTACGCCGACCTGCGCCAGGTGCACGCCTGGAACCAGGACTTCGTGAAGTCGTCCCCGTCCGGCCAGCGCTACGAGCAACTGGCGCGCGAGATCGACAACGCGCTGAACTTCATGCGGGCCTGCGGGACCGACCCGGAGGAGTTCAAGACCGTCGAGTTCTACGCCTCCCACGAGGCACTGCTCCTCGACTACGAGTCGGCGCTGACCAGGGTCGACTCGCGTACGGGCCACCTGTACGACGTCTCGGGCCACATGGTGTGGATCGGTGAGCGCACCCGTCAGCTGGACGGCGCGCACATCGAGTTCGCCTCGAAGATCCGCAACCCGATCGGCATCAAGCTGGGCCCGACGACGACGGCCGAGGAAGCGCTGCAGTACATCGAGCGCCTCGACCCCGACCGTGAGCCGGGCCGCCTGACCTTCATCGTGCGGATGGGCGCGGACAAGGTCCGCGACAAGCTGCCCGAGCTGGTCGAGAAGGTCACCGCCTCCGGCGCGACCGTGGCCTGGGTGACCGACCCGATGCACGGCAACACCTTCGAGGCGGCCTCGGGCCACAAGACCCGCCGCTTCGACGACGTGCTCGACGAGGTCAAGGGCTTCTTCGAGGTCCACAAGTCCCTCGGTACGCACCCGGGCGGCATTCATGTCGAGCTCACCGGTGACGACGTCACCGAGTGCGTGGGCGGCGGCGACGAGATCTTCGTCGACGATCTGCACCAGCGCTACGAGACGGCCTGCGACCCGCGTCTGAACCGCAGCCAGTCCCTTGACCTGGCCTTCCTGGTCGCCGAGATGTACCGGGACCAGTAGCAGATCAGCAGGCATTTCGCCTGTTACCGGCATGTGAAGTGGGGCGCGGATCACATACGATCCGCGCCCCACCCCACTTTTACGACAGCTGTGTGCCGGGTAAGGTTAGGTAAGCCTCACCGATTATCGGGATGGCACGACTGACTCTTCGATCCCGTCGGGAGGTGACCCGCGTGTACGTCTGCAACTGCTTCGGCGTGACCGAGGCGCAGGTCAAGAAGCACGCGGATGGCGGTGCCTGCACCCCCCGGCAGATAGCTTCGGCCTGCAAGGCGGGTACGGACTGCGGGTCGTGCGTACGCCGTATCCAGGCGCTGCTGGGCAGGGATGCCTGCCCGCGCCGTGAGCTGGCCGACCGGGGCAGTCCGGTCCTCGCCGAACTCGCCGAACTGGAAGACGCGGCCTAGCTCCGGCCTAGCTGGGCTGCTCGATCTGCTGCGCGATGTAGAGCGCCTCGCCGAGCTTCTCGATGAGCTCCAGCTGCGTGTCCAGATAGTCGATGTGGTGCTCTTCGTCCTCGAGGATCGACTCGAAGAGGTTCGCGGATGTGATGTCGCTCTTCGCGCGCATCACCTCGATACCGCGCTTGAGGCGGTCGATCGCCTCGACCTCCACCTGCCGGTCGGCCTGGAACATCTCCGTGAGGGTCTGCCCCACCCGCACATGGAACAGCCGCTGGTAGTTCGGCAGGCCGTCCAGCATGAGGATGCGTTCGGTGATCTTGTCCGCGTGCTTCATCTCATCGATGGACTCTTCACGCGTGTACTTGGCGAGCTTCGTCCAGCCGTTGTTGTCCTGGATGCGGTAGTGCAGCCAGTACTGGTTGATCGCCGTCAGCTCGCCGGTCAGCTGCTCGTTGAGGAATTCGATGACCTCGGGGTCGCCCTGCATCGCAGAGGCTCCTTCCAAGCGGGGGGACTGGGCAGGTTGCGCCGCATCTTTGCACCGGTGTACAAGGTCGTCCAGTAAGTGCACGCTTAGTAGGAGTTGCCCGAATACGACCTCGGCTGGTCATGGGCACTGCCCCCGGTCTGTCAGGATGGAGTCATGGGTCAGCCGGTGGAGCGTGAATCTGGAGAAGCGGCACAGTCGGAGCTTCCGCCGGGGCAGCGACTTCAGCGCGGCTGGCCGGTCACGCACTACGGTCCCGTCCCCAAGTTCCGCCCCGAACGCTGGGAGTTCAGGGTCTTCGGCGCCACCGCCGACGGCGAGAAACACTGCTGGACCCACGAGGAGTTCACGGCCCTGCCGTACGCCTCCGTCGTAGCCGATCTGCACTGCGTCACGAAGTTCAGCATGCTCGGGGCCGAATGGGGTGGCATCCCCGCCCGTACGATCCTGGAGATCGCCCCGCCCGCGCCCACCGTCACTCATGTGATGGTCTGGGCCGAATACGGATTCAGCTCGAACCTGCGCCTGGCGGACTTCGCCTCCGACCGCACGATCTTCGCCACCCACAAGGACGGCGAACTGCTGACGGCGGAACACGGCTTCCCGCTCCGCCTCGTCGTCCCTCATCTGTACGCCTGGAAGGGCCCCAAGTGGGTCCGCGGCGTCGAGTACATGACGGCCGACCGCCGTGGCTTCTGGGAGGAGCGCGGCTACCACAACGTCGGCGACCCCTGGCGCGAGCAGCGCTACTCGTACCAGGAGGAGCCCGGGGACGGCCCCGAGCTCTGACTCCTGCTTCGTCTTTCCGGCCGGCTGAACTCTGGGATTCACCGGCTGAACTCCGGGATTCAGTGGTGGTGCTGGTGCACCACCGCGTGCCCCTTGCCGCGGCCGATCATCCACTTGTTGACCGGCGTGGTGACCACGAAGGCGATCACGAGTGAGATGGCCAGCGAGAACCAGAACAGTGCGTCGGCCAGGCCCGCGTCCATCGCGTCCGGCCACAGCACGATCACGCCGTTGTCGATCAGCTCCATCACGGCGATGGACACGGTGTCCGCGGCGAGCGCGACCCGGAACGCCGTCCGGAAGTCGACGCCGGCCTTGAGCACTCCGCGCAGAGTGAACGAGTAGCCGAAGACGAAGGCGAGGACGATCGCCAGGATCATCGTCGGCACGTTGCCCCAGCCGAACGCCGTGCCGATCACCATGCCGAGCACCTCGCCGATGGCGCAGCCGGTGAGGCAGTGCAGGGTCGCCTGCGCGGCCATGGACCAGGTGGCCTTGCCCATGCCATGCGCGTGAGCGTACGTCTCGTGGTGCGAGTGCTCGGTGTGCTCGGTGTGGGTGTGCTCGGTGTGGGTGTGCTCGGCGTGTGCCTCGTGCTGCATGAGAAGCCCCCAACGTCAGGTAACGGTTCCTGCATCAGGCAGGAACCGTATACCCCCTGGGGGTATTCCTCAACGGTCTCGAAAGTGGCCGTGATGGTGGCCTCGGCCGATGGCTCAGCCGTCGCGCAGCTTCTTCAGCCGCTCCACGTCCGCCGCGTGCCCTTCCTTGCCGCCGGGCGTCTCGATGATCAGGGGTACGCCCTCGGTGGCGGGGTGGGTCATCAGGGCGCGGAACGGGTCCTCGCCGATGTGGCCGGAGCCGATGTTCTCGTGGCGGTCCTTGTGCGCGCCGACGACGTCCTTGGAGTCGTTGGCGTGGATCAGCTTGAGTCGCCCCTCGCCAACGGTGTCGACCAGCAGGTCGAGGGTCTGGTGCATCCCGCTCGGCCCCGTCAGGTCGTGGCCGGCCGCGAAGATGTGGCAGGTGTCGAGGCAGACGCCGAGCTTGGGGTGGGCGTCGAGCGCCTCGAAGTACGGCCCGAAGTCCCAGGTGCGGGAGCAGAGCGAGGAGCCCTGACCGGCGGTCGACTCCAGCAGGAGGAACGGGTCGTCGTCATGCGTCAGCTCGTCCAGCAGCGGCAACAGGTGCTCACGTACCTGCTTGAGGGCGACGGACCGGTCCCGCCCGCCGGTGGCGCTGCCGGTGTGCACGACCACGCCCAGGGCGCCGATCTCCCGCCCGCGCCGCAACGAGTGCCGCAGCGACTCCACCGACTTCTCGACCGTCGCCTCGGTGTGCGAGCCGAAGTTGATCAGATACGGGGCATGGACGTACGCGGGGATCGACTCGGCGGCGCAGGCCGCGCGGAACGCCTCGTCCTGCTTCGGGTTTCCGGCGGGCGTGGCCCAGCCGCGCGGGTTGGCGACGAAGACCTGGACGGTCTCGGCCAACAGATCGCGGGCGTAGGTCAGGCCGACGGAGTCGAGGCCGCCGGCCACGGGGACATGGCCGCCGACGGGGTTACGGAGCTGCTTGCTGGTCACGCTCTTCAGGGTGTCACGTGCTGCGGGGTGCCCCGTCGGCGGTCCTCAAGGCCGTGAAGCCCGCCCCCGGCTCAGCGGATCTCGATGGTGATCGTCGATCCCTTGGGGGCTGTCTCGCCGCCGTCCACCGACTGGCTCTTGACCTTGTCCCCGAAGAGCCCGAGCAGTCCGCGGTCCTCGTCGACCTTGAACCCGGCATCCTCCAGCGCCTTCTTCGCGTCGTCCACGCTGTCGCCCACGACGTCCGGGACCTGGACCATTTCGGGGCCCTTGGAGATCGTCAGCGTCACCGTGTCACCGGTGGCGAGCTCGCGGCCCGCGCCCGGCGACTGCTCGGCGACCTGGCCCTTGTCGAACTCCGAATTGACCTTCTCGGGGGCGATCTTCACCTTCAGGCCGGAGGATTCGAGCTCCGAGGTGGCGTCCTCCACGGACGCGCCCGTGACCTCGGGCACCTCCACGGGGCTGCCCTTGCTGACGGTGATCGCGATGGCCGAACCGGCGTGCCGCTTGGTGCCCGCCGACGGATCCGTGCTGATCACGAAGCCCTTGGCGACGTCCTCGCTGAACTCCCGGGTGACCATGCCCGCGGCGAGTCCGTCGTCCTTGAGGACTTCCTTCGCCTTGAACAGCGCGAAGCCCTTCAGGTCGGGCACCTTCACCGTCTCGGGGCCGTTGGAGATGGTCAGCGTCACCGAGTCGTTGTCGCGGATGCGGGCGCCGATCTCCGGGTCGGTGCTGATGACGGTGCCGCGCTTCACGGTGTCGCTGTACGCGTGCTTGACCTTGGCGTCGAGCCCGGCGTTGGACAGCCGGTCCTTGGCCTGCTTCTCGGTCTTCGACAGGACCGGCGGGACCTTGGTGAACTGGCCGGAGTTGATGTACCAGACGCCCCCGCCGAGGCCCAGCACAAGCAGGACGGCGGCGACGATGACCAGCATCCCGCGCCGGGGCCCCCGAGGGGCGCGCCGCGAGGGAGCGACCGGCGCGGTCTCGAAGCGGCTGGTCCGCTCGAACCGGCTGGTCCGGTCGAGGGCGGAGGTGTCGTCCTCGTCCTCGTTCACGGGCAGCAGACGGGGCACCGACAGCGAGCGCGGGATCACACTCGTACGGTCGCCGGCGTTGTCGTGGCCCGTGGCGAGCGCCTGCGGCGGTACGGCGTCGAGCTGCTCGGCGGTGAGCCCGGCCCGCGCCTGGAGCACCATGCCGAGCAGCGCCACCGCGTCGTGCGGGCGCACCTCGGGATTACGGGCGGTCGCGGTGCCGACCAGCTCGTCGAGCTCGTACGGCAGTCCCGGCACGGCGGCCGACGGCGGCGGTACATCCGCGTGGAGGTGCTGGTAGAGCACCTGGGCGGGGGAGTCCCCGGAGTGCGGCTTGCCGCCGGTGAGCATCTCGTAGAGGACGACCCCGCACGCGTAGACGTCGACGCGGGTGTCGGCGGTGCCGTGCTCGATCTGTTCGGGGGCGAGGTACGAGACGGTGCCGAGAACGGACCCCGTCGTATTGGTGACCGTGTCCACGGCCCGTACGAGACCGAAGTCGGCCACTTTGACCCGGCCGTCGTCCCCTATGAGGACGTTCTCCGGCTTCATGTCGCGGTGCACGAACCCGGCGCGGTGCGCGGCGCCGAGCGCGGCGAGCACCGGCTCCAGGATGTCGAGCGCGGCCCGCGGCTGCAGGGCACCACGGTCGCGCAGCACGTCGCGCAGCGTGCACCCGGCGATGTACTCCATGGCCAGATAGACGTACGACCCGTCCGTCCCCTGGTCGAAGACCTGCACCACATTGGGGTGGGCGAGCCGGGCCACCGACTTGGCCTCACGGATGAAGCGCTCGACGAACGAGCCGTCGGCGGCCAGCGTCGGGTGCATCACCTTGAGCGCGAGCACGCGGTCGAGGCGGGTGTCCAGGGCCCTGTAGACCGTGGCCATCCCGCCGACCGCGATCCGTGAGTCAACGCGATAACGGCCATCGAGCACGCGCCCGACAAGCGGGTCCTGAAGGGTCGTATCCACGCAGGTGAGTGTACGAGCCGCCACTGTCACGACAGCCCGTTCCCCCGATACCGCAGCGCGACTGCAGCCGACCTGTGACGCACACCGCATGCAACGAACCGTTTGCGGGGTCAGCCGCCAACGGCGGGAACCCCCACAGGAGACCTGAACTTCCCAGCAGACCTGAAACGGGCGGTGCGCGGGCGGGGAAAATCGTTGACAGCAACCACCCACCACGGACAGCCAAGGTCAGAAGGCCGGCCGCTCCGGATCCAGCACCGCCAAGCCCTCCGCAGGAGACGACGCCTCGGCGAAGTGCCGCCGAGGAATCCGCCCCGCGCGATACGCGAGCCGCCCCGCCTCCACCGCGTGCCGCATCCCCTCAGCCATCAGCACCGGCTCCTGCGCCCGCGTCACCGCCGAGGCAAGCATCACCCCCGCACACCCCAGCTCCATGGCCAGCGCGGCATCCGACGCCGTACCGGCCCCCGCGTCCAGAATGACCGGCACGCGCGCGTGCTCCACGATCAACTGGAAGTTGTGCGGATTCCGAATCCCCAGCCCGGACCCGATCGGCGACCCCAGCGGCATGATCGCCGCACAGCCGGCGTCCTCCAGCTTCCGCGCCAGTACAGGATCGTCATTCGTGTACGGCAGCACGATGAACCCGTCGTCCACCAGCGTCTCCGCCGCGTCGAGCAGCTCGATCGGATCGGGCAGCAGCGTCCGCTCGTCGGCGATGACCTCCAGCTTGACCAGGTTCGTGCCAAGGGCTTCCCGCGCGAGCCGGGCGGTCAGCACGGCCTCACCCGCGGTGAAACACCCCGCTGTGTTCGGCAGCACGCGGATGCCCAGCTTGTCGAGGACGGACAGCACCGAGCCGTGCACGGAGGCGTTCACGCGCCGCATCGCGACCGTCGTCAGCTCCGTGCCGGACGCCACGAGCGAGCGTTCCAGGACGTCGAGGCTGGGCGCACCGCCCGTACCCATGATCAGCCGGGACGAGAAGGACGTACCACCGAGGAGGAAGGGATCGTCGGCCATGGGTCAGCCTCCCTGGACGGCGGTGAGGACTTCGACGCGGTCTCCCTCGGAGAGGGCGGTGGACGACCACTGCCCGCGCGGGACGACGGTTTCGTTGAGCGCGGCGGCCACGCCGGACGGTGCGACGGTGAGGGCCGCGACGAGCGAGTCGAGAGCGGTCCCCGCGGCGATCCGCTGCCGTTCTCCATTGACGAAGATGTTCATGCGGGCTGCTCCGTGAGGGCGGCGGCGCTGAAACGCCGGGGGGTGAAGGGGCGGGCCTCGTCGGGGAGTTCACCGGTGGTCAGGGCGTGGGCCATCGCGTCACCGGTGACGGGCGTGAGCAGGACGCCGTTGCGGTAGTGCCCGGTGGCCAGCAGCAGGCCGTCGAGTTCGGTCGGACCGAGCAGCGGCGCGTTGTCGGGCGAACCCGGGCGCAGTCCCGCACGGGTCTCCGTGAGCGGCAGCTCGGTGATCCCGGGAACCAGCTCATGGGCGTCGCGCAGCAGCTCGTACACGCCGCCCGCGGTCACCGTCGTGTCCCAGCCCAGCTCCTCGCTGGTGGCGCCGACGACGAGCTCGCCGTTCTCGCGCGGCACCAGGTAGACCTGGCTGCCGCGCACCACGGCCCGCACGGTGCGGCTCAGGAAGGGCGCGTACCGCTTCGGCACGGTCAGCCGCAGCACCTGCCCCTTCACGGGGCGCACGGGCGGCAGGACCTTGTCGGGAACGCCCGCCAGACGCCCGCTGAGGCTGCCCCCGGCGAGCACCACCTGGCCGGCGGCGAGCTCGGTGCCGGCCGTGGTGACGACTCCGGTGGCCCGGTCCCCCGCGACGGTCAGCCGCTCGGCCCATGTCCGGTGGAACACCACTCCGGCCCGCTCGCACGCGGTGACCAGGGCCCCCGCGAGCCGGCGCGGATCGACCTGGTGGTCGCCGTCGACCCGCAGACCGCCGCGTACCCCGGGTGCCAGCATCGGCTCCAGACGGCGGCACTCGCGCCCGCTCAGCCACTCGGAGTCGAGCCCCGACTGGCGTTGCAGGGCGTGCAGTTCCCGCAGATGGGCGCGGTCGTCGGCGTCCAGCGCGACGGCCAGCGTGCCGCACTGGCGGTAGCCGAGGTCCTGGCCGGTCACCTCGGTGAGCTCGGCGGCGAACTCCGGATAGCGGCGCGCGGAGGCGAGATTGAGACCCAGCAGGGTCTGCTCGCCGTAGTGCAGTTCGGTGACGGCGGCGAGCATTCCGGCGGCCACCTGGGCCGCTCCGCCGCCGGGCTCGGGATCCACGAGGGCGGTCGTGAACCCGCGCTGCGCGGCCCGCCAGGCCGTCACGAGCCCGATGATTCCGCCCCCGATGACGAGGACGTCTGACGTACGTGTAGGCGACATGGGCGTCCAGCCCCTCCCTTCGCCGGCATGACCCGGATCAGGTTCGTACGGTCGGAGGCCGTCCCAGCCTCCCTCTCAGCCCAGTACGTCCGGGCTCCCGCGAGTGCTTTACGGTGGCCACCCTAGCCCGCCGCCACCTGTCTCAGTAAGGGAGCCTCCGCCCATGGCGCGTTCGCTCGACGGCCTCGTTCTCGCCCCTGTCGCCGACCAGGCGCCCGGGCAGGTGGGCACCCGCACCCGCTTCACGTACCACGAGAAGGACGGCGAGATCTGGGCCGAATACGCGGGCGGCGACGTCATAAGAGGCCACCTTCTGGGTACCCGCCAGGACGACCGGCTCGACTTCCGGTACGTACAGCTGAAGCACGACGGCAGCACCTCGTCGGGGCACTGCGTGTCCCTCGTGGTCGAGCTGCCCGACGGGCGCGTACGCCTGGAGGAGACCTGGGAATGGGAGTCGCGGACGGGCAGCGGGACGAGCATCGTGGAGCAGGTCGGCGGACAGGTCGGCGAGGATTGTGGAACAGGTCACTGAACGCGTCCGCTGACTGACGAATTGTCAGTTGTCTATGGTGATCAGGTGAGCGAGCAGACGCAGGCACAGTCGCAGGGGCGTACGGCACGGCGGGTCGTCGTCGTGGGCGCGGGCATGGCCGGTGTGCAGACCGCGGTCGCCCTGCGCGAACAGGGTTTCAAGGGCAGCGTGACGCTGATCGGCGCGGAGCCCCATCAGCCGTACGACCGGCCGCCGCTGTCCAAGGCCGTGCTGCTCGGAAAGGCCGAGGGCTCAGCCTTCGACGTCGACTTCGAGGCACTGGACATCGATCTGCAGCTCGGGCGCGAGGCGCTCGGCGTACGGCCTCGCGAGCATGAGCTGGACACCGCCACCGGGCCCGAGCCGTACGACGTCCTGGTCATCGCCACCGGCGCGGAGCCGATTCAGCTGCCGGGCGCGGAGGGTGTGCCCGGGGTCCATCTGCTGCGCACCCTGGACGACGCCGAGCGGCTGCGTCCCGTCCTCGCTCAGCAGCACGACATCGTGGTCGTCGGGGCGGGCTGGATCGGCGCCGAGTTCGCCACGGCGGCGCGCGAGGCGGGGTGCGCGGTGACCGTCGTCGAGGCCGCCGACCGGCCGCTCGCCGGGGCACTGCCCGCCGAGGTGGCCGCGCCGATGGCGTCCTGGTACGCGGACAGCGGGGCCTCGTTGCGAACGCACGCGCGCGTGGAGCGCATCGAGCCGGGTGCCGTGGTCCTCGACGACGGCTCCCGGGTGCCCGCGGACGCGGTCGTCGTCGGCATCGGGGCCCGCCCCGCGACGGCCTGGCTCGCCGGCTCCGGAATCGCACTCGGCGCCCACCACGAGATCGTGGCCGACGACCACCTGCGCACCTCCGTACCGGACGTCTACGCGGTCGGCGACTGTGCCTCCTTCCCTTCGGGAAGGTATGAGGACCGCCTCCTCGTCCACCACTGGGACAACGCTCTCCAGGGCCCGCGTACGGTCGCCGCGAACATCATCGGCGAGGCCCCGGCGGCGTACGACCCGGTCCCGTACTTCTGGTCCGAGCAGTTCGGCCGCTTCGTCCAGTACGTCGGCCACCATGCCCCGGCCGATGCCACGGTGTGGCGCGGCGACCCCGCGGGCGCCTCCTGGTCGGTCTGCTGGCTCCGCGAGAACCGCCTGGTCGCTCTTCTGGCCGTGGGGCGCCCGAGGGACCTGGCCCAGGGGCGCAGACTCATCGAGGCGGGCACCCCGATGGACCCGGAAGTTCTGGCGGACCCGTCGAAGCCTCTGAAGGCAGCCATGGCCTAATCCGTTACCCCAGGTCGGACGCCCTTGGCTTCCGACTGTCAGTCCGGGATGGCAGGCTTGTCCCGTGACCGAGATTGACGCAAAGATTGATGCTCTCGTCCCCGCCTGGCTCACCCTCCCCGACATCGCCGAAATGTTCGACGTCGAGGTGACTCGTGTGCGGCAGCATGTCAAGGAAGGCCTGCTGATCGCCGTACGACGTGGTGAGAACAGGGCGTTGCACGTGCCCGCGGCCTTCATCGACGGTGACGCCGAGCAGGGATACCGGATCGTCAAGGGCCTGTCCGGCACCCTGACGCTCCTGCGGGACGACGGCTTCTCCGACGAAGAGATGCTTGAGTGGCTCTTCACCCCCGACCCGACCCTGCCCGGCACCCCCGCGCAGGCTCTGAGCGAGAATCGCGGCACGGAGGTGAAGCGCCGCGCCCAGGCGCTTGCCGTCTGACCTGAACAGAAGACCGTCCGGCATACGGACCACGGCGGGCAGGGCCACCCCGGCCGCCGTGGTCCGTACGCACCGACAACGGGGGATACACGCATGCCCGAGAACGCTGCCGACACCGCGCGCGCCCAGCTCGCCGACGCCCGCGTCTACCTCTGCACGGACGCCCGCAAGCGCCAGGGCGACCTCGCCGGTTTCCTCGATGCGGTCCTGGCGGGCGGCGTGGACATCGTGCAGCTGCGCGACAAGGGCATGGAGGCGGCCGAGGAGCTGGAGCACCTCCAGGTCTTCGCGGACGCCTGCGCACGCCACGGCAAGCTCCTCGCGGTCAACGACCGGGCGGACGTGGCCCACGCCATCGGCGCCGACGTCCTGCACCTGGGCCAGGGCGACCTCCCGGTCCCCGCGGCCCGCGCCGTCCTCGGCGACGACGTCCTGATAGGCCGCTCCACCCACGCCGAGTCCGAGGTCGCGGCCGCCGCCGTCCAGGAGGGCGTGGACTACTTCTGCACCGGCCCCTGCTGGCCCACCCCCACCAAGCCCGGCCGCCACGCACCCGGCCTCGACCTGGTCCGTTACACGGCCTCGCTGGGCAGCGACCGCCCCTGGTTCGCCATCGGCGGCATCGACCTCGGCAACCTCGACGAGGTCCTGGAGGCGGGCGCCCGCCGTGTCGTCGTCGTACGGGCGATCACCGAGGCGGACGATCCGGGAGCGGCGGCGGGAGAGTTCGCGAAGCGACTGCGTCACGCGTAGTCACCTGGTGACTGTTCCGGCCGGTTGTCCGATTAGTTGTCCGACGAGTGTCCGAGGGGTGGACAAGAAGTCGACAAATAGGACAATTCGCCTCGGTTCGGTTGGGGGACGGGCGACCCCTGGCTAACCTGCCGGTATGGCCCTCGGATCTGCTTCCACCAGGACTGATCGCGCACGCACCGTGCGCGACATGCTCGCGACCGGCAAGACGACGTACTCGTTCGAGTTCTCCGCGCCGAAGACCCCCAAGGGCGAGCGGAACCTGTGGAACGCCCTCCGCCGGGTCGAGGCCGTCGCGCCCGACTTCGTCTCCGTGACCTACGGCGCCGGCGGCTCCACCCGCGCCGGCACGGTCAAGGAGACCGAGCAGATCGTCGCCGACACGACGCTCACCCCGGTGGCCCACCTCACCGCGGTCAACCACTCCATCGCGGAACTGCGCAACATCATCGGCCAGTACGCGGACGCCGGAATCCGCAACATCCTCGCTGTCCGCGGCGACCCGCCCGGCGATCCCATGGGCGAATGGGTGCCGCACCCGCGGGGTCTGACATACGCGGCCGAGCTCGTTCAGCTCATCAAGGAGTCCGGCGATTTCTGCGTCGGCGTCGCGGCCTTCCCGGAGATGCACCCGCGCTCCGCGGAATGGGACCTGGACGTCGCGCACTTCGTCGACAAATGCCGCGCCGGCGCCGACTACGCGATCACGCAGATGTTCTTCCAGCCGGACTCGTACTTGCGCCTGCGCGACCGTGTCGCGGCGGCCGGCTGCGAGACCCCGGTCATTCCGGAGGTCATGCCGGTGACGAGCGTGAAGATGCTGGAGCGGCTTCCGAAGCTCAGCAACGCCTCGTTCCCGGACGCCCTGAAAGAGCGGATCCTCACAGCCAAAGACGATGCGGCGGCTGTACGCTCCATTGGCATTGAGTTCGCGACGGAGTTCTGCGCGAGGCTGCTGGCCGAGGGAGTCCCCGGACTGCACTTCATTACGCTCAACAACTCCACGGCGACGCTGGAAATCTACGAGAATCTGGGCCTGCACCACCCACAGCAGGCCTAGACCGGTCGCACCCGCGTACGACAGACTGCGGTAGCGGCCACTGGGAGAGGGGCGTACATGGGCTGGACGGTCCTCTATATCGCGTTCGGCATTGTCGCGCTGTGGCTGCTCGGCGAGGTGCTGCTGCAGTACAAGGCGCGACTGCGCTACCGGCTGCTCGCCTTCGTCGGCTTCGTCGGCGTGGTCCTCGGTGTGCTGATGCCCTCCGTGGTCGTCATCGGCCTGGGCGCGGCCGCCTTCGCGGTCGGCCAGACATACGTCACCCTGTCGTTCCGCCGCGGCTTCGCCGAGGGCTGGGCCCTCAACGGCCGTTCCGCGTCCGACAAGCCCGCGAAGCCCAGCAAGCGCCGCCGCGGCGAGCCGGACCACCAGGACCCGACGCTGGAGGTCTCCGACCTCGAAGCGACCGACGCCTCTGCCTATGCCCAGGACGACGAATACGCCGGCGAGGACGACGTCTTCACGCCCGCGCAGTCCGACCGTTTCATGCCCCCGGGCTCCGGCGAGCCCGCGGCCGCCGAGACCACCGCCGTGTACGAGCCGCAGCCCCTGCCCGAGGACACCGGTTCGTACGGCATCTACAGCGACAACGCGTACGCGGCGGCCGGCGACCAGTCCTACGCCGGCGCCGCCCAGTCCCAGGACCAGCAGGCCTACGCGGCAGCCGCCCAGTCCCAGGACCAGCAGGCGTACGCGTACGACGGCTACTCCGGGTACGACCAGCAGCAGTACGGCTACGACAACGGCCAGCAGCAGTACGCCGCCTACTCCGACCCGTACATCGGCACGCAGACGTACACCGGTGCCTCGTACGACACGACGTACGGCGGCGAGCAGCAGCAGTACATGCAGCAGCAGGGTTACGGCCAGGACCAGTACGCCACCGGCACCGGCACCTACGGCGGCGAGACCCCGGCCGGCGGTGTCTGGGTGCCGCAGCAGCGCACCGACGAGTACGGCGGCGAACTCCCGCCCGAGCAGCCGTATCCGTACCAGGGGAACGGCAACGGCAACGGCACCGGGTACGACGAGCAGTACCGCTACTGAAGGCCGCCCCCAACAGCCTTCAGCCCGCCGGCGTGCTCACTGCGAGCCCCGGAACTCCGGCCCCTCCACGATCAGTCCGGCCACCAGGGCGCCCGACATACCCGCGTGCGCAAGTCCGCCGCCGGGGTGGGCCCAGCCGCCCGCAGCGAACAGCCCCGGCACACGAGTGCCGTTCGACGGGTACAGCAGTCGGCCGTCCGCGGCGGCGAGCGCCGGGGCCGGGACCGCGCCGCCGTCCGCGCCCGTCGCCTCCGCGATGTCGGCCGGGGTCCGGACCTCGTGCCACAGAAGGCGGTCACGGAGGCCGGGCAGAGCGCGCTCGGCGACGCCGAGGACCCGGTCCACATCCGACTCGGACACCTTCAGGCCCGACGGCACCGTGACGGTCAGCGTGACCGCCTCGTGCTCCGGGTCCGGTACCAGCGCCGTGTCATCGGGGCGCGACACCGTGACGGTGGGCGCGGCCGGGAGTCCCGGGTGCTCACCGAAGAGCCGGCCCAACTCCTCCTCGCGCTCGGCCGCATGCACCACCGTCCGATGCGCCACCCCCTCGGGCCGCCCGCCGCGCAGTGCCAGCAGCACAGTCAGCCGGCTAGGCGCCCCGCGCTGCGCCGCGACCTCGCCGTCACCCCGTATCGCCGTCCCGGCGACGAGTCTGTCCAGCATGCCGGGCGCGACACCCGCGACCACGAAGTCCGCGTCCGCGACCGTGCCGTCGGTGAGCTCCACGCCCGCCGCCCGGCCGTCCTTCTCGACGATCCGCTCGACGGAGGCCCCGAAATGGAACTCCACCTTGCGGGCCACGCACCGCTCGTACACCGCGCGCGCCAACTCCCGTATGCCTCCGCGCACATACCAGGTGCCGAAGGCGTGCTCCATGTAGGGCAGCACGGCGGCGCTCGCCGGGGTGACGCGCGGGTCGAGCCCGTACGCGAGGGCCTGGCTCTCCAGGACGGCCGTGAGGCGCGGATCGCGCAGCTCCCAGGCGGCGACCTCGGCGAGGGTGGTGGCCCGGCGGGTGCGCAGCAGCTTCTTGTGCGGCACCGACGGGTAGGGCTCACTATCGGCGAGCACCGACCAGTTGGGCCACAGCGGCTCCTCCAGGAGCGGCCTGCGGGTGCGGTCCCACGCCTCGCGGGCCCGGACCAGGAAGTCGCCCCAGCGGTCGCCCGCGCCCGACCCGAGCGCCTCGTCCAGCGCGGTGACGACGCCGGCGCGCGAGGCGTTCGGCAGGGAGACCTCCGTGCCGTCGGCGAAGAGGTGCCGTGACGACGGGTCCACCTGGACCAGCTCGACGCACTCCTCCAGCGGCTGCTTGCCCGTCTTGACGAACAGGTCGCGGTAGACCGCGGGCAGCGGGAGCAGCCCCGGGCCCGTGTCGAAGGCGAAGCCGTCGCGCTCGAAGCGGCGCACCGCACCGCCGTACGTCTCCGCTCGCTCGTACACCACCACCCGGTGGCCCGCGACGGCCAGCCGGGCGGCGGTCGCCATCGCGCCCATCCCGGCGCCGATCACCGCAATCCGTCCCATGCCAGCGACTTTATCGGCCACCACTGACAGCCCGGTCCGCGGCGGTCAGTCGGGCGGCTGCTCCACCCGTTCCGCCAGCCGTCTCTCCTCCCGGCGTTGTGCCCTGCGACGCAGAAAGCGCCGGATCCGCGAGACGAGGAAGTAGAGCACCACGAGCCCGGCGAGGAGGAGAACGCCCGCGATGATCGCCGCGGCCTCGGGATGGAACATCGCGAAGGTGAGGATCCCGGCGACCCCGAGATCCTCGGCGGTGCTCATGAAGATGTTGCTGAACGGCTCCGGCGAGGTGTTGATCGCCATCCGCGTCCCGGCCTTGACCGTGTGGCTCGCCAGCGCCGTCGAACCGCCGATCGCGCCCGCCGCCAGATCAGAGAGCGAACCGCTCTGCCCGGCGAGCAGCGCCCCGACCCACGCACCCGCCGCCGGCCGGATCACGGTGTGCACCGAGTCCCACACCGAGTCCACGTACGGGATCTTGTCGGCGACCGCCTCGCAGAGGAAGAGGACGCCCGCTGTGACCAGGATCTCAGGGCGCTGGAGGGACTCCGGGACGTCGTCGCTCAGGCCGGTCGCGCCGAAGACGCCGAGGAGCAGCACCACCGCGTACGCGTTGATGCCGCTGGCCCAGCCGCTGGTGAAGACCAGGGGGAGTACGGACACGGACGCGATCGTAACCAGTCGGCAACGGTGCGTCCTGGGCATGAGTGCGCAGGTCTGAGTACGCGTACCTAGGGAGTGAGATGAGTACGCGCGCGGATGGGCCCGACCTGCGCGAACGGGAGAGTGGAGGCACGGAAAGGGGCGCGGCTCCGGTACCGCCGACACGGGGCGGCGGAACGGATCTCGCGCCCTTGGCCGCTCCTTCCGCCGACGCGGTCGGCGGGAGCGAGGCACGGGGGGAACCCGGGGGACGACCGAACGGGGGCCCAACGGGGGAACACGGGGAGTACGGGGGAGCACGGCGAAGCGCCGGTTCGAATGGCCCGCGGGGGACGCGGCCACATCGAACCGGCGCTTTCGTGTGTGCCGGGCGGCCTCAGGGCCCGGTGGGGCTACCGGCTGCCGCTCACGCGCCCCTGGAGCAGCCGGGACAGCGCCGCGTGGACGTCGTCCAGGGAGCGCTCCGGCTGGAAGGCCTGCCAGTCCAGGGCGGCCACCAGGACCATGCCGACCAGCGCGGCCGCCGTCAGCGGGATGTCGATCTCGTCGCTGAGCTCGCCGTTGGCCACACCGTCGCGCAGGACGCCCTCGACGACCGCGACGGCTTCCTGCCGGACGACCATCAGCGTGGACTGCCAGGCCCGGTTGGTGCGCCACAGTTCGGCCACGTACAGCTGCGTGAAGGCCGGGTAGCGGTCGATGAAGACGAGTCCGGCCCGGATCATCGCGTCCAGCGCGTCGACCTTGCTGCCGCCGTCCCGCGCCGTCTTCTCGGCCGCCTCCCGGAGGGAGGCGGTGAGGAGTCCCACGCCGTGTCGCAGCAGCTCTTCGAAGAGGACCGATTTGCTGGCGAAGTTGTAGTAGACCGTGCCTTTCGCGACCCCGGCGCGCTCGGCGATCTCGTCCACCGTGGTGGCGGAGAAGCCCTGTTCGGCGATCAGGGTGACGGCCGCCTCGTAGAGCTTCTGCCGGGTCGCCTTGCGACGGCCGCCGCCGCCCGCCGTGGTGCTGCTGCTTTCCATGGCCCCGATTGTCACAGGAGCGGTTGTGCGCGTGCTCACAGGCTCAGCTCCGGGTGCAGCCGGTCGAGGGTCCACACCTGCTTGCGGCGCGCCGACAGGGCGGTGAGCGCGAGGGCGCCCGCCGTGAAGGCCACCAGGACGGCGCAGGCCTGCCAGACCGGGCCGAGGCCGCCGCCCGTGATGAGCCTCCTGAGGGCCTCGACGACGTAACTCATCGGCAAGAAGGGGTGGATCGCGTTGAAGAAGCCCGGACTGGTCTGGACGGGGTACGTGCCGCCCGCCGACGTCAGCTGGAGCATCAGGAAGGCGAGGACGAGGATCCGGCCCGCCGCTCCGAAGCGCGCGTTCAGCCACTGCACGATCGCCGCGAAGCACGCCGTCACCAGGAACAGGAAGCCCACCGTCCCGGCCGCCCGCACCATCTCCAGGCCGATCGCCCAGTGCAGCACGGACATCAGGGCCGCCGTCTGCAGCACGCCCACGGCGGCCACCGGCAGCCAGCCCGCGAGCGCGATGCGCCACGCCGAGGCGCCCGCCGCGAGCGCGCGCCGGTTGAGCGGCTGGATCAGCATGTACGCCACCATCGCGCCCACCCACAGGGACAGCGGGATGAAGTACGGGGCGAACCCGGTGCCGTAGTTGGGCGCCTTGTGCAGGTCCTTGGAGGCCAGCTGCACGGGGTCGGACATGACCTGGGTGCGCTGGTCGCGGGTCGTCCTGTTGTAGTCGGGGATCTGGTCGGCGCCGTCGTGCAGTCCGCCGGCGAGCTTTCCGGAACCGCCGACGAGCTTGTACAGGCCCCCGTCGAGAGCTTTGGCGCCCGTCTTGAGCTTGCCCACGCCCGTGTCGAGGTCCGTCGCACCGGTCTTGGCGGTGCCGAGCCCGGTGTGCAACCGCTTGGTGCCCTTGGCGACCTTCTCCGCGCCCGCGTTCAGCTTGTTGATCTTGGAGACCGCGTCGTCGAGGTCCTCGGAGAGGTGCGGCGAGCGGTCGGCCAGTGCCTGGGCCTGCTTCTCGAGCGTGGCCAGGTTCTTGTCGAGCTTGTCGAGGTCGCCGCCCTGGTCGTCGATCAGCGTGTTCACGTCGTCGGCGACCTTGGCCACGTCCGCGGCCGCTTCCTTGGCCTTCTTCAGGTCGGGACAGGCGGCGTCGGGGACCGGCAGGGTCTCGCAGCGCGCCCTGTAGACGGCGTTCAGCGCGGTGGAGGCCGTGTGGGCGCCCTTGGCCGCGGCCGGAGCCGTCTCCACCAGGGTGTCGAGGTTGTGGCGGATCCCCGCGGCGGAGTCGGCGACGAGCTGGGCCGTGTCGCCGATCGACTTCTCGTTGTCCTTCAGGAAGGGGCCCACCTCGTCCGCGACCCCGTTGACCTTGTCGGCCAGCGACTGCGTGCCGTCCGCGACCTGCCGCGAACCGTCCTCCAGGTCACCCGCGCCCTTGTTGAGCTTCTTCAGGCCCCCGGAGAGCTTCCCGCTGCCCTTCTTGGCCTCCTTCAGGCCGTCCGCGAGATCCTTGGAGCCCTTCTTCGCCTTGCCGATCCCGCCCTTGAGCTTGTCGGCCCCCTCGGCGGCCTTCTCGGTCGCCCCGTGGATGTCCGAGAACGAGATGAAGATCTTGTCGAGGAACGACCGCGACGCCTTCGTGGAAGCGGCTGTCCGCACCTCGCTGAACACCGTCCGCGAGATCTGCCCGACGATGTAGTTGTTCGCGTCGTTCGTACGCACCTGGAGCGCGCCCGTCTCCGGCGCGTCCCCGGAGCTGGAGGCGATCCTCTCGCTGAAGTCGCCCGGCATGGTCAGCGACAGGTAGTACGTGCCGTCCTCGACGCCCTGGCGCGCCTCGGTGGCACTCACCTCGTGCCACTCGAAGGTGTCGCTGTCGCGCAGGCCCTTGGTGATGTCGTCGCCCGCCGTGACCTTCCTGCCCGCGGCCACAGCACCCTTGTCGTCGTTCACCAGCGCCACGGGGATGCGGTCGAGACGGCCGTACGGGTCCCAGAACGACCACAAGTAGAGGGCGCCGTACAGCAGGGGCAGCAGCAGGAGGGCGGCCAGCGCGGCACGCGGGAGCTTGCCCCTGCCGAAGCGCCTGAGCTCAAGCGCGGCCAGTCTCGGCGAGCGCATCGGCCGTCTCCTTACCTTGGGCGGATTTGGTGCATTCGCCAGACTGGGTGGACTGGGTGGACACGACGGTGGCGCCCTCGGGGGCCTCGCTGCACACCGCCACCACTGTGGTGCCGGACTCGGTGAGCGACTTCAACAGGGCCCAGACTTCGGCCCGTTCGGCGTCCGACAGCTTGAGGTCGGTGTCGTCGACGCCAAGGAGACGCGGACGGCCGATGAGAGCCAGCGCCACGGACAGCCGCAGCGCTTCCAGCCGCTCCAGATCGCGTACGGCGGTCCGGGACCCCTTGGGCAGGGCCTCCCGGTCGAGTCCCGCGGCGGCCAGCGCGGTGTCGATCCGCAGCTTCGCCTCGTCGACCCGCTCAGCCCTTGGCCGCAGCAGCCCCCGCAGGGAGCCGCCGAATCGCCGCTGCAACAGCGCCCGTTCGCTCAGGTGCTCCCCGACGGTCAGGGCCGGGTCGAGGTCGGTGACGCCGGGCACGTGCGCGAGCGCGCTCACGCGACGCACCGCGGCCATCTGCTTCGGCAGCCTCGACTGGCCCACGACAGCCGTCCCCTCGGTGGGCTTCATCCGGCCCGTGAGCGCGAGCAGCAGACATGTACGGCCGGACCCGGAGGGTCCCTCGATCGCGATCAGCGAGCCGGGCTCCGCGTCGACGCAGACCCCCCGGAACGCCCAGCCGCGGGGTCCCCTGAGCCCGAAGTCCTCGGCCGTGACGCCCAGTCCGTGCGGACTGTCCACAGCTTCCCCATCCTCTGGAACTACTTTTTTGAACTGACTGGTCAGTGCAAAAACTATCCCGAACCTTCGATCGAAGCAAAAGGCCAGGTCAGAACGGATTGTCAGTGGCATACCTCACGATGGGCACATACGGCCACAGTGCCGTCACACAGACGACAGGAGGTTCGTCATGGCCAGCTCTTCCGCAGCCGCCGCCCACCGGCGCCGCGCCACCGGCCCTGCCCCCTCACTGACCGGCCCGGCGAGCGACGTGCACCCCGTGCTGCGCCGGGCCACGGCCCCGCCCGCCGCCCTCGATCTGCTCGCCCAGGCCCGCGCCGGACTCGAAGAGGCGACGGCCCTGGAAACGCCCAACGAGCGGTACGCGACGGCCCACTTGGCCGCCCTGCGCACCGCCGCCGCCGTCCTCGCCGCCCGGGGCCGCCCGGAGACCACGCCCCGCCGCAGGGCCCGTATCCGCAGCGCCTGGGAAGTGCTCCCCGAAATCGCGCCCGAACTCACCGAGTGGAGCGCCCTGTTCGCCTCCGGCGCCACCCGTCGCGCCCGCGCCGAGGCGGGCATCCAGGGCGCGGCCCGCAGCCGCGACGCCGACGACCTGATACGCGACGTGGCGATGTTCCTGCGCCTCGTCGAACGGATGCTGGTGCTGCAACCCGTGCTTCCCCAGCCCCGACAGGAAGGAGACCGCGAGATCCCGGACGCGGGCTGACCGGCACCGCGGCCGAGAAACGGCCGTGCGGACCCTCGGCCGTTCAGCACGCGATCCGCCGCGTGAGACGGAGGATCGGCCACGACGGCGGAGGCAATAGGGTGGAGGCGCCTGCAGCCTCCTCACCGGGAGGCCACAAAGATCGCTCCGCCCTGCAAGAGGCGGTGCCGCGCCGAGGAGTCAACTGCCGTGTCGGACCCGATGCGCCCCCGCGCTTCTCTCCGTACCGCCGTGGTCTGGGAGGTCCTCAAGGACGCCCTGGACCGCCGGGTCAAGGCCACCGGGCGGGAGTCCCTCGACGTACTCGACACCGGAGGCGGCAGCGGCAACTTCGCCGTGCCTGTGGCCCGCCTCGGCCACCGTGTCACCGTCGTCGACCCCAGTCCGAACGCGCTGTTCGCGCTCGAGCGCCGCGCCGCCGAGGCCGGCGTCGCCGACCGTGTACAGGGCGTCCAGGGCGATGCGCACGGCCTCTTCGACGTGGTCGAGCGCGGTGGCTATGACGCGGTGCTGTGCCACGGCGTCCTGGAGTACGTGGACGACCCGGCCGAGGGCGTGCGCAACGTGGTGGACGCGCTGCGCCCCGAGGGTGTCCTCAGCCTGCTCGCCGCCGGCCTCGGCGGAGCCGTGCTGGCCCGTGCCCTCGCCGGGCACTTCAAGGAGGCCAGGCAGGCGCTCGATGACCCGGACGGACGCTGGGGCGAGGGTGATCCCGTACCGCACCGCTTCACCGCCGGACAGCTCACCGCCCTGGTCGAGGGCGCGGGCCTGCGCGTCGGCGCCGTGCACGGCGTGCGGGTCTTCGCGGACCTGGTGCCGGGAGTCCTCGTGGACACCGAGCCCGGGGCCCTGGAGGCACTGCTGAAGCTGGAGGCGGCGGCGGCCGAGCTCGCCGCGTTCCACTCCGTGGCGACCCAGCTCCATGTGCTCGGTGAGGCGCAGGGGACGGCCGAGGACTGAGTCGTCTCCCGTGCCCGAGCGCCCCGGAGGCGAACGAGGCCGAAGAGGGGCGCGCCGCTGATCAGGGGCTTGGCGGCAGATGGAGTACGCCACAGATCCTCCGATCGGGTGCTCGGCGCCGTATGATCGAGGGAGACCGTCCGGCATGACGGACCGTTCGCTGGGGAATGCACGCCTCAGCGGATCGGGGCGCCATGGCGGGTTCCGGTTGGCGAATTGGCGTAGAGGGGCGGGTTTCACGGGGGCGATTCCCTGCCTATCCTGAAGGGGACCCCCGGTCGCCCCGGCGACTGCACGATGAGGAGGACTCCGTGCCGCTCTCGGAGCACGAGCAGCGAATGCTCGAGCAGATGGAGCGAGCGCTGTACGCCGAAGATCCCAAGTTCGCGACAGCGCTTGAGGGAAGCGGGCTGCGTACGTACACCCGGCGACGGGTCTACCAGGCGGTCGCGGGCTTTCTGGTGGGTATCGCGCTCCTCATGGCCGGAATGGTCGCAGTACAGATCTGGCTCAGCGTGGTGGGCTTCCTCGTCATGCTGGGCTGCGCGGTACTTGCCGTCACCGGTTGGCGCAAGGCCCCCAAACCGGGTGAACAGCCGGCAGCGCCGGGCACACCCGCTACTCGCCGCCAGGGTCGGCAGCGCCGTTCCCTGATGCACCGCATCGAAGAACGCTGGCAGCGCCGCCGCGACGAACAGGGTCACTAGCCCTCCGGGCGCCGCGGACGAAGAGACGCACGTGAGGGGGTGTCCACCCAGGTGGTGGACACCCCCTCACGCACGCCCTGAACCCGCCCAGGAGCCCGGCACGGCGGCGGCGCACAGGTCGGCGCACCAGCGGTAGTGGCTGCCGGACTTGCGACAGTACCGAGGGAATCCGCACGCACCGCGGCAGACCCGGGCGCACATGTGGCGCCACCCCGGACGGGGTGGCGCCACATGTGTCCGTGACCGTCAGCTGTTCTGACCCGAAGGGCGGCGCAGCAGGGTCTCCCTGCGGGCCGCGAGACGGGCCGTCAGGCTCACCCGGCGGGCCGAGGCCGCCCAGACCACACGGATGGCTGAGCGGGGCGCGAGAAGGGCGCGGAGGCGGGCAGGGCGGCTCGCCGAGGTGCGCAGGGCTTCCGCGATGCGGCGCGCGTCGTCCGCGAGGCCTGCCACCGGTCGGGGATGCGGGGCGTAGAGAACCTGTTCCACGGCTGCCGCCAGCCGGTGCACCGCGTCCGACGCCGTCGGATCGAGGCCCCCGAGACGGACGATCCGCGCGGCGGCCT
Organism: Streptomyces sp. NBC_00203; assembly: GCF_045206325.1. Taxonomy (NCBI): domain Bacteria; kingdom Bacillati; phylum Actinomycetota; class Actinomycetes; order Kitasatosporales; family Streptomycetaceae; genus Streptomyces; species Streptomyces sp. NBC_00203. The sequence goes on along the minus strand of NZ_CP108126.1, from coordinate 2,791,468 downwards.
TGCGTGGCGTCTGCGATTCGTCCGGCGCGATCCCGTGGTCCCACGCCGTATCGGTCACCTCCTGCCAGGCGCCCAGCGTGTACGCCGCCGCGTCCGCCTCGGTGCGGCCGTGCCCGCCGAGCCGTACGGCCCGTATCCGCATCCGCCAGAGCATCGGCAGCAGCGGCACCGCCAGAACCAGGAGGCCCGCCAAGGTCAGCCCCAGGATCTTGAACCACGGCCAGCTGTCGTCGTGGGAGCTCGCCGCCGCCGCAGCGGACTGGCTCGGGCACGCCTCCAGCTTGCGCTGCTGCGCCGTGCAGCTCTCGCTCGCCGACGGGGCGCTGGAAGGCGCCGCGGACGAGGACAGCGTGGGCTTCGGAACGGCCGGCACGCTGCTGCCGGGGGTGTCCGTCTGGGTGTACTCCGGCACCGTGCCCCGGTTCGGGGTCGGCTCGAAGCGGGTCCAGCCCACTCCCTCGAAGTACAGCTCGGGCCAGGCGTGCGCGTCGCGCAGCCCCACCGACATCGAACCGTCCGCCTGCGGGGAGCCGGGCGTGAAGCCCACCGCCACACGGGCCGGTATCCCCAGCGTCCGGGCCATCGCGGCCATCGCGAAGGAGAAGTGGACGCAGAAGCCCTCCTTCTCCTTCAGGAACCGCGCGATCGCGGCGGAGCCGCTGCCGACCTGCACCTGGGTGTCGTAGCGGAAGTTGCCGCTGACGGCGAAGTAGTCCTGGAGCTTGACCGCCTGCTCGTAGTGGTTGTCCGAGCCCTCGGTGACCTTCCGCGCGGTGTTCGCCACCACCGCGGGCAACGACTCCGGCACCTTGGTGAACTCGCGCTTCATCGCCGCCGACGGCTCGGGAGCGCTCGCGAGCTGCGCCGCCGTCGGCTGCACGACCAGGCTCGTGACCTCGTACTGCAAGCCGCGGGTGTTCTGGCCGTGGTCCCCGACGAGGGTGCGCCCCACGGGCTCGTACCGCCAACTGCCCTTGATGTCGACCTTGCTGGCCGGGTACGGCATCGGGAGCCAGTCCTGCGCGTACCAGTCGGCCGCCGAGATACGGGTCTGGATCGAGGCCCGCTGGATGTCGTTCCCGAGGCCGACCGGCGTCGGGAAGGTGTCCGGGACGTCCTGGATGCGCCGTTGGGCGGGCTTCCAGGCCGTGCCGTCGAAGTCGTCCAGGGAGACGATCCGCAGATAGAGGTCCTGGGTGTCGTCGGTGTTGGTGCGGTACGTCATGACCGTGCGGTCCTCGTCCACGTTCAGACTGTCGCGGAGCGAGACCAGCGGGTTCACCGCGGAGATCGTGCCGCCGCCCCCGGAGCCCGTCCCCACGCCCGTCCCCGCGCCGTCCAGCAGGCCGCCGTCGAGTGAGGGCAGGCCGAGCGGCACCACCAGGGCGATGCCCAGCGCGACCGCGCCGATGCGCCGCCCGGTGCGGACCGGCGCGACGGCGCCGATTGCCGAGTCGGGGCCCGGTGTGCGGGGCGCCCCGCCGAAGACGCGGCCCCATTGCGAGAGCCGGTCGCGGCCCTCGGCCAGCAGCAGCATCAGATAGCCGGCGGCCGCGAGCAGGAACCACAGCCATGCGGCGCTGCCGCCGGAGAGCCCCGCGGCGACCGAGTACAGCGCGAGCAGCGGCAGTCCGGCGGGTGCCGCGCTGCGGTACGTCACCGCGAGCGCGTCCACCGCGAGCCCGATCACCAGGACGCCGCCGATCAGCATCAGCCGGATGCCGTCGTGCAGCGGCGCCGGAATCGAGTACCGCCCGACGTCGTCGGCGCCCTCCTGAAGCAGCACGCCGAACTTGTGGAAGACCTCGGGCCCCGGGACGATCCCGGCGAGGGCCTGCTGCCGGGCGAAGGCCAGCGTGAGCATCATCAGCGTCACCAGCGCCTGCACCGCCACGGTCAGCGGCCGGGCCAGCGGAACCCGCCGGGTCAGCGCGCCCACACCGGTCTGCACCGCCAGCAGGAACGCCGCCTGGAAGATCCAGGTCGCCGGGTCGACCAGCGGCAGCAAGGCGCAGGCAGCCATCAGCGTGGCCGCCGCCGCGCACAGTGACAGTCGTGCACGCCCGCTCATGAGCCGTCGCCCCCCGCCGTACTCCCCGTCGACGCGACGTGCGTGCGCTGTCGGTCGGCCTCCCGCCACAGGTCGGCGATCCCCGCCCCCCGCGGCACCGTCACGGCGGTCCAGCCCGCCTCGCGCAGCATGCGCAGTCGATCCTCGCTCTGGTCCAACGGGCCGGGGACATCGGTCGGTTCCCGCACCCAGGTCTCACTGTCCAGCAGGAAGGCGACGGCCCCGCCGCTGCGCTGGCGCATCTTGCCGAGCACCGTCGCCTGCTCGTCGTCCAGATCGCCGAGGAAGGCGATCAGCAGCCCCTCGTTTCCGCCGCGCAGCACGTCGTACGCCCGGGAGAGCCCGGTGCCGTCCGAGTGGTCGATGACCGCGAGCGTGTCCATCATCATCCCGGCCGCGTCCGCCGACTCCTGGCTGGCGCCCGCGAAACCGTCGGCGCCCTCGCCGGGTACCGAGTTGCCGGTATCGGTCAACAGCCGTACCGAAAAGCCTCGTTCGAGCATGTGCACCAGCGTCGACGCCGTGCCCGATACGGCCCACTCGAAGGCCGAGTCGGGGCCCGCGCCCTGGAAGGCGATGCCCCGGGTGTCGAGCAGCACCGTGCAGCGGGAGCGCTGGGGCTGCTCCTCGCGACGGACCATCAACTCGCCGTAGCGCGCGGTCAGGCGCCAGTGCACCCGGCGCAGGTCGTCTCCGTAGCGGTACCCGCGCGGGATGATGTCGTCCTCGCCCGCCAGTGCCAGCGAGCGCTGCCGTCCGTCGCCGTACCCCTTCGCCTCGCCGGTCAGCCGCACCGGCGGCAGCGCCTCCACGCGCGGGATGACCGTCAGGGTGTCGTACGTCGAGAAGGAGCGGGTCAGCTCGCACATGCCGAAGGGGTCGGTGAGCCGCAGTTGCAGCGGTCCGAGCGGGTAGCGGCCGCGCAGGTCCGAGCGCACCCGGTAGGACACCTCGCGCCGTCCGCCGGCCTCCACCCGGTCCAGGACGAAGCGGGGCCGCGGACCGAGCACGTACGGAACCCGGTCCTGGAGCATCAGCAGTCCGGTGGGCAGCCGCGAGACGTTGTCCATCCGCAGATGGACGCGGGCCTCGGAACCGGCGGGCACGCGCGCGGGGGAGAGCCTGCGGCTGCCCGCGACCCGGTAGCGGGTGCGGTACAGCACGGTCGCGCAGACCAGCGGCAGGACCGAGAGGAGCAGGCCGACCCGGAGCAGATCGCTCTGCCCCAGGACGTACGCGCAGATCGCGGCGGCGACTCCGGCGGCCAGGAAGGAGCGCCCGCGCGTGGTGAGCCCGGCGAGCGCGGTGCGCAGCCCGCCCTTGTCCTCCTCGGCGGTCTGCCCCGTGCCCGCTTGCGTCATCAGAGCCTCCGGGGCGGCTGCTGGCCGTACGCGGGCGTACCGCGGCCCATCGTGAAGCCGGACTGCTGCTGGGGAGCCGCAGGAACGGGGGTGCGCTGCAGGATCTCCTGGACGACCTGCTCGGCCGTGCGGCGGTTCAACTGGGCCTGGGCCGTGGGCAGCAGGCGGTGGGCCAGGACCGCTACGGCGAGCGCCTGGATGTCGTCCGGCAGCGCGTACTCCCGGCCGCTCAGGGCGGCGGACGCCTTCGCCGCGCGCAGCAGGTGCAGCGTGGCACGCGGCGAGGCGCCGAGTCTGAGGTCGGGGTGCGTGCGCGTGGCCGCGACCAGGTCCACCGCGTAGCGGCGCACCGGGTCGGCGACATGGACCGTGCGGACCGCGTCGATCAGCTTCACGATCTCGTGCGCGTGCGCCACCGGCTGGAGGTCGTCCAGCGGGTTCACCCCGCCGTGTATGTCCAGCATCTGCAACTCGGCGTCCGCGCTGGGGTAGCCGATGGAGACGCGGGCCATGAAGCGGTCGCGCTGGGCCTCGGGCAGCGGGTAGGTGCCCTCCATCTCGACCGGGTTCTGCGTGGCCACCACCATGAAGGGGCTGGGCAGTTCGTAGGTCTGCCCGTCGATGGTGACCTGGCGCTCCTCCATCGACTCCAGGAGCGCGGACTGCGTCTTGGGCGAGGCGCGGTTGATCTCGTCGCCGATCACTATCTGGGCGAAGATCGCGCCCGGTTTGAACTCGAAGTCCCGGCGCTGCTGATCCCAGATGGACACACCCGTGATGTCCGAGGGCAGCAGGTCGGGCGTGAACTGAATGCGTCGCACCGAGCAGTCGATGGACTTGGCCAGCGCTTTGGCCAGCATGGTCTTGCCGACGCCCGGAACATCCTCGATCAGAAGATGTCCCTCGGCGAGCAGCACGGTCAGCGAAAGCCGTACGACCTCAGGCTTGCCTTCGATCACTCCTTCCACCGAACTGCGGACACGCTCCACAGTGGCGGTCAGATCCGTAAGGCTCGCTCGATCGTCATAGGTCGTCACCCGGCCCTCCTCGGCCCTTTCCCGGGCCGACGCCCTGTGCGGACCGGCCCACCCCGAAACACGGACACCACGCGCGGAAAGTTCCGCGTGACGCCACACCCGCATTCTTGTTGCCGTTACCGGTTCGTGTCACTCGCCTGTGGATAACTGGCCGCGATATGTCAGGTCTTACGGCTCTTTGGGCGCCGGAAGGCCGGGGTTCTTTCGTGAAGAGAGAGTCCCACGAGGTGCCGAGGGGTGCCGACCGGGGGTCCGGCGGAGCCGGTCAGGTGGGGTCGATCTCGCGCATCAGACCGGTGGTGACGTCGAAGACGAAGCCGCGTACGTCATCGGTGTGCAGCAGGAACGGGGAGGTGCGCACACGCTGCATCGACTGCCGTACGTCCTGCTCGACGTCCCGGAAGGCCTCGACCGCCCAGGCGGGGCGCTGGCCGACCTCCATCTCCAGGTCGTGCCGGAAGTCCTCGGTGAGGGACTCCAGGCCGCAGCCGGTGTGGTGGATGAGGACCACACTGCGGGTGCCGAGCGCCCGCTGGCTGATCGTGAGGGAGCGGATCACGTCGTCGGTGACGACACCGCCCGCGTTGCGGATGGTGTGGCAGTCGCCCAGCTCCAGGCCGAGCGCGGCGTGCAGGTCGAGCCGGGCGTCCATGCACGCGACCACCGCGACGTGCAGCACGGGACGGGCATCCATCCCGGGGTCGGTGAACGCGGCGGCGTACTGCTGGTTCGCATCGACGAGACGGTCGGTGATGGTGCCGTCGGTGGCTATGGCGCCTTCGGGTTCGGTGGGAACGGATGCAGAAGTCGTCATAGCTATGACGTTACTGGTCACAGGCAGAGGAGTCCTGCTGTGAGAGGGGACAAAGAACGTCATCGTGGCTTGTTGTGAGGTAACCCACACGGGCGGTGTCGGCGCGCCCATAAGGGTGATTACCGCGGATTTGCGGCTTCATCGGGAGTGGGCCGCGCGACGCGCATGCCGGTTGATTGACCGCGAGACACCGTGGACTAAAGTGACGCGAAGCGGGAGGCGAGGCTCTCCCTGCTGGACTGTTATCCCCCGGAGACCCGGCGCTTTTCCGGTGTCTCCTCGCGTGCGCGGCGCGTACGTACGGCTCGGCCTCCTCCCGCTCCCGGTCGGCTGACGCCACTCACCCGGCGCCAGCAGGCCTCCCCTTCTCGAGCGGGCGGGGACCCGGCGGTGCGTGCGGCCGCGCGGACCTGAGAGGGCCCCTTGAGCCAGAGTCGACACGTCCCGGTGATGCTCCAGCGGTGCCTGGACATGTTGGCCCCGGCCCTCGCCGAGCCGGGAGCCGTGGTCGTCGACTGCACCCTCGGGCTCGGCGGCCACAGCGAAGCCCTCCTCACCCAGTTCCCCGAGGCCCGTCTCGTGGCCCTGGACCGCGACAAGGAGGCGCTGCGGCTCTCCGGGGAGCGGCTCGCCCCCTTCGGCGACCGCGCCACCCTGGTGCACGCGGTCTACGACGAACTCCCCGACGTACTCGACCGCCTGGACATCCCGCGCGTCCAGGGCGTCCTGTTCGACCTCGGCGTCTCCTCCATGCAACTCGACGAGGCGGACCGCGGGTTCGCCTACGCGCAGGACGCCCCGCTCGACATGCGCATGGACCAGACGACCGGGATCAGTGCGGCCGAGGTGCTCAACACCTACCCGGCGGGCGAACTGGTGCGGATCCTGCGGGCGTACGGCGAGGAGAAGCAGGCCAAGCGGATCGTCTCCGCGGTCGTGCGCGAACGCGAGAAGGAGCCCTTCAGCAACAGTGCGCGGCTCGTCGAGCTGATCCGCGACTCGCTTCCGCAGGCCGCCAAGCGCACCGGCGGCAACCCCGCCAAGCGCACCTTCCAGGCCCTGCGCATCGAGGTCAACGGTGAACTCAGCGTCCTGGAGAGCGCGATCCCCGCGGCCGTGAAGGCGCTCGCCGTCGGCGGCCGGATCGCCGTGCTGTCCTACCACTCGCTGGAGGACCGGCTGGTCAAGCAGGTCTTCGCGGCCGGCGCCGCCAACACCGCGCCGCCCGGACTGCCGGTCGTGCCCGAGCGCTACCAGCCCCGGCTCAAGCTGCTCACCCGCGGTGCCGAACTTCCCACCGAGGAAGAGGTCGCCGAGAACCGGCGCGCGGCGCCCGCCCGGCTGCGGGGGGCGCAACGCATCCGCGAGGACAACGCCGAGTGAGGCGTGGGGAGAGGGAGGGCGCGTGAGTCGGAAACCCAAACTCGCGGGATGTCGTGGGTTGGATGTCCAAACCCGCGGGATGTTGAGGGTTGGGGATCCAAACTTGCCAAGCCTTCGTGAGTGGGGAAGTCAAACCCGCTCGGCTGCCGTGATGTCGGGAAACCAGACCCAGCGAGCGGCCGTGACATCGGGAAACCAAATCCACCGAGCGTCCGTGACATCGGGAAGCACAACCCGCCAAGGGGCCGTGAAGCCGGGAAACCCATCCCGCCGAGCGGCCGCGAACTCGGGAAGCCGAACCCGCAGGGAGGGCGTGTGAGCACGAAACCCGAACTCAAGGGACGGGCCGCCCGGCTCACGCGGCTGCTGCCGGCCGGTGCCGGTCAGGCCGCCCGTACCCCCTTCGTCCTGTTGGTCGTCCTCCTGCTCGGCGGCGGCCTCATCGGACTCCTCGTGCTGAACTCCGCGCTCAGCGAAGGGTCGTTCCGCCTCGACGACCTGCAGAAGGACACCAAGAGCCTCACCGACGAGGAGCAGGCGCTCCAGCGGGACGTGGACGCCTACGCCGCCCCCGACGCCCTCCAGCGCCGCGCCCGCGAGCTGGGCATGGTCCCCGGCGGCGACCCGGCCTTCCTCAACCCCGACGGCACCGTCAAGGGCGTCCCGGGAGCCCCCGCCCAGCAGTCCTCCGCACGGACCCCGATGGTCCTCGCGCCCGAGGCCCTCGCCTCCTCCCAGAGCCAGAGCGCGAGCCCGAGTCAGAGCCCGATTCAGGGGCAGGGGCAGAGCCCGTCTCCGACGTTCGCCACACAGCCGTCCGTGGCCGCCGTCCCGGCGACTCAGGCCCCCACCCCGTCCACGCAGCCCTCCACAACCCCCGGCAGGTGACGGAAGTGTCCGACAGGGAACCGCCGCGCCGCCGTGTGCCCGGACCCGCCAGGCCCGTACGTCCCGGAAGCCAGCGGCGCCCGGGCCCCGGTGCCCGCCCCGCGCGACGGCCGAGCGCACCCCGCCCGAGCGCACTCCGGCCGAACGGCCCGCGCGTCATCCGGCTCGGCAGCCCCCGGCCGCGCCTGCGCATGGTCAGCCTCGCGCTGACCCTGGTGATGATCGCCTTCGTCGTACGGCTGCTCCAGGTGCAGGCCGTGGACGCGAGCACCTACGCCGCGAAGGCCGAGCAGAACCGGTACGTCGGGCGCACGCTCGCCGCCGAGCGCGGCGGGATCACCGACCGCAACGGCGTCGAGCTGGCGACGAGCGTGGACGCGTACGACATCACGGCCGATCCGACGATGTTCACGCAAAAGGCCACGACGGTGGCGGACGCCCCCGAGCAGGCCGCGGCGCTGCTCGCCCCGATCCTCGGCCAGGACACCGACACCGTCGCCAAGAAGCTGAGCACGAAGAACACCCGCTACACCCTGCTCGCGCACCGCCAGACCCCCCAGGTCTGGAAGCAGATCAAGGACCTGAAGACCACGCTCGCGGCCAAGTCCCAGACCGACAAGACCACGGTGAACGTCCTCGCGGGCGTCCTCGCGGTCCCCGCCAGCAAGCGTGTGTATCCGAACGGCGATCTCGCCGCCGGGATACTGGGCTGGGTCAACGCCGACGGCAAGGGCGGCGGCGGCATCGAGCAGCAGCTGAACAAGGAGCTCACGGGCAAGGACGGCAAGATCCGCTACGCCCAGTCCGGCGGCCGTCAGGTGCCGACCGTGGACTCCACCGAGACGCCCGCCGTGGCCGGCTCCGACGTCGAGCTGACCATCGACCGCGACATTCAGTGGGCCGCGCAGAACGCCATCACCGAGCAGGTGAAGAAGTCCAAGGCGGACCGCGGGTACGTGATAGTGCAGGACACCCGGACCGGCGAGATCCTCGCCATGGCCAACTCGCCCGGCTTCGACCCGAACGACCTCTCCCAGGCCGACCCGAACGCCCTGCACGACTGGGCCATCGAAGACGCGTACGAGCCCGGCTCCACCGCCAAGCTGATGTCGATGGCCGCCGTCCTGGAGGAGAACGCGGCCACGCCCGACACGCATGTCGTCGTGCCCAACCGGCTGCACCGCGGCGACCGGCTCTTCCAGGACGACATCGACCACAAGACCTGGTACCTGACGCTCAACGGCGTGCTCGCCAAGTCCAGCAACATCGGCACCATCCTGGCGACCGGCCAGCTCGGCAAGACGCAGAAGGAGGCCAACCAGGTCCTCTACTCGTATCTGCGCAAGTTCGGCATCGGCAGCCACACCGGGCTCGGCCTCCCCGGCGAGACGGCGGGCATCCTCGCGTCCCCCGACACCTGGTCCACGTCGCAGCAGTACACGATTCCTTTCGGCCAAGGCGTGTCGATCAACGCGCTGCAGGCGGCCTCCGTCTACTCCACGATCGCCAACGGCGGCGTACGCATCGAGCCGACGCTGGTGCGCGGCTCGAAGGGGGCCGACGGCCGCTTCACCCCCGCCGCCCAGCCCAAGAAGACAAGGGTTGTGAGCGCGAAGACGGCGAAGACCCTCGCCCATATGCTGGAGTCCGTCGTGGACGACGAGCAGGGCACCGGCGCCAAGGCGCGTATCCCCGGCTACCGAGTCGCGGGCAAGACGGGTACGGCCAACCGCGTGGATCCGGCCACCGGCAAGTACAAGGGCTACACGTCCTCGTTCGCCGGATTCGCGCCCGCGGACAACCCGAGGATCACCGTCTACTGCGCGATCCAGAACGCCACCGAGGGCAGCTACTTCGGCGGCCAGACCTGCGGACCCATCTACAAGCAGGTCATGGAGTTCGCCCTGAAGACCCTCCAGATCCCGCCCACCGGGACCCAGGCCGCCAGACTGCCCGTCACCTTCACCCCGTGATCCACTGCGACCGCAAGCCCTGATCAGCCTCCACGCACAACGGACCAGGAACAGCTCGTGACAACGATCACCCCGGCTCCCGGGAACCAGTCCCCGACAAACCCCTCGCTTCGCTCCAGCGGGGGTGCGCCCGGTACGCTCACCGCCGTGCCACACGCTGATCAGTCCCAAACCACCCAGAAGGGCGTTCCTGTGACATATCCGGGACCGCCGCGACCGGTTCACGTCTCCGCCACACCCCTCGCGGAACTGGCCGATCAGCTGGGGGCCACCGCCCCGGCGTCGATCGCGGAGGTCACGGGCATCACCCATGACTCGCGGGCCGTGCGCCCCGGCGACCTGTACGCCGCGCTGCCCGGTGCCCGCCTGCACGGCGCCGACTTCGTGACCCAGGCGGCCGGCCTCGGTGCCGTCGCCGTCCTGACCGACCCAACCGGCGCCGAGCGCGCCGCGGCCACCGGACTGCCGGTCCTCGTCGTCGACGACCCGCGCGGCCGGATGGGCGAGCTGGCGGCCACGATCTACGGCCGCCCCGGGCGCGACCTGCTCCAGATCGGCATCACCGGAACCTCCGGCAAGACCACGACGGCGTACCTCGTCGAGGGCGGTCTGAAGACGGTCCGCTCCACCGGTCTGATCGGTACGGTCGAGATGCGGATCGGCGACGAGCGGATCAAGTCGGAGCGCACCACCCCCGAAGCCACCGACCTCCAGGCGCTGTTCGCGGTCATGCGCGAGCGCGGCGTCGAGGCGGTCGCGATGGAGGTTTCCAGCCATGCGCTGGTCCTCGGCCGGGTCGACGGCTGCGTCTTCGACATCGCCGTCTTCAACAACCTCAGCCCGGAACACATGGAGTTCCACTCCGACATGGAGGACTACTTCCGGGCCAAGGCGCAACTGTTCACACCGCACCGCAGCAAACTCGGCGTCATCAACCTCGACGACGAGTACGGCCGCAGGCTCGCCAAGGAAGCCGGCGTCCCGGTCGTCACCTTCTCCGCCGAGGGCCACCCCGACGCCGACTGGCGTGCCGAGGACGTCGAAGTCGGCCCCATGGACTCGACGTTCACCGCGGTCGGCCCCAAGGACGAGCGGATCACCGCCAGGTCGCCGCTCGCGGGCCCCTTCAACGTGGCGAACACGCTCGCCGCGATCGTCGCCCTCGCAGCCGCCGGACTCGACCCGCAGACGGCCGCCGACGGCATCGCCGCCGTGCCGGGCGTCCCGGGCCGCCTGGAGCGCGTGGACGCGGGCCAGTCCTACCTCGCCGTCGTCGACTACGCCCACAAGACGGACGCCGTCGAATCGGTCCTGCGCGCCCTGCGCAAGGTGACGAGCGGCCGCCTGCACGTCGTGCTCGGCTGCGGCGGCGACCGGGACAAGACCAAGCGGATGCCGATGGGCGCCGCCGCGGCCCGGCTCGCCGACACCGCCGTACTGACCTCCGACAACCCCCGCTCCGAGGACCCCCTCGCGATCCTCGCAACCATGCTCGCGGGCGCGGCGTCCGTGCCAGTACACGAGCGTGGCGAGGTCCAGGTCTTCGAGGACCGGGCCGCCGCCATCGCCGCCGTCGTCGCCCGCGCCGAGCCGGGCGACACCGTACTGGTCGCGGGCAAGGGCCACGAGCAGGGCCAGGACATCGCCGGGGTGGTGCGTCCCTTCGACGACCGCCAGGTGCTTCGCGAAGCTATCCAGAAGACCCAGGGATGAACTTGTGATCGCCCTCTCTCTCGCCGAGATCGCAGCAGTCGTCGGCGGGCAGACGTATGACATACCGGATCCGTCGGTTCAGGTCACCGGACCGGTCGTCAGAGACTCCCGTGAAGTGGAGTCCGGCAGTCTCTTCGTCGCCTTCGTGGGCGAGCGTGTGGACGGCCACGACTACGCCGAGGCGGTGATCGAGGCGGGCGCGGTCGCCGTACTGGCGTCGCGCCCCGTCGGCGTGCCCGCGATCGTCGTCGCGGACGTACAGACGGCTCTCGGCGCCCTCGCCCGCCATGTCGTCGAACGGCTCGGCGCGACCCTCGTGGCCCTCACCGGCTCCGCGGGCAAGACCAGCACCAAGGACCTGATCGCGCAGGTGCTGCGCAGCAAGGCGCCGACCGTGTTCACGCCCGGATCGTTGAACAATGAGATCGGGCTGCCGCTCACCGCGCTCAGCGCCACCGAGGAGACGAAGTTCCTCGTGCTGGAGATGGGCGCCCGCGGCCTCGGCCACATCAGCTACCTCACGGATCTGACGCCCCCGAAGATCGGCCTCGTCCTCAACGTAGGCACCGCCCACATCGGCGAGTTCGGCGGCCGCGAACAGATCGCGCGAGCAAAGGGCGAGCTCGTCGAGAGCCTCCCGGAGGACGGCACCGCGGTCCTCAACGCCGACGATCCCCTCGTACGCGCCATGGCATCCCGTACGAAGGCACGCGTGATCCTCTTCGGAGAGTCCGACGAAGCGGACGTACGCGCCGAGAACGTCCGTCTCACGGAGAGTGGACAGCCCGCCTTCAGTCTTCGCACACCCTCCGGGTGCAGTGACGTGACCATGCGCCTGTACGGTGAGCACCACGTGTCGAACGCGCTCGCCGCGGCCGCCGTCGCCCATGAGCTGGGCATGTCCGCAGACGAGATCGCCCGCGCGCTCTCCGAGGCGGGCTCCCTCTCCCGCTGGCGGATGGAGGTCACCGAGCGCCCGGACGGCGTGACGGTCGTCAACGACGCCTACAACGCGAACCCCGAGTCCATGCGAGCCGCCCTGCGCGCGCTCGCGGCAATGGGCAAAGCCTCACAGGCACAAGGGGGCCGTACGTGGGCGGTGCTCGGTCAGATGGCCGAGCTCGGGGACGAGGCGCTCGCCGAGCACGACGCGGTCGGACGGCTCGCCGTCCGGCTCAACGTCAGCAAGCTCGTCGCGGTCGGGGGCAGGGAAGCGTCCTGGCTGCAACTGGGCGCATATAACGAGGGTTCGTGGGGTGAGGAGTCGGTGCACGTGTCCGACGCACAGGCGGCTGTCGACCTGTTGCGCAGTGAACTGCGCCCGGGGGACGTCGTACTCGTGAAGGCGTCCAGGTCGGTCGGGCTCGAACGGGTGGCCCTGGCGCTGCTCGACAGCGGTGTTGAGGGTGAGGTTTCCGCCCGATGATGAAGCAGATCCTGTTCGCAGGAGTCATTGGTCTGTTCCTGACCCTGATCGGCACTCCGCTGCTGATCAAGCTGCTCGCCCGCAAGGGCTACGGCCAGTACATCCGTGACGACGGGCCGAAGGAGCACCACAGCAAGCGCGGTACGCCGACCATGGGTGGTATCGCCTTCATCCTGGCGACGATCATCGCGTACTTCCTGTCGAAGCTGATCACCGGCTACGCCCCGACCTTCTCGGGTCTGCTGGTGCTCGGCCTGATGGCGGGCATGGGCCTGGTCGGCTTCCTGGACGACTACATCAAGATCGTCAAGCGGCGCTCGCTCGGTCTGCGGGCCAAGGCGAAGATGGCCGGACAGCTGACCGGCGGTATCGCCTTCGCGGTGCTGGCCCTGCAGTTCGCCGACAACCGTGGCAATACCCCGGCCTCCACGAAGCTCTCCTTCGTGCAGGACTTCGGCTGGTCCATCGGCCCGGTGCTGTTCGTGGTCTGGGCGCTGTTCATGATCCTCGCCATGTCGAACGGCGTGAACCTGACGGACGGCCTGGACGGCCTCGCCACCGGCGCCGCGACCATGGTGTTCGGCGCGTACACCTTCATCGGTGTCTGGCAGTTCCAGGAGTCCTGCGCCAACGCGCAGACGCTGACCAACCCGGCCGCCTGTTACGAGGTGCGCGATCCGCTCGACCTCGCCATCGTCTCCTCCGCACTGATGGGCGCCTGTCTCGGTTTCCTGTGGTGGAACACGTCACCGGCCAAGATCTTCATGGGTGACACCGGTTCGCTGGCCCTCGGCGGCGCGCTCGCCGGCCTCGCGATCTGCTCCCGCACGGAGCTGCTGGTCGCGCTCCTCGGCGGTCTCTTCGTCCTGATCACCATGTCGGTCGTCATCCAGGTCGGCTCGTTCCGGATGACCGGCAAGCGCGTCTTCCGCATGGCGCCACTTCAGCACCACTTCGAACTCAAGGGGTGGTCCGAAGTCCTTGTGGTGGTCCGCTTCTGGATCATTCAGGGCATGTGCGTCATCGTGGGTCTGGGGCTCTTCTACGCAGGATGGGCAGCCAAGAAGTGACCGACTGGCAGGGCAAGAACGTCACCGTCGCCGGGCTCGGCGTCTCCGGAATCCCGGCGGCCAAGGTGCTGCACGGCCTCGGCGCGGTCGTCACGGTCGTCAACGACGGCGACGACGAGCGCTCCCGTGCGCAGGCCGCGGACCTGGAGGCGCTCGGCGTCACCGTGCGCCTCGGTGACGGCGCGACCCTGCCCGCGGGCACCGAGCTCATCGTCACCGCGCCCGGCTGGAAGCCGGACAAGCCGCTGTTCGCCGCGGCCGCCGAGGCGGGCGTCCCGGTCTGGGGCGACGTCGAGCTGGCCTGGCGGCTCAGGGGGCGGGACGGTCGAGAAGCAGCCCCCTGGCTCGCCGTCACCGGCACCAACGGCAAGACCACGACCGTCCAGATGCTCGCCTCGATCCTCAAGGCGGCAGGCCTGCGCACGGCGGCGGTCGGCAACATCGGCGTCTCGCTGCTGGACGCGGTCCTCGGCGAGGAGACGTACGACGTCCTCGCCGTCGAACTCTCCAGCTACCAGCTGCACTGGGCGCCCTCACTGCGCGCGCACTCCGCGACCGTACTGAACCTGGCGCCCGACCATCTCGACTGGCACGGCTCGATGGAGGCGTACGCCGCCGACAAGGGCCGTATCTACGAAGGCAATCGGGTCGCCTGTGTCTACAACGTGGCCGACAAGGCCACCGAGGACCTGGTGCGCGAGGCGGACGTCGAGGAGGGCTGCCGGGCGGTCGGCTTCACGCTCGGCACTCCCGGGCCGTCCCAACTCGGCGTCGTGGAAGGCATCCTGGTCGACCGCGCCTTCGTCGAGGACCGGCACAAGAACGCCCAGGAGCTGGCGGAGGTCTCCGACGTCCGGCCGCCCGCCCCGCACAACATCGCCAACGCCCTTGCGGCGGCGGCCCTGGCGCGCGCCTTCGGGGTGCCCGCCCGGGCCGTACGCGACGGTCTGCGGGCCTTCCGGCCCGACGCCCACCGCATCGCGCACGTCGCCGATGTGGACGAAGTTGCGTACATCGACGACTCCAAGGCCACCAACACGCATGCCGCGGAAGCCTCTTTGGCGGCCTACGAGTCGATCGTGTGGATCGCGGGCGGGCTCGCCAAGGGCGCGACCTTCGACGAGCTGGTCGCCAAGTCGGCAGAGCGACTTCGGGGTGTGGTGCTGATCGGCGCCGATCGCGCGCTGATCGGCGAAGCGCTCGCGCGACACGCCCCGGAAGTACCGGTCGTCGACCTCGACCGGACCGACACTGGGGCGATGCTCGCGGCGGTTCAGGAGGCGCGGGGGCTCGCTCACGCCGGTGACACGGTGCTGTTGGCTCCGGCCTGCGCCTCGATGGACATGTTCGCCAACTACAACAAGCGCGGTGACGCTTTCGCGGAGGCGGTTCGCGAGATCGGCGCCGTCGACGGCTGACCCGGGTCCGCCTTGCCTGGCGGCGCCGGGCACACCTGGGAGGGAACGCGTGACACGGATGTGGCTGGGGTCCAAGCGTCCGACCGCCGGTGGCACGGCGCTGTACCAGCCCGTCCCTCCGCCGGCGCCTGAGCGGCCCGGGAGGACCGCAGGCGGGCCACCCTCCCTCAGCGGTAGCGGCACCGTCGGCCACGGCGGGCGGAGCCGCTGATGGCCGGCAGCCGCACCGGCCGCCCCCCGGTCCAGCGGACCACGAGGCGGCCCGCTTCCCCCCGCCCCCCTCGCGACAACCCCGTACGCCTGCTCTACACGCGCGCCCGCAAGGCCTGGGACCGGCCGCTGACCGCGTACTACCTGATCCTCGGCGGCAGCCTGCTGATCACCGTGCTCGGGCTCGTGATGGTGTACTCGGCGTCGCAGATCACGGCGCTCCAGCTGTCGCTGCCCGGGTCGTACTTCTTCCGCAAGCAGTTCCTGGCCGCCTCGATCGGCGGCGTGCTGCTGCTCGTCGCCTCGCGGATGCCGGTGAAGCTGCACCGGGCGCTGGCGTACCCGATGCTGGCCGGATCGGTCTTCCTGATGATCCTGGTGCAGGTGCCCGGGATAGGAGTCGCGATCAACGGCAACCAGAACTGGATCTCCCTCGGCGGCTCCTTCCAGATCCAGCCGAGCGAGTTCGGCAAGCTCGCCCTGGTGCTGTGGGGCGCCGACCTGATCGCGCGCAAGGAGGACAAGCGGCTGCTCACGCAGTGGAAGCACATGCTGGTGCCGCTGGTCCCGGTGACGTTCATGCTGCTCGGGCTGATCATGATCGGCGGCGACATGGGAACGGCGATCATCCTCACCGCGATCCTGTTCGGACTGCTGTGGCTGGCGGGCGCTCCGACCCGGCTGTTCGTGGGCGTGCTGTCGATCGCGGCCACTCTCGGTGTGATCCTCATCAAGACCAGCCCGAACCGCATGGCCCGGTTCTCCTGCATCGGCGCCACCGAACCCGGCACGGGCGCCACCTCGTGCTGGCAGGCCGTGCACGGCATCTACGCGCTCGCCTCCGGCGGGCTGTTCGGTTCCGGACTCGGTGCGAGCGTGGAGAAATGGGGCCAACTGCCCGAAGCCCACACCGACTTCATCTTCGCCGTCACCGGTGAGGAACTGGGCCTCGCGGGGACGCTGTCGGTGCTCGCCCTCTTCGCGGCTCTAGGCTATGCGGGTATCCGCGTGGCCGGACGCACGGAGGACCCCTTCGTGAGGTATGCCGCGGGAGGCGTGACCACCTGGATCACGGCCCAGGCCGTGATCAACATCGGTGCGGTGCTCGGTCTGCTGCCGATCGCCGGTGTCCCGCTCCCGCTGTTCTCCTACGGGGGTTCCGCCCTGCTGCCGACCATGTTCGCCATCGGGCTGCTGATCGCCTTCGCACGCGACGACCCCGCTGCGCGGGCGGCGCTCGCGTTGCGGCAACCTCGCTTTGGCAGAAAGCGGGCTGCGGTGAGAGGCTCCGCGGGGGCCGCGGGGCCTCGGAGATGGAACACGATGCGACGGCGCGCCGCGGCGCGTTCGTCCGGAGAGCGGTGAATTTCGGTGCATGTCGTACTCGCCGGCGGGGGGACCGCCGGCCACATCGAGCCCGCGCTCGCCCTCGCGGACGCCCTGCGGAGGCAGGACCCGACCGTGGGGATCACGGCCCTGGGCACGGAACGCGGGCTTGAGACCCGGCTCGTACCCGAGCGCGGCTACGAACTCGCGCTGATCCCCGCCGTCCCGCTGCCGCGCAAGCCCACGCCCGAGCTGATCACCGTCCCCGGGCGGCTGCGCGGCACGATCAAGGCAGCCGAGCAGATCCTGGAGCGCACCAAGGCGGACGCGGTCGTCGGCTTCGGCGGCTATGTGGCCCTGCCCGCCTATCTCGCGGCCAAGCGGCTCGGCGTGCCGATCGTCATCCACGAGGCCAACGCCCGTCCGGGGCTCGCCAACAAGATCGGCTCGCGGTACGCGGCGCAGGTCGCCGTCGCGACCCCGGACAACAAGCTGCGCGGCGCCCGCTACATCGGCATCCCGCTGCGCCGCTCGATCGCCCTCCTCGACCGGGCCGCCGTACGCCCCGAGGCGCGCGCCGCGTTCGGGCTCGACCCCGCGCTGCCGACCCTGCTGGTGTCCGGCGGCTCGCAGGGCGCCCGGCGCCTCAACGAGGTGGTCCAGCAGGCGGCTCCGTACCTCCAGCAGGCGGGCATCCAGATCCTGCACGCGGTCGGCCCGAAGAACGAACTGCCGCAGGTCCATCAGATGCCGGGGATGCCCCCGTACATCCCGGTACCGTACGTGGACCGGATGGACCTCGCGTACGCCGCGGCCGACATGATGCTCTGCCGCGCGGGCGCGATGACCGTCGCCGAACTCTCCGCCGTCGGGCTCCCCGCCGCCTACGTTCCGCTGCCCATCGGCAACGGCGAACAGCGGCTGAACGCCCAGCCGGTGGTCAAGGCGGGCGGCGGACTGCTGGTCGACGACGCGGAACTGACGCCCCAGTGGGTGCAGCAGAACGTGCTGCCTGTGCTCGCCGACCCGCACCGGCTGTACGAGATGTCCCGCGCCGCCAGCGAGTTCGGCCGCCGGGACGCCGACGACCTGCTCGTCGGCATGGTGTACGAGGCGATCGCCTCTCGCCACCGCTAGGGACGTGTGAGGGAAGGCAGGAAGCGTGGCCGGACCGACTACCGCCGATCGTGGCGAACGGCAGAAGCTGGAGTCCGGCCCGCCCCGGCCGCCCCGTCTCGGGCGGCTGCGCCGGCCTCGTACGCTCATCATCCTTTTGCTTGCCGCGGTGTTGGCCGGGGCCGCTTCGGGCTGGGTCCTGTACGGCTCCCAATGGCTGCGCGTGGAGCACGTATCGGCTTCCGGGATGCGGGTGCTGACGGCCGAGCAGGTGCGGGAAGCGGCCGATGTTCCGGTCGGATCCCCGCTGATTTCCGTCGATACCGATGCTATTGAGGCACGGCTACGCCGGAAATTGCCCCGAATTGACTCGGTTGATGTCGTCCGTTCCTGGCCGCATGGAATCGGTCTGAAAGTGACCGAACGCACTCCGGTCCTGATGGTGAAAAAAGGCGCGAAGTTCATCGAAGTGGACGCCAAGGGCGTGCGATTCGCCACGGTTTCTGACGCTCCGAAGGGCGTTCCCGCACTGGAATTGACGGTGTCCCAGTCGGCGGGGCTGCGCCGTTTCGGCACCGACCGGCTGGTGCGCGAGGCGGTGCGGGTCGCCGGTGACATTCCGGCCGCCGTCGCCCGTGACACTCGTACCCTCAAGGTCCGTTCGTACGACTCCATCTCGCTGGAGTTGAAGGGCGGCCGCACGGTCGAGTGGGGCAGCGGCGAGAAGGGCCGCGCGAAGGCCAGGACGCTCACCGCTCTCATGAAAGCCGCTCCCGAGGCCCGGCACTTCGACGTGAGCGCTCCCACCGCCCCTGCGTCATCGGGGAGTTGACGCACATCCGCGCAGGCCAGCACCCTGGTTGGGCAGTGCTACGCCTGATCACATAGGGTGAAAAGAAAAACGGGAGGTTCGGCGTGTTCGTTGAACGTGCGCCACTTGTCGACTTAGTGTCCTGTTCGGAAGAGTCCAAGGAACAGACACACTGGTAACCCTAAACTTCAGCGTTAGGGTTCGGGTCGGCGTTCGGACCGTCCCATTCGGCATCAGTCGTCGGATCGCGAGCGTGCGAGGCGACGACACGTAACTCGAGGCGAGAGGCCTTCGACGTGGCAGCACCGCAGAACTACCTCGCAGTCATCAAAGTCATCGGTGTCGGCGGCGGTGGTGTCAATGCCATCAACCGGATGATCGAGGTCGGTCTCAAGGGCGTCGAGTTCATCGCCATCAACACCGACGCGCAGGCGCTGTTGATGAGCGACGCCGACGTCAAGCTCGACGTCGGCCGCGAACTCACCCGCGGACTCGGCGCCGGAGCCAACCCGGCCGTCGGCCGCAAGGCGGCCGAGGACCACCGCGAGGAGATCGAGGAGGTCCTCAAGGGGGCCGACATGGTCTTCGTGACGGCCGGCGAGGGCGGCGGCACCGGCACCGGCGGCGCGCCCGTCGTGGCCAACATCGCCCGCTCGCTCGGCGCCCTCACCATCGGCGTGGTCACCCGCCCGTTCACCTTCGAGGGACGGCGCCGGGCCAACCAGGCGGAGGACGGCATCGCCGAACTCCGCGAAGAGGTCGACACCCTCATCGTCATCCCGAACGACCGGCTGCTGTCCATCTCGGACCGCCAGGTCTCGGTCCTCGACGCCTTCAAGTCGGCGGACCAGGTCCTGCTCTCCGGTGTTCAGGGCATCACCGACCTCATCACCACACCCGGCCTGATCAACCTCGACTTCGCCGACGTCAAGTCCGTGATGTCCGAGGCGGGTTCGGCCCTCATGGGCATCGGCTCGGCCCGCGGCGACGACCGCGCGGTGGCGGCGGCCGAGATGGCGATCTCCTCGCCGCTCCTCGAAGCCTCCATCGACGGCGCCCGCGGCGTCCTGCTCTCCATCTCCGGCGGCTCCGACCTCGGCCTGTTCGAGATCAACGAAGCCGCCCAGCTGGTGAGCGAGGCCGCGCACCCCGAGGCCAACATCATCTTCGGCGCGGTCATCGACGACGCCCTCGGCGACGAGGTGCGGGTCACCGTCATCGCCGCCGGCTTCGACGGCGGCCAGCCGCCGGCCAAGCGGGACACCGTTCTCGGCGCGTCCTCGGCCAGGCGCGAGGAGCCCACGCCGGTACGGTCCTCCGACAGCCGTCCGTCCTTCGGCTCGCTCGGCAGCGTCACGCCGAAGGAGGCCCCGGAGCCCGCTCCGGAGCCGGTGAACGAACTGCCGGTCTCCCCGCCGGTCCCGCCGTCCCGCTCCTACTCGGACAGCGCGGCCGAAGAGCTGGACGTGCCGGACTTCCTGAAGTGATAGGACAGCGCTCCGAAACGAGCACCGTGAGCGGCGCGCACTTCGCCTTCACCGACCGGTGGGGCGGGGTGAGCGCCGTTCCGTACGAGGAGCTCAACCTCGGCGGAGCGGTTGGCGACGACCCCGACGCCGTACGGACCAATCGTGAACTGGCCGCCAAGTCGCTCGGACTGGATCCGGCCCATGTCGTCTGGATGAACCAGGTGCACGGGCCGGATGTGGCGGTGGTCGACGGGCCGTGGCTCTCTTCGGAGATTCCGTCCGTCGACGCGATCGTCACGGTGCGGCGGGGGCTCGCCCTCGCCGTTCTCACCGCCGACTGCACGCCGGTCCTGCTGGCCGACCCGGTCGCCGGGGTCGTGGCCGCCGCCCACGCAGGACGGCCCGGCATGATCGCCGGGGTCGTCCCCGCCGCCGTACGGGCCATGGCGGAACTCGGCGCCGAGCCCGCCCGGATCGTCGCCCGCACCGGCCCCGCGGTGTGCGGGCGGTGCTACGAAGTGCCGGAGCAGATGCGCGCCGATGTCGCCGCCGTCGAGTCCGCGGCGTACGCCGAAACCAGTTGGGGCACGCCCGCGGTCGATGTGACCGCCGGAGTGCACGCACAGCTGGAAAGGCTCGGAGTGCGCGACCGGGAGCAGTCGCCGGTGTGCACGCGCGAGTCGCAGGACCACTTCTCGTACCGACGGGACCGCACGACCGGGCGGCTCGCGGGCTATGTCTGGCTGGACTGATGGGGCATGACGGACCGTAAGGCTCAACTCGCCGAAAACCTGGCGAAAGTGGAAGAGCGCATCACGGCGGCGTGCACGGCCGCCGGGCGCAAGCGTGAAGAGGTGACCCTGATCGTGGTCACCAAGACCTATCCCGCGAGCGATGTGCGGATGCTGTCGGAGCTCGGTGTGCGTCATGTCGCCGAGAACCGGGACCAGGACGCTGCGCCCAAGGCGGCGGAATGCTCGGATCTGCCCCTCTCGTGGCATTTTGTGGGTCAGTTGCAGACCAACAAGGTGCGTTCTGTGGTGGGTTACGCGGATTTTGTGCAGTCCGTCGATCGTTCCAAGCTCGTCACGGCTCTGTCGAGGGAGGCGGTGCGGACGGAGCGCGAGGTGGGCTGTCTCGTTCAGGTCGCGCTGGACGCGGAGGAGAGCGGGAGAGGGGAGCGGGGTGGCGTAGGGCCTGGCGGAATCGAAGAGTTGGGCGAGCTCATCGCGCGGGCTCCGGGGCTCCGGCTCGACGGACTGATGACCGTCGCGCCGCTCACCGGACCGTACGCGGGCCGCCAACAGGCGGCGTTCGAGCGGCTGATGGATTTGTCGACTGTCCTGCGCAGCGCTCATCCGGCTGCGAACATGGTCTCGGCAGGGATGAGCTCGGACCTCGAACAGGCCGTGGCGGCCGGGGCGACACATGTACGCGTCGGTACTGCGGTACTCGGAGTCCGACCCAGGCTCGGGTAACGTCGCCAAGAAGTCGGACCACAGCAGAAAATATGGTCATTACCGCCGATGGGCGGGCATAACGACCTCGTGGATCGCGGGCACTTGGCAAGTCGTCAGCCGATCCACCACAGAGCGGAGGACTCAGAGCATGGCCGGCGCGATGCGCAAGATGGCGGTCTACCTCGGCCTCGTGGAGGACGATGGGTACGACGGCAGGGGATTCGACCCCGATGACGACTTCGAGCCCGAGCTTGACCCGGAGCCCGAGCGTGACCGCCGGCGGCACGAGCCGCCGCACCAGTCACATCAGGCACATCTGTCCCAACGGGACGAATCGGTACGAGTGGTGCAGCCTCCGGCGCCGCGCGATCCCGTGCCCCATTCCGCTTCGCTCGGCGCGGAATCCGGGCGTCCGGCGCGAATCGCCCCCGTGGCGTCCATCACACAAGAACGTCAAAGCCTGGAGAAGAACGCCCCGGTGATCATGCCCAAGGTCGTGTCGGAACGAGAGCCGTACCGGATCACCACGCTGCACCCCCGGACCTACAACGAGGCCCGTACCATCGGGGAACACTTCCGTGAGGGCACCCCGGTGATCATGAATCTGACTGAGATGGATGACACAGATGCGAAGCGACTTGTCGACTTTGCGGCCGGTTTGGTGTTTGGTCTCCACGGCAGCATCGAGCGGGTGACGCAGAAGGTGTTCCTGTTGTCGCCTGCTAACGTCGATGTCACGGCGGAGGACAAGGCCCGCATCGCAGAGGGCGGGTTCTTCAACCAGAGCTGAGACGCAGGACCGGAATCAAGGCACGGAAACAGGGGAGAGGGAAGCACGGATCATGAGCGTGGTCGGGCAGGTTCTCTACATCGCGCTGATGTGTTTCCTCATCGTGCTGATCTTCCGGTTGGTCATGGACTACGTCTTCCAGTTCGCCCGCTCATGGCAACCCGGCAAGGCGATGGTGGTCGTTCTTGAGGCCACCTACACTGTCACCGATCCACCGCTCAAGCTTCTGCGGCGGTTCATCCCGCCGTTGCGTCTCGGGGGCGTGGCGCTCGACCTGTCCTTCTTCGTACTGATGATCATCGTCTACATCCTGATCTCCGTCGTGAGCCGGCTGTGAACGATACGGTCTTGCCGAATGCCGACGACTACGTTGAGGTGAAGAGATGCCGTTGACCCCCGAGGACGTGCGGAACAAGCAGTTCACGACCGTCCGCCTCCGAGAAGGCTATGACGAGGACGAGGTCGATGCCTTCCTCGACGAGGTCGAAGCCGAACTGACTCGCTTGCTCCGCGAAAACGAGGACCTGCGCGCCAAACTGGCGGCGGCCACGCGCGCGGCTGCGCAGAACCAGCAGCAGGGCATGCGCAAGCCCCCCGAGCAGCAGGACCAGCAGCAGGGCCCGCCGCAGGGCATGCGCGGTCCGGGCGCTCCCGTGCCCGCCGGGATATCGGGCCCGCCGCAGCAGCAGATGGGTGGCCCCATGGGCGGCCCGCCGCAGCTGCCGAGCGGCGCCCCGCAGCTTCCCGCCGGCCCCAGCGGCCAGGGTGGCCCGCAGGGCCAGGGTCCGATGGGCGGTCCCATGGGCCAGGGCCCGATGGGTCAGGGCCCGATGGGCCAGGGTCCGATGGGTCAGGGTCCGATGGGTCAGGGTCCGATGGGCGGTCCCGGCCAGCAGATGCAGCCGCAGATGCAGCAGCAGATGGGTGGCCCGATGGGCGGTCCCATGGGTGGCCCCATGGGCGGTCACGGCCCGCAGATGCCGCAGCAGGGCCCCGGTGGCGACAGCGCCGCCCGTGTCCTCTCGCTGGCCCAGCAGACCGCCGACCAGGCGATCGCCGAGGCCCGTTCCGAGGCCAACAAGATCGTCGGCGAGGCCCGCAGCCGCGCCGAGGGTCTGGAGCGGGACGCCCGTGCCAAGGCGGACGCCCTTGAGCGGGACGCGCAGGAGAAGCACCGCGTCGCGATGGGCTCCCTGGAGTCCGCTCGCGCCACGCTGGAGCGCAAGGTCGAGGACCTGCGCGGCTTCGAGCGCGAGTACCGCACGCGGCTGAAGTCCTACCTGGAGTCGCAGCTGCGCCAGCTGGAGACGCAGGCGGACGACTCGCTCGCCCCGCCGCGTACCCCGGCCACGGCGTCCCTGCCGTCGCCCTCCGCGCCCTCGATGGCCCCGGCCGGCGCGAGCGCGCCGTCGTACG
Organism: Streptomyces sp. NBC_00203; assembly: GCF_045206325.1. NCBI lineage: Bacteria > Bacillati > Actinomycetota > Actinomycetes > Kitasatosporales > Streptomycetaceae > Streptomyces > Streptomyces sp. NBC_00203. The sequence continues at coordinate 2,767,716 of NZ_CP108126.1, read as the reverse complement.
GCGGCAACCAGGGCATGGGTGCCCCGGCACCGGCCGCGCCCTCCTACGGCGGGCAGCAGCAGATGTCCCCGGCGATGACCCAGCCGATGGCTCCGGTGCGGCCGCAGGGGCCGTCGCCGATGCAGCAGGCGCCCTCGCCGATGCGCGGGTTCCTCATCGACGAGGACGACAACTGACGGCCTTTAGTACGCCTTAGGCGTCGGCAGCGTTCAGGGCGGAGCCCCGGATTTTTCCGGGGCTCCGCCCTTTTGTTCTGTTCCCTCGGGTCCCTTGGGTCACGTGTACGTGGGCACGCAACGCCGAAGGCCCGGCCCCACCAAGATCTTTGGTGGGGCCGGGCCTTCGGGGGTTCTTCGGGTGCGGGTGGGTGGGGGCTGGTCCAAAAGATTGCGCAGTTCCCCGCGCCCCTAAAAAGGGGGCGCGGGGAACTGCGCTGATGGACGGGTAGGGGCGGCTAGGCCTTGCGGAGGCGGAACGTCAGGGACAGGGACTCGTCCGTGAATGGGTCACCGTACGTGTCGTCGGCCTCACCCTGGGCGAAGTCCGTGGCGAGGACCTCGTCGGCGATGAGGGGCGAGTGCTCGGACAGGGCGGCGACGACGGCCGGGTCCGTGGAGGTCCAGCGGAGCGCGATGCGGTCGGCCACGTCGAGGCCGCTGTTCTTGCGGGCCTCCTGGATCAGCCGGATCGCGTCACGGGCGAGGCCCGCCCGGCGCAGCTCCTCGGTGATCTCCAGGTCGAGGGCGACCGTGGCACCGGAGTCGGACGCCACCGACCAGCCCTCGCGCGGGGTCTCCGTGATGATGACCTCGTCCGGGGCCAGCGTCACCGTCTCGCCGTCCACCCCGACCGACGCCGTGCCCTCGCGCAGGGCCAGCGACAGCGCCGCCGCGTCCGTCTCGGCGATGGCCTTCGCGACCGCCTGGACGCCCTTGCCGAAGCGCTTGCCGAGCGCGCGGAAGTTCGCCTTGGCCGTGGTGTCGACCAGCGAGCCGCCCACCTCGGAGAGTGAGGCGAGGGAGCTCACATTCAGCTCCTCTGTGATCTGCGCGTGCAGCTCGCGGTCGAGCGTCTCGAAGCCCACCGCGCCGACCAGCGCGCGGGACAGCGGCTGGCGGGTCTTGACGCCCGACTCCGCGCGCGTGGCGCGGCCGAGCTCCACGAGACGGCGTACGAGCACCATCTGCTTCGACAGCTCCGGGTCGATGACGGACAGGTCCGCCTCCGGCCACGACGTCAGGTGTACGGACTCGGGGGCGTCCGGCGTCACCGGCACCACCAGGTCCTGCCAGACCCGCTCGGTGATGAACGGGGTCAGCGGGGCCATCAGGCGCGTGACGGTCTCCACGACCTCGTGCAGCGTGCGCAGCGCGGCCTTGTCGCCCTGCCAGAAGCGGCGGCGCGAGCGGCGCACGTACCAGTTGGACAGGTCGTCGACGAACGCCGAGAGGAGCTTTCCGGCGCGCTGGGTGTCGTACGCCTCGAGAGCCTGCGTCACCTGGTCGGTGAGCGCGTGCAGCTCGGAGAGCAGCCAGCGGTCGAGGACCGGGCGGTCCGCCGGGGCCGGATCGGCCTCGCTGGGCGCCCAGTTGGACGTGCGGGCGTACAGGGCCTGGAAGGCGACCGTGTTCCAGTACGTGAGGAGCGTCTTGCGGACGACCTCCTGGATGGTGCCGTGACCCACACGGCGGGCCGCCCACGGGGAGCCGCCGGCCGCCATGAACCACCGCACCGCGTCAGCGCCGTGCTGGTCCATCAGCGGGATCGGCTGCAGGATGTTGCCGAGGTGCTTGGACATCTTGCGGCCGTCCTCGGCGAGGATGTGGCCGAGGCAGACCACGTTCTCGTACGAGGACTTGTCGAAGACCAGCGTGCCGACGGCCATGAGGGTGTAGAACCAGCCGCGCGTCTGGTCGATGGCCTCGGAGATGAACTGTGCCGGGTAGCGGCTCTCGAACAGCTCCTTGTTCTTGTACGGGTAGCCCCACTGCGCGAACGGCATCGAACCCGAGTCGTACCAGGCGTCGATGACCTCCGGTACGCGCGTCGCCGTCTGTCCGCAGCCGTCCTGGGGGCACGCGAAGGTGACCTCGTCGATGAACGGGCGGTGCGGGTCCAGGTTCGACTGGTCGGTGCCGGTCAGCTCCGTGAGCTCGGCGCGGGAGCCGACGCAGGTGAGGTGGCCCTCCTCGCAGGTCCACAGCGGGAGCGGGGTGCCCCAGTAGCGGCTGCGGGACAGCGCCCAGTCGATGTTGTTGTTCAGCCAGTCGCCGAAGCGGCCGTGCTTGACCGAGTCCGGGAACCAGTTGGTCTTCTCGTTCTCCTGGAGGAGGCGGTCCTTGATGGCCGTGGTGCGGATGTACCAGGACGGCTGCGCGTAGTAGAGGAGCGCGGTGTGGCAGCGCCAGCAGTGCGGGTAGCTGTGCTCGTACGGAACGTGCTTGAGGAGCAGGCCGCGGTTCTGGAGGTCCTCGGTGAGCTTTTCGTCCGCCTTCTTGAAGAAGACACCGCCCACGAGGGGGACGTCCTCCGCGAAGGTGCCGTCCGTGCGGACGGGGTTCACCACCGGCAGGCCGTACGCGCGGCAGACCTTGAGGTCGTCCTCGCCGAAGGCGGGGGACTGGTGGACCAGACCCGTACCGTCCTCGGTCGTCACGTACTCGGCGTTCACCACGTAGTGCGCGGGCTCCGGGAACTCGACGAGCTCGAACGGACGTTGATACGACCAGCGCTCCATCTCGGCGCCGGTGAAGGACTCGCCGGTGGTCTCCCAGCCCTCGCCGAGCGCCTTCTCGACGAGCGGCGCGGCGACGACGAGCTTCTCCTCACCGTTCGTCGCGACGACGTAGGTGACCTCGGGGTGCGCGGCGACCGCGGTGTTGGAGACCAGCGTCCAAGGGGTCGTCGTCCACACCAGAAGTGCGGCCTGACCGGCCAGCGGACCGGAGGTGAGCGGGAAACGGACGTACACGGACGGGTCGACGATCGTCTCGTAGCCCTGCGCGAGCTCGTGGTCCGACAGACCCGTCTCGTCGCGCGGACACCACGGGGCGACGCGGTAGTCCTGGACCAGCAGACCCTTGTTGAAGATCTCCTTGAGCGACCACCACACGGACTCCACGTACTCGGGGTCCATGGTGCGGTACGCGTCGTCCAGGTCGACCCAGTAGCCCATGCGGGTCGTCAGCTCGGTGAAGGCGTCCGTGTGGCGGGTCACGGAGTCGCGGCACTTGGCGTTGAACTCGGCGATGCCGTACGTCTCGATGTCCTGCTTGGTGGTGAAGCCGAGTTCCTTCTCGACCGCGAGCTCCACGGGGAGGCCGTGGCAGTCCCAGCCGGCCTTGCGGGCCACGTGGTAGCCCCGCATGGTGCGGAAGCGGGGGAAGACGTCCTTGAAGACGCGGGCCTCGATGTGGTGGGCGCCCGGCATGCCGTTGGCGGTGGGCGGGCCCTCGTAGAACACCCACTCGGGGCGGCCCTCGGACTGCTCAAGGCTCTTGGCGAAGATCTTCTGCTCGCGCCAGAAGTCGAGCACGGCGTGCTCGAGGGCGGGCAGGTCGACCTGGGCGGGCACCTGGCGGTACTGCGGCGGTTTCATCGGCGAGCTTCCTCCGGCGGACTTACTGCCTTCCGTCGGAGGGACGAGAGCCTGTGCTGCTACTCAGTAGCTGCTGCGGACGCCGTCTGCGGCGCGCTCCCGCGGTACCACCCTCCTTGGCTCCCCGGTGCTCGGTGTGCACCAGTGAGCCCCCTCATTGGGGTCGCGATGCCGGGTCTACCGGCCGCTGCTTCTCGGCTGCGGCTTTCTTCCGGCGGCTCCGGGGTGATCTTCGCGTCGCGCTCGCCCCCGGGCTTCCACCGTCCCCGGGTCGCTCCTGGCTGCGTACGCCGCTACTCGTCCCCATCCACGCTTCTCGCTCCGCCCAGTGTACGGCGCCTCGGGGACAGCGGCCGACCGGTTTTCCGGGGTGTCCCGGTGGCCTGCGCGGTGACCCGAATGGCGAGGTGCGGGCGTCCGGATCCTGGGACGCCGGGCCATGCGGATTACCGGGCGGGGAGCTGGGCACAACGCATGCAGGCTTGTCCCGCGGGACCCGCGGGGCGGGCGAATCGTTGGCGTGCCCCGTTGCCGCGGGCCGGAAGTCGATTTATCGTCCCAGCACGATTCGCGCGCAAGATCACAATATGTGAAGGGGCCGCGGCCATGGTGGCGAAGAAGACCGCCGTACAGCAGTCGGCGTCCGGCAGATCCACGGGTCCGGCGGCCAAGGATGTGGGTGGGAAGAAGACCACGCAGGGGGCTCCCGCGACGGACGCGGTCAAGCCGGTGAAGACGGCTTCCAGGACGGCGACCAAGGCGGTGACCAAGGCGGCGACGAAGAAAACGGCCACCACGAAGACCGCGACCAAGAAAGCGGCGACCACGAAGACGGCGACCACGAAGACGGCCACCAGCAAGGCCGCGACGGCCAAAACGGCGTCTACGGAGACGGCGGCGAGGAAGGCGGCGTCCACGAAGGCGGCGGCTTCGAAAACGGCATCCACGGAGACGGCGGCTTCGAAGGCGGCCACGAAGAAGGCCACCGTGAAGAAGACCGCGGCAGCGGCGACAAAGGCGGTGGCCAAGAAGGCGGCCGGGAAGAAAACCGCAGCCAAGAAGAGCACCAGTACGGCCAAGAAGGCGGTCGCTTCCGCGGCCGAGGGCGCGGCCCAGGCCGCGAAGACGACGGGAGCCACGACGGTGGTTGCGAAGAAGACTCCTGGCACGGCCACGGCGGCGAAGAAGCCCACCCCTCTCCCCAAGGCGCGGATCGCGGCGGCGGAGCCCGGCGAGCTCGCGGTGCGCCCCGGTGAGGACCCCTGGACCCCGGAAGAGGTCGCGGAGGCGCGCGCGGAGCTGCAGTCGGAGGCGCTGCGGCTGAGCACCGAGATCTCGTCGTCGGAGGAGGCGCTCGTGGGTCTGATGCGCGACTCCGGTGACGGCGCGGGCGACGACCAGGCGGACACGGGCACGAAGAACATCACGCGCGAGCACGAGATGGCCCTCGCGGCCAACGCGCGCGAGATGCTGGAGCAGACCGAGCGCGCGCTGGAGCGCCTGGACGCGGGCACGTACGGGCTCTGCGAGAACTGCGGCAACCCCATCGGCAAGGCGCGGATGCAGGCCTTCCCGCGGGCCACCCTGTGCGTCGAGTGCAAGCAGAAGCAGGAACGCCGCTACTGAACGGCGCGGGAGGGCTCCTGAGCACATGGGCCCCAGAGGGTGTGCCGTACCCTCGTCCTCAGTCAGGAACCTAGGTCGAGGGACTCACTCACGTGACAGAGGCGGAGCGCATCATCGGTACGCCGGACATCCCAGGGGCGGCGGGGGCCGAGCCGGAGCAGTCCGACGAGAACGCGGCGTCGGGCGACCGGTCCGCCTCGGGCGAGTCGGCTACGGACGAGCGGCCCAAGGGCAGGCGCAGGATCGCCGTCCTGTTCTCGGTCGCGGCCCTGGCGTACGCCCTCGACCTCGTCAGCAAGATGATCGTGGTCGCGAAGCTGGAGCACCACGCGCCGATCGAGATCGTCGGGGACTGGCTGAAGTTCGAGGCGATCCGCAACGCGGGCGCGGCCTTCGGCTTCGGCGAGGCCTTCACGATCATCTTCACGGTGATCGCCGCCGCCGTGATCGTGGTCATCGCCCGGCTCGCCCGCAAGCTCTACAGCCTGCCCTGGGCGATCGCGCTGGGCCTGCTGCTGGGCGGCGCGCTCGGCAACCTGACCGACCGGATCTTCCGCTCGCCGGGCGTCTTCGAGGGCGCGGTCGTCGACTTCATCGCGCCCAAGCACTTCGCGGTCTTCAACCTGGCCGACTCGGCGATCGTCTGCGGCGGCATCCTGATCGTGCTGCTGTCCTTCCGCGGGCTGGACCCGGACGGCACGGTCCACAAGGACTGACGGGCTCCCAGGGACCCCGGGTCCGCAAGGGCTCACGGGGTCCCTGACGACTGACGTACGAGGCCGTCCGGGGAGTCTCCACGGGCACTGATGTTCGGGACGTGGTCAGGCGGTGTCGGACCCGTCCGGCATACTCGACGGGTGAGCACGATTCCCGAGATCCGTAACCTGCCCGTGCCCGACGGCCTGGAGGGCGAGCGCGTCGACGCCGCCATCTCCCGCATGTTCGGCTTCTCCCGCACGAAGGCCGCCGAGCTCGCCGCGGCGGGGAAGGTCACGGTCGACGGCTCGGTGGTCGGAAAGTCCGAGCGGGTGCATGGCGGCGCCTGGCTCGAGGTGGAGATGCCGCAGGCGCCCGCGCCCGTGCAGATCGTCGCCGAGCCCGTCGAGGGCATGGAGATCGTGCACGACGACGACGACATCGTCGTGATCGTCAAGCCGGTCGGTGTGGCCGCCCACCCGAGCCCCGGCTGGACCGGTCCGACGGTGATCGGCGGACTCGCGGCGGCCGGGTACCGGATCTCGACCTCGGGTGCCGCCGAGCGCCAGGGCATCGTGCACCGGCTGGATGTCGGCACCTCCGGACTGATGGTCGTGGCCAAGTCGGAGCGCGCGTACACCTCGCTGAAGCGGCAGTTCAAGGAACGCACGGTCGACAAGCGTTACCACTCGCTGGTCCAGGGACACCCCGACCCGATGAGCGGCACCATCGACGCGCCCATCGGCCGGCATCCGAACCACGACTACAAGTGGGCGGTCACGGCCGAGGGCAAGCCGTCCGTCACGCACTACGACCTGATCGAGGCGTTCCGCGCGGCCAGCCTGCTCGACATCAAGCTGGAGACCGGGCGCACCCACCAGATCCGCGTCCACATGGCCGCCCACCGGCACCCCTGCGTGGGCGACCTGACCTACGGCGCGGACCCGACGATCGCCAAGCGGCTCGGCCTCACCCGGCAGTGGCTGCACGCGGTGCGGCTCGGCTTCGAGCACCCCGGCGACGGGCAGTGGGCGGAGTTCGCCAGCGACTACCCCGAGGACCTGCAGAAGGCGCTCGACAAGGTCCGCGAGGAGAGCAACGCGTGAGCGACGCGTACGTGCTGCGGGTGGCCGAGGACGCCACCGACCGCGAGGCCTGCTTCGCGGTGCGCAAGGAGGTCTTCGTCCGCGAACAGGGCGTACCCGAAGACCTTGAGTACGACGCCTACGACGCCGGTGCCCTGCATGTGCTGGCCGTGCGGGAGGACGGGGTGCCGCTGGGCACCGGGCGGCTCCTGTCCGGCGAGGCCGCAGCCTCGAAGACCGACGGTGACCTGACGGTCGGCTCGCTCGGGCGGCTCGCCGTGACGAAGGTGGCGCGCGGGCTCGGCGTCGGCGCCGCGCTGGTGGGCGCCATCGAGGACGCGGCACGCGCGCGTGGACTGGCCGCGGTGGACCTGCACGCGCAGACGCAGGCGCTGGGGTTCTACGAGCGGCTCGGGTACGTGGCGTACGGGGCGGAGTTCCCGGACGCCGGGATGCCGCACCGGGCGATGCGCAAAGCCCTGTAAGCCCTGTACGCGGGGATTGCGGGGATTGTCGTAGGCGCGTGGCAGGCTTGAGGTCTGGCTTTTCCTTGATCGCCTAGACCTCGCCGGAGCGCTGACCGTGGATCAGTTGGCCCTGCTGTTCGTGCTGCTGCTCGGGGCCGTGGTGAGCGTCCCGCTCGGAGACCGGTTCGGTCTGCCGGCGCCGGTGCTGATGACGCTCCTCGGGATCGTCCTCGCGGTGGCCGACTTCGTGCCGAACGTGAGCATCCCGCCCGAGCTGATCCTGCCCCTGCTGCTGCCGCCGTTGCTGTACGCGGCGGTGCGGCGCACGTCCTGGCGGCAGTTCGCGGCCAACAAACGGCCGATCTTCCTCCTCGCCGTGGCGCTGGTGTTCGTCACCACCTTCGCCGTGGCCGCCGTCGCGAGCGCGATCGTGCCGGGGCTGCCGATCGCCGCCGCCGTGGCGCTCGGCGCGCTCGTGGCGCCGCCCGACCCGGTCGCCGCGACCGCCGTCGCGGGACAGCTCGGACTGCCGCGCCGGCTGGTGTCGATCCTGGAGGGGGAGGGGCTCTTCAACGACGTGACGGCCATCGTGCTCTATCACGTCGCGATCGCCGCCGCCGTCAGCGGCACCTTCTCGCCCTGGGGCGCCGGGCTGGACCTCGTGCTGTCCGCCGTCGTCGCCGTCGTCGTCGGGCTCGCGCTCGGCTGGGCCGCGAACAAGGTGATGGACCTGCTCGGCGACGCCACGCTGCAGATCGGGATGACGCTGCTGGTGCCGTACGCCTCGTACGTCCTGGCCGAGGAGCTGCACGGGTCCGGAGTGCTCGCCGTGCTCACCACCGCGCTGTTCCTGGCGGAGTACGCCACCGACGCCGACGACGTCATGACCCGGCTCGCCGGGTCGACCGTGTGGGACGTGGTGGACACGCTCGTCACCGGGGTCGCCTTCGGGCTCATCGGTCTTGAGCTGCACAACGCGATCCGGACGGCGGCCGGGCGCTGGGGCGAGATGCTGGGCTGGGCCGCCGCGATCGTCGTTGTCGTCGTGCTCGTACGGCTGGTGTGGCTGCTGCCGGCGACGTGGCTGACGAAACGGCTGCACGCCAAGCGGGACTACGACGAGGAGATTCCGACGTCATGGCGGGAGACCGTGGTGATGTGGTGGTCGGGGATGCGAGGGGTCGCCTCCGTCGCCCTGGCGCTGGCGATTCCGCTGGAGATGGACGACGGGTCGCCGTTCCCCGACCGGGACGAGATCGTGTTCATCGCGTTCGGGGTGATCATGGCGACGCTGGTGCTCCAGGGGCTCACGCTGCCGTGGCTGGTCAGGAAGCTCGGGGTGCGGGCCGACACCGACGTCGAGAAGGCCTTCGAGAAGGAGCTGGCGATCCGTGCGGCGAAGGCCGCGAAGCGGAGACTGCGGGAGATCGAGCAGGTGGAGGAGCTGCCGGAGGAGGTGTCCGAGCAGCTGCTGCGCAGAGCCTTCGACATCGGGGTGCGGATCAGTCCCGACATGGGGGACGAGGAGCGGCGCGAGGCATCTGTGCAGCGGGCTCGGCGGATGAAGCGGATGCGGCGGATTCAGGCGGAGATGATGAGCGCGGCTCGGCATGAGGTGCTGTCCGCGCGGAGTGAGCCGGGGGCGGATCCGGAGATCGTGGACAGGGTGCTTCGGCATCTCGACGTGCGGAGCCTGCGGTGATCTCCCGCCCGCGTACTGCCCGTTTCCGGTTTCGTGACGAGTGCACGTTTCCCGTAGGGGTTTCTCGCCGTCTGCGCCCGGCGGTCCGTGGATCGGTCTGACGGTCTCAACCGCGGCCGGGGCCCGTCCGTGGTGGTTCGTGTGCGGTGCGGCCGTGATCCGGACGCGCTGCCGCCCCGTCCGCCCCGTCGGAATCGCCGCGCTCCGCACGCGATGTACTGCCCGGCGGCAGCACCGCGTCCGCCGTGTTGACGCGGGGGAGTGCGTAGGGGTGCTCCTCGGTCAGCCAGTGGATCATCCGCTCGCGGACCGTGACCCGTACCGTCCAGATGTCGTCCGGGTCCTTCGCGGTGACCAGGGCGCGTACCTGCATGGTGTTGGGCGTCGAGTCCGTGACGGCCAGGCCGAAGTTACGGCCGTCCCAGGCCGGGCACTCGCGCAGGATGTCGCGCAGCTGCTCGCGCATCGCTTCCACGGGCGCGGAGTGGTCGACGTGGAAGAAGACGATGCCGGTCATCTGGACGCTGCCGCGCGACCAGTTCTCGAAGGGTTTCGAGGTGAAGTACGAGACCGGCATGGTGATCCGGCGCTCGTCCCACGTCCGTACCGTCAGGAACGTCAGCGTGATCTCCTCGACCGTGCCCCACTCGCCGTCCACCACGACTGTGTCGCCGAGGCGGACCATGTCGCCGAAGGCGATCTGCAACCCGGCGAAGAGGTTGGCGAGCGTGGACTGTGCGGCGACACCGGCGACGATGCCGAGGATGCCGGCCGAGGCCAGCAGCGAGGCACCGGCGGCGCGCATCGCGGGGAAGGTGAGCAGCATCGACGCGACCGCCACCACGGCGACGATCGCGGACACCACGCGCTGGATCAGCGTCACCTGTGTGCGCACCCGGCGGACCCGCGCCGGGTCGCGGTGGGCGGTCGCGTAGCGGGTGTAGGAGGTCTCGACGACCGCCGTCGCGATGCGTACCAACAGCCACGCGACGGACCCGATGAGGAGCAGCGTCAGGAACCGGCCGACGCCGATCCGGTGGTCCGTCAGGAGCTTCGCCCGGTCGTAGGAGCCTCTCAGCAGGGCCGCGAACAGCACGAGCTGGAAGGGGACACGGGCGCGGCGGAGCAGGCCCCACAGCGGGGTGGCCTCGTGGTGCCGGTCGTCGGCCCGTCGCAGCAGGCGGTCCACGACCCACCCGACGAGCAGCGTGAGCACGACCGAGCCACCGATGACGATCAGCGGGCGCAGTACGTTCTCCATGCCTCCGACCGTATCCGGCCAGGGGCCGTCATGAACATGTGGTCCCGGCCCGAAGATCTGCTTCGGGCACGGCCGTGCGGTCCCGGCCCAGCGTTGTCAGTGCCGGCTGGCACCATGGGGCTCATGAACATCATGCTCTTTCACTCGACCTACGGGCTGCGGCCCGCGGTGCGCGCGGCGGCGGACCGCCTGCGCGCCGCGGGACACGAGGTGTGGACGCCTGACCTCTTCGAGGGGCGCACCTTCGAGACCGTGGAGGAGGGCATGACCTTCAACGAGGAGATCGGCAAGGACGAGCTCCTCAAGCGCGCGGTCCTGGCCGCCGCGCCCTACTCCGAGCGCGGCCTGGTGTACGCGGGATTCTCGCTCGGCGCCTCCATCGCGCAGACCCTGGCCCTGGGCGACGAGAAGGCCCGCGGGCTGCTGCTCCTGCACGGCACGTCGGACATCGCTCAGAACGCGTCGGTGGACGAGCTGCCGGTCCAGCTGCATGTCGCCGAGCCCGACGCGTTCGAGACGGACGACTGGCTGAGCTCCTGGTATCTGCAGATGCGGAGAACCGGGGCCGATGTGGAGATCTACCGGTATGCCGGCGCCGGCCATCTCTACACCGACCCCGACCTGCCCGACTACGACGGCGAGGCGGCCGAGGCCACCTGGAAGGTGGCGCTCGGCTTCCTCGACAGCCTGTAGAGCCGCCGCCGGGAGGCCGGAGGCTCCGGGAGGTGCCGCTCTGGCGTCACACCGGGTCGTGGCCTCACACCGGTCGTGGCGTCACACCGGGTCGTACGTCCGCTCCACCTTCTGCGTGCCGCTGCGCGTGCGGTACGAACGGACCCAGGACGAGGTCGCGTTCGGGTCCGTGCGGTCGGAGAGCACGTAGTAGTCCATCTGCGCGCGGTCGGCGGTGATGTCCAGGACGCCGTAGCCGTGGCGGTCGGTGTCGACCCAGTGGACGTGCCGGTTGGCCGCGCGGATGATCGGCGAGGCCACGGCGGAGACGGTGCCTTCCGGGACCTTGACGATGTCGTCGAGGTTGTCGGAGGTGACCGAGGTGACGACGAACTCCGTGGCGGCGGAGGCGGACAGCGGGTACGTACCGGCGTCGACCGGCACATCGTTCGCCCAGGCCATGTGGATGTCGCCGGTCAGGAAGACCGTGTTGCGGATGGCGTTGGAGCGCAGATGCGCGAGCAGTTCGCGGCGGTCGTCCGTGTAGCCGTCCCACTGGTCGGTGTTGAGGGCGATGCCCTCCTGCGGCAGTCCGAGCAGCTTGGCGAGCGGCTTGAGCAGGTCGGCGGGGAGCGAGCCCACCGAGAACGGCGAGATCATCACCGAGTTGCCGACCAGGCGCCAGCTGGTGTCGGAGGCCTTGAGCCCGGCCTTGAGCCAGTCGAGCTGGACCCGGCCGGTGATCGTGCGGTCCGGGTCGTCGACCGAGCCGCTCGCGGTGGACGCCTGCTGCGAGCGGAAGGACCGCAGGTCGAGCAGGGAGAGGTCGGCGAGCTTGCCGAAGCGCAGCCGGCGGTAGGTGGTGCCCTCGATCGCGGGACGCACCGGCATCCACTCGAAGTAGGCCTGCTTCGCGGCGGCCTGGCGGGCCGTCCAGGTGCCCTCGGCGCCCTCGGTGTGGTTGACCGCGCCGCCCGACCAGGCGTTGTCGGCGAACTCGTGGTCGTCCCAGATCGCGACGACGGGCGCCTTGTGGTGCAGGGACTGGAGGTCCGGGTCGGTCTTGTAACGGCCGTGCCGGGTGCGGTAGTCGGCGAGGGTGAGGATCTCGCCCGCAGGGGCGTGCGGCCGTACGACCGTCCCGCGCGCCGCGTACTCGCCGGACTTGTACTCGTAGATGTAGTCGCCCAGGTGCAGCCAGGCGTCCAGGTCGCCGCGCGCGGCCAGGTGGCGGTACGGGGAGAAGTAGCCGGCCTCCCAGTTGGCGCAGGAGACCACACCGAAGCGCAGACCGGTCACGGCGGCGTCGGCGGCCGGGGCGGTGCGGGTGCGGGCGACGGGGGAGTCGGTGCCCCCGGCGGAGAAGCGGAACCAGTAGTCGGTGGCCGGTTCCAGACCGCGGATGTCCGCCTTGACGGTGTGGTCGGAGGCGGCCGACGCGGTGGTGGAGCCCTTGGTGACGATCGTGCTGAACGCCTTGTCCTTGGCGACGGTCCAGCTGACCTCGGTGTCCGGGCCGATCCCGGAACCGGGTATCGCCTCGGAGGTGGGTGTCACCCGGGTCCACAGCAGGACGCCCTCGGGCAGCGGGTCACCGGAGGCGACGCCGTGCAGGAAGGCCGGTGCCTCGGTGGCGGCACGGGCGGGCAGCGCGGCCGCGAGCGGAGCGGCGAGGACGGCGGTGGCGGCCGCGGCCTTGACGACCGTACGGCGGCGCGGGGCGCGGGAGTTGACGGCGCCCGGAACGTTGTGCGGCTCGGAAGATCTGTATCGACTGGTCACGGGCGATGAGGTTACCGATCAGTACAAGCCAAGAGCGGGCGAACTGGCAAAAGTTCGCCCGCTCTTCGAGAGCTGGTCGCCCAACGCGCCCGTCAGGGGGTGCCGGTGGCTCAGGCCTTCAGCGCCGCGTCGATCGCCGTGGTGAAGTCCGCGACCGTCATCGGGGCGTTGCCGTCCGAGGCGGTCAGCGTCTTGCCGTCCATCTTGAAGGTCGGTGTGCCGGTCACACCGCTGTTGTTGAACTTGTCGGACATGGTGAGCGCCCACTTGTCGTAGGTGCCGTCCTTCACGGCCTTCTGGAACGCCGTGTTGTTCTTCAGAGCGGACACGGTGTTCGCGACCTTGATCAGGTAGGCGTCGCTCTTGAACTTGTCGTCCGTCTCCTCCGGGTGGTACTTCGTCGAGTAGAGCGCGCTCTTGTACTCGAAGAAGGCCTCGGGGCTCACGTTCAGGGCGGCGCCGAGGGCGCTGAGCGCGTTCTTGGACCCCTCGCCCGCGCCGTTGTTGTCGATGAACGTGGCGCCGATGTACTGGATCTTGTACTTGCCGGCGTCGAGGTCCTTCTTCACGGTCGCGCCGACGGTCTGCTCGAACTGGGCGCAGATCGGGCAGCGCGGGTCCTCGTACTCCACGAGGGTCTTCTTGGCGGTGCTCTTGCCGACGACGACCGTCGTGCCGTTGGTGCCGGTGGTGTTGGCCGGCTTGACGAGCTTGTCGTTCTTGGCCGCCTCCCAGTAGGTCGGCTTGTTGTTCTGCACCACGGCGTAGCCGATGCCGCCGGCTATCGCGAGGACGCCGACGGCGGAGCAGGCGACGATGACCTGCCGCTTGACCTTGTCGCGCTTGGCCTGGCGCTCGCGCTCCTCGCGCAGGCGCTCACGGGCTGCCGTCTTCGCGGCCTTGCTGTTCCGCTGGCTCATATTGGTGATCTCCATGTGGGACGCGCACATGCCGTACGCGGGATACGTAAGGGGGACTGCTGGTGCTCAGATGACGTCGCTCAGGCGGACTTGCTTACGCGAAAGCGACAGAACACGGCGGTCCACGCCGTCCCAGGGAGTGCACGAACAGGCGCGTACGGGCGGTGGCCGCCCGGCGCGTGGTGCGCGGCAGCCGGCGGACCGGAGCGAGCCGTACGGTCACCGCGGCGACCGCGATCAGCAGCGGCCGGAAGGTGGCCGCGGCCACCGCGCGCAGCAGCTGGTCCAGGGCCCGCTCGCCGCGGCGCAGCCAGGCCGCCGCGAGGAGCCCGACACCGACGTGCGCGCCGAGCAGCAGCCAGGCGGCGGCCGGGTCGGCGTGCGCGAGCAGGGCGGCCGCGCGGTCGGTGCTGCCGCCGGTCACGCGGGCCAGCGGGGTGCCGACAGTGCCGCCGCCGCACAGGAGGTCGAAGCCGACCGAGCGCAGCGGGCCCGCGACCGGGCCGCCCGCCCTGCCGTAACAGACGTGCTGCCCCGTGGTGAACACGGTGTCGGCGGCCAGCTCCAGCGGGATCAGCAGGGCCGCGATCCGCCCGAAGCCGCGCTCACGGCCGGCCAGCGCGTACGCGATGACGAAGACGGCGGCGGCGATCGCGGCCACGGTGCTCAGCGGCAGCGGGACCCGGGACAGCAGCACGTGCGACGCGGTGGAGAGCGTCACGACGAAGGCCGTGAACAGCGCCGCGCGCACGGCTCTGAGCTGGGTCCCGGATATGTCCATAGCGGAGGAGAGTCTCCCACGCGCTCCCGTAAGAGACCCCTAAAGGGTTCCTGTGCGTTACGGGAGCGTTGTGGGACCGCTACCGGAGGGCCGGCAGCGCCGTACGGACGTCTGTGTCTCTACAGGTGTGTCTCTACAGGCCAGGGATCCGGCCGTTGCGGAAGAGATCCACGAAGATCTGGTGATCGGCACGCGCGCGTGCGCCGTAGCTGTGCGCGAAGTCCACCAGGAGGCCCGCGAAGCCGTCCTCGTCGGCCGCGATCGCCGCGTCGATGGCCCGCTCCGTGGAGAACGGCACCAGCTCCGAGTGGCCACTCTCGTCGTCCGCCGCCGCGTGCATCGTGGCCGTGGCCCGGCCGAGGTCCGCGACGACCGAGGCGATCTCCTCCGGGTCGTCGATGTCGCCCCAGTCCAGGTCCACCGCGTACGGCGACACCTCGGCGACCAGCTGCCCGGCGCCGTCCAGCTCGGTCCAGCCCAGCCACGGGTCGGCGTGCGCCTGGAGGGCGCGCTGGGAGATCACCGTGCGGTGGCCCTCGTGCTGGAAGTACTCGCGGATCGAGGAGTCCGTGATGTGCCGGGAGACGGCCGGGGTCTGGGCCTGCTTGATGTAGATCACGACATCGTTCTCCAGGGCGTCGCTGTTGCCCTCCAGAAGGATGTTGTACGACGGCAGGCCGGCCGAGCCGATGCCGATGCCGCGGCGGCCCACGACGTCCTTCACGCGGTACGAGTCCGGGCGGTCCAGGGAGGACTCCGGCAGCGTCTCCAGGTAGCCGTCGAACGCCGCGAGCACCTTGTAGCGGGTGGCCGCGTCCAGCTCGATGGAGCCGCCGCCGGGCGCGAAGCGGCGCTCGAAGTCACGGATCTCGGTCATCGAGTCGAGCAGCCCGAAGCGGGTCAGCGAGCGGGCGTCGCGCAGCGCGTCCAGGAGCGGGCCCTCGGCGGTGTCCAGGGTGAAGGGCGGTACCTCGTCGCTCTTGGCGCCGGTGGCGAGGGCGTGGATGCGCTCGCGGTACGCGCCCGCGTACACCGTGACCAGCTCGGTGATCTGCTCGTCGCTGAGCGCCTTCGCGTACCCGATGAGCGCCACGGAGGCCGCAAAGCGCTTGAGGTCCCAGGTGAAGGGGCCGACGTACGCCTCGTCGAAGTCGTTCACATTGAAGATCAGGCGGCCCTGGGCGTCCATGTACGTGCCGAAGTTCTCGGCGTGCAGGTCGCCGTGGATCCAGACCCGGGAGGTCCGCTCGTCGAGGTACGGTCCGCCCCGCCTCTCTTGGTCGAGGTCGTGGTAGAAGAGGCCCGCCGTGCCCCGGTAGAACGCGAAGGCGGAGGCCGCCATCTTGCGGAATTTCACGCGGAACGCGGCCGGGTCGGCGGCCAGGAGCTCGCCGAAGGCGGTGTCGAAGACGGCGAGGATCTGCTCGCCGCGTTGCTCGGCGCTGAGCTGCGGAACCGACATCGCGGGGTGCCTCCTGGTGCAGGTGGTGCGGTGATTTGGCAGGACGGACACGCCGTCCCCCCGGACGGCTGGTCCGTCCACTTCCAACGGACGAAGGTACGCGGGAGTGCCCGGGTACCCCGCACGAAGGTACGGCTGATCGCCCGCAGAGTGTCAGTCCCGCGTCATAGACTTCGACGCTGTCCCCCCAGACTGTCCGCAGCCTGTCGCCGATCGTTCTTCTTGGAGGCCGAAGCCGTGTCAAAGCCGCCGTTCACGCACCTGCACGTCCATACCCAGTACTCGCTGCTGGACGGTGCCGCGCGGCTCAAGGACATGTTCAATGCCTGCAATGAGATGGGCATGACCCACATCGCCATGAGCGACCATGGCAACCTCCACGGGGCGTATGACTTCTTCCACACGGCGAAGAAGGCGGGCGTCACGCCGATCATCGGCATCGAGGCGTATGTCGCTCCGGAGTCCCGGCGCAACAAGCGCAAGATCCAGTGGGGTCAGCCCCACCAGAAGCGCGACGACGTGTCCGGTTCGGGTGGTTATACGCACAAGACGATCTGGGCGGCCAACAGGACGGGCCTGCACAACCTCTTCCGGCTCTCCTCGGACGCGTACGCCGAGGGCTGGCTCCAGAAGTGGCCGCGCATGGACAAGGAGACGATCTCCCAGTGGTCGGAGGGGCTCATCGCCTCCACCGGCTGCCCCTCCGGAGAGCTCCAGACCCGGCTGCGCCTCGGCCAGTACGACGAGGCACTGAAGGCGGCCGCCGAGTACCAGGACATCTTCGGCAAGGACCGCTACTTCCTGGAGCTGATGGACCACGGCATCGAGATCGAGCGCCGGGTCCGCGACGGCCTGCTGGAGATCGGCAAGAAGCTCGGCATCCCGCCCCTGGTGACGAACGACTCGCACTACACGTACGCGAACGAGGCGACCGCCCACGACGCCCTGCTGTGCATCCAGACCGGCAAGAACCTCTCCGACCCGGACCGCTTCCGCTTCGACGGCACCGGCTACTACCTGAAGTCCACGGACGAGATGTACGCCATCGACTCCTCGGACGCCTGGCAGGAGGGCTGCGCCAACACCCTCCTGGTCGCCGAGCAGATCGACACCACCGGCATGTTCGAGGCGAAGAACCTCATGCCGAAGTTCGACATCCCCGAGGGGTTCACCGAGGTCACCTGGTTCAAGGAGGAGGTCCGCCTCGGCATGGAGCGCCGCTTCCCCGGCGGCATCCCCGACGACCGTCAGAAGCAGGTCGAGTACGAGATGGACGTCATCATCCAGATGGGGTTCCCGGGGTACTTCCTCGTCGTCGCCGACTTCATCATGTGGGCCAAGAAGCAGGGCATCGCGGTGGGCCCGGGCCGTGGTTCCGCGGCCGGTTCGATCGTCGCGTACGCCATGGGTATCACCGACCTCGACCCGATCCCGCACGGCCTGATCTTCGAGCGGTTCCTCAACCCCGAGCGCGTCTCCATGCCCGACGTCGACATCGACTTCGACGAGCGTCGGCGCGTCGAAGTGATCAGGTATGTGACGGAGAAGTACGGCGCCGACAAGGTCGCCATGATCGGCACGTACGGCAAGATCAAGGCGAAGAACGCCATCAAGGACTCCGCGCGCGTGCTGGGCTACCCGTACGCCATGGGCGACCGGCTCACCAAGGCCATGCCCGCCGACGTCCTCGGCAAGGGCATCGACCTCAGCGGCATCACCGACCCCTCGCACCCGCGCTACGGCGAGGCCGGCGAGATCCGGGCGATGTACGAGAACGAGCCGGACGTGAAGAAGGTCATCGACACCGCCAAGGGCGTCGAGGGCCTGGTCCGTCAGATGGGTGTGCACGCCGCCGGCGTCATCATGTCCAGCGAGCCCATCGTCGACCACGCCCCCATCTGGGTGCGGCACACGGACGGCGTGACCATCACGCAGTGGGACTACCCGCAGTGCGAGTCGCTCGGCCTGCTGAAGATGGACTTCCTGGGTCTGCGCAACCTGACCATCATGGACGACGCCGTCAAGATGGTGAAGGCCAACAAGGGCATCGACCTCGACCTGCTGGCCCTGCCGCTCGACGACCCGCAGACCTTCGAACTGCTCCAGCGCGGCGACACCCTCGGCGTCTTCCAGTTCGACGGCGGCCCCATGCGCTCGCTGCTGCGCCTGATGAAGCCCGACAACTTCGAAGACATCTCCGCCGTCTCGGCGCTCTACCGTCCCGGCCCCATGGGCATGGACTCGCACACGAACTACGCCCTGCGCAAGAACAAGCTGCAGGAGATCACGCCGATCCACAAGGAGCTCGAAGAGCCCCTCGAAGAGGTCCTGGCGGTCACCTACGGCCTGATCGTCTACCAGGAGCAGGTACAGAAGGCCGCCCAGATCATCGCCGGGTACTCGCTCGGCGAGGCCGACATCCTGCGCCGCGTGATGGGCAAGAAGAAGCCCGACGAACTGGCGAAGAACTTCACCATCTTCCAGGCCGGCGCCAAGAAGAACGGCTACAGCGACGAGGCGATCCAGGGCCTGTGGGACGTACTGGTCCCCTTCGCCGGCTACGCGTTCAACAAGGCGCACTCGGCCGCGTACGGACTGGTCTCGTACTGGACCGCCTACCTGAAGGCGAACTTCCCGGCCGAGTACATGGCGGGTCTGCTCACCTCGGTCAAGGACGACAAGGACAAGTCCGCGATCTATCTGAACGAGTGCCGGCGCATGGGCATCAAGGTGCTGCCGCCCAACGTCAACGAGTCGGAGCAGAACTTCGCCGCCCAGGGCGACGACGTGATCCTCTTCGGCCTCTCCGCCGTCCGCAACGTCGGTACGAACGTCGTCGAGTCGATCATCAAGAGCCGCAAGGCCAAGGGGAAGTACGCCTCCTTCCCGGACTACCTCGACAAGGTCGAGGCGGTCGCCTGCAACAAGCGCACCACGGAATCGCTGATCAAGGCCGGCGCGTTCGACACGATGGGGCACACCCGCAAGGGCCTCACCGCGCAGTTCGAGCCGATGATCGACAACGTGGTGGCGGTCAAGCGCAAGGAGGCCGAGGGCCAGTTCGACCTCTTCGGAGGGATGGGCGAGGAGGAGACCAGCGAGCCCGGCTTCGGGCTCGACGTGGAGTTCACCACCGATGAGTGGGACAAGGCCTATCTGCTCGCCCAGGAGCGGGAGATGCTCGGTCTGTACGTCTCCGACCACCCGCTCTTCGGCCTGGAGCACGTCCTGTCCGACAAGGCCGACGCGGGCATCTCCCAGCTCACCGGAGGTGAGCACGCGGACGGCGCGGTGGTCACCATCGGCGGCATCATCTCGGGCCTCCAGCGCAAGATGACCAAGCAGGGCAACGCCTGGGCCATCGCCACGGTGGAGGACCTCGCGGGCTCCATCGAGTGCATGTTCTTCCCGGCGACGTACCAGCTGGTGTCGACGCAACTCGTCGAGGACGCCGTCGTGTTCGTCAAGGGCCGCCTCGACAAGCGCGAGGACGTGCCGCGGCTCGTCGCGATGGAGCTCCAGGTCCCGGACCTGTCGAACGCGGGCACCAACGCACCCGTGATCCTCACCATCCCGGCGCTCAAGGTCACCCCGCCCATGGTCAGCCGCCTCGGTGAGATCCTCAGCCACCACAAGGGCGAGAGCGAGGTCCGCATCAGGCTCCAGGGCCCGAGCAAGACGACGGTGCTGCGGCTCGACCGGCACCGCGTGAAGCCGGATCCGGCGCTCTTCGGTGATTTGAAGGTGCTGCTGGGCCCGTCCTGCCTGGCGGGCTGAGACAGGGCGGCCAAAGACGGGGCGGCACGGCCTGAGACGGGGCGGGCCGGCACACGTCAACTGAAGTACGCGAGGGGCGCATCCGCGATGGGATGCGCCCCTCGGTGTGTGCCTGGGCTTCAATAGCCCGGTCGGGCTTCAACAGCCCTGCGCGTGGCCTCAGTTGTGGCCGAAGCGCTTCTGGTGCTTACGGGCAACATCCGCCGGGCTGCCCTGCGCCTGCGACATCGGCGACTGCTGTGCCTCCGCCGAAGAACGCTGCGCCTGCTCCTGCGCACGCTCGGCCTGCGAGGAGCGGTCCTGCTGGGTGCCCTGCTTGCGGTTCTTGTTCTTGGCCATGGGGATCTGCCTCCTGAGGGGGATCTAGGGGCCAGGGCCGCGACCAGATTCACATAGGCTGACAAGCGGCGCATTTCGGAGAATTACCGTGCGTAATAAGCCCTGTCGGGGAGTGTTCTCTCGATACGCCACGCCGAAGATCGAGTTCCGGCCGTTAACCTCCGCGCGGTCGGGCAGACTCGAAGGAAGCCCGAAGCAAACCTCCCGGAAAGAGGGTGGATCGAGTGGACCGCTGCATCGTCCTGGTGGACGCCGGGTATCTGCTCGGGGCTGCTGCCAGTCTTCTCGCCGGGGATTCCTCCCGCTCCCGGATCACCGTCGACCACGCCGCCCTCATCCAGGGCCTGCGCGAGCGCGCCGAGTCCGACACGGAGCGGCCCCTGCTGCGCATCTACTGGTTCGACGGCGCCCCCGACCGTGTACCGCAGCCGGAGCACCGCAGGCTGCGCGTGATGCCGCGCGTGACAGTGCGCCTGGGCGCGCTGACCCGTAGCGACGGGCGGTGGGCGCAGAAGGGCGTCGACGCCGCCATGCACGCCGAGCTGACCGAGCTGGCGCGCAACCGTGCCTGCTCCGACGTGGTCCTGGTGACCGGCGACGGGGATCTGCTGCCGGGCATGATGGCCGCCAAGGAGCACGGGGTCGCCGTACACCTGTGGGCCGTGCAGGCCGCGGACGGCGACTACAACCAGTCCGAGGACCTGGTGGCCGAGGCCGACGAGCGGCGCGTGCTCGACCGGGCCTGGATCACCAAGGCCGTACGCGCCAAGGAGCTCGGCGGGATCTGCGCGCCGCCGCCCGCGCCGCGCCCCGAGATCGCCGCGATCCTGTCCGCGCCGCTGCCCGAGTCGGCGCTCACCGCGGCGGCGGAGCGGCCCGCGCCGGAGACGGAACACCACTCGGTGGCCGAGTCGCCCAACGGCACCGAGGAGCGCGTGCCCACGCCCAAGGGCGTCCCCACTCCCAAGGATCTGGCCGCGCTGCGCGGACCGGGCACACAGGCCGCCCAGCACCCCGCCAGCGCGACGCTGCGCTGGTCCTCGGACAAGGGGTGGGTCGAGCGGCCCGGGGGCGCCACGGAGTCAGCGGAGGCCGCCGCGCTGCCCACCCTCGCCCAGCTCACCTCCGCCGAGCAGCGGTGGGCGGACCGGGAGGAGGACATCACCACGGTGGGTGGCGATCCGTACGAGGTGGGACAGGTGTTCGCGCGGCGGTGGATGGAGCGGCTCACCGACCAGAGCCATTTGCCGAAGCTGTCCACGATGTATCCGCGGATTCCGCATCGGGTGGACGGGGAGCTGCTGCGGTATGCGGCTCGTTTCGGGCTGCTCGCGCACAAGGACGACCAGATCGATGAGCATGATCGGTATGCGATTCGGGCGGGGTTCTGGCGGGAGATCGATGTGCGTACGGCGGCGGAGCATGCGCCTGTGGGGGAGTGAGACGCCTCAGACCCCGTTCGGTCGTGTTTCGGCTGCGGGGCGGTGGGGGTTGCTCGCGCCCACGCGGCGGAGCCGCACAATGTCACAGCCTCGCGCCCCTGAAGGCACGGGGCTGCGCCCCTGTGCCCCGGTGGGAATTTGGCGGCGGGGCGGTGGGGGCTGGTCGCGCAGTTCCCCGCGCCCCTTACGGGGCGCTCCATCAGCCCCCGGGCGCATAACGGGGCATCGGACCCCGTAGGCTCGTCCTTCGTGAGTACGCGCACGGCAGGGGCAGTCCGGGATGGGCACAGGGGCGATGTCGTGTGCTCGGTGCGCGCGCTGAGCAAGACCTATCGGGCTGTGCGGGGACGGCGTGGGACTCCGGGTACGCCTGAGGTGCGGGCCGTCGACGGGGTGCGTCTGGATATTCGGCGCGGTGAGATCTTCGGGCTGCTCGGGCCGAACGGTGCCGGTAAGTCCACTCTCGTGCGGCAGCTGACCGGGCTCATGCGGCCCGACAGCGGCAGCGTCGAGATTCTTGGGCACGACATCGTGCGTCACCCTGAGCGGGCGGCGCGGATTCTCGCGTACCTCGGGCAGGAGTCCACCGCCCTCGACGAACTGACCGTGTCGCTCGCCGCGGAGACGACCGGGCGGCTGCGCGGGCTGGAGCTTCGTGAGGCGCGGGCCGAGCGGGACGCCGTACTCGACGAACTGGGCCTCGCGCGACTCGCCTCCCGCGTACTGAAGAAGCTCTCCGGCGGGGAGCGGCGGCTCGCCTGCGTCGCCGCCGCGCTCGTGGGGGAGCGGCCGCTGCTCGTCCTCGACGAGCCGACCACCGGTATGGACCCCCTCGCCCGCCGAGCCGTCTGGGCCGCCATCGACCGGCGCCGGGCCGAACGCGGTACGACCGTCCTGCTGGTCACCCACAACGTCATCGAGGCCGAGACCGTCCTCGACCGGGTCGCCGTCCTCGACAAGGGCCGCGTCATCGCCTGCGACACCCCGGCCGGGCTGAAGGAGCGGGTCGCGGGCGAGGTACGGGTCGAGCTCGTCTGGCGCGAGAGTGCTCCGCTCGACGTCCCCGAGGTCGCCGCGCTGCGCGCCCGCGCCGTCGAGTCGGGCCGCCGCTGGACCCTGCGGCTCGCCCCCGAGGAGGCCCGCGCGGCCGTCGCCACGGTCACCGGAGGCGCCGCCTTCGCCGCCCTCGACGACTTCACACTGGCCACGCCGAGCCTGGAGGACGTGTACCTCGCGCTCGGAGGCAATACCCAGGGGCTGGTGAAGGCGTGAGCACGAGGGGCCCGGGAACCGTACGGGAGGCGGGAGCCGCGGATGTACGGAACCCGTGGGAGGCTGCGGGCGTTGGGAACAGGACGGCTGCCGGAGTGAAGGGGAGCAGCGCGACGTGAGTGTCGTACCCGCTGGAGTTCTGCCGGGCAGTGCGCTGCCTGCGGCGGAGGACGCCGGCGATGCCGCGGAGCTGGGGCCGCGTGCGCGGCTGTGGCCGTCGCTGGCCGCCGTGTACCGGGCGCAGCTCTCCCGGGCGCGCGTCGCGCGGATCCCGCTGCTGTTCGTGGCCACCTTCCAGTCCGTCGGCATCATGATCATGATGCGGGGTGTGACGGACGGCGGCGGCGAGGCACGCGCCGTGGTGGCCGGGTCGACGGTCCTGGTGGTCGCCTTCGTCGCCCTCAACCTCCTCGCCCAGTACTTCGGGCAGCTGCGGGCCAGCGGAGGGCTCGACCACTACGCGACGCTGCCGGTGCCGCCGGCCGCCGTGGTGCTCGGCGCGGCGGGCGCGTACGCGTCCTTCACCGTGCCCGGGGCCGTCGTCACCGCCGTCTTCGGGTGTGTGCTCTTCGGGCTGCCGCTGGCGCACCTGTGGGTGCTCGCCGCGGTCATCCCGCTCGCGGGCGCCGCCCTCGCCGGGCTGGGGGCCGCTTTCGGGCTGCTCGCGCCGCGGCCCGAACTCGCCACGCTGCTCGGGCAGCTGGGTATGTCGGCGGCGCTGCTGCTGGGGGTGCTGCCGGGGGACCGGATGCCGCCCGTCGTGCAGTACGCCCGTGATCTGCTGCCGTCGACCTATGGCGTCGAGGCCTTCGCGCGCACGTTCGGGGCGCATCCCGACTGGGCCGCCGTCCTCGGTGACCTGGCCGTCTGTGCCGGTGTCGGAGTGGCCTCGCTGGCCCTGGCGACCTGGGCGTACCGCCGGGCAGCCGTCCGGTGACGCGGCGGACAGCCGGGCCTGGCACGATGTCAGGGTGACCGCTCCGTTGACTCCGCCTCCGCCGCCGCATGAACCGTCTCCGCACAGTGCCTGGCAGGCTTCGCCCGTTCCTGGGGATACGGCTCCCGCCGCGTACCGGGCCGCGTATGAAGTCTCGTATGGACAGGACGGTCCCGGGATGAAGACCGAAGTGCGGGAGGCCGCCGTGATGACGGTGGCGGTGGCGCTCGCCGGGGTGCTGCTCGGGGTGCTGTGGTGGTGGCTGGCGCCGCATGTGCCGCTGATCGCGGACGACAGCGCGGTGTATCTGAAGGACACCGAGGGCGAGCAGGCCATCGGGGTTGATGGAACGTTCACTCTGCTTGCGCTGGGGTTCGGTGCGGTCAGTGCGTTGTGCCTGTTTCTGGTGCGGCGGCGTGGGGGTGTGCCGCTGGTGGTGGCGCTGGCCGTCGGGGGGCTGCTCGGGTCGCTGCTGGCGTGGCGGGTCGGGGTCTGGCTCGGGCCCACGCAGGACGTGGTCGCTCATGCCAAGGCTGTGGGCAAGGGGGTTACCTTCTCCGCGCCGTTGAAGCTTGGGGCGAAGGGGGCGTTGCTGGCGTGGTCGCTGGCGGGGCTGGTGGTGCATCTTGGGCTCACCGCGTTGTTCGGGCCGCGGGATCCTGACCCGTACGGGGCGCCTCCGGCGGGCTAGGCAGGGGGTTTCGCCCCCGCCGCCCCTACCCGTCCCATCCCGTTCCTGGGGGCTGCGCCCCCAGACCCCCGCTAAAAGATTGCGCAGTTCCCCGCGCCCCTAAAAGGGGCGCGGGGAACTGCGCAATCTTTTGGACCAGCCCCCACCCACCCGCAGCCGACACACAACCCCCCGGGGTCGAAGGGGCGGAGCCCCTGGGGATGGGACGGGTAGGGGCGGCGGGGGCGAGGAACCGTTGGTTATGCCGGGCGGTGGCCGTGGTTTGCGCGGCCCTTTTTGATGCGCCACTTGCGTTTGCGGGTTTTCTTCGACATGTCTCTCGTGCTTAGCCGAGGACGGGAGGTACGTCGAGGGGTCACGCACGGGCGACGGGTGCGGAGACTGCTTCCGTGAGGGCCGTCAGGTCGGCGGGTGTGAGTTCGACCTCCAGGCCTCGGCGGCCGGCCGAGACGCAGATCGTGGCGTGGGCGGAGGCCGAGGCGTCCAGCACCGTGGGGAGTTTCTTGCGCTGGCCCAGGGGGGAGATACCGCCGCGGACGTAGCCGGTGGTGCGTTCGGCGGCTGCCGGGTCGGCCATGGCGGCGCGCTTGCCGCCCACTGCCGTGGCCAGGGCCTTCAGGTCGAGGGAGCCGGCCACCGGGACCACGGCGACGACGAGGGAGCCGTCCACGTCCGCGACCAGCGTCTTGAAGACCCGGTCCGGCGAGACGCCCATCGCCTCGGCGGCCTCCTCGCCGTAGGAGGGGTGCGAGGGGTCGTGCTCATACGCGTGCACCGTGTACGAGACGCCCGCCGCCGTCAGGGCCACCGTCGCGGGGGTACCCCCGGACTGCTGCTGCTTCTTCGACTTCTTCGCCAAGGTGCGGACGCCTTACTTCAGTTGAGTCGCCTCAGTTGAGACTTGTCGGGCCGCGCGTCAGGTCCGACGCCGGCAACGACGGCAGATTACGGATGATCGCGGTCTCCGCGCGCAGCAGTTTCAGCTCCGCACGCAGGCGCGACGCGGTGTCGGGGGCCTGCAGCAGCTGCTGCTTCGCCGGGATGTCCAGCATCACGGCGGCCGCCACGAGGTAGGAGACCACCGCGGGTTCGTCCGGGAGGTCGGCGCCCGTGGACAGGGAGCGTTCGCGCGCGCCCGCCAGGCGCTTCTGGTACTGGCGGAAGGCCCGCAGGACGCCCTCGGCGAGCGCACCCGCCTCCTCGCCGGGCTCCTCGGGCAGTTCCTCCAGCTCGGCCGTGAGGAACGGACCGGACGCGTCCACCGACAGCAGCCGCACCCGCGTCGTCCCCGTCGCCAGCACCTCGAAGCTGCCGTCGGCGCGCTCCCGGATGGTCGCCGCGTCCGCGATGCAGCCCACCTCGTGGAAGGCCTTGGCGGGGTCGTCGCCGAAACCGGCGGCGGGCCCGCGCTCGGGCACGGCGGTCTGGTCCGGCATGCCGGGTGCGGTGGGCGCGACCTCGTGGCCGTCGCGGATGGCGACGACGGCGAACCGGCGCGGTTCCTCCTCAGGGGTCTTGAGCAGATCGCGCATCATGGCGCGATAGCGCTCCTCGAAGATGTTCAGAGGAAGCACGAGTCCCGGGAAAAGCACCGAGTTCAGGGGGAAGAGCGGAAGCCGGACGGTGGTCACGACGCGAAAGCCTAATGGTCGCCGGAGCGGGCGCGTCCGTCGTGCCCACTTCCTGGATGCGGGTCAGGCTGCGGCCGGCCCAGCGGAAGGCCCGAGGCGACCTCCAGACGGACGCCGTCGCGCAGCTCCAGGAACTGGCCGAGCGGGTCGTCCGACACCTGGTCCCAGGGGAACGACGTCGCGTACGGGCCGATCAGCCGGAGCTGGTCGAGGGCGTCCCGCCAGCGCTCCAGCCTGATCAGGACGTAGGTGAGGAGGTTGCGGACCTCCGCGGGCCACGCGTCGGCGGCGGTGTAGGTCGCGGAGACCGCGATCGCGAGGTCGGCCGCCGCGTCGAGGCGCTCGCGCGGCACCACGGCCCCGCCGCCCTCGGTCAGATAGGCGAAGGCCGCGCGCACCGGCAGCGCCTGTACCAGGGAGCCCGGCAGCGCGTCCTGCGCCGCCCGCTCGGCGAAGTCGAAGCACTCGCGGTGCGAGCCGTACCAGGCGGCCGACAGGTACTGCAGGGCGGCCACATGGCAGCCGTAGTGGTGCGGGGAGCGCCGTACGGCCTCGCCCCACAGCTTCTCGTACTCGGTGTGTCCGACATGTGTGCCGCGGGCGTGGTCGAGCGCGATCCGCCAGGGCACCGGATCGCGCGGATCTCCCTCGGCGGCGGCGCTGATCAGCGGACCGACCTCGCGCAGCAGCTCGATGCGGGCGGGCGACTCCCAGCCGCGGCGGACGGCCAGCTCGGCCTTGACCAGCAGCGCGTCCGGGTCGTGCGGGCAGGCGCTCTGCCATTCCCGGAGCCATTCGTCGCGGGAGCGCGCGAAGGTCGCGAGGCGCATCGCGTACCGGTCGCGGTTCTCCCACTCGGCGGCCTCGCGCGTGGTGGCGAGCAGCTTGGCGGCGGGGCCGTACTCGCCGCGGCCCGCCGCGACGAGCGCGGGGCCGAGGCGCTCGTCCGGGGCGTCGAGCAGTACTTCGTCGTCGGCCGGCAGTCCGGCGGCGAGGCGGGAAGTGTTCCGTGCCATCCGTGCCGTACGGATGAACGCGCGCAGCAGAGCCATGGTGAAGACCATTGAAAGCCGCAGGTCGGAGCAGTACCAGAGGGTGCGCGGTGACACTTTCGTAACCGTCGTTTGGTTGTATGGCCGACGGTCAAGGACGGGTAAAAGGTGACTGTTGTTCTACTGTTCGACGTCTATGTGTACGGGGCCGCGCGCCCCCTCGGTCAGCCTCGCCGCAGCAGCCGTGTCGCCCCCGCCGCCACCGTCGTCGCCAGGATCCAGCCGAGGAGGATCACCGCCGCCGCCAGCCACTGCCAGCCGCCGCGCAGCTGCCAGAAGCCGACCTGGCCGAGGTCGATGACCGGCAGCAGCAGGTCCAGGGCGAACAGCGAGGCGTTCCACGGGGGATGCCCGTCGCCGTTGACCGGCGGATGGCTGGCGTGGGAGAACGCGACCGACGTCGCCGCCCACAGCACCGCCATCCACAGGGCGGCCCGCCCCGGCCGGTACCCGTAGGCGACCGTCCAGTCCTGCGCGTACCCCCAGAGCTTGGCGGCCGGCGGCAGGGTCTCGCGGCGGCGGCGCTGCTTGGCGAGCAGCACCTCGCGGGCGTCCTCGTCCTCGCCGGAGTTGCGCAGCACCGTGGCGAGGCGCTCGTACGGCTCCGGGTTGTACTCGGCGGTCGCCGCCGCCACCCACTCAAGGCGCCGGGTCAGCGGGAACGCGCCCTGCGGCACGAGGTTCTCGTAACCGAAGCCGCCCATGTGGAGGCTGCCGGGCCCCGGCCAGCTGGACGCCCTGTCCACCAGGTTGACGACCCGGGCGCCGGACAGGATCACCTTGCCGCGCTCCGGTCTCTCCCCGAGGAAGCGCAGCTCGGGCGTCTGGACCCGGCGCAGCGACAGCTCCTGGTCGTCGTCGAAGGTGAAGCGGGCCCGCTCGAAGTCGACCGCGTCCCCGAACCGCCCGTCGTCGAGCCGGATCCCGCCCTGGCACTCGAACCGCTGCACCAGCGTGCCGCGCGCCGGGGTCGTCCCGCTGGTCAGCAGCGGATTGCCGACACCCGCGGGGGTCAAGTAGAGCGTGCGGTTGACGGTCAGCTGGGGTGCGTTCAGGGCCAGACGTGTGTACGGGTTGCTCAGCTTGCTGCCGCGCAGGCTGAGCGAGACGCCGACGGTGGCGCCGCGCAGACTCAGCTCGCCGTGCGACTCCAGCATCTCGGCCTGGAGGTCCTGCCCCACGGTCATGCCGTCGCCGGTGAGCGAGCGGCCGCGCCGGTCCCGGTAGACCACGGCCTGGTTGAGCAGCAGATCCGTGCCGATGTGCGCGTCGGTGAGGCGTACGCCGTTGTGGAACCGGCAGCGCGGCAGATGCAGATCGCCCTCCGTGTGCACCCGGGCCGCCTCCAGGCGCGGCACCGAGCAGTCCACGAACCGCGCGGTCGTGAACCGGGCCTCCGGCAGCAGGATCTCCTTCTCGAACCGGCACCCCTTCATCTCCACGTACGGCACCACGGTGCCGCCCGCGAGATCGAGCACGTCGGTGATCTGCACGCCGGTCAGCTTCAGCGAGGCGACCCGGCCCTGGAGGGCGGGCGGGCCGTCCAGCAGCAGCCAGGCCACTATCCGGGCCCGGACGCTGCGCTCGGGGCCCCAGGGATGGCCCCCGTGCGGATCGTCGACCGTCATGTCACCGCTGCGCAGGTCGTACACGCTCCCGTTGCGGAAGGCCTGCCACATCCCGGCCTCGGTAGCGGTCAGTTCGTCCGGCAGGTCCCCACCGCGGATGCCGGCACCCTCGGTCACGGCTCTTCCCTTCCTCCCCAGCTACTCGCGGGTTTCGTACAACCGTCCAATGCCCGCTCTGTGACGGCCCGAACGCTACTGGTGAAGGGGATCTTCCGCGGAACCGAAGGTGGCCGGTATCAGCCATGGACGGCCACCGGCGCCAGCGTTGTATCAGCCATTGATACAGCCGTCCGGCGCCTTATCGCCGTCTGAGAGAATTGAGTCTGTGATCTCCCGAATCGATCTGCGCGGCGACGCCCTCCCCGAGGGTTCCGCCCTGCGCGACCTGCTGCCCCGAGCCGACTTCGACGTCTCGGCCGCCCTGGAGAAGGTGCGTCCGATCTGCGAGGCCGTGCATCATCGGGGAGACGCGGCGCTGATCGACTTCGCGGAGAAGTTCGACGGTGTACGGCTGGAGTCGGTACGGGTCCCGGCCCAGGCGCTCAGCGAGGCGCTGGAGCAGCTCGACCCGGCGGTGCGCGCGGCCCTGGAGGAGTCCATCCGTCGCACTCGGCTCGTCCACCGCGAGCAGCGCCGTACGACGCACACCACCCAGGTCGTGCCCGGCGGCTCGGTCACCGAGAAGTGGGTGCCGGTCGACCGTGTCGGTCTGTACGCGCCCGGTGGACGGTCCGTGTACCCGTCGTCCGTGATCATGAACGTGGTCCCGGCACAGGAGGCCGGCGTCGGCTCCATCGCGCTCGCCTCCCCGGCCCAGTCCGAGTTCGGCGGGCTGCCGCACCCGACGATCCTCGCCGCCTGCGCGCTGCTCGGCGTCGACGAGGTGTACGCGGCCGGTGGTGCGACCGCCGTCGCGATGTTCGCGTACGGCACCGAGTCCTGCCCGCCCGCCAACATGGTCACCGGGCCCGGCAACATCTGGGTCGCGGCGGCCAAGCGGTACTTCGCGGGCAAGATCGGCATCGACGCCGAGGCCGGCCCCACCGAGATCGCGATCCTCGCGGACGAGACCGCCGACCCGGTGCACGTCGCCTCCGACCTGATCAGCCAGGCCGAGCACGACCCGCTCGCCGCCGCCGTCCTCGTCACGGACTCCGTGGCCCTGGCCGACGCGGTCGAGAAGGAGCTGGAGCCGCAGGTCGCGGCCACCAAGCACATCGAGGACCGGATCGTCCCGGCACTGCGCGGCAGGCAGTCCGCGATCGTGCTCGTGGACGGCGTGGACGAGGGCCTGCGGGTCGTGGACGCGTACGGGGCCGAGCACCTGGAGATCCAGACGGCGGACGCCGCCGCGGTGGCCGACCGGGTGCGCAACGCGGGCGCGATCTTCGTCGGGCCCTGGGCGCCGGTCTCCCTCGGCGACTACTGCGCGGGCTCCAACCACGTCCTGCCCACCGGCGGCTGCGCCTGCCACTCCTCAGGCCTGTCCGTCCAGTCCTTCCTGCGCGGCATCCACATCGTCGACTACACGAAGGACGCGCTGGCCGACGTGGCGCATCACGTGGTGACGCTGGCGGAGGCGGAGGACCTGCCCGCGCACGGCGCGGCGGTCAAGGCGAGGTTCGGATGGAAGGTTCCCCAGAGCAAGTGACCGGCATCGACGATCTCCCCGTACGGGACGAGCTGCGCGGCAAGACCCCCTATGGCGCGCCCCAACTCGACGTGCCCGTACGGCTGAACACCAACGAGAACCCGTACCCGCTGCCCGAACCGCTCGTCGAGCGGATCGCCGAGCGGGTGCGCGAGGCCGCCCGCGACCTCAACCGCTACCCCGACCGGGACGCGGTGGAGCTGCGCACCGAGCTGGCCAAGTACCTGACGAAGACCGGCAACCACCGGGTCGGCCTGGAGAACGTCTGGGCGGCCAACGGCTCCAACGAGGTCATCCAGCAGCTGCTGCAGACCTTCGGCGGACCGGGCCGTACCGCCATCGGCTTCGAGCCGTCGTACTCGATGCACGCGCTCATCGCGCGCGGCACCGGCACGGCCTGGGTCTCCGGCCCGCGCAACGAGGACTTCACGATCGACCCGGCCGCCGCCGAGCGGGCGATCGCCGAGCACCGGCCGGACGTCGTCTTCATCACCACCCCCAACAACCCCACGGGTAACGCGGTCCCGCCCGAGACGGTCCTCGCGCTGTACGAGGCCGCGCAGGCCGCCAGGGCTGCGACTGCCGGGGCGATCGTCGTGGTCGACGAGGCGTACATCGAGTTCAGTCACGGCGACTCGCTGCTGCCGCTGATCGAAGGTCGGCCGAATCTCGTCGTCTCGCGGACGATGTCGAAGGCGTTCGGAGCCGCGGGCCTGCGGCTCGGCTACCTCGCCGCGCACCCGGCCGTCGTGGACGCCGTCCAGCTCGTACGGCTGCCGTACCACCTGTCGGCCATCACCCAGGCGACCGCGCTGGCCGCCCTGGAGCACACCGACACCCTGCTCGGCTACGTCGAGCAGCTCAAGGCCGAGCGGGACCGGCTGGTCGCCGAACTGCGTGCGATCGGGTACGAGGTGACCGAATCGGACGCCAACTTCGTGCAGTTCGGGCGGTTCGCCGACGCGCACGAGGCCTGGCAGAAGATCCTCGACCGGGGCGTCCTGGTCCGGGACAACGGCGTACCGGGGTGGCTGCGGGTCTCCGCCGGAACCCCCGCCGAAAACGACGCGTTCCTCGACGCGGTCCGTGAACTGAAGAAGGAGCAGAGGGCATGAGCCGCGTAGGACGCGTGGAACGCGTGACCAAGGAGACGTCGGTCCTCGTCGAGATCGATCTCGACGGGTCCGGCAAGGTCGAGGTGTCGACGGGCGTCGGCTTCTACGACCACATGCTCGACCAGCTCGGCCGGCACGGTCTGTTCGACCTGACCGTGAAGACCGAGGGCGACCTGCACATCGACTCGCACCACACCATCGAGGACACCGCCCTCGCGCTGGGCGCCGCCTTCAAGCAGGCGCTCGGCGACAAGGTGGGGATTTATCGATTCGGCAACTGCACGGTCCCGCTGGACGAGTCGCTCGCCCAGGTCACCGTCGACCTGTCGGGCCGCCCGTACCTCGTGCACACCGAGCCCGAGACCATGGCGCCGATGATCGGCGAGTACGACACGACGATGACCCGGCACATCCTGGAGTCCTTCGTCGCCCAGGCCCAGATCGCGCTGCACGTGCACGTGCCCTACGGGCGCAACGCGCACCACATCGTGGAGTGCCAGTTCAAGGCGCTGGCCCGCGCGCTGCGGTACGCCTCCGAGCGCGACCCGCGCGCCGCCGGCATCCTCCCCTCCACGAAGGGCGCGCTGTGACCGGCCTGTCGAGCATCCTGATCGTCGTCGGACTCTTCCTCCTCGGCGGCATCTACTCCTTCGTCAAGCAGCAGATGCCCAAGAGCCTCATCGTGCTGCTCTCCATCGGCGCCGCGATGTGCCTCGTCGCCGGCGTCATGAGACTGGAGGTGTGGAATTGAGCACCCCTAAGAAGGTCGTCGTCTTCGACTACGGCTTCGGAAACGTGCGCTCCGCCGAGCGCGCCCTCGCCCGCACCGGCGCCGAGGTCGAGATAACGCGCGACTTCGACACGGCCATGAACGCGGACGGGCTGCTGGTGCCCGGCGTCGGCGCCTTCGCCGCCTGCATGAAGGGCCTCAAGGACGCCCGCGGCGACTGGATCATCGGTCGCCGTCTGTCCGGTGGCCGCCCGGTGATGGGCATCTGCGTCGGCATGCAGATCCTCTTCGCGCGCGGCATCGAGCACGGTGTGGAGACCGAGGGCCTCGACGAGTGGCCCGGCACGGTCGAACCGCTGCAGGCCGAGATCGTGCCCCACATGGGCTGGAACACGGTCGAGACCCCGGCCGGCTCGCGGCTCTTCGCGGGCCTCGACGCCGACGCCCGCTTCTACTTCGTGCACTCCTACGCCGTCCACGACTGGTCCCTGGAAGTCGGGAACCCGGCGCTGCGCGCACCCCTGGTGACCTGGTCGACGCACGGCAAGCCCTTCGTGGCGGCCGTCGAGAACGGCCCCCTGTGGGCCACGCAGTTCCACCCCGAGAAGTCCGGCGACGCCGGAGCCCAGCTCCTCACCAACTGGATCGGAACACTGTGAGCAAGCTCGAACTCCTTCCCGCCGTCGACGTCCGCGACGGCCAGGCCGTCCGCCTCGTGCACGGCGAGTCCGGGACGGAAACTTCTTACGGCTCCCCCCTTGAGGCCGCCCTCGCCTGGCAGAGCTCGGGCGCCGAGTGGCTGCACCTCGTCGACCTGGACGCCGCGTTCGGCACCGGCGACAACCGCGCGCTGATCGCCGAGGTCGCCAAGGCCATGGACATCAAGGTCGAGCTGTCCGGCGGCATCCGCGACGACGACACGCTCGCCGCGGCCCTCGCCACCGGCTGCACCCGCGTCAACCTCGGCACCGCCGCCCTGGAGACCCCCGAGTGGGTCGCCAAGGTCATCGCCGAGCACGGCGACAAGATCGCGGTCGGCCTCGACGTACGCGGCACGACGCTGCGCGGCCGCGGCTGGACCCGCGACGGCGGCGACCTCTACGAGACGCTTGAGCGCCTCAACTCCGAGGGCTGCGCGCGCTACGTCGTCACCGACATCGCCAAGGACGGCACGCTCCAGGGCCCGAACCTGGAGCTGCTGAAGAACGTCTGCGCGGCGACGGACCGCCCGGTCGTGGCCTCCGGCGGCGTGTCCTCCCTGGACGACCTGCGCGCCATCGCCGAGCTGGTCCCGCTGGGCGTCGAGGGCTCCATCGTCGGAAAGGCCCTGTACGCCAAGGCGTTCACCCTGGAAGAGGCCCTGGAGGCGGTAGCCAAGTGAGCGACGTACGACGCGTCTCGACCGGCGCGCCCTGGGAGGAGGCCTTCGGCTACTCCCGCGCGGTGGAGCTGCCGAACGGCCTCGTGCTGGTCGCCGGCTGCACCTCGGCGATCAACGGAGTGATCGCCCCCGGCGACCCGTACGAGCAGACGGTCAACTCCTTCAACGTCGCGTTCGCGGCCCTTGAGCAGCTCGGCCTCGGCCGCGACGACGTCGTCCGCACGCGCCTGTACCTCACGCATGCCCGGGACGTGGAGGAGGTCGGCCGCGCCCACAAGGAGCTGTTCGACGCCGTCCGCCCCGCCGCATCCATGATCATCGTCTCCGGCTTCGTGGACCCGCGGCTGGTCGTCGAGGTCGAGGTGGAGGCGTACCGAGGGGAAGCGCGGTCATGACCCTGGCGGTTCGAGTCATCCCCTGCCTGGACGTGGACAACGGCCGGGTCGTCAAGGGCGTCAACTTCCAGAACCTGCGCGACGCGGGCGACCCCGTCGAGATGGCCAAGGTGTACGACGCCGAGGGCGCCGACGAGCTGACGTTCCTGGACATCACCGCGTCCTCCGGCAACCGCGAGACCACCTACGACGTGGTGCGCCGCACCGCCGAGCAGGTCTTCATCCCGCTGACCGTCGGCGGCGGCGTACGCACCGCCGAGGACGTGGACAAGCTGCTGCGGGCGGGCGCGGACAAGGTCGGCGTCAACACGGCGGCCATCGCCCGGCCCGACCTCATCCGCGAGATCGCCGAGCGGTTCGGGCGGCAGGTGCTGGTCCTGTCGGTGGACGCGCGCAGGACGGAGAGCGGCTCCTTCGAGGTGACGACGCACGGCGGCCGCAAGGGCACAGGCATCGACGCCGTCGAGTGGGCTCACCAGGCCGCCGAGCTGGGCGCGGGCGAGATCCTGCTCAACTCGATGGACGCGGACGGCACGAAGGACGGCTACGACATCGAGATGATCGAGGCCGTCCGCAAGCACGTGACCGTGCCGCTGATCGCGAGCGGCGGCGCGGGGCGGCTCGCCGACTTCCCGCCGGCCATCGCCGCGGGGGCCGACGCGGTGCTGGCCGCGTCCGTCTTCCACTTCGGGGATCTGCGGATCGGTCAGGTGAAGGAGGCGCTGCGCGAGGCGGGGCATCCCGTTCGCTGACGTCGGCAAGACCATGAGCCCCGGTCACTGGGTGGCCGGGGCTCAGCTCTGCTCAGATGCGCAAGAGAAGTTGCGCAATTTTAGTTGCGCAACTTTTCTTTCGTATCTACCGTGGAGGCATGGCAAGCAAGGAGAACCGCCGGATCACGGATGTGGGGACGCTGAAGGCGTTGGCCCATCCGTTGCGGGCGAACCTGTACAGGGCCCTGTCCGTGGCGGGTGTCGCGACGGCCTCGCAGCTCGCCGACCAGGTCGACGAGGCCGTGTCGCTGGTCAGCTACCACCTGCGCAAACTCGCCGAGCACGGGCTGATCGAGGAGGCCGAACCGCAGAGCGGGGACGGCAGGGAGCGCTGGTGGCAGCCCGCGTCCGACGGTGTGAGCATCCACGACGCGGACTTCCGGGATGCCCCCGAGAAGGCGGCCGCGCACACGGCGGCCGCACGGCTCTTCCACGAGCAGCGGGCCGACCTCTACCGGCGCTACCTCGACGCGCGCGCCGCCTGGGGACCCGAATGGAACACCGCCTCGCAGGACTCCGAGTCCTGGATGCGCCTGACTCCGGCCGAGCTGACCGAATTCGGCAAGGAGCTGAACGCCCTCGCCAAGAAGTACGACGAGAAGAGCCGGGCCGCCGAAGCAGCCGGCGACACCGAAGGGCGCGAGCACGTCGCGCTGCACGTGTACGGCTTCCCGTTCCGACCCTGAGAGGACGCGCTCCGTGACCACGACCGGCATATCCCCGGCCTCCGCCTCCGTCTCCGTCTCCGCCACCTCCGGCAAGCCCGCTCACCGCGACGGCAACGTACTGCGCTGGCTCGGCGCCTACACCTCGTCGATGATGGGCGACAACGTCTGCTACATCGCGTTGTCCTGGGCCGCCGTGCAGGCCGGAACACCCGCGCAGGCCGGGCTCGTGATGGCCGTGAGCGCCATACCGCGCGCCCTGCTGATGCTGGGCGGTGGAGTGGTCGCCGACCGGTTCGGGCCGCGGAAGGTCGTCATCGGCAGTGACGCCGTGCGCTGCGTCGCCGTCCTCACGCTGGCCGCGGTGCTGTTCGCGACCAGCCCGAGTCTGTGGCTGCTGGCCGTGCTCGCCACCGTCTTCGGCATCGTCGACGCGCTCTTCATGCCCGCCGTGGGCGCCCTCCCGGCCCGCGTCACGAGCCGCGACCAGCTCGCCCGGGTCCAGGGCATGCGGGGCCTCGCCATCCGCTTCGCCAACGTGGTCGGCGCACCGCTCGGCGGCCTCGGAGTGGCGCTCGGGGGTTCGGCGGCGGCGTTCGGGCTCGCGGGGATGTTGATCGCCGTGTCGGTGCCGCTGCTGATCTCCGTACGCATGCGGGAGCTGCCCGCGGACGACGCGCCGGACCAGGCCGGCGGCACCGCCTGGCGGGACCTCCGTGACGGCCTGTGCTACCTCCGCGGCCACCGCGTCCTCGCCCCGCTCATCGTCGCCATCGCCCTCGGCGACCTCGGCTTCGTCGGACCGCTGAACGTGGGGCTGACCCTGCTCGCCGACCGGCGCGGCTGGGGCGCCTCCGGGATGGGCTGGGTGGTCGCCGCGTTCGGGACCGGCGCGGGAGCCGCCGCCCTGCTGCTGACCCTGCGAGGACGCCTGCCGCGCGCGGGGAGCCTCGCCGCCGTGACCATCCTGGGCGGCTCGGTCGCGATCGGCGCCCTCGCCTACGTGCCGGGCGTCGCCGGGGCCGTCGGCGTCGCCCTCGTCCTCGGGCTGCTCGCGGGGCTCAGCGGCGCCCTGTGCGGCGCGCTGCTGCAGACCCAGGCGGACCCCGCCTACCTGGGCCGGGTCAGCGCCGTCGCCGGCCTGGTCAGCCTGGGCCTCGCCCCGCTCAGCATGCCGCTGACCGCCGCCGCGATCGGCTGGTGGGGCACCGGCCCCGTGTTCGTCACCAGCGCCGCGGTCTGCGGCCTCGGCGGGGTCCTCGCCCTGTGCGTCCGCGATCTGCGCCGCGCCGAGCTGCCCCGCTGAGCGGGCCTGGGCCCTCTCGGTCTAAAGCCCCAGCTGCTTCGTCTCGTGCAGCTTCGCGATCGCGTCCTTGTCGCCCTCCAGCTCCACGTCGGCCACCTTCTGTCGCCCGTACGCGAACAGCAGCAGCTCCGAGGGCTCGCCGGTCACCGTCACGACCGGCGTGCCCTTGTGCGCGACCGTCGTCTGCCCGTTCGGGCGGCGCAGCACGAGGCCGGTCGGGGCGCCGCGGCCGGTCAGCCGGGCTGTGCGATCCAGGAGCGACCACAGGGCGTCCTGGAAGACCGGGTCCAGCTCGCGCGGCGTCCAGTCGGGCTGGGCACGCCGTACGTCCTCGGTGTGGACGTAGAACTCGGTCGTGTTCGACGCCTCGTCGATCTGCTTCAGGGAAAAGGGCGAGAAGCGCGGCGGACCCGTACGGATCAGCTGGATCAGCTCCTCGTACGGCTTGTCGGCGAACTCCGCCATCACCCGCTCCAGGCGTGGCGCGAGCTGCTTGATCAGCAGCCCGCCGGCGGCGTCGGCGCGGCGCTCACGGACCACCACGTGTGCGGCGAGGTCCCGGGTGTTCCAGCCCTCGCACAGGGTCGGGGCGTCCGGGCCCACGGCTTCCAACAGATCGGCGAGGAGAAGTCGTTCACGCTTGGCATGGGTCGACATGACCATCAGCCTACGACCGCCCCACCGCCGCGCACAGTGGAGACCGGCCGGGTCCGGCCTGTGGACAACGGCGGGGCACGTCGGTGCGGCGCGGCACAATGGCACCCATGACCAGCACGCCTCCGCCCAGCAGGCCCAGCAGCCTGGACCCCGAGATCTCCGCGCGCCTCAAGCGCGGCGCCGACGGACTCGTCCCCGCCATCGCCCAGCAGTACGACACCGGTGAGGTGCTCATGCTCGGCTGGATGGACGACGAGGCGCTGCATCGCACGCTCACCACGGGCCGCTGCACGTACTGGTCGCGCAGCCGCCAGGAGTACTGGGTCAAGGGCGACACGTCCGGCCACTTCCAGCACGTGAAGTCCGTGGCCCTGGACTGCGACGCCGACACCGTCCTGGTGAAGGTCGACCAGGTGGGCGCCGCCTGCCACACCGGCGCCCGCACCTGCTTCGACGCCGACGTGCTGCTCAAGGACGATGACGTGCTGCTCAAGGACGCCGATTCTGGCGTACCGTCACTGGATCAGTAAGGTCAGCCGCCATGGACCTCGAGACGTTCCGCAAGCTGGCCACCGATCGCCGCGTGATCCCCGTCAGCCGCAAGCTCCTCGCGGACGGCGACACGCCGGTCGCGCTCTACCGCAAGCTGGCCGCCGAGCGCCCCGGCACCTTCCTCCTGGAATCCGCCGAGAACGGCCGCTCCTGGTCCCGCTACTCCTTCGTGGGTGTCCGCTCCGCCGCGACCCTCACCGAGCGCGACGGGCAGGCCCACTGGCTCGGCACCCCGCCCGTCGGCGTCCCCGTCGACGGCGACCCGCTCGCCGCCCTGCGCGCCACCATCGAGGCGCTGCACACGCCGCACGGCGAGGACCTGCCCCCGTTCACCGGCGGCATGGTCGGCTATCTCGGCTACGACATCGTGCGCCGCCTGGAGAAGATCGGCCCCGGCGAGCGCGACGACCTGAAGCTGCCCGAGCTGACCATGCTGCTCACCAGCGACCTCGCGGTCATGGACCACTGGGACGGCTCGGTCCAGCTGATCGCCAACGCGATCAACCACAACGACCTCGACACGGGCGTCGACGAGGCCTACGCGGACGCCGTCGCCCGCCTCGACGCCATGGAGGCCGACCTCTCGCGCGCGGTCTCGCAGCCCCCGGCCGCGCTGCCGCCCTCCGAGCTCCCCGAGTACACCGCGCTCTGGGGCGGCCCCGACTTCCAGGACGCCGTCGAGGACGTCAAGGAGCGCATCCGGGCGGGCGAGGCCTTCCAGGTCGTCCCCTCCCAGCGCTTCGAAACGCCGTGCACGGCAAGCGCGTTGGACGTGTACCGGGTGCTGAGGGCGACCAATCCCTCCCCGTACATGTACCTCTTCCGCTTCGACGGCTTCGACGTCGTCGGCTCCTCCCCGGAGGCCCTGGTCAAGGTCGAGGACGGGCAGGCGATGGTGCACCCCATCGCGGGCACCCGGCCGCGCGGCGCCACCGTCCAGGAGGACCAGGCCCTCGCCGACGAGCTGATCGCCGACCCCAAGGAGCGCGCCGAGCACCTGATGCTCGTGGACCTGGGACGCAACGACCTGGGACGGGTCTGCGAGCCGGGCTCCGTCGAGGTCGTCGACTTCATGTCCATCGAGCGGTACTCGCACGTGATGCACATCGTGTCCACGGTGACCGGGCGCGTCGCGGCGGGCCGTACGGCCTTCGACGTGCTGACGGCCTGCTTCCCGGCCGGCACCCTCTCCGGCGCCCCCAAGCCGCGCGCGATGCAGATCATCGACGAACTGGAGCCGTCCCGCAGGGGGCTGTACGGCGGCTGCGTCGGCTACCTCGACTTCGCGGGCGACTCCGACACCGCCATCGCCATCCGTACGGCCCTGCTGCGCGACGGCACCGCGTACGTCCAGGCGGGCGCCGGGATCGTCGCCGACTCGGACCCCGTCGCCGAGGACAACGAGTGCCGCAACAAGGCGGCGGCGGTCCTGCGCGCGGTCCACACGGCCAACCGGCTCGGGCAGTAGAACCCGGGAGAACCAGGGTCCGGCGGTACGAGTCCGGGCAATAGGACGAGAGTCACGTGAACCCCGGGTGACGGTTCGCCCGGGGTTCAGGCGATAGTGGACTACGTGACAGCTGTACCGCACCCCCGATCCGAAGCCGCCGGACCCGCCCGGTCCGCCCGCCGCAGCCTTGGTATCGCCCTGCTCAGCGGCGCCCTCGGCGCGGCTGTGGCGCTGCTCTCCACCCGGCAGAGCTGGTCGGAGGGCACCGCGACGGTGGCCGGCGGCGACTTTCCGCTGACCGCCAAGGGCAGCGACGTCACGGGCGTGCCCGCGGCGCTCGCCATAGTGGGCCTCGCCGCGCTCGTCGCCGTCTTCGCCGTACGCCGCTCCGGGCGCTTCCTGGTCTCCGGACTGCTCGCGCTCTCCGGCGCGGGCACGGTCGTCGCGGCCGTGCTCGGCGCCAGTGACAGCTCAGCGCTCGACGAGAAGGCCGCGGCCGCCTCCGGCAACACCGCCGCCACCGCGGACGCGCTCAGCCACACCGCCTGGCCGTACGTCGCGGCCGCGGGCGGAGCGCTGATCCTCCTCGCGGGACTGCTCGCGCTGCGCTACGGACGGCTGTGGCCCGCGATGTCGGGCCGCTACGAGCGCGACGGCACACCCCGGCCGCGCAAGGCGAAGCCGGTCGACCCGGACCGCCCCGAGGACATCTGGAAGGCCCTCGACCGCGGCGAGGACCCGACCGGACCTGATCCGGCCGGCACCTAGATCCGCCGGGGCCCGGATCCGGCAGCGGCTCAAGGGACTTAAGTCCCGCCGCCCGAAGGGTCCTCAGCCCCGGGACTTTCGTCGTGACTTGGCGGAATCGACGCGCGAGGGGGCACCCCCCGCTCACGGCGGACGTCGTTGTACGGGACAATGGACGAAGAGCGTCCGACTTACATACGCACACAGCAACGAGGAGCAAGTCATGGCGGGCAGCAGCCACGGTCACACCCCGGCCGCCTGGACCGGTGTCATCATCGCCTTCATCGGTTTCTGCGTCTCCGGTGCCTTCACGGTGATGGCCAACCCGCTGGGCTTCTGGGCCGGCATGGTCATCATCGCCCTCGCCGGTGTCGTCAGCCTGGCGATGCGCGCGGCGGGCCTGGGCCAGCCGAAGACCGTGCACGCGCAGCCCGCGCGCGCGGTGCGCGAGGCCGTGGGCGTCGACGCCTGACCCCGTAGCGCTTCACGAGAGGCGGTCCCGGCACTCCTGCCGGGGCCGCCTCTCGCGTACGCGGCGAGCGCCTCCCGCGCGGGAAGGGCAGAATGCGTCGGGTGAACGCCGAAACCCAGAGGGTGACGCGGGCCGAGAGCCCGGGGACCACGGTCGGTGCTGGTGCTGGTGCTGGTGCTGGTGCTGGTGCCGACGCCGACGCCGACGCCGGTGTCGGTGCCGGTGCCGGTGATGTGCTGCGGCGCCTCGCTGTCCCCGGCGGGATCCTCGCGGCCGTCGTCGGCGCCTTCGCGTACGTCGGGGCCGTGGACCCCAATCAGCCCGGTCACTACCCCGTCTGCCCGCTGCTGCGCTTCACGGGCGTGTACTGCCCCGGCTGCGGCGGCCTGCGCGGCGCGTACGCGCTCGTGCACGGGGACTTCGCGGCGGCGCTCACCGACAACGCGCTCGCCGTCGCGGGATATCTCGTCCTCGCCGTGGTGTGGACCGTCTGGGTGGTCCGGTCGGTGCGCGGACGGCCGATGCGGATCGATCTCGGGCCGGTCCACCTGTGGAGCGTGGGCGCATTGGTGCTGGTCTTCACCGTTGTCCGGAACCTGCCGTCCGGCGGCTGGTTGCATCCTTGATCCATGGGCAAATGTCCAGGTAGTGGGACCGGCGTCAACCGGATGTGAGGCCTACGCCTTCCTCCGGATACCATCGGAGTGACCCGTCTTTACTGTCCGAGACGATGAACGCGGGTCAGCTGCTCAACCGCTTCAACCGTCCACCGCAGGGAAGGGGGCCGCTCGCGTGAGTGTGCTCGACGAGATCATCGACGGAGTCCGTGCCGACCTCGCGGAGCGGCAGGCGCGCGTCAGCCTCGACGAGCTCAAGGAGCGCGCGGCGAAGGCTCCGGCGGCCAAGGACGGCGTGGCCGCCCTGCGCGGCGAAGGCGTCAAGGTCATCTGCGAGGTCAAGCGCTCCAGCCCGTCCAAGGGCGCGCTCGCCGCGATCGCCGACCCGGCCGGGCTCGCCGCGGACTACGAGGCGGGCGGCGCGGCCGTCATCTCCGTCCTCACCGAGCAGCGCCGCTTCGGCGGCTCGCTCGCGGACCTGGAGGCCGTCCGCGCCCGCGTGGACATCCCGGTCCTCCGCAAGGACTTCATCGTCACGTCGTACCAGCTGTGGGAGGCCCGCGCGTACGGCGCCGACCTCGTGCTGCTGATCGTGGCCGCGCTCGACCAGGCCGCCCTGGAGTCCCTCATCGAGCGTGCCGAGTCCATCGGGCTCACGCCGATCGTCGAGGTGCACGACGAGGACGAGGTCGAGCGGGCCGTGGACGCGGGCGCCAAGATCATCGGCGTCAACGCGCGCGATCTGAAGACCCTCAAGGTCGACCGCACCACCTTCGAGCGCGTCGCCCCCGAGATCCCCGACAGCATCGTCAAGATCGCCGAGTCCGGTGTCCGCGGGCCGCACGACCTCATCGCGTACGCCAACGCCGGCGCCGACGCGGTTCTGGTGGGCGAGTCGCTGGTCACCGGCCGCGACCCGAAGACGGCGGTCGCCGACCTGGTGGCGGCGGGCGAGCACCCGGCGCTGCGGCACGGCCGGAGCTGACCCGCCGGTGCCCACCTCGCCCCACGCCTTCGCCGCTCACCGTCCGGGCCTGAGCCCCGACGGCGATCCGGCGCGCGTGGGGCCGGCCGCACCGGGCCCGGGCCATGCGGACTCGCACCCCGAGTCGGCCGCGCGGCTGCCGGGCCACGGGGACTCGTACGGGCGCCCCTGTGTGCGCTCCGCCGCGCCGCTCCCGGTCGCCTCGACGGCCCGGAACCCCTACGCCCGCCTCGCCCGCGGCTGCCGGCCGCGCGGCTGCCGGGCGCCCGCACGGCGTGTGCACGGGCGCCGGGTGCGGTACGTCATCGGTGACGAGCCCGGGCAAGTGAACGGCATGCGATGGCGCCTCTTCAGGGGCGCGGGGAACTGCGCGAGCAACCACAGCCGGCCCGCTGCCGGCTGACGACCCCGCCCCCACGGCGATCAGTGCGTTTCCACAAACTCACCGTGAGGTTTCCGCATGCCCAGCGAGTTCTTCATTCCCGACCCGGACGGTCAAGTTCCCAGCACCGAGGGGTACTTCGGCGCGTTCGGCGGCAAGTTCATCCCGGAGGCGCTGGTCGCCGCCGTGGACGAGGTCGCCGTCGAGTACGACAAGGCGAAGGCCGATCCCGAGTTCGCCCGCGAGCTCGACGACCTGCTCGTCCACTACACCGGGCGGCCGAGTTCACTCACCGAGGTGTCCCGGTTCGCCGAACACGCCGGTGGCGCCCGTATCTTCCTCAAGCGGGAAGACCTCAACCACACCGGATCCCACAAGATCAACAACGTGCTCGGCCAGGCCCTCCTCACCAAGAGGATGGGCAAGACCCGGGTCATCGCGGAGACCGGCGCCGGTCAGCACGGCGTCGCCACCGCCACCGCCTGCGCGCTCTTCGGCCTCGAATGCACCATCTACATGGGCGAGATCGACACCCAGCGCCAGGCCCTCAACGTGGCCCGGATGCGCATGCTCGGCGCCGAGGTCATCGCCGTGAAGTCGGGCAGCCGCACCCTCAAGGACGCCATCAACGAGGCCTTCCGGGACTGGGTCGCGAACGTCGATCACACCCACTACCTCTTCGGGACCGTCGCCGGTCCGCACCCCTTCCCCGCGATGGTGCGTGACTTCCACCGGGTCATCGGGGTCGAGGCCCGGCGGCAGATCCTGGAGCGCGCCGGACGTCTTCCCGACGCTGCCATCGCCTGCGTCGGCGGCGGCTCCAACGCCATCGGCCTGTTCCACGCCTTCATCCCCGACGCGGACGTACGCCTCATCGGCTGCGAGCCCGCCGGGCACGGCGTCGAGACCGGTGAGCACGCGGCCACGCTGACGGCCGGCGAGCCCGGCATCCTGCACGGGTCGCGGTCGTACGTCCTCCAGGACGAGGAGGGCCAGATCACCGAGCCCTACTCGATCTCGGCCGGACTGGACTACCCGGGCATCGGGCCCGAGCACTCCTACCTCAAGGACAGCGGCCGCGCCGAGTACCGCGCGGTCACCGACGACGCGGCCATGCAGGCACTGCGCCTGCTGTCGCGTACCGAGGGCATCATCCCGGCGATCGAGAGCGCCCACGCGCTCGCCGGAGCCCTGGAGGTCGGCAAGGAGCTGGGCAAGGACGGGCTGATCATCGTCAACCTGTCGGGCCGCGGCGACAAGGACATGGACACGGCCGCCCGTTACTTCGGCCTG
Source organism: Streptomyces sp. NBC_00203 (assembly GCF_045206325.1). Lineage (NCBI taxonomy): Bacteria > Bacillati > Actinomycetota > Actinomycetes > Kitasatosporales > Streptomycetaceae > Streptomyces > Streptomyces sp. NBC_00203. The sequence goes on along the minus strand of NZ_CP108126.1, from coordinate 2,723,724 downwards.
TACGACAACGGCGTCGACGCCGTGGTCGCCGCGGACGCAGACAGCGAGAACGCCGAGATCGAGGGGGACGTGAAGTGAGCGGCAACATCCAGCTGTTGAGCGACACCCTCGCCGGCGCGAAGGCGGAAGGGCGGTCCGCTCTCATCGCGTACCTGCCCGCCGGGTTCCCGACCGTCGACGGCGGCATCGCGGCCATCAAGGCCGTTTTCGAGGGCGGCGCGGACGTCGTCGAGGTGGGTCTGCCGCACAGCGACCCCGTCCTCGACGGCCCCGTCATCCAGACCGCCGACGACATCGCCCTGCGCGGCGGCGTCAAGATCGCGGATGTCATGCGGACGGTCCGCGAGGCGTTCGAGGCGACCGGCAAGCCCGTCCTCGTGATGACGTACTGGAACCCGATCGACCGCTACGGCGTCGAGCGCTTCACCGCCGAGCTCGCCGAGGCGGGCGGGGCGGGCTGCATCCTGCCCGACCTGCCCGTGCAGGAGTCGGCGCTGTGGAGGGAGCACGCCGAGAAGCACGGCCTCGCGACCGTCTTCGTCGTCGCGCCCAGCAGCAAGGATGCCCGGCTCGCCGAGATCACCGCGGCGGGCAGCGGGTTCGTGTACGCGGCCTCGCTGATGGGCGTCACGGGCACCAGGGCGTCGGTGGGGGCCCAGGCCCAGGACCTGGTGCAGCGCACCAAGGCCACCACCGAGCTGCCCGTCTGCGTCGGCCTCGGCGTCTCCAGCGCCGCTCAGGCCGCCGAGGTGGCCGGCTTCGCCGACGGCGTGATCGTCGGCTCGGCGTTCGTGAAGCGGATGCTGGACGCACCGGACGAGGCGGCCGGCCTGGACGCCGTACGGGCGCTCGCGGGCGACCTGGCGAAGGGTGTGCGCGGAACGGCGTAACGCGGTCGCCCAAGTAGGCACGTAAGAGACAATCCACTCACTCGAACGGGTGGACCTGAGACCGGGGAGGCGCGCTGCGCCTCCCCGGTTCGTTCTGCCGGATGTGAGCGAGAAGAACCGTGACGGAAAGCGCACCGCCCGCGAGCGGCTGGCGGTCGAGCGAGAGAAGCAGAGAGCCGCGGAGAAGCGCCGGCGGGCGCTGATCGTGGGGGCGTCGGTGATCTGCGTCCTGGGCCTGGCCGCGGTGGTCGGCGTGCTGGCCGCCAACTCCGGCAAGGACAAGAAGAGCGACACGTCGGGCCCGGTCGTGTCGCCCTCGGGCGCGACCGGCAAGGACGCTCTCGCGATTCCCGTCGGCAAGGACAGCGCCAAGTCGACTCTCACGGTGTGGGAGGACTTCCGCTGCCCGGCCTGCCAGGCCTTCGAGACGACGTACCGCTCCACGATCCACGAACTGGTCGACGCCGGTCAGCTGAAGGTCGAGTACCACCTCGTCACCCTCATCGACGGGAACATGGGCGGCAGCGGCTCCCGCCACGCCGCCAACGCCGCGGCCTGCGCCCAGGACGCCGGGAAGTTCACCGCGTACCACGACGTGCTGTACGAGAACCAGCCCAAGGAGACCGACGACGCCTTCGCGGACAACAGCAAGCTCATCGAGCTGGCGGGCAAGGTCGACGGCCTGGACACCCCGGCCTTCCGGACGTGCGTCAACGACGGTACGCACGACAGCTGGGTCGTGAAGTCGAACGCCGCCTTCCAGAGCGGCGGCTTCACCGGCACGCCGACCGTGCTGCTGGGCGGCAAGAACATCTACGCGGACCAGACGATGACCCCCGCCAAGCTGAAGCAGATGGTGGAGGCGGAGAACAAGGGCTGAGCGTCTCGCCGGCCCTGTTGCCCCCGGTCTGCCCCCGGCCTGTGCCAGGCCGGGGGCACCGCACGTTATGGACCCGTTGCAGGGCTGCTTGCCGTCGGTGGTGTCCGGCACGGTAGCGTCGACCTTGCCATGGAACTTGCCTTCATTCCCAGCCCGTCGCGCGGTGTGCTGCACCTCGGCCCCATTCCGCTGCGCGGCTACGCGTTCTGCATCATCATCGGCGTCTTCGTAGCCGTCTGGCTCGGCAACAGGCGCTGGGTCGCCCGGGGCGGGCGGGTCGGCACGGTGGCCGACATCTCCGTCTGGGCCGTCCCCTTCGGCCTCGTCGGCGGCCGGCTCTACCACGTGATCACGGACTACGAGCTGTACTTCAGCGAGGGCCGCGACTGGGTGGACGCGTTCAAGGTGTGGCAGGGCGGCCTCGGTATCTGGGGCGCGATCGCGTTCGGCGCGGTGGGCGCGTGGATCGGCTGCCGCCGTCGCGGCATCCCGCTTCCCGCCTACGCCGATGCCATCGCCCCCGGTATCGCCTTCGCGCAGGCGATCGGGCGCTGGGGCAACTGGTTCAACCAGGAGCTGTACGGCAAGGCGACGGACCTGCCCTGGGCGCTGCACATCACGTCCTCCACGGACGGGCGGGTGCCGGGCTACTACCACCCGACGTTCCTGTACGAGTCGCTGTGGTGCATCGGCGTCGGCTTCCTCGTCATCTGGGCCGACCGCCGCTTCAAGCTGGGCCACGGTCGTGCGTTCGCCCTGTATGTCGCCGCGTACTGCGTGGGCCGGGGCTGGATCGAGTACATGCGTGTCGACGATGCCCACCACATCCTGGGCCTGCGTCTCAACGACTGGACCGCGATGGTGGTCTTCGTTCTCGCGGTGCTCTACATCGTCATCTCCTCGCGTCGGCGGCCTGGGCGGGAAGAGGTTGTGGAGCCGGGTGCCTCCGGCGGTGGTGACGGTGACAGTGCGGGTGCTTCCGGCGAGGGTGACGACTCGGGTGATGACGAGGTCGTCGACCTGGAGAAGTCGGCAGAGTCAGCTGAGCCGGCAGAGTCAGCTGAGCCGGCTGAGTCGGAAGAGTCGGCTGACGCCGAGTCCACGGAGTCCGACGAGGCCGAGTCCGCCAAGAAGGGCTGAGTTCTTTCGGTACGTCGAGGGGGCGCCGCGTTCTGGAACGCGGCGCCCCTTTTTGTCGCCCCCGCCGCCCCTACCCGTCCCATCCCCAGGGGCTCCGCCCCTTCGACCCCGTTCGGTTGTGTGTTGGCTGCGGGTGGGTGGGGGCTGGTCTGAAAGATTGCGCAGTTCCCCGCGCCCCTAAAAAGACCCCGGGGCGGGCGGGGGATCGCGGGGCGAAGCCCCGCGCCTTCAGGGGCGCGGGGAACTGCGCGAGCAACCCCCACCGGCCCGCAGTCGACGAACCACCCCGTCTTTTAGGGGCGCGGGGAACTGCGCAATCTTTTAGGGGGGTCTGGGGGCGCAGCCCCCAGGGATGGGGCGGGTAGGGGCGGCGGGGGCGGGGTCAGACCAGGCGGCGGGCCAGGGCTAGGGTGCGGTGGGCGCCTACTACTACCGCTGCGTCGATGAAGCGGCCGTCGGGGAGGGCCTGGGCGCCGGAGTCGGTGGCGGCGGCCTTGACGATGGCTTCGGCGGAGTCGATCTCGGCCGGGGTGGGCAGGTAGGCCCGCTCGATGATGGGGAGCTGACGGGGGTGGATGGCCGCGCGGCCGAGGAAGCCCAGGGTGCGGCCGTGGGCGCAGGACGCGGCGAGGCCCTCCACGTCCCGGATGTCGGGGTAGACCGACTGGACCGGCGGCGGCAGGCCCGCCGCGCGGGCGGCCACGATCACCCGGGCACGGGACCAGTCCAGGCCCGCGTCCTCCCGTACGCCCAGGTCGGCCCGTAGATCCGCCTCGCCGATCGAGATACCGCGCAGCGCCCGGTGCGCGGACGCGATGGCGAAGGCCTGCTCGACGCCGAGGGCCGTCTCCAGGAGGGCGTACAGCGGGATCGCGCCCCCCTCGGCGGGAGTGGCGCCCTCCGCCACCCGTACGACGTCGTCGGGCGAGGTCACCTTGGGCAGCCGGAGACCGGACAGACCGGGGAGCGGGGAGAGGGTCTTGAGGTCGGCCTCGGCCAGCGGGCCGTCGAGGGCGTTCACCCGGACCATGACGGGGACGGGTGTCGGTTCGGTGAGGAGGTCCGCCGTGGCGGCGCGGGCGTACTCCTTGCGGTCCGGGGCGACCGCGTCCTCCAGGTCGACGAGGACGACGTCCGCGCCGGAGACGAGGGCCTTGGCCACGACGTCGGGGCGGTCCCCGGGGGCGTACAGCCAGGTGAGAGGGAACTCCGCGGTCACAGGGCGCCCTCCGCCCGCAGGGCGTCGATCTCGGGCCCCGTCAGGCCGAGTTCGGCGAGCACCGTCTCCGTGTCCGCGCCGTGTGGACGGCCCGCCCAGTGGATCGCACCGGGTGTGGCGGAGAGCCGGAAGAGGACGTTCTGCATGCGCAGCGGGCCCAGTTCGGGGTCGTCGATGGTGGTGATCGTGTCCAGGGCCTCGTACTGCGGGTCGTTCATGACGTCCCGCACGTCCTGGATGGGCGCCACCGCCGCCTCCGCCTTCTCGAACGCCTCCAGGACCTCGGCGCGGGTACGGCGGGCGATCCAGGCCCCGACCGCCTCGTCCAGGATGTCCGCGTGGCGTGCCCGGTCGGCGCCCGTCGCGAACCATGGCTCCTCGATCACGTCCGGGCGCCCGACCAGCCGCATGACCCGCTCGGCGATCGACTGCGCCGATGTGGAGACCGCGACCCAGGAACCGTCCGCCGTGCGGTAGGTGTTGCGGGGCGCGTTGTTCGCGGAGCGGTTGCCGGTACGCGGCTGGACGTGGCCCAACTGGTCGTACCAGATGGGCTGCGGGCCGAGGACGGTCAGGATCGGCTCGATGATCGCCATGTCGACGACCTGGCCCTCGCCGGTGCGGTCGCGGGCCGTCAGCGCGGTCATCACGGCGTACGCCGTCGCCAGACCCGCGATCGAGTCGGCCAGGCCGAACGGGGGGAGGGTCGGCGGGGAGTCGGGCTCGCCGGTGATCGCCGCGAAGCCGCTCATCGCCTCCGCGAGGGTGCCGAAGCCGGGGCGGTGCGCGTACGGGCCGAACTGGCCGAAACCGGTGACCCGGGCGAGGACGAGCCGCGGGTTCGCCGCGGACAGTTCCTCCCACCCGAGATCCCACTTCTCCAGCGTGCCGGGGCGGAAGTTCTCGATGATCACGTCGGCGGTGGCGGCGAGGCGGAGCAGGGTCTCACGGCCGCCGGGCCTGGACAGGTCGAGGGTGATCGTGCGCTTGTTGCGGCCGAGGAGCTTCCACCACAGGCCGATGCCGTCCTTCGACGGGCCGTGCCCCCGGGACGGGTCCGGCTTGGCCGGATGCTCGACCTTGATGACCTCCGCGCCGAAGTCGCCGAGCATGGTGGCGGCGAGCGGTCCGGCGAAGAGGGTGGCGAGGTCGAGGACGCGCAGCCCGGCGAGGGGGCCGCCCTGCAGTTGCGCTGTCATGAGCCGGCCTGGGTGTCGATCTCGGAGCGGTACGGCATCGAGGACGACGCCCCGGGCCGCTGCACGGACAGCGAGGCCGCCGCCGACGCCCATGCGAGCGCCTCCGGCATCGCCCGGCCCTCGCCGAGCGCCACCGCGAGGGTGCCGACGAAGGTGTCGCCCGCGCCGGTCGAGTCCACGGCGGTCACCTGGGGCGCGGGCACGGTCAGGAGGGCTGCGCCGCGGGCCGCGTACAGGCTGCCGGCCGCGCCCAGCGTGACGACGACCTCCGGGACCTGGTCGAGCAGGGCGGCGGCGGCCTCGCGGGGGTCGGTGACGCCGGTGAGCGCGGCGGCCTCGTGCTCGTTGGGCACCAACAGGTCGATGGAGGCGAGGAGTTGGGGTGGTAGGGGTTGCGCGGGGGAGGGGGTGAGGATCGTACGGACGCCGTGCCGGCGCGCGGCTTCGGCGCCCGCGACGACCGCGTCCAGCGGGATCTCCAGCTGGAGCAGAAGTGCGTCGGCGGTCGCGATGAGGCCCTCGTCGCCGGGGGCGAGGGCGGTGACGGTGCCGTTCGCGCCGGGGATGACGACGATCGCGTTGCCGCCCTCGTCGTCCACGACGATGTGCGCGGTGCCGGACGGGCCCTCGGTGGTGCGCAGATGGTCGGTGTCCACGCCCGAGTGCTCCAGCGTGGACCGGAGCAGGCTGCCGAAGGCGTCCGCGCCCACCGCGCCGATCAGCGAGACGTCGGCGCCCGCGTGGGCCGCGGCCACCGCCTGGTTGGCACCCTTGCCGCCGGGGATCGTACGGAACTCCCGTCCCGTCACGGTCTCTCCGCGCTGCGGGGCCTTGGCGACGTACGCGACGAGGTCCATGTTCGTGCTGCCGAGTACGGCGATATGGGTCATGGGCGACGGGTCTCCCGGTGCGTGAGATGGGCGAGGGTGTCGAAGCCGATGCCGTTGAAGTCGGCGATCGAGGTGGCGAGGCGGTTCTTCAGGGGGGTGGTCCAGCGGTCGGGGAGGGCGAGCGGGTCTCCTGCCAGCAGACCCGCGATGCTTCCCGTCGTCGCGCCGTTGGAGTCGGTGTCCCAGCCGCCCGACACCGCACGGCAGATGGAGCCGGAGAAGTCGCCGTCCGCGTGGGTGAGGGCGGCGGCGATCAGGGCGGTGTTGGGGATGGCGTGGACCCAGTGGTAGGCGCGGTGGGTGGTGTGCAGTTCGTCTACGACCGTGTCGAAGTCCGGTGTCGTACGGGCTAGTTGGACGGCGTGGCGGACTGCCCGGGCGAGGCGGGAGGCGGGCGGGACGACGGTGAGTCCGGTGTGCAGGCAGGCGTGGACGTCGTGCGTTCCGGTGGCCGCGGCGGCGATGGTGGCCGCCGTGAACATCGCCGCGTAGACGCCGTTCGCCGTGTGGGTGAGGGTGGCGTCGCGGTGGGCCTGTTCCGCGGCGGCGGCCGGGTCGCCGGGGTTCGTCCATCCGTGTACGTCCGCGCGGATCAGGGCGCCGATCCACTCGCGGAACGGGTTGCGGTGGCGGGCCGTGCGTGGGGGGTCGATGCCGGTGAGGAGGTTGCGGTAGGCGATGCGTTCGGCGGTGAAGGTGCGGCCTGCGGGGAGTTCGTCCAGCCAGAGTCTCGCTACGTCCGCGGTGGTGAAGTTCCTGCCGTGGCGCTGGAGCAACAGGACGTTCAGGAGGGGGTAGTTGAGGTCGTCGTCCTCTGGCATGCCGTCGATGTTCTCGGCGAGGGAGGTGGGGGCGGAGCGTTTGTTCCAGGGGTAGGTGTTCAGGAGGTCGTCGGGGACGCCACGTGCGGTGAACCAGGTGTGGAGGGGCCAGTTGCCGGTGGCCTGGGCGAGGGCGCGGATGCCTTGGAGGGGGAGCTTCTCCACTGGTTTGCCCAGGAGGCAGCCGACCGCTCTGCCTAGCCAGGCTGCTTCCAGGCGGGCCTGGGTGGGGGCGCTTACCGGCGCTGACAGGGCGCCAGGCTGGGCGGGCCAGTCGGGGCAGTGGGTTCTGATCTTCGTCAGGCTTGATGGCTCGTGTTCTGCCAACTTGCTGGGGAGGTCTGCCAGTTCGTCCAGGAGGTCCTTGGCCAGTATCCGGAGGTAGGGGGATGCCGGGGTGGGGGAGGCGCCCGCGCGGAGGGGGGCCTCCGGGCCGCCGGCCGCTCGCCAGCGGGAGGCGATGGCCGAGGGGGCGCGGCCGTCCTGGGAGGCCTGGTGGAGTTCGTGGCCGAGGAGGTCCTCCGGTTGGACCCAGGTCAGTCTGAGCATGGTGTTCCCGTCAACGCCGCGTACGCCGACGCGTGGGCCCGGTGGCGTCGTACGTCCCGTTCGAAGATCTCGCGGGTCACCTCCGTGAGCGTCCTCGCCGGGGCGTCCAGGTCGAGGCGGCTCGACTCCGCCACCGTCTTGGCCCAGTCGTGCGGGACCTCGGAGCCGAGGGCGCCGGCGAGGGCGCCGGACATGGTCGCGATGGAGTCGCAGTCACGGCCGTAGTTGACCGAGCCGAGGACCGCGTGCCGATAGTCGCCGGATGCCACGATCAACATGCCCAGGGCGATGGGGAGTTCCTCGATCGAGTGCAGGCGGGAGGGGCGGCGGGCGCCGAGGGACGGGGCCCGGTAGTCGGGGCCCACCGTGTCGTAGGGGGCCACCGCCTCCCGCAGCGGGACCAGCGCCGACTCGAAGTCCGTGTGCCGGGCGGCGACTTCGCAGACCGCCTCGATGGCCGAGCGTGTGCCGTCCTTCGCCAGGGCCAGGCAGGCGGCCACGACGGAGTCCGGGGTCGCCCCGGGTGCGCACGCCGCCGCCACCCCCGCCGCGAAGACGCCCGCCGCCTCGCGGCCGTACGACGACTGGTGGGCGCCCGCGATGTCGAGCGCCTCGGTGTAGGCGCGGGCCGGGTTGGCCGCGTTCACCAGGCCGACCGGGGCCATGTACATCGCGGCACCGCAGTTGACGATGTTGCCGCTGCCCGCCTCGCGGGGGTCCACATGGCCGTAGTGGAGGCGGGCCACCAGCCATTTCTCGGCGAGGAAGATCCGCTGGAGGGGGAGGGCCTCGGCCTCCAGTTCGGGGATCCAGCGGGGGGTGCCCATGAGGTCGGGGACGAGGTGCTCGGCGACGGCGTACGCGTCGAGGTGGTCGCGGACGGTGGCGTACACCCGTACCAGCGCATGGGTCATCAAGGTGTCGTCGGTGACGTGCCCGTCGCCCTTGTGGTACGGGGCGATGGGACGGGCCGTACGCCAGCCGTCGCCGTTCCAGGGGCCGACGATGCCGTGTACGCGGCCGCCGTGACGTTCGGTGATCTGCTCGGGGGAGTACCCCTCGACGGGGCCGCCGAGCGCGTCGCCGACGGCGGCTCCGACGAGGGCTCCGGTGATCCGTTCGTCGAGGGTGGATCCTGTTCCTTCTCCTTTGGGCGTCATGCCCGAATCATCCCTCTGGGGTGGCCAGTTCCGTGGCTTCCAGGAGGTCGGCGAGTCCGATGAGATCCGTACCGGTGAGGCGGGGGAGCGCGCAGCCGGACAGCGTGCGGCAGGCGTCGCGCCAGGCGGCGGGGATCGCGGCGCCGCCGCCGAGCGCGCCGGTGAGTGCTCCGGCGAGAGCCGGGGCGGAGTCGGCGACGCGGGACAGACACGCGGCGGCGGGTACCGCTTCCGCGATCCGGCCCCGCGCGGCGGTGGCGAGGGCGAGGGCGACGGGGACGGTTTCGGCGGCCGCGATGCCATAGCTGTAGACATGGTCGACGATCTGATGTTCCAACAAGGGGACGAGAGCGAAGGTGCCCTCGCTCTCGCGGGCGAGCCGCAGCGCGTGCCGGGTGTTGCGGCCGATCTCCGTCGATGCGGGGAGTTCGGCCAGGGCGGCGTTCACGCAGGCGTCGACATCGGCCCCGGCGAGGGCGAGCGACACCGCCGCGGCCATGGCACGGGCGCCGTGCACGCCGTCGCCGTCCTGGGTGTAGTGGGCGTCGAACTCGGCGAGTTCCGCGGCGAGTCGGGGGTCGCCCGGGTGGGCCACGGCCAGCACGCAGGCCCGTACGCAGGCCGCGTCGTCGAAGTAGTGCGGGTTGTCGTGGCCGGTCGCGGGCGGGCGCAGACCGGTGGCCAGGTTGCCGAGTCCGGCCCGTACGGAGATACGGGCGCGCAGCGGGAGCAGCGCGGACTCGACCTCGGGGGCGCGCTCGGCGGCCGCCGCGACCTCGCTGGCGATGGCGTTCCACGACAGGTCGATGGACGCCCGCATCCGCCGCTCCCGGCTCAGGTCCCCGAGCGCGGTGCCCTCCCCGGCCCGCAGCACGGCCTCCGCGGCGAACGCCGCCCACTCCGCGTCGTCCGACGGGCCGAGCCGCAGCGGCTCCGGCGGCTGGTTCAGCGCGATCGGTACGGGCAGCGTCGTCGTCGCGTTCTGCTCCGCGAACGTGTCCAGCTCCCGCGTCAGCCGCCGCGTCCACTCGGGCATCCGCGCGGCACGGTGCCGCGCGGCGGGCCAGCCGGCGGCGTCCCCCGCGGCCAGCCCGAGGAGAAGCCCCTCGATACGACGGGGGTGCGTGCGCGGGGGCGCCTCCGCGCGGGGGTCTGTGAGGGCGGGCACCTCCCTGCGGGGGTCTGTGGAGGTGGGTGTCTCCGTGCGGGGGTCCGTGAGGGTGAGTGCCTCCATGGGGGGCGTTGCCGCGACGGGCGTCGCCGTGCGGGGGGCTGCCGCATCGGACGGCACTGTGCTGAGCGCTTCCGCGAGGAGCTCCTCTGCGCTGGACACCTTCGTGCCGGACGTTGCCGCGAGAGGCGTCGCCGTGCCGGGCAGCTCCGTGGCAGGGGCTGCCGTGAGGGGTTGGTCCTCCGTGCCGGGCCCTGTCGTGCCGGGTGGCTCGGTGAGGAGGGTAGGCATGAGGGGCTGTTCCTCCGTGTCCTCCGTGCCGGGTGCCTCGGTGAGGAGGGTCGCCGAAACGGCCTCCCCCGCAGGGGTGGCCCCCACGCCGGCTCCCTCGCCCGTGCCCTCTCCGGGCTCGTCTCCGACCAGGCCGGGCCTCACGGTCGTACCTCGTCGTCATCGGCGGCGAGGACGTACGCGTCGGCGTAGGGCAGCGCGTTCGCGTCCGTGTCGGGAAACGCGTGGGGAGGTGCGTAGGGCAGTGCGTACGCGTCCGGGTGTGGGAGCGCGTGCGCGTCGGGGGCGGGGAGGGACCACTCGCCGCCCGGATCTCGTACGAACCCACCCGCGCCTCCACCCCTGCCCGCACCTCGGGTGCGTCCTCCGGCCCCCCACTTCCCGTCGTCCCCCGGCGTCAGCAGTTCCGCCACGTCCAGTACGTGGTGGCCCTCCATCGAGGGGAGGCAGCTGCCCCGGGCCGGGCCGATGGCCGCTGCCCAGACGGCCGGGATCGACGAGGCGCCGTGGGTCGCGCCGGCCAGGGCGCCCGCGACCGCCGCCGTCGTGTCGGCGTCGCGGCCCATGTTCACGGCGGTGAGCACGGACTCGGTGAAGGCGCCGTCGGCGGCCGCGTAGGCGCCGAAGGCGAGGGCGACGGCCTCGGGGGCGAGGTCGGTCCAGGGGTAGCCGCCGATGACGACCGCCGAGCGGACCGCGCGCTCGCCCCGGTGGGCCACCGCGACCGCCCGGCGCAGGGAGCGTGCCGTCCAGGAGTCGTCCGGGATCACCGCGAGCGCGGAGGCGACCACCGCGATCGTGGGGGCGCCCGCCATCGCCGCCGCGACGCCCGCGGCGACCGCTTGGCCGCCGTAGATGCCCTCCCCGTCATGGCTCACCGAGCCGTCGATGGCGACCAGCCTCGCGGCTTCCGCGGGGCGGCCGGCCGCGAAGACGCCGAAGGGGGCCGCGCGCATGGCCAGGCCGTCACTCCAGGCGTGCCGGTGCTGGGCCGAGATCGGCGCCGCCAGGCCGCGGCGCAGGTTCTCCAGCGTGCCGCGCTCGCTGAAGCCCGCACCCTTGAACGGGCCCTCGTCGCGGTCCGCAATCCACTGGTGCCAGGCCGACTCGACATGGGACACGGTGAGCGCCGAGCCGTGCCGGGCCAGCAGCAGCCCCGAGAAGATCGCGTACTCGGTGTCGTCCGTCCCGGCCGGGTGCTCGGCGACGTACCCCGTGATCCGGCCCCACTTCGCACGGATCTCAGACGGCTTCATGTTCTCGGCGGGCGCGCCCAGCGCGTCCCCGACGGCGAGTCCGAGCAGCGCGCCGCGCGCTCGTTCGCGGAGATCGGCGGCGTCCCCGGGCGCCGGGACCGAGGGAATGCAGGCGATGGAAGCCATACGTGCCTCTCCTCTCGGGGCCCCTGTCAGTGCGCGGAACCGAGCGCGCGGAACCCTTTGCGGATCTCTCCCACATTGGCGGTTGACAGGAGCCTCGTGGGCCTCACTGTCACCCGGTCGACATCTGTGCAGGCATTCGCACGAATGAGCGGAACCCGGCAAAAGCGCAGGTTAGCCCAGCCTTTCCTTGCTGGCGGGAGCGAAATGAAGGGCGTAAGTTCAGCGTTGTCGAAGAGTAGAACTTGTCTAAAGTTAGCCTTACCTTAGAGCCCTGGGGGACCCGCATGGCCATCATCGAGATCGAAGCGACACTGCACGAGGCGCACCGCGACAACCACACCCACCGGGATGTGAACGGCGGATGGCTGCGCCCGGCCGTGTTCGGCGCGATGGACGGGCTCGTGTCCAACCTCGCCCTGATGACCGGCGTCGCCGGCGGGTCCGTGTCCCATCAGACCATCGTCATCACCGGGCTCGCGGGCCTCGCCGCGGGCGCCTTCTCCATGGCCGCCGGCGAGTACACCTCCGTCGCCTCGCAGCGTGAACTCGTCGAGGCCGAACTCGACGTCGAGCGACGGGAGTTGCGCAAGCACCCCCAGGACGAGGAGCGCGAGCTCGCCGAGCTCTACCAGGCCCGCGGTGTTGAGCCCGAGCTGGCGCGGGAGGTCGCCAAGCAGCTGTCCCGCGACCCCGAGCAGGCCCTGGAGATCCACGCCCGCGAGGAGCTGGGTATAGACCCCGGCGACCTGCCCTCCCCGACCGTCGCCGCCGTGTCCAGCTTCGGCTCCTTCGCGCTCGGCGCCCTGCTCCCTGTCCTGCCGTTCCTGCTGGGTGCGACCGCCCTGTGGCCCGCGCTGCTGCTCGCGCTGATCGGGCTCTTCGCGTGCGGCGCGGTGGTGGCGAAGGTGACCGCGCGGTCCTGGTGGTTCAGCGGGATCCGGCAGCTCGCTCTGGGTGGTGCGGCGGCGGGTGTGACGTACGTCCTGGGCAGCTTGTTCGGTGGCGCCGTAGGATGATGCACTGAGCACCTATGCAAGGGACTGCATAAGTAGCCGTTACTCGGCGGTTTCGATTGCTTAACCACCGGGCATGAGCCGTAAGCGCTGTGGGCAATGAGGCCTGCACGCACCACTCGCGGTGGGCGACGAAGCCTGCCGCGAACCGGGCCGACGGTCACTGATCTGTCCGCTTAGGTCCCTTACCTTCCACCGCCGAGCGCGGTACCCCCCGCCGCGACCCCGCGGTGTCCGCATGTTGGAACGGTGTATCCAGTTACCGGGAACCGCCCCATCATGTAACCTGCACGAAATTTTGCACCCCCAGCAGAGGGCCAACGTCGTCCCTCGGCAGATGTCATATGCCACGACGACGACGGGAGAGCCGATGCGTACGCCGCGCCAGCCGTCCCAGCACTCCACGAATGGCCAGAAGTGGTCCTTCATGGATGCTCGCCCTGCTGCGCAGGGTATGTACGACCCCCGCAACGAGCACGACGCCTGTGGCGTCGGCTTTGTAGCCACCCTCACCGGCGAGGCGAGCTACGCGCTGGTCGAGCAGGCGCTCACGGTTCTGCGCAACCTGGAGCACCGGGGTGCCACCGGCGCCGAGCCCGACTCGGGCGACGGCGCGGGCATCCTGTCCCAGGTCCCGGACGCCTTCTTCCGTGAGGTGGCCGGATTCGAGCTCCCCGCGGCCGGTGGGTACGCCGTAGGTATCGCCTTCCTCCCCGAGGACGGCATCTCTGAGGCTGTCTCACAGATCGAGACGATCGCCGCCGCCGAGGACCTCACCGTCCTCGGCTGGCGCGAAGTCCCGGTCGCCCCCGAGCTGCTCGGCGCCACCGCCCGCTCGACGATGCCCGTCTTCCGCCAGATCTTCGTGGCCGACGGCGTCAGCGAGGGCATCGAGCTCGACCGCAAGGCTTTTGTGCTGCGCAAGCGCGCCGAGCGCGAGGCAGGCGTCTACTTCCCGTCGCTCTCCGCGCGCACGATCGTCTACAAGGGCATGCTGACCACCGGTCAGCTGGAGCCCTTCTTCCCGGACCTGTCCGACCGCCGCTTCGCCTCCGCGATCGCGCTCGTGCACTCCCGGTTCTCCACGAACACCTTCCCGAGCTGGCCGCTCGCCCACCCGTACCGCTTCGTCGCGCACAACGGCGAGATCAACACGGTCAAGGGCAACCGCAACTGGATGCGCGCCCGCGAGTCCCAGCTCGTCTCCGACCTCTTCGGCGACAAGGGCCTGGAGCGGATCTTCCCGGTCTGTACGCCGGACGCCTCCGACTCGGCCTCCTTCGACGAGGTGCTCGAACTCCTGCACCTCGGCGGCCGTTCGCTCCCGCACTCCGTGCTGATGATGATCCCGGAGGCGTGGGAGAACCACGACTCCATGGACCCGGCCCGCCGCGCCTTCTACCAGTTCCACGCCACGATGATGGAGCCCTGGGACGGCCCGGCCTGTGTCACCTTCACCGACGGCACCCAGGTCGGCGCGGTCCTCGACCGCAACGGCCTGCGCCCCGGCCGCTACTGGGTCACCGACGAGGGCCTCGTCGTCCTCGGCTCCGAGGTCGGCGTCCTGGACATCGACCCCGCGAAGGTCGTCCGCAAGGGCCGCCTCCAGCCCGGCAAGATGTTCCTCGTCGACACCGTCGAGCACCGCATCATCGAGGACGACGAGATCAAGGCCGGCCTCGCCGTCGACAAGCCGTACGCGGAGTGGCTGGAAGCCGGCGAGATCGAGCTCTCCGACCTGCCCGAGCGTGAGCACATCGTGCACACCCACGCCTCGGTCACCCGCCGCCAGCAGACCTTCGGTTACACCGAGGAGGAGCTGCGCGTCATCCTCGCGCCGATGGCCAACACCGGCGGTGAGCCGCTGGGCTCCATGGGCACGGACTCGCCGATCGCGGCCCTCTCCGCGCGTCCGCGTCTGCTCTTCGACTACTTCACCCAGCTGTTCGCGCAGGTCACCAACCCGCCGCTGGACGCGATCCGCGAGGAGCTGGTCACCTCCCTGCGCTCCTCGCTGGGCCCGCAGGGCAACCTGCTGGAGCCGACGGCCGCTTCCTGTCGTAGCGTCACCCTGCCCTTCCCGGTGATCGACAACGACGAGCTGGCCAAGCTCATCCACATCAACGCCGACGGCGACATGCCCGGCATGAAGGCCGCGACCCTGTCCGGCCTGTACCGGGTCTCCGGCGGTGGCGACTCCCTCGCCGCGCGCATCGACGAGATCTGCACCGAGGCCGACGCGGCCATCGAGAACGGCGCCCGGCTGATCGTCCTGTCGGACCGTCACTCGGACGCCGAGCACGCGCCGATCCCGTCGCTGCTGCTCACCGCGGCCGTCCACCACCACCTCATCCGCACCAAGCAGCGCACCCAGGTGGGCCTGCTGGTCGAGGCGGGCGACGTCCGCGAGGTCCACCACGTGGCCCTCCTCATCGGCTTCGGCGCCGCCGCGGTCAACCCGTACCTGGCGATGGAGTCCGTCGAGGACCTCGTCCGCGCCGGTACCTTCCTGACCGGCATCGAGTCCGAGCAGGCCATCCGCAACCTGATCTACGCGCTCGGCAAGGGCGTCCTCAAGGTCATGTCCAAGATGGGCATCTCGACCGTCGCCTCCTACCGCGGCGCCCAGGTCTTCGAGGCCGTCGGTCTCGAAACGGCCTTCGTCGAGAAGTACTTCAACGGCACGGCCACGAAGATCGGCGGCGCCGGTCTCGACGTCATCGCCAAGGAGGTCGCGGCGCGTCACGCCAAGGCCTACCCGGCCTCGGGCATCGCGCCCGCGCACCGCGCCCTCGACATAGGCGGCGAGTACCAGTGGCGCCGCGAGGGCGAGCCGCACCTGTTCGACCCGGAGACGGTCTTCCGCCTCCAGCACTCGACGCGCTCCGGCAGCTACGACATCTTCAAGAAGTACACGGACCGTGTGAACGAGCAGTCCGAGCGCCTGATGACGCTGCGCGGCCTGTTCGGCTTCAAGTCGGACCGCCCCTCGATCTCCATCGACGAGGTCGAGTCCGTCTCCGAGATCGTCAAGCGGTTCTCGACCGGCGCCATGTCGTACGGCTCCATCTCGCGCGAGGCGCACGAGACCCTCGCCATCGCCATGAACCAGCTGGGCGGCAAGTCCAACACCGGTGAGGGCGGCGAGGACGCGGACCGTCTCTACGACCCGGCGCGCCGTTCGTCCATCAAGCAGGTCGCCTCCGGCCGCTTCGGTGTGACCTCGGAGTACCTGGTCAACGCCGACGACATCCAGATCAAGATGGCGCAGGGTGCCAAGCCCGGCGAGGGCGGCCAGCTGCCCGGCCACAAGGTGTACCCCTGGGTCGCCAAGACCCGGCACAGCACCCCGGGCGTGGGCCTCATCTCCCCGCCCCCGCACCACGACATCTACTCCATCGAGGACCTGGCTCAGCTGATCCACGACCTCAAGAACGCCAACCCGCAGGCCCGCATCCACGTGAAGCTGGTCTCCGAGGTCGGCGTCGGCACGGTCGCCGCGGGTGTCTCCAAGGCGCACGCGGACGTGGTGCTCATCTCCGGCCACGACGGCGGTACGGGCGCCTCCCCGCTCACCTCGCTGAAGCACGCGGGCGGCCCCTGGGAGCTCGGCCTCGCCGAGACCCAGCAGACGCTGCTGCTCAACGGCCTGCGCGACCGCATCGTCGTGCAGACCGACGGCCAGCTGAAGACCGGCCGTGACGTCGTCATCGCCGCGCTGCTCGGCGCCGAGGAGTTCGGTTTCGCGACCGCGCCGCTCGTCGTCTCCGGCTGCGTCATGATGCGCGTCTGCCACCTGGACACCTGCCCGGTCGGCATCGCCACCCAGAACCCGGTGCTGCGCGACCGGTTCGCCGGCAAGGCCGAGTACGTCGTGAACTTCTTCAAGTTCATCGCCGAAGAGGTCCGCGAGATCCTCGCCGAGCTGGGCTTCCGCACCATCGAGGAGGCCGTCGGCCACGCCGAGAACCTGGACGTGGAGCGGGCGATCACGCACTGGAAGGCACAGGGCCTGGACCTGACCCCGCTCTTCTACGTGCCCGAACTGCCCGAGGGTGCCTCGCTGCACCAGGTCATCGAGCAGGACCACGGCCTGGAGAAGGCGCTCGACAACGAGCTGATCAAGCTCGCCGCCGACGCGCTGGCCGCGGACTCCGCGACCGACGCCCAGCCGGTCCGCGCCCAGGTCGCGATCCGCAACATCAACCGCACGGTCGGCACCATGCTCGGCCACGAGGTGACGAAGAAGTTCGGCGGCGCGGGTCTGCCCGACGACACCATCGACATCACCTTCACCGGCAGCGCGGGCCAGTCCTTCGGCGCCTTCCTCCCGCGTGGCGTGACGCTGCGCCTGGAGGGCGACGCCAACGACTACGTCGGCAAGGGCCTCTCCGGCGGCCGGGTGATCGTCCGTCCCGACCGGGGCGCCGACCACCTCGCCGAGTACTCGACGATCGCGGGCAACACCATCGCGTACGGCGCGACGGGCGGCGAGCTCTTCCTGCGCGGCCGCACCGGCGAACGCTTCTGCGTCCGCAACTCCGGCGCGACGGTGGTCTCCGAGGGCGTGGGCGACCACGGCTGCGAGTACATGACCGGCGGTCACGCGGTGGTCCTGGGCGAGACGGGCCGCAACTTCGCGGCCGGCATGTCCGGTGGCGTCGCGTACGTCATCGACCTGAACCGCGACAACGTGAACGTCGGCAACGCGGGCGCCGTGGAGGAGCTCGACGACACCGACAAGCAGTGGCTGCACGACGTGGTGCGCCGGCACGCGGAGGAGACCGGCTCGACGGTCGCCGAGAAGCTCCTCGCCGAGTGGTCCGTCTCCGCGGACCGCTTCAGCAAGATCATCCCCAGCGCATACAAGGCAGTGCTCGCCGCCAAGGACGCCGCCGAGCGAGCCGGACTCCCCGAGTCCGAGATCACCGAGAAGATGATGGAGGCGGCGACCAATGGCTGATCCCAAGGGCTTTCTGAACCACGGCCGTGAGGTCGCCAAGTCCCGTCCGGTGGACGTGCGTCTCAAGGACTGGAACGAGGTCTACGTTCCGGGCTCGCTGCTCCCGATCATCTCCAAGCAGGCCAGCCGCTGTATGGACTGTGGCATCCCGTTCTGCCACAACGGCTGTCCGCTGGGGAACCTGATCCCCGAGTGGAACGACTACGCGTACCGCGAGGACTGGTCAGCCGCGTCCGAGCGCCTGCACGCCACGAACAACTTCCCGGAGTTCACCGGCCGTCTGTGCCCGGCCCCTTGTGAGTCCGCGTGTGTGCTGGGCATCAACCAGCCCGCCGTGACCATCAAGAACGTCGAGGTCTCGATCATCGACAAGGCGTGGGACACGGGCGATGTCGCCCCGCAGATCCCCGAGCGCCTGTCGGGCAAGACGGTGGCGGTCATCGGTTCCGGCCCCGCCGGTCTCGCCGCCGCCCAGCAGCTGACCCGGGCCGGACACACGGTCGCCGTGTACGAGCGCGCCGACCGCATCGGCGGCCTGCTGCGCTACGGCATCCCCGAGTTCAAGATGGAGAAGCGGCACATCAACCGCCGTATCGAGCAGATGCGCGCGGAGGGCACCCGCTTCCGTACGGGCATCGAGATCGGCCGCGACCTCAAGGCGACGGACCTGCGCAAGCGGTACGACGCGGTCGTCATCGCCGCCGGCGCGACCACCGCCCGTGACCTCCCGGCCCCCGGCCGCGAGCTCAAGGGCATCCACCAGGCCATGGAGTACCTGCCGCTGGCCAACAAGGTCCAGGAGGGCGACTACGTGGCGCCCCCGATCACGGCCGAGGGCAAGCACGTCGTGGTCATCGGCGGCGGCGACACCGGCGCGGACTGCGTGGGCACCGCCCACCGCCAGGGCGCGGCCTCGGTGACGCAGCTGGAGATCATGCCGCGACCGGGCGAGGAGCGGAACGCGGGCCAGCCCTGGCCGACGTTCCCGATGCTCTACAAGGTCACCTCCGCGCACGAGGAGGGCGGCGAGCGCGTCTACTCCGTCTCGACCACCCACTTCGAGGGCGACGAGGACGGCAACGTCCAGTGGCTGCACCTCGTCGAGGTCGAGTTCATCGACGGCAAGCTGACCCAGAAGCCGGGCACGGAGCGCAAGATCCCCGCCCAGCTGGTGACGCTGGCCATGGGCTTCACGGGCACGGACGTCGAGAACGGCGTCGTCTCCCAGTTCGGCCTGGAGCTCGACGCCCGCGGCAACATCGCCCGCGACGCCGAGTTCGCGACCAACGTCCCCGGCGTGTACGTCGCCGGTGACGCGGGCCGCGGCCAGTCCCTCATCGTCTGGGCCATCGCGGAGGGCCGCTCGGCCGCCCGCGGGGTCGACCGCTTCCTCACGGGCGCGAGCGACCTGCCGGCCCCGATCCGCCCGACGGACCGCTCCCTGATGGTCTGACGACCACCAGCGGTCTGACGCTCCACCCAACAAACGTCCCGTACAACGGCGTACGGAACTGAACGCGGCGCCTGCCTTGTCCCCGACCGGACTTTGGCGGGCGCCGTGGTGCGTTCGGCTACCGCACAGGGCTACGGCACCCGCGTCATGGCACCTTGTACGTCTCCCCGTACACCTTCCACTCCAGCGGCGTACGCAGGTCCAGGTTGCCGTCGTACAAGAACTCCCGCTGGGCCGTGTCGATGCGGGTCGTGTCGCGGTGGGCGTTCTCGGACTTCATGGCCGCCCGGCGGACATCGAGGAAGATGTCGAGGTAGGCCTTCTCGGAGCCGCCCTCGGCGGGGGTGTCGGCCTGGGCCATGGCGCGGGTGCGCAGGCCGTAGAAGCCGGTCGCGCTGGTGCCTGGTCCGTGCATGACCATGGCGTCGTAGTAGATGAACTGGCCCAGCGTGCCGAGGCCGTCGATTTTGGCGCGGCGGATCGCGGGGTCGAAGTAGACGCGGTCGCGCTCGGCGTCCTGGGCCGCGCGGAAGGCCGGCACCGAGGCCTCCTCGCGCCAGGCCGCGGGGAAGCCCGGGTCGAGGCCCTCGTGCGAGTCCGTGCCGTCGACCTCGCGCAGGGCGGGGAGATAGCGGGCGAGAGGGTTGCCCGGGTGGTCCTTCGTGTAGTGCTCGACCAGGACGAGCAGGTCGTGGGTGCCGGTGCAGAAGCCGATGAGGCCCGCCGTGTAGCCCTGGCCGTCGCCGATGTCCTCGATGTAGGAGTAGGCGCCGCGCCAGTCCAGCGTGGAGTTCTCGGCGCTCGCCACGATCTGCTGGGCCAGTTCCTTCTTGCCGGGCGCTGCGAGGCCCTCGGCGTCCGGGTGCTCGGCGTCCTGGCGGGCTCCCGGATGCCCGGCGGCCTTGTCCGCGCCCGAGGGCCCGGGGGCGAAGAAGTAGACCGCCGCCGCGACGAGGGGGAGGACCGCGAGCAGCAGGAGACGACCTCGTTTCATGGGCCCAGCGTAGGGACCGGCTAGGCCGCTCCGCTCTTCAGCGCGGACGTCCGGGCGACTGCCAGGACCACCAGCAGCACCAACAGCACCGCGCACGCGGCCCCTTGGCGGAGAGCCCGGCGGCTGTCGCGAGGCGCGTACGCGTAGGCCAGCGTCATGGCACCGCCCGCCAGCAGACCGCCCAGGTGGCCCTCCCAGGAGGCGAACCACGACGAGATCACCAGCCAGAGCAGCAGGCCCCCCATGAACTGGTTGACGCTGCGCATCTCCGCGCCCAGCCGGCGGGCCATCACGTAGTACGCGGCTCCGAGGCCGAAGATGGCGCCGGACGCGCCGACCGTGGGGTCGTTCGGAGCGGCCAGCAGGATGAGGACCGAGCCGCCGAGCGCCGAGAGCAGGTACAGGGTGATGTAGCGGGCCCGGCCGAGCTGGGCCTCCACGACCCGGCCGATGTTCCACAGCGCGAACATGTTCATCACGATGTGCGCGATCCCGAACGTGCCCTCGGTGGGCGGCTGATGGAGGAACGCGCCGGTCAGCATCCGGTACCACTCGCCGTCGACGATCCCCTCGGGACGCAGGACCGACGGATACGGGTACTGCCACAGGTAGTGCCCGCCGTCCGGGCCCGCCAGACCCCGGCCCAGCATCTCGAACCGGTCGACCACCGACGGACGGGCCACCTCGGCCACGTAGGCCAGCACATTGAGGCCGATCAGCAGGTACGTCACCGCGGGCACCGCCGAGATCCGGCCGCCGAAGGCCGTGCGGGCCTGCCGTACCGACCGCGCGCCCTCCTTCACACACTCGACGCACTGGTGGCCGACGGCCGCCTCGCGCATGCAGTCCGGGCAGATGTAGCGGTCGCACCGCGTGCAGCGCACATGGGACTCCACCTTGGGATGGCGATAGCAGGTGGTGACGGCGGACTCGGGCTCCACGGCCGGCTCCTCGGGAGGTGACTGCGTGACGGTGACAGGAGTGCCGATGGGGGCGGCGGCGAACAAAATATCGAACGCCGGTGTGCAGGAGGGACGGAGGGTGCCCGGGTGCCTGCGGTGACGTAATCTCGGCGTTTCCGCAACCCTCGCGCGATGGGAGCCCCGCATGCCCGGGATCAGCCTGACCAAGGTGGAGGAGACCGCGCCCGCGTTGGTCAGTCTGTACAAGAGCGCGGGGGTATCCCTCACCCGGCACGGGCTGAACGGGCAGCGGGCCGCCGTGTATCTGGTGGTCGACTACTCGGGGTCGATGAAGGAGTACTACAAGGACGGCAGCGTGCAGGCGCTCGCCGACCGGGTGCTCGGTCTCGCCGCCCACTTCGACGACGACGGAACCGTGCCGGTCGTCTTCTTCTCCACGGACATAGACGCCGTCACCGATATCGCGCTCGACAACCACCAGGGCCGTATCGAGGGGATCGTCGCCGGGCTCGGGCACATGGGCAAGACCAGCTACCACCTCGCCATGGACGCCGTCATCGACCACTATCTCGACAGCGGCTCCAAGGACCCCGCCCTCGTCGTCTTCCAGACCGACGGCGGACCGATCAACAAGCACGCCGCGGAACGGTACTTGTGCAAGTCGGCGAAGCTTCCGCTGTTCTGGCAGTTCATCGGGTTCGGGGATCCGGACAGTCGGCAGTTCGAATTCCTGCGCAAACTCGACGAGTTGGCGGTGCCGCAGAAGCGGGTCCTCGACAACGCCGGGTTCTTCCACGCCGGTTCGGATCCGCGGAAGGTGTCCGACGGAGAGCTGTATGACCGGCTCGTGGGCGAGTTCCCGCAGTGGCTGGCGGCGGCGCGGACGCGGGGGGTCGTCCAGTGACCGTACAGCCGCTGCCCGCAGCCGAGCGGGTCGCCGTGCCCTGGAAGAACGGCGGCGGGGTGACCCGTGAGATCGCCGCATGGCCCCCGGGCGCGGACATGGGCGACTTCGTGTGGCGGGTGAGCCTCGCCGAGGTCGACGCCGACGGGCCGTTCTCGGCGTTCGCCGAGGTGGACCGGATCCTCACCCTGGTCGAGGGGGAGGGAATGGACCTGACCGTCGGCGGCGAACGCCGTCGCGTCGACACCCGCTACGCGCCCCAGAGTTTCCCCGGCGACCTGCCCACCGACTGCCGCCTGCTCGGGGGCCCGGTCGTGAACCTCAACGTCATGTGGCGCCGGGGCGGCGAGGCGGCCCCGGCCGTCACGATCACGCACTCCCGGCCGCCCCTCACCCTCCCCGCGGACCCGGCCGTACTGGTCGTCGTGCTCGACGGGACCGCCGAGCTGTCCGGGCTGACCCTCGGACGGTACGACGCGGCCCTGCTGACCGACGAGGACGCGGTGCTGCACGCGACGGGCCGCATCGCCGTCATCGCTCTCATGTCACGGGACTGAGCGACGGGATCACGACGCCCCGTTGGCTTCGGCGAGGTGGCATGCCACCCTGGTGGGCCGAGGGGGGCGGTGCATGGGCGTGCGAGAGAGCAACTCAGGCCGGGCTACGGGGACTTCGAGTGCCGGGACTTCAACTGCCGGGACTTCGACTGCCAGGACTTCGTCCGTCGGGACTTCGCGTGCCGGGCGGCCAGGCGAGACCGGCAAGGGGGAGCGGCTCGCGGACTGGGCCGACGAGCGGCTGGGTATCTACGCGCTGGCCAAGGCCAACATGCGCAAGGTCTTTCCGGACCACTGGTCGTTCATGCTGGGCGAGGTCTGCCTCTACAGCTTCATCGTCCTGATCCTGACCGGCGTCTATCTGACCTTGTTCTTCGAGCCGAGCGGGGTCGAGGTCGTCTACCACGGCTCGTACAAGCCGCTGAACGGCATCATCATGACGCGGGCGTACGAGTCCACGCTCGACATCAGCTTCGATGTGCGCGGCGGCCTGCTGATCCGGCAGATCCACCACTGGGCGGCGCTCGTCTTCCTCGCCGGGATGCTCGTGCACATGATGCGGGTGTTCTTCACCGGCGCGTTCCGCAAGCCGCGCGAGGTCAACTGGCTGTTCGGCTGGACCCTGTTGATGCTCGGCCTCATCACCGGTCTGACCGGCTACTCGCTCCCCGACGACCTGCTCTCCGGCACGGGCGTCCGCTTCGCGCAGGGCGCCATCCTGTCGGTCCCGGTCGTGGGGACGTATCTCTCCTTCTTCCTCTTCGGAGGGGAGTTCCCGGGGCACGACATCATTTCGCGCTTCTTCCCCATCCATGTGCTCCTGCTGCCGGGGATCATGCTGGGGCTGGTGGTCGCGCATCTGATCCTGGTCTTCTACCACAAGCACACGCAGTACCCGGGGCCCGGCCGCGACCAGAAGTCCGTCGTCGGCATGCCGTTCATGCCGGTCTACATGGCCAAGGCGGGCGGCTTCTTCTTCCTCGTCTTCGGCGTCCTGTCGATCATGGGCGCGATCGCCACCATCAACCCCGTCTGGGCCTTCGGGCCCTATCGGCCGGACCTGGTGACCACCGGCGCGCAACCCGACTGGTATCTGGGCTTCTCCGAGGGACTGATCCGGGTGATGCCGGGATGGGAGATCAACGCCTGGGGCCACACCCTCCAGTTGGGCGTCTTCATCCCCTTCTCGCTCTTCCCGCTCATCATGACCGCCATCGCCGTCTATCCGTTCATCGAGGCGTGGGTCACCGGGGACAGACGTGAGCACCACATCCTGGACCGGCCGCGCAACGTGCCCACGCGCACCGGCCTCGGCGTCGCCTGGCTGACGCTGTACGCCGTCCTGCTGGTCGGCGGGGGCAACGACCTGTGGGCCACCCACTTCCATCTCTCGATCAACGCGATCACCTGGTTCGTACGGGTCGCCGTCTTCGTCGGGCCCGCGCTCGCCTACGTCGTGACGAAACGGATCTGTATGGGGCTGCAACGCCGGGACCGCGACAAGGTGCTGCACGGGCGCGAGTCCGGCATCATCAAGCGGCTCCCGCACGGCGAGTACGTCGAGGTCCACGAACCGCTCACGCCGGCACAGCGGTTCACGCTCACTCAGCACGAGCAGGCGCCGCCGTACGAGGTGGGACCGCTCGTCGACGCGAACGGCGTGGTCCGCCGCGTCGGCCCCGCCCGGCGGCTGCGCGCCCGGCTGGCCCGGGCCCTGTACGGACCGGACACGCGGATCCCGAAGCCGACGGTGGAGGAGTACCGGGAGCTCACGAGCGAGGACCATCACCACTGAGCCCGCCCAGGACCGCCGCCCTGCACTCGGCCGGGCTGCCCCACGCGGTGCGCAGGGCGCGGGCCTTGGTGAGCCAGAGGGAGAGGTCGTACTCGGCCGTGTAGCCGATCGCGCCGTGCAGCTGGAGGGCGGTACGGGCGGTGGCGTACGCGGCTTCGCAGGCCGTGACCTTGGCGGCGGCGACGTCTGCCGGTGTCATCGACAGGGCGGCCCCGAACAGGAGCGGCCGCGCGAACTCCAGGGCGATCCTCGCGTCGGCGAGCTGATGCTTGACGGCCTGGAACGAGCCTATGGAGACGCCGAACTGGGTGCGCTGCCTGACGTACGCCACAGTACGGTCGAGGAGCGCGAGCCCCGCCCCGAGGGCCTGCGCGGCAGTCGCGAGTCGGGCCCAGCACAGGGCGTGGGCGGCGGCGCGGGTGACCTGGGGGCCGGTGGCCAGGAGTTCACCGCCGGGTTCCGGCCGGGCGAGGCGCCGGGCCCGGTCCACCGACGGGCGCACCGGGCCGTGGCCGGGCGCGAGCCGCAGGCCGGCGCCGTGCACGGCGAGCAGGACCGTCGCCGCGTCCGCGTCGAGCGCGTAGGAGTCCGTCAGGGCGAGCGTGGCGACGCTCTCGCCCGAGGCGAGCGCCGGCAGGAGCCGCTTGGCGGGGCCCGACTCGTCGAGCCCGCAGAGCAGCGCGGCCGCCGCCACCGTCTCCACCAGTGGACCCGGAACCCCGTGGCGGCCCAACTCGACGAACGCCACGGCCAGTTCGACGGGCAGGGGGCCCACTCCGTCGTACGCCTCGGGTATCGCCAGCGCGAAGACGCCCGCGTCGGCGAGGCGGGACCACAGGGCGCGGCCGGGGGTGTGGTCGCCCTCGGCCCAGGCGCGGATGGCCGAAGGGGTGTTCGCGGAGGTCAGCATCGCGTCGAGGGAGGCGGCGAAGGCGCGCTGTTCGGTGTCGAGGAGGAAGCGCATCAGCGGCGACCCTTCGGGAGGCCGAGCAGGCGCTCGGCGATGATGTCGCGCTGGATCTCGTTGGTGCCCGCGTAGATCGGTCCCGCGAGGGAGAAAACGTAGTCCTCGGACCAGTCGGTGTCCGCCAACTCGCCCTCCGGGCCGAGGAGGTCGAGGGCCGTCTCGTGCAGCGCGATGTCGTACTCGGACCAGAAGACCTTGTTCAGGCTGGACTCCGGGCCGATGCTCTCGCCGTCGAGGAAGCGGGAGGCGCTCGCGTACGTGAACAATTGGTAGGCGCGGGCGCCGATCACGGCGTCGGCCACCCGGTCGCGCAGGGCCGTGTCCGAGGGGTCGGCGTGGGTGCGCCAGAGGTTGATGAGCCGGTCGGCGGCGGCGAGGAAGCGGCCCGGTGAGCGCAGCGTCAGCCCCCGTTCGTTGCCCGCTGTCGACATGGCGACCCGCCAGCCCTGGCCCGGCTCGCCGATCACGTCCTCGTCGGGGACGAAGACGTCGTCCAGGAAGAGCTCCGCGAAGGCTGGTTTGCCGTCCAGGCGGCCGATCGGGCGGACGGTCACGCCGGGTGCGCGCAGGTCGAACATCAGGTAGGTGAGGCCCTGGTGGGGTTTCGGGGTGTCCGGCTCGCTGCGGAACAGGCCGAACGCGCGGTCGGCGAACGCGGCCCGCGACGACCAGGTCTTCTGCCCGCCGAGCAGCCAGCCGCCGTCCGTGCGCACCGCGCGGGAGGTGAGGGAGGCCAGGTCGGAGCCGGCCCCGGGCTCGGACCAGGCCTGTGCCCAGATGACCTCGCCCGTGGCCATCGGCGGCAGCACGCGCGCGCGTTGCTCCCGTGTGCCGTGGTCGAAGAGCGTCGGCGCGAGGAGGCTGATGCCGTTCTGGCCGACCCGGCCCGGCGCGCCCGCCGCGTAGTACTCCTCCTCGAAGACCAGCCACCGGACGATGTCCGCGCCCCGGCCGCCGTACTCCGTGGGCCAGGACACCACCGACCAGCGGTCCGCTGCCAGTTCGGCCTCCCACGCGCGGTGCGCGGCGAAGCCCTCCTCGGTCTCCAGCGAGGGGAGCGGGACGGACGGGACATGGGCGTCGAGCCAGGCCCGGGCCTCGGCGCGGAACGCCTCGTCGGCGGCGGAGTGGGCGAGATCCATCGGCGGCACCCTTCGGGGACGACGTTCGGTGACAACCTTCTGAGCCTTCCCTAACAAGTGTTTGGTAGGTTAGCGTGGAGTCATGAGCGACGTCGAGAGCCCGGCGTACGTACCCGGGCACGGGCTGCTGAAGGGGCGCTCCGCCGTGATCACCGCCGCGGCGGGAGCGGGTATCGGCGGGGCCACGGCACGCAGGTTCCTGGAGGAGGGCGCGCGCGTGCTGATCAGCGACGCCCACGCGCGCAGGCTCAAGGAGAGCGAGCAGTCGCTCGCCGAGGAGTTCGGCGCCGCGCGGGTCGCCTCCCTGCCCTGCGACGTCACCGACGAAGACCAGGTCCACGCCCTCTTCGACACGGCCGCCGGTCTGCACGGCGGCCTGGACATAGTCGTCAACAACGCCGGCCTGGGCGGCACCGCCGACCTCGTCGACATGACCGACGAGCAGTGGTCGAAGGTCATCGACGTCACGCTGAACGGCACGTTCCGGTGTACGAGGACGGCCCTGCGGCTGCTCAAGGAGCAGGGCGGCGGGGGAGTCGTCGTCAACAACGCCTCCGTCATCGGCTGGCGCGCCCAGGCAGGCCAGGCCCACTACGCCGCCGCCAAGGCCGGGGTCATGGCGCTCACCCGGTGCGCGGCGATCGAGGCCGCCGCGTACGGGGTGCGGGTCAACGCCGTGTCGCCGAGTCTCGCCATGCACCCGCACCTCGTGAAGGTGACCACGCCCGAACTCCTGGAGGAGCTGACCGCGCGCGAGGCCTTCGGGAGGTACGCCGAGCCCTGGGAGGTGGCCAACGTGATCGTGTTCCTGGCGTCCGGCTACTCCTCGTACATGACCGGAGAAGTCGTCGCGGTCAGCAGCCAGCATGCATAGGTGCGAGGCCATGGCCGGCATGCGTGGTCCTTTGGCGCGGAGGACCACAATGGACCCGTGCCTACCAAGAAGAAGCCCCAGGTGACCGCCTCGCCGGAGCGGCGCCGTGAACTGCTCGACACCGCCGCCGAGGTCTTCGCCGAGCAGGGCTACAACGCCACCACCGTACGCAAGATCGCGGACGAGGCCGGGATGCTCGCGGGCAGCCTCTACTACCACTTCGACTCCAAGGAATCGATGCTGGAGGAGATCCTGCGGACCTTCCTCGACGAGCTCTGGAACGGGTACGACGCCGTCCTGGACGCCGAACTCGGCCCCCGGGAGACCCTGGAGGCCCTGGTCACCGAGTCCTTCCGGGAGATCGACCGGCACCGTGCCGCCGTCGCGATCTACCAGAAGGAGTCCCGGCACCTCGCGGCCCAGCAGCGCTTCGCGTTCCTCGCCGAATCGCAGCGCAACTTCGAGAAGGCGTGGCTGAGCACCCTGGAGCGCGGCGTCGAGGCCGAGGTCTTCCGGGCCGACCTCGACATCCGGCTCACCTACCGCTTCGTGCGCGACACCGTGTGGGTCGCCGCGTCCTGGTACCGGCCCGGCGGACAGCACAGCCCGGAGGAGATCGCCCGCCAGTACCTGTCGATGGTGCTCGACGGGATCGCCGTACGTGAATGACCCATGTCTGTGAGGGAGTTGTCATGGCCGAGGCCTACATCGTCGAAGCGGTCCGCACCCCCGTCGGGCGGCGCAAGGGAGGCCTGAGCGGTGTCCATCCGGCCGACCTGGGCGCGCATGTCCTCAAAGCCCTCGTCGAGCGGTCCGGTGTGGACCCGGCCGCCGTCGAGGACGTGGTCTTCGGCTGCCTGGACACGGTGGGGCCGCAGGCCGGGGACATCGCCCGCACCTGCTGGCTGGCGGCCGGACTGCCCGAGGAGGTGCCGGGCGTCACCATCGACCGGCAGTGCGGGTCCTCCCAGCAGGCCGTGCACTTCGCGGCCCAGGGGGTCCTGTCCGGCACCCAGGACCTGGTGGTCGCGGGCGGCGTCCAGAACATGTCGCAGATACCCATCGCCTTCGCCTCCCGTCAGGCGGCGGAGCCCCTGGGCCTGACCGCCGGCCCCTTCGCCGGCAGCGAGGGCTGGCGGGCGCGCTACGGCGACCGGCCCGTCAACCAGTTCCACGGCGCCGAGCTGATCGCCGCCAAGTGGGGCATCAGCCGCCGTGACCAGGAGGAGTTCGCCCTCCGCTCCCACCAGCGGGCGATCCGCGCCATCGACGAGGGCCGGTTCGCGCGCGAGACGGTGGCGTACGGCGAGGTGACCGTCGACGAGGGGCCGCGCCGGGACACCTCGCTGGAGAAGATGGCGGGCCTCAACCCGGTCGTCGAGGGCGGCACCATCACCGCCGCCTGCTCCTCCCAGGTCTCCGACGGAGCCGCCGCGATGCTCCTCGCCTCCGAGCGGGCGGTACGGGAGCACGGGCTGACCCCGCGCGCCCGCGTCCACCACCTCTCGGTACGCGGAGAGGACCCCATCCGGATGCTCTCGGCCCCCATGCCGGCCACCGCGTACGCCCTGAAGAAGACCGGCATGTCCCTCGACGACATCGACCTCGTGGAGATCAACGAAGCCTTCGCCCCGGTCGTCCTCGCCTGGCTCAAGGAGACCGGCGCCGACCCCGACAAGGTCAACGTCAACGGCGGCGCGATCGCCCTCGGTCACCCCCTCGGCGCCACGGGCGTGAAGCTCATGACCACCCTGCTCCATGAACTCGAGCGCACCGGCGGCCGCTTCGGCCTCCAGACGATGTGCGAGGGCGGCGGCCAGGCGAACGTGACGATCATCGAACGGCTCTGACACCTCCGCCGCCCCGAACCCGAGGCCTCCCGAACCCGAGGCCTCCCGAGCCCGAGTCCTTCTGGGGCCCAGGGGCGCAAGAGCTCTAGCGGGTCAGCGAGAAGCCCAGCCACACCGCGGCCGCGACCTCCACCATGCCCGGTGCGAGGTCGCCGCCGCCTGCGCCGCCGGCATTCTGGCCGTGGCCGCGGTAGGGCGTGACCGAATCCGGATCCACGTCCTCGACATGCACCACCGGACCCAGCGAGACATCGGCGGCCTCCGCGTAGACCCCCGCCTTGCGGCGGGCCGCCTCGACCGCTCTGCGCCGGGCCTCGTCGCGCAGCGCGGACTTGTCCTGTACGTCGAAGAGGACATCGTCGACGTGGTTCGCGCCCGCGTTCACCGCGTCCACGATCAGCTGCTGCAGCGCGTCCAGGTTCGTGGTCTCGATGGTGAACGTCGCCATGCAGCGGTAGCCGAGGAACTTGCGGTCGGCGCCGTATCCGTCGTACGCGGACTTGAGTGAGAGCCGGGAGCCCGACACCTTCGCGTCGGGTATGCCGTGCCGGCGCAGGGTCTCGCGCAGCGCCGACACCGCCGTGCCCGCCTTGTCGAAAGCCTTGTCCGCCGTCGGCGCGAGCAGGTCCACGGCCAGCTTGAGGCGTGCGAGCTGCGGCTCGGCCTGCACGCTGCCCGTGCCGAACACACTGAGACCCCAAGGCTGTCTGATCGTCTGATTCATGCGGGGGATTCAAACACCTTCGCGGTCGGACAGAGCGGAAAATCCACTGATGACCGCCTCCGCCTGAACCATGATCCGCTCCACCAGCTGCGCGCACGAGGGGAGTTCGTCGATCACCCCGGCCACCTGCCCGGCTGCCATCACCCCCAGATCCGTGCGCCCCTCGACCATCGACGCGCGCAGCAGCATCGGCGCGTTGGCCGCGAGCAGCACCTGGCTCCAGGACAGGTCCTTGCCGTGCTTCATCGCGAGCCCGTCGCGGATCATCTGCGGCCAGGAGAGCCCGGACAGCTTCCGGAAGCCGGCGGCCCGGCGGGCGGCCTGCACGAGGGCCTTCGTACGGCCGGACTTCTCCAGGGAGCTGACGAGGTCCGTACGGAGCATGCGGTGCGGGAGTCCGTCCACGGCCGTGGTGACGGTGACGTCCTTGACTGTCGCCGCCAGGTACTTCGCCTTCACCGCGTCCGGAACCGTCGAGTCCGAGGTGAGCAGGAAACGGGTGCCCATGGCGATGCCCGCCGCCCCGTACGCCAGCGCCGCCACCAGCCCCCGCCCGTCGTGGAAGCCGCCCGCCGCCACGACCGGGATGTCGACCGCGTCCACGACCTGCGGCAGCAGTACGGTCGTCGCCACTTCACCGGTGTGCCCGCCGCCCTCGCCGCCCTGCACGAGCACCGCGTCGGCGCCCCAGGCGGCGACCTTCTCGGCGTGCCGCCGGGCCCCGACGGAGGGGATGACGACCACGCCCGCGTCCTTCAGTTCGGCGATCAGCTCGCGCGAGGGAGCGAGCGCGAAGGACGCGACGCGCACGCCCTCGTCGATGACGATCCGTACGCGGTCACCCGCGTCGCCCGCGTCGGCGCGCAGATTCACGCCGAACGGCTGGTCCGTGCGGGATCCCACCTCCCTTACAGAGTTCCGGAGCTGGTCGAGCGTCATCGTCGCGGAGGCCAGGATGCCCAGCGCGCCCGCGTTCGCCGTGGCCGACACCAGGCGGGGGCCCGCCACCCAGCCCATGCCGGTCTGCACGATGGGGTGGCGGACTCCGACGAGCCGGGTCAGCGCGGTCTCCATCAGAGCTCGGCCTTTCCCGCTACGGGAACCTCGCGGTTCCTGGTGCCCTGGGGGTCGATGACCTCACGGATCAACTCCAGCTCCCGTGACGTCGGTTCGCGCGTGTACGGCACCTGATCGGGGACGTGCAGCTCGAAGCCCGTCGCCTCCCTCACCCGCTCGACCGTGACGCCCGGGTGCAGCGAGGCGAGGCGCATCGAGTGATCGGGCGTGGCGAAGTCGAGGACGGCGAGGTCGGTCACCACGCGCGGGACGCGGTGGAAACGCGTGGCGCTCGGGCCCGCCGCGGCGGCGCGGTCGTACCCCACCCCGCACACCATGTCGACCCGCTCGACGAAGACGCGCGGTGAGTGCTTGGGGACCCAGTAACTGGTCGGGTTGTTGAGGGTGTTGACCGGGGCTCCGCGCACGCCGAGCAGTTGGCGTGTGGGCCTGGCCCAGTCTCCGATGCAGGAGATGTTCTGGTTGCCGAAGCGGTCGATCTGGCTCGCGCCCATCATCACGTGCCGACGGCCGCCGGTGACCATCGTCAGATGCCGACGGTAGGGCAGCCAGCCCTCCGGTGTGCCGTCGAGGCCGACGAGCATCGCCTCGCCGTCGGTCATCAGCAGGTCGGGCGAGAAGGTGCGCCTGGCGAGGCGTGCGCCGATGGACGGGATCACGCCCATGGGACTGGCGAGCACCTCGCCGTTGTCCCGCCAGGCCTCGGCGCAGGCGATCACGCAGTACTCGGCACGGGTCGCGGTCACTGGTTCCGCTCCTTCCGCCAGGCCTGGACGGCGCGCTGGTAGGCGTGTTCGCCGCCGCCGAGGAAGCGCTCGGCGAACTCGGCGTACGGCGTCGTGGCGTACAGCTTCTGGAAGGCCTCGTCGCGCCCGTAGTCGGGGACGCACGAGGTGAAGTGGGCGCCGTTCGGGGTCTCGACGACGCCCGTCACGCTCGACCGGTCGAGCAGCAGCGTCTGCGGCGCGGCCTCCTTGGTCAGCTCCGCGGTGTCGACGACGCGCTCGCAGGAGACGTACGCCGTGTCCGCGGCCTCGCAGAACAGGTCGTCGAAGTACGGGTCCGGCCCCAGATACTGGCCGTTGCCGAGGCGGTCCGCGCGGTTCATGTGGACCAGGGCCGCGTCCATGCGCAGGGCGGGCATCGCGACGAACTCCTCCCGTGTCCCCGAGGGCCCGTCGGCGTACGGCGAAGTGACCGTCCGCAGGCCGGGGTTGACCCGCATCACGTCCGAGCCGATGCCCGCGCGCACCGGCAGGAACGGCAGCCGGTTGGCGGCGGCGCGCAGCCCCCACATGAACATCGCCTCGTCGACCTCCATCAGCTCGAAGGTGCCGCGCTCGCGGGCCGCCCGGTAGTGCGGTTCGAGCGGGATCGAGTCGAGCGTCGCGAAAGCGGTGACGAGCTTGCGTATCCGTCCCGCGGCGGCGAGCAGGCCCACGTCCGGGCCGCCGTACGAGACCACCGTGAGATCGGTGATCCCGGTGTGGAGCAGCGCTCTCACCAGGGCCATCGGCTTGCGGCGCGAGCCCCAGCCGCCGATGCCGAGGGTCATCCCGCTGCGCAGCCGGGAGACCGCCTCGCCGGGAGTCATGGTCTTGTCGCTCACTCTCCAGCCCCCTCCTTCTCGATCTTTCCGGCCTCTCCGGCCCTTCCGAAGGTGTCGCGCACACGGTCGGCGACCCCGCTGAGGTTCGCCTCGAAGGTGAAGCCCTGCTCGAAGCGGTAGCTGCGGCGGACGTCGACGGGGTCGATGCCGTTGATGGCGGCCTTGGCCAGGCGGATCAGCTGACCGTCCTTGGCGGCTATCTCGCGCGCCAGCTCCAAGGCCGCCGTCCGCAGTTCCTCGCGCGGCACGACCTTCCACACCGAGCCGTGCGCGTGCAGCTCGGCCGCGGTCGCGGTGCGCGAGGTGTAGTAGAGGGCGCGCATCAGGTGCTGCGGGACCAGCCGGGCCAGATGCGTGGCCGCGCCGAGCGCGCCGCGGTCGAGTTCGGGCAGCCCGAAGGTCGCGTCCTCGCTCGCCACGATCGCGTCCGCGTTCCCCACGAGCCCTATCCCGCCGCCCAGACAGAAGCCCCGCACCGCCGCGACGACGGGCACCTCGCACTCGTACACCGCGGCGAAGGCCTCGAAGCAGCCGCGGTTGGCGCCTATGAGCGTGTGATGGCCCCCGGTGTCCCGCTGCATCTCCTTGATGTCGACGCCCGCGTTGAAACCGCGCCCCTCCGCCGTCAGCACGACACAGCGGATCCCGGGGTCGCGGCCCGCCGCGCGGACGGCGTCGGCCAGGTCGAACCAGCCCCGCACCGGCAGTGCGTTCACCGGCGGGAAGTCGACCGTGACGACGGAAATCCCCTTTTCCGGGGACGAGGTGGAGACACCCATGCGCGCATCAGCTACCTTTCCACCAAACGTTTGTTAGGCACATCTCGAAGCTAGCAGCGATTGCATCCGCGCGGGAGGCCCTGTGGACAACCTGGATCTCGGAGGCAGGACCGTCGTCGTCACCGGCGGCACCCGCGGGGTCGGGGCCGGCATCGCGCGGGCGTTCGCACGGGCGGGCGCACACGTCGTGGTCTGCGCGCGCAGGCCGCCCGAAGTGCCGGTGGAGGGAACCGACTTCGTGCCCGTCGACCTGCGCGACACGGCCGCCGTGCACGCCTTCTTCGACGCCCTGCCCCGGCTCGACGTCCTGGTCAACAACGCGGGCGGCGCGCCCTACCGGCCCCTCGCCGAAGCGGACGCGGCACGGCACGCACGCGTCATCGAGCTCAACCTCACCGCCCCGCTCACCGCATCGATCGCCGCCTACGAACACCTCAAGCGGACCAAGGGCTCGGTCGTGATGATCGGCAGCGTGAGCGGAACGCGGCCGTCGCCCGGCTCGGCGGCCTACGGGGCGGCCAAAGCGGGCCTGGAGAACCTGGCCCGCTCGATGGCCGTCGAATGGGCCCCCGACATCCGGGTCAACATCCTGGTCGTCGGCATGGTCCGCACCGAGCTGGCCCACCTGCACTATGGCGGCGAGGACGGTATCGCCGCCGTCGCGCGCACCGTCCCGCTGGGCCGCCTCGCCCAGCCGTCCGACATCGGCGAGGCGGCCGTCTTCCTCGCCTCCGACGCCGCCGCCTACATCACCGGGGCCTCGCTGCTCGTCCACGGGGGCGGGGAGCGGCCCGCCTTCCTCGATGCCGCAACCGCCAACAAGGAGAACTGAGATGAGCGCACGGCTGCTGTGTGAGGGGCGAGTCGTGATCGTCACGGGCGCGGGCCGCGGACTCGGCCGGGCCCACGCGCTCGCGTACGCCGCCGAAGGCGCGCGGGTCGTCGTCAACGACCTCGGGGTCGGCCTCGACGGCACACCGGGACCGGACAGCCCCGCCCGGCAGGTCGCGGACGAGATCCGCGCGGCGGGCGGCGAAGCGATGGCCCACGGCGGCGACATCGCGACGACCGACGGCGCCGCCTCCCTCATCGGCGCCGCCCTGGAGACGTACGGCCGTCTCGACACCCTCGTCAACAACGCCGGGTTCCTGCGCGACCGGATGCTGGTCAACCTCGACGAGGACGACTGGGACGCCGTGCTGCGCGTCCACCTCAAAGGGCACTTCCTGCCGCTGAAGCACGCGGCGGCGCACTGGCGGGCGGAGACCAGGGCGGGCCGGACACCACAGGCCCGAGTCGTCAACACCAGCAGCGGAGCAGGGCTGTTGGGATCGGTCGGGCAGGGCAACTACAGCGCCGCCAAGGCCGCAATCATCGGCCTGACGCTCGTCGCCGCCGCCGAGATGGGGCGGTACGGCGTCCAGGTCAACGCGATCGCTCCCGCGGCCCGCACCCGGATGACCGAACAGACCTTCGCCGAGACCATGACGGCCCCCGGCTCAGGCTTCGACGCCATGGCACCCGAGAACGTCTCACCCCTGGTGGTCTGGCTCGGCTCGGCCGCGAGCGCGGGCGTCACCGGCCGTGTCTTCGAGACCGAGGGCGGACGGATCACCGTGATGGAGGGCTGGCGGCCGGGCCCGACCGCGGACAAGGGGGCGAGGTGGACGCCGTCGGAGGCGGGCGAGGCCACGTTGAAGCTGCTGGCGGAGGCGGAGGTTCCGGGGGCGGTGTACGGATCGCGGTAGCGCGATCATCCGTTCCTGGGGGCTGCGCCCCCAGACCCCCGCTAAAAGACTGCGCAGTTCCCCGCGCCCCTGAAATGCGGGGTGGTTCGTCGGCTGCGGGACAGTGGGGGTTGCTCGCGCAGTTCCCCGCGCCCCTAAACAACCGCTGGCCCGCCCCGGGTTCTTTTAAGGGGCGCGGGGAACTGCGCGGCCGGCCCCCACCCACCCGCAGCCGAAGAACCGGCCTATCCCGATCCCAGGAGCGTGGCTATCTCGGCATGGGCCGTCTGCTGGTCGTCGCCGGCGAAGGGGCGGCCCTCCGTGTCGAGGAGTTGGACCTCGATGGTGATGCCGCTGTCCTCCGGGTGGCGATGGGCGACCGACTCGTGGCCCGGGCCGTGGATCTGTTCCAGGCCCGCGCGGAGTCCGGCTTCCACGTCCAGGGGAACCCAGCGGCGGGCCTCCGCCAGGGCCTCGGACCTCGCTTCGGCTCCCTGGGCGAGGAGGGCTCGTACGCACCCCAGCGACCCCCGCCGCGCGGCGGCGACCAGCGGTGGCTCACCGGTCGGACCGGGACGGTTCGGGTCCGCGCCGGCCGCGAGAAGGGTCTCCACCACCGGAGCGTGGCCCCGCCGCACCGCCCAGGCCAGGGCCGTGAAGCCGAACGCCTCCACCGTGTCCGGGTACGCCCCGGCCGCCAGCAGGGCACGGGCGACCGCCGTATGGCCGCCGCAGGCCGCGCCGCACAGGGGAGCGTCCGTCGCCTGGCTGAGCCGGTCGGGGGCGGCGCCGGTCGCCAACAGCAGCCGTACGATGCCGGGCTGGTCGCTCACCGCCGCCAGATACAGCGCCGTCTGGCCGTCCTTGTCCACCGACTCCGGACTCGCGCCGGAGCGCAGCAGCCGTACGACCGCGTCCTCGTCACCCTCGTACACAGCGGTGAAGAGACGCGCCGCGGGGTCGTTCGTGCTCATCCTTCGACCCTCGCTCGCGAAGGACCCGGGAGGCAAAGCCTTTTGGGGTGTTCTGTCTCACCCCTTACGTGCTCAGCCCTGAGCTCACCCCATACGTGCTCACGCTTTTACGTGTCGCACTCCAGCACCGTCCGGCACAGCGCGCACCGCGCCCGTACCCGGCCGCGCACCGGCACCCTGATCCGCTGGTGGCAGGTAGGGCAGGGGAAGGACACGTGCAGGGGACCGCGGCCGTGGGGGGTGAAGTCGTAGGGGACGCCGAGGTGGGGGCCGGAGGAGTGGTGGTCCTGGGCGTGACGGCGGTCCTTCGCGTAGCGGCGGCGGCCCGTCCAGCCGGCGGCGGTCAGCGGGGGCTGCTGTTCGTCGTGGCGGGCCTGCGCCATGCCCTTGGTGTACGCGGTGTACGCCTGCGGGCTGGTGAACCAGATCGAGGGGTCCTCACCGAAGACGAGGGCGCGTTTGGCGAGGACGTACCCGAACTCCTCCGGCGTCAGATACCCCAGCTTCTGGGAGGAGGCCGCGTCCTCGCGGTAGGCGTCGAGGAGCAGCCAGCCCGCGCCCAGATATGTCGCCGCCGTGTCCGTGAGGATCTCGTTGTCGCGGGTGCCGGGGAAGGAGAGGTCGAGGCGGTGCAGATAGACGTGCATCACTTCGTGGGCGAGGGCGGCGCCGATGTCCCTGCGGTGGGTGCGGAAGCGGTCGTTGAGTTCGATGAAGTACTCGGGGCCCGCGGCGAGTTCGACGTTCGCCGCGTGGGTCATCTCGCGGAAGCCGATGATCATCCGGGCGTCCGGCAGCCGGTAGTGCCGCACCATCTCGCGGGCCACGCGCTGTGCGCCCAGGTGCAGGTCGTCGGTGTCGGCGAAGGCCACGTCGACGGGGGCCACGCTGGTCGCGAAGGTGTGGATGGTGTCGTACGAGAGCCGCTTGTAGAGCGCGGTGATCGACGCCCGCACCGTGTCCAGATGCGGGTAGCCGTGCTTGACGGGTCCGCCGTTCGCCACGTCCGCACCCCCTGAAGACGCCAGCACTGGATTCCACAGCAGTGGCTTCCACTCTAAGCCGGGTTCCTCCCGGCGGCGGGGGGTGCGCGGGCGCGCCGTGCCCTGTCTGGCCGGAATGCGGCCCTTGCCCGGGGTGCGCGAGGGTCCCCATAATCCCCACCAGCTTGGCAGGGGCATGCCATGGCTGCCGGAGGGCCACTTCGGCGGGCCATGCCGGCAGGCCCCCGCCTCGCGTTCAACCCCCCACGAAAGGAAGCACGTTGAAGTCTCTCAAGAAGTCCGGCGTCATCAGAAGAGTGCTCGCCATCGCAGCGGTCACGCTCGCCGCGGTGTCTCTCCAGCCGCTGTCCGCGCAGGCCGCGCCCGCGCCCGTCGTCGGCGGGACCCGGGCCGCGCAGGGCGAGTTCCCGTTCATGGTGCGGCTCTCCATGGGCTGCGGCGGCGCCCTGTACGCCCCGAACATCGTCCTGACCGCCGCGCACTGTGTGGACGGCTCCGGCAACAACACCTCCATCACCGCCACCGCCGGCGTCGTCGACCTCCAGAGCAGCAGCGCGATCAAGGTCAAGTCGACGAAGGTGCTCCAGGCGCCCGGCTACAACGGCAAGGGCAAGGACTGGGCGCTGATCAAACTCGCCACGCCGATCAGCCAGCCCACCCTGAAGATCGCCACCACCACCGCGTACAACAACGGCAACTTCACCGTCGCCGGCTGGGGTGCCACCCGCGAGGGCGGCGGCCAGCAGCGCTACCTGCGCAAGGCCACCGTCCCCTTCGTCGACGACGCCACCTGTCAGCAGGCGTACGGCAGCGATCTCGTCCCCGGTGACGAGATCTGCGCCGGATTCGTCCAGCAGGGCGGAGTCGACACCTGCCAGGGCGACTCCGGCGGGCCCATGTTCCGCAAGGACGACACGGGTGCCTACATCCAGGTCGGGATCGTCAGCTGGGGCCAGGGCTGCGCGGAACCCGGGTACCCCGGGGTGTACAGCGAGGTCTCGACGTTCGCGGCCGACATAGCCCGGGCGGCGTCCGGACTGTAGGCGCCGCGATCGTCGCACGTACGTACGTCTGAGGGTGTGGGCGCCCGTGACCCCGGTTGCGGGCGCCCCGCTGCGCCGGTCCCGTTAGTCCAACTGCTGTCCCTCCTTTGTCCATGGGCACGTTCACCTCACGCGGCGCAGGCTGACGGCACGGAACGCCGCCCCCAGGAGGAGTGCCTTGCAGCCCTCAGCCATGCCCTCGGACACCTTCGCCCCCACCCGCCGTGCCGTCGTCGCGGCGAGCGCCGCCGTCGGAATCGGGGCCGCGCTCGGCACGCCCGGCGCGGCCTCGGCGGCCACCGCCTCCGGCGAAGACATCACCATCCGCTCCGGCGCCCTCGAAGTCCGCGTCGCCGCCGCCTTCCCGCGGATCGTCTCCTACACCGACCGTGCCACCGGCGCCGTCCTGCACGGCCAGGAGGACGAGGTCACCTCCGTCCTCATCGACAACGCCGAGCGCACCCCGACGGTCACCACCACGGCGGGCGACACCGCGGTCGCGTACCGCCTCGCCTTCGACGGCGGCACCACCATCGACGTCGAGATAGCAGTGACGGACCGTCAAGTCACCTGGCGCGTCACGGAGATCGCCGACACCGGCGCCCTCCCCGTCGGCACCCTCCGCATCCCCGGCCTCGCCCTGCTCTCCGTCCGCAGCGACCAGCCCGGCGCCCAACTCCTCGCCGCCCGCATCCAGTTGGACAAGTCCAAGAGCGGCGACACCCTGCTCACCCCGACCGCCGACAGCCCGGCCGACACCGCCACCGGATGCGCGTACGCCGTCGTCGCGCACCACGCACTCGCCGGCGCCGTCGAGACGAACACCGTCTACGACAAACCCGTCAGCGCCGACGGCACCACCTGGGAGAACGGCCGCCTCTGGCGCCAGACCATCCGCAAGGACGGCTACGTCAAGGCCCAGCTCACCCCCGGCCAGTGGACCCACCGCGCCGCGACCGCGACCGACACCGAACCCCTCCCGTACGCCACGGTCATCGTCACCGGCGACCGCAACGGCGACGGCGTGATCGACTGGCAGGACGCGGCGATCGCCTTCCGCGACATCATGGTCACCCCGCTCGGAGCCGACGAGACCCATCTGCGCGTCGTCCCGCACATCCCCTTCAACTTCGCCTCGCAGGCCACCAATCCGTTCCTCGTCACCCTCGACAACGTCAAGCGGATCTCCCTCGCCACCGACGGACTACGGCAGTTCACGCTCCTCAAGGGCTACCAGTCCGAAGGACACGACTCCGCGCACCCCGACTACGCGGGCAATTACAACCAGCGCGCCGGCGGCCTCGACGACCTCAACACCCTGGTCAGGGAAGGCAAGAAGTGGAACAGCGGCTTCGCCGTCCACGTCAACGCCACCGAGTCCTACCCCGTCGCCCACGCCTTCTCCGAGACCCTCGTCGACAAGACCAACGAGCAGTGGGACTGGCTGGACCAGTCCTACCGGATCGACCAGCGCCGCGACCTCGTCTCCGGCGACATCGCCCAGCGCTTCGCGGACCTGCGACGCGACGCGGACCCGGCCCTCAATTCCCTCTACATCGACGTCTTCCGCGAGTCCGGCTGGACCTCCGACCGCCTCCAGCGCGCCCTGCGCGACCAGGGCTGGCACGTCACCTCCGAATGGGGCCACGGCCTGGAGCGCTCCTCGCTCTGGTCGCACTGGGCGACCGAGACCGACTACGGCCCCGACACCTCCCGCGGCATCAACTCCCAGCTCATCCGCTTCATCCGCAACCACCAGAAGGACGTCTTCGCCGACAAGTGGCCCACCCTGCTCGGCATCGCCCGCATGGGCAACTTCGAGGGCTGGACCGGCAAGACCGACTGGACCTACTTCTACGACCTCATCTGGGCCCACTCACTGCCCGCCAAGTACCTCCAGGCGTTCCCGGTCAGGACGTGGGCCGACCACGAGATCACCTTCTTCGGCTCCACATCGGTGTCGGACGCCGACGGCACCCGCCGCATCACCACCGACGGACGGCTCGTCTACGACGGCGGCAGCTACCTCCTGCCCTGGGAGCCGAAGCGGCCCACGAAGCTCTACCACTACAACCCCCAGGGCGGCAGCACCAGTTGGCAGCTCCCGCGCGCCTGGGAGGGCCTTGCCCGCATCGCCCTGTACCGGCTCACCGACCAGGGCCGGGTGTTCCAGAAGTACGTCCCCGTACGTGACGGCAAGGTCACTCTCGACGCCACGCCCAAGCAGCCGTACGTCCTCCACCGCACCCGAGTCTCCGACACCCCCGACCCCGCCTGGGGCCAGGCCACCCCTCTCCACGACCCGGGCTTCAACTCCGGCTCCCTGAAGGGCTGGACGGTCAGCGGCCCCGCCTCCGTCCAGCTCAGCGATCTCGGCGACTACGAGCTGGTGATCGCCTCCGGCGGCGCGGCCACCGTCGCCCAGCGGCTCACCCGCCTCAAGCCCGGCCCGTACGCCGCCTCCGTCCAGGTCGAGGTCGGCGAGAGCGCGGACGACACCCGCAGAGCCTGTCTCCAGGTGCGTACCGCCGACGGTGTCACGGCCGTCAACTGGACCAAGACCTCCACCGCGGGCAACTACGTCGCCGCCGACCGCAAGCACGGCACCCGCTTCCAGCGGATGGTCACGTACTTCACCGTGCCAGAGGGCGGCGGCCGGGTCGACCTCACCCTGCGCGCCGACGCCGGGCACGCGCGCGTGCGGTTCGACAACGTCCGCGTCGTGCCCGCACGGCAGCCCTCGAAGCAGGGCACCCTCGTTTTCGAGGACTTCGAGAACGTCCCCCAGGGCTGGGGCCCCTTCGTCAAGGGCGACGCGGGCGGGTCAACCGACCCGCGCACCCATATCGCCCAGCGGCACGCCCCGTTCACCCAGCGCGGCTGGAACGGCAAGGCGATCGACGACGTCATCGACGGCTCGGAGTCCCTCAAGTCACGAGGCGAGAACGACGGCCTGGTCTACCGGACCGTCCCGCACACGGTCCGGTTCGAGCCGGGCAAGCGCTACCGGGTCACCTTCCGCTACGAGAACGAGAAGGCCGGGCAGTACGCCTGGATCACCGCCGCCGACCAGGGAGCGACGACCACCGAACTCGACCGCACCGCCCTCCCCGTGGCCACCGAGCCCACCGAACTGGCCTACGAGTTCACCGCACCCGGCGAGGGCGAGGCCTGGGTCGGGCTCCGCAAGGTGGGGGACGACGGCTCGGCGGAGTTCGCGCTGGACTCGTTCGAGGTGACCGAGGTGAACGACGTCTCCTGAAGCTCCAGCACCCACACCTCGTTCACGCCCTCACGCAGGACCGGACCGGGAACGTACAACTCCCGCTGCGGTCCGACCGACCAGTACCGCCCCAGATCGAACCCGTTGATCCACACGAACCCCCGGGTCCAGCCCGGGAGTTCCAGCAGGGCGTCCCCGGCGCCGCGCACCTCGACGGTGCCGCGGTACAGACCGGGGGCGCCGTCCCCCGGGAGCCCCGCGAAAGGCACCCGCCCGACGTCGTCCAGCGCGTCCAGCCGCAGCCCCCGCGCCCGCACCCGGTGCAGATACTGCCGCTCGTGCAGCACACCCCCGGTGACGCCCTTCGGCTCACCCGTACGCGGCCCGTAGTTGACCCTCCCCAAGGACTCCACCCACAGCTCCACGCGCGCGTGCCCCGCGACCGGCTCCTTCAGCTGCGGCTCCTCCTCGGTGAGCACCCCGGCCCGCACACCGTCGACGTACACCACCGCGAGATCCCGCAGCCCGCGCAGCATGAGCGGATACGGCTGCCGGGGACCGGGCACGGTCACCTCGTACTTGACCAGGCCCCGGTCCACGTCCAGTTCCTCGAAGGTCGGCGGCACCGGATACTCACCCGCGGGGTCGCCCGACGACTCCAGTACGGCGTCCAGGGAGGCCCATTCCCGAAGGACGACCGGCGCGGACGTACCGAGCCGCGCGGGCGGCGACGGTACGTCGGGCAGCGGCCCGTCCGCGTACCCGGCGAGGATCTCCCGGAAGCGCCAGAACTTCTCCGTGGGGCGCCCGAGTTCGTCGATCGGCGCGTCGTAGTCGTACGAGGTGACGTCCGGCTCCAGCGGGCCGTCGTGCAGTGCGCCGCCGCCCCGGTTGGCACCCGCCCAGCCCGCGAAGTTCGTGCCCCCGTGCGCCATGTAGAGGTTGACCGACGCCCCGCACTCCAGGATCTCCCGCAGCGCGTCCGCGGCGTCCCCGGGATCCCGTACGACATGGCCGGCGCCCCAGTGGTCGAACCAGCCGCACCAGAACTCCATGCACATCAACGGGCCCTCGGGCCGGTGGCGGCGCAGCGTCTTGAACGCCTCGCGCGCGTGGGAGCCGAAATTGGCGGTCGCCAGGACGCCGGGGACCGAACCGCCGGTGAGCATGTGGTCCTCGGGCCCGTCCGAAGTGAACAG
This sequence comes from Streptomyces sp. NBC_00203, assembly GCF_045206325.1. NCBI lineage: Bacteria > Bacillati > Actinomycetota > Actinomycetes > Kitasatosporales > Streptomycetaceae > Streptomyces > Streptomyces sp. NBC_00203. The sequence goes on along the minus strand of NZ_CP108126.1, from coordinate 2,681,338 downwards.
CGGCACGCTCACCCCCTCGGCCCGCAGCAGGTCCGCCAGCCACCGCAGATACACCTGGTCCGAGCCGTAGCTGCCGTACTCGTTCTCGACCTGCACCATCAGCACCGGCCCGCCCCGGTCGGTCTGCCGCGCCACGATCTCCGGCAGCAGGACACGGAACCAGCGCTCCACGTGCCCCAGGTACTCCGCGTCCCGGGTGCGGAGCTTCCCCGTCAGCCAGTGCGGCAGCCCGCCGTTGTCCCACTCCGCGCAGATGTACGGGCCCGGGCGCACGATCGCCCACAGCCCGGCCTCCCGGGCCGCGTCCAGGAAGCGGCCCAGCTGCTGGACGTCCCGGAAGTCGCCGGGGCGCGGCTCGTGCAGGTTCCACGGAACGTACGTCTCCACACAGTTGAGGCCCATCGCCCGCAGCATCCCGAGCCGGTGCGCCCACTGCTCCTCGTGCACCCGGAAGTAGTGCAGTGCGCCCGACAGCAGCCGCACCGGGCGTCCGTCCAGCAGAAAATCCGTGTCCCCCACCGTGAACTCGCTCATGGGCACACGATCACCCCTGGCGGCCGGCCACGTCCATGGACAAAGATCGTCGCTGATTGGACGCAAGCAGTACCGAGCCGGGCAGGAGGAAACGGGATGTACCACACCTGGATGCGCTATTTCACTCCCGCTCCAGCCCACCACCGCCTCGGCCTCGCCTGCCTCGGTGTCGGCCTCCAGTACGGCGAACTGCCCGTCGTCGGACCCCGCACCCTCGACCACCACGTCGCCGTCGTCATCAGCGCGGGCAGCGGCTGGTACCGCACCCCCGACGGACACCGCCACCCCGTCACCGCACCCGCCCTGATCTGGCTCACCCCCGGCGCACCACACCACTACGGGCCCGACCCCAGCTGGGACGAGTGCTTCGTCGACTTCACCGGACCCGCGACAGCCACGTACACCGAACTCGGCTACATCGAACCCGACCGGCCCGTCGTACCGCTCGCCGACGCGGGCGCCGCCCGCACCGTCGTCGGCCGCATCGCCCGCGCCGCCCGCCGCGGCAACCCCCTCCTGGAAGTGGAGACCGGCGCCGCCGTCCACGAACTCCTCGTCGCCCTGCGCCGCGCCCGCGCCGACCTCGCCCCCGACGGCGACGAAGTCCTCCAGGCCCTCGCCCGCGACGCCTTCCAGCCCCTGTCCGTCGCCGAACACGCCGCCCGGCACGGCATGACCCCCGCCGAACTGCGCACCGCCGTCCGCCGCGGCGCCGGATGCAGCCCCAAGGACTACCTCCTCGGCATCCGCCTGGGCCGCGCCAAAGAACTCCTCGCCGCCACCGAACTCCCCGTCGCCGCCGTCGCCCGCCGCGTCGGCTACGACGACCCCGCCTACTTCTCCCGCCTCTTCACCCGCCGCGTCGGCATCGCCCCCGTCCGCTTCCGCGACCGGCAGGGCCGAACCGTCCCCGGCGGCTGGAGCAACCAGATCCCCGACCCCGACAGTCCACCCATGATCGAGCCCCCGCACGCCCCGTAGGGTTGGATGTCATGACCACCAGCAAGCCCCAGGAAGTCGACCCCGCCGTCCGCGCCGAACTCGACCGGCTGCGCGACAGCATCGACAACATCGACGCCGCCGTCGTCCACATGCTCGCCGAGCGCTTCAAATGCACCCAGCAGGTCGGCCACCTCAAGGCCGCCCACCAGCTGCCGCCCGCCGATCCCTCCCGCGAGGCCCACCAGATCGCCCGGCTGCGCCGCCTCGCCGAGAACGCCAAGCTGGATCCGGCCTTCGCCGAGAAATTGCTGAATTTCATCATTGCCGAGGTCATCCGCCACCACGAGCGCATCGCGGACGGCACCGGCAACACCACCGCCGCCACGGGGGAGTGACACCGGGCGCTCCGAGCGTGCATCCTGCGCGGAGCACTCCCTGCCACAACCACAGACCCGCATCGTGAGTCCGTACGGGCATAAGCTGGAATGTCCAAACGAGGGGACGTCGGGCCATGCCGTCGGATGCCAGGATCCTCATCGTCGACGACCATGAGGACACGCTGTACGCCCTGGAGAGCGCCCTGGCCCCGCTGGGCTACCAGGTCGCGCGGGCGACCAGCGGCGACGAAGCGCTCAAGGAAGTCCTGCGCGGCCAGGTCGGCCTGCTCCTCCTCGACGTGCGCATGCCCGGCGTCAGCGGCCTCGACGTCGTCCGCTACATGCGGCGCCTGGAGCAGACCCAGCACATCCCCATCATCCTGCTCACCGGCTTCGGCCCGGACACCGAACTCACCTCCATCGCCTTCAACCTCGGCGTCGCCGACCTCGTCATGAAACCCATCGACCCCTGGGCCCTTCGCACCAAGGTCCGCTACCTGTACGACGCCCACCAACGCCACCAGAGCCTGGAACACGAAGTGCGCGAACTGCGCGCCCTGATCAAGGAACACACCCCCGGCCCCGCCCTCACACACCCCGACACCCGCGTCCCCGTCCAGCGCGATCCCCGCAACGAGACGCTGGAGCAGGACCGCACCCCATAACCGCAGCGGACATACGCCATATCCGCAGAGGACATACGCCGCGTACCGGACCGCCCCTGTGCGCTGTGGGACCCATCAGGCAGCATGTCCTCATGTCCGTACTGACGCGCGACGAAGCGCAGACCCGTGCCAAGCTCCTCGACGTCCACCACTACGGGATCGAGCTCGACCTGACCCGCGGGGACGAGACCTTCGACTCCCGCACCGTCATCCGGTTCACCGTCCGCACCGACGCGGACACCTTCGTCGAGCTGAAGCCCGCCGAGCTGCGCTCCGTCACCCTCGACGGCCGGCCCCTCGACCCCGAGACCCTCCACGAGAACCGGCTGCCCCTGGCCGGCCTCACCGCCGGCGAGCACGAGCTGCGCATCGACGCCGCCATGCGCTACTCCCGCACCGGCGAGGGCATGCACCGCTTCACCGACCCCACCGACGGCGAGACCTACCTCTACACCCAGCTGTTCATGGAAGACGTCCAGCGCGTCTTCGCCGCCTTCGACCAGCCCGACCTGAAGGCCGTCTTCGACCTGTCCGTCACCGCCCCCGACGGCTGGACCGTCCTCGCCAACGGCGTCACCGAACACCTCGGGGAAGGCCGCTGGAAAGCCGCGCCCACCCCCCTGATCTCCACCTACCTCGTCGCCGTCGCCGCAGGCCCCTGGCACTCCGTACGCACCGAGCACCGCGGCCTCCCCTTCGGCATCCACTGCCGCCGCTCCCTGGCCCCCCACATGGACGCCGACGCCGACGAGATCCTCGACATCACCCGCGCCTGCTTCGACCGCTACCACGAGAAGTTCGAAGAGCCCTACCCCTTCGACTCCTACGACCAGGCGTTCGTCCCCGAGTTCAACGCCGGCGCCATGGAGAACCCCGGACTCGTCACCTTCCGCGACGAGTTCATCTACCGCTCCGCCGTCACCGACACCGAGCGGCAGACCCGCGCCATGGTCATCGCCCACGAAATGGCCCACATGTGGTTCGGCGACCTCGTCACCCTGCGCTGGTGGGACGACATCTGGCTGAACGAGTCCTTCGCCGAGTACATGGGCTACCAGACCCTCACCGAAGCCACCCGCTTCACCGACACCTGGGTCGACTTCGGCGTCGCCCGCAAATCCTGGGGCTACGACGCCGACCAGCGCCCCTCCACCCACCCCGTCGCCCCCGACCCGGAAGCCGTCCCCGACACGGCGTCCGCCATGCTCAACTTCGACGGCATCTCCTACGCCAAGGGCGCCTCCGCCCTGCGCCAACTCGTGGCCTGGCTCGGCGAGAAGGACTTCCTCGCCGGCATCAACACCCACTTCGCCCGCCACAAGTTCGCCAACGCCACCCTCGCCGACTTCATCGACTCCCTCGCCGGAGCCACCGAACGCGACGTGCACGCCTGGGCCGACGCCTGGCTGCGCACCACCGGCGTCGACACCCTCACCCCGACGACCCAGGCCGGCACCGACGGCAGCCACACACTCACCGTGCGCCGCGACGGCAGCCGCCCGCACCGCATCACCGTCGGCGTCTACGACCAGGACCTCACCGACAGCAGCCGCCTCACCCTCCGCGAACGCCTCGACCTCGACGTCCCCCAGGCCGAACCGGAGGCGATCGGCAAACGCCCCGCCCTGCTCCTCCTCAACGACGGCGACCTCTCCTACGCCAAGGTCCGCTTCGACCCCGAGTCCTTCGAAACCGTCCGTACGGCCCTCTCCGGCCTCCCCGACCCGCTCACCCGCGCCGTCGTCTGGAACGCCCTGCGCGACGCCGTACGCGACGGCGAACTGCCCGCCATGGCCTACGTGGACGCCGCCCGCGCCCACCTCCCGCACGAGACCGACCTCGCCCTCGTCCAAGGCGTCCTGTCCTTCGCGACCGCCCACGTGGCCGACCGCTTCCTCACCGCCGAGGACCGCCCGGCCGCCCTCGCCACCCTCACCGACCTGTGCCGCGACCTCATCCGCCGCACCGAGGACGGCTCCCACCCCGGCCTGCGGCTCACCGCCGTACGCCACTTCATCGACGTCGCCGCCCACCCCGACACCATCAGCGCCTGGTTCTCCGAGGGCACCGTCCCCGGCGGCCCCGAACTCGACCCCGAGCTGCGCTGGCGCATCCTCGGCCGGCTCGCCGTCCTCGGCGCCGTCGACGACGCCGTCATCGACGCCGAACTCGTCCAGGACCCCAGCGCCACCGGCCAGGAAGGCGCCGCCCGCTGCCGGGCCGCGCTGCCCGACCCGGCGGCCAAGCGTGCGGCCTGGGAGTCGATGTTCACCACCGACGACCTCTCCAACTACCTCTTCACCGCCACCGCGCAAGGCTTCTGGCAGCCCGAACAGGCCGACCTCGTACGGGAGTACGTCGAGCGGTACTGGGCCGACGCCGTGGCGCTCGCCGCCCGCCGCGGCCCCGCCATCGCCGAAGCCGCCGGACGCTGGGCCTTCCCCGTCCACGCCATCTCCGACTCGACCCTCACCCTCGGCGAGACCTGCCTCCGCGACGCCGACCCCACCCCCGCCCTCCGCCGCAAACTCACCGACCAACTCGACGACCTGGCCCGAGCATTGCGGGTACGCCAGGCGTAAGGACCACTTTCTTCGCCCCCGCCGCCCCTACCCGTCCCATCCCCAGGGGCTCCGCCCCTTCGACCCCGGGGGTTGTGTCTCGGGTGCGGGTGGGTGGGGGCTGGTGTAAAAGATTGCGCAGTTCCCCGCGCCCCTAAAAGACCCCGGGGCGGGCGGGGGATCGCGGGGCGAAGCCCCGCGCCTTCAGGGGCGCGGGGAACTGCGCGAACGGCCCCCACCGGCCCGCAGTCGACGAACTGCCCAGGGGGGTCTGGGGGCGCAGCCCCCAGGGATGGGACGGGTAGGGGCGGCGGGGGCGACAAACGTGCGTGACGCCTAGCACCTTCGCCTGCCCAACACATTTCCTCCGTACGGCAGTACCCCCTTTTGGGTCGGATCGTTGTCCTATACGGGCGCGCCGACCCGAAATGCGTACAGGCTTGGACTCCCCCTGCCGCGCGCCCACCGGAGGACCCCCATGAGCACGCCGCCCCTCGCCTCAGGACCCGAAGGCCCCGACGCACTGCGGCCGTTGCTCGAAACCGTCCTCAACGCCCTACGCGAGGGCGCCACCGCCCGCGGAGGACCACTGCCCGCCGGAGGCCCGGAAGCGGTGGCCCGCCGCGTACGGGACACGGTCGGCGACGTACTGCCCCGGCAGGGAACCCAGGACGCCCTGCACGTCCTTGTGCGGGCTCTCGCGGAAGGCGCCGCCGACCCCGCCGACCCCCTGTGCGCCGCCCACCTCCACTGCCCACCCCTCGCCGTAGCCACCGCCGCAGACCTCGCCGCCGCCGCCCTCAACCCGTCCCTCGACTCCTGGGACCAGGCCCCGGCCGCATCAGAACTGGAAACCCTCGTCACCCAAGCCCTGGCCCACGAGGTCTACGGCACCCAAGGCGACGCCCTCGTCACCACCGGCGGCACCGAGTCCAACCAACTCGCCCTCCTCCTCGCCCGCGAAGCCCACAGCGCAGTACAACTCGTCTGCGGAGCCAACGCCCACCACTCCCTGCACCGCGCCGCCTGGCTGCTCGGCCTGCCCGACCCCGTCGTCGTCCCCGCCCCCGCCGGCACCATGGACCCCGCAGCCCTCGACGAAGCCCTCACCGAACTGCCCGGCCCCCGCGGCAACTTCCTCGTCGCCGCCACCGCCGGCACCACCGACGCCGGACTCATCGACCCACTGCCCGACATCGCCGACCTGTGCGCCACCCACGGCGCCCGCCTCCACATCGACGCCGCCTACGGCGGAGGCCTCCTCTTCAGCGACCACCACCGCACCCAACTCGACGGACTCGACCGCGCCCACACCGTCACCCTCGACCTGCACAAACTCGGCTGGCAACCCGTCGCCGCAGGACTCCTCGCCGTACGCGACCCCCACGACCTCGCCGTACTCCAACACCGCGCCGACTACCTCAACGCCGACGACGACACCGAAGCAGGACTCCCCGACCTCCTCGGCCGCTCCCTGCGCACCACCCGACGCCCCGACATCCTCAAAATCGCCGTCACCCTCAAAACCCTCGGCAGAGAAGGCATCGGCACCCTCGTCGACCAAGTCTGCGCCCACGCCCACGAGTTGGCCGACCTCATAGCCGCCCACCCCGGCTTCGAGCTCTACGACCGGCCGACCATCAGCACCGTCCTGTTCCGACCCACCGGAGCCCCCGACGCCGCCGTCGCCGCCGTACGCCGCACCCTCCTGCACCAAGGCCGCGCCGTCCTCGGACGCGCCGCACTCGACGGCCGCCTCTGGCTCAAAGCCACCCTCCTCAACCCCCACACCCGGCCCGGCGACCTGGCCACGCTCCTGAAACTGGTGGAAGGACACACACCCCAATGAGCCCGACGCCCACCCCCACACGCCCCGCCGCCGAAGCACCCCGCGACCTGGTGGGCATCGGCATCGGCCCCTTCAACCTCTCCCTCGCAGCCCTCGCCCAGCCCCTCGCCGAACTCGACAGCGTCTTCTACGAACAGCGCCCCGGCTTCGACTGGCACCCCGGCCTCCTCATCGACGGCGCCACCCTCCAAGTCCCCTTCCTCGCCGACCTGGTGACCCTCGCCGACCCCGCCAGCCCCTGGTCGTTCCTCAGCTACCTCAAAGCCCGCGAACGACTCTTCCCCTTCTACTTCGCCGAGCGCTTCCACATCCAGCGCGCCGAATACGACGCCTACTGCCGCTGGGTCGCCGACAACCTCCCCGGACTCCACTTCGGCCACCAGGTCGACGCCGTCCGCTGGAACCCCGAACGCACCCTGTTCGAAGTCGACTTCACCCAACTCGACACCGACGGAGAAGCCGAAGCCCTCGGCCGCACCTACACCCGCAACATCGTCCTCGGCGTCGGCACCGCCCCCCACATCCCCGAACCGCTCAAACCTCTCGTCGAAACCCCCGGCGTGCCCGTCATCCACGCCGCGGACTACCTCAAGCACCGCCAGCAGTTCCTCACCGCCGAACACATCACCGTCATCGGCGCGGGACAATCCGGCGCCGAAGTCTTCCTCGACCTGCTGCGCAACCGCCCCCCGGGCCGCGAGAAAATCCACTGGCTCGCCCGCACCGAAGCGTTCGCCCCCATGGAGTACTCCAAGCTCGGCCTCGAACACTTCACCCCGGACTACACCCGCTACTTCCACCACCTCACCGAACCCGTACGCGACCGCCTCGTCGCCGCCCAATGGCAACTCCACAAAGGCATCGACGCCGACACCATCGCCGCCATCCACGACGAGCTCTACCGCCGCACCCTCCACGGCGGCTGGCCCGACGCCGTCCTCACCCCCGCCGTCACCGTCCGCACCGCCGGACGCGTCGCCACCACCAAAGTCGAACTCCACCTGGAACACGTCCAACAAGGCGCCCGCACCCGCCTCACCACCGACGCCGTCGTCCTCGCCACCGGATACCGCGAACGCCCCCTCGGCCAGATCCTCGCCGGACTCGACCCCTACCTGCGCCGCGACAGCTCCGAACGCCCCCGCATCGACGACCAGTTCCGCCTCGTCCTCGACCCCTCTGTCACCGGCCACGTCCACGTCCAGAACGCCGAACTCCACACCCACGGCGTAGGCGCCCCCGACCTCGGCCTCGCCGCCTGGCGCAGCGCCACCATCCTCAACTCCCTCACCGGCAAAGACCCCTACCCCCTCCCCGGACGAACGGCCTTCACCACCTTCGGACTCGACCCCCACCCCCAGATCCCCACCGCCCGCGACACCGCCCGCACACTCACCCCCCTCGTCGAGGGAAGGTAAGCAAAGAGGGAAGGTAAGCAAAAGGGTAAAAAAGCGGCGTCCACGGCGCCGATGTAAAAACCATCGCCGACGCCGTGGACGTATCCCCGCTGGACCTCTAGATCTCCAGACCTATAGATCTAGAGGCCTTCATGCCTTCATGACCGCTAGAAGACGGGCGTGCCGTCCCGCGTCAGCTTCCAGTCCACCGAAGCGAACTCCTTCGGGTCGAGCGAGCCCTTCGCGGTCACCCACTCGGCGATCCGCGTACGGATCTCCGTCGACTCCGCCCACACCTCGGTGGCCGAAGCGACATGCGGGAACGCACCGCCACCATTGGCCCGGTAGTTGTTCACCGCCAGCACGAACTGCTCCGCGTCATCCAGCGCCGCACCGTTGTAGGTCAGGTTCTTGATCCGCGAACCCGCCGCCTGCGCGATGTCGATGTCGTACTGAAGACCCGAAACGTAGTCGTAGTTGTAGTCCGGACGGCTGTTCGCGTTCGTCAGCTTCTCCACGTCGACCGTGGCATCCGCCGCCGTCTGCACGAAATACTGCGCCGAGTACTCCAGGTACGCCCGGATCTGCGCGCCCGTCATCAACTTCGCGACCAGCGTGTTGTCGTACACATACAGGCTCGACAGATCGCGGATGGTCACATTCCCCGCCGGGATCTCCGACGTACGCGAGAACGGCGACGCCTGCGCGATCACCGGCAGCGACGCATACGACGTACCCACCAGCGCCGCCTTGACCACGTCCTCCTGCACCTTGGTGATCAGGTCGATGATCGGGGCGTCCTTGTAGCGCGCCTCGACCGTCGTCAACGTCTCCGTCGCCGTGCCCACCACCTGGTTGACATACGCGACGACCACATCGTGCTCGTCCTTCAACAGCTTGGTGATCTTCGGGTCGTCGGCGACCGAGTTCGAGTTGCGGACCGACGCAGCAACCGACTCGACCGTCCACTTCCCCTTCTCGAAGACAAGCTCGACGTCGAACACCGACAGCCGCTCCGCATACGCCAGCGGCTCCGACAGCACGACCGTCTTGCCCGTCGCCGTGTTCGTGACCTTCAGCTCCGGGATCTCCACATGCGCGTGCCCCACCAGAATCGCGTCGATACCCGGCACCTGCTGAGCGACCAGCGCCGCCGAGTTCTCCACATACGGCAACTGGTCACCGTACGACGACGTGCCCGACGAACCCGAGTGCGCCGACACGACCACCACGTCCGCACCCATCGACCGCAGCTTCGGCACCCACTTCGCCGCCTGCTCCTCCAGACCCGGGAACGTCAACTTCCCCTGCACATACGCCTTGTCCCAGATCGCGATACCCGGGTTGGTCAGACCCAGAACCGCCACCTTCACCGCCGGAGCACCCGGCACATGGAACTTCTTGATGAAGTAGGGAGGGAACGCCGGCTTCAGCGTCTTCGCGTCCAGCGCGTTCGCACCCAGCAGCGGGAAACGACACTGCGACTCGAACTTCCGCAGCGTCTCGATCCCGTAGTTGAACTCGTGGTTGCCGAGCGCCGCCGCGTCGAACCCGATCGCGTTCATCGCCTGCGCCATCGGGTGGACCGGACCGCCCTTGGCGGTGATCGGGTCCACCTTCGCGTAGTAGTACGTCAGCGGAGTGCCCTGGATCGTGTCACCCGCGTCCAGCAGCAGCGTGTTGCAGCGGCCCTTCTCCTCACGGATCTCGTTCACCAGCGTCGAAATCCGCGCCAGACCCTGCGCGTTGCCCGCCTTGTCCGTGTACTCCGCGTCCTTGAAGTAATCCCAGTTGAAGACATGCCCGTGCAGGTCCGTCGTACCCAGCACCGTCAGCGAGTACCGCTTCGGGGCCTTCTTGCCCGCCACGGACTCGGCAGCCTGCGCCGCCGGAGCCGCAGCCGCCCCGGCGAGCGCGACCCCCGCACCCGTCACAGCGGACTTCTTCAGGAACTTCCGGCGGTTCAACGGCATGTCTATGGCTCCTAGGGAAAAGGTCAACGACGCGCGTAGATTCTGACCCACCCACCACCACCGCAACAGGTCCAGGAGGTTTCGATCTGATGACCTGTAGGCACCCGGAACCGGCCCGCCCAGTGACAGAGTGGGACGTATGACCCCCACCCCGGACACCACCCCAGAGGAACCCCAACCCGCGGTCCCCTACGGAACACCCGAATCCCCACGCATCGCCGTCCGCGGCGAAGCCCACCTCGAAGTCGACCCCGAAATCGCCCGCATCGGCATCACCGTCGTCGCCCGCGGCACCGACAAACGAGACGCCCTCGCCGACCTCACCCGCCGCAACACCACCGCCCTCGACGTCGTCAAGTCCTACGGCGACGCAGTCGAACGCGTCGAGACCGGCGCCTTCTCCATCACACCCGAACTCACCAAACGCGGCCGCGGCGAACGCATCCGCCACTACTACGGCCGCGTCCACATCACCGCCGAATTCACCGACTTCACCGCCCTCGGCGAACTCACCACACGACTCGCCGACCTCGACGTCACCCAAGTCGACGGCCCCTCGTGGGCCCTGCGCCCCGACTCACCAGCCCACCGCACAGCCCGCCAACAAGCGGTCCGCGAAGCCGTCCAACGCGCCCGCGAATACGCCGAAGCCCTCGGCACCACCCTCACCGCCCTCATCGAACTCGCCGACATCGGAGCCGAGAACGCCCAGCCCTACGCCTTCGAAGCCCAAACCGCCCGCACCCTGCGCACCAGGTCCTTCGCCGGCGGCGCCCACGACGACGAAACCCCACCCCTCGACCTCGAACCCCAACGCCAACACGTCTACGCCCAGGTCAACGCCCGATTCACCATGGCGCCACCACAGCTGTAGCCCAAGCGGGCAACACCATTTCTCCGTGCATAAATGGAGCCGGGGTGCACCAATACCCGGCAGTGCTCATCCGAGCACCCCGGCGCACAATTCAACTGTTGTCAATAAGGCTTCACGTAAAGGTTGTTGAGTAGTCACGCACGACCAATTCTCTACCCGCCGGTAAGGCCTAGGCTCAAACCATGCGCCGAGCAAAAATCGTCTGTACATTGGGCCCCGCCACCGACTCATACGACCAGATCAAAGCCCTGGTCGAAGCCGGAATGGACGTAGCCCGCTTCAACCTCAGCCACGGCACCTACGCCGAACACGAGGAGCGCTACCACCACGTACGAAAGGCCTCCGACGAGACCGGCCGCAGCGTCGGCATCCTCGCCGACCTTCAAGGCCCGAAGATCCGACTCGGCCGCTTCAGCGAAGGCCCCGTACTCCTTGAACGCGGAGACACCTTCACCATCACCGTCGAAGAAGGCACCGAAGGCGACCGCCAAACCTGCGGCACCACCTACTCCGGCCTCAACACCGACGTCACCCCCGGCGAACGCATCCTCGTCGACGACGGCAAAGTCACCCTCGAAGTCACCGCCGTCGACGGCCCCCGCGTCCACACCACCGTCGTCGAAGGCGGCATGGTCTCCGACCACAAAGGCCTCAACCTCCCCGGCGTCGCCGTCTCCGTCCCCGCCCTCTCCGACAAGGACGAAGCAGACCTCCGCTGGGCCCTACGCTCCGGCTTCGACGTCATCGCCCTCTCCTTCGTCCGCAGCGGCCGCGACATCGAAGACGTCCACCGCATCATGGACGAAGAAGGCCGCCGCCTTCCGGTGATCGCCAAGGTGGAGAAGCCCCAGGCCGTCGACAACATCGACAAAATCGTCGCCGCCTTCGACGGCATCATGGTCGCGCGAGGTGACCTGGGCGTCGAAATGCCCCTGGAGCAGGTCCCCATCGTCCAGAAGCGCGCCATCAAACTGGCGAAACGCAACGCCAAACCGGTCATCGTCGCCACCCAGATGCTCGACTCGATGATCGACAACTCCCGCCCCACCCGCGCGGAAGCCTCGGACGTCGCGAACGCGGTCATCGACGGCACGGACGCCGTGATGCTCTCCGGCGAGACCAGCGTCGGCAAATACCCCATCGAGACGGTCAAAACCATGGCCCGCATCGTCGAGGCGGCCGAGGAGGACATCCTCGCCAAGGGCCTCCCACCCCTGACCGAACGCAACAAGCCCCGCACCCAGGGCGGCGCCGTCGCCCGAGCGGCAGCGGAGATGGGCGACTTCCTCGGCGCCAAATTCCTCGTCGCCTTCACCCAGTCCGGCGACACCGTCCGCCGCCTCTCGCGCTACCGCTCACCCATCCCCCTCCTCGCCTTCACCCCCACCCCCGCCACCCGCTCCCAGCTCAACCTCACCTGGGGCGTCGAAACCTTCCTCGGCCCCCACGTCGACTCCACCGACGCCATGGTCGACCAGGTCGACGAACTCCTCCTTAAGTACGGCCGCTGCCAAAAGGGCGACATCGTCGTCATCACCGCCGGCTCCCCGCCCGGAGTCTCCGGCTCCACCAACCTCGTACGCGTCCACCACATCGGCGAGGACGACAGCCCCAAGTAGGACGTCATGGGATGCAAAGGCCCCCTCTTCAAGCTTCAAGAGGGGCCCTTTTCCTACGGAGTCACGATGTTGAAGTCGGCCGTCGGCGTCACGATCACCGAGAACAACTTGGCGAGCAGGCTGGTGTCACCGGACGTCTGAATGGACCCCAACCCCTTCCCCGCCAGCAACTGAAGCAACTGCACCTTGTTCATGGTGAGCGTGAGCCCGGCGGAAGCACTCGCCTTCGCATCGACGGTATGGGTCAACACCCCGTTCTTCAGCCGGAGATGCCAGTACTTGCCCTGCCCCGGCTGCCCCGGCAAATACCAGTCGATCGCCAGATCCAGATCCCAGGCCTTCGGCCCATCCACCCGCACCGACATCGCGTCGATCAACTGGTCGACCGAGAGCGCCGCCTTCACATCCGCACTGTCAGTCGTCGTCGACGGCGCCTTCACACCCTCCCGCAACTCCATCGCACCCGTGAGATAGAAGTTCCGCCACACCGCGTTCTCAGTGGCATACGCCAGCTTCTCGTAGACCTGCGCCAGCAGTTGCTTAGGTTTCTCGGCATCAGGCTCGGCGAACACGCAATGGTTGAGCAGCGTCGCCGCGAACCGCAGATCACCGTCACGGACGAACCCGCGCGCCTTCGATACGGCGGACGACATCCCCCCGAGCGCCCTCACATACCGCTTGGCCTCGGCGACCGGCGGATGCTCCCACAAATGCGCCGGATTGGCATCGAACCACCCCATGTACCGCTGATAAATACCCTTCACGTTATGGCTCAGCGACCCGTAATAGCCGTGATTCGCCCATACGTCGGCGAGAGCGGGCGGCAGCACGAACTCCTCCGCGATCTCCCGCCCCGTCATCCCCGAATTCAGCATCCGCAGCGTCTGGTCATGCATGTAGGCATACAGATCCCGCTGATTCTCCAACAGCGCGACAATGTCGCCATTGCCCCAGGTCGGCCAGTGGTGCGACGCGAACGCGACATCCACCCGACCGCCGTACAGCCCAATGGACTCCGTCAGATACGCCGCCCACTGCTTGGCATCACGAACCTGCGCACCCCGCAGGGTGATGACGTTGTGCATCGTGTGCGTCGCGTTCTCCGCCATGCAGACCGCACGCAACTCCGGGAACACGAAGTTCATCTCAGCCGCGGCTTCCGTCCCCGGCGTCATCTGGAACTCCATCACGACACCATCGACGGTCTCCCGCTGCCCAGTCGTGGAGATGTACGTCGTCGGTTCGAGTAGCCCGATGGTGCCGGTCGAGATGTTCTGGCCGAGACCGCACCCGATCTGCCCAGCAGGCCCCTTGTCGAGCTGAGCGCCGTACATATAGATCGAGCGCCGGGTCATCGCCGTACCCGCATACACGTTCTCGGAGACCGCGTGCTCCATGAACCCTGCGGGCGCGAGGATCGGCACGTCCCCTGCCCCGTCCGGCAGTACGCCACGGCAGCCACCGTAGTGATCGACGTGCGGGTGGGTGTAGATCAGCCCCGTGACCTTCTTGTCGGCCACGTGATCGCGGTACAGCTTCAACGCGGCGGCGGCCGTCTCGGCGGAGATGAGCGGGTCGATGACGACGATCCCGGTGTCGCCTTCGACGATGGTCATGTTGGAGAGGTCCAGCCCACGGACCTGATAAATCCGGTCGGTGACCTTGTACAGCCCCTGCTTCCGCGTGAGCTGCGACTGCCGCCACAGGCTCGCGTTCGCGGACTTCGGCGCGTTGTACTTCAGGAAGTCGTACGCGTCGCTGTCCCACACCACAGTGCCGGCCGAATTCTTCACCACGCCCGGCTCCAGGGCGGCGATGAACCCCTTGTCGGCGGCCTCGAAATCAGCAGCATCCGTCGCCGTACCACCGCCGCTCGCATCCAGTGCGGCAGCGGACTGCGGATTGAGCGCAACAGCCGCCGCAGCCGCACCGGCAGCCGCGACGACGAAACCTCGTCGGTTCATGGGAGTCATGCGGCCGAAGATCGCCCCGCCTCTTGCTGCCGGTCAACACTTCCTTCGGGATTTGGGGCAGCTCCCAATTGGGGGCGGGGCGGGCAGTGACGGGTCATATTGCGGGGTCAGTACTTGGGGCCTACGTGGGTGTCCATGAGGGAGACCGAGGCCCTCCGGGCGATGGAGATATTGCGTGAGTTCGGCTGCTTCCAATCGACGCCGAGTGTGTCGAGTGTGTCCGTGAAGAGGCGGATGATGTCGGACGACTTGTTGGTGAAGAAGTACCGGGGATACTCGTAGCGCTTGTGCTCGCCGCCGATGACCTTCTCGGTCCAGTTGGTCATGCGGCAGCCGTCCGAGTGGATGAGGCCCCGGATGAACTCCCAGGGGTAGGCGTCGACGATTTCCTGTTGCCAGGGTTCGAGGGCGATCGAGCGCTCGTGCTTCTTGCCGGGGCCGTGCTGGGGGAACAGACAGGGCCAGTGATGGCTGTACCCCACGACTGAGGTGTACCCCACCGCTTGGACTCGGTTCGACTTCATGCTGGGGTTGATGGCTTCGATGGCAGCAGCGCAAGCCTCGATGAGGCCGGGCCAGGCATTGGCGCAGGCGATGCGGAGGAAGTATCCCGCTCGCACGCCGGGACTGATGCAGCCGTCGCCGAGGTAGAGCCCGAGCAGATAGCTGTAGGCAGCCGTGTTGGAGGGGGACGCAGCCGCTGGACCGCATCTTGAGCACGGCGTGCGCTGCATTCGCGGTAACGGTTCGATGCGCGATTGCCAGGAACGGATCGCTGACCGGGAGACCCCGGTCTCCTTGCTCACGGAGTTCAGGCTGCGCCCCTGAGCCACAAGTGCCAGAGCTCGCTTACGTGTACCCATGTCGTGCATGCGGCCACTGTGTGTTGCTGATTGTGACCCTGCACAGCGAAAAGCGGATGTTCACGAGAATGAGAACATCCGCTTCTGGGTGGCGACCTTGGAATCCAAGGAAAAGTGCCCCGGGTGGGACTCGAACCCACACTGTATGCTGTTTGAGAGCACTGCCTGCTGCCGATTGGGCTACCGGGGCTCAATGAATCGAAGGTTTACCTCGACCCGCTGCCAGACCACCATACCGCAGCTAGGTAGGCTCTTGGGAGCAGTACCCGGCCTGAACGAGGAGCCCCCGTGACCGCCCCCGAGTCGCCCCAGCCCGTAGACGCGCCCGACGACGACAAGTCGCACGTGCCTCCGCTGACGACCCGTGTCGTCATCGCAGAGGACGAGGCGCTGATTCGTCTCGACCTCAAGGAGATGCTGGAGGAAGAGGGTTACACCGTCGTAGGCGAGGCGGGTGACGGTGAGCAGGCCGTCGAGCTGGCTCGGGAGCACAGGCCGGACCTTGTGATCCTCGACGTGAAGATGCCGAAGCTCGATGGGATCTCCGCGGCCGAGAAGATCGCCGAAGAGTCCATCGCGCCCGTCCTCATGCTCACCGCCTTCTCGCAGCGTGACCTCGTCGAGCGTGCTCGCGATGCCGGTGCGATGGCGTACCTGGTGAAGCCGTTCAGCAAGAGTGATGTCGTACCGGCCATTGAGATGGCGGTGTCGCGGTTCACGGAGTTGAAGGCGCTGGAGAAGGAGATCGAGGATCTCACGCAGCGGCTCGAGACGCGGAAGCTGGTGGACCGTGCGAAGTCGGTGCTTCAGACCCAGTACGGGCTGACGGAGCCTGCCGCGTTCCGGTGGATTCAGAAGACGTCCATGGACCGTCGTATGTCGATGCAGCAGGTTGCCGAGGCGGTCATTCTGGACGCCGAGGAGAAGAAGTCCGCCAAGGGCTAGCCCGTCCCCGTACAGCGAAAGAGGCCCGCGCCCCCACGAGGGGCGCGGGCCTCTTCGTACACGCGTGCACGCGGAGTGGACTCAGTCCTCGCCGAGGTATGCCTTGCGTACGGATTCGTCGTGCAGGAGGTCCTGTCCGGTGCCGGAGAGGACGATGTTGCCGACCTCCATGACGTGTCCTTGGTCGGCGAGGGAGAGCGCGGCTTGGGCGTTCTGCTCGACGAGGAGGATGGTCGTGCCGGAGGCTTTGAGTTCGGCGATCGTGGAGAGGATCTTCTGCATCATGATCGGCGAGAGGCCCATGGAGGGTTCGTCGAGCATGAGCAGCTTGGGCTGGGACATCAACGCCCGGCCCATCGCCAGCATCTGCTGTTCGCCGCCGGACAGGGTGCCCGCTGCCTGCTTGCGCCGTTCTCCCAGGATGGGGAAGAGGTCGTACGCGCGCTGGATGTCCTTCTCGATGCCTGCTTTGTCGCTGCGCAGGAATGCTCCGAGTTGGAGGTTTTCGGCGATCGTCAGCCGGGGGAAGATGTGGCGTCCCTCGGGGGAGTGGGCGAGGCCGAGGGCGACGATCTTGTGGGCGGGGACGTTGGCGAGGGGTTGGCCGTCGAAGAGGATGCGGCCGCTGCTGGGCTTGAGGAGCCCGGAGAGGGTGCGCAGGGTGGTCGTCTTGCCGGCGCCGTTGGTGCCGATGAGGGTGACGATCTGGCCGGCTTCGACGGTGAAGGAGATGCCCTTGACGGCTTCGATCTTGCCGTAGGCGACCTTGAGGTCTTCGACCTCGAGCAGTGCGGTCACTGGGCGTTTCCTTCCTTGCTGGTGGTGCTCTCTGCCCCGGAGGTCTCGGTGGCGTCGGTGGCGTCGGTGGCGTCGGCGGCTTCGGCGGCCTCCACCTCGGCGACTTCGTCGGCCCCTGGAGCACCTTCGAACGGCTCACCGAGGTACGCGGCGATGACGCGTTCGTCGCCCTGGACGACCTCGGAGGTGCCTTCGACGAGCTTTTCGCCCTGGACGAGGCAGGCGACGCGGTCGCTCAGGTTGAAGATGAAGCGCATGTCGTGCTCGATGACGAGGACGGCGATGCCTCGGTCGCGGATGGCGAAGACGAGGTCTTCGGTTGCCCGCGTTTCCTGGGGGTTCATGCCGGCGGTCGGTTCGTCGAGCAGGAGCAGCCCGGGTTCGCTCGCCATGGCTCGCGCGATTTCCAGCTTGCGCTGTTCGCCGTAGGGGAGGTTGCGGGAGAGGTGGTCGGCCTTGTGGGCGAGGCCGATGAACTCCAGCAGTTCCATGGCGCGTTCGCGGGAGGTGGCTTCGGCCTTGCGGAAGCCGGGGCCGCGGAGGAGGGCCGACCAGAGGCCTTCCTTGGTGCGGGTGTGGCGGCCGACGAGGACGTTTTCCAGGACGGTCATGTTGGCGAAGAGCCGGATGTTCTGGAAGGTGCGGGCGATGCCTGCGCTGGTGACCAGGTGGGGCTTGGGGGGCAGGACGGTGCCCTTGTAGGAGACCTTGCCCTCTGTCGGCACGTACAGGCCCGTCAGGCAGTTGAAGAAGGTGGTCTTGCCCGCGCCGTTGGGGCCGATGAGGCCGACGATCTCGCCGGTGTTGACGGTGAGGTCGACGTTGCGTACGGCGGTGAGGCCGCCGAAGCGCATGGTGACGCCGGTGGCTTCGAGGACGGGGCTGGGGGCTGTGGTGGTGGTCATGTGGGTTACGCCCCTGCCTTGGTGACGCCGACGGTGGTGTCGGGCAGGCCTTGTTCGGGGATGTCGATGCTGTCGTCGGACTCGTGGAATTCGAGTTGGCGGCGGCGGTTGGCGATGATGCCTTCGGGGCGGAAGCGCATGAGGACCACGAGTGCGATGCCGAAGGCGAAGAGCTGGTACTCCTTGAGGAAGCCGAGCTTCTCGGGGAGCAGGTAGAGCAGCGTGGCGCCGAGGATGGGTCCGTTGACGGTGCCCATGCCGCCGAGGACGACCGCGGCGAGCAGGAAGGCGGAGTTCGGGGGCACGGAGCCGGCGAACTGGTACGGCGCCGGGTTGACGCTGTAGCCGACGTGGGCGCTGACCGTACCGGCGAGGCCTGCCAGCGATGCACCCAGCGCGAACGCGATGAGCTTGACGCGGAAGCCGTTGATGCCCATGGCGGTGGCGGCGGTCTCGTCTTCGCGGATGGCGATCCAGGAGCGGCCGATGCGGGAGTCGGCGGCGCGGTTGAAGACGATGACGACGATCGCGGTGATGAGCAGCATCAGCAGGAAGTAGTTCGCGAAGCGGCCGAGGGTGACTCCGGCGACGTCGTGGCTGCTTCCGAAGTTGAACCCGAGGATCTTGAGGTCCGGGATCATGGAGATGCCGTTGGGGCCGTTGGTGAGGTTGGGTCCGGAGGTGCCGTCCATGTTTTGGACGGCGATCCGGAAGATCTCTCCGAAGCCGAGGGTGACGATGGCGAGGTAGTCGCCGCGCAGTCGCAGGGTGGGGGCGCCGATGAGGACGCCGAAGACGAGCGATGCGGCCATGCCGGTGAGCATGGCGGCCCAGAAGGGGAACTGGACGCCGGAGAAGCGGGAGAACTCGGAGCCGGAGACGAGGGCTGCGGCGTAGGCGCCGACGCCGAGGAAGGCGACGTATCCGAGGTCGAGGAGTCCGGTGAGGCCGACGACGATGTTGAGGCCGAGGGCGACGGTGCCGACTACGAGGATGTTGACGCCGAGGTTGGCGTTGTGCTCGTTGTTCGCGACCCAGGGGAAGATCGCCGCGGCGAGGAACGCCATGGTGGTGGCGAATCCCTTGTGGCGGGCGTTGAGTGCGGCGAAGCGGTCGAAGAGTCCGGCGGCGAAGAGGGACCAGGTGCCGAAGACGACCAGGAGCAGGTAGCCGAGGAACGTTTCGCTTGCGTCGGGGTCGACGCCGATGCCGTAGGTGAAGACGATCAGGGCTACGGAGGTGGCGCCGGTGATGACGAGGCGTTCGCCCCAGGCGGGGAGTTGGGCGGCCGGGGGGATGTTGTCCGGCTTGGTGACGTAGGCCTTGAAGGTGTCGCCGGGCTTGGGGAGTGCCAGGGTGCCGAGGAGGGCGATCAGCGAGCCGATGGCGGCGATGTAGGCGCCGGGGTCGAGGGCGACGAGGCCCTTGAGGTCGACGGCGATCGCGATGGCGCTGAACCAGCTGACGGCGAACGCGGCGGTGGCGGCGAGGACGACGGGCTGGGTGGCGCCTGCCGGGTTGAGCCAGCCGAGGCCGCGGATGTTCCAGAGGGTGAGTGAGAAGAGGAGGGCGAGGGCGCCGGCGACGAGGTCGAGGATCTGGAGTCCGGCCGGGGAGCCGTAGTAGGTGAGGTCCCCGGGGAAGTCGGACGTGTAGGTCCAGGACATGAATGTGCTGGCGATGGTGGCGATGGCGCCGAAGGCGATGAGGGTGCGGGCGGCGGTCTGGGGGAGTGCGATCAGGCCGCGTTCGGCTGTGTTCTCGATGGTTGCCATGGTGCTCACGCCCTGTCCGCGACGCGTTCGCCGACTAGGCCTTGTGGCCTGAACAGCAGTACGAGGATGAGGAGTACGAAGGCCCATACGGAGGCCCAGCCGCCGCCGCCGAGCTGCTGCATGCCGGGGATGCCGTCGATGTAGCTGGTGGCCATGGTTTCGGCGAGGCCGAGGACGAGGCCGCCGATCATGGCGCCGTAGATGTTGCCGATGCCGCCGAGGACGGCTGCGGTGAAGGCCTTGAGGCCCATCTGGAAGCCCATGTCGTACTTGACCGAGCCGTAGCGCAGGCCGTAGGCGACGGCTGCGACGGCGGCGAAGAAGCCGCCGATGGCGAAGGCGATGACGATGATGCGGTTGGTGTCGATGCCCATGAGCTGTGCGGTGTCAGGGTCTTGCGCGGTGGCCTGCATGGCGCGGCCGGTGCGGGAGAGGCTGACGAAGAGGGCGAGGGCTGCCATGCAGATGGGCGCGGCGATGATGACGAAGAGGGAGCCGCTGCTGATGCTGATGGAGCCGAGGTGCCAGGGGCCGCCGTCGATCTGGGGGAAGTTGCGGTCGGTCTTGGCGTCGGGGTACCAGTTGAAGACGGCCTGCTGGAGGGCGAGGGAGAGGCCGATGGCGGTGATCAGGGGGGCGAGGCGTGGTGCTCCGCGCAGTGGTCGGTAGGCGAAGCGTTCGGCCCCGACGGCGATGAGGACGGAGACGAGTCCGCCGCCTATGAGCATCGCTGGGAGGGCTATCCACATGGATGTGCCGTTTGGCAGAACGTAAAGGTAGACCGTGAGTGCGCCGAAGCCGCCGGTCATGAAGATCTCGCCGTGGGCGAAGTTGATGAGCTGGACGATGCCGTACACCATCGTGTAGCCGATGGCGATCAGCCCGTACATCGAGCCGAGGAACAGCCCGTTGGCCAGCTGCTGCGGCAGGGTGTTCACCGCATGGCCTCCATGTGGTGGGGAGTGTTGAGCAGGGCGTATGAAACGGGCCGCGCGGTGACGGGTGGTCTTGGCCGCGCGGCCCTTTGGGGTGGTGCTAGCGGCAGTGGGGCTTAGCCGTTGAACGTGCCGCTCTTGACGGCCTTCCACTTGCCGTCGACGACCTGGTAGACGGTGAGCTGCTTGTTGGTGGTGTCGCCGTACTCGTCGAAGGAGACGGGGCCGGCGATGCCGTCGAACTTGGTCTTCTGGACTTCGGCGACGATCTTGGCGCGGGCGTCGGTGGGGATCTTGCCGTCCTTCACGACGTTGCCGATGGCCTTGATGATGGCGGTGGCGGCGTCGTAGGAGTAGCCGCCGTAGGTGCCGTAGTCGCCCTTGAGGCCGGAGGCCTTGTACTTCTTGATGAAGTCGGCGGCGGAGGGCAGGGAGTCGACGGGCTGGCCGACGGAGGTGACGAGGTCGCCTTCGGAGGTCTTGCCGGCGGTCTCGATGTAGGTCGGGGTGAACATGCCGTCACCGCCGAACAGCGGGATCTTGACTCCGCCGTCCTTGAGCTGCTTGGTGAGCTTCTCGGACTCGTCGTACTGGCCGCCGTAGTAGACGAGGTCGGCCTTGGAGTTCTTGATCTTGGTGACGAGGGCCGAGAAGTCGGTGTCGCCGGTGTTGACGTGGTCCTCGCCCGCGACCTTGCCGCCCGACTTGGTGAAGCCGGCCTTGAAGAGCTTGGCGAGGCCGGCGCCGTAGGTCTGCTTGTCGTCGACCACGAACACCTTGCGCTTCTTCAGGGTGTTGTAGGCGTAGTCGGCCGCGAAGCCGCCCTGGAGGGCGTCGGTGGTGGCGGTGCGGAAGTAGGTCTTGAACGGGCGGGACTTCGCGGTCTGCCAGTTCTTGCCCTGGGTGAGCTCGGGGGCCGTGTTGGACGGCGAGATCTCGACCAGGTTGGCGGTGGCGAAGACCTGCTGCATCTGGGTGGCGACGCCGGAGTTCAGCGGGCCGACGACGCCGAGGACCTTGTCGTCCTGGACGAGCCCGGTGGCGTTCGACTGGCCCTGGGCCGGGATGGCCTTGTCATCGACGGCCTGGACCTTGAAGGTCACGCCGGGAACGGTGTTGTTCTTGTTGGCGTCGTCGACGGCGATCTGGACGCCGCCCTGGATGCCGAGGCCGGTGGCGGAGTTCTGACCGGTCAGCGGCGCGTCCACGCCGATGATGATCTCGGTCTTCTTGCTGCTCTTGCTGTCTCCGCTGTCGTCGCGCGAGCCGCAGGCGGTCAGCGTGAGTGCTCCTGTGGTGAGCACGGAAGTGAGTATGACCAAAGAACGCTGTCGCACGTTGAATCCTCTCCCTGGCGCGGCTCCCCAGGGTGGGGGCCGTGTGTCTCGCCGGGCCGTACTGGGTGATGCAGGCCGTGCAGTAGACGCGCCCGGCGGCGCGGTGACTGGCCGTGACTATAAGCGCAGGTAGGGGGAGCTCACAGGAGCGTAGGGAAGGCTGTGACGCTCTTGTTATGCGGGGGGTGTTCTGGCGGGTGCGGGGTGGATGATCGGAGTATTTCGGGATGCCGTCCTGGGGTGACTGCGTGTTCGCATCGTGAGAACGCCCTGTTCCGGTTCATGGGGCCGGGCGGCTTCGGCCGATATGGCGGTGGGGCGGGGTGTTCGTCGGGGTGCGGCGCCGGGGGTGCGGTGGCGCGAGCATTGCTTCATTACGGCAGAGGTAACCCACTGTTACCGGCGTGTGAGGTCGCGCCGGGTGTCCTGGCCGGGGGAAGTGGGCGCGGTGGAGGCCGGGTTGGGGAAGCAGGTGGTGCGCAGGTCGGTCCACAGGTCATGGGGGTAGGTGCCGCCGAAGAGAAAGCTCTGCTGTTGCTGCGCGGTGCGGTTGCTGAGGAGCAGGTCGAGGTGGGGGAGATCGAGGGCGGGTGGCAGGGCGGCGCACTTGTATACGGAGATGCGTACGGTGATCAGCCGGGGCGTTCCGGCCCTCACTGTCAGTGGCAGCCGGGGTGTGGTGGTGGCGCCCAACTCGGGTAGTCCGGCGCCGACTTGGTGGACGATGACGGGGCTGCCGCGGGCGACGTCGACTTCGAACCGGTAGGACGCGGGGGTGGTTCCCCGGCCCTTGTAGTGGAGGGTGGTGACGGTGGCGGGCCAGGGGGAGAGGCCGGGGGCTGCCTGGGTGGCGGGTGCGGGGCGCAGGGTGAGGACGGTGCCGGTGGCGGCCGCGGCGATGATCAGGGCCTGGACGAGGCGGCGGCGGGTGCGGGGGAGTGCGGCCCAACGGGTGCCGGCGCGGGAGGATTTCGACCACAGCAGGTCGCTTGGCGTGTCCTGGTGAGGGCCGTCGGCTTCATCGGGGTGGTACGGCTCGACGGGCCCGATGCCGGTCATGCTTCACGCTATGCCGGAGTGTGGGGCTCCGCCAATGGCGTGGTGGGCGGGGGAGTTGGCGGTTGTGGAGGGGGTTCTGGTGCCCGGGGGCGGTCGCCGAGGTGGTCGGCGGTGGCCTGCTCGCCGTTCTCTGGCACGTCGACGGCAGGCCTTTCCGGTGTGGGCCCGTGGGTGCGCCCCACGGGGCGGTGTCAGCGCTTGGGGGCGTCCTTGAGGACGCAGGTGAGGCGGGCGCTGCAGACGCGCTTGCCTTCCTCGTCGGTGATGGCGATCTCGTACGTCGCCGAGGTGCGCCCCCGGTGTACGGGTGTGGCCACGCCGGTGACCAGGCCGGAGCGGGCTCCGCGGTGATGGGTGCAGTTCAGGTCGACGCCCACGGCGATCTTGGAGCTGCCGCCGTGGAGCATGGCGCCGACGGAGCCGATGGTCTCGGCGAGGACGGCGGAGGCGCCTCCGTGCAGCAGGCCGTAGGGCTGGGTGTTGCCCTCGACCGGCATGGTGCCCACGACGCGGTCGGCGGAGGCCTCGATGATCTGCACGCCCATGCGGGTGCCGAGGTGGCCCGCGGAGAACAGCGCGGGCAGGTCGACGCCGAGGGCGGCGTACTCGTCGAGGACCTCTTGCGGGAACTTCACGGTGTGCTGCTCGCCCATCGGGCCCGGCTCCGTTCGTCGTGGATCACTTCGTCGTGGATCACTGTCGTGATCACTCCTGCTGAGCAAACGCTCAGTCGGTTGCCGATTGTTCCAGACGTACGACGACGGACTTGCTGGCAGGGGTGTTGCTGGTGTCGGCGGTCGCGTCCAGCGGGACCAGGACGTTGGTCTCCGGGTAGTACGCGGCCGCGCAGCCCAGGGCGGTCGGGTAGTGCACGACGCGGAAGCCGGGCGCGCGCCGCTCGACGCCGTCCTTCCACTCGCTGACCAGGTCGACGTACGAGCCGTCCGCGAGCTTGAGTTCGCGTGCGTCCTCGGGGTTGACGAGCACGACCCGGCGGCCGTTCTTGATGCCTCTGTAGCGGTCGTCCAGGCCGTAGATGGTGGTGTTGTACTGGTCGTGCGAGCGCAGGGTCTGCAGCAGCAGGCGGCCCTCGGGGAGCTTCGGGTACTCGACGGGCGCGGCGGTGAAGTTGGCCTTGCCGGTGGCCGTCGGGAAGCGGCGTTCGTCGCGCGGGGCGTGCGGGAGGGCGAAGCCCGCGGGGTCGGCGATGCGCGCGTTGAAGTCCTCGAAGCCGGGGATCACGCGCGCGATGCGGTCGCGGATCGCCGCGTAGTCCTTCTCGAACTCCTCCCAGGGGGTGCGGGAGTCGTCGCCGAGCACGCGGCGGGCGAGCCGGGCCACGATGGCGGGCTCGGACAGCAGCTGCCGGCTCGCGGGTTCCAGGCGGCCGCGTGAGGCGTGCACCATGCCCATGGAGTCCTCGACGGTCACGAACTGCTCGCCGCTGCCCTGGAGGTCGCGCTCCGTGCGGCCGAGGGTCGGCAGGATCAGGGCACGCGCGCCCGTGATCACGTGGCTGCGGTTCAGCTTCGTCGACACGTGCACGGTGAGGCGGGCGCGGCGCATGGCCGCCTCCGTCACCTCGGTGTCGGGCGACGCGGCGACGAAGTTGCCGCCCATCGCGAAGAAGACCTTCGCCTCTCCGTCGCGCAGCGCGCCGATGGCCCGTACGACGTCGTAGCCGTGGCCGCGCGGCGGGGCGAACCCGAACTCCTTCTCCAGGGCGTCCAGGAAGGCAGGGGCGGGGCGCTCGAAGATGCCCATGGTGCGGTCGCCCTGCACGTTCGAGTGGCCGCGGACCGGGCAGACGCCCGCGCCGGGGCGGCCGATATTGCCGCGCAGCAGCAGGAGGTTGACGACTTCGCGGATCGTCGGCACGGCGTGCTTGTGCTGGGTGAGGCCCATCGCCCAGCACACGATGGTGCGCTGGGAGGCGAGGACCATGCGGAGGGCCTCTTCGATCTTCTCGCGGGTGAGGCCGGTCGCGGTAAGCGTCTCGTCCCAGTCGGCGGCGCGGGCGGCGGCCGCGAACTCCTCGTACCCGTGGGTGTGTTCGGCGATGAACTCCTCGTCGACCGCGCCCTCGGTGTCGAGGACGAGCTTGTTCAGGAGGCGGAAGAGGGCCTGGTCGCCGCCGAGGCGGATCTGCAGGAACAGGTCGGTGAGGGCGGCGCCCTTGATCATTCCCTGGGGGGTCTGCGGGTTCTTGAAGCGTCCGAGGCCCGCCTCGGGCAGCGGATTGACGGTGATGATCTTCGCGCCGTTGGACTTGGCCTTCTCCAGGGCGGAGAGCATGCGCGGGTGGTTCGTGCCGGGGTTCTGCCCGGCGACGATGATCAGGTCCGCCTTGTAGAGGTCGTCGAGGGAGACGCTGCCCTTGCCGATGCCGATGGTCTCGGAGAGGGCGGAACCCGACGACTCGTGGCACATGTTCGAGCAGTCCGGCAGGTTGTTCGTGCCGAGCTCGCGGGCGAACAGCTGGTAGAGGAACGCCGCCTCGTTGCTGGTGCGGCCCGAGGTGTAGAAGAGGGCCTCGTCGGGGGATCCGAGTGCGGCGAGCTCCTCGGCGACGATGTCGAAGGCCCGCTCCCAGGGCACCGGTTCGTAGTGGTCGGCGCCTTCCGCCAGGTACATGGGGTGTGTGAGGCGGCCCTGCTGGCCCAGCCAGTAGCCGCTGCGGGTCGCGAGGTCGGCGACCGAGTGCGCGGCGAAGAAGTCCGGGGTGACCCGGCGCAGGGTGGCCTCCTCGGCGACCGCCTTCGCGCCGTTCTCACAGAACTCCGCCGCGTGCCGGTGCTCCGGCTCGGGCCAGGCGCAGCCCGGGCAGTCGAAGCCGTCTTTCTGGTTGACGCGCAGGAGGGTGAGCGCGGTGCGGCGCACGCCCATCTGCTGCTGCGCGATACGCAGGGTGTGGCCGATGGCGGGCAGCCCGGCCGCTGCCTGCTTCGGCTCGGTGACCTGCGGCGCGTCCTGAACCGGATCGCTTTTCGGCGGCTTGCTGGCCATCGCTGAACCCCTTCGCGTGCACACATCCCCTGGTACGTCACCGATAGTCGCACGGGGCTGTGACAAGGAGCCTGGCGGGCCGGGACGGCTCTCGATGTCAGTGGGCCGTGGCAGGATCGGGGGCGTGGCAGAAACAGCATCGAAGAAGACCGAGAAAACCGCAGGTGCGGGCCGTCCGAGGCTGATGCTCATGGACGGGCACTCGCTGGCGTATCGCGCGTTCTTCGCGCTGCCCGCGGAGAATTTCACGACCGCGACCGGCCAGCCGACGAACGCAATCTATGGTTTCGCGTCGATGCTGGCGAACACGCTGCGCGACGAGGCGCCCACGCATTTCGCGGTGGCGTTCGACGTCTCGCGCAAGACGTGGCGCTCCGAGGAGTTCACCGAGTACAAGGCGAACAGGTCGAAGACCCCGGACGAGTTCAAGGGTCAGGTCGAGCTGATCGGCGAGCTGCTCGACGCGATGCACGCCCAGCGGTTCGCGGTCGACGGCTTCGAGGCCGACGACATCATCGCTACGCTCGCCACGCAGGCCGAGGCCGAGGGCTTCGAGGTGCTGATCGTCACCGGCGACCGTGACTCCTTCCAGCTGGTCTCCGAGCACACGACGGTGCTGTATCCGACGAAGGGCGTCTCGGAGCTGACCCGGTTCACTCCTGAGAAGGTCGTCGAGAAGTACGGGCTGACGCCGGCGCAGTACCCCGACTTCGCGGCGCTGCGCGGCGACCCGTCCGACAACCTGCCGGGCATCCCGGGTGTCGGTGAGAAGACGGCCGCGAAGTGGATCAACCAGTTCGGTTCGTTCGCGGAGCTGGTCGAGCGCGTCGACGAGGTCAAGGGCAAGGCCGGGCAGAACCTCCGCGACCACCTGGAGGCGGTGAAGCTCAACCGCCGTCTCACGGAGATGGTGAAGGACGTCGAGCTGCCCAGGACGGTCCCGGACCTGGAGCGCGCGGCGTACGACCGTACGGCTGTCGCGATGGTCCTGGACACCCTGGAGATCCGGAACCCCTCACTGCGCGAGCGTCTCTTCGCCGTCGACCCGGGTGCCGAGGAGGCCGAGGCGACGGCGCCGGTCGCCGAGGGCGTGGAGCTGGACGGCACGGTGCTGGGCGCGGGCGAGCTGAAGCCGTGGCTCGCCGAGCACGGGAAGACGGTCCTGGGTGTGGCCACGGTCGACTCGTGGGCGCTGGGCACGGGCTCGGTCGCCGAGGTCGCGCTCGCCGCCGCCGACGGGGCGGCCGCCTGGTTCGACCCGACGCAGCTGGACGAGGCCGATGACACCTCGTTCGAGAAGTGGCTCGCCGACCCCGACAAGCCCAAGGTCATGCACAACGCCAAGGGCGCGATGCGGGTCTTCGCCGAGCACGGCTGGAGCATCGAGGGCGTGTCCATGGACACCGCGCTCGCCGCCTACCTGGTGAAGCCCGGGCGTCGCTCCTTCGCGCTGGACGCCCTGTCGTTGGAGTACCTCGGCCGGGAGCTGGGTCCGGCCGCCGCGGCCGACGGACAGCTCGCCTTCGGTACGGATGAGCAGGCCGAGGCCGACGCGCTGATGGCACAGGCCCGCACGATCCTCGACCTGGGCGAGGCGTTCGGCGAGAAGCTGGCGGAGGTCGGCGCGGCCGACCTGCTGCGTGACATGGAACTGCCCACGTCCACGCTGCTGGCCCGCATGGAGCGGCATGGCATCGCGGCGGACAAGGCCCACCTGGAGGCCATGGAGCAGATGTTCGCGGGCGCCGTGCAGCAGGCCGTGAAGGAGGCGCACGCGGCGGCCGGGCACGAGTTCAACCTGGGCTCGCCCAAGCAGCTCCAGGAAGTCCTCTTCGGCGAGCTGGCCCTGCCCAAGACGAAGAAGACGAAGACGGGCTACACGACGGACGCGGACGCGCTGGCATGGCTCGCGACGCAGACCGAGAACGAACTGCCGGTGATCATGCTCCGGCACCGCGAGCAGGCGAAGCTGCGTTCCACCGTCGAGGGCCTGATCAAGACGATCGCCGCGGACGGCCGGATCCACACGACGTTCAACCAGACGGTGGCGGCGACCGGCCGGCTCTCCTCCACGGACCCGAACCTGCAGAACATCCCGGTCCGCACGGACGAGGGCCGCGCGATCCGCCGCGGCTTCGTGGTCGGCGAGGGCTTCGAGTCGTTGATGACCGCGGACTACAGCCAGATCGAACTCCGTGTGATGGCCCATCTGTCCGAGGACGAGGGCCTGTTGGAGGCGTTCACGTCGGGCGAGGACCTGCACACCACGGTGGCCTCCCAGGTCTTCTCGGTCGAGCGTTCCGCGGTGGACGCGGAGATGCGCCGCAAGATCAAGGCGATGTCCTACGGCCTGGCGTACGGGCTGTCGGCCTTCGGCCTCTCCCAGCAGCTGAACATCGACGCGGGTGAGGCCCGTGCGCTGATGGACACCTACTTCGAGCGGTTCGGAGGTGTACGGGACTATCTGCGCCGCGTGGTCGACGAGGCGAGGGCGACGGGCTACACGGCGACCCTCTTCGGGCGTCGCCGCTACCTGCCGGACCTCAACAGCGACAACCGGCAGCGCCGCGAGGCGGCCGAGCGCATGGCCCTCAACGCCCCCATCCAGGGCACCGCCGCCGACATCGTCAAGATCGCCATGCTGAACGTGGACAAGGCGCTCCGCGAGGCGAACCTCAAGTCCCGCATGCTCCTCCAGGTCCACGACGAAATCGTCCTCGAAATCGCCCCGGGCGAGCGCACCACAACCGAGAACCTCCTCCGCCACGAAATGGCCTCCGCCGTCGACCTCCGGGCTCCCCTGGACGTATCCATCGGCTCGGGCCCGGACTGGGAGTCGGCAGCGCACTAGCCTCCGGCGGGCGGCGGGCGGCGGGCGGCGGGCGGCGGGCGCGGTCACGGGGGCTGCGGGCCCCGGCCCACATACCTCGGCCTGTGGGTGGTGGGTGTGGGCTGCGGACCCGAGTCCTGCGGGCTGCCGGCCTCCCGGCTCATGGACGCCGTGGCCGCAGACCTCGGCCTGCGGGCTGCGGGCCCCGGTCCTGCGGGTTCCCCGGCTCGCGGACGCCGAGCCCGCAGAACCCAACCCGCAGGTCTGCGTGGCTTCGGCGCGACGGACCTACCGGTGGACGGTAAGTCACGTCCTCCGCCCGGCACATTCAAGGGCCCGGCACCGCAAGGTGCCGGGCCCTTGAATGTCCGCCGCGACGGCGAGAAGCCGACACGGCGCTGTTCGGTGGTGCCGAACTGCCTGAATCCCGCCCGGGCCGTCCGATCCCGCCCGGGCCGCCCGCAGGGCAAGCCCGAATCCCGGCCGGCCGCGAGGACAAGGCCCAGGCCCCCACGGCAGCCGGAGACACGGCTTCGTACTCCGTCCAGCTCCCGGAGGGACCCGTCCAGCTCCCGGAGGGACCCGTCCAGCTCCCCGAGGAACCGCCCACACCCCCGGTAGGACCCTCCGACCCCGGTAGGGCCCCAGCCTCGGAGGGACCCCTCAGCCACCGGGAGGGACTCCGTCCAACCCCGGGAGTGACTCCGCCGAACCCCCGGAGGGACCGTCACCCGCGTGGCCCCCGCAAAAGCGCCCCCGGCCCGGCTGGGGGCGTAAGGATGCGGGCATGGGTATACGCATGCTCCACTGCCGCACGGCCATAGCCACGGCCGTCGTCGTCGCGGCCACAGCTGTCGTCTCGGCGCTGCTCGCGCCGATACCCGCGGTCGCCGCGGAAGCCAGCACCGCGCAGGTGCCCGCGGCCTGCCGCTCCACCAGTGACCCCGACCTCGCCGCCCGGATGTCCCGCGACATCCGGGCGGTGCTGTCGTCACGCCAGGGCACCGTCTCCGTGGCGGTGCACGATGACGACACCGGCCTGACCTGCGACCTCGCGAGCGAACGGCAGTACGACTCGGCGAGCGTCGTCAAGGTCACGATCATGGAGGGCACTCTGCGCCGGGCGGAGGAGCTCGGCCGCAAACTCACCGACTGGGAACTGGCCAACATCCGCCCCATGATCACCAAGTCGGACAACACCTCCGCCCTTCGCCTGTGGAACGACCTCGGCCACGCCTACCTGAACCGCCTCCTGGCCCGTGTCGGGACGACCGGCACCGTCCTCGGCCCGGACGGCTACTGGGGCCTGACCCAGATCACGGCCGCCGACCAGATGCGGCTGCTGGACGTCCTCACCAACGCCCGCTCGTTCCTGAAGACCCGCGCCTACGGCCTGAAGCTGATGAGCGAGGTCCGCAGCGACCAGCGCTGGGGAGTGCCCTCCGGCATGCCCAGCGGCCTCACGGCCCATGTGAAGAACGGCTGGCTGCCCCGGGCCACACACGGCTGGCGCGTGCACAGCGTCGGCGCGTTCACCGGCACCAACCGCACCTACCGCATCGTCGTCCTGTCGCACGACAATCCGACGATGGCGTACGGCGTCCGCACCATCGAGCGCATCGCGCAGGCCGTGCACCGCGGCCTCAACCAGGGACGCGGCCGGATCCAGAGCCCCACCCCGGAGGGCGCGATCAGCGAGAAGTCGGACGGCTCGGCTCCGTACGAGCTGCTGCCTGGCTGGGACGAGCCGGAGCCGGACGCCACACCCTGACGCCCACGGCGTACAGCCCGAGGCCGAGCACCAGGCCCGCACCCCCGCCGAAACACAACGGTGGGATCACCTCCCAGGGCTTCGCGCTGGAGCCCCAGTAGTCCCACCAGCGCGAAGCCCGCTGCACCGCGCCCACCAGCGCGCAGCACCCGAGAACGGCACCCGCCAGCCACCGGTCGGAAGCGGAGAGCACCGGCACCCCCACCGGTTCGCCGGAGGGAGTGCGGCGCAGCGCGATCACCACGAAGGTCACGATGACGACGGCCGCCACCGCCGAACTGCCGTACTGCGCATACATGAACAGCGGTGAGCCCCCGGCGTCCCGGCTCAGGGCGGGGATCAGCCGTACCCCCCACCGGTCGTGATGCGTGAACGCGTCCCACACGACATGCGTCAGCGCGCCGAGCGCCGCGGAGACGTACCACCACAAGGCCGTCGGCGGACTCGGGCGCCGACGTGCCGTCCCGCAGCGCAGCAGCCGGGCGGGACGCCCCTGCCGGGCCGGCGGCAGCAGCGCCACCAGTGGCTCGCGCAGCACCAGCCAGGCGCCCACGAGCGTCCACGCGACGAGCACGTCGAACGTGAAGACACCCGTGAACGAGTGCGTGAAGGTGCCGAACTCCATCGCCCCGGGCAGCACACTCGCCGCGTAATAGGTCATGTCGGGAGCGAACGAACCGGCCACGAGGACGGCGGGAACCAGCCGTCCGCGCCCGCTTCCGTCACCGCGCACGGCGGGCAGCACGGCCGCCGCATGGCTGAGGGTGAAGGGCAAGTCGTCCCCCTACGGCTGGTTCTGGGCGGCCGGCTCGGGCCGGTGATCACTGACGCCCAGTATGAGCGACCTGTGAAATCATGCGAACCGGCCACTCGGGGCCGGCGTTCCGCGCACCATCACACATGGCCAACCGGTGAATATCGGGCGCGAACGGGTGCCCGCGCAACGGAAGTTGTCGTAGGGTCACCTGGGTCACCGCGCCGGGGAGCGCGGTCGAACACCGGCAACACAGGCACGAAGAAGCGGTCGTCCACGGGAGGGGCTCACTCAATGGCGGCGCATTTCGGCAGGAGGCTGCGCAAGGGGGCGGTAACCACCGCCGTGGCCGCGGCCGCGGTCGCGGCCCTGTCCGCGTCCCAGGCCCCGGGAGTGATCACCGACGACCACGGCAGACAGACGACCGGCGCCGATGCCACACCGGACGCGAGCAGCGACGACACCGCCAGCGGCAACTCGCGCTACTACACGGACCTCCCGCCGCTCGACAGCCCCAGCCCGTCGCCGACCACGGGCACGCCCGTCGTCACGGGCGAAGCCGAGGCGGGCATACCCGCGACCGTCCTCGACGCCTACAAGAAGGCCGAGGCATCGCTGCGCGAGTCCAAGCCGGGCTGCAACCTGCCCTGGCAGCTCCTCGCCGCCATCGGCAAGGTCGAGTCCGGCCAGGCCCGCGGCGGCCGCGTCGACGCGAGCGGTACGACGTACTCGCCGATCCTCGGCCCGGTCCTCGACGGCAACGGCTTCGCGAACATCAGCGACACCGACAACGGCGCGTACGACGGCGACTCCACGCACGACCGTGCGGTGGGGCCGATGCAGTTCATCCCCTCCACCTGGGCGTGGGCGGGCCGCGACGGCAACGGCGACGGCAAGAAGGACCCCAACAACGTCTACGACGCGGCGCTCGCGGCCGGTCACTACCTCTGCCGGTTCGACCACGACATGTCGGTCCAGGCGCAGATGAACGCCTCGATCCTCAGCTACAACAACTCGACGGCGTACCTCAACACGGTCCTGTCGTGGCTGGAGTACTACCGCAAGGGCACCCACGAGGTGCCGGACGGCACCGGCACGCTGCCCTCGCACAGCAGCGACGACACCTCCGGCGCGAACCCCAGCCCGTCGTCCCCCTCGACACCGTCCCCCTCGACACCGAGCACCACGACGCCGAGCACGTCGGAGCCGGGCACCTCCGAGCCGGGCGACGGCGGCTCGACGAGCCCCAGCCCGAGCCCCTCCACGCCCGCCTCGCCCTCGCCCTCGCCGAGTCCGTCGACGCCCACGCCCACCGAGACCGTGGACCACCTGGACGACGCGGGCACCGGGAAGCTCACCGCGACGGCGGGCGACACGTTCGCCGAGAAGATCGCCGTACGGACCGAGACCGATGCCAACAAGGCGGTCGCGAAGGTCCGGGTCCGGTTCACGATCGTCGGGGACGACACGGACGCCACCTTCACCGGCGGCGAGACCGTCGCCACGGTGATCACCAACCGGCTCGGCATGGCCACCGCGCCCGCGCTCGTCGCGGGTGAGGAGACCGGCGACTTCACGGTCCGCGCCACCGTCGTCGGCCGCGTCATGGCCGGCCTCGACTACACGGCGACCGTCACCCCGCGCCAGGCCGACACCCTCACCCGCACCAGCGACACCGAGCTGACCTGTGTGCCGAGCGGCGAGTTCGCCGACCAGGTCGAGGTGAAGGCCACCTACAACGGCGCCGTCGCGGGCAAGGTCGCGGCCACCGCCACGCTCATCAAGTCGGCGGACGACGCGACCGAGAACGACAAGGGCCCGTACTTCAAGGACGCGGACGGCAAGACCGTACGCACCCTCACGGACCTCACCACGGACGCCGACGGCGGGCTGTTGCTCCCGAAGCTGTACGCGGACGACACCACCGGCACGTTCCTGCTCCGCATCAACACCACGGGCGGCGCGACGCTGACCGTCGAACTGAAGGTGGCGGCGGCCGCCTCGTAGTCCATGCGCACCCCACAGTCCATGCGCACCTCGTAGTTCATACGCGCGTCAGGGCGCCTCTCCCGCTTCCAGGCGGAGGGGCGCCTTTGCCTGTGTGCAACGTGTTCTCATCTCGCCCCGCCGTTGCTACGGTGCCGGACCTGACGACGTATCAGCTCCTGGCCTTCGGGAGGCCCGCATGCGTGCCCTCATCGCCGCCGCGACCGGTCTCGCCGTGGCGCTCGCCCTGGTGCTGACCATCACGGCCATGGGCTCACCGGCCGGCAGCACATCGCCGAAGCCTCTGCTGACGACCGTGCCCGCACACCCGTAGACCGTGCCTTCAGACCCGTAACTCTCAGGGAAGGACGCCGAGATGCGCCGCAAGGCAAGCCTGATCATGCTCGCCTTCGCCGTGTTCTTCACGGCGCTGTCCCCCCTGATGCGCTGGTACGCCTTCCCGCGCCTGGCGAAGATCCCCGCCAACCAGTACCAGGACATGGTCCTGGAGGCGAAGAACGCGACCCTCATCGACTACGGCACCATGAAGGCGAAGAAGGTCCCCAAGGTCACCGTCGTGCAGACCCTCAAGGGCAACGTCGAGGCCTCCGAGAAGATCGAGAAGACCGCGGGCCGGGACGTCGTCGTCTGGGACTCCCTGTCGTACGTCCAGGGACCCGACGGCAAGATGATCTCCAAGATCCCCGAGCGCTACATCTTCGACGCGCACAGCCAGGACCCCGTCCACGCCACGGGAGAGATGGTCGACGGCGACCCGGTCACGCGCGAGGGCATCGAGTTCAAGTGGCCCTTCCTCACGGAGAAGCGGGACTACGAGTACTTCGACGCGCAGACCCGCACCACCAACCCCATCCACTACAAGGGCACCCAGAACTTCCGGGGAGTCAAGGTCTACTACTTCGAGCAGACCATCCCCTGGACCAAGGTCCAGTTCCCGAGGACCATGCCCGTCAAGGGCATCACCCGGGAATCGCTCGCCAAGACCGGCACGACCATGTGGTACACCACGGTCCGCAAGTTCTGGGTGGAACCCGTCACCGGAGCGCCCGTCTACGGCGAAGAGGACCACAAAGAGGAACTCCGCGGCGGCACCCTGCTCGGCGACGGCAAGAAGGTCACGGCGTTCGCGGGGCAGGTGAAGATGCGCGAGGACTACATCAAGCACACGGTCGACCTGGTCAAGTCGAACCGCACCCTGATCCTGCTGCTGACCTCGTACCTGCCGTGGGGCTTCCTGTTCCTGGGCGTGGCCCTGCTGTCCCTGTCGCTGTACCTGGAGGCCCGCGGCCGCAGGCCCGGCGACGCGGCGCCGACGCAGGCCGTGGAGCCCGAGCCGGTCAACGCCTGAGCCGCGCGTTCGTGTGCCGCGTCGGCTCGGCGCTCGCCGGGTCCTCGGGCCACGGGTGCTTGGGATAGCGCCCGCGCAGTTCGGCCCGTACGGCCTTGTAACCGTCCCTCCAGAAGGAGGCGAGGTCGGCGGTGACGGCGGCGGGACGACCCGCCGGGGACAACAGGTGCACGAGTACGGGTACGCCGGCGACGGCGGGGGACTCGTGCAGGCCGAACATCTCCTGCACCTTCACGGCGAGGACCGGCCGCTCGGGGTCGCCGTAGTCGATCCGGATTCTGGACCCACTCGGCACCTCGATGCGCTCGGGGGCGAGTTCGTCGAGCCGGGCCGCGTCCCCGGTGGCCCAGGGCAGCAGCCGGTTCAGGGCCTGCCCGGCGTCGATCCGCGCCAGGTCGGCCCGTCTGCGGGCCCGCCCCAGCTCGGGCTCCAGCCACTCGTCCACGCGCGCGTGGAGCGCGTCGTCACAGACATCGGGCCACGGGGCGCCCAGGTGCAGGTGCAGGAACGCCAGCCGCCGCCGCAGTACCTCCGCGTCCGGGGACCACCGCAACAGCCCGAGCCCCTCTGCCCGCAGCCCTTCGCACAGCGCTTCCCGTACGAGTCCGGAGTCGGCGTTCTTGAGCGGCCGCACCGCCAGCTCCACGGCCCCGAGCCGCTCCACCCGCCGCGCGACGACATCACCGTCGGCCCAGTGCACCTCCTCGCCCTCGGCATACAGGCTCCGCGCGGCCTGTCGTGCCGTCTCCTCGTCGATGACGGCCCCGAGCCGCACACGCGCGTGCCCGGCACCCACGGGCCGATCAGCCACGGCGACCGCGAGCCAGGGCGCTCCCCGCAGTCCCGTGCCGTCCTGGAGCTCGGCACGGGTGCCGGAGGCCATGAGATACGAGCCGCCGTGCGCCCGAGCGACGCGCTCCGGGAAGGCGAGGGCGGCGACGAGCCCCACCACGCGGTCGCCCCCGGCGCCGGCGGACTTCGTATCGGTGGCCGAGAGGGAAACTCCGGAGCTCGACCGGCCCGGCACAGTGTCGGGGGCCGCCGCGGGGGCGTCGGCGGAGCGTGTCGCCTCCGTGGCCCCACCGGAGAGCGCGTCGGAGCTCGGTTCGCCCGGGAGAGAGTTCTGGGCGGGCCGGTGGGAAAGGCCCCGCGCCGAAGGCGTGGGCGCCGCCGCGGCCCGCAGCCTCCGGGCCTCCGCGCGCCACCGCCCCGCGTAGGCGTCGCCGCCACGCTGGGCGGCACGCCAGGCCGCGGCGAGGTCGTCGCCGTACTCCCGTGGCGGTTCCTCGCTGAGGAGGGCCACGACCTCCGCGGCCCGGTCCGCGCCCACCTCGGGGGCCGCGTCCAGCAGGGCCCGGGCGAGCCGGGGGTGCAGCCCGAGCCGGGACATGCGTACACCCCGTTCCGTCGCCCGCCCCGCGGAGTCCACCGCCCCCACCGCCGACAGGACCGACCGTGCCGCCGCCATCGCCCCACCCGGCGGCGGGTCGAGAAGCGCGAGCCCCGTCGCGTCCGGATCGCCCCAGCAGGCCACCTGGAGGGCGAACGCCGTCAGGTCGGCCACCTTGATCTCCGGCGCGGGGAAGCGGGCCAGACGGGCGTCCTCCGCCTCCGCCCAGCACCGGTACACCGCTCCCGGCGCCTCACGCCCGGCGCGCCCCGCCCGCTGCCGCCCGGCCGCCTGCGAGGCCCGTACGGTCGTCAGCGCGCTCAGTCCGCGCGCGTGGTCCACCCGCGGCTCCCGGGCGAGCCCGGAGTCGACGACCACCCGCACCCCGGGAACCGTCAGCGACGACTCGGCCACCGCGGTCGCGAGGACCACCCGGCGCCCCGCACCCGGCGACAGCACCGCGTCCTGCACGGCGGCCGGCGCCCGCCCGTGCACTTGAAGTACCTCGACCGGACCAAGGTCCCCCAGCTGACCCGCCACCCGCGCGATCTCCCCGACTCCGGGCAGGAAACACAGCACGTCCCCCTCGTGCTCGGCCAGCGCCCGCCGCACCACCGACGCCACATGGGTCAGCAGCGCCGGGTCCACCCGCATCCCGTGCGGCGGCCGTACGGGCCGTACCGGCGGCGCCCACACCACCTCGACCGGATACGACACGCCGTGTGCCTCGACGACCGGCGCGTCACCCAGCAGCCGGGCCCACCCCTGCGCGTCCGTCGTCGCGGACGCCGCCACCAGTCGCAGCTCGGGGCGGAGGGCGGCCCGTACGTCCAGCGCAAAGGCAGCCACCGTGTCGGCGTCCAGATGCCGCTCATGGCACTCGTCGAGCACGACCACGTCGACACCCGCGAGCTCCTGGTCCCGCTGCAACCGCTGCAACAGGACACCGGTCGTGACGACCTCCACGCGCGTGTGGCGGCCGACCACCCGCTCCCCGCGCACGGTGTATCCGACGCTCTCGCCCACCTTCTCGCCGAGCAGCCACGCCATCCGCCGCGCGGCGGCCCGGGCGGCGATCCGCCGGGGCTCGGCGACGACGACCCGGCGTACCGGCCGCCCGTCGTCCAGCAGACCGGCGAGCGCCAGCGGCACCAGCGTCGTCTTGCCGGTGCCGGGCGGCGCCACGAGCACCGCGCTGCCGCCGCCCTCCAGGGCGTCGCTCAGGGCGGGCAGGGCACCGCGAACAGGCAGCGCGTCCAGGGCGTCGTAACGAATCACGCCCCCAGTCTCGTACGAGCGTCAAAACGCCCTCCACGCGCGTGTGCCCGGCAGCCGTCAAAACGCCGTCCACGCGCGCGTGCGCAGCAGAAAGGGGTGCCCACGCACGCGTGGGCACCCCTTTTCGCACGATCCCTTCGTACGGTCAGTCCCGCTCGCAGACGAAAATCGCCGTCCCCGGGATCAGATTCCCGCGCAGCGGGGACCAGCCGCCCCACTCCTGGGTGTTCCAGGCGGGCCACTCCGGCTCGACGAGGTCGATCAGACGGAAGCCGCCGGCCACGACGTCGCGGACGCGGTCGCCGATTGTCCTGTGGTGCTCGACGTACACCGCGCGGCCCTCCTCGTCC
Organism: Streptomyces sp. NBC_00203; assembly: GCF_045206325.1. Taxonomy (NCBI): domain Bacteria; kingdom Bacillati; phylum Actinomycetota; class Actinomycetes; order Kitasatosporales; family Streptomycetaceae; genus Streptomyces; species Streptomyces sp. NBC_00203. Next base: position 2,643,223 of record NZ_CP108126.1, on the reverse strand, counting down.
TGCTCCACGTACGGAGTGCGGTCGAAGTAGGAGGCGGAGATGCTCAGCCCCTCGGGGCCGGGCTCGTCCGGGAAGGCCCAGCGGATGGGGTGGGTCACCGAGAAGACGAAGCGGCCCCCGGGGCGCAGCACCCGGCGTACCTCCCGCAGGACGCGGACCGGGTCGGCGACGAACGGCAGCGCGCCGTACGCCGAGCACGCCAGGTCGAAGGATCCGTCGGCGAACGGCAGGGCGCCCGCGTCGGCCTCCACCAGGGGCACGCCCCCGCCGATGCGCAGGGCGTGCTGGAGCTGGCGGTGGGAGAGGTCCAGGGCCACCGGACGGGCCCCCTGGGCGGCCAGCCAGCGCGAGCACTGGGCCGCGCCGGCGCCGATCTCCAGGACGTCTTTGCCCTTGAGGTCCTCCGGCGGGCCGAGCAGCTCGGCCTCCACCTCGTCGAGGCCCTCGGGGCCCCACACGAAACGGTCGTCCCCGAGGAACGTGCCGTGCTCGATCTGGTACTCGTCCGCGTTCCGGTCCCACCAGCCCCGGTTGGCCCGGGAACTCTCCGTGACGCCCGCGTCGCGTCGGGTGGCTTCGGGCTCAAGCGGTTCGGGCTCTTGGATGATCGGCTCCCTCGTCGTACTCTTCCGTCCAACCCGTCTCGGCGTGTCACGGCAGAGGCGAGCTATGGCCCGCGTGGCCTCAAGAGACAGGTCTTGTGCCGGGTATGCGGCGATCCGCCCCGGGTGTGCGCCTTCGCGCATTGACCCCGCCCGGCTGCCCCCGTATGCTACAAGTTGCGCTGCGAGCCTGCGCACCTCAGACGTAGCAGGCTGCGCTCGCATCTGTATGTATGTCCCCTCGGTTTTCGAGGCGCCACCGGCGGTGTTTGTCACAAACGCCGCTCCGGGTTGGGCGCTTCCTTGGCTGTCCGGCCTTCTGCAGAGCGAAACGGGCTCCCGGCGCAAGCAGTACCTACGACTCTCTGTCCGTACCGGAGCCCTTTCCCACATGACGAGCAGCACCGAGACCACCGCCACCACCCCGCAGGTTGCGGTCAACGACATCGGTGACGAGGAAGCATTCCTCGCCGCTATCGACGAGACGATCAAGTACTTCAACGACGGCGACATCGTCGATGGCGTCATCGTCAAGGTAGACCGGGACGAGGTTCTCCTCGACATCGGTTACAAGACCGAAGGCGTGATCCCGAGCCGCGAGCTCTCGATCAAGCACGACGTCGACCCGAACGAGGTCGTCAAGGTCGGCGACGAGATCGAGGCCCTGGTTCTCCAGAAGGAGGACAAGGAAGGCCGCCTGATCCTCTCGAAGAAGCGCGCCCAGTACGAGCGCGCCTGGGGCACCATCGAGAAGATCAAGGAAGAGGACGGGATCGTCACCGGTACCGTCATCGAGGTCGTCAAGGGTGGTCTCATCCTCGACATCGGCCTCCGTGGCTTCCTGCCGGCTTCCCTCGTCGAGATGCGCCGTGTCCGCGACCTCCAGCCCTACGTGGGCAAGGAGCTCGAGGCCAAGATCATCGAGCTGGACAAGAACCGCAACAACGTGGTCCTGTCCCGCCGTGCCTGGCTCGAGCAGACCCAGTCCGAGGTTCGCCAGACGTTCCTCACGACCCTGCAGAAGGGTCAGGTCCGCTCCGGCGTCGTCTCCTCGATCGTCAACTTCGGTGCCTTCGTGGACCTGGGTGGCGTCGACGGTCTCGTGCACGTCTCCGAGCTCTCCTGGAAGCACATCGACCACCCCTCCGAGGTTGTCGAGGTCGGCCAGGAAGTCACCGTCGAGGTCCTCGACGTCGACATGGACCGCGAGCGTGTCTCCCTGTCGCTCAAGGCGACGCAGGAAGACCCGTGGCAGCAGTTCGCCCGCACGCACCAGATCGGTCAGGTCGTGCCCGGCAAGGTCACGAAGCTGGTTCCGTTCGGTGCGTTCGTCCGCGTGGACGAGGGCATCGAGGGTCTGGTCCACATCTCCGAGCTGGCCGAGCGCCACGTGGAGATCCCGGAGCAGGTCGTCCAGGTCAACGACGAGATCTTCGTCAAGGTCATCGACATCGACCTCGAGCGCCGTCGCATCAGCCTCTCGCTGAAGCAGGCCAACGAGGCCTTCGGTGCCGACCCGTCCACGGTCGACTTCGACCCGACGCTGTACGGCATGGCCGCGTCGTACGACGACCAGGGCAACTACATCTACCCCGAGGGCTTCGACCCCGAGACCAACGACTGGCTCGAGGGCTTCGAGGCTCAGCGCGAGGTGTGGGAGACCCAGTACGCCGAGGCGCAGCAGCGCTTCGAGCAGCACCAGGCGCAGGTCATCAAGTCCCGCGAGGCGGACGCTCAGGCCGAGGCCGAGGGCGCTGCCGCCCCCGCCGCCGGTGCTGGTGCGGGTGTCTCGGGTGGTTCGTACTCCTCGGAGTCGGACGACACCTCCGGCGCGCTGGCGTCGGACGAGGCCCTGGCCGCGCTCCGCGAGAAGCTCGCGGGCGGCCAGAGCTGAACCGATAGGTTCCGCTAGGCAGTAGCCAGTCGGTGGGCCGCACCCCTTACGGGGGGTGCGGCCCATCGGTTTTTTGTTTTCGGTGCGCGTGTGCGGGGAGAGAAACGTGGCAGTTACACGAGTAATTCCCGTGCCGTAACAGGGCGTTGCCAGGATCCCCGGGTCATTCAAGATCGTGAGGGGAGCCGAAGTCATGGCAGCACAGCAGCGATCGGGTACGGCGAGCAGGCGCGCCTTTCTCCGCAACGTCGGTCTCACCGGCGGTGCGGGCGCGATGTTCGCCACCATGGGGGCCCTCGGCCTCGCGCCCACCGCTCAGGCCGCACAGCGCGAACAGCCCTTCCGTGCACTGAAGTCGAGCGATTTCACGCTCACCGGGCGCGGCGCCGCCAAGGTCGTCATCGTCGGCGGCGGCATCGCCGGACTGGCGTCCGCATACGAACTGGGCAAGGCCGGCTACGACTGTACGATCCTGGAGGCCAGGGACCGCACCGGTGGCCGCAACTTCACGGTGCGCGGCGGCGATTCGACCACCGACCTCTACGGCAACACGCAGACGGCCCGCTTCGGCGAGGGTCATTACATGAACGCGGGCCCTGCCCGTCTTCCGCAGTGGATGGTCACCCTCGACTACTGCCGCGAACTCGGCGTCCCCATCGAGGTGTTCACCAACGTGAACGCGGACGCGTACATCTACAACGAGTCGACCGGCATGACCAAGCCGATGCGCTACCGCACCGCCAAGGCCGACGTCTACGGCTATGTCTCCGAGTTGCTCGCCAAGGCCACCGACAAGGGCGCCCTCGACAAGGAGCTGACCGCCACCGACCAGGAGAAACTCGTCGAGTTCCTCAAGGACTTCGGCGAACTGGGCGACAAACTGACGTACGAGGGCGGTGAGCGCCGCGGCTACACCACCGTCCCGGCCGCCGCGGGAACCCCAGGCGTGCTCCTCGGGGACGTACCGTCGGCCTCCGAGGTCTTCGCCACCGGCGTCGGCCGCTACTTCTCCTTCGAGTTCGGCTACGACCAGGCGATGCTGATGTTCCAGCCGGTGGGCGGCATGGACCAGATACCGCGCGCGCTGACCAAGGCGATCGGGGCCCATCGCATCCGTACAGGGGCCGCGGTTTCCAAAATCACCGACAAGGGGAGTGGCGTTACCGTCACTTACACCCAGGGCGGCCGTACCAAGTCCATCGACGCCGACTACTGCATCGGCGCCCTCCCGCCCAACATCTTCGCCAAGATCCCGCACAACCTCGGCTCCGGCGTCCAGAGCGCGCTGGAGGCGATCACGCCGCAGTCCGCCGCCAAGATCGGCCTGGAGTACCGCTCCCGCTGGTGGGAGCTGGACCACAACATCTACGGCGGCATCACCGAGACCGACCAGGACGTCGTCCACATCTGGCACCCCTCGTACGGCTTCCACGGCGAGCGCGGCGTACTGATCGGCTACTACAACTACGACGACGACGCCGACTCGTACGCGAAGCTCACCCCCAAGGAGCGCGAGAAGCGCGCGGTGGCCACGGGCGTGAAGATCTACGGCGAGAAGTACCGCACCGAACTCGCGTCCTCCTTCTCGCACCACTGGCGTCAGACGCCCCACCTGGAGGCCGCCTGGCACGACACCCCCGGCGGACCCGACGACGCCCGCTACAAGCCGCTGAACCAGCCCACCGGGCGGATCTACTTCGCGGGCGACTGGCTCAGTTACACCGACGCCTGGCAGCACGGTGCCTTCACGTCCGCCCGCAAGGCGGTCACCGCGCTCCACGCGCGTGTGCTGTCCTCGTAACACGCGTGTGCTGTCCTCATAGCCGTCTGTAAGTGTCTTCGCGGCCGCTTCGGATGTCTTTCCAGCCGCTCGTGGTGGCTGAGAAGTCGGTAAGAGGCAGCGGTGCGGAGCGCGGGCCGGGAATGCCCGCGCTCCGCACCACGTTGTGCAGTACGAACACGAGGAGGAGCGGTCACAGTGCTTGATCCGCAGGGTTTGTACGCATGGGAGCCGAAGGGCCTGGCCGTTGTCGACATGGCACTCGCCCAGGAGTCGGCCGGCCTGGTCATGCTCTACCACTTCGACGGATACATCGACGCGGGCGAAACCGGCGACCAGATCGTCGACCGGGTGCTCGACTCGCTGCCCCACCAGGTCGTGGCCCGTTTCGACCACGACCGGCTCGTGGACTACCGGGCCCGGCGCCCGCTGCTGACGTTCAAGCGCGACCGCTGGACCGACTACGAAGAGCCCACCCTTGACGTACGCCTCGTACAGGACGCCACGGGCGCGCCCTTCCTGCTGCTCTCCGGCCCCGAGCCGGACGTCGAGTGGGAGCGCTTCGCCGCCGCCGTCCAGCAGATCGTGGAGCGGCTCGGCGTCCGTCTCTCCGTGAACTTCCACGGCATCCCGATGGGCGTCCCGCACACCCGCCCCGTGGGCCTCACCCCGCACGGCAACCGCACCGAGCTGGTGCCCGGCCACCGCAGCCCCTTCGACGAGGCACAGGTCCCCGGAAGTGCCGAGGCCCTCGTCGAGTACCGCCTCATGGAGGCAGGACACGACGTCCTGGGCGTCGCCGCGCACGTGCCGCACTACATCGCGCGTTCCCCGTACCCGGACGCCGCGCTGACCGTCCTGGAGTCCATCACCGGCGCGACCGGCCTGGTGCTCCCGGCCATCGCGCACTCCCTGCGCACCGAGGCGCACCGCACCCAGACGGAGATCGACCGGCAGATCCAGGAGGGGGACGAAGAGCTCGTCGCCCTCGTCCAGGGTCTTGAGCACCAGTACGACGCCGCGGCGGGCGCCGAGACCCGGGGCAACATGCTCGCGGAGCCGGTGGACATCCCGTCGGCGGACGAGATCGGCCTCGAGTTCGAGCGGTTCCTGGCGGAGCGTGAGGGCGACGCCTGAGCCTGGCTCCAGGGCTCCCTGTCGGAGGGCCTGTCAGTGGCAGGCCCTAAGCTGCTCCGCATGCTGAAGGTGGGCCTGACCGGTGGTATCGGCGCCGGCAAGAGCGAGGTGTCGCGGCTGCTCGTGGAGCAGGGGGCGGTGCTGATCGACGCGGACAGGATCGCGCGGGAGGTCGTCGCGCCCGGAACTCCCGGGCTCGCGGCGGTCGTCGACGCCTTCGGCGAGGACGTGCTCGCACCGGACGGTGGCCTGGACCGGCCCAAGCTGGGCTCGATCGTCTTCGCCGACCCGGAGAAACTCGCCGTCCTCAACTCGATCGTGCACCCCCTGGTGGGCGCCCGCACTCGCGAACTCGAAAGATCCGCTTCCGAAGAGGCCGTCGTCGTACACGACGTGCCCCTTCTCGCCGAGAACAGCCTCGCACCGCTGTACGACCTCGTGATCGTCGTCGACGCCAGTCCCGAGACCCAGCTCGACCGGCTCGTACGGCTGCGCGGCATGACCGAGGAGGACGCCCGCGCCCGCATGGCCGCCCAGGCTCCGCGCGAGAAGCGCCTGGAGATCGCGGACGTCGTCATCGACAACGACGTACCCCTGGAGGAGTTGCAGCGGCGCGTACGGGAGGTATGGGCGGATCTCGCGCGTAGGGCCCATCAACCCCATCAGCCCCAGGAATAGCGGCCCCCTGCGGGGGCGTTGAACCCTTCGAGTGAGGGAAGGACTCTGCCGTGCCCGAGACCAGCGGTTCGACCGGACGTACTCCGGAGACCCATGTCATCGACTTCCGTGCCGCCGAGCGACTGCTCGAAGCGCGGGACCCGCGGGGCGCGGTGAAGCTGCTCGACTCGGTCATCGGCGCGCATCCGGAGAACACGGCAGCCCGGCTGCTGCGCGCGCGTGCCTTCTTCGCCGCCGCGCAACTCCGCCCCGCCGAGCTGGAGTTCACGATCGTCCTGGAGCGCGAGCCGGACAACGCCTTCGCGCACTTCGCGCTCGCCCGCACCTATGAGCGCCAGCGCCGCCCCGATCTGGCGAAGCGGCACTTCAGACTGGCGGCGGCGCTCGACCCGAAGCCGCAGTATCTGGAAGCGGCGCGCTTCGACTCGTAAGACATGAGCCGGCGGTGAGTGGGCCGTGAGTGCGGGCCCTGAGCCGGTCAGGGGTGGCGGTGCTCCGGCGGCCGGAACGGAGGCCGCTGATCAGCCGGCCGGTACGGAGGCCGCTGATCCGCAGGCTGGTACGGCGGGATGTCCCGGCCCGGCTGGAAGTGCGGCCCCTGATGGATGTGCCACAGGATCATGGTCATGTCGACGGTGACGATCAGCCACAGCACGCCGCAGGCGGCCGCCCATCCCGGCCGCCCGACCAGGGCGAACGCGGCCGTCCCGAAGATCGCCCAGATCAGGCCCCAGAGGCTCAGCCAGAAGCGCAGCCGCAGAGCACTGCGCGCTGTCGTCGGTTCACTGCCCGTACGCATCAGTATCACTACTCCTACTCGGAAACGTACTCTTCGTGGTGCACGTTCACCAAGGGAGAGCGGTCGGATCCACGACCACGGGGGGAGGCGACGGTGCTGCTGGACGCGCTGCGGGCGGACGCGAGACTCGCGGAGTGGCTGAGGGACCTGGAGAGCGAGGGCCCGCCGCGGACGGAAGCGGTGCTTCCGGACGCGGACGAGCTGCCGGACGTCCTGCTCGACCTGACCGTGGCCCACGAGCACATCAATGAACTCGTCGCGCTGCGCGCCCGGTTGGCGGCCGACCCGGAGGCGATGACACTCCTCGCACGCTGCGTCGGCCGCTTCGTCAGGGACATGGGGGAGATAGGCAAGGGCTGGGAGCCACCCGCGTTCCCCGAGTCGACGGGGGAGCTCGGGCGCTGCTTCCATGTGTACGTCTTCATCGCGGCGCTTCCCCATGTGCGCGCGTACCACCGGGAGCACGGCGTCCCGGAGGACGTGTCCCGGCGCACCCTCGCCGACCTCGGCCGCCATGTGGCCGTGCACCACAGACGGCTCGGCACACCCGGGCTGCTGTTCCCCTGGTGGATCGCCCTGCACTTCCACGGCGAGCTCTTCCAGCTGGGCCGACTGCAGTTCCAGCGGGCACGGCTCGGCCGGCGCACGGGCCGGGCCGTCGCGGCGGCGGGACTGGACCTGGGCCCCGGCGACTCCTGCCTGAGCCTGCACATCACAGACTTCCGCGGCCCCCTGACACCCTCCGCCTGCGACCGATCGCTCGCCCTGGCCAGGGACTTCTTCACCCGCCACTACCCCGACGAGCGCTATGAGGTCGCCGTCTGCCACTCCTGGCTGCTCGACCCCCAGCTCAAGCGGTATCTCTCCGCCGACTCCAACATCATCCGCTTCCAGGACCGCTTCGAGCTCGCCTACCAGGACAAGACCCCGGACGACGGGGTGCCCATCGGCTTCGTCTTCGGCGATCCGGAGCTGCCGGTGGAGAAACTGCCACGGCGGAACAGTGTCGAGCGCGCGGTGGTGGACCATCTGCGCGAGGGCGGCCACTGGTATGGCGGGCAAGGATGGTTCGCACTGTAGCTCGCCACTCGAACGAGTGAATGGGGGCGGGGTGGGAACGGGCCGATGAGGGCGGCCCGTTGGACGGGTATGCGGATCGAGAAGCGACAGGGACACGAGGGAACCGGACCCGGTGCCATCACACCGGACGGCTGCGCGGTCGAGCTGTACGCGCGCCTGCCCATCCGGGACGAGCCGGACATCATCACCGCGGCGGTGCCCGCGGGCGCACACATCCTGGAACTGGGCAGCGGGGTGGGACGGATGACCCACCCACTCCTGGAGCACGGGTTCACGGTCACCGCCGTCGACGAGTCGGCCGAGATGCTGGAGCGCGTCCGAGGAGCGCGCACCATACGCAGCACGATCGAGGACCTCGACCTGGGAGAGACCTTCGACGTGGTGATGCTCGCGTCGTTCCTCGTCCACACCGGGGACGCCGACGAACGGCAGTCGATGCTCAAGACCTGCGCCCGCCATGTCGCGGAGGACGGCTGCGTCTTGATCCAGCGAGAGGGGGAGGACTGGCACACCAACGTCCCCCGCGAGCGCGTCGACCCCTCAGGCTTCATCTCCCGGATCACATCCGCGGAGCCGGTGGCCGACGGGGTGAACTCGGTCCACGCGGAGTACGAGTTCCCGGATGCCACGTGGACCCAGACGTTCCTGGCCCGCCCGTTGACGAAGGACGAGTTCGAGGAGGCGCTCGGGGAGGCGGGGTTGCGGGTGGACCGGTATCTGACGGAGGACGGGGTGTGGGTGAGGGCGGTGAAGGGCTGAGCCGTGCGGGCGCGAGCGACGGCGCCCGGAACCCTTCGGCCAAGGCGGGCATCATCCGGCCCGTCCGGCGTTTGAGGACGAAGCCGTTGAGGCCGAAGGGGGTTCTGGGGGCGCAGCCCCGCGCCGTTAGGGGCGCGGGGCTGCGTCGATGTGCGGCTCCGCCGCGTGGGCGCGCCCAGCCCCCACAGCCCCGCACCCAACAAACAACCCCCACCCCCACCCACCCAAGGGGCGCGGGACTGTGTCGATATGCGGCTCCGCCGCGTGGACGCGCCCAGCCCCCACCCACCCGCACCCGACACACAACCGAACGGGGTCGAAGGGGCAGAGCCCCTGGGGGATGGGACGGGTAGGGGCGGCGGGGGCGAGAACAAATCCCCGCCCGCACCGATGAGTTACGGCCCCGCACCCGGTCTACCTCTGTGAAAGCAACAGCTACCGCTCACCCAGGAGACCCCCATGTCCGAGACCACGGCTCCCGCCACCGCCGTCTCCCACATCACCCCCGCCCCCGCCCCCGGCGCCAGCCGCCCCCGCAGCGCCCGAATCTCCCTGACCGCCCTGCAAGTCGTCCTCGGCCTCTTCTACGTGATCGCGAGCGCCCTCCCCAAGCTGATCGCACACCCGTCAGCAGTAGAGGCCTTCGACAAGCTCGGATGGGGCCACACGGGCATGTACGTCATCGGCGCACTCGAACTCGCCGGCGGTATCGCCCTGTTGGTCCCGCTCCTGGACTCCGTGGCAGCGGTGGCGCTCAGCGCGCTGATGGCCGGCGCGTTCATCGTCAACGTCACGGTCATCCACGGCCCGTACGTGGCGACCCCGCTCATCCTGATCCTGCCGCTCGCACTGATCGCGTGGGCCAGGCGCAGCCACACGACCGAACTTCTCCGCCTGGTACGCAGGCGGGCATGACGGCCGTACGAGACGAAGGGCTCCCCCTTTCAGCAGGGGGAGCCCTCGACGTCGTACGGGAGATTCAGGACCGGGAGCCGGACCCCGAACCGGACCCGCCGTGACCACGCTCCTGGACGGAGGAGCCGGAGGAGCCGGAGGAGCCGGAGGTGCCGGAGGCGCCCGAGAAGCCAGGGGTACCGGCGGCAAGCCCCCGCAAGCGCTCCAGGTCGCGCCGGTCCCGCTTGGTCGGGCGCCCCGCCCCCCGGTCACGGATGCCCGCGGGAGCGACGGCCTCGCGCGGCGGAGGCGGCGGACTGTTGTCGACGTAGCACTCGACGGCGACCGGCGCCCCGACCCGCTTGCGGATCACGCGCTTCACGACGACGACCCGCTCCCGCCCGTCGTGCCGCAGCCGCACCTCGTCCCCGACGCGCACGGCATACGCGGGCTTGACGCGCTCGCCGTTCACCCGGACATGCCCGCCCCGGCAGGCGGTGGCGCCCATCGAGCGGGTCTTGACGAGACGTACGGACCAGATCCAGCTGTCGACCCGGACACTCTCGCCGCGCCCCGGACCGGCGGCCTTGGCGGCCTCGGCCGCGCTCACCGTGTCACCGGAGCCGTGCGCACCGCCGTTACTCGTGCCCTTCTTGTCCCCGTCAGCACCCTCAGAAGCCATACCTCGACCTTAGTCCTCCGCGGCGGCCGCACCGGGAGGATTTTCCACGGCCTGGACCACTGCACCGACGACGGCCTGGACCACCGCACGGACCACCCCGGATGCGACCGCCCTCCGAAGCGGCGGGGGCCGTGATGATCCAGTCGTACGGTGGAGGCATGGACACCAGCGGCCCGGACGGCAGGGACCTGGACGCCAGGGGCCTCGCCGAACTGGACGCGCGGGTCACCGGGTGCCGGGCCTGTCCGCGCCTTGTCGCCTGGCGCGAGGAGGTGGCCCGCACCAAGCGCGCCGCCTTCGCCGGCCAGACGTACTGGGGGCGCCCGGTTCCCGGGTTCGGACCGGCCGACGCCTCGCTGCTCATCGTCGGACTCGCACCCGCCGCGCACGGCGGGAACCGGACCGGGCGGATGTTCACGGGAGACCGGTCCGGGGATGTGCTGTACGCGGCGCTGCACGACCTGGGCCTGGCGTCGCGGGGGACTTCGGTGAGCGCGGACGACGGGCTGGAGCTGTACGGCGTACGCGTCACCTCGCCCGTTCACTGTGCCCCGCCCGCCAACAAGCCGACGCCCGAGGAGCGGGACACGTGCCGCCCTTGGCTCGTACGGGAGTTGGAGCTGCTGCGGCCCTCGCTGCGGGCGGTGGTGGTGCTCGGGGCCTTCGGGTGGCAGGCCGCGTTGCCCGCGTTCGCGGCGGCGGGGTGGGCGGTGCCCAGGCCCAGGCCGGTGTTCGCGCATGGGGCGCGGGTCACGCTGGGCCCGGATTCTGTGGCATCGCAGTCCATGTCGATGAGGCCCGTTGAATCGGAGTCGATGTCGATCGGGCCCGTTGTACCGGAGCCGATCGGGCCCGTCGAGCTCTTCGGCTGTTTCCACGTCAGTCAGCGGAACACCTTCACCGGGCGGCTCACGCCCGCGATGCTCCGGGAGGTGCTGGGTACGGCGGCGCAGGCGGCGGGGCTGACGACGCGACCGTACGCGGGTTAGCCTCGCGTGATGGGTGTGTATCCGGAGATCGAACCGTACGACCACGGAATGCTCGACGTCGGGGACGGCAACCGCGTCTACTGGGAGGTCTGCGGCAACCCGCGCGGCAAGCCCGCGGTGATGCTGCACGGCGGCCCCGGCTCGGGATGCGGTGCCTGGTACCGGCGCTACTGCGACCCGGCGGTGTACCGCATCGTCCTGCTCGACCAGCGCGGCTGCGGACGCTCCACACCGCGCGCGAGCGACTACGAGACGGATATGAGCGTCAACACGACGGCCCATGTGATCCGGGACCTGGAGCTGCTGCGCGGTCACTTGGGCATCGAACGGTGGCTGGTGTGGGGAGTCTCGTGGGGTTCGGTGCTGGGGCTGCGGTACGCGCAGACGCATCCGGACGCCGTGTCCGAGCTGGTGCTGACGGGGGTGGCCACCGGCTCGAACCCTGAAGTGGCCATGCTGACCAAGGGACTTGGGAAGATCTTCCCCGAGGCCTTCGAGCGGTTCCTCGCCGAGTTGCCCGAGGGCGAGCGCGACGGAAACCTGGCGGCCGCGTACAACCGGCTGATCGAGTCCCCCGACCCGGAGATGCGGGCGCGGGCGGCACGCGCCTGGACCGACTGGGAGACGGCGATCGTTCCCGCGCCACCGCGGTCCGTGGAGCGCTACGAGGACCCGGCCTTCCGCATGGGCTTCGCCCGCACGGTCACGCACTACTTCGGCAACGACCACTTCCTGGGGGAGGGGAACGACGAGGGCGTCGTCCTCCGGGACGCACCGCTACTCAAGGGCATCCCCGGGACCCTTGTCCAGGGCAGCCTCGACCTGGGGAATCTGCTGGGCATCGTGTGGCGCCTCCACCATGCCTGGCCCGGCAGCGAGTTGGTCGTCGTCGACGACGCGGGGCACAACGCGGGGGCTCCGGGGGTCGTGGACGTACTGGTGGCAGCCACGGACAAGTACGCGGAGAGTTGGGCGGGTTAGGGAAGTTCCGCCTCACCGAACAGATGGTGCACCGTCGACCGGTAGTTGGCTTGTACGTGCGCGAGTGCGTGCGCGCGGGCCCGCTCCGGGTCGCCGGATGCGATGGACTCGTACAACTCGCGGTGCTCGCTGAGGAGTTGGGGCCACTCCTCGTTCTGTCGGGTGAGCCAGCGCAGCCGGCCGTCGACCGGTTCCATGACGGAGATGAGCAGGCTGTTGCCCGCCATGGCCAGGATCCGGTCGTGGAAGCGGGTGTTGATGTCGGTGATCGCCTCCGCGTCGTCGGCGTGGGTCGCGGTCGCCGCGCGGTCGAGCAGCCCGGCCAGCTCGGCCAGCGCCTCCGGGGTGGCGCGTGACGCGGCGAGTCCGGCGGCGTAGACCTCCAGCGCCTCGCGCAGTTCGAAGAGTTCGGCCACGTCGGTCGGAGTGAGCCGGCGTACGACGGTCCTGCGCGGCGTCTCGAAGAGTACGAACCCCTCGGCGACCAGCGCGCGGATGGCCTCGCGGACCGGAACCCGGGAGACCCCGAAGCGCTCGGCAAGCTCGCGCTCGACCAGGCGGTTGCCGGGGTGCAGCCGCCCCGCGATGATCTCCTGCCGCAGGGTCGCGAGGACGCGCTCGCGCACCGCGCCCAGCGGCTCTCGCTCCGCGCCCAGAGGTTCGATCTTCGTCATGCTGCCATCTTCGCCGACTCCGGGGGTGTTTTACGGAGCCGTAACTTCAGGGACATCGGTCGGAACGGTTGACGGGGAGACCATGGCGGCAGTTTGGTATACCAAAACACGCCTGCAGGTCGTCCCCCACACTGAATGCAGTCCTCCGCTCCCTCGCCCATGGAGGCCCCGTGTCCCTCGCCGACCGTGCCGAAGCCACCGGCACCCCAGCGTTCGTCCCCGATCCCCGGCTCACCAACGAAGACCTCGCGCCCGCCGAGAAGCGCAACTGGAAGGTCTTCGACCTCTTCGCCATGTGGATGTCCGACGTCCACAACCTCGGCAACTACACGTTCGCCGCAGGTCTGTTGGTGCTCGGCATGAACGTCTGGCAGATCTTCACGTCGCTGCTCGTCGGCTTCGTGATCATCTACGGCGGCATGAACCTGATGGGCCGCATCGGACAGCGCACCGGCGTGCCCTTCCCCGTCGTCAGCCGCATCAGCTTCGGTGTCTGGGGTGCCAACATCCCCGCGCTGATCAGGGCGATCATCGCCATCATGTGGTACGGAATCCAGACGTATCTGGCCTCCGTCGCCGTCAACGTCATGCTGCTCGCCGCCTGGCCGGGCCTGGAGTCGTGGACCCATCACGCCTTCCTCGGCCTGGACGCGCTCGGCTGGACGTCGTTCCTCGCGCTGTGGCTGATCCAGGCCATGATCATCAGCCAGGGCATGGAGTCGGTCCGCAAGTTCCAGGACTTCTGCGGCCCGGCCATCTGGCTCGTCATGATCGCGCTGGCCATCTGGGTCCTCGCCAAGGCCGGCTGGAGCATCTCGCTCACCGCGACCCCGCACCCGGTCTCCGTGGGTGAGCAGTGGCGCATGTGGTTCGGCGCGGTCGGGCTCATCCTGGCCACCTACGGCACCCTGATGCTCAACTTCTGCGACTTCTCACGCTTCGCCCCCAGCTACAAGACCGTCAAGCGCGGCAACTTCTGGGGCCTGCCCATCAACTCCACGGCCTTCGTGATCGTCTCGGTCATCGTCACGGCCGGTTCCATCGAGGCGTTCGGCGAGGCCATCACCGACCCGGCGCTGCTCGTCGCCAAGGTCGGCAACACCTGGGTCCTGATCCTCGGCGCCCTGACCTTCGCCATCGCCACCATGGGCGTCAACATCGTCGCCAACTTCGTCTCCCCGGCGTACGACCTCGCCAACGTCTGGCCGCAGAAGATCACCTTCAAGGTCGGCGGCATGATCAGCACGGTCGCCGCACTGGTCGTGACCCCCTGGAACCTCTTCTCCAACCCCACCGTCGTCAACTACTTCCTCGGTGGCCTCGGCGCCTTCCTGGGCCCGCTGTTCGGCGTGATCATGCTCGACTACTACTGGGTCAAGCGCGGCAACGTCGACATCGACCAGCTCTTCAACGCCCAGCCGGGATCGCGCTACTACTACCGCAAGGGCGTCAACCCCAAGGCGCTGTGGGCGTTCCTGCCCTCGGCGGCCGTTGCCGCGGTGCTCGCGCTGGTGAAGGACTTCAGCGACGTGGCCCCGTACTCCTGGTTCATCGGTACGGCGCTGGCGGCCGGCCTGTACGCGGTGCTGTGCCGCTCGGAGCGCGCCGCCACCACCGAGCCCGTCCCCGCCTCTGCCTCCGCCTCCGCTGTCGTGGAGGGCTGAGCGTGCGGATCGTCGTCACCAACTGCAATACGACGCAGGGGATGACCGAGGAGATCGTACGAGGTGCCCGGGCCGCCGCAGGCCCGGGCACCACCGTGCTCGGACTCACCCCGGCGTGGGGACCCGAGTCCGCGGAGGGCTGGCTCGACAGCTATCTCTCGGCGGCGGCCGTCCTCGACACCCTGCGGACGTACGAGGGCCCGTACGACGCCGTGGTCATGGCCGGCTTCGGGGAACACGGCCGCGAGGGCGCGCGGGAGCTGGTGGACGTACCCGTCGTCGACATCACCGAGGCCGCCGCCCATCTCGCCTGTCTGCTCGGCCGCCGCTACGGCGTCGTCACCACGCTGGAGCGGTCGTGCGGGCAGATCGAGGACAGCCTGGAGACGGCCGGGGTGGGGCGCAACTGCGCCGCAGTCGTCGGCACCGGGCTCGGCGTCCTCGACCTCGGCGACTCCCAGCGCACCGAGGACGCCTTCGTGACCGCAGCCGAGCGCGCCCGTGAGGCGGGGGCCGAGGTGCTGGTCCTGGGCTGCGCGGGGATGACCGGACTGCAGCGGGCGGTGGGGGAGAAGCTGGGGCTGCCCGTCGTCGACGGGGTCGCCGCGGCGGTCAAGCTCGCCGAGTCGCTGGTGTCGCTGGGGCTGAGGACGAGCCGGGCCGAAGGCTATGCCAGGCCGTTGCCCAAGCGGCGGACTTGGGGGGCACCGAGGGCGGGGGGCTTGGATCCTTCGGGGTGAACGGGGCAGGGCTCGCCTGTGTCGGGTGGTCGGGCGGGGGCTTGCCTTCGTGGGGGTGATCCGGTTGACGGCTTGCCTCCCCTCGGGGTGGTCTCGGGGACCCGGCGGTGGAGCGCGGGGCGGACCCGCCGCCGACACCATGCGGCTCCGCCGCGCGGGCGCGACCAGCCACGGCGGGCCCGCTGACGACGCACCGGACTTCCGGCGGAGCGCTCAGCCGCGATCCGGGACCACGGCGACCGCCGTGATCTCCACGAGCTGCCCGGTGTACCCGAGGCAGGCCACCCCGATCAGCGTCGACGAATGCGGGCCGATGCTGAGCCCGGAGGCCTCGACGACATCCCAGACGTCGGACAACACCGCCGGCTCACTCCCGACGACATACACGTCGGTCGACACGACGTGCCCCATGTCGCTCCCGACCGCCCGCAGTTGTTCATCGAGATTGGCCAGCACCTGCTCGGCCTGCCGCACATGATCACCCTCGCCGACTATCTTCCCGTCGGTGTCGAGCGGCACGGACCCGGCGAGGAAGGCGACCTTCGTCCCGGCTTCGACGACGGACGCGTGCGAGTAGACGGGCGGCGTGAAGAGGCTGGGGACGGTGATGCGCTGGACCATGGGGCTCCCTGTCGAACGGTCGATGAGCAAGTCGAGGGACAAACGGACAACCTGCCGATCATGCGGGGCCGGGGGCGGCGGGCGCATCCGAATTTGCGGCGCCAGGGGGAGCCGCTGGATGCGCGAAGCGCGGCGGTCGAGCGGATCGACGAGGTCGGCGGGAGGCAGGAGGCGGAGGCGGTCGGCAGGAGGTACTCGGCAGGAGGCGCTCGGCGGTCGGAAGGCGGTGCTCGGCAGGCGTTTGTATGCCCCCGGCCCCGTGGCGAGATCACCGGCATCCGCCCTCCCTCCCCCTCCTACTCCTACGGCACGCCGAAGACCATGGGGTTGGCGTACGGAGTGTTCACTCGCCAACCCGCCTCGCGCGCCACCCGCTCGAAGACCCCGATCTTGTACGCGAGCCCTTCCGGCTCACCGATATCACCCCACCCGTCCGCCTCGGCCCACTCCGCCTCTCCTCTGATCAACGGGCGCCCCCGCACGGCCAGATGCAGCGCGAGGGTCGAGCGCGCGTAGAGCCGTACGGCGTCAGGCTGGTCCCGCATGAGCGCACACCCCTCGGTGGTCTCGCGCAGCCGTAGCCGCCCGCCCTCGCTTCCGGCCACGAGGAGCGGCACCATCTCCCGCGAGCCGCTCGCCGGGGTCGCGGGGCCGGCGGCCACCAGGAAAGTCAACTCCCTTCCGTTCTCGCGCACTTCGTATCGTGGCAAGTACGACAGCCGGGACAGCCCCAGCGCGTGCTTCCACGAGGTGACCCAGAGCCCGCGGTTGAGGTAGTGGCGAACGCTGTTCTGCCAGGTCCAGTACGCGTCCAGCCGGAAACCGTGCAGCCCTTCGGCGCGGCACGCCTCGTACACCGTGTCCAACACCGCCGAGGCGAGGCCGCGGCGCCGCGCCACGGGGTGCACGTACAGAGACCAGACGCGCAACGCCCCCGCGCCCGTGGGCCAGGTGTCGACGGCGACAGTGCCGACGGGCCCTTGCCCTTGTGCCCCATCGCGCCGGTGTTCGTGTCCGTCCTCGTGCCGGTCCTCGGACTTCTTCTCGATGCCGGGGCCCGGCTCGCCCGTCGCGTAGATCCAGTACCTCCTTCGGTACGTGTCCTCGTCGTCGTCCGTGTCCTCGTCCTTGCGAGCCTGCCCGAGCTCGCCCAGCCGGGCCCGTAATTCCTGCTCGCGCGAGGCCGTGAGCGAGTGCGGGTCGACGCATGTGCCCAGGGCGCCCTCGACCATGGATGCCAGGTCCCAGCGTCTGAAGCCGGACCCTTCCCCGAGGGCGACAGGGCGCAGCCCGGGGAAGGCCGCAAGGCGTTCGTGTACACGCAGGGCGAGATCGGCTTTCATGATTTCGGAGCCTAGGAGCGCCTCGGGCTCGCCGGAGTGCGCTCGGGGCACGCTCCAGTGGTGCGTCACCAGCGAGGTGGACCACGTCATTGATCACGCGCTCGCCTTTCGCACTCCTGTGCAAGGGCGGGGTACGCCTCGGCGATGGCCCCGTAGATCCGTCGCCGAAGCAGCGTGACGGCCTCGGCCCGCCCGGGGGACCGCTCGCCGCCGGGCAGTCCGTCCAGGAGCCGTTCGTAGTGGCTCAGCCGATGCCGCAGGTAGTCGACCTTCCAACGGAGGAGCGAGGCGCGGTCGCTGGAATCGGAGGGTGCGCGGTGACCCGAGTCGGACGACGTGCGATCACGATCACGATCACGATCACCTTCACGATCAGGGACAGGGGAGCGGGGATCGGTGCGATCCCGGGAGCCAGGCAAGCCGCGGCCGGCTCCCGGGCTGGTGACACCTCCCGATCGCTGCCCCCACTCCGCCTCCCTCCGGGCCCGGTACTCAACGGTCCGAAGCGCCAACTTGCCCGGGTCCAGGCGCGGCACATCGATGGGCTCCGCCCTGATCCGTTCCAGGACCGCCTCCCGCCGCCGCTCCAGTTCGGCCCGTACAGCATCCGACCGGCGTACCGCACTCTCCGCAACCTCCCGGAACTCTTCGCTCCGCTCCGCGGCCTCGACCCGTTCGGCGCGATAGAGCCGGGTGTGCGGCGCGGACCTGAACCGCGGATTGACGCTGAGCCGATCGGGCGCGCCCAGCAGCCGGCGGACTATCCCGCCGGTCCACCCCCGTGCCCTCAGCCCCGCCGCCGAGACATACCTCTGCCCGTCTTCCTGGCATCCAGTCACCGCTACCTCCCCCGTAGCCACTTCTTGGTCACAGTCTGTGACGACACCTCTCATTTGTAACGCGCCCCACTGACAATCACCCGAGGTCGATGCCGAGGGATGCCACGGAGCGTGAGGGAGAAGTAGCCATGGCTGCTGGAGAAGCACCCGCGCACGTCAGTCCCGACGGAAGGTGTCAGCTGCAACGCGGCGACATGCGCGGAGTCCCGATTCACGTGCGAGGAATCAGACATTCCAGGATCAAGAACCTGCCACATGGGAACGCGGCGTTCGAACGGGATCTCTTGACTCGCAGGCTGACCCGACCAGTCAGCTTGTGATCACAGGGGGTTCCATGCGCACCGCGCACCACAGACACGTTGTCGTCGCAGCCACGGCCGCGGCGACTCTCGCGCTCGTCGGTATACCCGCCGGCGCCCAGCCCGCTTCCGCCGCCGAGTCGGCCTCGGCGAGCGCCGACGCCTCGGCACTGGCCGGGCTCGCCGAGGGGTATCTGCAACAGCGGGCCGACATGCTGACCACGTCTCCTCCCAAGGCGCGGACCGCGCTCGCCCATGTCTGGGCCACACGCTCCATGGCCGCTCAGACGCAGGACGATCTCGCCGCGCTCGCCGAGAAGGGCAGGCGGTACAAGGAGGTCGACGGCGGCTACACGCAGGCGCAGGTCGACGTGAAGGTCGACGACACGACCGTCGACGGCGGGACGGCGACGCTTCAGCTGACCGAACACACCCGCCTCCGGCTGCCGTTCACGCCCCAGGAGGTCGAGGAGGGAGCGCCGGAGTACGAGGAACTCTCGCTCCCGCACACCGTGAAGTTCACCCAGGGCTCCGACGGCGCGTGGCTGCTGTCGTCGGACAAGGCCGACACCGAGGGCGGGCCGACTCCGACGACGCAGGTGGCCGACACGGACGCCGAGGCCACCGCCGACGACGGGGGCGGCGCACCGGATGAGGACGAGGGCGGCAAGGACGACGTGGCCGACACCACCCCGCTGCCCGACAGCGGCGCGTCCGACGCCGTCAAGCCGGGGGTATCGGCCGCCTACAACTACAACAAGATGGTGGCCTACGCCGACAGGTACTGGGATCACCACAACGACGCGTACCGCACCTACGGCAACGACTGCACCAACTTCATCTCCCAGGCGATGCTGGCCGGCGGATGGGGCCCCAAGGGCGGCGCCCTCATCCAGCGGACCAGCAACAAGTACTGGTTCTACGGACCGACGAAGTTCTTCACCAGCTACACCTGGGCGGGCGCCGAGAACTGGTACTGGTTCGCCAAGAAGCACGCGAAGAGAACGAAGATCCTGGGCAATGTGTGGCAGCTGGCCAAGTCGGATGTGCTCCAGGCGGACTGGACCCGCAACAACAACATCGACCACTCGATGATCGTCACGAAGAAGTACCAGGGCACGCCGTACCTGACCTACCACACCGGCGACACCCACAACAAAAGCCTGAGCAAGCTCCTGTCCGATCACCCCCGTGCCTGGTGGTACGCACACCGCACCTGACAGGCTGCCACCCCCCACAGGAGAACCCGCAGATGAACAAGGAGCGCGCTGTGGAACGTCGACGTCTCTTGGCCGTGCCGGCCGTGCTGGCCGCGCTGGCCGTCGCCACCGGCTGCTCGACCCATGACGACAAGGCCGAATCCTCCCACTCGGCATCCTCCGACGGGGCACGCGACGCCGTCGAGGCATACGTGGACGCTCTCAACTCCCGGAGCGCCACCGGACTGATCAAGGTCGGCGGCGTCAAGGACGAGGCTTGGTCGCGACAGGAGGCCGCACAGATCCTCGCGGACAGGGGCGGGCGGGAGTGGAAGATCAAGGATGTCCAGATCGACCGCGACATGGGCCCGAACACCGGATCGGCCCGCCTTGTTGCTGAGGGCAAGGCAGGCAAGTCCCTGCGCGACACGTTCACCGTGACACGGGAGAAGGGGGTGTGGCACCTGGCCGTCTTCACCCACCAGCCGAACGGGAAGGGCAAGGAGTCCTCCTCGACCGACAAGCCCGCTTCCTGACACCGCGGAAGAGCCTCCCCGCGCCGTGTTCAGGGTGTGCCCGCCGGCGCGGGGAGGCGTAGCTCGGCCCATACGGTCTTGCCGGGGGCGGCGGGGCGAGAGGTGACACCCCAGTCGTCGGCGAGGGCGGCGATGAGGAGGCCGTGCAGGGCGAGTTGGAGATCCTCCGGGTCGAACTGGTCGCCGCACGGGAGGTCGGCGACACGCAGGCCGCGGACGACGTCCAGGCCGAGTGGCGCAGCCGCCTCCGCCGCACACTGCGGGCCGACCCGGAGGTGGTGGACCAACTCCGGGCGCTGCTGGCAGAGTTGGAACCTACGGCAGCCGAGCAGTCGAAGGGCAACGTCTACAACACCATCAGCGGCGGCGTGCAGCAGGCACCGTCGTCCGGCCCAGACGATCGGCGGTCTGACCATCGGAGAGCCGCGCCCGTGAACGAACCCGACGATGAGAAGTTCCTCGCCCACGTCGCCGACCGCCTCGCCGCCCTCCCCGCCGTTCTGGCCGTGGCCCTCGGCGGCTCCCGCGCGCAGGGCACCCACGGCCCGGACAGCGACTGGGACTTGGCGATCTACTACCGAGGCGACTTCGACCCCGAAGACCTCAGAGCCGTCGGCTGGCCCGGCGAGGTCTCCGCGATCGGCGGCTGGGGCGGCGGCGTTTTCAACGGGGGCGCCTGGCTGACCATCGGCGACCGTCGCGTCGACGTCCACTACCGCGATCTCGATGTTGTCGAGCACGAGTTGGCGGAGGCGGAGAGCGGCCGCTTCCGAGTGGAGCCGCTGCTCTTCCATCTCGCCGGGATTCCGAGCTACTTGGTCGTGGCCGAGCTCGTCGTCAATCAGGTGCTGAGGGGTGAGCTGCCCCGTTCGGCCGCGTATCCGGAGAAGCTCCGCCACACCGCTCCTGAACGCTGGTACGGCACAGCTCGGGCGACTCTCGCCTACGCGAAGGCCAATCACGCCCCGGCCGGTCGTCTCACGGAGGTCGCGGGTGCCCTCGCCACAGCCGCCATGCAGACCGGGCATGCCGTCCTGGCGGCACGGGGGGAATGGGTGACGAATGAGAAGCGGTTGCTGGAGCGCGCCGGGTTGAGAGGGATCGACGACATCCTCGGAAAGCTGCGGGCTGACCAGGAGGCGTTGGTTCGGGCAGTCACCGAAGCAGAGGCGCTCTTCGAGGCTTCCTGAATGTCAGCCGTGCTCTGGCGAGATTCGCGGTGTGGTTCCATCACGACCAGACCCACACGGGAAACTGCCCGGCTCCAGCGAATCCTCTGATCTGCAGTCGGACGGCACTGAGGCTGTTGGCTCCGGCGCCTTTGCATTGCCAGTCCAGACAATCCGATCGGCAAAGCCGCCGCGGGGGGATGACGTGTTCGCCGAGGCCCTGGTCGTCCGTTCCCGCCCGTACTGCAGGGCGACCTCGAATAATCCTTCGAGTAAGCCCAGTTGCCACTGCTACCGTCTCCCACGTGGCGAAACTCAATCAGATCATCGCAGTAGAGAAGGGCATCAAGTCCAAGTCTCATCAGGACCTGACGGCCGCTCACCATGGGCTGCAGAAGCCGGCGTTGCTGGCCGGAATCTC
The DNA here is from genome assembly GCF_045206325.1 of Streptomyces sp. NBC_00203. Lineage (NCBI taxonomy): Bacteria > Bacillati > Actinomycetota > Actinomycetes > Kitasatosporales > Streptomycetaceae > Streptomyces > Streptomyces sp. NBC_00203. The sequence continues at coordinate 2,621,443 of NZ_CP108126.1, read as the reverse complement.
GCGGACGTATCAGCCGAAGGACGAGGAGGGTGAGCAGTTGCCGCCCGAGTCGACTCGGGTGCAGGTGCAGGCTGAGGATGTGTTGCGGGAGACCGCGGGGACGCTGACGCGGCTGTTTGATGTGACCGCCACGAAGGACTGGGCCAACTGCTCGGCGCGGGCGGATGTGAAGGTGGACGGGCGAGTGCTCGTTGCCGAGGTGCCGGTGTCGTATCTGCTGTTTCTTGAGAAGCAGCTCACCGATCTCAATGCGTTTGTGCGGAAGTTGCCCGTTCTCGATGCCTCCGAGTCCTGGGTGCAGGACCCGTCCACCGATGCCTGGAAGACCGAGCCGGTGCGGACGCTGCGGACCAAGAAAGTGCCTCGGAACCATGTCAAAGCCGAGGCCACGGAGAAGCATCCCGCTCAGGTCGAGGTGTATTACGAGGACATACCGGTCGGGTACTGGACGACCGTGAAGTTCTCCGGCGCCCTGCCCGCGCGGCGGGTGAATGAACTTCTCGACCGGGTCGAGAAGTTGCAGCAGGCCGTCAAGTTCGCCCGTGAGGAGGCGAACGGCGTGGACGTCGTCGACCAGCGGGTCGGGGACGCCGTGTTCGGCTACCTGTTCGGGTAGCCTCAAGAACTCCCCGGCCACCACGCACCACGGCCGGGGTGCGCGAGGAGCGCAAGCTGAAGCTGAAGCTTGTCGTGATGGAGTGGCCAGGGCTCAGAACCAGCCGCGATCAATCTCAGACTCTTGCTCCAGACTCAGTATTCGCCGCCGATCGCCGGATCGACCGGGCCCAGGCCCCGGGACGTCGAAATGCTGGTTCAAGTCCAGCCCGCGCAGCTCGATGCGTGGTGGTCCAAAGGCAGGACGCGGCGACATAACGACTGACCTGGGTCCTCAAGCGTGCCGGCGTGCGAAATGGGCGGCATCACAGGGTCCGGGGGCCGGCTACGCCCTCGGGCCCGCTCCGCGTTGAGCAGCTGAACGGGCTCGCTCCGCGGTCAGCAGCGGAACGGGAGCGCTCCGCGGTCTGTCTCCCAAGGGCTCGTCGCCGATTGCGTTCATAAAGTTCGCGGCATCCCCGGGACGTGTCACCTCCTGGAAATACGTACGTTCCATTTCCTCCAGCAACGCGATCTACCCTGGTACGACAACAGCCCGGCCGACGTCGCCCGAAGGCACCCGCCCGCCCTCGTCCGACAGGAGCCCCGTGCCACTCCCCAGCGTCGCCGTACCGCCCTGGCTCGCCCACGCCCTGCGCGCACAGCGCGGGCCCGTGCCCTGGAGTGCGGTGGGGCGGGGTGCGTTGGCCGCCGGGCCGCTGCTCCTCGTGGCGGTGCTGAGTGGGCGTACCTCTCTCGGAGTCGTCGCCGCCCTCGGAGCCATGCTCGCCGGGATCAACGACCGGCCCGGGAGTCGGCGCGCCGCCGTCAAGAGGCTCGGGCTGCCCGCGCTCGCGGGGGCCGGGGGGCTGCTCGTGGGGTCGTACGCCGGACTGCACGTTGGGGCCGTCGCGCTCACTCTTCTTCTCACCCTGTTCGGGCTCGTCGCCGGAGCCGTCAGCGCCATCGGGCCCGTCGCCTCCGGGGCCGGGACACAGTTGCTGGTCGCCTCGGCCATCGGGGCCGGGATGCCGTTGCCCGAACCCGGGTGGCAGCGTGCGGTCTTCTTCCTCGCCGGGGCGGGTTGGCTTCTTGCGCTGCGGCTCGCGCTGCCGACAACGGGCGTCAGCGCCGGGGACTACCGGTTCGACGGGGAGCGGGATGCCGTCGGTGGTGTGTACGACGCGATCGCCGCGCTGCTCGACGCGGCCGGCGGACCGGACGCGAGCCGGCGGCGCGTCGAGCTGACCGCCGCGCTCGATCACGCGCAGGACGCGCTCGCCGGGCCCCGGCTGCGGCGGTACGCCAGTTCCGCGGCCGAGCGGCGGCTGCACGCGCAGTACGCCGCCGCGCTGCCGCTCGCCGAGGCAGCGACCGCGCTCGCCTGGGCGGGCGAGACCGTGCCCGCGCGGGCCGCGGAGGGGCCGCGGCGGCTCGCCGTCGCCGTGCGCACCGGTACCCACACCGGGCCGCTGCCCGCGCCCGCCCGCTCCGCACCCGCGCTGCGCGCCCTCGACGACGCGCTGCTGCACGCCGCCGACGCCTTCGACCGGGGCGGCGCCGGAGACACCCTGCACACCCGGCGTCGTACGGCTGCTTCCCTCGTGCGCACCGCGCTCGGTTCCGGAGGGCGTGAGTACGGGCTCCGGGTCGCCCTCAGCTTCGGCGCCAGCGCGGCCGTCGCGCAGGCCCTGCACCACGCCCGCTGGTACGGGAACCACTCCCACTGGTACTGGCTCCCCGCCACCGCCGTGTTCCTCGTCAAGCCCGATCTGGGGCCGCTCGCCTCGCGCGTGCTGTGCCGGGCGGCGGGGACCGTGCTCGGCGCGGTCGTCTTCGCGGGGCTCGCCGCCCTGCTGCCCCGGCCGGAGGGACTCATCGCCCTGGTCGCGGTCAGCGGTGCCCTGATCCCCGTGGCCACACGGCACTTCGCCGCGCAGACCGCCGTCGTCACCGTCCTCGTACTTGCCCTAGTCATGGTGGGCGGGGAGCCGCAGGCCTCCTGGAGCCGGATCGGCGAGACGCTGCTGGCCTGCGGGATCGTGCTGCTCGTCGGGCATCTGCCTGCGCTCGGGCAGCGCGGCGGGACGGTACGGGCGCGGATCGTCCGTGCCGCGGAGGCGGCGGACGCCTATCTCACGCATGTGCTGAACGACGGCACGACAGAGGACCGGGCCGGCCGGTGGATCCTGCGGCGCGAGGCCTATCGCGCGCTCGCCGAGGCCCGCGCCGCGATCGACCTCGCCGCCGCCGAACTCCCCGCCCTCGCACGGCATGCGGAGGGTACGGACGAGGTCGCGGCCACCCTCGAACGGCTCGTCGACACGACCACGGCGTGCGCCGTCCAGCTCGACGACACCGGACGGCTCACACCTCGGCACACCGAGCGGATCGCCGAACTCCTCGACGAGCTGGCCGAGCGCCGGGAGCGGGCGGGGCTGATGACATCCAAGACGCACAAGCTCCCCGTCGCTGTCTGAGCGTCAATCCGCCGTCCTTGCCGGGCCGTTGGCCACCATCACCGTCCGACCATTACGGCTGCACCCGCACCCACACCGGCGCATGGTCCGACCCTGCCACCCCGCGTCGTTCGCCCGGATCCGCGCCCACCGACGGCAGCCGGAGCTGCTGCTCGCCGGGCAGACCCGTACCGGCGGCGGTGACCCGACGCACCAGCTGATGGCTGACCAGGATGTGGTCGATCAGTTCGCGGCGCCCCGAGTTGACGCGGGAGTAGCGCTGGTCGGCCGGGATGAGCGGGGCCACGTCCCACAGGCGCGTCGCGTCGCCCGCGTCCGCGTGGTCGTACCCGGGGGTGCCGATCTCGGAGCCGGGCGGGCCGAGGAGGATCTGGGTGGTCGCGGCCTGCACCTCGTCGTTGAGGTCGCCGAGCACCGCCACATCGCGGGTGCGGCCCTCGCCGGCCAGAAGCTCGTCGGCCAGCGCGCGCAGCGCCGCGGCCTCGGCGGTCCGCCGGTACAGGGCGTACGCGCCGTAGCGGGCCCGTTCGCCCTCGTCGCGCGGCTGGAAGCGCCCGCCGGGGTACGAGAGCAGCTTCGACTTGAGATGGCAGACCGCCACCCTCAGGGACAGGGCCCGGGTCGTGACCTCCACCGCCAGGAAGCCGCGGCCCGCGTGCGACACGGTGGCGCCGCGGTCGTCGGCCTGGACGGGGCGCAGCGGCTCCGGGAAGGCGTTCGTGTCGGCGAGCACCTGTGGCACCACCCGGCTGAGGAAACCGACCCTGATCCCCCGGTCGTCCGGATGACCGGAGAGCGTGACCTGCCAGTCGCCGTCCAGCATTCCGGCCAGGTCGGCGAGCGCGTCCGGGTCCCCGACCTCCTGTACGCCCAGCAGAGTCGGGTCGAGTTCCGTGATGACGGCGGCCAGGGCGGCGAGCTTCGTCTCGTACGCGGCCTTGTCCTTCGGTCCGAAGGGGCCGCCGGGCCGGTACAGGTTCTCCAGGTTCCAGGTGCCGAGGAGCATGCCGGCTCCTTCCAGAAGGCGGGCTGTGGTGACGCCAGGGTGCTCGCGCAACCGGCCCGGCGACAGGGCTGGGACGGGATGCGCGGTTCACCTCCCTCCGCGGCACGACACCGTCGTACGGTGAGGCGATGACGCAGTCTCCCGCCGATCTCCTCATCACCGGATGCACCGCACTGGTGCACGACGGTCAGGAGGAGATCGAGTTCTTCGAGAACGCCTCGATCGTCGTACGAGACGGGGTCATCGACGCGATCACCGACGACGTACGCGGACTGGACGCCGTCGAGCACATCGACGCCCGCGGTCAGGTGGCGATGCCAGGGTTCATCAACTGCCACACCCACTCGCCGATGGTCGCCCTGCGCGGCATCGCCGAGGACCTGCCGGCCGAGGAGTGGTTCAACGACTACATCTGGCCCATCGAGTCCAACCTCACGGAAAAGGACGTGGAGTTGGGGGCGCGGCTCGCCTGCGCCGAGATGATCCGCGCAGGCGTGACCTGCTTCGCCGACCACTACTTCTCGATGGGCACCGTCGCCGCCGTGACGGCCGAGAGCGGGCTGCGCGCGCACCTGGGACAGGCCTTCTTCTCCTCGCAGGGTGCCCAAGGCCGGGAGAGGTCACTGGAGTTCGCGTTGCGGTATCGGGGCGGCGCCGACGGGCGCATCACGACCGCCCTCGCCCCGCACGCCCCCTACACCGTGGACGACGCCGACCTGGCCGCGACCGCCGAGCTTGCCCGCGAGCACGGCCTTCCGGTGCACCTCCATGCCTCCGAGAGCCGCGACCAGACGGACAACAGCCTTGCCCGCCACGGTCTTACGCCGATCGAGGTCCTGGAGCGCACCGGGCTCCTCGACACGGAACTCCTCATCGCGCACGGCACCGGCATCATCGACCGCGACCTGCCCGTACTGGAGCGCGCGACGGGACAGGTGGCCGTCGCGACCGCACCGCGCGGGTACCTGAAGTTCGCCTGGGACCCGACACCGGTACGGGCCCTGCGCGAGATCGGCGTCCCCGTCGGCCTCGCCACGGACGGAGCCGCCTCGAACAACTCCCTGGACATCTGGGAGTCCATGGCCCTCACCTCACTGGTACAGAAGTCGGCCGAGGGCGACCCACGCTGGCTGACGTCCCGTCAAGCCCTGCACCACGCAACCCTCCAGAGCGCGCGAGCCGTCGGTCTGGGGGAGCGGATCGGCAGTCTCGCGCGGGGCCGGCGGGCCGACATCATCCTGGTCGACCTCACCGGCCCGCACACCCAGCCGGTGCACGACCTCGCGGCCACACTCGTGCACAGTGCCCGCTCCAGTGACGTACGGACGACGATCGTCGACGGGCGCGTACTGATGCGGAACCGTCAGCTGCTCACGCTCGACCTGCCTTCCACGGTACGGGAGTTGGGGGAGCGGCTGCCCGCACTGGTCGACCGCGGCCACGGCCGGCGGATCCAGGAGTACGACACGTGATCCACCGTGCCGGAAAGAATCTCGGCGACGGGCCGATGAGTTCCGCTCCTTGCGCCAGTCCCTTACAGGAAGGGCACCGTTTCGTAGGAGGAGCACATGACGCTTCCGCAGATCGTCTCGCGTGAGGAGTGGCGCGCCGCTCGCGAGGAGCTGCTGCTCAAGGAGAAGGCCGCAACGCGTGCGCGGGACGCGCTCAACGCGGCACGGCGCGGGCTGCCGATGGTCGGGATCGACAAGGAGTACGTGTTCGAGGGCGGCGACGGGAAGGCGACGCTGCTCGACCTCTTCCGGGGGCGGGACCAACTCGTCGTCTACCACTTCATGTTCGCGCCCGAGTGGGACGCCGGCTGCCGCAGCTGCTCGGCGTTCCTCGACCAGATCGGGCACCTCGCGCATCTGCGGGCCCGCGGCACGGAGTTCGCCGCCGTCTCCCGGGCGCCGTACACGAAGATCCTTCCCTTCAAGGCCCGCATGGGCTGGACGGTGCCCTGGTACTCGTCGTACGACAGCGACTTCAACCACGACTTCCAGGTGTCGTTCGCGGGCGACGGCGAAGGTGGTGGCGAGCCCGGTGAACGTCCGGGCGTGAGCTGCTTCCTGCGGGACCGCGAACAGGTCTTCCACACGTACTCGACGTACGAGCGCGGCCTGGACGGGCTCGGCTCCACCACCAGCTTCCTCGACCTCACGGCACTCGGCCGGCAGGAGGAGTGGGAGGAGCCCAAGGGGCGCGCGTCCGCGCTGGGGGCGCCCGCGGGCAGCGAGCGGATCCGGTACCACGACGAGTACGAGGACTGAGAGTTCCCTCACACCGGGTGTACCGCCCCGTGTCGGCTACGTCTCAGTACGGTCACTTCGCGAGCCGTTCACCCCATGCAGGGCGTTTAACTCTATGAGAGCAGTACTACATGGAGGTGCAGGGTGAACGGGCGAACGGTGCTGGAGCGCTTTCCCGCCGGTGGGCCGCGCGGGTCGTGGCCCGCGGAGGAGTTCGCACAGGCGCGCCGCCAGGAGGGACAGGCCGTGGAGGTCGTCATGGATCTCTCCACGGACGCGTTCCTGGTCGTCGTGCGAGGTGCCGACGTCGTCGAGTGAGCTTCGCTGAGCGTGCCTCTCGTGTACGCGAGCGCGCCTCTCGTGAGCGTCGAGTGGGATCAGCCCCCGTCAGCCCCCCTTGGGGCCGGTACCTTCGACGTGAACTGCTCGGCCTGCAGTGAGTACAGCTCCGCGTAGATGCCGCCCGTGGCCAGGAGCTCGTCCGGGCTGCCGGACTCCACGAGGCGACCCTGGTCGAGGACGTGGACGAGATCGGCGTGGCGTACGGACGCCAGCCGGTGCGTGATCAGGATGACCGTCTGGCCGGTGCCCGCCAGGGCCCTGATCTTCTCGAAGACCTCCAACTCGGCCCGGGCGTCGAGCGCCGCCGTCGGCTCGTCCACGATCAGGATGGCGCCCCGCCGGTACGCGGCCCGCGCGATGCCGAGGCGCTGCCACTGCCCGCCCGACAGCTCGTGCCCGCCGCTGAAGCCGCGGCCCAGGAGCGTGTCCAGGCCCCGGGGCAGGTCCGCGACCACGTCCTCCGCCCCGGCCTCGGCGACCGACGAGGCCAGGCGCTCGTCCGTCAGTGGCGCCGAGGCGCGCCCGACCGCGACGTTGACGCGCGCCGTGAACGGCCACCGTTTGAAGTCCTGGGCCACCATCGCTATCCGCTCGGCGAGTTGATGCCGGTCGGCGGTCGCCGCGTCGACGTCGTCCCACAGGATCCGCCCGTGTTCGGGGGCGTAGAGCCCCGCGAGCAGCTTCACCAGGGTCGTCTTGCCCGAGCCGTTCTCGCCGACGAGTGCCACGATCTTGCCGAGCGGGACGCTGAGGGTGACGTCCGCGAGCGCGGGCCGGGCCGAGGTGCCCGGATAGGTGAACGTGACGTTCTCGAAGCGGATTTCGCGCGGATCGTCGGGAAGCGGATCACCGCCCACCGGGATCGCGCGCTCGGCCGCCTCGACGTACAGGCGTTGCAGGTCGCCCACGAACAGGGCTTCCTCGTGAAGGGAGTTGACCTCCAGGACGAGCGTGTCGAGGCTCGCGGAACCGGTGCGGATCGCGATCACGGCCGTACCGGCGACGGAGAGCGCCATCGCGCCGGCCAGCAGCAGCCCGCCGAGGGTCGCGTACGTCGCCACGGTGGCAAGTCCCGTCCAGGCGGCGGCGATCAGACCGGTGCGGGCGGAGAGCCGGGCCAGCCGTGCCTGTTCGGCCTCGGCGGTCTCCGACATCGAGCGGAAGTGGCGTAACAGGAACGGTCCGACGCCGTGCACGCGGATCTCCGGGGCCGCGGCGGGCTCGGTGAGCAGACTGCTGATGAGATGCCCGGCGCGGGCGTGCTGCACCCAGGTGTGGAACGACTCGTAGCGCCGCCGGGCGATGGTCAGCGCGCTCCAGGCGCTCGGCAGCGTCATCGTGACGAGCAGCGGCAGCAGCGCGGGGTGCAGCACCGTCAGGACGCCCGCCGCCGCGCACAGCGAGATCATCGCGTTCACCACTCGGGTGGCGATCGTGATCATGCTTCGGGCGGACCGGGCGCCGTACTGCGCGGTGTCCAGCAGCTTGTGGAACGCGTCGTCCTCGATCGCGGCCAGCTCCACGGCCGCCGCCCGCTCCAGATACAGCTCGGTCGCCACCCGCTCCACCTTCGGCTCCAGGCGTCCGGTGGCATACGTGGACGCGGCCCGCAGCAGCGCGGCGACCAGCATCACGGCGGCGACCGTGACCAACGCCGGGAGCGCGCCGCGCAGCCGGTCCCCGACCGGGCCGCTCGTCATCAGCCGCCCCAGCACGCTGTTGACCGCCAGCAGGCTGACCGCCTGGGCGCCGCCGCGGCTCAGCTCGGCGGCCAGCACGACACGGGCGGCGCGCGGGTCCGCCTTCCAGGCGAGGCGGAAGCTGGACGCGAGCAGCGACGGCAGCCGCGTCAGCATCGCGCGGAAGTTCAACTCCAGGAACGCGTCGGCGTGTTGGGACCAGCCCATGTCGTAGCGGAGCGGGCCGCCGAAGAGCAGATGTTCGGAATCGGAGGGCGGCGGTTTGTCGTTGCCGCGCTTCTTCCTACGTGTCGGCTTCCCATTCTTACGCGTCGGTTTCCCAGCCGATTCGCCCGTCGGCTTCTCCGCCGGCCTGCCCGCCGACTCGCCCGCTGATTTCTTCGCCGCTTTCCCCACCCATGGCCTCCCCGGGACTGCACGAACGGTGCTTTCCCCAGGAACGCGGCGCTCCACCCGTGGAGGCGGTGGTGTTTTGCGGCGACCGGCGCACTTCGGACACGTCCGGCAGCCCCCGGCCGGAGGGTTTACGCGCTGATCGGACGCGACCAAACGGGCGTCGTCCCCGTCATCCGGCACAGCGCCAGATAGAGGGGGATCGGCGGGGTGTAAGGAAGCGTGCCGTCCGGCTTGTGGATGAGACCGGGTGCGTCGGGCGCGTCCGGTACGACCGCCCCCGTGGCGTAGTGCGCGGGCGCGGGCCACTCCAGAGCGACGTCGGAGTCGGAGGGCACGAGCAGCCACCAGCGCGACCCGTCCGCGTAGACACAGCCCACGCGGGGCAGCCGCGGCAGCAGCAGCGGTCCGAACCGGGCGGGCACCGACACCGCGTCGCAGCCCAGCGGCACGGTCATGCCCTCGGGTACGAGGAGACGCCTCAGCGGCCCGGACATCCGCTGCCCGCGCTTCATGCGGACCATCGTGTCCAGGCTCAGGACCTGGGCTCCAGGCCCTGCCGCCGGCGTACCCCTCACACCCTCCCCCAATCCGGGTTGCGCTCGATCGGCGGGACCCCCGGGGTCCGCGTTCCCCAGGACGCTTCCGTCCCGGTTCCCCGGCCGTCGGCCGGGGGCTTCTTCGCGCTCCAGCCCAAGTCCGACCGGGCTTCGGTGGCCCCGTCCTGCCCGTCCTGCCCGTCCGCGCCGCCGCGCTCCAGCTCCGCCCAGACCAGCAGGCCGGGCCCCGTGTCCTGAGCCCCCCAGGCCCTGGACACGGCCGCGACGAGGAGCAATCCCCTCCCGTGCTCCTCCTCGGGCCGCTGCGGCGAGGGGTGCGGCTCACCCGGAGCGCATCCCTCGTCACGTACCGCTATCCGCACCACGTCGGAGGCATCGTGCAGCTCACAGAGGACGCGCTCGCCGGCGGCGTGCACGATCGCGTTGGTGACCAGCTCGGAGATGACGAGGGCCGCCGTGTCGCAGGTGTCCTCGCACACCGCCCAGCCGGACAGCCGGGCACGTGCCAGACGTCTCGCCTGAGCCACGGAGCCCGGGTGTGCGGCCAGCTCGAAGCGGAACCGGCGCTCGGCGGCCGCGCCGGGCCGGAGCCCTGCGGCGGCACGGAGACCGATTTGGTCTTCGGCGGCGTCTGTTCCTAACGGCGCGGACGGAGTCACGCTTGCCACTATCGCCCCGCCGTGAACACTTGGCAAGTGTCACTCTGAAAAATGCAGAGTGCCGTGTGACGCGGTGAGGGCGCGTGGCACACTGCTCGCAACAGCACGCCGAGCGGCGCCAGTTGGGATCGTCGAAGAGGACGAGGAAGAACCCGTACGGCGCCGCCCGGCCTGTCCGGACTCTGTGGACGGGCTGTCATGGACTCAGTGGAGGTGGGACGTGAGCGAACCGCGGTCCGCGCCGACGGTCGGTCAGGTGGTCCTCGGCCGACGCCTGCTGGACCTGCGGGAACGCGCGGGTCTCAAGCGTGAGGAGGCCGCGCGCATCCTGCGTGTCGCGCCCGCCACGGTCCGCCGTATGGAGATGGCCGAGGTCTCCCTCAAAATTCCGTACCTCCAACTGCTGCTGAAGTCGTACGGCGTCAGCGACGAGGAGGCCGAGGCCTTCGTCCAACTGGCCGAGGAGGCCAACAAACCCGGCTGGTGGCAGCGGTTCCACGACATCCTGCCGGACTGGTTCTCGATGCACGTGAGCCTGGAGGGCGCGGCCGCCCTCATCCGCTCGTACGAACCCCACTTCGTGCCCGGGCTGCTGCAGACCGAGGACTACGCGCGCGGCGTCATGAAGGCGGGCGCCATCGGCCAGACCAGGCCCGAGGACATCGAGCGGCACGTGGCGCTGCGCATACAGCGCCAGGATCTGCTCACCCGCGCGGACGCGCCCCGGATCTGGGCCGTGATGGACGAGACGGCCCTGCGCCGCCCCATCGGCGGTCCCGAGGTGATGCGCGCCCAGATCGACAAGCTGCTCCAGGCCACGAAGCTGCCCAACGTGACATTGCAGGTGATCCCGTTCTCCTCGGGGCCGCACCCCGGCACGTACGGGCCCTTCGTGCTGTTCCGCTTTGCCATGCCGGAGCTCCCGGACATGGTCTACAGCGAGTACCTGACCGGCGCCGTCTACCTGGACGCGCGCTCGGAGGTGGCGACCCACCTCGAGGTCATGGACCGCATGGCGGCTCAGGCCGCCACGGCACATCGCACGAAGGAGATCCTCCGGGATCTCCGCAAGGAGCTGTGAATGGAACGCATCAAGCCGCGGATACGCGACGTGCGCATCTACAACGGAATGCCCGCCCGCGAACTGGGCAACGAGGGCTGGCACAAGCCGTGGAGCGGCGGGAACGGCGGCAACTGCCTGGAGGCGATGAAGCTCGCCGACGGGCGCATCGCGGTCCGCCAGTCGGCGGATCCGGACGGACCCGCCCTGATCTACACGCCTGGCGAGATGACCGCGTTCATCCAGGGCGCGAAGGCGGGGGAGGCGGACTTCCTTCTGTCGTGATCCACTTGTGTTCCCCTTTCCCCTTTCCCCTTTCCCCGACTTCCCTAATTGTGGCACTGAGTTGATGACTTACTTCGATATGAATCCTTACCACGGCACGGACTTACGGAGAGGCTGGGGCTACAGCCGGGACCACATGCGCCGCGGAGCGTCCACCAGGCGGCTCACGGCGACCACCGGGAACGGCGGCTGGTCCGCGTGGCCCGGGCCGAGGCTCAGCCCGTAGTAGATCTCCGGTCCGCACGAGATACGCCGCCGCCATCGCCCCCGTACGCCCGACTCCCGCACCGCAATGCACGAACACCGGCTCCGACGCCTCGCCGACCACGTCGAGAAAACGCTCGACCTGGCGGGGCGTCGGGGTCTGCCCGTCACGGACGGGCAGACGTACGACATCGAGCCCGGCCTCTCGGGGCGCGGCGAGCTGGGCCGCGGACAGGTCTTCGGCGCGCAGGTCCACGACGGTGGTGAACCCGTGGCGCGCCAGCCCTCGATAGCCCTCGGGCGAGGGTGCCCGCACTGCCGTCCCTGAATTCCTCCCCCCCTCGCGCGCACCGTCTTCGTGACGTTCGTCGAGCGTCGTCATCGAGCACCCTCCAGGACCGATCGCCAACAGGGGGACGCGCGGGGGTGGCCCTGCGCCTGACGACGGAACGAAGGATGGGGGAGGGGCACTGTCACGCCCGGTTCACGGCCGCGACGGCAACACGCCTCCTGCTCTCCGATCCCACCGCCCTTGTGCTCCACGTCAGTTGGAGGTCACTTTCCGGCCAGGTCAGCCCGGTGGCAGCACTCCGCACAACGCGTCGAGCGCCGCCCCATAGGCATGCTCCGCGGGCGTCGCATAGCCCACCACCAGCCCGTCCGGAGCGGCCGTCACCGCCTCCGGATGCCGGAACTCGGCGAGCCCGTCGAGCGCGACGCCCTGCCAGACCGCCGCCTTGACCGTCGACTGCTCGGTCCCCGGCGGCAGCCGCAGCACCGCGTGCAGCCCGGCCGCGATCCCGGTGACCTCGATGTGCGGCGCCTGAGCGGCGAGCGCGGCGACGAGCCGGTCCCGCCGCCCCCGGTACCGCTGCCGCATACGCCGCACGTGACGGTCGTACGACCCGGAGACGATGAAGTCCGCGAGCGTCAGCTGGTCCAACGCGCTCGCCCACGCCTCCCGTTCGCCCTTGACGGCGAGTACGGCATCGACGTACCGCTCCGGAAGGACCATCCAGCCGAGCCGCACCGCCGGCGACAGGCTCTTGCTGACCGAGCCGATGTGGATGACCCGCTCCGGATCGAGACCCTGCACGGCACCTACCGGTTTGCGGTCGTAGCGGAACTCCCCGTCGTAGTCGTCCTCCAGAATCACCCCTCCACGCGCGCGTGCCCAGTCGATCAGGGCGGCCCGTCGCGCGGGATGCAGCGGACCTCCGGTCGGGAACTGGTGGGCGGGCGTGAGCAGTACGGCCCGCTCCCTGCGCAACTCGCCCACCTGGGCGCCGTCTTCGTCCACAGGCAACGGCACGGTCCGTACGGGCGCGGCGGCCAGCAGTTCGCGGTGGAAGCCGAGGCCGTACGACTCGACGGCCAGCGGGCCCCGCAGGACATGCGGGAAGAGCAGCCGCAGGGCGTGCGCGAAACCCGAACAGATCACGATCCGCCCAGGCTCCGTGCGTACGCCACGCGCGCGTGCCAGGTATGCGGCGAGTGCCTCGCGCAGTTCGACCCGCCCCGCCGGATCACCGGGCCCGAAGGCCTCGTTGGGTGCCTGCTGGAGGGCCCGGCGGTACGACGCGAGCCAGGCGGCGCGCGGGAACGACGACGCGTCCGGCGTGCCCTGCCGTAGATCGTGCCGGGGTCCACGCGCGCGTGGAGGTGCCTTTTTGGGTACGCGCGCGGGGGCGCCCGGCGGTGCGGTGCGCTCTGCCACTCTGGTGCCCGAGCCCTGCCGGGCGGTCAGCCAGCCCTCGGCGACGAGCTCGGCGTAGGCGTCGGCGACCGTGTTGCGCGCGACGCCCAGGTCTACGGCGAGCGAGCGGTACGGCGGCAGCCGCGTACCCGGCGCGAGCCTGCCGTCGCGCACGGCCTCGCGCAGCGCACGGATCAGCGCGGCCCGCCGCCCACCCGAACCCGACAGCTCCAGGTGCAGGTCGGCACCTATCCGCTCCGCAGAATTGACCCATGAATCTGCCATGGAAATGCACCCTACAACCGGTCTTTCCAGCCCGTAGATTCATGGTCATGACGACGCACACGATGCACACGACGCACACGACGGCCGGCACCACTGTTCCTTCGGGTGGGGCGTCCGTGGCCGAAAATGCCCGCCTCGACTTCGCGAAGTCCGCTCCGAAGGTCTTCCGGGCCCTCATCGGCTTCGACGTGGCGGCTCGCGAGGGGCTCGACCCGGCCCTCGTCGAACTGATCCAGATCCGCGCCTCGCACCTCAACCACTGCGCGTACTGCCTCCACATGCACACCAACGACGCCCGCAAGGCCGGCGAGAGCGAGGACCGGCTGCACATGGTCGCGGTGTGGCGCGAGGCCCGGCACTTTTTCACGCCGCGGGAGCAGGCGGCCCTCGCCCTGACGGAGGCGGTCACGCGTGTCGCCGACGCGGGCGTGCCGGACGACGTGTACGCGCAGGCCGCCGCCCACTTCGAGGAGCAGGAGCTCGCCCATGTGCTGGCCCTGATCTTCACGATCAACACCTGGAACCGGGTGGCGCTGTCGACGGCGAAGGTGGCGGGCACGGACGAGCGCCGCTGACGCGCCGCAGCCTCCGGTCGATGCGCGGCCCGTGGCCCGCGACTCGGCGCCGCCGCACCGCCATCGGTCACACCGTCGTCGGTCACACCGCCCGCGGTCACACCGTCATCGGTCGGTCGTACGGCCCTATCGGCGCCGGAAGCTGCGACGTGCCCGTCAGTCGACGGTCCACCGCGGCGGCCGCGGCTCGCCCCTCGGCGATGGCCCAGACGATGAGGGACTGGCCGCGGGCCGCGTCCCCGGCGGCGTACACCCCGGGAACGTTGGTCGCGAAGTCCTGGTCCCGGGAGATCGTGCCGCGCGGTTCGAGGGTGAGGCCGAGCTGGTCGATCAGGCCGTCGTGGCGGTCGGGGCCCGAGAAGCCGAGGGCGAGCAGCACGAGGTCGGCGGGAAGGTCCCGCCCGGAGCCGGGTACCGGGCGCCGCCGCTCGTCGACCTCGACGAGGTGCAGTGCACGTACGTGCCCGTCCGCGTCCCCGGTGAAGCGGAGCGTGGACGCCGCGAAGAGCCGGGCGTCCGCGTCCGCCGCGGGCGCCGTCTCCAGCACGCCGGCCTCCTCGTGCGCGGCCGAGAGCCGGTAGATCTTGGGGTACGTCGGCCACGGCTCGGCGTCCTCGTCGCGCTCCGCCTCGGGCAGCGGATAGATGTCCAGCTGGGTCACTGACGCGGCGCCCTCGCGTACAGCCGTCCCCAGGCAGTCGGCGCCGGTGTCACCACCGCCGACGATCACGACGTGCTTGCCGGCCGCGGACAACGGCGAGACCTCCAGATCGCCCTCGCATACCCGGTCGGCCAGCGGCAGATACGCCATCGCCTGATGGATCCCGGCCAACTCCCGCCCGGGAACGTCCAGTTCGCGCCAGGCGGTGGCGCCCACGGCGAGCACGACGGCGTCGTAGCGTGATTTCAGCTCGGCGGCGCGGATGTCCCTGCCGATCGCCGTCGACGTACGGAACTTCGTTCCCTCCGCCCGCATTTGCTCCAGCCGCCGGTCCAGGTGCCGCTTCTCCATCTTGAACGCGGGGATCCCGTACCGCAGCAGCCCGCCGATCCGGTCTGCCCGCTCGTACACGGCGACGGTGTGCCCGGCCCGGGTCAGCTGTTGTGCGGCGGCGAGCCCGGCGGGCCCCGACCCGATCACCGCGACGGTCCGTCCCGACAGCCGGTCCGGCGGGCGCGGTGGAGTGAAACCGTCCTCCCAGGCCCGGTCGGCGATGGCCACTTCGACGTTCTTGATGGTGACCGCGGGCTGGTTGATCGCGAGCACACAACCCGCCTCGCACGGCGCCGGGCACAACCGCCCGGTGAACTCAGGGAAGTTGTTCGTCGCGTGCAGCCGGTCGCTCGCCGCCCGCCAGTCGTCCCGCGAGACCAGGTCGTTCCACTCGGGGATCAGATTGCCCAGCGGACAGGCGTCGTGGCAGAACGGGATTCCGCAGTCCATGCAGCGGTCGGCCTGTTTGCTGATGATCGGCAGCAGCGCCCCGGGGACGTACACCTCGTTCCAGTCCCGCACGCGTTCCTCGACGGGCCGGCGCGGGTACTCCTCGCGCGGGGTGGTCATGAATCCCTTGGGATCGGCCATGGCCGTCTCCCTCATGTACGCGTACCGGTGCGGGGCCGCGCGGCCATCGGACGTCATCGGTCCACGGCCTCCGGGCGGCACTCCTTTCCCGCCACGATACGTCGCCTCCGTCGGCCCCGCCGCTCAGGTGAGGGCCAGCGTGTACGACACCGCCGCGGCGGCCGACGCGACCGTGCGGACGTGGTTCCACATCGTCCACTCACGCACGTACGTACGCCAGTACAAAGCGGTCTCCGGCGCTCCGGGCTCCATCTTGAGCAGCGCCTCGTTGCGCGGCACGTTCGCGACGACCGTCACCCCGAACGACCCGAACAGATACAGAGCGCTGCCCAGCAGCAGCTCCACCGTCCCGTCGTCCGGCAACAGCACGAACGTCACCACCGCGAGCACCGCGCACAGCCCGGCCGACCCGAGGAACACCAGCATGAACGGCGGGCGCAACGCGGCGACGTTGATCGCGTTCATCGCGGCGACCCCCTGCGCGGGCGGCAGCTCGGCGATCCCCCTCATCACGAACGTCGAGAACCCGCAGAACACCCCGGCCACCAGCCCGCAGCCGAGCACCCCCAACACCGTCAGCACGAAATACGGTCCATCGATCATGTCCACTCCCGCATCGACCCCCCGAGTCCAAAGATCCTGCACGGCACCAACTGTCACCACAAGTGAAATCCTGAACGAGGACAGTGACCATGGCCCGGGGGCGCGGGTGCATACGCGGGCGTCCAGAACCGGGTCGAGAAGGGCGGGGCAGGGCGCCCAGGACGGGCAGGGCAAGCAGGGCAAGCAGGCGGGCTGGTGGACAGGGCAGGCACAGGAAGGGCGGCTCTCTGGGCCGCGCGTCTGCCGGGCATCCGGTCACGCGCGCGCCGTGAGCTCGTCGCGCCACTCCCAGAGCCGCGCCTCCACCGAGACCGCGGTCCGGCGCCGCGCCTCATATCGCGGCACACCGCTCATCAGCAGCTGGTCGTACGGAGTGTCCGCGTGCCGTACGGCGGCACGAACCGCCGCGGTCACCGCGGCCTCGGACAGCGCACGGCCCGCGGCACTGCGCCCCACCCGTCCGCTGCCGCGCACCGAGGCGTGAGCGGCGATCGCCCGCGCCCGCTCGGCCGGACAGCCGGGAAACAGCCGGCGTATCTCCCGCGCGAACGCGTCCGTGAACCGCAGATCCTCCGCCTCCCGCCGCCGCGCGTCCCGAGCACGGCGACGCCGCCGCGCCTCCGCGTCCGCCAGGCACCGCTCCTCGGCCAGGGCGAGCGCTGCCTCCTCTACGAGGACACCCTGCCGTTCGTACCGACTCCGCCGCCGGTTGAACCGCACCACCACCGCCGACAGCGCACTGCCCTCCCGCGACCTCCGCGTCAGCGCGGTGTCCCCTCGCGGCAGGAACACCAGATGCCCGAGATCCGCGCAGTCCAGACACCGCGGCGCCCCCTCCTCCAGCACCAGCAGCGCCAGCGGCCCGGTCCCGCACTCGACACAGTGCCGCTTCTTGAGCGGCTGGATCACGAGAAGTCCGGTGCGGTGTGGGGGAGTTGCGATCGGTGCCATATGCGGTTCATTCCCCCGTCCGACCCGGGATCTACGCGGCCGGCGAGCCCAGGGTGGCCGCGTCATCACCGCGGGTGTGAGCCCGGGTTGAAGACCGACAGGCGCGTATGGTGCCGCGTCGGCGGCCCGATCTCGTCGAGCACCGCCACCGCGAGGTCCGTGTACGACGGGTACGCGGCGCCGTACGGTGCGGTCTCGCCCCCAAAACGGTACCGGCCGGGCGGGCGGCGTGAGTATCGCGGCCCATACCTGGAGCGCGGCCCACCTCCCTGAACTCTTCGCCGCCCGCCACGCCCACGAGAACGTCTCGTGATCGCGGCATCATGGGCCCTGTGCGACTCGAAGCGATCACCTGGGAACGGCTCGGCGACCTCCTCGCCGAGCGTCTGCTCGACCTGAAGCCGGACGACGGCAGCCCCTGGCCGCGGATCGCCTTCGACGGAGCCCCGGCCGCGCGCCCCGGCGAGCTCGCGCACCGCGTCTCCGAAGCGCTGCGCATACGCGGCCGGTCCTCGCTCGTCGTCGGCACGGAGGGCTTCCTGCGTCCCGCGTCGCTCCGGCTCGAAGACGGCCACCAGGACGTCGAGGCGTACTACGACGGCTGGTTCGACACCAGCGCCCTCTGGCGCGAGGTCTTCGGCCCCCTCGAAGCGGGCGGCAACGGCCGTGTCCTGCCCGACCTCTGGGACCCGGCAACCGACCGCGCCACCCGCAGCTCCTCCGTCCAACTCCCGCCCGGCGGCCTGCTGTTGCTGCACGGCCCCCTCCTTCTGCGCCACTGGTTCCCGTTCGACCTCAGCGTCCACGTACTCCTCTCCCCGGGCGCCCTCCGGCGCCGTACTCCCGAGGCCGAGCACTGGACCCTCCCCGCCTTCGAGCGCTATGAGAACGAGGTGGACCCGGGCGCCACGGCCGACGTCCTGGTGCGAGCCGACGATCCGCGGCGCCCGGCGTGGAACGGCTGACCCGTCGACCCGCGGCCCCGCCGCCCCGCTGGCAGGCTGATCGGCTGATCAAAAATGCCGACCCCTCAGGGCTTTTATATGCATGCGCATGTAGTTAGCCTGTGTCCATGACGCTCTCCGCCGACAATCCGGCCTCTTTCGACGACTCCGTTCGCACCCTCCTCGACGGCAAGAACTTCGCCAGCGTCGCCACCCTCGGCCCCGGCGGCGCTCCCCAGAACTCGGTGGTCTGGATCAAACGCGAGGGCGACACCGTCCTCTTCTCCTCGACCGCGGGGCGCCAGAAGGTGCGCAACCTTCAGCGGGACGCCCGCATCAGCCTCTCTGTCTTCGACCTCGCCAACCCCTACACCTCGGTCGAGATCCGCGGCACCGCCGAGATCCTCCCCGACGACGCCAAGCGCCTCCCGTACGAGCTCTCGCACAAGTACCTCGGCATCGACCCTCCGGCGGAGAAGGACGACGAGGTCCGCGTGATCATCCGCGTCGTCCCGCGGAAGATCGTCGGATTCTCCGTCTGACCCCGGGCAGCTTGCGGTCTGGCCCCGGCCGGCTTGGCGGGCGCCGCTCGGCGACCGCGGACTTCCGGGTGCGTATCCCTGGGGACGCGGCGAGAATGTAGGGCGCCGGGACTAGCGGTGTGTTCCGCGCCGCGCCGGCCGTCCGGCACCGGGAGGTACTTCATGACCACCGCCGGAGACATCATGCACCGTGGTGCCCAGTGGATTCCCGCCCACGAGACCCTGGACCGCGCCGCCCAGCTGATGCGCGAGCTCAACGTGGGCGCCCTGCCCATCAGTGACGAGAACGAACGGCTCTGCGGCATCCTCACGGACCGCGACATCGTCGTCGGCTGTGTGGCCATGGGGCGCGACCCGGCACGGGTCACCGCGGGCGAGATGGCCCAAGGCACACCGCGCTGGATCGACTCGGGCGCCGACGTCGGCGAGGTGCTCCAGGAGATGAAGGGCCACCAGATCCGCCGGCTTCCCGTGATCGAGAACAAGCGGCTCGTCGGCATGATCAGCGAGGCCGACCTGGCCCGGCACCTGACCGACGAACAGCTCGCCGCGTGGGTCGAGGGCGTCTACGCGACGAGCGCGACGACCTGACCTCGTCGATCCTGTTCCCGCTTTCCAGCCGTTTCCGAATGCGCGCTCTCGTCCGGCCGGCCGTGCCGGGCGAGGGGCGTCTCAGAGCCAGCCGTTGCGCCTGAATCCCCGGTACAGAACGAGGCAGGCGAGGGATATCACGCCTATGACGATGGGGTAGCCGAACCTCCAGTGCAGTTCCGGCATGTTGTCGAAGTTCATGCCGTACACCCCGCAGACCATCGTCGGCACGGCGATGACCGCCGCCCATGCCGTGATCTTCCGCATGTCCTCGTTCTGCGCCACCGTCACCTGCGCGAGGTGCGCCTGCAGGATCGAGTTGAGCAGTTCGTCGAAGGAGGCGATCTGTTCGGTGACCCGCAGCAGATGGTCGGAGACGTCCCGGAAGTAGGCCTGTATCTCCGGGTCGACGACCCGTATCGGCCGAGTCGCGAGCTCCTGGACCGGGCGGGCGAGCGGGACCACGGCCCGCTTCAGCTCAAGGAGTTCACGCTTGAGCTGGTAGATGCGGCCCGCGTCGGCCCGTGCTCCGTTCTCGGCGAACACATCGGCCTCGACCTGGTCGATGTCCGCCTGGACCGAGTCCGTGACGTTCACATAGTCGTCGACCACATGGTCCGCGATCGCGTGCAGCACCGCGGCCGGTCCCTTGGAGAGCTGGAGCGAGTCGGACTCCAACTCCTCGCGCAGCGGGCCCAGGGAGCCGTGCCGTCCATGCCGCACGGTGATGACGAAGTCGTGCCCGACGAAGACCATGATCTCGCCGGTGTCCACCACTTCGCTGGTCGCCGTCAGTTCCTTGTGCTCGACGTAGCAGACCGTCTTGAACACCGCGAACAGCGTCTCGCCGTACCGCTCCAGCTTCGGGCGCTGGTGGGCCTCCACCGCGTCCTCAACCGCCAGGGGGTGCAGGTCGAAGAGCTCGGCGATGCCGGCGAACTCCCGGGCCGTCGGCTCGTGCAGCCCGAGCCAGACGAATCCCTCGTCGCTCTTGCGGATCCGCTCCACGGTGTCGACCAGATCGCGGCCGCCGGGGACCCGGGCGCCGTCCTGGTACGCCACGCAGTTCACCACTGCGGAGCCCAGCGGAGACCGGGCCGGGTGGCTCAGGTCGACACGGGCGCGCCGCCGCGTCAACCGCGCCACCTTGCGGAGGCCGCCGACCGCGCCGAGGGCCGTGACCTTCCGCAGATTCCCTGCCATGGACATCTGGATCTCCTTGCGTGGATCTCCTCGCGCCGCACTTTGCGCCTTGGCGCGCCAGTCTGCCAGGCCTGATCGAACGCCGGAAAAGCCTGTGGGAACGGAACATTCCGTTCCGGCTTGTGTGTGAATGAGTGGTCAACGCTCGCCGGATCGCGCAGGTGGCGGCAGCGGGAGCGTCGGCGATTCCAGACAAGCCGGTCAACTGGGATGATCTCCCCATGACGCGAACCGACGGGTATCTCCTCGACAACCAGCAGACCGAGGCGGGACAGCGCTTCGACGCCTTCGCCACTCTCTTCGACCCCACGACGTTCCGGCACATCGAGCGCTTCGGCATCGGGTCCGGCTGGCGCTGCTGGGAGGTCGGCGCGGGCGGCACGTCCGTGGTGTCCTGGCTGGCCAAGAAGGTCGGCCCGACCGGACGGGTCGTCGCCACCGACATCGACACCTCGTGGGCGACCTCCGCGGCCCGCTCGCCGGTCGAGGTCCGTGTCCACGACGTGGGCGCCGAGGAGCCGCCGGGGGAGGGCTTCGACCTCGTGCACGCCCGGCTCGTGCTGGTCCATGTGCCGGACCGGGAGCGGGCGTTGCGATCGATGGTCAAGGCCCTGCGGCCCGGCGGCCGGCTCCTCGTCGAGGACGGCGACCCCGCGTTGCAGCCCCTCGTCTGCCCCGACGAATACGGCCCGGAGCAGCAGCTCGCGAACCGGCTGCGCCAAGGCTTCCGCAGTCTGCTCGCGGAGCGCGGCGCCGATCTCGCGTATGGCCGCAAACTCCCGCGCCTGCTCCGCGAGGCGGGGCTGAACGGTGTGGAGGCCGACGCGTATTTCCCCGTCACCTCGCCCGCCTGCGCCGACCTGGAGTCCGCGACGATCCGTCAGATCCGCGACCAGCTCGTCACCGCGGGCCTGGCCACCCACCAGGACATCGACCGCCACCTGGCCAACGTAGCCACCGGCTCCATGGACCTGGCGACGGCACCGATGATCTCGGCGTGGGGGCGCAAGGGGTAGACGGGAGAAGGGAGTTGGCCCGGGGCGCCATGGGCCGTGCCGCGCCGACTCGGGGCGCCACGGGCCTGGCCGCCCACCGGCAGGCCTCGCCGGCCCGCCGCCGAGTCTCCCGTCCGGCCGCCGTCAGATGCCCACCGGTGGCCTTCCCCCGATCCGTTCCACTGCCATCGCCCCCGCTCCGCAGCCCTCCGCCGCCGCCTCCTCGGCCTCCGCGCCCGCGAGCAGGGCGGCGAGGAACGCCCCGGTGAAGGCGTCGCCGGCGCCCGTGGTGTCGCGAGGGGTCGCGGGCACGGCCGGGACACGCGCCCGGACGGTTCCGGAACGGGCCACGAGGGCCCCGTCAACGCCCTGCTTGGCGACGACCAGGGGAACATGGCGGCTCAGCTTGGCCGCCGCGTCCGCGGGATCGGGCAGCCCGGTCAGCAGGTACGCCTCGTCCCGGCTGGGCAGCAGGACGTCGACGCCCTCGGCGAGTTCGAGGAAGCGATCCACCCCCAGCTCGGTGAGGAACCCCGCCGACGCCGGATCCAGGCTCACCGGCACGCCACGCGCGCGTGCCGACTCCAGTGCCACCGACACCAGCGCCCGGCTCGGCTCGGAGAAGAACAGGTAGCCCGACAGATGCAGTCGCGCGACACCGTCGAGCAGAGCCGGTGACCAGTCGTCGGGTTCGAGCCGCAGGGAGGCCCCGCTGTCCGTGAGGAACGTACGCTCCGCCGAAGCGCCCGTGTCCACCAGACAGATCACCGTCCCGGTCGGCGCCTCCGGATCAACGACGAGCAGGGGACGTACACCGCAGGCCACGAGCTCGCGCTCGTGCCACACGGCCGCCTCCGCTCCCACCCGGCCGAGCAGCCGTACGTCCGCGCAGCCCCGATGCGCCGCCCAGCACGCGACGTTGGCGCCGGCGCCGCCGGGCACGGTGCGGATCGCGGCGGCCGTGTCGGTGCCCGCCGCGAGCGGCCCGCGGTGCCGGGCGACGACGTCGGTGACCACGTCTCCGACGACGAGCAGAGCGCCCGCAAGCGCCCCCGTATCCCGCCCGGCGCCCCTGTGATCCGTCCCGCTCACGCCCCGGCCCAGGCCGCCGCGATCCGCCCCGCGAGCCGTACGTTGCCGCGCACCGCCGCCAGATTGGCGCTCAGCGAGGCGCCGTCGGTGTGCCGCACCAGATAGTCGAGCAGGAACGGCGTCACCGCCTGCCCGGTCACGCCCTCCGCCTCACACGCGTGCAGCGCGTCGGCGAGCACGCGCGCGTGGAGCGCGGGATCGAGCTGCTCCTCCTCGGGGACGGGGTTCGCGACGATGAGCGCCGACTCGGGAGCGTCCAGCGCGTCCTGCGCGCGCATGACATCCGCCACCTGCCCGGGGGACTCCAGCGTCCAGTCCACCGGATGTCCCGAGTCCGACAGATAGAAGCCGGGGAAGCGCTCCGTGCCGTACCCCGCCACCGCCACACCCAGCGTCTCCAGGCGCTGCAGCGTCGCGGGCACGTCCAGGATCGACTTCACGCCCGCGCACACCACCGTGATCCGGGTACGCGCCAGCAGGCCCAGGTCGGCCGACTCGTCCTGCGTCACCGTCCACTCCCGGTGCACCCCGCCGAGCCCGCCCGTCGCGAACACCCGTACGCCCGCGCGGGCGGCCAGCAGCGCCGTCGCGGACACGGTCGTCGCCCCGCTCGCACCGGCGGCCACCGCGAGCGGCAGATCGCGGTGCCCCAGCTTGCGGATCCCGTCCTCGTTCGCGACCCGCTCCAACTGCTCCTTGTCCAGACCGACATGCGGCTGCCCGTCGAGCACGGCGATCGTCGCGGGGACGGCACCCTCCTGCCGTACGACGTCCTCCAGCTCCAGCGCGACCTGCAGATTGCGCGGGCGCGGCAGCCCGTGGGCGATGATCGTCGACTCCAGGGCCACCACCGGCCGGCGCGCGTCGAGCGCCTCCCGTACCTCTTCGGACACCACGATCACGCGCCTGCCTCCTGTCGGTCGTCTTTCCTCATCTCTGGATCTCTGGCGGGCGGCGCGCCCGGTCAAACCCTTGCGACCTGCGGCGTACGACACCAGCCTGGGAGCATGACGGACAACTCGCCACGTCTCGACCATGTCGTCCTCTGGGTACGTGATCCGGTCGCCTCGGCCGACTTCTACGAGAAGGCGGTCGGACTGGAGCCCCTGAAGGTCACCGAATTCGCTGCCGGAAAGGCGTCGTTCCCCTCAGCGCGCCTCAATGAAGAGACCATTTTCGACCTCATGCCCCTCCCCATGGCGGCGTATATGAACATGGTCCCCGGAGGCGCCGACAGCGCCGGTCATCCGGTCAATCACGTATGCCTGTCCCTCCAGGAAGGCGATTTCGACGCGCTGCGGGCACGTCTGGAGGAGCGGTCCGTCCCGCTCTCGGGCTTCTCCTACGACTCCTATGGCGCCCGCGGACTGGCCAAGCGCAGTTTCTACTTCCGTGACCCGGACGGGAACGTCTTCGAGGCACGGCACTACGAGTAGGCCCCACGGCACTACGAGTAGGCCTCAAGGAGGCGAAGGGGTGCACCGTGCGCGGGAGCACCCCTTCGGGGGACCCTCGAACAGAGGTGACCCTCAACGCGCCCGGCGGATCACGTGCCCTTAGGGTGACCGCTCATGACCACGAACACCCAGCCCACCCCGTCCTTCGCCGTGCACATCCCCGACGCCGAGCTCGAACCGGAGCCCCTGGACCCGGCCCAGATCGTCTCCGGCGACCCGGTCGTGACCGGCAAGGTGCTGTGGGAGTCGGCCGACGGCAAGCAGCTGCGCGGCATCTGGCAGATCACGCCCGGCGTGGTGACCGACACGGAGGCGAACGAGCTCTTCGTCGTCGTCAGCGGCCGCGCCACGATCGAGGTCGAGGGCGGCGATGTCATCGAGGTGGGACCCGGCGACGCGGCGATCCTGCGCGAGGGCGACCGCACCACCTGGACCGTGCACGAGACACTTCGCAAGGCGTACCACATCAGCCTCTGAGGCCCCGGGAGTCACTGAGGGGACTGAGGGGCTCCTCCGGACATCAGAAGCCTTTCACGGCCTCTGATCCCCGAGAGCGCCGACCCCGCGTGAACAGCGCCAGCCCGCTCAGCGGCACCAGCAGACACGCCGCGACGAGGTTCAGCCACCCGTAGCTCGCCCGCGCGACCACGAGACCGGCGGCCGCTCCACCGAGACCGGCTGCCGTGCTCATGGTCAGGTCGGACAGCCCCTGCGCGGCGGCCCGCGCCGCCTGGGGCACGGAGTCCGTCAGGAGCGCCGAGCCCGACACCATCCCGGACGACCAGCCCAGGCCCAGCACGAGGAGCCCCACGGCGATCTGTCCGTGGCTGCCGCCCGCCGTCCCGGCGAGCAGCGCCGCACAGGCCAGCAGCCCCACCGCGAGCCCGATCCCGGAGAGCCGGCCGAGCCGGTCCGAGAGCCGCCCCATGAGGGGCGAGAACGCGTACATGCCCGCGATGTGACCACTGATCACCAGCCCGATCAGATCGATGCTCGCCCCGTGATATCCGAGGTCCACAGGGGTCATCGACATGATCGAGACCATCGCGGTGTGCGAGACGGCCACGGTCACGAGCGCCAGCTTGGCCCGCGGCGAGGCCCTGACGGCCGCCAGACCGGCTCGCAGCGTATGAGCGTCGGCCGACTGCTCCTCGATCGGCGCGAGCGCCCTGGCGGTCAGCAGCGGATCGGGGCGCAGCAGTACGGCCACCAGCAGCGCCGACACGAGAAACACCCCGGCCGCCCACAGGAACGGCCCCGCCGTCTCGGGAATCCCGAGCCCGGCGACGCTGCGTCCGGCGGGCGCGGCGATGTTGGGCCCCAGTACCGCTCCGATCGTGGTGGCCCACACCACGTTCGAGATGGCCCGGGCGCGCCGCCCGGGCTCGGCCAGATCGGCGGCCGCGAACCGCGCCTGCAGATTCGCCGACGAGGCCGCGCCGAACCCCGCCATGCCGAGCAGCAGCAGCGGAAAACTCCCGACGCTCGCGCCGACCACCACGACACCCGCACCCAACGCGCCGATGAGATACGCCAGCACGAGCCCCGGCCGACGACCGCGCGCGGTCATCAGGGCGGCCAGCGGTACCGAGAGCACCGCCGTACCGGTGACGGTCGCGGTGGGCGCGAGCCCGGACAGCGACTCGGTGCCACTGACCTGCTTGGCCAGCACGGAGGCGAGCGCGATGCCCGTGGCGACCCCGAGCCCGCCGAGGATCTGACTGGCGATCAGTACGGCGGTGATACGGCGCCGCAGCGCCGGTATCGCGTCCGCGTCGAGGGCGAGGGCGTCCTGCCGCTCGACGGAGGTCACAGCGAACACTCGGAGGCAGCGGAACAGGGTCTGGTCACCGGCGCAGTTTCCCAGCTCATACCCCAGTACGAACACCGGTTATCGGGTGTACGCACGCGGGTTGCCGCCCAGGGCGATACGTCCCGTCCGGCTCACCGCGGAGCCATCCGAACAGTGGCGCTCACCGAATAGTGGCGCTCACCGAAGAGCCGTCAGAACCGCGATGTTCACGGGAGGGCCGTCAGAACAGCGGCTCCGGAAGCACGCCCTCCAGAGCGAGCAGTTTCCGCTTGGTCTCCAGGCCGCCCCCGAACCCGCCGATACCGCCGTCGCTCTCGACCACCCGGTGACACGGCACGACGACCGGCAACGGATTCGAGCCCATGGCCATCCCCACGGCCTGTGCCGCACCCGGCTGGCCGACCCGCCCGGCCAGGTCGCCGTAGCCCACGACCGAGCCGTAGGGAACGCCGGACGCCAGCTCGCGGAGCACCTGGCGGTTGAACCCGGAGATCAGCGACCAGTCCAGCGGCAACTCGAAGTCGCGCCGCTCGCCCGCGAAGTACGCCACGACCTGACGTATCGCCTCGGCCAGCAGAGGTGACCCGGGTGCCTCGAGGGGCTCAGTGCCCAGTCGGGACGCGAGCCGGTCGAGCGCCTTGTCGCGCACCGCGTCCGTGGCGTGGAACACGACGTTCACCAGGCCGTCGCGCGTCGCCGCCAGCAGCAGCGGACCGATGTCCGTCCCGACGACGGTCCACACGACCTGCTGCTCGTTCTGCCCATGGCTGTCCATGCGACCCACCGTACGGCGCACCACTGACAACGCCCGTGGTGCGGACGACGGCATACGTCCGCACCACGGGCGAGGGGCCGCGCGGTACTACTGCAGAGCCCTCTGGATCACGTCGGGCACATTGGTGATGATGCCGTCCACCCCGAAGCCCGCCACGTGCCGGGCGGTGTCCGCGTCGTTGACGGTCCAGGCGAAGACCTTCATCGGACTGCCGTGCGGCCCGTCGAACCCGTGGACCGCGGAGACGTAGCCGGACGAGAGAGCGGTGTGATCCGAGTTGATCTGATCGGCGAACCGGGCGTAGTCGGGCAGCTGCGCGATCGACGGCCTGCCCAGGAAGGCCGTCTTGACGCCGGGGCGCAGATCGTGGACCGTTCGCACGCTGTCCGCGCTGAAGCTCTGGACGATCAGGCTGCTCTTCAGGTGAGCCGGGTCGAGCCAGCCCTCGTTGCTCAGGAGCTTGAGGGTCTGCCGCTCGATGCCCGGATAGAGCTCGGGGTTCTTGACCTCAAGGACGAGCTTCTGGTGGTTGTGCGAGACGCGGTTCATGTACTGCTTCAGCGTCGGCACGCGCACGCCCGCGTACCGGGAGCTGAACCAGCTCCCGGCGTCCAGACGGGCGATCTCCGCGGCGGTGAAGTCCTTGACCTTCCAGGGAGACCGGTGCGGATAGACCTGCTCGACGTCGGTCGTACGCGCCAGCGTGGCGTCGTGGAGGACCACGAGTTCACCGTCCTTGGTGCGCTGGACGTCGTTCTCGACCCACGGGAATCCCATCGCTGCCGCCTTGTCGATGGAGGCCAGGGTGTTCTCGGGCGCGTAGGCGGAGGCGCCGCGGTGGGAGACGAGCACGGGACCGGCGCTCTGGGACCTGGCCCGGGCGTGCGGACTCGGCAGTATCAGAACGGCGCCCCCTAGAAGCGCGGTGGTCGTGGCGGCGGCAACGCGCGCGTGCATGCGTTCTCCTCACGTCGGGCGATCACGGACAGCACAAGAGTGACAGCAGAGGGTCAACGGAGGAGGGGTGCGAGATGGCCGCAGATTGAAAGGAGTTGTCCAAGTCCGCTCACTGGCAACGCACAAGTGGGGCGAGGTCGTGATTCTTTGCCGGAAAATCGTTCGACCATTCCGGTGGGAGTCATAATCTCTGCCTCGACCCTGTCCGCTCTCGCGGTCCTGAGGGTGGGGGCATTTCAGGAATTTTCAGGAGCAACAGGGCGGGAAGGGCAGCCGCACATGCAGGGCACGGTCGACGGCTTCACTTACGGACTCGTCACACCGCTGGTGGCATACCTCATGGCCTGCCTGGGCGGAGCGCTGGGTCTGCGCTGCACCACCAGATCGATGCTCGTCGCCCGCTCCTGGCGCGGCGGCTGGCTCGCCCTCGGCTCGGCGGCGATCGGCTCGGGCATATGGACCATGCACTTCATCGCGATGATGGGGTTCACGGTCAAAGAGACCCCCGTCCACTACGACAAACCGACGACGTTCGCGAGCCTGGGCGTTGCCATCGTGATGGTCGGCATCGGGATCTTCATCGTCGGCTACAAGGGCGCCGCCGGAACGGCGCTCTTCACCGGGGGCACCATCACCGGTCTGGGTGTCGCCTCGATGCACTACCTGGGCATGGCCGGCATGCGCCTCAACGGGAAGCTCGAATACAACACCCTGACCGTCTCCGCCTCGGTCGTCATAGCCGTCGTCGCCGCCACCGCCGCCCTGTGGGCGGCGGGACAAGTGCGGGGATTCCTCTGGAGCGTGGGCGCCAGCCTCGTCATGGGGCTCGCCGTCAGCGGTATGCACTACGTGGGCATGGCCGCCCTCAGTGTCCATCTGCACGGCTCGACCAGCACTCCCTCGGGGGACTCGCCCGCCGCCCTGCTCGCGCCCATGATGATCGGCCCGCTGGCCTTTCTGTGTCTGGCGGGCGTGGTCGTGATGTTCGACCCGTTGATGGTCATGGGCAAGCCCGACTGGACGCCCGTGGAGAACAGGCCGGGCATCCCGGCGCACCCCGCCGTCCCGCACCCCGGCCGCCGTCCCGCGCCCCGCCGCGGGCAGGACCGCGGACACCGGAGCTCCCGCACCCCGCAGAGCTGGTGATCCGGCCCCGTTGTCAGTGCGGGGTCGTACGGTGGATTCCATGCGGCCCGTATCCAAGATCGAACGTTCGGTGGCGCCCTTCGAGGTCGTCAGCTCCTACCAGCCGAGTGGTGACCAGCCCACGGCCATCGCCGAGCTGGAGCAGCGCGTCCGCGCAGGCGAGAAGGATGTCGTCCTGCTGGGCGCGACCGGCACCGGCAAGTCCGCCACCACGGCGTGGATGATCGAGAAGCTCCAGCGCCCCACCCTGGTGATGGCCCCGAACAAGACCCTGGCCGCCCAGCTGGCGAACGAATTCCGCGAACTGCTCCCGAACAACGCGGTCGAGTACTTCGTCTCGTACTACGACTACTACCAGCCCGAGGCGTACGTCCCGCAGTCGGACACCTACATCGAGAAGGACTCCTCGATCAACGAGGAGGTGGAGCGCCTGCGCCACTCCGCGACCAACTCGCTGCTGACCCGCCGCGACGTCGTCGTGGTCGCCTCCGTCTCCTGCATCTACGGCCTCGGCACGCCGCAGGAGTACGTGGACCGGATGGTCCCGCTCAAGGTCGGCGACGAGATCGACCGCGACGACCTGCTGCGCCGCTTCGTCGACATCCAGTACACGCGCAACGACATGGCGTTCGCACGAGGCACCTTCCGGGTCCGCGGCGACACCATCGAGATCTTCCCGGTCTACGAAGAGCTGGCCGTCCGCATCGAGATGTTCGGCGACGAGATCGAGGCCCTCTCCACGCTGCACCCGCTCACCGGCGAGGTCATCAGCGACGACAACCAGATCTATGTGTTCCCGGCCTCCCACTACGTGGCGGGCCCCGAGCGCATGGAGCGCGCCGTCAACGACATCGAGAAGGAGCTGGGGGAGCGCCTCACCGAGCTGGAGAAGCAGGGCAAGCTCCTGGAGGCACAGCGCCTGCGCATGCGCACGACGTACGACATCGAGATGCTCCGCCAGATCGGTTCCTGCTCCGGCGTGGAGAACTACTCGATGCACTTCGACGGCCGCGAACCCGGCTCCCCGCCGAACACGCTGATCGACTACTTCCCGGACGACTTCCTGCTCGTCATCGACGAGTCGCACGTCACCGTTCCCCAGATCGGCGCGATGTACGAGGGCGACGCCTCCCGCAAGCGCACCCTTGTCGACCACGGCTTCCGGCTGCCCTCCGCCCTCGACAACCGCCCCCTGAAGTGGGAGGAGTTCCAGGAGCGCATCGGCCAGACCGTGTACCTGTCGGCAACTCCGGGCAAGTACGAGCTCTCCCGCGGGGACGGCTTCGTCGAGCAGATCATCCGTCCCACCGGCCTGATCGACCCCGAGGTCGTCGTCAAGCCCACCGAGGGCCAGATCGACGACCTGGTGCACGAGATCCGCAAGCGCACCGAGAAGGACGAGCGAGTCCTGGTCACCACGCTCACCAAGAAGATGGCCGAGGACCTCACCGACTACTTCCTGGAGCTCGGCATCCAGGTGCGCTATCTGCACAGCGACGTCGACACCCTGCGCCGCGTCGAGCTGCTGCGCGAACTGCGGGCGGGCGAGTTCGACGTCCTGGTCGGCATCAACCTCCTCCGCGAAGGCCTCGACCTGCCCGAGGTCTCCCTGGTGTCGATCCTCGACGCCGACAAGGAAGGCTTCCTGCGCTCGGGCACCTCGCTGATTCAGACCATCGGCCGCGCGGCGCGCAATGTCTCCGGCCAGGTCCACATGTACGCCGACAAGATCACCCCGGCGATGGAGAAGGCCATCGAAGAGACCAACCGCCGCCGGGAGAAGCAGGTCGCCTACAACACGGAGCGGGGCATCGACCCGCAGCCCCTCCGCAAGAAGATCAACGACATCGTCGCGCAGATCGCCCGCGAGGACGTCGACACGGAGCAGCTGCTCGGCTCGGGCTACCGCAAGACGAAGGACGGCAAGGGCGCCAAGGCCCCGGTGCCCTCGCTCGGCGGCAAGGCGGCCAAGTCCGCCAAGGGCAAGGCCAAGGAGACGGTGCCGACCGACCGCCCGGCGGCCGAACTCGCCGGGCAGATCGAGGAGATGACGGAGCGGATGCGCGCTGCCGCGGCCGATCTCCAGTTCGAGATCGCGGCCCGGCTGCGTGACGAGGTGTCCGAGATGAAGAAGGAGCTGCGCCAGATGAAGGAGGCGGGCCTGGTCTGACGTCCTCGCGGGCCCTGCCGGACCTCGGCATATGCGCGCTGTGTTGCAAGACCGACACAAAGCGCGCCCCAGGGTTCGGCACTGTCAGTGGTGCTGCGTAGGGTTCTGGTCATCCGCGGACTCCGCGGCAACAGGGGACAGTTCGAGAGGGGAACAGCGCGTGACGGTCAACATGACCAAGGGTCAGGCCATCAGTCTGCAGAAGAACGACGGGGGCACCCTGACCGCGGTGCGCATGGGGCTCGGCTGGCAGGCCGCCCCCCGGCGCGGCCTGTTCGGCTCGCGCACCCGGGAGATCGACCTCGACGCCTCCGCCGTGCTGTTCGCGGACAAGCAGCCCGTCGACGTGGTGTTCTTCCGTCACCTCGTCAGCGACGACGGCTCGGTACGGCACACGGGTGACAACCTGGTCGGCGGCGTGGGCCAGGGCGGCGACGACGAGGCGATCCTCGTCGACCTGCAGCGCCTCCCGGTCCACATCGACCAGATCGTCTTCACCGTGAACTCCTTCACGGGCCAGACCTTCCAGGAAGTGCAGAACGCGTTCTGCCGTCTGATCGACGAGACCAACGGTCAGGAGCTGGCCCGCTACACGCTGGACGGTGGGGGCAACTACACCGCCCAGATCATGGCGAAGGTGCACCGCGCGGGCACGGGCTGGCAGATGACCGCCCTCGGCACGCCGGCCAACGGCCGCACGTTCCAGGACCTGATGCCCGCGATCCTGCCGCATCTGTAGGCAGCGCGGCGCGCACAGCACGAAGCGACATAGGGGGACAAGGCGATGACGGCCGAGCTGGTCCGGGGGCAGAACCATCCGCTCTCCCAGGTCCGTCTTGAGGTCCGTGTTTCGGCCGGCAAGCCGATCGTGGCCGGGGCCACGCTCAGCGATGAGCAGGGCAAGGTCCGCGGCGTCGAGTGGGTGGCCCACCCGGGCGCGCCCACCCTGCCCGGACTCGAGGTCTCCAAGCAGGCGGCGGCCGACCACCGCCTCGCGTTCGATCTGGACGCCCTGCCGGAGACCGTGCACCGGGTCAGTGTGCTGCTCGCGCTGCCGTCCGGGGTCGGGAGCCCGGTCCGGTTCGGCTCCGTCGCCGCCCCCTTCATCGCGGTCACCGGCCTCGACGGCTCCGAGGTCGCCAGCTACACCATCACAGGGCTGGACGCCGAGTCGGCCGTCGTCGCCCTGGAGCTCTACCGCAGGCAGGGCGCCTGGAAGGTCCGCGCGGTCGGCCAGGGGTACGCGGGTGGTCTCGCCGAACTCCTCACCGACCAGGGCCTGCCCGAGGCCCAGCAACTCGCGGGCAGCATCAACGAGGCGGTGGCCCAGGGCCTGGCCCGCTCGGTGGCCGCACCCCCGCCGCGCACGCCCGACGGGGACCGCTCACGACAGGCGGCCACCTCGGCGCCGGGACCTGACCAGCCCTACGGCGGACCACAGGGCGCCTCGGGGACCGTACCGCCGCAGCAGTCCCCGTACGACGTGCCGAGTCCGCAAGGGGCCACAGCGCCGCAGACCGGCTACCCGGGCGGCTCCGCGCAGCCCGATCCCTCGGCCGTCACCCAGCCGTCCACTCCCGCCGGCGGCGGGATCGACTACAGCCATCCCGGCCGGCAGACCGGGGCCCCGCCCCCGCCCCCGCCGACCGCACCACCCGCTCAGCCCGGGCAGCCCGCACAGCCCGTCGCGGGCGACGCGACCGGCTGGTCCATGGAGGAGCGGCTCTACAACCAGGTGTGGGGCATGTTCGAGGACCTGGCCCGCACCACTGCCGCGTACCGCAGCGCCGTCGACTTCGCCGACTCGCGCATGGAGCAGGAGCTCGACAAGGTCCTGTCCGACCCGCGCAGCAGGATCGGCGGACAGGGCGACGCCGCACGCGATGCGGCCCGGGGCAAGCACGCCGATCTGGTCGATCAGGCCCGCGCGGCCCTCGACCGGGACCTCGCACAGCTCACCGCCGAGGCCGAGGTGGTCGAGCCCGCGCTGCCCCCGGCGTTCGCACGCTGGGACAACCCGGTCTGGCACGGCTACCGGGTGCCGATGGAGATCCCCATGGCGCTGCGCCTGGGCGACCTCCGGCTGCCCGAGAGTGAGGGCCTGAGCATCCCGATGCTGGTCCGGCTGCCGCTGGAGCGCGGCCTGTGGATCGACAGCGGGCGGGCCACCCTCGACGATTCACTCGCCGACTCCGACGAGCTGCGCCGCCTCGCCATGGACACGGCGGTGGCGCTTGCCGCACGGCTGCTCGCCGTCTATCCCGCGGGCGAGTTCACGGTGCACGTCATCGACCCGGCCGGCTCGGGAGCCTCGTCCCTCGTGCCACTGGTGCAGTCCGGAGCGCTCGACGGCGCGCCCGCGGCCGGTGCCGCGGGTGTGGCCGACGTCCTGGCCAGACTCACCCAGCGCGTCGACCTGGTGCAGATGGCGGTGCGCGGCGGCGCGGCCGACTCGCTGCCACCGGGCTTCGACACCGCCGAGCAACTGCTGATCGTCAATGACTTTCCACACGGCTTCGACGACCGTGCCGTGACCCAGCTGCGCTATCTCGCGGACGAGGGGCCGGCCGTCGGCGTCCATCTGATGATGGTGGCCGACCGGGAGGACGCCTCCGCCTACGGACCGCTGCTCGACCCGCTGTGGCGCTCGCTGCTGCGCATCACCCCGGTGCCCGACGACCATCTCGCCGACCCCTGGGTCGGGCATGCCTGGACGTATGAGCCCGCGCTCGTCCCGCCGGGCAGCCAGGTGCTCCAGCAGGTGCTCGCACAGGTGGCGGCGGCCCGTCGTCCCTGGAATCGGTGACCTCGCGAAGGTCCTGTCAGGAGCTTGCGTCAAGCATCAGTAAAGCGCTCTGACCACGGGATTTGGTTCTTCTTTTACTGATCTCTTTACCTTTCCTTGGTGGTTCGGGTACTCTTTTCCATACGGAGGGGAGTACTCCCTACCTGCTGCGGCGTACCCGTCAATACGGATCAGGCCAGATCCCGGGGCGTCGGCCCGTGAACGTCACGGGTGGAAGAGACCTCCGGTAGCGACGACGCTGAAATCTGCCGTTACGTACTGCCGGAGGCGCAGTGGATGTTTCCGTGACCCTTTGGGTCCTGACAATCGTGGGCCTCGCCGCCCTGATCGGGGTCGACTTCTTCATCGGCCGCAAGCCGCACGACGTATCCATCAAGGAAGCCGGAATCTGGACCATCGTCTGGATCGCCCTGGCCGGACTGTTCGGACTCGGACTGCTCATGTTCTCCGGGGGCGAGCCCGCCGGAGAGTTCTTCGCGGGCTTCATCACCGAGAAGTCCCTGAGCGTCGACAACCTCTTCGTCTTCGTCCTGATCATGGCGAAGTTCGCGGTGCCCTCGCAGTACCAGCAGCGGGTGCTCCTCGTCGGTGTGCTCATAGCCCTCGTCCTGCGCACGATATTCATCGCCGCGGGTGCCGCGATCATCGCGAGCTTCGCGTGGGTCTTCTACATCTTCGGCGCGTTCCTCATCTACACCGCCTGGAAGCTGATCCAGGAGGCCCGTGCCGACGGCGAGGACGAGGAGTTCGAGGAGAACAAGCTGCTCAAGGCCGCCGAGCGACGCTTCGGCGTGGCCGACCGGTACCACGGCACCAGGCTGTGGATCGAGCAGAACGGCAAGCGCGTCATGACGCCGATGCTGGTCGTGATGCTGGCGATCGGCACCACCGACGTGCTCTTCGCGCTCGACTCGATCCCCGCGATCTTCGGTCTGACCCAGGACCCGTACATCGTCTTCACGGCCAACGCGTTCGCGCTGATGGGTCTGCGACAGCTGTACTTCCTCATCGGCGGCCTGCTCAGGAAGCTGGTCCACCTCAGCTACGGCCTGTCGGTCATCCTCGGGTTCATCGGCATCAAGCTGGTGCTGCACGCGCTGCACGAGTCCGGCGTCCATGTCCCCGAGATCTCCATCCCGGTCTCGCTCGGCGTGATCTGCGGCGTCCTGGTGGTCACCACGATCACCAGCCTGGTCGCCTCCAAGAAGCAGGCGGCGCTCGAAGAGGTCGAGAGCGCTCCGAAGGACAGCGTCGACGTCTGACCACGACGGACGTAGGAACAACCATCCCCGGGAGCGGTGCGCGGCGAATTGCCGACCACCGCTCCCGGTGCTTGCTTGGATTCTGCGCGTTCCCGGCCCGGGGGCGCCCCGGCCGGGTGGAGGCCCCCATGAAGTTCGTGCAGATCGTCGAGTTCGAGACCGAGCGCATCGAAGAGATGCAGAAGCTGGCCGAGGACGCCGACAAGCGCATGGCCGGCCGCAGCGGCGGCCCCACGCACCGCCTCGTCCTGCACGACCGCAACAAGCCCAACCACTACCTCGTGGTGATCGAATTCGATTCGTACGAGGACGCCATGCGCAATAGCAACGACCCCGAGACGACGAAGATGGCGGAGCAGATGGCCGTGTTGTGTACCCGGCCTCCGTCCTTCACCGACTGCGACGTACGGGAGATGACCGAGCTGAAGTAGTGCGCCGGTGACCGAACGGGTTCCTTCAACGCGGTAGCGGAGCGGGCCCCGCGCCACCGGAGTGCGGGGCCCGTGTACGCCTGCGACGATCGCAGCATGATCGCTCGGCTCCGGTCACTCGTGACGCAGTGGACGTTCGTCGTACCCGTGGTCGCGGTGGTCCTGCTGGCCTTCACCTGGGGACGAGACCTGCCCGGCGCGGTCGTCGTGCTGGTGACCCTGGTCCTTGCCGGGGCCGTGCTGGCCGCCGTCCATCACGCCGAGGTGGTCGCGCACCGGGTCGGTGAACCCTTCGGCTCACTCGTCCTCGCCGTCGCCGTCACGATCATCGAGGTCGCGCTGATCGTCACCCTGATGGCGGACGGCGGCGACAAGAGCTCGACCCTGGCCCGCGACACGGTGTTCGCAGCCGTGATGATCACGTGCAACGGCATCGTCGGGCTGTGTCTGCTGGTCGCCTCACTGCGTCACGGGCTGGCCGTCTTCAACGCGGAAGGAACCGGCGCCGCCCTCGCGACCGTCGCGACACTCGCCACGCTCAGCCTGGTCTTCCCGACGTTCACCACCAGCAAGCCGGGTCCGGAGTTCTCCACCGCCCAGCTCACCTTCGCCGCGCTCGCCTCGCTGGTCCTGTACGGCCTCTTCGTGACGACCCAGACCGTGCGGCACCGGGACTACTTCCTGCCGATCACCCGGCAGGGCGAGGTGATCGACGCGGACGACCACGCCGGCGCCCCGTCCGGCCGCGAAGCCGGGATCAGCCTGGGGTTGCTCGGCCTGGCTCTCGTGGGAGTGGTCGGCCTCGCCAAGGGCGTGTCGCCCACCATCGAGTCCGGGGTCGAGGCGGCCGGCATGCCGCACTCCGTAGTCGGTGTGATCATCGCGCTGCTCGTCCTCCTTCCCGAGACCATCGCCGCGCTGCGGTCCGCCCGCCGTGACCGGGTGCAGACCAGCCTGAACCTTGCCCTCGGCTCCGCGATGGCCAGCATCGGACTGACGATCCCCGCTGTCGCCCTGGCGACCATCTGGCTCTCCGGGCCACTCGTCCTCGGCCTCGGCTCCACCCAGATGGTGCTGCTCGCGCTGACCGTGGTGGTGAGCTCCCTGACGGTGGTTCCCGGGCGCGCGACCCCCCTCCAGGGAGGCGTTCACCTGGTCATCTTCGCGGCCTATCTGGAACTGGCGATCAACCCTTGACGGGGGTCGACCGACAAGGGCGTGGTCTTGTCACTCCGTCGCCGGTACGATCGCCAGCCGCGGCACCGGCCGGGTCTCCGGCAGCAGTGCGAAGCACCCCAGACTGAGCAGCGCGATCCCGGTCAGATACGCGGCCACGCCCCACGGGACGCGCTCTCCGCTCGCCACCGCCGTCGCCACGATCGGTGTGAGCGCGCCCCCAAGGACGCCGCCCAGGTTGTATCCCACCGCGGCGCCCGTGCAGCGCACCCTCGGCTCGTACAACTCCGGCAGATACGCGGCGATCACAGCGAACATCGTGACGAACGCGAGCAGCGCCACCAGGAAACCGAGGAACATCAGCAGGGGTTCGCCGGTCGACAGCAGCGCGACCATCGGGAACATCCACAGCGCGGCGCCCGCGCAGCCCGCGATGCACAGCGGCCGCCGTCCGTAACGGTCGCCCAGCAGGGCCACCAGGGGCGTCAGGGAGCCCTTCACCACCACGGCGGCCATGATGCAGGCCAGCATGACGGTACGGCTCACACCGAGCCGTTCGACGCCGTAGGCGAGCGCCCAGGTCGTCACCGCGTAGAACACGGCGTAGCCGACCGCGAGGCCGCCGGCGGTCAGCAGCACGAGCCGCCAGTGGTCGCGCACCACCTCGGCGAGCGGCACACGCGCGTGGTCCCGCATTTCCAGAAACCGCGGGCTCTCCGTGAGCGAGCCGCGCAGCCACAGCCCCGCCACGGCGAGCACCCCCGCCGCCCAGAACGGGACCCGCCATCCCCACGCCGCGAACTGCGCGTCGGACAGTGTCGCCGACAGCACCAGCATCACGCCGTTGGCCAGTACGAACCCCAGCGAAGGGCCGATCTGCGGGAAGCTCGACCACAGCCCGCGCCGTTCGGCGGGCGCGTGCTCCGCGGTCAGCAGCACCGCCCCGCCCCACTCCCCGCCGAGCCCGAGCCCCTGCAGAAAACGCAGCACAAGAAGGAGCACGGGAGCGGACACGCCGATCTGGTCGTACGTCGGTACGAAGCCGACGGCGACGGTCGCCGCACCGGTCAGCAGCAGCGAGGCGACCATGACCGGCCGCCGCCCGCGCCGGTCCCCGATGTGCCCGAACAGCACCGATCCGAGCGGGCGTGCGACGAACCCGACGCCGAACGTCGCGAAGGCCGCCAATGTCCCCGCCAGCGGTGAGAACGTCGGGAAGAACAGCGGGCCGAGGACCAGTGCGGCCGCGGTCCCGTAGACGAAGAAGTCGTAGAACTCGATGGCCGTCCCGGCAAGCGAGGCGGCCGCGAGCCGGAGCATGGAGGGCGCCCTTACGGTGCGTACGTCGTGCATGCCGCGTCAACTACCCACGGTGATCGGCGGTTACGGGGGGCGCGCGGGAGTGTGGCGTGGGTCAATAGGTGACCGCGATGCGCCGGGCGGGTCCGTCGACACGAATCGCGCCCCCATAGGGGATGACGATTTGGGGGTCGGTGTGTCCGAGGTCCACGTCGAAGACGATCGTGGTGCCGGGCGCGTAGGCACGCATGGCGCGGAGCACGGCCTCCCGCTGCTCGGCGGCGTAACGAGCACCCTCCTCCGGGCTGTTGGGGCGCTCGAAGGACCACGTCTTGGCGCGGCCCATCAGCAGCGCGGAGAAGCGCTGGAGCAGTCCGCGCTCACCCATGTTCCGCAGCGTGCGGAAGACCTCGGGGGCGCTCGGCATCTCCTCCGAGGTCTCCAGGAACAGCACTCCGCCGTCGTACTCGGCGAGGTCGTGGGAGATCTCGCGGTCGGCCATCAGCAGCCAGCCGAGGATCTCCAGGCAGCCACCCCAACTGCGGCCCTCGACCACCCGGTCGGCGTTCACCCAGGTCCATCCGGCGCCGGGCCGGGTCTCCGGCTCCGCGTCGAAGGTCGCCGGATCCGCCCAGTCGCGGTTGACGTCATTCCAGCGCTCGGCGGGCCTGAGCTCGTACTCGCCGGAGGTGAAGAGTGCCGCCCTGAGGGATTCGGCGGTGTGCGGGTTCATGGCAACCGGGCGGCCCAGCTCGCACATCACCGTCGCACCGTGGTAGCCGACGATTCCGGCGTTGCGGAGATACGCCAGCAGGTTGGTGTTGTCGCTCATCCCGAAGAACGGCTTCGGATGCGCCCGGATCAACTCCCGGTCCAGCAGCGGCAGCACGGTGATCTGATCCTCGCCACCGATCGACGCGATGACCGCCTTGATCGTCGGATCGGCGAACGCCGCGTGGATGTCGTCGGCCCGTTCCTGCGGGGTCGAGCCCAGTTTCCGGGTCGCCGGATACTCCACCGGTTCGAGGCCGTACTCCTTGCGCAGCCGCTCCAGGCCCAACTCGTACGGGAGGGGGAGGATCCCCGCCAGTCCTGAGGACGGCGAGATGACGGCTATCCGGTCGCCGGGGGAGGGCTTGGGAGGGTACGAAGGCGTCGTCATGCCAGGAGGGTATGGGCCGTCACCACTCCGGTGCACCGTGATAAACCGGGTCTGAGCAGCGGTCCTCCACGGACCGGCAGACCTGAAAGACCGGAGGAGCCGTGCCCCGCACCCTCGCCAACGCCCCGATCATGATCCTCAACGGGCCCAACCTGAACCTCCTCGGGCAGCGCCAGCCGGAGATCTACGGTTCGGACACGCTCGCGGACGTGGAGGCCCTGTGCGCCAAGGCGGCGGCCGCGCACGGCGGCACGGTGGACTTCCGGCAGTCCAACCACGAGGGCGAACTGGTGGAGTGGATCCACGAAGCACGTCTGAACCACGCCGGAATCGTGATCAACCCGGCTGCCTACTCGCACACTTCTGTCGCGATCCTGGATGCGCTCAACACCTGTGACGGCCTTCCTGTGGTGGAGGTCCACATCTCCAACATCCACCAGCGCGAGGAGTTCAGGCACCACTCGTACGTCTCGCTCCGCGCCGACGGGGTCATCGCGGGCTGTGGTGTGCAGGGGTACGCCTTCGCGGTGGAGCGGGTCGCGACGCTTGCGGGTACGGGGCAGGCGGAAGCCTGACCGCGAGGCGACGCCGTGCGGCGGGGGTGAGCGGCCGCTTGACGGAGGGTAAGCGGACGGGCTGAGTCCGATTGTCAGTGGCGGGTGCCACGATCAATTCATGAATTTCTTCGAGGGATTGATCGCGCCCGACCCGCCCGATCCGCCCGACGAGCCGCAACCGGAGACGGAGCACCGACTGGCCGCCTACCGGCCGGGCGCGGACGAGTCATTACCGCCCGCGAACTGGTTCGTGCCCGCCCAACTGCCGCAGGTCACCGAACTCGGCGCCGGCCCGGCCGCGCGCATCATGCTCACCGGCTGGCAGGTGTGGCCCGGTTCGGTGACTTTCCAGCTGCGCGTCTTCCTGAGGTCGATCCGCCAGGGCCGGCCGTCGCACCCCATCCACTTCGGGCCGGGCCGACCCGGCACCGGAGCCCTGCGCTTCGGCCTGCTGTTCCCGGACGGGCGGCGGATCACCACACTCGACGGCCACCCGTGGCCCGCACCCACGGAGGTACCCCCACGGCCCACTCTGCGACTGCACGGTGGAAGCGGCGGCGGATTCCACTACCAAATGGAGCTGCACCTGTCGCAGTTGCCCCCGGAGGGGCCCATGCAGCTGGTGGCCGAGTGGCCCGACCACGGCGTGCCCGAAACGCGTACGGAGATCGACGCGACGGCACTACGGGCCGCGGCCGCCGAGGCGGTGGCGGTCTGGCCGGAGACCGAGCCCCCACCCTCCGAGGGGAAAGCGCGGTGTACGGGCAACTGCGCGATCCTCAGCCCGGGTCCTGGGGAGCTCATCGCACAGGGCATCGTCGGCCCCGCCGGACGTCGCGACAACCGGCCGGCCGCTCCGCCGCCGAACCCGGACCGTGATGACTGGGAGGCCATGGGGCGCGAGGGATGGCAGGACATCGAACTCGTCAGAGCACGCCTCGCACAGGGCGCCGACCCTCTGGAGGAACTCGACTCCTGGTCCGGCGAGACCCCACTGCACCACGCCGCGGAGCATGGCGCGCCCGAGGTCGTCGCCGAACTCCTGCGGCACGTCGAGGACGTGGACGTGGCGGGTCGCGAGGGATGCACCCCACTGTGGGAGGCGGTCTGCCACGGTCAGAGGGAGGCCGCGGAGCTGCTGCTCGCCGCGGGCGCGGACGCCTGGAGCCCGCAGATGGGCGGCTGGTCGCCGGGCCGTCTCGCCCTCACGACACAGCTGGCCCCACTTTTCGAGGCACTGCCGAACGCTGTGCCGCTGACTCCGGAGGAGCGCAAGGCGCAGGAGGATGCCGACCGCCGGGCCGAGGTCTTCCGGGACATGCACTTCGAAGGCCAGTCGATCGCCTTCGTGGCGGGGATCGACGAGGAGACGGCGATACGCCGCCTGGGGGCCGCCCCGGCTGCCGCTGCCGTACTCGACCTCGACCGGGAGCCGGGTCCGTACGGCACCGGACCCCACGGGTTCGACCCCGATGACTACGAGCTCTCCGGGCGCTTCGTGGGCGTGACCGGAGTGCGCGGCGGATGCGTCCTGGTCCAACCCACCAACTACCGCCTGAACACCTCGGACGTACTCAACGCCCTCTCACCCGGCACGACCGCCTACGGGCTCTACTTCAACGCCAAGGGAGGCACCTTCGGCGAGTTCTCGCGCGACGGGCACAGTGAGTCGCGTGAGGAGATCGGCCTCGTGTTCGGGGACGAGCCCGACCTCCACTGGCTGTACCGCTTCTGGCAGTGGGACAAGCCCTCCGGGATGTGGGGCGCCTACAAAGTCGCGTACGCCTCGCACATGGGCGGCATACGTGTCACCGACCGACGTGCGGTCGAGGGGCCGCCGCGGCGCTGGGCGGAGATACCCGAAGGCAGCGAACTGCTGGGCTGATCCGCGCCGCCGCCGAGACGTCCGTCAGAGCCGACCCGCCTCCACGATCCGTCGCAGAAACCGCTGCGTCCGCTCCTGTTGAGGGTTGCCGAAGATGTCCTCGGCCGTGCCTCGCTCCAGGATCACACCACCGTCCAGGAAGCAGACCTGGTCCGCGACCTCGCGGGCGAAGCCCATCTCGTGCGTGGCCAGGACCATGGTCATTCCGTCGCCCTTCAAGTCCCGGACGACATTGAGGACCTCGCCGACGAGTTCAGGGTCGAGGGCGGCGGTGACCTCGTCGAGGAGGAGCAGCCGGGGACGTACGGCGAGGGCACGCACGATCGCGGCCCGTTGCTGCTGGCCGCCGCTGAGCCGGTCCGGGTACTCGCCCGCCTTGGCGCCGAGCCCGAGCCGGTCGAGCAGCTCACGCGCGTGCGCCTCAGCCTCGGCGCGGTTCACGCCGTGCACGCGGCGCGGGGCGAGGGTGATGTTCTCCAGGACGGTCATGTGTGGGAAGAGGTTGTAGGCCTGGAAGACGACGCCGATCCGCCGGCGTACCGCGTCCTGGTCGACTCTTGGGTCGGTGATCTCCTCGCCGTCCAGCCAGATCGCACCGTCGTCGATCTCCTCCAGGAGGTTCGCGCAGCGCAACAGCGTCGACTTGCCGGAGCCGGAGGCGCCGATCAGCGTGGTCACCGTGTGCGGGGCGACTTCCAGGTCGACGTCCCGCAGGACGACCGAGTCGCCGAAGGTCTTGCGGACGGACTCCATCCGCAGCATGGGACCGTTGAGGTCGGGGTTCCGGCTCATACGACGCCTCCCTGGCTGCGACGCCGGTCCATACGCGCGGTCACCCAGTCGGTGAAGCGGGTCATGGGGATGGTCAGGGCCACGAACAGCAGCGCGGCGACGATGTACGCCGTGTAGTTGAGGCTCCGGCCCACGATGATGTCCGCGGAGCGCATCGCCTCGACCGCACCACCGATCGAGACGAGGCTGGTGTCCTTCTGTAGGGACACCATGTCGTTGAGGAGCGGTGGGACTTGGCGGCGTACGGCCTGCGGCAGCACCACATGGCGCAGCGTCTGCCGGGTGGTGAGACCCAGTGAGCGTGCCGCGGCCCGTTGCGACGGATGCACGGATTCGACGCCGGCGCGGACGACTTCGGCGACGTACGCCGAATAGGTCAGCACGAGACCCGTGCCGCCGAGCAGAACGGGGTCGTTGGTCACGCCCTGCAGCTGGAGCGCCGGGATACCGAACACGACGATCGACAGACAGATGATCAGCGGCAGACCGCGGAAGAAGTCGGTGTACGCGGTGGCCAGGGCGCGCACCGGCCAGTACATGGGGCCCCGCAGGGTGCGGGCCACGGCTATCAGCGTGCCCAGCACCAGCACCACGACCCCGCACACCACGAACAGCCGGACGTTCAGCCACAGCCCTTCGAGCACCTTCGGGAAGGCCTCGCGCGCGAACGACGCGCTGAAGAACGTCTCCTTGGTGCGCGGCCAGCCTGGCGCGTCGACGACGACGAGGTACAGGACCACGGCGGTGACGAGCGTGGAGAGCGCGGCCACTGCCGTCGAGCGGCGAGCACGGGTGCGCCGGTAGCGCTCGCGCTCGATCCGCCGCTGCGACGGGACGTAGGCGTCGCCCCCGCCGGGCATGTCCCCCTCGGCGGAGTCCTCGCCCGACTCCTCCTTCATGGCCGTCACTTGAGCACCGGAGCGTCGACGGCCTCGGACAGCCACTGCTTCTCGATCTTCGCGAGCGTGCCGTCCTCGCGCAGCGCGTCCACAGCCTTCGTCACGCAGGAGGTCAGCGCGCTGCCCTTGTCGAGGACGAGCCCGAACTGCTCGGGCGTACCACCCTGGTTCTCGAACTGCCCGACGATCTTCGCGTCGGTCACCTCGGCCGCGGTGATGTAGAAGGCGGTCGGCAGGTCGACCACGATGGCGTCGATCTGGCCGTTCTTCAGCGCGGACTTGGCCTGGTCGTTCTTCGCGTACGCGGCCGGCTGCTGGGTCGGCTTCACGACGTCGTTGATGTAGTTCAGGCTGGTGGTGCCGACCTGAGCGCCCAGCTTCAGGCCCTTGAGGTCCGCGATGCTGGTCGCCTTCGCGGCCTTGGAGCTCTTCAGCGCGATGACGGCCTGGCGCACGTCGTAGTAGCCGGACGAGAAGTCCACGGCCTTCTTGCGCTCGGTGCTGATCGACACCTGGTTGATGTCGAAGTCGAAGGTCTTCGTGCCGGGCGCGAAGGCCTTGTTGAACGGGACGCTCTGCCAGACGACGTTGCTCTTGTCGTAGCCGAGCTGCTTGGCCACGGCGTAGGCGACCGCCGACTCGAAGCCCTTGCCGTTGGCGGGCTTGTCGTCCTTGAACCACGGCTCGTACGCGGGCTCGTCGGTCGCGATCGTCAGCTTGCCGGAGGTCTGGGTGCTCAACTTGCCCTTGGCGCAGGTCTCCCCGGTTGCCCCGGAGGCCTTGTCGGTCGCCTTCTCCTCCGGCTGCGGAGCACAGCCCACGGCGAGGGCGAGCAGGGCAACGGTGGTGGCGGACGCGGTGCGGCGCAGGGCGCGTTGGGCGAGATGCATGGCGGGAGAGTGACAGTCCACCATGCCGTTTGTCGAGGTCACAAGGGCAAATGTCCGCATAGTGGGAACGT
Source organism: Streptomyces sp. NBC_00203 (assembly GCF_045206325.1). Lineage (NCBI taxonomy): Bacteria > Bacillati > Actinomycetota > Actinomycetes > Kitasatosporales > Streptomycetaceae > Streptomyces > Streptomyces sp. NBC_00203. Next base: position 2,577,301 of record NZ_CP108126.1, on the reverse strand, counting down.
GTGTTGCAGTCCCGTGAACGCTCTACGGGAAGTCCGGCCATGTGCTCGATGAGAGCGCTGCCGGGGCCGCCGGCCGAGGGCGGGGATCGAAAGGCCGGCGGCCCGTTCCGCGCAGGAGCCGTCATCCTGTGCGGGGCTGCTTTCAGTGGACTGCACCAGCGCCCGCGCCGGGAGCGCGCGCGTGACACCGGCGCGTGCGCTCGGTTCACACGGGGCGCGTGCTGCATCATTCGCGCCGGCGTGCGTGCATGGGCTGCGTGGGACGTGTACGCGGGACATGCGCGAGCGAGGTGCACTCGGAGCGCACGACTACGGCTCGCGCGCGGGGAGCGTGCGCTGAAAGCTCGCGCTGGGCGCACGCTCGCGATCATGTGCCGAGCGGGCTGTCACGGCAACGCGCCGGGCGCGCGCTCGTCGCAACGTGCGGGGCGTGCGCTCACAAACACGCGCGGGGCGCGTGCTCGCGAACACGCGCCCCTGGGGCCGGACTCACCACCCCCGCGCGTGCCACTCCGGCAGATGCGGCCGCTCCGCGCCCAGCGTCGTGTCGTTGCCGTGGCCCGGGTAGACCCAGGTCTCGTCCGGCAGAACGCCGAAGATCTTGGTCTCGACGTCCTGGATGAGGCTGGCGAACGCCTTCGGGTCCTTGCGTGTGTTGCCCACACCGCCAGGGAAGAGGCAGTCCCCTGTGAACACATGCGGATGCCCGTGCGGGTCGTCGTAGACGAGGGCGATCGAGCCCGGCGTGTGCCCCACCAGATGGCGCGCGGTGAGTTCCACGCGCCCCACCCGGATCGTGTCGCCGTCGTCGACGAGGACGTCGGTCGGCACGGGGATGCCGTCGGCGTCGTCCCGGCCCGCGTAGGTGCGTGCGCCCGTGGCCGCCACGACCTCCGCGAGCGCCTGCCAGTGGTCGCCGTGCTGATGGGTGGTGACGACGGACGCGATGCCGTCGTCACCGATCAGCGTGAGCAGCGTCGAGGCGTCGTTCGCCGCGTCGATCAGGAGCTGCTCGTCGGTGGCCCGGCAGCGCAGCAGATAGGCGTTGTTGTCCATCGGGCCGACGGCGACCTTGGAGATCATCAGGTTCTGCAGCTCGTGCACATCGGCAGGGCCGCCGACCTTCACCGCTCCGCTGTACGTCATGACGGCAGCCTATAGCGGGGGCAGGCCGGGAAGCGGACCGCCGTCGACGCTCAGGTCGGCCCCGTCGCGGCGCCCCGCGAGCCAGCCGAGCAGCGCGGGGGAGGCTCCGGTCACGGTGACCTCGGGGCCGCCCTCCGTGACGCGGCCCGTGCTCCACGCGCGCGTGCCGTCGGTGACGCGGGTGGCAGGCACCTCGGGGTGTCCGCTGAAGCGGTCGGTGAGGAAGCCGATCTCCCGGGCCACGAACTCCTCCGGAAGATCTTCGAGCTCGTACCCGATCCCCAGATCCACGTGGTGCAGTTCGACCTCGATCCACCGCCGGAACGGCACTCGGGCCGCGGAGTCGGTGACCCCGTTGCGCAGCTCCACGGTGCGGGACCAGTCCGCGGGAGCGGCCCCCGCATCCTGGAAGCGGGCCGCGCTCTCGCGCACGTCCGTGAGCTGTACGCCCAGGGCGCGCGGTGCGTCCCGCTCGATGTCGTTGTCCCGGGCGTCCCCGGAGACGTACATGGGGCGCCCTTCGAGGACGTTCACGAGAGCGTCAGCGTTGCGGGCGAGGTGGGCGAGGACATGGCCGCGGCTCCAGCCGGGAAGCCGTGACGGCTCGGCCACGGAAACGTTGTCCAGTTTGGCGGCTGCGCTGAGCAGCCGTTCGGTCGCGTCACGTACAGACGCCAGGTCGCGCACATGATCAATCATGAGGCCGACCCTAGCCCCGCCACACGTTTGGGTGAAGGTGGTCGACCATCACCCTAAATCGAATACGCGTGCTATAAGCTCGGGCGTGGCGTCGGGCATGCTGGAGGGCCCGGGATTGTTGTGAACCAGGGAAACCAACCGGCGCTGTCAGTGGCTCCCCCTAGTCTGAGAAAGACCGGGGCCTCGGCCCCTGTCACTTCTCTCAAGAAAGGTGCGGACCGGCGTGGCCGACCGTCTCATCGTCCGTGGAGCGCGCGAGCACAATCTCAAAAATGTCTCGCTCGACCTCCCGCGCGACTCGCTCATCGTCTTCACGGGCTTGTCGGGGTCGGGCAAGTCCTCGCTGGCCTTCGACACGATCTTCGCCGAGGGGCAGCGGCGCTACGTGGAGTCGCTCTCCTCGTACGCCCGGCAGTTCCTCGGCCAGATGGACAAGCCGGACGTGGACTTCATCGAAGGCCTCTCCCCGGCGGTCTCCATCGACCAGAAGTCGACCTCGCGCAACCCGCGCTCGACGGTCGGCACCATCACCGAGGTCTACGACTATCTGCGCCTGCTCTTCGCGCGCATCGGCAAGCCGCACTGTCCCGAGTGCGGCCGCCCCATCACGCGCCAGTCGCCGCAGGCCATCGTCGACAAGGTCCTGGAGCTGCCGGAGGGGAGCCGCTTCCAGGTCCTGTCGCCGCTGGTGCGCGAGCGCAAGGGAGAGTTCGTCGACCTCTTCGCCGATCTCCAGACCAAGGGGTACAGCAGGGCCCGGGTCGACGGCGAGACGATCCAGCTCACCGAGCCGCCCACGCTCAAGAAGCAGGAGAAGCACACCATCGAGGTGGTCGTCGACCGCCTCACGGTGAAGGACTCCGCCAAGCGTCGCCTCACCGACTCCGTGGAGACCGCCCTCGGCCTGTCCGGCGGCATGGTCGTGCTCGACTTCGTCGACCTCCCCGAGGACGACCCCGAGCGCGAGCGCATGTACTCGGAGCACCTGTACTGCCCGTACGACGACCTGTCCTTCGAAGAGCTGGAGCCCCGCTCCTTCTCCTTCAACTCGCCCTTCGGCGCCTGCCCCGAGTGCACCGGTATCGGTACGCGCATGGAGGTCGACCCGGAGCTGATCGTCCCGGACGAGGAGAAGTCGCTCGACGAGGGCGCCATCCACCCCTGGTCGCACGGGCACACCAAGGACTACTTCGGGCGGCTCATCGGAGCCCTCGCCGACGCGTTGGGATTCCGAACCGACATCCCCTTCGCCGGGCTTCCGCAACGTGCCAAGAAGGCCCTGCTTTACGGGCACAAGACGCAGATCGAGGTCCGCTACCGCAACCGGTACGGACGCGAGCGCGTGTACACCACGCCCTTCGAAGGGGCCGTCCCCTTCGTCAAGCGGCGGCACAGCGAGTCCGAGAGCGACGCGAGCCGCGAGCGCTTCGAGGGCTATATGCGCGAGGTGCCCTGCCCCACCTGTGAGGGCACGCGCCTGAAGCCGCTCGTCCTCGCGGTCACGGTCATGGAGAAGTCGATCGCCGAGGTCTCCGGGATGTCCATCAGCGACTGCGCGGACTTCCTGGGCGAGCTGAAGCTCAACGCCCGGGACAAGAAGATCGCCGAGCGCGTCCTGAAGGAGGTCAACGAACGGCTGCGCTTCCTGGTCGACGTCGGCCTCGACTACCTGTCGCTGAACCGCGCGGCCGGCACCCTCTCCGGCGGTGAGGCCCAGCGCATCCGGCTGGCCACCCAGATCGGCTCCGGACTCGTGGGCGTCCTGTACGTCCTCGACGAGCCCTCGATCGGTCTGCACCAGCGCGACAACCACCGGCTGATCGAGACCCTGGTCCGGCTGCGCGACATGGGCAACACGCTCATCGTGGTGGAGCACGACGAGGACACCATCAAGGTCGCCGACTGGATCGTAGACATCGGCCCCGGCGCGGGCGAGCACGGCGGCAAGGTCGTGCACAGCGGCTCCCTGAAGGAGCTGCTCGTCAACGAGGAGTCGCAGACCGGCCAGTACCTGTCGGGCAAGAAGTCCATCCCGCTGCCCGACATCCGCCGCCCCCGGGACCCGTCCCGGCAGCTCACGGTGCACGGCGCCCGGGAGAACAACCTCCAGGACATCGACGTCTCCTTCCCGCTGGGCATCCTCACGGCCGTCACGGGCGTATCGGGCTCCGGCAAGTCGACGCTGGTCAACGACATCCTGTACACGCACCTGGCCCGAGAGCTGAACGGCGCGAGAAGCGTCCCCGGCCGCCACACGCGCGTGGACGGCGACGACCTCGTCGACAAGGTCGTGCACGTCGACCAGTCGCCCATCGGCCGAACCCCCCGGTCCAACCCGGCCACGTACACCGGAGTCTTCGACCACGTCCGCAAGCTGTTCGCGGAGACGACCGAGGCGAAGGTCCGCGGCTATCTGCCCGGGCGCTTCTCCTTCAACGTCAAGGGCGGCCGCTGCGAGAACTGCTCCGGCGACGGCACCATCAAGATCGAGATGAACTTCCTCCCGGACGTGTACGTCCCCTGCGAGGTCTGCCACGGCGCGCGCTACAACCGGGAGACCCTGGAGGTCCACTACAAGGGCAAGTCCGTCGCCGACGTCCTGAACATGCCGATCGAGGAAGCCATGCACTTCTTCGAGGCTGTCCCGGCGATCGCCCGCCACCTCAACACGCTGAACGACGTCGGTCTCGGCTATGTCCGGCTCGGCCAGTCCGCGACCACCCTGTCCGGCGGCGAGGCCCAGCGCGTGAAGCTCGCCAGCGAACTGCAGAAGCGGTCCACCGGACGCACGGTCTACGTCCTGGACGAGCCGACCACCGGCCTCCACTTCGAGGACATCAGCAAGCTCCTCACCGTGCTCTCCGGACTGGTCGACAAGGGCAACACGGTCATCGTCATCGAGCACAACCTGGACGTCATCAAGACCGCCGACTGGCTCGTCGACATGGGCCCCGAGGGCGGCGCGGGCGGCGGTCTCGTGATCGCCGAGGGCACGCCGGAGGAGGTCGCCGGCGTTCCGGCCAGCCACACCGGCAAGTTCCTGCGCGAGGTCCTCGGCGCCGACCGGATCAGCGACGCCGCCCCGGTGAAGGCCGTGCGCAAGACCGCCGCCAAGAAGACGGTGGCGGCCAAGGCGACGGCGAAGAGGACGACCACGAAGACCGTCAACAACACGGCAACCAAGAAGGCGGCCGCGGCCACGAAGAAGACGGCCACCAAGAAGGCGACCCCCGCGAAGACCACGCGGGCTCGCAAGGCCTGACAAGTCCCCAAAAGTACGGCGCCCCGCGGGAACTCCCCGCGGGGCGCCGCGCGTTGCACAGTCAGCCGCCCTGTCCCTGCGGCTCGACGAACTGCATGTCCAACTGCACCTTGACAACATCACCCAGGAACCCGGTCCCGAAGTCCAGACCGAAGTCGCTGCGCCGTATCTCGCCCGTCGCCTCGAACCCCGCGTGCCGGCGACCGTCGACGGGGGAGTCCACGACCCCGCCGAACTCGACGGCGAAAGGTACCGTCCGCGTCACGCCCCCGATGGCCAAGTCCCCTTCCATCGACCACTCCTCACCGCCACCGGACACCCGCGTCGAGCGGAAGGTCATCGTCGGACGTTTCTCGACGTCGAGCAGTTCGGGCGAGCGAGTGTGCGCGTCGCGGTCCGGGTTCCCGGTGTCAAGAGAGGCAAGAGCGATCTCGGCGCTCACCTTGACGTCGTCGGCCGTCTCACCGACGTACAGCCCGGCCTTCACCTCGCCGAAGCGCCCCCGCACCTTGGCGATCCCGAGGTGGCGGATGGTGAAGTTGACGGCCGAGTGCAGCGGGTCGAGCTCCCAGTCGCCGGCGGCGAGCGGCAGGGAAGAGGCATACGCGGTCGGGGAGTTGTCGTCAGTCATGGCTCCACCCTGCGCGGCCGGGCGGCCAGTAGGGAGACCGGCTGGATGGTGGTAGTGACAGGGCCACGATCCGGTGCCGTACGCGCTGTACGTTCGACAGGTGAGCGACAACGAGCTGGGCACCTTCCTGCGCGCACGCCGCGAAGCGATCACACCCACCGAGGTGGGGCTGCCGACGGGTTCCCGCCGTCGCACTCCAGGGCTGCGCCGCGCCGAGCTGGCCACACTCGCGGGGATCAGCGTCGAGTACCTCATCCGGCTCGAACAGGGCCGCGACCGCAACCCGTCACCCCAGGTCCTGGGCGTGCTCTCCGACGCGTTGCAGCTGCCCGTCACGGAGCGGATCCTGCTGCGCCGGCTCGTCAAGGAGGCCGGTCGCGACGCCGTGTTCTGCACATCGGTGGTGGAGCCCACCCGCACCGTGCGCCCCAGCGTGCGGGCCATGCTGGACCGGCTGGAACCCACACCCGCCGTGCTCATCAACTGGATCGGCGACATCCTCGCGTACACCAGCGGCTATCGGCGGTTCGCCGGACCTCTCGGGGTGCTCGACGGCAAGCAGCCGAACATCCTGCGGTATGTGTTCACCGACGAGCGGGCGCGCGCCGCCTACTCCAACTGGGATCAGGTGGCCGACGTACAGGTCGCCCACCTCAGGCACGAGGCATCGCTCCAGGATCCCCATGTCGCCGCCGTGGCCGACGAGTTGACCGTCACCGCGGGCGCCCCCTTCGCCGACCGGATCGCCGCCGTGCCGGCCATGCCCCGGCGGGCCGGGACCGACCTGGTCGCTCACCCGGAAGCAGGCCCACTGCGCCTGTCGTACGAGACGCTCGCCCTGCCGGACGACGGCCACCGCATGGTCGTACACCTGCCCGCCGATGAAGCCACAGCGGCCGCGCTGGACCGGCTCAACGGGCGGCAGCCCGGGGCGCTGCGGTCGGTCGGCAGCTGACTGATCTGTTACAGGTCGCCGAGTTCAGCGGCGTACGGCGGTTCGGCTCCTGCGCGGGAGCAGGTGATCGCCGCCGCGCGGGCCGCGAAGCGCAGCAGTTCGGTCCAGCCGTCGGCGCCGAGGGCTGCCACCGCAGCCGATGACAGGGCGTCTCGCGCGGCCAGGCCGTGCAGCAATGCCGCGTTCACGGTGTCGCCGGCGCCGATGGTGTCCACGACGTCGACTGGTTCGCCGGGTACGGAGTGCACCGCGCCGTCGCGGGTGAACACCGTCAGACCGTCGCCGCCCTGCGTGATCACCACGGCCACGGGACCGGACGCCAGCCACTCGCGTGGGGTGCCGCCGAGCCACAGGGCGTCCTCCTCCGAGAGCTTGAGGAGCGACACCGACGGCAGCCAGCTCTTGAACCGGGCCCGGTAGGCGTCCGCGTCGGGGATCAGCCCGGCCCGGATGTTCGGGTCGAGCGCGGTGAACACGCCCCGTGCGGCGGCGGTCCGCATCAGCTCCTCGTACGCGCTCGCGCCGGGCTCAAGGACGAGCGAGCAGGTCCCGAAGGACACCGCCTTGGTGGCGTCGGGGAGTTGGTCCGGTGCGGAGAAGAGACGGTCCGCGGTGCCCTCGACGTAGAAGGAGTACGCGGCCGAGCCGTCCGTGCCGATCGAGGCGACCGCGAGGGTCGTCGGCTCCGTTCCGCGCTGCACGGACGACACGTCGACGCCCGCCTCGCCCAGCCCGCCCAGGAGTGCCTCGCCGAACGCGTCGTACGAGACCCGGGAGCAGAAGGCCGTAGGGGAGCCGAGGCGGCCGAGTGCCACCGCCGTGTTGTAGGGGCCGCCGCCCAGGCGCGGCAGCAGGCCCACGAGGGCGCCCGTGCCCTGCGGTACCAGATCGATCAGGGCCTCACCGGCGACGACGATCACGACTCGGGTCCTTTCCTGTGGAGCTCGGGACTCTTGGAACTCTCGGGGCAGCCGCACGAGGTGCGGTGGACGAAGGCGGAGGGCAGCCGGACGGTACGGCCCGGACGGCCGGGCGACGCCAGCCGTTCCAGGAGCAGCCGGACGGCCTGGGCCCCGATCTCCTTGCTGGGCTGGGAGATCGCGGTGAGCCGCGGGGTGAACAGATCTGCCCAGGAGAAGTCGTCGAAGCAGCACAGCGCCAGGTCGTCCGGCACCGACAGGCCCCGCCGGCGCAGAGCCCGCAACGCGCCGATGGTCATGGCGTTGTTGGCGGTGACGAGCGCGGTGGGCCGGGCCGCGAGGGACAGCAGGGCGTGGGTGGCCTCCTCGGCCGCCTCCGCCTGGGAGTTGCCGTGCGCCACGAGCCGTTCGTCGTACGGGAGTCCGGCGTGCGCGAGGCCGTGGCGGTAGCCGGTGATCCGTTCGGTCGTGGTGCTGAGTCCCGGCAGGCCGGCGACCAGTCCGATGCGTTGGTGGCCCAGTTCGGTGAGGTGGGTGACCAGCCGGGTCGTGGGCTCGGCGTTCTCGGTGCAGACCTGGTCGAAGGGAAAGGGGCTCTCGGCGGGGGAGCCGACGAGTCGGTCCAGGAACACGGTGGGTACGTCGTGCTGCCCGAGGTAGCGCAGGAGCGCCTCCGGATCCGCTGAGGGGGCGATGATCACGCCGTCGACGCGTCGCTCGTACAGCAGTTGGACGATCTTCCGCTCGTGCTGCGGGTCGTCGTGCGGATCGGCGATCAGCAGGCTGTAGCCGTGCTCCAGGGCGCCGGCCTCGACGCCCTGAAGGATCTCCGTGAAGTACGGGTTGCTGATCGCCGACACCGCGAGCCCGATGGACCGTGTGCGTGCGGTGACCAGTGAACGGGCCAGGGTGTTCGGCGTGTATCCGAGCTCGTCGATGGCATCGAGGACAGCCTGGCGGGTCTGCGGCAGCACCGGGCGCGTGTCATTGAGCACGTGCGAGACGGTCGCGATGGACACACCTGCGCGCTGAGCCACATCGACCATCGTCGCCATGGCGCTCCCTCCCCTGGAACCCGGTCGTCCGCACGGGAAGCTATCCCATCCGGCGGCAGACGTAAACGCTTACGTAAGCGTTTACGTCCGCCTCGTGATGTCGACCCACCCCGCCCGGGGCCGAATGATTCATGCCGGTATCGTCGATCTCCACCGCCCCCGACCAGTGGAGATGCCATGCCCGGCCGTCCGTCCGCGAGCCGCCGTACCGTCCTGCGGGGAGCGGCGCTCACCCCGGTCGCCGGACTCGGCCTCACCGCGTGCTCCGGTGGTGGCGAGGGCGCTCCCACGAGGCTCACCGGACCGGTCGAGCTCGGCGCGGAGAGCGAGATCGCCAAGGGGAGCGCCAAGCTCTACCGCGATGAGAACGTCGTGGTCAGCCGTGCGGAGAACGGTTCACTCAAGGCGTTCAGCTCGATCTGCACGCACGCGGGGTGTGCCATCAACAAGCTGGAGGGCGCGACGCTCACGTGCCCGTGCCACGGCAGTGAGTTCGACGCGATGACGGGCAAGGTGCTGCACGTGCCGGCCACCACGCCGTTGGAGGAGCTGTCCGTGGAGGCGAAGGGCGGGAAGATCATCGCGGGCCCGGGCGCCTGAGGCGCTCTCGCAGCGGATGCCGGGCGAAACCGGTCACCGACACCGTGCCCTTGACCCGGGTGGTCACTCCCAGTCCCACCCGATCCCCACGATCCCCGACCGCACGCGCGGCTCGACCAGATGCACCGAGCGGTGGCGACCGCTCAGCGTCAGTTCCTGGCGACCGCTGCGCGGAGCCGCCGCCGAGTGCTGGGTGAACCGGTGGCACCGCACGGGCAACGCATCCTCGGCGAACTGCACTTGGAGGGCGTACTGCCCGCCCGCGAAGCTGAAGCCGCGGACGTACTCGCTGGACGCACCGGCCGTGCCGTCGTCGAAGCCGTAGCGGAACAGGAACGTATCGCCCGCACGCAGACGTGTGTCGAAGAGCAGTTCGGCCACGAGCACCCCGGTGTCCTGGTGCCAGCGCACCCGCCCCGTACGGCAGTTCTCCAGGGCGCGTACCGCCGTCCGTTCCGGAGCGCACCCCGGGTCTCCGTGGTGGATGGCCACATAGCGGTCCACGCCGTCCTTGTGGGCGCGCACTATGTGGTGCGACTCGCGGCCCAGCAGCTCGCGATGTGCCCCGATCCGAACGCGTTCGTGGTGGCCGAGGGTGTGCAGCCCGCCGTCGAGAGGTGACTCCAGCTCGGCCAGAAGCCGCTCCAGGACGCCGGAGGCCTCCACCAGGGAGCGGTACGAACGGCCCGCGGGGCGCTGCGGATCGGAGCGCTCGTCGGCCTTGGCGAGCAGACGGATCAGCGACTCGTCCGGCAGCTGGAGGATCTCCTCCAGGGCGCGTACGGCGCGCAGCGACTCGGGGCGCTGCGGGCGCCGGGCGCCCTGCTGCCAGTAACTCAGGCTCGTCACCCCGACCTTGACCCCGTACCGCGACAGATGGTGCTGTACGCGCTGCAGCGGCAGCCCGCGGGCGGCGATCGCGGCGCGCAGCGCGACATGGAAGGGGCCGCCCCGCAGAGCCGTCTCCAGTTCCGCCGTGGCGACGTCCGCGTGCTGTGTGCCGTGCCGCATGCAGGGGGCCTTTCTGTGAATGTTCACAACGGCTGGTCAGGCCGTTCGTGCGGGTCGTCGGGGCCGCCAGGTCGGCGCGCGGGGGCTGTTCACACGCGGGTTTCGCCGTTCACGCCCCGAGTTCCCCCGCATTGAAGCGTGTTGACCAAGCCCCGACAACACCTGATGCTCAACATGCTTCACCGCAGCGTCCGGACGCGCTCCTCCACTCCTCGAACCCCACTCGGGAGGAACGCATGCGCCACAGAAGGCTCCTCGCTCTCGCCGCCGTGCTGGCCACCCTCGGCGCCGCCCCGACGGCGGCCGCCGCTTCCCAGGCACCCGCGGCCAGTACGTCCACGTCCCACGCGACGACCCTCGCGTACAAGCGCCTGAACATCACCATGCAGGCCCAGCAGAAGAGCAACTGGTGCTGGGCGGCGAGCGGGAACACGGTCGCCACCTGGTTCGGTCGGAGCTATTCGCAGAACCAGTTCTGCAACGCCGCCTTCGGGCGCGCCCAGGGCACCGAATGCCCCAACTGGCAGGCCTCGCTGGGCGATGTGCAGGACGGCCTGGACTGGGCGGGCATCAACCCCGGTTCGTACGTCTCCGGATGGCTGCGCCACTCGACCGTGGAGACGGAGATCGACGCGAACCGGCCCGTCGAGACCCGGATCCAGTGGTCGAGCGGCGGCGGCCACATGCATGTCCTCTACGGGTACGACGACACGAACAGCTGGGTCTACTGGGGTGACCCTTGGCCTTCCAACGACCGCTACAACTGGGCCTCCCACGCCTGGTACGTGGACAACGACTCCTTCTCCTGGACCCACTCGCTGTACCGGATCGGGGCGTGAGCGCGATGACCCGACGTACCCGCATCACGAGCGCCGCCGTCGCGGGCTGCGCCGCCACCCTGCTGCTCGGCCTGGCCGCCCCCTCAGCCAGGGCCGAAGGCGGACTCTCCCCGGTCTCCCAGGCCTCCCCGGCCTCCGTGGCCGCCGCGCACCGCGCCGCCACCGGGCCCGCGACCTTGGACATCCTCGCCCGGTTCTTCGCGGCCCCCGGCAGTTCGGTGACCGAATCAACCCTCCACGCGCGCGTGGACGACGACACCGTCCCGGTGTACTACCTGTCTCCTGACTTCGTGGCCGGCAGGACCGGCGCACCGGTCGCCCGGCTCGCGTTCCTGGCGACCCGGGCCGTCTCCTCCGACGGTCGGAAGGCATCCCTGTGGACCGCGCGACAGGGCGGCGGCTGGCAGCTGGTGAACATCGCCTCCGGAGACGACGAGACGCGTTACGCGGCCCTGGGTGCCCGGCTGCTGCCGGGCGGCACGGTCTTCAGGGAGCCGCAGATCGACGCCTGGTACGTCGAGCGCCACGCGCGCGTGCTGCCCCTCGACACGGAGGCCCGACGCGCGATCGGCGCCCGCGGCACGACGCTGGCCTCCTACCGCGCGCGCGTGCACAAGGCGTACGCGGACAAGCTCCCCGGCTCCGTGTACGCGCGGTCGGGCGAGGCGGGCGGATACGGCTCCGAGTCCCCGGGGACCGGCCGCCCGCACGACCCGGAGAACCCCGGCCCCGCCGTCGTCATCGCCTCGGCGGCAGCCGGCGTCGGAGCCCTCGTGGCCCTCACCCTGAGCGCCTCCCGCGCCCTGCGCCGACGCCGCCGCTGACTCCGCCCCCCTCCGGCGCCGGGCGGAGTCACGTCCCCGCTCCGCCCGGCAGCCACCAGGAGCCGCACCAGTCGGCGTCAGGGCTCAATCCCGAGCCACCACCGGCCCCCTACCCCGGCCGCTATCTCCCTCACCCTTCACCCCTCACGCCCCAGCAACTCCCATATCGCCCCCGCCGAAAGCGCGGACTTATGCAGGAAGCCGCGGGCCGAGCTGGCCGCGACGAGCTCCTGGAAGTCCTCCAGGGAGTGCGTCGAGATCAGGATCACGGCGGGCACGCTGCCCGCGAGTCGCGCCGCCACGTCGAAGCCGTTCTCGCCGTCGAGGTCGATGTCGACGAGGGCGACGTCCGGAGCCGCTTCAAGAGCCCGCGCGAGAGCTCCCGCGCCCGTCGAGGCGACACCGACGACCTGCACCCCACCACGCTCCAGCAGGGTGCGCGCGGCCTCCAGGAACCGGGCGCTGTCGTCGACGAGGAGACAGCGCATGGACATGCTGACAGGTTCCCAACAGGTTGACCTTCGCGCCTTCCCGCTAGCCGGAAAGTGCTGAAGTCCTGTGCCAGAAAGGCAGGTTCGCTTTCACGCAGAGCAGCGGCGCGTCACCGGCGGTAGCATGTCGATGCCCTGGGGTGGCCGTGTCCCGTCGGTTGGGTGGGGGTACACGATGACGTTGCTCCGAAGGAAACCGCTGCGAGGCCGGGCGTTCCTCGCCGGAGTACTCTGCGCGGCCCTCCTCGCCGCCGGATGCGGCGGGGGAGGTGACGACGGAAAGCGTTCCAGGACGCGCGCGGACACCACGTGCGACGGAAAACTCAACGGCACCACCGACATCACCGTGTGGTTCCACGCGGGCCCGAGCGGGGAGCTCAGCACGCTGCGCGCGCAGGTCAAGGACTTCAATGCCACGCAGAAGGCGGTCCGGGTCGAGCTGATCACCCTGCCCGAAGAGCGCCCGTACACGGATCTGGTCGAATCCGCGGCCGCCAGCGGCGACCTGCCCGACCTGCTCGACTTCGACGGCCCGAACCTCTACAACTACGCCTGGTCGGGCAAGCTCGAGCCGATCGACTCCTGTGTGCCCGACAGCGTGAAGAACGACCTGTTGCCCTCGATCCGCGAACAGGGCACCTATGAGGGCCGGTTGTGGGGCGTAGGCACCTTCGACTCCGGGCTCGGCCTCTACGTACGTCCCTCGGTCCTGAAGAAGGCCGGTATCCGCGTCCCGAGCGGCCCGGGCGACGCCTGGACGGCCGCCGAGCTGACCGGCATCCTCCACAAGCTCCGGAAGCAGGGCTACGAGCGCCCGCTGGACCTGCGGCTCAACTACTCCGTTCCGGGCCAGGAGTGGAACACCTACGGCTTCGCGCCCGCCGTCTGGTCGGCCGGCGGCGATCTCATCGACCCCAGGACCCATCGCACGGCCGACGGCTTCCTCAACAGCCCCGAGGCGGTCAGGGCGCTCACGACGATGCAGGGCTGGGCCAAGGAGGGGCTGATCGACCCGGACAAGGACGACAAGGCATTCGTGGCGGGCCGTAGCCCCCTCTCCTGGGTGGGGCACTGGATGTTCCCCGACTACACCAAGGCGTTCCCCGGCGATGTGAAGATCGTCCCGCTGCCCGACTTCGGCAAGGGCACGGTGACCGGGATGGGGTCGTGGCAGTGGGGCGTCACCGCGGGCGCCACCGACGGCGACGCGGTCTGGCGGTTCCTCGCCTATCTGCTCAAGCCCGACCAGATCCACCGCATGACCGTGGCGAACGGGGCGATCCCGGCGACGAACAGCGCCGTGAGGATCTCACCGTCCTTCTCCGAGGGCGGCCCCGAGCATCTGTTCATCGAGCAGCTGAGGACGGTCGCGCGGCCCCGCTCGCAGACGCCCGCCTATCCCGCCGTGACCGTGGCCTTCTCCAAGGCCTTCGCGAAGATCGTCGTGGACCTTGCCCCGGTCAAGCCCGCACTGGACCAGGCGGTCCGTGAGATCGACAAGGATCTGGCCGACCACCAGGGTTACCCGTCTGGCGGGCCATGAGACCCGGCGTCCGGCGCCCGGCCGGGGCCCGTCCGCCGCTGCTCGCGCGGCTGCGTGTGGGCACCAAGCTCATGCTCCTCGTCCTGCTGCCCGTCACCGGACTGTTCGCCTTCACGGTCTTCTCGGCCCTGGCCCAGTGGCAGGAGGCGCGCACCCTGGAGGACTTCAGGGCCTCGACCAAGGTGTCCTTCGCGACGGCCGGGCTCTACGAGGCCGTCGCCCGCGAGCGCCTCGCGGAGGTCCTAGCCGAGGCGGCCCCGGACCGTACGGACACGGCGGCCGAGCGGGACGCGGCCAGGGGCGCCACCCACCGCGCCCTGACCGCCGCCGAGGGCGCCGCGGCCGGGCACATGGGACAACCCGACGTCCTCGGCGTCCTAGACTCCCTGCGCAACCAACTCCACGCGGCCCGGCTGGAGTCGGACAGCGGGTCGCTCACCCCGGCGCGGATCGAGCAGCGGTACGCGACCGTCGCGAGGTATCTGCTCGACACCGTCCGCCGCCTCGACTCCAGCCGCCCCACGCGGGCCTCGGGCCGCTCCGGCGACGCCTATCTGGCGATCCTGGGCGCCGTCGAGGCCGCCGAGCGGGAACGCGTCGAGCTCGCCGTCCTGCTCGCGGCGCCGCGCCAGGACGGCCACGGCGGCCCCGCCAACCGCTGGCCCGCCCTGGAGAGCGCCCAGCTCGACACCTTCCGCCAGACCGCCTCCGGGCCGCTCCGCGCCCGCCTCTCCCGCGCCCTGTTGCTGCCCGCGGGCCGCACCGTGCGCGCGACCCGCGACACCCTCATGGCCTCCGAGGGTGCCACCAAGCGACTCCCTTCCCTGGAGGGCTGGCTCACGGCCTCCGGCGACCGGCTCACCGCCCTGCGCGGCATCGCCCACGCCACGGCCGTCGAACTCGCCGCCGACGCCGACCACGATCTGAAGAGCGCCCAGGACCGGGGCGAACGCGAACTCGCCCTCTCCGTAGGGGTCCTTTTCGCGGTCACCCTCCTCGCCCTGACCCTCAGCCGCTCCATCACGCGCCCGCTCACCGAGGTGTCCCAGGGCGCCAAGGCGCTCGCCGCCGGCGACCTGCCGTACGACGTCCACTACAGGGGGCGCGACGAGATCGGCGTCGTCGCCGACACCTTCCGCGAACTCCATGTCACCAGCGAGCGGCTCGCCGCCGAGATCCGCACCATGAACACGGCGTTCGACGACAACCGGCTCGGCCACCGCGCGGACGTCGCCGCGTTCGACGGGACCTGGGCGCAACTGCTGGGCGGCATGAACGACACCATGGCGTCCTTCGCCGCCGCGCACGGCAGGCGCCGCAAGGCCGAGCGGGAGCTGGCGAGCATCTTCACCCTCTCCCTCGACCTGCTGTGCATCTGCGGGATCGACGGCTACTTCAAGCGCGTGAACCCGGCCTTCGAACGAACCCTGGGATACCCCGCCGACGTGCTTCACGCCAAGCCCTGGCTGGAGTTCGTCCACCCGGAGGACCGGGCACGCACGCGTGCCGCCCTGGACCGCCTGGCCGACGGCGTCGAGCTGGCCGAGTTCGAGAACCGCTTCCTACGCGGCGACGGCACCGAGCGCTGGCTCCAGTGGAGCGCCCGCCCGGTGACCGGAGAGGGCCTCGTCTACGCCGCCGCGCGCGACGTCACCGAGAGCCGCCGCGCCGACCGCGAGCAGGCCGCGCTGCGCCGCGTCGCCACCCTCGTGGCCCGCGGAGACTCGCCGCACGAGGTCTTCACGGCGGTGGCGCGCGAGGTGGGACTGGCGCTGAGCTCGGCGTCCGCGGCCGTCCTGCGGTACGAGGCCGACGGCGCCGTCACGGTCCTCGGCTCGGCCCACGCGGCCGCGGGCGCGGGTGAGGAGGCGGCCGCCGCGGTGGCCCAGACCCGCCGGGCGGCCCGCGCCGGACGCTCGGTCGGCGCCCCGATCGTCGTCGACGACCGTCTGTGGGGCGCCGTCGTCGCGGCCCCGACGGGACCGGAACCACTGCCCCCGGGCACCGAGTCCCGGCTCGCCGACTTCACCGAACTCGTCGCCACCGCCATCGCCAACGCCGACAGCAGGGCCCAGCTCAGGGCCTCACGCGCGCGCGTGGTGGCCGCCGCGGACGCCTCCCGGCGCCGTATCGAGCGCGATCTGCACGACGGCGTCCAGCAGCGCCTCGTCTCGCTCCAACTGGAGCTGCGGATGGCCGAGTCCATGATGGACGACCAGCCGGCCGAATTCGTCGAGCAGTTGGCGCACATCAGCAAAGGCCTGGACGACACCTTCGAGGATCTGCTGCACATCTCCCGCGGCATCCACCCCGCGATCCTCTCCAAGGGCGGCCTGGGCCCCGCCCTGCGAGCGCTGGCCCGCCGCTCCGCCGTTCCTGTGGAACTGGATCTCCGGCTGCCCTCCGTCCGCCTTCCGGAACAGACCGAGGTCGCGGTCTACTACGTGACCTCGGAGAGCCTCACCAACGCCGCCAAACACGCCAGCGCCACCGTCGTACAGGTAGCGGCACGGACGTACGACGACGTCCTTGAGGTATCCATCGGCGACGACGGGAGCGGGGGCGCCGAACCGGGCGGAGGCTCGGGTCTCATCGGGCTCATCGACCGCGTCGAGGCGATCGGCGGCAAGCTCGCGATCAGCAGCCCGCCGGGGAGAGGCACGACCCTGACCATCCGGCTGCCGCTGCGGGAACAGCCAACAGATGTGTGACCGCCCGGGGCGTACACGGAGGGGGTCCCATACGGGGCCCGTTTCCGGGGAGACCCGCTCTGCGCGAGCCGCAGACGCCGGGCAGGCCCGCGTGATGCCGGGGTCCCGCGCGTCGAGGGCGTCGCGGAGGGCGCCGCCTCGTCCTCGTACCGGCGGACACGGACCGACCACCGTCGTCTCTCGATCCGTGTCCGCGGTACCTCCCGCAGCCCTTCGACCGTTCGACCCGCCGCCCCTCGCCCGGGGCGGCCGGTCCCGTGCATCTGCACTGGTTCGAGCATCGCGCCGGAAGGTCGCCGTGTCGTCACGGCCAGCCCCCAATTCGGTTTCCGGCTAGCCGTAACTCATCGGGTCCGACAGGCTGTTGGGGACGCGCGCGGGAACGCACCACCGCACCGCAGCGCACGGGTCGGGCAAGGGGGGCCGGGGCCATGGACGCCGATCAGCAGCCCGCGCGGGGACGGGTCGTCCTCGCCGACGACGACGTCCTGCTCAGGGAGGGCCTGGCGAGCCTCTGCGAGCGGGTCGGCTACGAGGTGGTCGGGCAGGCCGGTGACGCCGAGCGGCTCCTGGAGCTGGTCGTCGACGAGCACCCGGACCTGGCGATCGTCGACATAAGGATGCCGCCGAACCACTCGACCGAGGGCCTGAAGGCGGCCCGCACGATCCGCGAGCGCCACCCGGACACCGGCATCCTGGTCCTGTCGGCGTTCGTCGAGGTCGAGGACGCCCTGGAGCTGCTGGCGGGCGGGCGCCAGGTCGGCTACCTCCTCAAGAGCCGGGTCACGGTCGTGGACGAGTTCATCGAATCGCTCGACCGGGTCCGCAAGGGCGGTTCGGTCGTCGACTCCTCCCTGGTGCAGGAGCTGTTCTCGGCCCGGCGGCGCGACGACCCGCTGTCCTTCCTCAGCGCCCGCGAGCGCGAGGTCCTCGCGCTGATGGCCGAGGGCCGCTCGAACGCCGGCATCGGCCGCCGGCTGTGGGTCACCGAGGGCACCATCGAGAAGCACGTCCGCAGCATCCTCGGCAAACTCCACCTTCAGGAGGACACCGACGATCACCGCCGTGTGCTGGCCGTGCTGACGTTCCTGGAATCCCGATAGGGCCTCTCCGGGAGGCCGCCCGGCAAGCCGTCCGGCGTTGTCCACAGGGTCGCCGCGCTGTCAGCCCTCGCCAGTAGGGTGTGTGACATGGCCGACCCCTCCAGCTACCGCCCCAAGCCGGGACAGATCCCGGACTCTCCCGGGGTGTACAAATTCCGCGACGAGCACCGCCGGGTGATCTACGTCGGAAAGGCGAAGAGCCTGCGCCAGCGCCTGGCGAGCTACTTCCAGGACCTGGCGAACCTCCACCCGCGCACCCGCACCATGGTCACGACGGCCGCGTCGGTGGAGTGGACGGTCGTGTCCACGGAGGTCGAGGCACTTCAGCTGGAGTACTCCTGGATCAAGGAGTTCGACCCCCGGTTCAACGTCAAGTACCGCGACGACAAGAGCTACCCGTACCTCGCGGTGACCATGAACGAGGAGTTCCCGCGCGTGCAGGTCATGCGCGGCCAGAAGCGCAAGGGCGTGCGCTATTTCGGTCCGTACGGGCACGCGTGGGCGATCCGCGACACCGTCGACCTGCTGCTGCGCGTCTTCCCCGTCCGCACCTGCTCCGCGGGTGTCTTCAAGAACGCGGCCCGCACGGGTCGCCCCTGCCTCCTCGGCTACATCGGCAAGTGCTCCGCCCCGTGCGTCGAGCGCGTCTCCGCCGAGGAACACCGCGAACTGGCCGAGGAGTTCTGCGACTTCATGGCCGGCCGTACGGGGACGTACCTCCGCCGCCTCGAAAAGCAGATGACCGACGCGGCGGAAGAGATGGAGTACGAGCGGGCGGCCCGCCTGCGCGACGACATCGAGGCCCTGAAGAAGGCCATGGAGAAGAACGCGGTCGTGCTCGCCGACGCGACCGACGCCGACCTGATGGCCGTCGCCGAGGACGAACTGGAAGCCGCCGTGCAGATCTTCCACGTACGCGGCGGCCGGGTGCGCGGCCAGCGTGGCTGGGTCACGGACAAGGTGGAGGCCGTCACCACCGGTGACCTGGTCGAGCACGCGCTCCAGCAGCTCTACGGGGAGGAGACGGGCGACTCCGTCCCCAAGGAAGTGCTCGTCCCCGCGCTGCCCGACCCGGTGGAGCCCGTCCAGGAGTGGCTCACCGAGCGGCGCGGGTCGAACGTGTCGCTCCGCATCCCGCAGCGCGGCGACAAGAAGGCGCTCATGGAGACCGTGCGGCGCAACGCGCTCCAGTCGCTCGCGCTGCACAAGACCAAGCGTGCCTCCGACCTGACCACCCGCTCGCGCGCCCTGGAGGAGATCGCCGAGGCCCTCGACCTGGACAGCGCGCCCCTGCGGATCGAGTGCTACGACATCTCGCACCTCCAGGGCGACGACGTCGTGGCCTCGATGGTCGTCTTCGAGGACGGACTCCAGCGCAAGAGCGAGTACCGGCGCTTCCAGATCAAGGGCTTCGAGGGTCAGGACGACGTCCGGTCCATGCACGAGGTGATCACCCGCCGCTTCAGGCGCTATCTCGCGGAGAAGGAGAAGACGGGGGAGTGGGCCGACGGCGAGACCGGGCTCACGGAGGAAGACGGCCGTCCCAAGCGCTTCGCCTACCCCCCGCAGCTCGTCGTCGTCGACGGCGGCCAGCCGCAGGTCGCGGCCGCCAAGAAGGCCCTCGACGAGCTCGGCATCGACGACATCGCCGTGTGCGGCCTCGCCAAGCGCCTGGAGGAGGTGTGGCTGCCGGAGGACGACGACCCGGTGGTCCTGCCGCGCACCAGTGAGGGGCTGTATCTGCTCCAGCGGGTCCGTGACGAGGCCCACCGCTTCGCGATCGCCTACCAGCGCGCCAAGCGGGCCAAGCGCTTCAGGGCGAGCCCGCTCGACGATGTGCCGGGCCTGGGCGAGACACGCAAGCAGGCGCTGATCAAGCACTTCGGTTCGGTGAAAAAGCTGCGATCCGCAACAATCGACCAGATCTGTGAGGTTCCCGGCATAGGCCGCAAGACGGCCGAGACGATCGCCGTGGCCCTCGCCCAGGCGGCCCCGGCCGCGCCCGCCGTGAACACGGCGACAGGAGAGATCATGGGAGATGAGGAAGACGGGGCGCCCGAAACGACGGCGGGCTCCCCGGAGGAACCCGTGACCGCGGGAGCCTCGGACGAGCGACGGGGGCAGGAGAGATGACCGAGAACGACGCGCGTGAAGAGGAACGTCCGGCGCAGGGCCAGGGCGCTCACGAAGCACACAAGGAGACAGGCGAAGATCACCTGGAACAGGAAGCACCCCAGGAAGACGGAGCACAGGTGGGTACGGGTATCGAATCGGCCGGGGTCCCCGAGGCGGCCATCCCCGAGCTGGTGATCATCTCCGGCATGTCCGGAGCGGGCCGGTCGACGGCCGCCAAGTGTCTGGAGGACCTCGGCTGGTTCGTCGTCGACAACCTGCCGCCCGCCCTGATCCCCACCATGGTGGAGCTCGGCGCCCGCTCCCAGGGCAACGTGGCCAGGATCGCGGTCGTCGTCGACGTACGCGGCCGTCGCTTCTTCGACAACCTCCGCGAGTCCCTCGCCGACCTGGAGTCGAAGCACGTCACCCGGCGGATCGTCTTCCTGGAGTCCTCCGACGAGGCCCTGGTGCGCCGCTTCGAGTCCGTGCGCCGCCCGCACCCCCTCCAGGGCGACGGCCGCATCGTCGACGGCATCGACGCCGAGCGCGAGCTGCTGCGCGAGCTGCGCGGCGACGCCGACCTGGTCATCGACACCTCCAGCCTGAACGTGCACGAGCTGCGCGCCAAGATGGACGCCCAGTTCGCCGGCGAGGAGGAGCCCGAGCTGCGGGCCACCGTCATGTCCTTCGGCTTCAAGTACGGCCTGCCGGTCGACGCCGACCTGGTCGTGGACATGCGGTTCCTGCCCAACCCGCACTGGGTACCGGAGCTGCGCCCCTTCACCGGTCTGAACGAGGAGGTGTCGGCCTACGTCTTCAACCAGCCCGGCGCCAAGGAGTTCATCGACCGCTACGCCGAGCTGCTCCAGCTCATCGCGGCCGGGTACCGCCGTGAGGGCAAGCGCTATGTGACCATCGCGGTCGGCTGCACCGGCGGCAAGCACCGCTCGGTCGCCACCTCCGAGAAGCTGGCCGCCCGCCTCGTCTCCCAGGGCGTGGAGACCGTGGTCGTGCACCGGGACATGGGACGCGAATGACGGGACGTGCCGCTCTGCGGCTCAGCAGGCTGCGCCGGGTGACCCCCGAGGGCAAGGGAGACAAGCCCGCCGAGGCGCGCGGTGCCAAGCCACGCCGCCGCGGTGCCCAGCCCAAGGTCGTCGCCCTCGGCGGCGGCATGGGCCTGTCCGCCTCGCTCGCCGCCCTGCGCCGGATCACCGGCGACCTCACCGCCGTCGTCACCGTGGCCGACGACGGCGGATCCAGCGGGCGCCTGCGCGACGAGCTGGGCGTGCTCCCGCCCGGCGACCTGCGCAAGGCCCTGGCCGCGCTGTGCGGTGACGACGACTGGGGCCAGACCTGGGCCCGTGTCATCCAGCACCGCTTCCAGTCCAAGGGCGACCTGCACGAGCACGCGGTCGGCAATCTGCTGATCGTCGCCCTGTGGGAGCAGCTCGGCGACCACGTCCAGGCCCTGGACCTGGTCGGCAAGCTGCTGGGCGCGCACGGCCGTGTGCTGCCCATGTCCGCCGTACCCCTGGAGCTCCAGGCCCTGGTCAAGGGGCACGACCCGGAGCGGCCCGACGACGTCGACACGGTACGAGGGCAGGCAACCGTGGCGCTCACCCCCGGCGAGGTGCAGTCCGTGCACGTCGTGCCGCACGACCCGCCCGCCGTCCCCGAGGCCGTGGCGGCGGTCCTCGACGCGGACTGGGTGGTCCTCGGCCCCGGCTCCTGGTTCTCCTCGGTGATCCCGCATCTGCTGGTGCCCGAGCTCCTCGATGCCCTCACCCAGACGAAGGCGCGCCGGGTACTCTCCCTGAACCTCGCCCCGCAGCCCGGAGAAACCGATGGCTTCTCCCCGCAGCGTCATTTGGAGGTTTTGGGACGACACGCCCCTAAACTCGCCCTGGACGTGGTGCTGGCCGACGAGGCCGCCGTGCCCGACCGCGACTCACTTTCCGACGCCGCCAAGCGGTTCGGCGCCGCGGTCGAGCTGGCGCCGGTGGCCCGGACCGACGGATCTCCGCGGCACGACCCGGAGCTGTTGGCCGCCGCGTACGACCGTATTTTTCGGATGCATGGAAGGATCGGCCCATGGCGATGACGGCAGCGGTGAAGGATGAGATCTCCCGGCTCCCCGTCACCCGGACCTGCTGCAGAAAGGCGGAGGTCTCCGCCATTCTGCGGTTCGCCGGCGGCCTTCACCTGGTGAGCGGCCGGATCGTGATCGAAGCGGAGCTGGACACCGCGATGGCGGCGCGCCGGCTGAAGCGGGACATCCTGGAGATCTTCGGCCACAGCTCCGAACTGATCGTGATGGCGCCCGGCGGACTGCGCCGCGGTTCCCGCTATGTCGTACGCGTCGTCGCGGGCGGCGACCAGCTGGCCCGCCAGACCGGGCTCGTCGACGGCCGCGGCCGCCCGATCCGCGGGCTGCCCCCGCAGGTGGTCTCGGGGGCCACCTGCGACGCCGAGGCGGCCTGGCGCGGGGCCTTCCTGGCGCACGGCTCGCTGACCGAGCCGGGCCGCTCCTCCTCCCTGGAGGTGACCTGCCCGGGCCCGGAGGCCGCGCTCGCGCTGGTCGGTGCCGCCCGCCGGCTGTCGATCGCCGCGAAGGCCCGCGAGGTGCGCGGCGTGGACCGGGTGGTCGTCCGCGACGGTGACGCGATCGGCGCGCTGCTCACCCGCCTCGGGGCGCACGAATCCGTGCTGGCCTGGGAAGAGCGCCGGATGCGCCGCGAGGTCCGCGCCACGGCGAACCGGCTCGCCAACTTCGACGACGCCAACCTGCGCCGCTCGGCCCGCGCCGCCGTCGCCGCCGGGGCCCGCGTCCAGCGCGCCCTGGAGATCCTCGCCGACGAGGTGCCGGAGCACCTCGCCGCCGCAGGACGGCTGCGCATGGAGCACAAGCAGGCCTCCCTGGAGGAGCTGGGCGCGCTCGCCGACCCGCCGCTGACCAAGGACGCCGTCGCCGGCCGTATCCGCCGGCTGCTCGCGATGGCCGACAAGCGGGCCCAGGACCTGGGCATCCCCGGGACGGAGTCGAACCTCACCGAGGAGATGGCGGACAACCTCGCGGGCTGACCGGCCCCGATTGATCACCAGAAGCCCAACACGCCGGTGCCGATCCCCACTTGGGGCATCGGCACCGGCGTTTGCCTGTCTGTGAGGCACCCTTGACTTGACCATGAAGTGTCATGAGCCTGGCATCTGTTCGCTGCTGTGGCGGACTCATGCAAGGGGGGCTCATGAGACGAAGAGCGAGAGCGATCCTCGCTACCGGCGCGCTCCTGCTGGGCGGTGCGGGCATGGCGCCCATCGCCCAGGCGCAGAACGGCAGTTCACCCAAACCCGACGCGAACGCCGTGAAGGTGTTCCACGCGGAGGTCACGAAGCAGCAGGTACCCCTGCTGCTCGCGGCCGGGCAGGACGGCCACGAACTCGGCGACACGACCTGGAAGAACGGCAAGAGCACGGTCGAGGTCTACGTCACCGACCAGCAGGCCAAGAAGCTGGAGAAGCAGGGCGTCGAGCTCACCGAGCACACCCTGTCGGCCAAGGCCGAGGCGCGCGTGGAGGACGCGGCCCAGGGCGTGTTCCGCCCCTACAGCGGCAAGGGCAATCTCCAGGAGGAGATCGTCAAGACGGGCGAGGCCCACCCCGACCTCACCAAGGTCGTCTCCATCGGCAAGACCGTCAACGGCCAGGACATCCTGGCGCTCAAACTGACCAAGGGCGCCAAGAAGACCAAGGACGGCGCCAAACCGTCGGTGCTGTACCTGTCCAACCAGCACGCGCGCGAGTGGATCACGCCCGAGATGACACGGCGTCTGATGCACTACTACTTGGACAACTACTCGACGGACAAGCGCATCAAGAAGATCGTCGACTCCACCGAACTGTGGTTCGTGCTGTCCGCCAACCCCGACGGCTACGACTACACGTTCAAGGACGCGGACGCGCGCCAGTGGCGCAAGAACCTGCGGGACGTGAACGGCGACGGCGTCATCTCCACCGGCGACGGCGTCGACCTCAACCGCAACTTCGCCTACAAGTGGGGCTACGACGACGAGGGTTCGTCCCCCAACCCCACCAGCGAGACCTACCGCGGCACGAGCCCCGCCTCCGAGCCCGAGACCAAGGCCCTCGACGCCTTCGAGAAGCGCATCGGCTTCACGTACGGCATCAACTACCACTCCGCCGCCGAACTGCTCCTCTACGGAGTGGGCTGGCAGGTGGCGACACCGACCCCGGACGACGTGCTCTACAAGTCACTCGCCGGAACCCCCGAGAACTCGGCGATCCCGGGCTACCACCCGCAGGTCTCCTCCGAGCTCTACACCACCAACGGCGAGGCGGACGGCCACGCGGGCAACGTCAACGGCATCGCGATGTTCACCCCCGAGATGTCGACCTGCCAGACCGCGTCGAACCTCGACCCGGGCGACGCCTGGAACGCGGCCGACTGCGCCTCGGTCTTCACCTTCCCGGACGACGAGAAGCTGATTGAGCAGGAGTTCGAGAAGAACATCCCGTTCGCGCTCTCCGTCGCCGAGACCGCGGCCCACCCCGACACGCCGTCCTCATCGGTCGGCATCGACGCCCCCGACTTCACCCCGGCCACCTTCACGACGTCGTACTCCCGCGGCGCCGACCAGGAGGTCTCCGTCGTCGTCCGCAGGTCCGTACGCGACAAGGAGCTCAAGTACCGCGTCAACGGCGGCCGTACGGAGGACATGGCGCTCAAGGCCTGGAAGGGCGGCGAGACCTACGGCGGCAGGGACAACCTCTACTTCGACGAGTACCGCGCCAAGGTCCAGGACGGCGACCCGGGCGACAAGGTCGAGGTCTGGTACACCGGCAGGACGAAGAGCGGGAAGCGCACCTCCAGCACGCACTTCACGTACACCGTGGCCGAACGGCCGAAGGCCGACACGCTGGTCGTCGCCGAGGAAGGCGCGACCGCCACACAGTCCCAGGCGTACGTGGACGCCCTGAAGGCCAACGGCAAGAAGCCCCTCGTCTGGGACGTCGCGACCCTGGGCGCGCCCGACGCGCTCGGCGTGCTCGACCACTTCAAGACGGTCGTCCACTACACCGGCGCCGTACGACCGGGCGTCGCCACCCAGCTCCAGCTGCGCGCCTTCCTCAATGAGGGCGGCAAGCTGGTCGAGGCGGGCGAGCTCGCCGGCGGCAGCGTCGACCTCGGCGGCGGCACCTTCTCGAACGACTTCAGCCAGTACTACCTGGGCGCCTACTCCCGTACGTCCACTCCGGGGGCCACCGGCTTCACCGGCTCCGGGAAGCTCACCGGCTTCACGGGGGCACTCGGCGACGCGCCCGGCAACCCGCTGAACGCGGCGGGTACCTACAGCGTCACCTCGGACACGCTGCCCGCCGCGCAGTACCCGCAGTTCGCGTCGAGCGCCGGAGCGGGGCAGTTCGCCGGGACCGCCAACCCGTACGGGCCCTACGCGGGCTCGTACATGGCCGCCGCCGTCCACACCGATGACGCCTACAAGCGCCTCACCCGCACCATTGACCTCACCGGTGTCGGAGCGGCGGACAAGCCGACGCTCCGTTCCCAGCTCCTGTGGGACGTCGAGCCCGGCTACGACCACGTGGTGCTCGAAGTCCACACCACCGGGGCCGACGACTGGACGACACTGCCCGAGGCGGGCGGCGCCACCAGCAACACGGTTCCCGCGGAGTGCGAGGCCGGATTCCTGGTCAGGGAGCACCCCTCCCTCAAGCGGTACCTGACCTTCAGCACGGCCGGCTGCACCAACACCGGCACCAGCGGATCCTGGAACAGCATCACCGGCGCCTCCAGCGGCTGGCAGCAGGTCAACTACGACCTGAGCGCCTACGCCGGCAAGTCGATCGAGGTCTCGCTCAGCTACATCACCGACCCGAGCACCGGCGGCCACGGTGTCCTCGCGGACAACGCCTCGCTCGTCGTCGGAGGGGCGGCCACCGAGACCGAGGGCTTCGAGACCTCTCTCGGCCTCTGGGGCGTCCCCGGACCGCCCGCGGGCAGCCCGGCAGTCCTCAAGGACTGGGCGCGTTACGGAGAGCTCTTCAAGACGTACGGAGGGATCACCACGGGTGACACCGTGCTGCTGGGCTACGGCCTGGAGCACGTCACCGCGGCGGCCGACCGCGCGGCCCTCATCGGGAAGGCGCTGACGGCACTCAAGGGCTGACCCTGGGTGACGGTCTCGTCAACCTCAAGGGTGTTCCGTACCCCTACTGGTGGGTACGGAACACCCTGCCGTGTATGGGGCATCTGGATGTCACTCCAGGAGCCTCAGGGAGGTAGGGTCGTAGGCGGTCGGGGACATCCCATACAAACTCGCCGGCATCTGAGTCGGCGTACCTAACGAGGAGATCGGTTCGTGACGATCCGCGTAGGCATCAACGGCTTTGGCCGCATCGGTCGTAACTACTTCCGCGCGCTGCTGGAGCAGGGTGCTGACATCGAGATCGTGGCTGTCAACGACCTGGGTGACACCGCGACCACCGCTCACCTGCTCAAGTACGACACCATCCTGGGCCGCCTCAAGGCCGAGGTGTCGCACACCGCCGACACGATCACCGTCGACGGCCACACCATCAAGGTGCTCTCCGAGCGCAACCCCGCCGACATCCCGTGGGGCGACCTGGGCGTCGACATCGTCATCGAGTCGACCGGCATCTTCACCAAGAAGGCCGACGCCGCGAAGCACATCGCCGGCGGCGCCAAGAAGGTCCTCATCTCGGCTCCGGCCAAGGACGAGGACATCACCATCGTGATGGGCGTCAACCAGGACAAGTACGACGCGGTCAACCACCACGTCATCTCCAACGCCTCCTGCACCACCAACTGTGTGGCGCCGATGGCCAAGGTTCTCGACGAGAACTTCGGCATCGTCAAGGGCCTGATGACGACGGTCCACGCGTACACGAACGACCAGCGCATCCTGGACTTCCCGCACTCGGACCTGCGCCGCGCCCGCGCCGCCGCCGAGAACATCATCCCGACCACGACGGGTGCCGCCAAGGCCACCGCCCTGGTCCTCCCGCAGCTCAAGGGCAAGCTGGACGGCATCGCCATGCGCGTCCCGGTCCCGACCGGTTCGGCCACCGACCTGGTTGTCGAGCTGCAGCGCGAGGTCACCAAGGACGAGGTCAACGCCGCGTTCAAGAAGGCCGCCGAGGACGGCGACCTCAAGGGCTACCTGTCGTACACCGAGGACCCGATCGTCTCCTCGGACATCGTCAGCGACCCGTCCTCCTGCACCTTCGACTCCTCCCTGACCATGGTCCAGGAGGGGAACTCGGTGAAGATCCTCGGCTGGTACGACAACGAGTGGGGTTACTCCAACCGCCTCGTCGACCTCACGGTCTTCGTCGGCGGCCAGCTCTAAGTCCCAGAGCAGGCACCTCGATGTGAGCCAGGGCTCGGGCAGCGCAAAGCCGCGCTGTCCGGGCCCTGTGCTACGTACTGATCGATCAGCCCTCTCGGATCTGAAGAGCCTTCCCTAGGAGTCCCTTTATGAAGACGATCGACGAACTTCTCGCCGAAGGCGTGAACGGCAAGCGGGTCTTCGTCCGCGCCGACCTGAACGTGCCGCTGGCCGAAGGCCTCATCACCGACGACGGCCGCATCCGCGCCGTCCTGCCGACCGTCAAGGCGCTGGCCGGGGCCGGCGCCAAGGTGGTCGTCGCCTCGCACCTGGGCCGCCCCAAGGGCGCCCCGGACCCGGCCTTCTCCCTGCTTCCCGCCGCCGAGCGCCTCGGGGAACTCCTCGGCGCGCCCGTCGCGTTCGCCCAGGACACCGTCGGCCCCGCCGCCCACGACGCCGTGAACGGTCTGGAGCCCGGCCAGGTCGCGGTCATCGAGAACCTGCGCTTCAACGCGGGTGAGACGGCCAAGGACGACACCGAGCGCGGTGAGTTCGCCGACCGGCTCGCGGCCCTGGCCGATGTCTACGTAGGCGACGGTTTCGGCGCCGTGCACCGCAAGCACGCCTCCGTGTACGACCTCCCGGCGCGCCTTCCGCACTACGCGGGCTACCTCATCGCCACCGAGGTCGGCGTCCTGAAGAAGCTCACCGAGGACGTCAAGCGCCCCTACGTGGTCGCGCTCGGCGGCGCCAAGGTCTCCGACAAGCTCGCCGTCATCGACCAGCTGCTCGGCAAGGCCGACCGTCTGCTCATCGGCGGCGGCATGGCGTACACCTTCCTCAAGGCCCAGGGTCACGAGATCGGTATCTCCCTCCTCCAGGAGGACCAGATCCCGGCCGTCAAGGAGTACATCGAGCGGGCGGAGAAGAACGGCGTCGAGCTGGTCCTCCCCGTCGACGTGGTGGTCTCGACCGGGTTCCCGGACCTGACGGCCAAGGCGCCCACCAACCCCACGACGGTCGCCGCGGACGCCATGCCCGCCGACCAGATGGGCCTGGACATCGGTCCGGAGTCCCGCAAGCTGTACGCATCGAAGCTCGCCGACGCGGCCACCGTCTTCTGGAACGGCCCGATGGGCGTCTTCGAGCACCCCGACTACGCCGAGGGCACCAAGACGGTCGCCCAGGCCCTTCTCGACTCCCCGGCCTTCACGGTCGTCGGCGGTGGCGACTCCGCCGCGGCCGTACGCATCCTGGGCTTCGACGAGACGGCATTCGGCCACATCTCGACCGGCGGCGGCGCCTCCCTCGAATACCTCGAGGGCAAGACGCTCCCCGGCCTCGCCGCACTGGAGGACTGACCCCGCATGACCACTCGCACGCCGCTGATGGCGGGCAACTGGAAGATGAACCTCAACCACCTCGAGGCCATCGCCCACGTCCAGAAGCTCGCCTTCGCCCTGGCCGACAAGGACTACGACGCCTGTGAGGTCGCCGTCCTGCCGCCCTTCACCGACCTGCGCTCCGTGCAGACCCTGGTCGACGGCGACAAGCTCAAGATCAAGTACGGCGCCCAGGACGTCTCGGCGCACGACTCCGGCGCGTACACCGGCGAGATCTCCGGTTCGATGCTGGCCAAGCTGAAGTGCACGTACGTGGCGATCGGGCACTCCGAGCGCCGCCAGTACCACGCCGAGACCGACGAGATCGTCAACGCCAAGGTCAAGGCCGCGTACAAGCACGGCCTGACCCCGATCCTGTGCGTCGGCGAGGAGCTGGAGGTCCGCGAGGCGGGCAACCACGTCTCGCACACGCTCGCGCAGGTCGAGGGCGGTCTCAAGGACCTCCCGGCCGAGCAGGCCGAGTCGATCGTGATCGCTTACGAGCCCGTCTGGGCCATCGGCACCGGCAAGGTCTGCGGCGCCGACGACGCCCAGGAGGTCTGCGCGGCGATCCGCGGCAAGCTCGCCGAGCTGTACTCGCAGGAGCTGGCCGACCAGGTCCGCATCCAGTACGGCGGCTCCGTGAAGTCCGGGAACGTCGCCGAGATCATGGCGAAGCCCGACATCGACGGCGCCCTGGTCGGCGGCGCCTCGCTGGACGCCGACGAGTTCGTCAAGATCGTCCGGTTCCGCGACCAGTGAGCCGAGCAGTGAGTAGGCGGTAGCGGCGATCCGTCGTACCCTTGCGGGGGTCTGGTGCGCTTATCCATGTGCGGCTCCGCCGCGTGGCCACCGGGCCCCCGTCGTCGATCCAGATCCGAGGAAGTTGGTCCAGCCGTGGTTATGGGGTTCTCGATCGCCCTCATCGTCTTCAGCCTGCTGCTGATGCTGCTGGTGCTGATGCACAAGGGCAAGGGCGGCGGCCTCTCCGACATGTTCGGTGGCGGCATGCAGTCGTCCGTCGGTGGCTCCTCGGTCGCCGAGCGCAACCTCGACCGCATCACCGTGGTGATCGGTCTGCTCTGGTTCGCGTGCATTATCGTGCTCGGCATCCTGATGAAGGTCAACAACTGATCACCGGCTGACATCGGTACGGCAGCACAACTGCACATTACGCAAGCACATTCCGCACGTAAGGCCCCATGTCCGGTACGCGCCCGCAGGCGCGGCCTATCATGGGGCTTGCGTCTAGGGGCGGGGGTGTAACTCCAATCACTGGACGCGCGTTGGGCCTTACGTAGACTGAGGCGCTCGCAGCGAAGCGTCACGCCGACTCGCTTCGCGGCACCATCACGCAGGGAGTTACGACCGTGGCAAGTGGCAACGCGATCCGAGGAAGCCGGGTCGGGGCGGGGCCGATGGGCGAGGCCGAGCGCGGCGAGTCCGCACCCCGGCTGCGCATCTCCTTCTGGTGCTCCAACGGGCACGAGACGGTCCCCAGCTTCGCCAGCGACGCGCAGGTTCCCGAGACCTGGGACTGCCCGCGCTGCGGCTTCCCCGCAGGACAGGACCGGGACAACCCGCCGGACCCGCCGCGCACCGAGCCGTACAAGACGCACCTCGCGTACGTACGGGAGCGGCGCAGTGACGCGGACGGCGAGGCGATCCTCGCCGAGGCGCTCGCCAAACTGCGGGGCGAAATCTAGAAGTTGAGAACCGGCCGGGCACCGAGGGGTGCCTGGCCGGAGCTGTATCGCACGGTTGTCGCGGGGCGTACGGGCGTGCGCCCTTGCGCGGTCGTGCCGGCCGGAGCTGTCTCGCGCGCGGATTTCCGTGCCGTGACTGGATCCCGCGCCCATGCCCGGCTGCGCGGCGGCCGATTGTCAGTGGTGCCCTCTACGGTTCTTGAAGTGGCGGAACCAGAGGGGGCGTTGTGACGACGGCTGAAGTGGCGGGCGTGCGGGCGCCCGCGTGGCGCGGGGGATTCGGGCGGCTGTGGACCGCGGCCCTGGTGTCGCGGTTCGGGGACGCCCTGCGCACCGCCGCGCTTCCGCTGCTCGCCGTGCGGCTCACCGACGATCCGCTCGTCATCGCCTCCGTGACGGCCTGCGGCTATCTCCCGTGGCTTCTCTTCGGGCTGCTGGGCGGGGCGCTCGCCGACCGCGTGGACCAGCGGCGGGCGATGTGGGCCGTGGACACGGTACGCGGCGCACTGGTGGCCTCCTTCGCCCTGGCCGTCGGCTTCGGGCACGCGTCGATCGCCCTGCTGATCACCCTCGCCTTCACCTTGACCACCCTCCAGACCCTCTTCGACAACGCGGCCACGGCCCTGCTGCCGTCACTGGTGGACAAAGAAGTCCTCGGCAGCGCCAACGCCAGACTGATGACCGGCCAGCGGCTCGCCGGAGGGCTGCTCGCGGGTCCCTTCGTGCCGCTGCTGCTGACCGTCGGGGCAGCCATGCCGTTCACGGCGGACGCGGCCACCTATCTGCTCGCCGCCGCGCTGGTGGCCTCACTGCGGATCCGGGCGCCCGAGCGGGAGCCCCGGCCGGCTGGGAGCACGCTGCGCGCCGAGATAGCCGAGGGACTGCGCGCGCTGTGGCGCGACCGGGTACTGCGGGCGACGTGCACGGCCACCCTGCTGTGCAACATCGGCATGGGCGCGCTCATCGCCACCCTGGTGCTGCACGTGACGCGCTGGCTGCATGCGGGGAACGCGGGATACGCGGCGGCGATGACGTCGTACTCGACGGGCAGCTTCTGCGGCGGCTTCGTCGCCCAGCGTGTCGCGCGCCGGTTCGGGCGGGCCCGCAGCCTGCTGCTGGGCGGATCCGTCCAGACGGCGTCGCTGCTCCTGATGGGCACCGTCCGTCACCTGGGCGCCCTCATCGTGGGTATGGCGCTGCTCGGACTGATGAACATGGTCTGGAACGTCAACCAGGTCACGCTGATGCAGCAGCGCAGCCCCGCGGACATGGTCGGCCGCATCAGCTCCGCGTTCCGTACGGCCTCCACCTCCGGGGCCCCGCTCGGCGCCCTCCTGGGCGGCGCGGTGGCGGGGGCGTACGGGCTGAACGGGCCCGCGCTGCTGGCGGCCGTGCTCTTCACGTTCGCCGT
This sequence comes from Streptomyces sp. NBC_00203, assembly GCF_045206325.1. NCBI lineage: Bacteria > Bacillati > Actinomycetota > Actinomycetes > Kitasatosporales > Streptomycetaceae > Streptomyces > Streptomyces sp. NBC_00203. The sequence continues at coordinate 2,545,509 of NZ_CP108126.1, read as the reverse complement.
CATCTCGCTGATACCCGCGCTCAAGCCGGACGTATCTGTTGTTGAGCCGGACGACGGCGTGACGACAGCTCGCGTCAAGCCCTGATCAATTAGGTTGGGACCGGCAGCGGGGCAAGGTACGCAGCAGCACAGGCAGGAAAGAAGGCGGAAGTCCGAGATGAACGCAGACAGCCGTACCAGGCTCAACCAGACGCCCGAGTGGACCGCTCTGGCCAAGCACCGCGAGGAGTTCGCGGACACCCATCTGCGGGACCTGTTCGCGGCCGATCCCGGGCGCGGCTCCGGCTACACACTTCAGGTCGGCGATCTGCACGTCGACTACTCCAAGCACCTGGTCACCGACGAGACGCTGCGGCTGCTGCGCGAGCTGGCCGCGGCGACCGACGTCTTCGGGCTGCGGGACGCCATGTTCCGGGGCGAGAAGATCAACGTCACCGAGGACCGCGCGGTGCTGCACACCGCGCTGCGCGCCCCGCGCGGCGCCGTGATCGAGGTCGACGGGGAGAACGTGGTCCCCGCGGTGCACGCGGTGCTCGACAAGATGGGCGACTTCGCCGAGCGCGTCCGCTCCGGCGCATGGACCGGGCACACCGGCAAGCGCATCAAGAACGTCGTCAACATCGGCATCGGCGGTTCCGACCTCGGTCCGGCGATGGCGTACGAGGTGCTGCGCTCGTTCACGGACCGGGATCTGACGGTCCGGTTCGTGTCGAACGTGGACGGCGCCGATCTGCACGAGGCCGTGCGGGACCTGGACGCGGCCGAGACGCTGTTCATCATCGCCTCGAAGACGTTCACCACGATCGAGACGATCACCAACGCGACCTCCGCGCGCGACTGGCTGCTGACCGAGCTGAGAGCCGGTCAGGACGCCGTCGCGAAGCACTTCGTGGCACTGTCGACGAATGCCGAGAAGGTGTCGGACTTCGGCATCGACACGGCCAACATGTTCGGGTTCTGGGACTGGGTCGGCGGGCGCTACTCGTACGACTCGGCGATCGGCCTGTCCTTGATGATCGCCATCGGCCCGAACCACTTCCGGGAGATGCTCAACGGGTTCCTTCTCGTCGACGAGCACTTCCGCACGGCTCCCGCCGAGTCCAACGTGCCGCTGCTGCTGGGCCTGCTGGGTATCTGGTACGGCAACTTCCACGACGCCCAGTCGCACGCCGTACTGCCCTACTCGCACTACCTTTCCAAGTTCACGGCGTACTTGCAGCAGCTGGACATGGAGTCCAACGGCAAGTCGGTGGACCGTGACGGTCGTGCGGTGGAGTGGCAGACCGGGCCGGTCGTGTGGGGTACGCCGGGCACCAACGGGCAGCACGCCTATTACCAACTCATCCACCAGGGCACCAAGTTGATCCCGGCCGACTTCATCGGCTTCGCCGAGCCGGTCGCCGATCTGCTGCCGGGGCTGGTCGCCCAGCACGACCTGCTGATGGCGAACTTCTTCGCGCAGACGCAGGCCCTCGCCTTCGGCAAGACACCGGACGAGGTGCGCTCCGAGGGGGTGCCCGAGGAGCTGGTGCCCCATAAGACGTTCCAGGGCAACCACCCGACGACCACGATCCTCGCGCGCGAGCTGACCCCGTCGGTGCTGGGCCAGTTGGTCGCCCTCTACGAACACAAGGTGTTCGTCCAGGGCGCCGTGTGGAACATCGACTCCTTCGACCAGTGGGGCGTCGAGCTCGGCAAGGTCCTCGCCAAGCGTGTCGAGCCGGCGCTGACGGACGGCGCGGACGTGCCGGGTCTCGACGAGTCGACGAAGGCACTTGTCGCCAAGTACCGGGAGCTGCGCGGCCGGTAGGAGGACGCGGGTATGGGAAGCGGGCGGCGGGAGTCCGTCCGCTTCCCGTAAAATCCCCGACGATCACGCGACGACGACTCGGGGGAGCGGAAGTTGGCCGGTACGCGCGGGAACTGGATGAGCGGCAGGCTGACGGTGCGATCGATCCTGCAGCCGAAACAGGTGGCGCAGGCGTTGTACCACCCGGCGTGGATCCCGGAGTCGGTCGATCCGTCCGTGGATCGGCTCAAGAAGGCACGCATTATCGCCGGAGCGGTCGCGGCCTTCGGCGTGTACACCTTCGTGCAGCGCAAGTTCAACTTCGAAGAAGTGCTGGAGAACATGCTGACGGCGTCCGTCGTCGTGCTGTTCATCACGCCGCTGACGGTCGGCGTGATGCTCTTCGTGTGGCGGCGCACCGGGACCGTCCGCCAGATGCGGGTGCCGCTCGTCAACGCGCTCAAGCTGCTGCTGTTCTTCATCGGCTCGGTCGTCGGGTTGGTGTTCCTGTGGCAGGCGACGACGGTGCTCGGCGGCTTCTGGCTGGTGCCGCTCGGCTTCACGGCGCTCTGGCTGACCGGCATGGTGGCCTACGGGGCGGTGCAGGTGTCCGGGAACTTCTTCGGTACGGCCGCCGTCCACCGGTGCCTGCCACCGCTGCTCGCCACGGTGACGACATGGCTGATGGCGCTCCCGGACCTGCTCACGGGCGACCTGCACGGGCTCAGCTTCAAGATGGGCATCGTCTTCATCCTGGGCGCGCCGGTGACGGTCACGGCCATAGCGGTCCTGGAGATGAACCGGCTCCGCCGCCGGTACGGGATCCGACTGGGCGCCCATCCAGCGACACTGCCGACGCCGCGGCCCGCGCAACCGCCCGCGTACCCACCGCCCAACGGGTTCGTGCCGCCGCCGGGGAACCCGTATCCGCCGGGGAATCCGTACACCCCGTACCCGCCACAAGGACATCCGTACGCCCCGTACCCGCCGGGCAACCCCTATGGGCCGGGGACACCGCAGAACCCGTCCCCGTACCCCTACGGCCAAGGACCGTACGGTTCCTGACCGGGCTCAGGCCACCGCGCTGAGCGTGTCCGCCAGTCGCCGTCGGGCCGCTCGCGCCGCGGGCAGGGCGGCCAGTGCGGCGGCGCCCAGCACGGCGGCCGTGCCGAACAGCAGGAGAAGCACGGGGGACGGCCCCTGGGCGATACCGGCCCCGATGCCGTTCGACCTGCCCTGAGAGTCGATCAGCCAGTGCGCGAGGGGCACCCCCAGCGCCGTACCCACGAGGACCGCTGCCAGGGCCGTGCACCCCGTCGCCGTCACGGTGACCGCGGTGATCTGCCGCGGAGTCAGCCCGATCGCCTTCAGCGCCAGCAGATCCCGCTCGCCCTCGCGCACGGTGCCGCCGATCGCGGTGAGCAGCTCGATGAGCCCGATCAGGGCCAGTACGGCGATCAGCCCCACGACGACCCCGCGCAGTGGCGAGAGCCCGTCGGCCGGGTTGGTCACGGTGTGCACGTCGAAGCGTCCGTGCGCGGCTGTCGCCAGCTCGGTGGCCACCTTGTGCGGGTCGGCGCCGGGACGCAGCTGGAGCTGGTAGAGGGTCGGCCGGAGGTCGGGGTCGTCCTCGCGGAGGGTGTCGAGCGAGGTCGAGATGACCCGGCCGCCGTTCTCCGGCTCGATGCTGCGGCCCACGATGTGCAGGATCTGCGGCTGTTCGCCCACCGTGATCCGCACCCAGTCGCCGACGTGGACGTCCATCAGGTCGAGCAGCCCCTGACCGGCCACCGCCTCGTCGGGTCCGCGCGCGGGGCGGCCCTCGGCCAGCGAGAACGGGTACGGATCCTGGTGGGTGCCGAGCCCGCGCAGCGCGAACGTGCCCGTCTGGCCGGGGACCAGGGCGGCCACCTCGACGCCCGGGTGGACGTCGGTGACCTGCGGGTTCTTGGCCAGCAGGGCTCGTACGTCCGCATCGCTCAGGTTCTCGTCCGCCCGCACCGTGAGCGCGGCCGCGAGACCGATCTGCTCGGGCCTGCTGTGGAAGCGGTCGATGGTGGTCCACGCGCTCATGGCCACCACGATCAGCAGCAGCGGCAGCGCGAGCCGGGCGATCGTGGCCAGCGAGCGCGGCCGTCGTGTGAACGCCTTGTGCCAGCCCAGGACCAGCGCGGACGGCAGCCGCAGCCCGAGCGCCCCGCGCGCCAGGCCCGACAGCCGCCCGCCGAGCGGCGCCGCGGCCCGCAACCCGGGCACCGGCGGCACCCGTCCGGCGCGCCAGGCCGCGAGTCCTGTCGTCGCGGCGATGAAGAGCATCGCCGCCACGGGTATCGCGAAGAGAGCCGCCGTGTGCCCAGGGAGCCCCTGCCACACACCGACCGCGTCGCCGAGACGCCCCGGAACCCGGCTGCCCAGCGTCTCGCAGAGCGCGGTGGCCAGCACGGCGCCCAGCAGCGCGAACGCCACGTGCTGGAGCAGGAAGATCCGCACCACCTGGCCGGGCGTGAAACCGATCGCCTTCAGCACCGAGATGTCCCGTAGATGGCCGCGGATACGGGTGCCGATCGCGCCGTGCACGGCGAGCGCGGCGGCGAGCAGCGCGCCGAGGCCGAACAGGCCCAGTACCTGCCCCAGCAGCCGGTTGTCGCCCTGGGCCTCGGCCCGCGCCTGCTGCCAGTGGGAGACCTCGGTGACCGCTCCGGCGCCCAGGAGGGTGACGGCCCGCTGGACGGCGTAGTCCGTGTCGCCGGGATCGGTCAGCCGCAGCCCGATCACCTGACCGGTGCGCCCGGCATATCGCTGCACGGCGGACGGCAGCGCCCACACGAGGCCCGAGTGCTCGCCGGGGCTGTAGCGGGGCTCGGCGCTGTCGGTGACGCCCAGGACGGTCAGGGTCCGCGCGGTGCCGGGCACGGTGAGGGTGTCGCCGGGCTCGGCCCACAGCGCCCGGGCGAGGCTGCTCTCCAGCACTACGCCGTCCGGCCTGGCGGGGTCCAGCCAGCGGCCGGAGTCGAGGAGCGGGCGGCCGGTGGCGGGCGGTTCGACGGCGCCGCGCAGTTCGACGGAGGCGCGGGTGCCGCGCGACTCGACGGTGGCGGAGGTGGTGGGGTACGGGCCCGCGACGGACTCGACTCCGTCCAGGTCGGCGAGCCTGTCCGCATCGGCCGACGGGCCGGTGTGGATCCACACGTGCGCGCCGTGCGACTGGGCGAAGACGCGCTGCCAGGGGTTGGTCGCGTACCCGAAGAGCGCCGTGGCCAGCAGCAGCGAGGCGACGATCCCGGCGGTGGCGAGCACGATGAACAGCGCCTCGCCCCGATGCGTGCGCAGATCGGCGTGCGCCCAGCGCAGAGTGGCCCGCATCCCGGCTCAGCCTCTCGGCTCGCGTATGAAGGACCGGTGCATCGGCTGGGGCCCGCGTACGAGGGACGGGTTCATCGGCGGAGGCTTGCGCACAGCGGCTCAGTCCTTCAGTTCCAGCACGCCGGATATCCCCACGCCCCGCGACGGCGTGCCGTCGAGTTCCGCGTCGTCGGCGATGCGGCCGTCGAAGAAGCTGATCACCCGGTCCGCGGAGCTCGCGAGCCGTGCGTCATGGGTGACCAGCACGATGGTCTGGCCGCGCTGGTGAAAGCGGGACAGCAGTCGGGTCACCTCGCGGGTGCCCTTGCTGTCGAGGCTGCCCGCGGGCTCGTCGGCGAGCAGCAGGGGCGGATGGTTGACCAGGGCCCGCGCGAGCGCGACGCGCTGCTGCTCGCCGCCGGACAGCTCGCCCGGCATGCTGCGCTCCTTGCCCTCCAGACCCAGTTCGGCGAGGAGCGTCTCGCGCTCGGCGCGCGCCTGCTTGGGGGAGAGGCCGGCGAGCAGGGCGGGCAGCTCGACGTTGTCGGCGACCGACAGGTTCGACACCAGGTTGAAGAACTGGAAGACGATGCCGATACGGCGCCGGCGTTCGACCGCCCAGCGCGCCTCGCTGTACGCGTCCGTGCACTCGCCGTCCAGCCAGACGCTGCCGGAATCCGGGCGCTGGAGCCCGCCGAGCAGATGCAGCAGGGTCGACTTCCCGGCACCGGACGGACCGGTGACGGCCACGAACTCGCCCTTCCGTACGGAGAGGTCCACGCCACGCACGGCATATGCGGGCGCACCCTCGCCGTAGTGGGTCTTGACCAGGCCCTCGGCGCGCAGCACGGGGGCGTCCTCGATGCGCGGCGAAGGAGCGGTGCGGCTCATTCCTGCTCCTCCAACTCCTCCTGGCAGCGCTCCAGCCAGTCGAGATCGGCCTGCAGATGCAGCATGGCGCCCTCGATGAGCAGCTGGGAGATGCGGTTGTCCCGGTTCTCGGCCGCGGCGAGCTTCGACAGATCGCGCATGGTGTTCAGATACTGGCGCCGCTGCTTGTTGATCAGGGCGATCTGGTCGGCGAGACCGGTCTGCGGTGCGAGCGCGAGCTTCATGAAGAACTCGTCCCGTACGCGCGGCTCGTCCGCCGTCTCCTCGTACCAGGCGCGCAGCGCCTCACGCCCGGCGTCGGTGAGGTGATAGATCTTCTTGTTGGGTCGGCTCGACTGCTCGACTTCCTCGCCCTCGATCAGTCCCGACTTCTCGAGGCGGCCGAGCGTCACATAGATCTGGCCGACGTTCGGCTGAGGGTACGCGGCACCCAGCAGTTGCTCAAGGTCCTGCTTGAGCTCGTAGCCGTGGGCGGGGCCGCGCGCCAGCAGGGCCAGGAGGGACAGCCGCACTCGTGCTCTCCTCCCCGCATCCTTGTCATGTGCCGCAGGCCCACGTGCCCGAGGCCAATGTGCCGCAGGCCCTAGTATCGCCCATACCTAACAGGTATACATGGCCTCTGACTCCGGGCGAAGGTGCCCGGCGCCGGTGTACAGGGAGGAACCTATGCGGTGGATACGCGCCGCCGGTAGGGGCCTCCTGGTCGCGGCGGTGGTCCTGTCCGGTTACGTCGCCTCGGGCGCCCAGACCGACGGGGCGCACGGCGGCGGCCGCGGTCCGCTCACGCTGGCCACCGCCGGTGACCTGACCAACTACCTGGGGCCGCTGCTCGACGGCTGGAACCGCACCCACCCCGGCGAGAAGGTCACCCTCGTCGAACTCCCGGACTCCGCGGACGAGACCCACGCGCAGATGACCACCGACCTGCGCGGCGGCGACCGGAGCCGCTTCGACGTCCTCAACATCGACGTCGCCTGGACCTCGGAGTTCGCCGCCGCGGGCTGGATCTCCCCACTGCCGCGCGACCGTTTCCCGCTCGGCGGCTTCCTGCCGCCGGTCGTCAACACGGCGACGTACGACGGAAGGCTGTACGCCGTCCCGTACGTCACCAACGCCGGACTGCTCCTCTACCGCAAGGACATCCTGGCCAAGGAGGGCGTCGCGCCCCCGCGCACCTGGGCCGAGCTGGAGAAACAGGCGAAGACCATCGCGCCGAAGTACGGACTCGACGGTTACGCGGGCCAGTTCCTGCCCTACGAGGGGCTCACGGTGAACGCCGCCGAGGCGGTCTACTCGGCAGGCGGCACGATCCTCGGTGACGAGGGCGAGCGTGTCACGGTCGACTCCGCGGCGGCCCGCGAGGGCATCGGCTTCCTCGCCCGCGGCGTACGCGACGGCTGGATCCCGAAGAAGGCGCTCACGTACAAGGAGCAGGAGTCCAAACAGGCCTTCCAGGACGGCCACCTCCTCTTCCTGCGCAACTGGCCGTACGCCTACGTCAGCGCCTCCGCCAAGGGATCGGCCGTCGCCGGGAAGGTCGGCGCGGTGCCGCTGCCCGGACCCGACGGGCCGGGGACGAGCGTGCTCGGCGGCTCGAATCTCGCGGTCAACGCGCATGCCCGGCACCCCGACTCCGCGGCGCGCCTGATCGCGTACCTCACCAGCGAGCGGGTGCAGCGGCAGGTCCTCACGCGCGGCGCGCTGCCGCCCGTACGGGCCGACCTCTACCAGGACCCGGAGCTGATCCGGGAGTTCCCGTATCTGCCGACGCTGCGCGCGAGCGTCCGCACGGCGGCTCCGCGTCCCAAGAGCCCCCGCTACGACCAGGTCAGCCTGGCCGTGCAGGCGGTGGTGCACGACGCGCTGACGGGCCATGAGACGCCCGAGGCGGCGGTGCGCCGACTGGCGCGTGAGCTGGCCGACATCTCTCGCCGGGGCTGAGACCTCTTTCCGTCGTGCTCGACGGCTCCTAGTTACATGTTAGGTAACGCGCTCGTCTCATCTTCCACCTCAGCGGGTGGAAAAGTCAGCATATAAAGTCCCAACTTCCGGATACACGAAACCTACTCGTTGACACCCGTGCGACACGCCTACTTAACATGCATGCATAACCGGAGGCACGCACAGACAGGTCAACGGGTGAAGCTCAACACGCACCGCTGGTGGCGCGACGCAGTGATCTACCAGGTGTACGTCCGGAGTTTTCTGGACAGCACCGGGGACGGCATCGGCGATCTCGCCGGAGTCCGGGCCGGACTGCCGTATCTGAAGAAGCTCGGGGTCGACGGCATCTGGCTGAGCCCCTTCTATCCCTCGCCGCAGCACGACCACGGCTACGACGTCGCCGACTACTGCGACGTGGACCCGCTCTTCGGCGATCTCGCCGAGTTCGAGCTGCTGATGACGGACGCCCGGCGCCTCGGTATCAAGGTGCTCCTGGACATCGTCCCCAACCACTGCTCCAGTGAGCACCCGTGGTTCCAGGAGGCGCTGGTCTCGGCGCCGGGCAGCGCGGCCCGCGCCCGCTTCCACTTCGCCGACGGCCGGGGCCCGGACGGGGCCGAGCCGCCCAACAACTGGCACGCCATGTTCGGCGGCCCCGCCTGGAGCCGGGTCACCGAGCAGGACGGCACCCCGGGTCAGTGGTACCTGCACATGTTCACGCCCGAACAGCCCGACCTGAACTGGCGCAACCCCGAGGTCGGCGCCCACTTCGACCACGTACTGCGCTTCTGGCTCGACCGGGGCGTCGACGGCTTCCGCATCGACGTGGCCGCCGGCCTCTACAAGCACCCCGACCTCCCGGACTCGCCCGACCCAGAGGCCGACGCCCGCACCCGCGACTCGGTCAACCCGCTCGCCTGGAACCAGCCCGAGGTGCACGACGTCTGGCGCCACTGGCGGTCGGTGTGCGAGGAGTACACCGCCCGCGACAGCCAGGAACGGCTGCTCGTCGGCGAGGTCTCCGTGCCGACCGCCCGCGAACACGCCCAGTACGTACGCCACGACGAGCTGCACCAGGCCTTCTTCTTCGACCTGCTCAGCGCCCCCTGGAACGCCGACGCCTTCCGCAAGGTCATCTCGGAGGCCATGCAGGACATCGCCGGCACCGGCTCCACAGTCACCTGGGTGCTCAACAATCACGACCAGGTCCGCACGGTCACCCGCTACGGCGAACTCGGCACCGAGGGCAGCGGCCTGGGCGCCGCCCGCGCCCGCGCCGCCGCACTGCTGATGCTGGCGCTGCCCGGAGCCGCGTACATCTACCAGGGTGAGGAGCTCGGACTGCCCGAGGTCGTCGACCTGCCCGACGACGTGCTCACCGACCCGATCTTCCGCAGGACCGGCAGCCGCGCCCGGATCCGCGACGGCTGCCGGGTGCCGCTGCCGTGGTCGGGGCACGCCTCGCCGTTCGGCTTCACCTCGGGCGTCGAGAGTGCCAAGCCGTGGCTGCCGCAGCCCGCCTACTTCGCCGAGTACGCCACCGACCGCGCCCTCGCCGACACCCGCTCCTTCTGGCACCTCTACCGCGACGGACTCCAACTGCGCGCCGGACTGCCCCAGTTGGGCGAGGGCGCGCTGCGCTGGCTGGACACCCAGCCCGGCGTCCTCGGCTTCGTCCGCGGCGACGGCCTGGTCTGCGCCGTCAACTTCGGTACGGCCCCGATGCCCGCGCCGGTCTCCGGCACCCCCCTGCTGTCCAGCGGCCCCTGCGCGCCCGGCGTCCTGCCCGGCTCGACGGCCGCCTGGTGGATCAGCGACTGCACCAATCCCTGAGCCCACCCCTCCTGATAGCCACGCCCTCTCCTGATTGCCCGTCAATTCCCATGCCCTCGAAGGGACATCAACGATGATGCGACGACGTACGACCCTGCTCGCGAGCTGCACCGCCCTCGCCCTGGCCCTCGGCGCGACCGCCTGCGGAGGCGGCCCCGTCTCCGCAGGCGGTGGCGGCAAGTCGCTCAGCGGCCAGACGATCACCGTGGCCGGTGTCTGGTCCGGCAGTGAGCAGAAGAACTTCCAGAAGGTCCTGGACGCCTTCAGCGAGAAGACCGGCGCCAAGACCCAGTTCATGTCCACCGGCGACAACGTCTCCACCGTCGTCGGCAGCAAGATCGAGGGCGGCAACGCCCCCGACGTGGTGATGGTCCCGCAGGTCGGCGTGCTCCAGCAGTTCGCGAAGGAGGGCTGGCTCAAGCCGCTGTCCAAGACCACCCAGCAGTCCGTGGACAGCAACTACGCGAGCGTGTGGAAGAACTACGGCAGCGTCGACGGCACCCTGTACGGCCTCTACTTCAAGGCCGCCCACAAGTCGACCGTCTGGTACAGCCCCGACGCCCTCGACCAGGCGGGCGTCAAGCCGCCGACCACGTACGACGCGATGCTGAAGGCCGGGCACACCGTCTCCGAGTCGGGCCTCGCGGCCTTCTCCGTCGCCGGACAGGACGGCTGGACGCTCACCGACTGGTTCGAGAACATCTACCTCTCCCAGGCCGGACCCGAGAAGTACGACGCCCTGGCCGCCCACAAGATCAAGTGGACCGACCCGACCGTGGTCGACGCCCTCACCACCCTCGGCAAGCTCTTCAAGGACAAGCAGCTGGTGGCCGGCGGCCAGAAGGAGGCGCTGAACACCGACTTCCCCGGCTCCGTCGAGAAGGTCTTCGGGCCCAAGCCCGAGGCCGGCATGGTCTACGAGGGCGACTTCGTGGCCGGGGTCGCCAAGGACCAGTTCGGCAAGAAGATCGGCGAGGATGCCAACTTCTTCCCCTTCCCCGCGGTCGGCGACGGCAAGGCGCCCGTGGTCAGCGGCGGCGACGCGGCCGTCGTCCTGAAGGACGGCAAGAACCAGAAGGCCGCCCAGAAGTTCCTGGAGTACCTGGCGACCCCCGAAGCGTCGGCGGTCTGGGCCGAGGCGGGCGGCTTCCTCTCCCCGAACAAGAAGCTCGCCCTCTCCTCCTATGGCGACGACGTCACCCGCGAGACCGCCAAGTCCCTGGTCGCCGCCGGGGATTCGGTCCGCTTCGACATGTCCGACCAGGCCCCGGCCGCGTTCGGCGGCACCAAGGGCGCCGGCGAGTGGAAGATCCTCCAGGACTTCCTGCGCGACCCGTCCGACCCGAAGGGGACCGCGGCCGAGCTCGAGAGCGCGGCGGCCAAGGCGTACCAGGGCTGATCACCATGACCGCCACACTCCTCAAAGAGGCGAGCCCGCCGCCGGTCGGCATGGCCGACCGCCGGCGGCGGGCCCGGCGACGCGGCCGGATCGTCGCCCTCGCCTTCGTCTTCCCCGCCCTGCTCCTGCTCGGCGCGCTCGTCGTCTACCCGGTGCTGTTCTCGGTGGGCCGCAGCTTCTTCGACGCGTCCGGCACCCGGTTCGTGGGCGGCGACAACTACACCGAGATGTTCCGCGACCCCGCCACACTCAAGGCCGTCCGCAACACGGCGATCTGGGTTGTCGTCGCACCGACCCTGCTCACCGGGCTCGGCCTCGTCCTCGCCGTCCTCGTCGAAAAGGTGCGCTGGGCAACGGCGTTCAAGCTGCTGCTCTTCATGCCGATGGCGGTTTCCTTCCTCGCCGCGGGCATCATCTTCCGGCTCGCCTACGACGAGGACCCCGACAAGGGCGTCCTGAACGCCGCCGTCGTCTCCGTGCACGACGCCTTCACGGGCACGTCCTCGTACCCGACCGCCCGCGCCCGCGACGGCCAGGGTCTGACCAAGGACGCCAACGGCTCGTACCGTACGACCGCCACGGCATCCCCCGGCCACACCGTCGACCTCGGTCTGGTCGGCGTACTCCCGAAGGACCTGCCGCAGGGCGCGCGACCCGCGTACGCCGCTGCCGGGCAGAAGGCGGCCGCCGACGAACTGCGCGGCGTCGTCTACCTGGACTTCACGCGTGGCGGGGGAGGGGAACAGGGCAAGGTCGACCGGCAGGAGAGCGGACTGCCGGAGATGAACGTCGAGGCGGTGCGCGACGGGAAGACGATCGCAAGCACCACCACCGCGGCCGACGGCTCCTTCCGCTTCCAGGACCTCGGCTCGGGCTCGTACTCCGTGCGACTGCCCGCTTCGAACTTCGCCCCGCCGTACCAGGGCGTCTCCTGGCTGGGCCCCGCGCTCGTCACGCCCGCCATCATCGGCGCCTACCTGTGGATCTGGACCGGCTTCGCCATGGTCCTGATCGGCGCGGGACTCGCCGCGCTGCCGCGCGACGCGCTGGAGGCAGCGCGGATGGACGGCGCGAACGAGTGGCAGATCTTCCGCCGGATCACCGTGCCACTGCTCGCGCCCGTCCTCACCGTGGTCTTCGTGACCTTGGTGATCAACGTGATGAAGGTCTTCGACCTCGTCTACATCATCGCGCCGGGCCCGGTGCAGGAGGACGCCACCGTGTTGGCCACCCAGATGTGGCTGGTCTCCTTCGGTGGCGGCAACAACCAGGGGCTGGGCAGCGCGCTGGGTGTGCTGCTCCTGCTTCTCGTCATCCCCGCCATGGTCTTCAACGTCCGCCGTTTTCGAGGGAGTCAACGATGAACGCGCTCAGGCGAGGGCTCGGCAACAGCCTGGTGCAGGCGTTTCTCGTCGTCGTGGGGCTGGTGTGGCTCACCCCGCTCGCGGGACTGTTCGTGTCCTCGCTGCGGTCCGCGCAGGACACCGCGAAGGGCGGCTGGTGGACCGCGTTGCGGAGTCCTGGGCAGCTGTCCTTCGACAACTACTCGGCGCTGCTGGGCAATTCGGGGATGACGCGGGCGTTCTGGAACACCGTGCTGATCTCCGTGCCGGCGACCTTCCTCGTCGTCGTCCTCGCCGCGCTCGCCGGATACGCCTTCGCGTGGCTGGACTTCCCGGGGCGCGAGCCGCTCTTCCTGCTGGTGGTCGCGTTGTTGGTGGTGCCGGTGCAGATCGGTCTGCTCCCGGTGGCCAAACTCTTCGGCCAGCTGGGCCTGTTCGGCACGATTCCGGGTGTCGTCCTCTTCCATGTGTCGTACGGGCTGCCGTTCGCGATCTTCCTGCTGCGGAACTACTTCGCGGAGATGCCGAAGGAGATGCTGGAGGCGGCGCGCATGGACGGGGGCACCGAGTGGCGTATCTTCACGCGGCTCGTGCTGCCGGTGGGGCGGCCGGCCATCGCCAGCCTCGCCATCTTCCAGTTCCTCTGGGTCTGGAACGACATGCTGGTCGCGCTGCTCTTCGCCGACAGCTCCTCGCAGCCGCTGACTGTTGAACTCCAGTCGCAGATTCGGCAGTTCGGGAGCAACATCGATGTGCTCGCGCCCGGGGCGTTTTTGTCCCTGGTGGTACCGGTGGTCGTGTTCTTCGCCTTCCAGCGGCACTTTGTGCAGGGGGTGATGGCGGGGTCGGTGAAGTGACGGGGCGGGACCTACGGGGTGTTCGCCCCCGCCGCCCCTACCCGTCCCATCCCCAGGGGCTCTGCCCCTTCGACCCCGTTGGGTTGTGTGTCGGGTGCGGGTGGGTGGGGGCTGGTGCAAAAGATTGCGCAGTTCCCCGCGCCCCTAAAAGGGGCGCGGGGAACTGCGCAATCTTTTAGCGGGGGTCTGGGGGTGCAGCCCCCAGGGATGGGACGGGTAGGGGCGGCGGGGGCGACTCCATGGACACAGAAGGCCCCAGGTCGCTGACCTGGGGCCTTCTGGTGGAGCCGAGTAAGGAAGCTGAGGGCTCAGGGCGACGATGGCGGATACAGCGACCGAGGCAGCTGGGAAGCCGCCGCCGCGTCCAGCAGCCACAGGGTGCGGGAGCGGCCGTACGCGCCGGCGGCCGGGGCCTGGATCTCGCCCGCGCCCGACAGGGCGATCGCCGCGGCCTGGGCCTTGTCCTCGCCCGCCGCCAGCAGCCACACCTCGCGGGCGGAGCGGATCGCGGGAAGCGTGAGCGAGATCCGGGTCGGCGGCGGCTTCGGCGCGCCGTGCACGCCCACCACCATCCGCTCCGTCTCCCGCACGGCGGGCAGCTCCGGGAAGAGCGACGCCACGTGGGTGTCCGGGCCGACGCCCAGCATCAGCACGTCGAAGGCCGGCGCCGAGCTGTGGTTCTCCGGCCCCGCGGACTTCGCGAGCTCCGCGGCGTACGCCTCCGCCGCCGCGTCCACGTCGGCGCCGTAGGGACCGTCGGACGCGGGCATCGGATGCACCCGCGCGGGGTCCAGCGGCACCGCGTCCAGCAGAGCCGCACGGGCCTGGGTGTCGTTGCGGTCCGGGTCGCCCTCGGGCAGGTACCGCTCGTCGCCCCACCACAGGTCGAGGCGGCCCCAGTCGATGGCGTCCCGGGCGGGCGCGGCCGCGAGCGCCGCGAGGAGCCCGTTGCCGTTGCGGCCGCCCGTGAGCACGACCGAGGCGTAGCCGCGCGAGGCCTGCGCGTCCACGATCTTCGTGATCAGCCGGGCCGCGGCGGCCTGGGCCATCAGCTCCTTGTCGTGGTGGACGACGAGCTGCGGAGTACTCACTTGGCTGCCGCCTTCTTCGCGGGAGGCCTCTTGGCGGCGGCCTTCTTGGCAGGGGCCGCGGCCTTTGTCGCGGGCTTCGCCGTGGTCTTGACCGCGCCCGGTGCCGCGCCCTCCTCGGAGGACTCCGTCGCCGTCGCGTTCAGCCGGTGCACCCCGTACCGCAGCGCCGACGCGTAGGTGTCGTCCGGGTCGAGGCGGCGCAGCTCCTCCGCGATCAGCTCGGCCGTCTCGCGGCGCTTGAGCGCCACCGCACGGTCGGGCTGGCCCTGGATGGACAGGGTCGCAAGCGAGCCGTCGGCGCGGTCCAGGACGATCGGGCCGCAGCTCGTGCCCAGCCGGACGGCGGTGAGGCCGGGGCCGGAGGACTTGGAGCGCTTGACGGGGACGTCGAGGCGGTCGGCGAGCCACATGGCGAGCAGCTCGCAGCTCGGGTTGAACTCCTCGCCCTCCACCTCGACCGCCTCCACCTCGCAGGCGACCTGGTCCAGGGCCGCGGCCAGCATCGAGCGCCAGGGCGTGATGCGGGTCCAGGAGAGGTCGGTGTCGCCCGGGGTGTAGGCGTCGGCGCGGGCGCTCAGCTCGCGTACCGGCGCCTCCGCCGCGTAGGTGTCGGTGACCCGGCGCTGGGCGAGAGCACCCAGCGGGTCATTGGCCGGGTCGACCGGCGCGCTCACCGGCCACCAGACGACGACGGGCGCGTCCGGCAGCAGCAGGGGCAGGACGACCGAGTCGGCGTGGCCCGCGACCTCGCCGTACAGGCGCAGCACCACCGTCTCGCCGGTGCCGGCCTCGACGCCGAGCCGTACCTCGGCGTCCAGACGCGACTTCGTGCGGTCGCGAGGCGAACGCGAGACGCGCTTGATGACCACGAGGGTGCGCGAGGGGTGCTCACGCGAGGCCTCGTTGGCGGCCCTCAGGGCGTCGTAGGCGTTCTCCTCGTCGGTGACGATGACCAGGGTGAGCACCATGCCGACGGCGGGTGTGCCGATGGCGCGGCGGCCCTGCACGAGCGCCTTGTTGATCTTGCTGGCCGTGGTGTCCGTGAGATCGGTCTTCATGGGCGACGCCAGCTCCGTCCGTCTCGCTCGAGCATTTCGTCCGCCTCGACCGGGCCCCAGGTGCCCGAGGGGTACTGCGCGGGCTTGCCGTGCTTGTCCCAGTACTCCTCGATCGGGTCGAGGATCTTCCAGGACAGCTCGACCTCCTCGGTGCGCGGGAAGAGGTTCGAGTCGCCGAGCAGGACGTCCAGGATCAGACGCTCGTACGCCTCCGGGCTCGACTCCGTGAACGACTCGCCGTATGCGAAGTCCATGGAGACATCCCGGATCTCCATCGAGGTGCCGGGCACCTTGGAGCCGAAGCGGACCGTGATGCCCTCGTCGGGCTGGACGCGGATGACGATCGCGTTCTGGCCCAGCTCCTCCGTCGCCGTGTGGTCGAAGGGGGAGTGCGGGGCGCGCTGGAAGACGACCGCGATCTCGGTGACGCGGCGGCCCAGGCGCTTGCCCGTGCGCAGGTAGAACGGGACGCCCGCCCAGCGGCGGTTGTCCACCTCGACCTTGATCGCGGCGTATGTGTCGGTCTTCGACTTGGGGTCGATACCGTCTTCCTGGAGGTAGCCGACGGCCTGCTCGCCGCCCTGCCAGCCCGTCGCGTACTGCCCGCGGACGGTGCTCCTGCCCAGGTCCTTCGGCAGCTTCACGGCGCCGAGGACCTTGGTCTTCTCGGCGGCGAGCGCGTCCGCGTCGAAGGAGGCGGGCTCCTCCATGGCGGTGAGGGCCATCAGCTGGAGCAGGTGGTTCTGGATGACGTCACGGGCGGCGCCGATGCCGTCGTAGTAGCCGGCGCGGCCGCCGATGCCGATGTCCTCCGCCATGGTGATCTGCACATGGTCGACGAAGGACCGGTTCCAGATCGGCTCGAACATCTGGTTGGCGAAACGGAGCGCCAGGATGTTCTGGACGGTCTCCTTGCCGAGGTAGTGGTCGATGCGGAAGACCTGGTCGGGCGCGAAGACCTCGTGGACGACCGAGTTGAGCTCCTCGGCCGACTTGAGGTTGTGGCCGAAGGGCTTCTCGATGACCGCACGGCGCCAGGAGCCGTTCGACTGGTCGGCCAGTTTGTGCTTCTTCAGCTGCTTGATGACCACCGGGAAGGCGGACGGCGGCACGGAGAGATAGAAGGCGAAGTTGCCGCCCGTGCCCTGTGCCTTGTCCAGCTCGTCGATCGTGGAGCGCAGCCGCTCGAAGGAGTCGTCGTCGTCGAAGGTGCCCTGCACGAAGCGCATGCCCTGGACGAGCTGCTGCCAGACCTCCTCGCGGAACGGCGTGCGGGAGTGCTCCTTGACCGCGTCGTGGACCTCCTGCGCGAAGTCCTCGTGAGCCCACTCGCGGCGCGCGAAGCCGACCAGCGAGAAGCCCGGCGGCAACAGACCCCGGTTGGCGAGGTCGTACACGGCGGGCATCAGCTTTTTACGTGACAAATCGCCCGTGACGCCGAAGATGACCAGGCCCGACGGCCCCGCGATACGCGGGAGCCGTCGGTCTGCGGGGTCACGCAGCGGGTTGCTGCTTGACAAGATTTCAGCCCTCCGAAGGGGCGAGGCGCTGGAGCTCCACCTCTGTGGACTTGAGCAGGTCGTTCCAGGACGCCGCGAACTTCTCGACGCCCTCGTCCTCCAGGAGCTGGACCACGTCGTCGTACGAGATCCCGAGCTTCTCGACCGCGTCGAGCTCAGCGCGGGACTGCTCATACGTACCGGCGATGGTGTTGCCGGTGATCTGGCCGTGGTCGTCGGTGGCCTCCAGGGTGGCCTCCGGCATGGTGTTCACCGTGTTCGGCGCGACCAGGTCGTCGACGTACAGGGTGTCCTTGTACGCCTTGTCCTTGACGCCGGTCGAGGCCCACAGCGGACGCTGCTTGTTGGCCTGCGCCTTGTCCAGGGCGGCCCAGCGGTCGGACGAGAAGACCTCCTCGTACGCCTGGTAGGCGAGGCGCGCGTTGGCGAGCCCGGCCTTGCCGCGGGCGGCCTTGGCCTCGTCCGTGCCGAGCGCGTCGATGCGCTTGTCGATCTCGGTGTCCACGCGGGACACGAAGAAGGACGCCACCGAGTGGATCTTGGAGAGGTCGAGGCCCGCGGCCTTGGCCTTCTCCAGACCCGCGAGGTACGCGTCCATGACCTCGCGGTAGCGCGCCAGCGAGAAGATCAGCGTGACATTGACGCTGATGCCCTTGCCGATGACCTCGGTGATCGCGGGCAGGCCCGCCTTGGTCGCCGGGATCTTGATGAGCGTGTTCGGACGGTCCACCAGCCAGGCCAGCTGCTTGGCCTCGGCGATGGTCGCCGTCGTGTTGTGCGCCAGCCGCGGGTCGACCTCGATGGAGACCCGGCCGTCCTGGCCCTGGGTCGCGTCGTAGACCGGGCGCAGGATGTCGGCGGCGTCACGGACGTCCGCCGTCGTGATCATGCGGATCGCCTCGTCGACGGTGACCTTGCGGGCGGCGAGGTCGGCGAGCTGCTGCTCGTAACCGTCACCGCTGCTGATCGCCTTCTGGAAGATCGACGGGTTGGTGGTGACGCCCACGACGTGCTGCTGGTCGATCAGTTCGGCGAGATTGCCGGACGTGATCCGCTTGCGCGACAGGTCGTCCAGCCAGATCGCGACGCCTTCCTCGGAGAGGCGCTTGAGTGCGTCTGTCATGGAAATTGCATCTCCTACGTGTCGTATGACCAGCGTCAGCGCTGGGCTGCGGCGATCGATTCCCGGGCGGCATTGGCGACGTTCTCGGCAGTGAAGCCGAATTCGCGGAAGAGCACCTTGCCGTCGGCCGAAGCACCGAAGTGCTCCAGCGAAACAATGCGTCCGGCGTCTCCGACGAACCGGTGCCAGGTCAGACCGATACCGGCCTCGACCGAGACCCGCGCCTTCACGGACGGCGGCAGGACACTGTCCCGGTACGCCTGGTCCTGCTCGTCGAACCACTCCACACACGGCATGGACACGACCCGCGTCGGGATGCCCGCGGCCTGCAGCTGCTCGCGCGCCTCGACGGCGACGTGCACCTCCGAGCCGGTGCCGATCAGGATGACCTCGGGCGAGCCGCCCTCGGCCTCCAACAGGACGTAACCGCCCTTGGCCGCGTCCTCGTTCCACTCGTACGTGGGCACGCCCTGACGGGTCAGGGCGAGACCGTGCGGGGCGCCCTTGCCGAACACCTTCGTGTAGCGCTTGAGGACCTCGCGCCAGGCGATCGCGGTCTCGTTGGCGTCCGCGGGACGGACGACGTTCAGACCGGGGATGGCGCGCAGCGAGGCCAGGTGCTCGACCGGCTGGTGCGTCGGGCCGTCCTCGCCGAGACCGATGGAGTCGTGCGTCCACACGTACGTCACCGGCGCGTGCATCAGGGCCGACAGGCGCACGGCGTTGCGCATGTAGTCGGAGAACACCAGGAAGGTGCCGCCGTAGACACGGGTGTTGCCGTGCAGCGCGATGCCGTTCATCTCCGCGGCCATCGAGTGCTCGCGGATACCGAAGTGGATCGTGCGACCGTACGGGTTCGCCTCCGGCAGCGGGTTGTCCGCCGGGAGGAACGAGCTGGTCTTGTCGATCGTGGTGTTGTTCGAGCCGGCCAGGTCGGCGGAGCCGCCCCACAGCTCGGGAATCACCGCGCCGAGCGCCTGCAGCACCTTGCCGGACGCCGCACGCGTCGCGACACCCTTGCCCGCCTCGAAGACCGGGAGCTTCTCCTCCCAGCCGGCCGGCAGTTCGGTCGCGGCGATGCGGTCGTACTCGGCGGCGCGCTCCGGGCTGGCGGTGCGCCAGGCGGCGAAGCCCTTCTCCCACTCGGCCTTGGCCTCACGACCGCGGTCGAGCGCCTCACGCGTGTGCGCGAGAACCTCGTCGGCGACCTCGAAGGACTTCTCCGGGTCGAAGCCGAGGACGCGCTTGGTGGCCGCGACCTCGTCGTCGCCGAGCGCCGAGCCGTGCGCGGCCTCGGTGTTCTGCGCGTTCGGCGCCGGCCAGGCGATGATCGAGCGCATCGCGATGAACGACGGCTTGTCCGTCACCTTCTTCGCGGCCTCGATCGCGTTGTAGATCGCGTGCGGGTCCAGGTCGCCGTCCGGCTTCGGGGCCACGCGCTGCACATGCCAGCCGTACGCCTCGTACCGCTTGACCGTGTCCTCGGAGACCGCGGTCTCGGTGTCGCCCTCGATCGAGATGTGGTTGTCGTCCCACAGCAGGATCAGGTTGCCGAGCTCCTGGTGGCCCGCCATGGAGGACGCCTCCGCGGAGATGCCCTCCTGGAGGCAGCCGTCACCGGCGATCGCGAAGATGAAGTGGTCGAACGGCGACTCGCCCTGCGCGGCCTCCGGGTCGAACAGACCGCGCTCGTAGCGGGCGGCCATCGCCATGCCCACGGCGTTGGCGACACCCTGGCCGAGCGGCCCGGTCGTCGTCTCCACACCGGTGGTGTGCCCGTATTCGGGGTGACCCGGAGTCTTGGAGCCCCACGTGCGGAACGCCTTCAGATCGTCCAGCTCCAGGCCGAAGCCGGCAAGGTAGAGCTGGGTGTAGAGGGTCAGGGACGAGTGGCCCGCGGACAGTACGAAGCGGTCGCGTCCGACCCAGTCGGCGTCCGCCGGGTCGTGCCGCATCACCTTTTGGAAGAGGGTGTACGCGGCAGGCGCCAGGCTCATCGCCGTACCGGGATGGCCGTTGCCGACCTTCTGTACGGCATCGGCGGCCAGGACGCGAGCGGTGTCGACGGCCCGCTGGTCCAACTCGGTCCACTCGAGGTCTGTGGTGGTCGGCTTGGTGCTCACCCTGGGTCAGGGCTCCTCTCCACATGTTCCACATGTCGAAAATCCGGTGCACTGGGCGCCCACCGGCGTTGTCGAGCCTACCCCCGTAAGTACGTGCGTTTTTTCGAGTCATTCCAGACTGCCGGGACTCTCGGAGATCCGCCTCCCGACCGGTCCGTTCCGCATTCGGCAAGTGAATACGGAGCCGCTCGTCCGAGTGCTCAATCGAGTGGTGCTCGGCTCTTCCAGCAGTGCTGCTCAACACGACCCCACCCCCGCGAATGTCGGGGTCTGGGCAACGTCTACAGTGGCGTGGTACGCGCGAGCCTTTACCGGGAGTTCACACCCGGGGCTTGCTGGGATGTCTCTGTCAGGGGTGTGCGTGACGGCCGTCGAATCCCGTCCAGCGGGGGTGCTCAATGCGAGCAGCAGCCGGGGCCAGCGGCCGTTCGGGGCCCGTGTCAAAGCGTTCGTGGCGCTGACCAAGCCGCGAATCATCGAACTGCTGCTGATCACCACCGTTCCGGTGATGTTTCTGGCCGAGCAGGGTGTTCCCGACCTGAAGCTGGTGCTCCTCACCTGCCTTGGCGGCTACCTCTCGGCGGGCGGCGCCAACGCGCTGAACATGTACATCGACCGTGACATCGACGCCCTGATGGAGCGCACCTCCCAGCGTCCGCTGGTCACCGGCATGGTCAGCCCCCGCGAGTGCCTGGCCTTCGGCATCACCCTGGCCGTCGTCTCGACGCTGCTGTTCGGCCTGACGGTCAACTGGCTGTCCGCCTGGCTCTCCCTCGGCGCACTCCTCTTCTACGTCGTCGTCTACACGATGATCCTCAAGCGCCGTACGTCGCAGAACATCGTGTGGGGCGGCATCGCCGGCTGCCTCCCGGTGCTCATCGGCTGGTCGGCCGTCACGGACTCCATGTCGTGGGCGCCGGTCATCCTCTTCCTCGTCATGTTCTTCTGGACGCCGCCGCACTACTGGCCGCTGTCCATGAAGGTGAAGGACGACTACGCGCGCGTGGGCGTGCCGATGCTGCCGGTCGTGGCCTCCAACAAGGTCGTCGCCCGCCAGATCGTCATCTACAGCTGGGTGATGGTCGCGGTCTCGCTGCTCCTCACTCCGATGGGCTACACGGGTTGGTTCTACACGGTGGTCGCACTCGCCGCCGGCGGGTTCTGGCTGTGGGAGGCCCACGGTCTGCAGAACCGCGCCAAGGCCGAGGTGACGGGCGGCAAGCTCAAGGAGATGCGGCTGTTCCACTGGTCGATCACCTACGTGTCGATCCTCTTCGTGGCCGTCGCGGTGGATCCCTTCCTGCGCTGACACTCCGCCGGGACTTCGCGACGGGCGGGGTACGTGGTCAAGGCCACGCACCCCGCCCGTCGCCGTTTGATCTACCCGTCGGTAGCATCCTGGCCATGGCAGACACCCAGCAGGTTGACGAGACCAACGGCCCCACCCAGGACGCCAAGGCCGAGCGCAAGGCGGCCAAGCTCGCCCAGCAGATCGGCGCCTTCTCCAAGGCGCACGGCGGGGCCGAGGGACAGGTCGCGTACATCGGCCAGAAGGGCGCCCGGATCGTGCTCGTCGGCGCGGACGGCGGCTGGGGCGACCTCGTGGCGCCCACGTACGCGATCGCCGAGGAAGCCGTGAAGAAGGCCGGGATCACGGTTCACGAGGCGTTCGACGGGGAGTTCGCGGCCAAGGTGAAGACCGGTCCGTACGAGTGGACGCGCATGGCCGGGATCCAGGTGGGCGGCCCCAGCAACTCCTGAAACCGGCCTCAGGTACAGCGGGCCATCACCTGACCCCCGGTCCACCCGTTAAGACCTGTAAGCAACGCAGCGTCTACGCGGGGAGTCCGGATGATCGAAACGCCGTCCCTCGTGGACCAGTACTGCCACGGCGTACTGAGAACGGAGCTGGGCCTCGGTACCTTCGAGGCCCACCTCGCCAGGACCGAGGGTCCGCCGGCCGCCGGCACCACCTTCTTCGACACCCAGACCGGTTTCGCGGTACGCCGCTGGTGCCCGCCGCTGCTCGGTCTGGAGCCGCACTGTCCCCCCGCCCGCTATCTGGCCAGGCGTCGCGAACTCGGCGTACTGGAATCGGGCCGCAGGCTGCTGCGCGGCAGCGGCATCACGACGTATCTCGTCGACACCGGGCTGCCCGGCGATCTGACCGGGCCGGGCGAGATGGCCTCCACGGGAGCCGCCGACGCGCACGAGATCGTCCGTCTGGAGCTGCTCGCCGAACAGGTCGCCGACACCTCCGGCACGGTCGAGTCCTTTCTCGCCAATCTTGCCGAGTCCGTCCACGGGGCCGCCGCGAACGCCGTGGCCTTCACGTCCGTGGCGGGCGGACGGCACGGACTGGCGCTCGCGCCCGAGCCGCCCGGGCCGGGCGAGGTGCGGGGCGCGGCGGGCCGCTGGCTGGCGCGCCGCCGGGTGGGCGGGCCGCTGAGCGATCCCGTCCTCCTCCGCCACCTGCTGTGGATCGCGGTGGCGTCAGGACTGCCCCTCCAGCTCCACGCCGGGCTCGGCGAACCCGGACTGCGCATCGACCGCACCGACCCCGTCCTGCTCACCGACTTCGCCCGCGCCACGGCCGGCCTCGGCACCGACCTCGTCCTCCTGCACGGCTACCCGTACCACCGGCACGCGGCCCACCTCGCCGGGGTCTTCCCGCATGTGTACGCCGACCTGGGCGCCGCCCTGGTCCGTACGGGGGCGAGGGCGGCGGCCGTCCTCGCCGAGATCCTGGAGCTGGCGCCCTTCGGCAAGCTCCTCTTCTCCAGCGGAGCACATGGACTGCCCGAACTTCATGTGGTCGGGGCACGCCTCTTCCGTGAAGCGCTCGCACGGGTGCTCGGCACCTGGGTCGCCGAGGGGGCCTGGTCGTTGGCCGACGCGCAGCGGGTGGCGGGGCTGATCGCGGCGGGGAACGCGCGGCGGGTGTACGGGGTGGAGTGTCGCCCCTCTTCACCGGCGTGCCCGGCGGCTCCAGACTGTGCGGATGACCGATGAAGGCACCGCCCGGTTACTCGACCGCTTCCTCGCCGATCTGCGCGCCCTCGCCCCGGTCGCCGTGTGGGCGCACGGCTCGCTCGCCGGGGGCGACTATCAGGAGGGGCGCAGCGATCTCGACCTGATCGCCGTCCTGGAGGGCCCCGTCTCGCTCGGCGCGATACGGAAGCTGGTCCGACTGCACCGGCGGCTGCGCGCCGACGAACCGCTCGCCGGGAAGCTGCACTGCAGCTATCTGACGCCCGACACCATGGCCGGTGCCGAGCGGTCGTACGTCACCTGGGCCCACGACCGGCTGATGAGACGCCCGGTCACCCCGGTCACGCGCCGCGAACTGCACGCCTTCGGTCTCGTCCTGCACGGC
Organism: Streptomyces sp. NBC_00203; assembly: GCF_045206325.1. Classification (NCBI taxonomy): domain Bacteria; kingdom Bacillati; phylum Actinomycetota; class Actinomycetes; order Kitasatosporales; family Streptomycetaceae; genus Streptomyces; species Streptomyces sp. NBC_00203. The sequence continues at coordinate 2,521,820 of NZ_CP108126.1, read as the reverse complement.
AAACCGCCCGAGGACCTGCTGCCGCCCCTCCTGGACCACGAGCTCAGCGATTTCGTCGTACGCGACCAGAAGGAGTTCTGGCGGCCCGCGGTCGACAAGGCCCGGCTCTGGAAACAGGACGTGTGGGTCGACCTCGGGACGATCACCCTCGCGCGGGCCACCACGACCCTGCGGGACGGGCGCCTGATATCGAAGAGGGAAGCCCTGGAGCTGCTCCCCGGGCTGGGGGCGCCGGTGGAGGTGGTCGACGACATCAGGAGGCGGCGCTACGAGGACCCCGCACCGCCCACGGAGGAGTGGACGGCGCGCCGGGCCGAGCTGACACGGGGCTACCTGGGTCCCGCGATCGACGACCTGGTGACTGCCTATGAACGGCCCACGCGCGCGTGAGCGTCGGTACGGCCTACGCGCGCGTGAGCGTCGATTCCGTCGAAGGACCCGGCAGGTCCGCCACGACGTCCGGGCGTTCGCGCAGCGCCAGCAGGACGCGGAGGACCGCGATCCACACCAGGCAGGAGCCGAACATGTGGAGGGCGACCAGAGCCTCGGGGAGGTCCGTGAAGTACTGGACGTAGCCGATGGCGCCCTGGGAGAGGAGGACGAGGAACAGGTCGCGGGTGCGGTGCAGGGGGCCCTTGGGGGCGTCGACCGCCTTGAGGACGAACCACAGGGCGAAGGTCAGCGTCACGACGATCCAGGCCAGCACGGCGTGCAGCTTGGCGACCGTCTCCCAGCTGATGGGGATCCGGTTGACCTCGCTGGAGTCGCCCGCGTGCGGGCCGGCGCCGGTGACGACCGTGCCGACCGCGATCAGCAGGATGGCGGCGGTGACCAGGAACCAGACGAGCTGCCGCACCGACGCGCCGACGAGGGGGCGCGGCTCGCCGTCGCCCTCGCGGGTGCGCTGCCACATGACCGCCGCGACGGTGATGAGCGCGGTGGAGAGCAGGAAGTGGGCGGCGACCGTGTAGGGGTTGAGGCCGACCAGGACGACGATGCCGCCGAGGATCGCGTTGCTCATGACGATCCAGAACTGGGCCCAGCCCAGCCGGGTCAGGCTCCGCCGCCACGGCTTCTGCGAGCGCGCGGCGATGATCGCCCAGCCGACCGCCGCGCACAGGACGTACGTGAGCATGCGGTTGCCGAACTCGATGACCCCGTGGAAGCCCATCGCGCTCGTAGTGGTCAGCGAGTCGTCGGTGCACTTGGGCCAGGTCGGGCAGCCGAGCCCGGAGCCGGTCAGCCGCACGGCGCCGCCGGTGACGACGATGACCACCGACATGACGAGCGCGGCGAGGGCAGCCCGCCGCACCGTCCGGGGTGTCGGGGTCCAGCGTTCGGCGATGAAGGCGAGCGGGTTGCTCACCGCGCTAAGGGCATCGGCTCGGGTCACGTTTGGCACGCGCACCATCGTAGGGGGCTGCTTGTGCATGTCTTCACGAGGGCCCCGCACCTACGCAAATCGCTACTCCGGACTACTCCCAGCGAAAGAACTTCCCCGCGGCTCCCAGCCCCACGACCGCCCACACGGCCAGGATCCCGAGGTCGCCCCACGGCATCCCCGCCCCGTGCTGAAGGACATCCCGCAGCCCGTCCGAGAGTGCCGAGATCGGCAGGAGGCCGAGGACGTCCTGGGCGCCGGAGGGGAACTTGTCCATGGGGACGATCACACCGCCGCCGACCAGCAGGAGCAGGAAGACCAGGTTGGCGGCGGCCAGGGTCGCCTCGGCCTTCAGTGTGCCCGCCATCAGCAGGCCGAGGCCCGAGAAGGCTGCTGTGCCGAGGATCAGCAGGAGCAGTACGGCGAGGGGGTTGCCGTGCGGTGACCAGCCCAGGGCGAAGGCGATCACCGTCAGCAGGACGATCTGGAGGGCCTCTGTGACCAGGACGGATGCCGTCTTCGCGGTCATCAGGCCCCAGCGGGGGAGCGGCGAGGCGGCGAGCCGCTTCAGTACGCCGTAGCGCCGCTCGAAGCCCGTGGCGATCGCCTGGCCCGTGAACGCCGTCGACATCACGGCGAGCGCGAGGATGCCGGGGGTCAGGAAGTCGACCGCCTCGCCCTTGCCCGTGTCGACGATGTCGACCGAGCTGAACAGCACGAGCAGCAGCGTCGGGATGACGACCGTCAGGAGGAGCTGCTCGCCGTTGCGGAGGAGCATCCTCGTCTCGAAGGCGGCCTGCGCCGCGATCATGCGGGGGAGGGGGGCCGCACTGGGCTTCGGGGTGTACGTACCGGCGATGGTCACGAACGCAGCTCCTTGCCGGTCAGTTCGAGGAAGACGTCTTCGAGGGTGTGGCGTTCGACCGAGATCTTCTCCGGCATCACCCCGTGCTGCGCACACCAGGACGTCACCGTCGCCAGCAGCTGTGGATCGACCTTGCCGCCCACCCGGTAGGCACCCGGCGTCAGCTCGGCGGCCGTGGAGTCGGCCGGGAGGGCCTTCAGCAGGGACCCGACGTCGAGCCCGGGGCGGCCGGTGAAGCGCAGGGTGTTCTCGGCGCCGCCGCGGCACAGCTCCTCGGGCGAGCCCTGGGCGACGACCTTGCCGGCGTCGATGATCGCGACGTCGTCGGCGAGCTGCTCGGCCTCGTCCATGTAGTGCGTGGTGAGGATGACGGAGACGCCGTCGGCGCGCAGATCGCGGACCAGGTCCCAGGTCGCGTGCCGGGCCTGCGGGTCGAGGCCCGCGGTCGGCTCGTCGAGGAAGACCAGTTCGGGGCGGCCGACCACGGCCATCGCCAGCGCGAGGCGCTGCTGCTGGCCGCCGGAGAGGCGCCGGTAGGTCGTGCGGCCGCAGCTGTCGAGGCCGAGCCGTTCGATGAGCGCGTCCACGTCCAGGGGGTGGGCGTGGAGCTTCGCGACATGCCGGAGCATCTCGTCGGCGCGGGCGCCCGAGTAGACGCCGCCGGACTGGAGCATCACGCCGATGCGGGAGTGCAGTTCCGCGGACTGTCTCGCCGGGTCGAGGCCCAGGACGCGTACCGTGCCGGAGTCCGGCTTCCGGTACCCCTCGCAGGTCTCGACCGTGGTCGTCTTGCCCGCGCCATTGGGTCCGAGTACGGCGGTGATACCCGCCTTGGCCGCCAGGTCGAGGCCGTCCACCGCGGTCTTCGTGCCGTACCGCTTCACCAGGGCCTGGACCTGGACCACGGGCTCGCTTCGCATGAGGCGCAAGTCTAAGGACGTCGTCGAGGTCCGGGGCCGCCGGGGGCCGCATCCACGTACTGGTCCCGTGGCCGGTGCAGCGCCAGCCAGCGCTCCGCGTACGCCACCGCGTCGGCCACCGGGAACAGCCGTGCGTCGGCCGCGCCCACCTTGCCCCGTACGACGGGACGGTCCCGCTCGAAGTCGGAGCCGAGCTCGTCGAAGAGGTCGGACGTGATCGACACCTCACGCACCACCTCCCAGCCCGTCGGGGAGGGGCGTCCCACCTCGACGACGGGCGACGGAACGCGGTACTCGGCCAGGTGGAAGCTCGTGCACGTGTCGTAGCCGGCGCCGAGCAGCAGGATCCGGGCGCCGTCGGCCTCCAGGCGGGCCAGCGGGCTGCGCTCGCCGAGCCGGCAGTCGGGCGCGTGGCCCTCGATGACCGCCGCCGCGCGCGGGCCGAGTGCCGCGAACGAGGTCTCCGGGTGCGCGCTGCGCAGGGCGCCGGGCCAGTTCCGTACGGTCTCCGGAATCACGCCGACCCCCCGGGAGGGCGTCACACGGGGGTCGTACGCGGGCATCGTGGCCCGGATGGTCGACCACCACTCCTCGGGTACGGGCGGGTTGCTCCACAGTGCCGGATCGGAGAGGTCGCCGGACTGGGTCGGGACCACCAGAGTGCCGTTGGGGCCCAGGGCGTCGAGCATTCCCTGGACGACGGCGACGGGGCCGCCGTTGACCCAGCCGAGGGCGCTGAGGGAGGAGTGCACAAGAAGCGTTTCTCCTGGCTGTACGCCCAGCGAGAGAAGGTGTGCGGCGACGGTGTCCCGAGTGACGAGTGGGCCGGTCGGAGGGGGTGTCGGCATGGTTCGGCAGTTTCCCCGAGAGCCCGGCGGCGCGCCACCCAATTGATCGATCAAAGATCATTTCCGCAGGTCACCTTAGGTATACCTAAGTGATGCACGGCACCGTCCACCCCTCAGGACGCCGCTTGTCAGGCTCTGAGGAATTACGCAACAATGGCGTTGTGAAAAACGTTCGCGAGGCTCGGGAGACCCCCACGGGGACCCCGCAGGAGGAGCTCACGACCGGGGAGCGCTCGACGCGCAACCGGGTCGCGCGGTCCATCCTGGACCACGGCCCCTCGACCGTCACCGACCTCGCGGGACGACTGGGCCTGACCCCGGCCGCCGTACGCCGTCATCTCGACGTACTCGTCGCCGACGACGTCGTGGAAGCACGTGAGCAGCGGGTCTACGGAGCGCGTACGCGCGGCCGTCCCGCCAAGGTGTTCGCCCTGACCGACTGCGGCCGCGACGCCTTCGACCAGTCCTACGACAAGCTCGCCGCGGACGCGCTGCGCTGGATCGCGTCGCGCGAGGGCGGGGACGAGGCCGTCGTCGCCTTCGCCCGCGCCAGGATGGCCACCCAGGCCGACGCGTACCGCAAGGCCGTCGAGGCCGCCGCCCCCGAGGAGCGCACCGAAGCGCTGGCCAAGGCCTTGAGCGCGGACGGGTACGCTGCTACGGCGCGTAACGCACCGGTTGGTGAGCAGCTCTGCCAGCACCACTGCCCGGTCGCCCATGTCGCCGAGCAGTTCCCGCAACTGTGCGAGGCGGAGACCGAGATCTTCTCTCAGCTGCTCGGCACCCATGTCCAGCGACTGGCCACCATCGCCCACGGCGATGGCGTATGCACCACGTTTATCCCCAAGACCACACATAACGCATCTGCAAGCACCGCCGGGAGGAACCCCGCATGACGCTCCCCATCGAGGAGACTGCCCACCCTGAGCTCGAGGGTCTGGGCACGTACGAATACGGCTGGGCCGACTCCGACGTGGCCGGTGCCTCTGCCAAGCGCGGTATCAACGAGGACGTCGTCCGCGACATCTCCGGGAAGAAGTCCGAGCCGGAGTGGATGACCAAGCTCCGCCTCAAGGGCCTGCGCCTTTTCGAGAAGAAGCCCATGCCGAACTGGGGCTCGGACCTGTCGGGCATCGACTTCGACAACATCAAGTACTTCGTGCGCTCCACGGAGAAGCAGGCGGAGTCCTGGGAGGACCTGCCCGAGGACATCAAGAACACGTACGACAAGCTCGGCATCCCGGAGGCGGAGAAGCAGCGCCTCGTCGCCGGTGTCGCGGCCCAGTACGAGTCCGAGGTCGTCTACCACCAGATCCGCGAGGACCTGGAGGAGCAGGGCGTCATCTTCCTGGACACCGACACCGCTCTGAAGGAGCACCCGGAGCTCTTCAAGGAGTACTTCGGCACGGTCATCCCGGTCGGCGACAACAAGTTCGCGTCGCTGAACACCGCAGTGTGGTCCGGCGGCTCCTTCATCTACGTGCCGAAGGGCGTGCACGTCGAGATCCCGCTCCAGGCCTACTTCCGTATCAACACGGAGAACATGGGTCAGTTCGAGCGGACGCTGATCATCGTCGACGAGGGTGCCTACGTGCACTACGTCGAGGGTTGTACGGCCCCGATCTACAAGTCGGACTCCCTGCACTCCGCGGTCGTCGAGATCATCGTGAAGAAGGGCGCCCGCTGCCGCTACACGACCATCCAGAACTGGTCGAACAACGTCTACAACCTGGTCACCAAGCGCGCCGTGGCGTACGAGGGCGCGACCATGGAGTGGATCGACGGCAACATCGGTTCCAAGGTCACCATGAAGTACCCGGCCGTCTACCTGATGGGCGAGCACGCCAAGGGCGAGACCCTCTCCATCGCCTTCGCGGGCGAGGGTCAGCACCAGGACGCCGGCTCCAAGATGGTCCACATGGCGCCGAACACGTCGTCGAACATCGTGTCGAAGTCCGTGGCGCGCGGTGGCGGCCGTACGTCCTACCGCGGTCTCGTCGAGATCGGCGAGGGCGCCCACGGCTCCAAGTCGAACGTGCTGTGCGACGCGCTGCTCGTCGACACCATCTCCCGCTCCGACACGTACCCGTACGTCGACGTCCGCGAGGACGACGTGTCCATGGGCCACGAGGCGACCGTCTCCAAGGTCAGCGACGACCAGCTCTTCTACCTGATGAGCCGGGGCATGACCGAGTTCGAGGCGATGGCGATGATCGTGCGCGGCTTCGTCGAGCCGATCGCCAAGGAGCTGCCCATGGAGTACGCCCTTGAGCTCAACCGGCTGATCGAGCTGCAGATGGAAGGCGCGGTCGGCTAAGCCCCGCCCTCCGGAACCAGCTAGCGAATTCTGACGTAGGAAGAGAGCAGACCGACAGCCATGGCTGAGGCTCAGAACATTCCGGTGGGGTCCACCACCGCCGGCCAGATCGCGGTGGCCGCCGAGTCGACCGTCGCCACGCGCATGAGCGCGCCCCCGTCCTTCGACGTGGCGGACTTCCCGGTCCCCCACGGCCGCGAGGAGGAGTGGCGGTTCACCCCGCTGGAGCGCCTGCGCGGGCTGCACGACGGCACCGCGGTCGCCACCGGCGACGGCGTGAAGGTCGGCATCGAGGCGCCCGAGGGCGTCATCGTGGAGACCGTCGGCCGTGACGACGCCCGGCTCGGCAAGGCCGGTACCCCGGTGGACCGCATCGCCGCCCAGGCGTACTCGGCGTTCGAGAAGGCCGGTGTCGTCACCGTCCCCAAGGAGACGGTGCTCACCGAGCCGATCCGTATCGCCGTGCACGGCGAGGGCGGGGTCGCCTACGGCCACCAGGTCGTGGAGCTCGGAGCCTTCGCCGAGGCCGTCGTCGTCATCGACCACACCGGTGACGCCGTGCTCGCCGCCAACGTCGACTACATCCTGGGCGACGGCGCCAAGCTCACCGTCGTCTCCGTCCAGGACTGGGACGACAAGGCCGTGCACGTGGGCCAGCACAACGCGCTGATCGGCCGCGACGCCACCTTCAAGTCGTTCGTGGTCACCTTCGGCGGCGACCTCGTACGCCTCCACCCGCGCGTCGCCTACGCCGGCACCGGTGGCGAGGCCGAGCTCTTCGGCCTGTACTTCACGGACGCGGGCCAGCACCAGGAGCACCGCCTCCTCGTCGACCACAACACCCCGCACTGCAAGTCGAACGTCGCCTACAAGGGCGCGCTCCAGGGCGAGGGCGCGCACGCGGTGTGGATCGGCGACGTCCTCATCGAGGCCAAGGCCGAGGGCACGGACACGTACGAGATGAACCGCAACCTGGTTCTGACCGACGGCGCCCGCGTCGACTCCGTGCCGAACCTGGAGATCGAGACCGGCGAGATCGTCGGCGCCGGACACGCCTCCGCGACCGGCCGCTTCGACGACGAGCAGCTCTTCTACCTGATGGCCCGCGGCATCCCCGCCGGCGAGGCCCGCCGTCTGGTGGTCCGCGGCTTCTTCGCCGAGCTGGTCCAGCAGATCGGCGTCGACGACATCGAAGAGCGCCTTCTCGTGAAGATCGACGAGGAGCTGGAGGCGTCGGTCTGATGACTGCCTCTTCGACGTTCCTACGCGCCTGTGGGCTGAGCGAGCTGGAGGAGGACACCCCGAAGCGGGTGGAACTCGACGGCACGCCGGTCTCGGTCGTGAAGACCGAGGGGGAGGTGTTCGCGATCAACGACATCTGCTCGCACGCGAACGTCTCGCTCTCCGAGGGCGAGGTGGAGGACTGCCAGATCGAGTGCTGGCTGCACGGCTCCGCGTTCGACCTCCGCACCGGCAAGCCGTCCGGCCTTCCCGCGACGCGCCCCGTCCCCGTATACCCCGTAAAGATCGAAGGGGACGACGTACTCGTCTCCCTCACCCAGGAGTCCTGAGGAACCCATGGCAACGCTTGAAATCCACGACCTGCACGTCACCGTCGAGGCCGACAACGCCACGAAGGAGATCCTCAAGGGCGTCGACCTGACCGTGAAGCAGGGCGAGACGCACGCCATCATGGGCCCCAACGGCTCCGGCAAGTCGACCCTCGCCTACTCGCTCGCGGGCCACCCGAAGTACACGATCACCGGCGGCACCGTCACCCTCGACGGCGAGAACGTCCTGGAGATGTCCGTCGACGAGCGCGCCCGCGCGGGCCTGTTCCTGGCGATGCAGTACCCGGTCGAGGTCCCCGGCGTCTCGGTCTCCAACTTCCTGCGTACGTCCGCCACGGCGATCCGCGGCGAGGCCCCCAAGCTGCGTACCTGGGTCAAGGAGGTCAAGGAGACCATGGAGCGCCTCTCCATGGACCCCTCCTTCGCCGAGCGCAATGTGAACGAGGGCTTCTCCGGCGGTGAGAAGAAGCGCCACGAGATCCTTCAGCTGGAGCTCCTCAAGCCGAAGATCGCGATCCTCGACGAGACCGACTCCGGCCTGGACGTCGACGCCCTGCGCATCGTCTCCGAGGGTGTCAACCGCGTCCGCGAGAGCGGCGAGGTCGGCACCATGCTGATCACGCACTACACGCGCATCCTGCGCTACATCAAGCCCGACTTCGTCCACGTCTTCTCCGCCGGCCGGATCGTCGAGTCCGGTGGCGCCGAGCTCGCCGACAAGCTGGAGAACGAGGGCTACGAGGCTTACACGAAGGGTGGCGTATCCGCGTGACGCAGCTGCCGGGCCTCCTCGACACCGAGGCGATCCGCAAGGACTTCCCCATCCTGGACCGCCTGGTCCACGACGGTAAGAAGCTTGTGTACCTGGACAACGCGGCGACTTCGCAGAAGCCGCGCCAGGTGCTGGACGCCCTCAGTGGTTACTACGAGCGCTACAACGCCAACGTCCACCGCGGTGTGCATGTGCTCGCCGAGGAGGCCACGGCGCTGTACGAGGGCGCGCGCGACAAGGTCGCCGCGTTCATCAACGCGCCGAGCCGCGACGAGGTGATCTTCACCAAGAACGCCTCCGAGTCGCTCAACCTCGTGGCCAACATGCTCGGCTGGGCCGACGAGCCCTACCGCGTGGACCACGAGACCGAGATCGTCATCACGGAGATGGAGCACCACTCCAACATCGTGCCGTGGCAGCTGCTCTCGCAGCGCACGGGCGCGAAGCTGAAGTGGTTCGGCCTGACCGACGACGGCCGTCTCGACCTCTCGAACATCAACGAGATCATCACGGAGAAGACGAAGATCGTCTCCTTCGTGCTGGTGTCGAACATCCTGGGCACCGTGAACCCGGTCGAGGCGATAGTGCGCCGCGCCCAGGAGGTCGGCGCCCTGGTCCTGATCGACGCCTCGCAGGCCGCGCCGCACATGCCGATGGACGTCCAGGCCCTCCAGGCCGACTTCGTGGCCTTCACCGGCCACAAGATGTGCGGCCCGACGGGCATCGGCGTCCTCTGGGGCCGCCAGGAGCTGCTCGAGGACCTGCCTCCGTTCCTCGGCGGCGGCGAGATGATCGAGACCGTGTCGATGCACTCGTCGACGTACGCCCCGGCACCCCACAAGTTCGAGGCCGGCACCCCGCCGATCGCGCAGGCGGTCGGTCTCGGTGCGGCGATCGACTATCTGACCTCGATCGGCATGGACAAGATCCTCGCCCACGAGCACGCGCTCACCGAGTACGCGGTGAAGCGGCTCCTGGAGGTCCCGGACCTGCGGATCATCGGCCCGACCACGGCCGAGGACCGCGGCGCGGCGATCTCGTTCACGCTGGGTGACATCCACCCGCACGACGTGGGCCAGGTCCTGGACGAGCAGGGCATCGCGGTCCGGGTCGGCCACCACTGCGCCCGCCCGGTCTGCCTGCGCTACGGAATTCCTGCGACCACGCGAGCGTCGTTCTATCTGTACTCCACGCCGGCCGAGATCGACGCTCTGGTCGACGGCCTGGAGCACGTCCGGAATTTCTTCGGCTGAGGAGCGGCTGAGACGTGAAGCTTGATTCGATGTACCAGGAAGTCATCCTGGACCACTACAAGCACCCGCACGGGCGGGGCTTGCGGGATGGCGATGCCGAGGTGCACCACGTCAACCCGACGTGCGGCGACGAGATCACGCTGCGCGTGAAGTACGACGGCGAGCGGATCGCGGACATCTCGTACGAGGGCCAGGGCTGCTCCATCAGCCAGGCCTCGGCCTCCGTGCTCAACGAGCTCCTGGTCGGCAAGGACCTGGCCGAGGGGCAGAAGATCCAGGAGACCTTCCTGGAGCTGATGCAGTCCAAGGGCCGGATCGAGCCCGACGACGCGATGGAGGAGGTGCTGGAGGACGCGGTCGCGTTCGCCGGTGTCTCCAAATACCCGGCCCGGGTGAAGTGCGCTCTCCTGAGCTGGATGGCGTGGAAGGACGCGACGGCCCAGGCTCTGGGCGACAGCGCCGAGAGGAAGACGGCATGAGCGAGAACGAGACCTTGACGACGAAGCCGGCCTCGGAGGAAGAACTCCGCGAGGCGCTGTACGACGTCGTCGACCCCGAACTGGGCATCGACGTCGTCAACCTCGGCCTCATCTACGGCATTCACATCGACGACGCGAACATCGCGACGATCGACATGACCCTGACGTCCGCGGCCTGCCCGCTCACCGACGTCATCGAGGACCAGGCCAAGTCCGCCACGGACGGCCTCGTCAACGAGCTTCGCATCAACTGGGTCTGGATGCCGCCGTGGGGCCCGGACAAGATCACGGACGACGGTCGCGAGCAGCTTCGGGCGCTCGGCTTCAACGTCTGAGTCCTCTGCACTGCCCGTGGGGCCCCGGTGCTGTGTGCACCGGGGCCCCACGTCGTCGTCGGCGCCCCGTGAGGCCATCCGTGCGGGTGAATGCGTGAACGATTCCGCTTACTGCATTCGAGTGGTCGGCGTATCTGGCGTGAGGTCGCATGGGAGACGGTGGTCGGGTTCGAACTCCACCTGAGGGAAACGGATTTCTCCCATGCGTCTTCGTCATTCCGTCGCCGCCGCCCTCGGCGCACTCGCGCTCGTCGTCACGCTGCCCGCCTCGGCCAGTGCCGCGACAGGCCAGTTCTCGTACCAGTACGTCGGACTGGACGGCCGGCCGCAGTCGGCCACGCTGCACGACCCGCCGAGCGGTGAGTGCGTCACGCTCGCCGAGGTCGCGGACCCGGACGCCTCCGAGCCCGCCTTCGCCCCGCACAACGACACCGACGAATACGCCCTGGTGTTCACCGAGCCCGACTGCACGGGCGACTCCTGGACCCTGCGCCCGCACGGCCGCCCGGCCACGGACCGGCTCAAGCTCCGCTCGGTGTACTTCACACGCTGATCCTGCGGGGGCGGGGCCTTCGAGGGTTTCCGGCTCGTCCGAGGGCCGGTGAACCCTCGGGGCTCAGTCCCAGCCCTTGACCACACGAAACGCCGAGTCCGCGCGATAGAGCGTGCTGTTCTCGTACGCGTCCAGGCGGAGCTGGAAGTTGCGGTGGCGCAGATAGCGGCCCGGGTAGTTGACCGACTCCAGCATGACGGCGCCGGAGTACGACGACGTCCGGGGGCAGAAGGTGGCGTCCTTCTCGAAGAGGTCGGAGCCGTCGTCGCGGTCGGCGCGCAGGAAGAAGTTGCGGTGGCGGAGGTAGGTACCGTCGGTGGTGGCGAACGAGTAGCAGGAGGAGTTCGCGAGCCCCTCGACCAGCTTGAAGCTGGCGTCCTGCTTGGTCGTGGCCGAACTGCCCGAACCCACCGGATCGAGCCGGACGGCGCCGTCGCTCACGTGCCAGTAACGGTCGGGGTAGTTGGCCGACTGGATCGACTTCAGCGAGGAAGTCGGCTTGGAGGAGGGGGACTTGCTGGACGAGGCGGGCTTCGACTGTCCGGAGGCGGGCTGGGCGTCGGAACCCTGTCCCGAGGGCTTGGGCGAGGCGGAACCCCGTGAGGCGGTGGCGGAGGGGGAGGACTGCGGCGAGGACAAGGCGTTCTTGCCGGCCGGGGCCACGGTCGAGCCGGTGGTCCCGGCGGAGGCACCGGGCGGGAACAGGAGGCCCGTGTCGGAGGTGGTCTCGTTCGCCCGGTTCTGTGATGAGTCGTCAGAACCGTTGTCCTGTAGGGCGATTGCGGTCGCCGTGGCGATGAGTACCGCCACGGCCAGCCCGCCGGCCAGCCAGAGCCGCCGTGTCCCGGGCAGCCGGCCCTCGTCCGTGACCCGTCCGGTCTCCCACGGCGCCGGGGGTTCGGGGTCGAGATCCGTCTGCACGGGGTAGGGCGTGCCGTGCGGCCTGGGGCGCCAGGGCTCCAGCTCCGTGGAGTGAGCGGGCTGGTCGGGCCCAGGGGTTATTTCTGGCATGCGCGTTCCTCCAGCGTCGCCCGTGGCGATCGCGGATTCGTCGGCTGGTCGCGGTAACAAGAGATCTACTGGTCTCAGCACAAGTGGGGGGCGCGGGCGCTCGGAACGGCGGTAGCCGTGGAGGCCATGTGCGCGACTGGTGAAACAGTAGTGGACACGGTGACGTCCGAGCAGCCGTTTCCCTCAGTGATCCCTCAGTGATATCCCAGTGATGCCTGATCGATTCCGCGGTGATCCATGGGAAGTCCACAGGAACTCGGTGCCGGTCCGGCTCGGGGTGCGGCGCGTTCACACGGCATTCTCAGCGTGATCCCAGTCCGGCCTCATCGGGTCGCGGCAGCGTGGAACCGTGTCTGACTCCCTGCGCCCCGTCTTCGTTCTCGGCTGTCCCCGCTCCGGGACCACACTGCTGCAGCTGATGCTGCACGCGCATCCACGGATCGCGCTGCCGCCCGAGACGCGGTTCGTGCTGCCCGCCTACGAGGGGCGGCTGGGCTTCGGCGATCTGAAGGAGCGCGGCAACCGGGCCGGGCTCGCGCAGTGGATCACCGGGCGCAAGGAGACGCGGTTCCATGAGCTCGGGGTGGACCCCGGGCGCGTGGCCGAGCGGATCACCGAGGGGCCACCCACGCTCGGATCGGCGCTGGGGATCGCGCTCCAGGCGTACGCAGAGGAGCACGGGAAGGTCCGGTGGGGGGACAAGCGGCCCGCGTACGCGCTGCACGTGGCGGAGATCCTGCGGCTCTTCCCCGACGCCCAGTTCATCCATCTCGTACGGGACGGACGGGACTGTGTCGCCTCGCTGCTCGGCATGCCCTGGTGGCATCGCGGCTTCCACGAGGCCGTGGCCACCTGGTCGCAGGTCATGGACACCACGCGCAAGTACGCCCGCAGGCTGGGATCCGGCAGCTGGCACGAACTGCGCTTCGAGGACCTGGTGGCCGACCCCGAGGGCCAACTGCGCGGTGTGTGCGGGTTCTTGGGGGAGGAGTACGTCCCCGAGATGAGCGAGCCGTACCGGGTGGCCGAGGTGGCCGTGCCCGCACGGAAGACCTGGCACCGGCGCACCCACGGCGCGGTGGACACCTCAAGGGTGGGGAACTGGGCCACTCGGCTGACGCCCACTCAGATCGCCCTGTGCGACGACGTGTTGGGCGACAGGCTCACCTCGTACGGCTATGAACTGGCCGGAGCCGTCCGCCCCGACCCCGCCGAACTGCTGCGCTATCGGCGCGTGGAGGTCCTGCGACGGGCCGCCCACGCCAAGCGGCGGATGCTCGACCGCTTGGCGCGAGTGCGTGAACCGGGGCCCGTGGCCAGCCAGTTGATGACCACGTCCGAGTTCAGGGCCTAGGGTCTGCCCGGCCGGCCCGTCGGACGGACCCGTCGGACGGCCCCTGGGCCCGGCCGTTCGCTACGGAGTGATCCGGACGACCTGCGGGTCGTGGTCGCTGGTCTGGTCCGAGAACTCGCTGTTGATGTGGACGATGTCATAGTCGTACGACGTGATCGCGGAGCTGACCAGGGTGTGGTCGAGGGCCCCCGAGTTGCCGTCGTAGACGTACGTGTACTGCTGCGACGCCGGCAGGGTGTCCACCAGGTCGGTCAGTACGCCGCCCTCAAGGGTCGTGGCGGTGGTCGAGAACTGGTAGTCGTTCAGGTCGCCGAGGACGATCACCTTCGCCGAGGACTGGACCGCGAGGATCGAGTCGACGAAGGAGTTGACGGCCGCGGCCTGCGCGGTGCGCTGGGTCTCCGAGGAGCGGGTCGGGGCCTGGTACTGGCTGTGCAGCGAGTAGTCGCCGCCCTTGGAGACGAAGTGGTTGGCGATCAGGAAGTATGTCGAGCCGTTGAAGGTGAACTCCGCGGCGAGCGGCTTGCGGCTGGCGTCCCAGGCCAAGTTGGTCGGGTCGATCCGGCCGGGCGAGTACTTCAACTGCGCCGTACCGCTGCTGTTCACCACCGAGTTGGCGGTCGTCGCGGTGCCGCCGGTGAGTGACGTCAGGCCCACGCGCGCGGTGTTGTAGAGGAAGACCTGGCGGATGTTGCCGCCGGTCTCACCGCCGTCGGCGTCGTTGGTCGGGCTGATCTGGGTGTACGAGTACGTCGGACCGCCCGCCGTCTTGATCGCGGCGATCAGTGTGGAGAGCGTGGTGCTCGCGTCGACCGTGCCGTCGTCCGTGGCACCGTTGTTGTCCTGGACCTCCTCCAGGGCCACGATGTCGGGCGACTTGAGGTTGGTCACGATGCCCGAGGCGAGCGCCGTGAACTTCGAGGCGGCGTCGGTCGGGTCGAGGTTCTCCACGTTGTACGTCGCCACCGAGAGCTGGCTCGTCGACTGAGCCGTCGTGGTCTCCTTGGCGATACCGCCCGAGGTCAGCGTGCCGAGCGTGGTGGCCTGGAGGGTGTAGCCGCCGTATGCGATGTAGTCCATGACGCCGGTCGCGCCCGAGAGGGTGTCGCCGACGTTCGCCGTCGGGAAGGTGGACGACAGCAGCGTGCTGATCTGGACACGGCCCGAGTTCTGGCTGCTGTACGAGGAGTACAGCGAGCCGCCGCGCGCCGAAGTCACCTGCGAGGGCTTCACGTTGACCCACAGCTCGCTGTACTCGTCGGTCCGGCCGACCACGGGCGAGCTGCCGACCGAGACGCGCATGCCCTCCAGGGACTCGTAGTAGTCCAGGGCGTACGTCGTCGGGGCCAGGGTGTACGAGTTGATGGAGCCACCGCTGTTGGTGCGCGTGTAGGTGGCGGGGACCGTCGAGTCGCTGATCGTGGTGGCCGAAGGCAGCGTGTTCCCGGTGGAGTTGGTGGTCCAGGTCGCGCTGGAGATCTCGGTGAGCGACTGGCTGCCGCCGTCCGTGTCGGGGTAGTACTCGGAGACCTTGCCGGTGACCGTGACGCTGTTGCCGACCGTCGTGCTCGGCGTCGTCGAACCCTTGTAGACGAAGACCGCGTCACTGGTCGCCGCGTTGCCGTCGCCGCTCGCGCTCTGGATCCAGAAGCCGCGCGAGGAGCCGGTGGAGCGGATCGCGGTGACGATGCCGGTGGTGGTGACCGAGGAGCCGCTGTACGGGGAGACCCGGGTCGAACCCTGGATGGCGGAGATCGTGACGGTGGCCGCCTGCGCGGTCTGAGGGAGGGCGACGAGCGCCCCCGACGCGATGAGAGCGGCGGCCGTCGCGCGGGCGCCGAGCCTGAGCGTTCTGTCCATGTGCGTCCCTTCAACGGGGGGAAGAGCGGGGCGAGTTGGTGCATGGACGTGCTGTTGACCGGTCGCGGAGATTTCTAGGCGCTGGGTGTTACGCGCCGATGTACGGACGGTGTTCTACGCGTGTCGTCTACGCGCGTCAATCGTGTGCGCGGGAATCCGTCGGAAATTTCGGGCGGGACCGCGGGCAAGGCTGTGACCTGGCTGTTCATCGCCTGTGCTGTCGCGTCGCGGTCGCCCGCACCGCGGGGGAGACCGCCGGCGTGGCCGTCTCCCCCTATCGCCTCACTCGTGGGCCGAGTCCGGCGCCGCGGGCGGCGGAGGCGGCGCCGACGCGTGCAGGAGTATGTCCGCGAGCCCCTCCCTGCGGATGCGCTGGTCGATGTAGAGCAGGGTCGAGATCAGGGGCAGGAACACCATGGTGAACAGCTGGGTGACGAAACTTCCGAGCAGCGAGAGCGCCAGGTAGACGCCCGCGTGCGGCAGGCTCTGCGCGAAGACGTCCGCCGCGTCCGAGGCGGGCGGCGACGAGGGGTCGTACGGCTGCGGCGTGGGCATCGCGAACTGCAGCGGGAGCCGGATCGCGAGCGACAGGATCAGCGTCGTCAGACCGCCCAGCAGGGTGATGCCGAAGGTGCGCCACCAAGCGCCGCGCATCAGCCGCACCGAGCGGCGCAGCGCCTGCACGGGTCCCGCCGCCTCCAGTACGACGGCGGCCGGGGCGAAGGAGAACAGGACCCAGAGCCACACGGCCAGCGGCACGGTCAGCAGCATGAGCAGGAAGAAGACGCCGTACGGCAGATCGCTGCCCAGGACCATGGCCAGGAAGAACGACACGAACACTGCGGCGAACAACAGCAGCGGGATCATCAGGATCAGGCCGAGCAGCAGCATCACGCCGAGCACCGACGGGGTACGCGGCCAGGTCCGCCGCCAGATCTGGCCGAGGGTGGCCCGCCGGCCGAGCACGGCGTCGTGCAGGGTCGCCGAACATGAGCCCTGGACGAGGGCGCTCGCGGCCGTCAGGCCCACGAGCGCGAAGACCCACACGGCGCCGAAGGCGAGCAGAACGGGCCGGAAGTCGGCCCAGCGCGGATCACGGGTCGTGTCGTAGATCGCGTGCAGATGATCGCTCACGGCGGCGTACGCGACGGCCGCCGCGCCCGCCATCAGCGC
Source organism: Streptomyces sp. NBC_00203 (assembly GCF_045206325.1). NCBI lineage: Bacteria > Bacillati > Actinomycetota > Actinomycetes > Kitasatosporales > Streptomycetaceae > Streptomyces > Streptomyces sp. NBC_00203. The sequence goes on along the minus strand of NZ_CP108126.1, from coordinate 2,505,128 downwards.
GGCGAGCGCGAGGTTGACCAGCACGGCGAACCCGAACAGCGGCTTCGCGTACCGGCGCATCGTCGCGAAGGCGCCGCCGAAGACGGTGTCCACGCCGAGCGGTGCCAGGGGTATGACACCCGGCTTGGGCGGAGGGGGCGCCGGTGTCCAGCCCCAGCCGCCCGGAGGGCCGCCGTACGGCCCCGATGGTCCCCACCCCGATGTGTCCGACATCGCCCTTGCGCTCCGATGCTCCGGGAGTCCCGTGACTCCAGCCCCCACTGTGATCGCGAACGATATCCGGTGCGCCGGATGGTGCCTACGGGGGTTGTGGGGGGACTTTGTGTACGGGTGTACGTATCGATGTGTACACTCGTACGCATGGGATACGTGCTGCTCGCCGGAGCCATCGCCGCCGAAGTGGGCGCCACCACCGCCATGAAGTACAGCGAGGGCTTCAGCAAGCTGTGGCCGTCGCTGGTGACCTGCCTCGGATACGTCATCGCGTTCGCGCTGCTCGCCCAGACCCTGAAGACCGTCTCGGTCGGCACGGCCTACGCGATCTGGGCCGGCGTCGGCACCGCCGTCATCGCCGCGATCGGCATGATGTTCCTGGGGGAGGGGCTCAACGCGGCCAAGGTCGCCGGGATCGCGCTGATCATCGGCGGGGTCGTGCTGCTGAACCTGGGCGGGGCGCACTGATGGCGCGCCGGTACGACCCCGAGCGGCGGCAGCGGATCATCGACGCGGCGATCCGTGTCGTGGGCGCCAAGGGCCTCGCCGGGCTGAGCCATCGCTCCGTCGCCGCCGAGGCCGATGTGCCGCTCGGCTCCACCACGTACCACTTCAAGACCCTCGACGAACTCATGGTCGCCGCCCTGCGCCAGGCCAACGAGGGATTCGCCAAGGTCCTCGCCGCGCACGGCGCGCTGGAGGACCCCCACGTCGACGTCGCCGCCGAACTTGCCGCCCTGATCGGCGAGTGGCTCGCCGGCGACCGCACGGGCGTCGAGCTGGAGTACGAGCTCTACCTCGCCGCCCTCCGCCGCCCCGCCCTGCGCCCCGTCGCCGCCCAGTGGGTCGAAAGCCTCGTCGACCCCCTCGCCCGGCGCACGGATCCCGTCACCGCCCGGGCGCTCGTCGCCCTGCTGGACGGCATCTGTCTCCAGGTGCTGCTGACGGGGACCTCGTACGACGAGGGGTGCGCACGGGAGGTGCTGGGGCGGGTGATGCGCTGAACCCGCGCGGACCCGGCCGTCCGGTGATTCCGTGGGCCCGCCCGCTCCCCGTGACCAGGTGACCGCCCGGTACCTGAGACGCCCCGCGCACCGGTTCGCCCGGGCGGCCCCCGCCAAGTTAGGTTTTCCCCATGACCGACACGACTGCTACTCGTACCACCGGCGCCGTCGCCGCCGGGCTCGCCACCCTCACCGCCGACGGCACTGTTCTCGACACCTGGTTCCCCGCCCCCGAGCTGTCCGCCGAGCCCGGCCCGGCCGGTACCGAGCGGCTGTCCGCCGAGCGGGCCGTGGAGCTGCTCGGTGAGGGCGCGGCGAAGGCCATCGGCCCTGACGCACGCCGTGGCGTCGAAGTGGTCGCGGTCCGCACGGTCATCGCCTCGCTGGACGACAAGCCGCTCGACGCGCACGACACGTACCTGCGTCTGCACCTGCTCTCGCACCGCCTGGTGCAGCCGCACGGCCAGAGCCTGGACGGCATCTTCGGCCACCTCGCCAACGTCGCCTGGACCTCGCTCGGCCCGGTCGCCGTCGACGACGTCGAGAAGGTCCGGCTGAACGCCCGCGCCGAGGGCCTGCACCTCCAGGTGACGTCCATCGACAAGTTCCCGCGCATGACGGACTACGTGGCGCCCAAGGGCGTCCGTATCGCCGACGCCGACCGGGTCCGCCTCGGCGCGCACCTCGCCGCGGGCACGACCGTCATGCACGAGGGCTTCGTGAACTTCAACGCGGGCACGCTCGGCACGTCGATGGTCGAGGGCCGTATCTCCGCCGGTGTCGTGGTCGGCGACGGTTCCGACATCGGTGGCGGCGCATCCACCATGGGCACCCTCTCCGGTGGCGGCAACGTCCGCATCACCATCGGCGAGCGGTGCCTCATCGGTGCGGAGGCGGGCGTCGGTATCGCGCTCGGCGACGAGTGTGTGGTCGAGGCGGGGCTGTACGTCACCGCCGGTACCCGTGTCACCATGCCGGACGGGCAGATCGTCAAGGCGCGGGAGCTGTCCGGTGCCTCGAACATCCTCTTCCGCCGCAACTCGGTCTCCGGAGCGGTGGAGGCGCGGCCGAACAATGCGGTGTGGGGTGGGCTGAACGAGGTTCTGCACAGCCACAACTGAGGGTCGCAACCGAGGGGTTTGTTCGTCGGCTGCAGGTAGTTCGTGGCTGGTCGCGCCCACGCGGCGGAGCCGCATGTGTCACAGCCCCGCGCCCCTTAAGGGGCGCTCCTGGCCCCCCGGAGTTTCTCGGCGCCCTTCCGTTTCGGCGGGAGGGCGCGCGGCTTTGAGTGTGCTTCGACTGGTGCTGGAATTACGCCTCTTGTGCGACTTCACCGCGGGTTAATGCTGCCACCCTTGCCGTGACCGTCTGTGAGCGGTCGAGGGCTGGTGGTGGGGATGGTTCCGGCGGCTGAACAAGAGGGAGCGGTTGCCGGGGCGCGCGCGTATGTGGCGGGGCTACGGGTTCGGCACCGGGTTCTGCTGGGTGTGCTGATCTGCGTCGCGGTCCTCAACGCCGGGCTCGTCGCTCTGGTCGTGGCCGCGATCACCGGCTCCGAGAAGGCCGGACTCGTGGTGCTCTCGCTCATCGCATTCGTGGTCACGCTCACCTTCGTGGCGGCATCGGCGCGGCTGTCGAGTGCGGTGGCGGGCATGCGGGGCGCGCGAGAGCCGGCCGAGCGGCAGCTGGAGGAGAGCGTCGCTCGTCTCGCGGCGCAGCTCGGGGTGGACGTCCCGCGGGTGCGCGTCATCGACGACGACGCGCACAACGCCTTCGTGGTCGGGTACGGCCGGGGTGCCACCATCGTCTTCACCTCGGGTCTTGTCGAACTGTGCGGTGACGACGACGAGTTGCTGGAGGCAGTCGCCGCGCACGAAGTCTCCGTGACGGCCGCTCGGGGCACCACGCCGACCTGGCTGTCGTACGCCCTGCTGGGCTGGTCGCTGTCCCTCGCCGTGCCCGCCCGGGAGATCGCCGAGCTGCTGCGCATGGTGTCGCGGGGCTTCAGGAAGGGCGACCCGGAGGTGCCGCGCTACGAGGGACAGAGCCAGGCCGACTACATGGTCGACAGTCTGATCCTCGTCATGATCACGAGGGCGATCGGCGTGGTCCTGTGGCTCGCCTCGGTGTGCGTCTTGGTGCTCTTCGGCGTTCCGTGGCTGCTCGCGCGGGTCACCCGGGCGGAGATCGTGGGACGACGTGTGGTCGCCGCCGACGCCGTCGCCGTACAACTGACCAGCGACAAGCCCGCGTTGGTCGAGATACTGACGGAGCTCGGAGTAGTACTCACCACACCGGATCGCGGCGGCCGGCTCGTCGAGGAGCTGTGCTTCGTCGGTCCCCCGCCGCGGCCGGAATCCGAGAAGGAGAACTGGACGCACTGGTTCCCGCCGTATCCGGACATCAAGACGCGTCTCGCGGAGCTCGCCGCATTCGAGCGGGGGCGCTTGCCCGACCGTGTCCCGGTGGCCGGACTCCTGGTGGCCGGGGCCCTGCTCCTCGCTCTGCTGGGCGGGCTCGGCACGCTCGCCGTGCGGCTGCCGTACGACCGGGCTTCCGGGCCGTCCCCGGCGGCCGGAGCGGTGCCCGGAGCCGTGCCGGTGCCCGCGGACTCGGGTACGCCCACCTCGCGTGTGCCCCTCGGACCGGAGAGCGAGCCGGGCTCGAAGGGAGCGTCGGAACCGGGTACCTCCCCGTCCCGGAAGCCCAGCGTCACGTCCTCGGCCTCGTCCTCGCCGTCGCCCTCGACCACCTCGCCTCCGGCCGACGCGCCGCCGGGTGACACGCCCCCCGACGACAACGCACCGCCGCCCGGCAACCCCGGCAACTCGGGCAACCCCGAGGTGAACACGCTGACCGAGGCCCACTGGAACGATTTCTGCTCGCGGCAGTTCGGTGTGGCCGCCCGCTTCGGGCCGGACGCCTACAGCGTCGGATGCGTGGGCATCGACCATGCCTTCAACACGGTGAGCGACGTCTGTGCAGTCGAGTTCCCGGGCGCGTCGCCGAATGTCGACCGGCTCGGCGACTTCCACGATCCGCTGTCCTGGGGCTGTATCGCCCACGCCGACCTTCTCGGGGTGTTCCAGCTCTCCGAGACGGGGCTGGAGCGGCAGACCGGCCGCGATGTCGTCCACCACGCCGACGTCAGCCCCAGCGCGTACGGATACACGTACGCGGACGGCTCACCCATCGCACTCGGCGGGCTCTGCACCAAGACGTACGCCACCTCGGCCGTCGACCGCCTCCTGGACGTGTACAACGCCCACTCCTCCGTGGAGTGCTACCGCTCCGCCGTGTGAGCCGCGGCGAACTCCGCCAGCGCCGTGAAGTCGCCCTCGCGCAGGCCCAGTCGGGGACTCACGTGGTGGAGCAGTGCGGACCCGGGATGGTGGGCGGCGACGTACGCGTCGTCGGCCGGGCTCTGTTCGTCGTCCACCCAGGCGAAGGGGCGGCCCTCGGCGTATGCCACGATCCGTTCCGTCTTCCAGTGCACCCCGTCGGGGCGCTCGGCGAACAGGGCGCCCGTGAAGTCGACGTACGGGAGCTCGGGGAGGCCGATGACCGGGGAGATCCAGAGGTTCGCGGCATCCATCCAGGTGGTGGCCCAGCACAGGTCGTAGCCGAGAGCGAGCAGGGCGCGGCCGTGATCGGGGTGGAGCCAGACGCGCAGGGGCCTGCCGAGGGTCAGGGTCACCCGGATCGTCGTGTAGCCCTCGGGCCGGCGCTCCGGCTGGGCCGCGTACGGGTTGAGGGGGCCGTCGACGTCGAGGAAGAGCAGAGGTCGGCTCACGGGGTCACCGTAAGCGACGTCGAGGGGGACAGGCCGGGAAATAACTTCGGCCCAGAGGCATAGCGGCGGGCGGGCACGCGCGTCACAAGGAGCACAGGGGCGGGCCACGGGGGCCGCCGAGGAAGAGAAGGTGACGATGGATGCCGAAGCGCAGGAGAGCTTCCGGGAGTTCGTGGCGAACCGGTCGTCCGCGCTGCTGAAGACGGCCGTACTGCTCAGCGGCGGCGACCGGCACGCCGCCGAGGACCTGCTGCAGAACGCCCTGGTCAAGGCCGTGGGGCGATGGAACCGCATCGACGAGCCCGAGGCGTACGTACGACAGATCCTGTACCGGCAGCAGGTGAGCCGCTGGCGGCTGAAGTGGCCCAGACGGGAACTGAGCGTCGCCGAGCCGCCCGAGGCGTCACTCGGCGCGGACGCCCAGTCCGCCGCCGAACTGCGCATGGTGATGCGCGGGGCACTCGCCCGGCTCACGGCGCGGCAGCGCACCGTCCTGGTGCTGCGCTACTTCGAGGATCTCCCCGAGGCCGACGTGGCCCGGCTCCTCGGCTGCTCCGTCGGGACCGTCCGGTCCACGACGCACCGCTCGCTCGCCCGGCTGCGGGCGCTCGCTCCCGAACTGGCCGAACTCGGCCCGGGGGACGCCGAACAGCCGCCGTCCCGTGACTTCTCGCCCGTGGAGGTGCGTTCGTGAACGTCGAAGAGCTCGTACGTGACTCCTTCCGTGAGCAGGCCGCCGACGGCGCGTTCGCCCCGCCCGGCTTCGCCGACCGCGTGCTCGCCGTCCGCAGGCGCCGCAGGACCCGGACGATCGCGGGCGCCGCGGTGGCAACCGCCGCTGCCGTCGCGGTGGCCGTCGCCGTGCCGCTGCTCGACACCGGTGGGGACGACGTCCGGCCGGCCAGCCAGATGAACCGGAGCGACATCATCGCCCATCCGGACCAGTCGCCACCGCGCGATCTGATCGCGGCGGGGGACACGGCGGTCGCCGCGTTCAGCACCACCAAGCAGGTGAAGCAGCCGAACAAGGACAAGATCGTCACGCGGACCTACAGTCTGCTGGACCAGAAGACCGGCAAGTATGTGAAGGACTCCCGCTGGTCCTTCGTCGACGTCGCGCCGGGCATGCGGACCGCGGCCGTCCTGGAGCGTGAACTGCCCGCGAAGCGCGTCGGGTTGCTCAACCTGATGACCGGCAAGGTGGACCGCTGGATCCCGGTCGGGCAGGGCGTGGCCGGCGTCCACTTCTCGCCCGACGGCAAGAAGCTCGTCGCCACGACGTACGCCAAGAACCCGGACCGGCTCTACTGGAGCAAGAAGATCCCGGTCAACGACACCGTCGAGCCGCAGTCCGTGCCCAGCCGCACCGGGTTCACCGTCATCGACGTCGCCTCGGGGAAGGGCGACTGGCACAAGGCGCCGTACTGGAAGGACGAGATGGGCTGGTCGCCCAACTCCCGCGCGGACTTCGCGTTCAACCACGACGGCAAGCTGCTCTACGAGCAGATCGCGATGGCGCCCGGCCGCATCTACCACGACCTCCAGGGCAAGAAGGTGCCCACGCCCGCCGACGAGAAGCACCTCGGCTGGACGGACGCGGGCCTCTCGCCCGACGGCAAGCTGGTGGCGGGCGAATTCGCGGGCGAGGGCAAGGAGATCGCCTCCGAGATCGTCGATCCGCTGACCGGCAAACGCATCACCAAGGTGCCCGGTCAGATGCTGCTCGCCTGGGCCGACAACAAGCGGATCATCGCCTGGGGCATCATCCCCGGCACCAACGAGTTCAAGCAGCAGCTCGTCCTCGTCACCGTCGGCAGCGACAAGATCGTGCCCCTGAGCGACTTCCGCACGCCCAAGGACAACACGGCCGGACGCTGGGAGCCCCTGTTCAGCACACGCTGACCAGCTCCTCGTAGGCCGCCAGCAGCCCGTCGACCGTCTCCCGGCCGGCGGGCCGCAGCGGTGAGCGGACCGGCCCCGCGGGCAGCCCCAGCGCGCCCAGCAGCCCCTTCGCGGTGACTGTGCCGGGCAGGCCGGCCGACATCATCAACTCGATCAGCGGGATGGCCCGTTGCTGACGGCGAATTGCCCCGGCCGTGTCCCCGGCGTCGAACGCGTCGAGAACCGCACGGAACTGACGGGGCGCCACATTCGCCACGGTGCTGATGAAACCGGCCCCGCCGACCGCCCGCGTCGCGAGCACGTACTCGTCGCAGCCCGCGTAGTACGCCAACTCCGTGCGGGCCAGCACCTTCTGGGTGCCCAGGAGGTCGTACGCACAGTCCTTGACCGCCACGATCCTCGGGTGCTCGGCGAGCCGGATCATCGTCTCCGGCTCGATGCGCGTGCCGGTGCGTCCCGGGATGTCGTACAGCGCGAGCGGCAGCCCCGAGGCGTCCGCTATCTCGCGGAAGTGCGCCTCGACGGCGTCCTGCGGGGGCCTGCTGTAGTACGGCGTGACGACCAGCAGCCCGTCCGCGCCCGCCTTTTCGGCCTCCAGGGCCAGCTCCACAGTGTGCCGGGTGTCGGCCGTGCCGACCCCCGCCACGATCGACGCCCGCTCCCCGACAGCCTCCCGCACCGCCCGCACCAGCGCGGACTTCTCCGCGTCCGTCGTGGTCGGGGACTCGCCCGTGGTGCCGGAGAGGACCAGCCCGTCACAACCGTCCGAGACCAGCCGGTCGGCGAGGTGCTGCGCGCCGTCGAGGTCGAGCGCGCCCGCCTCGGTGAAGGGGGTGATCATCGCGCAGAGGGCGCGGCCGAAGGGAGTGGTGCCCGGTGTCGTCATGTCAACAGTCTCGACACCTCGACCGTGAAGCTCCACTTAATTCTCCTACGATGTACTGGCAACGGATGCTACGGAATGCGGGCTCGTGGGCGACCGAGGCCCTAGTGCCAGATCGGCCCCTTATGGGTCACCATGGCGAGGACGGAAGTCGGCGGCAGATTCGCGGGAGGCGTCATGAGGCTCGGCAAGGCACTCGCCACCGGAGTTGCGGAAGAGCAGGCCCACACGCAGGACGAGGAACTCCCCGAAGTGGTCGAGGAGTTGGAGGCGTCCGTGCCTGAAGAGGTCCCGGTCGCCCGATGAGGCTGCGGCTCCCCGAGGAACGACCGACGGAGCCGCCGACCGGATACAAGATCGCCCACCCGGTGCTGTCCCAGGACGGCACCCGGGCCGGGTTCACCGGCGTATCGCTGGGTGGCGCGCTGCCGTACGGAGTGCTGGACGAGGCGCACTGTGTCTACGGGCGACGGCACCGGGCGCCGCACCGCCGCTGCGACTGCGGCTTCCACTGTGTACACGACTCCGCCGCCGCCGAGGCGATGCTCTGCACCGCCGAGCATCGCGCGGCTGTCCTCCTCGACGTCACCGTCCTCGGCGCCTACATCCGCTTCGAACAGGGCTTCCGCTACGCCCGCCAGCGGGTACGCGCCGCGACCGTCGGCCCGTGCGCCTGCGGCGCCGTGGCCGGAGCCCTGGCCGACGCGGGCTGGGGGCGGCCGGGGTGGCGCGCGCTGACGGCGGCGTGCGCGGGATGCGTACGCGGTCGTACGTCCCTCTCGCTCGCCTCCTTCGCCCGGCTGGCGGGGGAGGGGCTGCGGGTCCGGGCCGGAAGCGGTGCGGTGGCCGCACCCGCCGACCTGGGCGTCTCCGAGCTCGTTGCCGAGGCGGCCCTGCTGCAGGCCCGACTCGACTGGTTCCAGACCCAGTTGGCCCGCCTGGACGAGGGCGGGCAACAGGCCCGCTGAGGGTCGCGGCGCCAGAGGCGGCGCGCACCAGGGTGCCGCCGCCCGGTTTCGCCGTGTCCTCCCGCCGATGACTCTGATCGTCGGGATCTCCGTCGTGCCCTCCCGCGGACGACTCTGACCGCCGGGATCTCCGTCGTGTCCCCCGCCGGCAACCTTGTCCATCGGGGCCTCCGCCTTGACCCCCGCCATGCCCTCCACCGACAACTCTCATCGCCTGGACAAAAAAAGTTTTCGGTGGGAGGGTGGAGTCATGTTGGACGTGACCGTGATCGAGGACGCAGAGGCCGCCGCCGTCTCGCTGGACCCCATACGGGCCCGGCTGCTGGCCGAGCTGGCCGCCGGGCCCGCGTCGGCCGCCATGCTGGCCGGGAAGGTCGGGCTGCCCCGGCAGAAGGTGAACTACCACCTGAAGGCGCTGGAGCGGCACGGCCTGGTCGAGCTCGCGGGTGAGCGCCGCAAGGGCAATGTCACCGAGCGGCTGATGCGGGCGACCGCGGCGTCGTACGTCATCTCGCCGCTCGCCCTGGCCGCCGTGCAGCCCGACCCGGACCGCTTCCGGGACCAGCTGTCCGCCCGCTGGCTGCTCGCGCTGGCCGCCCGGCTCGTACGGGACGTCGGTTCGCTGATCACCGGTGCGGCCAAGGCCCGCAAGCGGCTCGCGACGTACGCCCTCGACGGCGAGGTGACCTTCGCCTCCGCCGCCGACCGGGCCGCGTTCATCGAGGAGTTGACGGTCGGCGTCGGCGCGCTGATCCGCAAGTACCACGACGGCAACGCGGAGGGCGGCCGCCCGCACCGGATCGTCGTCGCCGTCCACCCCACGCTCAAACCCGAAGCCGTTGAAGCCGCTGAAGTCGCTGAAGTCGCATGCATCGCGGATGTCGCGGACGCCACGCAAGCCGTAGAAGCCGGACACTGATCACTCAGGAGCCATCACCATGTCCAAGGAATTCGAGATCGCCCGGGAGTTCGAGGTCGATGCCGCGCCGGAGGAGGTGTGGGACGCGATCACCGGCGGTACCGGCGGCTGGCTGTGGCCGATGGAGTTCGAGCCTCGCCAGGGCGGGGCCGGGCCCTTCGGCTCCACGCTCACCAACTGGGACCCGCCGCACCGGCTGACCAGCCTGGTCGAGGACGTCGAGGGAATCTCCCAGCAGACCCTCAACCAGATCGACGAGACGATCGAGCCGCGCGACGGCGGCCGCCGCTCCTGGATGCGTTACGTGCACAGCGGGATCTTCGTCGAGGACTGGGACAACCAGTACGACGGCGCGAGCAAGCACACGGACTTCTATCTGCACACCCTGCGCGAGTACCTGACCCACTTCGCGGGCCGCCCGGTCGCCTTCTCGACGTTCGACGGACCCGGGGCGTCCATGGCGTCCGACGCCTTCGCCACGGTCGGGCGGGCGCTCGGCCTCGCGGACGACACCGCCGGGGGCGCGCGGGTCCGGGCCCAGGGCCCCGACGGCGCGGTCCTCGACGCCGTGGTCGACTACCGCGACCCGTACTTCATCGGGCTGCGCACCGACAGCGCCCTCATCCGCTTCTTCGGGCGCAACCACTGGGGCGCGCCGGTCGGCATCAGCGTCCACGACTTCGCGGCCGACGCCGACGCCAAGCGGAACGAGACCGCTTGGCAGGGCTGGTTGAACGGCGTGTTCGGGGCCTAGGCCCAGGCAGGGGAAGAGCCCGGCCCCCCGGACGACGGGGCCGGGCTCTTCCCTGTGCGGGGCTGCGGCCGAGGCCGCGGCCCGCTACAGGCCTACGGCCGGAACCGCAGCACCTGCGGGTCGTGGTCGCTGATCTGGTCGTTGAACTCCGAGTTGATGTGCACGCTGTCGTACTCGAAGCAGTCCTTGCGGATCGACGGACTGATCAGGATCTGGTCCAGGACCTGCTGGTTGCCCTGGTAGTCGTACGTGTAACGCTCGCTCTTCGGCAGCGACTTGATCGCCGACCAGAGCTCGCCGTCACCTTCGAGGATCTTGGCGGTGTCGGAGAACTCGAAGTCGTTGATGTCGCCGAGGGTGATGACATCGGCGTTCTTCTGCGTGTCCAGGATCTGGTTGACGAAGGCGTTCACCGCCGTCGCCTGGAGGTGACGCTGGGTCTCCGAGCTGCGTGCCACCGGCTGGTACTGCGAGGTCAGCCCCTGGTCGCCACCCTTGGAGTTGAGGTGGTTGGCGATCACGAAGACCGTCTTGCCCTTGAAGACGAACTCGCCGGCCAGCGGCTTGCGGCTGGACGTCCAGGCCGTGTTGGCCGGGTCGATGCGACCGGGGGAGGCGGTGAGCTGCGCCTTGCCGTGCACCTTCGTGACGCCGACCGCGGTCGTGGCGTCGCCGCCCGCGCGGTCGGTGAAGGAGACCCGCTCCGGGTTGAACAGGAACACCTGGCGGATGTTGCCGCCCGGCTCACCGCCGTCGGTGTCGTTGGTCGGCGTGATGGAGCGCCAGTCGTACGTCGGGCCGCCCGCCGCGACGATCGCGTCGATCAGCTTGTTCACCGTCACATCGGCGGCGACCGTGCCGTCGTCCGTCGCACCGTTGTTGTCCTGGATCTCCTCCAGGGACACGATGTCGGGCGACTGCAGGTTGTTCACGATCGCGGCGGCGTGCTCCTCGAACGTGGCGTCGGACGGGTCGAGGTTCTCGACGTTGTACGTCGCCACCGCGAGCTCGTTCTTCGACTGCTTCTGCGTGGTCTCGCGCTCCAGACCGGCGCTCTGCACGGTGCCGAGCTGGCTGGCGACGAGGGTGTAGCCGCCGTACGCGTTGAAGTCCAGCGGGCCGGCCGTGACGCCGGCGAGCGTGTCGCCGACGTTCACCTTCGGGAAGTCCGCCGTCGCACCCAGCGACTGGATCTGGAGGCGGCCGGTGTTCTGCGAGGTGTACGAGCCGTAGACCGTGCCGCCGCGGCGGTTGGCGTGCTCGCGCGGCTTCACCGTGACCCACAGCTCGCTGTACGGGTCGGTGGCGGTGACCACGCGGGTGTCGGCGACCTGGACGTTCATGCCCTCAAGGGACTCGTAGTAGTCCAGGGCGTACTTCGTCGGCTCCAGGGTCAGCCCGTTGATCGAGCCGCTCGCGGCGGTGTCGCCCGCGGGGGTGTAGTCGTCCGGTACGGACGTGGCGTCGACGACCGTCGCGGCCGGGACGGCGTTGCCGCTGGAGAGCACGGTCACCGTCGGCTTCGAGATCTCCGTCAGCGACTGGTTGCCGGTGGACGCGCCGCCCGGGACGTACTCCGAGACCGTGCCGGAGACAGTGACGGAGTCTCCGACGGCGACCTTCGGGGTGGAGCTGGTGAAGACGAAGACGCCCTCACTGGTGGCCGGGTTGTCGTCGGCGTCCGGGTCCTGGAGCCAGAAGCCCTTCGAAGAACCGTAGGTCCGCACGGCGGTGACGATGCCGGGTACGTCCGTGACCTTCGTCCCCGCGAGCGGGGAGAGGCGGGTCGTGCCCTGGATGTCGTGGATGCGGACGGTGTCCGCGTGAGCCGGGGTGGTGAGCACCACGGCGGAAAGGGTGGAACAGACCGCGGCGACGGTCAGCGCGCCTATGCGCGTCGTTCTCTTGCTCGGCAAGGGAATCCCTCCGGGGACGTACTTGAGCGCCGGGACGAGGGTGGGGCAGTGGGGGGAGCGCGACCTGCGTGCGGGCCGGTGACGCGCGTGGAAGTGTGGGCGACCGGGTGGCCGTGCAACTTCTACGCGCGTAAATCTCGTGTGTGACCAGGGGAGTTGTCAAGGTTTCAGCGGTGTACGGCTCCTGTCAGGGACATGAACCGGGCGGCATGGGTGGAAATCCGTCTAGGCTTGCCACGATTACCTTGCATGTCCTGGTTGTTCGGAGGAGAACCCAGCCGATGTCAGACAGCTCGCCCTTGCCGCCGGTGCGGCTGACTTCCGAAGCGGAGCTGGCGCGGGACGCGCTCGCCGCACCGTTGCTCTCCCGCGCCGCGCGGCTGGCCCGCTGGGCGGGTCCGGACACGCGCGTCGGCGCGGGGGGCGAACTCGTCGAGGAACAGCTTCCCGAGGCCGCCGCCGCACTCGGGCTCTCCGGGGACGACGCGGCCGCCCTCGCCAGTGAGGCCTGGCGGGTGGCCGTCGACACCGGGCTCGTCGGGATCGTGGACGAGGAGGAGGGCACCGTCGACGCGGGCGAGGACCTCTCGCTCCTCACCTCCGGAGGACCGCAGGACGTCCTGGGCGTGTGGCTCGGCGCACTGGACACGGTGCTGGCCGACGCGAGCGTGCCCGACCTGGACGATCTCGTCGGTGCGATGGACGAGGGCGGCGAGATCGACTTCTCCTCCCTGGACTGGGATCCGGAGGCCGAGGCCGAGTTCCTCGACGGGGTGCTCGGCAATCTGTATCTGCTCACCGTGAGCGAGGAGGGGCCCGGCGAAGGGCCCATTCCGCTGCCCGCGCTCGCCGCGTCGATGATCGTGCCCGACGACATGGGGGAGCCCACCAACGACGTCCTGGAGCAGGTGTCGGACGCGATGATGCGGCTCGACGACCAGTTCCGGCTGCTGGAGCCCATCGGACTCGTCGACTTCCAGCCCGTCGACGAGGCGTTGATGGCGGAGCCCGACGAGGAAGCCGAGGAGCCGGCGGCCGTCGACGACACGGACGTCTCGCGGTACGGCATGGTGCGGCTGACTCCGCTCGGGCTGTACGGGATCCGGGCGCGGCTGCTCGAAGCGGGCATGTCCGCTCCCGCGGTGGGCGACCTGGCGGACAAGGGGGCGGACACGCTGCTGGACGGCACGTCCGCGTTCCCGCCGGCCGCGGCCCAGGCCGAGACCGAGCAGTGGCTCGCCCGGCGCGAACCGCTGCCCGCCGCACGGGAGTTGCTCGCCGCGGCCCGCGGTGCCGACGCCGGAGCCCCGCTGCGCCGGCTGCGCTGTCAGCAGGCGCTCTCGCTCGTCGGCATGGAGGCCGAGCCCGCGCTGCGCGAAGTGCTCGACGACGCGGAGCTGGGCGGGCTCGCCCGGGTCTGGCTCTCCGAGCACGGCGTGCCCGACGTGCCCGCGCCGTCCGAGGCGATGGTCTTCTGGCTCACCATCGACACCCTGGCGGCCCAGCTCGCGGCCGAGGGCAACTCCGACGAACTCCAGTCCCTGGTGGAGGGCCTGGCCCAGCAGCACAGCGGCTTCTTCGCCACGGCGTGGCGGGTGGACCACCCGGCTACGCCGGATGTCCTGGAGGCCATGGGGCGGCTGCACCCCGACAAGAAGGTGGCCAAGGAGGCTCGTAAAGCGGCGTTCAAGGCCCGCTCCCAGCAAGGGAGTTGAGAGCGCGGCGATGCGGCGGGGGCAAGGTTTGCCCCCGCCGCTCCATGCGTCAGGTCAATGCGTCGGCCCGATGCGTCGGCAGTGGTGCCGCTCGATGCGTCGGCAGGCGTACCGCTCGATGTGTCAGCAGTGGTACCGCGTCGTGTGCTTGAACGACGACGTCGCGCCGTTGAAGCCGTAGGTGCCGCGGTAGGCCGGCGGGTTCTGGAACTCGCCGACGACGGTGATCGTGGTGGCGCAGGAGCCCTGGCCGGCACGCTTCGCGTCGAGGCGGATCGTTTCCCCTACGTAGCCGCCCGTGATGTCCCAGGGGGCGCCGCAGATGCCGGAGGTGATCTGGCCGCCGGTCACGACGTGCGGGTAGGTGTTGGGGTTGTACTTCACCTCGATGGCGAAGGTGACCGCCCCGTTGTGCAGTTCCAGCTTGGCGGACGTGGAGACGGCCTCGACGGAGACGTCCTGCTGTGAGGCGAACGCCTCGTCCCGGGTCTTGACCTCCGCGCCCTGCGGGTTGTGGAAGCGGTGCTCGGAGCCGGCGTGGCTCTTCTGCCGCTTGGCCTGCGTGGTCATGCTGATTCCCTCTTCCTGCGCGGGTATTGAGTGACCGTCAGGCCAGCTGCTCGGCGATTTCCACCCGCAGCAGTGTGCGAACGTTCTCGATGTGGTTGGCCACGGTGACGACCGAGGACCCCGCGAAGAGCAGACCGGTCGCGACGTTGTCGAGCGAGGTCACCAGCGAACCGGAGTCGCCGCCCGCCGAGATGTTCGTGGTCAGGATCTGGTCCTTGAACCTGGCCGTCCCCGCCGTGCCGTAGCTGACGTCGATCGTGGCGTCGACCGCGATGATCCGGCCGAAGCTGATGTTCGTCGTGCGGCCGGTCTTCTTCACCAGGTCGCCGACCGCGACGTTGGCCTTGCGCCGCCAGGCGCGCGGCGCACCGCTGAAGTACTGCTCACGGGTGGCGTCCTGGAACTCCACCGCGCCGAGTGCGCAGTCGACCACGTTGTTGTGGCGCTCCACCGGGGTCTGCGGTGCGAACTGGATCGTGATGAACCGGTCCAGGGTCGCGATGCGGTCCGCCGGGTCCGTGCCGCCGTCGAACACTCCGGGCTGCAGGATCGCGCTGCCCAGCTGTGCCCGGTTGGAGTCGGCCAGCACGTGGTTGTTGGAGAGGATGTAGAACTTCGACGGTGTGCCGAGGCCGGGCCCCGGGGGGTCGACGGTGGCGCCCGGCAGGAAGTCGTACACCACGCTGCCCAGTGTGCCCGCGGTCACCCGTACGTTGCCGACCGAGAAGCCGGAAGGGGACGGGCGCATACGGCGCTTGAGGAGCTGCGGCTCGAACTGTCCGAGCCCGCTGAGCTCTTCCAGCAACGGCTGTGAGAGGCCGGCGAGTTGCTCGGCCATGCTGCCGTCGGGCTGGTAGGAGACACCGCGGTCCTCGGAGCGGGGCGAGGTCCTGCGCTGCTGCTGACGCTGCGCGGCGACATGGCCGACCGCGACTACGTCGGTGGGGGTGCCGTCGTCCATCACCCGCGGGATGACGTCCCGCTCGGGAAGCTGCGACTCCGGAACCTTCTGGGTCACGAACACCAGCACGGCTGCCTCGCCCGTGGCCTGTCCGTCGATCCACTTCACGCCGTGGCCGAAGCCGACGACGTTGGCCAGCGGCGACTGCGGCCGCAGGAAGTCTGAATTCGCTTGCTGGCGGGAGCTGTCACTCAGCTGACCACCAGTCGGTCCTCGCATCATTTCGGGCTGGCTCACGCCAGACCACCTCTTCAGTTTCGGCTCTGGGTTCCTTACGGGCCGCGGCGCGGTGACTCAGCGCTCAGGGCTCACAAGTTCTCTTCCCGAGCGCTCACTTCACCGATCGCGAGCACGCGCACCGGTACGCCGTCGAGCTCGTCCGGAACCACGTCTTCTTCAAGGAGCCGGTCACGGGGCACTTTCCGGGTGACGAAGACGATGATCACGTCCTGTCCCGAGTGCTCGTCCCTCCCGGTGCCGACTCCGCTCACGTGGGCCAGCTTCATGAGCCGGCCTTCGTGGAGGCGCCTTACCCGCTTTGCGTCCATCGGGCTCGCCTCCCGTTCGGGTGGTGTGCTCTTCCTGTCTATGGCCAGGGGTCCCCGGAGTCAAGGCATTCTGAAATGAATCACGAGTTTCGCTACCATTCGCGCCTGTTGACCTTCTTTACGAAGATTATTCCGCCCATCGGTTCGAGTGCGAGAGGTTTCACGGATTCACGGAAGCGGGACCCCTGAAGTTGGCCCATGTTCAACTCCCGTTCAGGCACGGGCGGGACCGTGTGGCCGCAAACGAGGTCCGCCACCCCGCCCCCCCACGACAGTCCCACTCCACCGACACAGGAGACACCATGTCGCTCACCCGCAGGGACTTCGCCAGACGATCCGCGATCACGGGTGCCGGTGTCGCGCTGGCCGGCAGCGTTGGCGCCCTCGCCACCGCTCCCAACGCCCTCGCGTCCACCGACACCGACATCGACACCGAGAGCACGGGCGAGGAATCGGCGGACGGACACGGCGGTGTCGGCTACGGGCCGCTGATCACCGACCCGAACGGCCTGCTCGCGCTGCCCGCCGGGTTCTCGTACCGCGTCATCACCTACAGCGGCAAGACCAAGCTGGAGTCGGGCGAGTTCACGCCCTCCAACCACGACGGCACCTCCACCTTCTGCGGCCCGCGCGGCGCCACCCTCCTCGTCAACAACCACGAGCTCCGCGGCCCGCGCGCCAACTGGCCCCACCCCGTGCCGCTCACCGAGGGACTCGTCTACGATCCGGCCGCGTCCGGCGGCTGCACGGTCGTCGAGGTGCGCGGGGACAAGGTCGCCGAGTGGGTCGGCATCGCGGGCACCTCCACCAACTGCGCGGGCGGCAACACCCCTTGGGGCACCTGGCTCACCTGCGAGGAGACCGAGGACAAGGCCGGCGCCAACGGCATGACCAAGGACCACGGCTACGTCTTCGAGGTCGACCCCGAGGACCGCCGCCGCAACCAGAACCCCAAGCCCATCAAGGCACTTGGCCGCTACGCCCACGAAGCGGTCGTCGTCGACCCCAAGCGCGGCCGCCTCTACCTCACCGAGGACGCCGCGACCCCGAACGGCCTCCTGTACCGCTGGACGCCCCCGCAGGGCTTCGAGCACGGCCACGGGCAGCTCGGCACCCTCGCCGACGACGCCGGCTCGCTCCAGGCCTTCAAGTGCTTCGACTCCGGCGGCCAGTTCGTCGACGACCTCTCCCGCGCCACCAAGATCGGCACCGTGTACGGCGTCGACTGGGTGGACGTCCCCGACCGCGACGCCAAGACCACCTCCGTGCGCAAGCAGTTCGCCGACGGCCAGGTCACCCGCGCCCGCAAGCTCGAAGGCATGTGGTGGGGCGACGGCGGTACGTACATCGTCTCCTCGTACGCCCGCACGGAGAGCCCCGTCCAGCACGACGGCGCCGTCTGGTTCTACGACCC
This sequence comes from Streptomyces sp. NBC_00203, assembly GCF_045206325.1. Lineage (NCBI taxonomy): Bacteria > Bacillati > Actinomycetota > Actinomycetes > Kitasatosporales > Streptomycetaceae > Streptomyces > Streptomyces sp. NBC_00203. The sequence goes on along the minus strand of NZ_CP108126.1, from coordinate 2,487,568 downwards.
CAAGCGCCGCACCCTGACGCTCAAGGTCCTGATCGGCGTGAACCCTGACCCGTCCGTCGACGGCGCCTTCGACGGCCCCGACAACATCACCGTCTCCCCCTACGGCGGCCTCGTCATCGCCGAGGACGGCGAGGGCATCCAGCACCTCTTCGGCGCCACCGACAGCGGCCGCACGTACCCGATCGCCCGCAACGAACTCAACATCGGCACCGCCGAGGCGCCCGAGTACAGCGAGTTCACCGGCGTCACCTTCTCGCCCGACGGCAAGACCCTCTTCGCCAACATCCAGGACCCGGGCATCATGCTCGCCATCACCGGCCCTTGGAAGCGCCAGAAGCGCGCCTGATTAATTCAATGGCTCGACCCGTGGCCGCACTCCTAAAGTAGTGCACGTCCAGGTGCGAAGGCAGGACCTACTTCCACTGATAATGGGGCGGCCGCGGGTTCGAGTCCCGCCACCGGTACAACGCGCCGGTGTAGCTCAGGGGTTAGAGCACCTACGTCGGTTCCGCCGGCTTTGAACTCTGGACACCACAACTTCATGCACCTCCCGGTGCGCGGGCTGCGGCTACTTCTCTTCCAAAGAATCCACGCCGCCGCCGATTTGATCTCGGGAGGCGCAGTTCATGGTGGGTGCCCGGTGCGCAGGCGGCGGATACTTCGGGAACTGGTGGGGAAACCCATGCGGGTTCGAATCCCGTCATCGACCTCGGGTCGGTGTGGCGGAACGGAAGACGCGCCAGTTTATAAGCAACCGCAGCCGACTCCTGACCTCGGGCACCCTCCATTTGCTGCGCCTCCCTCCGAAACGCGACTTCACCGTCGTACAGAGAATTCGGGGGAATTCATCATGGCGCGATTCAACACCAAGGCGGCCAAGGCGCAGCCCACTTCCCGTGTGACGTCGACCGGCCGCGTGCTGACGACGCACCAGGGCGGTCGTGGCCAGGAGCGCGACGCGCGCTCGGAGCTGTTCCTGCTCGCCATCGCCAACTTCGTCTCGCAGCAGACCTTCTACGAGTCCGGCGCCGCCCGCGACGACCGGTTCGCCACGCTCGTGCGCGAGCTCGCCGTCGCCGACCCGTCGTGGACGGCCGCCCTGCTGGGCTGGCTGCGCGGCGAGGGCAACCTGCGGACGGCCTCGCTCGTGGGCGCCGCCGAGTACGTGAAGGCACGCCTCGACGCGGGCGCCACCGACGGCCCGGCCAACCGCCAGGTCATCGCCTCCGTGCTGCGACGCCCGGACGAGCCCGGCGAGCTGCTCGCCTACTGGACCTCCCAGTACGGCCGCAACGTGCCCAAGCCCGTCAAGCGCGGCATCGCCGACGCCGTACGACGTCTCTACAGCGGCAAGTCGCTGCTGAAGTACGACACCGCGTCCAAGGGCTACCGCTTCGGCGACATCCTCAACCTGGTGCACGCGGCGCCGGACCCCGACAAGCCGTGGCAGGGCGACCTGTTCCAGTACGCGCTGGACCGGCGGCACAACCCGGACACGGCCGTGGTGCCCAAGTCGCTGCCCGTCCTCGCGGCCCACCGTGACCTGATGGCACTGCGGCCCGCCAAGCGGCGCAAGGTCGTGACCGGAGCGCACGGCGCACAGCGCCTGGCCGAGGCGGGCATGACCTGGGAGGCGTTGGCCGGCTGGCTGCAGGGCCCGATGGACAAGGCGGCCTGGGAGGCCGTCATCCCGTCCATGGGCGCGATGGCGCTGGTCCGCAATCTGCGGAACTTCGACGAGGCGGGTGTCTCGGACGAGGTGGCGGCTCAGGTCGCCGCGAAGATCAGCGACCCGGCGGAGGTCGCGCGCTCGCGGCAGTTCCCGTTCCGCTACCTCGCCGCGTACCAGCACGCGCCGTCGCTGCGCTGGTCGTACCCGCTGGAGCAGGCGCTCGGCCACTCGCTGGCCAACGTGCCCGCGCTGCCCGGCCGGACGCTGGTGCTCGTGGACCGCTCGGGCTCGATGTTCTACTCGCGGCTGTCCGACCGCTCCGAGCTGAACCGGGCGGACGCGGCGGCGATCTTCGGTACGGCGCTCGCGCTGCGGGCGGCGGACGCGGATCTCGTCGAGTTCGGGACGACGAGCAACCGGGTGAAGTTCCGCAAGGGCGAGTCGGTGCTCAAGGTGCTGGAGCGCTTCGGCGATCTCGGCGGCACCAACACGAGCGAGGCGGTGCGCAAGCACTACAAGAAGCACGACCGGGTGCTGATCGTCACCGACGAACAGGCCATGTACAGCCACTACGGCGACCCGACCGAGCAGGTCCCGGCGCACGTACCGGTCTATACGTGGAACCTGGCCGGGTACCAGGCGGGCCACGGCCCGTCCGGGAAGGCCAACCGGCACACGTTCGGAGGCCTCTCGGACGCGGCTTTCCGGATGGTGCCGCTGCTGGAGTCGGCGCGGGATGCCGACTGGCCGTGGGCTGCTTGACGGCGTGGAGTGAGCGGGGTCCGCACTTCGGTGTGGGCCCCGCTCTTGTTTGTGCGGAGGACTGACATCTAACATTTCAGTTCATGGAGGCCCTACGACCCGTGCACCGCACCCTGCTGCGGGACCGCGCCTACGAAGCGATCCGTGACGCCATCGTGGCGGGGGAGATCGAGCCCGGCACGCTGGTGCGGGACGCCGAGCTCGCGGAACGGCTCGGGCTGTCCCGGGCACCGGTGCGCGAGGCGTTCACGCGGCTCGTGGACGAGGGGCTGCTGGAGAGCAAGCCGCAGAGCTACACGCGGGTGACCCCGGTCGTGGCGGCCGACGTGCGGGACGCGGCGGCCGTGGTCGGAGCCATGCACGAGCTGGTCACGCGGGTTGCGGTACCCCGGCTGTTCGCCGCGGACGTGGAGGCGATGCGCACGGCCAACGAGCGGTTCGCCGCCGCCGTCGGCTCGGGCGACGTGGACGCCGCCCTGGGCGCCGACGACGAACTGCACGACATCCTGGTCCGCGTCAGCGGCAACCGTGCCGCCGCCGCCACCATCGCCCGCTACACCCCGCTCATCCGCCGGCTGGAGCGACGGCGCTTCGGCGAGGGCGGCAACTGCCGTTCGGCCGGGCTGCACGAGCAGCTGATCGAGGCCTGTGCGGACGGTGACGTGGACGAGGCGGTTCGCGTCACGGCGGAGATCTGGCGGGGCCTGGCCGCGCTCGCCGACGAAGAGGCCCACTGAACCCGGAGGACCCATGTCCCTTTCCCCGTCTTCTTCCTCGTCTCTTTCCCCGTCACTTTCCTCGTACGAGCGTTACCCCCTGCTCTTCGGGCCCTCACCCGTGCATCCGCTGGAGCGGCTGACCAAGCACCTCGGCGGCGCCTCCCTGTGGGCCAAGCGGGAGGACTGCAACTCCGGTGTCGCGTACGGCGGGAACAAGACCCGCAAGCTGGAGTACCTCGTCGCCGACGCGCTCGCGCAGGGTTGCGACACCCTCGTCTCGATCGGTGGCGTGCAGTCCAACCACACCCGCCAGGTCGCGGCCTGCGCCGCCCGCGCCGGGCTCAAGTGCGTGCTGATACAGGAGAGTTGGGTGGAGTGGCCCGACTCCGTGTACGACAAGGTCGGCAACATCCTCATCAGCCGGCTCGCCGGTGCCGACGTACGGCTCGTGCGGGCCGGGTTCGGGATCGGGTTCAAAGAGAGCTGGGAGCAGGCGCTGCGGGAGGTCGAGGAGGCGGGCGGCAAGCCGTACGCCATTCCGGCAGGGGCGTCGGATCATCCGCTGGGCGGGCTGGGGTTCGCCGGGTGGGCCTATGAAGTCGCCGAGCAGGAGCGGGAGTTGGGCGTCTTCTTCGACACCGTTGTGGTGTGCTCCGTGACCGGGTCGACCCAGGCGGGCATGGTCGCCGGGTTCGCCGCTCTGGAGGAGGCGGGCGGGCGGCCGCGGCGCGTCCTTGGCATCGACGCGTCGGCGGCGCCCGCCCGTACCCGTGAGCAGATCGCCCGGATCGCCCACGGCACGGGGCAACTCATCGGCGTACAGAAGGAGTTGACGGAGGTGGACGTCGAGCTGGACGAGCGGTACCACGCGGGGACCTACGGGATTCCGGACGAGGTCACGCTGGAGGCGATGCGGCTCGCGGCGCGCACCGAGGGGATGGTCACCGACCCCGTCTACGAGGGGAAGTCGATGGCCGGGATGGTGGATCTGGTGGCGCGGGGTGAGATCGGGCAGGACTCCACCGTGCTCTACGCCCACCTGGGTGGACAGCCGGCGCTGAACGCATACAGCGCGTTGTTCCAGGGGTGAGGGTCTGGACGGTGAGGCTCTGGCCGGTGGGGTTCTAGGCGGTGGACTTCGGCTTGGTGCCCGTGATCACCAATGCCGACACCAGCAGGGCGGTCAGCGCGATCAGCGAGCCGATGCCGAACGCGCGGGCCGCTCCGTCGGTGAGGATGTCGGACGGGGAGCCGTGCGCGTGCCGGGTCGCCGTGCCGAAGACGGTGACCAGGATGGCGAGGCCGAGGGTGCCGCCGAGCCACTGCAGGGTCTGCAGCAGGCCGGAGGCGGCGCCCGCCTCGCGTGGCTCGATGCCCGCGAGGATCGTCGCGTTGAGCGGCATGAAGCTCAGGCCGACGCCGATGCCCAGCAGGAGCAGCGGCCCGAACAGGCCGGCCAGATAGCCGTCGCCGGGCTCCAGCCGCCACAGCCACCCGGCCGCGACGACCAGCAGGGCCATGCCGGTGAGCAGCACCGGCTTGGCGCCGAGCCGCGCGAGCAGCCGGGGCACGAAACGCACGACCGTGAACATCGCCAGGGTCATGGGCAGGAAGGCGAATCCCGCGCGGAGCGGGCTGTAGTCCAGGACCTGCTGGCAGATCAGGGTGAGGAAGTAGAAGGCGCCGAACATGCCGGCGGGCAGCAGCAGGACGCCCGCGTAACCGCCCGCGCGATTGCGGCTGGCAAACAGGCGCAGCGGCATGATCGGCTGGTCCGCGCGGGACTCGATCAGGGCGAAGCCCACGAGCAGGGCCGCCGCCGCACTGAACCCGAGCTGCGCCTGGATGTCGCTCCAGCCGTCCTCCGAGACCCGGATGAACGCGTACACCAGCGAGGTCATCCCGGCCGTGCCGGTGAGTGCCCCCGCCGCGTCGAAGCGGCCCGCGTGGCGCGGGGTTTCGGTGACACAGCGGGGCAGGGCGACGGCGACCGCGATGCCGATCGGTACGTTGATCAGCAGAGCCCAGCGCCAGGACGCCCAGGAGGTGAGCATGCCGCCGAGCACCAGGCCGATGGAGGCGCCGATGCCCGCCATGGAGGAGTAGATCCCGAGGGCGTGGTGGCGGCGCGGGCCCTCCGGGAAGTTGGTGGTGATCAGGGCGAGGGTGCTGGGTGCGACGAGGGCGGCGCCCACGCCCTGGAGCGCGCGGGCCGCCAGCAGCCAGGCGCTTTCGGTGGCGAGACCGCCGAGCAGGGAGGAGGCGGCGAAGAGCAGGACGCCGGTGGTGAGCGTACGGCGGCGGCCCGCGATGTCACCGACCCGGCCGCCGAGGAGGAGCAGTCCGCCGAAGGCCAGGGTGTAGGCGTTGAGGACCCAGGAGAGACCGGTGCCGCTGAAGTGCAGGTCCTTCTGGATGTCGGGCAGGGCGACATTGACGACCGTGGAGTCGACGCCGACCATCAGATAGGCGGTGACAATGACGAGAAGGACGGTGCCGAGCCTGGCCGGGTGGTCTTCCGCCGAGCGGGGCGGGCTGCTGGTGGACGGTGCGGACGGGGTGGACATGGGATGCTCCCTGTCTCGTGTCCCCGGTGAGTGGTGTGCGGGCAGCGCGAACTGCCCGCCGCAATAAGCGGGGACTGTCTCCGTTTAGTACTCGGTAAGATACGGAGAGAGTCCCCGGTTGGCAAGGAGTATCTGAATGGCGCAGGTCAAGCCGATGCGGGCGGATGCGCGGCGGAACTATGAGCGGCTGCTCAAGGAGGCGGCGGTCGCCTTCGCCGAGCACGGGGAGGGCGCGTCCCTCGACGACATCGCCAAGCGGGCCGGGGTGGGGTCCGGGACCCTCTACCGGCACTTTCCCACCCGGCGGGCCCTGCTGGAGGCCGTGTACGTGGACAGCATCGACGCGATCGCCGTGCGCGCGGACGAGATCGCGGCGGAGCTGCCACCCGGCGAAGCCCTGGTGGAGTGGCTGAACGAGCTGAGCGAGGGGATGATCCAGGTCCGCGGGCTCAAGACACTGCTCGGTTCGGCCGTCACCGACGGGAGTTCCGCCGTACTGACCGCGTGCGGGACCTCGGTGAAGGCCGCCGCCACCCGGCTGGTCGAGGCCGCTCAGCGGGAGGGGACCCTGCGGGCGGACGTGGAGCCGATCGAGGTGCTGCGGCTCGCGCACGGCGTGGCCACCGCGTCGGAACTGGCGAACGGGCAGGGGAAGTACATCCGCCGGTATCTCTCGCTGCTGACGGAGGGCTTGCGTCCCTAGGGGCACGGGGCACGGGGAACGGGATATGAAGCACGGCGGTGGTGACCTCAAGTCCCCACCGCCGTCTGCCTCTTGCGTGCCTCCGCGCGAGCGGTCAGAGCACCTGGGCCGCCGGCTTCACCATGCCCCGGACCGTGCGGGACTTCACGAAGTCGCCGATGGCCGTCATCTCCCACTCACCGGAGAACTGCTTGATCATCTTGGCCATCATCACGCCGGTCTGGGGTTCGGCGTTGGTGAGGTCGAAGCGGACGAGTTCCTCGCCGGTGGCGGCGTCCAGCAGCCGGCAGTAGGCCTTGGCGACCTCGGTGAACTTCTGGCCGGAGAAGGAGTTGACCGTGAAGACCAGGCCGGTGACGTCCTGGGGGAGGCGGCCGAGGTCCACGACGATCACCTCGTCGTCGCCTCCGCCCTCGCCCGTGAGGTTGTCGCCGGAGTGCTTGATCGCGCCGTTCACGATGGAGAGCTTGCCGAAGTAGCAGCTGTCGATGTGGTTGCGCTGCGGGCCGTACGCGATGACCGAGGCGTCCAGGTCGATGTCCTTGCCGCGGTACGCGGGCTCCCAGCCGAGGCCCATCTTGACCTGGGAGAGGAGCGGGCGGCCGCCCTTGACCAGGGAGACGGTCTGGTTCTTCTGGAGGCTCACCCGGCCCTTGTCCAGGTTGATCTTTCCGGAGGGTGCGGGCGCGGGGGCGGCGGTGGGCGCCGGGGGTGCGGGCGGGGCCGGCGGGGCGGTGAGGCGGGGGTCCAGCGGCGGGGCCGGCGGCGCGGGCGGGATTACGGGGGTCTGGACCGGGGGCGCGGCAGGCGCCGGCGCCGGTTCCTCCACCGAGACGCCGAAGTCGGTGGCGATGCCCGCCAGGCCGTTCGCGTAGCCCTGGCCGACTGCCCGGGCCTTCCACGCGCCGTTGCGGAGGTAGATCTCGACGATCACCAGGGCCGTCTCGGTGCCGAGCTGCGGTGGGGTGAACGTCGCCAGTACCGCGCTGTCGGCCGCGTTGCGGATCGTGGCGGTGGGTTCGATGCCCTGGAAGGTCTGGCCCTGTGCGTCCGGGCTTGCGGTGACGACGATCTTCTCGATGCCTGGAGGGACCGCGGTTGTGTCGACCGTGATCGCGTCCGGGGCCGTGCCGCCGCCCGAGCGGTAGGTGACGCCGGGGCCTGCGGGCTGGTTGTAGAAGATGAAGTCGTCGTCGGAGCGCACCTTGCCGTCGGCGGTGAGCAGCAGGCCCGATACGTCGAGCCGCACCGGGGCGGCGACGTCCACTGTCACGTGGGTGACAGGGAGAGGGATGTTCGAGCCGGGGGTCATAGCTGTCATGCCTGAGGTAACGAGCGGGGCCGCTTTACCGTTCCCTTACCCAAGGATGAGTCTGAGGAGGGCCTTTTTCGCCCCCGCCGCCCCTACCCGTCCCATCCCCAGGGGCTCTGCCCCTTCGACCCCGGGATGCGTTGTGTGTCGGCTGCGGGTGGGTGGGGGCTGGGCTAAAAGATTGCGCAGTTCCCCGCGCCCCTTAAGGGGCGCGGGGAACTGCGCGAGCAACCCCCACCCACCCGCAGCCGACACACAACCCAGGGGGTCTGGGGGCGGAGCCCCCAGGGAAGGGACGGGTAGGGGCGGCGGGGGCGACAAAGGCTTACGGCACCACGACTATCTTGCGGCCCACGCCCGATGCGAACTGTTCCAGTGCCTGGGGATAGCTCGTCAGGGGGAGGCGGTCGCTGATGAAGATGGAGGGGTCCAGAACACCCGTGGCGAAGAGCTCCGCCGCGCGTTCGAAGCTGTGGAGGACGGCCATGGAACCGGTGATGGTGATCTCCTGGTTGTAGATGCGGTACGGGTCGATCGTCACCCGCGTCGCGTAGTCGGCCACGCCGAACTGGAGGAAGGTGCCGGCCTTGGCGACACGCCCCAGGCCGTCCTGGATCGCCGCCGCGTTGCCCGTCGCGTCGACGACCACGTCCCAGCCCTGGGGACGGTCCAGCTCGTCGGGGCTCACGGCCGAGCCGGAGACGCCCAGCAGCCGCGCCGTCGCCAGGCGCTGCGGGTTCACGTCGACCATGTCCACGCTCGCGGCTCCCGTGCGCTTGGCGAGCTCCAGCATCATCAGTCCCATCGTTCCGGAGCCGTAGATCAGGACGTGGGCGCCGAGCCGGGACCGGAGGACGTCGTAGCCTCGGACCGCGCAGGACAGCGGTTCGACCAGGGCCGCGTCCTGGGTGCGTACGTGCTCGGGGAGTTTCACGCAGTTGGCCACGGGGGCGACGGCGTACTGGGCCGCGCCGCCCGCCGTCGTCACGCCGATCGCCGCCCACCGTTCGCAGAGGTTGTTGTGACCCGTACGGCAGTAGCGGCACTCGTAGCAGTAGAGGGACGGGTCCACCGCTACTCGATCGCCGACCGAGACCTCCGTGACCTGGGTGCCCACCCCGACCACCTCGCCCGCGAACTCGTGCCCCGGGACGATCGGCAGCTTGGGTGCGAACTCGCCCTGGAGGATGTGCAGATCGGTGCCGCAGAGGCCGCAGGCGGCGACCTCGACGACGACCTCGCGGGGGCCCGGCGTCGGGTCCGGGACCTCGGCCACGACCGCTCGACCGGCGGACTCGATGACTGCGGCCTTCATTTCACGGCTCCCAGGGAGAGGCCCTGGACCAGCTTGTCCTGGGCGGCGAACCCCGCGGCGAGCACCGGCAGGGAGATGACGAGCGACGCGGCGCACACCTTCGCCAGGAACAGGCCCTGGCTGGTGATGAAACCGGTCAGGAAGACGGGGGCCGTTTCGGCGGCGACACCCGTCAGCACGCGGGCGAAGAGGAGTTCGTTCCAGCTGAAGATGAAGCAGATCAGGGCCGTGGCGGCGATGCCCGGCAGGGCTATGGGGGCGACCACGCGGGCGAGGATCGTGGGGAGCCTCGCGCCGTCTATCTGGGCCGCCTCGATCACCGCCACCGGGACCTCGGCGAGGAACGACTGCATCATCCACACCGCGATCGGCAGGTTCATGGAGGTGTAGAGGATGACCAGGAGCCAGATGTTGTCCAGCATGTGCGTGTTCTTCGCGAAGAGGTAGATCGGGAGAAGCCCCGCTACCACCGGCAGCATCTTCGTCGACAGGAAGAAGAACAGGACGTCCGTCCACTTCTTCACCGGGCGGATCGAGAGCGCGTACGCCGCCGGGAAGGCCAGGAGGAGGACGCAGATCGTCGAGACCGTCGACGCCACCGTCGAGTTGATCAGCGCGGGCCAGGGGCTCGCTCCGCCTCCCGTGCCGAAGAACTCCCGGTAGCCGTCCAGGGTGAGGGCGGCGCCGAAGGACGGCGGGTTGGTCGCCGCGTCCGACTCCGAGTGGAACGACGTCAGGGCCATCCAGGCGATGGGCAGGAAGAAGACGATCCCGGCCAGCCAGGCCACCAGGCCGAGGCTCCTGCCCCGGCTTCCCCCGCTTGCTCGGCTTCCCCGGCTTTCTCGGCGGGCACGGACGCGTACGGCGATGTCGCTCATGCGCGGGACACCTCCTCGCGGAACAGGGACGACACGACGCGGAGCGCGAAGGTCGCGATGATGATCGAGCCGATGACGACCAGGACGCCCGCGGCCGAGGCGAGGCCGTTCTCGTGGGCCTGGTAGAAGCTCTGGTAGACGGTGTAGGGGAGGTTCGCCGTGCCCAGGCCGCCGGACGTGAGGGTGAAGACCGCGTCGAAGTTCTGGACGATGTAGATCGATCCCAGGAGCGCGCCCAGTTCCAGGTAGCGGCGCAGGTGGGGGAGGGTCAGGTGGCGGAAGACCTGCCAGTCGCTCGCGCCGTCCACCCGGGCCGCCTCGATCTGTTCGTGGGAGCGGCTCTGTAGTCCGGCGAGCAGGATCAGCATCATGAAGGGCGTCCACTGCCAGACCAGGGAGGCCTCGACCGCGAGCAGCGGGGTGTTCGAGATCCAGTCGGGCTGTGGTCCGCCCACGTAGTGCAACAACCCATTGAGCAGGCCGTATTCGGGGTTGTAGAGCACATGCTTCCAGAGCAGCGCCGCCGCCACCGGGACCACCAGGAAGGGGGCGATGAGGAGGGTGCGGACAATGCCCCGGCCGCGGAACTTCCGGTCCAGGAGCAGGGCCAGACCCAGGCCCAGGATCAGGCTGACCAGGACGACGGTCACGGTCAGCAGGATCGTCGTCCAGACCGAGTGGCGCAGGTCCGCGTCGGTGAGTACGTCCGAGTAGTTGCCGAGGCCCGTGAAGTGGCGGGCGTTCGGGTAGAGGGCGTTCCAGTCGAAGAAGGAGATCACCAGCGTGGCCACGAAGGGGAGCTGGGTCACGGCGATCATGAAGATCAGGGCCGGGAGGAGCGGGGCGCGGGTGGCCCAGCCGCGCAGTCGGCCGGAAGGCCTGCGGGTGGCGCGTACCGATGTGGTGGCCATCGGGGCTGTCGTCGCTGCGGTCATCGTCCCTCGTACTCCTTGGAGATCTTCTCGGCGAGTTTCTGGGACTTCCTCAGGGCCGAGTCGACGGACTGACGTCCGGCGATGGCCGCGCTGATCTCCTGCGAGACCTTGGTGCCGAGATCGGTGAACTCGGGGATGCCGACGAACTGGATGCCGGGCGCGGGTCGCGGCTGTACCCCCGGGTCGCGGGGCCGGGCTCCCTCGATGGCCTCGCGGGTCATGTCCTGGAAGGCCGCGGCCTCCTTGCGGTAGGCGGCGTTCGTGTACGTCGAGGCGCGCTTGCCGGCCGGGACGTTGGACCAGCCGGTCGTGTCCCCGACCAGCTGCTCGTACTGCTTGCTGGAGGCCCAGGAGATGAACTTCCAGGCCTTGTCCGAGTTGTGGGAGGCCTTCTGCAGGCCCCAGGCCCAGGTGTAGAGCCAGCCGGAGGACTTGGTCTTCTCGACCGGCGCGGGTACGTAGCCGAGCTTGCCCTTGACCGGGGAGTCGGCCGCCTCCAGCAGGCCCGCGGCGGAGGTGGCGTCGTACCACATGGCTGTCTTGCCCTGCGTCATGTTGTTGAGGCACTCGGCGAAGCCGGACTGGGCGGCGCCGGACTCGCCGTGCCCCCGCACGAGGTCTACGTAGAACTTCGTCGCCTTTTCAAACTCGGGGGAGTCCAGGCGCGCCTTCCAGTTCTTGTCGAACCAGGTGCCGCCGAAGGTGTTCACGACGGTGGTGAGCGGTGCCATGAGTTCGCCCCAGCCGGGCAGGCCGCGCAGGCAGATGCCCCGCATGTCGGACTCGGCGCCGTCGACCTCGGCGGCGAGCTCTCCCACCTGCTCCCAGGTGGGATGCGCGGGCATCGTCAGGCCCTTCTTGGCGAACACGTCCTTGCGGTACATCAGGAAGGATGATTCGCCGTAGAAGGGCTGCCCGTAGAGCTTCCCGTCGTCGGCCGTCAGGGACTGCCGCATGGGGGTGAGGATGTCCTGCTCGTCGTACCCGCTGTCCTGGCGTACGTACGAGTCCATCTCGTGCAGCCAGCCGTTCCTGGCGTAGATCGGTATCTCGTAGTTGGACAGTGTGGCGACGTCGTACTGGCCCGCCTGGTTGGCGAAGTCCTGGCTGATCTTGTCGCGGACGTCGTTCTCCGGCAGGACGGTGAAGTTCACCTTGATGCCGGTCTCTTTGGTGAAGTGGGCCTTGGTGAGCTTCTGCAACTCCACCATCTGGGGGTTGTTGACCATCAGGACGTTGATGGAGTTGCCTCCGGAGCCCGCGCCGCCTGCTCCGGTCCAGCATCCGGAGAGCAGCGGGGTGAGCAGCGTCCCTGCGGCGGCCGCGGCGAGCAGTGCGCGCGGCCTCCGTCGGCTCGGGGTTCGCATGGATCACTCCTGGACGTATGGGGAGAAAGAGGGGTGTGTTGGGGCATGGGGGTGCCCTACGGAGTACGTGAGTTGGGTTTCCGGACGCTGTTGGGTTTCCGGACGCTATGGAAGTGGTCGGTTGGGTTTTCAGACTCGGATGACCTGTGGGCCCTGGAGCGAGTAGCGATGTGCCTCGGACGCCGGGAGCAGCGTGCTCGTGACGATCGCCTCCAGGGAGCTGATGTCGGCGAAACGGCAGAAGCTGACCGCGCCGAACTTGGTGTGCACGCCCGCGAAGACCGTGCGCCGGGAGGCCCGGATCGCCTGTGCCTTGACCTCGCTGACCGCCGGGTCGGGGGTGGTGAGGCCGTGTTCGCGGGAGATTCCGTTGGCGCCGATGTACGCCAGGTCGATGACGAAGCCGGCGAGCATCTTCGTCGTCCAGTGGTCCACGGTCGCGAGCGTGCCGGGGCGGACCCGGCCGCCGAGCAGCAGGACGCTGGTGTTCTCGGCCTCGGCGAGCGCGCCCGCCGTGGCCAGGGACGCGGTGACCACGGTCAGCGGGCGGTCCCTGGGCAGTGCCTCGGCGATGAGCTGGGGAGTGAACCCCTCGTCGACGAAGACCGTCTCGGCGTCCCCGAGCAGCTCGGCGGCCGCGGCGGCGATCCGGCGCTTCTCGGGCACATGGCTCGTGGTGCGGAAGGCGAGCGTCGTCTCGAAGCCGGCGCTCTCCACGGGATAGGCGCCGCCGTGCGTGCGGCGCACCAGACCGTGGTCCTCCAGGGTGCGCAGATCGCGCCGTACGGTCTCCTTCGCGACGCCCAGCTCGGCGGCGAGCGCGGTGACGTCGACCGAGCCCGTGCGGCGCGCGGCCCGGACGATCTCGCGCTGCCGTTCCTCCGCCGTCATCGCCGTCATGGCCGTCACCTGCTCCCTCGCGCTCCGTCGCGCACTGCCCGTTCGGGCCCTGTGCGGCCCTTGAGGGAAGTTCTACAGCGGGTATCGGCCACTGACCAGGCCTGTTGCGTGCCCGATGGTGCCCGGCTGCGACCGTTTCGCGGTGCGGGTGCCCGCAGCGGACCTGGGGCGGAGCGGAGGGAGAGGTGGGATCGGGCAGGTTCCGTGCCCGAACACGGAAGCGGGCGGGCCCGTTCGGTGCCCGCCCGCCGTGATTTCCGGTTCTCGCCGCGCTGTCAGTACGGCCAGATCGGCGGGTGCGTGGTGAAGTGGCCGCCCAGGTGGGCGTGGTCCGGGTTGTCGGGGTCGAGCTCGCCCTGCTCGGCGATGAGCTTCTCGGCGTACGGCTCGGAGTCGTCCCGCGGCTCGTAGCCCAGCGCCCGCGCGGTCGAGAGGTCCCACCACAGGCGGGTGTTGGCGGACGAGCCGTAGACGACCGTGTGCCGTACGTCCTCGGCGGTCAGCGCCGCGTGGAAGAGGCGCGCGCCGTCCTCCGGGCTCATCCAGACCGAGAGCATGCGCACGCTGGTGGGCTCCGCGAAGCAGGAGCCGATGCGGACCGAGACCGTCTCCAGGCCGTGCTTGTCCCAGTAGAACTGGGCCAGGTCCTCGCCGAAGGACTTGGACAGGCCGTAGAAGGTGTCCGGGCGGTGCGGGGTGTCGATGGGGATCAGTGCGCTGTCGTCGAAGGGAGCCTCTCCCCGCGGGCGCGGGGTGAAGCCCACCGCGTGGTTGGAGGAGGCGAAGACGATCCGTCGTACGCCTTCCTCGCGCGCGGCCTCGTACAGGTTGTACGTCCCCTCGATGTTCGCCTTGACGATCTTGTCGAAGGAGGCTTCCAGGGAGATGCCCGCGAGGTGGATGATCGCGTCGACGCCCCGTACCGCTTCGCGCAGCGCCGCCTTGTCGGAGAGGTCCGCGGTGATCGCGTCCGGCTCGCCCTCGATGGGCAGCAGGTCGAGGAGGCGCAGCTCGTAGCCGTACTCCGGCAGCAGCCCCCGCATCAGGGTGCCGAGTCCGCCGGCGGCGCCGGTGAGCAGAACGGTGCGGGGAGCGGGCATGCGGGTGTCTCTCCTCGGTGCGGGGCGATGTGCCATGTCGTGCCGCGTCGGGTGGCCGTAGTGGCCGTATTCATGTACGGCATTCACATCCATGGACACGCTAAGGAGCGGTGACCTGCCGCGTCAAGTGTCGCGCGGAGGTGGTGAATCCGCTGCCGTGTTGCGAGTTTGCGTGCTTGACCGGCCCCAAGGTCGCGTCTTAGCGTGGTCGCGTTCAGAAATATAGACGTGGATCAGAAACGTGCACCGCTGAGCACCGTTTTAGGGAGAGCCCGTGACCTCAGCCCCTCTCGCCGCTCGACTGAGTATCCCCAGCGGGCCGTTGTTCTTCCCTGTCACCGCGTACGGCCCCGACGGCTCCGTCGACCTCGACGTCTACCGGGAGCATGTGCGGCGCGGAGTCGAGGCGGGCGCCGCGGCCGTCTTCGCGTGCTGCGGCACCGGTGAGTTCCACGCGCTCACGCCCGAGGAGTTCGAGGCGTGTGTGCGGGTGGCCGTGGAGGCGGCGGCGGGGCGGGTGCCGGTCGTCGCGGGGGCGGGGTACGGGACCGCGCTCGCCGTGCGGTACGCGCGGCTCGCGGAGGGTGCCGGGGCCGACGGGCTGCTCGCCATGCCGCCGTATCTCGTCGTGGCCGGACAGGAGGGGCTGCTGCGGCACTACCGGGAGGTCGCCGCGGCCACCTCGCTGGACGTCATCGTCTATCAGCGCGACAACGCCGTGTTCACGCCCGAGACCGTGGTCGAACTGGCCCGGAGCGAGGGAATCATCGGGTTCAAGGACGGGGTGGGCGACCTTGATCTGATGCAGCGGATCGTGAGCGCGGTGCGGAGTGAGGTCCCCGGGGACTTCCTGTACTTCAACGGGCTGCCGACGGCGGAGCTGACCGGGCTCGCGTACCGGGGCATCGGGATCACGCTGTACTCGTCCGCCGTGTTCTGCTTCGCTCCGGAGATCGCGCTGGCCTTTCACGCGGCGCTCAACGCCGGGGACGACGATGTGGTGAACCGGCTGCTCGACGGCTTCTACCGGCCGTTCGTCGATCTGCGGGCGCAGGGGCGTGGGTACGCCGTCTCGCTCGTCAAGGCCGGGGTGCGGTTGCGGGGGCTGGACGTGGGCGAGGTACGGCCGCCGTTGCACGAGCCGGCCGAGGACCATGTCAAACAGCTCGCCCAGTTGATCGAGCGTGGGTACGCGTTGCTTGAGGAGGGTGTGTGAAGACGTCCGCGTTCTTGTACCCGTGGGATGTCAACGGGGATCCGGAAGCCGCCTCGCGGATCGCCGGGCTCGGGATACGGCAGGTGACGCTCGCGTCCGCGTACCACTCGACGCGGGCGTTGACGCCTCGGCACCCTCGGCATCGGATCGTCACCGCCGAGCATGCGGCCGTGCTCTACCCCGTGGACGAGTCGCGGTGGGAGGGGCGCCGGATCAGGCCGTACGCGGCGGGGAGCTGGGCCGAGGGCGACGCCTACGGGGCCGCTGCCGCGGAGCTTGCCGATGCCGGGCTCGAGGTCCACACCTGGGTGGTTCTCGCGCACAACTCCCGTATGGGGGCCGAGTATCCGTCCACTTCCGTGGTCAACGCGTACGGGGACCGCTATCCCTGGGCGCCGTGCATCGCGCAGCCCGGGACGCGGGACTATCTGGTCGACCTCGCGGCGGAGGCGGCGGTGCGGCCGGGGGCTCGTGGTACGGAGCTGGAGTCGCTGGGGTGGTACGGGCTGGCGCATCTGCACGCGCACGACAAGATCGGCGGGGTGGGGCTCGGGGATGCCGGGCAGTACCTGATGTCGCTGTGCTTCTGTGCGGTGTGCCTCGACGGTTACGCGGAACAGGGGCTTGACGGGCGGGAGTTGGCGGCCGCCGTGCGGGGGGCTCTGGAGCCGGTGTGGCGGGGGGCGCCGTCGGACGGTGGGTGGGCGGGGGTCGAGAAGCTGCTCGGGGCGGGGGCCGCGGGGGCTACGCGTGTGTGGCGTGACGGGGTGGCGCGTACGCTCCAGGAGGCGGCGGTCTCGGCGGTACGGGCGGCTGCGCCGGACGGGTTCCAGGTGCTGCTGCACGCGGATCCGGTGTCGTACCACTGCGGTGCGAACGCCGGGGTCGACCCCGGGCACATCCTGTCCGTGGCGGATGGGGTGGTCGTGCCGTGCACCGGTGGTGCCGGGTTGTTGACTCCCTTCGCGGAGGTGGCGCGGGAGGGCAGCGTGCTGGCCGCCAACTTCACCGTGGTGTCGGGGATGGGGGGCCGGCCGGGCGCGCTCGCCGCGGACGCGGAGCGTGCGGCTTCGCTGGGCGCGACGGAACTTCGGCTGTATCACGCCGGGTTGGCGTCTGATGGGGATCTGCGGGCTGTGGGGGCGGCGCTGGGGTGAGGTGCGGTGCGGTTCGGTGTTGTGTCGGGGCCGTGCCGGTACGTCCAGCCCGTCGCCGGTGGGCATTACTGCCTGCTTCCACAGCATGAACTTGCCCATAACCACGTAAGCGACGGGCTGGACGTACCGGCACGGCCCCTTCGGTGCGTCGCCGACTGCGGGTGCGCCGTCGTACCGGGTGAGGGTGGGTGGGGCCGTCGTGTGTCGCCGGCTGCGGGCGGGTGTCGGCTGGGGATGGGCGGTGCCGTGCGTCGAACGGTTCCTGGGGTCGTGTTTTTAGGGGCGCGGGGAACTGCGCGACCAGCCCCCACCGTCCCGCAGACGAATCTCTTCAGGGGCGCGGGGAACGGCGCAATCTTTCAGGGGGGTCTGGGGGCGCAGCCCCCAGGAACGGGATGGGACGGGTAGGGGCGGCGGGGGCGAGGAAGTGCTTTTAGGGCGGTGGTGCGGAGGGGGTGTCGCGGAGTAGAGGGGGCAGGGTGAGGAGGCGGGTGAGGCCCAGGGTGGCCAAGAGGAGGCGGTAGTCGATCAGTTCGACCAGAGCGGCGCCGGCGGCCAGGCCGAGGGCGTTGGGGGCGTAGAGGAGGGTGTTCGCGGTGGCGGTGGTACGGCCCAGGAGGTGGGCCGGAGTCTCCCGCTGGACCGCGGTGTACGTCGCGATCAGAACGCAGGGGAGACCGACACCCACGGCCGCACAGGAGGCAAGGGCCAGGGGGTCGTACGGGATCGAGCGAAGCGCCACCGCGGCGGCCGTGAGAGCGATCCCGTACCCGGCGAAACGGCGTTCGCCCAGCCGGCGCAGGAGGGGGCCGCAGACCAGGCCGATCGCCACCGAGCCGGCGCCCTGGACGACGTAGAGGAGACCCACGTAGGCGGGGGAGTGACCCAGGCCCTCGGCCACGGCGTAGATCGTCGCGCCGTTGAGGCCCGCGAAGAGCATGGTCGTACCGCCGGCCAGGACCAGGGGGCGGAGGCGGGGGTGGTGCCAGACGAAGCGGGCGCCCTCGGCCGTGCGGGTTCGCCAGCTGGTGGGGGTGGCTTCGGGGGGTGGGGGCTCCTGGACTTGCAGCAGCGCGCACACGCTCGCCGCCAGCGCGAACGTCACCGAGTCCAGCAGCGCGACCCGCGCACCGCCGTACGCCGCGTACAGCCCCGCCCCGGCGAGGGGAGCCAACAGCTTCATGCCCTCGTTGGCCGTCATGCGCAGGCCATTGAAGTCGCCGAGGAGGGTCTTGTCGACCGCTGCGGCCAGCAGCGCCGACTCCGCCGCGTCCTGGACGACGCCTGCCGCGCCGTAGAGGAGAAGCACCGTGAAGAGGATCCACAGGCGGTCCGGGGTGTC
Source organism: Streptomyces sp. NBC_00203 (assembly GCF_045206325.1). NCBI lineage: Bacteria > Bacillati > Actinomycetota > Actinomycetes > Kitasatosporales > Streptomycetaceae > Streptomyces > Streptomyces sp. NBC_00203. The sequence goes on along the minus strand of NZ_CP108126.1, from coordinate 2,469,623 downwards.
CACGGCGAAGAGGGTGAGGAGGAGCGCGGCCAGGGCCAGGTTCGTGGTGATCAGGAGTGGGCGGCGGCGGGTGCGGTCCGCCAGAGTGCCGAGGAGAGGGCCGATGAGTGTGGGGGCCCAGAGCGCGAAGACGCAGAGGGCCGCCAGGCCGTTCGAGCCCGTCAGGTCCTTGACCCAGACGCCCGACACCAGCCACATCGCCGACGATCCGAAACCGGAGACCACGACTCCGGTCAGGTACAACCCCGCGTTGCGGTCACTGAGAACACGCGCCACCGTCCATGTCATGGCAGGTGATCGTGGTTCTAAGGCGGCTTCCGGGGGATCGGGCATGTGCCTTACCCGGCCTGGCGGAAACCGTCGCTGGCCCCTGAGCCGGGGCCGAGGGCTCCAGGTGGGGGTGCCTGGAGCCTTCGGGCCCGGATCAGGGGCAGGTACGTCGTGACGGGGACGGAGGTCGGTGTGAGCCGTCAGCGGGCCGTGCCGAAGTCCTGCGTCCAGTAGCTGCCGGGCTGCGCGAGGCCGACGCCGATCTCCTTGTAACCGCAGTCCAGGATGTTGCGCTTGTGGCCGGGGCTGGACATCCAGCCCGCCATGACCTGCTCGGGGGTCGAGTATCCGTACGCGACGTTCTCGCCGTAGGAACTCCAGATGTAGCCGGCACGCGTGATCCGTGTGCCCGGATCCGAACCGTCGGAGCCCGTGTGCGACATGTTCTGGTGGCTCGCCATGTCCACGCTGTGCGCCTGGGCGGCCTTCGAGAGCTTCGCGTTCAAGGTCAGCGGAGAGCAGCCGACCTTGCTGCGCTCGCTGTTGACCAGGGCCACGATGCGAGCCACGGCGCTGGAGGCTGCCGGGGCCGCCGTGGCAGGGGCGGCCGAGGACGCCTTGGGTGCCGTGGCCGTCTTCGAGGCGGTTGCGGTGGGTGCCGCGGTTGCCTTCCGGGCGGGGGTCTTGGACGCGGTGGGTGCTGTCGTGGCGGGCGTGGTGGCTGTCTGCGAAGCCGAAGCCGAAGCGGATGCCGAGGGCCGCGACGTCCACTCGCCGTTCTTCCACCGCTCCTGCGAGGACGTGTTCCTCCAGTTCTGCCACTGGCCGCCGTACGACTCGGCACCCTGGCTGCCCTGATGGTTCATACAGGCCATGGCGGCGGTCGGTAGCGCCAGCGCGCTCACCACGACAGCAGCGATGGTTATCTGCCGGTGGCGCGTCTTCCTGCGGTGCTTCATGGGGACCTCGCTCCGTCGTCGCGGGTGCGCCTCCGGTGGGCCGGCTCGGCATGGACGCTGTGCCTGAGCTGCGGTGACGCCTTCTGGGGCCGTCATTGTTAAAACCTGAGTGAGTGAGCGGCAACGAGCGCTACTACTACCCGGCCTCGTAGTCCACGAACGGCCTTGAATCGGGCGCACGGGTGTGCTGACGCGGCTCACCGGCGCGCGACAGGGTCTGGCGCTCCGTCAGAAGCCCCCCTGTGCCCGGCGGGCGGGGTGAAACAGCCGGGCGAGATGCATCTCATTGGATCATGTGCGCCGTATGTCTGATTCGGGATGGCAAGTCTGGCTATATCGCCCAGGCGCCATGTACTACCGAACCGCGTTGATACGGGAAGTCGACGTGATGGATGTCACTGTGTGCTGCTGCAACCATTCCCGACGGACGCGACGGCGCCTCATCGTGGCGCAAGCGATGAGTGCGCAAACGATGAGTGCGGAAGCGATGAGTTTTGGGCGCCGCCTCGGTCTACCCCATCAGTGGACGCGAGTGGACACGAGGCTGAGTACAGAGGAGACCTTGATGACCGGCCAGACTTTCGACCTCGGACCGCAGGCCCTGATCGTGGCGCGCCTCGCGCAGGGCGTGACCGAGGAGCAGCTCGACGGCGTGACCCCCTGTCCGGGGCTCGCGGTGCACAACATGCTCGGGCATGTGGCCGGGCTGGTCATCGCCTTCCGCGACGCCGCTCGCAAGGACCTGGGCCCTACGACGGCCACCAGCCCGGGCTCCTTCGTGCCCGACATCGAGCCCGGCTGGCGCGAGGCCCTGCCCAAGGCGCTCGACGAGCTCGCCGAGGCCTGGCGCGACCCGGCCGCCTGGACGGGTGAGACCCGGGCGGGCGGGGTCCCCCTGCCGGGTGTGGTGGCGGCCGCCGTCGCCGCCGACGAGCTGGTGGTGCACGGGTGGGATCTCGCCCGGGCCACCGGCCAGGAGTACGAGCCCGATGCCGCTGCCCTTCAGGCGTCGCATGGGCTCCTCGCCGCCGCGGCCGAGGAGCCGAGCAGGGACGGGGGCCTCTTCGGGCCCGTGGTACCGGTGCCGGACGACGCACCGCTGCTCGACCGGGTGATCGGGCTCAGCGGCCGCGACCCCGGCTGGAAGCCGTAGGGCGTCGGCACGTTACGGACACCGGGGGAGCAGTACGGCATCCGTGCATACGGACACCGGGGACGCCGTAGGGCACCGGCACATACAGGCGCCCGAGAAGTCGCCGAGCCGTGGCGTACGCGGACATCTGAGGAGCCGGCGGAGTGGCGGCGCACGCGACATGCCGGGAGCCGCAGCGCCCCTGGAGTACCGGAAAGCGTCCCTGGAGTGCCGGAAAAAGGGGAGCCCGCCGTGCTGCCGTTCCGTACGCTCCCCGCATGTCTCTCGCCCTCACCGTCCTCGGCACCGCCTCCCCCCACCCGGGACCCGGCCGTCCCTGCTCCGGCTATCTGCTGCGCGGCGGGGGCGCCGAGGTGTGGGTCGACGCCGGGCCCGGGAGCTTCGCCGAATTGCAGAGGCATACGGATCCGGTGCGGCTGGACGCGATCTGGATCTCGCATCTGCACGCGGATCACTGTGCCGACCTCCTCTCCGCCGTGTACGGGCTGGCGTACGGCGGGCTCACCCCCTCCGCACCCCTTCCCGTGTACGGGCCGCCCGAGCTCGGGCAGCGGCTCGCCGGGTTCTTCGGGCAGCGGGATCCCGGGTTCCTGGGCGGGGTCTTCGACCTCCGGCCCTTGTGCGACGGGCATGACACGCGTGTGGGTGAACTGCGGCTTCGTACGCGTGCCGTTGTGCACGACATCGAGGCGTACGGGCTGCGGGCCGAGTGCGACGGGAGTGTCCTCGCGTACTCGGGAGACAGCGGGCCCTGCTCGGCGCTCACCGAACTCGCCGCCGGCGCCGACCTGTTCCTCTGTGAGGCCGACATCGACCGGCATCGCGGAAGCGAACGCCAGGTACATCTCACGCCCGAGGATGCCGGGAGCGTGGCCAAGGAGGCCGGCGTAGGTGAGTTGCTGGTCACCCATGTGGGGCCGACGCTCACCCCGGAGTCCGCCACCGAGCGCGCCGCCGTTGTCTTCGGCGGCCGGACCTCCACCGCCCGTGAGGGCGACATCGCGAGCCTCTGACACAGCCTCCGACACCGAGGGCCGGCTCGCCGGTCACTCCAACTTCTTTTGTCAGAAGCGTTGACGAAACACGGGCGCGCTCCTACCTTCAACCCGTCGTACTTCGTACGTCATATATGAGACGCGATATGCGAGATCCGATACACGCGATCGGAAGCCCGCCATCCGACACGTGAGATCCGAGAGGCGCGCATGACCTCTGTGCCCACCCCGATCCCGTCCCGCACGCAGTTCGTGCTGGAGGGGATCAAACACCGCATCCTCACCGGGCAGTTGACCCCGGGACAGGCTCTGGTCGAGACCGAGCTCGCCGCACAGTTCGGGGTGTCCAAGACGCCCGTGCGCGAGGCGCTCAAGACCCTGGCCGGTACCGGGCTCGTCGTGATGAACCAGTACAAGGGCGTCACGGTGCGCATGGTGGACGCAGACATGGCGCGCGAGGTGTACGACGTGCGGCTGCTCCTCGAACCGGAGGCGCTGCGGCGGACCGTACGGCGCGAGGCGTCGCTCGCCGCCGCGCGTGACGCGCTGACGCGTGCCGACGACGCCGCCGACACCGCCGAACGCTCCCTGGCCAACCGGGAGTTCCACCGCGCCCTGTACGTGTCCTGCGGCAACCCGCTGCTCGGCCGGATGCTCGACGAAGTACGCGACCAGGCCGCCCTGGTCTCGGCGGTCGCCTGGGCCGCCGACCCGTCCTGGGAGCGCGAGGCGAACGAGCACCGGGAGATCCTGCGGCTCGCCCTCGACGGTGACGCCGATGGCGCGGCCGGCGCGCTGCACGCCCATATCGCGTCGTTCGTGCAACGGGCCTTCCCCCAGGGCCAGGAAGAGGATGAACAGGAATGACAGCGACGTACGAGACCCAGCGGGCGGCGCTCGCCGAGGTCGTGGCGATCCCCGTGACTCCGTTCGCGGAGGACGGCACGATCGACCGCGACACCCACCGGGCCCTGCTGCGTCGGCTGCTCGACGGCGGGGTGAAGACCCTCACGCCGAACGGCAACACCGGTGAGTTCTACGCCCTGACGCCCGAAGAGCGCCAGCTCGTCACCGAGTTGACCATCGAGGAGACCGGGGACCGGGCGGTCGTTCTCGTCGGTGTCGGACATGACGTGCCGACCGCCGTCGCCTCGGCGCGGCACGCTCGCGCGCTCGGTGCGCAGATGGTGATGGTCCATCAGCCCGTGCATCCGTATGTGTCGGAGGGCGGCTGGGTCGACTACCACCGGGCCATCGCCGAGTCCGTGCCCGAACTGGGCGTCGTTCCCTACATCCGCAATCCGCTGCTCGCGGGGGCACGGCTCGCCGAACTCGCCGATGTGTGCCCGAACGTCATCGGGGTGAAGTACGCCGTTCCGGACGCCGCGCGCTTCGCCGCCTTCGCCCGGGACGCGGGCCTTGAGCGGTTCGTGTGGGTGGCCGGGCTCGCCGAGCCGTACGCGCCCTCGTACTTCTCGGCCGGTGCCACGGGCTTCACCTCGGGGCTCGTGAACGTCGCCCCGTCCGTTTCGCTGAACATGATCGAAGCGCTTCGATCCGGCGACTACCCGGCCGCCATGAAGGTCTGGGAACAGATCCGCCGCTTCGAGGAGCTGCGCGCGGCCAACGCCTCCGCGAACAACGTCACCGTGGTCAAGGAGGCCCTGGCCTCGCTCGGGCTGTGCCGCCGTGACGTCCGCCCGCCGAGCAAGCCGCTGCCCGAGAGCGAGCGCGCCGAGGTCGCCGCGATAGCCGCCGGATGGTCCATATGAACAGCCACGACGAGCAGCGCAGACGGCCCGAGGACCTCAGAAGCCACCAGTGGTACGGCAGCGGCGTCTCGTCGGGTCTGCGCTCCTTCAGTCACCGGGCCCGCACCCGGCAGCTCGGCTATCTGCCCGAGGAGCACCTGGGCAAGCCGGTCATCGCGATCCTCAACACGTGGAGCGACATCAACCCCTGTCATGTGCATCTGCGCGACCGTGCGCAGGCCGTGAAGCGGGGGGTGTGGCAGGCCGGGGGTTTCCCGCTCGAATTCCCGGTCTCCACGCTGAGCGAGACCTTCCAGAAGCCGACCCCGATGCTCTACCGCAACATGCTCGCGATGGAGACCGAGGAGCTGCTGCGGTCCTATCCCGTCGACGGGGCCGTGCTGATGGGCGGCTGCGACAAGTCCACGCCTGCCCTGCTCATGGGCGCCGCCTCCGTCGACCTGCCGGCGGTCTTCGTGCCCGCCGGGCCCATGCTGCCGGGCCACTGGCGCAACGAGGTCCTCGGCTCCGGCACCGACATGTGGAAGTACTGGGACGACAAGCGCGCCGGGCTCATCGGGGACTGCGAGATGACCGAGCTGGAGAGCGGTCTCGCCCGCTCGCCCGGTCACTGCATGACCATGGGTACGGCGTCCACGCTGACGGCGGCCGCCGAGGCGCTCGGTGTGACCGTCCCGGGCGCGTCCAGCATCCCCGCCGTGGACTCCGGGCACGATCGGATGGCCGCGGCATCCGGCATGAGGATCGTTGAACAAGTCCACAAGGACCGCAGGCTCTCCGCCATCCTCACCGCCGACGCCTTCGAGGACGCGGTGACGACCGTCCTCGGCCTCGGCGGCTCCACCAACGCCGTGATCCACCTGATCGCGATGGCCGGCCGGGCGGGCGTCCGCCTCACCCTCGACGACTTCGACCGCATCGCCCGCACGGTCCCTGTGCTCGCGAACGTCCGGCCCGGCGGCCAGACGTACCTGATGGAGGACTTCCACTTCGCCGGCGGCCTGCCCGGGTTCCTGTCGCGGATCACCGATCTGCTGCACCTGGACCGGCCGACGGTGTCGCACGACAGCCTGCGCGAGCAGCTGGCGAGTGCGCGAGTCCACAACGACGACGTCATCCGCACACGGGAGAACCCGGTGGCGGCCGAGGGAGGAGTCGCCGTCCTGCGCGGCAACCTCTGCCCGGACGGCGCGGTCATCAAGCACATCGCCGCCGAGCCGCAGCTGCTCAAGCACACGGGTCCCGCGGTCGTCTTCGACGACTACAAGACCATGCAGCGGACCATCAACGACCCGTCACTCGGGATCACGGCGGACAGCGTGCTGGTGCTGCGCAACGCCGGGCCCAAGGGCGGTCCGGGCATGCCCGAGTACGGGATGCTGCCCATCCCCGACCATCTGCTGAAGCAGGGCGTACGGGACATGGTGCGGATCTCCGATGCCCGGATGAGCGGCACGAGTTACGGCGCGTGCGTGCTGCACGTGGCGCCCGAGTCGTACATCGGCGGGCCGCTCGCGCTGGTGCGGACCGGGGACACGATCACCCTCGACGTCGAGGCACGGTCGCTTCAGCTCAACGTGGACGACGCGGAGCTGGAGCGCAGGCGGGCGGAGTGGACGCCGCCGCCCGTCCGTTACGAGCGCGGCTACGGCGCGCTCTACAACGAGCAGATCACCCAGGCGGACACCGGCTGCGACTTCGAGTTCCTGGCCAGGCCGGGCACGGTGCAGGACCCGTACGCGGGCTGATCCACCCTCGGCCGCACTCTCTTTGGCCGAGATATCGAACAACGTATGCGAAGCGCTTCACCATGCGAACGCATGAACGCATGAACGCACGAGAACGCCCGAGAAACGGAGAACAGTCATGGCCCAAGCCGCAGCCGTGGCGAAACCGCCCGCGCCACCCCGGCGACGCCGTGCCTCCGCGACCCCGCGCAGGCTCCCGTATCTGCTGATCGCCCCGGCGGCGCTGCTGATGCTGGGCTTCATCGCCTACCCCGTCATCAGCGTCTTCTACTACAGCCTGCAGAACTTCAACCCGACCAAGCCGTGGCGCAACGGTTTCGCGGGCTTCGACAACTTCACGCACGCCTTCACCGCCGACCCCCAGTTCTGGGACACGCTGACCTTCAGCGCCAAGTGGGTCATCGTCGAGGTGGGCCTCCAGCTGCTGTTCGGTCTGGCGCTGGCGCTGATCGTCAACCAGACCTTCGTGGGGCGGGCCGTCGGCCGCGCGCTGGTCTTCTCGCCATGGGCCGTCTCCGGTGTGCTGACCTCCGCGATCTGGGTGCTGCTCTACAACTCCCAGACAGGCATTACGCGTTACCTCGCCGACGCGGGCATCGGGCAGTACGGAACGAGCTGGCTGTCGGACACCTCCACCGTCTTCCCGGCGGCCGTGGTCGCCGACCTGTGGCGCGGTGTCCCCTTCTTCGCGATCCTGATCCTCGCCGATCTCCAGTCCGTGTCCAAGGATCTGTACGAGGCCGCCGAGGTCGATGGCGCCAGCCGCTTCCGGCAGTTCCTGCACATCACGCTGCCGCACCTGAAGGACGCCATCGTCCTGTCCACGCTGCTGCGCGCGGTGTGGGAGTTCAACAACGTCGACCTGCTCTACACGCTGACGGGCGGTGGTCCCGCGGGCGAGACGACGACCCTCCCGCTCTACATCGCCAACACCAGCGTCGACGCGCACAACTTCGGCTACGCGTCGGCCCTGACCACGGTCGCGTTCGTGATTCTGCTGTTCTGCTCGATCGTCTACCTGCGACTGAGCAAGTTCGGAGGCGGGGACAAGTGATCACCGAGGACGCCCAGTCCAACACCCGCACGGTCGTCGTGCCGGGCACCCCGGAGTCCGGCGCGGGCATCGCCGTCCCGATGCGCCCCGCGGGGAAGCGGCACCGCGCCTGGGACGAGGTCCCGCGCTGGCAGATCTACGTGCCCCTCGGCATCTACCTGCTCTTCACCCTGATCCCCTTCTACTGGATCCTCCTCTTCGCGCTGCGCCCGGCCGGTTCGACCTCGCTCGTGCCCTGGCCCATGACCTTCGAGCACTTCGACAAGGTGTGGAACGAGCGCAGCTTCGGGATCTACTTCCAGAACAGCGTGCTCATCGCCGTCGCCACACTGGTGATGACGACTGTCGTGGCGCTCGCCGGCGGCTACGCTCTCGCCCGCTTCGACTTCAAGATCAAGCGCGGCTTCATGCTGGCGCTGCTCTGCTCGCAGTTCGTGCCGGGGGCGCTGCTCCTGGTCCCGCTCTTCCAGATCTTCGCCAAGCTCCAGATGATCAACTCGCTCGCGAGTGTCGTCCTCGCCGAGACGGTCTTCCAGCTGCCGCTGTCGATGATCCTCATCAGCGGGTTCATCAGGAACGTGCCGCCCTCGCTGGAGGAGGCCGCCTGGGTCGACGGCTGCAACCGCTTCAACGGCTTCCGGATCGTCGTACTCCCGTTGCTGCGGCCCGGGTTGATCGCCGTCGGCTCCTTCGCCTTCGTGCACGCCTGGAACCACTTCCTGTTCGCCCTGATGTTCCTCAGCGACCAGAGCAAGCAGACCATCCCGGTCGGCCTCAACACCCTGATGAGCTCCGACAGCGTCGACCTGGGCGCGCTGGCCGCGGGCGGCATCATCGCCGCCGTCCCCGTCGTCATCGTCTTCGCCTTCATTCAGAAGTGGCTGATCACCGGCTTCAGCGCGGGGGCGGTGAAGGGATGAGGCACCCACGGCGGATGAGACGCCTTCTTCAAGTGGTCGCCGTGGTCGGCCTGTTGGGAGTGGTCCTCAGCACTCCGGCCGGCGCCGACGCCCGGGACATCAGCCGAGACACCCTGGCCGCGGACGACGGCTGGGCGGCGGCGGAGGGCGGCACCACCGGTGGCGCGGCGGCCGACGACGCCCATGTCTTCACCGTACGCAGCCGTGCCGAGCTGGTCCGCGCCCTCGACGGCGGCAGCGCCACCCCGAAGATCATCAAGATCGCGGGGACGATCGACGCCAACACCGACGACGACGGCCATCACCTGGACTGCGACGACTACGCGAGCGACGGGTACGCCCTGAAGGAGTACCTGGCCGCGTACGACCCCCGCACCTGGGGCTCGGCCAAGCCCAGCGGTGCGCAGGAGGAAGCCCGCCAGGCGTCCGCCGCCCGGCAGGCCGCGCGCGTCGAACTCCTCGTCGGCTCCAACACCACCATCGTCGGCCTCGGCTCCGGTGCCGTGCTGAAGGGCGCCAGCCTCCAGGTCAAGAACGCGGACAACGTCATCGTCCGCAACCTCGAACTCCGCGACGCCTACGACTGCTTCCCCGTCTGGCAGCCCAACACCGGTGGCCTCGGCGACTGGAAGACGTCGTACGACACCCTCTGGCTGAGCGGCGCCACCCATGTGTGGGTCGACCACATCACCGCGAGCGACAAGGGCCACCCCGACGCCGGCGAACCCACCTACTTCGGCCGCAACTACCTTCGTCACGACGGCCTGTTGGACATCACCACCGGTTCCGACCTGGTCACCGTCTCCTGGAGCCGGTTCGCCGACCACGACAAGGCGATGCTCATCGGCAACAGCGACGCGGCGACCGGGGACCGCGGCAGACTCCGCGTCACCCTGCACCACAACGAGTTCGAGGGTGTCGTCCAGCGCGCGCCGCGCGTCCGCTTCGGCCAGGTGCACGTCTACGACAACCGGTACGTGGTGCCCGCCGGCTCCGAGTACCGCTACTCGCTGGGCGTCTCCACCGAGTCGGCGGTCTACGCCGAGAACAACGCCTTCACCACGCCCGGCCATGTCGAGGTCGCCGACCTCGTGAAGAGCTGGAACGGCACGGCCCTGCACCAGACCGGGACGCTCTTCAACGGCTTCCCCGTCGACCTGCTGGCCATCTACAACGCCTACAACTCCGGCAGCGAGCGCGACCTGACCGCCGACGTCGGCTGGACGCCCACGCTGCACGGGACGATCGACAGCGCCCGGCAGGCCGACCGCGATGTGCAGCGCGGCGCGGGTGCGGGGAGGGTCCGATGAGCACGCCCCACGCGAAGGAAACCCCGCTGCCGGTCGTCCTCGCGGGCGCCCGCGGTCACGGCCGCTGGCATCTGCGGAACATCGGCCGTCTCCAGGAGAAGGGTCTCGTACGACTCGTCGGCATCTGCGAGCTGAACCCGCTCAGCGAGGAGGAGCTCAAGGAGGACTTCCAGGGCCAACTTCCGGAGCAGTCCGCCGACTTCGGCGCCCTCCTGGACTCCACCGGCGCCGCGATCGCGGTGATCTGCACGCCCATCCCCACCCACACCGACCTGGCGCTGATCGCCGCGCGGAAGGGCGTACACCTGCTGCTGGAGAAGCCGCCCGCGCCGTCCTACGCGGAGTTCCGCAGGATGGCGGACGGTGTCGCCGCGGCCGGAGTGGTCTGCCAGATCGGCTTCCAGTCGCTCGGCTCGCACGCGGTGCCCGCGATCCGCGAGCTGATCGCCCAGGGCGCGCTCGGCAAGGTGATCGGTATCGGCGGGGCCGGAGCCTGGGCACGCGACGAGGCGTACTACCGGCGCGCGCCGTGGGCGGGCAAGCGCCGCATGAACGGCGTGGACGTGGTCGACGGGGTGTTGACGAACCCCCTCGCGCACGCCGTCGCCACGGCCCTCGCGCTGGACGGCTCCACCCGCGCGGAGGACATCCCCGGGATCGAGACCGAGCTGCTGCGCGCCAACGACATCGAGTCCGACGACACCTCGTGCGTGCGCGTCGTCACCGCGAAGAGCCGTATCACCGTCGCCGCGACGCTCTGCGCCGAACGGCCCGACGAGCCGTACGTCCTCGTGCACGGCGCCCAGGGGCGGATCACCTTCTGGTACAAGCAGGACCGCGTGCTCGTACAGCGGTCCGGGCGGGGCCCGGAGGAGATCGAGTACGGCCGCACCGACCTGCTGGAGAACCTGGTCGCCCATCTGACGGCCGGCGCCGAACTGCTGGTCACGCCCGAGTCGACGGGCGCCTTCATGAAGGTGGTCGAAGCGATCCGCCGGGCGCCCGACCCCGTCGCGCTGCCCGACCACGCCTGGGAGCTGCTGCCCGGCGAGAACCGCCGGGTCGTCCGGGGCATCGACGGACTCGTCGCGGCCGCCGCCGACACCCTCGCCCTCTACTCCGAACTGGGCGCCCCCTGGGCGGCCTTGAACGAGGTGAGTGTCCGATGAACAACGAGTCACTCGTCCTGCGTATCGCGGGCCGCCCCGTCGCCCGGTACATCACCCGGCCCGCCCTGCCGCCCAAGCTCTCCCCGCGTCCGTATCTGCACCCCGTCACCACCCTGGCCGGTACGGCTGTCACCGAGCTCAGCCCCGCCGACCACGCACACCACCTCGGCGTCGGTGTCGCCGTTCCCGACGTCGAGGGGCACAACTTCTGGGGCGGGCGCACCTATGTACGCGACCAGGGGCCAACCGAGCTCGACAACCACGGCGCCCAGCGGCACGCCGCCTTCCAGCTGCGCGACCCCGACGGCTTCGTGGAGGAGCTGCGCTGGGTGGCCGCGGGCGGCGAGCTGCTGCGCGAGCGCCGTACGGTCGCGGCGGCCGAACTCACCGAAACCGCATGGGCGTTGGACTTCACGTTCTCGCTCACCAACACGACCGATCACGAGCTGACCATCGGTAGCCCCGCCACCAACGGGCGGCCCGGCGCGGCCTACGGCGGCTTCTTCTGGCGTGCCCGCAAAGAGGCCGAGGCGCCGCGCATCTTCACCGCCGGCACCGAGGGCGAGGAGGCGATCCACGGCACCCGCGCCGACTGGCTCGCCCTCTCCGGCGCCACCTGGACGCTCGTCTTCGCCGGGGCCACCGATGCGACCCGCCGCGACCCCTGGTTCGTGCGAACCACCGAGTACCCGGGGGTCGGCTCGTCGCTCGCACACGAGGCACGGCTGCCGGTCGCGGCCGGGGAGACGGTCGTACGGCGGGTCGTCACCGTCGTCGCGGACGGCGCCCTCGACCGGGCCGAGGCCGCCGCGCTGGTGCGGAAGGCGGTGAGCCCGTGATGGCCCTGACCTCCGCCGACCTGGGCGACGGCACCTACCGCAACCCCGTCCTCGACGCCGACTGGTCCGACCCCGACCTGCTCCGTGTCGGCGACGACTTCTACCTCACCGCCTCCAGCTTCGGCCGCGCCCCGGGCCTGCCGCTGCTGCACTCCCGTGACCTGGTCAACTGGACGCTCGTCGGACACGCCCTCCAACTCCTCGAACCCGCGAGCGACTTCAGGAAGCCCCGGCACGACTGCGGGGTGTGGGCGCCGTCCCTGCGTCATCACGACGACCGGTTCTGGATCTTCTGGGGCGACCCCGACCACGGGATCTTCCAGGTCAACGCCCCGGAGATCAGAGGCCCTTGGACCCGTCCGCACCTGGTCAAGGAGGGCAAAGGGCTCATCGACGCCTGCCCGCTGTGGGACGAGGAGACCGGCGAGGCGTATCTCGTGCACGCCTGGGCCAAGTCCCGCGCGGGCGTGAAGAACCGGCTCACCGGCCACCGGATGCGCCCCGACGGCACCGGACTGCTCGACGAGGGCAAGGTGATCGTCGACGCCGACCTGATCCCCGGCTGGTTCACCCTGGAAGGGCCCAAGGCCTACCGGCACGACGGCTGGTTCTGGATCTTCGCGCCCGCCGGGGGAGTGGAGTCCGGCTGGCAGGGCGCCTTCCGCTCACGCGGCTTCTTCGGGCCGTACGAGGAGCGGATCGTCCTGGAGCAGGGCGACACCGAGGTCAACGGCCCGCACCAGGGCGGCTGGGTGCGCACGGCGGCCGGCGAGGACTGGTTCGCGCACTTCCAGCAGCGTGGCCCGTACGGGCGGGTCGTCCACCTCCAGCCGATGCGCTGGGGCACGGACGGCTGGCCGGTCCTCGGCGACGAGGGCGCCCCCGTCGCCGTACACAAGAAGCCGGATCTGCCGCCCCAGCCGGCGTCCGCGCCCGCCACGGACGACGACTTCCCCGGCGGCCGCTATGGGCGCCAGTGGCAGTGGACCGCCAATCCGCAGGACGGCTGGGCCACACAGCACTCAGGGGACGGGCTGCGGCTGAGCTGCGTACGGACGGTCGACGCGCACGATCTGCGCAAGCTCCCGAACGTGCTCACGCAGCGGCTGCCCGGTATCTCCGCCACCGTAGAGGTCGAGCTGCGGCTCGACAGCGAGGAGCCGGGGGCGCGGGCCGGGCTCGCGGTGCTCGGGGACGCGTTCAGCTGGATCGGGCTCCAGCGGGAACACGACGGATCGGTGCGGCTGGTGCACCGGTTCGCCGAGTCGGTCGCCGACCGGGAGCGCGACGCCGCGCATTCGCCGGCGGCGCCCGAGGGGCGGGCCCGGCTGTGGATCGAGATCGGCGCCGGGGCGCGCTGCCGCTTCTCGTACGACGTCGGTGACGGCCGGCAGCCTTCCGGCCAGGTCTTCGCCGCCACCCCCTGGCGCTGGGTCGGCGCCCTGCTCGGGCTCTTCGCGCTCGCACCCGTCGGCGGGGGACACGCCGGCGCGGCCTCGTTCACGCACTTCCGCATCACCGCGACCCCCTGAGGGTCGATTCCTGCCATCCGTACGCCTGTTGGGAGCCGCAATGACGCACCTCCATAGCAAGCGCTTGCCAGGTCCAGGCCTGGGGAGAACCCTGGCCGCCGTCGTGGGACTGGTGGCAGCCCTGACTCTGGGGGCTGTCGGCCAGGCGAAGGCCGTCGATGCCCCGTCGAAAGCACTTTCGGCAGCCGCACCGAAAGCACCTTCGGCGATGGACCGTTGGAGCGATCAGCCGCACGGATTCGCTTCCCTCGACGGCGGCACCACCGGTGGCGCGGGCGGCAAGGTCGTCACGGTCAACGACCAGGCCTCGCTCGCGAAGTACGCGGCCGCCGAGGAGCCGTACGTCATCCGGGTCTCGGGAGCCGTCGCCGTCGAGCCCTTCGGTTCCGACATCGTCGTGGCCTCGAACAAGACGATCATCGGCGTCGGTGACACCGGCGAGATCGTCCACGGGGAGCTGCACCTCAACCCCGGTACGCACAACGTGATCATTCGCAATCTGACGATCCGCGATTCCTACGTCGAGGGCGACTGGGACGGTAAGACGCAGGACTTCGACGCCATCCAGATGGACACCGTCGACCACGTCTGGATCGACCACAACCGGTTCACACACATGGGCGACGGGCTGCTCGACATCCGCAAGGACAGCCAGTACATCACCGTCTCCTACAACCAGTTCACGAACCACAACAAGGCGTTCGGCATCGGCTGGACCGCCAACGTCAAGACGCAGATCACCATCGACCACAACTGGTTCAACGGAACGAAACAACGCAATCCGTCCGCCGACAACTGCGCCTACGCGCACCTCTACAACAACTATCTGTCGGCGCAGGTGGCGGACGGCGACCCGGTCTGGACGTACGGCAACTGGTCGCGCGGGCAGACCAAGATGGTCATCGAGAACAGCTACTACGACGGGGTCCAGCACCCCTATCAGGCCGACGCCACCGCCGAGTTGGTGCAGCGCGGGTCCATTCTGAAGAACACCACCGGGCGGCACGACGCGTGGGGCACGGCCTTCGACCCGCACGACTTCTACGCCTACCGGCTGGACCCGGCGGCCGCCGTTCCCTCGCTGGTCGCCAAGTTCTCAGGTCCGCAAGCGCGGATCGGCACCGTGCTGAACGTGCCTGCCGACTACCCGACCGTCCAGGCCGCCGTGGACGCCGTGCCCGACGGCAACGGCAGCCCCGTGACCATCGCGATCGCGCCCGGAACGTACCGCGCGAAGGTCTACATTCCCGCGACCAAGCCGAACTTGGTGCTCCAGGGGACTGGACAAGATCGCTCCGACACCGTCATCGTCTACGACACCCCCGCACAGTTCGGCGGCTCGACCGGAAGCGCCACCGTGCGGATCGCCGCGAACGACGTCACCGCGCGCGACCTCACCTTCAGCAACGACTTCGACGAGGCCGCGTACGAGTACAGCGGCGAGCAGGCCCTGGCGATGAAGACGACGGGCGACCGCATCGTCTTCGAGAACACGGCCTTCCTGGGCAACCAGGACACCCTGATGACCGACAGCCCCAAGCTGAACCTCATCAGCCGGGTCTACATCCGCGACTCGTACATCGAGGGCGATGTCGACTTCCTCTACGGACGCGCGACGACCGTGATCGAGCGATCGGTCATCCGCGCGCTCAGCCGTGGCTCCACCACCAACAACGGCTATCTCACGGCCGCTTCGACCTGGAAGGACAACCCGTACGGGTTCCTGATCACCAGGTCGAGGGTCGTGAGCGACGCGCCCGCCGGGTCCTTCCACCTCGGCAGGCCCTGGCACCCGGGCGGCGAACCCGACGCGGTCGCCCAGGTGTTGTTCCGCGACACCGAGCTGCCGGCCGCGGTGAAGGCCTCGCCGTGGACCGACATGAGCGGCTTCTCGTGGAAGGACGCGCGGTTCGCCGAGTACCGGACGTACGGACCCGGCGCCACCGTCACCGACGACCGGCCGCAGCTGAGCGACGCCGACGCGGCCGGCTACACGGTCGCCAACTACCTCGCGGGCACGGACGGTTGGGCGCCGCAAGCCCAGCACCGCTGACAAGACCCCACAGCACCCCCGCACCACCACAACACCCCCGCAGTACCTCGTATCACCGCAGCACCACCACAACCCCGCTGGATCCAGAAGAAGAGAGCCGACCAATGAAGATCAGCATCCGTAGAACCAGGCGTGCCGCCATGGCCGTCGCCCTGGGCTCCGTGCTCGCGCTCACCGCCACCGCCTGCGGCGACGACGGCAGTGGCTCGGCCGGGGACAAGGGCAACGAGGGCTCCGGCAAGGGCGAGATCACCTTCTGGGACAACAACGGCGGTGTCCGTACCGACGTCTGGAAGGAGATCATCAAGGACTTCGAGAAGAAGTACCCGGACATCAAGGTCAACTACGTCGGAGTGCCCGCCGCGAGCGTCCAGTCCAAGTACGACACCGCCATCCAGGGCGGCGGCCTGCCGGACGTCGGCGGGGTGGGCACCGCGATGCTCGCCGAGGTCGCCGCGCAGGGCGCCCTCGAACCGCTCGACAGCCGGCTCACGAAGAGCTCGCTGAACGGCAAGCTCAGCGCGAACTTCCTGGCCAGCGTCAAGGCCGCCGGCGGCGACGGCAAGACGTACACCGTGCCGACCTCCGCCAACAACGGCACGCTCTGGTACCGGACCGACCTGTTCACGGCGGCGGGCCTGGACGCGCCGACCACATGGACCAAGTTCTACGCGGCTGCCGACAAGCTCACCAACTCGGGCAAGAACAAGTTCGGTTACACCATCCGCGGCGGCGAGGGCTCGATCGCGCAGGCCCTGGACGCCACGTACGGGCAGAGCGGCATCACCGAGTTCTGGAACGGCGACAAGACCACGGTCAACGACGCGAAGAACGTGACCGCGCTGGAGAAGTACGTCGCGCTGTACAAGAAGGACACCCCGTCCGCCGACGTCAACAACGACTTCACCAAGATGGTCGCGCAGTGGGACTCCGGCACGATCGGGATGCTGAGCCACAACCTCGGCTCCTACGCGGACCACGAGAAGGCGCTGAGCGGCAAGTTCAAGGGCATCCCGAACCCGACGCTGGACGACGGCACGCGGGTGCAGATCTCCAACCCCGTGGACGGGCTCGGGCTGTTCAAGTCCAGCAAGAACAAGTCGGCGGCCTGGAAGTTCATCGAGTTCGCCGCGTCCCACGAGGCCAACAGCAAGTGGAACGAGTCGGCGGCGCAGGTTCCGGCGAACACGGAGGCGGCGCAGGACGCGTGGGTGCAGGCGTCTGAGCCGACGAAGCTGGCGGCCGAGGCGTTGAATGGTTCCACGACGAAGATCGTGCAGTTGCCGTACTACCTGCCGGACTGGAACACGATCTCGAAGACCGACAACGAGCCGAACTTCCAGAAGGTGCTGCTCGGGAAGATGTCGGCGAAGGACTTCCTGAACACGTTGGCCGACCAGCTGAACAAGGCGCAGGCGGACTGGAAGGCGAATCACTAGTCCGGCTCGTTTTCTGTGCGCGGTCGGTTCGGGGGTGCTGGGTTGTATCGCGTCTCCGGACCGGCCGTGGCTGGTCGCGCAGTTCCCCGCGCCCCTGAAAAGCCCTCCTCACCCCCTGGTTGAAAGGCACCCCCCGTGTCCCTCACCCGCAGACAGGTCACCAGCGCAGCCCTCGCCGCCGTTCCCCTCGCCGTCGCCGCGACGGCCCCTGCGACCGCTGCACCCAAGGGAGCCCGACGCGTGCGCACCCTCTACATCGCCGGTGACTCCACCGCCGCTCAGAAGTATGCCGACGCCGCGCCCGAGACCGGGTGGGGGATGGCGTTCCCGTTCTTCCTTCGTGAGGGGCTGGAGGTCGCCAACCACGCGGTGAACGGGCGGAGTTCGAAGAGTTTTGTCGATGAGGGGCGTCTCGACGTCATCCTCGAAGCGATCCGGCCCGGCGACTTCCTGCTCATCCAGTTCGGGCACAACGACGAGAAGAGCGCGGACCCGACCCGCTATACGGAGCCGTGGACGACGTACCAGGACTACCTGCGTCAGTACGTCGACGGGGCGCGGGCCCGTGGCGCGCGGCCGGTGCTCGCCACCTCCGTCGAGCGCAGGAAGTTCGACGCGGACGGCAACGCGCTGCCGACCCATGGCGACTACCCGGCGTCGATGCGGGCGCTCGCCGAGGACGAGCATGTCGCGCTGCTCGACATCCAGGCCCTGTCGCTCGCCCTGTGGCAGAAGCTCGGTGTCGAGGAGACGAAGAAGTACTTCAACTGGACCGAGACCGAGCAGGACAACACGCACTTCAACCCGCCCGGTGCGATCGCCGTGGCCCGTCTCGTCGCGGCCGAGCTGCTGCACCGCCGGGTGCTGACGCCCCGGGACGTGCGCCGGCTCGACGAGGTGATCCCCGAGTCGTGGATCACCTGGCCCACCGCGTGACCCCCTGACCCCCTGACCCGATGGAAAGAGAGAGCCGCACCATGAACACACAGAGATGGCATGGGCATGTCACAGCAAGGGTGGCCGCGCTGATCGGCTGCACCGCCCTCGTCCTCACCGTCACCGGCACCTCCGCCCAGGCCCAGCCCCGCGACCTCGGCCGCCAGACCCTCGCCGCCGGTGACGGCTGGGCCTCCGACGGCACCGGGACCACGGGAGGTGCGGCCGCCGACGCAGCGCACGTCTACACCGTCACCAGCTGGGCCGAGTTCAAGGCCGCCCTGGCGGACGGCGGCACCGCACCGAAGATCATCAAGGTCAAGGGCACGATCGACGCCAACGCCGAGGGCTGCGACTCC
The DNA here is from genome assembly GCF_045206325.1 of Streptomyces sp. NBC_00203. Taxonomy (NCBI): domain Bacteria; kingdom Bacillati; phylum Actinomycetota; class Actinomycetes; order Kitasatosporales; family Streptomycetaceae; genus Streptomyces; species Streptomyces sp. NBC_00203. The sequence goes on along the minus strand of NZ_CP108126.1, from coordinate 2,451,115 downwards.
TTCGCCGCCGACGGCTACGACTTCGCCGCCTACCTGGACAAGTACTCGCCGGAGAACTGGGGGTACGACACCAACCTGGACGCCGAACCGGCCGACAGCCCCGAGGGCCTGCGCCGCACCTCCGCCGCCAACCAGGACGCCGCCATCAAGGCGTTCGTCCCCGCCAACACCACCATCGTCGGCATCGGCGAGGACGCGGGCTTCAAGGGCGCGAGCCTGCAGATCAAGGCCGTCGACAATGTCATCATCCGCAACCTCGCCTTCGAGAGCCCCCTCGACTGCTTCCCGCAGTGGGACCCGACCGACGGCGACACCGGGAACTGGAACTCCGAGTACGACAGCGCGGTGGTGTACGGCGCCACGCACATCTGGCTCGACCACAACACGTTCACCGACGGGGACCACCCGGACAGCACCCTGCCGACGTACTACGGCCGGATCTTCGAGCAGCACGACGGCGAGCTCGACATCGTCAAGGGCGCCGACTACGTGACCGCCTCCTGGAACGTCTTCGCCGACCACGACAAGACGATCCTGATCGGCAACAGCGACAGCGCGTCGACCGCCGCCGTCGACCGGGGGCACCTGAAGGTCACCTTCCACCACAACCTGTTCACCGGCCTGGTCGAGCGCGCGCCGCGCGTCCGCTTCGGCCAAGTGGACTCGTACAACAACCACTTCGTGGCCGACTCCACGTACTCCTACAGCTTCGGCATCGGCATGGAGTCCCAACTCGTCGCCGAGCACAACGCGTTCACGCTGCCGGACGGGATCAGCGCTGCGAAGGTCCTGAAGAAGTGGAAGGAGGCGCCGCTCACCGCCGACGACAACTACGTCAACGGCACGGCCACCGACCTGATCGCCGTGCACAACGCGGAGATCCCGGCCGAGACGCTCCAGTCCGGCGCCGGATGGACGCCCACCCTGCGGACGAAGGTCGACCCGCCGAAGGCCGTCCCGCGGATCGTCGACCACGGCGCCGGCGCCGGAAAGATCTGCTGACCCGCCTCCCGATCCGGCCGGAGCGGCTCCGCACCGCCCCCTCATCCGGGGGCGCGCCGCTCCGGCCCCCTCCGGGCGCGTTCCGTTCCGGCCCCCACCCAGGGGCGGGCGCTCCCGTCTTCCCCCTCCTTGACCACCTCCTCGACTGAGCCGCACAGCGAAGGAGCATCGCCATGCTCTCCCGCCCCACCTCCCCAAGCCGCGCCACTTCCCCGAGCCGCAGAACCTTCCTCGTCGCTAGCGCAGGGGCCGCCCTCGCGCTCGGCCTCACCACGACCCCCGCGAGCGCCGGAGGCCGTTCGCCCTTCGGGCGTTACGGTTCGCCGTCCGCGCGCCTCACCGAGCGGACGCTGTACGTCCATCCCGACGGGCTCGGCGACCACACCACCGTCCAGGCCGCCGTGACCGCCGCGACCGGTGCCGGATACACGCTGGTCATCGCGGCCGGCGTGTACCGCGAGACGGTCTCCGTCGGCGTGACCGACCCGGCGACCGGCCTGCCCGGCGTCGCGGGCACCGAGATGACCTGGATCGGCGCCTCCGAGGATCCGCGCGATGTCGTCGTCGTGTACGACAACGCCAACGGCAAGCAGAAGCCCGACGGTTCGGGCACCTACGGCACCACGGGGTCGGCCACCACCACCGTGCGCACCGACGGCTTCACCGCCCGCTGGATCACCTTCGCCAACGACTGGCTGCGCGCCGACCACCCCGAGATCACCGGCACCCAGGCCGTCGCCATCAAGGTGCAGGGCGACCGCTCGGCCTTCGAGCACTGCCGCTTCCTGGGCCATCAGGACACGCTGTACGCCGACTCGATCGCGCTCGGCACCTTCGCCCGCCAGTACTACCGGGACTGCTACATCGAGGGCGACGTCGACTTCGTCTTCGGCCGGGCGACGGCGGTGTTCGAGCACTGCCACTTCCACACCCTGGCCCGCACGGACCTGGCCGCCGCTCCGTACGGCTTCGTCTTCGCGCCGTCCACCGCGGTCGCCAACCCGCGCGGCTACCTGGTCACCCGGAGCCGTGTCACCAGCGAGGCCCCGGACGCGTACTACAAGCTGGCCCGCCCCTGGGTGCCGGGCTCGGACACCACCGCCCGGCCGATGCTGACCGTCCGCGACACCCGCCTGGACGCCGGGATCGACGCGGTCGCGCCCTACACCAACATGTCGGCCACCTACCCGTGGCAGAGCCAGCGCTTCGCCGAGTACCGCAACTCCGGTCCGGGCGCCGTGATCAGCGTCCTGGAGAACCGGCCCCAACTCACCGACGAGGAGGCCGAGTCGGCGACCCGCGAGGCGTACCTCGGCGAGTGGACCCCGTGGAAGGGGTGCTGAGATGCGCCGACGCGCCTTCCTGACCGCCGCGGTGGCCGGAACGGCCGGGGCCCTGACCGGCTTCGGCGCGGCCCCCGCCTTCGCCCACGACCGCCGAGTCCTGCACGTCCGCCCCGGCGACTCCGTCCAGGCCGCGGTGGACGCGGTGGACGGACCGGGCTGGACGATCGTCGTCCACCCCGGCACGTATCGCGAAGTCGTCAACATCCCTGTCACCGCAGTGGACTTGACGCTGCGCGGCGCCACCCGTGACCCGCGTGACGCCGTCATTGTGTTCGATCACGCCAACGGGACGCAGAAGCCCGACGGTTCCGGGACGTACGGCACCGCGGGCTCTGCCACCTTCACCTCGGCGGCGCCCGGCCTGACCGTGCACGGGCTGACGATCGCCAACGACTGGCTGCGGGCGGACCACCCGGAGATCACGGGGACGCAGGCGGTCGCCGCGTACATCACCGGTGACCGTTCGTCCTTCTCGCGGGTGCGGCTGCTGGCCCACCAGGACACGCTGTTCGCGGACACGACGGCGCTCACCGCCTTCGACCGGCAGTACTACCGGGACTGCTACATCGAGGGCGACGTCGACTTCGTCTTCGGCCGGGCCACCGCCGTCTTCGAGCGCTGTCACTTCCACACCCTCGACCGGGACGTCACCTTCAAGCCCGAGGGCATGGTCTTCGCACCGGCCACGGCCCGCGCGAATCCCTACGGCTTCCTGGCCGTCCGCAGCCGGGTCACCTCCGGCGCCGAGGACGCGGCGTACAAGATCGCCCGGCCGTGGGTCCCGTCGTACGAGACCACCGCCTGGCCCTCGCTCGTCGTGCGCGAGACGGAGCTGGGACCCGGCATCGACGCGGTGGCGCCGTACACCAACATGCGCGAGGCCTACCCCTGGCAGAGCATGCGGTTCAGGGAGTACCGGAACACCGGTCCGGGCGCGCTGATCAGCGTTCCGGAGAACCGGCCCCAACTCGCCGACGCGGAAGCCGAGGTGCACACGCGCGAGACGTATCTCGGGGACTGGAGCCCCTGTGCGTAGGGCCGTCGCGGCCTACGGAGGTACGCACTTCCGCGACACCGGCTCCTGGTTCAACGGCCCCCCCGCCCGCCTCGACGCGGTGGTGACCGGCCTGGGCCTCACGGACGACGTCGGCTGGGACCCCGCCGACGCCTACGACTACCGGCAGTTCACGTCCCCGTCGGCGGTCGAGCACTACGTCCTGCGCCACTCCGGCGCTGGACGCCACTGAATCCCCAGCACCTCCACCATCGACCCAGAGACGAAAGGACCGCACTCCATGTCTCGTCGTACCGCTCTCACCCTCGGCGCCGCTCTGGCGCTGGGCGCAGGCCTCGCCGTCCTCCCCACCCAGGCTCAGGCGGCCACGGTCGTCGTCGACACGACCGCCGAACTGACCAGCGCCATCTCCAGCGCCACCGCAGGCACCGTCATCCAGGTGCGCGGCGGCACGTACTACCCGACCGCCACCCTCCAGTCCACGACGAACGGCACCTCGTCCAGCCCGGTCACCCTCACGGCGTACGGCTCGGAGACGGTGAAGATCGACGGCTCGTCGCTCCCCTCCGGCGACTGGATCTTCAAGCTGACCGCCGACTACTGGAACGTCTCCAACATGACCTTCCAGAACTCCCCGGACAGCGCCGTCGTCTGCCAGTCCTGCACCGGCACGAACTGGAGCAACATCAAGACCATCAACGGCGGCGACTCCGGCTTCACGCTCACGGGTGATGGCACCGTCAACAACACGGTCAAGAACATCGACTCGTACGGCAACTACGACTCCGCCAACCACGGCGAGAACGCGGACGGCGTGGCCGTGAAGTTCGGCTCCGGCACCGGCAACCTGATCACCGGCGCCCGCCTGTACAACAACTCGGACGACGGCATCGACTTCTGGTCCTTCTCGTCCCCCGTGACCATCGAGCACACCTGGTCCTTCGGCAACGGCGTCAACCGCTGGTCCGACTCGGCGTTCGCGGGCGACGGCAACGGCTACAAGCTGGGCGGCGACGGCGAGGTGGTCGCCCACGTCGTCAACAACTCGGCGGCCTGGGGCAACGCGGGCAACGGCTTCACCGAGAACAGCAACACCGGTGCGATCGTCATCAACCGCACCACCGCGTACGCCAACAGCAAGTGGGGCTACTACTTCGCCACCAGCTCCGCGAAACTCGGCAAGAACCTGGCGGTGAGCAACGGCAGCGGACTGGTCAGCAAGGGCTCCTCGGTCACGTCGGCCGGCAACAACTGGGACTCCGGGATCTCGACGCCGTCCTTCGTCTCCACGGACGCGAGCACCACGTACAACTCCCGCCAGTCGGGCGGCTCCTTGCCCGCGACCACGTTCCTGACGACGGGCAGCAGCACGATCGGCGCCACGATGAACTGATCCCTTGGAGGACGTGAGGCCCAGTTGTCTGTGGACTATGTATCGATCAGGCAACGGGCCTCGCTTTCAAGGGGGTGACGCGCGTAGAAACCTGTCATGCATAAGCCACTGCGAATAGCGGCGATCGCCGCCACCTGTGCCGTCGCCGGTGCCGCCCTGTACGGCACCGGCGTCGCCACCGCCGACCAGTCGACGGCGAACTCGACCCACGAGCCCTACAACATCGGGCTCCTGGTCAAGGACATCGACACCTACTACGGCACCACGCTCGACAGCAACGGTGTGTACCAGGCGTCCGCGGACAGCCAGTACGCCAAGGACCTGGCGCGCATCGACACCGCCGCCAAGAAGACCATCGACCAGGCGGCGCGCAAGGCGCACCACCGGGGCGAGAACCCCGCGGTCGTCTTCGACATCGACGACACGCTGCTGCTGTCGCTCGACTACGAGAAGAAGACCAACTACACGTACAACTCGGCCTCTTGGGCGACGTACGTGGCCCAGGCCGACCGTCCGGCGGTCTTCGGCACCCCCGAACTCGTCGCGTACGCCGAGTCCAAGGGTGTCGAGGTCTTCTACAACTCGGGCCTGAAGGAGTCGCAGCGCGTCTCCGCGGTCGCGAACCTCAAGAAGGTCGGCGTCGACATCAACCTCGACGCCGACCACATGTTCCTCAAGGACACGGCGAATCCGCCGGCGTACCTGAGCGACTGCGCCACCGCCGGTACCTGGACCTGCACGACCGTGCAGTACAAGTCCGGCACCCGCCAGCACATCGAGGACGACCTCGGGTACGACATCGTCGCCAACTTCGGCGACCAGTACTCCGACCTCGAAGGGGGCTACGCCGACAAGACGTACAAGCTCCCGAACCCGACGTACTTCGTCAGCTAGTTCTCGGACTGGTTCTCGGACTGATTCTCGGACTCGGTCCGTACGGGGCGGATCGACTCCAGGGTCGGCACCACCGGCAGAATCGTGCCGTCGGCCGCGAACTCCATGCGGTCGATGGTGGTCTCCCGGTGCGTGCCGTCCCCGCCCGGCTTCCCGGGGCCGTTCAGGGCGAACCGGTGGTAGACGATGTACCAGTCGTCCGTACCGGGGACGTTCACCACGGAGTGGTGACCGGTGCCCTTGATGCCGTACTCCGGGCGCTTGGACAGGATCGTGCCCCGCTTGGTCCACGGACCGAGCGGGGACGGTCCCGTCGCATAGGCGACGTGGTAGTTCTCGCTGCGGGTGTCGTCCTCGGACCACATGAAGTAGTACGTGCCCTGCCGCTTGACCACGAAGGATCCCTCGCGGAAGTCCGCCGGGGTGATGTCCTTCACTTTCGCCGCGTCGAACGACACCATGTCGTCGTTGAGCGGCACCACGTATCCGTGCCCGTTGCCCCAGTAGAGATACGACTGGCCGTCGTCGTCCGTGAAGACCGCCGGGTCGATCATCTGGCCCGTGAACTGCCCCTTGGCGACGAGGGGTTCGCCCAGCGCGTCCTTGAAGGGGCCGGCGGGGGAGTCCGCGACGGCCACGCCTATCCGCTGCTCCGCGCAGAAGTAGAAGTAGTACTTGCCGTCCCGTTCGGCGATCGCCGGGGCCCAGGCGTTCTTGTCCGCCCACGACACATCGGGACCCAGGTCCAGGATCACCCCGTGGTCCTTCCAGTGCACCAGGTCCTTCGACGAGTACGCCTTGAAACTCGTCCCGCTCCAGCCCGCGTAGCCGTCCGTCGTCGGGTAGATCCAGTACTGGCCGTCCAGGTACTGGATGTCCGGGTCGGCGTTGAGACCGGGCAGGACCGGACTTCGGGTCACCGCCGCCTCGACCGTCCAGGTCCGGCTCGTCCCGTCCGCAGCCGTCACGGTGTACGTCCGCGGCTTGCGGAAGTCGCGGCGCGTACCGGACTTGGGGCTCACCTCGGCGCCCGCGCCGACCCACAGCTTCGGCGCGAGCCGCGAGAGATCGGTGCCGGGCTTCATCGGCAGGACGACCTTGGACGAGGCCTCGGTGACGACCGCGTATCCCTCCTGCCCGTGCGCCGCCGCGTCCACCACCGACGTCCCGGTGGCCGGATACGCGGCGAGCAGCCGGTCGTACTCCGCCTGTGTCACCGGCATGACCGTGCCGTGCCGCGGGCTGGCCGGGAGCTGGTAGTTCGTCGACATCGTCCACTTCCCCGAGTCGAGATCGGTCGTCTCGAAGGGGACGTAACCACGGCCGCCGTACTCGTCGATGAACAGGTACCACTTGTCCTCGGTGTTGGACTTGAAGACCGTCGGGCCCTCACCGCGGTCGATCGAGCCGCTGCCGACGCACTCCGAGACGAAGTCGTACTTCGTGTTCGTCAGCGACGCCGACTTCTCCCCGGTGATGAACTTGGAGCAGGGGCTGGACGAGGTGGGATCGCGCTCGTCCTTCGTGTAGCGGTAGTAACTGCCCTTGTTCTTGATGACCGTTGAGTCGATCACCGAGTAGCCCGGGTCGTCCCAGACCTTCGGCTCGCTGAAGGTGCGGAAGTCCTTCGTGGTGGCGTACAGCATCTTGTTGTACGTCGATCCGGTGTGGTCCGGGTCGTCGTCGGCGTACAGCTTGGACGCCCAGAAGACGACGTACTCGCCCAGGCTGTCGTCCCAATAGGCCTCCGGCGCCCAGGTGTTGCCCGCGCTGTCCGGGGCGACCTTCACCAGGCGCTGGTCGGTCCAGTGGACCAGGTCGGTGGACTCCCAGATCATGATGGACTTGCTGCCGTGGCGCTGGACGTAGTCCCAACTGCCGCTGGAGTTCTTGTACATCCTCAGATCGGTGGCGATGAGGTAGAACTTGTCGCCCTCGGGGGAGCGGATCACAAACGGATCGCGCAGCCCCTTCTCGCCGATGGTGGAGGTGAGCACCGGACTGCCCGCGTTCAACTCCCGCCAGTGCAAGGGGTCGTTGCCGCGGCTGAGGGCGTAGCGGATCTGCTCGCCGTCGGCGGTGCCCTCGCCGGTGAAGTAGGCGAAGAGATAGCCGGCGTACTTCTGATGGTTCACGGGCGGTGCTCCGGAGAGTGCGGGGCTGGGCGGTGCCGTGAGCAGGCCCAGCAGAAGGGCGAGGAGGGGGAAGAGGGGGAGGAAGAGTGTGCGGGCGGTACGGCTTCGCATGACACATCCTGTGGGGGTCTGGTGGATTGTGTTGAATGCCGTGCCCTCGGAGTGTCACCAGTGAGAAACGCTGCGTCAATTGGTGCGGGCGGGACGAGAGGAAGCGAAAAATTTCGATCGCTTTCGCAGGAACCCCGGCAACCTTTCCAGCCACGGCGGCGACCAGGAATCAGAAGCGGGCCGGGGCGGCCCCTCCGGCCCGCTTCGCAGCTCTCCCATTTCCCTAGGAAAGGAACGCCCCGTGCGTCAGAGCATCGGACGCCACCGCAGGACCCGCACGCTTTCGATCGCCGCCGCGGTGGCCGTCGCCGCGGGGGCGGGTGGCGTCTACCTCGGCCTCTCGGACAACGGATCGGCACAGGCCGCCTCCACCACGGTCACCGTCTCCACCACCGCCCAGCTCGAGTCGGCCGTCGCCAATGCCGCCGCCGGTACGACCATCCAGGTGCGCGGCGGCACGTACTACCCGACGTCCACGCTGAAGTCCACGGCCAACGGCACCAGCTCTACGCGCATCACGCTCACCGCGTACGGCAGCGAGACGGTGAAGATCGACGGGTCCAAGCTGGCCGCCGGCTCCTGGCTGGCCGGGATCTACGGCGACTACTGGACCGTCCAGAACATCACCTGGCAGAAGTCGCCCGCCCAGGGCTTCGTCGCCACCTCGTCTGTCGGCGGCATTTTCAAGAACCTGGTCACCGCGAACAACGGCGACTCCGGCTTCACCCTGCGCGGCGACGACACGACCAACAACCTCGTCCAGAACCTGGACAGTTACGGCAACTACGACGCGGCGGGCCACGGCCAGAACGCCGACGGCATCGCCATCAAGTTCGGCTCCGGCACCGGCAACAAGATCACCGGCGCGCGGCTCTACAACAACTCGGATGACGGCCTCGACCTCTGGCAGTTCTCCTCGCCCGTCACCATCGAGCACTCCTGGGCCTTCGGCAACGGCAAGAACCGCTGGAGCGACTCGGCGTTCGAGGGCAACGGCAACGGGTTCAAGCTGGGCGGTGGGGGTGTCGCCGTCGCGCACGTCGTGAACAACAACGCGGCGTGGGACAACTCGCTCAACGGCTTCACGGAGAACTCCAACACCGGCGCGATCGTTCTCAACCGGAACACCGCGTACGCCAATGCCGAGGCGGGGTTCTACTTCGCCACCGGCAAGGCGCGGCTCGCGCGGAATCTTGCGGTGAGCAACAAGGGAGGGTTGGACAAGCTCGGTTCGTCCACGGTGTCGGCGGCGAACAACTGGGACAGTGGGGTTTCTACGCCGTCGTTCAAGTCGACGGATGCGACTGCCGCGTATGGGGTTCGTTCGTCGGGTGGGTCGCTGCCGGTTACCTCGTTCCTGACGACGGGGTCCACGACTATTGGCTCGACGATGAACTGAGCTTGCAAGAAGGGTCGTTGGGAGACTGCGGGTCCGTTGTGGCTGGTCGCGCAGTTCCCCGCGCCCCTTACGGGGCGCGCCTACGCGGCGTGTCTTACGAGGTGCGCCATATGAAGTGCGAACGCCCCCGTCGGTCGTCACCGGCGGGGGCGTTCCTCTGCTGACCGAGGGGGGCTCAGGTCAGCAGGTCTATGGAGTCGAACGACGTGCCCGGGCTGAGGTAGGCCGCGCCGGACGAGCCGCTGACGATGTTGAGCTTGAGGACGTTGTACTGGCTCACGTCCGTCTTCCACGCACTGGAAGGGACGTTGAAACTGAACGTGTGGTTGTTTCCCCGGTACGAACCCGTGGTGAGGGAGCGTGTGGAGGGCTGTGTGGGCGCCGAGGGGATGGCCGACACCCAGTCATTGACCGTCACTCGTGGACGCCCGTTGAGGAACGCGTCCGTCACGCCGACGCGCAGGGTGTGCGCGGCGGCGGCCTGGGCGGCGGTCAGCTTGAAGTAGACGAGCACGCCGTCGTTGACGTCCTTCCAGAGGTACGCCGGGAAGGAGGCGGCCGCACCGCTGTCGCCGATGGTGACGTTGCCGGTCCACTTCGCCGCGCGGGCGTCGGAGGGATGCGCGTACGTCATCAGCTTGGCGTTCTTGAACTCGCCGGGCGTGCCGTCCCAGTCGCCGAGCCGCCACAGGGTCTTGGCGGCGGACGGGTCCCCGGTGATCGTCAGGCTGTGCAGCGAGGTCGTCGCGCCGGCCGTCACCTTCACCTCGCTCGTCTGCACGGCGAGCTCGCCCTTGTAGACGGTCAGCGTGTACGTCCCCGGCAGCATCCCCGGGCAGGAGAAGGCGCCCGAGGAGGCCGAGGCCTTCGCCCAGTACTGGGCGGCGGAGTTGGCGAAGCCGACCGTGTAGGCGTACTTCGCGTCCATGCCCTTGAGCCCGACGCCCGCCACCTTGCCGCGCCCCGCCCTGCCCACCCAGCCGGTGATGCCGAGCCCGTCCACCCAGGAGGTGTCGAGGTTCGCGTGGAAGAGGGCGGACGAGGGGGCGCCGCCGTCCGTGAAGTTCAGCACGAACGGGCCCTGGAGCCCGAGGCGCTCGGCCTCCGTCTGCGCCTCGTTGTAGTGCAGGATCTCGTACAGCCCCGCGCCCTTGTCGTTCGAGTGGCGCAGCAGGGAACGGTAGAAGGGGCCGCCGGACGCCTTCTCGTGGTTGGAGCGCACCAGCCACAGCGCGGCCGAACCGGTGCTGAAGCCGATGTAGTCGTAGTCGATCGTCCGCTTGCCCGAGTAGTGCTTGGAGTGCGTGGTGCCGTCCGCGCGCTTCCAGACGTCACCGGCCTCGATGATCGAGTCGGAGGCCTCGATCCAGGAGTCCGAACCCTCGTTGGGGAAGGCCCCGGGCTTGAGGCGGACGATGTAGCGGGTCGCCGTGAAGGAGGCGTCCGCCTTGTTCGTCCACAGATAGACGCTGTTCTGGCCGCTGCGGGCCGCGTACCACTGGGTGATCGCGCCGTGCACCACCTTGACCAGGATGGTCGACCCGGACTGCTTGACGGTTACGGTGGAGGCGCCGAGCCCCGACTCGACGTGTGAGTGCTTGCCGCCGTAACCCTCGTACTCCTTGCCCTTGTAGGCGAGCGAGGTGATGTCGCCGGTGGACTTGGAGACCTTGAAGACGAGGGCGGCGCCTGTGTCGACGACATAGTTCGACCCGTCGTCCGTGTAGCCGAAGGTGGCGGCGGACGCGGACGAGAGGAGGCCGGCGCCTCCCGCGACGGCTGCGCCGGTGGCGGCGACGCCGATCACGGAGGCCCCGAGCACACGTCTGCGCGTGAGGTGCTTCTTGTGCGTGCTCAACGAACGTGCTCCGTCATGCTTGAAGGTTCACTCAGTTGTACGTGATGTCAGATGAAGAGAAGTTGCAGGTGGTTCCGTCCGCGCCGGTGCCGAGTTCGGTCGGCTCCTTGCCGGTGTTGTTGCCCTGGAAGCGCACGCACGTCTTGATCTTCTTCTTGCTGTCGCCGTGGATGCGGATGTTGCGCAGCGAGGCGGTGTCGCCGTAGTTGGCGTTGACACCGACGATCGCCTTGAGCGGCGCCGTCACGTCCACGTCGTTGATGATGATCGTGCGCTTGTACTGCGTCTTGCAGTTGCCGCACGAGCGGACCAGCTTGCCGGAGTTCTCGACCTGGAACTTGCTGACCACCAGCTTGCCCGCGCCGTTGAACTGCAGGACCTTGTCGTCCGCGCCCTTGGCGCCACCGCCGTAGACCTTGTAGACGGCCGACGACGACTTGCCCTTGAAGCTGGCCGCGTCCTCGCCGACGTCCAGCCACCACACGTTCTGCAGGGTGCAGCTGCCCAGACAGTGCACGCCGTCCGCGGCCGGGGTGCCGATGATCACGTTCTTGAGGGTCGCGCCGTCGGCGAGCTCGAAGATGGGGCCCTGGTCCTCGTCCTGGCTGCTGGTGCCCAGGTCGCCGGAGCCGTAGAACTTCGTCAGCTTGCCGTCGTACGTGCCCGACACCGAGATCGTCTTCGACACGGCCTTGCTGCCCTTGGCATCCGGCCACGCCGTCGCCGCGCCCGCCGAGCCCAGCATCGTGGTCGTGACGATCGCCGCTCCGGTCAGGCCGAGAGCGGCGGCGCCGCCGATGACGGCACGCCGCTTGGTGACCCGGCGGCGGTGGCTGGCGCGCTGTTCAACTCGTGCAGTCATGAAGCGAGTTCCTTGGGTGGGAGGAGATCGTTACGTCTCCTGGTCGCCACCGCCGAGGAAAGGGTTGCCGCCGCTTCGGGATTTTTTACGAGTCTCCGTCGGATGCCGTCTCGCCGCTGTCCTGGGCCGCGAAGCCGCCCTTCACGGCGGACTGTTCGCCGTCCGTGGCGGTCGCCGTCATCGAGTAGCTGTCGTCCTTCGCGTCCCGGCCGCCGCGGTCGTGGTCGTACTGGCCGGCGAACACCCACTCGCCTCCCCAGACCGTGTGGTCCGGCTTGAGCACCCAGGTGTAGACGAGGAAGCCGTCCCGCTCGACGACCGTCGTCGTGAAGTCGTCCTCGGGCAGCGAACGCCAGGCGCCGGCGTTGGTGACCCCGCCGGTCTGCCTGATCTTCAACTCGACGGTGAGCGAGGTGAGCTGCTTGCTGTTCTTGAGGGTCACATTGCTCTGCGCCCAGAACTCGTTGCTGTGCGGGTCGACCGAGCCGTCGGACCACAGGGGGCCGTCCTCGATGCCGCTCGCGGCGGGCGGCTGGGCCGTGACGGAGGCGGAGTTCTCGGACGTCGGGCTCCCCGAGGGTGACGAACTCGGCTTCCCGGACCGCTCCGACGTACCGGAACGGTGGGTGGGGTCCGGGTCGACCGGCGCCCGGCTCGTCGCGTCCGGCGACGGATCGGGGGTCGGCGAGACCGCGACGGTCTGCTGCGCCGGGGTGTCGTCCTTCACCGCCGAGGCGACCGCGTAGCCGCCCACCGCGAGGACGCTCGCGACCGCGGCCGTGGCGCCCACGACGCGGGCCCAGCCGAGCAGCGGCGGACGCGCCGCGCGCCGCGAGGGCCGCCGCTCGTCGGCACCGGCCATCCCGCGCTCCACCCGGGCCAGGATGCGCGCGCGGTCGGGCTCGTACGCCTCGGCCGCCTCACGCAGCCCGGCGCGCAGCTCGTCGTGCACGTCCTGCGCCTTGCTCATCGGTCCCTTCCTCCGGCTCCGCCCGTGGGCAGCACTCCCGCGTGCACCCGCATCGGGGCCTCTTCGGTGCCGAGGAGCCGCTTGAGTTCGGCCATGCCCTTCGACGTCTGCGACTTAACCGTACCCACGGAAACACCGAGGGCGAGAGCCGTGTCCTTCTCCGAGAGGTCGAAAGCATGCCGCAGCACGACGCACGCGCGCTTGCGGAACGGCAGTCTGCGCAGCGCTTCCTGGACATCGACCTTGCCCGGTATGTCGGGGTTCTCGGTCTTGTCCTCGCGCTGCGACCAGAACAGCGTGATCCGCCGGCGCTCACGAACGGCGCTGCGGATGCGGGTGCGGGCCAGGTTCGCGACGACACCGCGCGCGTACGCCACCGGATGGTCCGCCGCGCGCACCCGGTCCCAGCGATTCCACAGGGCGAGCAGCGCGTCGGCCGCCAGATCGTCGGCGGCGTCCGGCTCACCCGTCAACAGATGGGCCAGGCGGGCCAGTTCGGCATAGTGCCGATCGAAGAAGGCGTGGAACTCCACGGAGGCTGCGTCGTCGACGACAGTGCCCACGGGCGACCTCTCCTCGCTGCGGCAATTCGGCACCGGTGCAGGTGCGTACATATACGGCCCCGTGTGTCACCTGTGAAGAAATGGTGTTCCCGTGGGGCGAGATGCGAGAGCGTACCAGCCGGTCGTACAGGGCTTCGAACGACGTATGGCAGGCCGAACCCGATTCCGTAACACGGAGAAAACCTGAAACCGGTTCAACGAGGGAACAATCCAGCCAGCATCCGCACACCCAGCACGCAGGTAACGAGGAGTATCGCCATGTCCGAAACCAAGAAGGCGGCCGACCGGCCAACTGCCGCGCCTCCAGCGGCGAACAGCGTCGACGGGTTCTTCAAGATCTCCGCCCGGGGCTCCACCTTCGGCCGGGAGATACGCGGCGGCTTCGCCACGTTCTTCACCATGGCCTACATCCTTGTCCTGAATCCCATCATCCTGGGCAGCGCCAAGGACAAGTTCGGACACCACCTCGACGCCGTCCAACTGACCACCGCCACCGCCCTGGTGGCCGCGGTCATGACGATCATCATGGGCGTCGGCGGCAACCTCCCGCTCGCCCTCGCCGCGGGCCTCGGCCTCAACGCGGTCGTCGCCTTCCAGATCGCCCCGCTGATGAGCTGGGACGACGCGATGGGCCTGATCGTCCTGGAGGGCCTGCTCATCTGCGTGTTGGTGGTGACGGGCCTGCGCGAAGCCGTCATGCACGCGATACCGCAGCCGCTGAAGCAGGCGATCAGCGTCGGTATCGGCCTGTTCATCGCCTTCATCGGCTTCGTCGACGCCGGGTTCGTCACCCGCATCCCGGACATCGCGCAGACCACCGTGCCGGTTCAGCTGGGCGGCACCGGCACGCTGGGCGGGTGGCCGGTTCTCGTCTTCTGTCTCGGTGTCCTGCTGACCATCGGGCTGCTCGCCCGCAAGGTCAAGGGCGCGATCCTCATCAGCATCGTGACCATGACCGTCGTCGCGATCATCATCAACTCCGCCGCCGACATCAAGAGCTGGGGCCTGACCACGCCCAAGATCCCCGACGACGTCGTGGCCTCACCGGACTTCGGACTGCTCGGTCACTTCAGCCTGTTCGGCGCGTTCGGTGAGACCAGCGCCATCACCGTCGTCCTGCTGGTCTTCACCCTCATCCTGTCCGACTTCTTCGACACCATGGGCACCGTCGTCGGCATCAGCGCCGAGGCGGGCCTGCTCGACGAGGAGGGCAAGGTGCCCAACCTCGGCCGGGTGCTGCTGATCGACGGTGCGGCGGCGGTCGCGGGCGGTGCGGCGTCGGCGTCGTCCTCGACGTCGTACATCGAGTCGGCGGCGGGGGTCGGCGAGGGGGCGCGCACCGGGTTCTCGAACCTGGTCACCGGTGGGCTCTTCGCCCTCGCGCTCTTCCTGACCCCGCTGCTCACGATCGTTCCGCTGCAGGCCGCGGCGCCCGCGCTCGTGGCGGTCGGGTTCCTGATGATGACCCAGGTCAAGCACATCGACTGGGACAAGTACGAGATCGCCATCCCCGCGTTCCTGACGATCGCCGTGATGCCGTTCACGTACTCGATCACCAACGGCATCGGGGCGGGGTTCCTGGCCTACGTGGTGATCAAGTCCGTGCTGGGGAAGACGAAGGAGGTCCACTGGCTGCTGTGGGCGGCTTCGGCCCTGTTCCTGGTGTACTTCGCGATCGACCCGATTGAGCAGTTGTTCAACGTGAAGTAGGTGGCTTCCGCAGGCGGGTGGTTGGCTGCGGGTTGAACGTGGCTGGTCGCGCCCACGCGGCGGAGCCGCATATGTCACTGCCCCGCGCCCCTTTGGGGCGCTCCCGTGCGGGGCGCGGGGAAAGTGGACCCTCAGTTTTTCAGTGCTGCCTGCATCATCGCCTTGGCGACCGGGGCCGCCAGGCCGTTGCCGCTGACCTCGGAGCGGGCCGCGTCGGACTGTTCGACCATCACCGCGACAGCGACCTCCTTGCCGTTGGAGTCGGACTTCGCGTACGACGTGAACCAGGCGTACGGCGTCTTGCTGTTGTTCTCGCCGTGCTGGGCCGTGCCAGTCTTGCCGCCCACCGTCGCGCCGGAGATCTGCGCGTTCGTTCCCGTGCCCTCCTTGATGACCGTCTGCATCGCGGACTGGAGCTGCTGGGCGGTGTCGGAACTGACGATCTCCTTGGTCTCCGTGCTGTCGTCGTAGTTCTTCAGCACATTGCCGTCGGCGTCACTGGTCTGCGACACCATGTGCGGCGAGACCAGCTTGCCGTCGTTGGCTATGGCAGCGGACACCATGGCCATCTGGAGCGGGGTGGCGGTCACATCGAACTGGCCGATGCCCGTCAGCGCCGTGGACGACTTGTCCATGTTCGACGGGTACACGCTGGTGTACGCCCGGACCGGCACATCCTGCGTCGTGTCGTTGAAGCCGAACTTCTCCGCCATCGCCTTGACCTTGTCCTGGCCCAGGTCGACGGCCATCTTCCCGAAGACGTTGTTGCAGGAGTACTGCAACGCGACGCGGATCGAGGCGTTCTTGCAGGGCGCCGACGAGCTCTCGTTCTTCAGGGGGGTGGTCGTGCCCGGCAGGGTGTACGGGTTCGGGCTGTCAGTCTTGGCGTCCACGTCCGAGTACAGCCCGTCCTCCAGCGCGGCCGCCGCGACGACCAGCTTGAACGTCGAGCCCGGCGGCAGTGGCTGCCGCAGCGCGCGGTTCACCAGCGGCTTGTCGGAGTCCTTCTTCAGCTTCTTCCAGACGCTGCTGTTGCCCGCGCTGATCGTCGTCGGGTCGTACGACGGTGTCGAGACGACCGCGAGGATCTTGCCCGTCTTCGGGTCGATCGCGACGGCCGCGCCCTTCTTGTCGCCCAGCGCGTTGTACGCAGCCTTCTGGACATCCGGGTCGATCGTCGTGACGACGTCACCCGGGTCGGCGCGCTTGTTGGTGAGCGTGTCGAGCGGGTTCTTCAGCTGGGTGGCGGTCCCGTCGAGCAGGTCCTGGTAGATGCCCTCCAGCTGGGTCGCCCCGTACACCTGCGAGCTGTAACCGGTGACCGCCGCGTACAGACTGCCGTCCGAGTACGTGCGCTTGTACTTGAGGTCGCTGCCCTTCGTCTGCGCGGAACCGGTGATCGCGTCGCCGGCCACGATGATGTTCCCGAGCGGGTTCGCGTAGAGCGCGATCGCGTTCCGCCGGTTTTTCTTGTCCTCCGCGAGCGCCTTGCCGTCGTAGAACTGCACCCAGGTCGCCCTGACCAGCAGGGAGAGCACGAGCAGCAGAGAGAAGACGGCGGCACGCCTGATCGTCTTGTTCATCCCGCTCAAGAAGACGAGCGAGGCCGGGCGGATCGTTCCCTTCCGCCCGGTTTTCTCATGCGCCCTTCATGAAACCGGTGGTCAGCCGGGGGTCAGTCGGGGAGCAGCCGCACCGTCACAGCCTGCGCGTCGCCAGTGTCAGGCGGTCGCGGGCGTCGAACAGGGCGTCCTTGACCATCTGCTCGTGCGCGGGGGTGAGACGGGCCACCGGGACCGAGCAGCTGATCGCGTCGCGGGCCGGAGTGCGGTACGGGATCGCCACGCCGAAGCAGCGCAGCCCCAGCGTGTTCTCCTCGCGGTCCACCGCGAAGCCCTGCTCGCGGACCTGGTGCAGCTCCTCGATGAGCTTCTCCCGGTCGGTGATCGTGTGCTCGGTGAGCGCCGGGAGCGTCTCGGGGAGCATCTTGCGGACCTGCTCGTCGGTGTGGGTGGCGAGCAGCGCCTTGCCGAGGGACGTCGAGTGCGCGGGAAGACGCCGGCCGACCCGGGTGAAGGGGCGCAGGTAGTGCTGCGACTGGCGGGTGGCCAGATAGACGACGTTCGTGCCGTCCAGGCGTGCCAGGTGGATGGTCTCCGTCGTGTCGTCCGACAGCCGGTCCAGCGTGGGGCGGGCCGCGGCGACCACCTCGTCGCCGTCGATGTACGACGTACCGACCAGCAGCGCCCGTACGCCGATGCCGTACCGCGTGCCCGTCGCGTCCGTCTCGACCCAGCCGAGCTCCACGAGCGTACGCAGCAGCATGTAGAGGCTGGATTTCGGATAACCGACGGCCTCCTGGACCGCGGCCAGGGAGTGCATACCGGGCCGGCCGGCGAAGTACTCGAGCAATTCCACGGTCCGCACCGCGGACTTGACCTGCGCTCCGCCGCCTGTCTCGCCTGCCGACATCGCCCTTGACCCCCTCGTTGGACGGGAAATAGTCTCCGCATCATATTCATCATCAGAGACAGCGTTCAGTATATCGAACGCCCCTGGTGGATGACATAAGAACTGCGGTGAAGAACTGCGGCAACACATCTGGAGGGATCCGCGGTGGCAGCAGCACCAGTCTGGAGTGTCGACCCCCGAACCGGGAAGCAGCGTGAACAGGTTGCGGTGGAGGCCACAGCCCAGGAGGTGGACGAGGCCGTGCGCGCCGCGCACGCCGCGCGCCCCGCGCTCGCCGACCGCACCGTGCGCGCCGCGTTCCTGCGCACCGCCGCCGACCAGCTCGAAGGCGCCAAGGACCAGCTCGTCGAGGCCGCGGACGCGGAGAGCGCGCTCGGCCCGGTCCGGCTCACCGGGGAACTCGCCCGCACCTGTTACCAGCTGCGCGCCTTCGCGGACATCGTCGACGAGGGCGCCTTCCTCGACGTCGTGATCAACCACCCCGACGACACCGCGACCCCGCCGATCCCGGACCTGCGCCGCTACAAGGTGCCGCTGGGCGTAGTCGCCGTCTACTCGGCCTCGAACTTCCCCTTCGCCTTCTCGGTCGCAGGCGGTGACACCGCGAGCGCGCTGGCCGCCGGGTGCCCGGTCGTCGTCAAGGCCCACCCCGACCACCCGGGGCTGTCGGAGCTGGTCGCGGCCGTACTGCGCCGGGCCGCCTCCCGGCACGACATCCCCGACGGCGTCCTCGGCCTGGTCCACGGCTTTGAGGCGGGCGTCGAACTCGTCAGGCACCCGCTGGTCTCCGCCGCCGGGTTCACCGGTTCGGTACGCGGCGGCCGTGCCCTCTTCGACGCGGCGGCCGCCCGCCCCGTGCCGATCCCGTTCCACGGCGAGCTCGGCTCGCTCAACCCCGTCGTGATCACCGAGGCCGCCGCCGCCGAGCGTGCCGAGGCGATCGGCGCCGGGCTCGCGGGCTCGATGACCCTGGGGGTCGGCCAGTTCTGCGTGAAGCCGGGCCTGGTGCTGGCGCCGGCGGGCGCGGCGGGCGACCGCCTGGTCAAGTCGCTCACGGACGCCGTCAGCGACACGGACTCCGGTGTCCTTCTCGACCACCGCATGCGGGACAACTTCATCGCCGGTGTCGCCGAACGCGCCGAACTCCCCGACGTGGAGTCCCCGGTGACCCCGGGCGCGGGCGGCGAGCACACGGTGAGCCCCGGCTTCCTGACCGTGCCCGCGCACAAGCTCACGACCGAGGGCGCGCACGACCTGCTCCTGGAGGAGTGCTTCGGGCCGCTCACGGTGGTCGCGCGCTACGAGGACGAGTCCGAGGCCAGCGCGGTGCTCTCCCGCCTTCCCGGCAACCTCACCGCGACCGTGCAGCTCTCCACGGAGGAGGCCGCCGGCGAGGGCCGCGGCGCCGAGATCCTCGCCGAGCTCACCCCGCTCGCCGGGCGTGTGCTGGTCAACGGCTGGCCGACCGGTGTCGCGGTCGCCCCGGCCCAGCACCACGGGGGTCCGTACCCGGCGACGACCTCCACCTCGACCTCCGTCGGCGGTACGGCGATCGAGCGGTGGCTGCGGCCCGTCGCCTACCAGAACGCGCCGGAGGCGCTGCTGCCGGCGGAGCTGCGTGACGACAACCCGCTGGGGCTGCCCCGGCGTTACGACGGGCGTCTGGAGCGGTAGTCCCATTGGAGCTGTGGCTGTCCTCGGGCCGGACCTGAAAGACTCACGCAATGGACGTCGAACTTCCCCAACTGCCCTTTCCCCTTCGCACGTATGGGCCCGACGGGCACTGGTCCTACGAGGACGGGGTGCTCGCCGGATGGGCAGGCCCTCGGCAGGACCGGTTCGTGCCGCCCACCGGGGAGGGGCTCGATCCCGCGTCCGACGCGCCCCGGCTGCTCGGGGCGCCCGAAGGGGACTTCCAGCTGATCGCCCGCGTCACGGTCGGCTTCGCGGGCTCCTTCGACGCGGGGGTCCTCTACGTCCACGTGGGCGAGCGGGCCTGGGCGAAGCTGTGCCTGGAGTACTCCCCGGATGTGCCCACCGTCTGCACGGTGGTCACCCGGGGGCACTCCGACGACGCCAACTCCTTCACGGTGGACGGCAGTTCCGTCTGGCTCCGGGTGAGCCGGACGGGGCGTGCGTTCGCCTTCCATGCCTCGCGTGACGGTGAGCGCTGGACCTTCGTACGGCTCTTCACGCTGGGCGACGAGAAGGAGACCGGCGCGGCCCTTGTCGGCTTCATGACTCAGTCGCCGATGGGGGAGGGGTGCGTGGTGACGTACGACGGGATCGAATTCCGTCCCCACTGGCCACGGGACCTGAGAGACGGCAGTTGATCGCCCCCGCCGCCCCTACCCGTCCCATCCCTGGGGGCTGCGCCCCCAGGCCCCGCTAAAAGATTGCGCCGTTCCCCGCGCCCCTGAAAAGACTGGGGTTGTGTGTCGTCTGCGGGCCGGTGGGGGTGGCTCGCGCAGTTCCCCGCGCCCCTGAAGGCGCGGGGCTTCGCCCCGCGATCCCCCGCCCGCCCCGGGGTCTTTTAGGGGCGCGGGGAACTGCGCAATCTTTTGGGCCAGCCCCCACCCACCCGCAGTCAACGCACAACCGAACGGGGTCGAAGGGGCGGAGCCCCTGGAGGATGGGACGGGTAGGGGCGGCGGGGGCGAGAACCCGTTAGTCAGGCCGGCGCAGGGTGAGCGTCGCCGCTGTCGTTGCGGTCAGCAATCCCGCGCTGATCGCCAGGCTCATCCGCATCCCCGACTCGAATCCCCCCGAGACCAGAGAGCCGAACGTCGCGATGGCGAGGCCCCCGGCGACCTGGCGGGCCGAGTTGAGGACCCCCGCTGCCAGCCCCGCCCGGGCCGAGGGCACGGCCTCCAGCATCGCGGCCGTCAGCGGCGGGATGGTGAGGGCGCAGCCCAGGGCGAGCGGGACGAGGAGCAGGGCCACGAGGCCGGTCGGGGTCGACGAGTCGACGTACAGGAGGAGCAGGAGCCCCGCTGTGGCCAGGGACTGGCCCAGCAGCATCGGCAACCGTGCTCCGTAACGCCCGGCCAGTTTGCCCGCCGCGATGTTCGTGACCGCGATCAGCCCGGTCATCGGCAGGAACATCAGGCCCGCGTACAGGGCCGAACGGCCTTGGACCTGCTGGAAGAAGAGCGAGAACAGGAACACCACTCCGTAGAAGGCCACGCTGACCGTGGCACCCGCGGCGACGGTCACGGTCACGTTCCGGCTGCGGAACAGACCGAGCGGGACCACGGGGTGTGTCCGGCGTGACTCGACCCGGACGAAGACGAGTGCCGCGACCGCCGCCACTGCCAGCGCCACCAGCCCCGTCCCCCCGCCCTCGATGACCGCGAACGTCAGCGCCGTGAGCGCCACGATCGCCGTCAGCTGGCCGGGCAGATCCAGCGGCGCGGGCCGGCGCGGGGAGCGTGGCGCCCGCGTCAGCAGGGCGAGGGTCACCATCCCCAGCGGCAGGTTGATGAAGAAGATCCCCCGCCAGTCCCACACCGTGGTCAGCGCTCCGCCCGCCACCGGACCCAGCGCCACCGCGACCGAGCCGCCCGCCGCCCACAGGGCCACCGCCCGCGCCCGCTGCGCGGCATCCGCGTACGCCTGTCGTACGAGTGCGAGCGAGGCCGGCAGCACCACGGCCGCCGCGGCTCCCTGCACGATCCGCGCGCCCACCAGCACCGGAAGACTCGGCGCCAGTCCGCACGCCACCGATGCCAGCGTGAACACCGTGATCCCGATCCCGTACGCCCGGCTCGCCCCGGCCCGGTCCGAGAAGGCCCCGGTGGACAGCATCAGCGCCGCGAAGGCCAACGTGTACGCGTCCACCACCCATTGGAGCCCCGACATTCCGCCCCCGAGCGCCGCCCCGATCGACGGGAGCGCCACGTTCACCACGGACGCGTCGAGGGTGATCAGCGCGAAGCCGAGGAGGGCGGCGGTGAGGGTGAGGGCGGGGGAGGGGGAGGTGTTCGAACCGCCTGTGGGAGACGGGAGTTGTGCCTTGGTGGCGGGAGCTTCGGTGGTCGGGTTCGTTGGCATGACCCCATGCTGCGGATCTCCGCCGACGTACAGTAGTGGCCCGAATGCCATACGTCCGGAGGTTCTGGCCATGCTCGCCGTGCAGGGGGCCACGCCCCATCGCATCGCCGTCATCGCCCCTTCCCCCGTCTCGATGTTCAACCTCGCCATTCCGGAGCTCCTCTTCGCGAAGGTCGAGGTCGACGGCGGTCCGGGCTACGAGCTGGTCGTCTGCACCCCCGAGCCCGGCCCGATCACCACCACCGGCGGACTCGACCTGTACGTCGGGCGCGGCCTCGACGCCGTGCGCGACGCGGACACCGTGCTCGTCGCGGGCACCGGACAGCGGTACGTGCCCGATCCGGCCACCGTGACCGCCGTACGCGAGGCCGCCGCCGCGGGCAAGCGGATCGCCTCCATCTGCAGCGGCGCCTTCGTCCTTGCCGAGGCCGGACTGCTCGACGGCCGCAGCGCCACGACGTACTGGGAACTGGCGGACGAGCTGAGCAAGCGGTATCCGGCGCTCGACCTCAAGGGCGACGTCCTGTTCGTGCAGGACGGCCAGATCATGACCTCGTCCGGGTACGCCGCCGGGATCGACCTCTGCCTGCACATCATCCGCACCGACTACGGCGCCGCCGTCGCCAATCAGGTGGCCCGGCTGGCCCTCGTCGCCCCCGTACGGCCGGGCGGCCAGACCCAGTTCACCCAGACGCCACTCCCGCCCGAGCGCGGCGAGGCCTGTGCCGACACCCGCGGCTGGGCGATGCGCAACCTCGACAAGCCGCTCACGCTCACCGACCTCGCCCGGCACGCGGGCGTCAGCGTGCGCACGCTCACCCGCCGCTTCCACGCCGAGAGCGGGGTCAGCCCCCTCCAGTGGCTCCTCCACCAGCGCATCGAGCGTGCCAAGGAACTCCTGGAGACGACCCCCCTCCCCATGGACCAGGTGGCCCGCGCCTGCGGCCTCGGCACGGCCGACTCGCTGCGCGGCCATCTGGTCCGCCGTACCGGCCTCACCCCGAGCGCGTACCGCACGCAGTTCAGCCGCCTGGGAACCGCCCCGAAGCCGGTCACGTCCTCCGTTGCGTGATCAATGACCGTGTGAGTCGTGTGAACCATGTGAACCGTGTGATCAGGACCGCGCTGCCCGCCGAGGCCGCGGCCGTCACCGATCTGCACGCCCGGGCCCGGGCGACGTACTACCCGGACGGGATCCCGCAGGACGGCACGGACTGGCTCGCCGGCTGGCGGAGTGCCATCGAGCGGCCGGACGGGCACGTGCTGTGCGCCGTCGACGAGGGTCGGATCGCGGGCATCGCGTCCTTCCGCACCGCGGAGGGCGCCCCCGCCGACACGGTGAAGCTCTTCCAGTTCCATGTCGACCCGGACCACTGGCGGGCCGGGATCGGTACGGAACTGCACGCGGCCTGCGTCGAGCAGTGGAAGGCCGACGGGAAGCGCATCGCCACCCTCGACGTGCACGTCGACAACCGGCGCGCCCAGGCCTTCTACGCCCGCCTGGGCTGGATCCCCGACCCGGAGAACCTGCCGGCCGAGGACGATCACCATCTGTACCTGCGGTTCTCCGTGACAGGGCAATGAGACGGGGCAATGAGACAGGGGACCGCGACAGGGGAATGAACCCTGCCGCTTGAACGTTCACATACCGATGACCCCCGGAGGGCGTCCGCACTGACCCGTACCCGTACGACCTGGAGAGCCGAAGACATGCGCGTCGAGATCTGGAGCGACATCGCCTGCCCCTGGTGCTACGTGGGCAAGGCCCGCTTCGAGAAGGCGCTCGACGCCTTCCCGCACCGTGACGACGTCGAGGTCGTACACCGTTCCTTCGAGCTCGACCCCGGTCGTGCCAAGGGTGACATCCAGCCCGTGATCAAGATGCTGACCAAGAAGTACGGCATGAGCGAGGCGCAGGCGCAGGCCGGCGAGGAGAACCTGGGCACGCAGGCCGCCGCCGAGGGCCTGGCGTACCGCACCCGGGACCGTGACCACGGCAACACCTTCGACATGCACCGACTGCTGCACTTCGCCAAGGAGCAGGGCAGGCAGGACGAGCTGATCGGCCTGCTCTACAAGGCGAACTTCGCCGAGGAGCGGACCGTCTTCGCCGACGACGAGCGGCTCGTGGAGCTGGCCGTCGCCGCCGGGCTCGACGCCGACGCGGCCCGCGGGGTCCTGGCCGACCCGAAGGCGTACGCCGACGACGTGCGCGCCGACGAGCGCGAGGCCGCCGAGCTGGGGGCGAACGGTGTGCCGTTCTTCGTCCTCGACCGCAAGTACGGCGTCTCCGGCGCCCAGCCCGCCGAGGTCTTCGCGCAGGCGCTGACCCAGGCGTGGGGCGAGCGCCCGCCACTGAAGCTGATCCAGGACGCTTCCGCCGACGCGGAGGCCTGCGGCCCGGACGGATGCGCCGTGCCGCAGCACTGACATCTGCACCGACGTCGGCGCCGACATCAGCGGTGAAGTGGTGAGAAGCGGTGAAAGCGCAGGTCGGGGCGCACGTATAAGTGTTCCTTAGCGGAACCACGTAAAATTCCGCAATGGACGGGGGGTTCATGGGGCCGCAGAGTGGTCCCATGGAGACCTTCGAGACCCTCGTACGTGCCGAGTTCGCCCCGAAGAACACCTATCTGAACACCGCGAGCACCGGGCTCCTGCCGGCCCGCGCGGTGGCCGCCATGCGCACCGCCGTCGAGTCCGTCGCCGCCGGGCAGCCGGCCGACATGTTCGCGGACGTCGAGGCGGCGCGGGCGTCGTTCGCGCGGTTGGTAGGGGTTCCCGGACGCCGGGTGGCGGCCGGGGCCTCGGTCGCCGTGTACAGCGGGCTGATCGCCGCCTCGCTGCCGCAGGGCGCCGAAGTCCTCACCGCCGAGGCGGACTTCAGCTCCGTCGTGACCCCCTTCCACGTCCGCGGCGACCTCAAGGTCCGCGCCGTACCGCTGGAGCGGATCGCCGAGTCCGTACGCCCCGGCACGGCGCTCGTCGCGGTCAGCGCCGCGCAGTCCGCGGACGGGCGGGTCGCCGATCTGGACGGAATCCGTGAGGCCGCGCGGGCGCACGGGGCCCGTACGTACATCGACGCCTCCCAGGCGGCCGGCTGGCTCCCCCTGGAGGCGGACGCGTACGACTATGTCTCCTCCGTCGCCTTCAAGTGGCTCGTCTGCCCGCGGGGCGTGGCCTTCCTGGTCGTTCCGGAGGACCTCGGCGGGCTCAACCCGGTGTTCGCGGGCTGGGTCGCGGGGGAGGCGCCCTGGGACAGCTGCTACGGCCCGGTCGAGGAACTTGCCCACTCCGCACGGCGGTTCGACGAGAGCCCCAGCCTCTTCTCGTACGCGGGTGCCCGGCATTCCCTGGCCCTCATCGAGGAGTTGGGGGTGGAGAACATTCACGCCCACGACCTCGCCCTCGCCGACCGCTTCCGTGCGGGGCTGCGGGCACTGGGCCACGAACCGATCCCCGCCCCCGGCTCACCGATCGTCTCCGTACCCGAACTCGGCCATGTTCAGCCCGACTTGAGCCGTGCCGGTGTCGAAGTGTCGGACCGTGCGGGCAACTTGAGGGCCGCCTTCCACCTGTACAACACGTTCACGGATGTCGACCGGCTGCTGGACGTCCTGTCCGGCTGAGAACCGGACACGCGCCCTGGCCCTCTGGCGCGGGGTGCGGCGGGGCGCTAGGAAGGCACCACGAGGTGGTGGTGCCGGTGGATCCGACGCTCACGGACGCCGAACTGCATCGGCGGCTGGTGTACGGGGACGAAACCGCGCTGGCCGAGGTGTACGCCGTGTACGGCGGGCTGGTCCGGCGGGTCGCCGTACGGGTCACGCGCAGCCCGGCCGCCGCCGAGGACGTGGCGCAGGAGGTCTTCGCGCAGCTGTGGAGCAGGCCGTACGCCTTCGACGCAGGCCGGGGTTCGCTGCGCACCTGGCTGTCCATGCTCGCCCACCGGCGGGCCGTGGACTGGGTGCGCAGCGAGGCCCGGCACCGCAAGGACGCCCGCGCGGACGACTCCGCGCTGCACGCCATCGCCGACACCGGGCCCGGCCCCGACGAGACGGTGGTCGACCGCGAACGCTCCCTCCTGCTCCACACCGCCCTCGCCGAACTCCCGCAGCCCCAGCGCGAAGTGGTCCACCTCGCCTACTTCGCGGGCCGCACCTACCGCCAGGCCGCGGTGGAGCTGGGCATCCCGGAGGGCACCGCGAAGACCCGCCTCCGCTCAGCCCTGCGCAAACTCGCCGAATCCCTGGCCGACCCACCGGATCCGGCGCTGGAGAGGGGCGCGTGATGACGCCGCGGGTGGCCCCGGCCGGGCCGGGCGTGCGTATGGTGGCCACAGCGGGGCGAGGTGCGGCCACCATGCCGGCCATGGCCCGGAAGGGCGGCACGTGATGAGCACCGACCACGACGACGTACGGGACCTGCTGGCGGCCTGGGCATTCGGCGCGCTGACCCCCGCCGACGAGCGGACGGTCCCCGCGCACCTGGCGGAATGCGAGTCCTGCGCGGCCGAGGCGGAACGGCTGCGGGAGACGGTACGACTCCTGGACGGCGCCCCCCGGCCGCCCCTGGGCAACAGCGCCGCGGGCAACCCCGACGGCGTCCTCGCCCTCGCCCTGCGCGCCCGTCCGGCCGCCCCGCGGGTGGCCGCGCACGCCGCTCCCTACGCCGCCGCCGTCGCCGGACTCCAGGCCCTGCTACGGGAGTTGGACGGGCCCGGGCCCTGGGGCACGCCGGTCGTGCACGACTGGGACGTGCACGCCACCGTCGCGCATCTCATCGCGGCGGACGAGCCGCTGGCGCGCAGGCTGGGCCTGGCAGCCCGGGTGCCAGAGTCCCGGATCGCGGAGGGGACGGGATGGGAGGACGCCTGGACCGAGCGGACCGCCGACGTGATCGCGTACGAGCAGGGGCGGACGCCCGAGGAGACCGTCGCCGCGTGGAGCGCGCAGGCCGGCGCGCTGCTGGCCACACCGGAGGCGAGGGATCCCGAACGGGCCGCGCACGCCACCACGCTGATGGGCGTCCGGCTGCCGATCGCCGACCACTTCGTCGTGCGGGCCTTCGAGGCGTGGATCCACACCGACGACATCGGACGCGCCCTCGGCCTCACCGTGCCCCCACCCCCGGACCCCCACCTGCGCCAACTCGTCCGCCTGGCCGTCCGCATCCTCGGCCTGGCCCTGGGCCCCACGGCACCACCGGTCCTCTTCACGGTGACCGGCGCGGAACCCGACACCCAGTGGATCCTCGGTTCCGAGGACGAGCCGGTACAGGCCGAACTCGTCCTGGATCCCGTTGACTTCTGCCTGCTGGTGGGCGGCCGGTACGCGCCCGACGAGGTGCCCCGGGGCGCGGCGGGGGACGACGCCGCGATCAGGGACGTACTGGAGAGGGCCGCGTCACTGGCGTGGCTGTAGGCCCGGCACTCTGGTGAAGTGCCGGGCCACGCCGACTACTTCACCGGCGTGAAGTCCCTCGCTCCAATGAACTCGGGCCTGCGGACCGGCGCCGCGAACGGCTCCACGGCCGCGTTCTCCACGCTGTTGAACACGATGAAGACATTGCTGCGCGGGAACGGGGTGATGTTTTCCGCCGAGCCGTGCAGGCAATTGCAGTCGAACCAGGTCGCCGAACCGGCCCTGCCCGTGAAGAGCTTGATGCCGTGCCGGGCGGCGAAGCGGGTGAGCGCCTCGTCGGAGGGGGTGCCCGCGTCCTGCATCCGCAGCGACTGCTTGTAGTTGTCCTTCGGTGTGGCCCCCGCACAGCCGAGGAACGTCTTGTGCGACCCCGGCATGATCATGAGGCCGCCGTTGGTGTCGTAGTTCTCGGTCAGCGCGATCGAGACGGACACGGTCCGCATGTTCGGCAGACCGTCCTCGGCGTGCCAGGTCTCGAAGTCCGAGTGCCAGTAGAAGCCGCCGGCCCCGAATCCCGGCTTGACGTTGATCCGCGACTGGTGGACGTACACGTCCGACCCGAGGATCTGCCGGGCCCGCCCGACCACCCGCTCGTCCCGGACGAGGCGGGCGAAGACCTCGCTGATCCGGTGAACCTCGAAGACGGACCGGATCTCCCGCGACTTCGGTTCGACGATGGACCGCTCGTCGGAGCGGATCGCCGGGTCGCCGAGGAGACGCTCCAACTCCTGCCGGTACACGGCGACTTCGTCCTCGGTGATGAGCTCCTCGACGGGGAGGAAGCCGTCCCGTTCGTACGCCCGGAGCTCGGACACCGTGATCGGTCCCGGCTCGCCCGGTGCGCTCCACACGACCGGGTCCTGGCGGGGCACGGACACCTCGGTGGCGCCGCGGCTGGGGTAGAGATCGGTGAGGATGGTCATGTGCGTGTCACGCCTTCTCGGGTTCGGTGAGCAGGGGGTAGACGCCGTTCTCGTCGTGGTCCTCCCGTCCGGTGACCGGCGGGTTGAAGACGCAGACGCAGCGGAAGTCCTCCTTGATCCGCATGGTGTGCCTCTCGTGCCCGTCGAGGAGGTACATGGTGCCGGGCGTGATCGTGTACTTCCGCCCGGTCTCGTCGTCGGTGAGCTCGGCCTCGCCCTCGACGCACACGACGGCCTCGATGTGGTTCGCGTACCACATCGACGTCTCCGTACCCGCGTACAGGATCGTCTCGTGCAAGGAGAAGCCGACCTTCTCCTTGGCGAGGACGATGCGCTTGCTCTCCCAGGTGCCCGAAGCCGACCTGACATGCCGGTCGGTGCCTTCGAGGTCCTTGAACGAACGGACTATCACGGTGGTGCGATGCCTCTCTCTTGTGGCTCGGGTGTGGGTCAGGCGGTTTCGCGTATGGCGCGGGCCAGGGTGCGCAGTCCCTCGTCGAGCTCGTCCGGGGTGATGGTGAGCGCCGGGAGGAGTTTGACGACCTCGCTCTCCGGCCCGGACGTCTCGATGAGCAGCCCGAGTTCGAAGGCGCGTTGCGCGACACGCCCCGCGCGCTCCTTCTCCTTGAACTCGATGCCCCAGACGAGCCCCCGGCCCCGGTACTCCTTGACGTCGGCGAGGTTCTCCTCGGTGAGGGAGATCAGCGCCTGCCCGATCTGCTCACCGCGGGCGACGGTCTGCTTCTCCATGGCGGAGCCGTCGGCCCAGTACGCCTCCAGGGCGGCGGTGGCCGTCACGAACGCCGGGTTGTTGCCGCGGAAGGTGCCGTTGTGCTCGCCCGGCTCCCAGATGTCCAGCTCGGGCTTGAACAGGCACAGGGACATGGGAAGCCCGTACCCGCTGATGGACTTGGAGACGGTCACGATGTCGGGCACGATCCCCGCCTCCTCGAAGGAGAAGAACGCCCCCGTCCGCCCGCAGCCCATCTGGATGTCATCGACGATCAGCAGCAGGTCGCGCCGCGCGCACAGGTCGGCGAGGGCCCGCAGCCACTCGGGCCGCGCGACATTGATGCCGCCTTCGCCCTGCACGGTCTCGACGATGACCGCGGCGGGCTGGTTGAGCCCCGACCCCTGGTCCTCCAGCAGCCGCTCGAACCAGAGGAAGTCGGGGACCTGTCCGTCGAAGTAGTTGTCGAACGGCATCGGAGTGCCGTGCACGAGCGGGATCCCGGCGCCGGCCCGCTTGAAGGCGTTGCCGGTCACGGCGAGCGACCCGAGGGACATCCCGTGGAAGGCGTTGGTGAAGGACACGATCGCCTCGCGCCCCTTCACCTTCCGCGCCAACTTCAGCGCGGACTCCACGGCGTTGGTGCCGGTCGGCCCCGGGAACATGACCTTGTACGGCAGATCACGCGGCCGCAGGACGAGATTCTGGAAGGTCTCCAGGAAGGCGCGCTTGGCGGTCGTCGACATGTCGAGCCCGTGGGTGACGCCGTCGCGCTCCAGGTAGTCGATGAGGGCCCGTTTGAGTACGGGGTTGTTGTGCCCGTAGTTCAGCGACCCCGCGCCGGCGAAGAAGTCGAGGTACTCGTGCCCGTCCTCGTCGTACATCCGGCTGCCCTGCGCCCGGTCGAAGACGGTGGGCCAGCCGCGGCAGTAGCTGCGCACCTCCGACTCCAGGGTCTCGAAGACGCTCAGGTCGGGCTGGGTGATGGTCACAGCGAATCGCTCCTCGAAGCGTGGGGGGGAGAGAGAAGGAGATCGGGAGGGGTCAGCGGGAGAGGGGGGTGTGAGGGGAGAGGGGACCGATGCGGTACAGCACCTCGGGATCGTGCGCTCCGTCGGGGAACTGCCCCGCCTGGAACAGCACTTCGCGCTCGACGGTCGCGCCGTGGCGTCGTGCGTACGACGTGAACAGGCGCTCGGAGGCGGTGTTGCCGGGCGTGATCGTGGTCTCGACGGTGTCCGGAGCGTGCTCGCTCTCCTCGGCGACCCGCGCGGTCAGCCCGTCGAGCAGTGCCGCGGCGAGCCCGCGTCCGCGGTACGCGCCGTCGACGGCCACCTGCCACACGAGCAGCGTGCGCGGGCGCTCGGGTCGGACGTACCCGGTGACAAAACCGACGGGCGTCCCCTCGGCGTCGCGTGCCACCGCCGACGTGCCGGCGAAGTCACGGCACCAGAGCAGATAGCTGTACGACGAGTTCAGATCGAGGGTTCTGGAGTCCTTGGCGATACGCCAGAGCGTGGCCCCGTCGGCCACCTCCGGACGGTCGATCCGAAGGCCCTCCGGCATTTCCAGGAATTCCGCTTGCAGGTCTGCGTGTGCGGCGATCATGCGGATTGAATTTACCGAGGGAAAGTTCAAATTGCATCGTCGGCCGGGGTAACGCGCGGTGCGCTCATGTGTTATCACGCGCCCGCGGAGCTGCGCGATTGTGCGGCGTTAACTCCAGCTTTGCCCGGAAAATACGGGAGGAAGTGGGCGGAGTGTGGAGTGCGTCACAGCCGCGTAATGGCCGCGAGATCTGCCCGAATTACGTTGTTTGGTGTTCGCGAAATCTTAGCGTTTAGGTGCCAGGAAATCGGGCAGGAGAATACGGGAAGCTGCGCTGAACTAATTAAAAGATTGCGCAGTTCCCCGCGCCCCTTTTAGGGGCGCGGGGAACTGCGCAATCTTTTAGCGGGGGGAGGGGGCGAAAAACGCTCGGGCCTCAGCCCCACGCCCCCGCCACAGCCTTCCGCGCCCCCTCCAGATTCACCGAAACCCCGAACTCGCCGAGCGCCGCCCCCAGCCCGGCAAGGCTGGAGTGCACCACACCCCGCGTAGCGTCAGGCCCGTAGTGGTTCACCCGGATCATCGAGTTCGCGAGCGCACCCCCACCCGCGACCAACGGAAGCCCCGGATCCGCAGCCACCGCCTTCGCGACCACCGACGCCGCGTCAACCCCCACTGGCACCCGCAACGTCGTAGCGACAGGCGCCGCATCGGACGCGGCGTACACATACGGCTCAAGCCCGCCGCCCAGCGCGACGGCCCCCGCCCGCGTGGCCGCCGCGGCAGCGGCATGACGGTCCATCACCGCGTCGAGCCCCTCCCCCTCGATGCGCTCGACGCACGCCTCCAGCGCCAGCATCTCCAACTGCGCCGGAGCGTGCAGCAACGCCTTGCGGCCGCCGTCGACCCACCGCTCCTTCCAGTCCAGCAGCGACAGGTACGACCGCCGCGGCGCCGCGGGATTGGCGGACATCCGCGCCCACGCC
Organism: Streptomyces sp. NBC_00203; assembly: GCF_045206325.1. NCBI lineage: Bacteria > Bacillati > Actinomycetota > Actinomycetes > Kitasatosporales > Streptomycetaceae > Streptomyces > Streptomyces sp. NBC_00203. The sequence continues at coordinate 2,419,722 of NZ_CP108126.1, read as the reverse complement.
CGCTCGCTCACGGACACCGCCGACACCCCGGCGGGCCCACCCATCGCCTTCTGCGCCCCGATCACGCACAGGTCGACACCCCACGCGTCCGGCAGCACCGGCTCGGCGCCGATCGACGCGACGGCGTCCAGGTAGAAGAGGGCGCCGTGCTCCCGTACCACCTCACCGATCTCGGCGACGGGATTGGTGTTCCCGGTGGCCGCCTCCGCGTGCACGAGCGACACGAAGTCGATCGACGGGTGCTCGGCGAAGGCCTCGCGGATCTGCGCGGCGGTGACAGCGGTGTGGAAGGGCACCGCCAGGTCGATCACGGTCGCGCCGCAGTCCCGCAGCCAGTCCCCGAAGGTCTGCCCGTACGGACCGGTGATGACGTTGAGCGCGGTCGTGCCGGGCCCGGCCGTCGCGCGGATCGCCCCCTCAAGGGGGAGCAGCGCTTCCCCTTGCATGATCACGACGTCCTGCTCGGTGGAGAGCAGCCGGGCCACGCGGTCCTCGATCGACGCGAAGTGCGCGGCGCTCAGCGGCGCCAGGTCCAGGAAGGGATGGGTCACGGCGGTGCTCTCTTCGCTCACGGGTTCCAGGTACGCGGGCGCGCTCCGGCATGCGGGCGCCCGGATCCGAGCGTATCCGGCGATCTCCGGGACCCCCTCCGGGATATGGATCTAAGCCCGGACGGCCCAGTGACCATCGGATTGATTTGAGGAAGTCAAACCTTTCCTTATAATCGGAACCCATAGTTCCCTCACAGGAGGTCCCTAGTGAACCCCGAGCGCACAGTCCCGGGACGCCGGACCCGCATTCTGGCCGCCACCACCGCGACGGCCGGGCTGCTGCTCGTGGCCGGCTGCTCCTCGGACAGCGGAGGGGGCAATGCCACCGCCAGCGGGGTCCCCGTGGTCAAGGCGGGACAGCTCACGACCTGCACCCACCTCCCGTACCCGCCCTTCCAGTCGGAGATCGACGGCAAGGTGCAGGGCTTCGACGTGTCGCTGATCGACCTGGTGGCCAAGGACCTCGGCGTGAAGCAGGAGATCGTCGACACGCCCTTCGAGAACTTCAAGACAGGCGCGTTCCTCAACTCCGAGCAGTGCGACCTCGCCGCGGCCGGCATGACGATCACTCCCGAGCGCAAGAAGAACGTCGACTTCTCCGACCCGTACTTCGACGCCACCCAGGCCGTCCTCGTCGACAAGAAGAGCGGCGTCACCTCCCTCGCCGATGTGAAGGCGAAGGGCAAGAAGCTCGGTGCCCAGGCGCAGACGACCGGCGAGGACTACGCGAAGAAGCAGGGCTTCGACCCGGTCTCCTTCGAGTCCTCCGACGCGGTCCTCAGCGGTCTGCGCAGTGGCCAGGTGCAGGCCGTCATCATCGACTACCCGGTCGTCCAGGGCTGGCTGAAGGACAAGGCGAACGCCGACGCCTTCACGGTGGTGGACAACCTCAACACCGGTGAGCAGTACGGCTTCACGGTGAAGAAGGGCAACACCAAGCTCCTCGCCGCCATCAACAAGGCGATCAAGGACGCGAAGGCCGACGGCACCTACGAGAAGCTCTACGAGCAGTGGATCGGCCCGTACGACGCGTCCGCGGCCGCCGCCTCCCCGTCCGCTTCATGAGCGGTGCCGACGCACAAGTCCAGCCCCGCAAAACAGGATTGACCCGGCGTCAGAAGCGCTCGCTGTCACGTGGCGCGCAGTACGTCGTCTTCGTCGCCGTCGTGATTGCCTTCGCGGTCACGGCCGACTGGGGGCGTCTGAAGAACCAGTTCGCGCAGTGGGACCTGGTCAAGCAGATGTTCCCGGACGTCATCACGCTGGCGCTGAAGAACACCGTGCTCTACACGATGTCCGGCTTCGTCGTCGGTCTCGTGCTCGGCATGGTCATCGCCCTGATGCGGCTGTCCTCGGTGGGCCCGTACCGCTGGGTCGCCGGCATCTACATCGAGATCTTCCGCGGCCTGCCCGCCCTGCTGATCTTCGTCTTCGTGGGCGTCGCCGTGCCCCTCGCCTTCCCCGGTACGGAGATCCCCGGCGGAACGTACGGCAAGGTGGCGCTCGCGCTCGGCCTGGTCTCGGCCGCATACATGGCCGAGACGATCCGCGCGGGCATCCAGGCGGTGCCCAAGGGGCAGATGGAGGCGGCCCGTTCGCTGGGCTTCTCGCATGCGCGGGCCATGGTCTCGATCATCATCCCGCAGGCGTTCCGCATCGTGATCCCGCCGCTCACCAACGAACTCGTCCTCCTCTTCAAGGACTCCTCGCTGGTGCTGTTCCTCGGCGTCACCCTGGAGGAGCGCGAACTCACCAAGTACGGACGCGACTTGGCCAGCCAGACCGCCAACTCCACGCCGATCCTGGTCGCGGGCCTGTGCTATCTGCTGGTCACCGTGCCCCTCGGATTCGTCGTACGCCGCCTGGAGGCCAAGGCCGGGGAGGCCACCAAGTGAGTACGTCCCAGACGCCGGAGGTCCAGGTCAAGGACCTGCACAAGTCCTTCGGCGACAACGAGGTCCTGCGCGGTATCGACCTGGAGGTCGGACAGGGCGAGGTCGTCTGCGTCATCGGCCCTTCGGGGTCCGGCAAGTCGACCCTCCTGCGGTGCGTGAACCTCCTTGAGGAGCCCACCAAGGGCCAGGTCTTCGTCGGCGGTACGGAGGTCACGCACCCGGACGTCGACATCGACGCCGTGCGCCGCCGTATCGGCATGGTCTTCCAGCAGTTCAACCTCTTCCCGCATCTGTCGGTGACCGAGAACCTCACGCTGCCGCAGCGTCGGGTGCTCAAGCGGGACAAGGCCGAGGCCGCCCGGACCGCCGCCGAGAACCTCCGCCGCGTGGGCCTGTCCGAGAAGGCGGACGCGTACCCCTCGTCCCTCTCCGGCGGCCAGCAGCAGCGCGTCGCGATCGCCCGCGCGCTCGCCATGGGCCCCGAGGTGATGCTCTTCGACGAGCCGACCTCGGCGCTCGACCCCGAGCTCGTCGGCGACGTACTCGCCGTCATGCGGAGGCTCGCCGACGAGGGCATGACGATGATGGTCGTCACCCACGAGATGACCTTCGCGCGCGAGGTCGCCGACCGTGTCGTCTTCATGGACGGCGGCGTGATCGTCGAGCACGGCACGCCCGCACAGGTCATCGGCAACCCGAGCCACGAGCGCACCCGCCACTTCCTGTCCCGGCTCCTCGACCCGGCGATGGCAGACGTGGAGGAGACGGAGGAAGAGGCCGAAAAGGGGCCGTAGCGCCTCGCCCTTCGGCACGAATTAAGGTGCGGTGCATGAGCGATCGCGCGGTGCTGCACGTGAAGGGACGGGTGCTCGTCGGGCCCGACGACGTCCGGGACGAACTGTGGGTCGTCGGCGGGAGAATCGCGTACGAGCGGCCCGCCGGCGCCCGTGACGTCCGTACCGTCGAGGGCTGGGCGCTGCCCGGCCTCGTCGACGCGCACTGCCATGTCGGGCTCGACCACCACGGCCCGGTCGCGGAGGACGTCTCGGAGAAGCAGGCACTCACCGACCGCGAGGCCGGCACCCTGCTGATCCGGGACGCGGGCTCGCCCTCCGACACCCGCTGGATCGACGACCGCGACGACCTCCCGAAGATCATCCGCGCGGGCCGCCACATCGCCCGCACCCGCCGCTACATCCGCAACTACGCGCACGAGATCGAGCCGGAGGACCTGGTCGCCCACGTCGCCGAGGAGGCCCGGCGCGGCGACGGCTGGGTCAAGCTGGTGGGCGACTGGCTCGACCGCGGCACCGGCGACCTGGGCGCCTGCTGGCCCCGCGACGCCGTCGAGGCCGCGATCGCCGAGGCGCACCGGCTGGGCGCGCGGGTGACCGCGCACTGTTTCGCGGAGGACTCGCTCCGGGACCTGGTCGAGGCGGGCATCGACTGCGTCGAGCACGCCACGGGCCTGACGGAGGACACCATCCCGCTGTTCGCCGAGCGCGGGGTCGCGATCGTCCCCACGCTCGTCAACATCGCGACCTTCCCGGGGCTCGCGGACGGCGGGGAGGCGAAGTTCCCGCGCTGGTCGGCGCACATGCGACGGCTGCACGAGCGGCGCTACGACACCGTGCGCGCCGCGTACGACGCCGGAATCCCCGTCTACGTCGGCACGGACGCCGGCGGCTCACTGGCCCACGGACTGGTCGGCGCCGAGGTCGCCGAGCTCGTCACCGCCGGCATCCCGCCCGTCGAGGCGCTGTCCGCCACCACCTGGGGCGCACGGCGGTGGCTGGGACGGCCCGGCCTTGAGGAGGGGGCACCCGCGGACCTCGTGGTGTACGAGGGTGATCCGCGCGCGGACGTACGGGTGCTGGCGGCTCCGCGGAGGGTCGTGCTGAACGGACGGGTGATCGGCTAGGCACGCGGCAGGGACCAGTCAGGGACCAGGCAGGGACCGGGGTTCCGGGTCGTCGCGTCGACGGCCGGGAACACCCGGTCCGCCACGGTCATTGGGCCGCGGGCTGTGCGGGCAGGTTGAAGACGTGCTGTGGGCTGATGATCTTCGTGATCGCCTGGCCGACGAGGGTGCTGGGCTCGATGACCTTCTGGTAGTTGATGTCGGTGTTCAGCACCACGACGAGGGTCGCCCGCGCCGACGGAAGATAGATGGTCAGGGTCTCGTAGCCCGGCAGTGAGCCGTTGTGGCCGATCCAGCCCTGGACGTTGAAGATGCCGAGGCCGTACCCGGCCCCCGCGATCCCGGTCGGGGGCGTCGTGAGCCGCTGCTTCTGGGTGGCGGGGCTGATCATGGTGGTGCCGTTGGGAAACACGCCCGTGGCCACCGTGGGCGCCCAGACGCGCAGATCATCCAGAGTGGAGATGATCGCGCCTGCCGCCCAGCCCCAGGAGGGGTTCCAGTCGGTCGCGGTCTCGACCTGCCCGCTGGCGGTCTGGTCCGTGTACCCCTGCGGGTGCGGGGCCGGGAACGCCGCGTCGGTCGGGAAGACCGTGTGATTCAGTCCGGCCGGTGTGAGGACGTTCTTCTTGATGTAGTCCTGAAGCGGCTGACCGCTGATCTTCTCGACGACCAGACCGAGCAGGATGAGGTTGGTGTTGCAGTAGTAGAACTTCTCGCCCGGCTGGAACAGCACGGGATGCTTGAACGAGTAGTCGAGCAGCTGCTGCGGGGTGAACGGCGCCCGGGGATCGGTCGTCAGCGCCTTGAAGAAGCCGGGATCCTCGGAGTAGTTGAAGAGTCCGCTGCGCATTCCGGCGAGGTTGCGCAGTGTGATCTTGTCTCCGTTGGGCACACCGTCGATGTACTTGCCGATCGGATCGTCCAGGCCGATCTTTCCCTCGTCGACCAGCTTCAGCAACGCCGTCACGGTGAAGGTCTTGGTCTCGCTGCCGATCCGGATGTACATGTCCCGCGCCATCGGCTGGCCGGTCGCCTTGTCGGCGACCCCGAGCGACCGGACGTAGGTCCCCTGGTCGGGCGTCCACACCCCGAAGGTCACCCCGGGGATGTTCGCCTCCTGCATGACCTGCTGCACGGCGGCGACGAGTTGCCGTTGCACGGCAGGTGTGAGCGTACGGACGCCGGTCGCGGGCGAGTCGGACGGTGAGGGCGGTTCGGCGGAGGCCGCGGCGGTGGCCGTGCTGTCGATGGCCGTGGTGTGCGCCTGCGTGGGTGCCCCGAAGGCGGTTCCGCCTGCGAGCGGCGCCATGAGCGTCCCCATCGCCATGACGCTGACGGCCCCCCTGCGCAAGCGTGACGACGAGTGCGTCATGGGCCTACTCCAAGCACATGAGTGCTGAAAGACATGGGCCGCGAGGCCCTGTAACACCAGCATAGGAGCGCTGCCGCACGGACGCCTGTCGGGCGGCGGGGGCGGTGCTCGGCTTGACGGAACGTGACGCGCCGCGGGTCAGGCTCGTTAAACACTCTTCAGCACATCTTCCAGCAGGCACGCGAATACGCCGGAGCGTCACCGGCGTATTCGAGTCAGGGCAGTTGAACAGGTGACTACGGCGAACATCCGTGCCGCGATATTCGAATTCATTCACGGAAACCACACGTTGGAGTGAAGTCGCGTCAGGTTGCTGACTGTTCACTCTCGCTGCGTAATTCTTGCCGGGTCCCAAGCTTGTCTCTTATGGGGGTCCCACCCTTGAACAGCAACAATTTCCCCATGCCCGCACGCCGTTTGACCGCCACCGCGGCGGCGACCGTCCTCGCCGCCGGTCCCGTGGCGCTGGCCGGCGCGGGCTCCGCTCACGCGACCACCGACCATGGTCGTGCCGGCGCCGTCGTGCTCCGCACCGGGCTCGATGTATCCCTGCTCAACAAGACGGTGAACGTGCCGCTCGCGGTCTCCCTCAATGAGGTGCAGGCGCCGCGGAGCGCCCAGAAGACCGCGCTCACCGCCCAGTTGGACGGCGTCGACGGTGGGCGTCCGTTCAGTGTGCTGCGTGCGGACGTCGCCACCGCGAAGGCCACGGTGTCCGCCGGGAAGGCCGAGGGGTACACGAGTCTCGCGCACGCGGCGGTCCATGTGCCCGGGCTGCCGCTGCTGTCGCTCATCGAGGTCGAGCAGGTGACGTCGAAGGCCACGTGCGAGGCGGGGAAGAAGCCCATCGCCAGCTCGAACCTTCTCGGCTCGGTCACTGTCCTCGGCAAGAAGGTGACGCTGTCGGTGGGCGGGCCGACCGTGGTGACGGTGCCGGGGGTCGGTGAGGTGCGGCTCGATCTCTCCAAGACCGAGACCACCTCCCGTACGGCGGCCGCGTCCGCGCTCGAACTCAAGGTGTCCATCAATCCGTTGAAGCTGAATGTGGCCGAGGTCGAGGGGACGGTGACACTGGCCGGGGCGACGTGTGAGTCTCCGGCGGCTCCCCAGCCCGCGGATCCGGTGACCGACGTGAAGCCCCAGGGGGCTGCGGCGGAGGCCGGCCTCGCGGAGACCGGGGGGAGTTCTGTGACGCCGTACGTCGCGGGTGGGGCGGTTGCCCTGCTGGCTGCGGGAGGGGGAGCGCTCGCCCTGACGCGCCGCCGCCGGGCCTGACCGCCGGAGCGTCTTTCGCCCCCGCCGCCCCTACCCGTCCCATCCCTGGGGGCTGCGCCCCCAGACCCGCTGTGTTGTGTGTCGTCTGCGGGCCGGTGGGGGCCGTTCGCGCAGTTCCCCGCGCCCCTAAAAGGGGCGCGGGGAACTGCGCAATCTTTTAGGCGCACCCCCACCACCCGCACTCGACACACAACCTCACGGGGTCGAAGGGGCGGAGCCCCTGGGGGATGGGACGGGTAGGGGCGGCGGGGGCGAAAGAAGTCCGCTTCAGCCCGCTGTCACCGTTACCGCGCGGTCCAGTGCCTGGAGGAACCGGTTGACTGTCGAGCGGTTCCGTACCGCCACCCGCAGCCACTGCTCGTCGAGCCCAGGAAACGTGTCCCCGCGCCGGACGGCGAAGCCGAGGCCCCGGAGGTGCCGCCGTACGGCAGCGGCGTGAGGAAGGCGGATCAGGACGAAGGGACCCTCCGCGGGTTCCACGACCCGCAGCCCGTCCACCTCGAACTCCTTCAGCCCGGCCACGAGATGCGCCCGATCGGCGGCGATCCGGTGCGCGGCATGCGCGGCCTCCGCCAGCGCCTGGGAGGACATACAGGCCTCGGCCGCGGCGAGGGCGGGCGTGGAGACGGGCCACAGCGGCTGCGCGCGCTCCAGCTCGGTGATCGTCTCGGGGTCGGCGAGGACGTAGCCGATGCGGAGCCCAGCCAGCCCCCACGTCTTCGTGAGGCTGCGCAGGACGACGAGGCCGGGCACGTCCGTCCGGCCGGCGAGCGCCTCCCGCTCACCCGGCACCGCGTCCATGAACGCCTCGTCGACCACCAACACCCGCCCGGGACGGGCGAGTTCGGCGATCGACGCGGCCGGGTGCAGCACCGACGTCGGATTGGTCGGATTGCCGATCACGACGAGATCCGCGTCCTCGGGGACGGCCGCGAGGTTCAGCCGGAAACCGTCCTCCTCGCGCAGCAGCACACGGTCGACCGTGTGCCCGGCGTCCCGCAACGCCGCCTCCGGCTCCGTGAACTGCGGGTGCACGACGACCGGCTGACGCACCTTCAGGGCGCGCGCCAGCAGCACGAAGGCCTCGGCGGCGCCGGCCGTGAGCAGCACCCGCTCCACCGGCAGCCCGTGTCGCGCGGCGACCGCGGCCCGTGCGGCCCGCCCGTCCGGGTAGGACGCGAGCCCGAGCCCGGTCAGCGACGCGGCGATCCGCTCACGCAACCACGCAGGAGGCGTGTCCGCACGGACGTTCACGGCGAGATCGGTGAGCGCCGAGCCGTCGTCGCGCACCTCGGCGTCGCCGTGGTGCCGCAAATCGTGCGCGACGCCCTCGCCCGCTCTTCCGTCCTGCACGGCGCCCCCGCCCTCCCCCTCAGTTCGCATGCGAGTGAGAGTGCGAGTGCGAGTGACCACCGTGGTGTCCGTGGTGGTGGTGACCGTCGTCGTCCGGGTGGAAGTGCGGCTGCTGGGGGAGCCCCACCTTGTCCTCGAAGCCGGGCAGGGCGATCCGGTAGACGCAGGAGTCGCAGTTCATCCGGACGTCGCCCTTGATGGCCTCCCGGTAGCGCTCCATGACGAGGTCGAGCAGCTCCGGCTCCGGACCGATCACGTCGGCCGACCGCACCTCGACGTCCGGGTGCGCGGCCGCCCAGCCCTCGGTCTGCTGCCGTACCCGGTCGGGGAGGATCCCGGTGAAGAGGAAGTACGGGAGGACGACGATCCGGCGGGCGCCCAGCTTCACACAGCGGTCAAGGCCCGACGGCACGTCCGGCGCCGCCAGCGACACGAACGCCGTCTCGACACCCGCGTACCCCCGGCCCTCCCACAGCAGCCGCGCCGCCTTGTGCACCTCGGCGTTGGCGTCCGGGTCGGTGGAGCCGCGGCCGACGAGCAGCACGGTCACGTCGGCCCGGTCCTCGGGCGTACGGACCGTACCGCCGAGGGCCTCGTCGAGCCGCCGTTCCAGGACGGCCAGCAGCGACGGGTGCGGGCCCAGCGGACGCCCGTAGGTGTACGAGATCCCCGGGTGCCGCTCCTTCTCACGGGCCAGCGCCGCCGGGATGTCCCCCTTGGCGTGTCCGGCGGACACCAGCATCAGCGGCACGGCGGCGAAACGCCGTACCCCCTGCTCGACCAGCTCGGCCACGGCGTCACCCAGCGGCGGCGGCGACAGCTCGATGAACCCGCCGGCGACGGGCAGTTCGGGGTGACGGCGCCCCAACTCCCGTACGAAGTCGCGGAAGGCCTCGGCTCCGGCCTCGTCCCGGGTGCCGTGTCCGGCGATGAGCAGGGCGGGGGCAGGGGTGGTCACGATTTCTCCTTGACGGACGGTGAAGCCTTGGCGGCCTGTGAAACGGGGTGGTACAGAAGGGCGTTGAGCGCGGCGGCGGCGACCGCCGAACCGCCCTTCTCGGACACGTTGCTGACCGCGGGCAGCCCGCTTTCGCGGAGCGCGGCCTTCGACTCGGCCGCGCCGACGAAACCGACGGGCAGACCGATGACGAGCGCCGGCGAGGCGTCCAGCGTCAGCAGCTCCTCCAGGGCGGTCGGCGCGCAGCCGATCACCCAGAGGGCCCCCGGGCCGACCTCCTCGTACGCGAGCCGGATCGCGTGCGCCGAACGGGTGAGCCCCGGGCCGGACTTGGCGTCCTTCAGCCGGCAGACGGTGTCGCGGCGCGTGATGCCCGCCGCGACCATCTCCACGTCCACCACGACCGGCGCCCCGGCGTGCAGCGCGGCATGCGCCTTCTCCAGGGCGCCCTCGTCCGTGACGAGGTCGCTCGCGTAGTCGAGGTCGGCGGCGGAGTGGATGACCCGCTCCACCACCGCGCGCGTCAGCGGTGCGAAGTGCGAGGTGTCCAGGCGGGCGCGCAGCCGCCGGAAGGACTCCTGCTCGATGGGGTGCACGACCCGGCTCTCCGGGAACACCTGGCTCACTCGGCTCACTTGGGCTCCTCCTGCCAGCGGTAGCCGCGCGGCGTCACCATGCGCCCGGCGATCTCACGGGTCGCCGTGTTGCCCACGGTCACGACCGTCATCATGTCGACGATCGCCGGATCCAGGGACCCCAGCGTCGTCACCCGGCTCGACTCGTCCGGCCGGGAGGCGTTGCGTACGACACCCACCGGCGTCGTCGGCTCCCGGTGCCCGGCGAGGATCGAGAGGGCCTTCGGAAGCTGCCAGTCGCGTCCCCGGCTGCGGGGGTTGTAGAACGTCACCACGATGTCGGCCTCCGCCGCCGCCCGTACCCGGCGCTCGATGACCTCCCAGGGAGTGTGGAGATCGGAGAGGCTGATCGACACATGGTCGTGGCCGAGCGGCGCGCCCAGGATCGCTCCGGCCGCGAGCGCGGCGGTCACGCCCGGCACCCCGACCACGTCGATGTCGTCGGACGCCTCGGCCAGCGCGGGCGACGCCATCGCGTACACGCCCGCGTCGCCGCTGCCGATCAGCGCGACGGCCTGCCCGCGCCGGGCCTCCGCCACCGCCGTCCGCGCCCGCTCCTCCTCGGCACCGAGCCCCGACTCCAGGATCCGGGTGCCGGGCCGCAGCAGATCGCGGATCTGGTCGACGTACTGGTCGAGCCCCACGAGTACGGACGCCCGCCGCAGCTCGTCCTTCGCGCGCGGTGTGAGCAGGTCACGGGCGCCGGGCCCGAGCCCGATCACCGCGAGCCGCCCGCGCGCCACGCGACGCACGACGGCACAGGTGGCCATCGCGGGCAGACCGTCCGCGCGCTCCGACTTCCGCTTGGGGACGAGCAGTTCACCCCCGCGTACGAGCGCGGCGGCCTCCGCGACGGAGGGCGTACCGACGGCGGCGAGCGGCGCGTCCGAGGGGTTCGGCACCTCCACTGTCGCCAACTCCTCGGCGGTGTACGTCACTACGGGCACCCCGAGGTGCTCCGCGGCCCCGACGATGCCGGGCTCGTCGGCCTTCGCGTCGACGGTGGCGAGCTCGGCGACGGACTTCACGGACAGCCCGGCGTCACGGAGGGTGCCTTCGACAAGGCCGAGGATCTCGTCGACGGGAGCGCCCTTGGAGGCGCCGACACCGACGACGAGGGAGGGCGGCCGCAGGACCACTTCGCGGTCGGCGGGGACATGGGCGCGGTCGGAGACACGAAGGACGGCGGTTCCGCCTTGCTGCGCCGGGCGCCCCACGTTCGACGGCAACGCGGGCAGAGGCCAGCTCAACTCCGCCTCCAGCACCACGGGTTCCCCGTCCAGCATGGCCCTGGAGACACCGGCGACATCACCCTCCACCGGAAGCCCGAGCGTATCCAGCCCCGGCACCCCGACGGAGTCCGTCGCCGTCGTCACCACAGGCTCGGCGCCGAGCAGCTCGCCGACCTCGCGGGCGAGTTCATTCGCCCCGCCTCCATGCCCCCCGACGAGGGACACGGCGAATCGCCCCGCCTCGTCGACGCACACAACGCCCGGGTCGGAGGTCTTGTCGCCCAGCAGCGGGGCGACGAGCCGTACGACCGCCCCCGTGGCAAGGAAGCACACCAGCTGGTCGCACTCCGCGAACGCGGCCCGCACGGCGTCCCCGACGGGCCCGTCGTACACACGGACACGTGTGGGCCAGGCCGTGGCCAGCCGGTCGCGGGCCACCGCCCCCGCCGCCGTGGCGGAAATCAGGCCGATCACTGGGGGACTCCTTCGGTACGGGCCGGAGGCCGGACGCCCCACAGCAGAAAAACGGGATTGGTGGCCGACAGCCGGCTGACGCCACCCGGCAGCGGCGCGAGCCGGGACGACTGCAGCAGCACGCCGTCGCAGTCGAACCCGGCGCCGGTGAGCGCCTCCCGGGCAGCGGGCACCCGGTCGAGCGCGGCCATGGCGACCACGACGGCACGCCGGGCGCGCCGCGCGCAGACCGTGACGATGGCGGGCAGTTCGCGCCCGCCGCCGCCGATGAAGACCGCGTCCGGATCGTCCAGATCGGACAGCACCGTGGGCGCGGCCCCATGCACGACCCGTACGTCCACGCCGTGCGCCTCGGCGTTGGCACGGATCCGCTCGACCCCGTCCCGCGTCTTCTCGACCGCTGTGACGGCGGCGCCGAACCGCGCGCACTCGACGGCGACGGACCCGGAGCCCGCGCCGACGTCCCAGATCAGCTCGCCGAGGCGTGGCCCCAAGCGGGCCAGCGCGAGCGCCCGTACCTCGAACTTGCTGATCATTGAGTCGCGGTGGGTGAACTCGCTCTCGTCCAGGGCCCATCGGGAAGGCCCGGACGGCGGTCCGGCGACGGTCCGTAGGGGGGCGAGGGCACGTGACTCGTCCAGGCACAGGACGACGCTCACCGCCGTACCCCAGTCACGGACCGCGGCCTCGGCGGGCGTGACCCGCTCCACGCGCTCATGGCCGGGGTCGCCCAGGGCGCTCGCCACGACGAGGACGCGATCGCCGGAGCGGTACGCGAGGGCGGCGCCCAGCTCGGCGGGCCCGGAGCCGGGACCGGTGAGCACGGCCACCTTCGGGTGCGAGCGGCAGACGTTCAGCGCGGTGCGCAGGTCACGCCCGTGCGCGCTCACGACCACCGCGTCGTCCCAGGGCAGTCCGAGCCGCGCGAAGGCGGTGGCGACGGACGAGACACCGGGGCGGACGTCCAGCCGCTCCGCCCCGAACCGCTCGGCCAGCGCCCGGACGATCCCGAAGAAACCGGGGTCGCCGGAGGCGAGGACGACGACGCGGCCGTCCGGCTTCTCCAGATACTGTTCGATCGCTTCCAGGGCGGGTGCCAGCGGCCCCAGGACGATGCGTTCGGCGCCCTCCGGCAGCCGCGCCGCCGCCAGATGCCGCCGGGCGCCCACGACGAGCCCGGCGTCGGCGAGTTGGGCCTCGGCGTCCGGAGGCAACGGCGCCCCCGTCCCCGTACCGACCACGACGATCACGACGTACTGCCCTTGCGCGCAGCGCGCAGCTCCGCGCGGGCCCGCGGGTCGGCCTTGCGGAAGCCGTGGAAGTGACCGGGGTGGTAGAGGTGCGAGCGGGTGCCGCTCGCGTCGAGCGCCGGGCCGACCAGGAACAGGGTGTGCTTCCAGAGCTTGTGCTCCTTGACGGTCTCCTCCAGCGTCTCGATCGTGCACTTCACGATCAGCTCCTCCGGCCAGGTCGCCTGGTAGGCGACCACGACCGGAGTGGACGTCGGATAGCCGCCCTCAAGGAGCTCCCGTACGAGCTGACCGCTGCGGGCGGCGGACAGGAACAGCGCCATGGTCGTTCCGTGCCGCGCGAACTCCCGCACCTCCTCCCCGGGCGGCATCGGCGTCTTGCCGCCGCCGAGCCGGGTGAGGATCACGGACTGCGCGACCTCGGGAATCGTCAGCTCGCGCTGCGCGAGCGCGGCCACGGCGGAGAAGGACGAGACACCGGGAATGATCTCGGTCTCGACGCCGATGTCCGCACACCGGTCGAGCTGCTCCTGCGTACCGCCCCACAGGGCCGGATCGCCGGAGTGGATCCGGGCCACCTTCAGCCCTTCCGCCGCGGCCCGCTCGTACACGGCGACGACGTCCTCCAGGGACATCGTCGCGGAATCCAGGATCTCCGCGCCCTCGCGCGCGTGGTCGAGGACCTCGGCCTGCACCAGGCTGGCCGCCCAGATCACGACGTCGGCCTCGGCGATGGCGCGCGCGGCGCGGAACGTCAGCAGGTCGGCGGCGCCGGGCCCTGCCCCGACGATGGTCACCTTGCCGGTGGGGGCATCGGCCATGGGAATCGGTCCTCTCCTACGAAAAACTCGGGTGCTGCGAAAAGATCAGTGGCTATATGGCCGTTGGACATGCGCGAACAGGCCTTGATCGGATAGCAAGGGCGTATGGCGGTCCTCGTCGCGCTCGGCGCGTTCCTGATGACGCTGGCCGGCGGCTGGACGGCACAACGGGTGACCGACCGCCGCCACCTGGTGCTGGGCCTGGCCGGCGGCCTGATGCTCGGCGTGGTCGGCCTGGACCTGCTGCCGGAGGCGCTGAACGCCGCGGGCAACGAGGTCTTCGGCGTACCGGCCGCCCTGCTGCTGTTCGTCGCCGGGTTCCTGCTGGCCCACTTGGTGGAGCGCCTGCTGGCCCACCGTCAGGCCGCGCACGGAGGCGAGGAGAACGGCGGACGCGCGCCCGAGGTGGGCCTGACGGCGGCCTCCGCGATGGTCGGCCACAGCGCGATGGACGGCGTCGCGATCGGCGCCGCCTTCCAGGTGGGCGGCGGCATGGGCCTGGCGGTCGCCCTCGCGGTGATCGCCCACGACTTCGCGGACGGCTTCAACACGTACACGATCACGAGCCTGTACGGGAACGAGCGCCGCAAGGCGATCACGATGCTGTTCGCGGACGCGGTGGCCCCGGTGGTCGGCGCCGCCTCCACGCTCTTCGTGACCATCCCGGAGGAGCTGCTCGGCGGCTATCTCGGCCTCTTCGGCGGCGTACTCCTCTACCTCGCCGCCGCCGAGATCCTCCCCGAGGCACACCACATGCACCCGGCGCGCTCGACCCTGCTGTGCACGGTCGCGGGCGTGGGCTTCATCTGGCTGGTGGTGGGCATCGCGAACTGACCCGCCGCCCGGACCGCTCACAGTTTCCCGCCACGCCGACCGTCGCGCCGGGCGGGCGCGATGAGCGTGGAGAGATACGGCAGCGGTCCACCGTCGAGCTCGCCCGCGGGCCGGATCGACTCCTCCTCCAGCCCGAGCGCGGACCCCCACACGGCGTCGTCGATCCGCCCGGTCTCGCGCAGCGCCTCCGCGACCTCCTGCGCCTGCCGCCCGAACTTGTACGCGACGACCGTGCCGGGCCCGTTCAGGGCGTCCTTGAGCACCTCGGCCCCGGCGGTCACCGGCACCAGGGTGAGCGGCTCGGTCCCCTCCGTGAGCACGGCCCCCGACCGGGCGGCGAGATCCTGCATGGCGGTGATGCCGGGCACAGTCTCGATCCTCGTACCCGGTACGAGCTCGCCGATGGTGTGCGCGAGATAGGTGAAGGTCGAGTACACATTGGGGTCGCCGATGGTGGCGAACGCGACGACCGCGTGCTTCTTGAGCAGCTCCGCGACCCGCGCGCCGGCGGCGTCCCAGGCGGCCTCGCGGCGCCCCCGGTCGGACCGCTCGTTGAGCGCGAACACGACCCGGACGACCTTCTCCTCGGGCACGTAGTGCAGCACGGTCGCTTCCGCCCGCCCACGCTCCAGGGTGTCCATCACGGGTACGACGACGACCTCGGCGGTCCGCAGAGCGTTGACGCCCTTGACGGTCACCAGCTCCGGGTCACCGGGCCCGACCCCGACTCCGATCAGCTTGCTGCTCATGACGTCAGGCACCTCTCCACGAACCGACGGGCGACACCGGGCTCGGCTGCCCAGTGCGTGTGCAGATAACTCGCGTGCACACCTTGTTGTACGAAACCTTCGACCCGCCGCTCAGGGGCGTGCACACCCCAGGCGGGAGCCGCCCCGGCGCCCGGCTCGACCACGGTCCGGTGAAACTCGTGCCCGCGCATCCGGGTCCCGACGCCGGCGAGCACACTGTCGCTGACGGCCACGGCGTCCCGGTAGCCCAGGGTGAGCCGTTCGCTCATCCGGGCGGTGGCGTCGAGCACCCCGCACATGGGCTGCCCGTCGAGCTCGCGGGAGAGATACAGCAGCCCGGCGCACTCGGCGGCCACGGGCGCGCCACCGAGCGCGAGTTCGGCGACGGCCTTCCTCAGCGGCTCGTTGGCGGACAGCTCGGGTGCGTACACCTCGGGGAATCCGCCCCCGATGACCAACCCGGCCGTACCGTCCGGCAGTTGCTCATCGCGCAGCGGGTCGAAGGGGACGACCTCGGCTCCGGCCGCGGCCAGGAGCTCGGCATGCTCGGCGTAGGAGAAGGTGAAGGCGGCGCCACCGGCCACGGCGACGACCGGGCGTTCTCCCGTGGCGCCGGACGGCGGCTCCCACGGATCCTCCGGCAGTGCGGGCGCGCTGCGCGCCAGCGCCAGCAGCGCATCCAGGTCGCACCCTCGCCGCACCTGCTCGGCGAGCGCGGCCACGGCCTCCACGGCCTCCGCGCGCCGCTCGGCGACCGGCACCAGCCCCAGGTGCCGAGACGGCGTGTCCACCTGCGCGGCACGCCGGAGCACCCCGAGAACGGGCACCCCCGACTCGTCGAGAGCCTCCCGCAGCATCCGCTCATGCCGCTCGGAGCCGACCTTGTTGAGGATCACCCCGGCGACCCGCACCCCGGGATCCCAGGAAGCGAACCCGTGCACCAGCGCGGCCACCGACCGGGACTGCGACGACGCGTCGACGACCAGCACCACCGGCGCCCGGAGCAGCTTCGCGACATGGGCCGTGGAGGCCAGCTCCCCCTGCCCCGCGGCCCCGTCGAACAGCCCCATCACGCCCTCGACCAGAGCGAGATCGCACCCCCGCGCACCGTGCGCGAACAGCGGCGAGATCAGCTCCGCCCCGCACAGATAGGCGTCGAGATTCCGTCCCACGCGCCCGGTCGCGAGCGCGTGATACCCGGGATCGATGTAGTCGGGCCCCACCTTGTGCGGGGACACGGCAAGCCCCCGCGAGGCGAAGGCCGCCATCAGCCCCGTGGCAACGGTGGTCTTGCCGCTGCCCGAGGAGGGCGCGGCGATGACCAGCCGAGGGACGGACATCACCACTCGATACCCCTCTGGCCCTTCTGGCCGGCGTCCATCGGGTGCTTGACCTTGGACATGTCGGTCACGAGATCGGCGAACTCGACCAGCTTCTCGGGAGCGTTGCGCCCGGTGATCACGACATGCTGAGTCCCGGGCCGGTCCCGCAGCACCGCCACCACCTCGTCGACATCCACCCACCCCCAGTGCATGGGGTACGCGAACTCGTCCAGGACATACAGCTTGTACGTCTCGGCGGCGAGGTCCCGCTTGACCTGTTCCCAGCCCTCGCGGGCCTTCTCCTCGTTGTCCATCTGGGAGTCGCGCTGCACCCAGGACCAGCCCTCGCCCATCTTGTGCCAGTCGACGGACCCGCCCTCGCCGGAGGCACCGAGCACGCGCAGCGCGTTCTCCTCCCCGACCTTCCACTTCGCCGACTTGACGAACTGGAACACCCCGATGGGCCACCCCTGATTCCAGGCCCGCAGCGCCAGCCCGAACGCGGCCGTCGACTTGCCCTTCCCGATCCCCGTATGCACCACGACAAGGGGACGATTCCGACGCTGACGCGTCGTCAGTCCGTCCTCCGGTACGACACTCGGCTGCCCCTGCGGCATTACGCGGCCCTCCTCGAAGTCCCCTGCACATCCCTGACAAGACCGGCGATGGAATCGGCCCGCAGCTCCTCCAGCGTCACCGCGGTGCCGCCCAGTTCACCCGCGAGCTGCCCCGCGAGCCCGAGCCGCACAGGCCCCGCCTCACAGTCGACGACCACCGACGCGACCCCGTCGGCCGCGAACAGCCGCGCCGCACGCCCCGCGAGCGCCACCGGCTCCGGCCCGCCCGTCGCCCGCCCGTCGGTCACGACGACCACCAACGGCCGCCGCGCCGCGTCCCGCAGCCGCTCGACCCGCAGCACATCGTGCGCCCGCAGCAGCCCCGCCGCGAGCGGCGTCCGCCCGCCCGTGGGCAGCGACTCCAGCCGGGCCGCCGCCGCGTCCACCGAAGAGGTGGGCGGCAGCGCGACCTCGGCGGCCGATCCCCGGAAGGTCACCAGCCCCACCTTGTCCCGCCGCTGATACGCGTCGAGCAGCAGCGACAGCACCGCACCCTTCACGGCACTCATCCGCTGCCGCGCCGCCATCGACCCGGAGGCGTCCACGACGAACAGCACGAGGTTGCCCTCACGCCCCTCGCGCGTCGCCTGCCGCAGATCGTCCCGCCGTACGACGAGACCGCGCCCCGACCGGCCACGCGCTCGCTGATGCGGCGCCGCCGCCTGCACGGTCGCCGCCAGGTGCAGCTTGGTGAGCGCCCCCTGGGGCCGCCGCGAACCGGTGGTCCGCCCGTGCTCGGTCCGCGCCCGCGAACGCCGCCCGGCCGCACCCTCGCCGAGCCCGGGCACGCTCAGCACCTTCGCGCGAAAGGGTTCACCGGCCCGTACGGGGGACTGCTCGCCGCCACCCCGCGCGGCCGGTGCCTGCCCGTCGTCCGAGGGCTCGCCCTGCGCAGGAACGTCACCGGCGGGGGAGTCCCCCTCCGGCCCGTCCTGCGGCGGCTGCCCGCCCCCGCCGGGCCCGTCCGGATCCGGATCGTCGTCCTGGTCCCCGCCCTGCCCGCCGAACTCCTCCAGCGTCTCGTCGAGCTTGTCCTCGTCGAGTCCCGGCGCGTCGAAGGGGTTGCGCCGCCGCCGGTGCGGCAGCGCGAGCAGCGCCGCCTGCCGTACGTCCTCGGCGAGCACCTCGGTCCGCCCCGCCCAGGCGGCCAGCGCGGTCGCGGTCCGGGCCATGACGATGTCGGCCCGCATACCGTCGACCTCGAAGGCCGCGCAGGTCGCCGCGATCTGCCGCAGCGCCCCGTCGCCGAGCAGCACGGACGGCAACAGCTCCCGCGCCGCCACGATCCGCGCCCGTACGGCGGACTCCTCATCCGCCCACCGCACGGCGAAACCGTCCGGATCGTCGTCGTACGCGAGCCGCCGCCGTACGACCTCCACCCGCTGATCGGGCTCCCGCGAGGCCGCGACCTCGACGGTCAGCCCGAACCGGTCGAGGAGCTGAGGCCTGAGCTCACCCTCCTCAGGGTTCATGGTCCCGACGAGCAGGAAACGGGCCGCATGCCGTACGGAGACGCCCTCGCGCTCGACGTACGAGGCGCCCATCGCAGCGGCGTCCAGCAGCAGGTCGACGAGATGGTCATGGAGAAGATTGACCTCGTCGACGTACAGGATCCCGCGGTGCGCGTCGGCCAGCAGGCCCGGCTCGAAGGCCTTCACGCCCTCCGCGAGCGCCCGCTCGATGTCGAGCGCGCCGACCAGCCGGTCCTCGGAGGCACCGACGGGCAACTCCACCATACGGGCGGGCCGTTGGGTGCCCGCGCCGACCTCGTGCGGGCCGTCCGGGCAGGCCGGATCGGGCGCGGCGGGTGCGCACGAGAAACGGCACCCGGCGACGACGTCCACCGCCGGCATCAGAGCCGAAAGGGCGCGTACGGCGGTGGACTTGGCCGTGCCCTTCTCGCCGCGGACGAGCACGCCGCCCACGGCCGGCGACACGGCGTTCAGCAGCAGCGCGAGCCGCAGATCGTCCTGGCCGACCACGGCCGTGAACGGAAACGGAGTACTCACTGGTCGTCGCCCTCCAAGTCGCCTTCGAGCTCCAGATAGGTGGCGCGCAGCCGCTCAAGGGTGTCCGCGTCCGGCTCGGCCCACAGCCCCCGGTCGGCGGCCTCCAGCAGACGTTCGGTGATCCCGCGCAGCGCCCACGGGTTGGACTTCTTCATGAAGTCCCGGTTCTCCGGGTCGAAGACGTACTCCGCGCTGAGCTTCTCGTACATCCAGTCGTCCACGACCCCCGCCGTGGCGTCGTACCCGAAGAGGTAGTCGACGGTCGCCGCCATCTCGAAGGCGCCCTTGTAGCCGTGCCGGCGCATGGCCGCCATCCAGCGCGGGTTGACCACGCGGGCGCGGAACACGCGGTGTGTCTCCTCGCCGAGGGTGCGGGTCTTGACCTGGTCCGGTACGGCGCTGTCCCCGACGTACGCCTCGGGGCTCGCGCCTGTCAGATGCCGGACCATGGCGACCATGCCGCCGTGGTACTGGAAGTAGTCGTCGGCGTCGACGAGGTCGTGCTCGCGGGTGTCGACGTTCTTCGCGGCGACGGCGATCCGCTTGAACGCGGTCTCCATGTCGCCGCGCGCCGCCCGCCCGTCGAGCCCGCGCCCGTAGGCGTAGCCGCCCCACACCGCGTACACCTCGGCGAGGTCGGCGTCGGAGCGCCAGTTGCGGGCGTCGATGAGCGGCAGCAGACCGGCGCCGTACGCGCCCGGCTTGGAGCCGAAGATACGGGCCGTCGCGCGCCGCCGGTCGCCGTGCTCGGCGGTGTCCTCGTCGGCGTGCTTGCGCACGTAGTTCTGATCGGCGGGCTCGTCCAGTTCGGCCACGGCCCGCACCGCGTCGTCGAGGAGCCCGACCACATGCGGGAACGCGTCCCGGAAGAAGCCGGAGATCCGGACGGTGACGTCGATGCGCGGCCGGCCCAGCTCGGCGAGCGGCACCACCTCGAAACCGGTCACGCGGCGCGAGGCGTCGTCCCAGACCGGACGGCAGCCGAGCAGCGCGAGGATCTCGGCGATGTCGTCGCCCTGGGTGCGCATGGCGGACGTACCCCAGACCGTCAGCCCGACGGACGTCGGGTACTCGCCGGTGTCCTGGAGGTACCGCTGGACGAGCGAGTCGGCGAGCGACTGCCCGACCTCCCAACTCAGTCTGGACGGAATGGCCTTGGGGTCGACGGAGTAGAAGTTGCGCCCGGTCGGGAGCACGTTCACCAGCCCGCGGGTCGGCGAACCGGACGGGCCCGCCGGGACGTAACCGCCGTCAAGTGCCTTGAGGATGTGGGTGATCTCGTCCGTCGTACGGGCGAGGCGCGGTACGACCTCGCGGCAGGCGAACTCCAACACCGCGACGGCGTCCGGGAGTTCGACGCCGAGGACCTCTCGTACGAGAGCGGGAACGGCCGCGGCCTCCCAGCCGCGCTCCTCCATGCCCTCCGCGACCCGGCGGCACAGCTGCTCAAGGAGGTCGATCGCGTCGGCCGCCGTACGGGCAGGGCCCTCGACGAGGTCCGTCAGCTCCACCGGCGCCTTCACCGGCGCGCCGGGCTCGGCCAGCAGCTCCTTCTCGACCAGGCCGAAGTACTCGGCGAGGCAGGCCCGCAGACCCGGCAGCGCGTTCGCGGCGCCGCCCCACACCTGCGAGGCCCGCAGCACGGCCAGCACGAGGTTCACACGCGGCTCGGCCTCCGGGCCGCCGCCGAGAATGTGCAGGCCGTCGCGGATCTGCACGTCCTTGATCTCGCACAGATAGCCGTCGATGTGCATGACGAACGAGTCGAACTCGCCGTCGTCCGGCTGCTCGTCGACATGCAGGTCGTGGTGCAGCTCGGCCGCCTTGACCAGCGTCCAGATCTGCGCCCGTACGGCCGGGGCCTTCGTCGGGTCGAGGTCCGACACGAGCGCGTACTCGTCGAGGAGCTGCTCCAGCTTCGCGAGATCGCCGTACGTGTCCGCGCGCGCCATCGGCGGTACGAGGTGGTCGACGACCGTGGCGTGACCGCGGCGCTTGGCCTGGGTGCCCTCGCCGGGGTCGTTGACGATGAAGGGGTAGATGAGCGGGAGTTCGCCGAGCACGGCGTCGGGCGCGCAGCCGCCGCTGAGCCCGAGTCCCTTGCCCGGCAGCCATTCCATCGTGCCGTGCTTGCCCATGTGCACGACGGCGTCCGCGCCGAACGAGTTGTCCAGCCACCGGTACGCCGCCATGTAGTGGTGCGACGGCGGCATGTCCGGGTCGTGGTAGATCGCGATCGGGTTCTCGCCGAAGCCGCGCGGCGGCTGGATCATCACGACGACGTTCCCGAACTGGAGGGAAGCGAGCACGATGTCGTCGCCGTCCACGTACAGGCTGCCCGGCGGCTCGCCCCACGCCTCCAGCATGCCGTCGCGCAGCTCGGGGTCGAGCTTGTCGAACCATTCCTGGTAGTCGGCGAGCGGTACCCGCGCGGGGGCGGCGGCGAGCTGCTCCTCGGTGAGCCATTCGACGTCGTGGCCACCGGCGTTGATGAGCCGGTGGATCAACTCGTCGCCGTTGTCGGGGTGCCCCTCGACGACGTACCCGGCGTCCCGCAGTGCGTCGAGCACCCGTACCGCCGACGCGGGCGTGTCGAGGCCGACGGCGTTGCCGACCCGGGAGTGCTTGGTCGGGTAGGCGGTGAAGACGAGCGCGAGCTTCTTGTCCGCGTTCGGCTTGTGCTTCAACTGGGCGTGCCGCACGGCGATTCCGGCGACGCGCGCGGCCCGCTCGGGGTCGGCGACGTAGACCGGGACGTCGTCCGGGCCCTGCTCCTTGAAGGAGAAGGGGACCGTAATGAGGCGGCCGTCGAACTCCGGGATCGCGACCTGCATCGCCGCGTCCATGGGGGAGAGGGCGGCGTCCGACTCGTCCCAGGCCTGCTTCGAGGAGGTGAGGCAAAGCCCTTGCAGGACAGGGACGTTGAGGTCGGCGAGCGCGCCGATGTCCCAGGCCTCCTCGTCGCCGCCCGCCGACGCCTGCGAGGCGTGCGTGCCGCCCGCCGCGAGCACGGTGGCGACCAGCGCGTCGGCCTTCCCGAGGATCTCGTACAGGCCCGCGTCCGCGCCGCGCAGCGAACCGCAGTACACGGCAAGGGCGTTGACGCCCCGCGCCTCGATCGCGTCGCACAGCGTGTCGACGAAGCCGGTGTTGCCGGACAGGTGGTGCGCCCGGTAGAAGAGCACGCCGACGGTCGGGCGGCCCTCGACGAGCACGCGCTCGCCGTGGACGCCGTACTCCGCCATCTTGTGCGGCTCCTCGAAGCCCTCACCCGTCAGCAGCACGGTGTCGGAGAGGAAGCGGGCCAGCTCGGTCAGGTTCTCCGGGCCGCCCTCGACGAGATACCGCAGCGCCTCGGCCACCACACCCGCGGGCACCGACGACTCGGCCATCAACTCGGCGTCCGGGACGGCCTCTCCGCCCAGCAGCACGGTCGGGACGCCGGACGCCTTGAGGAAGGCGAGCCCGTCCTCCCAGGCACGCTTGCCGCCCAGCAGCCGTACGACGGCGATGTCCGCACCCTCGACGAGCGCGGGCAGCTCGGCCGTGACATCCACCCGGGTCGGATTGCCGATCCGGTACGGGGCGCCGGAGGCACGGGCCGCCAGCAGATCCGTGTCGGCGGTCGACAACAACAACACTGTGCTCATGCGGGCGCTCCCGGTGGAATGAAAGGCAGTCCTGATGGCGCGCCCGACTCGATGAGCCGCCAGAGCGCGTCCGTGTCCGCGTGTTCCTCGATCAGATCGCCGAGCCGGTCCAGCTGCTCCTCGCGCAGCGCCGCGAACGACGTGTCGGCGGCCGGCACGAAACGGCGGCCCGCGGCGGCCGCCACCTCGCGCAGAAAGGCACGCCGGAACCCGTCCGACTCCAGCGAGCCGTGCCAGTGCGTGCCCCAGACGGCGCCGACCCGGCACCCGTCCAAGAAGGGTTCGCCGCCGTTGACGTCGGCGACACCATGATGGATCTCGTACCCCTCGACGTACTCGCTGAGCGCCTCGCCGACCGGCCGGGTGAGGGTCTTCTCGCGCGCGAACCGCACGCGTACGGGGAGGAGTCCGAGCCCGTCGACCTGACCGGCGCGCGACTCGACCTCGTCCTCGATGTGCTCGCCGAGGACCTGGAAGCCACCGCAGATGCCCAGCACGGGCCGCCCCTCGGCGGCCCGTCGTGCGATCGCGTCCGCGAGTCCGCGCTCCCGCAGCCACTCCAGCGCCTTCACCGTCCCCCGGGTCCCCGGTACGACGACGAGGTCGGCGTCGGCCAGCTCCTCGGCCCGGTCCACGAACCGCACGACGACACCCGGCTCGGCGGCCAGCGCGTCCACGTCCGTGAAGTTGGACATCAGGGGGACCGCGCAGACGGCGACCCGCAGGACGTCCGCGCCGACGGGTTCCGCCACGACGGACTCCCGCACGGCACCCCGCAGCGAGACGCGCAGCCCGTCCTCCTCGTCGATGCCGAGACCGTGCTGGAAGGGGAGGACGCCGTAGGAGCGCCGCCCGGTGAGACCGTGGAGCATGTCGAGCCCCGGCTCCAGCAGGGAGACATCCCCCCTGAACTTGTTGACGAGGAACCCGGCGACGAACTCCTGGTCCTCGCGCGACAGCAGCGCGACCGTCCCGAAGAACGAGGCGAACACGCCCCCGCGGTCGATGTCGCCGACGACGAGCACGGGCAGCCGCGCGTTGCGCGCGATCCCCATGTTCACGATGTCCGTCCGCCGCAGATTGATCTCGGCAGGACTCCCGGCCCCCTCACAGATCACCGCGTCATACGTGCCCCGCAACTCGGCGAGGCAGTCCAGCACGGTCCCCAGAAGGGCCTCCTGGCGCCCGCCGTGATAGCCGCGCGCGGTCATCTCACCCACGGGCTTGCCCATGAGGACGACCTGACTGCTGCGGTCGCTCCCCGGCTTGAGCAGCACGGGATTCATCAGCGCGGTGGGCTCGACGCGCGCGGCCTGCGCCTGCATGGCCTGCGCGCGCCCGATCTCGGCGCCCTCGCGCGTCACGAACGAGTTCAGCGACATGTTCTGCGCCTTGAAGGGCGCGACCTTGACGCCCTGCCGCACCAGCCACCGGCAGATCCCGGCGGTGACGACGCTCTTGCCGGCGTCGGAGGTGGTCCCGGCGACGAGGAGTCCGCCGCCCGTTCCGCCGCTCGCTCCGCCACTCATGAGGTACGCCCCTTCGCGAGAAGTCTCTGGGAGAGCAGTCGCCCGGCGGCACTCACGCCGAGGGCGAGCCAGCTCACACGCCGCGACAGCCGTACGGCCCGCTCGATGTCGTCGACTTGGACGGCGCGCCCGGTGCCGTTGAGTACGGGCCGGTGCTCGACCCGCCCCCCGTACGCGAGAGTCCCGCCGAGCCGCACCCCGAGCGCCCCCGCGAACGAGGCCTCCACAGGCCCGGCGTTGGGGCTCGGATGCTTACGGGCGTCGGCACGCCAGGCGCGTACGGCACCCCGCGGATCACTTCCGGCCGCGCTCGCGAGCACGGCGGTCAGCCGGGCCCCCGGCCACCCGGCCACATCGTCCAGGCGTGCGGAAGCCCACCCGTACCGCCGGTACTTGGGGGACTTGTGCCCGACCATGGCGTCGAGCGTGTTCACGGCACGGAAGGCGACAAGCCCGGGTACGCCGCCCACAGCGCCCCACACCAGCGCCCCCACCACCGCGTCGGAGGTGTTCTCGGCGACGGACTCGACGACGGCCCGAGCGATCCCGTGGGCGTCCAGCGCCTGGGGATCCCGCCCGCACAGATGGGGCAGCCGCTCCCGGGCCACCTCGACATCGCCGGCCGCGAGCGCGTCGCCGATCGCGCGGGCCTCGCGCCCGAGGGAGGTCCCCCCGACGACGGCCCAAGTGGCGGCGGCGGTCAGCGCGATGGAGGCGGTACGAGAGGAACGTACGGAATGGCTCGCGAGCGCCGCCAGCCCTGCGGCACCGCCCACGCACACGGCGGTGTGCAGCGCGCCCCACCCGCGGTGGTCCCGCCACAACACCCGCTCCACGGCTCCCGCGGCCCGCCCGAACGCGGCGACCGGATGCCCCCGGCGAGGGTCGCCGAGCAGCAGGTCGCCGAGGAGGCCGGCGGTGGCGCCGTACGCGAAGACGCGATCGGCACGCATCGGTTCAGCCGACCGTCGGGTCGGGCACGACCGTCGTTCGCATCACTCGCGTCGTTGGCAGGGCACTTGGGCAGCCGCGCATGGCGATATGTCCTCACTCAGGGTGTCCACGCCCTGGTTCGACGAGACCGGCGGTGAGAGTTCCTGGCTCCCGGGGACTTTCTTCCCCGGTGACAGTGGCGGGACCGCGCCGGACTCACACCGGCTTCCTCTCATGCCGCCGTACTTGGCTCGGGCAGTCCACCACGGGGTTGGAAGACCCGTCAACTTGCTGTTGACCTGCGACGGGGGAGTGTGCTGAGACCCACACCGCCACCACCCCGGCCTGCCCGCCGAGACCGACTTGTGCCGAATTCCCCTGTGGGGAGCGGCAGTCCACGGATGCGCTGATGATCACGGAGTGTAGGCATCCGAAATGTCCGCCGACGCGGAAAAAGAACCGCCCCGCTCACCGTCACCAGGAAAGGTGACCGATGAGCAGGGCGGCAAGGGTCGTGCGGTCCTCAGAGAGGAACGTGCGGTGCTCGGACCACGATCGGCCGGATGCTTCAGGCGATGATCAGGGAGATGCCGTACGCCACCGCCGCGGCGCAGGCCGCGAAGCAGACGTACGCGCCCGTGGCCGCCGCGGCGGCCGAACCGCCCTGGGCCGACTCCTTCTTGGAGAGGCCGACGACGCCGAGGGTGAAGAGGCCGACGAGGGCCACGGTCACTCCGAGGCTCACTCCGATGACGGACCCGAGGGCTGCCCAGTCGATGTTCATGCTGTTTCTTCCTTTGGGTCTCAGGCCATGGCCGACGGAGCCGACGGGTTCGCCGCGGTCTCGGCGGGAGCCGGAATGGTGGCCGTGAGGTCATCGGTGAGGCTGCCGGCCGGCGGCGGGGTCACGGCGGCGATGGCCGTGGTCACCACACCGGCGGGCTCCTCGGTCTCGTTGACGTTGGTGGCGTCGACCACCTCGCGGCGCGAGATCCGCCAGATCGCGGCGCTGGAGGCGACCAGGAAGACGGCGACGAGCGCGGTGCCCCAGTCGCCGAGGCCGGTGACCCACTCGGCGCCCGCGCCGACCAGCGCGGCGGCCGGCAGCGTCAGACCCCAGGCGATGAACATCCGGGTGGCGGTGGACCAGCGGACCACGCCGCCCTTGCGGCCGAGGCCGGCGCCCATCACGGAACCGGAGACCGAGTGCGTGGTGGAGAGGGAGAAGCCGATGTGGGAGGAGGCCAGGATGACCGTGGCCGCGCTGGTCTGGGCGGCGAAGCCCTGCTGCGGCTGGAGGTCGGTCAGGCCCTTGCCCATCGTGCGGATGATGCGCCAGCCGCCCAGGTAGGTGCCGAGCGCGATGGCGAGACCGGCGGAGAGGATCACCCAGACCGGCGGATCGGCGTCGGGGGCGATGGCGCCACCGGCGATCAGGGCCAGGGTGATGATGCCCATCGTCTTCTGGGCGTCGTTGGTGCCGTGGGCCAGCGAGACCAGGCCGGCGGAGGCGATCTGGCCGGCGCGGTAGCCCTTCGCGGTGGCCTTGGTGTCGGCGTTCTTGCTGAGCCTGTACGACAGCCGCGTGGCGAGCATCGCGGCTATGCCCGCGACTATGGGGGCCGCGACGGCGGGCAGCAGCACCTTGCCGACCAGGACGTCCCCGTGCACCGCGCCGGTGCCGGCGGAGGCGATGGTGGCGCCGACCAGGCCGCCCATGAGGGCGTGCGAGGAGCTGGACGGGAGGCCGACGAGCCACGTCAGCAGATTCCAGAGGATGGCACCGACAAGCGCCGCGAAGATCACTTCGGGCTGGATGCCGGATTCGTCGACGAGGCCTTTGGAGATCGTGTTGGCGACCTCCACCGAGAGGAAGGCGCCGACAAGGTTGAGCACGGCGGACATGGCCACCGCGACCTTGGGCTTGAGCGCGCCGGTCGAGATGGTGGTGGCCATCGCGTTGGCGGTGTCGTGGAAACCGTTCGTGAAATCGAACACGAGAGCGGTGACGATCACGATTCCGAGGAGGAGCGTGATGTGTTCCATTTACCCAGGCTTCTGTTTGACGTCAGTGGCATGTGGACCGTAGGCAACCTGGGTGAACGGAAGATGAACTGGGGCGGGCGATGGGGTGTCTCAAAGGGTGGACCGCCCCTCCGTTTGTGTCGAAGGGGCGGTCGGCCGGCTCGAACGAAGGCGGAATATCGGGCTCCGAGGGCCGTTTCTAGCCCCGCGCGAGCTTCTTGAGCTGAGTCATGGATCCGTTGAAGAGATTTTGGTCACCCGGCAGGCTGCCGCTGTTGTCGTACTGCCAGAAGGTCCAGTACGACCAGCCGGCGGGCAGTGCGCCCGCGTCCGCCGAGTCGTAGCGGGCGAGCCACAGGGCGTGGTTCGCGGCGAAGGCGCGACTGTTGCCGGTGCAGGTGTTCCACCAGTGCGTGGTCGTGTAGATCACCGGACGGCGGCCGGTCTCCCGCTTGATCTCGTCGCTGAACGCCTTGATCCAGCTCACCATCTTGGCCTTGCTCAGGCCGTAGCACTTGTGCGAGCTGTACGGGTTGTACTCGATGTCCAGCGCGGGCGGCAGCGTCCAGCCGTCCGCGCTCCAGGCGCCGCCGTTGCGCACGAAGTACGCGGCCTGGGTGGCGCCGGACGACTTGTTCGGCACCGCGAAGTGGTAGGCGCCGCGGAGGATGCCCGCGTTGCGTGCGCCGTTGTACTGCTGGCTGAAGTACGGATTGTGGTACGTGTGGGACTCGGTCGCCTTGACGTAGACGAACCGGGCGCCCTTCGCTTTCGCGCTCGACCAGTCGACGTTCTTCTGGTGCGAGGAGACGTCGTGCCCCTTGGGTCTGCTCGCTGCGTCGGCCGGGAGCGCGGCGAGAGCGGTTCCCCCGGCGGTGAGTGCCGCCACGACGCCCGCGGCCGCGAAGCCCCGGGCGCGACGACTTAACGGTTTGTGATCACGGGCCATATTTCCCCCCGGAATGGCGACGTGCACGACAAATCCCCCAGAGGTTACTGGAAGATCATCGAATGCCCGTCGATCGCCAGCCAATCGCCAATAGAGGGGGATGTATGCCCATATGCGACCTTACGGACGCCCGGGTTCCGCCCTAAAGTGCCCTCGCCTGCGGCGCGTTGACGACACTGCCTGGCAGGATCGCGCCATGGCTGAGCAGCGGCGGGACGCACGGGACATGCGGGGGGACGCACAGGTTGCGCTCGGGCGGGGCGAGTTGGACGGGAGGGGCGTGCGGGACGCGGTGGAGCGGGCGTGGGACGAGCTCGTCGCGACGGCCCGCCGGACGGTGGCCGACGGGCTGGTCGTCGGTACGTCAGGCAATGTGTCGGTACGCGTCGACGACACCGTCCTG
Organism: Streptomyces sp. NBC_00203; assembly: GCF_045206325.1. Taxonomy (NCBI): domain Bacteria; kingdom Bacillati; phylum Actinomycetota; class Actinomycetes; order Kitasatosporales; family Streptomycetaceae; genus Streptomyces; species Streptomyces sp. NBC_00203. The sequence goes on along the minus strand of NZ_CP108126.1, from coordinate 2,390,965 downwards.
GTCACGCCGACGGGAGTGCCGTACGACCGGCTGACGCCGGATGACGCCGTCGGTGTGGATCTCGACGGCCGGCAGGTGCTCGGTTCGCTCCTCCCGACGAGCGAACTGCCGATGCATCTGGCGATCTACCGCGCGACGGACGCGCGCGCCGTCGTCCACACCCACGCGGCGCACGCGACGGCCGTCTCGACGCTCGTCCCCGAGCTCCCGCTGATCCACTACATGGCGGGCGCCCTCGGTGGACCGGTCCGTGTTGCCCCCTATGCGACATACGGCACCCCGGAGTTGGCCGAGAACATGCTCCAGGCCCTCACCCACCGCACCGCCTGCCTCCTCCAGAACCACGGCACCATCGCCTACGGAGCCTCCCTGAACCAGGCCTACGACCGCACGGCCCAGCTGGAGTGGATGTGCCGAGTCTGGCTCCTGTCCTCCTCCCTCCCGGGCCTGACCCCCACGCTGCTGTCCCCGACCCAGGTGCAGGAGGCGGGCCTGCGCCTAGGGGACTACGGCCAGAAGAACTAGCCCGCTACACCGCCTCTGGGCCGACCTGGCCTGGTCCGGCCCTGCCCCGGCCTTCGGCTCCCGCTCCGGCCCGCGGTGCTCCGCCCACTTGGCCCGGCCTGCTCGTGCAGCAGGCCTTCCCCTTGTCTGTTCTCCACCGGGGCGAACATCTCTATCCCGCCGCGACGGCGCTCAGCCGAGACGTAGAGAACCGGCGGTGCCGAACGATCCGGCGCCCCGGAGGTCTCGTGCCGCTGTGCCGACGAGGGTGTCCTGCCACCGCGACGGTGCTCAGCCGAGACGTGCCGACCCCGGCAGTGCCGACCCGACCGTGTCGAACCATCCGTACCGCTGGAAAACACCCGCCCCACCCCCGGCGAAAGACGTCACCCCGCCCCCCGCCCCCGCTGGCCGATAGCGGGCTCCCCCGGGAGACTGAACCCGTGCGCACTGTCAAAGCGACGGCCGCGGCCGTCACCGTAGCCATAGCCGCGGGCATAGCCTCCGTGGCGGCGGGCCGGTTCGCCAGCGACGCCGCGCTGAAGGCGCCGCCCGGCAGACCCCTGCCCACCGAGCCCCGGCTCACCGTGCACGGCACGACGGCGGGCGGGATCACGCTCACCCGGGACCTGGCCTCCCAGCGCCCGGGCACGTACGGCCTCGCCGGCGACGGCTCCCACGCGGTCGTCGGCCCGGTCATGAACGCCACCCCCCACCCCGTCGACACGGTCGTACGCCGCCTGGAACGCGTCACTCACGGAACCCTGAAATCCGGCGACAAGGTGTGGCTCACCCCGAACCTGTACATCGGCAATCCGAGCGCCGCCCTCGGCCTCGAACACGCCGACGTCGACGTCCCCGGCGAACTCGGCGCCCTGCCCGCCTGGTTCGTGCCCGGTGTCCGCGAAACCTGGGTGATCACCGTGCACGGCCTGGGCACCACCCGCGAACATCCGATGAACGTGATGAAGTTCCTGAACCGCCACCACTTCTCCGTACTCGACCTCGCCTACCGCGGCGACCTCGGCGCACCCCGCTCCCAGGACGGCCTCAACCACCTCGGCGAGACCGAGTGGCGCGACCTCGACGCCGCCATCCGGTACGCCGTGCGGTACGGCGCCGAGCAGGTCGTCCTGTACGGCTGGTCCACCGGCGCCACCATGGCCCTGCGCGCCGCCGCGCACTCGGCGCTGCGCGAGCGGATCTCCGGGCTCATCCTGGACTCGCCCGTGCTCAACTGGGAGACCACGCTGCGCGCCCTCGCCACGGCCCGCCGCACCCCCAGCGCCCTTCTGCCCCTCGCCGTCCGCGCCGCCCAGGGCCGCACGGGCCTGCACGGCGACCGCATCGAGAACGCCGCGCACCCCGACCACCTCAAGGTGCCGACCCTGGTGCTGCACGGCCCGGACGACACCATCGCCCCCTGGGGCCCCTCACGCCGCCTCGCCGAGCGCCGCCCCAACCTGGTCACCCTCTACACGGTCCCGCACGCCCCGCACGGCGCCATGTGGAACGCCGACCCGGCAGGCTACGAAGAGGCCCTCCGCCGCTTCCTCACTCCCTTGATGTAGTCACTTGATCTAGCCCCTTGATGTAGCCAGCCGGAACCCCCTCGGCGCAGACCCCCGGGCCCAGCCCCTGGTGCGGGCCCGCACCGACCGGACCGCCGGCCCCGACGAGGCACCCCGGCGAACCCAGGTGCGCCCTTCCGGTTCGACCCCGGACAACTCTCGTGGGGGCTCTTTCCCGTCTCATGGGGGCTCTTTCCCGCGTGTCGAGCGCTCTGAGAACCCCGTGCGCCCACCACCCCCGTCGCCCGCCGTGGCATTCCGTTTGGGTTTTCGGACTGTCAACCGGAAGACTGCACCCGTGACGTCCCGTAACCCGCGCGACTCCAGGCTCCGACTCGTCAGCCCGCGGCCCCTGGCCGCCGCCCCCCGAGCGGTGACCCAGCGCCGCACGCGCCGCCCCGCACCGCGGCCGCCCGAGGGCACACCGCCGCCCGCGGAACTGGCCCGAATGGCGCGCACCGGCCTGGCCGACGCGGCCCGTGTCGCCCGCTGGGCCGACGCCGCCCTGCGCCCGGGGCGCGACGGCGCGAACCCCGACGGCAAGGGCACCCTCTCCGATGCCACCGCCGAACGGGCCGCCGCCGACCTGGGGCTGACCCCGTCTCAGGTCCGCGCCCACTGGGACACCGCACGTCTGGCGGGCCTCATCGAGGTGCATGGCGACAGCGCCCGCCCGGGCTGGCGGCTGCGCGCCTGGAACCGCGACGACAGCGCCGTGCTGCGCGGCTGGGTCGCCCTCTTCGACGCCTGGTCGCTCGCGTACCCGGAGCCCGTGGACCGCGAACCCGCCGCCGTCGCCGAAGTCGTCTCCGCGATGCCTCAGGTGCTCTCCTTCCTCCAGCTCTCCGCGGGACCCGTCCCCATGGAGCAACTCCTCGACCTGCTCGAACAGCGCGTCACGGAACTGCGCACCGAGCGCTGCGAAATCCCCTACGGCCCCCAGTCGGAGGCCGCCCCGGAGGTCGGCCCGGACGCCGCCGCGGTCGCGGACGCCCCCCTCGCGCCCCTCCTCGACTGGGCCCTGCATGCCCTCGCGTCCGTGGGCGCGCTCACCTGCGCCGACGGCCAGGCCACCCTCACCCCGCTCGGCAGCTGGGCGGTCTGGGTCAAGCTGGAGCAGATCTGCGTCGCCGCGCAGAGCCCCGCGGGGAACATCGAGCAGAACGCCGAGGGCATGCTCCGCGGCTGCGCCCAGCTCCGCCCCAACGCGGCCCGCGCCGAGTACCGAGCCTGGCTCGCCGCCCGTCCCGTCGGCAGCGCCGTCACCGAGCTCCTCGACGCCGCCCGCGGTGACGACGCCCTCACCCGCGGCCTCGCCTTCGAGGCGCTGCGCGTGGTCGGTGCCCCCGCCGAACCCGACGTACGCGCCGTGGCCGAGGAGACCTCGCTGCGCCCCTACGCCCTGCTGTGGCTCGCCGAGCACGACGGCCACGACCCCGAGGACGCCCACGAGGTGCTCACCCGCGAGGAGGCCACCTGGCTGTGGGTCGACACCGCGGCAGCCGTCGCCGACCACGGTGAAGCCCCGCTCCTCGTACGGCACTTGGAGTCCGCCGTGCAGCCCACCGTGCCCGCGCTCCTCGACGAGGTGCGCGCGGTCGGGCACCCTCGCACCGTGCAGGTCCTGGTCGCCCTCGCCGCCGCCCACCCGGACCCGGCGCTCGCCAAGGCCGTACGCCGCGCCGCCTTCCAGGTGCACACCGGGGGAAGCTGACGGGGAGTCGGCGGGGGGAGTCGGCTCGGGGAACCGACAGGGGAGCGCGCGCGGGGTCCTACGCCCGTATCTCCGGGGCGTAGGTGCCGAAGCTCCAGATGTTGCCCTCGAGGTCGCGGGCCATGTAGTCCCGCGAGCCGTAGTCCTGGTCCGTCGGGGGCATCAGGATCTCGGCGCCGTGGTCCACCGCGCGCTGGTGGTGTGTGTCCACGTCGTCCACCACCACGTACACCCCCGTCGGACCGGCGTCCTTCATCGCGCTGTCGAAGACGCCGCCGCGGCCCTTGGAGCCGAGCATGACCGCGCCATTGCCCTGGACCAGCTCGGCGTGCAGCACCGTGCCGACCCCGTTCTCGTCGCTCTCGTACACCGACGCCTCGGTGAAGCCGAAGGCTTCCGTGAGCTGCCTGATCGCCGCCTTCGCGTCCGCGTACAACAGTGTCGGGTAGATGCTGGGGCGCCCGCCGTCCATGCCTGCCATGCCGATCACTCCCACTCGTCCAGCCGCCGGAATTCAACCTGTTGCCCAGTCTTGCACCGGCCACTGACAACGCCCCGCCGTGCGGAACCCGCCCAGCGTCCGGTCTCAGCGGAAGGTGTTGCACCGTGCCATGTCGCCGCTGCTGTAGCCCTGGTAGAACCACTGCTGCCGCTGCTGGGCCGAGCCGTGCGTCCAGGTCTCCGGGGTCACCCGGCCCTGGAACTTCTCCTGGATCCGGTCGTCGCCGACGGCCGCCGCGGCATCCAGGCCGTCGCGGATGTCGGCGTCCGTGAGGCTGGTGATCAGGGGCCTGCCCGTCGACGGGTCCTTCGTCGTCGTCGCGTGGTGCGCCCACACCCCGGCGTAGCAGTCGGCCTGCAGTTCCACCTTCACCGAGTTGCTGTTCGCGCCGGTCACGCCGTCCTGCGACCTGCCCAGCGTTCCCATCAGGTCCTGCACATGGTGCCCGTACTCGTGCGCCACCACGTATGCCTGCGCGAACGGCCCGCCACTGGAGCCGAACTTGGTGCGCAGATCGTCGAAGAAGCCCAGGTCGAGATAGACCTTGCGGTCGCCGGGGCAGTAGAAGGGCCCGACGGCGGACGTCGCCGCGCCGCACCCGGTGCCGACCTGGTTGCTGAAGAAGACCGTGGGAGAGCGTGTGTACGTGCCGCTGCGGCGTGCGAACTCCTGCGTCCAGAAGGCCTGCACACTGTTGACCACCGCCACCATGCGGCAGTCCTCCTGGGCGTTCGCGTCGCTTCCCTTGCGGCAGGTCTGCTGGATCTGCGCGAGGGACGAGGAGGTCGCCGCGGGCTGGTCGTTGCCGGAGGAGAGGCCGAGCTGGTCGGGACCGACTCCGAAGAACAGCCCGATGAGCAGCGCGATCAGGCCGGCGATGCCGCCACCGACGGTCGCTCGGCCGCCGGGGATTCGACTGCCGCGCACATCCTGGACCTCGGAAGTGTCCAGGTCGGCGTCGTCGTCGAACTGCATGGGCACACCACCCTCTGCCGTACGTCGCTCTGTGGCGCCATCCTCGTACGGCCTCAGGTCCCCGGCCCCGGGCGGAGGTCCGAACGGGGGACGTGCCTGTCCCGTCCGCCGTGTCCCGACGCCGGTCCCGGCTGCCCGCCCCTACGCTCTGCGCCTGATCCGTGGGCTGTGGTGGCAAGGGGGGCGAGATGGCCGTGCTGTCGACCGAGGTGACCGAGGTGACCGAGGCGCTCCCGACCGTCCCGGCTGCCACGAAGAGCGCTGCCACGAAGACCGCGTCCACGAACACCGCGTCCACGAACACCGCGTCCACGAAGACCGCGTCCACGAAGACCGCGTCCACGAAGACCGCGTCCACGGAGACCGCGTCCACGGAGACCGCGTCCACGAAGACCGCGCCCGTGGCGACCGCGCCCGTGGAGTTCCCACCCTCCCTCGCCCGGCGCCGCCCCCCTCGTGGCGGCCTCCTGCCCGCCGCCCTCGCCCTCCTCCTGGCAGCCCCCCTCCTCGCGGCGGCCCACCAGGCCCGCACCGCCCCCTACGGAGACCGCGTCACCGTCCACATCCCCCACGCGCGCGTGGAGCACGCGACGCGCCCCCCGCTGCGTACGGCGGGGGCCACCGTCGAGGCGTACGACGCACAGACCGGGCGCCCCCGGTGGACGTACACGCGGGAGGGCCGGCGTCCGCTCGGCGTGCTCCCCGCGCGCGGGGACGCGATCGCGCTCTGGGACGACGGACTGGTCACCGCCACCGTGCGCGGCGACGGCAGCGCGGTGCGCTGGCACCGGGCCCTTCCCGGGGCCGCGCCCTGGCTCGCCGCCCACGGGGGAGCGGGCGTGCTGCGGGCCCTCGGCCCCCGCATGCTCGCCGTCGTCACCCCGCGGCGCATCGCCGCGTACCGCATCGCCGACGGCGATCTGCGCTGGCTGCTGCCCGCCCGCCGCGGCTGCGCCTTCGTGCCCGCGCGCGCGGTGCGTGACCGCGCGGCGCTGCTGATCGCGCAGCCCTGCGCCGCCACCGACAGCTGGACCGGCGAGATCATCGCCGTGGACGACCTGGGCAGGATCACCCCGGACCGCACGCCGCTGGGCAGTGATCGACGGGGCGAGCGTCACAGTCTCGAACACGCGCACACCGGAAAAGTGGTTGCACGGCCCCGTTAGACTTGGCCCATGGCCATTCTCCTCGCGCATTAGACGGCGGGAACGTCCTCAGCCGTCCACCCCGCCACCCACCCCGCCCTGGAGTCTGTCCGTGATCTCCGCCTCCGGTATCGAGCTGCGCGCCGGCGCCCGTCTCCTCATCGAGTCCGCCACCTTCCGTATCGCCAAGGGCGACCGCATCGGTCTGGTCGGCCGCAATGGCGCGGGCAAGACGACGCTCACCAAGGTCCTCGCAGGTGAGGGCGTCCCTGCCGCCGGCAATGTCGCCCGCTCCGGCGAGGTCGGCTACCTGCCGCAGGACCCGCGCACCGGCGACCTCGACATACTCGCCGGTGACCGCATCCTTTCCGCGCGCGGCCTGGACACCCTGATCCGCAAGATGCGCGAGAACGAGCAGCGCATCGCCAACGGCTCGGGCGCCACCCGCGAGAAGGCCATGCGGCAGTACGAGCGCCAGGAGACCGAGTTCCTCACCAAGGGCGGGTACTCCGCCGAGGCCGAGGCCGCCACCATCGCCGCCGCGCTCAACCTGCCCGACCGCGTGCTCGGCCAGCCCCTGCACACGCTCTCCGGTGGTCAGCGCCGCCGTATCGAGCTGGCCCGCATCCTGTTCTCGGATGCGGACACCCTGCTGCTCGACGAGCCGACGAACCACCTCGACGCCGACTCGATCGTCTGGCTGCGCGACTACCTGAAGACGTACCGCGGCGGCTTCATCGTGATCTCCCACGATGTCGACCTCGTCGAGACGGTCGTGAACAAGGTGTTCTACCTGGACGCCAACCGCGCCCAGATCGACGTCTACAACATGGGCTGGAAGCTCTACCAGCAGCAGCGCGAGGCCGACGAGAAGCGCCGCAAGCGCGAGCGGCAGAACGCCGAGAAGAAGGCCGCCGCCCTGCACTCGCAGGCCGACAAGATGCGCGCCAAGGCCACCAAGACGGTCGCCGCGCAGAACATGGCCAAGCGAGCCGACCGGCTGCTCGCCGGACTCGACGCGGTACGGGCCTCGGACAAGGTCGCCAAGCTGCGTTTCCCGGAGCCCGCGCCCTGCGGCAAGACCCCGCTCATGGCCGAGGGCCTGTCGAAGTCGTACGGCTCCCTGGAGATCTTCACCGACGTCGACCTGGCCATCGACAAGGGCTCACGCGTCGTGATCCTGGGCTTGAACGGTGCCGGCAAGACGACCCTCCTCAGGCTCCTCGGCGGCGTCGAGACGCCCGACACCGGCGAGGTCGTCGAGGGCCACGGCCTCAAGCTCGGCTACTACGCGCAGGAGCACGAGACCCTCGACCCCGAGCGCACGGTCCTGGAGAACATGCGCTCCGCCGCCCCGGACCTCGACCTGGTCGAGGTCCGCAAGACGCTCGGCTCGTTCCTGTTCTCCGGTGACGACGTCGACAAGCCGGCCGGGGTCCTCTCCGGCGGTGAGAAGACCCGTCTCGCGCTCGCGACCCTCGTGGTCTCCTCCGCGAACGTCCTCCTCCTCGACGAGCCGACGAACAACCTCGACCCGGCCTCCCGCGAGGAGATCCTCGGCGCGCTGCACACCTACAAGGGCGCCGTCGTCCTCGTCACCCACGACGAGGGCGCCGTCGAGGCGCTCGAGCCCGAGCGGATCATTCTCCTGCCGGACGGCGTCGAGGACCTGTGGGGCGCCGACTACGCGGATCTGGTCGCGCTGGCATAAATCCCCACCTGCCTCGCGCTGTCAGCGGGGCGTGATCGAATGACTGATCCACTGCGTATGGATCATTCGGCCGATCCGTGATCCATCATCTGTGTGAGATCTCCTCGTACCGAGGTGTGTCCTACATCGATTTCGCGGCCGAGCCCTTTATTCCCAAGGGCTCGGCCGTCTTGCGTCGCTGACCAGGTACTTCGTGGAAGAACCCGTTCGGCCGCAAGGACGGTGGCAGCCGGAACCTCGGATTCCACTCGTGGGGACGGGCTCCTGTCGTCAAAACCTTGTCTTACGGACCTTGCCGAATGGGTGGCCATGAGGCCCAGGAGGGGTGATCATGAGAGTCCAGAGCGCACTTCCCATGAGGAGGCACGGGTGGCCGAGACTCTGAAGAAGGGCAGCCGGGTAACCGGCGCCGCGCGCGACAAGCTCGCGGCAGACCTGAAGAAGAAGTACGACTCCGGTGCGAGCATCCGAGCGCTGGCCGAAGAGACCGGCCGCTCGTATGGCTTCGTGCACCGGATGCTCAGCGAGTCGGGCGTCACGCTCCGAGGGCGTGGCGGCGCGACGCGGGGCAAGAAGGCCGCTTCGGCCTGAGGCCGGGCGTCCCCATCGGCTTCGGTGGTGGCCACCCGGTCGGTCGTGTGATCGACCGGGTGGTTACTGTGCAGTCACTTAGGTGTGCCCTCGTGTTCCGCATGGGGTACGCATCTGATCCGACCGCACCCATCGGAGGCGCCCCATGGCTTCGCTCGACCCGGTATTCGACAAGGACGGCGTACGGCTCACCGTCGACGACGCGATCGCCACGGTGACGCTGACCAACCCGGACAAGCGCAACGCCCAAAGTCCTGCTCTGTGGCGGGCGTTGACGCAGGCCGGACGGTCACTGCCGGGCTCCGTCCGGGTGGTCGTCCTGCGCGCCGAAGGCAAGTCCTTCTCCGCGGGGCTCGACCGGCAGGCGTTCACGCCCGAGGGCTTCGACGGGGAACCGTCGTTCATCGACCTCGCGCGCGGCTCCGATGCCGAGCTCGACGCGACCATCGCCGAGTACCAGGAGGCGTTCACCTGGTGGCGGCGCAGCGACATCGTGTCCATCGCCGCCGTTCAGGGGCATGCCATCGGTGCGGGGTTCCAGCTCGCGCTCGCCTGTGACCTGCGCGTCGTCGCGGACGACGTGCAGTTCGCCATGCGCGAGACCAGTCTGGGGCTCGTGCCCGACCTCACGGGGACGCATCCGCTGGTGAGCCTCGTGGGCTACGCCCGTGCGCTGGAGATCTGCGCGACGGGGCGGTTTGTGCTGGCCGAGGAGGCCGAGCGGACCGGGCTCGCCAATCTTGCCGTGCCTGTCGACCAGGTCGACGGTGCGGTGCGGGATCTTGCCGCCGTGCTGCTTTCCGCTCCGCGGGATGCGGTGATCGAGACCAAGGCGTTGTTGCGGGGGGCGCAGGACCGTACGTACGAGGAGCAGCGCGTTGCTGAGCGGGGCGCTCAGGCTCGGCGGCTGCGGGATCTTGCCGGGGTGGGTGACTGACGCCCCTCGGGGTGGGTGGCTTGGGTTGTTTCGGGGCTGCGGGTGGGTGGGGGCTTGTCGCGCAGTTCCCCGCGCCCCCTAAGGGGCGCTCCGGCGTGGGGCGGCTATTCGTGCGCGTCAGCGCCCCTCAAAGGGCGCTTCAGTGCGCGGCGGTTACTCGTGCACGTCAGTTACCAGTACTGCCACTGAGGGCTTGTCCTTCAGGGCCTTCGTGATCGCTGCCCTGACCGACCTCGCCACGTCCACCGCCCGTTCCTCCGCCGCGACCGCCAGTTCGATACGGACGTGGCGGCGGGGCAGTGCGGGCTCCCCGCCCGGCGTGTCGGTGATGTGTACGGGGCGGCCCAGTACGTCCGTCAGGTGGGTCACGCCCGGGACGGACAGGGCTGCCGTGGCCGCCCGTGCCTCGTCCGGGTCCGTCGGCTCGGCGGCCGGGCGTGCCTCGGTGGGGCGTACCGCGGCGGCGGCCTCTTCCTCCTCCAGCAAGCCCGTCACCCGTAGATCCACCTCCGTGACCTTGAGGCCGAGGCGTTCCGTTGCCGCTGTGGCCAGGGCCAGGCGGAGGCGGGCCGCCGTGGTGGGGAGCGGGTCGATGCCCGGGGCCGTGGGGTCCGCCGAGGCCGTGAACTCCGCGCTGATGCGCAGGGGGCCGGGCGGCAGCGCGCTCGGCGGGGGCGGCACGGCGGGGTCGTACGCCTGGTCGGGATCGGCGAGAGCGATACGGAGCGCGCCGAGGCGTACCCCGCGCACGGGATCCGCCGCGCGCCGCAGTACCGGGTCGGCCGCTTCCTCCGTGATCCACGCGCCGTCGCGCGGAAGGCCGAGCGGCAGCAGTCTGCCGAACCCGAGCTGGTGCCGTACAACCTGCGTCCACCGGTCCGCCGTCATTGCTCCAGCCTGCCGCATCCCCGGCGCGCGACCGCGCAACCCCACTTACTGTGGGCAAAGGAGGACGACCGAAAGGGACGTACGGCGATGACCGACATGACGGAGCGGAACCGGACGGAGAACTCCGACGGCGAGAAGGAGCCGCAGCAGACCCGTAAGCCCACCAGGCGCGGCGGCGGAGATCCGGCCACCCGGGGACGGACCACGATCGCCGACGGCGTTGTGGAGAAGATCGCCGGGCTCGCCGCCCGCGATGTGCTCGGCGTGCATGCCATGGGCAGCGGACTGAGCCGGACCTTCGGAGCCGTGCGCGATCGTGTGCCCGGGGGTTCGAAGTCCGTCTCGCGGGGTGTGAAGGCCGAGGTCGGCGAGTTGCAGACCGCGCTCGACCTAGAAATCGTCGTCGACTACGGCGTGTCGATCGCCGACGTGGCCCACGCCGTGCGCGAGAACGTCATCGCGGCCGTCGAGCGGATGACCGGCCTTGAGGTCGTGGAGGTCAATATCGCGGTGAGTGATGTGAAACTTCCCGACGAAGAAGACGAAGAGCCGGAGTCGCGGCTCCAGTGACCACCGGTCACCGAACCGCCGGCGACCGCCCGGCCACCGCACAGCTAGTGATCACTCGGCCATCGAACTGCTGAGGAGCGCACCATGAGCTTGGCCGTGATCGGCATGATCGCCGGAATGGCGCTGGGCTTCGCCGGGTACTTCGGAGGTTTTGGGGCCTTCCTGCTGGTGGCGGCCCTGGGCGCCATCGGATTCGTCGTCGGGCGGTTCCTCGAAGGGGATCTGGATCTCGGTGACTTCTTCCGTCCCCGCGACGACCGGCGGCGGTGACGCGTGCCAGGTCACGTCGACCGGCTCGGCGAGACGCGGCGGCCCGTGACGACCGTCGCGCCGGCCGAGCGGGGCGCGACCCGGATCGCCGACCGGGTCGTCGCGAAGATCGCCGGTCAGGCGGCGCGCGAGGCGCTGGGATCGCTGCCCCCGGACGCCGCGGCCCCGCACGCGAGCGTCGTCGTGCGTCCCGGGGCTGTCGGCTCCGCCAGGGCGGGGGAGACCCCGGCCGAGAGAACCGAGAGCGCCCATGTCCGCGTCAGCGTCGAACTCGACTACCCCTCCGACATCGGTGGCCAGTGCAACGCGGTGCGTCGCCATGTCGCTGAGCGGGTAAGGGCGTTGGCGGGGATGGAAGTGCCGGAGGTGGCCGTCCAGGTGGAGCGGCTGCACCTGGCGCAGGCGCCCGGCGCGGCACAGGGGAGGACGCAATGAGCGAGCCCCAGGGCTCCGAGAGCACCCGGCGCATGCCTGTCATGCCCGTCATGGAGAAGGGGTCCGAGAGCGGCGCGCTCGGGCAGTCCGCCTCCGCGTCGGACTACGAACCACTGCACAGCGTCGACGACGAGGACGGCGGCCAGGGCCGCTTCTGGTCCGTGCGCCGCGTGCCCGCGGGCATCCTCGCGGTGCTGGTCCTCTTCGTCGCGGGGGCCTTCCTGTACGACATCGCGGCCGTACGCGCCCACCGGCCCGCCATGCACTGGCGCAGGGAACTGGCCCGGCAGCTCGCCGAACAGCCCCTCGACGACACCTGGGTGCTCGTCGGCGCCGGAGTCGCGGCCGCCCTCGGGATCTGGCTGATCGTTCTCGCCGCCACGCCCGGACTGCGTGACGTCCTGCCCATGCGGCGCACCCACGCCGACGTCCGGGCCGGGCTGCACCGGGGCGCCGCCGCGATGGCGCTGCGCGACCGGGCGATGGAGGTCGCCGGGGTCCAGTCGGTCCGGGTCCGTATGGGACGCAAGAAGGTCGACGTCCGCGCGGTCTCGCACTTCCGTGAACTCGACGACGTACGCGCCGACTTGGACGCCACACTCGCCGACGGCATCAGGGGGCTCGGGCTCGCCCGGCCGGCCGCGCTGTCGGTGCATGTGAAGCGTCCCGGACGGAAGGGGTGAGGCCGGTGCTGCGGATCGTCAACCGGGTACTGATCGGGATCATCGGTCTCGCGCTGGTCGCCCTGGGCGGTTCCGTGCTCGCTGTCGGGCTCGGCGTGCGGCCGCCCTCGTGGTGGATCCATGACGGCCGGCACGACGTGCTGCTCAGCGACGCCGAGCGGACCCGGTGGCGGGACCACGGCTGGTGGTGGCCGACCGTCATCGGCGTCCTCGCGGTGCTCGTGGTGCTCGCCCTGTGGTGGCTGGCGGCCGTGCTGCGGCGGCGCCGGCTGGCCGAGGTGCTCGTCGACACCGGCGACGGTCAGGGCGCGCTGCTGCGCGGGCGGGCCCTGGAGGGCGTACTGGCCGCCGAGGCAGGCCAGTTGGACGGCGTCGACCACGCGCAGGTCCTGCTGACCGGGCGGCGCGGCACCCCCGAGGCGCGGGTGCAGCTCCTGCTGGAACCGCATGTGGACCCCGGCCACGCGCTGCACCTGCTGACGGCGGAGGCGCTCGCGCACGCGCGGGACTCGGCGGGGCTCGCGGCGCTCCCCGCGGAGGTACGCCTCCGCGGGGTCAAGCACCGTGCCGAACGGGTCAGTTGAGCACCACAAGGGGTCCCGGGACCGCCGCGCGGCAAGGATTCAGAACCCGTGCCGCATCCCGCCGTCCACCGGCAGCATGATGCCCGTGAGGTAGGACGCCGCGGGCGAGAGCAGGAACGCGGCCGTGCGGCCGAACTCCTCCGGGGTGCCGTAGCGGCGCAGCGGAATGCTGGCCTCGTTGGCCGCGCGGGTGGCCTCCGGGTCGGCGGAGAGGCCGTCCAGCTCGCGGACGCGGTCCGTGTCGATACGGGACGGGAGCAGGCCGACGACGCGGATGCCGCGCGGGCCCAGCTCGTCCGCGAGGGACTTGGCGAAGCCCGCGAGGCCGGGGCGCAGACCGTTGGAGATGGTCAGCCCCGGGATCGGCTCGTACACCGAGGCGGAGAGCACGAAGCCGATGACACCGCCCTCGCCGAGCTCCGCGGCGGCCGTGCGGGCCAGCCGCACCGCGCCCAGGAAGACCGACTCGAACGCGGCCGTCCACTGCTCGTCCGTGTTGTCGGCGACGAACCCGGGCGGCGGGCCGCCGACGCTGATCAGGATGCCGTCGAAGCCGCCGAAGTGCTCATGGGCGGCCGCGATCAGCCGGGCCGCGGTCCCGGGGTCGGCGTTGTCGGCGGCGACCCCGACCGCGTTCGGGCCGAGCGCGGACGCGGCATCGGCGACGCTCTTCTCGTCGCGCCCCGTCACGATCACCTTCGCGCCGTCGGCGACGAGTTCACGCGCGGCGGCGCTGCCCAGGCCACGGGTGGCTCCCGTGACGACGTACACACGGTCTTTCAGTCCAAGATCCATGGCCCCTATCCTCCCCTATCCCGCCTTCTCGCCTCCGAACAGGGCGAAGGCTGTACCCACCAGGCCGATATGGCTGAACGCCTGCGGGAAGTTGCCGAGCTGGCGGCCGGCGACGGGGTCGTACTCCTCGGACAGCAGGCCCACGTCGTTGGCCAGCCCCACCAGCCGTTCGAACAGCTCGCGGGCCTCCTGCGTACGACCCGTCAGATGCAGGGCCTCCGCGAGCCAGAACGAGCAGACCAGGAAGGTGCCCTCGCCGCTCGGCAGCCCGTCGACGCCGGTGCCCTCGGCGGTGTAGCGGCGCACGAAGCCGTTGCCGCCGAGCTCCTCGCGGATCGCGTCGATCGTGCCGATCACCCGTGGATCGTCGGGCGGCAGGAAGCCGACGCGCGGGATGAGCAGCAGCGAGGCGTCCAGCTCGCGTGAACCGTAGGACTGCGTGAAGGTGTTCCGCTCGGCGTCGTAGCCGCGCTCGCACACCTCCTGGAGCACCTCGTCGCGCATCGCGCGCCAGATATCCGGATCGCCGCCGAGCTCCGGATAGTTCTCCAGGGCGCGTACGGTGCGGTCGGCGGCCACCCACGCCATCACCTTCGAGTACACGAAGTCCCGACGCGGGCCGCGCACCTCCCAGATCCCCTCGTCCGGCTGCCGCCACGCGGTCCGCAGGAACTCCATCAGGGCGGCCTGCACCCGCCACATGTGCGGCTTGAAGGGCAGGCCCGAACTCCGGGCCAGCGACAGCGAGTCGATGACCTCGCCGTACACGTCGAGCTGCAACTGCTGCACGGCTTCGTTGCCGACCCGGACCGGGTACGAGCCGGCGAAGCCGGGCAGCCACGGCAGCTCGTACTCGGACAGGCGGCGCTCGCCGGCGATGCCGTACATGATCTGCAGGTCCGCCGGGTCGCCCGCGACCGCGCGCAGCAGCCAGTCGCGCCAGGCCTCGGCCTCCTCGTGGTAGCCGGCCGCCAGGAGCGCGCCGAGCGTGAGCGTGGAGTCGCGCAGCCAGCAGTAGCGGTAGTCCCAGTTGCGGACGCCGCCCAGCTCCTCGGGCAGCGAGGTGGTGGGGGCGGCCACGATGCCGCCGGTCGGCGCGTAGGTGAGGGCCTTGAGGGTGATCAGGGAGCGTACGACGATGTCCCGGTGCGGGCCGTCGTACCGGCAGCGCGCCGCCCACGCCTGCCAGTCCTCGACGCTGACGCGCAGTGCCTCGAACGGGTCGACGAGGGAGGGACGCGGCTCGTGCGAGGGATGCCAGGTCAGAACGAAAGCGACCTTCTCGCCCTTTTCGACCGTGAACTCCGAGTGCGTACGGAAATCCTTGCCCCACGTGCGCACCGGCGGCTCACTGCGCAGCCACACCGAGTCCGGCCCCGCGACCGCCACGCGTTCGCCGTCCACGCGGCGCATCCAGGGCACGACCAGGCCGTAGTCGAAGCGCAACCGGAGCAGGCCGCGCATCGTCACCCGGCCGCTCAGTCCTTCGACGACGCGTACGAGATCGGGGGCGCGGTCGCGCTGGGGCATCAGGTCGGTCACCCGGACCGAGCCCTCGTCGGTGTCCCACTCGGTGTCGAGCACGAGCGTGTCCGGGCGGTAGGCGCGCCGGGTGCAGAGGCCCCCTCCCTTGGGCGCGATGCGCCAGTGGCCGTGGTCCTCGTCACCCAGCAGCGCGGCGAAGCAGGCCGCCGAGTCGAACCGGGGCAGACACAACCAGTCGACGGAGCCGTCGCGGCCCACCAGAGCGGCGGTCTGTTCGTCCCCGATGAGCGCGTAGTCCTCGATGCGTCGTTGCACGGTGGACGGGTTCCCGACAGGGGCGGCGGCCAATCGGGCCGCCAGAGTGGCACGAGCCGCCCGCCCACGGCGCGGGTCGCACGCGGACGGGCGGTCGGGCGCGTTCCGAAGCGGTCGGCCAGGGGCTAGACGGTTGCCGCGGCCGGCTCCGGCACGGTCTCCTTCGCGGCCGCCTCCGCGCGGTCACGGCGCTCGCGGCGGGCCAGGACGACCCAGCCGACCGGGACGCCCGCCGAGAACAGCCACCACTGGATCGCGTACGCCATGTGCGGACCGATGTCGCTGTGCTCGGGGTTGGGGATCAGCTCGGGGGAGTCGCCCTTGGGCTCCGGCGCGGTCTGCTCGATGTAGCCGCCGAGGACCTGCTTGCCGAGCCGCTGCGCCTGCTGCTCGCTGCTGATGAGCATGACCTGGCGGTCGGGGAGGCCCTGCACGTTCTTGATGCCGCTGTCGGCGGTTGTCTCGTCGGCCATGAGCCGGCCGGTGACGGTGATCTCGCCCTTCGCGGGCGCCGGGATCTTCGGGAACGCGGTCTGCGCGCCGTCCGCCGGGATCCAGCCACGGTTGACGACGAGGACGCGGCCGTCGTCCAGGACGAACGGGGTCAGGACGTGGTAGCCGACCTCGCCGTCGGTGTTGGTGCGGCGGCGTACGACCTCTTCGTGCGCGGTGTCGAAGTGGCCCTTCGCGGTCACCCGGCGGAACAGGTCCTCGTGTCTGATGTGCTGCCCCGGCGATGTCAGCGACTCGGCGGGCACCGGCTTCGCGGCCAGCGACTCGGAGATCACCGTGTTCAGCGCGACCTTGTGCTCATGGCGATGCAGCTGCCAGAAGCCCAGCTTGATCATCGTCGGGATGAGCGCGAGGGTCACGAGGGTGAGAATCACCCACTGCCGGGACAACAGGAAGCGGTACACCCCATTGACGGTACTCGGCACGAATCGGCCCTCGACGGGAGGGTCCCGCCGAGGGCCGCAGCGATGCCCCCGCCGTGCCGGGGAGCGAGGCTCAGACCTTGTCGATGATCCCCACCTTCCCCTCCGCGCGGGCGCAGTGGCCGCCGCAGAACCAGTGGCCCTCGACCTCGACCCCTTGGCCGATGATCTGGACGCGACAGTGCTCGCAGAGGGGGGCCATCCGGTGGATCGCGCAGGAGAAGCAGTCGAAGACGTGCACCGCGCCCTGCGCGTGCACCTCGAACGACATGCCGTAGTCATTGCCACATACTTCACATCTCGCCATGCGCCACAGGGTGGGGCGCCGACGCGGCGCGGGCGAGCGGGCGCCGGGCGAGTCGCCCGGCAATCACCCGTACGTCCGCCAAATCACCCGTGCGTCCACCCCTTGCCGGTACGTCCGGCAGGGCATCCGTACGCCCGTCAGGGGCATTCGTACGTCCGTCGGTGGCCGCCGGGTCACTTCGCCGACGCCGGCTCCACGTCCCGCAGCAGCTGCCCGAACGCCGCCTCGTCGATCACCGGCGTCCCGAACTGCTTGGCCTTGACCACCTTCGACGTGCTGGAGTCCGGGTCGTTGGTGACGAGCAGGCTGGTGAGCCGGGACAGGCTGGTCGCGACATGCAGCCCGGCCTCGACGGCACGGTCCTCCAGCAGCTCGCGGTCGACGGACGTGTCGCCGGAGAAGGCGATGCGCATGCCCTGCTTGAGCGGTCTGCCCTCTTCGTAACGCCCTGGGTTGGGATAGGGGCAAGCGGGGCGTTTGCGTGAGGGCCGCCAACTCCCGGACGGGTAGCCACCTGACGAGTAACCGCCGGACTGCCGCCCGATGCGAGGCGCCGCGGCGCTGTCGGACCACTCCTTGAGCGGCCGGCACTCAAGGAGCGGCAGTCGCACCCCGTCGCGCGCGGCGGCCCGCAGGCTCGGCCGGAACGCCTCGGCCAGCACGCGCGCGTCGTCCAGCGCGTGGTGCGCCCGCTGCTGCACGACCCCGAAGTGCGCGGCCAGCGACTCCAGCTTGTGGTTGGGCAGCGGAAGCCCCAGCTCCTTGGAGAGCGCGATGGTGCACAGCCGCTGCCGCACCGGCGCCTCGCGCTCCGCGCGCGCGTACTCGCGCGCGATCATCGACCAGTCGAAGACCGCGTTGTGCGCGACGAGCACGCGGCCGTCGAGCCGGGCGGCGAACTCCTCGGCGATGTCCTGGAAGAGCGGGGCGCCTTCGAGCATGTCGCTCGTCAGGCCGTGGATCCACACCGGGCCCGGGTCCCGCTCCGGGTTGACCATCGTGTACCAGTGGTCCTCGACCTCGCCGCGCGCGTCCAGCCGGTAGACGGCGGCCGAGATTATCCGGTCGTCGCGGGCCAGGCCTGTGGTCTCCACGTCGACGACCGCGTACCCCTGCGGATACGCGGCCGGCCAGGAGGCTGGGGACGCTGCGGTCGTCAGGTCTTCGAGCATGGTCACTGAGGATACGGGCCACGACTGACAGTCCGGGCCCCGCCTTCCCGGAACGCGGTCCTCCAAAGGCCCACGACATGGCCACGCGCGCGCGTGCCGCACAATCGGGCCGGACCGCCCCTGAGTTGACGCCGCGCCGCCCGCCAGTGTGGCGCGGGCCCCAGGTGACGGCCCGGCAGCACCGCCGCGAGCCGTCAGCCCAGCGCGTGACGAAAAGGGCGAGGCCGGGGCGCGGGCGGCCCGGGTCAGCGTGCGAGCAGGGCCTCCACGAGGGCCCGTACGGAGAGGGCGAACAGCTTCTCCTGGTCGACAGGGCCGGCCAGCGCCCGGGCCAGGCCCGGGTCGTCCTCCGCGGTCTCGGTGTCCCACAGCTCCTCCTCGGCGGGCTGCTGCACGGGCGCGCGCTCGCGGTTGCGCTCGACGAGGACGAAGCCGACGACCTGGAACTGCACGGCCCGGACGACCTCGGCCGCATGGGTGCCGCGCAGTCCCGCCGCGTGCACCTCGTGCACCAGGGCCTGCTGTGCGGGCAGGAACATCCGCTCGGTCAGTCCGCGTTCGTGCACCATCGCGACGAGGTGCGGATGCTCGCGCAGCTGCCGGCGCAGGGCGCGGGCCACCGAAGCGATGCGCTGGGCCGGCGTGCGCCCGGTGGGGCGGATCACGCCGAGGTCGGCGACCGTGCGCTCGACGAGCGCGTCGAGGAGCGACTCCCGGTTGCCGACGTGCCAGTAGATCGAGGTGACCGCGGTGCCCAGCTCGGCGGCGAGCTTGCGCATTGTCAGGGCGTCCGGGCCGTGCTGCTTCACCAGGTGTGCGGCGCTGTCGAGGATCGCGTCGCGGGTGAGTGCCGTCCTCGTCATGGCGCCCCCACGTTTCCAGGTCTCCGTCGTGCACGCGTATTTACCCGCAACGCAGTCTGCTGTAACTGTGTTACAGGCGCCAGTGACGGACCATCAGGAAACCTTCGGTGAAGGGCGGTACGACATGGCACGAGTGAGGTACGGCGCACGGACGGAGGCGGAGATCGCCGCCGCGCGCACCGCGAGCTCCAAACTCCCCGACATCTGGTCCACCGGAGTGGTGGCCGTCTGGGAGAGCGATCCGGACGCGGTCGCGGCGGTCCTGCCGCCCCCGCTGAAACCCACCGGGAGGCCCCTGGTGCGGGTGAACATCAGCAAGGTCGAACTGCCCGGATACCCGCTGGGCGCGGGCTCGTTCGCCGTCGCAGCCGCGCACGACGGCGTCGAGGGCTGGTATCCGCTCGTCATGCCGATGACCCACGAACGGGCCCTCATCGGCGGCCGCGAGGTCTTCGGGGAACCCAAGAAGCTCGGCGAGGTGACGGTCGAGCGCGACGGTCTCGTCGTACGGGCCGCGCTCGCCCGGCACGGCATCGCGTTCGTCGAGGTGCGCGGCGCGGTGAGCGGCGGATTGCCGCTTCCGGAGCCCGTCCAGAAGACCGACTTCTACTTCAAGTTCCTTCCCGCGGTGGACGGTTCGGGGTTCGACGCCGACCCCGTCCTCGTGCAC
Source organism: Streptomyces sp. NBC_00203 (assembly GCF_045206325.1). Lineage (NCBI taxonomy): Bacteria > Bacillati > Actinomycetota > Actinomycetes > Kitasatosporales > Streptomycetaceae > Streptomyces > Streptomyces sp. NBC_00203. The sequence continues at coordinate 2,371,343 of NZ_CP108126.1, read as the reverse complement.
TGTCTGCGCAACGAGAAGGTGCGCAAACTGGAGCGGGTCACCGGGGACGTCATCCTGCGCGAGTCGATGTACGACCCGGTCGCCGACCTCCCCGTACGCCGGCTCGTCGAGATCACCATCGGTGAGAAGACCACCGACCAGAAGGGCAAGGTCGTCGAACGGGTCAGCGCCCAGGCACTGTTGCCGTACATCCACCAACGCTACGACGACCCGCAGCAGATCCTCGACGGGCCGCCCGAGGGGAGCCTCTGATGGATCTCCGCGCGGGGCAGGTCGCCGTCGTCACCGGCGCGGCGAGCGGGATCGGGCTCGCGATGGCGCGGCGGTTCGCGGCCGACGGTCTGAAGGTGGTCCTCGCGGACGTCGAGCAGGGCGCCCTGGAGAAGGCCGCCGCCGAGCTGCGGGAGGACGGCGCCGACGTGCACGCGCGCGTGGTGGACGTCGGCGACCGCGAGGCGGTCTTCGCGCTGGCTTCGGAGGCGTACGAGAAGTACGGCGCCGTGCACGTCCTGTGCAACAACGCCGGTGTCGGCTCCGGTGCCGAGGGCCGCATGTGGGAACACGATCCGAACGACTGGAAGTGGGCCTTCGCCGTCAACGTCTGGGGCGTCTTCCACGGCATCCAGGCGTTCGTCCCGCGGATGATCGCCCAGGGAGAGCCGGGCCACGTCGTCAACACCTCGTCCGGCGACGGCGGGATCGCCCCGCTGCCCACCGCCTCCGTCTACGCCGTCACCAAGGCGGCCGTCGTGACGATGACCGAGTCGCTGTACGCCCACCTGAAGGCGGAGCACGCGCGCGTGGGTGCGTCCGTGCTCTTCCCGGGGCCCCACATGCTCCGTACGGGCCTGTGGGAGTCGCACCGCAACCGGCCACCGCGCTACGCGAAACAGAAGCCCAGGAAGACCCCCTACCGCAGCCTCGACCAGTGGGAGGCCGCGATGAAGGTGGCGGGCCACGAGGTGCGGTTCACCCCCGTCGAGGAGGTCGCCGACCTCGTCGCCGAGGGGATCCGCCAGGGCCGCTTCTGGCTGCTGCCCGAGAGCGAGCACAGCGACCGGCAGATCCGGGCGCGTTCGCAGTCGATGCTCGACCGCGCCGACCCGTCGTACCTAGAGAACTTCATCCTGGACTGAGGGGCGTGCGATGACCGACCAGGACCCCTACCTCATCATCTCCTCCGACTGCCACGCCGGTCTCCCCACCGAGGAGTACCGGCCCTATCTTGACCCTCGTTTCCACCGGGACTTCGACGAGTTCCTCGCGGGCCGCGACCGGCGCCGCGAGGAGATGACACGGCTCGGTATCCGCAACGAGGCGTTCGCGAACAAGTGGTTCCAGGACAACGAGGAAGGCCTGCGCGGCGGCTGGGACACCGCGCAGCGTCTCAAGGAGCTGGACGGCGACGGTGTGGCGGCCGAGGTCGTCTTCCCGGACGCGGACGCCGTGGACAGCCAGACCGCCGCCCCCTTCGGTGTGGGCCTCGGCCTCTCGGGGGACCAGGACCCGGAGCTCGGCATGGCCGGCGCGCAGGCGCACAACCGCTGGCTGGCCGACTTCGTCTCCGAGAACCCCGAACGGCACTGCGGGGTGGCCCTGTTGCCCATCACGGCGGAGGTGTCGCGCGTGGTGGCGGAGGTGTACCGCGCCAAGGAGTCGGGCCTGGGCGCGCTGATGATCCCCTCCATGTGGGTCGACAAGGAGCCGTACCACGACCGCCGTTACGACCCCGTGTGGGCGGCGGCCGCCGAGTGCGGGATGCCCGTGGTCACCCACTCGGGCGCGGCACCGCGCCACGAATACGGCGACCACTTGGGTATCTACGTCTCCGAAGTCACCTGGTGGCCCGCCCGTCCCCTCTGGTTCCTGCTGTGGTCGGGTGTCTTCGAACGGCACCCGGGTCTCAAGTTCGGTGTCGCGGAGTCGGGTTGCTGGTGGCTGCCGAACCTCCTCTGGTTCATGGACCGGCTCTACCTGGGAGCGCACGGCGGCAAGAAGCTGTCGCCCTTCGCGGAGCTGAAGCGGCCCCCGCACGAGTACCTGGACCGGCAGCTCTTCATCTGCGCGACGAACACCAAGCGCCGCGAGCTGGCCCAGCGGTACGAGATCGGCGTCGACAACATCCTCTGGGGCAGCGACTTCCCGCACCCTGAGGGCACCTGGCCCGACACGCGCGCGTGGCTGGCGAAAACCTTCCATGACATCCCCGTCGAGGAGACGCGCCGCATGCTGGGCCTGGCGGCGGCGGAGGTCTTCGGGTTCGACGTCGAGAAGCTGACCCCGCTCGCCCGGCGCATCGGTCCGACCCCCGCCGACCTCGGCCAGAGCGACGACCAGACGGCCGTGGAGGCGTCATGGGCCCGCTCGCGCGAGGTGGGCCGCCACTGGCTGACGGACCACGACTTCCCGACCCTGGGGGTGACCTCATGAGCGACGACCGGTACACGGTGATCTCCGCCGACTGCCACGCGGGCGCCGATCTCCTGGACTACAAGCCGTACTTGGCGAAGCGGCACCACGAGGCCTTCGACGCGTGGGCGGCCACGTACGTCAATCCGTACGAGGATCTGCTCGCCGACACGGCCGACAAGAACTGGAACTCCGGGCGGCGCCTCGCGGAGCTGGAGGACGACGGGATCGTCGCGGAGGTCGTCTTCCCGAACACCATCCCCCCGTTCTTCCCGTCGGCCTCCCTGATGGCGCCGGCCCCGACGGCGGAGGAGTTCGCGCAGCGGTGGGCCGGGCTGCGGGCCCACAACCGCTGGCTCGCGGACTTCTGCGCGGCAGCTCCCGGCCGCCGCGCGGGCGTCTTCCAGATCCTCCTGAACGATGTGGACGAGGCGGTGAAGGAGATCCGCTGGGCCGCCGCCGCGGGCCTCAGCGGCGGCCTCCTGCTGCCCGGCACACCGCCGGGTTCGGGCCTGCCCGAGCTGTACTCGTCGGCGTACGACCCGATCTGGGCGGTCTGCGCGGAGCTGGGCGTGCCGGTGAACCACCACGCGGGCTCGGCGTCGCCGCCCCTGGGCGACGAACCGGCCGCCCGGGCGGTCTTCATGGTGGAGACGACCTGGTTCTCGCACCGCGCGCTGTGGCACCTGATCTTCGGCGGCGCGTTCCGTCGTCACCCGGACCTGAGGCTGGTGCTGACCGAGCAGGGCTCGGGCTGGATCCCCGGGGTGCTCGACATGCTGGACTACTACCACGGGCGGTTGGTGGCGGCCGCCACGAAGGCGTCGACGGCCGAGTCGAAATTCGGCGCGGGACTGGCCGAGGCCATGGGCAAGGGCCCGTCGGAAGTCTGGCGGGACAACTGCTTCGTCGGCGCCAGCTTCATGCGCCCGCACGAGGTACCGCTCCGGGACCGCATCGGCCTCGACAAGATCATGTGGGGCAGCGACTACCCGCACGACGAGGGCACCCACCCCTACTCCCGGGAAGGCCTGCGCATCGCCTACGCGGGCCTGCCGCGCGAGGAGGTCGCCGCGATGGTCGGTGGCAACGCGGCCCGCGTGTACGGCTTCGACCTGGCGTACCTGGACGAGATCGCCGCGAAGGTGGGCCCGACGGTGGAGGAGATCGCCGAGCCGCTCGGCGATCCGCCGGCGGACGCGACGAGCCCGGTGTTCGCGAGGGGAGGGTCGGTACGGGTGTGGTGACGGACCGTCCGGTGCGTGCCGAGCCGCCATGGGGGCGGTGACGAGTCGGTACGGGGCTGACGGCGCCCGGGGTGCGATCCTCCCGGTGTGACGCAACCGACGCACGACGAGGCCCACGGAGGAGCGCTCGGCTCGCGGCTGAACTGGCTGCGGGCCGCCGTCCTGGGCGCCAACGACGGCATCATCTCCACCGCCGGCCTCGTCGTCGGCGTGGCGGGCGCCACGGACGACCGCTCCGCACTGCTCACGGCGGGGCTCGCCGGACTGCTGGCCGGGTCGATGTCGATGGCGGCGGGCGAGTACGTGTCCGTCTCCACCCAGCGGGACTCGGAGCTGGCCGCCCTGGCCCTGGAGAAGCGCGAGCTGAAGGAGCAGCCGGAGGCCGAACTGGAGGAGCTGACCGAGCTGCTGGAGCAGCGCGGCCTGACCCGGGACGTGGCCCGCGAGGCGGCGGAACAGCTCACCGAGCGGGACGCCCTGCGCGCCCACGCGCGCGTGGAGCTCGGTATCGACCCCGACGACCTCACCAACCCCTGGCACGCGGCATGGGCGAGCTTCCTCGCGTTCACCGCGGGGGCGCTGCTGCCGCTGCTGGCCATGGTGCTGCCCCCGGCGGACTGGCGCCTCGGAGTCACCGTCGTATCGGTACTGGCCGCCCTCGTCCTCACCGGCTGGAGCAGCGCCCGCCTGGGAGGGGCGAACGTCGGCCGGGCCGTTGTGCGGAACGTGGCGGGCGGCGCGCTGGCGATGGCGGTGACGTACGCGGTGGGAGCGCTGCTGGGAGCGGCGGGCGTGTGAACCGGTGATCCGCCCCGGCCGTGCGCGGAGTTCACCGGGAGCCGTTGGAGGAGATCACCAAGAAGCAAGCGCGTACCGCCGGTAATACTTGTCGGTAACAACCCCTAGCCGCAGCCGACCAGCGGTTCTACGGTGCACTCATGCCGAACCTGCCCGATGTCGTGCTGTGGTCGATACCCGCCTTTGTGCTGCTCACGGTGATCGAGATCGTGAGTGTCCGTCTCCATCCCGACGAGGACGAGGCGGGCTACGAGGCGAAGGACGCCGCGACGAGCGTCGGCATGGGCCTCGGCAGTCTCGCCTTCGACTTCCTGTGGAAGATCCCGATCGTCGCGATCTACTCGGCGGTCTACGAGCTGACACCGCTGCACGTGCCCGTCCTGTGGTGGACGGTTCCGCTGATGCTGCTCGGCCAGGACTTCTTCTACTACTGGTCGCACCGCGGGCACCACGTCATCCGCGTCCTGTGGGCCTGCCACGTGGTCCACCACTCCAGCCGGAAGTTCAACCTCACCACCGCGCTGCGCCAGCCCTGGACGACCTGGACCGTCTGGCCCTTCTACGTCCCCCTCATCGCCCTCGGCGTGCACCCGGCCGCGCTCGCCTTCTGCTCGTCGGTGAACCTCGTCTACCAGTTTTGGATCCACACCGAGCGCATCGACAAGCTGCCCCGCCCCTTCGAGTTCGTCTTCAACACGCCCTCCCATCACCGCGTCCACCACGCGTCCCAGGGCGGCTATCTGGACCGCAACTTCGGGGGCATCCTCATCGTCTGGGACCGGCTCTTCGGATCATGGGTCGCGGAGACCGAGCGGCCCGTCTACGGGCTCACCAAGAACATCGCCACGTACAACCCCCTGCGCGTGGCCACCCATGAGTACGCCGCCATCGCCAGGGACCTGAAGGCGGCCGCGAGTTGGCGCGAACGGGCGGGGCGGATCTTCCGCGGCCCCGGCTGGCAGCCCGCGCCCCCGGCCGCGGCGAAGACGCCGGTCACGGAGCCCGTCGCGTGAACCCACGCCTCGCGCGCGTGCTGCTCGTCTCCTTCGCCCTCGCGGTGGTCGTCGACCTCGTGTCCCTGGGTGCCGGGTTCGACCTCGGGCACCGGATCGCCAAGCCGCTCCTGATGCCCCTGCTCGCCGCCCACGCGGGCATACGCGGCGGCCCGCGGCTCCTGGTCGCCGCGCTGCTCTGCGGCTGGGGCGGCGACGTGCTGCTCCTGTCCGACGCCGACCCGGCCTTCCTCGTGGGGATGGCGTCCTTCGCGGCGGGGCACGTGTGTTACCTCGTCCTTTTCCGGCGAACGGCACGCGCGCGTGGAGCCTGGCTCGCAGGTGGGTACGCCGTCGCCCTCGTCGCCACCGTCGTCCTCCTGTGGCCCGACCTGCCCGCCGGTCTCCGCGTCCCCGTCGCGGGCTACAGCCTGCTTCTGACCGCGATGGCGTACGGGGCCACCCGGCTGGGGCTCGTGGCGGGGCTGGGCGGCGCCCTCTTCATGGTCTCGGACACGCTCATCGCCACCGGGGTCGCCGAGTGGCCGCAGCTCCCGAGCCCGGACTTCTGGATCATGCTCACGTACGCCGCTGCCCAGTATCTGCTGGTCCGCGGTGTGCTGGGCACCCTCGGCGCGCGGCCCGCGCCCGCGGCGGCGTACGGTGAGATGCGCTCAACCACCCCCTGAGCGCATCCACCGACGCCCCGCACGAGAAGGACCCTCGCCATGCGCGCCACCACCATCCACGCCCCGTACGACATGCGCGTGGAGGACGTGCCCGAGCCCGTGGTGCAGCTGCCCACCGACGCGGTCGTACGGGTGCTGCGCTCCTGTATCTGCGGCAGCGACCTGTGGGCGTACCGCGGCGAGGCCGCCCGGCAGCCGGGGCAGCGGATCGGGCACGAGTTCCTCGGCATCGTCGAGGAGACGGGCTCCGAGGTGACCGGCGTCCGGCGCGGTGACCTGGTCGTCGCGCCCTTCATGTGGTCCGACGGCGTGTGCGACTACTGCCGCGAGGGGCTCACCACGTCGTGCGAGCACGGCGGCTTCTGGGGTGCCGTCGGGTACGACGGCGGACAGGGCGAGGCCGTACGCGTTCCGTTCGCCGACGGCACCCTCGTACAGCTGCCCAAGGACGCGGCCTCCGACGACCACCTGCTGTCGGCCCTGCTGACGCTGTCCGACGTCATGGGCACCGGCCATCACGCGGCCCTCGGCGCGGGTGTCCACAAGGGCGCCACCGTCGCCGTCGTCGGGGACGGGGCCGTCGGCCTGTGCGCCGTGCTGGCCGCCAAGCGGCTCGGCGCCGAGCGGATCATCGCGCTCGGACGCCACCAGGTGCGTACGGACATTGCGCGCCTCTTCGGCGCCACGGACGTCGTCGCCGAGCGCGGCGACGCGGCCGTCGAGGCCGTGCGGGAGCTGACCCGTGGCCAGGGCGCGCACTGTGTCGTGGAGGCCGTCGGCACCGAGCAGTCCATGAAGACGGCCGTGAACATCACCCGCGACGGCGGCGCCATCGGCTTCGTCGGGGTGCCGCACGGCAGCGGTACGGGCCTGGACCTGGGCGTGATGTTCGACCGGAACGTCGCCCTGCGCGGCGGTGTCGCGCCGGTCCGCGCGTACATCCCGGAGCTGCTGCCCGACGTCCTCGACGGGACCATCGACCCGTCGCCCGTCTTCGACATGACCGTCGGCCTGGAGGGCGTGCCCGAGGGCTACAAGGCGATGGACGAGCGCACCGCCCTCAAGGTCATGGTCGCCAACTGAGGCTCACCATCTGATCGGCAGCGGCAGCGCCGTCAGTGCGCCCGAGACCGCGACGACCACGCCCAGTGCCACGACCTCCGCGCGCGCGGGGGCGTAGGCGCTGAGCGGGTCCGCCGCGCGGCGCAGACGGAGGCGCGCCCAGAGGGCCAGGACGGCGACGACGGCCACCACGAGCACCTTGGCGAGCAGGGTGCGCCCGTACGCCGTCGTCGTCAGCTGGTCCAGGATCGTGCCGGACGGCATCCGGCGCAGAGCGCTCCAGATGCCCGTCGCGGTGATCGCCGCGAACAGGATGGCCGCCACGCGCGCGTAGAGCCCGAGCAACGCTGCACCGGCCTCCTCGGCGCGCCATCTCCGCAGCATCCGCAGGACGTGCAGCAGTCCGCCCGCCCACAGTGCCGCGCAGGTCACGTGAACGAGTGTCAGAGCGGAGCCGACCACAGGACCGTGCTCCGTGGCGGGGTGGGCGCGCAGCGCCTCCGCGACCACCACCGCGGCCAGCGGCCACACTTGGGTGCCCGGCCGACGCGAGAGGGCGCACAGCCCGGCCGCCAGGAACGCGTTGACCTCCAGGAGCGCCAGCTTGCCCTCCCGGGTCTCGTAGAGCCCGCCGACGTCGATGTCGGAGAGGTGGTGCGGCAGCAGATTGCCGGTGGCCACGACCGAGGCGAGGCCCAGCGCGGCGAGGAGACCGGCGGCGGCCGTGTACGGGGCCCAGCTGCGCGGCGCGTCCGCCAGGGGCGCGCCCGGCACCCGGCGGGCCAGCCAGGACGCGAACAGCTCGCCCGCGGGCACGCACAGCGCCACGAACAGGACCGTACGCAGCAGGGCGATACCGGCGATGCCGGGGGCCGCGGCCTCGCCCGTGCCCTCCAGCGCGGTGCGCGGGCCGAGCAACGGGATCAGGGCCGCGACGGCCACCAGGGCGAGTACGGCGGCGGCCCGGCCGGTGGCGCGGCGCCGCGCCGGCCCGCCCGCACCCGCCACCTCGGCTGTCGGTCTCGTCAACGTCACCTCACGATCTTCACCAGGCGTGACAGATCCGGGCAAGTGCAGGGAAACAACTGGCGGAACGGCATTCCGTACATAGGTACGTTTCCTGTCGGGCCGTGACTCAGACCCATCGCGCGGAATCCGTTCCCCAAGGCCCCGGCGGGCGCGCCCAGTCGGCCGGTCCGCCGGCGAAGGAGACGGGCGGCAGCGCGTACCTGAGCCGCCCCAGCGCGCTGTCGGTCTCGGCGAGCCGGCTGTCCGGCCCGTCGTACGAGGCTTCGCCCCCGTCACCCGGTTCGATACCGTCCGTCAGCCAGGCCGCGGTCTGCGCGAGCGCGAACCGTACGGACCGGCCGCCGCCGTCGTCGAGTTGCTCCGTCAGCGACCGCAGGACCGCCGCCGCGAGCAGATATCCCGTCCCGTGGTCGAGCGCCTGCGCGGGCAGCGCACCCGGCTGTTCCGGCGCCCCCTCGATCGTCGCGATGCCGGTGGCGACCTGCACCAGGCTGTCGAAGCCCCGCCGCCCCGCCCAGGGCCCGTAGTCGCCCCACGCCGACACCCGCGCGACCACGAGTCCGGGCCGGCGCTCGGCCAGCGCCTCGGGCGACAGCCCGAACCGGTCCAGGGCGCCCGGACGGTATCCGGTGACGACGACGTCCGCGGCGGCGAGCAGCTCCTCGAAGGCACGCCGGTCGGTCGCGAGGTCCAGGGTGGTGGACCGCTTGCCGAAGCCCGTGTCGGCGTGCGCGTCGGCGAGTTCGGGCAGCCCCGGCGAGTCCACGCGCAGGACGTCCGCGCCCAGCAGGGCGAGTGTGCGGGTCGCGACCGGGCCCGCGAGGACCCTGGTGAGATCCAGGACGCGCACGCCCGCCGCGGGCAGCAGCGGATCACCGGTGAGCGGCGCGAGCGTGCGCGGGGGCGCCTCGCCGATCCGCTCCCGGCTCAGCAGTGGTCGGCGCGCCACCGCCGCCCCCTGTTCGTGCGCCGCCCACTCCTTCGCCGTACGCAACGCGACGGCCAGGCCCCCGGCCGCGTACACCGCGTCCTCCACGTCCACGGCGGAGCGCTCGGCGAGGTGCGCGGCGACGGTGTCCACCGACGCGTCGTCGGGCAGCTCCAGTGCGTTCAGCAGCCGCGTCCGGTGGTGCGGATAGTTCGCGTGCGTCCGCACCCACCCGTCCGCCGTCCGCCAGAACCGCGACACCGGGGCGAAGTTGACCGGCGCGCGCCCGTCGATCAGCAGCTGCCGCTCGCTGACGAACGCGGTGGCCACGGCCCCGTCGTCCACCCGCACCTCGGGCACGCCCGCGAGCCCGGCCCGCCGCGCCCCCAGCTCGGCGGCGGCCAGCGCGCACGCGCCCACACAGGCCCGCGCCAACTCCCGTACGGGCAGCCGGGCTTCCAGCGCGCCCTCCCGCACCACGGTCGAAACCCGGGAGAGCAGCGCGGGGTCTCCGCCCAGCCCCTCCCACACAGCAGCCATCGGTGAATGCGTCATACAGGCACTATGCAGGGTGGACTCAATCAACATGTGAGGCGGCCGCCCACCACAGACGCACCTCCTTGCGCACGTCCGTCGGCCGCAGCTCCCACCCCTGCGCGAGGGCGACTTCGGCGACGTAACTCCCGCCCACGCCCCGGTAGATGTTCAGCGGTATCGCGCACTCGACCGGAGGCTTCGCCTTCTTCGGCCTGCGCGGCGCCGAGGCCGCAGCGGTCCAGCGGGCGACCGCCTTGTCGACCCTCGCCCTGTAGTACTCGCTGTCGCCCTCGTGCCGCACCTCGGGCCACCACACGCACCAGGAGGCCAGGTTGCCGAGCCGGTCCAGCGTCCGTTCCATGAACTCTCCGAAGTCGTGCTCGGCGCGCTCACTGAACGCGGCGACCACCTCCACCAGGACACCGACGGCGAAGAAGACGAGCACCGTCGCCACCCACACCACGCACAGCACCGGGACGTAGACCACGGTCGCAATGAAACGCAGCACCAACTGCCACTTGGGCCGGACCGGTTCAGGAGTCCAGGTCGCGGGATCTTCGTACACATGCATGTCGAAGATCCTGCCGTACGAAACGGCCGGGCCGGGCGGATCGTCCGCCCGGCCCGAACCATCTGCACACAAGCCCTACTTCGTCACCGCGTCCAGCGCGTCCACGGTGCCCCATCCATAGAAGCCGTTGCGGTTCTTCGTGCCCTCGCACACCGCGTCGACCTTGCCGTCGCTGTCGATGTCGTACGGGTCGGTGCACGGTGTGGCGTCGGCCTCGGCGTACAGCAGCGCCTTCACCAGGGCGGCGGAGGCGTGCGGGTGCGTCGACTTGATGAGGGCGGCGACAGCCGCGACATGCGGGGACGCCATCGACGTACCGGCCATGTAGCCCCACTTGCCACCCGGCAGCGTGCCCAGGATCAGACCGCTCGTGGCGGGCGGGGCCGGGGTCTGGTAGCTCGTCGCGTCGCCGCCGGGCGCGGCGACGTCGATGACGCCCAGGCCGTAGTTGGAGAAGGACGACTTGATGCCCTTCGCACCGGTCGCCGCGACCGTGACCACACCCGGCAACTGGGTCGGGATGTCATAGCACTTGGACGGGTCGATCACCCGGTCCGACGGGGTCCCGTCGTTCGGCGAGACCGGGTCGGTGATCGTGTCGGCCGCCAGGTCGTAGCTCTCGTTGCCCGCCGCCGCGACGTTGACCGTGCCCTTCTTCTCCGCGTACCGCGAGGCGCGGGTGATCGCGTCGACGAGGGCCTTCTGGTCCGGGTCGTCCGTGCAGTTGAAGTACCAGGGGTCGGTGTAATAGCTGTTGTTGGTGACGTCGACGCCGTGCTCGGCCGCCCACACGAAGCCGCAGACCACGGCCTCCGTGTAGAAGTAGCCGGCCGTCGTGGCCACCTTGATGCCGGCGACCTTCACGCCCGGTGCGACACCGGTCATGCCGACGCCGTTCTTGGCGGCCGCGATCTCACCCGCCACGTGCGTGCCGTGCGGGCTCTCCCCGGTGGTGGGCCGCCAGGCGCCGTCGGTCGTGTCCGGCTTGCCCGTCACGCAGTTGACCGACGCGTCGCGGTCGAAGTTCGGCGCGATGTCGGGGTGCGTGTCGTCGACGCCGGTGTCGATCACGGCGACCGTGACCTTGCTGCTGCCGAGTGTCTTCTCGTGCGCCTTGTCCGCCTTGATGGCGGACAGGTCCCACTGCAACGGTTCCAACGGGTCCTGCCCGTCGGCGGTTTCGGCAGTCGCGGCCTTCACCTGGCGCGCGGTGAGAGCCTTCGGGGTGCCCACGTCGGTGGTCGACTGTGCGGGCAGCGGCGCGTTGCGCGTGTTGCCGGCCGACTCCACACCACGGACGCCACGCATCGTCTTGGCGAAGTCGGCGTTCGACGAGTGGACGACGATCACGCCGATCTGGTCGTACGACGTCACGATCGTGCCGCCCGCCTCGGCGATGGCCTTCTTCACGGTGGAGGAAGTGCCGTGCCCGGGACGGACGTTGACGACATAGCTGAGGCCGGTCGCGTCAGCGGCGGTGAGCTGCTGGATGCTGCCGGTGGTCGCCTCCGCTGCCGACGCGGTGACGTTCGGCAGGAAGGCGAGGGCCGTGGCCGTGGCCATCCCCAGCGGGATGGCTATGGCACGACGGGAGCGCTGGGAGCGCGCGGTCATGGAATCTCCAGTTCACATTCGCGGGACGAGCTGTACGAGCCGTGCGGAAGCTCAACCGACGGTCAGTGACCGTTACTTGACCTGATGGTCGGCAACGGTTACTTGACCGCTCGCAGCGCGTTGACGATCCCGAATCCGTAGAAGCCGTTCACGCGCTTGCCGCCCACACAGGTGGCGTCCACGACGCCGTCGCCGTTCCCGTCGTACGGGTCGGTCGGGCAACCCGGGTTGTCCGCCTGGGCCTTGAGCAGCGCCTGGAGCTGGGCCGGAGTGGCCCAGGGGTACTTGGACTTCAGCAGCGCCGCGACAGCGGCGACGTGCGGCGTCGCCATCGAGGTGCCCTGGAGGTAGCCGTACGTGTTGTTCGGCAGGGTGGAGAGGATGCGGCCGTTCTGCGACGGCGTGTCCGGGATCTGGTACCGGTCGCCGCCCGGGGCCGCGACGTCGATCACGCCGTCCCCGTAGCTGGAGAAGTACGACTTGGCGCCCTTGACGCCGGTCGAGCTCACGGTGACGACACCCGGCAGCTGGGTCGGCACGTCGAAGCACTTGTGCGGGTCGACGGTGCGGGTGACCGCGGTCGAGTCGTCGGGGCTGGAGTCGTCGACGAGCGCGTCCGAGTCGAGGTCGTCGTTGGAGTTGCCCGCCGCCGCGACGTTCAGGGTGCCCTTCTTCTGGGCGTACAGCTGGGCCCGGTTCACCGCGTCGACGATGGCCTTCTGGTCGGGGTCGTCCATGCAGTTGTACAGCCACGGGTCCACGTAGTAGCTGTTGTTGGTGATCTCGACGCCGTGGTCGGCGGCGAACACGAAGGCGCAGACGACGCTCTCCGGGAAGAAGAGCTGGTTCGCGTCCGGCTCGGCCACCGTGATGCCCGCGACCTTCACGCCGGGCGCGACACCCGCGACACCGATGCCGTTGCGGGCCGCGGCTATCTCACCCGCGACATGCGTGCCGTGGTAGTGGTCGGCGTCCACCGGACGCCAGGCGCCGTACGTGGTGTCCGCCTTGCCGCCCACACAGTTCGCGGACTGCGAGGCCGAGAAGTTCGGGGCGATGTCCGGGTGGGTGTCGTCGACGCCGACGTCGATCACGGCGACCGTCACGTCCTTGCTGCCCGGATTGATCTTCGCGGCCTTGTCGGCCCCTATCGCGCGCAGGTCCCACTGGTCGGCCTCCAGGGGCTCCTCGCCCGCGGTGGCGCTCTGCGCGACCTTGGCGGCCTCGGCGGCCGACAGCACCTGCGCCGCGCCCTCGTCCGTCGTGCCCGCGGCGGTCAGCGGCGCCGTCCGCGACGCACCGGCCGACTCCACTCCGCGTACGGCCCGGATCTGCTTCCCGAAGTCCGGGTTGGCGGAATGGACGACGATCACACCGATCTTCTCGTACGCGATGACGACGGTCCCGCCGGCCGCCTCGATCGCCTTCTTCACCGACTCGATCGTGCGGTGGTCCGTCTTGGTGTTGACCAGGTACGGCAGGGTCGGACCATCCGCGCTGGCAGCGGCGGACGCGGTCTGCGGCGCGGCCGACGCGGCGCCCGGCAGGAAGCCGAGCGAGGCGGTGAGCGACAGAACGACCGGCACGGCAAGGGCGAGGCGGCGTCTGGATCGCAGATGAGCCATGGGATCTCCACATCATCCGGAAGACGGAGCTGCCCGAACACAGGTGGTGCTCGGGCAGGTACATGACGGAGTGGTGCAGGCCGAAGCTATCCCCCGCCCGACCTGGCCAGCAATGACTTCCGGGGATGACTTCCGAAAGAAGTCGGGGGAGTTGAACCGGTCCACGCGTGGCGCCGTGACCTTGAGCAGGGAGCCCGAGGACGATCGAGCCCCCTGTCGGATCACGCACGGGAGCCAATCCATTGCATCCGGTTACGTGATCCATATCACTGTGAGGTCAGAACCGCATGTCCGTACCCAAGCCGTCCCCGTCCGCGAGCCCCGACTCGCCCCCGTCCACCGTCGCAACCGCACCCGCATCGCGAGGAGACACCGTGGCAACCGACGCACCGCCACCGAAAACCGGATCCCCACTCCCCTCCACGGAGGAGTTCACCGCGGTGCAGGAGAGCGCCGAGTTCGCTGAACTGCGCCGCTCCCACCGCTCCTTCGCCTTCCCGCTGACCGTCGGCTTCATCGTCTGGTACCTGCTGTACGTCCTGCTCTCGAACTACGCGGGCGACTTCATGGGCACCAAGCTGTTCGGCAACATCAATGTCGCCCTGGTGCTCGGCCTCGGTCAGTTCCTCACCACCTTCCTCATCGCCTGGTGGTACTCGCGGCACGCCGCCACCCAGCTCGACCCCAAGGCCGAGGCCATCAAGTCCCGGATGGAGGGCGGCGCATGAGCCCCGCGATCACCCTGGCCGCCGGTGAGGCCAGCCAGCACCGGCCGCTGATCATCACCCTCTTCGCGGTGTTCGTCGCCGCGACCCTCGTCATCACCGTCTGGGCGGGCCGCCAGACCAAGGACGCCGCCGACTTCTACGCGGGCGGCCGCCAGTTCACCGGCTTCCAGAACGGCCTCGCCGTCTCCGGCGACTACATGTCCGCCGCGTCCTTCCTCGGCATCGCGGGCGCGATCGCCCTCTTCGGATACGACGGCTTCCTGTACTCCATCGGCTTCCTGGTCGCCTGGCTGGTGGCCCTGCTCCTGGTCGCCGAGCCGCTGCGCAATTCCGGCCGCTACACGATGGGCGACGTCCTCGCGTACCGCATGCGCCAGTGCCCGGTCCGTACGGCCGCGGGCACCTCCACGATCGTCGTGTCGATCTTCTACCTGCTGGCCCAGATGGCGGGCGCCGGCGTCCTGGTGTCGCTGCTCCTCGGCATCACCAGTGACGGCGGCAAGATCGGCATCGTCGCCCTCGTCGGCGTCCTGATGATCGTGTACGTCACCATCGGCGGCATGAAGGGCACCACCTGGGTGCAGATGGTCAAGGCAGTGCTGCTGATCATCGGCGCCCTGCTGCTCACCTTCCTGGTCCTGCTGAAGTTCAACTTCAACATCTCCGACCTGCTCGGCAAGGCGGCCGACAACAGCGGCAAGGGCTCGCCCTTCCTGGAGCCCGGCCTCAAGTACGGCGCCACGTCCACGACCAAGCTGGACTTCATCTCCCTGGGCATGGCGCTGGTCCTGGGCACCGCGGGTCTGCCGCACATCCTGATCCGCTTCTACACGGTGCCCACGGCCAAGACCGCGCGGAAGTCCGTGAACTGGGCGATCGGCCTCATCGGCTGTTTCTACCTGATGACCCTCGCCCTCGGCTTCGGCGCCGCCGCGCTGATCAAACCGGACGAGATCATCGCCTCCAACAAGGCGGGCAACACGGCCGCGCCACTTCTGGCACTGCATCTGGGAGGCGTCGACTCCAACTGGGGCGCCATCCTGCTCGCCTCCATCTCGGCCGTCGCCTTCGCCACGATCCTCGCGGTCGTCGCCGGGCTGACACTGGCCTCGTCCTCCTCGTTCGCGCACGACATCTACGCGAACGTCATCAAGAAGGGGCAGGCCACCGAGAAGCAGGAGATGAAGGCTGCCCGGTACGCGACGGTCGGCATCGGTGCCGTGTCCATCCTCCTGGGCGCCCTCGCCCGCGACCTGAACGTCGCCGGTCTGGTCGCGCTCGCCTTCGCCGTAGCCGCGTCCGCGAACCTGCCGACGATCCTCTACAGCCTCTTCTGGAAGCGGTTCACCACGCCCGGCGCCCTCTGGTCGATCTACGGCGGTCTGGTGACCGCGGTCGGCCTGGTGCTCTTCTCGCCAGTCGTCTCGGGCAAGCCCACGTCGATGTTCCCCGACGCCGACTTCCACTGGTTCGCGCTGGAGAACCCGGGCATCATCTCGATTCCGGTCGGCTTCCTTCTGGGCTGGCTCGGCACGATCCTGTCCAAGGAGGAGCCGGACGCCGGCAAGTACGCCGAGCTGGAGGTCCGCTCGCTCACCGGCACCGGGGCACACTGATTCGCCCCGCCGACGGCCGCGTCGTAGAGATCTACGACGCGGCCGCGCCGCGTCTCGTGGGATCCGGCCGGTGTTGATGTCAGTCGCGTCACGTAGGCTCGATCGTGTCGAGTAGAAGTGATCCGCATCGAGGGAGGGGGCCCACGTGCTCATCGACACCTTCGGCCGAGTGGCCACCGACCTGCGCGTCTCGCTGACGGACCGGTGCAATCTCCGGTGTACGTACTGCATGCCTGAAGAGGGCCTGCAATGGCTGGCCAAGCCCGATCTGCTCACCGACGACGAGATCGTCCGCCTGATAGAGATCGCCGTCACCAGCCTCGGCATCACCGAGGTCCGCTTCACCGGTGGCGAGCCCCTGCTGCGCCCCGGCCTGGTGGGCATCGTCGAGCGGGTCGCCGCGCTTGCTCCCCGCCCCCAGATGTCCCTGACGACCAACGGCATCGGCCTCAAGCGCACCGCGACCGCCCTGAAGGCCGCAGGCCTGGACCGGGTGAACGTCTCGCTGGACACCCTGCGCCCCGACGTCTTCAAGACCCTCACCCGCCGTGACCGCCACAAGGACGTCATCGAGGGCCTCGAAGCCGCCCGCGACGCCGGCCTGACCCCCGTCAAGGTCAACTCGGTCCTGATGCCGGGGCTGAACCAGGACGAGGCCCCGGACCTCCTCGCCTGGGCGGTGGAGCGCGACTACGAGCTGCGCTTCATCGAGCAGATGCCCCTGGACGCCCAGCACGGCTGGAAGCGCGAGGGCATGGTCACCGCGGGCGACATCCTCACCTCACTGCGTACGCGCTTCGACCTCACCGAGGAGGGTGCGGACGAGCGCGGCTCGGCTCCCGCCGAACGCTGGCTGGTGAACGGCGGCCCGCACCGCGTCGGCGTGATCGCCTCGGTCACCCGCCCGTTCTGCTCGGCCTGCGACCGAACGCGCCTGACGGCCGACGGCCAGGTCCGCACCTGCCTCTTCGCCACCGAGGAGACCGACCTGCGCGCCGCCCTCCGCTCGGACGCCCCCGACGAGGAGATAGCCCGCATATGGCGCCTCGCGATGTGGGGCAAGAAGGCGGGGGCCGGCCTGGACGACCCGTCGTTCGTGCAGCCGGAAAGGCCGATGTCGGCGATCGGAGGCTGATCCGGGCTTCGCCGGACTCCGGCTGACTTCGCTGGGCTTCGCCGGACTCCGGCGGCTGGCCTCCCCGGGGAGGCCAGCCCTACCCCTCCGGGTCCTCCCACTCGTCGAGCTTCACGACGTCCTTCAGGAACCCGCGCACACCGAGGAACTGGGACAGATGCTCGCGATGCTCCTCGCACGCGAGCCATGTCTTGCGGCGCTCCGGCGTGTGCAGCTTCGGGTTGTTCCAGGCGAGCACCCACACGGCGTCCGCGCGGCAGCCCTTGGCCGAACACTGCGGAGTGGTGGGAGCGGGGGACAGGTCGGAGAGCGGCAAGTTCACGCCTCAACCCTAAGCGGCTCTGCGGCACGCCCTGAACGGCTCCGAAAAGGCGACGCCGAGCAGCCACGGGGGGAGCTGCCCGGCGTCGGTCCGTCGCTCCGACGGGGGATGCGGAGCGCGTACGAAGTATGTCACGGGAGACCCGCCGCCCGGCACTGGAACAACATGATTGATCTGAGCTTTTCTTGAGCTTGGTGCGCGGCCGGATTCCGTTTTCGGAGGATCCTCCGAGGTCAGCCAGGGGCCGGATCGGGGGTCAGCTCATGTCGTGCGGCTCGCCCCGCAGCCGCGCCCCGGGGTCGGCCGCGACGTCTTCCGGGACGGATTCCGCGGATCCGTCCTCCCGCGTCGGAGCGATCATCGGACGACTGGGGGCGGCGACGAACGTCGAGGGAAGCGACGGCGTGTTCTCCCGGCCCGCGTTGGCGATGACCACGGCGATGTAGGGGAGGAGTATCCCGAGTACCAGTGCGACGAGCGCGACGTGCCGCTCGACGTTCCACAGGGTGGCCGCCAGGATCACTGAGACCGTGCGGACGGACATCGAGATGACATAGCGGCGCTGCCTGCCCCGTACGTCCTCGTCGAGCCCCTGCCTGGCCCCGGTGATCCGGAAGACCTGACTGTTGCTCTGCTTCCGCATCACGTTCCACCACCCGCCTGTGTCGGACGCTCCCCGGTCCGTACCGGTCCGAACCCCGTCAAGGAAGCAGGCCCGAACACCCTCCACGTTACGCCGCGGCTGCGTCGCGTTCGAGACCGGGGCATGTCCTGACGGGGCGGACATGATGCGTCGTACCGCGTATGGCTCCGCCCGACATGCGCCGTATGGCGGACAGCCCGAAACTGGCCGTACTGCTCACGTAGAGCCGTACTAGGAGGCAGACATGGGCTGGTTGTGGGCGATCATCGTCGGGTTCGTGCTGGGCCTGATCGCCAAGGCGATCCTTCCGGGCAAGCAGCACAGCCCGCTCTGGCTGACGACCATCTTCGGCATGATCGGCGCCATCGTGGGCAACGCGATCGCCCGTGCGGTCGGCGTCGACGCGACCCGAGGCATCGACTGGAGTCGGCACCTCTTCCAGCTCGTGGCCGCGCTCATCATCGTCTTCCTCGGCGACATGGCGTACGTGGCACTGCGGGGCAGCAAACAGAAAGCCTGACGGCAGGTACGACGAAGGGGGCGGACCTCCCACGCGGGAAGCCGCCCCCTTCAGTGTGCGTACGTGCGCTCAGCCGGCCTTGACCTCGACCGCCGCCAGGTTCTTCTTGCCCCGGCGCAGCACCAGCCAGCGCCCGTGCAGCAGGTCCTCCTTGGCGGGGACTGCGTCCTCGGCGGCGACCTTCACGTTGTTCACGTACGCCCCGCCCTCCTTGACCGTGCGGCGCGCGGCCGACTTGCTCGCCACCAGGCCGACCTCCGCGAAGAGGTCCACGACGGGACCGAGCTCGGCGACCTGGATGTGCGGCACCTCGGAGAGGGCCGCGGCCAGCGTCTTGTCGTCGAGCTCAGCCAGCTCGCCCTGACCGAAGAGGGCCTTGGACGCGGCGATCACGGCGGCCGTCTGATCGGCGCCGTGCACCAGCGTGGTCAGCTCCTCGGCCAGCGCGCGCTGGGCGGCGCGGGCCTGGGGGCGCTCCTCGGTCTGCTTCTCCAGCTCTTCGAGTTCCTCGCGGGACCTGAAGGACAGGATGCGCAGGTACGTCGAGACATCCCGGTCGTCCACGTTCAGCCAGAACTGGTAGAACGCGTACGGCGTCGTCATCTCGGGGTCGAGCCAGATGGCGCCGCCCTCGGTCTTACCGAACTTGGTGCCGTCCGCCTTGGTCATCAGCGGCGTCGCCAGCGCGTGCACGTTGGCGTGCGGCTCCAAGCGGTGGATCAGATCGAGGCCCGCGGTGAGGTTGCCCCACTGGTCGCTGCCGCCCTGCTGGAGCGTGCAGCCGTGGCGTCGGTACAGCTCCAGGAAGTCCATGCCCTGCAGCAGCTGGTAGCTGAACTCCGTGTAGCTGATGCCTTCCTCGGACTCCAGGCGCCGGGCCACGGAGTCCTTCGTCAGCATCTTGTTGACGCGGAAGTGCTTGCCGATGTCCCGCAGGAACTCGATGGCCGACAGGCCGGCCGTCCAGTCCAGGTTGTTCACCATGACCGCGGCGTTCTCGCCCTCGAAGGACAGGAACGGCTCGATCTGCGCGCGCAGCCGGGTCACCCAGTTCGCGACCGTCTCCGGGTCGTTCAGCGTGCGCTCGGCCGTCGGGCGCGGGTCGCCGATCTGGCCCGTCGCGCCGCCGACCAGGGCGAGCGGGCGTAGGCCCGCCTGCTGGAGGCGGCGCATGGTCAGGACCTGCACCAGGTGGCCGACGTGCAGGCTGGCCGCGGTCGGGTCGAAGCCGCAATAGAACGTGACGGGACCGTCCGCGAGCGCCTTGCGCAAAGCATCTTCGTCAGTGGACAGGGCGAACAGGCCCCGCCACTTCAGCTCGTCGACGATGTCCGTCACGGTTCTCGTATCTCCTTGGGTGGTCTCGTGAATCAGGTACGAGGTTATACGCCCTGACTGACAGAGCTCATATTGAAGTCCGGCACCCGCAGCGCGGGCATCGCAGCCCTAGTGAACCAGTCGCTCCACTCCCTGGGCAGCGTCTTTTCCGTCCGCCCCGCCTCCGTCGCCCGCCCCAGCAGGTCCACCGGCGACTCGTTGAACCGGAAGTTGTTCACCTCGCCGACGACCTGGCCGTTCTCGACGAGGTAGACGCCGTCCCGGGTCAGCCCTGTCAGCAGCAGCGTCGCCGGGTCGACCTCGCGGATGTACCAGAGGCAGGTCAGCAGCAGACCGCGCTCGGTGGCGGCGACCATCTCCTCCAGGGAGCGGTCCTCGCCGCCGTCCAGGATCAGGTTCCCGATGGTCGGGGCGACGGGCAGCCCGGTGAGGCCCGCGCTGTGCCGGGTGGTGGACAGATGGGTCAGCGTGCCCTCACGGACCCAGTCCGTCGCGGACAGCGACAGCCCGTTGTCGAACACGGACGCGTCGTCGCCCGAGGAGTGCGCGAGAACGAAGGGGGCGGTCTCCAGGCCCGGCTCGTTCGGGTCGCTGCGCAGCGTCAGCGGCAGCTCGGTGAGCTTCTCGCCGACGCGGGTGCCGCCACCGGGCTTGCTGAAGACCGTCCGGCCCTCGGCCGCGTCCCGGGCGGCCGCCGACCACATCTGGTAGATCAGCAGGTCCGCGACGGCGGTCGGCGGCAGCAGCGTCTCGTAGCGCCCCGCGGGCAGGTCGATGCGCCGCTCGGCCCAGCCGAGCCGTACGGCCAGCTCGGCGTCCAGCGCCGCCGGATCGACGTCCTTGAAGTCCCGTGTCGACCGCCCCGCCCACGCCGACCGCGTACGGTCCGGCGACTTGGCGTTGAGCTCCAGCGTGCCCTTGGGCTGGTCGTGGCGCAGACGCAGCCCCGTCGACGTACCGAGATAGCTGGAGACGAGTTCGTGGTTGGCGAACCCGTACAGCTCGCGGCCGCCCGCACGCGCGCGTGCGAACGATTCGCCGAGCGCCGGCGCGAAGTCCGCGAAGACGGCGGACGAGGTCTCGGCGGGCGCGTCCGTGAAGCCGGGGGACTCCGGTACGCCCGAGACGAGCGGCTGGGCATCCTCGGCCGGACCCGCGCCGCGGGCCGCCGCCTCCGCGGCCCGCACCAGCGGCTCCAGCTCGTCGGCGGTCACGGCCGAGCGCGAGACGACCCCGGACGCGGTGCCCTCACGGCCGTCGACGGTGGCGATTACGGTCAGCGTGCGCCCGCGCGTGACCCCGTTCGTGGTCAGCGCGTTGCCCGCCCAGCGCAGGTTGGCGGTCGACTCCTCGTCGGCGATCACCACACAACCATCGGCGCGGGACAGTTCGAGGGCGCGCTCCACGACCTCGTGCGGCTTGTTCGTACGCGCGCTCATCGACCGGCCTCCTGCGTGGTGTTCAGAATGTTGACGCCCTTGAAGAGGGCCGACGGGCAGCCGTGCGAGACCGCCGCGACCTGGCCCGGCTGGGCCTTGCCGCAGTTGAAGGCACCGCCCAGGACATACGTCTGCGGGCCGCCCACCGCGGCCATCGAACCCCAGAAGTCGGTGGTCGTCGCCTGGTACGCGACATCGCGCAGCTGGCCGGTGATCCGGCCGTTCTCGATCTTGAAGAACCGCTGCCCGGTGAACTGGAAGTTGTAGCGCTGCATGTCGATGGACCAGGACCGGTCACCGACGACATAGATGCCGCGGTCGACGCTCCCGATGAGATCCTCCGTCGACATCCCGGCCGGATCCGGCTGCAGGGACACATTGGCCATGCGCTGCACGGGCACATGGCCGGGGGAGTCGGCGTACGCGCATCCGTTGGACCGCTCGAAGCCGGTGAGCTTCGCGATGCGCCGGTCCAGCTGGTACCCGACGAGCGTCCCGTCCTTGACGAGGTCCCAGGACTGCCCGGCCACCCCCTCGTCGTCGAATCCGATCGTCGCGAGGCCGTGCTCGGCGGTGCGGTCGCCGGTGACGTTCATCAGCTCGGAGCCGTACCGCAGCTTGCCCAGCTGGTCGAAGGTGGCGAAGGAGGTGCCGGCGTACGCGGCCTCGTAGCCCAGCGCGCGGTCCAGCTCGGTGGCGTGGCCGATGGACTCGTGGATGGTCAGCCACAGGTTGGACGGGTCGACGACGAGGTCGTACACCCCCGCCTCGACGCTCGGCGCCCGCATCTTCTCGGCGAGCAGCTCCGGGATCCGCTCCAGCTCGGACTCCCAGTCCCAGCCGGTGCCCGTCAGGTACTCCCAGCCGCGCCCCACCGGCGGCGCGATCGTCCGCATGGAGTCGAACTCGCCGCTGGACTCGTCGACGGCGACGGCGGTGAGCTGCGGGTGCAGCCGCACGCGCTGCTGTGTGGTCACGGTCCCGGCGGTGTCGGCATAGAACTTGTTCTCGTGCACCGTCAGCAGCGAGGCGTCGACGTGATTGACACCGTCGGCCGCCAGCAGCAGCGCGCTCCAGTCCGCGAGCAGCCCGGCCTTCTCCTCGGCCGGCACGGAGAAGGGATCGATGTCGTACGACGAGATCCACGTCTTCTCGGCGTGCACCGGCTCGTGCGCCAGCTCCACGCGCTCGTCCGACCCGGCCGCCTTGATCACCTGGGCCGACAGCTTCGCCATCGCCACGGCCTGCGACGCCACCTTCGCGGCGGCGTCCATCGTCAGATCCACACCCGATGCGAACCCCCAGGTCCCGCCGTGCACCACCCGCACCGCGTACCCCAGGTCCGTGGTGTCCGACGACCCGGCGGGCTTGGCGTCCCGCAGCCGCAAGGCCGCACTGCGCACCCGCTCGAACCGGAAGTCCGCGTGGTCGGCGCCCAGCGCACGCGCGCGTGCGAGCGCGGCGTCGGCCAGGGCGCGCAGCGGTAGCGCCGTGAACGCTTCGTCGATGGAATGAGGCACCGAGGTCTCCCTGCTGTCGTGGCCTGTCGGGTCCGATCATGTCGCGCGGGCGGGCCCGGCGGCCACGTCTTTCCGTCGCCGACCGCATCTTTCGGCCGCGCGGCCAGCACTTTCTGTAGGAATCCGACAGCGAGTCCCCGGTCCCACTGTCGGTGCCCGATTCTCCGAGCGGCCGACCGGACCGATAGGTTTTCGATGAAGGCGCCTGTCTTGCAGGGGTTCCGTCCGCTATCGAAAGGGTGATCCGTTGAGCCGCTCGGTTCTCGTCACCGGAGGCAACCGGGGCATCGGCCTCGCCATCGCCCGCGCGTTCGCCGACGCCGGCGACAAGGTCGCCATCACATACCGCTCCGGTGAGCCGCCGGCCGGCTTCCTGGCCGTCAAGTGCGACATCACCGACACCGAGCAGGTGGAGCAGGCCTACAAGGAGATCGAGGCCGAGCACGGCCCCGTCGAGGTCCTCGTCGCCAACGCCGGCGTCACCAAGGACCAGCTCCTGATGCGTATGTCCGAGGAGGACTTCACCTCGGTCATCGACACCAACCTCACCGGCGCCTTCCGCGTCGTCAAGCGCGCCAACCGCGGCATGCTGCGCGCCAAGAAGGGCCGCGTCGTCCTCATCTCGTCGGTCGTCGGGCTGCTCGGCTCGGCGGGGCAGGCGAACTACGCCGCCTCCAAGGCCGGCCTGGTCGGCTTCGCGCGCTCGCTCGCCCGGGAGCTCGGCTCGCGCAACATCACCTTCAACGTCGTCGCGCCCGGCTTCGTCGACACGGACATGACCCAGGCGCTCACCGACGAGCAGCGTGCGAACATCGTGTCGCAGGTGCCGCTGGGCCGGTACGCGCAGCCGGAGGAGATCGCCGCGACGGTGCGGTTCCTCGCCTCGGACGACGCCTCGTACATCACTGGAGCCGTCATCCCCGTTGACGGCGGACTGGGAATGGGTCACTGATCACCATGAGCGGAATTCTCGAGGGCAAGCGCGTCCTGATCACCGGTGTGCTGATGGAGTCCTCCATCGCCTTCCACACCGCCAAGCTGGCCCAGGAGCAGGGCGCCGAGATCATCCTGACCGCGTTCCCGCGGCCCACGCTGACCGAGCGCATCGCCAAGAAGCTCCCCAAGCCCACCAAGGTCCTTGAGCTCGACGTGACCAATGAGGAGCACCTCGGGCGCCTGGCCGACCTCGTCGCCGAGGAGCTCGGCGGCCTCGACGGCGTCGTGCACTCCATCGGCTTCGCCCCGCAGGACGCCCTCGGCGGCAACTTCCTCAACACCCCGTTCGAGTCCGTCGCCACCGCCATGCACGTGTCGGCGTACTCCCTGAAGTCCCTCACCATGGCCTGCCTGCCGCTGATGCAGAACGGCGGCTCGGTCGTCGGCCTCACCTTCGACGCCCAGTACGCCTGGCCGCAGTACGACTGGATGGGCCCGGCCAAGGCCGCCCTGGAGGCCACCAGCCGCTACATGGCCCGCGACCTGGGCAAGCAGAACATCCGCTGCAACCTCATCTCCGCCGGCCCCATCGGCTCCATGGCCGCCAAGTCCATCCCGGGCTTCGGCGAGCTCGCCGCCGTGTGGGACTCCCGCGCACCCCTGGAGTGGGACCTCAAGGACCCGGAGCCGGCCGGCCGCGGTGTCGTCGCCCTGCTGAGCGACTGGTTCCCGAAGACCACGGGCGAGATCATCCACGTGGACGGCGGTCTGCACGCGATCGGCGCGTAAACGCTTACGCGAGCGTTTACGTACGCGGGCCCTCCGGTTCTCGTACGTCGATGACGCCCCGTTTCCCGCAGTGTGCGGGGAGCGGGGCGTCACCCATTGGGCCCACCGGCCGGGCGGAGGAGGTGGGTAACTGCGCACTCTGAATTACGCGTTCCGTACGCGTTCCCTCCCCAGCACGGCCGAGGAGGTCTCCCTTGTGCGCCTGTTCCCCCGCTTCGCCCCGGTGCTGGCCGCCGTCGCTCTCGTGATGGCCCTGCCGTACGACGCCACGCCGCACGCGCGCGTGGAGGCCGAAAACCCCGCTGTTCCGCAGCTTTTCGGAGCCGAGTGCCGCACCACCGTCACCGGCTCCCACGTGGTCGCGTACTGCCACAACCCGTACCCGGAGACCGACCGCGTCAGCCTGCACGTCGAGTGCGACCGCTGGTGGGACATCGACAGCGACGGCCCGCCGGTCGACGCGGAACCCGCCATGACGGTGCGGCTCACCGGACGATGCTGGAAGGAGATCCGCTCGGTCTGGGTCAGCCACCAGAAGTGACGTCCGGGCTCAGCCACCAGAAGTGACGCACTGGATCAGCTGATCAGCCAGAGGTGCCGTCCGGGTCCTTCGGGCCGAGCCGTCCCGGACGGCACAGGAACGGATAGCCCGCGGCCTCCGTGGCGGCCGCCTCCGCGTCGCCCGAGCGGATCGCATCGACGAGCCGGGCGTGGTCCATGTACGTCTCCGGCGTCAGCTTCTCGCCGACGTCCTCGCGCAGCCAGTCGCGCAGCACCTCGCCCAGATCCGCGTACATCGCCGTCATGACGTCGTTGTGGGACGCGGCCACCACCGCCAGATGAAAGGTCGCGTCGGCGGTCACGAAGGCCTCCGCGTCGCCCGACTCCCACGCCTCCTCACGGCGTACGAGGAGCGCGTCCAGCTGCTTGAGATCGCGCTCGGTGCGGCGCTCGGCGGCCAGCTCGGCGGCGCTCGACTCCAGCGTGGAGCGCAGCTCGGCGATGTGCCGCGGGTCGGCGTCCGCGAAGCGGCGGTGCATCACACCCGCCAGCTCACTGGTCGCCACGACATAGGTGCCGGAGCCCTGGCGGATGTCGAGCAGGCCGTTGTGGGCCAGCGCACGCACCGCCTCGCGGACCGTGTTGCGGGCGACGCCGAGTTGCCCGACCAGCTCCGGCTCGGTGGGGATGCGGGAGCCCACCGGCCACTCGCCCGAGGTGATCTGGTTCCGCAGCTCGGCGATGACCTGCTCGGACAGCGCCGAACGGCGGGGGTGGCTCAGCGGCATGGCGGTCCTTCATACGGGCCCGGGGTGGTCGGTCGCGCGGGGCCAGAGATTCCGGAGATTAACGCAACGGGATTGGACAGCCAATCATCCCATGATTCTATGATGGGCGTCATGACTGGCGAGAAGACCGGGACGATGACGTCCACGCCGATACGCACCTCCGCGGGCACGGAGTCCGAGAACGAGACACCCGCCACGCGCGCGTGGACGACGCGTCTTGTGATCGTCGGCATCGTCCTCACCGCCCTCAACCTGCGCCCCGCGATCACCAGCCTCGGCGCCCTCCTCGAAGAGGTGCGCGGCGGGCTCGGCATGAGCGGCAGCGTCGCCGGACTGCTCACCTCCGTACCGCCGCTCTGCTTCGCCGTCTTCGGCGTCATGGCACCGCGGCTCGCCCGCCGCTTCGGACCCGGCGCGGTCGTCTGCGCGGGCATGGTCGCCATCACGGCGGGCCTGGCGATCCGGCCGTACGCCGGGAACACGGCCGGTTTCCTTGCCGCCAGCGCGCTCGCCCTCATGGGCATCGCCGTCAGCAACGTCCTGATGCCGGTGATCGTCAAGCGCTGGTTCCCGGACCGGGTCGGTTCCATGACCGGCCTGTACTCGATGGCCCTCGCGCTCGGCACCTCGACCGCGGCCGCGGTGACCGTGCCCATGACCGACGGCCTGGGCGGCAGCTGGCAGTCCGGGCTCGCGGTGTGGGCGGGGCTCGCGGCGGCGGCCATAGTGCCGTGGATCGCGCTCGTACGCGCGCGGGGCGCCGAATCCGCGAGCGGCGCCACCGCCCGGCGTACCGACGCCGGGACCCGTACGCCCGCCCGGCACGAGCCCGACGAGTTCCGCATCACCCGCAGCCGTACCGCCTGGGCACTCGCCGTCTTCTTCGGACTCCAGGCCACCGCCGCGTACATCACGATGGGCTGGATGGCGCAGATCTTCCGCGACGCGGGCGTCTCGGCCGGCACCGCGGGACTGCTCCTCGCCGTCACGATGGTGATGGGTGTGCCGCTGGCCTTCGTCATCCCGCGCCTGGCCACCCGGCTGCCCCACCAGGGGCCGATCGTGGTCGCACTCGGCGCCTGCGGACTCGCCGGATACGCCGGCCTCTACTTCGCCCCCGCGGGCGGCGCCTGGGCCTGGGCCCTGCTGCTCGGTGTCTCCAACTGCGCCTTCCCGCTGGCCCTCACCATGGTCGGCATGCGGGCCAGGACCGGCGCGGGCGTCGCCAAGCTCTCGGCGTTCGCCCAGAGCGCCGGCTATCTGCTCTCGATCCCGGGCCCGCTGCTGGTGGGCGTCCTCTACCAGCACAGCGGCGGCTGGGGCCTGCCGCTCGCCCTCATGGCAGGGCTGATGGTCCCGCAGATCGCGGTGGGCATCCTGGCGGGCCGCAACCGCACGGTGGAGGACGAGGCGGCGCGCCGGCCTCACCCCTGACGCGCCCACCCCCCTCCTGAGGAGACGGACGAAGGGTGCGAGACTGGCCGTATGCCAGTGCTCGAACCGAACCCCCCGAACGGCCAGAAGAAGATGCTGCTCGTCTTCGGCACGTTCTTCGCCATCACCGTGATCATCGCCATCATCGCGACCATCGCTTCGCCGTGACCCTGGCTCCGCCGTGAACGTGGCTCCGCTCGTCACCGCCTGGTGGTGGGGCTAACCCCCCATCCCCTAGGGGGCGAGTGTCAGGGTCAAGTGGGTGGATCGCCGGATGGGTTGAGGGCCCCGGATTCCGTAACTTCGAGATGTGGCCGCGAGGACGCGGACCACGGAGCACTCGAAGCCCCACGGAGGCGGCATGTCGGCCCGTACGCACACCCGGCCCCACCCGGCGACCTCGGGCCGCGTCGACATCCGGCTGCCCTGGTGGGCCCTCGCCCTGCCCACGCTCGCCTTCGTCACCCTGCTGCTCCTGATACTCAATCCGGTGGACGCGCACGCCGCGGGCGGCGGAGCCGCGATCACCCAGGTCTTCGAGCACGTCCAGCACACGGTGCTGCACCAGGCGCCGTAAACCGGCTGGTACCCGAGGTGGAACCCCCGTCACCCCTCCCGGGGGAGCACGTCAACTCCCTGCGCCCGATGGCGTGTTTCATGCGAAGCTGGGACGCATGAGCGTCGCAGAACCCCGCAGGATTGTCCTCTTCCGGCATGCGAAAGCCGACTGGCCACAGGTGCCCGATCACGAGCGGCCGCTCGCCGACCGGGGCCGCAAGGACGCCGCCGTCGCCGCACGCAGGCTGGCCGACACCGGCATCCCCTTCGATCTGGCCCTCTGCTCCACCGCGGCCCGGACCCGCGAGACCTGGAAGCTCGCTGTCCACGAGCTCGCGCACCGGCCGAAAACGGTCTATGAGGAGCGGCTCTACGAGGCCTCGCCCGGCGAGCTGATCGCCGTGCTCAACGAAACCCCCGACGACGCGCAGAACGTGGTGCTGATCGGCCACAACCCGGGCGTGCACGGCCTCGCGGAGATCCTGGCGGGCCAGGCCGAGGGCGACACCCGCACTCGGATGAACAGCCGCGATTTCCCCGCCGCCGCCTTCGCGGTGCTCTCCTTCGAGGGCTCCTGGAAATCCCTGGAGCCCGGAGTGGCCACCCTGGTCGACTACTGGGCGCCGACCGAGTAACCCACCTCTACAGGGACGGGGCCCGGCACCGAGATGGTGCCGGGCCCCGTCCATGAACGCGAGCTCAGTGGTCGTCCAGGTGCATGTCCGCCGCCTCGACCTCTTCACGCGTGACGCCCAGCAGATAAAGCACGGTGTCCAGGAACGGGAAGTTCACCGCCGTATGCGCGGCCTCCCGCACCACCGGCTTGGCGTTGAACGCGACACCGAGACCCGCCGCGTTGAGCATGTCGAGGTCATTGGCACCGTCGCCGATCGCCACGGTCTGGGCGAGCGGCACCCCCGCCTCGGCGGCGAACCGGCGCAGCAGCCGCGCCTTGCCCGCGCGGTCCACGATCTCCCCAGTGACCCGGCCGGTCAGCTTCCCGTCGACGATCTCCAGCGTATTGGCCTGAGCGAAGTCGAGCCCGAGCCGTTCCTTGAGGTCATCGGTGACCTGAGTGAACCCACCCGAGACGACACCGACTTGGAAGCCGAGCCGCTTCAGCGTACGAATCAGCGTGCGCGCCCCCGGCGTAAGCCGCACTTCCTCCCGCACCTTGTTCACCACCGACGCGTCCAGCCCCTCGAGGAGCGCCACGCGCGCGTGCAGCGACTGCTCGAAGTCCAGCTCCCCGCGCATCGCGGCCGCCGTCACCTCGGCGACCTCGGCCTCGCACCCGGCGTGCGCGGCGAAGAGCTCGATCACCTCGTCCTGGATGAGCGTCGAGTCCACATCCATCACCACGAGACGCTGGGCCCGCCGATGCAGCCCCGCCGCCACCACCGCGATGTCGACACCGAGTGCCGCGGCCTCGGTCACGAGCGCGGTGCGCAGCGTCTCGGTCTCCGTACCGGACACGGCGAACTCGACGGCCGTCACCGGGTACTTGGCGAGCCGGAAGATACGGTCGATGTTGCCGCCGGACTTCGTGATCCGCGCGGCGATCGCGGCCGTCGACTCCGCGGTGAGCGGATGCCCGAGCACGGTGACGAGCGAACGCCCGACGCCGCGCGGCCGGTTGTCGCCGAGGCCGGAGATGATCTCGGCCTGCATCTTCATCGACTCCGCCCAGCTGTGGACAGTGGCCCGCAGATCACCCTCGAGCCCGGCGGGCGGCTCGGTCACGAGCGCGCACAGCACCATCCGGCCACGGGTGACGACCTGCTCGATGTCGACCACGTCGACGGAGTAGGCGGCGAGGGTGTCGAAGAGTCCGGCCGTGATGCCGGGCCGGTCCTTGCCGAAGATCTTGACGAGGAGGGTGGGGACGTCAGAGGTCTGCGTAGCGCTCATGGTGCTCCCACCGTATCCGGCACCCAGTGCCTTCCGCCCACGCGGTCCGCCTAGCGGACAGGGAACACTGGACGTCACCAAAGTGGCCCAAGCATGACCACAGGGCAACACCCTCCTCGCCCCCGCCGCCCCTACCCGTCCCATCCCTGGGGGCTGCGCCCCCAGACCCCCCTAAAAGATTGCGCCGTTCCCCGCGCCCCTTGCAGACGTCTGCGGGCCGGTGGGGGCTGGTCGCGCAGTTCCCCGCGCCCCTAAAAACACGACCCCGCACCCGGCGACGCACAGGGCCCCACCCACCCCCACCCGGTACAACGGCGCACCCGCAGCCGGCGACGCACCAAAGGGGCCGTGCCGGTACGTCCAGCCCGTCGCTTACGTGGTTATGGGCAAGTTCATGCTGTGGAAGCTGGCAGCAATGCCCACCGGCGACGGGCTGGACGTACCGGCGCGGCCCCGCCCCACCCACTCATCGGCCCCGAGGCCCCCGCGGCGGAGGCGGAGGCCCCTCGTCCGGTGGAGGTGGAGGTGGAGGTGGCGTCGGTGGCCCAATCGGCCCAGCCACCGTCGGCGCGCCGTACACATCGCGAGGCGGCCGCGATGCCCCCGGCGGTCGCCCACGCTGCGGCTCCCGCAGCTCATCGGGCAGCCGCAGATACGGATTGGTGTCGGGGTTGGGCGGCCGGTACGAGCCGTGAGGGCTGTAAGGCCCAGCCTCCCCGGCAGCCACCGGATACTCGGCGCCAGGAGCCACCCCACCCGAGTCACCCA
The DNA here is from genome assembly GCF_045206325.1 of Streptomyces sp. NBC_00203. NCBI lineage: Bacteria > Bacillati > Actinomycetota > Actinomycetes > Kitasatosporales > Streptomycetaceae > Streptomyces > Streptomyces sp. NBC_00203. Next base: position 2,340,896 of record NZ_CP108126.1, on the reverse strand, counting down.
GTGCCAGTGCCAGTGCCAGCGGCACCGCCCGCCGCCCCGCGGCCCCACTCGCGTACGCCAGCAGCGCGCCCCCGCCCCCCGCCCCGGCCCCCCACAGCGCGCCCAGCAGCAACGCCACCCCCAGATGCCCATGCAGCTTGATCCCCGCCCCGAACGCGTCGAACCCGAGCACCGACAGCGAGGCGTCCGCGGACACCTCCGTCAACCACGCCAGCAGAGGCAGTGCCAGCGCCGTCACGACCCCGAGCCGAAGAGCGCAGCGCCCTGCGAAGCCGAGGGCACCCCCACCCCGTACATCTGGGGCACCCGGCGCTCCCACCAGACCCGCACCCGCCCCCCGTACAAATGGCGTACGCGCGGCGGCCAGCACGCCCGCGAACAGCATCATGACCGCGGTCGCGACCCCCAACAGCCACACACGCCCGTCGAGTTCGGCGAGCCGCCCCAGCGTGACGGGCTGGTCGGAATTGACGCTCAGTAACTTGTCCATGGGGTCGGGCAGCAGCTTGGCGAGCTCACCCGTGGCCTTGCCGTCCCAGGGCACGAACAGACCGATCGGGACACCGAGCCACACCCCGTTCGGCGCCCCCAGCAGCGCCGCGCCCGCGATCCGTTTGGGATGGGCGTCTCCGATCGCCGCGTACGCCGCCGCCGCGAGCCCGGCCAGGACCGCCACCAGCAACACCGTGACGAGCGCGGAGGCGGCCGGCCGTACCACCCGGTGCACGGCTTCCCACCCGCGCGGCAGCGGCGTACGCCGGGAGGCCAGCAGGGCGATCACCAGGATCCCGGCGGCCCAGGCCGCGCCGCCGAGCAGCGTGGGCACGGTGTCGACGGTGAACCCCACGGCGGCCTTCGCGTTCACGAGGTCGCCGATCTTGTCGGGCAGCAGCCCCCCGAGGTCTCCCAGCCCACCGGGAAGCTTGTCCGTGATGTCACCGAGCCCGCCGCCGCCCGCGACCTTGTCGAGCCCGAGCTTGCTCCCGTCGATCGTGATGATGTCGTGACCGGCCCAGGCGAGCCCGCCGAGCGTGGCCACGAAGAGAACCACCACCGCGCTTGCGCGCGCGAGGAGTTCGGACACCGCGATCTCAACTCCGGCCCCGCGCAAGGACCGTAAGAAGAACCACGACATCAGCAACGCGCCGACCAGCCCCACTCCCAGTGGCGTGATCTGGATCGCGGTGCTCACCTCCGCTCCTTTCAGGCCGAAGGCCGAAACATCGCCGGACGGCTTCACCGCACCATTGGCCCCAAGTGCCACCACCGCCGCGGTCATTGGCCCCAGCGAGCCCGCCGTGTCCGCCCCGAGCAGATGCAGGCCGAGCGCGGCCGTGCCCGCCATCCCGATCAACGCCCAGCTCACCGAGGCGATCGCGGACAGCAGCACATCACCCCAGGGCACACTCCTGACACTCCCGCCGTGGTCCGCGGTCTCGATGCTCATCGTCAGACCCCCCGATCCGCGCCGCGGCGATCCACCGCGGATGTCCCCCTCGCGTGGGATTACCACTCTCCGGGCCGGTTTCAACCCCGTCAACGGAAACGGGCAACCCGCCCGTACCCATCCTTCACAAGGCCCGACTTTCGGTCAGGGGGCTCCTACTGAAATAGTTCCCGACGATGTTCGACATCCCTAGACTCCCTGTGATGGGGGTAACTCGGGGGACTACTCAGTGGGGCATGGAGTGCCGGAACTCGTACTGGAATTGAATGGACGGACCTGGACGCTCGATGCGTCCAGGCCATACACCCTCGGACGTGATCCGCAGGGCGACATCGTGCTCGACGACGCCAGGGTGTCCTGGCGTCACGCCACGATCAGCTGGGGCGGCCGCAGTTGGGTCATCGAGGACCACGGCAGCACCAACGGCACGTTCGTGCAGGGGCAGCGGATCCATCAGATGGAGATCGGCCCCGGCTCGGCTGTGCATCTGGGCAACGCGACCGACGGACCGCGCCTGAACCTGTCCGGCGCCGCGGCCGCGGTCGCGCAGCCCCAGCAGCAGCCGTTCGCGGCCCAGGGCGCGAGCCCCGGCTGGGCTCAGCAGCCGACGCCGCAGCAGCAGGCACCGGAGCAGGGGTGGCAGCAGCCGCAACAGGCCGCGCAGATCCCGCAGCAGCAGGGACCCGGTGGTGGCGCGGGGGCGCCGCCGGTCTACGGCGACCGCAGCCCCACCACGTTCCACCAGTTCTCGCTCGGCCGCGTGATGCGTATCGGTCGTGCGCTGGAGAACGAGCTGGTGGTCTCCGACCTCCAGGTCTCGCGCCACCACGCCGAGTTCCACGCGACGCCCGACGGCCGCTTCGAGATCCGCGACCTCGGCTCGCACAACGGCACGTACGTCAACGGTATGCCGATCGCCAAGGGCGGCTCCGCGCTGCTCGGCCCGAACGACATCGTCGGCGTCGGCCACTCGACGTTCCGCCTCGTCGGCGACCGCCTCGAGGAGTTCGTCGACACCGGTGAGGTCTCCTTCTCGGCCCGCCATCTGACGGTCACGGTCGACGGCGGCAAGCAGATCCTCAAGGACGTCTCCTTCGGCGTACCCGAGAAGTCGCTCGTCGCGGTCATCGGCCCGTCCGGCTCCGGCAAGTCGACGCTCCTGAAGGCGCTCACGGGCTACCGCCCCGCCAACCAGGGTGACGTCCTCTACGACAACCGGAACCTGTACAAGCAGTTCGCCGAGCTGCGTCAGCGCATCGGTCTGGTCCCGCAGGACGACATCCTGCACAAGGAACTGACCGTCAAGAAGGCCCTCAAGTACGCGGCCAAGCTGCGCTTCCCCGCGGACACCACGGGTGAGGAGCGCGAGGCCCGCATAGATGAGGTGCTGCGCGAGCTGAAGCTGGACATCCACAAGGAGAAGAAGGTCACCTCCCTCTCCGGTGGCCAGCGCAAGCGCGTCTCCGTGGCCCTGGAGCTGCTCACCAAGCCGTCGCTGATCTTCCTGGACGAGCCGACCTCCGGCCTCGACCCGGGCATGGACCGCGACGTCATGCAGCTGCTGCGCGGCCTCGCCGACGACGGCCGTACGGTCCTCGTCGTCACGCACTCCGTCGCCGAGCTGGCGATCTGCGACAAGCTCCTCGTGATGGCGCCCGGCGGCTCCGTCGCCTACTTCGGTCCGCCGGAGGAGGCGCTGAACTTCTTCGGCTACGAGACCTGGGCCGACGTCTTCTCCGCCTTCGAGAACTACCGCGACTACGACTGGGCGGGCCGCTGGAAGGGCTCGCAGCACTACCAGATGTACGCCGCGGACATCGACGCGGTGGCCCCGCAGTCGGCGAACGTGCCGTCGCAGCAGGCGATGAAGCCGCGCAAGCCGCAGGGCTGGGGTTCGCAGCTGCTCACTCTGATCAGCCGCTATACGTCAGTGATCGTGTCCGACCGGGGCTTCCTCGGCCTGATGGTGATCCTGCCCGCCGTCCTCGGTGTCGTGAGCGTGCTGATCCCCGCCGACTTCGGCCTCGCGCTCGGCCCGCAGAACGGCAAGCCGCCGTTCTCGAACCGGGACGGCAGCACGATCCTGCTGATCCTCGCGGTGGGTGCCTGTTTCGCCGGCGCGGCCAACTCGGTGCGTGAGCTGATCAAGGAACGGGTGATCTACGAACGGGAGCGGGCGACCGGACTGTCCCGCTCGGCCTACCTGATGTCCAAGGTCATCGTGCTCGGCGTGATCACGATCCTTCAGGGCGGCATCATCGGCGCCATCGGCCTGTTCTCGCTCGGCGCCGAGAAGCTGCCGGACGAGGGCCTGCTGCTGAAGAGCGCGCCCGCCCTCGAACTCACCCTGCCGGTCATGGCGCTGGGCTTCACCTCGATGATGTTCGGCCTGGTCATCTCGTCCCTGGTGAAGACGGCCGAGAAGACGATGCCGCTGCTGGTGATGTTCGCGATCGTCCAGGTCGTGTTCACCGGCTGCCTCTTCCAGCTCTACGACAAGGTCGGCGTCGAGCAGCTGGCCTGGCTGATGCCCTCGCGCTGGGCGGTCGCCGCGGCGGGTACGACGGCACAGCTGAACGTCCTGCTGCCCTGGCAGCCCGGCAAGCCGGGGGACCCGCTGTGGGACCACGAGCTGAGCCAGTGGTTCGTCGACATGGGTGTGCTGATCGGCATCGGCGTGATCTGCGGCTTCGCGGTCGCGCGCCTGCTGCGCCGCCACGAGCCCGAGGTCATGCGCAAGTAGTCGCTCGCGCACGCCGGACATGACTGAAGGGCGGCACCCCAGGTGGGGTGCCGCCCTTCGGCGTCTGTGTGGGAGCTCCGCGCTCAGCCCTCAGTACGCGCTGTTGACGTTGTCGATCGAGCCGTACTTGTCGGCCGCGTAGTTGGCGGCGGCCGTGATGTTGGCGACCGGGTCGTAGATGTTCATCGAGGTACCGGAGACGTGGTACGCGTTGAACGTCGGCTGGATGACCTGGAGCAGACCGATCGACGGGGTGCCGTTCTGGGCGTTGATGTCCCAGCCGTTGATGGCGTTCGGGTTGCCCGTGGACTCCCGCATGATGTTGCGGTACAGACCGTTGTACGTACCCGGGATGCCCTTCTTCGCCATGATGTCGAGGGACTGGTGGATCCAGCCGTCGAGGTTGTTGGCGTACGTCTTCACGGCGACGGTCTGGACCGTGACGCGCTGCGCGGAGCGGCTCGCGGCCTGCGCCTTCGCGCGCTCCGCGGCGGCCTTCTTCTTCGCGGCGGCCTCGGCGGCGGCCTTCTTCTTCGCGACTTCGTCAGCCGCCTTCTTCTTGGCGGCCGCTTCGGCGGCCTTCTTCGCCGCGATGGCCTGGTCCTTCAGGGCGGCGCCGGCCAGCTGGTCGGTGACGCTGGCCTTGACGTCCTTGATCGGCTGCTCGCTGTAGGCGACCTGCGCCGAGGAGGCGGCGTCGGTCGTCGTGGTCTGGGAGTTGCCCGGAACCACGGAGAACGCGAGGGCGGCGGCACCGAGGGCTGCGACACCGGCGATCGAAAGCTTGTGGGTCTTGGTCAGCTTGGGACTATGACCAGGAGTGTTGATGTTCTTGGACATGACTGATGGACCTCTTCGAATAGCGCGGAGGTCGCTCTCGGTCCGGCAGGGGACTGACTGTTTCCGGAACAAACGCCGCGGGGCGAAACCCGCGGCGTTGAGCGACGGAGGCCATTCTTAGCGGCCGCAAAATCGTGTGGCAAAGGTGTGACCTACGAAGCCGGGTAGTGGACCCGGAAAGGGCAAATCGGGGCAGACTGTCACGTCTGCCCCGCTCACCCGGGCTCTCTTTATCTCCTATGCACCTTCGTACGTGATCTGCGCCCTATGTGCGGGCTCACATCGGTCGTGTATCAGTCTCACCTACAGTTGCTGGAGCAATGCTCAGAGTGAGGGTTCTCGTCCGGAAGGATGAGGTGCACGTCCCCGAACTCATGCCAGAGGTAGAGCTCACGCAGCGCCTCGTCGTAGCTGCGGTCTATCGCCGCCCCGCCCGCGATCGCCTCCAGCATCAGCAGATGCGAGGCCTCCGGCTCGTGCAGCCCGGTCAGCAGCCCGTCGATGACCCGTACACCGCGCTCAGGGGTCACCACGAGGTCGGTCCAGCCCTTCGCCGCCCGGACCACCCCGTCGGGGCCCGTAGCGGACTCGACGGCGCGCACAGCCGTCGTACCGACCGCGATGATCCGGCCGCCTCCGGCCTTCGCCGCGTTGATCAGCCGCGCGGACGCCTCCGACACCTCGTACCGCTCCGGATAGGGCGGCTCATGGGCCTCCGCCGACGCGACCCCGGTGTGCAGGGTGATCGGCGCGAACTGCACACCCCGGCTCACCAGTTCCGCCACCAGGCGGGCGGTGAAGGGGCGCGCCGCGCTCGGCATCTCCGCGCTGCCCGCGCCGTCGGCGGACGGCAGCGCGAACACCGTCTGATACACGGACAGCGGCTGGTCCCTCTTTGTATAGGAGTAGCGAATGGGCCGCCCGTGCCGCCGCAGCAGCCCCAGGACGTCCGCGTCCGACACCCGCCCCCACCACAGCCGCGGGCTCCGCGAGGTCAGCGGCTCCTCCAGGACGAGTCGTACGTCCCCGGGCAGGCGCACCTCCGTCCCCGCGGGCCCGCCCGCACGCGCACGCGTGGTGCCCGTGCCGTCGGGATCCCGCAGCTCGACCGCCCACCGCCCGTCATCGCCCAGCGTGGAGAAATGCACCACCACGCGCGCGTGCCCGACGCGTCCGTCCAGGGCGGCCGCCAGGGTGGCGGAGGTGTTGACGACGAGCAGGTCACCCGCCTTCAGCTGCCGGGGCAGCTCCACGAACTCGTGATGCGACACCTCCGTACCGCGCGAGACGAGCAGCCGTACGGAATCCCGGTCCAGCCCGGGCCCCCGCTGCTCGGCCGGCACCCGCGCCGACAACTCCTCCGGAACCCTCACCGCGGTCGTCATCGCTCCTCCAGAAGTGCCGGCGCCCCATAGCGACCGCTGGCCGGCCGCTCGTCGAGCAGGCGAAGAAAGGCCGGAACCACACTGTCCGGCGTCGGCCGCGGATCGGCGTCGTCCGGTACGGCCGCCGCGTACAGGTCCGTGCCCATGTCCCCGGGGTCGACGGCCCAGACCCGCAGGCCGGGCTCCTCCTCGCCGAGGACCGCGGAGAGGTGGTCCAGCGCCGCCTTCGACGCGCCGTAGCCGCCCCACGTCTCGTACGCCTCGGCCGCAGCGTCCGAACTGATGTCGATGACCGCGCCCGCCTCCGCGGCCCGCAGCAGCGGCAGCGCCTCCTGGATCAGGCCCAGCGCGGCGACCACATTGACCTCCAGGGCCTGCCGGAGCCCGTCCAGGGTCAGGTCCTCCAGGCGCACCAGCGGTTCGGCGCCCAGCGCGCTCGCGTTGTTCACCAGCAGGTCGACGCCGCCGAGCTTCCGGGCGGCGGCCACCAGCTCGGCGCGATGCCCGGCGTCCGTGACGTCCCCGGGCAGCGCCTCCACGCGCGTCCCGTACCCGGACAGTGCCACCGCCGTCTCCTCCAGCACCCCGGCCGTTCTGGCGTCGAGCACCAGATCCCAGCCGCGCTCCGCCAGAGCCGCACCGAGCGCCCGCCCCAGCCCCTTCGAAGCCCCCGTGATGATCGCTACCGGCATGACAACCGTCCCCTCGTCCCTTGACCGCCGTACCTGGCGGGTGTCTTCAAGGTAGGAACCCGGCCGCCCCGGCGCCTCGTGCGCGGGCCGCAATGATCCGGGGTCCTTCGTCCTAGGCCGACAGGCCTAGGCGACGGCCATCACAGGTCTGATACGCGTTGTCACACCCCGCCGGTACTTTGGGGTCATGAGTCAAGGACCCCGGTCGGGCCTGTACGCGGTGAGTTCCGCGCTACTGGCCATGAGCAGGCACCTCGAAGTGCGCGACGTCCTCAAGACGATCGTCGCCTCGGCCCGCGAACTGCTGGACGCGCAGTACGCGGCGCTGGGCGTGCCCGACGACCACGGCGGCTTCGCCCAGTTCGTCGTCGACGGCGTCAGCGACGCGCAGTGGAAGGCCATCGGCCCGCTCCCGCGCCAGCACGGCATCCTCGCCGCGATGCTGCACGAGGCCCGCCCCGAGCGCCTCGCCGACGTGCGCACGGACCCCCGCTTCGAGGGCTGGCCCTCGGCTCACCCCGACATGTCCGACTTCCTGGGCCTGCCCATCCGCGACGGCGACGAGGTCATCGGCGCGCTGTTCCTGGCGAACAAGAACAAGAACAGCGCCAAGCCGGACGGCGGGTGCGGCTTCACCGAGGACGACGAGGAACTCCTCACCATCCTCGCCCAGCACGCCGCGATCGCCCTGACCAACGCCCGCCTCTACGAGCGTAGCCGCGAACTCACCATCGCCGAGGAGCGCTCCCGGCTCGCCCATGAACTCCACGACGCGGTCAGCCAGAAGCTGTTCTCCCTGCGCCTCACCGCACAGGCAGCCGCCACCCTCGTCGACCGCGACCCGGCGCGCGCCAAGGGCGAACTCCAGCAGGTGGCCGCGCTCGCCGCGGAGGCCGCCGACGAACTGCGCGCCGCCGTGGTCGAACTGCGCCCCACCGCCCTTGACGAGGACGGCCTGGTCGCCACCCTGCGCACCCACATCCAGGTCCTCGACCGCGCCCACTCCGCGCGCGTCACCTTCTCCAGCCGCGGAGTGCGGGCGCTGCCCGCCGCCCAGGAGGAGGCCATGCTGCGTGTCGCCCAGGAGGCCCTGCACAACGCACTGCGGCACTCCGGGGCCGCCGGCGTCGACGTCACCCTGGAGAAGCGCGGGCCGGGCGCCGTTCTGCGCATAACCGACGACGGCAGCGGCTTCGAACCCACCGCGATACGCAGCGCGGGCCGCCACCTCGGGCTCGTGTCGATGCGCGACCGGGCGAGCGGAGTCGGCGGCACACTCACCGTGGAATCGGCGCCCGGAAAGGGCACCACGATCGAGATGGAGGTCCCTGGTGGCTGACGCAATCAAGGTGCTGCTCGTCGACGACCACCAAGTGGTCCGCCGGGGTCTGCGCACCTTCCTCGAAGTACAGGACGACATCGAGGTCGTGGGAGAGGCGTCCGACGGCGCCGAAGGGATCGCCCGCGCCGAGGAGTTGAAGCCCGACGTCGTCCTCATGGACGTCAAGATGCCGGGCATGGACGGTATCGAGGCGCTGCGCAAGCTCCGCGAACTCGCCAACCCCGCGCGCGTGCTGATCGTCACCAGCTTCACCGAGCAGCGCACGGTCGTCCCCGCCCTGCGCGCGGGCGCCGCCGGATATGTGTACAAGGACGTGGACCCCGACGCCCTCGCCGGCGCCATTCGCTCCGTGCACGCCGGACACATCCTGCTGCAGCCCGAGGTCGCGGGCGCGCTGCTGTCCCAGGAGGAGGCCAACTCGGGCCAGGGGAGAGGCGGTTCACTCACCGAGCGGGAGCGTGAGGTGCTCACCCTGATCGCGGACGGCCGCTCCAACCGCGAGATCGCCCGCGCGCTCGTCCTCTCCGAGAAGACCGTCAAGACGCATGTCTCGAACATCCTGATGAAACTCGACCTGGCGGACCGGACCCAGGCCGCGCTCTGGGCCGTACGACATGGAGTGGCAGGCTGATCACCAGCGGATTCGCACTCCGGCGCACTCCTCGGACGCGGTCGGGGGCGCTCGGGAGGGCGGCAATTCGGAGGGTTCCGCTCCGGGATGAGATTCATACCGTCGTGTGTATGTCCCCCAGATGGCGCATCCTCCGTGGATCTCAGCCGTTCTCCCATGCGTGCTGCGGCGATTGCCGCAGTGATCGCTAGGAGGGGTTTTAGAAGTGAAGAACCTGAAGAAGGTCACTGCTGTCGCGATGGTGGCCGGTGGCCTGGTTGCCGCCGGTGCCGGTATGGCCTCCGCGACGGACGGCTCATGGGCGGGCGGCAGTGCCGAGGGCTCCCCGGGCGTCGCCTCGGGCAACGTCATCCAGGCCCCGGTTCACGTCCCCGTGAACGCGGTCGGCAACAGCGTGAACGTCATCGGCGCTCTGAACCCGGCCTTCGGCAACCTCGGCATCAACCGCTGAGTCCCGTACCGGAACCATCATGACCACCGGCCTCCCAGGGACTCCCTGGGAGGCCGGTCAGTTTGTGGGCTCATATACGGTTCGCGGGGCTTCTTGCTCTCAGCGAACCCCCCGCTCCCGCTCCTCCACAAACGCGTTGTAAGCCGCCACCTGAGCTCGCCGAGCCGTCCGCTCCACCGGCCGCAGCGCATGCGACCGCGCCGCGATCTCCGAGGCACTCACCGCCCCGCCATGCCCGTTCTCGTACGCCACGGAGACCAGCAACCCCACCCGCTGGGCAAGCTCCAACACCCGCACCGCACGCGGCGGATACCCGGGAGCCAGCACCTCACGCCCCCGCTCGGCCCGCGCCCGGTACGCGTCGACCGCCGCCTCCGCGACCGGCCCCGACCCGGCGACATCGAGCCGCGACAACACCTCGGTCGCCTCACGCAGCGCCTCCGCCAGCTCCCGCTCGGCCTCCCCGAGCGACGGCACGTCGGCGGGCGGCGCCTCCCGCACGGCAAGGCAGTGCCACACCACCTCGACGTGCACATCACCGTCGGGCCCGGCCTCGTACACCTCCGGCACGAGCCCGAGCGCGGCACCATGGCAGACGACGGCCTCCTCGGCGTCGAGGGCGCGCGCGTTGAAGTCCGGCGGTCCACTCAGCCCGAGCGGATGCCCCGGCGCGGGCAGCGCGACCCGCAGCCCGGTCACCCCGAGCGCGCGCAGCCGGCCGAGGGCGAGCGTGAGCCCGACAGGCCCCGACTCGCCCGGCAGCCCCTCGACCCGGTGCACCGCGTCCTCACCAACGATGGCGAGCACCGCGTCATCCGGCGAAATAAGTCCGGCCAAAAGGGCATTTCCCCATGCGGCCAACCGTCCTGAGCGTGGTTCCGAGAGCATGCCCCCACCCTAAGGACCGACCGATGGAATGGAGCAGCCGACCGGTGGCGTAGGTTTTCCCTGGGGGCTGCGTCCACAGACGTAAGCGACGGCCGAGACTGCAATGGGAGACAACGCGCTCATGAGCGATGTACTGGAGCTGGAGGACGTATCCGTGGTCCGCGAGGGCCGGGCTCTGGTGGACCAGGTCTCCTGGTCGGTCAAGGAAGGGGAGCGCTGGGTCATCCTCGGCCCGAACGGCGCCGGAAAAACGACCCTTCTGAACGTCGCCTCCAGCTACCTCTTCCCCAGCCAGGGCACTGCCACCATCCTCGGCGAGACCCTCGGCAAGGTCGACGTCTTCGAGCTGCGCCCGCGCATCGGTATGGCCGGTATCGCCATGGCCGAGAAGCTCCCCAAGCGCCAGACCGTCCTGCAGACCGTGCTCACCGCCGCGTACGGCATGACCGCCGGCTGGCACGAGGACTACGAGGACATCGACGAGCAGCGCGCCCGCGCCTTCCTCGACCGCCTCGGCATGAGCGACTACCTGGACCGCAAGTTCGGCACGCTCTCCGAGGGCGAGCGCAAGCGCACCCTGATCGCCCGCGCCCTGATGACCGACCCTGAGCTGCTGCTGCTCGACGAGCCCGCCGCCGGCCTCGACCTCGGCGGCCGCGAGGACCTCGTACGCCGCCTCGGCCGTCTCGCCCGCGACCCGATCGCCCCCTCCATGATCATGGTCACGCACCACGTCGAGGAGATCGCCCCCGGCTTCACCCACGTCCTGATGATCCGTCAGGGCAAGGTGCTCGCCGCGGGCCCCCTGGAGCTCGAACTCACCTCGCGCAACCTCTCGCTCTGCTTCGGCCTCCCCCTCGTCGTCGCACAGAACGGCGAGCGCTGGACCGCGCAGGGCCTGCCGATGGCCTGAACACCGGGACGCCCGGACCCTCGCAACGGACCGGGCGTGTCCCCGTGGATCGCGCGCCCTGTCCGCCAGGGGAGCGCGGTCCTACCATGACCATGTGAACGACATCAACGCATGGGTGTGGTGGCTGGTCGGCGCGGCCGGGCTCGGCATCCCGCTCGTCGTGACCGCGATGCCCGAGTTCGGCATGCTCGCCGTGGGCGCCGTCGCCGCCGCGGTCGTCGCGGGGCTCGGCGGCGATGTCGTCCTCCAAGTCCTCGTCTTCTCCGCCGTCTCGGTCGCACTCATCGCCGTCGTACGCCCCATCGCGGCCCGGCACCGCGCCCAGCGCCCCCAACTCGCCACCGGCATCGAGGCGTTGAAGGGCAGACAGGCCGTCGTCCTCGAACGCGTCGACGGTTCGGGCGGCGGCCGGATCAAGCTCGGCGGAGAGATCTGGTCGGCGCGCGCCCTCGACGCCGGACAGGTCTACGAGGCAGGCCAGGAAGTAGACGTCGTGGACATCGACGGAGCCACGGCGATTGTCATGTGACCTCGCACGACGCAAGTGAACCGAACGCCCCACGCGGCAGACGACGGTCTGTCAGACTCGTCCAGCAAGATCTTCAACAACCATAAGATCTTCAGGAATTACCGAGCGGAGAAGGGTACGGGGAGCAACGATGGAACCGATCATCATCGTCCTGGTCATTCTGGTGGTGTTGGTCTTCATCGCCCTGATCAAGACCATCCAGGTCATCCCACAGGCCAGCGCCGCGATCGTCGAGCGCTTCGGCCGCTATACGCGGACGCTGAACGCCGGACTGAACATCGTCGTTCCGTTCATCGACTCGATCCGCAACCGCATCGACCTGCGTGAACAGGTCGTGCCGTTCCCACCGCAGCCGGTGATCACCCAGGACAACCTGGTGGTCAACATCGACACGGTCATCTACTACCAGGTCACCGACGCCCGCGCGGCCACGTACGAAGTCGCCAGCTACATCCAGGCGATCGAGCAGCTCACCGTCACCACCCTGCGCAACATCATCGGCGGCATGGACCTGGAGCGGACCCTGACCTCCCGCGAGGAGATCAACGCGGCCCTGCGCGGCGTCCTCGACGAGGCCACCGGCAAGTGGGGCATCCGCGTCAACCGCGTCGAGCTCAAGGCGATCGAGCCGCCCACCTCCATCCAGGACTCGATGGAGAAGCAGATGCGCGCCGACCGTGACAAGCGCGCCGCGATCCTCACCGCCGAAGGTATCCGCCAGTCGCAGATCCTCACCGCCGAAGGTGAGAAGCAGTCCGCGATCCTGCGCGCCGAAGGCGAGGCCAAGGCCGCCGCACTGCGCGCCGAGGGCGAGGCCCAGGCCATCCGTACGGTCTTCGAGTCCATCCACGCCGGCGACGCCGACCAGAAGCTCCTCGCCTACCAGTACCTCCAGATGCTCCCCAAGATCGCCGAGGGCGACGCCAACAAGCTCTGGATCGTCCCCAGCGAAATCGGCGACGCCCTCAAGGGACTCAGCGGCGCCATGGGCAACTTCGGCCCCATGGGCGGCGGTTCGGGCAACGGCGGCACAGAGCGCCGCGAAAAGCCGTCCGTCACCGACTGACGGCACTGCACGGACTCCGGTGTTGTCCCGCGCCCCGTAAGGGGCGCGGGGAACTGCGCGACCAGCAACAAACGACCCGCAGCCGACCGATCACCGGGGGTTTTCCGACTCTCCCAGCGGAGCGCCTACGCGGGCTGAGCCAGCCACTCCGGCAGCGCGTCGAAGTCGTCCTGGCCGAGCGCCAGCAACATCGCGTCGGCGGGTGTCGGCTCGAACGGCTGCCACAGCAGCGGCATCCCCGCCTGGTCCGGCGTACGGGCCGCCTTGCGGTGATTGTCCTCCGCACAGGACGCGACCGTATTCAGCCAGGCGTCCTGACCACCCTGCGCGCGCGGCACCACGTGGTCGACCGTCGTCGCCCGCCTTCCGCAGTACGCGCACCGGTGCCTGTCCCGTACCAGAACACCGCGCCTCGACCACGGCGCTTGTCTTCGGAACGGCACCCTGACATAGCGGCAGAGCCTGATCACCCGGGGCACGGGTATGTCGAGCGCGGCTCCGCGCATACGGAGTTCGGGGTGGGCCTGCTCCACGACAGCCTTGTCCTGCAGCACCAGAACGACGGCTCGGTTCAACGTCACCGTCGACAGCGGCTCAAAGCTCGCGTTCAGTACCAGCGTGTCCCGCATCCAGCCCACCTCCTGTGTGCACCGGCCCACCCCCTGGCAGGCTTGGATCAACTCTGGCCGGGCGCGCCGAGATGGACAACGCAATAAAAAATGCCCGCCTCTGATCACTTCCAAGACCAGAGGCGGGCAAACGTTCAATGAACGTCTGTCTCGCGAGGGTGCCTTACGCGCCGGACGCGTACTCACCGATCAGCTGGGCGCGCGCCAGCGTGTGGAACCGCAGATTGAAGCCCACCACGGCAGGCGACACGTCCGAGTCCGGACCGAGCTTCTCCTGATCGACCGCGTACACCGTGAACACATACCGGTGGGCAGGGTCCCCGGGCGGCGGCGCGGCACCACCGAAGTCCTTCGACCCGTAGTCGTTGCGCACCTGCACCACGCCCTCGGGCAGTCCCTCGAACTTCCCGCTACCCGCGCCCGTGGGCAGCTCGGTGACCGACGCCGGGATGTCGAACACCACCCAGTGCCAGAATCCGCTCCCAGTCGGGGCGTCCGGATCGAAGCACGTCACGGCGAAACTCTTGGTCTCCGGCGGGAAGCCCTCCCAGCGCAGCTGAGGCGAGGTGTTCCCGGCCGCGTAGACCTGAGAATCCTTCAGGGTCGCGCCCGGCTCGACGTCCGCGCTCGTGACCGTGAAGGACGGCACAGTCGGATGGAAGTCGTGGGGGAGGGGCGGCCGCTTGAGGTCGGTCACCTCGGTACCTCCTGATCGGTTCCTGGATGGTTGCCGGGCGGTTCCGGAACGCGCAAATCGCCCGACCCGAGCCTAGAACCAGCTGCGCTTGCTGCCGACCTCCGACAGCCACTGGTTCAGGTACGCCGCCCAGTCCGTGCCCTGGTAGTCGTGCAGACCCACCTTGAAGGAGCGGTACGAGTCGCTGCCCTCGGTGAAGAGGCCCGGCTTCTTGTCCATCTCCAGGATGACGTCCATCTCGCGGTCGTCCGCGACGAAGCTCAGCTCCACCTGGTTCAGCCCGCGGTACTGCGACGGCGGGAAGAACTCGATCTCCTGGTAGAACGGCAGCTTCTGCCGCGTACCCCGGATGTGGCCGCGCTCCATGTCCGCGTTCTTGAAGCGGAAGCCCAGCTGGATGAAGGCGTTCAGGATCGCCTGCTGCGCGGGCATCGGGTGCACATTGATCGGGTCCAGGTCACCCGAGTCGACGGCTCGCGCGATCTCCAGCTCCGTGGTCACACCGATGTGCATGCCCCGCAGCGCCTGACCGTCGATCGTGGTGATCGGCGTCTCCCACGGGATCTCCAGCCCGAACGGCACCGCGTGCACCGCGCCCGCCTGGAGCTCGAAAGCCCCGCCGAGCCGCAGCTTCGTGAACTCGATGTCCTGCTTGTACTCCTGGTCGTCGTGACCCTCGACCTCGACCTTGGCCTGCAGACCGACCGACAGACCCTCGATCGCCTGGGCCACCGACCCGCCCTGGATCCGCACCTCACCCTGGACGACGCCGCCCGGAACGGTGTTGACCTCCGTCAGCACCGTCTCGACCGAAGCCCCACCGGCCCCCAGGCTCGCAAGCAGCCGCTTGAACCCCATGTCACTTCCTCCCCAGGCAACGCCTGTTCCATCTGCCGTGTCCGTCTGTATTCCTTGATCCCTACAAACGCGATCCGACCGCGGCCGGTTCCGCGCCCTCACCCTTCCAAGGGGGACGCTCCCTGACCACCCCATCGACACGCACCCGTCTGGACTACGCTCGGACGCCATGATCGCGGCCCCTGACCGTACGCCCCTCACGCGCGACTTCTTCGACCGCCCCGTACTGGACGTCGCCCCCGACCTCCTGGGGCGCATCCTCGTACGCACCACCCCCGACGGTCCGATCGAACTCCGCCTCACAGAGGTAGAGGCGTACGACGGCCCGAACGACCCCGGCTCCCACGCCTATCGCGGCCGCACGGCCCGCAATGACGTGATGTTCGGTCCCCCTGGGCATGTGTACGTCTACTTCACCTACGGCATGTGGCACTGCATGAACCTGGTCTGCGGTCCGGGCGGCTCGGCCAGCGCAGTCCTGCTCCGGGCCGGCGAGGTCACCGAAGGCGCCGAGCTCGCCCGTAAACGTCGACTCTCGGCCCGAAATGACAAGGAACTGGCCAAAGGGCCCGCACGACTCGCCACGGCCCTTGGGGTGGACCGGTCGCTGGACGGCACGGATGCCTGCGCCCCCGAGGGCTCCCCACTGACCCTCCTGACGGGCACCCCCGTCCACTCCGACCAGGTACGCAGCGGTCCGCGCACCGGAGTGGCCGGCGACGGAGGCGTCCACCCATGGCGCTTCTGGATCGCCAACGACCCGACGGTGAGCCCTTATCGAGCCCATACGCCGCGCCGCCGCTCAACTTGACGCGTCTCTGGGGGATCCGTAATGTAGCCCGAGCCGCTTGAACCGGGTACGGCGTTCAGCCTGCAGCCGGAAGTGGCCAACCCACTACCTACGTCTTCCCCTCAGCGGGGGCGAATTCGGCGTGCCTGCATGCCTGAATTCAAACTCGCGGAACTCGATTATGAGTTGCAGAGGGAATCGGCTAACGTAGTGAATGTCGAAAGGCCGCGAGGCGAAAGCGCTCAAAGCCGGAAGACAAACTCCCGCCGACCGGGAATCGGACACGAAAGAGTCTGATAGAGTCGGAAACGCAAGACCGAAGGGAAGCGCCCGGAGGAAAGCCCGAGAGGGTGAGTACAAAGGAAGCGTCCGTTCCTTGAGAACTCAACAGCGTGCCAAAAATCAACGCCAGATATGTTGATACCCCGTCTCCGGCCGATCGGCTGGGACGAGGTTCCTTTGAAAAAGTCCTGCCGGGCACTGCCTGGTAGGCGCACAGCGAGGACGCTGTGAACCTTCCGATTATTCCTCGGGAGGTTCCGCTCTCGTGGTGTCCACCCGATTACGGGTAAACATTCACGGAGAGTTTGATCCTGGCTCAGGACGAACGCTGGCGGCGTGCTTAACACATGCAAGTCGAACGATGAAGCCCTTCGGGGTGGATTAGTGGCGAACGGGTGAGTAACACGTGGGCAATCTGCCCTTCACTCTGGGACAAGCCCTGGAAACGGGGTCTAATACCGGATAATACTTCTGCCCGCATGGGTGGGGGTTAAAAGCTCCGGCGGTGAAGGATGAGCCCGCGGCCTATCAGCTTGTTGGTGAGGTAGTGGCTCACCAAGGCGACGACGGGTAGCCGGCCTGAGAGGGCGACCGGCCACACTGGGACTGAGACACGGCCCAGACTCCTACGGGAGGCAGCAGTGGGGAATATTGCACAATGGGCGAAAGCCTGATGCAGCGACGCCGCGTGAGGGATGACGGCCTTCGGGTTGTAAACCTCTTTCAGCAGGGAAGAAGCGAAAGTGACGGTACCTGCAGAAGAAGCGCCGGCTAACTACGTGCCAGCAGCCGCGGTAATACGTAGGGCGCAAGCGTTGTCCGGAATTATTGGGCGTAAAGAGCTCGTAGGCGGCTTGTCACGTCGGGTGTGAAAGCCCGGGGCTTAACCCCGGGTCTGCATTCGATACGGGCTAGCTAGAGTGTGGTAGGGGAGATCGGAATTCCTGGTGTAGCGGTGAAATGCGCAGATATCAGGAGGAACACCGGTGGCGAAGGCGGATCTCTGGGCCATTACTGACGCTGAGGAGCGAAAGCGTGGGGAGCGAACAGGATTAGATACCCTGGTAGTCCACGCCGTAAACGGTGGGAACTAGGTGTTGGCGACATTCCACGTCGTCGGTGCCGCAGCTAACGCATTAAGTTCCCCGCCTGGGGAGTACGGCCGCAAGGCTAAAACTCAAAGGAATTGACGGGGGCCCGCACAAGCAGCGGAGCATGTGGCTTAATTCGACGCAACGCGAAGAACCTTACCAAGGCTTGACATACACCGGAAACGGCCAGAGATGGTCGCCCCCTTGTGGTCGGTGTACAGGTGGTGCATGGCTGTCGTCAGCTCGTGTCGTGAGATGTTGGGTTAAGTCCCGCAACGAGCGCAACCCTTGTTCTGTGTTGCCAGCATGCCCTTCGGGGTGATGGGGACTCACAGGAGACTGCCGGGGTCAACTCGGAGGAAGGTGGGGACGACGTCAAGTCATCATGCCCCTTATGTCTTGGGCTGCACACGTGCTACAATGGCAGGTACAAAGAGCTGCGAAGCCGCGAGGCGGAGCGAATCTCAAAAAGCCTGTCTCAGTTCGGATTGGGGTCTGCAACTCGACCCCATGAAGTCGGAGTTGCTAGTAATCGCAGATCAGCATTGCTGCGGTGAATACGTTCCCGGGCCTTGTACACACCGCCCGTCACGTCACGAAAGTCGGTAACACCCGAAGCCGGTGGCCCAACCCCTTGTGGGAGGGAGCTGTCGAAGGTGGGACTGGCGATTGGGACGAAGTCGTAACAAGGTAGCCGTACCGGAAGGTGCGGCTGGATCACCTCCTTTCTAAGGAGCACTTCTTACCGATCCCTTCGGGGTGAGGTCAGAGGCCAGTACATCGGCGAATGTCCGGTGCTGGTTGCTCATGGGTGGAACGTTGATTATTCGGCACCGTCAGTCATCTCGGGCTGTGAGTACTGTCCTTCGGGGCGTGGAAAGCTGATCATGAGTGGCGAGGGTGTCGGGCACGCTGTTGGGTGTCTGAAGGTACGGCCGATTACGGCTGCCTTCAGTGCCGGCCCCAGTGAACTTGCCCAGTAGGGCAGGGTGATGGGTGGTTGGTCGTTGTTTGAGAACTGCACAGTGGACGCGAGCATCTGTGGCCAAGTTTTTAAGGGCGCACGGTGGATGCCTTGGCACCAGGAACCGATGAAGGACGTGGGAGGCCACGATAGTCCCCGGGGAGCCGTCAACCAGGCTTTGATCCGGGGGTTTCCGAATGGGGAAACCCGGCAGTCGTCATGGGCTGTCACCCATACCTGAACACATAGGGTATGTGGAGGGAACGCGGGGAAGTGAAACATCTCAGTACCCGCAGGAAGAGAAAACAACCGTGATTCCGGGAGTAGTGGCGAGCGAAACTGGATGAGGCCAAACCATATGCGTGTGAGACCCGGCAGGGGTTGCGCATGTGGGGTTGTGGGATCTCTCTTTCACAGTCTGCCGGCTGTGAGGCGAGTCAGAAACCGTTGATGTAGGCGAAGGACATGCGAAAGGTCCGGCGTAGAGGGTAAGACCCCCGTAGTCGAAACATCAACGGCTCGTTTGAGAGACACCCAAGTAGCACGGGGCCCGAGAAATCCCGTGTGAATCTGGCGGGACCACCCGCTAAGCCTAAATATTCCCTGGTGACCGATAGCGGATAGTACCGTGAGGGAATGGTGAAAAGTACCGCGGGAGCGGAGTGAAATAGTACCTGAAACCGTGTGCCTACAAGCCGTGGGAGCGTCGGAGTGCATGCTTGCATGCACTCTCGTGACTGCGTGCCTTTTGAAGAATGAGCCTGCGAGTTTGCGGTGTGTTGCGAGGTTAACCCGTGTGGGGAAGCCGTAGCGAAAGCGAGTCCGAATAGGGCGATTCAGTAGCGCGCTCAAGACCCGAAGCGGAGTGATCTAGCCATGGGCAGGTTGAAGCGGCTGTAAGAGGTCGTGGAGGACCGAACCCACCAGGGTTGAAAACCTGGGGGATGACCTGTGGTTAGGGGTGAAAGGCCAATCAAACTCCGTGATAGCTGGTTCTCCCCGAAATGCATTTAGGTGCAGCGTCGTGTGTTTCTTGCCGGAGGTAGAGCACTGGATAGGCGATGGGCCCTACCGGGTTACTGACCTTAGCCAAACTCCGAATGCCGGTAAGTGAGAGCGCGGCAGTGAGACTGTGGGGGATAAGCTCCATGGTCGAGAGGGAAACAGCCCAGAGCATCGACTAAGGCCCCTAAGCGTACGCTAAGTGGGAAAGGATGTGGAGTCGCAGAGACAACCAGGAGGTTGGCTTAGAAGCAGCCACCCTTGAAAGAGTGCGTAATAGCTCACTGGTCTAGTGATTCCGCGCCGACAATGTAGCGGGGCTCAAGCGTACCGCCGAAGTCGTGTCATTGCAGCAATAGGGCCAACGCCCGCTGTGATGGGTAGGGGAGCGTCGTGTGCCGGGTGAAGCCGCGCCGGAAGGCAGTGGTGGACGGTTCACGAGTGAGAATGCAGGCATGAGTAGCGATACACACGTGAGAAACGTGTGCGCCGATTGACTAAGGGTTCCTGGGTCAAGCTGATCTGCCCAGGGTAAGTCGGGACCTAAGGCGAGGCCGACAGGCGTAGTCGATGGATAACCGGTTGATATTCCGGTACCCGCTGTGAAGCGTCAAACATTGAACCAGGCGATGCTAAGTCCGTGAAGCCGCCCCGGAGCCTTCGGGCAAAGGGGAGTGGTGGAGCCGACGGACCAGACCTGCAGTAGGTGAGTGATGGGGTGACGCAGGAAGGTAGTCCATCCCGGGCGGTGGTTGTCCCGGGGTAAGGGTGTAGGCCGTGCGATAGGCAAATCCGTCGCACATTAAGGCTGAGACCTGATGCCGAGCCGATTGTGGTGAAGTGGATGATCCTATGCTGTCGAGAAAAGCCTCTAGCGAGTTTCATGGCGGCCCGTACCCTAAACCGACTCAGGTGGTCAGGTAGAGAATACCGAGGCGTTCGGGTGAACTATGGTTAAGGAACTCGGCAAAATGCCCCCGTAACTTCGGGAGAAGGGGGGCCATCACCGGTGATTGAATTTACTTCATGAGCTGGGGGTGGCCGCAGAGACCAGCGAGAAGCGACTGTTTACTAAAAACACAGGTCCGTGCGAAGCCGTAAGGCGATGTATACGGACTGACGCCTGCCCGGTGCTGGAACGTTAAGGGGACCGGTTAGTCACTCTTCGGGGTGGCGAAGCTGAGAACTTAAGCGCCAGTAAACGGCGGTGGTAACTATAACCATCCTAAGGTAGCGAAATTCCTTGTCGGGTAAGTTCCGACCTGCACGAATGGCGTAACGACTTCTCGACTGTCTCAACCATAGGCCCGGTGAAATTGCACTACGAGTAAAGATGCTCGTTTCGCGCAGCAGGACGGAAAGACCCCGGGACCTTTACTACAGTTTGATATTGGTGTTCGGTTCGGCTTGTGTAGGATAGCTGGGAGACTTTGAAGCAGGCACGCCAGTGTTTGTGGAGTCGTCGTTGAAATACCAGTCTGGTCGTGCTGGATGTCTAACCTGGGTCCGTGATCCGGATCAGGGACAGTGTCTGATGGGTAGTTTAACTGGGGCGGTTGCCTCCTAAAGAGTAACGGAGGCGCCCAAAGGTTCCCTCAGCCTGGTTGGTAATCAGGTGTTGAGTGTAAGTGCACAAGGGAGCTTGACTGTGAGACCGACGGGTCGAGCAGGGACGAAAGTCGGGACTAGTGATCCGGCGGTGGCTTGTGGAAGCGCCGTCGCTCAACGGATAAAAGGTACCCCGGGGATAACAGGCTGATCTTCCCCAAGAGTCCATATCGACGGGATGGTTTGGCACCTCGATGTCGGCTCGTCGCATCCTGGGGCTGGAGTCGGTCCCAAGGGTTGGGCTGTTCGCCCATTAAAGCGGTACGCGAGCTGGGTTTAGAACGTCGTGAGACAGTTCGGTCCCTATCCGCTGTGCGCGTAGGAATATTGAGAAGGGCTGTCCCTAGTACGAGAGGACCGGGACGGACGAACCTCTGGTGTGCCAGTTGTCCTGCCAAGGGCATGGCTGGTTGGCTACGTTCGGGAGGGATAACCGCTGAAAGCATCTAAGCGGGAAGCCTGCTTCGAGATGAGTATTCCCACCTCCTTGAGAGGGTAAGGCTCCCAGTAGACGACTGGGTTGATAGGCCAGATCTGGAAGCCCGGTAACGGGTGGAGGTGACTGGTACTAATAGGCCGAGGGCTTGTCCTCAGTTGCTCGCGTCCACTGTGTTAGTTCTGAGACAACGAACCGTTGTCGGCCAGAGCAGAACATTCAACTGAAAAGTGTGCTTGTTCGCTCGAAACCATTAGGGTTTCGGTGGTCATAGCGTGAGGGAAACGCCCGGTTACATTCCGAACCCGGAAGCTAAGCCTCACAGCGCCGATGGTACTGCAGGGGGGACCCTGTGGGAGAGTAGGACGCCGCCGAACAATATTTGGAGGACCTCTGGTCCCAGCGACTCGCTGGGACCAGAGGTCCTTTTTTGTTTTTCCGAAGCGCGCCGAGTACCTGGCTGCGCGAGAATGACTTGCGGTACCGAAGACAGGAGTCACCCATGTCCACCAACTCTCCCGATGAGCGACCGGAGCGCGACCAGCGCCGCCGGGACAGTGGTGACCGCGGCGGCTACCGCGGGGGCCCGCGCCGCGACAACGACCGGGGTGGGTCCGATCGCGGCGGGTCCGACCGTGGTGGCTTCCGCCGCGATGATCGCCGTGATGACAACCGTGGTGGCGGCGGTGACCGCGGCGGCTTCCGCCGGGACGACCGTCCCAGCGGCCCGCGCCGTGATGACAACCGCGGCGGTGGCGGCTTCCGCCGCGATGACAACCGTCGCGATGACAACCGTGGCGGTGGCGATCGCGGTGGGCGCCCGCCGTTCCGGCGCGACGACCGCCCCAGCGGACCCAGTCGCGATGATCGCGACCGCGGCGGCTTCCGCCGGGACGGAGACCGTCCTGCCGTCCGTCGTGACGACGACCGCGGCGGCTTCCGCCGGGACGACCGCCCCAGCGGCCCGCGTCGTGATGACCGCCCCAGCGGCCCGCGCCGTGATGACCGCCCCAGCGGCCCGCGCCGCGATGACAACCGTGGCGGTGGCGGCTTCCGTCGGGACGACCGTCGTGATGACCGGCGTGACGATCGTCGTGACAGCGGCGACCGTGGTGGCTTCCGTCGCGATGATCGCCGCGATGACAACCGTGGTGGCGGCGGTGACCGTGGCGGCTTCCGCCGCGACGACCGCAGCGACTTCCGGCGTGACGACCGCAGGGACAGCGGTGACCGCCCGGCCTTCCGCCGTGACGACAGGCGTGATGACCGCCGCGATGATCGTCGTGACAGTGGCGACCGTCCGGCCTTCCGTCGCGATGACAACCGTGGTGGCGGCGATCGTGGTGGCTTCCGGCGTGACGACCGCGGTGACTTCCGGCGTGACGACCGTCCCAGCGGGCCGCGCCGAGATGATGACCGTGGTGGTTTCCGTCGCGATGACAACCGTGGCGGTGGCGGCTTCCGTCGAGATGACCGGCGTGACGATCGTCGTGACAGCGGCGACCGTGGTGGCTTCCGTCGCGATGATCGCCGTGATGACAACCGTGGTGGCGGTGACCGTGGTGGCTTCCGCCGCGACGACCGCAGCGACTTCCGGCGTGACGACCGCAGGGACAGCGGTGACCGCCCGGCCTTCCGCCGTGACGACCGCCGTGACGACCGTCGTGACGACAACCGTGGTGGCGGCGGTTTCCGTGGCCGCGACGACCGTGGCCGCGACGACCGTGGCCGCGACGACCGCGGACGTGACGACCGTGGACGCGGTGGCCCGCGTCGTGACGACCGGGGCGGGCGCCCCGGCGGCTTCCGTGGTCGTGACGACCGCGGGGGCGACGACCGGCGCGGCGGCGGCTTCCGTGGCCGCGACGAGCGGGACCGTGACCGCGAGCCGATCAAGCGGCTGCCGATCCCTGACGACGTCACGGGTGAGGAGATCGACAAGGATGTACGGCAGGAGCTCCAGAGCCTGCCCAAGGGGCTTGCCGAGGATGTCGCACGGAACCTGGTGATGGTTGCCCGGCTCATCGACGAGGACCCCGAGGGTGCGTACGCGTACTCGAAGATCGCCCTGCGCCTGGCGTCGCGTGTCGCCGCCGTACGCGAGGCGGCCGGTTTCGCCGCGTACGCGAGCCAGAAGTACAGCGAGGCGCTCGCCGAGTTCCGGGCCGCGCGGCGGATGACCGGCAGCGTGGAGCTGTGGCCCGTCATGGCGGACTGTGAGCGCGGTCTGGGCCGGCCCGAGAAGGCGCTGGACATGGCCGGCGCGCCCGAGGTGCAGAAGCTGGACAAGGCCGGTCAGGTCGAGATGCGGCTCGTGGCCGCCGGTGCGCGGCGGGACATGGGGCAGCTGGATGCCGCCATCGTGACCCTCCAGAGCCCGGAGCTCGCCTCGAACTCCGTACAGCCGTGGACCGCGCGACTGCGTTACGCGTACGCCGACGCGCTGCTCGCCGCCGGTCGTGAGGGCGAGGCACGCGAGTGGTTCGCGAAGGCTGTCGAGTCCGACAAGGACGGCAGCACGGACGCGTCCGACCGTCTTGCCGAGCTGGACGGCGTGGAGTTCGTCGATGTGCTCGTCGAGGATGAGGACGAGGCGGAGCCGGAGGCCAAGTCCGAGCCGGAGATCGAGTCCGAGACCAAGGACGAGTTCGACGACGAGGACGAGGACGACGACGAGGTCGAAATCGACGACGAAGAAGACGGCGACGAAGAAGACGAGGCCGACGCCGAGGAAGAGACTCCTCAGGCCGCGCAGGCCCCGGTCGACGGCGACGGCGACGTTGAAGACGACGAGGACGACGAGGACGACGCTCCTCAGAGCTGACGCCGGGCGTACGTAAAACAGCAGAAGCAGGCGTACGTAGATACACACGGGCGGCGGGATTCCGGAAGGAGTCCCGCCGCCCGTTTGCGTTTCAGGGGGTCAGAGCGACAGCGCCCGCAGCACCAGCCCCGACGCCGGCTTGGGGCCGAACGACGTCGACTTGCGGGGCATCGTGACGCCCTGGCGGGCGAGGTCGCGTACGACCTCCTCGTGGACCGGGTGCATGAGGACGGCCGTGCCGCCGTCGCGCTCCGCCTTCTCGACCGTGGCGGTCGTGTCGTGGATGTACGCGATGTCCGCGGGCGAGTCCTCCGGGATCTCCCAGACGTGGTCGAGGAGCGTGGCGTGCAGGACCGTCGCGTCCAGGGTGCGCCAGGCCTCGGGGCGGTCGGCCGGGATCGTACGGGCGAGGAGGCCGGGGTCCGGGCGGTCGACCAGGTGGAACGCGCCGTCGCCCGCGAGGAGGAAGGCGTTGCCCTCGGAGGCCGCCGCGGCGAGGGCCTCCAGGGCTTCGGCGAGGGGGACGTCCAGGTGGCGTACCCGGAAGGAGCCCGTGAGGGCGTTGAGCGCGTCGGCGACCGGCAGGCGGTGCAGCAGGCGGTGGATGGCGCGGACGCGCAGCGGATAGCGCACGGTGTCCACCAGGAGGACCAGGCCGTAGTCCCAGGGGCTGGGGGACGGGTGCTCCGCGCGTAGACGCAGATATGTCGCCCAGCGGTGGTGGCCGTCGGCGATGAGTGCCTGGTGGTGGTGGAGATCTGTCTGGATCTCGGCCAGCTCGGCCGGATCGGTGACCGCCCACAGACGGTGGCTGAAGCCGTCCTCCGTGGTGGTCGACAGCAGCGGCGGGCGTTCGGCGGTACGCTCGATGACGGCGGCCGTGCCGACCTGGGAACCGTTGCCGCGGTAGGTCAGCAGCAGGGGTTCGAGGTTGGCGGAGGTGGCGCGCATCAGGGCCGCGCGGTCGGCGATGACGTGCGGCATCACGTCCTCGTGCGGGAGGACGACGCAGTCCGACGGTTCCGACAGGCGCAGGGCGCCGATGATGCCGCGTTGCAGCATGTCGCCGTCGCGCTGCTCGTACACGTACAGGCCCGGCTCGGGGTCGGTGGTCAGGACGCCTTCCGAGAGCCAGAGCCGCAGGGTTTCGGCCGCCTGCTGGTTGCGGGCGGTGGGGGTGCCGTCCTGGGGGAGGATCAGCCGGACGATGTTGTGCGGGTCGGCGGATTCGAGTTCGAGCAGGCCGTCGGGCCGTACGACGACGTCGTACGGCGGGGATGTCACGGCGGCCAGGCTGCCGACCCGGTCGGGGTCGTAGCGCAGGCCCCGGAACGGGGTCAGTTCGAGGCCGCTGCGCGCCGGTGTTGCCTCCGCGGGACCTGCATAGTTCATTGAGGCATCGTAAGTGTGTCAGTGGCATGCGCGATGATCGGGGGAAAGAGATCGAACGAGGAGCGATGTGTAATGAGCCAGACCGTCAGGACGCGGCCCGACGGCAGTGGCCAGGCCCTGAGCGAGGCGTACGACACGGCGCTGCTCGACCTGGACGGGGTGGTGTACGCGGGCGGTAACGCGATCGCGTACGCCGTGGAGTCCCTCGGCACGGCCCGCTCGGGCGGGATGCACCTCGCGTACGTCACGAACAACGCGCTGCGGACGCCGGACGCGGTGGCCGCCCACCTGACGGAGCTGGGGATACCGACGGGGGCCTCGGACGTCATCACCTCGGCGCAAGCCGCGGCCCGGCTCATCAGCGAGCAGGTGCCCGCCGGCGCGCGCGTGCTGGTCATCGGCGGAGAGGGGCTGCGTGTCGCGCTGCGCGAGCGCGGCCTTGAGCCGGTCGAGTCGGCGGACGACGATCCGGCGGCGGTCGTCCAGGGGTTCGGCGGTGCGGATCTTCCCTGGGGACGCTTCGCCGAAGCGAGCTACGCCATCGCGCGCGGGGTGCCGTGGTTCGCCTCCAACACCGATCTGACGATCCCCAGCGCGCGCGGAATCGCCCCGGGGAACGGTGCGGCGGTGGAGGTCGTACGGATCGCCACGGGCGCCGAGCCGCAGGTGGCGGGCAAGCCGCTGCCCCCGATGCACCGCGAGACGATCCTGCGGACCGGGGCGAAGCGGCCGCTGGTGGTCGGTGACCGGCTGGACACGGACATCGAGGGCGCGTTCAACGGCGAGGTGGACTCGCTGCTCGTGCTCACCGGGGTGACGGACGGCGCGCAGCTCCTGGCCGCCCCGCCGCAGCACCGGCCGACGTATGTCGACGCGGATCTGCGCGGTCTGCTCACCGGGCAGCCGGATGTCGTCGAGGCGGGCGACGGGTTCCGCTGCGGGGGCTGGACGGCGATGGCAGGGCGGGAGCGGCTGGAGCTGGAGGGCGACGGCGAGGCCCTCGACGGGCTGCGGGCGCTGTGCGCGGCGGCGTGGACGGCGGCCGGGGACGGGGCGTGCGAGCTGGACGGGGGGAAGGCACTGGCGCGGCTGGGGCTTTGAGCGCGGAGGGGGCGGCGCCGGCGCGGCTCGGGTGGTGAACGCGCGGGCGGCTCGTGTCGCTCATCAGCGGTGGCTCGCGTTGCACATTGGCGGCGGCTCGCGTTGCTCATCAGCGGTGACAGGGGATCGAGCCGCCATGCGAGGGTAGGCTAACCTAACCTCGTGTTGGTCGACAGTCCTCCTGAACAGCGCGCGGAGACCGCCCCCGCGCCCCCAACCCGCCGGGCGATACGTGTCTTTGGGCTCCTCGCGTCCGTGGGCGTCCTGGTGCTCGTCGCGCTGGCGAGCGTCGCGATCGGTGCGAAAGCGCTGCCACTGGACCAGGTCTGGCACGGCCTGTTCCACGACTCGGGGACGTACGCCGACGTCGTGGTCGCCGACCGGATCTCCCGTACCGTCCTGGGGCTGCTGGTCGGCGCCGCGCTCGGGTTGTCCGGCGCGGTCCTCCAGGCGCTCACCCGCAATCCGCTGGCGGATCCCGGGCTGCTCGGCATCAACGCGGGCGCGTCCGCCGCCGTGGTCACCGCCATCACGTACTTCGGCGTCACGAGTCTGAGCGGCTACGTCTGGTTCGCCTTCTTCGGAGCGGCCGCGGTCGGGGCGCTGGTCTGGTTCCTGGGCGGCAGCCGGGGCGCGACCCCGGTGCGGCTCGCGCTCGCGGGCACCGCGATCTCCGCCGCCCTCTACGGCTACCTCCAGGCCGTGATGATCACGGACGATGCGGCGCTCGGCAAGATGCGCTTCTGGACGGTCGGTTCGCTGGCCTCGGCCACCGACACGACCATCAAGCAGGTGCTGCCGTTCCTGGCGGTCGGCACGATCGTCGCGCTGGCCCTCGCCCGGCCGCTGAACGCGGTGGCCATGGGCGACGACACCGCCCGCGCGCTCGGCGCCCATCTGAACCGCACCCGCGCGCTGTCCATGGCCGCCGCCACCGTGCTGTGCGGTGCCGCGACCGCCGCCTGCGGACCGATCGTGTTCGTCGGACTGATGGTCCCGCACGTCGTCCGGTCCTTCACGGGGCCCGACCTGCGCTGGATCCTGCCGTACGCCACCGTCCTGTCGCCGGTGCTGCTGCTCGGTGCCGATGTGCTCGGGCGGCTGGTCGCCCGGCCCGCGGAGCTTCAGGTCGGTATCGTCACCGCGGTTCTCGGCGGCCCGGTCTTCATCTTTCTCGTACGGCGACGGAGGACGGCGCAGCTGTGACGACCACACGTAAGCCGATCCCTGCCATCAGGGCGGTCCGTACGCGCGGCGGTCTCTCCGTCCGGCTCGACGTCCGGGCGTTCACCGTCGTCGTGCTGCTGCTGGTGGCCGCGCTCACCGCGAGCGTGGTGCTGATCGGAACCGGCGACTTCCCGATCCCGGCCGTCGACGTCCTCAAGACGCTGGTCGGCAACGGAAACGCCGGCCAGGAGTTCATCGTCAACGAACTGCGGCTGCCGCGGGTCCTCGTCGGCCTGCTCGTCGGGGCCTCGCTCGGGCTCGGCGGGGCGCTCTTCCAGTCCATCTCCCGCAATCCGCTGGGCAGTCCGGACGTGCTCGGCCTCGGGCAGGGCTCGACGGCCGGCGCGCTCATCATGATCGTGCTGTTCTCCGGGACCGCGACCCAGGTCGCCCTCGGGGCGCTCGTCGGCGGACTCGTGACCGGGCTCGCCATCTATCTGCTCGCGTGGAAGCAAGGGGTGCACGGGTATCGACTGGTCCTGGTCGGCATCGGTGTCTCCGCGATCGTCACGGCGGTCAACGGCTATCTGCTCACCAAGGCCGACATCGTCGACGCGGCCCGCGCGATCGTCTGGATGACCGGCTCGCTCAACGGCCGTGACTGGGCCCAGGTCTGGCCGCTGCTCATCATGTGCGCCGTCCTCGTGCCGCTCGTCCTGGGCAACGCGCGAGGGCTGCGCATGCTGGAGATGGGCGACGACGTCTCGTACGCCCTAGGGGTGCGCGTCGAGCGCGTACGACTGCTGCTGATGCTGTCCGCCGTACTGCTGACCGCGGGCGCCACCGCGGCCGCGGGCCCGGTCGGTTTCGTGGCGCTCACCGCGCCGCAGCTCGCCCGGCGGCTGACCCGGTCGCCCGGACCGAACCTGGTGCCGTCGATGTGCATGGGCGCGACCCTGCTGATCGTCGCGGACTGGGCCTCGCAGCGGGCCTTCGGCGCCGATCAGCTGCCCGTCGGCGTTGTGACCGGTGTCCTCGGCGGCGTCTATCTGCTGTGGCTGCTCGTCACCGAGCGCAAGGCGGGCCGGATATGAGCGCCGACAACGCCGACAACAGCGGGCCGAACAATCAAAGGAGCACTGTGAACCGCCTGTCCGCCGACAACGTCACCCTCGGCTACGACCAGCGCGTCATCGCGGAGAAGCTGTCGGTGGAGATCCCCGACAACTCCTTCACCGTGATCGTCGGCCCGAACGCCTGCGGCAAGTCCACGCTGCTGCGCGCCCTTTCGCGGATGCTCAAGCCCTCCGAGGGCCGGGTGCTCCTCGACGGGCAGGTCATCCAGTCGATGCCGGCGAAGAAGGTGGCCAGGACGCTGGGGCTGCTGCCGCAGTCGTCGATCGCGCCGGACGGGATCACCGTCGGTGACCTGGTCGGCCGGGGCCGCTATCCGCACCAGGGGCTGCTGCGCCAGTGGTCGGTGGAGGACGAGCGGGTCGTGCAGGAGTCGATGGCCTCGACCGGGGTCGCCGAGCTGGCCGATCGCTATGTCGACGAATTGTCGGGTGGCCAGCGGCAGCGCGTGTGGATCGCGATGGCGCTCGCGCAGCAGACCCCGCTGCTGCTCCTCGACGAGCCGACCACCTACCTCGACATCCAGCACCAGATCGACGTGCTCGACCTGTGCGCGGAGCTCCACGAGGAGCAGGGCCGCACGCTGGTCGCCGTGCTGCACGACCTCAACCACGCGGCCCGGTACGCCACCCACCTCATCGCCCTGCGCGACGGCCAGGTCATCGCCGAGGGCGCGCCGAGCGACATCGTCACGGCCGAGCTGGTCGAGCGGGTCTTCGGGCTGCGCTGCCAGGTCATCGACGATCCGGAGACGGGTACGCCGCTGGTGGTGCCGGCGGCGCGCAAGGCGCGTACGGCCACGTCCGGGCAGGCGGTCGTGGCGGCGGCTACAGAAGGGTCCTGAGCCGGAACAGGTCGCGCAGGCCCGCCTCCAGCTTCACTCTGCCCGAGCCCCAGGCCTTCGCGAAGTTCAGGTCGCCGTTCACCATGGAGACCAGGTCGTCGCCCTTCATGGTGAGCCGGATCTGCGCCCTGTCGGGGGGCGGGCCCTGGAGCGTGTCGAGCACCTCGATCCGGCCGTCCTTGAGACGGCCCACGAAGGTGATGTCGAGGTCGGTGATACGGCAGCTCAGCGAGCGGTCGAGCGCCGCCGCGCTGCGTACGTCGCCTTCCGCGCCCGCCATGTTGTCCGAGAGCTTGTCGAGTGCGGTGCGGCACTCCTCAATCGTCGCCATCGTGATCGACGGTACCGCAGCGCTTCGCGGTAGCGTCGGGGCATGAGCGACTCATGGCCGGAGACCGAGGTCCGGCAGGATGCGAGGGCACCGGAGCCCGGGACAGCCGTCGGACCGGGCGTCGAGCCGGGCGCCGGGCTCGCGGTCGGACCCGAGCCGGACGGTGAGCGGGATGCCGAGCCCGCGGTCGAACCCGCGTACGATCCCCCCGCCCCGGCCCCGGTGGGGGTGCCCCGCGTCCCCACCGGCAACGCCGAGGTCGACGCCCAGCTCGACCGGCTGGCCGACGCCGACCACCTCGCCACGGACGGACACCTTGAGGTGTACGAGGATGTACACGGGGGGCTGCGCGACGCGCTCACCGCGCTCGACGCACGCCCGGGACCTCCGGCGCCCCCCGCACCGTACGACCGCAGGAGCTGAACCGAACGTGGCAGGAGTGGCACGCCGCCGTCTCGACGCCGAGCTGGTCCGCCGGAAACTGGCGCGCTCGCGCGAGCACGCCAGCCAGCTGATCGCCGCGGGGCGGGTCAGCGTCGGCAAGACCCTCGCGACCAAGCCCGCCACACAGGTGGAGACCGCGGCCGCGATCGTGGTCACCCAGGACGACAGCGACCCCGACTACGTCTCGCGCGGCGGACACAAGCTCGCGGGCGCCCTGGCGGCCTTCGTACCGCAGGGGCTGAAGGTCGAGGGCCGGCGGGCGCTGGACGCCGGAGCGTCCACCGGTGGCTTCACCGACGTACTGCTGCGCGCGGGCGCCGCCCATGTCGTCGCCGTCGACGTCGGTTACGGACAACTCGCCTGGTCTCTTCAGAGCGATGAACGCGTCACCGTCAAGGACCGTACGAACGTACGCGAGTTGACGTTGGAGGCGATCGATGGGGAGCCCGTGGATCTTGTCGTCGGGGATCTGTCCTTCATCCCGCTCGGACTGGTGCTGCCCGCCCTGGTGGGGTGCGCGGCGCCGGATGCCGACCTGGTGATGATGGTGAAACCGCAGTTCGAAGTGGGGAAGGAACGGCTGGGGAGCGGCGGTGTCGTACGCAGCCCCGAACTGCGCGCGGAGGCCGTGCGCGGAGTGGCCGAGCGAGCCCGTCAACTGGGGCTCGGAGTGAAGGGTGTGACCGCAAGCCCATTGCCCGGACCCTCGGGCAATGTCGAGTACTTTCTGTGGCTGCGGGCCGGGGCACCCGAACTCGACCCGGCCGACGTTGACCGTGCAGTGGCGGAGGGGCCGCGTTGACTCAGACCCGAGCTCGTACTGTTTTCCTGCTGGCCCACACCGGGCGGCCGGCAGCCATCCGCAGCGCCGAGTTGGTCGTCCAGGGGCTGTTGCGCTCCGGGATCGGCGTACGGGTCCTGGAGGCGGAGGCGGCCGATCTGCCGCTGCCGGACGAGGTGGAGCTGGTCAAGGAGGCGACTCCGCAGTGCCTCGACGGCGCCGAGCTGCTGATCGTGCTCGGCGGTGACGGCACGCTGCTGCGCGGCGCCGAGTTCGCCCGCGCCTCCGGGGTGCCGATGCTCGGCGTCAACCTCGGGCGCGTCGGCTTCCTCGCGGAGGCCGAGCGCGACGACCTCGACAAGGTGGTCGACCGGGTCGTCACCAAGGCGTACGAGGTCGAGGAGCGGATGACCGTCGATGTCGTCGTGCACAGCAACGGCGACATCGTGCACACCGACTGGGCGCTGAACGAGGCGGCCGTGCAGAAGGCCGGCGCCGAGAAGCTCCTTGAGGTGGTGCTGGAGATCGACGGGCGGCCGGTGACGGGGTTCGGCTGCGACGGGATCGTGTGCGCGACGCCTACCGGGTCGACCGCGTATGCCTTCTCCGCGGGCGGGCCTGTGGTGTGGCCGGAGGTCGAGGCGCTGCTGATGGTGCCGATCAGTGCGCATGCGCTGTTCGCGAAGCCGTTGGTGACCTCGCCGGACTCGGTGCTCGCGGTGGAGGTGTTGCCGCACATCCCGCCGGGGGTTTTGTGGTGTGACGGGCGGCGGACGGTGGAGTTGCCTCCGGGGGCTCGGGTGGAGGTTCGGCGGGGGGCTGTGCCGGTGCGGTTGGCTCGGCTGCACCATGCTTCGTTCACTGATCGGCTGGTGGCCAAGTTCGCGTTGCCGGTTTCTGGGTGGCGGGGGGCGCCGCACTGACGCTCCGGGGGAGGGGCTGGGGGCGTATGCGCGGCTGCGGGCCGTCTGTGGCTGGTCGCGCAGTTCCCCGCGCCCCTATGGGGCGCGTCCACTCCCCGGGGTGACAAGGTGCCGTTTGTAGGTGCTTGTCACCTGGGGCTTCGTGGCAGCGGGGCGGGGGGCGTCGCACAGCCGGGCCCCGACCTCGTAAGGTCGTGTCCGTGTTGGAGGAGATGCGGATACGGTCGCTCGGAGTCATCGACGACGCTGTCGTCGAGCTGTCGCCCGGCTTCACCGCCGTGACGGGTGAAACCGGTGCGGGCAAGACGATGGTGGTCACCAGCCTCGGGCTGCTGCTGGGCGGGCGCGCTGATCCCGCCCTTGTGCGGATCGGCGCCAAGAACGCCGTCGTGGAGGGGCGCATCGCCGTACCTCCGGGCGGGACGGCCGTCGTACGGGCCGAGGAGGCCGGGGCCGAACTCGACGACGGGGCGCTGCTGATCAGCCGTACCGTTTCGGCCGAGGGGCGCTCGCGGGCCCACCTGGGCGGGCGCTCCGTGCCGGTGGGAGTGCTCGCCGAGCTCGCGGACGAGCTCGTCGCCGTGCACGGGCAGACCGACCAGCAGGGGCTGCTCAAGCTGTCCCGGCAGCGGCAGGCGCTCGACCGGTACGCGGGCGACGCCGTCGCCGTGCCGCTCGCCAAGTACGCGGGCGCGTACCGACGGCTGCGGGCGATCTCGGCCGAGGTGGACGAGATCACCACGCGCGCGCGGGAACGGGCCCAGGAAGCCGACATGCTGCGCTTCGGGCTCGACGAGATCGAAGCGGTCGAGCCGCGCGCCGGCGAGGACGTCGAGCTGGCCGCCGAGGCCGAGCGGCTCGGCCACGCGGAGGCGCTCGCATCGGCCGCCACGGCCGCCCACGCCGCGCTCGCGGGCAATCCCGAGGACCCGGAGGGCATCGACGCCGCCACGCTCGTCGCGGGCGCGCACCGGGCTCTGGAGGCCGTACGGTCCCACGACTCCGCCCTCGCCGCGCTGTCCGGGCGGATCGGGGAGGTCGGGATCCTGCTGCGCGATGTGGCGGGCGACCTTGCCGGGTACGCCGATGACCTCGACGCCGACCCGCTGCGGCTCGCGGCGGTCGAGGAGCGGCGGGCCGCGCTCACCCAGCTGACCCGGAAGTACGGCGAGGACATCGACGCCGTGCTCGCGTGGTCCGAGCAGGGTTCCGCGCGCCTCCTCGAACTCGAAGGCGACGACGAGCGGATCGACGAGCTGACCGGCGAACGGGACGCCCTGCGGACCGAACTGGGCGGGCTCGCCCAGGCGCTGACGGACGCCCGTACGGAGGCCGCCGAGCGGTTCGCCGCCGCGGTGACCGCCGAGCTGGCCTCGCTCGCCATGCCGCACGCGCGCGTGTCCTTCGAGATCCGGCAGACCGACGACCCGGAGGGCGTGGAACTCGGCGGGCGCACGGTCGCGTACGGTCCCGCGGGCGTCGACGAGGTCGAGCTGTTGCTCGCCCCGCACCCCGGGGCGCCGCCGCGGCCCATCGCCAAGGGGGCGTCGGGCGGTGAGCTGTCGCGGGTGATGCTCGCGGTCGAGGTCGTCTTCGCGGGTACGGATCCTGTGCCGACGTATCTGTTCGACGAGGTCGACGCCGGTGTGGGCGGCAAGGCCGCGGTCGAGATCGGGCGACGGCTGGCCCGGCTCGCCAAGACCGCGCAGGTGGTCGTGGTGACGCATCTGCCGCAGGTGGCCGCCTTCGCCGATCGGCAGTTGCTGGTCGAGAAGACGAACGACGGGTCGGTGACTCGGTCCGGGGTGAAGGTCCTGGAGGGCGAGGAGCGGATTCGGGAGCTGTCCCGGATGCTTGCGGGGCAGGAGGACTCGGAGACGGCTCGGGCGCATGCGGAGGAGTTGCTGGCGACGGCGCGCGCCGACGGGTAGCGGGGGCTTCCCCGCCGCTCCGCGGCGTCGCCTTGACCGCTCCGCGGTCCAAGCTTCGCCGCTCCGCGGCGGTTTCCCAACCGCCCGCCTGTTTTCGACCGCTCCGCGTTCCCCGTATCAGGCCCGCTCCGCGGGCCCCTCGGGTGTTGGATTCGGTACCGCCCTGGACCTCACCCCGCGCCGCCCTCACCACCCTGCGCTCCAACGCGCCCGGTGTCACCGCCCACGGGGAGCGCGAGCGCAAGAACTGGACCCCTGCTCCCCGTCCCGCCCCCAAGCCCGCCCAAAACCCCGCTACTTCTCACTCGTGTGAGTGACCGCGCGCCCGGCGAGTTGCCCATGCCGTCGCGACCGTCGTCCGGTGGTGGTCCCGGAACGCCCGTGCGGCCTGGCATCCTTGGCGTAGTACGCGGAGCACGACGTGCGGTACACCCCCCCTCTGCACGATCCTTCTGTACGTTTCTTCGTGACCGTCCGACGCCGAACCAGGAGCCCCGGCCACGTGAGCCACGTGAGCAGCCACTCACCGCACGGCCAGTCGCCGCTGCGCACCGTGCAGGTGCTCGGCGGCGGGAGCGCGGGCAGCAGTGCGCATGTGCGGTCGCTGGCTTCGGGGCTCGTCGCCCGGGGCGTGCGGGTCACCGTGTGCGCCCCCGCCGAGGCCGATCACGCGTACGGGTTCACCGGCGTGGGCGCACAGCACGTTCCCGTGCCGCGCAGCAGTGACCCCGCCTCCGTGGCCGCGCTGCGGACGGCCTGCGCGGACGCCGACCTCGTGCACGCGCACGGGCTGCACGCGGCGCTCAGGGCCGCGCTCGCGCTCAGTGGGCGGCGCGTGCCGCTCGTCGTCACCTGGCACACGCGCTCGCACGCGGAGGGGGCACGGGCCCATCTGCTGCGGCTCCTTGAGCGGCGGGTGGCGAAGGCCGCCGCTGTCGTCCTCGGTACCTCCTCCGACCTCGTGGACCGGGCGCGCAGCAGGGGAGCGCGGGACGCGCGGCTCGCCGCCGTCGCCTTCCCGGTGCCGCGCACCCCGGTCGAGCTGGGTGACCCCGACCGGCTGCGGCACAAGGCGCGGGCCGAACTCGGCGCCATCGACCGCCCGTTGCTCATGGCGGTCGGCTCCCTCGACCGGCATCGCGGTTACGACACCCTGCTGGACGCCGCGCGAGCCTGGCGTCACCTCGATCCCGCGCCGCTGCTCGTGATCGCGGGGGAGGGGCCGCTCCGGACTGTTCTGCAGCGCCGTATCGAGGACGAAGGACTGCCCGTCCGGCTGATCGGGCGGCGTGACGACATCACGGAGCTCCTCGCGGCCGCCGAGATCGCGCTGCTGCCCAGCAGTTGGGAATCCCGCTCCGTCCTCGCGCAAGAGGCCCTCCACGCGCGCGTGCCGCTCGTCGCGACCGCGGTCGGGGGCGTCCCCGAACTGGTCGGCGACGCGGCCGAACTCGTTCCGTACGGCGATGCGGAGGCGCTCGCCGAAGCCGTCGTACGCCTGCTCGGTGATCCCGCTCGCCGAGAGGTTCTCCAGGAGAAGGGCGCCCGACAGGCCGCCACCTGGCCGACCGAGGACGAGACGGTCGCCCAAGTGCTGAGCGTCTACGACGAGTTGACGCAGCACCGGCCTTTGGGCTGACCGCGTGACGCGGTACCGGTGTCTGGGCCGGCTACGGCACATGCCTCCGGGCCCGCAGCGCCAGGCTCAACGCCAGTACCGTCTGCGGGTCGTCCAGGTCCGTGCCCAGCAACTCACCGATCCGGGCGAGCCGGTTGTAGAGGGTCTGCCGGTTGAGGTGCAGTTCGCGGGCCGTCTCCGCCTTGCGGCCCGCGTGGGCCAAGTACGTCTCCAGGGTGGGCAGGAGCGGTGGCTTGGAGCGGTTGTCGTGGTCGCGGAGGGGGCCGATCGCGCGGTCCACGAAGGCCGCCAGGTCCGGGTGGTCGCGCAGCCGCCACAGGAGCAGGTCGATGTCCAGGCGGCGGGCGTCGTACCAGGGGCGGTCCGACAGGCCCTGCGCCGCCGTCGCCGTCTCCGCCGCGTGCCGCAGGCCCGCCGAGGCCGCCGCCCAGCCGCCCGCGACGCCGACGACCACCACCGGTGGCTGCGCCCCGGGGCGCTGCATGCCCGCGCGCTCCACGCCTGCCCGCAGCGCCGCCGCGACCCGGTCCGCCACGGCCGCGCGTTCGGACTCCGAGCGCAGGCCCAGCAGGAGCGGGACGCGGCCCTCGACCGGGCGTACGCCCAGCAGGACCGGGACGCCCACGGAGGCCAGCTCCTCGGCGACCGCGCGGGCCAGGACGGCCCAGCCGCCGCCGGGCGACAGGCCGTCGGCGAGTCGCATCACGACGGGCAGGAGCGGGCTCGCGCCGGGCTTGAATCCGAGCACGCGGGCCTGCGCGGGCGCGTCCTCGGCCGCGATGCGGCCCTCCGCGAGGTCGGTGAGGAAGTCGCCGCGACCGCGCGCGGCGAGCTCCTCCTCCTGGCGGGCCTGCATCAGGACGACGGCCAGGATGCCCGCGGCACGCTCCGCTGCGATCCGGTGCACCGGGGCGACAGGGGAGCTGACGGGCAGGAGGACCAGCCGGGCCCGTACCGAGCCGGTGCCGGGGCCGCCGCCCGGCACGTCCACGAGGATCGTCCCGGCGGGCGGCTCCTCTTTGTGCTGGCCGCGCAGCCCCTCCCACACCTGGAGCGGATCGGCGCCCGAAGACCCGGTCCCGGCCCCGGCGGCGTACAGGAGCTGGCCGTCGGCCGTCTCCAGGAAGACGGGATTGCCGCTGAAGTCGGCCAGGATGGAGAGGACTTGGGGGACACCGCCGCCGCCGAGGAGCGCCTCGGTACATCGCCGGTGCACCTCCTCGGCCTGCTGGAGCAGTGCGTAGTGGCCGTTGACGATCTCGGTGTGGATCTCCTCCGTGACCGTCACGAACGGCACCTCACGGTGCAGCTGGACCAGGGGGAGTCCGGCGGTGCGCGCCGTCTCCACGAGGGCCGCGGGCAGCCGGGTGAAGCGCGGTCCGAGCTCCACGACGAGCGCCGCGATGCCGCGTTCGGCGAGGGTGCGGACGAAGGCGCGCTGGTCGGCCGGGCGGGTGCCGAGGCCGTAGCCCGTGGTCAGGAGCAGTTCGCCGCCCTTGAGGAGCGAGGCGATGTTCGGGACCTCGCCCGCGTGCACCCAGCGCACGGTGCGCTGCAGCCGGTCGGCCCCCGCGAGGATCTCCGGCAGCCCGCTGCGCAGCCCGGGCAGTTCCAGTGCCCGCTGCACGGTGATTCCGGCGCCTTGCGTGTCGTAACGGCTGTCCATGCAGCGGACGCTACCTGCGCAGACGTTCCGGGCACATCTCCGACCCGTTACGGGCGACGTCGCGGAGGTCATGTGCGCGACAATGCGTCGCTCCCCTGCCGGAAATACGCGACCTCGTGTCTGTTGTGGCGTGCGTCACCATGTCGCCAAACTGTCGCATCCGCAAGAAATCGACGAATGATCTTCGGATTTCGTTGAGCTGACATACTGGGAGGGGCGGGAATGGTAGAAACACCCACGCGAGAGGTGCATCGCCTCAAAGCGAATTCCGTAGGTCTGGTGGGCGTCGTGTTCATGGCGGTCGCCACCGCCGCGCCGATCACCGCGATGACGGGCAACCTCCCCATCGCGGTCGGGTTCGGCAACGGCACGGGCGCGCCCGCGGGCTATCTCTTCGCCACGGTCGTGCTGACGGTCTTCTCCGTCGGATACGTCGCCATGGCCAAGCGGATCACTGCCGCGGGAGCCTTCTACGGCTACATCTCGCACGGTCTGGGCCGGATCGCCGGGATGGCCTCCGGAATGCTCGCCGTGATGGCGTACATCGTCTTCGAGGCGTCCATCGTCGGCGTCTTCTCGTACTTCGCGAAGACCACGGTCGACGACCAGCTGGGTGTCGACCTGCCGTGGATCCTCTACGCGGCCGCCATGCTCGCCGTCACAGCCGTCCTGTCGTACTTCGACATCAACCTCACCGCGAAGGCCCTCGGCGTGATGCTGATCGCCGAGATCGCCGTGCTGTTCGCGGTGGCCACCGCTGTGCTCGTCCACGGCGGCGGCCCGGACGGCATCCCTGTAGAGCCCATCAATCCGAAGAACGCCTTCACCGGGACCTCGGCCGGGCTCGGTCTGTTCTTCGCCTTCTGGTCGTGGGTCGGGTTCGAGTCGACGGCGATGTACGGCGAGGAGTCCCGCGACCCGAAGCGGGTCATCCCGCGCGCCACGCTGATCTCGGTCGTCGGCGTCGGACTGTTCTACATCTACGTCTCCTGGATGACGATCGCCGGCAACGGCCTGAAGGGCTCGGTCAAGATCTCCTCCGGCACGAGCCCCCTCGACCTGTTCTTCGACCCGGCGCACGCCTTCATCGGCGCCTGGGCGGTCGACGCCTTCCAGTGGCTGCTGATCACCGGCTCGTTCGCCTGCGGCATGGCCTTCCACCAGTGCGCGGCACGCTACTTGTACGCGATCGGGCGCGAGGGCTTCCTGCACCCGGCCCTGGGCCGTACGCACGCGCGGCACGGCTCCCCGTACATCGCCTCGTTCGTCCAGTCCGTCATCGCCGTCGCGCTCGTGGCCGCCTTCTGGCTGACCGGGCAGGACCCGTACATCCACCTCTACACGCTGCTCGCGATCCTCGGCACGATGGCGATCCTCATCGTGCAGACGCTGTGCTCGTTCGCGGTCATCGGCTACTTCCGAACGAACCACCCCGAGGACCGGCACTGGTTCAGGACCTTCACCGCGCCCCTGATCGGCGGGATCGGCATGATCGCCGTGGTCGTGCTGCTGGTGCTGAACCTGGACACCGCCGCGGGTACGGCGGCGGACTCGCTCTTCTTCAAGGCCATCCCGTGGATCGTCGGCCTGGTCTTCTTCGGCGGCCTCGGCCTCGGGTTCTACCTCAAGGTCAGACAGCCCGAGCGCTACGCCGTCATCGGCCGGATCGTCCTGGAGGACGCGGCCGAGCGCACGGACGACGTCCAGCAAGCCTCTGCCACCGTCTGAGGAGCAGCACTGTGTCCCGTACGAACACGATGCACGTCCTGCGCAGCCTGGCCGCCGACCACGCCGCCGCACGCCGACTGGGCATCCCCGTCGCCGAGTTGCGGGGGCAGCGGCTGAGC
Source organism: Streptomyces sp. NBC_00203 (assembly GCF_045206325.1). Classification (NCBI taxonomy): domain Bacteria; kingdom Bacillati; phylum Actinomycetota; class Actinomycetes; order Kitasatosporales; family Streptomycetaceae; genus Streptomyces; species Streptomyces sp. NBC_00203. The sequence goes on along the minus strand of NZ_CP108126.1, from coordinate 2,301,588 downwards.
CGCCGCGCCGTCCTGAAGGGAGCCGGAGCCGTCGGACTCGCCACCGCGACGGGTCTCGCGGCGGCACCCGGAGCCACCGCCGCCCAGACCACCGCGGCCGCGTCCGCTCCCCGTATCGCCGTCGTGGGCGCCGGAATCGCCGGGCTCACCGCCGCCCTCACCCTGAACGACGCGGGCCTCGCCTGCACGCTCTACGAGGCCAACCCGGACCGCGTAGGCGGCCGCATGTACTCGCAGCGCGACCACTGGGCGTACGGCCAGACCTCCGAGATCGGCGGCGAGCTGATCGACACCAGCCACAAGAAGATGCTGGAGCTGTGCCGCCGCTTCGGGCTGCCGACCGAGGACTTCCTCGGCGGCGGGCCCAACGGAGCCGAGGAAGTCCTCTGGTTCGACGGCGGGTACTACTCGCGTGACCAGGCCGACGAGGACTTCAAGGCCGTCTACCAGGCCCTCCACCAGGACCTGCAGAACTCCGGCGAGGTCTTCTGGAACCAGACCACGGCGGCGGGCACCGCCCTCGACAACATGTCGCTGTACGACTGGATCGAGTCCCGTGTGCCGGGCGGTCACGACTCGCCCCTCGGACGTCTCTTCGACGTCGCGTACAACGTCGAGTACGGCGCCGACACCACCGACCAGTCCGCGCTCGCCCTCGTCCTGCTGATGGGCTACCAGACCAATCCCGGCAACTTCAACATCTGGGGCCTGTCCAACGAGCGCTACCACATCACCGGCGGCAACGACCAACTCCCGCACGCCATCGCCGACTACCTGCCCGACGACACGATCCTCCAGGGCTGGTCTCTCGACGCGGTGAAGGCCAACAGCGACGGCACGCAGACGCTGACGTTCACCGAGTCCGGTGCCACCCGCACCGTCACCGCCGACCACACCGTCCTGTGCGTGCCGCTGCCGGTCCTCCAGCGGCTCGACCTCACCCAGGCCGCCTTCGACACCCGGATGACGAACCTGCTGCGCGACGCCCGCATGGGCTACTGCACCAAGCTCAATATGCAGTTCTCCAGCCGTCCCTGGCGCGGCACGGGCGCCTGGCCCGGCGTGTCCGCCGGCGAGTGCTTCACCGACACCGAGGTCCAGCAGACCTGGGACGCCACCAAGGTCCAGCCGGGCACGGGCGGCATCCTCATCCAGTACGGCGGCGGCAGCCTCGCCAAGTCGCTGGCGCCCGCGAGCCCGTTCTCGTACGAGAACGATCCGTACGTCACCGGCCTCGCGAAGAAGTACCTCGCCGGCATCGACGCCTTCTTCCCCGGTACGTCGGCGGCCTGGACCGGCAAGGCCCAGCTCTCCGCCTGGCACCTCAACCCGTACTCCCTGGGCGCCTACTCGTACTGGCCCGTGGGCTATCTCCACCGGTACGCGGGCTACGAGGGGGTCGCCCAGGGCAACATCCACATCGGCGGCGAGCACTGTTCGTACGACTTCCAAGGCTTCATGGAGGGCGGCGCGACCGAAGGCGAGCGTGCCGCCCAGGAGGTGATCGCCGCCGTCAGCTAGGCACCGGCGCGATGTTGTGGTTGAAGCGGAAGACGTTGTCGGGGTCGTATTCCGCTTTCACCGCGGCCAGCCGCCGGAGGTTCCCGGTGCCGAGGCCGGCCACGACCCGGTCCGCGCCCTCGTTCCCGATGAAGTTGAGGTAGACCGCGCCGGTGCTCCACGGCCGGACGCCCGCGCGGACCTCCCCGACCCACTGGACGCAGCGCTCGTCGTCGGCCGGGTCCTCCCAGATTCCGAAGGGGTGCACGCCCCAGGGTGCGTCCCGGTAGGGGACCGGGAAGCGGGCCGGGCCCGAGGCGATGGCGCCGCCCTGCGGGAACAGCACATGCTGGGTTCCCGTGGGCACGGGCACGGACTCGCCGAGGGCGCAGAACACGTCCACGAGTTCGTCGGGCAGACCTGTCAGATACTCCGCCGACCAGTAGTTCCGCAGGCCGGGCGGGTCGTCGAGCATGCACTGGAGGTCGGGGTAGGGGATGGCGGTGAGCATCTCGGCCTCGTGCGGCAGCGCCAGCAGCGGCTGGGCGAGCTTGCGCAGATCTTCCTCGCCGCCGACGTACGTGAGGAGAACGGCGCACAGCAGCTTGCCGACCATGTGCTCGGGGACGAACTCCTCGGGCGGGCCCGTCGTATACATGACGGCGCCGCCCGCTTCCGACGGGCCGTTCTCGATGACCTCGCGGTAGACGCGGATCAGGTCCGGGCCGGCGTCCGGCTGGGACATCAGCAGGGCGATGGACAATTCCGGCAGCGGGTGCAGCTTCAGGGTGAGCGCGGTGGCGACGCCGAAGTTCCCGCCGCCGCCGTGCAGGGCCCAGAAGAGTTCCGCGTTCTCGTGGTCGGTGGCCCGGACCGACGTCCCGTCGGCCGTCACCAGTTCTATGCCGAGCAGATTGTCGGCGGCGAGGCCGAACGACCGGTCGAGCCAGCCGTTCCCGCCGCCGAGTACGAAGCCGCCGACGCCGGTGGTCGAGACGCGGCCGCCGGTCGTCGCCAGGCCGTACGGCTGGGTGGCCAGGTCGAGGTCGCTCATGATGGCGCCGCCCTCCACCCGTACCGTCTCGGAACCCGGATGGACCGTCACCGTCCGCATCCGGCGCAGGTCGATGACCAGGCCGCCGTCGTTGAGCGACATGCCCGACACGCTGTGGCCGCCGCCGCGCACCGCGATCGGCAGGTCCAGGTCCCGCGCGAAGCGCACCGAACGGGCTACCTCGGCCTCGCTCTCGCATCGCGCGATCACGGCGGGGCGTTTGTCGATCATCGCGTTGAAGATCGTCCGGGCGTCGTCGTACCCGGGGTCGTCCGGGGCGAACACCTCACCGGTCAGGTCCGCGCGGAGCGCGGCGAGCGCCGCGCCCGCCTTCCCGAGGGGAGCCATGGCAGCCGCCCCCTTCCAGCAGGGGACAGGACTATGTCCAGGCTAGGCGGGCACGGCGGATCGGTCCTGTTCAGCCGCCGTACGCCCCCGAGGCCGTCAGCCTTAGCGCCGTGTCGATCAGCGGAACGTGACTGAACGCCTGCGGGAAGTTGCCCACCTGCCGCTGGAGCCGCGGGTCCCACTCCTCGGCGAGCAGACCGAGGTCGTTCCTGAGCGCCAGCAGCCTCTCGAAGAGCTTGCGGGCCTCGTCGACGCGGCCGATCATCGCCAGGTCGTCCGCCATCCAGAACGAGCAGGCGAGGAAGGCGCCCTCGTCTCCCTCCAGGCCGTCCACGCCGGCGTCCTCACCGGTGGTCGGGTAGCGCAGGATGAAGCCGTCCGGGGTGGACAGCTCGCGCTGGATCGCCTCGATGGTGCCGATCACGCGCTTGTCGTCCGGGGGCAGGAAGCCCATCTGCGGGATGAGAAGCAGCGAGGCGTCCAGCTCCTTGGAGCCGTACGACTGCGTGAACGTGTTGCGCTCCTTGTCGTAGCCCTTCTCGCACACGTCCCGGTGGATGTCGTCGCGCAGTTCGCGCCACTTCTCCAGCGGGCCGTCCGCGTCGCCGGACTCGATGAGCTTGATGGTGCGGTCGACGGCGACCCAGGCCATCACCTTGGAGTGAACGAAGTGCCGTCGTGGACCTCGGACTTCCCAGATGCCCTCGTCCGGCTGGTCCCAGTGGTTCTCCAGGTAGCGGATCAGCTTCAGCTGGAGCAGCGAGGCGTAGTCGTTGCGGGACAGGCCCGTCATGTGGGCCAGGTGCAGGGCCTCGGTGACCTCGCCGTACACATCGAGCTGGAGCTGGTGCGCGGCGCCGTTCCCGACCCGTACGGGCGTCGAATTCTCGTATCCGGGAAGCCAGTCGAGCTCCGCCTCGCCCAACTCCCGTTCGCCCGCGATGCCGTACATGATCTGCAGGTTCTCCGGGTCGCCGGCGACGGCGCGCAGCAGCCACTCGCGCCAGGCGCGGGCTTCCTCGCGATAGCCGGTGCGCAGCAGCGAGGAGAGGGTGATGGCGGCGTCGCGGAGCCAGGTGTAGCGGTAGTCCCAGTTGCGTACGCCGCCGATCTCCTCCGGGAGGGAGGTGGTGGGCGCGGCGACGATGCCGCCCGTGGGCGCGTAGGTCAGGGCCTTCAGCGTGATCAGCGAGCGGACGACGGCCTCACGGTAGGGGCCGTGGTACGTGCACTGCTCGACCCAGTCGCGCCAGAAGTCCTCGGTGGCCTCCAGCGACTGCTCGGGCTCGGGCAGCGCGGGGGGCTGCTTGTGCGAGGGTTCCCACGAGATGGTGAACGCGATCCGGTCGCCGGGCGCCACCGTGAAGTCCGCGTAGGTGGTCAGTGCCTTGCCGTAGGTCTCGCAGGCGGTGTCGAACCACACCGAGTCGGGCCCGGCGACGGCGACCGTGCGCCCCTCGTGCTTGTGCACCCAGGGCACCACGCGGCCGTAGCTGAAACGCATCCGCAGCGCGGAGCGCATCGGCACCCGGCCCGTGACGCCCTCGACGATCCGGATCAGCTGCGGCGCGCCGTCGCGCGGGGGCATGAAATCGGTCACGCGGACCGTGCCGCGCGGGGTGTCCCACTCGGATTCGAGGATCAGCGAGTCGCCGCGGTATCTGCGGCGCGCCGCCGTCGGGGGTTCGGCGTCGGCCGCGTGCGCCGGGCCCAGCCGCCAGAATCCGTGTTCCTCCGTGCCGAGCAGTCCTGCGAAGACGGCATGGGAGTCGAAGCGGGGCAGGCACAGCCAGTCGACTGTGCCGTCCCTGCAGACCAGCGCCGCTGTCTGCATGTCTCCGATGAGTGCGTAGTCCTCGATGCGCCCGGCCACGTGCATCTCCAGTCGAACGGCCACGTCGCCCCCCGAGGGGCGGTCGCTCTGCGGTCAGGGAACGTTGGTAATGCGAAACGTCGGTACTAAGGAACGTCAGTAGTGTGCGGAACGTTGATCATGCGTCGCTGCGAAACGTCAATTGTCGGTGCGGTGGGCGGTGCGATTGTCGTTTCGAAACGCACTGACGAGCTCTCGTTGTTCCGGGATACGGGCGGGGATGGTGCCGTGTGTCGGGCCGGGCTCGGCAGCGAGTGTCCGAGCAGGATACGACGCACCTGGAAGATCCGCGTGCCGCTCCCGGTAACCCGACTCGTCCGATCGAGTGAGCGGCGAGCGAGTGTCGAGTGGGTGCTGTGCGGGGTCTGTGCCGACGTGTGCGCGGAGCGTGGCCGGAAGCGGTCTCGTTCTGTCGCTGATACCCTGGTAGCCCGTGGACCGGTGGGCAAGAAACCCCCGAACCGCAGCGACGGCACCTCCGGAAATCTCCGGACCCCACGCCGCACGCACCCCAGACCGAGACCACGGGAGCCCCCTCTTGGCCATGCCGCCCGCTGCTTTTCGAAACAGCACAGCCTCGACGACCAAGCACATCTTCGTCACCGGGGGTGTCGCCTCCTCCCTCGGCAAGGGTCTGACCGCCTCCAGCCTGGGCGCGCTGCTCAAGGCGCGGGGTCTGCGGGTCACGATGCAGAAGCTCGACCCGTACCTGAACGTCGACCCGGGCACCATGAACCCGTTCCAGCACGGCGAGGTGTTCGTCACCAACGACGGCGCCGAGACCGACCTGGACATCGGTCACTACGAGCGCTTCCTCGACGTGGACCTGGACGGCTCGGCCAACGTCACCACCGGCCAGGTGTACTCGACGGTCATCGCCAAGGAGCGGCGCGGCGAGTACCTGGGCGACACGGTTCAGGTCATTCCGCACATCACCAACGAGATCAAGCACCGCATCCGCCGCATGGCCACCGACGACGTCGACGTCGTCATCACGGAGGTCGGCGGCACGGTCGGCGACATCGAGTCCCTGCCGTTCCTGGAGACGGTCCGCCAGGTCCGTCACGAGGTCGGCCGCGACAACGTGTTCGTCGTGCACATCTCGCTCCTCCCGTACATCGGCCCGTCCGGGGAGCTGAAGACGAAGCCGACGCAGCACTCGGTTGCGGCGCTGCGCAACATCGGTATTCAGCCGGACGCGATCGTGCTGCGCGCCGACCGCGACGTGCCGACCGCGATCAAGCGCAAGATCTCGCTGATGTGCGACGTCGACGAGGCGGCCGTCGTCGCGGCCATCGACGCCAAGTCGATCTACGACATCCCGAAGGTCCTGCACACCGAGGGCCTGGACGCGTACGTCGTACGCAAGCTCGACCTGCCCTTCCGCGACGTGGACTGGACGACCTGGGACGACCTGCTCGACCGCGTCCACAACCCGCTCCACGAGATCAACCTGGCGCTCGTCGGCAAGTACATCGACCTGCCCGACGCCTACCTCTCGGTCACCGAGGCCCTGCGCGCGGGCGGCTTCGCCAACAAGGCCCGCGTGAAGATCAAGTGGGTCACCTCGGACGACTGCAGGACCCCGGCGGGCGCCGCGCAGCAGCTCGGCGACGTCGACGCGATCTGCATTCCCGGCGGCTTCGGCGACCGCGGTGTCTCCGGCAAGGTCGGCGCCATCCAGTACGCCCGCGAGAACAAGATCCCGCTGCTCGGCCTGTGTCTGGGCCTGCAGTGCATCGTGATCGAGGCCGCGCGCAACCTGGCCGACATCGCGGACGCCAACTCCACCGAGTTCGACTCCGCGACCGCCCACCCGGTGATCTCCACCATGGCCGAGCAGCTCGACATCGTGGCGGGCGAGGGCGACATGGGCGGCACGATGCGCCTGGGTATGTATCCGGCCAAGCTCGCCGAGGGCTCCATCGTGCGCGAGGTGTACGACGGCAAGGAGTACGTCGAGGAGCGCCACCGCCACCGCTACGAGGTGAACAACGCCTACCGCGCCGAGCTGGAGAAGAAGGCCGGTCTGCAGTTCTCCGGCACCTCCCCGGACGGCAAGCTGGTCGAGTACGTCGAGTACCCGCGCGACGTCCACCCGTACCTGGTCGGGACGCAGGCGCACCCCGAGCTGCGCTCCCGTCCGACCCGCCCGCACCCGCTCTTCGCCGGCCTGGTCAAGGCCGCCGTGGAGCGCAAGACGGGTAAGTAGCACAAGGGTTGTACGGTGGCCGGGGTGCGCGTCTTTCGAGGTGCGCGCCCCGGTTTCCGTTGCAGCCTCGCTGTGGCCGATTCCTTTCGGCCGTGACCGGTTTCCTTTTGTACGTGTGGGAAGGGCAGGCCATGACGATCAAGGACACCACCGAGGAGTGGGAGGTCCGGGCGACCGAGACCCCCTTCAAGGGCAACAAGACCTCGGTGCGCACCGACGACGTGGTCATGCCCGACGGATCGGTCGCCCGCCGCGACTACCAGGTACACCCCGGCTCCGTGGCCGTCCTCGCCCTCGACGACGAGGACCGCGTACTCGTCATCCGCCAGTACCGCCACCCCGTGCGCCACAAGCTCTGGGAGATCCCGGCGGGCCTGCTCGACATCCCGGGCGAGAACCCGCTGCACGCCGCCCAGCGCGAGCTGTACGAAGAGGCGCACGTCAAGGCCGAGGACTGGCGCGTGCTGACCGACGTCTTCACCACGCCCGGCGGCTGCGACGAGGCCGTCCGCATCTTCCTCGCCCGCAATATCTCCGAGGCCGAGGGCCGGCGCTTCGAGGTCGAGGACGAAGAGGCCGACATGGAGCTGGCCAGGGTCTCCGTCGACGAGCTCGTGCGCGGGGTGCTCGCCGGTGATCTGCACAACAACTGCCTGGTCGTCGGCGTCCTTGCGCTGGTGGCCGCGCGTCATGGCGACGGCCTCGAAGCGCTGCGCCCGGCGGAGGCGCCGTGGCCCGCGCGTCCCTTCGAGGTCTGATCCACCTCTGACGTCACCCCGATGCCGTCAGTCCTACGATCGCCTGATCCGATCGGGGGACGTGTCCGCCGCGCTCCTCCCAGATCGTCGCAGAGCGTGAACTAGGCTCTGGAAACGCCCGAACCGGAGTCCCGGCGGGCCCCAGCGTGCAGTGGGACGGGAGTGTGGCCCGTGACGGATCAGGCGGTGGACATCGGCGGCACGAAAGTGTCGGCCAAGGGGCAGCGCCCGGCTGCCGGGTCCGCTCCCACGGAGGGTCAGTTCCTGGGCCGTACAAGAGAGTTGAAGGAACTCCGGGCCGACATCGCGCGCGCGGGCCTCGACACCCTCTCCGGTCGCAAGGCGCCACGCGCGCGCGTGCTGCTCATCGCGGGCAAGCCCGGATCGGGCCGCACCGCGCTCGCCGAAGAGCTCGCAGGGCAGGTCGCCGAGAGTTACCCCGACGGGGTGCTGCGCGCCCGGCTCACCGAGCCCGACGGCACTCCGGTACCCACCGAACGCACCGCGCGGGAACTGCTCACCGCCCTGGACCGGCCCACGCCGCCCGGGGCCGCCGCCGACGACCTGAGCGAGGCGGTGCGCGAGGCCCTCGCCACCCGCCGCGCGCTGCTCCTGCTCGACGACGCGGCCGACGCCGGACAGGTCGACGCGCTGCTGCCGGACACCCCGGAGTGCCTGGTCGTCGCCGTCTCCGGCGGGCCGCTGACCGGCATCGCGGACGTCCGCCCCTGCACTCTGGGCGGCCTGGACACCAAGTCCGCCCTGGAACTCCTCGACCGCTTCACCGGCTCGGTGCGCATCACCGTCGACCCGCTCGCCGCCGAGGGGCTGGTCGAACTGTGCGCGGGCCAGCCCGCCGCCCTGGTGCTCGCCGGCGGCTGGCTCGCGGCCCGCCCGCAGTCGGCCGTCGCCGACCTCGCCAAGCAGCTGCGCACCGACGGCGAGGAGGGCTCGCCGCTGGCCCGCGTCTTCCGGCTCACCTACGCCTCGCTGCCGACCACCGCCGCGCGGATACTGCGACTGCTCTCCCTGGCCCCCGCGGGCCTCGTCGACCCGCACACCGCGTCCGCGCTCGCCGGCTGCTCGGTGGGCGCCGCCCGCGCCACCCTGGACGACTTCGCCGGCCTCGGGCTCGTGCGGCCTGTCGAGTCGCCGCTGCCGCAGTACGAGGTGCCCGGCTGTCTGCTGCCGCTGCTGCGCGCCCTCACCGACACCCACGACCGCCCGGCCGAGCTGCAGCTGGCCCGCGCCAGGATGCTGGAGCGGACCGTACGGCTGCTGGTGTCCTGCCGCGCGATCACCGAGACCGACAGCTCGCCCGCCCGCGAGAAGCTCGCCGGGATGCCCCGCGCCCTGCGCTTCCCGAACCCCCGGGCGGCCGCCGACTGGCTGCGCATCCGGCAGCCCGCGCTGCTCGCCTCGGCTCGGCTGGCGGTCGCCGACGGCGAGCTGGACACGCTGGCCCGCCGCCTCATGGCCGCGCTGGTGAGGGCGATGGTCGCGCACGTCGGTACGCGGGCGGCCGCGCCCGAGCTGTACGGCATCCACCGGCTCGTCCTGGACGTCGCCGAGCGCCGGAACCTGCCCCGCGAGAAGGCCGCGGCCCTGCTGAACCTGGCCGACCTGGACGCGCAGACCGGCCGGACGGCCGAGGCCCTCGCCCGCTACCGGGCCGCGCTGGACGCCGGACGCGAAGCAAATGACCCGTACGCGACCGGCCGCGCGATGGAATCCGTAGGCGGCGCCCATCAGGAGCTGGGGGACTACGACCGGGCCGCCGACTGGTACGGCAGGGCGCTCGCCGAGCGGCTGGCGCGCGACGAGCGCGTGGACGCGGCCCGGCTGTACGGCCGTATCGCCACCGCGCACACCTACGCGGGCCGCTACGGCGAGGCGTTGCGCAACTGGCGCGCCGCCGTCACCGGGCACCGCAGGAACGACGATGTGGCTGCCCAGGCGCGGGCGTTGAGCGAGCTGGCGCGCGTCCAGGAGTACGCCGGGCGCCCCGAGGAGTCACTGCGCACCTGCCAGGAGGCGGTCGAGTGGGCGCGCCGCGCCGACGACGTCCGGCTGCAGGCCGCGCTGCAGCTCCGGCTGGCCGACACCCTGGACCGGCTCGGGGACCCCGCCGCCGCCCGGCTGCACCGCGGGGCGGCCGAGCGAATGCTCGGTGACGAGCTCCCGGAGGGCGTGATGGCCATGGAACAGGGCGCTAACGCCTACGAAATCCGTAGTGCATCCGCCGAAGATTGATGCATTGAAAGGCTAGACAGAGGGAATCCCTTCATTAAACTGGCTCCGCTGCGTTCTTTCGTGGTGTCTCCCGGTGCGCCCCCGTGTATCCGGGTATGACATGCATTGCCCCGGCTTGCATCGCCCCGGCCATGCATAGCCCCAGAACCCTCTGAGTCAAGGACCGTGATCGACGTGAAGGTCGGCATCCCCCGCGAGGTCAAGAACAACGAGTTCCGGGTGGCCATCACCCCCGCCGGCGTGCACGAGCTGGTGCGCCACGGCCACCAGGTCTTCATCGAGCAGAACGCCGGTGTCGGCTCCTCGATCACGGACGGCGAGTACGTGTCCGCCGGCGCGCAGATCCTCGGCACCGCCGACGAGGTCTGGGCCACCGCCGACCTGCTGCTGAAGGTCAAGGAGCCCATCGCGGAGGAGTACCACCGCCTCCGCAAGGACCAGACGCTCTTCACCTACCTGCACCTGGCCGCTTCCAAGGAGTGCACGGACGCGCTCCTGGAGTCCGGCACCACGGCGATCGCGTACGAGACCGTCGAGCTGCCCAGCCGCGCGCTGCCGCTGCTCGCCCCGATGTCCGAGGTCGCGGGCCGCCTCGCCCCGCAGGTCGGCGCCTACCACCTGATGCGCGCGGCCGGCGGCCGTGGCGTCCTGCCGGGCGGTGTCCCGGGTGTGACCCCGGCGAAGGCCGTCGTCATCGGCGGTGGAGTCTCCGGCTGGAACGCCGCGCAGATCGCCATCGGCATGGGCTTCGATGTGACCCTGCTCGACCGCGACATCAACAAGCTGCGTGAGGCCGACAAGATCTTCGGCACCAAGATCAAGGCGGTCATGTCCAACTCCTTCGAGCTGGAGAAGGCCTGCCTGGAGGCCGACCTCGTCATCGGTGCCGTGCTCATCCCCGGTGCCAAGGCTCCGAAGCTGGTCACCAACGAGCTTGTGTCCCGCATGAAGCCGGGAAGTGTCCTTGTCGACATCGCGATCGACCAGGGCGGCTGCTTCGAGGACTCGCGTCCCACCACCCACGCCGAGCCGACCTTCAAGGTGCACAACTCGGTCTTCTACTGCGTCGCCAACATGCCGGGCGCCGTGCCGAACACCTCCACCAACGCCCTCACCAACGCCACGCTTCCCTACATCGTGTCGCTGGCCGACAACGGCTGGGTCGAGGCGCTGCGCCGTGACGCCGCGCTCGCCAAGGGTCTCAACACCCATGACGGCAAGGTGGTTTACCGCGAGGTCGCCGAGGCGCTCGGCCTGGAGCACGTCGAGCTGGAGAGCCTGCTCGGTTAAGTCATCAACGGGTAAAAGGCGATACGTCAACATAGATCGTCAACACCGCGCACCCGGCCGGACCTTGCCCGACAAGGTCCGGCCGGATGTGTCTCGGGTCACTTTGCGACACTCGTTCAACTCGCCACGAAGGTAACTCTTTAACCGATTCGCACACCGGTGAAACCTGCTGTGCGACGGCCTTACGCCCTTGACAGAGGGGTGTTCGGTTGCCGACACATCGGGTCGGGTCCGGCGGATTGTGTTGCTGCGGACCGGTGACACGCCATAGAGTCGCCAACCGTCGGCATGGTGCCACGCTGACCTATCTAGAAGTTTCCTGGTCACCAAGGAGGTAAGACGACTTGTGAATGAGTCGACATTTACTCCCGGGGGTGGTCAACCAGGAATGCCGGCGCGGGGCCAGAGCCCCACGGGGCTCGAGGCTGTCGGCTCCGTCGCTGTCCGCACCTTCGCAGCCCAAAAGAGTCCCCGGATGACTCAGACAGCACACCAGAGCATGGATGGCCATCACGTGAACGCCATGGCCGGCAACGGAAGTGGCGAGAACCGCACCCACTTCGCCGACTACGACGACCTGCCCGAGGGGCACTTCTACGACCCCGACGCCGAGTACGAGCCCGATCCCGAGTACGCGGCCACGCTCGCGCCCGACGCTGCCCGTCAGCGCCGTGAGCGCGTCGGTCCGACCGGCCGCCCGCTGCCGTACTTCCCGATCCCGGGCCCGCTGACCGACCACGGCCCCGCGAAGATCATCGCGATGTGCAACCAGAAGGGCGGCGTCGGCAAGACGACGTCGACCATCAACCTGGGTGCCGCGCTCGCGGAGTACGGACGCCGGGTCCTGCTCGTCGACTTCGACCCGCAGGGCGCGCTCTCGGTCGGCCTCGGCGTCAACCCCATGGAGCTCGACCTCACCGTCTACAACCTGCTCATGGAGCGGGGCATGGCGGCCGACGAGGTGCTCCTGAAGACGGCGGTCCCGAACATGGACCTGCTGCCCAGCAACATCGACCTGTCCGCCGCCGAAGTGCAGTTGGTGAGCGAGGTCGCCCGCGAGTCCACGCTGCAGCGCGCCCTGAAGCCGCTGATGGCCGACTACGACTACATCGTGATCGACTGTCAGCCCTCGCTCGGCCTGCTCACCGTCAACGCCCTGACGGCGGCTCACAAGGTGATCGTGCCCCTGGAATGCGAGTTCTTCGCCCTCCGCGGTGTCGCACTGCTCACCGAGACCATCGAGAAGGTCCAGGAGCGGCTCAACCCGGAGCTGGAGCTCGACGGCATCCTCGCCACGATGTACGACTCCCGCACGGTGCACAGCCGTGAGGTGCTCGCGCGCGTGGTGGAGGCCTTCGACGATCACGTCTACCACACGGTGATCGGCCGGACCGTCCGCTTCCCGGAGACCACCGTCGCCGGTGAGCCGATCACCACGTACGCCTCCAACTCCGTCGGGGCCGCCGCTTATCGCCAGCTCGCCAGGGAGGTGCTCGCCCGGTGTCACGCCGAGTGAGTCTGCCGGGGGCCGACGAACTGTTCCGTACCACCGGGGGAATGGCGCTCCAGGCGTCCACACCCTCACGCCGGACCAACGGCGAGGCCCGGGTACCGGCTCCGGCCGGTGAGAGCGACGCGGCCGCCGCCGGGGAGGACGCGCCGCAGTCGGTGCCCGTCCAGGGCGGTGACGGCGAGGGCGACGAACATGTCGCCGCCGACTCCGAGTCCGACGGAGAGTCCCGCAGCCGGGGCGCGGCTCCGGAGCGCTCCGGGCGACGTCAGACGGCGCAGGAAGGTTCTGCCGCCGGGCAGTCGTCCTCGTCCCGCGGTAAGCGTTCTCGTGCCGCCAACCGCCGGCCCAGCGGGCGGGAGCGGCACGACGAGAAGATCACGGTGTACGTGTCGGCCGAGGAGCTCATGGACCTCGAGCACGCCCGCCTGGTGCTCCGCGGGGAGCACGGGCTCGCGGTCGACCGTGGACGGATCGTCCGCGAGGCGGTCGCCGTGGTGCTCGCCGATCTGGAATCCCGCGGGGACGCGAGCATCCTCGTACGACGGCTCCGCGGGCGGTAGCGGTAGCCTGCGACGGCTATGACCTCGAACGACGTGCCTGTCCCCGCCGGTGGCTCCGCCGGTCGTCGGCGTGCGCTGGGGCGGGGGCCCGGGGCGGCGCCCCCGGCTGAGGCTCCGGCCGAGGTTCTGCCGCCTTCGGCGGAGCCCGAGCCGCCTGCGGCTGAGGGCGAGCCTGTGGTCGAGGACGGCACTTCGTCTGCGGACCGTGGGGCGTTGCGCCCACCCGTCCCGCCCAGCGGGACGACTGCCCACAACGCCGGCGGAGCTGTCGAGGAAGCGCCTGCCGCTGCTAGGACCGAAGCTCCTGCCGAGACCGGCGCTCCTGCCGAGCCAGAAGCTTCCGCCGAGCCCAGCGCTCCTGCCGAGCCAGAAGCTTCCGACGAGCCAAAAGCCTTCGTGGAACCCGAAGGTCCCGCCGGGCCCAAAGCTTCTGTGGAACCCGAAGCTTCCGCCGAAGCCGGTGACGGTGTCTTCAAGGTGCGGCTCTCGAACTTCGAGGGGCCCTTCGACCTGCTGCTTCAGCTGATCTCGAAGCACAAGCTGGATGTCACCGAAGTGGCGCTGTCCAAGGTCACCGACGAGTTCATGGCGCACATCAGGGCCATGGGACCGGACTGGGACCTCGACCAGACGACCGAGTTCCTGGTCGTCGCGGCCACGCTGCTCGACCTCAAGGCCGCCCGGCTGCTGCCCTCCGCCGAGGTGGAGGACGAAGGTGACCTGGCCCTCCTCGAAGCGCGGGACCTGCTCTTCGCGCGGCTGCTCCAGTACCGCGCGTACAAGCAGATCGCGGACATCTTCAACGCGCGGCTGGAGGAAGAGGCCCGCCGCTACCCCCGTACCGTCGGGCTCGAAGCCCATCACGCCGAGCTGCTGCCCGAGGTGGTCATCAGCATCGGGGCGGAGGGGTTCGCGAAGCTCGCCGTGAAGGCGATGCAGCCCAGGCCCAAGCCGCAGGTGTACGTCGATCACATCCACGCGCCGCTGGTCAGCGTGCAGGAGCAGGCCGGGATCGTGGTGGCGCGGCTGCGGGAGCTCGGGGAGGCCAGTTTCCGCGCGCTCGTCGAGGACACCGACGACACCCTCACCGTCGTGGCCCGGTTCCTGGCCCTTCTGGAGCTCTACCGGGAGAAGGCCGTCGCGCTCGACCAGGAAGAGGCGCTGGGGGACCTGATGGTGCGCTGGACGGGCGGGGACGGGGACGAGCAGCCGACGGTGACGGACGAGTTCGACCGGCCGCCCGAGGAAGCCAAGGACGAGGCCAAGAAAGACGCCAAGAAGGAGAAGGCGTGAGCGAGGACACCACCGAGATCCCGACAGGGCTGCGCACCGTCGCCGACCTCGATCTCAAGCCTGCCCTGGAGGCCGTTCTCATGGTCGTGGACGAGCCCGCGACCGAGGAGCACCTCGCGAAGATCCTGGAGCGGCCCAGGAGGCAGGTCGCGGACGCGCTGCGTGAGCTGGCCGACGAGTACACGGTCCAGGACCGTGGCTTCGAGCTGCGGCTCATCGCGGGCGGGTGGCGTTTCTACAGCCGGCCCGAGTACGCGGCGGCCGTCGAACGCTTCGTCCTGGACGGGCAGCAGGCCCGCCTCACCCAGGCGGCCCTGGAGACGCTGGCGGTCGTCGCGTACCGCCAGCCGGTCAGCCGATCCAGGGTCTCGGCGGTCCGCGGAGTGAACTGTGACGGTGTGATGCGCACCCTGTTGCAGCGGGGTCTGGTCGAGGAGGCGGGCACGGAACCCGAAACAGGTGCGATCCTGTACACGACGACGAACTACTTCCTGGAGCGAATGGGCCTGCGCGGCCTGGACGAGCTCCCGGAGCTCGCGCCCTTCCTTCCGGAGGCGGACGCGATCGAGGCAGAGACGCTGGAAGGGGTCCCGTCGTTCGATCCGGATGCACCGGATGCAGATGCAGACGACACGACGACGACGGAACTTTGATGCGAAGCAGTGGCAGTGGCAGGAACAGCGGGCGCGGCAACCCCCGGGGGACCGGTGGGGGCGGCGGCGCCCGAGGGACCGGTGGACGCGGCTCCCAGCCGAGGAGCGGGGGCGGACGCGGCTCCCAGCCGAGGAGTGAGGCAGGGCGCGACGACAAGCCGAAGCGCGAGAGCAAGCCCCGCCCCGAGGAGCGCCGCTACGACGTGGGCCCCGGCGCCTCCAAGGACGGCCCGAAGTCCGGGCGCGGCGCGTCCGCGCGCGGCGGCGCGAAGGGCGGCCCCAGGCAGGGCCAGCAGCGCGGCGGCCGTACGGAGCCCTCGCGCTCCCGCGAGTACGAGACGCGGGCCGAGGAGCGCAACCGGGACCGGTACGCGGGCAAGCCGGAGATCAAGACGCCCAAGACCTTCCCGGGCGCCGAGCAGGAGGGCGAGCGGCTGCAGAAGGTGCTCGCGCGCGCTGGCTACGGTTCGCGGCGTGCCTGCGAGGAGCTGGTCGAGCAGGCCCGGGTCGAGGTCAACGGCGAGATCGTCCTGGAGCAGGGTCTGCGCGTCGACCCGGAGAACGACGAGATCAAGGTCGACGGACTGACGGTCGCGACGCAGTCGTACCAGTTCTTCTCGCTGAACAAGCCCGCCGGTGTCGTCTCCACCATGGAGGACAACGAGGGCCGTCAGTGCCTCGGCGACTACGTGACGAACCGCGAGACGCGGCTCTTCCACGTCGGGCGGCTCGACACCGAGACCGAGGGCGTCATCCTGCTCACCAACCACGGTGAGCTGGCGCACCGGCTGACCCACCCCAAGTACGGCGTGAAGAAGGTCTACCTCGCGCACATCGTGGGCCCGATCCCGCGCGACCTGGGCAAGCGGCTCAAGGACGGCATCCAGCTGGAGGACGGGTACGCGAAGGCGGACCACTTCCGGGTCGTCGAGCAGACCGGCAAGAACTACCTGGTCGAGGTGACCCTCCACGAGGGCCGCAAGCACATCGTGCGCCGCATGCTCGCCGAGGCCGGCTTCCCGGTCGACAAGCTCGTGCGCGTCTCCTTCGGGCCGATCACCCTGGGCGACCAGAAGTCGGGCTGGCTGCGCCGCCTGTCGAACACCGAGGTCGGCATGCTCATGGCCGAGGTCGGCCTCTAGGCCCCACGGTTTCGTACGTACGACGGCCGGTCCCGGAACTTCTCCGGGGCCGGCCGATTCGTTTTCGCCGCTCCGCCGGTCTGTACCGGTGAACGATCCGCCGGTCTGTGCCGGCGAACGAAGGGAGCGGGGATGGCTGCGACGACGGACCGCGACGAATTCGTACGGCTGACCGATCCGTACCGGCGGGAGCTGCTCGCCCACTGCTACCGCATGCTCGGGTCGGTCGACGACGCCGAGGACCTGGTCCAGGAGACGTATCTGCGGGCCTGGCGGTCGTACGACGGCTACGAGGGCCGGGCGTCCTTGCGGACCTGGCTGCACCGGATCGCCACGAATACGTGTCTGACGGCTCTGGAGGGCCGGGTGCGGCGTCCGCTGCCCTCGGGGCTCGGGGAGCCCTCAGACGCGCCTGAGGAGCCTCTGAGGGCCCGTGCGACGGACGTCCCGTGGCTGCAGCCGCTGCCCGACGCGCTCGTCGACCCGGCGACCGTCGTGGCGGCGCGGGGCAGCCTGCGGCTCGCGCTCGTCGCCGCGCTTCAGAATCTGCCGGCCCGGCAGCGGGCCGTGCTCATCCTGCGCGACGTGCTGGCCTGGCGGGCGCCCGAGGTCGCCGCCCTGCTCGGCACCTCCACGGCGGCCGTCAAAAGCACCCTCCAGCGCGCGCGTGCCCGGCTCGACGAGGTGGCGCCCGACGAGGACCTGGTGACCGAGCCGGACGGCCCCGAGGACCGCGAGCTGCTCGACCGCTACATGGCGGCCTTCGAACACGCCGACATGGACGCGCTGCTGGGGCTCCTCCAGGACGGTGTCGAGCTGGAGATGCCTCCCTACTTGGAGTGGTTCACCGGCACGAAGGACGTGCTGCGCTTCCTGGGGGCGCGCGTCGGCGAACCGGGGCGCGTGCGGATGGTGCCCACGCGGGCCAACGGGCAGCGCGCGGTGGGGGCGTACGAGCGGGGCGCGGACGGCGTGCACCGGGCGCACTCGCTTCAGGTGCTCCATGTGCGCCTCCTGCACGCCCCGCGCGCGCACGACGTGCACGCCCCGCGCGCGCATCTCGCGAACGCCCCACACGCGCTCGGCGTACGCGGCGTGCACTCCTCGCACACGCCCGGCGTGCATGAGGTGCGCATCGCGCGGATCACCGCCTTCCTCGATCCGGAGTTGTTCGGGCGCTTCGGTCTGCCCCAGGTGCTCTCGTGAACTCCGGTGAGCTGTTGGAACGCTCGCTCGCGTACACCCTGGGACGCGTCACGAGCGTGCGGCCGGGGAGCCTGGAGCGGGCCACACCGTGTGCCCAGTGGGACCTGGGGGCGCTGCTCGACCACCTCAACGACTCGCTCGACGCGCTGTACGAGGGGCTGACCGGAGGGCGGATCGGTCTCGTCCCGACGGGGGATTCCGATCCCGCCTGCGGCTTCCGCGGGCGGGCGTGTGCGGTGCTCGGTGCCTGGGCCGCGGGTCCCGTGGACTCCGTCGTGATCGGCGACAAGCCGCTGGACGTCAGGGTGATGACCGCCGTCGGGGCCGTGGAGATCGCCGTGCACGGGTGGGACGTGGCACAGGCCTGCGGGAGGCCGGGTCCGATCCCGGCCGCGCTCGCCGCCGAACTGCTCCCCGTGGCGCGCTGTGTCGTCGCGGACGCCGACCGGGGCGTGCGCTTCGCGGCGCCCTTCGACGTGCCCGCGTGCGCGCGGCCCGGCGACCGGCTCCTCGCCTTCCTGGGGCGTCGCGATTCCTTTTCGGACCCGGCCCGGTCTGCCTTCCGTGAGTGATCCCTTGACCTCACGAAAGGAACTGTCATGGCTGACACCCTGCGTGCCCCGGGCCGTGAACCAGTCGCCGGTGCCGCGCCGCCACGCCGCGCGTGGACCGTCGTACTGGCCGGACTCGGGGCGCTGCTCTGCTCCCTCGACGTGGTCGTCGTCTCCACCGCGCTGCCCGCCCTGCAGGCCGACTTCGGGGCGAGCCTGTCCGACCTGGAGTGGACGATCAACGCGTACAACTTGGTCTTCGCCTGCCTCACCCTGACCGGCGCCGCGCTCGGCGACCGCTTCGGGCGGCGCCGCATGTACGTCGTCGGGCTCGCCGTCTTCACGCTGGCGTCGGCGCTGGCGGCGCTCGCGGGCGGTCCGGGGCAGCTCATCGCCGCGCGGGTGGTCCAGGGCGCCGGCGCGGCCGTCCTGCTGCCGCTCACGCTGACCCTGATCAGCGAGGCGTTCCCGGCCGAGAAGCGGGGCGTCGCGATCGGCCTGTGGGGCGGGGTGACCGGGCTCGGTGTGGCCGCCGGGCCGGTGCTCGGCGGCGCCGTCACCGAGGGCCTGTCCTGGCAGTGGATCTTCTGGCTGAACGTGCCGACGGGGCTCGCGATGCTGCCGCTGGCGGCCCTCAAGCTCCGGGAGAGCCACGGTCCCCGTCCCCAGCTCGACGTCGTGGGACTTGTCCTCGCGGCCGTGGGTCTGACCGGTCTCGCCTGGGCGCCGGTGCGGGCGCCGGAGGCGGGCTGGGGGAGCGCCGAAGTGCTGGGCGCGCTGGCTGTCGGCATCGTCTTCGTGGCGGCCTTCCTCGGCTGGGAGCGGTCGCGGGCGCGCTACCCGATGCTGCCCCTCGCGTACTTCAGGAGGCGCGGCTTCTCCACCGCCAACGGCGCGGTCTTCCTGATGTTCATGTCGCTGCTCGGCTCCCTGTTCATGATCTCGCAGCTCTTCCAACTCGGCCTGGGCAACTCCCCGTTGGAGGCGGGCGTCCGGATCCTCGTGTGGACCGGCATGCCGCTGGCCGTCGCGCCGGTCGCGGGCGCGCTCGCCGACCGGTTCGGGAACCGGCCCTTCATGCTGGGCGGCCTGGTCCTCCAGGCGGTCGGACTCGGGCTGCTGGCCCGGCAGATCGAGCCGGGTGTCAGTTACGGGAGTCTGGTCCTGCCGCTGATCGTCGCCGGCATCGGCATCTCGATGGTCTTCCCCACGGTCGCGAACGCCGTGACCTCGTCGGTGCCGCCGGGCGACGCGGGAGTCGCGGCCGGCGTCAACAACGCGCTGCGCGAGCTGGGCGGGGTCTTCGGAGTCGCGGTCGCCGCGGCCGTGTTCACGCGGTACGGGGGCTACGGCTCGGCCGCGAGCTTCGTCGACGGCTGCGGGCCCGCGCTGTGGGTCTCGGCGGGGGCGGCGGCGGTGGGCGCACTGGTGGCGGCGTTCGCGCCGTCGCGCGCTGAGGCCCGGAAGCCGGACGCGTCGTACGCCCCGGCTCAGCAGCAGGAGGTTTCCCGCGTCCGGGCCTAGACCCTGTCGGCCTGGAAGTTGACACCTTCTGTCGCCCCGGCCTCAGAGGCCGACAATTCTCGCTCCTCGGTGCTCGAAGACCGTCAAATACCCGCTCACAGGGGCTTGTAGACGCCCGCTCACCTCTTTATAGTCGTAATGACTATTAGTCGATCTGACTATTAATAGGGGGTGGGTGGGCGTGCTCGCACGGGAAGGCCGCGCACCCGGGGGCAACGCACCCGAGGGCTACGACAAGTACGCGTTCGAGCCCTTCGCCGTCACCGTCGACCTGGCCGTCCTCACGGTCCGGGCGGGCGCGCTCCAGGTGCTGCTCGTCGAGCGCGGGCAGGAGCCGTACGCGGGCCGCTGGGCACTGCCCGGCGGTTTCGTGCTGCCGGACGAGTCCGCGGAGACCGCGGCCCGGCGCGAACTCGCCGAGGAGACAGGCCTGTCGGACACCTCCGGACTCCACCTGGAACAGCTGCGGACGTATACGGAACCCGAGCGCGACCCCAGGATGCGGGTCGTCTCCGTCGCGTACGCCGCGCTGCTCCCGGACCCTCCCGAGCCGCGCGGCGGCGGTGACGCGGCACAGGCCCAGTGGCTGCGGTACAACGCTCTCGGTCCGCTCGCCTTCGACCACGACCGGATCCTCGCCGACGCCCACGAACGCGTCGGCGCCAAGCTCGAGTACACCTGTCTCGCCACGTCCTTCTGTCCGCCCGAGTTCACCCTCGGAGAGCTGCAGCAGGTCTACGAGACCGTGTGGGGCACCGCCCTCGACCGGCCCAACTTCCGGCGCAAGGTCCTCGCCACGCCGGGCTTCGTCGAACAGGTCCCCGGTGCCGCGCGCCTCACCGGAGGCCGCGGCAAACCCGCCGCGCTCTACCGGGCGGGCGGCGCCAAGGCCCTGTACCCACCCCTGCTGCGTCCCACCTCGGAAGGACGGCCCTCATGACCACCACGACGCTCGCCAAGCGCGCCGCCACCGGCTCTCTGCTCGGACTCGCGCTGGGCGACGCGCTCGGGTTCCCCACCGAGTTCAACTCCGTGCCGGCGATCCTCGCCAAGTGCGGGCCCTGGCGGCAGATGCGGCTGCCCAAGCCCGCCACGGTCACCGACGACACCCAGATGACGCTGGCGCTGGCGCGGGGGCTGCGCACGGCCATGGACCGCGGCCTGCTCGGCCCGCTGCGGATGGAACGGCCGGTGCGCGAGGAGTTCGTGGACTGGTACCAGTCGCCCGACAACAACCGCGCGCCCGGCCGCACCTGCCTGGTCGCCTGCAACCTCCTCAAGAACGAGCAGCGCCGCTGGCAGGAGGCCAGCCAGATCGGCTCCAAGGGCTGCGGCGCCAACATGCGTGTGGCACCCGTCGGGCTCGTACGAGGGCTGAGCGACGAACAGCGGGCGGGCGCCGCGCAGTTCCAGGCCGCGCTCACCCATGGACACCCCACGGCGCTCGCCGCCTCCGACCTCACCGCGCACGCGATCTGGCTCCTCAGTCAGGGCGCCGAACCGATGGGACTCGTCGGGATGCTGCGGTCGTACGCGTACGAGAACCGCCACCGGTACCACGCGCGCTGGCTCGGCGACCTGTGGACCTTCAGCGAACACCCCACGGCCGAGAGCTATATCGCGCACGGCTGGGACGAGTGCCTGACCGCGCTGGACGACCTCCGGCACGCCGTGCGCACCGTCTCGCCCGAGACCGACCCCTGTCTCGCCACCGGCGGGGGCTGGATCGCGGAGGAGGCGCTCGCCACCGGCCTCCTCTGCTTCCTGCTCTTCGTCGACGAACCCCTCACCGCGCTGCGCCGGGCCGCCTGCACCTCCGGCGACTCCGACTCGATCGCCTGCCTGACCGGCGCCTTCGCGGGCGCCCACCACGGCTCGGACGCCTGGCCGACGGAGTGGGCCGACCGCATCGAGTACCAGGGCGATCTCATGTCGCTGGGGGCGCTCTGGGACGCTTGAGGGATGACTGACGACGTCCTGGACATCGACCTCGCGGCCGTGGTGGCCGAACAGCCCGACCCGGTGCTGTTCGCCACCGTCTCCGGGGCGCACCTCTACGGCTTCCCCTCGCGTGACTCCGACGTCGACCTGCGGGGCGTCCACCTGTTGCCGACGGCCGAACTGGTCGGGCTGCGCGAGCCCGAGGAGACCCGGTCGCGGATGTGGGACCGGGACGGCGTCGAGATGGACCTCGTCACCCACGACCTGCGCAAGTTCGTACGGCTGATGCTTCGGCGCAACGGCTATGTGCTGGAGCAGCTGCTGTCGCCGCTCGTCGTGCACACCACCGACGAGCACCGCGAGCTGGCCGGCCTCGCCCCCGGTGTCCTCACCAGCCACCACGCCCACCACTACCGGGGGTTCGCGACGACGCAGTGGCGGCTCTTCGAGAAGACCGGCGAACTCAAGCCGCTGCTCTACACGTTCCGTGTGCTGCTCACGGGCATTCACCTGATGCGCAGCGGCGAGGTGCAGGCCGATCTGCCCACGCTGCTCAGGCAGATCGACGCTCCCGCGTATCTGCCCGACCTGATCGCCGCGAAGGCCGAGCAGGAGCACGGGGCCGCGGACGTCGCCCACGCGCGCGTGCAGGACGACGTGGAGCGGCTGCACACCCTGCTGGACGAGGCGCAGGACGCCTCAGCGCTGCCGGACGCCCCCTCCGCGTACGACGCCCTGCACGCGTTCGTCGTCAGGGTCCGCCTGGAGGGCTTCCGGGGCGGTCTGGAGGGCTGAGGCCCGGCGCACGCGGATCAGGAAGTCCTCGACGCGGGCCTGGTCGGGCTCGGGTGGCAGGGGGCTTTTCGAAGCCGCCTCGTCCGCCTCCGCCGCCAGGCGGGACATCCGGGTCTCGAACTCCGGCCAGGGGATTTCGCCCCGCTTCACCGCGAGCAGCGGCTCGCGCTGGTCGCCGACGTCGATCGTCAGGGCGCCGGTGCGCAGCAGGTCGCGGGAGCTCAGCAGGAGGCGCAGGAGGTGCATGGCGTGCTTCCAGCGGGGCGCGCCGTGCCGGCGTACGTCCGCTTCCAGCTTCTTGTGCTGGCCCAGCGCATAGCGGGCGAACGTGTCGTGCGCCTGGCGGGAGAGGAACGCCTCGCGGAGGGCGAGGAGTTCGCGGCCCGTGTCGTCGGCGTACTCGACGAGAGGGGAGTGCAGGCACTCCAGGATGTTCGGGTTGGCGCGCAGCGCGAGGGCGCAGAAGCGCTCCAGCTCCCAGCTGAACTGCTCCTCCGCCGGACCCTCGACATGCGTCGGCGGCTTCTCGAAGCGCCAGAAGAGCGGCGTCGGGGCGAGGAACACGCCCCGACGGTCCGTGTCGCTGTCATCCGTGGCCAGCCCGAAGGCGCGCGACCCCATCACGCAGGAGTAGATCGTGTGGTCGCGCACCAGGGACACCGTGGACACTATGGGCGTCGGGGACACCAGGGGCCCCGGGGACTCGGAATGCATGTCCCGGAGCGTACGTGCCGCCTCACGCCAGGCGGATCGAATTTCCGTCCACCGTGATCTTCGCCGCGGGCAGCGGACGCGGCGCCGGACCCGCCTCCACCGCCGCGTTCTCGATGCTGTACTTGCTGCCGTGGCAGGGGCAGTTGATGGTGCCGCCCGAGACGGAGGTCACCGTGCAGCCCAGGTGTGTGCAGATCGCCGAGAAGGCCTTGAACTCGTCCTTCGTCGGCTGGGTGACCACGACCTTCTGTTCCTTGAAGATCTTGCCCCCGCCGACCGGGATGTCGCTCGTCGCGGCCAGCTCCTGACCGCTGGGGGCGGCCGCCGCGGACGGCGACGATGTCGACGAGTCGTTGCTGTCGCCGTAGTTGCTGCACCCCGCGAGCAGCGCGGAAGTCCCTGTCGCGAGAAGAACCGTGCGTCGCGTCGAACGGTTGGTCATGTCGTCACTCCGAACGTACGGAAGAACCAGAGGGCGGACGTCAGCCAGATGGCCGTCAGGACGGCGAAGACGAGACCGCCGACGATCGGCAGCAGCCAGCCGGGAAGTCGCTCCGAGCGGAGCAGCAGCATCTTGGCACTGAAAGCGCCGAAGAAGAAGCAACCTAGGACCGAGTGCCACAAAACGCGCGGTTCGTACGTCTGATAGCCCAACGCGTACAGACAGTGCACCGCGACCGGTACCGCCACCAGGAACGCGATCCGCCCCGACCAGCGGTGCAGCACCGGCGCCCAGCTGGGCCCCGGCAGCTTCCCGTACACCATGAACGCCGAGACGAGCTGGACGAGCGCGAAGAAGAACGCCGTCGTCGCCAGCCATGACTTCACGGCGCCCGTGCTGCTGAAGCCGGCGAGGTTGAAGGCGGTCCCCGTCGGGTCGTGCACCTTGCCGTACGCGCCGAGCCCGACCGCGACCGCCGCGGCGACCAGGGCCGGGACGAGATAGCGGGCCGCGCCGGGGCGGCGGTGGGCGGGCTGGGGAGACGGGAAGCCCTGGGTGGCGGCGTTCGGGTCCACGGTCATGATCGGCTCCCTGCGGAGGAGGGGGTCGGACGAGGAGGCCGGGTCGGGGTGCGGGCCCGGCGGTGAGGCATGCGGCGTCAGGGAGTGACGGGGCGTGCGGTCAGGGTCTGGCCGTCGATCGTCACGGCACCGGTCTCCGGGTCGATCTCGGGTGCCGCCGAGGGCTTGCCGTCGCGGTCGAGGATGCCGACCTGTTTGCCGCCGGGCAGCACGATCCAGCCGCCGTCGATCTTCGCGCCCCGCACGGTGGCCGTCGCCCGGTACAGCCCGGACGGCCTGACCGCCTTGTCGGCGGTGAAGCCATAGCGCTGCCCGCCCAGGTCGACGGTGCCGCGGATGCTCTTGCCGTCCTTGAGCGTGCCGTTCAGCTCGGCGCCGTTCTTGCCGGTGAGCTTCATGGTGCCGTCGTCCTTGACGTCGCCCTTCAGCCACGACTCCTTGTCCCGCCCGTCGCAGAAGTACGCGATCGCCTTGCCGTCGCGCAGGGAGACCGCGACCGCCGAGGAGTCGTCGTCGGTACGGCCCGCGTAGTCGGCGTTGGGAATCGCGCTCTTCGAAGGGCTGGGGGACGGGGCGGCCGTCGTGGGCGACGAACTGGGCGCCGGGCTCGCCGACGCCTTGGGGCTGGGCGACTCCTCCCGGTACGACGACGCGCTCTTCGTCCCTGTCGTCGCGTTGAGCGACAACATGAACACGCCGAGCAGCAGCCCCGCGAGAAGGGTGAGAAGGGGTCCTGGACGCTTCATGCGGGCCTCCCCCGAGGCGAGTCTCCTGCCATGAGAGCGGACCCGCGCCCCCGCGTCCAGAGGCGCACGGGTGTGTTCTCACTACAAGTGGCGGGATAGGGCAATTCGAGTGACATTGACAGGGTCTGAGGCCGGGCGGTCACCTACCCCCGGCCGCACTCTCGAAAGGCGTGACCATGGCGGGTAACGATCTCGGCAGCTTGCTGGGCAGTCTCCTCGGCGGAGGCGGCCAGGGCAGTACCTCGGGCGGTGCCGGCGCGGGCAACATCCTGGGCGCGCTGCTCGGCGCCCTGGGCGGTGGCGGTTCGAGCGGCAACGGCGGCAACCCTCTGGGCGGGCTGCTGGAGATGCTCACCAAGTCCGGCCTGGTGGACCAGGCGCAGTCATGGGTCGGCACCGGCGAGAACAAGCCCGTGAGCGGCGACCAGATCACCCAGGCGCTGCCCGGCGAGACGCTCCAGAAGGTCGCCGACCAGGCCGGCGTCAGCCCCCAGGAGGCCGCGGACCAGATCGCGCAGAGCCTGCCCCAGGCGGTCGACAAGCTGACGCCGGCCGGCCAGCTCCCGCAGGCCGGTACCTCGCTGGAGGACCTCATCAAGCAGCAGTCGCTCTGAGCCGTGCCCGGTGCGCGGCGGCCGTCTCGTCAGGCGGGCGCCGCGCACCCGCGCTTTGCGGGCTGACTACGCTGGTGTGACAAGACGAGTACGTAGATCAGCGAGGAGTATCACCGTGGCGGTACGAGCGGTCCGGGGCGCCGTCCAACTGGAGCGGGACGAGGCCGGGCACATGGACGAGCAGGTCAGCGAGCTGCTCACCGCCATCCTGGAGCGGAACGCGCTCACCACGGACGACCTGATCAGCATCTGGTTCACGGCGACGCCCGATCTGCACAGCGATTTCCCGGCGGCCGCGGCCCGCAAGCTCGGCATCGTCGACGTACCGCTGATCTGCGCGCAGGAGCTGGACATCGAGGGTGCGATGCCCCGTGTCGTACGGGTCCTCGCGCACATCGAGTCGGACAAGCCGCGCGCCGACATCGTGCACGTCTACCTGGGTGCCGCGGGCGCACTCCGCAAGGACATCGCCCAGTGAGGACCGCACTCGTCATCGGAACCGGCCTGATCGGTACGTCGGCGGCCCTCGCGCTGGCCGCGCGCGGTGTCGTCGTCCACCTCGCCGACCACGACCCGGAGCAGGCCCGTACGGCCGCCGCGCTCGGCGCCGGCACGGACGAGGCGCCCGAGGGGCCCGTCGACCTCGCGATCGTGGCGGCGCCGCCCGCGCACGTGGCCGCGACGCTCGCCGACGCCATGCGGCGCGGGGTCGCCCGCGGCTACCTCGATGTCGCCAGCGTCAAGGGCGGTCCGCGCCGCGAGCTGGAGGCGCTCGGCCTCGACCTCTCCTCGTACATCGGCTCGCACCCCATGTCGGGCCGCGAGAAGTCCGGCCCGCTGGCCGCGACCGGCGACCTCTTCGAGGGCCGTCCCTGGGTGCTCACCCCCACCCGTGACACGGACACCGAGGTCCTGAACCTCGCCCTGGAGCTGGTGTCGCACTGCCGTGCCGTGCCCGTCGTCATGGACGCGGACGCCCATGACCGGGCCGTCGCGCTCGTCTCGCACATGCCGCACCTGGTGTCCAGCATGGTCGCCGCGCGCCTGGAGCACGCGGAGGAGGCGGCGGTACGACTCTGTGGCCAGGGCATCCGTGACGTGACCCGCATCGCGGCCTCCGACCCCCGGATGTGGATCGACATCCTCTCCGCGAACCCGGGGCCGGTCGCCGACCTCCTCGCGGACGTCTCCGCCGACCTCGACGAGACGGTGCAGGCCCTGCGCGCCCTCCAGTCCTCCGACGAGGCCAAGCGCCGCGTGGGCGCCGGCGGCATCGAGGACGTCCTGCGGCGCGGCAACGCCGGCCAGGTCCGCGTCCCCGGCAAGCACGGTTCCGCTCCGCGGGCGTACGAGGTCGTGGCCGTCCTCATCGACGACCAGCCGGGCCAGCTGGCCCGCATCTTCGCCGACGCGGGGGTGGCCGGGGTCAACATCGAGGACGTACGCATCGAGCACGCGACCGGCCAGCAGGCCGGCCTGGTCCAGCTGATGGTGGAACCGAAGACGGTGCCGGTGCTGAGCGCGGCGCTGCGGGAGCGGGGCTGGGCACTGCGGCAGTAGACCACTGGCCGACTGCGGCAGAGGGCCGCTCGCCGGCCGCGGCGGCGGGCCCTTGCCGTGGGGCCCGGGAAGGGCCAGTAATACGGGGTCCAGGGAGCCAGTAACCTTGTGCGGGGCGCCATCGTGTCCCGTACAGACCTCCACCCCGCACCAGGAAGGTGTTCCCACCGTGGAAAACGGCGCCGCCCGGACCGCCCCGGCTGTGATTGTCGCCATCGACGGCCCCTCCGGCACGGGCAAGTCGAGCACCTCGAAGGCCGTCGCCGCGCAGCTCGGGCTGAGCTACCTGGACACGGGGGCCCAGTACCGGGCGATCACGTGGTGGATGGTCAGCAACGGCATCGACATCACGGACCCGACCGCGATCGCCGCCGTGGCCGGCAAGCCGGAGATCATCTCCGGGACCGACCCGGCCGAGCCGACCATCACGGTCGACGGGACCGACGTCGCGGGCCCGATCCGCACGCAGGAGGTCACCTCCAAGGTGAGTGCGGTCAGCGCGGTGCCCGAGGTGCGCGCCCGGATCACGGAGCTGCAGCGCTCGCTCGCCGCGTCCACGGAGAACGGGATCGTCGTCGAGGGGCGCGACATCGGCACCACCGTGCTGCCGGACGCCGACCTGAAGGTCTTCCTCACCGCCTCTCCGGAGGCCCGCGCCGCCCGCCGCAGCGGTGAGCTGAAGGGCGCGGACATACACACCACCCGCGAGGCCCTGCTCAAGCGCGACGCGGCCGACTCCAGCCGCAAGACCTCCCCCCTCGCCAAGGCGGACGACGCGGTCGAGGTGGACACCTCCGACCTCACGCTCCAGCAGGTCATCGAGTGCGTCGTCACCCTCGTCGAGGAGAAGCGGGCCGCCAAGTGACCGCACCCTCGGAGCGGGGCGCCGAGGTCGGGCGCCGCATCGGCGTCGGCCTGATGTACGGGCTGTGGAAGCCGCGCGTGCTCGGCGCCTGGAAGGTCCCCGCGACCGGCCCGGCGATCCTGGCCGTGAACCACTCGCACGCCATCGACGGTCCGATGGTCATGGGCGTGGCGCCCCGGCCCACGCACTTCCTGATCAAGAAGGAAGCGTTCATCGGCCCACTCGACCCCTTCCTGCTCGGCATCGGCCAGGTGAAGGTGGACCGCGAGACCACCGACCGTACGGCGATCACCCAGGCGCTCGGTGTCCTGTCGGGCGGCGGCGTCCTCGGGATCTTCCCGGAGGGCACCCGGGGCGAGGGCGACTTCGCCTCACTGCGTGCCGGGCTCGCCTACTTCGCCGTACGCAGCGGGGCCCCGATCGTCCCGGTGGCGGTCATGGGAAGTTCCGAGAAGAGCAGCCGGTTGATAAAGGGGCTGCCCCCGCTGCGCAGCCGGGTCGACGTCGTCTTCGGCGACCCCTTCGAGGCGGGCGACGGCAGCGGACGGCGTACGCGCAAGGCGCTGGACGAGGCGACCGTCCGCATCCAGAAGCAGCTGAGCGCCCACCTGGACCACGCCAGGCGTCTGACCGGACGCCCGGAAAACGCCGGGCGCCCCGCCGGGCACTAGGCGACACTTGTGTAGTGGATCACCCGATATACGGGCGGTCCACCGATCACCACGAAAACGACGAGGTACGGACTTCATGAACGACCACATCCAGCCCGACGGCTCGGCCGGCCCGGCCGAGCACGAGCACGGGGCGCTTGGCGATGCCGAGTACGCGGAGTTCATGGAGCTCGCCGCGGAAGAGGGCTTCGACATCGAGGACGTCGAGGGCGCGATCGAGGAGGCGGGCCACGGCCCGCTGCCCGTCCTCGCCGTCGTCGGCCGTCCGAACGTCGGCAAGTCGACCCTGGTGAACCGCATCATCGGCCGCCGCGAGGCCGTCGTCGAGGACAAGCCCGGCGTCACCCGTGACCGCGTCACCTACGAGGCCGAGTGGGCGGGCCGCCGCTTCAAGCTCGTCGACACCGGCGGCTGGGAGCAGGACGTCCTCGGCATCGACGCGTCCGTGGCCGCGCAGGCCGAGTACGCGATCGAGGCGGCCGACGCGGTCGTCTTCGTCGTGGACGCCAAGGTCGGCGCGACCGACACCGACGAGGCGGTCGTACGGCTCCTGCGCAAGGCCGGCAAGCCCGTCGTCCTGTGCGCCAACAAGGTCGACGGCCCGAGCGGCGAGGCCGACGCCTCGTACCTCTGGTCCCTCGGTCTCGGCGAGCCGCACCCCGTCTCCGCGCTGCACGGCCGTGGCACCGGAGACATGCTGGACGCCGTCCTGGAGGCGCTGCCCGAGGCCCCGGCGCAGACCTTCGGCACCGCGGTGGGCGGCCCCCGCCGTATCGCCCTCATCGGTCGCCCGAACGTCGGCAAGTCCTCGCTGCTGAACAAGGTGGCCAACGAGGAGCGTGTGGTCGTCAACGAGATCGCGGGCACCACCCGTGACCCGGTCGACGAGCTCATCGAACTCGGCGGGATCACCTGGAAGTTCGTCGACACGGCGGGCATCCGCAAGCGCGTCCACCTCCAGCAGGGCGCCGACTACTACGCCTCGCTGCGTACCGCCGCCGCCGTCGAGAAGGCGGAGGTCGCGGTCATCCTGATCGACGCCTCCGAGAACATCTCGGTCCAGGACCAGCGCATCGTCACGATGGCCGTCGAGGCGGGCCGCGCGATCGTCCTCGCCTTCAACAAGTGGGACACCCTCGACGAGGAGCGCCGCTACTACCTGGAGCGGGAGATCGAGACCGAGCTCCTCCAGGTGGCGTGGGCGCCCCGCGTCAATGTCTCGGCGCGCACCGGCCGGCACATGGAGAAGCTCGTCCCGGCGATCGAGGCGGCCTTGGACGGCTGGGAGACCCGCGTCCCGACCGGCCGGCTGAACGCGTTCCTCGGCGAGCTGGTCGCCGCCCACCCGCACCCGGTCCGCGGCGGCAAGCAGCCCCGCATCCTCTTCGGTACGCAGGCGGGCACCAAGCCCCCGCGCTTCGTCCTCTTCGCCTCCGGCTTCATCGAGCACGGCTACCGCCGCTTCATCGAGCGCCGGCTGCGTGAGGAGTTCAGCTTCGAGGGCACGCCGATCCACATCTCGGTGCGGGTGCGCGAGAAGCGCGGCGCCAAGAAGAAGTAGGCAGTAGCGGCAACGGGTAAGGGGCGGCTCCTGGGGGAGCCGCCCCTTACCCGTTGTTGTTTCTTGTTTCAGAGTCCCCTGCGCGGTGCGGGCGGCAGCGCGGCCGGGATGTGGTGCATTCCCGTGCTGTGCTGCCGCCCGCTCGGCTGCCAGACGGCGGTCGTCGTCGCGGTGTGCCCCTGCTGCGCGGCGCTCTGGCGGGCGGAGTGCGCACCCGCGCTGTACGAGTTGAACGAGTTGTACGAGCCGAAGGAACTCGTCCCGTGCGGCAGGCTCCCGAACGCCGTGAAGCCCAGATCCTCTTCGCCGTGCCGGTCGCCGGGCAGGGCCCTGAAGGATCTGACCCACTCGGCATAGAGCGCGTCGTAGATCGGCGTGGCCGACGGGCCGCCCGGAGGATCCTGAGCCGGCCGCGACGTGGGTACTTCCCTGCTCGAACGGAGTGGAGAGCTGGCGGGAGGGACCGGCTGGAAGGGCCGGCGGCGGGGGACGTCATAGGTGTGCACGTACGTGCCAACGACCCCGCCGCCCAACGGATGCGGCCAGCAGAACGCTTTCGCAGGTCACCGGGAGCGCGCAGCGCCCTAAAGGGGCGCGGGGAACTGCGCGACCAGCCACAGACGTCCTGCAGCCGACAACGCACGCGCAGTGCCCCGACAGGGGCGCGAGGAACTGCGCGACCAGCCACGACTCACCCGCACCCGACAACGCACCCGCAGTTCCCCGCCCAACCCAGCGGAGCGATCACGTGCCGGCGAGCGGCATCGCGCTGGCCACCAGCTTCCCGTTGGCCGCCGCCTTGTCCAGCGCGTCGCGCAGCAGGTCCTCGCGGGGCTGGCGGCCGATCGACCCGACCGGCGCCGCGAACAGCAGCACCTGCTGATGCTTGTTGGCGGCGGCCCGCCAGCTCTCGGCGACCTGGAGCGCCTGGTGCGCCTGCCACCAGGCGACGGGCGAGCCGCCCCCGGTGCCCGGCTGGAGCACGGCGTGCAGCTGTCCCGCGGCGAGCAGCACGGACCAGCCGTGCAGCACGGGCGGCACCGAGCTCAGCTCGGTCACCGGCATGAAGCCCTGCTCGATGAGGAGGGGCAGGAAGTCGTCGCCGATGTCGGTCGAGCCGGGGCGCACGATCGGCCCGGTCGGCTCGACGACGAGCGCCGGGTGCAACTCGCCGCTGATCAGGACGAGTCCGCTGGTGACGCCGAGCACGGCCTGTTCGGGCGCGGCCTGGGCGGGTACGCCGCCGTCGGGGTTGATCGAGCGGACGGCGCCCTGCAGTTGCTCCTCGGTGACCTGCACGACCTGTGAGGGCAGACAGGTGGCGTGGGCGAAGGCGAGGACGGCGGTCTCGTCGCCGATGAACAGGACGGTGCTGGTGCGCTCCTGTTCCGAGTCGCCCGGGGTGCGGCAGGACGTGCAGTCGTAACTGCCCGGGGCGTTCTCTCCGGCGAGCAGGCGGTCGGCTTCTTCGTTGCCGATCTCGGCGCGTACGTCGTCGCTGACGTCGAGCATGCGCGGCACGGTGGCTCCTCGGGATGCGGTGCGGGGTGAGGCCGGGTGGCTCCCGGCCCATGAACCGGGGGTCCCCGGCTCATGAAGATGACAACGGGCGATCTGTGGCCGGAGTCACGCCCGGGAGCGAACGGAATCGAACCATCCGACGCGCAGGGTGAGGCAACCTGCGGAATCTGTCACTCCAAGTCAACTTCTAGGAATTCCAAGGAAGTTGAGTCGGTGAGGTGAGTCACAGATCACCAGGGTGACAGGTCGACAAATCCGGAAATCACCCAATGAAGTGGGTGGCCGAAAATCGACGATACTCGCGGTAACGGCGAACTGGCCTCGAATGACAAGGAGTTGGTTGATATCGGGGCGACAAGGTCCCTAGATTCCTCGACCGTGTGCAACGAGCACCGCTCGGGTACGTCCGCCGGCCGAACCAAGCCAGCTCGCAGCACAGCCTCCGGCGGACGGGGCGGAGCGCGACGACCGCGTCCTACACGCAGGGAAGCGCGCCCCGCCTTGGGGGACCCCGGGTGTTCCGAGAGGGAACTACATGTCCGCATGTGCCGAGAACACTCAGAACACGCATAAGGCTCGTACGACGACCAAGGCTCGTACGACGGCGGTCCTCGCCGGGGCGGCACTGCTCGCCCCGCTCGGACTGCTCGCCGCGACCGGCGACGCCGCCGCGGCCGACAGTGGAGTGTGGGACCGCATCGCGAAGTGCGAGAGCGGCGGGAACTGGCACATCAACACCGGCAACGGCTACTACGGAGGACTCCAGTTCTCCGCCGGCACCTGGCGCGCGTACGGCGGCACCTCCTACGCGTCGACCGCCGACAAGGCCTCCAGGGCCGCGCAGATCGCCGTCGCCACCAAGGTCCAGCGCGCACAGGGATGGGGCGCGTGGCCCACCTGTTCGGCGCGCGCCGGAGCGTACGGAAACGCGCCCGCGTCCTCGGGCGCCGCGACGGCCGGAGGAACGGCCGTCACGAAGTCGACGCCCAAGTCGGCCCCGTCGAAGTCGAAGCCGCCGAAGGCGCCGGCACGACCGTCGGGCCACACCAACCGTGACGCCTCCCGCGGCGACTACACCGTCCGCGGCGGCGACACGCTGAGCGGTATCGCAGCGCGGCACGGGACCACCTGGCGGAAGATCTACGCCGCCAACCGGGCCGTCATCGGCGGTGATCCCGACCTGATCGTGCCCGGGCAGCGGCTCGACCTCTGAGTCCCGCTCCCCCCGTCCTGGCACGGGGCCCCGCCCGGTCCTCCGACCGGGTGGGGCCATGGCCGCCCCGGGCGCGGCTCAACGGGCGGGCGGGGCGCGCTGCATAGCGTGGACCGATGTACCTCATGCGGACCACGCGGATCACACGGACCATGCCGACCCCGTCGATCAAGCGCGTTCGGTACGCGGCCGTGGTCGCCGCCGTCCTGGCCGTCCTCGTTCCACCGGGGGCGGCCACCGCCGCGCCCCCGCCCCCGCTCCCCGGCCCCCAGTCGGTACGGGTGCCGTACGACTGCGCGAAGGACCAGTGGCCCTGGGCCTGCATCGCCGAGTGCGAGAGCAGCGGCCGCTGGGACGCGAACACCGGGAACGGCTTCTACGGAGGGCTCCAGTTCTGGCAGCCCACCTGGGAGGAGTTCGGCGGGCTCGGGTACGCCCCGCGCGCCGATCTCGCAACGCGCGAGGAGCAGATCGCGGTCGCCGAGGAGGTGCTGGCCGCCCAGGGATGGGAGGCCTGGCCCGTCTGTTCCAAGAGGTACAAACTGCAGGGCCGTATGCATGTGGTGAAGGCCGGCGAGACGCTCTACTCGATCTCCCGCAAGTATCAGGTCAAGGGCGGCTGGCAGGCGCTGTACGAGGCCAACAAGCAGATCATCGGCAGCCGCCCGGACAGGCTGAACGTGGGCACACTGCTCGTCATCCCGAAGGGTTCGGCCGGCGCCCGCCACTCGGACCTCGTCCTGTTCGGCCCGCCCCTGGCCCCGTCGCTCCCGTCGTCGCCCGGGCGACCTCGGCCGCCTCTCCGCTGAACACGACCGCGCCGCGGCGCAGTTCATGGACGTACGTCGTCCGCCCGGACCTCTCGCGCAGGCCGGGCGGCAGCCGCTGTTCCGCGACCACCACGCATGCGTCGAGGCCGCCGAGCAGCTCGTACGTCCGTGCCGCGACCGTCGGCGACATGCCCTGCGCGGGCTCGTCGACGAGCACCACGCGCGCGCGTGCCAGCAGGGCGCGGGAGAGGGCGAGCATGCGCTGTTCGCCGCCGGAGAGGGTGCCGGCGCGGCGGGGGAGGAGAGGTTCCAGCTGCGGGTAGGCGTCGAGGGCGGCGGCGAAGCCGGCCGCGGCGAGCTCCAGGTTCTCGCGGACCGTGAGCGAGCCGAAGACGGCCCTGCGCTCCGGGACGAGGCACAGTCCGCGCCGGGCGCGTTCGTACGCGGGCATGCGGGTCACGTCGGCGCCGTCCCAGACGACGGCGCCGCCGGACAGCGGCACGGTTCCCGCGAGGGCGCGCAGCGCGGTCGTACGGCCGGAGCCGTTGCGGCCCAGCAGCACGGTGAGGCCGGGGCCCGGGGCGACGAGGGTCACGCCGTGCAGGGCCTCCAGGGGGCCGTAGCGCACGCGCGCGTGGCGCAGGGCGATGCTCATCCGCCGGACCTCGTCTCCAGTACGCGGTCGGCGGGACCGGAGGTGACGATCCGCCCCGCCGCCATGACATGGACCGTATGGGCCAGGTCGGCGACCAGGTCGAGGTCGTGCTCCACGACGAGGAGAGCCATGCCGTCCGCGGCGAGGGCCCGCAACACGCGGGTCAGCGCGGTCACTTCGGCGGTGTCGAGTCCGGCCGCCGGTTCGTCGAGCAGCAGCACCCGTGGACTCCCGGCGAGCGCCCGCGCCAGCTCGACCCGCCGGAGGGTCCCGGTCGGCAGCCCCGCCGCGGGCAGCGCCCGCACCGGCCCGTCGAGCCCGAGCAGCCGCAACGCCCGCTCCACGGCCCCCGGATCGGCGATCCGTCCCTGCTCGGCGCCCACTTGGACATTTTCGGCCACGGTCAACGAGGGGAAAACCGCCAGCTGCTGAAAGGTCCGCGCGACACCCGACCGGGTCCGTGCGTGCGCGGCCGTCCGGGTGATGTCGTGCCCCCCAAGCAGCACCTTCCCGCGCGAAGGACGCAGCGTCCCGGCGAGACAGTGGAAGAGGGTGCTCTTCCCGGCGCCGTTGGGTCCCACGACGGCGGTCACGCGTCCGGGCCGGATGTCGAGGGAGACTCCGTCGAGGGCGGTGAAGCCGCCGTAGGTGACATGGAGTTGGCGGGCGCTCAGGGACTGGGGGGTGGTGGACTCCAGCCGGGGGCCTGAGGGGCGGGGCGTGGTGCGGCCTGGTGGCGCGGTGTCGTCCGGTCGGCTCGGCGGCTCGCCCGACCGCTGGGCGGGAACGGTGCGGCTCGGCGTACTTCTTGGCTCCGCCGGTCGCAGTCGCCGTCGTACGCGTGCCCCCAACGGGGTCAGTGCCGCCCGGCGGCGCAGTCGCAGTCGGGAGGCCGCCGTACGGAGTGCTTCGTACGGGCCTCCGGGGAAGCGGCCGACGAGGACGGCCAGTACGCCGATCAGGGCCGCCGCCACCCCGCCGCGCGCGCCCGCATCGAGGCCCACGAGGAGGGCGGCGGCGGCCAGCGCGCCGAGGACGCTGTCGGCGCCGAGGACGACGACGGCCGCGAACCAGAGCAGCCCGCGCACGGGGTCGTACGCCGTGGCGTCGAAGGCGCGCAGCCCCATGCCGAGCATGCCGCCGCCGAGCGCGGCCAGGGCGGCGCCCGCGACGAACGCGGTGAGTTTCAGGGCCGGGACGCGGACGCCCGCCGCCGAGGCGCCCGGCTCGTGGTCGCGCATCGCGGCCAGGGACCGGCCGGTACGGCCTCGGCGCAGGGCGTTCGCGGCCAGCAACGCGGCGGCGAGGAGGGCGAGTTCGAGTACGTAGTACGCGCGGTCCCCGTCGAAGCCCGTCGGGCGGTCGAGGGCCAGCCCCGATGTGGCGTACGGCTGGGCGAAGACGAAGCGGCTGACGCCCACGCCGACCGCGAAGGTGGCCAGCGCGAGGGCCAGGCCGTGGCGGCTGATGGCAGGCCAGCCGGTCAGGACACCGAGCGGGGCGACCAGGAGCACGGCCACCGCGAGCGCTGCCAGTTCGGGCAGGCGCGGCAGGCCGGGGAAGCGGCCCGCCGCCAGCAGGGCCGTGAAGAGGGCACCCAGACCCGCGTACGCCGCCTGCCCGAGCGAGATCTGGCCGCCGCGGCCCGTCACGACGACCAGGGACAGAAGGACGACACCGAGCGCGGGCACCTGCACCGACGTATGCAGGTCGGAGCCCGCGAACCCCAAGGGCAGCAGGAACAGGACGACCGCCACGATCCAGGCCCCCGGTGGCGTCGCCATACGGGCCGTTGCCGTGCGCGGGAGCGCGTCGCGGGTGCCGATGCCGGGCAGGACGAGCGCCGCGATCAGCAGCGCGACCACGAACAGGTTCGCGCCGACCGCCTGGAGCAGCGGTTCCGCCCAGCCCGAGGGGTGCAGCCGCGTCAGCTGGCTCTGCGCGACCCCGATGCCGAGGGCCACCACGACGGCGACCGGGAGGCTGCGCATCCGGGCGGCCACCGCCACCGCCATCACCTCCATGACGAGCAGTGGCATGCCGTACGGGTCGAGGCGCACGTAAGGGGCGAGGAGCACGCCAGTGAGGCCCGCCGTGAACGAGCCGAAGGCCCAGCCCGCCGCGGCCACCCGGTCCGCGTCGATGCCACCCAGCACCGCCAGCGAGCGGTCGTCGACGACGGCTCGCAGCTCCGTGCCGAAACGGGTCCAGTGCGTCACGGCCCCCACACCGACGGCCAGCGCGACGGCCACCGCCAGCTGCCCCCACGGATCCGCCGACACCAGTGTCGGCGCGTCCGCGCGCGCCCCCGTGCCCCACACCAGCGCGGCCCCGCCGACCAGCAGCACGAAGACGCCGATGGACGCGACGAGGGTCTGCGCCGGGTCACTGCCCAGGACGGACAGCGGGCGGAAGACGAAGCGTTCCAGGGCCATGCCGATCGCCGGAGCCACCAGCAGCAGCGTCACCGCGGCGCCGAGCGGGAGCGGCCAGCCCCACTCGACCGTGAACTGGCGCAGCAGATACACGCACACCATCGCGATCGCGCCGTGCGCGAAGTTGAGCACGCCGGTCGCCCGGTGGGTGACGATCAGTCCGATCCCGGTGAGCGCGGCGGCGCTGCCCACCGAGAGACCGGCGAGGGTGAGGTCGTACGTCAGCGACGACATCAGTCACCCGGATCGGCGGCGGATGATTCATCGGTCGCGGACGGTCCATCGGTGGCGCACG
Organism: Streptomyces sp. NBC_00203; assembly: GCF_045206325.1. Lineage (NCBI taxonomy): Bacteria > Bacillati > Actinomycetota > Actinomycetes > Kitasatosporales > Streptomycetaceae > Streptomyces > Streptomyces sp. NBC_00203. The sequence goes on along the minus strand of NZ_CP108126.1, from coordinate 2,264,479 downwards.
GGTTGCTGGCGGCTGACGGTTTGTAGGAGGCTGACGGTCTGTTGTCGGCGGACGGTTCACAGATCGGGCACGGCCCCAGGTCCCCGATCATCATGACCCGCGAGTCCACCGGTACGGCCTGCGGCTTCCCGGCGACCAGCGGGCAGTCCGCGCGGTGCCACAGCGTGCCGCCGGGCACCATCAGCAGCTCGCCGCTGGTGGCCAGGGGCGCGGCCGCCATCTGCCCGGACTCGTCGGCGTCGGCGGGCTCGGCCGCCACCAACAGCCTGTACAACTCCTCGACGCGTGCCGCCGCCAGGGCGTTCCGGCCGTGCGTGAGCAGGACCGCGCCCGCGATGATCAGCGCGGCTCCGGGGACCGTGCAGGAGGCGAGGTACGGCAGTTGGCGCTCTGCGTAGCGCTCGCCGGATATCCCGTACCAGCCGATGACGCACAACACCGCTCCCGCGGCGAGCGCGGCCCAGCCGGCCCACAGGACGGGGTGCACAGTCCGCAGTCGAGCTGTCCGCATCCGGGGCTCCCACACGTCGTGTGTTTGTCCATTGACTGTCCATGTCAGCCAATGGCTTGCACTATGCCCTCTGGAAGCTGACCCTGAAAGCTCCGGGCGCACTTGGCCCGGACCGACACCCGGTGGTGAGCCAGATGGTTCTCGGGAGCGACCTCAGGCGGGGCAACAGCCGGGGCGTGGCAGCGGTGGCGGTGCTCGTCCTCGCCGCCCTCACGGCGTGCAGCGACGACAGCGGAGGCGGCAGCAGCGCCCCTCCGCCCACGCCCTCCGTGCGGCAGTCCAGCAGCGCCGAGCCCAGCCCCACGGCACCGTCCGATCCGGCGGCGGCCGAGAAGGAGGTCAAGCAGAACTGGGAGAAGTTCTTCGACCCGGCCGTCTCCCAGAAGGACAAGCAGGCCGTCCTGGAGAACGGCGACCAGATGACGAAGGTCCTCCAGGGCTTCAACGGCGACAAGCGCGGCCAGCAGGTGCAGGCGAAGGTCGAGAAGGTCGAGTTCACCTCGCCGACCGACGCGAACGTCACCTACTCGCTGACCCTCAAGGGCGCGACCGCCCTGCCGGGCGCCTCCGGGACGGCCGTCGAGCAGGGCGGCACCTGGAAGGTCTCCGTCAAGACGCTCTGCGCGCTGGTCCAGCTGAGCGGCAATGAGTCGCCCGGCCCCGGCTGTTGAGTCGGCCGCCCTGGCCGTGCTGCTCCTTCTCGGCACGGCCTGCGGCAGCCGCCTCCCCGAGAGCGACTTCGAGAACCGCTCCACTCCCACGGGACAAGGAGGCACCGCCCCGATCCGCGTCGGCATCATCACCAGCGCCACCAGTCCCATCGGCGGTTCGACGTTCACCGGGCCGCGTGACGGGGCGAAGGCCTACTTCGACCGGCTCAACTCCCGTGGTGGGATCGACGGGCGGCGGGTCGAGTTGCGGCTGTGTGACGACGGCGGCAGCGGGGTCGGCAACAACGAGTGCGTGCACAAACTCGTCGACGAGGACCAGGTCGTCGCCCTCGTCGCCACCACCGCCCTCGACTACGCGGGCGCCTCCCGAGTGTCCCACGCGCGCGTGCCCGACATCGGGGGGCAGCCCATCGGTCCGGCGTACGACACGTATCCGCACCTCTACGGGATCTACGGCAGCCTCGCGCCCCGCGACGGCGAGGTGGGCTGGGGCGGGAAGTTGTACGGCGGTACCGAGGTCTACCGCTACTTCAAGCGTGAGCAGGGCGCCCGTACCGCCGCCGTCGTCTCCTACAACCAGTCCGCGTCGGCCGCCTACGCCCGGCTCGTCACCCAGGGGCTGAAGGCCGAGGGCTACAAGGTGGTCACCGAACAGGTCGACTTCGCGCTGCCCAACTTCCGTGCCGCGGCGGCCGACTTGAAGGAGCAGGGTGCCGATCTTGTGTTCGATGCCATCGACACGCATGGGAACGCGCAACTGTGCAAGGCCATGGACGACGTCGGTGCCAAGGTCATCGCCAAGGTGACCAATGTGCAGAACTGGACGTCCACCGTTCCCACCGACTACAAGGACTCGCCGCGGTGCCGGAACGTCCTGTGGGCTACCGGGGCCAGTCGTAACTACGAGGACACGTCCGATGCGGCTGTACGGGAGTTCCGTGACGGGACCAAGGGGCTGAAGGAGCACTCCCAGTGGCAGTTGGAGGGGTGGGCGGCTGCGATGTGGTTCTCCGACGCTGCCAAGTCGTGTGGGCGCGCGGGGGTCACGCGGGCGTGCGTCGACGGCTTCATGAACCATGGCGAGCCGTATGCCGCCGGCGGGTTGCTGATTCCCGTTCCCTACGAGCGACTGGCCGAGCCGCCGAAGAGCCGCCGGGCCTGTCTGTCGGTGGCCCGCTGGCAGGACGGCCGGGGCTGGGTCTCGCAAGGCAACATGAACACCAACTGCTTCGACGTGCCACAGCTGTCGTATCGGCCGTGACGGTGGGTTCTTTCGCCCCCGCCGCCCCTACCCGTCCCATCCCTGGGGGCTGCGCCCCCAGACCCCCCTAAAAGATTGCGCAGTTCCCCGCGCCCCTAAAAGGGGCGCGGGGAACTGCGCAATCTTTTGGACCAGCCCCCACCCACCCGCAGGCAAACGAACACCCAATGTCCCGCACACCCACGGACTCTTGCGGACAAGCCCTGTCCGCAATGGCTGGCAGACTTTGGGCCATGTTGGAGACATCGGCACGACTGCTGCGGCTGCTCTCGCTGTTGCAGGCCCACCGTGAATGGTCCGGGGCCGACCTGGCGGACCGGCTCGGGGTCACGCCCAGGACCGTCCGCAGGGATGTGGACCGGTTGCGCGAGCTGGGGTATCCCGTCAACGCCAGCCCCGGCACCGGCGGTGGCTACCAGCTGGGCGCGGGTGCGGAGTTGCCGCCGTTGCTGCTGGACGACGACGAGGCGGTGGCCGTGGCGGTCGGGCTGCGCACGGCTGCCGGGCAGGGCATCGAGGGCATCGGCGAGACCTCCGTACGCGCCCTCGCCAAGCTCGAACAGGTGCTGCCGCACCGGCTGCGCCGCCGCGTGGGCGCCCTGAACGCGTTCACCGTGCCGATGCTGCGCGGCCCGCGGCCGTCGGCCGTCGACCCGGGCGTTCTCACCGAGCTGGCCAACGCCTGCCGCGACTTTGAGCGGCTGCGCTTCGAGTACCGCGACCACGGGGGTGCCGCCACCCGCCGCACCGTCGAACCGCACCGCCTGGTGTGCACCGAGCGCCGCTGGTACCTGGTCGCCTGGGATGTCGACCGCGACGACTGGCGTACGTTCCGGGTGGACCGCATCACGCCCAAGCCGCCGCACGGACCGCGCTTCCAGCCCCGTACGCCACCGGCCGAGGACCTGGCGGCGTACGTCTCCAAAGGCGTCTCCACGCGCGCGTACGCCTCACACGCGGTCGTCCGGCTGTTCGTGCCCTTGGAGGAGGCGGCCGAGCGGATCTCGCCTTCCGACGGGACGCTGGAGGCCGAGGGGAAGGACAGCTGCGTACTGCGCACCGGAGCCACGAGCCTCGACGTGATGGTCATTCACGTGATGCTGATGGGCTTCGAGTTCGAGATCATCGAACCCGCCGAGTTCACCGAGGCGGTCAGGACGGCGCGGGACCGGCTGTCCCGGGCGCTGGAGCGGGCTTCGGCTCCAGCGCCGCGTACTCCGGATGGTGCAGGTCGAACGCCGGGGACTCGGAGCGGATCCGGGGCAGCGTGACGAAGTTGTGCCGGGGCGGCGGACACGAGGTGGCCCACTCCAGGGAGCGGCCGAAGCCCCACGGGTCGTCGACCTCGACCTTCGTGCCGTACTTGGCGGTCTTCCAGACGTTGTAGAGGAACGGCAGCGTCGAGAAGCCCAGCAGGAAGGCGCCGATCGTCGAGATGGTGTTGAGTGTCGTGAAGCCGTCGGCGGCCAGATAGTCCGCGTACCGGCGGGGCATGCCCTCGGCGCCCAGCCAGTGCTGCACCAGGAACGTGGTCTGGAAGCCGACGAACAGCGTCCAGAACTGGATCTTGCCGAGCCGTTCGTCGAGCATCTTGCCGGTGAACTTGGGCCACCAGAAGTAGAAGCCGCCGAACGTCGCGAAGACGACCGTTCCGAAGACGACGTAGTGGAAGTGGGCGACCACGAAGTACGAGTCGGTGACGTGGAAGTCCAATGGCGGCGATGCCAGGATCACCCCGGTCAGGCCGCCGAACAGGAACGTCACCAGGAAGCCCGTCGCCCACAGCATGGGTGTCTCGAAGGACAGGGACCCCTTGAGCATCGTGCCGGTCCAGTTGAAGAACTTCACACCCGTCGGAACGGCGATCAGGAACGACATGAAGGAGAAGTACGGCAGCAACACCGCGCCGGTGGCGAACATGTGGTGCGCCCATACGACGATCGAGAGACCCGTGATCGCCATCGTCGCGGCCACGAGGGTCAGATAGCCGAAGATCGGCTTGCGGCTGAAGACCGGCAGGATCTCCGTGATGATCCCGAAGAACGGCAGCGCGATGATGTAGACCTCGGGATGCCCGAAGAACCAGAACAGGTGCTGCCACAGCAGCGCGCCGCCGTTGGCCGCGTCGAACACCACCGATCCGAACCGCCGGTCCGCCTCCAGGACCAGCAGCGCCGCCGCGAGCACCGGGAACGCGAAGAGGATGAGGATCGAGGTGAAGAGGGTGTTCCAGGTGAAGATCGGCAGCCGGAACATCGTCATGCCGGGGGCGCGCATCCCGACGATGGTCGTAATGAAGTTCACCGCGCCGAGGATCGTGCCGAAGCCGGCCAGCGCGAGCCCCATGATCCACATGTCGGCGCCGATGCCCGGCGAGCGCTCCAGGCTGTTGAGCGGGGCGTAGGCGAACCAGCCGAAGGCGGCGGGTCCGTCGGGCACCGCGAGCGAGCCGAGCACGATCAGGGCGCCGAAGAGGAAGAACCAGTACGACAGCATGTTCAGCCGCGGGAACGCGACGTCGGGGGAGCCGATCTGCAGCGGCATGATCTCGTTGGCGAACCCGGCGAAGGTCGGGGTGGCGAAGAGCAGCAGCATGATCGTGCCGTGCAGGGTGAACAGCTGGTTGAACTGGTTGTTGTCCATGATCTGCAGGCCTGGCCGGGCGAGTTCGGCGCGCATGGCCAGCGCCATCAGGCCGCCGATCAGGAAGAAGGCGAACGACGTGATCAGGTAGAGGTGGCCGATCTTCTTGTGGTCCGTGGTGGTCAGCCAGTCCACGACCAGCCGCCCCGGCCGCCGCTTCTGCGGTACGGGTCGCGCCGCCGCCTGCGCGGTGTCCGTCCCCATCGCTCGCCCCTTCGCCGTCGCGCGTACTGGGCCTGCTGAAGCTCACGCCATGATGCTCGCGTCGCCCTGTGCTCCGACAGAGGGCGTGCGGGGGTTGTGTGCTGGAACCGTGTATTTCTTATGCGGCGTCAGCTTCCCGGACACGCCCCGGAAGCGGAATGGAAAGGCTTCGCCGTACGACTGGATCCGCACATTCCATTGGGCTATTCGGGACTGCGTCACGGTAGCTCCGAATTACGTTCGAAGGCGTGCGGAACACGTACGGAACCCCTCGTACGTGTGACGGAGTTCGGCCGAAACGCGTGTCGTGATCCTGTGACAGAAGCGTGACCGGAGGGGGATAGGTGACGCTTCGTCGTGGGCCCGGGCTTCCCCGGCCGGGGTGCGCCGCCTAACGTGGCGGTCATGGCACCCATAACCCCTCCCGCGGAGCCCCAGGACAGTCCGGAGAGCTATGTCGGGCTGGAGGCGAGGAGCGCCGAACACCGTGCCCGGGAGCACGGCTGGTCCTCGGTGCGCTCGCTGCCGCCCGGCGCGATCATCACCATGGAATACCGCTTCGGCCGACTGAACTTCGAGGTCACCGACGGCAGGGTGACCCGCTGCTGGAAGGGCTGACGGCGCCGCTCACGGAGACGGCACCGCTCAGGGAAGCCCACGGAAGCCCGCGGAAGCCCGCGGAAGCCCGCGGAAGCCCACGGAAGCCCACGGAAGTGGCACCACCCCGGAATGCGCGAAGGCCCCCGGCTCATGAGGAGCCCGGGGCCTTCGTGGTGCGGGGAGAGGTTGTGCGTACCGGCCCCGCGGTCTTGATCGGCCTGTGGAGTTGTCGCCCTCAGCCGCCGGCCAGGGGGCGGGCCGGGGTCGTCGTGGTCGCGCGCGGCACGCGGTCCGCGTGCGGCGGGCGGCGGCTGCCGACCGGGGTCACCGGGGTGCGCTCGGAGCGGGCCAGGTGCGGCCCGGGGGCCAGGTAGACGGGCGCCCGGGGCGGGCGGGAGGTGCCGACCGTCTCGCGGGCCGGCATCTCCTCGTCCGCGCCGGTGGGCTGCGTGACCATGACGGGCGCGCCGACCGGCGAGGGGGCCGGAGCAGGCGCCGTACGGCCGCGACGGGAGCGCCAGGTGTCCCGGAGCGCGAAGAGCCCGGCTTCGGCGCGGGCGATCAGCGGCTCGACCCACGGCAGTGCCAGCAGGATCAGCAGACCCGCGGCCCAGCCCAGGAGCACATCGCTCAGCCAGTGCGTACCGAGGTACACGGTGGTGAGGCCGACGCCGAGCGAGGTCACGGCGGATAGCGCGGACAGCCAGCGTCTGGCCCTCGGGGTCGAGGCCAGATAGGCCAGGATTCCCCAGGTCACGACGGCATTGGCGGTGTGGCCCGACGGGAATATATCGCCGCCGAGTCCCATCTCGTTCGAGCCGATCGTGATGGCGTAGTGCGGGCCGAGACGGCCCATGCCGAGCTTGGCGGCGCCGACCGTGATGTTGAGCAGCAGCAGCGAGGCGCCCAGGGTGAGCAGCGGGCGCAGGGTGTGCTGCCGCCAGGAGCGCCAGCCCAGCCAGGCGGCGACCATCACGGCGGTGGGGCCGCGCTGGCCGAGCACCACGTAGTAGTCGAGGAACGCGTGGATCTCCGGCCACTGCTGATAGGGCCGGAAGAACATGACCTGCCAGTCGAACCGGACCAGCCACGACGTGATCGCCACGGCCCACACAATGGCCACGTAGAAGGCCAGGGTGGCTCCGAAGAGCACAACCCTGTGCCGGCTCATCTTCGGCACATCGATGTTGGCCGGTCGTTCCGGCTCACGGTCCAGCCGGGCGAAGACCCGGTCCAGACGGGTGAGGTTTCGTTCGGTACGCACTCAATCGACGTTACAGCGAGTGAGCTGTGTTCCAGGTCGGTTCACTCGCTTTGTGATGACGATGTGATGTGGGATTCCTCTCAGAACCATGTTTATTTCCAATGAATCCCTTAATCATCAGTGAGCGGACTCTTCAATTCCATTGATCGCGCACAGCGTGGCTTTATGGCGCTTATATATTCGTTCACCGAATCCTGGGACGGAATTCTCACGGGGGACCGGAGCCGTTCAGCCAGAAGGCCCCGTAGACCGCCGAGGCCACCGCCACCCCGCCGAGCACCAGCGCTGACCTGGACGTACGCAGCCGGGCCAGGGACAGGGCGAGGGGGAGCAGCAGGGGGAAGGCGGGCAGCAGGAGGCGCGGCTTCGAGCCGAAGTAGCTCGACGCGCACAGGGCGAGCGCGGTGACGACCCCCGCGTACACCAGCAGCGGCAGGGGTTGACCTTGCCGTACGCACGTCACGTACAGCCAGACGATCAGCGCGACCCCGACGATCAGCCCCACACCGGCCAGGGCCGACGGGAACGACGTGAACTTGTCGCCGACGAAGCGGGCGAAGGCGTAACCGCCGTCGAAGCCGTTGCGCCAGCCCGCCTGGACGTCGAGATAGCCGAGCGGGCCCTTGCCCGTGCGGTGGCCGACCCACAGCACGTAGCCGGCGGCGCCAAGGGGCGCGAGGAGCACGCCGAGGGCGCGCCGCCATACCGGTGCGCCCCACGGCCGGGGCGCGCTCCGGTCCCGTACGGAATCTCCCGCGAACGAGGTAATCGCCGCCACCCACAGGGCCGCGACCACCGCGATGCCCACCGGGCGGGTCAGCCCGGCGAGCGAGGCGAGCAGGCCCGCGGTCAGCCAGCGGCCGGTCAGCACCGCGTAGAGCGACCAGGCGGCGAGCGCGGTGAAGAGGGACTCGCTGTACGCCATCGACTGCACGATGCCGACGGGCAGCACCGCCCACACGAGTACGGCGCAGATCCCGGCCCGGCGCCCGTACACATGGTCCGCGACCGCGAAGATCCCCCAGGCCGCCGCCACCGAGGCGAGCGTGCTGACCAGCAGGCCCGCGTCCGCGTACGACAACGGTGTGACCGCCGCGACGAGCCGCTCCAGCCACGGCAGCAGCGGGAAGAACGCGAGGTTCGAGTGGACGTCGCCGTTCGGGAGACGCACCTCGTAGCCATAGCCGAGCTCGGCGACGCGGGTGTACCAGAGCGCGTCCCAGCGGGCCGTCAGCAGCGTGTGGGCGCTCTTGCCGTTCGCCGCGCTCCACAGAGCGAGCGCGACGAGGCCCAGGGCGCGGACGGCCGCGTACCCCAGCAGGGCGGGCGCGGCCCGGCGCAGGGCGCCCGTGCGGGGCGGTGTCGCGACAGGCGTCTCAAGATCGGTCACGGGCTCGATTATCGACGGCACCCGAAGTCGCCATCGATGGCACCCGGAGCCGGCATCGATGGGAACCGGAACCGACAGGCCCCGCGGGGCGTGGTGCACCAGGGGGAGCGTGGCGCACACCACACGTTCGGCCAGGAGAACATGAGAGGTCTGCCACGCGTCATTGGCGGGAACTCGCGTACGCTGACGGCTCACTCGCCTTTGTTGCGTGGGCCCGGGATTCCGCTCTCCAGGCCGCAGCCCCAGGGAGTCCCCACCCTGCGGTCCGCCGAACGCGAGGGAACCTCTGGAGGTACGTACATGTCCGGGACGACCACGGCCGCTGCGCGATGCCGTCGGGAGACCGGGGCCGGTGCCAACCGCTGGGTCGTCCTCGTCGTTCTGTGCGTCAGCCTGTTGCTGGTCGCCCTCGACGCCACCGTGCTGCATGTGGCGGTGCCCGCCGTCACCGAGGACCTCAAGCCCGGCGCGATAGAACTGCTCTGGATCGTCGACGTCTACCCGCTCGTCTGCGCCTCGCTGCTGATCCTCTTCGGCACGCTGGGTGACCGCGTCGGCCGCAGACGGGTTCTTCTTCTCGGATACGGGCTTTTCGGCGTCGCTTCGGGGATCGCCGCGCTCGCCGACAACGCCCAGGTCCTCATCGGCGCCCGCGCCCTGCTCGGTGTCGGCGGCGCCATGATCATGCCCGCGACGCTGTCCATCCTGCGCCAGGTCTTTCCCGACCGGCGGGAGCGGGCGCTCGCGATCGGCATCTGGAGCGCGGTCGCCGCGGTGGGCGCGGCCGTGGGGCCGCTGCTCGGAGGCTTCCTCCTGGAGCACTTCTGGTGGGGGTCGGTCTTCCTCATCAACATTCCGCTGATGCTGATCAGCCTGCCGATCGGGCGGCTGCTGCTGCCCGAGTCGCGGGGCGACCGCAACGGTCCCTGGGATGTGGTGGGTGCCCTGATGGCCGCCGCCGGACTCTTCGGAATCGTCCTCGGCGTGAAGCGGCTCGGTGGCGGTGAGGCGCCGTTCGGCCCCTTCACGCTGGTGCCGCTGCTCGTGGGCGGTGCGCTGATGGCCGGGTTCGTACGGCGGCAGCGGCGGCGTGCGCAGCCGCTGGTCGATCTGCGGATGTTCTCGCGGCCCGCGTTCAGTACGTCGGTGGGGTGCATCGTCCTCGCCATGCTCGCCCTGGTCGGGCTGGAGCTGATCGCCGCGCAGTACTTGCAGCTCGTGCTCGGACTGTCGCCGCTGGAGACCGGGCTGCGGTTGCTGCCGCTCACCGTCGCGGCGATGGCCTCCGGGCTCGCCGGGGCGAAGATGCTGCGGCGGTTCGGGCCGCGGGCGATGGTCTGCTTCGGGTTCTGTCTCACCGCGGCCGCGGTGGTGACGCTCACGGCGATGGGCGGGGACGACAACACCGGGCTGCTGCTCTTCGGGTTCATCCTGCTGGGGTTCGGGCTGGAGACGACGCTCTTCGGGGCGTACGAGTCGATGCTGAGCGAGGCGCCGCCGGCTCAGGCGGGTGGGGCCGCGGCGATCGGTGAGACCTCGTACCAGCTGGGGGCGGGGATCGGTATCGCGCTGCTGGGGAGCGTGATGAACAGGGCGTACGCGCCCGGGCTGACGTCCGTACCCGGGGTCTCGGCGGGGGATTCCGCTGCCGCGGGGCACTCGCTGGGGGAGGCGTACGACGTCGCTGCGCGGCTTGGCGGGTCTCGTGGGGATGCCCTGCGGCATGCGGCTCGGGACTCCTTTGTGCACGGGCTGCATGTGACGCTGCTGGTCAGTGCGGGGTTGTTGCTGCTGGGCGCGGTGATGGCGTTGCGGTTGCCCCGGGTCATGGAGTGCGGGGCGCCTGCGGCGGGCCCGGCCATTCCTGCGCCCAGGGATGTCGCAGAGTCCCGCGTGTCGGCGTAGTCCTCTCCCACCCACGCACCGCCCGATCGGCCTGCTTGAAGGGTGGGCCCCTCCTGTGGGGGTGGCCCACCGTCGGCGTCCGCGCGTCACCGCTCTCCCACCCACGCACCACCCGTTTCCAGCCCGCTGAGACGTGCGGGTCTCCCGTGGGGGTGGCCCGCCATAGGCGGCTGCCGGTTCGGGTGGGGGGTGGTGTGTGGGGCTTCTGCCGGCCGCGACGGCGGGCGCGCGGGCGCCGACGGTGGGCCACCCCCACAGGAGACCCGCACCCTTCGAGCGGGCCGATCGGGTGGTGCGTGGGTGGGAGACGGCGGGTCACCCCTGCGGGAAGGGGTACTGGACGTGCGGGACACTGCGTCGTAACGTCGGGGCGAAACCGTAACTAGCGGTGCTAGTTTTTAGTGTGCCGGAGGTTGTCGTATGTCCGCGTCATCGAAGCTCCCGCCCTTCGACCCCGCTGATCCGCTGGGTATCGACGATCTTCTGGACGCGGAGGACCTGGCCATCCGCGACACCGTGCGGACGTGGGCCGCGGACCGGGTACTGCCCTACGTCGCCGAGTGGTACGAGAAGGGCGAACTGCCCGGGATCCGGGAGCTGGCGCGGGAGCTGGGCGGGATCGGGGCGCTCGGGATGTCGCTCCAGGGCTATGGGTGCGCGGGAGCGAGCGCGGTGCAGTACGGGCTGGCCTGTCTGGAGCTCGAGGCCGCCGACTCCGGGATTCGCTCGCTCGTCTCAGTGCAGGGCTCGCTCGCCATGTACGCCATTCACCGGTTCGGCAGCGAAGAGCAGAAGCAGCGGTGGCTGCCCTCCATGGCCTCCGGCGATGTCATCGGGTGCTTCGGGCTCACCGAACCCGACCACGGTTCCGACCCCGGCGCCATGCGGACGTACGCCAAGCGCGACGGCGGTGACTGGGTCCTCAACGGGCGGAAGATGTGGATCACCAATGGGTCCGTGGCCGGTGTCGCCGTCGTCTGGGCTCAGACCGACGACGGGATCCGCGGGTTCGTCGTGCCCACCGACCTGCCCGGGTTCTCCGCCCCCGAGATCAAGCACAAGTGGTCCCTGCGCGCCAGCGTCACCAGCGAGCTCGTCCTCGATGACGTACGGCTGCCCGCCGACGCCGTGCTGCCGGACGTGACCGGGTTGAAGGGGCCGCTCAGCTGTCTCTCGCACGCGCGGTACGGGATCGTATGGGGTGCCATGGGTGCCGCGCGGTCCAGCTTCGAGACCGCCGTGGAGTACGCGAAGACGCGCGAGCAGTTCGGGCGGCCCATCGGCGGTTTCCAGCTCACCCAGGCCAAGCTCGCCGACATGGCGGTCGAGCTGCACAAGGGGATTCTGCTCGCCCATCACCTGGGGCGGCGCATGGACGCGGGACGGCTCCGTCCCGAACAGGTCAGCTTCGGCAAGCTCAACAACGTACGAGAGGCGATCGAGATCTGCCGGACCGCCCGTACCATCCTCGGCGCCAACGGGATTTCCCTCGAATACCCCGTGATGCGGCACGCCACGAACCTGGAGTCGGTGCTCACGTACGAGGGCACCGTCGAAATGCATCAACTCGTGCTGGGCAAGGCGCTCACCGGACTGGATGCCTTCCGCTAGACCCGGTCGAAGGCCCGGCGGGGCAGGGCCGGTGAGCGGCCCTGCCTCAGCTCTGGTTGAAGAAACCGTCCGTCTGACGGCCCGCGGCCTCGCCGCTGACGATCTCCGTGTTGGCAGGGGTCAGCAGGAAGACACGGGTGGCGACCCGCTCGATCGTGCCGCGCAGACCGAAGGTCAGGCCGGCCGCGAAGTCCACCACGCGCTTGGCGTCGGCGGCCTCCATGGACGTGAGGTTGATGATGACCGGGACACCGTCCCGGAAGAGTTCGCCGATACCGCGTGCGTCCCGGAAACTGTCCGGGGTGACCGTGCCGATCCGGCGGCCCTTTTCCTCCGCCGTCTCGGACGCGACCTTCACGCGCGGGTCGGTGACCCAGGCATCGCCGGATTCCTGACCCTCGGCGTAGTCGTCGTCGTAGTAACGCTCGTCATCGTTGTCGTCGACGAGGCCAAGCCAGGCACTCGCCTTGCGCACCGATCCCATGGACGCCTCCTCTCACAGCGGTCTTTCTTGCTTTCCGCATCCCCATGGTCGTCCATGATGCGGATGTCGCGCCAAGTGGATAGACGCCGCGCGGGGGTTTCGTGACGGTACTGGTGCACAGCGAATACGTCGAGAGCCCGCGTGCCCCAAGGGTGTTGCTGTGTACGGCTGCTGACTGAGAGTGAAATATGATTCTCGACGGCGTTCGGGTGATGGGTGGGGCGTACGGGTGAACGGGGTGGTCGATACGATGCCGCAGCTCAACGTCGTACGCATCACGGGGGAGTGTCGTGTTCGGGATCGTCAGGCCATGCAGTCACCGCCTCGGTGAAGGGCTCAAGACGCAGTGGATGGCGCATTTGTGCGGGCTGTGCCTCGCGCTGCGCGGGGATCACGGTCAGTTCGCTCGGATTGTCACCAACTATGACGGGCTGCTGATATCGGTTTTGACGGAGGCTCAGGCCGAGCGCGCCACCGGGTGGCGGCGTACGGCGGGACCGTGCCCGTTGCGCGGCATGCGGACCGCGTCCGTCGCTCAAGGCGAGGGCGCACGGCTCGCCGCTGCGGTCTCGCTGGTGCTCGCCTCGGCGAAGGTGCGCGACCACGTCGCCGACGGGGACGGGCTGTTGGCTCGCAAGCCCGTGGCGCTCGCCGCGCGTCGGGTCGCCGCGAGCTGGGGCAAGGCGGGTGCGCGGACCGGCTCCGACGTCGGCTTCGACACCGCCGTACTCGTCGACGCCGTGGACCGGCAGCTCGGCATCGAGGCGCTGGCAGGGATCGGCACCCCGCTGCTGACGGTCACCGAACCGACCGAGACCGCCACCGCCGCGGCCTTCGCGCACACCGCCGTACTGGCCGGGCGCCCGGGCAACGCCGAGCCGCTCGCCGAGGCCGGACGGCTCTTCGGACGGCTCGCGCATCTCCTGGACGCCGTGGAGGACAAGGAAACTGACGCCGCGTCGGGGGCCTGGAACCCGCTGACGGCCACGGGGACGCCGCCGGCCGAGGCCCGGCGGCTCGCCGATGACGCCTTGCACGGGATACGGCTCGCGCTCCGCGAGGTCGAGTTCACGGATGGCAAGCTCGCGCATCTGCTGCTCGCGCATGAGCTGGGGCGGTCGGTGGACCGGGCGTTCGGGACGTCGGGATGCGGTCACTCCCATGAAAGCTCACCCGGGGGCTCGTCCGAAGGCTCACCCGAGGGCTCCTTCGGTCCGCCGCAGCAGGGCGGACCGTACAGCCCGCAGAGCCCCCAGGGCCCGTACGATCCGCGGAATCCGTACGCCGGCGGTGGCAACCCCTTCGGCGGCGGGCCCTCCTTCCAGCCGCCGGGGCCGGGCAAGCGGGGCTTCTGGGCCGGGTGCGCGGCCGCGATCGGGCTGTGCTGCACCTGCAAAGTGTGCTGCGCCGACGAATTCGAGGGGCCGTGGTCACGCAAGAAGCGCGAGGGGTGTCTCAGCAACTGCGACTGTGACTGCAACTGCTGCGAGGCCTGTGAGTGCTGCGAATGCTGTGAGTGCTGCTCGTGCTGCGACTGCGGACTGTGACGGTCGTAGCGGTCGGCGTATACGAGTGCGGACGCCGCCGTGCCGTCGCGCGGGGCTGACCTGCGGGTCGGCAGGGGCTGTGTTTCGGGAGGGTAAAACAAAAACATGATCGGGTGACCGGGGTCCCGTGAGGGTCGTTGGTCCGGCGCAGAACCATTTCTGCCCTGCCAGCAACCCGTCCTCCCCATAAGGCACTTCAGTGGACGTCACACCGAAAGCGACGACCGGGCGCGTGCCCGGCCCCCGCGGCGGGACGGGCCGTACGGCTCCCCGCACCATCCGCACCCGGCTCCTCAGAATCCTGATCCTCGCCCTCGCCGTGCTGCTCGCGCTGCTCGGCACCTCGGCGGTCGAGCAGATCATGGCCTACCGCAACGCCTCCGCCACCGCCGACAACGCGCGCCTGGAGATCACCCTCCAGGGCCTTGTCCACGAGTTGCAGAAGGAGCGCGGCCTCACCACTGGATTCGTGGGCGGCGTAGGGCAGTTCAGCGCCAAGCTGCCCGCGCAGCGCAAGGCCACGGACACGGCTCGGGCGGAGCTCGACCGGGTGCTCGCCGGCCGCGGTGACGCCGCCGCCGACTCCGTACGCGAGTCCCTCGGCCGGCTGAAGGGCCTGGCCGGGATCCGCGCGCACGCCGACGACGGCACCGGCGTGGTGAAGGACACCTTCGACTACTTCACCACCACGATCACCGTCCTCGACCGGCTCGGGCTCGGCCTCGACGACGTCCACGACAGCACGCTGCGCGACGCCTACCAGACGCTCCAGATCCTCGGCAACGCCAAGGAGTTCACCGGCGAGGAACGCGCCATCGTGCTCGGCTCGGTGCGTGCCGGGCGGTTCCGCGGTGACGACTACAGCCGGTTCATGGAGATCCGCGCCGGACGGCTCGCCGCGCTCGACGCGTTCCCGCACGCCGCCTCCGACGCGCAGGTGCGGCGTCTGGACGCGGCGATGACCACACCGGACGCCGAGCGCGCGCTGTCGTACGAGAGCGTCGCCGTGCGGGGCGGCGGGCAGCTCAGTTGGCGCGGTATCCCGCCGATGGCCTGGTGGGACAGCATGACCTCGACCATCAACGGGCTGCGGGACGTGCAGATCTCGCTCGGCGCGGATGTCGAGAACCGGGCCGCCGGGCTGGAGAGCGCCGCCCAGCGCGATCTGCTGCTGTTCGTGCTGCTGGCGTTCGGCACGATCGTCGCGCTCGGCGGCCTTGCGCTGGACTGTGTACGGTCCGTGTCCACACCCCTCACCGACCTCGCCCAGCAGGCCCGCGAGGTCGCGGGCAAGCGGCTGCCGAAGGCCGTGGCCCGGGTGCAGGCCGCCTCCTCGGGGGAGAGCCCCGAGCCGCCCGCTCCGCTCGCCCTGACGGACAAGGCCGGGGCCGAGGTGCGGGAGGTCGCCGAGGCCTTCGACCGGGTGCAGCGCGCCGCCTTCGACCTCGCCACCGAGCAGGCCGTGCTGCGCCGCAACGCCACCGACTCGCTGGTCAGCCTCGGCCGCCGCAATCAGAACCTGGTACGCCGTCAGATCAGCTTCATCAACAAGCTGGAGCACGAGGACGCCGACCCGGCCACCCTCGCCAACCTCTTCGAACTCGACCACCTCGCCACCCGTATGCGCCGCAACGCCGAGAGCCTCCTCGTGCTCGCGGGGGAGTCCAGCCCCCGCCCCTGGTCCACGCCGCTGTCCATCACCGATGTGCTGCGCGCCTCGCTCTCCGAGGTGGAGGAGTACCGGCGCGTCACACTGCGCCGGATCGAGCCCGCGCACGTCAACGGCTCCGTCGTCGCCGAAATCGCCCATCTGCTCGCCGAGTTGGTGGAGAACGCGCTGAGCTTCTCGCCGCCGGACTCCGACGTGGAGATCGAGGGGCGGCGCACCAGCGCCGGCTATCTGGTCGCGATCGTCGACCACGGGCTCGGCATGGACACCCAGGCGCTCGCCGAGGCGAACGTACGGCTCTCCGGCACCGCCAGCTTCATGGCCGAACCCACCCGTTTCCTGGGCCACTTCGTGGTCGGCGCGCTGGCCCGCAAGTGCGGGATCGAGGTGCGGCTGGGCGAGGCGCCCGCCGCGGGTGTCGTCGCACGTGTCCTGATCCCCACCGCGCTGCTCACGGAGGCCGCCCCGGCGGTGGCGGCGCCGAAGGAGAAGGCACAGCTCCCGGCGCCGCGCCGCGCGTCCGACGCGTCCTCCGCGGTGCCCGAGGCGCGTGCCGGACAGCTCGTCTCGGTGGCGGGGCAGCCCGTCGGCGCGGACAAGGAGGCGCACGACGGCTCCGCCGCACGTACGCCCGACGGTCCCGTCCACCGTACGGCGGACCCGCACGCTCAGCGGGGGGAGCCCGCACGCGGCGCCTCCGCCGCCCGTACCCGCAACGGACTCGTCAAACGCCCCCGCCGCAGCGCGATCTCGGAGGCCGTCAGCGAGACCGACCGCCCCAGCCGTCCGGCACCCGTCGATCCGACCCCCGACCGCAGCCCCGAGGAGATCTCCGGGATGCTCGCGAACCTGCGCAGCGCGCACATGCGGGGCGGGATCAGCGTGGAGAAGGAAAAGGAGAGGGAGCGGGAGAAGGAGCAGGGGAGGCAGCGCGACAAGGAGACGACCGCGCCGGAAGCGGCCGAGAAGTCCGGCGAAAAGTCCGGCGAGAAGTCCGTCGCGAAGTCCATCGAGAAGGGTGAGGGCAAGTGACCACCCTCGACACGCACAACGACTCGCAGACCTTCAACTGGCTGCTCGCGAACTTCGTCCGGAACACCGACGGGGTGCGCGATGCCGTCGCGGTCTCGTCGGACGGGCTGCTGATCGCGGTGTCGGACGGGCTCGGGCGGACCGAGGCCGACCATCTCGCGGCGATCGTGTCCGGGCTGAGCAGCCTGGCGCGCAGCGCGTCCAAGCGGTACAGCTTCGACGGGGTCAAGCTGATCATGATCGAGATGGGGCGCGGCTTTCTGCTCGTCTCGGCGATCCGGGACGGGAGTTGCCTCGGCGTCCTCGCCGACAGCAGCGGTGAACTCGGCCTGGTCGGCTACGAGATGGCGGTGCTCGCGGAGCGGGCGGGTGATCTGCTCACCCCGGCGCTCATCGCCGATCTGCGCCAGGTGTTGCCACGGTGAGCGGCGGACATCCCGAAGAGGGCGCGGAGGACGCGACGTTCGTACGGCCGTTCATCATCACCGGCGGCCGGTCCGAGCCCGCGCAGGCCGATCTTCGCCTGGAGACGCTCGTCGTCGCCATCGGCGTGTCCGGCGAACCGCTGGCCCTCGAACGGCAGCAGATCGTCGCGCTGTGCGAGCGGCCCACGACCGTCGCCGAGATCGCCGACGCCGTGGGGGTGCCGTTGGGGGTCGCCAAGGTGCTGATCTCCGACCTCGTCGTGGCCGGGCGGCTTGCCTGTCAACAACCCGCGGAGCTGCCGCTCCACACGCTCGAAAGGATCAGGGACCATGTCCGCGCGCTCTGACAAGATCGTGCCGTTGGCCGTGAAGATCGTGGTCAGCGGCGGGCTCGGGGTCGGCAAGACGACCTTCATCGGTGCCATCTCGGAGATCGAACCGCTCGACACGGAGGCGGCGATCACTCAGGTGTCGCTCGGGGTCGACTCTTTGGAGGGGGTCGAGTCCAAGACGACCACGACCGTCGCGCTCGACTTCGGACGGATCACTCTCGATCCGTCCATCGCGTTGTATCTGTTCGGGACGCCCGGGCAGGACCGGTTCTCCTTCCTGTGGGACGACCTGGTGGAGGGTGCCCTCGGGACGGTCGTGCTGGTCGACACCCGGCGGATCGAGGACTGTTTCCCGGCGCTCGACTACTTCGAGGCGCATCGGGCTCCGTTCGTGCTGGCGGTCAACCGGTTCGACGGATCGCAGCGGTTTGCGATTGATGAGGTGCGGGAGGCTCTTGAACTCGGGGACGACGTGCCGGTGTTGGAGTGTGATGCGCGGGATCGGGGGTCGGTGCGGGATGTGTTGGCCGCGTTGATGGACCGGGTGATCGGGAGTCGTACGGCTCCTCGGCGGCGTGCGGCTGCCTTGGTTGTTCGTTAGCTGCGGGACGGTGGGGGCTGGTCGCGCAGTTCCCCGCGCCCCTTACAGGGGCGCTCCAGTCAAGGGCGCGGGGAAAGCACCGTATGCCTCAGCCCTTCAGTTCCGGCGGTGAGATCTCGGACTTCGCTATCGCCGAACCCGTCGTGCCCCACTTCTTCAGGATCTTCTCGTACGTTCCGTTCGCGATCAGGTCGTTCACCGCGGCCTGGAAGGCGGGTGCCAGCTCGGTGCCCTTCTTGAAGGCGAAGCCGACGTCGAGGCGGTGGAACTCGTTGAGGAACTTGACGCCCTGCTGGTGGGCGACGGCGTAGCGGAGGCCGTTGATGGTGCTCATCAGGATGTCGCTGCGGCCCTGTTGGAGCGAGGACCAGATCGCGCCCTGCTCGCTGTAGGTCTGCACCTTGTACGCCTTCTTGCCGGCGTCGGTGCAGACCTTCTTGTTCTCCTCCAGTGTCGCTTCGAAGGTGGTGCCCGCGCCCGTCGCGACGTTCAGGCCGCACAGCTGCTTCAGGTCGGTGATCTTCGTCAGCTTGCTGTCCGTGCGGGTGGCGAAGCCCTGGCCGTCGTTGATGTAGGTGACGAAGTCGATCACCTTGCGGCGCTCGTCGGTCACGCCGAAGTTGCTGGCCCCGACGTCGTACTTGCCGCTGTCGAGGGCAGGCAGGATCGCCTCGAACGAGGCCTGCTCCGTCTTGAGTTCGATGCCGAGCGCCTTGGCGACGGCGTTCGCGAAGTCGACGTCCTGGCCGGTCAGGGTCTTGCCGTCGTTCAGATACGTGGTGCCGGGCGGCGTACCGCCGACGCTGACCGCGAGGGTGAGGCTGTGTACTCCGGAGGGCAGCAGCTGGGCGGCGGCCTCGTCCTTCTTGACGGCGGAGACGACGTCCGTGGTGGGGATCTTGTCCGTCTTGGCCGCGGCCTGTGCGGTGCCACCGGTGGAGTCGTCCGAGCCGGAACCGCACGCGGTGAGCAGCAGGGTAGCCGAAGTAATCAGGGCAAAGGGCGCAAAATATCGATTGCGGGCACGCGTGGGCGTACGCATGGTGTGCGTCTCCTGGAAGCAGAAGGCGGGAGGGAAAGCGCGAGGGGAGGGGTGCGCGTGTGAAGGCGGGGGAGAACGCGAAGGCGCCCGTCAGGAGCGGGCGCGCAGGGGGTCAGCTCAACAGGACGAGGACCACACTCGACCGAAGTCGATGTGGGAGCGCGTGACCAGCCACTGCTGCCGATTCATGGCCCAAGTGGAACAGGCATCCGTTTCCGCGTCAACTGCGCTGAGACGTAACGCTCACAGTATGGACAGCCTTGACAGTGAGGGGAAACGCCCCCGTACTCTCGGTGGACGGTCCTGCTGAGGGGCTCGGCCGTATGCGCCCCCTGGCGCTCCGTGTGAAGGCATCAGCCGCGTTCAATCCCTGACGCATCACGGAGCCTTCGCATGTCCTCCGACACCCTGACCAAGGCCGCCTCGGCCGAACCTGAAGACCCGGAAGACGCCGCGCCCCTGCGCATCGTCCCGCGCCGCCGTCCCGGCCTGTGGACCACCGCCGTCGTCGTGCTGGTGCTGCTCGGGCTGGCCCTCAACTCCGTCGTGCGCAATGACGCGTTCCAGTGGGACGTCGTCGGCGACTACTTCACCTCGGCCTCCGTACTGCGCGGCCTCTGGCTCACCCTCTGGCTGACCGCGGTCGTGATGGCGCTCGGCTTCGCCCTCGGCACGCTGCTCGCCGCGTTCCGGCTGTCCACCAACCCCGTTCTGAGGGCGGTGAGTTGGGGATACGTCTGGCTGTTCCGGTCGATGCCGATCCTGGTGCAGCTGTTGTTCTGGTTCAACATCGGGGTGCTGTACCCGCAGATCCTCGGCGTGAAGACGGTGAACCTGCTCGGCCCGGTCACCGTCGCCGTCGTCGGACTCACCCTGCACGAGGCCGCGTACGCCGCCGAGGTGGTGCGCGGCGGCATCCTCTCCGTCGACCGCGGCCAGATCGAGGCCGCGCAGGCGCTGGGCCTGAGCCGGTGGCGCCGCTGGTGGAGGATCGTGCTGCCGCAGGCGATGCGCTCCATCGTGCCGCCCGCCGGGAACATGCTGATCGGCACCCTCAAGGGCACCTCCATCGTCAGCGTCATCGCCGTGCAGGACCTGCTGTACTCCGTGCAGCTCGTGTACCACCGCACCTACCAGGTCATGCCACTCCTGATGGTGGCCACACTCTGGTACGTCGTCATCACCTCGGTGCTGAGCGTCGGGCAGTACTACGTCGAGCGGCACTACGCGCGCGGTTCGGGGCGCGGCCGATGAGCACAGGACGACCCTCGCTGGTGATCGTGGGGGCCGGACCGCGGGGGACCGGTCTCCTGGAGCGGATCGCCGCCAACGCGCCCGACCTGTACGGCGATTGGGGCACACAAGGCCTGGAAGGGTTCGACATCCATCTCGTCGACCCCTATCCGCCGGGCGCCGGACGCGTCTGGCGCGAACAGCAGTCACCGCTGCTGTGGATGAACTCCGAGGCCCAGGACGTCACGATGTTCACCGACGAGACGGTGGACATGGCCGGGCCGGTGTTCGAAGGACCCACCCTGCACGAATGGGCGCGCCTCGACGGGCGCACCTTCGCGGACCGGCCGCGGCAGGGCGCGTACATGCGCTGGGTGTACGAGCGCGCCGTGGCCGCCCTGCCGCCGGGCGTCCGGGTCCATCACCACCCTCGCCGCGCCCTGCGCGTGGGCGGGCCCCGCGAGGGGCGCCAGCAGGTGTGGCTGGAAGGCCTGCCGCGACCGCTGCTCGCCGATCTCGTCGTCCTGACCCTCGGCCACCTCGACGCCGAACTCGACGACGAGCAGCGCGAGTTGGCCGCGTACGCGCGCGAGCACGGGCTCGTCCATCTGCCGCCGGACTTCACCGCCGACAGCGACCTGTCCGCCCTGAAACCGGGCGAACCCGTCCTCGTCCGCGGCTTCGGGCTCGCCTTCGTCGATCTGATGGTGCTGCTCACGGAGGGGCGCGGCGGGCGGTACGAGGACGGGGTCTACCACCCGTCCGGGCGGGAGCCGATCCTGCATGTCGGCTCCCGGCGAGGCGTCCCCTACCACTCCAAGATCGGCTACGGCTGGGAGGGCGAACGTCCCCCGCTGCCACGGTTCTTCGGGCCCGCCGAGATCGACGAACTCCTCGCGCGTCCCGGAGGCTTCGACTTCCGGCGGGACGTGTGGCCGCTGGTCGAGAAGGAGCTGGGGTTCGCGCACTACCACCGGCTGTTCACCGCGCACCCCGAGCGCACCCGGACCGCCTGGACGGACTTCGAGGAGAAGTACGCGGCCGGCGACGGCGCCGAGATCCACGCGCTGGTGGCGTCCGCCGTGCCCGACCTCGCCGACCGGCTCGACCTGGCCGCCCTCGACCGCCCGCTGGACGGGGTGCGGCACACCTCGTACGAGGAACTCCAGACCGGGTTGCGCGCGTACATCGAGAATGATCTGAGTCGGCGTCACCAGTCCTCATTCAGCCCGGACTTGGCCGTCTTCCTCGGACTGCTCTCTGTCTACGGCCAGCTGGTCCGGCTCGGTGACATCGGTTCGTGGTGGCACGGCTTCTTCAGCTCTCTGGCATCCGGGCCGCCCGGACCGCGGCTGCGGCAGATGCTCGCGCTGTCGCGGGCCGGGATCCTGAAGTTCGCCGGCGCCGACATGACCGTCACCGCCGAGGACGGGGTCTTCCGGGCGGGCAGCGCCACCGTGCCCGGCGTGACGACCGAGGCCCGCGCGCTCGTCGAGGCACGGCTGCCGCACCCCACGGTCGCGCGCACCCGGGACGCGCTGCTGCGGGAGCTGTACGCCGACGGGGCCGCCGCGACCCCCGAGGGTCTGCTCGCCGTCGACCCCTCCGACGGGCGGGTCCTGGACCGTTCCGGCACCCCGCACCCCCGGCGCTTCGCGCTCGGTCCGCACACCGATGCCCGGGGATCCGGCGCGTTCACCCGGCCGCGTACCGGTGGCCCGGCCTTCCGGCAGAACGACGCGACCGCGCGTGCCGCGCTGGCGTTCCTGCGCGACCTGTCCTGTCGCGCCGCCGCCTGAACGCTCCGCGTCCGCCGCCCACTTGAATCCGACGTGAACGACACTCCCTGAAGGGACCCCCGATGAGCCCGCCGCTCGCCAAGGACCAGCCGGTCTCCACCGCCATGGTCGACATCAGGTCCGTCCACAAGCGCTTCGGCTCGCTGGAGGTGCTCAAGGGCGTCGACCTCGAAGTGCGGGCCGGCGAGGTCACCGTGATCCTCGGCCCCTCCGGCTCCGGCAAGTCGACCCTGCTGCGCACCATCAACCACCTGGAGAAGGCCGACCGGGGCTGGATCAGCGTCGACGGCACGCTCGTCGGCTACCGGCGCTCCGGCGACAAGCTGTACGAGCTGCCCGAGCGCGAGATCCTCAAGCAGCGCACCCGGATCGGCTTCGTCTTCCAGAACTTCAACCTCTTCCCGCACCTCACGGTGCTGGAGAACATCGTCGAGGCACCGGTCTCCGCCCTGAAGCGGCCCCGCAAGGACGTCGTCGAGACCGCGCGGAGGCTGCTCGACCGGGTCGGGCTCGCCGACAAGGCCGACGCCTACCCGAAGCAGCTGTCGGGCGGCCAGCAGCAGCGGGTCGCCATCGCCCGCGCGCTCGCCCTGGAACCGAGGCTGCTGCTCTTCGACGAGCCGACCTCGGCGCTCGACCCCGAGCTGGTCGGTGAAGTCCTCGACGTCATCAAGGACTTGGCCCACCAGGGCACCACGATGATCGTCGTCACCCACGAGATCGGGTTCGCCCGCGAGGTCGCCGACACCGTGGTCTTCATGGACGACGGCCGCATCGTCGAGCGGGGCGCCCCCGGCGACGTACTCGAACAGCCGCGGCACGAACGGACGCGGGCGTTTCTGTCGAAGGTGCTGTGAGGCATGACCGAGCGCTTCGGCTCAAGTGACCAGTGTTTACAGGAGGGTTCATCCGTATGACGTCATCGCCCGGCCGGGGGCTGCTGCACCTGGCCGCTGCCGTCGATCAGGAGTCGGCGTACGACGCCGGTTCCCATGTCGAGCTGGCGCGGCTCGCGGAGCGTGGCGCGCTCGACTTCGTGACGCTCGGCGACACCTTCGCGCGGCCCGGACTCGACGCGCTCTCGGTGCTTTCCCGCCTCGCGCCCGTCACCGGCCGGATCGGTCTGGTGCCGACCGTCACCACCACGCACACCGAGCCTTTTCACGTCCAGGCGGCCGTCGCGACCCTCGACTGGGTCAGCCGGGGCCGCGCCGGCTGGCGCATCGACGTGTCGACGACCGAGGGCGAGGCCCGGCTGTTCGGCCGGCGCCATGCCGCGCCAGCCGACGCGCTGTGGCAGGAGGCCGGGGAGGTCGCCGACGTGGCCGCCCGGCTCTGGGACAGCTGGGAGGACCACGCCGAGATACGCGACGAGGCCACGGGCCGTTTCATCGACCGGGACAAGCTGCACCACGTCGACTTCGAGGGCGCCGGCTTCTCCGTGAAGGGCCCCTCGATCGTGCCGCGGCCCCCGCAGGGCCACCCCGTACGGGTCGTCGACGCGACCGAGGGGCCCGCCCGGCGGACGGCGGCCCGGTACGCGGACGTGGCGCTCGTGCGGGTCGCCGGCCCGGCACAGGCGCGTGCCGTACGGGCCGAACTACGGGACAGCGCTGCCGAGTTCGGAAGGAACCCCGACGACCTGCGTGTCCTCGCCGGGCTCACCGTCGACCTCGGTGACGGCGAGCGCGCGGCCGAGCCGGGCCACGGCGGCGGCGGTCCCCGGCAGACCGCGCAGGGCCCGCTGTACCGCGGCGGCCCCGTCGACCTCGCCGAGCTGATCGCCGCCTGGCACCAGGCCGACGCCGCCGACGGCTTCCACCTCACGCCCGTCGAGCCGCACCGTGACCTGGAGCGGCTCGTCAACGGAACGGTCGCGCTGCTCCAGCACCGCGGTCTGTTCCGCACCTTCTATCCGGGCAGCACGCTCAGGGAGCACCTGGGCCTCGCCCGGCCCGCCAACCGGTACGCCGTGGCAGGGGGAACGTCATGACCGTACGGAAACAGGTCCACCTCGCCGCCTTCCCCCACTCTCGGCTTCGCTCGAGCGGGGGGACCCCCATCCCCGGCGTCAACAACACCACCGTCTGGACCGATCCGCGCTCGAAGTCTCAGATCGAGTTCGCCTCGTTCGAGCACCTCGCGCGCACCGCCGAACGCGGCCTCTTCGACTTCTTCTTCCTCGCCGAGGGGCTGCGGCTGCGCGAGCACAAGGGACGTATCCACGATCTCGATGTCGTGGGACGGCCGGAGTCGCTCACCGTGCTGAATGCGCTGGCCGCCGTGACCGAGCGGCTCGGGCTCGCCGCCACGGTCAACGCGACCTTCAACGAGCCGTACGAACTCGCCCGCAGACTCGCCACGCTGGACCATCTCAGCGGGGGCCGGGCTGCCTGGAACGTGGTGACGTCGTCGGACGCGTTCACCGGGGAGAACTTCCGGCGCGGGGGCTATCTGGACCCGGCCGACCGGTACACCCGCGCCGCTGAATTCGTCGAGACCGCAAGGCAGTTGTGGGACTCCTGGACGCCCGACGGTCTGCCCCGGCCCTTCGCGCACCGGGGCCGGCACTTCGATGTCGCGGGTGAGTTCACCGTGCCGCGCCCGCCGCAGGGGCACCCCGTCGTCATCCAGGCCGGGGACTCGGCGGAGGGCCGCGAGTTCGCCGCGTCCGCCGCCGATGTCGTCTTCACGCGGCACGGCACGCTGGAGACGGGCCGCGCGTTCTACGCCGATGTGAAGGGGCGGCTCGCACGGTACGGACGGGCGCCCGAGGACCTGAAGATCATGCCCGGGGTCACCTTCGCGCTCGGCGACACGGCCGCCGAGGCGCAGGAGCGGGCCGCCGAGATCAGGCGGCAGCAGATCTCGCCGCAGAACGCGATCCTCACCCTGGAGCAGATCTGGGGCGTCGACCTCTCCTCGTACGACCCCGACGGCCCCCTTCCCGACATCGACCCGGAACCGGAGTCGACCCTGGCACAGGGCCGGGTGCGCGTCGCCGATCGCTGTGCGGTCGCCGAGCAGTGGCGGACCCTGTCGCGCGAGAAGGGCCTGTCCATCCGGCAGACCGTCATCGAGGTCTCCGGGCGGCAGTCGTTCATCGGCACCCCGGACGCGGTCGCGGCCGAGCTCGACGAGTTCGTGCGCGGCGACGCCGCCGACGGCTTCATCCTCGTACCGCATCTGACACCCGGCGGACTCGACGAGTTCGTGGACCGGGTGGTGCCGCTGCTCCAGGAGCGCGGCGCGTTCCGCACGGAATACACGGGCACGACGCTGCGCTCACACCTCGGGTTGGCGGAGTCCGTATGGAAGGGTTGATCACATGACGACGGATGCATCCGAGGACTGGAAGCACTGGCACGAGCACCGCACCGAGACGGTGTCCGCGCCCTACGGACCGCTGGCGCTCACGGGCACGCACTGGATCGAGGGCTATCCGGACGGGCGACTTCCGGACATCCCCGGGCTGTGGGCCGTCAAGGACGACGCGGTCGTCCTGACGGCGACGGCCGAGGACGGGCTCACCGTCGACGGGGAGCCCTTCACCGGCGAGGTCGTCCTCGACGCCGACCTCGGACCGGCGGCCGGGGCCCGCGTCGCACGCGGCGAGCGACGGTTCGTCGTCCTCGTGCGCGAAGGGATCTGGGGCGTACGCGACTACGATCCCGCCGCCCCCGCGCGGGGGGCCTTCCAGGGCATCGAGGCTACCTCGTACGATCCGCTTTGGTCGGTGCCGGGGCACTTCACGCCATACGGCGAGGACCGCACCGTACGCGTCGAGAACGCGGACGGAGTCGCGCGCGGCCTCGGGCTCGGCGGTGTTCTCGCCTTCACCTTGGACGGACAGGACCTCACGCTCCAGGTGTCGGTCGAGAACGACGGCTCGCTGTGGGCCGTCTTCGCCGACGCCACCAGCGGGGACAGCAGTTACCGCTTCCGGTTCCTGCGCCCCGCCGCGCCCGATGCCGAGGGGCGTACGACGGTGGACTTCAACCGGGCCGTGCTCCCGCCGTGCGCATTCGCCGACCACTTCATCTGCCCCTTCCCGCCGCCCGGGAATACGCTGGGCGCGGCCGTCGCGGCGGGGGAGCGCCACCTGCGCTGAGGCTTCCGGGACTTCCGAAGGCTTGTGAGACTCCGAGGTGTTGTCGAGGGCTGGCGATCAACCTCCGTGGGGCATACGCAAGTTGAACGCTGCACGGCCGAAAGGCGCCCTTGCGCCGGTCGGCCGTGCCGCCGAATACTCCCCCACAGCGCTTGTCAGGGGCACGGCTTGTCCGGAATCCGGATGGGCGGCCCCCGGCTGCGCCTCACGGGCCCCCCACCCCACGACACGAGGGGCCCCCGACTTCCCTTCGGAGGAACGAAACGTGAGGATCAAGCGCACCACCCCCCGCAGCGGCATAGCGAGACGGACCCGGCTGATCGCCGTCACCACTGGCCTCGTGGCCGCCGCATCGTTCGCGATCCCCAGCGCGAACGCGGCCGACGTGCACACCTTCAGCGCCACCCAGCTGAGTTCGGTGAACAAGTCGGTGCTCAAGTCCGACATCGCCGGCACGGCCTGGGCCGTCGACAGCAAGACGAACCGCGTCGTCGTCACCGTCGACAGCACGGTCTCGAAGGCGGAGATCGCGAAGATCAAGAAGGACGCGGGCGGCAACGCCGCCGCCCTCACCATCAAGCACACCCCGGGCAAGTTCAAGAAGCTGATCACCGGCGGCGACGCCATCTACGGCGGTGCCTACCGCTGTTCGCTCGGCTTCAACGTGCACAGCGGGAGCACCTACTACTTCCTGACCGCCGGCCACTGCGGTGAGGTCGCCTCCACCTGGTACTCCAACTCCGGTCACACCACGACGCTGGGCACGAACGTCAGCTACAGCTTCCCGACCAACGACTTCGCGCTGGTGAGGTACACCAACACCTCGATCGCCCACCCGAGCGCGGTCGGCAGCCAGACCATCAGCAGCGCGGCCACGCCCAGCGTGGGCACCACCGTCTACCGTCGTGGCTCGACCACCGGCACGCACAGCGGCCGGGTCACCGCCCTGAACGCCACGGTCAACTACGGCAGCGGCGACGTGGTCTACCAGATGATCCAGACCACTGTGTGCGCCGAGGGCGGCGACAGTGGCGGTCCGCTCTACGCGGGTACCGTCGCCTACGGTCTGACCTCCGGCGGCAGCGGCAACTGCACCTCCGGCGGTACGACCTTCTTCCAGCCGGTCACCGAGGCGCTGAGCTACTACGGCGTGAGCGTCGGCTGACCGACCGGTCGACTGACCGACAGGCCGGCTGACTGGCCGCCACCCCCCACATACGGCTTCCGCACGGCCAGACCTGCAGCCGGCAGCAGGCGAGCCCCCGCACGCAACTGACGTGCGGGGGCTCGCCCTTGGTCAGGTGACGGAGTTACCGTCGAAGTACACGCTGTACACGTCTGATCCATGCACGCTGTACACGCCTGATGCGCCACTTCGGACCCTGGGGGGCCGTAATGGTCGGTGAACTGGTGGCGGCGGGAGTCTCCGTCGCATCCGTGGGGCTGGTCTATGTGATGGCCGGGGCCCGTGTGGTCAAACAGTACGAACGGGGCGTGGTGCTGCGGCTCGGCAGGCTGCGCTCGGAAGTGCGCGGTCCCGGGTTCACGATGGTCGTGCCCTTCGTCGACCGGCTTCGTAAGGTCAACATGCAGATCGTGACGATGCCCGTGCCGGCCCAGGAGGGCATCACGCGGGACAACGTCACCGTCCGGGTCGACGCGGTCGTCTACTTCAAGGTGGTCAACGCCCCGGACGCGGTCATCCAGGTCGAGGACTACCGTTTCGCGGTCTCGCAGATGGCGCAGACCTCGCTGCGGTCCATCATCGGCAAGAGCGACCTCGACGACCTCCTGTCCAATCGCGAGAAGCTCAACCAGGGGCTGGAGCTGATGATCGACAGCCCGGCGATCGGCTGGGGTGTGCAGATCGACCGCGTCGAGATCAAGGACGTATCCCTGCCCGAGACGATGAAGCGGTCGATGGCCCGGCAGGCCGAGGCCGACCGTGAGCGGCGGGCCCGGGTCATCAACGCGGACGCGGAGCTCCAGGCGTCGAAGAAGCTCGCACAGGCCGCCGAAGTGATGTCGGAGCAGCCCGCCGCGCTCCAACTGCGACTGCTGCAAACCGTGGTGGCGGTCGCGGCCGAGAAGAACTCGACGCTCGTACTGCCCTTCCCGGTGGAGCTGCTGCGGTTCCTGGAGCGGGCGCAACCGTCGGCCCCTCCGGCACCCGAGCAGTCACCGCCGGCGGTCCAGCAACCGGTGCAGGAGCAACTGCCGCCCATGGAAGCCCCCTTGGATCAGGGCGCCGAAGGGTCGAAAACCAGACAGGACTAGTCCTCACAGGCTGCATAGCGACCACACGCGCGGAGTGTTTGCACAGGGAACCCACGTGGTGTGACCACGCACGGTCAAGGCGCCGGGGGCGCACGCCTGTTGGCGCACGGGCGTCCAGAAGTCGACCTTGTGTGCCCCCTGTGCGCCTCGGAATAGTGGGCCGCGAACAACTGGCATGGACGCGGCACGACGCGGTCCGAAGCCGCTTTTGGTGCGCTCTGATGCTGCCTTTGGCGCGGTCTGACGCCGCTTTTTGTCGTGCGCCGGGTTCATGTCCGTACGCCTTCCGGTCGGGGAGGTCCCCATTGCCACCCCGACCGACCCCCCACAGGAGGACGTGAGTTGAAGCACCGACGCATACCCAAGCGGCGTGCCGTGATGGCGGGTGCGGGCATCGCCGCACTCGTCGCCGCCGGAGTCACCTTCCAGACTGCGAACGCGAGCGAGGCCCCGAAGACCCCGGCGCCCCACACGCTCTCGATCGCGGCGGCCGGAAAGCTCGCCTCGACCCTCGGCGAGGACCTCGGCGCCGACGCGGCGGGAACGTATTACGACGCGAAGACCCGGAACCTCGTGGTCAACGTGCTCGACGAGGCCGCGGCCAAGACCGTCGCGGCGGCCGGCGCCAGGGCCAGAATCGTCGAGAACTCCCTCGCCGAGCTGAAGAGCGCCCGTACGACGCTCAAGAAGGACGCGACCATCCCCGGCACGTCCTGGGCGACCGACCCGGGGACCAACAAGGTCGTCGTCACCGCCGACCGTACGGTCTCCCCGGCCGAGTGGGCCAAGCTGACCAAGGTCGTCGACGCGCTCGGCTCCACGGCCGAACTCCAGCGTACGAAGGGGGAGTTCAAGCCCTTCGTCGCGGGCGGCGACGCCATCACCGGCTCCGGCGGGCGCTGCTCGCTCGGCTTCAACGTGGTCAAGGACGGGCAGCCGTACTTCATCACCGCCGGGCACTGCACCGAGGCGATCTCCACCTGGTCGGACTCCAGCGGCAGCCAGATCGGCACGAACGAGCAGTCCAGCTTCCCGGACAACGACTTCGGCCTGGTCAAGTACACCGCGAACGTCGACCACCCGAGCGAGGTCGACCTCTACAACGGCTCCTCGCAGCCCATCACCAAGGCGGGCGACGCGACCGTCGGTGAGAAGGTGACCCGCAGCGGTTCGACGACCCAGGTGCACAGCGGCACGGTCACCGGCCTGGACGCCACCGTGAACTACGGAAACGGCGACATCGTCAACGGGCTCATCCAGACCGACGTCTGCGCCGAGCCCGGTGACAGCGGCGGCTCGCTGTTCGACGGCGACACCGCGATCGGCCTCACCTCCGGCGGCAGTGGCGACTGCACCTCGGGCGGCGAGACCTTCTTCCAGCCGGTCACCGAGGCGCTCTCGACGTTCGGTGCCGAGATCGGCTGACAGCCGAGGCATGTGCTGGAGCCCCGTTCCCGCCGCTTGTGCGGGGGCGGGGCTTTCGCGTGGCGTTCTGCCCCCTGGGGGTCTGCCCCTGGGGGGCGTCGCAGGACGTGCGCGGGGCGTCGTCGTCGGCTGTCTGTGTCATGTCCCCGCGGTCCGGGCCGTCCGGTGTTTGCGCAGGTGGGACGGGCCTGAGCTCATGTCGCACAGTTGTTCGGAAATTGGTCTATGGTGGGGGTGAGGTGGTTGGGAACTAATGTTCGAGAGCCCGGATAGGGCTCACGAGTGCGGGAGGTGCGTGTGCCAGGGTTCACGCATCTGCACACCGTTTCCGGGTTCTCCCAGAGGTACGGGGCCTCGCACCCGGAGCGGCTGGCCGAGCGCGCCTCCGAGCGGGGCATGGACGCCCTCGCCCTCACCGACCGGGACACCCTCGCGGGCACGGTCCGGTTCGCCAAGGCCTGTGCGAAGGCGGGCATCCGTCCGCTGTTCGGCGCGGAGCTCGCGGTCGGAGAGCCCGTACGGGGGGAGCGGCGTCGCGCGCCGGTCCGTGGCGGTGCCTTCATCGACGAGTCGACACCACGCGTGACCTTCCTCGCCCGGGACGGCGCGGCCGGCTGGGCCGACCTCTGCAGAATCGTTACGGCGGTGCATGCGGACGGCGGTCCCGGCGCCGGCGCGGGCCAGCCCCTGCTGCCCTGGACGGACAACCACGCCGAAGGCCTGACCGTGCTGCTCGGCCCCGCCTCCGACGTCGGCCGCGCGCTCGCCGCCGGGCGCCCCGACCGGGCCGCGAAGCTGCTCGCGCCCTGGCGGGAGATCTACGGCGACGCCCTGCGCCTCGAAGCCGTCTGGCACGGCCGCAAGGGCACAGGCCCCGGCTCGCTGCGCCTTGCCGCCCGTACCGTCGGCTTCGCCGCCGAGCAACGGGTGCGGCCGGTGCTGAGCAACGCCGTCCGGTACGCCGACCCAGGCCTCGGCCCGGTCGCCGACGTGCTGGACGCCGCCCGCCGGCTCGTCCCCGTCGACCCGCGGCGCGAGCTGGACTCCGGTGAGGCCTGGCTCAAGGACGAGGCCGCCATGCTGAGCGCCGCCGAACGGATCGTCGAGTCCGCGGGCTACCGCCGCGACACCGCGTACCGCCTGCTCGAACAGACCCGGGCCACGGCCGCCGAGTGCCTCGTCGACCCCGAGGACGACCTCGGCATCGGCACCGTCCACTTCCCCGAACCGCACCTCGTCGGCGCGGGCCGCCGCACCGCCCAGCGCGTCCTGGCCTCCCGGGCGGCGGCGGGCATGGTGCTGCGCGGCTATGACCGCAAGCGGACCTACTGGGAGCGGATGCACCGTGAGCTGGACATCATCGCCCACCACGGCTTCGCCTCCTACTTCCTGACGGTCGCTCAAGTCGTGGACGACGTACGGAAGATGGGTATCCGGGTCGCCGCGCGCGGCTCCGGCGCGGGCTCCCTCGTCAACCATCTCCTCGGCATCGCCCACGCCGACCCCGTCGAGCACGGTCTGCTGATGGAACGCTTCCTGTCCAAGCGCCGCTCCGTGCTGCCCGACATCGACATCGACGTGGAGTCCGCGCGCCGCCTGGAGGTCTACCGCACGATCATCGGCCGGTTCGGCACCGAGCGGGTCGCGACCGTCTCGATGCCCGAGACCTACCGGGTCCGGCACGCCATCCGCGATGTGGGCGCCGCCCTCTCCATGGACCCCGCCGACATCGACCGGATCGCCAAGTCCTTCCCGCACATCCGCGCCCGCGACGCCCGCGCGGCCATGGACGAACTGCCCGAACTGCGCGAACTGGCGGGGGAGTTTCGGCGGGAAGGAGAGAAATACGGCAGGCTGTGGGAGCTGGTCGAGTCCCTCGACGCCCTTCCGCGCGGCATCGCCATGCACCCGTGCGGTGTCCTTCTCTCCGACGCTTCCCTCCTCGCTCGTACGCCGGTCATGCCGACCAGCGGCGAAGGCTTCCCCATGTCGCAGTTCGACAAGGAGGACGTCGAGGATCTCGGGCTGCTCAAACTCGATGTGCTGGGCGTGCGGATGCAGTCCGCGATGGCGCACGCGGTGGCCGAGGTGGAGCGGGCGACGGGGGACCGGCTGGACATCGACGCGGTACCGCCGGGAGACCCGGCGACGTACCGACTCGTCCAGTCCACCGAGACGTTGGGCTGCTTCCAGATCGAGTCGCCGGGCCAGCGCGACCTGGTCGGACGCCTGCAGCCCGCGACCTTCCACGACCTCGTCGTCGACATCTCGCTCTTCCGGCCCGGCCCGGTCGCCGCCGACATGGTGCGGCCGTTCATCGAGGCGCGGCACGGGCGGGCGCCGATCCGCTATCCGCACCCCGACCTGGAAGGGCCGCTGAAGGAGACGTACGGAGTCGTCGTCTTCCATGAGCAGATCATCGACATCGTCGACATCATGACCGGCTGCGGGCGCGACGAGGCGGACCGGGTGCGGCGCGGACTCTCCGACCCCGAATCGCAGGGGCGGATCCGGTTCTGGTTCGCGCAGAACGCGGCGGCCAAGGGGTACGACGCCGAGACCATCGCGCGGACCTGGGAGATCGTCGAGGCCTTCGGGTCGTACGGCTTCTGCAAGGCGCACGCGGTCGCCTTCGCCGTGCCGACGTATCAGTCGGCGTGGCTGAAGGCCCATCACCCGGCCGCGTTCTACGCCGGGTTGCTCACCCATGACCCCGGGATGTATCCGAAGCGGCTGCTGCTGGCGGACGCGCGGCGGCGGGGGGTGCCGATCCTGCCGTTGGACGTGAACCGGTCTGCGGTCGCCCACCGTATCGAACTGGTGTCTGAATCAGCTGGCTCCGCCGGTCGCTGGGGTGTTCGGCTGGCCCTCTCCGACGTGCACGGCATCAGCGAGGCCGAGGCCGCGCGGATCGCGGACGGGCAGCCGTACGCCTCGCTGCTCGACTTCTGGGAGCGGGCCCGGCCGAGCCGGCCACTGGCGCAGCGGCTCGCGCAGGTCGGCGCACTGGACGCCTTCGGCGCCAACCGGCGTGATCTGCAACTGCACCTGACCGAGCTCCACCGGGGCGCGCGCGGCGCGGGCGGCGGGCAACTCCCGCTGTCCGGCGGACGGAAGACTGCCTCCGCCGGGCTGCCCGACCTCTCCTCGGCCGAGAGGCTCAGCGCTGAGCTGGGCGTGTTGTCGATGGACGCCTCGCGCAATCTGATGGACGACCACCGGGAGTTCCTGGGGGAGCTGGGCGTGGTCACGGCGCGCCGTCTGCGGGAGGCGCGACACGGCGAGACGGTTCTGGTCGCGGGTGCCAAGGCGGCCACCCAGACCCCGCCGATCCGCTCCGGCAAGCGCGTCATCTTCACCACCCTGGACGACGGCACGGGCCTGGTCGACCTCGCCTTCTTCGACGACTCCCACGACGCCTGCGCCCACACGGTCTTCCACTCCTGGCTGCTGCTGGTGCGCGGGGTGGTGCAGCGCCGGGGTCCGCGCAGCCTCAGCGTGGTGGGCGCGGCGGCCTGGAACCTCGCCGAACTGACCGAACTGCGCGCCGAGGGCGGCCTCGACGTGGTGGCGGCGCGGCTGGCGGAGCCCGTACCGGAACCCGTACCGGAGCCCCTCCCGGAGGGGGAGGGCGCGAAGAAGAGCCGGACGATCCGCATGTCCACGGGGTACGAGATGCACCCCTGGGCCGATCTGCGTCCCGCGGGCGAAGGGCCCGCGGGGGGAAAGAAGTTGTGGCACCAGAGTCCGGGGAGTGCGGGATGACCATCCTCTGCGTACGTTTCCAGCTGCCTCCGATGTACGAGGCCGCCCTGCCCCGACTCCTCGGGTTGCTGGAGGAGTTCACCCCCGTCATCGAGGCGTTGCCGCCCGACGGCGCGCTGTTGGATCTGCGGGGCGCCGAACGGTACTTCGGGCGCGGTGCCGTGGAGTTCGCCTCACTGATCCGGGTGCGGGCGCTCGCCCTGTACGGGATCGACTGTGTGATCGGCGCCGGGCCCGGGCCGATGCTCGCCCGCATGGCCCTGCGGGACGCCGCGCCCGGAGCGACCCGCGTGGTGCCCGAAGACCCGGACGCCGTCGCGGAGTTCCTCGCCGGGCGGCCGGTCGCCGCGCTGCCCGGAGTCGGCGGCGCCACCGCCCGCACCCTGTGCGAGTACGGCCTCGACACCATCGGCAAGGTCGCCGCCGCACCCCTGTCCACGCTGCAACGCCTCACCAGCGCCCGCACCGGCCGCGAGCTGCACGAGAAGGCGTCCGGCATCGACCGCGGCCGGGTCGTCCCGAACGCCACCTCCCGCTCCCTCGCCACCGAACGCCCCTTCTCCCGCGACGAGTTGGACCCGTCCCGGCACCGCCGCGCCCTGCTCTCCGCCACCGAGGAACTGGGCACCCGGCTGCGCGCCCTGGAGAAGGTCTGCCGCACGCTGACCCTCACCGTCCGCTACGCCGACCGCTCCACGACCACCCGCAGCCGCACGCTCAAGGAGCCGACCGCCCACTCGTCGACGCTCACGGACACGGCGTACCGCATGTACGAGGCGCTCGGTCTCCAGCGTGCCCGAGTCCGTGCGATCGCCCTCCGCGCCGAGGGCCTCACCCCCGCCGAACAGGCCTCCCACCAGCTGACCTTCGACCCGGTGGACGAGAAGGTCCGCCGTATCGAGGAGGTCGCGGACAGAGCGCGGGCGAAGTTCGGGCCGCATGTGATCGGGCCGGGGACGCTGGCCGCGTGACGTTCGTGCGAACGTGGCCCGGCTCCCGGCTCCCGGCTCCCGGCTCCCAACTTCCGACTCCTGGCTCCGCCGGGTGCAGGACGGTGCGCGAGTCCTCCGTGTCCGTATGCCGGGAGGCCGGAGTTCAGGCCGCGATCGGGCACATTCCGTGGAATCGCCCGGGGTGGCTGCGCCACACTGTCTGATGCCAGTCGGGCACGGTGCGGGGGGACTTGCGGGTGGATGTCGATTTCCAGGTGGAAGTGGGACCTCGTGGCGAGGGCGGCTACCCCGTGGTGTTCCGCGCGGCCGGCGGCGAGGAGGCGCCCGGGGTGATGCGGCTGCCGCCCCTGCGGGACCTGGAAGCACTGGCGGCGCGGGTGCCGGACGCGGTGGTGGCGTCCTCGGCCCGGGTACGCCGTGCCGCGGTCGGGGACGAGGCGCCGGTCCGGGAGCTGGGGCGGATCCTGTTCGACGCCCTGCTCGCCGGGACCGGGTCGGCCCTGCTGATGGCCGCGCGCAACCGTGCCGCCCAGCAGGGCGGACAGGTGCGGCTGGTGCTGCGTGTCCAGCCCCCCGAACTGGCCAGGCTGCCGTGGGAGTTCATGTACGACACCGGCGAGGACGGCTACCTGGGACTGGATCTCCCGCTGGTGCGCCATCCGCAGGTCGCACGGCCGGTGGCCGCGTTACGGGTGGTGCCACCGCTGCGGATCCTGGGGATGGTCGCCCGTCCCGACGACCAGGAACCGTTGGCGGCACACGCCGAGCAGCAGCGGCTGCGCGAGGCGCTGGCCGATCTGGTGGCCGAGGGCCGGGTGGAGCTGGGCTGGGTGGCCGGGCAGACCTGGCG
Source organism: Streptomyces sp. NBC_00203 (assembly GCF_045206325.1). Lineage (NCBI taxonomy): Bacteria > Bacillati > Actinomycetota > Actinomycetes > Kitasatosporales > Streptomycetaceae > Streptomyces > Streptomyces sp. NBC_00203. The sequence goes on along the minus strand of NZ_CP108126.1, from coordinate 2,228,874 downwards.
TGACCTGCGCGACGCCGTCCGCCGTGACGCCCGTACCCCCGCTCCGGGCGGACAGCAGCCGGGCCAGGGCGGCTGGCACGTGCTGCACTTCATCGGGCACGGCGGGTTCGACGCCCGGGCACAGGAGGGCACCCTGGCACTGGCCGGCGAGCAGGGCGGCACGCACTTCCTGGGCGCCGGGGAGCTGGCGATGCTGCTGGCCGGCCATCCCTCACTGCGCCTTGCGGTGCTCAACGCCTGCGAGAGCGGGCGCGCGGACGCGCTCAACCCGTTCTCCAGCGTGGCGGGCGCGCTGATGCGCAAGGGCATGCCCGCCGTGCTCGCCATGCAGTACGAGGTGAGCGACGAGGCCGCCCTGGAGTGCGCGCGCACCTTCTACGAGGCCCTCGCCCGACAGCTCCCGATCGACGTGGCGGTCATGGAGGCCCGCCAGGCCATGTCCATCTCCCGGCCGCAGACCCTGGAATGGGGCACGCCGGTGCTGTACATGCGCTCCCTCGACGGCAACGGGCATCTTTTCGACCTTGCCGATGATGCAGGTCCCGGCCTTGCTCCTGACCTCCCCCCCGCCCCTGACCTCGACCTCGGCCCCGGCCCCGGCCCCGGCTTCGGCCTTCGGAAGAGTCCCTCGGCAAAGCAGCGGGCCGACCTGGACGAGCTGTACGCCGAAGGGCTCGGCGCCCTGTACACCGACCGGTGGGACCAGGCGGTCGAGGCGTTCCGTACGGTCATCGCCCACGACCGCGACTACCGCGACAGCCAGGCCAAACTCACCAAGGCGCGCCACGGCCAGCGCCTTGCCGCGTTGTACGCCGCAGCCACCGACGCCGTGGCCGCGCGCGACTGGGAGCAGGCGGTCGAGAACCTCGAGACGATCGTCACGGCAGATCCAAGCCACCGCGACGCCCAGCAGCTCCTGGAGCAGGCGCGCCGCGAACAGGTGACCGCTCAACTGCGCGACGAGACGGTCACCTTGTACCGAGCCGGCCATTGGGAGGCCGTGCTGGTCGTCGCCGAACGCCTGGGGCAGCGTCCGCAGGATGTTGACGCCGTCGCGGAGTTGGTGGCGATGGTGGACGGCGCCCGGGAAGCGCTGGAGACCGCCGCGCGTGACCAAACTCTTGCGGGCCACTATCGCGAGGCTCTGGAGCATCTCGATGCAGGGCGCTGGCAGAGTGCTGTGGAATCGCTGGCGCACGTCAGAGCCGTCGACCCCGACTATCGTGACGCCACCCAGCTTGCGGCCCGCGCCCGCCAGGAGATCGGCCGTACCTCCGCGGGGATCTCCGAGGCGGTCCTTCTCCTCAGCTTCCGGGCACCGGGTAGTGTCCACGCGGTCGCCTTGAGCCCCGACGGCACCCGCCTGGCAGTCGGTTGCAGCAAGCGGACGACACTGGTCATTGACGAACGAGGTACGGAACTCGTCCGTCTCCGGCACGGCATGTTCGACGTCGCGTGGAGTGTGGCTTTCAGCTCCGACGGGTTTCGCTTCACCACCGCCGGTATCGGCACGGTGCAGACATGGGACGCCGACACCGGCGCCGAACTGTTCAGCGTCGCCCCGCGAGTCCCTGTATACGAGGTGGCACTGCATCCCGACGGCGCGCGCTTGGCCACCGCCTGTAACGACAGCGCCGTGCGGGTGTGGGACATTGCCACGGGTGCCCAACTGCTCAAGATCGCCCACACGGGAGTTGCATGGGGGGCAGCGTTCAGTCCAGACGGCCTGCGCTTGGCCACCGCCAGTGGCGACCACACCGCCCGGCTGTGGGACGCCGGCACCGGTGCCGAACTACTCAAAATCGACCACACCAAAATTGTGTATGGCGTGGCGTTCAGTTCGGACGGCCTGCGTTTGGCCACCGCCAGTGGGGACAAGACCGCGCGGGTGTGGGACGCCAACACTGGCGCGGAACTTCTCAAAGTCACCCACGACGACACTGTGCGCAGGGTGGCGTTCAGTCCGGACGGCCTGTGCTTGGCCACCGCCAGTGAGGACAACACCGCGCGGGTGTGGGACGCCGGCACCGGTGCCGAACTGCTCAAGATCACCCACACCAAAGCGGTGAATGACGTGGCGTTCAGTTCGGACGGCCGCCGTCTGGCCACCGCCGGCAAGGACAAGACCGTAAAACTGTGGAGCCTGACCGGAGGCGACGATGACTGACCCTGAACCCCTTGTCGCGGATCTCCTCCTCGACCGTCATGTCACCCCCGAGCAGGAACAACCGCTGACCGACGCCCTCACCGCGCTCGGTTACTCGCCGAGCGTCCGTGTCCTGCCGCCGCGTCGTGCGGTCGAGCCGCTGACCTGGCTCATCCTGATCGCCCTTCCCCTACAGGCATTCCTCACGACGTTGGGCGAGAAGGCCGCCGAGGACGGCTACGGCCTGCTCCAGAAGGCCATCCGCGCCATCCGGCGCCCGGCCCCGGCCCTGGCACCCACACCCGTGCCGACGCCCGCGACCGCGCCCCCGCCGGTCGTACTCCAGGACCCGGCCACCGGCCTGCGCGTCATCCTGGAACACGACCTGCCCGACGAGGGCTACCGGCAACTGCTGACCATCGACCTCACCCAGTACCGCCTCGGCCCGCTGCACTACGACCAGGCTCGGGGCCACTGGCGTTCCGAACTGGACGAAGCCCAACTCCGCTGACGTTCAGGGTCAGTTGGCCCACGGCGGAGTGATCACGGAGCCGTCGGCGAGCTTCGCCTGAAGGCCGATGGACGTGGTGACCCACGACACCGCGGTCTCCTGGGTCGGGTTCTCGACGCCGAGCGTCGCGCCCGGGTTGATGATCACCGTGTCGCCCGCGGTGATCCGCTCGGTGCGGCCGTCGAGGGTGATCAGCAGTTCGCCGGCGAGGAGGTGGAAGATCTCCTCGCGGTTGACGGTGTGCAGCGGGGCCTTGGTCCCCGCGGGTATCTCGCCGCGCCAGGCGCACAGCTCCTTGCTGCCGCTCAGGGGAGTGGCGTACGAAATGAAACGGGCGCCGTGGATCTCGTGGGTGACGGCTTCGGATGAACGGACTACGGGCACGGCGGACCTCCATGGACGTGGACGTTCGGGAAGTGGGAATGGTCAAGCTGCTTGACCGCACCTCAATATGGTCAAGGAGCTTGACCGATACGTCAAGCTGCTTGACCAACATGCCCAGGGTGTTTCAATGCTTCCGTGCAGAACTCCGAGGCCATGGCCCTGTCCGCCGCCCTGCTCGCCGTCGCCGGTGAGCTGACGCAACGTATCCATGACGGCGTGGTCGCCCGGGGGTTCGAGGGGGTGCGGCCCGCGCACGGCTTCGCCTTCACGCGGCTGGCCCCGGACGGGGCGACGGTCACCGACCTCGCCGGTCATCTGGGGGTCACCAAGCAGGCCGCCAGCCAGCTCGTCGAGGAACTCGTCCGCAAGGGATACGTCGAGCGGCGCCCGTATCCCGACGACGCGCGCGCCCGGCTGATCGTGCTGACCGAGCTCGGCTGGGCCTGCACTCGCGCGGCGGAGGAGGCGGCCGCCGATGCCGTGCGGGCGTGGGGCGAACTGCTCGGCGAGGGTGAAATGCGCGCGTTGTGCGACCGTTTGGTGCGCATCGCGCCCTACGGCCCCATCAGGCCCGCCTGGTGACGGTTCATCGGCTGCAACCACCGCCTCTGGTTACCACTGGAAGTTTTTACTGACGCGTAACTTCACACCTGGGCTACTCACCCGTAACTTGACGAGTGAACAGCATCCTCGTGATCCGGATCACAGGGCGTACGCCGTCGCAACTCCCTTGAGCCGCAAGGAGATCACACGATGCTGCCCTGGAAGCGAGTGCTCAGACCCCTGACCGCGCTGCTCCTGACCGCCGCGGTCACGGTCGTCCCCGCTGCCGCCGCCCGAGCCGATTCCGCCCCCAGCTGGGGGTCCCCCCGCTCGAGCGAAGCCGAGAGTGGGGGAGGTTGGAACAACTACTCCTGCAAGCCGTCCGCCGCCCACCCCCGCCCCGTCGTCCTCGTCCACGGCACCTTCGGGAACTCCGTCGACAACTGGCTGGCCCTCGCGCCCTACCTGGTGGACCGCGGGTACTGCGTCTACTCCCTCGACTACGGGCAACTGCCCGGCGTCCCGCTCTTCAACGGCCTTGGCCCCATCGACAAGTCGGCCGAACAGCTCCAGGTGTACGTCGACAAGGTGCTCGCCGCGACCGGCGCCGCCAAGGCCGACCTCGTCGGCCACTCGCAGGGCGGCATGATGCCCCGCTACTACCTCAAGTTCCTCGGCGGAGCCGCCAAGGTGAACGCGCTCGTCGGTATCGCGCCCGACAACCACGGCACCACCCTCAGCGGTCTCACCAACCTGCTGCCGTACTTCCCGGGTGCCGAGGACCTGCTGAAGGCGTCCACCCCGGGGCTCGCGGACCAGATGGCCGGGTCCGCTTTCATGACCAAGCTCAACGCCGGCGGCGACACCGTCGCGGGCGTCCACTACACGGTCATCGCCACCGAGCACGACGAGGTGGTCACGCCGTACACCTCGGGGTTCCTCACCGGCTCCGACGTCCACAACGTCCTGCTCCAGGACCTGTGTCCGGTCGACCTCTCCGAGCATGTGGCGATCGGCCTCTTCGACCGGATCGCGTACCACGAGGTGGCGAACGCCCTTGATCCGGCGCACGCCACCGCCACCACCTGCGCGTCCGTGTTCAGCTGATCCAACTGGTCCCACTGATCCAGCCGATCCAGCCGATCCAGCCGATTCGGCTGCTTCGGCTGAGCACCCCGCCGGGGTCTGTCCGACCTGAGCCGCCGGACAGACCCCGGAGTTTTTCGTTCTAGCGGCCGTGCCGACCGCCGTTCACCGCGCGGCGGCGGACCGAGGCGAACAGGGCCGCCGCGCCGAGTGCCAGGGCGGCGGCACCACCGACCGCGATGTACGGGGTGCTGCCGTCGCCACCGGTCTCGGCGAGGTTCTCCGAGGAACCGGCGGCGTCCGGCTGGTTGGCGCCGGTGTCGGCGTCGGTGTCCGAGGCCGGGGCGGCTGTGCTGGGCTCCGCCGACGTACTGGCGTCGTCGTCACCGTGACCGTGGTGCTCGACGGTCGACTTGTCGGCACCGTCCTCGATCTGCTCCTCGGAGGGCGCGGAGGCGGTAGGGGCGGGCGAGGAGCTGCTCCCCGCACCCCCACTGCCGCTTCCGGTGCTGCCGTTTCCGCTGCCGCTGCCGCTCGCGCTTCCGCCGAAGGCCACGTCCGAGCAGGAGTAGAACGCCTCCGGGCTGTCCGAGCGCTGCCAGATCGCATACAAGAGCTGCTTGCCGGAGCGCTCCGGGAGAGTGCCGGAGAACGTGTAGAAGCCGCCCGAGGCGACCGGGTCGGTGGCCGTCGCGACCGGGTGCTCAAGATCCAGGTCGTCCCAGGCGAGCGGCTGGGACGGGTCGTATCCCGCCTTCGTGATGTACACCTTGAAGGTGCCCTTGTGCGGGGCGGTCACACGGTACTTGAAGGTGTACGAGCCGCTGCTCACGCCGGTCGCGGGCCAGTCGGCGCGCGCCAGGTCGAGCCCCTTGAACTCGTCGTTGTTCGCGCTGCACAGCTTGCCGTCCGGTATCAGCGCCTGGTGCTGCCCGTTCGCGTCGCCGATCCGGATGCCGTTCCAGTCGTAGAGCGCCTGGGTGCCACCCGCCGCGACGGCCGCCTTGCAGGCGTCCGACGTGGGGCTCTCGGGATTCTCCGCGTAGCACTGGGACACCCGGCTGACCGGGTCACCCATCGTGCCGTGCGCGGCCGCCGGCGCGGCGGCGAGCGCGGTCAGGGCGAGCGGGGCGGCACCGACGACGGCGATCGCGGCGGCCTTGCGGCGAGCGCTCGGGCGAGCAGGCATGGGGGAACTCCTCGAAACGGTCCATCAGGCTTGGGCGGAACCCGTGGGGGCGATCAGCAAACTAGCCCCAAGAAACCGTGGAATCGCCTGCTGGAGGCGGGTGATGGAGATCCTTATGGCGCCGTTAAGGGAGTGCTGAGACTGCGCTCAGGTAGGTAGCGTGCGCGGCATGACAGACACGCCTGAAGAGTGCGGGATCCGGCAGGCCGTCGCTTCCGACGTGCCCGCGGTGAAGGCCGTCATCGACGCGGCGTTCCACCCGTACATCGAGCGCATCGGGCTGGTTCCCGTGCCCATGGAGGCGGACCACGCGGCGAACGTGGCCGCGGGGCGGGTGTTCGTCACCGGGGAGCCGGTGGCAGGGCTCGTGGTGGTCGAGGAGCGCGAGGACCATCTGTACCTCGACACCATCGCCGTCCGGCCCGATGCCCACGGCAAGGGCATCGGGCGACGGCTGCTGCATTTCGTGGACGCACACGCGCGTGCGCTCGGACTGCCCGAGGTCAGGCTTCTCACGAACGCGCTGATGTGGGAGAACCAGAAGATTTACCCGCGGTACGGCTACGAGGTCGTGGAGCGTCGTGCGGACGGCCCGTACGACCGCGTGTACTACCGCAAGCGGCTGGTCTGACGGTTGTGGGTCCTGGCGGTGGTCGTGGCGGCTCAGCCGTCCGGCCACCACGTTCGTGCGATGTCCTTTCGGACCTCCGGGCGCTCGGCCGGACGCTCGTCGGCCTCTTCCCGCACGCGGCGGGAGTCCGACTTCCTCAGGGGCTTCTGCACGGTCACACGGCGCATGGCTGCCTCCTTGTGTCTACCGGGTTCCGCTGGGGTACGGAGGTAGACCCTTTCCGGGAGAGTTCCTCATCGGTCGGGATCTGTCTGTGGCGGCTGTCACGAATCGACTGTCAGTGGTGGGTGTCACCCTGGGGCGCATGACGAGTAACAGTGGCATGAATCCGGGGACGGACGTCGACTGGGACGCGGAGTCCGTCACCTTCGACGACGAGCCCGATCACGGCCTGCGTGACCCTCTCGTAAGGGAGGCCTGGGCGGCCCGGCTGCGGACGTGGCTGCCGGAGCGCGCTGCCGACATCCTCGACCTGGGCTGCGGCACCGGCAGCCTGTCACTGCTCGCGTCCGAGTGGGGGCATCGTGTCACCGGGGTCGACCGCTCGCCGCGCATGGTCGACCTCGCCCGCGCGAAGCTGGCGGGCCGTGACGCGGTGTTCCTCATCGGTGACGCGGCGGCACCACCCGTCGGTGAGCAGCGGTTCGACGTGCTGCTCTGCCGCCATGTGCTGTGGGCGCTGCCCGACCCCGAGCGCGTCCTTCGGAACTGGCGCGGCCTGCTGCGCCCGGGAGGTCGGATCGTCCTCGTCGAGGGCGTGTGGGGGACCGTGAGCCCGGTCGGCATGTCCGCCGGCCGGCTGACCGCCCTGCTGAAGCCCCTCGTGACGGACACGGCCGGCATCCACGTGGAGCCGCTGTCGGGCGACGCGCGGCTGTGGGGTCGGGAGGTCGAGGACGAGCGGTACGCGGTGGTGGCCACCCTGAAGTGACATGACGGGGATCCAGGGATGGCGTGAAAGTCCCGCACGACACCCCTAGGCAAGCAACGCCTCGAAGTCGCCCTCGCGGGCCAGGCGTTCGAGTTCGTCCAGGGCGTTCTCGGCGGCGGTCGCGGCACGCGGATCGGTGGTCGCCAGGCCGCTCTCCGCGAACTCGTCCTCGTCCAGCCGCAGTACGGTCCTGCCGTCGGCAGAGCGCCACAGGTCCAGGTCCAGATCCTCGACGACCAGCTCGCCGCCGGAGACGGTGGCCGGACGGGTGATGTCGCAGTACCAGCCCTTCAGTACGCCCTCGGCGTCACGGACCTCCTTCACCGCGTACCAGCGGTCCCGCCAGTAGTACTCGGTGAAGACATCGCCCTGCTCGAACCGTACGAAGCCGAAGTCCCGGACGCCCTCGCCCGCCCATGGCGCGCGCACGGTGACACGGGTGCCGTCGTCGTCGAGCAGCTCGGCGGGGTAACGGATCTTCGTGCGGCCCGCCTTGACGAGGACGACCTCCAACATGCCCGGGGCGTCAGCCGAGTTCGCGGACATACTTCACCTCCGTGGCGCAGATCTCGTAACCGAACCACTTGTTGATCGCCAGCATCGGCCCGTTGCCGGAATCGTTGCCCGTGAACGCCTCCGTGAAGCCGGCGGCGCGGGCGCGGTGCAGCGAGTCGTTCTTGGCGAGCTTGGCGAGGCCGCGGCCCCGGAAGGCGCGGGCGGTGCCCGTCATCACGGTGCCGTAGCGGGTGCCGCCGTCGGTGCGGGCAGCGCTGAACGCGGCGGGGTGGCCGTCGACCACGGCGACCGAGGTCAGCTCGGCGCTGAAGAGGGGGTGGTGCCAGGTTTCCGTCAGCCAGGCGTCGTAGTCCGTGAACTCGCGGTCGACGTCGCTCGGTTCGTCTAGCAGCGTCTCCGCGTCCAGGCGGAACAGCGGGCGCGGATCGTCGGCGAAGTCCGCGGCGGTGCGCAGCTCCACACCGGGCGGCGGGGACTGGAGCGGCGGCAGGGTGCCGTTCGCCAGGTCGAGGCGGAGGAAGTGCGCGGAGCGGCTGGCGCGGTAGCCGTGCCTCTCCGCGAAGGCCCGGTTCCCGGGCTCGTCCAGGACCCAGGCGTGCAGCCTGGTCGCGCCGAGGGCGGCAAGGCGCTCCTCGGCGGCGCGCACCAGCAGCGCGCCCGCGCCGCGTCCCGTCCGCTTCGGGTGCACATAGACGTTGACGTACGCCTGGCCGGGCTCCGGGCTGTCGTAGATGACGCCCACCTGTGCCGTGCCGATGAACTCGCCGTCCTCCTCGGCCAGCAGCGGCTGGTAGTGGGAGTCGGGGTGGGCGTGCTCCACGTCGTAGGCGATGGACTCGGGGGTGTGGAGCATGAAGGGGAGGGCCAAGTGACGGATGCGGGCGAAGCCCTCGGCGTCTGCCTGGCTTCCGCGGCGCAGCTCGCGAACGATCACTGTCATGGAGTCGCACGCTACGCGTGGGTTGTGTGCGGATGCCTCTCATTTTCCGGTGGGTACGGGACAATCGCTGCGTGACCCTGAAGATCCACATCGATGAGGGGGCCGCGCCGTACGAGCAGGTGCGCGCCCAGATTTCCGAGCAGGCCCGGTCCGGCGCGCTGCCGGTCGGATACAAGCTGCCCACGGTGCGCGGCCTCGCCGAGTCGCTCGGCCTCGCGGCCAACACCGTCGCCAAGGCGTACCGGGCCCTGGAGACGGACGGGGTGATCGAGACACGGGGTCGCAACGGAACGTTCGTGGCTGCCGCGGGCTCGGCCGCCGAGCGCGAGGCCGCGAGTGCCGCGCAGGCCTATGCCGACAGGGCGCACCGCCTCGGCCTCACCGAGAAGGCCGCGCTCGACGCCGTACGGGATGCCCTGCGGGCGGCTTACGGGGACTAGGGGACAAGGGGGGCGCTCAAGACGTCGGCACGCGGCCCGGCGTGCGCGTCACCGTCAGGCCCGTTGCCGTTGCCGCACGGGCGAAGGCCATCGCGTCGTGGACCGCTGCCGCGTACACGTCGTTGTTGAAGTACGCGTACACCTCGTCGTCGTCGGGCCAGGTGTCGGCGATGCGGTGGGCCCAGGTCGTCAGGGACTGCCGGCCGTAGCGCGGCCATTGCCGGGCGCGACCCTCGTGGAAGCGGAGGTAGCCCCAGTCGGTGGTCCGCCACAGTGGGGTGACCGGGCGGGCCAGCACGTCGGCCCAGCAGAGGGCGGCGCCCCGTGACTCCAGCACGGTGCGCACCTCCGGCGTCCACCAGGAGTCGTGGCGCGGTTCGACCGCGATCCGTGTGCCGGAGGGGAACCGGGCGAGGCAGTCGTCGAGGAGACCGGGGTCGCCGTGCAGGGTGGGCGGGAGCTGGAGCAGGACCGGGCCCAGACGGTCGCCCAGGCCCGCGGCGTGCGTCATCAGGCGGTGCACCGGCTCCGCCGGGTCCCGCAGCCGCTTGATGTGGGTCAGATAGCGGCTCGCCTTGACGGCGACGACGAAGTCCGGCGGAGTGCGCCCCCGCCAGGCCGCGAAGGTCTCCCGCGACGGCAGCCGGTAGAAGGCGTTGTTGATCTCGACCGTGGCGAACCGCGCCGCGTACTCCTCCAGCCAGAGCCGCAGGGGCAGCCCGTCGGGGTACAGGACCCCGCGCCAGTCCTTGTACTGCCACCCCGACGTGCCGACGTACAGGGTCATACCTCCATCAAAGCACCGCTCGCGCGTGCCCGAGGAGCTGAGGAGCTACAGATCTCGCGTGCCCGGGGACCTACAGATACAGCCCCGCGTCCGCGCCCTCCCGCTGGTCCGGTACGGACGTCGGAGTCGTCCCCCGGCGCAGCGCGTACAGCTCCGCCAGGGTCGCGCCCTCGCGGGAGACGCCTTCCTCCGTGCCGAGCCAGTTGACCGCCTCGGGGCGGGTCAGCGGGCCGACCTCGATACGGGCGAGACAGCGGCCGGGGCGGACGACGGCGGGGTGGAGACGCTCCAGGTCCTCGTTCGTGGTGACGCCCACGAGGACGTTGCGGCCCTGGCCCAGCAGTCCGTCCGTGAGGTTGAGCAGCCGGGAGAGCGCCTGGCCCGCCGTGTGCTTGGCCTCGCCGCGGATCAGCTCGTCGCAGTCCTCAAGGAGGAGCAGCCGCCAACGCCCCTTGCCCGTGCCGTCCTCCTCGCCGATCGCGATGTCCATCAGATAGCCGACGTCCGAGAAGAGCCGCTCCGGATCCAGGACGCAGTCGACCTGGCACCAGTCGCGCCAGGAACGGGCCAGAGTGCGCAGGGCCGATGTCTTGCCCGTGCCCGGCGGTCCGTGCAACAGCAGCAGCCGGCCGGCGATGCCCTCCGGCGTCGTCTTCATCAGGTGGTCCATCGCGTCCGCCACCGGCGCCGTGTAGTTGGGGCGGACCTCCTCCCACGTACCCGCCGAGATCTGGCGTGTCGTACGGTGCGGGCCCCGGCGCGGGGACACGTACCAGAACCCCATCGTCACGTTCTCCGGCTGCGGCTCGGGCTCGTCGGCCGCGCCGTCCGTCGCCTGGTTCAGCACCTTCTCGGCCAGCTCCTCGCTGGTCGCGGTCACCGTGACATCGGCGCCGCGGTTCCAGCGGGACACCAGGAGGGTCCAGCCGTCGCCCTCGGCGAGCGTCGCGCTGCGGTCGTCGTCGCGCGCGGAGCGCAGCACGCGGGCGCCCGGCGGGAGCAGCGTCGCCCCGGACCGGACGCGGTCGATGTTCGCCGCGTGCGAGTGCGGCTGCTCGCCCGTCGCGAAGCGGCCGAGGAACAGCGCGTCGACGACGTCCGACGGTGAGTCGCTGTCGTCGACGTTGAGCCGGATCGGCAGAGCGTCGTGTGGGTTCGCAGACATGTCGCCATGATCCGTCACGCGGGCGCCCCGTGCACCCGGTTTCCGCAGTGCGTCCTGTGTGTCGGCCGTCGTCCGACGCTTCCGGTGTATCCCCTCCGTCCTGTTACAGGGCTGTGGTGTGACGAGACCTGTCCCACGGCCGATGCCCGCCGTTACTGTTGCCCATGATGGGACGTCATGGGTGGAATTCGGGGGCACGGCGGTGGCGGCTCACCGCGCTGCTCGGAGTCGGTGCGGCCGCTCTGGCCCTGGTGGTGACCCTGCTCAACACTCTGCCGGGCGACGGTGGGAGCACCGCGGGCACGACCCGCGACGGGGACAAGGTGCACGGCACACCGGTCACCCCGCCCGACACGCCGCAGCCGGCGGTGGGCTGGGGCTTCACACACACCCAGTTCAGCGCCGACGAGGGCAGCGACGCCGCCGTCGAGCGCGCCGAGGGGCTGCTGGAGAAGCAGTCGCTGCCGCAGAACCAGCACATCATGGGCTGGGGTGCCGGCAACCCCGAGCCGTCCAAGGGGCGTTACGACTTCTCCGAGATGGACCGCCGTATCGACTTCATCCGCAAGTCCGGCGGCACCCCGGTCGTCACCCTGTGCTGCTCCCCGGACTGGATGAAGGGCGGCAAGTCCGGCAACACCGACTGGAGTCAGTCCGCCCTGGAGACCGCCCCGGACCGCGCCCACTACAAGGACTTCGCCGCGCTTGCCGCGACCGTCGCCAAACGCTATCCGGACGTACGGCACTTCATCGTCTGGAACGAGTTCAAGGGCTTCTGGAACGACAGCGAGGCCCGCTGGGACTACGAGGGCTACACCGAGTTCTACAACCTGGTGTACAAGGCGCTGAAGAAGGTCGACAAGGACATCATGGTGGGCGGTCCCTACCTGGTCATGGACAGCTTCGACCCGCGACAGACGGAGAACGCGTCCACGACCCTGAAGGGCACCTGGGGCGCCATGGACCAGCGTGTCCTCGACGCCTTCGACTACTGGAACAAGAACAAGGCGGGCGCCGACTTCGTCGTCGTGGACGGCTCCAGCTACACGAACGACGACGACATGCTGCCCAATGAGTTCGCGGCCACCGACAAGCTCACGGCCGTCGGCAAGTGGGTGCGCGAGCAGACGCACGACCTGCCGCTGTGGTGGGCCGAGTACTACGTGGAGCCGGCCGACGGCAACGACGACCGCAAGGGCTGGTCCGAGACCCACCGCGCCGCCGTCCAGGCCGCCGGAATGATCGCGATGGTCAAGGGCGGCGCCTCCTCCGGCTTCTACTGGAACCCGGAGGAGGAGAAGGGCACCGACTGCGCGGGCTGCCTGTGGACACCGACCGACAGCGCCGGCGGGGGGAAGGAACTCCCCATGTACGGGCTGGTCTCCCGGTTCAGCAAGGAGTTCCCGCCCGGCACCACGTACCGGACGGTGTCGGTCGCCGCGGACGACGTGCCCAACGTCCGCGTCCTGGCCACCGACAAGACCGTCCTCGTGATCAACACCCTCGACCGGTCGATCAGCGCGAAGGTGGACGGGAAGCGGTTCGAGATGGGGGCGTACGAGGTGAAGTGGCTCACGCGATAGACCGCGCAAGCCACTTCACCCGAACCATCCGAACTACCCGAACCACACCGCTCGCACTGAATCGCCCGCGCTACTTCATGGTCAGGAACCGCTGCACGATCGAGGCCAGCAGCACCGCCAGCAGCGGCAGCGAGAACCAGAAGCTGCTCTGCAACCAGCGCAGTTGACGCACGCTCGGCCGTACCGCGACCCGTACGACCTCCCGTGCCGTCAGCAGCAGGATCAGCGCGATCGCCGCCAGACCGCCGACCACCGACCACGGCGTCCAGGTGACCTGGGGCCCGATCGGGCCGGGTTCGGCCTTCGGGACCTTGCCCGCGGGCTGCTTGCGCAGCACGTACATCGTCGCGTCGTCGTTGACGAGGACCTTCTTCAGCTCCGGCCGGTCGTCGAGGTTGGTGATCAGCCTCGACTCCCAGGTCGCCGAATAACCCACGTCCATCTCCAGATAGACGACCTGACTGCGGTTGATCATCAGATACGAGTTCGGGCCCGCGTCCTTGAGCGCCTTGACGAGCCCGGACACCAGGACCGGGTCGGCGGGCGCCAGCGTGGGCACGTACTGCACCTTCTCCATGTCCTTGGCGCCCCACGGCATCGCGGGCGTGACGTTGTTCACCGTGTCGTTGCTCATCCACAGCAGCCGTACGGTCGGATCGTCGTGCTCGTACACGTAGTTCATGGCCGCGACCTCGCCCGGCCTGATCCGCTCGAAGGCCTCGTTGCCCCAACGGGCCACCAGGAAGCCGCCCATGAGGAGCAGGCCCGCCATGAGAGCCGCGAGCGGGGCGAGGCTCACCCGGTCCTTCTCACGTTCCTTCGCGGTGACGCCGGTGCGCGGGAACAGGGCGAGTCCGGCCAGCAGGGCCGCGCCCGGGAGGGCGAACATGAAGACCCGCAGGGCCATTTCGCCGCCGTACGACTGCATGCCGAAGCCCAGGAACGGCACGAAGGTGAGGACGAGCAGCGAGCGCTCGCGGTACTTGTGGTCGCGCCGCCGCCACCAGCCCCAGCAGGCGAAGGCCATGATGCCGCCGGCGAGCAGCACGCGCGTGTAGAGCACGAGCTTGTGCGTGGAACTGCCGCCCTGGATACGGCCGGAGACGGACGTCGACACATTGCTGCCCACGCCGCCGACCCCGCCGAACAGTTCGTTGAAATGCCCTGACCAGTACGGCTCCGCCATGAAGCTGATCCAGACGGAGACCAGCACGGCGAACAGGATGGGCAGGCCGCGCAGTTCGGAGCGGCCGATGAGGACGAGGACCGCGAGGACGCCCAGCATCACGAACGGCGTGAGCTGGTGTGCCGGGACGGTGGCCGCGAACAGCCCTATCAGGATCACGAGGAGTACGGCCCGCTGGCGGCGGTCCGTCGGCTCGACCTCCGCCTCGCCGGGGCGCGCCTTCGCCCACAGCACGCGCGGCGCCCGGAACCACACGAGCAGGATCGCCACGAAGGCCAGATAGAGCAGATACGTGAAGCCCTGCGGCGAGAAGTAGTCCTGGCCGACCCAGCCGCTCAGCGTGAAGATCCAGATGCCGGTCCACTTGGCCCGCCAGCTCGCCCGCATCGAGCGGACCAGGAGGAACATCGGTGCCAGGTAGAGGAGCTGGATCGTCAGCGGCCACCAGCGGATGACCTCGCTGAGGTCGGTGACTCCGCAGGCCTTCGCGACGAAGGCGGCGGCGGCGAAGAAGCCGGGCCAGCTCCAGCGGGCGTCGAGGTCGGGGACCGCGGATCCTGTGCGGTCGATGTAGTCCAGGAAGCCGAGGTGCTGCCAGGCCGTGGCGAACCGTGGCTCTGTTTCGATCACCGCGGGGAGTGCGTGCAGGGAGACCACGGTGGCGAGCAGGGTGAAGAGCAGGAGGCCCTTGTGCTCGCTGTTCATCCAGAGGAGTGAGGCGAAGACCGTGACGAGTAGGGCTGCGCCGAGCAGGGTGGGCAGCGGGAGTATGGAGATGAGTCCTAGTCCGCCCATGCGGGCGAGGGAGCCGTCGTTGAGGCCCATGGCTGGGACCCAGTAGAGGAGTAGCGCCGAGATCAGGAGGCAGGCGAGGACCACGCCTGGTTTGGAGGGGTGACGGAGACGGTCTCGGAGCGATGGGTTGTGTGTCGGCTGCGGGTCCGTTGTGGCTGGGCGCGCCCCGGCGGCGGAGCCGCCTGATGTCACGCCCCGCGCCCCTGGAGGGGCGCTCTCCTGGACGCCTGTTTCAAAGGGGGCGTCTACCTCCGGGGCCTCCGACGGGCCCAGTGATGCTTCTGAGCCCGGTTCCCGTGCCTCTACCGGGAGGCCCACTGGCGGTTGCTTCTGTGCCCAGGTCGGGCGTCGTACCGCCGGGGTTCCCGCCGGGGGTGTGCCCGGGCCCGGGCGGACGTCCGGCCTGCGTTCCAGGTGGTCGAAGTCGACGTGGATGCCGAGCGCGAGGGTGTCGGCGTCGAGCTTCTTCGCCCAGGTGGGGCCGGTCTTCGCCGTGGGCTTCTCGCGTGCTCCCAGGTCGGCGAGGTCGCCGTCCGGTGCCGCGTCCTCGGGGACCTCGGCGGGCGGTGCGGTGCGCACGATCTTGTACAGCCTGGGCGCGGCGATCGTCACGATCACCGCGAGGCTGGAGATCTCGGCGACGCCCGCGCCGGTCAGGCCCATGCGGGGCAGCAGGATCACCGTCAGGCCGAGTACGAGGACGCACAACAGGCCTTGCAGATAGGCGAGTCCGGAGGTGCGGCTCTGGGCGCGCAGCACCGCGAAGTACGTCTCCATGACGACCCGCAGCAGCGCGCCGACGGCGAACCAGCGCAGCAGCGGGGTCGCCGCGTGCGCGTAGCCGTCGCCGAAGACGTGCAGGATGAACGGGGCGCCGAGGAACAGCAGCCCGCACACCGGCAGCATGATCCGCGCCATCCGCTTGAGCGCGGCCCGCGTGTTGGCGGCCAGGCGTGCCGGGTCGTGCGAGCCCTCGACGGTCAGCGAGGCGCCCATGTTGATGGCGAGCAGGTTGACCGTGCCGCCGATGGTGGTGGTGATGTAGAAGTACGCGTTGTCGGTGGAGCTGACCTGCGAGGCGACGATCACCGGGACGAGGTAGACCACGGCGAGCGAGAAGAGGGACCCGGTGTAGTCGCCGGCGAGGAAGCGTCCGATCTCCTTGAGCGAGGGCGGTTTCGCGTGGCCCTCGGTCGCCTTGATGTGCCGGGGGACCAGGCGCCGGAAGACCAGCAGTCCGAGCGGCACCACCGACAGGGCGATCGCGGCGATCCAGGAGACGAAGACGCCCGTCGTGGGGATCGCGGCGGCGAGGCTGATCAGCAGCACCAGCTTCACCGCGGAGAACACCGTGTTGCCCACCGGCACCCACAGCGCGCTGCGCAGCCCGGTCAGCACCCCGTCCTGGAGCGTCAGCACCGACCAGGCGACGACCGCGAGGATGAACCCGAGGCCGTTGAGCGGTCCGTGCAGGAAGCGGTACGAGGGTCCCCACAGGTTCAGGGTGAGCAGGAACAGCACGGCGGCGCACGCCACGATCACCGAACTGCCCGCGTACGTACGGAAGATGAGGCGTCCGGTGGCGCGCCCGGCGACGGGGATGAAGCGGGCCAGGGCGCCCGTCAGTGTCACCGCGGTGAGACCCGCGAGGAGCTTCATCGCGGCGATCGCGGCGGAGCCCTGACCGACCGCGGACTCGGAGTAGTAGCGGGCGGCGATCAGCCAGTACCCGAGCCCGAGCACCGCGGAGATCCCGGTGTTGAGCATCAGGGCGTAGGCGTTGCGGAACAGCTGGTTGCCCCCTCCGGCCCCCTTGCGGCCCCTGCCGGGCAGCCGGAGACGGCGGCCCGGCTGCTGCCCGGGTGCCTCGGTCGTGGGCGTGGAAGCCTGCGTTGTGGTCGTCGTGTCAGACACGGGAACGGATGGCCTTCCGGCGGACCTGTCGTGCTCTTCGGACCATGGCATAGCCCTTGGTGAGGGCGCGGTCCCGGGCGAAGTTGCGGGCGATCGCGCGGCCTTCGACCAGCCGCTCGAACTCCTCGATACCGGTGCTGCGGCGCACGGTGACGCGTTGCAGGGCGTACGGTCCCTGCCGGCGCCGTGCCAGGCCGTTGCCGACGGCGAGCGACTGGGCGAACCCCGCCTCGCGCACCGTACGGCGCACCCGGCGGCTGGAGTAGCCGTACGGGTACGCGAACGACACGGGGCGGGCGCCCAGTTCGGCGGCGATGATCTCCTTGCAGCGCAGCAGCTCGAACCAGAGCGTGTCGTCGGAGAGCTGATCCAGCTGCGGGTGGGTGTGGCTGTGCCCGCCGATCTCCACCTGGGCCTCGGCGAGCTCGCGCACCTGGTCCCAGTCCAGCATCGTGTCGAGGCCGGCCCCGGTGTCGTACGCGCCCTTGATCCACCCTGTCGAGACGAACAGCGTGGAGGCGAAGCCGTGCTTGGCGAGCGCGGACAGCCCGTGCCGGTGCACTCCCTCGTAGCCGTCGTCGAAGGTGATGAGGACGGGGCGGGCGGGCAGCGGGCCGCCCGAGCGCCAACTCGTCGCCAGCCGCGCCGTGTCGACCGGGGTGAACCCCCGGTCGTCCAGCAGCGCCATCTGCTCGGCGAACGCCTCCGGCGCGACGGACAGTGCCCTCGTCGCGTCATTGGGCGAGCGTGCGATCGAGTGGTACATCAAGATCGGCACGGGTTCGCTCATGCTGCCGCCCCCTCGTCGCCCCGGACCCCCTCGATCTCCACCACGGAGAATGTGGCCCCACCCCCGCGTGCCCGGACGCTCCCGAGTACGTACCCGCCCGCCGCCGTCAGAACCCCGGCGACGATGGCGCCCGCACGGCCCGCGCCGCCCGGGCGGGCCAGTGCCGCGTCCCGCAGTCCGCGCAGGATCCCGGCGGGCAGGACACGGGTCGTGTAGCGGCGCTCCGACTCGAGTCCCTTGTCGGAGCCGACGCTTCGGGCGACGAGCGCCTTGGACAGACCCTCGGCGTACGCGCGCGTGCGGAAGTACCCGAAGTGCTCGCGCGCCTCGGGCACCCGGTGGTGGATGACCGCCCGGTCGTCGATCAGCAGGATCGCGTCCGGCCGGGCGCGGGTGAGGCGGATGCACAGCTCCGTCTCCTCGCAGCCCAGCGGGCGCTTGTCGCCGTCGCGGCCGATGCCGGTCGCGAAGCCGCCCGCCGCGTCGAACGCCGTACGACGGAAAGAGGCGTTTCCGCCGAGGACGTTGCGGACCTGGACCCGGCCCGGCGGCAGCCCTTTGTACGTGCAGCCCACCACCCAGTCGAACTCCTCGGGGAACCAGGCCGGGCGCCGGCCCGACGCCCAGATCGGCATCGTACGGCCGCCGACGGCCATGACCCGCGGGTCCGCGTACCCCGCGGCGAAGTGCCGCAGCCAGTCCCGCTCGGCCACGGCGTCGTCGTCGAGGAACGCGATGATCTCGCCGCGCGAGACGGCGATCCCGGTGTTGCGGCCCGCGGACAGACCGCGGGGGCCCGCGTTGGCGAGCACCCGCACCGCGTCGGTCTCCTTGTACTCCCTGGTCAGCCGCTCCAGGAGCGTGGCGTTGTGGTCCACGACCAGGAGCGTCTCCAGAGCGGGCAGGGACTGCGTCCGCACCGAGGAGACCGCCGCGAGGATGTCCTCCCAGCGGTCCTCGGTGTAGACGCAGACGACCACCGAGATGCTCGCGATGTCCGGCTCGCTCAAGACACCTCTCCCTGGCCCGAGTTGAGCTGGGCGGCGTGCGGCCTGCGGCGCAGCGCGCGCCGGTTGGAGCGCTCCTTGAGGATCACCTTGAGCACCCGGAACCCGTCCCGGACGGCGCGCAGATTGCTCGTGCCGTGGATGCGGAGATACTCGTGGCTGGGTATCTCCTGCACCTTGAGGCCTGCCTTGACGACCCGGATGTTCATCAGGGTCTCGACCTCGAAGCCGGTGCAGTCGAGGTCGATCTTGTCGAGGCAGTGCCGCCAGAACGCGTTGTATCCGTAGCAGAGGTCGGTGTAGCGGGCGCCGAACTTGGCGTTGACTGCCGCGCACAGCACCCGGTTGCCGAGCTTGCGGATCGGCGTCATGTCGGACGTGCCGCCACCGTTGGCGAAGCGGGAGCCCTTGGCGAAGTCCGCCCCGGACACCAGTGCGGAGACATACGACACGATCTCGTGCCCGTCGGCCGAGCCGTCCGCGTCGACCATCACGATGATGTCGCCGGTGCACGCTTCGAATCCGGTGATCAGGGCATCGCCTTTGCCCTTTCCGCGCTGCTTGACGACCTTGACGTCGGGCCACAGTTCGCGGGCGACTTCGACGGTGTTGTCGGTGGAATTGCCGTCCACAAGAACCACTTCGTGTATCCAGCCGGGAAGGGTCTTGAAGACGTACGGAAGATTCTCGGCCTCATTCATGGCGGGAATCACGACGCTCACCGGCGGTGCAATGGCCAAGTGAGAGGAGATCGGCCGGTACTTGCCGGCCATTAACGGATCTTCGCCCGAAACGGCTGGGCGCAGGACGGAACTCATGAGTCTGGTCCCTCTCGTCCGGTGGACCGCCCGCCCCTGGGCAGTCCGGATCTTTGTCCGGTTCGAAAGGGGGGTTCTCACTTACGGCATGACGAAATAGATCTCCGTGCCTGCCGGGTGAGCTGGCAAATCTGGCCGGCTTTCGGAAAAGCGGAAACCGGTCGCGCGGCACGACTCGGCACAGTTGTGGTCACCGAGCACGGCACCCCCCTACCGCGCCCCGCGCCGGGCCTCCATCGCGATCTTGAGCCCTCCCCTAGATCGCATTTGCATGATGGACCGATGCGGGTGAGATGTACGACGGTATTGATGAATGAGACTGTATGGCAAGACCTGGAACGAGCCCTCACGTTTTTGTTGGTTTGGCCGTTACCTAATGACTCGAACGGATTATCCTCATCCGTTTGAGGAATTTGCCGGCGGACTCGAAGCGTTCCGGCCGCGCAGCCGCCGTCCCCCCACCAGCAGCAGAATGAGGCAACTGATCACGGTCACGGCCGTGACGCCGCCGCCGACCGACCACCTGTGCACGGCGAGCATGCCCTGGGCCACCAGCATGTCGACCGCGACCGCGCCCGCGACCGACGCCAGGACACGGCCGAAGGGTTCCAGCCCGCGCAGCGCGGCCGCGATGGCGGCCGACGGCGCCGCGAGCAGGAAGAACAACGTGAACGGGCCGCGCAGCGGTGAGTCCACGTCGGCGAGCGCGAGGATCGCGCCGACCACCGCGACCACGGTCGCGGCACCCGCGAGCAGCGGCAGCAGATCCCTCCCGGGCTCCTGTCCTGGCCGCTCCGGGCTGTCTGATGAAGGTGTCTTGATATGTATGGTCCGCATTGGCGACTTTGCCCCCCAGCGCGCCGGATGCCGGGCCTCAATGTCGCGCAGCGGGCCGGGGGCCGTCAAGACGCGGAAGCCGGTCATAACAGCTCTTGGGGGACTTCAAACACGCGTTCCCCGGAGGCGCCGGCTGCCTCCGGGGAACTGCTGTTCAGATCGAGCGGGTTGACGTGTTACGAGACGATCTTGAGGAGCTTGTTCGGCGAACCGGTACCCGCGCTGGTGACCACGCCCGAGGTCGCGCCGTTCACCAGGGCCGTGGCGACCTGGGCCGGGGTGGCCGAGGTGTGGCCCGCGAGGTAGACGGCGGCCGCGCCCGCGACGTGCGGGGTGGCCATCGACGTACCGGAGAGCGTCGCGGTGGCGGTGTCGCTGGTGTTGTAGCCCGCCAGGATCGAGACGCCCGGGGCGAAGATGTCGAGCACCGAGCCGTAGTTGGACCAGCTCGCCTTCGCGTCCGTGCTGCTGGTGGCGCCGACCGTGATCGCGGTGGAGACCCGGGCGGGGGAGTACGAGGAGGCGTTGGCCCCGCTGTTGCCCGCCGCGATCGCGTAGGTGACGCCGCTGGCGATGGAGTTCGCCACGGCGGTGTCCAGCGAGGTGGAGGCGGAGCCGCCGAGTGACATGTTGGCGACCGCCGGGGTGGTGTGGTTCGCGGTCACCCAGTCGATTCCGGCGATGACGCCCGCGGTGGTGCCGGAGCCGCTGTTGTCGAGCACCCGCACGGCCACGATGCTCGCCTTCTTGGCGACACCGTAGGTCGTGCCCGCGATGGTGGTGGCCACATGGGTGCCGTGACCGTTGCCGTCCGAGGCGGTGGTGTCGCCGTCCACGGCGTCATAGCCGTACGAGGCCCGGCCGCTGATCTGCGAGTGCGTGATGCGGACGCCGGTGTCGATGACGTACGCCGTCACACCGCTGCCCGCCGTGTCCGGGTAGGTGTACGTGCCGGACAGCGGCAGCGCCGCCTGGTCGATGCGGTCCAGGCCCCAGGGGGCGCTGGACTGTGTGGTGTCGGTCAGGTGCACCGTCTGGTTCTGCTCGACGGAGGCCACCGCCGGGTCGGCGGCGAGTCTCTTGGCCTCGGTGGCCGAGAGGTTGGCCGTGTAGCCGTTCAGCGCGGTACCGAACGTCTTCTTCACCGTGCCGCCGTACTCGTTGATCAGGCCCTTGCCCGCGCTCGACGCGGCCTTGAAGCCGGCGCCCTTCTTGAGCGTGACGATGTAGCTGCCCTTGATCGCTGTGGGGGAGTTGGCGGCGAGCACCTTGCCCTCGGCCGGGGCGGCCTGGGCGGGAAGTGCGGTGAATCCGCCCAGAAGGGCGGCGGTCGCCACGGAGGTGATCGCGGCGATCCGGATCTTCTTGCTACGCAGCTGTGCCATTACGAGGGAGTCCTCCTCAAGGCGGCGCACGCGTGAGTGGCGCGCGCTGTGGGGGTGCGCGAAGGGTCGTGCGCACGGCCCCGGAGCGTTGCGTTCCCCCCAGGGCCGAGTAAAGAGTCGGTCATGAACGGGTGTTGCTCAAGGGAGTTGACGCCTTGTCACAGACCTGTCATGGACACGCAATCAAACCCACGGGTAACCCACAGGGTCGACTCCGGTAAGTGCCGAAAAGTCTTGGCATGGACACTTCCAGTCAACACGCGTAGCTGCTACGACAGTTGTGGCAGAGATCCTGCTAAAGGGAGGTTCCATGAGACGTTCCCGAATTACGGCATACGTGACCTCACTCCTCCTCGCCGTCGGCTTCGCCCTCACCGGGGCAGCGACGGCGCAGGCGTCCGGGGCCGCCGCGGCCACCGGCTATGTGGCCCTCGGCGACTCCTACTCCTCCGGTGTCGGCGCGGGCAGTTACATCAGCTCCAGCGGCGACTGCAAGCGCAGCGCAAAGGCCTACCCCTACCTCTGGGCGGCCGCGCATTCACCCTCGTCGTTCAACTTCACCGCATGCTCGGGCGCTCGTACGGGTGATGTCACGGCGAACCAACTGGGCCCGCTCAGCTCCTCCACCGGCCTGGTGTCCATCAGCATCGGCGGCAACGACGCGGGCTTCTCCGACGTCATGACGACGTGTGTGCTCCAGTCCGAGAGCACCTGCCTCGCACGGATCGCCACCGCGAAGGCATACGTCGACTCGACGCTCCCCGGCCAACTCGACACCGTCTACTCGGCGATCAGCGCGAAGGCCCCGGCCGCCCATGTGGTCGTGCTGGGCTACCCCTTGTTCTACAAGCTGAGCGGCTCCTGCGTGGCAGGCCTCTCCGACACCAAGCGGGCCGCGATCAACGGCGCGGCCGACTACCTGGACAGCGCGATCGCCAAGCGCGCCGCCGACCACGGATTCACCTTCGGCGACGTGAGGGGCACCTTCACCGGTCACGAGATCTGCTCGGGCGACGCCTGGCTGCACAGCCTCAACTGGCTGAACATCGGCGAGTCGTACCACCCGACCGCGTCCGGCCACTCCGGCGGCTATCTGCCCGTCTTCACCGGCGTGGCCTGATCACCTCTCTACGGTGATGTGGAAGCGGAGGCCCCGTCCGTCGGGGTCTCCGTCGCGCAAGTGATCGAGAACGGCACGGAGTTGGACGTCGAGTGCACCGGGGACCGGACCTCGACACTGATCTCGTTCTGGAAGGTCCCACTCGTGTCGTACGTCGTCGCCACGACCGTCTTCTGCTGCGTCTTGCCGCCGTTCGCCGGGAACGAGAGCGTCTTCCAGCCCGGATCGGTCACGTCACCCGTCTTCGTCACCCAGCGGTACTCGACGTCCACCGGCACGCGGCCCACCGTGAACGTCGCGGTGAAGGAAGGCGCCTGGGCGGCGGGCGGCGGGCAGGCACCGGAGTAGTCGGTGCGCTGACCCGTGACCGTCACGCTCACCGACTGCGCGGGCGGAGTGGTGGTCGTCTGGCCGCCACCGGGAGCGCTGGTGGACGGACTTCCGCCGCTCGCGCCGGCGCTGCCGGTCCCGCTGTCGCTGTGTCCCGTGCTCGAACCCCCGCCGACCGCACCGTTGTTGGAGCCGCTGCTGCTGCTCGTGTTGTTGCCCTGACCGCCGTCTCCGTTGTCGCGGTTCAGCAGCGCGTACGTCAGCCCGGCGAGGGCGAGCGCGAGCGCGACCAGGCCCGCGATCAGGACGCCGGCGGCGCGGCGGTTGCGGGCGGGCTCGGGCGGCGTGGCCGACGACGGAGTCCTGGCCGTCGGATCGTACGGTCCGTGGGGACCCGTGGGCACCGGCGGTCCCGATGGTCCCGTCCGAGGCTGGCCGAACGCGGCGAGCGTCGGTGCGTCGGGGGTCGGGGGCACCGGGCCCAGGGGCGTGGTCGGTGTGGTGCCGCCCGCGGCCACGAGCCGCAGATCGCGCTCAGCCTGCTCGGCACTCGTCCGCTCGGCCGGATCCTTGGCGAGCAGCCCCTCGATGACCGGGGCGAGAGGCCCCGCACGGCGCGGTGTCGGCAGCGGCTCGTCGACGATGGCCCGCAGCGTGCTCAGCGGAGTGTTCTGACGGAAGGGCGAGTTGCCCTCGACCGCCGCGTAAAGGAGCACTCCGAGGGACCACAGGTCCGACTCGGGTCCTGGTGTGCGGCCCAACGCCCGCTCGGGAGCGAGGAATTCGGGCGAACCGATGACCTCGCCGGTCATGGTCAGCGCGGAACTGCCCTCGACCATCGCGATACCGAAGTCCGTGAGGACGATCCGCCCGTCGTTCGCGATCAGGACATTGCCCGGTTTCACATCGCGGTGCAGGACACCCGCCTCGTGCGCGGAACGCAGCGCGGCGAGCACCTCGGCACCGATGTGCGCGGCACGCCGCGGCGGCAACGGGCCCTCGGCGTCCAGCAGATCGGAGAGGGCGAGCCCGCGGACCAGCTCCATCACGATCCACGGGCGGCCGTCCTCGGCGGCCACGTCGTACACCGTCACCACATTGCGGTTCGAGATCCGGGCGGCCGCCCACGCCTCCCGCTCCAGCCGCGCGTACATCCGCTCGACCTCGTACGCCGGAAGCCCGGCCGGGGCGCGGACCTCCTTCACCGCGACCTCGCGCTGCAACACCTCGTCGCGGGCGCGCCACACCGTGCCCATGCCACCCTCGCCCAAGGGCGACAGAAGGCGGTAGCGCCCCGCGATCACACGTTCACTGCCCGGATCTTCGGACACGGGGCCCCCATTCGCAGCCGACTCGTATACTGCCCATGTCGCGGCGGGACACGCCGGAGGGGCGACACCGCGCCAGCGGTCGAGTGCCCGTGAACCTCAGCCCGAAGGGCTGGAATCCCTCGTCCCCAGGGTGAGGGAGGATGTCAAAAAAGTAGCTCAGCCGAGCGCGGATGTCGCCCCCTTGAGTACCAATCCGGCACCAAGGGCCACGACGACGCATGCTGAACCCAGCGGTGCGGTCCGGCGCATGAGCGCCGCGACCGGCCCGTTGGCCCACTGAGGGCGCTTGGCTAGGGCCCGGGTCATCCCGCCCCCCAGCTTGACGACGGCGAAGCCGGCCGCCGTGAGCGTGAGGGCGAGCCCGACGCCGTACGCGAGGACGAGCAGGAATCCGAACCAGGCCTGTCCCAGCGCCGCCGCGCCGACGAGCACGACGACGGCCGACGGGCTGGGCACGAGTCCACCGGCGAAGCCGAGGAGGATCGTGCCGCGGAGGGTGGGGGCTATGTCGTGGGTGTGGGTGAAGCCGCCGTGGGTGTGTTCGAGGGTGGGGGAGTGGGTGTGGGGGGTGGGGGTGTGGGGAGTGCTGTGAACAGTCGTCTCCGTGGAGGCGTGGGCGTGCGCCAGCACCAGGGGGCGTTCGTGCTGTTCGGCGTGCTGGTGCGACTGGTCCCCGTGCTCGTGGTCGTGCGCGTGGTCGTGCTCGTGTGTGTGGCCGTGATCGTGTCCGTGGTCGTGCGTGTGGCCGTGATCGTGTCCGTGGTCGTGGCCTTCGCCGTGCGCGTGCGTGTGGTCCGGCCCGTGGCTGTGCCCGTGCGTACGGTTGCGCCAGACCCGGCGTACCAGCGTCGCGCCCGCGATCGTCACCAGGACGCCGCTCGCCATCCCGAGCCAGGCGATCACGGAGGGCGCCGCGGCCGAACCGGCCGTGACCAGGAGGCCGAGCGCGACCACGCCCAGGGTGTGGGTGACCGTCACCGACGCGGCCAGCGGCAGGACGTCGCGCAGGCCTGCCCGGCCGCCCCGGGCCGCGGCGGTCGCGGCCATCAGGGTCTTGCCGTGGCCCGGCGCGAGCGCGTGCAGCGCGCCCAGGGCGACAGCGATGACCAGGGCCAGCGCGGCGAAGCCGAAGGTGAGGTCGTGGCGGGCCACCAGGTTGTTCAGGGCCTCGGTCCAGCGGTCGGCGCCGCGCGGCAGTACGGAGGCGGCCGGCGCTTCCCGCCGCTCCTCGACGAGGGCGGGGCCGCCGGGGCGGATCCGCAGGGACGCGGTCGCGGTGTCGGCCGGTGAGGAGAGCAGCGCCTTCGGGTAGGTGGTCAGCTCCTGGGACACCGACTTCTTCGGTACGTTCGACGAGGTGAGCGTCATCCGGTCGCCGCGCGCGGTGATCTCGCGCCAGCCGGGCCCCCGGTCCGCCCCGGCGCTGTGGAAGCCCACGGCAAGGGTGCCCTTCTTCGGCAGCGACGCCGTCAACCGGCACTCCACGCGCAGGGTGTTGAGCCCCGCCTGCCCGGGCCGCACGCGCGCATGGCTCGCGCCGACCGTGAGCGGCACCTCGCGTCCTCCGACAGTGACCTTGCTGCCGTTCGCGGCCGACGCGCAGCGCTGCCGGGCCCACTCGGTCATACCGAGCTTCTCGATGCCGGGCTTGGCCTGCGTGGCCGGGATCTCCGCGAGGTCCTCGACATGGTCGACCCGCAGCTGCCCGGGGGCGGCGACGAGCCCGTCGTACCGGTTGACGGTGAAGTTCCCCAGCGGATGCGCGCTCGCGTGCCCGGTGGGGACGAGCACGAGCGCGCAGGCGGCGGAGAAGACGGCCGCGCACGAGGCGAACAGCCGACGGGCCCGCACCGCGCGGCCTCCAGTGCTACGGGTCACTTGACGGCCTCCAGAGCCTTACGGGCCTCACGGGCGCCCAGCGGTGAGAAGCCCGGGTTGAGGTCGAGGGCCGACTTCAGTGAGGCGCGGGCCTCCTTCGTGTGGCCGGTGGCGCGCTCGATCACGCCGCGGTGGTAGAGGAAGGACGCGTTGCGGTAGCCGGTGGCCGTGGCCTTACGGGCGTACGGCAGGGCCTGCGCGTCGCGGCCGTTCACGTGCAGCGCCCAGGCGAGGGCGTCCGCGGTGTGCACGGTGTGGCGGCGGGCCCACTCGGCGCGGGCCGCCTTGAGCGCGGCCTTGCGGTCACCGTGGTCGGCGGCGGCCAGGGCGGTGTCGAGATCGGCGTTGACACCGTTGGCGCGGGCGATCGAGACCCAGGCGTTGACCAGGGAGTACTGCTCGCGGGCCTTCTGGGCGTCGCCTGCCTTGCCGCGCGCCTCGTACAACTCGCCCAGTTCGACGAGGGGCTGGGGCAGCGGATAGCGGTCCACGATCTGCTCCATGCCGCGGATCGCCGCCGCGCGGTCGCCCTGTGCCGCCTGGGCGCGGGCGCGGCCTTCGAGCGCGGGAAGATAGGTGTCGTCGGCGCCGAGGGCGCGCGCGTAGTACGTGAGGGCGGTGTCGTAGTCGCCCTGGTTCCAGGCGAGCTGGCCGAGCGCGGTCGCCACGTACGAGACGTCGCCGCGCGTGCTCGCCGTGCTGAGCGCCAGCTGAAGGACCCGGCGGGCGGTCTTCACATCGCCGCGCAGTTCGTGCACATAGGCGTACCGCGTGAAGACGGGCACGCCCGGGCGGCGCGAGTCGGCCACGTCGGCGGCCTTCGACGCGTCGTCGTAGCGCCCGAGTTCGACGAGTGCGTCGATGCGCGAGGAGAGGGCGCGCTCGCTGTAGGGGTTTTCCTTGAGGACCTGGTCCGCGTATTTGAGGGCGCCGGTGAAGTCGTGCCGCGCCGCGGCGAGGGCGGCGCGTCCCGCGAGCGCGGATTCGTTGCCGGGGCGCAGCTCCAGGGAACGGTCGAGCGCCTGCTGCGCCTGCGGATAGCGGGAGGGGTCGCCCTTCGTGCGGGCCTGCTCCACGTAGGCGAGTCCAAGCGTCGCCCAGCCGCCGAAGTCCTTGGGCTGGGCCCGCAGATGCGCCTGCAAGGCGGTGATGCTCGCGTCCAGATCCCCACTGGCGAGCAACTGCGGCGATATGCCGCTGGAAGCGGAGGCGACGGTGGAGGTACCGCCGTTGCCGCCGTCCCGGGCGGCCCCGAGCACGACGGCACCCGCCGTCATGGCGACCGCCAACGCGGCGGCGCAGAGGACGAGTTGAACGCTGTGCCAACGACGCCCGGACGTGGACAGCCGGCGGACGGCGGCGACGCGCTCGTCGTCGGACACCTCCGTGACTCGCGCCGAGTCGCCGGGCACCTCCGTGGCTTCCGCGGAATCGCCCGGCACCTCCGTGGCTTCCGTGGATTCGCCGGGCACCGCCATGGCCCCCTCGGAGTCGCCGGGTGCGCTCGTGGTGTCCACGGCGTCCGCCTCGGGCGTGGCGACCGACGGCTCGCCGCGTTCACTCTCCGGCGCGCTCTCGTTCGTACGCGGGGACATGCCCTCTCCTCAAAGTCCTTGGCGGAAACGGTCGTTGTGGGGGGTGGGGCGGCGCGGCCCGCGCCGTGGGGGATGGATAAGTGCGGGCCGCGCCAGTCATGAGCCGGGTCAGTAGGCCCGGTTGTGCATCCGCCGGCGCCACCACAGCAGGCCGGTGGAGATCAGCAGGAACCCGGCCGCGCCCGCCGCCGCGGAGGCCGCGATCAGCGTGGTGTCGGTGCCGCCGCCGGTGGAACCCGCGGGCTTCAGCGCGTCACCGAGCTGGTTGCGCACGTCGGTCCCGCTGGTCGTGCCCTTGGCGAGCGCTCCGCGCGAACCCGAGGTCGGCTCGGCCACGTACGGGAAGTACTTCTCGAACTTCTTGTCGTTCTTGTCGACCGCGTCGCCCAAGTCGTTCTTGGAACCGACCAGTTCACCCTCGACGACCTGGAGCGAGGCGTCGATCACGTCATCGGTGAGCCGACGTCCGTTCGGGAAGCCCGCGTTGTCGCCGTCGAGCACACCGAGCCGCTTGGGATGCATGCTGGGCTTGATCGAGGTGTTGAGCCGCAGCTCCTCGGCCGGGCGGACGTTGGGCGGCTGGTTGAGGCCCTTGACGCCCTTGAGGAACACGTCGACCAGGTCGTTCCGGGGCTCCGCCGGCGCCTTGATCTTGTAGATCGCCTCGATGAGCTTCGGCAGCTCCGGGTTGGTCACGTTCTTCAGGAACTGGGCGTCGTTCCAGGGCGCGGACGCGTTGAACTTGTCCTTGTCCTTCTGCGGGTTGACGACCTCGTTGACCAGCGGCATGCCGAGCCGGGAGACCTGGGTCCAGTCGCCGTGCGCGTCCTTGCGCTGGGTGGTGGACCAGATGCCGACGACCGGCTGTCCGGCCGACTCACGGATCATGTCGTTGGGTACCTGGAGGGCTATCGAGTTGACGTTGTAGCCCTTGAGGGTGTCCCGCCCGACCTCGGTCAGGTTCCCGCCGTACAGCAGGTCGAAGACGCGCAGGTCCAGGAAGAACGGGTCGTCAGCCTGCCCCGCGAACGTGGTCGAGCCGCCCGCGAGCTTGTACACGGCCTGGTCGCGCAGCTTGCCGTAGTCCGGCATCGACGCCTTGCCGACGTTGGACGGGGCCACCGGGATGTCGTCCGCGACCTTGGTCCGCGACACCAGCTTCTGGTTGTGCAGCCGCAGCAGATCGATGTCGTACGTCTGCGTGATGTTCAGGTCGGGGTCGTCGAGGCTGGTGACCGCACCCGTGTTGTAGAGGAAGGTGTCGCCGTTCTTGCGGTGCGTCTTGAAGGTGTAGCGGTAGACCAACTCGCCTTGCGCGTCACCGTTGTTGTCGATGTGGATGTCGTACTGGGCGTCGTCGGCGAACGTGTAGAAGTTCGGGCCGCCGGCGGGTTCCTCGAAGGGGATCCAGTTCGCCACGATCGTCGTCGTGTTGGGCTTGTCGGGGCTCACGAACGCGTACACGTCCGTGTTGTCGTACTGGGGCTGCCCCGAGATGAGCGGGGCTTCCCGGTGGCTGGAGGCGGAGGCCGCCCCCGGTTCCAGCGCGGTCACGCCGGCGGCTGCGAGCCCCCCGGCGGCCAGCGCACCACAGACGAGGGTCGCGAGACTCCTGCGTCCCGCGCCACTCCTGGAGATAGGTGTCATGCCGTCCGTCCTCACGTCCAATTGCCTGACGCACGCCATTCGGAGCGGTCGCCGGGGTGGATTGGTCGAATCCCAAACGTCTTTACGGCGGGCCGCCCCGCTTGTTTCATCGACGAGCGCGTTTGTTCGACGACGGCCTCACGTTTCGTCGGTGCCGGACCCGCGTTTTCGGTTCGCTGATCCGTAACCCCATCCGTGGGCACGCTCGCTGCGAACACGTCAGTGAAAGGACGGGCCGTGCGCGGCCGGAGAGGGGGACGGGTGGAGGCGGACGAACTTCTGGTGCTCGTGGCCGGAGGCGACCAGAAGGCATTCGAGGAGCTGTACGGACTGGTGTCCGGGCCGGTGTTCGGACTGGTGCGCCGTGTGGTCCGGGACCCGGCACAGACGGAGGAGGTGGCCCAGGAAGTGCTGCTCGAACTCTGGCGTTCCGCGGCGCGGTTCGACCCCGGGCGCGGCAGCGCCCTGTCCTGGGTCCTCACCCTCGCGCACCGCCGCGCCGTCGACCGGGTCCGCAGCGCCCGCGCGGCCACCGAACGCGAGCAGCGCGAGGGGCGGCGGGCCCATCACCCCGCCTTCGACCAGGTCGCCGAGGAGGTCGAGGCCGGACTCGAACGCGAGTGGGTGCGCCGCTGTCTCGACCGGCTCACCGCCCTGCAACGCCAGTCCGTCACCCTCGCCTACTACGACGGCTACACGTACCGTGAAGTCGCCGAACGGCTCTCCCTGCCCCTCGGCACCGTCAAAACCCGTATGCGCGACGGCCTGACCCGCCTGCGCGAGTGCCTGGGAGGTGCCGCATGAGCGCCCTCGACCGCCTGCTCCGCCGCGATCTGCACTCGCTCGCCGCCCCTTACGCGCTCGACGCCCTCGAACCCGACGAGCGCCGCCGCTTCGAACGGCATCTGCGGGGCTGCCCGCGCTGCACCGCCGAGGTGCGCGCTCTCGCCGAGGACGCCCTGCGCCTCGCGTGGTCGACGGCGGCTCCGGCGCCGGCCGCGCTGCGCGACCGGGTGCTGAGCGCCGTACGGACAACTCCGCAGGAGACGCCCGCGCAGGAGGCGCCCCGGGCGCACGCGGGCCACCCGCCTGTACGTGCGCGGGGAGACCGGCAGCCCTCACGCGCGCGTGCCCCCCGTTTCCGCCCCCTTCTCGCGCCGCTGGCCACCACCACGGCCGCCGCGGCCCTCGTCGTCGCCTCCCTGTTCGCCGTACAGGCGACGCACACACAGGACAAGCTGGACCAGGAGCGCGCCCAGGCACGTGAGATCGCCCACGTTCTCGCGGCGCCCGACGCGCGCGCCACCGGTGAACGGGACGCGCAGGGCCGTGGAATCGGAGTTGTCGCCTCCGCATCGGAGCGGCGCGCCGTCGTGACGGTGAGCGGACTCGGCACCCCCTCCGGAGGGCGCGTGCATCAGCTGTGGCTCATGCGCCCCAACGAGAATCCGCGTTCCCTGGGTCTCTTCGACGGCGACACGCCCTTGGTCGCGAGCGGACTGAATACGAACGCGACGTCACTCGCTGTCACCGTCGAGCCTCACGGTGGCTCAGTACAGCCCACCACCACGCCAGTTGTCCAACTCGCCCTGGAATCGGTTGGATTCGGAGAGTAATCGTCAACACCCTTACAGGGAAGGTGAATCCTGCGCCCGCGATACACGAGTGCCACGAGGGAGCGATAGGGTTAGCCTGCCCGGGCCGGGTGGACTCGTACGGGTGGGGAGTGACATGGAACAGATAACGGTGCGCAGCAGGGCACGTGTCCCTGCGATCACTTGCGGGAGCAGCGCGACCAGTTCGCGCCTCGACCGCCATCTCGCGGTGCTGGGCGGCCCTGCCATCCCGCAGCGCGAAACGGCCGAGGCGACGTCGCTGATGCGTGAGCTCACCGCGCGTGACACCGCGCACGAGAGCAGCGGCAGGGGCGCACGGGTGAGGCGGGTCTCGCTCTTCGCACCGCTGAAGCGGCTGCGCCGCTCGCTGTTCGGCGGCCGCTGAGCAGCGGTCGGCACCGGCTTTCCACGACCCGCGCTCCGGCGGCCCCACCGATCCGGCGCAGCGCTGCACTTCCGCGTCCGTCATCCCCCACGGCAGGCAGCGGTGCCCGGCGGGCCCCCGCCGGAGCGCGGGTCGTCATGCTCCCCATCACGGCTCACGGTCCGTGCACGCTCGGCGGTCACCCCTCACGCCTGGTGGTCCCCACCGCGCCCAACGGTCCACCCCGTGCTCAGCGGGCCACCCCGTCCCGCAGCAACCCCGCGATCTCCGCGTCCGTCATCCCCAGCGCCCGCAACACCACCCCGGTGTGCTCCCCGAGCCTCGGGACAGCCCCCATCCGCGCCTCCTCCCCACCCGGCAGCGTGATCGGCGGCAGCAGCGCCCGCAGTGGCCCCACCGGTGACCCCACCTCCCGCCACCGGTCCCTGGCCGCCAGCTGCGGATGCTCCGCCACCTCCCGTACGTCCCTCAGCCGCGCGCACGCGATGCCCGCCCCCTCCAGTCGGGCCACTGCCTCGTCGGCGCCGAGCGCGGCAAGGGTCTTCGCCACCACGGCATCGACGCGCTCCCGGTTCCCGACCCGCGCCGCGTTCGTCGCGTACGCCGGATCGTCCGCCAACTCCGGCTGACCCAGCACCTGTTGGGCGAGCCGGCGCCACTCCCGGTCGTTCTGCACCGACAGCAGTACCCGCCCGCCGTCCGCCGTCGGATAGGCGTCGTACGGCACGATGACGGCGTGCGCGAGAGCCGTGCGCGCCGGGGGTGTTCCGCCGTGCATCGCATGGTGCAGGGGATGCCCCATCCACTCGGCGAGCGCGTCCAGCATCGACACCTCCACCGGGCCCCCGCGCCCGGTCGTACCGCGCCGCACCAGCGCCGCGAGCACCCCGGAGAAGGCGTACATGGCCGCCGCGATGTCCGCCGCCGGAATCCCCGCCTTCACCGGCTGTTCCGGCGTCCCCGTCACCGACACCAGCCCCGCCTCGCACTGCACGAGCATGTCGTACGCGCGTTTGGCGGCGTACGGTCCCGACGCCCCGTACCCCGAGATGTCCACGGCGATCAGCCGCGGATGGTCGCCGCACAGCGTCGCCGCGTCCAGCCCCAGCCGGGCCGCGGCACCCTGGGCGAGGTTCTGCACGAACACGTCCGCGTCCGCGACGAGACGGCGCACGACGTCGAGCCCGCGCGGGTCCTTCAGGTCGAGGGCGATGGACTCCTTGCCCCGGTTGCACCACACGAAGTGCGAGGCCAGTCCGGCGGCCGCGGTGTCGTAGCCGCGGGCGAAGTCCCCGCCGTCGATCCGCTCGACCTTGATGACCCGGGCGCCGAGATCGGCGAGCTGCCGGGTGGCGAAGGGCGCGGCGACGGCCTGTTCGACGGCGACGACGGTGATGCCCTCCAGGGGCAGCGGCTGGGTCCGCGGGCGTGGCTGCATGCCGTGGATCATGGCCTGTGCATAACACGTTTGTCATGCATGGATGTTGACGGGGCGATCTTGAGGGAGTCGGATTCCGGCGTTGGACAGGCCGGTCACCGTCCGCCCGTCGCGTAGCGGCGGACCGCGAGCGGCAGGAAGACCGCGATCAGCGCGGCGCACCACGCCAGGGATCCGGCGACGGGGTGTGCCACCGGCCAGGCGGCTCCCTGGGGCACGGGTGCGTTCCCGAACAGGTCCCGCAGGGCCGTGGTCACCGCGCTGATCGGGTTCCACTCGGCGATCGTGCGCAGCCAGCCGGGCAGATTGCCGGTGGGGATGTAGGCGTTGGACAGCAGCGGCAGCATGAACGTCGCACTGCCCAGCTGTCCGGCCGCCTCCTCGCTCCGGGAGAGGAGGCCGAGGAAGATCCCGACCCAGGTGGTCGCGAACCGGAACAGCAACAACAGCCCGACCGCTGCCGCCGCCCGCGGCGCCGACCCCTCGATCCGCCATCCCACCGCGAGTCCGACGAGCAGGAACGGAACCGTCCCCGCCGCCGTGACGACCAGATCCGCGACCGCCTGCCCCAGCGGCACGGCCGCCCGGCTCATCGGCAGCGTACGGAAGCGGTCCATCACGCCCCGGTGCGAGTCCTGGGCGGCCTGGAACATCCCGGTCATGATCCCGTTGGCGGCGGTCGCCACCAGCAGCCCCGGTACGAGGAAGGCCCGGTACTCCTCGCCGGGCATCGCCAGCGCGCTGCCGAACACATAGCCGAAGAACAGCAGCATGGTGACCGGCATGGTCTGGGTGAGGATCAGCAGGCCCGGGTTGTGCCGGATCCGCCGCAGCTGACGGCCCAGCATCGCCCCGCCGTCGTACGCCAACGTGCTCATGTCACCAGCTCCTTGTGGTCGGTGCGGTTCTCGGTCAGGCGCAGGAAGACGTCGTCGAGGGTCGGCGGACGCAGGCTCGCGTCGAGCAACGGCACGCCCGCGGCGTCGAGTTCACGCACGAGCCGGGGGAGCGTCAGTGTCGGATCGGCGGTGACGGCGCCCACCGCGTGCCGTTCACGGTCGAACGTGGGCTCGCTGCCGGTGAGTTGGTCCAGGACGGCGGCCGCGCCGGGCAGCGCGTCCGCGTGGGCGACGACCACCTCCGCGTACGAACCGATGAGCGACTTGAGTTCGGCGGGCGAGCCGGTGTGGGCGACCCTGCCGCGGTCCATGAGCGCGATGTCGTCGGCCAGCTGGTCGGCCTCCTCCAGGTACTGCGTGGTCAGCAGCACGGTCGTGCCCTCGTCCTTGAGCGCGCGCACGGCCTCCCAGATCTGGTTGCGGCTCGCCGGGTCGAGCCCAGCGGTGGGCTCGTCCAGGAAGAGCACGGCGGGGCGGCGGATCAGACTCGCCGCCAGGTCGAGGCGGCGCCGCATACCGCCCGAGTAGCTTGACGCCGGCCGGTCGCCGGCCTCGGTCAGCCCGAAGCGGTCGAGGAGCTCGGCGGCCCGTGCGCCGGCGTCCCGCATCCGGTGCAGCCTTGCGAACAGTCGCAGGTTCTCGCGCCCGGTCAGATCGCCGTCGACCGAGGCGTACTGCCCGGCGACCCCGATGCTCCGACGGACCGCTGCCGCCTCCCGCACGAGATCGTGCCCGGCGACACGCGCGGACCCCGCGTCGGGCCGCAGCAGGGTGGTGAGCAGCCGTACGGCCGTGGTCTTGCCCGCGCCATTCGGCCCGAGCAACCCGCAGACCGTGCCCTGCGCCACGGCCAGGTCGAGGCCGCGCAGGGCATGGACATCCCCGAAGTGTTTCTCCAGACCCTCACTAAGTACAGCGTACGTAGTAGTCATGGGGTGACCATAGCGCATTACGTACGCTGTACGTAACTAGGATGGTCGCGAGGTGATCGACCAATGGCAGGGCGCAACGCCGTACCCGAAGTGATCTGGGCCCGTCCCGAACGCGCGGGCCGTGGTCCGCGGCCGGCCTACAGCCGCGCGGACATCGCGGCCGCCGCCGTGCGGATCGCGGACGCGGAGGGACTCGACGCGGCCTCGATGCGGCGCGTGGCCGCCGAGCTGGGCTGCGGCACGATGTCGCTCTACAACTACGTGCCGCGCAAGGAGGACCTGTCCGAGCTGATGGTCGACGCCATCAGCGGCGAGCATGAACCCTGGGAGCCCTCGGGCGACTGGCGCGCCGACATGCTCCGGGTCGCCCAGCAGACCCGCGCCCTCATGCACCGCCACCCCTGGCTGCCGCGCCTGATGTCCCCGGTCTACGGCTTCAGCCCCAATGCCCTGCGCTACCTGGAGCACTGCCTGACCTGCCTCGACCCGCTCGACGCGCCGTACGGCACGAAGTTCGAGCTCATCGCGATGCTCAACGGGGTCGTCACGACGTACGTCGGCAACGAGCTGGCCACCGCCGAACGCGTCCGCTCCCTGCCCTGGTCGGAGGAGCAGGAGAACGCGATGCGGATCGCCTACCTCGGCGGCCAGGTGGCGACCGGCGCGTATCCGCGCATGGCGGCGGCCTTCATGGAGAACGCCGGGCCGATCGATCTGGAGGCGGTGTTCGAGCGGGCCCTGGGGCGGGTCCTCGACGGGTTCGAACCGAGGGGCTAGGCAGGGGCTAGAGGAGCGCGAACTGGCCTTCGGGACCCTCTTCATGGTGGTCGAGAACGGAGGCCGGGCGACGTGCCGCATCAGGTACCGGGAGTACGCCCGTCTTGTGCAGCTCGCCCCGTGTGATCGGAGACCCGATCGTCAACTCGGCCTGTTGGGGCCGCAGTTCTGCGAGCAGCGTCAGCACGGTGACGAGTTCCAGTAGCTCGGACGTCCACGCCTGCGGCCAGGTCGCGGGCCGGATCGTCTCCAGGGTGCCCGCCTCGGGCGGCAGTTCCGTCCTGGCCGCGAACCACTGCTCCAGTACGCGCACTCCGCCCACCTCGAAGTCCCAGGCCTGGGGCGGTACCGGCGAGATGCGGCCCTCGTCGAGGTGGAGGGCCTCCTCGTCGCGGTCGTAGTGCGGGGCGAGGGGCCGGGCGGGCAGCGGGGCGCGGACGTAGGGGCGGCGGCCGCCGGGGAGCTTGGGGCGCTCGCCGTCGCGGCGCATCAGCCACAGCATCCGGCGGCCCAACTCGACGCCGTACGCCCACACGTCGGGGTCGGCGGTGAGCGGCACGGTGCATCCGTCCCGTCCCGGCCGCGCTGCGGCCACCGTCCAGGCGAGGACGTCGACCGGTTCGGGGGAGTGCCCGAGGCGCGTGCCGAGGTGGTCCAGCAGGCCGGGCGCCAGGTTCGGTTCGAGGCCGCCGGGGCGCCGGTAGAGGGGGCGGATCCGGCCGCCGCGACCGGCGCTCAGCGGCAGGGCGGAGGCGACCAGCAGCACCGGCCCCGACGCGTCGGGCACCACCGTCTGCTCGACCGCGAACACCTGACGCTCGTCGGCCACCCGCCACAACTCGGGGCGCGCCGCGTCGATCAGCCGGTGGTCGGGAATCAGCCACTGCTCGTCGAAGGGGCCGTGCAGGACGCGTACCGGCTCCGGACAGTGACCCGACTCGCGCGCCAGACGGGCCGTTCCGCTGGACTGCCCCGGCAGTTGGCCGACGGCCGAGTGGGTAGTGCGCGAGCGCGTCGGGCCGAACAGCGCCTCGCGGTCCGGCCCTTCGGCCTTGACCAGGGCGTCCCAGCGCGCCTTCAGGGACGCGGCGTCGGGAGCCGTCGGCCACCCCCGGCCCAGCCTCGGCGGTGCGACGGACCACGGCATGAGGTCCGCGAGCAGCGGAGCGTCGTCGTGCGTCACGCTCGGCATCGTACGACGAGGGCGGTGCCCGCCGTCCTCGTACGGCATCGTCGGGTGACCGCTGTCCTCGTGCGGCATCGTCAGTGGGCGTCGAGGGTGACCGTGAAGGAGAAGCGGTCACCGCGGTAGTGGATGCGGGCCACGTCCAGGGCGCGGCCGTCCTCGCCGTGCACGATGCCCGTGTAGTGCAGGATCGGGCTGAGCAGCGGGACTTGGAGCAGCCGCGCGGTCTCCGGGTCCGCGAGCCGGGCCTCCACCGTGTCGGTGATCCGGCTGATGCGGACGCCCACCACATCCCGCAGCACCTTGGTCATGGGCCAGCGCACCAGGTCCTCCGGGTCGATCAGCGCCGCCAGTTCGGGACGCACGTAGTTGCGCGCGTGGTTCGTCGGCTCGCCCGTCTTCTCGTCGCTGCGCAGCCGGTGGTACGTCCCCACCTCGGCCAGATCCGGGAAGAACTCGGCGAGTTCCGCGGACACCGGAACCGTGCCGTGGTCCAGCAGCTCGGTCGTCATACCCGACTGCTGGGCCACGATCGCGTCCACCGAGCCGAGCAGCCGCACGGGAGCGCCGCGCTGCGCGCTCGGCTCGATGAACGTGCCCCGCCGGCGATGGCGCGTGATGAGCCCCTCGTCCTCCAGCTCCTTGAGCGCCTGCCGCATGGTCAGCACACTCACCCCGTAGTGCCCGGCGAGCTGCTCCTCGGTGGGCAGGCGCAGCGGGTCCTGGGGCGAGCGGCCGAGTATCGAGGCACGCAGGGACTGCGAGACCTGATACCAGAGCGGCAGCTTGCGGTTCAGGACGATCGAATCCGGGGCGAAGGAGGTCACGAGGGTATCCGTACCGGTCGCGGGCCTTGAATGCAACGGGCAGTGAATCTCAGTCCAGCGGGCGGAAGTGCCGCTGGAGGCCCTGCCACACGTCGTCGTACGCCTGCTGCAGATGCTCCGCCCGGGCCGCCTGAGCCGTCGCGGTCACCGGCCAGCGCGTCTCGAACATGAAGGCGAGCCCGTCGTCGATCTTCTGCGGACGCAGCTCCGCGGCGCTCGCCCGGTCGAAGG
The DNA here is from genome assembly GCF_045206325.1 of Streptomyces sp. NBC_00203. Taxonomy (NCBI): domain Bacteria; kingdom Bacillati; phylum Actinomycetota; class Actinomycetes; order Kitasatosporales; family Streptomycetaceae; genus Streptomyces; species Streptomyces sp. NBC_00203. The sequence continues at coordinate 2,191,098 of NZ_CP108126.1, read as the reverse complement.
TCTCCCGGTCCGGACCGTGCGCCGACATCATGTTGTGCAGCGAACCACCGCCCGGAACGAAGCCCTCCGCCTTCGCGTCGTACGCGCCCTCGATGAGACCCATGTACTCGCTCATCACATTCCGGTGGAAATACGGCGGCCGGAACGTGTCCTCACCCACCAGCCAGCGCGGAGCGAAGACGACGAAGTCGACGCCGGCCAGGCCCGGGGTGTCCGACGGGGACGTCAGCACCGTGAAGATCGACGGGTCCGGGTGGTCGTAGCTGATGGTGCCGATCACATTGAAACGGCGCAGGTCATAGACGTACGGCACATGGTTGCCGTGCCAGGCGACCACGTCCAGCGGCGAATGGCCGTACGTCGCCCGCCAGAGGTTGCCGCAGAACTTGTTCACCACCTCGACCGGGCCCTCGACGTCCTCGTACGCGGCGACCGGCGCGAGGAAGTCGCGGGCGTTGGCGAGGCCGTTGGCGCCGATCGGACCGAGGTCGGGCAGCTGGAAGGGCGCCCCATAGTTCTCGCACACATAGCCGCGCGCGGCCGGGCTCTGCCCGCGATCGGACACGGTGTCGAGGAGCTCCACACGGAAGCGGACACCACGAGGAATCAGCGCGACCTGGCCGGGCTCCACATGCAGCAGCCCGAACTCGGTGCGCAGCAGCAGCCCGCCGCGCTCCGGCACGATCAGCAGCTCGCCGTCGGCGTCGCTGAACACACGGTCCATGGAGGAATTGGCGTGATACAGGTGCACCGCCATACCGGTGCGCTGGGTCGCGTCCCCGTTGCCGCCGAGGGTCCACAGACCGCCGAGGAAGTCCGTCCCCGCCGGGGGCTCGGGCAGCGGGTTCCAGCGCAGCCGGTTCGGGTCGGGCACGGTCTCCGTGAAGGGGGCCGTACGCAGGGCGCCGTTCTCGATGCGGGTGAACGCGGGGTGCGCGGCCGACGGGCGGATCCGGTACAGCCACGAACGCCGGTTGTGCGCCCTCGGCTCGGTGAACGCCGTACCGCTCAGCTGCTCCGCGTACAGCCCGAGCGGCGCGCGCTGCGGCGAGTTGCGGCCGTGCGGCAGCGCCCCCGGGACCGCCTCCGAGCTGTGTTCGTTGCCGAAACCGGAGAGGTAGGTCAGCCCCTCGGCCGTCTTCCTCGCGTCCCCGCTCATGATCGCTCCCTCGCGCCTGATTCCTATGCATCACCGTAGGATTCAGCTTTTCCCCGCGCAAGGGGTCGGCCGAGGACACCGCACGGGATCGGCCACGGCCCACCACCAGGGACGGGCCGAAAACGCCGCCCGGCGGGTACGACGTACCCGGCGTACCCGACGTACCCGGCGTACTACTACCCAAGGACCGCTGTACGGCCCAAGAACCCGACTTCAGGGGGATCCGGCTGTCAGAGCGTTTGTTCTACGCTCCCCGGCATGTGGTGGACGCGTGGACTGCTCGCCGCCCTCGCGGTCTGCGCCCTGCTCGGCGGATCGGTGGGCTGCGGCACCAGTGATGCGCACGAGCGGAGGGACGCAGCGTCGGCCTCGCCCGTGGGCAAGCTGCTGGACGAGATGGACGAGGAAGGGCGGCTTTACCGTGAGGTGGACAAGAAGGGTGCGCCGGAGGTCGCGATCGAGATTCAGCCCGACTCCGACGACAGCTGGGACGTCACGCTGACCGTCCACCACTTCCGCTTCTCGCCCGCCGGCACGCGATCCGTGCCGACGGCCGGACGGGGCATCGCCCACCTCTATCTGGACGGCCGGACCATCGCCCGGCTCCGCACCGCCGAGTACCACCTCGCGGGCGACCTCGTCCCGCGCGGCACCCACCACGTCACCGCGCGGCTGTACGCGGACGACGGCACCGTGTGGGCCGTCCACGGCAAGCCCGTCGAGAGCACCGCGGACATCACCGCGTCACGGGCCGGGGTGAGCGCGACGCCGTCGGCGACACCGACGGTGACGATGAGTGCGACCGTCAATGGGGCCCGTACTGATACGGGAGGTTCACCGGACCCCGGCGGAAAGGCATCATGAAGCCCGTGCCCCATGCGACCTCGCTGCGCAGAGCGCCCGTACAACGGCGCAGTGCCGAACGACTGACCAGAATCCTCGACGCCTGCGCCGACCTCCTCGACGAGGTCGGCTACGACGACCTGAGCACCCGTGCCGTGGCCCAGCGGGCCGGCGTGCCCATCGGCTCCGTCTACCGCTTCTTCGGCAACAAGCGCGCGATGGCCGACGCGCTCGCCCAGCGCAACCTGGAGCGCTATGCCGAGCGCGTCACCCAGCGCCTCCAGGAGACGGAGGGCGGTGGCTGGCGCGCGGCCATGGACGCCGTGCTCGACGAATACCTCGCGATGAAACGCACCGCGCCCGGCTTCTCCCTCGTCGACTTCGGCAACCAGATCCCGGTCGGCTCCCGCTATTCCGAGCCCAACACCCGCGTCGCCGACCGCCTCACCGAACTGCTCTCCGGCTACCTCGACCGCACCCCCGACGAGGATCTCCGCCGTACCTTCCTGATCGCCGTGGAAACCGCCGACACCCTGGTCCACCTGGCCTTCCGGGTCGCCCCGGAAGGAGACGAGCGGATCATCGGGGAGACGCGCGAACTGCTGCGCGCCTATCTGGCCAGGGTTCTCGACTGAACCGTCCGAGCGGGGGTGAGCCGCACGGGCCGATTGCGCGGGGAATGAACCCCTCGCGAATTTCCGACCTCACCCCCGGAAGGCCCTCCCCGCCATGCCTACCGGTCGGTATGCTCGGCCCCAGTCCGTGTGCCACCGCCGCCACCGCCCTCCGGGAGGACCCGTGTCCCGCACCTCCGGCACCACCCCCGAGTCCCGCACCGCCCTGCGCGTCTGCCCCCTCTGCGAGGCGACCTGCGGGCTCACGCTCACCATCGAGGGCACCCGGGTGACCGGCGCCCGCGGCGACCGCGACGATGTGTTCAGCAAGGGGTTCATCTGCCCGAAGGGCGCCTCCTTCGGGGCCGTCGACGGCGACCCCGACCGGCTGCGCACACCCCTCATACGCGAAGCCGGCGAGCTGCGCGAAGCCACCTGGGAAGAGGCCTTCGACGCGGTGGCCGCGGGCCTGCGGCCGGTCGTCGAGCAGTACGGGCCGCACGCCGTCGGCATCGTCCTCGGCAACCCGAACGTGCACACCATGGCCGGCGCCCTCTACCCGCCCGTCCTGCTCACCGCCCTGCGCACCCACAGCCTCTTCACCGCCTCCACGGTCGACCAGATGCCCAAGCACGTGTCGAGCGGACTGCTCTACGGCGACGCCAACGCGATCCCGGTACCGGACCTCGACCACACCGACCACCTCCTGCTCATCGGCGCCAACCCCCTGGAATCCAACGGGAGTCTGTGCACCGCCCCCGACTTCCCCGGCAAGCTCAAGGCCCTGCGGGCGCGCGGCGGCACCCTGACGGTCATCGACCCGCGCCGCACCCGCACGGCCAAGCTCGCCGACCGCCACGTCGCGATCCGCCCCGGCACCGACGCCCTGCTCCTCGCGGCGATGACGTACGTCCTCTTCGAGGAGAAGCTCGTCGACCTCGGCGCCCTCACCCCGCACGTCCAAGGCGTCGAGGAACTCGCCGACGCCGTACGGGACTTCACACCCGAGGCCGCGAGCGAGGCCTGCGACGTGGACGCCGATATCATCCGGGCGCTGGCCCGCGAACTCGCCGCCGCGCCCACCGCCGCCGTCTACGGCCGTATCGGCAGCTGCACCGTCCCGCACGGCACCCTCGCCAGCTGGCTCGTCGACGCCCTCAACATCCTCACCGGCAACCTCGACCGGCCCGGCGGCGCCCTCTTCCCCCTGGCGGCCACCGACAGGACACCCCGCCCCGCCGGCCCCGGCCACGGCTTCGCGCTCGGCCGCTGGCACAGCAGGGTGAGCCGCCACCCCGAGGCCAAGGGCGAACTGCCCCTGTCCGCCCTCGCGGAGGAGATCGACACCGCCACGCCGGAGGGCAGCCCGGTCCGCGCCCTCATCGCCGTCGCAGCCAACCCCGTACTCTCCGCCCCCGACGGCGACCGCCTCGACAAGGCGCTCGACTCGCTGGACTTCATGGTCAGCGTCGACCCCTACCTGAACGAGACCTCCCGCCACGCGGACGTCGTCCTGCCGCCGCCCCCGCCCTCGCAGAGCGCCCACCACGACTTCGCCTTCAACACCCTCGCCGTACGCAACCAGGTCCGCTACAACCGCCCGGCGGTCCCGCTGGAGCCGGGCCGCATGGCGGAGACCGAGATCCTCGCCCGGCTCGTCCTCGCCGCGACCGGCATGCACGGTGCCGACCCGTCCGCCGTGGACGCCATGGTCATCGACACCACCCTGGGCAAGTCCGTCACCGACGCACACTCACCGGTGCACGGCCGCGACCCCAAGGAACTCGCCGGCCTCCTCACCGGCGAGAACGGCGCCGAGCGGCGACTCGACATGATGCTGCGCCTCGGCCCGTACGGCGACGGCTTCGGCGCCCGGCCCGACGGGCTGAGCCTGGCGAAGCTGCTCACCCATCCGCACGGCATCGACCTCGGACCGCTGCGGCCCCGCCTGCCGCAGCCGCTGAAGACGCCCAGCGGGAGGATCGAGCTGCTGCCGGCACCGATTGTCGACGATCTGCCGCGTCTGCGGGACGCGCTGCGCGAGCGCCCGGCGGCACTCGTCCTCGTCGGCCGCCGCCATCTGCGCTCCAACAACAGCTGGATGCACAACGTGCCCGCGCTCACCGGCGGCACCAACCGCTGCACCCTGCACATCCACCCCGACGACGCCGCACGCCTCGGCCTCACCGACGGGGCCGCCGTACGCGTCAAGGGAGCCGGGGGAGAGGTGACCGCCCCCGTGGAGGTCACGGACGCCGTACGCAGTGGGGTGGTGAGCCTCCCGCACGGCTGGGGACACAACCGCCCCGGCACCCGCATGAGCCACGCCGCCCTGGATCCGGGGGTCAACGTCAACCAGCTCCTGGACGGCTCGCTGCTCGATCCGCTGTCGGGCACGGCGGTCCTCAATGGCGTGCCCGTGGAGCTGGCGGCATGCCCCTAGAGGGCTATCGCTCACCGAGACAAGGCTGTGACCTGGAGTTTTGCGCTTATTGCTCTCGTGTCAACATCTTGTTAACGCTTGCGAGCCCGACCTAACGTCATCGCACCACCGGCCCTGGTGGCAGTTCAAGGGCGAACGTTAGGCAATCCACTCATGCTGACCATCCTCGGCTTCACCATGATCGCGACCTTCCTGGTCCTGATCATGCTGAAGAAGATGTCGCCGATCGCGGCGCTCGTGCTGATTCCGGCACTCTTCTGTGTCTTCGTCGGAAAGGGCGCCAAGCTCGGTGACTACGTCATCGACGGCGTCACCAGTCTCGCGCCCACAGCGGCGATGCTGATGTTCGCGATCGTCTACTTCGGTGTGATGATCGACGTCGGTCTCTTCGACCCGATCGTCCGTGGGATCCTCAAGTTCTGCAAGGCCGATCCGCTGCGGATCGTGGTCGGCACGGCGGTCCTCGCCGCGATCGTCTCCCTCGACGGCGACGGCTCGACCACCTTCATGATCACGGTCTCGGCGATGTACCCGCTGTACAAGCGCCTGAAGATGAGCCTGGTCGTCATGACCGGTGTCGCCGCGATGGCCAACGGCGTGATGAACACCCTGCCGTGGGGCGGCCCGACCGCCCGCGCCGCGACCGCGCTGAAGCTCGACGCCAGCGACATCTTCGTGCCGATGATCCCGGCCCTCGCCGTCGGTCTGCTCGGTGTGTTCGCCCTCGCGTACGTCCTCGGCCGCCGCGAGCGCAAGCGGCTCGGCGTGCTGACGCTGGACGAGGTGCTGGAGCCGCAGGAGGCGGAGACGGTCCTGGTCGGCGCGGGCGGCTCGGGGAGCGGTTCGGACAAGAAGGCCCCGCGCATGGGCGGTTCGGGCTCCGGCACGGACGCGGACGCCCCCGAGGACGACGGGTTCCAGGGCCTCGACCCGAACCGCGCCACCCTGCGTCCCAAGCTCTACTGGTTCAACGCGCTCCTCACGGTCACCCTGCTCACCGCGATGATCATGGAGTGGCTGCCGATCCCGGTCCTCTTCCTGCTCGGCGCCGCGCTCGCGCTCACCGTCAACTTCCCGCACATGCCCGACCAGAAGGCCCGCCTCGGCGCCCACGCCGAGAACGTCCTCAACGTCTCCGGCATGGTCTTCGCCGCCGCCGTCTTCACCGGCGTCCTGACGGGCACCGGCATGGTCGACCACATGGCCAAGTGGCTGGTCTCCAACATCCCCGACGGCATGGGCCCGCACATGGCCTTCGTCACCGGCGTGCTGAGCATCCCGCTCACGTACTTCATGTCGAACGACGGCTTCTACTTCGGCATCCTCCCCGTCCTCGCCGAGGCAGGCCAGGCGCACGGCGTCTCGTCCCTGGAGATCGCCCGCGCCTCGCTCATCGGCCAGCCGCTGCACATGTCGAGCCCGCTCGTCCCGGCCGTATACGTCCTGGTCGGCATGGCCAAGGTGGAGTTCGGCGACCACACCAGGTTCGTGGTGAAGTGGGCGGCGCTGACTTCGCTGGTGGTGCTCGGGGCCGGGATCCTGTTCGGCATCATCTGAGAGCCGCTGTCGGATGACAGCTTCCGATACCGGTCGCTGTCATCCGCCATCCGTAGTCCGTCATCGCATGGGGGTTGTCACTGTGGGGCCCGGTAGGAACCGCGGCTGGCTGCTGCGCCTCGTCATCGCCTTCACCTTCACGCAGGGGGCGGTGTCGATGGCCCGGCCCGCCGTCTCCTACCGGGCCCTCGCGCTGGGCGCGGACGAGCGCGCGGTCGGTGTGATCGCGGCGGCGTACGCGCTGCTGCCCCTGTTCGCCGCCGTGCCGCTGGGCCGCCGCACCGACCACGGCCGCTGCGCGCCCCTGCTGCCCGCCGGTGTCGTGCTCATCGCCGGCGGCTGCGCGATGAGCGGCAGGGCGGACTCGTTGGCGGCGATGGCCGCCTGGAGCGGAGTGATGGGGCTCGGCCACCTCTGCTTCGTGATCGGCGGGCAGTCGCTCGTCGCCCGCCAGTCCGCCCCGCACGAACAGGACCGTAATTTCGGCCACTTCACCATCGGCGTCTCGCTCGGTCAGCTGATCGGCCCGATCGCCGCGGGCCTCCTGATCGGCGGTCCCGACATGGCGGGCAGCAGCGCGCTCGCGCTGCTGGTGGCGAGCGCGGTCGCCGCGGTCTCGTTCACCTCGCTGTGGCGCATCGAGGACCGTACGGCCGTGAAGTCCCGTACCGCACAAGGCGAACGCGTTCCCGTCGGGCGGATCCTGCGCGCCCGGGGCGTGCCCGCGGGCATCTTCATCAGTCTCGCCGTGCTGTCCGCGACGGACGTTCTCACCGCGTATCTGCCGGTGGTCGGCGAACACCGGGACATCGCGCCGTCGGTGGTCGGTCTGCTGCTCAGTGCGCGCGCGGCGGCGAGCATCGCCTGCCGGCTGGTGCTGACGCCCCTGCTGCGCCGGCTCGGCCGGACCGCGCTGCTCACCGTGACGTGCCTGGTGGGGGCGGTGCTGTGTGCGTGTATCGCACTGCCGGTACCGGTGTGGGCGCTGGCCCTGATGCTCCTCGTCCTTGGCTTCTGTCTCGGGGTCGGTCAGCCGCTGTCCATGACGACGGTCGTCCAGGCAGCTCCCGACGGCGCCCGCTCCACGGCCCTCGCCCTGCGTCTGACCGGCAACCGGCTCGGCCAGGTCGCCGCCCCCGCCACCGCGGGTCTGGTCGCCGGAGTCGCCGGTGTGGCGGCGCCGTTCGTGATGCTCGGCGCGCTGCTGCTGGTCTCGTCGGCGACGGCGCTGCGCTCTCCGGGGAGGCCTGCCCGGGTGCCGGAGGAGGACGTGCGGCCTCGGGTGCGGTTGCGCCGGAAGAGCGATATCTGAGGGGGCGCGGGGCGCTGTTGCCGCCTTTGCCGGGGCGGATGTGAAAGAGAGTCAGATGAAAGTGTGATTTGTATGAAAATCATCTGATTCGGAGGAATCCTCATGTCCACCTCGTCCCTTCCGTGCCGGCCCGGCACCCGCCGGGGCGCTACCGCCCTCGTAGCCCTCGCCGTCGCGGGGACCACCCTGCTCGGGGCCCCTGCCGCCGTCGCTGCTCCCGGCGACAACGGCGACGTGAAGATCCATGACTCGGCCACGCCGGACGACGATCAGAGAAACGATCCGAAGGTCTGCCGGTTCTACCTCGCCGGGTTCAACTTCGACGGGGCGCAGGACATCACCTGGTCCATCGAGACCCAGCCGCATGTGGACGGCGGTGCCACGCTCGCGGGTGGCCTCGTCATCCCCGCGTCCGGCGATGGCCGGACCGAGGGCCTCTACTCGCTGCCCAACGGTCAGTACAAGCTCATCTGGAACTTCGAGGGCGAGAACGGCGCGGGCAAGCAGAAGGTCTTCAAGGTCGACTGCCCGCCCGGGGGCCCGACGTCGTCGCCGTCGTCGACGCCGACAACGACGCCCAGCGTGCCCGGGGGTGGCCCAGGCGGCCCGGGTGGTGGTCCGGGCGGGCCGCACGGCGGGCCCCACGCGGGCGGCGGTGGTCTCGCCCGCATCCAGGACTTCTCGCCGGTCCTCGGCGCGGCGGCCGCGGGCGTCGTGATGGCCGGGGGAGTCGTTTACCTGCGGCTGCGCCGCCGCCCCGACGGTGCTGCGTAGCCCCTCCGGCAGGCCCTGGCACCGGACGCGCTCCTACCGCCTGACGCGGACCTTCGTCATCGCGGTGACGCTGGTGGTGGGCGGCGTCCGGTGCGCGGGCAGCGACGAGCCCGCCGGGCCGCTCGCCGCCGAGGCCGCGGGGCACGGAGGCGCCACGGCGTCCTCCGGCCCCGCCGGGGCGGACGGCGGCGGGCCCGACGCGAAGCCCCACCGTGCGGACGGCGGCGGGCGCGACGCGAAGCCCCACCGCGCGGGCGGTGACGCGCGGGGTCCGAAGCCCCACCGCGTCGCGCCCGCACGGCCGCCCCGGCCCACGCCCCCGCCCAAGCCGCTCCCGCGCTCCCCGGCGACCTCGCTCCGCATCCCGTACTTCAGCCTGGAAGCACCGGTCGTCGGCCTCAAGCTCGACCGTGAGCAGCGGCTCACCACCCCTCCCGTCGACGATCCCAAGCTGGTCGGCTGGTACGCGGACGGGCCGACGCCGGGCGAGTCCGGCACGGCTGTCGCCGTCGGCCACCTCGACACCACCACGGGACCCGCCGTCTTCGCCCCACTCAGCCAACTCCGGCCCGGCAGGCTCGTCGAGGTCCTGCGCGCCGACGGCATGACCGCCGTCTACACCGTGGACGCCGTGAGGATGTACCAGAAGGCGCACTTCCCCAACAAGGAGGTGTACGGCGACAGAGGGCGCCCCGAGCTGCGTCTGATCACGTGCGGCGGCGCGTACGACCCGAAGACGGGCTACGCCGGAAACGTCGTCGTCTTCGCCCACCTCACGCAGACCCGGGGGCGGCCCCGCGCGACGTGAGCGGGCGCAAGGGCGACAGAATCGGGATTCCTGTCGCACTGAACGCGAGAGTCCGCTTTTCTCCCGTGTCGAACCGGACCGTCCGATCCCGCCGCATGTCTTCCCCAGGGCGTGCGCGGTCCGTTAACTTCCGTGACTCATAGGTCCCGTACGACCCGCACGGGACGTTCGACCGCGGAGCACCAGCGCCCGGAAGGCCCCTGGGGGCACCCCTCATGACACGCGCCATCTCTCTTCACCAGGTCAGCAAGTCGTACACCCGTGGCGTCCGCGTGGTGGAGCGGCTGTCGCTCGACATCCGGCCCGGCGAGTTCCTCGTGCTGCTCGGGCCCTCCGGCTGCGGCAAGTCGACCGTGCTGAGAATGATCGCCGGGCTCGAAGAGGTCACCGAGGGCGAGGTGCGCCTCGACGGCGAGTACGCCAACGATCTGCCGCCGTCCGGGCGGGACATGGCGATGGTCTTCCAGAACTTCGCCCTCTATCCGAGCATGACCAGCCGCGACAACATCGGCTTCCCGCTGCGCATCGAGACGCCCCGCGAGGACCCCCGCCCGCGCGTGGACGCCACCGCCCGCATGCTCGGCATCCAGGATCTCCTCGGCCGCTTCCCCCACCAGCTCTCCGGCGGTGAACGCCAGCGGGTCGCCATGGGCCGGGCGATCGCGCGCCACCCCTCGGCCTTCCTGATGGACGAGCCGCTGTCCAACCTCGACGCCAAGCTCCGCAACCATCTGCGCGCCGAAATATCCCGGCTCACCAGGGAGTTGGGCGCGACAACGGTGTACGTCACGCACGACCAGGCCGAGGCGATGTCGCTCGGCGACCGCGTCGCGGTCCTGCGCGGCGGAGTCCTCCAGCAACTGGGCACGCCCCGCACGGTCTACGCGCTGCCCGCGAACGTCTTCGTCGCCGCCTTCATCGGTACCCCGCGGATCAACCTGCTGCGCGGCCTGGTCCGGGCGCCGCTCGACGGAGCCATGTCGATCAGCCTCGGCAGGCAGTATCTGCGGCTGCCCGAACCCCTTTCCCTGGACCACCAGTTGCTGCGGGTCCAGCAGGGCCGCGAGGTCATCGTCGGGCTGCGCTCGGAGGCCGTCCGGCTCGCCAAGCCGTCCGCCGCCCGGCCGGGCGAGGTGGCGATCAGCGGCCTCGTCGAGCATGTGGAGTTCCAGGGGCACGAGGTCCTCGTCCACTTCAACACGGGTTCGCAGCCCGCCGTCGTACCGGATCTGGAGGCCCCGCGCCCGACGCGTCCGACCCGGCGACGGCGCCGCGAGGGCAACGTCCTGGACCGGCTGCGGGAGCGCACCGGAGCTCTGCGGGCCGGGCCGGTCGTGGTCCTGGAACACCCGGCGGACGCGGAACCCGACCACCCCGAACCGGCGCCGCCGGAGGGCCGCCTGCCCGGTGACCTCGTCGTCCGCACCACCCCCGACATCGAACTCCGCCACGGCATGCAGGTCCCCCTCCTCGTGGACCTCGCCCATCTGTTCGTCTTCGACCAGCACGGTGAACGCATCTGCCCGGCTCCGGCGCGGCTGCCGGATCTGGAGGAGTGAGTTCCGCTAGGCAGGCGCTCATGACCCTGCACAGCAGCACCCGCGTCCGTCTGCTCGCCGCCACCGCCACGGCCCTGCTCGCCGCCGGCGCCCCGACCGCGTACGCCCTGTTCGACGGCCCCCAGCACGATCCCCAGCACGACTCCAAGCCGCGGACGGCGCTCCGCGGCGAGCCGTACATCGAGAGCCGGCTCTTCTTCGGCACCGAACGGCCCGACGGTGGCCCGGCCGTCACCGACCGGCAGTTCATGGCGTTCATCGACAAGGAGGTGACGCCGGACTTCCCCGACGGGCTCACCGTGCAGAACGGGCGCGGGCAGTGGCGGGACGCGCACGGCGCGATCGAGCGCGAGCGGTCGTACGAGCTGATCCTGCTGTATCCGGTGGCCCGGGCGGGCGCGAGCGACCGGAAGATCGAGGAGATCCGGACCGCTTTCGAGAAGGAGTTCGCCCAGGAGTCCGTGGCCAGGGTGGACGACCGGACGAGGGTCGACTTCTGAGCCGCACGGGCCGAGGATGCCCTGGGGGCCGAGCCCGGCCTGTTCCGGCTCGGTCCGGTCTGATCCGATCCGGTCCGATCCGGCCGGGTCCCTCTGGCGCCTGAAAACTATCATCGCTAGTTTAGGGTGCGGACGACGCGGCCCCGCCCGGGAGGAACACGATGAAGGCACATGACGGCATGTACATCGACGGAGCCTGGCGCCCCGCCGCCGGCACGGACACGATCGAGGTCGTGAACCCGGTCGACGAGCAGGTGATCGGCCGGGTTCCGGCCGGCACCGCGGAGGACGTCGACGCCGCCGTACGGGCCGCACGTGCCGCCTTCCCGGCCTGGGCCGCGACCACGCCGGCCGAACGGGCCGCGCGCCTGGCCGCCCTCCGGGACATCCTCGTGGCCCGCAAGGACGAGATCGCAGAGACCGTCACCGCCGAACTCGGCTCCCCGCTGCCGTTCTCGCAGGCGGTGCACGCGGGCGTGCCGATCGCGGTCGCCGGCTCGTACGCCGAACTGGCGGCGACGTACGCCTTCGAGGAGAGGGTCGGCAACTCGACCGTCTACCAGGAGCCCGTCGGGGTTGTCGGCGCGATCACGCCCTGGAACTACCCGCTGCACCAGATCGTCGCCAAGGTCGCCCCGGCGCTCGCGGCGGGCTGCACGGTGGTGCTGAAGCCCGCCGAGGACACCCCGCTCACCGCCCAGCTCTTCGCCGAGACGGTGGCCGAGGCGGGCATTCCGGCCGGTGTCTTCAACCTCGTCACCGGCCTCGGCCCGGTCGCCGGCCAGGCCCTCGCCGAACACCCGGACGTGGACCTGGTCTCCTTCACCGGCTCCACGGCGGTGGGCAAGCGCATCGGCGCGACCGCGGGCGCCGCGGTCAAGCGGGTCGCCCTGGAACTCGGCGGCAAGTCCGCCAACGTCATCCTGCCGAGCGCCGACCTCGCCAAGGCCGTGGGCGTCGGCGTCGCCAACGTGATGTCCAACTCCGGCCAGACGTGCAGCGCCTGGACACGCATGCTGGTGCACAGCGCGCGGTACGACGAGGCGGTCGAGCTGGCCGCGGCCGCCGCGGAGAAGTACGGCGATCGCATCGGCCCGGTCGTCAGCGCCAAGCAGCAGGCCCGGGTGCGGAGTTATATCGACAAGGGCGTCACGGAGGGCGCCCGGCTCGTCGCCGGCGGCCCCGAATCACCGCGCGAGCAGGGGTACTTCGTCAGCCCGACCGTCTTCGCCGACGTCACGCCGGAGATGACGATCGCTCAGGAGGAGATCTTCGGGCCGGTGCTGTCGATCATCCGGTACGAGGACGAGGCGGACGCCCTGCGGATCGCCAACGGCACGGTGTACGGGCTCGCGGGCGCCGTGTGGGCGGGCGACGAGGCCGAGGCGGTCGCCTTCGCGCGGCGGCTCGACACCGGGCAGGTCGACATCAACGGCGGACGCTTCAACCCCCTTGCCCCGTTCGGGGGTTACAAGCAGTCGGGTGTGGGGCGCGAGCTGGGTTCGCACGGGCTGTCCGAGTACCTCCAGACCAAGTCCCTCCAGTTCTAGAGCCTAGGAGCATGCACGTGGTTCGCGCCGCAGTACTTCCCGCCGTGGGCGCTCCGTTGGAGATCGCCGAGATCGACCTGCCGGAGCCCGGCCCCGGCCAGGTCCGGGTCCGACTGGCCGCCGCGGGCGTCTGCCACTCCGACCTTTCCCTCTCCGACGGCACCATGCGGGTGCCCGTTCCCGCCGTCCTGGGACACGAGGGCGCCGGCACCGTCGTCGCCGTCGGCGAGGGCGTCACGCATGTCGCGTCCGGCGACGGAGTCATCCTCAACTGGGCGCCCTCATGTGGCAGTTGCCATGCCTGCTCGCTAGGCGAGGTCTGGCTGTGCGCCAACGCGCTGACCGGCGCGGCGAACGTGTACGCACACCGCGCCTCCGACGGGAGCGACCTCCACCCCGGCCTGAACGTCGCCGCGTTCGCCGAGGAGACCGTCGTGGCCGCCGGATGCGTCCTCCCCGTACCGGACGGCGTACCCCTCGCCGACGCCGCGCTGCTCGGCTGCGCGGTCCTGACCGGATACGGCGCGGTCCATCACTCGGCGAAGCTCCAACCCGGCGAGACCGTAGCGGTGTTCGGAGTCGGCGGGGTCGGACTCGCCGCCCTCCAGGCCGCCCGGATCGCGGGTGCGTCGAAGATCGTCGCGGTCGACGTCTCACCCGAGAAGGAATCGCTCGCGCGCGGCGCCGGCGCGACCGACTACGTCGTCGCCTCCGACACCACCGCACGCGAGATCCGCGCCCTCACCGGCAAGCAGGGCGTCGACGTCGCCGTCGAGTGCGTGGGCCGCGCCGTGACCATCCGCACCGCCTGGGACTCCACCCGGCGCGGCGGCCGCACCACGGTCGTCGGCATCGGCGGCAAGGACCAGCAGGTCACCTTCAACGCGCTGGAGATCTTCCACTGGGGGCGGACGCTCTCGGGCTGCGTGTACGGCAACTCCGACCCGGCGCGGGACCTTCCGGTGCTGGCCGAGCACATCCGCGCCGGCCGCCTCGACCTCGGCGGCCTGGTCACCGACCGGATCGCCCTCGACGGCATCCCGGCGGCCTTCGAGAACATGATCGCGGGCAAGGGCGGGCGCGCCCTGGTCGTCTTCTAGTCCGCGTCAGGCCTGTTCGCGCTCGGGCTCGGGCCGCGGCTCCGGAGTGCGCTCCGGGGCCGCAGCCTTCCCGTTGCCGGAACCCGTGCCGGCGCGGGGACGCGAGCGGGACACCGCCACACCCGCCAGGCACAGCACCCCGCCCGCCAGGGTGAGCAGCCCCGGCACCTCGTCGAGGAACAGCCAGGACATCAGCACCACCAGGGCGGGCACCGCGTACGTGGTCGCGCCCATGCGGCTCGCGGTGGTGCGGGCCAGGGCGTAGGCCCAGGTCGTGAACGCCAGCGCGGTCGGGAAGACACCGAGGTAGAGCATGTTGAGGGTGGCGGAGACGGGCGCGTCGGCCGCGTCCTGGACGAGATGCCCGGCGAAGGGCAGACACACGACCGCCCCGACCAGACAGCCGAACGTCGTCACCTGGAGCGCGCTCGCCCGGCCGAGCGCCGGCTTCTGCGCGACGACTCCGGCCGCGTAGCCCACGGCGGCGAGCAGGCACAGCACGACCCCGAGGACCGAGGAGCCGCCGTCGCCGGACATCGAAAGACCCACGGCGACGGCCCCGGCGAACGACACCGCCATGCCCGCCAGTAGCCGCGGCGGCATCGCGTCACCGAGCAGTCGGGAGCCGAGCAGGGCGATGAGGATCGGACCGGTGTTCACCACCAGCGCCGCCGTGCCGGCGTCCACCTGCTGCTCGCCCCAGTTGAGGACGACCATGTAGAAGCCGAACCACAGCAGCCCGGATATGGCGATCCCGCGCCAGGCCGCGCGCGGCGGCCACCCCTCTCTCCGTACGAGGCACACGGCCCCGAGCGCTACGGCTCCCGCCAGCAGCCGCCCCAGTGCCAGCGCACCCGGCGAGTACGCGGCACCCGCGCTCCGGATCGATACGAAGGCGGAGGCCCACAGCACGACGGTGACGGTCGCCGCGCCCGCGGCGAGCAGCTGCGCTCGACGGGTGGGTGACGTGGGGCGGGGCGTGTTCATCATGCTCCTGAGGCTAGGTGGGGCGCGGGGGCAGGCACTAGCGGATTTCGGACGCCGTGGTGGTGGTGGTGGTGGTGGGCGGGGAGCCGAAGTCCGGGTCGATCAGACGGTCAGGCGATCAGCGCAGTGCCGTCGCCTCGATGCCGAGCAGTTCCGCGAAGGCGCGTTCGCCCTCGGGGGTGACCTTGACCGCCCGCTCCGAGCCGATGCGTACGCACCAGTGCGCGTCCAGGGCGTGCCGGCACAGCGCCGCGCCGGCGGTGCCCGCGAGGTGGGGGCGGCGTTCGGTCCAGTCGAGGCAGGCGCGGGTGAGGGGGCGGCGGCCGGTACGGTCGAGGCCGATTCCCGCGGTGTCGAACCACCTCAGTCCGGCGTCCGTGAGGGCGAATCCGGTGTCCTGGCGGAGCAGGCCCCGGTCGGTCAGGGCGTCGGTGAGGGCGATGCCGAGGCGTCCGGCGAGGTGGTCGTAACAGGTGCGGCCACGGGCCATCGCGGATCCGGCGCTGGACTCCCGGAGGGTGCGCGGGGGTTCGGTCGTGTTCGGTCCGACGTGGGCGGCGAGGTCTTCGACGAGCTGGGCGACGCGGGCGTTCGCGAGGCGTACGTAGCGGTGGCGTCCTTGCCGTTCCTCGCTGAGCAGTCCGCCTGCGACGAGTTTGCCGAGGTGTTCGCTTGTGGTGGACGGTGCGACTCCGGCGTGCCGGGCGAGTTCCCCGGCGGTCCAGGCCCGCCCGTCGAGCAAAACCAGCAGAAACCCGGCCCGCGTCTCGTCCGCCATCAGCCCGGCCAATGCCGCCAGTCCTGGTCCCACCGGATCCTTCGGCCTCGTCATGTCCTCAGCATGCGACACGAACGCTTCGGCACACACCGAACGGTTCTCGCCCCCGCCGCCCCTACCCGTCCCATCCCCAGGGGCTCCGCCCCTTCGACCCCGTTCGGTTGTGTTTCGGCTGCGGGTGGGTGGGGGCGCGCCTAAAAGATTGCGCAGTTCCCCGCGCCCCTTTTAGGGGCGCGGGGAACTGCGCAATCTTTTAGCGGGGGTCTGGGGGCGCAGCCCCCAGAAACGGGATGGGACGGGTAGGGGCGGCGGGGGCGAAAGAAGCCCTCAGTCCCCCCGAGTCACCTGCGCGTACTGCACGGCCAACCCGTCCAGCAACGCACTGAGCCCCGTCTCAAACGCCCGCTCGTCGATCTTCTCCTGCTGCTCGGCAAGGAGATGGGCCTGCCCGAGGTGGGGATAGTCGGCCGGATCGTACGCGCTCTCGTCGTCCACGAACCCCCCGGCGAACGAACCGAGCGCCGAGCCCATGATGAAGTACCGCATCAGCGCACCGATCGACGTGGCCTGGGCCGCCGGCCACCCCGCATCGACCATCGCCCCGAACACCGCGTCGGCGAGCCGGAGCCCGGCCGGCCGCCGCCCGGGCCCGCGGGCGAGGACGGGGACGATGTTCGGGTGGTCGCGCAGGGCCGCCCGGTAGGAGACGGCCCAGTCGTGCAGGGCGGTACGCCACTCCCGGCCGTCCTCGAACATCGACAGATCGACCTGCGCGCTGACCGAGTCCGCCACCGCCTCCAGGATCTGGTCCTTGGTGCGGAAGTGGTTGTAGAGGGACGGCCCGCTCACCCCCAGCTCGGCCGCGAGCCGACGCGTCGAGACGGCCGGCAGGCCCTCGGCGTCCACCAGCGCCCGTGCTGCCTCGACGATGCGGTCGGTGCTGAGGAGGGGCTTGCGCGGTCGGGCCATGGCGCACATAGTAGGGCTGCATACAGAAACTAGCAGTGCTAATTTAAATGTACAGCTTTCCTTGTACGGCTTTCCCTGTACGGCCCTTCCCTGTACGGCTTCGAAAGCCACAGTCCGTCTATCTGTGGGGTGACTCGGCATGAACCTGGAGCTCAGCGAGGAGCAGACCGCCGTCCGGCAGCTCGCCAAGGACTTCGTGGCCCGCGAGATCGCCCCCCACGTCATCGAGTGGGACCGCGCCGAGGAAGTCGACCGGTCCATCGTGAAGAAGCTCGGAGAGGTCGGCTTCCTCGGGCTCACCGTCGACGAGGAGTACGGCGGCAGTGGCGGCGACCACCTCGCCTACTGCCTGGTCACGGAGGAACTGGGCCGTGGCGACTCCTCCGTACGCGGGATCGTCTCCGTCTCGCTGGGGCTGGTCGCCAAGTCGATCGCGTACTGGGGGAGCGAGGAGCAGAAGCGCCGGTGGCTGCCGGGGCTGACCTCCGGCGAGCACGTCGGCTGCTTCGGGCTCACCGAACCCGGCACCGGCTCGGACGCGGGCCAACTGTCGACCAAGGCCGTGCGCGACGACGACGACTACGTCATCAACGGCACCAAGATGTTCATCACGAACGGCACCTGGGCCGATGTCGTGCTGCTCTTTGCCCGGTCGACCGACGCGCCGGGCCACAAGGGCGTCTCCGCCTTCCTCGTTCCGACGGACACCCCGGGGCTGTCCCGCCGCACCATCCACGGCAAGCTCGGTCTGCGCGGACAGGCCACCGCCGAGCTGGTCTTCGAGGACGTACGGGTGCCCGCGAGCGCCATGATGGCGCCCGAGGGCAAGGGGTTCGCCGTGGCCATGTCCGCGCTCGCCAAGGGGCGGATGTCCGTGGCCGCGGGCTGTGTCGGCATCGCCCAGGCGGCACTGGACGCGGCGGTGGCGTACGCGACCCAGCGCGAGCAGTTCGGGAAGACCATCGCGCACCACCAGCTCGTACAGGAGCTGATCAGCGACATCGCCGTCGATGTGGACGCGGCGCGGCTGCTGACCTGGCGGGTCGCCGATCTCATCGACCGGGGGCTGCCGTTCACCACGGAGTCCTCGAAGGCCAAGCTCTTCGCCTCCGAGGCCGCCGTGCGCGCCGCGAACAACGCCCTCCAGGTCTTCGGCGGCTACGGCTACATCGACGAGTACCCGGCGGGGAAGCTGCTGCGCGACGCCCGCGTGATGACCCTCTACGAGGGCACCAGCCAGATCCAGAAGCTGGTCATAGGGCGGGCGCTGACGGGGGTTTCGGCGTTCTGAGGGACCTCGTGCCGAGTCGCTGGGTGACTGGGTGACTGGGTGGCTCGGTGACTGAGTACGTGCCTGAGTATTTCGGCGGATGTGGCCGCTGCCACATCCGCCGATCCTTGTCCCATGAGTGAGACACCGGTCAAGCAGCAGAACACGGCCGCCTTCTACGGTCAGGCCGTGGCCTCTTTCTCGGTCGCCATGGCCGCGACCGCCCTCGGCATCTTCAAACTTCAGGCGGACGCCTGGGTACGAGCCTTTCTGGCCATCGCCGTCCTCTACTTGGTGACCTCGTCCTTCACGCTGGCCAAGGTGATCCGCGACCGTCAGGACGCGGGCCGGCCCGGCGGGCGGGTGTACGACCCCTTCGAGAAGCTCTGAGCGAGTTTCGAGCCGTGCTGAGCGGGCACTCTAAGCGCCCGCTCAGGTTCGGGGGTATGGTGTTCACCCTGGCAGTGGAGAAGGGGCGAACAGCGATGAGTACGGCGGAGGAGACGGCCGGCGGCGATATGCAGCCGTGGGCCGAGGTCACCCCGGACGCGGCCCGGCGGCTGCTCGTCGCCGCCGTGGAGGCCTTCGCCGAGCGCGGATACCACGCGACGACGACCCGGGACATCGCAGGCCGGGCGGGCATGAGCCCGGCCGCGCTCTACATCCACTACAAGACCAAGGAAGAGCTGCTTCACCGGATCAGCAGGATCGGCCACGAAAAGGCACTGGAAATCCTGCAGACGGCCGCCCAGAGGGACGGCAGCCCGACCGAACGCCTTGCCGACGCCGTGAGCTCCTTCGTCCGCTGGCACGCCGGCGGGCGCACCACCGCACGGGTCGTGCAGTACGAACTGGACTCGCTCGGCCCGGACGCCCGCGCCGAGATCCTCGCCCTGCGCCGCCAGGTCGACGCCGAGGTACGCGGGATCATCCAGGACGGCGTGGCGGCGGGCGACTTCGACGTGCCGGACGTACCGGGCACCACCCTCGCCGTGCTGTCGCTGTGCATCGACGTGGCCCGCTGGTTCAACGTCGAGGGCCCTCGCACCCCCGACGAGGTCGGCGCGCTCTACGCCGACCTCGTGTTGCGGATGGTCGGGGCCAAGCAGTAGTCCCGACCGGGTCCGAGCGGGGGCCCGGGCCGGGCCTCGATCAGAGGTAGTACCGCGACACCGACTCCGCGACGCACACCGGCTTGTCGCCGCCCTCGCGCTCCACGCTGAAGGCCACGGACACCTGTACGCCACCGGGAACGTCGTCGACGCCCGTGATCTGCGCGGTGGCGCGCAGCCGCGAGCCGACCGGCACGGGGGCGGGGAAGCGGACCTTGTTCGTCCCGTAGTTGACGCCCATCTTCACGCCCTCGACCTTGATCAGCTGCGGGCCGAAGAGCGGGAGCAGCGACAGGGTGAGATAGCCGTGCGCGATCGTCGTGCCGAAGGGGCCCGCCGCGGCCTTCTCGGGGTCCACGTGGATCCACTGGTGATCGCCGGTCGCCTCGGCGAAGAGGTCGATCCGCTTCTGCTCGATCTCGACCCAGTCGGTGTACCCCAACTGCTCGCCCACGGCGCTGCGCAGCTCGTCGACCGTCGCGAACGTCCTCGGCTCTGCCATGTCCTGGCCTCCCATATCTCCATGCCTAAGCGACTGCTTAGCATGGTCGGACGCGGAGCGCATGTCAACGGACCGGGCGTGTGACGAAGTAGGTAGGGTTGGAGGGGTGCCCCAGATCCCTGAGAAGATCCACGAGCTGACCGTCGGCCAGCTGTCGGCCCGCAGCGGCGCCGCCGTCTCCGCCCTGCACTTCTACGAGTCCAAGGGCCTCATCAGCAGCCGCCGCACCACGGGAAACCAGCGCCGCTACCACCGCGACGCACTGCGCCGGGTCGCCTTCGTCCGTGCCGCGCAACGCGTCGGCATCCCGCTCGCGACCATCCGCGAGGCCCTCGCCGAGCTTCCCGAGGAGCGCACCCCGACGCGCGAGGACTGGGCCCGACTCTCGGAGGCCTGGCGTTCCGAACTCGACGAGCGCATCAAGCAGTTGGGCAGGCTGCGGGATCACCTGACCGACTGCATCGGCTGCGGGTGTCTGTCCCTGGAGAACTGTGTCCTGTCCAACCCGGACGACGCCTTCGGCGAACGCCTGACCGGCTCCCGGCTCATGGTGGAACGCGCGCGCGCCACCGGCAGCGCGGCCAGGAGCGACACCGCCGCTCCCGCCGCCGGCCAGAAGGAGCCCGAGGACTGCCGCTGAACGGCGCCCCGGGCTCCGTATGCCCCACTACTCGAACTCCGTGCCGCCCTTCCGCGTCAGATAGGCCGGGCTGACCGCCTTGGCTATCGCCCGGCCGCCCGTCACCGGGCTGTACCGCTCGGTTGCCGGGCGGATGACGACGCCCTCGCGCAGATGCAGCTCGCGGCCGGAGACGGTCTCCCGGCCCGAGGCGACCTCCAGGACGCGCTCGATGTCGTACGGGCCCTCGTACAGCCGTGGCACCAGCGGGAGTTCGCCCTCCAGCAATGCTGCCGGGTCCAGCCATCGGACCTCGCCGTCGATCTCCGCGGACACGTCGAACACGGCGTAACCGAGCGTCTGGCGGCGGCCGTCGGCGCCGTACGACAGGTCCTGCACGCCCGCTCCGTACACCTCGCCGAAGATCCCGACCCGGCGGGCGCCCAGCCGCTCGGCGATCCGCGCCGCGGCCTTCGCGACCCCGTGGCCGTGGACGGCCCGCCAGTACAGATTGCGCGGGTCCTCCTTCAGCGCGAGGGACTTGGCGCCGAAGCCCTTCGACGAGACGTGTACGCGGCCGCCCTCGCCGGCGACGTACGTCAGCAGACAGGCCGAGCCGTGCAGCTTCTCGGTCAGGACGACGGGCTCGCCGGGGGTGAAGATGTCCGGGTAGCGCTGGATGTTCTCGATGTCGACCCAGGGCAGCAGATCGGGGGCGGACTCGACCTCGCCGCTCATCGTGGGCGGGATCGGCGGCACCCACTTGACGATGCCGAGCACTTCGGCGAAGTCCGTGCCGTCCTCGGCGGCCTGCGCCAGATCGACGTCCGCCAGAGCCTTCGGGCGGCACACGATCCCCTGAGACAGCTCACCGCGCAGCCGTACGGCCCTGACCCGGTCCGACTTGCTACCCGCGAGCCGCCCGGTCAGACCCAGCTCCTCGATCAGCCCGGCCGGGAGCACGGACTGCTCCGGGATGTAGACGGCCCGCTCGCCGGTGCGGTAGGCGCCCTTGGCGACGACGGCCCGGTACAGGCCCACCTGGGCCAGTTCGAGCGCGTCGGCGTTCGGATGCTCGTGGACGGTCAGCACTTCGGCGGTGACGCGCAGCGTCGACATCGGCACTCCTCGGGTTCCTCAGCTGGGTTTCATCGCCCCCAACTGTCCTGACGGGAATGGGGTGGAGCGAGCGGATTAGTGGCTGGTAGCGTCGGGATCTTCGGCCCGCGGCGACGACGCGCGGCACGGAGTCCTGACGGGACCGACTCCCATGACCTCAGCCGCCCTTGAGGCCGCCCTCGCGGACATCGACACGGTCTTCCACGGCTTCGCCAGCCCGGACGAGGTCGGTTGCGAGCGCTGTCACCTGCCCGAGGAGACCGCGTTCCTGCGCACTCCGGACATACGCATGCCGTTGGACGTGCTGGACCGGTTCGTGTACAAGGTCTCCGACCACTTCGACGACCACGCCGCGGCAATGCGCCGGCTCCTGCCGCAGGCGGCGCGGGCGATGGCCGACGGGAGTCTCGGCGGACCCTCCCGCGGAGCCCACGGGCTCATCTGGGTGAACTGGCGCTCCTGGCCCGCCGATCAGGCCCGGGCCATCGACACTTTCCTCCATGCCTGGTGGCAGGACGTCCTCTCGATGCCGCGACCGCCGTACCCCGTCAAGAACGTCTTCGAGACCTGCATCGCGATCGCCGGGACCGTGACCCCCTTCCTCGCCGCATGGCACCGGCAGCCGTCGGCCGAGACCCACCTTGTGCAGTGCGCGGACGACTGGATCTACGACCTGATCAGCGACTGCTCACCCTTCTCCTGGTGGGGGCCCGACGGAGAGGACGAGGCCGTCGCCGAGCTCAAGGACTGGCTGTCCCGCCATGCCGCCGACCGCCTCCGCGCCCAGGGCGAGCCCGACCTCGCCTTTCGCGCCGAACTTCTCGCCCTCCCCTACGACGAGCGCTGGGCCCACCCGTACTGGACCAACCCCTCCGCCACCAGTTGACCGTTGGACAGTGCCCGTTCCCCGTCCGGGAGTACGAGCGTGTCCTCCAGGCCGATACGTATGGCGAGCCCCAGCCGTCCCGCGAGTCTCAACACCGGCCAGGCGCCGCCCTCTTCGCCGTGCAGCAGAACAGGGCGGCCGTAGGTGGTGCCGAGGTCGGTGAGCAGGGCGCGGGCCGACTGCTCGGCCGTCTCGGGGGAGGTGTCCGTGACCTCCGCCAGGACCCGCAGCACCCGCGGCCCGAGCGGCGATGCCGCGAACCGGGCGGCGCCGTCCGTGCCGGACCAGATACCCGCCTCCACGCCGATCCCGCGGTCGAGGAGCGCGGTGGCGACCTCTTCCGCTCCCGGCTCATGCCAGTTGACCGAGGCGTGATCGGGCAGGACGGTCCAGGAACGGACGTACGCGACCCGGGCGGCGGGGTCCGGCTCGGCCCACGCGCCGGTGGTCACGCCGATCGGAACGCCGACCCGTGCCCGTATCGCTTCGAGCGTCGCCGCGACCGCCTTCGGCGACAACGTGTCCTGCCCACAGGGGGTTCTGGGATGGACATGAATGTCCGAGGCCCCGGCCGCGACAGCCTCGGCCGCGGACTGCGCCATCGCCCCGGGCGACATCGGCACGACAGCACCGTCACCGGCTCCCCGGCTCCCGTTCAAACACACCTGCACCATGCCTGGATACTGCCAGCCGCCACTGACAGCGCCCCGTAAGGGGCGCGGGGCTGTGACATTTTCCGGCTCCGCCGGGTGGGCGCGCCCAGCCACCAATAACCCGGCCTCAGACAGCGCCCCGTAAGGGGCGCGGGGAACTGCGCGCCCAGCCACGAACAACCCGCAGCGGACGACTCACCCGCAGTTCCCGCACTCAGCGCCGCTCAGCACCCAGCACCCAGCACCGCCCAGCACCCGGCACCGCTCAACCCAGCGGAGCGCTCACGCAGAGGCAAGAAGCAGCCGGCCGCGCCTGGACTCCGCCAGCGCTTCGGGCGTCAGAACGGGCCGCGGGACAACAATTCCGCAGCTCGTGCACACCGGACCCGAAGACGGTTCATGGGCCAGGTCGTACTTCCAGATGAGGCGCTCCCCGGAGCACACCGGGCAGACCGAGCCCGGCTCCCGCTCCAGCGCGGCGATCAGCCTGCGCAGCACCTCGGCCAGTGGTTCATGGGGGTGGATCCTCGGGTCGTCGCACCACGCGACCCCGAAGCCGCCCCAGGTCAGCCGGTGCCAGTCGTCGACACTGCCCGGCCTGCGCAGCCCGTCGTGCTTTTCCTTCTTGCGACGCTGCGCGAACTCGACCTCGTAGGCGAGCCAGACGGAGCGGGCCTCCTCCAGCTCGTCCAGTGCGGCCACGAGCCGCGCTGGATCGGGGGAACGGTCCTCGGGACCGAACCCGGCCCGGGAGCACAGATGGTCCCAGGTCGCCCGATGCCCGTAAGGGGCGAACCTCTCAAGGCACTTGCGCAGTGAATAGCGCCGCAGTGCCAGATCGCTCCTCGGATCTCGCACCTGTCTCGCCAGACTCCGGAAACCGGCCATCGCCCTGCACCTCCGTCACACCTGCACCTGAACTTCGGTCACTTCGGCGTCGATTCGTACGGACGTCGCCGAATAGACGTATCGACAAGCGATTCGGCTCCATCCATTTTTCGATGACCGCCATAAGCCACCCGCCGAGCCCATCCCGGCCTACCTCCCGCTGCTGTCAGCCGCCTGTCGACGGCGCTGTCCGACTGCGATGAATCCCAAAAACTGACGCATGTTCATCTTCAATCCCGGGGATACCGGCGGTAACGTCCGGCTCACCCCCGTCGGTAGGAGCTGCCATGCCTCGGCGCATCCCACGCACCACGCTCGACAGACTGAGAACTCCCCGAAGATTCCCCAAGTTCCTCAAGGCCGCATCCATCTGCGTGCTCCTCGCCGGTCTTCTGTCGCCGCTCACCCAGGCCGCGGCCGCCGACACCTCCACCGCGGCCGCCGCGAACGACTACTGCGGCGGCCAGTGTTCCGACATCCTCCCGCCCGGCGAGAACGGCAACGCGACCCTCGCCCAGATCCTCCTCAACCAGGCCTTCGGCACCCAGCCGGATCACGCGGAGGACCAGCTCGCCCCCTACGGCAACCTGCCCTCGGGCTACTCCACGCTCACCGACGCCAAGATCAACACCTTCTTCAACGACGCCTCCTTCGGGGTCGCTTCGGACCAGGTAGCCTCGACCACCCAGCCCGGCGGCCGCAGTGACGTGACGATCGTCCGCGACAAGAAGACGGGCGTCCCGCACATCACCGGCACCACCCGCTACGGCACCGAGTACGGCGCCGGGTACGCCGCGGCCCAGGACCGGCTGTGGCTGATGGACGTCTTCCGGCACGTCGGACGCGGCCAGCTGACCACCTTCGCGGGTGGCGCGGCCTCCAACCAGGGCCTGGAGCAGGAGTTCTGGCGCAACGCGCCCTACACCGAAGCCGATCTGCAGGCCCAGATCGACAACGCCACCGCCAATGCCGGCGCCCGCGGCACGCAGGCCCTCGCCGACGCCAACGCCTACATCGACGGCATCAACGCCTACATCGACGCCTCCGACAGCGGCCGTTACTTCCCTGGCGAGTACGTCCTGACCGGCCACAAGGACTCCGTCACCAACGCCGGCACCATCGACCACTTCAAGCTCACCGACCTGGTCGCGCTGGCCTCCGTCATCGGCGCGCTCTTCGGCTCCGGAGGCGGCGGCGAGGTCAACAACGCCATCTCGCTCCTCGCCGCCCAGTCCAAGTACGGCGTGACCGAGGGCACCAAGCTCTGGGAGTCCTTCCGCGAGCGCAACGACGCGGAAGCGGCGCTCACCGTCCACAACGGCGAGAGCTTCCCCTACGCGA
The DNA here is from genome assembly GCF_045206325.1 of Streptomyces sp. NBC_00203. Classification (NCBI taxonomy): domain Bacteria; kingdom Bacillati; phylum Actinomycetota; class Actinomycetes; order Kitasatosporales; family Streptomycetaceae; genus Streptomyces; species Streptomyces sp. NBC_00203. The sequence continues at coordinate 2,165,755 of NZ_CP108126.1, read as the reverse complement.
CCAAGCCGGACAGCCCGCAGGGCGAGGCACTGCCCGACGCCGGTTCGGTGACCCAGGAGCAGCTGGTCTACGACCGCACCGGCAGCGCGGCCACCTCCACGGCCACCAGCGCCTCGACCACGGCGGCCACCACATCCCTCACCTCGGCCAAGCGCGGTATGTCCAACGCCCTCGTGGTGAGCGGCAAGTACACCGCCAGCGGTCACCCGATCGCCGTCTTCGGCCCGCAGACCGGCTATTTCGCGCCACAGCTGCTCATGCTCCAGGAGATCCAGGGCCCGGGCCTCAGCGCCCGCGGCGCCTCGTTCGCGGGCTTGAGCATGTACGTCGAACTCGGCCGCGGCCAGGACTACTCCTGGAGCGCGACGACCTCCGGCCAGGACATCATCGACACGTACGCCGTCGAGCTGTGCCAGGACGACTACCACTACCTCTACCACGGCACCTGCACGGCCATGGACAAGATCGAGCAGACCAACTCCTGGAAGCCGACCACCGCCGACGGCACCGCGGCGGGCTCGTACCGGATGCAGGTCTACCGGACGAAGTACGGCCCGGTGGAGTACCGCGCGACGGTCGGCGGCAAGAAGGTCGCGTACACCACCCTGCGCTCCTCCTTCATGCACGAGGCCGACTCGATCATCGGCTTCCAGATGCTCAACGACCCGGACTACGTGAAGAGCCCGGCGACCTTCCAGAGCGCGGTGCAGCACATCAACTACACCTTCAACTGGTTCTATGCCGACTCGACGCACACCGCGTACTACAACAGCGGCGACAACCCGGTGCGTGCCACCGGTGTCGACGCCGAGTTCCCGGTGTGGGCGCGGGCGGCGTACGAGTGGCAGGGCTGGAACCCGGCGACGAACACCGCCACCTACACCGCGGCGTCCGCCCACCCCAACTCCGTCGACCAGGACTACTACATCTCCTGGAACAACAAGCAGGCCAAGGACTACACGACGGCCTCCTGGGGTGACGGCTCGGTACACCGCGGCAACCTCCTGGAGGACCGGGTCAAGAAGCTGGTCGCCGCGGGCGGTGTGACCAGGTCGGCGCTGGTGAAGGCCATGGCCGACGCGGCGCTCGCCGACCTGCGGGCCGAGGACGTGCTGCCGGACCTGCTGAAGGTCGTCAACAGCTCGACGGTCACGGACTCCACGGCCGCGGCGGCGGTCAGCAAGCTGTCCGCGTGGGTGACGGCGGGCGCCAAGCGCACGGAGACCTCGTCCGGTTCGCACACGTACGCCAACGCCGACGCGATCCGCATCCTGGACGCCTGGTGGCCGCTGCTGGTGAAGGCGGAGTTCCAGCCGGGGCTCGGCAGCGACCTGTACACCGCGCTCGGCAACAACCTCCCCATCGACGAGTCGCCGTCGGCGGCGCACGGCCCGACCGGCTCGCACGCCGGAAGCTCCTTCCAGTACGGCTGGTGGAGCTATGTCGACAAGGACATCCGGGCGGTGCTGGGGGAGTCGGTACAGGGCGGACTCTCGCAGAAGTACTGCGGCTCCGGCAGCCTCAGCGCCTGCCGGGACGCCCTGATCAGCACGCTCAAGGAGGCGGCCGGCAAGACCGCGTCCGACGTCTACCCCGGCGACGACCAGTGCTCGGCCGGTGACCAGTGGTGCGCCGACTCGATCGTCCAGCGGACGCTCGGCGGCATCAAGCACGGCAAGATCACCTGGCAGAACCGGCCGACGTATCAGCAGGTGGTCGAGTACACCTCACACCGTTAGACACTGGTAACTATCGCAAGAAATCAGTGGAAATGGTGCGGCGGCGGGTCACTTCACACGGCCCGCCGCCAGCACCAGCTGTGCCAGTTCCCGGTGGCAGATGTCGCTGTGGGCCCCGCATGGGGGCCCGCCGCGGTTGACCACCGCGGCGGCGTCGATGTTCACGCAGCCCGAGGCGGGCAGCGGTGTGTGCAGGGCGTCGGCGAGCGTGAGGGTCTTGGTGCCCGCCACCGCCTGCACCCCGTCGTGGCCCATCGCACCCCATTTGGCGCCCAGCGTGCGGCCGATGTCGAAGTCCGCCGTGACCGCCCGGGAGTCGCCCGCCATCCGCGAGGCCAGCGGATAGATCGTGCCGAGCGCCGAGTCGAAGTGGGAGTAGCAGCACACCAGGGGGCCGTCGATACGGTTCTGCTGGCCGTCCAGCACGCCGCTCGCCCGGGGGTCGTGCGGCAGCCGCGCCGCGAACGCGTAGTGCGAGAAAGCCCCTTGGAGCAGGGTCACCGACTTCACCGAGCGCACGCCCTTGGGCAGTCCGCGCAGCGCGAAGGAGACCAGGCGTCCGCCGAAGCTGTGCCCGACGAGGTGCACGCGCACATCGGGAGCCGCCTTGGCGAGTTGCCCGATCGCGCGCCCGAGCCCGCGCTCACCGATCGTGCCGGCGCGGCGCTTCATCGCGTAGTACGTGGCCTGGCGCAGCAGTTCGTGGGCGCCGTCCCACAGCCGTGGCAGCGCGAACGAGGCGGCGCCCGGATTCTCGGCCTCTGCCAGCGCCTGCGCGAACTCGCCGCACACCGTCGCCGTGTCCCCGAAGAGCATCTCGGGGTCGCTCTCCGGCACGCCCTCCGCCAGCGTGTCCGCGGCGAACGCGGTCTGCGGTCCCTGCGGCCGGACCTCGACGAGCAGTCGTACGAGACGTCCGAACTCCTCCAACGAGGCGCCCTCGTCCGGCTGTTGGTCCAGCAGCCGCGCGATCTGCTCGACCACCGTCGCGCGGCCCGGGAACACCTCCAGGAGCGCGTGCCGGCTGCTCATGTCGAGGACGGGGCGCGCCACCGTGGTGACGCCGGCGGCCACCGACGGGGGGAAGTCGGGGATCGGCTCGTCCGAGAACCGCATCGAGGGCCACACCACTCCCACGTAGCCAAGGCGCGCGGTCGGCGCGAGTTCCGGGACGGGTTCGAAGAAGTGGCTGTAGAGGCGGGTGGCGCCCGAGCGGTCGTTGTTCCAGCCGTGCGCGAAGACGACCAGGTCACGGACCTTGCGCTGCGGCACCTCCTTGAGCAGCCGGTCCCGCTCCCGGCCGTCGATGTCCCCGTCCGCATCGAAAGTGAGCTCCCAGTAGGGAGAAACACTCACTGCCGGATCCGCCATGACAAGCCCCCTCGTCCCCCGTGGGCGGTGCGATCTGGGCGCATCGTCCTACTGGTGGGAGAAGTTGGCCATACGTCACGTCGAGTCCGATGGTGCCCGAACTGATGTCGTATCAGGCCTATCGGTAAATGAGGTACTCCTTGCGTACGCGCCGGAAGGCCGCAAGTTCCTTCTGCCAGGCCGCCACCACCTCGTCGGCGCTCGCCCCCGCGTCGATCATCGTGCGCACACTCGTGGAGCCGGTCAGCTTGTCGATCCAGTTGTCGGAGCGCCAAGTGAAGCCGCTCCAGACCTTCTTGGCGGTCACCAGGAGGGCGATTCCGGTGCGTACGGGGTCGTACGCGGCCCGGTCGTGCACATGGATCTGTACGCCCCCGATGGTCTTGCCCTGGAACTTCGAGAAGGTGGGAGCGAAATACGCCTCCCTGAAGTACACGCCGGGGAGGCCCAGCCGGCCGGCCTCGGCTGCCCAGCGTCCGTCGACGCCCTCCGCGCCCAGCAGCTCGAACGGGCGGGTCGTGCCCCGCCCCTCCGACAGGTTCGTCCCCTCGAAGAGACAGGTCCCCGAATACACCAGGGCGGTGTCGGCCGTCGGCATGTTCGGGCTCGGCGGGACCCAGGGCAGGCCGGAGGCGTCGTAGAAGTCCGAGCGCTTCCAGCCCGACATCAGTACGGTGTCCAGCTCCACCGGCGCCGACAGGAACTCCCCGTTGAACAGCCTCGCCAGCTCCGCCACCGTCATCCCGTGCGCCTGCGCGATGGGCTGCCGTCCGACGAAGGTCGCGAACTCCTTGTGCAGGACGGGCCCTTGGGCCGCCCGCCCGGTCACCGGGTTGGGCCGGTCGAGCACCACGAAGCGCTTGCCCGCGAGCCGGGCGGCCTCCATGCAGTCGTACAGCGTCCAGATGTACGTGTAGAAGCGGGCGCCCACGTCCTGGATGTCGAAGACGACGGTGTCCACGCCGGAGGCCGTGAAGATGTCGGCGAGGGGCTGCCCGCTCTTCAGGTACGTGTCGTAGACGGGGAGCCCGGTCGCCGGGTCGTCGTAGCGGCCCTCGGAGCCGCCCGCCTGCGCGGTGCCGCGGAAGCCGTGCTCGGGGCCGAAGACGGCGGTCAGGTTCACGCGGTCGTCAGCGTGCATGACGTCGACGATGTGGCGTACGTCCTGGGTGACGCCGGTGGGGTTGGTGACGATGCCGGTGCGCCGGCCGCGGAGCTGGGCGTAGCCGGATTGGGCCAGGCGTTCGAAGCCGGTGTGTAGCTTGTTGCCGCGTTCTTCGGCTGCTCCGGCCGGGAGCGGTGCGAGGGTCGCTGCGGTCGCGCCGGCTGCGAGCAGGGACCGTCTTGAGAGGCGCATGGTGGGACCTCCGTGATCGCGGAAGGTTGCCATAGGCAGGCTAAAGGCTTCCGCGGGGAGATCGTAGGCTGCGGGTGCGTCGTGGCTTGTCGCGCAGTTCCCCGCGCCCCTTTCAGGGGCGCTGCTGACCCTTCCCTTGCTACATACCGACTGGTTAGTCTGGAGCCGCAGCAGAGCCGAGTTTGCGTTGCGTCGCGTCGAAGGAGACCGATGGTGGAAGCCGTGCAGGATGCCGGAGTGGTCGTCACCGGAGCGGGAGGCGGCATCGGGGCCGCGCTGGCCCGTCGATTTGCTGCCGAGGGGGCCAGGGTCGTCGTCAACGACCTGGACGCCGCCAAGGCGCAGGCCGTGGCCGATGAGATCGGCGGGATCGCGGTCCCGGGCGACGCGTCCGCGATCGTGGCCGAGGCGCGGGATGCCCTCGGTGGCACGGTCGACGTCTACTGCGCCAACGCGGGCCTCGCCTCGGGCGGCTCGGAGGCGGCCGACGAGAAGGTCTGGGCGCTCGCCTGGGACGTGAACGTGATGGCGCACGTCCGGGCCGCCCAGGAGCTGCTCCCGGCCTGGCTGGAGCGCGGCAGCGGCCGTTTCGTCTCCACCGTCTCGGCCGCGGGACTGCTCACCATGATCGGTGCCGCGCCCTACAGCGTCACCAAGCACGGCGCGTACGCCTTCGCCGAGTGGCTGTCGCTGACCTACCGCCACCGCGGCATCAACGTCCACGCGATCTGTCCGCAGGGCGTGCGCACCGACATGCTCGACGCCACCGGCAGCGCGGGTGACCTGGTGCTCCAGCCGACCGCCATCGAGCCCGAGGCCGTCGCCGACGCGCTCTTCAAGGGGATCGAGGAGGACCGTTTCCTGATCCTGCCGCACCCCGAGGTCGCCGGGTACTACCAGGTGCGGGCCGCGGAGCCCGACCGCTGGCTGACGAACATGAACCACATCCAGCAGAAGTGGGAGGCGGGCCAGTGACCACCTACGCCGACCGCCCCTGGCTGGCCCTGCTCAACGACGCCCAGCGCGGCCCGGTGAGCCCCGCCGACACCCTGGTGCACGCCCTCCGCGAGGCCGTGACGCACACCCCGGACCGCACCGCGCTCACCTACTTCGACGGACGGCTGAGCTACCGCGAGGTGGACGAGCTGAGCGACTCTGTCGCCGGGCACCTCGCCGCCCGGGGCCTGGAGCGCGGCGACCGGGTCGCGATCCTGCTGCAGAACTCGCCGCACTTCGTGCTCGCCCTGCTCGGCGCCTGGAAGGCGGGCGCGACGGTCGTGCCGGTCAACCCGATGTACAAGTCGGGAGAGGTGGGCCACGTACTGCACGACGCGGAAGTGAGCGCCCTGGTGTGCTCGGACCGCGCGTGGGAGTCGTATCTGCGTGAGACGGCCGCCGACTCGCCCGTACGCATCGTGCTGACGGCATGCGAGTTGGATCTCCAAACGCGCAACGACGCGCGTGTGCTGGCCTTCGAGCGGTTGCCGGTCGCCGAGGGTGCCGACGACCTCGTGGCCGTCGCCCAGGCGGGCCACAAGGCCCCCGAGGGGCGTGACCTCGGCCCGTCCGACATCGCGCTGATCAGCTACACCTCGGGCACGAGCGGCACCCCCAAGGGGGCCACCAACACGCACGGCAACATCATGTACAACGCCGAGCGGCAGCGGACGGGCCTGGGGCTGCCCGAGGCGCCCGTCTACTTCGCGATGGCGCCGCTCTTCCACATCACCGGGATGGTCTGCCAGCTCGCCGCCTGCCTCAACAGCGGGGGCACGCTGGTCCTCGCGTACCGCTTCGAGGCGGGGGTCGTCCTCGACGCGTTCGCCGAGCACAAGCCTCTCTACACGGTCGGCCCGTCGACCGCCTTCATGGCGCTGGCCGCGCACCCGGCCGTCACGCCGGACCACTTCTCCTCCTTCGTGAACATCTCCTCCGGCGGCGCCCCGCTGCCGCCCGCCCTCGTCGAGAAGTTCCGGGCCGGCTTCGGACCGTACGTCCGCAACGGCTACGGGCTCACCGAGTGCACCGCGCCCTGCGCCTCCGTACCGCCGGGCCGGGAGGCTCCCGTCGACCCGGTCTCGGGGACGCTGGCCGTCGGCGTGCCGGGCCCTGACACGGTCGTACGCATCGTCGACGACCAGGGCCAGGAGGTGCCGTTCGGAGAGCAGGGCGAGATCCTCGTCCGCGGGCCGCAGGTCGTGCCCGGCTACTGGCGCCGCCCGGAAGCCACCGCCGAGACTTTCCCGGACGGCGAGCTGCGCACCGGTGACATCGGGTTCATGGACTCCGAAGGCTGGCTCTACGTGGTCGACCGCAAGAAGGACATGATCAACGCGTCCGGCTTCAAGGTGTGGCCGCGTGAGGTCGAGGACGTCCTCTACACGCACCCCGCGGTGCGCGAGGCGGCCGTCGTCGGGATACCGGACGGCTACCGCGGCGAGACCGTCAAGGCGTACATCAGCCTGCGGCCGGGCGCCGAAGAGGACCCCGACGCGCTCGCCGCGTACTGCAAGGAGAGACTGGCCGCCTACAAATATCCGCGGCAGGTGGAGATCCTGCCCGACTTGCCGAAGACGGCGAGTGGGAAGATCCTCCGTCGGGAACTACGTTCCCGGTCCCACGACTCTCAGTAGACGACCAGTAGACGACAGCTTTTGACCGGAACACCCGGAAGGCAGGTGGCGGCAGTGCCCAGGACGACGGACGGTGACGGTACGCCCGTCCCGCAGCGGCTCTTGGCCGCCGCCACCCGGCTCTTCGCCGAGCAGGGCTACGACCGCACCTCCGTGCAGGAGATCGTCGAGGCGGCCGGCGTCACCAAGGGGGCGCTGTACCACTACTTCGGCTCCAAGGACGACCTGCTGCATGAGGTGTACGCGCGCGTGCTGCGTATTCAGCAGGAGCGGCTGGATGCGTTCGCGGATGCCGATGCGCCTGTGGAGGAGCGGTTGCGGGGTGCCGCGGCCGACGTGGTCGTCACGACGATCGACAACCTCGATGACGCGTCGATCTTCTTCCGGTCGATGCATCACCTCAGTCCCGAGAAGGACAAGCAGGTGCGGGCTGAGCGGCGTCGGTACCACGAGCGTTTCCGCGCGCTGGTGGAAGAGGGTCAGAAGAAGGGCGTCTTCTCCACGGCCACTCCGGCCGACCTGGTCGTCGACTACCACTTCGGCTCCGTGCACCACCTGTCCACCTGGTACCGCCCCGACGGGCCCCTCACCCCGCAACAGGTCGCCGACCACTTGGCGGACCTGCTGCTGCGCGCGCTGCGTCCGTAGAAGGTCTTTCTCGCCCCCGCCGCCCCTACCCGTCCCATCCCCCAGGGGCTCCGCCCCTTCGACCCCGGGGGTGGGTTCTTTGGCTGCGGGTGGGTGGGGGCTGGTCCAAAAGATTGCGCAGTTCCCCGCGCCCCTAAAAGGGGCGCGGGGAACTGCGCGAGCAACCCCCACCGTCCCGCAGACGACGAACAACCCCAGTCTTTTAAGGGGCGCGGGGAACTGCGCAATCTTTCAGGGGGGTCTGGGGGCGCAGCCCCCAGGAACGGGATGGGACGGGTAGGGGCGGCGGGGGCGAGGAACTCCCCGACCCCCACCGGCCCGTACCGTTACACGTACTTCTTGATCTCCCGTCGCGCCAGCGAGCGCTGGTGGACCTCGTCCGGACCGTCGGCGAGCATGAGCGTGCGGGCGCTGGCCCACAGCTCGGCCAGGGGGAAGTCCTGGCTGACGCCGCCCGCGCCGTGCAGTTGGACGGCCTTGTCGAGGATGTCGACGACCGTGCGCGGGGTGGCGATCTTGATGGCCTGGATCTCGGTGTGGGCACCCTTGTTGCCGACCGTGTCCATCATCCAGGCCGTCTTGAGGACCAGGAGACGCAACTGCTCGACGGCGACGCGCGCGTCGGCGATCCAGTTCTGGACGACGCCCTGCTGGGCCAGCGGCTTGCCGAACGCCGTGCGGGACACGGCCCGGCGGCACATCAGCTCGATCGCCCGCTCGGCCATGCCGATCAGCCGCATGCAGTGGTGGATACGGCCAGGACCGAGCCGCGCCTGGGCGATGGCGAAGCCGCCGCCCTCCTCGCCGACCAGGTTCGACACCGGCACGCGCGCGTGGTCGAAGACGACCTCCGCGTGCCCGCCGTGGGAGTGGTCCTCGTAGCCGTACACCTGCATGGCGCGCCGGACTTCGACTCCAGGGGTGTCGCGGGGGACCAGGACCATCGACTGCTGGCGCCGGATGTCGGCGCCGTCCGGGTCCGTCTTGCCCATCACGATGAAGATCTTGCAGTCGGGGTTCATCGCCCCGGAGATGTACCACTTGCGGCCGGTGATGACGTACTCATCGCCGTCGCGCTCGATGAGCGTGGTGATGTTCGTGGCATCGGAGGAGGCCACCTCGGGCTCGGTCATCGCGAACGCCGAGCGGATCTCACCGGCGAGCAGCGGCTCCAGCCACTGCTTCTTCTGCTGCTCGTCGCCGAACTGCGTGAGCACCTCCATGTTGCCGGTGTCCGGCGCGGCGCAGTTCAGCGCGGTGGGCGCCAAGTGCGGGCTACGGCCGGTGATTTCGGCGAGCGGGGCGTACTGGAGGTTGGTCAGCCCGGCGCCGTACTCGGAGTCGGGGAGGAAGAGGTTCCACAGGCCCTGCCTGCGGGCCTCGGCCTTCAGCTCCTCGACCACGGCGGGGGTGTCCCACGGCGAGGCCAGCCGGGCGCGCTGCTCCTCCGCGACGGCCTCCGCCGGATAGACGTACTCGTCCATGAAGGCGAGCAGCTTCTGGCGCAGTTCCTCGGTGCGCGCGTCGAATGCGAAGTCCATGGCGGATCAGCCTTCCTGAAGGGTGGTCAGGCCGTGCTCGATGAAGAAGGGAACCAGCTCGCCGATGCGGTCGAAGCCCGCGCCGACCGTCTGGCCCAGCGTGTAGCGGTAGTGGATGCCCTCCAGGATCACGGCGAGCTTGAACCAGGCGAACGCCGTGTACCAGGAGACGGCGGACACGTCGCGCCCCGAGCGCGCGGCGTACCGCTCGATGATCTCGGCCGGGTCCGGGTGTCCGGCGGCCGAAGCGGTCGTGCTGATGGGGGAGTTGGGGAGGTCCAGCGGCGCGCTGTACATCACCAGCAGCCCGAGGTCGGTGAGCGGATCGCCGAGCGTGGACATCTCCCAGTCCAGGATCGCCTTGATCCGGTCGTCCTCGCCGATCAGCACGTTGTCGAGCCGGTAGTCGCCGTGCACGACGGCGGGCGCGGGGGAGTGCGGCAGTTCGCGTCCTAGCGCCGCGTGCAGCTCGTCGATCCCGGCCAGCTCACGATTCCTGGACGCGTCCAACTGCTTGCCCCAGCGGCGCAGTTGCCGGTCGAGGAAGCCCTCGGGCCGGCCGAAGTCCGCGAGGCCCACCTCGGCTGGGTCCACCGAGTGCAGCTCGACCAGCGTGTCCACAAGACCGAGCACCGCGTCGCGGGTGCGCTCCGGGCCGAGCGGGGCGAGCTGCTCGGCGGTGCGGTACGGGGTGCCCTCCACGAACTCCATGACGTAGAACGGCGCGCCGAGCACCGCGTCGTCCTCGCACAGCAGCAGCGGGCGGGGCACCGGCACGGCGGTCGGGTGCAGCGCGCTGATCACCCGGTGCTCGCGCTTCATGTCGTGCGCGGTGGCCAGCACGTGGCCCAGCGGAGGCCGCCGTACGACCCACTTCGCGGTGCCGTCCGTGAGCGCGTACGTGAGGTTCGACCGTCCGCCTTCGATCAGCCGGCCGGTCAGGGGGCCGTTCACCAGTCCGGGCCGCTCACGGTCGAGCAGGCCGCGCAACTGGTCGAGATCGAGACCTGGCGGGTGGTCTGGGCTCATCATTGCTCCTACACACGCGGAAACGGGACGTGACCATGATGCCGACCAGTCGGTATGTCGTCCAGCGCGTGCGCGAAACGTGATCGGCGTCTCCCCCGGAGCGCCGAGAACCGGGGGAGACGCCGGGTGGCCGCCGGCGGATGCCTGGGCCCTGTCGTCCAGAGACACGCTCTAGTGGGCTCTAGTGGTCGTCCCAGTGTCCGTCGTGCTGGGCGTGCCGGTGGCCGTCGTGCAGATAGTCGAGGTGGTCGCCGTGCTCGACGGCGGGGTGCCCGCAGTCCTGGCCGTGCTGGTGGCCGTGCCCGTCGTGTGCGGTGTGACCGCTCGGCTCGCACTCGTCCCAGTGCCCCGAGTGCTCACGGTGCAGATGGCCGTCGTGCGCGTAGTCGACATGGTCCCCGTGCCGCACCTCGGCGTGACCGCAGCCCGGGCCGTGGGTGTGCTCGTGGGTGGGGTGCTCCTGGTGAAGAGTGGTCATGGTGCGGCTCGCCTTCGGAAGTGGCGTGGAGTGACGGCTCAGGCTAGCGCCACAAAGTGCCTCAATTCCGGCATATCGGCTATTCCGACTTGTGTGCCACCCGAGTACCCCCGGTGCCGGCGGCTGCCCCAGGTCCTCAGAACACCAGCGCCGCCGCGCACACCGCCAGTGCCACCGTGCACAGGGTCGCCGCCGTCGCATGCCGGGGCGTGAGCGCCGGTGGGCCGCCCGGGCCGGACGTCGCGAGCACCTGGATACGGCGGTGGGCGACGGCCAGGAAGCCCAGCCAGAGCGCGCAGCACATGGCGCAGGCCACGATCCCGCCCGCCGAGCGGCCGCCGTTCAGGGCGGCCTTCGTGGCGAGTACGGCGGCGACGGTGCTGGAGAGGGTCGTGCGGCGCCATGCGAGCCGGGTGCGTTCCGGCTGGAGGCCCGGGTCCCGTTCTTCCTGCTCTTCCCGTCCTTCGGGGGTGGGCGTCGTCATCCTGCCCAGCCTGCGAGTACGACGACGACCATCGCGAGGGCGACGATCGCCACGGCGATGCTCAGCAGGGCCGGGAAGCGTGACACCGGCAGGTCCTCGCCTCGTCGCATCGCCCGTTCGCAGGCGATCCAGTGGTTGACGGCGCGGAGTGAGCAGAGCACGCCTGCGGCGAGCAGGGCCAGGGCGAGGCCTGCTCGCCAGGCCCATCGGAGGTCCGGCAGGAACTGGTCCACGGCGAAGCCGCCGCCGATGAGGGCGAGGGCGGTGCGGAGCCATGCCAGGAAGGTCCGCTCGTTCGCCAGCGAGAACCGGTAGTCGGGCGTCCTGCCCTCCTCCCGGATCTCCTGGGGCGCGAACCACAGCCGGACATTCCGCACGAGTTCGATCACGCCGTGACCCTACCGGGCTGGGACCGAGCGGTTTTGGCTCCGCCCCTTCGACCCCGTTCGGTTGTGTGTTGGCTGCGGGTGGGTGGGGGCTGGTCCAAAAGATTGCGCAGTTCCCCGCGCCCCTAAAGAGCGGGGCTTCGCCCCGCATCCCCCCGCCCGCCCCGGCTCTTTTAGGGGCGCGGGGAACTGCGCGAGCAACCCCCACCGCCCGCAGACGACACACAACCCAGGGGGTCTGGGGGCGCAGCCCCCAGGGATGGGACGGGTAGGGGCGGCGGGGGCGACGAACGTGGGTTCAGTCCAGCGCGCGGTAGTCCCGCAGGCGCTCATACGCCGCCAGACCGTCCGGCACCCACGTCCAGTCCGTCAGGTGTGCCTCCACCTCCTCCTCGGAGAGGAAGTCGTGCCAGGCGACCTCCTCCACCTGAGGGTTCACCGGAAGGTCGCAGCGGACCTCGTACACGGCCGACCACCAGGTCTGACCGGCACCGTTGTCGTACAGGAACTTGAAGAGGGGGACGGGCCGGGGGAGCCCGGAGACGCCGAGTTCCTCCTCGGCCTCGCGCAGCGCCGCGTCGTCGTAGGACTCGCCCGTGCCGACGACCCCGCCGACGAACATGTCGTAGAGGGAGGGAAAGACCAGCTTGGTGGCGGTGCGGCGATGGACGAAGAGGCGGCCCTCGGCGTTCCGGGCCTGGATGAACACGCATCGGTGGCGCAGACCGCGCGCATAGGCCTCTCCGCGAGGGGACTGCCCGATGACTTCGTCGTTCTCGTCCACGATGTCGAGGATTTCGTCGGCGGCACTCATGACCTCATCCAAGCAGCCACGAGCCCGGCGCGAGCCGAACCGGCGCCTGCGCGAGGGGCCACGCCCCCGGCGCCCGACCCGCCGTATCCCTCGTACCCCTCAATGCGGCTGAAGATCCCGCGACCGCTCCGCCGCCACGGTCCCCGCCGGCATCGCCGGATGCAGCCCCAGCAGCACGATGCCGACCACGACGGCCGCGAGCCCCGCGGCCTGCCAGGCGAGCGCCCCCGCGTCCGTACGGAGCTGGTCCCCGAGGAAGCCCACCCCGCAGACGATCCCGGCCAGCGGCTGGGCCGCGGTGAGTGCGGGCAGTGACATCCGCAGGGGTGCGGTCTCGAACGCGCTCTGCACCAGGACCAGGCCCGTCACGCCGAGCACCAGCACTCCGTAGGGCTGCCAGCCGGTGAGCAGCTCGCTCCAGCCGCCGGCGCTGAACCGCTGCCCACTGACGCGGGTGAGCGCGTCCTGGACGCCGTACAGGAGCCCCGCGGCCAGTGCGAGCAGCACGGGCCCGGCGCTCAGCCGGGACCGCTTCGCGTAGGTGGTCAGCAGCAGTGCGAGGCCCACCATGATCCCGATGATCAGCCAGTGCCGAAGGGGACTGCTGACGGCGTCGCCGCCCTCCGGCTGACCCGCCACGATGAACGCCGAGACGCCGCCCGCGAGCAGCGCGAGCCCGCCCCAGCCCTGCCGGCCCAGTGACTGCTTGGTCTGGTGGCGGGAGAGCGCGAGCGCGAAGAGCAGATTGGTCGCGAGGAGCGGTTCCACCAGGGAGACTTCGCCTTTGCCCAGGGCGATCGCGCCGAGGACCATGCCGCACACCATCAGCCCGATGCCGCCGAGCCACCGGGGCACGCGGATGAGGTCGAGCAGCAGACGGGGGGAGAGGAAGTCGCTCAGCGGCGCGTGCGAGGCGGCGTTCTGCTGGAGCACGAAGCCGAAGCCCAGACAGCAGGCCGCGCTCACGGCAAGGATCAGAACGAGAACCGACACGCTGAGTACCTCTAGACGTCAGGCGAGCCACGGTTGCGTTCCCGCCGACTGTAGTGCCATGGACCAGCGCCTGCCCCCGGGAGTCCCCGGAACCAGACAGTTGACTCGGTCACTCTTCTGCCGAAGGATCTGACCGATCAGTAACAAGGCGTGGTCGACCCTCGCGGTCAACCACCACCAATGTCTCATCAACCAGCGACAATGCCGATCGGTTCGTGACAAAGACCTCATGGGGGTCCCCATGAGGACCCTCATGAGGACCCCCATGGGGAACTTCATGAGCAACCCTCATGACGACGCCGATCCGACCAGTCGGAATGCGAGAGGAAGGGCCCATGGCCTACGACGCAGATGTGATCGTCATCGGAGCGGGCCTCGCGGGGCTCGCGGCGACCGCGGAGCTCGTCGACGCGGGCCGCAAGGTGATCCTTCTCGACCAGGAGCCGGAGCAGTCGATCGGCGGCCAGGCCCACTGGTCCTTCGGCGGGCTCTTCTTCGTCGACTCGCCCGAGCAGCGCCGTCTGCGCATCAAGGACAGCCACGCGCTCGCCCTCCAGGACTGGATGGGCACGGCCGCCTTCGACCGGCCCGAGGACCACTGGCCGCGTCAATGGGCCGAGGCGTACGTCGACTTCGCGGCTGGCGAGAAGCGTTCCTGGCTGCACAAGCAGGGCGTCCGCTTCTTCCCGGTGGTGGGCTGGGCCGAGCGCGGCGGCTACGACGCCAACGGACATGGCAACTCGGTGCCGCGCTTCCACATCACGTGGGGGACCGGGCCCGGTCTCGTCGCGCCCTTCGAGCGGAGGGTACGGGCCGGAGTCGCCCGGGGCCTGGTGCAGTTGAAGTTCCGCCACCGCGTCACCGGGCTCTCGCGCAGCGCGGGCTCCGTCGACACCGTCACCGGCGAGATCCTGGAGCCGTCCGGCATCGAACGCGGCCAGGCCAGCAGCCGTACGGTCGCCGGCGCCTTCGAGCTCAAGGCCCAGGCGGTGATCGTCACGTCGGGCGGCATCGGCGGCAACCACGACCTCGTCCGCGCCAACTGGCCCGAGCGGCTGGGCAATCCGCCCGAGCGCATGATCTCCGGCGTCCCGGCGCACGTCGACGGCAAGATGCTCGGGATCGCCGAGGAGACGGGCGCCCACCTCATCAACCGCGACCGCATGTGGCACTACACCGAGGGCATCCAGAACTGGAACCCCATCTGGGAGAACCACGGCATCCGCATCCTGCCCGGCCCGTCCTCCCTCTGGCTCGACGCACGCGGCAACCGGCTGCCGGTGCCGCTCTTCCCCGGCTTCGACACCCTCGGCACGCTCGAACACATCATGAAGACCGGGTACGACTACACCTGGTTCGTGCTCGACCAGAAGATCATCGGCAAGGAGTTCGCGCTCTCGGGCTCCGAGCAGAACCCCGACCTGACCGGCAAGTCCGTCAAGGACGTCCTCGGGCGGGCGCGCGCCGATGTGCCCGGGCCCGTCAAGGCGTTCATGGACAACGGCGCCGATTTCGTCGTCGAGAAGGACCTCGGCGCGCTGGTGCGCGGGATGAACGCGCTCACCAAGGAGCCGCTCATCGACGAGGCGGAGCTGCGCCGCGTGATCGTCTCGCGCGACCGGGAGATCGCCAACCCGTTCACCAAGGACCTTCAGGTGACGGCGATCCACGGCGCCCGCAGGTACCTCGGCGACAAGCTGATCCGTACGGCGTCCCCGCACCGCATCCTCGACCCCAAGGCGGGCCCGCTGATCGCCGTGCGCCTCAACATCCTCACCCGCAAGACCCTCGGCGGCCTGGAGACCGACCTCTCCTCACGTGTGCTCACCGAGGGCGGGGATCCGCTGGAGGGCGTGTACGCGGCCGGTGAGGCCGCCGGGTTCGGCGGCGGCGGAGTCCACGGCTACCGGTCGCTCGAAGGCACCTTCCTCGGCGGCTGCCTGTTCTCCGGACGTACGGCGGGCCGGGCGGCGGCCAAGGCGGTGGGCTGAGCCCCGGTGAGCCCATGGGGAGGGGCGGTGGGTCGCGGGATCAACTCCGCGACCCCCTGGGGTAGTTGACACGTGTAGTGACCAAGGCGGCCCTTGACGCGAACCCTTGGCTGCGGCTTTGCTGTGCGTGATCGGCCCCTGACGAACCGCGCCTGTGAGGACGACTCGCGGTGTCACCACCCCCGCCTCCCCTCGGCCGCGGTCGCAAGCGCGCGGCCCAGGCCTTCGACGCCGCGCTCGACGACGCCGAACTCGTCGCCGCGCGCGCCTCGTTCAAGCAGGGGCGGTGGACCGCGGTCCGCGCGCTGCTGGCCGCGACCGGCGACGACTGGGACCGGCGCGGTCATCGCGTCACCGTCCTCGCGCAGGAATCGGCCGCGCTCGCCTGGGCCCGCGACTGGCAGCTCGCCGAACCCGAGTCCGCCGACGCCGCCGTACTCCTCGGCAGTGCCGTCGTCCAGCGCGCCCTGAAGGGCAAGGAACGCCCCGAGCGCGCCCGCGAGGCCTGCCACACCGCCGCGGCACTCGCGCCCGCCGACCCCACGCCCTGGCTCGGCCTGCTCATCCTGGAGCGTGCCCTCGGCGCCGAGGACGACGTGGTCCAGCTCTTCGACGAGGTGCGCCACCGCTACGCCGATCACCATCACGCCCACCATCTGATGGTCGCCCGGCTCGCCGAGCGGCGCGCCGAAGCGGGCCAGGACCCGCTGCACGAGGTGTACGACTTCGCCAACTGGGCCGCCGAACAGGCCCCCGCCGACTCGCCGCTCGCGATCCTCCCGGTCGTCGCGCACGCCGAGCGCTACCGCGTCCTCGCCACCGCCGGCCGTGAGCCCGCCGATCCGGTCGCCTCCGGGCACTGGGTGGGGCGCCGGGCCCGCCAGGTGATGAAAGCCGCCTTCGACTGGTGGCTGGAGTGGGAGCGCGACGACCACGCGCGCCGCCTCGTCGACCTCAACTTCCTCGCCCACGCCAAGTTCTGCGAGGGCCGGGGCGCCGAGGCCGCCGCCCTGTTCCATCGCATCGGAGAGCACGCCACCCCGGCGCCGTGGTCGTACCCGGACCGCGACCCGCACAAAGCCTTCCGTGCCGCGCGCGACAGCGCGCTCGGCGCGGTGTGAACGACCAGGCGGGACGACCAGCCACGACGACCATCCGCTTCCACCTGCTTCCACCCGCTCCATCCGCTCCATCCGCTCCATCCGCTCCATCCGCGACCACCCGGAATCCGAACATCCGAAAGGACAACCCCGCGATGACGACGGGCAGTTCGAGCACATCGAGCACATCAGGTACGTCGAACACGGGCAGACCCGCCGTCGCCGGCGGCGGCATCAGCACCTTCAAGGGGCAGGAGCGCGCACTGCGCGCCGACCGGCTGGGCACGGGGGGCCTGCTGCTGTCCGTCCTCGCGGCGACCGCCCCCCTCATGGTGGTCGCGGGTGTCATGCCCACCACATTCGCGGTGATGGGCATCGTCGGGCAGCCGCTGCTCTTCGTCATCCTCGGCGTCGTCCTCGTGCTCTTCAGCGTGGGGTACGCCGAGATGAGCCGGCACGTCCACAACGCGGGCGCCTTCTACGCGTACATCTCGCGCGGCCTCGGCGGCACCGCGGGCGCCGGCGCGGCACTGGTCGCGCTGGTCGCGTACAACGCGCTCCAGGTCGGCATCTACGGCATCTTCGGCTTCGAGGTGTCCGGGCTGTGCTCCACCTACCTCGACCTCCAAGTCGGCTGGTGGATACCGGCGTTGGCGGCCGTGCTGTTCGTCGGCGCGCTCGGCTGGCTGAAGATCGACGTCAACGCGCGCGTGCTGGGCGTGCTGCTGGTCATCGAGGTGGCCCTCGTCGTCATCTTCGACATCGCCGCCGTCGCCGACCCGGCCAAGGAGGGCCTGTCGCTGCACGCCTTCAACCCGGACACCCTCACCGGCGCCGGGGTCGGCACCGCGCTGTGCTTCTGCATCGCGGCCTTCCTCGGCTTCGAACAGGCCCCCGTCTACGCCGAGGAGACCAGCCGGCCGCACATCCTGGTGCCGCGCGTGATGTTCCTCGCCGTCGCCGGTGTCGCCGTCTTCTTCGCGCTCAGCTGCTGGGCGCTCACCGTGGCCACCGGGCCCTCGGGCATCGTCGGCGCCTCGCAGAAACAGAGCGCGGGCCTGCTCTTCTTCCTCACCGAGTCGCGGCTCGGCGGCACCTTCACGGACGTCCTGCACGTCCTGTTCGTGACCGGCATGTTCGCGGCGATGCTCAGCTTCCACAACGTCGTCGCGCGGTACGCCTTCGCCATGGGCCGCGAGGGGCTGCTGCCGCGGGCGTTCGGGCGTACGGCCGGCACGAGCGGCGCCCCCGGCACGGGCTCGCTGCTGCAGACCGCCGTGTCCCTGGTGTGCGTGATCGGCTTCGCGGTCGCCGACGACAAGCCGACCGGCGACCCGACCGCACCCGTGCTGCACCTGTTCACCTGGGGCGGCAACATCGGCGCGCTCGGCGTCATCCTGCTGATGGCGGCCGCCTCGCTCTCCGTCATCGTCTTCTTCGCCCGCCGCGGCGCCGCGCGGGCCCAGGCCTGGCGCCTCGCCACCTCCGCGGTCGCGGGCATCGCCCTGCTCGTCATCGCGGTCTACACGGTCAAGGACTTCGACGTCCTGGTCGGTGCCGGACCGGACTCCTCGCTGAGCTGGGGGCTGCCCGCCATCATCGGGGCCGCCCTGGTCATCGGCGTGGTCCAGGGCCTGGTGCTGCGCTCCCGCAAGCCCGAGGCACATGCCCGGATCGGGCTCGGCAACGAGGCGTTCCAGCTGGACAAGGCGGCCGAGTCCGTGTCCTGAGGCGGCCGACTTGGAGCATGCCTTCCTCAACATCGAGTAAGAAGTGATGACGGAAGTCTGACGGATACCCGCCGCCGCTGGCCTCAGGAGGGTGGCGGGTGTTCGAATCATTGAGTGAACCCTGAACAGCCCGAAGAGCGCGGACCCGGCCGGTCCGCCGAGCGGGGCCCGGAGCGACCGGGCGAGCGGGACCCCGAAGGCCCGGAACAGCCGGACCGGGAGCGTCCGCAGGAGCGCGGTGCGCCGATCGGCCGCCGGGTGCTGCTCGGCACGCTCGGACTCGGCGCGCTCGGCGTGTTCGCCGCGCCCACGCTCCAGCGCGGCCTCGAATCCTTCCTCGCCGGCGCCTCCGAGAAAGACCCCACCGGCCTGACCGGCCTGCTCCCCAACGGCGGCGGCTTCCGCTACTACTCGGTGGCGGCGTCCGTCCCGCACAAGAGCGAGGCGGACTACCGCCTCACCATCGACGGCCTGGTCGACCACCCCAAGACCTTCACCCTGGCCGACCTGCGCGCCCTGCCCCAGACCCGGCTCGTCCACGACGTCCAGTGCGTGACCGGCTGGCGGGTGCCGGGCACCCCCTTCGAGGGCGTACGCCTGTCCCATCTGCTCGACGCCGCCGGAGTGCGGTCCTCGGCCGGAGCGATCCGGTTCAACTGCTTCGACGGGACGTACACGGAGAGCCTCACGCTGAAGCAGGCGCGTCGTGCCGACGTCCTGGTCGCCCTGCGCATGCAGGACAAGCCCCTCGGTCACAACCACGGCGGCCCCGTCCGCCTCTACGTAGCCCCCATGTACTTCTACAAGTCCGCCAAATGGCTCTCCGGCATCACCGTCACCAAGGACGTCCGTCCCGGGTACTGGGAGAACCGGGGCTATGACGTGGACGCGTGGGTCGGCCGCTCGAACGGACGCGACGATGCACCCACGAGTTGACGACACCCCCGCGGTGTCCCCGCATTCCTCCCGCGTACGCCGCTTCAGCCCCGCCGAGCGCTGGGTGCACCGCGTGACCGCTCTGCTGATGGGCGTGTGCGTGGCCACCGCCGCCTGCCTGTACATCCCCCAGTTCGCCGAACTCGTCGGCCGCCGTGAGCTCGTGGTCAGGATCCATGAAGTGGCGGGCGTGATGCTCCCACTGCCGGTCCTCGCGGGCCTGGCCTCCCGCGCCTTCCGCTCCGACCTGGGCTTCCTGAACCGCTTCGGGCCGCACGACCGGGTGTGGCTGCGCGCGGCCCTGCGGCGCGACAAGCGTCCGAAGTCCCGTCCCGCGGGCAAGTTCAACGCCGGACAGAAGATTTACGCGGCCTGGATCGCCGGTGCCACGCTGGTGATGCTCGGCACGGGCCTGCTGATGTGGTTCACCCATCTCACCCCACTGATGTGGCGCACCTCGGCGACCTTCGTCCACGACTGGCTGGCCCTGACGATCGGCATCGTCCTCGCGGGCCACATCGGCATGGCACTGGGCGACCCGGAGGCCCGCGAGGGACTGCGGACGGGGTCGGTGAGCCAGGAGTGGGCGGAGAGCGAGCATCGGCTCTGGCGGCCCTGAGTCCGGTCGTCCGCCGGCTCTGAGTACAAGGCGATCCGCCGAGGATGCGACAGCAGGCGTAAGGAGGTACTCAGGAGGCGAAATCGAGCAGCACCTTGCAGGACTTGTTCCGGTCGGCGGCGAGCGCGAACGCCGACTCCGCGTTCCGGACGGGGACCACCGCGCTGACGAGGTCGTCGAACGAGGACTCGACCGCGAGCAGGGCCAGCGCTTCGTCGAACTCCGTGTCGAAGCGGAAGGCGCCACGCAGCTCGATCTCCCGGCTCACCACCAGGTTCCCCGCGAAGGGGCTCTGCCCGGGCGGCAGCATGCCGAGCTGGACGACGACTCCGCCGCGCCGCACGAGGCGGAGGCAGCTGTCGAGGCCCGCGGCGACACCGGACGCCTCGATGGCGACGTCGACCTCGGAGGGCCAGGAGGGATCGGCGGGATCGTCGGCCCGTACGACCGCGTCCGCGCCCGCCGACACGGCGTACGCCAGTGCCTGCGGCAGCAGATCCGTGACCGTGATCCGCGCGGCGCCCGCGGCTTTCGCGGCGGCCACCACGAGGCAGCCGATGGGCCCGGCCCCCGTCACCAGCACGTGTCGGCCCGCCACGGTTCCGGCCCGCCGTACCGCGTGCAGTGCGACGGACAGCGGCTCGGCGAGGGCCGCCCGGCGCAGTTCGAGGCCGGGCGGGAGCGGCCTCAACTGTTCGGCGGGTACGGCCACTTGGGCCGCGAATCCGCCCTGGACGTGCGGTGTGCGGGCCGCGCTGCCGAGGTAGCGCGTGTCCCGGCAGACGTTCCGCCGGCCGTCCGCGCACTCCGGACACACCCCGCACGGGGTCGCCGGGTGCACCGCAACAGCCGTACCGACCGCCGGACCTGAGGCCCCGTCACCGTACGAGACGACCGTCCCGACCACCTCGTGCCCGAGCACCATCGGCTCCGCGAGGCGGAAGTCGCCGACCCCGCCGTGCCGCCAGTAGTGCAGGTCGGACCCGCAGACCCCGCCGTAGCGGACGGCCACCAGTGCCTGGCCGGGGCCGGGCTCGGGGACCGGCAACTCGTCCACGCGCAGGTCGCCCTGACCGTGGATCACGCAACCCAGCATCACAGTCTCCCTGGAAGTCACAGCACGCTCGTCATGCCGCCGTCGACGTACAGCACCTGCCCGCCGACGAAGTCCGCGGCGGGGGAGGCGAGGAAGAGCACCCCGCCGACCAGGTCCTCGGTGCGGCCCCAGCGGCCGGCCGGTGTGCGCCGCCGTACCCAGGCGCTGAACTCCTCGTCCTCGACCAGGGGCCTGGTCAGCTCGGTCTCGATGTAGCCGGGGCCGAGGCCGTTGACCTGCACGCCGTACGGGCCCCAGTCCGCGCACATGCCCTTGGTGAGCATCTTCAGGGCGCCCTTG
Organism: Streptomyces sp. NBC_00203; assembly: GCF_045206325.1. Taxonomy (NCBI): domain Bacteria; kingdom Bacillati; phylum Actinomycetota; class Actinomycetes; order Kitasatosporales; family Streptomycetaceae; genus Streptomyces; species Streptomyces sp. NBC_00203. The sequence goes on along the minus strand of NZ_CP108126.1, from coordinate 2,144,510 downwards.
GTCGCCGCGTACGGTGCGATGCCGGGGCGGACCACCTCGCTCTGCAGCGAGCAGATGTTGATGATCTTGCCGTGGCCGCGTTCCGTCATCCGGCGGGCCGCCTCACGGCCGACCAGGAACGCGCTGGTGAGGTTGGTGTCCAGGATCCGGTGCCAGTCGGAGTCCGTGAACTCCAGGAGCGGGGCGCGTAGTTGCATGCCCGCGTTGTTGACCAGGATGTCCAGCGGGCCCACCCGCTCCTCGACATCCGCTATCCCGGCGGCCACCGAGGGGCCGTCGGTCACGTCGAACACGGCCGTATGGACGTCACCGGGCAGCTCGGCGGCGGCCTGGGTGAGGCGTTCGGCGTCCCGTCCGTTGAGGACGACCGTGCAGTCGGCCTCCGCGAGGCCCCGCGCGAGGGCGAGCCCGATGCCCCGGCTGGAGCCGGTGACCAGGGCCGTACGGCCGCTGATGTCGAAGAGAGGGTGAGCCATTCCCGTACTCCTAAATCACGAGCGAGAGCAGCAGGACCAGTCCGCCGCCCACCACCGAGATGATCGTCTCCATGACGGACCAGGTCTTGATGGTCTGGCCGACGTCGAGGCCGAAGTACTCCTTGACCAGCCAGAAGCCGGCGTCGTTGACGTGGCTGAAGAAGAGCGAGCCGGCGCCGATGGCCAGGACGAGGAGGGAGGTGTGGGTGGTCGACATGTCGGCGGCCAGCGGGGCGACCAGACCGGCCGCCGAGATGGTGGCCACCGTCGCCGAACCGGTCGCCAGGCGGATGGCCACAGCGATCAGCCAGGCGAGCAGCAGGGCGGGGATCGACCAGTCCTTGGAGATGTCCAGGATCATCTGGCCGACGCCGGAGTCGATGAGGGTCGCCTTGAAGCCGCCGCCGGCGCCGACGATCAGCAGGATGCCGGCGATGGGGGCGAAGGACTTCTCGACCGTGGACGCCAGCCGGTCCTTGGTGAAGCCGGCGGCGCGGCCGAGGGTGAACATGCCGACTATGACTGCGGTGAGCAGGGCGATGAGCGGGGAGCCGATGACGTCGAAGACGCGCTGGACCATGTGGGTGGGGTCGTCGACGATGATGTCGACCAGGGCCTTGGACAGCATGAGGACGACCGGCAGGAGCATGGTGGCGAGGGTGGCGCCGAAGCCGGGGCGCTTCTCCAGGTCCTCGGAGGCACGGGTCGGAATCATGCGGTCGGGGGCCGGGACGTCCACCCAACGGGCCGCGTACTTCGAGAACACCGGGCCCGCGATGATCACCGTCGGGATGGCGATGAGGACGCCGAGTGCGAGGGTGATGCCGAGGTTGGCGCCGACGGCGTCGATGGCGACCAGCGGGCCGGGGTGCGGCGGGATCAGGCCGTGCATCACCGACAGGCCGGCGAGGGCCGGGATGCCGATGCGCATCAGGGAGTAGTTGCCGCGCTTGGCGACCATCAGGACGACGGGTATCAGCAGGACTATGCCGACCTCGAAGAACAGCGGCAGGCCGATCACAGAGGCGATGAGCACCATGGCCCAGGGCATGGCGCGGCCGCCGGCCTTGGCGAGGATGGTGTCGACGATCTGGTCGGCGCCGCCGGAGTCGGCGAGGAGTTTGCCGAGGATCGCGCCGAGGGCGATCAGGACGCCGACGCCGGCGACGGTGGTGCCCAGGCCGGCGGTGAAGCTGACGATGGTCTTGTCGAGCGGTGCCCCGGCGAACGCGCCGAGGGCGAGCGAGCCGATGGTCAGGGCCAGGAATGCGTGCAGCTTGAACTGCGTGATGAGCAGGACGATGACGGCGATGCCGGCCAGCACGGCGATGCCCAGCTGGGCATGGCCGGCCGAGGTGATCGGCTCGACGGCGTCCGCTGCCAGCATCTCGACGCTGAGTCTGGTCACGGTGGTTCCCTTGCTTTGAGAAAGGCCTGAGTAGGTAAGGGGGTTACTGCGAGGGGGGCTACTGCGAGGGCTGGGCGAGAGCCCGGAGCGCGGCCACGGCCCGCTCGGTGATCTCCCCGGGGTCGCCCGACACGTCCACGGCGACACCCGCCTCGTCCGCTTCCAGCGGCTGGAGCGTGGCGAACTGGGAGTCCAGGAGCGCCGTCGGCATGAAGTGCCCCTGGCGGTGCGACATCCGGTCCTCGATGAGTTTCCGGTCACCGGTGAGGTGGACGAAGACGACACCGGGGGCCGCCGCCCGCAGCCGGTCCCGGTAGCCGCGCTTGAGCGCCGAGCTGCTGACCACCCCGCCGAGTCCGGCCCGGTCGTGCGCCCAGTGGCCGATGGCGTCCAGCCAGGGCCACCGGTCCTCGTCGGTCAGCGGGTGCCCGGCCGTCATCTTGTCGATGTTGGCCTGCGGGTGGAAGTCGTCGCCCTCGGCGTACGGAACGCCGAGCCGGGCCGCAAGCAGGGGACCGATGGTGGTCTTGCCGGTGCCTGCGACGCCCATGACCACGACCACGTGGGGGGTACGCACTAGCTGCATCGTGCTCTCGCTGTCTTCGTCGTCTTCGTCGACATCTGATGTCGACGACACTGAAACTCATTAGGTACGACGAATTCAAGAGTCTGTGACATATAAGTCTGACTTTTTGTTCCCGGCGGCATCCTCGTACGCTGGCTCCATGAGCACACGGGGCCGGGGGCTGCACGGACATGTACTGGAATGCCTCGGGCCGGCGATCACGGCGGGTGAGTACCCGCCGGGCAGCGTCCTGCGCACGGACGAGCTCGCGCAGCGCTTCGAGGTGTCCCGCTCCGTGATGCGTGAGGCGGTCCGGGTGCTCGAATCGATGTACCTCGTCGAGTCCCGCCGCCGCGTCGGCGTGACGGTCCGACCCAAGGCCGAGTGGAACGTGTACGACCCTCAGGTCATCCGCTGGCGGCTGGCCGGCGCCGACCGCCCCCACCAGCTGCGTTCACTCACCGTGCTGCGCTCCGCCGTCGAACCCGTCGCCGCGGGCCTCGCCGCCCGCCACGCCACCGCGGAGCAGTGCGCCGAGCTCACCGAGTGCGCGCTCGGCATGGTCGCGACGTCACGCGGCCATCAGCTGGAGGGGTACCTCGTCCATGACGTCGCCTTCCACCGGGTGATCCTCAGCGCGTCGGGCAACGAGATGTTCGCCCGCCTCGGTGACGTCGTCACGGAGGTCCTGGCGGGCCGTACCCACCACGAAGTCATGTTCGAGGACCCCGATCCCGCGGCCGTCACCCTGCACGTCAAGGTCGCGGAGGCCGTCCGCGAGGGCGACGCCGTCCGCGCGGAGGAACTCACCCGCGAGATCACCGTCGGCGCGCTGCACGAACTGGACATCCTCGCGCCCTGACGGCTACTCGGCGAAGTCCCCGTCGACGTAGACCCAGGCACCGTCGACCCGCTCGAACCGGCTGCGCTCGTGCAGCGTGCCGCCCCGGTAGGAGGCCCGGAAGGTGACGGTGCCCGTGGAGTGGAACGCCGACCCGTCACTCGTACCGAGAATCTCCAGGCCGGTCCACCGCATCCCGGGGTCGAAGTCGACCGACGAGGGCCGTGTGCGCGGGTGCCAGGTCCGCAGCAGGTACTTCTCGTCCCGCTGCACGAAGGCGGCGTACCGCGACCGCATCAGCGCCTCCGCGGTCGGCGCCGCGGCCTCACCGCGGTGGAAACGCCCGCAGCACTTCGCGTACGGCTCGGGAAGCCCGCAGGGGCAGGAACGACTGGTCATGGCTGCCATGCTGCCCATTCTGCCTAGGCCGAGTCGGCGTTCGTCGGCGGGTAGGACGGCCGCGCCGGAACCGGAGCGCCGGGCGTCGGCAGTGGCGGGAGCGTCGGCTCGTACAGCCAGGCCGCGAACACGTCGTCCAGGGGTTCGGCCGTGTAGCGGGAGACGTGCGCGCTGAGGGCCGCCGTGGTGACCGCTCCGCCCCGGTGCAGGGTGGCCCAGCCGCGCAGCATGCGGAAGAACGCGTCGTCGCCCATCGCGTGGCGCAGCGCGTGCAGGGTGAGCCCGCCGCGCTCGTAGAGCCGGTCGTCGAACATCAGCTTGCGGCCGGGGTCGGACAGGATCAGGTCCTGCGGCAGCGCGGACAGCTTCCGGTGCGCGGTGGCGGCGTGCTGCTGTGCCGTGCGGCCGCCCGAGCGCTCCGACCACAGCCACTCCGCGTACTTCGCGAAGCCCTCGTTCAGCCAGATGTGCCGCCAGTCCGCGATGGAGACGCTGTTGCCGAACCACTGGTGCGCCAGCTCGTGCGCGATCAGCCGCTCCGAACCCCGCGCCCCGTCCACGTGGTTGGCGCCGAACGTCGACAACCCCTGTGCCTCGACGGGGACATCGAGCTCCTCCTCCGTCACCACCACCGCGTACTCGCTGAACGGATACGGCCCGAAGAGCTCCTCGAACAGCTCCATCATCGCGGGCTGCCGGGCGAAGTCCCGGGAGAACTCGGCGAGCAGATGCCCCGGCAGATGCCCGGACTGCGGTACGCCGCCGAGGCCCGGGTCGCCGAGCAGCACCGTCTGGTACTTCCCGATCGACAAGCCGACCAGATAGCTGGACGTCGGCGCCGCCTGCTCGTAGACCCAGGTCGTCGTCGACGCCTTCGTCGTACGGGTCAGCAGCCGGCCGCCCGCCACCACCGAGTACGCGGAGGGTGTGGTGATCGAGATCTGGTACGAGGCCTTGTCAGCCGGACGGTCGTTGCACGGGTACCAGGACGGCGCCCCGACCGGCTGGCTCGCCACCAGCGCCCCGTCCTCCAGCTCCTCCCAACCGAGCCCGCCCCAGGGGCTGTTGACCGGCTTGGGGTTGCCCGACCAGTGCACCTCGACGGTGAAGGCGGCACCGGCCCGGATCGGCTTCGGCGGGCGGATGCGCAGCCTGCCGCCGCGGTGCGTGTAGTGCGGTGCCTTGCCGTCGACGCGGACCCGGCCGATCCGGAAGTCGGCCAGGTTCAGCTGGAACTCGGCGAGCGGTGCACGGCCCGCTATGGCGTTGAGCCGCGCGGTGCCGGAGAGCCGGTTCGGGCCGGGGCGGTAGTCCAGCGCGAGCTCGTACCGGTGCACCCGGTAACGGGGATCACCGTTGACCGGGAAGTACGGGTCCGATCCCACTGTCTGCTGAACGCTCACTGCTGCGTCTGCTCCCTGCCCTGTGCTCGTACGACCTGCCGCTGTACCGCCCTTCGTATCCGATCCGATCACGTCTTCTATGAACGCCATGCCTCGATCGGATTGCCCAGCCAGCGGGTGTCGTCGGGAACGGACTCCGCCGCCATCACGAGCGACGCGGGACCCAGGGTGGAGCGGGCCCCGACGGTGCTGCCGGGCAGGACGATTCCGCCCGGGCCCAGGGTGGCGCCCTCACGGAGGACCACAGTATCCGTCCGCAAGATCCGGTCGTGGAAGAGGTGGGTCTGCAGGACACAGCCACGGTTCACCGTCGCCGCGTCCTCCAGCGTCACCAGGTCCGTCTCGGGCAGCCAGTAGCTCTCGACCCAGGTGCCCCGGCCGATCCGGGCGCCGAGCCCGCGCAGCCACGCCGTCATCAGCGGCGTACCGGGCACGGATCCGGCCAGCCACGGCACGCCCACGACCTCGACGAACGTGTCGGCGAGCTCGTTGCGCCAGACGAATCCGCTCCACAGCGGGTGCTCACCGGCCCGGTGCCGGCCCACGAGCACCCACTTCGCCACGATGGACAGGACGCACGCGAGCGCGCCCACGGCGAGCAGCACGAGCCCGGCGAGCGCCCAGGCCCAGGCCCCCAGCGCGCTGAGCGCGGCCACGGTCAGCACGGCCAGGGCCGCCGAGCAGAACACCGGCACGATCCGGCACAGCTCGACCAGGCCTCGCGCCCACAGCAGGTGCGCGGGCGGGTCGTACGTACGGCTCTGGTCGCCGTCCTGTGTCGAGCGCGGCAGCTTGACCGGCGGCAGCCCCAGATACGAGCTGCCCTTCTTCGCCTTCTTCGGCGTCGCCGACAGCACCCCGACCAGACCGCCGTCCGGCACGCTGCGGCCCGGCGCGGTCATTCCGGAGTTGCCGAGGAACGCCCGGCGGCCGATCTCGGCCCGCCCGATCCGCATCCAGCCGCCCCCGAGCACATACGGCGCGGTCAGCGTGTCGTCCGCGAGGAAGGCGCCCTCTCCGACGGTGGTGAGGCTGGGCAGCGCGAGGACGGTGGAGACCTCGGCGCCCCGCCCGATCTTCATGCCGAGCAGCCGCAGCCACACCGGCGTGATCAACCCGGCGTAGAGCGGGAACAGTGTCTGCCGGGACCGGTCCATCAGCTGAGTGACGGTCCAGGACTGCCAGCCGATGCGGCTGTGGGTCGGATGCGTGCCCTCGCGCAGCCCCAGGCTCAGCAGCCGTACGGCGATCAGGAGCAGCAGCGCGTACGCGAGACCGAAGGCGAGCGTCGCCGGCACCAGGGCGAGCGCGGCACCGCGCAAGGCCTCGCCGAGCCCGGCGTCCGCGCCCACGAACACATGGCCCACGAGGAGCGCGGCGACACCCGCGAGCAGGGGCAGCGCGGTCAGCGCGAACCCGGTCGCCCCGTACATCGCCCGCCAGTACGTGCCGCGCTGCGGCCGCTCCTTGGGCCACGCCCGCTTCGCCTTGCCGAGCTTGACCGCGGGCGCCCCGGCCCAGCGCTGCCCGGTCGGAATCTGCCCGGCCACGGCGGAACCCGGGGCCACCTCGGCCCGCTTGCCGACCCGAGCCCCCGGGAAGAGCATGCTGCGCGTCCCGACCACCGCACCGGCGCCCACCTTCAGCGCGCCGATCTCCAGCCGGTCACCGTCCAGCCAGTGCCCCGACAGGTCCACCTCGGACTCGACGGCGGCCCCCCGGCCCAGCTTGAGCATGCCGGTCACCGGCGGCAGCGAGTGCAGATCCACGTCCGCACCGACCTTGGCGCCCAGGGCACGGGCGTACCGCTCCAGCCAGGAACCGGTGAGCGAGGTCGCGCCACTGAACTCGGCGAGCCGCTCGGCTGTCCACAGCCGCAGATGGACGCTTCCGCCACGCGGGTACCGGCCGGGCCTGACACCGCGCAGCAGCAGCCGCGCACCGCCCGCCGCGATCGCGAGCCGCCCCGGCGGGCTGAAGAAGACGAGCACCCCGGCGGCGACGAGCCACCACGACGCGCTCGGTGCCCACGGATACGGGCCGAACCAGTGCAGTACGTTGCCGAGCGCGGCCAGCGCCACGGTCCAGCGCAGTCCGAGCAGGGTGAACAGCGGGACCAGCAGGAGCAGCTGCGCCAGCTTGGCCCGCACCGGCACCGGCGCGACGGTCCGCGCGGCGCCGTCGTCCTGCGCGGACTTCTCCAGGTGCCGGGCCAGCTTGCGCAGGACGGGCTGCTGGTAGATGTCGAGCACGGCCGCGCTGGGATAGCGGGTGCGCAGCCTGGTGGTCAGCTGGGCGGCGGCCAGGCTGCCGCCGCCGATCGCGAAGAAGTCGTCGGCCGCGCCGGCGACGGGGATGCCGAGCACCTCGCTCCACTGCTCGGCGAGCCAGGCCTCGGTGCCGTAGAGCTGTTCCTTCGCACCACCGGTCTCCAGGCCCTCCAGCGGCCAGGGCAGCGCGGCCCGGTCGACCTTGCCGGAGGTGCGGGTGGGCAGGTCGTCGACCGGGGCGAGCAGCGGCACCAGGGCGGCGGGCAGCTCGGCGCGCAGCTTCTCGACGGCGGTGGCGTGGTCCCAGCCGTCCTGGGTGACGACATAGCCGACGAGGAGCTGGTTGCCGCCGCGGGCCGTGCGGACGGCCGCCGCGGCCCCCGCCACGCCCGGCAGGGCCTGGAGCGCGGTATCCACCTCACCGAGCTCGATCCGGCGTCCGCCGAGCTTGATCTGCTCGTCGGCCCGCCCGAGGAAGATCAGCCCCTCGGGCTCCGCCTTGACGAGGTCGCCGCTGCGATACGCCCGCTCCCAGCCCAGCGAGTCCAGCGGCGCGTACTTCTCCGCGTCCTTCTCGGCGTCGAGATACCGGGCCAGCCCGACCCCGCCGATCACGAGCTGCCCGCTGCCGCCCATCGGCACCGGTTCCCCGGCCTCGTCGACGACGGCCAGCTCCCAGCCGTTCAGCGGCAGCCCGATACGGACCGGCTCCTCGCCGGTCATCAGGGAGGCACAGGCTACGACGGTCGCCTCGGTCGGCCCATAGGTGTTCCAGACCTCCCGCCCCTCGGTCACGAGCCGCTGCACCAGCTCGGGCGGGCAGGCCTCGCCGCCGAAGATCAGCAGCCGTACGTCGTTGAGAGTCTCCGGCTCCCAGAGCGCGGCGAGCGTCGGCACGGTCGAGACGACGCTGATCTCCTGTTCGACCAGCCAGGGCCCCAGGTCGGCGCCACTGCGCACCTGGGAGCGCGGCACGGGCACCAGACAGGCGCCGTACCGCCAGGCCAGCCACATCTCCTCGCAGGAGGCGTCGAAGGCGACGGAGAGGCCCGCCATGACCCGGTCGCCGGGCCCGATCGGGTCCTCGGTGAGGAAGAGGCCGGCCTCGGCATCGACGAAGGCGGCGGCGCTGCGGTGACTGACGGCCACGCCCTTGGGCCTGCCGGTGGAGCCGGAGGTGAAGATGATCCACGCGTCGTGTTCGACCCCGGGCCGCGCGGCCGGAACGTCGGAGCGGCCGGTCACGGTCAGCTCGTGTCCGGCTCCGAGGACCGCGCGCACCTCCGCCTCGCCGAACACCAGCTCGGCGCGCTCGTCAGGGTCCTCGGCGTCCACCGGGACATAGGCGGCGCCGGCGGCCAGTACGGCGAGGATCGCGACATACAGCTCGTTGGTGCCGGAGGGGACCCGGACGCCGACCCGGTCGCCGAGGCCCACCCCGGCGGCGCTGAGCCGCCGCCGCAGGGCCTCGACCTCGACGGCCAGGGCACGGTAGGTGAGGCAGCGGTGCCCGTCGTCCAGGGCGGGCTCGTCGGCGTACGCCCGAACGGAGGCGTCGAGGATGTCGACGAGCGTGCGCGGCGAGGCGGCCGGGGAGGCGGAGAACCGCCCCCGGTCGCCGAACTCCGCACGGACCTCGTCGTCGGACAACGCGAGTGCGGGGCCTTGCTGGAGGGCTGCCATCGGGTCCTCACGTGTTGTTCCCGGAGCGTCCGGGGAGCTGGTGGGCCCGCAGGTATGCCTGGGGATATTCCGGTCCAACTCCAAACAAGCCTTCAATTTTAGTACGACGCTAGTCGCGGACCTGGTCATCAGCCATGCGAGGAGGTTTTGCGGGGCACCGGAACCATTGATTCCAGAGTTCTGACGTGGGGGTACGTCATCCTGACGAGATCTGGCCCACACCTCCACGTAACACAGCACAAGACGCCCTGCGAGCCTCGCGTTCGGCGGTGCCCGGGAACGGGCATCGTGAAGTTGGGGCCGTGCGACGCGGCCTTGGCGCTCCACTTCGGATATTCATATGGGTCGACGGTCAACCGCCGTACAGCAGGCCGGTGTTCGGCTTACGCGCGGCACTCGGGACCCCTACGATTCACCTGCCCCACGGCCGCGGACGGCCGCGGGGCGAGCTTGCGTGCCAGGAGGCGGCGAACCCGAACAGACCCGGCAGAAGCGGACCGAGGGGGGAAGTGGCGGTGGCGACATCCGAACGCGCCCGTGCCTGGATGCTGCCGGTGTCGGTTCCCGGCATCGTGATCGGCGGAGTCGGGCTGCTGGGTCTCGGCCTGCTGGCCGGGCTGGCGGTGGATCCCTCCGCACTGGTCGGCACCAGCGGTTATCTCTTCGGCGCGGGCCTCCTGCTCGCCGTCGGCCTGTACGGCAGCACGTACTCGATCGACCTCGAAGCCGTGCGCTCCGACGTGCTCGGCGTGGTGGCGGCCGTGACGCTCGGCGTCGTCCTCAAAGCGGCCCTGATCGCGGGTGTGATGGTGCTGTCGTTCGGGCGGCCCGCATACCTGGTGCTCGGTATCGCGGTCGCCCAGATCGACCCGCTGTCCGTCGCCGCCCTCTCCAGAAGTGGACGCATGTCGCCGCGCGCCCGCTCACTGCTGACGGCGTGGGCGTCGTTCGACGACCCGATGACGGTACTGCTGACGCTGTACGTCGCGAGCTACGCCTATACGAAGGCGGGGTACGAGGGCACACCGGCGGTCGCGGGCGGCGGCGCGCGCGGTTACGCGACCGGGCTCGCCCTGAACGCCGCACTGCTGGCAGGGGTGTTGCTCCTGTGGTGGGCCGGCCGGAGGGTGGCGGCCAAGGTGCCCGCCTCGCCGCGCGCCCGGCGTGCCGGGGCGGCTTCGGCGGGGCTGCTGGTCGTGGCGATGCTGGTGCTCGCCGCGGGGAGCATGCTGATGCTCGCGGTGGCGGTGGCCGGACTCGTGGTGCGTACGGCGGCGTTCGGCAAGGCGCTCGACCGCGCGGTCGGCGGCGCCTTCCTGGCCGCGTTCCTCGCCCTCGGACTGTTCCTCGCCCAAGGCGTGTCGCTGCTGACGGGGTTCGTGCTGGGCGTGGCCGCGTTCGGCGCGCAGGCGGTGGTCGCGCTGGGCGTCATGCCCCTGTTCGTACGGGGTCTTGAGCGGCGGGACTGGATCGCGCTCGGGCTCAGTCAGCAGAACGGCATCACGGCCGTCCTCATCGCGCTCACCGTTGAGCGTGACTTCCCGGGCACGGTCGCCACCGTCGGCCCCGCCGTGGTCACCGTCAACCTGCTGTACGGCACGTCACACGTACTGCTGGCACATCCGCCGAGCCTGCGGCGAAGGCGCGGCCACCGGGAACTCGACGCGGACGACGAGCGTCCCTCCCCATGCGAAAAGCCGCCGGAGCGGGAGCCGTTGGCGAACGGCCGGTCCCCGGCGTAACCGCGGTCCGTACCGGCAGGGGAGCCAGACGAGGGAACCGGCGCACGGCAGTCGCCGGACGGGGAGAGTCCGCATGGGGCAGGGGATGGGGCACGACTTACGGGCGACGCGCACGGCGGTCACCGCCGGGGCACTCGTGCTGTTCGGGGTACTCGTGTGGTGGGGCGTCGCCCCCACCCCGGCGTTCGCGGCGCCCGGGGGATCAGGGGAGCGCGACGCCCAACTCGTGTACTGCCTCGACACCGCGCACCGCGGCGACCTCGTCACGGCCGCCGTACGCCTCGGTCTGCTGAAGGCCGGCGCGACGGCCCAGGAGACGGTCATCCCCACCGCGGCCGGTGCCCGCATGACGCTGGAGAAGTGGGCCGAGCAGAGCCAGGACGACTTCGGACGGGCGTGCTCCGCGCTGATGGCGGCCGAATCCGACTCCCCGGGCGCGGCGGCCGGCGGCACCACGGAGGACGGCTGGTTCGTGACGTTCCTGAAGTCGCTGCCCCTGCTGGGGGCCGGCGCCCTGCTCACCCTCGGAGGACAGTTCTCGGAGCGCGTATCGGCGGAACGGCGCCGGCTCACCCAGCAGTTGGACTCCGGCGCGGCGGCGTTCAGGGCAGCGGCAAGGGAGTACCTGGCGGACTACGAGCGCCGGCCCGACGCCGACCACACGGCGGTGCTCGCCGCGCGTGACGCGCTGATCGGCCCCCTTCTCCAGGTGTCCGGACCCGGCGCACGACGCGACACCGCCCGGCGACTGGCCGGTGAGCTGCCGCTGGCCCGTCCGCTCCCGAGTGCCCGCGACGGCGCGTTCCTCGGCCTGGGCGCCCGCGCCCAGGAAGCACAGGGTGTACGGCAGTCCGTGGAGCGGCAGCTGCGCACCGTGTCGGACCTCAACGGCCGTGCGCTGTACTGGAGATGGCGTACTTTGCGGGCACGCCCCGCCCCCGCGACCCCGGGAGCGCCCGCATGAACGCGCCGATCCAGGACAACCCGTACGGGGTGTACGTACCGGGCAGCAGACAGAGCCTGCCGGGCTTCGCCGTCCCGCCGAGGGACGACCACCCGCTGGTGCCGTGGGAGGACGAGAGCCACGCCGGCCAGTGGGTGGACGTCGACCACGCGCGGGAGCAGCTGGACCTCTTCGAGCAGTGCCTGCTCAGACTCGCGGACCTGGTCACGCCCGGCGTGGACCAAGGGCGCCTGGTGGTGGTGACCGGGCCGGTCGGCATGGGCAAGACCACCCTCATCCACCAGTGCATCTACCGGGCCGGACAGTACATCGCGCAGCTGAACGAGCTGGTCCGCACCGCGCCGCCCGGCACCCGCCGTCCGCCGCGGCACATCGTCGCGATGACCGCCGGGTACGGCAACGACGGCCGCGCCATCAGCATCGACGAGAACGGCGACTTCGCGTCGACCCCGACCATCAACGCCACCATCCGCGACAAGGTCGTCACCACACTGCGCACGCAATTCGAGGGCGCCGGACTCGATCCGGCGCTGTCCCAGGAATCCCCGCTGAAGGCGTTCAGCGCGATCAGCGCCCTGCTGGCCCAGCAGGACGCACTGCTGTTCGCCGTGGTTCCCCACATCGACTGGAAGGACGTGGGTGTGCGGACCAGATTCCTCAAGACCTGCTTGAGTCATGCACAGAGCCGGATCGTACTTCTCGTCGAAGTCAGCCATGGAACGACCGAGACGGCGAACGAGGTGGTCGCGGAGCTGCTGCCCAGCGCCGCGGTCACCCACCTCGCACTCGGCAGCCTCAGGCCGGAGGACACCTTGAAATTCAGCCAGAGCGCCCGCTCGGGCCATCCCGACCCGGACAGCGCGCCCCCTCGGACCGCGCAGAGCCTCAGGGACGAGCTGCTCCGGGCCCACGAGCAGTGGCAGCCCGCCGACGTACGGGAGTTGCGGCGCGTCTTCCACGCGGTGGCCGAAGGGCAACGACACGCGGGCAGACCCGTGCGGATCACCGCCGACGAGCTCACCCGGCACACGTCGGGACGGTCCGGTCCGGACCTGGCGACCCTGCGGCGCACCACACCCGGCGGCCCCAACGCGCTGCCCCATCCGCCCGGCCCGTCCACGGGCTCCTGACCCGGCCCCGCACCCCCGCACCCGCCCGCCCCTCGCATCGACGTCATCGGAAACACGAGGAGTGCCATCGTGGCCTCAGTCAGTGGAGACATCTGGCACGACAACCCCTTCCCGCTGATCCCAGTCGTGCGCCTCGGCCCCTCGGCCGACCTCGGGGCCGCGCCGGTCGAAGCGGCGGACTCCGGAAACGCGACCGTCGGCACGCCGACCCTCAAGGAGCTCTCCCAACTCGTCGACGACTACCTCGCCGAACGTCCCGCCGGTGGCCGGCGCGGGAGGACGATCGCCCTGGTCGGCGACTTCGGGCTGGGCAAGAGCCACGCCCTGCGCGAGGTGTACGCGGCGCTCGGCGCGCGCCCGGACAACCCCGCGATGTGGATCGTGGACGAACCGGCCCAGGACATGGGCCGGATGTACCGGGACCGGCTGCGCGGCCCCGGCGACACCTCCCGCGGACGCCGCGCCTTCGAGGAACTGGTCCGGGACTATTACGCGTACGTGACCGCCAACCGCGTCGGCGAACAGGGCAGCGATCCGCGCCTGGGCACACTCGACGAGATCGCCGCAGGACTGCGGGACCGCAGCCTCGACCCGGACAAAGTGGTGTCGGCGCTGCGCTACGACCCGGAGGTGATCCACGCGGACCTGCGCGGCACACTGGGCGAGGTCACCGAGCACCGCCGCTTCGCCACCGCGCTGGCGCTGCTCCAGGAGCCGCCGTTCACCAGGATGGTGTGGAAGTGGCTGAACGGCGAGGAGCCCGCCGAGCCACTGCGCGAGCGCGGCATCACCGAGGCCATCGGCCCGTCGGGCGGAGCCGGCGGACAGCAGTACGCCGCGGCCGGCATAGACCGCGTCTTCGACGCGCTGGCGGTCCAGGGATTCCTGCACGGCCGGGTGGGCAGCCCCTATGTGCTGCTGATGGACTCCCTGGAGAAGGTTCTCGACTGGCCCGAGGAGAACCGGCGCACCTTCGTCGACGCCTTCGAACGCCTCGTCAACATCTATGCGAGCCGCGGCGGTCTCCTGGTGTTCTGCGTCTCGCCGGACGGACTCCAGGCGCTGCGGGCGAGCGTGCACGAACGAGTGGTCCAGCTGTGGCCGACCGGCTTCAGCGAGCGCCTCACCGGGGAACTGGTCGCGGCCTACGTCGAGGCGGGCCCCGACCGGAGTATCCCGCGGCCGCGCCGGTCCTCCGGCCCGTTCGGCCCGGACGCGCTGCGGCTGCTGTACGAGCTGACCGAGGGCGTACCCCGCGAGGTGCTCAGGACCTGCCGCCAGGCCTGGCAGCTCAGCGAGGACCGCCACGGCGCCGTACGGGAGGTGACCGCCGCGGCCGTACTGGAGGCGGTGAGCTTCCTGCACGAGAAGGTCTCGAAGCGGGAGGTCACGGCCGACGTGCACAAGGCCCTCGACCTGGGGCAGTGGCGCATCGCCTCCAGCGACCCGGTCCCGGCCCGGGTGTCCTCCCCGCCGGACACCGACGAGGAGGTGCTGTACTGGCTCGCCCCCGCCCCCAACACCTATCTCGCGGTGATCCTCACCCGCTCCGTCCTCCTCGCGGGCGACGCGGAACGGATCGCCGCCCATGTGCACGGACTGCGCAACGCGGTGCATCCGGCACGGTTCGAGGCGCTGCTCGTGGTCAACGGCCATGTGTCGCAGCCCATGCAGGACCGCCTGGCGCGCTCGATCGGCTCCCGGCCGCTGGTGTACCGGCAGGGGCCGTTCGCGCAGAGCGTCGACGAGGCGCTGCGGCAGCTCGGCAGGCGGCTGGAGGAGGTACGGCGCGAGGAGGACCTCGTCCAGCTGGGCGAGCGGATGCGCCGCGACCTGGAGCGGCAGACCGCCCAGCTCACCGAACTGCGCCAGGCGATGGCCACATTGACGCTGGAAGCGCGCCCGGGTGCGGCGTTGCCGCGCACCGAGCCGTCCACGCCGCAGCTCACCGGGCCGGTGCCCGAGTCCCCGTCCGAGCCGGAGCAGGCCGCCGCCGATCTGCCGGGACCGGTGCGACGCCGGTTCCGGGAGGCGCTCGCGGTCCTCGACACGGTCACCCGGCGGGTGGCCGGGCGGACCATGACGCGACGCAGCGCCGCGACGCCCGCGGAGCTCGGCGCCCTGGGCTGCGCCACGCTGGTACGGGCGCTGACGGAGGATTTCCGGGGATCCGTCGCGGCCTGGCACCGCACCGCGCTGCGGGGTGTGCCGACCGACGACCAGCTGAGCGAACTGCGCCGGATCTGCCGGGAGTACGAGACCGCGGTCGAGGTGCTGCCGGTGCATCTGCTGGGCAGCGCCGGCCAGGCGCACCCGTTGACGGCGGCCCGCACGGTGGAGGTGCTCGCCGAGGAGGTGTGGGGCACGCTCAGCGCGGCGACTGTGCCGTGATCTCGCCCAGCGCGTGCGCGAGCCCGTGCAACCGGGCCTCGGCGCGGGCGACCTGCGTCTGGTCGAGGGTGACACCGACGACGAACTCGCGCGGCGAGAGCCAGGCGACGTAGACCGCGCCTTCCTGTACATCGAGGACGAGTCGGTCGATGGGCGCCAGACCGGCCGGGGCCGGGGCCACGAGATGCAGCGCGTCGGTGAGGCGGACCACGTGGCCGCGCAGGCCCCGCGAGAGGTCCCGGTAGGAGGTGCGCCGACTGCGCACGCTCACATCCATGAAGCGCGGACCGAGTTCGGGCGCGTCGAAGACGTCGCCGACGCACACCAGCGTCCAGTCGCGGTAGTAGCCCGCGTACTGGAGGTCGGTGGTGTTCACATGGTGGTGCCACAGGGAGCGCAGCCGCTGCTCGTAGGCCGGGACGGGCGCGGCGGCCGTGCCGAAGTCGACGCGCAGTGCCGCGTTCTCGGTGTCCGCGGAGACGAGCCGGGGCTTCGCGTCCGGGTCACCCCCGGGCAACTCGTCGGGCAGCCTGTGCACTTCGGTACGGATCCGGGTGACCAGGCAGTTCATGGCGTCGTCCATGGCGGGGACGCGGTCGGGGCCGTCGGCGAGCGCCGCCAGGTACTCGCCGGGCTTGACCCGGCCGCCCCACAGGCCGCCGCGCCCGTTGGCGACGACGGTGCGCATCAGCTCTCCGGTGCCCAGCGGACGCAGCACCGCGCCGAGGTCCTGGGCGCACAGCAGCAGCCGGCTGCCGGGCAGCGACTCGTCGTGCAGGTCGTCGTCGGCCTCGGTGACCAGACTGCTGAGGGGGGCCCGCTCGGCGCGGCAGACCACGAAGTCGAGGATGCCGTTGCTGTAGTGGGACAACGACCGGATCTCGGGGGCCGCGACGGCCGCCTCCTCGCACAACTCCGTGATCCAGCCGTGGCGTTCGGCCGACCAGTGATACTCCCTCAGGGTCTCCGTACGGTGCGGTGCCGGGGCTGCCACGTGCGCTCGCCTTTCGCTGGGGACTGCGGGGACGCCCGTGCGGGCCGGCGTCCCGTGCCGGTGCCTTCCTCGTGTCCGTGTGTCCGTCTTCTTCTTACAGCCCGGGCAGCTCCAGGTCGATGTCGAAGCCCGACGGAGGCACCGGGCGGGATGTGTCGGATCCGGTCAGCCGTGCGTGGTGGGCCCGCACCCGCCGTCCGTCGGGGCGGTGAGCGACGCCGAGGTCGCGCAGCCGGTTCAGGGCGCTGCGGGCGAGCTGGGCGGCCTCGTCGGTGCGGTCGGCCGCGGCCAGGGTGGCGGCGAGGGAGTTCTCCGCGACGGCCACCCACGGGTGGGACTGGCCGACCTTGTGGGACAGCAGGTGCACGGCGGCGCGGCCCTCGTCCTCCGCGCGCTGCACCTCGCCCATCGACCGCAGATACACCGCGTGCCGGACCTGGCTGAGCCCCGTGTAGGGGTGCCCCACACCGAACCGGGCCGCCAGCGCGTCCCCGCACTGGCGCGCCTGCTGTTCGGCCTCCTCCACCTTGCCGAGGGCGTGCAGATCCGCGGCGTAACTGAACTGGCAGCGCAGCGTGTCGAAGCGGTCGGCGCCGAAGCGGCTGACGTACAGCTTCAAGGCCCGCAGGTCGCGTTCGTGGGCCATCTCGAAGCCGTAGCGGGGATCCTTGACGGCGGGGAAGCCGTCGGCGAGGCGGCGCTCGCTGACGGCCAGGCCGACCTCCGTCTTCAGGCGCCCCCCGTCCCAGGTGTCGCCGTACCGGCGCAGCCGCTGGCGCAGCAGGTCCCGTGCCTCGCCGTCGCGCCCGCTCATCCGGTACAGGTACGCGAGCAGATCGGCCGCGCGCCAGGCGATCGGGTCCTCCTTGCCGCCGACGGCCTGCCGGTAGCGGAAGCGTGCCTGGAGACGGCCCAGGGCGACGGAGACACGTCCCGTGAGCGCCTCGGTGAGGGCGAGGTTGTGCTCGACCTGGACCGTGGCGGGATGCTTCGAGCCGAGCAGCAGCGTGAGCCCCTCCAGGGCGGGCCTGATCTGGATCAGGGCGTCCTCGAAGCGGCCGAGGGCCCGCAGGGTCGCGGCATGCGAGTCGGCCGACAGCAGGGTGCGCGGGTGGGTCAGGCCGAGCAGCCTGCGGTGACCGCGCAGCGCCTCCTGGGACAGCTCGCGGGAGCACTCGTAGTCGCCGCCCAGGCGGTGGGCGCGGGCGGTGAGGTTGAGCAGCCGCAGATACTCGGGCGTCTGCTCGTCGCCGTCGGCCCGCCATGCCTCGCGGGCCCGCCCCGAGATGTCGAGGAGGCGGGCGAGGTCGGCGCTCTCGCCGCGCTGGCTGAGCGCGTTGAGATGGCGCAGCATCGAGCGGCGCACCCGGGGCCGGGAGTCCTCCCACAGCCGCAGCGAGTACACCTCGCGCGCCCAGTCGGCGGGCAGGTCCTGGTCCTCCTGCGGTACGTACTCGGCGAGCACACTGCGCAGCACCGACTCGACGTGCTCCCGCTTGGCGGGGTCCATGCCGTCGCGGATCAGGTCGCGCAGCGCGTGATGCTGTACGAGGGGCTGCTCCTTGCGGTCGAAGTCGACGTCGAGCAGCCCCACTTGGGCCAGAGCCCACAGGGCGACGCTCACCATGTGCTCGTCGGGCAGCTGTACGTCGTCGGGGTGCCGGTGGCGAAGGGTGCCCTCGACGGCCTCGGGTTCGGCCGAGTCGTCGCGGGCCAGCTCGGACAGGATGCGGCGCGAGCGCAGCAGCTCCAGGCCGGTGCCGCGCCCGGTGAGCAGGGAGGCGGCGCCCAGCAGCCAGCCCAGGGCGTCGTGCGCGGGGCTCTCGGCGCGCCAGGCGGCGGCGCCCGGGGTGGCCCCCGCGACGTTCTGGGCCACCCGCACCATGACGGCGACGGGCGGTACGGAGCCGGTCTCACCGAGGAGTTCCGTCTTGCAGGTGCGGTACTCGGCGAGGAGGTCCGCGACAGCCGCGCGGGCCGCGGCGTCCGGCCCCATGTGATCGTCGCGCCGGTGGGCGTCGGCCCGCTCGGCGAGGCAGTGGGCGGCCAGATGCAGGGCGAGCGGGACGGAGTCCACCACGCTGCCCACCTGTTGGGCCTGGTCCTCGGTGATCTCCGGGAGCCGCTCGCACAGCAGGGCGCGGCACTCGGCGGGCCTCATGGGTCCGATGGCGGTGGCCGTCATATGCGGTGGGCGGGCGTCCGGCTGCCGCTCCGGCGGCGCGACGCGGCTGGTGATCAGTACATGGCCGCGCTCGTGCGGAACGGGCAGCAGACCGTGCAGCTCGGCGGGGTCGACCACACCGTCGTAGACGATCAGCCAGTTCCCCGAGTCGGAGTCGGGGCGTGACAGGCGGGTCAGCAGCCGGGAGACGCCGCCGTCGGGTGCGACGATGCCGAGCTGGTCCTCCGCGGTGCCGAGGCGGCCGGCGAGCCGGGCCAGACCGCGCTGCACTCGCAGCGTCTCCCAGGCGCGCACCCACCACACCACGTCGTACCGGGCGCCGTAGCGGTGGCACAGCTCCCGGGCGGTCTCGCTCTTGCCCCAGCCGCTGGGGCCGTGCAGCACCAGGCAGCCGCCTTCGCGGCCGGCCGCCCGCAGTTGCTCGTCGAGCGTCGCCAGCAGGGCGTCGCGGTCGATGAAATCGCCGTTGCGCGGGGCGACGTTGGTGGTCTCGGGCAGCCGCGGGAAGCGTGCGCCCCGCGTGCCCTCGCGGGGCCCCGCCGGGTCGAGGCCGAGGGTGGTGCAGAGCAGCCGCAGCGCCTCGTCCTCGGTGGTGTCGCGCAGGTCGATCCGCTCGTGGTGGGCCGCCGCCGTGTGCGGGAACGGCTCGTCGACCAGGACGATCCGCACATCGGTGTGGGAGAGGGCGCCGATCTGTTCGAGCAGGGTGTCGTCCGCGTCACCCGGCGAGAGGAAGAGCAGGGCCGCACCGGCCGAAGGGCGCTCACCGGCGTAGGTGTCGTCCCTGCGCAGTACGGTCCGCACGCCCCGTTCGCCGAGCCGGTCCTGCAGCCAGGCCGCCCAGAGGGCGTGCCGTGCGGAGTGGACGACGGTGACGTGGGTGAACCGGGCCGGGCGGCGCACCCGAAGCCAGTCGGCGAGCCGCTCGTAGTAGGGACGCAGACCGGTGACGGTGCCGACGCCCTCGGTCTCGACGGCGAGGCTGCGGCTGTCCAGGTAAAGCGGGTTGTACGGGATCTCCAGGAAGGGGAACTCGCGCTCCTCGCGGGCCTGGGCGAGCGGCCCGAACTTGCGGCGCACCCGTTCGCGCGCGTCCCGCAGCCGGTCGTGGACCCCGACATCGCTCTTGAGCCCGAGGGTGAGCACCCGGACGGGCCGGTCGCTCTGCGCGCCGGACAGGTCCTCGGCGAGGGCGGCGGCACCGTCGATGGACCAGGCGGTCAATGCGAAGCAGATGACGACCGCGTCGGCGAACCCCACGAGCCGGGTGGGTTCCACGGCGCCGGGAGCGTCCGGCACCGGAGCCTCGACGAGGACGTGGTCGTAGCGGGCCGCGACGGGGTCGCCGGCGAGCGCGGTCAGCGCCGCCGGGGTGGTGAGTGTCGCGGTGGAAACCAGCCCAGGCACCGGGTCGGGCACCGGCAGGCCGTCCGCCGGATCGCCGGAGCGGCCGTCCACGAGCAGCACACTGCGGTTGCCCTCGGCGAGGATGTCCGCCGCGTTGCGCAGCGTGGTGCTCAGCCCGAGGTTCTCCGACGTGGTGAAGAAGATGGTGAACGAACCTGCGCGGTCAAGGGGGTTGGCGTCTGGCATGACCTCTCCGCTCGGCGCGGCACAGCAACGGAAGGTGGACATAACGGACATGCGAGGGTGTCAGTATAGGGCTCGCCGCCCCACCCCCGGCTGTGCACGCCCGGTGTACGTCAGATCCGCGGGTCGCCCGCACCCCGCCCACTTCGCTCACGCGCTCTCGGTGTGCCCGGTGACGAACGGGTCGCCCGCCGCGCAGCTGTCGTGCACCCGGCGCAGCAGCGCGCCGAGCACGGAGTCCGGCAGGGCGGCGACGTCTTCGAGTGCCAGTCCGGCGATGTCCAGGACGACGGACTGGGCGTCGGGCACCGGACCCCGGCCCTCGCCCGTACCCGGCTCGGCGGGGGTGGCTCCCTCGGCAACTGCCATGGTGTCCACTCCAGGATGTTCGTGGACCGCTGTGCGGCTGCGGCCCGCCCGCGTGGACGCGGAGCGGGTGACCGATGTCCACTTCAGCGTAACGCCACCCCCTGCCCGCGCGGCAGCGGTCGTGCGCCCCGTGCTTCGTCAACTGCCCGCAATACGGAACCCGTTGGCTCATTCGTGATGTTGACGCTCGCCGCACCCCGAACGAATACTGGTCAAACAGAGTGCGCCAGGTCCTGAAGTACGACGGGGACATACGACGGGGACGGCGGCGCACATCTTCGGGGGGAAGCGGATGAGTCGACCGCCACTGCGCCATGCAGAGCCGCCCTGGCCGAGGGCTGCCGACGTGGTGGCACGGGAGACGGCCGGCTGGGTCCCGTACCCGATCCACTCCTTCGTCCTCAAGGTGCACAGCCGCTGCGACCTGGCCTGCGACTACTGCTACATGTACCGCTCGCACGACCAGAGCTGGCGCGCGCAGCCGCGGACCATGGCCCCCGCCACCGTCGAGCGCACGGCCGAGCGGATCGCCGAGCACCTGTCCGGGCACGGGCTGTACGAGGCGGGCGTCGTCCTGCACGGCGGTGAACCCCTGCTCGCCGGCGACGCCGCGCTCGCCCGCACGGCCTCGACCCTGCGCGCGGCCGTAGGCGACGGCGTACGGCTGCGTCTGTCCCTGCAGACCAACGGCGTACGCCTGACCGAGCAACGGCTCGACCTCTGCGGCGAACTGGGCATCCGGATCGGGGTGAGCACCGACGGCGGACGCGCCGCCCACGACCGGCACCGCCGGGGCGCCGACGGGCGCGGCAGCCATGCCCGGGTCGACGCGGCCCTGCGGCTGCTGGCGAGCGAGCCCTACCGGCCGCTGTTCGCCGCGCTGCTGTGCACGATCGACCTGCGCAACGACCCCGTACGCACCTATGAGGACCTGCTCTCCCACCGCCCGCCCACCGTCGACTTCCTTCTGCCGCTGGGCAATTGGCGCACGCCGCCGCCCGGCCTCGACCCCGGTGGGCGGCGCACCCCGTACGCGGACTGGCTGTGGGCCGTCTTCGAGCGCTGGTACGGGGCGGCCGTGCGCGAGACCGGCGTACGCCTCCTCGACGACCTGATGGCCCTTCTGCTGGGAGCCGAACCGCAGACGGAGGCCCTCGGACTGTCCCCGGTGCGCTACGCGGTGGTGGAGACCGACGGCTCGCTGGCCCAGGACGACAGTCTGCGCACCGCGTACGCCGGGGCCGCGCGCACCGGGCTCGACGTGGAGCGCCACTCCTTCGACGCGCTGCTGCGCCATCCCGGCGTCGCGGCCCGCCAGTGGGGCGCCGACGGACTGTGCGCCGAGTGCCGCGCCTGCCCGCTGCACCGGGTGTGCGGGGGCGGCCACTACGCGAACCGGTACCGCCACGACACGGGGTTCGCCAACCCGAGCGTGTACTGCGCCGACCTGGCGGCACTGATCGGACGCGTGCGCGGACGCCTGGCCGAGGATGTGACACGCCTGGCCATGTCGCCGTCCGCGCGGCCGGCGGCCTCGCTCTCGCCCTCGCTCTCGTCTTCGTCCTCGTTGTCGTCGGAGGTGGCATGACGCCGTTGCCGCACCGCATGCCGGGCGTGCTGTTCGACGAGGTCGCCGCCGGATGCGGCGGGGCCGGGGCCCTTCGGCTGCTCGCCCGCGCCGAGCACAGCCGACGCCTCGCCTGCGTGTACGCGGTGACGGCCGCCGCCCGTGACACCGGGGGCGCCGTGGCCCAAGAGGCCGAGCGGGCGTGGGAGCTGCTCGTCGCCGCCCGGAACGCGGCACCCGACGCCGCGGCCGCCGTCCTGACCCATCCGTCGGCCGGTCCCGCACTGTTCGGCCTGCTCGCGCGTCTGACCCAACGGCGCGAGGGCGCGCAGCCGCCGGTGCACTGGTTCACCACGCTCGCCGCCGCGGCGGCCGTCCGCGCCGGGCTGCCCATGCGTGTGCGCTGGCCGGCGGCGGGCCCCTGGGTGGCGCTGCCCTCGCTCGGCAGGGCCCACTTCCCCGGCGCCCGCCCCGGCGAGCGCGTCGAGGTGCGCGTCGGTGACGACGGCCGGGCCCGGATCGCCGTACCCGGATCGGCCCTCGTTCCCGGCCCGGTCACGGTGCCCAGGGATTCGTACCGGAGCAAGGGGCGCTGGCGGGGCGCCCACCTGCTGACCGTCCTGGACACCGACGCACCGCTGCTGCTCGACCCCCTGGACCCGTCGTGCTTCCCGCACGCGGAGGGGCGCCCCGGAGATCTCGGCGCCGACGAGGTGCGCCGCTGGGCGTCGGTCGCGCGGGACGCCTGCCGGCTGCTGCGCGCCGACCATCCGGAGACCTACGCGGAGCTGGCCGCCGGCCCGCGGCTCCTGGTGCCGCTGACCGGCACCGCCCGGGGCAGCGTCAGCGGAAGCAGTGCGGAGACCTTCGGCTGCGTCGCCATGTCGCTGCCCCCGACGGGGACCGTGTTCGCGGTGACGATGGCGCACGAGATGCAGCACAACAAGTTCGCGGCCCTGCTGCACCTCTTCGACCTGTTCGAGGCGGGCGGCCAGGAGCTGTACTACGCGCCCTGGCGCAGTGACCCGCGCCCGCTGCTGGGGCTCTTCCACGGGGCGTACGCGCATCTGGGGGTGGCACAGTTCTGGAACCGGCGCCGCGAGACGGAGCCGGACGCCGCCCTGCGGGCCGCCGCGCACCTCCGGTTCGCCCGCTGGCGCTCGGCCACCCGGGAGGCGACCCTCGTGCTCCTGGACTCCGGCCGGCTCACCCCGCTCGGGCAGCGGTTCGCCGGGCGGATGCTCGACACCCTCGACACCCTGTGCCGGCTGCCGGTGCCGGACCCGGCCCTGCGCCGGGCCGAGGCCGAGGCACGGGCGCACCGCGCGGCCTGGCACGACCGCAACGGGAGGGCGCGGGCACTGTCCGTGTGACGACGACCATGCACCCGCCGTAACGACGACCACGCACCCGTCCCGGACAGCAGCAGGCCCTGGACGGGATTGCTCCCGGCCAGGGCCTGATCACTGCTTCATATGGTGTCCGAGGGGGGACTTGAACCCCCACGCCCGATAAAGGGCACTAGCACCTCAAGCTAGCGCGTCTGCCATTCCGCCACCCGGACAAGGTGTCTGTCGCGCGGGGTTTCCCTCGCGGCGACAGAGGAAACATTACCAGGCTTTCCAGGGCCCCTGATCACGCCCTGTTCCCGCGTGAACGGCGTGTGACGGGCCGGGACCGGCCTTGGGCAGCGGCAGGGATCGGAGGGAGGATGAGGGGGACCACCAGCAGTGACAGTGGGAGGAAGCAGCGTGAGCGAGTCGAACACGGCCAGGGGCGTCTCTGGCGAGGACGAGGTCGTGGACCTCTGTCGCGAGCTGATCCGGATCGACACCAGCAACTACGGGGACCACTCCGGGCCGGGCGAGCGCAAGGCCGCGGAGTACGTGGCCGAGAAGCTCGCCGAGGTCGGGCTGGAGCCGCAGATCTTCGAGTCGCACACGGGGCGCGCCTCCACGGTGGCCCGCATCGAGGGCGAGGACCCCTCGCGGCCCGCGCTGCTCATCCACGGCCACACCGACGTCGTACCGGCCAACGCGGCGGACTGGACCCACCACCCGTTCTCCGGAGAGATCGCGGACGGAATGGTGTGGGGCCGCGGCGCGGTCGACATGAAGGACATGGACGCCATGACGCTGGCGGTCGTCCGGGACCGGCTGCGCAGCGGGCGCAAGCCGCCCCGCGACATCGTCCTCGCCTTCCTCGCGGACGAGGAGGCGGGCGGCACCTGGGGCGCGCGGCACCTGGTCGACAAGCACCCG
This sequence comes from Streptomyces sp. NBC_00203, assembly GCF_045206325.1. Classification (NCBI taxonomy): domain Bacteria; kingdom Bacillati; phylum Actinomycetota; class Actinomycetes; order Kitasatosporales; family Streptomycetaceae; genus Streptomyces; species Streptomyces sp. NBC_00203. The sequence goes on along the minus strand of NZ_CP108126.1, from coordinate 2,120,272 downwards.
GACCTCTTCGAGGGCGTCACGGAGGCGATCGGCGAGGTCGGCGGGTTCTCCTTCACGGTCAACGAGAAGCTGCGGCTGTATCTCGTGGAGACCGCCCAGAAGGGCATGCACTGGATGAAGCTGACCGTGGACGGCACCGCCGGGCACGGTTCGATGATCCACAAGGACAACGCGATCACCGAGCTGTCCGAGGCCGTGGGGCGGCTCGGCCGGCACAAGTTCCCGGTCCGGGTGACGAAGACGCTGCGGCACTTCCTCGACGAGCTCGGCGACGCGCTCGGCACCGAGCTCGACCCGGAGAACATGGACGCGACGCTCGCCAAGCTCGGCGGCATCGCCAAGCTCATCGGCGCCTCCCTGCAGAACACCGCCAACCCGACCCAGCTGGGTGCCGGGTACAAGGTCAACGTGATTCCGGGGCAGGCCACCGCGCATGTCGACGGCCGTTATCTGCCGGGGTACGAGGAGGAGTTCCTCGCCGACCTGGACCGGATTCTCGGCCCGCGCGTGAAGCGCGAGGACGTGCACGCGGACAAGGCGCTGGAGACCACCTTCGACGGGGCGCTGGTCGACGCCATGCAGACCGCGCTGTCCGCCGAGGACCCGATCGCGCGCGCCGTGCCGTACATGCTCTCGGCCGGCACCGACGCCAAGTCCTTCGCCGACCTCGGCATCCGCTGCTTCGGCTTCGCCCCGCTGAAGCTGCCGCCGGAGCTGGACTTCGCGGGCATGTTCCACGGTGTCGACGAGCGGGTGCCGGTGGATGCGCTGCAGTTCGGCGTGCGTGTGCTCGACCGTTTCATCGACGCGTCGTGACGTGTTGACCCCGGTATTCGCCCGCGCGTACGGAGATCACCCGGGAAGGGTGAATGCGACCATAAGCTCGTAGCTCTACTACTCCCTCCTCGTTACAGGTATTGCGATCAGCTACTTGGGATCGCATTTGCCAACAAGGAGGAATAATGATCAAGAAGGTCGTCGCTGCTGCGGCTGCCACTGGTGGTCTGGTTCTCGCGGGTGCGGGCCTGGCTGTCGCCGATGCGGGTGCTCAGGGTGCCGCTGTGCACTCCCCGGGCGTCATCTCCGGCAACGTCATCCAGGTGCCTGTTCACGTCCCGGTGAACGTCTGCGGCAACACGGTCTCCGTGATCGGGCTGCTGAACCCCGCCTTCGGCAACACCTGCATCAACAAGTGACGTTGTGCCTCACCCCATGAGGGTCTGAGCCCGTCGGCCCCGGAGTGCGCGCCATGCGCTCCGGGGCCGACCGGCTTTCGGCGCACGCACTGGACGGATGCGTGCGCGTTCCGGATGGTCCAAGCCAAGGGCTAAGGCAGGGAATTCAGTTATGCGACAGGTCACCCGCAAGGGCCTGATGACCGTGGCGGCCGCGACCGGCGTACTCGCCGCGACCGGCGGCTACGCACACGCCGACTCGGGTGCGAACGGTTCCAGTTCGGACTCGCCCGGCGTGCTGTCGGGCAACACGGTGCAGGCGCCGGTGCACGCGCCGGTCAACGTCTGTGGCAACACCGTGAACGTCGTCGGGGTGCTCAACCCGGCGATGGGCAACACGTGCGTCAACCACGGCGGCGGCAGCGGTTCCTCCGGGGGCGGCTACGGCGACGGAGGCTCCCACTCCGGCGGTGGTGCGCAGGCCGGCGGGCACGCCAGTGACTCGCCGGGTGTCGGCTCCGGCAATCATGTGCAGGCGCCGATCGACGTGCCGGTCAACGTCTGCGGCAACAGCGTGAACGTGGTCGGCGTCGGCAACGCGGCGGCGGGCAACGACTGCGCCAACGGGACGGGCGGCGGTCACTCCACCACTCCGCCCGGCGGCGGTCACGAGACGCCGCCTCCGGGTAACCCCGGAGAGCCGGGTCACCCCGGGCAGCCGGGCCACCCCGGGCACCCGGGTCAGCCGGGCAACCCGGGCACTCCGGGTCACCCCGGGCAGCCGGGCCAGCCGTCCACCCCGGGAGGCAAGCACCCGGGCGGCTCCTCGCACGCCAACCACCCGGGGACGCAGTCCGTCACCCAGCCCAAGGGCGCCGCGCAGCTCGCCCACACCGGCAGTGACCTGCCGCTCGGTGTGGTCGTGCCCGCCGGTGCGGGGGCGCTGCTGGCCGGTGCCCTGCTCTACCGCAAGGCACGATCGGCGGCATAAACCGGCACGAACATGAGCACAACGTCACGCATGTCCCCTGTGACGTGAAGAACGGAGCGGGCCCCGCCACTGCGGGGCCCGCTCCGTTTCAGCGGCCTGTCGTCACCACGTGGCGCGCACCTGGCGGATGATCCGTCGGCGCAACCGCACCCTGCGGCTGCCGTCGCGCAGCAGGCTCAGGCGGTCCAACTCCCAGTGTCCGTACTCGGCATGGTCCGTCAGCAGACGTGTCGTCTCCTTGCGGGAGACCCCGCGAGGTACGTACACGTCGACAAATTCGTATTCCGGCATCGCATCTATTGTGCGGGCAGAGGCCGTGTACGGATAGCGTCTGCACTATGTCTGATGCTGTGCAGCCCACCGCTGCCGAGGTACGCGCCGCCGCCGAGGCGGTCAAGACCGCTCTCGACCGCCACCTGGCCGCGGTCGAGCGCAGGACGGGCGAAGACGACCCGGCCGTCTACGAGGCGTTCAACGAGCTGGCCGCCGCGGCCGAGGAGTACGACGAGCTCCTCTACGACCGCTACGACGAGGTCACACCCTTCGAGATCCCCGGTACCGACGACACCCTGCCGCCGTACACGGGCCCCGAGGAGCCGAATGCGCTCAGTGTGCTGATCCGCCGGGACTACGCGGTGGTGGAGCCACAGCGACTGCTGGCGCAGGCCCAGCGCGTGGAGGCCGTGGAGGAGGACGGGGCGACCGCCACCGCGGGCTTCGACGCGGCGTCCGGCACGATCCACGGTGCGCTCGGGGTCCTGTTCGGCGAGTTCGAACCGGACGAGATCGCCTCCCGGCACAAGGAGTTCGGCCTGGAGGAGGCGGACTCCACCCTGTGGGTGACCGCATCGGACGATCCGGCCGAGCCCGGCGAATGGCTGGAGATCCCGTTCGAATCGATCGATCCGCAGCGCGTGGTCTGCCGCTTCGACGTCAGCGCCGTCTTCGACGACGAGGCGGAGGACGACCTGGAGGACGGTCTCGGCTCCGACGGGGATCTTGAGCCATTGGACGCGGACCACTGAGCACGGTGGATCACTGAGGGCGTACGTACGGGGGTGGCGGTCACCGGGGTTCGGTGGCCGCCACCTCTGCGTGCACGGAGCGGGGCGCCGGGTGCCGGAGAAGGTCAGCCCGAGGCCGGTGCCTGCGCCTTGAGCAGGGCCGGCAGGCGCGTGGTGCGCGGCTTCTGCGGGACCTCCGCCACCGCCCGCTGAAGGGCCTGCTCCACCCCGTGCACCACCGACAGATGACGCTCGGCGCGGCCGAAGGCCGTGTACACCCAGGGCCTGGTCAGGGACTGCGCGGCGTCACCGGGGAGCACCACGACCGCGGCGGGCCAGCGCATGCCCACCGCCTGGTGAGCCGTGAGCGCCCAGCCGTGCCGCACGGACTGCTCCACCCCTTCCTTCGGTACGACGACGGGCAGACCCGCGCACTCCAGGTGCAGCCCGTCGGCGTCGGCCTTCACCACATGTCCCGGCACCGAACGGCCCGGCGCGGGGGAGTACGCGATCCGGTCGCCCGGGTCGAAGCCGCCGAAACGGCCGGGGCCGGGGTTCAGCCGCTCCTTGAGGGCGGCGTTCAGCGCGCGCGTGCCGACCGCGCCGCCGTGCCCCGGCGTGATCACCTGGGTCTGCTCCGCCGGGATGCCGATCGCGCGCGGCACGGAGTCCGCGACCAGCTGCACGGTCCGGTGCACCGCCTCGCCGGCGTCCCGCACCGGGACGATCACGACCTCCTTGCCGGGCGCCTCGACCTGGTTCAGCTCGCCGATACCGACCCCGGAGACCAGCTCGCCGATCGGCCCGGGGTCCGGCGTCCGCGAGGCCACCTGCGGGCACACCCGGGCGGCGAGCAGGTCGGCGAAGACCTTCCCCGGGCCCGCCGACCACAGCACCCCCGGGTCCCCGCTCAACACCAGCCGCGCGCCGTCCGGCAGCGACTCGGCGAGCACGGCCGCCGTCTCGACGTCGAGCTGCGGCGCGTCGAGGACGACGAGGAGATCGAGGTCGAAGGCGCCGTCCGCGTCCCGGCCCGGCCCCTCGGCGCCGGACAGGAGCCCCGCGACGGTGACGACACCGGTGCCCGTGCCGTCTGCGGCGCCGTCCGGCAGGTCGTACTGGGCGATCTGGACCGTGAAGCGGTCGCGGCCGCCCGCGGTGTGGGTGGCGGCCCAGCCGCGCAGGCCGAGACCGCGCGCGGCGTACAGCAGCGCCGCCGCTTCGGTCTGGGACGCGTCCCCGCCCGTGTGCAGGACCAGGCCGTGGCCCGCGACCGCGCGGATCAGCTCCGCGGTGGAGCGGCCGGCCGCGGCGGCGGCCTGCTCCCAGTCGGCGGCCGAACCGTCCTCCTTCGGCACGGAGTTCATCACCCGGGCCAGTCCGTCGGCGAGGCTCTCCTCGGCCAGCGCGTACCGCTCCAGGCCCACCAGGACGCGGACCGGGCGCTCCTCGGCCTCCTCGGATTCCTCCTCCTGCGCGGCGGGGGCCGGCGCCGTGTCGAGCGCGTCCTGGAAGACCAGGGCCTCGCCCTCCGCGAGGGCGCTCTGCACGGCCGCGTCGGCATCCGGCACCGAGCGCTGGGAGAGCGCGGCGGTGAGCGCCGGGGCGTCGAGGGCGGTGTGTCCGGCGAGGGCCGCCTGCTCCAGGAGCCAGATGGTGAGCGCCCGGCCGCGCCGCTCGTCGTCGGGGCCGCACTCCGCGCCGAGCAGCGCGCGGGCGAACCCGTCGGCCTGCTCGGGCCGCACCCCCGCGACCCGCAGCAACTGCCAGGGGTCCTCGCGCAGTTGCTCGTCGGCGCCCTCGCCCAGGGCCGCGACGGCCTGCGGCGCGAGAGCGTCGGGGGCGCCGCCCTCGGTCAGTACCGCGCGTACGGCTCCGACGGTCTCGGGTGCGGCGGCCGACGGGGCGGGGGCCGGGGCGGCCATGGGCTGCGGGCGCCGCGCGGGCTCCTGCGTGACCCTGCGTGGCGCGGGCTCGGGCTCGCGGAACGCGGTGGCCACGGGCTTCTCGCCGCTCTCCACGGCCCGCACCGCCGCGAGCAGATCCGCGGCCTTCCCAGTGAGCTTGGCCCCGGCCTCGACCGGCCCCTGCTTCTCGGCCTTCCGCCGCTCGATCCGCTCCCGCTCCAGGCGCTGGGCCGCCAGCTCGGCCTCGGCCTCGGACAGCTTCTTGGCGCCTTCGGAGCCTTCCGCTTCCGTGTCCCCGCTCGCGGAGGACGCTTCCGCGTCCCCGCCTTCGGAGGACGCGTCCGCGTCGCCCTCGGCCGCGTCGGCGTCGTCGCCCGCGGTCTCCGGGGCGTCGGCGGCCATGTCCGCGCCCGTCGCCCCCGGCTCCGCTTCCTCCGTGGTCTCCGGCTCCGTGGTCACAGCGTGCTCCAGTCGTGATCGGGATAGTGGTGCACCGGTGCCGACACGTCGTCGAGCGCCCGGCAGATCTCGTCAGGAAGACTAAGGGTCTCCACTGACAACGCGGCCGTGAGCTGCTGCGCGTTGCGCGCGCCGACGATCGGGGCGGCGACGCCGGGCCGGTCGCGGACCCAGGCGAGAGCCACCTGGAGCGCCGTCACGGCGAGACCGTCCGCCGCGGTCGTCACCGCGTCCACGATGCTGCTCGCCGTCTCGTCCAGGTACGGCGCGACGAACGGCGCGAGGTGCTCCGATCCGCCCCGGGAGTCGGACGGCACCCCACCCCGGTACTTGCCCGTGAGCACGCCCCGCCCGAGCGGTGAGGAAGGGAGCAGGCCGACGCCCAGGTCGAGGGCGGCGGGCAGCACCTCCCGCTCGACGCCGCGCTGGAGGAGGGAGTACTCCATCTGCGTACTGGCCAGGCGGGTGCGCACGCCCGGCGCCGCGAGCTGCCAGGTCGCCGCCTTGGCGAGCTGCCAGCCGCAGAAGTTGGACACGCCCGCGTAGCGCGCGCGACCGCTGCTGACCGCGAGGTCGAGCGCCTGGAGGGTCTCGTCCAGCGGTGTGGCCGGGTCGAAGGCGTGGATGTGCCACACGTCCACGTAGTCCGTGCCCAGGCGCGCGAGAGAGGCGTCGAGGGCGGACAGCAGATGGCCGCGCGAGCCGTCGAAGCGGCGGTCCGGGTCGGGAACGCTCCCCGCCTTCGTCGAGATGACCAGGTCCCGGCGCGGCACGAGCCCTTCTATGAGGCGTCCGAGCAGATACTCGGCGTCCCCGTCGCCGTACACGTCCGCGGTGTCGACGAGGGTCCCGCCCGCTTCCCAGAACACCTTCAAGAGGTCCGCGGCGTCATGCTCGCCGGTGTCCCGCCCCCAGGTGAGGGTGCCGAGTCCGATCCGGGACACACGCAGGCCGGTACGGCCGAGATGCCTCTGCTCCATGGACGCCGAGATTACTGGCCAGAACTCAATACGTGGGGTGCCTGTGGACAACCGGGATCAGGGCTCTGTGGGCGACCCGGACCGGCCATGCCCGAGCCCGTCCCTGCCGCCATGCCCACCAGCGCGCTAGGGTCTCCGGAACAAGGGACGTTACTGATCGGTAAGGGGATCGGCCATGCAGCTCGGCATCAACCTCGGCTACTGGGGCGCCGGAATGGACGCGGACAATCTCGCCGTCGCCCAGGAGGCCGACCGGCTCGGATACGCCGTCTGCTGGGCCGCCGAGGCCTACGGCTCCGACGCGGCGACCGTGCTCAGCTGGGTCGCCGCCCAGACCGAGCGCATCGACGTCGGCTCGGCCATCTTCCAGATCCCGGCCCGCCAGCCCGCGATGACCGCGATGACCGCCGCGACCCTGGACTCGCTGTCGGGCGGCCGCTTCCGCCTCGGCCTCGGTGTCTCCGGGCCGCAGGTCTCCGAGGGCTGGTACGGCGTCAAGTTCGACAAGCCGCTGGCGCGCACCCGCGAGTACGTGGAGATCGTACGGAAGGCGATGACGCGCGAGCGCCTGTCGTTCGAGGGCGAGCACTGGACCCTGCCGCTGCCGGGTGGCCCGGGCAAGCCGCTCAAGCTGACCGTGCACCCCGAGCGCGAGCACATCCCGCTGTACATCGCCGCGATCGGCCCCAAGAACCTTGAGCAGACCGGCGAGATCGCCGACGGCGCGCTGCTGATCTTCCCCTCCGCCGACCACCTGGAGGACACCGCGATCACGTATCTGCGCGCGGGCCGCGAGAAGGCGGGCAAGACGATGGAGGGCTTCGACGTCTGCCCGACGCTGCCGCTCGCCGTGGGTGAGGACAAGGACGTGACCGCGCTGGCCGACATGTTCCGCCCGTACACCGCGCTGTACGTCGGCGGCATGGGCAGCCCCAAGCAGAACTTCTACAACCAGCTCGCCCAGCGCATGGGGTACGAGAAGGAAGCCGCCGAGATCCAGGGCAAGTACCTGTCCGGCGACAAGACGGGTGCGGCCGCCGCCATTCCGCACACCCTGATCGACCAGACCACGCTGCTCGGCTCCGTCGACCGCATCGCCGACCGGATGCAGGCGTACGCCGCGGCCGGGGTCACCACGCTCTCACTGGCCCCCGCGGGCTTCACCCTGGACGACCGGATCGCCTCGCTCCGGGCCGGTTTCGAGGCCCTGGAGCGGGCCGGGCTCGCGTAGCGCGATACAGCAGGCCGGAGGAGAGGTTCTGCGGCCGTGGTGGGGGCTCGGGGGGTCTTCCCCGCCACGGCCGTCACGGAGAACAACGCGCCCGCGTCCCCTTGGTTACGCGCCTGGGCCTCCCTCGTCATCCGTCGTTTGGCGGATTTGTCCGACACATCGGTTGCCGCGCTCCTGGCATCCCATTTGACTCGTTTTCTGCGCAACCCTGCAGAGAGGTGTCAGCGAGATGCTTTCGGCCAAAAGTCTGTTTCAGGAGATCCTCGACCACGACGAGTCGTTCCGGCTCTTCTGTTCCATCGCCGCCAGCGGGGAATCGCAGGGGGGCTGGGAGAACGCCCGCATCGCCGCGCTCGTCCCGCCCGGCGAGCGCGAACTCGCACCCAAGATCGCCCGGCACGGCGCCGACGAGGACAAACACGGGCGGATCTTCAACGCCCTCATGAAGAAGCGCGGCCTCCAGCCCGTCGAGGTGCCGTCCGACACCGACTACACCATGCTCCTGGAGCGGCACGGCATCGGCCTCGCGCACGAGAAGCTCAAGAGCGACCAGCCCCTCACCGCGCGGGACATCGTCACGTATCTCGCCCACAGCCGGGTCACCGAGCAGCGCGCCTCCGAGCAGATGGAGCTGCTGCGCAAGCACTTCGCGGACGACCCCGACATCGGCCGCGCGGTGAAGATGATCTCCAGCGACGAGGACAACCACCTCGCCTACTGCCACGAGGAACTTCTGCGTCTCGCGCACGCCGGACACGGCCGCGCCATCCAGGAGGCGCTGCGCGAGTGCGCGCTGGCCGAGATCCGCGTCTACCGGGACGTCAGCCTCGCCGTCATGGCCCACATGGGGCGCATCCTCGGCTGGTCCAGGGCCAAGGGGGCCACGCTCACCGTGGGCATCCACGCCGTCTACGTCTACGAGCGGGCCGTGGGCTGGCGCCGGATGGTCTCCCTGAGGATGCCCGAGCGGCGTGACGCGCTCGGCGGCCCCGTGGCGGCACCCGAGTTCGCGTAAGCCGCCGTCACGCGCGCGTGAAGCCTGATCGCCCCGGACCGACCCGCACGGCCACCCCCGCCGCTCGAAGCCCGATCACAGCCACCCCCGCCGTTTGAACTGCCGGTACAGCAGGATCTCCAGCGCGACCATCGCCAGCACCACCGCCGGATACGACCAGAACCAGTGCAGCTCGGGCATGTGGTCGAAGTTCATGCCGTAGATTCCCGCGATCATCGTGGGGATCGCGGCCATGGCCGCCCATGCGGAGATCTTTCGCATGTCGTCGTTCTGGCGCACGCTCATCTGCGCGAGATGCGCCGAGAGGATGTCCGAGACCAGCCGGTCCAGGCCCTCCACGGACTCGTTCACCCGCATCAGATGGTCGTTGACATCGCGGAAGAAAGGCTGCGCCTTGTCGTTCACGAAGGGCGCGCCCGCCCCGGACAGCCGGGTCAGCGGTACCGCCAAGGGGACCGAGGCCCTGCGGAACTCCAGGACCTGCCGCTTGAACGTGTAGATCCTGGACGCGGTGTTCCGCGAACCGCCGACAGTCGGGGAGAAGACCTCCGCCTCCAGCTCCTCCAGGTCGGTCCCCAGCTCGGTCGCCACTTCCAGGTAGTGGTCGACCGTGGCGTCGGCGATCGAGTAGAGCGCCATGGTCGGCCCGTGCCGGAGCAGGTCGGGCTCCGCCTCCAGACGCAGCCGTACGGCCGCCAGGGGCGAGCCCTCGCCGTGCCGGACGGTCACCACGAAGGAGTCCCCGATGAAGACCATGACCTCGCCGGTGGAGACGACGTCGCTGTCGGGCTCGTAGCTGACCGGCTTGAGGACCATGAACAGCGAGTCGTCGTACACCTCCAGCTTGGGCCGCTGGTGCGCCTTCAGGGCGTCCTCGACCGCCAGCGGGTGCAGCCCGAACTCCTCGGTGACGAGGTCGAACTCCTTCTCCGTCGGCTCGTGCAGCCCGATCCAGATGAACGCGTCGCCCGCGGCACGCGCCTGCGCCAGGGCGTCGGAGAGATCGTCGGGGCCCTCAGTTCGGTGCCCGGCACGGTAGATGGCGCAGTCGACGATCACGGAGCGTATTCTTCCGCCGCTCGGGCACGGGCGCACTCCGGCCGCCGTTGTCCACAGGCCCCGGCCTGTCCCCGAGGCGCCCGTTTACGCTGGGCCGCATGCCCACCCTGATCCTCGTCCGGCACGGACGTTCCACCGCCAACACCGCGGGACTGCTCGCCGGCTGGACGCCCGGCGTCGCCCTCGACGAGCGCGGCGCCCAGCAGGCCGCCGCCCTGCCCGGGCGGCTCGCCGGGCTGCCGATCTCCGAGGTCGTCACCAGCCCTCTGCAGCGCTGCCAGGAGACCGTCCAGCCGCTGCTCGACGCCCGGCCCGAGCTGCGGGCGCACACCGACGAGCGCATCGGGGAGGCGCACTACGGCGACTGGTCCGGCCGCAAGCTCGCCGAGCTGAGGGACGAGCCGCTGATGGAGGTCGTACAGGTGCATCCGTCCGCGGCCGCGTTCCCCGGCGGCGAGTCGATGCGCGCCATGCAGACACGGGCCGCCGAGGCGGTGCGCGAGTGGAACGAGCGCGTGGAGCGCGATCACGGCGGTGACGCCGTGTACCTCATGTGCTCGCACGGCGACATCATCAAGTCCCTCGTCGCGGACGCACTCGGACTTCACCTCGACCTCTTCCAGCGGATCTCTGTTGAACCGTGTTCGATCACCGCGATCCGTTACACACGGATGAGGCCGTTTCTCGTGCGCCTCGGGGACACCGGCGATTTCGCGTCCCTGGCGCCGCGCGAGGAACCCCCGAGCGGTGACGCCCCGGTCGGGGGCGGCGCGGGCGCACCGTGATCGTCGGCCGCAGTAGGGTGAAGCGGTCGAAGCAGCGCAGTAGTTGTCAGCAAGTTCTCAGCAGCCGATGAGGACCGGCGCGGTCAGCCGGTTCTCATGCCGATTCAATGGAGACAGGACGTGTCCCGTCAGGTGTTCCTCTACGACCCCCCGGACCGCTTCGTGGCCGGTACGGTCGGGTTGCCCGGGCGTCGTACCTTCTTCCTGCAGGCCTCCTCAGGACCCCGGGTAACCAGTGTGGCCCTGGAGAAGACCCAGGTCGCCGCGCTCGCCGAACGCATGGACGAGCTCCTCGACGAGGTCGTACGGCGCACCGGCGGCAGCGCGCCCGTCCCGGCCATGGCCCCGACCGAGGTGTCCGACACCGCCCCCCTCGACACCCCCGTCGAGGAGGAGTTCCGGGTCGGCACCATGGCGCTGGCCTGGGACGGTGACGAGCAGCGCATGATCGTCGAGGCGCAGGCCCTCGTGGAGCTCGACGCGGAGTCCGAGGAGGATCTCGCCGAGGCCGAGGAGAAGCTGCTCCAGGACGAGGAGAACGGCCCGCCGATGCTCCGGGTCCGGCTCACCGGCGCGCAGGCCCGGGCCTTCGCCAAACGCGCCCTCGACGTCGTCAACGCCGGCCGGCCCCCGTGCCCGCTGTGCAGCCTCCCGCTCGACCCGGAAGGACACGTATGTCCGCGCCAGAACGGATACCGCCGCGGAGCGTGACCACGGCAGAGCTGCTCGCCCAGGGCGAGCTCAAGGTGCGCGGACGGATCCGTGAGGCCTCGAACGCGGTGCTGTACTGCTCCGTGTCGTACGACGGCCGGGACGCGTTCTGCGTCTACAAGCCCATCGCCGGCGAGCGGCCCCTGTGGGACTTCCCGGACGGCAACCTGGCGCAGCGCGAGGTCGCCGCGTACGAGGTCTCCGAGGCGACCGGATGGGGGCTCGTGCCGCCCACCGTGCTGCGCGACGGGCCGTACGGCGAGGGCATGTGCCAGCTCTGGATCGAGGCGTCGGCCGAGGACGGCGGGGCCGAGCTGCTCGCCCTGGTGGACCGCGAGGAGCCCGAGGAGGGCTGGAAGGCCATCGGCTTCGCCGAGGTCGGAGAAGGGAAGACGGCGCTGCTGGTGCACGCCGACGACACCCGGCTGCGACGGCTCGCCGTCCTCGACGCCGTGATCAACAACGCCGACCGCAAGGGCGGCCATCTGCTGCCCTCCGGCGAGGGCCGGCTGTACGGCATCGACCACGGGGTCACCTTCAACGCCGAGAACAAGCTGCGCACGCTGCTGTGGGGCTGGGCGGGGGAGTCACTGACCACGGAGGCGGTCGACGTCCTCACCTCCCTGCGCGACGGCCTGGCGCCGGGCGCACCGCTCGCCACCCGGCTGGCCGAACTGATCACCGCCGCCGAGATCGACGCCACACGCGCGCGTGTCGACGCGATGCTCACCTCGGGGAAGCACCCGGAGCCGAGCGGGGAGTGGCCGGCGATTCCCTGGCCACCGGTATGAGCCGACCCGGCGCCCCGACAGGGGCGCCGGGAACTGTGCGATCAACCACAGCGAACCCGCGGTTGCCGAAGCACAGAGCGCCCCGAGCTCTCAGGCACCGGCCCCCAGGGCTCGCCTGCACACCACTCGGCCCCGCGCAAGGGTGTGTTCCCGGCCACCAGGAGCTGGCCGGTTCGTATACGGAACTTCCGTCCGGTTAGGCTCATGACATGCATGCCTGGCCCGCTTCTGAGGTCCCCGCCCTGCCTGGTGAGGGCCGCGACCTCCGGATCCACGACACCGCGACCGGTGGGCTCGTACGTCTTGACCCCGGTCCCGTCGCCCGTATCTATGTGTGCGGCATCACGCCGTACGACGCGACCCACATGGGGCACGCGGCGACCTACAACGCGTTCGACCTCGTTCAGCGCGTGTGGCTCGACACCAAGCGGCAGGTTCACTACGTCCAGAACGTGACCGACGTCGACGACCCGCTCCTGGAGCGGGCGGAGCGCGACGGCGTCGACTGGGTGGGACTCGCCGAGAAGGAGACCGCCCTCTTCCGTGAGGACATGACCGCCCTGCGGATGCTGCCGCCGCAGCACTACATCGGCGCCGTCGAGGCGATACCCGGGATCGTCCCGCTCGTCGAGCGGCTGCGGGACGCGGGCGCGGCGTACGAGCTCGAAGGGGATGTGTACTTCTCCGTCGAGTCCGACCCGCACTTCGGGCAGGTGTCCAACCTGGACGCTGCCGCGATGCGCCTGCTGTCCGCCGAGCGGGGCGGTGACCCGGACCGTCCGGGCAAGAAGAACCCGCTCGACCCGATGCTCTGGATGGCCGCCCGTGAGGGCGAGCCGAGCTGGGACGGCGGCTCGCTGGGCCGCGGCCGGCCCGGCTGGCACATCGAGTGTGTCGCCATCGCCCTCGACCACCTGGGGATGGGCTTCGACGTCCAGGGCGGCGGCTCCGACCTCGCCTTCCCGCACCACGAGATGGGCGCCTCGCACGCCCAGGTGCTGACAGGTGAGTTCCCCATGGCCAAGGCGTACGTCCACGCCGGCATGGTGGCCCTCAACGGCGAGAAGATGTCGAAGTCCAAGGGCAACCTCGTCTTCGTCTCCGCGCTCCGGCGTGACGGGGTCGACCCGGCCGCCATACGGCTCGCGCTGCTCGCGCACCACTACCGGGCCGACTGGGAGTGGACGGACGCCGTCCTCGAAGACGCGGTCGCGCGCCTGGAGAACTGGCGGGCGGCGGTGTCACGGCCCGACGGGCCGTCCGCCGACGCGCTCGTCGCGGAGATCCGCGACGCCCTCGCGAACGACCTGGACGCGCCCGCGGCGCTCGCCGCGGTCGACCGCTGGGCCGCGCTCCAGCACGAACAGGGCGGTACGGACGAGGGCGCCCCCGGCGTCGTCTCGCGCGCCGTGGACGCCCTGCTCGGGGTGGCTCTCTAGCCGCACCCCTGTGACATCGGCCGGGCGCCGGGCGGGTTCTCACCCGCCCGGCGCCCTCTGTGCGTAGAGCTCTCCGCCGTTACTTGTTCACGATGACGGCCTGGATGGCGCCGCTGGCGGAGTCGAAGATCCCGATGACCTGCTGCCCGTAGGCGAAGGCCTCCTGGACCTCGTCATGCGTCACCTGGTTCGGGTTGACCAGGCCGTGCCACACGTTGTTGATGAGCAGGTAGAGAATCGACGGCTGGCCCGGGAGCGGCGTGACGACGTCCCAGAAGCGCGTGGCCACACCACTCACCAGCGCCTGCGTCTCGACGGCGCTCGACAGGACCAGCGGCTGCCCCAGCTGCTGTTGCTGCCCACCGAGCTGCTGGAGCAGCTGCTGGAAGGGCTGCTGCTGGCCGAGCTGCTGGAGCTGCTGCTGGAGGTGCTGCGGAATGTGCTGCTGCGGGATCTGCTGCTGAGCGATGCCCTGCTGGCCGAACGGCTGCTGCATCTGCTGACCGAAGGGCTGCTGCTGGCCCATGCCCTGCTGCTGCCCGAACTGCTGAGGGGGCGCGGTGCTCGGGCCCTGCTGGCCCTGCTGCTGGCCCTGCTGGCTCATCTGCGGGATCGTGCTCATGCGGGTGCCACCTTCCATCAATGGTTGGTTGCGTTCCGTCGGTCCATGACGAACAGGTCCTCAGCCCGTGACCACCAGGCCGACGATCTCGTCGTCCGAGAACCAGACACGTACGTCGGGCCGTCCCCCGGCGAAGGCGGTGTGCACCGCCTGGCGGATCTCGGGGGACGGGGTGTTGAGGTTGCGCCATGCCCCGGACACGTACAGCCGGAGCCTGGGCGGGAGTTCACGCGGATACGGCAGCAGCTCGTCCCAGTACCGCTCGGCCTGGCCCGAGCCGACCGCCTCCGGCAGCAGATGGGTGACCGCCGCCTTGATGTCCGGCCGGTTGCCGATCCGCTGGGAGGCGGGCCGGCCCGGCGCGTCCTGCTGCGGCGAGCCCGTGGCCCGCAGCACCGCGCGCGCACGCTCCGGGGACATCGGTTCCTGCCCTGCCGCCCTGAGCATGCCTTGCAAGGCGGCCAGGGCGCCGACCACCACCGGGGAGGCGGAGGAGGTCCCGGAGAACGTGTCCGTGTACCAGCCGATCTCCTCGGCGCCGCCCTGCAAGTCGCCGGGCCGGTCCCAGAAGCCGCCGGTGGTCGTGACCTCGCGTCCCCAGCCCTGCGCGTCCACGCGTGCCCCGTAGTTGGAGAACGCGAGCCGTGAGCGGTCCGGGCCGTGGTCGCGGCCGTGCGTGCCGGGCGGCGGTGCGCCCGCGCCGACCAGGACCGCGCCGGAGGACTGGTTGGAGGGGTTGAACGGGTTGCGCCACCACTCGGGGAACTCGGCCGGGCGGCGCTCGTACACCGCGTCGTCGAGCGACTCGGCGCCGTTGCCCGCGGCCGCCACGACGAGGACGCCCTTGGCGGTCGCGTACCGGATGGCCGCGAAGTTGTCCGGCCACCACTCGATCGCGATGTAGCCCTGCTGGTCGTCGCGCTGTTCGAAGTCGAACCGCGGCCCTGGAGCGTGCAGTTCGATCAGGAGGATGTCGCCGGGGCCGAGCCGGTCGGCCGCCGCGTGGATCGCCGCCGCCGAGCCGATGCCCTGGAAGGACGCGGCCGCGGTCACGGCGTCCGGCACGACACCGGTGATCCCGAACTCGCCCTGGTCGCCGCCGATCACCCCGATGACGGCGGTGCCGTGGTTGCGCCAGGCGAGGTCCGTCAGCGGGGTGCCGACGACCACGCCCGCGAGCTTCGCCGCCAGGTCCTCGTGCCCGAGCTGCCAGGCCCCCTCGACATCGATCACCGTGACGCCCTGGCCCGTACCGCCCGGCCGCTGCCAGGCCCAGTACGCGTCGATGCCCTCGGGCGCGGGGCGCAGATAGCCCTGGCGGCTGGTGAAGTCGGGGGTGACGGGCGCCCCTTCCTTCATGCGCCGGCTGTCGTCCGAACTCTGCCCGACCGAGCCCACCGAGGCGGGGACGGCGCCGGGCTTCACATACGCCGTGTCGATCTCCGGCAGTGCGGCGATCCGTGAGCGCAGCTCCTGGGCACGGCTCGCGACGCCGCGCACCCGGTAGAACAGCGCGAGGTCGGGCCCGCTCTCGGTGCCCGCCACCGCGGACTGCTGCTGCGACTGCTGGAGTCGCTCCTCGCTGCCGAACAGCGGTTCCAGGGCGAGCTGTTCGTCGCTGAGGAACATGTTGAGGGCCGATACGTCCGCGCCCACCGCCGAGCGGACGCCCTCGGCCCGGGCGCGCAGCCGGGCCTCGGGGCGTGCGACGACGATCAGCTCCTGCTCGGCTCCTCGGTAGGTGAATCCGGCTCCGTCGGGCCCCGGCCCGGACGTTCCCGGGCCCTGCGCCGGCTGTACCTGGTCGGTCATCGCGTACCGCTCCCTTCGATCCCTGCGGGTGCCGGTCCATGCGTGTGCTCTGCCGTGCCGTGTGGTGCTCCGTTGCGGGACGACGCGGTGCCATGTCCCGTCCCCGGGCCGCGCCTTCGGGGCACAACCTGGCACGCCCACGGCGACTCGTCCACCCCGCATTCGCCAACTTGGTTTGAAAACAAGTTGAATGGGGAAACCTGTGCAATCCGTCTTGAAACAGATGTCACGTATCAATCCGGCCAAAGGCTGCGGAGGCGTGTGTCATGTGATGGGGTGACAGCGGCTGTTGACCCCTTGGCCGGTGCGAACCGGCCCCTTGCGGAAGGACGCTCCATGCACCGTTCCTTCGCACGTCGAAGACTGCTCACCGCCACCGCCGCGCTCGGAGGAGCGGCCCTCCTCGGCGGCACCGCCCACGCGGCCGAGGAGCACCGGCCCGCCCGGTTCCCGCTCCCCGACGGCTTCCGGCCCGAAGGGATCACCATCGGCTCCGCCCCGTTCGCGTACTTCGGTTCTCTGGCGAACGGCGACATCTACCGCGTGAACCTGAACACCGGGCGCGGGGGAGTCATCAGCGAGGGCCTCGGCGCCGAACACCCCACCGTGGGCCTCAAGACCGACCGGCACGGCAGGCTCTTCCTCGCCGGCGGCGCCAGCGGCGAGCTGCGGACGGTCGACGCCCGCAGCGGAGAGATCGAGAAGGTGTACGCCGTCGGGGGCACCTTCGTGAACGACGTGATCCTCACACCGGACGCCGCCTGGTTCACGGACTCCTACCAGGCGAGGCTCTACCGGCTCGCGCTGGGCAGGCACGGCGAGCCCGGAGCCGTCACGGCCGTGCCGCTCACCGGTGACTGGGAGCAGGGCCCCGACTTCACCGCCAACGGTATCGAGCGCACGCCCGACGGCCGCGCGCTGCTCGTGGTGAACACGGTCGCGGGCGGCGGCACACTGATGCGGGTCGATCCCCGTACGGGGGCGGCCACCGTCGTGGACCTAGGCGCCTCCCGACTCCCCAATGGCGACGGTCTGTTGCTCGTGGGCCGCACCCTCTACGCCGTTCAGCAGGCACAGAACCTGATCGACGTCTTCCGTCTGAACGCCGCCGGCACCCAGGGCAAGGCGATCGCCCGGATCACCGACCCGCGCTTCAGGATCCCGACGACGGTCGCGGCCTGGGACGGCCGGCTGTATCTGCCGAACGCCCGCTTCGACGTCGAGCCGACGCCGGACACGGAGTACGACGTGGTGGCGGTGGACCAGGTCTGACGGGCCTGACGGGCCTGCGACGACTCAGGGGCGGTACGCATCCCGCGTACCGCCCCTGCTGGTTCAGTCCTCCGAGGAATCCTCGGAACCGGAACCGGAACCGGACTCGGAATCGGTCTCGGTCTCGGAACCGGCATCGGTCCCGGCGTCGGCCTCGGATCCCGCGTCGGCCTCGGATTCAGCGTCCGGCTCGGATCCGGTGTCCGTCTCGGGCCGCTGCGGCTTCGGCGGCCGGGTGCGGCCGCCGGGGCCGTCGCGGAGGTACGAGGCCGAGTCGCCGGTCTCCGTCGCGTGGCCCCCGGCCTGCGCCGCCGGACCGCTGCCGTCCCTGCGTCGCAGATAGCGTTCGAACTCGCGGGCGATCGCCTCGCCCGACGCCTCCGGCAGCTCGGCGGTGTCCCGGGCCTCCTCCAGCGTCTGCACGTACTCGGCGACCTCGCTGTCCTCGGCGGCCAGCTGGTCCACGCCCAGCTGCCAGGCCCGCGCGTCCTCGGGCAGCTCGCCCAGCGGAATGCGCAGGTCGATGAGGTCCTCCAGGCGGTTGAGGAGGGCCAGTGTCGCCTTCGGGTTGGGCGGCTGCGACACGTAGTGCGGTACGGCCGCCCACAGTGAAACGGCCGGTACGCCCGCGTGTGTGCACGCCTCCTGGAGGATGCCGACGATGCCCGTCGGGCCCTCGTACTTGGTCTCCTCCAGGTCCATGGTGCGGGCCAGGTCCGGATCGGACGTGACCCCGCTGACCGGCACCGGACGTGTGTGCGGGGTGTCACCGAGCAGCGCGCCCAGGATCACCACCAGCTCGACACCCAGCTCGTGCGCGAAGCCGAGGAGCTCGTTGCAGAACGAGCGCCACCGCATCGACGGCTCGATACCCCGGACCAGCACCAGGTCGCGCGGCTTCTCGCCGCCGACCCGGACCACCGACAGACGCGTGGTCGGCCAGGTGATCTTGCGTACGCCGCCGTCCAGCCACACGGTGGGGCGGTTCACCTGGAAGTCGTAGTAGTCCTCGGCGTCGAGCGCCGCGAACACCTCGCCCTTCCATTCCCTGTCGAGATGCGCGACCGCGGCGGAGGCAGCGTCGCCGGCGTCGTTCCAGCCTTCGAACGCGGCCACCATGACTGGGTCGATCAGCTCGGGAACCCCCTCCAGCTCGATCACCCAGCGCCTCCTTCCGACGTGCCCTCGCGTACGCCCCAACCTTACGGCGTTCCGAGGGGACCTCCGCAGCCCCCTTGCACGGGGGAGTGAACGGATCACTGCCCCGCCGACGCCACGGAAACACCCGTGATCGTCACCCTGAACCACGCCCAGTCATCCGAGCTGTCCGAGGAGGACTACGGCGCCCGGGTTCACCCACTCGTGTGGGGGTACGCCGATTCGGTGCCGGGCGGCGGACGGGTAGGGAACTCTTCGTCGGGTGAGCGGAGTTGACCCCAGGTCGGGTGTGCGGCGAGCCGGAATCGTCTATCTGGCCCTGCTCGGCGTCGGAACCGTGGGGGCGTGCCTGGTGGCCCCGCACCTGGACGACCCGGCATCCGTGTTCGCCGCGCTGCTGCCGACCGGGGCCGGTGCCTACCTCGCCTGGAGCGCCTACCGGGCCGACCGGATCGAGGCGGCCGCGGTGGAGGGCCCGGGCGCTGTCGCCGACCGGCTCGCCACCGCCGTACGCCATCAGTGGGAGGCCGAGGCGCGGGTACGGCGCCTGGAGGATCCGTATCCCCTGCCCGTGGCCTGGCGAACCGCCGGTACCGGGCTGGTCGAGGAGAGGGACCCGGATCCGTCCACCGGTGCGCCGGCGTCGTACGGGCTTGCCGGGCGGGGCGGTGAGATCGACGCGGTCTTCACCGAACGCGTCCCCACGCGGCGGCTGTTGGTGCTCGGCGACCCCGGTTCGGGCAAGACGCTGCTGCTCGTCCGGCTGGTGCTCGGGCTGATCGGGCGGCGGCAGGAGGGCGAGCCGGTGCCCGTGCTCTTCCCGCTCGCCTCCTGGGACCCGGCCGCCCAGGACCTGCGCGGCTGGATGGAGCGCAAGCTCGTGCAGGACCACGCGGAGCTGGGCGCCCCCGCGCCCGAGCGGTACGGGTGCGTCACCCGGGCCGGGATGCTGCTGGACCAGCGGCTGGTCCTCCCGGTGCTCGACGGGTTCGACGAACTCCCGGCCGCCGTGGGCGCCATGGCGTTGCACGGCATCAGCGAGGCGCTGCCGTACGGGTGCGGGCTGGTGCTGTCGAGCCGTCCCGCGGAGTACCGTGCCGCGCTCCGGCCGCGCACCGGGGTGCCCGCGAGGCTCAGCGGGATGGCGGGCATCCACCTCGAACCGCTCGGCGGCGAGGACGTCGCCCGCTATCTGCTCCGGGACGCGGGCGGCTCGGGCACCCCGGCCGCCGGGCGCTGGGACCCGGTCGTCGAGGTGCTGGGCGCGGACGCGCCCGCCGCGCGAGCTCTCACCAGCCCGCTGATGGTGTCCCTGGCCCGGTCCGTCTACAACCCGCGCCCGGGGGAGGGACACGCCGCTCTGCCGGACCCCGGTGAACTGCTGCGCTGCCCCACCCGGGCGGCGGTGGAGCACCATCTCTTCGAGGCGTTCGTCGGGGCGGCGTACCGGCCGCATGCACGCAGGCCCTGCCGATGGACGGCGGAGCAGGCCCGAACCGCCCTGCGGTATCTGGCGGTTCACATGGAGCGCGGGTTCGACGGGGCGGCCGAGGTCGCCTGGTGGAAGCTGCACGGAACCGTGCCGGGCGTGCTGCCGAGGGCGCTGGCCGGGGTGCTGCTCGGGGCTCTGGCATGGCTGGCGGAGGGGACGGTCCTGGAGGTCGTCCACCACTTCACCCACGATCCCGACTACGACCCGAGCTGGCCGTGGCGCGGCGGCCTCGGTGTGCTGGCCGGAGGGCTGTGCGGCGGGCTGGTGGGCGGTGTCGCGGCCGGGCTGGTCGTGTCCGTACTGGGTGCCGCCGCCGCCCCGTCCGCCGAACTGACCGACGTGCTGCTGCAACGGCTGGCGGACAGCGGCGCGGTGACCCTGATGGCGGTGATCTGCTGCGGGTTCGCGGTCGGGAGCCGGCCCGTCTTCCGCCGGCCGTCCGGCTGGGACCGGAGAGTGCTGCTGACCGGGGTCGTCACAGCGGGCCTGTGGATGGCCGCGTTCCACAACGCCTGCGGCACGCTCAGCACCGTGCTCTACACGCTGCTCGCCTGCACGATGGGCCTGGACGGCATGCCCGCGGACCCCGCCTGCCCGGTCGCCCGGGTCCGCTGGTCCATCGACCGCCGGGTCATCGCCCAGGGAGTGCTGGCCGGGACGCTGGTGGCCTCCGTCTACTTCATGGAGGGCGTCCTCACAGAGGTGCTCGGGGGTGAACCGGGCAGGTTCTACGTCGCCCCGGCCGAGCCGCTCGAAGCCGCCTGGGAGTCATGGCGGCAAGGGGCGCTGTTCGCGGTGGCCTGCATGCTCGTGCAGGGGCTGCGGACCGTTCCCGTGGATCTCGCGGGCTCGGTCGACGGGCGGGCGCTGCTGCGCAACGACCGGCGCACGATGGGCACATGCGTGCTCGCCGCGGTAGTGCTCGGTGCCGCCGTGTTCGGTGCGCAGGAGTGGTGCATGCTCACGTTCGTGGCACCGCGCCTGTGGCATCCGACGATCACCGACGACTACGTCTGGTGCTATGCCATCGGGATGATGCCCGCCCTGCTGATGGGCCTGGCCGCCGGGCTGCGGCAGACCGCCTGGGGCCGCTACGCCGTGGCCCGCTGGTACCTCGCCCTCCGTGCGAAACTGCCCCGCGACCTCATGGCCTTCCTCGCCGACGCCCATGAGCACCGGGGCGTACTTCGCCGGGTGGGCGCCGTCTACCAGTTCCGCCACATCGAACTGCAACACCATCTGGCGGACCCGGAACGGCAGTTCACAGGGTCGACCGCAGCCACTGTTCCACGCTCGCGATGTGCACCGTCGCCCACGACCGGGCCGCCTCCGCGTCACGGTCGCGCAGGGCGCTGAGGATCGCGCGGTGCTCGTGCAGGGTGCGGCTGACCGCGTCCTCCTGGGTCAGGCCGCGCCAGATGCGGGCCCGGGTGGTGGGCCCGGACAGGCCGTCGAGGAGGGAGCACAGCACCGAGTTGCCGGAGCTCTGCACGATGCCCCGGTGGAACTCCAGGTCGCAGCCGACGAGTTCCTCCACCGAGGGCGCGCCGCCGAGGGCGTCCAACTGGGCGGTCAGCGCGTCCAGTTGCTGCTCGCTGATGCGCGAGGCCGCCATCGCCGTGGCGGCGGGTTCCAGGATCCGGCGCACGGCGAGGAACTCGAGCACGGTGTCGTCGCGGTGGAAGTCGACGACGAAGCTCAGCGCCTCAAGGAGGAGTTGGGGATCCAGGCTGGTGACATACGTGCCGTCGCCCTGGCGTACGTCGAGGATGCGGATCAGGGAGAGCGCGCGCACCGCCTCCCGCAGGGAGTTGCGGGACAGCCCGAGTTCGGCGGCGAGCTCGCTCTCCTTGGGAAGCCGGTCGCCGGGACGCAGTGCGCCGGAGACGATCATTCCCTTGATCTTTTCGATCGCCTCGTCGGTGACTGCCATGGCGGGCCTCCCTGTCGTTCAGACATCCGATGTCTCACGCCATTATGGGGGTTCAGTGGGCTGAACGGGGGGAAAGTCCGATGTCAGCTCAGGTGAGCGCCTCAAGATCGGCCAGGGCCGCCACCTCGTCGAGGGTCGTGAGCGTCCGGTCCCGCATCAGGATCCTGCCGTCGACGACCGTGTCCCGTACGTCCGCCGAGTGCGCGGCGTACGCGAGCGTGGACCACGGGTCGTGCAGCGGACGCAGATGGGGCGCGTTCAGGTCCAGCACGATCAGGTCGGCGCGCTTGCCCGCCTCCAGGGAGCCCAGGTGGTCGCCGAGCCCCAGCGCGCGGGCGCCCTCGACGGTGGCCATCCGGACCGCCTGCTCGGCGCCGACCGCGGTGGGGTCGCCGGCCGCCTTGTGGACGAGGGCCGCCTGCCGTACCGCGCCCAGCACATCCAGGGTGTTCGAGCTGACCGCGCCGTCCGTGCCGAGCCCCACGGTCACCCCGGCGCTGAGCAGCCGCGGCACCGGCGCGATACCGCACCCGAGCTTCAGATTGGAGACCGGACAGTGCGCGACCGAGGTGCCGGTGCGGGCCAGGGCCGCGATCTCGGGACCCGTCAGATCCACGGCGTGCGCGAGCAGCAGATCGGGGCCGAGCAGCCCGAGCGAGTCGAGCAGTTCCACGGGGCGCTTGCCGTAGCGCACCTCGACGGTGGCGACCTCGGTCGCGTTCTCCGCCGCGTGGATGTGCAGCAGCGCGCCGAACTCCCGTGCCAGCGCGGCGATGCCGGTCAGCTGCTCGGGCGTGAGCGTGTACGTCGAGTGCGCGAACAGCACCGGACGGGTGCCGGGCTTCGTCGACACCCGGTCGGCCAGGTCGCGCCGGGCCCACGCCAGACGGTCCTCGTACGCGATGCCGTCCGCCGGGTCCGGTACGTCCATGAAGGTCGGACCGGTGTGCAGGCGCCAGCCCGTCTCGCGCGCCACCCGCTCGGCCGCCTCGTGGAACCAGTACATGTCGAGCGCGGAGGTCACCCCGGACCGTACGCTCTCGGCGATCGCGACCCGCACCGCCGCGGCCACGTTCTTCGCCGACAGCAGCTCGGTCTCCCAGCGCACCACCCGCTCCAGGAAGCCCTGAAGGGTGACGTCGTCGGCACGGCCGCGCAGCAGCGTCATCGCCAGGTGGGTGTGGGTGTTGACGAGGCCGGGCAGCACGAGACAGCCCGTCGCGTCGAGGGTCTCGGCAGCGTCGTAGCGGGCGCGCAGCTCGTCGGCGGGGCCGACTTCCCGGATCTCTCCGTCGCGGACCGCGACCGCTCCGGAGCGCAGGACGGTCCCGGCCTCGTCGACCGTCAGGATGTCCCCGCCGTGGACCAGCAGATCGGCGTGCTCGCTCACGCGGCGGACTCCTCGTGCTCCACGCGCTCCTCGGCCAGCAGCCGCAGTGCTTCCAGGGACACCACGGCGCCGCGTTCGACGCCCGCCGCGACGACATCGCGGTGCGGGTTGTAGCCGCCGGTGTTCTCCTCGTCGACCAGATCGTCCGCGTTCGCGCCGTCGACGACGAGCACGCCGCCCGCGACGAGGCCCCGCAGCGAGGCGGTGACCAGCAGCGCGGACAGTTCCATCTCGATCGCCGCGAGGCCCGCGTTGTCGTACGCGGTGAGCGGGATCAGCCCCGGCTGGAAGGCCGCCCGCGTCCAGACGAGGCCCCGGTGGTGCGGGGCGTCCGCCGCGCGGGCCGCACGCTGGAGGGCGAGCACCGCCTCGGGGGACGACACCGCCGGATACTCGGGCGGCAGCAGCTGCTGGGTCACACCGTCGTCCCGTACCGCCGCCTCCGCGATGACCAGGTCGCCGTCACCGATACCGGCGCGCATCGCGCCCGCCGTACCGAACCGCAGAAAGGTCGTGACGCCCGCGTCGGCCAGCTCCTGGAAGAGCAGGATCGCACCCGGAGCGCCGACCCCGTGCGAGGCGACGGTGACCGGCAGACCCTTCCAACTCCCGCTGAACACACGGTATTCGCGGTGGTACGAGACCTCCTCGGCCCCGTCCAGCAGCGCGGCGACGGCCGCGGCACGCGCCGGGTCGCCGACGACCAGGGCGTACGGCGGCAGGCCGGTGCGCGGTATGCGGGTGATCGGCAGCAGATCCTGGGCGGTCATGAAGCGGCTCCAGCGGGGCGGGTACGGCGACGGCGGCGGGCCGTCGTGAGGAAGAGGGCGCCGAGCGTGACGACGTACGGCGCGGCGTCGGTCGCCTGCTGCGGCAGGCCGAGCCCTTGCAGCCGGAAGCCGGCGGCCTCGGCGAGGCCGAAGAGCAGCGCGGCGAGCAGCACGCCGAGAGGCAGGGCGCGGCCGAGCATCACGGCGACGACGGCGATCCAGCCGCGGCCCGCCGTCATGTTCTCGGAGAACAACGTGACGTTGCCCAGAGCGAGCTGGGCCCCGGCGAGCCCGCACAGCACACCCGAGAACAGCACGGCCGCGTACTGGTACTTGGCCGGGCTCACGCCGAGCGTGGCCGCCGCCTCCGGGGCCTCGCCGACCCCGCGCAGCCGCAGCCCCCACACATGCCGCGAGAGCATCAGCGCGGCCACACCGACCGCCGCCCACGCCACATAGGCGAGCGGCGAGAAGCCACCGACCAACGGCAGCCCGGCCAGTGACGGATCGTCAAAAGTGCCCTGCACACCGAAGACCGTACGCAACAGGAAGCTGGTCAGGCCCACGGCGAGGAGGTTCATGGCCACTCCCAGCACCACCGCGTCCCCGCGCAGCGTCACCGCGCCCACGGCGAGGATCAGCGAGTACGCGGCGGCGGCGAGCGCGGCCGCGAGAACGCCGAGCCAGGGGCTGCCGGTGAACCAGCTGGTGGCCACGGACGTGAAGCAGCCCATCAGCATCATGCCTTCGAGGCCGATGTTGAAGACGCCCGCGCGCTCGCAGATCGCGCCGCCGAGCGCGGCCAGCAGGATCGGGGTGAGCGCGCGCAGCGCGGACATGAGGAGATCGGAGTCGAAGAACATCAGACGGCCTCCCGCTGCTGACGCGACCTTCGGAACCACCTGCGCGGAAGGCTCAGCCGGGCGGCCAGGAAAACGATCACAATGGCTTGAAGCACCTGCGTCAGCTCGCGCGGCACCTCGGTCGTCCGCTCCATCGAGAGCCCGCCGACCTGAAGCATCGCGAAGAAGAACGACGCGAGGACCGTGCCCAGCGGGGCCGCGCCCGCGAGCAGCGCCGCGGTCAGCCCCGTCCACGTGTAACCGGGAGCGGTGAGCGCGCCGTCGAGGAAGCGGTACGGGAAGCTCAGCACCCCGATCGCGCCGACGAGCCCGGCGAGGGCGCCCGAGGTGGCCATCAGTCGCAGCGTCAGACCCTTGCGCTCGACGCCCGCGTACGCGGCGAAGCGGGAGTTGAGTCCGGTCATCCGGATCTCGTACCCGATCGCCGTGCGCTTGTCCGTGAACCAGTACGCGGCCGCCGCGAGGACCACCAGCAGCAGCCCGGCCGTCACGGTCGACGAGCCGAAGGCCGGCAGCGCGACCCCGTCCGGCAGCTGCCGCGTCTGCGGGAGGCTGGAGCCCGGCTCCTTGAGCGGATAGCGGGCCAGGTAGGAAGCGAGCGAGGACGCCGGATAGCTGAGCAGCAGGCTGCTGACCAGGAGCGGTACACCGAAGCGGTTCTCGCACAGGGCGGCCAGGGCGGCGTATCCGGCGCCCGCCGCCATGCCCGCGAGCAGCGCGAGGACAACGGCGAGCGGCGCGGGCACCGGCACGTACAGGCCGGTGACCGCCGCGGCCATCCCGCCGAGCACCATCTGCCCGTCGCCGCCGAGGTTGATGAGCCCGGCCCGCAGCGGAATGGCGAGCGCCAGCGCCAGACCGAGGACGCTGGTGGTGGTGGACAGGGTCGAGCCGATGCCGTCGGCGCCGAGCGAGCCGCTGAGGACGGCGCCGTACGCGGCGAACGGATCGGCCCCCGTGCCCACCAGGAAGAGCGCGCCGATCACGACCCCGGCGAGCACGGAGAAGGCGACGGGGGAGCGCAGGGCTCCCGCTATTCGGGTCATGGCAAGGCCTTTTGTGTCGTGCTGGGTCATGGCCAAGCCCTTTGTGTCGTGCTGGGTCATGTCAGTCGCCGACCTCCACCGGAGGCTTCTCCGGCTTCGCGCCGCCCGCCATCGCGAGCCCCAGCGTCCGCTCGTCCGCCGCGTCCTTGGTGTACGTGGCGGTGACCCGGCCCTCGTACATCACCAGCACCCGGTCGGCGAGAGCGCGGATCTCGCTCAGCTCGGCGGAGACGAGGAGCACGGCGTGGCCCGCGTCGCGGTAGGCGACGATTTCGTCGTGGATGTTCTGGATGGCGCCGATGTCGACACCGCGCGTCGGCTGCTCCACCAGCAACAGCGGGGCGTCGTGGGCGAGTTCGCGGCCGATCAGCAGTTTCTGGAGGTTGCCGCCGGACAGCGCGGAGGCGGGCACCTCGGGGGTGGCCGCCTTGATGCCGAAGCGCTCGACGAGACGCCGCGCGTGCGCCCGTACGGCCGCGGGCGGCAGCAACCCCCGTGCCGACAGGGACGTACGGTGATGGCCCATCGCGAGGTTGTCCGCGACGGACGCGGCGGGCGCGGTGCCGACCGCGTGCCGGTCCTCGGGGACGTACGCGAGGCCCTTGGCGCGCCGCTCGGTCGCGGAGGCGTGCGTGATGTCGTGGCCCCGCAGGGCGATCCGCCCGGCGGTGACGGGCCGCAGCCCGGCCAGCGCCTCGATCAACTCGCTCTGGCCGTTGCCCGCGACGCCCGCGATGCCGACGATCTCGCCGGCGCGGACGGTGAGCCGGACCCCTCGTACCGCGTCCGTGCCGAGGTCCTCGACCTTCAGTACCTCGTCGCCGGGGGTGCCTTCGGCGTGCACGCGGTCCAGTTCGACCGCGCGGCCGGTCATCGCGGCCGCGATCTCGTCGGCGGAGGTCTCGGCGGTGACCAGCCGGGCGACGACCCGGCCGTCCCGCAGCACCGTCACGTTGTCGCTGCCTTCGAGGACCTCGCGCAGCTTGTGCGTGACAAGGATCACCGTACGGCCCTGCGCGGTCAGCGACTTGAGCACCGCGAACAGGGCGTCGGCCTCGGCGGGGGTCAGCACCGCGGTGGGCTCGTCGAGGATGAGCGTACGGGCGCCGCGGTGCAGCAGCTTCAGGATCTCCACGCGCTGCCGCAGCCCGACCGGGAGGTCGCCGACCCGGGCGTCCGGATCGACGGCGAGACCGTGCTCCTCGGCGAGTTCACGCACCCGGCGCCGCGCCGCCGCCCGGTCGACCAGACCGAAGCGGCGCGGCTCGGCGGCGTAGACGACGTTCTCGGCGACCGTCAGCGAGTCGAACAGTTTGAAACTCTGGTGGACCATGCCCAGCCCGGCGGCCATGGCGTCACCCGGGTCGCCGAAGGACACCTCGCGCCCGTCGATCCGTACCGACCCCGCGTCCGGCCGCTCCATGCCGTACAGGACGGACATGAGCGTGGACTTGCCCGCGCCGTTCTCGCCCATCAGGGCGTGGATCTCGCCGCGCCTGACGGTCAGGTCGACACAGTCGTTGGCGAGCGTGCCGGGGAACCGCTTGGTGATTCCCCGGAGCTCGACGGCGACAGACTCGGTGGACGCAGGGGAGCCGGTGGAGTCGTCAGCTCGCTGCCGGGTCATCGACCTTCAGCTCTCCGGACACGATCTGGTCGCGCAGCGCCTTGACCTTGGTCAGGACGTCCTTGTGCTGGGCGATCACGCACTTGGAGGTGTCGACGCCGGCCTCCAGACCCGTGAGGCTGATGCCGCCCTCCTTCAGGCCGTACGAGACCGTCGTGCCCTCCTTGCCGCCGAGGACCGCGTCGATGCCCTTCTGCACGGCGACGTCGGTGCGCTTGATGACGTTGTCGACGACCGTGCCCGGCGAGGAGACGCACTGGTTGACGTCGACGCCGTACGCGTATGCGCCCTTGGCCTTCGCGGCCTCGAAGACGCCGTAGTTGCCGGCCGCGGCGGCCGCCATGATCTGGTCGGTGCCCTTGGACAGCAGCGAGTTCGCCTGCTCCTTGGCGCGCGCCGAGTCGTCGAACGGGGACTGGCCGCCGACGAAGCGGGTGGAGGTCGACGTCTTGGCGGCCACCTTCTTGGCGCCGGCCGCGAACGGGTCGCTGTAACGCCGGAACTGGGGCGTGTCGAGCACGTCCACCGCGCCGACCTTGCCGCTCTTGCTGAGCAGCCCGGCCTCCGCGCCCGCGAGGTACACGCCCTCGTGCTCACGGAAGACCGCGCAACTGACGTTCTTGTACGTCTTCGTGGTGCACGCGTCGATCATCAGGAACTGCTGGTCGGTGTGCGCCTTGGCCTGCTGAGCGACCAGGTCGGCGAACTCGAAGCCGACGAGCACGATGACGTCGGGCTTCGCCTCCACGGCGGCCTGCACGTTCTGCTGCTGCGAGGCGGTGTCCGAGGACTCGTAGACCTTCTGCGTCCCGTCGTGCGCCTTGGCCGCGGCCTTCACCCCGTCGACCGCGAGCTTCAGGAACTCGTTCTGCCCCACGGCGTCGGGCGTGACCAGCGTGAAGGACTTGCCACCGCTCTTGGCGCTGTCGGACGAGGTGTCCTTGGCGGCCGCGTTGCAGGCGGTGGCGAGGAGCGCGGTGCCCGCGGCGAGGGCGGCGAACTGGAGGGAACGACGGGATCTGCGAGGCATCGGTGAACCTTCCGGAGGTACGGCAAACCGCGCTCTGGGGGAGGGGAGCGCGAGAGGGTGAGGGCGAACGTCGGCGCTGACGGGTGCGGGTCAGCCGCGACAGACGTCGCTGGCGCACCGGCCGTGGTCGAGGAAACGGCGCATCGTAAGCAGCACGCGTCCTCCTTCACATCGGCCTTCGGGCTGCGGGTGCTGGACTGTAACACCGGTTTCAGGACACCTGCTCGACTGTCTCGAACTGTGGTTCTTCGAGGTCATGTACGGTTGCGCGCACCCTCGGATCATCAGGAGTGCCCCGCTATGCCCCAGGAACTGCGAGCGGTCGACTGGACCGGAAACAGCCTCGCGCTCATCGACCAGACCGTGCTGCCGCACCGCACCGAGACCGTCGAAATCCGTGACGTCGACGCGCTGGTGGACGCGATCCAGCGGCTCGTCGTGCGGGGCGCTCCGGCGATCGGGGCGGCGGGGGCGTACGGAGTGGCGCTGGCTCTGCTCCAGGGCGAGCGGGAGGGCTGGGACACCGACCGGGTGCGCACGGAGGTCGCCCGCATCCGCGAGGCACGCCCCACCGCCGTGAACCTCATGGTGTGCGTGGACCGGGTGATGACCCGCTTCGACGCGGGCATCGAGGCGGTTCTCGCGGAGGCCGCGGCCGTGCAGCGCGAGGACGTCGAGGCCAACCGCGCGATGGGGGCGTACGGCGCGGACTGGCTGCTCAAGCGGGTGGGGGTGGACCGGCCGCTGCGGCTGCTGACGCACTGCAACACCGGCGCGCTCGCCACCGCGGGCTGGGGCACGGCCCTCGGTGTCATCCGCGAACTGCACACGCGCGGCCAGGTCGAGGTCGTGTACGCCGACGAGACGCGACCCCTGCTCCAGGGCTCCCGGCTGACCGCCTGGGAACTGGTCCAGGAGGGCATACCGCACTACGTCCAGGCCGACGGTGCGGCGGCCGGCACCATCCTGCGCGGCGAGGTCGACGCCGCCATCGTCGGCGCCGACCGCATCGCCGCGAACGGCGACACCGCCAACAAGGTCGGCACGGTGGGCGTCGCGCTGGCCTGCGCCGACGCCGGCATACCGTTCCTGGTCGCCGCCCCCACGACGACGGTGGATCTGTCGACGGCCTCGGGCGCCGACATCCACATCGAACTCCGCGGCGAGGACGAGGTGTTGGAGTGGGCCGGGGTCCGCACGGCTCCCGCGGAGTCCCGCGGCCACAACCCGGCGTTCGACGTCACTCCGGGGCGCCTGGTGACGGGCCTGGTGACGGAGCGCGGCGTGCTGACGGTGTCGGCGGGGGAGCTGCCGGGGGATCACCTGCGCTAGCGGTGCGGGTCGTCGAGGCCCGTTCGAGGCAAGGAAAGGCCGCGGTCCGGTGACACACCGGACCGCGGCCTTTCGCCGGTCTCAGCGTCCCGTCAGCTCCAACTCCAGCAGCCACTCGACCACTTCGGTGTGGTGCCGCGCCTGACGCGGATCCGCACCCCACACGTACAGCCCGTGGCCCGCCACGACCACCGCGGGCATGCGCGGGTCGCGCGCCGCCTCCAGACGGTCGCCCAGCACCTTCATGTCCTGGCTGTTGGCGATGACAGGGAGGGTGACCTCGACGTCGTGGGCGGGCTGGCCGACGCCCTTGAGCATCTCCACGTCCTTGAAGACGATGCCGCCCGGCTCGCGGCGGCCCATGGCCACGGACGCGACCGTGTGAACGTGGACAACGGCACCCGCACCGGTGAGCGCGGCGACGCGCGCGTGCAGCTCGGCCTCGGCGGACGGCTTGCCGCCCGAGACGGCGGCGCCGTTCCCGTCGACCAGCACCACGTCCGCGGGCGTCAGTTCACCCTTGTCGTGCCCGCTCGCCGTGACCGCGAGGCGCAGCGGATCCCGGGACAGGACCACCGACAGATTGCCGGACGTGCCGCGCATCCAGCCGAAGGAGGCGAAGCGGGCCGATTCGGCGGCCAGGACGGCGCCCGCCTCCTCCAGGCCGAGGGCTGAGATGTCGACGGTCATGTGGTGCTCCTTGCGATGGTGATCGCGTCGAACGTCCCCGCCTCGGGGTGATCGCCGACGCCCTGCTCGTAGTACGGCTCCCCGGGGCGGCGTACGCCCACGGCCTGCCAGCCCGCGGCACGCGCCGCGTCCAGCTCGCCCGGCCGGTCGGAGAGGAAGAGGATGCGGCCGGGGGCGGTACCGATGGCGGTCGCGATCGTCGCGTACGACTCCGGCTCCTGCTTCGGCCCCGCGTTCTCCGTGTCGTACAGCCCCTCGACGAGCGGCAGCAGATCGCCCTCGGGGGACGACCGGAACCACGCGCGCTGCGCGGCGACGGAGCCCGACGAGTACACGTGCAGGCGGACGCCCGCGGCGTGCCAGCGGCGCAGCGCCGGGACCACGTCGTCGTAGAAGTGCGAGACGAGCTCGCCGCGTGCGAAGCCCTCGGACCAAATGAGGCCCTGGAGGGTCTTGAGCGGGGTGGCCTTGCGGTCCTCGTCGAGCCACTCGTTCAGGGTCTTCTCGACGCGTACGGCGTCGGCGTCCGGCTCGCCGATCAGCTCCCGCACCTGCGCGACCGCCCGCAGCACATCCGGATCACCGCTCCGCTCCGAGAGCACCGCTCCGAAACGAGAGCGCGAGTATGGGTAGAGCACGTCCACGACGAACCCCGTGGCGCTCGTGGTGCCCTCGATGTCGAGCACCACGGAGTCCACGTCGAAGTGCGACGTCACGCGGCGGCCCTGTCCCGCTGGTACCCGGCGTCGATCGTGTCGTAGTCCGGGAAGCGGGAGGCGATCGTGGAGCCGGTGAAGCTGCCGATCCAGCCGTCCTCCTCGTGGAAGAAGCGGATCGCGGTGAAGGCGGGCTTCGTGCCCATGTCGAACCAGTGCGTCGTGCCGCGCGGCACGCCCAGCAGGTCGCCCTTCTCGCAGTACACCGCGTGCACCTCGCCGTTCACATGGAGGTAGAAGATCCCGGATCCCGAGACGAAGAAGCGGACCTCGTCATCGTCGTCGTGGGTGTGCTCCTGAAGGAACTTCTCCCGCGCGGCCTTCGCCTTGGCCGGGAACCCGGGGTCGTCGCTCGGGTGCAGACCGAGGACGTCGACCGTGGTGAAGCCCTCCTCGGCGTTCAGCTTGTCGATCTCCGGGCCGTACGCGGCGAACACGGTGTCGCTGTCGGCGTCCGCCGGCACGTCCGCGCGGATCGGCCACTGCTCGTAGCGCACCCCGATCGGCGCGAGTGCCGCGGCGATCTCGGCGGGGTCGGAGGTACGGCGCACGACGGACTCGGGTCCGGACTCGGGCCAGGTCGTCAGCAGGGTCATGGGAGCAACTCCTGGAAGCTGGAAGGGATGTCCGGATACCGAGACAAGCACCGGACGGGCGGGAGAGGAAGGGGGGAAGAAGACGGCGGTGACGGCGGTGACGGCGAGCGGCGGCGGACGGCTGGTCAGCCGCGACACATCGCGCCAGGACAGCACGGCATGCAGGGCATGCAGGGTGCCGTCGCGCGGGGTGTCTTCATCAGGGCCTCACTGTGCCGGGTCGGGTGCCGGTCCCGTGATGGTAACTCCAGGGTGCGCGGCGACCAGGTGTGAGGTTGTTGTTGTCTCACCTGTCGAGAAACCGCTTCCATTGTTTTGACGGCTGGCTGAAATCGTTCTCATGATCTGCATATGAAGACGCTGCTGCTCGTGCGGCGGCTGTACGTGGACTTGCTCCGGTCGACCACAGCCAGCTGTCGCTGACCTCATCCGGAGCTCCGACGCGCCCTGATTCTCCCGGGCGTTCGCCACCTGTCTGAGCGGTGGCGCATTCCTTTCCCTTGCTCCGGGTCCAAGCTCCTTGCTTTCTTCCTCGCTTCCCTCTGCGCCATTCGTGTATCTGGAGCCCCCTCATGTCCCGTACCCGCGTTCCCCTTGCCGCGCTCTCCCTCGCCTCCGTCTCCGCGCTTCTGCTCGCGGGCTGCTCCCAGTCGTCGAACGCCTCGCAGAGCACCGGCGACAAGGCCGCCTCGGCCTCCGCCGCGACCGGAAAGAAGCCCGCGCCCTTCAGCAAGGGCACCGTCAAGGTCGCCCTGGTCCGGCAGAGCGGCGCCGGCGACTACTTCGAGCAGTGGGGCAACGGCGCCAAGGCGCAGGCCAAGGCCCTCGGCATCGACCTGACCGTGTACGACGCCCAGGCCGACAACGCCAAGCAGGCCACCGACCTGTCCTCGGCCGTCAACTCCGGCGCGCAGGCGATCATCGTCGACCACGGCTTCCCGTCCACGATCCAGCCCGAGATCGACAAGGCCGTGAAGAAGGGCATCAAGGTCGTCGTCTACGACGTCGACCAGACCAACAAGTCGGTCGTCAGCACCGAGCAGGACGACGCCAGCATGGCCCAGGCCGTCCTCGACGTGATGGCCAAGGACCTCGGCAAGAACGCCAAGGTCGGCTACGTCAACGTCGCCGGATACGCCGCCCTCGACAAGCGCGACAGCGTCTGGAAGTCGACCGTCGACGCCAACGGCTGGAAGCAGCAGTTCAAGGTCGGCAAGGTGACCGACTCCACGGCCACTGACAACGTTCCCCTGGTCTCCGCCGCGCTCACCCAGCACTCCGACGTGACGGGCGTCTTCGCCCCGTACGACGAGCTGGCCAAGGGCACCGTCCTCGCCGTCCAGAACAAGAAGCTCCAGGACAAGGTGAAGGTCTTCGGCGCGGACGTCTCCAACGCCGACATCCAGAACATGACCGCCAAGGACAGCCCGTGGGTCGCCACGGCGGGCACCGACCCGTCCGCGGTGGGCGCCGCCGTCGTCCGTACGGCCGCCCTGGAGCTGGCCGGTCAGCTGAACAAGGCCTCGGTCGAGTTCCCGGCCGTCGCGATCACCCAGGACTTCCTGAAGAGCAAGGGGATCGAGAACATGGACCAGCTGCGGGAGGCGCTGCCCGCGCTGAACCTGTCCAAGGTGAGCACCGCGGACTGGATCCCCAATGTCGCCCACTGACACCCCTGTCGAGACCGTCGCGGCGGTCGGCCTCCGTGACGTCAGCATGGCCTTCGGCGGCAGGACGGTGCTCGCCTCCGTCTCGCTGGACATCGCCCCGGGCGGCGTCGTCGCGCTGCTCGGCGCGAACGGCGCGGGCAAGTCCACGCTGATCAAGATCCTTTCGGGCGTCCACACGGACCACGGCGGGGAAGTGCGCGTGAACGGCGAGCCCGCCGCGCTCCACTCCCCGCTGGCCGCCCGCCGGCTGGGTATCCAGACCGTGCACCAGCGCATCGGCGAGGGCATCGTGCCCGGCCTCACGGTCGCCGAGAACCTGGTGTTCGAGGAGCTGGCCCAGGCGCGCGGCAACCCGTTCCTGGGCGGTCGCCGCGTACTGGCCCGCGCCCGCGAGATCCAGTCCGCGCTGGACCTCGGCTGGAGCGACAGCGTACTGCGGCGGGATGTCACCGAACTGGGCATCTCCGACCGGCAGTTGCTGATCCTGGCCCGCGCGCTGGCCACCCGCCCGCGGCTGCTGATCCTCGACGAGCCGACCTCCGCGCTCTCCGCCGCCGAGGCGGAGCGCCTCTTCGCGCTCGTCGAGCGGATGCGCGACGACGGCATCGCCGTGCTGTACGTCTCCCACCGGCTCGGTGAGATCGACGCGCTCGCCGACCGGCTGGTCGTCCTGCGAGACGGCCGTCTCACCGAGGACCAGGCCAAGCCCTTCGACTGGGACAGCGCCCTGCGCGCCATGCTCGCCCAGGCACAGGAGGCGACGACCGCACGGCCTCAGAAGGCGGGGCACCAGGGCGAGGTCGTGCTCTCCCTGCGCGGTGTCCCCTTCCTCGACGGCCACACCCCCCAGAACCTCGACCTCCGCGCGGGCGAAGTCACCGGTGTCGTGGGCCTGTTGGGCGCGGGCAAGACAGAGCTGGCCCGCGGCCTGTTCGGCGCCGAGCGCTTCACCGGGGGAGCGCTCGAGCTGGACGGCCGGCCGTACGAGCCGCGCCGCCCGGCCGACGCGATCCGCAGCGGCGTCCACCTCGTGCCGGAGGACCGGCACACGGACGCGCTGGTGCCCGGCTGGTCGCTGGCGCAGAACATCTCGCTGCCGTTCCTCAAGTCCCTGTCCACGGCGGGACTGGTGAGCCGGACCAAGGAGGACGCGCTCGGCCGCGCCGCCATCGAGCAGCTCGGTGTCGTCGCCCGTGACGAGCACAGCACGGTCGAGGAGCTGTCCGGCGGCAACCAGCAGAAGGTCGTCGTCGGCCGCTGGCTCGCCGAGAGCCCGCGAGTCCTCATCCTGGACGAGCCGTTCCGAGGCGTGGACATCGGTGCCCGCCGCGACATCGGACGCCGGGCCCGCGCGCTGGCCGCGGAGGGCGCCGCCGTCCTCGTCCTGTCCGCGGACGTGGACGAGGTCCTGGAGGTCGCCGACCGGGTCGTCGTGCTGGCCGCGGGCGAGATCCGGCTCGACGCGTACGGGGAAGACGCGGAGCGCGACCGCGTGATCCAGACCATTTCGGCATCCGTCTGATGCCCGACGATCAGGAGCCGTAGGGCACATGACCACCACCCAGAACACCGAGGCCCCGGCGAAGACGGCGACCCCGTCCGCCGGCGCCCTCGGCCCGCGCGTCCAGAACGCCGTCATCAAGTACGGCTTCATCTTCGTCACCGTCACGCTCTTCGCGTACTTCGGGATCAGCGAGCCGACCTTCCGCGACTCGGCGACGCTCCTCGACACCCTCCGGTACGTCTCCGTCGCCGCGATCCTCGGCCTCGGCGTCACCCTCACCATGGCCGTCGGCGGAATGGACATGTCCGTCGGCGCCGTCGCCGGACTCGGGGTGACGGTCGCGGCGAAGACGATGGTCACGTACAACCAGGTCGGCACGGTCGCGATCCTCGCCGTCATCGCGGCGGGCGCCCTCGCGGGCCTGCTCAACGCCCTGCTGATCGTCGTCCTGAAGATCCCCGACATGCTCGCCACGCTCGGCACCATGTTCGTGATCCAGGGCATCAAACTCATCCTGGTCGACGGGCAGTCCATCACCCCCGGCATGACCCAGTCCGACGGCACCACCGCGCCCGGCAGGTTCACCGAGGGCTTCCTGCGCATCGACCGTGGCACGGTCCTCGGCATCCCCGTCTCGGTGCTGATCTTCGGCGCGCTGACCGTCGTCGCCTGGGTGTTCCTCGCCCGCACCCGCTGGGGGCGCGTGCTGTACGCGATCGGCGCCAACCCGGAGGCCGCACGGCTGGCCGGCATCCGCGTCGGCGGGTACCGGGCTCTCGCGTACGTCCTCTCCGGCGTCCTCGCCTCCATCGGCGGCCTGATCCTGGCCTCCCGCATCGGGCAGGGAGACGTCTCCGCCGGTACCTCCCAGCTCCTGGAAGCGGTCGCCGTCGCGCTGGTCGGCACGTCGGTGCTCGGCCGCGGCAGGCCCAATGTGTGGGGCACGGCCCTGGGAGCCGTGCTGATCGGCATCATCACCACGGGCCTGACCATCAAGGGACTGCCGTACTACACGCAGGACGTCGTCGAGGGCGCGGTCCTCATCCTCGCCCTGGTCTTCAGCTTCACCCTGTCCAAGCGCCGCACCGCATAAGGGAGTTCACCGATGGGCTACCGCATCCTGGAGACCGAGGACGTCGCCGGCTATCTGCGCGAGCGCGGCCACTGGGGCACGGACGACCCCGTTGTCCGCGAGGTCTCCGACGGCAACATGAACCGCGTCTTCCTCGCCACCTCCACCGACGGCACCCGCAGCCTCGCCGTCAAGCAGGCCCTGCCCTGGGTGCGGGTCGCGGGCCCCTCCTGGCCGATGAGCCCCGAGCGCGCCGACGCCGAGGCCCGCGCGTACGAGCAGGTCGCCAAGGTCGCCCCCGACAAGATCCCGGCGGTCCTCGGCTACGACTCGGACAACTACGCCCTCGTCATGGAGGACATGTCCGATCTGGAGGTCCTGCGTACGGTTCTCAACGACGGTGCGGCATACGGCTCCGGCACCTCGGCCCGCGTCGGCGAGTTCGTGGCTCAACTGTCCTTCGCGACCAGCGACTTCGGCATGCCGTCGGCCGAACGCAAGGCGCTCGTCGCGGCCTCGGTCAGCCCCGAGCTGTGCAAGATCACTGAGGACGTGGTGCTGTCGGAGCCGTACATCGAGCACGAGCACAACCACTGGCACCCCGGCCTCGACGACCTGGCCGCCTCCTTCAAGACGGACGCCCGCCTGCGCACCGAGGTCGCGGACCTCCGGCATGTCTTCATGACCAGCGCGCAGGCCCTGCTCCACGGCGACCTGCACACCGGCAGCATCATGGTCGGCGCGCGCGAAGACGCCCCGGTGGTACGCGTCTTCGACCCGGAGTTCTCCTTCGTCGGCCCGATCGGCTTCGACCTCGGCCTCTACTGGGCCAATACCTTGGTGTCGGAGGAACGAGCGAGGGCCCTGGGCGCCCTGGCCGACCACGGTGACCAACTCCGCCTCTCCTGGGAGGCGTTCGCGACCGAGTTCCGCCGCCTGTGGCCGTCCCGGGTCGACACCTTCTTCGACGACGCCTACCTCGACCGGTTCCTGCGCCGCGTCTGGACGGAATCGGTCGGCTTCGCCGGCGCGGAGATCGTCCGCCGCATCATCGGCTTCGCCCATCTCACCGACCTGACGACGCTGCCGGACCCGGTGCCCGCCTCGCGCCGGGCACTGCTGTTGGGCCGCGAACTGATCGTCAGGCGGGCCGAGTTGACCGGCCCCGACGATGTACGCGCCGTCGTGGAGGCGCTCACTCCCACAGCGTAGAGGGCGCCTCGCGGCGCACCACCGGCGCGATCTCCTCGGCGAACCGCTGCAACGTCTCGATCTGCTCGTCCGTCGACTGTCCGAAGGCGTCCACGGTGATCGACTGGAGATCGTGCCGGTACACCTCGTGATAGCCGAGGATCTTGTCGATGATCTGCTGCGGCGAGCCGATGAGCTGCGGCCCGTCGGCGATCGCGTCCTCGATGGTGCGGAACGGTGTGTTGTACCCCGCCTTGCCCTCCAGGTGCGGGCGGAAGGACTGCCGGACCTTCGCCTCGTACAGGTCCTTGTACCGGGCGACGGCCTGCTCGTGCGTGTCCGCGATCAGCAGCCCGCCCGAGCCCGCCGCCACATGTGCGTGCGCCGGATTGTGCCCGTACGCCTCGAACCGCTCCCGGTAGTGGTCGATCAGCCGGGCGTAGGCGGCGCGCGGCTGGATGGCGTTGGCGGTGAACAGCGGATCGCCGTGCTTCGCGGCCAGCTCCGGGGAGTTGAGGGAGGTCGCCGAGCCGTGCCAGACGCGCGGCGGCCCGTCGTAGGGCCGTGGCACGGTCGTCACGTTCTTCAGCGCGGGCCTGAACTCCCCCTCCCAGTCGACCTTCTCCTCACTCCACAGCCGACGCAACAGCTCGTACTTCTCCCGCTGCAGATCCCACTGCCGCTCCTCGTCGAGCCCGAAGAGGTCGAAGTGCCCGGCCTCCGCCCCCTTGCCCACCACCAACTCGACACGACCGCGCGAGATCTGATCGAGCGTCGCATAGTCCTCGGCGACCCGCACCGGGTCGAGGATCGCGACGACGGTGACACCGGTGAGCAGCCTGATACGACTCGTCCGAGCCGCCAGCGCACCCAGCACGACCGTCGGACTCGACGACAGAAACGGCCCGGCATGCCGCTCCCCGACCGCGTACCCGTCATACCCGAGCCGCTCCGCCGCCACCCCGACGTCGACCACCTCCGCCAACCGGTCGGCCGGCGAGGCGAGTTCCCCGCTCACCGGATGCGGAGCATGCCCAACAATGGAAAGAACCTGAAACTTCATAGCACCCCTTTTCTGCCCGTTCCTGGGGGCTGCGCCCCCATACCCCCAAAAGATTGCGCAGTTCCCCGCGCCCCTTTTAGGGGCGCGGGGAACTGCGCGAACGGCCCCCACCGGCCCGCAGCCGAAACACAACCCACGGGGTCGAAGGGGCGGAGCCCCTGGGGGATGGGACGGGTAGGGGCGGCGGGGGCGAGAAACCACTGCGCACCCCTCAGGCCCGCTTCGCCCAGGCCCGCGCCAGCAACTCGTACGACCGAACCCGATCCGCGTGATCATGCGTAATCGTGGTGATGACCAGCTCATCCGCCCCCGTCGCCCGCCGCAACGCCCGCAACCGCTCGATCACCGTCTCCACCGCCCCCACAAACTGCGTATCCACCCGATCAGCCACCAACTCCCGCTCCGCATCACTCCATTGCCGCGCATACGCCTCGTCGGGCGTCGGAAACGGAATGGCCCCCTCCCCGCTGCGAATGGACCGCACCCACGCCGCATACCCGGCAGCCAGCCGCCGCGCGGAGTCGTCATCCGCCCCCACCACGACGTCCGCCGACACGGCGACATAGGGCTCGGCCAGCGCCCAGGACGGCCGGAACGCCCGGCGGTAGGCCGTCACCGCCTCCACGACCGAGGCGGGCGAGACGTGATAGTTCGCCGCGAACGGCAGCCCCCGCGCCCCCGCCACCTCCGCACTCTCGCCCGCACTGCTGCCGAGGATCCACACGTCGACGTCCGCACCCGCACCGGGCACCGGACGCGCCTCGGTGCCGTCCTGGTCGACGTATGTGCCGGCCAGCAGAGCGAGAATGTCGGCGACCTGCTCCTCGTAAGCCGGAGCCTCGGCACCCGGCTGCTGCAACAGGCTCAACTGGAGCCGGAAGCGCGGGGATTGGAGAAGCTGCCCGAAGCCGGTGAAGCGAGGCGGGAGATACAGGCCCTCGTCCGTGAACGTGCCCTCGGGCGAAGCGGACGCCTCAGGAGCCTTCCTGGGCCGCCCCGACCGCCCGAGCCCCAGATCGATCCGCCCCGGGAACAGGGCGTCCAGGATCCCGAACTGCTCCACGACCGACAGCGGTGTCTGATGGCCGAGCAGGACGGCGCCCGAGCCGACCCGGATCTCCCGGGTCGCCTGTGCCACGGCCTGGATCACCAGCGCGGGCACCGAGCTCGCCACCCCGGGATTGAGGTGATGCTCGGCCACCCAGTAGCGGCGGTAGCCGAACTCCTCGGCCGCGCGGGCCAGTTCGACAGTGTTGCGCAGCGCGGTCGGAGCGTCCGAGCCGGAGGAAATGGGCACGAGATCGAGCACGGAGAGGGGAACCGGAGGCATCCTCCTACTCTCGCTGCGGGACATTGCGGGCGTATGTACGCGGTATGGCAGCGTCCCGGAAGCCCCGTTCCCCCCGTGCAGGAGCCCCCGTTCCCCCGTGAACGAGGCCGCTTTCCCCGTGTGCGAGCCCCCGTTCCCTCCCCGTGCCCGAACATGCGAAAGGGGCGGCTCTCCCCCGTGGGAGCCGCCCCTCACATCACCGCAGCATCTGCTACTTCTTGTCGAGCAGGTCCTGCACCTTGCCCCGCACCTCGTCCGTGGCGAGACCGCGGATCGTCAGCGTCGTCCGGCGGCGCAGCACGTCGTCCGGCGTCTCGGCCCACTCGTTGTCCCGGGCGTACACGACCTGCGCCCAGATCTCCGGGGCGTCCGGGTGGACGCGCTCGCCCAGCTCCGGGTTCTCGTTCGCCAGCCGGGCGATGTCGAAGGCCAGCGAACCGTAGTGGGTGGCCAGGTGCTTGGCGGTGTCCGCCGCCATGCGCGGGCCGGGCGCCGGACCGTCGACCAGCAGGCGGTGGGCGACCGCGCGCGGGTTGGCGACGCCGGGGAGCGGAAGCTTCTTCGGCAGCTGGGAGATCGGCTCGAAGTCCTCGCCCAGCGGGTGGCCCGGCAGCGACTCCAGCTTCTGCATGACCGTACGGCCGATGTGCCGGAAGGTGGTCCACTTGCCGCCCGCGACGGAGAGCATCCCGCCGCGGCCTTCGGTGACGACCGTCTCGCGCTTGGCCTTCGACGTGTCGCCGGGGCCGCCGGGCAGCACCCGCAGACCGGCGAAGGAGTACGTGATCAGGTCACGGGAGAGCTGCTGGTCCCGGATCGAGAACGCGGCCTCGTCCAGGATCTGGGCTATGTCCTTCTCGTTGACCGCGACCTCGCCCGGGTCGCCCTCGTACTCCTCGTCGGTGGTGCCGAGCAGGAGCATGTCCTCCCAGGGGAGGGCGAAGGTGATGCGGTACTTGTCGATGGGGGTCGCCAGCGCGGCCTTCCACGGCGAGGTGCGCTTCAGCACCAGGTGCGCGCCCTTCGACAGACGGATGGACGGCGCCGAATTCGGGTCCTCCATCTTGCGCAGGTGGTCGACCCAGGGGCCGGTGGCGTTGAGCACGAGGCGCGCGTCGACGCCGAACTCCTCGCCGTTCGTGCGGTCCTTGAGGTCCGCTCCGGTGACCCGGCCCTTGGTGAAGCGCAGGCCGGTGACCTCGGAGTGGTTGAGGACGACGGCGCCGGACTCGACGGCCGCGCGGACCGTCATCAGGGCCATCCGGGAGTCGTTCATCTGGTCGTCGCCGTACACCGCGACGGCCTTCAGGTTGTCGGTGCGCAGCTCGGGCACGTCCTGCGCGGCCTTCGACGGCGAGAGCAGATGCCCGACGCCGTCACCGAAGGCCGACAGGGCCGAGTACGCGAAGACACCCGCGCCCAGCTTCGCCGCGCCGTGCGGCCCGCCCTTGTACACGGGGAGGTAGAACGTGAGCGGGTTCGCCAGGTGGGGGGCCACCTGGCGGGAGACCGCACGGCGCTCGAAGTGGTTCTCCGCCACCAGCTTCACCGCGCCGGTCTGCAGGTAGCGCAGACCGCCGTGGAGAAGCTTGGAGGAGGCGGAAGAGGTGGCGCCGGCGAAGTCGCCGGCGTCGACCAGAGCCACCCGCAGACCGGACTGCGCAGCGTGCCAGGCGGTGGAGATGCCCAGGATGCCGCCGCCGATCACGAGAAGGTCGTACGTCGCCTTGGAAAGCTGCTCCCGGGTCTCGGCGCGGCTCGGGTTCGAGCCGGAGGCCGGGTGCGTACCGAGGGCAGGCACGGTCTGCGTGGTGGACTGACTGGTCATGCTGGTTCTTACTCCTCGTCCTCGATCCAGCCCATGGTCCGCTCGACGGCCTTGAGCCAGCTCTTGTACTCACGGTCGCGGATTTCCGCGTCCATGTTCGGGGTCCACTCCGCGGCCCGGCGCCAGTTGGCGCGCAGGTCCTCGGTGTTGGACCAGAAGCCGACGGCGAGACCGGCGGCGTAGGCAGCGCCGAGGCAGGTGGTCTCGGCGACCATCGGACGCACCACGGGGGCGTCCAGGACGTCGGCCAGGGTCTGCATCAGCAGGTTGTTGGAGGTCATGCCGCCGTCGACCTTGAGGGCCGCGAGCTCGACGCCGGAGTCCTTCGTCATGGCGTCGGTGATCTCACGGGTCTGCCAGGCGGTGGCCTCCAGGACGGCGCGCGCGATGTGCGCCTTGGTGACGTACCGGGTCAGACCGGCGATCACACCGCGGGCGTCGGAGCGCCAGTACGGGGCGAACAGACCGGAGAAGGCCGGCACGAAGTAGGCGCCGCCGTTGTCCTCGACCGACGACGCGAGCGTCTCGATCTCGGCGGCGGACTTGATCAGGCCCATCTGGTCGCGCATCCACTGGACGAGCGAGCCGGTGACGGCGATGGAGCCCTCGAGGGCGTAGACCGGAGCCTGGTCGCCGATCCGGTAGCCGACGGTGGTCAGCAGGCCCGAGTACGAGTTGATGATCTTGTCACCGGTGTTCATCAGCATGAACGTGCCGGTGCCGTACGTGGACTTGGCCTCGCCCTCGGAGAAACAGGTCTGGCCGAACAGGGCCGCCTGCTGGTCGCCGAGCGCGGAGGCGACCGGGATGCCGCCGAGCAGGTCGCCGAGCTTGCCGCCGGTGACCTCGCCGTAGACCTCGGCGGAGGAGCGGATCTCGGGGAGCATGTTCAGCGGGACGCCGATGGACTCGGCGATCTTCTCGTCCCACTCCAGGGTGTGCAGGTTCATCAGCATGGTGCGGGAGGCGTTGGTCACGTCGGTGACGTGGTGGCCGCCGTTGACACCACCGGTCAGGTTCCAGATGACCCAGGTGTCCAT
Organism: Streptomyces sp. NBC_00203; assembly: GCF_045206325.1. Lineage (NCBI taxonomy): Bacteria > Bacillati > Actinomycetota > Actinomycetes > Kitasatosporales > Streptomycetaceae > Streptomyces > Streptomyces sp. NBC_00203. The sequence continues at coordinate 2,077,678 of NZ_CP108126.1, read as the reverse complement.
GGTGCCGAAGAGGATGTCCCCGGCCTCGGCGCGCTCGCGCAGACCCTCGACGTTGTCGAGCAGCCAGCGGGCCTTCGGACCGGCGAAGTACGACGCGAGCGGCAGACCGGTCTCGCGGCGGAAGCGGTCCTGGCCGACGTTGCGGCCGAGCTCCTTGCAGAGAGCGTCGGTGCGGGTGTCCTGCCAGACGAGGGCGTTGTGGACCGGCTCGCCGGTGTTCTTGTCCCACAGCAGCGTGGTCTCACGCTGGTTGGTGATGCCGATGGCCTTGATGTCGTCGCGGGTGATGCCGGCCTTCTCGATGGCTCCGGCGACGACCTCCTCGACGTTGGTCCAGATCTCGGCGGCGTTGTGCTCGACCCAGCCCGGCTTCGGGAAGATCTGCTCGTGCTCCTTCTGGTCGACGGAGACGATGCGTCCGTCGCGGTCGAAGACGATGCAGCGGGACGAGGTCGTGCCCTGGTCGATCGCGGCGATGAAGGGGCCGGCGGTGTGTGCGTCGGTCACGGGGTGCTCCTGAAGGTTCCGTATGGGAGGGGCTGTATCCACGGCGCGTGCTTTAAGCGGTGCTGGAAGGCGTGCGGCTCTTTAGCGGTGCTGTCAGCGGGTGCTCGGGCTGTGCGCCCGCAAGCTGCCGGGCAGCTTGCGGGCCCTGCTCCTAAGCGAAGGCGACGTTGTATATGCCTGCGGCGATCGCGCCGCCGATCAGCGGACCGGCGACCGGTATCCAGGCGTAGCTCCAGTCGGAACCGCCCTTGTTGGGCAGGGGGAGCAGGGCGTGCACGATGCGCGGACCGAGGTCACGGGCCGGGTTGATCGCGTAGCCCGTCGGGCCACCGAGGGAGAGGCCGATGCTCACCACCACGAGGGAGGTGATCAGGGCGCCCAGGGTGCCCAGGCCGTTGCCGTTGTCGTTGAGGCCCTGGGTGAGGACCGCGAGGACGAGCACGACGGTGCCGATGATCTCGGTGGCGAGGTTCTGCACCACGTTCCGGATCTCGGGGCCGGTGGAGAAGACGCCGAGCACGGGGCCGGCGCCGGTCTCCTGGGCCTCGACGGCCTTGACCTTGGTGGCCTGCGCGCCCGGACCGCCGACGATCTCCTTGTCGGTGAGGTGGGCGAGGAACTGGCCGTAGTAGGCGACCCAGACCAGCGCCGCACCGATCATGGCGCCGAGCAGCTGCCCGCCCCAGTAGGTGGCGACGTTGCTGAAGTCGTTGTCCTTGATCGCGAGCGCGAGCGTCACGGCCGGGTTGAGGTGCGCACCCGAGAGGGGCGCCGAGATGTAGACCGCGGTCAGTACCGCGAAGCCCCACCCGAAGGTGATGGCGAGCCATCCGGCGTTGCGCGCCTTGGAGGCCTTCAGCGTGACGGCGGCGCACACGCCACCGCCCAGCAGGATGAGAACGGCGGTACCGATGGTCTCGCCGATGAAGATGTCGGAGCTGGACACCCGCGACTCCTTTGTCCTTCGTCCAGGGGAAGCCGAACCCCGGGTCCCTCCGGTGGTTCGTTGCTCTCAGGGAGCGAGAGCGATTCGGCCCTTGGCATCGCCACACTCTAGCGCGTATTGCCGGTAGGTGTTCGACAATGTCGACCGATGGACGGGAGTCTTGCCGTCGCGTTACCAGCACGTCAAGAGCTCCGTTATCGAAAACACGATCGTTATTGATCGCTATGAGCTATCGGTGAGTCGTCGATCTTGCGGGGGCACGACAAAGGCCGGGAAGCGCCCCGCTTCCCGGCCTTGCTTCGTACGATCCTCAGAACTGTGCGGCGCTCAGAACCGCCCGGCGCCCAGGTCCCGCGACACCGCGCGGGCGCAGTCCCGTACCGCCGCGATCAGATCCGGGCGCAGCTCCCCGTCCTTGCAGACCCGCTCCACGGCGCCCGTGATGCCCACCGCGCCGACCGGCATCCGGCGCCGGTTGTGGATGGGCGCGGCGACCGAGGCGACACCCGTCCAGGTCTCCTCGACGTCGTCCGCGTACCCGCGCGCGCGGGTCAGGTCCAGCACGCCCTCGAAATCGTCCAGCTCGCTTATGGTGCGCGGCGTGAACACCTTGCGCTCGGCCTCCAGGACCTCGCTGTGCGCCACCGGGTCGTATGCCGACAGGACCTTGCCCAGTGCCGTGGAGTGCAACGGCTGCATGGCCCCGACCTCCAGTACCTGGCGGCTGTCGTCGGGCCGGAACACGTGGTGCACGATCAGCACGCCCTGCTGGTGCAGCACGCCCAGATAGACGCTCTCGCCGCTGGAGCGGGCCAGATCGTCGGCCCACACCAGGGCGCGCGCCCGCAGTTCGTGCACGTCCAGGTAGGTGGTGCCCAGCCTGAGCAGCTCGGCGCCCAGCTGATAGCGCCCGGAGACGGCGTCCTGCTCGACGAAGCCCTCCTGTTGAAGGGTGCGCAGGATGCCGTGGGCCGTGCCTTTGGCCAGGTCCAGCGAGGACGCGATGTCCGACAGGCCGAGCTGCCGCTCGCCGCCCGCGAGCAGGCGCAGCATCGCCGCCGCCCGTTCGAGCGACTGGATGTTCCGTGCCATCGCCGTGCTGCCTCCGTCCCCTTCGACCGCCGGCGTGCGACTCACTGCCACCGTTCGGCAATGTCGAACACTACCGGTCGTTGCCGATCTCCCGCTAATGGGTGGGCGCCACATGTTTCGTCCGTCGTGGCACCGCCGTCACCGACGCCACGCCCGTCCGCCCCGTGGACGCCCCTGACCTTTTGCCGGTGCTCCGGGCTACCCTGACGGCGTGCGCCTTCCATGGGAAGCGCAAAGCCGACAGCCGTCGCACTCCAGGGAGCACCTTCATGGCTTCGTTGCCGAACCCGTCCCTTTCGTCCGAGCTTGCCGAGAACCGGACCCGCATCGACGCACTCCGCGAGGCCCTCACCAGCCGCGTCGTCGTGGCCGACGGCGCGATGGGCACGATGCTCCAGGCGCAGGACCCGACGCTGGAGGACTTCGAGAACCTCGAAGGCTGCAACGAGATTCTGAACGTCACCCGCCCCGACATCGTCCGCTCCGTCCACGAGGCCTACTTCGAGGTGGGCGTCGACTGCGTAGAGACGAACACGTTCGGCTCGAACCACTCGGCGGCGGGCGAGTACGAGATCGCCGACCGGATCTTCGAGCTGTCCGAGTCGGGCGCCCGCATCGCCCGTGAGGTCGCCGACGAGTTCGGCGCCAAGGACGGCCGCCAGCGCTGGGTCCTCGGCTCGATCGGCCCGGGCACCAAGCTGCCCTCGCTCGGCCACATCGCGTACGACGTCCTGCGCGACGGCTACCAGCAGAACGCCGAGGGCCTGATCGCCGGCGGCGCGGACGCCCTGATCGTGGAGACCACCCAGGACCTGCTGCAGACCAAGGCGAGCCTGATCGGCGCACGCCGCGCGATGGACGCGCTCGGCCTGGACATGCCGCTGATCTGCTCGCTCGCGTTCGAGACCACCGGCGTCATGCTGCTCGGCTCGGAGATCGGCGCGGCGCTGACGGCCCTGGAGCCGCTCGGCATCGACCTCATCGGCCTGAACTGCTCCACGGGCCCCGCGGAGATGAGCGAGCACCTGCGCTATCTGGCCCGCCACTCGCGTACGCCGCTGATGTGCATGCCGAACGCGGGCCTGCCGATCCTCACCAAGGACGGCGCGTACTTCCCGCTGACCCCGCCCGAGATGGCCGACGCGCAGGAGAACTTCGTCCGCGACTACGGCCTCTCGCTGGTCGGCGGCTGCTGCGGATCGACGCCCGAGCACCTGCGCCAGGTCGTCGAGCGCGTCCGTGACACCGCCCCGTACCAGCGCACCCCGCAGCCCGAGCCGGGCGCCGCATCCCTCTACCAGACGGTGTCGTTCCGCCAGGACACCGCGTACATGGCGATCGGCGAGCGCACCAACGCCAACGGTTCGAAGAAGTTCCGCGAGGCCATGCTGGAGGCCCGCTGGGACGACTGTGTGGAGATGGCCCGCGACCAGATCCGCGAGGGCGCGCACATGCTCGACCTCTGCGTGGACTACGTGGGCCGGGACGGCGTCGCGGACATGCAGGAGCTGGCCGGCCGCTTCGCGACCGCCTCCACGCTGCCGATCGTCCTGGACTCCACCGAGGTCGACGTCCTGCGCGCGGGCCTGGAGAAGCTGGGCGGGCGGGCCGTCATCAACTCCGTGAACTACGAGGATGGCGACGGCCCCGAGTCGCGCTTCGCGAAGGTCACCCGCCTCGCCCAGGAGCACGGCGCCGCGCTGATCGCGCTGACCATCGACGAGGAGGGCCAGGCCCGCACCGTCGAGACCAAGGTCGCCATCGCCGAGCGGCTGATCGAGGACCTGACGACGAACTGGGGCATCCACGAGTCGGACATCCTCATCGACACCCTGACCTTCACCATCTGCACCGGTCAGGAGGAGTCCCGCAAGGACGGCATCGCCACCATCGAGGCGATCCGCGAGCTCAAGCGCCGCCGCCCGGACGTCCAGACCACGCTGGGCCTGTCGAACATCTCCTTCGGCCTCAACCCGGCGGCCCGCATCCTGCTCAACTCGGTCTTCCTCGACGAGTGCGTCAAGGCGGGCCTGGACTCGGCGATCGTGCACGCGTCGAAGATCCTGCCGATCGCGCGCTTCTCCGAGGAGGAGGTCACCACCGCGCTCGACCTCATCCACGACCGCCGCGCCGAGGGTTATGACCCGCTGCAGAAGCTGATGGCGCTGTTCGAGGGCGCCACCACCAAGTCCCTCAAGGCCGGCAAGGCCGAGGAACTGGCCGCGCTGCCGCTGGACGAGCGGCTCAAGCGCCGCATCATCGACGGCGAGAAGAACGGCCTGGAGGCCGACCTCGCCGAGGCGCTCCAGACCCGCCCCGCCCTCGACATCGTCAACGAGACCCTGCTGGACGGCATGAAGGTCGTCGGCGAACTCTTCGGCTCCGGCCAGATGCAGCTGCCGTTCGTGCTCCAGTCCGCCGAGGTCATGAAGACGGCCGTCGCCTACCTCGAACCGCACATGGAGAAGTCGGACGCGGAGGGCAAGGGCACGATCGTCCTGGCCACCGTGCGCGGCGACGTCCACGACATCGGCAAGAACCTCGTCGACATCATCCTGTCCAACAACGGCTACAACGTCGTCAACCTCGGCATCAAGCAGCCCGTCTCCGCGATCCTCGACGCCGCCGAGGAGCACCGGGCCGACGTCATCGGCATGTCCGGGCTGCTGGTCAAGTCCACGGTGATCATGAAGGAGAACCTGGAGGAGCTGAACCAGCGCGGGCTCTCGGCCGACTACCCCGTCATCCTCGGCGGGGCGGCGCTCACGCGGGCGTACGTCGAGCAGGACCTGCACGAGATCTACCAGGGCGAGGTCCGCTACGCCCGGGACGCCTTCGAGGGCCTGCGTCTGATGGACGCGCTGATCGGCGTCAAGCGCGGGGTGCCGGGCGCGGTCCTGCCGGAGCTGAAGCAGCGCCGGGTGCGGGCCGCCGCGGCCGACACGGTGGTCGAGGAGCGCCCCGAAGAGGGCCACGTCCGCTCCGACATCGCGGTCGACAACCGCGTGCCCGAGCCGCCGTTCTGGGGCACCCGCGTCATCAAGGGCATCCAGCTCAAGGAGTACGCCTCCTGGCTGGACGAGGGCGCCCTGTTCAAGGGGCAGTGGGGCCTCAAGCAGGCACGCGCGGGCGACGGGCCGACGTACGAGGAACTGGTCGAGACCGAGGGCCGCCCGCGGCTGCGCGGGCTGCTGGACAAGCTGCAGACGGACAACCTGCTGGAGGCGGCCGTCGTCTACGGCTACTTCCCGTGCGTGTCCAAGGACGACGACCTGATCCTCCTGGACGAGCGGGGCAACGAGCGCACGCGCTTCACGTTCCCGCGCCAGCGCCGCGGCCGCCGGCTGTGCCTCGCCGACTTCTTCCGCCCGGAGGAGTCCGGAGAGACGGACGTCGTCGGCCTCCAGGTCGTCACCGTCGGCTCCCGGATCGGCGAGGAGACCGCCAAGCTCTTCGAGTCGAACTCCTACCGCGACTACCTCGAACTGCACGGCCTGTCCGTGCAGTTGGCCGAGGCGCTCGCCGAGTACTGGCACGCGCGCGTGCGTTCCGAGCTGGGCTTCGCCGGCGAGGACCCGGCAGCCATCGAGGACATGTTCGCCCTCAAGTACCGCGGCGCCCGCTTCTCGCTCGGCTACGGCGCCTGCCCCAACCTGGAGGACCGCGCCAAGATCGCCCGGCTCCTGGAGCCGGAGCGCATCGGCGTCCACCTCTCCGAGGAGTTCCAGCTCCACCCGGAGCAGTCCACGGACGCGATCGTCATCCACCACCCGGAGGCGAAGTACTTCAACGCGCGCTGAGGCGCGCCGGGCCGTACCAAGACCCGCCGAGCCGTACTGAGACGCGCCGAGGACTACCGAGACGCGTACTGATCCGATAAGTCGTACACTGGTCGGTCCACTGCAGGCCGGTTGCCCCTTTGCCAAAAAAGGGCAACCGGCCTGATCGTCCCTCAAGGAGGTGCGCCCGGATGACCAGTACGGTCCCCGCGCTCGGTACCCGTACGGCCGAAGGCTCAGCCCTGGAGGCCGTGCTCCTCGACATGGACGGCACTCTGGTGGACACCGAAGGCTTCTGGTGGGACGTCGAGGTCGAGGTCTTCGCGGCCCTCGGCCACACCCTCGACGACTCCTGGCGCCATGTCGTGGTCGGCGGCCCCATGACCCGCAGTGCCGGATTCCTCATCGAGGCCACCGGAGCCGACATCACCCTCGCCGAGCTGACCGTGCTGCTCAACGACGGGTTCGAGGGCCGTATCGGCCGCTCGCTGCCGCTGATGCCGGGCGCGGCCAGACTCCTCGCCGAGCTGGCGGCGCACGAGATCCCCACCGCCCTGGTCTCCGCCTCGCACCGCCGCATCATCGACCGCATCCTGGGCTCGCTCGGCCCCCACTACTTCTCGCTGACCGTCGCGGGCGACGAGGTCGAGCGGACCAAGCCGTTCCCCGACCCCTATCTGCTCGCGGCCTCGGGGCTCGGCGCGGCTCCGGCCCGGTGCGCCGTCATCGAGGACACCGCCACGGGCGTCGCCGCCGCCGAGGCCGCGGGATGCCAGGTCGTTGCCGTACCCTCGGTCGCGCCCATCGCCCCCGCCGCCCGGCGCACGGTGGTGACATCCCTCGAAGAGGTCGACCTGCCTTTTCTACGCGGCTTGATGACGGAAATGCGCTAGGCGTTCACCCAGCGTGCAGAACTGAATCACCGAGCGTGCGGAACGAATACGGGGAATAGCCGAGGGTTCCCCGAGGTAACCGCAGGTGACCCCCTCGCAGGAATTCATTCGCGAGCCGGATGGCCGAATTCCGGTACTCGCCAACCGAGTTGAGAGTGTGACGTTCGCCACGCCGCGAGGGGTCGACATCGGGTCGGACATGTGCCGTAACCCCCCTTTCGGGGGTGGTCGACGTGCCCTTGTGTCCCGATTGGTGGAATCCTGCACGAATCCTTCCGCTGTCGGGTTATCGGTGCGTCCACGCCCGGTTTCGTAGCGTGATGGGAACTCAACTCCGGTACCTGCGAGCCGTCCTGGTGGTGCGGACTAATGTCGTCGCGAGAACATCGCCGTACCCCCCGTGACCCGCCGCACCACCCCTGCATGCGGGTTCGCGGAATCTACAGCTCTGGAGAAACTCGAGCATGAACCGCAAGACTTTGGTGCTGCCGGCCGTGGTCGGCCTGCTCGCCCCGGTGCTCGCCGCGTGTGGCGGGTCCGACAGCGGGAGCAACAGCGGCGATGCCATCGTTGTCGGCACCACGGACGGGTTCACGGCCTCGAAGGATGCCCCGGCTCCCCTCGACCCGGCGTACGCGTACGACGTGGGCACCTGGAACGTTCTCCGCCAGACCGTGCAGACCCTGATGGTCCAGCCGCGCGGCGACGGTGACCCGCAGCCCGAGGCGGCCGAGAAGTGCGGGTTCAGCGACACGGGCAACGAGCGCTACGCCTGCACGCTGCGCAAGGACCTGAAGTTCTCCAACGGCGACCCCGTTACCGCCAAGGACGTCAAGTTCTCCATCGACCGCGCCCTGTCGCTCAAGTCCGACAGTGGTGTGTTCGCGCTGCTCTCCACCATCGACACCGTCGAGACGCAGGGCGACCGCGAGGTCATCTTCCACCTCAAGACCGCGGACGCCACCTTCCCCTTCAAGCTGTCGACCCCGGTTGCCGGCATCGTGAACCCCGCGGACTACGAGAAGGGCAAGCTGCGCGACGGCTTCGAGGTGGACGGCTCCGGCCCGTACACCCTTCAGGCCGAGGTCAAGAACGACAAGATGGTCAAGGCTGTTTTCACCAAGAACCCTAACTACAAGGGTCAGTTGAAGGTGAACAACAGCAAGGTCGAGATGCGCTCCTACGAGAGCGCCGACGCCATGGGCACCGCGCTCGAAAAGGGCGACATCGACCTGATGACCCGCTCGATGACGCCCGCCCAGATCACCAAGCTCGGCAGCACCACGGACAGCAACATCGACCTGATCGAGATGCCCGGCCTGGAGATCCGCTACCTGGCCTTCAACACCGATGCCTCGTCGGTGAAGACCAAGGCCGTCCGCCAGGCCATGGCCCAGCTCGTCAACCGCGGTGAGCTCGTCTCCAAGGTGTACGGCTCCCAGGCCGAGCCGCTCTACTCGATGGTCCCGGCCACCATCACGGGCCACTCCAACTCGTTCTTCAACAAGTACGGGGACCCGAGCGTCACCAAGGCCAAGGCGGCGCTGGCCAAGGCCAACATCACGACCCCGGTGAAGCTCACCCTGCACTACACGACCGACCACTACGGCACGGCCACCGAGCAGGAGTTCGAGGTCCTGAAGAAGCAGCTGAACTCCAGCGGCCTCTTCGACGTCAGCATCTCGGGCACGGCCTGGGACAAGTTCGTCCCGGCCGAGCGGGCCGGCGACTACGACGTCTGGGGCATGGGCTGGTTCCCCGACTTCCCGGACGCCGACAACTACCTGGCCCCGTTCCTCGACAAGGACAACTTCCTCAAGTCGCCTTACACGAACAGCCAGGTCATCAACACCCTGATCCCGGAGTCCCGGCGCGAGGCCGACCGCCTCACCGCGTCGAAGAGCCTCACCACCATCCAGGACATCGTGGCCGACGACGTCCCGCTGCTGCCCCTGTGGCAGGGCAAGCAGTACATCGCCGCGCAGGACGACATCACGGGCACGGAGTGGGCGCTCAACTCCTCCTCGACCCTCCAGCTGTGGGAGCTCGGCCGAGGAGTCAGCGGCTGACCGATCTCCCCGACCCGGGGCCGGGGCGGCCCCGGGTTCTCGAGACCCGACGACAAGGCACATGCTCGTGAACATGCGCAACCAGTGGCCGGTCCTACCCATCGTGGCGGGGCTGGCCTCCGGCCTGCTCACCGGATGCGGCTCGGACACGGGCGACTCCGGGAGCAGCGGCTCCTCCGTGGTCATGGGGATGTCCGACGACGTCCTCGCCACCGACCCGGCGTCCGGCTACGACCCGGGCTCCTGGCTGCTGTTCAACAACGTCTTCCAGTCGCTGTTGAGTTTCCCCAACGGCGGCACCGAGCCGGTCCCGGAGGCCGCCAAGGAGTGCACGTTCACGGACACCTCGACCAAGGTGTACAAGTGCACGCTGCAGGACGGGCTGAAGTTCAGCAACGGTGACGAGCTCACCTCGAAGGACGTCAAGTTCTCCTTCGACCGCATGCTGGAGATCAACGACGACGCCGGTCCCGCGATCATGTTCCCCATGCTCGACAAGGTGGAGACGCCGGACAGGAAGACCGTCGTCTTCCACCTCAAGTACGCCGACGCCACCTTCCCGAGCAAGATCGCCTCCGGCGCGGGCTCGATCGTCGACCACCAGCAGTACTCCAGCAACGGACTGCGCACGGACAGCAAGGCGGTCGGCTCGGGCCCGTACACGCTGGACTCCTTCAGCAAGGACAAGGCCGTCTTCTCCGTCAACGGCAACTACAAGGGCACCGCCAAGGTGAAGAACTCCGGCATGACGCTGAAGTTCTTCCACGGTGACCAGTCCGCCCTGAAGAACGCGCTGCTCAGCAACCAGATCGACATCGCCTACCGAGGCCTCGCCGCCAAGGACATCGCGGACATCGAGGACGACACCGCCACCGGCAGTGGCATCAACGTCGTCGAGGGCACCAGCGCCGAAGTCCAGCACCTTGTCTTCAACATGGACGACCCGGTCGCCGGCAAGCTCGGCGTGCGCAAGGCCATCGCCTATCTCCTCGACCGCGACGCCCTGGTCAACGAGGTCTACGAGGACACGGCGACACCGCTCTACTCGATCATCCCGGCCGGCATCACCGGCCACAGCACGTCGTTCTTCGACACCTACGGCGCCCGCCCCTCGAAGTCCAAGGCCCAGGCCGCGCTGCGCGCCGAGGGCATCAGCGGCAAGGTGAAGCTGACGCTCTGGTCGACGCCGTCGCGCTACGGCCCGTCCACCGACCAGGAGTTCGAGGCGATCGCCAAGCAGCTCAACGCCAGCGGGCTGTTCGACGCCACCGTGAAGTCCGTCGCCTACGACCAGTACGAGAAGGACATCGCCAAGGGCAAGTACGGCGTGTACGTGAAGGGCTGGGTGCCCGACTACCCGGACCCGGACAACTTCACGGCCCCCTTCTTCGGCAAGGGCAACGTGCTGAGCAACAACTTCACCAACAGCACGATCACCGGCCAGCTCATCCCGAAGACCGCCGCCGCGAGCGACCGCTCCTCGACCGACTCCGACTACGGCAGGCTTCAGGACCTCGTGGCCGACGAAGTGCCGATCATCCCGATCTGGCAGGCCAAGCAGTACGCCGTCGTCCGCGACAACGTCTACGGGCTCGAATACTGCCTCGACGCCTCGACCGTGTTCCGCTTCTGGGAGATCAGCAAGGGCTGACCAGCCGTGTACATACGTTGAGGGCGCCCCCTTCCAGAAGGAGGCGCCCTCAACGTATGTGCGGCGACGGGCTACTGCGCGCCGGGGCGCACCAGCCCGCTCTCGTACGCGTACACCGCGGCCTGCACCCGGTCACGCAGCCCCAGCTTGGTCAGGACGTGGCCCACATGCGTCTTGACCGTGGTCTCGCTGACGAACAGGTCGGCCGCGATCTCCGCGTTCGACAGGCCGCGAGCCACCAGCTTCAGCACCTCGACCTCACGGTCGGTCAGCGTGTGCAGCGTGTCCGGAACCGGCTCGTCGCCGGACGGCAGATGGCCCGCGTACTTGTCGAGCAGCCGGCGCGTGATGCTCGGCGCGAGCATCGCCTCGCCCGCCGCGACCACCCTGATCGCCTGCACCAGCTCATCGGCGGGCGCGTCCTTCAGCAGAAAGCCGCTGGCGCCCGCGCGCAGCGCCTCCACCACGTACTCGTCGAGGTCGAACGTCGTCAGGACGAGGACCTTCGCCGGACCGTCCCGGCCGGGGCCGGAGATCTGCCGGGTCGCCTCGACACCGTCCATCCGCGGCATACGGATGTCCATCAGAACCACATCGGGCTGCAAGGCACGTACTTGGTCGAGTGCCTGGAGACCGTCACCGGCCTCGCCGACGACCGCAAGGTCCTGCTCCGCTTCCAGGATCATCCGGAAGCCGGTACGCAGCAGCGGCTGGTCGTCGACCAGTAGGACGCGGATGGCCACGTGAGTCTCCTTCGCTAGTCCGGCCCCATTCTGCCCTGCGCGCGTTCACCGGCTCGCCTCTGGGGCGCTCCAGCCCCCTCGGCTCACACGCCGTCCGGCCCGGGCGCCACGACAGGCAGCGGATAGGGCGGGGGAGTGCCGCCGAATTCCGGGCATACCGCCTGGTGATCGCACCAGCCGCACAGCTTGGTGGGCCGCGGCCGCCAGTCACCGCTCTCGGTGGCCTGCCGGATCGCGTCCCACAGGGCGAGCAGCTTGCGCTCGACCCGCTCCAGGTCCGCGATCACCGGGTCGTACGTCACCACGTCACCGCTGCCGAGATAGACGAGCTGGAGCCGGCGCGGGACCACCTGCTTCAGCCGCCACACCACGAGGGCGTAGAACTTCATCTGGAACAGGGCGCCCTCGGCGTACTCGGGCCGTGGTGCCTTGCCCGTCTTGTAGTCGACGATCCGGACCTCGCCCGTCGGCGCCACGTCGACCCGGTCGATGATGCCGCGCAGCTTGAGCCCGGAGTCGAGCCGCGCCTCGACGAACAGCTCCCGCTCGGCGGGTTCGAGCCGGGTCGGGTCCTCCAGCGTGAACCAGCGCTCCACCAGCTGCTCGGCCTCGGTGAGCCAGCGCGCCAGCCGCTCGCCCTCCGGGTCGTCGGCGAACAGCTCCACGACCTCCGGTCGGGTCTCCCGCAAGCGGTCCCACTGCCCGGGGATCAACGACTTGGCGCGCGGCGCCGTCCGCTCCGTCGCCGGTGCGTCGAAGAGCCGCTCAAGGACCGCGTGCACCAAAGTGCCCCTGGTCGCCGCCTCGCTCGGCTTCTCGGGAAGCTTGTCGATCACCCGGAACCGGTACAGCAGCGGGCACTGCATGAAGTCACTGGCACGCGACGGCGACAGCGACGTGGGCGGCACGGCGGGGGCGGCCGGTATGGCAGCGGCGGCCGCGACAGCCTCGGTACCTTCGATACCCTCCGCCGCTTCGCTCGCGACGACCCCGGTCGCTTCGACCGCGACGGCTTCGGTCCGCTCGGCCGGTACGGCGGCCCCGGCGCTGTCGGCGCCGTTCTCCGCGACGCCCTCGGTGCTGGTTTCCATGACGACAGACCTTACGGCCCGCCACTGACAGCACCGCGCCATTACGGGGGACAACCCCCGGACCCCCAGACGGACAAGCAGGTCGGCCGCACCCGCCGGCGACGACACCGGACGGCCCGCGTGAGCGATACGAGCAGTACCCCGCCGTCGCGGGCGACGGCGCGGAAAACGGAGGGGGTGCCGGGGCGGAACGCGTCGAGACGGCCGCATACCATCGACCCAGACCCTCCTGCTCCGCATGATCGGGGCGGGAGACGCTTCGAACGAGGGGACATCGTGGACGAGAGCGGCGGGAGCGGGCAGCCGCGGTCCGGTACCGATGAAGCGGCCGAGCGCCACGAGGGGCCGCAGGCCTCCACCGGCCCGGCCGTGGACGCCACGCGCCCCGGACCGGACCGTCACGAGCGCCCCACCGGGCCCGCGCCCACGGCCCCCGGTGATCCCGAGCCCCAGCCCGACGCCGATGCCTCGGCCCAGGCCCGGCCGGGCGGCGAGACGGCCCCTGACATCTCTGCCGATCCCGAGACGCCCCAGGGCCCTCCGGACGAGCCCCGGTCCGAAAACGGTGCCGACGAAACCACCGACACCGATGCCGCCGACCACACCTTTGTGAAGAACGGCCCCCAGCCCCCGGAAGCCGACTCGGCCGACCCCGCCGCGTCCACCCGGACCCTGGCCCAGTCCGGTTCCGGCAAGGGCCGGCCGCCGCGCCGCGGCAAGGAGCCCGGTGGCGGGCTACTCATGGGACGGCCCTTCGGCGTACCGGTGTATGTCGCGCCGAGCTGGTTCCTCGTGGCCGCGCTGATCACCTGGGTGTTCGGCGGCCAGCTGGACCGCGTGCTGCCGGACCTCGGCGCCGCGCGCTACCTGGTGTCCCTCTTCTTCGCGGTCGTCTTCTACGCCTCCGTGCTCGTCCACGAGCTCGCCCACACCGTCGCCGCCCTGCGCTTCAAACTGCCGGTGCGCCGGATCCAGCTGCAGTTCTTCGGTGGGGTCTCGGAGATCGAGAAGGAGGCCGAGACACCGGGCCGGGAGTTCGTACTGGCCTTCGTCGGCCCGCTGCTCTCGCTCATCCTGTCCGGCCTCTTCTACGTGGCCATGCAGACCGTCGAACCGGGCACCGTCCCCGGCGTCCTGCTGGCCGGCCTGATGATCTCCAACCTCATCGTCGCCGCCTTCAACCTGCTGCCCGGACTGCCCCTGGACGGCGGCCGCATGCTCCGCGCCGTCGTCTGGAAGATCACCGGCAGGCCGATGAGCGGCACGATCGCCGCCGCCTGGGTCGGCCGCGCCCTCGCCGTCTCCGTACTGATCGGGCTGCCCCTGCTCACCCAGTCCGGAATGCTCGGCGACACCCCGGACGACATCGGCGGCATGGACACCGTCACGGACGCCCTGCTCGCCGCCATCCTCGCCGCGATCATCTGGACCGGCGCCGGCAACAGCCTGCGGATGGCCCGGCTGCGCGAACACCTGCCGGAGCTGCGCGCCCGCTCACTCACCCGGCGCGCGGTCCCCGTCGAGACCAACACCCCCCTCTCGGAAGCCCTGCGCCGCGCCAACGACGCCGGCGCCCGCGCCCTGGTCGTGGTCGACGCCGACGGCGAACCGCTCTCCCTGGTCCGCGAGGCCGCCATCGTCGGCGTACCGGAACACCGCCGCCCCTGGGTCGCCGTCGGCGGCCTCGCCCAGGACCTCACCGACGGCATGCGCGTCTCCGCCGAGCTCGCGGGCGAGGACCTCCTGGACGCCCTGCGCGCGACCCCGGCGACCGAATACCTGGTGGTGGAGGACTCCGGCGAGATCTACGGAGTCCTGTCGGCGGCGGACGTCGAGCGAGCCTTCGTCAAGGCGATGGCCCGCCCCTCCTGAAGGGATCCCTCGAAGACGCATCACCCGCAGTGTCCGCACGTACCTCCCATGGTCAGCGCCCCGCGCAGGGACCGGTAGGCTGGTCACATGTCCGAACCGACCGGTGCCGCCCGCAGGCGCGGGCCCTTCAAGGTCGGGGACCAGGTTCAGCTGACCGACCCCAAGGGCCGCCACTACACGTTCACGCTCGAGGCCGGGAAGAACTTCCACACCCACAAGGGTTCCTTCCCCCACGACGAGCTGATCGGTGCTCCCGAGGGCAGCGTTGTCCGCACCACGGGCAACGTCGCCTATCTCGCGCTGCGCCCCCTGCTCCCCGACTACGTCCTGTCCATGCCCCGCGGCGCCGCCGTGGTCTACCCCAAGGACGCGGGGCAGATCCTGGCCTTCGCCGACATCTTCCCCGGCGCACGCGTCGTGGAAGCAGGCGTGGGCTCCGGCTCGCTCAGCAGCTTCCTGCTGCGCGCCATCGGCGACCAGGGCATGCTGCACTCCTACGAGCGCCGCGAGGACTTCGCCGAAATCGCCCAGCAGAACGTGGAGCGCTACTTCGGCGGCCCGCACCCCGCCTGGCAGCTCACCGTCGGCGACCTCCAGGACAACCTGAGCGACACCGACGTCGACCGCGTCATCCTCGACATGCTCGCCCCCTGGGAGTGCCTGGAGGCCGTCTCCAAGGCCCTCGTCCCCGGCGGCATCCTCTGCTGCTACGTGGCGACCACCACCCAGCTCGCGCGGACCGTGGAGTCCATCCGCGAGATCGGCTGCTTCAACGAGCCGACCTCCTGGGAGTCGATGATCCGCAACTGGCACGTCGAGGGCCTGGCCGTCCGCCCCGATCACCGGATGATCGGCCACACCGGCTTCCTGCTCACCGCCCGCCGCCTCGCGGACGGCGTCGAGCCGCCCATGCGCCGCCGCCGCCCCGCCAAGGGCGCATACGGCGAGGACTACACCGGTCCGAACGCCGACGGCGGCTCCGGCCGCTGACGTACCCAACGCACCACGACTGTGGCCGAGTTCCCGGAAACGCCCGGGAACTCGGCCATAGCGCTTTTCCGTTGACGCGCCGCCAGAAGTCCGGACCCCGCCGTTCCACCACACTGTGACGTGTGGCACCATGCGGGACACCCCCACCGGCACAGCCCTCACAGGAGACGCTCCTAGTGCAGCAATCCGTTGTCCCGGAACTGGCACACACGCACACCAGCCCCATCCAGTGGGTCGCCACGGCCACCGCCATCGCCGGAGTCGTCGCGCTGTCCTCCGTCCTGCAGCCCGACTCGGCGACGGCGGCATCGCCGGGCCCCGAGACGAAGTCCGCGGCGGCCGCGATCGCTCCCGACCCCGCCGGCGTCGACTTCCCGATCGAGTGCGGGCCCACCAAGGTCCTCGTCCAGAAGAAGGCCTCCGGAGACCTCGACGGTGACGGCCGCCCGGAGACCGTGGCCGTCGTCCGCTGCGACGCGGGCTCGGGCACCCCGCCCAACGGCGTCTACGTCCTCACCCAGGCCGCGGGCGCGAAGAAGCCCCGCGTCGTGGCCACCCTGGTCGACCCCAAGGACCGCCTGAGCGTCACGGACTTCGCGCTGCGCGACGAAACCGTCACCGCCACCCTGCTCGGCTACTCCTCGACCGACGTACCGAGTTGCTGCCCGGACGTGAAAGACCGCGCCAAGTGGCAGTGGAAGAACGGCGCGTTCCTCCGCTCGACCCCGTCCGAGGCCCAGAGCGTCTGAGCACCTGACGAAGTCCGCGGCACACGAAAACACCCTCCGCGCCGCGGAGGGTGTGAGAAAGCAGACAGTCGGTGACGTGGGGTACCCCTGGAGTCACTCCGCGTCAGGGCCGAAGACCTCGACCTTGTCCGAAATCCGACGTACATGGATACAGTCGCCCGGGCACTCCTTCGCGGAGTCGGTCACATCGCGCAGAAGCGGAAGCGGTACGGGCGTTGTGGCACCCGGGACCTGCAACAGCTCGTCGTCGGGGCTCTTCACATAGGCCAGACCGTCGATGTCCAGCTCAAAGACCTCGGGCGCGTACTGGGCGCAGATTCCGTCGCCGGTACAGAGATCCTGATCGATCCAGACCTCAAGTGCCTCGCCGTCGACTCCGGCCTCCTGCTGCACGGTCATTTCTCCTGCCGTTTCCTGCGCCGAGCGATCCGCCAGGCCAGCAAGTCGGGCCAGCTCTGACGGGTGTTGAACACTTCGACCCTACCTCCGTCCGCTTCCCAATCATGTTGGGTGGGTATTCCCCTGGCGTGAGGGAGAGCGCAAGGGTGAAGATCGGACACACCCCGACAGTCTTTGTGATCTAGGGGTTTCAATCGACACCCACCCAGGTAGGGTCTGGAAGCGTCCAGCTCCCCTTGGAGGAGGTGAGGACCGTGGCAGCCCACGACGACGACATGAACCGCGGCATCCGCCCGGGACGAGGGTCCGATGACCCCGCCGGGCAGATTGCCTACCTTGAGCAGGAGATCGCCGTCCTGCGACGCAAGCTCGCCGACTCTCCGCGGCACACGAGGATTCTCGAAGAGCGGATCGTCGAGCTGCAGACCAACCTGGCCGGCGTGTCCGCACAGAACGAGCGGCTCGCCAACACGCTCCGTGAGGCCCGCGACCAGATCGTGGCCCTCAAGGAAGAAGTCGACCGGCTCGCACAGCCGCCGGCAGGCTTCGGTGTCTTCCTCGTGGCGAACGAGGACGGCACGGCGGACATCTTCACCGGGGGCCGCAAGCTCCGGGTGAACGTCAGCCCCAGCGTGGAGCTCGAAGAGCTCAGGCGCGGCCAGGAAGTG
Organism: Streptomyces sp. NBC_00203; assembly: GCF_045206325.1. Classification (NCBI taxonomy): domain Bacteria; kingdom Bacillati; phylum Actinomycetota; class Actinomycetes; order Kitasatosporales; family Streptomycetaceae; genus Streptomyces; species Streptomyces sp. NBC_00203. Next base: position 2,060,229 of record NZ_CP108126.1, on the reverse strand, counting down.
ATGCTCAACGAAGCCCTCAACGTGGTCGAGGCCATGGAGTACGAGAGCGTCGGCGACATCGTCACCCTCAAGGAGATCCTCGAGGACGGCGAGCGCGCCCTCGTACAGGGGCACACCGACGAGGAACGGGTGGTACGGCTCGCCGAGCCCCTCCTGGACGTCGTCATCCGACCCGGCGACGCCCTGCTTCTCGAACCCCGTTCCGGCTATGTCTACGAAGTCGTCCCGAAGAGCGAGGTCGAGGAGCTCGTCCTCGAAGAGGTCCCGGACATCGGCTACGAGCAGATCGGCGGCCTGGGAAACCAGATCGAACTGATCCGCGACGCGGTCGAGCTCCCCTACCTCTACCCCGACCTCTTCAAGGAGCACGAACTGCGGCCGCCCAAGGGCGTCCTGCTGTATGGGCCCCCCGGATGCGGCAAGACGCTCATCGCCAAGGCCGTGGCCAACTCGCTGGCCAAGAAGGTCGCCGAAGTGACCGGACAGGCCACCGGCAAGAGCTTCTTCCTCAACATCAAGGGCCCCGAGCTCCTGAACAAGTACGTCGGCGAGACCGAGCGGCAGATCCGCCTCGTCTTCCAGCGCGCACGTGAGAAGGCCAGCGAGGGCACCCCCGTCATCGTCTTCTTCGACGAGATGGAATCCCTGTTCCGCACCCGTGGATCGGGCGTCAGCTCGGACGTGGAGAACACCATCGTCCCCCAGCTGCTCGCCGAGATCGACGGCGTGGAGGGCCTGGAGAACGTGGTCGTGATCGGCGCCTCGAACCGTGAGGACATGATCGACCCCGCGATCCTGCGCCCCGGACGACTCGATGTGAAGATCAAGATCGAGCGCCCGGACGCCGAGGCCGCGAAGGACATCTTCGCGAAGTACCTCACCGCGCGCCTCCCGCTGCACTCCGACGACCTCGGTGAGCACGGCGGGGACCGGGCGGCCACCGTCCACGGCATGATCCAGACCGCCGTGGAACAGATGTACGCCGAGTCCGAGGAGAACCGCTTCCTCGAGGTCACCTACGCCAACGGCGACAAGGAAGTCCTCTACTTCAAGGACTTCAACTCCGGCGCCATGATCGAGAACATCGTCGGCCGCGCCAAGAAGGCGGCCATCAAGGCCTTCCTCGAGGCGAACCAGAAGGGCCTTCGGGTCTCCCACCTCCTCCAGGCCTGCGTGGACGAGTTCAAGGAGAACGAGGACCTGCCGAACACCACCAACCCGGACGACTGGGCCCGAATCTCCGGCAAGAAGGGCGAACGGATCGTCTACATCCGTACCCTCGTCACCGGAAAGCAGGGCGCGGACACCGGACGCTCCATCGACACGGTGGCGAACACCGGTCAGTACCTGTAAAAGACAGGGCGGCTGCGGGTGCCCTCAGCGGGTACCCGCAGCCGACTGTTTTCCGGGGCACGGCTGGAGCAGAGCAATGACGCAAATGATCTCCCCACCAGCGCAAAGGCGCTCTAGGCTCTTTCGTACCGCCGAGTCGCGCGTTGCGGGGACGGGCACCGCACACGCACCGGAGCACCAGCGGTACTTGAGCAGCGCCCCCGACCGAGGGCGCTGCCGGGCAAGGAGGGCCGCATGACCGTACGGCGAGTAATGGGCATCGAGACGGAGTACGGGATTTCCGTCCCCGGCCACCCCAACGCCAATGCCATGCTCACCTCATCCCAGATCGTCAACGCCTACGCGGCGGCGATGCACCGGGCGCGCCGCGCCCGCTGGGACTTCGAGGAGGAGAACCCGCTGCGGGACGCGCGAGGCTTCGACCTCGCCCGCGAGGCCGCCGACTCCAGCCAGCTCACCGACGAGGACATCGGCCTGGCCAATGTCATCCTCACCAACGGCGCACGGCTGTACGTGGACCACGCACACCCGGAGTACAGCGCTCCCGAGGTCACCAACCCGCTGGACGCCGTCCTGTGGGACAAGGCCGGCGAACGCATCATGGCGGAGGCCGCGGAGCGCGCGGCCCAGCTCCCCGGCGCCCAGCCGATCCACCTCTACAAGAACAACACCGACAACAAGGGCGCCTCGTACGGCACGCACGAGAACTACCTGATGAAGCGGGAGACCCCCTTCTCGGACATCGTGCGCCACCTCACGCCGTTCTTCGTCTCACGCCAGGTCGTCACCGGAGCGGGCCGCGTCGGAATCGGCCAGGACGGACACGAACACGGCTTCCAGCTCAGCCAGCGCGCCGACTACTTCGAGGTCGAGGTGGGCCTGGAGACCACCCTGAAGCGCCCCATCATCAACACCCGCGACGAGCCGCACGCGGACGCCGAGAAGTACCGCAGGCTGCACGTGATCATCGGCGACGCGAACCTCTCCGAGATCTCGACCTATCTCAAGCTGGGCACGACGGCCCTGGTCCTGTCCATGATCGAGGACGGCTTCATCGCCGTGGACCTCGCCGTCGACCAGCCCGTACGCACCCTCCACCAGGTCTCGCACGATCCGACCCTCAAGCGCCTGGTCACGCTCCGTAGCGGACGCACACTCACCGCTGTGCAATTGCAGATGGAGTACTTCGAGCTGTCGCGCAAGTACGTGGAAGAACGGTTCGGGGCCGACGCGGACGAGCAGACCAAGGACGTCCTGTTCCGCTGGGAGGACACCCTGAACCGCCTGGAGAACGACCCGATGAGCCTCTCCGGAGAGCTCGACTGGGTCGCCAAGCGGGAACTCATGGAGGGCTACCGACGCCGTGACGGCCTCGACTGGGACGCCGCCCGGCTGCACCTGGTCGACCTCCAGTACGCCGACGTACGCGCCGAGAAGGGCCTCTACAACCGCCTCGCGGCACGCGGCAAGATGAAGCGCCTGCTCGACGAGTCGGACGTCGAGCGGGCCCGCACCAAGCCGCCGGAGGACACGCGCGCGTACTTCCGCGGACGCTGCCTGGAGCAGTACGCGGACGACGTCGCGGCCGCCTCCTGGGACTCGGTGATCTTCGATCTGCCCGGCCGGGACTCGCTCCAGCGCGTCCCAACCCTGGAGCCGCTTCGCGGAACGCGTAATCACGTCAAGGAGCTCCTCGACCGCTGCCGTACGGCTGAGGACCTGGTCAGGGTCCTTTCGGGCGGCTGAGCGGGCACCTGTCCGGCACCCGCCGGACAGGGTGGAAAGTCCGGCGTACGGGAATCATCGAGGTGGCCCCCGTACGTTGTAGCAACTGCGGGGCCGATGTCGGACCCTGCTTGTAGGGTCTGATCAAGAACGTCGAACCGAGCGGGGTGAGGGTTATGGCGACCAAGGACACCGGCGGCGGACAGCAGAAGGCGACGCGCAACACCGAGGAGGTCGAGGAGACAGCGCAAGACGCGCAGGCCTCCGAGGACCTCAAGGAGCGCCAGGAGAAGCTGAGCGACGATGTCGACTCCGTCCTGGACGAGATTGACGATGTCCTCGAGGAGAATGCCGAGGACTTCGTTCGAAGTTTCGTTCAGAAAGGTGGCGAGTAGCCTTCGAATCGGAGGTAGCGGGGGCTTCCGGGTTGGTAAACGAAGAAGGCGTGAAGCGCTGCTCGCGGTGCAAGGAGTCCAAGCCGCGAGCGGCCTTCGCCAGCAACAGATCGGCCCATGATGGGCTGCAGGCCTACTGTCGAGAGTGCTGGGCGGAGTACCACCAAACTCGACAGCTGGCCAAGGGCAAGAATGTCAGGCCGAGGGTGAGAGTGCCCGAAGGTCACAAGTTCTGCCCAGGCTGCGGGGAGATCAAGCCCCATAGCGACTGGCATCGCAATGCGACCGCCTCCGACGGTCTCTCGACGAGTTGCAAGGCCTGTAGGGCAGCCAGGGGACGTGCGGGGCACTTGAAGCGCCAATACGGCCTCACCGAAGCTGACCGTGACGAGATGGTGGCCTCTCAAATGGGGCTCTGCGTGATCTGTTTGAAAGCTCCTGCCATTCATGTGGATCACTGCCACGAGACGGGTAGGGTCCGTGGCGTACTGTGCTTCAACTGCAATTCGGCCATCGGCAAGTTGGGAGATGATCCCGACGCTGTTCGTCGGGCTGCCGCCTACTTGGAAGGATCCTCGTGGAAGCCAACACTCGTAGCACCGGGCGTCTACCAGCTGCCTTCCTGACGCCTGGGTCGTCGTCCTTCATGGACTTCCTGTCCGAGCACCAGCCGGAGATGCTCCCGGGCAAGCGGCAGCTGCCGCCCGTCCAGGGCGTCATCGAGGCCCCGCACGGCACGACCATCGTCGCCGTCACGTTCCCCGGAGGTGTGGTCCTCGCCGGTGACCGGCGGGCCACCATGGGCAACATGATCGCGCAGCGCGACATCGAGAAGGTCTTCCCGGCTGACGAGTACTCGGCGGTGGGCATTGCCGGTACGGCGGGTCTGGCCGTCGAGATGGTGAAGCTGTTCCAGTTGGAGCTGGAGCACTTCGAGAAGGTGGAGGGTGCCCAACTCTCCCTGGAGGGCAAGGCGAACCGCCTGTCCACGATGATCCGTTCCAACCTCGGCATGGCCCTGCAGGGTCTGGCCGTGGTCCCGCTCTTCGCCGGGTTCGACGTGGACCGTGGCAAGGGCCGCATCTTCTCCTACGACGTCACGGGCGGCCGCTCCGAGGAGCACGGCTACGCGGCCACGGGATCCGGCTCGATCTTCGCGCGCGGCGCCATGAAGAAGCTGTACGGCAACGATCTGAACGAACAGCAGGCCACGACCCTCGTCATCCAGGCCCTGTACGACGCGGCCGACGACGACTCGGCGACGGGTGGCCCCGATGTCGCCCGCCGGATCTATCCGATCGTCACCGTGATCACCGAGGACGGCTTCCGCCGGCTTACCGACGAGGAGTCCTCCGAGATCGCCCGCGCGATCCTGGAGCGGCGCCTGGAGCAGCCCGACGGCCCGCGGGCCGCGCTGCTCTGACCCGGCCCTTCTTGCCCAGGTGACCCAGTGACTTCGACTGAAAGGGACGGATAACCGGTGTCGACGCCGTTCTATGTCTCACCCCAGCAGGCCATGGCCGATCGGGCCGAGTACGCCCGCAAGGGCATCGCCCGCGGCCGCAGCCTGGTCGTGCTGCAGTACGCCGACGGCATCGTGTTCGTCGGCGAGAACCCGTCCCGGGCGCTGCACAAGTTCAGCGAGATCTATGACCGGATCGGCTTCGCGGCCGCCGGCAAGTACAACGAGTACGAGAACCTTCGGATCGGTGGCGTGCGCTACGCCGATCTTCGGGGTTACACCTACGACCGTGACGACGTGACCGCTCGTGGTCTCGCCAACGTCTATGCCCAGACTCTGGGCACGATTTTCTCGTCGGCTGCTGAGAAGCCGTACGAGGTGGAGTTGGTGGTTGCCGAGGTGGGGGAGACCCCTGAGGGTGACCAGATCTATCGGCTGCCGCACGACGGGTCGATCGTGGATGAGCACGGGTCGGTCGCGGTCGGTGGAAACGCCGAGCAGATCAGTACCTATCTCGATCAGCGTCATGAGGACGGGATGTCGCTGGCGGGGGCGCTGAAGCTGGCGGTGCAGTCGCTGTCGCGGGAGCCGAACGGTGGTGAGCGGGAGATTCCCGCGGAGCGGCTGGAGGTCGCGGTGCTGGACCGTACGCGGCCGCAGAAGCGGAAGTTCAAGCGGATCGTGGGGCGTCAGCTTTCCCGGTTGCTGGAGGCCGGGGGTGCGGAGACCGCCACGGAGGCCGAGGACGGCGACGACGAGGAGTGACCGCCTCTGCTTTGCCTTGTCCATCGCGCGCCCCGGCCGAATTGGTCGGGGCGCTCGGCGTTTCCGATGGGGGTTGTCGTTTGGGGGGTCGGGGCCGCGCCGGTACGTCCAGCCCGTCGCCGGTGGGCATTGCTGTTTGCTGCCACAGCATGAACTTGGCCATAACCACGTATGCGACGGGCTGGACGTACCGGCACGGCCCCTTCCGTGCGTCGCCGACCGCGGGTGCGTCGTCGTACGGGGTGAGGGTGCGTGTCGGCTGGGGTGTGTGGGGCCCCGTGTGTCGTCGGCTGCGGGTGCGTGTCGGTTGGGGATGGGTGGGGGATCAGGTGGCGGGCTGGCGGGGTGGGGCTGTGGAGCCTCGTACGACCAGTTCTACCGGGATGTCGCCCTGTGGGGGTGTGCGGTCGTCCAGGACGGCCAGGAGGGCTTCCATGCCCTGTGCGCCGAAGCGTTCGGCGTCCAGGCGGACGGTGGTCAGTTCTGGGTCGATGGCTCGGGAGAGGGCCAGGTCGTCCAGGCCGGTGATGGAGAGGTCGTCGGGGATGTGGAGGCCGAGGCGGCGGGCCGCTTTGTAGGCGCCGGCTGCGAGTTTGTCGTCGTCGCAGACCAGGGCCGTGGGGCGGGGGCCGGGGGCGGCGAGTGCTGTTTCGGCGGCGTTGAGGGCGTCCTCGATGGTGATGGGGGCGCGCGTGGTGCGGAGGTCTGTGCCGGGGACCTCGGACAGGCGGGTGGCCAGTTCTCGGGCGCGTACCTCGAAGGTCCAGGAGGGGATGTCGGCCGCCAGGTGCAGGAAGCGGCGGTGGCCGAGGGCCAGGAGGTGTTCGGCGACCTGGCGTACGCCGTCCTTGATGTCGAGATTGACCGTGGCCGCGCCCAGGCTGCCCTCGGGGTCGCTGTCGAGCATGACCAGGGGGAGCTGGTCGCCGCGGATCGCCGTGAGGGCGTCGGCGGCCATGGAGGAGGCGATCACGCCGTCGAGGGCCGCTGCCGCCGAGCCGAAGGGGTTGCGGGCGGGGCCGATGCCCTCGGGGGAGGGGTAGAGGACCACGCCGAAGCCGTGTTCGGCCGCGACGCGGGCCGCGCCGGTGTAGACGCCCGCGAAGAATTCGGTGGTGAGCGCGGGGACCACCAGGAGGACCGTGCGGGTGCGGCCCAGGCGGAGGTTGCGGGCGGCAAGGTTCGGGCGGTAGCCGAGCTCCTGGGCGGCTTCCCGGACCCGCTGTGCCGTGGCCTCGGAGACCCGGCCGCGCCACTTGTCTCCCAGGACGAGGGAGACGGCGGCCTGGGAGACCCCGGCGGCCTGGGCGACGTCACGGCTCGTGGGGCGCGTACTACCTCGTGCCACCGTCGACCTGCTCCCTCGTATGGACTCACGGACAGCGCACATGGTACGTATGGAGAGCGGCGTTATACGTAAAACTTCCGGCGTCGCGCGCTACGAGAAGGGCTCGACATGGCTGCGGGGTACCTGGAGATCCTCAGGGCGAGGCACGCCACCCGGCTGCTCGTCGGCACCCTCATAGGGCGGCTGCCGAACGCCACCGCCGCCATCGCCGTCGTGCTCTTCATCCGCGCCGAGGGCGGCACGTACAGCCTGGCGGGCGTGCTGGCCGCCGTGTACGGCGTGGCCAATGCGGTGGGGCAGCCGCTGCTGGGGCGCCTTGTGGACGTGTATGGGCAGCCGCGGGTGCAACTGCCCGCCGCGCTCGTCTCGGCTCTCGGGATGAGCGTGTTCGCGTTCGCGGGCACGCAGACGCCGTCGCTCGCGTATGCCTCGATGGCCGTTGCCGGGCTCTTCACGCCGCCCCTGGAGGGCGGTCTGCGGGCGCTGTGGCCCTCTGTCCTGCGCAGGGAGGACCAGGTGCACACGGCGTACGCGATGGACGCCGTGGCGCAGGAAGTCATGTTCACGGTGGGGCCGTTGCTGGTGACGCTGTGCGTGTCGCTCTGGTCCGCGCAGGCCGCGCTGCTCGTGCTGAATGCCATCGGCGTGCTGGGCGCCCTCTCCGTAGTCGTGTCGCCGCCCTCGCGCGCGTGGCGCTCGGCACCGCGCGAGGCGCACTGGCTCGGCGCGTTGCGCTCGTCCGGGCTGCTGGCCCTCCTCGCCGCCTTCCTGTTCGTCGGGATCGCCCTCGGTTCCATCACGGTCGCGGCGGTGTCGTACGCCGACGGCCACGGCGGGGACGCGGTGTACGGCTGGCTGATGGCGGGCATCGGTCTCGGCGCTCTCGTCGGCGGCGCGGTGTACGGCGTGCGGCAGTGGAGCGGCGCGCCGGAGCGGCGACTGCGGGTGCTCGTCGCCCTTCTGGCGGTGTGTTACCTGCCGCTGACGCTGGTGCCGGGCCCGGTCGCCATGACGGCGCTCACCGCGCTCGCCGGAGTGTTCCTGGCGCCCTGTATCGCCTGTGCGTTCGTCCTCGTCGACCGGCACGCGCCGCGCGGCACGGTCACCGAGGCGTTCTCCTGGCTTGTGACGACGTTCACCGTGGGCGCGTCGGTCGGAACGGGCCTCGCGGGACCCGTAGTCGAGTGGGGCGGGGCGGTGTGGGGCTTCGCCGTACCGGGTGCCGCCGGGGCCGCCGCGCTGGTGGTTCTGCTGGCCACGGGGCGGGTCCTCGCAGCTACCGGGGACAGCGCGGTCGTTGCGGTCTCATCGGAAAATGATCCAAACCGTGCTGTCGAACCCCGTTTCAGCTCGGGGGATCGGGCGTAATGTTCAGTCATGGACCGCCGCATTTTCGGGCTGGAGAACGAGTACGGCGTCACGTGTACGTTCAGGGGACAGCGTCGCCTGTCTCCCGACGAGGTGGCGCGGTACCTCTTCCGCCGTGTCGTGTCATGGGGCCGCAGCAGTAATGTCTTTCTGCGGAACGGTGCCCGCCTCTATCTCGACGTGGGATCACATCCGGAATACGCGACACCCGAATGTGACAACGTGACGGAACTCGTCACCCACGACAAGGCCGGCGAGCGCATTCTCGAAGGACTCCTGGTGGACGCCGAACGACGCCTGCACGAGGAAGGAATCGCGGGCGACGTCTACCTGTTCAAGAACAACACCGACTCGGCAGGTAACTCCTACGGGTGCCATGAGAACTATCTGGTGGCCCGGCACGGGGAGTTCTCCCGACTCGCGGACATCCTCATTCCGTTCCTCGTCACGAGGCAGCTTCTGTGCGGTGCCGGCAAGGTGCTGCAGACCCCGCGCGGCGCCGTGTACTGCGTCAGCCAGCGCGCCGAGCACATCTGGGAGGGCGTCAGCTCCGCGACGACCCGCTCCCGGCCCATCATCAACACCCGCGACGAACCGCACGCCGACGCCGAGCGCTACCGCAGGCTGCACGTCATCGTCGGCGACTCGAACATGTCCGAGACGACCATGCTTCTCAAGGTCGGAGCCACCGACCTCGTCCTGCGCATGATCGAGGCGGGCACGGTGATGCGTGACCTCACCCTGGAGAACCCCATTCGGGCGATCCGCGAGGTCAGCCACGACATCACGGGCCGCCGCAAGGTGCGCCTGGCCAGTGGCCGCGAGGCCTCCGCGCTCGAAGTGCAGCGCGAGTACTACGAGAAGGCCGTGGACTTCTGCGAGCGCCGCGGAATCCGCACCGGCACCGTCGAGCAGGTCCTGGAACTGTGGGGCCGTGTGCTCGACTCGATCGAGGCCGAGGACCTCGACCGGATCGGTACCGAAATCGACTGGGTCATGAAGTACCAGCTCATCGAGCGGTACCGAGCCAAGCACAACATGACGATGTCCCACCCGAGGGTCGCGCAGATAGACCTCGCCTACCACGACATCCACCGTCGCCGAGGGCTGTACTACCTGTTGGAGAGGAAGGGACAAGCCGCCCGGATCTGCAACGACTTGAAGATCTTCGAGGGCAAGTCCGTGCCGCCCCAGACCACTCGGGCGCGGCTGCGGGGCGACTTCATCCGGCGCGCTCAGGAACAGCGCCGCGATTTCACCGTCGACTGGGTCCATCTGAAGCTGAACGACCAGGCACAGCGCACCGTGTTGTGCAAGGACCCGTTCCGTTCGGTCGACGACAGGGTGGAGAAGCTCATCGCGGGAATGTGATGCGTACGTTCCGGGAGTGAATCCGGAACGCAACGCGGGGCGCCGTACGTTTTCCGTACGGCGCCCTTCTCACGTCGTAGAGTTGCGCGCACGCCATCAACCAAGATCGATCGATACGAGGCCCTCACCGTGCGCCGACGCTCACTCCTCATCGCCGTACCCGCTGGATTGGTCACACTCGCCGGATGCGGTGACGACGGCAAGTCAGACACGGCCAAGTCCAGCAGCAGCCCGTCGGCTTCGGCCTCCGCCTCGTCGGCCCCGCCGCCGAAGATCGTCGACGGTCCGCTGCCGGCCATCACCGCCGGTACGAAGTTCGACGAGAAGCCGACCGTCGCCAAGGGCACCGGGGATCCGTCGAAGAACCTGGCGGTCAGGACGGCCATCGCGGGAGGCGGCCGGACGGTCGCGGAGAACGACTACATCCAGGCCAACTACCTGGGCCAGATCTGGGACACGGCGAAGGTCTTCGACAACTCCTACGACCGCAAGACGCCCCTGGTCATCCAGCTCGCGCAGGGCGGCATCATCGACGGCTGGCGTTACGGCCTGGTGGGCAAGAAGGTGGGCAGCCGCGTCGAGATGGCGGTGCCGCCGACCTGGGGTTACGGCACGTCGGGCAACACCCAGGCGGGCATCAAGGGCACCGACACGCTGGTGTTCGTCGTCGACATCCAGAACACCTTCAACGCCAAGAGCTCCGCCAAGGGCAAGGATGTCGCGCAGAGCGACGCGGCCCTCCCGAAGGTCGGCACCAACACCGACGGCAAGGCCCCCTCCATCACCGTGCCGAAGGCGACCGCCCCGACCAAGCTCGTGGCGAACTACGTGATCGAGGGCGACGGCGACGAGGTCAAGGCCGACAGCAGCGTCCTCGTGCAGTACGAGGGTGTGCTCTGGGACGGCGGCAAGGAGTTCGACTCGACGTACGGCCGGGGCCAGCTGACCTCGTTCTCGCTCCAGCAGGTCGTCAAGGGCTGGTCCCAGGGCCTGACCGGCAAGAAGGTCGGCAGCCGCGTCCTCATCGTCGTCCCGCCGAGCCTGGGCTACGGCGACAGCCCGCCGAGTGGCAGCGGTATCAAGAAGGACTCCACGCTCGTCTTCTCGGTCGACATCCTGGCGAAGATGTAACCCCTCCGGGGATGTAAGACTGTCCGAGTTGCCTTTACGTAAACAAGCAGGAGCTAGAGACGTGAGCATCGAGAAGCCCGAGATCGACTTCCCGGAGGGTGAGCCCCCGGCGGACCTCCAGATCAAGGACATCTGGGAGGGCGACGGCCCGGTCGCCAAGGCCGGCGACTTCGTCAAGGTCCACTACGTGGGCGTGGCCTTCTCCACCGGTGAGGAGTTCGACGCCTCCTGGAACCGCGGCAACCCGCTGGAGTTCAAGCTCGGTGCCGGCCAGGTCATCAGCGGCTGGGACCAGGGCGTGCAGGGCATGAAGGTCGGCGGTCGCCGCGAGCTGGTCATCCCGGCGCACCTCGCGTACGGCGACCGCGGCGCCGGCGGTGGCGTCATCGCCCCCGGCGAGACGCTGATCTTCGTCTGCGACCTGGTCGCGGTCTGACACCAGCACGGGGATCGGCGTCGGGGTTGATGGTCATGGAGTTCCGGCTCCGGTCCGATCATCATGAAGGCCCGACTTCGGTCCGATCTTCGTACGCCGTGTGATCAGGGTCTGACCGGACCCGATCACCTGGGGCCCATGCCTGTCCGGGCATGGGCCCTCGGCTTTTGCCGCGACACTCCGGAGCGGTACGGTCATCGGTCGGAAGCACCATAGGGAAGGGCATCGATGGCCATTGCCAAGGCCGAGCGGCTGATGAACCTGGCGCTGTGTCTGCTCGGGACTCGGCGGCCGCTCAGCAAGCGCGAACTCCGTGAGTCCATCGAGGCCTATCTGGAAGCCGGCTCCGACGACTCCTTCAACCGGATGTTCGAGCGCGACAAGGACGATCTCCGCGAGCTCGGCCTGGTCATCGAGACGGTCGAGAACCTCGACGGCGAGGTCGGCTACCTCGCCCGCCGCGACAGCAACCGCCTCCCGCCCATCACCCTCGACGCCGAGGAGGCAGCCGCCCTCGGCCTCGCCGCGAAGGTCTGGCAGCAGGCCCGGCTGGCCGGTGCCGCGAGCGGCGCCCTGCAGAAGCTGCGTGCCGCGGGTCTGCCCGAGGACGTGGACCCCTACGAGGCCCATGGCGCCCTGGAACCGCACATCCCCGTCCACGAGGCGGCCTTCGAACCGCTGATGCTCGCCCTCCGTGACCGCCGTCCGGTCGTCTTCGACTACCGCAAGGCCACCGCCGCGCACCCCGAGACCCGGCACGTCGAGCTGTGGGCCCTGGAGTGCTGGCGCGGTCACTGGTACGTCGCGGGCTGGGACCGCGACCGCGCCGCCGAGCGTGTCTTCCGGCTCTCCCGGATCACCGGCAAGGTCCGCGCCCGCGCGGGGCGGTACACGGCCGAGGTACCCGACGTCGTCACCGTGCGCGAGACCGTCGCGAGCTGGGCGGGGGAGATCGCCGACCGCTCCGCGCTGATCCGGCTGCGCAGCGGCTCGGGCTACCCGCTGCGGGCCAAGGCCGTCTCGGTGCGGGAACTGGGCGACGGCTGGGACGAGTTGGAGATTCCGTACGGGCACGGCCTGGACGCCTGGCTCGTCGAGTTCGGGCCCGACGTGGTGGTCCTGGAGCCCGCCGAACTGCGGGCCGATGTGGTGGACCGGCTGCGCGCTGTGGCCAAGGGCTGAGGGGGAACGTAAGAAAGTGGCAGGAAAACCGGCCAGGCCCACGAACGCGATCGACCAGACCCGGCGGATGCTCTCCCTGGTGACATATCTGCGCGAGCGCCCCGGCGCCCGCGTCGGTGACGTGGCCCGGGCCTTCGGGATCACCGAGGACGAGCTGATCTCCGATCTCGACGTGCTGCCGCTGTGCGGGACCAGCTTCCGCGGCGGTGATCTGCTCGACATCGACACCGACGGCGACCGGATCTGGTGGCACAACCCGGACGACGTCGCGGAGCCTCTGCGTATCGCCGCCGACGAGGCGACCGCGCTGCTGGTGGCCGCCCGCGCGGTGTCCACGCTGCCGGGCCTGCGCGAGGGCGACCGGCAGGCGCTGCTGCGCGCCACCGCCAAGGTGGAGGCCGCCTCCGGCGAGGCGGCGGGCGCCAGCTCCCGGCTGTCCGTGACCTTCGAGTCGGAGGGCGGCGTTTTCGCGGACGTCGACCGGGCGATCTCCGAGCGGCGCCGGCTGTGGATCCGCTACTACTCGCCCTCGCGGGACGAGCTCACCGAGCGCGAGATCGACCCGATCCGGCTGGTCAGCGTCGGCCACACCTATGTGGAGGCCTGGTGCCGCCGTTCCGAGGCACGCCGCACCTTCCGGCTCGACCGGGTCGCCGAGATCCGCATCCTGGACGAGCCGTCCGCGCCGCCCGAGGTGGAGCTGCGGGACCTCTCCGAGGGGCTTGTGCAGCCCGCGGCCGAGGATCCCGAGGTGGTCGTCGAGGTGGGGCCCGGCGGGCGCTGGGTCGCCGAGTACTACCCGCACGACAGCGCGGATGAGCTGCCGGACGGCGGGCTGCGTATCACCCTGCGGACCCCCGATCCCACGTCACTGCGCCGACTGGCGCTGCGCCTCGGCGGCGACGGCCGGATCGTGTCGCCGCAGGACCTCGCGGACAGCGCCCGGCAGGCCGCCCGGGAGGCGCTCGCGGCCTACGACGGGCTCGACGGGCTCGACGGGCTTCAAGGGGATCAGGACGGGCCGTACGACAGGCAGGAGCAGGGGCTTTGAGCACGTCGTCGATGTCTGGTGCGCCGGAGAAGGCCGGAACCCCGGAGAAGGCCGCTGTTTCGGAGAAGACCGGCGGGCCGGGGAGAGCGGGGGCGCCTTCCGGTGCGCCGGAGATGTCGGTGGTGGCCGCGTTCGCCGGGATGAGAAGGGTGGTCGACGTGATGTTCAAGGCCGCCTGCCCCGACTGCCGGGCCGGCTTCGAGCTCAGGGCGAGCGCCCTGCGGCTGGCCATCGGCGCCAGCAGCCGCACCACCTTCTACTCCTTCACCTGCCCCGAGTGCGGCATCGCCGTGCGCAAGCCCGCGGGCGAGCGCATCGTCGAGCTGCTCACCGGAGGCGGGGTGCGGACCCTGCGCCTGCACTCCACCCTCTAGGGTCGACGTCATGTTCTGGCCGATGTTTGCGATCGCTGTGGGTTTCCTGGGAATCGCCGTTCTCGGAGTGCTCGCTGTCCGTGTCTTTGTGGAAGCGGAGCGTCTGGGGCGACAGGTTTCCGACTCCGCGCAGCGCATCAATCGAGCCGCCGAAGACCTGGAACGCGCGGCTGTGACCACCGCCCGCTCTGTGGATGCACTGTGAGTAGCGGGCGCCCTGCGTTTTGAGTGGCTTTCGCCCTGTCAACTTTCCGGCAACGGCAGGTACGCTGCTGATCGCGGCCCGGATAACGAGGCGCGGGTCGCGAACTGGGAGTACGCACAGGGATTGCCCCGCGTTTACCCCTGAGCGTTACGATCGCTGTCAACACGACGATCGGACAGATGTCCGACCGATCGGACGGCACCCCGACCATGCAGCCTCGGTGAGAAGGTAAAGACTTATGTTCGGAAGGCTCGGAGCTCCCGAGATCATTCTCATCCTCGTCGTCATCATCCTGCTGTTCGGCGCGAAGAAGCTTCCGGACATGGCGCGCTCGCTCGGCAAGTCCGCTCGCATCCTCAAGAGCGAGGCCAAGGCGATGAAGGACGAGGGCAGCACGCCCGCCCCGGCAGGCCCGCCCAGCACCGACGAGCAGCCCCCGGCTCAGCGCACGATCCAGGCCGCCCCCGGCGACGTGACCAGTTCGCGCCCGGTCAGCGAGCCGACGGACACGACCAAGCGCTGATCCAGGGAGTGGGCCGGACGACTCCGGCCCGCCGCACGAGATGAGGACGTGGGTTGCTTAAGTCTGCCCGCAAGCAGGAGAGAGACCCCGAGGGGCGGATGCCCCTCGCGGACCACCTTCGCGAGCTCCGCAACCGGCTCGCGAAGGCGATGCTGGCCATCGTCGCCATCACGATAGTGGCCGCCTTCTTCTACAACGACATCATCAACATCGTCACCAAGCCGGTGTTGGACTCGGTGGGCTGCAGCAAGACCTTCGCGGAACTGTCGCAGGCCCACCAGAAGAGCCAGCAGTGTGCGCAGATCACGATCAACGGTCTGCTCACGCCGTTCACGTTGGCGTTGAAGGTGTCCCTGATGGCCGGTGTGGTGCTGGCCTCTCCTGTCTGGCTCTACCAGCTGTGGGCGTTCATCGCCCCCGGCCTGCACCGGGGCGAGAAGAAGTACGCGCTCGCCTTCGTGGGCACGGGTGTCCCGCTCTTCCTGGGCGGCGCCTACTTCGCCTACAAGGTGCTGCCCACCACGGCGAAGGTGCTGATCGGGTTCACGCCGAACGGCGTCAACAACCTGCTTCCGCTGGACGACCTGCTCGACCTGGTCCTGCGCATGGTGCTCGTCTTCGGCCTCTCCTTCGAGCTGCCGCTGCTGCTGATCATGCTCAACCTCACGGGCGCGCTGACCGGCAAGCGGATGCTCGGCTGGTGGCGCGGCATGATCATGGGCATCACGGTCTTCGCGGCCATCGCCACGCCCAGCACCGACCCGCTGACGATGCTGGCGCTCGCCGGACCGATCTGGGTCCTGTACTTCGCCGCGGTCGCCTTCTCGCTCGTCAACGACCGGCGCAAGCGCCGGCGTGACGCCGAGGGCCCCGACGACGACGAGGCCTCCGACCTGGACCTCACGCCCGAGGACATCGGCGAGGTCGAGACCGTGTCGGCCAGCCGGGCACTGCCGGAGCAGGCGGGCTCGGACCGGGTCAACGGTTATGACGACGTGACCTGACGAAGCACGTAGATCTCGTAGGGTCAGGGCCGTGACCAGCGAGATCACCCTCTTCGTCAATCCCACCGCGGGACGCGGCCGGGGCGCCCACGCGGCGCAGCCGGCCGCTTCGGCTTTGCGGGCGGCGGGATTCTCCGTCCATGCGATCCTCGGGGAGAACGCGCAAGACGCCCTCACGCGCGCGCGTGCCGCAGTCGAGGGCGGCACCGGCGCCCTCATCGCCGTCGGCGGCGACGGCATGGCGAACCTGGCCCTCCAGGCCGTCGCCGGGACCCGCACCCCGCTCGGCCTGGTCGCCGTCGGCACCGGGAACGACTTCGCGCGGGCCCTGGGCCTCCCCGTACGCGACCCGGCGGCCGCGGGACGCCTGATCGCCGAGGCTCTGAAAGGGGCGCGGCTGCGCGACATCGACCTGGGGCGCGTGGGCGACACCTGGTTCGGCACCGTCCTCGCCTCCGGCTTCGACTCCCGGGTCAACGACCGCGGCAACCGCATGCGGTGGCCCACCGGCCGCTTCAAGTACGACCTCGCCATGCTCGCCGAACTGGCCGCCTTCAAGCCCTTCCCGTACCGCATCACGCTGGACGACGGCGAGGTCCAGGAGATCGAGGCGACGCTCGTGGCCGTCGGCAACGGATCGTCGTACGGCGGCGGCATGAAGATCTGCGCGGGCGCCGACCTCACCGACGGACTGTTCGACATCACGGTCGTGGGGGACTGCAGCCGTACGACGCTGCTCAAGGTGTTCCCGAAGGTCTACAAGGGCACCCACCTCGACCATCCCAAGGTCACCGTGCACCGGGCCGCGAGGGTCGAACTCGTCGCGGAGGCGGGGGTCCGGGGGTATCCCCCGGGAAAACACAGCACGGGGTACGCGGACGGGGAGCCGCTGGGGCCGCTGCCGCTGACCGCGGACTGTATACCGGCAGCGGTGCGGGTGGCGCTTCCCTGAGCTGCGGTGATCCCGGGGTTCACAGGTATGGATCCGGATATTGATCGTCCTGTTGTCAGTGCCTCCCGGTAGTCTCGAAAGCACGATGACAGAGGACCTCTCACCGGCCGAGCGGTATGCGGCAGCACGGCAGCGCGCTGTCGAGCAGGCCACCGCGCTCGCCTCCTTCCGCGAGATGTACGACTTCGGCCTCGACCCCTTCCAGATCGAGGCCTGCCAGGCTCTCGAGGCGGGCAAGGGTGTGCTGGTGGCCGCGCCCACCGGCTCGGGCAAGACGATCGTCGGCGAGTTCGCCGTCCACCTCGCCCTCCAGCAGGGCAAGAAGTGCTTCTACACCACGCCGATCAAGGCGCTCTCGAACCAGAAGTACGCCGATCTGTGCCGCCGTTACGGCGCGGACAAGGTCGGCCTGCTCACCGGCGACAACAGCGTCAACTCCGAGGCCCCGGTGGTCGTGATGACCACCGAGGTGCTCCGCAACATGCTCTACGCGGGCTCGCAGACCCTCCTCGGCCTCGGCTATGTGGTCATGGACGAGGTGCACTACCTCTCCGACCGCTTCCGTGGCGCCGTCTGGGAGGAAGTGATCATCCACCTCCAGGAGTCGGTGACCCTGGTGTCGCTCTCGGCGACCGTGTCGAACGCGGAGGAGTTCGGTGACTGGCTGGACACCGTCCGTGGTGACACCCAGGTGATCGTCTCCGAGCACCGGCCCGTGCCGCTGTTCCAGCACGTGCTGGCCGGACGCCGGATGTACGACCTCTTCGAGGAGGGCGAGGGCAGCAAGAAGGCCGTCAACCCCGACCTCACGCGCATGGCGCGCATGGAGGCCAGCCGCCCGTCGTACCAGGACCGCAGACGGGGCCGCGCCATGCGCGAGGCCGACCGCGAGCGGGAGCGCAGACAGCGCTCGCGCATGTGGACGCCGGGCCGCCCCGAGGTCATCGAGCGGCTCGACTCCGAAGGGCTGCTGCCCGCCATCACGTTCATCTTCAGCCGCGCGGCCTGCGAGGCCGCCGTCCAGCAGTGCCTGTACGCGGGCCTTCGGCTGAACGACGACGAGGCGCGGGCGAGGGTCCGCGAACTCGTGGAGGAGCGCACGGCCTCCATCCCCGACGAGGACCTGCACGTCCTGGGCTACTACGAGTGGCTGGAGGGCCTGGAGCGCGGCATCGCGGCCCACCACGCGGGCATGCTGCCGACGTTCAAGGAGGTCGTCGAGGAACTCTTCGTACGCGGCCTGGTCAAGGCCGTCTTCGCGACCGAGACCCTCGCGCTGGGCATCAACATGCCCGCCCGCTCGGTGGTGCTGGAGAAGCTCGTCAAGTGGAACGGCGAGCAGCACGCCGACATCACCCCCGGCGAGTACACCCAGCTGACCGGTCGTGCGGGCCGCCGAGGCATCGATGTCGAGGGCCACGCGGTCGTGCTGTGGCAGCGCGGCTTCAGCCCCGAGCACCTGGCGGGACTCGCGGGCACGCGCACCTATCCGCTGCGCTCCAGCTTCAAGCCGTCGTACAACATGGCGGTGAACCTGGTCGAGCAGTTCGGCCGGCACCGCTCGCGCGAGCTCCTTGAGACGTCCTTCGCGCAGTTCCAGGCCGACAAGTCGGTCGTCGGGATCTCCCGGCAGGTGCAGCGCAACGAGGAGGGCCTTGAGGGCTACAAGGAGTCCATGACCTGCCACTTGGGCGACTTCGACGCGTACATGCGGCTGCGCCGCGAGCTCAAGGACCGCGAGACCGAGCTGGCCAAGCAGGGCGCCACACAGCGGCGTGCCGAAGCCGCCGTCGCCCTGGAGAAGCTCAAGCCCGGCGATGTCATCCATGTCCCGACCGGCAAGTACGCGGGCCTGGCGCTGGTGCTGGACCCCGGCCTGCCCGCCGGCCGGTCGAACGGGCACCGCGGCTTCGAGCAGCACGACGGCCCCCGCCCGCTGGTGCTCACCTCCGAGCGCCAGGTGAAGCGGCTCGCCTCGATGGACTTCCCGGTGCCGGTCGAGGCGCTGGACCGGATGCGCATCCCCAAGTCCTTCAACCCGCGCTCCCCGCAGTCCCGTCGCGACCTGGCGTCCGCGCTGCGCACCAAGGCCGGGCACATCGTCCCCGACCGGCACCGCAAGAAGCGGGCCGAGGCCGCCGACGACCGCGAGATCGCCCGGCTGCGCACGGCGATCCGGGCCCACCCCTGCCACGGGTGCAGCGACCGTGAGGACCACGCCCGTTGGGCCGAGCGCTACCACCGGCTGGCGCGCGACACCAAGCAGCTGGAGCACCGCATCGAGGGCCGGACGAACACCATCGCCCGCACCTTCGACCGGATCGTGGCCCTCCTCACCGAGCTGGACTACCTGCGCGCCGACGACGTCACCGAACACGGCAAGCGGCTGGCCCGGCTGTACGGCGAACTGGACCTGCTCGCCAGCGAATGCCTGCGCGCCGGAGTCTGGGAGGGACTCAGCCCCGCCGAACTCGCGGCCTGCGCCTCGGCGTTGGTCTACGAGTCCCGGGTCGCCGACGACGCCATGGCACCGAAGGTGCCCTCCGGCAAGGCGAAGGCCGCGCTCGGCGAGATGGTCCGCATCTGGGGCCACCTGGACGCGCTTGAGGAGGAGTTCCGGATCACCCAGACCGAGGGCGTCGGCCAGCGCGAGCCGGACCTGGGCTTCGCCTGGGCCGCGTACGAGTGGGCTTCCGGCAAGGGCCTCGACGAGGTGCTGCGCGAGGCCGAGATGCCCGCCGGTGACTTCGTGCGCTGGTGCAAGCAGGTCATCGACGTACTCGGCCAGATCGCGGCCGCCGCGCCCGTCTCCGGCGGCGGGACCTCGACCGTCGCGAAGAACGCGCGCAAGGCGGTCGACGGACTGTTGCGCGGGGTGGTGGCTTACTCCTCGGTGGGGTGAGCCGCGCGGGCAACCTGTGGGTGTGGGCGGGGCGGTTTTCTCGCCCCCTCCGCCCCTACCCGTCCCATCCCTGGGGGCTTCGCCCCAGACCCCCGGTGGTTTCTCGGCTGCGAGTGGGTGGGGGCTGGTCGCGCAGTTCCCCGCGCCCCTACGGGGCGCACCAGCCGTGCGGCTCAGGGGAACAGGCGCGGGCGTGGTGCGTCAGCGGTTCACATACGCCCGCCAGCCCCCGTACGCCGTGATGTCCTCGGCGCCTTCGAGCGCGGACGGCTCGCACAGGAAGCCGGGGACGTGACTGCCGTCGGCCAGTTCGACCCGGCCGAGCGCCATCGGCCGGGGCAGGGCGGCGAGCAGCTGCCCGAGGCCTTCGGCGGGCAGCCGCCACACCTCGGCCTCGATGGCGGCACCGCCCTCGCCGACGTGGACGAGGCCCGGCTTGGGCGGGGTGGTGGGCAGCGCGTGCAGGCGGTACACGGGTGCGGTGGTCGTCGTGCGCTCCAACTCTGCCCCCAGGGCGATGAGTTGGGAGTTGAGCGGCTGGCCGGACAGATGTGCACCGACCACGGCGATCCGGAGCCGGGGCTGGAGCAGCCCGGCGATCCGCGCCAGTCGTTCGTCGGTGAACGCGGGGCCGATCAGCATCACACCGAAGGGCAGACCGGCGGGCGTGAGACCGGCCGGGACGGCTACGGCCGCCAGGTCGAAGAGGTTCGTGGAGTTGGTGAAGCGGCCCAGGCGGGCGTTTGCGCCCAGCGGGTCGGCGGCGACCTCGGCGAGCGTGGGGTGGCCGGGCGTGGTCGGCAGCAGCAGTGCGTCGGCGTCGCCGAGCTCGGCGATCGCGCGGGTGCGGAGTTCGGCGAGACGGTCCTGGTCGGCGTAGAGCTGGTGGGCGGGGATGTCGCGGGCGCGGGTGATGATCCCGGCGACCGTCGGGTCGAGACCCTCACCGCCCTCGCTGATCAACTTGTCGACAAAGCTCCCCACTGCCGTGTAGCGCTCGGCCACGAACGCGCCCTCGTAGAGCATCGCCGCCGCCTCGGTGAACGGGGTGAGGTCGAGGGTGCGGATCTCGGCACCGGCCGCGGCGAGTTGGGCGACGGCGGACTCGTAAGCCTGTGCCCAGCCCTCGTCCAGTTCGCCGAGCTGCGCCGTCGGCGGGACGGCGACGCGCCATGGGCCGGGGGTGCGCTGCGGGAGCGCCGGGAGTTCGCGATCCGACGGGGAGGCCAGGTATGCGAGGGCCTGCTCGGCCTCCGGGAGCGTACGGGCGAACACGGTCACGCAGTCCAGCGAGGCGCAGGCCGGGACGACGCCGGCCGTCGGCACCAGGCCGCGGGTCGGCTTCAGGCCGACGATGCCGTTGAACGCGGCGGGGACGCGGCCCGAGCCCGCGGTGTCCGTGCCGAGGGCGAGGTCGACGATGCCGAGGGCTACGGCTACGGCCGATCCTGAGCTGGAGCCGCCGCTGATTCTGGCCGGGTCCAGGGCGTTGCGCACGGCGCCGTGCGGGGAGCGGGTGCCGACGAGGCCTGTGGCGAACTGGTCGAGGTTGGTGGTGCCGAGGATCAGTGCGCCGGCAGTGCGCAGGCGGGCGACCGCGGGGGCGTCGGTCTCCGGGGTGTATGCGTAGGCCGGGCAGCCGGCGGTGGTCTGGAGTCCGGCCACGTCGATGTTGCCCTTCGCGGCGAGGAGCTTGCCGGCGAGGGGGAGGTGTTCGCCTGCGGCGACTTGGGCGTCGATGGCTTGGGCTTCCCGCTCGACCTCTGCCTGGGGGCGCAGGTCGATCCAGATTTCGGGGCGGTTCGTGGCCTCGATGTGGGCGTAGGCCAGCTGGACTCTGGTCAGGGCGGACATTGGTTGCTCCTTGCTTTTCGGCTGCGGGCCGGTGGGTGGTCTGTGCCCACCCGTTCCGCCCTGCGGAACGCCTGCCCACAGACCAGCGGCGGTGTCAGGTGGCCGTCGGCGTGCGTGCCGTGTGACCACGGACGACGGCGGGGTGTCAGGGCGCCGTTGGAATTACTCGCGTCTTCAGCTCGCCGGAGCGAGGACCAGCAGTGCCGTGCCCGCCTCCACCTGGTCGCCCGGCTTCGCCAGGATCTCGTGTACTACTCCGTTCATGGGGGCGGGGACCCGTGACTCCATCTTCATGGCCTCCAGGGCCAGCAGCGGCTGACCGGTGGTGACCGTGTCGCCCGGCTTGACGTTGAGCTGCCAGACGGACGCGGCGAATTCGGCCTCGATCAGGCGGCCGCCCTCGGGGATGGTCACCTCGACGGGGGGAGCGGTGGGTGTGGAGGCCGCCTCCGCGCGGGTGAACTCGCCCGCGGCCTCCCAGGCGTCGCGTTCCGCCGAGAAGGCTGTGCCCTGGCGGGTCCTGAACTCCGCGATGGAGTCGGCGTTCTCGGTGAGGAAGCTCTCGTAGTCCGCGAGTGAGAAGACTTCTTCCTCGATGCGCGGTACGAAGCGGCCCGATGTGATGTCGGCCCGCAGTTCCAGCAGTTCGTCGGCGTCCACCGGGTACCACTTGATGCGGTCGAAGAAGCGCAGCAGCCAGGGCGAGCCCGGCTCGAACGCGCCGCGCTGCTGCCAGCCCGACCACACCTGGGTCGTACGCCCGACGAACTGGTAGCCGCCGGGGCCCTCCATGCCGTAGATGCAGAGGTACGCGCCGCCGATGCCGACCGAGTTCTCGGCGGTCCAGGTGCGTGCCGGGTTGTACTTGGTGGTGACCAGGCGGTGGCGCGGGTCGAGCGGTGTCGCCACCGGGGCGCCCAAATACACGTCTCCCAGGCCGAGTACGAGGTACTCCGCGTCGAAGACCGTGCGGTACACGTCCTCCACCGCGTCCAGGCCGTTCACACGGCGGATGAACTCGATGTTCCACGGGCACCAGGGCGCGTCGTCGCGGACGCCCGCCATGTAGCGGGCGATCGCCTCGCGGGTGGCCGGGTCGTCCCAGGAGAGGGGGAGGTGAACCGTGCGGGAGGGGACCACCAGCTGGTCGCTGGGCGGCAGCGTCCGCGCGATCTGCCGTACGGCGGCGAGGAGTTCGCGCTGGGGGAGGCGGCGCGGGTCCGCCTGGATCTGGAGGGAGCGGATGCCGGGCGTGAGATCCGTGACCCCGTCGAGGTCGGCCTCGGCCACCGCCTCCATCAGGGCGTGCACGCGCATGCGCAGCGCCAAGTCGAGCTGCATGGGCCCGAATTCGACCAGCAGGTTGTCGTCGCCGCTGCGCCGGAAGGTCACGTCGCCGTCCCGGGCGAGCACTCCGCCGTCGACGATCGCGGGCCGCGCCGAGCCGTCGTCGGCGAGCGGCGCGAAGCGCACGGTGTCGCCGGGGCGGAACTGGCCGAGCTTCCAGCGTTCCGTGCTGACGACCGTCGCCGGGCAGACGAAGCCGCCGAGCGAAGGACCGTCGGGGCCGAGCAGTACCGGCATGTCGCCCGTGTAGTCGACCGCTCCGACGGAGTACGGCGTGTCGTGGATGTTGGACGGGTGCAGGCCCGCCTCGCCGCCGTCCGTGCGCGCCCAGCGGGGCTTCGGCCCGACCAGCCGGACACCTGTGCGGGCCGAGTTGAAGTGGACCTTCCAGTCGGCGGCGTAGAAGTCGTGGATGTCGTCCTCGGTGAAGAACTCCGGTGCGGCGTGCGGGCCTTCGAGGGCGCCGACCCGCCAGGTGGCAGAGAACGCGGGGCGCTCGCCGACCGGCACGGGCGCCCCGTGCTCCGTGGCCGAGCCGCCGTGCAGCACGTCGCCCGTCCGCAGGGTCCGGCCTCCGTGGCCGCCGAACCGGCCCAGCGTGAAGGTGGACGCGCTGCCGAGGAACGCCGGCACGTCCAGGCCCCCGCCCGCGAACAGCACGTAGGTGCGCAGGCCGTGTTCGACGGGAGCGCCGACCTCCAGTACGGCCCCCGCGGGCACCGTCACCGGCTCCCACTGCGCGACCGCCGTGCCGTCCACGGTGACCGGCGCCGGAGCGCCCGTGACGCAGACCGTCGTGGTGTGGGTGAAGCGCAGGCTCGGCCCCTGGAGCGTGCACTCCAGGCCCGGCGCGCCCTCGTGGTTGCCGAGCGCCCGGTTGCCCAGCCGGAACGACAGGTCGTCCATCGGGCCGCACGGTGGCACGCCCACCTGCCAGTAGCCGGTGCGGCCCGGCCAGTCCTGCACCGTGGTGAGCGTCCCGCCGGACACGACCTCGATGCGCTGAGTGGGATCGGTGACGCCGGCCAGCGTCGCCGTCGAGTGCGTGGCCCGCCGGAAGGAGCCGTCGGCTAGCGCGGCCCGTACCAGTCCCAGGTTGGTCTCGATGCCGTCGATCCGGGTCCTGGCCAGCGCCTCGTCGAGCCGCTCCAGGGCGTGCGCCCGGTCCGAGCCGTACGCGATGACCTTCGCGAGCATCGGGTCGTACGACGTGGTCACCTCGGTGCCCGTCTCGACCCAGCCGTCCACGCGGACGCCACCGGGGAACTCGACCCGCGTCAACAGGCCCGCGCTCGGCCGGTGTTCGCGCGAGGGGTCCTCGGCGTACACGCGGGCCTCGACGGCGTGGCCGCGGGGCGCCCCCGGGTCCCGTACGACATCGGATTCCCCGCGGGCCAGCCGCAGCATCCAGGCGACGAGGTCGACGCCGTAGATCTCCTCGGTGACCGGATGTTCCACCTGGAGACGGGTGTTGACCTCCAGGAAGTACGCCTCCTCGCGCGCCGCGTCGTACACGAACTCGACGGTTCCGGCCGAGCGGTATCCGACACTGGCGCACAAGTCGCGGGCCGCGGAAGCGAGTTGGGACCGCACGGCGGCGGGCAGGCCCGGTGCCGGGGCCTCCTCCAGGACCTTCTGGTTGCGGCGCTGGAGCGAGCAGTCGCGGTCGCCGAAGGTGACGACGCGGCCCCGGCCGTCGCCGAAGACCTGCACCTCGACATGGCGGGCGTCCTCGACCAGGCGCTCCAGGAAGACTCCGGCCGAGGAGAAGGAGGCCGCGGCGACGCGCTGCACCCGCTCCCAGGCCTCGGTCAGTTCATCGGCGGAACGACATGCCGACATACCGATGCCACCACCACCGCCGGTGGCCTTGAGCATGACGGGATAGCCGATACGCGCGGCCGCTTCCAAGGCCTCCGGAAGACCGGGGAGGAGCCCCGTACCCGGCGCCAACGGCACCCCCGCCGCCTCTGCCGCGGCCCGCGCCGTGTGCTTGGCGCCGAACAGCTCCAGTTGCTCCGGCGTCGGCCCCACGAACACGATCCCGGCGTCCTCGCAGCGCCGCGCGAAGGCCGCGTCCTCGGAGAGGAAGCCGTATCCGGGGTGGATCGCCCCGGCGCCGGTGTCCTTGGCCGCCTTCAGGACGAGGTCGGCGTCCAGGTACGACTCCTTGGCGGGCGCCGGGCCCAGCCGTACCGCCTCGTCGGCGAGCCGGACGTGCGGCGCGGAGCGGTCGGGGTCGGAGTACACGGCGACCGTGCGCAGTCCGAGTTCGCGGGCCGTACGGATGATCCGCACCGCGATCTCGCCGCGGTTGGCGACCAGCAGCGTGTCGAAGCTCATTCGGCTGCCCCGATTGCCTCGGCTGCCGCTGTGACATCGACCGCCTCGATGGTCATCTCCACGGCCGTCGGCTCGAAGCCGTTGCAAGGGTTGTTGATCTGCGGGCAGTTGGAGACCAGCACGATCACGTCGCGCTCGGCGCGCAGCGTCAGCTTCAGCCCCGGGGCCGAGATGCCGTCGACGATGCCGAGGGTGCCGTCCTTCTCGACCGGCACGTTCATGTACCAGTTGATGTTCGAGACGAGATCGCGCTTGCCGAGGCCGTACTTGGCGCCCTCCGCGAGGAAGTTGTCCACGCAGGCGTGCTGGGACCAGGTGTGGTGCCCGTACCGGAGGGTGTTCGACTCCTTGGAGCAGGCGCCGCCGACCGTGTCGTGCCGGCCGACCTCGTCCTCCACGACGGTCATCAGCGGGGTGTGCTCGTTGGACATCAGCACACTGCCGGTGGTGAGGAAGAGGTTGCCCTGCGCGTGGATCGTGTCGGGCGCGCTGTAGCGGACGGCCGTGTCCTGGGCGTCGTACACCAGGAAGTCGACGGCCTGGTTGCCGTGCAGATCGGTCACGGTGAGCGTCTCGCCGGTGCGGATGACGGCCGACCAGGCGGCCCGGGCCGGGACAGTGACGCGGGTCATGCGATCCCCCTCGTGGCAAGGAACTCGGCGGTGTTCAGGAAGGCGCGACGGGCCTCGGGTGTGGCTTCCCACAGCGGGTCGCCCGGCTTGGTCGCCTCGGTGCGCCAGGCCAGCACCTCCAGGGGGGTGCTCACGTACGCGGGGCGCGGATCGGCGGGATGCGGCACATTCGCGATCAGTACGGTGACGTCCTGCTCGGCGCGCAGGGTCACGCTGCCGCCGGGTCCTGCCGAGCCGGTGAAGTCCAGCGAGCCGTCGTCGCGTACCTCCACGCCCTGGAAGAAGGAGAGCGAGGGTGCCAGATCACGCGGTTCGAGCCCGTTCTTGGCGGCGGCCAGCTTGAGCAGCTCGCGTCCGGCGGGGGAGTCCGACTGCGGGGTGCCGTCCCCGTACCGCTCCGTGTTGCGTACGAGCGTGGAGGTGCCGCACAGCGCGTCGTGCCGCCCGGAGGTGTCGGCGACCACCGAGGCCAGCACGCGGCCCTGGTCGGACAGGAGCAGCTGTCCCTCGCCCAGGTAGGCGTTCCACTGGACCTTGACGGTGTCCGCCACGTTCAGGCGCTCCCACGGGCGGTCGGCGACGTACAGAAGGACGTGCGCGCAGGCATCGCCCTTCAGGTCGGTCAGCCTGAGCTCCGTGCCCCGGGCCAGCACCTTGTGCGTGTAGTTGCCGCCCGCCACCGTCTCCGCCCACACCAGGTGGCCTGCCTCGCAGGGCGGGGTCGGCCAGGCGCTGGCGGGGACGACGGGCATGGCCTCGGTGCGGGTGCCGTCCTGGGCTCGGGCGTGGTCGCGTGCTCCGTAGGTGGTTGCTGTCGCCATCGCGGGTCCTCCGGCTCCTGGGTTATTTCTGTCGCCCGACAGAAATTAGGAGCCCAGGGGGTCGCAGCCGTTGCCCGTGTGTTGCCGTACGGTTACCGATCCCTCACGGGGTGCGGGGCTGTGACGCCATGCGGCTCCGCCGCGCGGGCGCGGCCGGACACAGCGAACCCGCAGCTAGGATCGAACGCATGGGCACAGGTGGTGGGCGAAAGGTAGGCAGGCCGCGGGCCGCGCAGCGGCCGGACAGCGGGCTCACCCCCCGTGCCGAACTGCTCGACGCCGCCGCCGAGTTGTTCACCACGCGGGGATACGCCGCCACGACCACCCGTGCCGTCGCCGAGCGGGCCGGGATGCGTCAGGCGTCCATGTACCACTACGTCTCCGGCAAGGAGGAGCTGCTCGCCGAGCTCCTGGAGTCCACGGTCACGCCCTCGCTGGCCTTCGCCCGTGAGCTCCTCGCGGACGACGCGACCCCGGCCGGGGCCCGGCTGTGGGAGCTGTGCCGCACGGACGTCGAGCTGCTCTGCGGTGGCCCGCACAACCTCGGCGGGCTCTATCTGCTGCCCGAGGTGCGCACCGAACGCTTCGCCGGCTTCCATGCCGTACGGGCCGAACTCAAGGATGCCTACCGCCAGTTGCTCGCCGCGACGGCGGCGGGCGGCGCGCTCGCCAAGAGTGAGCTGGACCTGCGGACGGATCTGCTGTTCGGGCTGATCGAGGGTGTCATCCTCGTGCACCGCTCGGAGCCGGAGCGGCCGGTGTCGGCGTTCGCGGAGGCCACGGCGGACGCGGCGCTGCGGATCGCCGGGATCTGAACTCACCGCATTTCAGGGGGGTTTCACCCGCCCGGGCAGCGGTTTTCGCATGGCCGTGCGCCGTCACGCACCGTGTGCGAATGAAGGCTCAGCGTGTAAATGGGGCCGAGAGTACTCCTGTCCCGCAGGCGATTTCAGGTGCTTGCCGAATATGACACAGCGATGATCCGGTCGGACTAAGCTCGCCCGCAGCGCACCGAGTTGAGGTGTATTCGTGCGCTTGTTCCCAAAAGTTCCGAAAATTCTGTTTGACCATGACGTTTCCCCCACAAACTTCCCCGACCCCCCAGCCGATTTGTCTCAGAGGGCATACATGGTGAGTGTTCAATCGCCTCCCGGTGGCCGTGAACTTCCCTACGCGCGCGTGCTGTTGCTGCCGGCCATACTGATGGCCGTGGTGACCGGAGCCGCCGTCGCCGTTGTGACGGACCCGGCCCGGGCCGCCGTCGGCTGGTGCGGCGGCATCGCGACACTGCTGGTCGTCGCGATCGGCGCCGAAGCCGTACGCCGCGGCCGCGTCGCCCGTGGCCTGCGCGCCGAACTCGCTCGGCGCACCGCCTACCTGGAACAGCGCATCGTCGCCCACGACCAGGAGATCGTGCGCCTCCACCACGAGGTCCTGCCCGCGGCGCTCGACCGCCTGCGCGGCGGCGATTCACCCGCAGAGGTGGTTCGCACCCTCGGCCGCGACGACCCCGGCTTCCTCGAAGTCCCCAAGTCGCAGCGCGACTTGCTGGCGACGGTGCTCAAGATCGTCGACACCGAGGAGTCGATGCGTGACGCGGCCCACCGGGCCTTCGTCAACATCGCCCGGCGCGTCCAGGCGATCGTCCACCAGCAGAACAAGGAACTCCGCGAGATGGAGGAGGACCACGGGCGCAATCCCGAGGTCTTCGACGACCTGCTGCGCATCGACCACGGCACCGCGCTGATCGGCCGTCTCGCCGACTCCATCGCGGTGCTCGGCGGTGGCCGTCCGGGGCGTCAATGGCCGCAGCCCGTACCGCTGTTCAGCGTACTGCGCGGCGCGATGTCCCGAATCCTCGAATACCGCCGCATTGAGCTGCACAACATCGTCGAGGTCGCCGTCAACGGCGTGTCCGTCGAACCGCTCATCCACGCCCTGGCCGAGCTCCTCGACAACGCCACGCGCTACTCGCCGCCACACACCAAGGTGCACGTCACCGCAATCGAGGTGCAGACCGGCATCGCCATCGAGATCGAGGACGGCGGCGTCAACCTCAGCGACGAGGCCCGCGCAAAGACCGAGGACCTGCTCCGGAAGGCCGCGGAGGGCTCCGACCTCGACTTCCTGGGGGAGAACCCCCGGCTCGGCATGGCCGTCGTCGGCCGGCTCTCGCGGATGTACGACATGCAGGTCTCGCTGCGGCAGTCCGCGTACGGCGGTGTCCGCGTCGTCCTCGTCGCGCCGAGCGCCATGCTCACCGCCGACCGTGCCCTCGGTGTCGCCCACGGCATCGGCGCGACCGCCGTACCGCAGATGGACACCGGCGGAGTCGAAGGCCCGGCGCGCAAGCCCAAGAAGCGCCGCCCGACCACCGGACCCCGCATTCCCAACCCGAACGGCGGCTCCCTGGACGACGACGTCCCCGCGGTCACCGAATGGACGCCCAACGGGCTGCCGCAGCGCCGCAGCCGGGTCAAGGTCCCGCTCAGCCAGCGGATCGCCGAGGCCCGCGCCGAGGCGGAGGCGGCCGAGGCCGCGGCGGCAGCGGCACCCTCCTGGGCCGCCGAGCCCGCTCCGGAGGAGAAGGAGCCCGAACCGGGACTGTGGGTCGAGGCGTTCATGAACGGACTCAAGGGTGACCCGGATCCGACCGCATTCAGCTCGAACAACCAGTCGGCCCCTGCCGAGGCCGACGACGAGGGGGACCTCAAGTGATCCAGCAGCGAGCCAACTTCGACTGGATGCTCAAGGAGCTCGCCGACGGCGTACCCGGCATCCAGCAGATCGTGGTGCTCTCCGCCGACGGACTGCGCATCGCCCGGTTCGGCGGTGATCCGGACGCCGCCGACCGGGTCGCCGCGGCCTGCGCGGGCCTGCAGAGCCTGGCCGGAGCCGTCGCGGGAGAGATCCCCAACAGCGACGGCCGGATGCGCATGGTCATCATCGAGATCAACGGCGGCTACTTCTACCTGATGTCGGCAGGGCCAAACGCCTACCTCGCGGTCCTCGCCGACCAGACGGCGGAGCCCGGACTGATGAGCAACCGTATGCGCGACCTCGTCGTACGGATCGGCGCCCACCTGACGAGTCCGCCGCGGCGCAACGGGCAGACCGTATGACTCCTCCGCAACGCCGGCGGCGCTACCCCAAGGAAGAGTTCCAGGAGCCCCCCCAAGAGAGGTCGCCCGAGAGGGGGTCCCCCGCAGAGGGCCAGGACAACCCGAGGGACCCCGAGCGCCTGTATGTGCTCACGGGCGGAGGCGAGGGCGGCGACCGGGCCGCCCTCGACCTGGTGACGTTAATCGTGGCGTGCGCCGACGAGCCGACGCCCGCCGCCCAGCCGGAGCAGTCGGCGCTGCTCCGGCTCTGCAAGGCCCCTCTCTCCGTGGCCGAGCTCTCGGCCTATCTCAATCTGCCGTTCAGCGTGGTGACCGTCCTGCTCACCGAGCTGCTGGCGGCCGAACTGGTACAGGCGCGCGCCCCGATCGTCCGCTCGGCGCTCCCCGACCGTTCCCTCCTCGAAGCGGTGATGCATGGACTTCAAAAGCTCTGACACGATCACCGGCCCTCGCGCCGAGGACCATCTGCCGCACACGGCGCAGGCCGCCGTGAAGATCGTGATCGTGGGCGGCTTCGGGGTCGGCAAGACGACCATGGTGGGTTCCGTCAGCGAGATCAGGCCGCTGACCACCGAGGAGACCATGACGCAGGCCGGTATCGGAGTCGACGACAACTACGGCTCCGAGACCAAGACGGCCACCACCGTCGCCATGGACTTCGGCCGCATCTCGATCACCGAACAACTGGTGCTCTACCTGTTCGGCACCCCTGGCCAGGAGCGCTTCTGGTTCCTGTGGAACGGCCTGTTCGAGGGCGCGCTCGGCGCGGTCGTCCTGGTCGACACCCGCCGCCTGGAGGTCAGCTTCGACGTGATCGGCCGCCTGGAGGAGCGCGGTGTGCCGTTCGTCATCGCCATAAACGACTTCCCGGACGCGCCCCGCTATCCGGTCGAGGACCTGCGGACCGCGCTCGACCTCGCCGAGGACATCCCGATCATCAAGTGCGACGCGCGCCGCAGGGCCTCCAGCCGGGATGTCCTGATGACGCTGATGCGCTTCCTGCACTCGCTGGCCATGACGCGCGCCTGAACTGAGCCCCCCGCACGCACCGAATCCGTACGCAGATACGCCAACTCCCAAGACACCGGATCCACTTCAGTTTCGGAGCGATCACCGTGACGCCTGAATCCCACTCCCCGACCGGTACGGACGACCCCACGCTCGGCCCGCCGCCCGGCTGCCCCGCCCACGGCCTCGGTCCCGACGGACCGCGCCGGCTGTACGGCCCCGAAGCCGAGGACCTGGGAGCCGTGTACGAGAAACTCCGCGCCGAGCACGGCGCGGTGGCCCCCGCGCTGCTCCACGAGGACGTGCCGATCTGGGTCGTGCTCGGACACACCGAGAACATGCACATGCTGCGCACCCCCTCGCAGTACACCCGTGACACCCGGTTGTGGACCCCGTTGCAGGACGGCACGGTCAAGCCGGATCACCCGCTCATGCCGATCGTCGCCTGGCAGCCCATCTGCTGCCACGCCGAGGGCGACGAGCACCTGCGGCTGCGCGCCGCGGTCACCGGCGCCATGTCGACCATCGACCACCGGGGCATCCGCCGCCACATCAACCGCGCGACTCAGCACCTCGTCAACAAGTTCTGCGAGGAGGGCAGGGCCGACCTGGTGGCCCAGTTCGCCGAGCACCTGCCGATGGCGATGATGTGCGAGATCCTCGGCATGCCCGAGGAGTACAACGACCGGCTGGTGCACGCCGCCCGCGACATGCTCAAGGGCACCGAGACCGCCATCGCCAGCAACGCGTACCTCATGGACGTGCTGATGCGGCTCACCACCCGCCGCCGGGCCGAACCCAGGGAGGACTTCACCAGCCACCTGATCAACCACCCGGCGCGGCTCGACGACGAGGAGATCGGCCAGCACCTGCGCGTCGTCCTGATCGTCGCGTACGAGAGCACCGCCAACCTGATCGCCAACGTGCTGCGGGTCGTGCTCACCGACCCGGGGTTCCGCGCCCGGCTCAACGGCGGCCAGATGACGGTGCCTCAGGCGGTCGAGCAGTCCCTGTGGGACGAGCCGCCGTTCAGCGCCATCCTCCCGTACGTCGCCAAGCAGGAGACCGAGCTGGGTGGCCGGCGCATCCGCAAGGGTGACGGCCTCATCTTGGGCATGGCGCCGGGCAACGTCGACCCGCGCGTCCGTCCCGACCTCACGGCCAACATGCAGGGCAACCGCTCCCACCTCGCTTTCAGCGGCGGTCCCCACGAGTGCCCGGGCCAGGACATCGGCCGCGCCATCGCCGACGTCGGCGTCGACGCGCTGCTGACCCGCCTTCCGGACGTCCAACTCGCCTGCGAGGAGCACGAGCTGCGCTGGCGGGCGTCCATCTCGAACCGGCACCTGGTGGAACTGCCGGTGAAGTTCGCGCCGAAGCCTCAGCAGGACGTCAGGCAGCGGCCCTCCATCAACCCGGTGCCGCCGCAGCGCCCGAACGACTGGCTGGTCAGCACGCAGCAGCCACAGGCACAGCCACAGCCCACAGCTCCGGAGCCCGCCGCTACGACGCCGGTGGTGACGCCCGAACTGGGCCGCCGACCGGGAGTGTTCCGGCGCCTCCTGCGCTGGTGGCGCGGCGACTGAGCCGACCGGAGCGCCGGGGCTACCCGGCCCACTCCTCGTACGACGACCAGGCCCGCAGCACACGCGGGCTGACGAACCGGTGCTCGCGCCCCGTGACCGGATCGGTGAACTCCAGGGCCCGCGCGAGCAGTTGGAGCGGGCGCCGGAAGTCGCCGGCCGTCACGGGGCCGGTCACCACCGGATAGAGGGGATCGCCGAGGATCGGCACCCCCAACGCGCTCATGTGCACCCGCAGTTGGTGCGTCTGTCCGGTGCGGGGTCTCAGCCGGTAGCGAGCCAGCCCGTCGTCCCGCTGTTCCAGCAACTCCACGTCGCTGACGGCATTGGGCTCGCCCTCGACCTCGCGCGCCGCCATGACCCCACGCTCCTTCACGATCCGACTGCGCACGGTGCGCGGCAGAGCGAGCGCCGGATCGTACGGGGCGACGGCCTCGTATTCCTTGGCGATGAGCCGGTCGCGGAACAGCGACTGGTACGCGCCGCGCTCCGCTGGGCGCACGGTGAACAGGACCAGCCCGGCGGTGAGCCGGTCCAGCCGGTGGGCGGCGCCCAGCGTGGGCAGGCCCAGCTCCCGGCGCAGCCGTGCAAGCGCGGTCTCCGTGACATGGCTGCCGCGTGGTGTCGTGGCCAGGAAATGCGGCTTGTCGACGACGACGACATGCTCGTCGCGGTACACGACGTCCAGCGCGAACGGCACCGGCACTTCGTACGGCAGCTCTCGGTGGAACCACACGAACATGCCCGGCACGTACGCCATGTCACGCGGCACGGCACGCCCGTCGGCGTCCACGATCAGCCCTGCGTCCAGCATCCCGTCGATCACCCCCGTCCCGGCCGCGAGCCGCTCCACCAGATGATCACGCACGGTTGACCACGCCGCCCCCTGCGGCAGTTTCACCCGCACCGGATCGACCCCGTCGCGCTGCGGCAGGGGAGAAGGGGGGATCGGGCTTCTGCGTCTCATCACGATCAAGCGTACGAGGGCGCACTGACAGGCAGGGTACGAGCCGGTCCCGACCTTGTGTTCGGGCCGGTGGAAGACCGGACCAGCACGGACCTGGGCCGGTGGAAATACGGTGTGCCCGCCCGCGCTCCGTCGGCAGGATGCGGGCACCGTCAGCAACGAGGCGTCCTGTTGGGTGATGCCGAGGACCGCCGCCAAAGCCCCCAACTGCCGGAGGGGGCGCGCGTGTCGCGATCTGCGACCGTCCAGATGTGAGTGCAACTCGTTCAAGCATGGATCAATGGCGTCCACTACCGGTCTGGACCGAACTGCGATGTGATAGAAGCTGCAACCGTCGAAGGCGGCGCGTCCTGTTCGCGCCACCGTGGAAGGGGGAGCCCGTGGCGCCACTCGTCCCGTCGTCGCCCACCGCGGCCGCCACTGCCTCGGCCCTCTTGGAGCGCGCCCGTGAGCGGGCGCGCCAACAGCGCACACGGGGATGTCCTCGTACGTCACCGTGAAGCGCCGATCGTCCACCGAATCCTCGGCTTCTCGCTGCGAGAGCAGGCAACCTGCCCCACGCCTCACGCGCCTCAGCCAACTCCGGCGCCATAGACATGGAGGACTTAGTGCTCGCCATGATCCCGACGTACGCGGAGCCCACCCCCCCGACCGTAAGCCCATACACCCGGCGGATCGAAGAGTATGTCCGCTCACTCGGAAAGAGCCTCGGGCTGACAGAGACACAGGGCGGCCGGGAGCGGCTGGAAGCAGGCTACGGGCAATTTGTTGCCTGGACCTATCCAGAAGCTTCATTCCGCGATCTCTGCCTTTGCGCGGAATGGCTCTTCTTCACCTTCATCCTGGACGACTTGCACACGTTGAAGGTCTATGACGATCCGGAAGCCTGGGCTCCGGTCCACCAGCGGCTGATGAGCATCATCAACACCGGGGAAGACCCTGCCCCCGCATGGGAGCAAACTCCTTTCACTGAGGCGCTCACGGATCTGTCCATCCGTACTGGCAAAAGGCTCTCGCCAGCGCTCCATGGACGACTGAACAGGCACCTGGACCTGTTCTTTCAAGGATTCACCGAGGAATCCGAGAATCGGTTCCGCGGCACTCCCCCTGGGATTGACAGTTTCACCCAGACCAGGCGATTGTCGGTAGGCATGGAGTTCGGCTTCGATTTGGTCGAACTCAGCCAGGGCACGGAGGTGCCTGAAAGTATCTATGAGACAGGCTTGTTCAGGAAGATCGTCGAAGCTGCGAGCGATGTGGTCGCCTGGCAGAATGACTTGCATTCGATTCGCCTGGATGACATGCGTGGAGATTTCCACAACGTCGTCATCGTCATGCAGCATGCCGACGGAATCTCGCTGCAGGAAGCCATCGACTCGGCCGTTGCCAAGGTTCAGGGGCGCGTGGCCGACTTCCTGGCCGCCGAAGAGCAGCTCCGGCCCTTCCTGGAGAGCCGTGGTGTGCCGCCCCGCACCCGTGAAGAGATTCTGAAGGTCACTGCCGGAATGCGGCAGTGGACGAATGGATGCCTGCATTGGTACGGGAACACCACCCGCTACGCAATCCCCACCGCCTCGGACGAGTCGGATCAACAGCATGCTCACCTGCAGGCGATGATCCCGAGTCAGGATCGTGCCTTCCGGCATAGTTGCGGGTGACGAGCAAGGAATACGCACCGTCTTCCTCGACGCCGGCCTCTACGAGGCTCCCGCCCCATCGATGCGAACCAAGAACGGCTTGGAGCAGTAGCTCGCCAACATCCTGGATCGACAAGAAGGGCCAACACGCCATGGCAACGGACCATGTAGGCATCGCACAGGCTCCAGGGGCACTGCCGATCGTCGGGCATCTGTTTCCCCTGCTCCGTGACCCGCTGCGTTTTCTGAACACCCTCCCCTCCTATGGCGATTTGGTGCAGATACGGCTGGGTACACAAACGGCCGTCGTAGTCTGCCGGCCTGAACTCGTCCAGCAAGTTCTCCTGCATGACCGCACTTACGACAAGGGCGGACCCATCATCGAACGGATCGGGAATGCGCTTGGGAACGGTCTTGCCTCGTGCCCCCACAGCGCCCATCGGCGGCAGCGACGCAGCTTACAGCCGGCCTTCTCTCGCACTTGCCTGCGTGAATACGCCGCCATCATGACCCAGCAAATCGACACGCTCACCATCGGCTGGAGCGACGGACGGACTGTAGACGTAGCCGCGCAGATGTACGATTTCGCGAGTGACGCAATTTCTCGAACATTGTTCACGGCTGAAGCCGCGCGGCCCGCCATAGACACCGTCAAGGAATGTCTGCCGGATATCTTCCGAGGTATCTATCAGCAGGCTGTCCTCCCGCCTTGGCTGAGCCGTCTGCCGCTCCCCCCCAACGTGCGCTACGAGCGGGCTCGCAACCGAGCATCGGCCGCGGTCAGCAAGACCATCAGCTTGTACCGGCAAGACGATGAGACCCACGGCGATGTGCTGTCGATGCTCCTCAAGACGCATGACGACGCGGGAGAAGTCCTCGGCGACGCCGAGATCCATGCTCAGATCATGACCCTGCTCGTCGCCGGCATCGAATCCACCGCAGTGGCTCTTACCTGGGCTGTGCATCTCCTGTGCCAAAACCCCGATGTCCAAGAGCGATTGCGCATCGAGACAGTCAAGGTTCTCGGCACCCGAACGGCCACTTGGGATGATCTACCCCAGCTCGACCTGGCGCGCCGGGTCATCACCGAGACACTACGTCTCTACCCTCCGGGATGGATCCTGACTCGAATGACCGCCACGGAAGCGCGGCTGGCGGACGCTGTGATCCCCCCCGAAACCACCCTCATCTACAGCCCGTATCTCATCCACCACGATGAACGATTCAATCCGCGCCCCAACTCCTTCGATCCCGACCGGTGGCTTCCGGAACAGGAACACGTGCGCGGTGCTTTCATTCCGTTCGGCGGAGGTGCGCGCAAGTGCATCGGTGACAACTATGCGATGACCTTGGCGACACTCGCCCTGTCCACGATCGTGGCCCAATGGAGGCTCTCGAGTGGTGACCATCAACTGCCGCATATCGAACCCCGTGTGACCCTGACCCCTCACGGTGTCCAGGTCCGAGTGGAGTGTCTGCAGAGTGCCTGATTGACGGAGGATCACCCGTCTGTATCGGGTTGGCTTGATCGCTGGGCTGGAGAAGTGCTACCCGCGAATATCCGCGTCCGGAGGTGGAGTTCGCCCGTGCTCGATACGGGAGCACTTGGACTCGTGCCGGCCCGCGAGACCGGCCAGCGCCACAGCAGTCAGACCCGCATCCTTGCGGATCTCACGAAGGCGCTGGCCGAGTGCTCGTCGGGCTTCGGCGACGCTGGACGGTGACGGCAACTTGCTGATTCCCCGTCAGGCCTCCGCAGTTGGCCCTCGATGTGCCCTCAGCCACCGGTACAGGCACCCCAGCCCCACCGTGACCAGCAAGAACAACAGAGTGAACCACTGGAAGTACCAGTGCCCGCCCGCCGGGTCGTACACCGCCGCCCGGGGCCAGGCGAGGTTGACGGTCATGAAGAGGCCGTAGACGAGGGCGAGCGCGTTGACCGGGATGCCCCAGCGGCCGAGGGAGAAGAGGGGGCGGCCCTCCTCGTCGACGCCGTCCGAGCCGGTGAACTCGCCGCGCAGACGGCGGACCAGCATCGGCCCGGTCACCATCGCGTACGCCAGGTACAGCATCACGATGCAGGTGGTGCCGATCGCCAGGAAGGCGTCCGGGGAAGCGAAGTTGAGGAGCAGCAGGGCGGCGGCGAGGACGCCGACGACCAGGGCGGGGGCGCTCGGCATGCCGGTGCGCGGGTTGACCTTCGCGAGGCGGCGGGAGAAGGGGAGCTGGTTGTCGCGGGCCATCGAGAAGAGCATGCGGCAGGCGGCTGTCTGGATCGCCAGGGTCGCCACCGCGATGGCCACCACCACGTCGGCGAGCAGCGCCCGGCCGACCCCGTCGCCGAGGCTGCTGGTCAGGACGTAGCTCAGGCCGTCGACGCCCAGATGTCCGTCCGTGAGGCTGGGCGCGGCCAGCAGACCGCCGAGCACGATCAGCCCGCCGAGCAGGCCCGCCGCGCCGAGCGCGGCGAGGATCGTACGGGGCGCGGTACGGCGCGGGTTGTGGGTCTCCTCGCTCATCTCGCCCGCGCTGTCGAAGCCGATCATCACGTACGCCGCCATGAAGGAGCCCACCATGAGCGCGCCGAAGAGGCCGGTGCTGCCCTCACCCGTGTGGAAGGTGATGCCGGGAGAGCGCTCGGAGTGCGTGAGCAGCAGCACGATGATCAGGACCGCGCCGATGATCTCGGCGGTCACGCCGACCCGGTTGATCACGGACATCACGCGGTTGTCGACGACGTTGACCAGCGTGGTCAGGACCAGCAGGATCACGCCGAGCACGGCCGCGTTGGCGGCGCCGTCGGCGCTGATCGGTGAGGGGTCGCTGCCCACCAGCTGGAAGCCGGACCAGATCGCCGGCAGCACCATCTGCAGCGCGAGCGCGGCCGCCGCGACCACCACGATCTGCCCGATCACCATGATCCAGCCGGCGAACCAGCCGAACGAGAGGTTCGACAGGCGCGAGGACCACTGGTAGATCGCGCCCGAGATCGGATAGCGCGCGGCCAGCTCCGCGAAGCACGCGGCGACCATCAGCTGGCCCACCAGCACGGCCGGCCAGGTCCAGAAGAAGACGGGGCCGCCGAACGCGTACCCGAAGGCGAAGAACTGGAAGACGGTCGTCAGCACGGAGATGAAGGAGAACCCGGCGGCGAACGAGGCGTACCGGCCGAGGCTGCGGTGCAGCTCCTGGCGGTAGCCGAACTCGGCCAGGGAGCGGTCGCCGGGGGACTCCGGCGGGTCCGGGCGTACGTCGGAGGGGGCGGTGGTGGTCACGGCGGCACCTGCCTTCGGCGCGGAAGGGTGAGCGGGACGACGAGCTGAATTCCTGTCGGGTGACAGAAATTAGGGAGACCCTGTTTCGCTCGCGTGACGCGGCCATGTCGGCGGCGGGCCTAAGTCCTCACGCCTTGCCTTCCCTGCCAGAACGCGATACATCGTGTGTATTGACGCTCTCTTCGGATACGCGATATGTTCGGCTACGGATATTCGGAGGCGAGGTGGGATCATCATGGTGACGAAACGCCGCAAGCTGAGCAATCCGCTGGCGCTCGCGGTCATGGTGCTGCTCACTGAGCGGTCGATGCACCCGTACGAGATCGCCCAGACCCTGCGCCGACGCGGCAAGGACACCAGCCTGAAGATCAACTACGGCTCGCTCTACACCGTCGTCCAGAACCTGGAGAAGCACGGCTTCGTCGAGGTCGCGGAGGTGCAGCGGCAGGGCAAGCGCCCTGAGCGCACGCTCTACGGCATCACGGACGCCGGGCGCGAGGAGGCCACGGAGTGGCTGTCGGACCTGATCGCCGTTCCGGCACAGGAGTTCCCGATCTTCGAGACCGCGCTGTCGCTCGTCGGGGTGATCCATCCCGACGAGGTCGTGCGGTTGCTGGGGGAGCGGCTCAAGACGCTTGAGTTCCAGGCCGCCAGCACACGCGGCGGTCTGACGAAGCTGTCCGAGAGTCTGCCGCGGATCTTCCTGGTGGAGAGCGAGTACCGCCTGCACATGGTCGAGGCGGAGGCCGAGTGGGTCCGCGGCCTCCTGCGGGAGCTCAAGGACGGCACGCTCGACGGTGTCGAGCAGTGGCGGAGCTTCCATGAGACGGGGGAGATCCCGCCGGAGTTCCAGGAGTTGGAGGACCGCCACTTCGAGGAGTGACCCAGACGTAAACAGACCCCGGCAGAGCTGTTGCAGCAGCTCCACCAGGGTCTCGAACCCCGAACCGAATCCACCGTGAGGCAGTTCCAGGCGATCGAGGTGCGGCACACCCAGGATAGCCCGGCGCTCTTCACGCGGATCAATCGTCGATCCGTTCACGCGGATCAGTCGTTTTCCGCTCATGCGGATCAGTCGTACGTCCGCACGCGCGGATCAGTCGTCGATCCGCTCCTGCGGATATTTCGCATTCGCTCACTCAGGAGAGCAGTCGCCATGAGCAGTACCCGTGCGCCCGCGGTAGCGGCGCGTCAGCTGGTCAAGACCTACCCCGGTGACGTCACCGCCCTCAACGGCATGGACGTCACCGTCGAGACGGGCACCGTCTTCGGACTCCTCGGTCCGAACGGTGCCGGCAAGTCCACCACCGTCAAGATCCTCACCACCCTGGCCCGCCCCGACTCGGGCACCGCTACCGTCGCGGGCCATGACGTGCTGCGCCACCCGGACCGGGTGCGCCGTGCGATCGGCGTGGTCGCCCAGAGCTCGGGCGCCGACCCGGTGGCGACCGGCCGGGAGAACCTCCAACTCCAGGGCAGGCTCTACGGATTGAAGGGAGCCGACCTCGGCCGCCGGGTGGACGAGCTCCTTCAGCGCTTCAAGCTCGCCGACGCCGCCGGGCGCCAGGTGAAGGGCTACTCCGGGGGCATGCGGCGCCGCCTGGACGTGGCGCTCGGCCTGGTCCACCGTCCCGAGGTGCTCTTCCTCGACGAGCCCACCACCGGTCTCGACCCCGAGGCGCGCACCGCGATGTGGGACGAGATCGCCCGCCTCGCCGGCGACGAGGGCCTGACCATCCTGCTCACCACCCACTACCTCGAAGAGGCCGACCGGCTCGCCGAGCGCATCGCCATCGTCGACCGTGGCCGTGTCGTGGTCGAGGGCACACCGGACGTCCTGAAGGGCGAACTCCGCGGTGACGCCGTCCACTTGGAGCTGCGCGACGCGGTCGGCGAAGCCGGTCGTACGCTGCTGAACGGCACCCTCACCCGGCTGCCCGGCGTGCACGAGGCACTCATCGAGGGCCGCCGGATCAGTGTCCGCGCCGAAGACGGAGCCGCCGCGGTGCCCGCCCTGCTCGGGGCCCTTGAGCGCGCCGGGGTCTCAGTCGCCGCCGCGACCGTGGCCCGCCCCTCGCTCGACGACGTCTATCTCCGCTACGCGGGCCGCCGTTACTCCGAGGCGGAAGCCGAGTCCACCGAGA
Source organism: Streptomyces sp. NBC_00203 (assembly GCF_045206325.1). Lineage (NCBI taxonomy): Bacteria > Bacillati > Actinomycetota > Actinomycetes > Kitasatosporales > Streptomycetaceae > Streptomyces > Streptomyces sp. NBC_00203. The sequence continues at coordinate 2,019,949 of NZ_CP108126.1, read as the reverse complement.
GCCTCGCCGTCGCCGGAGGTGCCCGATGAGTACTGCTGTCTCCCAGACCTGGTACATGACCCAGCGTCAACTTATGGTGTTCGTACGGCAGCCCGCCTTCATGCTGATCACGCTGATCCAGCCGGTGGTCTGGCTGTTCCTGTTCGGCAACCTCTTCAAGAAGGTCGTCGAGCTGGGCGGCTTCGGCACCACCTCGTATCTCGACTACCTGGTGCCCGGCGTCGTGGTGATGAGCGCGCTCAGCTCCAACATGTGGGCGGGCATGACCACGCTGGACGAGATCCAGCGGGGAACCCTCAACCGGTTCCTCACCACACCCGTCAGCCGGGCCGCCCTGATGAACGGCAATGTCGTCAACAACGGCCTGGTCACCGCGTTGCAGTCGGTCATCATCGTGCTGCTCGGACTGCTCGGCGGTGCCGACTACCCGGGCGGGATCGGCGGGATCGCGATCCTGATCATCGCCTCGGTACTGCTCGGCACGATCTTCGGGGCGCTGTCGAACGCGCTGGGCATGCTGGTCCAGGAGCGGGAGTCGATCATCGGCATCAACACCTTCCTGCTGCTGCCGCTGACGTTCCTCTCCTCGGCCTTCATGGCCCCGTCCCAGATGCCCGGCTGGATGCGGCACATCGCCGACTTCAATCCGCTCAACTGGGCGATGGTGGCGGGCCGTTCGGCGATGTCGGCCGACCCCGACTGGGGCGACGTGTTCAGCCGGGGAGGCGCGCTGCTCGCGCTCGCGGTGGCGGCGGTGTGGCTGTCGATCCGTACGTTCCGGTCGTACCAGCGGTCGGTGTAAGGCGGTTGGCCAAGAGGTAGTCGGCCAAGAGGTAGTAGGCCGAGAGGCAGTTGACCGGAAGGCGGCCACCAAGTCGGTGGCCGCCTTCCGTGGCCACCGAACCGGCGGCCCGCCTTCCATGTCTCGCACCGTCACCCTGTGGTCAGGCGGACGCCTCCTGCTCCGCCTCCACCTGCGCGTTCCACTCGCGCTTCGACGCCTGCCAGCCGTCCTCGTTGTGCCCGAGCCGCCAGTAGCCGGATATCGACAGGTCCTCGCGCGCGACCTCGCGCTCGACCCTCAGCAGCTGGCGCAGCTCCTTCACAAAGCCCGCCTCGCCGTGCACGAAGGCGTGCACCCGGCCCTGCGGGAACTCGAGGGCGCGTACGGCCTCCACCAGGGCCTCGCCCTGGGGCCGGTTCCCGCGGTGCAGCCAGACGACCTCCACATCGGAGTTGATCTTCTGCTCCTCCTCGGGGCCGGAGACCTCGATGAAGGCATGGGCCACGGCACTGTCGGGCAGCGCCTCCAGGGAGGCCGCGATCGCGGGCAGCGCGCTCTCGTCACCGGCCAGCAGATGCCAGTCGGCGCCCGCGTCGGGGGCGTAGGCGCCGCCGGGGCCCATGAACCGTACGACCTCGCCCGGCTGGACACGGGTGGCCCACGGTCCGGCCAGACCCTCGTCGCCGTGAATCACGAAGTCCAGTGTCAGCTCGCGCAGCTCGGGGTCCCAGGCGCGCACGGTGTACGTCCGTGTCACGGGCCACTGCTCGCGCGGGAACTCCTCGCGGATGCGCTCCATGTCGAAGGGCTCGGGGTAGCTGACACCCTCGGGGCCGAAGAGCAGCTTCACATAGTGGTCCGTGCTGGAGCCCGCGGTGAATTCGGCCAGGCCGTCGCCGCCCAGCACGATGCGCTGCATGTGCGGGGTGAGTCGCTCGGTCCGCACAACCTGCGCGGAGTGGGGCTTCCGGGGCTTGCGTGCCGGGCGCTCTGCCATGACGGCCTCCTGGTTCACATGGTTAGGCTTACCTAACTTAGCATCCCTTCCTCTGAGTTACCTATGCATGAAGCGGTACCACTTATGCCTGAAGGGTCGAAAGCAAGCGGTGCAACGACCCGCCCAGGCCCCAGCGTGCGGCGAGCGCGTCCAGCGCGGCGGGATCGCGCGGCGCGTGCGGCAGCGCCGTGTCGACGTCCGGCAGGGGGACGTCGCCGGCGACCTTGACGACCGTGGGCGCGACCGCGACGTACGGCCGCGACTCGTCCAGACGCTTGCGCTGTGACGGGGTCAGCTTGGCCTTCGGGTCGTCGACCGCGGCCATGATGCCGGCCAGGTCGCCGAACTCGGCGAGCAGTTTGGCGGCCGTCTTCTCGCCGATGCCGGGCACTCCGGGCAGACCGTCGCTCGGGTCGCCGCGCAGCAGCGCCAGATCCGCGTACCCCGGGCCGTCCACGCCGTACTTCTCGCGCAGCCATGCCTCGTCGGTGAGCTGGAGCGTGCCGACACCCTTGAGGGGATACAGGACGCGGATTCCCCGCTTGTCGTCGACCAGTTGGTAGAGGTCACGGTCGCCGGTGACGATGTCGACCGGGCCGGTGGCGCGTCCGGTGAACGTGCCGATCACATCGTCCGCCTCGTACGCCTCGACCCCCACCCGCGCGATGCCCAGCGCGTCCAGGACGTCCTCGATGACGGGCACCTGCGGTGAGAGCGTGTCCGGCACCTCCTCGTCGTCCGGGCCCGCCTCGTGCTCCTCGGCCACCCGGTGCGCCTTGTAGGACGGGATCAGGTCGACCCGCCACTGCGGGCGCCAGTCCGCGTCCATGCACGCCACCAGATCGTCGGGGCGGTGGTCCTTGACCAGGCGGTCGATGAATTCGAGCAGCCCGCGCACGGCGTTGACCGGCGTGCCGTCCGGGGCCTTCACGGATTCCGGGACGCCGAAATAGGCGCGGAAGTACAGCGAGGCGGTGTCGAGAAGCATGAGTCGTCGAGTTTGCTGCGTCACGTTTCGCATCATGCCGTACGCCACTGACAGTGACCTGAACCACTCCTGTGTTTGCTCCGGGTAAGCGGGGGCAGGCGCCGCCTCTGAGCGAGTCCGGTTTCGTTTTCAACCGTTTGGCGTATTCCGTTCCGGCCGTTCAAACCATTTGAAACTGGTTCAAACCGTTCCAGAGAATCGTTCCAACGAGAGGTACACGTGTCATCCAGGCTTGAGGCCGAGCATCTGTACAAGGTGTTCGGGAGACGACCGGGCGAGGCCGTGGAGCGGCTCCGGCAGGGGGCCGACCGCGATGAGCTGCGCGCCGACGGCGCGACCGCCGCGGTGATCGACGCGTCCTTCACGGTGGAGCCGGGCCAGATCTTCGTGGTCATGGGCCTGTCCGGATCCGGCAAGTCCACGCTGCTGCGCATGCTCAACGGACTCCTGGAGCCGACCGCAGGACAGGTGCGCTTCGACGGCCAGGACCTGACCGCGCTCAGCGCCCGTGAACTGCGCGAGGTCCGCTCAAAGAAGATCAGCATGGTCTTCCAGCACTTCGCGCTCTTCCCGCACCGCAGCGTCCTGGAGAACGCCGCGTACGGCCTGGAGGTCCAGGGCGTGCCGAGCGCCGAGCGCAAGGAGCGCGCCACCAGGGCCCTGGAGCTGGCAGGACTCGCCGGCTGGGAGAAGTCCTGGCCCGACGAGCTGTCCGGCGGGATGCAGCAGCGTGTGGGTCTCGCCCGGGCGCTCGCCACCGACGCCGACCTGCTGCTGATGGACGAGTCCTTCAGTGCGCTCGACCCGCTGATCCGCCGCGACATGCAGGACCAGCTGATCGAACTCCAGAAGAAGCTCAAGAAGACCATCGTCTTCATCACGCACGACCTCAACGAGGCGATGCGCCTGGGCGACCGGATCGCCGTCATGCGCGACGGCCGCATCGTGCAGACCGGCAGCGCCGAGGACATCCTGGTGCGCCCCGCCAACGACTACGTCGCCTCCTTCACCCAGGACGTCGACCGCTCCCGCGTCCTGACCGCGGACGCCGTCATGGACACGGACGTCCGCGGCGACGAGGCGGACTGCGCCTGCGAGACCGCCACGCCCGACACCTCCTTCGTGGACCTCTGCGCCATCAGCGCCCGCCTCACACACCCCGTCGCGGTGCTCGACGAACGGCGCGAGCTCGTCGGTGTCGTTCCCCGGCAGCGCCTCGTCGCCTTCCTCGGCGACGAGCGGGAGACCCCCGCAGGCTGCGCCAGTCCTCGGAACAAGGCGGTGAAGGCCGGTGCCTAGGATCCCCTTCGGCGACTGGGTCAACAGCGCCGTCGACTGGCTGCTGGGCCACATGGCCTGGCTCTTCGACTTCTTCAAGACGGTCTTCCAGGGCACGTACGACGGTATCGACGCCGTCCTTCAGGCTCCCGAGCCGCTGCTCCTCGCGGGCATCTTCGCCGTCATCGCGTTCTGGCTACGCGGCACCTCCGCCGGTGTCCTCGCCTTCGTGGGCTTCGCCTTCATCGACTCCCTTGAACTGTGGGAGGACGCGATGGTGACCCTCTCGCTCGTCCTCGTGGCGACCCTCATCGCGCTGGTCGTCTCCGTGCCCGTCGGCATCTGGGCGGCGCGCTCCGACCGGGTCAGCGGGATCGTCCGGCCGGTCCTCGACTTCATGCAGACGCTGCCCGCGATGATCTACCTCATCCCGGCCATCCTCTTCTTCGGCACGGGCGCCCCGGCGGGCATCGTGGCCACCCTGATCTTCGCGCTGGCACCCGGCGTCCGCATGACCGAGCTGGGCATCCGCCAGGTCGACAAGGAACTCGTCGAAGCCGCCGACGCGTTCGGCACCACACCCCGCGACACCCTGCTGCGCATCCAGCTGCCGCTCGCGCTGCCCACCGTCATGGCCGGCGTCAACCAGGTCATCATGCTGGGCCTGTCCATGGCCGCCATCGCGGGCATGGTCGGCACCGGCGGCCTCGGCGGCGACGTCAACGAGGCCATCGGCCAGCTGAACGTCGGCCTCGGCTCCGAAGCCGGCGTCGCCATCGTCATCCTGGCCATCTATCTGGACCGCATGACCAGCGCCCTGGGCACCCAGGTCTCCCCGCTCGGCCGCCGCGCCGCCGCCCGACTGCGCGCCGCGCAGGGCCTGAAGATCTGGTCCTACCGCCCCCGGCCCGCCGTGGCCATGGCGGGCGTCGTCGTGCTCGCCCTTGTCGCCGGCGGCATGGGCATCTTCGGCGGCACGAACACGACGTCCACCACGGCCGACGGCGCGAACGTCGGCCAGGGCAAGAAGGTCACCATCGGCTACATCCCGTGGGACGAGGGCGTCGCCTCCACCTTCCTGTGGAAGGAGATCCTGGAGGAACGCGGTTTCCAGGTCGACACCAGGCAGTTCGACGCGGGCCCGCTGTACACCTCCCTCGCCCAGGGCGACATCGACTTCCAGACGGACTCCTGGCTGCCGACCACGCACGAGCAGTACTGGAAGAAGTACGGCAGCAAGCTCGACGACCTGGGCTCCTGGTACGGCCCGACCTCGCTGGAGCTGAGCGTGCCCGCGTACATGAAGGGCATCGACTCCCTGGACGACCTCAAGGGCCAGGCGGCCAAGTTCGGCGGCAAGATCACCGGCATCGAGCCCAGCGCCGGAATGATGAGCCTGCTCAAGAACAAGGTGCTGGGGGAGTACGGCCTCGACAAGGAGTACAAGGTCGTCGACAGCTCCACGCCCGCCATGCTGGCCGAGCTGAAGCGCGCGTACGCCAAGCAGGAGCCCGTCGTCGTCACCCTCTGGTCGCCGCACTGGGCGTACAGCGACTACAAGCTGAAGAAGCTCAAGGACCCCAAGGGCGCCTGGGGCAAGGGCGACGGAGTGCACACGCTCGCCCGGAAGGGCTTCGCCCAGGACAACCCGGTCGTCGGACAGTGGCTCAAGAACTTCAAGATGACCGAGAAGCAGCTCACCGGCCTTGAGGCGGAGATCAACAAGGCGGGCAAGGGCAAGCAGCAGGACGCCGTGCGCGCCTGGCTGAAGAAGAACCCCGGCGTCGTCGACAAGCTGGCCCCGGTCAAGAGCACCGCCGCCAGTGCCGAGGCCAAGCGCCCCCTGGACGTGGCCTGGTTCCCCTGGGACGAGGACGTCGCCGTCACCTACCTGTGGAAGAACGTCCTCGCCCGGCGCGGCTACACGCTCAACCTCAAGCAGATGGACGTCGGCCCCGTCTACACGGGACTGGCCTCCGGCGACCTCGACCTCAACTTCGACGCGTGGCTGCCGTACGCACAGTCCAACTACTGGGACCAGCACAAGGACGACCTGACAGACCTCGGCACCTGGTATCAGCCGACCTCCCTGGAGATCGCCGTGCCCTCGTACGTGAAGGACGTCAAGTCCCTCGCGGACCTCAAGGGCAAGGGCAGCACCTTCGACGGGAAGATCATCGGCATCGAGCCGAGTACCGGCGAGATGAACCTCCTGAAGACGAAGGTGCTTCCGGGCTACGGCCTCGACAAGGAGTACAAGGTCGTCGACGGCTCCACGCCCGCGATGCTCGCCGAGCTGAAGCGCGCCTACGCCAAGAAGCAGCCGGTCGCCGTCGTGCTGTGGTCCCCGCACTGGGCCTACAGCGAGTACAAGCTCACCAAGCTCGCCGACGACAAGAAGCTGTTCGGCGAGGGCAACACCATCCGGACCATCTCCAGCAGCAAGTTCCCGGGCCAGTATCCGCAGCTCACCAAGTGGATCAAGAACTTCAGGATGAGCGAGGCCGAACTCGGCAGCCTGGAGAGCGAGATCAAGCAGCGCGGGCAGGGGCACGAGGAGGACGCCGTCGCCGCCTGGCTGAAGGAGCACCCGGACATGGTGGAGCGGATGACTCCGCAGTAGGACCACGCGTGCGTGGGCGGTCCGTCTCGAAACCGACCGCCCACGCACGCGCGAGAGGGCCGCACCGTGTGGCGAAGCCCACCGTTCCTGGGCGGTGAGCAGAACCCACCGGCGCGCCCCGAACGGTCTTGGGCGCACTGGTCCTCCGCTTTCGCGTCCCGGGCGGCGACGCACGTCGTGCGTGCGGTCCGTACCAGGCGGGCGGAATCCCTTACGACCTGGCCAAGTGGGCGTGGCCAGAGGCGACGGGGAGGCCCCGAACCATCTCTCTGGTGGAGCGGGGGCCCCGACTGCTGGCGCCACACCCGGCGTCCCAGGTCGCACTGCCCAAGCTACACATGGCCGCCAACCGGCTCTACGGATCATCTGACGGTTCACTCGATCGTGCCAACGGTCGCCAATAGGCTGGCGTCCGCGGCACTCGCCACCTCCACGGATCTGCGCACCTGGACCCGCCGCCACGACTTCGGCGCGGGCACCAGCCAGCCCGCACTCGCGGCCGACGACACCGGTGGCTACGTACTGGCGTACGAGAGGGATCCGGACAACCACATCGCCGTACGCGGCTACGCCGATGTGGCGGCCCTGTTGGCCGGCGAGGCGGCCCACGCGTACGACGCGCCGCGCACCCTCTCGCGCTGCGCCGAGGGCACGCCGGACATCACCTCCGTGCACGACGGCACGGTCGAACTCACCGGCCACTACCGGGCGGAGTGCGACACGGACCGCCAACTCCGGGCCACCCTCACGGACTTCACGACCTGGCAGGCCCAGTCCGACCGGCGCCTGGACCGCGCCCTGGAGTCCTGGGGGACCGGCGGCAACATAGGAGACCGCTCGCTCCTCCGACTCGGGGGCCGGAAGCTGGTACTGATAGAGGGTCAGCGGTGGCGCAAGGACTTCGGGAGCTGGCGGACGTACGCCTACGATCCCGCGACCGGTCGGGCCGACCGGCTGACCCTGCGCACCCACGGCGGCAGCCGGGCCTTCGCCAATCCCTCGGCGACCCTGCTCACTGATCCGGACGGGCATCCGGCCCTGCTGGTCAGCCTTTTCGTGCCGCGCGAGGGTGCGGCGCCGGGGGAGTCGGGTCAGCTCGTGTATTGGCGAGAACTGTGACCCTCTGACTCCTTCGATGTGACAGCGATGTGACGGGTGCATGAAACGGTTTGCCGAACATGCGTAGGGTGCAAACAACTCTTCAGAGGTAGTGGACCGAAGAACCCGAAGAAACTGACGAACCAGCGGACCGACGACGCAAGGGAGGCAGCCGGAGCGATGGGCGACCACAAAGAACAGCCCCTTCGGGTGGGCGCGGCCGTCCGGCGGCGGCGCCGGGCACTGGAGCTCACGCTCGCTGTCGTGGCCGAGCGCAGCGGACTGTCGGTCCCCTTTCTCAGCCAGGTCGAGAACGAGCGGGCCCGGCCCAGCAAGAGCTCCCTGGAGAGAGTCGCCGACGCCCTCGGCACCACCGCCGTGGAACTGCTCGCCGCGGCCGACCCGGCGTGCAGCGTCGACGTCGTGCGCGCCGACGCCGGTGCCGAGTTCACTCCCGAAGCCCAAGTGCGCCCCCTGGTGCGCGGTCACCACCAGCTGCACGCCACGGAGTTCACCGGTGACCACGACGAGGGGCGCGAACTCCAGCACCGCAACGACAAGTTGATGTACGTCGCCGACGGCGCCGTCGAAGTCGAGGCGGAGGGCCGCGCCCATCGGCTCGGGCGCGGCGACACGCTGTATCTGACGGGCGGTGTACGTCATCGTTGGCGGGCGACCGTTCCGGACACCCGGGTGATCGTGGTCGAGGTCGCCGATCACATCGACGCGGTGGAGGACCGGCACGGCTTCGGCAGACGCTGACCGTTCCCTTCCTGACGGGCACACCTGCACACCTTTGGCTGGCGCTGACCTTCCATGGCGGATCCATGCAGGGGGGCGCTGCGATACTGACGCCATGTCCGGCACCTCCGGTTACGCCTTCGACAACACCTCCGAGCTCGCCGGCGGGCGCTTCGACGCCCTGGAGACCTGCTACGACCCGGTGACCTTCGCCCGCCTCGCCGACCTGGGCGTCGGTCCCGGGATGCGCTGCCTGGAGCTGGGCGGAGGCGGCGGCTCCGTCGCGGGCTGGCTCGCCGACCGGGTCGGCCCGACGGGCTCCGTCCTCGTGACCGACCTCGAACCATGCTGGATGGACGGCCTCCCCGGACGCGCCAACCTGCGCGTCGTACGGCACGACATCGGCGCGGAAGAGCTCCCGGAGGGCGACTTCGACCTGATCCACGCCCGGCTCGTGCTGCTCCACGTGCCCGAACGCGGGGCGGCCCTCGACCGGCTGGTGCGGGCGCTGCGCCCCGGCGGTCTGCTCGTGCTGGACGAGTTCGACTGCGGCTGGATCCCCGTGCTCGCGTCCCCCTCGCCCGAGTCGGCCGCACTGTTCGAGAGGATGCACGACGCGGTGATGGGCATCATCACGGCGGCCGGCGCCGACATGCGCTGGGGCGCGCATGCCTACGCGGCGCTGTGCCGGGCGGGTCTGACCGAGGTGGCGTCCGCCACGTACGCCGAGTCCTGGCGCGGCGGCTCGTCCGGCACCCGTCTGCACCAGGTCAACATCCGCCAGTTGGCCGGCCGCCTGGTCGAGAAGGGCCTGACCGAGGAGCAGCTGGCCGACTGTATGCGTCTCCTCGACGACCCCGACTTCGCCGTCAACTCCTTTCCGCTGATCACGACTTGGGGCGTACGGCCGTGACACGTGCCGTACCGCGTGTCGTCTCGCTCGTGCCCTCACTCACCGAGGCCGTGGCTGTCTCCGTCCCCGGCGCCTTGGTCGGCGCGACGGACTGGTGCAGCCATCCCGCGGACCTCGATGTCGTACGGATCGGGGGCACCAAGAATCCCGGGGTCGACCGGATCGTGCGGCTCGCGCCCGATCTGGTCGTCGCCAACGAGGAGGAGAACCGCGAGCCCGATCTGGCCGCCCTGCGGGAGGCGGGAATCGAGGTGCTCGTCACCGAGGTGCGGGATGTGCCGGGAGCCTTCCGCGAGCTGGCGCGGGTGCTGGACGCGTGCGGCGCGGGCAGCCGGCCGCGCTGGCTCGACGAGGCGGAGACGGCGTGGGCGCGGCTGCCCGCTCCCGACCGCCGTACGACCGCGATCGTGCCGGTCTGGCGGCGGCCCTGGATGGTCCTGGGCCGGGACACCTTCGCCGGGGACGTGCTGGCCCGGCTGGGCGTGGACAACGTGTACGCGCGCCACGAGGATCGCTACCCCCGCATCCCGCTCCCCGAACTCAGGGCCACGGCCCCGGACCTCGTCGTCCTGCCCGACGAGCCGTACCGCTTCACCGCCGACGACGGACCCGAAGCCTTCGAGGGCACGCCTTGCGCGCTGGTCGACGGCCGCCGACTCACCTGGTACGGGCCGTCGTTGGCGCAAGCACCCCGGTTGCTCGGCGAGGCGCTGCGAGCAGCTCGCCGCTGAGCAGACCGCGTGCCGTGCGCACGGCGGCCACGGACCAGGCGGCCACGAGCAGCACGTACAGGGCGACCGCCAGCACGTCGAAGGCGACCAGGCCGGTGTGCCGGGCCAGCCCCTCGGCGCCGGTCACACAGGTCCCCACCGGGAACGTGAACGCCCACCAGGTCATCGCGAAACCCATGCCCCGGCGACGCGCCCGCAGAAGCATCGCGGTGGCCAGCCCCAGCCAGAGCAGCGCGAAGCCCGTCACGGGGACGCCGTAGAGGACGGCGAGCATGCCGAACCCCTGGTCGTACGGGGCGGGCACCACGCCCGGCGCGAAGTCCGCGAACTTGCCGACGGCGGTGGTCGACTGGCCCAGCGGGCCGAGTACGAGGAACAGGGTCGGGGTGAGCACGAGGGGCAGCGGCCCTCCGGTGATGAGCCGGGCGAAGATCACCGGCAGCATCACGAAGGTGGCCAGCAGGCTCAGTCCGAACATCGCGAAACAGGCAAGGAGAAGAGTCTCCTGGGCCTGTCCGGAAGGCAGATGGGGGACGAGGAGGGGGCCGAGGGCGGCGGAGACCATGGGCGCGACGAGCGGAAGCAGCCAGACCGGTGTCGCCTGGCCGGGCTCGATCCGATGGCGTACGACCATGAGGTACGGCACGGCCACGGCGGCGACGAGCCCGACGACCGTACCGGCGGTGAACAGGACGGCGTCCAGGGCGACCGCCGCCCCGGTGCCGATCCAGTCCTGGCCCACTACCAGGGCGCCGCCGCCGACGGCCAGCAGGGCCATGGAGAGGCAGCCGTAGAAGGGGGCCATCGCCGGGTCGAGGAGGTGGGCGCGGGCCTGGTCGCGGTGGTGCGTCCAGTGCAGCGCGCGGGCGGCGAGCAGGGTCACGAGCACCGCGAGTGAGAGCGCCCATACGGCGGTGCAGACGGTCCGCAGGCCCGGAACGTCCCCGGGGAGTCCGGCGCCCGCCGTGGCCACGATCGCGGTGCCCATCACCGAGGCGTACCAGTTGGGGCCGAGGTGCCGGACGGCGACGGCGCGAGGGGTTCCCGAGGTGCGGGGGGTTCCGGCCTTGCGGAGGGTGAGGGGCTGGGCTGCGGTGACCATGTCCCCACGGTCGCGTGGCGCCGCGCTCCCCACCAGGGAGTGTCGTTCTATGGGGGCATAAGCTGGGTTTATGGGCAACGCGGAAGGGCCGACCGGGGCAGAGTCGTCGACGGGAACAGAGCCGACCGGCGCGAACGGAGCCGGGGCGAGCGGGAGCAGAGGCGGGGAGTCGTCCGCGTCCGGGATCGCGCACCGGGTGCCGGACCTGGGGGCGATGGAGCTGTTGCTGGCCGTGGCGCGCCTCGGAAGTCTGGGGCGGGCCGCTCGCGAACTGGGGATCACCCAGCCGGCGGCCAGCAGCCGGATCCGCTCCATGGAACGGCAGCTGGGAGTGGCCCTCGTCGACCGGTCGCCGCGCGGGTCGCGGCTCACCGACGCGGGGGCGCTGGTCACGGACTGGGCGCGGCGGGTGGTGGAGGCGGCCGAGGCGTTCGACGCGGGGGCGCAGGCGTTGCGGGACCGGCGGGACTCGCGGCTTCGGGTCGCCGCGAGCATGACCATCGCCGAGTATCTGCTTCCGGGCTGGCTGATCGCGTTGCGTGCGCAGCGGCCCGACACGGCGGTGTCGCTGCTCGCCGGGAACTCCGCCGCCGTCGCGGAACGGCTCCTCGCCGGTGAGGCGGATCTGGGCTTCGTGGAGGGGTTGTCGGTTCCGGCGGGTCTGGACTCGACGGTGATCGCCCATGACCGGCTGATCGTGGTGACGTCACCCGGACATCGCTGGGCGCGGCGCCGGGCGCCCCTGTCCGCCGCCGAGCTGGCGGCTACGCCGCTCATCCTCCGTGAGGAGGGGTCGGGTACGCGTCAGGTCCTCGACACCGCGCTGGGTGGCCTTGCCCGGCCCCTCATCGAGCTCTCCTCGACTACCGCGGTCAAGGCCTCGGCGGTCAGTGGTGCCGGGCCCGCCGTCCTGAGCGAGCTGGCCCTCGGCGAGGAACTCTCGGCCCACCGCCTGGTGAACATCCCCCTCGCCGACGTCCAACTCGCCCGCTCCCTCCGCGCCGTCTGGCCAACGGGCCACCGCCCCACGGGCCCGGCCCGAGACCTACTGTCCCTGACACGGGGCGTGTAGCTGAGGCCGGGTGTTTTCGCCCCCGCCGCCCCTACCCGTCCCATCCCGTTCCTGGGGCTCCGCCCCAGACCCCGTTCGGTTGTGTGTCGGGTGCGGGTGGGTGGGGGTTGCTCGCGCAGTTCCCCGCGCCCCTTAAGGGGCGCGGGGAACTGCGCAATCTTTTAGGGGGGCTGGGGGCGCAGCCCCCAGGAACGGATGGGACGGGTAGGGGCGGCGGGGGCGAGAACCCGGTGGTCTGGCCTATGTGGCGTTGATCAGGGCTTGCATGACGCGTACGTCCTCGCCCGCCTCCGGATGCCATTGGACCCCCAGCACCCACGAGGCGCCGGGGAGTTCGATCGCCTCCACCGTCCCGTCCGCCGCATGGGCCGAGGCCCGCAGGCCCTCGCCGAGACGGTCCACCGCCTGATGGTGGTACGTGGGCACGGCCGTCACCTCCGGGACGACACCGGCGTACAGGCTTCCCGGCACGGGCGTCACCTCGTGGTGCCCGAAGACACCGGCATCCTTCACATGCCCGTCGATGTGCTGGACGAGCGTGCCGCCCAGGGCGACGTTGAGGAGTTGCAGGCCCCGGCAGATCCCGAGCAGCGGCGTGCCGGAGGCCAACGCGGCCCGGATCAGGGCGAGTTCCCAGGCGTCACGCTCGGGCGCGGCCGGCCCCGTACGCGGGGAACGCTCGGCGCCGTAGCGGACGGGGTCGACGTCGGGGCCGCCCGCGACGACCACCCCGTCGAGGCGGGCGACGGTCGCGGCCGCCTGCGCCGGGTCGTCCGGCGGCAGCATCACGGCGAGCCCGCCCGCCCGCTGCACGAGCCGCGGATAACCGGCAGGCAGCAGCGCGGCCTCCAGCTCCCACACCCCCCAGCGCGCCCCGGACTCCAGATACGTACTCACACCGATCAACGGCCTGCCCACGCTGCCTCCCTCGCTTCCATGGAAAGACGTCAATGGCACAGACGCCGGACGTCAAAGGAACAGACGCCGGACATCAATGGAACAGACTTATACCTTTGCCGAGCCAGTCCGGTGGAAGCAAGGTCCCGTCACGTCAAGAACCCTCGCAGCAGCGCCGCCGTTCCCGCACAGTGCTCCCGCATCATCTCCCGCGCCCCGTCCGCGTCCCCGTCGAGCACCGCCTCGACCAGCGCGGTGTGCTGCCGCTGGGAATGCTCCAGGTTCCGTACCAAAAGGGGGATGCAGTCGAGGAGGTCGTTGACGGAGGCGCGGACGGCCGCGTACTGGGCCGTCAGCGACGGGGAACCGCACAGTTCCGCGAGGGTGAGGTGGAGCATCGTGTCCAGGCGCCGGTAGTCGGCCAGCGGCGCGTCGTGGGTGCGGGCGAGCGCCTCGCGCAGCCGGTCGGCCTGGTCGTCGTCGAGCCCGTGCGCGGCGCACAGTCCCGCCGCACCCACCTCCAGCACCTCGCGGAAGCGCAGCACGTCCTCGATGTCGACCTCGGCGACCCGCCGCCGCAGCTCCTGCTCGCCGGGCGCGTCGGTCCTCGGCACCACGAAGGTCCCGCCGTACCGGCCGCGCCGCGACTCGACCAGGCCCTGGTCCTGGAGCACCTTCAGCACCTCGCGCAGCGTTACCCGGCTGATCCCGAGCCGCTCCGCCAACTCCCGTTCGGCGGGCAGCCGTTCGCCGCCCGGCACCAGGCCGAGCCGGACGACCTGGAGGATCTGCTCCAGGGCTTCCTCGAAACCGTTGCCCGCCCGCACCGGGCGCAGCACCGGCGTCAGCCCGTCGCCCAAGGTTCCCGGACCGCTTCCCGTACTGCTTCCCGTACTGCTTCCCGGACCGCTCGCCGGACCACTGTCAGGACCCGCCTGCGTCATCTGGTCGTGCCCCCTTCCCAAGCAATGGTTCTCGGCAATACCTTATGGCTCTCGGCTGACCCAAGGAGGCTTTTCCGGTGGCAGACCGCACACCCCCGCTCGCCGTCGAGGAGCTGCACGCCCTCGTCGCGGGCGGCGAGATCGACACAGTAGTCCTGGCCTTCCCCGATATGCAGGGGCGGCTCCAGGGCAAACGGTTCGCCGCGCGCTTCTTCCTCGACGAGGTCCTGGAGCACGGCACGGAGGGCTGCAACTACCTCCTCGCCGTCGACACCGAGATGAACACCGTCGACGGGTACGACATGTCCTCCTGGGACCGGGGTTACGGCGACTTTGCCATGCACCCGGATCTCAGCACCCTACGGCTCGTCCCGTGGAACGAGGGCACCGCCCTGCTCATCGCCGACCTCGCCTGGAACGACGGCTCCCCGGTCGTGGCCGCGCCCCGCCAGATCCTGCGCCGCCAGCTCGACCGCCTCGCCGAACTCGGCTACACCGCCCAGGTCGGCACCGAGCTCGAATTCATCGTCTTCAAGGACACGTACGAGCAGGCCTGGGATGCCCATTACCGAGGGCTGACCCCTGCCAATCAGTACAACATCGACTACTCGGTGCTCGGGACCGGGCGCATCGAGCCCCTCCTGCGCCGCATCCGCAACGAGATGCAGGCCGCGGGCCTGACCGTCGAGTCGGCCAAGGGCGAGTGCAACCCCGGCCAGCACGAGATCGCCTTCAAGTACGACGAGGCCCTCGTCACCTGCGACCAGCACGCCATCTACAAGACCGGCGCCAAGGAGATCGCCTCCCAGGAGGGCGTCTCGCTCACCTTCATGGCGAAGTACAACGAGCGCGAGGGCAACTCCTGTCACATCCACCTCTCGCTCACGGACGCGGACGGCACCAACGTCATGGCCGGGGACGGGCCCGGTGGCATGTCGGAGGTGATGCGCCACTTCCTCGCCGGACAGCTCGCCGCCCTCCGCGACTTCTCGCTCCTCTACGCGCCCAACATCAACTCGTACAAGCGCTTCCAGCCCGGCTCCTTCGCGCCGACCGCCGTCGCCTGGGGGTACGACAACCGCACCTGCTCCCTCCGTGTCGTCGGCCACGGCCGCTCGATGCGCTTCGAGAACCGGCTGCCCGGCGGTGACGTCAATCCGCACCTGGCCGTCGCCGGACTCGTCGCGGCCGGTCTGTACGGCATCGAGCAGAAGCTGGAGCTGCCGGAGCCGTGCGCGGGCAACGCGTACACCGCCGAGTACGAGCACGTGCCCACCACCCTGCGCGAGGCCGCCGAGCTCTGGGAGAACAGCCCCATCGCCAAGGCCGCCTTCGGCGACGAGGTGGTCGCGCACTACCGCAACATGGCACGCGTCGAGCTGGACGCCTTCGACGCCGCGGTGACCGACTGGGAGCTGCGCCGCTCCTTCGAACGCATGTGAGGCACTTCTTGTCCGAGCAGTCCCAGCAGGCCGAGTGGTACGGGCTGTCCGACCCGTACGAGCTTCCCGTACTCAATCCCGCGACCGAAGAAGTCATCGCCACCGTGCCGGGCGCCACCGCGCAGGACGTGGACGCCGCCGTCGTACGGGCGACGAAGGCGCAGTCCGCATGGGCGGCCCTGGCTCCCGGCGACCGCGCTCGGCTGCTGCGCCGCTTCGCCGTCGCCGTCGACGACCACCTCGAAGAACTGGCCCGCCTTGAGGTCCGCGAGGCCGGTCACACCCTCGGCAACGCCCGCTGGGAGGCGGGCAACGTCCGTGATCTGCTCGACTACGCGGCCGGGGGAGTGGAGCGGCTCACCGGCCGCCAGATTCCGGTCCCGGGCGGCCTCGACGTGACGATCCTCGAACCGCTCGGTGTCGTGGGCGTCATCGCGCCCTGGAACTTCCCGATGCCCATCGCGGCCTGGGGTACCGCCCCCGCGCTCGCGGCCGGCAACGCGGTCATCCTCAAGCCCGCCGAGACGACACCCCTGACGGCCCTGCGACTGGCCGAACTCGCCCTGGCGGCGGGCCTTCCCGAGCACCTCTTCCAGGTGCTGCCGGGCGCGGGACCCGTCGCGGGCAACGCCCTGGTCGAGCACCCGGGGGTGGCGAAGATCGTCTTCACCGGGTCAACGACCGTGGGCAAACGGGTGTTGGCGAAGGGTTCGGCCCTCCTCAAGCGCGTCACCCTCGAACTCGGCGGCAAGAGCCCCAACATCGTCTTCGCCGACGCCGACATCGAGGCCGCCGCGGCCGCCGCCCCCATGTCCTTCCTCGACAACTCCGGCCAGGACTGCTGCGCCCGCACCCGCATCCTCGTCCAGCGCTCCGTGTACGACCGTTTTCTCGGACTCCTCGCCCCCGCCGTCGAGTCCGTCGTCGTCGGCGACCCGTCCGACGAGCAGACGCAGATGGGCCCGCTGATCTCCCGGGCGCAGCTGGAGCGCGTACGGTCGTACGTCGACGCCGGCGCGCCCGGCATCCGCGGCAAGGCGCCCGAAGGCCCCGGCTTCTGGTTCCCGCCCACCGTCCTCACCGAGGTCGAGCCCCACGCGCGCGTGGCCGTCGAGGAGGTCTTCGGCCCCGTCGCCGTGGTCCTGCCCTTCGAGGACGAGGCCGACGCGATCCGGCTCGCCAACGCCACCGACTACGGCCTCTCCGGCTCCATCTGGACGCGTGACGTTGGCCGGGCGCTGCGCGTCTCGGGAGCCGTCCGCGCCGGGAACCTGTCCGTCAACTCCCACTCCAGCGTCCGCTACTGGACCCCCTTCGGCGGCTTCAAGCAGTCGGGGATCGGCCGCGAACTCGGCCCGGACGCGCTCACCGCCTTCACCGAAACCAAGAACGTCTTCATCAGTACGGAGGGCCCCGCACAGTGACCGAAGCCACCGAAGGAAACATCTGCCGCCGTCTCGTCGGCCGTACCGCCGTCATCACCGGCGCCGGCAGCGGCATCGGCCTCGCCACCGCGCGCCGGCTCGCCTCCGAGGGCGCCCATGTCGTCTGCGGCGACGTGGACGAGCAGCGCGGCAAGGCGGCCGCCGAGGAGATCGGCGGGATCTTCGTCAAGGTCGACGTCACCGACCCCGAGCAGGTCGAGGCGCTCTTCAAGACGGCGTACGACACCTACGGCTCCGTCGACATCGCCTTCAACAACGCGGGCATCTCGCCGCCCGACGACGACTCCATCCTGGAGACGGGCCTGGAGGCCTGGAAGCGCGTCCAGGAGGTCAACCTCACCTCCGTCTACCTCTGCTGCAAGGCCGCGATCCCCTACATGCGGCGTCAGGGCAAGGGCTCCATCATCAACACGGCGTCCTTCGTGGCCCGGATGGGCGCGGCGACCTCGCAGATCTCGTACACGGCCTCCAAGGGCGGCGTCCTGGCCATGTCCCGCGAACTGGGCGTCCAGTTCGCCCGCGAGGGCATCCGGGTCAACGCCCTGTGCCCCGGGCCGGTGAACACCCCGCTCCTCCAGGAGCTGTTCGCCAAGGACCCGGAGCGGGCCGCTCGGCGGCTCGTGCACATCCCCGTCGGGCGGTTCGCCGAGGCGAACGAGATCGCCGCGGCGGTCGCGTTCCTCGCCAGCGACGACTCCTCCTTCGTCAACGCCACCGACTTCCTGGTGGACGGCGGAATCTCGGGCGCGTACGTCACGCCCCTGTAGATCACCCCGGTGTATGTACGTCCCATGCGATACCGATCCGTTTTCGCGTGGACCCTGGTTGCGGCCGCCGCCCTGGCGGCCGCACCGGCCGAGGCCGCACCGCCGGTCAGCCCGGTCACCCCGGACTGCCCCCGACTGTCCGTGAGTTGGTACGGCGACAACCGCGCCCACCTCCAGCAGGTGATCGACGAACGGGGCACCTGCGCCGGGCACGTCGGCGCGGGCCGGCCGGTCGCCGCCTTCGACTGGGACAACACGGTCACCAAGAACGACGTCACCGACGCCACCCTCGCCTGGGCCCTCAAGCACGACAAGATCCTGCGCCCGGCGAACTGGCAGGCCACCAGCGAGTGGCTCACCGACGCGGCGGACACCGCCCTCACCGCCGCCTGCGGCACCGGCGTACCCGTGGGCGCGCCCCTGCCGACCGCCACGAACACCCGCTGCACCGACGAGATCTTCGAGATCCGCGAGGACGGGCGGACTATGAGCGGCGCCGCCGCCTTCGCCGGCGACTGGAACCACCGGCGCACCGTCCCGCAGTACGCCTGGGTGCCCCAGCTGTTCGCCGGACACACGACCGCCGAGCTGACCTCGTACGCCCGACAGGCCCGGAAGGCGGCCCTCGCCGCGCCCGTCGGCTCGACGCAGACCCTCGGCACCCACACGATCCCGGCGTACGTCCGCTACTACGACCAGCAGCGCGATCTGATCCGTACGCTCCAAAGAGCCGGATTCGACGTCTACATCGTCTCGGCGGGCTCCGAACCCGTCACCGAGGTCTGGTCGCGCGGCGTC
Organism: Streptomyces sp. NBC_00203; assembly: GCF_045206325.1. Lineage (NCBI taxonomy): Bacteria > Bacillati > Actinomycetota > Actinomycetes > Kitasatosporales > Streptomycetaceae > Streptomyces > Streptomyces sp. NBC_00203. The sequence goes on along the minus strand of NZ_CP108126.1, from coordinate 2,001,329 downwards.
GGCGTCGACGCCCGGCACACGCTCGCGATCCGCTCCGTCCTCGACCGGCGCGGGCGGATCACCACCTGGAACCAGGGCTGCGGCGACGTACCGGCGAGCCGGGGCGAGGCCATCCCGTACATCGACGGGAAGCGCTGCTGGATCAACCAGGAGATCTACGGAGTGCGCGGCGCCGCCGCCTGGCAGAAGCAGGACCGGCGCCACCGCACCGCGATCGCGGGCGGCGACGCCGACACCGACGTCACGTTCGTCGGCGACGCCACCGGCGCGCACCTCGTCCTCAACCGCAACAAGAACGAACTCATGTGCCGGGCGTACGACGACGCCGACGGCCGCTGGGTGATCAACCCGATGTTCATCGAGCCGCTGCCGCGCAGGCGGGATCCCTACCCGTGTTCGACCACCGCGTACAACGAGCCTGACGGGACCAGAGGCCCGGTACTGAGGGAGGACGGTTCGGTCGTGCCCGACCGGGCGGACACCGTGTACTGATCTTCGGGGCTCGTCCTAGAGTGCGGGGATGAGCATGACGCCTCCGCCCGGCTGGTACCGCGACCCGTCGTACCCGCTCGTCGAGCGCTGGTGGGACGGGACCGCGTGGACCGACCACCGGCGCCAGCCCGAGGCGCCCCAACTGCCGTTGACGCAGCCGGAGTCCCCCGCAGGGGGCGGTTCCGGCCGCGCCAAGGCCGTCGCGCTCTCCGTGGCCGGAGTCGTCCTCGTCGCCTCGATCGTCACGGGCGCCGTCCTGCTCCGCCGGGACGACGGCAGCGGCGACGCGGCGACGACGACCGCGACGACTGCGGTGTCCCCCTCCGTGAGCGACACCCCGTCGCCCTCGGCGTCCACCTCCGCACCCTCGGCGGACGACCCGTCCGTCGTCGTGGACGAGCTCAACGGCATCACGTTGCCGCTGCTCGACGGCTGGGTCAGACCCCAGTACGTCGCCGAGCACGACGTCGTGATGACGACTCCGGGCACGTACGACTGCCCGGGCGACCCCGGCCTCTGCCGGCACGGCCGGGTCATCTCGCGCACGGTCACGGCGAACGACGAGAGGTCCCCGAAGGCCCTCGCCCAGCAGGACATCGAGGACGCCGCGAAGAGCTCGTACGACCGCGACCTCATCGACAACCGCCCCTTCAAGGGCATCACGTCCCACCAGGAGGTGAAGTCGGGCCAGGTCGCCGTCGCCGGACGTGCCGGGTACTTCGTGCGGTGGAAGGTCAAAACCCGGGTGGGGCCCGGCGGTTACGTCGAGTCGCTGGCCTTCCCGTCCAGCGTGGGCTCGGAGTCGCTCGTCATCGTCCGCTTCGCCTTCGACGCGGGACCCGACGGCCCGCCGCTCACCGACATGGACAGGATCACCAAGGGGATCCGGCCGGTGGGCGACGCGGACACGGGTGGGGGCGTGGGCAGCAGCATCGGCCCGTCGAAATGAACCGGGTCACAGGGAAGTGAACCCGGATCACAGGGAACAGGGGATGGAGTGGGTCACAGGAAGGTGTGGCCCTCGCCGCGATACGTCGGGACCGTGGCCGTCACCGCATCGCCCTCCACCAGATGCAGCGTGTCGAACCGCTCGCACAGTTCGCCGGCCTTGGCGTGCCGGAACCACACCTTGTCGCCGATGAGCAGATCGTCGGCCGGGGAGCCGAGCACCGGTGTCTGCACCTCGCCGGGGCCCTCCTGGGGGTCGTACTTCAGCCCCTCCGGGAGGTACGGGACCGGCAGCCGGTCGGGGCCCGGAGCGCCCGAGGCCGGGTAACCGCCGCCGAGGACCGTCACGATCCCGACGCCCGGCCGGCGGACGACGGGCTGGGCGAACAGCGCGGCGGGGCGCCCGGTGAACGAGGTGTAGTTGTCGAAGAGCCTCGGCACGTAGAGCCCGGAGCCGGCCGCGATCTCGGTGACCGCGTCCTCGGCGGCCGTGTGCTGGACGCTGCCGGTGCCGCCACCGTTGACGAACTCTAGGTCGGGCTCCACGGCCCGTACGGCGCGGACGACGTCGGCCCGCCGCTGGGCGAGCTCCTTGCGGGCGGTGGCCTGCATCAGCCGGACGGCACGCGAGCGCAGGGGCCTTCCCTCGACCGAGTCCCCGACGCCGGCGATATGACCCTCGTACGCCATGATCCCGACGAGCTTGAACCCCGGCTGCCGGACGACGGCGCGGGCCATGTCGGCGACCTGGGCGGGGGAGTACAGCGGCGAACGGAGGGCGCCGACGCGGACCCGCCCGCCGAGCAGCTTGAGGGAGGTGTCCAGCTCCAGGCAGACGCGCACGACTTCGGTGCCGCCCTGCCGGGCCTCGTCGATGAGACGGAGCTGGGCCGGGTCGTCGATCATGACGGTCACGGCGGCGGCGAGCTTAGGGTCGCTGGTCAGCTCGGCGTAGCCCTTGCGGTCCGCCGAGGGATAGGCGAGCAGTACGTCGTCGAAGCCGGACCTCGCCAGCCACAGGGACTCGGCGAGGGTGAAGGACATGATTCCCGCGAAGCCGTCCCGGTCCAGGACGCGTTCGAGCAGGGTGCGGCAGCGGACGGACTTGCTGGCGACACGGATCGGCTTGCCGCCGGCCCGGCGGACGAGATCGTCCGCGTTCGCGTCGAAGGCCTCCAGGTCCACGATCGCGACGGGGGCGTCGAGGTGAGCGGTGGCCCGGTCGTAACGGGCCCGGTCTGCGGCGCGGGCAGTCATGACCGAAGCCTGCCAGACTCGATTACCGCAGGGTAGGGGGACGTTCCGGGCAGATGCCCCGGGGCCTCGGACTGGTTCCCTCCGGGCCAGGGGCAACCCGTAGAGTGACGCGCACGCAGGGAGGAACGACCTTGTCCCGACGGGCTCTGCCCGGGGTGACGGTCCACCGGTGCGGGTATGCGTGCCCGTGGCGGTTTCCCTTCCGCACCTGTGAAACGGCCCCGCCGAGCTCCGAGGCGGTCCGACAGCCCGGTACGAGGAAACGGGGGGTCCATGAGCACGGAAGCGCGCCGCGCCTCCATCCCCCCGCGTCCGTCGACTCCGCCCGGTTCCTCGGCACCGTCCGGTTCCTCGACTCCAGCTGCGCCCAGTCCTACGTCTCCGCCCGGCCCGGCGACTCCACCTCGCCCGGAACGGCCTCCGATGTCGGGAGAGTCGTTCGTGCCGGACGGGACCGACTCTCGGGGAGAGCCCGCGTCGCGAGGCGAAGCCGCGGGGTGGGGTGAGACCGCAGGGCGCGAGGTCCCGTCGCCGGGACAGCCCCCGTCGCGGGAAGAGACCGCGGCGCGGGCAGAGTCACTGGCGCCGCCCCGCCCGACGACCCCGCCGACCGGCCATGCCTCGTCGCCCCGCGTGCAGGATCCGGCCGCGGGTGACGCCCTGTCGCTCCCGCCCTGGCCCGTGACCCCGCCGTCGGCTCCGTCGGCTTCGGCCCGGTCCATGGGCTCGGGGTCCGGCGATGCCGTGGCGCCCCGTCCGGTGGGCTCGTCGTCGGGGGATGCCTCGTCGTCTTCGCCACGGCGAGTGGACTCGCCGTCCGGCAGCCCCGTGCTTCCGCCCCGCCCCCAGGCCGCACCGGCGGGCAGCAGCCCTCCGCCCCGTCCGGTGAACCCGCCTGCGGCGGGGGAGGCCTTCGGCTCGTCCTCGTCCTCGTCATGGTCCCGGCCGGGTGAAGGGACCGTGGAGGGTGATGGTCCTCGGTCGTCCGGTGGCGGCGCGGTGTCGGGTGCGGGGCGAGGCCCGCGTGTGCCGGCGCCGGCGAGGTCCTTCGACTTCTTCGACTCCTCCTCCGATACGCCGGTGTCGGCGCCGGACGCCACCAGTGGCCCGCAGGGCTCCGCGTCGGCGGCCGGGGCGGAGGCCCGGCGGTTTCCCGAGCTGCGGCCCGGGCGCCGGGCCGGTCAGGTGGGCCCGCCGCCGCCCGCTGCCTCCGCGCGGTTCCCGGACGCGCCGCCCGTGACCGCGGAGAGCGGCCGTGGTGTGTCGCCCGCCGCTGCCGCACGCCGTGCCGGCGTGTCCGTGGAGGGGCCCAGCGAGACCACCAGGCGACTGCGGCCCATCCCGGCCGAGGACCCCGCCGGAAAACCCCCGGTTCCCACACCCCCGGCTCCCACACCTCTGTCAGTAACCCCGTCAGTGACCCCGAGCGTGGAGCGCCCCTTCGTGTCGTTCGCGCAGCCGGAGACGTACGACGACGGCCCGCGCCCGCGCCCGGTCGCCAGGCGGCGCACCCGACCCCGTACAGCGGCCGCCGCGGCCTGTGTCGTCCTCGGGCTCGGGCTCATCGGCGGTGCGGCGACGGGGAGTTGGCTGACCGGTGACGGCGCGGACGGGCCCGGTTCGCGCAGCGCCTACGCGGCGGCCGCGGAGCTCTGGCACAGCGTGCCCGTGGACGAGCTCTTCCCGCCCACCGTGCAGGGCGACGGCGCGGGCCCCGGCGGCGCCGACCGTACCTGGACGCGTATCGCCGTCGCCCCGGACACCGGCTGCAAGGACGCCTTCGACCCGCTGCTGCGCAAGGCCCTCGCCCCGGTCGGCTGCCTGCGGCTGCTGCGCGCCACCTACACGGACGCGACCCGCAGCCATGTCACCACCGTCGGCCTGCTGTTCACCAAGGCGGACGCGGCGGCCATGACCTCTCTGAAGGCCCGCTTCCAGAAAGAGGGCCTGGGCAGCCGCACCGACCTGATGCCCCGCCCGTACGCCGCGAAGGGCACCGCCGCCGAGGGCTTCGGCGACGCCCAGCGCGCCTCCTGGACGGTGTCGGTCCTCACCGACGCCCCCGTCGTCGTCTACGCCGTCTCCGGCTTCGCGGACGGCCGCACCGTCACGGCTCCCCAGCCCGCCGCCGACGCCATGAAGGCCGGCGCCACCACGGCCCCGGCCCAGGCGGGCCTCGGCCACGAGGCACAGGGCCTCGCCGACCGCGTGGAGCGAGGCCTTCGCAAGACCGCCACCTCGGCCACGGAGAAGCCTTCATGACCCGCAAGGCCGGAGCGTCCCGCAGGGCCGGAGTGACCCGCAGGACCGGACTCCTCAGCGTCCTGCTGGCCGCCTCCCTCGCCCTGGTCCCGTCCACGGCCGCCCACGCCGACGGCATACGCGCCCAGCAGTGGGCCCTCGACGCGATGCACACCCAGGAGGCCTGGCGCACGACGAAGGGCAAGGGCATCACCGTCGCCGTCCTCGACACCGGCGTCGACGCCCAGCACCCGGACCTCGCGGGCAACGTCCTCACCGGCAAGGACATGGTCGGCTTCGGAGCCTCCCGCGGCGACCGCTCCTGGGCCCGGCACGGCACCGCCATGGCGGGCATCATCGCCGGTCACGGCCACGGAGCGGGCAACGCCGACGGCGTCATGGGCATCGCCCCCAAGGCCAAGATCCTCCCGGTCCGGGTGATCCTCGAAGACGGCGACTCGGCCCGGACGAAGGCCCGCAACACCCGCGGCAACGCCCTCGCCGAGGGCATCCGCTGGGCCACCGACCACGGCGCCGACGTCATCAACCTCTCCCTCGGCGACGACTCCAAGTCCGCCCACCCCGAACCCGCCGAGGACGAGGCCGTCCAGTACGCCCTGAAGAAGGGCGCCGTCGTCGTCGCCTCGGCCGGCAACGGGGGCGAGAAGGGCGACCACATCTCCTACCCGGCCGCGTACCCGGGCGTGATCGCCGCGACCGCCGTCGACCGGTACGGCACCCGCGCCTCGTTCTCCACCCGCCGCTGGTACGCCACCGTCAGCGCCCCGGGCGTCGACGTCGTCATCGCCGACCCGGACGACCGCTACTACTCGGGCTGGGGCACCAGCGCGGCGTCCGCGTTCGTCTCCGGCGCGGTCGCCCTCGTCAAGGCGGCTCACCCGGGCCTCTCCCCGGCCCAGATCAAGCAGCTCCTGGAAGACACCGCCCGCGACGCCCCCACCGGCGGCCACGACGACTCCCGCGGCTTCGGTTTCATCGACCCCGCCGCCGCCATCAAGGCCGCCGCCCGCATCAAGCCTGAGGGCCTCGACTCGGCGGCGTACGGCGAGAAGTACTTCGGTACGGGCCCCGACGCCCCCGAGGGCGACAACAACTCCGCCGGCTGGGCGGGCCCACTCGCCGGCGGCCTCGGCGCGGTCCTGCTCGCGACGGCGGTGGCGCTGTGGCGGGGCCGCCGATTCTCGGAGCGCACTCAGTAAAACGCGCCCCGAGAGGGGCGCGGGGCTGTGACATGCGAGGCTCCGCCGCGTGGGCGCGACCAGCCACACCCGGCCGCGGCTACGACGACGGCGGCGACGGAACGAACGCTCAGGCCTGGCTGTCCGCGAACGCGGCCACCGCGGCCTTGGCCGTGGCCTCCACCAGCGAAATCCCCTTCGCCTGCGTCGAGTTGCCGTTCGACAGCGTCGCCACCAGATAGTCGTGCCCGTCGACGGTGACCCGCCCGATGCTGTTGATGTCCCACAGCCCGGTCGTGCTGCGCGCCAACCACCCGTTCTTCAGCGCCCACTTGGAGCCGTCGGCCGCGGCCGACACCCCCCATTGCTGGTCGACCTCGATCTCCCCCATGAGCCCCTGAAGGTACGTCTGCGAGGACTCACTGAGCTTCGAATCGTCCCCGAACACCTGCTGGAGCAAGGTGAGTTGATCGGCGGCCGTGGTCTGGGTCAGCCCCCACAGCATGTTGTCGCCGCCCGCGGTGTCCGTGAGTCCGAAGCGCTTGTTCGCGGCGTCGAGCCCCTTCGCCTTGCCGATGATCCGCCACAGCGCCGACGCCGATGTGTTGTCGCTGTTCTCGATCATCGAGGTGGCGTACGTCTTCTCCTGCGCCGTCAGATGGCGGTCCGCGTCCTGCGCCTGGAGCAGCAGCGTGGCCAGGATGTCGACCTTCACGATGCTCGCCGTGTCGAAGGCGGAGTCGCCGTACGTGGCGCTCTCGCCGGAGTCGGTGTCGAGGACCGCGACCGACACCTTCGCGGTGTCCGCCACGGTCACGTCCTTCATCGCCTCGGCGAGGGTTGCGTCCCGGTCCACCGAGGGCTCGGCCACAGGTTCCACCGAGGCCTCCTCGCTGACGGCCGGCGATGTCGAGGACGACGCCGAGGGGGCGGACGACGCCGCCGACGACGATACGAGGCCCGGGCCGTCGTGCGCCTGCGCCTTCACGTACACGGCCCCGGCAGCCGTACCGCCCACAAGGACGGCGGAGGCCACCAAGGTGTAGAGGATTGGCGTGCGTCGGGAGGGGCGGGCTCGGCGCCCGCGTGCTCTGTGACGGTCCATCCCGCGATGCTGGATGCCAGGCCTGTGTCCGCGGTTAGACGAATGTTAGAGGTGTGTCAGGGAAACCTGAGAAACCGATGAGTCCCGTCACTGCGGGGTTTCCGGGGCCGCACAAGCGCAGCAGCATCCCCCCTATAGGGTCGGGGACCGTGGCGAACAAGAACATTCCCGACTCCGGCTTCTCCGACGACGACGGTTCCGCCGATCCCCGGCTGAGCGCGGCGCTCGCGGCCTGGGCCGAGGACCGCACCGCCGTACAGCCCGTCCTGGAGGCGCTCACGGGTGCCCGGCTGCTCGTGCCCGTCGTGGCCGTCCTCGGCGAGGTCGAGGAGGACAGTAAGGAGGGGCGCGAAGCTCCTTGGAAGGGCGGTGGTGGGAGACGGGCGGGCGGGCTGCGCCACGAGAAGACCAGCGACATGGCCGTGCCGACCCTGAAGGCCGGCAGCCGCACCGCGCTGCCCGCCTTCACGTCCACCGAGTCGCTGGCCCGCTGGGACCCTGAGGCCCGCCCCGTCGCCGTACCCCTGCATCAGGCCCTGCAGGCGGCGGCGCACGAGAAGGCCGACACGATCGTGCTGGACATGGCGGGGCCCGTGCCCTACGAACTGACGGGCTCGGCCCTGCTGGCGCTCGCCGAGGGGCGTACGTCCGCCGACCCGCTCGCCGACCCGGCCGTCGTCGACGCGGTACGGGCCGCGGTCGCCGCCGAGCCCCAGGTGCTCCGCGCCCACCTCGGCCCCGGTCAGGCCGACGGCATCCTCGCCCTCGTACTGGACCCGTCCGCCGCCCCGGCCGAGACCGCCCGCGCGCTCGGCGAGCGGCTCGCGGCCGACGAAACGCTGAGGGCCCGCCTGGTGCGCGGCCTCGACCTGGCATTTCTGCCGGCCGGAGCGACGCCGCCGGGCGAGCCCCTCTATGTACGTTCCTGATGTCCTGGCGGTGCGGTCCTAGCCGTAGACCGGGCCCGTGTACTTCTCGCCCGGGCCCTGGCCCGGCTCGTCCGGGACGATCGACGCCTCGCGGAAGGCCAGCTGCAGCGACTTCAGACCGTCGCGCAGCGGCGCCGCGTGGAAGGAGCTGATCTCGGTCGCGCTCGCGTCGAGCAGCCCGGCCAGCGCGGTCACCAGCTTGCGCGCCTCGTCCAGGTCCTTGTGCTCGTCGCCCTCCTCGGTCAGACCGAGCTTCACTGCGGCGGCGCTCATCAGGTTGACGGCGACCGTCACGATCACCTCGACCGCGGGGACCTCGGCGATGTCGCGGGTCATGGTGTCGTAGTCGGGCGTCTGGGGAGGGGTGTCACTCATGCATCACACGATAGGTCGTAGCTGGGAGCGATCCCTACACACCCCTGGTCGGCCCTCTTCAGTACCCGCGGATGTCGTCGGTTAGCCCTGGCTGCCCCGAGCTGCTAACCTTGTGTAACGACCGGCCGGACACCTATGTGCTCGGCCCACAAGTGGAGGCTCCGAACTCCCACCCGACCATCCTCCGGGACGGCGGGTCACCCGGTCAGGCGGCCACCACCGTTCCGTACGGACGGTGGAGTCGCCCGAATGTGCGCCCCGCGGTTCACCGCGGCGGTGCTCCGGTATTCCTTGGAGCCCCGCCTGTGTCCCGTCCGGGGCATTTTTCATGCCCCGCGGTGGTTGGTCCAACTGTCATCAGAGACATACGCGGCTGTCCGCCAGACCGCCGTGTGGTGCTACCGAGGAGGATCCATCAGCACCGAGCCCCGCATCAACGACCGGATTCGCGTTCCCGAAGTGCGACTTGTCGGTCCCAGCGGCGAGCAGGTCGGGATTGTTCCGCTTGCCAAGGCCCTGGAGCTTGCGCAGGAGTACGACCTCGACCTGGTCGAGGTGGCGGCGAACGCACGTCCGCCGGTCTGCAAGCTCATGGACTACGGGAAGTTCAAGTACGAGTCGGCCATGAAGGCCCGTGAGGCGCGCAAGAACCAGGCGCACACGGTCATCAAGGAAATGAAGCTCCGGCCGAAGATCGACCCGCACGACTACGACACCAAAAAGGGTCACGTCGTCCGGTTCCTCAAGCAGGGCGACAAGGTCAAGATCACGATCATGTTCCGTGGTCGCGAGCAGTCCCGGCCCGAGCTGGGCTACCGACTGCTGCAGCGTCTCGCGTCGGACGTCGAGGACCTCGGGTTCATCGAGTCGAACCCGAAGCAGGACGGCCGGAACATGATCATGGTTCTCGGTCCGCACAAGAAGAAGACCGAGGCGATGGCCGAGGCCCGTGAGGCTCAGGCGGCTCGCAAGGCAGAAGCGAAGGCCAACCCGGGCAAGTCGCAGAACGCCGCGGAGAGCGACATCGTCGACGAGGACATCGCCGACGAGGTCGAGACCGCTGAGGTCGAGACCGCCGAGGCTCCGGCCGAGGCATCCGCCGAGGCGTGATCCCAGGGCTCACGCCCCGGGATGGCAATCCATACATATGACGTTCCACCGTGCCCGGTTTCACGACCGGGCACCGGAACGCCACTGACGAGGAGAGAACGGCGCTATGCCGAAGAACAAGTCGCACAGCGGTGCCAGCAAGCGCTTCAAGATCACCGGCTCCGGCAAGGTGCTCCGTGAGCGCGCCGGCAAGCGCCACCTGCTCGAGCACAAGTCGTCCCGCGTGACGCGCCGCCTGACCGGCAACGCCGAGATGGCCCCGGGCGACGCCGCGAAGATCAAGAAGCTTCTCGGCAAGTGACCTGTCGGCGCCTGATCATTTGATCGCCGCGCGCCGTACGTCTGGACCGGGACCCCATCGATTTCGGGCCGTGTGACGATCACCACGGCCCCGCTACAAGGAGTTAACAAGTGGCACGCGTCAAGCGGGCAGTCAACGCCCACAAGAAGCGCCGGGCGATCCTCGAGGCCGCCTCTGGCTACCGCGGTCAGCGCTCGCGCCTGTACCGCAAGGCCAAGGAGCAGGTCACCCACTCGCTGGTCTACAACTACAACGACCGCAAGAAGCGCAAGGGCGACTTCCGTCAGCTGTGGATCCAGCGCATCAACGCCGCTGCCCGCCAGAACGGCATGACGTACAACCGCCTCATCCAGGGTCTGAAGGCCGCCAACATCGAGGTGGACCGCAAGATCCTCGCGGAGCTGGCCGTCAACGACGCCAACGCGTTCGCCGCGCTCGTCGAGGTCGCGCAGAAGGCGCTGCCGTCGGACGTCAACGCGCCGAAGGCTGCGTGACGCTGCGCTGGCCTTGAGCCGGATGTAGCTGTGGCTGTGGACCCGCTTGCCTTGCGGCTTGCGGGTCCATTGCGTTTTCGCTCTGCGCCGTAGGGGTGTGGGTCGTCTCGTGGCTCACGGTCGATCGTGGCTGGTCGCGCAGTTCCCCGCGCCCCTTAAGGGGCGCGGCTGCCCTCAGCCGGCGATTGGATCGTGAACGTCGCCGGTAGCCCGGCGCTCTTCCGTCGTCGCTTCGGCTCGGCGCGGCGGACACCGAACAACCCTCCGCAATCCTCCGAAGGTGAACCCATGGCTGTCGCCCCCGAGTTGATCTCCCCGCGCTCGCCTCGCGTCTCTGCCGCGCGGCGGCTGGCGAAGCGGAACTTCCGGGGCAAGGAGCGGCTGTTCCTGGCCGAGGGACCGCAGGCCGTGCGGGAGGCGGCGGCGCATCGGCCCGACGGTGTCCCCACTCTCGTCGAGCTCTTCGCGACCGTCGAGGCCGCGGAGCGCTACGCCGACATCATCGGGGAGGCCCGGGACGCCGGAGCCCGGGTGCACCTCGCCGAAGAGGACGTGATCGCCGACATCTCGACGACCGTCACCCCGCAGGGGCTCGTCGGGATCTGCCGCTTCCTGGACACCTCGTTCGAGGACATCCTCAAGGCCGGGCCCAAGCTCGTCGCCGTACTCGCGCATGTCCGGGACCCCGGGAACGCCGGGACCGTGCTGCGCTGCGCGGACGCCGCCGGTGCCGAGGCCGTCGTGCTCACCGACGCGTCCGTCGATCTCTACAACCCCAAGGCCGTACGGGCCTCGGTCGGGTCCCTGTTCCATCTGCCCGTCGCCGTCGGTGTGCCCGTCGAGCGGGCCGTCCAGGGGCTCAAGGACGCGGGCGTACGGATTCTCGCGGCGGACGGCGCCGGTGACGACGACCTCGACGACGAACTCGACAAGGGGACCATGGGCGGGCCCACGGCCTGGGTGTTCGGGAACGAGGCGTGGGGGCTTCCGGAGGAGACGCGCGCGCTGGCCGATGCCGTCGTGCGCGTACCGATTCACGGAAAGGCCGAGAGTCTGAACCTGGCCACGGCCGCAGCCGTATGTCTCTACGCATCCGCCCGTGCGCAGCGCGCCTCCGGAGGGTGCCGCTCCGTCACCGACAGCTAGTAGGGTGACGGGCTCGGGGGCCCTCGGCGCCAGACGAGAGGTGGGGTACGGGGATGACTGTCGGCACGAGCGGTGCGCAGAAGGCGTCGCGAGCACGGGACGTGCGCGGCACCACCGCGTCCCCGTCCCGGCGCGGTGATGTCGCCGCCGCGGCCGAAGCCGACCTCGGAGCCGAATCCGGAGTGGACCCCGCGGCCGGGCTCGGAGCGCTGGGCGTCGACCCCGACGACCTCCCCGACGGACTCGTCGTCGCCGACGAACACGGCCGGGTGATCTGCTTCAACGCCGCCGCGGCCCGTATCACCGCCGTCCCCGCCGCCGAGGTCCTCGGACGCCGCCTGGAGTCGGCGCTCCCTTTAGAAGATCTTGAGGGCCGCAGATGGTGGCAGCTGACCGACCCGTACGGCGGTCTCGCGATCCGCAACGGTCAGCCCGAGCGCAATCTGCTGCTGCACGGCGGCCGTGAGGTCCTCGTCTCGGCGCGCTATGTGCGGACGAAGCCCACCGGTCCCGTCCACCGCGTAGTCGTCTCGCTGCGCGACACCGAGGCCCGCCGCCGCACCGAGCGCAGCCACGCCGAGCTGATCGCCACGGTCGCCCATGAACTGCGCTCGCCGCTCACCTCGGTCAAGGGCTTCACGGCCACCCTGTTGGCCAAGTGGGAACGCTTCACCGACGACCAGAAGAAGCTCATGCTGGAGACCGTCGACGCCGACGCGAACCGTGTGACGCGGCTCATCGCCGAGTTGCTCGACATCTCCCGCATCGACTCCGGGCGCCTCGAAGTGCGCCGCCAGCCCGTCGACATCGGCGCGGCCGTCGGCCGTCACATCCAGGCCTACGTCACCTCGGGCCAGCCCGCCGACCGCTTCCTGCTGCGCATCGAGCATCCGCTGCCCGCCCTGTGGGCCGACCCCGACAAGATCGACCAGGTGCTCAGCAACCTGCTCGAAAATGCAGTGCGCCACGGCGAAGGAACCGTCACCATCGACGTCACGCCCTCGGCGTCACCGCGAGAGCGGGGATCCGATGAGAACACTGCGAACGCTGCAAACGCTGTCAACGCTGCTACGTCGGTCACCGTGAGCGACGAGGGCACCGGCATCCCGGAGGAATCCATGAACCGCGTCTTCACCCGCTTCTGGCGGGGCAGCAAGCGCGGCGGGACCGGTCTCGGGCTCTACATCGTCAAGGGCATCGTCGAGGCCCACGGCGGCAGCATCACGGTCGGCCGCGCCCCCGGCGGCGGCGCCGAGTTCCGATTTACGTTGCCCGTGGGCACCCCGGCGTACCTTCTGTAACGCCGCAGCGGCCCCCACGGGCGCATCCGCATCCGGGCCTCCCGTGGACACCAGTCCGGGGCAGGGCCCCACCCCCGTTAGACTCGGCCTTTGGCACCTTTGCGTCCCCGTTTCACGTTTCAGGGACGATGCGCGTCCCCCGAGTCGGGACGGGGACCATCCGCCAGCCAACCGGAAGCACGGGAAGAGATGTCGGCACCGAATAAGTCGTACGACCCTGTAGAGGTCGAGGCCTTGAAACCGGAAGAGATCGAGCGCATGCGGGACGAGGCGCTCGCCGCCTTCGCGGCCGCCGGTGACCTCGACGCGCTCCAGGAGGCCAAGGTCGCCCACACCGGCGGCACCTCGCCGCTGGCCCTCGCCAACCGCGAGATCGGCGCCCTGCCCCCGCACGCCAAGGCCGCCGCCGGCAAGGTGGTCGGCCAGGCCCGCGGCGCGGTCAACAAGGCCCTCGCCACCCGCCAGACCGAGCTGGAGGCCGAGCGCGACGCCCGGGTGCTGGTCGAGGAGGCGGTGGACGTCACGCTGCCCTACGACCGCGTACCGGCCGGCGCCCGCCACCCGCTGACCACGTTCATGGAGCGCGTCGCGGACGTCTTCGTGTCCATGGGATACGAGGTCGCCGAGGGCCCCGAGGTCGAGGCGGAGTGGCTCAACTTCGACGCCCTGAACTTCACGCCCGACCACCCGGCCCGGCAGATGCAGGACACCTTCTTCGTCCAGGGGCCCACGGGCGACCACGGCGAGTCCGGTGTCGTGCTGCGCACCCACACCTCCCCGGTGCAGGCCCGCGCCATGCTCGACCGTGAGCCGCCGGTCTACATCGTGTGCCCCGGCCGCGTGTACCGCACGGACGAGCTGGACGCCACGCACACCCCGGTCTTCCACCAGATCGAGCTCCTCGCCGTCGACGAGGGCCTGACCATGGCCGACCTCAAGGGCACCCTCGACCACATGGTCCAGTCGCTCTTCGGCGCCGACATGAAGACCCGGCTGCGCCCGGCCTACTTCCCCTTCACCGAGCCGTCCGCCGAGATGGACATGCTCTGCTACGTCTGCAAGGGCGAGTCCGTCGGCAACCCCGACCGCCCCTGCCGGACCTGCTCCTCCGAGGGCTGGATCGAGCTGGGCGGCTGCGGCATGGTCAACCCCCGGGTGCTGGTCGCCTGTGGCGTCGACCCGGAGAAGTACAGCGGATTCGCCTTCGGGTTCGGCATCGAGCGGATGCTGATGTTCCGCCACAACGTCGAAGACATGCGAGACATGGTCGAGGGTGACGTCCGGTTCACCCGGCCGTTCGGGATGGAGATCTGATGCGGGTCCCGCTTTCTTGGCTGCGGGAGTACGTCGACCTGCCGGCGACGGAGACCGGCCGCGACGTCCAGGCCAAGCTCATTTCGGCAGGCCTTGAGGTCGAGACCGTCGAGCACCTCGGCGCCGACCTCAAGGGCCCTCTGGTCGTCGGCCAGGTGCTGACCATCGAGGAGCTGACGGAGTTCAAGAAGCCCATCCGCTTCTGCACCGTCGACGTCGGCACCGCCAACGGCACCGGTGAGCCCCAGGAGATCGTCTGCGGCGCCCGCAACTTTGCCGTCGGCGACAAGGTCGTCGTGGTCCTGCCGGGCGCCGTCCTGCCCGGCAACTTCGCGATCGCCGCGCGCAAGACGTACGGCAAGACCTCGCACGGCATGATCTGCTCCGGCGACGAGCTGGGCATGGGCGACGACGGCAGCGGCGGCATCATCGTCCTGCCGCCCGAGCACGAGGTCGGCACGGACGCCATCGAGCTGCTCCAGCTCGTCGACGAGGTCCTCGACATCGCCGTCACGCCCGACCGTGGCTACGCCCTGTCGATCCGCGGCGTGGCCCGCGAGGCCGCCACCGCGTACGGTCTGCCGCTGCGCGACCCCGCGCTGCTCGACGTACCGGCCCCGAACGCCTTCGGCTACCCGGTGCAGATCTCCGACCCGATGGGCTGCGACCGTTTCACCGCGCGCACGGTGACGGGTCTCGACCCCGAGGCACACTCCCCGATCTGGCTCAAGCGCCGCCTGCAGAAGGCGGGCATGCGCCCGATCTCGCTCGCCGTCGACATCACCAACTACGTGATGCTGGAGCTGGGCCAGCCGCTGCACGCGTACGACCGCACCCGTGTCCAGGGCGCGATCGGCGTGCGCCGGGCCGAGCAGGGCGAGAAGCTCACCACCCTGGACGGCGTCAAGCGCACGCTCGACGCCGAGGACCTGGTGATCACCGACGACCGCGGCCCCATCGGCCTCGCGGGCGTCATGGGCGGTGCCAACACCGAGATCGACGACACCGAGGGCACCACCACCGAGGTCGTCATCGAGGCCGCGCACTTCGAGGCGCTCTCCATCGCCCGTACGGCCCGCCGTCACAAGCTGGCCTCCGAGGCGTCCAAGCGCTTCGAGCGCGGCGTCGACCCGCAGGCCGCGTCCGCCGCGGCCCAGCGCACGGTCGACCTGCTGGTCCTCCTCGCGGGCGGCACCGCCGACGCCGGAGTCACCGAGGTCATCGCGCCCTCCGCGCCGCACACCATCACCATCCCGGCGAATCACCCGGACAAGGTGGCCGGTGTCGACTACGGCCGCGAGACCGTCGTACGCCGTCTCCAGCAGGTCGGCTGCGACGTCTACGGGCAGGACGAGCTGATCGTCACCGTGCCGTCCTGGCGGCCCGACCTGACGGACCCGAACGACCTGGCCGAAGAGGTCATCCGCCTGGAGGGCTACGAGAACCTGCCCTCCACCCTGCCCAAGCCCCCTGCGGGCCGGGGCCTCACCGACCGGCAGCGGCTGCACCGCCGTTTCGGCCGCGCGCTGGCCGGTGCCGGATACGTCGAGGCGCTGAACTACCCGTTCATCGGCGAGCACGTCTTCGACCAGTTCGGCCTGGCCGCCGACGACCCGAAGCGCAAGGTCGTCAAGCTGGTCAACCCGCTCTCCGACGAGGAGCCCGCGCTCCGTACGACGCTGCTGCCGGGCCTGCTCCACGCCCTGCGCCGCAACGACGGCCGTGGCAGCCACGACCTCGCGCTCTTCGAGACGGGCCTGGTCTTCCAGCCGCAGGACGAACTGCGCGTCGCGGGCCGGCTGCCCGTCGACCGCCGTCCCACCGACGAGGAGATCGCGTCCCTCACGGCCGCGCTCCCCGTCCAGCCCCGGCACGCCGCCGTCGTCCTCGCGGGTGCCCGCGAGCAGGCCGGCTGGTGGGGCAAGGGCCGCCCGGCCGACTGGGCCGACGCGATCGAGGCCGCGCGCTCCCTGGCCCGCGAGGCGGGGACCGAACTCCTCGTCCGCTCCGGCCAGTACGGGCCGTGGCACCCGGGCCGCTGCGCCGAACTCGCGGTCGTCGTCGACGGTACGGAGAAGGTCATCGGGTACGCCGGTGAGCTGCACCCCGGCGTCCTGAAGACCCTGGGCCTGCCCGTGCGCAGCTGCGCGATGGAGCTGGACCTGGACGCGCTGGAGCAGGCGAGCGCGGGCGTCCCCAAGGGCCCGAAGATCTCGACCTTCCCGGTCGCGACCCAGGACGTGGCCCTGGTCGTCGACAAGACCCTCCCGCACGCGGACGTCGAGGCCGCGCTGCGCGAGGGTGCGGGTGAACTCCTCGAGTCCATCCGGCTGTTCGACGTCTACGAGAACAGCGAGCAGCTCGGCGAGGGCAAGAAGTCGCTGGCGTACGCGCTGCGGTTCCGTGCCGCCGACCGGACGCTGACCGTGGACGAGGCGTCGGCCGCTCGCGACGCGGCGGTGGCGCTGGCCGCTGAGCGTACGGGAGCGGTGTTGCGGGGCTAGGCCCCCGCTGGGAGTACCGGGGAACTGTGCGTCGTTGGTCGGCTGCGGATTGGACGTGGCTGGGCGCGCAGTTCCCCGCGCCCCTTTCGGGGCTCGGCTGTCGCGCCCCCGCGGCGGAGCCGCGCAATGTCACAGCCCCGCGCCCCTTTCGGGGCCCTTCCGGGCCCCTTTTGAGGCGCTTCCCCTGACCCCCCACCTGCATAAATGCAGGTGTCCGAAGGTGGCTCACTCATTCGGGTGACAACTCCGGGCGATCTGGCCCGATCGGGGCATGTGGTCGACAGAATCGGACCGGCCTCTCGGAGGCCGTCTGCGTTGTCAGGGCCTATTGGGGGGCCAATCGGCATGATCCGTATCAAGGCTGGGGCTCCTTGCAGGGCAACGCCCCGGAGGCATTCGCGGGTGCTGGCCCGGGCGGGCCTCGGGCCGCGCGGCCGGGGCGATGGCCTGCGGGCCGGGCTCACTCGGGCGGTGCGCGGCGGAAGTCCCCGGACGAGGCGGAGAGGTGGCCCGCGCGTCGTCCTCGACCGACCGCTGCGCCGGGCCGAACGCAGGCCGTTGCGCCGGGTGCTGAGCATCGGTCTGCCCATCGCCTGGGGCGCGATGGCGATCACGTACAAAATGGCCTGCCCGCTCGCGCAGCAGAACGGGCTCGGCGCCCGGATCGTCACCAGCGCCGTCTTCTTCGCTGTCGGTACGGGCCTGATACTCCACGTCAGAAGGGCGCTGCTGGGAGAGCTCAGACAGCTCCGCAAGGTCGCGGGCGCCGCCCAGAACGTACTGCTGAGGCCGCTGCCCCCGCGCATCGACGGGCTGAGCATCGCCGCGGCCCAGCTCTCCGCGGACCGTGGCGCGAGTGTCGGCGGTGACCTGTACGAGGTGATCGCCACCGAGCACGGCGTACGGATCGTCATGGGTGATGTCCGCGGGCATGGACTCGGCGCCATCGCAACCGTCGCCGCCGTCCTCGGCAGCTTCCGCGAAGCCGTGCACGACGAGCCCGAACTCGGCTCCGTCCTCAAGCGGCTGGAGCGCGCCCTGGCCCGGCATCTGCGGGAGCGGGCCCGTGCCGAACACCCCTCGACGGGGCTCGACCCCGACAGCCCGGTCGCCGAGGAGTTCGTCACCGTGCTGCTGCTGGAGATCCGCCGCGACGGCGAGGTGTACGCCCTCAACTGCGGGCATCCCTCGCCGTATCTGCTCAGCACCGGCCGCGTGGAACGGCTCACCGGCGCCGAACCAATGCCTCCGCTCGGCCCGTTCCCTCTCCCGGCCGAACTGACGGCCATCCACTGCGGCCAACTCCTCCCCGGCGAGACCCTGTTCCTGCACACCGACGGAGTCGAGGACGCCCGCGACACCCACGGCCGCTTCTTCCCGCTGCCGGTCGCGCTCGCCGAGGCGGCCCGCACCCACCCGGTCTCACCTCAGTCGGTCCTGCGGGCGGTCCTCACCCAAGTCCTGCGCCACTCGGGCGGAAGACCGACGGACGACGTGGCCGTACTGGTCCTCCGCAACGACCGCACCCGAGTCCCGATGCAGCACGGCCACTCCGTGACCCATCAGGTCACGTAAGCACCAGCGCCCTGCTTTTAGTCTTTTAGGGGCGCGGGGCTGTGACATTATGCGGCTCCGCCGCGTGGGCGCGACCAGCCACGACGCACCCGCAGTCGACGCACAACCTGCAGTTACCCGGCGCAACCGGCGGAGCCGTCCGCCCCGCCACGGAGTGTCGGGCAGGCAGCTGGGCGGACGGCGCGGATTCGGGCCGCCGCACTGTACGAGGGGGAGCCGGCGGCCCGGCCGGCCTCTTGCGAGGCATTTCAGTCAACAGGCCAGAAACGCTCTGCGACAGTGCGCGTACTGCCCGGATACGAGCACTCGTTTCACACCCCGTGTGAATCGGGACGCACTAGTCTGACGGCACCGAGCCACCCGGGGGGCCTCCATGCAGCCCAACACTCTGCTCGACGCGATTCTTGACGAGGCCGGCATCTCGCACGCGGGACTCGCCGCCCACGTCAACCAGGCGGGGAGAGCGCGCGGTCTCGCGCTCAGGTACGAACACACCGCCGTGGCGCGCTGGTTGAAGGGCCAGCGACCGCGCGGCCAGGTGCCCGACCTGATCTGCGAGGTGCTCGCCGGCCGACTCCACCGGCCCGTCACACTCGACGACATCGGCCTCGGCGTCCCCGGCCAGCCGTCCGCCCCGCACGGCACCTCGCTCTCCGGCTTCGTCGAGCGCGCCACCGCCCTGTGGCGCTCCGACGAACAGCAGCGCCCGCACATCCTCGGTGCCCCGGCCGTCACCGGAACACCCGCCGTGATGCCCGTGTGGGAGTGGGAGAACCCGCCCGAGGACGTGGACGTCTCCCGCGGCGGACGCCACCTCGTGAGCATGGCCGACATCGACATGCTGCGCGCGGCCCGCGCCCACTACGAGCAGATGTACCGCAAGGCGGGCGGCATAGCGACCCGCACCCGGATCGTCGGCTTCCTCAACTCGGAGACGGCGCCGCTGCTGCGCGGCAGCTACACCGACGCCACCGGCCGCCAACTCCACCGCGCCACCGGCGGGTTGGTCGCCATCGCGGGCATCTGCGCCTATGACTCCGACGCGCACGGACTCGCCCAGCGCTACTTCCACCAGGCGCTGCGGCTGGCGAAGGCCAGTGGGGACCGGGGACTTGGGGCGTATGTCATAGCCCTGCTCGTCAACCAGTCGCTGTTCATGCGCGAGTACCGGCAGGCGGTCGCCTTCGCCGAGGCCGCGCTGCGCGCCGCCGGGCGGCACATCACTCCGGCGCTCGCCTCCGACCTCTACGCGATGCAGGCCAAGGCGTACGCACACCTCGGCGACGGCAGCAGCGCGCTGTCCTGCATCCGGCGTGCCGAACAGGCCGCAGACCGCATCCGGCGCGGCTACGAGCCGGACGAAACCGGCTATGTCCAGCCGGGCCTGGTCAATGTCCAGGTGGCGGAGGCGCTGCTGAGCCTGGGTGACCTCGTGGCGGCGGCGGAGCACGCCACGGCCGCCGTCGGCAACCCGGCCCACGACCGGGGACGGGTGCACCGGCTCGCCATGCTCAGCCAGATCGAACTGCGGCAGGGCAACGCCGACAAAGCGGTGGCCACCGCGGTCCAAATGGCCGAACAGGCACGCGGGATGGAGTCCCAGCGCCTGCGTGACAGACTCCGCGCGGTACGCGAGCACCTGGTGCGCAGCGGCTGCGCCGGCACGACCGAGGCCGCCGAACTCATCGACGGCGCACTGCGCGTACCGCTCTAGAAACCGCACCGGCACACCACGCTGGAAACCGCTCAAGCGCACCGCTCTGGAAAGCTGCGCACCGCTCTACGACACTGTGCCTGCCGCCGCCGCTGCACTGCGCCCCGACCCTGTGAGCCTGCTGTCAGGACGCTCCTGCTGCGATATTGCCATCTACTCGGCGGAAGGTGGCAGAACCGTGCAGTGGACGAAACAGAACGAACAAACTGTGTACGCAAACCGCTGGTTCAGCGTCAATCTCGCGGATGTGGAGCTGCCGGACGGTCGGCACCTCGATCACTTTTTGATACGGCTGCGGGCCGTTGCCGTGGCCACGGTGGTGAATGAGGCCAACGAGGTGCTGCTCCTGTGGCGGCACCGCTTCATCACCGACAGCTGGGGGTGGGAACTCGCGGCGGGCGTCGTCGAGGACGGTGAGGACATCGCCGTCGCGGCGGCCCGCGAACTGGAGGAGGAGACCGGCTGGCGGCCGGGACCCTTACGGCATCTGATGAGCGTCGAGCCCTCCAACGGGCTCACCGACGCCCGGCACCACATCTTCTGGGCCGAGGAAGGCGCGTACATCGGACACCCCGTGGACGATTTCGAGTCGGACCGAAGGGAGTGGGTTCCCTTGAAGCTCGTCCCCGACATGGTCGCCCGCGGTGAGGTCCCGGCCGCCAACATGGCTGCCGCACTGCTCCTTCTGCACCATCTCAGGCTCGGGCAGGACGCGTTGCCCTGATCCATTCCCCCCACGCGTCCAGAGGCCTAATGGCCGAGAGCCTGCCAGACCGCCACGGCCAGCGCGCCCACGGCCGCGACGACCGCGACGGCGGGCAGGGGCCAGCGGGTGTGTTCGAGGGCGACGACCCGTGCGCTCAGGTCGTCGAGATCCTTGGAAGTCTGGTCGTCGCGCTGAGTGAGCAGCGCCAGTCCTCCCTCGATGCGGGTGAACCCCACTTCGAGGGACCGGCGTAACTCTGCGAGTTCCCCTGGGATCACGGGATGCTCGGGGTCGGCGGTCACAAGTCCGCTCCTTTCCGTAGTCGTCACATCCCTTACATGCGCACGGAAAGTCAACTCGCCTGGTGGACGCGTGGGGAGCGTGTGCGAGGGGCATATGCGAGCCCGGCGCGCACACGGTGTGTGAATGGCGCGGGCCCGGCACCGAAAAGGGTGCCGGGCCCGCGCGAGCCCGAGCAGTACGGACTGTAGTCAGAAGCCTGCTGTCACTAGGCGTACGTATAGAAGCCCGAGCCCGACTTCCGGCCGAGCCGTCCCGCGTCCACCATGCGCTGCAGCAGCGGGGGAGCGGCGTACAGCGGCTCCTTGTACTCCTCGTACATGCTGAACGCGACCGAGGCCACCGTGTCGAGGCCGATCAGGTCGGACAGCTTGAGCGGGCCCATCGGGTGGGCGCAGCCCATCTCCATGCCGTTGTCGATGTCCTCGCGGCTCGCGATGCCCGACTCGAACATCCGGATCGCCGACAGGAGATACGGGATCAGCAGCGCGTTGACCACGAAGCCCGAGCGGTCCTGGGCGCGGATCGCGTGCTTGCCGAGGGCCTTCTCGGCGAACAGCTGGGCGCGGCTGAGGGTGCCCTCGGACGTGGTCAGCGCCGGGATCAGCTCGACGAGCTGCTGCACCGGGGCCGGGTTGAAGAAGTGGATGCCGATGACCTGGTCGGGACGCGAGGTGGCGACGGCGAGCTTCACCAGCGGGATCGAGGAGGTGTTGGAGGCGAGGATCGCGTCCTGCCGGGTCACCACCTGGTCGAGCACCTGGAAGATCTCGGTCTTCACCTGCTCGTTCTCGACGACGGCCTCGATCACCAGGTCGCGGTCGGCGAACTCGCCGAGGTCCGTGGTGAAGCTGAGCCGGTCCTGGGTGGCCTTGAGCTCCTCCGCGGAGATCTTTCCGCGCTCGGCAGCCTTGGAGAGGGAGTTGAAGAGCCGGGTACGGCCGATCTCCAGGGCTTCGCCGGTGGTCTCGGCGACCTTGACGTCCAGACCGGCGCGGGCGCACACCTCGGCAATGCCCGCTCCCATCTGGCCGCAGCCCACCACTCCGACGCGTTCGATGTCGGTCACATCGTCCCCTTCGCTGATCTACGACCTCCGCAGGACCCCCGTTGTCCGGTGCCTGCTCCGATCGTGCACGTTACTCCGAAGTATCGATGATCGATCGTGCGGGTCGGGCATGCTGTGCGGGGAGACGATCCGTGACGATGCGGATCCGGAGCGTAGTGGGGGTGTGGAGATGGGGCGACTGTCACGTCGGGCGCTTGCCGTGGCCGCTGTGGCGACGCTTTCGGGACTTGCCACGGCGGGGGACGGTGCTGCCTCCCCGGGTCCGGCTTCCCCGGGTGCCGCGTCCCCGGGCCGGGCACGGGCGGCGCGTGAGCTGCGCGGGATGTGGCTGGCGACCGTCTCCAACCGTGACTGGCCTTCGAGCCCGGGCCTGCCCGCCGGCCAGCAGCGTGCCGAACTGCTCGACCATCTCGACACCGCCGTACGTCTTCGCCTCAACACCGTGATCTTGCAGGTGCGCCCCACGGCCGACGCGCTGTGGCCCTCGCCGTACGAGCCGTGGTCCCAGTACCTGACCGGCGTCCAGGGCAAGGACCCCGGCTGGGACCCGCTGGGCACCGCTGTGCGGGAGGCCCACGCGCGCGGCCTGGAGCTGCACGCCTGGTTCAATCCGTATCGTGTCGCGGGCCACACCGACCCGACGAGACTCGCCCCCTCGCACCCCGCCCGCAGGCACCCCGACTGGGTCGTGCGCTACGGCGGGAAGCTCTACTACGACCCAGGGCTGCCCCAGGTCCGGAAGTTCGTCCAGACCGCGATGCTCGACGCGGTGCGGAAGTACAAGATCGACGCCGTGCACTGGGACGACTACTTCTACCCGTATCCGGTCGCCGGTCAGGTCTTCGACGACGACGCGACGTACGCGGCCCACGGCGCGGGCTTTTCGAGCAAGGCCGCCTGGCGACGCGACAACATCGACCGCCTGGTCCTGGAGATGGCGGCCCGTATCAAGGAGATCCGGCCCGGGACGCGCTTCGGGATCAGCCCCTTCGGGGTGTGGCGCAACGCCACCACCGACCCGCTCGGCTCGCCGACCAAGGCCGGGGTGCAGACGTACGACCACCTGTACGCCGACACCAGGAAATGGGTCCGGGAGCACTGGATCGACTACATCTGCCCGCAGCTGTACTGGAACATCGGCTTCACCGCCGCCGACTACGCGCGGCTGCTGCCCTGGTGGGCCAAGGTCGCCGAGGGCACGGGCACACAGCTGTACATCGGGGAGGCGCTGTACAAGGCGGGCGATCCGGCGCAGCCCGCGGCCTGGCAGGACCCCGCCGAACTCTCCCGGCACCTGACCTTCGCCCGCGGCTGGCCGCAGGTGCGCGGGCATGCCTTCTTCTCCGGCGCGGAGGTCGCCGCGGACCGCATCGACGCGATGGCGCGGGTCGTCGCCGACCACTATCAGCAGCCGGCGAAACCGCCGCGCTGAGCTCGGGGGCGATCCCCGGGCTCGGCTAGTGCATGGTGCCGGTGTCCTTGTGACGGATTTCGGTGTCCGGGCCCGGAGAGCACACTCCCTCGTGCCCGTCCTCGAACTTCACGCGGTACGGCGGAGTGCCTTCCGGCCCCAGGACCTCGGTGATCTTCCCGACCTTGTCGTGCTGGCCGACAACCCTGCCGTGCTGCACAATCTGGTCGCCCTCGGATGCGCGCATCTGAACGGTCTCCTCGTCATATACGGGAGTAGCGGTCCGTGGCCGCAAGTCTACGGCTGGTGGCGCCGGTTGGCCCGGCCCGTGCGTACCGGTCAGCCCCGCGCCCGTTGGGTGAGCGCGATACAGACCAGAACGGCGGCGGCCGTCAGGGGTGCGGCCGGTGTGAGCTGCTCGCCAAGGAGCAGTACCGACCACACCAGTGTGAGCAGCGGCTGCGCGAGCTGCAACTGGCTGGCCTTCGGAATCCCGATCGACGCCATGCCGCGATACCAGACGACCAGGCCGAGGAACTGCGAACCGGCCGCCACCCAGAGCAGCCCCGCCACGCTGTGCGCGGTCAGCCGCACGGGCTCGTACGACAGTGCGACCAGCGCGCCCGGCAGCGTCAGCGGCAGACACAGGATCAGCGCCCAGCCGATGACCTGCCAGCCCGGCATGACACGGGCGAGCCGGCCGCCCTCGGTGTAGCCCGCCGCGCAGACCAGCAGCGCCCCGAAGAGATACGCGTCCGCGCCGGTCAGGGCGCCACCGCTCTGCTGCACGGTGAACGCGATCACCGCCGCCGCGCCCGCGAGAGCCGCCGTCCAGAACATCCGTGAGGGCCGTGCTCCGGTGCGCAGCGCCGACAGCAGCGCGGTCGTCAGCGGCAGCAGCCCGACGACCACGGCCGCGTGGGCGGTGGTCGACGTCTGAAGAGCGAGCGTCGTCAGCATCGGGAAGCCGAGCACGACGCCCGCGGCGACGACGGCGAGCCCCGCCCAGTGCCGACGGTCCGGCACGGGAACACGCAGGGCCAGCAGACAGCTGCCCGCGATGACCGCCGCCAGCCCACTGCGCACGGCCACCAGGGACCAGGGCCCGAAGCCCTCCAGGCCCCAGGCGGTGGCCGGGAAGGTGAGCGAGAAGGCGGTGACACCGAGGGCGGCCTGGAGGGTGCCCGAGCGGCGGTCGGTGCGGGGGCGGGGGTTTCCGGCGGCCTGGGGGCTGGCGGCGCGGGAACCAGGGGCCCCGTCCTCGTGGCGGTCCTCGTGGTGAGCCGGGTCGGTACGGACGCTGCCCTGCGTGCTGACCGCTATCCCATGCCGTCGGTAGCGCTACTCTGTGCTCTCATGCATGAGCGTAGCAGTGGCGATGAACTGGCGAATCAGCTGCGGCGAGAGCTGGACCGCTACTCGCCAGGTGGAAAGCTGCCGTCGAGCCGGGCGCTGGTCGAGCGGTTCCGGGTGAGCCCGGTGACCGTGTCGCGGGCGCTGGCGCAGCTCGCCGCCGAGGGACTGGTGGTCACCCGGCCCGGCGCCGGCGCGTTCCGGGCGCAGCCGCGCAGCGCCATCACGCCGACCGGGGACACCTCCTGGCAGGAGGTCGCGCTCAGCGCGGACGCCGCCACCGAACTCGTACCGCGCACGGTGGACGCGTCCGGCGTCCTCGTCTCGCTCGCTGCACCGCCGCCCGGGGTCATCGAGTTCAACGGCGGCTATCTGCACCCGTCGCTCCAGCCGGAGCGGGCGATGGGCGCGGCCCTGGCCCGGGCAGGTCGCCGCCCGGGTGCCTGGTCCCGGCCCTCCATGGAGGGGCTCACGGAACTGCGTGAGTGGTTCGCGCGGGGCGTCGGCGGCGCGATCACCGCGGCCGAGGTGCTCATCGCGGCGGGCGGGCAGTCCGCGCTCACCACGGCGCTGCGGGCCCTCGCCCCGCCGGGCGCCCCGGTCCTGGTCGAGTCGCCCACATACCCCGGAATGCTGGCGATCGCCCGCGCGGCCGGTCTCAGGCCGGTACCCGTGCCGGTGGACGCGGACGGGGTGAAGCCCGCCCTGCTCGCCGACGCGTTCAAGGCGACCGGCGCCCGGGTCTTCGTCTGCCAGCCGCTGTTCCAGAACCCGACCGGCGCCGTGCTGGCTCCCGAGCGGCGCGTCGAGGTGCTGCGGATCGCGCGCGAGGCGGGCGCGTTCGTGATCGAGGACGACTTCGTACGCCGTCTCGTGCACGAGGACGCGGGCCCGCTGCCGCGTCCGCTGGCCGCCGAGGACCCCGACGGAGTCGTCGTGCACGTCGGCTCGCTGACCAAGGCGACCTCGCCGAGCTTCCGGGTGAGCGCACTGGCCGCGCGCGGTCCGGTACTTGAGCGGCTGCGCGCCATCCAGGTCGTCGACTCCTTCTTCGTGCCGCGCCCGCTCCAGGAGGCCGCCCTCGAACTCGTCGGCTCGCCCGCCTGGCCCCGCCATCTCCGCGCCGTGTCCGCCGAGTTGAAGTCCCGCCGCGACACCATGACCGCCGCGCTGCGCCTGAACCTCCCCGAACTCGCCCTGCCCCACATCCCGTTCGGCGGCTACCACCTGTGGCTCCGCCTGCCCGACGGCACCGACGAGAACGCCCTGGTCACCGCCGCGCTCCGGGCAGGCGTCGCCGTCACCCCCGGCCGCCCCTACTTCAGCGCCGAACCCCCTGCCGCCCACCTCCGGTTGAGCTTCGCGGCGGTCGCGGGGACGGAGGAGATCACGGAGGGCGTACGGAGACTGCGGGCGGCGTGCGCCTTCTAGCTCCGCGGCACCTTCCACCCGGCCCGCACCATTCAGCCCGTCCGGCGTTTGAGGACGAGGCCTTTCAGGCCGAAGGGGGGTCTGGGGGCGCAGCCCCCAGGGATGGGACGGGTAGGGGCGGCGGGGGCGAAACCGGCAACGGTTCGCCCCGTCTGCGCGAAGCCGGGTTTCGAGCCGCTCGCCCGCCCCGACCAGTGGATGGCGCTCACCCTCCACCGAGCCCGCTTCAGTGAGCCCGCATGTACCCTGCGTAACACCCCTTGACCAGCGGAGTCCCGCACTCCACGATCTCCGCATGCATCTTCGGGTCACGTTCGTAGCCGCCGCGCGCAGCTCCTCGCTGCTCGCCGAGCGCTTCGAGGACGACCGGCCTCTCGACCAGGCCGGCTGGGACGAAGTGCAGCGCGCCGCCGCCGAGCTGGTGCCGCTGGCGGCGGCCGAGCTGCGCTACTGCTCGCCGACGCCCCGCAGCCGGGCCACCGGCGACGCGCTGGGCTACGGGCCGCTCGTCCAGCTCGCGCTGCGCGACTGCGACATGGGTCGGTGGCGCGGCTTCACGCTGGGCGAGGCGATGGCCCGCGAACCCGAGGCCGTCGACGCCTGGCTCGCCGATCCGCGCTCGGCGCCGCATGGCGGTGAGTCCCTGATGTCCTTCATCTCCCGAGTCGGCGGCTGGCTCGACACCCGCCCCGCCGACGACGGCAGTCGCATCGTCGCCGTGGCCGAACCGTCCGTGGTGCGGGCCGCCCTGGTCTACGCGCTCAAGGCCCAGCCGTCGACGTACTGGAACATCGATGTGCGCCCCCTGTCGACGGTCACCCTCACCGGGAACAACAGACGCTGGAATCTCCGGCTGGAGGCCGGGATGCAGCGCGTCTAGGCCTATTCAGCAGGAGCCGCCTGGGCCTGTTCAGCAGGGATCGCCGGACCCGTGCCGGCGCACGCGCGCGTAGTCGGTCGTCAGGACGAGGTCCTTGGCCGGCCCGCCGACGCGCCACACCGTGCGCCAGCGGTCTTCCGTGTACACCGTGAACTCGCCCCGGTAGAGGTCCGCCGAGCAGGGATGGTCGGCGATGTGCCGCCCGTTGCTCAGGTCCAGGTCGTGGAAGTACCGGCCGTCCGAGAACTCGACGAGGGTCGTACCCGAGGCCGGCCCCCGCAGGAACCGCAGCGTCCGCTCGGCGGGCCGTGCGACGCCCTGCCAGACGAACGTGCCGGATTCGTGGTGCAGAAGCCCCGCGTCCTCCGGATCTTCCAGTGGTCCGAAAACCGTCGTGCCGGTGAAGCGCCCCTCCGCGTCACTCGCCAGATCCCGCACGGCACGCTCGACCCGCCAGCTCCCGGCCAGGTAGGCCAGCACGTCCGTGACTGGCCAGAACTCGCCCATACCGTCCCGCTCTCCGTCCCGTCCGATGCTGCGCGACCCATTGACGCACTCTGGCCCCCTCCTTATCTTGCCGTTCGAAGTATTGATCGACGTCTGATATTTCGAACAACTCCACACTAACTACAGAGCCGCGGAGTATCCATGTCACCCACCCGCACCCGCTGGAGACTCGGACTCACGGCCACCGCACTCCTGGTGGCCTCCACCGTCGTTCCCGGGACCGCTCCGGCGAACGCCGCCGCCGATGTCACCGACTACGCGATCACCGTCGACCCGAAGGGCTCGGGCGCGAAGATCGACGACACGATGTACGGCGTCTTCTTCGAGGACATCAACCGCGCCGCCGACGGCGGCCTGTATGCGGAGCTCGTACAGAACCGGTCGTTCGAGTACAGCACCGCCGACAACAATTCCTATACGCCGCTGACCTCCTGGACCGTCTCCGGCACCGCGCAGGCCGCGAGCGACGACGGCCGCCTCAACGCCCGCAACCGCACCTACCTCTCCCTGGACGGCGGCTCGTCCGTCACCAACTCCGGTTACAACACCGGGATTTCGGTCGAGAGCGGCAAGGTGTACGACTTCTCGGTCTGGGCCCGCGCCGATGCTGCGTCGCCCCTGACCCTGACGCTCCAGGAGTCCGAGGGCACGCTCGCCGAGGCCCGTCAGGTCACCGCGCGCGGCGGCTGGGCCAAGTACCGGGCGACGTTCACCGCGACCCGCACCAGCACTACCGGCCGCCTCACCGTCGCCGCGGCCAACCCCGTCGCGCTCGACATGATCTCCCTCATCCCCCGGGACACCTACAAGGGCCACGGCCTGCGCAAGGACCTCGCCGAGAAGATCGCCGCCCTCCACCCGGGCTTCGTACGCTTCCCGGGCGGCTGCCTGGTCAACACCGGCAGCATGCAGGGATATGACGAGGCGTCGGGCTATCAGCGCAAGCGCTCGTACCAGTGGAAGGACACCGTCGGCCCGGTCGAGCAGCGCGCCACCAACTCCAACTTCTGGGGCTACAACCAGAGTTACGGGCTCGGCTACTACGAGTACTTCCAGTTCGCCGAGGACATCGGCGCGATGCCGCTGCCCGTCGTGCCCGCGCTCGTCACCGGATGCGGCCAGAACAAGGCCACCGACGACGACGCGCTGCTCAAGCGGCACATCCAGGACACCCTCGATCTCATCGAGTTCGCCAACGGCCCGGTGACGAGCGAATGGGGCAAGAAGCGCGCCCGGATGGGCCACCCCAAGCCCTTCCACCTCACGCACCTCGAAGTGGGCAACGAGGAGAACCTCCCCGAGGCGTTCTTCTCGCGCTTCACCCAGTTCCGCGCCGCCATCGAGGCCAAGTACCCGGACGTCACGGTGATTTCGAACGCCGGCCCGGACGACTCGGGCACTACCTTCGACACGGCCTGGAAGCTCAACAAGGACGCCGGCGTCGACATGGTCGACGAGCACTACTACAACAGCCCGCAGTGGTTCCTGCAGAACAACGACCGCTACGACTCGTACGACAGGAACGGCCCGAAGGTCTTCCTCGGTGAGTACGCCTCGGGCGGCAACACCTTCAAGAACGCCCTCTCCGAAGCCGCATACATGACCGGCCTGGAACGCAACGCGGACGTCGTGAAGCTCGCCTCGTACGCCCCGCTGCTCGCCAACGAGGACTATGTGCAGTGGCGCCCGGACATGATCTGGTTCAACAACCACGCCTCGTGGAACTCGGCCGACTACGAGGTGCAGAAGCTCTTCATGAGCAACGTCGGCGACCGGGTGGTTGCCAGCAGCGCCACCACCACACCGTCGCTGAGCGCGCCGATCTCGGGCGCCGTCGGCCTGTCGACGTGGGCGACCACGGCGGCGTACGACGATGTCTTGGTCACCGGCGAGGACGGGACCACACTGCTCAGCGACGACTTCAGCGGTGACGCCTCGCAGTGGACCCACACGGGCACCGGGAGCTGGAGCCTTGAGGACGGACAGTACGTACAGACCGACGAGGCCGCGACCAACACCATGGTCCAGGCGGGCGACCCGGCCTGGCACGACTACGACCTCCAGGTGAAGGCCACCAAGAAGTCCGGCAAGGAGGGCTTCCTCGTCGCCTTCGGAGTCAAGGACACCGGCAACTACTACTGGTGGAACCTCGGCGGCTGGAACAACACCACCTCCGCCGTCGAACAGGCCGTGGACGGCGGCAAGTCGACGCTGATCTCCAAGGCAGGCTCGATCGAGACGGGTAAGGCGTACGACATCGACGTCAAGGTTCGAGGCCGTCAGGTCACCCTCTACCTGGACGGCCAGGAGTGGGGGAGCTTCACCGACGACAAGCCCGCGGAGCCGTTCCGTCAGGTCGTCACGCGGGACGCGAAGACCGGTGACCTCATCGTCAAGGTCGTCAACGCCCAGTCCGCGGACGCCCGTACCGCGATCTCCCTGGGTGGGGCGAAGGTGGGACACAAGGCCGCCGTCACCACGCTCCAGGCCGCGCCCGACGCGGTGAACACGGAGACGGCCACCGCGGTCGCCCCGGTGAAGTCCACCTTCGAAGGGGTCGCCGACACGTTCACGTACACCTTCCCGGCGAACTCCGTGACGTTCCTCAGGATCAAGAAGAGGTAGCCCCGGCCGTGGGCTGCTGCCCGACCGGCAGCAGTCCACGCTCGCCGAAGACCTTCTTCGCGACCAGGGTCGCGTTCATGGCCTTCGGTATGCCGCAGTACACCGCGGAGTGCAGCAGCGCCTCGACGATCTGCTCCGACGAAAGTCCCACGTTCAGTGCGGCATTGACGTGCACCTCCAGCTGGGTCTCGCAACCGCCGAGCGCCGTGAGCATGCCGAGTGTCACCAACTGGCGGTCGCGCGGGGCGAGTCCGGGCCGGTCGTAGATGTCGCCGAAGGCCCAGGCCACGATCTGGTGGCCCAGTTCGGGGTTGATGTCGGAGAGCGCGTCGACCACGCGCTGCCCGGCCTCGCCGTCCACGCGCTCAAGGATCTTCAGACCGTGCTCGAAGCGCTCCTCGCGGGTGGTGGCGTTGTTCATGGGGGCGTTGTCGATGAGGGCGTCGCTCATGAGAGGTCGTCCGATCCCGGCTGGTCGAGCAGCCGTTCGTAGTGGTCGATCTTGTTGTCGAGGGCGGCCGCGTTACGGCGCAGGGCGCGGATCCGGTCCGCGAGGTCGGCGCGATGCTCCCGGAGCAACGCGAGCCGCTCGGGGACCGAGACGTCGCCCCGTGCCCGCAGCTCCGCGAACCGCTGCATGTCCGCGATAGACATGCCCGTCTCGCGCAGCCGGATCAGGAACTCCAGCCAGGCCAGGTCGGCCAGCTCGTAACGCCGCTGGTTCCCGGTGGTCCGGCCGACCCGTTCGATCAGGCCGGCCTTCTCGTAGTACCGCAGCGTGTCGTGCGAGAGTCCGGTGTGCTCGACGACCTGGGCGATCGTGAGCGTCGGCTCCTGGCTGTGCGGGTGGGGCTGTCCGCTGGTCATGACAAGAACGGTAGAACCTGGAGCGCGCTCCAGGTCAAGCCTCGTCGGCGATCACGCCGCGAAGAGCCTTCAGGACGGCCGGCGATCAACCGCCGAAGTACCTCTGAGCTGCGCGAACACCCTCGGCCAGAGCGTCGACCTCCGCCGGGGTGTTGTAGACGTAGAAGGACGCCCGGGTGGTCGCCGGGATCCCGAAGCGCCGCACGATCGGGCGGGCGCAGTGGTGGCCGACGCGGACGGCGACGCCCCGCTCGTCGAGGATCTGGCCGACGTCGTGCGGGTGGATGCCGTCGACCGTGAACGACACCGCGGAACCGCGGTCGGTGAGCTCACGGGGGCCGACGATCCGTACGCCGGGGATCTCGCCGAGCAACTCCAGTGCACAGGCGGTGAGTTGCTCCTCGTACGCGGCCACCTCGGCCATGCCCAGCCGCTGGAGATAGTCCACGGCCGCCGCCAGCCCCACCGCCTGCGCCGTCATCGGGACGCCCGCCTCGAAGCGCTGGGGCGGCGGCAGGAACGTCGTGCGGTCCATCTCGACGATCTCGATCATCGAGCCGCCGGTGAGGAACGGCGGGAGATCCGCGAGGAGTTGACGCCGCCCCCACAGCACGCCGACGCCGCTGGGGCCGAGCATCTTGTGACCGGAGAACGCGAGGAAGTCGGCCCCCAGTTCGCGTACGTCGACGGGCCGGTGGGGGACCGACTGGGCGCCGTCGACCACCACGAGCGCACCGAACGCGTGGGCTCGGTCGGCGAGTTGGCGCACGGGGTTGAGCGTGCCGAGCACGTTCGACTGGTGGGTGAGGGCGACGACCTTGGTGCGCTCGTCGAGCAGTTCGTCGACACGGGTGAGGTCGAGGCGGCCCTCGTCGGTGAGTCCGAACCAGTCCAGCGTCGCCCCGGTGCGTTCGGCGAGCTGCTGCCAGGGGACGAGGTTCGCGTGGTGCTCCATCTCCGTGACCACGATGCGGTCGCCGGGGCCGAT
Organism: Streptomyces sp. NBC_00203; assembly: GCF_045206325.1. Lineage (NCBI taxonomy): Bacteria > Bacillati > Actinomycetota > Actinomycetes > Kitasatosporales > Streptomycetaceae > Streptomyces > Streptomyces sp. NBC_00203. The sequence goes on along the minus strand of NZ_CP108126.1, from coordinate 1,969,187 downwards.
GCGGCCGGCGTTCCCGAGCGCGTACGCGACCAGATTGATGCCCTCGGTCGTGTTCTTGGTGAAGACGATCTCGTCGTCCTCCGCGCCGATGAGACGCGCGACGGTGTGCCGCGCGTCCTCGTACGCCTCCGTGGCCTCCCCGGCCAGCTGGTGCGCGCCGCGGTGCACGGCCGCGTTGTGGGTGAGGTAGAAGTCCCGCTCGGCGTCCAGGACTTGGAGGGGTTTCTGGGTGGTCGCGCCGGAGTCGAGGTAGACGAGCCGGGCGCCGCTCTCCACCGTCCTCTCCAGGATGGGGAAGTCCTTGCGGAGCGCGTCCACGTCGAAGGCCACGGGGGCTCACCTCTCACGGGTTGTTGGCTGGGTGTCTCACGGGTTTGTGCACCGTTTGCCGTGAGGGACGCTAGGCCTCCTCACGGAGAATCGCAAGCGTTAGCATGAGGCGCGTGGAACACCGCGTGGAGCATGAAGCCCCCCACTACCTGCATCAGCCGCCGGTCCCCGGCGAGGAGCGCTATGTCTCGCTGGCCCTGGTCAACACGCGTTTCGCGCTGAGCCACGGCCCGGTCGACCTGCTCGACGACACCGAGGCCGCGCACCTCTGGCTCGTACGGCACGAGCTGCTGCCGGACCGGGTGGCGCTGAACGGCCGGCAGTTCGGCCGGCTCCTCGGCCTGCGCGAGGCGCTGCGCTCGCTCTTCGAGGCACGCGAGGTCCGTTCCGTACCGCCGCGCGAGAGCCTCGACGCCCTCAACTCCGCGCTGGCCGCGGCCCCTGCGACGCCCCGCCTCGCCTGGACCGCGGACGGCCCGCACCGCGCCGACGAACCCGACACCGGCAACCCGGCGGGCGCCGCCCTCTCCCTCCTCGCCGACGACGCGGCCGAACTCCTCACCGGCCCGGAATCCCCGCAGCTCGCCCCGTGCGCGGCCGACGGCTGTACGCGCTGGTTCCTCCGCTCCCACGCGGCCCGGCGCTGGTGCACGACGAAGTGCGGCAACCGGGTGCGGGCGGCACGCGCCTACGCGGCGCGCAAGACGCGGTAACCGCGGGGTGCCGTCGTATCCGAGGTGCGGGGGTGTCGTACCTGAGGTGCGGGGGCTACGAGTGGCGGCGAGGCTTGCCGCGCTTGGCGCCGCCCTTGGGGCCACCGGAACCAGTGCCGCGGGGGTTCTTGCCGCCCGCCTTGCCGGCCGTGGACTTGCGCCGTGCGCCACCGCCCGAGTCCGACCGCTGGGGCGTGGACTTGGCCTTGGACTTCGCTTTCTGCCCGTCGGCGGCCGGGGTCTGGGAGCGTCCGCGGGTGCTGTTGACCGTCCGGCCGCGGACGATGCCGATGAAGTCCTCCACCTGGTCGGTGGTCTTCTCCTCGGGCCAGGACAGTGCGACGCGTGACTCGGGGGCGTCCGTGACCGTCCGGTAGGTGAGGTCCTTGCGGTGGTGGAGGCGGGCCAGGGACTGCGGGACGACGAGGACGCCGATGCCCGCCGCGACGAGCTCGACGGCATCCTCGGTGGTGGCGGGGCGCTCCAGCGCGGGCTTCCCCGGCAGGCGCTCCCAGCCGAGGGTGTCGTCCAGGGGGTGCAGCACGATGTCGTCGGCGAGATCCTCCGTGGAGACCTGCTCGACCGCCGCCACGATGTGGTCCTTGGGGACCATGACGACCGTCGTCTCGGTGTACAGGGGGATCGCGCTGAGGTCGGTCCGGTCGACCGGCAGTCGTACGAAGCCCGCGTCGGCGCCACCGCCGCGCAGCAGGCCGAACGCCTCGTCGGCGGAGACCGGGACGAGGGTCAGCGGGATGTCGGTGAACCGCTCGTTCCAGATCCGCACCCACTTGGCGGGCGTGACCCCCGGGACGTACGCGAGCCGGAACGAGGGGGGAGCTTCGGAGCCAGTCACTTCGTCAGGTTACCGGTCATGGTCACGGGTGCCGCACCCGTGACCACGACCAGGTCCCGCACCGTGACGACGACCAGGTCCCGCACGTGACCACGACCGGGTGCCGCACCCGTGACGTCGCCTCCCGAACACGTGATGGTCGGCAGTGGCTCACATGCTCGATACCCTTGACACCATGACGTCGCACCAGACCACCCAGACGATGAAGCCCGCGACCGCGGCGAAGAAGCTGGGCGTGTACCTCGAGGCCACCCCCGCCGAGTTCCAGGAGGGTGTCGTCTCGCGTGCCGAGCTGGCTGCGCTGCAGGCCGACCCGCCCGAGTGGCTCCAGGAACTGCGCCGCAACGGCCCGCACCCCCGTCCGGTGGTCGCGGCCAAGCTGGGCGTGTCCATCGCCGGCCTCGCCCGGGGCGGGGTCACCGAGGCCCTCACCACCGAGCAGATCGAGGCCCTCAAGACGGAGGACCCCGGCTGGCTGCGGCGCGAGCGCTCCACGCAGGCCGACGTCCGCAAGGAATCGGTCCGTATCAAGGAGAAGAACGCGGAGCGGGCCGCCAAGCGTTCCTGACCGCCTCCCGCGTCCTCGCCCGGTGGTGTGGCGGGTTCCCGCCCAGTCGTGTGGCGGGTCCGTCGCGGTCCGTGAAAGCGGCCGACGGGGCCCCGCTGCCGCCACTGTCGTCGATGGTCATGGACACCGATGACGATGCTCTGGTGGCGGAGCAGATCGCGTACTACCGGGCCCGCGCCTTCGAGTACGACCGGGTCTATGCCGAGCGTGAGGACCTGCGCGAGCTGGTGACGGCGGTCGACGAGCTCCCCATCACCGGAGACGTGCTGGAGCTGGCCTGCGGAACGGGCCAGTGGACCGGAAGGCTGGCCGCACGGGCGCACTCGATGACGGCCGTCGACTCGTCGCCCGAGGTCCTGGGCATCGCGCGGGAGCGGACCGCATCCGCCGATGTCGAGTTCGTCCAGGCCGACGTCTTCACCTGGCAGCCCCCACGCCGCTACGACACCGTGTTCTTCGCCTTCTGGCTCTCCCACGTCCCACTGTCCCGGATGGGCCAGTTCTGGAACACCGTCGCCGCCGCCCTCACCCCGCACGGCAGAGCGATCTTCATCGACGAGGGCCCCGCGGAGGCCGCCCGCGAGGAGGTCGCCGCGGAACTGCGCCGCCTCGACGACGGAAGCCAGTACCGCATCGTCAAGATCTTCCACGACCCCACCACCCTCACCGACGATCTCGCCACCCTCGGCTGGTCGGCCGACGTCCGCCCCTGGGCAACTTCATCGTCGGAATCGCCGAACCCCCGACGGCCTCCGGCTGAGCGACCTCGCTTCCTGGCTCTCACCCCTTCCGTTCCGTCGTTCCGTCGTTCCGTCGTTCCGTCGGTTCCGGCCCACCGATACCGGGATTGCATAAACGTGCAGCGAAACGTATAGTCATGCCATCCAAGAGGAGGGTTCCATGGCGGTACGTGCGGCAGTGGCGGGAGCGAGTGGGTATGCGGGCGGGGAACTGCTGCGTCTGCTCCTGGGGCACCCCGGGATCGAGATCGGCGCTCTGACCGGCAACTCCAACGCGGGTCAGCGCCTGGGCGCGCTGCAGCCGCACCTCCTGCCGCTCGCGGACCGCGTCCTCCAGGAGACGACCCCCGAGGTGCTCGCCGGGCATGACGTCGTATTCCTCGCGCTGCCCCACGGGCAGTCCGCCGCCGTCGCCGAGCAGCTCGGCCCGGACGTCCTCGTCGTCGACATGGGCGCCGACTTCCGGCTGAAGGACCCGGCCGACTGGGAGAGGTTCTACGGCTCCGCGCATGCCGGGACCTGGCCGTACGGCCTCCCCGAACTGCCGGGTGCCCGCGCTGCGCTGGAGGGGTCCAAGCGCATCGCGGTGCCCGGTTGCTATCCGACGGCCGCCTCACTCGCGCTCTTCCCGGCGTACGCGGCCGGGCTGGCGGAGAACGAGGCCGTGATCGTCGCCGCCTCCGGGACGTCCGGTGCCGGAAAGGCGCCCAAGGCGCATCTGCTCGGCTCCGAGGTCATGGGCTCCATGTCCCCGTACGGCGTCGGCGGCGGCCACCGGCACACCCCCGAGATGATCCAGAACCTCGGCGCCGCCGCCGGTGAGCCCGTCACCGTCTCCTTCACGCCCACGCTCGCGCCGATGCCCCGCGGCATCCTCGCCACCTGTAGTGCGAAGGCCAAGCCCGGCGTCACCGCCGAGTCCGTACGGGCCGCGTACGAGAAGGCGTTCGCGGACGAGCTGTTCGTGCACCTGCTGCCCGAGGGCCAGTGGCCCGCCACGGCGTCCGTCTACGGTTCCAACGCCGTTCAGATCCAGGTCGCGTACGACGCCGCCGCGCACCGCATCATCGCGATCAGCGCCATCGACAACCTGACCAAGGGCACCGCGGGCGGTGCCGTGCAGAGCATGAACATTGCCCTCGGCCTCGATGAGGCCACGGGGCTTTCCACGATCGGAGTTGCACCGTGAGTGTCACGGCAGCACAGGGATTCACGGCGGCCGGTATCGCCGCCGGGATCAAGGAGAACGGCAACCCGGACCTGGCCCTCGTGGTCAACAACGGGCCCCGCCTTGCCGCCGCGGGCGTCTTCACCTCCAACCGCGTGAAGGCCGCGCCGGTCCTCTGGTCGGAACAGGTGCTCAAGAGCGGCCAGTTGACCTCCGTCGTCCTCAACTCCGGTGGCGCCAACGCCTGTACGGGGCCCAAGGGCTTCCAGGACACCCACGCCACCGCCGAGAAGGTCGCGGAGTCGCTCAGCGCCGCGGGGTTCGGGGAGACCGGCGCGGGCACGGTCGCCGTCTGCTCGACCGGCCTCATCGGCGTCCTCCTGCCGATGGACAAGCTGCTCCCGGGCGTCGACCAGGCCGTCGCCCAACTCGGCCCGCACGGCGGCGAGAAGGCCGCCATCGCCATCAAGACCACCGACACGGTCCACAAGACTTCGGTCGTGACGAACGACGGCTGGACCGTCGGCGGCATGGCCAAGGGTGCGGGCATGCTCGCCCCGGGCCTGGCCACCATGCTGGTCGTGCTCACCACCGACGCCGACGTGGACAGCGACACCCTGGACAAGGCGCTCCGCGCCGCCACCCGCGTCACCTTCGACCGCGTCGACTCCGACGGCTGCATGTCCACCAATGACACCGTGCTGCTGCTCGCCTCCGGCGCCTCCGAAGTCACCCCGGAATACGCGGATTTCGCCGAGGCCGTCCGCGCGGTCTGTGACGACCTCGGTCAGCAGCTCATCCGCGACGCCGAGGGCGCCGGCAAGGACATCAAGATCGAGGTCATCAACGCCGCGACCGAGGACGACGCCGTCGAGGTGGGCCGCTCCATCGCCCGCAACAACCTCCTCAAGTGCGCGATCCACGGTGAAGACCCCAACTGGGGACGGGTGTTGTCCGCGATCGGCACGACCAAGGCCGCCTTCGAGCCCGACCAGCTGAACGTCGCCATCAACGGCGTATGGGTCTGCAAGAACGGCGGAGTCGGCGAGGACCGCGAGCTCGTCGACATGCGCTACCGCGAAGTGCACATCGTCGCCGACCTCGCCGCCGGCGGCGAGACCGCCACGATCTGGACCAACGATCTCACCGCCGACTACGTCCACGAGAACAGCGCGTACTCCTCATGAGCAATACGGCACGGAAACACACCGCACTCCCCAAGGCCCAGATCCTCATCGAGGCGCTGCCCTGGCTGACCCGGCACAACGGCAAGACGGTCGTCGTCAAGTTCGGCGGTAATGCCATGATCGACGAGGAGCTGAAGGCGGCGTTCGCGCAGGACATCGTGTTCCTGCACCACGCAGGCCTCAAGCCCGTCGTGGTGCACGGCGGCGGCCCGCAGATCAGCGCCGCCCTCGACAAGCACGGCATCGTCAGCGAGTTCAAGGCGGGCCTGCGGGTCACCACAGAGGACGCCATGGACGTCGTACGCATGGTCCTGGCCGGGCAGGTGCAGCGCGAGCTGGTCGGGCTGCTCAACCAGCACGGGCCGCTCGCCGTCGGCATGACCGGCGAGGACGCGCACACCATCACCGCCACCAAGCACCAGCCCGAGATCGACGGCGAGCTCGTCGACATCGGCCGGGTCGGCGAGATCACCGCGATCGACACCGGTGCCATCGAGGCGCTGCTCTCCGACGGCCGCATCCCGGTCGTCTCCTCGATCGCCCGCTCCCAGGACGACGGACATGTCTACAACGTCAATGCTGATACGGCGGCTGCGGCACTCGCTGCGGCACTTGGCGCCGAAACCCTCATGGTCCTCACGGACGTCGAGGGCCTCTACGAGGACTGGCCCAACAGCGACGAGGTGATCAGTCGCCTCACCGCTTCCCAGCTGGAGAAACTGCTGCCCGAGCTGGCCAGCGGCATGGTGCCGAAGATGGAGGGCTGTCTGCACGCCGTGCGCAACGGCGTCACCACGGCCCGCGTCATCGACGGCCGGGTCCAGCACTCGATCCTGCTGGAGATCTTCACCGACGAGGGGATCGGCACGATGGTCGTGCCGGACGAGGAAGAGGGGGATGCCGTATGACCGCGAACCAGGACGTGGCCGGCAACGAAGAGCTCACCCAGCGGTGGCAGGGCTCGCTCATGGTCAACTACGGCACCCCTCGGCTGCCGCTCGTCCGCGGCGAGGGCACCAAGCTGTGGGACGCCGACGGCAAGCAGTACCTCGACTTCGTCGGCGGGATCGCGGTCAACGCACTCGGGCACGCCCACCCCGCGATCGTCGAGGCCGTGAGCAAGCAGATCGCCTCCCTCGGCCATGTCTCCAACCTCTTCATCGCCGAGCCGCCCGTCACGCTCGCCGAACGGCTGCTCCAGCTCTTCGGGCGCGAGGGCCGGGTGTACTTCTGCAACTCGGGCGCCGAGGCCAACGAGGGCGCCTTCAAGATCGGCCGGCTCACCGGCCGGACGCACATGGTCGCCACCACCGGCGGCTTCCACGGCCGGACCATGGGCGCCCTCGCCCTCACCGGCCAGCCCGCCAAGCAGGAGCCGTTCCTGCCGCTGCCCGGCGACGTCACGCATGTCCCGTACGGCGACGCGCAGGCACTGGCCGCCGCGGTCACCGAGGAGACGGCCCTCGTCATCATCGAGCCGATCCAAGGTGAGAACGGGGTTGTGGTCCCGCCCGCCGGATATCTGAAGGCGGCTCGTGCCATCACCGCCGCCACCGGATCGCTGCTGGTTCTCGACGAGGTACAGACCGGAATCGGTCGGACCGGACACTGGTTTGAGTACCAGGCCCACGAGGGCGTCCTGCCCGACATCGTCACGCTCGCCAAGGGCCTCGGCGGCGGACTGCCGCTCGGCGCCACCGTCGCCTTCGGCCGGGCCGCCGGGCTGCTGAAGCCCGGACACCACGGCACGACCTTCGGCGGCAACCCGGTCGTCTGCGCCGCCGGACTCGCCGTACTCGACACGATCGAGTCCGAGGGCCTCCTGGAGAACGTGAAGTCCGCGAGCGAGAAGCTGCGGGACGGAATCGAGTCACTCGGGCACCCGTTGATCGACCATGTCCGGGGTGCGGGGCTGCTCCTGGGTATCGTGCTCACCGAGCCGCTCGCGCCCCAGGTGCAGCAGGCGGCTCAGGACGCCGGTTTCCTGGTGAACGCGCCCGCCCCCGATGTCGTACGGCTGATGCCGCCGCTGAACCTCGGCGACGACGAGGTGGACGCGTTCCTCCAGGCCCTTCCCGGCATCCTCGACGCAGCCAACGGGGACGGATGATCCCGGGAAATGGGACGACGACGATGAGTCAGGCGCAGGACCATGAGCACGCAGGGCCTGCCGTGCCGCAGACCCGCACCGCACGCCACCGCCGGATCGTGGACATCCTCAACCGGCAACCGGTGCGCTCGCAGAGCCAGTTGGCGAAGCTTCTCGCCGACGACGGGCTGAGCGTCACGCAGGCGACGCTCTCCCGGGACCTGGACGAGCTGAACGCGGTGAAGATCCGCAACAACGACGGCGATCTGATCTACGCGGTGCCGAGTGAGGGCGGGTTCCGTACGCCGCGCGCTCCGCTGGGGGAGTCGGCGAAGGAAGAGCGGATGCGTCGGCTGTCCGCGGAGCTGCTGATCTCCGCGGAGGCCTCCGCGAACCTCGTGGTTCTGCGTACCCCGCCGGGGGCTGCGCAGTTCTTGGCCTCGGCTATTGATCAGGCTGAGCTGCAGGACATCCTTGGCACCATTGCCGGGGACGACACGTTGCTGTTGATCAGTCGGAATCCCACGGGGGGTCAGGCTTTGGCCGATCACTTGTTGCGGTTGGCTCAGAACAATCACTGAGGTTGTCGGTCGGGTGCGGGTTGTCTGTGGCTGGTCGCGCAGTTCCCCGCGCCCCTATCGGGGCGCTGTCCTCACCCCAGGCGTTGAGCCAAGCCCCCGGTGCATCTGACCTCGTCTCCCGCCGTGATCAGCAAGGCCTCGATGTCCGGGAGCGACTCCAGCCAGTCCAACGCCTGGCGGGAGCCCATTGCGAAGGCTGCCGTTGCCCAGGCGTCCACCCAGGTCAGGTGGGGGCCGACCACGGTCACCGCCACCAGGTCGGTGACCGCGGACTTGCCGGTGCTCGGGTCGACGATGTGGGCGCCGCGCTCGGCTGTGCCGGAGGTGGCCACGGCCAGTTCGTCGACGCCGGCCGCGGAGACCACGGCCGCGAGTGAGCCCGGGCGGAGCGGGTCCGAGATGCCGACCCGCCAGGGCCGGTGCGACCCGGGCACGCCGTACAGCTGGACGTCGCCGCCGCCGTTGACGCTCACCCCGCTCGCCCCGGCGGCGGCGAGGTGCCGGGCCGCGCGCTCGGTTGCCCAGCCCTTCACGATCCCCGTCGGGTCGAGCCGTCCCTCGTACCTCGTGCTGAACCAGCCCTCGCTCAGCCGCTCGGCCTCCGCGCCCAGACCGAGCACCTCGGCGACCTCGGGATCGCACTGCTCGACGCTCAGTTCACCGCGCGCCAGCCGCGAGATCTGGCTGTCCTCGCGGTAGGTGCTGAACACCTCGTCCACGCGGTGGAGTTGGGCGATCGCCTCCTCCAACGCCGCCTGGACGGGCCCCGGTTCTCCTCCCCGTACGTCGAAGGAGAAGACCGTACCCATGACCTCCTCGGCGTGGCGCAGCGCGGGCGGCGCCTCCGCGGACTCAGCCACCGGCCTTGTCCAGGGCCGACTGGAGGGACTGCTTGTAGCCACCGCTGGTGTAGGTGGCACCGGAGACGGCGTCGATGTCGGCGCTCCCGGCCGCGACGGCCTCCTGGTTGAGCTTGGGTACGGCCAGCGCGGTCTTCTGGCTGCTGGTGCCGCCGCTGGGTGCCTGGACCGCCTCGGCCTTGGTGATCTTGTCGCCGCTCACGGTGATGCGGACCTGGACCGGCCCGTACTGGGTCTGGGCGACGTTTCCGGTGATGATGCGGGCCTGCGTGGCGGGGGCCTGGGTGGCCGGTGCCTGGGGCGACGAGGACGAGCCCGAAGAACCGGCGGCCGACCCCGAGGATCCCGACGTACCGCTGCCCGCGGTCTTGGCTTTGTCCAGGGCCGACTGGAGGGACTGCTTGTAGCCGCTGCTGGTGTAGGTCGCCCCCGAGACCGCGTCGATGTCCGCGCTCTGGGCGGCGACGGCCTCCTCGTTGAGTTTGGGGATGGCCAGCGCGGTCTTCTGGTCGCTGGTGCCGCCCTTGGGAGCCTGGACGGCTTCCGCTTTGGTGATCTTGCCGCCGCTCATGGTGAGCCGTACCTGGACGGGCCCGTACTGGGTCTGGGTGACGCTTCCGGTGACGGTCTGCGAGCCCGTCTGTGACGCGCTGCCGCCCTGGGGCGACTCCTGCCCGGCCGCCGTCTGCTGGGCCGCCGCTCCGCCCTGCGCCGACGCGGCGGCCGGATCGGACGCGGGCTTCAGCGACAGCAGCAGGACGATCCCGGACACGGTGGCGGCGGTGGCGAGCACGACGCGCCGAATGGGGTGGCTCTTCTTCATCGCTCCTGACTCCCGTCGCTCACATCTCGAACGACTCGTGATGGATGCGGCGGGCGGGGACCCCCGCGCCGCGCAGTGCTTCGTACACCTCTTGGGCGAAGCCGGGCGGCCCGCACATGAAGACGTCGTGGCGGTCGATGTCCGGCAGCTTGCGGCGCAACGTTTCCGCCGAGATGTCCGGGCGCTCCCCGTCGGGGCTGTTGACCGCGTACATCAGGCGGGCCCCGCGCTCCTTGGAGATGACGGCGAGCTCGTCCCACAGGGCCAGGTCCTGGGTGCTGTTGGCCCGGTAGAGCAGCGTCAGGTCACCGGACGCGCCGGGCAGGGTTTCGAACAGCGCCCGCATCGGCGTGATCCCGACGCCGCCCGCCACCAGCAGCACCTTGCCGCGGCTGCGCTTGCCCGCCGTCAGTGCCCCGTACGGGCCCTCGGCCCAGACCCGGGTGCCCGGCTCCAGGTCGCGCAGCGCGGAACTGTGGTCGCCGATCGCCTTCACGGTGATGCGCAGCATGGTGGGGCGGGGCGCCGCCGACAGTGAGTACGGGTGGGAACTCAGCCGCATGCCCGGTGCCAGGAAGCGCCAGCGGAAGAACTGCCCGGCCTCCGCGCCCATCCGGTGCAGCTTCCGCCCGCTGATCAGCACCGACACGATCCCGGGCGTCTCCTCGATGACCGCCTCGACCCGCATCCGGTGCTTCAGGTTGAGCCGGATCGGCGAGAGGATCCGGTACCAGAGAACGAGCGCGGTCACCGACCCGTACAGCCCGTACCAGACGGTCTTCGCGGTGGGCTCCACGGCGAAGTCGTTGCCGGTGGACAGCTGGTGCCAGAACGTCAGGAACACGGCGGCGTACGTCAACAGGTGGACGTGGTACCAGGTGTCGTACGGGATCAGCCGGCGGACACCGCCGATGGAGATGAACCCGATGAGCACCAGCAGACCCGTGCCGATCGCGGCCTTGCCCATGTCGGGCAGCTGGTTGACCGAGTCGATGGTCTGCTGCACGATCCCGCCGAGCCCCTTGCCGGACTGCAGGGCGTAGCCCCACATGGTCAGGAAGAGATGGGCCAGGACCAGACAGATCGTGTACCGGCCGCTCATGGCGTGCCAGCGGGCGACCCGGTCGGAGCCCACCCGGCGTTCCAGGGCGGGAACCCGGGCCATCTGCAGCACCACGAGCGCCATCAGATAGCCGGCGAGCAGCCCGGTGATCCGGCCCGCGTTGAGGATCTTGCTGTTGTCGTCAGCGATGGACGGGGTGTTGTTCCACCACAGCCAGATGACCCCGGCCGCGCCCGCCCAGACGGCGAGCAGCAACGGGACGGCGGGCGAGCGGCGTGGGCGAATACGGCGCATGGTCTGGCGCCGCGCGGCGCGACCACCGGCGATCGTGGACACGGTTCCTCCGTGTGTCGTCCGTGGGGACGGGGCGAGGGGAGTGGCCCCCTGGCCCAGAGATACGGTCCCCGACGGCCGTGCGTTCAGAGGCCCGCCGAGTCCAGTGCCGACTGGAGGGACTGCTTGTACCCGTCGCTGGTGTACGTGGCCCCCGAGACGGAGTCGATCTGCGCGCTCTGGGCCGCCAGCGCCTCCCGCCTGAGCTGCGGAATCGCGTAGCTGTTGATCTCCTGGTCCTTCGGATTGTCGGTGGGGTACGCGACCGCCGTGACATCGGTGATCCTGCCGTTCTTCACCGTCACGCGCACCTGGACGGGGCCCCAACGGGTCTGGACGGTGTCGCCGGTGACCGTCTTGGTACCCGTGCTCTTCGTGCTTCCGGAGCTGCTGCTGGGGGAGCTGCTCGGGGAGCCTCCGGATGTGCCTCCGGATGAGCTTCCGGAGGACTGGGACTGGCCCGACGACGAGGACGCCTGGACCACGGTCGGTGGCGTGTGCGGCTTCAGCGACAGCAGCAGGACGACACCGGTGACGGTGGTCGCGGCGGCCAGCGTCACTCGCCGCAGCGGACGGTTCTTCTTCAGGGCGTGCAAGGCGGCCTCACAGCTCGAACGACTCGTGGTGGATACGGCGGTCGGGGACCCCCGCCGCGCGCAGCGCCTCGTACAGGTCCCGCGCCATCGCGGGCGGGCCGCAGAGGTAGATGTCGTGCCCGGCGATGTCCGGCACGGCCTCGCGCAGGGATTCGGCGGTGAATCGCGGACGCGTCCCGTCGGCGCCGTTGACCGCGTACAGGACGCGCGCCCCGCGCCACTTCGCGATGGCCTCCAACTCGGCGCCCAACGCGAGGTCTTCGGCCGTACGCGCCCGGTAGAGCAGCGTGAGGTCACCGGGCAGCGCCTCGAACAGGGCGCGCAACGGGGTGATGCCGACGCCGCCCGCGATCAGCAGGGCCTTGGGCGCGGTGCTCCGCTCGGCGGTCAGCGCGCCGTACGGGCCCTCCGCCCACACCCGGGTGCCGGGCCGCAGCAGCCCCACGGCGGCGCTGTGGTCGCCGAGCGCCTTCACGGTGATCCGCATCAGGTCGGGGCGCGGCGGCGCCGACAGCGAGTACGGCGTGGAGGTCCACCGCATCCCCTCGGCGAGGAACCGCCAGCGGAAGAACTGCCCGGCCTGGGCCTTCAGTTCGTCCAGCCGCTCCCCGCGTACGACGATGGAGAAGACGCCCGGCGCCTCGCGGTACACGGACTCGACGCGCAGCTTGTGCCGCAGGTTCAGCCGCACCGGCGCGAGCAGCCGGAACCACACGACCAGCGCGGCCGTGCCCAGATAGAGCACGTACCAGGCGGCCCGCGCGGCGGCGCTGCCGACGAAGTCCGAGCCGAGCGCGAGCTGGTGGAAGAAGGCGAGGAACACGGCCACGTAGGTGAGCAGGTGCACGTAGTACCAGAACTCGTGGCTGATCCGGCGGCGGGCCACGCGCGCCGAAGTGATCCCGACGGCGAAGAGGATGAGCGTGCCGATCGTGGCCTTGAGCATGTCCGGGTAGTCGAACACCACACTCAGCGTCTCGTCCACGATGCCCGACCCGTCCTGGGCGGCGTACCCGAAGAGGATCAGCGCGATGTGCGCGACGAGCAGGCAGACCGTGTACCGGCCCGCCATGGCGTGCCAGCGGGCCACCCGGTCGGAGCCGATGCGCCGCTCCAGAAGCGGGACCCGGGCCATCAGCGCCACCAGGATCGCGCAGCTGTAGCCGCACAGCAGCCCGCAGATCCTCCCGGCGTCGGTCAGCCAGCCGGCGAGGCCCACCACCGACCGGGTGTCGTACCACCACAGGGCGACGACCGCGGCGGCGCCGGCCCACAGCAGGGCCAGCAGCGGCCCGGCGGGGGAGGGCCGGGGGCGCCGACGCCCTCGTGCCTGGCGCGGGAGGGCCGCCCGCTCGTACGTCGTGGTCATATGTCCGTCCTTCCGGATGTCCGGGAGGAAACTGTGCGTCCGGAACTTCTGAGGACGCTCTGAACGGATGCGCGACGCCGCCCCACGCCGGACCGCTCACCGCGGACTCAGAGAAAACTCAGAGGCGGGAGGGGGCGGCGCGACCTCGCCGAGGGGTGATCCTGGAGAGGACATGAACACTCCCCGCTCCCGAGGCAACGGCCGGCTCGCGCTCACCCGGCCCGACGGCACCCCCGTACGCGTCCTCGTCGTCGACGACGACCCGGATCTCGCCGAGGTGCTCTCCGGGGCCCTGCGTTACGAGGGCTGGGAGGTGCGCACGGCGGGCGACGGGGCCTCGGCCGTCACCGAGGCCCGGGAGCTGCTGCCCGACGCCGTCGTCCTCGACGTGATGCTCCCGGACACCGACGGTTTCGCCGTACTGCGCCGACTGCACACCGTGAAGCCCGACGTCTGCGTCCTCTTCCTCACCGCGCGGGACGCCGTCGAGGACCGGATCGCCGGCATCACCGCGGGCGGCGACGACTACGTCACCAAGCCGTTCAGCCTGGAGGAGGTCGTCGCCCGGCTGCGCGGACTGCTGCGCCGCGCGGGCATGGCCCGGCAGCTGGACGAGGGGCCCCGGCTCACCGTCGGCGACCTGGTCATGGACGAGGAGGCCCGCGAGGTGACCCGCGGCGGCAAGCTGATCGAGCTGTCGCCGACCGAGTTCGAACTGCTGCGCTTCCTGATGCGCAATCCGCGCCGCGTCCTCAGCAAGGCGCAGATCCTCGACCGTGTGTGGTCGTACGACTTCGGCGGCCAGGCCCATGTTGTCGAGCTCTACATCTCGTATCTCCGCAAGAAGGTGGACGTGGGTCGCGAACCCATGATCCACACGGTGCGGGGCGCCGGATATGTGATCAAGCCGGTGGCGGGATGACACCGCGGCGGTGGCCGTGGCCGACGCGGCCGTGGGCGTGGGCGAGGCGCCGATGGTCGTGGCTGGGAGCGGGCGTGCGAAGGCTGCCGCGCCCGCGCACGATGCGGGCCCGGCTCACCGCGGGGCTCGTGGTGCTGCTCGCCGTCAGCTGCGCCGCCGTCGGGGTGGCCGCCGTGTACGAACTGAACGGCTTCCTCACCGGGCGCCTCGACCAGCAGTTGCGCGACGTGGGAGTGCGGTTCCCCGCGAGTCTTGAGCACCCGACGGCCACACCGAAGTCGGACCACGACGGCGACGAACATGGCGACACCCGCAAGCAGAGCACCGGCACCTTCGGCGCCCGGCTGCTGGGCGGGGACGTGACCAACGCGTCGGTCGTACCCTCCGGCACCAACGCGACCGCCCAGAACGTGAACGTGACAGCCGCCGACAGGAAGGCCCTCACCGGAGTCCCGGCCGACGGCAGGGCACACACCATCTGTCTGACAGGGGTGGGCGAGTACCGCGTGATGGCGGCGCGGGGACTCGACGGTGACGTCCTGATCACCGGGTTGCCGATGGAGCCGGTCACGGCCGCGGTCCACCGTCTGGAGCTGGTGGCCTCCGCCGTCTTCGGCGCGGCCCTCGCGATCGCCGGTATAGCCGGAGCCTTCTGGGTGCGCTGGTCGCTGCGCCCGCTGAGCCGGGTCGCCGCTACCGCCACCCGGGTCAGCGAACTCCCGCTCGCCAGCGGCGAGGTGGCGTTGCCGCCGCGCGCGCCCGAGTCCGATCCGCGCAGCGAGGTGGGCCGTGTCGCCGGTGCCTTCAACCGCATGCTCGGCCATGTCGAGGACGCGCTGACCAAGCGGCACGCGAGCGAGGAACGGCTGCGCAGCTTCGCCGCCGACGCCAGCCATGAGCTGCGCACCCCGGTCGCCTCGGTCCGCGGCCACGCGGAACTGGCGCTGCTGCACCCGGGCCCGGTGCCCCCCAAGGTGACCCGCGCCCTGGAACGCATCGCCGCCGAGTCGGCCCGTATGGGCGAGATGGTCGACGACCTGCTGCTGCTCGCCCGCCTCGACGCCGGCCGCCCCCTCGAACAGCTCCCCGTGGACCTCACCCACCTCGTCCTCGACTCGGTCACCGACGCACGAGCCGCCGGCCCCGACCGCCGCTGGACCCTGGAGCTCGCCGAGGAGCCGGTCACGGTGACGGGCGACGCACACCGACTCCAACAGGTGTTGGCCAACCTGTTGGCCAACGCACGTTTGCACACACCCGTTGACACCAAGGTCACGGTGTCACTGGAGGTCGACGACACGACGGCCGTCCTGACGGTCCACGACGACGGCCCGGGAGTCCCGGAGGACGTCCAGCCTGGCGTCTTCGAACGCTTCACCCGAGCCGATCGCCGCCGCACCGGTGGCGCGGGCGGTGGCGCGGGGCTGGGCCTGTCGATCGTGGCGGCGGTGGTGGAGGCTCACGGCGGAACGGTCACCCTGGAGAGCCGCCCGGGGGCGACGAGGTTCACGGTCCGACTGCCGACCGACGGCGACGGAAGCGCCCCTTAAGGGGCGCGGGGCTGTGACATGTGCGGCTCCGCCGCGCGGGCGCGACCAGCCACGTACAACCCGCACCCAAAAGACAACAGAACGCTGCTCAAACCGAACGCGGCGGCAACGGAAGCGGCAACCCAGGCAACCCATCCAGGCTCGTAGCCACGTGATCCTTCTTCGTGAAGTACTCGCTCAGCGAGACGTCGTCCTCCCGAGCAAACCGCTTCGCATGCAGATCACGATCCTCGTCATACGACATGAACGGCACCGCATAGCCACAGGTGTCCCGAACAAGTTCGGCAGTCACGACGATGATCGCGCGCAGACCGTGCGGGGTCGGGTCGATGGAAGGGAAGTGACCGAGCAGCCCCTTGAAGCGCGGATCGTCACGGAAGACCGGCTCACCACGCCCATGCACCCGCACGATGTTCGGTGGCCCCTGGAACGCACACCACATGAGGGTGATCCGGCCGTTCTCCCTCAGGTGCGCGATGGTCTCGGCATTGCTTCCGGCGAAGTCCAGATAGGCCACGGTCAGTTCGTCGATCACGGCGAACGAACCGGTGACTCCCTTGGGGGAGAGGTTGACCGTGCCGTCCCCGGACAGGGGCGCGGTCGCGGTGAAGAAGAGGGGCTGCGCCTCGATGAACGTACGCAGTCTGCCGTCTATGCGCTCATAGGTCTTTCCCATGTCTAACGATTATTGAGGAAAGTCGTTCGCCCGTCTAAGGAATTAAAGGTTCCGTGGCCGACGGTTCTGTGGTCGACGGTTCCGTGGCCACCCCGGCCGGCGCGCGGGGCGGCCACGGAGTCCGTCATGCGCCGTCCGTCACTTGTTGAGCGTGCAGGTGGCGAGCGAGTCCAGGCCCTGCGGCTTGGCCGCGGTGCGCCCGATGGAGATGGCGATGCGGTCGATGGTGGAGACCCGCTTGTCCTTCAGGGGACCGAGGATCGCGTTCTGGACGAAGTTCGGTCCGCCCTGCCCGACGGTGTTCACCAGTCGCGTGTTGGCCTCGGAGATCTGGGTGTTCAGCAGCGCCAGATTGCGGTCGACCTCGGCCTTCGCGGAGGCGGGAATCGCCGGCAACTTCGACGCGACGTCCGGGCAGCTGATGGTGCCGGCGGCGGTCGAGCCGCTCGCGGTGCCGGCGGCGCCACTCGCCTGCGCGGTCGCCGCGGCACTCGCGCTCGCGGTCGGCGTCGCGGCGGCGGCACCCCCCACCGCGTTCAGCGTGCACGGGGCGAGCGCGTCCAGACCTTGCGGCTTGGCCGCGGTGCGCCCGATGGCCGTGGCGATGCGATTGATCGTGGCGACCCGCTTGTCCTTGAGGGGGCCGAGGATCGCGTTCTGGATGAAGTTCGGTCCGCCCTGGCCGACCGTGTCGACGAGCCGCTTGTTGGCCTCGGAGATCTGGGTGTTCAGCAGTGTGAGGTTGCGGTCGACCTCGGCCTTGGCGGAGGCGGGGATCGCGGGCAGGCTCGGCGCGACGGCCGGGCAGTTCACGGTGCCCGGGGACGCGGCCTTCGTCGTGGCGTTCTGCGCGCCGCTCTTGGATGTCTCCCCGGCCAAGGCGTTGCCGGCGATCACCGCTCCGGACAGCACCACTGCGGCGGCGCCGCCGATCATCACGACGCGGCGCTTGTTGTACTTCGGAAGGGCCCTGGACATGCGGAAGCCTCACTTGGTCAGGAGTGGGTGCACGGGAAGTTGGGTGCACGGGAAGCGGGTGTACGAGCGGGTGTACAAACGCGGCGCCTGCGTTCGGGGGGAAGTACGGGAAAGCGATTTCCTGCGTTCAATCACCGCTGAGATTTTCGAATCGGCCGCTCCCGGCGCCCCGCCCCGGCACCCCTGCCCTGACGGCCCCTCGATTGACGAATCATGCAGAGTGCTGCATACTCATGCATGTCAGCGAATGCAGTGTGAGGAGAAACCCGTGACCGAGCGCGTCGTACTCGCCTACTCAGGCGGTCTGGACACCTCCGTCGCCATCGGCTGGATCGCCGAGGAGACGGGCGCCGAGGTCATCGCTGTCGCGGTCGACGTCGGCCAGGGCGGCGAGGACCTGGACGTCATCCGTAAGCGCGCGCTCGCCTGCGGTGCCGTCGAGGCCGAGGTCGCGGACGCCAAGGACGAGTTCGCCGACGAGTACTGCCTCCCGGCGATCAAGGCCAACGCTCTCTACATGGACCGCTACCCGCTGGTCTCCGCCCTCTCCCGCCCGACGATCGTCAAGCACCTCGTCGCCGCCGCCCAGAAGCACGGCGCCACCACGGTCGCCCACGGCTGCACCGGCAAGGGCAACGACCAGGTCCGCTTCGAGGCCGGCATCGTCGCCCTCGCCCCCGACCTCAAGTGCATCGCCCCGGTCCGTGACTACGCGATGACCCGGGACAAGGCGATCGCCTTCTGCGAGGAGAAGCAGCTCCCGATCGCCACCACCAAGAAGTCCCCGTACTCCATCGACCAGAACGTCTTCGGGCGCGCGGTCGAGACGGGCTTCCTGGAGGACATCTGGAACGCGCCGATCGAGGACATCTACGAGTACACCTCGAACCCGGCCACCCCACGCGTGGCCGACGAGGTCGTCATCTCCTTCAAGGAGGGCGTCCCGGTCGCCATCGACGGCAAGCCCGTCACCGTGCTCCAGGCCATTCAGCAGCTCAACGAGCGCGCCGGCGCCCAGGGCATCGGCCGGATCGACATGGTCGAGGACCGGCTCGTGGGCATCAAGTCCCGCGAGGTGTACGAGGCTCCGGGCGCGATCGCGCTCATCACGGCCCACCAGGAGCTGGAGAACGTCACCGTCGAGCGCGAACTGGCCCGCTACAAGCGGCAGGTCGAGCAGCGCTGGGGCGAACTGGTCTACGACGGCCAGTGGTTCTCCCCGCTCAAGCGCGCCCTGGACGGCTTCATCAACGAGGCCAACCAGCACGTCAACGGCGACATCCGGATGACCCTGCACGGCGGCCGCGCGGTCGTCACCGGCCGGCGCTCCGACACCTCGCTCTACGACTTCAACCTCGCGACGTACGACACGGGCGACTCGTTCGACCAGGCCGCGGCCAAGGGCTTCATCGACATCTACAGCCTGTCGTCGAAGATCGCCGCCAAGCGGGACCAGGCGTAAGCCAGGTCCGCCCGGCGCAAACCTCCCACGCACTAGCGTCTCTGATCGGCCAGAGAGCCTGAATATTGCTCAGGATGTGAGCCAATCGCCTTCGTGCCCTGGTGCTGAATGGCAGGAGCCGTCAGTCCGCGTGGCACGTCCCTCCGGACGCTGGTCGGTGAGGTCTTGCGACCTCGCCGAGGAGGGTGCCCGACGTCGCCTGGGCGCCGGGCGTGCGCGTGACACTCTGCCACGGAGTGGTTACGTTTGGCTAATCCGATTGGCCGCCTCCTCACTCACAGGTGGGGAGGCACTGGCACATCAACATCCATGTCTTCTAGGAGCACGCAAGTGAGCAGCAACAGCGGAGACGTACGGCTCTGGGGCGGCCGTTTCGCCGACGGTCCCGCCGAGGCCCTGGCCAAGCTGTCCGCGTCGGTCCACTTCGACTGGCGTCTCGCGCCGTACGACATCGCCGGATCACGCGCCCACGCGCGCGTGCTGCACAAGGCGAACCTCCTCACGGAGGACGAGGTGACGCGGATGATCGCGGGCCTCGACGAGCTCGAAGCCGATGTCGCGGACGGGTCCTTCGTGGGCACCATCGCCGACGAGGACGTGCACACCGCCCTGGAACGCGGACTGCTGGAGCGCCTCGGCCCCGACCTCGGCGGCAAGCTGCGCGCCGGCCGCTCCCGCAACGACCAGGTCGCGACCCTCTTCCGCATGTACCTGCGCGACCACGCCCGCATCATCGGTGGTCTGATCGCCGAGCTCCAGGACGCGCTGATCGGTCTGGCCGAGGCGCACCCGGATGTCGCGATGCCGGGCCGTACGCACCTCCAGCACGCTCAGCCGGTGCTCTTCGCCCACCACGTCCTCGCGCATGTCCAGTCCCTGTCCCGGGACGCCGAGCGGCTGCGCCAGTGGGACGAGCGGACGGCCGTGTCGCCGTACGGCTCGGGCGCGCTGGCCGGTTCGTCGCTCGGCCTGGACCCGGAGGCGGTCGCGAAGGACCTCGGCTTCGAGCACGGCTCCGTCGCGAACTCCATCGACGGCACGGCCTCGCGCGACTTCGTCGCCGAGTTCGCCTTCATCACCGCGATGATCGGCGTCAACCTCTCCCGGATCGCCGAAGAGGTCATCATCTGGAACACGAAGGAGTTCTCCTTCGTCACCCTCCACGACGCGTTCTCGACCGGCTCGTCGATCATGCCGCAGAAGAAGAACCCGGACATCGCGGAGCTGGCGCGTGGCAAGTCGGGCCGTCTGATCGGTAACCTCACCGGCCTGATGGCGACCCTCAAGGCCCTCCCGCTCGCGTACAACCGTGACCTCCAGGAGGACAAGGAGCCGGTCTTCGACTCCTGCGACCAGCTGGAGGTCCTGCTCCCCGCGTTCACCGGCATGATGGCCACGCTGACCGTCAACCGTGAGCGCATGGAGGAGCTGGCCCCGGCCGGCTTCTCGCTCGCCACCGACATCGCCGAGTGGCTGGTCAAGCAGGGCGTGCCGTTCCGCGTCGCGCACGAGGTCGCCGGCGAGTGCGTGAAGGTGGCGGAGGCCGACGGCATCGAGCTGGACGGTCTGACCGACGAGCAGTTCGCGAAGATCAGCGCCCACCTGACTCCGGAGGTGCGGTCGGTCCTCAATGTCCCCGGCGCCCTGGCGTCCCGCGACGGCCGAGGCGGCACGGCCCCGAGCGCGGTCGCGATCCAGCTGGCCGAGGTGAAGACGGACGTGGCGGCCCAGCACGCGTGGGCCACGGCCAAAGAGAAGCGGTAAGGGAAGCGCCCCGAAAGGGGCGCGGGGAACTGCGCGAGCAACCCCCACAATCCCGCACCCGCCAAATCACCGCACCGACCGAGCGCTGAGGCGGAGGTCATCGCGGGTTACGTTGGTCAGGAGCCGCACCGGAGCCGACCGAACGGAGCCCGCGATGCCCTTCGCCCGTCTCGCGACCGCCACGACGCCCACCTGCCACATCGGCCTGGGCCTCGCCGCAGTAGGCCGCCCGGGTTACATCAACCTCGGTCGAGACCATGACCTCGGAGAGAATCGCAGCGTCGAAACGCTGCGCGCCCGCACCCACGAGCTCCTCGAAGCCGCCTACGCCCAGGGTGTGCGTTACTTCGACGTCGCCCGGTCCTACGGCCGCTCCGAGGAGTTCCTCGCCGACTGGCTGGGCGGCAGGCCCGACATCGACGACGTCGTGGTCGGCAGCAAATGGGGCTATACCTACACGGCGGACTGGCGGACCGACGCCGAGGCGCACGAGGTCAAGGACCACAGTGTCGCCACCTACGAGCGGCAGCGCGCCGAGACGGCCGAGCTGCTCGACGACCGGCTCGACCTCTACCAGATCCACTCGCTGACCCCGGACAGCCCGGCCCTCACCGACAAGGAACTCCACGCCAAGCTCGCCGAAGCTGCCGCGCAGGGCCTCTCCATCGGCTTCTCCACCAGCGGGCCCGCCCAGGCCGACGCCATCCGCGCCGCGCTCGCCGTGACGGTCGAGGGCGAGCCCCTCTTCCGTACCGTCCAGTCCACCTACAACGTGCTGGAGACCTCGGCCGCGCCCGCGCTCGCCGAGGCCCATGACGCCGGACTCACGGTGATCGTCAAGGAGGGCATGGCCAACGGCCGGCTCGCGGATCCTCATGCGCCGGACGCGCTGAAGGCCATCGCCGCGGAGACCACCCTGGGCTGCGACGCCGTGGCCCTCGCGCTGATCCTGCGGCAGCCCTGGGCGGGCGTCGTGCTGTCCGGCGCGGCCACCGCGGGCCAGCTCGCCTCGAACCTGCACGCGGCGGTCGTCGACCTCGACGACGACCAGCTGTCCCGGCTCGCGGCCCTGGCCGAGGACCCGCGTGCGTACTGGGAGCGACGCGGACAGCTGCCCTGGCACTGAGCGCCCCGTGAAGTGGGGGCACCGAGCCCCCCGTGAACAGTGAGCGCTAAGCCCCTCCCCGTGAACAGGGGGGCACTAAGAGACACCGCAAGCAAGGAGGGTGTGAGACTCTCGCGAGTCTGGTGAGACAATGATGTCTCACATGGTCTATGCTTGTCTCATGGCTGTCGACCGCGAACACGTGCTGCGCAGCGCAGCCGCCCTGCTCACCCGCAAATCCACCGCCACCATGGACGAGGTCGCCAAGGCGGCCGGGATCAGCCGGGCCACACTGCACCGCCAGTTCGCGGGGCGCGACGCACTCGTACGGGCGCTGGAGGCGCTCGGAATCGAGGAGTGCGAGGCGGCCCTGGACGCCGCCCGCCCCGACGAGGGCGCAGCCCAAGAAGCCGTACGCCGTCTGGTGAAGGAGCTGGAGAAGGCGGCCGGCCTGCTCGCCTTCCTCTACACCGAGAACCAGCTGTTCGAGGGCGAGGAGCAGAACGAGGGCTGGGCGCGGATAGACGCCCGGATCGCCGCGCTGTTCCGGCGCGGCCAGGACAGCGGCGAGTTCCGCATCGACCTCACCCCGGCCTGGCTCACCGAAGCGCTCTACGGGCTGATGGCCTCGGGGGCGTGGGCCGTGACCGAAGGCCGGGTCGCCACCAAGGACTTCCACTACATGATCGTCGAGCTGCTGCTCGGCGGCGCACTAAGGAGAGAGGAACCATGACCAGCACCCTGCAGCCGGCTGTCGCGACGGAGGTGGAGAAGCGCCCGGGCCGTTGGCTCGCGCTCTCCGTCCTCGTCCTCGCCGTGCTGTTGGTGGCCGTCGACGCGACCGTCCTCGGCCTCGCGACCCCGTACATCAGCGAGGACTTGAAGCCCTCGGGCACGCAGCTCCTGTGGATCGGTGACGTCTACTCGTTCGTCATCGCCGGTCTGCTCGTCTCCATGGGCAGCCTCGGCGACCGCATCGGCCGCAAGAAGCTGCTGCTCGTCGGCGCCACCGCGTTCGGCCTGATATCGGTGCTCAACGCCTATGCCACGACACCGGAGTTGATGATCCTGGCGCGGGCGCTGCTCGGTGTCGCGGGCGCCACCCTGATGCCCGCCACGCTCGCCCTGATCCGCAACATCTTCCACGACCCGCGCGAGCGCAGCCTCGCCATCGGCATCTGGGGCGCAACCGCCTCGGCCGGTACGGCAGTCGGCCCGGTCGTCGGAGGTCTTCTGCTCGAACACTTCTGGTGGGGTTCCGTCTTCCTCATCAACCTCCCCGTGATGGTCGTCCTCGTCCTCGTCGGCATCAAGCTGCTGCCCGAGTCGAAGAGCCCGAGCCGCGGCCCGTGGGACCTGACCAGCGTCGCGCTCTCGCTCGTCGGAGTGATCGGCGTCGTGTACGCGGTGAAGGAGGCCGCCGCGCACGGGCTCGCCTGGGAGCCGACGGCCGCGGGCCTGCTCGGTGCCGCCGCCCTGTACTGGTTCGTACGACGTCAACTCACGCTGCCCGCACCGCTGTTGGACGTACGGCTGTTCCGCAACCGGGGCTTCTCCGGAGCGGTGCTCGCCGACCTGTTCACCGTCCTCGGTATGTCCGGGCTCGTCTTCTTCCTCTCCCAGTACCTGCAACTCGTGCAGGGCAGGGGGCCGTTCGAGGCCGGGCTCGCCGAAGTCCCCGCAGCCGTGGGCGCGGTGGCGACGGGTCTGGTCGCGGGCTCGGTCGCCCGGCGGTTCTCGGTGCGAGCCGTGGTCACCGGCGGTCTCGCCGCGGTGGGCCTGGCGCTCGGTGCGCTCACCCTGCTGAGCCAGTCCACCGGCTACCCGCTGCTCGGCGCCGCGCTGCTGTTCGTCGGCATCGGCGCGGGCTTCTCGTTCACCGTCACCGCCGACGTGATCCTCTCCAGCGTGCCCAAGGAGCAGGCGGGCGCCGCGTCCGCGGTCTCCGAAACGGCGTACGAACTGGGCGCCGCCCTCGGCATCGCCCTGCTCGGCTCCATCGTCACCGGCGTCTACGCGGGCTTCACCGGCCCGGCGGGCACCCCGGCCGAGGCCCATGAGTCATTGGGCGGCGCGCGCGAGGCGGCAAAGGGCCTGCCGGCCCACACCTCCGAGCCCATGCTCAACGCGGCCCGCGAGTCCTTCGTCGACGGCCTCACCCTCGCGTCGGGCGGCGGAGCGATCGTGCTCCTCGCCACAGCGGCGGCGGCATGGTTCTTGCTGAAAGGACAGAGGTTGGAAACGGGACTCGAGGAGGCGCCCCGATAGGGGCGCGGGGAACTGCGCGAGCAACCCACGAGCAGCCGCACACGCCGAACGGCAGATGCCCAACGGCGCTGTGCGGTCTTCCCCTTCCGCTGCGCGCCTACGCGGCCTTGGCCTTCGTGGCGTACATGTCCACATACTCCTGCCCCGACAACCGCATGACCTCAGTCATCACCGAGTCGGTCACGGCCCGCAGCACATACCGGTCACGGTCCATACCCTCGTACCGCGAGAACTCCATGGCCTCACCGAAGCGAACCGTGACACGACCCGGCCGCGGCATACCCGCACCCCCGGGCTGGATCTTGTCCGTGCCGATGATGGCGAACGGGACGACGGGCGCGCCGGTCATCATGGCCAGCCGGGCGATACCCGTACGGCCACGGTAGAGCCGGCCGTCGGGGGAGCGGGTGCCCTCCGGGTAGATGCTGAAGACCTTGCCCTCCTCCAGCACCCGGCGGCCGGTCATCAGCGCCGCGACACCGCCGCGGCCGCCGTCCCGGTCGACCGGGATCATGCCGCAGCCGGTGAAGAACCAGGCCATCAGGCGGCCCTTGACGCCCTTGCCGGTGACGTACTCGTCCTTGCCGATGAAGAAGACCTGGCGGTCGCAGAAGAGCGGCATGATCATCGAGTCGATGAACGTGAGATGGTTGCCGGCCAGGATGACCGGACCGTCACCCGGGATGTGCTCCACGCCCTCCACCCGTGGGCGGAACATCAGGCGCATGATCGGTCCGAGCACTGCCTTGATGAGCGCGAAGCGGGACAACGGGCCCTCCGGTGTCAAGGGATCGGTATGGAAGTCTGTGCAGGTGAGGACGATACTCGCGGCCCCCGGGTGATTGCACATCGGGTTCACCGACTGGATACGCACTGTTGACGCAGGTTTACCTGCGGTGGCGCGCCAGTGGGCGGCCGACATGCGGGCGACACGATGTGACGGACATCGCGCGTCGCACCTGGCGAACGGGTGAAAGCGTCCTCGCCGACCGCCTACCCGCCCCTCTCGCTTCGAAGCCGACGGACCGTCACATTCCGCATTCCGTACGACATCCAGGGTCACCCACGTGTTCGACCGCAGGTCTCCCTCCCGTCATGGGAGGGCACCTACGATCGTCCCGCTTTGACACGCGGGGGCACTACGGCGGGAGGAGCGCTCATGGGGGCGCAGCAGTCGCACGAGTCGCAGGAGTCGAACGGACAGGAGTGGGGCACGGCGCGGCGAGCCCTGCTCGGGGCCGCGGTGCTCGGGGCCGGCGGAGCCGTCCTCGGACTGCCCGGCGCGGCGAGAGCCGGCGAGCGGCAAGGGGGCGGCAGCTCCTCCGGTGGTTACCGGAGCCTGCCCAAGCCCACCGTCATCGGGCACCGCGGGGCCAGCGGCTACCGGCCGGAGCACACCTTCGGCTCGTACCAGCTGGCCCTCGACCTGGGCGCGGACGTCGTCGAGGCGGGCGACCTGGTGCCCACCAAGGACGGCCACCTCGTATGCCGTCACGAGCCGGAGATCGGCGGGACCACGGATGTCTCGGCGCACCCCGAGTTCGCCGGCCGCAAGACGACCAAGACCCTCGACGGGGTCGCCGTCACCGGCTGGTTCACCGAGGACTTCACGCTCGCCGAGCTGAAGACCCTGCGCGCTGTCGAGCGCATCCCGGCCAACCGCCCGCACAACACCCTCTACGACGGCCGCTGGGAGATCCCCACGTTCGAAGAGGTGCTCCGCTGGCAGGACGAGCAGACCCGCAAGCGCGGCAAGCAGGTCTGGATCTACCCCGAGACCAAGCACCCCACCTACTTCCGCAAGCTGGGCCTCGGCCTGGAGGAGCGGGTCGCGGGGCTGCTGCGCAAGTACGGCAAGGACAAGAAGAACTCGCCCGTCATCCTGCAGTCCTTCGAGCCGAGCAGCATCCAGCGCCTGAACAAGCTGGTCGGCAACCCGCTCGTCGTGCTGCTCTCCGCCGCGAGCACCCGCCCCTGGGACTTCGTGGAGGCGGGCGACCCGCGCACGGTCGCCGACCTCATCACTCCGAAGGGCCTCGCCGAGATCGCCTCGTACGCGCAGGGCATCGGCCCGACCCTCGACCTGGTCATCCCGAAGGACGCGAGCGGCGCCCTCCTCACGCCGACCACGCTCGTCGACGACGCGCACGACGCGGGCCTGATCCTGCACCCGTACACCATGCGCAACGAGAACCCCTTCCTGCCCGCGAACTTCCGCAAGGGCACCGACCCGACCGCGTACGGCGACGTCTTCGGCGCGTTCAAGACATACTTCGCGACCGGCATCGACGGTGTCTTCTCCGACAACGCGGACACCGCGGTGCTCGCCCGCGCGGACTTCGTCAACGGATGACCCCGCCACCCCGGTTGGGGTGACAGTCGGCCGCCTCGGCAACCTCGCGCCGGGGCGGCCGCGTCGTGCCGCATATGACACACGACATGGTTGCCACGCTGCGCCCGCTCCTCGCCGCCGAGGCCTCGGCCGAGGCATATGCGTCCGGAGCCGAGCAGAGCGATCTGGAACAGGCCGTCTGGCTGCGCCTCCTGGAGCGACTCGACGCGGGCGGCCCGCCCGTCGACCCGCAGGGGTGGGTGCGCCGCGCCGTACGCTCCGAGGCCCGCCGCAGCCGCCGTACGGCCCGCATCGAACTGCCCTACGCCGCCGAACCCGCCGACGACCGCGGGCCCGGCCCCGAGCAGCAGGCGATGACCGCCGACCGTCGTCGCGCGCTGCACGCCGCGGTGCGCCGGCTGCCCGGCCGTTGCCCGAGCCTGATGGCGGCGCTGCTCTCCCCGGATGACCTCACCTACCGGGAGATCGCGGGGGAGTTGGGTATCTCACAGGGCAGTCTTGGTCCGGAACGCTCCAGATGTCTGGGATGTCTGCGTCGATTGCTCACGGTGGAGGTTGCGGCTCGCTGACGGCGGGGATAGGAGTGAGGGACGACCGGTGGAACAGGTGAGCGGGAGGTATGCACACATGGGCATGAGCGTGACCATCTCGGCGGCGACCGAGCAGGACGCCGAGCAGATCCTCAAGCTGCAGTACCTCTGCTACCAGAGCGAGGCCGAGCTGTACGGCGACTACGGCATCGAGCCGCTCACGCAGCCGCTCGACTCCCTCAGGGCGGAACTGGCGGGCGGCACCGTCCTGGTGGCCCGGCTCGGAGAAGAGGTGGTGGCCTCGGTCCGCGGCGCGGTGGACGCCGACGGCACGGCCCGCATCAACAAGCTCATCGTCCACCCGCGTATGCAGAGCCACGGCCTCGGCGGACGTCTGCTCGCCGCGATCGAGGCACAACTCGGCGCGGACGGCGCGGCCAAGTCCTTCCAGCTCTTCACCGGCCACCGCAGCGAGCGCAACCTGCGCCTGTACCGCAAGCACGGCTACGCGCCGGTCTCCCGGGAACAGGTCGACGAGCGGCTCACCCTGGTGACCCTGGCGAAGGGCGCCGACGCGGGCGCGCTCGCGGCCAGCGCATAGCGCTCACCGAGCGCCCGTATGTCTTACCGGACGGCCGTACGGGCCTTGCGCAGCCAGTACATCGCCGACAGCGGCAGCAGCACCGGGATGAACAGATAGCCCATCCCGTAGTCCGACCACACCGTGGCGTCGGGGAAGGCGGACGGCTCCACCAGCGTCCAGGTCCCGACGATCAGCACACCCGCGAGCTCGGCGGCGCAGCACACCAGCGCCGCCCTGCGGGCCGTCTCGCCGCCGCGAACGAGCGAGTACGTGATGAAGCCGTAGACGACACCCGCGACCGCGGACAGCGAGTAGGCGAGCGGCGCCTTGTCGAACTCCGTCGAGATCTGCACGGCGGACCGCGAGACCGCGCCGACGACCATCACGCCGTACAGCCAGAGCAGCAGCATGCCCGGGCCGCTGATGAGTCGCGTCCGCTTCTTCCGCGCCTCGCCGGGCACGATCCCGTTCTCCTCCGTGGCCGTCATCTCAGCCTCCCCAGATGTCATAGAGCCGCACCTCAAGGACGGCGAGGACGATTCCGCCGGCCGCCACCGTGACCGAACCCCAGCGGGTGCGCTCCGCCAGCGACATGAAGCCCACGGCCGGAACACAGGCGAAGGCGCCGAGCAGATACGCCACGAAGATCGTCGTGCCCTGCTCCGCCTTCTCCCCACGCGCCAGCTGCACGATGCCGATCACCAGCTGAACCGCGGCGAGCAGCGACACCACGGCCATGCCGATGAAGTGCCAGTCCTTCGTGGGCTGATCACGGTAGGCGGCCCAGCCGCACCAGGCGGCGAGCGCGAGCGCGGCGACGGCGGTGGCAACCGTCAGGGCATCAAGCATGCCGCGACCCTATTACGACCCAAAAGACCCGGTGCCCTCGCCCCCGGCCGTCAGGCGGTCGTCTCGTCGGCGACGAGCCCGGCGTTCGCGGCCCGCCGCCACAGTGTGTGGTGCCACTCGTTGGCGTCGGGCGCGGGCCGGTCGGTGAGTACCGGGTTCGGGCCGGTCTCGATGAGATGCAGCAATGTCCACGCGACGCCGTAGCAGTCGTCCGGCCCGAAGCAGCCCACCAGCGCTCCGGCTTCCTCGGCCGTGACAGGTCGCGTGATCGCCTCCAGTTGCCGCACCCGCCGGTCGATCTCGTCCTCGTCGGCGTCCCAGTCGGGCAGCGGCCCGGCGGTCGCGAAGGCCTGCACTTCGGGTCTCATGCCAGGAGGATCGACGCCGGTGGTCCCGTCCGGCAAGTTCCGGCAGCCCCGTAGGGTCGACGGCATGAAGATCCACGCTGAAGCCCTTCTGTTCGACAACGACGGAACGCTCGTCTCATCCCTGGCGTCGGTGAACCGGTGCTGGACCCGATGGGCGCGGGAGTACGGCATCACGGCCGAGGACTTCGCCCGGATCGAACTGCACGGCCGGCCCGCCGTCGAGATAGCCGCCGACCTGCTGCCCGCCGGCATCGTCCCGCAGGCCCTCGCGCGGATCGAGCAGCTGGAGGTCGAGGACGTACCCGGCGGAGTTGAGGCGCTGCCCGGCACCCTGGCGCTGCTCGACTCCCTGCCCGCCGAGCGCTGGGCCGTGGTGACCTCCGCCACCCGGCGGCTGGCCGAGGCGCGGCTCGACGAGGTCGGCATCCGTCCCAAGACGATGATCGCCGCCGACGACATCACCCGCGGCAAGCCCGACCCCGAGCCCTACCTCCTCGCCGCCCGCGAACTGGGCGTCGACCCGGCCCGCTGCGTCGTCTTCGAGGACGCCCCCGCCGGGCTCCAGGCGGGCCGCGCCGCCGGGATGACCACCGTGGCGTTGGCCACAACCCATCAGGCCCACGAGCTGGATGCCGACCTCGTGGTCAAGGACCTCTCCGCCCTGTCCGTACTGGTCACGCGTACCGGAGTGGAGATCTCCGTCCGCGACTGAAAGGCGTCCACCACTGTCCGCATAGCGGACAGTGGTGGCAGGCTCCACCTGTGGTTCTGCTTTACTTGATCCCATGACCACGACGAGCAGCCGCATCCTTGCGACCGAGGCGACCATGACGCCCGGTGCTCGTTGTATGTGTCGAATGTGCGCCTTCTAGAGGGCCCCTGCACCACCGCCTGATCCCGCGCCCCGAAGCGGGATCGCCGCGCCCTGTGTCCGTACCGCGTACGTGACCGGGCTGCCCCGCGCACAAGTTCTCCCCCCGGATACCTCCGGTTCCATCGCCACCGCGAGAACCGTGCCGCGTTCCCGACCGAATGCACCCGTGCCCGGCGCACACCCACGCCCCGCACTCGACAGTGACGGAATACCCCAGTGATCACGACAACGGGCCTCACCAAGGTCTACCGCTCGCGCGGCCGTGAAGTGACCGCCCTCGACGGCGTCGATCTGCACGTCCGCGAAGGCGAGGTGTACGGCGTCATCGGCCAGTCCGGCGCCGGCAAGTCCTCGCTCATCCGCTGCGTCAACCTCCTGGAGCGTCCCACCTCCGGCACGGTCACCGTCGCCGGACAGGACCTCACCGCCCTCGCCGGCCGCGGGCCGCGCGCGGGCAGGGAACTCCGCAAGGCGCGCAGCCACATCGGGATGGTCTTCCAGCACTTCAACCTGCTGTCCTCGCGCACCGTCCAGGACAACGTCGAGCTGCCGCTCGAAATCCTCGGCGTCTCCGGCAAGGAGCGCTCCCGCAAGGCACTCGAACTCCTCGACCTGGTCGGCCTCTCCGACAAGGCCAAGGTCTACCCGGCCCAGCTCTCCGGCGGCCAGAAGCAGCGCGTCGGCATCGCCCGCGCCCTCGCCGGCGACCCGAAGGTGCTGCTCTCCGACGAGGCGACCAGCGCCCTCGACCCGGAGACCACCCGCTCCATCCTCCAGCTGCTGCGCGACCTGAACCGGCAGCTGGGCCTGACCGTCCTGCTCATCACCCACGAGATGGACGTCGTCAAGACCATCTGCGACTCGGCCGCCCTCATGGAGAACGGCCGGATCGTCGAGTCCGGCACTGTCAGCGAACTGCTCGCGACGCCCGGCTCCGAACTGGCCTCCGCGCTCTTCCCGGTCAGCGGCGACGCCACCGGCGACGACCGCACCGTCATCGACGTCACCTTCCACGGCGAGGCGGCGACCCAGCCCGTCATCTCGCAGCTCTCGCGCACGTACAACATCGACATCTCGATCCTCGGCGCCGCGATGGACACCGTCGCGGGCAAGCAGGTCGGCCGGATGCGCATCGAACTGCCCGGCCGCTACGAGGACAACGTCGTGCCGATCGGATTCCTGCGCGAGCAGGGCCTGCAGATCGACATTCAGGGCCAGGAGCCCGTACTGGTCAAGGAAGGTGCCAAGTGACCTGGTCCGAGATGCAGCCGCTGCTGTCCCAGGCGTGTTGGGACACGCTCTACATGGTCGGCTGGTCCACCCTCATCGCGATCGTCGGCGGTCTCCCGCTCGGCATCCTGCTGGTCCTCACCGACCGCGGCGGACTCCTCCAGAACGTCCTCGCGAACAAGGTGATCGGGCAGGTCGTGAACATCGCCCGCTCGATGCCGTTCATCATCCTGATGGTCGCGCTGATGAACTTCACGCGCACCATCACAGGTACGACGATCGGCCGCGAGGCCGCCATCGTGCCGCTCGCGATCGGGGCAATCCCCTTCTTCGCACGCCTCGTTGAGACGGCTGTCCGCGAAGTGGACGGCGGGCTCGTCGAGGCCGTGCAGTCGATGGGCGGCAACACCTGGACCGTCGTCCGCAAGGTTCTCGTACCCGAGTCCCTGCCGTCGCTGATCTCCTCCGCGACCACCACGATCGTCGCCCTCATCGGCTACTCGGCGATGGCCGGCACGGTCGGCGCCGGCGGCCTCGGCGACATCGCGATCCGCTACGGCTACCAGCGCTTCGAGACCGGACTGATGTGGATCACCGTGGCCATCCTCGCCGTGGTCATCTCCGTCATCCAGTTCGCCGGCGACTACACCGCCCGAGAGCTGCACCGCCGCGGCGGGCACTCCGGTGCCGCGCCGAAGCTGAGGCTGCTCAAGGCCAAGGCCCCCGCCGCGGAAGCGGCCACGGCCGAGGTGAGCAAGGCCGCCTGAGCCTGACCGGGTCTCCCGGTCTCCCACCCGCTTCCCACCCGCAGATTTCCCCGCACCACCCAACGCGGGGCGCTCCACCACATGGAAAGGCACTTTTCGTGCGTAACACCACCAAGATCACCACTGCCGTCCTCGCCGCCGGAGCCCTCACCTTCGGGCTCACCGCCTGCGGCTCGGACAAGGACTCCGCCTCCTCCGACACCAGCGGTCCGCTGATCGTCGCCGCGAGCCCGACCCCGCACGCCGAGATCCTGAACTTCGTCAAGAAGAACCTGGCGAAGAAGGCGGGCCTCGACCTGGAGGTCAAGGAGTTCACGGACTACGTGACGCCGAACACGGCGACCGAGGACGGCTCCGTGGGCGCCAACTACTTCCAGAACCAGCCGTACCTCGACGACTTCAACAAGAAGAACGGCACCCACATCGTGCCCGTCGTCACGGTGCACCTGGAGCCGCTCGGCCTCTACTCCCACAAGGTCAAGAGCGCCGACGCCCTGAAGAGCGGCGCGACGATCGCCGTCCCGAACGACAGCGTCAACGAGGCCCGTGCCCTCAAGCTGCTCGCCGCCAACGGGATCATCACGCTCAAGGACGGTGCGGGCAACGAAGCGACCCCCGCGGACATCACCAAGAACCCGAAGAACCTCAAGTTCAAGGAGCTGGAGGCGGCCCAGACCCCGCGCTCCCTGGACGACGTCGACGCCGCGGTGATCAACGGCAACTACGCCATCGAGGCCGACCTCAAGCCCGCCAAGGACGCCCTCGTCCTGGAGTCCGCGACGAACAACCCGTACGGCAACTTCCTCGCCGTCAAGAAGGGCAACGAGGACGACCCGCGCGTCAAGAAGCTCGCCAAGCTCCTCACCTCGCCCGAGGTGAAGAAGTTCATCGAGGACAAGTACGCCGGCTCCGTCATTCCGTCCTTCTAGTCGACAGTCGGTCCAGAAGTTCCGAGGGGGAGAACGCGATGCGCATGCACGTCATGTCCGCGGCGGCCGCCGCACTGGCACTCGGGCTCGGCGTGACCGCCTGCGGCTCGGGCTCGGGCTCCGGCGGCGGGGGTGGTGACGACGACGCCCTGGTCGTCGGCGCCACCGCCGTCCCGGCCGGCGAGGTCCTGTCGTACATCAAGAAGGACCTCGCCGAGAAGGCGGGCCTCAAGCTGGAGATCAAGGAGTTCACGGACTACGTCCTGCCGAACACCGCGCTCCAGGAGGGCACGCTCGACGCGAACCTGTACCAGAACCAGCCGTTCCTGGACGAGTTCAACAAGTCCAAGGGCACCGATCTCGTGTCGGTCGTCAAGGCGTACCTGCCGCCCATGGGCGTGTACTCGAAGAAGATCACGGACATCGCGAAGCTCGCCGACGGAGCCACCGTCGCCGTGCCGAACGAGACCACCAACGAGGGCCGCGCCCTCAAACTCCTCGCCTCCAGGGGCCTGGTCACGCTCAAGGAGGGGGCGGGAACGACCGCGTCCCCGGCGGACATCACGGCCAACCCGAAGCACCTGAAGTTCAAGGAGCTGGATCCCGCTCAGCTGCCGCGCTCGCTCGACGACGTGACGGCCGCGGTCATCAACAACAACTACGCCCAGGACGCGGGCCTCAGCCCCGCCCAGGACGCGATCCTCCTGGAGTCCGCGAAGGACAACCCCTACGTGAACCTCCTGGCCGTCAAGAAGGGCAACGAGGACGACCCGCGGGTCAAGAAGCTCGCGACGCTCCTCACTTCGTCCGAGGTGAAGAAGTTCATCGAGGACAAGTACAAGGGCTCGGTCCTGCCGGTCACCTCCGGCTGACGGCCGCCCAGTTACCGCACGGGGTCCACTCCATTACCCGGTGGGGGTCCCCCACGCCCTTAAGGCAGTGGGGGAGGGCCCCGTTGTGCGGTTCAGTGGTTTCATGCTGCATGCTGGGCAGTTCAGCGGGCCCGACGGTTTCCGAGGGCCCGAAGTCCCCGACGGATACGGAGCGGCGCATGACGAGCACCTTCCCCAACATCTCCATCAGTACGGAGCGGTTGGTCCTGCGCGCGCTCGACGAGGACGACGTACCCGCCCTGGCCGAGATGATGAACGACGAGATGGTGGCGGCCTGGACGTCGGTGCCCCAGCCCTTCACCGAGGACGGCGCCCGCACCTGGATCACCGAGTACGCGCCCACGGAGCGCGCGGAGGGCCGCGGACTCGACCTCGCCGTCACCGAGTTCCTCACCCAGCGCCTGGTCGGCATCATCCAGCTCGGCAAGACGAACTGGCATGTGCGGTCCACCGAACTCTCGTACATCATCGCCCCCTGGGCACGCGGCGAGGGCTACGCCTCCGAGGCGGCGCTCGCCACCGCCCAATGGCTCTTCGGCGACCAGAAGTTCGAGCGCATCGAACTGCGTACGGCGGCCGACAACACCGCCTCGCAGCAGGTCGCCCAGAAGATCGGCTGCATCAGCGAGGGAGTGCTGCGCAACGCCTGCATAGCGCGCACCCGCACCGAGGACGGGACCTGGGTCGACCTGCGCACCGACTTCATCGTGTGGAGCCTGCTGCCGGAGGACCTCGACGGCGTCGGTGAGCAGTTCGCCGACAGCGGCGGTTTCACGTCGTTCTCCGACTGGAACTGAGCACCACGGGAGCCTCACACAGGGCGCCCCAGGGGCCACTGGAGTCTTCGGTACGGGCCCCGGAAGCCCCGTGACGGAACCCGCGGGACCGCTCCCACCCGCCGGAGCCCGTCGCGGCGCCGCCCGGGCCGCACCAGGTACCCTCACGGAGCCCGCCCATGGGCTGCCCCTGACGACCTGCGAAAACCTTCTGGAGACTGACGACGATGGCCGACCGGGTCACGGTGATCGGCTGGGACGGCTCGCCACTGACCGCCGCGGCGCGCTCCGCACTCGGTGCTGCCACGCTGGTGGCCGGCGCGGCCCACCACCTCGCACTCCCCGAGGTGCCCGCGACCGCCGAACGCATCCGCCTCGGCAGCGTCGGCCTCGCCGCCCGCCGGATCGCGAGCCACCGGGGTACCGCCGTCGTCCTCGCCGACGGAGACCCTGGCTTCTTCGGCGTCGTCCGCACCCTGCGGAGCCGCGAGTTCGGCCTGGAGGTCGAAGTGGTGCCCGCGGTCTCCTCGGTGGCCGCCGCCTTCGCCCGCGCCGGTATGCCCTGGGACGACGCACAGGTGGTCGTCGCACATCGCCGCACCCTGCGACGCGCGGTGAATGTATGCCGCGCCCACACCAAGGTCGCCGTCCTCACCTCGCCCGGGGCAGGCCCCGCCGAACTCGGTCTGCTCCTCGAAGGAGTGCACCGCACCTTCGTCATCTGCGAGGAACTCGGCACCGCGGCCGAGCGGGTCACGATCCTCACCTCCGACAAGGCCGCCGACCACACCTGGCGCGACCCCAACGTCGTCATTGTCATCGGCGGCTTCGTGGCCACGGCCGAGGACGGCGGCTGGATCGCCGGCCGCGACCCGGGCACCGGACCGCGCGGCTGGGCGCTGCCCGCCCAGGCGTACGGCGGTGCGCTCGGCGAAGGCGAAACGGATCTGCTGCGCGCCGCCCAACTCGCCCGCCTGGGCCCGCGCGTCGGTGACCTCGTCTGGGACATCGGCTCCGGCAGCGGCGCCTTCGCCACCGAGGCCGCGCGCACCGGCGCCGCCGTCATCGCGGTCGACCGCAACCCGGGCTGCTGCGCCCGTACCGAGGACTCCGCCCGCCGCTTCGGCGTCCAGATGCAGATCGTGCACGGCACCGCGCCGCACGTCCTGGAGAACCTCCCCGAACCCGATGTCGTACGCGTCGGAGGCGGGGGAGTGGAGGTGGTCTCGGCCGTCGCCGACCGCCGTCCGCAGCGCATCGTGACGCACGCCGCGACCCGCGACGCGGCCGAACTCATCGGCCGGGACCTGACGGAGCACGGCTACCAGGTCGAGTGCGCGCTCATTCAGTCCGTCGAACTCGATACAAGGGCCTGGACGGAGAAGGAACGGAGCGTCGCGTTCCTGCTCAGCGGCCGTTTGCCGGATCGCGCCCCGTGATCCTGTTGTCGTACTGCGCGCGGTAGGCTGGCCGATCGTTGTACCGCTCCCGGGTGATCGGCCTTTCGTCGGTCAATGTCCGGAAAACGCGCCCGTTTTGAGGCGTGTGTGGTACGGCAGAACCGGAGGACGCGCAACGTGGCGCAGTCCACAGCGGGCGCTCGCGGATCAAGCTGTCGCGAGGGCGGGACGACCGGGACAATGCCAGTTAATGGCTTTGTCGTCTTTGTTGGCGGGTCGTTCGTGCCGCTGGGCACGCACGCTCGTTCTTCACAGTGGGGCGGTCGGTGCGCCGTTCCGGGCGAGCTGGACTTGGAAGCACTAACCGATGGGCGAGGGGTACGCATGACCGACACCGGCCAGGTCCCGGGCGAGGGATTGCCGGAGAACGCAGGCATGGTGGAGCAGCCGGGCGTCACCGCGCCGGGCGCGTACACCTTCCTCGACCCCTCCGAGAACCCCGCCGAGGACGACGACCTGCTTCTGATGCCGGGCGCCCCGGGAGCCCAGGGCGCGTGGGGCAACGAGGTGCCGCCGCCGGCCCCGATGCCCTTCCTCCACGAGCCGGGCCCGCACGAGATGGCCGGGCGCGACAGCGGCGCGGTCGACCTCGGCTCCGTCCGCGCGCCGAACCTGGCGCCCGCCCCGCAGCCGATGACGCCGCGCCGCCCGCTGCACCTCGGCCCGCCGACACCGGACGGCTCCGCGAGCCCGGTGCGCTCGCTGGCCGACCGCGGCCCGGCGGGTGCCCCGGTGAGCCCCGCTCCCGTCACCCCGTCGCCCGTGGCCGATCCCGTGATCGCCGCCCCGGTAACTCCCGTACGGCACGCGGGTCCGCCGACGATCGGGCCCGAGTACCTCGATGTGCCGCAGCTCGGTGAGATTCCGCCGCAGAGCGCGGTCCCGCGGGGCGCACCGCCCGTGGAGTCCGACGCGGGGGTTGCAGAAACGGTCGTCCCGGAGCCGGGACCGGCGCTCGAGTCCATCACGCCGGCCGAGGCCGCGCCGGTCGCCGAGGCGGCCCAGTCCGCCGAGGCCCCGGGACTCGCGCCCGCTGCCCAGGCACAGGGTCAGGAGGCGCAGGCTCAGGTCGCGGAGGCGGCTGCCGAACCCCAGGCACTCCAGGTCGCGGAGAGTTCGCCGGCCCCCCAGGAACCGGCAGGCGCCCAGGCTCCCGAGACCGCAATCGTCCTGGACGGCTCGCAGGTCCCGCAGACTCCGGACGCGACGCCCTTCCCGGTGGCCCCGGAGGTTCCGCACGCCTTCCAGGCGACGGACGACACCGAGGGCAACGGGCACGCCGGGCATGCGGACGGCGCCCACGCATCCGCGCACGAGGCCGCCCCGGCACCGATCCTGTCGGACGTCGAGCACGTGGCGCCCGCGCAGAACCTCGCTCCGGTTCCGGACCTCGCGCCCGCACACGCCCCGCAGGCGGGGCACGCGGCCCCGCCGCACTTCGCCGACCAGGGCGCGTACGGAGTCGACCCGGCCGAGCCGGCGGCTCACGTCGCCGCCCCGGCCGCCCAGTTCGCGGACCCCGGTGTCCACATCCCGGAACCGGCCGCCCAGTTCGCGGACGTGGGATCCGCGGGATTTCACGGGGAGGCCCCGCAGTCGCTCGCGGCAGCCGTCGCGTCCGCTCCCGAGGCCGCGCAGCCCGCGCTCTCCGCGGATGCCTCGCACGGCCAGTCGGTGCCCGGCCTCGAAGCCTTCCAGGCCCAGCAGTTCGCGGCCCCGGCCGCTTTCGCCGAGAACGGCGCCGCCGAGGCGCTGCACAGCGTCCCGGTGAGTGTGGCCGCGCACGAGGAGGCCCCCCAGGCATCCGCGGACTGGCCCCACGGCGAGCAGCACTTCCCCGATGCCATTGGGTCGACCGGCGCCTCCGGACTCCCGGGCACCCCCCTGGAGCCCCACGCGGACCAGCCCCTCGGCGAGTTCGTGCCCGTGGAGGGCACGGTGCCCACGACCCCGCACCTGGCCCCGACCCCGCCGCACGCCATGATCGTGCCGCCCCTCCCCGCGGAGGAGCAGCCCGTGGCCGAGGAGCCCGCGGACGAGATGATCGTGGTGGCACCCGCCCCCACTCAGGAGATCGCCGGGGAGACCGTCGAGGCGATCACCGAGGAGACCGTCGAGGAATCTCCGGAGACGCCCGCCGCGGAAGCGGAGCCGATCGCTCCAGCGGTCGTACCGGCGCCCAGAGAAGCCGAAGCCGCAGCCGAACCGCGAGCCGAAACCAGCCCCGAGGCACTGCCCGTGCCGGAACCGCTCGCCGCGGAGCCGGAGCCCGTAGTAGTCGCACAGCAAGCGGAGGACCTGGACACCCAGGTCGCCGACCAGGAAGAGAGCACGGCCGCAGTGGAAGACGTACGAGAGTCCACCGGCCCGGCGGCCCCCGGCTACGACGACGCCGAGCGCGAGGCCGTGCTGCGCGTGATGCGCGAGCGCCGCGACATCCGCAACGGCTTCCGCAGTGACCCGATCCCGCACGACGTGCTGCTCCGTGTCCTGGAGGCCGCGCACACCGCGCCGTCCGTCGGCCACTCCCAGCCCTGGGACTTCGTCGTCATCCGCTCCGCCGACACCCGGCGGTCGATGCACGAACTGGCCGCCCGCCAGCGTGAGGCGTACGCGAAGTCGCTGCCCAAGGGCCGTGCCAAGCAGTTCAAGGAACTGAAGATCGAGGCCATCCTCGACACCCCGGTGAACATCGTCGTCACCGCCGACCCGACCCGCGGCGGCCGTCACACCCTGGGCCGTCACACCCAGCCGCAGATGGCGCCGTACTCCTCCGCGCTCGCGGTCGAGAATCTCTGGCTCGCGGCCCGTGCCGAGGGCCTCGGCGTCGGCTGGGTCAGCTTCTTCGACGAGCGCGAGATGGTCCGAGCCCTGGGCCTGCCCGAGCACCTCGAAGTGGTCGCCTACCTGTGTGTCGGTTACGTCGACGAGTTCCCGGACGAGCCCGAGCTGATGCAGGCCGGCTGGTCCAAGCGCCGCCCGCTGTCGTGGGTCGTGCACGAGGAGACGTACGGCCGTCGCGCGCTGCCCGGCGAGGAGCCGCACGACCTGCTCGCCGAGACGGTCTCCAACATCCGCCCGCTGGACGCCAAGGCGCTCGGAGAGGCGTGGGAGCGCCAGAAGCGGATGACCAAGCCCGCGGGCGCGCTCGGCATGCTGGAGATCATCTCCGCGCAGCTGTCGGGCCTGTCGCGGATGTGCCCGCCGCCGATCCCGGAGCCCGCGGCCGTCGCGATCTTCGCGGGCGACCACGGCGTGCACGCCCAGGGCGTCACCCCGTGGCCGCAGGAGGTCACCGCCCAGATGGTGGCCAACTTCCTGGGCGGCGGCGCGGTCTGCAACGCGTTCGCCAACCAGGTGGGCGCCGAGGTCTGCGTCATCGACGTGGGCGTCGCCTCCGACCTCCCGGCGACCCCGGGCCTCCTCCCGCGCAAGGTCCGCGCGGGCACCGCCGACATGACCACGGGTCCCGCGATGTCCCGCGAGGAGGTCATCGCGGCCATCGAGGTGGGCATCGAGACGGCCCGCGACCTGGTGGCGGCAGGCAACAAGGCCCTCCTGACCGGCGAGATGGGCATCGCCAACACCACGGCGTCGGCGGCCCTGATCTCCGTCTTCACGGACACCGACCCGTCCGAGGTGACGGGCCGCGGCACCGGCATCAACGACGAGACCCTGGCCCGCAAGACCGAGGTCGTGCGCCGCGCCATCGAACTCCACCAGCCGGACCCCGCCGACCCCATCGGCGCCCTCGCGGCCATCGGCGGCCTCGAACACGCCGCCATGGTCGGCCTCCTCCTCGGCGGCGCCTCCCTCCGTACGCCGGTGATCCTGGACGGCGTGAGCGCCGGCGCCGCGGCCCTGGTCGCCCGCGCCATCGCCCCCGAGGTCCTGGCCGCCTGCATCGCGGGCCACCGCAGCGCGGAACCGGGCCACGTGGCCGCTCTGAACAAGCTGGGCCTGCGCCCCCTGGTCGACCTGGACCTCCGCCTCGGCGAGGGCACGGGCGCGCTGCTGGCCCTGCCCGTGGTCCAGAGCGCGGCGAGGGCGATGCACGAGGTGGCGACGTTCGATTCGGCAGGGGTAACTGAAAAGT
The DNA here is from genome assembly GCF_045206325.1 of Streptomyces sp. NBC_00203. Taxonomy (NCBI): domain Bacteria; kingdom Bacillati; phylum Actinomycetota; class Actinomycetes; order Kitasatosporales; family Streptomycetaceae; genus Streptomyces; species Streptomyces sp. NBC_00203. The sequence goes on along the minus strand of NZ_CP108126.1, from coordinate 1,929,478 downwards.
AGGCCCGAGGGCTGTGGGCAGTCGTTCCGCAGGGCGGAACGGGTGGGCACAGCCGCCCACGGCCCGCAGACGAACGGGGGTCCGGGGGCAAAGCCCCCGGTTTCGGGAAGGGGCGGGCTTGGGGAAAGAAACCCCACCCACCCCAGCCCCCCACCGGCCCCGCATCCTAAAATCCGCATGTCAGGGGCCACTCCAGAGCCGTAGGGGCCCCGCCCAGCAAAGCCCCGCACGAGGAGCCGCACCTCCATGGCCGAACACCCCGCCTACCCCGTAGGCCTCCGCCTCACCGGCCGCCGCGTAGTCGTCCTCGGCGGCGGCCAGGTAGCCCAGCGCCGCCTCCCGTCCCTCATCGCGGCAGGCGCGGACATCAATCTCGTATCGCCGGAGGCCACCCCCTCCGTCGAGGCGATGGCCGACGCGGGCGAGATCACCTGGACGAAGCGCCCGTACGAGGACGGCGACCTCGCCGACGCCTGGTACGCCCTGATCGCGACCAGCGACTCCAAGGCGAACACGGACGCCTCGGCCGAAGCGGAGCGCCACCGCGTCTGGTGCGTCCGCTCGGACGACGCCGACGCGGCCACGGCGTGGACCCCGGCGACGGGCCACAGCGAGGGCGTGACGGTCGCTGTCCTCACCACGAACGCCAAGGGACGCGACCCCCGCCACACCGCCGCGATCCGCGACGCCGTGGTGGAGGGCCTCCGCGACGGCACCCTGGTGGCGCCGCACCACCGCACCCGCACCCCCGGTGTCGCCCTGGTCGGCGGCGGCCCCGGTGACCCGGACCTGATCACGGTCCGTGGCCGCCGTCTGCTCGCTGAGGCCGACGTGGTCATCGCGGACCGCCTCGGCCCGCGCGACCTCCTCGCCGAACTCCCGCCGCACGTCGAGGTGATCGACGCGGCGAAGATCCCGTACGGCCGTTTCATGGCCCAGGAGGCCATCAACAACGCGCTGATCGAGCACGCGAAGCAGGGCAAGTCCGTCGTACGGCTGAAGGGCGGCGACCCGTTCGTCTTCGGCCGTGGCATGGAGGAGGCCCAGGCGCTCGCCGAGGCGGGCATCGCCTGCACGGTGGTTCCCGGCATCTCCAGCTCGATCTCGGTCCCGGGCGCGGCTGGTATCCCGGTCACCCACCGGGGTGTCGCACATGAGTTCACCGTGGTCAGCGGCCATGTCGCCCCGGACGACGAGCGCTCCCTGGTGGACTGGCCGTCGCTGGCGAAGCTGCGTGGCACCCTCGTCGTCCTCATGGGCGTCGACAAGATCGGCAAGATCGCCGAAACCCTTGTCGCGCACGGCAAGCCGGCCGACACCCCCGTCGCCCTGGTCCAGGAGGGTACGACCGCCGCCCAGCGCCGCGTCGACGCGACCCTGGCGACGGTCGCCGAGACCGTACGCGCCGAGGACGTGAAGCCCCCGGCGGTGATCGTCATCGGCGAAGTCGTGAACGTGGGCGTGCACAGCTCGCTGAAGACTTCCGAGTAACCACGGGTAACCGAACCCGTTCCCAGCCGTTGGCACCGCACCCAGGACAAGGCAGTATCACCCTGTGGCCGATCTCATCACCGTTGAGAACCCCGACGACCCGCGTCTGCGCGACTACACGGGCCTGACCGACGTGGAGCTGCGCCGCAAGCGCGAACCCGTCGAGGGCCTGTTCATCGCCGAGGGCGAGAAGGTCATCAGACGCGCCAAGGACGCCGGGTACGAGATGCGCTCGATGCTCCTGTCCGCCAAGTGGGTCGACGTCATGCGCGATGTCATCGACGAGCTCCCGGCCCCGGTGTACGCGGTCAGCCCGGAGCTCGCCGAGCAGGTCACCGGCTACCACGTGCACCGCGGCGCGCTCGCGTCCATGCAGCGCAAGCCGCTGCCCACGGCGGAGGAACTGCTGCGGTCCGCGCGCCGGGTGGTCGTCATGGAGGCGGTCAACGACCACACCAACATCGGCGCGATCTTCCGCTCCGCCGCAGCCCTCGGCATGGACGCGGTACTGCTCTCCCCGGACTGCGCGGACCCGCTCTACCGCCGCTCGGTGAAGGTCTCGATGGGCGCGGTCTTCTCGGTCCCCTACGCCCGTCTCGAAACCTGGCCCAAGGGCCTGGAGTCGGTCCGTGAAGCCGGTTTCAACCTGCTCGCCCTCACCCCGGACGAGAAGGCGAGGTCCCTGGACGACGCGGCCCCGCACCGGATGGACCGGGTCGCGCTGATGCTCGGCGCGGAGGGCGACGGCCTCTCCACGCAGGCCCTGATGGCGGCGGACGAATGGGTCCGCATCCCCATGGCCCACGGCGTCGACTCCCTCAACGTGGGCGCGGCGGCAGCGGTCGCCTTCTACGCGGTGGCGACGGGCCGCCCGGAGAACTGACCGCTCCGACGGACGGCCATCCGCACCCCTAGGGGGTGCGGTGAAGCTCGCTCCGGTACTGCTCGGCCATCAGATCCCCGGTGGGCAGTGGTGCGAACGACGACTGCTCCTGGCGTACGTCCTTCCGTACGTCCCCGTCGTCCAGCCCGCGCGCCGGCCCCTGGCACCCCTGCGCCGCCGCGATGCCCAGTGCCACGAGCAGCGTCACCACGACGAACACGAAGAGCCGCTGGCGCAGCAGCCGCGGGTTGGCGGGCCGCCGGCCCGTGCCGGTGGTCCGGGGTGCGGGACGCCCGGTACCGCTGCGGGGCGCGGGCCTGCTGCCGGAGCGGCCGGTGTTCCGGGCGGGCGCGGGGCGCGAACCCGTGCGCGAGCCGCCGTTCGTCCCGCCCGTGCGCGGCGGGGGTGTGCCCTGCGGACGCCGCTGGGTGCGCTGCTCGGCGTACTGCTCGGCCAGGCGTCCCGTCGGCCGGTCGGGATCGGTACGCGGTGCAGGCGGCCGTACATCCGGCATGCCTTGTGCCTCGCGGGCCGCGATCTCCTTGAGCCGCAGGGACAGTTGGAGCGTGCTGGGCCGCTCCTCGGGGTCCTTGGCCAGACACGCGCGTACGAGCGGAGCCAGGGCGTCCGGAACGCCGTGCAGTTGGGGCTCCTCGTGCACCACCCTGTAGAGCATCACTTCGGAACTGCCGTGCCCGAAGGGCGAGTCCTGGGTCGCCGCGTACGCGAGCGTGGCGCCGAGCGCGAACACGTCCGTGGCCGGCGTGACGGTGGCGCCGCGCACCTGCTCGGGCGCGAGGAAGCCGGGGGACCCGACCGCCGTGCCGACGTGTGTGAGCGTGCTCGCTCCCGTCGCCCAGGCGATGCCGAAGTCGATGATCCGCGGCCCCTTCGGGGACAGCAGGATGTTGGACGGCTTGAGATCCCGGTGTACGACACCGGCCTCGTGCACGGCGACGAGCCCCTCGGAGAGGGCGGCACCGACGGCGGCCACGTCGGCGGCCGACAGTGGTCCCTCCTCGGCGACCTTGTCGTGCAGGGAGGGACCGGGCACGTACTGCGTGGCGAACCACGGCCGGTCCGCCTCCAGGTCGGCGGCGACGAGCCGCGCCGTGCAGCCGCCCCTGATGCGCCGGGCCGCCGAGACCTCACGGGCGAACCGCGACCGGAACTCCTGATCCTCCGCCAGATCCGGCCGGATCACCTTCAGCGCGACCCGCTGGCCACGCCGGTCGGAGCCCAGGTAGACAACGCCCATCCCGCCCGCGCCGAGCCGTCTGTGAAGCCTGAACGAGCCGACGACACGCGGGTCCTCGCGCCTCAGGCGCATCATCGCCATGTCCATCCCCGCTGCCCGGTCCGTTTGACGAGCCACAGCTTACGTTTCCGCGGCCGAGTGCGCGCAGAGGCCGCGCCCTCTCGCCCCGATCGATTGTCAGTGCCGGGTGGGAAACTTGAAAGGTGGTCAGGGAGCGTGTGAACAGGCTGGCTTTGGGCTGCCTGTGATCCCAACCATCCGTCGCAGAAGGGGGATTGGGCCCGTGAAGGGTGACCGTGTGGAGATAGTCGTGGACGCCGGGGACACAACGCGTACGTACGAGGTGGTGGCGAGCAGGGCAGGCCGCCGGGTGGAGACGGCGGTACGGCGAGGTGTGGTGGAAGTGAGCGAAGTCACCCGAAGCGGATCAGTGGTGCGCACCGCCCGCTTCATGGCGACCCGGGTGCTGGCGCTGGTCGAGCAGCCGGTCCCCAGGGAGGACAGCTCGGAACAGTCGGGGCACACCGGGCGCCCCCTCCGGGAAGACCCTGAGACCTAGGTCCTCATCTCCACCCAGGGGAGTACACCGCAGGTCATCGCTCATCCTCCGGGAGGCCCGGCAATCGGTACGAGGGCATGACGACCCACGTGCGCCGCGCGCCTAGATTTGATGTCAAGCGGCGGGTGCAGCACTCGTCCCCCGAGGTCAGACACCCGCCGCTGCCAACCACAACAGAAGCTCGGTCAGGAGAGGGACCATGGCCCACACGGCACCGCGGGCAGCACTCCGCACGCAGGGACGCAGGGCGTACAGCGCAGCGTTCGGCACCCGCCGCCAGGGTCAGCGCCACCCATTGGTGGCGACAGCGATGGTCCTTCCCCTGGCGGCCCTGCTCGTAGTCGTCTTCGGCGGCTGGGAGGCAGTGGTCACACAAGCGTCGTCCGTGGGCGTGATGCTGGGGCGCTGAGCGGCGCCCCAGGCCCGGAAGAGCGGTCCGGGCGGGGACATCCGGCCATGAAACCCCGTGGGGACGGGGGTGCGGCGGACGGCACAAAATGCCCGCGCAGCTGGGGAGCTGCGCGGGCATTTTTTTGCACTGACCCAACCGACTGGGCCGAGCGGGCGGGTTCGTCGTCTGTGAGCCGGTGGCGACGGGGCGCAGCCCCGAGCCTTCAGGGGCGCGGGGAACTGCGCGACCAGCCCCCACCGTCCCGCACCCGACGAGCGACCCAGGGGGTCCGGGGGCGCAGCCCCCCGGGATGGGACGGGTAGGGGCGGCGGGGGCGAAGAACGTACGCTCGCCCGGAACCGACCGCGCACCCCAGGGGGACCCGTGACCGCAGACGTGCTGCCGGCGCTGACCGCCAAGGCGCGGCGCACGGCCCATACGGAGCCCACGCCCTGCGCGCACCTCGACACGGTCCTCGCCGATCGTCAGGACGCCACCGTCGTCCGGCACGGCGACACCGTGGCCAAGGCCCACGCCCCCGGCACGGACCCCACGGAACTCTCCCTGCGCCTCACCGTCGCCGCCAACCTCCCGGACACCCTCCTCGCCCCCCTCAGGCCCACACCCGCAGACCTGCACGGCCGCCTGGTGACGTTGTGGCCGTACGGCAGCCCCGTGGACCCGGAGAACCCCGACGCGGCCCCTTGGGAGGCCGCGGCCACCCTGCTGGCCCGCCTCCACCGAACCCCCGCCCCGGACGGCCTGCCGCCCATGCGAGGCCCCGCCAAGGCCGCCCGAGCGATTGCCCGTATGCACGCGGCCGGCCCGCACCCCGCCACCGCCCCGGTCCTGCGCGCCTGGGCCGCCCTCCCGGCCTGGGCCCGCGCCGAGGCCCCCATGCCGCCGGCCGAGCGCACCCTGTGCCACGGCGACCTGCACCTCGGCCAGCTCGTCCGCCACCCCGCACCCTCCGGCCCCTGGCTCCTCATCGACGTCGACGACCTGGGCGTCGGCACCCCGGCCTGGGACCTGGCCCGCCCGGCCGCCTGGTACGCCTGCGGTCTGCTCCCGCCCGAGGAGTGGCTGCGCTTCCTGACCGCCTACCAGCGCGCGGGCGGCCCGGCCGTCCCCGCGGACGGCGACCCCTGGCCCGCCCTGGACGTCGCGGCCCGGGCCCTCACCGTGCAGACCGCGGCCCTGGCGATCGCCAAATCCGTTGCCGCCGGGCAGCCGTTGGACGAGGTGCAGCAGGCCGTGATCGACGCCTGTGACCGAATGGGCACCGCCCCGCCCGAGTTGGCGCACGGTTTCGCGACGTAAGGTGCAACCGACCGAAGCCGGGCGGAGTCTGTCCTGGCGGAAGCAGTACCGACCGGCGAGGAGTTGAGCCGAGCATGCAGTGTCCGAAGTGCCATGCGCAGATGCACACGTACAACCGCAATGGTGTACAGATCGAGCAGTGCAGCGGCTGCCGCGGGATATTTCTCGACTACGGCGAGCTGGAGTCGCTGACCCGGCTGGAGGGCCAGTGGTCCCAGCCCGCGCCGCCGCCGGCCGCCCCGCAGGCGTACCCGTCGGCTCCCGCTCCCGCCTGGGGTGCCCCGCAGCACGGCGGCCATGGCGGCGGGCACTACGGCGGCCACGGCGGTCACCACCGCCACAAGAGCTTCGGCCACATGCTCTTCTCGTCCTGAACCGAGGAAGGGGCCCCTCCGTCCAAGCGGAGGGGCCCCTTCCTCGTACGTACCGATGTCGTGCGTACGGATACGGCCGGACATGACGATGCCCCCGACCGTACGAGACGGCCGAGGGCATCGGCTGGTGCGCGATACTGGGATTGAACCAGTGACCTCTTCCGTGTCAGGGAAGCGCTCTCCCGCTGAGCTAATCGCGCAGGTCACGCGACCGGAGTCACGCTTACTGCTGGTGCTGCGTGCGCGATACTGGGATTGAACCAGTGACCTCTTCCGTGTCAGGGAAGCGCTCTCCCGCTGAGCTAATCGCGCGGGTACGGATCCTTCGAGAAGATCCAGTGGACGATACTGGGATTGAACCAGTGACCTCTTCCGTGTCAGGGAAGCGCTCTCCCGCTGAGCTAATCGTCCTTGGAGGTGGAGACGGGATTTGAACCCGTGTAGACGGCTTTGCAGGCCGTTGCCTCGCCTCTCGGCCACTCCACCAGGAGCGTAGGGGTTCGGGAAGATCCCCCACTTCCTGCGAGCGGACGACCAGGTTCGAACTGGCGACCTCAACCTTGGCAAGGTTGCGCTCTACCAACTGAGCTACGTCCGCTTGTCGTTTCCGTTCGGCTTGCGCGTCCCGGCGACGTGTTGAACTCTAGCGGATTCCGGGGCCAGCACAAAAACGCGTTTGTGCAGCGTGCTGCGGTACGTCCACTCCAAGGACACGGCCGGGGCACCCGCAGGTCACCCGCCCTAGACTCGACTGCGTGCTCGACCTCCCTCCTCTCGCCCGCTTCGGTGGCCTCGTCGCGACCGGCCTCCTCGACGTCACCAGCGACCCCGCGGCCCTGGACTCGAATGGTTTCTGGGCCGTCTCGGCCGACTTCGAGGGGCGCCTGACCTGCGCCCGCTTCAGGGACGTACGAGAGGAGCCGGTGCCCGCGCCGGTGCCCGGGCGGTGGCGGGGACCCACGGCCCGTGACTGGAAGTCGTCCCTCGACCGCGCCGCGTACACCGCGGGCGTACGCCGTATCCGCGAGCACATAGCGGCCGGCGAGGTCTACCAGGCCAACCTCTGCCGCGTCCTGTGGGCGTTCATCGCTCCCGACGCCGATGTCGACGAGCTGACCGCGCTGCTCGCGCGCGGCAACCCGGCGCCGTATGCCGGAACGATTCGCCTGCCCGGTCACGGGGTCGAGATCGCCACCGCGTCCCCCGAACTCTTCCTGCGCCGCTCCGGGCGCGTCGTCGAGTCGGGCCCGATCAAGGGCACCGGACGCACCGAGGCGGATCTCCTGGAAAAGGACTACGCCGAGAACGTGATGATCGTGGACCTGGTCCGCAACGACATCGGGCGCGTCTGCGCCATCGGCAGCGTGACCGTCCCCGAGCTGTGCGTCGTCGAGAAGCACCCGGGGCTCGTCCACCTCGTCTCCACCGTCCATGGAGAACTGCGCGAGGACGCGGGCTGGCCCGAGCTCCTCGCCGCCGCCTTCCCGCCCGGCTCCGTCACCGGAGCCCCCAAGTCCAGCGCCCTGCGGATCATCGACGCCCTGGAGACCGCGCCCCGCGGCCCGTACTGCGGAGGCATCGGCTGGGTCGACGCCGACCGCGGCACCGGAGAGCTCGCCGTCGGCATCCGCACCTTCTGGATCGACCGGGAGGAGGGGGTGCTGCGCTTCGGTACGGGCGCGGGCATCACCTGGGGTTCGGACCCCGAGGGGGAGTGGCGGGAGACCGAGCTGAAGGCGTCCCGGCTGCTCGCGGTAGCGTCGGGAGAGTACGAGGCGAGTGAAGGGACCCTTCGGTGAAGATCTGGCTCGACGGCGGGCTGCAGGACATCGAGACCGCCCGCGTTTCCGTCTTCGATCACGGACTGACCGTCGGTGACGGCATCTTCGAGACCGTGAAGGCGGTCGACGGGCGGCCGTTCGCGCTGACCCGCCACCTCGACCGGCTGGCCCGCTCGGCCCGCGGCCTCGGCCTGCCCGAGCCCGACCTCGACGAGGTGCGCCGCGCATGCGCCGCGGTCATGGACGCCAACCCGATGCCGCTCGGCCGGCTCCGCATCACCTACACCGGCGGCCACGGCCCGCTCGGCTCCGACCGCGGCGAGCACGGCCCGACCCTGGTCGTCGCCCTCGGCGAGTCCGCACGGCGCCCCGACTCCACCGCCGCGGTCACCGTCCCCTGGACGCGCAACGAGCGTGGCGCCCTGACAGGCCTCAAGACCACCTCGTACGCCGAGAACGTCGTCGCCCTGGCCCGCGCGCGCGAACACGGCGCGACCGAGGCGCTGTTCGCCAACACGGTTGGTCAGCTCTGCGAGGGCACGGGGTCCAACGTCTTCGTCGTCCTCGACGGCGAGATCCACACCCCGCCGGTCGCCTCCGGCTGCCTCGCCGGCATCACGCGCGCCCTCACCGTCGAGTGGACCGGCGCCAAGGAGACCGACCTGCCGCTGGACGTCCTGGAGAGCGCCGAGGAGGTCTTCCTGACGTCCACGCTGCGCGATGTGCAGGCCGTGCACCGGGTCGACGCCCGTGAACTCCCGGGCGCGCCCGGCCCGGTGACCGCCAAGGCGATGCGGATCTTCGACGAGCGGGCCGGGGACGACCTCGATCCGTAGAACGTGGCTCGCGGTGCGGATATCCGGATGACCACGGGCCGCACGACGGGTAGAACACCACTGATGACCACGACCCTGCGGCCGACCGAGCCGCTTCAGCACGCCGCCGACGGGACCCTGTCACGCCGCTATCAGGTGTGCGTGAACAGCCGTCCCGTGGGTGCGATACACCTCGCGACGGACGTCCACTTCGGGCCCTCCGTCGCCCAGATCCGCGAACTCCGCATCGAGGAGCCCGACCGGGGACGCGGCCGGGGCACGGTGGCCGCGCTCGCCGCCGAGGAGGTGGCGCGCGGCTGGGGATGCAAGCGGATCGAGACGTCGGTCCCCGGCGCCGCCGAGGCCGGGCTCCGGCTCACCACGGCGCTCGGGTACGTGACCCGCAATCGCCACATGGACAAGGCCCTCGGCGACACCCCGCCCGAACTGCCCGCCGGGAGCGTCGGCCGTCCCATGACGCAGGACGAGTACGACGCCTGGGACCGGCACGCCAGGGAGGACTTCGCGCAGGACTGGATCCAGCGCGGGGTGTCGGAGGCCGAGGCGTACGCCAAGTCGAACCAGGACCACGACCAGTTGCTGCCGCAGGGTCTCGCCACGGAGAACATGCTGTTCAGTGTCCTGGAACACGAAGGGACCCCGGTCGGAGACCTGTGGCTGGGGGAGCGCCGCGGAAGCGCCTTCGTCTACAACGTCGAGGTCCACGCCGCACACCGCGGCCGGGGGCACGGCCGCACGCTGATGCTGCTCGCTGAAGCCCACGCCGTGGCCGCCGGGATGAACCGCATCGGCCTCAACGTCTTCGCCGGCAACACTCCCGCCGAGCGGCTCTACGAGTCACTCGGCTACGAGACGACGATGTACCACCTCTACAAGAACCTGCTCTAGGAGCGACGGCTTCCGCCGAGTGACGGCGTCATGACTCCTGCTCGGTGGCCAGCAGCCGGTCCGCGATCTCCTCGATGCGCTCGCGCAGGCCCTCCTGGCTCTTGCCGCCGTCGAGGCGTTCGCCGCCGATGACATACGTCGGGGTGCCGGTCACTCCGATGGCCTTGCCCTCGGCCTGGTCGGCGTCGACGATCAGGATGTGCCGGCCGTCGATCAGGGCCGTGTCGAACTCCTCGGCGTCCAGGCCGAGTTCACGGGCGACCTCGACCAGGAAGGGTTCCCCCTTACGGTCCAGCTCCTCGACGCGGCCGAGCACCGCCTCGACGTACGGCCACGCCTGGCCCTGCTCCGCGGCCTCCTCGGCGGCCTGCGCCGCGGCGAAGGCGTGCTTGTGCTTCTCCAGGGGGAAGTGCCGCAGCCGCAGCTCCAGGCGGTCGCCGTAGCGGGCGCGCAGCGCGCTCAGGTCGGCGAGAGCGCCGCGGCAGTCGGGGCACTGGAGTTCGCACCAGACATCCAGGACGGCGGCCGCAGGACGGGCGGAGGAGGAGTCGTTCATGGAGCCAGTCTCCCAGCCCCAGTGGGGGCGGCCCAACCGGGACCTGGGGAGGACGCCGACCCGGAGATGTCCCTGAGGTCCGCCCGGAGCATGGCATACCGGGCGTGGGGAGGTGCAGGATGGAAGGGACGAACCGCCCCTGCTCGACCGAGCCCTGCCCTGGAGGACCGGATGATTGCCGAGACCGTCTGTTCCGCCGTCTCCGTGGCCGGCCTGGGCATCGCCGCGGTCACGGCCTACCGCAAGCGCTTCCTGGCAGCCGCACGTATCGCCGCGTACTCGCTGGTGCCGATCGGTCTGGTGATGACCGGGGTCGTCGGCTGGCTGGCCGACACCGCGTTCAGCCCGACCGCGTGGGCCGGCTTCGTCGTGCTCGGCGGCGCCTGGCTGCTGTTCCTGAGCACGCGGGCCGTGGAGCGGCGCCGCGGCGTCGGGACGCGGAAGGAACGCAAGGCGGCGGAGGCCGCCCAGCGCGAGGCTGTCGCCCCCGCGGCCTCGGCGCCCTCGCTGAGCCAGGGTTCCCGCCCGGCCGCCCGCCCCGCGGCAAAGCCCCGGGCCACGGGCTCAGGGGAGGACTTCAGCGACATCGAGGCCATCCTGAAGAAGCACGGCATATGACCAGCTGAAACGACACAACGCTGCACGGGGGCTTCATGGAGTGCGCGTAAGTGTTCATGTTCTGGCGCGCTCCTCACATGATCCGGCGAACTCCCGCATTTTCCGGGCGTGTTGATCGCGCGAGTGGGGTCGGCTGCGCCATCATCGCCGCGAGATGCTGGACACAACACAGAGCGACACCGCCGCCCCGTCCGAGGAGCGGCGTGGTTGTCTCTTCGCGCTCTCCCAGCCACCGCTGATGATCTTCCTTGCGGTGATCGGCTGTCTGCTGCTCATGGCTTCGCTGCACGACCTGCTGCTGCTCTGAGCCGTACACGGAGCCCCTGGCGCCACCCGCCGAGGGCTCCGTCACAGTCCGCCACCTCCCCGCGTTCGAGCGCGGAGCGCGGAGCGTCGAGCCGATGCGTCCGCCAGTCCCGTGTCCTTGTGCAGCGTCGTGTGCCGCGTCCGGAGCCGCCGGTACGCCGCTCAGCCCGCCGCTTCCTTCCGCCGTGCCCGGTACGCGGCCACGTGGAGGCGGTTCCCGCAGGTGCGGCTGTCGCAGTAGCGGCGGGAGCGATTGCGGGAGAGGTCGACGAAGGCGCGCCGGCAGTCCGGGGCCTCGCAGCGGCGCAGCCGCTCCTGCTCCCCGGCGACCACGAAGAAGGCCAGCGCCATCCCGCAGTCGGCCGCGAGATGGTCGGCGACGGACGCGCCCGGGGCGAAGTAGTGCACATGCCAGTCGTAGCCGTCGTGGTCGGTGAGCCGCGGGGTGGTGCCCGCCGCGGCGACCAGGTCGTTGATGAGCGCGGCGGCGATCCGCGGCTCGTCGGCGCTGAAGATCTCGGCGAACCGGCCGCGCACCTTGCGCACGGCCGCGAGATCGGGCTCCGACAGCACGCCGACATCGCTGATCTCGTGCTTTCGTACGAAGTCGGCGAGGGACGCGACATCCGCGAGCCCGTCCGTCGGCTGGTCCTCCGGCGCGGTGTTCACCAGATCCACCACGGCGTCGAGGGCGCACCGGGTGTCGTGGGTGATCAGCACGTTTCGCTCCCTGGCCTGGGGGGTCGGGCGGGCGCCCGCCCGATGCTGGCCGATCGTAGTGGCTTCCCGGCGTGCGGAGTGGGCGAGGGGGAGCGGAGCGGAGGCCGACGGGGAGTCGGAGGGGCGGGTGTGGGGGAGCCGGCGTGGGGCACGTGCACCGGCGCCGCCCCCGCGGAAGTCCGCGGCGACGGCGCCGGTTTTCGTGCCCAATGCGGTTGTGCCTAATACGGTTGTGCCCTACGTGGTTGTGCCCTATGCGGTTGTCTAGGCCCGAGCCGTCTCCCCGAGTGGACGGCGCCGGGCGGCTCTGTGGTGACTCGCTAGCTCTCGGCCAGGATGTGTGAGAGCTCCGTGTCGAGATCGAAGTGCCGGTGTTCCGTGCCTGGGGGCACGGCGGCGTCCGTTCGCTTCAGGAACGACTCAAGGGCCCGCGCCGGGGCTTCGAGTAGTGCCTCACCCTCCGGAGAGCTCAGGGCGATGCATACGACGCCCTGGCCATGGCTTCGGGACGGCCAGACTCGGACGTCGCCGGTACCGGTGGGCCGGTGCAGGCCCTCGGCGAGGAGGTCGCGGGCGAACACCCACTCGACGGTTTCCTCGGCTCCGGTGTGGAAGGTGGCGTGCACGGCGTAGGGATCGGCCGTGTCATACCGCAGTCCTGCGGGAACAGGCAGTGAGGACTCGCTCGACACAACGAGGCGCAGGTGCAGCTCGCAGCTGACCGTGGTGTTCATAAGCGCCAGGGCCTTTCGCTCAGTGTGCGCTCGGGGATTCGCACGTCGGCGAAATCGACATGCCACCTACGGTGCCGTTGTAAACCCCTCTGAGTGTTTTGCGTGCCTTTACGTAACTCATCCGGCCGAGAGTCCGTTCGCCGGATAGGGCCATTCCGGTGACTGGTTTCTCTCGGGTAGGGTTTGGCCGTATGAATACGGGGAGTGACGAGCCGGGCGAGGTCGCCATGGCTGACGACGGGGTGAAGGGTGAGCGGGCGCTCGGTTCGCGGGCGCCGGAATTCATCAAGGCGCGTCGCGCGCTGCACCTGAGCTGGCAGGTGGGCGTTTTCATCGTGGGGCTCGCGGTGGTCGTCGCGGGCGTGATCATGCTTCCGCTGCCGGGGCCCGGCTGGCTGGTGATCTTCGGCGGCATGGCGATCTGGGCGACCGAGTTCGTCTGGGCGCAGCTCGTGCTCCGCTGGACGAAGCGCAAGGTCACGGAGGCGACGCAGCGGGCGCTCGACCCCAAGGTGCGGCGCCGCAACATCATCCTCACGACGGTCGGCCTCGTGATCATCGCCGCCCTTGTCGGCGTCTACGTCTGGAAGTTCGGCCTCGAGATGCCCTGGAACATCAAGGAGTGACGACCCCCTCCGGGTGCCGTCCTGAGGCCCCTCGGCTGGTCGGAGCCACCCCCTGACATGGGGTAATGTTCTCCCTGCGCCCGGGCGATTAGCTCAGCGGGAGAGCGCTTCGTTCACACCGAAGAGGTCACTGGTTCGATCCCAGTATCGCCCACCAGCACGACAGGCGGCCTGGTCCACGGAACACGTGGACCGGGCCGCCTTCGTCATTCCCACGCGACGGCTCCACGCACTCCGCGTGCGTTGCGGCCGGGCCGGAGTGTCGGCGTTGCCCCGGAGGAGGCTCCGGGGCGGGGGTGGCGTCGGCCTTGCGGGAGCGCTGGAGCGGACGTACGCCGGGCACGTCCAGGGACTCTGCCGGCCACGGGTCCAGCGGCCCCCGGGTGCCCACCGACGCTTGCTGAGACGCCAGGGCCGAAGGCCTGTTGCCGACGTGGGCGCCAACGTCGGTGGACCGTCGCCCGGGCGCGCCGTCGTCGGTACCGTCGCACCTCCTTCGAACCCCTGGGCTGCCCCACGGCATCGAAGCCTATGCCCCGCTGACCTGCACCGATCCGAAAAGTCCCGACACCGGCCAACAGCCTCCCGGCACGCAATCTCCCCTCCCACGAATAGCCCTTCTCAGCCCGCCTCTTGAGCCCGAGTCGAGCGCGCGGTTGTTGGTGATCCTGGGGTTTGTGCGCGGGTCGGGCTGTTGGTGGTTGGTGGTCGTGCGATTCCTGCCTGGGCCGAGCCGAGCCGTTGGCGGTGCCTCGGTTCGTGTCCGGGCTGGGGTGTTGGTGGTGGTGCGGTTCCTGTCCGGGCTGGGCTCTTGGCATGGCTCCGGGTCGTGTCCGAGCCGAGCTGTTGGCGGCGCTCTGGCTTCTGGCCGAGGCGGCGTTCGCGACGCACGACTTCCCGACCGAGCGGAGCCGTACTCGCTGGTCAGGGCCCTGCCCGAGTAGCCCCTGTCCGTGCTCCGTTTCCTGCCCGAGCTCAGCCGTTCCCGGTCCTGGTCCCCGCCCAGGTCCAGCCGTTCCCGGTCCTGACCCCGTCCAGGTCCAGCCGTTCCCGGTCCTGACCCCGTCCAGGTCCAGCCGTTCCCGGTCCTGACCCCGTCCAGGTCCAGCCGTTCCCGGTTCCGCGCCCCCGCCCAGATTCAGCCCCTTCCCATTCCCTATCCCCGCTCAGGCCAACCCCTGCCAAGTGCCCCGCCCCCTCCAAGTCGCCTCTTCCGGCCACCCCGCCTCCCGCCCGACCCCAGCCCTTCCCTGCCCCCCCGACTCCCGCCCGAGCCAAACTCCTCCACCTCGCCGCAGCCCACCACACCCGCCCCCACCTCAACCCACCCCCCAACCCCCCACCCCTCACGCTCAGTTCCCCCACCTCCCCCCAACCCCCGCCCCACCGCCGCCACCCCCCCGAACCGCAGTTGTTTTTCGGCCCCGTCCCCAACCCGTCCAACCCACCGCATCACGTTCGACAGGCCGACCACACCCGCCCGACCTGCACAATCACGCACGCCCAAGCGAACCGCACCCCCACCCACGCCCGCGCGCGGCCAAACCGCATCCCATCAATTCCTGTCCGAATCATTGACGCGCCCGAAAGCCCTCCGTACCTTGTGCCAGCAAGCGCTTACTTGAAACGATTCATGCAGGCGGCGACGACGTTGCGGGGAGGCCCGACTGTGGGAAACAACGGGAGTGTTGAGAGGCGGACCGTCCTCAAGGCGGCCGGAGCTTCGCTGGCCACGCTGGGGCTGGCCGCTACGACGGGCTGCGGTGGGGACAGTGGCACCTCCGGGGACGGGACGGTGACGATCCGTTATGCCTGGTGGGGTGCCGACGAGCGGGCGAAGAGGATCAACCAGTCCATCGCGCTCTTCGAGAAGAAGTACCCCAAGATCAAGGTGAAGACGGACTTCCAGGATTATGTGGCCTTTTGGGAGAAGTTCCAGACCCAGGCCGCCGGTGGAAATCCGCCGGACGTATTCCAGAACGCCGTCGGATTTCTTCGGAAGTACGACAAGCGAGGCGTTCTGCTCGACCTCAAGTCCCAGATAGACGCCGGAAATCTGAGCCTCGAAAACTTCCGTGCCGGAGTCGAGAAGGTCGGCCAGGTCGATGGAAAGCAGCTCGGCATTCCGGTCGGATCCAACACCATGTCACTTGTCATCGACGAGAAGGTCTTTGAGAAGGCGGGCATCAAGCCCAAGCAGGGCTGGACCTGGGACGAGTATTTCGCCGCCCTCAAGAAGATCCACGACACCCAGAAGGTGGCCGGCGACACCGGCTACTTCAGCATCATGTACTTGTACGACCTCTACCTCCGGCAGAACGGCAAGGCGTTCTTCACCAGCGACGGACTTGGCTTCGACGAGGCCGACCTGACGGAGTGGTGGACGGACGGCTACAACCGCGTCAAGGCCGGCATCATCACCGATCCCAAGCGGGTCGAGCAGGACAAGCCGAAGTCCTCGCTGTCGGCGGGGCACGCCGCCTCCGAGTTCACCTGGGACAACTTCACGGTCCGTTACACCGCGGAGGGTGACAGCAGCTACGGCCTCGCGCCGATCCCCACGACCGACGGCAAGCAGACCGGCCAGTACCTCGCCTCCCTGATGCTCAGCGCCTCCGCCCGCACCAAGCACCCCAAGGAAGTCGCCCAGTTCATCAACTTCATGGTCCACGACCCCGAGGTCGGCAAGATCATGGGCTACGACCGCGGCATCCTCGCGACCACCGAGCAGTTCGAGGCGTTCAAGCCGGCCGATGCCCCCAGCAAGGCGATCGCGAAGTACGAGACGGATGTCGCCGCGGCGGGAGTCCTCGGCACCATCACTCCGCACCCGGCCGGCGCCGACACCGTCGAGTCCGCTTTCCTGCGTATCGGCGGTGACATGTCGCAGGGCACGACCAAGGTCTCCGACGCGGTGAAGCAGTTCTTCTCCGAGGCGAAGACCGCCCTCGCCTCCTGATGGGAACCGCAGTGACGCTCGTCAAGGACTCCTCTCCGCCCGACGCACCGGAGATGCGCTCCGTGGCCCCCGCCGCCGGAAAGCGGCGGGGGCGCCGGGAGAATCTCGCCGGCTATCTCTTCATGTCCCCGTGGATCGCGGGCTTCCTGCTGCTGACCGCGGGCCCGATGGCCGCCTCGCTCTACTTCGCGTTCACCGACTACAACCTCTTCAATTCACCGAAGTGGATCGGCTTCGACAACTTCACCAAGATGTTCGACGATCCCCGGTGGCAGAGGTCGGTCGAGGTGACGGCCAAGTACGTCATCATCGGTACGCCGCTGAAGCTGCTGCTGGCGCTCGGGGTCGCCCTGCTGCTCGCGCAGAGCCGCCGCGGCCAGGCCTTCTACCGGGCCGCGTTCTACGCCCCGTCACTGATCGGCGCGAGCGTCTCGGTCGGCTTCGTCTGGCGCGCGCTCTTCTCCGACGACGCCATCGTGGACCGTACGCAGTCGTTCTTCGGCTTCCACACCGGAGGCTGGGTCGGCGACCCGAACTGGGTGCTCTACAGCCTGGTGGCACTCACCGTCTGGCAGTTCGGCGCGCCCATGGTGATCTTCCTCGCCGGGCTCAAGCAGGTGCCGAAGGAGCTGTACGAGGCGGCCGAGGTGGACGGCGCCGGACCGTTCCGGCGGTTCTGGAACATCACGCTGCCGATGATTTCGCCGGTGCTGTTCTTCAACGTGCTCCTGGAGACCATCCACTCCTTCCAGATCTTCGGCTCGGCCTACGTGGTCTCCAACGCCACCTGCGGACCGGCCGACGCCACGCTCGTCTACACCTGTTACCTGTACCAGAAGGGCTTCAAGGAGTCCCAGATGGGCTTCGCGTCCGCCATGGCCTGGATGCTGCTGCTCGCCGTCGCGCTGGTGACGGCCGTCCTCTTCTGGTCGCAGAAGCGGTGGGTGCACTACGAGGAGGACGCCCGATGAGCGCGACCACCACGAAACCCCTGGCCCTCAGCCGTAAGCGCACCGGCTCGCTCGTCTGGCACATCGGTGCCCTGCTGGTCCTCGCGGTCGTCCTCTATCCCGTCATCTGGGTCCTCGGAGCCTCGTTCAAGCCCAGCCGGGAGATCATCGGCAGCCTGGACCTGTTCCCGACCAGTCCCATCCTCGGCAACTTCAAGGGGTTGGCCGACGGCATCGCGGACATCTCGATCGCGACCTTCTTCCAGAACTCCCTCTTCTACGCGTTCGGCTCCGTCGTCGGCATCCTCATCTCCTGCTCGCTGACGGCGTACGCGTTCGCCAAGATCCGGTTTGCCGGACGGAACGTACTGTTCTCGCTGATGATCGGCACGCTCCTGCTGCCGTACCACGTGCTGCTCATCCCGCAGTACGTGATGTTCCAGAAGATGGACCTGGTCAACACCTACGTACCGCTGCTGATCGGCAAGTATCTGGCGACCGAGGCGTTCTTCGTCTTCCTCATGGTGCAGTTCATGCGGAACCTGCCCCGGGAACTGGACGAGGCCGCCCGGCTGGATGGCTGCGGGCATCTGCGGATCTACTGGTCGATCGTGCTGCCGCTGTGCCGCCCGGCCCTCATCACCAGCGCGATCTTCACCTTCATCAATGCCTGGAACGACTTCATGGGCCCGCTGATCTACCTCAACGAGCCCAGCAAGTACACGGTCTCGCTGGGCATGATGATGTTCCGCGATCAAGAGGGAGTCGCCAACTACGGCGGCATGATCGCGATGTCGTTGGTCGCGCTGCTTCCCGTGCTCCTCTTCTTCCTCGCCTTCCAGCGGTATCTGATCGACGGTATGGCGACCTCCGGACTGAAGGGCTGAGATGGCCACCACCCAGCCGCGGGCAAAGGCCGGAGCGAGGCCGAAGGCCCGCAAGGCACCCCGCGAATCCGTCTTCGCCGAGCGCTTCGCCGTGTTCGCGGAGTGTCTGCTCACCGGCGTGTGGATCGCGGTGGCTTCGCTGCCGCTGGTCACCTATCCCGCGGCGTTCGCGGCCGGCTCCCGGCATCTGCGGCGGCGTACGACCCATGTGGCGGGCGGCTGGCGGGAGTTCGTCGCCGACTTCCGGGCGGCCGTCCGGGGCGGGTGGATCGCCGGGCTCGCCGGCTGGGTGGCGGCGGCCGCGGTCTGGGTGGATGTCCAGGCCGTGCGCGCCGGAATACCAGGCGGCCCGCTCGTCGGGGCCGTCGGCCTCTTTGCCCTGATCGGCGGTGCCGTCGCCGGACTGCGCGCGGCGGCGGCCTGGGAGCCGGGGGCGGCCTGGCGCGAGCTGCTCGCGGACGCCGGGCGCCGCACGGTGCTCGACCCGGCCGGATCCTTTCTGCTCATCGGCGGACTGGCCGTGGTGGTCTCCTCCGCCTTCTTCGTCGCGCCGCTGGCGGTCCCCGTCCTGGGGGCCGTAGCGGCGGCGGCCGTCGCCGTGGAGGAGCGGTACCGGCGCCGCTGACCCAGCCCCCGCAGTCGTACGAAAGGTCGGTGCTCCACGCGAAGCGCCGTACCTCCCTCTGTCATGCCCCTGACTTCCCCGCACGGAAAGGAAAGGCTGAATCTCATGGCGCCCATCCCCCGCAGGTCCCTTCTCAAGGCGGCCGCCGTCGCCGGAGCCGCCGCCCAGTTCAGCTGGGCCCTGGGCAGCACGAACGCGCAGGCCGCCGTCAGCGCCGAGGCCGCCGACGCGGATCCGGTGACCCTGGACTGGCTGGAGGACGGCGGTCTCGGTGCCGCTCCCGGATCCACCGTCGGTGTGCCCTGGCCGAAGGGCACGTATCAGGAGGACCAGACCTTCGCGCTGACGGACGCCGACGGCAAGGCCGTGCCCGTGCAGTCCTGGCCGATCGCGTACTGGCCGGACGGCTCCCTCAAGTGGACCGCGCACGCGGTGAGTTCGGATTCCGGGAAGCTCACGCTCAGCACCGGGGAACCCGCCGCTCCTGACAAGAAGGTCACCGTCGACAAGAGCGGCGGCACCATCGACATATCGACCGGGGTCATCACCGCGAAGATCGGCAAGAGCGGCTCGACGCTGGTCAAGTCCGTGACGCGCGGCTCGACCGAGATCGCCAAGAACGGCCGGCTGGTCCTGATCCGCCAGCCGGAGATCGAGGACGAGGACCAGGGCGCCGAGAAGTTCGAACGCTTCGAGAGCGCGATCTCCGAGGTCGAGGTCGAGCAGGAGGGCCCGGTCCGTGCCGTCGTCCGCATCGACGGCAAGCACCGCAAGGGCAGCCGGAGTTGGCTGCCCTTCTCGATCCGGCTGTACTTCTACGCGGGCGCCGACTCCTTCCGCATGGTGCACACCATCACCTTCGACGGGACACAGGAGCCGGGCAAGGCGAGCGGCGACTTCATCCGCGGCCTCGGCGTCCGCTTCACCGTGCCGATGCGCGACGCGTCGTACGACCGGCACATCCGCATCGGCGGCGACGAGACCGGTCTGCTGCGGGAGGCGGTCAAGGGCATCACCGGGCTGCGGCGCGACCCGGGCGCGGCCGTGCAGGCGGCCCAGTTCGCGGGCGAGAAGCTGCCCGACCCGTCGACCTGGGACCAGCGGGTGACGACCCGGCTCCAGTACATCCCCGAGTGGGGCGACTACACCCTCGCCCAGCTCTCCGCCGACGGTTTCACCCTGCGCAAGCGGACGAAGAAGGGGTACGGCTGGATCGGCGCCGGCGGCGGCAAGCGCGCGTCGGGCTTCGGTTATGTCGGCGGGCCGAGCGGCGGATTCTCCTTCGGGCTGCGGGACTTCTGGGAGAAGTTCCCGGCCCAGCTCGACATCCGCGACGCCCACACCGACGAGGCCGAGGTCACCCTCTGGCTCTGGTCGCCCGAGGCACAGCCCATGGACCTGCGCTTCTACCACGACGGTATGGGCCAGGACACGTACGCCGAACAGCTCGAAGGTCTCAACATCACCTACGAGGACTACGAGCCGGGCTTCGGCACCCCCTACGGCATCGCCCGTACCTCCGAACTCCTCTTCTGGGCCAACGAGTCGACGCCCACGCCCGAGAAGCTCGCCGAACAGGTCGACGCCGTACGGGTGCTGCCGCAGCTCGCCGCCCCGCCCAAGCAGCTCATCAAGGCCAAGGTCTTCGGACCCGGCCTCTACTCCGAGCCCGACCGCTCCACGACCGCCAAGGCCAAGATCGAGGACCACCTCGACTTCCTCTTCACCTACTACAAGGACCAGGTGGAGATGCGCCGTTGGTACGGCTTCTGGGACTACGGCGACATCATGCACTCGTACGACCCGGTCAGGCACCAGTGGCGCTACGACGTCGGCGGTTACGCCTGGGACAACTCCGAGTTGTCGCCGGACCTTTGGCTGTGGTTCGCGTACATCCGCTCCGGCCGCGCGGACATCTTCCGCTTCGCCGAGGCGATGACCCGCCACACCGGCGAGGTCGACGTCTACCACCTCGGCCAGTGGGCGGGCCTCGGCACCCGGCACGGCGTGCAGCACTACGCCGACAGCGCCAAGCAGCAGCGCATCGCCAACACCACGTACCGGCGCTACTACTACTTCCTCACCGCGGACGAGCGCGTCGGCGACCTCATGCACGCCAACGTCGACTCCGACGAGACGTTCCTGGTCCTCGACCCGATCCGCAAGATCCGCACCGAGCCGTACACGCCCGACCGGCACGCGCTGTCGATCGGCTTCGGCACGGACTGGAGCGGGCTCGTGTCGGCGTGGCTGACCGAGTGGGAGCGCAAGGGCCCGAAGTGGGAGAAGGCCAAGGCGCGGGTGCTGTCGACGATGGAGACCATCGCCGGCCAGCCCAACGGATTCGTGCAGGGCAGCGGCCTGTACGACCTCGACACCGGCAAGTTCGCCATCGCCACGACGCCCGTGGTCGGCGTCTCGCACCTCTCCGCGGTCTTCGGCCTCAACGAACTGTGCGCCGAACTCATCGACCTCGTCGACATGCCCAAGTTCAAGGACGCGTACCTCGACTACTGCCGCTACTTCAACGCCACCAAGACCGAACAGGCGGCCCGTTACGGCTCCAACTTCGGCACCCTGCTGCTGTTCCAGGGCCACTCGCGCCTCGACGCGTACGCCGCCGTACAGACCGGCGACGCGAAGCTCGCCACGCGCGCGTGGACCAAGTTCTACAGCTCCGACGGCTATACCGAGTCCTCACCCTGGAAGACGGAGAAGGTGAGCGGCCCGGTCACGCTGGTACCGGGCAGCGAGGCCAACTGGGTCTACACGAACGACACAGCGTTGTACGGCCTCGCCGCCATCGAGAACCTGGCGCTGCTCGGCGACAAGATGCCGTAGCAGTACGCCGGTTGAGGATGTGTCAGCTCATCCTCCCCAGCACCTCCCGCACTCGCCGTGCGTCGCGCATCCGCTGCTCGTAGGTGGCACCCAGCGCGAGCAGCAGCAGACCGGCGAGTGCGGGAGGCACCCAACGGGGGAGCGCGTCGACCACCTGCACGAGGTACGGGGCGAGTTCGTGCAGCGCGTCCAGGACGAGCACCGTGCCGCCCACCACGAGCGGCGCCTGGAGACGGTGCCGGGCGCCCACGAGGACGACCAGGAGCGCCGCCGCGCCGAGCAGCAGCGGGCGAAGCCAGTGGGTGTCGCCCCACGCCGTGAACAGGCTCGGCACGAGTGTGACGGACAGCCCCGGACCGTACGCCGCCCACGACGAGACGGCCATGACCTTGCGGCGCCTGACCGCCCCCACGAGCAACGCCGGGAGGGTCACCGGAAGCGTGTACGCCTCCGGGGAGCCCACGTTCCAGGCCGCCAGGCGGACCCAGGTGGCCAGGACGAACAGGGCGGCGGCCGCGTATCCGACGGAGCGCCGGTCCTCCCGTATCGCCGTGCCCGCGGCGATCACTCCGCAGAGCGACAGGACCAGGGCCAGCATCGGCGGATCGGCGACCGTGAGAGCGATCGCCGGCAGAGCCGCGGCGGCTCCGGTCACCTCCACCGGGACGGTCATGGACGAGTCGCCCAGACGCGCGGCGAGGAGGGCCGCGCCGGCCGGCACCACGAGGACGAGCAGCGCGGTCTGCTGCGGCTGCCAGCCGAGGGACGCCCCCACGGCACAGGCCAGGGCAGTGGCGTACGCGAGGGAGGCGGGCGCCGCGGCCGGGCCGAGGCCCGGTCGCCAGGCGGCGGCAGCGAACAGGACGGTCAGCGAGGCGAGGACGGTGAGGGTGGCGCCCTCGGAGGCCAGCGAGAGGAACGCGAGGCCGAGGGAGGAGAGGAGGGCCAGCAGCAGCGGGGGTGTCCGCGGCTGTGTGGGGCGGGCGTACGCCAGGGCGGCCGCCGTCGTGAGCCCCTGCGTCAACAGCGCCACCGTGTAGGGGAGTTCGAGAGCCGCCGGGAGGACGAGTACCGTCGCCCAGCTCAGCGTCAGCGCGCACGTCAGGGCCTGCTGACGCCATTCCGAGGCGCGGACCGCCACCACCAGGACTCCGGCGACGAGCGCGAGGACGAGCGGCGCCGTGGCCGCGTGCGGAGGCCAGGGGACGTCGAGAGTCACCGCGTCGCGGGCGGTCGCAGGCGAACCGGACCATGCCCTCTCCGCCCAGCCGACGGGGCCCAGAAGGGTGATGCCGACCAGAGGAAGCGCCCACACCACGGCGACGGCCTGCACGCAGCCGGAGGCCCAGGCGAGTCCGCGCCGCAGCGGCTCGGCCAGGCGCGTGCGCACGACCGCCAACAGGGCGACACCGCACGCCAGATAGCCGGGAACCGTCCAGTCGTCGGGCAGCGACGAGCGCAGGACGCCGCCGAGTCCGACGACGGTGATCAGACCGCCGGCCAGCGCGGTGCCGGTCGCGACGCCCGGCTTGGGGGCGTGCCACGCCGCCGCGAAGGCGGTCGCCGCGGCAAGGAGGAGGAGCGCCGCCGCACGGGCGGCGGCGCTCGGGCCGGAGGCCGTCCAGGACAGCCAACCGGCGGCAAGGGTGCCCCAGCCGCCCATGCCGTACGCGCCGACGGCGGCGACCACACGTACGGACTTCACGGGGACCCGGAGCGCGACCAGCGTGTCGAACGCGGCCGTCACCAGCAGCGCGGCCGTGAGGGCATGGGCGCCCGCGCCGGCCGCGGCCGCCCAGAGCAGCAGCGGGAGCTGGGCCGTGGCCACGGCGGTGGGAAGGGGGAGCCGCAAGGGCAGACGTACAACGGCGGTGGCCGGCTGCTGTCCGGCGCCGGTGGTGTCCGTCGGCTGTCCGGCCGGGCGGTGCAGCGCGCCGAGGGCGAGACTGTACGCCGCCCACAGCGTGGCCAGTACCGCCGACGCGAGCGCCGCGTACCCGAGGCCGTCGGTGTCCGGCAGCGCGACCTCGTGCAGCGCGTAGGCGTCCAGCACCGTCAGCGCGAGGCCGAGCCCCGCCACCGACTCGGCCGTCGAACGCAGTCCGCGGCGGAGCAGCGGCACCGGCGCGCCAAGAGCGGCCAGCGTCACCGCGCCGAGGACCAGCGCCCGGCCGGCGATCCCCAGATGCCCCCAGCTGACGACCGTGAACGCGACGGCGGCCACGGTCAGCAGGATGCCGCCGAGCAGCAGGAGCACGTTCTGGACGCCGGGTGCCGTGGTCTCGGGCCGGCGGGCAGGGGCTGCCTGCGGCGCGAACGGCGCGTGCGGCGCGGCGGGCGGCTGAAGGGCGGCGATCAGCCAGACGCGGCGGGCCAGCAACAGGGCCCGGCGCGCATCGAGTTGCCGCAGCTCGGTGTCGAGGAGCCGCAACTCCTCGGCCGGGGGCGGGATGTGGGTCATGCTCCGGAGTGTGGTCCCGGTCACGTTCGCTGACATGAGTGCGCGTACTCAGGCCGTACTCAGATCCCCGTAAGGGCACACTCCGTACATGGACTGGAGTCACTACCGCTTCCGCAGCCTCTGGGCCCTGCGCGCGCCCCGGGCCGCCGTCTACACCGCCCTCGAACAGGCCGAGGACTACCCGCGCTGGTGGCCCCAGGTCCGTGAGGTCAACCCGATCGACGAGCGCAGCGGCACCATCCGGATCCGCGCACTCCTGCCCTACGACCTGGTGTTCACCGCCCGGGAGGTCCGGCGGGACCCCATGGCCGGGGTCCTGGAGATCGCGATGGCCGGTGACCTCGAAGGCTGGGCACGCTGGACGCTCACCTCCGACGGGCCCGGTACCCGCGCCCGGTACGACCAGGAGGTCGACGTCAGCAAGCCTCTGCTGCGGCGGCTCGCGGTGCCGGGGCGGCCGGTCTTCCGCGCCAACCACGCCCTGATGATGCGCGCGGGACAGCGAGGACTCACGGCTTACCTCGAAGCGGTTTGAACCACACCCGCCGGGACCTGTATTGTTCAGTCCGTTCCCGGGCGATTAGCTCAGTGGGAGAGCGCTTCGTTCACACCGAAGAGGTCACTGGTTCGAACCCAGTATCGCCCACCCGGAGAAAGCCGGTCCGTCACAGACGGACCGGTTTTTCTGTGTGCTCACGCTGCCTCGCGCAGTTCGGGACGCAGCGGCCACGCCGGATCCACCGCCTCGTCCGAGCCGCTGCGCGCGAACCAGGCCTGCAGCCCGCGCGCCTGTGCCGCATGCCACACCGCCTGCAGTGTGTGCAGCTCGGCGGGCGAGAGCCGCTCCAGACGGGCCGCGAAACGGCGCCCCACCGCCCGTACGACATCCATCGAGGCCAGCGCGTCGGCCGCCGCGTCGTGCGCGCCCTCCAGCACCACGTCGTAGTGCGCGCACAGGTCGGTGAGGGTGCGGCGGCCCTTGCGGTAGCGGTCCAGGTGCTTGTCCAGAACCCGGGGATCGAGCACGCGCAGCGGCGTCGACTCGAACCAGTGGTCGAGGGAGGAGGCACGATGGCGGCGCAACTCCCGGTCCAGCAGGGTCAGATCGAAGGGCGCGTTCATCACCACGAGCGGGCGGCCCGCCGCGGCCTGTTCGCCCAGTTCCAGGGCTATCTCCTCCATCACCGGCGACGGCCAGCGGCCGTTGCGCTGCAGATGTTCGTCCGTGAGCCCGTGCACCGCCGTCGCCCCCGCGGGCACCGGCACTCCCGGGTTCACCAGCCATCGGGTCACCCGCGGACGGGAACCCGGGGCGTCCTGGACGACGACGGCGGCCGACACGATCCGGTCGGTCTCGACGTCCACGCCCGTGGTCTCCGTGTCGAACGCGGCCAAGGGGCCCTCGTACCAGCACGTCATACGTACACAACTCCTCGTTCACCCACGGCAGCTGACGCACCGTCTTCTGCCCGTTTGGTGATACCCGGGCTGTTTGCGCCGTACGCCGGAAGGAGACAACAGAGGTACGGGTCTTTGCAGTTCAGCGGCCCGCAGCGGGGATTTACTTGGCTTGGAAGGCTGTTGGACTCATGGCACTCGCGCAGCCCGAGCGGGGCGGGCTGCTGCCCCAGCGGACGGCACCCCATCGCGGCACGCTCGCCACCACCGCCTGCATGGAGACCTTGCAGGTCGGCTATCTGCACGCCGTCGCGGCGGCCGCCGGCTGCTCGCTGTCCCAGCCCTTTCCCGACAACGGCATCGACTGGCACGTCAGCCACAGCGCCCCCGGGCACACGGTCGACGACGAAGTCACCATCAAGGTGCAGCTCAAGTGCACGTACCAGATCCCGCCGAACCCGCCGGGGCCCGCCTTCTCCTTCACGCTCGACAACGAGCACCTGGCGAAGCTCGCCCGGACCCCGGTCTCGGTGCACAAGATCCTGGTCGTGATGCTCGTGCCCAGGTCTCAGGACGACTGGCTGCGCGCCAGCCACGACCGCCTCGACCTGCGGCACTGCTGCTACTGGATCAACCTCGCCGGGCACGCCATCACCGGCCGGCGCAGGACCACCGTCCGCATACCGACCTCGCGGATCTTCGACGACCGTGCGCTCTGCGAGATCATGACGCGGGTCGGGACGGGAGGCAGACCATGACGCACCGCCCGATCGACGAAGCCCTGCGGCCGGTGCGGCCGCACCCGGCCGAGGCCTTCTGGAGCCAGCCGCCCGAGCCCGGCCAGGTCGACCCCGCCGTACTCAGCGCCCTGCTGCACCGGCACGGCTGGCAGCGGCGCGGAGGCGCGGCAGGACGGTACGGCCGGTGGACCCCACCCGGGCCCGGTGGCGGCGGCACCAGCCTGCTGGTGCCGGAGAACCGGGCCTTCCCCGACAGCGACGACCTGCTCGGCGAGGCGCTCGTCGCGCTCGCCCGCAGCGGTTCGCCCTCCGCACGCGACGTACTGGTCGCGCTCGCCGTGCCCAGCGACGAGATCCGTTGGTGGCGGGACGTCCCGACGGGACCTGTGGGCGCCGCGCCCTGGACCGTCGAGGAGCAGTTGCGCGCGGCCGCCCGTCAGATGCTGCTCGCGGGCGCGCTGGCCACACGCGCGCGTGCGGGCTATTACGGCGCCCGGCACCGCCGGTCCGCCGCCACATCCCTGGAGAACGTCCTGGTCGGCGCCGAACCCGGCGGACGCCGGCTCACCGCCTTCGTGCCCGTCGCCACCGGACGGCCGCTCGCCATCCGCCTGCACCAGGCGCTGTACGCCGCCCGCGAGGCCATCGACTACCAGCGGGCCACCGGTGGCATGGACGCCTTCGACGCGGCCGTCGAGGCGGGCGTCAGCCACGAGCTCCTGGAAGCCCTGGTGGCCCTCGTCCGCGGCACCGAGGGCGCCCGGATCGCCGTCGAATGGGCGCCCTCGGACGGTGTCCCCGAGGGCTGCGCGACGCCCGCCGAGCCCGTCGAGTTCTCGCCCGGCGACCTGCCCGTGCTGCGCGAGGCCGGCGCCCGCTATCTGCGCGAGGAGCCGTCCGTGCCGGTCCGCCTCACTGGTGCCGTGGTGCGGATGCGCAGGTCGGGACCGCGCGGCGAGGGCACCGTACGGCTGCGGGTCATCGCGGGCGCCGAGGTCCCGCACGTCCGTATGACGCTCGACGAGGAGGCGTACCGGATAGCGGGCCATGCCCACCTGGTCGGGCTGCCGGTGCGGGTGCACGGGCGGCTGGAGAGCCGTGGCGGTTTCCGCAGGCTCACGGACGCTTCCGGGGTCGTACCCGTGCAGGTGGACGAGGCCGAGCGGGACCGCCTGATGAAGTCGCTCCAGGAGAACCTGGACTTCTTCGAAGAGGCGTGCAGCGGGGACTGATGGGTTCGAGAGGCGCTGACGGGAACCGTTTCGCGAAGGAGCCCCGGGGCTCGGTACGATCGCTTGTATTGCGCGCGTAATAGAAGATGCGCGCGTCCCCTTCCGTCAGGAGAGACCGGTGTCAGACGTCCGTGTGATCATCCAACGCGATTCCGAGCGGGACGAGCGTGTGGTGACGACGGGCACTACGGCCGCCGACCTCTTCGCCGGTGAGCGCACCATCGTCGCGGCCCGTGTCGGCGGCGAACTGAAGGACCTCGCGTACGAGGTGAAGGACGGCGAGGAGGTCGAGCCCGTCGAGATCTCCTCCGAGGACGGCCTGGGCATCCTGCGCCACTCCACCGCGCACGTCATGGCCCAGGCCGTGCAGGAGCTCTTCCCCGAGGCCAAGCTGGGCATCGGCCCGCCGGTCAAGGACGGCTTCTACTACGACTTCGACGTCGCCGAGCCGTTCACGCCCGACGACATCAAGCGTGTCGAGAAGAAGATGCAGGAGATCCAGAAGCGCGGACAGCGGTTCGCGCGCCGGATCACCACCGACGAGGCCGCCCGCGAGGAGCTGGCCGACGAGCCGTACAAGCTGGAGCTCATCGGCCTCAAGGGCAACGCCGCGCAGGCCGCCGAGGGTGCCGACGCCGAGGTCGGCGGCGGCGAGCTGACGATCTACGACAACCTCGACGCCAAGACCGGCGAGCTGTGCTGGAAGGACCTCTGCCGCGGTCCCCACCTGCCCACCACCCGGAACATCCCGGCGTTCAAGCTGATGCGCTCGGCCGCCGCCTACTGGCGCGGCAGCGAGAAGAACCCGCAGCTCCAGCGCATCTACGGCACCGCCTGGCCGTCCAAGGAAGAGCTGAAGGCGTACCTGGACTTCCTCGTCGAGGCCGAGAAGCGCGACCACCGCAAGCTCGGCGCCGAGCTGGACCTCTTCTCCATCCCGGAGGAGCTGGGCTCCGGCCTCGCGGTCTTCCACCCCAAGGGCGGCATCATCCGCCGGGAGATGGAGTCCTACTCGCGCAAGCGCCACGAGGACGCGGACTACGAGTTCGTGAACACCCCGCACATCTCGAAGGAACAGCTCTTCGTGACCTCGGGGCACCTGCCGAACTACGGGGACGCGATGTTCCCGCCGCTGGAGTTCGACGGGCAGAACTACCGCCTCAAGGCGATGAACTGCCCCATGCACAACCTGATCTTCAAGGCGCGCGGTCGTTCGTACCGTGAACTGCCGCTGCGGCTCTTCGAGTTCGGCACGGTCTACCGCTACGAGAAGTCGGGCGTCGTGCACGGCCTTACCCGCGCCCGCGGCTTCACGCAGGACGACTCGCACATCTACTGCACCAAGGAGCAGATGGCGGGCGAGCTGGACTCGCTGCTCACCTTCGTCCTGGACCTGCTGCGCGACTACGGCCTGCACGACTTCGAGCTGGAGCTGTCCACCCGCGACGACTCCCCGAAGTTCATCGGCGAGGACGCGGAGTGGGAGGAGGCCACCGACGCGCTGCGCCAGGCCGCCGAGAAGCAGGGCCTCCCGCTCGTTCCCGACCCGGGCGGCGCCGCGTACTACGGCCCGAAGATCTCCGTCCAGGCCAAGGACGCCATCGGCCGCTCCTGGCAGATGTCCACGGTCCAGGTCGACTTCCAGCAGCCCAAGCGGTTCAACCTGGAGTACACCGCCGCGGACGGCTCGAAGCAGCAGCCGGTCATGATCCACCGCGCGCTGTTCGGTTCGATCGAGCGCTTCTTCGCGGTGCTCCTGGAGCACTACGCGGGCGCGTTCCCGGCCTGGCTGGCGCCCGTGCAGGCGATCGGCATCCCGATCGGCGACGCGCATGTGCCGTACCTGGCGGAGTTCGCCAAGAAGGCGAAGGCGGCCGGGCTGCGCGTCGAGGTCGACGCGTCCTCGGACCGCATGCAGAAGAAGATCCGCAACGCGCAGAAGCAGAAGGTGCCCTTCATGGTCATCGCGGGCGACGAGGACATGACGGCCGGCGCCGTCTCCTTCCGCTACCGCGACGGCTCGCAGGAGAACGGCATCCCCGTCGACGAGGCGATCGCCAAGATCGTGAAGATCGTCGAGGAGCGCGCGCAGGTCTGACGCCCACACCGTGACGAGGCCCCCGGGAAGCTCAGCTCCCCGGGGGCCTCTCGTCGCCTTCACGCGAGAACACCTGGATCAGCCAGGACGAGAACGAGCCGGTCACCGCGCCCAGCAAGGCCAGCCCGCAGGCCATGAGCCCCACGGCGATCAGCCGCCCCAAGGGCGTCACCGGAGTGACATCGCCGTAGCCGACCGTCGACAGTGTGGAGCAGGCCCACCACAATGAGTCCCCGAAGGTGAGGATCGTCGCATTCGGGGCATCGCGCTCCTGCTGGTAGACGGCGAGGGAACCGGCGAACCCGAGAAGTGTCACGGACAGGGTGGCGTACATGATCACCCGCGCGTGCAGGCTGAACCGGGGCTGACCGTGCCGGCGCTGCACGGCGTCGTAGACCTTGACGATCCGCAGCGGGCGCAGCAGGGGCAGCGCGAGCACCAGTGAGTCCAACCAGTGCGTCCGTACGAAACCCAGGCGCTGCTCGCTCCACCGCCAGCGCACGGCGTAGTCGACGGCGAACAGCGCCCAGGTGGCGAACAGCGCCCCCAGGCAGGCGTCCCTCCACTCCTCGGGCAGGTCGTAGGCCAGAACCAGGACCGCGTAGAAGAAGAGAAACAGCAGTGACGCCACGCCGAGCGGGAGTTCGCTGCGCCGCTCCCAGCGGGACAGTGGGCTGTCGTCGTCCATCGCCCCAGCTTGGCCGCAGGCCCTTTAGTACGGCCCCCGCCGACACGCCGCGAACGGGCGAAGCAATATGCTGCAACACATGACGAGTGAGCCGGAGCAGCAGATCGGAGTGGGAACGCAGGACGCGTTCCAGCGCTTGTGGACGCCCCACCGGATGGCTTACATCCAGGGCGAGAACAAGCCCACCGGACCGGGGGCCGATGACGGCTGCCCCTTCTGCTCGATCCCGGCCAAGTCGGACGAGGACGGGCTGATCGTGCGGCGCGGCGAGCAGGTGTACGCCGTGCTCAACCTCTACCCGTACAACGGCGGCCACCTCATGGTCGTGCCCTATCGTCACGTCGCCGACTACACGGACCTGACGGACCCGGAGACCGCCGAACTCGGCGCACTGACCAAGCAGGCCATGACCGCCCTGCGCACCGCCTCCGGCGCCCACGGCTTCAACATCGGCATGAACCAGGGCACGGTCGCCGGCGCCGGCATCGCCGCCCACCTCCACCAGCACATCGTCCCCCGCTGGGGCGGCGACACCAACTTCATGCCGGTAGTCGGCCACACCAAGGTCCTGCCCCAGCTCCTGGCAGACACCCGGAAGATGCTGGCAGAGGCCTGGCCGACGCAGTAATGGGGGCAGGGGGCGTCCTGTCACGGGCGCGAGGTTCAGCGCGCCCCTGAAAGGGGCGCGGGGAACTGCGCGGCCAGCCCCCACAAACCCGCACGTGGTGAACCGGACCGGCAGATTCCCCGCCCAACCGCCGGAGGCTCACGCATCGTAGAGGTCGGCCTTCCGCGGCATAGGATCCTGCACCGCCGTACTGAGGAACGCGGACCGGTTGCCGAACTTCTCGGTGTCGACCCCGTTCTCCTCCAGGACCTTGATCGCCGCCGCGTGGACCACCCGCAGTACCGGCGTAGCAGCCCGCAGCGCGTCGTCGGCCATGAACCGGTGCCGCCACGGCTGATCGGCCCACGCGTGCCGCAGCCCGAAGGGCTCGGGCAGCGTCAGGGTCCCGCCCATCCAGTTGAGCAGCGGCGGATACCAGGTGAAGGGCGCCCGCGCGGCGAGCCGTACAACCTCGTCCGTGGTGACCAGCGGCAGATTCACCTTCCGGGTCTCCCAGAACTTGACCGCCTTCGCGACCTCCTTCGTCGGAGCCTCCGGCTTCGTCGTGAAGAGCGGGTTCACCGGACCCAGCGCATGCCCGGTCACCTCGATGCGCAGCGTCTCGTGCAGCACGGTCACGGTGATCAGCATGGTGATGATCAACTGGCCGTCCCAGAGCGTCCATTGGACCCCCAGGTAGTGCCGGTTCCCGCTGCCGAACTGCTGCTTGTTGCAGATGTCCTGTATCGCGTGGGTCTTGATCGTGTACGCGTCCACGTCCGTGCCGTCCGGCCGGGACACCGCCTTCGCGTTCTCACCGATCGGCGTGACGACCCAGTGCTTTATCGAAGGGGCCGGAAAACCACCGGTGTTGAGCGGACCGCGCTCCAGCATCCGCAGCTTGTCGTGGATGGACCGTATGACGTCCCAGCTGCGGAACGGGTGGATCTCCTTGCCCTCGTCACGCGCCACCAGGTCCTCGGCGAGCTGCCAGCTGCCCCAGCGGGTGCCCATGCCGAGTATGCCCTTGGGGCCCGCGTAGAAGACCGAGTTGGACTGCTGCTCGGCGGTGAGACGGGCGAGGGCCTGGCGCAGCCGCTCGGCTGCCGTCTCACCGGGGCTGCCGGGCACGGCCTCGGGGATCTTGGGGCCGATGCCGCCGCCGGACAGGAGGCTGTCCCAGCGGTCGCGCAGGTCCTTGGCCGTGCGCTCGCAGATCTGCTTCGCCCAGAGCCAGCCGACGACCGGGAGGACGACCGACGCGCGCGCGTACCAGGCCCAGAAGCCGGTGAACGGCATGCGGATGAGGAAGAGCACGGCGAGGGCGCCGACGGCGACGAGAAGCGTGGTCGCCAGGGCGGAGGCGCGTTTGTCCTCACGCTTGGCGATCTGCGTGCGGATCTGGAAGACCAGCAGCCAGACCACGAGGCCGGGCAGGAAGAGCAGCCCGCACAGCACCATCACGGCCGACAGCCAGTTGTCCCGCTCCCTGCGGATGCGGTTGGCCGCCAGGCAGTGCTCCACGACGACCTGCGGCTCGGTGCCGAAGGACTGGATGAGCGGCTTGCGTCCGGCGCCCAGCATGCGGTCCTGCACGGCCCGCGCGAAGGCCTCGCCCAGGTTCGGCGCGAACAGCTTGATCTTTCCGGCCTTGACGGTGGACTTGTGCCAGTCGTTGTCGGCCTTGAGGATCTCCTCGACGCCGTTGTCCCGGTACGCCGCCGAGGCGAGCGCGAAGGTCGCCGCCGTCTGGCCCGCGGAACCCGAGAGCGGCACCTGCGCCCCGGGAGTGAAATCGAAACCGTCGAACGCCACTTCCGCCCCCCTCGCCGCCGCACCCGCACCTGCGGCTTTCCCGACTTCCCTGCTCCGCACACCTGTTGATCAGGTCATCGTCTTGATCAGGTTCTCAGAGTATCGGCCGCGACCGACATTCGTCGGCGGACGGCCGAAGCCGCCCGCCGACAGGGTGCGCTCAACTGCTAGGCGTCCTGCGTCTGTTCTCGAATCCTCTCCGCGACCTGGGGCGGCATCGGCTCGTGTCGCGCGTAACTGCGGTTGAAGCGGGCGGTGCCGTGCGAGAGGGAGCGCAGATCGACGGCGTACCGCCCGATCTCGATCTCCGGGACCTCGGCCCGTACGAGCGTGCGCCCGGAGCCCGCCTGCTCGGTGCCGACGACCCGGCCGCGGCGCCCGGACAGGTCGCTCATCACAGCGCCCACGTAGCCGTCGCCGACCAGGACCGTCACCTCGGCCACCGGCTCCAGCAGATGGATCCTGGCGTCGGCGGCCGCCTCGCGCAGGGCGAGCGCGCCCGCCGTCTGGAACGCGGCGTCGGAGGAGTCCACCGAGTGCGCCTTGCCGTCGAGCAGCGTGATCCGTACGTCGATGAGGGGATAGCCCGCGGCCACGCCCTTGGCGGCCTGGGTGCGCACCCCCTTCTCGACGGACGGGATGAACTGCCGTGGCACGGCGCCGCCGACGACCTTGTCCACGAACTCGATGCCCGAGCCGTTCGGCAGCGGTTCGACCTCGATCTCGCAGATCGCGAACTGGCCGTGCCCGCCCGACTGCTTCACATGGCGGCCGCGCCCGGCGGACTTGCCCGCGAACGTCTCCCGTAGGGAGACCTTGTACGGGATCACGTCGACCTGGACGCCGTAGCGGTTGCGCAGCCGCTCCAGGGCGACGTCCGCGTGGGCCTCGCCCAGGCACCACAGGACGACCTGGTGGGTGTTCTGGTTCTGCTCCAGGCGCATCGTGGGGTCCTCGGCGACCAGCCGGCCGAGGCCCTGCGAGAGCTTGTCCTCGTCGGCCTTGCTGTGCGCCTGGATGGCGAGCGGCAGCAGCGGGTCGGGCATCTGCCACGGCTCCATGAGCAGCGGGTCGTCCTTGGCCGAGA
This sequence comes from Streptomyces sp. NBC_00203, assembly GCF_045206325.1. Taxonomy (NCBI): domain Bacteria; kingdom Bacillati; phylum Actinomycetota; class Actinomycetes; order Kitasatosporales; family Streptomycetaceae; genus Streptomyces; species Streptomyces sp. NBC_00203. Next base: position 1,895,749 of record NZ_CP108126.1, on the reverse strand, counting down.
GGGTGTCGCCGGTCTCGGCGCGGTTCAGTTTCGCCACGCACGCCAGGTCGCCCGCGATGCAGTGCGTGAGGGCGCGCTGCTGCTTGCCGAACGGCGTGGACAGGGCACCGATGCGCTCGTCCACGTCATGGTCCTCGTGGCCGCGGTCGGCCAGCCCGTGTCCGGAGACGTGCACCGTCTCGTCGGGGCGCAGGGTGCCGGAGAAGACGCGTACGAGCGAGACCCGGCCCACGTAGGGGTCGCTGGCCGTCTTCACGACCTCCGCGACCAGCGGCCCGTTCGGGTCGCACACCTTCACCTCGCGCGCCGCGCCGTCCGGTGTGGTCACCGTGGGCGCCTCGCGCTCCAGCGGGGTCGGGAAGCCCCCCGTGACGAGCTCCAGGAGCTCGACCGTGCCCAGCCCCTGACGGGCCCCCTCGGCGGCCGGGGCGGCGGCCAGCACCGGGAAGAAGGTCCCGCGCGCCACAGCCCTCTCCAGGTCGTCCACGAGCGTCTTGAGGTCGATCTCCTCCCCGTCGATGTAGCGGTCCATGAGGGTCTCGTCCTCGCTCTCGGCGATGATCCCCTCGATCAGCCGGTTGCGGGCCTCCTCGATGAGCGGCAGCTGGTCGGGCCCCGGCTCCGCCTCCTTGCGCTCCCCGGAGGAGTAGTCGAACAGCCGCTGGGACAGCAGCCCGGTCAGGCCCGTCACGGGCGCGTGTCCGTCGGGACCCTCCTCGCCGCGCAGTGGCAGATACAGCGGCAGTACGGCGTCGGGGTCGTCCGCGCCGAAGGCGTCCGCGCAGGTCCGCGTCATCTCCTCGAAGTTGGCCCGGGCGGACTCGAGGTGGGTGATCACGATGGCCCGGGGCATGCCGACGGCCGCGCACTCCTCCCACACCATCCGGGTCGAGCCGTCCACGCCGTCCGAGGCCGAGACGACGAAAAGGGCCGCGTCCGCCGCTCGCAGACCGGCCCGCAGTTCCCCGACGAAGTCGGCGTATCCGGGGGTGTCCAGAATGTTGATCTTGTATCCGTCCCAGTCGACGGGTACCAGGGAGAGCTGCACCGACCGCTGCTGGCGGTGCTCGATCTCGTCGTAGTCGGAGACGGTGCCGCCGTCCTCCACGCGGCCCGCCCGGTTCACCGCTCCCGCTGTCAGCGCGAGAGCTTCCACCAATGTCGTCTTGCCCGATCCGCTGTGGCCGACCAGCACCACATTCCGTACGGACGCGGGGTGGTCGGCCGCTGTAGCCCTGCCGGCGGCTCCGGGGTGTGCGTTCGCCTTGTCGCCCATGGCCTTGCCTCCCGTGCACGGTGAGGTCACTGTGGGCGCGGGCATGACGGATCCGCGTGCGGTGCGGCTCCGATGACGCCCGCGGTGTCTTCGAGCTTTGCACTCGCGTCACGGTGCGTCCATACGGCGGACGCGATCGCGCCCCAACGCCGGCGGCAGCCCCTCGTGACACGGGGGTGCGGGTGCCCGACCGTCGCACAAGCGCGCGCGTGGCTACGATGGGCCAGCCGGTGGCCAGCAGGGGCCGCGCGGCCACACCGACCCTCGGGAAGGCCATGCTGAACAAGTACGCGCGTGCATTCTTCACGCGTGTCCTCACACCGTTCGCCGCGTTTCTCATCCGTCGGGGGGTAAGCCCCGACACGGTCACCCTCCTGGGCACGGCCGGAGTCATGGCGGGCGCGCTGGTCTTCTACCCCCGGGGGGAGTTCTTCTGGGGCACGATCGTCATCACGCTCTTCGTGTTCTCGGACCTGGTCGACGGCAATATGGCGCGCCAGCTCGGCCGCTCCAGCCGTTGGGGCGCGTTCCTGGATTCGACGCTCGACCGGGTCGCCGACGGCGCGATCTTCGGCGGCTTCGCGCTCTGGTATGCGGGCAACGGCGACAACAACGTCCTGTGCGCCGTCTCGATCTTCTGCCTGGCCAGCGGCCAGGTGGTCTCGTACACCAAGGCCCGCGGTGAATCCATCGGCCTTCCGGTCGCGGTCAACGGCCTGGTCGAGCGTGCCGAGCGCCTGGTGATCTCGCTGGTCGCGGCCGGACTCGCGGGCCTGCACAAGTTCGGGGTTCCCGGCATCCAGGTCCTGCTGCCCATCGCGCTGTGGATCGTCGCCGTCGGCAGCCTCGTCACGCTGATCCAGCGCGTCGTGACGGTGCGCAGGGAGTCCGCGGAGGCGGACGCCGCCGCGGACTCCCAGAACAGCGAGGCGACGTCGTGACCAGCCTCCAGGACAGGCTGGTGGACGGGGCGTACGCGCTCGGCTGGAGCACGGTCAAGAAGCTTCCCGAGCCGGTCGCCGTGCGGCTCGGCCGGACCATCGCCGATCTCGCCTGGAAGAAGCGCGGCAAGGGCGTACAGCGCCTGGAGAGCAACTACGCGCGCGTGGTGCCCGACGCGACCCCGGAGCGGCTCGCCGAGCTCTCCAGGGCGGGCATGCGCTCGTACCTGCGCTACTGGATGGAGTCCTTCCGGCTCCCGGCGTGGAGCGAGGAGCGCATGAAGACGGGCTTCGACCCGAAGGACGCGCACTACCTCACCGACGGGATCGCTTCCGACAAGGGCCTCATCCTCGCCCTCCCGCACATGGGCAACTGGGATCTCGCGGGCGCCTGGGTCACCACCAAACTCGAAACGCCCTTCACGACCGTCGCCGAGCGTCTCAAGCCCGAATCGCTGTACGACCGTTTCGTCGCCTATCGCGAGGGCCTGGGCATGGAGGTTCTGCCGCACAGCGGTGGCACCGCGTTCGGCACGCTGGCCCGGCGGCTGCGCGACGGCGGCCTGGTCTGCCTGGTCGCCGAACGCGACCTGTCCGCGTCGGGCGTCGAGGTGCAGTTCTTCGGCGAGGCCACCCGGATGCCCGCGGGACCGGCCCTGCTCGCCCAGCAGACAGGCGCCACCCTCCTGCCGGTGACCCTCTGGTACGACGAATCGCCCGTGATGCAGGGCCGCGTGCATCCCCCCGTCGAAGTCCCGGAGACAGGCACCCGGGCCGAAAAGACGTCTGCCATGACACAGGCGTTGGCCGACGCCTTCGCCACGGGGATCGCCGACCACCCGGAGGACTGGCACATGCTGCAGCGCTTGTGGCTCAAGGACCTCGATCCTGCGAAGGGCCCCGAGAAGGACCCCGAGAACGATCCCGAGAAGGGGACCCCGTGAGGATCGGCATCGTCTGCCCGTACTCCTGGGACGTGCCGGGCGGCGTCCAGTTCCACATCCGCGACCTGGCCGAACACCTCATCCGACTCGGGCACGAGGTCTCCGTCCTCGCCCCCGCGGACGACGAGACACCCCTGCCGCCGTACGTCGTCTCGGCCGGCCGCGCCGTCCCGGTGCCGTACAACGGCTCCGTGGCGCGCCTGAACTTCGGCTTCCTGTCGGCGGCCCGGGTGCGGCGCTGGCTGCACGACGGCACCTTCGACGTGATCCACATCCATGAGCCGGCCTCGCCGTCGCTCGGACTGCTGGCCTGCTGGGCCGCGCAGGGCCCCATCGTGGCCACCTTCCACACCTCGAACCCGCGCTCCCGGGCGATGGTCGCCGCGTACTCGATCCTCCAGGCCGCCCTGGAGAAGATCAGCGCGCGGATCGCGGTGAGCGAGTACGCGCGCCGCACCCTCGTCGAGCACCTGGGCGGCGACGCCGTCGTCATCCCGAACGGTGTCGACGTCGACTTCTTCGCCCGGGCCAAGCCCAAGTCCGAGTGGCAGGGCGACACCCTCGGCTTCATCGGCCGCATCGACGAGCCCCGCAAGGGCCTGCCGGTGCTCATGAAGGCACTGCCCAAGATCCTCGCCGAGCGCCCGGGGACCAGGCTCCTGGTGGCCGGGCGCGGTGACGAGGAGGAGGCGGTGGAGTCCCTGCCCGCCGAGATGCGCTCACGCGTCCAGTTCCTCGGCATGATCAGCGACGAGGACAAGGCCCGCTTCCTGCGCAGCGTCGACGTGTACGTGGCGCCCAACACCGGCGGCGAGAGCTTCGGGATAATCCTCGTGGAGGCGATGTCGGCGGGAGCGCCCGTGCTGGCCTCCGACCTCGACGCGTTCGCCCAGGTCCTCGACCAGGGCGCGGCGGGCGAGCTGTTCGCCAACGAGGACGCGGACGCGCTGGCCGCCGCCGCGCTGCGGCTCCTGGGCGATCCGGCGCGCCGGGCCGAACTGCGTAAGCGCGGGAGCGCCCATGTGCGGCGCTTCGACTGGTCGACGGTCGGCGCGGACATCCTGTCCGTGTACGAGACGGTGACGGACGGAGCGGCGGCCGTCGCCGCCGACGAACGGACCGGGCTGCGGGCGCGGTTCGGACTGGCCCGGGACTGAACATGCCGGACACCTCGGGTGGGGGAGCGTCGTGCTGCGCACCCGCGCGCGGGGAGGCCAGTTCACTTTTCCAACTGGCCGCACCCGGTCCACGGAGGGGCGAGCGTCGCGCGCACGATGCCGCGGCCATCACCTTGCCGGGCGGCGAGTTCCGCAGGGGAGACGCCTTCGGCGAGGGGTATCCGGACGACGCCGAGGGACCCGTCCGTACGGTGACCGTGGCACCGTTCCGGATCGACGCGACCGCCGTCTCCAACGCCCGGTTCGCCGACTTCGTGAGGGAGACCGGGTACCGGACGGAGGCGGAGCAGTACGGCAGCTCGTTCGTGTTCCACCTGCTGCTGAACCCCGGTGCGCGGGACGCCGTGCTGGGCGCCGTCGCGGCGGCACCCTGGTGGCTGGGCGTCGAGGACGCCTCCTGGAGTGCGCCCGAGGGACCCGGCTCGGATCTCGAAGGCCGCTCGGACCACCCCGTCGTGCATGTCTCGTACCACGACGCGCTCGCGTACTGCTCCTGGGCGGGCGCCCTGCTGCCCACCGAGAACGAGTGGGAGTACGCGGCCCGCGGCGGCCTCGAAGGGTGCCGCTATCCCTGGGGCGACGAGTTCGCGCCGGGCGGCCGGGAGCGGATGAACACCTGGCAGGGGGAGTTCCCCCGGGTCAGCGGGCGTCCGGGCGGCGCGACCGGGACCGTGCCCGTCGACGCGTACGAGCCCAACGGCTTCGGGCTGCACAACACGTCGGGCAACGTGTGGGAGTGGTGCGCGGACCTCTTCTCCGAGGAGGACGCGGACCAGCGCGTCATCCGGGGCGGCTCCTACCTCTGCCACGCCTCGTACTGCAACCGCTACCGGGTCGCCGCCCGCTCCAAGAACACGCCCGACTCCTCGACCGGGCACGGCGGTTTCCGCTGCGCCTGGGACCTTCAAGAGCGGTGACCGTACCCGGGTAGCCTTGCCGCCCGTGACCGCAACCCTCATCTGGATCCTCGTCGGCCTCGTCGCGATCGGCCTCTACCTGAGCTGGACCGCCGGGCGGCTGGACCGGCTGCATGCCCGCATCGACGCCGCCCGCGCCGCCCTCGACGCGCAGTTGCTGCGCCGTGCCTCCGTGGCACAGGAGTTGGCCACGTCGGGCGTTCTCGATCCGGCCGCCTCGATCGTGCTGTACGAGGCCGCGCACGCGGCCCGGCAGGCCGAGGAGGAGCAGCGGGAGGTGGCCGAGAGCGAGTTGAGCCAGGCGCTCAGGGCCGTGTTCGGGGAGGTGCAGCAGGTGGAGGCGGTGCGCGCCGTTCCGGGCGGGGAGGAGGCGGCGAGTGAGCTGGCGCAGGCGGTGCGGCGGGTGCCGATGGCTCGGCGCTTCCACAATGACTCCGTGCGCGCCGCGCGTGCGCTCCGCCGCCACCGCAAGGTCCGCTGGTTCCGCCTCGCCGGCCACGCCCCGTTCCCCATGGCCTTCGAAATGGACGACGAACCCCCGGTAGCCCTGGCAGACCGCCCCACCAGCTGACCTGCGATGTTCGGTTGTGTGTCGGCTGCGGGTGGGTGGGGGCTGGTCCAAAAGATCGCGCAGTTCCCCGCGCCCCTAAAAGGGGCGCGGGGAACTGCGCAATCGCGAAAAAAATCCACCGGCTCCCCATTGGCCCTTGTAGTGGACTGGTCCCCTCGCGTTTCCTCGGTCAAGCAGAAATCCTCTTTCACCGAGTGAGGTCAACCCGTGTCCAGCACGCTCTCCAACTCCGCCCAGCCCGCTGAAAACACCGCGATCGGCACCGCCCGCGTAAAGCGCGGCATGGCCGAGCAGCTCAAGGGCGGCGTGATCATGGACGTGGTCAACGCCGAGCAGGCGAAGATCGCCGAGGACGCCGGCGCCGTGGCCGTCATGGCCCTGGAGCGGGTCCCCGCCGACATCCGCAAGGACGGTGGCGTGGCCCGTATGTCGGACCCGACCATGATCGAGGAGATCATCGACGCGGTCTCGATCCCGGTCATGGCCAAGTCGCGTATCGGCCACTTCGTCGAGGCCCAGGTCCTCCAGTCCCTCGGCGTCGACTACATCGACGAGTCCGAGGTCCTCACCCCGGCCGACGAGGTCAACCACTCCGACAAGTGGGCGTTCACGACCCCCTTCGTCTGTGGCGCCACCAACCTCGGTGAGGCCCTGCGCCGCATCGCCGAGGGCGCGGCCATGATCCGCTCCAAGGGCGAGGCCGGCACCGGCAACGTCGTCGAGGCCGTCCGCCACCTGCGCCAGATCAAGAACGAGATCGCCAAGCTGCGCGGCTTCGACAACAACGAGCTGTACGCCGCCGCCAAGGAGCTCCGCGCCCCGTACGAGATCGTCAAGGAGGTCGCCGAGCTCGGCAAGCTGCCGGTCGTGCTGTTCTCCGCCGGTGGCGTCGCCACCCCGGCCGACGCCGCGCTGATGCGCCAGCTCGGCGCCGAGGGCGTCTTCGTCGGCTCCGGCATCTTCAAGTCCGGCGACCCGGCCAAGCGTGCCGCCGCCATCGTGAAGGCGACCACCTTCTACGACGACCCCAAGATCATCGCGGACGCGTCCCGCAACCTGGGCGAGGCCATGGTCGGCATCAACTGCGACACCCTCCCCGAGGCCGAGCGCTACGCCAACCGCGGCTGGTAAGGCACACCACTCATGAACACCCCCGTCATAGGCGTCCTGGCTCTCCAGGGCGACGTACGGGAGCACCTCATCGCTCTGGCCGCGGCTGACGCCGTGGCCAGGCCGGTGCGGCGCCCCGAGGAGCTCGCCGAGGTGGATGGCCTGGTCATCCCCGGCGGTGAGTCCACCACCATCTCCAAGCTGGCCGTCCTCTTCGGAGTGATGGAACCCCTCCGCGCGCGCGTGCGGGCCGGAATGCCCGTCTACGGCACCTGCGCCGGCCTGATCATGCTCGCCGACAAGATCCTCGACCCGCGCTCGGGCCAGGAGACGATCGGCGGTATCGACATGATCGTGCGCCGCAACGCCTTCGGACGGCAGAACGAGTCGTTCGAAGCGGCTGTCGACGTCCGGGGCATCGCGGGCGATCCTGTAGAGGGCGTCTTCATCCGCGCCCCCTGGGTCGAGTCCGTCGGCGCCGAGACCGAGGTGCTCGCCGAGCACGACGGCCACATCGTCGCGGTCCGCCAGGGCAACGCGCTCGCCACGTCGTTCCACCCGGAACTGACCGGCGACCACCGCGTGCACGCCCTGTTCGTCGACATGGTGCGCGCGAACCGGACTCCAGAGTCCTTGTAGGATCTCTGGGGTTCGTAAAGAGTTGGGTTACGCGAAGGAGACAGGCAGATGTCCGGCCACTCTAAATGGGCTACGACGAAGCACAAGAAGGCCGTGATCGACGCCAAGCGCGGCAAGCTCTTCGCGAAGATGATCAAGAACATCGAGGTCGCGGCGCGGACGGGTGGCGCTGACCCGGCCGGCAACCCGACGCTGTTCGACGCCATCCAGAAGGCCAAGAAGAGTTCGGTCCCGAACAAGAACATCGACTCCGCGGTCAAGCGTGGCGCCGGTCTCGAGGCCGGTGGCGCCGACTACGAGACGATCATGTACGAGGGTTACGGTCCGAACGGTGTCGCGGTGCTCATCGAGTGCCTCACCGACAACCGCAACCGTGCCGCCTCGGACGTCCGCGTCGCCATGACCCGCAACGGCGGCAACATGGCCGACCCGGGCTCCGTCTCGTACCTGTTCAACCGCAAGGGCGTCGTGATCGTCCCCAAGGGCGAGCTGGCCGAGGACGACGTCCTGGGTGCCGTGCTCGACGCGGGTGCCGAAGAGGTCAACGACCTCGGTGAGTCCTTCGAGGTCATCTCCGAGGCCACCGACCTGGTCGCGGTGCGCACCGCGCTCCAGGAGGCCGGAATCGACTACGACTCCGCCGACGCCAACTTCGTCCCGACCATGCAGGTCGAGCTTGACGAGGAGGGCGCCCGGAAGATCTTCAAGCTGATCGACGCCCTGGAGGACAGCGACGACGTGCAGAACGTCTTCGCCAACTTCGACGTCAGCGACGAGGTCATGGAGAAGGTCGACGCGTAGCGCTGCCGCGAGCTGAACGGGCTCAACGGGCCGACGGGACACACCCCGTCGGCCCGTCGCTTTGTCGGCTGTTGTCAGTGGCACCCGATAGCCTGCACAAACTGGGGGCACCTCCCAGCGGTAGCTGGGGGAGAGATCGAAGGAGGGGGCAGGGTGCGGGTACTGGGTGTCGACCCCGGGCTGACCCGGTGCGGCGTCGGGGTGGTCGAAGGTGTCGCGGGCCGGCCCCTGACCATGCGCGGCGTCGGTGTCGTACGCACCCCCGTGGACGGCGAGTTGGGCCTGCGCCTCGTCGCCATCGAGCAGGGCATCGAGCAGTGGCTCGACGAGTACGCGCCCGAATTCGTCGCCGTGGAGCGGGTGTTCAGCCAGCACAACGTCCGTACGGTGATGGGCACGGCCCAGGCCAGCGCCGTCGCCATGCTCTGCGCCGCCCGGCGCGGCATCCCCGTCGCCCTGCACACCCCGAGCGAGGTCAAGGCCGCCGTCACCGGCAACGGACGCGCCGACAAGGCCCAGGTCGGCGCGATGGTCACCCGCCTGCTCCGCCTCGACGCGCCCCCCAAGCCCGCCGACGCCGCCGACGCCCTCGCCCTCGCCATCTGCCACATCTGGCGCGCCCCCGCCCAGAACCGGCTCCAGCAGGCAGCCGCCCAGAACCGCCTTCAACAGGCCGCTGCCCAGAACCGGCTCCAGCAGGCCGCCGCCGAGAACAGACTCCAGCAGGCAGCCGCACGGACCGGGCTCCCGCAGGCAGCCGCCCCGCCCGCATCGAAAAACGCCTCGCACCACGCTTCGAAAGGCCGTACCGCATGATCGCCTTCGTCAGCGGCCCGGTCGCCGCCCTCGCCCCCGACTCCGCGGTCGTCGAGGTCGGCGGTATCGGTATCGCCGTCCAGTGCTCGCCGAACACCCTCTCCGGGTTGCGCATGGGACAGCAGACCAAGCTCGCCACCTCCCTCGTCGTACGCGAGGACTCGCTGACCCTGTACGGCTTCGCGGACGACGACGAGCGGCAGACCTTCGAGCTGCTGCAGACCGCGAGCGGTGTCGGCCCGCGCCTCGCCCAGGCCATGCTCGCCACGCACACGCCCGACGGCCTGCGCCGCGCGATCTCCACCGGTGACGAGAAGGCGCTCACCGCCGTCCCCGGCATCGGCAAGAGGGGCGCCCAGAAGCTCCTCCTGGAGCTCAAGGACCGCCTCGGCGCACCCCTCGGCGCCGGCGGCCCGGCCATCGGCAGGGCGGTCACCACCGGCTGGCGCGACCAGCTGCACGCGGCGCTCATCGGCCTCGGGTATGCCACCCGCGAGGCCGAAGAGGCGGTCTCCGCGGTCGCCCCGCAGGCCGAGGCCGCCGAGGGCACCCCCCAGGTGGGCCAGCTGTTGAAGGCCGCCCTGCAGACCCTGAACCGCGCCCGCTGAACCACCGGCCCTCCCCTCCGGGCCGCTGAACCGCGCCCGCAGCCGAACCACCGGCCGCCCGACCACCACACCGCGAGGCACACGCAATGAACTGGGACGACACGACCGACGAAGCCGCCGCGGAGCGGCTGGTGGGCTCTGTCGCCGACCGTGAGGACCAGGCCGTCGAGGCCGCCCTGCGTCCCAAGGACCTGGACGAGTTCATCGGCCAGGAGAAGGTCCGCGAGCAGCTCGACCTCGTCCTGCGTGCCGCACGCGCGCGTGGCGCCACCGCCGACCACGTGCTCCTCTCCGGCGCCCCCGGCCTCGGCAAGACCACCCTGTCGATGATCATCGCGGCCGAGATGGGCGCCCCGATCCGCATCACCAGCGGCCCCGCCATCCAGCACGCCGGAGACCTCGCCGCGATCCTTTCCTCCCTCCAGGAGGGGGAGGTGCTGTTCCTCGACGAGATCCACCGCATGTCCCGGCCCGCCGAGGAGATGCTCTACATGGCGATGGAGGACTTCCGCGTCGACGTCATCGTCGGCAAGGGCCCCGGCGCCACCGCCATCCCCCTCGAACTGCCGCCGTTCACCCTGGTCGGCGCCACTACGCGCGCGGGCCTGCTGCCGCCCCCGCTGCGCGACCGCTTCGGCTTCACCGCGCACATGGAGTTCTACGAGCCCGCCGAGCTGGAGCGCGTCATCCACCGCTCGGCCAACCTGCTCGACGTCGAAATCGGCTCCGAAGGCGCCGCCGAGATCGCGGGGCGCTCCCGCGGCACGCCCCGTATCGCCAACCGCCTGCTGCGCCGCGTACGCGACTACGCCCAGGTCAAGGCCGACGGCATCATCACCCGCGACATCGCGGCAGCCGCGCTGAAGGTCTACGAGGTCGACGCCCGCGGCCTCGACCGCCTCGACCGCGGCGTCCTCGAAGCCCTGCTCAAGCTCTTCGGCGGCGGCCCGGTCGGCCTGTCCACGCTCGCCGTCGCGGTGGGGGAGGAGCGCGAGACCGTCGAGGAGGTCGCCGAGCCCTTCCTCGTACGGGAAGGACTGCTCGCCCGTACTCCCCGTGGCCGGGTGGCCACACCGGCGGCATGGGCGCATCTGGGTCTCACCCCGCCCGGCCGGCCGACGGGCGGAAACGGACAACAGGACCTGTTCGGGGCGTGACGGCGGGGGTCCCTCCGCTTTGTGGGTACCTCCCCGGCCCTTGAGGCACCGGGGGAGAAGCCGAGAGTGGGCGAGGGTACGTGCGGGTCAGGAACCCCGGTGCCATGCTGAGCGTTGTTCCATGAGCGCGGACTCGCTTAGACTCCGCCGATGCCGCGCTTGTCGGCGGCATACATACCCCCATCCAGCAGGCCGCTCACCATCTGCGGTCGAAGAAGGAAGTTCCGACCCGTGAGTCTCGTGACCCTCCTCCCGTTCATCGTGCTCATCGGGGCCATGTTCCTGATGACCCGGTCGGCCAAGCGCAAGCAGTCGCAGGCCGCGCAGATGCGTAATGAAATGCAGCCCGGCACTGGCGTCCGCACGATCGGGGGCATGTACGCGACGGTGAAGGAGGTCAACGAAGAGACGGTCCTCCTTGACGCGGGACCGGGCGTCGACCTCGTCTTCGCCAAGAACTCGATCGGCGCCGTCCTGTCCGACGACGAGTACAACCGCATCGTCCACGGCATCGAGCACGACCTGAAGACCGACGCCGCCGTCGTCCCGGACGACGCCTCCTCCCTCACCGAGACCGACGAGCCCGCCGCCGACGCCTCTTCCGACGCCTCCGACGACAAGCCCATCGACCTCGGCAAGAAGGACGCGGCGGACGAGCCGTCCGACGAGCCCGCCGAGGCGAAGGCCGACGAGGCCGGCGAAGCAGAGCCGAAGAAGTCCGACGACGGCGAGCCCGACGCGAAGTAGTCACGCCCCGGGAGCGCGGCGCGACCCGCTCGCGCCCCGCGCTTTCCGGGACGTGCTGTTCTCGCACGGAGTCCCGACACCATGTCATGGCCGCCCGCGCGCTGACCCGGCGCAAGGCGGCCCGAGAGGGAGTACGAGAAGGTGGCAGCACCGAAGAAGGGCCGGAGCGCGAGCGCCCAGAGCAGGCCGGGGCGCTCGCTGGCCCTCATCCTGATCGCCATCGCGGCGCTCACCGGGGGGATGTTCGTCTCCGGGCACCCCACCCCGCGTCTCGGCATCGACCTCGCCGGCGGCACGAGCATCACGCTTGAGGCGAAGAACGAGCCGGGCCAGCCCAACGCGATCAACAAGACCAACATGAACACCGCGGTCGACATCATGAACCGCCGTGTCAACGGTCTCGGCGTGTCCGAGGCGGAGGTGCAGACCCAGGGCGACAAGAACATCATCGTCAACATCCCCAAGGGCACGAACTCCGAGCAGGCCCGGAAGCAGGTCGGCACCACCGCCAAGCTCTACTTCCGTCCGGTCCTGGCCACCGAGGCCTCCGGCTCCGCCGCCTCGGCCAGCCCGTCGCCGAGCGCGACCGGCAGCGCCTCCAGCAGCCCGTCCAGCAGTGCCTCCACGACGGCCACGGACAAGGCCACCTCGTCGGGCTCCGCTACCCCCTCGGCCACCGCCACCTCCCAGGGCCGTGCGGTCACCGACGCCCTGAAGGCCGACTCCACGCCGTCCGCGAGCAGCTCGGCCTCGGCGACTTCCTCGGCCTCCGCCAGCGCCTCGCCGTCCGCGAGCGCCAGCGTCGACCCCGCGACCGCCAAGCTCCAGGCCGAGTACGCCGCGCTCGACTGCACCGACAAGGCGGCCCGCGCCAAGGCCGGTGACGGCGCCAAGCCCACCGACTACACCGTGGCCTGCGGTGAGAACGCCGGCGTCTGGTACAAGTACGTGCTCGGCCCCGCCGCCGTCTCGGGTACGGACATCAAGAAGGCCGCGGCCGTCCTCGACACCACGAGCGGCGCCGGCTGGAAGGTCACGATGGACTTCACGTCCAGCGGGTCCAAGAAGTTCGCCACCATCACGGGCCAGCTCGCGAAGAACACCACTCCGCAGAACCAGTTCGGCATCGTCCTCGACGGTGAGGTCGTCTCCGCCCCGTCCGTCACCCAGTCGCTCAGCGGCAGCGTCGAGATCACCGGCAGCTTCACGCAGGCCGAGGCGCAGGACCTGGCCAACATGCTGAAGTACGGCGCCTTGCCGCTCACCTTCAAGGAGGCGAGCGTCACCACGGTGACCGCCGCCCTCGGTGGCGAGCAGCTGCACGCCGGTCTGATCGCCGGCGCGATCGGCCTGGGCCTGGTCATCATCTACCTGGTGGTCTACTACCGGGGCCTGTCGGTCATCGCCATCGCCTCCCTGCTGGTCTCCGCCGCCCTCACGTACGTGCTCATGGCCCTGCTCGGCCCGGCCATCGGGTTCGCGCTGAACCTGCCGGCCGTCTGTGGCGCCATCGTCGCGATCGGTATCACGGCGGACTCGTTCATCGTGTTCTTCGAACGCATCCGGGACGAGATCCGTGAGGGCCGCACGCTGCGGCCCGCCGTCGAGCGCGCCTGGCCGCGCGCCCGGCGCACCATCCTGGTCTCCGACTTCGTGTCGTTCCTCGCCGCCGCAGTGCTCTTCATCGTCACCGTCGGCAAGGTCCAGGGCTTCGCGTTCACGCTCGGCCTGACCACCGTGCTCGACGTGGTCGTCGTGTTCTTCTTCACCAAGCCGCTGATGACGATCCTCGCCCGCAAGAAGTTCTTCGCGAGCGGTCACAGCTGGTCCGGTCTCGACCCGAAGCGACTGGGCGCCAAGCCGCCGCTCCGCCGCACCCGTCGCGCGTCCGCCCCCGTCGACACGAAGGAGGCGTGAGATGTCGAAACTCGGCACCCTCGGCGCCCGGCTCCACCGCGGCGAGATCGGCTACGACTTCGTCGGCAAGCGCAAGATCTGGTACGGCATCTCGATCCTGATCACCATCACGGCCATCCTCGGCCTGACGGTGCGGGGCCTGAACATGGGCATCGAGTTCCAGGGCGGCGCCGTCTTCACCACCGCCAAGACCAGCACCTCGGTGACGCAGGCGGAGAAGTACGCGGAAGACTCCTCCGGCCACGACGCGGTCGTCCAGAAGCTCGGCAACGGCACGCTGCGCATCCAGATCGCCGGCATCGACACCGACAAGTCCGACCAGATCAAGACCGAGCTGGCCAAGGACCTGAAGGTCGACCCGGAGACGATCAACGCCGACCTGGTCGGCCCCAGCTGGGGTGACCAGATCGCCAACAAGGCCTGGGAGGGCCTGGCGATCTTCATGGTCCTCGTCGTGATCTACCTGGCGATCGCCTTCGAGTGGCGCATGGCCGCGGCGGCGCTGGTCGCACTGATCCACGACATCACCATCACGGTCGGCATCTACGCCCTGGTCGGCTTCGAGGTCACCCCGGGCACCGTGATCGGTCTGCTGACGATCCTTGGTTACTCGCTCTACGACACGGTGGTCGTCTTCGACAGCCTCAAGGAGCAGACGAAGGACATCACCAAGCAGACCCGCTGGACCTACAGCGACGTCGCCGACCGTTCGATCAACGGCACCCTGGTCCGCTCCATCAACACCACGGTGGTCGCGCTGCTGCCGGTCGCGGGCCTGCTGTTCATCGGTGGTGGCGTGCTCGGCGCGGGCATGCTCAACGACATCTCCCTGTCGCTGTTCGTCGGCCTCGCGGCCGGTGCGTACTCCTCGATCTTCATCGCCACGCCGCTCGTCGCCGACCTCAAGGAGCGCGAGCCGCAGATGAAGGCGCTGCGCAAGCGCGTCCTCGCCAAGCGGGCTCAGGCCGCCGCCAAGGGCGAGTCCCTGGAGCCCCAGGTCTCCGACGGGCCGCTGGACGACGACGAGCCGGAGGACGCCGCCCCGGCGGTCGTCGGCCCGCGCAACCAGCCCGCGTCCCGCGCCCGGGGCCGCGGCCGCCCCTCGGGGAAGCGCCGATGACCGAGCTCGCAGACATCTCGACGCTGCTCCTCAGCCGTATCCGCGATGTGGCCGATTACCCGGAGCCGGGCGTGATGTTCAAGGACATCACCCCGCTCCTGGCGGACCCGGGTGCCTTCACGGCGCTCACCGACGCGCTGGCGGACATCGCGGTGCGCAACGAGGCGACGAAGATCGTCGGCCTGGAGGCCCGCGGCTTCATCCTCGGCGCCCCGGTCGCCGTCCGCGCCGGGCTCGGCTTCATCCCCGTACGCAAGGCGGGCAAGCTCCCCGGAGCGACCCTGTCGCAGGCGTACGACCTGGAGTACGGCTCCGCCGAGATCGAGGTGCACGCCGAGGACCTGGCCGTGGGCGACCGCGTCCTGGTCGTCGACGACGTCCTCGCCACCGGCGGCACCGCCGAGGCCTCGCTCCAGCTCATCCGCCGGGCGGGCGCCGAGGTCGCGGGCGTCGCCGTACTGATGGAGCTCGGCTTCCTGGGCGGCCGCGGCCGTCTGGAGCCGGCCCTGGCGGGCGCCCCGCTGGAGGCGCTCCTCCAGGTCTGAGGACCGGCGCCGAGGCCCCCCGGGGAAAGTCCCGGGCAAGGCCACGGAAAGCCCTGAGACACCCGTAGGACACCGCGGAGGCGGGCCCGGAGGAATCCGGCGCCCGCCTCTCGCGTTCCTTCTGTAAGAGGCCGTCCCCACGGCCGAAAGCGAGTCCGACGCTCAGGATCGCTACCATGGGGTCTCCGGAGCCTGACCGGGGGACCCGGAACGCGCACGAGGAGCCCTCTTGCCAGACGAGGCCCAGCCACTCGCCACCGCCAAGCCCGAGCCCGCCTCGGCCCCCGCGGAGAAGCCCGCCAAGAACGCCACGAGCGGGCCGGTCGAGCACGCCCAGTCCGCGCCGGACGACAAGGCGGCCGAGGAGCCACGCCCCAAGCCGGCCCCCGCCGCGCGTCCCGCGATCACCCCGGCGGTCCGCCCCGCGGCCGGCCAGCCCGCCCGCACCGGCGGCGGCTCCTCCAACCGCGTCCGCGCCCGGCTCGCCCGTCTCGGCGTGCAGCGCTCCAACCCGTACAACCCGGTCCTGGAGCCGTTGCTGCGGATAGTGCGCAGCAACGACCCCAAGATCGAGACCGCCACGCTCCGCCAGGTCGAGAAGGCCTACCAGGTCGCCGAGCGCTGGCACCGCGGCCAGAAGCGCAAGAGCGGCGACCCGTACATCACCCACCCGCTCGCCGTGACCACCATCCTGGCCGAGCTGGGCATGGACCCGGCCACGCTGATGGCGGGCCTGCTGCATGACACCGTCGAGGACACCGAGTACGGCCTCGACACCCTGCGCAAGGACTTCGGCGATCAGGTCGCCCTCCTCGTCGACGGCGTCACCAAGCTCGACAAGGTCAAGTTCGGCGAGGCCGCGCAGGCCGAGACCGTGCGCAAGATGGTCGTCGCGATGGCCAAGGACCCGCGCGTCCTGGTCATCAAGCTCGCCGACCGCCTGCACAACATGCGCACCATGCGCTACCTCAAGCGCGAGAAGCAGGAGAAGAAGGCGCGCGAGACCCTCGAGATCTACGCGCCGCTCGCCCACCGCCTGGGCATGAACACCATCAAGTGGGAGCTGGAGGACCTCGCCTTCGCGATCCTCTACCCCAAGATGTACGACGAGATCGTGCGCCTGGTCGCCGAGCGCGCCCCCAAGCGCGACGAGTACCTCGCCATAGTGACCGACGAGGTCCAGTCCGACCTGCGCGCCGCCCGCATCAAGGCGACCGTCACCGGCCGCCCGAAGCACTACTACTCCGTCTACCAGAAGATGATCGTCCGCGGCCGTGACTTCGCGGAGATCTACGACCTGGTGGGCATCCGCGTCCTCGTGGACACCGTACGAGACTGCTACGCGGCCCTCGGCACCGTGCACGCGCGATGGAACCCGGTCCCCGGCCGGTTCAAGGACTACATCGCGATGCCCAAGTTCAACATGTACCAGTCGCTGCACACGACGGTGATAGGCCCCAACGGCAAGCCCGTCGAGCTCCAGATCCGTACGTTCGACATGCACCGCCGCGCCGAGTACGGCATCGCCGCGCACTGGAAGTACAAGCAGGAGCCCTCCGCCGGCGCCTCCAAGGTGCGCACCGACGCCCCGAGAAGCGCGGGCAAGGACAAGGACGCCGTCAACGACATGGCGTGGCTGCGCCAGTTGCTCGACTGGCAGAAGGAGACCGAGGACCCCAGCGAGTTCCTGGAGTCCCTGCGCTTCGACCTGTCCCGCAACGAGGTCTTCGTCTTCACGCCCAAGGGCGACGTCATAGCGCTCCCGGCGGGCGCGACGCCGGTGGACTTCGCGTACGCGGTCCACACGGAGGTCGGCCACCGCACGATAGGCGCACGGGTCAACGGACGCCTCGTCCCGCTCGAATCCACCCTGGACAACGGCGACTTGGTGGAGGTCTTCACCTCCAAGGCGGCCGGCGCGGGCCCCTCCCGCGACTGGCTGGGCTTCGTGAAGTCCCCGCGCGCCCGCAACAAGATCCGCGCCTGGTTCTCCAAGGAGCGCCGCGACGAGGCGATCGAGCAGGGCAAGGACGCCATCGCCCGCGCGATGCGCAAACAGAACCTGCCGATCCAGCGCATCCTCACCGGCGACTCCCTGGTCACCCTCGCGCACGAGATGCGCTACCCCGACATCTCGTCCCTGTACGCGGCGATCGGCGAGGGCCATGTCGCCGCGCAGAGCGTCGTGCAGAAGCTCGTGCAGGCGCTCGGCGGCGAGGAGGCGGCCACCGAGGAGATCGACGAGGCGGTTCCGCCGTCCCGCACCCGTGGCCGCAAGCGGCGCAGCAACCAGGACCCGGGTGTGGTCGTCAAGGGCGTCGAGGACGTATGGGTCAAGCTGGCCCGCTGTTGTACGCCCGTCCCCGGCGACCCGATCATCGGCTTCGTCACCCGTGGCAGCGGCGTATCGGTTCACCGCAGCGACTGCGTCAACGTGGAGTCGCTGTCCCGCGAGCCCGAGCGCATCCTCGAGGTCGAATGGGCGCCCACCCAGTCCTCGGTCTTCCTGGTCGCCATCCAGGTCGAGGCACTGGACCGCTCCCGGCTCCTCTCGGACGTCACCCGGGTCCTGTCCGACCAGCACGTCAACATCCTCTCCGCCGCCGTCCAGACCTCCCGTGACCGCGTCGCCACCTCCCGCTTCACCTTCGAGATGGGCGACCCCAAGCACCTGGGGCACGTGCTGAAGGCGGTCAGGGGAGTGGAAGGCGTGTACGACGTGTACCGGGTTACATCAGCCCGCCAGCGGTAGGCGGGGGAAGCGGCGCTTCGGCCGGGAAACTGAGCTTCAGCGCGTGTTCGAGCACGTCGCAGGCCTCCGCGTGGCTGCCCATCTCACGCAGGAGCGCGGCGAGCCGTCGGCACACCGTCAGTACCTCGGGGCCCGCGCGGTTGTGGACGGCGACGAAGGCGGTCTCCAGAACCTCGATCGCCTCCCGTCCGTGATCGAGTTCGGTGAGGATGTCCGCCAGCTCAAGGCGTACGAGGATCTCGTCGCCGCCTTCCGTGGTGCCGGGCTGTCCCAGGATCAGCCGGAGCACGGGCAGGGCGTCGCGCGTCCGGCCGACAGCACGCAGCCTGCGGGCGAGCCGGAGACCGGTGGTGGTGATCGCCGATGTCACCTGGAGGTCGAGGACCGGACCCCCGACGCCTCTGGCCGGGGCACACGCCCTGTTCCGGGCGATCGGCAGCAGACCGGCCTGGTTCTCGAAGGTGCGCTGCGGCAGCGGTTTGTTCTTGGCACGCAGCCGGTCCTCCAGCGTGCGGTAGATGGTCTCGAGATCGATCAGCTCGGGACCGTCGGGGATGCCGCCGCGCAGCAGGTCGAGCAGCTCTCCGGTGAAGGTCGTGTACACCTCCCCCTCGGGCGCGAGCGCGGGCCGGTCACCGGGCGAGGCCGCGAGGACGTACGTACCCTCGACCTTCGCCTGCGCCGCCAGGTTCTGTACGTCGGCACTCATCGCACGTGCCGCCCGGCCGCTGAAGCAGCAGTCGAGGATGACGATCCTGCGCCGCGCCGGAGACATGCGTACGACGGAACGGAGATGGTTGTACGCGACCGCCGTGTACCCCCGGCCCTCCTGGGAGTCGCGCAGCGCCATGTACAGGTCGGGGTCGTCGGTGTCCCGCAGGCCGTGGCCGCTGTAGTAGACCAGCAGCGTGTCCCGTGCGGTGGCCGCCGCGTTCGCCACCGGGTCGAGGAACTCGGACGGCAGCTGGGGATCCTTGACGACGGTGCAGTTGGCCTCCGGAATACCGCAGATGGTGGGGTCCTGGAGCGTCGTGCACAGGCTCTGCAGGTTCGAGGAGACGGGGGGAAGGGGCACCAGGCTCCGGTACTCGCTGCCTCCGATGAGTACGACCCGGGAGGCGGAGGGGTCGGGCAGGTCACCGTTCACGGGGCATCACCGCTCCGGTCGGCGTGATCCTGCTCCGCCCCCTCCTCGCCAAGAAGTCGCCAGACGGCGGCGAGAGTGTCGTCAGAGGTCTCCGCGGACAGCTCGACGGTGATCGAACCCCGCCTCAGACGCAGCCGGGGGCTGCCCCTGCGCGCATCCATCCAGGCCGCGATCGAGACGGCGAGACTTCCCGCGCTGAAGCCGGAGGCGAGCGCCAGCTGAAGGATGTCGAATCCCAGGCCCATGTGGTCGGAGCGCGGCGGGCCGGAGGAGCGCAGGGTGCCCGAGCAGGCGCTCATGAGCGTCTCGTCCTCGGCTATCCAGCGGGTCAGCGAGCGCAGGTCGTTCTCCGCGTCGCGGCCCAGGGCAGCGATCTCCAGCTGAAGGGCCATGTCAGGCTCCGAAGGATCGAGGCGGGGCCGGCCACGCCACGGAGAGCGTTTCCTCCCCGTATCGGCTGCAGGCATCGCTGATCATCGACAGCCGGTTCAGTGCCTCGGGCGCGGCACCGAGCCGGGCCAGGCAGACCGCGGCCCAGAACTGGCTGACGAGAGTGAGGGGGTGCCCCGCGCCGAGCTCGGCGGTGCGGACCTGAATCAGATAGCCGTGCACCTCCAGCGCGTCGCTGTACTTGCCCCGGGTCACCATGAGCACGGCCTCGCGGTGTTTGCCCTCCATGCCGTCGGTGGACATGCCCTGCCGGATGAGCTGCCGGGTGTCCCGCTGGAGGGTGGCCTCGACGGAGGGCGCCGCGAAGTCCGGCCCGGGAGCGTGGGAGTCGGGCGGATAACCGGGCGTGGGCGGGATCTGCCCAGCCCACGGTGATGCGCTGCCGGGCGCCGTCTGGGGCCTGGGGAGCCGGTACGACGTCGGTGGCGTCGCGGAGGCTCCCGGCTCGGGTGTCGACCGGGCCCACTGTGCGGCGCTCTGCCGCAGATGCCGGGCGACCACCTCGATCAGGATGTCCTCGGCCCGGTCGGGAGCACCGATGAAGGAAGCCAGATCGGCGGCGTTGACCGGCCTGAGGTGCGGCTCGCGCTCCAGCAGATCGTCCACCGTCGAGACCAGGGCCGCCGGCAGACCCGGCCGTCCGCGCAAGGTGGGTGGAGGCTGGTTGACCTTGGCGAACAGGATCCCCAGCGTGGAGCCGTCGCTGACGTACGGCTCGTCCCCGGAGAGCATGCGGTACATGACGCAGCCGAGGCCGTAGAGGTCGGCCGCCGGGCCGACCCGCTGTCCCCGCACCGCCTCCGGCGCCATGTACACGGGTGTTCCCACGAGAATGCCGGTCTGGGTCTGCACCGCGGACTCGACGAGGCGGGCGATGCCGAAGTCCATCAGGACGACCCGTCCGTCACGGCAGAGGAACACATTGCCGGGCTTGACGTCCCGATGGACGATTCCGACGCCGTGCGCGGCCGCCAGCCCCTCGCACATGCCCGTCGCGACGGCCCGTACGGTCTCCTCGGGCAGAGGGCCCGGAGTGGCGGCCAGGATGCGGCTCAGCGGAACGCCGTCGAGGCACTCCATCACCAGATAGGGCTGGCCGTCCTCGACCCCTACGTCGTAGACCGCGACCGCGTTGCGACTGCTGATCCGGGCGGCCGCCCGCGCCTCCTGCAAGAAGCGCTCCGCCGCCACCGGACTCTCCGGCGCGTAGCCCGACAGTAGTTTCACCGCCACCGAGCGGTCGAGGATCGTGTCACGCCCCTCGTACACCTCGCCCATACCGCCTCGGCCCAGGCACCGGTCCAGCCGGTACCTGCTTGCCAGAATCCGGAGGTCCCCCATGGATGCCCACCCCGCCGTTCGGCTCTCGGCGCCAATCGTCCCGCCGGTACCTGGGCACGCGCAACCGATTCGGCGAGGGCCGTCGCCGTCGCCGGGGCAAAAGAGCAGTGGTCCCGCTTCTGTGAAGCGGGACCACTGACAAGGGCGGCGTGCGTCAGCCGCCGAACTCCTGCAGACCCTTCAGGGCCTGGTCCAGCAGCGCCTGGCGGCCGTCGAGCTCCTTCTGGAGCTTGTCGGCCTTCGAGGCGTTGCCCGCGGAGCGGGCCGACTCGATCTGGCCCTGGAGCTTGTCCACGGCGGCCTGGAGCTGACCGGTCAGACCCTCGGCACGCGCGCGTGCCTCAGGGTTGGTCCGGCGCCACTCGGCCTCCTCGGACTCCTGGAGAGCCCGCTCCACCGCGTGCATCCGGCCCTCGACCTTCGGGCGGGCGTCGCGCGGCACATGGCCGATGGCCTCCCAGCGCTCGTTGATGGAGCGGAAGGTGGCGCGGGCCGCCTTCAGGTCCTGCACCGGGACGAGCTTCTCGGCCTCCTCGGCCAGCTCCTCCTTGAGCTTCAGGTTCTCCGACTGCTCCGCGTCACGCTCGGCGAACACGGAGCTGCGCGCCGCGAAGAACACGTCCTGGGCGCCGCGGAAGCGGTTCCACAGGTCGTCCTCGTGCTCGCGCTGGGCGCGGCCCGCGGCCTTCCAGTCGGCCATCAGCTCGCGGTAGCGCGCGGCCGTCGGACCCCAGTCGGCCGAGGAGGACAGCGACTCGGCCTCCGCGACCAGCTTCTCCTTGGTCTTGCGGGCCTCCTCGCGCTGCGCGTCCAGCGAGGCGAAGTGCGCCTTGCGGCGCTTGGAGAACGCCGAGCGGGCGTGCGAGAAGCGGTGCCACAGCTCGTCGTCCGACTTGCGGTCGAGCCGAGGCAGCCCCTTCCACGTGTCCACCAGCGCGCGCAGCCGCTCACCGGCCGCCCGCCACTGGTCGCTCTGCGCCAGCTCCTCGGCCTCGACGACCAGCGCCTCCTTGGAGTGCCGCGCCTCGTCGGACTGCTTCGCCCGCTGGACCTTGCGCTCCTCGCGGCGCGCGTCGACCGTCTCGACGAGCTTGTCCAGCCGCACCTTCAGCGCGTCCAGGTCACCGACCGCGTGGTGGGCGACCACCTGCTCGCGGATATGGTCGATGGCGGTCTGGGCGTCCTTCGCCGACAGGTCGGTGGTCTTCACTCGCTTCTCGAGGAGGCCGATCTCGACAACCAGGCCCTCGTACTTGCGCTCGAAGTAGGCCAGCGCCTCATCAGGAGAGCCGGCCTGCCAGGAACCGACGACCTGCTCGCCGTCGGCCGTACGCACGTACACGGTCCCCGTCTCGTCGACGCGGCCCCACGGGTCGCTGCTCACAGCGCCTCCTCCACATGATGCCTGTGAGGGGCGTCACTGCCCCCTGGCATCGTCCACAGTTTCGTCACGGCCAACATAGGCGACCGGCGGGGCGGCTGTCCGCATCCCGCGCGACCGAAATTGGCTGCTGGCGGTCAGGATTTCGTCACGGTCATCTTGTTGATCACGACGGTCGCGTTGGGGGCGCCGTCACCCGCGCCCGTGCTCTCTCCGGCCGCGGCGATCTTCGTGAGGACCTTCATGCCGGACTTGGAAATAGTTCCGAACGGTGTGTAATTGGCCGGCAGCTGACTGTCCTGGTACACGAGGAAGAACTGGCTGCCACCGGTGTTGCGGCCCTTCTTCGTCGAGGCGTCGTACGTGTTGGCCATCGCCACCGTCCCCGCCGGGTACACCCCGCCCTTCAGGGTGGTGTCCTTCAGGTTCTCGTCCGGGATCGTGTAGCCGGGAGTGCCGGAGCCGAGGGCCGTCGGGTCACCGCACTGCAGCACGTAGATGCCGTTCGTGACGAGCCGGTGGCACTTGGTGTGGTCGAAGTAGCCCTTGGCCGCGAGGAAGTTGAACGAGTTCACGGTGTGCGGGGCCGCGGCCGTCTTCAGCGCGATGCCTATGTCACCGCACGTCGTCGCCATCTTCATCGTGTAGTCCGCGGACTTGTCGATGGTGATCGCCGGCTCCTTCTTCCAGCTCAGCGACTTCACCTTGCCCGCCGCGGCCTTCTTGCACGGGTCCGGCGCCTTGGACGCCGAAGGGCTCGGGGAGACCTCCGCGCCCGCGTTGGCCTTCTTGTCGTCGTTCTTGAAGACCCCGGTCGCGTACGACACGACACTGCCGACCACGATGACGCCGAGCACCGAGGCGACGACCGCGTTGCGTGCGTGTGTCTTGCGTCGCGCGGCCGTGCGCCGCTGCTGCTGTCGCAAGAACTTCTCCCGGGCGAGCTGACGTCGCCGCTGTTCCTGGCTGACCACCGGGTTTTCTCCTCATGCGTCTCGTACGTCAAGTGGGACGCGTGCGTCTTGTGAGCCGACCGCCTGCGTGTGCCCCGTACCGTATATGGGTTCGCTGAGGAATCGGCAGCGCCGGTAGGCTCTGATCCACAGCCACCCACCGCGTACGAGACAACCGCGTACGAAACAACGCGACACAGCGAAGGACGATCGTGCTCATTGCCGGGTTCCCCGCCGGGGCCTGGGGGACCAACTGTTACCTGGTCGCCCCCGCCGCGGGTGAGGAGTGCGTGATCATCGACCCGGGCCATCAGGCCGCCCAGGGAGTCGAGGACGCACTCAAGAAGCATCGGCTCAAGCCCGTCGCGGTCATCCTCACCCATGGTCACATCGACCATGTCGCCTCGGTCGTCCCGGTGTGCGGAGCGCACGACGTACCGGCCTGGATCCACCCCGAGGACCGCTTCATGATGAGCGACCCGGAGAAGGCGCTCGGCCGGTCCATCGGGATGCCGCTGATGGGCGAGCTGACCGTGGGGGAGCCGGACGACGTGAAGACGCTCACCGACGGCGCGAAGCTGGAGCTGGCCGGCCTGGAGCTGTCCGTCGCGCACGCGCCCGGCCATACCAGGGGGTCGGTGACCTTCCAGATGCCCGAGACCACGGAAATCCCGTCCGTGTTCTTCTCCGGGGACCTGCTGTTCGCCGGCTCCATCGGACGCACCGACCTGCCCGGCGGCTCCCACGCCGAGATCCTCGACTCGCTGGCCCGCGTGTGCCTGCCGCTCGACGACTCGACCGTGGTGCTGTCCGGCCACGGCCCCCAGACGACCATCGGCCAGGAGCGCGCCACCAACCCGTATCTGCGGGAGGTGGCCGCCGGCCTGGGAGTGGACCCGACCTCCGCTCCTCGACGAGGAATGTGACGAGAGACTTCCGTGAGCACCTTCAAGGCCCCCAAGGGCACGTACGACCTGACTCCGCCGGACAGCGCGAAGTACCTCGCTGTCCGCGAGGCGATCGCCGCGCCGCTCCGCAACTCCGGCTACGGCTACATCGAGACGCCCGGCTTCGAGAACGTCGAGCTGTTCTCGCGCGGGGTCGGTGAGTCCACCGACATCGTGAGCAAGGAGATGTACGCCTTCGAGACCAAGGGCGGCGACAAGCTGGCCCTGCGTCCCGAGGGCACGGCCTCCGTCCTGCGCGCGGCGCTGGAGGCCAACCTGCACAAGGCGGGCAACCTCCCCGTCAAGCTCTGGTACTCGGGCTCCTACTACCGTTACGAGCGTCCTCAGAAGGGCCGTTACAGGCACTTCTCCCAGGTGGGCGCCGAGGCGATCGGAGCCGAGGACCCGGCGCTGGACGCCGAGTTGATCATCCTGGCGGACCAGGCGTACCGGTCGCTGGGACTGCGCGACTTCCGCATCCTGCTGAACTCGCTCGGCGACAAGGAGTGCCGCCCGGTCTACCGCGCCGCCCTCCAGGACTTCCTGCGGGGCCTGGACCTCGACGAGGAGACCCTCCGCCGCGCGGAGATCAACCCGCTGCGTGTCCTCGACGACAAGCGGGACGACGTCCAGAAGAAGCTGGTCGGGGCGCCGCTCCTGCGTGACTACCTCTGCGACGCGTGCAAGGCGTACCACGAGGAGGTGCGCGAGCTGATCACGGCCGCGGGTGTCTCCTTCGAGGACGACCCGAAGCTCGTCCGGGGTCTGGACTACTACACCCGTACGACCTTCGAGTTCATCCACGACGGTCTCGGTTCCCAGTCCGCGGTGGGCGGCGGCGGCCGTTACGACGGCCTCTCCGAGATGATCGGCGGGCCCGCGCTGCCGTCTGTCGGGTGGGCGCTCGGGGTCGACCGTACGGTGCTGGCGCTGGAGGCGGAGGGCGTGGAGCTCGAACTCCCCTCGTCCACCAGTGTGTTCGCGGTGCCGTTGGGGGAGGAGGCCCGGCGTGTGCTCTTCGGCGTGGTCACCGCGCTGCGCAAGGACGGGGTCGCGGCGGACTTCTCCTATGGGGCCAAGGGGCTCAAGGGCGCGATGAAGAACGCGAACCGGTCGGGTGCGCGGTACACCGTCGTCGCCGGTGAGCGCGATCTTGCCGAGGGCGTCGTGCAGCTCAAGGACATGGAGTCCGGTGAGCAGGTCGCGGTACCGGTCGACGCCATTGTGACCGAGCTGAAGTCCCGCCTGGGCTGAGGCCCGAGGGGTTTCGCCCCCGCCGCCCCTACCCGTCCCATCCCGTTCCTGGGGCTCCGCCCCAGACCCCGTTCGGTTGTGTGTCGGGTGCGGGTGGGTGGGGGCTGGTCGCGCAGTTCCCCGCGCCCCTAAAAGATTGGGGTGTGGGGGCGCAGCCCCCAGGGGTCACTCCAGCAAGCCGAACCGCATCGCACTGGTCACCGCGGCCGTCCGGTCATCCACCCCCAGTTTTCCGAAGACCCGCAGGAGATGGGTCTTCACGGTGGACTCGCCGATGAAGAGCCGACGGCCGATCTCGGCGTTGGTGCAGCCCTCGGCGACCAGGCGGAGAACCGCCGTCTCGCGCTCGGACAGACGGGGCCGCTCCGGCTTGGTACGGAGCTGGTCGACAAGGCGGGCGGCGACGGACGGCGCCAGCACGGTCTCGCCCCGCGCAGCGGCCCGCACCGCGTCCGCGAGCTCCCCCCGAGGCAGATCCTTCAGCAGATACCCCGCCGCCCCGGCCTCCACGGCCCGCAGAATGTCCCGGTCCGTCTCGTACGTCGTCAGTACGATGACCCGGCACGACAACCCCGCCTCCGTCATCCGCGCGATCGAGTCGACGCCCCCACCCCCCGGCATCCGCAGATCCATCAGCACGATGTCGGGCCGGAGCTCGGCGGCCAACGCCTCCGCCTGCGGCCCGCTGGAGGCGTCGGCGATCACATCGAGGTCGGGCTCGGCGCTGAGCATCGCGCGCAGCCCTTCACGTACGACGGGATGGTCGTCGGCGAGGATGATCCGGATCACGAGCCACTCCTGGGGACCGGCAGACGCACGGTGACGGTCGTCCCGTCACCGGGCGCACTGCGTACCTGAGCCGTACCGCCCACTTCGGCGGCCCGCGCTCGCAGCCCCGCAAGACCGTAGCCGTCGACCGGCGCGACCGGGTCGAAGCCGCGGCCGTCGTCGCGTACGGA
Source organism: Streptomyces sp. NBC_00203 (assembly GCF_045206325.1). Taxonomy (NCBI): domain Bacteria; kingdom Bacillati; phylum Actinomycetota; class Actinomycetes; order Kitasatosporales; family Streptomycetaceae; genus Streptomyces; species Streptomyces sp. NBC_00203. The sequence goes on along the minus strand of NZ_CP108126.1, from coordinate 1,869,278 downwards.
GACGGCGAGGGAATCCTCGGTGTAGGCCAGGACGACCGCGACCATGGCCGAACTCCCCGCGTGCTTACGGGCGTTGGCCAGTGACTCCTGGCAGGAGCGCAGGGCGACCACTTCGGGCCCGGCGGGCAGCGCGCGCACCGGACCTGTCACGTCGATGGTCGCGTCGTGGCGGGCGGCGAGCCGACGCAGCGCGTCGGGCAGTGAGGCACCGTCGAGGTCGGCCGGTGCGCCTCCGGCGACCAGGGCTCGCGCCTCGGCGAGGTTCTGCCGGGCCGTCTCGGCCATCAGGGTCAGATGGCGGCGGGCCCGTGGCAGATCGTGGTCCACCTCGGCTTCGACGGCCTGGACCAGCATCAGCAGGCTGGTGAAGCCCTGCGCGAGGGTGTCGTGGATTTCCCGGGTGAGTCGTTCCCGTTCGGCCAGGGCGCCGTGTGCGGCCGACAGGCGGGAGATCTCATGGCGGCTGACGTCCAACTCGGCGATCAACTCCGCCCGTTCCCGGCTCTGCTCGATGATGCGGATGATCCAGCTGCCGACGGCCACGGAGAAGACGAGGGTCACCACGGAGAAGAGCACGTTGAAGAAGACGTCCTGGTCGCTCGGCCACCACAGCAGCGCCCAGCCCACCACCGGCGCGATGTTGATGACCGTCACGGCTGTCAGAGCCCAGTGCAGGCGCAGCGCCATGAAGCACTGGGGGACGAGCGCGAAGGTCATCAGACGCGTCTCACCGACGAGGACCGCCGACGGCAGGAACAGCATCATCGCTCCCGTGAGGTAGCCAAGGGCCCGCCGTTCGTCGGGGGGATCGCCGTTGAGGATGGGGCGTCCCACCGCCACGTACCAGGGGATCAGCGGCACGAGCAGCGAGGCCGCGACGAAGCGCAGGGACCACCCCGGGTGCCCTGTACCGAGCACGAACACCAGGGTGGCCACCCACACGATCGCGAAGTACGAGTCCCAGAGCCGGAACGACCGGTCCCAGGTGTACGCGCTCTTCGCGCCGCCGGGACCGGTCATCCGCTCGGTCATCCGCGGCGCCGGTTCTTCCACCGGAAGGTCAGCAGACACAGCAGCAATCCTCCGACGCACCACGCCCCGAGCACCAGGGCGATCCGCCCGAACTCCCAGTCGCCCGCCTGTTCCAGGACCTTCGCCGACTCGGGCAGGAACACCCCGCGCAGCCCCTGGCACATCCACTTCAGCGGGAACAGCGCGCCGATGTTCAGCATCCAGTCCGGGATGGTGTCGATGGCGATGTACACCCCGGAGATGAACTGGAGGACGAGGAAGGGCAGGACGACCACCGACGTGGCGCTCTTGCCGGACTTGGGGACCGAGCTGATCGCGATGCCGAGCAGGGCACAGGCCGTGAGTCCCAGGACGAAGATCCAGCCGAAGTCCGCCCACTTGCCGAGGTCCGAGGGCAGCTTCACGTCGTACAGCGTCGTGCCGACGAGGAGCAGGATCGCCGTCTCCAGGGCGCCGGTCACCAGCACCAGCCAGATCTTGCCGAGGAAGTACGAGGCCGGCGGCATCGGTGTGCCGCGCAGCCGGCGCAGCACCTTCTCGTCCCGCTCGATCGCGATCGAGATGCCCAGGGACTGGAAACTGGTGGACATGATGCCCGCGGCCATCATCGCGGGGACGTACAGCTGGGAGGCGGTGATGCCCGCTCCCCGCACGTCGTCGCTGAAGATCGACGCGAAGAGGAAGAGGAAGACGACCGGGAAGGCGAAGGTGAACACCACCTGGTCGCGCTGGCGGAAGAACTGCCTGATCTCCAGGGCGCCCCGCTGGAGGCCGAGCCCCCAGGCTCCGGGCAGCCTGCCGGAAGCGGTCTGACGGTCTGCGCGTACGGCGGTCGTGCTCATCACGCGTCCTCCTGTCCGGTCAGCCGGAGGTAGACGTCCTCCAGGGTGGGGCGGCTCACCCGCAGGCCCGGGATCTCGCCGTCGAAGCGGTGGATGAGCTCGGCGACTGTCCTGGTGGGGGTGTCCGTGCGCTCGCTGCGCGGGGTGCCGTCGGACTCCGTCCACTCCACGGTGGCCTCGGTACCGAAGCGCTCGCGCAGCGTGGACGGCTCGCCCTCGGCGACGACCCGGCCCTTCGCGATCACCGCGAGCCGGTGCGCGAGCGCCTCCGCCTCCTCCAGATAGTGCGTGGTGAGGAGGATGGTCGTGCCCTCGTCGGCCAGTTTCCGGATCAGGTCCCAGAACTGCCTGCGGGCGGCCGGGTCGAAGCCGGTCGTCGGCTCGTCCAGGAGCAGCAGCTCCGGACCGCCGATCACACCCAGCGCCACATCGAGCCGCCTGCGCTGGCCGCCCGAGAGCGCCTTGACGCGGCTGCCCGCCTTCTCCTCCAGGCCGACCAGGCCGATGACTTCCTCGGGGTCGCGGGGCCTCGGGTAGTAGCGGGCGAAGTGCCGCACGGTCTCGCGCACCGTCAACTCGGCGGGCGCGGATTCGTCCTGCCAGACGATGCCGACCCGCGAGCGCCACGCGCGCGTGCCCGTCGCCGGGTCGGCGCCGAGCACGGAGACCTCGCCCGAGTCCCGGCCGCGGTTGCCCTGGAGGATCTCCACCGTGGTGCTCTTGCCCGCTCCGTTGGGTCCGAGCAGGCCGAACACCTCGCCCTGCCGGATGCCGAGATCGATGCCGTCGACGGCGGTCACGTCCCCGTACCGCTTGCGCAGTCCGCGTACGTCCACAGCGAGTTGGTTCGCATCTGGTGTCATGCCGACGAGCCTCCCCCTGAACCGAACGCTCCGGGACGACCGTGCGTACCTCCTTATGTCCATCGAACGGTGGACACACGGGCGCGTGCGGCACAATGACCGTGCCCGCAGGCCCCTTCGAAGCTACGGAAACGGCGTGATGAGCAAGACGACAGTCAAGGACGTCCCGGCCGACCAGGAACGCGTCACCGCTCCCCGGACGGTCGGCGGCAGCCGTGCCCTCGCCCTGCTGCTGGTGATCACCGGTGCGGCCGGTCTCCTTGCCGCGTGGGTCATCACGATCGACAAGTTCAAGCTGCTGGAGAACTCGAACTTCGTGCCCGGGTGCAGCCTGAACCCGGTCGTCTCCTGCGGCAACATCATGAAGAGCGACCAGGCCTCGGCCTTCGGGTTCCCCAACCCGATGCTGGGACTCGTCGCCTACGGCATCGTCATCTGCGTCGGCGTGAGCCTGCTCGCCCGGGCCACCTTCCCGCGCTGGTACTGGCTGACCTTCAACGCGGGCACGCTCTTCGGCGTCGGATTCTGCACCTGGCTGCAGTTCCAGTCGCTCTACCGCATCAACTCGCTGTGCCTGTGGTGCTCCCTCGCCTGGGTCGCCACGATCATCATGTTCTGGTACGTGACCTCGTCCAACATCCGCCACGGCTTCCTGCCCGCCCCGCGCTGGCTCAAGAGCTTCTTCGGCGAGTTCACCTGGGTCCTACCGGCACTGCACATCGGCATCATCGGGATGCTGATCCTGACCCGCTGGTGGGACTTCTGGACCAGCTGACCCCCGCCGATCCCGGGGATTTCCCGGGCCGGACGGCGTTGTCAGTGCGGTGACATAGGGTTTTGTCCGTGGAGCCCGACCTGTTCACCGCCGCAGCAGAAGAACGCCAGGAGAAGGATCCGTCCTCCAGCCCCCTGGCGGTACGGATGCGTCCGCGCACCCTCGACGAAGTCGTGGGCCAGCAGCATCTGCTGAAGCCCGGCTCGCCCCTGCGCAGACTCGTCGGCGAGGGGAGCGGCGGCCCGGCCGGACCGTCCTCGGTGATCCTTTGGGGCCCGCCCGGCACCGGCAAGACCACGCTCGCGTATGTCGTCTCCAAGGCCACCAACAAGCGCTTCGTGGAGTTGTCCGCGATCACCGCGGGCGTCAAGGAAGTCCGCGCGGTCATCGACGGCGCCCGCCGCGCCACCGGAGGCTTCGGCAAGGAGACCGTCCTCTTCCTCGACGAGATCCACCGCTTCAGCAAGGCCCAGCAGGACTCCCTGCTCCCGGCCGTCGAGAACCGCTGGGTGACGCTGATCGCGGCGACCACCGAGAACCCGTACTTCTCGGTGATCTCGCCCCTGCTCTCCCGCTCGCTCCTGCTGACCCTCGAACCGCTCACGGACGACGACCTGCGCGGCCTCATCAAGCGCGCGCTCAGCGACGAGCGCGGCCTCAAGGAAGCCGTCACCCTCCCCGAGGACTCCGAGGAACACCTGCTGCGGATCGCCGGCGGTGACGCCCGCCGCGCCCTGACCGCCCTGGAAGCCGCGGCCGGCGCCGCGCTCGACAAGGGCGAGGGGGAGATCAGCCTCCAGACCCTGGAGGAGACCGTCGACCGCGCGGCCGTGAAGTACGACCGCGACGGCGACCAGCACTACGACGTGGCGAGCGCGCTCATCAAGTCCATCCGCGGCTCGGACGTGGACGCGGCGCTGCACTATCTGGCCCGGATGATCGAGGCCGGCGAGGACCCCCGGTTCATCGCCCGCCGGCTGATGATCTCCGCCAGCGAGGACATCGGCCTCGCCGATCCGAACGCGCTGCCGATAGCCGTGGCCGCCGCCCAGGCCGTCGCGATGATCGGTTTCCCCGAGGCCGCGCTCACTCTCAGCCATGCCACCATCGCCCTCGCCCTGGCCCCGAAGTCCAACGCCGCGACGACGGCGATCGGCGCCGCCATGGAGGACGTACGCAAGGGGCACGCGGGCCCGGTGCCCATGCATCTGCGCGACGGGCACTACAAGGGCGCGGCCAAGCTGGGGCACGCCCAGGGGTATGTGTATCCGCACGATCTGCCCGAAGGCATCGCCGCCCAGCAGTACGCCCCGGAGGAGCTCAAGGACCGGGAGTACTACACGCCCACCCGGCACGGCGCCGAGGCGCGCTACGCGGACGCGGTGGAGTGGACCAGGAAGCACCTCGGTAGAGGGCGGTCCTGAGCACCCTGTACCATGGCGCGAAGCGCTGCGTCCCGTGTCCGGCTCCGGTCGGCACCACCAGAACGGGACATCCAGCCGGAACCCCCGCGCCGCAAGGCTACGGGGATCCAGGAGCGTCGCGCACCGTCGAAGGTGTCGCGGGCAGCCCACCACCACCCGGGTTCCGGGAACGGTCGGTGGGCCACTCGCGTGCTGCACGTATGTGCCCAGACCCAGGAGCGGCTGCCCAGCAGGTCCATCAAGGACCCGCAGGGTTTCCCGGGCTGCGGATGCGACCTCCCTTAACTCTGGTGAGCCGAAATCAAGGAAAGAGAAAAAGTGGCGAATCAGTCCCGCCCCAAGGTCAAGAAGTCGCGTGCCCTCGGCATCGCGCTGACCCCGAAGGCCGTCAAGTACTTCGAGGCCCGCCCCTACCCGCCGGGCGAGCACGGCCGCGGCCGCAAGCAGAACTCGGACTACAAGGTCCGTCTGCTTGAGAAGCAGCGTCTGCGCGCGCAGTACGACGTGTCCGAGCGTCAGCTCGTCCGCGCCTACGAGCGTGCCTCCAAGGTCCAGGGCAAGACCGGTGAGGCCCTGATCATCGAGCTGGAGCGTCGTCTCGACGCGCTGGTCCTGCGTTCGGGCATCGCCCGCACGATCTACCAGGCCCGCCAGATGGTCGTCCACGGCCACATCGAGGTCAACGGCCAGAAGGTCGACAAGCCGTCCTTCCGCGTCAAGCCCGACGACGTCGTGATGGTCCGCGAGCGCAGCCGCAGCAAGACGCTGTTCGAGGTTTCCCGCGCCGGTGGCTTCGCCCCCGACGGCGAGACCCCGCGCTACCTCCAGGTGAACCTCGGCGCCCTGGCGTTCCGCCTGGACCGCGAGCCGAACCGCAAGGAGATCCCGGTGATCTGCGACGAGCAGCTCGTCGTCGAGTACTACGCCCGCTGATCATCCTTCAGCGGACGTAGCACCACCTGCGCGTCAGCGTCAGCCCGTCGTCTCCCCGCCCTTCGAGGTGGGCGAGACGGCGGGCTTTCGCATGTCCGGGGGCAGCTTCCGCGGCGACGGCACCGCACCCAGCGGCCGGGCCTCGCCCCGCCCCAGCGCCCGGGCCACCGCCGACTCCTGTCCGAGCAGCGCCCCCGCCCGTAAGCACTCCTCGTACCGCTCGTCGCCCAGCCGCTCCCGGGCCAGGGCCTCGCACCGCTCGTGCGGCGCGTTGTAGTACGCCGAGCCGAACAGCGGCAGACCCACCGACGGCCACATCCGGGCCGTCGCCCCTTGCAGCGCCGCGGCCTCGGCCGGATCGCCCTCCACCGCCGTGACCAGCGCGAGCAGCTCGACCGACAGGACCGTGCCGAGCAGATCGTGGAAGGTGTGCGCGATGCCGAGGCACTCCTCCAGGAGATCCCGGGCGCCGGCCGCATCGCCCCCGGTCAAGGCCTCGTACGCCAGGACGTACAGCGCGTACGCCATCGCCCAGCGCTCCCCGTGGTCCTCGCAGACCCGGCGGACGTCCTCGCAGAGTTTCACCGCGCCCGGCAGATCGCCCTGGAACGCCAGGGTCATCGCCAGCTCGACCTGGCCCATCAGCACATTGCTGTTGAGCTCGCCGATCTCGTGATAGCGGTCCAGAGCCGAGCGCAGCAAGGCTTCCGCACGCGCCATGTCGTCCGTGACCAACGCGAGACAGCCGGTGCGATGCTCGGCGTACGCGACCGCGATGGCGTTGCCGGTACGCTCCGCCTCATCGCGGCACTCCTGGAGCGCGGACAGCGCGGGCACCGTGTCGCCCTGCAGGACCGCCACATAGCCGAGCACCCACAGTGCCTTCAGCCGCGACTGCTCCTGCGTCCCGTCCTCCGCGCACAGTTCCACGCTGCGCTCCAGCCAGTGCCGGCCCTCCGACAGCCGGCCGCAGCCGACCCAGGAGAACCACAGGGTGCCCGCCAGATACTGGCCCAGATGCGCCTCGCCCGGCTCGGTCAGACAGTGCTCCAGGGCGCAGCGCAGATTCGGCAGCTCCGTGTCGACGCGCGCGGCGACCTCGCCCTGCCGCGGCGAGAACCAGTCCAGCTCGCACCAGGTGGCCAGGCCCATGTACCAGTCGCGGTGCCGGCGCCGCAGCCGGTCCGCGTCGCCCGTCGCCTCCAGCCAGTCCGCGCCGTACGCCCGGACCGTGTCCAGCATCCGGTAGCGCACGCCCGCCGTCGTCTCCTCGCGGAACAGCACGGACTGCGCGAGCAGCTCGCCCAGCACGTCGAGAACGTCGTCGCAGTGCAGCCCGTCACCGCTGCACACGTACTCCGCGGCCTCCAGGTCGAACTGCCCCGCGAACACCGAAAGACGCGACCACAGCAGCCGCTCCTCGGGCGTGCACAGCTCATGGCTCCAGCCGATCGCCGTACGCAGGGTCTGGTGGCGAGGCAGCGCGTCGCGGGCGCCGCCGGTCAGCAGCCGGAAGCGGTCCTCCAGCCGGGACAGCAACTGCGCGGGGGAGAGGGCACTCAGCCGCCCCGCCGCCAGCTCGACCGCGAGCGGGATCCCGTCCAGGCGCCGGCACAGCTCCTGTACGTCCGACCGGTTGCCGTCGTCCAGCACGAACCCGGGCACCCGGGCCGCCGCCCGGTCCGCGAACAGCTCCGCGGCCTCCGGTTCGGTCAACGGCGCCAGCGGGAACAGCCGCTCGCCCCCGACATCCAGCGGCCGGCGCCCCACGGCGAGCACCCGCAGCCCGGGCACGTGCCGCAGCAGCTCGCCCACCAGCGAGGCGCACACCTCCACCAGATGCTCGAACCCGTCGAGGACGAGGAGGAGTTGACGCTCGGCGAGATGGTCGAGCAGCACCCGGCGCGGCGGCCGCGAGGTCTGATCCGTCAGACCGAGGGCCTCGACGACCGCGTACTCGACGAGGTCCGGATCACGCACCGCGGACAGCTCCACACGCCACGCCCCGTCGCACACCTCCGTCCGCGCCGCGGCGTGCGCCGCGAAGCGCGACTTGCCGACGCCTCCCATACCGGTCACGGTCACCAGGCGGGCTGTCTCCAGTGCCCCGGCCAGCCGCGTGAGTTCGGCGGCACGCCCCACGAACGCGTTGAGTTCCAGGGGCAGATTGCCGGGCACCAAGCCGTCGGAGCGGTGGGAACGGTGAGAACGCTGCATGGAATACGGAGCGTACTGACCCGTAAGCAGTCCGTACAATCGCTTCGCACAACTCCGCCGCGGGGAGCCGTTAATGCGGTGCGGAGCGGCGCCCCCGGCGCGATAGGCTCGGGGGACTGATTTTTTTGGTTTTCGATGTTCAGGCATGCAGTAAGGGAGCGGGTGCACAGTGTCCGGTGGAGAGGTGGCCGGGATCCTGGTGGCCGTGTTCTGGGCGATCCTGGTCTCCTTCCTCGCCGTCGCGCTGGTGAGGCTGGCCCAGACGCTCAGGGCGACCACCAAGCTTGTCGCGGACGTGACCGACCAGGCCGTCCCGCTCCTCGCCGACGCATCCGCGGCAGTGCGCTCCGCACAGACGCAGATCGACCGGGTCGACGCCATCGCGTCGGACGTCCAGGAGGTCACGTCGAACGCGTCGGCGCTGTCGACGACCGTCGCCTCCACCTTCGGCGGCCCCCTGGTGAAGGTCGCGGCGTTCGGCTACGGCGTGCGCCAGGCCATCGGAGGCCGTCGTGAGAATGTGCCCGACAAGGCGTCCCGGCGTACCGTGATCGTGGGCCGCACCGTCCCGTCCGCGCGACGGGGAAAGCGGAAGAAGGACTGACGCAGCGATGTTCCGCCGTACGTTCTGGTTCACCGCCGGCGCAGCCGCGGGTGTGTGGGCCACCACCAAGGTCAACCGTAAGCTCAAGCAGCTGACCCCCGAGAGCCTCGCGGCCCAGGCCACCAACAAGGCGATCGACGCGGGTCACCGGCTCAAGGACTTCGCGCTCGACGTCCGCGACGGCATGGCCCAGCGGGAGGCCGAACTCGGCGAGGTGCTCGGTCTGAACGACCGCCCGGACCCCGGACTCCCCGCACAGCGGCGCCGCGCCGCGATCGGCGACAGCAAGCAGATCGTCGGCAACGACAAGCAGATCAAGTACATCGAGAACACGACGTACTCGTACAACCGGAATGAGGACCACTGATGGAGTCGGCTGAAATCCGCCGCCGCTGGTTGAGCTTCTACGAGGAGCGCGGTCACACCGTCGTCCCTTCGGCGTCGCTCATCGCGGACGACCCGACTCTGCTCCTGGTCCCCGCCGGCATGGTCCCCTTCAAGCCGTACTTCCTCGGCGAGGTCAAGGCGCCGTGGTCGCGCGCCACCAGCGTGCAGAAGTGCGTGCGCACGCCCGACATCGAAGAGGTCGGCAAGACCACCCGGCACGGCACGTTCTTCCAGATGTGCGGCAACTTCTCCTTCGGTGACTACTTCAAGGAAGGTGCCATCACCTACGCCTGGGAGCTGCTCACCTCGCCCCAGGACAAGGGTGGTTACGGCCTCGACCCCGAGCGCCTGTGGATCACGGTCTACCTCGACGACGACGAGGCCGAGTCCATCTGGCGCGACAAGATCGGTGTCCCCGCCGAGCGCATCCAGCGCCTCGGCAAGAAGGACAACTACTGGTCCATGGGCGTCCCCGGCCCCTGTGGTCCGTGTTCCGAGATCAACTACGACCGTGGCCCGGAGTTCGGCGTCGAGGGCGGCCCGGCCGTCAACGACGAGCGGTACGTGGAGATCTGGAACCTGGTCTTCATGCAGTACGAGCGCGGTGAGGGCATCTCGAAGGACGACTTCGAGATCCTCGGCGAGCTGCCCAGCAAGAACATCGACACCGGCCTCGGCATGGAACGCCTCGCCATGATTCTGCAGGGCGTGCAGAACATGTACGAGATCGACACCTCCATGGCCGTCATCAAGAAGGCCACCGAGCTGACGGGCGTGGAGTACGGCGCCGCCCACGAGTCCGACGTCTCGCTGCGCGTGGTCACCGACCACATGCGCACCTCCGTGATGCTCATCGGCGACGGCGTGAGCCCCGGCAACGAGGGCCGCGGCTATGTCCTGCGCCGCATCATGCGCCGCGCCATCCGCAACATGCGCCTGCTCGGCGCCACCGGCCCGGTCGTCAAGGACCTCATCGACGTCGTCATCGCGATGATGGGCCAGCAGTACCCGGAGCTCGTCACCGACCGGCAGCGCATCGAGACCGTGGCCCTCGCCGAGGAGGCCGCCTTCCTCAAGACGCTGAAGGCCGGCACGAACATCCTCGACACCGCCATCACCGAGACCAAGGGTTCCGGCGGCAAGGTCCTCGCCGGCGACAAGGCCTTCCTGCTCCACGACACCTGGGGCTTCCCGATCGACCTCACCCTGGAAATGGCCGCCGAACAGGGCCTTTCCGTGGACGAGGACGGCTTCCGCCGCCTGATGAAGCAGCAGCGGGATCAGGCCAAGGCCGACGCCCGGGCCAAGAAGACCGGCCACGCCGACCTCGGCGCCTACCGCCAGATCGCCGACGCCGCGGGCGAGACCGAATTCGTCGGCTACGACCGCACCGAGGGCGAGTCGACGATCGTCGGCATCCTCGTCGACGGGGCCTCCTCCCCGGCCGCCACCGAGGGCGACGAGGTCGAGATCGTCCTCGACCGCACCCCCTTCTACGCCGAGGGCGGCGGCCAGATCGGCGACACCGGCCGCATCAAGGTCGACACCGGCGCCATCATCGAGGTCCGCGACTGCCAAAAGCCGGTCCCGGGTGTGTACGTCCACAAGGGCGTCGTCCAGGTCGGCGAGGTCACCGTCGGCGCCAAGGCCCAGGCCTCCATCGACGTCCGCCGTCGTACGGCCATCGCCCGCGCCCACTCGGCCACGCACCTCACGCACCAGGCCCTGCGCGACGCCCTCGGCCCGACAGCCGCCCAGGCCGGTTCCGAGAACCAGCCCGGCCGCTTCCGCTTCGACTTCGGCTCCCCGTCGGCCGTGCCCACGACCGTGATGACGGACGTCGAGCAGCAGATCAACGAGGTGCTCGCCCGCGACCTGGACGTGCACGCCGAGATCCTGAGCCTCGACGAGGCCAAGAAGCAGGGCGCCATCGCCGAGTTCGGCGAGAAGTACGGCGAGCGCGTCCGCGTCGTCACCATCGGCGACTTCTCCAAGGAGCTGTGCGGCGGCACGCACGTCCACAACACCTCGCAGCTCGGCCTGGTCAAGCTGCTCGGCGAGTCGTCGATCGGCTCCGGCGTACGACGTATCGAGGCCCTGGTCGGCGTCGACGCGTACAACTTCCTCGCCCGCGAGCACACGGTCGTCGCCCAGATCCAGGAGCTGATCAAGGGCCGTCCCGAGGAGCTTCCGGAGAAGGTCTCCGCCATGCTCGGCAAGCTGAAGGACGCCGAGAAGGAGATCGAGAAGTTCCGCGCCGAGAAGGTCCTCCAGGCCGCCGGCGGTCTCGTCGAGTCCGCCAAGGACGTCAACGGCGTCGCGCTGGTCACCGGCCAGGTCCCGGACGGCACCACCGCCGACGACCTGCGCAAGCTGGTCCTCGATGTGCGGGGCCGTATCCAGGGTGGCAGGGCCGCCGTGGTCGCCCTGTTCACCGTGGCGGGCGGCAAGCCGCTGACGGTCATCGCCACCAATGACGCCGCCCGCGAGCGCGGTTTCAAGGCCGGCGACCTGGTCCGTACGGCCGCCAAGACCCTCGGCGGCGGCGGTGGCGGCAAGCCGGACGTCGCCCAGGGCGGCGGCCAGAACCCGGCCGCCATCGGCGAGGCCATCGACGCGGTCGAGCGACTCGTCGCCGAGACCGCCAAGTAAGAAACGGCCAAGAAAAATGCGCAGAGGCCGTCGGCTCGCCATCGACGTCGGGGACGCCCGCATCGGGGTCGCCTCGTGCGACCCCGACGGGATCCTCGCGACACCGGTGGAAACGGTCCCGGGACGTGACGTCCCGGCCGCCCACCGCCGGCTGAAGCAACTCGTCGAGGAGTACGAGCCGATCGAGGTCGTCGTCGGACTCCCTCGCTCCCTCAAGGGGGGCGAGGGCCCGGCCGCGGTCAAGGTCCGCGCCTTCGCCCAGGAGCTCGCCCGGGGGATCGCCCCCATCGGGGTGCGGCTCGTGGACGAGAGGATGACCACAGTGACGGCCAGTCAGGGCCTGCGCGCCTCGGGCGTGAAGTCCAAAAAGGGCAGGTCCGTGATCGACCAGGCCGCCGCCGTCATCATCCTGCAGCAGGCTCTGGAATCCGAACGGGTGTCAGGTAAATCTCCCGGCGAGGGCGTCGAAGTGGTCATCTGATCGCGATACGGTAACGTTCCGCGCGATGCGGTGGTGTTCGAACAGCCGCCGCACAGCAAGAGGCGGACGGGAGCCGTGCCACAAGCGCCAGCAGCCGCCGCCTCGCGGCTCGTAGGGGATCGATGACTGAGTATGGCCGGGGCCCAGGCTCCGAACCGTGGCATCCGGAGGACCCGTTGTACGGGGACGGCGGATGGGGCGGACAGGCCGCTGACGGCCAGTCCGCCTACGACGGCGGCCAGCCGCAGCACTATCCGCAGCAGCCGCAGCAACAGGCCCAGTACGGCGAGTGGGCCGCGGGCCAGCAGGACGCGTACGGCCAGAACCAGCAGCAGTACGTCGACCAGGGCCAGCAGCAGTATCACAACCAGGGACAGCAGCAGTTCCACGACCAGAACCAGCAGCACTTCCCCGGTCAGGGGCACCCGCAGCAGTACGCGGACCAGACGCAGCACCCGTACAACGGCCAAGGGCAGCAGCAGTACGTCGACCAGGGGCAACAGCAGTACGGCGGTCAGGGTCAGCAGCAGTACAACGACGGCGGCTGGAACACCGGGGCGCACCCACATGTCCCGTACGCGGCTGATCCGGCCGACCCGTACGCGGGCCAGTACAGCGGTGAGCAGCCCGACTACTACGGCACCCCCGACGCCTACCCGCCGCCGGAGCCGCCGGCTCGTCGGCGCGCCGAACCCGAGCCGCAGGTCGACTGGGACCCCGGTCCGGACCAGGGCGAGCACGCCTTCTTCGCCGGTGGTGGCGACGATGACGACGACTTCGAGGACGACGACCCCAAGAGCGGGCGCGGTCGCGGTGACCGCCGGGGCAAGGGCGGCGGCAAGGGCAAGAAGCGCCGCAGCGGCTGCGCCTGCCTGGTGGTCGTGCTGGTGTTCGGAGGCGGGCTCAGCGGAGTCGGATATTTCGGGTACCAGTTCTACCAGAATCGTTTCGGCCCGGCGCCGGACTTCGCAGGCGACGGCAGCAGCGAGGACGTGAACGTCCAGGTTCCCAAGGGGGCGGGCGGCGCGGAGATCGGGCGCCTCATGAGGGACGCCGGCGTCGTCAAGAGCGTCGACGCGTTCGTGTCGGCGTTCACCCAGAATTCCCATTCGGGTTCCATTCAGGCCGGCGCGTACACCATGAAGAAGGAGATGTCCGCCGCGAGCGCCGTGAAGTGGATGCTCGATCCCAAGAGTCAGAACAACCTGACCATCAGTGAGGGACAGCGCAACTCCGTAATCTACGCGGCCATCGACAAGAAACTCGAACTCCCCAGCGGCACCACCAGCAAGGTGGCCCAGAAGGAATACAAGAACCTCGGACTGCCGGACTGGGCGAGCGCCAATAAGGACGTCAAGGATCCGCTGGAAGGTTTCCTCTACCCGGCCACGTATCCGGCTGCCAAGGGCATGAAGCCCGTGGACGTCCTGAAGAAGATGGTGGGCCAGGCCAACCAGAAGTACACGGAGCTGAACCTCAAGGGGAAGGCCAAGGCTCTCAACCTGGACAGCCCGTTCCAGCTGGTCACGGTCGCGAGCCTGGTTCAGGCCGAGGGCAAGACGCACGATGACTTCCGCAAGATGGCCGAGGTCGTCTACAACCGCCTGAAGCCGACCAACACCGAGACCAACCAGCTGCTGCAATTCGACTCGACCTTCAACTACCTGAAGAAGCAGAGCAACATCAACATCAGTGAGTCGGAGATCAACAGCAACAAGGACCCGTACAACACGTACACGCGCAAGGGTCTGCCGCCCGGTCCGATCGGGAACCCGGGTGAAGAAGCGTTGCGGGCCGCACTCAACCCGACGGACGACGGCTGGATCTACTTCGTGGCGACCGACGGCCAGGAGAACACCGAATTCGCCAAGACCTACGCCGATTTCCAGAAGCTCAAGGAAAAATTCAATGACAGCTCGGGCAAGAACTAACGCCCGCCGAGCCGCTGTACTCGGTTCCCCCATCGCCCACTCCCTCTCCCCGGTGCTGCACCGAGCCGCGTACAAGGAGCTGGGGCTCAGCGACTGGTCGTACGACCGTTTCGATGTCGACGAGGACGGGCTGCCAGGGTTCTTCGAGGGGCTCGGGCCGGAGTGGGCGGGGTTGTCGTTGACCATGCCGCTCAAGCGGGCCGTGATTCCGCTGGTCGACGAGATCAGTGAGACGGCCGCATCCGTCGAGGCGGTCAACACCGTCGTGTTCACGGAGGACGGCCGACGCGTCGGCGACAACACGGACATCCCCGGGATGGTCGCCGCCCTGCGTGAGCGGGGGATCGAGGAGGTGGACTCCGCCGCCATCCTCGGCGCGGGCGCCACCGCGTCTTCCGCGCTGGCCGCGCTCGCGCGGGTCTGCACCGGCGAGGTCGTCGCGTACGTCCGCAGTGAGGCGCGCGCCGCCGAGATGCGGCAGTGGGGCGAGCGGCTGGACGTCGAGGTGCGGATCGCGGACTGGGCGGATGCCGAGCAGGCGCTGCGGGCTCCGCTGGTGATCGCCACGACCCCGGCCGGTACCACGGACGCGCTCGCCGCTGCCGTCCCCGAGCGGCCCGCGACCCTCTTCGATGTGCTGTACGAGCCGTGGCCCACGGACCTCGCGGCGCGCTGGTCCGCGTACGGCGGTGCCGTGGTGAGCGGACTCGATCTGCTGGTGCACCAGGCGGTGCTCCAGGTCGAGCAGATGACAGGCCGTTCGCCCGCGCCGCTCGACGCCATGCGGAAGGCGGGGGAGCACGCGCTCGCCGCCCGGTAGGGATTCGGCGGCGGGTGTCTGTGAGGGGTTGGCGGCTGATGGTCCGATCATGTGTGCGCTCTTGAACGCCAGGCTTACCTCCGGTAATGATCTCCGGACGGCCCGGCGACGGCGGCGGGCGCGTGAACGGAGCCCCCATGACTGGACACGGCAGGCGCAGGTTTCTCACCTACCTGGTGGCCGCGCCCACCTTGGCCGTTGCCACCAAGATCGGTCTGGACGTCTATGAACCCGGCACCGCCGAGGCGGCCATCCCCACCCTGCCCGCGCCCGCCGATCTGGTCGACCTCGGTGATCTGCTGATCCTGGCGGGCAAGCCCACCTCGGGCATGCTGGTCCTGAGCGTCGACGAGGACGGCATCGTCCATTTCCGGCTGCCGAGGGAAGAGGTCGGGCAGGGCCTGACCACCGCGGTGGCCATGCTGGTGGCTGAGGAGTTGGACACGCCGCTCGACCGGGTACGTGTCCAACTGGACGATGCCCGGCCCGAGTTGCTCTTCAATCAGCTGACCGGCAGCTCCAACTCCATCCGCTCGCTGTACGACCCCGTACGGCACACCGCTGCCGCCGCGCGCGCACGCATGGTTGGCGCGGCGGCCAAGCAATGGGGCGTGAGCGCAGGGGACTTGACGGTCCGTCAAGGGGTGGTGAGCGCACCCGACGGCCGCACCGCCTCCTACGGGGCACTCTCGGCGGCCGCCGCCTCCTTCGACCTCGGCTCGCCGGCCGTCACGCCGAAGAAGGAGTCCGAGCACACCCTCGTCGGCACCCCCACCTCCCGTATCGACGCCAGGGCGCTGGTCACCGGCGGACAGGTCTACACGCTCGACCTCGACATCCCCGGCGCCAAGCCCTGCATGGTGCGCCGCCCGCCGACCGTCAACGGCACCGTGAAGGCGGTGAACAACGAGGCCGTCGTTCGCGCCATGCCCGGCGTCCTCGACGTGGTCACCATCGACACCGGCGTCGCCGTGATCGCCGAGACCTTCGGTCAGGCCCTCGATGCCAAGAACGCCCTGGACGTCGTCTGGGGCGGTGGCACGGTCGACGCCCTCTCCGACGACGACATCCGCGCGAAGCTGAAGGCGGCGACGCCGTCCCTCGATCTGCTCGGGCTGCTGGTCAAGAAGGTGGACGCCGAGTTCGACTTCGCGTTCGCCAGTCACGCGCCGATGGAGACCAACTCCGCCGTGGCCGACGTACGGGCGGACGGGGCCGAGATCTGGTCGGGCATGAAGTCGCCGGTCGTCGCCCAGGCCGCGATCGCGCAGGCCGTCGGACTGCCGGTGGGCAAGGTCAAGGTGCATGTGGTGCAGTCGGGCGGCTCCTTCGGGCGCCGGCTGTTCTACGACGCCGCCCTGGAGGCGGCCGTCGTGTCCAAGAAGAGCGGCCGCCCGGTGCGGCTGATGTGGTCGCGCGTCGACGACATGCGGCACGGCCGGATGCGGCCCGCGACACACCACAGGATCCGCGCCACCTACGCCGCCGGCCAGGTCCTCACCTTCGTCCACCAGGTGGCCGCCGTGGAGACCGACTTCCGGCACGGTCTCGGGGACGCGATCACCGCCGCCGCGGCCTCGCTGCCCACCGGCCTCGGCAACGCCACCTTCGCGCAGACCCTGTTCCTGACCACGGTGAAGTCCCCGTACAACTTCGGCGTCACCACCCAGGCGCTCACCGAAGTGCCGTTGAAGATGCACACCGGGTCGTGGCGCTCGGTGTACTCCGCCAACACCAGAGGCGCCGAGGAGATCGTCGTCGACGAGCTGGCGGCGAAGCTCGGTAAGGATCCAGTCGCTTTCCGGCGCTCCTTCCTCAAGACCGACCGGCAGCGCGCCGTCCTCGACAAGGTCGCCGAGGAAGGCGACTGGGGCCGGACGCTGCCCTCGGGCTGGGCGCAGGGAGTCGGCTTCCACGAGGAGTACAAGTCCTGCACCGCCTGCCTGGTGGAGATCGACGCCACCGATCCCGCGAAGCCCCGGGTCACGAAGGCGGTGATCGCGGCGGACGTCGGGCGGCCCATCAATCCGCGCGGCCTTGAGGCACAGCTGCTCGGCGGACTCACGGACGCGATCTCCACCACGCTGCGGGCCGGGCTCCACATCGACAAGGGGCTTCCGCTGGAAGGCAGCTACTCGCAGTTCCACTACGCGCGCCAGAAGGACTCCCCGAAGGACGTACGGATCTTCGTCCTGCCGACGGACCACGATCCCGGCGGAGCGGGTGAGCTGGGCGTTCCCGCCGCCGTGGGCGCCATCGCCAACGCCTACGCGCGGGCCACCGGCACCAAGCCGCGCAGCTTCCCGGTGAACTTCGACGTCGACTTCACCCCCTTCCCGCGCTGAGACCTCGCGTACCAGGAGCCCGTACATGCCCTCCCACACCTTCACCGTCAACGGGAAGACCGTCACCGTCGACGCCCCCGACGACCTGCCCCTGCTCTGGGCGCTGCGCGATCTGCTCGGCGTCCGCGGACCCAAGTACGGCTGTGGCATCGACGTCTGCAAGGCCTGCACGAGCCACCTCGACGGCGAGGCCGTGCGGCCCTGCGTGGTTCCGGTCGCCGAGGCCGCGGGCCGGGAGGTCACCACCATCGAGGGGCTCGCGGACGGGGACAAGCTGCATCCGGTCCAGGAGGCCTGGCTGGAGCAGGACGTGGCCCAGTGCGGCTACTGCCAGCCCGGCCAGATCATGGCGGCCGTCGCCCTGCTGAAGCGCACGAAGAACCCCACGGACGCCGACATCGACGAGATCGCGAACGTCTGCCGCTGTGGCACGTACTTCCGCATCCGCGAGGCGATCAAGAGTGCGGCGGCACGGATGGCGTGATGTCGGGGAGGTACGCGGGCCGCGACCCGGATGGGGCGTACGCGGGCCGCGGTACCTGACGAGGTCCGTCCGCCTGATGGACCTGCGGCCGAATCCCGGGCCGAGACGTGGGAGGATCGGAGGTGGCGGGCCAGGGCCGCGCACCCGGTCGCGCCGTCGCCGTACGCGAGGACGCGCGTACGCAGCAGCAGTACCAGGGCGCGAGCATGAGGAGCACCGTTGAGCAGGTTGCGCTGGCTGACCGCGGGGGAGTCCCACGGTCCCGCACTTGTCGCGACGCTGGAGGGTCTTCCCGCCGGCGTGCCGATCACCACGCAGATGGTGGCGGACCACCTTGCCCGGCGGCGCCTGGGCTATGGACGCGGTGCCCGGATGAAGTTCGAGCGCGACGAGGTCACCTTCCTGGGTGGCGTACGCCACGGTCTCACCATGGGCTCCCCGGTCGCCATCATGGTCGGCAACACCGAGTGGCCCAAGTGGGAGCAGGTCATGGCGGCCGACCCGGTCGCCCCGGAGATCCTCGCCGACCTGGCCCGCAACGCCCCGCTGACCCGGCCCCGGCCCGGTCACGCCGACCTCGCGGGCATGCAGAAGTACGGCTTCGACGAGGCCCGCCCGATCCTGGAGCGCGCCTCCGCCCGTGAGACCGCCGCCCGTGTGGCGCTCGGCGCGGTGGCCCGTTCGTACCTGAAGGAGACGGCCGGGATCGAGATCGTCTCGCACGTCGTCGAACTCGCCGCCGCCAAGGCGCCGTACGGCGTCTACCCCAAGCCCTCGGACGTCGAGAAGCTCGACGCCGACCCGGTGCGCTGCCTCGACGCCGACGCGTCGAAGGCGATGGTCGCGGAGATCGACCAGGCCCACAAGGACGGCGACACGCTCGGCGGCGTGGTCGAGGTGCTGGCGTACGGCGTGCCGGTGGGCCTCGGCTCGCACGTGCACTGGGACCGGCGTCTCGACGCCCGGCTCGCGGCCGCGCTCATGGGCATCCAGGCCATCAAGGGCGTCGAGGTCGGCGACGGCTTCGAGCTGGCGCGCGTGCCCGGCTCCAAGGCGCACGACGAGATCGTCCACACCGAGGACGGCATCCGGCGCACCTCCGGCCGCTCCGGCGGCACCGAGGGCGGTCTGACCACCGGTGAGCTGCTGCGCGTCCGTGCCGCGATGAAGCCGATCGCGACCGTGCCGCGCGCGCTCGCCACCATCGACGTGGCCACCGGCGAGGCCGCCAAGGCCCACCACCAGCGCTCCGACGTCTGCGCGGTCCCGGCCGCCGGCATCGTCGCCGAGGCCATGGTCGCCCTCGTCCTGGCGGACGCGGTCGCCGAGAAGTTCGGCGGCGACAGCGTCCCGGAGACCCGCCGCAACGTGCGGTCCTACCTCGACAACCTGGTCGTGCGGTGACCGCTCCGCGCCTCGTCCTCGTCGGCCCGATGGGTGTCGGCAAGTCCACGGTGGGCGCGCTGGTCGCCGAGCGGCTCGGCTGCGTCTACCGGGACACGGACGACGACATCGTGGCCGAGCAGGGCCGCGCCATCGCCGACATCTTCGTCGACGAGGGCGAGCCCGTCTTCCGCGCCATCGAGAAGCAGGCCGTTCACAAGGCGCTCGCCGAGCACGACGGCGTCCTGGCGCTCGGCGGTGGCGCGATCCTCGACGAGGACACCCGCGCACTGCTCGCCGGACACCGGGTCGT
The DNA here is from genome assembly GCF_045206325.1 of Streptomyces sp. NBC_00203. NCBI lineage: Bacteria > Bacillati > Actinomycetota > Actinomycetes > Kitasatosporales > Streptomycetaceae > Streptomyces > Streptomyces sp. NBC_00203. The sequence continues at coordinate 1,849,792 of NZ_CP108126.1, read as the reverse complement.
CTATCTCTCGATGGACGTCGAGGAGGCGGTCCAGCGCACCGGCCTGAACGCGGCCCGGCCGCTGCTCGCCGTCAACCCGCGCCGGCAGTGGCGCGAGCTGATGGACGCGCGCCGTCACCTCTACACCGAAGTAGCCCGCGCGGTCGTGGCCACCGACGGCCGTACCCCCGAAGAGGTCGCCCAGGCGGTCCTCGACGCACTGGAGTTGAAGGAAGCATGAGCGAGGCAGTGACCCGTATCCAGGTCGGCGGCACCGCGGGCACCGACCCCTACGAGGTCCTCGTCGGCCGTCAACTCCTCGGTGAGCTCGGCGCGTTGGTCGGCGACAAGGCCAAGCGTGTCGCGGTCATCCACCCCGAGGCGCTCGCCGAGACCGGTGACGCGCTCCGTGCCGACCTGGCCGGGCAGGGCTTCGAGGCCGTCGCCATCCAGGTGCCGAACGCGGAGGAGGCCAAGACCGCCGAGGTCGCCGCCTACTGCTGGAAGGCGCTCGGCCAGTCCGGCTTCACCCGCACCGACGTCATCGTCGGCGTGGGCGGCGGCTCCACCACCGACCTGGCCGGCTTCGTGGCGGCGACCTGGCTGCGCGGGGTGCGCTGGATCGCCGTCCCCACCACCGTGCTCGCCATGGTGGACGCGGCGGTCGGCGGCAAGACCGGCATCAACACCGCCGAGGGCAAGAACCTGGTGGGCTCCTTCCACCCGCCCGCGGGCGTGCTCTGCGACCTGGCCGCGCTCGACTCGCTGCCGGTCAACGACTTCGTCTCCGGGCTCGCGGAGATCATCAAGGCCGGTTTCATCGCCGACCCGGTGATCCTGGAACTCATCGAGTCCGACCCCGAGGCGGCCCGTACGCCCACGGGCCCGCACACCGCCGAGCTCATCGAGCGCTCCATCAAGGTCAAGGCCGAGGTCGTCTCCGGCGACCTCAAGGAGTCCGGGCTGCGCGAGATCCTCAACTACGGGCACACCCTCGCGCACGCCATCGAGAAGAACGAGCGCTACAAGTGGCGGCACGGCGCGGCCGTCGCCGTCGGTATGCACTTCGCCGCCGAACTCGGCCGTCTGGCGGGCCGGCTGGACGACGAGACCGCCGACCGCCACCGCACGATCCTGGAGTCCGTCGGCCTCCCGCTGAGCTACCGCTACGACCAGTGGCCCAAGCTCCTGGAGAACATGAAGGTCGACAAGAAGTCCCGCGGCGACCTGCTGCGCTTCATCGTCCTCGACGGCCTCGCCAAGCCGACGGTCCTGGAGGGCCCGGACCCGGCCGTCCTGCTCGCCGCGTACGGCGAGGTCGGGGAGTAGCAAGCGGCGGGCCCACGGCGGACGTAACGTCCAACGGGCCCGCACTTGGCCCGTTTTGCCCCTCGACTATGGGCACTTCGCACGTTCCCCGGCCGTTCACACAACGGCGGCCGGGGAAGGTACCGTTCGGTAGCGGACGGGATCGACACCCCGTTCGCCAGCGCCAATTGCCTGCACGAGACGGAGTGGCCCGGATGCAGCACGCAGTGGGGGCCCCGCTGCCGCCGCCCCACCAGCCGGGGCAGGGACCGGCCGCCGGCTGGTCGCCGGCCGGACAGCACCCGGGGCACCCGGGTCCCGCACCCGCTCCGGGTTTCACCGGGGCGCCCATGCCGCCCGGGGTTCCTCCAGTTCAGGCCCCGCAGCATCACGTGCCTCCGCACCACGCTCCCGCGCAGCCCCCGCACCACGCTCCGGCCCAGCCCGCACACCACGCGCCCGTGCCGCCCACGCCGGACACCACCGGGCATGTGCAGCTGCCCCCGGGCGGCCCCGTCGCCATACCGAGCGCGCCGCCCGCCGCGGGCACGCCCGACCTCACGGCCACCACGCTCGCGGTGCTCCTCATCGGCCCCGCGGGCGCCGGAAAGACCAGCGTCGCCAAGTACTGGGCGGACCACCGCCGGGTCCCCACCGCCCACATCAGCCTCGACGACGTACGCGAATGGGTGCGCTCGGGCTTCGCGGACCCGCAGTCGGGATGGAACGATCATTCTGAGGCGCAGTATCGTCTCGCCCGCCGCACCTGCGGCTTCGCGGCGCGGAACTTCCTGGCCAACGGCATCTCCTGCATCCTCGACGACGCCGTGTTCCCGGACCGCCCGGTCGTCGGCCTCGGCGGCTGGAAGCGGCATGTAGGGCCGGGCCTGCTGCCCGTCGTCCTGCTCCCAGGGCTGGAGATAGTCCTGGAGCGCAACGCCGAGCGCTCCGGCAACCGCCGCCTCACCGACGAGGAAGTCGCCCGCATCCACGGCCGGATGGCCGGCTGGTACGGCTCCGGGCTCCCCATCATCGACAACTCGCAGCTCGACGTACCGGCCACGGCGCGCGTCCTGGACGACGTGCTCGCCCGGTCGATCGCCAGCCCGCCGCAGTGGTGAACCCACAGAAACCTCCTGCACGGACACCACTGTGCACACGTCCGGCCCCGCACAACCGGCGACATCTGGCCACCGCTCGTACGCTCGGTTCATGTCAGAGGTGTACGCGGCGCGCAGAGAGCGGATCCGGGAACGCTGTACGGCGGGGGGCAGTGCGACGGCCCTCGTCACCCGCCCGGCCAATGTGAGGTATCTCGCCGGCGCGGCCCCGCGAGGTGCCGTGCTCCTGCTCGGCAGGGGTGAGGATCTGCTGCTCTGCGGCGGCCCGCCGAGCGGCGAGGCCGATGAAGGACGTCCAGACGAGGCACTGCGGGTGCAGGTGCTGCCGCGCGCGGGCGGCGACCCCGCCGTGGCCGCCGCCGATGTCGCCGCCGGTCAGGGCGCCGAGTCCCTCGCGGTCGAGGAACACCATCTGACGGTGACCCGGCACCGGGCCATCGGCTCGGTGGCGCCCCGGCTGCGCCTCGGTGACCTGGGCGGTGCGGTGGAACAGCTGCGGGTCATCAAGGACGAGGAGGAGATCTCCTGTCTGCGGATCGGCGCCGAGATCGCCGACCAGGCGCTGGGCGAGCTCCTCGAATCCATCCTGGTCGGCCGTACCGAACGCCATCTCGCCCTGGAGCTGGAGCGCCGTCTGGTCGACCACGGCGCCGACGGCCCGGCCTTCGCGACCTCGGTCGGCACCGGGCCGAACTCGGGGCGGCGCGGCCACCGGCCCACCGACCGGCGCGTCGAGGAGGGTGACTTCCTCTCCGTCTGCCTCGGCGCGACGTATCGCGGCTACCGCTGCGAGATCGGCCGTACGTTCGTGATCGGCACCTCGCCCGCCGACTGGCAGATCGAGCTGTACGACCTCGTCTTCGCCGCCCAGCGCGCCGGACGGGAGGCGCTGGCGCCCGGGGCCTCCTACCGTGACGTGGACCGCGCGGCCCGCCAGGTACTGGACTCCGCGGGGTATGCGGAAGGCCTTCCACCGCTGACCGGGCACGGTGTGGGGCTCGAAATCGACGAGGACCCGCAGCTGGCCCCCGCAGCCATGGGTAAACTGGACGCTTGCGTGCCGGTCACCGTCGAACCGGGGGTCCACCTCCCGGGCCGGGGCGGTGTCCGGATCGATGACACGCTCGTCGTACGCCCCGAGGCGGACGGCGGACCCGAGCTACTCACCATCACGACCAAGGAACTGCTCGCGCTCTAGCCTTCGAGCTATGCGCGTGCCCCGGGGTCGTCCACGTCAGTCCAGGAGATTCCGCAACCGTGGCTTCCACGAACGACCTCAAGAACGGCCTGGTGCTCAAGCTCGACGGAGGCCAGCTCTGGTCCGTCGTCGAGTTCCAGCACGTCAAGCCCGGCAAGGGCCCGGCCTTCGTGCGCACCAAGCTGAAGAACGTGCTCTCCGGCAAGGTCGTCGACAAGACGTTCAACGCCGGCGTCAAGGTCGAGACGGCCACGATCGACAAGCGCGACATGCAGTTCTCGTACATGGACGGCGAGTACTTCGTCTTCATGGACATGGACACGTACGACCAGCTGATGGTCGACCGCAAGTCCGTCGGCGATGCCGCCAACTTCCTGATCGAGGGCTTCACGGCCACCGTCGCCCAGCACGAGGGCGAGGTGCTCTTCGTCGAGCTGCCCGCCGCCGTCGAGCTGGTCATCCAGGAGACCGAGCCGGGCGTCCAGGGCGACCGCTCCACCGGTGGCACCAAGCCCGCCATCCTGGAGACCGGCCACCAGATCCAGGTCCCGCTCTTCATCACCACCGGTGAGAAGATCAAGGTCGACACCCGCACCAGCGACTACCTCGGCCGGGTGAACAGCTAACCGTGGCTGCCCGCAACACGGCCCGCAAGCGCGCCTTCCAGATCCTCTTCGAGGGCGACCAGCGCGGCGTGGACGTCCTGACGGTCCTCGCGGACTGGATCCGGCACTCCCGGTCCGACACCCGGCAGCCGCCGGTGAGCGAGTACACGATGCAGCTGGTCGAGGGGTACGCCACCAAGGTGCGCCGGATCGACGACCTCATCGCGCAGTATGCCGTCGGCTGGACGCTGGACAGGATGCCGGTCGTCGACCGCAACATCCTGCGCCTCGGTGCCTACGAGCTGATCTGGGTCGACGAGACCCCGGACGCCGTGGTGCTCGACGAGGCGGTGCAGCTGGCCAAGGAGTTCTCCACGGACGAGTCGCCCTCGTTCGTGAACGGCCTGCTGGGCCGGCTGAAGGACCTGAAGCCGTCGCTCCGCCGCGACGAGGACTGAGCGGTGCCCGGCACCGCTTAGACGTACGAGGCGTACACGGCCGTACGAGAGGTACGCCGGGGTATGCCGAGGTACGCGGAGGTACGAAAAACGCCGGAGGGCCCGCAGCGCGTCTGCTGCGGGCCCTCCGGCGTTCCCGTACCCGTGAGGCTCCCGAGGCTCGCAGAAAGCCGCCGGGGTGGCCGGAACGCGATGTTCCGGCCACCCCGGCGGCACGTTTCTGCTCAGCTGTGCGAAGGGATCAGCCCTCGTCGTGGGAGACCGCGCGACGCGCGTCCGCGTCCAGGACGCCCCAGCTGATCAGCTGCTCGGTCAGGACCGAGGGCGACTGGTCGTAGATGACGGCGAGCGTGCGCAGGTCGTCCTGGCGGATCGACAGCACCTTGCCGTTGTAGTCACCGCGCTGCGACTGGATCGTCGCCGCGTAGCGCTGCAGGGGGCCCGCCTTCTCGGCCGGCACGTGGGCAAGGCGCTCAAGGTCGAGAACCAGCTTCGGCGGCGGCTCGGCGGCCCCGCCCGGCGTGGTGCCCGGCAGCAGCTCCTGCACCGGAACCCCGTAGAAGTCCGCCAGCTCCGCGAGGCGCTGCACGGTGACGGCGCGGTCGCCGCGCTCGTACGAACCGACCACGACCGCCTTCCAGCGTCCCTGGGACTTCTCCTCGACGCCGTGGAGGGAAAGGCCCTGCTGGGTGCGGATGGCCCGGAGCTTGGCCCCGAGCTGTTTGGCGTATTCGCTGGACATATAGCTCCCCGGACGCTGTATCAACGTGCGGCTCCGCCGCGCGGCTGGTGACTCTTGTGACTCACAGTGAGGTTACGCAGCGTTACTCTTCCCCGTCAAGCCGAATGGTCCGGACCGACCCTTCCGTGGGAGTCACCCGCGGTGGCTCGAATGGGTGGTGATCAGGGACGTTGCCGGGCTGGTACCGTGGATGGCGCAATTCCGACGTCCTTTAATGATCCGTCCCGTGAGGCGGAGAAGGAGGTCCGTTTCGTATGGACACAGAGCACGACAAGCAGCAGTACGAGGCCGGCGCACGGCCCGTGCTGGAAGCCCCCGACATCGCGCGGGTGCTGACCCGCATCGCCCACGAGATCGTCGAACGCGCCAAGGGCGCCGACGACGTGGTGCTCCTCGGCATTCCGACCCGAGGCGTCTTCCTGGCCCGCAGGCTGGCCGACAAGCTCGAAGAAATCACCGATCGCAAGATCCCGGTCGGATCCCTCGACATCACCATGTACCGCGACGACCTGCGCATGCACCCGCCGCGTGCGCTGGCCCGCACCGAGATCCCCGGCGACGGCATCGACGGCCGTCTCGTCGTCCTCGTCGACGACGTGCTCTTCTCCGGCCGCACGATTCGCGCGGCGCTCGACGCGCTGAACGACATCGGCCGCCCGCGCGCCGTGCAGCTCGCGGTCCTCGTCGACCGCGGCCACCGCGAACTGCCCATCCGCGCCGACTACGTCGGCAAGAACCTCCCCACGTCGTTGCGGGAGACGGTCAAGGTCCAGCTCGCCGAGGAGGACGGTCGCGACACCGTGCTGCTCGGTGCGAAGCGGACCTCCGCGGACGCACCGCAGTAGCCCTCGGGCGTACGCCGCTGTCGTACGCCCCTGCGCGCCCTGCCTGCCCGAATCCTCCCGAACTGAACTGCCTTACGGAGCCTGACAGATGCAGCGTCATCTCATCTCGGCCGCCGACCTCACCCGCGACGACGCCGTCCTGATCCTCGACACCGCCGAGGAGATGGCCCGGGTCGCCGACCGGCCGATCAAGAAGCTGCCGACCCTGCGCGGCCGCACCGTCGTCAACCTCTTCTTCGAGGACTCGACCCGCACCCGGATCTCCTTCGAGGCCGCCGAGAAGCGCCTCTCCGCGGACGTCATCAACTTCACCGCCAAGGGGTCGAGCGTCTCCAAGGGCGAGTCCCTCAAGGACACCGCCCAGACCCTCGAAGCCATGGGCGTCGACGCCGTCGTCATCCGGCACGGCGCCTCCGGTGCCCCCTACCGGCTCGCCACCTCCGGCTGGATCGACGCCGCCGTCATCAACGCGGGCGACGGCACCCACCAGCACCCCACGCAGGCACTGCTCGACGCCTTCACCATGCGCCGCCGGCTGGTCGGCCGCGACGCCGGGATCGGCCAGGACCTGTCCGGCAAGCGCATCACGATCGTCGGCGACGTCCTGCACAGCCGGGTCGCCCGCTCGAACGTCGATCTGCTGCACACCCTCGGCGCCGAGGTCACCCTCGTCGCCCCGCCCACCCTGGTGCCGGTCGGCGTCGAGACCTGGCCCTGCGAGATCTCGTACGACCTCGACAGCACCCTCTCCAAGTCCGACGCGGTGATGATGCTGCGCGTCCAGCGCGAGCGGATGAACGCGGCGTTCTTCCCGACCGAGCGCGAGTACTCGCGGCGCTACGGCCTCGACGGCGAGCGCATGGCCAAGATGCCCGAGCACGCCATCGTGATGCACCCCGGCCCGATGGTCCGCGGCATGGAGATCACCGCCGAGGTTGCCGACTCCGAGCGCTGCACCGTCGTCGAGCAGGTCGCCAACGGAGTCTCGATCCGGATGGCCGTGCTGTACCTGCTCCTTGGCGGCAACGAGCCCGCCGTCACCCACACCCGTACCGAGGAGAAGTAAGACCATGAGCAAGATCCTGATCCGCGGTGCGAAGGTGCTCGGCGGCGAGCCGCAGGACGTGCTGATCGACGGAGCTGTCATCGAGGCGGTCGGTACCGGTCTCCCCGACGAGGCCGTCGAGGGCGCCGAGGTAGTCGAGGCCGACGGCAAGGTGCTGCTCCCCGGTCTCGTCGACCTGCACACCCATCTGCGCGAGCCGGGCCGCGAGGACTCCGAGACCGTGCTGACCGGTACCCGGGCGGCGGCGAGCGGCGGCTACACCGCCGTGTTCGCCATGGCCAACACCTTCCCGGTCGCCGACACCGCCGGTGTGGTCGAGCAGGTCTACCGGCTCGGCCAGGAGCACGGCTACTGCGATGTGCAGCCCATCGGCGCCGTCACGGTCGGCCTGGAGGGCAAGAAGCTCGCCGAGCTGGGCGCGATGCACGAGTCCGCGGCCGGGGTGACCGTCTTCTCCGACGACGGCAAGTGCGTGGACGACGCCGTGATCATGCGCCGGGCGCTCGAATACGTGAAGGCCTTCGGCGGCGTGGTCGCGCAGCACGCGCAGGAGCCCCGCCTCACCGAGGGCGCCCAGATGAACGAGGGCGTCGTCTCCGCCGAGCTGGGGCTCGGCGGCTGGCCGGCGGTGGCCGAGGAATCGATCATCGCCCGGGACGTCCTGCTCGCCGAGCACGTCGGCTCCCGCGTCCACATCTGCCACCTGTCGACCGCCGGCAGCGTCGAGATCGTGCGCTGGGCCAAGTCCCGCGGCATCGACGTCACCGCCGAGGTCACCCCGCACCACCTGCTCCTCACCGACGAGCTGGCCCGCACGTACAACCCGGTCTACAAGGTCAACCCGCCGCTGCGCACCGAGCGTGACGTCATGGCCCTGCGCGAGGCGCTCGCCGACGGCACGATCGACATCGTCGCCACCGACCACGCGCCGCACCCGCACGAGGACAAGGACTGCGAGTGGGCCGCCGCCGCCATGGGCATGGTGGGGCTCGAGACCGCCCTGTCCGTCGTGCAGCAGACGATGATCGAGACCGGACTGCTCGACTGGGCCGGCGTCGCCGACCGCATGTCCGTCAAGCCCGCGCGGATCGGCCAGGCGCAGGGCCACGGCCGCCCCGTCTCGGCAGGTGAGCCCGCCAACCTCACGCTGGTCGACACGGAATACCGTGGGGCCGTGGACCCCGCGGGCTTCGCCTCGCGCAGCCGCAACACTCCCTACGAGGGCCGTGAGCTGCCGGGCCGGGTCACGCACACCTGGCTGCGGGGCAAGGCCACCCTCGTCGACGGGAAGCTCGCGTGACACCTCTCATCTCGATGGCCGCCGAACAGAAGTCGGCGGAAGTGACCGACTGGGCCGCCCGGGCCGGCTGGCTCGTCGGCCTGGCCCTCTTCGTCGCCCTCGTCTACTGGCTGATGCGCGAGGGCTGGAAGTGGCGCGGCACCCTCCAAGGTGACCTGCCCGAGCTCCCCACCGCGCCGGAAGATGCGGGCCCGGCGAGACTGAACATGAGCGGCCGCTACCACGGTTCCACCACCGCCGGGCAGTGGCTCGACCGTATCGTGGCGCACGGCCTGGGCACCCGCAGCCTGGTCGAGCTCACGCTGACGGACGCGGGACTGGACGTCGTACGCCCCGGGGCCACCGACTTCTTCATCCCGGCCGAGGCGCTGCGCGAGGCCCTGCTCGGCAAGGGAATCGCCGGCAAGGTCCTCAGCGAGGGCGGACTGCTCATCGTCACATGGGCGCACGGTGACAAGCTGATCGACTCCGGGTTCCGCTCGGACCGCGCGGCCGAGCACAACGAGTGGGTCGAGACCCTGACCAACATGATCAACAAGACGGAAACGGAAGGCGCACGATGACGACCTCCATCCAGGGAGTCGCCTCGCAGAGGCACAAGGCAGCTCCCGCCGTACTCGTCCTGGAGGACGGCCGGATGTTCCGTGGCCGCGCCTACGGGGCCGTGGGGGAGACCTTCGGCGAAGCGGTGTTCTCCACCGGCATGACCGGCTACCAGGAGACCCTCACCGACCCGTCGTACCACCGCCAGGTCGTCGTGATGACCGCCCCGCACATCGGCAACACCGGCGTCAACGACGAGGACCCCGAGTCGCAGCGGATCTGGGTCGCGGGCTACGTCGTACGCGACCCCGCGCGCGTGCCCTCCAACTGGCGCTCCCGGCGCTCGCTGGACGAGGAGCTCCGCAAGCAGGGCGTCGTCGGCATCAGCGGCATCGACACGCGTGCGCTCACCCGCCACCTGCGCGAGCGCGGCGCCATGCGGGTCGGCATCTTCTCCGGCAACGCGCTGCCCGACGAGGGCACGATGCTCGCCGAGGTCCGCCAGGCGCCCGAGATGCAGGGCGCGAACCTCGCCGCCGAGGTCGCCACCAAGGAGACGTACGTCGTCCCCGCGATCGGCGAGAAGCGCTTCACCGTCGCCGCCGTCGACCTGGGCATCAAGGGCATGACTCCGCACCGTATGGCCGAGCGCGGCATCGAGGTGCACGTGCTGCCCGCGACGGCCACGGCCGAGGACGTGTACGCCGTGAACCCCGACGGTGTCTTCTTTTCCAACGGCCCCGGCGACCCGGCGACCGCCGACGGCCCGGTGGCCGTCATGCAGGAAGTGCTCGCCCGCAAGACGCCGCTCTTCGGCATCTGCTTCGGCAACCAGATCCTGGGCCGCGCGCTCGGCTTCGGCACCTACAAGCTGAAGTACGGCCACCGCGGCATCAACCAGCCCGTGCAGGACCGCACGACCGGCAAGGTCGAGGTCACCGCGCACAACCACGGCTTCGCCGTCGACGCCCCGCTCGACAAGGTCTCCGAGACCCCCTACGGCCGCGCCGAGGTCTCCCACGTCTGCCTGAACGACCAGGTCGTCGAGGGGCTTCACCTCCTCGACCAGCCGGCCTTCAGCGTCCAGTACCACCCCGAAGCGGCAGCGGGCCCGCACGACGCCGCCTACCTGTTCGACCGCTTCGTATCCCTGATGGAGGGCCAGCGTGCCTAAGCGCACCGATATCCAGTCCGTCCTGGTCATCGGCTCCGGCCCGATCGTCATCGGCCAGGCCGCCGAGTTCGACTACTCCGGCACCCAGGCGTGCCGCATCCTGCGCGCCGAGGGGCTCAGGGTCATCCTGGTCAACTCCAACCCGGCGACGATCATGACCGACCCGGAGATCGCCGACGCCACGTACGTCGAGCCGATCACCCCGGAGTTCGTCGAGAAGATCATCGCCAAGGAGCGGCCGGACGCCCTGCTGCCCACCCTCGGCGGTCAGACGGCGCTCAACACCGCCATCTCGCTGCACGAGTCCGGGACCCTCGAGAAGTACGGCGTCGAGCTCATCGGCGCCAACGTCGAGGCGATCAACAAGGGCGAGGACCGCGACCTCTTCAAGGGCGTCGTGGAGGCGGTGAACGCGAAGATCGGGTACGGCGAGTCCGCCCGGTCCGTGATCTGCCACTCCATGGACGACGTGCTCGGGGGCGTCGAGACCCTCGGCGGCTACCCCGTCGTCGTCCGCCCCTCCTTCACCATGGGCGGCGCCGGCTCCGGCTTCGCGCACGACGAGGAGGAGCTGCGCCGCATCGCCGGTCAGGGCCTGACGCTCTCCCCGACCACCGAGGTGCTCCTGGAGGAGTCCATCCTCGGCTGGAAGGAGTACGAGCTGGAGCTGATGCGCGACAAGCACGACAACGTCGTGGTCGTCTGCTCCATCGAGAACTTCGACCCCATGGGCGTGCACACCGGTGACTCGATCACCGTCGCCCCGTCGATGACGCTCACCGACCGCGAGTACCAGATCCTGCGCGACATCGGCATCGCGGTCATCCGCGAGGTCGGCGTCGACACCGGCGGCTGCAACATCCAGTTCGCGGTGAACCCCGAGGACGGCCGGGTCATCGTCATCGAGATGAACCCGCGCGTGTCCCGCTCCTCGGCCCTCGCCTCCAAGGCGACCGGCTTCCCGATCGCCAAGATCGCCGCGAAGCTCGCCGTCGGCTACACGCTGGACGAGATCCCGAACGACATCACCGAGAAGACCCCGGCGTCCTTCGAGCCGACGCTCGACTACGTCGTGGTCAAGGCCCCGCGCTTCGCCTTCGAGAAGTTCCCGAGCGCCGACTCCACCCTCACCACGACCATGAAGTCGGTCGGCGAGGCCATGGCGATCGGCCGCAACTTCACCGAGGCGCTGCAGAAGGCGCTGCGCTCGCTGGAGAAGAAGGGCAGCCAGTTCACCTTCGTCGGCGAGCCCGGCGACAAGGGCGAGCTGCTGGCGGAGGCCGTGCGGCCGACCGACGGGCGCATCAACTCCGTCATGCAGGCCATCCGCGCGGGCGCCACGCCCGAGGAGGTCTTCGAGGCGACGAAGATCGACCCGTGGTTCGTCGACCAGCTGTTCCTGATCAAGGAGATCGCGGACGAGCTCGCCGCCGCCGACAAGCTGGAACCGGAACTGCTCGCCGAGGCCAAGCGGCACGGCTTCTCCGACGCGCAGATCGCCGAGATCCGCGGGCTCCGCGAGGACGTCGTACGCGAGGTGCGGCACGCGCTGGGCGTGCGCCCGGTGTACAAAACGGTCGACACCTGCGCCGCCGAGTTCGCGGCCAATACGCCGTACTTCTACTCCTCCTACGACGAGGAGACGGAGGTCGCCTCCCGCGAGAAGCCGGCCGTCATCATCCTGGGCTCCGGCCCGAACCGCATCGGCCAGGGCATCGAGTTCGACTACTCCTGCGTCCACGCCTCCTTCGCGCTCAGCGACGCCGGCTACGAGACCGTGATGGTCAACTGCAACCCCGAGACCGTCTCCACGGACTACGACACCTCCGACCGCCTGTACTTCGAGCCGCTGACGCTCGAAGACGTGCTGGAGATCGTCCACGCGGAGACGCTGGCCGGTCCGGTCGCGGGCGTGATCGTGCAGCTCGGCGGCCAGACCCCGCTGGGCCTGGCGCAGGCGCTGAAGGACAACGGCGTGCCGATCGTCGGTACGCCCCCCGAGGCGATCCACGCCGCCGAGGACCGCGGCGCCTTCGGGCAGGTCCTCGCGGAGGCCGGTCTCCCGGCCCCCAAGCACGGCACGGCCACCACGTTCGCCGGGGCCAAGGCCATCGCCGACGAGATCGGCTACCCCGTCCTCGTACGGCCGTCGTACGTGCTCGGCGGGCGCGGCATGGAGATCGTGTACGACGAGACGCGGCTGTCCTCCTACATCGCCGAGTCGACCGAGATCAGCCCCTCCCGGCCCGTCCTGGTCGACCGGTTCCTCGACGACGCGATCGAGATCGACGTCGACGCGCTGTACGACGGTGAGGAGCTGTACCTCGGCGGCGTCATGGAGCACATCGAGGAGGCCGGTATCCACTCCGGCGACTCGGCGTGCGCGCTGCCCCCGATCACGCTCGGCGGGTTCGACATCAAGCGCCTGCGGGCCTCCACCGAGGCCATCGCGAAGGGTGTCGGGGTCCGCGGACTGATCAACATCCAGTTCGCCATGGCGGGCGACATCCTGTACGTCCTCGAAGCCAACCCGCGTGCCTCGCGCACCGTCCCCTTCACCTCGAAGGCGACCGCGGTGCCGCTGGCGAAGGCCGCCGCCCGGATCTCGCTGGGCGCGACCGTCGCAGAACTGCGCGCCGAGGGGCTGCTCCCCGCCAACGGTGACGGCGGCACGCTCCCGCTGGACGCGCCGATCTCCGTCAAGGAAGCCGTCATGCCGTGGTCGCGGTTCCGCGACATCCACGGGCGCGGCGTCGACACGGTGCTCGGCCCGGAGATGCGCTCCACCGGTGAAGTCATGGGCATCGACTCGGTGTTCGGCACGGCGTACGCCAAGTCCCAGGCGGGCGCGTACGGTCCGCTGCCGACCAAGGGCCGCGCCTTCATCTCGGTCGCCAACCGCGACAAGCGCTCGATGATCTTCCCGGCGCGTGAACTCGTCGCCCACGGCTTCGAGTTGCTCGCCACGTCCGGCACGGCCGAGGTGCTCAAGCGCAACGGCCTCAACGCCACGGTCGTGCGGAAGCAGAGCGAGGGCGAGGGCCCGAACGGCGAGAAGACCATCGTCCAGCTCATCCACGACGGCCAGGTCGACCTCATCGTCAACACGCCGTACGGCACCGGTGGCCGCCTCGACGGCTACGAGATCCGTACGGCCGCCGTGGCCCGGTCCGTGCCATGTCTGACGACGGTCCAGGCGCTCGCCGCCGCCGTCCAGGGCATCGACGCGCTCAACCACGGTGACGTGGGCGTGCGTTCACTCCAGGAACACGCCGAACATCTGACCGCGGCCCGCGACTAGCAGCCCTGAGGGGGACACCGGAAACGGTGTCCCCCTCTTCATGAGACCCCTCACCGGGTTCTTCAGACCCCTTCACCGGGCTCTTCCGAGGACATGACCATGTACAAGCTCTTCTTCAACCTCGTCTTCAAGCGGATGGACCCGGAGCAGGCCCACTATCTGGCCTTCCGCTGGATCCGGCTCGCCGTCCGCATCCCCGTGCTGCGCACCTTCATCGCCGCCGCGCTCGCGCCCCGGTTCAAGGAACTGCGGACCGAGGCGTTCGGGCTGCGGATGCACGGCCCGTTCGGGCTCGCGGCCGGCTTCGACAAGAACGCGGTCGCCGTCGACGGGATGTCGATGCTCGGCTTCGACCACATCGAGATCGGCACCGTGACGGGGGAGCCGCAGCCCGGCAACCCCAAGAAGCGGCTGTTCCGCCTTGTGCCGGACCGGGCGCTGATCAACCGCATGGGGTTCAACAACGAGGGTTCCGCGGCCGTCAGCGAGCGCCTGGGGGCTCGTACGCCCGTCTTCAGGACCGTCGTGGGCGTCAACATCGGCAAGACCAAGGTCGTCCCCGAGGAGGAGGCCGTCGGCGACTACGTGAAGTCGACCGAGCGGCTCGCCCGGCACGCCGACTATCTCGTGGTCAATGTGAGCTCGCCGAACACGCCGGGCCTGCGCAATCTGCAGGCCACGGAGGCGCTGCGGCCCCTCCTGAGCGCCGTCCGCGAGGCCGCCGACCGCGCGGTCACCGACCGGCGTGTGCCGCTCCTCGTCAAGATCGCGCCCGACCTCGCCGACGAGGACGTCGACGCGGTCGCCGACCTGGCCGTCGAGCTCGGCCTGGACGGGATCATCGCCACGAACACCACCATCGCGCGCGAGGGACTCGGTTTGAAGTCCGGGCCCTCCCTGGTCAAGGAGACCGGCGGACTCTCCGGCGCCCCGCTGAAGGCACGCTCCCTGGAGGTGCTGCGCCGCCTCTACGCGCGCGTGGGCGACCGGATCACCCTGGTGGGCGTCGGCGGCATCGAGAACGCCGAGGACGCCTGGCAGCGCATCCTGGCCGGCGCCACGCTGGTCCAGGGCTACAGCGCCTTCATCTACGAGGGCCCCTTCTGGGGTCGCGCCATCCACAAGGGGCTCGCCGCGCGCCTCCGTACGAGCCCGTACGCCACCCTCGCCGACGCGGTCGGCGCCGACGTGAGGAAGTCCGCATGAGCCTGGAACCTTTTGGCGCACGTCTTCGCCGTGCCATGGAGGAGCGCGGCCCGCTGTGCGTGGGCATCGACCCGCACGCCTCCCTGCTCGCCGACTGGGGTCTGAACGACGACATCGCGGGCCTGGAGCGCTTCAGCCGCACGGTCGTCGAGGCGCTGGCCGACCGGGTCGCCGTCCTCAAGCCGCAGAGCGCGTTCTTCGAGCGCTTCGGGTCGCGCGGGATCGCCGTCCTGGAGAAGTCGGTCGAGGAGGCGCGGGCGGCCGGGGCGCTGGTCGTGATGGACGCCAAGCGCGGCGACATCGGCTCGACCATGGCCGCGTACGCGGAGACCTTCCTGCGCAAGGACGCGCCGCTCTTCTCGGACGCGCTGACCGTGTCGCCGTATCTGGGCTACGGCTCGCTGAAGCCCGCGGTGGAGCTGGCGCGCGAGAGCGGGGCCGGGCTCTTCGTGCTCGCGCTCACCTCCAACCCGGAGGGCGGCGAGGTGCAGCACGCGGTCCGCGGGGACGGCCGGAACGTCGGAGCGACGATGCTCGCGCACCTGGCCGCCGAGAACGCGGGGGAGACGCCCCTGGGCTCCTTCGGCGCGGTCGTCGGCGCCACACTGGGCGACCTCTCCTCCTACGACCTGGACATCAACGGACCTCTCCTCGCGCCCGGAATCGGCGCCCAGGGGGCCACGGCGGCCGATCTGGCGGGTGTCTTCGGGGCGGCGGTGCGCAATGTCGTCCCGAACGTCAGCCGGGGTGTTCTGCGTCACGGTCCCGACGTGGTCGCGCTGCGGGAGTCCGCGGAACGCTTCGCGGAGGAGATCCGGGCGGCTGTGACGGCCGCCTGAGTCCTCCGACGGCCGCTCGGCAGTCCTCCGATGAGTGTCTTCGGAGCGCCTTGAGTCTGAATACATCCTCAAATCCGGGGCAGTATGTCGGAAATGTCGGGCTCCAGGGAGGCTGACCAGGACTTTTCCGCTGTTCTCGCTGACTCTGGCGGACTTGCCCGCTAGTCTCCGACGCAGGGTGAACGGGCAAGCGTGTTGCTCGTGGCTCCCCAGGTGTGGGGCGACTAGGTTCCTCACCGGTCCGTATCCGACAGATCGACATCCGAGGTGACGTAGGCGTGGCTCTTCCGCCCCTTACCCCTGAACAGCGCGCAGCCGCGCTCGAAAAGGCCGCCGCGGCTCGCCGGGAGCGGGCCGAGGTCAAGAATCGACTCAAGCACTCCGGCGCCTCCCTTCACGAGGTCATCAAGCAGGGCCAGGAGAATGACGTCATCGGCAAGATGAAGGTCTCCGCTCTCCTCGAGTCCCTGCCGGGCGTGGGCAAGGTCCGCGCCAAGCAGATCATGGAGCGACTCGGGATCTCCGAGAGCCGCCGCGTGCGTGGCCTCGGCTCGAACCAGATCGCCTCCTTGGAGCGTGAGTTCGGCGGCTCCGGCGCCTGAGTCCTGGGCATACCAGGATTGCTGGAATAATCGCCGCATGAGTGAACGTCCGCGGCTGACCGTGCTCTCCGGCCCCTCAGGGGTCGGCAAGAGCACGGTCGTCGCCCATATGCGCAAGGAACACCCCGAGGTCTGGCTCTCGGTGTCGGCGACGACCCGCAAGCCGCGCCCCGGTGAGAAGCATGGAGTCCACTACTTCTTCGTCACCGACGAGGAGATGGACAAGCTGATCGCCAACGGCGAGCTCCTGGAGTGGGCCGAATTCGCCGGCAACCGTTACGGGACACCGCGTGCGGCCGTCCTGGAGCGGCTGGAGGCGGGTGAGCCGGTCCTCCTGGAGATCGACCTCCAGGGCGCCCGGCTGGTCCGTGAGTCCATGCCCGAGGCCCAGCTCGTGTTCCTGGCTCCTCCCTCCTGGGAGGAGCTGGTGCGCAGGCTCACCGGGCGGGGCACCGAGCCGCCCGAGGTGATCGAGCGCCGCCTGGAGGCGGCCAAGATCGAGCTGGCGGCCGAGCCGGAGTTCGATGTCACCCTGGTCAACACCTCCGTCGAGGACGTAGCACGCGAGCTGCTAGCCTTGATGGAAGTTGTTTGATCTTTCAGGTCTTTTTCCACCTTTCGGAAGGCAGAGCGTGTCCTCTTCCATCACCGCGCCCGAGGGCATCATCAACCCTCCGATCGACGAGCTTCTTGAGGCCACCGACTCGAAGTACAGCCTCGTGATCTACGCCGCCAAGCGCGCCCGTCAGATCAACGCGTACTACTCCCAGCTCGGCGAGGGCCTCCTCGAGTACGTCGGTCCGCTCGTGGACACCCACGTCCACGAGAAGCCGCTCTCCATCGCCCTGCGTGAGATCAACGCGGGTCTGCTGACGTCCGAGGCCGTTGAGGGCCCCGCTCAGTAGTCACTGTTTATTTCCTCATCCCAGGCCCGGCGGCGCGACTGTCGGGCCTGTGGTGTGTCATGGAGTCGTACGTCTTCGAGCCGGGGCGTGCGTGTCTCGAGTGCGGGGAGGCCCTGGTGGGCAAGCCGAAGGTCGTTCTGGGGGTCAGCGGTGGCATCGCCGCGTACAAGGCCTGTGAGCTGCTGCGCAGGCTGACGGAGTCGGGCCACGACGTACGGGTCGTCCCCACCGAGTCCGCGCTGCACTTCGTCGGCGCCGCCACCTGGTCCGCGCTCTCCGGCAATCCCGTCTCCACCGAGGTCTGGTCGGACGTCCACGAGGTCCCGCACGTCCGCATCGGACAGCACGCCGACCTGGTGGTCGTGGCCCCCGCGACCGCCGACATGCTGGCCAAGGCGGCCCACGGCCTGGCCGACGACCTCCTCACGAACACCCTGCTCACCGCTCGCTGTCCGGTCGTCTTCGCGCCCGCCATGCACACCGAGATGTGGGAACACCCGGCCACTCAGGAGAACGTGGCGACGCTGCGCCGCCGCGGCGCCGTCGTCATCGAGCCCGCGGTGGGGCGTCTGACCGGCGTGGACACCGGCAAGGGCCGGCTGCCCGACCCGGGGGAGATCTTCGAGATCTGTCGCCGCGTCCTCGCACGCGGCGTCACCGAGCCGGATCTCGCCGGCCGTCACGTCGTCGTCAGCGCGGGCGGCACGCGCGAGCCGCTCGACCCGGTCCGCTTCCTCGGCAACCGCTCCTCCGGCAAGCAGGGGTACGCCCTCGCCCGCACCGCGGCCGCGCGGGGCGCCCGGGTCACGCTGATCGCCGCGAACACCGGGCTGCCGGACCCGGCGGGCGTGGACGTCGTCCAGGTGGGGACCGCCGTGCAGCTGCGCGAGGCGGTGCTGAAGGCGGCCTCGGACGCCGACGCCGTGGTGATGGCCGCGGCGGTGGCGGACTTCCGCCCGGCGGCGTACGCGGCCGGGAAAATCAAGAAGAAGGACGGCCAGGAACCGGAGCCGGTCGTTCTGATCCGTAATCCGGACGTCCTCGCGGAGATATCGGCGGACCGTCCGCGCCCCGGCCAGGTGGTCGTCGGCTTCGCCGCCGAGACGGACGACGTCCTCGCCAACGGTCGTACGAAACTGGAGCGCAAGGGATGCGACCTCCTCGTCGTGAACGAGGTGGGGGAGCGCAAGACCTTCGGTTCCGAGGAGAACGAGGCCGTGGTGCTGGGAGCCGACGGCAGTGAGACCCCGGTGCCGTACGGACCCAAGGAAGCTCTGGCCGATACCGTCTGGGACCTGGTGACACGCCGTCTGAGGTGAATGTCTCATTCACCTCAACAGACGCCTCCATCCGCGCGAAAACCGCTGCGGCGACTCTGGTGGAGACCGAGCGCCATGGCGCAGAATGCCCGTGCCGCAGGTCACAGCGCTTCCGAGAAGCGAGACAGGGGGGCCGCGGGCGAGCGCGACCGATAAACTGTCCCCGGACGACGCCGAGCGCAGCTCTCGTCCCGTCCGCCAATGATCAGCCAGCAGCCGCTGCAACCTCAGGGAGCGTTGTGTCCCGTCGCCTGTTCACCTCGGAGTCTGTTACCGAGGGACACCCCGACAAGATCGCTGACCAGATCAGCGACACCATTCTCGATGCGCTTCTGCGCGAGGACCCGACGTCCCGGGTCGCCGTGGAGACGCTGATCACGACCGGCCTGGTGCATGTGGCCGGCGAGGTCACGACCAAGGCGTACGCGCCGATCGCCCAGCTGGTCCGGGACAAGATCCTGGAGATCGGCTACGACTCGTCGAAGAAGGGCTTCGACGGCGCTTCCTGTGGCGTGTCGGTGTCGATCGGCTCCCAGTCCCCGGACATCGCGCAGGGCGTCGACACGGCGTACGAGCAGCGTGTCGAGGGCGACGAGGACGAGCTGGACAAGCAGGGCGCCGGCGACCAGGGCCTGATGTTCGGGTACGCGACGGACGAGACGCCGAATCTGATGCCGCTGCCGATCCACCTGGCGCACAAGCTGTCCAAGCGGCTGTCCGAGGTCCGCAAGAACGGCACGATCCCCTACCTCCGTCCCGACGGAAAGACCCAGGTCACCATCGAGTACGACGGTGACAAGGCGGTCCGCCTGGACACGGTCGTCGTCTCCTCGCAGCACGCGAGCGACATCGACCTGGACTCCCTCCTCGCGCCCGACATCCGCGAGTTCGTGGTCGAGCCGGAGCTGAAGGCCCTCCTCGACGACGGCATCAAGCTGGAGACCGAGGGCTACCGCCTCCTGGTCAACCCCACCGGCCGCTTCGAGATCGGTGGCCCGATGGGCGACGCCGGCCTGACCGGCCGCAAGATCATCATCGACACGTACGGCGGCATGGCCCGCCACGGCGGCGGCGCCTTCTCCGGCAAGGACCCGTCCAAGGTCGACCGCTCGGCGGCGTACGCGATGCGCTGGGTCGCCAAGAACGTCGTCGCCGCTGGCCTCGCCTCCCGCTGCGAGGTCCAGGTCGCCTACGCCATCGGCAAGGCCGAGCCCGTCGGCCTCTTCGTCGAGACCTTCGGCACCGCCAAGGTCGACGCCGAGAAGATCGAGACCGCCATCACGGAGGTCTTCGACCTCCGCCCGGCGGCCATCATCCGCGACCTCGACCTGCTGCGCCCGATCTACTCCCAGACCGCCGCGTACGGCCACTTCGGTCGCGAGCTGCCCGACTTCACGTGGGAGCGCACGGACCGGGTGGACGCGCTGCGCAAGGCCGCCGGCCTGTAGAACCAGCTGTTCGGCGAGGCCCGGTGCCCTTTGGGGGCGCCGGGCCTCGCCGTTTCATGTGTCGGTTCGTCGGGTGGTGTTCCGGGCAGGTTCGAATCCTGCTGCCGGTCCTGGACCGGTATGGCCGAGTGGCTCATGGCAGACGCTCCCTCAGGCGTTCGTGATCCGCGGCCGGGTTGATCTCGGGCGGGCGGCGGTGTCAGTGCCGTCTGGTAGGAATGTTGCTGTGAGCAGCGCGAATGGGCGGGGTGAGGGTGGCGCGGAGGGTGCGCCGCCCGAGCAGCTTGCGCTGATTCGTGAGGGTGTGCGCAAGGCCAGGGAGCCCAAGGCGAAGCCGCGGACGTGGCGGGGGGCCGCGCTTGCCAAGGAGCAGCCCGTCGCGCGCGTGCTGGTCGACAAGGGTGTCCTGCATCTCGACCGGTACTTCGACTACGCGGTGCCCGAGGAGCTGGACGAGACCGCTCGGCCGGGGGTGCGGGTCCGGGTGCGCTTCGGCGCCGGGGGACGCAATGTGCGCGGCGGGCGACGTGAGGGGGGCGGGCTGATCGACGGGTTTCTCGTCGAGCGGCTCGCCGAGTCCGACTACTCCGGGCCGCTCGCCGCGCTGGCCCAGGTGGTGTCTCCCGAGCCTGTGCTCGGGCCCGAGCTGCTGGGGCTCGCACGGGCCGTCGCCGACCGGTATGCGGGCAGCCTCGCCGATGTGCTGCAACTCGCGGTGCCGCCGAGGAACGCGCGGGCCGAACAGAAGCCCTCGCCCGCGCCGCTGCCGGCTCCCGGTGTGCCCGCGGTCGGGTCCTGGGTGCGGTACGGGCGGGGGGCGGCCTTCCTGGAATCGCTCGCCGCGGGCGGGGCACCGCGGGCCGTGTGGAACGCGTTGCCAGGGCCCGGCTGGGCCGAGGAAATCGCCAGGGCCGTGGGCGCGACGCTCGCCTCGGGGCGGGGCGCGCTCGTCGTCGTACCGGACGGGCGGGCCGTGGCGCGTGTGGACGCCGCGCTCTCCTCGTTGCTGGGGGAAGGGCGGCATGCGGTGCTCACCGCCGAGGCCGGGCCCGAGAAGCGGTATCGGGAGTGGCTGGCCGTGCGGCGTGGGTCCGTACGGGCCGTTGTCGGGACCCGGGCCGCCATGTTCGCGCCTGTGCGGGATCTGGGGCTCGTCGTCATCTGGGACGACGGGGACGGCAGCCACAGCGAGCCGCACGCGCCCCAGCCGCATGCGCGGGAAGTGCTGCTGCTGAGGGCCGCCCATGACAAGTGCGCCTTTCTGCTGGGCAGTTGGAGCTGCACCGTCGAGGCGGCACAGCTCGTCGAGAGCGGATGGGCGCTGCCGTTGGTCGCGGAGCGGGAGCAGGTGCGGGGGACCGCGCCGCTCGTGCGGACCGTGGGAGACGGGGATCTCGCGCGGGACGAGGCCGCTCGGGCCGCGCGGCTGCCCACGCTCGCCTGGCAGATCGTCAGAGAGGGGCTGCGGCAGGGGCCCGTGCTCGTGCAGGTCCCCCGGCGGGGGTATGTGCCCCGGATGGCGTGTGCGCAATGCCGGGCGCCCGCGCGGTGCCGGCACTGCGCCGGGCCGTTGGAGGGGCAGGACGCCGGGGTGCTGCGGTGCGCGTGGTGCGGGCGGGACGAGGCGGCCTGGCACTGCCCCGAGTGTGGCGGGTTCCGGCTGCGGGCCCAGATCGTCGGGGCGCGGCGTACCGCCGAGGAGCTGGGGCGGGCGTTTCCGGCCGTGGCGGTGCGGACGTCCGGGCGGGAGCAGGTGTTGGACACGGTGTCCGAGGCGCCCGCCCTCGTCGTCAGTACGCCCGGGGCCGAGCCCGTGGCCGAGGGCGGCTATGCCGCAGCGTTGCTGCTCGACGGCTGGGCGATGCTCGGGCGGCCCGATCTGCGGGCCGGTGAGGACGCGTTGCGGCGGTGGATGGCGGCTGCGTCGCTCGTACGTCCACAGGGGGCCGGGGGCACGGTGGTGGTCGTCGCCGAGCCGACCCTGCGGCCCGTTCAGGCGCTCGTACGGTGGGACCCGGTCGGGCACGCGGTGCGTGAGCTCGCCGAGCGGGCCGAGCTGGGGTTTCCGCCTGTCTCACGGATGGCGGCCGTCTCCGGTACGCCGGAGGCCCTCGCCGGGTTTCTCGCCGCGGCCGAACTGCCTGGCGACGCGGAGATGTTGGGGCCCGTGCCGATGGCCGTCACGGAGGCCGGGCGTCCGCGGCGGGTTGGCGGGCCGCCGCCCGGGGAGCATTGGGAGCGTGCGCTCATTCGGGTGCCGCCGGGGAGCGGAGCCGCGCTCGCGGCCGCGCTGAAGACCGCGCAGGCGGCGCGGATGGCGCGTGGGGGGAGTGAGCCCGTACGGATTCGGGTCGATCCGCCGGACATCGGGTGACGGTGTGACCATGAACGTCGGGTGACGGCTGTGACCATGAAACATCGGGTGCCGGTATGGCGGTCATGAACATCGGATGACGGTATGTCCATAGGGCTGCCTCCCGGGGCTGTTGGCTCCGGGAGGCAGACGGGGAGTGGGTCAGCCTGTTGCGGTCAGCCGTTGCGCGGGCCCGGGAATGCCGTGGGCCTGACCTCGTCGCGGAGGGTGGGACTGCCCGCCGTCGGCTGGGTCGGCATGGAGCGGGCGGCGGGGACCGTCGGCACCGTGGGGATGCCGGTGTTGACGGCTACCGTGCGGGTGCCCGATGTCTCCGTGGCCCGCTCGGCCTCGGCGGCTGCCTGGGCGGCGGCGCGGCGGGCGCCGTAACGGCGGTGCACCGCCTGTTTGGTGACCCCGAGCGCCGAGCCCACCGCGTCCCACGAGAAACCGAGTGAGCGGTCGAAGTCCACGGCGGCCGTGACCAGGGTCTCGACGCTGTCCCGCAGCTCCTGGGCGAGGCGGACGGTCGGGGCGGGAGCGCGTCCGTAGACGACGAAGCCCGTGGAGGGGCCGGAGCGGCGCGGGCGGTAGACGTTGCCCAGTTGGGCGGTGAGCGTGCGCAGTGCGTCCACCTGCCGGCGGACCCGCTCGATGTCCCGCACCAGCAAGTGCAGGCTGGCCCGAGCCTGGGCGTCGTGGGTTGCGTGGTCGGCCATGAACAAGCCTCTCGAACCGGCGTTGAAAAGGATCGGGCCGCGACTGCGGCCCGTTGTGGTCAACTCTTTCTTGACCAACGCGTTTACGCTCCGCTGGTCACGCATTGGGGGCGTAAGGGCATATGCACGGGGCGCGTCTTGAGGCGTACGCCCC
The DNA here is from genome assembly GCF_045206325.1 of Streptomyces sp. NBC_00203. Taxonomy (NCBI): domain Bacteria; kingdom Bacillati; phylum Actinomycetota; class Actinomycetes; order Kitasatosporales; family Streptomycetaceae; genus Streptomyces; species Streptomyces sp. NBC_00203. Next base: position 1,826,607 of record NZ_CP108126.1, on the reverse strand, counting down.
CGGTGAGTCGTTTCTTCTCCCACCCGCGCACCGCCGGCGCGGGTCAGGTGTCACGTGTGGGTCTCCCGCGGGGGCGGGCCGCCGTCGGCGGCTGCGGGCCGGGGAGGGCACGCGCGGAACTCCCGAGCCCCCAAGCCCGCGTGCCGCATAGACTGGTGCGCTGCCCCGTACTCCGGCCCAGTCGGCACGTGTGCGGGGGGTAACGAACTCCCGCCCGAGAGGCCAACCGCCACCCATGAAGCTCGTCTTCGCAGGTACCCCCGAGGTCGCCGTTCCCGCTCTGGACGCCCTGATCGCCTCCGGGCGGCACGAGGTGGCCGCTGTCGTCACGCGGCCCGACGCGCCGGCCGGGCGGGGGCGACACCTTGTCGCGAGTCCGGTCGCCCAGCGGGCGGAGGAGGCCGGGATCGAGGTGCTGAAGCCGGTGAAGCCGCGGGACGAGGAGTTCCTGGCCCGGCTCAGGGAGATCGCGCCCGATTGCTGCCCCGTCGTCGCGTACGGGGCGCTGCTGCCCCGCGTCGCCCTCGACATCCCCGCCCACGGCTGGGTCAATCTGCACTTCTCGCTGCTGCCCGCGTGGCGCGGCGCCGCCCCCGTGCAGCACGCGATCATGGCCGGCGACGAGATCACCGGTGCCTCCACCTTCCTCATCGAGGAAGGGCTCGACTCGGGGCCCGTGTACGGAACCGTGACCGAGGAGGTCCGGCCCACCGACACCAGCGGGGACCTGCTCACCCGGCTCGCCTTCGCCGGGTCCGGGCTGCTCGCCGCGACGATGGACGGGATCGAGGACGGCAGCCTCAAGGCCGTGCCGCAGCCCGCCGACGGCATCACCATGGCGCCGAAGATCGCCGTCGAGAACGCCCACATCGACTGGTCCGCCCCGGCACTGCGCGTCGACCGGGTCGTGCGGGGGTGCACCCCCGCGCCGGGTGCCTGGACCGTTTTCCGTGGCGAGCGGCTCAAGCTCATCCAGGTCGCGTCCGTGCCCGACCGCACGGACCTCGCCCCGGGCGAGCTGTCCGTCGGCAAGAACAACGTGTACGTCGGTACCGGTTCGTACGCCGTCGAGCTGCTCTGGGTCCAGGCCCAGGGCAAGAAGCCGATGCGCGCCGCGGACTGGGCGCGCGGGGTGCGGATTCCCTCCGGGGAGCGGCTCGGGGTCTGACCTCGGCCCGGGCTGGAGCCTGCTCCGGGGTCGGCTCAGGGCTGGAGCCGAGTCCGGGCCGCCGCACCCCTTCGGCCCCGGTTGGAGCCGAGTCCGGCCTCCCCACCCCTTCGGCCCCGGCCCCGGGCTGGTCCCGGCTTCGGCCCGGCCTCGGGCCGGCCCCGGCCGAGGCCCCGGCGTCTGGCCTGGCCACCGCCTCGGCCACGACTCACCGCCCTGGCCACAACCCACCGTCCCAGCCACGCCCCACCGCTTGATGCCACGGCCCGGCTCGGTACCCGGCCACGACCCACCGCCTCGGCCTCGGCCGGGGTCGGCCTCGGTTACGACCCCGGCGCCGCCCCGGCACGAACCCCTCGGCGTACGCTGATAGACGCACCTTTTCCCGGATCCGGAGCACATTTTTCGTGAGTGAGCAGTCCCGTCGGCCGCACAAGCCCGGCAAGCCCTACCGCCGTCCCCAGAAGGACCCGGTCCGTATGCTCGCCTTCGAGGCGCTGCGGGCCGTGGACGAGCGGGACGCGTACGCGAACCTCGTTCTGCCGCCGCTGCTGCGGAAGGCGCGCGAGAAGGGTGACTTCGACGGGCGGGACGCGGCGCTGGCCACCGAGCTGGTGTACGGGACGCTGCGCCGGCAGGGGACGTACGACGCTGTCATCGCGGCCTGTGTCGACCGGCCGCTCAGGGAAGTCGATCCGCCCGTGCTCGATGTGCTGAGCCTCGGCGTGCATCAGCTGCTCGGCACGCGCATTCCCACGCACGCCGCGGTGTCGGCCTCCGTCGAGCTCGCCCGGGTCGTGCTCGGCGACGGGCGGGCCAAGTTCGTCAACGCCGTACTGCGCAAGGTCGCGCAGCAGGATCTCGACGGCTGGCTGGAGCAGGTCGCGCCGCCCTACGACGAGGACCCCGAGGAGCATCTCGCGGTCGTGCACTCCCACCCGCGCTGGGTCGTCTCCGCGCTGTGGGACTCCCTCGGCGGTGGCCGCGCCGGGATCGAGGATCTGCTCGAAGCCGACAACGAGCGGCCCGAGGTCACGCTCGTCGCCCGGCCCGGGCGCTCCACCGCCGACGAGCTTCTCGACGCCCTCGGGGACGAGTCCGGGCTGCCGGGGCGCTGGTCTCCTTACGCCGTGCGGCTCACCGAGGGCGGTGAGCCGGGCGCCATCGACGCCGTGCGCGAGGGCCGTGCGGGCGTCCAGGACGAGGGCAGCCAGCTGGTCGCGGTCGCCCTCGCCAACGCACCCCTCGACGGACCCGACAAGGCCTGGCTGGACGGCTGCGCAGGACCCGGCGGCAAGGCCGCCATGCTCGCCGGGCTCGCCGCCGAACGCGGTGCCCTGCTGCTCGCCTCCGAGAAGCAGCCGCACCGGGCCGGCCTGGTGGCGAAGGCGCTCGCGGGCAACCCCGGCCCCTACCAGGTCATCGCCGCCGACGGCACCCGTCCGCCGTGGCTGCCCGGCACCTTCGACCGCGTGCTCATGGACGTGCCCTGCACGGGCCTGGGCGCCCTGCGCCGCCGTCCCGAGGCCCGCTGGCGGCGCCGCCCCGAGGACCTGGACGGCTTCGCGCCGCTCCAGCGCGGGCTGCTGCGCACGGCGCTCGACTCCGTACGTGTCGGCGGCGTCGTCGGGTACGCGACCTGCTCGCCGCACCTCGCCGAGACCCGCGCGGTCGTCGACGACGTGCTCAAGCACTACGACGGCGGCTCCGCGGAGCTGCTCGACGCCCGCCCGCTGCTGCCGGGCGTACCGGCCCTGGGCGACGGCCCCGACGTACAGCTGTGGCCGCATCTGCACGGGACGGACGCCATGTATCTGGCTCTGATCCGGCGGACCGCCTGACCGTCTGACCGCCCGACTTCCCGGTCGGCCGAGAGCGTCTGGGGCAGTCCTGCCAGTCCTGCCCGTCTAGTCCGCCGAGGGCCCGCCCGGCCGTGCCGCCGGTTCCGGAGTCGCCGACGGAGTCACCGTGGGCCGTGCCGCCGTGTCCTCGTGCGACAGGCGGTGCGGCCACCACACCTTCGGTCCGACGTCCAGGAACAGGGACGTCACCAGGATCGACCGGACGATGAAGGTGTCCAGCAGTACGCCCAGGGCGACGGCGAAGCCGATCTCGGCGAAGGCGACCATCGGGAGGGTGGCGAGGGCGGCGAAGGTGCCCGCCAGGACCAGGCCCGCGGAGGTGATGACCGCGCCCGTCGCCGACAGGCCCGTCACCACGCCCGCGCGGGTGCCCTGGTGGCCCGCCTCCTCGCGGATCCGGGTGCTCAGGAAGATGTTGTAGTCGATGCCGAGGGCGACCAGGAACACGAAGACGAACAGCGGGAAGTCCGTCTGCTCGCCCGCGTAGTCGAAGAGGTGCCTGAAAGCGAGCGCGCTGGCGCCGAGGGCCGCCGCGAAGGACAGGACGACCGTCCCGATCAGCAGCAGCGGGGCCACCAGGGCGCGCAGGAGCAGGCCCAGGATCAGCAGGACGACCAGCAGCACCGCTGGGATGATCAGGATGTTGTCGTGGGTGGTCGCCGCGTCCATGTCGAGCAGGGCCGCGGTGCCGCCGCCCACCTTGGCGTCGGCGTCCGGCACGGCGTGCACCGCGTCCCGTACGCGCTCGACCGTCCGTTTGGCGGCCTCGCTGTCGGACGGGGCGGTCATCGTGGCCTCGAACAGCACCTTGCCGTCGTACGAGGATTTCGTGCCCTCCGGCACGGCGATGCTGTCCGGCACCACACCCTTCGTACCGGCCACCGCGCTCTTGACCCGGTCGCCCTGGGCCTGGCCGGCGACGATGACCAGGGGATCACCGCTGCCCGCCGGGAAGTACCGCGCGGACACCTCCTGCCCGACGATCGAGTCCGGCTTGCCGGTGAACGCGTCCGCGTTGCCGATGCCCTGGGCGTGGAGCTGCAGCAGGCCGAAGGAGAGGGCCGCCAGGGCGAGGGCGGTGGCGCCCCAGACGGCGCGCGGGCGGACGGCGATACGGCTGCCCATACGGGCCCAGACGCCGCTCGCAGTCGGGTCGGACGAGCCGAGGTGCGGGATCGCCGGCCAGAAGATCCAGCGGCCGAAGACCAGCAGCAGGGCCGGGAAGAGCGTGAGCATGGCGAGGAGGGCGATGGCCACGCCGATCGCGGCCACCGGGCCGAGGCCCCGCGTCGAGTTCATCTCGGCGGCGAGCAGCACCAGCATGCTCAGGACGACCGTCGCGCCGGACGCCAGCACCGCCGGGCCCGCCCGGTTCAGGGCGAGGGCCATCGCCTCGTGGCGGTCCTCGTGGCGGCGCAGCTCTTCGCGGTAGCGGGCGACCAGGAGCAGCGCGTAGTCCGTGCCCGCGCCGAAGACGAGGACTGTGAGGATGCCCGCGCTCTGCCCGTTGACGGTCAGACCCGCGTGTTTCGCGAGGAGATAGATCAGCGCCTGGGAGGTGAAGAGCGCGGCGACCACACCGATCAGCGGGACGAAGATCAGGGCCAGGCTGCGATAGGTGAGCAGCAGCATCACGATCACGACGCCCATCGCCGAGAACAGCAGGGTCGAGTCGATGCCCTCGAAGGCCTTGGAGAAGTCGGCGGAGGTGCCGCCGGGCCCGGTGATGTGCACCGCGAGCCCGCCACCGCCCTTGCCGACCTGGTCGCGCAGCGAGTCGACCGCGGGCGCGAGCTCCTGCCAGCCCGTCTTCTCCATCGTGATCGGCACGTAGATCTGGGCGGCCTTCGGTGCGGACGGCTGGTCGTAGACAGGGCCGCGCGTCTCCGCGCCGCGTACGCCGTGGGCCGTGAGCCCCTTGATCTGCTGGACGTCCTGGACGATCCGCTGTTTGTCCTGGGCGGTCAGCCCGCCCTCGCGGGCGTACACGACGACCGCCGGGATCTGCTCCGGCCGGAACCTGTTGGACGTGTCGAGGACTTGGGTGGACTCGGCGGATCCGGGCAGCCAGGAGGCCGCGTCGTTGTCCTGGGCGTCGGTGAGCTTGGAGGCGAGCGGTGCCGCCACCACGAGCGCCACCAGCCACAGGCCGACGATCAGCCACTTGCCGCGCCGCCCGCACACGAACCCGATGAGTCCCTGGCGCACGTGGCGCTGATTCCCGTCCGTCATGGCCACCCCCGTAGCCGCCGCTGGTCCCGGTCGGCCGTCCAGCATGGCACGCCCGGTCGTCGTAGAACATCCGCAGAACGGCCCAGGTCTGGACCGAGGCGAGCAACCGGCCCGAGGCATGGCAGTCTTGGGGCATGGCCGTGCAGATCAACCCCAGCATCCTGTCCGCCGACTTCTCCCGACTTGCCCAGGAGGCAAAGGCGGTGGAAGGAGCCGACTGGCTCCACGTCGACGTCATGGACAACCACTTCGTACCGAACCTCACGCTCGGTGTGCCGATCGTAGAGTCTCTGGCACGTGCGACGGACACCCCGCTGGACTGCCATCTGATGATTCAGGACGCCGATCGGTGGGCGCCCCAGTACGTGGAAGCGGGTGCCGGTTCCGTCACCTTCCACGCCGAGGCCGCCGCCGCTCCGGTGCGGCTCGCCCGCGAGATCCGGGCCAAGGGCGCCCGGGCGTCCATGGCGCTCAAGCCCGCGACCCCCATCGAGCCGTACGAGGACCTGCTCCCGGAACTCGACATGCTGCTGATCATGACGGTCGAGCCGGGTTTCGGCGGCCAGGCCTTCCTTGACATCATGCTCCCCAAGATCCGCCGCACCCGGGAGTTGATCAGCAAGCACGGCCTCGAACTGTGGCTCCAGGTCGACGGCGGTGTGTCGGCGTCCACCATCGAGCGGTGCGCGGAGGCGGGAGCCGACGTCTTCGTCGCCGGTTCGGCGGTTTACGGGGCATCGGACCCGGCCCAGGCGGTACGTGCATTGCGCACCCAGGCCCAGGCCGCAACGGCCCAGGCGGCATGGGCGTGCGACCACTGAACCAAGGGAACGTGAACGCGCCCATCAGGGCTGATCAAGTACGCCGGATCTGCGAGGATGAACGGCGAACCGAGAGTGTGAACAGCAGAAGAGGAGATCGCCGTGTCGGGTATGTCGGCGGGCCGGTCAGCCATGCGGATGGGACCCGCTGAGCTGGTGCAGGCGGCGGCCATGGCCCGCCGCTTCTACCTCGAGGGCAAGTCCAAGATCCAGATCGCGGAGGAGTTCGGCGTCAGCCGCTTCAAGGTGGCCCGGGTCCTGGAGACCGCTCTCGAACGGGATCTGGTGAGGATCGAGATCCGTGTGCCGGCCGAGCTGGACGCGGAGCGCTCCGACGCGCTGCGCGCCCGCTACGGCCTCAGGCACGCCGTCGTGGTCGAGTCCCCGGCCGAGGCCGAGGAGTCGTCGCCCGATCCCGAGAACCTCGGAGAAGTGGCCGCCGACCTGCTCGGCGAGCTCGTCAACGAGGGCGATGTCCTCGGCCTCGCCTGGGGCCGCTCCACGATCCACATGGCGGCCGCGCTCGACCGGCTCCCGCCGTGCACCGTGGTGCAGCTGACGGGCGTCTACGACGCCGGGACCGCCGAGCGCGGCTCGGTGGAGGCGGTGCGGCGCGCCGCCCAGGTGTCGGGCGGGGACGCCCACCCCATCTACGCGCCGATGCTGCTGCCCGACGCGGCCACCGCGGCCGCGCTGCGCAACCAGACCGGGATCGCCCGCGCCTTCGAGTACTTCGACAAGGTCACGGTCGCCTGTGTCTCCATCGGCTCCTGGGAGCCGGGCATCTCCACGGTGCACGACATGCTCAGCGACGAGGAGCGCGCCCATTACGCGTCGCTCGGCGTCGCCGCCGAGATGTCCGCGCACCTCTTCGACGCCGAGGGGCGCCGGGTCGGGCGCGACCTGGGCGAGCGCTGCATCACGGTCGAGGCCGACCGGCTGCGGCGCATCCCCGAGGTCGTCGCCATCGCGGGCGGACAGCGGAAGGCGGCCGCGATCGACGCGGTGCTGCGCTCCGGGCTCGTCACCAGCCTGGTGACGGACACGTCGGCCGCGGACTATCTGATGACGGCGGGGACACCGCCGCGTCCGGCCCTCAACCGGGCGGACCCGGACGGGCCGTGACCTTTTAGGGGCCCGCTAGGCCCTGTCGTCAAATTCCCGTCGTCCGCCCGGAGGGCGGGCCGGGCGGCGTCTGGTGCGTGCTCTCGGCGTGCCGGGCGGAAGCCCTCGTACTGGACGTACTTGGGCTTTCGCCCGGTGCGGCGAGTTGGGGGTACCTCCCACGCCCTTGAGGCAGTGGGGGAGCGTGCCAGGCGTCGCCCGGCAGACGGGAATTTGACGACAGGGCCTAGGCCCATCGGCGCGCCGCCAGGGGGCGGCCGTGGCAGCATCGACGTCATGCTGCTGCGGTCCGTCCCCCGCGTGTTCGTGGGCCTGTTCCTGTGCCTCGGAGTGCTGCTGACGGGCTGCTCGTCGACCGGCACCCAGACGTCGACCGGCAGCCGGACGCCGGCGGCCGACTCCACGGCCGGCTCCGCGGTCGGCTCGACTCCGTCCTGGGCCGGCGGCATGCGGACCGTCACCGCGGCCCAGCTCCCCGCCGAGGCCCGCGCGACCCTCGTCCTGATCGACCAGGGCGGCCCCTTCCCGTACGCCAAGGACGGCGTCGTCTTCGGGAACTTCGAGAGGCTGCTGCCGAAGCAGCAGCGCGGCTATTACCACGAGTACACGGTCAAAACCCCCGGCGAGCGCGACCGCGGAGCCCGGCGCATTGTCACGGGGCAAGGCGGTGAGATCTACTACACCGATGATCACTACAAGTCGTTCAGGGCGGTGTTGAGATGACCCACGGTCCTCTCGCGGGGGTGTGCCGCGCGGCCGGGTGGCAGGTCAGCGTCCTCGACCTCACCGGGGTCTCGGACAAGGCCGGCTTCATGGCGCGCTGTGTCCGCGCCCTCGACCTGCCGGAGTGGTTCGGGCGCAACTGGGACGCCCTCGCCGACGTGCTGGGCGACCCCGACTGGGGGCCCGCCAGCCCGGGCAGACTGCTCGTGGTGAGCGGCTGGCGGCAGTACGCGAAGGCGCGGCCCGATGAGTGGGAGACCGCCCAGGAGGTCCTGGAGTCGGCCGCCGGGCACTACCAGCAGTTCGACGCCACGCTTTCGGTCGTCCTCGCTCTTGGAGGATCCGACCAACTGCCCCCTGACCAGCCTGGATGATCTGTCCGGGCACCGCATACCGGCCGACATGGGACAATGAAGTACGTGCTCTTCCCCCTGGCTGACCTGTCCGGGGGTCACCTCGAACGACTGGGATGTGCAGCACGTGCGTTTCCTCAATGACATCCAGCCCCCGTACGACCTGACGTACGACGACGTCTTCATGGTGCCGAGCCGCTCCGCGGTCGGCTCGCGTCAGGGCGTGGACCTCACCTCCCCGGACGGCTCGGGCACCACGATCCCGCTCGTCGTCGCCAACATGACGGCGATCGCGGGCCGCCGGATGGCCGAGACCGTCGCCCGCCGCGGTGGCCTCGTCGTCATCCCGCAGGACATCCCGATCGAGGTCGTCACCGAGGTCGTCTCCTGGGTCAAGGGACGCCACCTGGTGCTCGACACCCCGATCGTCCTCGCCCCCCACCAGACCGTCGCCGACGCGCTGGCGCTGCTGAACAAGCGCGCCCACAACGCGGGCGTCGTCGTGGACGAGGACGGCCGCCCGGTCGGCGTGGTCACCGACGCCGACCTCTCCGGCGTGGACCGCTTCACACAGCTGAACGAGGTCATGTCGCGCGACCTGCTGCTGCTCGACGCGGACATCGACCCGCGCGAGGCCTTCCACAAGCTCGACCACGCCAACCGCCGCTACGCCCCCGCCGTGGACGCGGACGGCAAGCTCGCCGGCATCCTCACCCGCAAGGGCGCCCTGCGCGCCACGCTCTACACACCGGCCACCGACGCGAACGGCAAGCTGCGCATAGCCGCCGCCGTCGGCATCAACGGCGATGTCGCGGGCAAGGCCAAGCAGCTGCTCGACGCGGGCGTCGACACGCTCGTCATCGACACGGCGCACGGCCACCAGGAGTCGATGATCGCCGCGATCAGGACGGTCCGCGCGCTGGACCCGCAGGTCCCGATCGCCGCGGGCAACATCGTCGCGGCCGAGGGCGTCAAGGACCTCATCGACGCGGGCGCCGACATCATCAAGGTGGGTGTGGGCCCCGGCGCCATGTGCACCACCCGCATGATGACCGGCGTCGGCCGGCCGCAGTTCTCCGCCGTCCTGGAGTGCGCCGCCGAGGCCAAGAAGTACGGCAAGCACGTGTGGGCCGACGGCGGTGTCCGCCACCCGCGTGACGTCGCCATGGCGCTGGCCGCGGGCGCGTCGAACGTGATGATCGGTTCCTGGTTTGCCGGTACGTACGAGTCCCCGGGCGACCTCCAGCAGGACGCCAACGGGCGCCTGTACAAGGAGTCGTTCGGCATGGCCTCGGCCCGCGCCGTCAAGAACCGCACCAGCGACGAGTCGGCGTACGACCGTGCCCGCAAGGGCCTGTTCGAGGAGGGCATCTCCACCTCGCGCATGTTCCTCGACCCGTCCCGCCCGGGCGTCGAGGACCTGATCGACTCGATCATCGCGGGCGTGCGCTCCTCCTGCACCTACGCGGGCGCCAACTCCCTGGAGGAGTTCGCCGAGAACGCCATCGTCGGCATCCAGAGCGCCGCCGGCTACGCCGAGGGCAAGCCGCTGCACGCCAGCTGGAGCTGACCCGCTTTCTCCTGCCGTACGGCCCCTCTTCCCGCCCCTGGGGAGAGGGGCCGTACGCGTTGCTGTGGCTCCCTCGGAGCGGGCGGCGGGGCCGCGCGTCAGGCCCTCTTGACGTCAAGCTCTCTTGACGTGACGCTGGAGTCATGACGACACCGCAGAGCATCGAGCCGCAGTACACCCTGCTGACCGCCGTGGCCCGCCTCGACGAGCTGCGCGTGCGGGAGTCGCTCGCCGGGGCCGGGAGTGACGCCGAGGCGCTCGACCGGGCCGGGCTCCTGGAGCTTCTCGCGCTGAGTGAGGTGGTCGCCCGCAAGGCGGCGTACGGGCGTCAGCTCACCGTCCGTGCCGCGCGCGAGTCCGGCGCCTCCTGGTCCCAGATCGGCGCGGCCCTCGGCACCAGCAAGCAGGCCGCCTGGGAGGCCCACACCCGCTGGATCGACGCGCAGGCGGCGGTCTACGGCCGGCCCGGGCACATGGGGTTCGACGAGGAGGACGTGGCCCAGGCTCGGGCCCTCGCGGGGGAGCCGGACGAGGGCTGACGCAGGAGCCCGACGTCACCCCGCCTTTCGCATCGCCTCCACCACCTCCTCCGCCAGCCGGGCGTGCCCCTCGTCACCCGGGTGTACGCCGTCCACCAGGTGGGCCGCGTCCAGGAGCCGGCCTCCCGGGAGCAGAGGTACGTCACCCGCCGCCCGCTCCACCGCCTCGCGCAGGTCGCTCAGGGTGGCGCCGAGGCGGTTCGCCGTCGATTCCGCGTCGGGGCGTACGACGGGCGAGACGACCAACAGCGGTGCGTTCGGATGGCCTTGGCGGACGACAGCCAGGAATGCCCGCACCACCTCGTGCAGCAGCGCGGCCGAATGCGGGGGCCGGGTCCAGCAGTTGGTGCCGAAGGCGACGGTGATCAAGTCGGCGTCCAGTGCGGCGAGTTGCTCGGCCGAGGCGAGTTCGCCGCGTGCCGTGCCCGCGTATCCGAGGTTCACCGTGTCGACGCCCAGCGCCCGCCCGGCGAGCGCGGGCCAGGTGAGATGCGGGCGGGAGGCGGCCCAGCCCTCGACGATCGAGTCGCCGTAGACGAGCCAGCGCGGGCGGGCGGGAGCGGGCTCGACGGTGCCCGCGCCGGCGTCGACCTCGCGGATCACCGGGCACAGCGCCTCTGGCAGGTGGACCGTGAATTCCCCATCGGAGTAAGGGAGTTCCAGCACCGCCGTGCCGTCGGATGTCGGATGTGCCGGGGCCTCGGCCGCCACCTCCTCGCCGGACAGCAGCGTGAAGACGGGTGTGGTGGCGCGGTAGGCGTCCGCGAGGGACGGTTCCGTCGCCGCGTACCGGATCCTGAGCGTCGACACCCCGTGACACCTCAACTCCAGGCGTACGCCCGCCGGTACGAGCGCCCGTGACCAGGTGTCGGCGGGCAGCCGGTCCCGGTCGGCCGGGTCGGCGCGCAGCGGGCGGCCGTCGTCCGACCGCCAGGCGATGCCGCGCAAGAGGTCCTTCATCGTGGGCCGCCGATCGTCGGGTACGGGAACTTGACCGTGACGCCGCCGTCCACGACGAGGGTCTGACCGGTGACGTACGAGGCGAGCGGGGACGCCAGGAAGAGCAGGGCCGAGGCGATGTCGGCGGGTTCGGCCATCCGGCCGAGCGGGGCGTTGTCGGCGTTGCGGCGGCGCCCCTCCTCGCCGAGCAGCCCGGCCACCCGAGGAGTCCACACCGCCCCGGGCGCGACCGCGTTGACCCGCACCCCGCGCGGCCCGAACTCCACCGCCGCCGAGCGGACCAGCGAGACCAGGCCGGCCTTCGCGGCGCCGTAAGCGGCGTGCAGCGGTGCCGAGGTCAGGCCCGAGACGGAGGCGACGAACACGAGGGGACCGCCGCCGGATTCGGCGACCGCCGGGCCGCCGTACTGGACCGCGAGCCAGGCGTGCCGCAGCACCATGTCGAAGTGCCAGTCCCAGCTCTGGTCGTCGATCGCGTCCACGGGGCCGTACTGGGCCATGCCGACGATGTCGACGACTCCGCCGACCGGGCCCAACTCCCGTACGGCGTAAGCGAAGAGATCCCGCACCGCTTCCCGCGCCGTCACGTCGGCGACGTACGGCACACCGCCTGTCTCGGCCGCGACGGCCTCCGCGCGTTCCTTGTCCACGTCGACGCAGAGCACCCGGGCTCCCACCGAGGTGAGCGCGTGCGCGGTCTGCCGGCCGATGCCGTTGCCGGCGCCGAGGAGGACGAACGACCGGCCGTCGAGACGGTGGAGGGAGGCATAGTCGGGGACGGGAGTGGTGTCCAGGGTCATGACGCCGCCCTGGGCCGGTATCCCGCCAGCTCCGGGACGACTTCCTTCCCCAGGATCTCGATCGTGCGCAGGATCTCCCGGTGCTCCAGATACCCCCACTGGACGTAACAGATGAGCTGGTCGATGCCGAGGTCCGCGTAGTGCTTCGCCTTGCGGACGATCGTCTCCGCGTCACCGATGAGGATCATGTCGCCGTCGTTGAACTCCCTTACGGGGACGGTTCCTTGGAGGATCGGGCCGAGCAGCGGGAAGACCTTCTCGCGCTGGTCCGGGGAGAGGTGCGGCAGCTCCCACTCCAGCGTGAACTGCGCGAGGTTCTCGTACCACCAGGCGACCGAGTCCCAGACGCGCCTGCCCGGGCGGTCGGCCACGTGGACGAGGGTGTACGCGGCGACGCGGTTCGTCGTGACGTCCGTGATCGGGGCCGGCGTGCGGGCCGCCTCGCGGTAGGCGGTGACCTGGCGGGCCATCGCCTCCAGTGGCTGCATGATCGAGAACGAGAGCAGGCCCAGGCCGTTCGCGCCCGCGACCTCCGCCGACCCCGGCGAGGTCGCCGCCATCCAGCAGGGCGGATGCGGGTCCTGCACCGGCTTCGGGGTGACCATGCGGCGGGGGAAGGTGAACCGCGGCGACTCGTACGCGAAGTACTCCTCGCGCCACATCCCGGTGACGATCTCGATCGCCTCGCGCCAGTCGTCGCGCGAGCGTGCGCGGTCCACGCCGAACGCCGTCTGCTCCATCGGCGTCGAGCGGCCCGTGCCCCACTCCACGCGTCCGTCGGACAGTACGTCGACGGCGGCGACCTTCTCCGCGATCCGCTGCGGGGGAGTGAAGCCGAAGGGGGTGAGCGTCACGCCGAATCCCAGCCGGATGCGCTCGGTCAGCGCCGCGAGATGGCCGAGCAGGACTTCGGGCGCAGGGCAGTGCGAGCGGCCCTCGCGGAAGTGGTGCTCGACCGCCCACACCGTGCGGAAGCCCACCCGGTCCGCGAGCCGGATCTGCTCGACGGCCTCGCGGTACGCCCGTTGCTCGGCCGCGCGCTGACCGTAGGGGTGCGATCCCTTCCAGGGCTTCGGTACGTCGATCTCGTACAGGACATCCAGGTCCATGCCGTGCCTCCCGTATCGAGTGGCGAGCACCATGAAGCAGACCTGACGAGGTGTCAATCCATACGGCCTCGACAACCGCGCCGACCCGCTGAAAGACGCCTCACGCAACCATCGAAAGGCCCCGCGCAACGAACACGCGCCGAGATGCGATGAACGCAACGATCTTGCGGAGATGCGCAAGGTTGCTCCATTACGCCCGTGAAGGCCGGACTCATAGGGTCAAGCGCTGTACACAGGCGTGGCGGGGACCCCGCTCGGTGGGTCCCTCCTGTCAGGGGTGCTGCCGGTCCCCGTCGATTCCGACCGGCAGCGATGAAGGAGCCAGCGCGTGCTCGATCAAGGCGCACCCCCGCAGTCCCGCACCACATCCGCCCCACCGTCCCCGGGGATCGCCGCGCGCCTCATGCGCCGCAAGCCCGTCGAACGCCTGGTCGCCGAGGGTGGCCAGGGCGAGGGAGGCTCGCTCCGGCGCTCCCTCGGCCTGTGGCAGCTGACCATGATCAGCATCGGTGCCACGCTCGGCACCGGCATCTTCGTCGTCCTCGGGGAGGCCGTCCCCAAGGCCGGACCCGCGGTCACCCTGTCCTTCGTGATCGCCGGTCTCACGGCGCTCTTCTCCGCCCTCTCGTACGCCGAGCTGGCGGGCACCATCCCGGTCGCCGGGTCCTCGTACTCGTATGCGTACGCAACGATGGGTGAGCTGATCGCCTGGATCTGCGGCTGGTGTCTGGTCCTGGAGTACGGCGTGTCGGTGGCCGCGGTCGCGGTCGGCTGGGGCGAGTACCTGAACGAGCTGCTCGACGGCACCATCGGCGTCACCATCCCGGACGCCCTGTCCGCGCCGCCCGGCGACGGAGGCATCTTCAACCTGCCCGCGCTGATCGTCGTGCTGCTCGCGATGGCGTTCCTGCTCGGCGGTGCCAAGGAGTCCGCGCGCGCCAACACCATCATGGTGATGGTGAAGATCGCGGCGCTGGTGCTGTTCTGCGCGATCGGCATCCAGGGCTTCCGCTCCGGCAACTACGAGCACTTCATGCCGCTCGGCATGGCGGGCGTCAGCGCCGCCGGTGCCACGCTCTTCTTCTCCTACATCGGCTTCGACGCCGCCTCCACCGCAGGTGAGGAGGCCAAGGACGCGCAGCGCGACCTGCCGCGCGCGATCATGCTCTCGCTGGTCATCGTCACCGCGCTGTACGTCGTCGTCGCGGCCGTCGCGGTCGGCGCCAAGCCCTGGCAGCGGTTCAACGACTCCGAGGCCGCGCTCGCCGAGATCATGAAGAACGTCACCGGGCAGACCTTCTGGGGCACCCTGCTGGCCGCCTGCGCCGTCATCGCCATCGCGAGCGTCGTCCTGACCGTGCTGTACGGCCAGACCCGCATCCTGTTCGCCATGTCCCGTGACGGGCTCGTGCCCAAGGTCTTCTCCCGGGTCCACCCCAAGACGGGCACACCCCGCGCCAACACGGTGATCGTCTCGCTGTTCTGCGGTGCCCTCGCCGCCGCGATCCCGCTCGGCCAGCTCGCCGACGCCACCAGCATCGGTACGCTCTTCGCCTTCGCGCTGGTCAATGTCGCCGTCGTGGTGTTGCGCCGGACGCGCCCGGACATGCGGCGCACTTTCCGGGTCCCGCTGTCGCCGGTGCTGCCCGCGATCGGCTTCGCGCTGTGCGTGTGGATGATGGGCAGCCTGTCGACCGTCACCTGGGTGGTCTTCGGGGTCTGGATGGCCGTCGGGCTCGTGTTCTACTTCAGTTACGGCTACCGCCGGTCCCGTATCGCCACCGTAGAAAAGTGAACCACCCGCAGTGCTGAACGATCTCGACGAACGCATCGTGCACGCCCTCGCCGAGGACGCGCGTCGCTCCTACGCCGACATCGGGCAACTTGTCGGGCTGTCCGCGCCTGCCGTGAAGAGGCGGGTGGACCGGTTGCGGGCGACCGGGGCCATCACCGGGTTCACCGTGCGGGTGGATCCGGCGGCGCTGGGGTGGGAGACGGAGGGGTTCGTCGAGATCTACTGCCGACGGAATACCTCGCCGGAGACGATTCAGCGGGGGCTTGAGCGGTACCAGGAGGTTGTGGCCGCGTCTACCGTCACCGGGGAGGCGGATGCGGTCGTGCAGGTTTTCGCTTCTGACATGCGGCACTTTGAGCGGGTGTTGGAGCGGATTGCCGGCGAGTCGTTTGTGGAGCGTACGAAGTCGGTGCTGGTGTTGTCGCCGTTGCTGCGGAGATTCTCTTCCGGGTCGCCTACGTAGGTGCCTGTGCGGATTCGTTGGCGGGTGCGGGTTGTTCGTGGCTGGTCGCGCAGTTCCCCGCGCCCCTGAAGGGGCGCTGGTCGCGGCCAGCGGTGAAACGGTTCGGGTCTGCGCTCGCCACGAAGAAGGGGGCTCCCTCCGGCGCCCGCTCCAAAGCGCCCTTACTCCGCTGTCTTCCTTGCCAGCGCGTTGTTGCCTATGGAGTTGTGGACGCTGAAGCTCACGGCGTCCGAGCGGTAGCGGTCGTCCGACCACTCCACCGGGCGGCCTTCGCGTGTGGTGGTGACGCGGCGGACGCGGAGGAGGGGGCTGGTGCGGCGGACGGTGAGGAGGTCGGCGTCCTGGGCGCCGGCTGCGACCGCGTCGATGACGTGCTCGCCGTAGGCGAAGACCAGGCCGGTGTCCTCGAAGAGCCGCTGGGTGACTGATGGGCACTCAGGCTCGATGGCCTCGACGGCGGGGGAGATCCAGTCGGCGTACACGGTCCGCTCCAGGAGTACCGGTTCGCCGTCCAGGCCGCGGACGCGCAGGACGTGCAACACGGCTGTCTTTTCGGGGAGTTGGAGGCGTACGGCGTCCTCGGTGGTCGCCGGCCGGTACTCCTGTTCCACCACGTGCCCCGTCGCCTCGCGCCCCATCGCGCGCGCCCACTGGGCGAAGCTGCGCAGCTCGGCGAAGCTCTGGCTGCGGCGGCTGGCCAGGATCACGCGGCGGGCGCCCTGGCGTGAGCCGATCAGTCCCTCGGCCGTGAGGGCCGCGACGGCCTGACGGACCGTGCCGCGCGAGACGCCGTAGTGGGCCGCGAGATCCGTCTCCGCGGGCAGCAGACTGCCCACTGTGTACTCCTCGCGGTCGATCGCCCGCCGCAGCTCGTCGGCGATCTCCTCGTGTCGCGCCGCCATGCTTCCCCTCTGATTCGGCTGCTGTGCACAGCGTGACCAGCCTAGTCGAGATCGGACGGTGATCCGTGTCCGCCGGGATTGTGCAGGGAATCGGAGGTCACGGTTTCGCCAATGTTTACGAACAGGACACCATCGACGGGCCTACTGGGGCCAACTTGTTCAGACAAGTTCTCCGTCCCACCACACCCTCGTGCGTACTCCTGGAGAGACCGTGACCGTGTTCCTGCCGAGAACAGCCGTCCTCACCGGCGGCCTCGCCGTCGCCGCCGCACTCGCCCTGAGCGCCTGTGGCGCCGCTCCCGACGACAAGGCGACCACCGCCGACGGCAAGAGCGCGGCCACCGCGACCTCCGCCGCGGACTTCGGAGGCCTCGACGCCCTGGTCAAGGCCGCCAAGAAGGAGGGCACGCTGCACGCGATCGCGCTGCCCCGCGACTGGGCCAACTACGGTGCCCTGATCGACGGTTTCAAGAAGAAGTACGGCATCAAGATCGAGGTCGAGAACCCGGACGGCGCCAGCCAGGACGAGATCAACGCCGTCACGTCGCGCAAGGGCCAGGACCGTGCCCCCGACGTGCTCGACCTCGGCAGTTCGTTCGCGCTGAGCGCCGCTCAGCAGGGGCTGCTCGCCCCGTACAAGGTGGCCGGATTCGGTGACATCCCCGAGGGTCAGAAGGACACGGACGGCCGCTGGTACAACGACTACGGCGGCTACATCTCCATCGGGTGCGACGCCAAGAGGGTCAAGGTGTGTCCGACGACCTTCAAGGACCTGCTGAAGCCGCAGTACAAGGGCCAGGTCGCCCTCAACGGCAACCCCACCAAGTCGGGTTCGGCCTTCGGCGGCGTGTACGCGGCCTCGCTCGCGAACGGCGGCTCCTTCGACGACATCCAGCCCGGCCTCGACTTCTTCGCCAAGCTGAAGAAGAACGGCAACTACACGCCCGTCGAGTCGACTCCGGCCACCGTCGAGAAGGGCGAGACGCCCATCAGCATCGACTGGGACTACCTGAACGCCGGTTACGCCGACGAGTTCAAGTCCAAGGGCGTCGACTGGACGGTCTCCATCCCCTCCGACGGCCAGTACGCCATGTTCTACTCCCAGGCCATCAACAAGGACGCCCCCCACCCGGCGGCCGCCCGCCTGTGGCAGGAGTACCTGTACAGCGCCGAGGGCCAGAACCTCTGGCTCAAGGGCTACGCCCGCCCGGCCCTGATGACCGCCATGGAGAAGGCCGGCACGCTCGACAAGACCGCCGCCGCCAAGCTCCCCAAGGTCGAGGGCACGCCGAGCTTCCCGACCGAGGACCAGCAGGCCAAGGCCAAGACGGTCCTGGCGCAGGGCTGGGGCAAGGCCGTCTCCGGATGACGACCGTCCTCACCGAGGCCGGGACCGATGTGGCGCCCGCCGCTGCTGCTGGACAGCAGCGGCGGCGCCGTGCCCCCGGCTGGCTCGCCGTCCTCCCGCTGCTCGTCTTCGTGGCGATCGCCTTCGGGATCCCCGCCCTGGCCATGCTGAACGGCGCCTTCACCGTCAAGGACCAGGCCACCGGGGCCACTTCGTACACCACGGCCAATCTGACCGGATCGCTGAAGGGCGCGTATCTCACCGCCCTGATCGGCAGCGTCAAGCTGTCCGCCGTCTCCGCGGGCATCGCGACCGTCCTCGGACTGCCGCTCGCCCAGGCCGTGGTGACCTCCCGCTTCCGCGCCCTGCGCGAGGCCGTGCTCACCGCGTCCGGGGTTCTCGCCAACTTCGGCGGCGTCCCGCTGGCCTTCGCGTTCGTCGCCACGCTCGGCAACGCCGGTGTGCTGACCAAGCACCTGGGCCTGACCGACAAGGGCTGGAACCTCTACAGCTTCTGGGGTCTGGTCATCGTCTACCTGTACTTCCTGATCCCGCTGATGGTCCTCACCATCACGCCCGCCCTCGACGGCCTCCGCTCCCAGTGGCGCGAGGCCGCGCAGAACAACGGCGCCACCTCCGTCCAGTACTGGCGGCACGTGGCGCTGCCCGTCCTCGCGCCCTCGCTGCTCGGCGGCTTCGTGCTGCTCTTCGGCAGCGCGTTCGCCGCGTACGCCACCGCCGCCGCGATGGTGGGCAGCGCGGTCCCGCTGGTCACCCTGCAGATCGCCGACGCCATCTCCGGCAACGTCCTGGTCGGCCAGGAGAACGTGGCGCTCGCCCTCAGCCTCGACATGGTCCTCATCGCGGGCCTGGTCATGGCCGTGTACCTGCCCCTGCAACGACGGAGTGCGCGATGGCTCGCCTGAACCTGTGGCGCTGGGTCGTCCTCGGCTGCGCCGCGCTGTACTTCCTGGTCCCGCTCGCCGCGTCGGTGATCTTCACGGTCGATGTGCCGAACCAGGGCATCACCTTCGACGCGTACAGCCAGATCGTCTCCACCGACGGCTTCGTCTCCAGCCTGCTGCTCTCGCTGGAACTGGCCGCCGCCACCATCGCCGTCGTGCTGCTGCTGATGGTGCCCGCCATGGTCGCGCTGCGGCTCGGTGCGCCGAAGCTGCGGCCCGTCGTCGAGGTGATCTGCTCGCTGCCGCTGGTCGTCCCGCCGATCGCCTTCGTCGCCGGGATCGCCACGGTGCTGAAGTGGGGCCCCGAACACCTTTCCCGTACGCCGCTGTTCCAGACGTTCGTGGCCATCCAGAACCCCGACTTCCCTGTGGTCCTCGTCCTCGCGTACGTCGTGATGGCGCTGCCGTTCGTGTACCGGGCCCTGGACGCCGGGCTGCGCGCGATCGACGTACGCACCCTCGTCGAGGCCGCGCGCAGCTGCGGCGCGGGCTGGCCGCAGGCGCTGGTCAGGGTCGTGCTGCCCAATCTGCGAGGGGCGCTGCTCAACGCCTCCTTCCTCACGCTGGCGCTGGTCCTCGGCGAGTTCACGGTCGCCCAGCTGCTCGGCTTCCAGCCGTTCGCCGTGTGGATCTACAGCGTCGGCGGGTCGCAGGCCCAGCTGTCCGTCGCCGTCTCCGTGCTCAGCCTGCTCGTCACCTGGGCACTGCTCCTCTCGCTCGCCGGGCTCGGCGGGCGCTCCCGTACCGCTCCCCGGGGATGAACCATGACCGTCACCACGCTTGAGAAGGCCGCCGACGCCAAGGCCGCCACCGTCGAATTCCGGGGTCTGCGCCGGGAGTTCGGCCCGACCGTCGCCCTCGACGGGCTGGACCTGACCGTCCAGCCCGGTGAACTCCTCGCCCTGCTCGGCCCGTCCGGCTGCGGCAAGACCACCGCGCTGCGCATGCTCGCCGGGTTCGAACACCCCGACTCCGGTGAGGTGCTGGTCGACGGCGAGGACGTCACACGGGTCCCGGCGCACCGCCGCGACGCCGGGATGGTCTTCCAGTCCTACAGCCTCTTCCCGCACCTCAGCGCCCTCGACAACGTGGCCTTCGGACTGCGGATGCGCAAGGTGCGTACGGCCGAACGGCGGGCCCGTGCCGCCGAGTTGCTGGACCTCGTGGGTCTCGCCGACAAGGGCGAGCGTTTCCCGCACCAGCTCTCCGGCGGCCAGCAGCAGCGCATCGCGCTGGCCCGCGCGCTCGCTCTGCGGCCGCGCGTGCTGCTGCTCGACGAACCGCTCTCCGCACTGGACGCCAAGGTGCGGCTCACACTCCGCGAGGAGATCCGCCGTCTTCAGCAGGAACTCGGCATCACCACCCTGTTCGTGACGCACGACCAGGAAGAAGCGTTGTCCATGGCGGACCGGGTCGCGGTCATGCGGGCCGGGCGTCTCGAACAGTGCGCCGCGCCCGCCGAGTTGTACGGGCGTCCCGCCACCGCCTTCGTCGCCGAGTTCGTCGGCACGATGAGCCGGATTCCGGGACAGCTGGACTCCGGCGTGGTCGAGGTACTCGGACAGCGGCTGCCAGTCGACGGAGACGCGCCCTCCGCGACGGAGGTGGATGTGCTCGTACGGCCCGAGGCGGTGCGGGTGCGGGCGGACGACGCCGGAGCCGCCCGGGTCGTCGCCACCGCGTTCCTCGGGGCCGCCACCCGCGTCACCGTCCGGCTCCCGGACGGCACCGAGGTGAAGGCCGACCTGCCCACCCACGAGGCCGCCGCGCTCGGATCGGGTGCCGCCGTGACGGTGAGCCTGCCGGAGCGGCCGGTGCTGGTCGCCGAGCGCGCCAACTGAACCCCCCCACTGACGAAAGAGAGCACCGTGACCCACCGCACCACCCCCCACTCCACCCTCCAGGCCGTGCTGTTCGACATGGACGGCACGCTCGTGGACACCGAGCGGCTGTGGTGGGAGGCGGTCGAGCAGGTGGCCGACGGTCTCGGGCGCCGGCTGACCGGGGCCGACCAGCCGGAGGTGCTCGGGCGGCCCGTCGAGTACACCGCCGACTGGCTGGGCGGGGTCACGGGCGCGGGGGCGGAGGAGATCGCCGCCGAACTGCACCGGGAGTTCGCCGACCGTGTCCGCACCGGCATCGTGCCCCGCCCGGGGGCGCTGCGGCTCCTCGGTGAACTGGCCCGCGAGGGTGTCCCCACCGCCCTGGTGACGGCATCGCCGCGAGCCGTCGCCGACACCGTCCTGGCAGCCCTCGGTGCCGGACACTTCGCCGTGTCCGTCACCGCCGACGACACCGAGGACACCAAGCCCGCTCCCGACCCGTACCTCGCCGCCTGCCGCGCCCTCGGCGTCGAGCCCGCCGCGTGCGTCGCCGTGGAGGACACCGAGACGGGTGTCACCTCCGCCGAGGCGGCGGGCTGTGCCGTGCTCGCGGTGCCCTCACTCGCACCGATCGCCCCCGCGGCCGGCCGCACCGTCCTCGCCAGCCTGGAGGAGGTGACCCCGGCACGGCTGCGCGCCATGATCGCGCCCTGTGAGCTGCGGGTGATGAGCTGGAACCTCTGGTACGGCGGCACCAAGGTCGACGACCACCGGGAGAAGCAGCTCAAGGTCATCGCCGAGACGGGCGCGGACGTGGTCGGCCTCCAGGAGACGTACGGGAACTCGGCGCGGGAGCTCGCCGAAGCGCTCGGCTGGCACCACCATCGGGCGGGCGAGAACCTCGGCGTCATCAGCCGCTATCCGATCACCGCGCGTCTCGGCGACCCGGACGTCGGCTTCTACGGGGGGACCGGGGTACGGATCCGGGTCGACGGCGGGCAGGAGGTGGACGTCTGGAGCGCCCACCTCGACTACACGCCGTACGGGCCGTACGAGGCCCGTTTCGACGGGGTTCCGGCGGCCGGGCTGGTCGCCCACGAGGCGGGGCGGCTGGAGCAGATGCGGTCGATCCTGCGACAGATCGCCGATTCCACCGTCGACGCCACCCCCGTGGTGCTGGTCGGTGACTTCAACGCGCCCTCGCATCTGGACTGGCCGGGTGTCGAGTGGCCCGTGACGAAGGCCGCGGAGGATGCGGGGCTGCGGGACTCCTACCGTGAGGTGCACCCCGATGCGGTACGGGATCCCGGGCACACGTGGTCACCGGTTCACGTCGAGCATGAGGACGGCAGCGGGCGCCCCGAGCCGCAGGACCGTATCGACTTCGTCCTCCACAACGGGAAAGGTCTCCGCGTGATCGACTCCCGCACCGTCGTCACCGGTACCCCCCGCCCCTGGCCCGACGTCGCCGGCAACGACTGGCCGTCGGACCACGCGGCAGTCATCACCACGTTCACCCTCCGTTAGCCCGATTTCCCTCGCCCCCGCCGCCCCTACCCGTCCCATCCCTGGGGGCTGCGCCCCCAGACCCGCAATCTTTTGGACCAGCCCCCCACCCACCCGCAGCCAAAGAACCCACCCCTGGGCCGGTGAGGGGTGCGCAACGAATCGCCGCGGAGCCCCCCACGTACGCAACGATTCGTTCACCGGCGCGCAACGGCTCCTCCTTGTCCGGCCGAGCCCCCCACCCGTACCGTCTATCTGGCCCCCCAAACCCCTCCGTACCGGTGAGGATCACGCATGCGCACAGCCCTGCTCCAGAGCTCCGGCCGCCCCGGCTCGGTCGTGGAGAACCTCAAGGTTCTCGACGAGACCGCAGGCCGTGCCGCCGCAGCCGGCGCCGGGCTGGTGGCGGCGCCGGAGATGTTCCTCACCGGATACGCGATCGGCGACGACATCGCCCGCCTCGCGGAGCCCGCCGACGGCGACTCCGCCGACGCGATCGCCGAGATCGCCGCCCGGCACGGCGTGGCCGTCGCCTACGGCTACCCCGAACGCGACGGCGAGCGGGTCTTCAACTCCGCGCAGCTGATCTCCGCCGACGGCACCCGTCTTGCGAACTACCGCAAGACCCATCTCTTCGGCTGCTTCGAGCGCAACCACTTCACGCCCGGCGAGCAGCCCGTCGTGCAGGCGGAGCTGAACGGCCTCCGCGTCGGCCTCATGATCTGCTATGACGTCGAGTTCCCGGAGAACGTGCGCGCGCACGCCCTCGCCGGCACCGACCTCCTCGTCGTACCGACCGCGCAGATGCATCCGTTCCAGTTCGTCGCCGAGTCCGTCGTCCCGGTGCGTGCCTTCGAGAACCAGATGTACGTCGCGTACGTCAACCGGGTCGGTCCGGAGGGGGAGTTCGAGTTCGTCGGACTGTCCACGCTGGCCGGGCCCGACGGGGTCGCCCGGGCCCGGGCCGGACGCGGCGAGGAACTCGTCTTCGCCGACGCCGACCCCGTCTTCCTCGCGGCCTCGCGCGAGACGAACCCGTATCTGAAGGACCGCCGCCCCGGCCTCTACGGGTCGCTCATCTGAACCTCGGCCGCCCCCAGCGCTTCCCCTCACAAGCTTTCGTGCAAGGAGTCCGTACCCCATGACGTCCACCGTGCCCAACGCCGTCCAGCACGCCGACGTGCAGCAGCCGCCGATCACCATGTTCGGCCCGGACTTCCCGTACGCGTACGACGACTTCCTCGCGCACCCCGCGGGCCTCGGCCAGATACCCGCGACCGAGCACGGCACCGAGGTCGCGGTCATCGGCGGCGGCCTGTCCGGCATCGTGGCCGCGTACGAACTGATGAAGATGGGCCTCAAGCCCGTCGTCTACGAGGCCGACGAGATCGGCGGACGGCTGCGGACCGTGGGCTTCGAGGGATGCGACCCGTCCCTCACCGCCGAGATGGGCGCCATGCGCTTCCCGCCGTCCTCCACGGCCCTCCAGCACTACATCGACCTGGTGGGCCTGGAGACCAAGGCGTTCCCCAACCCCCTCGCCGAGTCCACGCCCTCGACGGTCGTCGACCTCAAGGGCGAGTCGCACTACGCGACCACCGTCGACGACCTGCCGCAGGTCTACCGCGACGTGATGAACGCCTGGAACGCCTGTCTCGAAGACGGCGCCGACTTCTCCGACATGAACCAGGCCATGCGCGAGCGCGACGTCCCGCGCATCCGTGAGATCTGGGCGAAGCTCGTCGAGAAGCTCGACAACCAGACCTTCTACGGCTTCCTCTGCGACTCGGACTCCTTCAAGTCCTTCCGGCACCGCGAGATCTTCGGCCAGGTCGGCTTCGGCACCGGCGGCTGGGACACCGACTTCCCGAACTCCATCCTGGAGATCCTGCGCGTCGTCTACACCGAGGCCGACGACCACCACCGCGGCATCGTCGGCGGCTCCCAGCAGCTGCCGCTGCGCCTGTGGGAGCGCGAGCCGGAGAAGATCGTCCACTGGGCGTACGGCACCTCGCTGTCGACGCTGCACGACGGCACCCCGCGCCCGGCCGTGACCCGGCTGCACCGCACCGCGGGCAACCAGATCACCGTCACCGACGCGAACGGCGACATCCGCACCTTCAAGGCGGCCATCTTCACCGCCCAGTCCTGGATGCTGCTGTCGAAGATCGCCTGCGACGACTCGCTCTTCCCGATCGACCACTGGACCGCCATCGAGCGGACCCACTACATGGAGTCCTCCAAGCTCTTCGTGCCCGTCGACCGGCCGTTCTGGCTCGACAAGGACGAGGAGACCGGCCGTGACGTGATGTCCATGACGCTCACCGACCGGATGACCCGTGGCACCTACCTCCTCGACGAGGGGCCGGACAAGCCCGCCGTCATCTGCCTCTCGTACACGTGGTGCGACGACAGCCTGAAGTGGCTGCCGCTGTCCGCGAACGAGCGGATGGAGGTCATGCTGAAGTCGCTCGGCGAGATCTACCCGAAGGTCGACATCAGGAAGCACATCATCGGCAACCCGGTGACCGTGTCCTGGGAGAACGAGCCCTACTTCATGGGCGCGTTCAAGGCCAACCTGCCGGGCCACTACCGCTACCAGCGCCGCCTGTTCACGCACTTCATGCAGGAGGCGCTGCCCGAGGACAAGCGGGGCATCTTCCTCGCCGGCGACGACATCTCCTGGACGGCCGGCTGGGCCGAGGGCGCCGTGCAGACCGCGCTGAACGCGGTCTGGGGCGTCATGCACCAGCTGGGCGGGGCGACCGACTCGACCAACCCCGGGCCCGGTGACGTCTACGACGAGATCGCGCCCGTCGAGCTGCCGGAGGACTGAGTTCTCACCAGGCCGGTCAGACCCCGGCCGCCCGCGCCGCCGAGTACACCTCGGCGGCGAGGTCCTTGAGCTCCCCGGCGTCCCGCGGGGCGTCGCCGAAGTCGAGGAAGTACTCGTCGAGGCCGACCTCGGTGTGGGCCGCGAGGTCCGTCACGATCTGGTCGATATTGCCCTGGAAGGGGGCGCGGTCCGCGGCGTCGTACGACTTGGCCGTGTACCGGAGGTTGATCCGCGCCACCGACTCGATCGGCTCCGTCCGCCCCCGCTCGGCCGCGAGGTCCCGCACCTTCTGCCACTCGGCGGCGAGCTGCTCGGCCCCCATGGCCACCGGCATCCAGCCGTCGCCGCGCTCGATGAGCCGGGACAGCGACTTCTTGCTGAAGGCGGGCAGCAGGACCGGGATCGGCCGGGCGGGCTTGGGGGCGACCACGGCCGACGCGATCTTGGTCAGCCGGCCCTCGTAGTGCACCGGGTCGGGGCCCCACACCGCGCGGCACACGTCGAGGACCTCGTCCAGAACCTGGCCGCGCTCCTCGAACGGGGCCACTCCCGCGGCCGCGTACTCGTCGAGCGACCAGCCCGTGCCGAGGCCCGCCACGACCCGGCCACCGCTGGCCGCGTCCAACGTGCCGAGGGCCCTGGCCAGCTGGAACGGGCCGTGCAGCGGGGCGACCAGGACACTCGTGCCGAGCCGCGCCCGCCGCGTGGCCGAGGCGGCCAGGGTCAGCGTCACCAGTGGTTCGGCGAGACCACGGTACGAAGCGGGCCAGGGCACTCCCGGCATCCCGTACAGCCCCTGTGTCGCGGGCTCCGGGAACAGGGCGCGCTCGAACACCCACAGGCTCTCGAAGCCGATCTCCTCGGCCGCGCGCGCCACGTCCGGCACGTCGCGTCCGATGTCGTACTGGTGTGTCTGCGGAAGACTCAGCCCGAGCCGAGTGGCCATGGTCGTGCTCCTTTGCAACAGGCGTATCGCTCGGCAACGTATCGCTCATCGCGTCGCGTTTCGCGCCCATACGCGGTGGTGTGGCCGGATCAGTCCGGCAGCGGAGTGAGCAGCATCCGGCCCGCGAAGCCCACCGCCGCGTCGAGGCGGTGCGCGAACTCCTCGGCCAGGTCGGGGAGTCCGCGCAGCGCCCACAGGGCCCGCGCGGCCGACCAGGTGGCGTCGCGTGCCCGCTCCAGGCTCCACGAGCCGAGCAGATGGGTGAGCGGATCGGCGATCTGGAGCAGGTCGGGACCCGGCATCAGATCTTCGCGGACGCGTTCCTCCAGCGAGACGAGGAGGTCGCCCACGCGGTCGAACTCGTCCTCCAGATCGGCCGGTTCGCAGCCGAGCGTACGACAGGTGTCCACGACGGCCAGCGCCAGATCGTGCCCGATGTGCGCGTTGATGCCCGCGAGCGCGAACTGCAGCGGACGTACCCCGGGATGGCGCCGGAACTGGAGCACGGGCCGCCAGCAGGCGGGCGCCCAGCCCTCCTCGGCCACCGTCAGATAGCGCTCCGCGAACCGCACGTCCAGCGTGATCGCGGCCCCGGGATCCGCGAACTCCCCGGCGTCCAGGCGCCGGTCGACCTCCTCGGTGACGGCGAGGTAGACACGGTTGAAGACCGCGACCCCGTCCCGCTCGGGCAGGACCGCCTCCAGGGTGCGCATACGGGAGACGACGGTGTCCACCGCGCTTACGGGATTGCTGAACTGTGCCAACTGCGCCATGGGGGCAGCGTCCCAGTCCTAGGCTGGCCGGAGTGCCGCCGGGCCGGACGCTTCCCCAGAACGGGGGAACAGGTGCGTGGCGGAAGTGGGGGGAGCAGTAATTGTCAGGCTTACGTGCCCAGCGGCTGGCCGCGCGCAGGGCCGAGCGCAGGCGGGCCGCCCGGCGCGGCGCCATGGTCGCGGCGGCCTCGGTCGTGGTCGCGGTCGGCAGCGCCACGGGGATGATGTCCGCGCTCGACGGCAACCGCCCCTCCGACGACGCCAGACCGCTGGTCACCCGCTCGCCGAGCCTCCAGCCGCTGCCTGCCGTACCGACGCCGTCGCGCACGTCGGCCTCGCCGTCCCAGGCCCCCTCCGCATCCCCGTCGCCGAAGCCGGCCCCGAAGCCCTCCCCGAGCAAGAAGAAGCCGGTGACCGTGGCCGCACCCGCCCTGCTCTACCGCCACCCCGACTCCCAGGTCCTCGACTGGGTCGCGGCCCATCCCGGCGACTCGCGTCGCGACGTCATCGAGTCCCGGATAGCCGACCGCCCGGCCGCCGTCTGGTTCGCGGACTTCACACCGGCCACCATCACCGCGCGGGTCAGGGCGGTCACCTCGGCGGCCGCCGCGCAGGGCCGGGTCCCGGTCGTCGTGCCGTACGCGATCCCGCAGCGCGACTGCGGCGGTGCCTCGGAGGGCGGGGCGCCCGACCTCGCCGCGTACGACGGCTGGATCGACAAGTTCGCGGCGGGTCTCGGCTCCGGCGAGGTCATCGTCATCCTGGAGCCCGACTCGATCGCCCAGTCCGACTGCCTCACCGAGGGCCAACAGGCCGACCGGTTCGCCTCGCTGGCCCGCGCCGGCCGCGTCTTCAAGGCCGCGAACCCCAAAGCCCGTGTCTACTACGACGCCGGCCACTCCGACTGGAACCCCGTCGACAAACAGGCCTCGCTGCTCGACCAGGCGGGCGCCGCCTCACCCGCCTCCTCCGACGGCATCTTCACCAACGTGTCCAATTTCCACCGTACGAGCGACGAGATCGCGTACGCCCGGCATGTGCTGTCCGCGCTCGGCGGCCCGGCGAGCCTGGGCGCCGTCATCGACACCAGCCGGAACGGCAACGGCGCCCCGCCCGACGGCGAGTGGTGCGATCCGGCGGGCCGCAAGATCGGACAGGCGCCGACCCTGAACACCGGGGAGGCCGGGATCGACGCCTATCTGTGGGTGAAGCTGCCGGGGGAGTCCGACGGGTGCAAGGGCACGCCGGGGACCTTCTCGGCGGAGTACGCCTATGAGCTGGCGCGCTGATCCTCGGCCTCGTCGTACGAGGAGGTGCCCTCGTCCAGCAGCGGCTCCTGCGTCTTGAGGTGGGCCGGAGCCATCGCCCGCAGCGCGTGGTAGCCGGTGATCACGACGAGGGTGCCAAGGGCGATGCCGTTCAGGGAGAAGTTGTCCGTGAACTTCAGCGTGACGCCGCCGACGCCGATGATGATGCCCGCGGCGGCCGGCACCAGGTTCAGCGGGTTGCGCAGGTCGACCCTGGCGTTGAGCCAGATCTGGGCGCCGAGCAGGCCGATCATGCCGTACAGGATGACGGTGATGCCGCCGAGGACGCCGCCCGGGATCGCCGCCACGATCGCGCCGAATTTGGGGCAGAGGCCGAAGAGGAGGGCGAAGCCCGCGGCGGCCCAGTAGGCGGCGGTCGAGTAGACGCGGGTCGCGGCCATCACGCCGATGTTCTCGGAGTACGTGGTGTTGGGCGGGCCGCCGACCGCGGTGGAGAGCATCGAGGCGACGCCGTCCGCGGAGATCGCGGTGCCCAGCTTGTCGTCCAGCCGGTCGCCGGTCATCTCGCCGACGGCCTTGACGTGACCGGCGTTCTCGGCGACCAGCGCGATCACGACCGGCAGCGCGACGAGGATCGCCGACCACTGGAAGGTGGGGCCGTGGAAGGACGGCAGCCCGATCCAGTCCGCCTTGCCGACGCCGGAGAGGTCGAGCCGCCAGTGGTCGGTGACCTTGCCGCTCGCGTCCACCGAGTGGATCCTGCCGAAGATCCGGTCGAAGGCCCAGGAGATCCCGTACCCGAAGAGCAGCCCCAGGAAGATCGCGATCCGTGACCAGAAACCGCGCAGGCAGACGACGGCCAGACCGGTGAAGAGCATGGTGAGCAGCGCGGTCCACTGGTCCTGCGGCCAGTACGTGGACGCGGTCACCGGCGCGAGATTGAAGCCGATCAGCATGACGACGGCGCCGGTCACGATCGGCGGCATCGTGGCGTGGATGATCCGCGCCCCGAAGCGCTGCACCGCGAGTCCCACCAGGAACAGGGCGATGCCCACGACGAACACCGCGCCCGTCACGGTCGCGCTGGTGCCGCCCTGCGCGCGGATCACGGCGGCGACGCCCACGAAGGAGAGCGAGCAGCCGAGGTAGCTGGGCACACGGCCGCGCGTCGCGAGCAGGAAGATGACCGTCGCGACGCCGGACATCATGATCGCGAGGTTCGGGTCCAGGCCCATGAGAACGGGCGCGACGAAGGACGCCCCGAACATGGCCACCACATGCTGGGCCCCGAGCCCGAAGGTGCGGGGCCAGGAGAGGCGTTCATCGGGGCGGACGACCGCTCCGGGGGCGGGCGTCCGCCCGTCGCCGTGCAGTTTCCAGCGCACGCCGAGGTCCATGGTGAGGCTTCGCTTTCTCTGTACGTGAATCTGTCCGGACCATTGTCACGGCTAACCGGCGGTCCTACGCTCGCACGGTCCTACTCATGAACTGCGTTCACATACCTGATCTCTTTGCTGATCGGAGTGCTCAATGAGTGCAAGACCCGCACGATCCCGTCTGGGCATCCTGCTGGCGGTCGTGGCCACCGTGGCGACCGTCGCCGTTCCCTCCGCCGCGGCGCACGCGGCTCCACAGGTCCCCAAGACCGCCGTCCTCGACGGCAGCCGGCTCCAGCAGACCCGGATGCGCCTGGACCACGGTGACCCCCAACTCGGCCGCGCTCTGAAGGACTTGACGGCCCGCGCCGACAACTGGCTGGACCAGGGCCCCTGGACAGTCGTCGACAAGCCGAAGCCCGCCCCAGGCGGCGACGTCCACGACTACCTCAGCCAGGCGCCGTACTGGTGGCCCTCGCAGCCCAAGACCGCCGACAACCCCTGGGGTTGCCCCTACGTCCAGCGCGACGGCCAGCGCAATCCCGAGGTCGACACCGGCACCGACCGCCAGGACGTCGAGAAGGTCTTCGACTCGACGTACGACCTCTCGCTCGCCTGGTACTACACCGGCAAGAAGCAGTACGCCGAGAAGGCCGCCACCGTCCTGCGCACCTGGTTCCTCGCCCCGGACACCCGGATGAATCCGAACCTGAACCACGGGCAGTTCATCCCCTGCAAGTACGACGGCCGGGCGATCGGCATCATCGACTTCTCGCAGTCCTACACCAGCGTCCTGGACGCCATCGCGATCCTGGACACGGGCGCCCCCGGCTGGTCCAAGGGCGACCGCACCGCGATGCGCGCCTGGAACACCGACTTCCGCGACTGGCTGGCGAACAGCGCCTTCGGCAAGGAGGAGGGCGCCGCCAAGAACAACCACGGCACCTTCTACGACATGCAGCTCGCCGCGCTGGCGTACGCGATCGGCGACCGGGACCTCGCCCGCCGGACCGTCCTCGACGCACGCGCCCTGCGGATCGACCCGCAGATCGCCGCCGACGGCAGCCAGCCCCAGGAGCTGGCCCGCACCCGCAGCTGGCACTACTCGACCTTCGACCTGGTCGCCTACACCCGGCTCGCGGCCATCGGCCGGCATGTCGGCGTGAACCTCTGGTCGTACGAAGGACCGGACGGCCAGAGCCTGTTCAAGGCGGTCGACTATCTGCTGCCCGCGGCGACGGGCGCCGAGCCGTGGGCCCACCCGGAGCTGGAGTTCCACCGGTTCGCGGCGAGCGACATCGTGCACGCGGCCGCCGACGCGGGGGACCGGGCCGCACAGGCCGCCGTGCCGAAGCTCGAAACGCCGCCCGGCGGTGACCTGTGGGCTCTGCGCCCTGCGGCGGAGCAGCTGGACTCGATCGCGGGCTGAACCCTCCCGGCCGGGGCTTCTGAGCGTTTGCTTAGGATGAGGTGTCCTTTTCAGCCACGTCCAGCCGATCGCGTCCGCCGGATCGGCTCGCATCCCGTACGTCTCAGGAGCCCCGCCCGTGACCGCCGAAGCCCCCGTCGCCCCAGCCCTCTCATACGGGCAGCTTCTCCCCGTCACCGTCCACTTCGACGACCTGGACGCACTCGGGCTGCTGCACAACGCCCGCTACCCGGTGATGGCCGAGCGCGCCTGGACGGCCCTGTGGAGCGAGCGCGGCTTCGGCTTCGCGGGCGACTGGGAGGCGGCGGGCGACTTCTGCAACGCCGTCAAGGAGCTCCGGATCAGCTACGACGCTCCGGTGAACCGGCCGGGCGCGTACGCCGTCCACATCTGGCTGGAACGGCTCGGGAACACCGGACTGACCTACGGCTTCCGCTTCTGCTCGGCCGATGGCGCGGTGACGTACGCGCACGGCACCAGGGTCCTCGTCCGGCTCGACGCCGGGACGCTGCGCCCGACGCCGTGGAGCGACCGGTTCAGGGCCTTGGGTCAGGAACTGCTGCGCTCGCAGGACTGACCTTCGGACGGTCACGGTCGCCCGCACGCAGCACGCCCGCGAGCACGGCGAGCCCGCACGCCAGCACCGTGACCAGCCCGAACGACACCACCAGACTCGTCGCCTGCGCCACCGTGCCGATCAGACTCGGCGCGATCAGACCCGAGGTGTACGTGATGGTGGCGACGCCCGCGATGGCCTGGCTGGGGTTGGGGCCACTGCGCCCTGCCGCCGCGAAGCAGAGCGGGACGACGACCGCGATACCGAGGCCGAGCAGCGCGAAGCCGCCCATCGCCACCGCCGCGTCGTCCGCGACGACGATCAGCAGTCCGCCCACCACGGCCAGCGCGCCGCCCGCCCGTACGGTGCGCACCGCCCCGAAGCGGTTCACCACCGCGTCGCCCACCAGCCGGGCGATCGCCATGGTCAGCATGAAACCGGTCGTCGACGCCGCCGCGAGACCGGCCGAGGTGCCCAGCTGGTCCCGCAGATAGACCGCCGACCAGTCCAGGCTCGCGCCCTCCGCGAACACCGCGCAGAAGCCGACCGCGCCGATGAGCAGGGCGGACTTGGGCGGCAGCGCGAACCTCGGCGGCGGCTCCTCGTCCTCGGCGGGCTGAAGATCGAGCACCCAGCGGCAGGCGGTCACGCCGAGGAGCGTGAGGACCGCCGCCGCCAGCGCGTGGTGCAGACGCGCGTCGGAGCCCAGGTGCGCGGCGAGCGTGCCCGCGGCCGAGCCGATCAGGGCGCCCGCGCTCCACATGCCGTGCAGCCCGGACATGATCGACTTGTCGAGGAGGCGCTCGACCTCGACGCCCAGCGCGTTCATGGCGACATCGGCCATCCCCGCCGTGGCGCCGTAGGCGAACATCGCCAGACACAGGGTGAGGAGGTTCGGCGCCAGCGACGGGAGGATCAGGGCCATCGTCCACAGGGCGATCAGCCCGCGCAGCGCCGCCCGGGACCCGAAGCGATGGGTGATCCGTCCCGCCAGCGGCATCGAGCAGGAGGCCCCGAACGCCGTGAAGGCGAGCGCGAAGCCCAGCTGGCCCGCCCCGACCGAGGCGTGGTCCTGGATCCAGGGGACGCGGGTCGCGAACGAGCCCGTCACGGCGCCGTGCACCGCGAACACGGCGGCGACGGCGTACCGGGCGCGCTTCACCTCGCCCAGGTCGTGGACCACGTCACTCATTTTCTCCGCCCCTCCCGGCTCTGCTCCCCGTGCTGCCGCCGTAAACTATCAGGAAGCCTGCCTGATAGATAGGCGATATACCGGCCGTCCAGGGACGGCGGCTGATCTGGGAGGATCCCGGCATGCCCGCATCACCGAGCACCGCCCGGGCCATCAACGACCGGCTCGCCCTGCGGCTGTTGCAGCAGGAAGGCCCGTTGACGGCAGGGCAGTTGAAGCAGCTCACCGGACTGTCCCGGCCCACCGTCGCCGACCTGGTCGAACGGCTGACGGCCGCCGGACTGATCTCGATCGTCGGGGAGTCCGGGGAGCAGCGCCGTGGCCCCAACGCCCGCGTGTACGGGATCGTCGCCGACCAAGCCCATCTCGCCGCCCTCGACGTACGCACCGAGGGCGTCTCCGTCGTCGTCTCCGACCTCCTCGGCGCGGAGCTCGCGCGGGCGTCGGTGCCCATCGCGGACGACATCGGCACGGGGCCCGCCGTCGAGCAGGCGGTCACGCTGGTGGAACGCGCGGCCAAGGAGGCGGGGGCGGAGCGGCTGCACACAGTCGGCATCGGGGCACCCGGCCTCATCGACCCGGCGACCGGCGAACTCCGCGACTCCTCCGGCCTTCCCGAGTGGCACCGCCGGCTGGTCGCCGCCCTCCAGGAACGCCTGCCCGCCCGCGTCCTGGTCGAGAACGAGACGAACCTCGCCGCCCTCGCCGAACAGCGCGACGGCGCCGCGCGCGACCGCGACACGTTCGTGCTGCTGTGGCTGGGCCATGGCACCGGTGCCGCGGTGATGCTCGACGGGCGGCTCCGTCGCGGTGCCTCCGGCGGCACCGGCGAGATCGGCTTCCTCCCTGTGCCCGGTACCTCGGCGCTTCCCTCGGCGACGGACTGCGAGGGCGGATTCCACTCCCTGGCCGGGGCGGCGGCTGTGGCCGCGCTGGCGGAGCGGTACGGGGTCGTGGCGGACCCCACTCCGCACGAACCGTATGCGGCGGCGCTGGTGAGGCGGGCGGTGGCCACCCCCGACGACCCGGACTCCGCCGGCTTCCTCGACGCCCTTGCCGACCGTCTCGCCATCGGGGCCGCGTCCGTGATCGCCGTGCTGGATCCCGGGTGTGTGGTTCTGGGGGGTGAGGTCGGGCAGGCGGGGGGTGACGTGCTCGCTGCGCGGGTCGAGGAGCGGCTGGTGCGGATGTCGCCGTTGCCGACGTTGGTGCGGGCGAGCGTGTTGGGCGGTGGTGCGGTGTTGCGCGGCGCCCTGCTGACCGCCCGCGACGGCGCCCAGGACGAACTGTTCGCCCCGCCGCCGGCCCGGTAGCCCCGGGGGTTCTTCGCCCCCGCCGCCCCTACCCGTCCCATCCCCAGGGGCTCCGCCCCTTCGACCCCGGGTGCGGGTGGGTGGGGGCTGGTCCAAAAGATTGCGCAGTTCCCCGCGCCCCTTTTAGGGGCGCGGGGAACTGCGCAATCTTTTAGGGGGGTCTGGGGGCGCAGCCCCCAGGGATGGGACGGGTAGGGGCGGCGGGGGCGAGGAACCCCCCGGGTCACCGCTTCGACTCGCTCCCGAACCGGCCCGCCAGGTAGTCCTCGAACGTGCCCTTCCCCACCGCACGCCGCGGCGTCAGGTGCCCCCCGTCCCGGAACGCCCGATACGCCTTCCCCGCAAGCCGCAGCCTGGCGAGCGGGCGCCGCTTGCCCGTGGCGCGCAGATAGGCACCGGCCAGCGAGGGAAACGTACGGACCTCCGGCCCGCCCATGTCCTCGACGCGCCCCGCGGGGGAGCCGACCGCCAGCTCGGCCAGCCGGCCGGCGACCTCGGCGACCTCGATCGGCTGATCGCTGACACCCGCGGGGACCAGCAGGACCGGCAGCTTGGTGAGGGCCGCGAGCAGCTGGACCACGAGATCGTGGAACTGGGTGGTGCGCAGGATCGTCCAGCCGAGCCCCGACTCCTCGATCAGCTTCTCCACGGCGAGCTTGGCCTTGTAGTAGCCGAGCGGCACCACATCGACGCCGACGATGGAGATGTAGACCAGGTGCGGTACACCGGCCCGGCGCGCGGCCGCGATCAGATGCGCGGCGGCCTGCTCGTCGCCTCCGCGCGGCGACGTCGCGCAGTGGACGATCGCATCCACACCCTCGACCGCGGCGTCCAGCCCGGCACCACCCTCGCGCAGATCGACGGCGTACGGCTGAGCGTGCCGGCTCAGCACCCGCACCTCGTGCCCGTCCGCCCTCAGCCGCTCGACGACGAGCCGGCCAAGGGTTCCGGTACCGCCGGTCACCAGGATCGTGGTCATGCTGTTCAGCCCTTTCGGACGTCGGACGGCTCCCGGGTGGAGCGCCCTTCGTCAGCTGAGACCGGACAGCCGCGGAGAATGTGACAACGCCGGGCGTTGATGTGGTGGGGCGGTGGGGCCGTGCTCCACCCGGGACCGGTGGATGGCCCTACACCCGTGCCAGCTGGCGGCCCGCGAACTCCAGCTTGTCGGGGTTCACCACCGCCCGCACCTCCGTGCACACGCCCTCGTGGAACTCGAATGTCACGACGCTCAGCAGCCGGTCGTCGGCCCGGGCGACCAGCGCGGCGTGTCCGTTGACCTCCGCCACCACGAAGTCGACGTCGCCCGACACGTGCCTGCCCAGGAGGCCCGCCAGGAACCGCAGAACCTTCTCGCGCCCCTCGATCGGCCGCCGTGCCGCGGAGACCTTGCCGCCGCCGTCGGACCACCAGGTCACCTCCGCCGAGAACAGGCTCTCCAGACCGGCCAGATCGCCCTCGCGGGCCGCCGTGAGGAACGATTCGACGAGCCCGGCCTGTTGCTCGGGTGCGGCCTTGAAGCGGGCCTCCGGCGCGGCGACCCGCTGCACCGCCCGCCGGTACAGCTGACGGCAGTTGGCCTCGCTCAGCTCCAGTACGCCGGCGATCTCCCGATGGCCGTACGCGAAGGCCTCCCGAAGGACGTACACCGCGCGTTCGGTCGGGGTGAGCCGCTCCAGGAGGACCAGCAGGGCCAGGGACACGGCGTCGCGCTGCTCGGCCGACTCCAGGGGGCCGAGCGTGCCGTCCGAGGTGATCACCGGCTCGGGCAGCCACGGCCCTGCGTACTGTTCGCGCCGCGCGCGGGCCGAGGCCAGCCGGTTGAGACAGAGATTGGTGACGACCTTGGCGAGCCAGGCGCCGAGGCGCTCGACCGCCGCGTGGTCGGCGCCGCTGAAGCGCAGATACGCGTCCTGCACGATGTCCTCCGCGTCCGCGGCGGAACCGAGCATGCGGTAGGCCAGCCCGAACAGCCGCGGGCGATACGTCTCGAAGTCGTCGGCGAGGCTCGTTGTCACGCCCCCACCCTGGCAGAGCCCGGGTTGGAGACCCGGCGGCGGGGCAAGGGCCTCCGTCACCGCCGCCGGGCCGATCGGGGGGTGGCGACAAGTCAGGGTGTCGACAAACCTGTTCGATGAAGTGGTGATGTCGACGAAGCGGTGATCGTGAAGATCACGGTGATCGCCGACTTTAAATGGACTAGACCAGAGCGTCAATAGGTATGGACCAGTCTCAAGGGTGTGTGGCCGGAAGGAAGTTGGCCACTCGCGCGTCGCCGCAGAAGTCCATCCGTATGGCCTGTGAGCCAGCCCACAGGCGTTCGCCCGCATGGGCGTCGATCAGGCGTGGCACACTGGCCCTGTACCAGAAGCAGCGCACTCCGGGGTCGGTGAAATTCCGAACCGGCGGTTACAGTCCGCGACCCGGCCGCTTCCAGCGGCCGGTTGACCAGGTGAAATTCCTGGACCGACGGTTAAAGTCCGGATGGGAGGCAGTGCGCGGCGGGCGGGCATTCGTGCGCGCTGCCGTTTGTTGCGACTTGTCCTGTGGGACGAGTCTCCTTTCGGCGTCGCTCCCGGTGTCGCTGTCCGCTCATTCTGTCGTCATCGACAGGCCCCGGAGTCCGTGCCCTATGAGGCAGGAGGACCCGGGAAGTGTTCACCGGAATCGTCGAAGAGCTGGGTGAGGTCACCGCCGTCGAGATTCTCGACGACGCCTCGCGTTTCCGGCTGCGTGGCCCCGTCGTCACGCAGGGCGCGCAGCACGGCGACTCCATCGCCGTCAACGGAGTCTGTCTCACGGTCGTCGAACACGAGGGCGACGAGTTCACCGCCGACGTCATGGCGGAAACCCTGGACCGCTCCAGCCTCGGCGCCCTGACCGTCGGCTCCCGCGTCAACCTCGAACGCCCCATGGCCGTGGGCGAGCGCCTCGGCGGGCACATCGTGCAGGGACACGTCGACGGCACGGGCACGGTCATCGAGCGCAAGCCGTCCGAGAACTGGGAGATCGTGAAGATCTCGCTCCCCGCGGACCTCTCCCGCTACGTGGTCGAGAAGGGCTCCATCACCGTCGACGGCATCAGCCTGACGGTGGTCGACGCGGGCCCTGACTACTTCACCGTCAGCCTCATCCCCACCACCCTCGACCTGACCACGCTCGGCCTCAAGAAGCCCGGCGACCCGGTCAACCTCGAAGTCGACGTCATCGCCAAGTACGTCGAGCGGCTGCTCGGCGACCGCGCCACCGCCGAGGGGGCCGGCAAGTGAACTGGCTCAACTCCGAGGCCTTCACGCTGTTCGGCCAGCACATCAAATGGTCGGACATGATCGGCAACGTGATCGGTCTGATCGCCCTCGCGCTCGGCTGGCGGCGCTCCATCTGGAGCTGGCCCGTCCAGTTCCTCTCCGGCGTCATCCTCTTCGCGGCGTTCGCGACCGCCCACCTCTCCGGCAGCGCCGGCAAGCAGGTCGTCGTCATGGTCGTCGCGGTGTACGGCTGGTGGCAGTGGAACCGCGGAAAGGGCCAGGACGGCTCCATCGCGGTGCGGTTCGCCACCTGGCGTGAGCGTGCCGCGATGGCCGGTGCCGCGGCCATCGGCACCGTCGCGGTCGCCGCGCTGTTCTTCGCGTACCCGTCCCTCTCCTGGGACCCCTGGCCGGACGCGTACATCTTCGTCGGCACCATCGTCGCGATGTACGCCCAGGCGCGCGGCATGGTCGAGTTCTGGTTCGCCTGGCTGCTGGTCGACCTGGTGGGCGTGCCACTCAACTTCGCCAACGGCTTCGCCTTCTCCGGTTTCGTCTACGTCCTGTACGGCGCGCTCGTCCTGTGGGGCATGCGCGACTGGTGGCTGCGCTCCCGCAAGGCCGGGCAGCCCGTCCTGGAAGGAGCCCCGGCATGACTACGGCGCCGGTTTGGTACAGCACCGGGCACGATCTTGATGCCTCGGACTTCGCGCTCGATCCGGTCGAGCAGGCCATCGCCGACATCGCGGCGGGCCGCCCGGTCGTGGTCGTCGACGACGAGGACCGGGAGAACGAGGGCGACCTCGTCATCGCCGCCGAGAAGGCGACCCCCGAGATCGTCGCCTTCATGATGAGCGAGTGCCGCGGGCTGATCTGCGCGCCCATGGAGGGCGACGAACTGGAGCGGCTCCGGCTCCCGCAGATGGTCGACGACAACACCGAGTCGATGAAGACCGCGTTCACGGTGTCGGTGGACGCGTCCGCCGCTCACGGTGTGACCACCGGCATCTCGGCGTCCGACCGTGCCACCACGCTTCAGCTCCTCGCCGACGGCACCGCCCAGGCCGACGACTTCGTCCGCCCCGGCCACATCTTCCCGCTGCGCGCCAAGCCCGGCGGCGTCCTGGTCCGCAACGGCCACACCGAGGCCGCCGTCGACCTGGCCCGCCTCGCGGGTCTGCGCCCGGCCGGAGCGATCGTCGAGATCGCGGGCGAGGACGGCCGCATGCTCCGGCTGCCCGAGCTGATCCCCTTCGCCCGCAAGCACGGCCTCACGATCATCTCCATCGAGGACCTGATCGCCTACCGCCGTACCGCCGAACCCACGGTCCGGCGCGAGGCGAAGACCCAGCTGCCC
The DNA here is from genome assembly GCF_045206325.1 of Streptomyces sp. NBC_00203. Taxonomy (NCBI): domain Bacteria; kingdom Bacillati; phylum Actinomycetota; class Actinomycetes; order Kitasatosporales; family Streptomycetaceae; genus Streptomyces; species Streptomyces sp. NBC_00203. Next base: position 1,788,249 of record NZ_CP108126.1, on the reverse strand, counting down.
ACCGCCTTCGGTGAGTTCACGGCGTACGGCTACCGCTCCATCGTCGACGGCGTCGAGCATGTCGCCCTCGTGCACGGCGAGATCGGCGACGGCGAGGACGTCCTCGTCCGCGTCCACTCCGAATGCCTCACCGGCGACATCTTCCACTCGCTGCGCTGCGACTGCGGCCCCCAGCTCCAGACGTCCATGGAGCGCATCCAGACCGAGGGCCGGGGCATCGTGGTCTATCTGCGCGGCCACGAGGGACGCGGCATCGGGCTGCTCTCCAAGCTGCGCGCGTACGAGCTCCAGGAGCGCGGCCGCGACACGCTCGACGCCAACCTGGAACTCGGCCTGCCCGCCGACGCCCGGGACTACGGCGCCAGCGCGCAGATCCTGGAGGACCTCGGCGTGCGCAGCCTGCGCCTGATGACCAACAACCCCGACAAGACCGACGCGCTCGTCCGGCACGGCCTCAAGGTCAGCGGCCGGGAGCCGATGCCCGTACAGGCGGGCGAGCACAACCTCCGGTACCTGCGCACCAAGCGGGACCGGATGGGTCACGACCTGCCCTGGCTGGACACGACCACCGTGTCCGCCTGCGGCAACCAGTAACAGGCAATCCACAACAAACGGCACTATCGGCAACACAGCAAGCGGCACTGAGGAGAGACGTGAGCGGCAAGGGTGCACCTGAACTGTCCGTACGCAACTGCGGCGACCTGCGCGTCGCGGTCATCGCGGCACAGTGGCACGAAAAGGTGATGGACGGCCTCGTCGACGGCGCGCTGCGCGCCCTGCACGAGCTGGGAATCGACGAGCCGACCCTGCTCAGGGTCCCGGGCAGCTTCGAGCTCCCGGTCGTCGCCAAGGTCCTCGCGGGCCGCGGCTACGACGCGATTGTCGCGCTCGGCGTCGTCATCCGCGGCGGCACCCCGCACTTCGAGTACGTGTGCCAGGGCGTCACCAACGGCCTCACCCAGGTCTCCATCGACACCGGTGTCCCCGTCGGCTTCGGCGTGCTGACCTGCGATACCGAGGAGCAGGCCCTCGACCGCGCGGGCATCGAGGGCTCCAACGAGGACAAGGGACACGAGGCGGTGACCGCCGCCGTGGCGACCGCGGCCACGCTGCGCTCAGTATCTGAACCCTGGCGCTGAGGCAGGGGCGGTAGCGCGTAGGGTGGGCGGCATCATGTCCAAGAAGACGTTCGAGGAGCTGTTCACCGAGCTCCAGCAGAAGGCCGCCAACGGCGACCCCGCCACTTCGCGCACCGCCGAGCTGGTTGGCAAGGGCGTCCATGCCATCGGCAAGAAGGTCGTCGAAGAGGCCGCCGAGGTCTGGATGGCCGCCGAGTACGAGGGCAAGGACGCCGCCGCCGAGGAGATCTCGCAGCTGCTCTACCACGTCCAGGTGATGATGGTCGCGCGCGGCATCTCCCTCGACGACGTGTACGCCCACCTGTAAATCCCCCTGTTCCGCAGACACATCCCCTTCACGCAAAGGAAGCCGACCTCATGCTGCGCATCGCCGTCCCCAACAAGGGTTCCCTGTCAGGCCCTGCGGCGGAGATGCTGCATGAGGCCGGCTACCAGCAGCGCCGGGAGTCCAAGGAACTGCGGATCGTCGACCCGGAGAACGAGGTCGAGTTCTTCTACCTCCGCCCCCGCGACATCGCGATCTACGTCTCCTCCGGCCGTCTCGACATCGGCATCACCGGCCGTGACCTGCTCATCGACTCGGGCGCCAAGGCGGAGGAGATCCTCCCGCTCGGCTTCGCCCGCTCGACCTTCCGCTTCGCCACCAAGCCCGGCACAGCCAAGGGCGTCGAGGACCTCGCGGGCATGACGGTCGCCACCTCGTACGAGGGCATCGTCGCGGGGCACCTCGCCGACCACGGCATCGACGCCTCCGTCGTCCACCTCGACGGCGCCGTCGAGACCGCCATCGAGCTGGGTGTCGCCGAAGTCATCGCCGACGTCGTCGAGACCGGCACCTCGCTGCGCAACGCGGGCCTGGAGGTCTTCGGCGACCCGATCATGAAGTCCGAGGCCGTCGTCATCCGCCGTGTCGGAGCCGACACCTCGGACGAGGACGCCGAGCCCAAGGTGCAGCAGTTCCTGCGCCGCCTCCAGGGCGTCCTGGTGGCCCGGACGTACGTGATGATGGACTACGACTGCCGTGCCGAGCACCTGGAGAAGGCCGTCGCCCTCACGCCCGGCCTGGAGTCGCCGACCATCTCGCCGCTGCACAACGAGGGCTGGGTCGCCGTGCGCGCCATGGTCCCCGCCAAGGAGGCCCAGCGGATCATGGACGATCTGTACGCGCTCGGCGCGCGGGCCATCCTGACCACGGCCATCCACGCCTGCCGGCTCTGACGGGACCGCGAGCCATGTCGGACTCCCACCAGACCCCCGCCCTTCCCGTCACATTCCGGCCGTCCCGCACCCGGGCCGTCCTGCTCACCGCCGGTGCGGCGATCTTCGTGGTCATCGCGACGGTCGCGATGCTCCTGGAGCAGCTCAGCCCGGGGGAGCGCGTCAGCTTCGTCTTCACGGCGGCGTTGCTCTTCGCGGTGCTCCTGCTGCTCTCCCGGCCCAAGGTCGTCGCCGACGAGACCGGCGTCACCGTCGTCAACATCGCCAGCAAGCGACACCTGGACTGGGCTGAAATCCTTCAGGTCAACCTCCGCCCCGGCGACCCCTGGGTGTTCCTCAACCTCAGCGACGGCACCAGCCTGCCCGCGCTCGGCATCCAGCCGGGCATCGCCAAGCAGCGCGCGATCGAGGACGCTCGCGCCCTGCGTGCCCTCGCCGAGGCGCGGTCCATCCGCGACCCCGAGCAACATCAGGGCTGACTCTCAGCCTTCCACCCTGCCCTGCGGGCCCATGTCTTGATTAATCTGTTGGCGGAGGCGTTTTCGTTGCGCCTCCGCCTCTGATGTGCCGCCCGGCATTCAGAGGCCCCCTGCTATCCGAGGAGTGACTCCCTCCAGCGATGGACGGATCGTCCTGTAGTACCTGCGCCGCCCCCTCCCGACATATCGAGGCGGCGGCATGACCATCCCCCTGCTGCTCCTTGGGGCGGCGTTTCTGCTGATTCTGGCCAACGGCTTCTTCGTCGCGGCGGAGTTCGGCCTGGTCACGGTCGAGCGCCCCGACGCCGAGAAGGCCGCGGCCGACGGCGACCGACGGGCCCGTACGGTCGTCGAATCGCTCAAGGAGCTGTCCTTCCAGCTCTCCGGCACCCAGCTCGGCATCACCATCACCTCGCTCGTCGTCGGCATGCTCGCCGAACCGGCGCTCGCCGAACTGCTGCACGGACCCTTCGCCGCGATCGGGCTGCCCGCGGGCGCCGTGTCCGGCGTCGCCGTGGTGGTCGGCATGCTGCTCGCCGCGGCCGTGCAAATGGTCATCGGCGAACTCGTGCCCAAGAACTGGGCGGTGTCCAAGCCCCTGCAGGTCGCCCGCTTCGTCGCGGGCCCGCAGCGTGTCTTCTCCCGCCTGTTCCGTCCGGTGATCGCCGCGCTCAACGCGGTCGCCAACCGGCTCGTACGCGCCCTGGGCGTCGAGCCCGCCGAGGAGCTGGCCTCCGCCCGCACCCCCGGCGAACTCGTCTCCCTGGCCCGGCACTCCGCGCAGGCCGGCGCCCTGGAGCAGGACACCGCGGATCTCTTCGTACGGACCATCTCGCTCGCCGACCTGACCGCGCAGCACGTCATGACCCCGCGCGTGAAGGTCAGCGCCCTCCAGTCCTCCGCGACCGCCGAGGACGTCGTCAACCTCACCCGCGCCACCGGCCTGTCCCGCTTCCCCGTCTACCGGGAGCGGATCGACGAGATCGTCGGCATGGTGCACCTCAAGGACGCCCTCGCGATCCCCTCGCACGACCGGCTGCGTACCCCGGTCGGCCGGATCGCCCAGGCCCCGCTGCTCGTCCCGGAGACGCTGCCCGTGCAGCCCCTGCTGGAACAGCTGCGCAGCGAGCAGCCGATCGCCGTCGTCGTCGACGAGTACGGCGGTACGGCGGGCGTGGTCACCCTGGAGGACATCGTCGAGGAGCTGGTCGGCGAGGTCCGCGACGAGCACGACGGGCAGGACCTGCCCGAACTCGCCGCCGCGCCGCCCGAGGACGGCCGGCCCGCCTGGGACGCCGACGGCAGCTGCCGGGTCGACATCCTGCAGCGCATAGGCCTCGACGTGCCCGAGGGTCCGTACGAGACCGTCGCCGGCCTCGTCGCCGATCTGCTCGGCCGGATCCCCGCCCCCGGCGACAGGGCCGAACTGCCCGGCTGGCGCCTGTCGGTGCGCCAGGTCGGGCACTACCGCGCCGAACGCGTCCGCCTGGTGCGGACCGCGCCCGTCGCGGAGCCCATTGCGGAGGCTGTCCGATGAGCGTGCTCCAACTTCTCTTCGCCGCCCTGCTGGTGCTCGCCAACGGCTTCTTCGTCGGCGCCGAGTTCGCGCTCGTCTCCGTGCGGCGCAGCCAGATCGAACCGCTGGGGACCGCGCGGGCCCGACAGGTCCTGTACGGCCTGGAGCGGCTGCCGCAGATGATGGCCGCGGCCCAGTTCGGCATCACCGTCTGCTCGTTGACGCTCGGCGCGGTCGCCGAGCCGACCGTCGCCCATCTGCTGGAGCCGGGCTTCGAGGCGGTCCGTCTGCCCGAGGGGTTGATCCACCCGCTCGGATACGTCATCGCGCTCGCCCTCGTCGTCTTCTTCCACCTCGTCATCGGCGAGATGGTGCCGAAGAACCTGGCGATGGCCGCGCCCGAGAAGACGGCGCTGTGGCTCAGCCCCGGCCTTGTCGCCTTCGCGCGGCTGTGCCGGCCGGTCACGGTGGCCCTCGGCGCGTGCGCGCGGCTCATCCTGAAGCTGTTCGGTGTGGAGCCCAAGGACGAGGTCGAGGCGGTCTTCACGAGCGAACAGCTCAACCGTCTCGTCGAGGACTCCGGTCAGGCGGGCCTCCTCGACCCCGAGGAGCAGGAGCGCCTCGAAGACGCCCTGGAGCTGGGCTCCCGCCCGGTCACCGACGTCCTCCTGGACCGCGACTCCCTGGTGACCGTGGGCCCCTCGGTCACCCCGGGCCAGATCGTCGCGCTCACCGCGCGCACCGGGTACTCCCGCTTTCCGGTGGTCGCCGAGAACGGCGCCTTCATGAGCTGCTACCTGCATGTGAAGGACGTGCTCGACCTGGAGGAGTCCGAGCGGGCGGTACCCCAGCAGATCTGGCGCCCGATGACGACCCTGCGCTCCGAACTCCCGCTGGACGACGCCCTCACGGTGATGCGCCGCGCGGCGACGCACCTCGCGCAGGTCGCCGACGCGTCCGGCAAGGTGCTGGGTCTTGTGGCCCTGGAGGACGTACTGGAGCTGCTGGTCGGCGAGGTACGCGACCCGGCCCACCGCGAGGTCCCACCGGTACGCGTCTCGGACCCACGCCCCAGCGAGGCGGCGGAGGAGGCCCTGGCCAGCTGACCCACCGGCCCCGTGGGTTGTGCGTCGGCTGCGGGCCGGTGGGGGCCGTTCGCGCAGTTCCCCGCGCCCCTGAAGGCGCGGGGCTTCGCCCCGCGATCCCCCGCCCGCCCTGGTTCGTTCGGCTGCGGGTGGGTGGGGGCTTGTCGCGCAGTTCCCCGCGCCCCTGAAAGGGGCGCGGGGAACTGCGCAATCTTTTAGCGGGGGTCTGGGGGCGGAGCCCCCAGGGATGGGACGGGTAGGGGCGGCGGGGGCGAAATCCGTCGTCACATCGCCGACGGATCCTGTGGCCCCCGGCCCGACAGAACCTCCCCGTACGCCTGCATAAGATCCGGCAGCCGAAGCGTGGACAGGTCGTCGCGCGACAGGGTGCCCGGATAGCCCGAGAGCCGCAGATCCCGGTACGCGCAGCTCTTCTCGTACAGGGTGCGCAGAAAGCGCCCGTTGCCGAGCTCGTCGATCCAGCCCTGGTCGACGACGTGCCCGGCAATAGAGCGCAGCTCGTCCAACGCCTCCTCGTCCCAGATGTCACCGTTCTCGGCGGCCAGCACCTCGCCGATGGAGGTGAGTTCGAGGGGGCGGTAGGAGGGGAAGTCGACGCGGGTGGTGAAGCGGGAGGAGAGGCCGGGGTTGGCGGCGAGCAGGCGGTCCATGCCCTCCGGGTAGCCGGCGAGGATGACGACGAGGTGGTCCCGGTTGTCCTCGGCCCGCTTCAGCAGGACTTGCAGGGCCTCGTCGCCGTACGCGTCGCCCTTGCCGTACCCGGAGTTGGACAGGGAGTACGCCTCGTCCACGAAGAGGACTCCACCGATCGCCGAGTCGATCAACTCGTTGGCCTTCACGGCCGTTTGGCCGAGGTACTCGCCGACCAGGTCGGCCCGCTGGGCCTCGACCAGGTGGTCGCCGCCGAGCAGCCCGAGCGCGTAGAAGACCCGGCCGAGGATGCGGGCCACGGTGGTCTTGCCGGTGCCGGAGGGGCCGGAGAAGACGAAGTGCCGCTTGGGCGGCTGGACCGGGAGGCCCTGCCCGGCGCGCAGTCTCGCCATGTTCAACTGCGCCGACAGCGCCTTGACTTGGCGCTTCACGGGCTCCAGGCCCACCATGCGCTCCAGCTCGTTGAGCGCGTCTTCGAGTAACGCGGGGTCGGTCGGCCCCGCGGGCAGCGGCTGCACCGGGACCACGGCCTTCTCGCGCACCGCATCGGTCTCGGGAGGCAGCGCCCCCGGTGGTGCGAAGTCGGGCTCCGAGAGCTTCAGGTCCCGTCCCTCGCCGCCGAACAGCGGATCCACGCCGTCCGGGCCCTCCATCACGTCCTGCCCGACACCGGCGAGCGTGATCGCCGCCAGGTCGGCGGCGGCATCGTCGTACCCGTCGCCCTCGGAGATGGCCGCGAGCCGCGCCGAGGTGTCCATGAAGGAGGGGTCGACCCGGTGTACCGCCCGGTACAGGGGCAGCGCGGCGGCGGACCGCCCCGTGCCCTCGTGCGCCCGCGCCAGCCAGTACCGCAGCTCCTTGCGCTGCGGCTGCTCGCTGCGGCAGCGCATCAGGGCGGAGGCGAGGAGGGGCTCGGCCTGGCCGAACATCTCCAGGCGGACCCGGGCCATCCCGCCGAAGAGGCCGGCCTCTATGCCCAGCATGGGATCGTCGATCAGCGGATCGGTGTGCCGGACCAACTGCTCCCAGTCCTTGACCAGATAGGCGCGGCACGCGTGCAGGAACCGCACCTGGGGGTCCGTGTCGACGGGGGGCAGGCCGGCCAACGCCCGGTCCAGCTCCGGGACATGGCGTCCGTCGAGCCAGTGCGAGGCGTGCGCGAGCAGCAGATCGCGCGGGCTCTCCAGCACCGGCTGCACCCACCAGCCCAGCCAGTACCAGGAGTTGAGGGTGCGCCGGTGACGGGTGCGCTGCTCCCCGAAGCGGTCCCGGTGCCGGAACATCCGCAGCAGCGCGGTCGTCGTGTCCACCCGCAGCGCGTGCAGTCCGAGCCAGCCGTCCGCCATGCCCGGGTCCATCCGGACCGCGGTGCGGAACTCCTCCTCCGCCTGCGGATAGGCGCCCATCGTGTAGGCGTCCACGCCTCGCATCCAGGCGAGGTCGGCCGGGGCCTCGGGGCCCTGCGTGCCGAAGTCCATCACGTCCCCCACAAACCGTGCCCCCGATGGTTCTCCGAGCGGGCCGGTGCCCGTCGGCAGCCTAACCGCTGTGCCGCGGACGGGAGTTGCACCGGTGCGCAGAGCAGCCGTCCGAAGGTCGCACCGAGGGCATCGTACCTGCGGTACGTACGCGGGCCGAAGGGTGCCGCACACCCCGTTCCACGAGGTGGGAGCAGATGGGGCGCACTTCGCACGGTGACCGAGGGTGAGCAAATCGCGGCGCGCAGCGTCCGGAAAGAGGGGGTGTGGGCAGAACGAAGCCCCCGATCACGGGGGAACAACCGGGGGCTTCGCGACTGCGGGCGGCTTCGAAAGACCGCACATTCAGAACGTAAGTCCTGTACGGCCCCCCGGTCAAGCCGAGTTGAAGCACTGAGAGAACTTCTCACGCAAGGGTCTTCACAAGTTCAGCACACTGCGGATGGTCCGTCACCGTGAGTGATGAACTGGTCCGGTCCAGAGGTCTCAACGGGCCCCGGCAGCACCTCGTATCCCTCGGAACACTGCCGCACCAGAAGATCGGCGAACGGTCTTGAGGGGTCCTTGGTGAAGTGTTGGCGCTCGGCGCGGACCCATCCGGCCCAGAACTCGCTCTGCGCCTCCCCGTCCCGCCGCTGCCCTCGCGCCCAGGCCTCGTCGTGCGGCAACTCCATCCACAGCAGTCGCGCGAGGAACGGGCGCATCGCGCGGCGGCCCGCCCCGACGCCCTCCAGAAGGATGACGGGTGCGGGCGGCAGCTCATGGACCGGCCCGAAACTCCGGGCGATCCAGTCGTAGGGGGTGTAGCGCGCCGTCTCGCCGCGCCGCAGTGGTTCGACCACCTGGCGCAGCAGTCGCTCCGTCCATGCGAAGAGCTCCTCGTGCGTCGCGATGTCGTCGAGGTGCAGCACGGGTGCGCCGTCCAGTGCCGCTGCCAACTGCCCGGCGAATGTGGTCTTTCCCGAGCCCGCGTGCCCGTCGACGCCGATCAGCCGGACGGGGCCGCAGGAGGGCGGCAGCCGGCGCAGGTGTGAGGCGAGGTCGTGAATGGGGCTTCCCGGAGTGCGATGAGGTGTTGGCATATTCCTGTGGAACATTCTATCGGCTGGCGTTCACAGCGGAGTCATGGGTACCGAATAGTGCCGTATTGAACCACTCATTGAACATTCCTCAAGTACTCATTTCACTCCTTCCATAAGCCGTGGACGTCACGGAAGCAGGTATTTCGGAAACGCCGTTCCGGTTCCCCCTGATGCTGAGTAGGGTGCCTGTTGCGCAACTGTGAAGCGTCGTACGGGGATGGACAGGGGAAGATGGCCGCGGGGTTATTCGAGGGGCAGTATGTGTGGCATCCGGCGGCCGACGACCGCAGACTCGCGAGCGTCTGCGTGGATGTCCGGGCCGGCCGCTATCTGAGCGCCCATGAAGCCCTGGCGGAGACGCGCGGCGACTTCGGACTGCGTGCCCACCGCTCCCTGGTCCTGGCCTCCGAGGCCGCCGACTCCGACCTCGCCGAGCGCTGGCTGGCCGAGGAGCCGACCCCCGAGGCCGCCCTGATGTGGGCCCGCGTGGCCGTCCTGCGGGCGCTGCGCGCGGCGGACGCCAAGGACGACCGGGCCGAGGCCCTGGAGCGCATAGCGCTGACCGCGTGCGACCGGGCCGCGGCGACGGACCCCGCCGATCCCACGCCCTGGGTCGCCAAACTGGCCATGGCCCGGCTGCACGATCTGCGCGACTCCGCCCCGCAGGGCCTGCTCACCCAGCCGCCCGGCCCCTGGCGGCTGTTCTCGCACATCCTCCGCCTCGATCCCTGGAACCGTGAGGGCCACCACCGCTTCCTGACGTTCTTCTTCACGCGGTACGGCGGCTCGGTGAACGCCGCCTGGGACGTCGCCGCCTTCCTGAGCCAGCGGGCCCCCGCCTCCTCGCCGCTGCGGCTGCTTCCGCTGGTGGCCCTGGTGGAGAGCTACAACCCCTCGCAACTCCTCGTCGACCGCACCTGGGAGCAGCCCCAGTGGCGCGCCACGGCGCTCGCGATCTACCAGAACTGGCTGCCGCAGCTGCCGGGATACCGGTTCACACCGGTGCTCGACCTGGCGTATCTGGCGCACGCGCTGTTCATGTCCCAGCGCGAGTTCGAGGCGCGCGCGGTCTTCATGGCCATGGGGCCGTACGCCTGCCGTATGCCCTGGAGCGTGTTCGGCGAGCCCGAGGAGCAGCTCTCCCGCGCCCGCCGCTCCTGCGGCCTGCCCGTGCCGGGAGGCGCCTGACCCGGCAGCCCGGACCAGTTCTCCGGCCCCCCCAACCCGGCCACCCTCCAGTCTTCCGGTCAACCCCCAGAGAAAGGTCAGTTGTGTCAGAACGGATATCGGCCCCACGCGCGAGAGGCCGCGCCGGCGAGGAATCCGCCGAGCTCGACGACGACGCGATACTTCATGCGATGGGATATCCGAGAAAGCTCACGCGCCGATTCCAGGCGTTCGACAATTTCGCGATCTCCTTCACCATCATCAACATCGTCTCGGGAATTTTCTCGGCCTTCGGATTCGGTATGAATGCCGGCGGTCCGCGCATTCTCGTGTTCGGCTGGATCGGCGTCTCCGTCATGGTGCTGTTCATCGGCGCCGCGATGGCGGAGGTCGCCTCCGCCTATCCGACCAGTGGAGCGCTCTATTTCTCCGCCGGAAAGCTCGCCAAGCGCCACAAGGGTGCCTGGTCCTGGTACACGGGCTGGCTGAATTTCGTTGGTCAGGTGGGCGGCACGGCCGCCACCGGGTACGCGGCCGCCACCTTCATCCAGGCCTTCATCGCCCTGCAGTGGCACTCGTACGAGCCGACGGCCCAGCAGACGGTCCTGATCACGGCGCTCATCATCGTGATCCAGGGTCTGGCCAATACCTACACCGTCCAGCTGGTCGCCCTGATCAACCGGATCTCCGTGTGGTGGCTGCTGATCGGGCTCCTCGTGATCGTGAGCACACTGATCGTGATGCCCGACGATCACCAGTCGGCGTCGTTCGTCACGCATTTCGTGAACAACACGGGTTTCACGAACGGCCTTTACGGGGGGATGCTCGGCCTGCTGGTCACCAGTTGGACCTTCACGGGCTTCGACGGCAGCTTCCACATGTCCGAGGAAACGGTGCGGGCCACGGTCAACGCGCCCCGGGGGATCACGCGGGCGATCGGCTATTCGGCGATCACCGGACTGATCCTCATGCTCGCCCTTGTGTACAGCATTCATGATTATGACCAGGTGGCGAGCTCCTCGGCGCCGCCTGTGCAGATTCTCATCGATGGCCTTGGCATGGGCATGGCTAAGGTGATCCTGCTGATCGTGATCGGGGCCATGCTCTTCTGCGGTCTGGCCAATCTCACCAGCAACACCCGGCAGATCTTCGCCTTCTCCCGGGACGGCGCGATGCCGGGCTCCCACTGGTGGCACTCGGTCTCGCCGCGCACCCGTACCCCCGTCAAGGCCGTGTGGCTGGCGGTTGCCTGCTCGGTGGCCCTGGTCATCCCCGGCTGGTGGTCGCACACGGCCTTCACCGCCATCGTCAGCGTCAACGTCGTCGGACTCTTCCTCGCCTACGCCGTGCCGATCTTCCTGCGGCTGCGGCTCGGTGACGAGTTCCAGACCGGCCCGTGGAACCTGGGCCGCTGGAGCAAGCCCGTCGGCTGGGTGGCCGTGATCTGGATCCTCGCCAGCAGCGTGCTGTTCATGCTGCCGCAGGTCTCGCCGATCACCGGCGACACCTTCAACTACGCGGGGATCGCCCTCGCCGTGGTGCTGATCATCGCCACGGTGTGGTGGTTCGCCACGGCCCGCCGCCGCTTCCAGGGGCCGGTCAGCTACGGACGGCCCGACGAGGTCGCGGCGATGGACCTCATCTGACCCGCACGCCCTTGACCCGCACGCCCTCGGCCCCGGTGTCCGCCGGGGCCGAGGGCGTCGCAGGTCATGCCAGTGGTCCCGACCAATATTGGTGGGCGCGCCGGAGGCCGAAGTGCTGGCAGAAGTCGGCTTCCGGCGTCCATAGTTGGCCCACAGCCGTGCACTGGTACCACGTCTGCACCCGCCGCTCCATGCCGTGCGTCTGAACCGTCGCTTCCGGACGAACTGGGGGTCACCCACCCATGACCAGAGCTTCAGAGCCGTCCCGCAGAGCCATCCTGGCCGTGGCCGTCGCCGCGGCAGCCACAGGTGCCGCGGGCCCCGCGGCCGCGGCCACCCCCGCGGGGCCGGCCGAAGCCCCCGCCCGCCTCGTCGACAACCGTGCCTGGACCTCGTACACCGACTGGCGGAGCGGTAGCGCGCAGGGCACGCGGGCCGTGCCGGGCGTCCGTCCCGGTCTGGTGATCGCCGCCCCGGCCGGCACCGCCGACTACACGGACCCGCACACCGGCAAGACCTCCACGTGGGAGTACGCGACCTGGACCGCCCCGGTCCACCGGCTCGCCGTCCCCTCCACCGAGGTCATCGCCTCCTGGAACGCGCGCACCCCGGCGGGCACCTGGCTCCAGGTCGAGCTGACGGGCACGTACTCCGACGGCACGGACACTCCCTGGTATGTGATGGGCCGCTGGGCGGCCGGCGACCAGGACATCAGGCGGACCTCCGTGGACGACCAGAGCGACGGCAAGAGCACCATCTGGACGGACACCTTCTCCATCGACGACGCCGCCTCGGGCCTGCGGCTTCTCTCGTACCGGCTGCGGCTCACCCTCTACCGCACCCCCGGCGCCAGGATCACGCCCATGGTGTGGCGGCTCGGCGCGATGGGCTCCGACATCCCCGACCGCTTCACCGTCCCGGCCACCACACCCGGCCTCGCCCAGGAGCTGAGCGTCCCGCGCTACTCGCAGGAGATCCACGCGGGCCAGTACCCCGAGTACGACAACGGCGGCGAGGCCTGGTGCAGCCCCACCTCCTCGCAGATGATCATCGAGTACTGGGGCCGCAAGCCGACGGCGGAGCAGCTGGCCTGGGTCAACCCGGACTACTCCGACCCGCAGGTGTGCCACGCGGCCCGCTTCACCTACGACTACCAGTACGGCGGCTGCGGCAACTGGCCGTTCAACGCCGCCTACGCGTCGACGTACAAGGACCTGCAAGGCGTGGTGACCCGACTCGGCTCCCTCACCGACCTGGAGACGCTGATCGCCGCGGGCATCCCGGCCATAACGTCCCAGTCGTTCCTCAAGTCCGAGCTGACGGGGGCGGGCTACGGCACTTCGGGGCACCTCATGACCGTCATAGGGTTCACGGCGGACGGCGACGTGATCGCCAACGACCCGGCGTCGCCGGGCGACGAGGCGGTGCGCCGGGTCTACAAGCGGTCCGAGTGGGAGACGATCTGGCTCCGTACCAAGAGGTACAACGCCTCCGGGAAGGTCGTCTCCGGTACGGGCGGGGTCTGCTATCTGTACTTCCCGGCACATCCGTCGGCACGGCAGTGCAAGGCGCTCGCGGCGGTCGGCATTCGCTGAACTCCGCGCGGGGCGGCCCCTCTTCATATGAGGAAGGGCCGCCCCGCGGCGTTCAGCTCTGGACCGGATTGACCACCCAGTCCGGGTGGTTCGGCATCGGCGGGGTCTTCGCCCCGTACAGCCACGGGTGCAGGAAGCCGTCGAGGTCCTCGCCCGCGACCTTCGACGCCAGGTCGATGTAGTTCTGCGTACTCGCGGTCTTTCCACGGTACTTGGTGACCCAGGCCCGCTCGATCTTCCCGAACGTCTCCTGGCCGACCTTCTCGCGCAGCGCGTACAGGACGAGCGCCGAACCGTCGTAGCGCATCCGCTTGAAGAGGTTCGGTTCGGTCGGCTCGGCCGGGGCGCCGTAGTCGTGGCGCCACTGGTCGTGGTTCGCGTACGCCGTCTTCATGGTGTCCTCGAAGACCACGCCGCCGTGTGCCTCCGAGTACAGCCGCTCGTAGAAGCGGGCGTGGCCCTCGCTCAGCCACAGGTCGGACCAGGTCTTGATGCCGACGCTGTCGCCGGTCCACTGGTGGGTCAGCTCGTGCACCAGGTTCCGCTCGGCGCTGACCTGGTCGCCGAGCAGGTCGGCCTTCGGGATCAGGGAGAGCGTGTTCGTCTCCAGGGCCACGCCCAGGTCGGTGTCGCCGACGAGGAGGCCGTACCGGTTGAAGGGGTACGGGCCGAGCCGCTCCTCCAGCCAGGCGATGTGGTCGGCGGTGAGCTTGCGGTACTGCTCGGTCGACGCGACCAGGTCGTCAGGGACCACGTCGCGGATCGGCAGCCCGTGCGGTCCCGTGCTGTCGACGAGGGTGAACTTGCCGATCGCCAGCTGGGCGAGCTGCGTGGCCAGCGGCTGCTCCGAGTCGTACGTCCACCGCACGCGTCCGTCGGCCTGTTCGGCGCGGTCGGTGAGCTTGCCGTTGGCGACGGCGGTGAGGCCCGGCGGGGTGGTGATGTGGAAGGTGATGGGCGCGCGCCGGCTCGGATGGTCGTTCGACGGGAAGATCATCTTGGCGCCGTTGGGCTGCGGATAGAGCACCGTGCCGTCCGGTGTCGGGATCCAGCCGTAGTCCTCGATGGCGTCGTCGCGGTGGCGGATCTGCGTCGGGTCGGCGGTGTAGGTGACCTTGACGGTGAAGGCCTTGCCCTGGGCGAGGGGCTCGGCCGGGGTGATCGCCAGCTCGTCGCCGTCGCGTACGGCGGTGGCCGCCTTCCCGTTGACGGTCACCGTGTGCAGGGTGTTGCCCGCGAAGTCCAGGTCGAAGCGGGACAAGGCCTGGGTGGCGGTCGCCTTGATCGTCGTGGCCGCCTCGAAGGGCGTCTTCGGTGCCTGCCAGTCGAAGTCGAGAAGGTAGCGGCTGACCTTGTATCCGCCGTTGCCGTCGAGCGGGAACATCGGGTCGCCGAGACCTGCCGCACCGGGGGACGGGGCGCTGTGCGGCGAAGGAGCGGCTTGTGAGACCGGACCCGTTAAGGCCGCCGCCACGGTGATCGCCGCCGCCAGGGCCAGGCGGGCTCTGCGGCGAGGCGTCCGGAACGTGCTCATCAGGGACCTTTCGGTTGGCTGACCACTGTCGTGTGATGAGACGCACAGACTTCTCACATCGTTGTGGAATCCGGCGGCATTCGAAGCTCGTCGAAGTGTTCGGCGTGACCAAGGTCTCTACCGCTGAAACCCGCTTCGGTGGCAAGGTGGTCGAGTCGGTGGGGAGCCGACGGGGGCGGGGGACACCACCGCACCACTACGTCAGCGAGATGCCATGACCGCGAGCTCCGCCACCGCCGCCCGTCTCCGTGCCCGCACCGGAGGCCCCAAGGAAGACGGCCCCAAGATCCTCGAACACATCGCGGGCTGGACCTTCGTGGTGGTCCTCGCGATGCTCGTCACCCAGCTCGGCCTGCTGTGAGCTGAGCCCCTCGGGTTCATGGGCCGAGGTCTCGCGAGACAGCCCGCCGCGAGACCGTGCCCCCGGTCGATCAGAGTCGAACGAGCAGGTGGCATCGGTCTGCCATACTGCCAACGTCCCGCTGGCAGTTGGAGACCAGGGCTCAAATTGAATCATAGTCAACAGCACGGCGTCGACCGCCCCCGGGCGCGCGGCACCGATCGCTCACTGGCGCGCCGCGCCGAACTCATCGCCATCGGACGGAAGTTGTTCGCCGACACGTCGTACGACGCGCTGTCGATGGACGACATCGCACGGCAGGCACATGTCGCCAAAGGGCTGATCTACTACTACTTCAAATCCAAGCGCGGCTACTACCTCGCCATCGTCGAGGACTCGGTCGCGGATCTGGTCTCCCGGGCGGCAGGCGGCCTCGAACTCCCCCCGGCGGAGCGGGTGCACCGCACCATCGACGGCTATCTGCGCTATGCCGAGCACAACCAGGCCGCGTACCGCACGATCATCACCGGCGGCGTCGGTTTCGACACCGAGGTGCAGGCCATACGCCAGGGCGTGCGCGAGGTCATCGTCCAGACCATCGCCGAAGGCGCGTACGGCAGGCGCAAGATCGCGCCGCTGCCCCGCATGGCGCTGCTCGGCTGGCTCTGCAGCGTGGAGGGCGCCACCCTCGAATGGATAGGCCACCAGGGGCTGCCGCGCGACACCATGCGCGAGCTGCTGGTGAAGATGCTGGGCGGCGCCCTGCGCGCCGTCGAGGAGCTCGACCCCTCCTATCAGGCTCCGCCGGCCGCACGCCGGGACACATGAGCGAGGGGCGGGGGCCGCATGGGCCCCCGCCCCAAGTCCCGTACTGCCAGGGCTAGTTGATCGACTTGATCAGTTCGCCGTTCGAGGTGTCGCCGCTCAGCTCCCAGAAGAAGGTGCCGCCCAGGCCCTGCGCGTTCTTGTAGCTCATCTTGCCCGCGATGGTCGACGGAGTGTCATAACTCCACCAGTTGGTCCCGCACTTGGCGTACGCGGTGCCGCCGACCGTGCCGGTCGCCGGGCACTTCGTCTTGAGCACCTTGTAGTCGTCGATGCCCTGCTCGTACGTTCCCGTCGCCGGGCCGGTCGCCGTGCCGCCCGGCGCCGCCTGGGTGACGCCGGTCCAGCCGCGCCCGTAGAAGCCGATACCGAGCAGCAGCTTCGAGGCCGGGATGCCGAGGCCCTTGAGCTTGGCGATGGTCGCGGAGGTGTAGTAACCCGCCTTCGGGATGCCGGTGTACGAGTTCAGCGGCGAGTGCGGGGCGGTCGGCCCGGTCGCGTCCCAGGCGCCGAAGAAGTCGTACGTCATCGGGTTGTACCAGTCGACGTACTGCGCCGCTCCCGCGTAGTCCGCCGCGTCGATCTTGCCGCCCGCGGTGGCGTCGGCCGTGATCGCCGCGGTGACCAGATTGCTGGAGCCGAACTTCGAACGCAGCGCCGACATCAGGTTCATGAACGCTGCCTTGCCGCTGGTGTCACAGCTGTTGCCGCAGGCGTTGGGGTACTCCCAGTCGATGTCGATGCCGTCGAAGACGTCCGCCCACTTGGAGTTCTCCACCAGGTCGTAGCAGGACTGGGCGAACGCGGCCGGGTTCCTCGCGGCCTCGCCGAAACCGCTCGACCAGGTCCAACCGCCGAACGACCAGAGGACCTTGAGGTTCGGGTGTTTCTTCTTCAGCTTGCGCAGCTGGTTGAAGTTGCCGCGCAGGGGCTGGTCCCAGGTGTCGGCGACACCGTCGACGGACTGGTCGGCGGTGTAGGCCTTGTCGGTCGCCGCGTACGAGTCGCCCATGGCGCACTTGCCGCCGGTGACGTTGCCGAAGGCGTAGTTGATGTGGGTCAGCTTGGCGGCCGAACCGGAGGTCTCGACGTTCTTGACGTGGTAGTTCCGGTCGTAGACGCCCCATTCGGTGAAGTAGCCGACGACCTTGGACCCGGCCGCCTTCGGCGTCACAACGGCGGAGGACGCGGTGGCGGTGCCCGCGCCGGCGAGCAGTCCGGCGCCGAGGACGGCGCAACACGCGGCGGACACGAGCGCCCGGAACCGGGAGCGGGGACGGTGCGAAATGTGCATCGGGTGTCTCCTCGTGGGGGAGAGGGGAGCGTGCGCCGATTGGCATGAACGCGATGAAGTGATGGTCCGAAACAGTAGGAGGACTAGACCAGTGCGTCAATGGTTCGGACCAATTTCGGGTGAGGGAACTTTTCTTGGAGTGAGCGGTCGTTAACTGGTGACGGGATGCCTTCGAACGGGCATACTCACAGCGCAGAGCCGCTGGTCAGCAGCTTCCGAGACCCGGGAGTGCGAGCATCGGCCGGCACTCGGTGAGACCGGCGGAGCCGCCCCACCCAAGGCGCTTTCGCCGAGGTGCCCGACAGGGAGGAGAGCGTCGCCATGCCTGACCGCGCCCCGCAGCCGGTGGACCGTCAACTGCCCACGGACGAGGCCCGGGATCTGATCTCGCTCGTCCGCGACATCGCGCAGCGCGAGATCGCTCCCAAGGTGGCCGAGGAGGAGGATGCCGGGCGCTTCCCGCGTGACGTCTTCCGCCTGCTCTCCGAGTCGGGACTGCTCGGACTGCCCTACGACTCCGAGTACGGCGGGGGAGACCAGCCGTACGAGGTCTACCTCCAGGTCCTCGAAGAGCTGGCCGCGGCCCGCCTCACCGTCGCCCTCGGCGTGAGCGTGCACTCGCTCGCCTGCCACGCCCTCGCGAACTACGGCACCAAGGAGCAGCAGGCCGAACATCTGCCCGCGATGCTCGGTGGCGGCCTCCTCGGCGCGTACTGCCTCTCCGAGCCTTCCTCCGGTTCTGACGCCGCCTCGCTGCGGACCAAGGCGGCGAGAGACGGTGACCACTGGGTGATCACCGGCACCAAGGCCTGGATCACGCACGGCGGCATCGCCGACTTCTACACCGTGCTCGCGCGCAGTGGCGGGGAGGGTCCCCGTGGCATCACCGCCTACCTGGTGCCCGGTGACGCCGAGGGGCTGAGCGCCGCGCCGCCCGAGAAGAAGATGGGCATGAAGGGCTCGCCCACCGCCCAGGTCCACTTCGACGGGGTGCGGGTCCGCGACGACCGGCGTATCGGTGACGAGGGTCAGGGCTTCGCGATCGCCCTGTCCGCGCTCGACTCCGGGCGGCTCGGCATCGCGGCCTGTGCCGTAGGTGTCGCCCAGGCGGCCCTTGACGAGGCCGTGGCCTACGCGACCGGCCGGCAGCAGTTCGGGCGGCCGATCTCGGACTTCCAGGGGCTGCGCTTCATGCTCGCGGACATGGCGACACAGATCGAGGCGGGCCGGGCGCTCTACCTGGCCGCGGCCCGGCTGCGTGACGCGGGCCGGCCGTTCTCCAAGCAGGCGGCCATGGCCAAGCTGCTGTGCACGGACACCGCGATGAAGGTCACCACGGACGCCGTCCAGGTGCTCGGCGGGTACGGCTACACCGCCGACTTCCCGGTAGAGCGCTATATGCGCGAGGCCAAAGTCCTCCAGATCGTCGAGGGCACCAATCAGATCCAGCGGATGGTCATCGCCCGTCACCTCGCGGGGCCGGACTCGCGCTGAGCGGCCCGTCACCTCGCGGGGCCGGACTCGCGCTGACCTGCCCGTCCCCCCGTGGCTCCCGGCTCGCGCTGAACTGTCCCTCGTCCCGTGCGTCCAGCATCGCGCTGAACTGGGCGTATCCGTACATCGCCGACGGTGCCGCGAGTCGGACCCACTCCGGGTCGTGGCACCCCGGCAGCGTGCGCCCGCGATCGGCCCAGGTGCGGATCAGGGCGCGGTAGATGGGGGGATCCTGGGCCGGCGGAGGTGTCTGCCGAACCGATTCTGCCGGAGCCGGGACGAGGATCCGGTGCCGACGCCCGGTCGCGGAATATGTGGGGGTCATACGAGGGCAACGCGCGGGCGGGCGGACAGGTCACCCGCCCGGGGAATCGAGCGTGAGTTCGCGAGGAGCCCGTACGGGGGGTTCCGTCCGTGACGCGAGATCTGGTCCCGGGCCTTTATCTGACGTACCGTCAACTACGCCGCCGGGGGCCGCACCCCTCCGGGCGACGTCAACTGCCGTGCGCCCAGGGAGGCTTGCCGTGCCCGACGACCGCCCCGTAGCACTCGACGAGTACCCCGTACACCAGGTGCCCCTGTCCATGAAGCATGTCGCGACCAGCGACCGGAACGCGTACGACCGCTGTATCTTCCACGTCCTCGACCACCAGGGGCGGGCGCTGCTGATCCTGGGCCTCGGCGTCTATCCGAACGTCGGAGTGATCGACGCCTACGCCACCCTGCGCCTCGGTGACCGCCTGCACGCGGTACGGGCGTCGGACGCGCTCGGCGACGACCGCATGAACCTCGCCGTGGGACCCCTGCGGATCACCGTCGAGGAGCCGCTGCGCCGGCTGCGCCTCCAGTCGGACGACGACTCCCTGTCGTACGACATCACCTGGACCGCCGACTTTCCGGCCATCTGGGAACCGCACCACATCCAGCGCCGCGGCGGCCGGCTCACCCTGGAGGGGCGCCGCTTCGTGCAGGCGGGCGGCGCCCGGGGGATCATCCGCGTCGACGGCGAGGAGATACCCGTCTCGGCGGGCGAGTGGACCGGCACCCGTGACCGCAGCTGGGGAGTGCGCCCGATCCCGGGGGAGGAAGGCGGCCGGCTCGCGGACGACAACCCGACCGAGGGGTTCCACTGGCTCTGGTGTCCGGTCCGGTTCGACGACCGTTTCCTGATGGTCATCGCCCAGGAGGACGCCGACGGCCACCGCTCACTCAACGACGCGACGCTCGTACGTGAGGGGCGGCGCGACCTCCAACTCGGGTGGCCCCAGGCCGACATCAGCTATCGCTCCGGTACCCGCCACCCCTTCTCCGCCGTCGTCCACCTCACGGATCCGGTGGACCGCAAGCCCCTCGAACTGGGCGTGGAGGTGCTGACCTCGTCGCCGCTCGCCGTCGGGGCGGGCTATCCGCCCGCCGACGACTGGCAGCACGGCACCTGGCGCGGCCGTGACTGGACCGACCGGCGCGTCTACGACCTCGCCGACCCGGCCGCGCACCCCCTCGCCGTGTACGGGGTGATCGACCACGCCGCCCGCTTCACGCTGGACGGGCAGGTCGGCTACGGGATCTTCGAGCACGGCTCGTTCGGCCGCCACGATCCGAGCGGCTTCACCGGATTCGACTCGGTCGCGCCCTGATTGGAGTGGTGAGATGGCCACGGCACCGCGTCCCCGTACGACCACGCGTGACCCGGAGGAACTGGCACACCGGCTGACGGCCTGGCTCGCCACGCGGCTGCCCGGCGCCAGGGCGGTGAACATGACCGTCCCCGAGTCCAACGGCATGTCCAGCGAGACCCTGCTCTTCGACATCGAGCACCCCGAACCGCCCTTGCGTTCCTGCGCGTTGAGGCTGGCGGCGGACCCGGCGGCGTACACCGTCTTCC
This sequence comes from Streptomyces sp. NBC_00203, assembly GCF_045206325.1. Taxonomy (NCBI): domain Bacteria; kingdom Bacillati; phylum Actinomycetota; class Actinomycetes; order Kitasatosporales; family Streptomycetaceae; genus Streptomyces; species Streptomyces sp. NBC_00203. Next base: position 1,767,800 of record NZ_CP108126.1, on the reverse strand, counting down.
CCGTCTACGACATGCCGCGGCAGTACCGCACGATGCGCCTGGTCGCGGAGCGCACCGATCTGCCGGTGCCCCGGGTGCTGTGGCTGGAGGAGGACTCCGGGCCGCTCGGGGCGCCGTTCTTCGTCATGGACCGGATCGAGGGGCGCGTGCCCCCGGACGTCATGCCCTATACGTACGAGGGGAATTGGCTGCACGCGGCGAGCGACGAGGAGCGTGAGCGCCTGGAGGCGGCCTCGACGGGGCTCCTCGCGCGGCTGCACGACCAAGTCCCGCTGAAGGAAGCCGACTTCCTGGCTCTGCCGGGTGACGGCAGTCCCTTGCGCCGTCATGTGCGAGCCCAACGCACGTACTACGCATGGGTGGTTGACGGACTGTCACGATCGCCGCTGATCGAGAGCGCCTTCGACCGGCTCGACGAGTTGTGGCCGCGCGACGAGGGCGAGGCGGTGCTCAACTGGGGTGACGCGCGCATCGGGAACGTCATCTACGACGGCTTCGAACCCGCCGCCGTCCTCGACTGGGAGATGGCGGCCCTGGCCCCGCGCGAGGTCGACCTCGGCTGGACCGTCTATCTGCACCGCTTCTTCCAGGACCTCACCGTGAGCTTCGGGCAGAGCGGGCTGCCCGACTTCCTGCGCCGTGACCGCGTGGAGCGACGCTATGCCGAACTCACCGGCCACACACCGCGGGACATGGAGTTCTACACGCTGTACGCCGCTCTGCGGCACGCGATCGTCATGCTCCGCGTCGCCTACCGCCAGGTGCACTTCGGTGAGGTCGCCGTACCCCCGGACCCGGACACACTGATCCTGCACCACGGCAGCCTGCGAGCCATGGTGCAGGGCAGCTACTGGCAAGGACCGGGCGTCGTCCGCTGAACGCGCTCGCCGGGTGCGAGGACGGTCAGGCGGCCTGGCGCCGCATCTCGGGGACCCGCATCGGGCGCGAGCCCGGACCACCCACGTGGGAGAACGGCTGCGTCCGCCAGTCGAGGCCCTGAGGGAGCGTCAACAGGAGGGCGGTGTCCTGCTCCTGGAGTTCGGCGGACTCGTCCGCGGGCCGTGCGTCGGCCGCCGCGCGGCCCGTACCGGAGCAGACCGTGAGCCCGAAGGGGTTCCACGGCGAGGCGCACAGCGCGTGCTCGGGCAAGGCCTCCTCGTCGGCCAGGAGCGCGATGGACTGCGCGCAGTCCGGGCAGATCACCCGGTACATCTCGAAAGTGTCGTACGCGTCGAACTCCTCGCCGTCCAGGGCGTCGGGTTCGACGCCCTCCGGCTCGGGCTCGAGAACGGGCTGCTGCCGCTTGGACGCGGTACGACCTGGGCGCTTAAGACTCTGCATGGGTTTCTCCCCCTCGGGTGGGCCGACAAGGCACTGCGGCCTCGACCACAGCAAGCACTTCCCGTCCCGTCTCTGCGGTAATCACGAGAACATCACGGACCCGGTTGCGGCCATGTGGCGTTCGTCACATGCCGCCCGCAGGTGCCTGGCCCGGTGGATTTGTCCCCCGGGTGGCGTACACCTGACTCTAAGCCACATCACAAACCGGGTATGACCTGCGCCGCTGAGTATCCGGGGGGATCAAGGGCCCTGTAGGTTCTTGCGTCATGGAGGAGCTGGACCGACAAATTGTGCAGCTGCTCGTCGCAGACGGGCGGATGAGTTACACCGACCTGGGCAAGGCCACGGGCCTGTCCACGTCTGCCGTGCATCAGCGGGTGCGCCGGCTGGAGCAGCGCGGCGTCATCCGCGGCTATGCCGCGGTCGTGGACCCGGAGAGCGTAGGGCTGCCCCTGACCGCTTTCATCTCGGTGAAGCCGTTCGACCCCAGCGCCCCGGACGACATCGCGGAACGCCTCGCCGGCGTCCCCGAGATCGAGGCCTGCCACAGCGTCGCGGGCGACGAGAACTACATCCTCAAGGTGCGGGTATCCACCCCGCACGAACTGGAGGAGCTCCTCGCGCGGCTGCGCACGCTCGCCGGCGTGTCGACACGGACGACGGTGGTGCTGTCGACGCCGTACGAGGCGCGACCGCCCCGCATCTGACGGGGTTTGCGGCTTTTCGCGGCCCCCGCGCGCGGGGCGGGCGCTCACAGGCGCGAGACTGTTCCCCATGAGTGAGAGCACCGCCTCGTCGGACACCGTGCTGTTGCGCGGTGGAGAAGTCCACAGCCCCGCCGACCCCTTCGCCACCGCGATGGTCGTCGAACACGGGCACGTCGCGTGGGTCGGCTCCGAAGGCGCGGCCGACGCCTTCGCGGACGGCGTCGACGAGGTCGTGGACCTCAAAGGCGCCCTGGTCACCCCGGCGTTCACCGACGCGCATGTGCACACCACCGCCACCGGGCTCGCGCTCACCGGCCTCGACCTGTCCGACGCCCCGTCCCTGGAGGCGGCGCTCGCTCTCGTACGGGACTTCGCGGCCGCCCGCCCCGCCGACCGGGTCCTGCTCGGCCACGGCTGGGACGCGGCCCGCTGGCCCGGCGGACGTCCTCCGGCGCGCACCGAACTCGACGCCGCGACCGGCGGGCGCCCGCTCTACCTCTCCCGTATCGACGTGCATTCCGCCGTGGTCACCACCGCGCTCCTGGACCTGGTCCCGGGTGTCACGGCACGCGCCGGGTACTCGCCCGACGGCCCGCTGATCCGCGACGCCCACCACGCGCTCCGCGCCGCTGCCCTCGGTGCCATCACGGAAGGGCAGCGCATCGAGGCCCAGCGCGCCGCGCTCGCCCACGCCGCCTCGCTCGGCATCGGCTCCGTGCACGAGTGCGCGGGCCCGGAGATCTCCTCCGAGGACGACTTCACCGGGCTGCTGCGGCTCGCCGCCGAGGAGCCCGGCCCCCGGGTCGTCGGCTACTGGGCCGAGTGGGCCGAAGAGGGCGTGGCGAAGGCGCGGGCACTGGGCGCGATCGGCGCCGCGGGCGACCTCTTCATCGACGGCTCGCTCGGCTCGCACACCGCCTGCCTGCACCAGCCGTACGCCGACGCCGAGCACACCGGCACGGCCTATCTCGACACCGCCGCGGTCGCCGCGCATGTGGTGGCCTGCACCGAGGCGGGCCTCCAGGCGGGCTTCCACGCCATCGGGGACGCCGCGGTGACCTCCGTGGTCGAAGGGGTGCGCGCGGCGGCGGAGAAGGTCGGCCTGGCCCGCGTGCGCGCCGCCCGGCACCGCGTCGAGCACGCCGAGATGCTCACCCCGGAAACGATCGCCGGCTTCGCCGAGCTCGGCCTCACCGCCTCCGTGCAGCCCACCTTCGACGCGCTGTGGGGCGGCGAGGACGGCATGTACGCCCAGCGCCTGGGCGCCGAACGGGCCCGGAGCCTCAACCCCTTCGCGGCCCTGCTGCGCACCGGCGTGCCGCTCGCCTTCGGCTCCGACAGCCCGGTCACGCCCCTCGACCCGTGGGGCACCGTCCGCGCCGCGGCCTTCCACCGCACGCCGGAGCACCGGGTGTCCGTACGCGCCGCGTTCACGGCGCATACGCGGGGCGGCTGGCGGGCCATCGGACGGGACGACGCGGGAGTCCTGGTGCCGGGCGCGCCCGCCGACTACGCCGTGTGGCGCACCGCCGAGCTCGTCGTGCAGGCCCCCGACGACCGGGTCGCGCGCTGGTCCACCGACCCCCGCTCAGGCACCCCCGGACTGCCTGATCTGACCCCCGGGAACGACCTGCCCGTCTGCCTGCGCACCGTGGTGGCCGGACGGACGGTATTCGTACGGCCTAACGAGTGATGTCCCGGGGTGGCGCGCCCTTGATCATCGCCCGCCACTCCGTCTCGCGACCTGCGCATCCTCCGCGCTGACCAGGCGATTGAGGGAAAAACCGCAGGTCAAACGGCTGTTGACAGCTGGCCGCAGGTGGCCGGTAGGTTCGGCCGGGTCCACCACCGGACGTCCGACCGGGGAACTTCCGCGCGGCCTCGAAGCGCCGCTGGGTCAGGGGTGGTGTGCCGCACCGGCGCACCACCACTGGGAGCCAGGCCCAGCGCCCGTGCAACGAGGCGAGGGAACGTTCCGACAAGTCGGCAGGTGTGACCCGGGTGGGGCCCGGACGTTCAGTAGACAACGGCTTTCGGTCGACCCGCAGCCAGCGGGTCCCTGGTCGGCCCGAAGGGCGCCGGGCCCCGATCCGCAGCACACGAGTTTCCGCCCCAGGGCGTCGGCTCTTACCCGCCTCTTGTCGAATCGACACCCCCGTACTAACGCGGCGAGGCAACAGCGCAGGTTGAGCGCACTATGGTGGACCCCTGCGTACGGACACGAAGGGGCAGCAGTGAACGACGGCGACGGGACCCTCGCGGTAGGAGCCCAGGGGAGGCAGTTCGGCCCGCTCGGCGAGGCCTTGGTGATCATTCCGACCTACAACGAGGCGGAGAACATCAAGAAGATCGTCGGCCGGGTACGTGCCGCCGTGCCCGAGGCGCATGTCCTGGTGGCCGACGACAACAGCCCCGACGGCACGGGCAAGCTCGCCGACGAGCTGGCCGTCGAGGACGACCACGTCCAGGTGCTGCACCGCAAGGGCAAGGAAGGCCTCGGCGCCGCCTACCTCGCGGGCTTCCGCTGGGGCATGGAGCACGGCTACGGCGTACTCGTCGAAATGGACGCCGACGGCTCGCACCAGCCCGAGGAGCTGCCCCGTCTGCTGACCGCCCTCAAGGGCGCCGACCTCGTGCTCGGCTCGCGCTGGGTGCCGGGCGGGCGGGTCGTGAACTGGCCCAAGTCCCGCGAGTTCATCTCCCGCGGCGGCAGCCTGTACTCCCGTGTCCTGCTCGACGTGCCGATCCGCGACGTCACGGGCGGCTACCGCGCCTTCCGCCGCGAGACCCTCGAAGGCCTCGGCCTCGGCGAGGTCGCCTCGCAGGGGTACTGCTTCCAGGTCGACCTGGCCCGCCGCGCCGTCAAGGCGGGCTTCCACGTCGTCGAGGTGCCCATCACCTTCGTCGAACGGGAACTCGGCGACTCCAAGATGAGCCGCGACATCCTCGTGGAGGCCCTGTGGCGGGTCACCACGTGGGGCGTGGGCGAGCGGGTCGCGCGGATCAAGGGCCGCAAGTCCTCCTCCTGAGCGGCGCCGGCCGGGCGCTCGGTACGCAGTCGGGGCCATACGCAAAGCCGCGGTGCCGGCGCACAGCCCCGGTCGCCGATCCACAGCCGCGGTTGATCATCCGCTTATCCCGTACTGAGCCGGGCCCAGGCACACTGGGAACATGACGACTGGCGCTCCGACTCCCACGTACCCCGCCCGCCCGCGGCGCTCGCGGCTGCGCACCTTCCTGCCGCTCGGCATCGCCGCGTGGCTGGTGCTGGAGATCTGGCTGCTGACGGTGGTCGCGGGCGCGTCGAGCGGCTTCACCGTCTTCCTGCTGCTGCTCGCCGGTTTCGTCCTCGGCGCCGTGGTCATCAAGCGGGCCGGACGCCGGGCCTTCAAGAACCTCAGCGAGACCCTTCAACAGCAGCAGAGCGGCGCCGCCCCGACGACCGGCGGCGGCAACGGCAATGGCAACGGGCTGATGATGCTCGGCGGCCTCCTCCTGATGATCCCCGGCCTGATCTCCGACGCCGTCGGCCTGCTCCTGCTCATCCCGCCCGTCCAGAAGGCCCTCAGCCGCTACGCGGAGCGCACCCTCGACCGCAAGATGCGCGCGGCCGCCCCAGGCACCCTCGGCGACGCCTTCCAGCAGGCCCGCATCCACCGCCCCGACGGCAAGGTGGTCCAGGGCGAGGTCATCAGGGACGAGGACGTGCGGGGACCGGCCTCGGGGCAGGGCCCACGCCCGCCGCTCAGTCGCTGACGGCTGACAGCTGACGGTTGGGGGCTTGGGCTTGGGCTGGGGCTGAGAGCCGATGGCCGAGCGCTGATGGCCGAACTTTGAGGCGCGGCCCGGCATCATCCAGCCCGTCCGGCGTTTGAGGACGAGCCGTCAAGGCGAAGGGGGGTCTGGGGGCGCAGCCCCCAGGGCCGGCCACCCCCACTGGGCCGCACTGACCCCCGCGCCCCATCAGAACGCACGAAACCGCAGGCCCCGTACAAAAACGTACGGTGCCCACGGTCTCGGCGTGCGTGGTATGCCGCTCAACCCCCGGAGGGACTACGCGGACTTGCGACTGTCCCGCGGATGCACCGCGATGTTCATCGCACCGGAGCGCAGAACGGCCAGGCGCTCCTCGAGGACCTCTTCGAGCTCCTCGCGAGTGCGCCGCTCCATCAGCATGTCCCAGTGCGTACGCGCGGGCTTCGCCTTCTTTTCCTCAGGGCCGTCGCCGTCCACGAGAAGTGCCTGGGCCCCGCAGACCTTGCACTCCCACTCCGGCGGAATTTCGGCCTCCACCGAGAAGGGCATCTCAAAGCGATGTCCCTTCTCGCATGCGTACTCCACGGCCTGGCGCGGAGCCAGGTCGATCCCGCGGTCCGTCTCATAGCTGGTCACTACGAGGCGTGTGCCGCGAAGAGCTCGCTCACTCATGAATCGTGCCTCCCGGGCTTGTCGCCCACAGGACAGGTGTCGCTGTCGTCGTCATCCGGTCAACGTCCGGTCGGCGGTAAAGATTCCCGTTCCGGGTCATGCGTCGCCGTCGTAGCCGCCCCTTGTTGTACCCACCAGCGCCCGGTTTGTCACATCTGGCAGCAGATGTCACCCACCGTTTCGGCATCTTTGACGCGCAGTAACGGTACGCCTGGCAGGCCAAACGCGTACACTACCGGCCTTTGGCCCCGGGCGCTAAATCCTGTCCGGTACGGGATTGCCCGCGTCGCGCACCGCCTGCCGCACCGGGACCCGCGCGAGCAGCACGAATCCGATGACGAAGAAGGCCACGAGCGAGATGATCGCGTCCCGATAACTTCCCGTCAGCTGGTAGGTCAACCCGAACAGCAGCGGGCCCAGCCAGCTCATGCCGCGGTCGCTCATCTCGTACGCCGAGAAGTACTCGGCCTCCTTGCCGCTCGGCACGAGGTGGGAGAACAGGGAGCGGGACAGTGCCTGGCTGCCGCCCAGGACGAGACCGATACCGGCGGCGAGGACGAAGAACCAGACGGGCGCGCCGGCGGGCAGAAAGTACCCGGCGCCGAGCGTCACGGTCCAGGCGACGAGCGAGCCGAGGATCGTACGTTTCGCGCCGTACGTGCGCGCCAGCCGCCCCATGCCCAGGGCGCCCCCGACCGCGAGCACCTGGACCAGCAGCACGGCCACGATCAGGGTCGACTGGCTCAGGCCCAGCTCCTCCGACCCGTACACCGAGGCCTGCGAGATGACGGTCTGGATGCCGTCGTTGTAGACGAGGTAGGCGAGCAGGAAGGCGAGTGTGAGCGGTTTGCCCCGCATGTCCCGCACGGTGGCCGCCAATTGCCGCCAGCCGTGCACGGTGGCCGTCCCCGTGGAGTCCGTCGGGCGGTCGCGCAGGCGCTTGAGCGGTACGAGGGTGAAGGCGCCCCACCAGATGCCCGCCGAGGCCAGACAGATGCGGACGGCCGTCGACTCGGAGACACCGAAGGTGTCGTGGGCCGTGAACAGGATGAGGTTCGCGACCAGCACCAGTGAGCCCGCCGCATAACCGAAGGCCCAGCCCCGGGACGAGACGGCGTCACGCTCCTCCGGCGGGGCGATCTGCGGCAGGTAGGAGTTGTAGAGGACCATCGACACCGCCACCGAGGCGTTCGCGACGATCAGCAGCAGGCCGCCGAGCAGATAGCGGTCGCCGTCCAGGAAGAACATGCCGGTGGTGGCCGCGGCGCCCACATAGGCGGCGGCCGCGAGCAACGGCTTCTTGCGGCCCGTGCGGTCGGCGGCCGCGCCCGCCATCGGCATCACGAAGATCGACATGATGACGGAGGCGGAGACCGTGTACGCGAAGAAGGAACCGGCGCGGATCGGGATCCCCAGGGGGTGCACAAAACCGTCCGCGTCCGCCGCGTGCTTGGCGACCGACGTCAGATAGGGGCCCAGGAAGACGGTCAGCACGCTCGTCGAATAGACGGAGCACGCCCAGTCGTAGAAGTACCAGCCGCGTTGTTCGCGCCGCCGCTCGGCGACCGCTATCTGCTCGGCGGCCTGCTGTGCCCGCACGGTGTCAGTGCCCACCCGCGCCCCTCGCTTCCCCGTGAACGAACCGCGCCAGGGAGCTCAGACCCAGGTGTCCCGGTCCTCCAGGACCTTGCGCAGCGTGTCGATGTGATCGGTCATGATGCCATCGACTCCCAGGTCCAGGAGCCGGTGCATGCGTTCCGGTTCGTTCACGGTCCACACGTGCACCTGAAGCCCGCGCGCGTGGGCGGCCCGCACGAAGCGGCGGTCGACCACTGGCACGCCCGACTGGGACTCCGGCACCTGGGCGGCGACGGCCGACCGCCGCAGCGGGGCCGGTATGCCCCACGACCGCAGCCGCAGGCCGAGCACACCGCGTATGCCGTACGACGTCGCCAGGCGCGGCCCGGCCAGACGCTGGGCGCGGGCGACGCGCGCCTCGGAGAAGGAGCCGACGCAGATGCGGTCCCAGGCGTCGGTGCGGTCGATCAGGTCGAGCAGCGGCAGGAGGGCGGGCTCGGCCTTGACGTCGATGTTCCAGCGCACCTCGGGGAAGACTTCGAGGAGCTCTTCGAAGAGGGGGACCGGTTCCTTGCCCCCCACGCGCGCGTGGCGCACATCTTCCCAGGGGAGGTCGGCTATCCGGCCCGCCCCGTCCGTCACCCGGTCGAGCGTCGAGTCGTGGAAGGCGACAAGCCTGCCGTCCGCCGTCGCGTGCACGTCCGTCTCGATGTAGCGGTAGCCCGCCGCCACCGCGCGCCGGAACTGGGCCAGCGTGTTCTCCAGACCGTCCGCCGCCCCGCCCCGGTGCGCGAAGGCGATCGGGCCCGGATGGTCGAGGTAGGGATGGCGTATGCGCATGCTCACCGGGGCAGTATCGCGCCCTCCGGTTGACCGGCAGCAACGACGGTGCTGCCGCCCGGTGCCGTGCGAACGGCGAACACCCGCAGGAAGAGCTGGGCGAGGGGGCCGATCGCGACGGCGTACAGCACCGTGCCGATGCCGACCGTGCCGCCCAGCGCGAAGCCGGTCGCGACGACCGCCACCTCCAGGACGGTGCGCACCAGACGGATCGAGCGTCCCGTACGCCGGTGCAGACCCGTCATGAGGCCGTCGCGCGGACCGGGACCGAAGCGGGCCGAGATGTAGAGGCCGGTCGCCACGCCGTTCAGCACGATGCCCGCCACGAGCAGCGGAATCCGTACGGTCAAGGTGTGTGCTTCCGGCACCAGCGCGAGCGTGCCGTCCATGGCGATGCCGACCACGAAGACGTTGGAGACCGTGCCGAGGCCGGGGCGCTGGCGCAGCGGGATCCACAGGAGCAGCACCGCCGCACCCACGATGATCGACACCACGCCGATCGTCAGACCGGTCAGCTCGGCGAGGCCCTGGTGCAGCACGTTCCAGGGCTCCAGACCGAGGCCGGAATCCAGGAGCAGGGCCGAACTCGCGCCGTACAAGGCAAGGCCCGCGTACAGCTGGACGAGGCGGCGCGGGAGCCGTCGGGACCCTGAGTGGACGGAGTCCGCGGAGCCCTCGGGGAGGGTGGAGTTTCCGGAGAGCGGTGAGCCCGCGGAGTGTTCGGAGCTCTCGGCGCATGTGGACAAGAGATGCCCCCCTGTGGTGGTAGTGGCCTGGCGCATGACATTCTGTGGCTTGGTTGGAGATCTCATCCAAGGCCAATTCGGGGAAGGTGGACTGGGAATCATGGCGCAGTGGACTTCGGCGGTAGGTGCCGCACAGCTCGCCCGGCTCCTCAACTCCCAGCAGGAGCGCCCCGCGGGGCCGGGCACCCGCCGTCCGCCCGCCTATCGCGCGCTCGCCGACGGCATCCGGCTGCTGGTGCTCGAAGGCCGGGTCCCGGTGGCCGCGCGGCTGCCCGCCGAGCGGGAGCTCGCGCTGTCCCTGTCCGTCAGCCGTACGACCGTCGCCGCCGCCTACGAGGCGCTGCGAGCCGAGGGGTTCCTGGAGTCCCGCCGGGGAGCGGGCAGCTGGACCGCGGTGCCGGCCGGGAACCCGTTGCCCGCGCGCGGCCTGGAACCCCTGCCGCCCGAGGCCCTCGGGTCCATGATCGACCTCGGGTGCGCGGCGCTGCCCGCGCCCGAGCCATGGCTCACCCGCAGCGTGCGGGGCGCGCTGGAGGAGCTGCCGCCGTACGCGCACACGCACGGCGACTATCCCGCCGGGCTGCCCGCGCTGCGCTCGATGCTCGCCGAGCGGTACACCGCGCGCGGTATTCCGACCATGCCCGAGCAGATCATGGTGACCACCGGGGCGATGGGCGCGATCGACGCGATCTGCCATCTCTTCGCCGGGCGCGGCGAGCGCATCGCCGTCGAGTCGCCTTCCTACGCCAACATCCTTCAACTGATGCGCGAGGCAGGGGCCCGGCTGGTTCCCGTCGCCATGGCCGAGGGGCTCGCCGGGTGGGACCTGGACCGCTGGCGCCAGGTCCTGCGCGACGCCGCGCCCCGTCTCGCCTACGTGGTCGCCGACTTCCACAACCCGACCGGCGCCCTCGCCGACGAACACCAGCGGCGCGGGCTCGTGGACGCGGCGCGTTCCGCGGGCACCGTGCTCGTCGTCGACGAGACGATGAGCGAACTGCATCTGGACGAGGACGTGGAGATGCCGCGCCCCGTGTGCAGCTTCGACCCCGCCGGGTCGACCGTCATCACCGTCGGATCAGCGAGCAAGGCCTTCTGGGCGGGCATGCGGATCGGCTGGGTGCGGGCCGCGCCGGATGTGATCCGCAGCCTGGTCTCGGCGCGCGCGTACGCCGATCTGGGTACGCCCGTGCTGGAGCAGCTGGCTGTGAACTGGCTGCTCAGCACCGGGGGCTGGGAACAGGCCGTCGACATCCGGCGGGGCCAGGCCCGCGAGAACCGCGACGCCCTCGTCGCCGCCGTGCGGCGGGAGCTGCCCGGGTGGGAGTTCTCGGTACCGAAGGGCGGGCTCACGCTGTGGGTGCGCACCGGCGGGCTGTCCGGGTCCCGTCTCGCCGAGGTGGGCGAGCGCGTGGGCGTCCGCGTCCCCTCCGGGCCCCGGTTCGGGGTGGACGGGGCCTTCGAGGGGTACGTACGGCTGCCGTTCACCGTGGGCGGTGCGGTGGCCGAGGAGGCGGCGGTGCGGTTGGCTGCGGCGGCGCGGTTGGTCGAGACGGGGGCGAGCGGGGGGAACGAGGCCCCGCGAACGTTCGTGGCGTAAGGGGCTTCGCCCCTTCGACCCCGTTCGCTTGTGTGTCGGGTGCGGGTGGGTGGGGGCTGGTCGCGCAGTTCCCCGCGCCCCTGAAGGCGCGGGGCTGCGCCCCGCGATCCCACGCCCGCCCTGGTTCGTCGGCTGCGGGTGGGTGGGGGCTGGTCTAAAAGATTGCGCAGTTCCCCGCGCCCCTTTTAGGGGCGCGGGGAACTGCGCAATCTTTTAAGCGGGGGTCTGGGGGCGCAGCCCCCAGGGATGGGACGGGTAGGGGCGGCGGGGGCGAGAAAGCTCAGGTTTCCGCCACCGCGGCCGTCGCCGGCAGGGCCCCCGCGTCCGCCGGAGTCGTACGCTCCGGCAGAAGTTCAAGGACCGCCCGCCGCTGGGCCTCGCTCGTCGCATCGTCGTACGGATCAGGCGTGGCGGGCACTTGGAGCCGAAGGACGGGCCCGGTCCCAAGGCGGGCGTAACCGCGCCCGGCTGGCACGTCACGGGTGGGAGTGGTGTGCGGAGGCGCGCCCAGGACGGCTTCCAGTTGGGCGGAGGACGCGGGACCGAGCACCACACGCGCGCGAGTGTGCTGCCGCACCGCCTCGCTCAGGACGTCGAGGCTGTCGAAGTGCTCGGCCACGACGACCGTCACGCCCGCCGCACGCCCGTGCCGGAGGGGCACCTGAAGGAGGGCCTGCGGGTCCTTGCGGCCGTCGGCGGCGGCCAGGTGGCCCAGCGCGCTGGGCCGGTCCAGCAGGATCCACAGAGGGTTCTTGATGTCGTCCGGAGCGGGATGCCCCGCCTGACGTGCACGGTTCGCGGCGATCAACCGCCGCTCCGTCTCGTGCGCGACCCATTCCAGGCTGGCGAGGGCTCCCGCAAGCCCGCACTCGACGGCCAGCACACCGGCCCGCCCGGTCAGGCACGCGTACTCGCCGGTGCCGCCCCCCTCGACGATGACGACATCGCCGTACTGGAGGGTCTGCAGGGCGATGGAGCGCATCAGTGTGGTCGTTCCGCTGCCGGGTTCGCCCACCACCAGCAGGTGTGGCTCGGTCGAGCGGATTCCCGTGCGCCAGACGACCGGTGGGACGTCGCGCTGTTCCTCACCGTAGGTGAGGGGGAGCGTGCGCTGGACGTCGGCCGGGTCGGTGAAGCCGAGGACGGTCTCGCCGGGGGCGGTGACGAAGCGCTGGGCGGCGATGTCGGTGGGGAGGGGCGGGAGGACCGTGACGGTGAGTTCGTTGCCCTCCTCGTCCCAGTCGAAGTGGTACTCGCGGCCGCGCCCCGACTTCGCGTGCAGGAGTTGCTCGATGCGGGCGCGGGACTCCGCCTCGCCGTCCGTGAAGTACGCCGGATAGCGGATGAGGAGCCGGGACACGCGTCCGTCGTCGTCGAAGTCGTACGAGGAGAACGCCTTCTCCCAGTCGCCGCTGTGGGCGTACAGGGGATCGGGGTCCTCGGCCGCCGAGAAGTACGGGACCAGGGCGTCGTACAGCGACTGGAGGCGCCCGGTCTGCGCCTCGTCGGGGCCTGTCGGCGCCGACGGGGTCAGGTCGCGGCCGGTCCACGCTGCCGCCGCCATCAGGCTGATGGCGGCGAGCAGTGGCCCGTACGGCACCAGTGCCACGACCAGGATCACCGAGGCCACCAGGAACAGCAGCGGTCCGCGCCGGTCCTTGGGGGTGTCGGCCCACTTGCGCCGTCCGGCTCCTGCCAGCCGGCGCAGTCCTCGGGAGACCGTGATCAGTGGGTGGAGGACGTCGGTGGCGCTGTCGGCTGCCGTCCGGGCCAGCTCCCGGCTTCGGGCGATCTGTGCGCTGCCGTTGCTGAGAATGCGGGGGAGAGGGCGCCGGGCCACTGCTGTCTCCTGATGGTGCGTGCGAGAGGGGCGGACGAGGTCAGAACTTGATCCCGCCGAGCAGGCTCGCCAGGCTCTCGCCGCCGGCCTTGATGCTCGGAGCGATGGCCGTACTGGCCAGGTAGAAGCCGAACAGGGTCGACACCAGGCAGTGCGACGCCTTGAGGCCGTCCTTGCGGAAGAAGAGGAATACGACGACGCCGAGCAGGACCACACCTGACATGGACAGGATCATTTGAGTCTCCTGGTTCGTGGGGACAGTCACCATGAGTACTTCCAGGATCACAGCATGTATCCATACGATAAAAGGTGCAACTGGGTGAATTTTGGCAAATTTCACCCAAGTGGCGGAGCCGTCTGGGGCTACCTGAGCGGGTCTGTTGTGTCGGGCGGGTCTGCTGTGATCTTTGCCGTGGACGGTGCCGGTCATGTCCCGGTGGAGCCAGTACGCTGTCGATTCACCCGAACGGTTGTAGTGAGAGGCGGTCCGGCCGATGAGTGAAGCCCCCGACCCCGAGGTCGTGGAGCTGGCGACCAAGATCTTCGATCTGGCCCGCCGTGGCGAGACCGAGGCACTCGTGGCGTATGTGGACGCGGGCGTTCCGGCCAACCTCACCAACGACCGCGGTGACTCGCTCGTGATGCTCGCCGCCTACCACGGTCACGCCGACGCGGTACGCGCCCTGCTGGAGCGCGGCGCCGAGGCGGATCGGATCAACGACCGGGGTCAGACGCCGCTCGCCGGGGCCGTCTTCAAGGGTGAGGCGGCCGTGATCCGGGTGCTGCTGGACGCCGGTGCCGATCCGGCCGCCGGTACGCCCTCGGCCGTCGACACGGCGCGCATGTTCGGCAAGACGGAACTGCTCGAATTGTTCGGCGCACACTGACTCGAACGCTCTGACCAGGCGAAACGCAAGAAAAAGGGGAGGCGGAACGGGGCCGCCGGAAATACGGTCGCGGCAGGAAGAACTGCCGAGTCATCATGACGTCGTGATTCACGGACGCGATGGCTGGGCAGATGTTGCCGCACCGCGCGGGCCGTGATGCGGCCCGCATGGGCCACCGACGAGAGGCAGAGGAAGATGGTCTACAGCAAGCAAGAAACGGCGGGCGCTCCGACGTGTTGTCACGCGGCCAGGTAATGCAGGATCCCGGTTGCGTCGACGCTTGATGTGAGGCTGTTTCCCATGTTCGATCCGGTCATAGCGCCCAGCGGAACGCTGCTCGGCCTGCTCCAGAGGGGCCGCGGCGACGGCACGCTGCACGCGCTCACCGCACCGCGCGCCGAAGCGCTCGCGGCGCTGAACCACTGTGTGCTGCGCGACCCCCGCCACGACTGGCAGGTGGAGAACCGCTCCCTGTACTACGCCCGTCTCTACCTCGATCTGAGCGGTGAGCTCGACGAGATCGAGCGGCATCTCTTCGAGGCCGAGGACGTCCTCGACACGTGCGAGTCACGCACGGGGCTCGCCCTCGCGGTCCTCGGGCACCTCGCCTCGTACGGCAGGCACGACGCGCTCGAACTGCTGCGCAGGTACGCCGCCTCCGGCACCAACTGGGCCTGGGCTCTCGACGAGCTGGCCCTGCGTGACGACGACGCGGGTCTGCGGGCCCTCGCCGTGCCCGTACTCGCCCGCTTCCCGTCGGACGCGGAGGGCGAGGCCGAACTCGCCGCCGCCGTGCGCGACGCCTTCGAGCCCCGGCCCTGGCGGCTGTGGGCCGACGATCCGCGCGAATCCATCGGCACACGCGTGCGTGCCGCCCAGGAAGCCGGTTCCTTCGACCGCTGGCAGCGGCAGATGCGACCGTCCGGGCCCCGCCCGGGGTGGAGCGTGCAGGCCGTCTTCGAGTGGGCCCAGCAGGGCATCGAACGCGGAGCCGCGCTCCATGTGCCGGCCGCCCGCTGTCTGACCGCCGTCGCGGGCCCCGAGGACCGGCCCGAGATCGTCGAGGCCGCCCGGAGCGGCGGCGACGGAGCCCGCTGCACCGCCTTGCGCTATCTCGCCGACGGCAATGATCCGGACGCCCTCGATCTGATCGAGACAGCCCTGGCCAATGGTTCGACGGCCGCTGCCGAGGCCGCCGTCGACGCCTTCGAACGGATGCGCAGCGTGGCCGCCGTCGACCGGGCGCGAAACTGGGCGCACCGGCCCGACGCCCTGGGCGCCGCCGCGGGACGGATGCTCGCCTGCCGGGGCGGAGCCCAGGACAGCGAACTGGTCCTCGGGGCGCTGCGGGAAGCGGTACGCGGCGAAGGCCCCGACGCGCCGACCCTGTGGACCCTCGTCGACGGCACCGGACGGCTCGGCATCGTCTGTGCCGCACCCGTGCTGCGCCATGTCTACCGCGAGACGGCCTCGTCCCATCTGCGCGGGCGCGCCGCCCGTGCCCTGGCCGCCACCGATCCCTCCTTCCCCGCGGGCTTCGCCGTCGAATGCCTGTGGGACTGCGAGGAGACCACCCGGGAGGTCGCCGCACGGCACGCCGAGACCGGCGACGCGCGCGTGGTGGACCAGCTCCGGCGGCTGGCGGCGGATCCGGCCGAGGAGGCGGACGTCCAGACCGCGGTACGCAGCCGGATAGGGCCCGACATGCCCGCCGTATGAACGTTCGGTGACCCGGGAGTCAGGAGGGCGTGGACGCGGGCTGACCTGGACGGGTGTGGAGCGCAACGCTCATGGGACGTTCCTCGTCAGGAAAGATCCACGTTGACGCGGCCACGTCCAGCCCGGCGACAACACGGGTATGCGTGTCGTCATCGTGACCGAATCCTTTCCCCCCGATGTGAACGGCGTGGCCCACTGCGCGCTCCAGACCGCCCGGCACCTCGTCGATCGCGGTCACGCTCCCCTTGTCGTCGCCCCTGCCACAGCGGCCGGAAACGGGCCCGACGCCCTCGCGCCGTGCCCCGTCGTCCGTGTCCCCTCCCTACCGCTCCCGGGCTACCCCCAGGTCCGCGTCGCCCTCCCCAGCCGACGCGTCGCCGCGGCGATCACCGAACACCGCGCCGACATCGTCCACCTGGCCAGCCCCTTCGTCCTCGGCGTCCGCGGCATGGCGGCCGCCGCCCGGCTCGGCATCCCCGCCGTGGCCGTCTACCAGACCGACCTCGCCGGATACGCCCGTACGTACATCAGTGCGGGTGAGGCCACCGCGTGGCGGCGCATACGCTCCGTGCACGCCGCCGCCGACCGGACGCTCGCTCCGTCCAGCGCGGCCCTGCACGACCTGGAGACACACGGAGTGCCCCGGGTACGGCTGTGGCCGCGCGGCGTGGACACCGTCCGCTTCCGTCCCGACCGCCGGGACGAGGCACTGCGCCGCGAACTCGCGCCGAACGGCGAGCTGATCGTCGGCTACGTCGGCCGGCTCGCCCCCGAGAAGCAGGTCGAGCTCCTCGCCGGAGTCTGCGGCCTGAACGGCGTGCGCGTCGTGATCGTGGGCGACGGGCCGAGTCAGCACACGCTCACCGAGGCGCTGCCCGGCGCCGTCTTCCTCGGGCGTCGCACCGGCGACGAACTCGCCCGGATCTTCGCCTCGCTGGACGTCTTCGCGCACACCGGTCCCTTCGAGACCTTCTGCCAGACCGTGCAGGAGGCCATGGCCAGCGGGGTGCCCGTCGTCGCGCCCGCCGCGGGCGGACCGCTCGATCTGGTGGCCCACGGACGTACGGGGCTGCTGGTGCCGCCGCGTGACGGGGCCGCCGTACGGGACGCGGTGTGGGCGCTGGCCGCCGATCCCGCGCTGCGGGCCGCCTACGGCGCCGCGGGGCGGGCCACGGTCGAGGGCCGCACCTGGGCCGCCGTGGGCGATCAGCTCATCGGGCACTACGCCGATGTGCTCTCCGCGCGGAAGCTGGTGGCGGCATGAGCCTGCGCATCGTCCGGCTCGCCAACTTCGTCGCCCCCGCCTCCGGCGGTCTGCGCACCGCGCTGCGGGAGCTCGGCTCCGGCTACCGGGCGGCCGGGCACGAGCCGGTGCTCATCATCCCCGGTGAGCGCGCGAGCGACCGCGAGACCGAGCAGGGGCGGGTGATCACGCTGCCCGGTCCGCTGCTCCCCGGGACCGGCGGCTATCGCGTGCTCACGGACAAGCGGCGGGTGGCCCGACTCCTGGAGTCCCTCGCCCCCGACCGCCTCGAAGTCTCCGACCGGACCACCCTGCGCTGGACCGGCGTATGGGCACGGCGGGCCCGGGTGCCCGCCGTGATGGTCTCCCACGAGACCGCCGACGGAGTGCTGCGGACCTGGGGGCTCTCCGAGGGGATGGCCCGGCGGACCGCCGACGCCCTCAACATCCGTACGGCGCACACCTATGCGCGTGTGGTGTGCACCACGGAGTTCGCCGAGCGTGAGTTCGTCCGCATCGGCGCACGCAATGTCGTACGCGCCCCCCTGGGCGTCGACCTTGTGGGGCGCCACCCCGCGTTGCGCGATCCGGGCGTGCGCGCCCAGTACGCGCGCGGGGGAGAGGCGCTGCTCGTGATGTGCTCCCGGCTGTCCGTCGAGAAGCGGCCCGGCACGGCACTCGACGCGCTGGAGGCCCTGCTGCGGCGCGGACAGCGTGCCGTGCTCGTCGTGGCCGGGGACGGACCGCTGAGGGCCCGGCTCGAACTGCGCGCCCGGGAGCGGAGGCTGCCCGTCACCTTCCTCGGGCACGTCTCCGACCGTGCCGTGCTCGGCGCGCTGCAGGCCTCCGCCGACGTGTGCCTGGCCCCAGGGCCCGCCGAGACGTTCGGGCTCGCCGCCCTGGAGGCGATGGCCTGCGGCACGCCCGTGGTGGCCAGCGCGCTGTCCGCCCTGCCGGAGATCGTCGGGTCGGCAGGGGCCACCGTGGCGGACCGCGGGGACTCCTTCGCGGACGCCGTGCGGCTGCTGCTCGGGCGCCCCGAGAGCGAGCGCAGGGAGGCCGCACGCGCGCGTGCGGAGTGTTTCGGATGGGATGCCGCCGTAGAGGGCTTTCTCGCCGCGCACGACGCGGTGGTCCAGGCGCGCCCGCGCTTGCAGGAAGGCGTCGGATGAGACCCCTTCGGTTCGTGGCCCTCGGGGACTCGTTGACGGAAGGCATGGGTGATCCCGTCGGAGACGCGTGGCGGGGATGGGCCGCACTGCTCGCGCAGGGGCTCGCCCCGGCGGACGCACCCGTGGAGTTCACCAACCTCGCGGTCAGCGGGGCGCAGACCCGGGATGTGCTGGAGCGGCAGACCCCGGCCGCGCTGGCCCTGGAGCCTGACATCGTCTCCGTGGTGATCGGCGTCAACGACACCCTGCGGTGCACCTTCGACATCCACTCGGTGGCCGAGCGGCTCGACAAGGTGTACGCGGCGTTCCGCGCTCAGGACGCGGTGGTGATGACGGCCTGTCTCCCGGATCCCGGCTCCATGCTTGGACTGCCGGGGGCGTTGGCGCGACCGCTGGCCCGGCGACAGCGGGCCGTCAACACGGTCGTGCACGCGCTCTCCGAGCGGCACGGGGCGATGCACCTGCACGCCGCGGAGGAGGAGTGGCTGACGGACCGCGCGATGTGGAGCGCGGACCGGCTGCACCCGGGAGAGCAGGGGCACCGGCAACTCGCCCTGCGCTTCCACGCGCTGCTCGCCGAGCAGGACATCGCCAGGGGGACGGCGCCCTCGGCCGAGCCCGAGTTTCCCGTGCCCACGCGATCGGCCAGCCTGTGGTGGCTGGCCACCGCGGGAACGGGATGGGTGGCCCGGCGCTGCACGGACCTGCTCCCGCAGCTGCTCACCCTCGCCGCCGCCGAACTACGCCACCGGGCGCGCGGCACCAGCGCGCGCCTCGACCTGAGCGCCTCGCACGCCGTCTCGTCCGCGCTGGCCGCGCTGGCCGCGCTGTCGGTGGCCGAACAGCCGGACGCGGCATGACGGTTCGGCGGGGGCGCAGGGGCGCTCGGCGGCAGCGTGCGGGCGCTTGCCGGCTTCAGCGGCGGCGTACGGCCACGAAGCGCACCGGCGTGCCCGGGACGGCCTGAGCCGCCGCGGGAAGGTCGGTGGGGCGGACGACCGCGATCACCGGGTACCCGCCGGTGGTCGGATGATCGGCGAGGAAGACGACCGGCCGGCCGTCGGGCGGTACCTGGACGGCGCCCAGGACCATGCCCTCACTGGGGAGTTCACCGGAAACGGCCCTCTCCAGTGAGGGCCCTTCCGTCCGCAGGCCGATGCGGTTGCTCGCGGACGACACCCGGTAGGCGCGGGTGGTGAGGACGCGTACGGCCGACGCCGTGAACCAGTCGTCGCGCGGCCCCAGCGTCACCCGCAGGACCAGCTCGGCGGGCGGGGCGGCGTGCGGGACGACATCCACGCGCGCGTGGAGCGCGGCGGGGCGTCCCAGGGGCAGCACCATGCCGTCCGTGAGCGGCGGGGGGCCCAGGCCCGAGAGAAGATCGGTGGAGCGGCTGCCGAGGACCGGGTCCACGGCCACTCCACCGGAGACGGCCACATAGCTGCGCAGCCCCGCGCGCGCGTGGCCGACGTCCAGCAGCGCCCCGGCCGGCACACGAACGGGCGCACCCCAGGCGGCCGGACGGCCGTCGACGGTGACAGGGCAGGGCGCTCCCGCCACCGCCACGGTGATCGCCGAACGCGGGCGCAGGGCGCAGCCGTTGAGCGTCGTCTCCAGGACAGCCACTTCGGAAGGGTTGCCGACCAGCCGGTTGGCCAGCGCCGCCGCGGGCGCGTCGAGCGCGCCGGAGCGCGGTACGCCGAGGTGCGCGTGGCCGGGGCGGCCCTGGTCCTGGACGGTGGTCAGCGCCCCGGAGCGGACGACGGAGAGGGCCCGGTCGGTCATGAGCGCCGCGCCGGTACGAAGCGGACCCGCGCGCCCGGAGCCAGCAGCGCGGCCGGCACGCGCGCGTGGTCCCACAGCACCACGTCCGTCGTGCCGATCAGCTGCCAGCCGCCCGGTGACGAGCGCGGGTACACACCGGTGTACGGGCCCGCGAGCGCCACGGAACCCGCGGGAACCGCCGTCCGCGGGGTCGCCCGGCGAGGCACGTCGTAGTGCGACGGCAGCCCCGTGAGGTAACCGAAGCCGGGCGCGAACCCGCAGAAGGCGACCCGGAACTCGGCCGCCGCGTGGATCTCGGGCACCTCGCGCTCGGCCACACCCCACAGGGCCGCCACATCCGCCAGGTCGGGACCGTCGTACCGTACGGGGATCTCGATCGCCCCGCCCGCCCGCGCGGGCAGCGGCGGGATGTCCCACGTGGGAAGCCGCTCCGCCAGACGCCCGGGGTCGTCCAGGCCGTCCAGGAGGACCGTGCGCGCCGCGGGGACGATCTCGCGCACGGACAGGGAACCCTCCGCGCGGCGGCGCAGCAGTTCGGCGTGCAGGGCCTGCGCCGCGTCGCCCGAGGAGACCTCGACGAGCAGGGCCCGGTCGCCGACGGGCAGCGCCCGGATGTCCTCGCCGACCGAGAGCGCCCGCGTGCCGTCGCCGGGCGGCAGCGCGCCCAAGTCGTCGCCAACTGGCAGTACCCTCATGCGAACGCCTCCACGCGGACGCCCGAGTGCTCCAGCCGGTCGCGCACCCTGCGGGCCAGCTCCACCGCGCCCGGCGTGTCCCCGTGCAGGCACAGGGAGCGGGCGCGGACCGGGATGCGCTCCCCGGAGTACGAGGTCACCACGCCGAAGCGGGCGAGGCCCACCGAGCGTTCGACGACCGTGTCCGCGTCCGTGATCACCGCGCCGGCCTGGGTGCGCGGCACCAGGGTGCCCTCCTCGGTGTACGCGCGGTCCGCGAACGCCTCGGTGACGGTGGGCAGTCCGGCCTGCTCGGCCAGCTTCAGGAAGCGGGAGGAGGGCAGGCCGAGGACGGGCAGGGTGGCGTCCGCCAGCCGTACGCCCTCGACGACCGCCCCCGCCTGCTCCTCGTCGTGCACGACGCGGTTGTAGAGCGCGCCGTGCGGTTTCACGTACGACACACGCGTGCCGGCCGCGCGGGCGAAGACCTCCAAGGCGCCGATCTGGTACGCCACTTCGGCGGCCAGCTCGTCGGCCGGTACGTCCATCGCGCGCCGCCCGAACCCCGCCAGGTCCCGGTAGGAGACCTGGGCGCCGATCCGTACGCCGCGCTCGGCCGCCAGCTCGCACACCCGCCGCATGGTGGCCGCGTCCCCGGCGTGGAAACCGCAGGCCACATTGGCGCTGGTGACGACGGACAGCAGCTGTTCGTCGTCGGTCAGACGCCAGCGGCCGAAGCCCTCGCCGAGGTCGGCGTTGAGATCGATCGGGGTCATGAGATGCGGTCTCTCCTGTATCTCCTGACCGGGACCTTCCCGGTCAGGTCTTTTCCTGTTCAGGCCACGCGGTACTGCTCGTCACGGGTGTCCGTGAGGAACATCTGGCCGGGCGCGTGGGTGATCGCGAACGGTGGGCGGGACGCCACTACGGCGGCCTGGGGTGTCACTCCGCAGGCCCAGAACACCGGGATGTCGTCCGGCGCCGCGTCCACCGGATCGCCGAAGTCGGGACGCGAGAGATCCTCGATGCCCAGCCCCGACGGCTCACCGCAGTGCACCGGGCTGCCGTGCACGGCGGGCAGCAGACTGCTCTCCCTGATCGCCGCGGCCAGGTGCTCGGGCGGGACCGGGCGCATCGACACCACCATCGGGCCGTGCAGCCGCCCGGCCGGACGGCACTGGCGCCCCGTCACGTACATGGAGACGTTGCGCCCCTGCTCGATGTGGCGCATGGGGACGCCCGCCTCGCTCAGCGCCCACTCGAAGGTGAAGCTGCACCCGATGAGGAACGACACCAGGTCGTTGCGCCAGCGGTCGGTCACGTCCGTGGGTTCGTCGGTCAACTCGCCGTTCTCCCACACCCGGTAGCGCGGCAGATCGGTGCGCAGGTCCGCGCCCTGAGCCAGCGGAGTGGTCCAGGAACCGGCGTCGGTGACGTCGAGGACCGGGCACGGTTTCGGGTTGCGCTGGCAGAACAGCAGCATGTCGTACGCCCAGTCGGCGGGCACCGAGATCAGGTTCGCCTGGGTGTGACCCGCGGCGACTCCGGCGGTGGGGCCCGACACGCCCGAACGGAACCGGGCACGCGCCTTCTTGGGGGTCCACGCGTGCGCGTGGCCGTCGATTTCCAGCAGGGGCGACGGGCGGTCCTGGGTGAGGTTCGACGGCCGGTCCTGGACGGTGTCGTTCACAGGAGCTCCTTGCCACGGGTCTCGGGGAGTCCGATCAGTGCCAGCGCGGCGAGGGCGTAGCCGATCGCACCGAAGACCAGCGCGCCGCCGACACCCCAGCTGTCCGCCAGGAAGCCGACCGTGGTGGGAAAGGCGGCGCCCACGGCGCGCCCCGTGTTGTACGTGAAGCCCTGCCCCGTGCCGCGCACCGCCGCCGGATACAGCTCGCTCAGGAACGAGCCGAAGCCGCTGAAGATCGCCGACATACAGAAGCCGAGCGGGAAACCGAGCACAAGGAGAAGAGTGTTGGCGCCGCTGGGGATGTTCGCGTACGTGAGGATGCAGGCCGCCGAGAGGATCGCGAAGAGCAGGATGTTGCGCTTGCGGCCCAGTTTGTCGGTGAGGTAGCCGCCCGTGAGGTAGCCGATGAAGGCTCCGGAGATCAGGAACGTGAGGTAGCCGCCGGTGCCGACGACGGACAGGCCGCGCTCCGTCTTCAGGTACGTGGGCACCCAGGTGGCCAGCGTGTAGTAGCCGCCCTGGACACCGGTGGAGAGCAGGACCGCGAAGAACGTGGTGCGCAGGAGACCGGGAGCCTCGGCCGTACCCGGCTTGAAGATCGCCGCGAACGAACCCTTCTGGCCGCTCTTCTCGCGCTCGGCGGCCGCCTCGGGAGCGTCCTGCACCCGACGCCGTACCCAGACGACGAGCAGCGCGGGCAGCGCGCCGGTCCAGAACATCACGCGCCAGGCCAGGTCGGCGCCGACGAACTGGAAGACCAGCGTGTAGACGACCACCGCCAGGCCCCAGCCGACGGCCCAGGAACTCTGGACCGCGCCGAGCGTGCGGCCCCGGTGCTTCGCGCTCGCGTACTCGGCGACCAGGATCGCGCCGACCGCCCACTCGCCGCCGAAACCGAGGCCCTGAAGGGCGCGGAACACCAGCAGAGTCTCGTAGTTGGGCGCGAAACCGCAGGCGACGGTAAACACCGCGTAGGTGATCACGGTGATCATCAACGCCTTGACGCGCCCGAACCGGTCCGCGGCCACGCCGGCGACGGCGCCGCCGATCGCCGAGACGACCAGCGTGACCGTCGTGAACAGGCCGGTCTGGCCGCTGTCCAGGCCGAAGTACGCCGCCAGCGCGACCATGCTCAGCGGCAGCGTGAAGTAGTCGTACGAGTCGAGGGCATAGCCGCCGAACGCGCCGGCGAAGGCGCGGCGGCCGCGCGGACCGAGCGCGTGCAGCCAGGCGAACGCGCCTTCCTGGGTGGTGAGTTGTTCCGTGCCGGGCCGGGCGTCGGCCGCCAGGGCCTGGGATGGAGGGGTCGTGCTCATGGGCACCTCACAGTGAGGGACGGAGGGTGCTTGAGGACTGAGCCGTGCCGTGCGGAAGCGGTCGGCGCCGGGGGAGCGGATGGCGCCATGAGGAGCAAGGTAGAGGATCGTTGAACGATCCCTCAATACCCATGTTGTTTCGTTCTTGTATCTGCGATTGAATTCCGGGCATGGCAGAGCAGCTGACGGGACTGGCCGACGACCGCGCCCTGCTGGGCCGCACCAGCACCGCCGAACGGGTCTCGGACATCCTTCGGAGCCGTATCGCCGAGGGGTACTTCCCTCCCGGTACACGGCTGTCCGAGGACAGCATCGGCGGGGCGCTCGGCGTCTCGCGCAACACGCTGCGCGAGGCGTTCCGGCTGCTCACGCACGAACGTCTGCTCGTCCATGAACTGAACCGGGGCGTCTTCGTACGGGTGCTGACCGTCGAGGACGTCGAGGACATCTACCGCACCCGCGGCCTCGTCGAGTGCGCCGTCGTACGCGGCCTCGGCGAGCCGCCGTACGCACTGGAAGGCCTCGCCGCCGCGGTCACCGCAGGGCAGCTGGCGGCCGTCGAGAATGACTGGAAAAGTCTGGGTACGGCCAATATCCACTTCCACCGGGAGCTGGTGGCGCTGGCCGGCAGCGCCCGGACCGACGAGCTGATGCGCAGCGTCTTCGCCGAACTGCGACTCGCCTTCCACCTCGTGGACGACCCGAGGCGGCTGCACGAGCCGTACCTCGCGCGCAACCGCCAGATCCTCCAGGCGTTGCAGGCGGGGGACCGGGATGAGGCCGAGAGGCTGCTCGCGGTCTACCTGGGCGACTCGCTGGAGAGGGTCGTCGAGGTGTACCGGCGACGGGTGGCCCAAGGCGGCCAGGGCCTCGGCTGAGCCCCTCTCGCGCTGGTGTGACGGTAGTCGCTTCTGCGTCGTTTGGGTCGTTGTCAGACCGAGGACCTAGTCTGTGCACCGTGACTTCGCCTGCATCGACGGACAGCGTTCCGCCCCAGCTCAGCGCGGGGCCGCGCCCCGCGCCGGGCCCGGCCGCCGACGAGGGCCTGGCGCGGCGGCTGCGCGCGCTCGCCTGCACGGCGCCGCTGCACGACCTCGATGTACGCAAGGCGAACCTCGCGGGTGAGTACACGGTGTACGGGATGGCGGAGGTCGCCCTCGCCGCCATCGACCTGGTCACACTGAACATGGACTTCGACACGGGCGCCGACCACGACCAGATAGTGGCCAGGCTCATTCCGCGCATCGCCGCCCAGGCCCCGCGGCGGCCCGTCGCCGAGCACGAGCGCGTGGCCCGCTGGGTCCTCGAGAACCTGATCAACGTCGGCAGCGTCGACCGCGGCTTCCGGGCCGTATACGGCACCTTCGCGCCCGACGGCTCCTATGTGCGCCGCGACTACGACTTCAAGCTGATCGAGGAGGTGCCCGGCTACGGGGGGAGCGTCTATCTCCGTACGACCGACGAAGCGGTCAACGTCCTCGTCGGCGCCCTCGACACCGACGTCACCAGCGCGCAGATCGCCGCCGAGGTCAAGCTGGAGGTGCTGATCAGCCGCGGCCGGCTCGCCGACGCGCAGCTCGCCGCCGAGCAGGCCCGCTACCGGACGGTGCAGTACTCGGAGACGCTCCGCAGAGCGCTGGACGCGACCCGGCGCAATGTGCGGGCCGTCGACTGGCTCCAGGCGGTGCCCGACATGATCGCCGAGGCCCTGGACCACGTCGCCGACCGCTACCGGCACGAGAACGCGATCCTCACCAACATCCGCAAGGCCCGCGACGAGTCCGAGGACCCCGAGCAGAAGCGCCGCGCCGCCGAGCTCGTCGACATCGTGAAGGACTGCATCCGCAGGCATACGCAGCTGCAGTCCCGCCTCCTGGAGGCGGGCCCGCTCTTCCGCGCCGAGCAGGACCGGCAGGCCTTCGCCACGCCCATGACGACCTCGGGGATCGACCTCTACGGGCATCTCGTCGCGCCCGTGCTGCCGCTGCCCGTGGAGCAGGCGCTGCGCGTGACGGACGCGTTCTTCGCGCGCGGGACCGGTCTGCGCACGCCGGTGGCCGTACGCGTGGGGGACCTGGTCGACATACTGCTGACGCCGCCCGTGGAGCGGGAGCACCTCGGGGCGGAGATGCCCGAGCCGGACCTCATTGCCACGCCGGACGACAGCCGGTTCAGCGAGGAGCAGCTCGCTTCCGCGATGGAACTGCTGGACCTGCCTTCGGACGCGCCGCGGCGGTTGTCGGGGCTGCTCGCGGAGGCGCGCCGCCGGGATCCCGAACTTCCCTACCTGGTAGCCCTGTTGGCTGTTCACGCGGCCAGTCCGCCGGTCGGCACCGCGTATCGGCAGGGCGAGGAGAAGCTGTTGTTCGCCGTGGACGACGGGGTCGAGCTGGATGATCCGGAGTTCGGTGGGGCCGATCTGATCGTGGGGATGGCGCTGCTGGACGCGGCGGGGATGGCGGCGGATCGGACATGACCCTTTCGCTGGACGCGTCGGGCAGCCGAGGGTTGTTTGTGGCCTGCGGGTTGTCCGTGGTTGCTCGCGCAGTTCCCCGCGCCCCTGACGGGGGCGCCTTTCCCGCCGTACGTCTGAACAAGGAGCCCCTGCTGTGACCGAGCACGTCGAGTGGAGTGAACCGGAAGCCGCCGCCGTGCCGGCGAACGCGCCCGTCACGCCTGCCGACGCCGCCGACGCGGCGCGGCTCGTCGCCTTTGGGCTGCAGCCCAAATTGCAGCCCGCGCGGGATCAGGAGTACGCGGAACTGTTGCGGCGCTACCGGGAGGACCCGCCCTTCGCGCGGCTTGCCGACGCTGTGGCTGCCGGGCTCGGGCTGGTCGTCCTGGAGGTGTCGCCGCGCGCGGGGATGGCGGTGACCGCCGCCGAGGACTCGGTGTTCGCCGTGCGTATGGGCGACTACGCGCGTCGCGCGTCGGCCGACTCGGGGGACCGTTTCCTGCACGGGCTCGCGCATCTCGCCGTCGCCGCCATGGCGTTCCCGCGCCCCGAGGACCTCGCGGACGACGGGTACATCGGGCGCGTCTCGGTCAACGGCGTCGATGCCTTCGTACGGCAGGCCTGCCATCGCCTTGAGGAGCGGGCCGAGGAGCAGGGCGAGAACACCGACCCGGCGACCGAGGCGCCCGGGCTTGAGTCGGCCTGGCGGATCTGGGCGCGGCGCAGCTCCACCGGGGCCACCAAGGACGCGCGAAGACTGGCCGGCTCGACCACCGGCATCGTCGGCAAGGCCGTCGCGTTCCTCACCGACTCCGGGTTCCTGCAGCGCACCGGGGACGACTCCGGGGGGACATACCGGACGACGGCCCGCTATCAGCTCCAGGTCCGTGACATGGCGGGCAGTGCGGCGATGGCCGAGCTCCTTGAGCTGGGCATCGTCCCGGTGACCGACGGCACCGCGACTCTGCTGCCCGCCGAGGACACCGACGACCTGGAGCTGGCGGCCGACGCCGGACTGCCGTTCCACTCCTGACCGCCTGAACTTCGTTTACGACTACGAGAGTCCGCCGCCATGTACGAGCTGTCCCGGGTCCGCCTCTACTCCATCGGGCCTGCCGGTGCGCGCTATGCCGACACCGTGCTTGACCTGCGGGGTGTCGGCGAGCCCGTGCCCGACCCCGCGCCCACCCAGGCGGAGTTCTTCGAGGAGGAGCCCGTCGGGCCGCCGCGCCGGCCCGCGCCCGCGGGTGTGCTCTTCCTGGAGAACGGCGGCGGCAAGTCGGTGCTGCTCAAGCTGATCTTCTCGGTGATGCTGCCGGGCCACCGCAACACGCTGGGCGGCGCCAGCTCCGGTGTGCTGCGCAAGTTCCTGCTCGCCGACGACTGCGGGCATGTCGCGCTGGAGTGGCAGCACACGCTGACCGGCGAGTGCGTCGTGGTCGGCAAGGTGAGCGAGTGGCGGGGGCGGCAGGTCTCCAACGACCCGCGGAAGTTCGCGGAAGCCTGGTATTCGTTCCGGCCCGGTCCCGGGCTGAGCCTGGACAACCTGCCCGTCGCCGAGGCCACCGCCGTACGGCCGTCCGTCGAGGGCGCGTCCGGCGCGCAGGGGCGGCGGCGCACCATGAAGGGCTTCCGGGACGCGATCACCGAGGCGGGCAAGGCGTATCCGCACCTCGAAGTGCACTGGGAGGAGATCCACGACCGCTGGAACGAGCATTTGACGGATCTCGGCCTGGATCCCGAACTCTTCCGCTACCAGCGGGAGATGAACGCCGACGAGGGCGAGGCCGCCGGTCTCTTCGCGGTCAAGAAGGACTCCGACTTCACCGACCTGCTGCTGCGCGCGGTCACCGACACCCGGGACACGGACGGACTCGCCGATCTGGTCGGCGGCTTCGGCAACAAGCTGGGGCGGCGCGCCGAGCTCATCGCCGAGCGGGACTTCACGGCCGGGTCCGTGGATCTGCTCGGCCGGATCGTCGAGGCCGCCGAGGCGCGGGCACGCGCGCGTGACATCCACGCGGGCGCCGAGCGGCGTACGCGGACGCTGGCGCGGCGGCTGACCGCGCGGGCCGTACAGGAGCGCGTGCGCGCCGGTGAACTCGCGCAGCGGGTGACGGCCGCCGCGTACGCCGTGACCCATGCGGAAGGCGCACGCGAGCGCAGCTCCCTGATCGCCGCCGAACTCGCCTACCGGCACGCCTCGTTGGCACTCGCCGGGGCGGAGAAGTCCGCAGCCGCGCAGAAGCGCGAGCTGGCCGACGCGCGCACACTGCACTTGGCCTGGCAGGCCGCCGAGGCCGTACTGCGGCACCGCGCCGCCGCCGACCGCTCCGCGCGCGTGGCCGCCGCGATCCTGGAGGCCGAGCGGGACGCCGCGCCCGCGCTCGCCGCGCGCGCGAGGGCCGCCGTCGACCTCGTACGCGCCCTGCACCGCGCCGCCGAAGGCGCCGAGGCGCTCGCCAACGAGGAGGAGGAGCGGTCCGCCGGGCTCCAGGAGATCGGCGAGACGGCGTACGCGGATTCGACCGCCGCGGCCACCGCAGCGCAGCGCGCCCGAAGTGAGGTCGGGCATCTGCGCCAGCGTCTGAGCGAGGTCGAGCAGGAGACCGCCGAGGCGGTCCGCGCCGGCTGGCTCGACGACAGCGCCCCCGACGCCGACCCGGCCCGCGCCGCTCTCGCCGCCAGCGATGCCGAGAAGACGGCCGTCGCTGCCTGGGACACCGCGCGGGAGGCCTCGCGGCGCGCTTCGGAGCATGCTCGGGAGGCTGCGTCCGCCGAGTCGCGCGCCGAGCTCACGGCGGCGCGCGCGGCGGACGCGGCGACCGCGGCGGAGCTGGCGTACGACGGGGAGCGGCGTACGGCCGAGGCGTTGGCGGGGGAGGAACGGCTCGCGGAACTGCTGAGCCTCCCCGGCAGCGGCGTTCGCCACGGTGTTCCGCAGCCGCGGCGTGATGAGGAAGCCGACAGTTCCGCCGGTCCCGGTGGCGCCCCGTTCACTCCCGAAGAGCTGGACCACTACGCCGACGAACTCCGCGAGCTCCTCGACGACGGCGTAGCCTCCGCCGAACGTCAGCTCTTCGAACTGCGCACCGCAGCGGCCGATGACGCGCGCATCCTCGGGGCGCTCGGTGACGGAGGGCTGCTACCCCCCGGGCCGGACGTGCTGGCCACCGTCGAGTACCTCGGCGAGCACGGGATCCCCGCACTGCCGGGATGGCGCTACCTCGCGCAGGCCGTCGACCCCGTCGACCACGCGCGCGTGCTGGCCGCGAGGCCGGAGCTGGTCGACGGTGTGATCATCACCGACCCGGACACGCACGCACGGGCCCGCGAGGTGCTCAGCGACGCGGCACTGCTGCCGCGGTCCGCCGTGGCCGTGGGCACCGCCGCCGCGCTGCTCGCCCCGACTCCGGCCCCCGATGCGGGCGGCGGCGACGTGTTCCTCGTACCGCCGAACCCCGCCATGCACGACGAGCACGCCGCCGACGAGGAACGGCAGGCGCTGCGCACCCGCGCGACCCAGCGGGACGAGGAGATCCGCACTCTCGCGGCACGGCTCGGCAAGGACCGTGAGCTGGCGGCGCGGCTGGCGTCCTGGCGGACCGGCTGTCCGGCGGGGCGGCTCGTCGAGCTCGCCACGGCCGCCCGGGACGCACGCGCGTTCGCCGAGGAGGCCGAGGCCGAGCTCGCCGAGGCGCGTACCGTCCGGGCGGAGGCCGACGAGTCGGCCGCCGAGGCGGCCCACGTACGGGACGAGCGGCAGGAGGCCGCCCAGCGGGCCCGGCGTGCCGCCGACGCGCTCGCCGGACTCGCCTACCGGCTGCGCGAGCGCGCAGGCTGGCAGGTCAAGGTCCGCGAACTAGCCGATGAGGCAACGGAGTCGGAGGCCCGCGCCCAGGTCTGCCTGGAGCGCGCCCGCGCCGCCGACGAGGACCGCCGGGCCGCTCAGCGCGCCGCCGACGACGCCCGCCGCACGGCCCGCGCGCTGCGTGCCGAGCGCGCGGAGATCGCGGGCGCCCCTGACGACGTACCGGAGGACGAGACAGGCGCGTCGAAGTCGTCGCTGCCCGCCCTGCGTGAGGCCTACCGGGCCGCCTCCCAGCTGTACGAGAAGGTCGGCGTCGGCGCCGACCTGCGGGCCGAGCAGGCGCGGTCCGAGAGCGACGCGAGCGCGGCGCTGGCCGAGTGGGACCGGCTCAGCAACAAGGTGCGGACACGGGCGGCGCAGCTCCTGGAGTCGCCGGACGGTTCCGACGGGCCCTCCCGGCAGGCCGCCGCCGCGCGTGCGGAGGAGCTCGTGCAGCTCCTGGAGACCCGCATGTCCACCGCGAGCGAGCAGCTCGGACGCCTGCGCGGCGAGGCCGAGCGCCACGCACCCGAGGACGGCGAGACCCACACCGAGCTTCCGGAGGAGCTGCTTCCGCGCGATGCCGAGCACGCGCAGAGCCTGCTGCGTACCGCCACCGCCGAACTCGCCTCCCGTACCGAGGCGTTGAGCCAGGCGCGCGAGGCCCACGCCGAACTGCTCGACGCCCACCGCGCCGCCGAGGACGCCGCCGGTGGCTTCGACGAGACGGCCGCCCTGCTCAGGGACCTGCTGCGGGAGCACGCCGACGAGGAGCACGAGGAGCCGGAGCCCTATCCCGGCACCCTCGAAGAGGCCCGGCACTCCGCAGCCGAGGCCCGCCGCTCGCTGCGCGGCTGCGCCGCCGACCTCTCCGCCGCCGAGGGCTCCGTGCGCGAGGCGAGCGACATCCTCGTCCGGCATGCCAACTCCACGCGCTACGAGCAGGTGCGCACCCCCGCGCGGCAGCAGATCCGTGAGCTGCCCGCCTCCGCGCTGCCCGAGCACGCCCAGAAGTGGGCGGACGCGTTCGCGCCCCGACTGCGGGTGCTGACGGACGAGTTGGAGCAGCTGGAGCGCAACCGGGACTCGATCGTGGACCGGCTGCGCGGGCTCGTGGAATCGGCTCTCGCCACGCTGCGGTCCGCTCAGCGGCTCTCCCGGCTTCCCGAGGGGCTCGGCGAGTGGTCCGGGCAGGAGTTCCTGCGCATCCGCTTCGAGGAGCCCGACCAGGCGACGCTCACCGAGCGGCTCGGCGAGGTCGTCGACGAGGCCACCCGCGCGGCGGTCAAGAAGAACTCCGACATGCGGCGTGACGGGATGTCGTTGCTGCTGCGAGGGGTCAGCGCCGCGTTGCAGCCGAAGGGCATCGCCGTGGAGATCTTGAAGCCGGACGCCGTACTGCGTGCCGAGCGCGTCCCGGTCGGGCAGATGGGCGACGTTTTCTCCGGCGGCCAGCTGCTCACCGCGGCCATCGCGCTGTACTGCACGATGGCCGCGCTGCGCAGCAACGACCGGGGCCGCGACAAGCACCGCCATGCCGGCACGCTCTTCCTCGACAACCCCATCGGGCGCGCCAACGCGACGTACCTGCTGGAGTTGCAGAGGGCCGTGTCCGACGCGCTCGGCGTCCAACTCCTCTACACCACAGGCCTGTTCGACACGACCGCGCTCGCCGAGTTCCCCCTCGTCATCCGGCTGCGCAACGACGCAGACCTGCGCGCCGGGCTGAAATACATCAGCGTCGAGGAACACCTCCGACCGGGACTGCCGCAGCAGACCTCAGCCGGGGAGGATGATTCGGTACACAGCGAGATCACGGCGACGAGGATGTTCAAAAGGCCCGCGCCCAGCGCCCCATAGGGGGCGCGGGGAGTCGCCAGCCCAGCCGCAAGCGGCCCGCAGGGCAGGCCCGGTGGAGCCGGCGGCACTGTGACGACGTAACCAGGGACGCCTCCTTGGCCGTGACGAGAGCGGCAGCTCCAGGTCGTGGTCAAGAGGGGCGCCCCCAGGTCGTGCCTAGGAGTGCGACAACTGACCGGCCCCGCCGCCCTGGCGACGTATCCGCTCCTGCGCGCGCTCCGCGGCCCGCGTCTGTCGCTTGGCCTTGCGTCGCTCGCGTCGCAGGGTCCGCGCGGTGCTGCTCGGTTCCGACACCACTCCGTTCCGCTGGTTCCACACCTGTCGTGTGACCCAGACGTCGAGGGCGGCCCAGGTGGCCACAACCGTGCTGGCCACGCTGCTCAGGACCATGGGGAAGGCCAGCCACGATCCCGCGACGGTGCACAGGAAGGCCACCACCGCCTGCGTGAGCGTCACGGCGATGATGATCACCGCCCGCACGGCCGCCGTACGCACCGGATCGGGCAACCGCCGTCTGCGTGCGGGCTCCTCGATCCACAACGGCCGGTAGTAACCCTCCTCTTCGTACCCTTCCGCCGCGACGCCTTGCTCAGGAGCCCGGCCGCGCTCGCTCATGGCAGCGCCCTGACCGTCCGGCTCGCCGCGACCGCGCGTCGCGTCGCGCCGCTCGTCCAACTGACCGCGTCCGTCCGCCGGAATGTCGCGATCCGGTGCCTGAGTGGCCGGTCGTGCCACCTCGGGCGTCGCCACCCCTGTCCCGAGCGCCCCGTGCCGCTCCGCCGTGCCCATCAACTCGTCACTCCCCACCGCCCAGCAGGCCCCTCGCACTGGTGTCATGCGACACCGGCTCCCCAGTGGCTGCCCGGCTTGCACTGTTTTACGCCGCCTGGACGCGGCATGCGGCCCCTGTGGCCGATTCCGCCCCCATTTCCCGTACAGAAAGACGAACGGCGTGCCTCGAAGATTCCCAACGAGCGAAAAAATCCGGCCAACTGACCAAGTTCACCGCTCCGATGGGATCCGGCCTCAAGAGCCGGTTTCGGGGAGGCAATCTCCCCCAATGAACGGACAACTGCCCATGTCTCGTTCCCATCCCGCCGGAGCTGCGTCCGGACAGCGCTTCGAGTTACCTGTGCGTCGGTAGTAGGCTCACGCCGTTTGTTGACGCACATGTGTACCCCCGGGCCGGAGGGGGTTGAGCTGGGGGAGGCCATGCGCTTTCGCGGGAAGTCCATCCGCCGGAAGATCGTGGCGCTGCTCCTCGTGCCGCTGGTGTCCTTGACCGCGATCTGGGCCTTCGCGACCGTGCTCACGGGGCGCGCGGCCAACCAACTGTTCAACGTGGCCGACATCGTGGAGAAGATCGGCTATCCCACCGAGGACGCCGTCCGGGTCCTCCAGCAGGAACGCCGCCAGACTCTCGTCTATCTGGCCGATCCGCGCGCCTCCGACGCGCTCGCGGCGCTCAAGCGCAGCCGGACCGCCACTGACAGCGTCGTGGCGAAGGTCCGCAAGAACTCCCAGGACGAGGACCTGCGCGAGGAGATGGGCGGGGGCACCTCGGAGCGCCTCACCGCCATCCTGGACGCCGTCGACGGAATCGACTCGCTGCGCCACAGCGTCGAGGACGGCACCGTCAACCGGTCCCAGGCCCTCTACCAGTACAACCGTCTGATCGACCCCTGTTACGTCCTGATGGCCAACCTTCATGTGCTCGACGACGTGGAGATGGACAAGCAGGGCCGCGCCCTCGTCAACGTCGCCCGAGCCCGCGAGCTGCTCTCCCGCGAGGACGCCCTCCTCGGCTCCGCACTTGTCGCGGGCCGCATCACCCGCGACGAGATCCGCGACATCTCCGACCTCGTGGCCCAGCGCACGCTGCTCTACGACATCAGCCTGCCGCTGCTGCCCTCCTCGGAACGCGAACGCTTCCAGCGCTACTGGAAGAACGCCGACACGGCGCCCCTGCGCGTCGCCGAGCAGTCCGTCGTCAACTCCGCCGCCGGCTCGCCGCGCGGCGTCACCGCGAAGAGCTGGGACAACGCGGCCGGACATGTGCTCGACGACCTCGGCAGGCTCGACGACAAGGCGGGCGACCGCTACCAGGACCGGGTCCAGCCCGTGGCCATGGGCGTCATCGTCAAGGCGGTCGTCGCGGGCGTCATCGGGCTCATCGCTCTGCTGGTCTCGCTCGTGATGTCCGTACGCATCGGCCGGAGCCTCATCCGCGACCTGCGCCGACTGCGACTGGAGGCCCACGAGGCGTCCGGTGTCCGGCTGCCCAGCGTGATGCGCCGCCTGTCCGCCGGCGAACAGGTCGACGTCGAGACCGAAGTGCCGCGCCTGGAATACGACAAGAACGAGATCGGCGAGGTCGGCCAGGCCCTCAACACCCTCCAACGCGCCGCCGTCGAGGCCGCGGTCAAGCAGTCCGAACTGCGCGACGGCGTCTCCGAGGTCTTCGTCAACCTCGCACGCCGCAGTCAGGTTCTGCTCCACAAGCAGCTCACCCTGCTCGACACCATGGAGCGCAGGACCGAGGACACCGACGAACTCGCCGACCTGTTCCGCCTCGACCACCTGACCACCCGCATGCGCCGCCATGCCGAGGGCCTGGTCATCCTCTCCGGCGCCGCCCCGTCCCGGCAGTGGCGCAAGCCCGTACAACTCATGGACATCGTCCGCGCCGCCGTCGCGGAGGTCGAGGACTACGAGCGCATCGAGGTACGACGGCTGCCGCGAGTCGCCGTCACGGGACCCGCGGTCGCCGACCTCACCCACCTCGTGGCCGAACTCCTGGAGAACGCCACGGTGTTCTCGCCACCGCACACGGCCGTTCAGGTCCTCGGTGAGCGCGTTGCCAACGGCTTCACCCTGGAGATCCACGACCGCGGCCTGGGCATGGCCGCCGAGGCGCTCCTCGACGCCAACCTGCGGCTCGCCGAGACCCCCGAGTTCGAACTCTCCGACACCGACAGGCTCGGCCTCTTCGTGGTCAGTCGGCTCGCCCAGCGGCAGAACGTCCGCGTCTCCCTCCAGCCCTCCCCGTACGGCGGTACCACCGCGGTCGTGTTCATCCCCGACGTGCTCCTCACCGACGACGTCCCGGACACCAACGGCATAGGCTTCCGCCTCGACCGCACGCTGCCCACGAAGGAGGGCGAGACCGAGGAGGGCCGCAAGGCGGCGCTCTCCCAGGTGCCGGTACGGCTCCCGGGCCTGCCCGCCTCGATCCTGGACGGTCCGGTCGAACTGGAGGCGCCGGTCGACCTGGACACCCTCACCGGTTTCCCGGGCGCCCTCGACGACGAGGACAGCGAGCGCGGCG
Organism: Streptomyces sp. NBC_00203; assembly: GCF_045206325.1. Lineage (NCBI taxonomy): Bacteria > Bacillati > Actinomycetota > Actinomycetes > Kitasatosporales > Streptomycetaceae > Streptomyces > Streptomyces sp. NBC_00203. Next base: position 1,732,741 of record NZ_CP108126.1, on the reverse strand, counting down.
GTCTGTTCCGGCCCCGTCGCTCCATAGCCGGTGTTCCGGGCGAGCTGCAGCAGGCCCACGACGGCCTTGGCGAGCCCGCCCGCTCCGGTGACGACGACCTTCCGGGTGTCGCGCCGGTCCCGCTGCCGAGGCGCCGGACTCCCAAGCTCGTCAGCTCGCACGGGCGCCCTGTGACCCAGACGAGGTCCCGGCGCGACGAGGCGGACGGGGAGTTCGCCGAGGACTTCGACTCGCTGCAGAGCCTGGAGCCGGTGCAGAACCTGGGACCCGTGGGGAGCCCGGAGCCGGTGGAGCGCGGCGCGGTGGAACTCGGCGGCGCGAAGCCGCTGCCGGCCAGGCGCGGTGAGCGCGGTGAGACCCCGGCCCGGCGTAGCGGCGAGCGCCCCGAGGCCTCGGGCCTTCGCGACGCTTCCGGAGTGCGAGAAGCTGCCGGCCTTCGCGAGGCGCCCGCTCTCCGTGAGGCGCGCGGCCATGGAGACGCCCCCGCCCTCCCCAGGCGCACCCGTCGCACCACCGCGTCGCCGAGCACGGACGAGACCACCCCGCGCTCCGACGCCACGACGGGAGAGGCAGAATCAGGCATGGGCCCGCTGCCCCGCCGCGTCCGACAGGCCAATCTGGCCCCGCAGTTGAAGGACGGCCCCGAGCGGCGCACCGAGCGCGACAAGGACCGCACCGGCACAGGAGCGGACCTCACCGAGCGCGACGCGGACGAGGTGCGCAACCGGATGGCCTCGCTCCAGAGGGGCTGGCAGCGCGGCCGCGAGGAGAACGCCGCGGGCGACGAGGCCCAGGACGGCACAGCAAGAGGAACGACAAAGGGGGACGGTCGATGACCGCACCGAAGGCCGCAGGGCCCACCACGACCAGCAAGGCGACAGGCGAGCTGAACTGGCTTCTCGACGAACTGGTGGACCGCGTCGCCAGCATCCGCAAGGCGATCGTGCTCTCCGGCGACGGCCTTCCCACCGGGGCCTCCAAGGACCTGACCCGGGAGGACAGCGAGCACCTGGCCGCCGTCGCGTCCGGCTTCCACAGCCTCGCCAAGGGCGTCGGCCGCCACTTCGAGGCGGGCAGCGTCCGGCAGACCGTCGTCGAACTCGACGAGGCCTTCCTGTTCGTCACGGCCGCCGGTGACGGCAGCTGCCTTGCCGTCCTCTCGGACGCCGACTCCGACGTCGGGCAGGTCGCGTACGAAATGACGCTCCTGGTCAAGCGGGTCGGCGTACATCTGGCCGCCGCTCCACGCACCGATCTGCCTTCGGGCGGGTAGTGGGATGACATGAGCGTGAGCGGAGACGGTCAGGGAAGACGCCACTGGTTCGACGACGAGGCCGGACCGGTGGTCCGTCCGTACGCCATGACACGGGGCCGCACCACCAGTCCGGCCCAGCACCGCCTCGATCTGATCGCGGTGGTCGTCACCGAACCGCACGCCGACGACCCCGAAGCGGACCAGACACTGTCCCCGGAACACGTGGACATCGTCGAACTCTGCCGCGACGCCCCTCAGTCGGTCGCCGAACTCGCCGCCGAACTCGACCTGCCCATTGGAGTGGTCCGGGTCCTCATCGGGGACCTGGTGGACGACGAAATGGTCCATGTGACACGTCCCGTACCCCCTGCCGAACTGCCGGACGAGAGTATTCTGCGCGACGTGATCAACGGCCTCCGGGCGCTCTGAGCAGGGCGGAAGCGGGGAACAGACGTGACAGGCTGGCAGTTCTGGGTCGATCGAGGCGGCACCTTCACCGATATCGTCGCGCGCCGCCCGGACGGCCGCCTGCTCACACACAAGCTGCTCTCCGAGAATCCCGCCAGATACGCCGATGCGGCGGTCGCGGGCGTGCGCGAGCTCCTCGATGGCGACGGTGGTGCGGGCGGTGATGGCAAGGGCGCCGCGGGCGCGCACATCGAAGCCGTCCGTATGGGCACCACCGTCGCCACCAACGCCCTCCTGGAACGCAAGGGCGAGCGCACCCTCCTCGTCGTCACCCGCGGCTTCCGTGACGCCCTGCGCATCGCCTACCAGAACAGGCCCCGCATCTTCGCCCGGGCGATCGAACTGCCCGAGCTGCTGTACGAGCGTGTCGTCGAGGTCGACGAGCGGATCGCCGCCGACGGTACGGTGCTGCGCGCCCCCGATCTGGAGGCACTCGCAGGGCCCCTCCAGGAGGCCTACGACTCCGGGATCCGCGCCGTCGCCGTCGTCTGCATGCACAGCCACCTCCACCCCGCCCACGAACAAGCCGTCGGCGAGCTGGCCGCCCGCACCGGGTTCCCACAGATCTCGCTCTCCAGCGAGGTCAGCCCGCTGATGAAGCTCGTCCCACGCGGTGACACGGCCGTCGTCGACGCCTATCTGTCGCCCGTGCTGCGCCGCTACGTCCAGCGCGTCGCCGACGAACTCCAGGGCGTGCGGCTGATGTTCATGCAGTCCAACGGGGGGCTCGCCGAAGCGGGCCAGTTCCGGGGCAAGGACGCCATCCTGTCCGGGCCCGCCGGCGGCATCGTCGGCATGGCCCGGATGTCGCAGCTCGCCGGCTTCGACCGCGTCATCGGCTTCGACATGGGTGGCACGTCCACGGACGTCTCGCACTTCGCGGGCGAGTACGAGCGGGTCTTTACCACCCAGATCGCCGGGGTCCGGCTGCGCGCGCCCATGCTGGACATCCACACCGTCGCCGCGGGCGGCGGCTCGGTACTGCACTTCGACGGCTCCCGCTACCGTGTGGGCCCCGATTCGGCGGGCGCCGCCCCAGGGCCTGCCTGCTACCGCGGCGGCGGCCCGCTCACCGTCACCGACGCCAACGTCACACTCGGCCGCATCCAACCCGCCCACTTCCCCGCGGTGTTCGGCCCCCATGGCGACCAGCCCCTCGACGACACCCTGGTCCGCGGCCGGTTCACCGCCCTCGCGCGCGAGATCCGGGAGCAGACCGGCGACGACCGTACCCCTGAGCAGGTCGCCGAGGGCTACCTCCAGATCGCCGTGGCCAACATCGCCAACGCCGTCAAGCGGATCTCGGTGCAGAAGGGCCACGACGTCACCCGGTACGTGCTGACCACCTTCGGCGGCGCGGGCGGCCAGCACGCGTGCATGGTCGCCGACTCGCTCGGCATCCGTACCGTCCTCGTTCCGCCCATGGCCGGTGTCCTCTCCGCCCTCGGAATCGGACTCGCCGACACGACGGCCATGCGTGAACAGTCCGTGGAAGCGCCCCTGGAAGCCTCCTCGATGCCCGGCGTGCTCAAGACCGCCGACGACCTGGAGGGCGCCGCCCGCGCCGAACTGCTCGCCGAGGACGTGCCCGAAGACCGCATCCAGGTCACCCGCCGCGCTCAGCTCCGCTATGACGGCACGGACACGGCGCTCACCGTCGAGCTCAGCGAGCCCGACACCATGACCCACGCTTTCGAAGAACGCCATCGCGCCACCTACTCCTTCACCCTCGACCGCCCGGTCGTCGTGGAAGCCCTCTCCGTAGAAGCCACCGGTCTCACCGAACCCCCCGATCTCTCTGCCCTCGCTCCCTATGAAGCCGCGCTCGAAGGCAGCTCCGCTGCGCAAGGCCCCTCCGCCGCCCCGGAGACGGTGAGCCTCCACACGGGCGGCGCCTGGCGCGACGTACCCCTGCACCGCCGCGAGGAACTCCCACCCGGCGACACCGTGACCGGACCCGCGATCATCACCGAGGCCGGTGCGACGACCGTCGTCGACGACGGCTGGCGGGCCGCGACGACCGATGACGGGCATCTGGTCATGGAACGCGTCGCGGTTACGCAGAGTTCCGATCTCGGCACGGAAGCGGACCCGGTTCTCCTGGAGGTCTTCAACAACCTCTTCATGTCCATCGCCGAACAGATGGGCGCCCGCCTGGAGTCCACCGCCCAGTCGGTCAACATCAAGGAGCGCCTGGACTTCTCCTGCGCCCTCTTCGATCCCGACGGCAGCCTTGTCGCCAACGCCCCGCATATCCCTGTCCACTTGGGCTCGATGGGTACGAGCGTCAAGGAAGTCATCAGGCGGCGCGGCGACAGCATGCGGCCGGGCGACACCTACGCGGTGAACGACCCGTACCACGGCGGCACCCACCTCCCCGACGTCACCGTGATCACCCCGGTCTTCGACACGGAGGGTGAGCGAATCCTCTTCTACGTCGCCTCGCGGGGTCACCACGCCGAGATCGGCGGCATCGCGCCGGGCTCCATGCCCGCGAACAGCCGCACCATCGACGAGGAGGGCATCCTCTTCGACAACTGGCTGCTGGCCGAGAACGGCCGCTTCCGCGAGGCCGAGACCCTGGCCCTGCTCACCGCGGCGCCCTACCCCTCGCGCAACCCGAAGACCAACCTCGCCGACCTGCGCGCCCAGATCGCCGCCAACCAGAAGGGCGTCGACGAAGTCGCCCGCATGATCGAGGACTTCGGGCTCGATGTCGTCCAGGCGTACATGAAGCACGTCCAGGACAACGCGGAAGAGGCGGTGCGGCGCGTTATCGACTCTCTTGAAGACGGTGAGTTCGCTTACGAGACCGACTCCGGGGCGGTCATCAGAGTCCGCGTCTCCGTAGACCGCGAAAAACGCTCCGCCACCGTCGACTTCACGGGTACCTCTCCGCAGCTCACCACCAACTTCAATGCCCCGTTCGCGGTGGTCAACGCCGCCGTCCTGTACGTCTTCCGCACGCTCGTCGCCGACGACATTCCGCTCAACGACGGCTGTCTGCGCCCCCTGGACATCGTGGTGCCGCCGGGATCGATGCTCGCCCCCGAGCCTCCGGCCGCAGTCGTCGCGGGCAACGTGGAGACCTCCCAGGCGATCACCGGGGCCCTGTACGCGGCCCTGCGCGTGCAGGCCGAGGGCTCCGGCACGATGAACAACGTCACCTTCGGCAATGAGCGGTACCAGTACTACGAGACCGTGGCTTCCGGATCGGGCGCGGGCGACGGCTTCCCCGGCGCGCCCGTCGTGCAGACCCACATGACCAATTCGCGGCTCACCGACCCCGAGGTCCTGGAGTGGCGTCTGCCGGTCCGGCTCGACGAGTTCGCGGTCCGGCGCGGAAGCGGTGGCGCAGGGCGCCGGCGCGGCGGAGACGGCGCCGTGCGCCGCCTCCGGTTCCTCGAGCCGATGACCGTCTCCACGCTCTCCCAGCACCGCCGGGTGCCGCCCTACGGCATGGCGGGCGGCGCGCCCGGAGCGCTCGGCGCCAACCGGGTGGAGCGCGCGGACGGCACGGTCACCGAACTTGGCGGAAGTGGCTCGACAGACGTCGGCCCCGGCGACGTACTCGTCATCGAAACCCCCGGCGGCGGGGGCTACGGTCCACCGCCGCACGACCCCCATCAAGCAGGAGAAGAGATCGATGATCTTCGGGCGTTCTGAGCGCGGCAAGCCCCCGGTCGAGCCCGTCACGCTCAAGATCCTGGTGGCCGGCGGCTTCGGCGTGGGCAAGACGACCCTCGTCGGCGCGGTCAGCGAGATCAAGCCACTGCGGACCGAGGAGGTGCTCACCGAGGCGGGCCGGCCCATCGACGACACCAGTGGGGTGGAGGGCAAGCACACCACCACCGTCGCCATGGACTTCGGCCGCATCACGCTCCGCGAGGACCTGGTGCTCTACCTCTTCGGGACGCCCGGGCAGGACCGCTTCTGGTTCCTGTGGGACGAGCTTGCCACCGGCTCGCTGGGCGCCGTCGTACTCGCCGACACCCGCCGCCTGGAGGACTGCTTCGCCGCCGTCGACTACTTCGAGCGGCGTTCCATACCGTTCGTGGTCGGCGTCAACTGCTTCGAGGGCGCGGCCCGTTATCCCGCCGACGACGTCCGCCAGGCCCTCGACCTCGACCCCGCCGTGCCGGTCGTCATCTGTGACGCGCGGGACCGGGAGTCGGTCAAGGAGGTCCTCATCGGAGTCGTCCAGCACGCGATGGCGTACGCGGCCGACCGCCGCCAGACCGTCACCACCTGACGCAACGGGTACGGCCCGTACCCCCGCCGACCGGGGTACGGGCCGCAGTCATGCACGCGCGCGTGGCTCACGCGAGACGCACGCACGCGTGGACCCCTGTTTCAGCTGACGTCCTCCTCGTGCCAGCCGAAGCTCTTCTCCACTGCCTTGCGCCAGTTCTGGTACTCACGGTCGCGCACGGAGGACTCCATGGCCGGTGTCCACTCGACGTCCTTCTGCCAGTGCGACTTCAGCTCGTCGAGGTCGTTCCACACACCGGTCGCGAGCCCGGCGGCGTACGCCGCGCCCAGGCATGTCGTCTCGGACACCTTCGGACGGATCACCGGCACCCCGAGAACGTCCGCCTGGTGCTGCATCAGCAGATTGTTCTTGGTCATGCCGCCGTCCACCTTCAGGGTGGTGATCTGCACCCCGGAGTCCTGGTACATGGCGTCGACGACCTCGCGCGTCTGCCAGCTGGTCGCCTCCAGAACCGCGCGGGCGAGGTGCGCCTTCGTGACGTACCGCGTGAGCCCGGTGACGACACCGCGCGCGTCGGAGCGCCAGTACGGGGCGAACAGGCCCGAGAACGCGGGCACGATGTACGCGCCGCCGTTGTCCTCGACGCTCGCCGCCAGCGTCTCGATCTCGTCGGCGCTGCGGATGATGCCGAGCTGATCGCGGAACCACTGCACCAGCGCCCCGGTGATCGCGATCGACCCTTCGAGGCAGTAGACCGGCGCCTCGGTGCCGATCTTGTACCCCATGGTCGTCAGCAGCCCGTTCTTCGAAGGAACTGGCCGGTTACCGGTGTTGAGCAGCAGGAAGCTTCCCGTGCCGTAGGTGTTCTTCGCCGTCCCCACGTCGTAGCAGGCCTGCCCGAACACCGCCGCCTGCTGGTCGCCGAGGGCCGACGCGACGGGGACGCCCGCGAGCTGGCCCACGGCGGTGCCGTACACCTCTGCGGAGGACCTGATCTCGGGGAGGACCGCTTCGGGGACGTTCATCGCGGAGAGGATGGACTGGTCCCACTGGAGCGTCTCCAGGTTCATCAGCATGGTGCGCCCGGCGTTGGTCACGTCGGTGACGTGCTGCCCGCCGTCCGTGCCGCCGGTCAGATTCCAGATCAGCCACGAGTCGATGGTGCCGAAGGCGATCTCACCGCGCTCGGCACGCGCGCGCAGGCCCGGAACATTGTCGAGCAGCCAGGCCGCCTTGGGCCCCGAGAAGTAGCTGGCCAGCGGCAGACCGGTCTGCTCGCGGAAGCGGTCCTGCCCGTCCGAGCCGCCCAGTTCGTTGCAGAGCGCGGACGTACGGGTGTCCTGCCAGACGATCGCGTTGTGCACGGGCTTGCCGGTGGCGCGGTCCCACAGGACCGTCGTCTCGCGCTGGTTGGTGATGCCGAGCGCGCTGACCTGGTCGGCGCGCAGCCCGGCCTTGGCGATGGCGCCCGCGACCACCGCCTGCACCTTGGACCAGATCTCGGTGGCGTCGTGCTCCACCCAGCCCGGCTTCGGGAAGATCTGGCGATGCTCGCGCTGGTCGACGGCGACGATCGCGCCGTCATGGTTGAAGATGATGCAACGGCTTGAGGTGGTGCCCTGGTCGATTGCGGCGACGTACTTCTCGGCATGATCCGTCATGACGTCCCCTTCGTCAGAAGGCTGCGTTGTAGATCGCGGCCCCGATGGCGGCACCCGCGATCGGGCCGACCACCGGGATCCAGGAGTAACTCCACTCCGAGGTGCCCTTGTTGGGAATCGGCAGCAGCGCGTGGGTGAGGCGCGGTCCCAGGTCGCGGGCCGGGTTGATGGCGTACCCGGTGGGGCCGCCCAGTGAGAGGCCGATGCCGACGACGAGGAGGGAGATGAGCAGGACGGGCAGGCCCGCGTCGCCGATGCCCGCGACGTGCTTGTCCCCGCCGACCAGCCCGAGGATGGGCAGCATCAGGGCGGCGGTGGCGATGATCTCGGTGATCAGGTTCTGTACGGGGTTGTTGATCTCGGGCCGTGTCGAGAAGATCCCCAGCGTCTCGATGGCCTTGTCCTCTTCGGCGTTGAGGTTGAACTGGCCGAGGTAGAGCAGCCAGCAGAGCGTGGCCCCGATCATGGCTCCGGCGAACTGCCCGAGGATGTAGAAGGGCACGTCCTCCCACTTCGTGGAGCCCTCGATCGCGAAACCGATCGTCACGGCGGGGTTGATCTGCCCGCCGGACAGCGGTGCCGAGGTGTACGCGCCGGCGAGCACGCCGAAGCCCCACCCGAAGGCGATGACCACCCACCCCGCTCCCTGCGCTTTGGACTTGTTGAGGGTGACCGCGGCACACACTCCCGCGCCGAACAGGATCAGAATCGCTGTGCCGATCAACTCGCCGACAAAGATGTCTCCGTTGCTCATGGCGGCTCCTAGGCCCTCGCCCGAGGCGATCCGCCCCGGGCCACCGTGCAGGGTGCGTTTCCCATGGCTACTTCAGCCGAAGGCAGGGAGGTCCCGCGCCCCGCCCGGCGTCCGTGACGAGCGTGCCGTCGCAGCGGAATCGCCCGTGGGGACGGCCCGTGGTACAGGTCGGAAACCCGAGCGGTGCGGTGCCTGTAGACGCCCGAATGCGGCGATGCCGACTGACACCCGGAAGTGTTCACCGGTGCCCAGGGGGCGTCAAGGTCGCGGACTGCAACGGTTCGAAGGCCACGAATAGGACGCGCGTTGGGGTGGGTTGCCGGGGGCGAGCACGGGGTGGGCCTGCGGACGGTGATCCACGCGCCCGTGGCCTGGCGGCCCTTGCCTCGCCCGCGGCGGCCCGGCGGCCGCGCTCGGTCTGGGACGGGAAGCCGCTCAGCACGGGACGGAAATCGGTGCTTCGCCTGGATCGGAATGCGTTCTGCGCCCGGGGACCGGCATCCGCGCCTCGCCCCGGTAGGGGTTCCGATGCCTCGTCCGCGGACGCTACGGGGATCAGAGTCTCATCTGCGGAGCTGGCCGTTCGCCGAAGCCACCCGGCAGCAGCAACGTGCGATCCCGCCTCCTGTGACAGCGGAGGCCCGCGGACTGGCGTCGACGTCCCGGATCGGCCGTCGCCGGGTCGTGCGCACGCCTGTCAGCCGCCGGGTCAGGCCTCCAGTGGGTCAGCCGGTCAGCGTCTGCCCGAACGGCTGCGCCGGTGCCGCGCCCGAACCGCGGCGGATCTCGTGGCCAGGAAGTCCCGCGCGCCCCAGCACCCAACTCGCCCCGTTCAGGGCCTTCGCGGCCTGCTTGAGGGGCGCCAGGCATGCCGCCGCCTGCCGGTGGTCGGCCACACTGCCGGGGGCGCACAGCACCGTCGCCAGCGACAGCGTGACGGTACGCCCGCCCGCCGACCAGGGCGTGTCGAGCACCGAGGTGGCCAGCGGGCCGAGGGTGTCCGGGTCCGCCAGCACCAGGAAGTCGTCCCCGCCGATGTGCCCCACATGCGTCGCCCCGGACGCCGCGTTCTGCAACGCCCGCCCGACCGACCGGATCAGCTCGTCGCCCGCCGCGAACCCCGCTCCGTCGTTGACCTGTTTGAAGTGGTCGACGTCCAGCCAGCTCAGCGCGAACATCCTGCCGTCCGCGATTCGCCGGTCCACCTCGCCGGTGATCGCGTCCGAACCGGGCAGCCGCGTCAGCGGGTTGAGCCCCGCCGCCTCCTCCACCCGGCTCTCGGCCAGCGCCCGTACGAGGTCCGCCAGCCGTACGACGCCCACGCATCGCCCGTACCGGTCGACGACCGCGACATCGTCGGACGTACGGTCCCGCTCTCCGTCCGCCACCACGTCGAGCACTTCCCACGCGGTGGCGTCGACGCCGACCGTGCGCGGCGGATCGCCGAGCTTGGCGGCAGGCCGGTCGGCGTACAGCGCATGCCCGTAGCGCCCCGACAACGACAGCAGGAACCGCGACCGGTGCACTGAGCGGACCGGAATACCGGAGGGATCCACGAGCAGTACCCCGGACACGTCGGGCGAGCCGGTGAGCAGCGCGCGCACCCGGCCCGCGGACGCCGTGGCGGGCAGCAGCGCCGCCGGCCGTACGAACTGCCGTACGGACGGCCCCGACCGCGGCGTCGACGCGACGCCGGGGGAGAGGGCCGGAACGTATACGTCCGCTGAGGGCAGCCGGGCGGGCGGCGCGAACAGCTCGCCCTGCGCCAACTGAGCGCCCGCCGACACCGCGGCAGCGCACTGCGCCTCCGTCTCGACCCCCTCGACGGACAGCAGCGCGCCCAACTGCTCGCACAGCGTCCGCATCGCCCGCACGGCCGCCGGCCGCGTCAGCAGGGACACGTCGAGCTTCATCAGCTCGGGCGCGAGGTCCGTGAGCAGACGCAGGGGTACGTCGCCGTCGCCCACCCCGTCCGCACAGATCCGGAAGCCCTCGCCCCGCAGCGCGGTCACCGTCTCCAGCAGGGCGTGCTGGGGCACGTGTGTGTACGGCGGTCCGATGTCGATCGTCACCTCCCACGGCAGCCGCCCGGCCTCGCGCACCGCCTCGCGCAGCGCCGCGAGCCCGCCGAGATCGGCCAGGGTTCCGGCGAACACGTTGACGTGCAACGGCAGCAGCGTCTCCTTGTGGGCCGCCGCCCGGATCGCCAACGCGGCCAGGCGGCCGTCGAGCTCGGGGTCACGGCGGGCCTGCGCCAGGACGTCGCCGGCCTCCGGACGGGCGAGTATCTCCAGCGCCGCGACCCCTCCGGTCGTCAGATTGACGACGGGCTGGAAGGCAAAGCGGACAGTATCCGTCCAGGAGGGCACGGCAGCATAATGGCGCCGCCCGTGCACGCCCGGGCGCGATTCATGAGCTGTTCACGCAGCATTCCGAGGTCGTCACACCGAGTGCGGACGACCGCGGTACGAGCCACGCGGACGACGACGACCAGGGCACGCGCACGGCAGCCGGGATCACCGTACGGCGATGACTGACGACCCATGTCCGAACAGCCCCTGGTTCGCGGTGATCCCCACCCGTGCCCCGGCGACCTGCCGGTCGCCCGCGCTGCCCCGCAGCTGCCATGTCAGCTCGCACACCTGGGCGATGGCCTGCGCCGGAACGGCCTCTCCGAAGGAGGCGAGCCCGCCGCTCACGTTCACCGGTATGCGTCCGCCCAGCGCCGTCGCGCCCTCCCGCAGCAGCTTGGCCGCCTCGCCCTCTCCGCACAGCCGCAGATCCTCATACCACTGCAACTCCAGGGCGGTGGACAGGTCGTACACCTCGGCCAGGGAGAGATCCTCGGGACCGATGCCCGCCTCCTCGTACGCCGCGCGTGCGATGGATGCACGGAAGGAGTCGGCAGCGGGGTCCGCCGCCACCGCGGAGTCCGTGGCGATGTCCGGCAGGTCCAGCACCGTGTTGGGAAAGCGCGGCGTCACTGTGGACACCGCGCGGATCCGCACGGGGTCCGCCTGTCCGTGCCGACGCGCGAACTCCATGCTGGACAGCACCACGGCCGCGCCGCCGTCAGAGGTCGCGCAGATGTCGAGCAACCGCAGCGGATCGGCGACGACCGCGGAACCGGCGACCTCCTCGGCGGTGACCCTCTTGCGGTAGCGCGCATGGGGATTCAGTGCCCCCAGGGCGGCGTTCTTCACCTTGACCTGTGCGAAGTCCTCCAGGGTGTCCCCGTGCACCGCCATCCGCCGTCGTGCGTACAGCCCGAAGTACGTCGGATTCGTCGCCCCGAGGACGCGGAACCGCAGCCAGTCCGGATCGTCCTGCCTGTCTCCGCCCGCCGGGCGGAAGAACCCCTTGGGCGCCGCGTCGGCACCCACCACGAGCACGACGTCCGCAAGGCCCGAAAGGATCTGCGCCCGCGCCGTGTTGAGGGCCTGCGCTCCCGACGCGCACGCCGCGTACACGCTCGCGACCCGCGCCCCCTGCCAGCCCAGCGCCTTGGCGAACGTCGCCCCCGCCACGTATCCGGGATAGCCGCCGCGCACGGTGTCCGCGCCCACGATCGAGCCGATGTCCCGCCAGTCGACCCCCGCGTCGGCCAGCGCCGCCCGTGCCGCCACGACCCCGTACTCGACGAATCCGCGCCCCCATTTGCCCCAGGGGTGCATGCCCGCGCCGATCACCGCCACGTCACCGGTCATGCGCTCACCCCCGCATGCCGCAGAGCCCTCAAGCTCGTCACGCTCCTCAAGCCGTCACCCCCGTCGGCCGCCAGTGCCACGTCGTCCAGGTCGTCTCCTCGTCCTCGTTCAGCACACCCGGGACGACCTCCACCTCCATGCCCACCGTCAGGTCGGCGACGGTGATCCCGGGAACTGCCTGGCCGAGTACCACAATGCGCTCGGATTCCAGCTCCACAGCGATCAACGCGTAGGGCTCCCAGGAGAGTTCCGGATCGGTCACATAGGGTGACGGCGGCCGGTACTGGCTGTCCGTGTACGACCAGACGCGGCCGCGCCGGGACAGCGGCACCTCGGCCAGTTCGCCGCCCTGGCATCCCGGATTGCGGCAGAAGGCGTCCTCGCGGGGGAAGAAGACGGAGGCGCACGCCGAGCAGCGCGTACCGAGGAGGCGGAATTCGTCGCCTTCCCCGGCGAACCACCCGGCGACCACAGGTGTGCGTGTACGCGACAAGACCCCTCCATGGCACTGGATCTGACGGGACGTCAGAAGTGTGCCACGGGCAGCGGGAATTGGGCAGGCGTCGTGGTGAACCACAGGGGCCGCTCGGGCGTCGGAGTACCTGTGGGGACGGCCGGGGCCCACGGGGGTGGATCCGGCCGTCCCCAAGTGATCGGATACAGTCCGCGGCGTGTCCGCAACCCCGCACCCGCCCGCCCACTTCGCACCGGACTCGCACTGTTCGAGCTGCGGCGCACCCTACGGAGAGGGCATCTCCGGCTGGCCCCGCACCTGCGCCGCCTGCGGCACCGTGGCCTACCGCAATCCGCTGCCGGTCGCGGTGGCCCTGCAGCCCGTGTACGACGCCCGGGGAACCGCTCTGGTCGTCATCACCCGGACCATTGCCCCCGCGCGCGGGGGGATCGCCCTGCCCGGAGGGTTCATCGACCACCGTGAGGACTGGCGGCACGCCGTCGTCCGCGAGCTCAAGGAGGAGACGGGCATCGACGCGGCGAGCCGGGAAGTGCGGCTCGCCGACGCGATGAGTTCTCCCGCCGGGCATCTGCTGCTCTTCGGACTCCTCCCGGAGCGCCCGGCCGCCGAACTGCCGCCGTCCGCCTCCACGGACGAGACGGAGGGCTGGCACCTGCTGCGCAGGCCGGCTGAACTCGCCTTCCCGTTGCACACCTTGGTGGTACAGGCATGGTTCGAGGGGCGGTACGTCTGACGGGCCCGTGGTCCTGAAGACGCGCTCAAGATCCGTGCGTCATCGCTTGCCACCCGTACGCCGCAAGGCTCACCCGGGATGCTCAGGGATCCGTCAACCGGCCCCGAGCCCTCGTACACGCACGGGATACGACGGCTCGCTCAGGCCGCCCTCTCCCTCCCGGTACACCACCACGTGCCGCCCCTCCCAGCGCGTCACATAGCGCTCGATCTCCGGTTCGTCCCACCCGTCGCCCGCGTCCGGCACGACGAGCCCGCCTCCGCTGCGTCCGCGCGCGGGAGCCCACACCTCCAGCTCCAGACCGCCGTCGGCTCCCCGTACGGGCATGACGGCACCCGCGCGCGCCAGCACCGGAATCCGCGACAAGGGGGCATCGACCAGCACCTGCGCCGGCCCCTCGTACGCCGCCTCGGTGACCGTGTCGTACCAACGCCCCCGCGGCAACTGCACGGCCCGCCGGTCGGCCCCGTGGTCCAGTACGGGCGCCACCAGGAGACAGTCGCCGAGCAAAAAGACGTCCTCGCAGTCGCGCAGCGCCCGGTCCTCGGGCGCACCCCACCACACCGGCCGCACATACGGCGCACCGGTGCGGCGCGCCAGATGTGCCAGCGTCATGAAGTACGGGAGCAGACGTCGCCGCTCGACGAGCGCCACGCGCGCGTGCTCCAGGACGTCGTCACCGAACTCCCAGGGCTCTCTGCGCCCCGCCCGCAGACTGGCGTGCGTACGGAACAGCGGCAGGTACGCGCCCAGCTGGAACCACCGCAGATACAGCTCGGGCGACGGGCTCCCGTCGAAGCCGCCCACATCGGGTCCCGAATACGGCACCCCGCACAGCCCGAGCCCCATCACCAGCGACAGCGACGCCCGCAACCCGGGCCAGCCCGTCGCCACATCCCCGGACCAGGTCCCTCCGTAGCGCTGCATTCCGGCCCACCCGGAGCGCGAGAAGAGGAACGGCCGCTCCTGGGGGGCAAGTTCACGCAGACCGTCGTACCCGGCCCGCGCCATGCCCAGCGCGTACACGTTGTGCGCCTCGCGATGGTCTCCGCCGTGCCCCTCCAAGGAGTGCCGGGCCGAACGCGGCAGCGTCGACTCCCCGAACGCCGTGAACGACGTCGGCTCGTTCATGTCGTGCCAGAACCCGGCGAAGCCCTGCGCGAGCCGCTCCTCGTACAGCCCGCCCCACCAGCGCCGCACGCGCGCGTGCGTGAAATCCGGATAGACCGACTCCCCAGGCCATACGACACCCCGCACGAGCCGCCCCGAGGCATCCCGTACGAAGGCGTCTTCGGCGAGGCCGCTGTCGTACACGGCGTTGCCCGGCTCGGCCTTGACCGCCGGGTCGACGATCGACACCAGGCGGATGCCGTCGCGGCGCAACTCCTCGGCGAGCACGGGCAGCTTGGGGAAGTGCTCCCGGTCGACCGTGAACACTTGGTGCGCGTCGTAGTGGTCGATGTCCAGGTGGACCGCGTCGAGCGGAAGACCGCGATCCTGGTAGCCCGCGACGATCCGCCGCACCTCCTGCTCGCTGCCGAAGCCCCACCGCGCGTGATGGTGCCCCAGCGCCCACGCGGGCGGCAGCGCGGGCGCCCCGGTGAGCGAGGCCCACGCGTGCAGCACGCGCGCGGGGGTGCCCACCATCACCCAGCAGCGCAACGGCCCGCCGTCCATCCGCAGCTCGCATGTCCCGGCCCGGTCGTGCCCGGAGCCGGCCCCCTCCTCACCCTCACGCAACGTCACCGTGCCGTCCCACGACGTGTCGTGGAACACGAGATGCGTGGCCGCGTCGGCGACCACCATCTGCACGGGCATGGTGATGTACAGCGGATCGTCACCCGGCCCGAAGGCCTGGCCGGGATCCGTGTTCCACAGCCGGTACATCCCGTCGCGCAGCCGGGGTCCCGCCGCGCGCCCGCCCAGGCCGAAGAACCGCGCGTCGGCCGCCACTTCGGAGCGCTGCATCCAGCGGGCCGTGCCGCCGTCGACGGGCTCCCACCAACGGGGCGGCAGATCACGGCGCAGGATCACACCACCGGGCGTACGCACCTCGACCGCGCCGTGCCGCGAGACCACGACCGTCACGCGTTCGGCCACGACCCGCCAGCCACCGTCCTTGTCGGGCTCCAGGACGACCCGCGGGTCCGGCTCCGGGCAGCGGCCCGCGAGCGCGTACGACGGCTCCGGGCCGACCCCGTCCCAGCCCCAGAAGACCGCCCCGCTCACCGCGACCGTGATCCGCAGCTCGGACCGCGCGAACCGGACGACTCCGCCGCCGGGCTCCGGCTCCACATCTCGCACCGGCCCGGGCACCCGGGCGCGCTCGGCGCCCCGCTGCGGCAACCCGGTGGCGTCGGCACGCCTCCTGCGCCACGCGGCCCGCACGGTGCGCAACCCTTGAGTGGCACCCCCCGAGCCGACTGCCTTCACCGAACGCACCAGGTCACGACCGTCCATGCTGCTCACCCTGCCATTGCCGACGCCATATGGGTGAGTCGTTCAACTCCCGTTCACCCGTGGCGACGCCACATCTTCACGTCGTCGACTATGTGTGGCGCACCCTGGTGCAGAAGTCGATCACATGGCATCGTCCGTGTCAGCCGCGTGACGCGCACACCCCTGCTCGTGCGCGACAGACGCACACGACGCGCACAGTCCGGGAGCCGCCCCATGTCCACCGCGAACCCCTCACCGCTCTGGCAGCCCACTGAGGAACGCATCGCCCAGGCACAGATCACGAAGTTCCAGGCCTGGGCGGCCGAGCACCACGGAGCCCCGTCCGACGGCGGGTACGCGGCGCTGCACCGCTGGTCGGTGGACGAACTGGACACGTTCTGGAAAGCCGTCACCGAGTGGTTCGACGTACGGTTCTCGACCCCCTACGCGCGCGTGCTCGGCGACCGCTCCATGCCAGGCGCCGAGTGGTTCCCCGAGGCGACCCTCAACTACGCCGAACACGCCCTGCGGGCGGCCGAGACCCGTGCGGACGAACCGGCCCTCCTGTATGTGGACGAGACCCACGAGGCGACCCCGGTGAGCTGGTCCGAGCTGCGTCGCCAGGTCGGCTCCCTGGCCGCCGAACTGCGCGCCCTCGGCGTACGCCCGGGAGACCGCGTCAGCGGCTATCTCCCGAACATTCCGCAGGCCGTGGTCGCCCTGCTCGCCACAGCCGCTGTGGGGGGCGTCTGGACGTCCTGTGCCCCCGACTTCGGCGCCCGCAGCGTCCTCGACCGCTTCCAGCAGGTCGAACCCGTCGTGCTCTTCACGGTCGACGGCTACCGCTACGGCGGCAAGGAGCACGACCGCCGCGACACCGTCGCCGAACTGCGCCGCGAACTGCCCACCCTGCGCGCCGTCGTCCACATCTCGCTGCTCGGCACCGAGGCACCCGAGGGCGCCCTGGAATGGTCCTCCCTGACCTCCGCCGACGTGGCGCCCCTTTTCGAGGCGGTTCCCTTCGACCACCCCTTGTGGGTGCTCTACTCCTCCGGCACGACCGGCCTCCCCAAGGCCATCGTCCAGTCCCAGGGCGGCATCCTCGTCGAGCACCTCAAACAGCTCGGGCTGCACTGCGACCTGGGCCCCGAGGACCGCTTCTTCTGGTACACGTCCACCGGCTGGATGATGTGGAACTTCCTCGTCTCCGGCCTCCTCACGGGCACCACGATCGTCCTGTACGACGGCAGCCCCGGCTACCCGGACACGGGCGCCCAGTGGCGTATCGCCGAACGAACGGGAGCGACCCTCTTCGGCACCTCCGCCGCGTACGTGATGGCGTGCCGCAAGGCGGGCGTCCACCCCTCCCGCGACTTCGACCTCGCGCGCGTGCAGTGCGTCGCCACCACCGGCTCGCCCCTGCCGCCCGACGGCTTCCGCTGGCTGCACGACGAGGTCCGCGAGGATCTGTGGATCGCCTCCGTCAGCGGTGGCACCGACGTGTGCTCCTGCTTCGCAGGAGCCGTACCCACACTCCCGGTGTACATCGGCGAACTCCAAGCCCCCGGTCTCGGCACCGATCTCCAGTCCTGGGACCCCAGCGGAAAGCCCCTCACCGACGAAGTCGGTGAACTCGTGGTCACCAACCCGATGCCGTCCATGCCCATCCGTTTCTGGAACGACCCCGACGGCAGCCGCTACCACGACAGCTACTTCGACACCTACCCCGGAGTGTGGCGCCACGGCGACTGGATCACCGTCACCTCACGCGGCTCCGTCGTCATCCACGGCCGCTCCGACTCCACGCTCAACCGCCAGGGCGTGCGCATGGGGTCGGCCGACATCTACGAAGCCGTCGAACGCCTCCCGGAGATCAAGGAGTCGCTCGTCATCGGCATCGAACAGCCCGACGGCGGCTACTGGATGCCTCTCTTCGTGCATCTCGCCCCCGGAGCCACACTCGACGATGCCCTCCTGAACCGCATCAAGCAGACCATCCGCGAACAGCTCTCCCCGCGCCACGTTCCCGACGAGGTCATCGAGGTCCCCGGAGTACCCCACACCCTCACGGGCAAGCGCATCGAGGTCCCGGTCAAACGCCTCCTTCAGGGCGCCACCTTGGAGAAGGCGGTCAACATCGGCTCCGTGGACAACGTCGAACTGCTGCACTTCTACGAAGACCTGGCCCGCAAGCGCGCCTGATCAATCCCCCCGGTAGGTGGCCTCGGACTCGCCGAGCAGCGCAGCGAAGTCCGAGGCCAGGCGCACCGCGTCGGCGGGTTCGAACTCCGTGATCGAGAGGCACACACCAGGCTCCGGATCGCCGACCGGCTGCCGCTCACCCAGTTCCTGACAGCCCTCCAGCTCCTGCGGGCCCTGGCCTCCTCCGCACCGCTGACCCCCGACAACTACGCCTTACACCTGGCCTGTTCTGCCATCGGCAACCTTGGTGACCGCGCCGCCAACGTCCTCACCGAGCTGTATGCCACCCGCGTCTCGTGTCTGGGCGGGGCCGCCACCGCGATTCCGTTCCTCACCGCCGCGGCCGCCGTCTTCACCGGCACCGAGATTCTCCCCGCCACCGTCCCCTGGCAACTCCGCGCAACGCAGCATCGGGCCACTGGCCGTCACCGCGGTCATCGCCACCGGCCCCCTCGGCAGCACCGCATTCAGTGCGACCATAGCCGTGACCTGCTTGTTTCAGCATCGCGTCGTGCGTGATCGCCTCGTCCGCCCGGCATTGTCAGTGCCGCCAGTTACTCTGAGTGAGCATTGATCGACTGCGCACAGGGGGAAACATGGCGCACATCCAGCACCAGACGATGCGACGCGTCCTGCGCCGCGAAATCGCCGGCACCATCGGCCTGTTGACCGACGAACAGGACTTCTCGGCGATGCGGCGCTACCGCACCTTCGCCTTCGACGACCACACGACCTACCTCCAGCAAGTGGAATCCCTGCTCAGGACCCTCGCAGCCCAGGGCAGCCACACCACCGTGGCACTCTTCGACCCCGAGGAGTACGCCGAATTCTGCGCCGAAAGCGGCCTGGAACCCGACGCCCCCGCCAGCCGCTCACGCTTCACCGCTGAACTGGCGGCCACGGGCTCCACGGTTCTGTACGACGGACAGCCCCTCGACGAACTCGTCCCGGCCCTGGTCGACGAGGCCGTCCGCAAGGCCACATGGGAGTACGCGACCACACTCCTGGCCCGCATCGGCAACTGCGCATCCTGCGGCGAGGACATCGGCCGAGCGTCCTTCGCCCGCGCCTCCCACCTGCTCTCCCGCATCATCGACACCGCGGGGCACGGCCACCTGCACCTCGTATGCAGCGTCTCAGCAGCGCCCGAGACGCTCGTCGCCGTACTCCACGCCGATGACGACCCGGCGGGCACCAAGTGCCTCGACGCGTCAGAGGCTCTGGAATTCACCACCGTGCTGGCCCTGGGCATCGCGACAGGGAGCGCCGGGGGACTGGTCATGCGCACCACCGCGCCCGACGCCACCGACCGTGTCTACGGATGGCGCCTGCGCGAGGACGACCTGGAACCCCTGACCGCCGCGGAGGTCTTCGACGCCTACTGCACGGACGCCGACTCCGGAGACCTCGTCTCCCCGGAATCGGGTGTCGACTACTGCGTGCCGCCCGACCTCGGAGAAGAAGGAGAAAGGACGGGCCACACGCACTGAACGCGAAAGGGGTGCGCCACCCGCAGGTGGCGCACCCCTGGACACGGTCGATTCAACGACCTTGCCCGGTCACTCGCCGGACAGCACCGCCTGTGCCGCCGTACGCGCCTCTTCGGCCGTGTCCGCGGCACGCGCGGCCGCGGCGGCACGCTCGCACTGGGCCAGCGTGTACTTGGCGAGCGTCGCCCGGACATAAGGAATCGACGCGGCACCCATCGACAGGGAGGTGACACCCAGACCGGTCAGCACACACGCGAGCAGCGGGTCCGATGCGGCCTCACCGCAGACACCACAGCTCTTGCCCTCGGCCTTCGCCGCCTCGGCGGACAGCGCGACCAGGTCGAGCAGGGCGGGCTGCCACGGGTCCTGCAGACGGGACACCGCACCCACCTGCCGGTCGGCGGCGAAGGTGTACTGCGCGAGGTCGTTGGTCCCCAATGACAGGAACTCGACCTCCTGCAGGATCGACCGCGCCCGCAGCGCGGCCGAGGGAATCTCCACCATCGCGCCGAACTTCGCCTGCAGCCCGGCCGCACGGCACGCGTCCGCGAACGCCTTGGCGTCGGTGCGGTCCGCGACCATCGGAGCCATCACTTCGAGGTAGACCGGCAGGCCCTCCGAAGCCTTCGCGAGCGCCGTCAGCTGCGTACGCAGCACGTCGGGGTGGTCGAGCAGCGACCGCAGACCCCGCACACCCAGCGCCGGGTTGGGCTCGTCGGCCGGAGTCAGGAAGTCGAGCGGCTTGTCCGCGCCCGCGTCGAGCACGCGCACCACGACACGGCCCTCGGGGAAGGCCTCAAGTACTTGCCGGTACGCCTCGACCTGCTTCTCCTCGGACGGCGCCTTCTTGCTGTCGTCCAGGAAGAGGAACTCGGTACGGAACAGACCGACACCCTCGGCACCGGCCTCGACAGCAGCCGGCACGTCCGCGGGACCGCCGACGTTCGCCAGCAGCGGCACCTTGTGACCGTCAGAGGTGGCACCCGGACCCGTCGACGCGGACAGCGCCGCCTTGCGCGCCGCCGCCGCGGCCTCCAGCTGCGCCTTCTTCTCAGCGCTCGGCTCCACGAAGATCTCACCGGTGCTGCCGTCCACGGCGATCATGGTGCCTTCGGCGAGCTCACCGGCACCAGGAAGCGCGACCACGGCGGGAACGCCGAGAGCACGGGCCAGGATCGCGCTGTGACTGGTCGGCCCGCCCTCCTCGGTGACAAAGCCGAGCACAAGAGTGGGGTCGAGCAGCGCGGTGTCCGCGGGCGCGAGGTCACGAGCAATAAGGACGTACGGCTCGTCGCTGTCCGGGACACCCGGCATGGGCACCCCGAGCAACCTGGCGACGATACGGTTCCGCACGTCGTCGAGGTCGGCCACGCGACCGGCGAGGTACTCACCGGCGCCGGCCAGCAGCGCGCGATACGAGGCGAACGCGTCATAGACCGCCCGCTCGGCCGTGCTGCCGACCGCGATACGTCGATCCACATCAGCCATCAGCTCGGGGTCCTGAGCCATCATGGCCTGAGCCTCGAGTACTGCCTGGGCTTCGCCCCCCGCCAGATTGCCGCGCGCAATCAGGTCGGCTGCCACAGCCTCCACGGCCTTGCGGGCGCGCCCCTGTTCGCGCTCCGCGTCCTCCGCAGGGATCTGCTTGGCAGGCGGCTCAAGAACCGCCGTTCCCATGTGCCGAACCTCGCCGATCGCCACACCGTGGCTCACGCCGACGCCTCGCAGCGTTGTCTCCATCTCACCCGTCTCCGATAGTGCGGCGCGTCCCGCCGCCGCGGTGGTTGTCGAACTCGCCGTCTACGACGGCATCGATGTCACTGCCAGCCGAAAAGGACGTCGCCGGCCTTCACATCGCCGTCTTCGCGGACATCGGAGAGAGAGTCGCCCGTGGCCTCGAGTGCCACGATCGGGCACACCGGGGACTTGCCGGCCACCTCGACGGCGGCCGGGTTCCAGCGCACGACGCCCTGGCCGCGCGCCACGGTGTCCCCCTTGTTCACGAGCAGCTCGAAGCCCTCGCCGTTGAGCTGCACGGTGTCGATGCCCAGGTGCGTGAGGACACCGTGGCCCTCGCTGTCGACGACGACGAAGGCATGCGGGTGAAGCGAGACAATGACTCCGTCCACGGGGGCGACAGCCTCCGAGGGCTCACGCACAGGGTCGATCGCCATGCCGGGGCCGACCATCGCCCCGGAGAACACGGGATCCGGTACCGCGGCGAGTCCGATGGCGCGTCCTGCAATAGGGGACGTCACGGTGGTCATGGGAAGCCTCCCAGGGGTGGAGATTTATATGGGCCGTCACTGCCTGTCCCGGACGGCGCACTGTTCAGCAGGGTATGTCATATGAAGTGCCGGTTCCGCATGAGAGGTACCGGTTGGCGGCCGTAGAGCACAGCGCAAACGATTTGCGCCCGCTCCAGGCCCGCATGTACAGTCGTACTCCTGCTTGAGGCCGAGTGACGCGACCAAGCGTCCTTGCCTGGCAGCACCCAACTTGTCAGATCCTATCTCGGGGTCTGGTTCTGCATGTCTGCAGGACCGTGGTCAGAGAGACGGAAAAACACTGGTAGAGTTTGGAACCGCCGGAAAGGGAAACGCGGAAGCGGAAACCTGGAAAGCACCGAGGGAAATCGGACCGGAAACGATCTGATAGAGTCGGAAACGCAAGAACGAAATAAAAACAAAGCAAGACCGAAGGGAAGCGCCCGGAGGAAAGCCCGAGAGGGTGAGTACAAAGGAAGCGTCCGTTCCTTGAGAACTCAACAGCGTGCCAAAAATCAACGCCAGATATGTTGATACCCCGTCTCCGGCCGATCGGCTGGGACGAGGTTCCTTTGAAAAAGTCCTGCCGGACAATGTTCGGTAGGCGCACAGCGAGGACGCTGTGAACCGAGGGGATTATTCCTCCCCTTGGTTCCGCTCTCGTGGTGTCCACCCGATTACGGGTAAACATTCACGGAGAGTTTGATCCTGGCTCAGGACGAACGCTGGCGGCGTGCTTAACACATGCAAGTCGAACGATGAAGCCCTTCGGGGTGGATTAGTGGCGAACGGGTGAGTAACACGTGGGCAATCTGCCCTTCACTCTGGGACAAGCCCTGGAAACGGGGTCTAATACCGGATAATACTTCTGCCCGCATGGGTGGGGGTTAAAAGCTCCGGCGGTGAAGGATGAGCCCGCGGCCTATCAGCTTGTTGGTGAGGTAGTGGCTCACCAAGGCGACGACGGGTAGCCGGCCTGAGAGGGCGACCGGCCACACTGGGACTGAGACACGGCCCAGACTCCTACGGGAGGCAGCAGTGGGGAATATTGCACAATGGGCGAAAGCCTGATGCAGCGACGCCGCGTGAGGGATGACGGCCTTCGGGTTGTAAACCTCTTTCAGCAGGGAAGAAGCGAAAGTGACGGTACCTGCAGAAGAAGCGCCGGCTAACTACGTGCCAGCAGCCGCGGTAATACGTAGGGCGCAAGCGTTGTCCGGAATTATTGGGCGTAAAGAGCTCGTAGGCGGCTTGTCACGTCGGGTGTGAAAGCCCGGGGCTTAACCCCGGGTCTGCATTCGATACGGGCTAGCTAGAGTGTGGTAGGGGAGATCGGAATTCCTGGTGTAGCGGTGAAATGCGCAGATATCAGGAGGAACACCGGTGGCGAAGGCGGATCTCTGGGCCATTACTGACGCTGAGGAGCGAAAGCGTGGGGAGCGAACAGGATTAGATACCCTGGTAGTCCACGCCGTAAACGGTGGGAACTAGGTGTTGGCGACATTCCACGTCGTCGGTGCCGCAGCTAACGCATTAAGTTCCCCGCCTGGGGAGTACGGCCGCAAGGCTAAAACTCAAAGGAATTGACGGGGGCCCGCACAAGCAGCGGAGCATGTGGCTTAATTCGACGCAACGCGAAGAACCTTACCAAGGCTTGACATACACCGGAAACGGCCAGAGATGGTCGCCCCCTTGTGGTCGGTGTACAGGTGGTGCATGGCTGTCGTCAGCTCGTGTCGTGAGATGTTGGGTTAAGTCCCGCAACGAGCGCAACCCTTGTTCTGTGTTGCCAGCATGCCCTTCGGGGTGATGGGGACTCACAGGAGACTGCCGGGGTCAACTCGGAGGAAGGTGGGGACGACGTCAAGTCATCATGCCCCTTATGTCTTGGGCTGCACACGTGCTACAATGGCAGGTACAAAGAGCTGCGAAGCCGCGAGGCGGAGCGAATCTCAAAAAGCCTGTCTCAGTTCGGATTGGGGTCTGCAACTCGACCCCATGAAGTCGGAGTTGCTAGTAATCGCAGATCAGCATTGCTGCGGTGAATACGTTCCCGGGCCTTGTACACACCGCCCGTCACGTCACGAAAGTCGGTAACACCCGAAGCCGGTGGCCCAACCCCTTGTGGGAGGGAGCTGTCGAAGGTGGGACTGGCGATTGGGACGAAGTCGTAACAAGGTAGCCGTACCGGAAGGTGCGGCTGGATCACCTCCTTTCTAAGGAGCATCTAGGCCGCCGAGCTTTGCTTGGTGGTCCAGGGCCATTACGTCGGCACACGTCCGACGGTGGTTGCTCATGGGTGGAACGTTGATTATTCGGCACCGTCAGTCATCTCGGGCTGTGAGTACTGTCCTTCGGGGCGTGGAAAGCTGATCATGAGTGGCGAGGGTGTCGGGCACGCTGTTGGGTGTCTGAAGGTACGGCCGATTACGGCTGCCTTCAGTGCCGGCCCCAGTGAACTCCGGTGGTAACCGGGGGTGATGGGTGGTTGGTCGTTGTTTGAGAACTGCACAGTGGACGCGAGCATCTGTGGCCAAGTTTTTAAGGGCGCACGGTGGATGCCTTGGCACCAGGAACCGATGAAGGACGTGGGAGGCCACGATAGTCCCCGGGGAGCCGTCAACCAGGCTTTGATCCGGGGGTTTCCGAATGGGGAAACCCGGCAGTCGTCATGGGCTGTCACCCATACCTGAACACATAGGGTATGTGGAGGGAACGCGGGGAAGTGAAACATCTCAGTACCCGCAGGAAGAGAAAACAACCGTGATTCCGGGAGTAGTGGCGAGCGAAACTGGATGAGGCCAAACCATATGCGTGTGAGACCCGGCAGGGGTTGCGCATGTGGGGTTGTGGGATCTCTCTTTCACAGTCTGCCGGCTGTGAGGCGAGTCAGAAACCGTTGATGTAGGCGAAGGACATGCGAAAGGTCCGGCGTAGAGGGTAAGACCCCCGTAGTCGAAACATCAACGGCTCGTTTGAGAGACACCCAAGTAGCACGGGGCCCGAGAAATCCCGTGTGAATCTGGCGGGACCACCCGCTAAGCCTAAATATTCCCTGGTGACCGATAGCGGATAGTACCGTGAGGGAATGGTGAAAAGTACCGCGGGAGCGGAGTGAAATAGTACCTGAAACCGTGTGCCTACAAGCCGTGGGAGCGTCGGAGTGCATGCTTGCATGCACTCTCGTGACTGCGTGCCTTTTGAAGAATGAGCCTGCGAGTTTGCGGTGTGTTGCGAGGTTAACCCGTGTGGGGAAGCCGTAGCGAAAGCGAGTCCGAATAGGGCGATTCAGTAGCGCGCTCAAGACCCGAAGCGGAGTGATCTAGCCATGGGCAGGTTGAAGCGGCTGTAAGAGGTCGTGGAGGACCGAACCCACCAGGGTTGAAAACCTGGGGGATGACCTGTGGTTAGGGGTGAAAGGCCAATCAAACTCCGTGATAGCTGGTTCTCCCCGAAATGCATTTAGGTGCAGCGTCGTGTGTTTCTTGCCGGAGGTAGAGCACTGGATAGGCGATGGGCCCTACCGGGTTACTGACCTTAGCCAAACTCCGAATGCCGGTAAGTGAGAGCGCGGCAGTGAGACTGTGGGGGATAAGCTCCATGGTCGAGAGGGAAACAGCCCAGAGCATCGACTAAGGCCCCTAAGCGTACGCTAAGTGGGAAAGGATGTGGAGTCGCAGAGACAACCAGGAGGTTGGCTTAGAAGCAGCCACCCTTGAAAGAGTGCGTAATAGCTCACTGGTCTAGTGATTCCGCGCCGACAATGTAGCGGGGCTCAAGCGTACCGCCGAAGTCGTGTCATTGCAGCAATAGGGCCAACGCCCGCTGTGATGGGTAGGGGAGCGTCGTGTGCCGGGTGAAGCCGCGCCGGAAGGCAGTGGTGGACGGTTCACGAGTGAGAATGCAGGCATGAGTAGCGATACACACGTGAGAAACGTGTGCGCCGATTGACTAAGGGTTCCTGGGTCAAGCTGATCTGCCCAGGGTAAGTCGGGACCTAAGGCGAGGCCGACAGGCGTAGTCGATGGATAACCGGTTGATATTCCGGTACCCGCTGTGAAGCGTCAAACATTGAACCAGGCGATGCTAAGTCCGTGAAGCCGCCCCGGAGCCTTCGGGCAAAGGGGAGTGGTGGAGCCGACGGACCAGACCTGCAGTAGGTGAGTGATGGGGTGACGCAGGAAGGTAGTCCATCCCGGGCGGTGGTTGTCCCGGGGTAAGGGTGTAGGCCGTGCGATAGGCAAATCCGTCGCACATTAAGGCTGAGACCTGATGCCGAGCCGATTGTGGTGAAGTGGATGATCCTATGCTGTCGAGAAAAGCCTCTAGCGAGTTTCATGGCGGCCCGTACCCTAAACCGACTCAGGTGGTCAGGTAGAGAATACCGAGGCGTTCGGGTGAACTATGGTTAAGGAACTCGGCAAAATGCCCCCGTAACTTCGGGAGAAGGGGGGCCATCACCGGTGATTGAATTTACTTCATGAGCTGGGGGTGGCCGCAGAGACCAGCGAGAAGCGACTGTTTACTAAAAACACAGGTCCGTGCGAAGCCGTAAGGCGATGTATACGGACTGACGCCTGCCCGGTGCTGGAACGTTAAGGGGACCGGTTAGTCACTCTTCGGGGTGGCGAAGCTGAGAACTTAAGCGCCAGTAAACGGCGGTGGTAACTATAACCATCCTAAGGTAGCGAAATTCCTTGTCGGGTAAGTTCCGACCTGCACGAATGGCGTAACGACTTCTCGACTGTCTCAACCATAGGCCCGGTGAAATTGCACTACGAGTAAAGATGCTCGTTTCGCGCAGCAGGACGGAAAGACCCCGGGACCTTTACTACAGTTTGATATTGGTGTTCGGTTCGGCTTGTGTAGGATAGCTGGGAGACTTTGAAGCAGGCACGCCAGTGTTTGTGGAGTCGTCGTTGAAATACCAGTCTGGTCGTGCTGGATGTCTAACCTGGGTCCGTGATCCGGATCAGGGACAGTGTCTGATGGGTAGTTTAACTGGGGCGGTTGCCTCCTAAAGAGTAACGGAGGCGCCCAAAGGTTCCCTCAGCCTGGTTGGTAATCAGGTGTTGAGTGTAAGTGCACAAGGGAGCTTGACTGTGAGACCGACGGGTCGAGCAGGGACGAAAGTCGGGACTAGTGATCCGGCGGTGGCTTGTGGAAGCGCCGTCGCTCAACGGATAAAAGGTACCCCGGGGATAACAGGCTGATCTTCCCCAAGAGTCCATATCGACGGGATGGTTTGGCACCTCGATGTCGGCTCGTCGCATCCTGGGGCTGGAGTCGGTCCCAAGGGTTGGGCTGTTCGCCCATTAAAGCGGTACGCGAGCTGGGTTTAGAACGTCGTGAGACAGTTCGGTCCCTATCCGCTGTGCGCGTAGGAATATTGAGAAGGGCTGTCCCTAGTACGAGAGGACCGGGACGGACGAACCTCTGGTGTGCCAGTTGTCCTGCCAAGGGCATGGCTGGTTGGCTACGTTCGGGAGGGATAACCGCTGAAAGCATCTAAGCGGGAAGCCTGCTTCGAGATGAGTATTCCCACCTCCTTGAGAGGGTAAGGCTCCCAGTAGACGACTGGGTTGATAGGCCAGATCTGGAAGCCCGGTAACGGGTGGAGGTGACTGGTACTAATAGGCCGAGGGCTTGTCCTCAGTTGCTCGCGTCCACTGTGTTGGTTCTGAAACCACGAACAACCGTCGTAGCTATGCCACGGCTCCGGTTGACAGTTTCATAGTGTTTCGGTGGTCATAGCGTGAGGGAAACGCCCGGTTACATTCCGAACCCGGAAGCTAAGCCTCACAGCGCCGATGGTACTGCAGGGGGGACCCTGTGGGAGAGTAGGACGCCGCCGAACTCCTTTTAGAGCTCCGGCTCTTGGGCATATCACCCAAGAGCCGGAGCTTTTTTGTTTTCCAGAGAGAGTCCTCCCGACGGTGTCTCCCCCCTCCGCATCGCAGCGTGAAGGCTGCGGGTAGGGTCAGGGGGCATCGTTGGCTCATTTCCCACAGGAGGCCCCCGGGTGGAGGTCCAGGAGACCCGCGTCCAGACGGACCGGGTCCTCACCATCCCGAACATCCTCAGCATGGCGCGCCTTGTTGGCGTGCCCATCTTCCTGTGGCTGATCCTCAGGCCGGAGTTCGGCGGTCCCAAGAGCGACGGTTGGGCGCTGCTCGTACTGATGCTGAGTGGTATCAGCGACTATCTGGACGGGAAGCTCGCGCGGCGCTGGAACCAGATCAGCAGCCTCGGCCGGCTTCTCGATCCCGCAGCCGACCGGCTCTACATTCTGTCCACTCTCGTGGGCCTCACCTGGCGCGAGATTCTTCCGCTGTGGTTGACGGCTGCACTTCTGGCGCGTGAGCTGGTTCTGCTGGTGGTCGTGGCTGTCCTCCGGCGTAACGGCTATCCGCCCCTCCAGGTGAACTTCCTGGGGAAGGCGGCCACCTTCAACCTGATGTATGCCTTCCCGTTGCTGCTGCTCAGTGACGCAAGCGGATGGATCGCGACACCCGCTGCTATTTTCGGATGGGCGTTCGCCGGATGGGGTACAACGCTCTACTGGTGGGCAGGAATCCTCTACGTGGTTCAGGTCCGCCGTCTTCTCAGGGCGGACGCCATGGCCGATTGAGCTCGCCGATTGCGCGGCTGTAGTGGCTCGATGGCCCGCGGACGAAAAGTGCGGGACAATCTGGACGGGTGAAGTCGGCTAGACCGTCTCTTCAAGGAGGACGCTTCCGACATGAAGGCCGTCGTGATGGCCGGAGGCGAAGGCACACGCCTTCGTCCCATGACCTCAAGCATGCCCAAGCCGCTCCTGCCGGTGGTCAACCGCCCGATCATGGAGCACGTGCTCAGGCTGCTCAAAAGGCATGGGCTCAACGAGACCGTCGTTACTGTCCAGTTCTTGGCATCGCTGGTCAAGAACTACTTCGGTGATGGCGAGGAGCTCGGGATGGAGCTCACCTATGCCAATGAGGAGAAGCCACTCGGTACTGCTGGGAGTGTCAAGAACGCCGAGGAGGCGTTGAAGGACGACACCTTCCTTGTGATCTCCGGTGATGCCCTGACCGACTTCGATCTCACCGACCTCATCAATTTCCACAAGGAAAAAGGCGCGCTGGTTACCGTCTGCCTGACGCGCGTACCGAACCCTCTCGAATTCGGTATCACCATCGTGGACGAAGAGGGCAAGGTCGAGCGCTTCCTGGAGAAGCCGACCTGGGGCCAGGTCTTCTCGGACACGGTGAACACGGGTATCTACGTCATGGAACCCGAAGTCTTCGACTACGTCGAAGCCGATGTCTCCGTCGACTGGTCCGGCGATGTCTTCCCTCAGCTGATGAAGGAGGGCAAGCCGATCTACGGCTATGTCGCCGAGGGCTACTGGGAGGACGTCGGCACCCATGAGAGCTATGTGAAGGCGCAGGC
The DNA here is from genome assembly GCF_045206325.1 of Streptomyces sp. NBC_00203. NCBI lineage: Bacteria > Bacillati > Actinomycetota > Actinomycetes > Kitasatosporales > Streptomycetaceae > Streptomyces > Streptomyces sp. NBC_00203. The sequence goes on along the minus strand of NZ_CP108126.1, from coordinate 1,703,646 downwards.
CGACGTCCTGGAGGGCAAGGTCGACGTCGAGATCGACGGCTTCGAGATTTCCCCGGGCGTATGGGTCGCCGAGGGCGCCGAAGTGCACCCCGACGCCGTACTGCGTGGGCCTCTCTATATCGGGGACTACGCCAAGGTCGAGGCGGGCGCCGAAATCCGCGAGCACACCGTCGTCGGCTCCAATGTCGTCGTCAAGAGTGGCGCATTCCTGCACAGGGCCGTCGTACACGACAACGTGTACATCGGCCAGCACAGCAATCTGCGTGGCTGCGTCGTCGGGAAGAACACCGACATCATGCGAGCGGCCCGTATCGAGGACGGCGCCGTCATCGGCGACGAATGCCTCGTCGGCGAAGAATCGATCATCCAGGGCAACGTACGCGTCTACCCGTTCAAGACCATCGAGGCCGGCGCCTTCGTCAACACCTCGGTGATCTGGGAGTCGCGGGGCCAGGCGCATCTCTTCGGCGCCCGTGGCGTGTCCGGCATCCTGAACGTGGAGATCACCCCGGAACTCGCCGTGCGCCTCGCGGGGGCGTACGCGACGACGCTCAAGAAGGGCTCCACCGTCACCACGGCCCGCGACCACTCCCGAGGCGCTCGTGCGCTGAAGCGGGCGGTCATCTCGGCGCTGCAGGCCAGTGCCATCGAGGTACGCGACCTGGAGAACGTACCGCTGCCGGTGGCCCGGCAGCAGACAGCCAGGGGCAGTGCGGGCGGGATCATGATCAGGACGACGCCCGGTGTGCCGGACTCCGTCGACATCATGTTCTTCGACGAGCAGGGCGCCGATCTGTCGCAGGGAGGGCAGCGGAAGCTCGACCGGGTGTTCGCGCGGCAGGAGTACCGGCGCGCGTTCCCCGGAGAGATCGGGGATCTGCACTTCCCGGCCAGCGTCTTCGACTCGTACACGGGTTCGCTGCTGAGGAATGTCGACACCACCGGGATCGCCGAATCCGGGCTGAAGGTGGTCGTGGATGCCTCGAACGGCAGCGCCGGGCTCGTGCTGCCCAGCCTGTTGGGCAAGCTCGGGGTCGACTCGCTGACCATCAATCCCGGTCTCGACGAGTCCAGGCCGACGGAGACGGCGGACACGCGGCGGGCCGGTCTGGTGCGGCTCGGTGAGATCGTCGCGTCCGCGCGGGCAGCGTTCGGCGTGCGCTTCGACCCGGTGGGTGAGCGGCTCTCGCTCGTCGACGAGAAGGGGCGGATCGTCGAGGACGACCGGGCCCTGCTCGTGATGCTCGACCTGGTGGCCGCGGAGCGGCGCAGTGGGCGGGTGGCGCTGCCGGTGACCACCACGCGGATCGCCGAGCAGGTGGCGGCGTACCACGGGACGCAGGTGGAATGGACGACCACGTCTCCGGACGATCTGACGCGGGTAGGGCGCGACGAGTCGACGATCTTCGGTGGTGATGGCCGTGGTGGGTTCATCATTCCCGAGTTCAGCGGCGTGTTCGACGGTGCGGCCGCCTTCGTACGACTTATCGGGCTGGTGGCACGGACGCAGCTCACCCTCAGCCAGATCGACGCGCGGATTCCGCGGGCGCACGTCCTCAAGCGCGATCTCGCGACTCCCTGGGCCGTCAAGGGACTTGTGATGCGCCGGGTCGTGGAAGAGGCCGGAGACCGGTTCGTGGACACGACCGATGGCGTACGGGTCGTGGAGACCGACGGGCGCTGGGTGATGGTGCTGCCGGACCCCGCCGAAGCGGTCACGCATCTGTGGGCCGAAGGCCCGGACGACGCGTCCGCGGAGGCCTTGCTCGATGAGTGGGCGGCCGTCGTGGACAGCGCCGGTCGCTGAAACACCACGCACGCGTGCGTGCCGGACAAGTGCCCCCAAAGGGGCCTGTCCGGCACGCCGGTGGGGCCATTCGGAGGTAGTGCCCGCGACGTGCGACGATGTGCGGCATGCCGCAGCAGCCCCCCGTTCGGAGCAGTCCTCCGCGCCCCTCGCGCCCGGACGCCTCCATGTCGCTGCTCACCAACGTCATGGACCACAGCCTCGACGACGGATACGCCGAGGCGGCCGCCCGTAAGAAGGCCGAGGGCGCCGGTGGCATGCCGAAGACGGTGCGGGCGAAGCTCGGTCTCGCGGCCGGTCTCGTACTCGCGGCCCTCGTGGTGACCGTGGGAGCGGCGAACGCGCGGATAGCGGCGCCTGTAGTCGCGAAGGAGCGCCAGGAGCTCATCGACCGCATCGAGCACGAGACCACGGCCGCCGACAAGCTCGAAAGCAATGTGGACACCCTGCGTGCCGATGTGAGCGCGCGGCAGCGTGCGGCGCTCAAGAAGGACGGGGGCGGCGAGCAGGCCGACCTGGTGAGCATTCTGTCGGGTGCCACCGCTGTGCACGGCCCCGGCGTGAAGCTCGTTGTGAACGACTCCAAGGAAGCCAGCACGGGCGGTGACGGCAGCAATCCGCGGGAGACCTCCGGGTTCTCCGACACCGGACGAGTTCGCGACCGTGACATGCAGCGCGTCGTCAACGGGCTCTGGGAGTCGGGCGCCGAGGCCATCGCGATCAACGGACAGCGGCTGACAGCCCTGTCGGCGATCCGGGCCGCGGGTGACGCGATACTGGTCGACAACAAGCCGCTGGTGCCGCCGTACACGGTGCTCGCGGTGGGGGACGGCCAGCGGCTCAGCACCAGGTTCCAGAACAGTGCCGACGGGCTCTATCTGCATGCCTTGCAAGAGAACTACGGCATCCGGACCAGCATTTCCGCCGAGGACGACGTCCGGTTGTCCGCCGCACCGAGTGTGATCGTACGTACAGCACAGCCGAGCACAGAGAAGGGCACATCGTGATCGCCGTACTGGGCCTCGTCGTGGGAGTCGTGGCTGGATTGTTGGTCCGGCCCGAGGTTCCAGCGGTCGTCGAGCCTTATCTCCCGATCGCCGTCGTGGCGGCGCTCGACGCCGTGTTCGGAGGGCTGCGCGCGATGCTCGACGGCATCTTCGACGACAAGGTCTTCGTGGTGTCGTTCCTGTCGAACGTGGTCGTGGCCGCGCTGATCGTCTTCCTGGGCGACAAGTTGGGCGTGGGCGCCCAACTCTCGACGGGTGTCGTGGTCGTGCTCGGCATCCGCATCTTCTCCAACGCCGCGGCGATCCGCCGTCACGTGTTCCGGGCGTGAGGCCGATGAGCAACGAGGACGAGACACCTCAGCCCTCCGAGAGCCCTCAGCCCTCCGGGACCCCGGAGAACCGGCTGCGCAAGGAACTGCCCGATGAGGTGCCCGCCGCGGCTCGCGAGAGTTCCGCGGGGGAGAAGGACGGTGCGGACACCGGACCGTCACTGACCGGCCGTCAGCGACTGGTCAAGGGCGTGTGGCCGCCGCGTGTCACGCGCGCGCAACTCATCGTCGCCGTGCTGCTGTTCGGCCTCGGTTTCGGTCTGGCCGTGCAGGTCGCGTCCAACAGCGACAGCGGCAGCGCCCTCCGCGGCGCGCGTCAAGAAGATCTCGTACGCATCCTCGATGAACTCGACAACCGTACGCAGCGTCTTGAAGACGAGAAGCAGGGTCTCGAAGATCAGCGCACCGAGCTGGAGAACAGCTCGAACCAGGCCGAGGAGGCTCGCAAGCAGACGGTCGAGAAGGAGAAGCAACTCGGCATTCTGGCGGGCACCGTGGCGGCGCAGGGACCCGGCATCAACCTGACGATCAACGACACGAAGGGGACGGTCAAGGCGGACATGCTGCTCGACGCGATCCAGGAACTGCGCGCGGCCGGCGCGGAGGCGATCCAGGTGAACGGCGTACGCGTGGTCGCCAGCACCTATCTGACGGACTCCGGCAGCGGAGTGAAGGTCGACGGGAACAAGATCACCCAGCCCTATCGTTTCAAGGTCATCGGCAAGCCGCAGGACCTGGAACCGGCGCTCAACATCCCCGGAGGCGTGGTGCAGACACTGGAGAAGGAGCAGGCCACCGTCACGGTGGACCGCTCGACGAAGATCGTTGTGGACGCCTTGCGACCGGCGAAGCGGCCTGACTACGCTCGGTCGTCCTCGCAGTGAGCCGGCGCCGCATGGGGGGCGCCCGGCCAGGGCATGAGGTTGCGGGGGGTCGGCGCACCGAATGGGTGGTGCGTGGTGGAAACTGTCTGGTGGTTACGGACGTTGTGAGGATGTCCGGGTCGACCGGTGTGTTCAATCAGGGTTCGTCCTGCCCCACGGGCGGGTCTGTTTCGGTCAAGGGGAATCGCCCGTGAAGTTGTTTGCGAAGTTGTTCGGCAAGAGCGCGCGAGAGGGCAGCGGCGACAATGCGACTGCCCGGCACCGTGCACCACGCCATGGAGACGCGGAGGGCCAGGGCGGCGACCGCCCGCTGTTCCGGGACCAGGTCGGTGACATTTCCGGTGGTCAGGGCGCGCCGTCTGTTGACCCTGCCCAGTCCGGCCGCATAGGTTTCGGGGAACCGTCAACCTCAAGTACGGGTGGAGGGTTCGCCTCCGATCCGTACGCGTCCCATGCCCCTGGGGGGCAGCCGCGGCAGGAGGATCCGTCCATGTCGGCCCTGGTGTGTACGAGGTGCGGTAACCGCAACGCGGAGAACAGCCGCTTCTGTTCCAACTGCGGTGCGCCGCTGCGGGGCGGGGCGGAGCGTCCGTCCGAGACGACGTCCACGATCTCCATTTCGGGCCTTGAGGCCTATGACGCCGAGGTGACGGGCCAGACGCTGTCGCCGATGCTCTCCCCGGAGGCGCAGGCGGCCGTCGACGCGCTGCCGCTCGGCTCGGCGCTGCTGGTGGTGCGCCGTGGCCCGAACTCGGGCAGCCGCTTCCTGCTGGACGGCGAGCTGACCACGGCCGGGCGTCATCCGCAGAGCGACATCTTCCTGGACGACGTGACCGTGTCGCGCCGCCATGTGGAGTTCCGTCGTGTCGCGGACGGCTCGTTCACGGTCGCCGACGTCGGCAGCCTGAACGGCACGTACGTCAACCGTGAGCGGATCGACCAGGTCGCTCTGTCGAACGGCGACGAGGTGCAGATCGGCAAGTACCGGCTGGTCTTCTACGCGAGCCAGCGGGGCATCTGACCCTCCCCCAGACTCCGTCCGGGGGGACTCCCAGGGAATGTCCATGCTTCAAACATCGAGCGGCGGTGCCGGCAGCGGTGCCGCCGCCGCGGACAGTGGGCTGATGAGCATCGGCGTGGTGCTGAACGCGCTGCGTGACGAGTTCCCCGAAGTCACCATCTCCAAGATCAGGTTCCTGGAGTCGGAGGGGCTCATCGAGCCGCAGCGAACCCCTTCGGGGTATCGCAAGTTCAGCGCGCACGACGTCGAGCGCCTCGGCCACGTTCTGAGGATGCAGCGGGACCACTATCTGCCGCTGAAGGTGATCCGCGAGCATCTGGAGGCCCTGGAGCGCGGTGAGCCGGTGCGGCTGCCGTCCGTGGGGCGTCAGCGCGACCCCGGCGAGGGAGAACCGCTCGGGGACCTCTTCGGGGAGCTGGAGGCGCCCACAGCGGCCCGGGTGGGCCGTGCCGAGCTGCTGGCGGCCGCCGAGATCGGTGAGCAGGAGCTCGAGGAGTGGGAGTCGTACGGGCTGATCGCGGCCCTGCCCGACGGTGTGTACGACGCCGAGGCCGTGACCGTCGCCGCGCTCGTGGTCGAGCTGGGGCGGTTCGGGATCGAGCCGCGCCATCTGCGTGCGATGAAGGCCGCGGCCGAGCGTGACGCGGGCCTTGTGGACCAGGTGGTGGCCCCGCTGCGGCGTCACCGCAACCCGCAGACCAGGGCGCACGCGGAGGCCCGTACGAAGGAGCTGGCGGGGCTCACGGTGAAGCTGCACGCGGCACTGGTGCAGACCGCGCTGGGCGTGCGACTGCCCTGACCCGGGGCGCCCGCCCAGGCTGTGGATCGTCCACCCGTTCTGTGCCCGACTACCCAAACGTCCCGGGCACGGCCTAGGGTTGCTGTGTGAACGAGCTCGATGTCGTAGGTGTCCGGGTCGAAATGCCCTCCAACCAACCGATCGTGCTTCTGCGTGAAGTGGGAGGCGACCGCTACCTCCCCATCTGGATCGGACCGGGGGAGGCGACGGCGATCGCCTTCGCCCAGCAGGGCATGGCCCCCGCACGACCGCTGACCCACGACCTGTTCAAGGACGTGCTGGAGGCCGTCGGCCAGGAGCTCACCGAAGTGCGCATCACGGACCTGCGTGAGGGTGTCTTCTACGCGGAACTGGTGTTCGCCAGCGGGATCGAGGTGAGTGCGCGGCCCTCCGACGCCATAGCGCTGGCCCTGCGCACCGGCACGCCGATCTACGGCAGCGACGGCGTGCTCGACGACGCCGGCATCGCGATCCCGGACGAGCAGGAGGACGAGGTGGAGAAGTTCCGCGAGTTCCTCGACCAGATCTCGCCCGAGGACTTCGGTACCAACAGCCAGTGACGCCCTGGAGCGTCGGGCAGCTGCGGGCGGCAATTGCCTGCGGCGCGTGTGGTGCGCCGCGGTCCGCCCCGAGAGCATTCGGCTAGCCTTTCCCCGCGGTGGGGCACGGGAAACCACTCCTAGGGTGATTATCACTCGGCGTGCCGAGTGTGGCGATCGTTGACGCACCCCTGGTGACTGCCTACCGTCGAGAAGGCAGGTCAAGGACGGAGGTCGGCGTGAGAAGCAGCGGCGACGGTACGGCTGGGGGTGCCCCCGGACGCGGTCTGGGGGAGAGCGGCCCGTACCCGCTTCACGGCAGCGCGGCCGATCACGTTCCGCGGCGGCCGACGGCAGTGCCGGGCGAGGGAGGGGCGGTTTCCGAGGAGATCGGTTACCGCGGTCCCACGGCGTGCGCGGCCGCGGGCATCACCTACCGGCAGCTGGACTACTGGGCGAGGACCGGTCTGGTCGAGCCGAGCGTGCGGCCCGCCTATGGCTCGGGGACGCAGCGTCTCTACAGCTTCCGGGACGTCGTCGTCCTGAAGATCGTCAAGCGGTTCCTCGACACCGGGGTCTCGCTGCAGAACATCCGCACCACCGTCCAGCACCTCAGGGAGCGCGGCTTCCGGGATCTGGAGCGGATGACGCTGATGAGCGACGGCGCGACGGTCTACGAATGCACGTCCCCCGACGACGTCCACGCCCTGCTCCAGGGCGGCCAGGGGGTCTTCGGGATCGCCGTCGGCGTGGTGTGGAGGGACGTGGAGAGCGCCCTCTCACAGCTGCACGGGGAGCGCGTGGACACGGGAGAGACGCTCGTCGGACACAACCCCACGGACGAGCTGGCTCGGCGGCGCAACCGGGCCGTCTGAGGGCCTGGCGGGGCCGCACGGGAGTCTGTCGTACGGGCGAGGCCCAAGGGGAGCGGGCCGTACCGGGGCATTGTCAGTGGCGTAGGGCAGCATCGGACATGTGAGAACCGCGCCCACGATCCTGCATCTCGACATGGATGCCTTCTTCGCCTCGGCGGAGCAGGCGTCCAAGCCGAGCCTGCGCGGGAAAGCCGTCGTGGTGGGCGGGCTCGGACCACGCGGAGTCGTCGCCACCGCCTCGTACGAGGCACGCGTCTTCGGAGTGCACTCGGCGATGCCCATGGCCCAGGCCCGCCGGCTCGCGCCGAACGCCGCGTATCTCGTGCCGCGCTTCGGGCTGTACCGAGAGGTCAGCGAGCAGGTGATGGGGCTGCTGCGGGCCCTGTCACCCCTGGTGGAGCCGTTGAGCCTGGACGAGGCCTTCGTGGACCTGGAGGCGGGTGAGACGGCCTGGGACGAGGGCTCGGCACGGCTGGCCGGGGAGAAGCTGCGCGCGGACATCCGGGCCGTCACGGGGCTCACCGGGTCGGTGGGGCTCGCCGCCTCCAAGATGCTCGCGAAGATCGCCTCGGAGCAGGCCAAGCCCGACGGGCTGGTGCTGATAGAGCCGGGGACCGAGCGCGCGCTGCTGGGACCGATGTCGGTGCGGACGCTGCCGGGCGTGGGGCCCGCGACCGGGGACCATCTGCGGCGGGCCGGGATCACCACCGTGGAGGAGCTCGCCGAGGCGGGCGAGGACGAGCTCGTACGGCTGCTGGGGAAAGCGCACGGGCATGCGCTTCACGCCATGGCGCTGGCGCACGACGAGCGGCCCGTGGTGGCCGAGCGGGAGACCAAGTCGGTGTCGGTCGAGGACACGTACGACGTGGACATCCATGACCGGGTGCGGGTCGGCCTGGAGGTGCAGCGGCTCGCGGACCGGTGTGTGCGGCGGTTGCGGGGGGCCGGGCTGTCCGGGCGGACCATCGTCTTGAAGGTTCGGCGCTACGACTTCTCGACGCTGACCCGGTCCGAGACGCTGCGGGGGCCCACGGACGATCCGGCGGTGGTGCGGGAGGCTGCCGCGCGGCTGCTGGAGGGGGTGGACACGACCGGGGGTGTGCGGTTGTTGGGGGTGGGTGTGTCGGGGCTCGCCGATTACACGCAGGAGGATCTGTTCGCGCAGGCACGGGCGCAGGCCGAGGCCGCCGCGGGGGAATCGGCGGATCAAGCGGAGACGGAGGAGGCGTCGGAGGAGGCCGGCGCCGAGCATGTGCCGCCCGCCGAGCGGCGGTGGCCCGCGGGGCATGACGTGCGGCATGCCGAGTTCGGGCATGGGTGGGTGCAGGGGAGTGGGCTGGGGAGGGTGACGGTGCGGTTCGAGACGCCCTACTCCGAGCCGGGGCGTGTGCGGACCTTCCGTACGGATGACTCGGCGTTGGAGTTGGCGGATCCGTTGCCGTTGGTGGTGGGGGTCGTGTGCGATCGCCGTGGGGGGTGAGGTCGGTCTGGTCGAGCGGGTTGTCTGTGGCTGGTCGCGCCCACGCGGCGGAGCCGCATGACGTCAGAGCCCCGCGCCCCTCACGGGGCGCTTGAGCGGGGGTCGAGCAGTTTCATCACCCCTCGTCCGTTCCCGCCAAGTGGCCGAAATCCCGGTCCGGGGGCGGAGGCGGGGCTGCCACGTCCAGGCCGTAGTGGTGGTAGAGCTGGAGTTCCTGTTCGGGGGAGAGGTGGCGGCCGACGCCGAAGTCGGGGGCGTCCTTGATCAGGGCTCGGTCGAAGGGGATGCGCAGGGCGCCCTCGACGAGTTCACTGGGCTCCAGGGGCACGAAGGCGTCCCTGCTGAACAGGCCTGTGCGTATGGCCGCCCACTCCGGGGCCCCGGTCGCGTCGTCGAGGTAGACCTCGTCGATCGTGCCGATCTTGGTGCCATTGCGGTCGAACGCCTTGCGGCCGATCAGGTTGCGCGGATCGATGTCGGTCTGCACGGTCCCTCCACTTGGTCGCAACTCATCCGTTAGCACTACAAAAGAGCACATTCGGGAAGGCGGCCACTCGAAGGCTTGGGTCTTGTCCTCGCTGGTAGGCTGGCAGGCGGCTGCTGACCCCGTGCGGGAGAGTCCTCCAGACTTCATCGGAGGCGCCGAAGGAGCAAATCCTCCCCGGAATCTCTCAGGCTCACGTACCGCACGGACGAGGTCACTCTGGAAAGCAGGGCGGGTGTCGATGGCGCCTGCCCTCACCGACGGTGAAAACCGGGTCGTCAGCGGACGAGCCGGTGAAGCTCTCAGGTTGAGATGACAGAGGGGGAGGCCGTCGGGGTACCCGTGTCCGGGGTGCCCCTCGAAGGTCGCGTCAGACCAGGAGGCCTCCGCAATGACCGCCAGTCGCATTCCGCTCTCCGAGCTCGAACAGGGAATCCCCTTCGAGCAGCGCCACATCGGGCCCGACTCCGAGGCGCGGGCCAAGATGCTCGCACAGGTCGGATACGGCTCGCTCGACGAGCTGACGGCCACCGCGGTGCCGGACGTCATCAAGAACGCCGAGGCGCTGAAGCTGCCGGGCGCGCGCACCGAGGCCGAGGTACTGGCCGAGCTGCGCTCCCTCGCGGACCGCAACCAGGTGCTCGACCCGATGATCGGCCTCGGTTACTACGGCACCTTCACGCCGCCGGTGATCCTGCGCAACGTCATGGAGAACCCGGCCTGGTACACCGCGTACACGCCGTACCAGCCGGAGATCTCGCAGGGCCGTCTCGAGGCGCTGCTCAACTTCCAGACCGTGGTCGCCGAGCTGACCGGGCTGCCGACCTCCGGCGCCTCGCTGCTCGACGAGGGAACCGCCGCCGCCGAGGCGATGGCGCTGTCCCGGCGCATGGGCAAGAACAAGAAGGGTCTCTTCCTGGTCGACGCGGACGCGCTGCCGCAGACCATCGCCGTCATCGAGACCCGCGCCGAGCCGACCGGCGTCGAGGTCGTCGTCGCCGACCTAAGCGAGGGCATCCCGGCCGGGATCGCCGAGCGCGAGATCAACGGCGTACTCATCCAGTACCCCGGCGCCTCCGGTGCCGTACGCGACCTCAAGGCGATCGTCGAGCAGGCGCACGAGCTGGGCGCGGTCGTCACCGTCGCCGCCGATCTGCTCGCCCTGACGCTGCTCACCTCGCCGGGCGAGCTCGACGCCGACATCGCCGTCGGTACGACGCAGCGCTTCGGTGTGCCGATGGGCTTCGGCGGGCCGCACGCCGGATACATGGCGGTGCGCGAGAAGTTCGCGCGCAGCCTGCCGGGCCGGCTCGTGGGTGTGTCCGTCGACGCGGACGGGCACAAGGCGTACCGGCTCGCCCTGCAGACGCGTGAGCAGCACATCCGCCGCGAGAAGGCGACCAGCAATATCTGTACGGCTCAGGTGCTGCTCGCCGTGATGGCCGGTATGTACGCCGTCTACCACGGTCCCGAGGGCCTGAAGACCATCGCGCGGCGTACGCACCGCTACGCCACGATCCTCGCCGCGGGCCTGCGGGCGGGCGGGGTCGAGGTCGTGCACGGCGCGTACTTCGACACGCTGACCGTGCGGGTGCCGGGCAAGGCCGCCGACGCCGTGGCCGCCGCGCGCGAGGGCGGGGTCAACCTGCACCTCGTCGATGCCGACCATGTGTCGATGTCCTGCGACGAGACCACCACGCGCAGGCAACTGAGCGCCGTGTGGGCCGCGTTCGGTGTCGAGGGCGATGTCGAGGCGCTGGACGCGACGGCACAGGACACACTGCCGGCCGCCCTGCTGCGCGGCGACGACTACCTCACGCACCCGGTCTTCCACCAGCACCGCTCCGAGACCGCGATGCTGCGCTACCTGCGCAAGCTCTCCGACCGTGACTACGCGCTCGACCGCGGCATGATCCCGCTGGGCTCCTGCACGATGAAGCTCAACGCGACCACGGAGATGGAGCCGGTCACCTGGCCCGAGTTCGGCCAGCTGCACCCCTTCGTGCCCGCCGAGCAGGCCCAGGGCTACCTCACGCTCATCCGTGAGCTGGAGGAGCGGCTCGCCGAGGTCACCGGGTACGACAACGTGTCGCTGCAGCCCAACGCTGGTTCGCAGGGCGAACTGGCCGGTCTGCTCGCCGTGCGCGGCTACCACCGGGCCAACGGCGACGAGCAGCGCACCGTCTGCCTGATCCCGTCCTCCGCGCACGGCACGAACGCCGCGAGCGCCGTGATGGCCGGCATGAAGGTCGTCGTGGTGAAGACCGCGGACGACGGCGAGATCGACGTCGAGGACCTGCGCGCCAAGATCGAGCAGCACCGCGACGAACTGTCGGTGCTGATGATCACGTATCCCTCGACGCACGGAGTGTTCGAGGAGCATGTCGCCGACATCTGCGCGCAGGTGCACGAGGCGGGCGGCCAGGTCTACGTCGACGGCGCCAACCTCAACGCGCTGGTGGGCCTCGCCAAGCCGGGTCACTTCGGCGGTGACGTCTCGCACCTCAACCTGCACAAGACGTTCTGCATCCCGCACGGCGGCGGCGGCCCGGGCGTCGGCCCGGTCGGTGTGCGCGCGCACCTGGCGCCGTACCTGCCGAACCACCCGCTGCAGCCCGCGGCCGGTCCCGAGACCGGCGTCGGCCCGATCTCGGCCGCTCCGTGGGGTTCCGCGGGCATCCTGCCCATCTCGTGGGCGTACGTCCGCCTGATGGGCGGCGAGGGCCTCAAGCGCGCCACGCAGGTGGCGGTGCTGTCGGCGAACTACATCGCCAAGCGTCTGGAGCCGCACTTCCCGGTGCTCTACACCGGCCCGGGCGGGCTCGTCGCGCACGAGTGCATCATCGATCTGCGTCCGCTGACCAAGGCGACCGGCGTCACCGTCGACGACATCGCCAAGCGGCTGATCGACTACGGCTTCCACGCGCCGACGATGTCCTTCCCGGTGGCAGGCACGCTGATGATCGAGCCGACCGAGTCCGAGGACCTCGGCGAGATCGACCGGTTCTGCGAGGCGATGATCGCCATCCGCGCGGAGATCGAGAAGGTCGGCTCGGGCGAGTGGGCAGCCGACGACAACCCGCTGCGGGGCGCGCCGCACACCGCCGCCGCGCTCGGCGGGGAGTGGGAGCACGCGTACACGCGTGAGGAGGCCGTGTTCCCGGCCGGAGTCTCGGCGGACAAGTACTGGCCGCCGGTGCGCCGTATCGACCAGGCGTACGGCGACCGGAACCTGGTCTGCTCCTGCCCGCCGCTGGACGCCTACGAGGACTGATCAGCGCTCGGGACTTGAACGCCTACGGGGAGTAGTCACCCTCGGACATGCGTCGGGGCCGGTTCGGAGAGTACGTCTCCGGGCCGGCCCCTCATGTGTCTGGATGGCTGTGTGGCCACCCGGTTGTGCGGCTCAGGCGGCCGTCATCGCGTATTCGCTGCCTCGTGGGCGGTGCGGGGCGATGATCTGGCCGTCGGGCAGGAGCTCACCGGTGTCCTCGAAGAGCAGAACGCCGTTGCACAGCAGGCTCCATCCCTGCTCCGGGTGGTGCGCCACAAGGCGGGCGGACTCCCGGTCGGCTGATTCGGCTGACGGACACGGTGGCTGGTGCTGGCACATTGATGGGATCTTTCGCTGGGTTGAGAGGTGAGTGATGGCTGTGGTGTCTGTCCCGCGGCTCGATGTGGTCATGGCCGCCCCCCGTTGGTGTGTGGTCTGGAACCCAGTGTTGCCCTACGGGCGTCAATCCGCAGGGATTTAGCGGCACCGCTTCTCACAGGTTGATGACGCATCACCCGTGCGGACGGTTCATTCCAACTGCACTGTCACTTCGGGTGGTTTGACGTGGCCGAATGGGGCTAGTCCGGTCGGGCCGACGGGCGCGTTTCCCCTCGTACGAGCGGGGTGCGGCCCTAACGAGCAAAGTGCCCCGCGGCCGGATGAACGGCGGCGGGGCACGGTTGCTTTCGCTTACGCGGGGGAGCTCAGCAGCGGGGCCGGCGTGACCCGGTGGGTGAGGACGGGCAGCAGTTCGGCGACGCGGTGTGGGCGGTGCGCGGCGATGCCGGGCGGGGCGGGCGCCAGTGGCACCAGGAGGTCGGTGGCGGCCGGGTGACCGGTGCTGCCGTCCGCGGCGGTGTCGCCGTGCAGCCAGAGCGTGAGCATGTACAGCTCGGGCACGGACAGCAGGCGTGCCTGGTACGACTGCTTCATGCTCTCCGCCTGGCGCAGGGCGCGTTCGGTGGCGGCGATGTACGGGCCCTCGAAGAAGTGCGAGAAGGCCCAGCCGTCGGGGGTCAGCATGGTCTCGGCCGCGGCCACCGCGCGGTCGCCGCAGCGGATCAGGAAGCGCCACCCGGCGAGCCGCGTGGCGGAGGCGCCCGCGGGGGTGATCCGGTCCAGGACGTGTACGGGCAACGGGAGTTCGGGTGTGGCGGGTCCCTGGGCCATGCGGAGGGACGGAGTACGGGCCTCGCGGACGGCGGTGGGGGAACCGAGTGCCGTGAGGACGGAGCGCAGGGCGGGCGCGGGAGCCGGGGGTACGTGCAGCGGCATGGTGGGTCGCCTCTCATTCGACAGGCACGGTGGCGCGAGGGCCGGGGCGGACGGCGCTGTCAGCTCTCGGGGTCGGAGGGGCGAGGGGGTCTGGATCTGCCGACAGGGTGTCGCCTGCCGTACATCACCTGGACGACAGGACCTAGGACCGCGAGCGCCAACTCTCTGCCTCGTTTGCGGAGTTTATACGACACGTGTTCAGACGGTGTTTCGTCTAGTCGTACCGAATATGAAGAGCAAGGCACTATTCGGCCGGTGAAACGCGAGGTTCATCCCGGTTCTGGGAGGAGGCGCCGCGATGACCTCGGAATACTTCGCCGGAGCGGTCGGCCGATTCTCGTCGGCGTTTTTCACGAGATCATGTCGGGCGGTAACTTGCGCAATGTACCTTGCCCGGTGAATGTGCCGCAGACCTGGATCCAGGGTAGCGGGCGGCGCCCTTGCGCAGGGCGTTATCGATCGCGTTGCCTGGGCATCATCCCCGGTGACCCGGGACGCCAGGGGCCGGAGCATCGGCCTGCCCATCCGAGGAGGGACACTTCGATGGGGGAGAAGGTCGTGGCAGGGCCGTTCGACCTGTCCGATCGCCAGCACTACCGGGGAAAGCTCCGGCAGTGTCTGACGGGGCTGGAGCGGCTGCTGGAGGAGAAGCGGTTCGATCGCCCGAAGAATCTCATGGGTCTGGAGATCGAGTTGAATCTCGCGGGACCCGACGGCATGCCCAGAATGATGAATGCGCAAGTTCTCGAAAGGATTGCGAGCCGCGATTTCCAAACAGAACTCGCCATGTTCAACCTGGAAGTCAACATAGCCCCCCATCGATTGGGCGGCCGGGTATTCGACCGGCTCGCCGAGGAGCTGCGCACCTCGCTCGGGTATGCCCATCGGAAAGCGAGCGAAGTCGACGCCGGAATCGTCATGATCGGCATTCTGCCGACGCTCGGCCAGGACGACCTGGTCTCCTCGAACCTGTCGGACGTCGACCGCTACACCCTGCTCAACGACCAGATCGTGGCCGCCCGCGGCGAGGATTTCGCCCTCGACATCGACGGCGTGGAGCGCCTCGTCTGTACGTCGAAGTCCATCGCGCCCGAAGCCGCCTGTACCTCCGTGCAGTTGCACCTCCAGGTCACCCCGGGCCGGTTCGCGGACGTGTGGAACGCGGCGCAGGCGGTGGCCGCCGTGCAGGTCGCGGTGGGTGCCAACTCGCCGTTCCTGTTCGGCCACGAGCTGTGGCGCGAGTCGCGGCCCCCGCTGTTCCAGCAGTCCACCGACACCCGGCCGCCCGAGTTGCAGGCGCAGGGCGTCAGGCCGCGAACCTGGTTCGGCGAGCGGTGGATCTCGTCGGCGTACGACCTCTTCGAGGAGAACCTGCGCTTCTTCCCGCCCCTGCTGCCGATCTGCGACGAGGAGGACCCGCTCGCGGTCCTCGACGAGGGAGGCATCCCCAAGCTCGCCGAACTCGTGCTGCACAACGGCACCGTGTACCGGTGGAACCGGCCCGTGTACGGCATCGCCGACGGCGTCCCGCATCTGCGCGTGGAGAACCGGGTGCTGCCCGCGGGCCCCACCGTCACCGATGTCATCGCCAACGCGGCCTTCTACTACGGGCTCGTGCGCGCGCTCGCCGAGGAAGCGCGGCCCGTGTGGACCCGGCTGTCCTTCGAGGCCGCCGCCGCCAACTTCGACGCCGCCTGCCGGCACGGCATCGACGCGCGCCTGGAGTGGCCGCGGCGCGGGCGGTACGGCGGGACCACGCGGCTGGACGCCGTGAACCTGGTCCGCGACGAGCTGTTGCCGCTGGCCGCCGCCGGGCTGGACGCATGGGGTGTCGAGCCCGCCGACCGGGACCTGTACCTGGGCGTGATCGAGGACCGGTGCCGACTGCGCGTCAACGGCGCGACGTGGCAGGCGGCCACCTTCCACCGGGCCCTGGAGAAGGGGCTCGGGCGGGATACGGCGCTGGCCGCGACGACCAGGCGGTACGGAGAGTTGATGCACCTCGGGGAGCCGGTGCACACCTGGCCGGTGGGACTGCCGGAGCCGGTGCCGCTGGGGTGAGCGGCGGGAGGGTCAGCTCTGGCTGCCCGCCTCCACGATCGCCTTGAGGATCACCGAGTGGATCTGCGAAGGGTCGTTGACCTGATGGCCCGAGCCGCCGGTCGCCTTGGCGATCTGCTCGATCTCCTCCTTGTCGGCGTCCGGGCCCACCGCGATCGCGATCAGCGGCACCGGACGCTGAGGGTCGGTGAGCTTCTGCAGTTCGGCGACGAGGCTGGAGCGCGAGATGCTGCCCGGGTCCTGGTTGACGCCGTCGGTGAGCAGGACCAGCGCGTTGAACTTGCCCTTCACATACGAGGAGGTGGCCGCCTTGTACGCGGCCAGCGTGGTGTCGTACAGGCCGGTCGCCCCGCCGGGGACGGGCGTCAGGGCGCTGAAGGCCGCCGACAGCTTGTCCCGCTGGGTGCCGCTGCCCTTGCTGTCGCCGAGCCGCTCGGTCGGCACGAGCACGCGGTAGTCCTTGTCGCCGTCGAGTTTCGTGGAGAACTTCCACAGCCCGATCTCGTCCTCGGGCGTGAAGGTGGCGAGGGCCTGCAGCAAGGACGCCTTGGTGACGTCCATGCGGGACTGGTCGGTGCCGGGTACCGGCTCGGACATGGACGCGGAAGCGTCGACGACCGTGGTGATCCGGGCGCTCTGCACCGTGATCGTCCACATGCCGAGCGCCTCCTGGAGAGCCTTCGCCGACGTGGGTTCGGCCGAGGCCTGGGCGTACGGCTGCGGGGAGCGGCCGCCGGCCTCGGTGACCAGCCCGTCCGAAGGTTTCTCGTCGTTCGTGCGGAAGCCGTGCTCCTCCAGGATCTTCTGCGGCTCCGACTCGCCCAGCAGCGTCATGAACCGCAGGGCGGCGCGACTCTCGTCGGTACTCATCCGCTCCTCGTCGACCAGAGTGAACGGGTAGTCGAGCTGGGGCGATCCGTCCTTGGGGTAGAAGAGGTCGAGCCCGTTGCCGTCGTCGGCGGAGGTGTTGTACGTGAACGACGCCTGCTCGGACAGGATCAGCGCCTGGTTGCGCTTCGGGTTGCCCTGCTCGGCGCCGGACGAGTCACGGGGGAGCGTGTCCAGGACCTGGCTGTCGCTGTCGGAGGTGCGCTGCGAGAGGGCCTTCGCCATCGCGGCCGCCTGGGTGTCCCCTCCCTTGGTCCGCGCCGCGGCGGTGCTGAGCTGTGTCAGCGCGAGCAGACCGGTCGCGCTGCGCGTCGGGTCGGCCGCGCCGAGCTTGAGCTGATCGCTCGTCATGGTGGCGCCGGCCAACTCGGTCCAGGTGTACGTCTTGTCGGGCCACCCGAGCGTCTTCGCGGCCGACGGGACCATGGCGACGCCGACCGGCGAGTAGGCGACGTTGCCCGCGTTGGTCACCTTGGTCGCGGTGCTGTCCGCGGTGAGGCGCTGCACCCAGATGTCGGAGTCCGGTACCCATACCTGGACGTCGGACTGCTTGCCCGACCTCAGCGAGTCGGCGAACTTGTACGACTCGCGCGCGGTCACGCTGACGTCGAGGCAGCGGCCGTCGGAGGTGATGTTGTTCTTGCGGGCGTGGTCGGCGGTGGCCCTGAGCGCGGGCGCCACATCCGGCGACGCGGCGACCTCGAGATGGACGGCGTCGTCCTGGCAGGAGGCGCCGAAGGAGAGCAGGCCACCGCGGACCGCGGCCGCAGTGCCCGCCGCGACGGTGAGCACGAGCACCGTCGCGATGGCCACATTGCGGCGGCGCGCGCGAGGTCGGGGGTCGGCGGCGCCCGCCCCGTACTCGTCGGGCAAGCTGTGACGTCCCATGACGGTGGTGCCTCTCCCTGTTGAGCCCTGAGCCGTGAGACAGCCGTAAGACAGACAAAGGGGAGGTACGCCCCGTACGGCGCCCGTCCCCCCAACGGCCTGTCGCGCACGATCTTCGTAACTTCTTTCGAGACCCTAGCGGGGCGAAGATGGGGATGAGGCGGGATTACTCAACTGGAGGCGGGAGTGCAGGTGGAGGCGGGGTCGGTGGCCGATTCTTTTCCGAAGGAGGTGCTGACACGACGGATTCTCCGGGACGAGACGCTGCTCGTCCTGGCGCTCTCGCTCGGTGCGAGCGGGGTGTCCGCGCTGATCAGCTTTGTCGGATCGGTCACCAAACCGGGAGGTCTCAAGGACCAGGCGGCCACCCTCAACGCCTCGGCCGCGCCAGGGCGCCCCTGGCTTGATCTGGCCTGGCAGTTGTTCGGCATCGCGTCGGCTCTGGTGCCGGTCGCGCTGGTCGCGCACCTCCTGCTGCGGGAGGGCGTGGGGCTGCGCGTCATCGGTTTCGACCGCACGCGCCCCTGGCCGGACCTCGGGCGCGGGGCGGCGATCGCGTCGGTGATCGGCAGCACGGGCATCGCCTTCTATCTGGCGGCCCGTGGGCTCGGCTTCAACCTCACCGTGGTGCCGGAGGCGCTGCCCGATGTGTGGTGGAAGTTCCCGGTGCTGATCCTCTCGGCCGTGCAGAACGCCGTGCTGGAGGAGGTCATCGTCGTCGGGTATCTGCTGCGCCGGCTCGGCCAGTTGGGCTGGACGCCGGGTACCGCGCTGATGGCGAGCGCGGTGCTGCGCGGCTCGTACCACCTCTACCAGGGCATCGGCGGCTTCGTCGGCAACATGGCGATGGGTGTGGTCTTCGCCTATTTGTACCGGCGTTGGGGCCGGGTCGGGCCGCTCGTGGTGGCGCACTCGTTGCTCGATATCGGGGCGTTCGTGGGCTATGCGCTGCTGGCGGGGAAGGTGGGGTGGCTGCCCACGGCGTGAGCAGGGCCTTAAGGGGCGTACGAGACTGCCGTACGCCCCTTTCGTGTGCCGTGCCCCGACTCTCGTGAGCCGCTACGCGAGCAGCTCGCCCTCGATGACCGTGACCGCGCGGCCCGTGAGGAGAGTGCGGTCGCCGCGCAGTTCGGTGCGGACGAGACCGGAGCGCGGGGAGGCCTGGAGACCGGTGAGACCGGGGCGGCCGAGGCGCTCGGACCAGTAGGGGGCGAGGGCCGTGTGGGCGCTGCCGGTGACCGGGTCCTCGTCGATGCCGACGTTCGGGAAGAAGCAGCGGGAGACGAAGTCGTAGCCCCGGGAAGGGTCTTCGGCGCGGGCGGTCGCGATGATGCCGCGCGTGGAGTAACGGGCGAGCGCCTTGTGGTCCGGGGCGAGGCCCAGGACCGTCTTCTCGTCGGCGACTTCGATCACCAGGTCGCCGATGTTCGGCCCGGTGTCGAAGGCGGTGAGCGGCTCCGCGCCCAGCGCCTCGGCGACGCCGTCCGGGACCGCGACCGGGGTGAGGGGCGCGGTCGGGAAGTCCAGCGTGATCGAACCGTCGTCATGGGGCGTGGCGATGAGCACGCCGCTGAGCGTGGCGAACCGTACGGGCCCCTCGTGGGCGCCTGTGGTGTGCAGCACGTGCGCGGTCGCCAGCGTCGCGTGCCCGCACATCGCGACCTCGGTGGCGGGGGTGAACCAGCGCAGCGCCCAGTCGGCCTCGCCGCCCTCGGGAAGCCGGCGGGCGAACGCCGTCTCGGCGTGGTTGACCTCCAGGGCCACGTTCTGGAGCCAGGCGTCGTCCGGGAAGGTGTCGAGGAGGAGGACCCCGGCCGGGTTACCGGCGAAGGGGCGGTCGGTGAAGGCGTCGACGATACGAATCCGCATGGGCCGACGCTAGCCGTCACGTGGAGTGGCGGACCAAGGCCAATTCGGGGGAGGTGGACCGATTGTGGGCTCATGCGGCGTCAGGAACATGCGCCCGTCGATGAACCCCAGGCAGTTGCGGCTGGTGGACGGGTACCACAGGATCAGCCCGCCGGCCCGGTGCGGCAGTGGGCGTCTGTGCGGCTGCCGGACCCAGCAGCCGCACAGACGCCTTGAGGTACTGCGGTCATCGCTTCGACCGGGCCGGTTCGTCGGTCGGGTGCGGTCAGATAGCGGTGACGTTGACGGCGGAGGGACCCTTCTGACCGTCTTGGATCTCAAACTCGACATTCTGGCCCTCGGCGAGGGTCTTGAAGCCGTTGCCCTGGATCGCCGAGAAGTGGACGAACACGTCCTTGCTGCCGTCTGCGGGGGTGATGAAGCCGAACCCCTTGCTCTCGTTGAACCACTTGACCTGTCCCTTGAGCTTCGACATCTGTCGCTCCCCTTGTTCGAGCCCTGACCCGGCCGTGTGGCGCTGGGACTTCTACGTCGTGCCCACGGAGTGGATCATCGAAGCTCTAAATCGCGCGAACTTTCCCACCGCATCCAGCCACAGCACGGAAGCCGGATGTCCCGTGACATCGAACATCAAGCTTCCGTGATTGACGTTTGATCACAGCTCGGCAGTGCGGTTGGGCTGAAGCAGGAGCAGGGCGATGTCGTCGGTGTGCTGACTGGCTTGGCGAGTGTGGTGGACGAGGTTGTCCACGAGTTGGTGCAGGGGAAGCCGGCTCCACTCACCGAGGCGGTCCGCGAGGTCGGCGATGGTCTGGGCGATGTCCATGCCGGGGATCTCCACGAGGCCGTCGGTGTAGAGGGCGAGGAGCGCCCCCGGGCCCAGCGGCAGCGTGGTGAGCGGGTAGGAGTGGGTGCCGAGACCCACGCCGAGGGGCGGGCCGGGGTGAATGGCGACGGGATGGGCCCGGTTGTCGGGGTGTCGAAGGACCGGGGGCGGGTGTCCGGCGCTGGCGAGGGTCACCTGGTGGTGGGCGAGGTCGAGGTGGGCGTAGAGGCAGGAGACGAAGCGGCTGGCGTTCAGGTCGGCGAGGTCGCGGTCGGTGCGTGTGAGGACCTGCTCGGGCGTGGCCCCAGCCGTGGCGTGGGAGTGGACGGCCATGCGTACCAGGCCCATGAGTGCGGCTGCCGACATGTCATGGCCTTGCACGTCCCCGATGACGGCTGCGGCGGTGGTGTCGGTGAGGCGGATGAGGTCGTAGAAGTCGCCGCCGAGGTTCACGCCGTGGCTGGCGGGGAGGTAGCGGGCGGCCACGTCGAGTCCGGTCACCGTGGGCAGGGCGTGGGGCAGGAGGGTCTGCTGGAGGGCGTGGGCGAGGCCGTGCTTGGCGTCGTAGAGGCGTGCGCGGTCCAGGGCCTGGGCGATGAGACCGGCGAGCGGCGTGAGGATGGAACGCTCGGCGGCGGTGAATCGGTGGGGGGCGTTGTAGGCGAGCAGCAGAGCGCCGATCGGGCGTCCGGAACTGAGCAGCGGCAGGAAGGCCCATGCCTGTTTGTCGGTGAGTTGCGGCGCCGTGGGGTAAGGGCGGGCAAGCTCTTCCCGGTCGGCGAAGAACAAGGACACGCCGGTGGCCATCGCGCGGCCGGCGGGGGTCGGATCGGCGTCCGCGGGCAGGCCGTCCAATCGCTCGATGACGTCAGGCGCGTACCCGCGGTACCCGATGATCCGAATACGGTCGGGATCGGCAGCGGACATGATCATGCCCTGGGCGCCGAAGGCAGGCAGGACCTGGTCGGCGACCAGGTCGACGACGTCTTGGACGCCGACGGTTTCGGTCAGTGCGGCTGCCAGAACCATCAGAAGATGGATGCGGCTCTCCGGCGAGGCCGCGGCTTCGGTGGAGGGCTGTGTGCCGCGAGCCCTCGACGAGCGGTGGGGTGTGACGAGGATGCTCGTGCCGCTGTCGTCCGCGTGGAGGTGGAGGTCCAGCCACTGGTCCGGCGGCCGGAGGACGGTCAGGGCGACATTCTCGCGGCTGCTCAGAGCAGTGCGGTACGCGTCCATGTACGTGATGTTGTCGAGCCAGGGCAGTGACTGCGACGGTTGGCTGCCCAGCAGCTGCTCCGCGGGTTTGCCGAGCAGTCCGGCGGCGGCGTTGTTCACGTAGGTGATGTGCCCCGCGAGGTCGAGGGCGAGGGTGCCGAGGGGAAGGCGTTCGATCAGGCCGGCCGCCGCCGACGCGGATTGCGGCGTCGGCTCTTCGGGACGCGGAGGGACGAAACGGGGCCGCTCCGGAATCACCGGCGGGCGGACAGCCGCGTTCAGCACGCGCGCGATGCGCCGGGCGCTGAAGGCGATGCGTCCACGCTCACCGCGGCTGAGAAGAGGCGTACGACCGGGAGGCCACGCGAGCAGCAGCGCACCCCGGCAGTGTCGGACATGTCTGAACGGGGCGACCGCGAACGCGAGTTGATAAGGGAGGTTCGCCGCTGCGCGCGGGTAGAGGCGCGCCAGCTCTTCCAGGGAACTCACCCAGACAAGCCGCTCGCTGCGTATCGAATCCTGCACCGGACCGGGCCGGGCGAAGGCGCTCCGCCACCATGGCGCGAAGGCGTCGACCGACATACCGCACAGCGCGACCAGACCCACCACCGATTCATCCGGATCCACCAGATAGACGCCCCCGAGCCCGGCACCCGTCCGGCGCACGGCCGCCGCCAAGGCCGCACCGAGCGGATCGACTGCATCTGGCTGCTCGCCGGACCCGGTCATTCGGCGCAGCACCTCATGCCCATGCTCAGAACGCTAAGCCCGTACGGTCTTGACGGCATGTGGATCAGCCGCGCCGCGCCTTGGCCTCACGCCTCTGAAGGCCCACCCCGCCGGCCCTCACGCCGCAGCGTCATACGCAGCGCGCAACCGGACGCCGCCGCCGGTCCGGGGCCGCGGGGCGCGCTCCGCGAACACAGCCAGACGCAGCACGAGATAGCGGCCGATCCCGACGAGCGCGGTGGCAGACAGATACACCGTCTGTTGCAGGACGAGTCCGGCGCCGGGACGGAGCGCGGCCAGCGAGCCGACCGCGGCGGACGTGACCAGCCAGCCGGCGGCCATGGTGGCCGCGCTCTTCAGGTGGCCGGCCAGACCGGGCCGTCCGTGGCCGAACGAGACGCGGGCGTGCAGCTCGGTGGCGACCACGGTGGAGGCGACGGTGGTCAGCGCGTTCGCCGCCATCCACGGGATCCACTGCGAAAGCAGGACCAGGGCCGCCGAGGCCGCCAGGGTGACCCCGCTGCCCAGCCCGGCGAAGCGTCCGAAGGCCGCCGCGTGCCGACGGATCAGTCGCAGGCCGTTCATGGTGATCCCCTCCCGCTCCGCTGCCCCTGGCGGGGTCGTCGTCGTCATGCCGCGGAGCGTGGCCGAGCACGCATTCAGCGCGGTTTCAGAGCGTTCTCAGGGGTGCCGGCGTTGGTGAAACCGGTGCGGCGACCTTGGGGGTTGTCATCCGAACGCTTCCGATATATCGTTGACGCATCGCGACCGATCAACGATGGAATGGAGTGATTGCGATGCGTTCCCGTGGAGAAGACTTCGGATACGAACACGGACATGGACACCACGGCGGACCCGGTCCTCGTGGTCGGGGCGGCTTCGAGGGGCGGCGTGGGGCTTTCGGGCCCTTCGGGCCGGGTGGACCCGGTGGCCCCGGCTTCGGTGGACCCGGCTTCGGCCCGGGCCCCTGGGGCGGGCGTGGCGGTCGGGGCGGGCCCCGGGGGAGGGCGCGGCGCGGCGACGTGCGCGCGTCGATCCTGGCCCTGCTCAAGGACCGGCCCATGCATGGTTACGAGATGATCCAGGAGATCGCCGAGCGCAGCGGCGGGGCGTGGAAGCCCAGCCCGGGTTCGGTGTACCCGACCCTTCAGCTGCTGGAGGACGAGGGCCTGATCACCAGCGAGGCCGAGGGCGGCAAGAAGCTGTTCTCGCTCACCGAGTCCGGCCGCAGCGCGGCCGACGAGGGTCCCGACGCGCCTTGGGAAGAGGCCGGGCGCGGGGTCGACTGGGAGACGCTGCACGAGATCCGGCAGGCCGGCTTCGGCCTCATGGAGGCCTTCGGTCAGGTCTGGAAGACCGGCAGCAAGGACCAGCGCGACAAGGCGGTGGCGGTCATCAACGAAGCCCGCAAGAAGCTGTACCTGATCCTCGCCGACGAGGACTGACGGCGTGCTGTGGTACCTGACGGCGCCCCGCGGAAGTGTTTCCGCGGGGCGCCTTTCCGCGTACGGGTGCGGCGCGCTGGGCTCAGCCCACCAGTCCGGCCAGCTTGCGCAGCGACTCGTTGAGGGCGGCCGTCGCCGAGTCCTTGAGCTTGCCGGCCATCAGGGAGACGGCCGCGCCGGTGAACTCCCCGTCGATCCGCACCGTCGTGGCGTCGCCGTCGGGGGTCAGGGTGTAGCGGGTGGCGACGTTCACGGCCATCGGGCCCTTGCCGCGGATGGCCAGGGTGCGGGCCGTCTCCAGCTCCTCGATGGTCCAGTTGACCTCGGCCGGGAAGCCCATGAGCTTCATGTTCTCCTCGAAGGTGCCGCCGACCTCGAGTGACGCGGGGCCGCCCTTCGGGAAACTGGTGTGGGTCGAGTTCCACTCGCCGTACGAGGAGAAGTCCGTGAGCTGCGCCCAGACCTTCTCGGCGGGTGCCTCGATACGTGCCTCCGCGCTGACTTCGGCCATGCGACCACCCCTTCGTGTCGGGCGCTGCGCCCGGCGCAGCTACGGTGTCGCGGAACGTAGCCGCAGGCCCTGGAACATTCAATACTGATGAACCGTCAGGAATTGTGGAGGGTCGAACAGCGGCGTCGAAGCGTGGCGTCGAACAGTGGCAGCGAGCAGCGGTGTCGAGCGGTCGCGCGGTGACGGGCGGTCAGCCCACCCGTCGTATCACCGCCGCGTCGAACAGGTCCCACGCCCGCGGGTGGGGACCCTCGTCGTGACAGTGCCATGCCTCCCAGAACAGGTCGGCGAGCAGCGCGTCCTCGGGGGCGTACACCCGGTATACGTACTGCCTGCCGTCGACCGCCGGCAGGATCACCAGCCAGCACCTGCTCTCCATGTTCCGGGGGACGAGCGCCGGAGCGGCACGGTTGCGAGTGGGGCGCGAAGCAAGGCGGCGCGCGCCCCCAGGGGGAAATCGGCGCGAAGTCATCCGTAAGGAGGAGAACCCGCTCATGGTTGCCCACCCTGTGTCGGACGCGAAAATGCTGCCCGCCGCGGATGACCCGGCTCGGAGAGACTGATGGGGTAGGGGTTGTGCCATCCCGTATTCCCCAGCAGTCCGCCGCCGAGAGCGGCTCGAACCGTACGGACATCGATGTCGGGCTCAGTGCCGAGCTGACGTCGGTGGTCTCCGGTGCGCGCAGGAGGGCGCTGCGGGACGGGGACCGGCAGATCGACACCGCCCATCTGCTGCACTCGCTGCTGGAGTCCGACCCGGAAGTGCGCGCGGTCTTCGACGGCGGGCCGCAGGTCGCCCGGCTGCTCGGCTATCTCGTGCAGCGCAGCATCGGCTACGGACTGCGCTGGCAGAGCACCGTCGAGGACTCCGGCGCCGTGCCGGTGGTGGCCGAGGCGGGCTGGTCCCCGGTGGCGGCAGGCGCCATGGAGGACGCGTACGAGCGCGCCGTACTGCGGGGCGACGAACAAGCTCGCGGTCTTGACCTCCTCGCGGCGCTCGTCGCCGATCCCCAGTCACGGGCCGTCGAGGTCCTCGGGCGTGCGGGAGCCGACGCACGCGTGGTGCTGCGGCGGATCGAGGCGGGCTTGGAGGAGTGCGTCGGCGGGGGCGACGCCGACTGCTGAGCCCGGCGGCGGGCCGGCCGCCGAGTCCCAGTCGTTGAGACAGGTGTCATTGGGGATGACGCTCATGTCGCCGCCTGTCATCATGTGCCGGTGCATACGTCTCAAGGCAGTCAGGGCAACCGCGGAAGGGGCGTCGGCCTGGGCCTCGCGCTCGCGTCGGCGGTCGCCTTCGGTGGATCGGGTGTCGCGGCCAAGCCGCTGATCGAAGCGGGGCTCGACCCGCTCCACGTGGTGTGGCTGCGCGTCACGGGCGCCGCGCTGGTGATGCTGCCGCTGGCCGTACGCCACCGGGCGCTGCTGCGACTGCGCCCCGCGCTGCTCGCCGGCTTCGGACTGCTCGGCGTGGCCGGCGTCCAGGCCTTCTACTTCGCCGCGATCTCCCGTGTCCCCGTCGGCGTCGCCCTGCTCGTCGAGTACCTCGCGCCCGCGCTCGTGCTCGGCTGGGTGCGCTTTGTGCAGCGCCGGCCCGTGACACGCGCCGCGGCCCTCGGGGTCGTCCTCGCGGTCGGCGGACTCGCCTGCGTGGTCGAGGTGTGGTCCGGGCTGAGCTTCGACCTCGTCGGACTGCTGCTCGCACTGGGCGCCGCCTGCTGCCAGGTCGGCTACTTCGTCCTGTCCGACCAGGGCAGCGACGCCGGCGACGAGGCACCGGACCCGCTCGGCGTGATCGCGTACGGGCTGATCGTCGGCACGCTCGTGCTGACCGTCGTAGCGCGCCCCTGGACGATGGACTGGTCCGTACTCGGGGGCAGCGCGGACATGAACGGGACGTCCGTGCCCGCCGCGCTGCTCCTCAGCTGGATCGTGCTGATCGCGACCGTCGTCGCCTACGTCACCGGAGTGGTCTCCGTGCGCCGGCTCTCCCCGCAGGTCGCGGGCGTCGTGGCCTGTCTCGAAGCGGTGATCGCGACCGTCCTCGCCTGGGTGCTGCTCGGCGAGCACCTCTCGGCACCGCAGATCATCGGCGGCTCGGTGGTGCTGCTCGGCGCGTTCATCGCGCAGTCGTCGGCGCCCGCGAAGCCCTCGGACGGGCCGGTCGCCAGCGGTGGGAGCGACGCCGAAAGAGAGTTGTCGGCCCAGGGAACCGCCGCCTAGGGTGCTGATCATGCCTTCGACGCTCGTTCTTCCGCCTCCGGCCGCCTGAGGCGGGCCCTCCGGAATCCACGCCCGGCCTGGTGCCGGGCGGAACGGTGCTGCCCGCAGAAGAAGTCCGAGGACCTTTCCGTACGTCCCTGCCCTCGCGGCATGGGCGGCGACGTGGTCCCTTCCTGAACTTCTGCGTATCTGCGGAGAGAACACGTGTCGAATACTGCTTCAGGCCTGCCCATCGGGCGAGGCCTCCTCTATCTGATCGTCGCCGGTGCCGCCTGGGGCACCGCGGGTGCGGCCGCGTCGCTGGTCTACCGGGCCAGCGACATGGGGCCGATCGCCCTCTCCTTCTGGCGCTGCGCCGGCGGACTCGTGCTGCTGCTCGCCGTACGGCTGCGGCGGCGCCGGCCGGTCGCGCCCGCCGTCCGTGAGCCGCTCGGCCGCAAGGCCCTGCGGATCGGCGTCACGGGCCTCGGGCTCGCCGTTTTCCAGACCGCCTACTTCGCCGCCGTCGAGGCGACCGGCCTCGCCGTGGCGACCGTCGTCACGCTCGGCGCCGGGCCCGTGCTCATCGCGCTCGGCGCGCGGCTGACCATGGGGGAGCGGCTCGGGCGCGGCGGGACCGCCGCCGTCGCCGGGGCACTCGCCGGGCTCGGGGTGCTGGTGCTGGGCAGCGGGGGTGCGACGGTGCGCCCCGCGGGCGTCGTGCTCGCGGTCGTGTCCGCGGCCGGGTACTCGACGATGACGCTGCTCACCCGGTGGTGGGGCCGCGACGGCCGAGCCGACGGGTCCGGCGCGACGGCGTGGATGTTCGCCGTCACCACCGTCTGCCTGCTGCCGTTCGGCCTGGCCGAGGGTCTGGTCCCGCACGCTGCCCAACCGGTGCATGTCCTGGCCCTGTTGGCGTACATCGCCGCCATTCCCACCGCGCTGGCCTACGCCCTGTTCTTCGCGGGCGCCGCCGTCGTCCGTGCCGCGACCGTCTCCGTGATCATGCTCCTGGAGCCGGTGAGCGCGGCAGCACTGGCCGTCGGGCTGCTGGGTGAACGACTCACCCTGGCGACCGTCGCGGGCACCCTGCTGATGCTGGGCTCGGTCGCGGGGCTCGCGGTGGCGGAGACGCGGGGCGCGGGGGTCGGTGGGCACACGGAGCCCGAGGAGGAAGCGGTGCTCGTCTGAGGCGTGGGGCGTGGGGCGCGGGCTCGCTCGGGCCTGTGCCCCCAGGCCCCCCGCCTCCAGACCCCCCGTAT
Source organism: Streptomyces sp. NBC_00203 (assembly GCF_045206325.1). Classification (NCBI taxonomy): domain Bacteria; kingdom Bacillati; phylum Actinomycetota; class Actinomycetes; order Kitasatosporales; family Streptomycetaceae; genus Streptomyces; species Streptomyces sp. NBC_00203. The sequence continues at coordinate 1,675,976 of NZ_CP108126.1, read as the reverse complement.
CGGCCTGAGCGGCCTCGTCCTCAAACGCCGGACGGGCTGAGAATCAGCCCCGCCTGCGCATCTGATGCTCCCGGGCCGCCGCGTCCCCCGGTCCGCCCCGCGCGGCCAGCCCGGCCGCGATCCGCTCCTGAACCTCCTCCGGTTTGTGGCTCGCGTACTTGAACTTCGCCCGTACGTCGGTCACTTCGAGGCGGAGGCCGCGGATGCCGGCGAGGAGACGGCCGTACGGAGCCTCGCCGACGGCGGCGGTCGCCGAGCCGCCGTCCGGCTGGAAGTGGCCGACCTGGCGGTTCAGCAGATCGGCCTTCTCCTGTGGGTCGTCCACGACGTGGGCGGTGCAGCGGAGTTGGACGGCCGTGTAGAAGCTCGTCGGCGTGCCGTGCTCGGGCGGCGCGTCCGGCGGGGCCTGCCAGGGGCCGGGGATGAAGGCGTAGTCGTCCACCACGCTCAGCAGCACGACCGGGTTCGCTTCGAGCGCGGGCCACAGCGGGTTCGGGCGCGCCAAGTGGGTCAGGGCCTCTCCCCGTTGGGCGTCGTACGCGAAGTGCAGTGGCTGCACGTGCGGCGGCTCGCCGGGCAGGCCGTTCACCGCGAGCTGCCCGAAGTCGTGGGTGGCGAGCCACCGTTGCCACTCGGCCTCGTCGCGGGGCGCGTCCCAGGGGTGGATCAGCATCAGAGGGTCGTCAGGTAGTCGGGGAGTTCGATACCGGGGGCCAGGTCGTCGGCCGGGATCGGGGCGCCGTACCCCTTGGCCAGCGGGAGGACTCCGGTCCAGTGGGGGAGCGAGAGGTCCTCGGGCTCGTCGTTCGGGCCGCCGGTGCGCAGCTTCGCGGAGACCTCGTCCAGGTCGAGGCTGATCACGGCGGTGGCCGCGAGTTCCTTGGCGTTGGCGGGGCGCGAGTCGTAGGAGCGGCCGGGGACGACATGGTCGACCAGCGCGTCGAGGGCCGTGCGCTTCTCGTCCGGGTCCGTCACCTGGTGGGCGATGCCGTGGACCACCACGGAGCGGTAGTTGATCGAGTGGTGGAAGGCCGAGCGGGCCAGCACCAGGCCGTCGACATGGGTCACGGTCAGGCAGACCGGCAGCCCGGGATCGGCCTGGCCCGTCATCCGCAGCGGGCGCGAGCCCGTCGAGCCGTGCACGTAGAGGCGCCGGCCGACCCGCCCGTAGAGAGTGGGGAGGACGACCGGGGCGCCGTCGCGGACGAAGCCGAGGTGGCAGACGTATCCCTCGTCGAGTATCGCGTGCACCAGCTCGTGGTCGTACGCGGCGCGGTCCCTGGAACGGGTGGGGACGGTGCGGTCGGTCGGGGTGTAGGCAGCGGGCCGCGTCGTCCCGGGCCGGGTGCTCGTCTCCTGCGTCGTCTCCGACATGGCGTTCTCCATTGCCTTTCGTAATGCACTAGTGCATAATCTGCTTTGTGCTAGGAGAGTATCGGATCGAAGGGCGTCGCGCAGCCGAGATTGCCGCGAGCGTCGAGCGTGCGGTGGGGTCGGGAGACCTGGAGCCGGGTCAACTGCTGCCGCCGATGCGGGAGTTGGCCGAGCGGCTCGGGGTGAATCCCAATACCGTCGCGGCCGCCTATCGAACGCTGCGCGAGCGGGGGGTCATCGAGACCGCGGGCCGCCGAGGCAGCCGGGTGCGCTCGAAGCCCGCCACCACGGGGCGCGAGTACATCCGGGTCGAGGTGCCGGACGGTGTGCGGGACGTGGCCGACGGCAACCCCGACCGCGGACTGCTGCCCGGTCTCGCCGAGCCGTTCGCGGCCGCCGCCGAGCGGTCGGACCGCGAGGCCGTGATGTACGGGGCGGCGGCGGTCGAACCGGAGCTCGCGCGGCTCGCGCGCGCCGACCTGGACGCGGACGGGGTGCCCGGCGGGCCCGTCGTCGTCACCTCCGGATCGCTCGACGCCATCGAGCGCGTCCTCGCGGTCCATCTCAAGCCCGGGGACGCCGTCGCCGTCGAGGACCCCGGCTGGGGCAGCCTGCTCGACCTCGCCCCGGCTCTCGGGCTGCGCACGGTCGGTGTCGGTGTGGATGACGAGGGCCCGCTTCCCGACGACGTACGCCGTGCGCTGGAGGCCGGAGCGCGGGCCCTGATCGTCACGGACCGGGCGCAGAACCCGACCGGCGCCGCGGTGAGCGCCACGCGCGCGCGTGCCCTGCGTTCCGTGCTCGCGGAGTACCCGGAGACCCTGCTCATCGAGGACGACCACGGGCATCGGATCGTCGACCTGCCCCTGCACCCGCTGGCCGGGGTGACGCGCAGCTGGGCCTTCGTGCGCTCCGTCGCCAAGGCGTACGGCCCCGACCTGCGGCTCGCCGTCCTCACCGGGGACCCCGTCACCGTCGATCGTGTGCACGGGCGGCAGCGGCTGGGGCCCGGCTGGGTGAGCCATCTGCTCCAGCGGGCCGTCGTCCACCTGTGGGCCGGCGGCGCGGTGGACGCCAAGGCCGTGGCGGCCGCGTACGGACGGCGCCGCGACGCGCTGATCGACGCCCTCAAGGAGCGGGGCATCGAGGCGTACGGGCGCAGCGGGATGAACGTGTGGATCCCCGTCCCGGACGAGACAGGGGCGGTCGCGCGGTTGCTGCACTCCGGCTGGGCGGTCGCGCCCGGGGCGCGTTTCCGGATGAGCGCGCCGCCCGGGATCCGGATCACCGTCTCGACTCTGACCCCGGACGACATCGAGCCGCTGGCGGACGCCGTCGCGTCGGCCGTGGGCCCGGCGCCCGCGCGCCGTTACATGTGACCCGGCTCGTACGCTGTCCGACCTCAGCCGGACCGTACGCCGCTATGCGCGGGTCATCGGCGCGGCTTGGCCTGGGTGAGCGCCGCGCCCGCGAGCACGATCACCGCGCCGACCGGAGTCGACCAGGTCAGCGACTCGCCGAGGATCGCGACGCCCGCCGCGGTGGCTATCACCGGGATGAAGTACGTGACCATCTGGGCCGTCGTCGGGCCGACCTCGGCGACGATGCCGTACTGGACGAGCATGGCCAGGCCCGTGCCGAGGGCTCCCAGGGCGACGATCGCGAGCAGCGGGACCATCGGGAAGTGGCTCGGCAGGGTGGTGAACAGCGGGGTGACGAGGGCCAGTTGGGCGGTGGCGAGCAGCAGCTGGGCGCCGGTCATCGACAGGTGCGAGTGGCCGGTGCCGGCCAGTGTGCGGCGGACGTAGATCCAGCCGATCGGGTAGCTCAGCGAGGCCAGCAGGGCCATCGCCGTGCCCGTGGCGTCCAGGCCGTGGAAGCCCTGCCAGACACCGAGGACCGTCAGGACGCCGAGGAAGCCGATGCCGAGACCCGCCACCCTGCGCCGGGTCGGCCGGTCCTCGGAGAGGGCGACCAGGGACAGGGTCATGCCCCACAAAGGCGAGGTCGCGTTGCAGATGCCCGCGAGCGTGGACGGGATCGTCAGCTCGGAGTAGGCGAAGAGCGAGAACGGCAGCGCGTTGAGCAGGAGGGCCGCGACCGCGAGATGCCCCCAGGTCCGGGCCCCGCGCGGCAGCCGCTCCCGCTTCACCGCCATCGCCGCCGCGAGCACCGCCGTGCCGAACAGCAGCCGCCCGAAGGTGACTTGGAACGGCGCGTAGCCCTCCGTGCCGACCTTGATGAGCAGGAAGCTGAAACCCCAGATCACGGAGAGGACGCCGAAGCGGATCCGCCAGTCGAGGGCGGTGCGGCGGCGGGGGATCGTGGCGGTCGGGGTGTCGGTTCGAGGAGTGGTCACGGCGCTCATGGACACAACGATGAGGCAGGGTGATCTCGTAGCACAAGCGAGATTTTTCGAGCAGTATCTCGTAGCATTGCTTATATGTTGAATCTGGAGCGCCTGCGCACCCTCGACGCCCTCGCCCGGCACGGCTCGGTGAGCGGCGCTGCCGAGGGGCTGCACGTCACGACGTCGGCCGTCTCCCAGCAGATGTCCAAGCTGGAGCGCGAGGTGGGGCAGCAGCTGCTCGCCAAGAACGGGCGGGGCGTGCGCCTCACCGACGCCGGGAGACTGCTCGCCGAGCATGCCGCGCGCATCCTGTCCCAGGTCGAGCTCGCTCAGTCCGACCTGGAGGCGCAGCGCGGTCAGGTGGTGGGTGAGCTGCGGCTCTCGGCGTTCCCTACCGCCGCGCGCGGGCTGTTCCCGGCCGCGCTCGCCGCTCTCCGCGCCGACCACCCGGGGCTGCGGGTGCGCTCCAGCGAGCTGGAACCGGAGGCCGGGGTCGCCGGGGTGGTACGCGGCGATCTCGACCTGGCGGTGGTGCTCGACTGGTACAACAAGCCGATGCCGCTGCCCGACGGCCTGGTGAAGGCGGCGATCCTCGACGACCCGGCCGATGTGGCGATGCCGGTCGGGCACCGGCACGCGGGCCGCGCGGAGGTGGACCTCGGCGACTTCGCCGAAGACGAGTGGATCACCTGGGGCGAGGGCGAGTTCTGCCACGAGTGGCTGATGTTCACGCTGCGCTCCCAGGGCATCGAGCCGCACATCGGCCATCGCGCGGCGGAGACGCACACCCAGCTCGGCCTGGTCGCCGCGGGGCTCGGCGTGTGCGTGGCCCCCCTCCTCGGCCGCAATCCGATGCCCGAGGGAGTCGTCACCGTGCCGGTGCGGCAGCGTGTGCGCCGCCATGTGTACGTCGTGTGGCGGGCCGACGCCGACCGCCGGCCGTCGATCAGGGCGGCGGTGGACGCCTTGCGCAGGGCCGGGGAGGCCGTCAAGTGAGCCGGACGGAAGCGATCTGCACGGATGTGAGCGGCACGGAAGCGAGTTGCGCCGACGTGAGTCGCGTCGAAGTGGGCTAGATAGGCGGCAGTTTCCGGAAGTCCCACGAAGCGATCGCCTCCGGCGTCAGCCGCGCCCACGCGTGGCGGCCGTCGTGCGGCATCTCCTCCAGGCCGAAGTTCTTGCGCGCGAACAGCGTCTCCGGGACGTCGAGTTCGGCGCACAGATCTCCGGTGCGGGGGACCTCGCCCACGAACTCCACGGTGCCGGACAGCTCGACGCCCCGCAGCTCCCCGTAGTCCTCGCCGGAGTCGATCACCACGGCGATCCGCGGGTCGCGGCGCAGCTCCGTCCAGCGCTTGCTGCGTACCACGGAGTACAGCCACAGTGAGGTCCCGTCCCAGGCGAACCAGAGGGCGCTCACATGCGGCGCGCCGTCCTTCGACACGGTCGCGACGCGGCAGGTGCGCTGGGTGGTGAGGAACTCGTCCAGTTCGCCGGGAGTCATCATGATCTTCCGGCCTCTGCGCTGAGTGACGGCCATGCGGTCCCCTCTTCTTCCGCGTCGGCCTTCTTCCGGGCCGACAGAGATCTTCTGACATCTCGTCAGAAAAGCATGGGCCGTCTTCCGTCCCCACGCAATGGTCGTTACGCTCGCCCGCTCCGACCTCCGGCAACAAGGGGAGCCATGCCGTCGTACGAACAGCTCAGCGAACTCCTCGCGCCCGCCACCACGGTGCTGCTCACCGTCGAGTGCCAGCAGGGTGTCGTGGGCCAGGACAGCGCGCTGCCCGAACTCGCCAAGGAGGTGCGGTCCTCGGGTGCGCTCGCCAATGTCGCCCGGCTGGTGGCCGCCGCGCACGAGAGCGGGGTGCAGGTGATCCATGCGATCGCCGAGCGGCGCCCGGACGGCCGGGGCGCCAACCACAACGCCCGGTTGTTCCGCGCGGCCGAGCGGCTGCCCGTGCGGCAGTTGACGGGAACCACGGCCGTGCGGGTCGCGCCACCCATCGAGGTCGCCGAGGAGGACTTCGTCGTACGCCGGCTACACGGCCTTTCGCCGATCGCGGGCACCGATGTCGACCCGCTGCTGCGCAACCTGGGCTGCCGCACCCTCGTGGTGACCGGTGTCTCGGCCAACGTGGCCATCCCCAATGCCGTGTTCGATGCCGTCAACCGCGGCTACACCGCCGTGGTGCCCGCGGACGCCATCGCGGGGGTGCCCTCCGACTACACCCCCGCGATGATCCGCAACACGCTCGCCCTGGTCGCCACCATCACGGCGACCGACGATGTGCTGGCCTGCTTCAAGCGACCGCGCCGCTGAAGTCCCGGGATCACGCGAGCTTGATCGAGTCCCCGCTCACGGTGATGTTCTCGGCGGGCAGCGCCTTGGTCGCGGGGCCCTTCTTCACGCTGCCGTCGGTGACGGAGAACTCGCTCTTGTGGCACGGGCAGGTGATCACCCCGTCGGTGACACCCGTCACCGCGCAGCCCAGGTGGGTGCACTTGGACGAGAACGCCTTGAAGGTGCCCGCCGTGGGCTGCGTGACCACCACGCCCTGGTCCTTGAAGATCTTGCCGCCGCCCTCGGGGATGTCGGAGGTCTTGGCGATCTCGGTTCCGGCGGCGGCACCCTGTGCCGTGGACGAACTGGATGAATTGGACGAGCTGGACGACTTGTCGTCCGATCCGCACGCGGTCAGCGCGACGGCGAGCCCCGCCGCGCCGACCGCCGCCACGACGGTGCGGCGTGCCGGTGCCGGAACGGGGTGAAGCGATTCGCTGGTCATGCTGACTTTCCCTTCAACGGACGTGATGGTGATCTGTACAGAAGTACGGTCCGCCCGTGTGCCCTGTTCAGGGGGTTGGGGACTTCTTGGCCCAATCGACAGCGGGTCGACAGCTGTTCGGCCCTCGTCGACAGCGGGTCGACAGCCTGGGCGACCCCATGGGGATGCAGGGCGCAGCGGGCACCCTCGGGTCGCGTCCGATGCCCGTGACCACACCAGTAGCCTGGGGCGATGCTCAAGGAAGTCATCGCGACCCGCTACATCACGCCGCTGCGTGAGGGTGGCTCGCTGCCGGGGCTCGTCGAGGCCGACGATCTCGGGACGTACGTCATGAAGTTCACCGGCGCCGGACAGGGGCGCAAGACGCTCGTGGCGGAGGTCGTCTGCGGTGAACTCGCCCGCCGGCTCGGCCTGCGGGTGCCCGGCCTGGTGACGATCGGCCTCGACCCGGTGATGGGACTCGGCGAGCCGGACCAGGAGGTTCAGGGGCTGCTGAAGTCGAGCGGCGGGCTGAACCTCGGGATGGACTTCCTCACCCGCGCGATCGGCTTCGATCCGCTGGCCTTCCGTGTGAGTCCCGAGGAGGCCGGGCGGATCGTCTGGTTCGACGCGCTCGTCAACAACGTCGACCGCTCCTGGCGCAACCCCAACCTGCTGATGTGGCACGGCGATCTGTGGCTCATCGACCACGGTGCCACGATGATCTGGCACCACCACTGGCCCGGCGCGGAGGCCTCCGCCGCCAAGCCGTACGACGTCTCCGACCACGCGCTCGTGTCCTTCGGGCCGGACATCGCCTCCGCCGCCGCCGAGCTGGCGCCGCTGGTCACCGAGGAGCTGCTCGCGGAGGTGACCGCCGAGATCCCCGACGCGTGGCTCGCGGACGAGCCCGGCTTCGACTCGGCCGACGCGCTGCGCCGCGCCTACGCGCGGCCGCTTCTGGCGCGCGCCGCCGTCATCCACGAGCGGATCAAGGGCATCGAGGGGGACAAGTGAGCGAGCGGGACGTCTTCGAGTACGCGCTGCTGCGTGTGGTGCCGCGGGTCGAGCGCGGCGAGTGCTTCAACGCGGGCGTGCTGGTGTACTGCCGCGCCAAGTCCTACGTCGGGGTGCGTACACATCTGGACGAGACCAAGCTGCGGGCACTCGACCCGGAGGCGGACGTGGCGGGCGTACGGGCCGCGCTGCGTGCTGTCGAGGGGGTCTGTGCGGGCGGTGAAGCGGCAGGTCAGGCGGCGCGCGACGACGCCGGGCGGCGGTTTCGCTGGCTGATCGCTCCGCGCTCGACGGTCGTCCAGCCGGGGCCCGTGCACACCGGACTGACCGCCGATCCGGAGGCCGAGACGGAGCGGTTGCTCCAGTTGCTGGTCAGGTAATGGATCACACCGGCGTGGTGTGCCGTTGACACCGAGTGCCAGGGCTTCTAGCGTCACGTCTGCTGAAGGTACTAAGCGGTCGCTCACCGCAGGGGCGTACCGTGTGAGCCGCAGGGCATGTCAGGCCGCAGGGCTTTTCAAGGGCGAGGAGAACCAGCAATGTCCACCACTGAGCAGCGCGTCGCCGTAGTCACCGGTGCCGCGCGCGGCATCGGTGCCGCGACCGCCGTACGACTGGCCGCGGAGGGCCGCGCCGTCGCGGTGATCGACCTCGACGAGGCCGCGTGCAAGGACACCGTCGAGAAGATCACCGCCGCCGGCGGCAAGGCCATCGCCGTCGGCTGTGACGTCTCCGACGAGGCCCAGGTCGAGGCCGCCGTCGCGCGGATCGCCGAGGAGCTCGGTGCGCCGACGATCCTGGTGAACAACGCGGGCGTGCTCCGCGACAACCTGCTGTTCAAGATGAGCGCGTCCGACTGGGACACGGTCATGAACGTGCACCTGCGCGGCGCCTTCCTGATGGCGAAGACCTGCCAGAAGCACATGGTGGACGCCAAGTTCGGCCGGATCGTCAACCTCTCCTCGTCCTCGGCGCTGGGCAACCGCGGCCAGGCCAACTACTCCACCGCCAAGGCCGGTCTCCAGGGCCTCACCAAGACCCTCGCCATCGAGCTCGGCAAGTTCGGCGTCACCGCGAACGCCGTCGCGCCCGGCTTCATCGTCACCGACATGACCGCCGCCACCGCCGCCCGCGTCGGGATGGACTTCGAGGACTTCCAGGCCGCCGCCGCCACCCAGATCCCGGTCCAGCGCGTCGGCAACCCCGACGACATCGCCAACGCCATCGCCTTCTTCACCGGCGAGGCCGCCGGATTCGTCTCCGGCCAGGTGCTGTACGTGGCCGGCGGGCCGCTCAACTAAGGCCGGGAGGCACGGACATGACCACACTTCCCGAACTCTCGGGCAAGGTCGCGCTCATCACGGGCGCGAGCCGCGGCATCGGCTACGGCGTCGCGGAGGCCATGGTCGCCCGCGGCGACCGGATCTGCATCACCGGCCGCAACGAGGACGCCCTGAAGGAGGCCGTCGAGGCGCTCGGCTCCGACCGCGTCATCGGCGTCGCCGGCAAGGCCCACGACGAAGCCCACCAGGCCCACGCCGTCGAGCGCACCATGGAGGCCTTCGGGCGCGTCGACTTCCTGGTCAACAACGCCGGTACGAACCCGGTGTTCGGGCCGATCGCCGACCTGGACCTCAATGTGGCGCGCAAGGTCTTCGAGACCAACGTCGTCTCGGCGCTCGGCTTCGCCCAGCAGACCTGGAAGGCCTGGCAGAGCGAGAACGGCGGCGCGATCGTCAACATCGCCTCCGTCGCCGGCCTCGCCCCCTCGCCGTTCATCGGTGCGTACGGCATCAGCAAGGCCGCCATGATCAACCTGACCGTGCAGCTGGCGCACGAGTTCGCGCCCAAGGTGCGGGTCAACGCGATCGCGCCCGCAGTGGTGAAGACCAAGTTCGCCGCGGCCCTGTACGAGGGCCGTGAGGCGGAGGCGGCCGCGGCCTACCCGCTCGGCCGGCTCGGGGTGCCCTCCGACATCGGCGGCGCCGCCGCGTTCCTGACCTCGCAGCAGTCGGACTGGGTCACCGGCCAGACGCTCGTGGTCGACGGCGGCATGTTCCTCAACGCCGGAGTGGAGTAGCCCACGCGCCGTCCAGCGGTCCGTGTGGCGTCGAGCACCCCTCAACTTGTAGAGGGTTGACAAAAACTACGACGACGTCGACCTAGCACCGATTCGACGAAGGCTTCGACAAGGGGTCCACAGAAGCCTGACAACGTAGTCACATCCGCGCTGATCAAGTGCCCTGCCCGGAACACGGTTCCACCGGCAGGGCACTGCGGTATGGTCTGCCGACCCTTGGTACGGCAGATCGAGGAGCGTGCGCGTGTTCAACCGGAACCGATGTCTACGACAGCTGGCGGCGATCACGTCCATAACCCTGGTGGCCGGGTGTGGCGTTCTCTCCTCGGGGTCGTCCGACGACAAGGGACCGATCGTGGTGGGCACCACCAGCGCCCCGAGCACGCTGGACCCGGCCGCCTCCTGGGACGGCTCCTGGGAGCTGTTCCGCAACATCTACCAGACGCTGCTCGGCTACCCCGACGGCGCCGTCACGCCTCAGCCCGACGCGGCCGAGAGCTGCGCGTTCACGAACGCGTCCAATCGCACGTACCGCTGTGTACTGCGCCCGAACATGAAGTTCTCCGACGGGGATTCGCTCGACGCGCGGGCCGTCAAGCACTCGATCGACCGGATCAGGAAGATCGCCGTACCCGGCGGTCCGGCGGGCCTGCTCGGCAGTCTCGACCGGGTCCAGGTGCTGGGCGACCGCGAGATCGTCTTCCACCTCAACAAGCCCGACGCCACCTTCCCGTTCGTCCTGGCCACCCCCGCCATGTCGATCGTCGACCCCGACGACTACCCCGCCGACGCCCTGCGCAAGGACGGCAAGGTCTTCGGGTCCGGGCCGTACAGCCTCCGGTCCTACGAGGAGGGCAAGCGGGCCGAACTCGTCAGGAACGACCACTACGACGGCTTCGCCCAGCGCAAGAACGACGCGGTCACCATCCGCTACTTCCCGGACTCGGCCCAGATGGTCAAGGCCCTCAAGGACAAGAAGATCGACGTCACCTACCGCGGTCTCGCGGCCTCGGACATCGTCGCCCTCAAGGGGCCCGACTCCCGGAAGGGCATTGAGCTCCTCGAAGGCGCCGGCACCGAGATCAGCTACCTGGTGTTCAACCCGAAGGACCCGTGGGCCAGGAAGCTCGCGGTCCGCAAGGCGATCGCCCAGGTCGTCGACCGGCCCGCGATCGCGCACAAGGTCTACAAGGACACCGTCGATCCGCTGTACTCCATGGTCCCCGCGGGCCTGACCGGGCACACCACCGGCTTTTTCGACGACTACGGAGACCCCAGTTCGTCCAAGGCCCGCAAGATCCTCCTGGAGGCGGGCATCAACGAACGCGTCCCGCTGACCCTCTGGTACACGACCGACCGCTACGGCTCCGAGACCGCCCCGGAGTTCCAGGAGCTCAAGAGCCAGCTCGAAGGCTCCGGCCTGTTCCGTGTCACGCTCCGGAGCCGCCCCTGGAAGACGTACGAAGCGGGCTACCGCAAGGGCGAGTACCCGGTGTTCGGGCGCGGCTGGTTCCCCGACTTCCCGGACGCCGAGAACTTCATCGCCCCCTTCGTAGGCGAGCAGAACGCGCTCGGTACGCCCTATCCGGCCCCGCGGATCACCAACACCCTGCTGCCCGAGTCGCGCGGCGAGAGCGACCGCGGCGCCGTGGTGAAGGAGTTCGAGGAGGCCCAGCAGATCCTCGTCGACGACGCCCGGCTGCTGCCGCTGTGGCAGGGCAAGCAGTACGTCGCCGCGAGCGAGGACATCTCGGGCGGCGAGCGGGCCCTGGACCCCTCGACGATCATGACGATGTGGGAGCTGCACCGCAAAACCAGCTGGTAGCGCACGGCGGGGCGAGCCGGTGGCGGACTGCGAGACCACGTGGTGGACCGGGGGCCGGAGCCGATTGTCAGTGGGCGACGGTAGGTTCTGTGGTCTGGAAGTGACCGCACATCGGAGGAAGTTGACGTGACCGATATCGCCATGCTGCCCGAGTCCTGGCGCGGCGTCCTGGGCGAGGAGCTGCAGCAGCCCTACTTCAAGGAACTCACCGAGTTCGTCGAGGAGGAGCGCGCGAAGGGTCCCGTCTACCCTCCGCGGGAGGAGGTCTTCGCCGCCCTCGACGCGACGCCGTACGAGAAGGTGAAGGTGCTGATCCTCGGTCAGGACCCGTACCACGGCGAGGGCCAGGGGCACGGTCTGTGCTTCTCGGTCCGCCCGGGCGTGAAGACCCCGCCTTCGCTCCGCAACATCTACAAGGAGATGAAGGAGGAGCTGGGCACCCCGATCCCGGACAACGGCTATCTGATGCCGTGGGCCGAGCAGGGCGTGCTGCTGCTCAACGCGGTGCTGACCGTGCGCTCCGGTGAGGCCAACTCGCACAAGGGCAAGGGCTGGGAGAAGTTCACGGACGCGGTGATCCGCGCCGTCGCCGACCGGTCCGACCCGGCGGTCTTCGTGCTGTGGGGCAACTACGCGCAGAAGAAGCTCCCGCTGATCGACGAGGAGCGGCACGTGGTGGTGAAGGGGGCGCACCCCTCACCGCTGTCCGCGAAGAAGTTCTTCGGCTCGCATCCGTTCACGCAGATCGACGAGGCGGTGGCCCGGCAGGGCCACGAGCCGATCGACTGGCGGATTCCCGACCTGGGCTGACACGGCCGCGGGGCGGCTGGGCCGGGCGGGGGCCGGTCCGGCCGTCACCGGCCTGGCCCAGCGGCGTACGGGGGCGCCTGAGCGTGATTGTCAGTGGCTCCGGTTAGCGTCGTGAGGGACAGTGACGAGCCTGGAGGACGCGGTGGCGGAGCAACAGGAGCAGGCGGCGCCGGACGCCATGATGACCCGGATCGGGCAGGTCGTCATGCTGCACCACGGCGGTGACCGCGAGGAGGCTCGCTGCCGCTTCCTCGACCTGTGGGCCGAGATCGGCGAGGACGGCGACCCCCTGCACCGCTGCACACTGGCGCACTACATGGCCGACACGCAGGACGACCCTTCGGACGAACTCGCCTGGGACCTCAGGGCGTTGTCGGCGGCCGACGAACTCGGCGACGGGCGGGTCGCCGAGCACCACCAGTCGCTCGCGGTGCGGGCGTTCTACCCGTCGCTGCATCTGAACCTGGCCGCCGACTATGTGAAGCTCGGCCGCTCCGAGGCCGCCCGCAGCCATCTGCGCCGGGCCCGCGGCGCGGTCGGCGCCCTCGGGGACGACAGCTACGGGGACGGTGTCCGCGCGGCGATCGGCCGCCTGGAGCTGAGACTCGACGGGGACGGGACATCGGGGGAGGGCGGCAGTCCCGATCGCTTCGGGGGACCCGGAGGGGAGACGCTGGGGCCACCGAGACAGCGGCCTTAGGGTGCCCATGCCCCTGCAGCTGCGGCGCCGGTCCGTCACCGTCGCCTCCTCACGGAGGTCCGGTGCGGGCTCGCCCCTCACGAGGGTTCGGTGCGGGCTTCACGGGCAGCGCGGCGCGACCTCGCGGCCACGCACCCGCTCTGGGCAGGCACCGGCTCCGTCAATTCCCGTACGCCCCCTTGCAGATGACCGCCTCCGGGCTGTCCGCCTTCCAGCCCCCGTACGTTCTGCCGAGGGCGCACACATCCGGGTTCTTCGGTACCTCGGGGGAGACGGGCGGGACGGCGACGCGGCGCTCCGGGCGCCGGGGCTCGGGATGCGGGGTGGGGTGGCGGCGCGGAGGGATCACCGGTGCGGCGGCGGTCGGTGGGGGAGCCGCGCGGTGCGGCGTCGCCGCGCTCGGTGAGGGCTTGCGGGACGGCCCGATGAGCTCCAGCGCCTCCCGCGCCGGTGCCTGCACGATCTGTGGCTCGGCCTTGCCGTCCGTGCGCGGGGTGGAGGGCCGGGACGGCGCGGTCGGCGGGCCGGAGGCGGGCGGTCGCTGGACGGTCACACACCCGGTGAGGGCGGTGACAGCCACGGTGACCAGGAGCGTTGCGGTCGTCGTCGTTCGATGCACCCGCGCAACTCTGCTGTGTCCGGCCCTCTTTGGGGAGCGGACGAGCGCAGGATGCCCCACACGGGTGATCCTTCCGCTCCTCCGGTGGGTTGTGCCGTCGGCAGGGTGACCCGGCGCCGGGCGCCTCACTCGCTGGTGGCGCCGTCGATCCGCTCCCGGATCAGAGCCGCGTGGCCGATGCGGCGGGCGTACTCCTTGAGCATGTGGGTGTCAGCCGACGCAGGCTGACGGGGTCCGCCGGCCCGGAGGCGCTGCCGCCGCCGTCGCCCCCGCAGGGCAGCGGGCCGCCGACGACGAGAAGCGGGAGCTCCTGCGCCGGTCCGGTGACTGGTACGAGCCTGACCGCGTACACGGCGGACCGCCTGCCCCGTACGACCGCCATCGCCCGGACGGCCGTCCAGATCGCCCGGGTCGACCTGATGAGCAATCGTGTGGGCGTCGCCGTACGCGACACCGTGATCGCTGTGCAGTCCAGGGCCGCACCCGCGCTCTTCCTGCGCAGCTTGTACGGCATGCGGGACTGGTGGCCGCCCGGGCAGCCGTATGCTTCCGACGAGGTCACGTACCCGGAACGCACCCCTTGAGGAGACCCCTGTGAAGGTCGGCTGCATCGGACTCGGTGACATCGCGCAGAAGGCGTATCTGCCGGTGCTCGGTGTACAGCCGGGGGTCGAGCTGCATCTTCAGACGCGGACGCCGGCGACGCTCGCCCAGGTCGGCGACAGCCTCCACCTTCCGGAGGGGCAGCGTCATACGGACCTGGCGGAGCTGCTGGCGCAGAATCTCGACGCGGCGTTCGTGCACGCGGCCACCGTCGCGCACCCCGAGATCGTCACTCGCCTGCTGGAGGCGGGCGTACCGACGTACGTGGACAAGCCGCTGGCGTACGAACTCGCCGACTCGGAGCGGCTCGTGCGGCTCGCGGAGGAGCGGAACGTCGGCCTCGCCGTCGGCTTCAACCGGCGTTACGCCCCCGGGTACGCGCAGTGCGCAGATCACCCCCGTGAGCTGATCCTGATGCAGAAGAACCGCATAGGGCTGCCCGAGGAGGCCCGCACGATGGTCCTCGACGACTTCATCCATGTCGTGGACACCCTGCGGTTCCTGGCGCCGGGCCCGGTCGACGACGTGACCGTGCGGGCCCGCGTCGAGGACGGACTGCTGCACCATGTCGTGCTGCAACTGGCCGGGGAGGGCTTCACGGCGCTCGGTGTGATGAACCGGCTCAGCGGCTCGAACGAGGAGATCCTCGAGGTCTCGGGCCAGGACACCAAGCGTCAGGTGGTCAACCTCGCCGAGGTGATCGACCACAAGGGGCAGCCGACCGTGCGACGGCGCGGGGACTGGGTGCCGGTGGCCCGGCAGCGCGGCATCGAGCAGGCGGTACTCGCGTTCCTCGACGCCGTCCGCGCGGGCAAGGTGCTCAGCGCCCGGGACGCGCTGGCGACCCATGAGCTGTGCGAGCGCGTGGTGCGTGCGGTGCAGGAGCGGATCGCCGCAGTCTGAACGCGCGGGTGCCCTCCATCGCGCAGAGCGCCGCCAGCACCAGCAGGGCCCCGTGCACCGGCCAGTCGCCGAACCGGACGTACGGCGTGACACCCCGGGCCAGCGGCACGTCGTACACCATCGTCGTGCTCGCGTCCGTGCCGAGCCAGGAGCCGATGCGTTCGCCGCTCGGGCCGTAGACGGCGGAGACGCCGGTCAGCGTCGCGTGCACCATCGGGCGGCCGGTCTCGGCGGCCCGCAGGGCGGCGAGCGAGGCGTGCTGCTCCGGCGCCCAGCTCTGCTGGAAAGTCGACGTCGACGACTGCGCGAGAAGGACCTCGGCGCCGTCCTGGGCCAGATGGCGGCTCATGTCGGGGAAGGCCGTCTCGAAGCAGACCATCGGGCCGACGCGCAGCCCGTGCCCGACGTTCATCACGACCTGTTCGGTGCCCTTCCTGCGGTCCTCACCCGCGGCCTTGCCCACCGAGGTCGCCCAGCCGAGCAGGGAACGCGCGGGTATGTACTCGCCGAAGGGCACGAGCCGCATCTTGTCGTAGCGGGCGCCGGTCGGGCCCTGTGGTCCCACCAGGACCGAACTCTTGTAGATGCCGGGCCGGTCGGAGCGGCGCGCGTCGACGTTCACCATGATGTCGGCGCCGGTCAGCCGGGACAGCGCGGCGAGCCGCTTCGCCAGGTCGGGCCGGTCGGCCAGATCGAAGCCGACGCTGCTCTCGCCCCAGACGACCAGGTCGAGGTGGCGCCCGGCGAGCGTGCGGGTGAGCGCCTCCTCGCGCGCGAAGCGCTTGTCGCCGCTGCCGATGCCGTCCACCACACCGGGCTGTACGACGGCGATCCGGACCCGGCCGTCGACCTCCGGGCGCGGCGACCACACCCACGCCGCCGAGGTCGCGGCGGCCGTCGCGACCAGCCCGGCCACGGCGGGCATACGGGACTCACGCACCGAGACCAGTACGGCGACCGCGACATTGACCGCGACCACCAGGAAGCTCAGCAGCCACACCCCGCCGACCGAGGCCAGCCGCAGCGCGGGCGCCACCTGCCACTGGCTCGACCCGAGCAGACCCCACGGGCCGCCCAACCCCTGCCAGGACCGGACGAGTTCGACCATCAGCCAGCCGGACGGCAGCACCAGGAGCCCGGCACCGACCCGTCCCGGTGAGGGCACACCGGCGAGGAACCGCCGGACGAGCCAGCCCCAAGGGGCCCACAGCGCACCGAGCAGCGCCGCTATGACCACGGTGAACACATGCAGGCTCGGCAGCAGCCAGTGGTGCACGGCCAGCATGAAGCCCAGCCCACCGAGCCAGCCGTCGTACGCGGCCCGCCTGCCCGTCGGGGCCGAGCGGACCAGCAGGATCCAGGGCACGAGGGCGATGTAGGCGAACCACCACCACGACGGGGCGGGGAAGGTGAACACGGGCAGCGCGCCCGCCAGCGCGGCGACGACCCCGCGTCGCCAGGGGGAGACCAGCCAGTCTTCGGGCCTCGTCATGCAGCGCCTCCCTCCCCTGTGCGTGCTTCCAGTGTGCGCGTCGTGGACGATCTCCGACAGAGGGCATCGGAAGGGGCCCGTTCCGGCGTTCGGGCGTCGCCGGCGGGCTTCGTCGTGAGACGGTCGGCTCAGGTGGCAGCGGGCTCGTGATGTGTCTGTGGGGTGCGGCGCCACTTCTCCTGGACGACCACATGGCGCAGCCGCCAGCCGTCGTCCGTACGCACCAGTCCGAAGCCGTAACGGCCGCCGCACACGAAGTCGGGCGCGGTGGATCCGCCGTCGTGTCCCGCGAACCTCATCGGATTGATGTAGTCCGCCTGGACCCGGGCCGTGTCGCCGGTGTCCTGCTCAAGGACCTCGAACCGCACCCGCCGGTTGACGATCAGATGCTGGCGCATCGGGAACAGCTGCATACTCTGCGCGAGCCACCCCGCGACCTGGGCCGCGTCCCCCTCGATGCCGCCGGCCGAGCGGTAGTCCGCCCGTCCGTCCGGCGCGAACAGCCCCCGGTACGCCTCCCAGTCGCCGTCGTCCACCGCCACCGCGTACTCGGTGACGAGTCCATCCACGGCAAACCGGTCCATCACGGTCGCGAGCTCCACACGCTGCGTCATCGGCTCAGTGTTGGCCACGGGGCGAGCCACGCCAAGGGCCGTGCGGTGATATTCGGCGTCTGATATTCGGTGGCCGCCGTGGGTTCACTCGATGGACCCCTGTTGCCCATGAATGATCAATCGCTTGCGGAGAGCGCGGTGAGCTCGGAGAGCGCGGAGCGCACAGACTTCGCAGTCGCGTTCACAGCCTCTTCCGCGCTGCGGGCAGCCACCGGCCGAGGCTGCTCGACTCCACGTCGATGCCGTCTCGTGGCAGACGTGCGCAGGGCCGTGTGTCCGGGCCGGCGGCCGCCGTTCGGATCACCCAAGGCGGCCCTTCAGGTGATTGCCGGACGCCTCATGAGCCAGGCAGCCGTCGCAGGGGTACGACGTCTCAGCAGAGGACGAACCCGGAACACCGTGAGGAGCTTGGCGATGTACGCAGCAGTGCGGCGGTACGAAGGGGTGACTGATTCGGCCGAGGCGGCACGTCTGGTGAACGAGGGGTTCGTGGCGCTCATGCGCCAGGTCTCCGGCTTTGTGGCCTACTACTGGATCGATGCCGGGGACGGAGTGATGATCTCCACCAGCGTTTTCCAGGACCAGGTCGGTGTCGAGGAATCGATCGCGAGGGCTGCGGACTTCGTGCGGGACAACCTTGCGTCGCTGCTCCCCAACCCTCCCCAGGTCATGGCCGGCGAGGTGGTGGCATCCGCGTGACAGCGCTCGGAGCAGCCACATGAGACGGCCTCCAAGGCTGTACCGACCTATCGAGGCAGGATCGCAGCTGTGGCCAACGCTCCGGGACCGGTCGGCTGTGTCTGGCAGGAGGCCGCCCACTCGCCCAGATCATTTCCCAGGTCGTTCGAGAGCTTGGCCAGGTAGTCGTCGGGGTTGTCGGCGGCACTCGTCGTTGCCGCTTGCAAGTTTTCGATTGTCACCATCTTCGGTCCGTGGACGAATTGTTTGACACCGAAGTCGTGCAGCCGCCCGATGATCCTTGCGATGAACTTGCCGATGCATCCCCTCACTTCCGGGGTGTCGTCCCCGTCCCAGATCCCGTAGAGGCGCACGGCCACGGATCGCAGAGCGCCCTCCTCGGCGGGGCTGGCCATGGTCATCCTCACGAGAGCCTCGACGATCAATAGTTTCGTTCTCGGGCTGAACGTGGGATCCCAACAGCCGTCCACCGCACTGGGCCAGTGCAGGGATTGGCAGGCGTCAAGTCTCGTCGCATTGCGGCAGAGCAGTTCCGCCGCGACGAGCCGTGCGCTGGAGGACGTCGATCTGAGGGCCGCATCGATCACGAGGATGGCTGTTTCGTGCGAGACCTTGGGCCAACTGTCGTCTCCACCGCGGGGTCCGGCCTGGCTTGCGCTCCGTTCGTCGGACCACAGGTCCACAAGGAGTACTACAGCGAGTTCCGCGTGATTGAGCCTCGTGAGCGCCAGTAGCCCCGAGGCCAGCGCAGCAGGGTGCGCAGGCCCTGAATCGCGAGGAGAAACAAGCTGTCCGGCGCGCATCGCCGCGTCGAGCTGCAACTGCTGTTGCCGCTCTTCCTGTTCCTTCCCCAGCCGCTGTTCCGTCTGGAGGCTGATTCTGTATCCGATCAAGGACACTGATGCAGTGACCAGTACTCCGACGTAGGTGAGGACGGCCGCGAGCTGAGAGGAATCGCCCGTGCCGAGGACTCGGTGGTGCAGAAGCAACGCGGGCAGAACAGCCGCACCGAGCAGACTGATGCACGACAGGAGAGTCAACCTCCATCGCCTCTTGCTCACGATGAGCCTCCATCCCCGGCACGACGAGCGAGGCCGTGGCTCCCCATGATGGCGTCGGCGTAGCGCATTGCGCAGTGGGAGGTGCGAAATGCCAGAGCTGTGAACACCGCCTGACATGGACCATCAAGCCTCGCTCACAGCCTTAACCCGACGCAGCAGCATCTGGACGCCAAGCAGATTTACTCCACCTCGATGCCGAAGTCCTGCACGAGCTCCCCCAAGCCGCCTGTGTAGCCCTTGCCGCCCAGGACGAACCCCCAGTCCCCGTTTGGCCGTCGCCGGAAGGAGCCGAGTACCAAGGCGGTTTCGCGTGACCGGCCGTCGGAAACCTCAAGTTGTCCCAGCTCGGTCAGCCGTGGGTCGAGCAGACGGATGCGGGCGTCCGTGAAACCGGAGAGGTCGGCGTCCGGGTTGACCTCTGGGTCGATTGCGGCCACGAGGACGAACCGGTCAGCCTCAGCCGGCAACCCGTCGAAGGAGACGCAAATCGCGGCCTTGTCAGGTGCAGTGGCGGTAAGAGTGCGCACGGAACCGTCCGCTGTCTGCGGGTTATTGAAGAAGACGAAATGATCGTCGCAGAGGACGCGGTTGCCACGACAGACGAGAGCACACACGTCCAAGCCGACGCTGCCCCTCCACGACATGCCCAAGACGTTGTAGTCGTCAGGCAATCGAGTGTCCGGACCCGATGGCGTCGGCTGTGCCGCAGGTTGACGGCCACCCTCACCCAGGCGCCCACGCAGCCCATGACGATGCAGCAGGTCGACGAGTTCTGTGCCCGAGACCAGGGGGAAAGATCCGGTAACCAAGGCCGTAACTGTCCGCAGTAGCCGAACTGGCGCACTCCGAGGGCCGTTCCTGTCGCGTATGCCGCGAAATGGGTCTGTGGACGCGGGCTTGACATGGGTCACCAAGCCGCGTTCACAACCCAACGAAATCGAGGTGCACGGAGTCGTGCACGATCTGGTTGCTGGGGTTGGAGTAGCCGTGGGAGGCAGGGTTGAGCGTCACGGGTATGTGGGTTGTCGGCGCGGTGCCTGACGAGAAGGTAGGGGACCTGCTGCGCGCTGCGGTTCAGGACTCGCCGCCGACACCGGTGTCGGCGCGCTGTGACGTGCCCGGGGAGCTGGCCTGGTGGCGAGGCAAGGCGCAGCAGTCCCTGTTCAGCGCGTCGATGGCCTCTCCTGGCCGTTGGAGCGCTGACGAGGAAGCCTTCCGGCTGAGCGCATTCTTCGACGCCTGCCGTGACGACTCCGACCATGTGGAGGCCCTGCGCGACGCCGTTATGGACCAGTTTCCGCCCGATGCCGAGGAGGGCCTGTTCGTGGCCGTGGCGCGCAAGGCCAGCCCGTTCTCGGCTTTGGCCTACGCGCTCGGTGCCGACGCGGTGTTGCGGCTGCCGGGCTGGTTCGGGGACTTCCTCCTCGACGCCGAGCAAGTCCGCGTCCAACTGTCCGAGGCCGAAGAAACCCTTGCCCTGACCGGAGCCCAGCGGCGCAGCGCGCTCGAGCGGATCCACGCGTGGATGACCGGCGTGGGTGACGATCCTGACCATGACGCCGACGAGCTCCTCGACGGCCCGCTAAGCGTTCTGCGCCACGCCGCCCGCACAGGCCAGGGCGCGGCTGGCCACGTCCGGTGGTACTGACGGCACGGAACATCCGTATGAGCCGTGACGCCCGAGTGCGTGCTGGGCGCGTAGGTGCGGCGTGCGTTCCAGGCGCTGGTCGCTGGTCGCCTACGATCACTGATTGCAGCGACCAACTGCCCGCTCACCGGCTTGGCATGCCCCCGTGCGGGCTGTTGACCACCAGGGGCAGTGACCCTTCGGCGAGGTAGAAGTGCCCAGGGAAGTAGTCGATGTGGAGGTGACCGCCGTCCTCGGCAGTGGCCATGTCCCGCAGGTTCTCCGCGAGTACTGCCCTGCTGGCGGAGTCACCGCTGATCACAAGGATCTGCCGCTCTGCGTCCCGGTGGATGAGGACGCCAGGGCCTGAAGTCTCTTTGACCTCGACCCCGGCCAGGGCGTCGCTGCCCGGCGAAGAGGTGGAGCTGACCAGCCCCTCGCCCTGGGCCACCGCGGTTGCCAACCGCGTCAGTTCTTCCGCCGATGCCGAGAGATCCACTTCGCCGTACGTGGGGTCGGAGACCAGTCTCATGGGCGTCACTCCGGGCAGTAGTCGGGCGGATTCGGCGCGGGTTGCGGTGTACGTCAGCGGGGCGGTCAAACGATCGGGACTTCAACGGACGGGGCGGGAGGGCGCTTGCTCAGTACCCGGTCTGCCTGAGGAGGGACAGTGCAGGCAAGGCACGATCACTTGGAGAACCCCAGCTTGCTGAGCTTGGTCAGCTGTGTCCTGATGATCGCTTCCGGTACGACGGCCGGGTCCTTGCCCCTTGGCCCTCGGGGGAGGTTGAACTCGTAGAACATGGCGACCGTCGCGCCCTGCCGAACGGCCACGACCGTGTAGGGAACCCGGATGGGCTCCTCGTCCTCGCTGTCCGCCGCGAGCTGTGTGAGCCGTAGGGACACTGATTCATCGCCGTAGCCGGGGTCGGGCTGGAGTTCGGCGTCGCTGTAGCGGAAGTCCGCCCGGATGTCCTTGAAGGTTTTGCACCGCTTGGCGGCCGCGCGGAACGCGTCGATCACCCGCGCGGCATCCCCGGCGCCGTGTGACGACAGGATCATGGATGCTCCGGGGCCGTGCTTCTTCGAAAAGATCACCCGGCCGACGCGTGCGGTGGCTGTGAAGCCGCTGCTTCCGCCCAGTGCCTGAACGACGGGCCCGCAGCTGGCAGGATCCGCCGTCCTGCGAGACGCCGAGGGAGCGGCCAGGATCCGGTTGATTTCGTAGCCGTCGAGATCCTTGTCCGTGATCGCCGCCCGCTCCAGGTCCGCCTTGCTCAACGGTTTGTCCTGTACACCGGCCGTCGTGGCCTCTTCCGACGCGCCTGCCCGGGAGTCCTGTCCGGATGTGCATGCCGCGAGGGCCGAGAATGTCATGAGCATGGCAATTGCAGTGCCGACTCGTGATGAGCGAACCACTGTCTTCCCCACCCGCTTGATTGTTGAGCGCGCGCAGGTGTCCGCCGGCTCAGGAAGCTTTGCTCGAACCATCCGCCCCGGCTCAAAGCATTGAGCAGCATGGTAGATCGTCCGCTTGGGAAGCGGGATCGGTTTTGAGGCCGAGGCCGAGGTCGAGGTCGAGGCTGAGGCGCGGTGGGGTGTGTCAGCGAGGGGAGGGCCGTGAACGTGTCTTCACTTGGATCCGGGTGTCACCGGCCCTCCGCGTTGACTGGATGCCCAACGGCCGGGCCGGCTTCGGTGTGCGACAGGTTCGTGTTCCGGTTTCGCCACCACGGCACAAGCTGGACGAGGCCGAACATCACCTCGACGCCGAAGAACATCCACAGCAGCCGTGTGGCACCGTGGGCCAGCGCGTACGCCTGCCACGCCGCGAACAGCGTGCGCGCGATGCCGTCGAGCAGTCCGTGCACCGCCAGCGGCCGGACGATGCGCAGGACAGCCCAGACCACCACGACCGAGCCCATCAGATTCGCGTACAGGATCTGCACCGGGTCGAGTTCGGGCAGGGCGCCCAGCCCGAGTGCGTTGCCCGACGACGACAGCGCATCGTGCACCAGCCTGTAGGTCCACGGTGTCGCGAAGCCCGCAGTGACGACGAGGTCGTACCAGGCGCTTGCGCGTACGGCGCGAAGATAGGCCGGGCGTTCGGGGGCGATGGATCGGATCACGGTGAGGCTCCAACTGGTCTCGGGAGAGCGACGCCTCACGCTAAACAGTGGAGTACGGTCCAAGGTCAAGCCCACCATCCGACGGAGGGTCATGCGTATCGGAGAGCTGGCCGCGCAGGCGGGCATGAGCAGAGACGCCATTCGGTTCTACGAGAAGATCGGACTCGTCACGGGTCGACGGCTGGCCAACGGTTATCGCGACTTCCCACCAGAGGCGGTGCCCTGGCTGCAGTACGTCCGCACTGCGCAGACGCTTGGATTCTCTCTGGCGGAGATCGCGCGGCACGGCGAGGAACTGCGGGAGGCGCCGGACGCCGCGGGAGCACTGTCCATGCTGTTCGAGCAGAAGATCCAGGTCATCGACGCCCGCATGGCCGAACTCACCAACTTGCGGGCTGAACTCGCTACGCGAGTCGACACCGGGTGCCCGTTGCGGGCGGTTGGCCAACCGAGCTGACTACGAGGTCGGGGGCGTCGCGGGCCCGACCCGTGACTGCCCCCTGCCGCGAGGGCCTCGACTGGGCGCGGCGGCGCTGTTGTCGGTGATTCCGTCCGCGTCGACACGGACGCACCCGGGATGGTCGACACCGGGGTGCACGCAACTCGTCGTGCACGATGGGGTGGTGCTTCGGGTGTCCGGGGGCGGTGACGGGGCGCCGGCTTCAACTGCCGGTCGGAGGCCCGGTCGGCAGGCCCGGTGGGCGGCTACCTCGCGGCTCTCATGCCGCCTCGACGACCTCTCCCCGTATCGCTTCCGCCCACTTCACGACCAGCAGTTCGTACTCCGCCCGCTCCTGGGCGGACAGGGAACCGCCCGCGCGCATCCACAGGGCGCGGATCTGCTCGTTTAACGCCGCAGCGGACCGCACGGAACCAGGGGAAGTGAAATCGGGGGACATGCGCACAAGCCTAGGGGCAAGGACTGACACTGCGCTACCAGTCGGCTACTCATCCCGTATGTGGTTCGTCACGGCCGACCGGGTCGGGCTCGGTCGACCCAACACGTCGAGCAGTCGCGGGGCCAGGTGCGAGCGGGCGGCTGTCTTGAGGCAATCCCAAGTGGGGCCGACAACGCCCAGTCGGCAGCGGTGCGGGTCACTGTCTCGCGGCTCTCGCGGCCCAGGCGTGGGACCAGTCCAGCAGAGGCCCCATCGCGGTCACCAAGTCGTCGCCCAGCGGGGTGAGATGCCAGGCCGACTGGATTGTCGACGCGGCGATGCCCGCCTCGCGGAGTTCCCCGAGACGGGTGGACAGCACGCTGGAGGACATGCCGTCGCAGCGGCGCTGGAGGTCGCGGAAGCCGATCGGGGCGCCGCCGCGGTGGAGTTCCCAGATGACGCGCAGCGTCCAGCGCCGGCCGAGGAGGTCCAGGGCGGCCATGACGGGACGGCCGGTGGCCGAACCGCGCACCGGGCGGCCGGGGGCGGGGGTGCCCGGCGCCGGGTTGTCGTGGGCGGTGTGGTCCGGCGCACCGCTGTCGGTGGCGGACCGCTCCGGCTCAGGGATCGTGCCCAAGTGAGTACCTCTCCATGGCAGTTGCTCACCCCGCAGCCTTGCGCTTCGATTTCCGAAGCGCAAGGCTGCGGGACATGAAACAGCGCATCGACGGCGTCACGCCGCCCTATGAGCCCGAGACCGACCGCGCGTTGCACCGGTGGATGCCGCCCGGCGTCGCGCGTGAGCCCCTCATGCTGTTCAAGGTCCTGGAGCGCCATCCCGAACTGGCCTCGCGCATGCGGGCGTTGGGTGCGGGCCTGCTTGTCCACGGCCGACTGGGCGACGCCGACCGCGAGTTGGTGATCGCCCGCGTCGCCGCCCGCTCCGGCTGCGCGTACGAGTGGGGCGTCCACATGGCGACGTACGCGGAGACTGCCGGTCTCACCCCGGAACAGGTCACCCTCACCGCGACCGGTACACCCGACGAACCCGCCTGGTCCGCTCGGCAGACCGCCCTGCTCAGGGCCGTCGACGAACTCCACGCCACCGCGCGCGTGAGCGACGCGGTGTGGAGCGGGCTGCGCGAGTATCTCGACGAACAGGAGGTCCTGGAGCTGCTGGTCCTCGCGGGCTGGTACCGGACGATCGCGTACGTCGCCAACGGGGCGCGGATCGAGGGGGAACCCTGGGCTCTCGCCCTGCCGGGGACGTCGGGGACGTCGGGGACGCCAAGAGCGTGAAGGGTGTCGGGGACGCCCGGCGCGTCAGCCGTCGCCCCGCCGACTGCGCGGCGCCAGCCGTCAGCCCGCCGACTCCGCCGCGTGTGGGCTCAGTCCTCCCGTCGCGACCAGCGCGATGATGACGATGCCGAGCGCGATCCGGTACCAGACGAATGGCATGAAGCTCTTGTGGGAGATGAACTTCATGAACCATGCGATGACTGCGTAACCGACGGCGAACGCGATGATCGTGGCGAAGATCGTCGGGCCCCAGGAGACATTGCCTTCCGCCGCCGCGTCCTTGAGTTCGAAGGTGCCGGAGGCGAGGACGGCCGGCATGGCGAGGAGGAAGGAGTAACGGGCCGCCGCCTCGCGTGTGTAGCCCATGAACAGGCCGCCGCTGATGGTCGCGCCCGACCGGGACACGCCGGGGACCAGCGCCATCGCCTGGCAGGCGCCGTAGAGCAGGCCGTCCTTGACGTTCAGGTCCTCAAGTGTCTTGCGCTGCTTGGCCGCCCGGTGCTTCCCGCCCGTCTCGTCGCGCGCCGCGAGCCGGTCGGCGACGCCTATGACGATGCCCATCACGATCAGCATGGTCGCGGTGATCCGCAGGTCGCGGAACGGCCCCTCGATCTGGTCCTTGAGCGTCACCCCGAGCACGCCGATCGGAATCGAGCCGACGATCACGAGCCAGCCCATCTGCGCGTCGTGGTTCCCGCGCATTGCCTTGTTCGTGAGCGAGCGGAACCACGCCGCGAGAATCCGTCCGACGTCCTTGCGGAAGTAGATCAGTACCGCGGCCTCCGTACCGAGCTGCGTGATCGCGGTGAACGCGGCGCCCGGGTCCTCCCAGCCCGCGAAGGCGGCGGTCAGCCGCAGATGCGCGCTGGAGGAGACGGGAAGGAACTCGGTCAGCCCCTGGACAAGTCCGAGGATGAGGGATTCAAACCAAGACATGAAGTTACGTGGTCCAAGTGCTGATCGTGGGAGGGGCGACGGGCACACCGTGCCGCCGTCGGCGGTGATCACGGGTGTTGGTGGCAGCGTAGCGCCCCCCTGTGACAGCCCGGCCACAGGGGTTTCGCAGGCGTGCGGGCAGATGTACGAGCGGGTGTGAGAAGGCGCACGAGCGTGCGCGAGGAGCCGTACGAGGGTGATCGCGCCCCCGCGTGCGAGGCAACGTTGTCCATCGTGTGACCGGGGTGTTGACCGGCCGCTGGACCGCCGCATACGTTGCAGTGGAGGAGAAAGCGCTTGCTGCCGCCAGGGTCCGCTCGGTGTCATCATGCGTTGGCCAACGTCTGACGTCACGTCCGGTGGAGCGCTGATCACGTACATGAGCACATCCCGCACCGCAAGCAGCCCCGAGACCTCCCCGAACCGTCCGGTGGACCCGTTCGACGGCCGCCGCATCAAAGCCGCCATCATCGGCGCCGGTGCCATCGCGCGCGGAAGCCACTATCCGGCGCTCGCGCGGCTCGCCGAGGAGGGCGAGACGGAGATCGTCGCCGCGGTCGACATCGCCGAGGGCGCGGTCCGGGAGTTCTGTGACGAGGCGGGCATCCCGCACGCGTACACCGATCTGGACCGGATGCTCGAAGAGCAGCGGCCCGACCTGGTCGCCATCTGCACCCCGCCGACCCTGCACCGCGAGCAGACCGTCGCCGCGCTGCGCGCCGGCGCCTGGGTCTGGTGCGAGAAGCCGCCCGTACCGACGCTCGCCGACTTCGACGCCGTCGAGGCGGAGGAGGGGACGGACGGGGGCCCGTACGCCTCGATCGTCTTCCAGCACCGCTTCGGCTCGGGCGCGCGGCATGTACGGCGGCTGATCGCCGAGCAGGCCATGGGACGTCCGCTGGTCGCGCACTGCCAGACCACCTGGTACCGCAATGCCGACTACTACGCCGTGCCCTGGCGCGGGCGCTGGGCGACCGAGGGCGGCGGGCCCGCGATGGGGCACGGCATCCATCAGATGGATCTGCTGCTCGACCTGCTGGGGCCGTGGAGCGAGGTGCGGGCGATGGCCGGACGTCTGGTGCACGACGTGGAGACGGAGGACGTCTCGACCGCCCTCGTCCGCTTCACGAGCGGCGCGATGGCCACCGTGGTCAACAGCGTCCTGAGCCCGGACGAGGTGAGCCGTATCCGCATCGACTGCGAGCGTGCCACCGTCGAGCTCACCCATCTGTACGGGCACAGCAACGACAACTGGCGCATCACCCCGGCACCGGACGTGCCGGAGGCCGAGGCCGCGGCCTGGCGGGACTTCGGCGCGGACGTGCCGAGTTCGCACCTCGCGCAGCTGCAGGAGCTGGTCGCGAGCATGCGCGCGGGCGAGCGGCCGCGCAGCAGCGGCGCCGACGGGCGGACCAGCCTGGAGCTGATCACCGCGCTCTATAAGTCGGCGTTCACGGACACGACCGTGCGGGCGGGGGAGATCGGCCCGGGAGATCCGTACTACGCGGCGCTGCACGGGGGTGCGCCGGGCTGGGCTCCCGCGGTCCCCGAGGGGTCCGCCGTGGTCCCCCAGGTGTCCGCGTCCGCCGCGGGCCAGGAGGTGCCGGCATGAGTACGTCGTCGGGCGGCGGGCTGCGGGTCGTTCACACACACGGCGAGCGCATCACGATCAGTGAAGTCGCCACCGGCGTCGAGCTGTTGAGCTACGTCTACCGGACCGAGGCCGCCTGGGAGTCCCCGAAGCCGTATCTGCATCCGCTCCGGACGCTGGCGAACAACGTCGTCACGGACTACCGGCCCAACGACCACCGCTGGCACAAGGGCCTCCAGATGACGGCCTCCCACCTCTCCGGCCAGAACCTGTGGGGCGGCAACACATACGTCCACGGAAAGGGATATCTCGAACTCCCAGAGCGCGTCGGATCGATGGCGCACGTCACCTTCGACGAGGTCACCTCGTCCGGTGGCCGCGCGGTCATCGCCGAGCGCCTCACGTGGCACCCGTACGACGGTGATCTGTGGGCCGACGAGGAGCGCCGCATCGAGGTGCACGACGTCGATCCCGGGGCGGGCTCCTGGGCGCTGACCTGGACCACCGCGGTCACCAACCGCCGCGACGAGCCGCTGCGCTTCGGCAGCCCCACCACCGCCGGGCGGGAGATGGCGGGCTACACGGGCCTGTTCTGGCGCGGACCGCGCGCCTTCAGGGACGGGCGGGTGATCGGGCCCGACTCCGAAGGACCCGAGCTCATGGGGCGGCAGGCGCCGTGGCTCGCGTACTCGGGGGAGCACGACGGCTCCGACGGACACGCGACCCTCGTCTTCGCGCACGCTCCCGAGAACGACCACTCCGGCTCCCGAGGCGCGCACCCGGCCCACTGGTTCGTCCGCAACGAACCCTTCGCCGCCGTCGCCCCGTCGCTCGCCTTCCACGACGAACTGGAACTCGCGCCCGGCGACACCCTCACCCGCCGCTACCGGGTGGTCGTCGCCGAGGGGGCCTGGGAGCGCGCGGAGGTCACCAAGTATCTGGAGGCGCATCCCTGGTGAGCGACCCCGTCACCGGGTTCACCGGACTTCCGGGAGCGGTCGCCGTCTCGCACCTGTGCGTGTACGACTGGCCGGCGGCCGACGGCGTGTCCGGCGGAACCCCCCATCTGCACCTGACCTGTTCGGAGGCGTACGTCGTCACCGGCGGGCGCGGTGCCGTTCAGACACTGACGACGTCCGGGTACGAGGTCACACCGCTCGTGCCCGGCACCGTCGCGTGGTTCACGCCCGGCACGATCCACCGGCTCGTCAACGAGGACGACCTGCGCATCACCGTCCTCATGCAGAACAACGGTCTGCCGGAGGCGGGCGACGCGGTCCTCACGCTGCCCCCGGAGTACCTGAACGACCCGGAGACGTACGCGGCCGCGACCGTGATCCCGGCGGACGCGTCCGAGGAGGAGCAGTCGCGGGTTGCCCGGGCCCGGCGCGACCTCGCCCTGGAGGGCTACCGGGCGCTGCGCGCCGCGGACGGGCCCGAGCCGCTCGCCGCGTTCCACCGCGCCGCCGCCGCGCTGGTGCGGCCCCGCCTCGCCGAGTGGCGCGAACGATGGCGGCGCGGCGCCGAGGCGGCCGCCTCGGCGACGGGGGACCAGCTCGACCGGCTGGAGCGGGGGGACACGTCCCACCTCGGCGACGCCGTCGTTCGGGCCGAACAGCCTTCCGCCTACGGCAAGTTCGGGATGTGCGGGCGGCTCGACGTCTACAAGGGCACTGTCTAGGGAGTACCGCGTCGGTCGCTTCGGTGCGTACCGGTGAAGACGGTCGCTGACGGTTACGCCGCAGCGGGTCCCGTCGCCGTCCAGCCCGGGGACTGCGGATGGGCCGTCAGGTCGTCGTGCTCGACCTCCTTGCCGCACTCCCTGCAGACGACCTGCGGGACCAGCTCATTGCCGCAGATGTGCTCCAGCACCATCGGGCGGAAGCCGCCCTCCTGGAGATGCCGGTCGCCCCACGCCATGAGCGTCATCAGGACCGGCTCCAGCTCCAGCCCGGCCTGCGTGGGCCGGTACTCGTAGCGCTTGGGGCGGTCGCTGTACTCCACCTTCTCCAGTACGCCGACGTCGACGAGCCGCTTGAGCCGTGTCGTCAGCACGTCGCGCGGGGCGCCGATGTTGCGTACCAGCTGGTCGAAGCGGGTGGCGCCGAGCGACACCTCGCGCAGCACCAGCAGGGAGTACTTCTCGCCGACGAGAGCGAGCGTGTCGGCGATCGAGCAAGGGCGGGCGTCCTTCATGGCATCAGTCTACGGGGTGGGTTGGTTGTTCCAACCCACTGAGCTACTCTTGAGTCACTTAGCGGGTTTGGAAAGCAAACTCAGTGAGTTTGGAGATCAAACATGCGTGACGCCGTGATCGTCGAAGCCGTACGCACCCCCGTCGGCAAGGGCAAGCCGAACGGCTCCCTCGCCCATGTCCACCCCGTGGAACTCCTCGCCCATACGCTGCGCACCCTCGTCGAGCGTTCCGGCGTCGACCCCGCGCTGATCGACGACGTCATAGGCGGCACCGTCGACCAGGTCGGTGAGCAGGCCATGAACACCACCCGGTACGCCGTGCTCTCCGCGGGATTCCCCGAGACGGTGCCCGCGACCACGGTGGACCGCCAGTGCGGCTCGTCCCAGCAGGCCGTGCACTTCGCGGCGCAGGGCGTCATGTCGGGCGCGTACGACATGGTCGTCGCCTGCGGTGTGGAATCGATGAGCCGCGTACCGATGTGGTCGAACGTGCCGGCGGGCAAGGACCCCTTCGGGCCCGGGGTCGCCGAGCGCTACCCGGAAGGCCTGGTGCCGCAGGGCATCAGCGCGGAACTCATCGCCGCCAAGTGGGGCATCTCACGCGAGGAGATGGACACCTTCGCGGTTGGCTCGCACCAGAAGGCGGCCGCGGCCTGGAGCAACGGTCTGTTCGAGGCCGAGGTCGCGCCCCTGGAGGGGGTCACCCGCGACGAGTGCGTCCGGCCCGCCAGCAGCACGCAGATACTCGCCGGGCTCAAGCCCGCCTACTACGACGCCACCTTCGGTGAACGCTTCCCGCAGATCGACTGGTCCGTCACGGCGGGCAACGCGAGCCCCATCAATGACGGGGCCTCCGCCGTCCTCATCACGTCGAGCGAGACCGCGGCCCGCCTCGGCCTGCGCCCCATCGCCCGGCTGCACAGCTTCGCCGTCACCGGCTCCGACCCGCTGCTGATGCTCACCGGCGTCATCCCCGCCACCGAGAAGGTGCTGCGCAAGGCCGGCCTGGCCCTCGGCGACATCGACCTCTTCGAGGTGAACGAGGCCTTCGCGGCCGTCGTCCTCGCCTGGCAGCAGGAGACGGGCGCCGATCTGTCCAAGGTCAATGTGCACGGCGGAGCGATCGCGATCGGCCACCCGCTCGGCGCGAGCGGCACCCGTCTGACGACCACCCTCGTCCACGCGATGCGGGCCCGCGGAGCCCGCTACGCGCTCCAGACGATGTGCGAGGCGGGCGGGCTCGCCAACGCGATGGTGCTGGAAGCGGTGTAGTGCGTCGAGGCGGCGTACTGGTTCAGGGCGGTGTTGTGCTTCGGGGCGGTCCAGCGCCTCAGTGGCCGCGCAGGTGGTGGCGCTTGCGCCAGGCGACCACCGTTCCGACCAGCGCCGGTACGGCGATGAAGCCCATCGCGATCAGGAAGGCGGGCGACGTCGGCGACGAGGCACGGGCGCCGGCGACGGCGTACGCGGCGGTGTTCGGGATGGAGCCGAGCGCCGTCGCGACGAGGAAGGGCAGCCAGCCCATGCGGGAGACGGCCGCGCAGTAGTTGGCGACCCAGAACGGCACCCCGGGGAACAGCCGGGCCACCATCATCGAGCGGAAGCCATGACGGCTGAGCTGTCCGTCCGCCGCCTTCAGCCAGCGGGCGCGCAGCAGCGGGCGCAGCGCGTCCTGCCCGAGGATCCGGCCGAGCCCGAAGGCGACACCGGCACCGAGCACCGTGCCCGCGAGCGCGGTGCCCAGGCCCAGTTCGGAGCCGAAGAGGGCGCCCGCCGCGAGGTTGAGCAGCGGCCGGGGCACGAACGCGACCGTGCACAGCCCGTACGCCACGGCGAACGCGACGGCCGCCGCGGCGCCGCCGAGCTGCGGCGGCCAGCCGTCGGCGAGCAGTCGCTGCGGTTCGAAGAGCAGCACGCTCGACGCGGCCGCCGCCAGCAGCACCACGAGCAGGGAGAGGCGCGACCAGGGCGACAGCAGGACTCTCGTGCACCGGGCGGCCAGGCTCACGGGAGCGGTGGCGGCCTCCAGGGCGTCGGCAGCGTGTGCCGCGACGGTGAGGTCCGGTGCGATGGCGAGGTCAGAGGCGATGACGAGCTCCATGGCTGTGGCGCGGGGAGTGGCCGTGGCGGTGCCCCCAGAGCGGATGGTGGCATCGAGCATTCCGGTGACACTAACCGACCAGTGTGTGTGATCGCCGTATGGTTCGTCTCATGGGCGTCACAGCCTCCGGAACGTCGGGTGCACAGTTCGAGGTGCCGAACAGCGCCCTCGCGGACACGGTGCTGGAACGGCTCACCGCCACATACGCCGCTGCCGCCGATCCGGAACGGGCCGCGTCGATGCGTGCCTATATGAAGGACATCGCGCCCTTCCTCGGCCTGACCACGCCCGAGCGCCGCGCCCTGTCGCGGACCGTCCTCCAGGACACCGCCCGCCCCGACGAGGCCGACTGCACCGCGCTCGCGCTGCGCTGCTGGGAGCTGCCGGAGCGCGAGTACCACTACTTCGCCGTCGACTACCTGCACCGCCATGTGCGGCGTCTGTCGTCGGGCTTCCTGCCCGTGGCCCGCCACCTCGTCGGCACGGTCCCCTGGTGGGACACCGTCGACGCACTCGCCTCCCACGTAGTGGGAGGCCTGGTGGCCGCCGACCCGAAGCTGAAGACCGACATGGACGCGTGGAGCGAGGACGACGACCTGTGGGTCGCGCGTACGGCCCTGCTCCACCAGCTCCGCTACAAGGACGCCACCGACACGGAACGCCTCTTCGGATACTGCGTCCGGCAGTCCGGACACCCCGACTTCTTCATCAGGAAGGCGATCGGGTGGTGTCTGCGCGAGTACGCGAAGACAGACCCGCAGGCCGTACGGGACTTCGTCGCCCGGGAGCGGGGGAGGCTCGCGCCGCTGTCGGTGCGCGAGGCGCTCAAGAACATCGGCTCCTGAGGTACCAGGAAGGTCCCTTCAGCCCCCTGAACCCCCGCCGCCCCGCCCGAAACACCCCTGCTCGCGATCACGGAAAACCATTCGACGCGGGCAGACGCGTGGGCAATGATCTCCTCATGTTCCGGTACGCCTTCCTCCTCGCAGCATCCGCAGTCGCGGATGCGCCGAAGGCTGCCGTCCCGATCATCGTGGCCGCCGTCGACGGCGCCCGAAGCTGACCCTTCCCGGATCGTCCGGCGGACCCCGCAGGGGGAGGGTCGGCAAGTCCCTTGGGGTCCCCGTCCCGGCCCGTATGCGCCGGGGCCATCACTCAGTTCCGCTGACACTGAAGAGGCTTCGAGGTACAGCCATGCCCAAGACGGCTTACGTGCGCACCAAACCGCACCTGAACATCGGCACGATGGGTCACGTCGACCACGGCAAGACCACCCTGACCGCCGCCATCACCAAGGTCCTCGCCGAGCGCGGCTCCGGCACGTTCGTCCCGTTCGACCGGATCGACCGCGCCCCGGAGGAGGCCGCCCGCGGCATCACCATCAACATCGCGCACGTCGAGTACGAGACCGACACCCGGCACTACGCGCACGTGGACATGCCGGGTCACGCCGACTACGTCAAGAACATGGTCACGGGCGCGGCCCAGCTCGACGGGGCGATCCTCGTGGTCTCCGCGCTCGACGGGATCATGCCGCAGACCGCCGAACACGTGCTGCTCGCCCGGCAGGTGGGTGTCGACCACATCGTCGTCGCCCTCAACAAGGCCGACGCGGGCGACGAGGAGCTCACCGACCTCGTGGAGCTGGAGGTTCGCGAACTGCTGTCCGCGCACGGCTACGGAGGCGACTCCGTACCCGTCGTACGGGTGTCCGGCCTCAAGGCCCTTGAGGGGGACCCCCGTTGGACCGCGGCGATCGACGCGCTGCTCGACGCGGTGGACACCTATGTGCCGATGCCCGAGCGGTATCTCGACGCGCCGTTCCTGTTGCCGGTGGAGAACGTGCTCACGATCACCGGGCGCGGGACCGTCGTCACCGGGGCGGTCGAGCGCGGCACCATCCGCGTCGGCGACCGTGTCGAAGTGCTCGGTGCCGCCGTCGACACGGTGGTCACAGGTCTGGAGACCTTCGGCAAGCCCATGGAGGAGGCGCAGGCCGGGGACAACGTGGCGCTGCTGCTGCGCGGCGTGCCCCGCGACGCCGTCCGCCGCGGGCACATCGTCTCCGCGCCCGGCAGCGTCGTACCCAGTAGCCGTTTCACGGCGCGGGTGTACGTCCTGTCGACGCGCGAGGGCGGCCGTACGACCCCCGTCTCCACCGGGTACCGGCCGCAGTTCTACATCCGCACCGCGGACGTGGTCGGCGACGTCGACCTCGGCGAGACGGCCGTCGCCCGGCCCGGCGACACCGTCACCATGGCGGTCGAGCTCGGCCGCGAGGTGCCGCTGGAGCCCGGTCTGGGCTTCGCGATCCGCGAGGGCGGCCGGACGGTCGGCGCCGGGACGGTGACCTCGGTCGGCTGACGGCCGGGGGCAGGACGCGGGTGCCCGCTCCGAGGGGAGCGGGCACCCGCTCGTACCGATGTCAGTGCCGTGCGCGAGACTGATCACAGGCAAAGGTCGTGGAGGGGAAAGCCATGGCGGACAAGGCACTTGTGCTCGGCGGCGGGGGCAGCGGAGGGATCGGCTGGCTCTCCGGAATGCTGTACGGGCTCTTCGAAGCGGGCGTTGATCTGAGCGACGCCGACGTCGTGATCGGTACGTCGGCCGGCTCGTCCGTGGGCGCTCAACTCGCCTCGGGCAGATTGACCTTGCTGGAGCTGTACCAGCGTCAGCTGCTGCCGCAGAGCGCGGAGCCTGCCGGACGCCTGGGCCCGGGCGCCTACGTTCGCTACGCCTGGGCGACGCTGACCTCGCGCACTCCCGAGGACTACGGCCGCAAGATCGGCCGGATGGCACTGGCGGCCTACACCCAGGACGAGGCGGCACGTCGCTACGCGATCGAGAGCCGGCTCGCCTCACACGAATGGCCGGTACGGCCGCTGCGCATGCCCGCCGTCGACACGGCCACCGGCGAGCTGCGCGTCTTCGACAAGGACAGCGGAGTGCGGCTCGTGGACGCCATGGCCGCGAGCTGCGCCGTCCCGGGCGCCTGGCCGCCGGTCACCATCGACGGCCGCCGCTGGATGGACGGCGGCACCCACTCACCGGCCAACGCCCACCTCGCCGCCGGGTACGGACAGGTCGTCGTCCTGGCACCCGTCGGCGCGGGCGGCGGTCCGCTCGTCTCAGCCGCCGACCAGGGCCGCAAGCTCGCCGAGGCGGGTGCCCGGGTCACCGTCGTCACCCCTGACAGGGCCGCCAAGCAGGCCTTCGGCCGAAACCCGCTGGACCCCCAGGTCAGAGCGGCCGCCGCCCACGCCGGCCGGACCCAGGCGGTGGCCCACGCCGAGGAGGTCGCAGGGGCCTGGCAGCACTGACAGCGCCCCCGTAGCCGACCTGGCTACAGCGCCCCGAAGGGGCGCGGCGAACTGCGCGACCAGCCACCTGCGACCCGCGGCCAGACACAAACAGGGTCGGCACACCGGCACAATGGACCCGTGGACGAGCCGATACCCGTGACACGGGCCGTGGATCACGGGACCGCCAAGCTGATGCCGGACGTCGACCGGAAGCGGGCCTGGCTGCTGACGGTGGACGGGGCGCCGCAGTCGTACGTCGACCTGGACGCGCCGACGCATCTGGAGTTCGAGTACGCGCGACGGCTCGGGCATGTGCTGGACACGGTGGCGGAGCCGGAGGCGGCCCTGGACGTGCTGCACCTCGGCGGAGGGGCGCTCACCCTGCCCCGCTATGTCGCCGCGACCCGGCCCGGTTCGCGGCAGGACGTGGTGGAGGCCGACCGGGGCCTGCTGTCCCTGGTCGGCGAGTATCTGCCCGTACCCGGCGACGCGGGCATCACCCTGCACGGCGCGGACGCCCGCGCCTGGCTCGAAGCCGCCCCGGCCGACTCCGCCGACATCCTCATCGCGGACGTCTTCGGCGGCGCACGCGTACCGGCGCACCTGACGTCCACCGCGTACGCGCTGGCCGCCGAGCGTGTGCTGCGCGCCGACGGTGTCTACCTGGCCAACCTCGCCGACGCCGCGCCCTTCGCCTTCCTCCGGTCCCAACTCGCCACGTTCTCGACGGTGTTCGAGGAGCTGGCACTCATCGCCGAACCGGGCGTCCTGCGCGGCCGCCGCTTCGGCAACGCGGTACTCGTGGCATCCCACCGCCCCCTCGACACGGCCGCCCTCGCCCGCCGCACCGCCTCCGACGCCTTCCCGGCGCGGGTCGAACACGGCCTCGCGCTGCGGGAGTTCATCGGTGCCGCCGAACCCGTACGCGACGAGAACGCGGTTCCCTCACCCGAGCCGCCCGACGGAGCCTTCAGCATCGGCTGACCCGGGCACGACGGCCGCCGCGGGCGAGCCACCCTGCCCGGCCGCCCCACCTCGTGCGGCCGACGCGCCCGGCACGGGCGCCCCCTGAGCCAGCGCCTTCGTCCGTCGCGTCAGATTCCGTACGTCCGGTACACACAGCACCGCCGCCGTGACCACGACGACCAGCGTCGCGCAGCCCCACAGCGCGGTCGTGCGCCCGAGGGCCTCCTCCGCCGGGCCCGCCAGGGCCGTGGCCAGCGGGACCATCGCGATCGAGCCGAACCAGTCGTACGCCGAGACACGCGAGAGCTTGTCCTCGGGGATCTCCTGGTGCAGCGCACAGCGCCTCTACGAACGTAACCTCTTTGCATGGCCGATGACTTGGTACAGCGCGCGCACTGGGGAAACCTGGAGGGGCAGAACTGGGCTGGACTGGCCCGGCTGTCGACCGAAGAGGCAGAGGGCGAACTGTCTTCTGACGGCACATTAGATGAGTCCCGGCCCCGGTTCATGACCGGCAGGGACATCAAGAGCACTGAGGAGCAGGAGAGGGACGGCCGCGGATTCGTTGAGAGCCGAGGCGGACGGTACGTGTACACGTACATGGAGCCGGACACCTCAGCATGGAAGCGCAGGCGCGTACGTCTGCCGGATGGCAGCGTCGGCTACCGCGTCGTACGGCCCGTGTACGAAGGGGCGTTGGAAGACCTCAAGCAGGGTAAGGCGCCCAACGGCGAGCGCATTGACGGACTGATCGTCTACGACATCGATCGTCTGACCCGCGACCCCCGGCACCTTGAAGACGCGATCGAGACCGTAGAGCACCACCACCGGCCGATCATCGATATCACGGGCACTCTGGACCTGTTGACCGACAACGGGCGGGCAATGGCCCGTGTGGTCGTCGCCATGGCCAACAAGCAGTCGGCCGACACCGCCCGCCGCGTCCGCCGCAATCACAAGGCCCGACGGGATCGGGGCATCCCCGTAGGCGGGACGCGC
The DNA here is from genome assembly GCF_045206325.1 of Streptomyces sp. NBC_00203. Lineage (NCBI taxonomy): Bacteria > Bacillati > Actinomycetota > Actinomycetes > Kitasatosporales > Streptomycetaceae > Streptomyces > Streptomyces sp. NBC_00203. The sequence goes on along the minus strand of NZ_CP108126.1, from coordinate 1,639,037 downwards.
CCCTTCGGGTGGCAGGACGACAAGCGCACCCTGAACCCGACGGAGGCGAAGCACATCCGCGACGCCGCCAAGCGACTCATCCTCGGTGCCGAGTGGCACGCGGTCGTTGCCGACTGGAACCGCGAGGGGATCACCACCTCGAAGGGCAACCCGTGGACGTGGATCGCGCTCAGGGACATGATGCGCAATCCACGCCTGTGCGGGTATCGATCACACGTCGTGATCGAGTTCGATCCGGAGTCGGGCCGAGAGATCCGGCATCTGACGATCGCTCACGACGACGAGGGCAAGCCCGTCAAAGGGCAGTGGACGCCGATCTTGGAGGTGTCCGAGTGGGAGGCAATCCAAGAGATCATCGGTGACGGCCCGATGCGCGGAGGCGGCCGCAATGCCCGCGTCTATCTGGCCACCGGCACTCTGCGCTGTGGCAAGGAGGACTGCGGTTCCCTACTGCGCGCGATGAAGGCAGCGCCGAGCCGGGGAAAGCCGGAAGGGTACTTCTACTACGTGTGCCCGGCGAAGACCACAGGTAGGGGATGTGGCGGGGTCAAGATCCCGGGCCCGGAGACGGACGAGCTGATCCGCAAGTTGGTGATCACGAAGTACGAGGAGGAGGCCAGCGAGCGGCAGGCCGTGAAGGTGCCGCAGGAGTGGCCGAAGGAAGCCGAGTGGAAGATCATTGGCGAGGACATCGCTGATCTCAAGTCGGCCCGCAGGGCACGGAAGATCAGCGCTGAGCGCTACTACGCCGATCTTGCGGAGTACGAGGCTGAGGAACAACGCCTGAAGAGGGAACGCAACGCGTGGCGCCGTCAGACTCTCGCAGCCGAGGGTGAACCCGTCGACATGGCCGAAGAGTGGAAACGAAAGGGGATCACCCTCGCCGAGCGTCGGTCGTACGTCGCCCGAACTCTGACGGCTCTGGTCGTTCAGCCTGTCGGGAGCGGGCGACGAGTACCGCTGCGTGACCGACTGGTTCCGGTCTACGCCGAGGCGTAGCAGCTCCTCACCATGCTTTCACGCTAGGTCGCATGGACCGTGGCCTAATGCTCCAGGGTCAATGCGCCCTTAACCTGCTCTGCAGTGTGTCGCCCTTTCTTGATGTCGCCAACCGTTTGCGCCAAGGCGAACAAGTCAGACAGTATGCCCAACCCGAGATCCAGTGAGTCGGGAACAACGCCGGCCCAAGATCCCGCTGATACGAGCAGATTGGCTGAAGCCTCGATGGTCTCGCGCCCCGGAGCTGGGGCATCGGGATAAGGGCGCCCAAAGGCAACGATCCAAGATTGCGAGCGTCCACGCAGTCGACATCCGCCACCCCCGAGAAACCAGGGCCATTCGAAGATTATTCCTGCCCGCAGCTCATCAATGGGCATCTGATCATCGGCAGCAAAACTGACACGCTCCGACGCCACAGCAAAAAGTCCGAAGGTGTATGCCTTGCCCTTGGACATAACAAACATCTTGTCCGGTCCAAGCCACGCTGGAACAACGAGTACATCGCTTTGGTCGGTCACTGCCGCCCCCGTGAGGAAGAGATAGACGCCGTATGGTCGGCATTGTCCGAGCACCACGTCTCCAGAGTCGAGCCTCGACACCGGAGTTGCTCACCCTCTACGCACGCGGAGCCCCTCCGGCCAGTGAAAGGGGCGCAGCATGGCGTACGCCATGCTCGACGAGCAAGGGCAGGGCGACCCCCTCTTCACGGACGTGGCCCACATCGTCATCAACACCAGGAGGGGCGGGAGCCCGTCACCTCGTACGGCGATGGCGGCGGGCGCCATCATGTGTGGAGACCTCGATGCCCAGAGCAGCGTTCATGCGTCTCCATTGGGCTTCAGACCAGCCGGGCGATTTGCGCGCATGCGCCCGAGCCCAAGCCATGTCCTGATCTTCTTCAGCCTGACGCTGTCCCGGCATCCAACCCCCTCCCCTGAACGGCCCGCTCCTCTCGGGCGATCTCTCGGTTGGTTGCGAGGTCTTCGGCGACGCCAGCAGCCAGCAGGGCAGCGCCGGGGGTGTGGCCGGAGCCGACGTAGCGCCAGTGCCGTTCGGTGACCGCGTCGGGCATGTCGGCATGGCCCATGTGGTGAGCCCGTTCGGCGCGGAGTGCTGCGTACGTTGTCGAGTAGGCGCGGGATTTGGTGAGGATGTGGCCGCGGTAGCCGAGCGTGTGAGCCCAGGCCCGGAGGCGGAGCGGCTCGTACCCGGGGATGCCGCCGAGACGCCAACAGGTGCGCATGAGAGTGCGGACATGTTCGCTCACGGGTGCCGATTCGATATCGCCCCAGTTGGTGAGCGGGTGGTCGGTGCCGGCGCCTGTCTCGCTCGCTCCCTTCGTGACGTACTTGGCCACATACGCGGCGACCGCGTCATCGTCGGATCCATCGCCATCGATGCGCAGTGGCCGGACGTCGATCTGGGCACCCCAGCGCAGGGCCAGCTCACCCACGGCCAGGCCGTAGGACGTGCGGACGAGGACCCGCCGGGCAGAGGCGCGCACGGCGTCGATGAGCAGCTCCGCGGTGCCCCAGGCCGGGGGTTCATCATCGGGCCCGTTCGGGCCGTCGAGGCGGACGACGGAGTGCACGTGGACCGCCGCGCGCTTCTGGTACTCGGCGACGCGGGCGAAGGACAGCCGGGCGTGCTGGGCGAATCGGGACTGTACGAGGCCGACCGAGGAGGCCAGCCGCCGCCGGACGTCGATGACGAACCGGTCCCACAGCTTGGACGCATGTGCGTGCCACAGCACGTGGCCCGTGTAGTCGTAGCAGTCGGCGCACAGCGGTTGGCCAACAAGGGGATCAGTCACATCGTGGACGGCCCCGCAGCCGAGAGGCCGCCCGTGATCGCACTCGGCCCTGTCGCGACGGGGGCGGCAGCGCTCCCCGGCACCGTGCACGGGCCCGAAGGACGGGGCGGTCAGGGTGACGAAGAGCCGGGGCCGGTGGCGGACGTTGGCGGGGACGTTCTTGCCGCCCAGGAGGCCCGCGCGGACGAGGTGGAAGGTGTCTCCGGCGTGGAGTCGGGAGCAGGCCGGGCAGACGGTCGCGCGTCTGTTGCGGCAGCGGACGAGGAGCCGTTCGCCGGGTTCGTCGCGGGTGTCGTAGTGCTGAATGATCTCGCCGGTTGCGCCGTCCAGGGTGGTGGTCGAACCGGAGAGGTGGATGGGGTGGGAGCAGCCGCCGGTTGCGGTGATCTGCTCCAGCCAGCGGGTGAACTGGGGATCTTGGGCGATGCGGATGGCGTCGCGGTCTGTTTCGGGGAGCTGACGCAGGCGCGCCGCGCGGTCGAGGGCGGCGCGCCTGTCAGCCGGGGTGAACTCCGGGGTGATGGTGGTGACCTTCCGGGGTGGGCCGCCGAGGCGGCACGGGTGATGGTTGGTGGCGCGCAGTCGTCCATGGGGATCACTCCTTGCGTGGTCGGGTGTTGTGGGTGGTCAGCGGATGGTTCCGGTGCCACGGCAGACGCGGCAGCGGCGAAGCCGTCCGGTCCAGGTCCTGCGGGCTCCGTCGCCCTTGCAGTGGGGGCACCTCACGCGAGGCATGGGCATGGCGTTGGTCCTTCCTGCCGGTCTAGAAGTGGGAGAAGCCGCTCAGGACCCAGGTCAGAAGGCCGTTGATGGTGAGGCTGACGGGGGTCTGGCCGAGGTACATGCCGAAGAGGGCGATGCAGACCGCTTCCCAGGCGCGGACGTCCCGGGAGCGCACGAGGAGGAAGGTGATGATCCCGAAGACCACCACGAGGGACACGGCGGTACCTGTGCTGATCACTTGTCATCTCCTTCGAGCGCCGCGAGGGCGCGGTCTATGGCGGGCAGTTCGGGGGTCATGGCCGCGCACTTCTGTGCCGTTGCCGAGGCCTCTTCGGTCGAGGTGAGGTGGGAGCGGGCCCGGCTCCAGCCGCCCTCAGGCCCGGTGCAGACGGCGACCCCCTTCTCGTCCGGGGTGATCGACTGAGCGACGACGACGGCGTCCTTGTTGAGGTCCCCGAGGGTCATCTCTGCCGTGCCGGGGTCGTTGACCCGGTGGCAGATCCGGCCGCCGAGCTGGGCCCGCAGGGCGGTAACACCGGGGCCGAGGTCGGAGCCGACGCGTTGGCCGGCGACGACCAGGTGCATGCCGAGCGCGGCACCGAGCTGGGCCAGCCGGAGCAGAAGGGTGGAGCACTGTTCGGCTTCCGCCTTGCTCTCGCGCCTGCCATCGGAGAGGTACAGCTCCGCGATCTCGTCGACGATCACCACGACCGGCACCGGCCGCAACTTCTCCGGCAGTTCCCAGATGGAGCGGACTCCTGCCGTACGGCAGGCACGCATGCGGTCCTGCATGTCGTCGACCAGCGCGGCCAGCACGGCGACCGCCTCACGCCGACAGGTGGTCAGTGCGCTCAGCCGGGCGGCGAAGAGGCCGAGTTCCATTCCGCCCTTGCAGTCGATGCCGACCAGGGCGACGGGCTGCGGGGCGAGTTGGGTGATCAGCCGGGCTAGCAACGTCGACTTGCCCGAGCGTGTGGCCCCGGCGATGAGCCAGTGCGGCACGAGCCGCAGGTCCATGACCCAGGCGCCGCCGCTCTCCAGTACGCCGATGAGCGCGGACAGCAGCGCGGCCGGCGCGGAGGCTAAGCCGGGCCGCGCCAGCGGATCACTGGCGGTTGCGGTCAGCAGCACGAGGCCGCGTTCCGGCGAGGTGACCCGTACGGCGTGCACCTTCCAGGCATGCACCAAGGCGTCCGCCGCTTTCATGTAGGTCGCGGGGGTCTGGCCCGCATGGAGGCGCACGGTCGTCGTCAGACCCATGCGGTTGGCCCGCGGGAAGGAGAGCCGGGGTGCGACCGGCCGCAGCGGATCACCCTTCACGACCAGATCTCCGAGCAGCCCGCGCGGCGGACGGCTGGATACGGCGAGGTCGTTGAGCGTGGCAACCTTGCGCCAGGTGAACACCACCCGGCACGCGGTGGCCGGGTATCCGGCGAGGTACCAGTGACAGGCCGGACGGTGCCGCCGCAACAGGTCACCGAGGACGAGCACCCACGCCAGCGCGGCGAGCCCGAAGGCGAGCACGACCGAACCCATCACGCACCACCGCCCTTGGCATGCGCGGGAGCACCGTGCACCGGGGTGATGGCGTCGGCGCGGAAGCTGATTCCGTGCCGGTCGCCCATGGCCCAGGAGAACGCGGTCAGTCCGGTGACCTTGAGGATCTGTCCTTCCTCGATGCCCTTCGGCTCACCGGCTACGGCGATCTCGATGACGGAGATACGCCGTCCGTCTTGCCGCACGGTGACGGCGACGGTGTAGATCGTGTTGCCGTCGCGGTCCTTCTTAACCTCCTGCGTTTCGAAGTTGCTGATCTTTGCTTCGGGCGCGATGGCGCACCGCAGTACGCCCAGTCGCGCCGTGTCCACGGGTATGGACTGCATTGCTTGGCCTCCCTGGCCAGTCGGGACGCCTGACATATTCAGACGTCACTTGTCCTTACGAGTGATGACTATGTGGCTCTGTACGGCGAGGGGTCAACTACTTATGATGACGAGTGATGTCGCGCGTGCGACGTGCCTATGACTCCGACCCGAAGGTGCCGAGATGACGGAGATCCAACGCCCCGGAGCCCTCTACCAGCAGGTCGCCGCCGCGATCCGGGAAGCGATCCTGAAGGGCGAGTTCGCCCCCGGCGCCCCGCTCCCCTCCGAGGCCCAGCTCATCGAGCGCTACAAGGTCTCGCGCCCCACCGTCCGCAACGCCGTCGCCGCCCTGCGAGCCGAGGGACTGATCGAGGTCCGGCACGGCAAGGGCAGCTTCGTACGCTCCGACGGCCAGCCCACCGTCACCCTCGAACGCCGCGTCAGCCGCACGTCGGAGGGGCGTTTCGTGATGCCCAACGGCGCCGTCTGGGACGAGGCCGAAGAGCCCACCCCGTACCGCTCGCACACCACGAAGGTCACCGGCCAACTCCTCGAACTCGGCGAGGAGGAAGCCCTCTTCGGCTGTGACCGGCTGCTCATCGACCCCGCCAACGGCACACGGGCGATGCACCGCACGTTGATCCCGTTCGAGGTGACCGAGGGCATCCCGATGCTTGCCGAAGCCCCCGACCGGCGCCCAGCCTCGGTCTACTGGCTTCTCACCCAGGCTGGACACAAGCTGTGGTGGTCGGAGACGGTCCGCGCCCACATGCCACTGCCCGACGAGCGCACCGCCCTCCAACTCCCGGACGCGACACCGATCCTGCACCTGTCCCGCGTCACCCATGGAACCGACGACCGCCCGCTGATTCTCGAAGAGCTTCGCGTCGGGGCGGACCGTGCCGAACTCGCCTACCGGATCACCGCCGACAAGCAGCCCGCGCGACGGACACGCGCCTGAGAGCGAACGGCGATCGGTCGAAACAGCCTTCACTTCCTCAAGGGCGCGCCTGCGGCGCGCCGGGCAGCCCGGCCGCCCCGGCCGGGCGTGCGGCGTGACCGCCGGTCCCGGCCGGTCGGCCCACTGCCCGCACCGCAGCATGCCTGAAGTCGACGGGCATCGACCGGACGACCCGGGCCGGGGCCCGCGGGGCTGGGGGTCGACGGCCTCCGAGACTTTAGACAGCTCCCATGGGGCGAGCCTCGAAGAACAGGGGGCCCATCGGGCGCATCAGCGGGCAGGTCCAGTACCTAACGTCGCGTCTTCAAGGTGTGGTTGGGGCGTGTTGTGCGTTGAGGGGGTTGACGGCCATCGAGGCCCCTGGCAGGTCGGATAGCGGTGAGAGATCTGACCTGTGGAGCCTCGATGTCTGGTCATCGTGTCACCGCAGCGGGAGCGAATTCCAGGGCCGGGCAGCGGGTTGCGGCGGCGCGGGTGGCGGCCGGGATGCGGCTGGAGGCCCTGGATGAGTTCGTCACCCCGCAGGCGGTGGAGGAAGTCATCCGATCCTGCGGACGCCGGGACAAACGATGGTGCGCATGTCTGCCGGCTGGTGCGGTGGTCTACTTCGTGCTGGCCATGTGCCTGCACTTCAGCGAGAGTTACGCGGAGATCCTGCGCAAACTGACCGACGGCCTGCGCGGGGCGGTCCATGCGGGAGCCCTGCGGGTGGCGGGCACCTCTGCCATCTCCAAGGCCCGCGCCCGGCTGGGACCTGAACCGCTGAGAGCCCTGTTCGAGCAGGTCCGCGGACCGCTGACCACACCGCAGTCGCCCGGTGCCTTCGCCTTCGGCCGGCGCCTGCTGATGCTCTCGCTGGACGGCACCGTCATCGATGTCGCACCCACACCGGCCAATATCAAGGCGTTCGGCCCGCCCCCGGGCGGCAGTCATAAACCCGGACGCCACCCACAGGTCAAACTCGTCCTGCTGATCGCCTGCGGCACCCGTGGCATCCTCGATGCCCGCTTCGGACCGCGCCGGGACAACGAAGTCACCCTGGCCAAGCACCTGACCACCGCCTCGACACTGTCGGACGGACAACTGGTGCTGATGGACCGGGCCTTCCACGGCCACGACATCCTCGCCCGGATCACCGCCTGCGGCACCGACTTCATCGTCCGGGCCCACGCCCACCACTGGCTGCCCCACCTGCGCGAACTCGCGGACGGAAGCTTCCTGTCCTGCGTCCCGGACCGGGCCTCCAGCCAACGCCAGGCCGCCTCCCGCTTCTGCAACCGGCGCATGCCCCCAGGCCACCCGCACGGCGTCCCGGTACGGGTCGTGGACGCCGACATCACCGCCACCCCCGAACACGGCCTGCCCCGCACCCGCCCCCTGCGCGTCATCACCAGCCTGCTGGACCCCGGCGAAGCCCCGGCCGAGCAGGTCGCCGCCACCTACGCGGAACGCTGGAACAGCGAGACCAGCCTCTTCGAGGCCAAGATCCTCCAACGCGACCACCGGCCCCTGCTGCGCTCCAAGAGCCCCGACGGCGTCACCCAGGAGATCTACGGACTGCTCATCACCCACCAATACCTGCAGTCCCAGCGCGCCCGCGCCGCCCAGACCAGCCGGGATCCCGTGACCGGCCACATGCTGGACCCCGACCGCATCTCCTTCACCGCAGTTCTCCGCGTGATCCGCCGCCACCTGCACTACCAACCCGCCGCAGGACAGCCCTCGCTGATCACCATCGTCCAGGCGGAGGCCCTGGCCCAGCTCATCCCCCGCAGAGCCCACCGCACCAGACCACGCGCCAGACAGGCACCCAATCACCGCATGCGAGCACCCGGACCCGTGCCGACCGGCAACGTCACCTACACGATCACCATCTGCTGCCGAGACCAGACCCCGCGCGTCACACCTCAACCACCAGCCAAATAGCGACGCGACGTTAGGTCCAGTACCTGCCCGATTCGCCGGGCCAGCGTAGGGCCCCCTGTTCACTCGCCCCATGGCAGCTACCGTCCAAAGTCTCTGCGGCCGGCGACGTGCCCACGCGCGGCGCTCACCAGGGAGAACGCACCTCATGCCGCATCGCCGTCGCCATCCGCGACCGCCTCCAGGAGCCCGGCAAGCCGGTCCGCCGCGTCCGGCCAGCCCGCCACGCGTACGACGCCGCGTCCACTCTCATCCGTCGAGGCGACGGCACGCACCTGCGACAGCTCGAACCCGGCGCCGAGCAGCGCCCGGTTCAGCCGGTCCGCAGCCTCCCGCGCACCGCGCCAGCCCGCCATGTAGTCGACACCAGGCACCCACAGACCGCAGTCCGCGCCCGCGACATCGAGACCATCGTTCAGCCAGTCCTCACCCGCGCCAGTCACCTTGCCCACCTCTGCCCCGATCTAGGTAACGGATCATCAACTCTCTTTGGCTCAGGGCAGATGCGCAGCGCAACGGCCCCGGTACCATCAGGCACCGGGGACCGTCGCGTCCCCTCCCGGACCACCCCAGTTGCTGCCAGGCGCGGGGGTGGTCCGGTCTCGGTATGAGGTTGTGAAGCGCGGCCCCTCATTTCGGGAGGGGAGCCCCCGGGTCATCCGAGGAGCCGCGCCCCTTGCGGCCGGAATGGTCAGACTCCGACCGGCATCCGGGCCGCCGTCCACTCCCGATCGCGTGGGAGTAACGAGGAGACGACGGCCCGGAGATCTACGTCGTGCCGTCGAGATCGAAGCGGCACCACACGGTCTTGCCGCCCGACTCCTTCGGCGACCACCACACCGCGTCGGCCAGCCGCTGAATGATCAGCAGCCCACGCCCCCGGTCCGGCACCAGCGCCTCGGAGAAGTCGCCCGCCAGCTCCGGCGATAGGAACTCACGCGCCGGAAGATCAGGCGGAGTCGAGTCCTCGTCAGCGACGCCGATGAAAAGCCATCCGGGCCACGCCTTCACAAGCACGTCAATCCGCCGTGCGGCACCAGGCCGCGTCAGGCAGTCGTCCGGCACTACGTGGTGCACGACGTTGCCGACCAGCTCCGAGACGACGAGCCGGGCATCGTCGACCATGTGGCCAAGTCCCCAGTCCTGGAGGCAGCCGCCCACCATGTTGCGCGCGGCGCACACGGTGCTTGTCGACTCGTCGAAGAGCGTCAGCGCTCGGAAGTGGCCAGTCGAGGGATCTTGCGCCGCTTCGCGCGCCGAGACCGCCCCAAGGGTGTTCGCTCTGTGTTTGCTCTGTTGAGCATTCATGGCGTCCGTTCCCGACTGTAGACGGGCTCCATAGCCCGTCGCTCCGTGCCGAACAGTGAACGGCGCGAGCCGATCAACCGGGAGCGTTCACTAGGGGGTTCACGTGAACACCGGCAACTGCAAAGGGGGTTCACCGATGAACCCTCCCAATGTCAGTGCGCTGTGACACGATGAACACTCGCTGTCATTCTCGGGTTGGCAGGGGAGCATGAGCCGAGAGCCGAACGCGCAGTTAATTGCCGTCATGGACGAAGCGAAGGTCTCGAACAAGGGCCTCGCGAAACGCATGCAGGATGCCGCCGCGCGCAGGGGCATGAGTCTCGGAACAACGCACGTCGCCGTGCAGCGTTGGCGAGACGGCGCAGGCATCCAGCCCCAGACAGCGGCGATCATGGCGGAGGTGCTCGGCGCCAAGCTGAACCGCCGTATCACTCCCAGCGATCTCGGCTTCTTCCGACAGCTCCAGCAGACCACACCGCAGCCGGTCGGCTACCCGGGCACCGTGCCCGATGTGCTGTCGATGCTCGACGGACTCGCCGAGGAGCGAGCCGAAACCCCATCAGGCGGGCAACTGGTCGTCGCGGACACCGATCTCAGCTCCGCCGTCCTGTCATGGATGGTGGCCCGGCCCGACGGTGTCCAGGCCGACAGGCCCACTTCCCAACGCGTCGGCATGCGGGACGTCAAGGCCATCCGAGCAGCCGCGGACATGTTCATGCAGCTCGACTTCAAGTTCGGCGGAGGACACGGCCACAAGGCCCTACGGCACTACTTCCGACACGAGGTCCTACCGTTGCTCAGCGCCAGCTACAGCGAGCGGGTCGGCACAGCGTTATTCGGCGCCGCCGCCGAGATCTCCCAGTTGCTGGCGTGGACTGCGTACGACTGCGGAAACCACCAGCTCGCTCACCGCTATCTGACGTCCACGCTGCGCCTGTCTCAGGTCATCGGCGATCGTATGTTCGGCGCGCGCATCCTCGGCAACCTCAGCCACCAGGCCAACTATCTCGGCAACCACGCCCAAGCCATCCAACTCGCTCGCGCCGCTGTCGAGGGCGCGAAGGGCCGAGCAACCCCGCGCGCCATGGCGAATTACTCAGCCATGGAAGCCCGCGCCCTTGCCAACGCAGGCGACTCCATCGGCGCAGGCCACGCGATGAACGATGCTGAACGCCACTTCGAGCGCGCCGAAACAGGCGCCGATCCCGAATGGCTCAGCTACTTCGACTCAGCGGAACTCATGGGCGAGTTGTGCCACTGCTTCCGCGACCTCAGGATGCGCCGCGAGTCCGTCGAGCACGCGCAGCGCGCCGTCAACGACACGGACCCGAAGTACGCCCGAACCCTTGGGTTCTGCCGCATGGTGCTCGCCCAAAGCCAGCTACTGAACGGAGAGTTGGAAGCCGCCGTCACCACCGCAAGCCTCGCAGTCGACGGCGGTGACTCCCTCCAGTCCGCCCGCTTCCAGCGCTACGTCACCGACTTCCAGAGCGAGGTCAGCACCCACTCAGCGAACCCCACTGTGGCCGCCTTCAACGACCAGGTACACGACGCACTCGCCCGCCTGGAGGACGACGACTAACGGCTACCAGGGACGCCAATTCCGAGGCCCATTGTCGTCCCGCAGCCCAGCGATACGCCGGCGGTACTCAGCCGCCGTCTGCTCGTCTTCCTGCACGTTCTGCATAAGCCACGTCGTCATACCGAACTCTTGCAGCCCACGCAGCGTCTCGTACCCATGCCAGTCGTACAGATCCCGCCCATACGCGGCCACAAAGTCGGCGTACTGCTCGTCGGTCTGCCACCCAAGACTGTGGTGCTCCACAGCGGTGACCATGAGGTCCCATTCTGGGTGATCGAAGCAGAAGGCTTCGAAGTCGATCAGGATCACTTGCCCCTGATCGTCGACCATGAGGTTCTGCACGTGAGCGTCACCGTGCACCGGACCCTTCGGAGTCTCGAACCGCAACTCGGCATACTTGTCGCGCAGCTCCCGCCACCGCTTCCGCAGGAAGACCTTGTCATCCTCCGGGATCACGGCACGGTTGAGCCGCAGCTCTTGCTTGTCGAAGGGGTCGAACGACGGGAGCTCAAGACCATCTGGGAGCGACAGCGAGTGCAGATCCCGCAGGACGCCCCCCAACTCCCCGTACGTAGCCTTCCGGTCGCCCTCAACGACCAGATGCCAGAAGGTCACGGGATGACCGTCAATCAAAAACGGTTGCTCCAAGTCCTCAACGACACGAGCGGCCGGGAACCCCTCACCCGTCAGCCACCGCGAGACGGCCACTTCGGTTCGCGCCGGTGGCAGCCACTCTTCCCCGCGCGCTACACGCACGATCACCGGCACCGAGGCCAGCCGGAACAACGCGTTCTCTCCAAGGCGGATCAACTCCGCGCCTCTGTCGTCGAGCCCCGCAGCCCGGCACGCGGCAACCATCACCCGCGTTGCCCCCACTGACGTGAACCCCTCTTCCGATCGAGCAGCGTCAACCGCCATGCCCGTACCAGCTCCCCTAGTCGCGCGCAATCAACTAGCGCACGTCTACGGGGGACCAACCCGACGCACGCCAGACACGACTTCAGACGGTACCCAGTCCAAGGCCGACTGAGCAGCCTCGCACGGGGTGCCGCAACTGGCTGCGCCTCCAATTTGCCCATCTCTCGGCGGAGTTGACGCTCTGTGCCCTAGCATGTGCACTTCACCTAATTGTTGGGAGACTGGCATGCCCAGTGAGTCGGAACCGATCGATCTTGTCGAGGCTATTAAGGCAGTGCGACTGCAACTCAAGCAGGCCTCACTAAGCGCCCGAGATGATGAGATTCAGATGGATGTGGACACTCTCGAGCTTGAGTTCACAGTCGAAGTGAGACGTGATTTGAAGGCTAAAGGCGGCGTGAAGGCATGGGTTATAAGCACTGATGTTGAGGCGGGCATTGCCACCAGCGGAACACACAGAGTCAAGATATCCCTTAAGCCCCGAACGCGAATAACCGGCGAGAGCGTTAAGGTGGGCGATGAACAATCCGCTGACGGAAGTGAAGGGTTCCCGTTTTCCTAGACTCTAAATTTGTTGATTTTTGAGGGGAGTCCGATCGTGTCCTTGGGCCGGAACAGAGTTGTTGCTATTCGTTCTATGCAATCAGGTAGCGGTTTTCTCATATCGCCGCGACTCATCCTCACGGCGGCCCACGTCGTAGGAGCAGCAGGACTGTTGGGCTCCGGTGGAGCACCTATTCAGGCTTACGCAAATAGTCGCGTAGGAGCGGTTGATTGCTCCGTAGTGTGGTCTCCACCACTGGGGGACACCGATTTGGACGTAGTTCTACTCTCCGCTCAGAAGGATTTAGTCCCCCCAGATATATACGAGACATTTGATCCGATCGTATGGGGTGAACTTAGAAGTCTCGAACCTCGGTCGGGCTGCTTTGCGACGGGTTTTCCCAGAGTGGGAAAGGACCCTGGATCGCCTCCTAGGCCGGAGCAGTTTTGGGGGACGCTAGCTCCAGGAACGGATTCCGGGGACGGAAAATTGGTCCTGAGCAGCGAGGGCAATCCACCCCTTGCATCTCCAGGAGAAAGTTCACCTTGGGCTGGCCTTTCCGGTGCGGCAGTATTTTTTCGGAGGTTTCTTATTGGAGTGGTGATTGAAGACGATAGACCCAAGCGTTGGCAACATTCGCGCGTCGGCGTCCTGGCAATAGCCAAGTTGTTTGAAGACGACTCATTTATCGAGACGCTCAGGGACCACCTCGGGCGTGCGGTGTCGCTCACCGGGATCACTGAGCAGGAAATCATCGACGCGGAATTCGAAGGAAAGTACGCGGAAGCGATGAGGGTCGAGCACGGGAAGATTAGAATCTTCGGGCTCGATCTCTCACGTTCTCACGGCCGAGGCTTGGATCTTGAAACAGCATATCTCAGCCTGGAGGCACTTTCCTCCCCCAACGAATACCAAAGAGAAGTAGAGGCTATATCGAAATCAGCGAGAGTAGAGACGATACTCGAAGGGAAGCGCCGTATACTCCTTCGCGGGCACGCCGGATCTGGCAAATCGACACTCATGCAGTGGATTGCGATCAAGTCGATCTCGGGCTCTCTTTCGGAGGAATTATCCGCTCTCAATAATCGAGTTCCTTTTATGCTTCGATTGAGGGCGATGTATCGACTCGACAACCTTCGCCCTAGCCCCGACCAATTCCTTGAAATTGGGAATATTCCTGTAGCAAATGAACAACCAACGGGCTGGGCCGATCGGGTACTTCGTGAAGGACGTGCACTGCTTCTAGTCGATGGCATGGATGAAATACCAGACGAGAAGCGCGATGAAGCTAAAGAGTGGCTTGGTTGGATATTGGATCACTACCCCGGAGCTTGGGTTCTTGTAACTGTCCGGCCGTCAGCCGTTCCCCGCTCCTGGCTACGCGATTATGGGTTCGACGAGCTGGCGTTGTTGCCTATGAGCCGGCGAGACCGCTCAGTTTTCATCAAGAAATGGCACGAGGCAGCGGTAGTGGAGTCTTCTTCTCACTTCGGTGCAGCTTCCCCGGAGCGCGAACGCGCAAATCGTGAATTGCGAGAGCTGCACGAGAATTTGCTCAGGACTCTGGAAGTGACACCTCAACTAGCAGCCCTAACGGATAGTCCATTGTTGTGCGCGATGATCTGTGCGCTGCACAGGGACCGAAACGGTGCTCTTCCGAGCGGTCGAATGGAGATCTACAGAGCTGCGCTAGGGATGCTACTTGCCCGTCGAGATCAGCAACGGAAGGTTGAGCTAGAGCTGGAAGAGGATGAGCATCGTGCCCTTCTCCAAGAGATTGCAGCCTGGCTTGTCGGCGAAGGGTTGGTGCAAGGCGGTAAGGCTGACGCAGTCAACCAGATTCAGAGAATGCTTCCAAGTCTCTATCGGATCAACAGGAAGTTCAGTGCAGAGCAACTTTACGATCACATTGTCGAGCGAAGCGGGCTGTTGACAGAGACTACCACTGAGACCTTCGAGTTCATCCATCGCACCTTTCAGGACTACCTTGCAGCTCAGGAGTTTAAGGAAGCGCGCAACTTCAGGATGCTAGCAAGTCGGGCGCACGAGGAGCAGTGGGAAGATGTCATTCGTATGGCCGTGGGACACTGCGATCACAGAGATCGTGCAATGCTGCTGAGAGAGATTGTCGGCGCAGGTGATAGTGCCCCGGACGAAAGTACACGACGTTCCGTTCACCTGGTGGCGGGTAGTTGCCTTCCTTACTCGACGAGACTGGACACGAATATCCGCAATCTGGTATTGGATCGGGTTTGCCAGCACCTGCCCAAAGATGACGTACAAACGGATGTGAATAAACTAGCCTCGGTTGGCGATGACCTCATTTCAATACTACCCAGCGCAGATGCCAAGCCTTGGGTTATCGCTGTTCTTGGAGAAATTCGCAGCGAGCACGCCTTTGAGGCCCTTAAGGTGATATCAGAATCCGCTAACGTGAGCATTCTGAATCAGATTGCGAGCGTCTGGAATTCGTTCGACACCGAAAAATTCGCAAAACAGCTTCTTGCTAAAGTCGACTGCTCTAAAGTCTCCTTTTGGGTCTATACGAATGAGCAGCTAAAGGAGCTACGCGGGCTGGTTCCTGTGGGCAGCCTGACCGTCGACGGTATACGGGATTGGAGCGAAGCTGCTGATCTACTTCGGAATCTGAAGACGAAGGACATCGCTATATTCAATGGAACTAACCTCCGCAATCTAGACTTTCTGCGGGATATGGAGGAGATTGTACTTCTAGAGATCTTTGGATGTTGGGGCCTTGAGGATCTTTCATCTATTCGCAGCCTTCAGCTTCGCGCTCTCGATCTTGTCGATGTGATCCACAGCAGAACGACTGCTAGTCAACTAGCCGATATCCTGTCTTCTCAAGATGAGATACGAGAGATTGGGCTTGGCGCGCCGGAATTGGAGCTTTTGGACCCTGCATGCCGGTTCCCGCAAATCTCTGACCTAAAATTGTGGTATCCGGAGCGAGGAGTTGCAACACTCAGGCATGTCGCCCACCTGTTTCCTGGAATGCGACACCTCACCCTATTTCTAGCTCACAGCGAGCGTGGCAGAGTGATCGATTTGTCGTCTTTTGCAGATAGGCGTAATTTCACGGTAGATATTCGCTGCGACGAGAAGCCTACAATTCGCGGCAAGCACCTCTTCGCCCCGGAAAATCTTGAGATTCGTGTACGCAAGTAGAACCACCGTATGTCAACGACAGGGATACCCGCCCTCCGTGAACGCGGCGGCCTGACGTCGGCTGGTACGACGTACCACACGTCCGCGGGCTGGTTCCCATCTGCTTGAGCCGAGTCACCGCCTCGCGGTCCATAGTCAGTGAACAGTACGCACCCACAAGCCGCAATTGCCATCGCGCGGGCGTGCTGGGTCTGGGCTGGGCACGCAGGGAGTTACTCACCCGAGGCGTAGCTGGCTAGTAGCGCGCTCAAGCGCATGAGAGGTTCGTCGAGAGAGCCTTCAGTCATCCGCCCTAGCCACGCTGGTGCTGCCCAATGCGCGGTGACCGTTGGGGTCTTTGCTGCTTGAGAGGTAGCGCTGGTGGCTTGGATGACTAGAGGTCTCGACCTTCTTTGGAGCGGTTTGCTCGTGGTCCGAGGTGGTGAGGCACCTTTTCGCGGGGCAATTTGGAGGTGACATTCGTCGAGGTGTTGCGCGCAGCCATCAGGACATGCCGAGGGCTGTTGGAAACGGTCTGTGAGCGAGAGGGGCGGGTGTCCGCAAGCAGAGCTGCCCGGCGGTGCTGTGTCAGAGAGGTGACCTGCGGGCCGGCGATGGAGCTCAGCCGCCGGACCACATGCGGCAGCCGATCTAGAGGAGGCTGCTGGCCAGTGGTAAGACTGGGTGACTTTGGTTGTAGAACCATGTCTTGTTTGGTGCTGAGGAGGCGGGCATGTTCGATGAGGCCAGCGAGAACGAGCTCCTGCTCGCCGCGATGATGCAGCTCGGTGCGAAGGGCGGCTCGATAGGAGCTGCCGCTGGAGGGGCCGCTACCGGAACGCACGGTTTGGGCAGAGCAGGGGCGCGGGGCGGTGCTCGTGGAGCCGCGCGAGGTTTCAAATGGACAAAGAAGGACGTCAGTACCACTCTTGTCGAGTTGTCCGGAACGGTGACGGCAGTCTCCCAGCTGGTCCACACGACTCTGGCCGACATAGGGAATCTGATAGGCGCGGAGGCCCGAGACAACGGGGGCTTCGCCGTACGAGCGATGGTCGGTGTAGGGATTGGGGGCCTGAACCCCGCTGTTGTGACCGCTGTTGTGGCCGCAGGTCCCGAAGGCGTAGCGGTGGTGGAGCTCCGGGCCGCAGGTCGTGAAGGGCTCATCAAACAGCACCCTGCCGAAAAGGCTCTGGCCAAGATCACCACTCAGCTCAAAGCTGCCTCGCAGTAACGACGGCCGCACGGACCCAGCCCAGCGGGCGCCCCAACGTGTGCCCGGCTCTCTACGTCGCGTAACGCAGCTGGGTCGGCCCACCGATGGTCGTTTGCCACCCGGGGGCGGTGACACCCCAGACCTTCATACGTGTTGGAAGGTTGCGTTCGTCAAGGTATTGCGCTGTCGATCAGCGGACACCCGCGCGGGATGAGCTCTGCGTGCGTTAGCTACAGTCAGGCCGCAACCGGGGAATTCTCGCCGGCTGTAGATGGAGCACTCCCGTACCGTCCGACTGGTCATCACGGCACGGGTGCCCTTCGACTCCCTGCGCTCGGCAGTGCCCCACGGCGGGAGAGAGCCGAGTCTGTGTCACGGCCCGCGATTGTTGCCGTCAGGGGGTACCGTCGCCCGGCTCGATCTCGCCAGCCGAGCGCCCTTGCTGTTCGGGTAGTAGGCGGTTGACCATGATCTCTGGGCTCGGCTGCATGTCCAACGCCTTCATCGCCGCAGCTGCGTTGAGGCGATCACGGGCCGTCTGATTGTCGATCCGATCAATCAGAGTGGTGGCCGTTTCGAGCTTGTGATCAAGATCGATTTTCTCGTCAATACGATCGGCTTGCTCTGTGACGTGTGCCCTTGCACGCCGTGCATGGATCGCAAGTGCCCCACCGCCGACCGTGATTAAAGCACCTGTCAGGCTCGTGACCAGCGGCAGGTAACTCAGGTCCGGATTCCCTGCATGCACCAAGGCAAGGATTCCTCCGGCCAGGATCACAGCCGCGCCACCCGACATGAACCACACACTGAGGCGGAAGGTCCACTCGGCCTGCTTCAGTGCGTGGTTCAAGAAGTCGAAGTAGAAGCCTTGCCGTTGCTCAGCCAGGCTCCCCTGTGGGGGTGACCACGCAGGGGTGGGTGCGGGTTGTTGCGGGTATCCATACTGGCCGATGTAGACATTGCCACCTGATCCAACAGCGATAGACCCACCAGCAACAGAGCCGATGCTAGGGCCTGGTGCCTCGGCACCTATCACTGAGCCAGCCCCTTGAGCCTCTGCGTCTCGACCACCATCAGGGTGCTCGTCCTGACTGTGCTCAGGAGCGTCGTCGTTCTGATCAGCAGTCACATCCGCCCCCGTACATGCCCATTGGCGATACACGAATTCATTCAGGGTAGCGCCAGAAAAGGTTGTCAGGCAGCGATGGCGAACCGGAGCGAGGTCCGATTCAGGCGGTGCGCCCTGGTGGAGGTGTAGCCAGGGCCACCGTGTACCGCTCAGGCCACCGAGCCACAGATGCGCGACAGTGATGTCGGGGCCAACCCGATGCCCGGCGGACCCGACCCGACCGTGCCGACTGACACCCAGAGAAGACGGAGATCGGAGCGAAGGGAGAGAGGCTACTTTCGCCAAGGTGTTGTGCGGTCAACCAGCGGACGCTGGCGCGTGGCGGAATACGATTTCCGGGGCGCGAGCGGATGGTTGCCGGAGCGACGGGGATCTCTCCG
The DNA here is from genome assembly GCF_045206325.1 of Streptomyces sp. NBC_00203. Classification (NCBI taxonomy): domain Bacteria; kingdom Bacillati; phylum Actinomycetota; class Actinomycetes; order Kitasatosporales; family Streptomycetaceae; genus Streptomyces; species Streptomyces sp. NBC_00203. The sequence continues at coordinate 1,620,514 of NZ_CP108126.1, read as the reverse complement.
AGACCGATCAACTCTGCGCCTGTCGACGAGCCCGCGACCTGGCACGCGGCGACCATCGCCCGCACCACCCGCCCATGTGACTCCTTCTGAACCTCCAGCGACACCCACCGCTATGCCTGAACCAAACTCCCCTAGCCGCGTGCGACGACCCGGCGCACGTCTATGGGCACCCGCCGCCGAGTCGGCTGATCCCAACGTTGACCACACATGATGGCAGTACCTTGTCACAGGTTGGGTAGGTTTCTTTAACGTATCCGCTTATGGGAAGGCCCGCAGTGCATGATGTGTCTACGACGCCTTCACGCGGCGTGTCAATGCATCAACGGGCCCTCGCGACGGGCCCGTTGGACGCGCGGTTGATGGGCTGCCAGTTCGGTAGTGGTGTTCGGGGAGGGCGTTGTGCCGGTACCGGGAGTTGAGCTGTTGGCGGGAGCCGCCATCTCTTACGTTTTGCGCAAGCTGCGCAGGGTCGGTGGGCGTGCCGACGTGGTAGTGGACCAAGTCATCGACCAAGGCGCGGACGCGGTCGATGACTTGGTCGCCCGGAAATTGGGCCGGGACCAGGCACTGGAACGACTGCGCGAGCAGGCCGCGGACGGCTCCGAGATCGAGCGAACCGTTCGCAGGGCCGCTGACGCAGTCGCTGACGCGCTCGATGACGACCCCGAGTTCGCTCGGCAACTCAAAGCACTAGTGGGCCAGCTTCAGAGTTACGAGGCATCGCAGGCTATGGCACAGTCCACAAGTGGTGGCGTTCATGCTGGGCACGATGTGCACCAGCATGCCGAGACCGGTGGAGTCATCACCGCTGATGTTCATGGCCCCATCACTGTCACACCCCCGAATGCGACCCCAGCAGAGGCCCAACACGGGGATGGCAGTGTGGGCCCTACACAGCCGGCCTCGGAGACCTGAACCGGGCCGGCATTTTCGCTCACCGGTCTGCGTCGCACGGGGGAATCACCACCGAGAACGTCGGACAACTTGTCGTCTATACCTCACCTCAGCCAGACGACAGGAGGCAGAAGACAGTTCGAGGTCTGCCACCACGCAATCCCGCCTTCACTGGACGCGGGCTCTTGCTGAGGGCCCTGCACGTCAAACTCCATCGAGCAGTTCGACCCGACAACGGCAGCAGCTCTACCGACCTCCAAGTCTCCTTGGTTTCCTTAGTGGGTATCGGCGGTATCGGCAAAACTCAGGTCGTCCTGGAATACGCCCACCGTCACGCCAATAGATATGCGGTCGTCTGGTGGCTTGACGCCGACCAGCCCACCACGCTCTCGCAGGGCTTAATGGACCTCGCCTGTCACTTGGGACGACCCAATTCCACTCCAGCAGAGGCCGTACAGGCGCTGCGGGTGGAACTATCGGCCCGCTCGGACTGGCTGCTTGTCTACGACAACGTCGACGACCTGGAAACCCTTCATGGACTGTTGGCTACGACCGGCGGCGGCCACATACTGATCACCGGTCGTGATCCACGTCTTGCACGCTTCGGCGCCCAAGTTGACATCGGCGACTTCACGCGGGCTGAGTCCCGTCAACTCCTTCTTACCCGCTGCCCAAGCCTGGCCAGCGAGGAGGCCGATCAAGTCGCCGCCGCAGTCGGGGACCTGCCTTTGGCAGTGGAGCAAGCTGGCTGCTTCCTGCAGGACACAGGCTTGTCCACTGACGAATATCTCGACTTCCTAGATACGCACCCGGGCCAAGCGGGCATGGACGATCCGACCGTCGCTGAACACCCCGGTCTGGCCGCCGCCGTCGCCGCCACCCGCGCACGCCTCGCGGCAGAAGACCCCCATGTTCTGAACCTATTCAACCAACTGGCCTTCCTGGCCCCCGAGCCCATCCCTCTCGGCTCCCAACCAGTGAGCGATAGACCTGGCCGATTCGGCGTCCTGCTTGGCAACTCAGCTACCACCGCCCTCGCGGTCCGACGCCTCGTCGGCCTCGGCCTGGCACGCCATGCCAACCACACGCTCCAACTCCACCGGCTCGTCCAAGCCCTCCTCCGGACGCACCTGCCTCAAACGGAACAATCCTCCACTGTGCACAGCGCACAGAATCTACTCGCCACCTCCGCACCCGGTGATCCCGACGACCCTCATAGCTGGCCCAATTACAGCCAACTCACCCCCCACGCCCAGACGCTCACCGAACACTCGACCAAGCACATCGACACTCTCGAGACCCCACGATTCCGCGACCTCTGCTGCAATACGCTGCGCTACCTCTACACCTCAGGTCAGTACCAAGCAGCCCACGACCTCGCCGATAGAATCCGCACTCGCTGGGACCAGACTCTCGGCGCTGATCATCCCGACGCTCTTCGTTCGGCACACACACTTGCCGTGAGCCTGTACAAACTCGGCAAACACGAGCAGGCCCGCGAACTCGATCAACAAACCCTCGACGCTCGCCACCGCGTCCTCGGCCCCGACCACCCCGACACACTGCGCTCAGCCAACAATCTCGCTGTCGGCCTGAATTTCGCAGACAAGTACGAGCAGGCCCGCGAACTCAACCAGCAAACCCTCGACGCGCGCCACCGCGTCCTCGGCCCCGACCACCCCGACACACTGGGCTCGGCCAACAACCTCGCCGCCGATCTGCGTGGCCTGGACGAGTACGAGCAGGCCCGCGAACTCGACCATCAAACCCTCGACGCGCGCCGCCGCGCCCTCGGCCCCGACCACCCCGACACGCTGACTTCGGCCTACAACCTCGCCGCCGATCTGCGTGGCCTGGACGAGTACGAGCAGGCCCGCGAACTCGACCATCAAACCCTCGACGCGCGCCGCCGCATCCTGGGCCCCGACCACCCCGACACGCTGACTTCGGCCTACAACCTCGCCGCCGATCTGCGTGGCCTGGACGAGTACGAGCAGGCCCGCGAACTCGACCATCAAACCCTCGACGCGCGCCGCCGCATCCTGGGCCCCGACCACCCCGACACGCTGACCTCGGCCTACAACCTCGGCATCGATCTGTATGCCCTGGGTGAGTACGAGCAAGCCTCCGAACTCGGCCGGCAAACCCTCGACGCGCGCCGCCGCATCCTGGGCCCCGACCACCCCGACACACTGACCTCGGCCAACAACCTCGCCGTCGACCTGCGTGCCCTGGGTGAGTACGAGCAAGCCTCCGAACTCGGCCGGCAAACCCTCGACGCGCGCCGCCGCATCCTGGGCCCCGACCACCCCGACACACTGCGCTCGGCCAACAACCTCGCCGTCGACCTGCGTGCCCTGGGTGAGTACGAGCAGGCCGCCGAACTCGACCACTAGGCCCTCCATGCAGGCCACCGCATCCCTGGCCCCAACCACTCTGGCTCTCTCCGGTGAGCGCGGTGTCTACCAGCGAGTGTCAGGGATGCGACCCACCGTCTGTGGGATCGACTAGATCGGTAGTGCGTCCCGACACTCGGCTACAGGCTCTGGGACTCCGCGATGAGGCTCCAGCGTCGGTGGGAATTGAGGCAAAGCCGGAGGATAGGCAAGGACACGGAGAAGTTACATTCACCCAGGCGTTGCGCGGTCATCCACGAGACCCCGAACACCTCGATCGCCAGACCGCTGACGAACATGACGGCGCAGAGGGGGCCCACCGGCACCGGTACCGCGAGCGCGGCGGCGGGGGCGGCGAGCGGGAAGACGCAGAGGGTGCCCGCGAGCAGGAGCCGGCGGGGCTTCCAGCGGGTCATGAGCAGGGCGCCGCCGACGGTTCCGGCGCCGAACGCGCCGAGGGCTAGCCCCCACGGCCCCGGCCCGCCGAGGCTGTCCCGGGCGACCAGCGGGCCGTACACCGCGTCGGCGGCGCCGACGACCGCGACCACCACGGAGAACTGCGCGACGATCGTCCACAGCCACGGCCGCCCGATGAACTCGCGCCAGCCTTCGCGGAGATCGGCGAGCAGGCCGCCGCCGGGCTCGCGCGGCGGTATGTGGCTGACGTCGAGGAACGAACGCAGCGCCCCGGCGACCGCGAATGCCACCGCGTCCACGGCGAGCACCCAGCCCGGCCCGATCACGGCCACCAGGGCCCCGCCGAGGGCCGCGCCGCCGAGGCCCGCGCCCTGCATCGCCATCCGGAACATCGCGAAGGCGCGGCTCGCCTGTTCGCCGGCGACCGAGGACATCAGCATGCCCTCGGCCGCCGGGTTGAAGAACGCCTGTCCCGTGCCGCCGAGCGCGGACAGCAGCATCATCTGCCACAGCCGCGCGTCACCGGCGATGACCAGGACCGCGAACGCCGCCTGCGACACGCAGTTGAGGGCGTTGGCCGCGACCATCACGCGATGCCGTGGCAGCCGGTCCGCGACCGCACCCCCGATGAGCAGGAAGAGCACCAGGGGCAGCGTCCGCGCCGCCGCCGCCAGGCCGACGTCACCCCCGTCGCCGCCCGCGTCGAGTACCGCGAACGCCGCGGCGATCAGCGCGCCCTGGCTGCCCAGGTTGGTGACGACCGCGGCGGCGGTCAGCAGGGTGTAGTTCCGGCCCGCCCAGGAGGGGCGGCGCGAGCGTCGGGGGAAGTCGGCGGCAGAGGTCACCGAGCGACTATCGCCGCCGGAGCCCCGACTTGCCAAACCAGTTCTACGAGTACCGGACACAGGTCAGAGGCCCTTTGCGCGGCGAGCGGCAAGAGGCGAGCGGTGCGTGAAGGGTGGCGAGCGGCGATGCGGAAACCCCACCGCCGTAGCCGGCCCTGTACACCCGTGGCCGGCCCTGTACACCCGTACCCGCTCAGTCCGCCCTTCCCGGCTCCGTCCCGCCGTACCTGGCTCAGTCCGCCGTACGCCGCTCAGGAATCCGTCGGATCACCGTGCAGCCGTACCGTGCTGAGGATCTTCCGCACGGTCGCGTCCGACACCTCCTCCGACACACCCTTGGCGCCGTAGAAGGTCCAGGACACGATGTCGCCCGCCGAGTTCTTGAAGGCGAACGTGGTCGCCTTGCCGTCGGAGTTGCACTTGCCCTTCTTGGGGACCCCGGACGAGTACGTCGTCGCGACGCTGCCCTTGACGCCCGACGTCGTCGTGTACGGCTTGGGCTTGCCGATGGTGAGCAGCTTCTTGGAGGCGCTCTTCTGGTCGGTGTAGCCGCCGAAGACCCACCACGCCGAGTCGTTGCGCGCGGGGTCGTCGGTGTTCTTGGCGCCGCTCTGGCCCTTGGTGCCCGCGGCGGCCAGCGCCACGTCGTCCTCGTACCCGTCCTTGTCGTCGTCGGACGTGCACCACTGTTCCTTGAGGAAGGCGGGCGCGGACATGCCGATCAGCGAGGAGCCGTCGCCCTTCTCCTTGTCGTCGAAGCTGATGAAGGTACTGGGAGTCTCGACCTGCCAGTCCGCCGGAACGTCGAAGGCGGTGCCCCACTTCGGGTTCACCACGACCTTCCAGCCCGCGATCGTCGCCTTCTCCGCGTCGCCGCCGCGCGGGTTGTCGTCACCACCGCTCGCGCTCGGCGACGTGGAGGCGGACGCCTTGGGCGACTTGGACGGATCGCCGCCCGCGTTGTCGTCCTTGCCGCCGCCGCCCAGGACGAGGAAGCCCGTGACCCCGGCCGCGATCACGACGGCCGAGGCCGCGACTATCGCGGTGATCTTGGTCTTGTTGTCGCCACCGCCACCGCCACCGCCACCGACGCCGTGTGCTTGCGGCGCGCCGAGGGGCTCCGGCGGAGCTCCCCACTGCGGCTGCCCGTACTGGTTGGGCTGCTGGTATCCGGCTTGTTGATATCCGGGCTGCTGGTACGGATTCGGCTGCTGGTACCCCGGCTGCTGGTACGGGTTCTGGTCCTGCTGGTTCTGCTCGCCCCCGGGCGGCTGCTGTTCTGGCCACATGGCCGGTAACGATAGAGGGGCCCGGAACCCGGGTGCCAAGGCGGTCCCAAAAGGGCCGGGCACCCGGGGAGTTGGCTCAGGACGACGTCGGATCCCCGTGCAGCCGTACGGTGCTGAGGATCTTCAGGATGGTCGCGTCGGGGATCTCTTGGTCCACGCCGGTGGCTCCGTACAGATTCCACGCCACGTAGTCGCCCGCGGAGTTCTTGAACCCGAACGTGATGGCCTTGCCGTCGCTCGCGCACTTCCCCTTCTGGGGCGTGTTCTTGGACCTGGCCCAGGCGATGCTGCCCTCGACGCCCGATGTCGTCGTGTACGGCTTGGCCTTCTTGTCGAAGGTGATGCTCTTCTTGTCGGGCTGTGTGTAGCCGCCGTACACCCACCAGGGCACCTGGTTCACGGCGACCTCGTCGGCGTTCTTGGCGCCGCTCGCGCCCTTGGTGCCCACCGCGCCGAGGGGGGTGTCCTCCGTGGTGCCGTCCTTGTCGTCGTCGGAAGTGCACCACTTGGACTTGAAGTAGGCGGGCGCCGACATCATGATGATGGGCTTGTCGCCGGCCTTGGCGTTGTGCTTCTCGAAGCCGATCGACGTGCCCGGCGACTCGACCTCCCAGTCCGCCGGAACGTCGAACGCCGTACCCCACTTGGGATTGACGACGACCTTCCAGCCGGCGATGGTCGGCTTCTCGTCGTCGCCGCCGCGCGGGTTGTCGTCCGAGGCCGACGCGCTCGGGTCCTGCGACGGGCTGACCGACGGCTTCGAGTCCTTGCCGCCGTCGGCCTTGTCGTCCTTGCCCCCGCCGAGGACCAGGAGGCCGGTCACACCCGCGGCCACGACCACGGCCGTGGCCGCCACGATCGCGATGACCTTCGTCCGGTTCCCGCCACCGCTCGGGGGTTCGGGCGCTCCCATGGGAGAGGGAGCGCCCCACTGCCCCTGCCCGGGCTGCTGCCCGTACGCGTTGGGCTGCTGATACCCGGGCTGTCCGGGCTGCCCGGTCTGCTGATATCCGGGCTGCTGGTACGGATTCGGCTGCTGGTACCCCGGCTGCTGATAGGGGTTCTGGTCCTGCTGGTTCTGCTCGCCCCCGGGCGGCTGCTGTCCTGGCCACATGTGCGGTAACCCTAGTGCCGCCTGTGACACGTTTCGGTCACCGTGAATCTTCAGCCATGTACCGGTCAGGAGTCGGAGGGGGCCTTGAAGAGCCGTACGGTGGCGACGATTTGCCGCACCGTCGCGTCCGGTACCTCCTCGGACACCCCCTTGGCGCCGAAGAACTCCCACGACACGATGTCGCCCGAAGGGTCCTTGAAGGAGAAGACGGTGGCCTTTCCGTCGGTGGCGCACTTTTTCGTTTTCTTCACACCCGACGACGAGGCGGTGGCCAGGCTGCCCGTGATGCCGGACTTCGTCGTGTACGACTCCACGGCAGTGGACGTGACGAGTTTCTTGTCGGGCTGGGTGAAGACGCCGTAGACCCACATCGCCGCGTCGGCGCGGGCGGCCTCCTCGGGGCTCTTCGCCCCGTTGTTGCCCTTGGTTCCGGCGCCCGCGAGCATCGAGTACTCCTTGGTGCCGTCCTTGTCCTCGTCGGAGCCGCACCACTGTTCCTTGAGGAGGGCGGGGGCCGCGATACCGATGAGGGGCTTGTCCTCGGGGTCGTCGTTCTTCGAGACGTACGTGACCCAGCTGGTCGACTTGAGCCCCCACTCCGCGGGCACGTCGAAGGCGATGCCGCGCTTGGGGTTCACCACGGCCTTCCAGCCGGCCACGGTCGGCTTCCCGGCGTCGTCGGTGCCCCGCGGATCGCTCGCCGGACTCGACTGCTGGGACGGGGACTTGGTCGGCTCGGGGTCGGTCCTGTCGTCCTTGCCGCCGCCGAGCAGGACGAATCCGGTGACACCGGCGGCCACGACCACGGCCGCCGCCGCGACGATCGCGATGACCTTGGTCCTGTTGCCGTCGCCGCCCGTCGGCGGAGGTGCCGCGGGGCCCGCCGTGACCGTCGGGGCGTTCCAGGGCCCCGGCGGCTGTTGATACGGGTTGGGCTGCTGATATCCCGGCTGCTGGTACGGATTCGGCTCCCCACCGCCCCCGTACGGCTGCCCGCTCCCGGCGTTCTGCTGCGAATTCTGCGCGCCCCCTGGCGGCTGCTCTGCTGGCCACATGAGGCGTAACGATACGGCGACCATCGGCGGGCGCTGGTCAAGAATTGCTACTCGCGGGTAACATGGTGGCATGAGCGCAGACCAGATGACGATCGGCGAGATGCTCGCCGCCACCGTGCCGATGGCCCGGACCCTGAACCTCGAGTTCCGGGAGACCACCCCGGAGAAGGCCGTGGTGGCGCTGCCGGACCAGGGCGACTTCCACAACCACGTCGGCGGGCCGCACGCCGGAGCGATGTTCACGCTGGGGGAGTCGGCGAGCGGGGCGATCGTCCTCGCCGCGTTCGGGGACCAGCTGTCGCGCGCCGTGCCGCTCGCGGTCAGCGCCGACATCGCGTACAAGAAGCTCGCGATGGGCCCGGTCACCGCCACCGCGACGCTCGGCCGCCCCGCCGCCGAGGTCGTCGCCGAGCTCGATGCCGGCCAGCGCCCCGAGTTCCCCGTCGCCATCTCCATCCAGCGCGGTGACGGTGCCGTGACCGGCGAGATGACGGTCGTCTGGACGCTGCGCCCGAACAGCTGAGCCGAGTACCCGACACGGGGCCTTGACCGGGGAGTACGCCCTGGTCGGGGCCCTTTGTTGTGGGGCGGGGGCGTGTGACGGGGGCCCAGGGCCCAGCGACCAACGCCGTCTCTGGGTGTGGGGCCGGCCAGGCCGAAGCGGCCGCCCGGACCGCAGTAGTGCTCGCGGGGCTGCCGGCCCGCGCCTCACGCTGACGGTCGCTGCGCGCCTCGCGCAGGCGGGTGTTCCGCCGGTCGTCGCTTCGGTTCTTGTCGGAGTGGCAGCCGTTTCTGTTCACTTCATTGACACGAGTCACCTCCAGTCATAGTTTTCGCGCCGTACCCGTGGTGCCTGACGGCACGTCAAGTCGCCTCTGTCGCAGAGTGTGTTCAAAGGGCGAATGCGACTGCCGTTGGCACGTGTACACGCGGTTCACAACGACGTGCCCGCACACCGAAGGAGTGACGGCTCATGTCCCACACCTTTTCCCGGCGATCGACCCTGCGGCTTCTGGGCGGCGCCATCGCGGTCGCCGCGGCGGCCACCACTGCCGGTCCCGCCCCGCTCGCCCATGCGGAGTCCAGATCCGGCGCCGGCCCTCGCGTAGAGGGTTTGATCGGCAAACTCACCCTTGACGAGAAGATCTCCCTGCTGCACGGCGCCACCGACCCCAACTCGCTCGGCCAGGCCGGATACGTGCCCGGAGTCCCGCGCCTCGGCATCCCCCCGCTCCGCCTCGCCGACGGCCCGGCCGGCGTCCGCGTCACCCAGCACGCGACGGCTCTGCCCGCCCCCGTCCTGCTCGCCTCGGCCTTCGACCCCGGCCTTGCCCGCAGCTACGGCCAGGTCATCGGGCGGGAAGGCCGCGCCCTGGGCCAGGACGTGCTGCTCTCCCCGATGGTCAACCTCATCCGCACCCCGTACGCGGGCCGCAACTTCGAGACCTTCAGCGAGGATCCGCTGCTGGCCGGCGACCTGGTCGCGGCGGAGATCCGCGGCATCCAGGGCGAGGGACTCATCGCCACCGTCAAGCACTTCGCGATGAACAACCAGGAGAAGGACCGCAACTCCATCGATGTGCGGGTCGACGAGCAGACCATGCACGAGGTCGAGCTGCGCGGTTTCGAGGCGGCCGTCGCCGCCCGCACCGGCGCCGTCATGGGCGCGTACAACAAGGTCAACGGCACCTTCGCTTGCGAGAACAAGACGCTGCTCACCGATGTCCTGCGTGACCAATGGGGCTTCGAGGGCTGGGTGATGACCGACTGGTTCGCAGCCCACAGCACCGACGCCGCGATCACCGCGGGCCTCGACATGGAGATGCCCGGCGGCATCTACTTCGGCGACGCCCTGAAGACGGCCGTCCAGAACGGCAGCGTCTCCGAGACGTACGTCGACCGTGCCGTGCGCCGCATCCTCGCGGTGACGGACCGCTTCGGGCTGCTCGACGGGAGTGTCCCGCCCCGCCCGGCCCGTGACCCCGAGGCGGGCGCCGCCGTCGCCCTGGAGGTGGCCAAGGCCGGGGCGACCCTCCTGCGCAACGAAGACCACGCGCTGCCCCTGACCGGAGCCGCCGCCCGCAGCATCGCCGTCGTCGGACCCACCGGATCGCTCCCGTTCGTCAGCGGCGGCGGCAGCGCACATGTCGTCCCCGACCACGCCGACAGCCCGCTCGACGCCATCAAGTCCCGCGCGGGACGCGGCGCTCACGTCTCGTACTCCCTCGGTGAGGACCTCTTCGGGAAGCCCATCCCCGCGAGCGCGCTGAGCCCGGGCTTCAACACCGAGGCCCAAGCCGTCGCCGCCGGGCAGACCTGGACCTACGAGGGGATGCTCACCGCCGCCGACGACGACGAGTGGACCTTCGTCATCCACTACTCGGGCGTGCGGCCCAAGGTGCTCCTCGACGGCGAGGACCTCTTCCCGGTGGCGCCCGGCTACGGCGAGTACTTCTCGGGCGGACTCGTCTCCGCCGCACCAGACGGCCTGTCGGTGCGCCGCAAGGCGCTCAGCCTCACCACGGGTGCGCACAAGCTCCAGATCACCGCGCAGGGCGGCACCGGCGGGGAGCTGTTCCGGCTGCGGCGCATCACCGGGGCGACCCGCGCGCAGGACGTCGCCGAGGCGGTCGAGGCCGCGCGCGCCGCGCACAGTGTCGTCCTCTTCGCCTACGAGGACGCGACCGAGGGCCTGGACCGCACGACCATCGCGCTGCCCGGTCACCAGAGCGAGCTGATCGAGGCGGTGACGGCGGTGAATCCCCGTACGACCGTCGTCCTCAACACCTCCTCCTCGACCTCCATGCCGTGGCTGCGGAGCACGGCCGCCGTGCTCCAGATGTACTACCCGGGTCAGGAGGGCGCCGCCGCCACCGCCGCCGTCCTGTTCGGCGACTGCGATCCGGGCGGCCGGCTCACCCAGTCCTTCGCGGTCGACGACGGCCACCACCCGGTCGCCGGGGACCCACGCCGCTACCCGGGCGTCGACGGCACCGAGGAGTACTCGGAGGGCATCCACGCCGGCTACCGCTGGTACGACGCCGACGGTGTGCGCCCACTGTTCCCCTTCGGTCACGGATTGTCATACACCTCCTTCACGTACGACGACCTGCATGTCCGCCGGGCCCGCCACGGCCTCGAAGTGAGCTTCACCGTGCGCAACACCGGGCGGCGCGACGGCATCGAGGTCGCGCAGGTCTACGTCGGTCCGTCGCCGGATCTCCGACTCGATCAGGCCGTACGGGTGTTGGGCGGCTACCGGCGGCTCGCGCTGCGGGCGGGGGAGCGGCGCCGGGTCACCGTGGTCGTCGAGAAGGGCACGCTCTCCTCCTGGGACGCGAAGCGGCACGACTGGGTGCTCGGCACCGGGCGCCGCAAGGTGTGGGCGGGTGCGTCCTCGCGTGATCTGCGACTGCGGACGACCGCGGAGGTGAGCGCGTGATACGCCGCCTGGCCATCGGGCTCACCGCCCTCGCCACCGTCCTCGTCGCCCCGGCACCGGCCCAGTCCGCGTCCGAATCCGCCACCCGGCACGCCGTCGTGCGTACGGAGGCGGGCTGGGTCCGCGGCGAAACCACCACCGAGGGACGGCAGTTCCTCGGCATCCCGTACGCCCAGCCGCCCGTCGGCGACCTCCGCTGGAAGAACCCGCGGCCCGTCGAACCCTGGAAAGGCGTACGCACCGCACAGGACTTCGGCAACCGCTGTGTACAGACGGCGAGTTGGGACCCGGGGTACGAACAGCCCACCCACACCGAGGACTGCCTCGACCTCAATGTGTACGTCCCCGACGGCGCCGGACGGCGACCGGTGATGGTCTGGCTGCACGGCGGCGGGCTCACCGCGGGCGCGGGCGCGGACATCGTGCCCGACACCTTCGCCCGGCAGACCGGCGAGGTCGTCGTGACCGTCAACTACCGCCTGGGCGCGATGGGTTTCCTCGCCACGGCCGGACTCGACGGCGAGGCGCGCGACGGGGTCTCCGGCAACTTCGGGATGCTCGACCAGCAGGCCGCGCTGCGCTGGGTGCGCGCCAACATCGGCCGCTTCGGCGGCGATCCGGGCCGCGTCACCATCGCGGGCGAGTCGGCGGGCGGCCGTTCGGTCTGCACCCAGATGGCCTCGCCGACCTCAAAGGGCTTGTACCGGGCGGGAATTGTCGAGAGCGGCGCGTACGGGAACTGTGCGGCACGCGCGCACGACACGGCCGTAGCGGCCGGCGCGGCCTTCGCGAAGAAGGCGGGCTGCGCCGATCTCTCACTCGCCTGTCTGCGGGGCAAGTCCCCCGAGGAGATCCTCGCGGCCCAGGCCGGCTTCGACTGGGGACCCGTCGTGGGCGGTGACTTCCTGCCCGTGCAGCCCTTCGAGGCGTACGCGAAGGGGGCTGCCGCCCGGGTCCCCGTGCTGAACGGGGCGAACCAGGACGAGGGGCGTCTCTTCGCCTTCGGTCAGTTCGACGCGAGTGGCACGCCGCTCACCGCCGAGCTGTATCCGGTGGTCGTGAAGGCCGTCTTCGGCGCGGACCGGGGCAAGCGGGTGCTCGCGCGCTACCCGCTGTCGGACTACCCCTCCCCGACCATCGCCTATGGCACCGCCTTCGGCGACTATCTGATGGCCTGCCCGGCGCTCCGGCTCGACGGCGCCCTCGCGGCCCGCGGTCCTGTCTACTCGTACGAGTTCGCCGACCGCACCTCACCGCCCTTCGCCTCGCTGCGCAATCTGCACACGGACTTCGACTTCGGCGCGACCCACGTCAATGAGGTGCAGTACCTCTTCAAGCACTTCGGGCTGGAATCACCGCTGAACGCGGAGCAGCGGGTGCTCTCGCGGCAGATGGTGCGGTACTGGGGATCCTTCATTCGCGGCGGTGTGCCGCGGGCGGACGGTCAGCCCGCGATGCCCGCGGGAACCGGGCGGGTGCTCTCGCTGCGGACTGCCTCCGCGGGCGGGAACATCCTCAGCGCCACCGTCCACAGCGAGCACCGGTGCGACCTCTGGGACTCCGCCTCGTGAGGCCGACCAGGTAGGCTGCCCGGCGTGCGCTCAGGGGGGAGCGCACGCCGGGTGATCATGCGCAGCGCAGGTGCCCGGATCACGCACAGCGAAACGGGAGGAACCGGCGTTGCACGTCCAGGAGTGGCTCGAGACGGTGCCCGCGGTCAGCATCTACGCGCTGGTGGGCCTGGTCATCGGCCTGGAGAGCCTGGGCATCCCGTTGCCCGGCGAGATCATCCTGATCTCGGCGGCGCTGCTCTCCTCGCAGCACGACGGCATCAACCCGGTCATCCTCGGCGCGTGCGCCAGCCTCGGCGCGATCGTCGGCGACTCCATCGGCTATGCCATCGGCCGCAAGGGCGGACGCCCGCTCCTCGCCTGGCTCGGCGGGAAGTTCCCCAAGCACTTCAGCGAGGGCCATATCGCCACGGCCGAGAAGTCCTTCGAGAAGTGGGGGATGTGGGCCGTCTTCTTCGGCCGCTTCGTCGCCCTGCTGCGGATCTTCGCGGGGCCGCTCGCGGGTGTGCTGCGGATGCCGTACTGGAAGTTCCTGATCGCCAACGTGCTCGGCGGGATCATCTGGGCCGGGGGGACGACCGCGGTCATCTACTACGTGGGTGTGGTCGCCGAGTCGTGGCTCAAGCGGTTCTCGTACCTCGGCCTTGTGGTGGCGCTGCTCATCGGGCTCGCTTCGATGCTGGTCGTCAGGCGGAAGGCGAAGAAGGTTGCTGCCGAGCGGGAGGCGGCGGAGCGAGAGCCCGTTGCAGCCGCCGAGTAGGTTCCGCCGGTTCGTGACTGCGGGCCGTTTGTGGTTGCTCGCGCAGTTCCCCGCGCCCCTTACGGGGCGCGTTCTCCCCTCCCGGCGTCTTTACTCGTGAGCCTCTTTGTGGGCCTTTGCCAGGTCCACGTACAACGTGCCGTTCAGTGAGATGCCCTCGCGTTCCTCGGCCGTCAGCTGGCGCTTGACCTTGGCGGGGACGCCTGCGACCAGGGAGCCCGGGGGGACCTGCATGCCCTGCGGGACGAGTGCCTGGGCGGCCACCAGGGAGCCGGCGCCGATCACCGCGCCGTTCAGGACTGTGGCGCCCATGCCGATCAGGCAGTCGTCTTCGACGGTGGCGCCGTGCAGCACGGCGTTGTGGCCGATGGAGACGCGCTCGCCGACGGTGATGGGGAAGCCGGGGTCCACATGAAGGCTGCAATTGTCTTGCACATTGCTGCTGGCGCCGATGACGATCGGACCGCAATCGGCGCGCAGCACCGCGCCGTACCAGACGCTCGCGCCCTCGTGCAGCGTGACGTCCCCGATGACCACGGACGTGGGCGCCGCGAAGGCCTCCGGGTCCACCTGCGGATCCTTGCCGCCGATCCCCATGATCAGCGCCTGATGCGTCATCACCGTCTCCGTGTCTCGTCGTCGTTCGGTACACCGGCACCGTATGCCATCGTTCCCTGCCCCGGTGGGGTGAAGATCACAGCCGTACGAGCTCATCGGCGCACCTCGCGCTGAGTACCGTGAGCGGGTGCCCAAGAGCAAGAACACGTTCTCATCATGGCGGCGCCGCCTCGCGCAGCGCGCCGTCCACGCGGGCTGGGCTTGGGTGCAGCGCACGGGTGCGGTCACGGCCGAGCACCCGGGACGGCTCCGCTTCGGGGCCATCGGAACACATACCAGGCTGGCCTTCCCGCTGGGCACGGTCTTCGGCGAACCCTGGATCCACCTCGGCTCCCACTGCATCGTCGCCGAACAGGTCACGCTGACCGCCGGTCTGATGCCCGACCTCGACCTCGGCGCCGACCCGATCCTGCGCATCGGCGACGGCGTCGTGCTCGGCCGCGGGAGCCACGTCATCGCCGACACGACGGTCACCATCGGCAGCGACTGCTACTTCGGGCCGTACGTGTACGTCACGTCGACGAACCACTCGTACGACGATCCGCACCAGCCCATCGGCAAGCAGTGGCCCCGGATGGAACCGGTGGAGATCGGGCCGGGCTGCTGGATCGGGACCGGGGCCGTGATCCTGCCGGGGGCGCGGATCGGGCGGAACGTCGTGGTGGCGGCGGGTGCGGTGGTACGTGGTGCGGTGCCGGACCACTCGGTCGTGGCGGGCGCTCCCGCGCGCGTCGTGCGGCGCTGGGATCCGGTGGAGGGGTGGCAGCCGCCGCTGCGGACCCCGGCGCCGGTGCCGATTCCCGACGGAGTGACGCCGGAGCAGCTGCTGGCGCTGTCGGGGCTGGACGAGGAGGCCGCGGCGCGCCTGGCCGAGCTGGACCTCGATGCCGAGGGCGCCTCCGGGGATGTACGGGACGCACGGGCGGAGTCCTGACTCAGCCCGTCGCCAGCAGCACCGTCCCGACCAGAGCCAGGCCCGCTCCCGCCGCCTGCACTCCGCGCAGCCGCTCGCTGAGGATGCCGCGCGCCGCAAGGGCGGTGACCACCGGGTAGAGCGAGGCGAGGACGGCGGCCACGGTGACCGGGCCGTGCTGGGCGGCGACCGAGTAGGTGCCGTTGGCCGCGACATCGGCGAGGCCGACGAAGGCGAGCGCGGGCAGGGAGTTCCAGGGGAAACCGCCCTCGGGGACGGCCCGGGCGCCACGCCTCACCGAGACGAAGAGGGCCGTGCCGCCTACCGCCACGTTGGTCACGCGCTGGACGAACAGCGCGAGGAACAGCCCGGTGACCGACGACGACGCCTCCGCGATCAGCGCGAACACCGTGCCGAAACCGAGCGCCGCGACCAGGGTGAGGAGGATCGCCTGCCGCTGCACGGGCGCGCCGCGCAGCTGAGGCCCGCCCGCGAGCACCACACCCGACACGGCGACCGCGATGCCCGCGATCTGCAGCAGCCCAGGACGCTCGCCCAGGACGAGTCCCACGGTGATCGGGACGGCCACGGCGAGCGAACCGAGAGGGGAGACGACTCCCATCGGGCCCAGGGCGAGCGCCTTGTAGAAGGAGAGCAGGGCGACCGGGCCCACCAGTCCGGCGGCGAACGCGAACCACAGCTGCGGTCCGGCCGCGCTCCAGCCGCCGGTGGCGACCACAATGGCGCCGAGGACCGCCGCCGCGATCGCCTGGGAGACGACGACCACCGTGAGGGCGGGCGTACGCCGGGTCAGCAGTCCTCCGCCGAAGTCGGCCAGGCCCCACAGGAGGCTGGTGGCCAGGGCGAAGAGTGCTGTCACGGGATGCCTCGCAGTACAGTTCGGTGAACGATCAGGTGCACCACACCATAGTTCACCTGATTGAACTCTGTCATCCAGAATATTGGACGGAATGTGTCGGACCTCGACCTGCTGACTCAGTCCCTGGCGCGCAACGTGAAGCGCTGGCGCACCGAGCGCGGCTTCACTCTGGACGCACTCGCCGCGCGCGCCGGAGTCAGCCGCGGCATGCTCATCCAGATCGAGCAGGCCAGGACCAACCCCAGCATCGGCACCATCGTCAAGATCGGTGACGCGCTCGGCGTCAGCATCACCACCCTCCTCGACTACGAGCAGGGCCCCAAGGTCCGGATCGTCCCGGCCGACCAGGCCGTACGGCTGTGGCACACCGACGCGGGCAGTTACAACCGGCTGCTCGCGGGCACCGAGGCGCCCGGGCCGCTGGAGATGTGGGACTGGCGGCTCATGCCCGGCGACGGCAGCCCCTCGGACCCGCACCCCGCCGGCACCGTCGAACTCGTCCATGTCATGGCGGGCGAGATGACCCTCACGGTCGACGGGGTCGAGTACCTCGTGCCCGAGGGCGCGAGCGTGTCGTTCGAGGCCAACACCCCTCACACGTACGCCAACAAGGGCGATGCGCCGGTGGAGATGGTCATGGCCGTGTCGGTCCCACTCGTGCACTGAGACACCCGACGGGCCGCACGGACGCGGCTGTTAGCGTGCCGTCATGCGCGCACCCCTCGGACACTTCGGCCACGCCATGCCCGCCCCCGACTGCCTCGACGACCTCACCCGCCCGGTCGCCGACGCCGTACGCGACTGGCGGGGCAGCATCCCCGCCGACCAGATCGTCTACGTGGACACGGACCCCGAGTGGGCCGACACGGCCACCTTCGTCGAGCACTACGGTCAGGAACTGCTCGACCAGTCCGCGAACTGCGTGGTCGTCGCGGGCAGACGCGGCGCCGACACCACGCTCGCCGCGTGTGTCGTCCTGTCCACCACCCGCGTGGACGTCAACGGCGCCGTGCGTCGCCAACTCGGCGCGCGAAAGGCCTCGTTCGCACCGATGGACACGGCGACCGGGGAGACCGGCATGGAGTACGGCGGCATCACTCCGCTCGGACTCCCCGTCCACTGGCCCGTGCTGGTGGACTCGGCCGTCGTAGAGCTGCCGTATGTGCTGGTGGGCAGTGGTCGGCGGCGCGGGAAGCTGCTGGTGCCGGGAAAGGTGTTCGCGGAGCTGCCGAACGTGGTGGTGCTGGAGGGGCTGGGGGTGGCCTGAGCCCCTTCACGGACAGGGGAGTTGGGCGTCTGTCTGCCCGTCTGCCGTGTCGCGGGGAGGTGGCCGCACGTCCCGCGGGCCTGGTCAGGCGGCCGTGTGATGGGCCAGCGTCAGGTGCGGGTCCGTTTCTCCGGGCGCGGGCGTCGGATCTGCGTGCACCAGGGCCGCGGTGAGCTTCGGTACGGCGTGCAGCAGCGCGTGTTCCGCCTCGACCGCGATGTGGTGGGCCTCACGCACGCTCACCTCGCCGTC
Organism: Streptomyces sp. NBC_00203; assembly: GCF_045206325.1. Lineage (NCBI taxonomy): Bacteria > Bacillati > Actinomycetota > Actinomycetes > Kitasatosporales > Streptomycetaceae > Streptomyces > Streptomyces sp. NBC_00203. The sequence continues at coordinate 1,602,801 of NZ_CP108126.1, read as the reverse complement.
GACGACGACCGCCACCTCGGCGCGCAGCCGGTGCCCGATCCAGCGCAGCCGCAGTTCCCCCACCTCGCGTACGCCGGGCACCTCCCGCAGCGCCTGCTCGGCCCGGTCCACCAACTCCGGGTCCACGGCGTCCATCACGCGCCGGAACACCTCGCGGGCGGCATCGCGCAGCACGAGCAGGATCGCGGCCGTGATCGCCAACCCCACCAGCGGGTCGGCGAGTTGCCAGCCGAGCGCCGCGCCGCCCGCGCCCACCAGTACGGCGAGTGAGGTGAACCCGTCCGTACGCGCGTGGAGTCCGTCCGCGACGAGCGCGGCGGAGCCGATCTCGCGGCCGACGCGGATGCGGTGCCGGGCGACCCACTCGTTGCCGAGGAAGCCGATGAGCGCGGCCGCCGCGACGATCGGGACGTGCCGCATGGGCTGCGGGTCGAGCAGCCGCTCGACCGCCGTCCAGGCCGCGAAGGTCCCGGACGCGGCGATCGTCAGCACGATCACGATGCCCGCCAGGTCCTCCGCCCGCCCGTAGCCGTAGGTGAAGCGTCGCGTCGCCGCGCGCCGGCCCAGCACGAAGGCGATCCCGAGCGGCACGGCCGTCAGCGCGTCGGCGGCGTTGTGCACGGTGTCGCCGAGCAGCGCGACCGAACCCGAGACCACGACAACGGCCGCCTGCGCCAAGGCCGTTGCGCCGAGGACGGCCAGGGAGAGCCAGAGCGCCCGCATGCCCCGGGCCGACGACTCCAGGGCGGAGTCGAGTTTGTCGGCGGTTTCGTGGGAGTGGGGGGTGAGGAGGTGGCGCAAGCGACTCGCGAGGGTGTGCGGGTGGGAGTGCCCGTGCGGGTGCTCGGGTGTGCGGTCCTGAGCGTGCGGGTGGGTGTGACCGTACTGATGGGCGTCGCCGTGCGCGTCGCGGCCGTGCTCGTGACCGTACGAGTGGTCGTGGCCGTGCTGGTGACCCTCCGAGTGGTCGTGCTCCAGGCCGTGCTCGTGGTGGTGCCGGTCGCTCACGTGGGGCCCCTTCCGGTGCGCGGGAGTGGACGTGTCGGCGTCCACAGGGCCATTATGTGCGTATGAGCGCACGCATGCACCTATCATCTGCGCATGATGCGCACCCGCGCACCCCCGGCGAGGAACAGTTCGCGCTCGCCGCCGAACTCCTCGCCCTCCTGGGCGACCGCACCCGTCTCGCGCTGCTCCACGCCCTGACCGGCGGCGAGGCCGACGTCACCACCCTCACGGAGGCGTGCGGCGCCGCACGTCCGGCCGTCAGTCAGCATCTGGCGCGGCTCCGTCTCGCCGGGCTCGTGAACACCCGGAAGGAAGGCCGCCGGGTGATCTACTCGCTCGGCGACGGCCATCTGCGCCGGGTGGTCGACGAGGCGCTGAGCCTGGCCGACCACCGCATCAGCGACCGGCCCGCGCACGACTGAGGGCGACCTGGAGGCCGTACGCCCCCGTGGTCGTCGTACCCCTCAGTCGTCGGTGTCGTCCTCGCCCGCCTCCAGCAGGTTCACCGCCGCGCCCACGACGCTCGGGTCCGGGCTGCCGACGACCTCCTCGTCCTTGTCGGCGTAGTCGAAGCGGGCCAGGACACTGCGCATGGCCTCGACGCGGGCCCGCTTCTTGTCGTTGCTCTTCACGACGGTCCAGGGCGCCTGTTCGGTGTCCGTCTCGCGGAACATGGCGACCTTGGCCGCCGTGTAGTCGTCCCAGCGGTCCAGGGAGGCCAGGTCCATCGGGCTCAGCTTCCACTGCCGTACGGGATCGACCTGACGGATCGTGAAGCGGGTGCGCTGCTCGCCCTGCGACACCGAGAACCAGTACTTGATCAGGTCCACCCCGTCGTCGACGAGCATCCGCTCGAAGGCGGGCGCCTGCCGCATGAAGCGCCGGTACTCGTCGTCCGTGCAGAAGCCCATCACGCGCTCCACGCCCGCGCGGTTGTACCAGGACCGGTCGAACATCACGATCTCGCCCGCGGTCGGCAGATGCTCCACATACCGCTGGAAGTACCACTGCCCGCGCTCGCGTTCGGTCGGCTTCTCCAGGGCCACCACCCGGGCGCCGCGCGGGTTGAGGTGCTCGGTGAACCGCTTGATCGTGCCGCCCTTGCCGGCCGCGTCCCGTCCTTCGAAGACGATGACGAGACGCCGGCCGGTCTCCTTGATCCAGCTCTGCAACTTCAGCAGCTCGATCTGCTGGAGCCGCTTGTGCCACTCGTATTCCTTGCGCTCCATACGCTGCGGGTACGGGTAGTTCTCCCGCCAGGTCTCCACCGGGCTGCCATCCGGCCGGATCAGCACCGGGTCGTCGTGATCGCTGTAGTCGACCCGCATGCCTGTCAGCAGTTCCGTCATCCGGCCCTCCCCGTCTCCGCGATGCCGTGTCCGTCCGTCTACGTATACGTGCCCGTGACGGTGTCAGTGGAAGTGGGGCACGATCAGCGAAGTGTCGGACGGAGTCCCGGTGAGCCGCAGTACAGGGGAAGTAAACCGCTTGCCGTGATCGTCGGGCGCTGATGAGGATGGCGTCATGCCGACCTTCACCGCCCCTGATGGAACCCAACTCGCCTACCACGTACGGGGCGAGGGCGAGCCGCTGCTCTGCCTGCCCGGTGGGCCGATGCGCGCCTCCGCCTACCTCGGCGACCTCGGCGGGCTGGCGCGGCACCGCCGGCTGATCCTGCTCGACCTGCGGGGCACCGGCGACTCCGGCGTCCCGGCCGACTCGGCGACCTACCGCTGCGACCGTCAGGCCGGCGACGTCGAGGCACTCCGCGCGCACCTCGGCCTGGAGCGCGTCGATCTGCTCGCTCACTCGGCGGGCGGCGACCTCGCCCTCCTGTACGCGGCCCGGCATCCGGGGCGCATCCGCTCCCTCACGCTGGTCACCAGCCGGGCGCGGGCCCTCGGCGTCGACTTCACCGAGGAACACCGCAGAGAGGCGGCCGAGCTGCGCAAGGCCGAGCCGTGGTTCGAGACCGCGTACGAGGCGTACGAACGTGTCTGGGCGGGTTCCGCGAGCGACGCCGACTGGGACACCATCACCCCGTTCTTCTACGGCCGTTGGGACGCGGCCGCCCAGGCGCACGCCTCGACCGACGCCGAGCAGAGCAACGAGGAGGCGGCGGAGCTCTACCCGGGCCCCGGAGCCTTCGATCCCGACCAGGCCCGCGCGGCCGTCGCCTCGTGGGACGCGCGGGTGCTGCTCATCGCGGGCGCGCTGGACAGCGGCCCGCTGCCACGCGTCGCCGCCGCCGTCGCGGAACTGTTTCCCCGGGCCGAGCTGACCGTGCAGCCGGATGCCGGCCACTTCCCGTGGCTCGACGACCCACGTGCCTTCAGCGAGACCGTCGCCGACTTCCTCGACCGGGGGAAGTGACCGGCTCGGGCGGGCCGCGAGCCGCGGGCCGACCCGTCCGGACCGGCTCAGGCCAGCCGCAGGTCGACCCACTCGGCGGTCTCGCCCGGAAGCACATAGCGTTCGATCTCGATGAACCCGTGCTTCCGCGCGAACCGCAGTCCGTCCTCGTTGGCGGCCAGCACGACGGTCTCGATCACCTCGGCGCCCACCTCGCGCGCCTGCTTCAGCCCGCGTACGTACAACTCCTCGCCGAACCCCTGACCGCGGTGCTCGGCGAGCACGCGCGCGATCACCGTGGCCGTGGCGGTGTCGTCCGTGGGCGGACGCACGGTCGTGCAGCCCACCAGGACGTCGCCGAGATACGCGACCTCCAGGTGGTTGCGCCGGACACGCTCGCGCACCTCGGCGAGCGACATGGCGGCGGCCGGGACGATCACATTGTGGACATGCTGCCAGTCGTTGAGACGGGCTTCGTCGTCCGGCTGTTCGATACGAAGGGTGGGCACCAGAGCAGGAAACCGGTGCGGCCCCCGGGGCGTCAACCGCATTTGGACGCGGGGCGGTTAGAGGGTCAGCCGAGTCGGGGGATCTCGATAGCCGGGCAGAAGTCCATGACCATGTCGAGTCCGGCGGCCCGGGCCCGGTCGTACGCGGCCTCGTCGATGACGTCGAGCTGGAACCAGACGGCCTTGACGCCCTTGGCGACCGCCTCGTCGGCGACGGGTCCCGCGAGATCGCTGTTCACGAAGACGTCCACCACATCGATCTCGAAGGGGATGTCCGCCAAGGAGGCGTATCCCTTCTCCCCGTGGACGGTCTCGGCCTTCGGGTGTACCGGCACGATGCGCTTGCCGTAGCGCTGGAGGACGTCGGCGACGCCGTATGCCGCGCGGCGCTGGTTCGAGGACAGGCCGACGATCGCCCAGGTGTCACCGAGCTCGGTGAGGATCTTGCGGATCGTTGCCGGGTCGCCGTACATGGTCGGCCTCCTAAGGGTCCCTGTCATGGCTGCTCAGGGAGAAACAGCGGGCGTCACGGACTGATTCCCACCAGCTCCGTGTTGCGGTCGCCCGCCCCGCCCGCCCAGCCCTCCTGAACGCCGGCCCGCGCGCCGGCGGCGAGGCCCGGAGCGTTGTACGCCAGCTCCCGGTACAGGGAGGCGAGGCCCACCGCCGAGAGGTCGTCGAAGCCGGGGGCGGTGCGGTGCGGGGCGGCCGACTCGATGAGCGTGGTGAACAGGGACACCGTGCCGTCCCCGTTGTCGGCCAGTTCGAACAGCCGGGCGTGGTGCGGATAGTCCACGTGGGAGGCGGTGTTGACCTCCCAGAAGGAGCGGGCGGGCGTCGCGTGCGCGTGGGGCGTGATCCGGTTGACGTGACTGTGGCCGTTGATCCAGGCGACCACGTTCGGGAACCGGCCGAGCAGGGCGATGACCTCGGCGCCGTCGTGGCGCGGTTCGTCCGTGCGGGCGGCGTCGGGGCGGCGGGTCATGCTCGGGCTGTGGTGGTGGCTGAAGACCAGGATGCGGGCGTCGTCGGCGCTCGTATTGCGTACGAGACGGCCGTCCGCGTCGTAGGACCGGGAACTGTGCGCGGCCAGTGTCCGTTCCAGCCAGCGGAGTTGGCCGGTGCCGAGCGAGCCCTCGTAGTGGCCGCTGCGGTACGTCGTGTCGATGCTGATGCCGATGACGTTCTCGGCGATCCGGAAGCTGTAGTACATCCGCTCGCCGTCGAGATGGTCCTCGGTATAGCCGTGGCCGACCGGACCGGCGCCTGCGTGGGCGGGGTCGAGATGCGCTGCCAGATAGTCCTGCGGGGTGCACAGCCGTCGTCGCTCGTCGGCCGTCACGGTCCGCGCCGAGGCCGCGTGTCTGCTCAGGATCGCCTTGAGCACCTCGCTCTTGGGGTCGTCGCCCGACCCGAGCGCCCTGGCGTAGGCGGCCGCGTCGGCGGCGGGCACCGACAGCAGTTTGCGGGAGCCGACCGCGAAGTCGCCGAGCGCGGGGGAGAGACAGCCGCCGGGCAGATCGTCGTGGTTGCCGACCGTGGAGTACCAGGGGATACGGAGTCCCGGGCTGCTCACCGGCCGGGTCACGGCGTCGAGGAATCCCGGGATCAGGGGCAGCCCGCGCCGCTTGTCCAGGTCGCGCAGGGCCGCGTCGCCGGGGTGCCAGTACAGAGGAAGCCCGGAGTTCTGGATGCCCTCGTAGGCCGTCGGGTCACCAGTGTTGGGGGTGATCCGGCCGCCGCTCATCAGCGTGAGGAACCACTCCAGCTCGATCGCGGAGTTGTTGTCGACGTTGTCGCCCGTCGTCATCACGAACGCGGGCGGCAGATGGGTGTGCGGGCCCCCGCCGAGCGCGTTCACCTGCTCCACGAGCGCGACCGCGCCCGCGACGGTCAGCGCCTCCTGCGCCCGCCACGCGGTGGCCGTGCGGGACCGCAGGAACTCCGTGCGCAGCGGGTTCTGTACGTCGGCGAGGTGCAGGTCGGTGAACTGCACGAAGCACGCGAGCGCCGTACGCCGGTCCTCGCGGCCGGCCCGGGGAGGGGCGAGTTCTCCCCGTACGACGAGGGGCCAGCCGGGGCCCGCGACCAGCCGCCGGTAGGTGCCGGTGTCCGGGGCGCCGCCGAGGCGGGCCGTCGTCTCCAGGGTGGTCGTCCCGTACGGTGCGGGGCGCCTGGCGGTGCGGGCCGGCCGGCGGGCGGCATCCCTTACGGCGGCATCCCTTACGGAGGGATGTGCGCGCTGCCCAGGCAGGAGCGCCCCCGCCGTCCCGGACGCCCCGGCTGCCACGGCGGCGCCCGAGGCGAGCAGAAAACGACGGCGGTTGATCGCGGACGCGGGTTCGGTCCCGGCCATGGGGCAGCCCTCCGGTGCCTCCGAGTGACGCACTGAACGGAACCACTCATTCAGGCCTCGGGGGCACCTGCGTGGCCCTGCCATGAACGCCGCGTGATGGCTTGCCGAAGCCAGTCGGGAACTCCTCCTCGACCGACCGATCGCCCGTATGCACGGTACCTGGGGACGTTCGGCTGAGGCCGCCGTGCGCCTGCGCATGACCGGAATCGGTCCCACCTCCCTGCGCACGGCCTTCGGCCCGCCTACGCTCACCTCGTGCTCCGTATCATCGACGCCCGAACGGGCGAGCCCACTGACGCCGCCCGCGCCCGCCGGAGTCTGGTCCGCGTCCACGCACGCGCGTCCGGGTCCGACACCACGGGTCTACGGGTGCTCCTCGTCGCCGACGTCCTCGTACGGGCCCTGGAAATCGGCGGAACACCGGTCTGGGCGACCTTGAGCGGCCCGGCGGACCAGGCGGAACTCCTGGCGAGTGCCGCGACGCTCGGTATCCGGCAGTTCGAGGACCACCACGACACCGCGCCCGGGCCGGGGGACGCGCGGACCATCCATGTGGTGGGCCCGGACCGGGACGCGGCAGTCGGCACGGCGGCCGGCGACGTCCGTGTCCAGGTCGCCCCCGTGGAACCCGGCAGCGGTTCCGTGGATCCCACCGTCCTGCGCTTCGCCCTGCTCGCGCACCGCAGGGACGCCCCCCTGCGGCTCGACGCGGCCGTCCTGGAGGACGCCGACGACACACTCACGCGGTGGCGCGCCGCGGTCGCCGGCTGGGCGACCCGGCCGTCCCGTCCCGTCCCCGATGACGTACGCCAACGGCTGCGCGCGGCCTGGGAGGACGACCTGGACGTCCCCGGAGTCCTGAGCGTGCTGCGGTGGGTGGAGACGTCCGACGTGCCGGAGGGCGCCCGCTTCGAGACGTACGCCTACGCGGACCGGCTCCTCGGGCTCGAACTCACCCGGGAGATCGGGGCGGCGCTGTGATGGCGCGCGCCGGAGCCGGCCCGCTGCGCAGACTCGTCGTCCTGCGGCACGCCAAGTCCGCCTGGCCCACGGGCGTGCCCGACCACGAGCGGCCGCTCGCGCCGCGTGGCCGCCGCGACGCCCCGGCGGCCGGGCGCGCCCTCGCCGAGGCCGACTGTCTGCCGGACCTCGCCCTGTGCTCCACCGCCGTACGCGCCCGCCAGACCTGGGAGCTGGCCGCGGAGCAGTGGGGCACCCCGCCACCCGTACGGCTCGACGAGCGGCTGTACGGGGCGGACGTACCGGAGTTGCTGGACGCCGTGCGCGAAGTCCCGGACCAAGTGCGGACGTTGCTGCTGATCGGGCACAACCCGGGCCTTGAGGAGCTGGTCCTCGAACTGGCGGGGGACGGCCTCGACGACGCGCTGGACGAGGTACGGACGAAGTTCCCGACCTCGGCCGTCGCGATCCTCGCCTGGCACGGCGGCAGCTGGCAGGAACTCGCCCCCGGTACCGCCCTGTTGACGGACGTGACGGTGCCGAGAGGCAAGAAGCACTGACCGGCCGGCCTTCGTGCCCCTCGGCACGGCCGCTCAGCCGACGTGGACCCGGGGCCTGCGATCGGGGTCGGGCTCGGCGCGGCGGAGTACCTCGCGGGTGACCGGCGCGACCTCGCCCTCGCCGAAGACGAGGAAGCGCACGAGGTGGCTCAGCGGATTGCCCTCGGTCCAGTTGAAGTAGGCGTTCGGGACCTGGCCGGTGCGGTCGCGCAGTTGCATGAGGACGGCGGCGATGGTGTTGGGCACCGTCGCGCCTTCCACCCGCAGCCTGCGCACACCGTGCTTCTCGTCGCCGTGCACCGCGAGGTCGGCCGTGAAGTCCGAGGAATCCGTCACGAAGACCTCCAGGAACAGCACGGGGCGGCCGTCGGGGATGTGGGTGTGGTCGCGCTGGTTGTACTCCTTGGCGCGGTACGCCGTGGTGCTGTGCTCCTGCGGCTCGTTGGCGATCAGCTGGAGCGGTCCGCTCGCCGCGGCCTCGTCGATGAACCGGGCCGCGGCCTCGTCGAACGTGACGGCCGCGGCACGCAGCTCGAAGGCACGACGGACGCGTGAGGCGAACGACGTGGTCAGGATCGCGAGGATGAAGATCAGCGCGATCTTGATGCCGTCGGGGCGCTCGATGACATTGGTGACCAGCGTGTACCCGAAGACCGCGGTGATCGTGCCGAAGCCGAGCGCGGCGGCGCGACGGCCCTTCCTGTGTACGGCGACCGTCGAGGCGAAAGACGCGGAGAGCATCAGGACCAGCACACCGGTCGCGTACGCGCCGCTCTGGTCGTCGACGTTCGCGTTGAACCACAGCGTGATGAAGACCGCGGCCGCCATGAACACCAGGACCAGCGGGCGCACCGCACGGGTCCACTCCGGGGCCATGCCGTAGCGGGGCAGATAGCGCGGTACGAGGTTGAGGAGCCCGGCGAGCGCGGAGGCGCCCGCGAACCAGAGGATGGCGATGGTCGAGATGTCGTAGACCGTGCCGAACGCCTCGCCCAGGTGCTCGTGCGCGAGATACGCGAGCGCGCGCCCGTTCGCCGGGCCGCCGCTCTCGAACGCGTCCTGCGGGATCAGGATCGTCGTCGCGAGGCTGGACAGCAGCAGGAAGCCGCTCATGATCACGGCGGCCGTGGTGAGCAGCTTGCGGGTCTCCCGGATCCGGCCCGTCGGCTTCGCGTACGTGTCCGTCGGGTCGCCCTCGACCTGCGGCATCACCGCCGCACCCGTCTCGAAGCCGGACATGCCGAGCGCCAGCTTGGGGAAGACGAGGAGTGCCACGGCGATCATCGCGAGCGGCGAGGAGTGCTCGGCGGTCATCGCGTCGGTCCAGTTGCCGATCCTGACCGGGTGGCTCAGCACCTCCCAGGCGGCGACGGCCAGAACGACGACATTAAGTGTGAGATACGTCGCCACGAGCGCCACCGCGATGCCGATGGCCTCCTTGAAGCCCTTCAGGAAGACCGCGCCCAGCGCGGCGACCAGGACGAGGGTGATCCAGGTGTTCCCGCCGTGCATCCAGTGCGGGGCGAAAGGGTTCTCCACGACGTGCGCGGAGGCGTCCGCCGCCGACAGGGTGATCGTGATCAGGAAGTCGGTGGCCGCGAAGCCGAGCAGCACGAGAACGAAGATCTTCCCCGACCACCAGGGCAGCAGCCGCTCCAGCATCGCGATCGAACCCTCGCCGTGCGGGCTCTCGTGCGCGACCCGGCGGTAGACCGGCAGCGCGCCGAGCAGGGTCAGCGCGATCAGCACGAGTGTCGCGAGCGGGGAGAGCAGCCCGGCGGCGAGCGCGGCGATACCCGGCTGGTAGCCGAGCGTGGAGAAGTAGTCCACGCCGGTGAGACACATGACCCGCCACCACTTGTGGCCCCGGTGCTCGGCGTCCGGGGTGGCGTGCGGGCCCGGGTGACGGGCCGACTGCTCGCTCAGGCCCTCCAGGAGCCACGCCCGCCAGCGGGGCGTGGAAACGGAGGGCTCCGGATGGCCGGGCGTGTCCGAGTCCGCGCTCTCCACCTGAGTGCCGGTCATGCTGCGATCTCCCTGCGATCGGTCGGGCCACGGTCGGGCCGTCGGTAAGGCCCGCGGTCCTCGGTGCGGCCTGGGGTCTTCGGCGTCGCCCAGGGGCTCCGGGCAACGAGGAGCGAGTATCCACCACTTCGCTGTCCGCCCCGCTCCCGGGGCAACCGCGGGGGGACGGGACGTGCTCCACGCGCGCGTGCACCACATACGCTGGCGTGATGCAGGACGAGTACCGCACAGTGGCCCGCGCGGGCGTGCACGAGACCGAGGTCAACCGCTCCCGGTTCCTGTGCGCTCTCGCCCCGGCCGCCACCGAGCAGGAGGCCCAGGACTTCATCGCCGGAGTCCGCAAGGAGCACGCCGACGCCACGCACAACTGCTACGCGTACGTCATCGGCGCCGACGCGGCCGTGCAGAAGGCGAGCGACGACGGCGAACCGGGCGGCACCGCGGGCGTCCCCATGCTCCAGATGCTGCTGCGCCGCGACATGCGCTACGTCGTCGCCGTCGTCACCCGCTACTACGGCGGGGTCAAGCTGGGCGCGGGCGGACTGATCAGGGCGTACGGCGGCTCAGTGGGCGAGGCGCTGGACACGCTGGGCACCCTCACGCGCCGGAGATTCCGGCTGGCCACGGTGACTGTCGACCACCAGCGCGCCGGCAAGGTGCAGAACGACCTGCGGTCCACCGGGCGCGAGGTGCGGGACGTGCGGTACGCCGAGGCGGTCACCATCGAGATCGGGCTGCCGGACTCCGACGTGGAGACCTTCCGGGCGTGGCTCGCGGACGCGACAGCGGGCACGGCGGGGTTCGAACTCGGGGGAGAGGCGTACGGGGACGCGTGAGCGGGGGCGGTGGGTCCGGCTGTCCCGCGGCGTGACGTGGGGCACGCGCGCGAGGACGGGGCCGAGTGAGGTACGCGCGCGTGGAGCATGCGCGGCGTGACCTGCTGAGGGCCGATACGGGAGTAGCCGCCCGTGATGTCCGACCCGCCCGTTAGTCTCGGGGATCATGAGGCTTCTGCACACTTCCGACTGGCATCTCGGCCGGGCGTTCCACCGGGTGAACATGCTCGGTGCCCAGGCCGAATTCATCGGCCATCTCGTCACGACCGCGCGTGAGCGCGACGTGGACGCGGTGGTCGTGTCGGGGGATGTGTACGACCGGGCGGTGCCGCCGCTCGCCGCCGTCGAGCTCTTCGACGACGCCCTGCACCGGCTGGCCGACCTCGGTGTGCCCACGGTGATGATCTCGGGGAATCACGACTCGGCGCGCCGGCTCGGTGTCGGCGCGGGCCTCATCGGGCGTGCCGGCGTCCACCTGCGTACCGAGGCCTCGGCGTGCGGCACCCCCGTGGTGCTCCCCGACGCCCACGGCGACGTCGCCTTCTATGGCCTGCCCTATCTCGAACCGGCGTTGGTGAAGGACGAGTTCGGCGTCGAGAAGGCCGGGCACGAGGCGGTGCTCGCCGCCGCCATGGACCGGGTCCGCGCCGACCTCGCCACGCGCGCGCCGGGCACCCGGTCCGTCGTCCTCGCCCACGCCTTCGTCACCGGCGGCGAGGCCAGCGACAGCGAGCGGGACATCACCGTCGGCGGGGTCGCCTCCGTGCCGGCCGGGGTCTTCGACGGCGTCGACTACACCGCGCTCGGGCATCTGCACGGCAGCCAGACCATCACCGAGCGCGTGCGCTACTCGGGCTCCCCGCTGCCGTACTCGTTCTCGGAGGCCGACCACCGCAAGAGCATGTGGCTCGTGGATCTGGGTGCCGAGGGCTCCCTGAGCGCGGAGCGGATCGACTGCCCCGTCCCCCGGGCGCTCGCCCGCATCCGGGGGCACCTGGAGGACCTGCTCGCCGATCCGGAGCTGGAGCGCCACGAGGAGGCGTGGGTCGAGGCGACCCTCACCGACCCGGTCCGCCCGGCCGATCCCATGGCGCGGCTGACCGAGCGCTTCCCGCACACGCTCAGCCTCACGTTCGACCCGGAGCGGGCCCCCGAGGACCCGGACATCTCCTACGCCCGGCGGCTGGCGGGCCGCAGCGAACAGCAGATCGCGGAGGACTTCGTGGCCCATGTGCGCGGCGCGGGCCCCGACGTGGACGAACAGGTCGTGCTGCGGGACGCGTTCGACGCCGTCCACGCCGACGAGGCCGTGCGGGAGGTCGCCCGGTGACATCACGTCCGCTGGACTTCACAGCAGCCCCGGACACCGATCGGCTTGCGTGCCGACGCGGCTTCGAGGTGGCCCGATGAGGCTGCACCGCCTGGACATCACCGCCTTCGGGCCCTTCGGCGGCGCCCAGAAGGTCGACTTCGACGAGCTGTCGGCCGCCGGGCTCTTCCTGCTGCACGGGCCGACGGGCGCGGGCAAGACGTCTGTCCTGGACGCCGTCTGCTACGCGCTGTACGGAGCGGTGCCCGGCGCCCGCCAGAGCGGCCAGGGCCTCGGCCTGCGCAGCGACCACGCGGAACCCGCCACACGCACCGAGATCCGCCTCGAACTCACCGTCGCCGGACGCCGGTTGGAGATCACCCGGCAGCCGCCCTGGGAACGCCCCAAGAAGCGCGGTGCCGGCACGACGACCGAAAAGGCACAGAGCTGGCTGCGTGAGTACGACGCGTCGGCGGGCTCCTGGAAGGACCTCAGCCGCTCCCACCAGGAGATCGGCGAAGAGATCACCCAGCTGCTCGGCATGAGCCGCGAGCAGTTCTGCCAGGTCGTGCTGTTGCCCCAGGGCGACTTCGCGCGCTTCCTGCGGGCCGATGCCGAGGCCCGCGGCAAGCTGCTCGGCCGCCTCTTCGACACCCACCGCTTCGCCGAGGTCGAAAAGCGCCTCGCCGAGCGACGGCGCGCGGCCGAAGCCGAAGTGCGCGCCGGCGACACGGCCATGCTGGCCGACGCGCACCGGATGCAGCAGGAGGCCGGGGACAGCGTCGAGATGCCGCTGCCCGACCTCGCACCCGGCGATCCGGGCCTCGCCGAGTCCGTGCTGGCCTGGGCCGCCGTCGCCCGCTGCACTGCCCGCGAACGCCTCACGATCGCCCACTGCGCGCGCGTGGCCGCCGAATCCGCGCAGGCCGCGGCGGACCGCGTACTCGGCGATGTCCGTGAAGTGGCCCGGCTGCAACGCCGGTTCACGGAGGCGCGGGAGCGTGCCGCGCGCCTGGACGAGCGGGCCGACGCCCACCGGGAGGCCCAGGCGCGGATGGAGCGGGCCCGCAAGGCCGAGGCGGTGGCCCCCGCACTCGACCTGCGCGAAGCCGCCGAGGCCGAGCACCGGCGCGCGGCCGCCGAAGAGGCACGCGCGTGTGCCACCCTGCCGGAGACCTTCGCCGGCGCCGGTGCACCCGGGCTCGCGGCAGCGGCCCGCAAGGCGGCCGAGGAGCTCGGCGGCCTGGAATCGGCACGCCGGGCCGAACGCCGACTGGCCGAACTCGCCATGGAACGCGCCGACCTGGACCGGCAGGAGCGCGCCGACGAGGACATCCTCCAGGAGGCCGAGAGCTGGCTGGCCACGTGGGAGGCGACCCGCACCGGCATCGAGGCACGGATCGAGTCCGCGCAGGAGGCCACGACCCGCGCCGAACAGCTCGCCGTCCAACGCGAACCGGCGCTCAAGCGGCTGGGCGCGGCCCGGCAGCGCGACCAGCTCGCCCAGGACACCGACGACGCCCACGCACAGGCCCTCGCCTCACGCGAACGCGCCACGGAGGCCCGCGACCGCTGGCTCGACCTGAAGGAACAGCGCCTCAAGGGCATCGCCGCGGAACTCGCCGCGGGCCTGGTCGACGGCGAGCCCTGCGCCGTCTGCGGCGCCTCCGAACACCCCGCGCCCGCACGGAAGATCGCCGGACACGTCGACCAGGACGCGGAGGAGCGGGCCCTCGCCGCCCATCGGCGCGCCGACGAGCAGCGCACCGAGGACGAGCGGCGGCTCGGCGTCGTCCGCGAGGCGCTGGCCGCCGCGACCGCGGAGGCGGGCGACGCGCCCACGGCACAACTCGCCGAGCAGGCCGAGGCGTTGGAACGGCAACACGCCGAGGCCCGCGCCGTGGCGTCCGGACTGCACGCCGCGCGTGAGGCGCGGGAACAGGCCGAGCGCGAGCACCAGCGGCGGCTGGCCGCCCAGCAGGAGGCCGCCCGCGGCGTCGCGTCACGCGCCTCGACCAGGGATGCCCTGGACCGCGAAAAGGCCGGTCTGGAGGGGGAGTTGGAGCAGGCGCGCGGCGCCACCGGGAGCGTATCGGCGCGCGCCGCGCAGCTGGAGCGGCAGGTCGCGCTGCTCACCGAGGCCGCGGACGCCGTTCGCGGGGCCGAGGACACCGCGCAGCGCCTCAAGGACGCCGACGCGCGACTCGCCGACGCGGCCTTCCGCGCCGGGTTCGACACACCGCGGGCGGCGGCCGCCGCGCTGCTCGACGACGCGGCCCACCGGGAACTCCAACGGCGGCTCGACGTCTGGCAGTCGGAGGAGGCCGCGGTGCGTGCCGTACTCGCCGAGGCCGACACGGCTGCCGCCGCCCAGCAGCCGCCCGCCGATCTGCGGGCCGCGGAACAGGCCGCCGAGTCCGCCGCCCGGGGCCTGCGGCACGCCGCCTCCGCGCAGGACGCGGCCGCGCGGCGCTGCGCGCAGCTCGACGGGCTCTCCGCGCGCGCGACCAGAGGCGTACGCCGTCTGGCACCGTTGCGCGAGGAATACGACCGGGTGGCCCGACTGGCCGGCCTCGCGGCGGGCACATCGGCGGACAACGAGCGCAAGATGCGCCTGGAGGCGTACGTCCTCGCTGCACGCCTGGAACAGGTCGCCGCCGCCGCGACCGTACGGCTGGAGCGGATGTCCTCCGGGCGCTACACCCTCGTGCACTCCGACGACCGTGCGGGACGTGGCCGCAGCGGGCTCGGGCTGCACGTCGTCGACGCCTGGACGGGGCGGGAGCGCGACACGGCGACGCTGTCCGGGGGTGAGACGTTCTTCGCCTCCCTCGCCCTGGCCCTCGGCCTCGCGGACGTCGTCACGGACGAGGCCGGCGGGGTGCGGCTCGACACGCTCTTCATCGACGAGGGCTTCGGCAGCCTCGACGACCAGACCCTCGACGAGGTCCTCGACGTCCTCGACTCGCTGCGGGAGCGCGACCGCAGCGTCGGCATCGTCAGCCACGTCGCGGACCTGCGGCGGCGCATCCACGCCCAGCTGGAAGTGGTGAAGGGGAGAACGGGGTCGGTCGTACGGCAGCGGGGCGCCCAGGACTGAGGCTGTGGTCCCTGTGGCCCGGCGCTCTCGCGGCCTGGTGACCCGGTGACCCGGTGGCCCGGTGCTCTCGCGGCCCGTGGCCCGATGCGGGCCTGGGTCAGTGGCCGAGCGGTCGCCGCGGCAGCGGTGACGAGTAGACGACGCTCGTGGTCACCGAACCGAGGGTGCCGATCTTGCCCGACACCTCCTCCAGATGGCTCATCGAGCGCGCCGCGACCTTGATCACGAAGCAGTCGTCGCCCGTGACATGGTGCGCCTCCAGGATCTCCGGGGTCGCCTCGACGAGGTCATGGAACGGCTTGTAGTTGCCGTTGGGGTACCTGAGCCGGACGAACGCGAGGATCGGCAGGCCCAGGCTCTCCGGGTCGACGACGGCCGCGTACCCCTGGATGACGCCGGCCTCCTCCAGGCGGCGCACCCGCTCGGTGACCGCGCTCGCGGACATGGAGACGGCCCGGGCCAGCTCGGCGAAGCTGGACCGGCCCTCGCGCTGGAGGACATCGAGGATGCGCCAGTCGGTGGCGTCCGGGGAATACGCGGTCATGTGCGATGGATAGCAGGGAAAACCCCGGCCGATCAAGAGTGATGCCGTGGATCGTCACTTCAGGAAGTGGATCACTCGACGTAGATTTTTGGCCAGGAAGTCCCGCGGGGCCGGTGCGGAGGAAGCACCGGGGGTGCCGGAAACGGCACCGGTTCGACGGGACTCGGGAGGGAAGGCCAGACCATGACTGTGACCGCTGACACCACGGTGACCGGCACCGCGACCGTGACGAACCCCGTTCTGCGCGTGGCGCCGGCCTCCCCGGCCGCGGCCGCCGCCTACTTCGGCGCGAGCCTCGCCTTTCACGCCGACGTGTCCGACGTCGCCGCCGCCCTCGCCGCCGGTGGCGACCCCGGCTTCGTCGTCCTCGACTCCCGCTCCACCGAGTCGTGGGACCAGGGACACATCCCCGGCGCGATCCACCTGCCCACCGCGCTCATCCCCGAGCAGGCCGAACAGCTCCTCGACAAGTCGGTGCCCGTCGTCACCTACTGCTGGGGCCCCGGCTGCAACGGCGCGACCCGCGCCGCCCTCGCCCTCGCCGAACTCGGCTTCCAGGTCAAGGAGATGCTCGGGGGCTTCGAGTACTGGGCGCGCGAGGGCTTCGAGTTCGAGACCTGGGAGGGCCGCGAGCGGCGCGACGCGGACCCGCTGACGGCGCCGCTGGACGCGGAGAACTGCGGCTGCTGAGCCGTCTCGGACCGTGCTGCTCATCGGGGGCGAGGGCCGCGTATCGGACAGCGGAGGGGACACCGGATTTCGCCCGGATCCCTGCCGTGTAGCTTCTGCGCATGGCCAGATACGCGGACCCAGGTGCGGTCGAGTGGGTGGAGTCGGGCGGCGGGCCGCTCATAGCGATCCCGGAAGTCGTGCTGCCGTTCTGGGCGGGCGCGGACGGCGACGACATGTCCTCCGACTACGACCGCGCCTGTGACGTGGACGGGTTCATCGGCCTCGTGCCCGTGGGCGACACCAGGGCCCTGGTCCTCGGCGACGAACCCGCCTCGACCTCCTACCTCCCCGAACACGGCACCTTCGTACGGTGGTGCGCCGCCGAGTCCGAGGAGGAACTCCTCGCAGGCGTCCCGGCGGCGCTCGAAGCGGCCGTGTGGGAACCGGAGGTGCAGTGGAGCGTGCCCGGTCCCGTGGTCCTCTTCGACGCGGCCTGGCCGGGAACCGCGACGGGCCGCACGGACCACCTGAGGGTCCCGCTGGAGCCGGGGCGGTACGCGGTGCGCGCGGCCTACGCGGAGCCGGGGCCCGAGACGTGGCTCGGCCTTGTGCAACTGCGCCGGCTCACGCAGTAGGCCACGGGCCGGCGGCCCGATACGCCGGGGGCGCGTCGCCCGGCGGCCGGGCCCGGACTCGCGCTGTCTCGCGCTGTGAGTCCAAGCCCGGCCGCCGTCGCCGGCCGTCAGAGCTGGGACAGCTCGTCCACCAGATCGTCCAGGCCCAGGGAACCCTGCGAGAGGGCAGCCATGTGCCAGGCCTTCGCGTCGAAGGCGTCGCCGTGCCGCTTCTTCGCGTTCTCGCGGCCCAGCAGCCAGGCACGCTCGCCGAGCTTGTAGCCGATGGCCTGACCGGGAATGGTGAGGTAGCGGGTGAGCTCGCTCTCCACGAAGTCGGCCGGACGGCTGCTGTGCGCGCCGAAGAACTCCTGTGCCAGCTCAGGGGTCCACCGCTCGCCCGGGTGGAAGGGCGAGTCGGCCGGAATCTCCAGTTCCAGGTGCATGCCGATATCGACGATGACCCGGGCGGCACGCATCATCTGCGCGTCGAGGTAACCGAGCCGCTGCTCGGCGTCGGTGAGGAAGCCCAACTCGTCCATCAGGCGCTCCGCGTACAGCGCCCAGCCCTCGCAGTTGGCGCTGACCCGGCCGACCGTGGCCTGGTAG
Source organism: Streptomyces sp. NBC_00203 (assembly GCF_045206325.1). Taxonomy (NCBI): domain Bacteria; kingdom Bacillati; phylum Actinomycetota; class Actinomycetes; order Kitasatosporales; family Streptomycetaceae; genus Streptomyces; species Streptomyces sp. NBC_00203. Next base: position 1,585,347 of record NZ_CP108126.1, on the reverse strand, counting down.
CGGGAGAGGTCCTCGACGACGTACACCCACTGCGCGAGCTGGAGATGATGCCCGGGGACGCCCTCGTGGTACCAGGTCGAGACGAGGTCGTAGACGGGGAAACGGGTCTGCCCCATCGTCGGCAGCCACGTACGTCCCGGCCGTGAGAAGTCCGCCGACGGCGAGGTGTAGTACGGGGCCGCCGCGCTGCCCGGCGGAGCGATGCGGGACTCCACCTTCCGTACCGGTTCGGCGAGTTCGAAGTGGGTGCCGTCCAGGGCCTCGATCGCCTCGTCCATCAGACCCTGGAGCCAGGCCTGGACCTCGTCGACACCCTCGATGTGCCTGCCGTGCTCGTCGAGGTGCGCGAGCGCCACCCACGGGGTCTCGGCGCCGGGCAGGATCTTCTCGGCCTCGGCCTTCATCTCGGCGAGCAGCCGGTGGTACTCGGCCCAGCCGTACGCGTACGCCTCGTCGAGGTCCAGATCCGTACCGTTGAAGTAGCGCGCCAGACGCGCGTACCGCTCGCGGCCCACCGTGTTGGGCGCGCCCTCGATCGTCGGCGCGTACACATCGCGCATCCAGTCCCGCAGGGCGACGAGTGCCCCGGTGGCGGCGCGGGCGGCCGCATCCAGCTCCTCGCGCAGTGCGTCGGGGCCCGTCGACGCGAAGTCCTCGAACCAGCCGCGGCCCTGCCCGTCCGCGTCCGACCACTCGGTGAGCTGCCCGACGAAGGTCTCGGTCGGGCGCGGGGCCGCGTACAGCTTGCGCTCCAGGCCCTCGGCGAGGGACGCGCGGTATCCCTCCAGCGCGGCCGGCACCGCGCGCAGCCGCTCGGCGACCGCGGCCCAGTCCTCGTCCGTCTCGGTCGGCGTGAGGGTGAACACCTGGCGCACCGCATGCGCGGCCGTGTGCAGATTGCCGACCGACCGCAGCCCCTCGCCGGACTCGTGGACGGCGAGTTCCGCGGTGAGGCGCTCACGCAGCAGCCGGGCACAGCGGCGCTCGATGTCATGGTCCGCGCCGGGCTGCCGCTCCGCCTCGTCCAGCCGGGCGAGCGTCACCCGCGCCAGCTCCGCGACGGCCTCCTGGCCGGCGGGCGAGGTGTCGGGGAGCCTGCTGTAACTCTCCTTCACACCGAGGTACGTACCGAGGACCGGGTCGAGGGCGATGAGGTCGTCGACATAGGCGTCGGCGACCTCGCGGGGCAGCGGGCTTTTCGTCTCTGACATGCGGACATCCTCATACGGGGATGCGGTCGGCGTCAGCAGGATTCCGCTGAGGGCTTGGCCGCGGGCGGCTTGACCGGGTGCACCTCCCGCTGAAGCTCCCGATGGGGGTCCCGCTGAGGTGGCAGCAACGGGCCGCAGTCCCACTGCTGGAAGATCAACCGCGTCTCGACCCGCGCCACTTCACGCTGCGAGGTGAACTCGTCGAGCACCAGCCGCTGCAGATCCGCCATGTCCGCGACCGCCACATGAACGAGGTAGTCGTCGGGCCCGGTGAGATGGAAGACGGTACGGGACTCCGGCAGCACCCTGATCCGCTCCACGAAGGGCCCCACCAACTCCCGCCGATGCGGCCTGACCTGCACGGACAGCAATGCCTCCAGGCCTCGTCCCAGCTTCGCCGGGTCCAGCCGCAGCTGATGGCCGAGAATCACTCCCGCCCGGCGCAGCCTCGTCACCCGGTCCAGGCAGGTCGAGGGCGCGACACCGACCTGCGCCGCGAGATCGCGGTACGTGGTCCGGGCGTCGTTCTGCAACAGCCGCAGCAGATGGAGATCCACCGGATCGAGTACGACAGAATCGGCCATGGCGCGAACGTAACACGGGATTCTGCGCTCTGACCCCGGTCGCTGTTCAGGCTTCCGGCCATGGATTCCGTTGTGTACGACACGTACGACGCCTACGAGGCTCAGGACCGACTGAACAGAACTGGCCAGGTCGCGCTCGCGCCCATGGCCCGGGCGCTCGCCACCGAGGCGGTGCACGCCGGGCGCGAGGATCTCGCCGGGCAGGGGTTGCACGCGGTGCCGATCGATCTGTCCACCACCTATCCCTCGTACGACAGCCGTGGTGAGGCCGCCCGGATCGACGCGTTCGCGGCCGACGGCGCCGAACCGGAGGGCCCGCCCGTCTACGGCCGTCTCGGCAACCCGACCGTCGCCCGCTTCGAGACCGCCCTCGCCCGCCTCGAAGGCACCGAGAGCGCGGTCGCGTTCGCGAGCGGCATGGCCGCGCTGAGCGCCGTACTGCTCGTACGGAACGCGATGGGTCTGCGCCATGTCGTCGCCGTTCGCCCCCTGTACGGCTGCAGCGACCATCTGCTCACCGCCGGGCTGCTGGGCTCCGAGGTGACCTGGGTCGACCCGGCGGGCATCGCGGACGCCCTGCGCCCCGACACGGGCCTGGTGATGGTGGAGTCCCCGGCCAATCCGACGCTCGCCGAACTCGACCTCCGGGCGGTCGCGCACGCCTGCGGCTCCGTTCCGCTCCTCGCGGACAACACCTTCGCGACACCTGTACTGCAACGCCCCGCCGAACAAGGTGCGCGCCTCATCCTGCACAGCGCGACCAAGTACCTGGGCGGGCACGGCGATGTGATGGCCGGAGTGGTGGCCTGCGACGAGGAGTTCGCCCGGCGGCTGCGCCAAGTGCGGTTCGCGACGGGCGGTGTCCTGCATCCGCTGGCCGGCTATCTGCTGCTGCGCGGCCTGTCGACCTTGCCGATACGGGTCCGGGCCGCGTCCTCGAACGCCGCGGAACTCGCCCGCCGTCTCGCCGCCGACCCGCGCGTGGCCCGCGTCCACTATCCGCGCATCGGCGGCGCCATGATCGCCTTCGAGGTCCACGGCGACCCGCACGATGTCATCGCCGCGGTCCGCCTCATCACCCCCGCCGTGAGCCTCGGCAGCGTCGACACCCTCATCCAGCACCCGGCTTCCATCAGCCACCGCATCGTGCCCGCGGAGGACCGCCACGACGCGGGGGTCGGCGACCGGCTGCTCCGGCTGTCTGTGGGGCTGGAGGACGTGGAGGACCTTTGGGCCGACCTGGACGGGGCGTTGGGGGTCGCGGGGTAGAGGAAGGGCGGGGCCCGACGGCGGTCGCGGGGCAGCGGAGAGGCCGGGCTCGACGGCGGTCGAGGGGGCGGGGCCCGGCGGGTGGCCCCCGCCGCCCGGCCCCGCCCCCTGCCGGACTAGTCCCGCGCCACCCGCTGCCCCTCGTCATACGGCAGCCGCGAAGCAACCGGAGTCGTGTCCAGGCGGGCGGTGATGACCAGGGTGCCCTCCTCGATCTGGTAGTCGAGGGGGAGGCCGAGGCCGCGCATGGCGGCGACCATGCCCGTGTTGGAGGCCTGCGTGACGACGTATACGCTCTCGCAGCCGGCCTCGACGGCCATCGTCACGAGACGGCCGAGCAGTTCGCTGCCCACGCCGCGCCGCTGCCAGTCGTCCTCGACGAGAAGCGCGATCTCCGTCTCGTCGCCGTCCCAGAGCAGGTGACCGAGCCCGACGATCCGTCCGGATGCCGTCTGCACGGCGAGAGTGCGTCCGAAGCGGGGGCTGAGCAGGTGGTTGAGGTAGCGGTCCGCGTCACCGACCGGGCCGTGGTAGCGCATGCCCAGCGTGCGGGACGAGCAGCGCTCGTGCATCGCCTTGGCGGCCTCGACGTCCGAGACGTCGGCGCGCCGCACCGTGATGGCGTTGCCCTGCGGCAGCGTCAGGATGTCCTGGCTGTGCGGGATCCGCGGACCGAGCCGCGTGTCCAGCTCCACCAGCGCCCGCGCCCGCGCGAACTCGGTCGGCGTGAACGGCAGATACGGCCGCTCCACCGTGATCACCCCACCCTCCGGGGCCCGCAGCCGCATCACCGTGCCCTCGAGCACCCCCTCCACGGGAGCACCCTCCTGCGCCCGCCCGGAACCCGGGGACTTGGCGGGCAGTGAGCGGATGGTGCAGCGGCCGAGCAACTGCCGTAGCGCGAGCGGCAGTTCCGCGGCGTCCAGGGCCGTGCGGGTCGCCAGGCCCAGCACTCGGGTCGGCGCGTCCACCAGGTCGTGGGCGTCGGCCCGCTCGATCCAGGTCTCGGTGCCGCCCGCCTGTGCCACGGCGCGGGTGATCTCCGACGCCTCCACTTCCGCGGGGGCGCGCAGCAGGAACTCGTCCACCGTGCCCTCGGCCAGCGGGTGTGTCTGCAGGCTCAGGATGTCGACCTGCCGCTGCGCCAGCGCCGTGCACAGCGCGGCCAGCGAGCCCGGCGTGTCCTTCACCGTCGTCCGCATCCGCCAGAGCACGGTCGCCCCGGCGACGGCCTCCGGCGTCGCGGCGGATTCCTCGGAGGGCCCGGCCCGTCGCCCGTTGGCGAGCGGCCGGGCGCCGGTATCGTCCGCCGGCGGTGCGTGACCGTGGCGGCGTGCCCACCATGTGTGGAATCCGGCCGTGGCGACCAGGATCATCGCCGAGATCACCAGCAGGGCGGGCCCGTCCGGCCCGTGCCCGATCAGGTTGGCCACGGCGTCCGCGACCGCGACGGCCGTGAACAGCGCGGCGAGTTCGACGACGTCCCGCCGCCAGTGGTGGACGGGGCGACCGTGCCTTGCACGCGTCACATCAGTCATGTCTGGAGTCATGCAGCCCACTGTGGCGGAAGGGTGTTGCGTGATCACGAACGGTTTGTGACTGATCGGTTAAGTGTCTTTCTGCCCCTTTTGTAGTTCTTTTTACGGGCCTTTTGCTTCGAACGGACGGGATGAGTCAAACCCCTGATCAGGCGGCCACCCCCTGGGTCAGCGCCGTCCGCAGCCGACGGGCCTGGGTCACCAACTTGGACGAGCCGCGCCGCTCGGCGGCTTGCGCGAGATGCGAGAGATCGCCCCGCGCCCCGGACCGTTCGGCGCAGTCGGCGGCGACCGTCAGCAGATCCCCCAGCCCGCGGGCGGGTGTACCGCTCGACGCGTCCGTCGCGAGATCGGCCAGCAGGACCGGCAGCGCGTTGCGGAGCACCGACCAGACGGTGGCGTACGCGCCCGTGGCCGCCGCCGTCCGTATCGCCTCGGCGAGCCGCAGCGGCTTCACGGCCCCCCGGCGCACCAACTGCCCGAGGTCGCCGCCGAGCCGCTCCGCGTCCAACTGCCCGCGCGCGGCCAGGACCAGCAGCGCGTCCACGGCGGAGAGCCGGTCCTCCGTATGGCGTGCCCCGAGCCCGTACGCCACGCACAGGTGCACGGCCTCGCCCGCCTCGCCGTCCGCTTCGGCGAGGAACGGCAGAATCGCGGCGCCTCTGCGGCTGTCGTCCACGGCGACCGAGGAGAGGTCACCCAGCACACGGGCCGCCACCAGCTCCCGCCGTCCGGGCACGACGGCCGACCAGTGCTGCCGGTCCGCCTCGTCCCAGTGCGGGCAGTACCAGCGGTCCTTGAAGACGGACAGCGGACGCCCCAGCCGGCGGAACTCCGGCGGGAACTGCCCCTGTATCTCTTCGAGTTCGCCGAACTCCAGCAGGATACGGACGCCCGAGGTCCGCCGCCGGGTCGTGGGCAGGTCCGGCCCCTCGGCGGTGAGCCACTGGGCCAGCCGGTACCCCTCGGGAGAGCCGAGGGTGCGGGCCCGCACCGCCGCCGCCGTCGCGCGGTCGTCGCGCCTGACCCGAAGCAGCGCCTGCGCGAAATCGGCCGTCCCCGGCCGGGCTTCGAGCCGTCGGTACGCGGTGAGGCGGTCCACCAACTCCTCCGGCTCCAGCAGCCCCGTGTCCCAGGTGGGTGTGGCCAGCAGGAACGGCAGCGGCTCGGCCCGGACCCGGTAGGCCACCTCCCACAGGCGCGCGTCGAAGGCGCGCGAGAGGGCATCGTGCCGGCAGTTGCCTCTTGTCGGGCCCTGCTGGACCGCCGAGTGAAGTGTCTCCATGGGGACATGCCCGAGCAGGGTCGCGAGGATGACCTCCACCCCGTACGGGGCCTCGCGGAAGTACTCGTGCACGTGGGCGTATTCCGGATCGGCGTCGGCCCACCAGCGTCGGGCGACCACGGGCCGCAGCGCCTCCACCAGACCGTCGCGATCGCCGTACGCATGGCGGACGAGACCATCCAAGGTGCGCTCGAACGCGGCCACATCGCCGCCGGACGCCAGCAGGGCGCCGACCTCCTCCGCCAGTTCGGCCGCCGAAACCGGCGCCGGCGCGAGCCGCGTCCGCTCCGGCACGGGCGGCAGTACCTCCTGGTGGACCGCCGGCGCGGAGTCCAGCGCCCCGGCGCCGAGCAGCCGCTCCGCGCGGATCCGCACTCCTGGGCTCAACTCGGCCGCTGCCTCGACGAGTTGCTCTCGGACACCGTCCGAGCCACTGAGCGCGGCGACATGCCGCTCCATGAGCTTCAGCGCACGCTCCTGCACCTCGGTGTCCTCGTGCCCGAAGGCCTGCGCCACGGCGGGCAGCAGCTCGGCCGCGGTGGACGGATCGCGTTTGAGTACCTTGCCCAACAGGATGAGCTGCGCGCGGACGAGCTTCTTCTCGGTGCGGAAGAGCACGCCGGACGACATCTCGGCGAGCCGGCGCGGCGTCAACTCGTCGTCCAGCGAGAGGGAGGCGAGCACGGACTGGGCGTGCCACGCCACCGTCGATGTCGCCTCGGAGGCGAGCGCCGTCCAGTCGGCCGAGCGCTCCCGCTGCTCGTCCCGTGTCAGATCGAGGCACGTCAGCAGCTTCAGGAAGACCCGCTGATCGGCGGGGACGCCGCCGCGCAGCAGCCGGGCCACGCAGGCGTCGACGATCACCTTGCGGTCCAGGGTGCCTTCCCCGGTCAGCTGCGCGAGCGCGTGGTACCAACTGCCCGGCCCGTCGCCGAACAACCAGGCGACCCGGCCGGACACTTCCAGGGAGTCGAAGAGCGCGGCGATCATCCGGTCCAGGTGCGGATCCTGACGAAGGCGCTCCACCACGGTTCCCCCGTGGTGCCACGTGCTGCCGATGTGTTCGAACCAGCCCTCCACATAGGCGTCGGTGGTGGGTACCTCGCAACCGGCCAGTCGCACGAGCCCGGACAACAGCAGGTACGGGATCCGGGAGCTGACCGGCCGCTCGGCGAGCCGGTGTGCCACATCGCCGAGCCAGTCCGGCTCCCGGTCGCCCAGCACATGGAGGAATACACCGGGGGAGGCCTGGGACCAGCGCAAGTCGGCTGCCGCGATCCAGTTTGCCGCCCCCGCGGCGCCCGTGTGACACGCGGCTCCTGCCGCGTGCAGCGCGGGACCGGCCATGCGGGACGACTCGCTCCACCGCGCGGCGCGCAACTCCTTGCGGAGCTCCCTCAGCCCGGGCAAACAGGCCCGGCGTTCGGCATCGGTCATCCCGTCCAGGAGACCCGCGGCCTCGACCGTCTGCCCCGCCCGTACGGCCTTCAACAGCGCTTCACCGCTCATCGCACATCGCCCCCGTCGACCAGAACCTCTTCGTGTTGTGTCCGCGTTCCCCGCCGCACCATGCGCACGGCCAGCGCGTGCTTGCAGGGCCCGCGCCCTCCCCGGTACTTCGCCCACCACAGGCAGGAGCAGCTCAGCGTCCCCGCGTCGTCGCGGACCCGGTGCACATGCCCGTCATCGGCGGTCACCGTCCCCAGGGAGCCGTCCAGAGCGACCGCCCCCGCGGCGACCAGGGCACGGGCCGAACGCAGCCGTGGATTGTGGCGCTCCACGCGCTCGGCGTCGTAGGGCAGTTCGCGGTGGAAGTAGGCCGCCTCCGCCGTGTCGTACCCCACGCGCCCCGACGTGCCCAGCCGGACCAGGGCGGCCCGTACCCGCTCGGCCGGCAGGCCGGAGGCGGCGGCCAGCTCGCCGACGTCGACGCGCGGCTCCCAGGCCAGGAGTACGGCGATCAACTCCGCGTCCTCGGCGGCCTCGTCGGTGGCGAGGGCGTCCAGCACACCGCCCTCCCCGGAGAACCCGCGCGAGGCGTCCGGCGACAACGTGAGCGTCAGCCGCATGCCGGGCAGGACGGCCTCCCAGGCTCCGGCGGCGGTGGCATCACCGGTGACCGCAGGGCCGTACACCCGCAGGGCCGTCGCATGGCGCAGCACCCGCTGCAGGGCGATCAGCCGCTCCGGACCGGGCAGGCACACCGCCCCGGGCACCGGACGGGTCGTCGGCCGCAGGCCGCGCCCGGCGGGTATCACCCACTGCGCGCCGCGCGAGGCCCCCCGGGCGGTGCCGCGCGGAAGCGAGCGCAGGAACCGCACGGCCTCGGCCGCCGGCAACTCGGCCCGCAGGTCGAAGCCCGCCGCTGTCACCTGGGCCTCGGCGAAACCGCGCAACCAGCGGTCGGGCAACGGCACCTTCTTCTCCACCACCGGGCCGTCGAGGGTGGTCACGGCCATCTCGTCGGGGCCGACCCGCAGGTGCAGCGGATCGTCCGTGCCGATCCGCGAAAGAGCCTCGCGCAGAGGGTTGTTGACGTCGACATTGGTCGTTCCGTGGCCCACCTCGCCGCCGTCGAGGCCCGCTGTCAGCACGTCCAGGCGCGCGTACACCCCGCCGCAGCCGGAGAACGACTCGAAGCGGAGCCGGTCGCCGTTGCCCGTGACCACCGGGTCCAGCGAGGCGCGCAGCTGCCGCTGGTAGTAGCGGGCCGCCGCCACGTCCGCGACCGCGAGCAGCCCGGCGGCCGCGATCTGAGGTGACGTCAAAAAGCCCGCGAAGAACCGAGGATGGTCCTCGAACCCCGTGGGAGTCGCACCCCGCGAGGTCTCAAGTCCCAGGCGCCGTCCGCCCGGCGCGGATTCCAGCACGGAGGGTCGGGTGTAGGCCACGGCCTGCAAAGATCGCGTCATGGAAAAACCGTAGAGGCGACCACTGACAATCGGCTCTGACCTGCCGGAACTTGCTCGCGAGCCGGTTTTGGCGGACGGCGGACGGAGCCGCGCACCGGGGGATGACTCCGGTGCGCGGCCCAGCGCTTCGAGGGTACGGGAGTCGGACGGACGATACGGCCGCCCACGCCCCGCGCTACCGCCTCCCGGGCCCGCGCTGCCGCTCCCGCCCAGCGCTACTGCCCCACGCGCCCCGGCTGCAACACCTGCGTGAACAGCACGGTCCCGTCCTGCTCGCGCAGCCGCACCGTCAGCTCGCCGCTGTCGCCGTCGATGTCGACCTCGCCGAAGAACTGGTAGCCGCCGGCGGGTGAGACGTTCGCGGCGGTCGGCGCCTTCACGAACACCCGCTCCGGACCGAACGTGTTGTCCAGCGCGTTCGCCGGGAACGCGCCGGCGTTGAGCGGGCCCGAGACGAACTCCCAGAACGGCTCGAAGTCGGTGAAGGCGGCCCGCGACGGCTGGTAGTGCTGGGCCGAGGTGTGGTGCACATCGGCGGTCAGCCAGAGGGTGCCAGTGATCTTCCGGTGCTTGATGAACCGCAGCAGCTCGGCGATCTGCAGCTCGCGCCCGAGCGGCGCGCCCGGGTCGCCCTGCGCCACGGCCTCGATGTTCGGCTTCCCCTCGGTCGTGTCCGGCACGACCAGGCCGAGCGGCATGTCCGCGGCGATCACCTTCCACACGGCACGCGACCGCGACAGTTCCCGCTTGAGCCACTCCAGCTGCTCGGCGCCGAGGATGCCCTGCGGGTCGGTGGTCTGGTCGTCGGGCGAGTTCGCGTTGCGGTACGTGCGCATGTCGAGCACGAAGACGTCCAGGAGCGGGCCGTGACGCATGACCCGGTACACACGGCCGTCCTCGTTGCCCGGCCGCAGCGTCGAGACGGGGAAGTACTCGCTGAACGCGCGACGGGCCCGGGAGGCCAGCACGTCGACGCTCTTCTCGGCGTACCGCGTGTCCGTGGACGCGATCACCTCGCCCGGGTACCAGTTGTTGCGCACCTCGTGGTCGTCCCACTGGATGATGGACGGTACCTGGGCGTTGAAGCGCTTCAGGTTCTCGTCCAGCAGGTTGTAGCGGAAGTTGCCGCGGAACTCGGCGAGCGTCTCGGCGACCTTGGACTTCTCCTCAGTCGTGATGTTCCGCCAGGTGCTGCCGTCGGGGAGCGCGGCGGTCGCCGCGATCGGCCCGTCGGCGTAGATGTTGTCACCGCTGCACAGGAAGAAGTCCGGGTCGAGCTTGGCCATGGCGTCGTAGATCCGGTAGCCGCCGATGTCCGGGTTGATGCCCCAGCCCTGCCCCGCCAGGTCGCCCGACCACAGGAAGCGCACTCCGTCGCGCCGCCCGGCCGGCGTCGTACGGAAGGTGCCGCTCACCGGTTCGCCGGTGCGCCGGTAATCGTCGGGGTCGGCGAGCAGCACGCGGTAGTGGATCTGCTCGCCCGCGGGCAGTCCGCGCAGCCGTGTCGTCCCCGTGAAGTCCGTGTCCGCGCCGAGCAGCGGACCGTGCCATCTGCGGGGATTGCGGAACGACTCCGTCGCGGACGTCTCGACGATCATCCGGGCCGGGCTGTCGGACCGGACCCATACCAGGCCCGAGTCGGCGGTCACGTCTCCGGCCTGGACACCCCACCCCGCCTTCGGCCGCCCGGACAGGGCGAACGCCGGCGCCGCGCCGAGGGCGGTGGGCAGGGACAGCGCCGCGGACGCGGCGAGCGAGCCGCGCAGAACGCTGCGGCGACCGGGGAAGGGGCTCTGCGGACGGTGTGACATGAATGCGCCTCCGGGGACGGATCCGGCCAGTGTGCAATGCCACAACTACTGGTGCGCCGCAGCGCACACGGAAACCACAAGTGAACAACTGACCCCAGGGACAAGGGAACCGGTGTGCGACTCCGGCCGGGCGGCACCGGAACGTGAAGGCGGCGGCTCAGTCGCGGACGGCGTCCGCCATCAGCCGTACACCGTCGCGGATCCGCCCGGGCGACAGATGCGCGTACCCCAGTACCAGCCGTACGCCGTCCTCGACCGCCTCCCCGTAGTGTGCCAGCGGACGCACGGCCACCCCGGCCGCGGCGGTCCGTGCCAGGTAGTGGTCCAGCGGCCCGAACCGGTCGGGCAACGCGGCGATGACATGCAGACCCGCCGCGATTCCGGACACCTCCGTGCCCGGAAAGTGCTGCTCCAGCGCGGCCACGAGGGCGTCGCGTCGTTCCCGGTAGGCGCGCTGGCAGCGGCGCAGCTGCCGGTCGTAGTCGCCTCGCTCCACGAAGCGGGCGAGGAGTGCCTGGTCGACGACCGGGTTCCCGAGATCCATGGTCCGCTTGCGCTCGACGACCTCCTCGGAGAGGGGCGCGGGGACGAGCAGCCAGCCGAGCCGCAGTCCCGGTGCCAGGGACTTGCTGACCGACCCCGTGTAGGCGACGTGTTCGGGGTCGAGACCTTGCAGGGCGCCCACAGGGGCACGGTCATAGCGGAAGTCCCCGTCGTAGTCGTCCTCGATCACCAGCCCGTCCACCGAGCGCGCCCAGTCGAGGAGTTCCGCGCGACGCCGCGCCGAGTACGCGATCCCGGACGGGAACTGGTGCGCGGGCGTCGTTACCACCGCGCGTACCCCCGACGCCTCCAGCGGACCGGTGGCCAGCCCTTCCTCGTCGAGGGACAGCGGTACGGTGCCGACGCCGGCCGAGGCATACAGGGCACCGTGCTCAGGGCTTCCCGGATCCTCGACCCCGACATCGCGCACCCCGCGCGCGTGGAGCACGAATCCGAGCAGCGCCATCGCCTGCGCGACTCCGGAGACCACGACGATCCGCTCCGGGTCCGCGACCACGCCCCGGCGTCGGGAGAGCAGCTCGGCGAGGGCGGTACGCAGCCGGGGCAGCCCCCGCGGATCCGGGTACCCCAGTGCGTGGTGGGGGAGTTCGGCCAATACCCCGCGCTGCGCGGCGGCCCACGTGGAGCGCGGGAACAGCGACAGGTCCGGCGTCCCGGGAACGAAGTCGGCCCGGGCGCCGGCGGGCCGCGGGGCGAGATCACGCGCGCGCGGGCGCGCCGCCCGCGCCGCGCCGCCGACCCAGGTCCCGGCACCTCGGTCACTGCGCAGATACCCCTCGGCCGTCAACTGCTCGTACGCCTCGGTGACCAGCCCGCGCGACACTCCGAGGTCTGCGGCGAGCTCACGGCTGGACGGCAGCCGGGTGCCCGGGGTGAGGCGCCCTGAGCGGACCGCCTCGCGCAGTGCCGCCTGAAGCGTGCGGCCACGCGCGCGTGCCGGGGCCGAGGCGGCCGGCAGGAGCAGCTCCCAGGCGGCGGCCCATGGCGCGGCACTGGACGGGGCGGTTCCCGGCGGCCGGTCGCGATTGGTCCCCGATGGCGTCATGGAAGTGGACCTTAATCCGGACCACGTCCCTTCATAGCGTCACCGTCATGAACGCCACCACCACCCGGGGCGCGCTGTTCGCCGCCCTCGCCTGCGTCCTCGTCGGAGGCTCCTTCACCGCCAACAGCCTGCTGGGCCAATACCCGTACGCGGGCGGCCAGTTCCTGCGCTACGGCCTCGCCTTTGTACTGCTCCTGCCGCTGGTCGGCCGGGGTGGCGCGGGCCCGCTGCGGCGGCTCCCGGTGCGTCAGTGGGGGCGCCTCGCGCTGCTCGCGGCTGTCGGCATGGTCGGGTTCAACCTCGCGGTGATCGCCGCCGAACGCACGGCGGAACCGGCCGTTCCGGGCGTCTTCGTGGGCTGCGCCCCGGTCGTCGTGGCCGTTGTCGTACCCCTTCAGGAGGGCCGTCGTCCGCAACGCCGTGTCCTGTACGGGGCGTCGCTCGTCGCGCTGGGCGCGTTCACCGTCCAGGGGTGGGGGCGCACGGACGCGGCCGGGATCGGGTACTCCGTGTGCGCGCTGGCCGGAGAGGTCGGCTTCGCGGTCCTGGCCGTGCCCGTCCTGCGGCCCCTCGGGCCACGGCTGCTGTCGGCCACCGTCTGCGGGATCGCCGCGGTCGAGTCGGCGGTGGCCGGCCTGCTCACCGGCGGCGCGGCGTGGCTGCGGATGCCGGACGCCACCGAGGCGACCGCGCTGCTGTGGCAGGCGGCGGTCGTCACGGTGGTCGGCTTCGTGTGCTGGTACATGGGCATGCAGCGCATCGGCGCGGAGCGCGCCACGCTCTTCTCCGGGCTCATCCCCGTCGCGGCCGCCTGCACCGCGCCGTTCGTCGGCACGGGCGCGTACGGTGCCGCGCAGGCCGTGGGGAGCGTCCTGGTCGGCGCGGGAGTCGCCCTCGGATCCGGTGCGTTGGGCCTTGTGACGCGCCGGTCAGCGGCTGCCGTCGAGGATGACGCGGGCGACGAGCGCCGGGTCGTCGTTCATCGGGACGTGCCCGCAGCCGGGCAGCCGCACCAGCCGCGCCCGGGGAATGATCTGCTTGGCGCGGATCCCCTGGCGGCGTACCAGCAGCCGGTCGCGGGTACCCCAGGCCACGGTGACGGGAAGCCCGGGGATGTCGTCCGTGAACTGGACGGAGGTGCCCGCCCGGAGGGTCTCGGTGAATCCCTCGGCGTGGGCCAGCGCAAGGGTCTCGGCGACGACGGCCTCGGGTGAACGGCGGCCGGGACGGGCGTAGATGGTGCTGGTCAGCACCGTCCGCCCGGCCGCCGTGCGGGAGAGCCGCTCGACCACCGGGAGCGGCAGCTGCCGCGCCGCCTGCCGCATGGCGATCAGCACCCCGAAGGCGTACCGCCGCTCGACCGGCGACCAGAAACCGGCGGGCGAGAGCGCGGTGACGGACCGTACGAGCTTCTCGCGGCCCAGCTCCAGGGCCAGCAGCCCGCCCAGCGAGTTTCCGGCCACATGCGGCCGTTCGATCTCCAGGGCCTCGCACAGCGCGCCGAGCGCGGGCACCACCGTCGACAGGTCGTGCGTCAGCCCTTCGGGCAGCGCCGGTGACTCGCCGAAGCCGGGAAGGTCGACCGCGATGACCTCGCGCTCGGCCGCCAGGATGTGGATGACCGGGTCCCAGGCCTGCCGGTGGTGGCCGATGCCGTGCAGTAGGAGCAGCGGTTCACCGGTGCCCACGCGCGCGTAGGACATGGTCACGGTCCTCGGGCCGCGCGAAGAGGGGAGGCTGAAGGAGACCGTGGCGGACATGGGGCTGCTCCTCGTCTGGGACACGCTGACGGACAGTCTTGTAGACAGCTTGTCAGCAACTGCTACCGACGGGTAGCCCCTGGCTGCCACGAGCCAGGAGCCACGAGCCGCACGACGCGCGCACGCCCGGCGTGGTACCCCCGCGCGCCCCGCGTCGTACTCCACGCGCGCGTGCGTTCCTCAACGCGCCCTGCGGATCTCCACGTTGAACTCCGGGTGCCCGACGTTCTGCATCAGGGTCAGCCACAGCGGCAGGTACATCTCCGTGGCACGCGCCGTCCGGATCCCGCCCAGGTCGAGCACGCGGTGCGGCGGCCAGCCGAACTCGCCGAGCAGCGCCGTCACCTGCTCCTTCGCGCTCTGGTCCTCCCCGGAGACGAAGATCTGGTGCTCGCCCGGCACCAGCGCGGGGTCGACCATCAGATAGCAGTTGATGGTGTTCAGGCTCTTCACCACGCGCGCGTGCGGGAAGGCGCGCTGGATCTGCTCGCCCACGCTGTCCGACTCGACGGGCGAAAGACGCACCTGACCTTCCTCGAACGCGATGGGGTTGGAGACGTCGAGGACGACCTTGCCGTCCAGATTCTCCGCGCCCGCCGTTTGCAGCACGGTGACAGCCACCCGCCCGCCCACCGCGTTCACGACCACCTCACCGAACGCCGCCGCCTCCGCGAACGTACCGTGGCCCGCCCCGGGCCCCGCGCTGTCGGCCCACTCCACAGCGGCCGGATTGTCCTTCGTGCGCGAACCCAACGACACCTCGTGACCCAGTTCGACCAGCTTGCCGCCGAGGGTGCGCCCCACTTCGCCCGTGCCCAGAACCGCGTACCGCATCGTCGCTCCTCCCGTGGTGAGGCCGCCGGCCACCGACGGCCCGCGGGTCATTGTGCTCCGGCGGGCGCCCCTTCCGCCTGGACACGACGAGACGCGTCGGGTGGGATGGAACGGTGGCAATCGATACCGCGACCGATGTCTTCGAAGAGCACCGTCCCGTCCTGATGGGCGTCGCCTACCGCATGCTGGGGCGGGTGGCCGACGCGGAGGACGTGGTCCAGGAAGCCTGGCTGCGCTGGTCCGGCGCCGACCGGACCGACGTGCGCGAACCGCGCGGCTATCTGGTCCGCGTCACCACCCGCCTCGCCATCGACCGACTGCGCCATGTGCAGTCGCGCAACGAGGCGTACGTAGGACCCTGGCTCCCTGAGCCGTACATCACCGACTTCGGGGACACCGTCCCCGACACGGCGGAGCGCGCCGTGCTCGCCGAGACCGTCTCGCTCGCCGTCCTCGTCGTCCTGGAGTCCCTGTCACCCCTGGAGCGCGCGGTGTTCGTCCTCAGGGAGGCGTTCGGCTACCCGTACGCGGACATCGCCGCCGTCCTCGACCGGGGCGAGCCCGCGGTGCGCCAGCTCGCCGGGCGGGCGCGCAAGCACGTCGACGAACGGCGGCCGCGCTACGAGGTCGACCCGGCCCAACGCCGCGATCTGACCGAGCGGTTCCTCGCCGCGGCCGCCGAGGGCGACCTGGAGGGGCTCATGTCCCTGCTGGCGCCGGACGCACGGCTGGTCGGCGACAGCGGCGGCCTGTCCCAGGCGCCGCTGCGGGTCCTCGATTCCGCCGACAAGGTCGGACGGTTCCTCATCGGCGCGGCCAAGAAGGGCGTCCCCGACATCTCGTTCCGCTTTCTGGAGATCAACGGAGGCTTCGCGGCGCTCGCCCTCTCCGCGGGCAAGCCGGACAGCGTCTTCCAGTTGGACGTCGTGGACGGCCGCATCCAATGCGTCTACATCCTGCGCAACCCCGAGAAACTGGTGTCCCTGTCCGCCGGATAGCCACTCAGGCCGGCATCGGCTCTTCAGCCGTCCCTGCCGGCCGTCCCTGCCTGTACGACGCCGAAAGCCCCCGTCTTCTCTTGAGTTCTAGTGGTCGTCGCAACACCCCAGCTCAAGGGGTGCGATGGACTTTGAGATCCGGGAGAACCGGGGTCCGGGGGGCGGTGGCCGTCTGCTGCGTGAGCGGGAGGTATATCTCCAGCTCATGCAGCAGGGTTACAGCAGCACAGAGGCATGCCGGATCGTCGGCATCAACGTGCGGACCGGCAAGCGGTGGCGCAACGGCTGGCACTCGCCGCCGACGGGGAAGCCGAAGCCTCCCATCACTGTGGAGGCTCCGGCTTCCGGCCCCTCGCGGTACCTCCGCGAGACCGACCGCATCCATATCGCCGACCGGCTGCGGGAAAACGCCTCGGTCCGGCAGATAGCCGCCGAGCTGGGCCGCAGCCCGTCCACAATCAGCCGGGAGATACGCCGCAACGGCATGCCGTCGCGCGGGGGCGCCTCCTGCTGGGCCTACCGGCCGCACGCCGCCCAGCGCCGAGCCGAGCAGCGCCGCCCGCGCCCCAAGCCCGGCAAGATCGGCCAGAACCCCGAGTTGCGGAACTTCATCCAGCACCACCTCGCCCTGCGCTGGAGCCCGGAGCAGATCTGCCAGGCTCTGCGGACTGCCTTTCCCGGGCGGCCGGAGACGCACGTGGTCCACGAGACCATCTACCAGGCGCTCTACGTCCAGGGCCGCGGTGAGCTACGCCGTGAGCTGACCCGGGCCCTGCGGACCGGACGGGCCATGCGCCGGCCGCACCGGCAGTCCAACAAGCGCCAGCCCCGCGCGATCAAGGACATGGTGATGATCAGCGAGCGCCCGGCCGAAGCCGCCGACCGGGCCGTCCCCGGCCACTGGGAAGGCGACCTCATCATCGGCAAGGAAGGCAAGTCCGCGATCGCCACCCTCGTCGAACGCAGCACCCGCTACGTGCTGCTCGCGCCGCTGCCCGGCGACCACAGCGCGGGCAGCACACGGGACGCCCTGGTCGAGGCGGTCAAGTCGCTGCCGCCGCAACTCAAGCGGTCTCTGACCTGGGACCAGGGCTCGGAGATGGCCTCGCACAAGGCGTTCACCGTTGCCACGGACATCCCGGTCTACTTCTGCGACCCCGGCAGTCCCTGGCAGCGCGGCTCGAACGAGAACACCAACGGCCTGCTTCGGCAGTACCTCCCCAAGGGCACCGACCTGTCCCGCCACAGTCGCGAGCACCTCGACGCCGTCGCCGCCGAACTCAACAGCCGCCCACGCAAAACGCTCGGCTGGGAAACCCCAGCCGAGCGCCTCGCTAAGCTCCTCGCGGCTTGATCAACTCACCACGTGTTGCAACGACCCCTGGAATTCGCCTCTGGACGGGGGCTTTCGGCGTCGTGTCACGAACATCGCCCAGCACGAACGTCCTGTGAACGCTCTGCGGCAACACGCCTGTGCAATCCGTAAGGGATCGAGGATTGGTCTTGACCAAGGGTGGGGGCAGCCCTATGGTCGCAGGGATAGTGCAAGAACCTTTAATAAACAAGGGCGCTAAAACGCCGCCGGGCCACGGCGATTGCGGAGGACAGGGTGGGGACCACGCAGTTGGAATCGGTGCCGGAACCTAAGTACTGGCATCTCAAGACCGTGCTCAGTGAGGCACTGGACTCCGAGTTCTCCGTGGGCGAGATCCTGCCCAACGAACGCGACCTGGCGGCCCGGTTCGGTGTCGCCCGGGCCACGCTGCGCCAGGCTCTCGAACAGCTTGAGCTGGAGGGACGCCTGCAGCGCCGCCGCGGAGTGGGCACCACCGTCGCCCCGCCGCGTATGGGTGTGGCCGTCGGATCCGAGCAGCACGCGTGGCCGGGCGCGGCCGGCGACGCCTGGCACCCCGCGGACTGCGCGGTGGCGGTCCCGCCCGCGTCGGTGGCCGGCATCCTGGAGACCGTCCACGGCGAGCAGGTGCACACCGTGCGCCGCTCCCGCGTGACGCACGGCCAGCCGGTCGCCGCCGAGCTGCTCTACATCCCGGCGTCCTCGGTGCCCGACCTGTCCGCGATCGACGCGCCCTCGGGTGCGGCACGCGCGCGTGCGGTGCTGCGCGAGCTGCAGCGCCTGGAGCTGGAAGGGCAGGACCGCGCCGTGGAGCTCGGCTCGGCCCGCGCGGACGACGCCAAGGAACTCGACCGGCTTCCCGGAGCGCCCGTCCTCGTCGTCACGACCCGCTTCTTCGCGGCGGGTCGCACCGCGGCGGTCTCCGTGGCTACGTACCGCGCCGACACCTGCCGGCTGACCTTCGGCGACTCCGGCGGTGTGGAGATCCACCACGACCCGGAGCGCCGCGCTTCCTGAGCCACGCGCCAGGCAGTCCGCCGAACCGCACCCGTCGCGCCCCGGAGAACTCCGGGGCGCGACGTCGTCTCACGGTGCGCTCGCTCAGCGCCGCGCCGTCACGGTCCCCTCCACCGCGAACAGCTGCTCGTCGACATGGTCGAGAGCCAGCCGCAGCGCCCCCGTCGCCACCGCCGCCTCGCCCAGGAGCGAGAGGGTCACCTTGGGCGGGCGCAGACAGTAGCGCGCCAACTCGCGGCGCAACGGCTCCAGTACGCCGTCCAGACCGGCCGCCCAGCCGCCGATGACGACCAGTTCGGGGTCAAGGGCGAGGACGAGCGCCGCGACGTCGTGCACGAGACGCTGGATGAAGCGGTCGACCGCCGCCCGGGCCCGCAGGTCGCCGCCCTTGGCGAACGCGAAGACCTCGGCGACGGCCTGCTCGTCGAGCGGGTGCAGTGGCTCGTCGGTGGTGGAGAGCAGCGTCTCGGGAGTGACCTCGCGGCCCAGCAGATGCAGTGCGCCGATCTCGCCGGCCGCGCCCCCGTAGCCACGGTGCAGCCGCCCGCCGATCAGGGAACCGGCGCCCGGGCTCAACCCCGCCAGCACGAACACGACGTCGTCGGACTCGGTGGCCGCGCCCTTCCAGTGCTCGGCGACCGCCGCCGCGTTGGCGTCGTTCTCGACCAGCACCGGGCACTTGAAGGAACGACTGAGCCGTTCGCCGAGCCGCAGGCCCGTCCACTCGGGCAGCGCCGTGCCCAGGCGTACGGTGCCGTCGGCCTCCACGATGCCGGGGCTGCCCACGCCGACCGCGCGCAGGGAGCTGCGGGCGACACCCGCCCTGCGCAGCAGCTCGGCGACCGCCATACGCAGCCGTTCCAGCCGCTCGTCCGCCGACGCCGTCTCGTCCACGTCCTTGGCCATGGCACCCATCACGCGGCCGTCCAGATCGGCCAGCAGCGCGGCGACGCGGTGCGGACCGATCTCCAGGCCCAGCAGATGCCCCGCCTCGGCCCGGAACCGGAACCTGCGCGCCGGACGCCCCTGGCGCCGGGCAGCGCCCTCCTCGGCCGCCTTCTCGACGACGAGCCCGTTCTCGATCAGCCCTTCGACGACGCCCTCGACCGTAGGCCGGGACAACCCCGTCACCCGGGTGATCTCGGTGAGGGTCGCGCAGTCCGTGGCACGCAACGCGTGCAGCACCACCGCGGAATTGATCCTTCGCAGCAGAGAGGGGTCCCCGCCGGTCAACTGCCCCAACGTCCGTCCTCCCAGCTCGTGCGCGTGTTGGCCGGATCGTACTCGGCGTCGCGCACCCCGGCGAGTGCCGGGGACCCCCAACCTACCGACGGGTCGGAATCGTCACCTGCCGACGGGCCCGCTCAGCCCGGCGCCACGAACCCCGACTCGTACGCCGCGATGACCGCCTGCGTACGATCCCGGGCACCCAGCTTCGCCAGTACGGCGCTGACGTGGGACTTCACCGTCTCGGTCCCGACGATCAGCCGCGCGGCGATCTCCGCGTTCGACAGCCCCCGGGCCATCAGCCGCAGCACCTCCGCCTCCCGCTCGGTCAGCGCCGCCCGCTCCATGGCCGCCCGCGCCACCGGATTCCCGGCGCCGTCCCCGTCCCCGTACTCGGCGGCCAACTGCCGTACGGAGGCGGGAAACAGCAGCGACTCGCCCTCGGCGACCAGCCGCACCGCGTGCACGATCTCGGCGGGCCGCGCCCGTTTCAGCAGAAACCCGTCGGCACCCGCCCGCAACGCCTCGTAGACGTACTCGTCGTTCTCGAACGTCGTCACCACGAGGATCTTCGGCGGATCGCTCACCGTGCGCAGCACCGCGCGCGTGGCCTCGATGCCGTCCAGGAGGGGCATGCGTACGTCCATGGCGACCACGTCGGGACGCAGCTGCCGCACCAGGGGGATCACCGCCGCACCGTCGGCCGCCTCCCCGACGACCGTGATGTCGGGCTGGGCCTCCAGGACGGCGCGCAGACCCGCGCGTACGAGGGGTTCGTCGTCGACGAGGAGAACGGTGACCGGCATCCGGCCAGCGTAGATCAGCGCAACGGCAGCTCTACATGCACCTGCCAGTCACCTTGGTCGGGGCCCGTCCGCGCGCGACCGCCGAGCAGCGCCGCACGCTCCCGTATGCCGCGCAGACCGCTGCCCCGGCCGGGCCCGGGTATGTCGGCCGTCAGCGGATTGCGGACCTCCAGACCGAGCGTGCCGTCCGCGACCTCGATACGGACCCGGACCGGGACGCTCCCCGCATGCCGCAGCACATTGGTGAGGGACTCCTGGAGAATGCGGTAGCCCTCGCGGGACACCGGTCCCGGCACGGTCTCCACCGGACCCGTCACCTCCGCGTCGACCTTGGCACCGGAGCCCCGCGCCGACTCCAGAAGCCGGTCGGCCTCGCCCAAGGTGGGGCGACTGCTCGCGGGGCGCTCCGACTCGCGCAGGATGCCCAGCACCCGGTCCAGGTCTTCCAGGGCGGCCCGGCCGGTGTCCTCGATGGCCACCAGAGCACGGGCGGTGAACGCAGGGTCGCCGGCCGCCCGTGCCGCGCCCGCCTGCACCACCGCGACCGTCAGCGCGTGACCGATCGAGTCGTGCAGCTCACGGGCGATGCGGCTGCGCTCCAGGAGTTGCTCGGTGCGCTCCTCCAGGGCGGCGAGCCGCTCGGCGGGGGAGGGGCCCAGGAGACGGCGCGCGATCGCCGTGATCAGCTCACCGAGGCCGACCACCGCACCGTAGAAGGCGAGCAACGGCAGCGGGACGAGCAGCGCGTACGCCCAGTGCGGCTGCACGGTGAACGTCACGAGCGGAGTTTCGACAGATGCTGGGCCGAACGCCGCCTGAATCAGGATGACGGCTGCCGCCGGCAACCAGACGGTGAGGGGACCCGCCACCCACCCGAGGACCATCCGTACTTCCAGCCAGAGGACGGTCCGCATCCGGTCCCGCCAGCTGACCGAAGGAGCGACCGAGATCTCCGCGGCCGGGCCGCCCCCCTCGCCCGGCGACAGCATGACCCGCGCCTGCACACCCTCGCCCCGCCGCACGGCCGGAATCAGCCCCAGCGGAATCAGCAGCACCGCGGGCACCCACGGCTTCGACATGTCGATGAACAGCCACACGCTTTCGAACAGCATCGGCACCCACAGGTGCAACCAGCGTGTGTACGTCGTCCCCCGGACCAGCGGGCGCAGAAAGCGGGCCATTGCGTCATCGTGACAGGCGGCACTGACAACGGGCCTCCCCCGAGCGGGGGAGACGATCTCCACGCGTGGGGGAGGTGACGACCCCCAACGGCGGCCAGTCTGAGGACATGACCAGCATCGACGTCCAAGACCTGACCAAGGAGTACGGCAGCAAGCGAGCCGTGGACCACCTCACCTTCAGCGTCCTGCCCGGCCGTGTCACCGGCTTCCTGGGCCCCAACGGCGCCGGGAAGTCCACCACCATGCGGCTCGTGCTGGGCCTGGACCGGCCCACGTCCGGCACGGCCACCCTCGGCGGGCGCGCCTACGCCACCCTCCACGAACCGCTGCGCGAGGTGGGTGCGCTGCTCGACGCGGGGGCCGCGCACGGATCGCGCACCGCCCGCGACCATCTGCGGGCGCTCGCCGCGAGCAACCGCATCCCGGAGCGGCGCGTGGACGAGGTGCTGGAGGAGGCGGGACTCGCCTCCGTCGCGCGCCGCAGGGTGAAGACGTACTCCTTGGGCATGCGCCAGCGCCTGGGCATCGCGGCCGCGCTCCTCGGCGACCCGCCCGTGGTGCTGCTCGACGAACCGTCGAACGGACTCGACCCCGAAGGCATCATCTGGATCCGGGAGTTGATGCGCCGGCTGGCTCAGGAAGGCCGGACCGTCCTCGTCTCCAGCCACCTCATGAACGAGACCGCGTCCTTCGCCGACCACCTCGTCGTCCTCGGCAAGGGCCGACTCCTCGCCGACATGCCCATGCGGGAGTTCATCCACGCACGCGTGCAGCCCCGCGTACGAGTGCGCACCACGGACGGCGGCGCCCTGAGCGACCTGCTCACGCGGCACGGTGTCGAGGCCGTCGAGGGCGAGGACGGACGCTGGACCGCGCTCGACGCGCGCGTGGAGGACATCGGGCGCCTCACGTCCGCCGCGGGCCTGCCGATCCTCGAACTCGCCGCGGAGGTAGGCACCTTGGAGCAGGCCTACCTGGATCTGACCGCAACCGAGACCGAGTTCGCCGCCACGCCGGCCCCGACGCAGCCTCAGGAGGCCTGACCATGACGTTCGCACCCGCACTCCGCTCGGAGTGGATCAAGATCCGTACCCTGCGGTCACTCATGTGGGGACTGCTCGCCATCCTCCTCGCCACAGCGGCGTTCTCCGCGCTCGCCAGCCTCGACGACTCCGGGGACCCGGAGTTCGACCCGCTGTTCTCGGCGTTCTTCGGCGTCAGCTTCGGGCAGATCGCGGCGATCACCTTCGGAGCACAGGCGGTCTCGGCGGAGTTCCAGGGCGGCGCCCTGCGCGTCTCACTCACCGCGGTACCCGACCGGATGCGGTGGTTCGCGGCCAAGGCGGTGGCGATCGGCGTACCGGCCTTCGCCGTCGGGCTGTTCACCGGAGGCGTGAGCCTGGTCGTCGGCGAGGCCGTCCTCGGGGACCGGGCGAGCGGGCTCACCTGGGGCGACGAGCTGGGCGCAGTGATCGGCTGCGGGATCTATCTGACGCTCATGGCCCTGCTCGCGGCAGGACTCGCGACTGTCCTGCGCAGCGGGGTCGCTACGCTGAGCATCCTGATCCCGTTTCTCCTGATCGTCTCCTTCGTCGTCGGGAACGCGTCGGGCACCGTGGCCGACTTCCTGCCGGACAAGGCGGGGCAAGTGGTGCTGCACGAGACATGGGACGGCTCCCTGGGACCGTGGACGGGGCTCGCCGTGACCGCGGCCTGGGCGGCGGCGGCCCTGACGGCCGGCGCGTGGAGCCTGCGCCGCCGCGACGCCTGACGGCGCAGAGCGGCATGCAACGGCATAGAGCGGCACGGAACGGCACCGACGGCACAGGACCGTACTGACGGCACTGACGGCGCGCCAATTGTCAGTGGCAGCCGCTTTACTGGATCTCATGACCAGCGCGCGACAACTCGCCACCGTCCTGCGGCTGTGCTCCGAGGACTTCCCCCTGGAGCACGGCCGATCGGGCGTCGGCGACGCGGGACCCGGCTATCACATTGCCGAGTTAGCGACGAGCGAGGAATTCTGGGAGGACGACGGCACGGCACGGGAGGAGACGGAGGAACAGTACGAGGCTGATCGGGACGGACTCTCGGAGCTGCTCAGCAACCACTGGGGACGCCCCCAGATCTTCAGTCTGGCGAGCACGTTCGAGCGGTCGGCGGACGGCGAGGACATACCCGAGCCGTGGGGCACCCTGAGTTCGCATGTACCGGACGTGCACCTCTGGAGGGCGGACGGGCACGACCGATGGGTTGCCCTCGGCGTCTCGCAGTGGGACAAGGAACTGCCGTTCCAGCTGCTGGCCGTGGTCACGGAGATCGACCCGCCCTGACCTACTGAGCCTGCGCCGCCTCCCGGAGCCGCCCGAACTCCTCGGCCATCGTCGCCGCCGTCCAATGCGCGTTGAGCCCACTGGGATTGGGCAGCGCCCATACCCGGCTCGCCCCGATCGTCCGCTCCTGCGGGCCGATTTGGGCCTTGCGGTCGCCGAAGGCCGCCCGGTACGCGGTCACGCCCACCACCGCCAGCCAGCGCGGCCGCAGCCGCTCCACCTTGGCGCTCAGCAGCCGCCCGCCCTCGACGTACTCCTCGGCGCTGAGCTCGTCGGCCCGAGCGGTCGCGCGCGCCACCACGTTCGTGATGCCGAGCCCGTACGAGAGCAACTCGCCCTGCTCCGAAGGCTTCATCAGCCGGGGTGTGAACCCGGACAGGTGCAGCACCGGCCAGAAGCGGTTGCCGGGCCGGGCGAAGTGATGCCCGGTCGCGGCCGTCATCAGACCCGGGTTGATGCCGCAGAACAGAACATGGAGGCCGTCCGCGACGACATCCGGCACGAGCCGGTCGCGGGCGGCCTCCAGGTCCGCGGGAGTGAGCCGCGTCAGAGGATCGCCCCCGGCGTGTAGCCGGCGGCCTCCGGGTGCTGCTTGGCGATCTCCTCGATGCGGCCGACGACGACGGCGACCTGGTCGGCCGCGGCACCGGTGAAGGAGAGCTTGTCGGCCATCAGCTCGTCGAGCTGGGCGCGGTCCAGCGGGATGCGCTCGTCCGCGGCGAGCTTGTCGAGCAGTTCGTTGCGCTCGGCGCCCTGCTCACGCATGGCGAGCGCGGAGGCGACCGCGTTCTCCTTGATGGCCTCGTGCGCGACCTCGCGGCCGACGCCCGCGCGCACCGCGCCCATCAGGACCTTGGTCGTCGCGAGGAACGGCAGGTAGCGGTCCAGCTCGCGCGCGACGACGGCCGGGAAGGCGCCGAACTCGTCGAGGACGGTCAGGAAGGTCTCCAGCAGACCGTCCAGCGCGAAGAACGCGTCCGGCAGCGCGACGCGGCGGACGACCGAGCACGACACATCGCCCTCGTTCCACTGGTCGCCCGCCAGCTCGCCGGTCATCGAGGCGTAGCCGCGCAGGATGACCATCAGGCCGTTGACGCGTTCGCAGGAGCGGGTGTTCATCTTGTGCGGCATCGCGGAGGAGCCGACCTGACCGGGCTTGAAGCCCTCGGTGACCAGCTCGTGCCCGGCCATCAGCCGGATCGTCTTGGCCGTCGAGGACGGCGCGGCCGCCAGCTGCACCAGCGCGGTGACGACCTCGTAGTCCAGCGAGCGCGGGTAGACCTGGCCGACCGAGGTGAAGGCCTGCGAGAAGCCGAGGTGCCCGGCGATGCGCTGCTCCAGCTCGGCGAGCTTCGCCGCGTCACCGCCCAGCAGGTCCAGCATGTCCTGCGCCGTGCCGACGGGGCCCTTGATACCGCGCAGAGGGTAGCGGCCGAGCAGTTCCTCGACCCGGCCGTACGCGACGAGCAGCTCGTCGGCGGCGGTCGCGAAGCGCTTGCCGAGGGTGGTGGCCTGGGCGGCCACATTGTGCGAGCGACCGGCCATGACCAGCTCGGCGTACTCACCCGCGAGCTTGCCGAGACGCGCCAGGACGGCGACCGTGCGGTCGCGCATCAGCTCCAGCGAGAGCCGGATCTGCAGCTGCTCGACGTTCTCGGTGAGGTCCCGGGACGTCATGCCCTTGTGCACCTGCTCGTGCCCGGCGAGGTCGTTGAACTCCTCGATCCGCGCCTTCACATCGTGCCGCGTGACCTTCTCGCGCTCGGCGATCGAGGCCAGGTCGACCTGGTCGAGGACGCGCTCGTAGTCGGCGATGGCGGCGTCCGGCACCTCGATCCCGAGGTCCTTCTGGGCTCGCAGCACGGCGAGCCAGAGCTGACGCTCCAGCTTCACCTTCTGCTCGGGGGACCAGAGCGTGGCGAGCTCGGCGGAGGCGTAGCGTCCGGCGAGGACGTTGGGGATACGGGGCTTTGCAGGCGCGGCAGTCACGTGGACGGAGTTTACCCGTCGTGCGGAAGGGCTCCGGAACGCCCGCGCGGTCCGGAGCCCAGGTCAGCGGTGGTGGCTCCAGTCAGAGACTCTGGTCGGAGGCTCTCAGGCGGATGCCGTCGGCTCTAAGGGCGGATGCCGTCGCAGGTGATCGGCAGATGGCGTGGGCCGCGCAGGACCGCGTTCTGGCGGTAGGGCGGCGGGTCCTCCAGCAGCCGGGGGTTCTCCAGCCTGCGGGCCAGCTCGCTCAGCGCGAGCTGGGCTTCCAGCCGGGCCAGCGGGGCGCCGAAGCAGCCGTGGATGCCGCTGCCGAAGCCCAGGTGCTCGATGTTCTCGCGGTCCGGGTCGAACCGCTCCGGGTCCTTGAAGCGTTCGGGGTCGCGGTTCCCCGCCGCCAGCACCAGCCACAGCGACGCGCCCTTGGGGATGGTGACGCCGCGGACCTCGATGTCGGCGAGCGTGGTGCGCTGCGGCACCAGCTGCACCGGCGGTTCGAAACGCAGCAACTCCTCGACGATCGGGACGGCCAGCTTCGGGTCCTCGCGCAGCCGTCCGAGGACGTCGGGGTTGCGCAGCAGGGTCAGCATGCCGTTGGTGATGAGGTTGACCGTCGTCTCATGGCCTGCGATCAGCAGGAGTGCCGCGGTGCTCAGCACCTCCATCGTCGTCATCGCACCGTCCGGCCCCTGCGCGGTGGCCAGCTCCGACAGCATGTCGTCGCCGGGCTTCTTGCGGCGCTCCTCGATGAGTCCTGCCAGGTACATGCCCAGCTCCGTGCGGGCGCTGTGCGAGATCTTGGCGTGCTCCTCGGGATCGGCGTCAGGGTCGGGGTCAAGGCTGGCGGCGATGGTGTCCGCCCAGCTGTGGAAGCGTGATTCGTCCTCGCGCGGCACCCCCAGCAGCCGGCAGATCACCGACACGGGGAAGGGGTACGAGAACTGGTCGACCAGATCGATCCGGTCCGGGGTGTCGATCCCGTCGATGAGCCCGGTGACGATGTCCCGCAGGTCGCCGTGCATGTCGTAGACACGCCGCGGGGAGTGCGGGGGCCCGAAGGATCGGTTGGTCATGCGCCGCAGCCGGTCGTGCTCCGGGGGGTCGAGCCGTAGGAAGCTCGGCGGCAGGGCCGACTCCTCCTGCGTGTCGGCGGCCAGCGGATCGCCCGCCGCCGCCTTCAGATTGCGGGCGTCGGAGCTGATCCGCGGATCGTGGAGAAGGCTCTGGATGTCGTAGTACCCGCTGACGACGTACGGCCCGTCCGCGTCGTGGTACACCGGCGTCTTACGGAGCTCCTCGTACAGCGGATACGGATCGGCACGGTGGGCGTAGTCGGTGATCTGCCGCAGGATGGCTTGCGTCATGAGTGCGTCCTCGTGAGCGTCGGATCAGTGCCTGGCGGGGGTGAACGTCAGCCGTCGGTCGTCCGGCGCATATCCGCTGACGGTGACGGTCGGGCCGTGCGTGGGCACTGACGGGTCGGGGAAGTCCGCGTCCACCGGCTGCTGCCCCTCGGGGCGGCGGTCCACGGTGGGGAAGGTCGGCGGGAACGGCGCCGTGGTCTCGATGAGCTGCTGGTAGAACTGCAGCCACTTCGACTGGTCGAAGGTGACGGCGCCGATCACGCGGTCCTGATATCCGTAGACGCCGGTGAATCGGCGCTCGCTGAGGGAGCCCTGTGCGATGAGGATCTCCGTCCCCATCGTCGGCACCCCGACGGACTTGATGTTCACGCCGAACTGGGAGGACCAGAAGGCGGGCACCCAGATGTGGGGGCGGCGGTCCGTGCTCTCGCTCAGCATGTTGTGCGCCGCGGTCTCGGCCTGGGAGACGGCGTTGCCCCAGTGCTCCAGGGACAGGAACTGGTAGCCGAACAGCGGATGCGGCGATCGGGCGACATCGCCGGCGACATAGATGTCGTCGGTCACGATGCCCCGGATGTCGAAGGCCCGGCAGCCGGCGTCACAGGCGATGCCCCGGGGGCCCGCTCCGAGTCCCGATCCGGCGAGCCATTCGGTGTTGCGCATGGCGCCGAGGGACACGATCACCACGTCGGTCTCGACGGTGTTCCCGTCGGAGAGATGGGCGGCGCGGACACGTCCCGAGGAGTCGCCCTCCAGGCTGGTCACCATGACACCGCAGCGCAGGTCGACGCCGTGCTCGCGGTGCATCGCGGCCGCGACCTCGCCGATGACTCCGCCGAGCGCTCCGACCAGGGGCGCGTCAGCCCGTTCGGCCACGGTGACCGCGATCCCGCGTTCCCGGCAGGCGGAGGCGATCTCCGAGCCGGTGAACCCGGCGCCGATGACGAGCACGCGGCGGGGGGCCTGCGCGAGCGAGCGCTCCAGCGCGTCGGCGTCGTCGCGGGTCCGCAGGACGAACACCCCGTCGAGCTCCGCCTCGTCCTCCTTCGGCCAGGGTCGGGCCCGTACCCCGGTGGCGATGAGCAGCCTGTCGTATTCCACCTCGTCGCCGTCGGCCAGCCGTACCCGCCTGGCCGCCATGTCGAGCCCTGTGGCCGGGACCCCGAGGCGCCACTGCGCGTCGAGCGTCCGGCGCCGGGGGAGATCGGTGCGGTCCGCCGTCGCCATGCCCAGCAGGACCTGCTTGGACAGCGGCGGCCGGTCGTACGGCTCGTACGGCTCGTCCCCGATCATCGTGAGCGAGCCGGCGAACCCCTCGTCGCGCAAGGTCTCCGCGGCGCGGAGACCCGCCAGCGAGGCGCCGACGACGACGATGTGCCCTTCGCGCTTGAGCCGGTCCAGAGATCCGTCAACGGTCACTGGTCGCCTCCCGGTCGGGTCCGGGGGCCTCTTCCGCGGCGTCCGCCTCCAGGAGGATGGCCTGGACGGGACATGCGGCGACGGCTCGCGCCACTTCGTCGCGCCGCTCCTGCGCGGCCTGCGGGTTGTAGAGCAGGGATTCGTCTCCGTGCATGACGAAAATATCGGGAGCGAGGAACGCGCACTGCGCGTATCCCTGGCAGCGGTTGAGATCGACGACAAGCCTCACCGAGGATCAGCCTTTCCGTGTCCCCTTCGCGCCCCCTCCTTTCCAGGA
Source organism: Streptomyces sp. NBC_00203 (assembly GCF_045206325.1). Classification (NCBI taxonomy): domain Bacteria; kingdom Bacillati; phylum Actinomycetota; class Actinomycetes; order Kitasatosporales; family Streptomycetaceae; genus Streptomyces; species Streptomyces sp. NBC_00203. Next base: position 1,556,572 of record NZ_CP108126.1, on the reverse strand, counting down.
TGCGCGTGAGGGCGTGGAGATGCGCGCCGAGCCGCCCGACGGGACGGCGAACTCACTCCGTGCCCCCGGAAGGGGGTGGCTCGCGAAGACCGACGCGGAGGATGTGGATGCTGACGACCAGCGCCCAGGCCGGGAACACCAGCTCGGACCAGGGCAGGCTGGACGCCAGGACGAGCAGGACAAGGGCCGCGAGGTACCCGAAGGCGGCGAGCGGACGGGGGAAGACGCCGAGGCGGTGACCGATGGTCGAGGTCGTGAGGATGAACACGGCCGCCATCCGGAGCCCGTACGTCGTCATCAGGGTGTACGCGAAGTGGCGGCCGAAGCCCGAGGGCTGAGTCTCGCTGAGTACGGTGCCGGCCGCGGCGCCCGCCCCGAACATGGTGGCGACGAAGACCAGTCCGCTGCCCAGGAACACGGTGGCGATGAATCTGTCCTCGGCATCGCCGACGTGTGCGCGCAGTGCGCCCATGAACCACAGGAAGAAGATCCCCGCGAACGGCAGGATCTCCAGTGCCGTGCTCACCGCCCACCGATTGTCCGGATCGACCGCCGCGTCGGCGGCGTTCCCCGAGGGGATGGCGATCCGGATCAGCACGATGGCCAGCGCCAGCAGCACGGCGAACACCGCCCCCGCCATACCGGCGGCCCGCGGCGTCCGCAGCCGCTCTTCCCTCGGCTCCATCGATGCCCGCTCTCTGTCCCGATTCCCCTCTCGGTCCAGCAAGCAGGCACGGGCGTGCCCCCGCCACCGGGGACACCCACGGGGGTGACCTGCGGGGGTGACCTACGAGGCGTCGGCCAGCTCCGCCAGGATGTCGCCGTGACACAGCTCGGGCGCGCACCAGCACGCCAGCGTCCTGCCGCGCAGGGCGGGCACCTGGGCGAGCAGCTCGGGGCGTTCGAGGAGATACGCCCGGTACTTGGCCATGATCTCGGCGCGGGTGCCGTCGCGCTTCTTGGTGGGGGTGTCGTACGCGAACGGGTTGTAGAGCGCGTGCTGCGGGAGATCCCAGTGACCCATGGTCCAGCGGCGGCCGATGTAGACGAGGTCCGCGGGCGCGTTCTCCAGCCGGGGGCCGAAGTCGTGGATGCGGCCCTTGAGATTGATCACGGTGGTGGGCATGTGGCTCCCTTCAGCCCGACGTCTCCTGTCTACCCCACCAGCCCTCCCAGCCGTTGTGCCTACCCCACAGGCCCCTCGTACGGCAGCAGTTCCGGCCGCTTGGCCGGGAGCCCGTCACCCGACGAGCGGCCCGTCAGCCGCCGTCCGATCCACGGCAGCAGGTGCTGCTTGGCGAACCGGGCGTCGGCGGTCCGGCGGGCGACCCAGCCGGGCGGCGCGGTGGCCGCCATCGGCGTACGCCACTGAGCGTCCTGCGGTTCGTAGCCGAGCGTCTGCCACACCGCCTCGGCGACGCGACGGTGCCCCTCCGGCGTCAGGTGCAGCCGGTCCACGTCCCAGAGACGGGGGTCGGCGAGCGAGGGCGCCCCGTACAGGTCGACCACGAGCGCGCCGTGCCGCTCCGCGAGGGCGTCGACGACGGTGAAGAGCTCCTCCATGCGGGGCCTGAAGCGTTCGAGCACCGGGCCGTTGCGGCCCGGGCTGCGCATCAGGACGAGCTGCTCGCAGGCGGGGGCCAGGCGCTCCACGGCCTCCTCCAGGAGACCGCGGACGCGTCCCATGTCGACCTTGGGCCGCAGCGTGTCGTTGAGCCCGCCGACCAGCGTGATCACGTCGGGCCGCATCGAGGCCGCCACGTCCACCTGCTCGTCGACGATCTGCCTGATGAGCTTGCCGCGCACCGCGAGGTTGGCGTACCGGAATCCGGGTGTCCGCGCGGCCATCCGGCCCGCGAGGAGATCGGCCCAGCCGCGGTACGAGCCGTCGGGCAACAGGTCCGACATGCCCTCGGTGAAGGAGTCGCCGACCGCGACAAGACTGGTGTAAGTGGCATTCGTCTGCATGGCGGAAAAGATGGTAACCCGCACGCATACCCATCGGTCGGTCGGGCCACCAACTGCGGTCAGCGGCCATCAAGTCTCCGGCCGGCGGTCAGCGGCCATCAACTCTCCGGTCGGCGGCCGGCCGACTCAGGCCGACCGCCAACCCCAGGTTCCTCACACCGGCTGCCCGAACAGCTCCCTCAGCACGTCCTCCATCGTCACAAGCCCCGCCAGCCGCCCGTCGCTGCCCATGACGGCCGCCAGATGCGTACGACTGCGCCGCATCGCCGTCAGCACGTCGTCCAGCGGAGTGCTCTCCCGGACGCGGGCGATGGGCCGCATGTCCTCCACCCGGAACGGCACGTCGCGCGGCGCGGCGTCGAGCGCGTCCTTGACATGCAGATAGCCGACGATCCGGCGGCCGTCGTCGACGACGGGGAAGCGCGAGAAGCCGGCCTCGGCGGACAGCCGCTCCAGCTCGTCAGGAGTGACGCCCACGCTCGCGTAGACGACGCTTTCCAGCGGGAGGACGACGTCCTGCACGGGCCGGCGCCCCAGCTCCAACGCGTCGTGCAGCCGCTCCTGGGCGCGGACGTCGATGAGCCCGGCGGCGCCGGAGTCCTTCACCAGCCGGGCCAGTTCGTCGTCCGTGAAGGTCGCCGCGACCTCGTCCTTCACATCGACCTTGAGCAGCTTGAGCAGCCCGTTCGCGAAGGCGTTGATCGTGAAGATGACCGGACGCAGCGCGCGCGAGAGTGCGACCAGCGGCGGGCCGAGCGTCAGCGCGGTACGCACCGGCTCCGCGAGGGCGATGTTCTTCGGCACCATCTCGCCGAGCAGCATGTGCAGATACGTCGCCAGGGCGAGCGCGATGACGAACGAGACCGCGTGGCCCGCGCTCTGCGAGATGCCCACCGCGTGGAACACCGGCTCCAGAAGGTGCGCGATCGCGGGCTCGGCCACGATGCCGAGGACCAGGGTGCACAGGGTGATGCCCAGCTGCGCGGCCGCCAGCAGCGCGGACACATGCTCCAGACCCCACAGCACGCTGCGCGCCCGCCGGTCGCCCTGCTCGGCGTGCGGCTCAATCTGGCTGCGGCGCACCGAGATCAGCGCGAACTCGGCGCCCACGAAGAAGGCGTTCACGACCAGGGTCGCGAGGCCGATCAGCAGTTGTACGGCGGTCATCGCGCACTCTTCCCCTCGTCGCGCGGCTGCTCGTCCTCACGCGGTGCGTGCAGCAGCACCCGCGCGGCCCGCCGCCCCGAGGCGTCCACCACGTCGAGCCGCCATCCGGCGGCCTCGACGGTGTCCCCGACGGCGGGAATGCGGCCGAGCTCGGTCGCCATGAGACCGGCCAGCGTCTCGTACGGTCCGTCGGGCACCCGCAGCCCGACGCGTGCGAGCTGGTCGGTGCGGGCCGACCCGTCGGCCGAGTACAGCGCGCGGCCCTCGTCGTCCGTGCCGACCGGGGCCAGATCGGGCGTCTCGTGCGGGTCGTGCTCGTCCCGCACCTCGCCGACGACCTCCTCGACGATGTCCTCCAGGGTGGCGACGCCGGCCGTACCGCCGTACTCGTCGATGACCACGGCCATGGTGCGCTTGCCGGCCAGCCGGTCGAGCAGCCGGTCGACGGTCAGGGACTCCGGGACGAGCAGCGGCTCGCGCAGGATCTGGGCGACGGGTGTCTGGGCCCGGCGCTCGGCGGGCACGGTCAGCACGTCCTTGACGTGGGCGACGCCGACGACCGAGTCGAGATTGCCGCGGTAGACGGGGAAACGGGACAGCCCTGTCGCCCGCGTCGCGTTCGCCACGTCCTCGCAGGTCGCCTGGACGTCCAGCGCCATGACCTGCACGCGCGGGGTCATCACGTTCTCGGCGCTCAGGTCGGCGAGGTTCAGTGTGCGTACGAACAGCTCGGCGGTGTCCGCCTCCAGGGCGCCCTCCTTGGCGGAGTGCCGGGCCAGGGCCACCAGTTCCTGGGGTCCGCGCGCGGAGGCCAGCTCCTCGGCGGGTTCCAGGCCGAAGCGTCGTACGACATGGTTCGCCGTGTTGTTGAGATGCGTGATGAACGGGCGGAACGCGGCGCTGAACCAGCGCTGCGGCGTGGCCACGTGTTTGGCCACGGCGAGCGGTGAGGAGATCGCCCAGTTCTTGGGCACGAGCTCGCCGACCACCATCAGGAACACCGTCGACAGGCCCGTACCGATGACCAGCGCCACCGACCGCGATGCCGAGGGCGAGACGCCGATCGACTCCAGCGGGCCGGCGATCAGCTTGGCGATGGACGCCTCGGAGAGCATGCCGACGACCAGGTTGGTGACGGTGATGCCGAGCTGGGCGCCGGAGAGCTGGAAGGTCAGATTCCGTACGGCCTTGAGGGCGCCCGCCGCACCGCGCTCACCGCGTTCCACGGCACGCTCCAGCTCGCTGCGCTCGACCGTGGTCAGCGAGAACTCCGCCGCGACGAAGCCGCCGCAGGCCAGTGAGAGCAGAACCGCCACCAGGAGGAGGAGCACTTCGGTCATCGGGTCACCTCCGTCCCATGATCGGCCAGGGGCGGGGGGATCGCGCGATGTCGGGTACTGGGGGGCTCGCCCATGGGCGGACGCTCACACCTTTCATTGGAGGAACGAATGATCCACCAATAGTAAAGGATCGGCAAAGGGTTCTCGTGGGGTGGTGGGCCTAGTCGGTGAGCGGCTTCACCCAGCGGCGCCAGTGCTCCTCGGGCGCGTACCCGGCGGCCCGCCACGCGTGCTGCGCGGTCTCGTTCCGCTGGAGCACCATCGCGTCCCCGCGACGCCCTCCCAGCCGTACGAAACGATCCTCGGCGGCGGCGAGGAGCGCCGAGCCGATGCCGAGGCGCCGCCGTCCGGGGTGCACCGCGAGCCGGTAGAGATGGCACCGCCAGCCGTCGAAGCCGGCGATCACCGTGCCCACCAGCTCTCCGTCGTGCTCGGCGAGGATCAGCGCCTCGGGATCGCGGGCGACGAGCCGCTCCACGCCGTTCCGGTCGTCACTGATGCTCGTGCCCTCGGCGGCCACCTTCCAGAAAGCCAGCACGGTGTCGAGGTCGTCGGGCGTCGCGGCCCGTATGCCCAGGTCATTCATGTGCCGATCCCATCACTCGATCCGGTTGGCGACACGGAATTCCACGATCCGGACACCATCGCCGCGGGCGGCCGACGGTCACTCGCCGCTCAGTGCCTCGACGACGGGAGCGAACGCTTCCATGTTCGGTTCCAGGACGGTCAGATACGAGATGCCGTACCGTTCCCGCTGCGCTCGCACCCGCTCGACGATCTGTTCCAGGGTCCCCACCAGGACGATCGGCAGATCCAGGACCTGTTGTTCGGTCAGCTGGGGGATGCGGGGCAGCCACTCCTGAATGGCCGCGCCGCGGTCGTCGGTGACGATCACGATCTGGATCAGCAGGTTGATCTCGGCGGGCTCGGTGCGTCCCGCGGCGAACCGCCGGTACGTGGCGACGCGTTCGTCGAGCTCCTCGGCCGTGAGCGGCTCCAGCCCGCCGCTCGGATTGGTGCGCGCGCCGGTGAACGCGGCGATGTCCGCGTGCTCGGCGGTGAGCCGCAGCATCCGGTCGCCCTTGGCGCCGATCAGCAGCGGAACGCGAGGCTTCTGCACGGCCTGCGGTTGCTGTTCTTCCGAGCCGAGGAGCCGGTCCAACTCCTCGACCGTATGCCGGAGATGGTCGACCCGCTCACGCGGCGAACCCCAGGGCAGACCCGCCGTCTCGTGCTCCGCCTGTACGTAGCCGGTCCCCAGGCCGAGTTCGAGGCGGCCGCCCGTCAGCGCGTCCGTGGTGGCCACCTCGCGGGCCAGCAGTGCGGGGTTCCAGAAGCCCGCGTTGAGCACGAACGTGCCGAGGCGGGGCCGCTCGGTCGCCTCGGCGGCGGCGACCAGGGCGGGGAACGGGGCGGGCATGCCGAGATGGTCGGCCACCGTGATCACGTCGTAGCCGAGCTCCTCGGCCCGGCGGCACTTCGCACGCCACTCGTCGGCGGGCGCGGGGGCGAGCATGTTGACGCCGAAACGGAAGGGACGTAAGGGCTGCGGCATGAACTCTCCTCATTCACAAGCGACTTGCGCGCGAGGGGCGGACAGGACGCGAGTGCGTCAACGGACCTGGCGCGAGTACATCACTCGTGCGCGATCGCCGCCAGCACATTCATGCGGGATGCACGCAACGCCGGCAGCAACGCCGCCACGATGCCCACGACCGCCGAACCGACCACGACCGCGATGAGCGTCGTCCAGGGGACGGCGAACGCCTTCATGCCTTGCAGCGCCAGCACTTGCTGCACACACACGCCCCAGACCAGCCCCAGCGCCAGGCCGAGGACCGCGCCGAACACGGCGATCACCACCGACTCCAGACGGATCATCCGGCGCAGCTGCCGCCGGGCGAGCCCGATGGCGCGCAGCAGCCCGATCTCCCGGGTGCGCTCGACGACCGACAGGGCCAGGGTGTTCACGACGCCGAGCACCGCGATGACGATCGCGAGCCCGAGCAGTGCGTACACGAGGTAGAGCAGCACGGCGATCTGATCGTGGATCAGCTTCTTGTAGTCGGCCTGGTCGAGGGCCCGCACCTGCGGATACGGGGCCAGCGTCTTCTTCAGATGCGCGCGCAACTGATCGGCGCTGGTGCCCGAGGCGGCGTTCACGTACAGCGCGGAGTCCTGTCCGCCGGGCAGGTACTTCTCGATCGTGCCGAAGCCGACGTACAGGCCGCCCTGCATGCCGAAGCCCTCGGCGGCGTCCTGATCGCTGAGCGCCCCCACGGTCAGCTCGGTCTTCCGTCCGGCGGGGAACTCGACCGGGATCGTGCTGCCGACGCGCACGCCGTGCTTCCGCGCGAACTTCACGTCCATGGCGATGTGCCCGTCGGCGAGCGCCGCCGCCGTGTCCCCCTGGGCATACGTGATGCGGGCGACCTCGTCGAGCCGTGGATCGTAGGCGGCGGCGGTCGTCTCGATCCTCTTGCCGTCCGGCAGCCGCACGGCGACCGGCGTGAACCGCTGGCGGACCACGAGCCCGGCGCCCTCCGTGCCGCGCACCTTGTCGGTGAGCTCCTGCGTGAACGGCACGAAGTTGCTGTTCTGGATCACGAAGTCGGCGCCCAGCGTCTTGTCGATCTGCTGGTCGAAGGACTTGCTCATGGACGCGCTGGCCACGGACATCCCGCCGACCAGGGCGAGTCCCACCATCAGGGCGGCCGCGGTGGCGCCCGTGCGCCGTGGATTGCGCAGCGCGTTGCGCTGGCTCATCCGGCCGACCGAGCCGAAGAGCGCGGGGAAGGCCCCGCCCAGGACCCGGATCACCGGCCTGACCAGGAGCGGCCCCGCGATCACTGTCGCGATGAGCGTCAGAACGACCCCAAGTCCCAGCAGGGAGGCGGCCGTCGACGTCTTCGACGAGGCGACGCACCCCGCGAGCGCGGCGACACCGGCCGCTCCGACGACCGAGCCCACCACGGCGCGCACCCGCAACGGCCGTCCCACACCGGCGACTTCCGCGTCCGCGAGGGCCGCCATGGGGGAGACGCCCGCCGCGCGCCTGGCCGGGAGGTACGCCGCCACGAAGGTGACGCCGACCCCGACGACGTACGCCGACACGGGTGTCGCCCAACCGATCACCATCTCGGTGGACTTGAGGTTCATGCCGAACGCGGTCATGAGCTTGATCAGCCCCACCGCGAGCCCGATCCCCGCGGCGAGTCCCAGCGTGGAACCGACCAGGCCGAGCAGCAGCGCCTCGGTGAGCACGGACCGGCGCACCTGGCGCCGGTCGGCGCCGAGCGCCCGCAACAGGCCCAGCTCCCGGGTGCGTTGGGCGATGAGCATCGAGAAGGTGTTGACGATGAGGAAGACACCCACGAGCACGGCGATCCCGGCGAAGCCGAGCATCACGTACTTGATCACGTCGAGGAATCCGCCGAGCTGGGCGGCGGCGGACTTGGCCTGCTCGGAGGCCGTCTTCAAGTCGTAGGTCTTCGTGTCGAGTTCGGCGGCGATGCGCTGCTTGAGCTGGGCATCGCTGACACCCGGCGCCGCGTCCACGGAGATGCTCGTGGCGGCGTCCGGGCTGCCCAGCAGTCTGGTCTGTGCGGTCGGGGTGTCGAGGAAGATCAGCGCGGCGCCGGGGTTGGTGGTGGTGAAGGTGGCGATGCCGACGATCCGCGCCTTGAACTGGCCGGGCTGCGCCTGCACCGTCAGGGTGTCACCGATACGGACGTGCTTCTTCTTGGCGGTGTCCGCGTCCAGGAGTGCCTCGCCGTCTCCCCTCGGCTCGTGCCCGGAGGTCAGTTTGACCGGACTGCGTTTGGTGACCTCCCAGTTGGTGACGATGGTCGGCGCGCCCGTCGTCGGTCCGACCGATTTGTGCTTGCTGTCCACGACCGTGGCGTTCTCGACATCGACGTCCACATGGGTGGCGGCGACGCCGTCGACCTTCGTCAGCCGGTCCGCGAGCGCGGCGGGCACGGTCTGGGTGGCGCCGGTCGGGATCTGCGAGGTGAGGTCGTTCTTCGGCTCCACGGTCACATCGGCCGCGGTGGAGGCGAACAGCCGGTCGAAGGTGCGCGTCACCGTGTCAGAGAAGATGAGACTGCCCGCGACGAACGCCACCGACAGCACGACGGCCAGCGCCGAGAGCAGGAGCCGCCCCTTGTGCGCGAGAAAGCTCCGCAGAGTCGCCTTGAGCACGTCCGCATCAGTCCTTGTCGAGGGTTACGTCGCCGGAGCCGCCGTCAGGCGATACGGCACCGGACGCGCTGTCGGAAGTCGCCTCACTCTGGCTGCCCACGCCGTCGAAGGTCACCCGGATCGTGTCGAACCGCTTCAATCTCTCCAGCACCGCCTCCGCCGTGGGCCGCTCCATCTCGTCCACGATCCGCCCGTCCCCGAGGAAGAGCACCAGGTCGGAGTGGGCGGCCGCGCCGGGATCGTGGGTGACCATGACGACGGTCTGGCCCAGTTCGTCGACCGCCTCGCGCAGGAAGCCGAGGACTTCGAGCCCCGCGCGGGAGTCGAGGTTGCCGGTCGGCTCGTCGGCGAAGATCAGCTCGGGGCGCGAGGCGAGCGCCCGGGCGCAGGCGACGCGCTGCTGCTGGCCGCCGGACAGCTGCGAGGGCCGGTGCCTCAGCCGGTCGCGCAGACCGAGCGTGTCGATGACCTGGTCCAGCCACTTCTGGTCGGGTTTCTGGCCCGCGATGTCCATGGGCAGCGTGATGTTCTCGGCCGCGTTCAGCGTCGGGATCAGGTTGAACGACTGGAACATGAAGCCGATCCGGTCCCGCCGCAGCCGGGTCAGCTCGCGGTCCTTCAGTCCGGTGATCTCGGTGTCGCCCAGCCACACCTGTCCGGCCGAGACGGTGTCGAGCCCCGCCAGACAGTGCATGAGGGTGGACTTTCCCGAGCCCGACGGGCCCATGACCGCGGTGAAGCGGCCACGCGCGATGTCCACATCGACCGAGTCGAGGGCGAGCACCGCCGTCTCGCCCGAGCCGTACGCCTTCGTCAGGCCGCGTGCGCGGGCGGCGATTCCGTCCGCCTCCGCGCGGCCGACGGCGTGCTCCGCAGCAGGTGTGGACAAGGCCGCCTCCCTGGTGATGGACGTCCCGACTCCCTCGTCGCGGCCGAGCCTAATGTGATCGGGGGCACACTTGGTATCCCCCCGAGGTGTCGGGCGGTCTCCGCCCCAGGTCGTGCCCCCGATACCCGTGTAGGGGGCACTCTCCACCGGCGCTCTCCACCCTCGCATCCACCGGGGTCCTCTTGTCGGTGCTAGCAATCCGGCGCTAGCTTGAAAGCATGGCGAAGACTCAGCTGAACGTACGGGTGGACGAGGGCACGGCCCGCGCCGCCCGCGAGCGAGCCCTGGAGCGCGGGATGAGTGTGAACCGCTACATCGAAGAGCTGGTCAGACAGGACACCGGGGAGGTGGGCCACACCTTCGTGGAGGCCGCCGCCGATTTCATGAAGCAGTACGAGAACGTCTTCGCCGAGGAATTCGGCGCGGACCGAGAAGGCACGCGCGAAGGTCGTCGTTGATCCCTTGAGCAGTCTCAGAGTCGACCTTGCCTGGCTTCTCATGATCGCCGAACGGAACACACCCGGAGACCCCCAGGTCACCGACTGGGGAGCCCTCGTCGCCGCCGTCAGCCGGCACGAGGCGGAGATATTCGGCATTCCCGTCTACGACAGCCCGCACGCCCGCGCCGCCGCGCTGCTCCAGCTCCTGCTGCACGTACCGGCGCTCGAACGCTCCAACGCGATGTTCGCCTCGGCCGTCGCGTACGCCTATCTCGTCGCCAGCGGCCTCAAGGTCGTCACCTCCCCCGAGCAGGTGCGCGAACTCGCCCGCCTGGTGAAGGGCGGCGAGGCAACGGTGCAGGACATCGCACACGTCCTGCGGCAATGGAGTCTGTGACTACGCGTCGGCCTCGGGGCGGCGCGCGGTGCCCAGTACGCAGTACGAGGTGGGCAGCCGGGGCCCCTTCTCCGGCATCAGCATCCGCCGGTACGGGCCGAGTTCGAACCCGGCGTCGCGCAGCGCGGCGACCGGGTCGCGGGACAGATGGCAGCCGCCGTTCAGCCGCGGCCACACCGTGCGGTCCAGGCCGCGCTGCGTGTAGGTCATCGCGCGCCCGCCGCCCTTGCCGTGCTCGAAGAACCGCAGGGTGCCGCCGGGTCGCAGCACGCGCCGCAGTTCGGCGAGGGCGCGCGGCACATCGCGGACGCTGCACAGCACCAGCGAGACCACGGCCGCGTCGAACGCCTCGCTCTTGACCGGCAGGGCCTCCGCCGCGCCCGGCACCACGTCGACGGGGACGCCGGAGCGGAGGGCGGCCTCCACCGCCAACTGCCGCAGCAGCCGCTCGGGTTCGATGGCGACGACCTCCGAGACGGTGCCCGGATAGTGTGCAAAGTTCAGGCCGTTGCCCGCGCCGATCTCGATGACCCGCCCGGACAGCCCGGCGAGGAGCCTCTCGCGTACGCCGCCCACGCCCCACCGGGTCTCGGCGGTCACACTGATGCGGGCGTAGTAGCGGGCGAACAGCGGATGGTGCACGGCGTCCCGTGTCACCTTGCCGGAGGCGGCTGATCCGAGCGGCATGAGCGGCATGGCGGACCTCCCGGGAGGACGGGCCTTACCGTGATTGTCCCCCCAGGACGCCCGCCCCACGCGTCGCGCGTCAGGCGATGAAGTCGCGCACCTGTTCGTAGACGCCGTAATCGTTGTTCATGTCGGTGTGCGAGATGCAGCCGACCTCCACATTGGTGGCGCCGGACAGGATCGCGGTGGTGTCCGGGGTGAGCGCGTCGTCGCAGTTCGACCAGTAGCTGGCGTACGAGACACTGCCCGGCGTCTCGTCACCGGAGTTCAGCGACGTCAGGAACGAGCTGCCGGTGTACATCTCGGCACAGGATGTATACAGCCACTTGCACCACGAGGCGACGGTCGTCCCATGGTTCACCCCCGCGGAGGAGACGAAGTCGTCGACGTACGACGTCCCGCCGAGGTTCTTGAGGTAGTAGCGCGCGCTGAGCGCGCCCATGGAGTGCACGACCAGGTCGACCTTCGAGGCGCCGGTCTGCGCGAGCACGCTCTTGACCTCGGTGGCCAGTTGCTGGGCGGTGGTCACGTTCGACTGCGACCAGTCGTAGGACCAGGCGAACAGCTCGGAAGAGGAGTAGCCGTCGGCCTCGAAGTCGGCGATCCAGTCGTCCCAACTGCTCGACGAACTACTGAGGCCGTGCACGAAGACCACGGGGTTGTGGGTGGCGGCCTGGGCGGGCGAGGCGGAGAGGGAGAGCGACAGAAGGAGCGCTGCGGCCACGGCGGAGAAGAACGTGGCCATACGGCGCATGCGGCGTTGCATGGTGCCTCCTGGAACGGGTGGGGTTGCCTGGAGTGTCAGGCGGGTCTACGCGCGCCGCATCGGTGAAATCGCCGGTCTTTACTTGCCAGTTAACTCGCCAGTAACGTCTTACGTGTGGTGACTTCGGTGAACCCCCCGCCTCTCCCGCACGCTTCGCCACCGCAGCTCCCGCGCGCGTGGCAGCGTGTCGGCACCCCACTTCCTGAAGGCGTCCAACAACGTCCCGAAGGACTTCCGGAGGGCGTACGCGTACGGATCCTGCGCGCCGCCCACGGAGACGCCCGTGCTGCCGCCGAGCTCGCCTCGGTACTGACCGAGCGTCAACGCGCCGGTCTGGACCCGCTTCCCGCGCAACCACCGGCGCTCCTGCGCAGCAGCCGGCAGGAAGTCCGCGCCCTGCCCGACGGCACCCGCCTCCTGCTGCTCCTCGCGGCAGCCGACCAGTACCCGGTCCCCACCCACGCCTTCCTGCGCGCCGTCACCGCGGCCCGGCTCGACACCCGGCCGCTCGACGTCGCCGATGTGGCCGGGCTCGCCCACACCACCGCCGGCGGACTCGTCTTCCGCGATCACTGGACGCGGATCGCCGCCTACGAGACCGCCTCCGCGACGGACCGGCGCGCCGTCCATCAACTGCTCGCCCGCGTCCTGCGCGGAGAGGGCGAGTCACCCCGGCGGTCCTGGCACCGGGGTGCCGCCGCCCTCGGGCCCAGCCGACGGCTCGCGGCGGAACTCCGCGCCGCCGCACAGACGGCGCGCGGCGCGGGTGAACACGCCCTGGCCTGCGCCCTCGTCGAACGCGCCGCCACACTGTCACCCGACCCGCAGGAGCGGAGCCGGCTGCTGTCCCGCGCCGCCGCCGACGCCTGGCGGTCCGGCGACGGCGACCGCGCCCGCCGCCTCGCCGTATACACCCCGGACGAGGCACTGAGCGGCCTGCTCGCTCTGCGCGCGGGCGACGCGACCGACGCGTTCGATGCGCTGCTCACGGCCGCGGTGCGGTACGCCGGCGGCGACGCGGCGGCGTCCCATGCCCCCGACGCCCCCGCCCACCTCCTCGCCCGGGCCACCGAAGCCGCCATCTACACCGGCGACTTGCGGCGCTGCCGGGAGGCGGCCGCCGTCGCCGACCGGCTCGGGATCGTGCCGCCGGGCACACTGGGCGGCCTCGCCGCCGCCTTCGAGGGCCGCTACGACGACGCGCGCGACGTGCTGAAGGCCGCCGCCGGACGGTGCGGTCCCGGTGGCGACCCCACCCTGCTGATCCACTCCGGGATCGCGGCCCTGCTGCTCGGCGACCACACCGGAGCCGCCACCGCGGCCGTCCGGGCAGCCGCCGCGGCCAAGGCCAGGGGAGAGGCGGCCACCGTGCCGCAGGCCATGGAGTTCCGTGCCTACGCCGACTTCTGGACCGGGCGCCCACGGGCCGCCGAGGCCGCCACCCTGGAGGCACTGCACCAGGCGTACGCCACGGGTCAGGACAACGGGGCCTGTCATCTCCAGGCCGCCCTCGCGATGTTCGCCGCCGTCACCGGCGACGAGGACGTCTGCCGGGAGCGTGCCGAGGCCGCCCGCTCCTACGCCCTGGAGCGCGGGCTCGGCCTCCCCGCCGCGCTGGCCCTGTTCGCGCTCGCCCTCCTCGACCTCGGCGCCGGCCGCTTCGCCGCCTCCGCGGCCCGGCTGCGCGCCCTCGCCGGGTTCGGCCCCGGCCACGGACACCGGGCCATCCGGCATCTCGCGACCCCGCTCTACGTCGAGGCCGCCGTCCGCACCGGCGACACCCGGGTCGCCCGGGCCGCCCACGCCGACTACGACCACTGGGCGCGCACCGTGCGCAGCGCGGACGACCTGGCCCTCAGCGCGCGCTGCCACGCCCTCCTCGCGGGCGGCGACGAAGCCGTGGAGCACTACCGCACGGCCCTCGACCTGCACGCCTCCGGAACCCGCGACTTCGAACGCGCCCGTACGGAGCTGCTGTTCGGCGGGGCGCTGCGGCGACTGCGGCGCCGTACGGAGGCGCGTGACCGGTTGCACAGCGCGCTCGAAGCGTTCGAGTACTTCGGGGCGCCGGCATGGGCTGCGCAGGCTCGGGGGGAACTTCGGGTGCTGGGGGAGCCGGCTGCCATTGCGGGGGGCGCCGGTGATCTGGCGGGGCTGCTGACCGCGCAGCAGTTGATGGTGGCGCGGATGGCTGCGGACGGGGCGACCAACCGGGAGATCGCGGCTCGGCTCGCGTTGAGTCCGCGGACCATTGACCACCATCTGCGGGGGGTTTTCGCGCGGTTGGGGATTCGGTCGCGGATCGAGTTGGTGAGGTTGCTGGGGGAGGGGTGAGGGCTCTTGGGTGGTTCGTTGGCTGCCGGTCGACTGTGGCTGGTCGCGCAGTTCCCCGCGCCCCTGATGGGGCGCGTCTTGGCGGGAGCCCAGCGGAGAGGTCCCCTCTCCCTCAGACGGCCTGTGCCGAAGTGAACGTGTTCGCGTTCCAGGTGCCGCCCAGTTGGGGGGCGAGCCAATTCGGTGACCCCGCGCGGAAGTCGGCCGGGGTGTAGGCACCCGCGCCCGAGGGCACCGCGCCGAGCAGGGGGGCGGCGGACACCTCCGGGAGGTCCGCGAGGTTGCAACGGGACGCCAGGTCCGCGTCGTTGGGCCAGCTGCCGATGACTACGCCGATGAAGTCCAGCCCCCGGAGCCGCAGTTCATGAGCCGTCAGTTCCGTGGTGTTCAGCGTGCCCAGGCCCGCCGACGCGACCACCAGGACGGGTGCGTCGAGGAGCCGCGCCGCGTCCGCCAGTGTGCCGCCCTCGTCGTCGAAGCGTACGAGCAGGCCGCCCGCGCCCTCGACCAGTACCAGGTCGTGCTCGGTGGCGAGCTTGGCCGCGGCCTCCGCCACCTGCTGCGGGCGCACGGCCGTCATACCCGCTCGGCGGGCAGCCGTCGCGGGGGCCAACGGCTCGGGATAGCGGGCGAGTTCGAGCGTGGTGACGGGGCCCGCGAGCCGGGCCACCTCGTCGGCGTCGCCGCGCTCGTCCGGACGTACACCGGTCTGTGCGGGCTTGAGCACGGCCACGGACCGCCCGGCGGCGACGGCCGCCGCGGCGACGGCGGCGGTCGTGACCGTCTTGCCGACCTCCGTGCCCGTCCCCGTGATCACCAGTACCCGCATGTCATCCCTCCCGCGCCGCCGCGCACACCGCGCGCGTGATCCGTGCGACGTCCGTGTCGCCCGTGACGTACGGCGGCATTGTGTAGACGAGGTCGCGGAACGGCCGCAGCCACACGCCTTCGCGCACGGCGGCTGCCGTCGCCGCCTTCATGTCCACCTCGTGGTCGAGCTGGACGACACCGATGGCGCCGAGGACGCGTACGTCCCGGACACCGGGCAAGGACGCGGCCTCCGACAGTCCTTCCAGCAGCCCCGCCTCGATGCGCTTGACCTCGGCCTGCCAGTCCTGGCCGAGCAGCAGGTCGATCGAGGCGCAGGCCACCGCGGCGGCGAGCGGGTTGCCCATGAAGGTCGGGCCGTGAGCGAGGACCGGGACCTCGCCGCGCGAGATGCCGTCGGCCACGCGCGCGGTGCACAGCGTCGCCGCCATCGTCATATAGCCGCCGGTCAGCGCCTTGCCCACGCACATCACGTCCGGCGTCACGCCCGCGTGGTCCGCCGCGAACAGCGCTCCCGTGCGGCCGAAGCCGGTCGCGATCTCGTCGAAGACCAGCAGCACGTCGTGCGCGTCGCACGCCTCGCGCAGCACCCGCAGGTAGTCGGGGGAGTGGAACCGCATCCCGCCCGCGCCCTGCACCACCGGCTCCACGATCACCGCGGCCAGTTCGTCGGCGTGCCGCTCGATCAGCTTGCGCAGCTGATCGGCGTACGACTCCTCGTACGCGACCGGCGGCGCGTCGGCGAACACCTGTTGTTGCAGCACGCCCTGCCACAGCTCGTGCATCCCGCCCTCGGGGTCGCACACCGACATCGGCTGCCAGGTGTCGCCGTGGTAGCCGCCGCGCCAGGTCAGCAGCCGCTGCTTGCCGGGTCGGCCGAGCGAGCGCCAGTGCTGGAGGCACATCTTGACGGCGACCTCGACGGAGACCGAGCCGGAGTCGGCGAGGAAGACATGCTCCAGTCCTGCGGGTGACATGTCGACAAGACGCTTCGCCAGCTGAACGGCGGGCTCGTGCGTGAGCCCGCCGAACATCACATGGCTCATGCGCTCCAGCTGGCCGCGCGCCGCGTCGTTGAGCACCGGGTGGTTGTAGCCGTGGATGGCCGACCACCAGGACGACATGCCGTCCACGACTTCGTCCCCGGCTCCGTCCGCCGTGCGCAGCTTCAGACGTACGCCGTTCGCCGACTCCACGACGAGCGGCTCCTGGCGGCCGGGCATGGGGCCGTACGGATGCCAGACGTGCCGACGGTCGAGGTCGAGCAGCTCACGCACCGACAGCCCGGACGGCTCAGGCATTGGGCGCGAGATCCGTTCCGGCACCTCGGCGGCGTACGGCGACGAGGTCGGTGCGCGCCTCGGAGGGCTTCTCCGCGGAAGCCACGGGAACTGCGGCAGCCGAGGCGGCCACCGAAGCGGAACCGCACACACCGCCCCCCGCGTGGGACCCGCATCCCGCACCCTCGTGCGAACCGCAGCCGGCACCCTCGTGCGAGCCGCACCCGGACTCCGCGTGCGAGCCGCAGCCCCCACCCACCGGAACCCGGTGCTCCGGCAGCGTCACCTCGCCCGCGCCCTCCACCTCGAAGCCGGCGTCCGCGATCATGTCGAGGTCCGCCTTGCCGGCCTGGCCCTCACTGGTGAGGTAGTCCCCGAGGAAGATCGAGTTGGCCAGGTTCAGGGCCAGCGGCTGCATGGTGCGCAGATGGACCTCGCGGCCGCCCGCGATGCGGACCTCGACGTCCGGGCAGACGAAACGGACCATCGCGAGGATGCGCAGACAGCGCTGCGGGGTGAGGTTCCACTCCTTGGCGAGCGGGGTGCCCTCGAAGGGGATCAGGAAGTTCACCGGGACGGAGTCGGGGTCGAGCTCGCGGAGCGAGTAGACGACGTCGACCAGGTCCTCGTCCGACTCGCCCATGCCCGCGATCAGGCCCGAGCAGGCGGACAGACCCGCCGCGTGCGCCTTCTGGACCGTGTCCACCCGGTCGGCGTACGTGTGCGTGGTCGTGATGTCCCCGTACGTCCCCTCGGACGTGTTCAGGTTGTGGTTGTACGCGTCCGCGCCCGCCTCGCGCAGCCGCTCGGCCTGGCCGTCGGAGAGCAGGCCGAGGCAGGCGCACACCTCGACGTTCTCGTTCTGGTCCTTGATCGCCTTGATGGTGTCGGACACCCGGGCCACGTCACGGTCCGTCGGACCGCGCCCGCTGGCCACCAGGCAGACCCGCTTGGCGCCCCCGGCGAGCCCGGCCGCCGCGGCCTGCGAGGCCTCGTCCGGCTTGAGCCAGGTGTACTTCAGGATCTCGGCCTTGGAGCCGAGCCGCTGCGAACAGTACGAGCAGTCCTCGGGGCACAGGCCCGACTTCAGGTTGACGAGATAGTTCAGTTTCACCCGTCGGCCGAACCAGTGGCGGCGTACCTTGCCGGCCGCGGCCACCACGTCGAGCACGTCGTCGTCGGAGGTGGCCAGTACGGCCAGCGCCTCGTCGCGGGTCGGCAGCTCGCGCCGAAGCCCCTTGTCCACCAGCGTGTTCAGCAGGTCCATGAGATCCGATCCTTGCCTATGCGACCGCTCCCGGCCAAGGAGACTTTGCACAAGAGACACGGTTCGACGTGTGGGTATTGCCACATCCTGCCCGACTGGCCCGGCCGCTAGGGTCTGTGCGCTGCCTACAAAACACCCGCCACCCACGGCCCGGAGGACACATGGCGTTCGGCTGGATCGACGAGCAGGCTGAGGCGCGCCGCCGGGCCGGACTCGTCCGCACTCTGCGCCCGCGCCCCGCGGACTCGCCGCTCCTCGATCTCGCGAGCAACGACTACCTCGGGCTCGCACGCCATCCGGAGATCACCGGGGCAGCGGCTCAGGCCGCGCGCCGGTGGGGCGGCGGCGCGACCGGCTCCCGGCTCGTCACGGGCACCACCGAACTGCACGGCGAACTGGAACGCGAGCTGGCCGATTTCTGCGGCTTCGAGTCCGCGCTCGTCTTCTCCTCCGGATACGCGGCCAATCTCGCCGCCGTCACCGCGCTCGCGCCGCACGGCTCGCTCGTCGTCTCGGACGCGGGCAACCACGCCTCGCTGATCGACGGCTGCCGGCTGGCCCGCGGCACCACGCAGGTCGTCGCGCACGCCGACCCCGACGCCGTACGCAAGGCGCTCGGCACCCACGAGGGGCCCGCCGTCGCCGTGTCCGACACGGTCTTCTCGGTGGACGGGGACGCGGCGCCGCTGGCCGAACTGGCCGTCGCCTGCCGGGAGTACGGGGCAGGACTGATCGTCGACGACGCACACGGACTCGGCGTGCTGGGCGACGGTGGCAGGGGCGCGCCGCACGCGGCGGGGCTCGCGGGCGCCCCGGACGTCGTCGTGACCGTCACGCTCTCCAAGTCGTTCGGCAGCCAGGGCGGCGCCGTCCTCGGCCCCGCTCCGGTCATCGACCACCTGGTCAACGCGGCGCGCACCTTCATCTTCGACACGGGTCTCGCGCCCGCGGCGGCGGGCGCGGCCCTGGCGGCGCTCAGGCTGCTGCGCCGCGAGCCGGAGCGTGCCGCACGGGCGCGCGCGGTGGCGACGGCGCTGCACACCCGCCTCACGGCCGAGGGCCTCGAAGCGGTACGACCGGACGCCGCCGTCGTCTCCGTGCGCGCGCCGTCCCCCGAGCGGGCCGTGCGGTGGGCGGCCGACTGCCGTGAGGCGGGACTCGCCGTCGGCTGCTTCCGTCCCCCGTCCGTGCCCGACGGCATCTCACGGCTGAGGCTGACCGCCCGCGCGGACCTCACCGACGCGCAGATCGAGCACGCCGTACGCGTGATCAGCCAGAAGCGATGAGTGTGGTGGCGGTCAGCTCAGTCCGGCGATGAATCCCTCCCAGGCGGCAGGAGCGAAGAGCAGGGCGGGCCCCGCCGTGTTCTTGGAATCGCGCACGGCCACCAGTTCGGCCCAGGGTCCCGGGCCGGGGCGTGCTGTCTCGACGCAGTTGTTCATTCCCGTGCTGCGGCTGCTGCGCAGCCATCGCACGTCGTGCAGCGAAGTGCTGGATGGTACGTACCGAGGCAGTGCAGACATGGGGGTGCCTCCTTACGCGCCGTCACCTATCCCGGCGATGTAGTCCAACGAGTCCTCGGGCGAAAGGGCGTGGAACTGAAGGGCGTTGAAAGCCTCGCTGTAGGCCTGAAGGTCTTCTTTCCGTTCGAGGTAGAGGCTACTCGTCAAGTGGTCGAGAACAACCACATCCAGATCAGTTGTGTTCGGAAATGAGAAGATAACGAAAGGACCTGTGACTCCGATGTGTGCTCCGGCGGTGAACGGCAGGACCTGAAGCCGCACTTGAGGCAGGGCGGCAGCCTCTCGCAGCCGCTCCAACTGCCTTGCCATGACCTCCGGTCCGCCGACCTCACGCCGTAACACCGCTTCGTCCAGAACGGCGCTCAGCTCCAGCGGTGGATTCGAACGCAGCACGTCCTGGCGGGCGAGGCGCACCTCGACGAGGGCGTCCAGCTTGCCGTCCTCCAGACCGTCCACGGCGGCCCGCGTCACCGCACGGGCGTACTCGGGCGTCTGCAGCAGCCCCGGCACGACGGACGTCTCCAGCGTGCGCATCCCGCTGGCCTGCGACTCCAGACTGATGAAGTCGCGGTACGTCGACGGCAGCACCCCACGATAGGCGTGCCACCAGTGGTGCCGTCCGTTGCCCTCGGAGCCCGCCAACACGACCAGGAGATCCCGTAAGTCGGGATCCTCGACGGCGTACGCGTCCAGCAGCCGTGCTACGTCCGAGGGCTTCACCCCGCTGGTGCCGGTCTCGATCCGGCTCACTTTCGACTGGTGCCAGCCCAAGAGGCGGGCCGCCTCACCACTGGTGAGGCCCGCATCGGCGCGCAGCGCGCGCAGTTCGGCACCGAGCTTGCGGCGGCGTACCGCGGGACCGTGCTGCATGGCCGTACTCCTTACTCCTTCCGAGCCGCCCAAATACGCTCCGCCGTCGCAGAGTTCACCGCTTCGAGCGACAGATATATGCATATCTCGGTGGATCGCACCCGTGACCGGCCCGGTAATGGCAGTCTGTCGCGAAGCACCAGTCCGGGACCGTACTCGAACCATCCGCTCCGTGTCGGACTCCGGTCCCGTGGGAAAGGGTCGACGTCGCCATGGCAGATCACCAGGAAGCATCCGTCACTCTGCCGAGCGATCCCGCCTCGGTCTCCGCGGCCCGGAAATTCGTCGCCGACGTGTTGGCCGAATGGGGCCTGCCGTGCGACTCCGAAGTCGCGGACACCGTACGCCTGATCGTGTCCGAACTAGCCACCAACGCCGTCCAGCACACTTTCGGGCAGTCGCCCACCTTCACGGTGGACGTCCGGCTCGACCGAGACGAACACCTGCGCCTCGGCGTCACCGACAGCCACCCACGCTTTCCGAAACGGCTGCCCGCAGCCGTCCAACAGGACAACGGCCGCGGCATGGTGATCATCCGCTGGCTGACCGCGGAATGCGGCGGCAGACTCGCCGTCCGGCCCACCAGGGAAGGCGGCAAGACGGTCTCCATCGAACTGCCGTGGACGGCACCGGTCCAGCCGGTGGCGGCCGGGGGACCTCAAGAGCCGTAGGAGGCGGCTCAGTTGGCGTGTCCCGACGACCCGGGGGTGTGCCTGTGCTGCCCGGCCCGCCCGAAGGCGTACGGGCGGCAGCAGACGGATGTCCGTCGTCCGGCGCGGTCATGGGCCTCGGTCCGGTGCTGCCGGTGGAACCTCTGCGGGCCTGAGGGCACGGTGGACCAGCCGGGGCAGCACGCCCCACAACGCCACGTAGACGGCCAGTGTGCCCGCTCCCGCCGCGATCCCGGCGGCACGCCCCAGCGACACGTCCACGACGAGGAGCACCGATCCGGTGAACGCCAGCATCAGCACGAACAGACCGATGCCGGCCAGCCGGGAGGAGACCCGCACGATGGCGGGCTTGACGTTCTCCTGGAACAGCGACCGGTGCAGCGCCGCGGGGGCTGTGAACAGGGCGGCGGCCAGCACCGAGAGCAGCAGCGTGGTGACGTAGGTGGCGCGCTGGACGGTGTCGAGCGAGGGGAAGCGCTGTGTGAAGGCCAGGGTCAGCAGGAAGGCGAAGAGGATCTGCACCCCTGTCTGGGTGACGCGCAGCTCCTGGAGCAGCTCGCTGAAGTTGCGGTCGGCGCGTTCGAGAGGCGTCTCGTGGCGTGTCGGGAGGGGACGTTGCTCGGCCATGGTGGACGAGTAACCGGTCCGACCCGTTTTCACGCCCCGAGGGGGTGACGGCGGTGTGCGCCGTCACCCCCTCGGGCGGGTCAGCTGACCCGGCCGTACCAGACGCTCTTCGTCCAGATCTTCTGGAGCTTCACGACCTCCCCGGTCTTCGGGGAGTGCCAGATCTTTCCCTTCCCGGCATAGATGCCGACGTGGTACACGCTCCGGCCCGAGTGGAAGAACACGAGGTCTCCGGCCTTGCGATGCGAGGCGGAGACATGCTGCGTCTTGTTGTACTGCGCCGCGGCCGTACGAGGCAGCTTCTTGCCCGCCTTCTTGTACGAGTAGAGCGTGAACCCGGAGCAGTCGAAACGGCGCGGCCCCGTGGCGCCCCACTGGTACGGGGAGCCCTTCTTGGAAGCCGCGACCTGAAGTGCCTTCGTCGCAGGAGTGGCCGCAGCGGCGTCGGGTGCGACGCCTGGGACCACGAGGCTGCCGCCCACGGCGGCAATGGTGAGAGCCGAGGCCGTACCGGCCCTGGTCCACAGCGACGGGACACGATTGAGCGCAGTCATGCGCAACCCTTCGTCAGCCGCCTGTGAAGGATGACCTGTCGGATTCGGGCTGGCGAAGTAGCCCGGCCGCTTACGCGGCTTCACCCCAAGGACCGCCCGGAATCTCTCCGGCGGCCCGTCGTGCTGGGTCCTCCACTCCTGCCGATGCACTTCTGTCGACCGGTCATCCGGGCAGCGGCAGGACTCGGCGTCCGCCCGGACCGCCCCGCCGTTGTGGCGGGGGCTTGTCGTCGAAAGGGATCTTCACGCATGAGTGTCCGAAAAACCGAGCGGAACCGGTGATTTGTGGGGTTACTCACCACTCACCCGTTCGGGTGGACACCCCTCCGTTCGAGGGGGTGTTGAGGGAGCCGACGATGCCCGTACCTGCATCGGAACGACTCGTTCCGCCTCTCCGCTACGCGCGTTGCGCAACTTTTCCGCGCTCTGGGAAGGAGCAGCGTCTACTCCATCGGGGGGTACACCATTTGGTCCGTTTGAAACCCGGGCCGGACGCTTCGCCGGCTCGGCGCGTGCCGCGGCCCGGGTGTGCGTGCGTCAACTGTGGGAGTCGGGAGGCAGGGTGACCCGGGCCGCCCGCCGCTCCCCGTCGAGGACGCGCAGGGCCTGTGCCAGGGTCGGCGCGTGCACCTCGCTCTCACCCCGCTGATGCATCAGCGTGAGGGCGTCACGCAGCGCCGTCGCCTTGCCGACCAGCGCCTGAGCGGCCCGCAGTCCGCGGTAGGTGTCCCCGGGGCGGGCCGGGTTGATGCGTCCGAGCAGATCGACCACGTCGAGGTAACGGTCGATCAACTCGGCCTCGGCGCGCGTCAGCGCGGGCAGCGGGGGCAGTTCGGGAACCATCGGGCGATCACCTCGCGCCGGGCGCGGTGCGCGAGACCTTGCGGCTCGGGACGATCCGGTCGATCAGTCCGTACGCCAACGCCGCCGGCGCGTCCAGGATCTTGTCCCGCTCGATGTCCGCGGCGACTTGCTCCGGACTCTGCCCCGTGTGCCGCACGAGCAGTTCCTCCAGCAGCTTCCGGGTGCGCACCAACTCCTCGGCCTGGATGGCCAGATCGCTCGCCTGACCCTGGATCGGCTCGGAGACCGACGGCTGGTGGATGAGCACACGGGCACCCGGCAGCGCGAACCGCTTGCCCGGCGTGCCCCCGGCCAGCAGCACGGCCGCGGCCGACGCCGCCTGCCCCAGGCAGATCGTCTCCACGTCGCACGTGACGAACTGCATCGTGTCGTAGACCGCCGACATCGCGCTGAACGAGCCGCCGGGGGAGTTGATGTACAGCGAGATGTCCCGGTCCGGTGCCAGGTACTCAAGGTGCATGAACTGCGCCATCACATCGTTCGCCGACGTGTCGTCGATCGGCGTCCCGAGGAACACGATCCGCTCTTCGAGCAGCTTCGAGTACGGATCCAGGGTCTGGTGCCCCGCGCTGGTCCGTTCCGTGAACGTGGGCAGGACATAGCGGGCGGACGGGCTGTGCATGGTGCGCGCCTCCTCGGATCGACGTCTGTAAAAAATGTACAGGACGTACGTCTCCGGGGAAGGGGGGCATGCTGAGAGCGAAAAACGGCGGCGCCCCGGAGCGGGAGTCGGTCCGGGGCGCCGTGCGCGCGTGTGTGTGAGTCTGCGGGTGTCAGTTGATGGCGACCGGTGCGGGTCTTCCGCTGAAGTGGATGGGTGGCCAGCCGCGGGAGACGGCGAGTTCGGAGAGCGCGTTCGCCACGTCGGCGGGCCTGATGGTGTTTTCCGCGGGAGCCGTGTCCAACTGGACGGTGAAGGATATGCGGAGCATCGCGTCGATGTCGGCGATGCTGACGCCTCCGGTGAACTCCGTGTCGGGCGGGAACGTGACCTCCGCCGTGCTGCTGTCCTCGGCTGCGGCGTCCTGCGTCGTTCCGGCC
Organism: Streptomyces sp. NBC_00203; assembly: GCF_045206325.1. Lineage (NCBI taxonomy): Bacteria > Bacillati > Actinomycetota > Actinomycetes > Kitasatosporales > Streptomycetaceae > Streptomyces > Streptomyces sp. NBC_00203. Next base: position 1,532,856 of record NZ_CP108126.1, on the reverse strand, counting down.
GTGGCGAGCGCAGCCCCCGCCGCCGCTGTCCCTGAATATCCCAGCAATGAGCGCCTGGAAATGCTGGACATGATCCCCTCCTTGGCTGTCATGAACGCCTCCTTCGGAAGCTGACGCTTGATCGTATGGACGGGGCGATGGCGGTGGGGCAGAACGCGATCTTCCGCTCTCCGGCGGTGTCAGGGGACCGGTCTAAGCTGGGGGCATGGCCTACGAGATTCCGGTGACGCAAGCCAGGGCTGAGCTCGCCGACCTGATCAACCGCGTGGTGTACGGCGGTGAGCGCGTCGTAGTGACGCGGCACGGGAAGCCCCTCGTCGCCCTGGTCTCCGCCGCCGACCTGGAGCGCCTCGAAGAGCTCCAGGAGCCCGCGGACGAGCAGGTGATCAGCGCCCTCTCCAGCGTCCGCGAGGTCGCGTCCGCGCCGCGCGAGCGACAGCGGTTCGGCATCGCGGCGGAGCACCGGGGGCCCAACGCCTCGTAGGCACAAGACGGTTCAGCGGACGCCTGGGGATGCGGAAACACGGAGACCGTGCGTCCCCGTCCGCTACAGCGGGGGCGCACGGTCCGCTCCGTGGCTGGTCAGTAGGTTGTCAGCGGGCGGTCAGTTCACCAGTGCGGGCTCCCGCTCGGTGACCGTCTCCGCGGCCGTCCCGCGCTGCTTGAGCGCGCTGCCCAACAGGATCGCGCCGAGGCCGAGCACGGCCCACCAGGCCAGGGTCAGCGCCGGGCCGGTAGCGGCGGCGCCGTCGAAGAACGACACCGAGCGCAGCAGTGACGCCCCCGCGCCCGGCGGCAGCCACTGGCCGATCGTCCCGACGGGCTCGGGCAGCATCTCCGGGGCCGAGGCCGCTCCGGAGAACGGGTTGCCGAGCAGCATGACCACGAAGCCGCCGAGCCCGATCCCGGGAGTGCCGATCAGTGCCGCGAGTCCGGCGACGGCGGCGCCCACGGCCAGGGTCGACAGGCCGAGCGCCGCGGCCTCCGTCCACCAGTCGCCGGTGAAGACCCCCAGCCAGCTGTGCGCGATCGCGGCCGCGACCATGCCGACCAGCGCCGCCGCGCCGACCAGCGCGGCGGCGGCGCGTGTGCCGCGCAGGCCCAGCAGCGTCACGACGGCTCCCGCGGCGATGCCGACCAGGGCGAGCGGCAGCACGCTCGCGCTCAGGGCCGCGCCGCGCGGGTCCTTGGCGGAGGCGGGCACGACATCATCGGTCGGCACCTTCGTGCCCTCGGGGGCCTGCTGGGCAACCGCCTGCTGGAGCAGCTGGGCGACCAGTGGGCTCGCGGCGGAGGCGGTCAGCAGTTTGGGTCCCTGCGCGGTGGCGACGACCGCGCCGTATACGGTCCGGTTCTCGATGGCGTCCCGGGCGGCGGCCTCGTCGGCATAGCGGTGGATCTCGAAGGCGCCTCGGTTCTGCGCCAGCTGCTTCTGTATCTGCGCGGTCGCGGTCGCGGAGCCCGCCACGCCGAGCGGAAGATCGCGGGGTGCGGTGCGGGCGGCGGGCCAGGCGAAGGCCCAGAGTGCCAGTGCCACCAGCGCCGGGATGAGCACGATCACGGCGACCATGCGGCGGCCGTGTGGCAGCGGCGGTGGGGGTGCGGCGGTGCCGGCGGGCGTAGCGGAGGTGGCGGACATGATCTTCCTCGTTTCGCCGATTCAAAAAGAAGGATCGTTCGTTTTAGGAACTGCCCACACTGTCCTGCCGGCCTCGTCGCCTTGTCAAGAATGAATGTTCGTTTTACGTTGGGTGCCATGGCCCGCGTATCCCAGGAACACCTAGACGCCCGCCGCCGGCAGATCCTCGACGGCGCCGCCCTCTGCTTCGCTCGCAACGGGTTCCACGCCACGTCGATGCAGGACGTGCTCAAAGAGGTCGACCTCTCCGCGGGGGCCGTCTACCGCTACTTCAGCGGCAAGGAAGAGCTGATCGGAGCGATCGTCACCGAGGTGCTGGATACGGTGCGCGACACCTATGAGCGCGCGGCCCTTGAGAGCCCGCCCCCGCTGCCGGACGTGCTGATCCCCAGGGTCCTGGAGCAGTTGAAGGCGGTGCGGCCGGGCGTGCTGGACGGCGGTGAGTGGGTCTTCCCCCGGCTGATGATCCAGGTGTGGACCGAGACCCTGCGCAATCACGGGCTGGCGGTCGCCATGACCACGGGGTACGACAAGGTGCGCGCCGCCTGGGCGAAGGTCGTCGAGCGCTACAAGGACGCGGGGCTGATGCCCGAGGACGCCGATGCCGACGCCATGGCCCGGACGATGATCGCGCTCGCGCAGGGGTTCGCGGCGCAGCAGGCCGTGTTCGGCACCGTACCCACAAAGACTCTCCAGGACGGGCTGCGGGCCCTGATGAGCATGGGGGGCGTCCAGCGCGCGGCGGTGAATTGATCACAGGCTGGTTAACGTCCTTGAAACTCCGGCCAACTAGCGTGCCCATCCACGCCACCAGGGGTTTTGGTGGCTGCGGCCACCGGACCCCGCACGGTCCGGAGCGAGGACTGAGGTGGGACGCCGTGCAACTGACCCCGCACGAGCAAGAGAGGCTGCTGATTCATGTGGCCGCCGACGTGGCCGAGAAGCGGCGGGCCCGCGGGCTGAAACTGAACCACCCCGAGGCCATCGCGCTCATCACGTCGCACATCCTCGAAGGCGCCCGTGACGGCCGTACCGTCGCGGAACTGATGTCCTCCGGACGCAAGATCCTCACCCGGGACGACGTCATGGAGGGCATCCCCGAGATGATCCACGACGTCCAGGTCGAGGCGACCTTCCCGGACGGCACCAAGCTCGTCACCGTCCACGACCCGATCGTCTGACGGGGGAGCGAGAGCCATGATTCCCGGAGAGATCCTGTTCGCCGACGGACCCGTCGCCTTCAACGAAGGCCGCGAGGTCACCCGGCTGACCGTCCTCAACGCCGCCGACCGGCCCGTCCAGGTCGGCTCCCACTACCACTTCGCCGAGGCCAACCCCGGTCTGGACTTCGACCGTGCCGCCGCGCGCGGCAAGCGGCTCAACGTCGCCGCCGGCACCGCCGTGCGCTTCGAGCCCGGGATCCCCGTCGACGTCGAACTCGTTCCGCTCACCGGCGCCCGCGTGGTGCCCGGCCTGCGCGGTGAGACCGGAGGTGCCCTCGATGCCTGAGATCTCGCGTGCCGCGTACGCCGATCTGTTCGGCCCCACCACCGGCGACCGCATCCGGCTCGCCGACACCGATCTGCTCGTCGAGATCGAGGAGGATCGTTCCGGCGGGCCCGGACTCGCCGGTGACGAGGCGGTGTTCGGCGGTGGCAAGGTCATCCGCGAATCCATGGGCCAGTCGCGCGCTACGCGCGCAGATGGCACTCCGGACACGGTCATCACGGGTGTCGTGATCATCGACCACTGGGGGATCGTCAAGGCCGACGTCGGTATCCGCGACGGCCGGATCACCGGCATCGGCAAGGCCGGCAACCCGGACACCATGGACGGTGTGCACCCCGACCTGGTGATCGGTCCGGAGACGGAGATCATCGCGGGCAACGGGCGCATCCTGACCGCGGGCGCCATCGACGCGCACGTCCACCTGATCTGTCCGCAGATCGCCGACGAGGCGCTCGCCGCCGGCATCACGACGCTGGTCGGTGGCGGCACGGGTCCCGCCGAGGGCTCGAAGGCGACGACGGTCACCCCCGGCCCCTGGCATCTGGCCCGGATGCTGGAGGCGATGGAGGAGTACCCCCTCAACTTCGGTCTGCTCGGCAAGGGCAACACCGTCTCGCACGACGCGATGCTGTCGCAGATCCGCGGCGGTGCACTCGGCCTCAAGCTGCACGAGGACTGGGGCACCACGCCCGCCGTCATCGACGCCGCACTGACCGTCGCCGACCGCACCGGCATCCAGATCGCCATCCACACGGACACCCTCAACGAGGCCGGGTTCGTCGGCGACACGCTCGCCGCGATCGGCGGACGCGGCATCCATGCGTACCACACGGAGGGTGCGGGCGGCGGGCACGCGCCGGACATCATGACCGTGGTCTCCGAGCCGCACGTACTGCCCAGCTCCACCAACCCGACCCGGCCGTACACCGTCAACACCGCCGAGGAACACCTCGACATGCTGATGGTGTGCCACCACCTCAACGCGGCCGTTCCGGAGGACCTGGCGTTCGCCGAGTCGCGTATTCGGCCGTCGACCATCGGGGCCGAGGACATCCTGCACGACCTGGGTGCCATCTCGATCATCTCGTCCGACGCGCAGGCCATGGGGCGGGTCGGCGAGGTCATCATGCGGACCTGGCAGACCGCGCATGTGATGAAGCGGCGGCGGGGCGCCCTCCCGGGTGACGGCCGCGCGGACAACCACCGCGTACGTCGCTATGTCGCCAAGTACACGATCAACCCGGCGCTCGCGCAGGGCCTCGCCCGCGAGGTCGGCTCCGTCGAGACCGGCAAGCTCGCCGACCTGGTGCTGTGGGAGCCCGCGTTCTTCGGGGTCAAGCCGCATCTCGTCATCAAGGGCGGACAGATCGCGTACGCGCAGATGGGCGACGCCAACGCGTCGATCCCGACGCCGCAGCCGATTCTGCCCCGGCCGATGTACGGCGCGATCGGGCGGGCCCCGGCCTCTAACTCGTTCAACTTCGTGGCGCCGCTCGCCATCGAGGACGGGCTGCCGGAGCGGCTCTCGCTCGGGAAGCGGTTCGTCGCCATCGACTCGACGCGTGGGGTGACCAAGGCCGACATGCGCGAGAACGACGCGCGGCCGCAGGTGCGGGTCGATCCCGACAGCTTCGCCGTGCACATCGACGGCGAGCTCGTCGAGGCGACTCCGGCCGCCGAACTGCCCATGGCCCAGCGCTACTTCCTCTTCTGATGACCCGCGCAGCACTACTCGTCCTGGCCGACGGCCGCTTTCCCGCCGGAGGGCATGCCCACTCCGGCGGGGCGGAGGCGGCCGTCAAGGCCGGGCGGATCACCGGGGCGGCGAGCCTGGAGGACTTCTGCCGGGGGCGGCTGCACACCGCCGGTCTCGTCTCGGCCTCGCTGGCCGCCGCGAGCGCGCTCGGGATCGATCCGGTGGCGTTGGACACGGCCGCCGACGCCCGTACGCCGTCGCCGGCACTGCGGGTCGCCGCGCGCAGGCTCGGGCGGCAGTTGATGCGGGCGGCCCGGGCGACGTGGCCTTCGGCGGAACTCGACGCGCTGGCGCGGGAGTTTCCCAAGGGGGCGCATCAGCCGGTCGTGCTGGGGCTGGCGGCGCGGGCCGCGGGGCTCGGTGCGGAGGACGCCGCGTACTGCTCGGCGTACGAGTGCGTCAGTGGGCCGGCGACGGCGACGGTGCGGTTGCTGAGTCTTGATCCGTTCGACGCGACGGCGGCTTTGGCGCGGCTGGCGCCCGAGCTGGACGTCGTTGCTCATCAGGCGGTGTCCGCCGCGCGGCGTGCTCTCGACGACGGGGTCGAGGTGTTGCCTGCGGCTTCGGCTCCGTTGCTGGAGATCAGTGCGGAGGCGCATGCCGCTTGGGCTGTACGGCTGTTCGCGTCGTGAGGGGTTTCTCGCCCCCGCCGCCCCTACCCGTCCCATCCCTGGGGGCTGCCGCCCCCAGACCCCCGCATCGGCCTGAACGGCCTCGTCCTCAAACGCCGGACGGGCTGAAAGACCAAGCCCCGACCGGGCTGAAGAGACCAAGTCCCGGCCGGAGCTGAAGAGACCAAGCCTCGACCGGAGCTGAAGAGACCAAGTCCCGGCCGGAGCTGAAGAGACCAAGCCCCGGCCGGGAGCCGAATGACCAAGCCCCGACCGGGCTGAAGAGACCAAGCCCCGGCCGGGAGCCGAATGACCAAGCCCCGGCCGGAGCTGAAGGTCCGCCGAAGCCGCAGGATGCCGCCCTCGGCCGCGAAATGGAGCCGCAATCATGCACCTCGATCACGATCACTCTCACGACGGGCCCTCCGCCATCAGTGCCGATGCCCACCGTCCGGACGGCTCGCGCCGTGCGCTGCGCATAGGGCTCGGCGGTCCCGTCGGTTCCGGCAAGACGGCCACCGTCGCCGCGCTGTGCAAGGCGCTGCGGGACGAGTTGTCGCTCGCCGTGGTCACGAATGACATCTATACGCGTGAGGACGCGGAGTTCCTGCTGCGGGAGGCCGTGCTGCCGCCCGAGCGGATCACCGCCGTCGAGACGGGGGCCTGCCCGCACACCGCCATCCGGGACGACATCTCCGCCAACCTCGAAGCGGTGGAGGACCTGGAGGACGAGATCGGGCCGCTCGATCTGATCCTCGTCGAGTCCGGGGGAGACAATCTCACCGCGACCTTCTCCAAGGGGCTGGTCGACGCGCAGATCTTCGTCATTGACGTGGCCGGCGGGGACGACATTCCGCGCAAGGGCGGACCCGGTGTCACCACCGCCGATCTGCTCGTCGTCAACAAGACCGACCTCGCGCCGTACGTCGGGTCCGACCTCGGGCGTATGGCGGCGGACGCCAAGGCGCAGCGGGCCGAGCTACCCGTCGTCTTCCAGTCGCTCCGGGCCGAGGGCGGAGTCACGGATGTCGCGATGTGGGTGCGCGGGCAGCTCGCCGCGTGGACGGCATGACGACAGCGGGAGTACGGGCCACCGCGCGGATCTCGGCCCGGGACGACGGACGGGGCGGGACCTCGCTGCCCGTGCTGGACGGGCAGGGGCCGCTCGCCCTGCGCCGTACGCGGGCCAGTGGCTCCGAGGCGCGCGTCATGCTGGTCGGCGCGATGAGCGGTCCGCTCGGCGGGGATCACTTCACCGTCGAGGCGGAGGTGGGCGAGGGCGCGCGACTGCATGTCGGGTCGGCCGCCGCGACCATCGCGCTGCCGGGGCAGGCCAAGGGGGAGGCGCGCTACGACGTGCGTCTCGACGTCGCCGAAGGGGGCGAACTGTGCTGGCTGCCCGAGCAGTTGATCTCCGCGGGTGGCAGTGAGCTGTACGTCTCCTCGCGCGTCGAGCTGGCGGCGGGCGCTCGGCTCGTCTTCCGGGAGGAGCAGGTACTCGGGCGGGCCGGTGAGGAACCCGGGCGGCTCACCAGCCGTCTTACCGTGCGGCTCGGCGGTCGGCCGCTGCTGGACCAGGAGTTGGCATGCGGACCCGGTGCGCCCGGCGGCTGGGACGGGCCCGCCGTCCTCGCGGGGCATCGCGCTCTGGGGCAACTCGTCGTCGTACGACCGGAGTTCGAGAAGGAGCCGCCGAAGGCGCGACTGCTGGGGGAGTACGCCGCTCTCACCCCGCTCGCCGGGCCCGCCGTGCTCGTGACCTCGCTCGCGCCCGACGCGCTGCGGCTGCGGCGCGTGTTGGACGAGGCGCTGCGGGTGCTCGGCTGAGGGAAACGTCTCCGCTCAACGGGACGCCGTGCACCGGTTATCGGATTGGTAAAGAAAAGCTGTTTACGTCTGTTCTCAGGGACCTCACAGCCGAAAGGATCGCCGTACCAATCGCAACGATGTACGGGGAGGTCCCACTTGAGGTCCAAGAGACCGACAAGACGGGTGACAGTGCTGGGTTCGGCCGGAGCGCTCGTCACGGCGACCCTGATAGCCGGAGCCGTGGCGGCCCCGTCGGCCACCGCCGACTCGCGCCACGGTCAGGACCGCGAGCAGCGCGGGGCGGCGATCGCCGCGGAACGGGCCGCCAAGGCCGGGATCGACTGGCAGGACTGTCCCGCGGACTGGGGCTTCGAGAAGCCGATCCAGTGCGGCTATGTCAGCGTCCCGCTCGACTACGCCCACCCGAACGGCAAGCAGATCAAGCTGGCCGTGGACCGCATCGGGAACACGGGCACCGCGGACGAGCGCCAGGGCGCCCTCGTCTACAACCCGGGCGGACCCGGTGCCTCGGGCATGCGCTTCCCGCGCCGTGTGACCACCAAGAACCCCGTCTGGGCCAACGCCGCCAAGGCGTACGACTTCGTGGGCTTCGACCCGCGCGGTGTCGGCCACTCGGCGCCCATCTCCTGCATTGACCCTCAGGAGTTCGTGAAGGCGCCCAAGGCCGACCCGGTTCCGGACACGGAGGCGGACAAGCAGGCCCAGCGCAAGCTGGCCGCCGAGTACGCGGACGGCTGCGCCGAGCGCAGCGGCGACATGCTGCCGCAGATGACCACGCCGAACACCGCGCGCGACCTCGACGTCATCCGCGCCGCCCTCGGCGAGAAGAAGCTGAACTACCTGGGTGTCTCGTACGGCACGTACCTCGGCGCCGTCTACGGCACGCTCTTCCCGGGGCACGTCCGCCGCATGGTCGTCGACAGCGTCGTCGACCCGTCGCGCGAGAACATCTGGTACCAGGCCAACCTGGAGCAGGACATCGCCTTCGAGGGCCGCTGGAAGGACTGGGAGGACTGGGTCGCCAAGAACGACGCGGCCTTCCACCTCGGCGACACCCGCGCCAAGGTGCAGGACCAGTGGCTGAAGCTGCGCGCCACCGCCAAGGCGAACCCGCTCGGCGGCGTCGTCGGCCCGGCCGAACTCATCTCCTTCTTCCAGAGCGCCCCGTACTACGACTCCTCGTGGGTGCCGGTCGCCACGGTGTTCAGCAAGTACGTCGCCGGTGACACCCAGGCGCTCGTCGATGCGGCCTCCCCCGACCTGTCGGACACCGCGGGCAATATCGCCTCGGAGAACGGCAACGCCGTCTACACGGCCGTCGAGTGCGCCGACGCCCAGTGGCCCACCAGCTGGAAGAAGTGGGACCGGGACAACACGCGGCTCAACAAGGACTACCCGTTCATGACGTGGGCCAACGCGTGGATGAACCTGCCGTGTGCCACCTGGCCGGCCAAGCAGCAGACCCCCGTGAACGTGAAGACCCACAAGGGCCTGCCGGCCGTGCTCATCGTGCAGTCCACGCGGGACGCCGCGACCCCGTACCCGGGCGCCGTCGAACTGCACAAGCGCTTCAAGGGCTCCCGCCTGATCACCGAGCAGGACGCGGGCTCGCACGGCGTGACCGGCCTGGTCAACCCGTGCATCAACGAGCGGGTGGACACCTACCTGCTCACCGGCACGACGGACGCGGCCGATGTGACGTGCACCCCGCACGCCACGCCGAAGCCGTAGTCTCCCGTGGGTGATTCCTGCGCGTGAGAGGGGCGGCCGGGTTCTCCGGCCGCCCCTCACTCGTCCCTATTCGTCGACTGGGTCAACTCAGCGGCATCCGCGGGAACTTACGGGCGTTCGCCGCGCTCTCGGCGGCCTCCTCGGCCTTGACGACGGCCGCGTACCGGTCGACGTACTCCTGCTCGGAGAGGGTGAGGATGGCGTACATGATCTCATCGGTGATCGCCCGCAGGATGGCCTTCTCGTTCTCCATCCCGGCGTAGCGGGAGAAGTCGAGGGGCTTGCCGAAGCGGATGACGACGGGGTGGATGTTCGGGATGACCTTGCCCGGCGGCTGGGCCTCGAAGGTGCCGATCATCGCGCAGGGGATGACCGGGACCTGGGCCTTGAGGGCCATCACGGCGACGCCGACCTTGCCCTTGTAGAGCCGGCCGTCGTGCGAGCGGGTGCCCTCCGGGTAGATGCCGAGCAACTCGTTCTTGCGCAGCACCCCGAGCCCCTCGCGGATCGCGGCCTGGCCCGCGTCCTTGCCGGATCGGTCCACCGGGATCTGTCCCGCGCTGCGGAAGAAGGTGGCCGTCAGCCGGCCCTTGATACCCGGTCCCGTGAAGTACTCGGCCTTCGCGAGGAAGGTGATCCGCCGTTTGAGGATCGCCGGCATCAGGAAATGGTCGGAGAACGACAGATGGTTCCCGGCGACGATGGCCGCGCCCGACGACGGTATGTGCTCCAGCCCCTCGATCCGAGGCCGGAAGACCAGCCTCAATAGCGGTCCGAGAAGGACGTATTTGAGCACGTAGTAGAACATGGAGTCGCTCCTCGCTCGGACGGATCGGCTCAACCGCCGTGTTCCAGCAGGTCACCGGGCAATCGCGGTTCGTCAGTTTAGGTGGTCGTGCGGTCGCGCGTAACCGTGCCTGACGGGCCACAGGCCGGCTGCGTTCGATGTCGGAGACCAGAAACCAGAAGACCGGAAAGCGGGTACACCGCAGCAGGCGGCCGATGGCCGCCTGCTGCGGTGTGGAAGCAACTCTCTTCGGTGTGTCAGACCCCGTGCGTCAGAACCTTCTCCAGCGCTCCGAGGGCGGACTGGAGTTCCTCGCCCGTGATGGTCAGCGGCGGGGCCAGCCGGATGGTCGAACCGTGGGTGTCCTTGACGAGGACGCCCTCGCGCATGAGGCCCTCGCTGATCTCGCGGCCCGTGCCGATGGCGGGGTCGATGTCGACGCCCGCCCAGAGGCCGCGTGAGCGGAAGCCCTCGACGCCCTTGCCCACGAGTGCCGCGAGGCCGCCCCGCAGGACGACGCCCAACTCGGCGGCCCTGCGCTGGAATTCACCGGTCTCCAGCAGCCCGACGACGGCGGAACCGACCGCCGCGGCGAGCGGATTGCCGCCGAACGTCGAACCGTGCTCCCCGGGGCGCAGCACTCCGAGTACATCCCGGCGGCCGACCACCGCCGACACCGGCACGATGCCGCCGCCGAGCGCCTTGCCGAGGAGGAGCAGGTCAGGGACGACGCCCTCGTGCTCGACGGCGAGGGTGGTGCCCGTGCGGCCGAGGCCCGACTGGATCTCGTCCGCGATGAACAGGCATCCGGTACGGCGGGTCAGTTCGCGTACGCCGGTGAGGTAGCCGTCGTCGGGGATGACCACGCCCGCCTCGCCCTGGATGGGCTCGATCAGCACGGCCGCGGTCGTCTCGTCGACGGCGGCTTCGAGCGCGGCGAGGTCGTTGTACGGAACGACACGGAAGCCGGGCGTGAAGGGGCCGAAGCCCGCCCGGGCCGTCTCGTCCGTGGAGAAGCTGACGATGGTCGTCGTACGGCCGTGGAAGTTGTCGGCGGCCACGATGATCGTCGCCTGGTCGGGAGCGACGCCCTTCACCTCGTACGCCCATTTGCGGGCCACCTTGATGGCGCTCTCCACCGCCTCCGCACCCGTGTTCATGGGCAGGACCATGTCGAGACCCGTCAACTCCGCGAGGGACTCGGCGAATTGGGCCAGCTGGTCGTTGTGGAAGGCGCGCGAGGTGAGTGTCAGGCGGTCGAGCTGGCGGTGCGCCGCTTCGATCAGCTCGGGGTTGCGGTGGCCGAAGTTGAGGGCCGAGTAGCCCGCCAGCATGTCGAGATAGCGGCGGCCCTCGACGTCCTCGACCCAGGTGCCCTCGGCGCGGGCGGCGACCACCGGCAGCGGGTGGTAGTTGTGCGCGAGGACGGGCGCCTCGGCGCGGATCAGGTCGGCGGAGGTGCGCGTACGGGCAGGAATACGAGTGGGTGCCGTCATGAACGGATCTCCTGAGTGCAGCACTTGATGCCGCCGCCGGCCTTCTGGAACTCCGAGAGGTCGACGGGGACGGGGACGTAACCGCGGCGCGCGAGCTGGTCGGCGAGGGCCGTCGCCCCCGGCGCGATGAAGACGTGGCGGCCGTCGGAGACGGAGTTGAGGCCGAAGGCCATCGCGTCCTCGCGGGTCGCGAGAACCGCGTCCGGGAACAGACGGGCGAGCACCTCGCGGCTGCCGGGGGAGAAGGCCTCCGGGTAGTACACGATGTTGGCTTCGTGCCCGTCGTCGAGGACGAAGAGCGCCGTGTCCAGGTGGTAGAAGCGCGGGTCCACCAGCTGGAGGCCGATCACCGGGACTCCGAAGAACTCCTGCACCTCGCGATGGGCCTCGGGGGTCGTACGGAATCCGGTGCCCGCCAGGACGTACCGGCCCGCCGGGACCAGATCACCCTCGCCCTCGCACACCGACTCGGGGCGGTAGACGTCGAAACCGGCCGCCTTGAACCAGGTCTCGTACGCGGTGGACTCGGGGCGGCGCTGCGGCGCGTGGAAGAGCGAGCCGAAGACGCGGCCCGCCAGGACGAGCGCGGAGTTCGCCGCGAACACCATGTCCGGGAGGCCGGCGACCGGCTCGACGGAGTCGACGGTGTGGCCGTGGGCGCGGTAGGCGCGGATCAGCGCCTCCCACTGACCTCGGGCGAGATCGACGTCCACGGGTGTGTCGGGATGCATCCAGGGATTGATCGCGTACTGCACGGCGAAGTGTCTGGGTTCGCAGACGAGGAAGCGCCGGGGGCGCGGCACACGGCTGTCGGGCACAGAGGGGTCCCTCCGCTTTCCTGCGGTGTCGGCTGGGGGTACCTCCACGGTAGGAAACGGGGGATACGGGCGACAAGCGACGAGAGCTGCGCATGTGCGCAGCATTGCTGCGTCTCGTGGCAGGTCAGCGCACGTTTGCTGCGTCCTCGGGGGCGGCGTGGGTCGCGCCGGCCTCCGGGGCCTCCGGCAGCAGGTGGGACAGCACCATGTAGCTGATGGTCTTCCGGATGAAGGGCTCGGCGCGGATGCGCTCCAGGACTTCCTCGAAGTGCTCCACGTCCGTGGCCCGCACATGGAGCAGCGCGTCCGCGCCCCCGGTCACGGTCATCGCCGCGGTGATCTCCGGATGGTTGCGCACGACCTCCGCGAGCCGCCGGGGCGGGGCCGCGCCCTCGCAGTACACCTCGACGTACGCCTCCGTACGCCAGCCGAGTGCGGTGGGCTTCACCGTGGCCGTGAAACCGGTGATCACGCCGGTCTCGCGCAGCCGGTCCACGCGGCGCTTGACCGCGGTCGCGGACAGCCCGATCTCCGTGCCGATCTCCGCGAAGCTGGTCCTCGCGTTCGCCATCAGGGCCGTGATGATCTTGCGGTCGAGCTCGTCGAACCCCGCGGGCTTGCTGTTCATGGCGGCACTGTATCCAGCGACAACGTGCACGCCATCCAGCGACAACGTCCACGCCGGCGCCGACAACGTCCACGTCCCGCAGATGTCCAGTCGTACGAATCGCTCTTACACTCCACTCTCATGCTGCGCGCGCTCGCCGTCGACGACGAACAACCGTCCCTTGAGGAACTCCTCTATCTGCTGAACGCCGATCCACGCGTCAGCAGCGCCGAGGGCGCGAGCGACGCGACCGAGGCACTGCGCCGGATCAACCGCGCCCTGGAATCCGGACCCGACGGGCCCGAGGCGATCGACGTCGTCTTCCTCGACATCCACATGCCCGGCCTCGACGGCCTCGACCTCGCCCGGCTGCTCACCGGGTTCGCCCAGCCGCCGCTCGTCGTGTTCGTCACCGCCCACGAGGGCTTCGCCGTGCAGGCCTTCGACCTCAAGGCCGTCGACTACGTACTGAAGCCGGTACGGCGGGAACGGCTCGCCGAGGCCGTACGGCGGGCGGCCCAGCTCAGGGACACCGCACCGCTGATTCCCGTGCACGAGCCCGACCCCGACCACATCTCCGTCGAACTCGGCGGCGTCACCCGCTTCGTGGCCGTCGAGGACATCACCCATGTCGAGGCGCACGGCGACTACGCCCGCCTGCACACCGCGCAGGGCAGCCACCTCGTCCGCATCCCGCTGTCCACCCTCGAAGAGCGCTGGCGCTCCCGCGGCTTCGTCCGCATCCACCGGCGCCACCTCGTCGCGCTGCGCCACATCGGCGAACTCCGCCTGGACGCGGGCACGGTGAGCGTCCTCGTCGACTCCGTCGAACTCCAGGTCAGCCGCCGGCACGCGCGCGAACTGCGCGACCTGCTGCTGCGCCGGACCACGAGCTGAGGAGTACGGGCATGCCCCAGGACCCGACCGAACGCCGCGTGGTCGTCACCGGAGTGCCCCGGCGCACCCGGCGAACGTCCGGCTACTATCGGCCCAGGACCGAGATCGACGAACAGACCACACTCGGCCACACCTACGTCCGCTCCCTGATGCGCAGTCAACTCCGCGTCGGCCTCGCGGTGTTCGCCGTTCTCGTGCTGCTCGTCGGCCCGCTGCCCCTCGTCTTCGCCGCGATGCCGGACGGCGCGAGCCTGGAATGGGCCGTGCTCGGATTCTGCGTGTACCCGCCGCTGGTGCTGCTCGCCCGCTGGTACGTACGCCGGGCGGAGCGCAACGAGAAGGACTTCGTGCGGCTGGTCGAGGACCGCTGAGCCGTGCCCGACGATCGCCGAGCCATGGACGAGGACCGCTGAGCCGTGAACCAGAACTACTCCGTCCCCGCTGTCGCCCTGGTCGTCGTGGCGACCGTCCTGGTCGGCGCGTTCGGCCTGCGCATATCCCGGACCACCTCCGACTTCTACGTCGCCTCGCGCACCGTGGGTCCCCGGCTCAACGCGGCGGCGATCAGCGGCGAATACCTCTCCGCCGCCTCCTTCCTGGGCATCGCGGGCCTCGTGCTGGTCCAGGGCCCCGACATGCTCTGGTACCCGGTCGGCTACACGGCCGGCTATCTCGTACTGCTCCTCTTCGTCGCGGCGCCGCTGCGCCGCTCCGGCGCGTACACGCTGCCCGACTTCGCGGAGGCGCGGCTCGGCTCCCAGGCGGTGCGCCGCCTGGCCGGTGCCTTCGTCGTCGGCGTGGGCTGGCTGTATCTGCTGCCCCAACTACAGGGCGCGGGGCTGACGTTGGCCGTGCTGACCGACGCACCCGACTGGTTCGGCGGAGTGCTGGTCGCGGTCGTCGTGGTCGCCACCGTCGCCGCGGGCGGCATGCGCAGCATCACCTTCGTCCAGGCCTTCCAGTACTGGCTCAAGCTCACCGCCCTGCTGGTCCCGGCCTTGTTCCTGGTCCTCGCCTGGCAGGCCGACGGCGCACCCCGCGACGCCTTCGACGAACCGGCGACCTTCCGCGAGCAGCGGGTCGTACGCGTCGACGACAGCCTCGACCTGAAGCTCTCACGACCCCTCGGCGTCACCGCCACGGGCAGCGTCGACGGACAGCGCTACGAGGGCGAACGCGTCGAACTCCCCGCGGGCGTCCACCACATCGAGCGCGGCACCCGGCTCACCTTCACCAAGGGCGATCCGGTCCCGCTGGCCGACCGCGGCACCAACGGCGGCATGTCGACCTCGCTGGCCGCCGGGCGCGAGGAACGCCCGCTGTACGCCACGTACGGACTGATCCTCGCCACCTTCCTCGGCACGATGGGACTGCCGCACGTGGTCGTCCGCTTCTACACCAGCCCGCACGGAGTCGCCGCCCGACGCACCACGGTCGCCGTGCTCGGCCTGATCGGCGCCTTCTATCTCCTCCCGCCCCTCTATGGCGCGTTGGCCCGCCTGTACGCCCCCGAGCTCAGCCTCACGGGGGACGCGGACGCCGCCGTACTCCTGTTGCCCGACCGGATGATCGGCGGGCTCGGCGCGGATCTGCTGGGCGCGCTGGTGGCGGGCGGTGCCTTCGCGGCGTTCCTGTCGACCGCGTCCGGGCTGACCATGGCGGTGGCGGGCGTGCTCACCCAGGATGTGCTGCCCACGCGCGGAGTACGGCACTTCAGGCTCGGCACCGTGCTCGCGATGGCGGTGCCGCTGGCGGCGAGCGTGCTGGTGGGCGGACTGCCGGTCGCCGACGCGGTGGGGCTCGCGTTCGCCGTGTCCGCGTCCTCCTTCTGCCCCCTGCTGATGCTGGGTATCTGGTGGCGGCGGCTGACCCCGCCGGGCGCGGCCGCCGGGATGGTCGTCGGGGGCGGCTCGGCGCTGGTCGCGGTCGGCGCGACCATGGCGGGCTATCCGGGCTCGGGTTCACTGCACGCGCTGCTCGCCTGGCCCGCGCTGTGGTCGGTGCCGCTCGGCTTCGTGACGATGGTGCTGGTGTCGCTGGCCACTTCGGGGCGGGTTCCGGCCGGGACGGCGGCGATCCTGGCCCGGTTCCATCTGCCGGAGGAACTCTCCGACGGTCAGGTGCGCGCGGCCGTGAACGCGAAAGGGGCCGAGGCATGAGCGGATTCCTCGCCGGGCTCTGCGTCGCCGTACTCCCGCTGCTCGCCGCCGGATTCTGGCTCGGCAGACGCACCGCGCGGCCTCAGAGCCTCGGCGGACTCGGCACGCCCGTCGAGCATGCCACCTTCCAGACCCTGCACACCGCCTCGCTCGCCGCACCCCCGCTGCGCGCGGGCCTCACGGAGGAGACGGCGGGCCGGTCCGCGCGCCGGCTGCGCACCCTGCTCGGCACGGACGCGCTGTGCCTCACCGACCAGGAGACGGTCCTCGCCTGGGACGGCGTCGGGGCCCACCACCGCGCCGAGATCATGGAACGGCTCGGCGGCCCGCTGGACACCGGCCGCGGCGAGGCCTTCCGGCTGACGTGCGACGAACCCGACTGCCCGCTGCGCTGGGCCGTCGTCGCCCCGCTCACCGTCGATGAACGGGTGCACGGCGCACTCGTGGCCTGTGCGCCCCGCGAGTCCGCCGTCCTCGTACGGGCGGCGGGCGAGGTCGCCCGCTGGGTCTCGGTCCAGCTGGAACTCGCCGACCTCGACCAGTCCCGTACGCGTCTGATCGAGGCGGAGATCAAGGCACTGCGCGCCCAGATATCACCGCACTTCATCTTCAACTCGCTCGCGGTGATCGCCTCGTTCGTCCGCACCGACCCCGAGCGTGCCCGCGAACTGCTCCTGGAATTCGCCGACTTCACCCGCTACTCGTTCCGCAGGCACGGCGACTTCACCACGCTCGCCGACGAACTCCACGCCATCGACCACTACTTGGCACTGGTCAGGGCCCGCTTCGGGGAGCGCCTCTCGGTCACGCTGCAGATCGCGCCCGAGGTGCTGCCGGTCGCGCTGCCCTTCCTCTGCCTCCAGCCCCTCGTGGAGAACGCCGTCAAACACGGCCTGGAGGGCAAGACCGACAAGAGCCACATCAGCATCACCGCGCAGGACGCGGGCGCCGAGGCGCTGGTCGTCATCGAGGACAACGGCGCCGGAATGGACCCGGACCGGCTGCGCCGCATCCTGGCCGGAGAGGTCAGCCCCTCCGGCGGCATCGGGCTGTCCAACGTCGACGAACGTCTGCGCCAGGTCTACGGGGACGACCACGGCCTCGTCATCGAGACCGCGGTGGGCGCGGGAATGAAGATCACCGCCCGGCTGCCCAAGTACCAGCCGGGCGTGCACTCGGCGGGACGGCTGCCCCGGGAGTGACCCCTGTGCACCCTTACGTACTGCGCGACGCAACCATCCCCACCGTGATCAGGCCGAGTACGACCCAGCCGAACCACAGCCAGCCGTTGCTGCCGAGCGCCACCGTGTAGGCCGTCACCATGACGAGCCCGCCCACGGTGATCACCCCCATCGTCTTCGTCGTACCGGGCATCGCAACACCCTCCTCCAGGCGGGTCCGCGACGCGGGCCGTGGCCTTGGGCCCATTTTCACCCGGAGGGAGGCGGTTCGCCAGGGCCGGGCGGTCTACTCGTTCCCCTGCAACGGGCTTTTGTCCCGGTGTTCCAGACTGCAGACCACCAGGTAATAGCCCTTGGCCCACAGTCCTGTGCTGCGCAGGCCATGACTCCAGAAGACGGCGGAACTGCGGTCGAAATCCTCCGGCGGGGCGTCCGCCGCGCACTGGTCGTTCGCCTGGGCATCGGCATCCTTGCCGGACGCGACGGTCTTGAGATGCGTGATCTGAATGACGAGCCCCACATGGTTCTTGTCGCAGGCGACCAGCTGGTAGTGCGTGTAGACGAGCGCGTCCCCGTCCTCGTGGCCGAGGCAGTCGCCGCGCTGTATCTGGGTCGCGTCCTTGAACGTCATCCCGTACGGGCGGAGTTTTCCGAGCGGGCCGTACATCGGGCCGTGCTTTCCGACCAGCAGGCACGCGACGTTGCCGCCGGTGGCGTGGAAGGCCTCGCGGGCGGGCACGACCGCCATGCTGCGCACGTTCCACGCGAGCTTTTCAGCGGTCCCCTTCGTCAACTCCTCGCACCGGTCCGCTCCCTGGCGATCGGCGACCTCGAACGAGGGGGCCTTGTACAGGGCCATCACCTGCCCGTCGGGAACGGCGTTCCCGCAGCTGGGATCCAGCGTCAGACGCGGGACACCCGCCACGGAGCCGGGGGACGGGTCGCCCACGACGCAGTCGCCCTTCCGGAGCGGTTCGGAGAGCCCGATCGTGTCCCCGTACGGCAGGACGACCTTGTGCGCCATCGCGTACCAGACCCCGCCGGCCGTCAGCCCCAGCGCGAGGAGCACCGCCGCCAGCGCTTGCAGGACGCGCGGGCGCTTGCGCCGACGCCGGCCCGAGGGGCCGGTGACCGGGCCGGGCGGCGCTCCGTACCAGGGCGGGCCGAAGCCCGGCCCCGGCTGTGGTGCGGCGCTCGGCGCCGACCGGCCGAGTTCCTGCCCCGGCCGCGGGGCGTACGCGCCGGGTGCCTGGGCGGTGGGGGCGTACGGGCCCGGCGCCTGAGCGGTGGGGGTGTACGAGCCCGGTGCCTGGGCACCCGGCGCGTACGCGGCCGGTGTGGCGAGGCCTTGGTCCTGCGCGGGACCGCTGGTGCTCTGGTTCCGTGCGGGGTTGCCGGTGCTCCGGTTCTGTGCGGGGCCGCCGAAGCGTTCGTCCGGTGGAGCCATGCCCGGGCCCGAAGCCCCGTCGGACGTGACGAGCCTCGCCCAGGGCGGCTGCGAGCCCGTGTCGACCTGGGTCGGCGGATGCGGCTCGGGCGTGATGATCCGGGCCAGCGCCGCCGCCGCGTCCTCCGCGGAGATCCGCCGGGCGGGATCCTTGATCAGCAGCGCCTCGACGACCGGCCACAGCGCCCCGGCCCGCCGTGGCGGCGGCGCCTCCTCCAGGACCACGGCGGTGATCGCGGCGAGATCGGTGCCGCGGTCGAACGGCCCGAAGCCCTCCACACCGAAATACAGGGTGCAGCCCAACGAGAACAGATCGGCCGCCGCCGTCGCCGGCCCGCCGGTGGTCCGCTCCGGCGCCAGATATCCGGCCGTGCCCACCAGAATGGACGTCAGGGTCCAGCGGGTCTCGGGGGAGTCCGGCTGGACGGAGATGCCGTAGTCGGTGAGCAGGATCCGGGCACCCGGCATGCCCGTGCGGTCCGGAGCGAGCAGGATGTTGGCGGGTTTGACGTCCCGGTGCATGATGCCGCGCTCATGCCCGGCGGTCAGGGCGTCAAGGACCGCGAGGCCCATACGGGCACATTCGGCGGGCGCCAGCGGACCGCGCCGGGCGAGCCAGTCGCGCAGATCCTCCGCGCCCGCCACGTACTCCATCACGATCCACGGCAGGCCCTCGTGTTCCAGGACGTCGTGCACGGTGACCACATGCGGGTGCCCGCGCAGCACCGCCGCGTGCCGCGCCTCGGCACGGGCGCGCGCGATGCGGGACTCGTGCTCCTCACCGCCGTCCGGCAGGTTGCGGAACCTGATCTCCTTGAGCGCCACATCGCAGTCGAGCCGCTGGTCGTGGGCGAGCCACACATGGCCCATCCCACCCGAGCCGACCTGGTCCAGCAGCCGATACCGGCCGGCGATGATCCGGCCCACTCCCGACTTCGGTGATCCTGGTGCCATCCGGTTGCTCCCCGGGTTCTGCGCTGGTTCGTACGCGGATCAGGACGTGCCTTCGGTGAGCCCACCGGAGTCGGTCGTACGGTGCACAGAGGTCGCGTAGACCGCACCGGTCGCGGAGTCTCTGACACCGGGGTCGGCCGAGGCCGGGTCGCTGGAGGCCGGTGCGGTGCTCGCCGTCGGCTCCGTGGACGCCGGGTCGCTCGTCACGGGCTGCGAGGGGGTGGCTGCCGCGCTCGTCGTGGTGACGGGCGGGGAACTGCTCGACGCGGGCGGCAGGTCCGTCCCGCCGGACGTCGGCGTCAGCGTCGGCGTTGGCGGCGTCGTGTCGGGGCCGGTGCTGGATTCGCCAGGTCCAGTGGTGGACTCGTCCGGGCCCGTGCTGGATTCGCCGGGACCCGTGCTGGACTCGCCCGGACCGGTCGTGGATTCGCCTGGCCCGGTGGTGGACTCGTCCGGGCCGGTGCTGGATTCGCCGGGACCCGTACTCGATTCGCCCGGACCCGTGCTCGAGTCGTCCGGGCCCGTGGTCACTCCACCGGAGTCCGGGGGAGTGCTCTGGCCGCCGCCCTCCTCGGACCGCACGAACAGCGTCACGGCCGCGCCCCACTCCAGCGTGCTGCCCTCGACGGGCTCGGAGGCGGTGACCTGGGCGTCGTCGGGCGGCAGGGAGGCGCCGTCGTACGTCATGGCGAGCCCCGCGTCGGCGAGTGCCTGGCTCGCCTCGGCGAACGTCTTCCCGGTGACCGTCGGAACGGCGTGTTCCGTGCGGGTGTCGAAGGACTGGTCGTCCTCACCCTCGGTGCCGAGCCGACGGGCGATCCCGACATCGGGGTTCTCGACATCGACGAGCTGGAGCCGGTCGATGTCAGGATTCCCGGGCGGCGGCTCGACGAGCACGATGTGATCCTGGTGATAGCCGGACCACTTCTTGTTTCCGTCCTTGAACTGCACCGAAGTCTCTTTGATGTTTCCCTTGAAGGGCCGCAGCGGATTACCGCACGAGCACTTCACAGCGGGCAGCCCCTGCTGGTCGACCAGAATCGCGATTCCGGCCTGCAACAAGGCGTTGAAGGGGACGGCCTTGCCGTGCTTGTACTCGTGATTCGTCACGAGGGTGTCGTGGCGCAACACGACGGGTGTGAGTTGATCGATATAACCCGAGATTTCGCCCGGGTTGATGTGCAGCACTCGCGCCCATTCATGCGCCTTGGCCGAGTTCTCAGGAGCGGTGAGGAACTTCTTCAGCTGCGCCACGACGCAGGTGCCGGGCTTCGTGGACCCGCCGAACTCACCGGTGGCGCCGCCCTCGGTGTCCCCACCCGTACCGTCCCCACCTGTACCGTCTCCACCTGTGGCGTTCCCGCTTCCGGGCGTGCCCCCGTACAGCCCCGGGCTGTTGCTGGCCTGCACCCCGCCGGTCGCCCGTGCCTCGGGAACGCGGGTGTCCTTGCCCAGCTTGCCGTCCTCCTTGAAGAAGGGATTGACCTGCGAAATCCCCGAGGCCACGGCACGCACTACGAACAATTGATCGGATTTGCTGCACCCGCTGACTATCAGCACGGAAACCAGCAGTAGAGCGATCCTGCGGGCTGCCGAAATCCCAACCCTTTGCATGGACGCACGAAATGTCATGACCGCTCCCCCTGCGGTTTCCCCCGTGGACCCCGCGCACCGGAGGACCGGACGCGGAGGCTTCACATTCCATGCTACTGAATGCCGACGGCTTTCACGCAAGGCGAATAGAAAAGAGATAATTGAGCGACCGGAAGATGACCTGGCGGCCGAAAGGGAATTCAGCGACCGCGTGCGTTGAGTGAGGCCAGATAGGCGTTGTACGCCTCGAGTTCCTTGTCGCCGTCGCGGTCCGCGGCCCGGTCCGAGCGCTTGGCCTGCCGCTGCTCGGAGCCGTACCACTGGAACAGCAGCGCGATCAGCACGAGGACGGAGGGGATCTCGCTGAACGCCCAGGCGATGCCGCCCGCCGCGTTCTGGTCGGCGAGTGCGTCGATGCCGAGGGAGGCGGGCGGGTTCTTGTACGTGTTGATCATCGGCTCGGACGCCATCATCAACGCGATGCCGAAGAACGCGTGGAACGGCATGCCCGCGAACAGCTCCAGCATCCGCATCAGATAGCCGGGTCGGTGCGGACCGGGGTCGACGCCCATGATCGGCCAGAAGAAGACCAGGCCGACGGCGAGGAAGTGGCACATCATCGCGACGTGTCCCGCCTTGGAGCCCATCAGGGAGTCGAAGATCGGCGAGAAGTACAGCGCGTACAGGCTCGCGATGAACAGCGGGATGGTGAACGCCGGGTGCGTGATGATCCGCATGTACCGGCTGTGCAGGAACATCAGCAGCAGCTCACGAGGCCCCTTGCTGCCCCGCGTCGACGCGACCGGCAGAGCGCGCAGCGCCAGCGTGATCGGCGCCCCGAGCAGGATCAGGATCGGCGACAGCATGCTGATCACCATGTGCTGCACCATGTGGACGCTGAACATGACCATGCCGTAGTCGTTCAGCTTCGTGCACATCACGAGCATCACGGTCAGCACACCGATGACGAACGCGGAGGTCCGGCCCCACGACCACTTGTCGCCGCGCCGCGCGAGCCGCACGACCCCCCATCCGTACAGGCCGAGCCCCACCAGGCAGGCGACGAGGAAGAACGGGTCCGCGGACCATTCGAGCCCCCGCCCCAGCGTGAACGGCGGCAGATCCATGGTCATGCCGTGCCCGCTGTGATCCATCCGCCGGCTCCTGATTCGTACGGGTTGTGCTGTCTGTCCGAACCAGACTAGAACTGCCCCCGGCCACGCCTATGACCGGGGTCAGCATGAGCGCCCCTGAAAGGGGCGCGGGGAACTGCGCGACAAGCCACGACGAACTCGCAGTCGCGAACCCCTCAGAGCACGCACTCCGCTTCCGCGTACCGCTCGTCCGGCACCGTCTTCAGTGTCTCAACGGCCTCAGCAAGCGAGACCATGACGATGTCGGTCCCTCGCAGCGCCGTCATCCGACCGAACTCCCCGCGGTGCACAGCCTCCACGGCATGCCAGCCGAACCGCGTCGCGAGCACCCGGTCGTACGCGGTAGGCGTCCCGCCCCGCTGCACATGACCGAGAATCACCGGCCGCGCCTCCTTGCCGAGCCGCTCCTCCAGCTCAAGGGAGAGCTGCCGGGCAATCCCCGCGAACCGCTCATGCCCGTAGACGTCCTTGCCACCCTCGTCGAACTCCATGGTTCCCGCGCGAGGCTTCGCCCCCTCTGCGGCCACGACGATGGCGAACCGCTTCCCCGCCTCGAACCGCTCGCCGACCTTCGCGGCCAGCTCCTCGATGTCGAAGGGGCGTTCCGGTACGACGATGGCGTGGGCGCCGGCCGCCATGCCGGAGTGCAGCGCGATCCAGCCGGTGTGGCGGCCCATGACCTCCACGATCAGGACACGCTGGTGGGACTCGGCGGTGGTCTTCAGCCGGTCCAGGGCCTCGGTCGCGACGCCGACGGCCGTGTCGAAGCCGAAGGTGACGTCCGTGACCGCGATGTCGTTGTCGATGGTCTTCGGCACGCCGACGATCGGCAGGCCGCTGTCCGAAAGGAGACGGGCCGCCTTGAGCGTGCCCTCGCCGCCGATCGGGATGATGGCGTCGAGGCCGAGCTCCGCGACATGCCCCTTGGCCCGCTCCACGCCGTCACGCAGATGCGCAGGCTGGACCCGGGAGGAGCCGAGCATGGTGCCGCCGCGAGCCAGGATGCCGCTCACCGCGTCGAGGTCGAGCTTGAGGTAGTCGCACTCCAGAAGGCCTTTCCAGCCGTCCCGGAAGCCGATGACCTCGTCGCCGTGGTCGACGACGGCACGGTGCACGACGGACCGGATGACGGCGTTCAGGCCGGGGCAGTCGCCGCCGGACGTGAGGACACCAATGCGCATAGCCCGAAATACCTTCTCAACGTGGGCCGGAGACCGGACCACGCTGTCCGGCTGGACCCCGCCACCCTACCGGCGGCAGGGGGCGGGTCCGCATCGTGCGTCCGCCTGCTGGACGTCCCCGCACACGTGAGCGGAAGTCCTGTCAGACGGGCCCTCGCCGGGGCCCTGCGGAACCGTTTCTCAAGCAGGTCAGGCGGGCTGCTGAGCTGAGGCGATGCGCTCATTGCGCAGTGCCTCGTACCACCGGTCGTCGATCGGCGGCAGCGCGTTCACGTCCAGCGCCAGCTTCAGCAGCAGGTCCGCGATCTGCGGGTTGCGGGCGAGCACGGGCCCGTGCATGTACGTACCGAAGACGGTGTCGTTGTACGCGCCCTCGGTGCCGTCGCCCGTGCCGTTGCCCTTGCCGAGCCGCACGTTCGCGAAGGGACGGGCGGTGGGGCCGAGGTGGGTGACGCCCTGGTGGTTCTCGAAGCCTGTCAGCTGGGGCAGGCCCAGGCGTGGGTCGATGTCCGCGAGGACGTCGCCGACGCACCGCTCGCCCTCGCCGCGCACCGAGACCACGTCGAGCAGACCGAGGCCCGGCTCGCGCTGCCCGAGGTCGTTGATGAACTCGTGGCCGAGGATCTGGTAGCCCGCGCACACCGAGAACACGATCGCGCCGTTGCTGACCGCGCGGTGCAGTCCGCCGTCGCGGCGCAGGCGCTCCGCGGCGAGCCGCTGCGGACGGTCCTCGCCGCCGCCGATCAGGTAGATGTCGCCGGAGGTCGGGATCGGCTGGTCGCTGCGCACGTCGAGACGGGCCACGTCGAGGCCGCGCTGGCGGGCCCGGCGCTCTACGACGAGGGCGTTGCCCTGGTCGCCGTAGGTGCTCAGCAGGTCCGGGTAGATCCACACCAGACGCAAGCTGTTGTCACTCATTCTCTTCGTCCTCCGTGGCTCAGTTGCCGACACGACGCCTCAAGTCCTGGAAAGCGGTGTAGTTCGCGATGACCTCGATGCGTCCGGGCGGTGCCAGCTGCACGGCCTGGTCGAGGTTCTCGCAGACCTGGAAGTGCTGGTTCGCGACTTCCAGGCGCACGGCGAGGTCAAGCTTCCGGTCGCCGAGAACGAAGATCGGGTGCCCGGTCAGCCGCGTGTAGTCGACGTCCCACAGCCAGGAGGTGTCGGTGCCGTCGGCGCCGCGCGCGTTCACCGAGAGGATCACCGGCGTCGGCGGCGGGTCGATCAGGGAGAACGTCTCCAGCCAGCCCGCGGGGTTCTTGGCGAGCAGCAGACGCAGGTCGCGCTGCATGAACTGCACCACGTCGTAGCGCCCGGCCACCGCCTGCACCTGGTACATGCGTTCCAGGGCGACCTGCGGCGGTACCCCGAAGACGGCGGCGACGGCGGCCGACGAGGCGGCGTTCGCCTTGTTGGCGCGGCCCGGCAGCTGGAGGTGGATCGGCCAGGCGGAGCCGTGCGGGTCGAGGACGTGGTCCCCGGACAGCACCCAGGTCGGCGTCGGACGGCGGAAGCCGCACTCGCCGCAGAACCAGTCGTCACCGGGGCGCTGCATCACACCGCCGCAGGACGGGCACGACCAGGCGTCGTCCTTCCACATCTGCCCGGCGGCGACCCACATCACATTCGCCGAGGAGGACGCGGCCCACACGACGAGCGGGTCGTCGGCGTTGGCGACCACGACGGCCTTGGAACCGGCCAGGCCCTCGCGCCAGTGCTCGGCCATCATCCGGGTCTCGGCGGCCCGGTCGAGCTGGTCGCGCGAGAGGTTGAGCAGCGCGATGCACTTCGGGTCGGTGTCGCGCGCGACACCGGAGAGGTACTTCTCGTCGACCTCGATGACCGCGTACTTGGCGTCCGAACCCCCGGCGAGCGCCGAGGTGATACCGGCCGGCATGTTGGCGCCGAGCGCGTTGGACACGACGGGGCCCGCGGCGCCCAGCGCCTCCGCGATCAGCCTGGTCGTGGTGGTCTTGCCGTTGGTCGCCGACACCAGGATGACGTCCAGGTGTGTGGCCAGCCTGGCCAGCAGGTCGGGGTCGAGCTTGAGTGCCACCCGGCCGCCGATCACCGATCCGCTGCCGCGTCCGGCGGCCCGCGAGACGGCCGCCGCCGCCTTGCCCGCCGTCACGGCCAGCTTGGCCCGCGGCGTCAGCGGGTCCGAGTTGCCTGACATCGTTTCTCGATCCTCCTTGCGTACGCGCCGCGCCTCTGCCCCCGGCACCGTGTGGGCCTCAGCCTATCGAGATCCACTCACGTGCCCGAATCGCGGCACCATCACGGTGCCCGCGCGACCTGCGCGCGCCCTTGAGGACCGTACCCTTGCCGCCATGCGACACGGCTCCATCCCGGGCACCCACGGGCGCGTCCGGCCTCTCACCCTGCTCGGCGACCCCGTCCTGCGTACACCGTGTGAAGAAGTCACGGACTTCGGTCCCCAACTCGCCCGGCTCGTCGAGGACATGTTCGCGACGATGTACGCCAGCGAGGGGGTGGGCCTCGCCGCGAACCAGGTCGGCGAGGCGCTCAGGGTCTTCGTGTACGACTGCCCGGACGACGAGGATGTCCGGCATCTGGGACATGTGGTGAACCCACGGCTCGTCCAGGCCGACGGTCTGGTCCTGCGTGGGCCGGAGGGCTGTCTGTCGCTGCCGGGTCTGGAAGCGGGCACCGAGCGGTACGACCACGCGGTCGTCGAGGGCGTTACGGTGACCGGTGAACCGGTGCGCGTGCATGGCACCGGCTGGTTCGCGCGATGCCTTCAGCACGAGTGCGACCACCTTGACGGCGGGGTGTATGTGGACCGGGTTTCCGGGTGGCGCCGGCGCCGGGTGATGAGGCAGGTGGCGCGGGCATCTTGGGGGCGCTGAGTCCGGTGGGTCGGCTGCGGGTTGTTCGTGGCTGAGCGCGCAGTTCCCCGCGCCCCTGAAGGGGCGCCGACCTGAGCGCCCCGTTTTTAGGGGCGCGGGGAACTGCGCGACCAGCCACGACGGATCCGCAGCCGACCCACAACCTCAGAACCCCGGACCGCCCACCCTGTCACCCGCCGCAGCGAGCCGACCCCACAAAAGGTCAGCCAAACTACGTACCAACTCGGCCCGCGAACAGGGCCGTTCCCCCAGCCACCAGTCCCCGGCGGCATGCATCATGCCAACGATCCCGTGCCCCCACACCCGCGCGAGCTGCTGGCTGCCGGGCCCGAGATCGACCCGCTCCTCGATGACCTCGGCCAGTTCCTCGCCCATGCGGCGCAGCAACGGCGCGGAGTGCTTGCCCACGTCGAAGCCCGGGTCGCCCGGCTGCACACCCTCCGTGGGGTGCATCAGGAAACGGTAGACCTGAGGGTGCGCCTCGATGGCCGCCAGATAGGTGTCGAGCGTGGCCTCCACCCGCTCCCGGCGCTCGGCCGGAGCGTCCAGCGCGGCCCGCAGCGCCCCCAGCAGCGCATCAGTGTGCCGCTTGGCGAGCGCGGCGTAGAGTCCGCCCTTGTCGCCGAAGTGGCGGTAGAGGATCGGCTTGGTGATGCCCGCCTCGGCGGCGATGGCGTTCATCGAGGCCCCGGGGCCGTCGCGGAGCACTACCCGGTCGGCGGCTTCCAGCAGCTCGCGCCGGCGGCGGTCGGCGGACCTCTGCTGATCGGTCCGCTGTGTGGTGTCCATGTGCTCTCCCCACCCGTGGTGATTCGGTGACGCCTGCGCAAAATAACACTCATCGGCGTATGGCTATCGAACGGGCTGCCGAGCGCGGTTCGGGAGTTGACTTTTCCTACTGGTCAGTAACACACTCCAGTTACCGCAAGTAACACTTTAGTGCAGCGCTGGAGGGGACATGGCCGAGTTCACCATGGAGCTCAACGACGAACAGAAGGAGGTCCGGGACTGGCTGCACGGCTTCGCCGCCGACGTCATCCGCCCCGCGGCCGCCGAATGGGACGAGCGCGAAGAGACTCCCTGGCCGGTCATCCAGGAGGCCGCGAAGGTCGGCATCTACTCCCTGGACTTCTACGCCCAGCAGTACTTCGACCCCACCGGCCTCGGCATACCGATGGCCATGGAGGAGCTGTTCTGGGGCGACGCGGGCATAGCCCTCTCCATCGTCGGCACCGGCCTCGCCGCCGTGGGCGTACTCGCCAACGGCACCGAGGAGCAGATCGGCACCTGGATCCCCCAGATGTACGGCGACGCGAACGACGTCAAGGTCGCGGCCTTCTGCTCCTCCGAGCCCGACGCCGGCTCCGACGTCGCCTCCATGCGCACGCGTGCCGTCTATGACGAGGCCAAGGACGAGTGGGTCCTCAACGGCACCAAGACCTGGGCGACCAACGGCGGCATCGCCAACGTCCACGTCGTGGTCGCGGTCGTCGATGCCGAGCTGGGCTCCAAGGGCCACGCCTCCTTCATCGTCCCGCCGAACACGCCGGGTCTCTCCCAGGGCCAGAAGTTCAAGAAGCACGGCATCCGCGCCTCGCACACCGCCGAGGTCGTCCTGGAGAACGTGCGCATCCCCGGCTCCTGCCTCCTCGGCGGCAAGGGGAAGCTCGACGAGCGCCTCGCCCGTGCGCGGGAGCGGGCCAAGGCGGGTGGCGGTGAGCGGGTGAAGAACGCGGCGATGGCGACGTTCGAGGCGAGCCGCCCCGCGGTGGGTGCGATGGCGGTGGGTACCGCCCGGGCCGCGTACGAGGTGGCCCTCGACTACGCGAAGACGCGTGAGCAGTTCGGGCGGCCGATCATCGACAACCAGGGGGTTGCCTTCCAGCTCGCGGACATGCGGACGTCCATCGATGCGGCTCGGCTGCTGGTGTGGCGTGCGTCCTGGATGGCGATCAGCGGTAAGCAGTTCACGGCGGCCGAAGGGTCCATGTCGAAGCTGTTCGCCAGTGAGACCGCGAAGAAGGTCACTGGGCAGGCGATTCAGATTCTGGGTGGCAATGGCTATACGCGGGAGTACCCGGTGGAGCGTATGCACAGGGATGCGGCCATTTACACCATCTTCGAGGGGACGAGTGAGATCCAGCGACTGGTGATCGCGCGGACGTTGTCCGGGATGCCGATTCGCTAGAGCGGTTATGCGGGCTGCGGGCCGTGTGTGGCTGGTCGCGCCCACGCGGCGGAGCCGCACAATGTCACAGCCCCGCGCCCCTGAAAGGGGCGCTCCAGCTAGCGGTGTTTCAAGGGTGTCAGCTGCTTGATGTCGTACCTCGCCCGCAGCTCCTCGATCGCCGCGACGTCTGGGGGGCCGCCCGTCCCCAGGATCTCCAGCAGCTCTTCGAAGTAGCGCTCGTGGTCCGGGGGCGGGGACGCCTGGAAGAACATCTTTGCCGAGGTCTCCGTGGGGTTGGAGAAGGCGTGGGGACAGCCCGGGGGTACGACGATGACCGTGCCCGGTGTGGCCCGGACCACGCGGGTGCCCGAACTGGACTCCCACTTCTGCCAGTTGTCGGGGGTCCGTACCCGCGGCTCGAAGGCGAGCACGTCCAGCTCGCCTTCGAGCACGTAGAACAACTCCTCGCTGCGCGTGTGCACATGGGCGCCGACGTCGAAGCCGGGCGGTACCAGCACCTCGAAGGTGGAGGCGGTGCGCGAGTGCGAGCCGGTCACCTTGAACGTCACGTGCTGGGCGGGTGTCTGGACCACGCGGCCGTGACCCGGGGGCACGAGCAGCCCTTCGGTTGCCGTCATCGGCCGCTCACCACGTCACGGGCAGGGCCTCGGGGCCACGGATCAACGCGCCCTTTCTGAAGGGGACTTGATCCGGCGGTACGGCCAGCCGCAGCCCCGGCATCCGGTCGAGCAGCGCGTCGACCATGAGCTCGGACTCCAGCCTGGCCAGCATCCCGCCCGGGCAGTAGTGCGGGCCGAAGCCGAACGCCACATGCGGATTGGGGCTGCGGGAGAAATCGATGGTCTCCGGGTCCGGGAAGACGTCCGGGTCGCGGTTCGCGGCCATGTACGACACGTAGATCGCGTCGCCCGCCCGGATCCGTACGCCCTTGATCTCCACGTCCTCCATCGCGATCCGCGACAGCCCGACCGCGCTGCGGTGCGGGATGTAGCGGATCAGCTCGTCGATGGCCTGGGGGCGGATCTCCGGCTCGGCCCGCAGCCGTTCGGCCAGGTCGGGGCGGGTCATCAGGATGTAGAACAGCTGCCCGCTGTTGTTCGTGACCGCCTCGCCGCCGATCTGGAGGAGGACGGCGAGCCCGACGGCCTCCTCCAGTGTGATCTCGTCCTGGCCCACGGCGGCGCCCAGCAGCGAGGTGACGTCCTCGTCGGTGCTGCCGCGCCGGTCGCCGATGAGCTTCGTGAAGTACGCGCCCATCTCTTCCTTGGCCTTCTCGCTGACCTCGGCGCCGTGCGAGGAGGACAGGATCAGCTGCGTCCAGGTGTGCATGCTCTGCCGGTCGACGGCCGGGACGCCCATCAGCTCGCAGATGACCGCGATGGGGAAGGGGCTGAGGACCGCCTCGGTGAGGTCCGCGGGCGGGCCGTCCTGGAGCATCTCGTCGACCAGCTCGTCGAGCATGCGCCGGGATTTCTCGCGCACCCGCTCCACACCGCGGGCCGTGAACGCGGCGGCCACCGAGCGGCGCAGCCGCGTGTGGTCGGGCGGGTCGAGGAACCCCACCGCGCCGCGGGCCGGGATGAAGTGCGGGGCGAGCCGGGTGACCGGCCGGTCCATGACCGCCTCACGGCTGAACCGGGGGTCATTGGTCACCATGCGGACGTCGTCGTACCGCGTCACCAGCCACGCCCAGCCCTCGCCGTTGGGCAGCTGGATCCGGGTGACCGGGCCCTCCCGCATCAGCCGGGTGAGGACCGGGTCGAAGTCCACGCCCGTCAGATCGAGGGCGGGCCAGTGGCGGACGGGAGGCAGTGCCTCGGTGATCGTGTCCTCGGTCATGTCCGGCTCGCCTTCCCCTCGCTCGAGTCGTGCCAGCGGCCCAGGGCCATCTCCGCGGTGATGCCGGGGCCGAAGCCCGCGAGCAGTCCGCGTGCGGAGTGCTCGGCGCCGCCCTCGTCGAACAGCCGGCGCAGCGCGTCCAGGACGACGGCGCTGGCGATGTTGCCGTACTCGGTGAGGGTGGCCCGGCTGAACCGGAAGGCGTCCGGCGGGACCTCGAGGAACTTGCTGAGGTCGTCCAGGATCCTGGGACCGCCCGCGTGGATGATGTAGAAGTCCAGGTCGGAGGCGTCCCAGCCGTGCTGACGCGCGAGGGCGTGCAGCGCGGGAGCGAGCGGTTCCATCGTCCCCGGCACCCGCTTGTCCAGCAGGAAGTGGAAGCCGGTGGCCCGGACGTCGTACATGATCCAGTCCTCGGTCTTGGGGACCAGGTACGAGCCGTTGCGCTCCAGGTGGATGCCGGTGCCGCCCTGGCCGCGGACGACGGCCGCGGCGATGCCGTCCCCGAACAGGCCGTTGCACAGGAGCGAGCCGACGCCGAGGTCGGTCGGCTGGTAGCAGAGCGAGCAGAACTCGCAGGCCACGATGAGCGCGTTGGCGTCGGGGTAGGCCGTGCAGAAGTCGTGTGCCCGGTTGATCGCGGCGCCGCCGGCCGCACAGCCCAGCTGGGCTATGGGTATCTGGCGGGTGTCGCTGTTGAAGTCCATCGAGTTGATCAGCCAGGCCGTGAGCGAGGGCATCATGAACCCGGTGCACGACACATAGATGATCATGTCGATGTCGGTGGTGAGCAGCTCGGCGTCGTCCAGCGCCCGCTGCACGACCGCGGGAACGCGGGCCTTCGCCTCGCTCTCGTAGACCTTGTTGCGCTCCTCGAAGCCCGGGTGTTTCAGCGTCTCCGCGATGGGCTGGACGATGTGCCGTGTCTGCACGCCGGTGTTCTCGATCAGCCGGAGTGCCAACGGCAGCTGGGGGTGGTCTTCGTGACGGGAGCGCGCCAGTTCCAGCGTCTCCTCCATTGTGATCACGTATTCCGGAACCGAGACCGAGGGTCTGCACAAAGTCGCCATGGAGCGCGCCTTCTTTCGCCTTCCGGGGAACTCTCGTCCCCCGGCGGAAGGAGTGGTTCACCCACGATGCGAACGGGTGGTTCATCCACGATCACCCGGAAGCGTGTGGATATCGCGCCGGATTACTCCATTCCGGCGAATTTCGGGAGGGCGTGGGACCCTCGGGGAAGGGGCCCCGGGACAGCCGAACCGAAGGAGTACGGGATGACGCGGACAGCCAGGGAACTGCTGGTCAGCACGGTCGGGAGGCTCGCCCCCGACCCGCACGCCAACCGGCTGCTGCCCCTGATCGCGCGGGGCGCGGCGCAGCGCTCCACGCTCGCCGTGCTCGCCCTGGAACAGCGTCATGTGATCGCCGCGGACCGTCGGGCGTTCCTGCATCTGGCCGAACGGTCGGCGGCCGAGGCCGAGAGCGCCGCCTTCTTCGCCATGCTCGCGGAGGGTGAGGCCATGGCCCAGGATCGGCTCGGTGTGTACGCCGCCGCGGTCGGGGCCGACGACGCGGAGGCGGCGGCGTACGAGCCGCTCGCGGACTGCCGGACGTATCCCGCGTACGTCGCCTGGCTCGCCCTGAACGGCTCACCGGTGGACGTGGTTCTCGCGCTGAGCGCCAACTTCGCAGCGTGGGGCGGCTATTGCGCCACGATCGCCCAGGCGCTGCGCCGCCACTACGGCCTCGACGACGAGGCCTGCGGCTTCTTCGACTTCTTCGCCGAACCCGCGCCCGAGCTGGAACAACGGGCCCTGGGCGCCATCCAGGCCGGGCTCGACGCGGGACGGGTGGACGAGGGCGAGGTGTACGGGTACGGCCGTCTGCTTCAGAGCTACGAGGCGAAGTTCTGGCACGCCTTGTGGGAGCTGGACCAGCGCGTCATCTAAGGGCGTTGGCCGGAGGCCGGCCCACTGCTGTGCGCGATGCACGCCACGTCGATGCGATCGGCGAGCTTGGCGAGCTCGATCGTGAGCGCGGCGACCGTGTCCTCGTCGAGCCCCTCCTGGCCGGCCTCCACCAGATGCAGCCACCGGCCGCCCACCGTGCGCAGCAGCTTGCTGACGTCGGCGGCCGCCACCTGCAACGTGCCGCGGTCGTCGACGATCAGAGGCAGGGTCACTTCGCGGTTCACAGAGGGGATCGTAGCTGCGGAACGCTCACGCTCCGTGCCATACGGTGGTGATGTTGCAGAACTCGCGGATTCCGTGCTCCGACAGCTCACGCCCGTAGCCGGACCGCTTGACCCCGCCGAACGGGAACGCCGGATGGGACGCCGTCATCCCGTTGACGTACACGCCACCCGCCTCCAGATCACGGACGAACCGGTCCACGTCGGTCCCGTCGCGCGTCCAGACGTTCGAACTCAGCCCGAACGGAGTGTCGTTGGCCAGGGCCACCGCCTCGTCCAGATCGGCCGCGCGGTAGAGCGTGGCGACGGGCCCGAAGGCCTCCTCGTGATGGATGCGCATCGCGGGGGTGATGTCGGCGAGGATGGTCGGCGCGTAGAACCAGCCGTGGTCCTTGAAACCCTCGGGGCGCTCGCCGCCGCACAGGACGGTCGCGCCGCTCTCCACCGCGTCGTCGACCAGCTCCTCCAGGTCGCCGCGGCCC
The DNA here is from genome assembly GCF_045206325.1 of Streptomyces sp. NBC_00203. Lineage (NCBI taxonomy): Bacteria > Bacillati > Actinomycetota > Actinomycetes > Kitasatosporales > Streptomycetaceae > Streptomyces > Streptomyces sp. NBC_00203. Next base: position 1,499,933 of record NZ_CP108126.1, on the reverse strand, counting down.
TGCTCGGTGGAGAGCGGGCCGACGTCCGTGTCCTCGTCCAGCGGATCGCCGACCTTCAGGGCCTTCATGCCCGCCGTGAACCGCTCCGCGAAGGCATCGAACACGTCGGTGTGCACGATGAACCGCTTGGCGGCGATGCACGACTGCCCGTTGTTCTGCACGCGTGCCGTCACGGCGACCTTCGCGGCCCGGTCGAGGTCCGCCGACGGCATGACGACGAACGGGTCGCTGCCGCCCAGCTCCAGGACCGTCTTCTTGACCTCGTCCCCCGTGACCGAGGCGACGGCCCGGCCCGCGGGTTCACTCCCGGTGAGGGTTGCCGCCTTGACGCGCGGATCGCGCAGGATGGCCTCGACGGCACCGGAGCCGATCAGCAGCGTCTGGAAGCAGCCCTCGGGGAAGCCCGCCCGGCGGAACAGTTCCTCCAGGTAGAGGGCGGTCTGCGGCACGTTCGAGGCGTGCTTGAGCAGCCCCACGTTGCCCGCCATCAGCGCGGGCGCGGCGAACCGGATCACCTGCCAGAGAGGGAAGTTCCACGGCATGACGGCCAGCACCGGACCCAGCGGCCGGTAGCGCACCAGGACGCGGGAGGCCCCGGAGTCCTTGATGTCGGACTCGGCGGGCTCCTCGTCGGCGAGAAGCCCCTGGGCGTGGTCGGCGTACCAGCGCATCGCCCTCGCGCACTTCGCGGCCTCCGCGCGCGCCTGCTTCACCGGCTTGCCCATCTCCAGGGTCATCACCCGGCCGATGTCCTGCTGGTCCTCTTCGAGCAGGTCGGCGGCCCGGTGGAGCAGCCGCGCCCGCTCGGCGAAGGACGTGGTGCGATGGCTGCGGAACGCGGCCTCGGCGGCCGCGAGCCTGCGCTCGATCTCCTCGGCGCCCAGGGCGTCGTACGTCTTGAGCGTCTCGCCGTTCGCCGGGTTCACCGTCGCGATGGGCATGGCCGACCTCCTGAAGAGCGGGCTGTTCCTCGACCCTCCCGCGCGGCGCACGACAGCGCAACGTGGCAGGCGCCGGTCAGCCCAAGTGCTCCGCGAGCCGGTCGAGGAACTCCGCCTGGGCCTTCACGATCAGCGCCCGGCCCCGGTCCAGGTCGCACCACTCCACCCGGTCCAGCTCGGGGAACGCCTGCCGCTGCCCCGACTTCGGCGGCCACTCCATCTCGAAGGTGCCGGGGACCACGGTCGCCGGGTCGAGGTCCGCCCCGATCGCCCAGACCGTGACGACCTTGCCGTTGGTCTGGGTGACCTCGCCCAGCGGGATGGCCTCGCCGTCGGGCGGCGGCAGCCCCAGCTCCTCCTGGAATTCGCGGCGCGCCGCGTCCCAGGCGGTCTCGTCGGGCTCGTACTCGCCCTTGGGCACGGTCCAGGCCCCAGCGGTCCGGCGGGCGAAGAAGGGGCCGCCCATATGGCCGAGCAACACCTCCAGACCGTGGTCGGTGTGCCGGAACAACAGCAGTCCGGCGCTGCGCTTCCCGCTCACGGAGTCACCTCCGGGTGCGCGGCGAGCAGGGTCGCGACCGTGTCGGCCTCGGCGGGCGTCTTGTCCTCGCGATAGCGCACCACACGGGCGAAACGGAGAGTGACGCCGGCCGGATAGCGGGTGGACCGCTGGAGACCGTCGTACGCGATCTCGACGACGAGTTCCGGCCGTACGGTCACCACGTGGCCGTTGTCCTCGACGGCCAGCTCCTGGAGCCGCTCGGTCTGCCAGGTCAGCATCGCGTCGGTCATGCCCTTGAACGTCTTGCCGAGCATCGCGAAGGACCCGTCCTCGTTCCGGGCGCCGAGGTGAAGGTTGGACAGCTTGCCGGTACGCCGTCCGTGGCCCCACTCCGCCGCGAGGACCACCAGGTCGAGGGTGTGCACGGGCTTGACCTTCAGCCAGGAGGCGCCGCGCCGGCCCGCGCTGTAGGGGGCGTCGAGGGCCTTGACCACGACGCCTTCGTGGCCGCGTGCCAGGGTGTCGGCGAGGAACCGCTGCGCCGCGGGGATGTCCTGGGGGCCGTCGACGAGCGCGCGCCGCACCCGCATCGGCTCGGGCACCAGCCGGGCCAGCTCCGCGTGCCGCTCGGTGAGCGGCAGATCCAACAGGTCCTGGCCGTCGACGGACAGCGCGTCGAAGAAGACGGGGGAGACGGGCACGGTCCTCGCGGCCGTCGCCACGTCCACGCGCGAGCCGACGCGTCCGGCCGTCTCCTGGAAGGAGCGGGGCCGCCCGTCCTGGTCCAGCGCGATCACCTCACCGTCCAGGATGAAGCGCTCACCCTTCAACTCCAGCCCCGCAGAGGTGAGTTCGGGCAGGCGGTCGGTGATGTCGTCGAGGGTGCGGGTGTAGACGCGTACGTCGTCGCCGTCGCGGTGAAGCTGCACGCGGATGCCGTCGAGCTTCTCCTCGACGGCACACGCGCCCAGCTTCTCGACGGCTTCCGGCACGGACCCCGCCGTGTGTGCCAGCATCGGCAGCACCGGGCGGCCGACGGTGAGCCGGAAGCCGTCGAGTGCCTCCGGGCCTCGGGACAGCAGCGCTTGCGCCACCGTCTGCAGCGAACCGGCGAGCATCACCGCCCGGCGTACGTCCGCGCCGGGCGCGCCGGTGGCCTCGGCCAGCCCCTCCACGGCGACCGCGTCCAGCGCGCCCTGCCGGACCTCGCCGCTGATCAGCCCGAACAGGAAGCGCTGCTCGTCCTCGGTGGACGCACCCATCAACTCCCCGACCAGCCGCGCCCGTTCGGCCTGCGAGCCGGTGCCGGTCACCGCGCCCAGCTCGGTCAGGCGGGCGTCCACCTCCCGCACCGTGAGCGAGGCCTCGGACGCGGGCGGGACCGGCTTGCTGAGGATCTTCCAGCCGATGCCGAGCCGCCCCTGCGGCAGGCGGCCCGCCAGATACGGGATGACGATCGGGACGTCGTCCGCCTCCGCGTCCCGGAACAGCTCCGCGAGCAGAGCGATCTTCCGGGACCGCGCCGAGGTGGCGGCGACCTCCTGGGACACACGCGCCAGCCGGGTCAGCAGCATGCAGCCATGGTGCAACGGAGACGGCGGGTCCACACCCGTACGCCGACGTTTTCGTGCTGTCCCGGCGCGGGTCTCAGCTCCGCTCGCGCGCGACTGCCGCGTCGAGGTCCGCGAAGAGCAGTTCCCCGTTGAGCGTGGCCGCCGCGCGGTAGCCGCCGCTCGCCGCGTTCACGACCTGCTCGGCGAACCCCATCGCGTTGCCCGCCGCCCAGACACCGGGCACGGTCGTCAGTCCCGTGGCGTCGACCACCGGATACGTGCCGAACGGCGTCTCCAGCAGTTCCGCGCCCAGCCGCTCCAGCAGACCCGTCCGCGGAACCGCGCGGGGCGCGACGAACAGCACCGAGCGGTCGTGCGTCGTGCCGTCCGCGAGACGCACCCCGGTGAGCCGGTCGTCGTCGACCACCAGCCCGGCGACCTCGCCGGGCACCACGACGACTCCGGCCGCGGCGAGCCGGCGCAGGTCCTCCTCGGAGAGCTCGGCCTCGCCGACCGTGTGCAGGAACAGCGTCACGTCCTTCGACCACTGGCTCACCATCAGCGCCTGGTGCACGCTCAACGGCGTACTGGCCAGCACGCCGAAGGCCTGGTCACGCACCTCCCAGCCGTGGCAGTACGGGCAGTGGATCACGTCCCGTCCGAAGCGCTCGGCGACGCCCGGCACCGGCGGCAGCTCGTCGGCCAGGCCGGTGGTGACGAGCAGCCGGCGCGCGTGCACCGTGCCCCTGGCGGCCAGCGTGACGTCGAACTCCCCGGCACCGTCCCGGACCACGTCCACCGCACGGTCCCGGACGAGCTGGACCCCGTACCCCTCGATCTCGCGCCGACCCTCGGCGAGGAACTCGGCGGGCGGCATGCCGTCCCGCGACAGATAGCCCTGCATGTGCGCGGCGGGCGCGTTGCGGGGTTCGCCCGCGTCGACGACCAGGGTGCGGCGCCGGGCGCGGCCGAGGACCAGCGCCGCGGACAGGCCCGCCGTTCCGCCGCCGATGACAACCACTTCGTATGTCTCGGTCATGGTGACCACCTCCACGGAGAAGGTCGCCCGACCGTGGCGGGATTGACAAATGGCTTTGCCGATTCTGCAATAAGGCCATGAGCGGTGTGAGTGGCGTGGATGGCATGAGTGGGAACGCGCAGACGGATGAGGTGCTGGCCGAAGTCGGGCCGCGACTGCGACGGATCCGCAAGGAGCGCGGGGCGACCCTGGCCGGGTTGTCCGAGGCGACGGGCATCTCCGTGAGCACGCTCTCGCGCCTGGAGTCCGGGCTGCGCAAGCCCAGCCTGGAGCTGCTGCTGCCGATCGCGCGAGCCCATCAGGTACCGCTGGACGAGCTGGTGGGTGCCCCGCCGGTCGGCGACCCGCGGGTGCGGGCCGAGCCGATCGTGCGGCACGGGCGCACCCACTGGCCGCTGACCCGTCAACCTGGCGGACTCCAGGCTTTCAAGGTGCTCGAACCGCAGCGGAGGATGGAACCGGACCCACGCACCCACGAGGGATACGAGTGGTTGTACGTGCTCTCCGGGCGGCTGCGGCTGGTGCTCGGCGAGCACGACGTGGTGCTCGGCTCGGGGGAGGCTGCCGAGTTCGACACCCGGGTGCCGCACTGGTTCGGATCGACGGGGGAGGGGCCCGTGGAGTTCCTGAGTCTGTTCGGGCCGCAGGGGGAGCGGATGCACGTACGGGCGCGGCCCGCGCGGCGTGGCGAAGACGACTGACGTCAGCTGTTCCCAGGTGGGCAAGCGACCGCTTAGTATGCGATCGACCCCGGTCAGACGACGCAGTCCGACACAGCCCCCTGGAGGCCCCGCATGCAGGCATGGCAAGTGCACCAGCTCGGCGAGCCGAGTGAGGTGATGCAGCTCCAGGAAGTGGAGCGTCCGCAGCCCGGTGACGGCCAGGTCCTGCTCAAGGTGCGCGCGGCGAACATCAACTTCCCGGACGCGCTGATGTGCCGGGGGCACTACCAGGTCAGGCCCCCGCTGCCGTTCACGCCCGGCGTGGAGATCTGCGGCGAGACGGAGGACGGGCGCCGGGTGCTCGCCAACCCCGCACTGCCGTACGGCGGCTTCGCCGAGTACGTCGTCGCGGACGCCGCCGCCCTGCTGCCCGCGCCCGACGCCCTCGACGACGCCGAGGCGGCCGCCCTGCACATCGGCTACCAGACGGGCTGGTTCGGACTGCACCGGCGCGCTCATCTGGAGGCCGGCGAGACGCTGCTCGTCCACGCCGCCGCCGGAGGGGTCGGCAGTGCCGCCGTACAGCTCGGCAAGGCGGCCGGAGCCACCGTCATCGGTGTCGTCGGCGGAGCCGACAAGGCCGCCGTGGCACGGGAGCTGGGCTGCGACGTCGTCATCGACCGGCGTACGCAGGACGTCATCGCCGCCGTGAAGGAGGCCACCAGCGGCCGCGGCGCCGACGTGATCTACGACCCGGTCGGCGGCGAGGCCTACACCCAGTCGACCAAGGTCGTCGCCTTCGAGGGCCGGATCGTCGTCGTGGGCTTCGCGAGCGGGTCGATCCCCAGCCCGGCGCTGAACCACGCCCTGGTGAAGAACTACTCGATCCTCGGCCTGCACTGGGGCCTGTACAACACCAAGAACCCGAAGCTGATCCAGCACTGCCACGAGCAGCTCACCGACCTGGCCGCGCGGGGCGCGATCAAGCCGCTGGTGAGTGAGCGGGTGCCGCTGAGCGGTGCCGCCGCGGCCGTGCAGCGGGTCGCCGACGGTGTCACCACGGGGCGCGTCGCCGTGGTGCCCTCACTTGAGAACGGAGCAGCCGCATGACCGACGCCGCTGAACTGCGCCGCCGTACGCAGGAGTTGCTGGCGGCCCATCCGCCGGCGACGACCGAGCGGGTGGACTTCCTGAAGGCCCGTTTCGACGCGGGCCTGGCCTGGGTGCACTACCCCGAGGGCCTCGGCGGCCTCGGTGCCCCGCGTACCCTCCAGGCGGTCGTGGACGCCGAGCTGGAGGCCGCGGGCGCGCCGGACAACGACCCGCGGCGCATCGGCATCGGCCTCGGCATGGCCGCGCCGACGATCCTCGGCTTCGGCACGGAGGAGCAGAAGCGGGATTTCCTCAGGCCTCTGTGGGTCGGCGAGGAGGTCTGGTGCCAGCTCTTCAGCGAGCCGGGCGCCGGGTCCGACCTCGCCGCGCTCGGCACGCGCGCCGTCCGTGCGGGCGACGACTGGGTGATCAACGGGCAGAAGGTGTGGACGTCCAGCGCCCACGTGGCCCGCTGGGCGATCCTCATCGCCCGCACCGACCCGGACGTGCCCAAGCACCGCGGCATCACCTACTTCATCTGTGACATGACCGACCCCGGTGTCGAGGTGCGGCCGCTGCGACAGGTCACCGGCGAGGCCGAGTTCAACGAGGTCTTCCTCACCGACGTACGCATCCCCGACGCACACCGGCTGGGTGAGATCGGCGATGGCTGGCGGGTCGCCCAGACCACACTCATGAACGAGCGCGTGTCCATCGGCGGTATGCGTATCCCGCGCGAGGGCGGCATGATCGGCCCGGTCTCCAAGACCTGGCGCGAGCGCCCCGAACTGCGCACCCACGACCTGCACCAGCGGCTCCTGAAGCTCTGGGTCGAGGCCGAGGTCGCCCGGCTCTCCGGCGAGCGGCTGCGCCAGCAGCTCGTGGCGGGCCAGCCCGGCCACGAGGGCTCCGGGATGAAGCTCGGATTCGCCCGCCTCAACCAGGAGATCAGCGGCCTGGAGGTCGAACTCCTCGGTGAGGAAGGCCTGCTGTACGACGACTGGACGATGCGCCGGCCCGAACTGGTCGACTTCACCGGCCGCGACGCGGGATACCGCTACCTCCGCTCCAAGGGCAACAGCATCGAGGGCGGGACCAGCGAGGTCCTGCTCAACATCGTCGCCGAACGCGTCCTGGGACTCCCGTCCGAGCCGCGCACCGACAAGGACGTCGCCTGGAAGGACCTCGCCCGATGACTGACCTTCTGTACTCGGAGGAGGAAGAGGCGCTGCGCGCCGCCGTCCGCGACCTCCTCACGGACCACTGCGACGCGGCGGGCGTCATCGCCCGTACGGAGTCGGACACTCCGTACGACCCCGAGCTGTGGAAGGCGCTCTCGGAGGGGATGGGCCTGGCGGGCCTGCTCGTGCCCGAGTCGCAGGGCGGCCAGGGCGCCACACATCGCGAAGTCGCCGTGGTCCTGGAGGAGTTGGGGCGCGCCGTCGCTCCGCTGCCGTATCTGACGAGTGCCGTCGTCGCGACCGAGGCGCTGCTCGCGTGCGAGGGTGACGAGACCGCCAAGCTGCTGGCCGGGCTGGCCTCCGGCCGGACGGTGGGCGCGCTCGCTGTCGCGCTGTCCGTGGGGCCGGGCGGCCACTACAAGGCCGTACGCAACGAAGACGGCTTCCTGTACGGGGAGTTGACGGGAATCGCGGATGCGGCGGCCGCCGATGTGCTGCTGGTTCCGGCGGAGGACGGTGGGCTGTACGCGGTGGACGCGGACGCTGTGACGATCACTCCGCAGGTGTCCTTCGACCTCACCCGGCCGGTCGCGACCGTCACCCTCGACGGGGTGCGGGCGCACCGGGTGGGCGCCGCCGAACCCGCTGTACGCCGGGCCCTGCGCGCCGGCGCCGGACTCCTCGCATCCGAGCAACTCGGCCTCGCCGACTGGTCGTTGACGGAGACGGTCCGTTACCTGAAGGAGCGCAAGCAGTTCAACCGGCCCGTCGGCGGCTTCCAGGCGCTCAAGCACCGGCTGGCCCAGCTGTGGCTGGAGGTCGTCAACACCCGCGCCGCGGCCCGGGCCGCGGCCGACGCGCTCGCCACCGGAAGCGACGACACCGACGTGTCGGTCGCCGTCGCCCAGGCGTACGCGGCGCCCGTCGCCGTGCACGCCGCCGAGGAGGCGCTGCAACTGCACGGCGGCCTCGGTATGACGTGGGAGCACCCGGTGCATCTGTACCTGAAGCGGGCCAAGGCGGACTCGATCGCGTACGGCACGGCGGGCGCCCACCGTGAGGCGCTGGCCGGACTGGTGGATCTCCAGGCGCCCTGACCCCTCTCTTCCGGTTGAGAGAAGCCCGCCCCATCGTGGGGCGGGCTTCTTTGTGTGGGCTGCTCCGCGCGGGCTGCTCCGGTGAAGTGAACAGAGAGAGGCAGACCGGCCAACTCCCCGCACGGCACTGCTACTTGCCCCCCTCGGGACCGCATACTCGCTGAGTCCGTACGGCACTTCCAGGGAGGCAGAGCATGGCCCTTACCACCCGACGCAGAGCCCTCACCACCCTCGGCGCCGCCCTCGCGGGCTCCGTCGCGCTGCCCGCCACGTACGCGCGGGCGAGTGAACGGAAGCACGGCCCGCGTCCGCTGTGGCGCGCCCACGCCCACAACGACTACGAGCACCCGCGCCCCCTGTTCGACGCCCTCGACCACCGTTTCGGCAGCGTCGAGGCCGACATCTACCTCGTGGGCGACCAGCTCCTCGTCGCCCACGACCCGGTCGAGCTCGACCCGGCGCGCACCCTGGAATCCCTCTATCTCGAACCCCTCGCCGCCCGGGTCAAGGCCAACCGCGGCTCGGTGTACCGGGGTTACCGCACACCCCTGCAACTCCTCATCGACATCAAGACCGAGGGCTCGTCGACGTATCTCGAACTCGACCGCCATCTGCGCCGTTACCGGCACCTGTTCACGACCTACGCGGACGGCCGCGTGCACCCCGGCCCGGTCACGGCCGTGATCTCCGGCGACCGGGCCGCCCGTACGCCCATGGAGGCGCAGAGTGTGCGCCGCGCCTTCTACGACGGGCGGCTCGCCGACCTCGGCAGCGCGGCCCCCGCTTCGTTCATCCCGCTGATCTCGGACAACTGGACGCTCAACTTCACCTGGCTGGGTGACGGCCTGTTCCCCGACGCCGAGCGCGAGAAGCTGCGCGGCATCATCGCGGCGGCCCACGCGCGCCGGCAGAAGGTCCGGTTCTGGGCGACACCCGATCTGGCGGGCCCGGCCCGTGACGCGCTGTGGGGCGAACTGCTCGCCGCGGACGTCGACTACTTCAACACCGACGACCTCGCGGGCCTGGAAGCGTTCCTCGACGCCCACGAGCGGAGGTAGCGCGGGCGTGGAGCGGCCGTAACACCACTCGTTCGGAGGACACGTCAGCTGCCCGGACGAACCCTCCGCTACGCCACACTTGCGGCCGAACGCCGCGAAGCGGACGTGGCGGAGGAGGTTGACGATGGCCATTTCCATCTCTGTGGTGCTGTTGCTCCTGATCCTGGCGGTGGTCTTCCTGCGCAATGGCGCGTTGAAGCTGTCGCACGCCCTGGTCTGCGTACTGCTCGGCTTCTACCTGGCGAGCACGAGCATGGCGCCGACCATCCACAGCGGGCTCACCGCGACGGCGGACATCGTGAGCAGCCTGAGGCCCTGAGGCCTCGATGTCCTGACGTCACGGTCGTGAGAACACGCCGATGCCGTTCGGGACGGGGCGTTCGGCGCCTCCGCTGGGGTGGTTGAGGACGCTGACGGCGGGCGCCCCCGGCTCGCGGGCGACCATTGTGGTGGAGCCCCCGCCGTCCAGGCTGAAGGCGTCGTCGGAGCCCAACTGCCGCATGGTCTCGGCCACTTCGGCGATGGTGAGGCCGCTGCGGAACTCGGGCGCGCCGTCGAGCGCGAGGAGCAGCAGGCGGCGTCCGTCGTGCGCGATGCCCACGGCGGTCCGTACGGCCGAGGTGGTGTTGTCCAGGCCGGGAAGCGGCGAGCCGTCCACGAGCATCGGGTAGCCGCCGAGTGCGAAGCGGTACGGGATCCTGGTGGCCTCCGCGACCAGACGGTGCCGTACGACGACCGGCTCGCCCATGGACAGTTTCCGCAGCTGTTGGGCGCCCGCCTCGCGGCCCACCAGGACCGTGGTGCCGGGGGCGATGGCACCGCTGCCGGGTGTGTTGTCCGCCGCTACGACCCGACCGCGCTCGACCGTCACCTCATAGGTGTCGGAACTACATGGCGCGGCCCGGTTGGTGTCCGTGCCACAGGTGGCGCGCACCCGGGAGACACTGCCCCAGTCCGCGGTGAACGCGCCGATCGACCCCTCCGGCAGCGCGTACTGATTGAGCCCGCCGAGCGGCCACCGCCCCTCGCGACTGCCTACGGAACCATCGAGGGCCATGCTGTCCAGCCGGGCCCTGCGGTCGACGCCCACGCCGAGCACGTCCTCGGTGGTCGTGCCGGGCGGCATGGCGGGCCCGAAGCGCTGACCGTTCGGCACCGCCGCCTTGAGTTCGTGCCCGCTCGCGATCGCCGGGCCCACGGTCGCGCCCGTCGCCGCGACCCCCGGATGCTGGGTCTCCGCGATGTTGAAGAAGTCGCCGTTGACACCTGCGACGGCACCCCGGGAGTCGGCCATTTGGGAGACGGGCGCCCGGGACGCCACGGCTCCGGGGTACAGGAGGTCGACCCGCACCCGTGGATTGCGCAGATCGACGCTCAGCACATGTGCGTGAGCCACACCCTTGGCGGCCGGGATGTCCAACTCCGTGTACTCGACGCCGGGGGCGATCGCCGTGTCCCTGGCGTCCTCCACGCCGCTGGCCGGTGCCGCCCCCAGCAGGGCGGTACCGGCCAGCGCACTCCATGCCGCGACAACCGTCAGTGCTGTTCTTAACCGTCCGCCTCGACCCGTCACCGTATCCCCTGATGTCTCGTCAACTTTCCCAGGACTCAAGGGGAGTTCACCAGACGGCGATGACCGTGCCGATGGCTAGGCGCCGACTATGCGCGAACGGATGAGAAAACGCACTCCTTCGGGTGCTTCGAGCGAGAAGCCGCTGCCGCGGCCCGGCACGACATCGACGATCAGCCGGGTGTGACTCCACAGCTCGTACTGACTCCTCGACATCCAGAACGTCACCGGCTCCTCGACCCCCTCGACCTCCAGCTCGGCGAGCAGCACGTCGGAGCCGCCGGTACGGAACTCGCCGTCCGGGTAACACATGGGCGCGCTGCCGTCGCAGCAGCCGCCGGACTGATGGAACATCAGCGGGCCGTGGGCCTCCCGCAGCCGCCGCAGCAGTTCGGTGGCCGCGGGGGTCAGCTCCACGCGCGGGACGACGTCCATCGGCTCTCCCGTCGGGTGTCACGAATGAGGTGGCCCCCGCCGACGGTGAGCCGTCGGCAGGGGCCACCCAGCCGACCATCCCGCACGTTGCGAGAGCGTTGCACACACAGGATCCTGGTGCGCGTCGACGGGCGGGTCAGGCGCGCAGGGCCGTGAGCCCGTCGTAGGCGGCCATCACGATCTCGAGTCCCCGGTTGTCGTTCCCGGGCTCGCGCATCTGGTTCGGCACGTACGCCACCGCCATGCGGGCGTCGGGCTCGATCATGACCATCGAGCCGCCCCAACCGCCCCAGCCGTAGGTGCTGCCGAACAGGCCGTAGCCGAGGCCCCAACGCATCGGCATGCCCAGGATGCGGTCCTCGCCGCTGAACTGCTCCTCCCACGCCCGGTCGCAGCCCGCCTGCGACAGCAGCCGCACACCCCGCACCGTTCCCCCGCAGGCCATGACCGACTGCACGAGCGCGACCGAGCGGGCGTTGCCGAATCCGCTCGCCGCGGGGATCTGCGCGCGGCGCCAGGCGACGCTGTTTCCGTCACGGACCCGGATCCTGGTCCCGCCGGCGGGAGCCGCGGTGGGGCTGGGCGCGCTCGCGAGGTAGTCCTCGTCCCGCGACGGCGGCGGGACCGCGAGCGCGACCCGGTGGTCATGCTCTGCGGTCAGCCCCATGTGGAAGTCCGCCCCCAGCGGCCCGGCCACCTCGTCGGCGAAGAACTCGCCCACACTGCGACCGGTGATCCGGCGTACGACCTCGCCCACGAGGTATCCCTGGGTGAGCGAGTGGTATCCGGCCGCGGTGCCCGGCTCCCACTGCGGCGCCAGCCCGGCGAGCCGCGCCGTGGCGGACGGCCAGTCGTAGAGCTCCTCGACCGTCCCGTCCCAGTCGGGCAGGCCCGCGGTGTGCGAGAGCAGGTGCCGCACCAGCACCCTGTCCTTGCCCTTCGCGGCGAACTCCGGCCAGTACCGGGCGACCGGCGCGTCCAGGTCGAGCTCGCCACGGTCCGCCAGGATGAGGGCGGACAGGGCCGTCATCGTCTTGGTGACGGACCAGACGCCAGCGATCGTGTCGCGCTGCCACGGCATCGTGCGGTCCGCGTCGGCGAATCCGCCCCAGACGTCCACCACCGGCTCGCCGTCCACGAAGACCGCCACCGAGGCGCCCGCGTCCCCGGCGTCCAGCAGCGCGGCCAGCGCCTCGGGCACCGCGGTGAACAGAACATCGTATGAACCCTGAATCTCCGCCATGCCCGGAACGTAGCCCGCACCGCACCGTCGCGGTCAACCGAATTTGCGGCGCGAGGCCACGCGGGAAATGCGTGCTGGGCACTGATATCGGCCATCGTTTCGTTCCTCACCCCGATGCGCCGCCCGCGTGGAGATTGCGGTCGGTCGCCGGGTGGGGATGATTGATTTCATGGCGGTTCAGCTGGAGGAGCCCGACATGCCTGGAGCAGACGCCGAGGTGGAGGTCTTGATCGTCGGTGGTGGGCCGGTCGGGCTCACCGCCCGAGCGCTACTGGAACGCTGGGGCGTGCGGACACTGCTGGTCGAGAAACACGCCGAGCTGTCACCCTTTCCACGGTCCCGGCTGGTCAACGCGCGCACCATGGAGATTTACCGCCAGCTCGGACTCGCCGACAAGATCTCGGCCGACGCGTTCGCACCGCAATACGGCCGCATTCGCTTCCGCGACACCCTGTACGACCGTGACTTCGCCACAGCGGTGATGGTCGGGATCAACGCGCCGATCCCCGAAAGCCCTGTGATCGGCGTGGTCACCTCACAGGACCGGTTGGAACCCACCCTGCTGGCCGCAGCGGACGCGGAGGTGCGGTACGGGGTCGAGCTCATCGACCTGGTGGAAGAGGCCGAGAGTGTCTTGGCCGTACTCGTCGACCATCGACACGGTGAAGAGAACGGTGAAGGGAGCGGTGAAGAGACTCGCGTCCGTGCTCGCTATCTACTCGCCGCCGACGGTGCGAACTCCACCGTCCGGCAACGGCTGGGAATCGACACCACTGGCCCCGGAGCGATCGCGGACGCCACCACGGTCGTGTTCGACGCCGACCTCAGCCGCTGGTGCGCCCACCAGCCCGCCGGGGTCTACTTCACCGCGCACGGATCATTTCTCCCGCTCTACCCCGAAGGGGGCTGGGCCTGGATCGTTCCCACCCCCGAAGACGCGGCGAGCGCCGACTGGCCCGCCCTCGTCTCACGTGCCCTCGGCACCGGCGCCGACGTACGAGCCGACGTGTTGCGGGTTCAGCACTGGGTGGTGAACGCGTTCGTCGCCGAACGCCTGCGTCACGGCCGGATCCTGCTGGCCGGCGATGCCGCGCACGCGATCCCGCCCGCCGGCGGTCTGGGCATGAACGCCGGAGTCGCCGATGTGCACAACCTGTGCTGGAAACTGGCGGGCGTTCTGCGCGGCTGGTCCGGACCAGGCCTGTTGGAAACCTACGAGACGGAACGGCAGCCCGTCGCCCAGCGGACGCTCCGTCAAGCGGTGACCAACGCCCAACTCATGTTCCAGGCGCAGAACCGACGCCACGACCAGCTCCAAACCGGTGAAGCGGCGCCGGACCAGATCGAACTGCCCTGGTCGGACCAGTACTTCGCGCAACTCGGTCTCGTGCTCGGCGTCACCTATCACTCTGACGCCGTCCTCACCGACGACAGCACTCCTCCAGAGTCATCCGACACGGGGACGGACTACCTCCCCACCGCGAAGCCAGGCCACCGCATGCCACACCTCTGGCTCACCCGCGACCGCTCCACGCTCGACGCCTTCGGCGAAGGGTTCACCCTGCTCACCGCAGACCCCGCCCACTGGGAGCAACAAAGCACCGCATCATGGCCGCTGCACATCGAGACCCTTCCCGACGAGCACACCGACCTCTGCGGCCTCAGCCGGCACGGAGCACTTCTCATCCGCCCCGACGGCCACATCGGCGCCCACTGGCCCGACCGCCCGCCCAGCGACTCCACCCTTCAGCAGGCCCTGACCACCATCACCCGCTCGACACCCACCTGATGGGTGCTCAGATCCAGGTGTCGAGCCACATTCTGGCGCGCCAGCCGGAATACGGAATCGTCTGCCCGGTGTAGATCGGAAAGAAATAGATGAAGTTCCAGATGATGAGCAGCACCAGAGCGCCCGCAGCCACCGCACCCCGTATACGTCGTCTTTCATCCGCCCCCGGAGGACCCAGTAGCGCGCCCACCATCATCGCCACGGCCAGGCACAAGTACGGCACGAAGACGACGGCGTAGAAGGAGAAGATCGTACGGTCCTGGTAGTGGAACCAGGGCAGATAACCGGCGCCCACCGCACACAGGATGGCGCCCGCGCGCCAGTCGCGGCGCAGCGCCCACCGATAGAGCAGATACACCAGCGCGCAGCATGCCGACCACCACAGCAGCGGCGTGCCCAGGGCGAGGATCTCCTGCGTGCAGGCGGACGCCGCACGGCAACCGTCCTGCCCGGGTTTCGGCGACTGATAGGAGAACGCCACAGGACGACCGAGGACGAGCCAGCTCCACGGGTTGGACTGGTACCGGTGTGGAGTGTGCAGACCCACATTGAACTGGTAGACCCCGTACTCGTAGTGCCACAGGCTGCGGAGAGGCGCCGGTATCCACGACCATGTGCCGCCGCGGCCGTCCGCCCAGTGCCGCCCGTAACCGTTGTCGGACAGGAACCAGCCGGTCCACGTCGCCAGATAGGTCACCGCGGCAACGGGAGCGACGGACAACACCGACCAGCCGAGGTCCTTGCGAAGCACCGCCCGGTACGGGCGGCTCGACCCCGCGACGCGGCGGGCGCCGACGTCCCACAGCACGGTCAGGATCATGAAAAAGGCCAGGACGTACAGGCCGTTCCACTTGGTGGCGGCCGCCAGTCCGAGGAAGAAGCCGGCCGCGAGCCGCCATGGACGCACTCCCGTCCCGGCACGGTCGCCGGTGTCCTGATCCGGGCCCGCGCAGCCGTCCCCGCCCACCGGCAGGGCTGCCGCGAGCCGGGCCCGTGCCTTGTCCCGGTCGACCAACAGGCTTCCGAACGCCGCCAGTACGAAGAACATGACCACCAGGTCGAGCAGAGCGGAGCGGCTCATCACGTAGTGCAGACCGTCCACCGCCATCAGCGTTCCGGCCACGCAGCCCAGCAGCGTCGAACGGAACAGGCGGCGCCCTATTCGGCACAGCATCAGCACCGACAGAGTCCCCAGCACCGCCGTCATGAACCGCCAGCCGAACGGGTTGAGGTCGAACACCCACTCGCCGAGGGCTATCACCCACTTGCCCATCGGCGGATGCGCGACGAAGTGTCCGGTCTCGGACAGGGGGATCACCTGGGGGTGCGCCAGGATCTGCGGGTCGGAGATCTTGCTGTCCGCCCAGGTGCCCTCGTAGCCGAACCGCAGCATGGACCAGGCGTCCTTGGCGTAGTAGGTCTCGTCGAACACGACCTCTCGTGGCCGGCTGAGGTGCCAGAAGCGGATCGCTCCGGCGACGGCGGCGACGAGTACAGGCCCCAGCCAGCCCGTCGCCTTCGCGACGCGGTGCGCCAGTAACGGGCTGAGGCCCATGAGTTCCCAGACGCGGGTCCCTGGCTCCGGAAAGGGCGGAACCAGCCGCTCACGGATGTCGGTCCGGGGGCGTCCGGCGTACCCGGACAGGCGCAGCCGTTCCTTCCAGGCACTGCGCTCCGTCATCGGACGGGGGCTGTCGAGGATCTCGGAACGCGTCGCGCTGCTACTCGTCACCGGATGACCCTAAACCGTGTCCTGCATGGCCAGTTGGAGGAGCCGAGCGGCACAGGGCTGCCGTCAGACCGGAGAACGTCACACGCGGCACCGGCGTCGGCGTGCCCGGCCTCCTCTGCCAAGATCCAGCCATTCTTCCGCTGCAGCGGAGCGATCAGTCCCGGTATGTACGCCGGCGCCGACTGGCGCGGTTCCTCCCGGCCGAACCGGTGCACGAACTGCTCGTGCACAGGCCTCAGTTCGCCCGCCCACAGCCTGCCATCAGCAAGGTTCCGATTCAGAACCACACCAACGACTGAACTGCCCACCGGTCACGGCAATCATCGTTGCAGTACTGAGCGCGGCCCGGCCGGCAGTGCCGGGATGCCTCGGGGTTACCGGTGCAGGCGGCCCGGAGAACTCCCGTTGTCACAGGTCAAGGCACGTCTTCGTCATCAAGGCACCCGCAGACCGTCACCGTTCCTTGGATCAAGCTTCAAATCTTGAGCACGAATTACACACATCCCTCTCTTCAGACTGGTCCCGATGGTCTAGATTGACCGTGCCTCACATGCTGGGACACGAGGCGACAAATCATGTTCTATGGGTCGGACGTTGCGGGCAGTCGGCAGCGGCGTCTCCACCGTCGGACGTGGGGGTGATCAATTCTTTGAGCCCGGGAGGGGGCTTTGGGTGCGGGGAGCACCCGAGGTTTCTACGGGTTCCCGCGCACCTCGAGAGTCGGGCAGGGCCTGCCTGCTGCCGCCAGGGTGCGTTGTTCAAGTAGCGCTGAAATAGCCGGGATGTCATGCGCGGGGGGCGAAGGCCTTCCGGGGGAGGAACAGCGCGGTGCGGGGGGCGGGGGGCCTCCCGAGGGGAGGAACTGTGCGGGAGGCGGGGGCCTCCCGGGGGGAGGGACAGTGTTGGGCGACCACGTCGAACCACTGGGGACCGGGGGGGTTCTGTGCGGCAGGGGGGATTAGTCGGCCCTTTTCCGTCGGCGCGAGGGCGTCTGGCGAACGGGGCGATCAGCCAGCCGGCGAACGACTGGGAGCAGCGGTACCGCCGTACCGTGATCACCAGCGATACCGTGGCCACCGCCATCGTGGTGGCTGGGATAGGCAACTTCTTCGGGGCCCGGGACGCGGCCAACTGGCACGAGAAGTGGGGAATACTCGCGTTCGGCACCGAGCTGCTGGTGCTGGGAGCGCTTGCGGTGAGCCGGTCGTGGGCTCCGGCCGTGCTCGGCCAGGGCGCCGAGGAATTCCGAAGACTCGGACGCTCACTGTTCACGGCGACCGTCGTACTGGCGCTCGGCGGGATCGCCCTCACCTCGCGCAACATCAAGCTCTGGATATTCGTCGCGATCCCCGCGATCGCGCTCGTCACCATGACCGAGCGGTATCTGCTCCGCCTCTGGCTGCACAAACAGCGGAAGGAAGGACAGTGCCTGAGACCGGTGCTCGCTGCCGGGAGCCTGGCCACGGTGCGCGACCTGATCACACGAACCCGCAAGTTCCCGCACCTCGGCTGGCGAGTGGATGCGGTGTGCACGACGGACGGTCTCGGGCTCGACGGTGACCAACTGGACGGAGTGCCGGTAGTCGGCCGACTGACGGACGTCGCGGGCCACGTCTGCCGCGACGGCTACCGTGTCGTCGCGGTCACACCGGACCCGCACTGGTCACCGGACCGGCTGCAGCGGCTGGCCTGGAACCTCGAAGGCAGCGATGCCGAGATGATCGTGGCACCCGTGCTGATGGAGGTGGCCGGCCCGCGACTGCACGTCGACGCGGTGCTCGGGATCCCGCTGCTGCGGGTCAGCATGCCGACCTTCACCGGGGGCCGCCGGGCGATCAAAGGGGTCGTCGACCGGATGGGCGCGGCGATCCTGCTGATGCTGTTCGCGCCGCTGATGGTGCTCGTCGGGCTGCTCGTGCTGCTGGACAGCCGGGGCGGGGCGTTCTACCGCCAGCGCAGGGTCGGCAAGGACGGCCGCGAGTTCACCATTCTCAAGTTCCGCACCATGGTCGCCGGGGCCGACCGTGCACGTGCCGAGCTGGCCGACCGCAACGAGGGCGCCGGCCTGCTGTTCAAGCTCCGCCGGGACCCGCGGGTGACCCGGCTGGGAACGGTGCTGCGCCGGTACTCGCTCGACGAACTCCCGCAGCTTTTCAACGTACTTACCGGATCGATGTCGCTCGTCGGT
This sequence comes from Streptomyces sp. NBC_00203, assembly GCF_045206325.1. NCBI lineage: Bacteria > Bacillati > Actinomycetota > Actinomycetes > Kitasatosporales > Streptomycetaceae > Streptomyces > Streptomyces sp. NBC_00203. Next base: position 1,481,851 of record NZ_CP108126.1, on the reverse strand, counting down.
CCGCGGCCTCCGCTACCGGAGGAGTCCGCCGCGTACGGCCCGGACATCCGGCGGCGGCTGCTGGTCAAGCCCGGACTCACCGGCCTGTGGCAGATCAGCGGACGCAGCGACCTGTCGTGGGAGGAGGCGGTCCGCCTTGACCTTCGGTACGTGGAGGACTGGTCGCTCGCCCTGGACACAGTGATCTTGTGGAAGACGCTGCGTGCGGTGCTCTACGGGCAGGGGGCCTACTGATGCACGGGGAACTGCAACTCAACGGTCCCGCCGGCGCGCGGACCGCAGGCCGAGAGGGCCTGCCTGGGGGGAGGAACGGGTCATGAGAGTCAGCGTTTTCGGGCTCGGCTACGTGGGCTGTGTGTCGGCCGCGTGCCTGGCCAGCATGGGTCACGAGGTCATCGGGGTGGACGTGAACCAGGTGAAGGTCGACCTGGTCAACGACGGCAAGGCCCCGGTGGTCGAGGAACGGATCGGCGAGCTCACCGCCGAAGTCGTGCGGACCGGAGCGCTACGCGCCACCGGCGACGTCCGCGAGGCGATCATGGGCAGCGAGGTGTCGCTGATCTGCGTGGGCACGCCGTCGGAGCCCAACGGCAGCCTGTGCACCACCTACTTGGAGCGGGTCACCGAGCAGATCGGCGCCGCGCTGGCCGAGCGGGGAGGCCGGCACACCGTCGTGTTCCGCAGCACCATGCTCCCGGGCACCTGCCTGAACCTGCTGCTACCGATCCTGGAGAAGTACGTCGGCGGCACGGCCGGGGTGGACATCGGGGTCGCGGTCAACCCGGAGTTCCTGCGCGAGGGCACCAGCGTGCGGGACTTCTTCGACCCGCCCAAGACCGTCATCGGCGAGATCGACCCGGCGAGCGGCGACGTGGTGGCGGCGCTGTACGACGGCTTGCCCGGCGAGGTGTTCCGGGTGCCGGTCCCGACGGCCGAGGCGATCAAATACGCGGACAACGCGTTCCACGGCCTCAAAATCGGCTTCGCTAACGAGCTCGGCGCGGTGTGCCAGGCGCTCGGGGTGGACTCGCACCAGGTGATCGACGTGTTCCTGGCCGACCGCAAGCTGAACATCAGCCCCGCCTATCTGCGGCCCGGCTTTGCCTTCGGTGGCTCCTGCCTGCCCAAGGACCTGCGCAGCCTGGTCCACGCGGCGCAGCGGGCCGACGTCTCGGTGCCCATCCTCTCCCACGTGCTGCCCTCCAACTCGGACCATCTGCAGCGCGCGGTGGACCTGGTCGAGCGCACCGGCAAGCGCCGGGTGGGCCTGTTCGGGTTGTCCTTCAAACCCGGCACCGACGACCTCCGTGAGAGCCCGCTCGTCGAGCTGGCGGAAAGGCTCTTCGGCAAGGGTTACGACCTGCGGATCTACGACGCCAATGTGAGCCTCTCCCGGCTGATCGGCGCGAACCGCGAGTACATCGAGACCCGGCTGCCGCACCTCGGGCAGCTGCTCGCGGACTCCGTCGGCGAGGTGCTGGAGCACGCCGAGGTCTGCCTGGTCGGGACCAGGGATCCCGCCGTGCTGTCGGCGCTGCCCCATGGCGAAGGACCGATGCTGATCGACCTCATCCGCCTTCCCGACGCCGAGGCGCGCCGGGCCGAACCGGGGTACATGGGCCTTGCTTGGTAACGCGATAAGCGGCGACGGGTCGGACCGGCGTGCGCTGATCCTGGTGGAGAACCTGTCGGTGCCGTTCGACCGGCGGGTGTGGCAGGAGTGCACGACGCTGCGCGACGCGGGCTGGACGGTGCACGTCATCTGTCCCCAGGGGAGTAAGCGGGACACGGAGCCGGAGGCGGAGATCGACGGGGTGCGGATCCATCGCTACCCGCTGCGCGCGGCCACCGGAGGGCCGGCCGGCTACCTGCGGGAGTACGGATCGGCGTTGTGGCATACGGTCCGGCTGGCCCGCAAGGTCGGCCCGGTCGACGTGGTGCACGCCTGCAATCCGCCGGACCTGCTGTTCCTGCCGGCGCTGTGGCTGAAGCGGCGCGGGGCACGGTTCGTCTTCGACCAGCACGACCTGGTACCCGAGCTGTACCTTTCGCGGTTCGACCGCGGCGAGGATCTGCTCTACCGCGCCGTGTGCGCGCTGGAACGGTGGACCTACCGGGCCGCGGACGTCGTGCTCGCCACGAACGAGAGCTACCGGGACGTCGCGCTGAGCCGTGGCGGTCGGCGGCCATCGGACGTTTTCGTGGTGCGCAGCGCGCCCCAGACCGACCGGTTCCAACCGGTGCCGCCCGAGCCGGAGTTGAAGCGCGGCAAGCCTCATCTGCTGTGTTACCTCGGCGTCATGGGCCCGCAGGACGGCGTCGACTACGCCTTGCGCGCCCTCGCGAAGCTGCGCGACGAGTTCGGGCGGACCGACTGGCATGCGGTGTTCGTCGGCTCCGGCGACGCCTTCGACGCGATGGTGGAGCTGTCCCGGCGGCTCGGGCTCTCCGAGCAGGTGCAGTTCACCGGGCGCATACCGGACGCCGACCTGGTGCGCTACCTGTCCACCGCGGACGTGTGCCTTTCCCCCGACCCGCGCAATCCGCTCAACGACGTGTCGACCATGAACAAGGTCCTGGAGTACATGGCGATGGGCCGGCCCATCGTCTCGTTCGACCTCCGGGAGGCGCGCGTCTCCGCCGGTGACGCCGCCCTCTACGCGCCCGCCAACAACGAGGCCGAATTCGCCAAGCTGATCGCGCTGCTCCTTGACGATCCGGAGAAGCGGGCCCAGATGGGCAAGATCGGCCAGGAGCGGATCAGCGGACAGCTTTCCTGGCGGAACTCGCAAGCGTCGCTGCTCGCCGCCTACGCCGCCGCGTGCCATGACCACACTCCGGTGTCGGCGGACGCCCCGATTCGCACAGGGAAGAGGCAGCGTCGTTGAACGAGGACACGATCCGTCTGGTCACGATCGGGCGGATTCTCCGTCGACGGTGGCGGCTTCTCGCCGTCCTCGCCCTGGTGGGCGCGCTCGTCGGCTACGGCACCTCGGTGCTGTTCCCACCGCGTTACACGGCGTCGGCATCGGTACTGCTGCCGGGGCAGTGGGAAGAGCGCGAGCTGCTGACCCAGGTGGACGTCGCGACCAGTTCGACGGTGGTCGACCGCGCGGCCGCCGCTCTCCACTGGAGCGGAGTCAGCGGCACCGAGCTGCGGGATCAAGTGAGCGCCAAGGCCGCCGACGGGAACATCATCAAGATCTCGGGAACGGCCGACACCCCGGAGCGCGCGCAGCAGCTCTCCGACCGGATGGCCCAGCAATTCGTCACATTCGCCGCGCGGATCGTCGGCGGCAGCGCCGACTCCGACGCGGCTACCGGGACCGAGGCGCTGCGGCAGAAGGTGGCGGAGACCAACCGCCGCATCACCGACCTGGCCGATGCGGCCGATCCGGGGCAGTCCGTGGAGAGCGTGCAGGCCCGCACCGACCTCGAGAAGCTGCGCACCTCGCTGGAGGAGGCCATGACGAAGCTGGACGAGGCCAACCCGGCGACCAACAAGGCGGGGATGGTCGTCATGGGGCCGGCGGCCCGGCCGACCGGTGAGGCGCCGCCGACGAGGATGCAGCTCATCGTCGGCGGAGCGCTGCTGTTCTTCCTGCTCGCGGTCATCGGCCATCTCGTCGCCGCACGGATGAATCGCCGACTGCGCACCGAACCGGAGATCGCCGCGGCGCTGGGCTCGTCGCTTCTTGGCACCGTCGATGTGCCTGGTGAACGGCGCTCGCACCGGCCAGAGGGCCGTGGCCCGCGAGCCCGGATCCGCCGACTCCTCGGCGTCGACACCCGATGGGACATACCGACCCCGCAGACATCCGGCGACGAGGCCGGCACGCGGATCCGCTACCGGCGGGTGTGCGCTCGCCTCCGGGACCAGCTGCCGGCCCCCCGGCGGCTGCTGGTTGTCGTACCCGACGGCGACGAGATCGCCCTCCGGGCCGCCGGACAGCTCGTCGCCGAGGCCAAGAGTGATCCGCTGCTGCGGGTGGTGGAGGTCTCGGTGGACCGGCCGACAGTGCCGGACCGCGACACCGAGTCCGGTGCCGTGGTCGTCCTCAGCGCGGGCAGCTGGAACGCGGAGGAGCTCGCCGGCATCGCCGAGGCGTGTGCGGATGGCAGGCACGAGGTCGTCGGCATCGTCGTCGCCGGCACGGTCCTGGCCCGTGAGACGCGGTCTGCCGGCCATTCTCCGGACAACGCCACTCCCGCGCTCGCGGTTCGCGGCCACGCGACGGGAGGTTCAGCGTGACGACGAGCACGACGTCGGAGTCGTCGGCCGCCACTCCGCTCTTCGACCTGCAGGCACTGGTGGTGGCGGTGCGCAGGCGCCGCCGTCTCTGGTGCTCCCTGGCGCTCGTGGGGCTGCTGGTCGGCGCGGCGCTGGCGGTCCTGCGGCCGCCGCCGCCGTCCGCGGTGACCAAGGTGCTGGTCGCGCATCAGGAGGACCAGGCGAACGACACCGGAACGCTGATCCGCACCGACGTACAGCTGCTGCAGACCACGCGGATCGCCGGCAACGCCCTGCAGTCCCTCAAGTCTCCGGAAAAACCCGAAGACTTCATGCGGGACTACCGGGGGACGGGCTTGACCAACAACCTGCTGCAGATCGATGTGACAGGTGACAGCGACGCGGATGCGGTGGCCCGGGCCAAGGCGCTGGCCGATGCCTTCGTGGCGGATCACGTGAAGCGGATGCAGGAAGCCGCGAAGGCCGAGTCCAAGGCCCTGGCCGACCAGCGTGACCGCATGCAGGTCGAACTCGCCCAGGTCAACAAGGAGATCGGGGACAGATCGCCGGAGAGCGACCCGAAGGCGTCGGCGAACATCGAGTCGCTCTTCGCCCGCCGGGCCGAGCTCGACTCGCGGATCGCCGATTTCGATCAGCGCTCCGAGGAGGCGCGCACCGGCACGCCCAAGGTCATCGCCGGCACGCAGATCGTGGACGCTCCGCGCGCGGTGCGGCACTCCCTGCCCAGGGCCGCTGCCACCAACGCCGCGATCGGGCTCGTCCTCGGGCTCTTCCTCGGGCTCGCGGTTGCCGCGGTCGGCACGGTGGTGGCGGACCGTCCCGTGCTGCGCCGTGACATCGCGGCGAACCTGGGCGCCTCGGTCATCGCGGAGCTGCCCCGTCGGTCGGGCAGGCTGTGGCAGCGCCGACGGACCCGGGCGGCACGCGATCGCCTCACCGCGACCCTGGCCCGCACCGTGCGCGGCTCCGCGGAACCGGTGTCGCTGCTGGAACTGGGCTGTGCGCGCAGCACGAGCGTGATCGCCCTGGACCTCGCCAAGGCACTGGCGGCGGAGGGGCCACTGGTCATCATCGATGGTCTGCCCGGCTCGCAGCTCGCAGGCCGCCGCCCGAAGCCAGGTGACCCGACCGTGGTCAGCGGCGAGCGTGCCGCGGCCGTGTCCGATCAGGAACGCCGGATCGGCGTCGGGTCGGTGGCGCCCGGCACGGCGTGGACCGACCTCCAGTACCTCGGCACCCAGACCGTGCTCGTCGTGCGTGCCGGGCACGGCAGCGCCGCATGGCTGCACACCGTGTCGCGGCAGCTCGCGGACCTGCTCATACCGGTGATCGGTGTGGTGCTGATCGACCCCGATCCGCGGGACCGGACCGACGGCACCCTCTGGGACGGGCTGCACACCGCGCTGCGCAGCCACAACGAGCGGCTGGCCCGGGAGAACGTGACGGGCCGGCCGCGGACGGAGCGGCCGTCATGGGCACGAGTCCCGGACATCGACCAGGAAGCGCGGTAAGACATGTGTGGCATCGCAGGTACGTACCGATGGCCGGACGGGAAGGTCGTGGCCGACCGGCTCACCGATACCCTCGCCCACCGCGGTCCGGACGGGGCGGGCCGGTACAGCCACCCCGTCGGTGACGGCGAAGTGCACCTCGGGCACCGCCGGCTGGCCATCATCGACCTGTCCGAGACCGGCGCCCAGCCGATGGTCTCGGACGGCCTCGTCCTGACGTACAACGGCGAGCTGTACAACGCGCCGGAGCTTCGTGCCGAGCTGGCAGCCGCCGGGGTGCGCTTCCGCGGTACCTCCGACACCGAGGTGCTGCTCGAGGCCTGGCGGCGCTGGGGCACGGACTGCCTGCCCCGGCTGCGCGGCATGTTCGCGTTCGGGATCTTCGATGAGCGAACCGGTGAGCTGGTGCTCGTCCGCGACCAGCTCGGCATCAAGCCGCTGTTCCTGCTCCGGCGCGGCGAGGGTCTGGTGTTCGCCTCCGAGCTCAAGGCGCTCGCCGCCGCGACCGGTGGGTCCCTTGAGGTGGACCATGCGGCGCTGGTGGCCTCGCTGCTGTACTACTGGGTGCCGGACTCACGGTGCGCGTTCCGCGAAGCGGAGAAGCTGCCGCCGGGGAGCTGGATGAAGTTCCGGCCCGACGGCCGGGTGGAGCGCGGCCAGTACTGGAACCTGAGGGACGTCGCCGCCGAGGGCCGGGAGCGGGCCCGGGCCGGCGAGCAGCCGGACCTGGCCGCCATCGTCGAGGAGTCGACTCGTCGTCACCTGCTCTCCGACGTACCCGTGGCGACCTTCCTCTCCGGCGGTCTCGACTCCAGCTACCTGACCGCGCTGGCGGCCCGCGACCGACCCGGGATATCCGCTTACACGATCGGGTTCCGCGCCGAGGACGCCAAGTTCGAGGCGATGCCGGACGACCTGCGCTATGCCCGGCAGGTGGCCGAGCGGTTCGGCGTCGACCTGCACGAGATCGAGATCGCTCCGAATGTGCTCGACCTGCTGCCGCAGATGACGTACCACCTGGACGAGCCGATCGGCGACCCCGCCGCGATCAACACGTTCCTGATCTGCTCGGCCGCCCGGGAGGCAGGGGTCAAGGTGATGCTCTCGGGGATGGGTGCCGACGAGCTGTTCGCCGGTTACCGCAAGCACCTGGCCAACCTGCTCGCGCTGCGCTACCAGCGCGTCCCGCGGCCCCTGCGGCGTGGCCTGTCCAGGGCCGTGGACCGGCTGCCGGTCGCCACGGCCCGCCGGGGGTACCGGTCGGTGCGCTTCGCGAAGCGGTTCCTCTCCTTCGCCGACCTGCCGGAGGAGACCGCGTTCCGGCGCAGCTACACCATGTACGACCAGGACGAGCTGCTCGCCCTGATCGATCCGGACTTGGCCGGGACGGTGGACGACGTGCTGACCGAGCACGCGGACATCTACGAGGACAACGACCTCGACGACTTCGTCAACCGCATGTGCCTGGGCGACGCCCGGATGTTCCTGCCTGGCCTGAACCTCGCCTACACGGACCGGTCGAGCATGGCCGCCTCGACCGAGGTGCGGGTGCCGTACGTGGACGTCGAGGTGGTCAAGGCGGCGTTCGCCGTGCCCGGCGATCGCAAGATCGTCGGACGACAGGGCAAGGCCGTCCTCAAGGAGGCGGCCACCTCGATCCTGCCCCGGGAGATCGTGTACCGGCCCAAGGGCCTGTTCAGCGCGCCGCTGCGCGCCTGGATGAGCCGGGATCTGGCACCGCTGGTGCGCGAGGTGGTCAACGACGGCGTGCTCGTCAATTCCGGGATCCTGCGCCGCGACGCGTTGGCGCGCATGGTCGCCGAGGACGCCGCCGGGCAGCGGGACTTCTCCAAGCATCTGTGGCATGTGCTGACCCTCGAGTACTGGTACCGCGACGCGACCTCCGGGTCCGGACAGAGCACTCGCTCGGCGGCGTAGAAGACGGCGAAGACGGCGAAGACGGCGTAGAAACAAGGGGACTTGGGTGAAGCAGGTAGTTCAGAACTACAAGAGCGGCGAGCTGGCGGTGCTCGACGTGCCGGTACCGGGGTGCAAGCCGGGCGGCGTGCTGGTCCGCACCGCCTACTCGCTGATCTCCACCGGGACCGAGCTCATGAAGGTGTCCGAGGCCGGCATGTCGATGCTGGGCAAGGCCCGCTCCCGGCCGGACCAGGTGGCCAAGGTCATGCAGAGCGTCGCCACCAACGGGGTGCCCGCCACCTACCGCAAGGTGATGGGCAAGCTGGACTCCTACACGCCGCTGGGCTACTCGCTGTGCGGGGTGGTCGAGCAGGTCGGCACCGGGATCGACGATGTGAAGGTCGGCGACCTCGTGGCCTGCGCCGGCAATGAGCACGCGCTGCACGCCGAGCTGAACTGGGTGCCGAAGAACCTCTACGCCCCGGTGCCGGACGGCCTCGCGCCGCGGCACGCGGCCTTCGGCACCGTCGGGTCGATCGCGATGCAGGGCGTCCGCCAAGGTGAGCCGCAGCTCGGCGAGGTGGCGCTGGTCATCGGCCTCGGGCTGATCGGGCAGCTGGTGGTGCAGCTCCTCGCCGCCTCCGGAGTCCGCGTCGTCGGCGTCGACCCCGACCCGGTGCGCTGCGAGCTCGCCGAGCGCCTGGGCGCCGCGGCCTGCGGTGATCCCGAGTCCGCGGCCGTGGAAGCCGCAGTCGCCGAACTCACCGGCGGTCACGGCGTGGACCAGGTGTACCTGGCCGCCGGCGGCGGCAGCAACCAGCCCGTCGAGCTGGCCGCCCGGCTCTGCCGGGACCGCGGGCGGGTCATCGACATCGGCAAGTGCCGCCTGGACCTGCCGTGGAACGCGTACTACGAGAAAGAGCTCGACGTCCGGTTCTCGCGCAGTTACGGCCCCGGGCGCTACGACCCGTCGTACGAGCTCGAGGGGCGGGACTACCCGATCGGCTATGTGCGCTGGACCGAGCGCCGCAACCTGGCGTGCTTCCTCGATCTCCTCGCTCGCGGCAGCGTCGACGTGGAGCCCTTGGTCTCCCACGTCGCCGACTTCGACGACGCCGTCGAGACGTATCAGAGCCTGAAGGACGGCGACCTGAAGGCCGTGGCTGTGCTGTTCCGTTACCCCGAACAGGCGGAGGAAAAGGGGGAAGCGGCGACCCCGGCGGTGTCCGTGCCCGCGGTGCGACGCAGCGGCAAGGCCTCCACCCCGGCCCGGGCCGCCAAGGCGCCGGTGCGCCTTGCGTTCGTCGGCGCGGGAAACTACGCGACGTCGATGCTGCTGCCGCATCTGGCACAGCGCGACGGCGTCGAGTTGTCGACCGTCGTCACCACGACGGCGCTGTCCGCGGCCAACGCGCAGCGGAAGTTCGGATTCGCCGAGGCGACCACCGATCTCGACGCCGTGCTCGGCGACAAGTCCATCGACGCGGTGTTCGTGGTCACCCGGCACAGCTCGCACGCCGAACTGACCCGGAGGGCTCTGCTGGCCGGCAAGACGGTGTTCGTGGAGAAGCCGTTGGCGCTCACCGAGGACGAGCTGGCCGGCGTACTCGCGGCGGTGGAGGAGTCCGGCAACGACCGGCTGCAGGTGGGCTTCAACCGCCGGTTCGCGCCGCTGCTGACCGAGGCCAAGCAGCGGTTCGGCGCTCGGACCGGTCCGGCGAACCTGCGCTACCTGGTCAACGCGGGCCGGCTGCAGCACGGCAGCTGGTACCTCCAACAGGGCACCGAGGGCTCGCGGTTCGAAGGCGAGGGCGGACACTTCATCGACACGGCGAGCTGGCTGCTCGACGCCGACCCGGTATCGGTGTACGCCGTCGCCCCGTCCGGTAACGACGACCTGCAGGTGGTGCTGCGCTACCCGGACGGGTCCACCGCCACCATCAGCTACGTCACCACCGGCGCGCCCGGCTTCCCCAAGGAGACGCTGGACCTGGTCGCGGACGGCAAGGTGCTCAAGCTCGACGACTTCGTCCGTGCCTCGGTGTACGGCCGCAAGCGGTGGGTCAGTTCGCGGTTGCCCAAGGCCCGGGACAAGGGCCAGTCCGCCGAGCTGGCCGCGTTCATCAAGGCCGTACGGACCGGAGGGCCGATGCCGGTGTCTCTGGAGTCGCTGGTCGCCACCACGGCGGCCACCCTCGCCGTGCAGGCCGGCCTGGCCGGCGGCGCGCCGGTGACGCTGGCGAACGCACGATGACCATGAGCGCGGGCTGGTACCTGCGGCGGCTGTCCCGGATGGGACCGCGGGAGGTCGGCGGCCGGGTGGGCGACGCGGTGCGCAGGCGGCGGTGGCGGTCGGCGCGGCCGGACTGCCCGAGCGTGACCGGTGCCCGGTTCACCGCGGTACTGCCCGCCGGGACGATCGCCGCAATACCTCCGGACGCCGCGAAACGTCTCATCGCCGAGGCGGACCGGCTGATGTACGGGCACGCCGAGTATTTCGGGGTGGTCCGCGACGACCTGGACGACCCGGACTGGTGGTGCGACCCGAAGACCGGACGCCGGGCTCCGTGGGGCTACGCCTTCGACGTGCCGTACCGGAACGAGGACGTGGTCGGGGACATCAAGCAGATCTGGGAGCTGTCCCGGCATCAGTACCTCACCGTGCTCGCCGCCGCCTACGCGATCACCGGGGAGGAGCGGTACGCCGAGCGCGTGGCCGAGCACCTGCGGTCGTGGTGGGCGGCCAACCCACCGCTGCGCGGCGTGCACTGGATCAGCGGCATCGAGCTGGGCATCCGGCTGCTGTCCTGGGTGTGGATCCGCCGGCTGCTCGACGGCTGGCCGGGCGCGGCCGGGCTGTTCGAGGACAATCCGGTGGCGCTGAACCAGATCTGGCACCACCAGCGCTGGCTGGCCGCCTTCCCCAGCCGGGGGTCCTCGGCGAACAACCACGTCATCGCCGAGGCCGCCGGGCAGTTCGCAGCGGCCTGCGCGTTCGGGTGGTTCCCTTCCTCGGCGCGTTGGCGAGCCGACGCGCTGCGGTCGCTGGAGCGGCATCTGCGCGGCAACACCTTCGACTCCGGCCTCAACCGGGAGCTGGCCACCGAGTATCACGGACTTGTGCTGGAGCTCGGCCTGGCCGCGGTGGCCGAGGCGGATGCCGCAGGCGTGCCGGTCCCCGCGTCGATCCGACAGGTACTGCTGCGGATGACCGACGCGCTCGCGGCCATCGTGGACAACCGGCTACGGCCGCCGCGCCAGGGGGACGCGGACGACGGGCACGGTCTGATCGTGGACGGCGCGGGCACCGACCGCTGGGCCTCGCTGCTGGCCACCGGGGACGCCGTGTTCGGCCGGCTCGCCTGGTGGCCGGCGGTGAGCGGCACCGATGTGCGCACCCCGCTGCTGGCCGCGCTCATCCGGCCGTACTCGAAGAATGGAACCGCACCGGCCGTGACACGCCCGGCAAGCCGGCCGGCCCATTTCGCCGACGCGGGCATGACCATCCTGCGCGGTCCGGCAGGGATCTGGTGCCGCTGCGACGGTGGTCCGCACGGCTTCCTGTCCATCGCCGCGCATGCCCACGCGGACGCGCTGTCCCTGGAGGTCCGGCACGACGGGGTCGACGTGCTCGCCGACCCGGGGACGTACTGCTACCACGGGCAACCCGAGTGGCGGCAGTACTTCCGGTCCACCCTCGGCCACAACACCCTGCAACTGGACGGCAGTGACCAGTCCGTCTCCGGCGGCCCGTTCCTGTGGACCCGGCAGGCCCGCAGCCGCGTGCTGGCCGTGGACACATCCGACGCCTCCGACGGGGGGACGGCCCGCTGGTCTGCCGAGCACGACGGCTACCAGGGGTCCGTGCACCGCCGCAGGGTGGAACTGACGGCCGCGAGCCAGGAGTTGAAGGTCGTTGACGAGGTGCATGGCCCCCGACGAGCCGTGCAGCTGGCGTTCCACCTCGGCCCGGTGATCGCCGCGGAACTGGCGGGCAACCGGGCCGTGCTGACCTGGACTAGGGACGGCGAGGACCGCTCCGCGGTGCTCGACCTGCCCGAGCAGCTGCGCTGGCAGGCGCATCGCGGCGAGACCGAACCGCCGCTGGGCTGGTACTCCGCCGGCTTCGGGCGCAAGGAACCCACCACCACGCTGATCGGCACCGGCTTCGCCGACGGCGCTGTGCTGTTGGGGGAGTTCACCACCGTGCTCAGGTTCCGCGGCTAGGGGGGCGAGTGGGGATCAAGAGGCGGCACTGGGCGCTGGCGGCGGCACCGCTGGCGCTGGCCCTGCTGGCGACCGGCTGTGACAGCACGCCGGGCGCCGGGACGGAGTCGAAGGCCGCGCCATCCACGTCCGCCACGTCCGCGGCCCGATCCGTGGCCCGGGTGTGCGCCACGCCCGCGGCCGGGCCGGCGAAGGCGCCGGCGGGCGCGGTGACCGTCGACCCCGCGAAGGTCGGTGATCTGGCAGCGAAGACCAAGAGCAGCCCCCCGAACACCACGTTCTGGCTTCGACCGGGCAAGCACAGGCTCGACCCGGACCGCTATGCCCAGGTCATCCCCAAGAAGGGGGACCGCTACCTCGGCGCGCCGGGCGCGGTGCTCGACGGCCGGAAGAAGAACCAGTACGCGTTCGGCGGCACCGCCCGCAACGTCACCATCCGCTACCTGACCGTGCAGCGTTTCGTGGCGCCGCCCGACGAGGGCGTGGTCAACCACGACTCGGCCGACGGATGGGTGATCGAGCACGCGACGATCCAGAACAACTCCGGCGCCGGGCTGATGGCCGGTGCCCGCCAGCAGGTCCGCGCCAACTGCCTGCGCGACAACGGCCAGTACGGCATGAACGCGTACAAGGCCAACGGCCGTATCAGCGGCCTGGTGGTCGAGGGCAACGAGATCGTGGGCAACAACACCGGCGACTGGGAGCGGCGGCGGGAGGGCTGCGGCTGCACCGGAGGCATCAAGTTCTGGGCCGTCAACGGCGCCGACGTAAGCGGCAACTGGGTGCACGACAACCGCGGAACCGGGTTGTGGGCGGACACCAACAACAACGACTTCCGCATCGAGAACAACGTGCTCGAGGACAACGACGGTGCCGCGCTGATCTACGAGATCAGCTACAACGCGGTCATCCGGAACAACACGATCCGGCGGAACAACTGGGTCGAGGGCCGCAGGGCAGCCGACCGCGGCGACAGCTTCCCCTTCGCGACCGTCTACGTGTCCGAGTCCGGCGGCGAACCACGGATCAAAGCCCGCACCGACAAGATCGAGATCTACCGGAACGTGCTGGAGAACAACTGGTCCGGGATCACCCTGTGGGAGAACGCCGACCGGTTCTGCAACAGCCCGGCCAACACCTCGTCCGGTGAGTGCACTTTGCTGGTGCGGGACACCCACCGCTGCGCGAAGCCGGCGATCGCCACCGCACCGCTCTACGCCGACTGCCGGTGGAAGACCCAGCGGGTGGACATCCACGACAACCGCTTCGTGCTGGACAAGTCCGTCGTCAAGTGCACGGCGAAGTGCGACCGAATGGCGGTCCTCGCCAACTACGGCACCTATCCGGACTGGTCGCCGTACAAGGGCGAGCGGGTGGCTGACGCGATCACCACCAAGCAGCACAACCGCTGGCACGACAACGTCTACCTCGGACCATGGAAATTCGTCGCCCAGGACACGAGCCGGGTGCTCGACTCCGGGCAGTGGCAGAGCACGCCCTACCAGCAGGACGCGGGCAGCACTTTCCAGCCACAGGCCGGTGGTTGAGATGGGAGGGCATCTGACACGCGATGGCCTGCCGGGCGGACCGGATACGGCCGGCACGCAGCCCGGCGCCGAACCGCGCCCGGCCGGCACACCGAAGATCGTCGGGATCGTCTGGGGGTTGCTGGTCCTCAACACGCTCGGCTCCGCCGGGGCGAAGACCATCATCCCGCTGCCCCGCTCCCTCATCCAGATGGCCACCATGGGCGCGCTGGTCGCCGCGTTCGCGCTGGCGCTCGCAGTCAATCTCCGGCTGCGCATCCGAGCCAGCGCCTTCGTGCTCCTGCTCACCCTGCTGCTGGTACCGAGCATGATCTCGAGCGTGAACATGGGGTCCGGGTTCGGCGCGCTGTTCCGCTGCGCCCGGCTGGCGCTCTTCATCGGCACGTTGTGGCTGCTCAGCCGCTGGTGGGAGGGCGGCCTGACGTTCGTCCGGCACCACATCCGGATGTACTTCGCGGTGCTCGGTTCGGTTGCCCTCGGCCTGGTCGTCGCACCTGGCAAGGCCTTGCCCGATCTCTACGGCGGACGGCTCGTCGGCGCGTTGTGGCCGCTCACTCCGCCGCAGATCGGACAGTACGCCGCGGTGATCATAGGGCTCACCGTGCTGCTCGTCCTGGGGCGCCGGACCGACAGGGTCAGCGCGGCCGTAGTCATCGTGCCGTCACTCGTCCTGCTCGCGCTGACCCATACCCGGACGGCCACGCTCGGCCTGCTCATCGGCCTGGCGTTGGCGATCTGCTCACTCATCCTGACCAGCGCCGCCGCCCGCCGGTTCTTCACCTGGACGGTGCTGTGCGCCACGGTGGCCGCGGTCGGGTTCAGCTCCGCGCTGCAGGCGTGGTTCCTGCGCGGGCAGAGCCAGGAGAACTTCTCCAACCTCACCGGTCGGGCCAAGGTCTGGGACGCCCTGCTGGCAGCCCCCCGGACGACATCGGAGCAGCTGTTCGGCATGGGCCTGGGCGACAAGTCGTTCGGCGGGCTGCCGATCGACAACAGCTGGCTGGCCGTCTACCAGGAGCAGGGTCTGACCGGCGTCACCCTGGTGGCGGCGATCATCATCGTCCTCGCCGGCGTCGCGTTGCTGCGGCCACCGTCATTGCAGAGGGCCTGCGCGATCTTCCTGATCAGCTACTGCGCGATCGCGTCGTACACCGAGGCCGGCCTTGGCGACGCCTCGCCGTATCTGCTGCATCTGGCCGTGGCCGCCTCACTGCTGGCGGCACCTGCCGAGGCCACGCCCCTGCCGACGGCCACGCCCCTCTCGACGCCCGCAGTCCCTCGACGACGTGTCCCTCGCTGGGCCCAGGATCGGAGCTGACGTGAGCATGCACGTCCTCGTGGTGCACAACCGCTACGCCTCGGCGCAGCCGAGCGGGGAGAACAAAGTCGTCGACCAGGAGGTGGAGCTGCTGCGCGCGGCCGGCCATCGGGTCGAGGTGTTCGAGCGGCGCAGCGACGACATCGCCGCCCGGTCCCTCCTTGCCAAGGCCGCGGTGCCACTCCTTGTGCCGTGGAACCCGGCGGTCCGCAAGGAGCTCGCCGCCCGGCTTCGCGCCGAGCGACCGGACGTGGTGCACGTCCACAACGTCTTCCCGCTCCTGTCGCCCGCGGTTCTCGCCGCCTGCGCCGACGCCGGCGTGCCCGCCGTCGCCACGCTGCACAACTACACCCAGGTCTGCCCACCCGGCACGCTGCAACGGGACGGCCGGCCGTGCACCGAGTGCGTCGGCTCCGCACCACTGCCCGCCGTCCGGCACGGCTGCTACCGGAGTTCGCGCCTTGCGACGGTGCCGCTCGCGGTCAGCCTGTCGGTCAACCGGCGGCGGTGGTGGTCCGGCGTGGAGAGGTTCTTCTGCATCTCCGCGGCGCAGCGCGACGTCCTGGTGCGGTCCGGCATGCCGGCCGAGCGGCTGGCGGTGAAGCACAACTTCGTGCCGGAGCCGGGCACTCGCCGAGTCGGCGAGGGAGAGCATCTGCTCTATCTCGGCCGGCTCGCGGAGGCCAAGGGCGTGCGGCTGCTCATGGCCGCGTGGGACGAGATCGCAGCGAGCGGCGGTGTGGGCGTCCCGCTCGTGATCGCCGGCGCGGGGCCGCTGGAACGAGAGGTGACCGCCTGGGCGGCGGGCCGGGACGATGTGCGCTACGTCGGCCTGTTGGACCCGGCGGAGTGCCGAAAGGCCATCGCGGGGTCGGTCGCCGTGGTGGCTCCGTCGACGTGGCTGGAAGCGTTCGGCCTGGTGGTCGTGGAGGCGATGGCGGCCGGGGTCCCGACCGTCGCCGCCGGTCACGGCGCCTTCGTCGAACTCGTCGAGGACGGTGTCACCGGGCTGCTGCACCAGCCGGGCGAGCCCGCCTCGCTCGCGTCCTGCATACGCCGGATCGCGGCCGAGCCGGCCCGCAACCGGGAGATGGGCCAGGCGGCCCGGCGCCGTTACGAGCAGGGTTTCAGCCCGGCCGTCGGCCTGGAGCGCCTGGTGGAGGGGTACCGAACCGCGATCGCGGGTCGGTCCGGCGGCGGAGACAGCGCGCCGCCGATAGGGACGGAATCAATGGGGGGCAGTAAATGACACGATGCCGACTCTGCGGCTCGGCGACGCTGGCGAGCGTCGTCGATCTCGGGGCGACACCACCCTGCGAGAGTTTTCTCGCCGCGGACCAACTGGACCAGCCGGAGCCGGCGTACCCGCTGCACCTGCGGGTCTGCACCGACTGCTGGCTGGCGCAGATCCCTCCGCTGATCACGCCGGAGGAGACGTTCAAGGAGTACGCGTACTTCTCCTCGTACTCGACCTCCTGGGTGGAGCACGCGCGCACGTTCGTCGCCGACGCCGTGGAGCGTCTTGCTCTCGGCCCGGACGCCTTCGTGGTCGAGGTCGCGAGCAACGACGGGTACCTGCTGAGGCACGTGGTGGACCGGGGGATCCGCTGCCTCGGCATCGAGCCGTCGGTGAACGTCGGCGCCGCGGCGCGGGACGCGGGTGTGCCCACGCTCACGGAGTTCCTGGACCCGGACACCGGCTCGGGCGTCCGCACCGAGCACGGCCCGGCGGACCTGGTCGTGGCCAACAACGTGTACGCGCACATCCCCGACGTGGTCGGGTTCACCCAGGGGCTGCGCGCCCTGGTCGCCGACGACGGCTGGGTCTCCATCGAGGTGCAGCACCTGCTGACCCTGATCGAGGAGAACCAGTACGACACGATCTACCACGAGCACTTCCAGTACTACACGGTCGCGTCCGCGATCCGAGCCCTTGCGAGCGGCGGACTCGCGCTCGTGGACGTCGAGTTGCTGCCCACGCACGGCGGCTCCATCCGGCTGTGGGCCCGGCCGGCCGAAGTGGCCGGCGAGCCGACGCAGCGGGTGGCCGACGTGCTGGCCCGGGAGAAGGCCGCCGGGCTGCAGGAGCTGTCCGGGTACACCGAGTTCTCCGCCCGGGTGGCCAAGGTGCGCCGGGATCTGCTGCGGTTCCTCATCGAGGCGGCGGAGCGCGGCGAGACGGTCGTCGGCTACGGCGCCCCGGGCAAGGGCAACACCCTGCTCAACCACTGCGGGATCCGGCCCGACCTGCTCGCGTACACGGTCGACCGCAACCCCTACAAGCACGGCAGGTTCACCCCGGGCACCCGCATCCCGATCCTGCCGCCCGAGCAGATAGCCGCGGACAAGCCGGACTACGTCCTCATCCTCCCGTGGAACCTGCGGGCCGAGCTGGTCGAGCAGCTGTCCTTCGTGCACGACTGGGGCGGCCGCCTTGTCTTTCCCATCCCGGAACTGAGCATTGTCGAGGCCAAGTCATGAAGGTCGTTCTGTTCTGCGGCGGTTACGGGATGCGGATGCGGAGCGGCGCCGCAGACGACGTTCCCAAGCCGATGGCGATGGTCGGCCCGCGACCGCTGATCTGGCACGTCATGCGCTACTACGCGCACTTCGGGCACACGGAGTTCATCCTGTGCCTCGGGTACGGGGCGCACCACATCAAGAACTTCTTCCTCAACTACGAGGAGACGACGTCCAACGACTTCGTGCTCCGGGGCGGGAAGACCGAGCTGCTGTCCACCGACATCGCCGACTGGACGATCACGTTCGCGCAGACCGGCATCGAGTCACCGATCGGGGAGCGGCTGCGCCGGGTGCGGCACCACCTGGACGGCGACGAGATGTTCCTCGCCAACTACGCCGACGTGCTCACCGACGCCCCGCTGCCGGAAATGATCGAGAAGTTCGCCCAGCGCGACGCCGGTGCGTCGATGATGGTGGTGCCGCCGCAGTCCTCGTTCCACTGCGTGGAACTGGGCGAGGACGGCCTGGTGGGGGGCATCACGGCGGTGAGCGACATGCCGCTGTGGGAGAACGGCGGCTACTTCGTGCTCCGCCAGGAGGTCTTCGACCACATCCCGGAGAACGGGGACCTGGTCGCCGACGGATGTGCCCAACTGGCCAAGCAGGGACGGCTGGTGGCGCATCAGCACCGCGGCTTCTGGAAGCCGACCGACACCGTGAAGGAGCGGGCGGCGCTCGACGCCGCCTACACCCAGGGTGACCGCCCGTGGGCCGTGTGGGAACGCGACGGCGCGAGTGCCGGAGCGAGAGCGTGATCCGGCTCGGGGCCGGACCCCTGGACCGGATCGTCGCGGTGGGCGCGCACTGCGACGACATCGCCATCGGCGCCGGCGGCACGCTGCTCGCGATGTGCCTCGCGCGGCCGGGTATCCGCGTCGACGCGCTGGTGCTCTCCGGCGGTGGCAGCGAGCGGGAGGAGGAGGAGCGGGCCGCGCTCGCCGCCTTCTGCCCGGGCGCCGAACTGCGCCTGACCGTCCTCAAGTTGCCTGATGGCCGACTGCCCGTGCACTGGGACGAGGCCAAGGCCGCGGTCGAGGAGCTGCGCGAGCGGACCGAGCCGGACCTGGTCCTCGCTCCGCGTACCGATGACGCGCACCAGGATCACCGCGGCCTGGCGAAGCTGATGACCACCGCGTTCCGCGACCACCTCGTGCTCCGCTACGAGATCGTCAAGTGGGACGGCGACCTCGGCCGTCCGTCGGCGTACCAGCCGCTGTCGCCGGAGATCGCCGAACAAAAAGTGCGGCTGCTGCAGGAGCACTACCCCTCGCAACGGCACCGGGCCTGGTACGACCGGGAGGCCTTCCTCGGCCTCGCACGGATCCGCGGCATCGAATGCCACGCCCGCTACGCCGAGGCGTTCACCGTCACCAAACTCACGCTCAATCTGGGGGACTGAACTTTGCGCGTACTGCTCACCGGACACCAGGGCTACCTGGGCACCGTGATGGCCCCGGTACTCACGGCAGCCGGGCACGAGGTCGTCGGTCTTGACGCCGGCCTGTTCGCCGACTGCGTTCTCGGCCCGTCGCCCGCGGACCCGTCCGGGCATCGCGTGGACCTGCGCGACGTCACGGCCGAGCACGTGGCCGGGGTGGACGCCGTGATCCACCTGGCCGCGCTGTCCAACGACCCGCTGGGATCGCTGGCGCCGGAGCTCACCTACGACATCAACCATCACGCGTCCGTACGCCTTGCCCGGCTGGCCCGCGACGCCGGAGTGCGGCGCTTCCTGTACGCGTCGACGTGCTCCGTCTACGGCGCCGCCGGCGGCGACGACCTGGTGACCGAGGACGCCCCGCTGCGCCCGGTGACGCCGTACGCGGAGTCCAAGGTGCGGGTGGAGGACGACCTGCACGCGCTCTCCGACGGCGACTTCAGCCCGGTGTTCATGCGCAACGCCACCGCCTTCGGCTATTCGCCCCGGCTGCGCGCCGACATCGTGCTGAACAACCTGGTGGGCCACGCGCTCCTGTCCGGCGAGGTGCTTGTGCTCTCCGACGGCACCCCCTGGCGCCCGCTGGTGCACGCCGCCGACATCGCACGGGCCTTCACGGCCGCGCTGACCGCGCCGCGCGAAGCGGTGCACGACCGGGCGTTCAACATCGGCAGCGAGATCAACAACGTCACGGTCGCCGAGATCGCCGAGCAGGTCGCCGAGGCGGTGGACGGCTCGAAGGTGGTGATCACCGGCGAGACCGGGGCCGATCCGCGGTCGTACCGGGTGGACTTCTCCCGGTTCCGCGCCGCGCTGCCCGGCTTCGACTGCGAGTGGACGGTGAAGCAGGGCGCGCTCGAACTCGCCGACGCCTACCGGAAACACGGGCTGACCCGGGAGGACTTCGAGCGACGCTTCACCCGCCTTGCCGTGCTGCGCGCGGCGTCCGACGCCGGCGCCGTCGACGACACCCTGCGGTGGCGCCGATGACCAAGGCCGGCGAAGAGATGTACGAGCTGGTGGAGCGGCTGTACCCGCTGTGCCGGAGCATCACGGGGGACGGTGTGCGCGCCACCCTGGAGATCGTCGGCGAGTACGTCCCGCTGCAGGTGCACGAGGTGCCGACCGGGACGCAGGTGCTCGACTGGACGGTGCCGCAGGAGTGGAACATCCGGGACGCGTACATCGCCGACACCGCCGGCAACCGGGTCGTCGACTTCGCCGCGTCCAGCCTGCACGTGCTCGGCTACAGCGTGCCGGTGTCGGCGACCATGCCGCTGGCCGAGCTCCGCGCGCACCTGCACACCCTTCCCGACCAACCGAGTTGGGTTCCGTACCGCACCAGCTACTACAAGCCGGAATGGGGATTCTGCCTGGCCCAGGAGACCCTGGACGCGCTGCCGGACGGCGAGTACGAGGTGCGCATCGACTCCACACTCGCCGACGGCCACCTCACCTACGCCGAGCACGTGATCCCCGGGCAGGTCCCCGACGAGGTGATCGTCTCCTGCCACGTCTGCCACCCGTCGCTGGCCAACGACAACCTGGCCGGCATCGCGGTGGCGACGTTCCTGGCCCGGACGCTGGCGGAGCAGACGCCGTACTACACCTACCGGTTCATCTACGCGCCCGGCACCATCGGGGCGATCACCTGGCTGGCCCGCAACGCGGAACGGGTGGAGCGGGTCAAGCACGGGCTCGTGCTGGCCTGCGCCGGCGACTCGGGTCAACTGACCTACAAGCAGAGCAGGCGCGGCGACGCGGAGATCGACCGGGTGATGCGGCACGTGCTGGCCGCCTCCGAACGTCCGCACCACGTCACCGAGTTCACTCCGTACGGCTACGACGAGCGGCAATACTGCTCGCCCGGGTTCGACCTCGGCGTGGGCTCGCTCAGCCGGACCCCGTACGCCGGCTACCCCGAGTACCACACCTCGGCGGACAACCTGGACTTCGTCTCCCCGGAGGCGATGGCGGACACCCTTGCGGTCTGCCGCGAGGCGTTCGCCGTCCTGGACCGCAACCGGCAGTACGTCAACCTCAGCCCCTACGGCGAACCACAGCTGGGGCGGCGCGGGTTGTACGACGCTCTCGGCGGCCGCAGCGACACCAAGCAGGCCCAGATGGCCATGCTCTGGGTGCTCAACCTGTCCGACGGCGAGCACAGCCTGCTGGACGTCGCCGAGCGGTCCGGGCTGCCGTTCGACACCGTCGCCGCCGCGGCCGACGCCCTGCACGGCGCCGGGCTGATCAAGGCATGACGCCGATGACCACCGAGGGGGAGAATCCGCAGACAACGGCGTCACCGGCCGGATCCGCCAAGCGGGCCCTCGTAGGCCGGCTGTCCTGGGGACTGGCCGACCAGGCGGCCTCCAGCATCAGCAACTTCGTGGTGGGCATCTACGTGGCCCGCTCGCTGGGGGTGACCGCGTTCGGCGTGTTCAGCCTCGCCTGGGTGACCTACGGCGTGGTGCTCAACGTCTCCCGCGGCCTTGCCACCGATCCGCTCGTGGTGCGCTTCAGCGGCGTGTCGGACGCGTCCTGGCGCGGGGCGGTGGCCCGGTCGTCGGGTACCGCACTCGGCGTCGGCGCAGCGATCGGCGCGGCGTGTCTGGTGGCCGGGCTTGGTCTCGGCGGCAGAGTGGGGCCCGCGTTCGCCTGCCTCGGCGTCATGCTGCCGGGGCTGCTACTGCAGGACGCCTGGCGGTTCTCGTTCTTCGCCGCCGGCGCCGGGCGGAAGGCGTTCGTCAACGACGTCGTGTGGGGCGTCGCGCTCGTCCCGGCCCTGGTCGTGGCGGCCCGCGTGGGCAGCGTGGCCGCGTTCGTGCTCGCCTGGGGCGCGTCCGCCACGGTGGCGGCGGGGTACGGCTACCTCCAGTCCGGCATCCGGCCCCGGCTGACCGAGGCGCGCGGGTGGCTTCGTGAGCAGCGCGATCTCGGCTACCGGTATCTGGTCGAGAACGTCAGCCTCAGCGGCGCGAGCCAGCTGCGGGCGTACGGGCTCGGCGCGATCGTCGGGATCGGCGCGGTGGGCGCGGTGCGGGGTGCCGAGCTCCTGATGGGCCCGTTCCTCGCCGTGCTGATGGGTCTTTCGCTGGTCACCGTCCCGGAGGCGGCACGGGTGCTGCGGCAGGCCCCGCAGCGGCTGGGGAAGTTCTGCCTCCTCCTTGGCGGCGGGCAGGCCGCCGCCGCGCTGCTCTGGGGCGGGTCCCTGCTGCTGATGCCGGACCGGCTCGGTGAGTTCGTGCTCGGCGACGTCTGGCACTCCGCCTCGCAGCTCATCGTGCCGATCACCTTCAGCGTCGCGGGCGCCGGCCTCGGTACCGGCGCGGCGGCCGGGCTGCGCGCGCTCGGCGCGGCCCGGCGCAGCCTGCGCTCCCAGCTGTTCGCCTCCGTCTGCTACGTCAGCGGCGGGCTCGGCGGGGCGGCAGTCGCGGGCACGGTCGGCTCGGCCTGGGGCGTCGCCGCCGCGACCGTCAGCGGCTCGGCCGTGTGGTGGCTGCAACTGCGGTCCGCCCTGCGCGAGCGCCACCACCACCCCATCCCCGAAGTGAGGACCTCATGACCGCCCAACCCAGGCTGAGCATCGGCCTGCCCGTCTACAACGGCGAGGAGTACCTGGCCGAGTCGCTCGACGCCCTGCTCGGCCAGACCTACGAGGACTTCGAGCTGGTCATCTCCGACAACGCCTCGACCGACGGGACCCAGGACATCTGCCGCCTGTACGCAGCCAAGGACTCGCGCATCCGGTACCTCCGGCTGCCCCGGAACATCGGCGCCACGCCGAACCACAACCGTGTCTTCGACGAATGCCGCGGCGAGCTGTTCAAGTGGGCCTCGCACGACGACCTGTACGGCCGCGACCTGCTACGGCGCTGCGTGGAGGCGCTGGACGAGCGGCCCGACGTGATCCTCGCGCACAGCGGCCAGGCGGTCATCGACGGCGACGGCCAGGTGAAGGTCCCGTACGAGTACGGGCTCGCCACCGACTCGCCGCACCCGCCGGAGCGCTTCCGCAGTCTGCTGTTCGAGCCGGGCGGCGACGACTTCTACGGGGTGATGCGGGCCGACATGCTGCGCCGGGTGAAGCCGCTCGACAGCTACCACCACGCGGACCGCACGTTCGTCGCCGAGATCACCCTGCACGGGCCCTTCCACCAGGTGCCGGAGCTGCTGTACTTCCGCCGCGACCACCCCACCCGCGCCGAGCGGGCGAACCCGAGCAAGCGCTCCCGGTGCGTCAACCTGGACCCGCGCCGGGCGGGCCCGCTGCACCCGACGCCCCGGCTGCTCGCCGAGTATCTGTGGGGCTTCGTCGCGGCGATCCGGCGGGCGCCGTTGTCCCCGGCCGACCGGCGTGCGTGCTACCGCCACCTGGGCTCATGGATGACCAGCCGGGTCCGGCCGGGCGCGGGCGAGCGGATCGAGGACCGCGCGCCGGTCGACCCGGACCTGCTCACGGTCTCCGTCGATGCCCTCGTCGCCGGCCGTGAGGGGAGGCAGGCATGACGTCAGCGGTCAAGGCTCCGGTGCGCGTCGGGGTGTTCGGCCTGCTCGGCTCCGGCAACCTCGGCAACGACGGATCGCTCGAGGCCGTACTCGGGTACCTCCGCGCCGAGCACCCGGACGCGGTCGTGGACGCGCTGTGCGGCGGACCTGAGATCGTCACGGCCCGGTACGGGATTCCCGCGACGCGGCTGCACTGGAACCGCGGGGAGTACCGGACCGCGTCGCGGGCGCGCGCGATCGCGGCGAAGGGCCTGGGAAAACTCGTCGACGTCTTCCGCACCGCCGCCTGGGTGCGCCGGCACGACGTGGTGATCGTGCCGGGCATGGGCGTCCTGGAGGCCACCCTGCCGCTGCGGCCGTGGGGCTTCCCGTACTCGCTGTTCCTGCTCTGCGCGAGCGGCCGACTGCTGCGCACTCGGGTCGCGCTGGTCAGCGTCGGCGCCGCGACGATCGGCAACCGGCCTACCCGGGCCCTGGTGCGCTGGTCGGCGCGGCTGGCCACGTACCGGTCCTACCGGGACGCCCAGTCCCGTGACGCGATGCGGGCCATGGGCGTGGACACCGCGCGCGACGAGGTCTACCCGGACCTCGCGTTCTCCCTGCCGGCGCCGCGGGCGAGCGCGCCCTCGGGCTCGCCGGGCCCGGTCTGCGTCGGTGTCATGGACTTCCACGGCGGCAACGACGACCGCGCCCGGGCCGAGGAGATATACCGGCGCTACCTCGACGGGACGATCCGGTTCGTCCGCGTACTGGCCGAGGAGGGCAGGCCGGTCCGGCTGCTCACCGGCGACGAATGCGATGCGTCGGTGGTCGCCGCGATCCTCGACGCGGTGGACTCGCCGCTGGTCACCGCAGCCGAGCCGGCCTCACTGGGCGACCTGATGAAGGAGATGGCGGCCGCCGACACCGTGGTGGCGGTCCGATATCACAACCTGATCTGCGCGCTGAAGACCGGCACGCCGGTGCTCGCCCTCTGCTACGCGGCGAAGAGCGACGCGCTCATGGACCGGATGGGCCTTGCCGCGTACTGCCACCCGGCTCGCGAGGTCGACGCCGACCGGCTGCTGGAGCAGTTCCGGGCGCTGGAGAAGCGATCGGCGGAGCTGCGGCAGACCCTGGTCGAGCGGAACCTGGCCGCCGCCCGGCAACTGGAAGACCAGTTCACCTCCTTGACCACGGCCGTGTTCCCCGCGACCGGCCACACCCACGCTCACGCTCGGCAGGAGTCTCCATGAAAGCGACCGAAGTCCCGGAGATCACCGGCGCGTACCTCTTCGAGCCGACGCCGTACGCCGACGAGCGCGGCTTCTTCTGCCGCACCTTCGACGCCGACGTGGTGCGCTCGGTGGGCCTCGACCCGCACGCCTTCATCCAGGACAGCGTGTCGCGCTCGGTCCGGGGCGTGCTGCGCGGCCTGCACCTGCGCTCCGGAGCCGGCGAGGCCAAGCTGGTGCGGTGCTCGTACGGGCGGATCTTCGACGTCGTCGTGGACCTGCGGCCGGACTCGCCGACCTACCGCAACATGGCCTCCTTCGAGCTGTCCGGCGAGACGCAGACGACCCTGTACATCCCGGCGGGGTGCGCGCACGGCTTCCAGGCGCTGACCGAAACCGCCGACACCTCGTACCGGATCGACCGCCCGCACGATCCGGCCGAGGACGTGACGATCGCCTTCGACGACCCGGAGCTCGGTATCCCCTGGCCGCTGCCGGTCGTCTCGATGTCCAAGCGGGACCAGGAGGCACCGAGCCTCGCCGAGGTCCTGAAGCACAGCAAGAAGTGAGGTCCGCGTGGACACCAAACACACCGAACACACCGAACACACCGAACACACCGAACACACCGAAGTGACCGAGGAGACCGCGGAGTTCGGCCTGCCCCGGTCGCGGCAGGCGAACGAGCGGCTGCACGCCATGATCCCGGGGGGCGCGCACACCTACGCCAAGGGCGACGACCAGTACCCCGAGAACCTGGCCCCGGTCATCAGCCACGGCCGCGGTGCCCACGTGTGGGACATCGACGGCAACCGCTACATCGAGTACGGCTCCGGCCTGCGGTCGGTCAGCCTCGGCCACGCCCACCCACGCGTGATCGAGGCGGTGCGGCGGGAACTCGACCGCGGCAGCAACTTCGTCCGGCCGTCCATCGTGGAGGTCGAGGCCGCGGAACGTTTCCTGGCCACCGTGCCGACCGCGGAGATGGTGAAGTTCGCGAAGAACGGCTCCGACGTCACCACCGCCGCGGTGCGCCTCGCCCGCGCCGTCACCGGGCGCCCGCGGGTGGCCATCTGCGGCGACCATCCGTTCTTCTCCGTCGACGACTGGTTCATCGGCACCACGCCGATGTCCGCCGGCATTCCGGCGGCGACCACCGAGCTCACCGTGGCGTTCCCCTACGGGGACCTGGCCGCCACGGAGGAACTGCTGACCCGGTACCAGGACGAGGTCGCCTGCCTGATCCTCGAACCCGCCGGCCACGCCGAGCCGCCGCCCGGGTACCTCGCGGGCCTGCGCGAGCTGGCCGACCGGCACGGCTGCGTACTGATCTTCGACGAGATGATCACCGGCTTCCGCTGGTCCGAGGCGGGCGCGCAGGGCCTGTACGGCGTCGTCCCCGACCTCTCCACATTCGGCAAGGCGCTGGGCAACGGGTTCGCCGTCTCCGCGCTGGCCGGGCGCCGCGAACTGATGGAGCGGGGCGGGCTGCGTCACTCCGGCGACCGGGTGTTCCTGCTGTCCACCACGCACGGTGCGGAAACGCATTCCCTGGCAGCCGCGATGGCCGTGCAGACCACCTACGTCGAGGAGGGCGTCACCGCGCGGCTGCACGCCCTCGGCGAGCGGCTGGCCGCCGGTGTCCGCGACGCGGCGGCCGGCATGGGCGTCGCCGACCACATCGTCGTCCGGGGCCGGGCCAGCAACCTGGTCTTCGCCACCCTCGACGAGAACCGGCAGCCGTCGCAGCAGTACCGCACCCTGTTCCTGCGCAGGCTCCTCGCGGGCGGGGTGCTGGCCCCGTCGTTCGTGGTGAGCAGCGCGCTTGACGACGCAGACATCGACCGCACCGTCGATGTGGTGGCCCAGGCATGTGCGGTGTACCGGAAGGCACTGGACGCCGCTGACCCCAGCCCCTGGCTGGCCGGGCGGCCGGTGAAGCCCGTGTTCCGCCGCTTGGCGTGACGTGACGTGACGTCAGCGGCGCTCCCGCCGACCGGCGTCGGCCATCCGATCGACCAGCGGGTCGGCCATCCGGTCGACCAGCCGGTCGGCGATCCGGTCGACCAACCACGCGGTCGCCGGTATCACCACCAGCGCGGTACACCAGCCGCCGAGGACGTCGGTCGGGTAGTGCGCGCCCAGGGCGACCTGCGCCCAGCCCATGGCGGCGCCGGCAACCAGCGCCGCGGCGAGCACGAGTGACGTGCCGGCCGTCCTGCCGAGGCCGAGCCGGCCGGCCGCGAGCAGCGCCACCATGAGGGCGAGCGCGGTGGCGAAAGCGGTGTGCCCGCTCGGATAGGACAGGTTGCCGGCGCCGTGGATGGTGCGTCCCACCAGGCGCTTGAGCAGCGTCGCCGTCCCCACGCTCATGCCGACGCCGGCAACGATGAGCACCGCCGCGCGAGGACTCCGAAGCAGCAGACAGCCCGCCACGGCGGCCACGACCAGCGTCACCGATCCCACGGGCTCCCCCAGGAAGTCCATGACCAGAGCGACTTGCCGCCACGGCGGCCGCACACTGTCCGCCGTCGGCTGGATGATCCACCTGTCCACCCTGCCGGGCTCGCTGTGGCCGGCGTACAGGACCCCGAGCACGACGACCACCAGCGTGGCGAGCGCCGCGATCAGCCCGAGCCACGCGCGCAGCGGCGGGGGCAGCACCGCGGGCGCCGGCCGGCCGGTCACACGCTCACCGCGTCGGGTCGACCTGCGGTAGTGACCTTCTTGTCTGCCGTGCGCAGCGTCGGGCGTTGCGGGATTACGACGGCGGGGCGTTGTTTCCGGACGACTCCGGTGCCCTGAAGTCCGGGCACGCCACGGCCTAAGTGTCCCGTCAGGACCTCGGCTCCCGCGGGCAGGTCGGAAACGGCATCGTCGCGGCCACCACCGCCCGGGCCCGCGCCAAGGACATCGCGTTTCGGGCGCTGGTCGCCGACTGCGAGCAAGATGACAAACCCGTCAAGCATGAACTGGGCTGGGCCGACTTCCAGGTCCGCTCCGGCCAGGCGATCCAACGCGAGCCCCCCGTAGTGTCCGATCCACCCTCCAGTAACCATAACTGCCCCGCGAGGAGCCGCTCCTGGCCTGTTGATCAGCCTCTACTTGTCACTACTTGTCACCCTAACCAACAATCCGGTCGCACGAGCAGCGCCAAGACAACTCCCCAGTGAATTGCGTCATACCGTCTTTTGGCAGCCGCGGATGACGCGGGCCGGGGCCCGCGGTGACGAAACAGGCACAGGTGGAGACTCGTTGGAAGGAGTCGCTCAGGCTGGCCCAGGGCTCGGCTGACACCCGCCCCGACGGCCCCGGCCCCGATCCGTCGCCACTGCCAGGCCCGGCGGTCCAGCCGGAACAGAGAACATTGCGGCCCTCGCCCGACAGGTCGTGCACTTCTTCACCGAGTCGGGCCACACCTTTGAGGCACCATCAGGCGCGGGTGCCGTCCGACGAGGCGCCGACCGCTGCCGTGCGTCGGCTGGGGGCGCGCCGAGGTCCGCGGCGGGTCTTCTCCCGGGGCGTACCCGTGCGGTGCGAGGAATTCGCCCAGCTCCACCCGGCCGATGTGGGGTCCGCCTCCGGGCCCCCGGGGTCGCGGGCCTGTTGTGACTTCTCCCACCTGCTCTTGCCGGAGCGAGGAACGGTTACCTACGTTCGGTCGCATGTCCCCCGATGGCCGCGCCCTTCCTGGCGAACCGGACGAACCCGCTGCAGCGAGCAGGCCTGCGGCGGACCGACCTGGCGCGCTCCCGACGGTCGACTTCGCCGTCGACCTGAGCTCGCACGAGCTGCTCCGGCGCGCTCATGTCCTGGCCGCTCTCGGCTCCGACTGGGACCCCGTCGCCACACTGCGCGGCGAGGAAGCGGCGTATGAGCTGCTCTATTCCGGCCTCAGCGCGGAGCAGCAGCGTGTGTACGACGAGCTGGTCTCGGCCGGTGTGCTTCCGCGGGGAGGGGGCGGCCATGCTGCCGCTTGACCCGCAGGCCGACATCGGGCGTCGCGCCTGGGTGGCCTGCCCGAACTGCGACGACCGTCGAGGGTGCACCACCTGCGAGCAAGGGCGCACCTGCTCCGAGCACTGGCGCTACCTGCTCTCCAACGTCGGCAGCCTGCTTCACCTGCAGTGCCGGTCGTGCACCCACATCTGGACACACGAGACCCATTTCGGTGCCACCCGCTCCCCGTGGGAGCGCATTACCAGCGGCCTGCGACGACGGTGATCATCCACAACGGCTGACTCGGTGAGCCGGGGCGTCGGTGCCGCCGCGGGCCATGGCCGGTGAGGCCGGACGGCGGATCGGCGCCCGCTTTCGGATGACCTCACCGTCTGTCGTCGGGGACGGCAGGCAGCCTTGGCCGAGGATCGCGGTCGGCGGCCACCCCTGCCTGCCGTTCGTCCGCCCGGAGGCAGCCGTGCACATCCTGCTCCTAGCCAGCTCGTTCAACAGCCTCACCCAGCGCGCCCACGCCGAACTGCGCGACCGCGGCCACAGTGTGGCGGTGGAACTCGCCCTGCCGGGCAGCTCGTTGCCGGACGCCGTGCGACAGCATGGACCACAGCTCATCGTGGCGCCGATGCTGAAGACGGCGATTCCCGAGGAGGTGTGGACAGCGCACACGTGCCTCGTCGTCCATCCGGGGCCCGTGGGCGACCGCGGACCGGCTTCCCTGGACTGGGCGATTCACGAAGGTGTCGACCAGTGGGGCGTCACCGTCCTGCAGGCCGATGGGGAGATGGACGCCGGTGACGTGTGGGCCTCCGTACCGTGTCGGATTCCTCAGGTGTCCAAGAGCGAGCTGTACCGGGGTGAGATCGCCGACGCCGCGCTCAAGGCCGTCCTGCTCGCGGTGGAGCGCTTCGCCGGGGGAAACCACGTACCGCGCAAGCAGGACGCGGCACGCACGGCCGATGCTCGCCTGCGCGCCCGCCCGTACCTCGACCAGAGCGTCCGGCGGATCGACTGGGCCGAGGACTCCACACAGGACGTCCTGCGCAAGCTGAGGGCGGCGGACTCGCAGCCCGGTGTGCTGGACGTGCTGCTTGGCGGTGAGTGGTATCTGCACGGCGGTCATCCCGAGAGCGTGTTGCGCGGCCGCCCGGGAGAGCTGCTGGCCACCCGGGCCGGGGCGGTCTGCCGGGCCACCAAGGACGGCGCCGTATGGATCCCCGAACTGCGGCCCCGGCGCGGGCCCGGGCAGCCGCCCACGTTCAAACTGCCTGCCGTGCAGGCACTGGGCGACCGGCTGCCGCCGCTGCCCGAGCACGCCCTGCCGCTGTTGCCCGAGGTGCGGCACCGCACCTGGACGGACATCCGCTACCGGGAGGACGGGAACGTGGGCTTCCTCTCGTTCTCCTTCCCCGGCGGCGCCATGAGCACGGAGCAGTGCCGGCGTCTGCTGGACGCCTACCGGGAAGCGTGCGCGCGGCCCACGTCGGTGCTGGTGCTGGGCGGCGAACGGGACTTCTTCTCCAACGGGATCCATCTCAACGTCATCGAGGCCGCAGACGACCCCGCTGCCGAGTCCTGGGCGAACATCAACGCCATCGACGATCTGGTCGAGGCGGTCCTGACGACGACGGACCGGCTGGTGGTCGCGGCGGTCGCGGGCAACGCCGCGGCGGGCGGGGCGATGCTCGCCCTGGCGGCCGACGAGGTGTGGTGCCGCTCGGGCGCCGTGCTGAACCCTCACTACCGTCTGATGGGCCTGTACGGCTCGGAGTACTGGACGCACACCCTGCCGCGCAGGGTGGGTCCCGCGACGGCCGAACGGCTCATGCGTAAGGCTCTGCCGGTGAGCTCGGCGAGCGCACTGCGCCTCGGGCTCGTCGACCGGGTGGTCGACTGCGGTCCTGATGAGTTCGCGCGGGAGGTCGGCGGCCTGGCGGCGCGTCTGGCGTCACTTCCGGCGACGGTGTCACGGATCACCGCGAAGAAGACGGAGCTGGACCGGCTGGAGAGTGCGACCCCGCTGGCCGGCTTCCGTGAGCAGGAGCTGGCCCGGATGCGCCGGTCCTTCGACGACCCGGACGCCCCGTTTCACGCTCTGCGTCGTTCCTTCGTCCACAAGGAGCGGCCACCGTGCACCCCGCCGCACCTCGGTCCCGCCACGGTTGCGCAAACCGGTCCGATCCCCTCTGCCGCCGATGTCACCGGAACGGCCCTCGATGGCGTCTCATCACGGCCGAACGACTGATACGAAGAAGGCCGACGGTCGAAATACAGTCTTTCTCCCCTTACCTCCCCAGGAGGCGGTCCCATGACTGAGGCGACGCCGGGCACGGTCGGCACTGCGGACGCAGGCGGCGCGCCCGCCGACGAGACACCCACGATCCACATTCTCTGGATCAACGCGGGGCTGAGCTGCGACGGCGACTCGGTCGCGTTGACGGCGGCTATGCAGCCCAGCATCGAGGAGATCGTGCTCGGCGTACTGCCGGGGCTTCCGAAGATCGCCGTTCACTGGCCGCTCATCGACTTCGAGTGCGGTCCGGTCGGCGGCTCGGACACGTTCATCGAGTGGTTCTTCAAGGGGGAGCGGGGCGAGATCGACCCGTTCGTCCTGGTCGTCGAGGGCTCCGTCCCCAACGAGGCGATCAAGCCCGAGGGCTATTGGTGCGGCTTCGGCGACAACCCGGAGACCGGCCAGCCGATCACCACCAGCGAGTGGATCGACCGGCTCGCCCCGAAGGCACTGGCGGTCGTCGCCATCGGCACCTGCGCGACCTACGGCGGCATCCACGCCATGGCCGGCAACCCGACCGGCGCGATGGGCGTGCCGGACTACCTCGGCTGGGACTGGAAGTCCCACGCAGGCATCCCCATCGTGTGCGTCCCCGGCTGTCCGATCCAGCCCGACAACTTCTCCGAGACGCTCACCTATCTGCTCTACCAGGCGGCCGGCGCCGCCCCGATGATTCCGCTGGACGACAAGCTGCGCCCGACCTGGCTGTTCGGGGCCACCGTGCACGAGGGCTGCGACCGCGCGGGCTACTACGAGCAGGGTGAGTTCGCCCTGTCGTACGACTCGCCGAAGTGCCTGGTCAAGCTCGGCTGCTGGGGCCCGGTCGTCAAGTGCAACGTGCCCAAGCGCGGCTGGATGAACGGGATCGGCGGCTGCCCCAACGTCGGCGGCATCTGCATCGCCTGCACCATGCCCGGGTTCCCCGACAAGTTCATGCCGTTCATGGACGAGCCGCCCGGCGCCAAGGTGTCGAGCGGCGCCAGCGAAGCGTACGGCGCCGTGGTCCGCAGGCTGAGGTCGATCACGGCCAAGACGGTGGACAAGGAGCCCAAGTGGCGCCGTACCGGAGAGAAGATCACCACCGGATACCGACCCCCGTGGTGAGCATCCGCCGCAAGTAATCCGCTCCCTGCTTCGTGCACTCCCCCCACACGAACCTCCCGCGCAACGAAGGGCACGGCACACAGATGGCACCGAAGACGAAGGCGGCCGGCGACGGCAGTGGCCTGGTGGAGATGGCCTGGGACCCGATCACCCGGATCGTGGGCAGCCTGGGCATCCACACGAAGATCGACTTCAAGCAGAAGCGGGTCGCGGAGTGCTACAGCACCTCGTCGGTCTTCCGTGGCTACAGCGTCTTCATGCGCGGCAAGGATCCCCGCGACGCCCACTTCATCACCAGCCGCATCTGCGGGATCTGCGGGGACAACCACGCCACCTGCTCGGTGTACGCGCAGAACATGGCGTACGGCGTGAAGCCCCCGCACCTCGGCGAGTGGATCATCAACCTCGGCGAGTCCGCGGAGTACATGTTCGACCACAACATCTTCCAGGAGAACCTGGTGGGGGTCGA
The DNA here is from genome assembly GCF_045206325.1 of Streptomyces sp. NBC_00203. Classification (NCBI taxonomy): domain Bacteria; kingdom Bacillati; phylum Actinomycetota; class Actinomycetes; order Kitasatosporales; family Streptomycetaceae; genus Streptomyces; species Streptomyces sp. NBC_00203. The sequence continues at coordinate 1,449,572 of NZ_CP108126.1, read as the reverse complement.
CTACTGCGAGAAGATGGTCAAGGAGACCAACCCCGGCGTCCTCGAACTCGCCGAGCGCACCGAGGCCCCGCACGCCGCGGAGCACGGCTACCGCACGATCGCCGACATCATGCGGTCCCTGAACCCCCTCGAAGGCGAGTTCTACCGCGAGGCCCTCCAGGTGAGCCGCTACACGCGGGAGATGTTCTGCCTGATGGAGGGCCGTCATGTGCACCCCTCCACGCTCTACCCGGGCGGCGTCGGAACCATCGCCTCCGTGCAGCTCTTCACGGACTACCTCAGCCGCCTGATGCGCTACGTGGAGTTCATGAAGCGCGTAGTGCCCCTGCACGACGACCTGTTCGACTTCTTCTACGAGGCGCTGCCCGGGTACGAGGAAGTGGGTCGGCGGCGTGTCCTGCTCGGCTGCTGGGGCGCGCTCAACGACCCCGAGTACTGCGACTTCACCTACGCCAACATGACCGACTGGGGCCGGCGCATGTTCGTCACGCCCGGCATCATCGTCGACGGCAAGCTCGTCACCAACGACCTCACCGAGATCAACCTCGGCATCCGCATCCTGCTGGGCAGCTCCTACTACGAGGACTGGCAGGGCCAGGAACAGTTCGTCACCCACGACCCGCTCGGCAACCCGGTGGACCCGCGCCACCCGTGGAACCAGCACACCATCCCCGCCCCGCAGAAGCGTGACTTCGACGACAAGTACAGCTGGGTCATGTCGCCCCGCTGGTTCGACGGCAAGGACCACCTGGCCCTGGACACCGGCGGCGGCCCCATCGCCCGTCTGTGGTCCACCGCCCTGTCCGGACTCGTCGACACCGGCTATGTGAAGGCCACCGGCCACAGCGTGGTCATCAACCTGCCGCGCACGATGACCAAGCCCGAGACCAGCTTCGAGTGGAAGATCCCGAAGTGGAGCAACGCGCTGGAACGCAACCGTGCGCGCACCTACTTCCAGGCCTACACCGCTGCCGTCGCGCTGCACTTCGCGGAGAAGGGCCTGGAGGAGGTCCGGGCCGGACGCACCCAGACCTGGGAGAAGTTCGAGGTCCCGGACGAGAGCATCGGCGTCGGCTTCACCGAGGCGGTCCGAGGCGTCCTCTCCCACCACATGGTGATCCGCGACGGCAAGATCGCCAACTACCACCCGTATCCGCCCACCCCCTGGAACGCCAGTACCAGGGACTCCTTCGGCACGCCGGGCCCGTACGAGGACGCCGTGCAGAACACGCCCATCTTCGAGGAGAACACCCCCGAGAACTTCAAGGGCATCGACATCATGCGCGCCGTCCGCAGCTTCGACCCCTGTCTGCCCTGTGGCGTCCACATGTACGTCGGGGGCGGCAAGACGGTGAAGTCGATGCACGTGCCCACCGGCCTGAGCGGACTGGGCGGATGAGCGCGGGGACTGCGGCAGTGCCGGTCAACGCGGAGCAGACCGGACGCCGTGTCGAGGAGGTGCTGGACCGACTGGCCGCGAGCGGCGACCCGGCCGCCGCCGCGGCGGCAGAGGAACTCGTGCGGTCGCTCATGGACTTCTACGGTGCCGGCCTGGCCCGCATCCTCCACCTGCTGTCCTCCGCCCCCGGCGAACCGTCGGCGGGACTGCTCGGTGACGAACTGGTCGCGAGCCTGCTCGTCCTGCACGACCTGCACCCCGAGGACCGCGACACCCGCATCGCCCGGGCCCTCGACAGCGTCCGGGAACACGCCTTGGACGTCGTGGACTTCGACGAGGAGAGCGGCACCCTGACGCTGCGGACCCGGGAGGCCGGCGGCTGCGGTTGCGGCTCCGGTGCGGACGCCCGGGAGGCCGCGGAGGCAGCGCTCGCCTGCTTCGCACCGGAGGTCAGGGCCGTCGACGTACAGACCGCACCTGCCGGGCCCGCGCTCCTCCAGATCGGTACCGGGCCGGCACCGACGAGGACCCGATGAGCGCGTCCCCGGCGCCCGTCCGAAGTGCGCGCACCCCTGGCCTGCGGAGATTCCTCACCGAGCGTCCGCTCCGGCCCGAGCGATGTGAGCTGTGCGCGGTGGCCTTGACCGAAGCGGACCACCGCCACCTGGTCGACACCGAGAAACGCGCCCTCGTCTGCGCCTGCGCCGCCTGCGCGCTGCTGATGGAACAGCCGGGTGCCGCCGCGGGCCGCTTCCGCACGGTCCCGGCCCGCTACCTCACCGACCCCGGGCATCGCCTCGACGAGAGCGCGTGGGAGGCGTTGCAGATCCCGGTCGGCGTCGCCTTCCTCTTCCGCAACGCGGCGCTCGACCGGCTGGTCGCCCTCTACCCGAGCCCGGCCGGAGCCACCGAGAGCGAACTCGAACCGGCCACGTGGACGGACGTCCTCGGCGGCAGCCGGCTCGCCGAACTGCTCGAACCCGACGTGGAGGCGCTGCTGCTGCGCCGCACCGACGGCCGCTGCGAGTGCCACCTCGTACCGATCGACATCTGCTACGAACTCGTCGGCCGCATGCGCCTGTTGTGGCAGGGCTTCGACGGCGGAGCCGAGGCCCGCGCAGCTCTGGACGCGTTCTTCGCGGACGTCTCGCGACGCGCCCGGCCCGTGGGCGAGGCGGTGCGGCCGTGACGGAGTTCTCTTTCGCCTGCACCGGCGTCCGTGCCGACCGGTACGCCGCCGGACCGACCCTCGTCTTCCGGCTGCGCGTCACCGCCGCCGGCAACGCCCGCGTCCACGCCCTCGCGCTGCGCTGCCAGATCCGCATCGAACCCGCCCGCCGCGGCTACGAGTCCGCCGAGGCCGGCGGCCTGGCGGACCTCTTCGGCGAGCGCTCACGCTGGGGCAGCACGCTCCAGCCGGTGCAGTTCGCCCAGGTCTCGGTCATGGTCCCCAGCTTCACCGGAGAGACCGAAGCCGACCTCGTCGTGCCCTGCACCTACGACATGGACATCGCCGCGACCCGCTACCTCACCGCCCTCACCGACGGCGAGGTCCCCCTCCTGATGCTCTTCTCCGGTACGGCGTTCACCGGAGCCGGCGGTTTCCGGATCGAGCCGGTGCCGTGGGACCGGGAGGCGGCCTTCCGGATGCCGGTCGCCACCTGGCGGGAGATGGTCGAGCAGCACTTCCCCGGGTGCGGCTGGATCCGGCTGCCCCGCGACACCATGGACGCCCTCCTCGCCTACCGCTCCCGGCACGCCCTGCCCTCTTGGGAGGCGACCGTCCAGGCGCTGCTGGACAGTGCCGACCCGCCCGCGCACGACCCGCTGCACGCGCTCACCGGCACCACCGGAAGGACGGACCCGTGACCGTGACCGCGTTCGCCCCTCAGACGGAGGAGCGGTTCGCCCTCGCCCGGCAGGTGGCGGACGCCGTCCTCTTCGAGGGCTATGTGCTCTACCCGTACCGCGCCTCGGCAGCCAAGAACCGGCTGCGCTGGCAGTTCGGGGTGCTCGTGCCGCCCGGCTGGGGCACCGAGTGCGAGGAACACGACTTCCAGCACACCGAATGCCTGATGGAACCGAAGGCGGGCGCGACCCTCTCGGTCGAGGTGCGCTTCCTGCACGCCCGACGGCGCACGGTGCAGCGCGCCCGCCCGGACGGCGGCTTCGACACGGTTGCCGAACTCCACCTCGACGACCGGGTGCTGGTGCCCTGGGACGAGGGGGGCGAGGAGCGCGTCGAAGTGGTCGCGTCGGTGGACGAACTCCTCGGCGACGGCGTCACCCATCCCTTCCGACGCCCCGCCCGCGAGGACACCGCACCGGTCCTGGACGCGGCCGGCCGCACCGTCGGCCGACTGGTCCGGCGGTGCGAGGAGATCAGCGGGACGGTCCGGCTGTCCGCCCGCGAACTCGACGGTCCCTACCGGGCCATGCGGCTGACCGCCGTCGTCGAGAACACCAGCGACTGGACACCGCCCGAGGGCCGCGGCGCCGACCGGGACGCGGCGCTGCCGCACTCCCTGGTGGCCACCCACCTCCTCATGGCCCTCAGCGCCGGATCGTTCCTGTCGATGACCGATCCCCCCGAGTGGGCGAGGGGCGCGGTCGCCGCCTGCCGCAACCTGCACACCTGGCCCGTACTCGCCGGCGAACCCGGCCGCGCCGACCTCGTGCTGTCCTCGCCGATCATCCTGGAGGACCATCCGGCCATCGCACCGGAGAGCCCCGGCGTGCTCTACGACGCCACCGAGATCGACGAGATCCTCGCGCTGCGCACCGCGGCTCTCACCGACGAGGAGAAACGCGAAGCCCGGGGCACCGACGAGCGGGCGGCCGCCGTGATCGAGCTGGCGGACTCGATGCCGGCCGAGGTTCTGGAGCGTCTGCACGGGGCGGTGCGGAGTCTGCGCGAGGTGACCGGCCCGGGTCCCGCCGCCTCGGACGGCGGCTTCCCCGACGAGTACGGGGTGCAGCGGCCGGACACCCCCTGGTGGGACCCCGCGAGTGAGGCGGGCTTCGACCCGGCGCAGGACCGGGTGGTCGTGGACGGTCGGTCCGTGGGCAAGGGCAGCCGCGTCGAGTTGCGCCCGGGCCTGCGGCGCACGGACGCGCAGGACATCTTCCTGCGGGGCCGCACCGCGAAGGTCGAGGCGGTGCTGCACGACGTCGACGGCGGGGTGCACCTGGCGGTCACGGTCGAGGGTGACCCGGGCGCCGACATCCGCCGAGAGCAGGGACGGTTCCTGTACTTCCAGCCCGACGAGGTCACACCGCTGGAGGACGACGGATGAACCTTCCCCCACCGGCAGGTCCAAGGACTCTCGTGGCGGGCATCGGCAACATCTTCCTCGGAGACGACGGCTTCGGCGTGGAGACCGCGCGCCTGCTCGCCGAGCGCGGCCTGCCCGGACACATCGAGGTCGTGGACATCGGTGTGCGCGGGGTGCACCTCGCCTACCAGCTCCTGGACGGCTACGACACCCTCGTCCTCGTGGACGCCACGGCACGCGGCGAAGCCCCCGGCACGCTGTACGTGATCGAACACGACGTAGGCGGCGGGAGCCCTTCGCCGGGCACCCCCGCACTGGACGGCCACCGGATGACCCCCGACACGGTCCTGGCGCTGCTGGGCACCCTCTGCGCCGGGACCGGCGCCGAGCCACCACGCCGCGTCCTGGTCGTCGGATGCGAACCGGCCTCGGTGGACGAGGGCATCGGGCTCAGCGCGCCGGTGTCCGACGCCGTACCGGAGGCCGTCCGGCTGATCGAAGAGCTGCTGCGGAACGGGGAGCCGTCCGTGGCAAAGGCCTCAACCGCTGAGGCTTCGACGTGAGGAGAGACGGATGAAGAAGATCGTCATCGGCGGAGCGGCCCTCGCCGCCATGATCGCAGTCTTCGCCGAGTTGCTTCCCGACCTCAAGCGCTATCTGCGGATCCGACGGATGTGAACTGTGGGCGCCACCGGTGTGCCGTGCGCTTGCGTCGAACGGCGTACCTGCCGGCCGGTGACGGCGTGCCGGTCCCTGCGACCCGGGTGAGCGCGCCTCTAATGAAGGCCGACCGGAGGCAGGCCGCGGAAGGACGGAGTCCCATGCACGAGATGTCCGTCGCGATGGCCGTCGTCGACCAGGTGGCAGAGGCCGCCGCGCGGGCCGGTGACGTCACGGCGGTGCGATCGGTACGGCTCCAGGTGGGCGAACTGGCCGGCGTCGTACCCGATTCGCTCGCCTTCTGCTTCGAACTGGTCTGCGCCGGAACCCTGCTGGAAGGCGCCGCACTGGTCACCGAAGCGGTGCCGGGGCGGGCCCGCTGCACGCCCTGTGCACACGAATGGGCCGTCGGCATGCCGCCCCGGCTGACCTGCCCCGGGTGCGGCGGGACGCGTACCGAGCTGCTCGCGGGCCGGGAACTGCAGATCGTCGACGTGCACTGGGAGGACGGCGGCCCCCCGCACGCGCCCACCCGCGAACCGATCTCCGAGGAGCGCTGAACCATGTGTCGTGTCGTCGACCTGCGGCAGGCCGTACTCGCGAAGAACGACGCGAGCGCCCACGAACTGCGCGCTCACCTCGCTGTCCGAGGCACCGCGGTCGTCAACCTGCTGTCCAGTCCGGGCAGTGGCAAGACCGCCCTGCTGGAAAGCGAACTGCTGCGGGCACGGGAGCGGTCCGTGCCCGTCGCGGCGCTGACCGCCGATCTCGCCACCGAGAACGACGCGGCGCGCCTGGCGCGTTCGGGCGTCCCCGTCAAGCAGGTGCTCACCGACGGACTGTGTCATCTGGAGGCGGGGATGCTCGCCGGGCACCTGGACGGGTGGCTGCCCGACGACACGCGGCTGCTGTTCGTGGAGAACGTCGGCAACCTGGTCTGCCCGGCCTCCTACGACCTGGGGGAGACGCTGAGGGTCACCCTCGCCTCCGTGACGGAGGGCGAGGACAAGCCGCTCAAGTACCCCACCGCCTTCGGCCTCGCCCACCTGGTCGTGGTCACCAAGACCGACATCGCGGAGGCCGTCGAGTTCGACGAGGCCGCGTTCCGCGCGAATGTGGAGCAGGTCAACCCGGGAGTCGAGGTGGTCCTGACCTCGGCGCGCCGGGGGCAGGGAGTCGGCGCGCTGCTCGACAGGGCGATGGCAGCCGCGGACGGCGCACCCGTCCACTCGCCGGTCATGGCCAAGCTGCCCCATCACCACGGTCACACCCACGCGCACACGGAGGCCACCGGCACGATGGCCCACACCCACTCGTGAGCGGTCCGCAGGCCCCGGCCGCCATCGCCGAGGACACTCCGCGACGCCGCCGGGTCACCGTCCGGGGAGTGGTGCAGGGCGTGGGCTTCCGGCCCTACCTGTACGGCCTCGCCACCGAACTCGCCCTCGCCGGGCACGTGACCAACACTCCGGAGGGCGTCGTCGTGGAGGTCGAGGGCACCGCCTCGGCCGTGGCCCGGTTCTGCGACCGGATCGCCGCCCAGGCACCCCCGCTGGCCCGCGTGGAGTCCGTCCACCACCGGGAGATGCCTCCCGTCGGCGGCACCGCGTTCACCATCCTCACCTCCCGAACCGACGGACCGGCCCGCACCCTGGTCTCCCCGGACTCCGCCACCTGCGCCGACTGCCTCGCTGAGTTGGCCGACCCGGCCGACCGGCGGTACCGCCACCCGTTCGTCAACTGCACCCACTGCGGCCCGCGCTTCACGATCGTCACCGGCGTGCCGTACGACCGGGCCAATACCACCATGGCCGGCTTCGCGATGTGCCCCGAATGCGCCCGGGAGTACGCGGATCCGGCCGACCGCCGCTTCCACGCGCAGCCGGTCGCCTGCCCGGCCTGCGGGCCGCGTCTGCGGCTGCTCGTCGCCCAGCAGCCAGGGCTCAGGAGTGTCGACGGTGCGGACCCGGTCACCGAGGCGCGCACCCTGCTGACGCGGGGCGCGACCCTCGCCGTGAAGGGCCTGGGCGGCTACCACCTGGCCTGCGATGCCACGAACCAGGCGGCGGTCGCCCTCCTGCGACGCCGGAAGGCGCGCGGGGACAAGCCGTTCGCCGTCATGGCCAGGGCCGCGGACGACGTCCGGCACCTCGTTCGGCTGAGCCCCGAGGAGCGGAACCTGCTCGAAGGCCGGGCCAGGCCGGTCGTCCTGATGAGGCGGCGTCCGCACCCGTCGTACGCCGCCGGGGACCCGCGGCCCGCCGAGGCCGTCGCGCCCGGCAGCCCCGACCTCGGCGTGATGCTGCCGTACACGCCCCTGCACCATCTGCTGCTCGGCCTGCCCGGCGACGCGGACGGCCCCCGGCTGCTCGTCATGACCAGCGGCAACGTGTCCGGTGAGCCGATCGTCACCGACGACACCGAGGCGCTGGAGCGGCTCGCGCACCTGGCCGACGCCTGGCTCACGCACGACCGGCCGATCCACGTCCCGTGCGACGACTCCGTGGTCCGCGTCTGCGACGGGGAGCCGCTGGTGATCCGCCGCTCGCGTGGCTACGCCCCGTTGCCGGTCTCCCTCCCGCTGCCCGTGCGGCCGGCCCTCGCCGTCGGCGGAGACCTGAAGAACGCCTTCTGTCTGGGGGCGGGCCGTCGCGCCTGGCTGTCGGCGCACATCGGTGACATGGACGACGTCGGTACGCAGCGGGCGTTCGAGCGCGCGGCGGCGCAGTTGGAGTCCATCACGGGGGTGCGGCCCGAGACCCTGGTGTCAGACCGGCATCCCGGCTACCGCTCCGTCCGGTGGGCCGACCGGAACGCGGCGCACCGGCCCGTCGTGCGCGTCCAGCACCATCACGCGCACGTTGCCGCCGCGATGGCCGAGCACGGGCTGGACGGCACCCGGGCGGTGATCGGCGTCGCCTTCGACGGCACGGGCCACGGCGACGACGGCGCCGTGTGGGGCGGGGAGTTCCTGCTCGCGGACTACGACGGCTTCACCCGGTTCGGGCACCTCGCGTACGTCCCGCTGCCCGGTGGCGACGCCGCGGTGCGCCGGCCGTACCGCATGGCGCTGGCCCATCTGAGGGCGGCCGGGATCGGCTGGTCCGACAACCTCGCTTGCATGGCCGCCTGCCCGCCCGACGAACTCCGCCTCCTGGAACGGCAGCTGGAGCGCAGTCTGAACTGTGTCCCCACCTCCAGCATGGGTCGGCTCTTCGACGCCGTGTCCTCTCTCGCCGGGGTGTGCCACCGGGCCGGATACGAGGCACAGGCCGCCGTCGAGTTGGAGGGGGCGGCTCTGCACGCACCCGCCGAGGACACCACCGCGTACGCCTTCGCCCTTCACACGTCGGAGGAGAACGGGGGTGGCGTCGTACGGGCGGATCCGGCACCCGTACTCGCGGCGATCGTCGACGACCTGCGCGCGGACATCGGGCCGGCCCTGGTCGCGGCTCGCTTCCATCGGGGCGTGACCGGGCTGGTGCACCGGATCTGCGCGCGGGCGCGAGAGCGGCACGGGCTGGACACGGTCGCCCTGACGGGAGGCGTGTTCGCGAACACGCTGCTCTCCTCGGCCTGTGCCGCCACCCTGCGCGAGGACGGCTTCACGGTCCTGCGGCACCACCTGGTGCCGCCCAACGACGGCGGCCTGGCGCTTGGCCAGCTGATGGTGGCCGCCCGGGCCACTCCCACCGACTGAGCAACGCGCGACCCACAGCGAGGAGAGGCTCATGTGCCTGGCGGTACCCGGCAGAGTGCTGGACATCGAGGAACGGGACGGCACCCGGATGGCCACCGTCGACTTCGGCGGCGTGGTCAAGGAGGTGTGCCTGGAGTACCTGCCCGACCTCCAGGTCGGCGAGTACGCCATCGTCCACGTCGGGTTCGCCCTGCAACGGCTGGACGAGGAGTCGGCGCGGCAGACGCTCGAACTGTTCGCCGAACTCGGCCTGTTGCAGGAGGAGTTCGGCGACCCCTGGGAGACGGCGGCGACGGAGGCGGGCGTGGACCCGGTGGAAGAGGTGCGCAAGTAGTGAAGTACATCGACGAGTTCCAGGACCCGGAGCTGGCTCGCCGGCTCCTCGACGACATCCACGCCACGGTGACCAGGCCGTGGGCCCTGATGGAGGTGTGCGGAGGGCAGACGCACAGCATCATCCGCCACGGCATCGACCAGCTCCTGCCGGCGGAGGTCGAGCTGATCCACGGGCCGGGCTGCCCCGTGTGCGTGACCCCGCTGGAGGTCATCGACAAGGCTCTGGAGATCGCCTCCCGGCCGGAGGTGATCTTCTGCTCCTTCGGTGACATGCTGCGCGTGCCGGGTACGGGACGGGACCTGTTCCAGGTCCGCGGGGAAGGCGGTGACGTGCGCGTCGTCTACTCGCCGCTCGACGCACTGCGGGTCGCGCAGCAGAACCCGGACCGCGAGGTGGTGTTCTTCGGCATCGGCTTTGAGACGACGGCACCCCCCAACGCCATGACGGTCCATCAGGCCCGGAAGCTGGGCATCGGGAACTTCAGCATGCTGGTGTCCCATGTCCGCGTACCGCCGGCCATCGAGGCGATCATGTCGTCGCCGAAGTGCCGGGTGCAGGGCTTCCTTGCGGCCGGGCACGTCTGCAGCGTGATGGGCGTGGGGGAGTACCCCGAACTGGCGGAACGCTTCCGCGTCCCGATCGTCGTGACGGGCTTCGAACCACTGGACATCCTGGAAGGCGTGCGCCGGGCCGTCCGTCAGCTGGAACGCGGTGAGCACACCGTCGACAACGCCTACGCCCGTGCCGTCCGCCCGGAGGGCAACCCGGCCGCCCGGGCCATGCTGGAGGACGTCTTCGAGGTCACCGACCGTGCCTGGCGCGGCATCGGGGTGATCCCCGACAGCGGCTGGCGGCTTTCGTCGAAGTACCGCGACCACGACGCCGAGCACCGCTTCTCGGTCGGCGGGATCCAGACGGCCGAACCCGCCGAGTGCCGCAGCGGAGAGGTCCTGCAGGGGCTGCTCAAGCCGCACGAGTGCGAGGCCTTCGGCACCCTGTGCACCCCTCGCACCCCCCTGGGAGCCACCATGGTCTCCAGCGAGGGCGCCTGCGCGGCGTACTACCTCTACCGGCGTCTGGACCTGCCCACCACCGAGGCCCGGGAGGCGAGCCCCGTTGTCTGACACCACCGATCTCCCCGTCCCCGCCCTGGACCTCGAAGCGTGGACGTGCCCGGCACCGGTACGCGACCTGCCCCGCGTCGTCATGGGCCACGGCGGCGGTGGAGCCCTTTCCGCCGAACTGGTCCAGCAGATCTTCGCACCCGCCTTCGGGGGCGAGGTGCTCGCCCAGATGGGTGACGCCGCCGTCCTCTCCCTGGGCGGTGCCCGGCTGGCGTTCTCCACCGATTCCTACGTGGTGCGGCCGCTGTTCTTCCCCGGCGGCAGCATCGGCGACCTGGCGGTCAACGGCACCGTCAACGATCTCGCCATGAGCGGCGCCCGCGCCGCCTACCTCTCCTGCGGATTCATCCTGGAGGAGGGCGTAGAGCTGGACGTGGTCACGCGAGTGTCCGAGGCGCTGGGTGCGGCCGCGCGCGCCGCGTGTGTGGAGGTGGCCACCGGCGACACCAAGGTGGTGGAGGCCGGCCACGGCGACGGGATCTACATCAACACGGCGGGCATCGGCCTCGTCCCGGCGGGCGTCGATCTGCGTCCTCAGCGGGTCGTCCCCGGCGACGTTGTGATCGTCAGCGGCGCCATCGGTGTCCACGGGGTGGCGGTCATGAGCGTGCGCGAGGGCCTGGAATTCGGAGTGGAGATCAAGAGCGACTGCGCGGCGCTGGGCGGCCTGGTCGACGCCATGCTCGCCGTCACCCCGGATCTGCACGTGCTGCGCGATCCCACCCGAGGCGGTCTGGCGGCCGCGCTCAACGAGATCGCGGAGGCCTCCGGCACAGGGGTGGTCATCCGGGAACGCGACGTCCCGGTGCCGCCGGCCGTGGCCAATGCCTGCGCCATTCTCGGACTGGACCCCATGTACATCGCCAACGAGGGCAAGCTGGTGGCCTTCGTCCCGCGCGAGCACGCCGACGCCGTCCTCGAGGCGATGCGAGCCCACCCTCTGGGCGCGGACTCCGTGATCATCGGTGAGGCCGTCGAGGCACATCCCGGCATGGTCGTGGCCCGGACCGGCCTGGGGGGAACGCGGGTGGTCGATCTGCCGATCGGGGAGCAACTGCCGCGGATCTGCTGATACGGGCCTCGCGCGTCGAGGAGGCGGCCGTCCAGGCACCGATCGGACCGCTGGCGACGGCGACGGGCAGCCAGTCCTGAATCGGTGGCCGACTTGCCTACCTGATGTGACGAGACGCAGATCACACTGTCAAAGACACATTGCTGAACACGGAGAGAGGCAGCTCCTATACGGCAACTCAGCCGCCGCCAGAGGGCCATGGTTCAACCGACGCCGACAAGGAGTTCGGTCTGTCGGCCTCGCAAAGCACGCCGGGATCTCGTTCTGGCTCTGCTCCGGTGTGGACCCAGCCGAATGCGCTCGCCGCGCCGGCCAGAGCATCGAGGTTCTGACTGCGCCGTAAGTAGGCGGAGCGAAAGGCGCCTGACGGGTGAAATCCCAGGGCAGGCGCCTTTTTTCGTGCGTCTAGAAGAAGCCCAACTTCTTCGGTGAGTAGCTCACCAGCAGATTCTTGGTCTCATGGTGGTACGGCAGCCGCAAGGCTGTTGACCAGCAGGAACGGGTTTCATGGTCGCGACCGCTGGGCCGATGGCCCGTGCACGGACCGGATCTCGGCCGGCTGGGCCGCGAGGACGGACGGCTTCAATCGTCCGTCCATCCTCGGTTGCCGCTCCCGGCCTCCCCGCCCGGCCGGAGCATCTGGCTCGCGGCCAGCTTGCGATAAAGGTCGCTGCCGGCCAGCAACTCCTCATGGCGTCCGCCGGCGGTGGTGCGGCCGTCCTGCAGCACCAGGATGTGGTCGGCGTGCTGCACGGTGGAGAGGCGGTGGGCGATGACCAGCAAGGCGCACTCCTGGGCTACGTCCTTCATGACGGTGGTGAGCGCCGATTCATTGATCGCGTCGAGGTGGGAGGTGGGCTCGTCCAGCAGGAGCAGTGAGGGGCGGGCCAGCAACGCGCGGGCGAGGGCGACGCGTTGGCGTTCGCCGCCGGAGAGGGTGCTGCCGCGTTCGCCGATGACAGCGTCCAGGCCGCCGGGCAGCCGGTCGACGACTTCTTCGAGTCGGGTCAGTTCGACGACGCGCCGGATCTCCGATTCCGTGGCGTCGGGCACGGCGTAGGTGATGTTGCCGCGCAGGCTGCCGTGGACGACGTGGGTGTTCTGGTCGACGACGGCGATGCGTCGACGGCATGCGTCACGGGTGAGTTCGGTCGCGGGCCGCCCGTCGAAGAGGACGGTGCCCGCGTCCGGCTCGTAGAACCTCGCTACCAGGGCGAACACCGTGCTCTTGCCGGCTCCGGACCGGCCCACCAGGGCCACGTGGCGGCGGGGCTGGACGGCGAACGAAACGCCGCGGAGGACCGGCCGTTCCGGGTCGTAGCCGAAGTGGACGTCGCGCAGGGCGAGGGCGGGCTGTTCGCGAGTGACGGACGGCCTGGTCGGCCGCGGTGTGGGTGTGCGATCTCTCGGGATCTGGGGCGCGGTGGGTTCGGCAGGCAGGCAGAGCGCCTCGTCGATGCGCTGGTAGGCGCCCATTCCACGTTGGACGAGACCCACGGCACGGAAGACGGAGGACAGCGGCAGGACGAGATACGAGGCGTACAGCAGGAAGGCGACGAGGTCGCCGAGGGAGCCGGCGTGGCCGTTGACGCGCAGGCCGCCGACGACCAGGACGATGAGGAAGGAGCCCTGGACGGCGAGTTCGACGGCGGAGCTCATGATGGAGGCGAGCTTCGCGGTGCGTACCCCCGCGCCGTAGGCCGCATCGACGCGCGCACCGATGCCAGCCGCCTCGCGCTCCTCGGCGCGGTGCACGCGGACCATCGGCAGGGCGCCGAGGGCGCGTTCCAGATCGGCGGCGATGGCACCGACCGAGTCCTGCATGTGTTCGGACGCGCATCTGATACCCGTGAGCAGCGACGCGACGACCACGGCCGCCGCTGCCACGGTGACAGCGACCAGGAGCAGCAGCAGGGGGTCCAGCCACGCCATGAGGATGATCGCTCCGGCGGCGACAAGGCTCCCCGTCACCAGATCGACCAGGGCCTGCGACACGACCTCGCGGAGGAGGGTGGTGTCGGCCGTCACCCGGGAGATGAGGTCGCCGCCCCGGTGGCGGTCGTATTCCCTCATCTCCAGCCGGAGCAGCTGTCCCACCAGCCTGTGACGGAGCTGCCGTACGACGCCTTCGCCCGTCCGTTCCAGAATGAAGCGTCCCGCAGCTCCCGTCGCCGCCTCGATGACGAACAGCGCGCCGAGCAGGCCCAGCAGCGGCCAGATGACCTGTCCGCGGCCGCTCGCGTCCACGACGTGCTTGGCGACGAGCGGCTGGGCCAGTCCCAGGGCGGAGCCCATGAGGGTCAGTACGGTGGCGACGGAGATGGCGCTCCGGTGCCCGGTGGTGAGCCGGTACATCGTGGCCACCGCCGCGCGGGTGGACTTGTCACCCTCGGCAGCCGCGGCCCGGTCACCGTGCAGGACCGTCGCGCCGGTCATCGGTCCGTCGGCCGTGGCAGTGGGTCGACGGCCACCAGCCGGGCGAAGTAGCCCTCCGGCAAACCCTCGCCGACGGGACGGCCTTCCGCCTCGATCCAGGCGTGCGCGGTGAAGGGCGGGACGACGCGTACACCGGTGCACCAGGTCGGCCACGTTCCGCCGAGCCGGCACAGTAGTGCGGCCCCCAAGGAGCGCGGCAGGCACCCCTTCGGCCCGGCGCAGCGCAGGCTGGCGGCGCACATGGCGTCGCGCGCGTTCTGGGCCTGCGCGGTGGTGGCGGGCGCGGCACCGCGCCGCAGGATGCCGAGTACGGTGCGGATGCGGCGGGGCGGCAGCAGGGCGAAGGCGACGGCAGGGAGCAGGACGAGGCGGGCGGCCAGGCGTCGGGCCAGGGGCACACCGGTAGGTCGCTCCAGCGCGCTGGGCGTCGTCATGAGGCGAGCCCCGAGCTCCGCAGCTGCCGTACGAGCGTCTCGACGTCCTGCAGGGCCTGTGCCTGGTCGATGTCGAACTCCTGGACCAGGGCGGCGGCCGCGTCCGCTTCCTCGCCGCCGTCGAGCAGCGTCCGCACCACGAGAGTGGCAGTCGGGTTCAACTCCCAGTAGGCGCCGGCCCGTTCGTCCAGCAGCACAGTGCCGTAGTCGGTCTCGGCCGTGGAGACGTCGTCGCCGAACCGCAGGGGCATATGAGGGCCTTTCTGACATGGGGATGTGGTCAGGGTCATGGGACGCGGGTGTGGCTGCGGGCAAGGCCCCGCAGCCACACCTCGGCGGCGATCGTGGAGTAGAGGATGGCGTCGGACAACCCCGGGGAGGCGGGCCGCCGGGCAAGGCGGCGGAGCTCGGCGCCGTCCACCAAGCCCAACTCCGCCAGCCGCGAGTCCTCCCACAGGGCCAGCAGGTCGGCGCGGTGTTGGCGCAGTCCGTTGGAGGCATCCATGGCGGCCGTGGCCTTGTTGGCCCGCCGCAGGCAGGCGTCAGGTACGATCCCGCGCATCGCGGCGCTCAGGACGGGCTTGTACTGCCAGGGCGTGACGCGCTCGCTCGGGCGTACGGCGAGACACGCCTCGATGACGCGGTCGTCGAGGAAGGGAGAGGCCATCGGCAGGCCGGCGCGGGCCGCCATCCGGTCCCACTGCCGGATGACGCGGGTGCACGAACGGATCTGCTCCAGGTCTGCGTGCAGTCCACGGTCCGGATGCAGTGGCGAGGCCGTTGCCGCGGCAGCGAGCAGTGCCCGGCGGGCCATTCGTTCGGCCTCGGGAGTCACCCAGTCGAACAGGCGTGGGGCCATGCCCCAGCCGAGACCCGTTGCGACGGACGGGGCCAACGGGTCGCGCAGGTGGCCGGCGGCGTCGGCGAGCCACTTGCCGTACGGCCGGGAGTCGGCGAGAGCGCGGACTGTGCCGCCGAGCGGCCACTGCCACAGCGCCCGGAACCCACGCAACTGTCGGAGGGCGAACAGCGGACTGGTGCGCAGCAGTCGGTGGTAGTACGCCTCGGAGCACCATGCCACGTGGTCGCCGCCGATGCCGGTCAGGTGCAACCGGCTGCCGCGTGCGGCGAGGCCGGGCAGATGGTGCAGGACCCGGGAGCGGTCCATGACTCCGATGGTGGGCTCGTCGAGGAGGTCGTCGATGCCGAGCAGGTCCTCGTAGACCAGCGGTGAGGCGTCGGCGTCCCAGACCACGTGCTCGACGTCCGGGAGGTACCCCATCGCCCGCTCGGCCCAGTGCAGGTCGGTGTCCGCCGGATCGCGTCCCGGCCACGTACTGGCCACCACGCGGGCGGGGGAGCGGTCGGCCAGGAAGCAGACGGAGGTCGAGTCCAGGCCGCCGGACAGGTCGCAGCTCACCACACCGCCCTGAAGGGTACGCGCGCCGACGGCCTCCTCCAGTGCCTTCCGGATCAGGGGCGCCGCTTCGGCAAGCGGCCGGACCGGCTCCGGCGGCGTCCACCACCGGGTGTGCCGTACGCCGCGGCCTTCCGCGGCGACGACCACAGCGTCTTGCGGAGGAACGGCGGTGATCGCACGCCACAGGGACGTCTCGGAGAGCGGATACGGAGCGGGCCACAGCAGCCTTACGGCCAGTTCCTCCACGTCGGGGTCGAGGCCCAGGACGGCGGCGAGCGTGTCGGCTCGGGTAGCGGCCACCCGCACGCCGTCGATCTCCGCGTGGAAGACGAGGCGCAGTCCGGAGGCGGTGCCCTGCACTCTGATCTGTCCGTCGAGGGCGGCGACGAGGTGGAAGCTGCCGGGGAGGGAATGGGCCAGTGCGTCGAGCTCCGCGAGATCACGCAGCCGTGCGACCCGGCGCCGCAGGTCGTCGGCTTGGATCGGGCAGCAGCCGACGACGGCGACGGAGGCACCGCCGGCGTTGGCCGTGAGGACCTCGTCCTCGTGCCAGTGGCCGACCAGCCAGGGCCGGCCCGACGCATGCGCGAGGGTCCGGCTTCCGGGGCGGGCGAAGGAGCGGGCCACGGCGGCCGCGTCCGCACGGTCCGTGAAGACCGCGAAGTGCGCGTCGCCGGGGCCCGTCCCCGCACTTTCGTGCAGTTCAGTCATGACGTCGGTCAGCGACCGTCGGTCGTCAGTTCTTGCTCAGGATCAGTCGGTCGTTGCCGTGGCGCTGCAGCAGCCCCGTCTCCTTCCGGAACGTACCGAGCCGGACGAGCGTCGGCGCCTCATAGGCCTTCTTCATGACTACTCCTCACATGAAGCTTTCCCGACCACCTCCCTGACCGACGGGCCAGAGGACTGGCCGATGTGCCGCCGGTCGGTCCAGGGTTCATCGGGAACCCGGGCCAGGAAGTGGGCGCAGCACATAGCTAGCTGCAGAGCGTGAGACCAAGGCAAGAGTGTTTGCGAAGCTCGGATAATATGCAAAAGCCGAATTGCTTGGGTTGTGCGCCCCTCTCGTTTTGGCTGTTGTTGGCGCAGCATTGTTTGTGACCCGGACGCGCGCATGTTTGATTGAACGTTTCGACCTGCATCCTGGCAGCTGCTCGTCGCACTTGCCGGACACGCATGACGGCGGCCACGGGCGGGCGCCGCCGGGGCGCGCGCCACGCCCCCTGGACATGCTCCTCTTGAGGGACCACCACGATCGCCGACGGAGGCTACCGGGGCCCCGGCTTGGTGGTCCCGCACCGTAGCCCGCCAGGCGGCGAAGTCACCGACTGACAGAGGGAACACAACCGCCAGCACAAGCAGGTTCGTGCCAAAGATCGTTCGTACGGGTGGGATCTGTCGGGCGTAAGGCCGTATTGGGACTCGCTGCTCAGCTTGCGCCGACAAGGGCGCCTGACGGGCATCTGCCCTGTTCAGACGCCCTTTTCTGCGTTTAGAAGAAGCCCAGCTTCTTCGGCGAGTACGACACCAGCAGATTCTTGGTCTGCTGGTAGTGCTCCAGCATCATCTTGTGGTTCTCCCGGCCGATGCCGGACTGCTTGTATCCGCCGAACGCCGCGTGCGCCGGGTACGCGTGGTAGCAGTTCGTCCAGACACGGCCCGCCTGGATCGCGCGGCCCGCCCGGTAGGCGGTGTTGATGTCCCGTGTCCACACGCCGGCCCCGAGCCCGTACAGGGTGTCGTTGGCGATCTTGATGGCGTCGTCGAAGCCGTCGAAGGACGCGACCGAGACGACCGGGCCGAAGATCTCCTCCTGGAAGATCCGCATCCGGTTGTCGCCCTCGAAGATCGTCGGCTGGACGTAGTAGCCGCCCTTCAACTCCCCGTCGTACTCGATGCGTTCACCACCCGTGAGGACCTTGGCGCCCTCCTGTCGGCCGATGCCGAGGTAGGAGAGAATCTTCTCCAGCTGGTCGTTGGAGGCCTGGGCGCCGATCATCGTGTCGGTGTCCAGCGGATGGCCGGGCTTGATGAGTTCGGTGCGGGCGACCGCCGCCTGAAGGAACTCCCCGTAGTGGCCGCGCTGGACCAGCGCGCGGGACGGACAGGTGCACACCTCGCCCTGGTTGAGCGCGAACATCGTGAAGCCCTCGAGGGCCTTGTCGAGGAAATCGTCGTTCGCCGCCGACACGTCGTCGAAGAAGATGTTCGGAGATTTGCCGCCGAGCTCCAGCGTGACCGGCTTGATGTTCTCCGAGGCGTACTGCATGATCAGCCGCCCCGTCGTGGTCTCACCCGTGAACGCGACCTTCGCCACCCGCGGGCTGGACGCGAGCGGCTTTCCCGCCTCCACGCCGAAGCCGTTGACGATGTTCACGACGCCCGGCGGCAGCAGGTCCGCGATCAGGCTCATCCAGTAGTGGATGGACGCCGGGGTCTGCTCGGCGGGCTTGATGACGACCGCGTTGCCGGCCGCCAGGGCCGGGGCGAGCTTCCAGACCGCCATCAGGATGGGGAAGTTCCACGGAATGATCTGCGCGACGACGCCGAGCGGCTCGTGGAAGTGGTACGCGACGGTGTCGTCGTCGACCTCGCCGAGCGAACCCTCCTGCGCGCGGATCGCCCCCGCGAAGTAGCGGAAGTGGTCGATCGCGAGCGGGATGTCGGCCGCCAGGGTCTCGCGCACCGGCTTGCCGTTCTCCCAGCTCTCGGCGACCGCCAGCTTCTCCAGGTTCGCCTCCATCCGGTCGGCGATCTTGAGCAGGATGTCACCACGCGCGGTGACGGACGTGCGGCCCCAGGCGGGCGCCGCCGCGTGCGCCGCGTCCAGCGCGCGCTCGACGTCCTCGGCGGTGCCCCGCGCGACCTCGGTGAACGGCTGCCCGTTCACCGGACTCGGGTCCTCGAAGTACTGCCCGCGAGCCGGCGGCACGTACTCGCCGCCGATGAAGTGGTCGTAACGCGCCTGGTAGGAGACGATCGCGCCCTCGGTGCCAGGCGCCGCGTAACGGGTCATGCTGCTCTGCCTCCCGGAGAAGCGCTGCCCGCCGTTGGGCAGCTCTCGCCGCGAGGCTAGGAACGCCGACGTTGCGAAGACGTTGCGTGCCCGGGAATCGGCCTGTGGGGTTACGCCGGTGGCGCGGTGGCGCGGTGGCGCGGTGGCGCGGTGGCGCGGTGGCGCGGTGGCGCGGTGGCGCGGTGGCGCGGTGGCGGAGTGCCAGGGGCGCCGCGTGCCCCGGTGGCTGTTGGGCTTGCGGTGTGTTCGTCAGCGTGGCGTCGGGCGTGCCGTCCCGTGGTGTGCCGGTCGCGTCCGTCCGGGGGGTGCGGGGTGCGCCCAGCCCGGTGGCGCCGACAACTCGGCCTCCAACGCAGCCAGCCGCGCCCGCACCGCCGCCGTCGGGCGCACCGCGGCCAGCGCCCGCCATACGTCGAGGTCGTCCTCGCCCCACGGCGCGCGGGCCCAGTCGGCCAGCAGGTCGGGATCGCGGCGGGCGATGAGCGCCGTACGCAGCCCCTCGGCGAGCCGGTGCCGCAGCCGCACCACTGCCGGTGCCCCTGAACCCGGCAACAGCGGACCCGCGTACACCGCCGCGGCCGCCGTGACCGCGCCGGTGCCGAGCCGTCGCTCCACGACCGCTACATCGGACTCGACCGGCGCCGTGAGCCGATAGGGGCGCGAACCCAGCAGTCCCGGCCCGAGAACCCGGCGCAGCCGTGCCAGTTCAGCGCGCAGCGTCACCGGCGTCACCGACTCGTCCTCGTACAGCGCGCACAACAACTCGTCGCCCGTCAGACCCTCCGGGTGCCGGGCCAGCAGCACTAGGATCTCGCTGTGCCTGCGGCTGAGCCTCATCTTCCGCCCGCCCGCAAGCAGTTGAGCCTCGTCGCGGCCCAGCGCGGTCAGTTCGATCGTGTCGGCCATGGCCTTCGGTGGTGCGAGCAACGCCAGTTGGGACTCCGCGGCGCGCGCCACCGCCTGCACGAAACCGAGACTGTGCGGATGCGCGAGCCCGTCCCCGCCGGTGATGTCCACCGCGCCGAGAACCCGCCCGGTGCGCGGATCATGCACGGGCGCCGCCGCGCACGTCCAGGGCTGGACACGCCGGATGAAGTGCTCGGCCGCGAACACCTGCACCGGCCGGTCGACGGCCACCGCCGTGCCAGGAGCGTTCGTACCGACCGCCGTCTCCGACCATCGCGCACCCGGCACGAAGTTCATCCGCCCCGCCCGCCTCCGCGGCACTGGATGGCCCTCGACCCACAGCAGTCTGCCCTGCGCGTCGCACACCGCCAGGAGGTGCTCCCCGTCCGCCGCGAACGTCCCCATGAGTTCCCGGAACAGCGGCATCACCCGGGCCAGCGGATGCTCGGCCCGATACGAGCCCAGATCCCCGTCCGTGAGCTCCACGCTCGCGGTGCCGTCCGGCACGACGCCCGCCCGCGCCGAACGCCGCCACGAGTCGGCCACCACGGAACGCACCGGCCGTGGCACCGTGCCCGCCTCGGTGAACGCCTCGTGGGCACGACGCAGGATCCGCACCCGCTCGACGGGATCGGTGCCCGGTTCCAGGGCCACCCATGGATCGGTCAACTCGGCCTCCCGGCAGGCGATGCGGCTGGGACCATCGTCACTCCCGGTGGGTGCCCCGACAAGCAGTGTGACCGTCCGGGCGGTTGTTGTGGCCGTCCACCGCACCCGTTGCCCGCACCACCTGTCGCCTTCCGGACACCCCGAGGGCCCGTCGGTCAGGCGAAGTTGACGAGCCTTATGTAGCGCGTCCAGTCCCAGTTCGGCCCGGGATCGGTGTGGTCGGTGCCTGGTACCTCGAAGTGGCCGATGATGTGGGCGCGATCCTTGGGGATGCCGTATCGCGTGCAGATCGCGGCGGTGAGCTTGGCGGACTCCTCGTACAGCGCGTTGGTGAAGTAGGCGGGCTGATCCACCCAGCCCTCGTGCTCGATGCCGATGCTGCGGGTGTTGTAGTCCCAGTTCCCCGCGTGCCAGGCGATGTCATGCTCCCTGACGCACTGCGCGACATGCCCGTCGGCCGATCGCACGAGGTAGTGGGCGGACACCTTCTTCTGAGGATTCTGGAAGATGGACAGGGTGTCGGAGTAGGTCGCCTGCGTGACGTGGATGATCACATAGTCGAGCGGATAGGCCGTCGGCCGGTTGGACGCTGTGTAGTTGGACGTACTCGCCTGTGTCCATTCGGCGCCCGGGAAGTCGACGTCCGCGGCCTGTGCCGCGGCCCGGGTGCCAGGGAGTAATGAGTAGGGGAGAGCGGCGAGGGCTGCGCCCTTCAGCAGCCGCCGCCGGCTGGGGAACGACCTGGCCCGTTCCATGATGTGTCTGCCTTTCGATGGTGGGGGGAATGAGCGAGGGTGAGTGGAGGCGTGCTCAGTGCCGCAGTGCCGTGGCCGTCTCGCGCAGCTGTGCGTGCAGCCCGCGATGTGTCTCGCGCGCGGGCAGCCATTCCTTGCGGAGCTTGGCGACGCACGTGTAGTTGGTGTCGCAGACGTTGGCGAGCGGCGACTCGACCGCCTGGGTCGCGAACTGGTACGCGTCCAGCTCACTGAAGCCGTAGTCACGCACCAGCCACTGCACCAGGTCGAGCTGGGATATCCGGAACGCGTCCTCCAAGGGGCGTGCCGAGCCGGTCGAGATGATGTGCGTGTCGGACTCGATACGCGGCCAGGGGGTGGCCACTCCCTTGAGAAGCTCGACGATCACCACCGTGTTCATCGCGCACTCGACAGCGACTCCGCAGGTCTCGCCCTCGCCCTGCCGCGCGTGCCCGTCACCAAGGCTCAACAGGGCGCCCTCGACGTTCACTCCGAGGTAGCAGGTCACGCCGGCCCGCATCTCTGGAGTGTCCATGTTCCCGCCGTGCGCGTCGGGCACCAGGGCGGAGCGCACCTCCAGATTCGCGGGCGCCACACCGACGGTTCCATGCATCGGATCCATCGGCAGCTCGATCTGGATGTCGCTCTCCCGCGCGCTGAACAGCGCGGTGCGCCGCTCCCGGTCGAGCTGCCAGATCCACACGGTCTCCGGCAGCGGCGGCTGCAGCGTGGCCGTGGTGTGCGTGGAAGTGAGTGCGCCGAACAGGGGAACGGTCGTCGATGCCGCCCAGTCGCGGGCCGGTTCGATCGACACGAAGTGAACCGCGACCGTGTCACCCGGCTCCGCTCCCTCCACATGGAAGGGGCCGGTCTGCGGATTGAGGAACGGGAACTCGCACACCTGGGACACCAGGTCCTTCTCGGAGCGCACCCGTCCGGCGAAACAGTCCTCGGTGTAGAGATCGAGGACCGTGCCGGGCGCGATGCGCGCCACCGGCGGCGCGCCGCCGAACGTCCACGCGTACTCGCCCGGTGCGGGCCGCACGGTCAGGATCCGGGGGTCGCTCATCGCTGTACAGCTCCGCTCTGCCGGGGGTCGGGCATGGAGGTCTCGTCGAGGTGGACACGGGCGGTCTCGGCTATGCGCCCGGGATGCCGGCGCAGCAGGACGATCAATACCACGACCCCCGCCAGCATCCAGACACCGACGACCGGTCCCGCGTACGACACGGGGGCGGTCAGCTCGGACACGAAGTCGAAGACCGGCAGGCCCGCCGCGGTCAGCAGCGCAGGGACGAAGGCGACGATGCCGAGCAGGGGGAACAGCAGATGCCGCACCGGTTTGAACAACTCCCGCCTGCGGCGCAGGAAATAACCCGCACAGGCGAGGTTCACCACGATGTACACCCCGATCACGACCGTGACGATCACCGTCGCGAGCAGCAGGAACGCGGTCACGGGGTCGTAGGAGAAGCCGAGTCCCAGCATGGCCGCGAGCGCCACGGCGCACTGCACGGCGACTCCGGCGACGGGGGAGCGATGTCTGGGGTGCACGCGCGCGAAGAGCTGCGGGAACACCCGGATCCGGCCCAGGGCGAAGGCGGTTCGGGTGGAGACATTGGCGCAGGCGTTGGCGTTGGCGATCGTCGAGTTGACCACCGCGAGGAACACGAGCACCCAGAACAGCCCGAACGAAGCGCGTGCCACGCCCTCCCAGGAGGCGGCGCCGGAGGCCCCGAAGCCTGAGAAGCGGTCGGGGCCGAAGTACACGGACATGGCGTAGGTCGTCAGGACGTACACGAGACCGATCGAGAGTGCCGCGCCGAGGACGGCCCGGTGCATCGTGCGGCGCGGGTCCTTCGTCTCCTCCGCGAGCGGTGCCGCCGCCTCGAAGCCGGCGAAGGCCAGCACCGTGTACACCGATCCGGCGAACACGCCGCTGATGCCGTCGTGTCCCTCGGCCGTGTGCGAGGTGCCGAACACCGACAGGGTGTTGTCACCGCCCGCCTTGACGATCAGCCATACGGCGAAGACGACGAAGACCAGCACCTCGAACACGCCGAGAACGGTTCCGAATCGGGCTGAGGCGCGCACTCCGAAATAGCCCGCGACCGCGATGACGGCAGCGCCCGCGAGCGACCAGGGCCACCACAGGTCGTCGGGGTACGAGGACCACTCCTGGTGCAGCGTGCCCGCCGTGGTGAACCCGAGCTGCAGAAGCAGCAGCGGTGGCACCAGCGCTTCGACGAAGACATAGCCCCAGCCCACGAGGAATCCGACGGCAGGGTGCAGTCCCTGAGCCGCGTACGTGGCCACCGAGCCCGCGGCGGGCAACTGCCGTGCCAGCTCGGCCACGCACGACGCGGTGAGCAGACATGCCGCCAAGGCGATCAGCACGGACAGCGGCAGACTGCCGCCCGCGAAGGCCGCACCCGACGGAATGGACGCGGCGACCGCCGCGGCCGGGGCCATGGCCGTGATGCTCTGGAACAGCACCTCGCGCAGCCCGATGGCCTCACGTCGCAGCCCTGGAGCCGTCTCCCCCGACATGTGAACCCCCCGATTCGCCCGGACACACAGCCGTCGGCCCGACGGCTGCGCCTCGCGTGAATTACGGTACGGCGCTTGCCGGTTGGGCAGGAAGAGCGAGGCGTGAGTCGGTGGACAACTCCGGGACTGTGGACAACTCGGCCACCCGAAAGGGGGAGCAGGTGCCCGACAGCGCGCAGATCGACCGGCCTGCGGCACGCGTCTCGACGTACGCCGCCCGCCCGCCGAGACCGACTGCCGACTGAAACCGATGGTCTGCTGGGACGGATCGCCGGCTGAAACCACCGGTCCGCTATGACTCCCCGCCCGCTACGACCGTCCCGCCACCCCGGCCGGATCGTCGAGCACTCCCCGCACCACCGAGTGCGCCGCGCCCAGCAGTGGACCCTCGGGCCCCAGCCGCGAGACGGATACGGCACAGGCGGGACCAGCCGTGCGCCGCGCCAACTCCCCTTCCAGCGACGGCAGCAGCCAGGGCGCGAGACCGGACAGTGCTCCCCCCAGCACGACTGTCTCGGGGTCCAGCAGATTGACCGCCCCGGTCAGCGCGATGCCGAGCGCGGTTCCGGCTTCGCGCAGGGCACGGCGTACCTCCGTGTCGCCCTGGGCGGCCCGCTCGGCCAGCAGACCGACCCGGTCCTCGCCCAGCTCCAGACCGGCGGCGCGGAGGACGGCTTCCTCACCCGCGTACTGTTCGAGGCATCCGCGTCCACCGCACGGGCACTCCGGCCCGTCAGGACGGACCGGTACATGCCCCAGCTCGCCCGCGAAGCCGCGCGTTCCGCGTAGCAGCCGCCCGTCCACGAGCACCGCCGCACCAATGCCGATCTCTGCCGACACATGCAGAAAGTCACGCGGAGTCGCGTCGCCGAGCCAGAGTTCCGCGAGACCGCCGAAGTTGGCCTCGTTGTCCACGGTCAGCGGCAGTTCCCCGGGCAGCAGTGCGCCGAGGTCCGTGTCGTGCCAGTCGAGGTTGGGGGCGCGGACCACGGTCCGGGCGTCGCGTGCCACCAGGCCGGGCACGGCGACCGCGAGGCCCGCGGGCCACAGCCCCTCCCGCTCCGCCTCGGCGATCACCTGACGTATCAGCGCCGTCAGCTCCTGTATCACCGGCTCGGGAGGCCGACCGCGGTTCGTGCCGTGCCGCACCGCCCGGGCCCGCACCTCACCGCGCAGATCGACCGCGCACACCGCCAGATGGTCGACGCCCACCTCGGCGCCGATCCCGGCGGGACCGTGCCCGCTGACGGCGAGGGCCGAGCCGGGCCGTCCCACCCGGCCGGGCCGCTCGGGCCCCAGCTCTTCGAGGAGCCCCGAGCGGATCAGCTCGTCCACCAGCGTCGACACGGCCGCCCGCGTCAGGCCGATGCGCGAGGCGACGGCGGCACGGGACAGCGGCCCCTCGGCGCTGACGGTGTGCATGACCCGGGAGAGGTTGCGGCGGCGCATGCCCTGCTGGGTGTCGGGCAGCCGCCGGCCGGAACCGGTCGGGTGGGCCTCGTGCAGCGGTGCGGTCATGCCTCCGTCAGTCCTCGTCCGGCCGGTCCCCGTCGGGGCGGTCCTCGTCTGTGCCGGTCCCCTGGGGGCGGTCTTTCGTCAGTACCTGATCAGTTCCGGTTCGGCTCCCGTTCCAGCAGCGGGGCCGCGTCGGAGAGTACCCCGGCGATCCTCGCGAGCGTCTCGTCGTCCCGCTCCACGGCGTCGAGCACGGGCCCGCGGGCGGTGTCCCAGCGCCGGGCGACCGCGGCCGGGTCCTCGCCGGTCAGCAGGCCCGCCGCCTGCGCGGCAGCTCCGAGCGCGACCAGCTCCTTCGCCTCGGGCACCTGAACCGGCCGCCCCGACAGCCGGCGTACGGTCTGCTGCCAGGCCGTGCCCCGGGCTCCGCCGCCGATCAGCAGCAGCGGGGCGGAGCGGTCGGCGTCCGCGTCGAGCACCAGGTCGAGGGCGCCCAGCAGCGAGTGGACCGCGCCGTCGTACGCCGCCTGCAGCAGCTGCCCGCCCGTCGTGTCGTGCCGGAGCCCGTGCAGCAGCCCCGAGGCGTGCGGCAGGTTCGGAGTGCGCTCACCGTCCAGGTAGGGGAGCAGTGTCACACCCGCGCCCGGCTCGACGGCCTCACGGTCGAGGCCCAGCAGCGCGGCGACACGGTCGACGGCGAGGGTGCAGTTCAGGGTGCAGGCCAGCGGGAGCCAGTCGCCGCGGGCGTCGGCGAAGCCCGCCACGGTGCCGGTCGGGTCGGCGGGGCGCCGCGTCGATACGGCGTACACCGTGCCGGAGGTGCCGAGGCTCAGCACCGGGGTGCCGGGGCGCAGCCCGAGGCCGAGCGCGGCGGCCGCGTTGTCACCGGTGCCCGCCGCGACCAGGGTGCCCCGGGAGAACGGCAGCCCACTGCCGGCGTGCACGGTTCCGGCGACCTCGCCGGGCCGGACGACGTGGGGGAGCAGGGCCGGGTCGAGGCCGACGTGCGCGAGGACCTCTTCGTCGTACGCCTCGGTCCCGGACGCCCACCAGCCCGTACCGGAGACATCTCCGCGGTCGGTCGTGCCCTGTCCGGTGAGGCGTCCGGTGAGGTAGTCGTGGGGCAGGCGGACGGCCGCGGTCGCCCGGACGGCGTCCGGTTCGTTCTCGGCCAGCCAGGCCCATTTCGTGACCGTGAAGGACGGGCCCGGCACACTGCCCGTCCGCTCTGCCCAGGCCTTCGGGCCGCCCAGCTCCTCGACCAGCCGACGCGCCTGCGGTGCCGAGCGCACGTCGTTCCACAGCAGGGCCGGGCGTACGGGTTCGCCCTGGGCGTCGAGCGTGACGAGCCCGTGCTGCTGGCCGCCGATCGACACCGCCGCGGCCTCGCGTGCGGCGTCGCCGCACTGGTGCAGAGCCTCGCAGAGCGCGTCCCACCACTGTCGGGGATCGCTCTCGCGGCCCGCCCCCGTGGAGACGGTGTGCGGCGCCTGCCCGCTCGCCACCACCTGACCGGTCGACGCGTCGACGACCAGGGCCTTGGTGGACTGGGTGGACGTGTCCACCCCGACGACGAGCGGACCCTCGGCTGCTGACATCGGGCTCTCCCTCTTCCGCGGCTCCGCGGGATCTGTCCTGGTTTGGGGGGCTCTCCGGACCGGTATGGCCCGGATTTCGCACCCTCGTCTCCATACGGAGACACATCGTCTCTTCCCAGAGATGCGTCCGCATACTAATTTGTAAACTGCCATGACGAAATAGTCGGAGCTAGCAAGGAGCCGCGGCATGAACTACCAGCCCACCCCCGATGACAGGTTCACCTTCGGCCTGTGGACCGTCGGCTGGCAGGGAAGGGACCCGTTCGGCGACGCCACCCGGCGCGCCCTGGACCCGGTCGAATCGGTGCAGCGTCTGGCCGAGCTCGGCGCCTACGGAGTCACCTTCCACGACGACGACCTGATCCCCTTCGGGTCCTCGGACAGCGAGCGCGAGTCGCACATCAAGCGGTTCCGGCAGACCCTGGACGCGACGGGTCTCAAGGTGCCGATGGCCACCACGAACCTGTTCACGCACCCCGTCTTCAAGGACGGCGCGTTCACCGCGAACGACCGTGACGTACGCCGCTACGCGCTGCGCAAGACGATCCGCAACATCGACCTCGCGGTCGAGCTGGGCGCCGAGACGTACGTCGCCTGGGGCGGCCGTGAGGGTGCCGAGTCCGGTGCCGCCAAGGACGTACGCGTCGCCCTCGACCGTATGAAGGAGGCCTTCGACCTCCTCGGCGAGTACGTGATCTCTCAGGGCTACGACCTGAAGTTCGCGATCGAGCCGAAGCCGAACGAGCCGCGCGGCGACATCCTGCTGCCCACCGTCGGCCACGCGCTCGCGTTCATCGAGCGCTTGGAGCGCCCGGAGATGTACGGCGTCAACCCCGAGGTGGGCCACGAGCAGATGGCCGGGCTGAACTTCCCGCACGGCATCGCGCAGGCCCTGTGGGCGGGCAAGCTCTTCCACATCGACCTCAACGGCCAGTCCGGCATCAAGTACGACCAGGACCTGCGCTTCGGTGCGGGTGATCTGCGCTCCGCGTTCTGGCTGGTCGACCTCCTGGAGAGTGCCGGTTACGCAGGTCCGAAGCACTTCGACTTCAAGCCGCCGCGGACCGAGGACTTCGACGGTGTGTGGGCGTCGGCGGCAGGCTGCATGCGCAACTACCTGATCCTGCGCGAGCGTGCCACGGCCTTCCGTGCCGACCCCGAGGTCCAGGAGGCGCTGCGCGCCTCGCGCCTGGACGAGCTGGCTCAGCCCACCGCGGCAGACGGTCTGCAGGCGCTGCTCGCCGACCGTGCGGCCTTCGAGGGCTTCGACGTGGAGGCGGCCGCCGCGCGCGGAATGGCCTTCGAGCAGCTGGACCAGCTGGCGATGGACCACCTGCTGGGTGCGCGCGGCTGATCGCGGCGCCGTGGGGCTCGGGCCTGTCTCCGGACGGGTCCGGGCCCCGTGTTCTTCCTCTGTGGATCTCCGTGGATTTCCGCGCGGAATGCTCCGGAATCATGCGATCCATGGCATGAGTCCGTATCAACTTCCGTGCAGGGGTCGCGTCATGACCGGTTCGAGGCGACTCTTGACGGTATGGCCATGCCGCCCGTACCGCCCCAGCCCCCTCGGCCGCCGGGAGACACGCCGCCTCCTGGAGGCGGTGGTTTCGGCCCTCCTTCCGGCGGCTACGGACCTCCACCCGGTGGCTACGGCCCGCCTCCTGGCGGCTATGGTCCGCCCTCGCAGGGAGGTAGTTGGTCTCCCGGACAGGGTGGCGGGGGCTGGCAGCCGCCACCGCCTCCTGGATCGCCCAGTGGGCCAGGAGGCCATCGTGGGGGTGGACGGCGCCGCAGTCCCCTGTTCCTCGTGCTCGCCGTGATCGTGGCCGTGGGAGCCGTCGTCGCCGTTGCCGTGGCAGTCACCGGCGGAAACGGCAAGCAGGACAAGAAGTCGCCCACCGAGAGCAGCGGGGCTACGGGGAGCTCTCGGAGCCCCTCGCTGATCATCCCGTCCGAACTGCCGTCCTTTCCCTCCGGAGTGCCCAGCGTCACGCCGACGCTGCCCTCGGAGGTACCCAGCGGATTGGTGCCGAGCGACCTCCAGTCGCTCTTCCCGACCCTCGCGAACGACGAAGTGCCGTACTACATGCTGACGAAGGGCGACTGCTTCGACACGAGCAACGGCCTGCCCGGGCAGGCCGTCAAGCGCTCGTGCACCAAGCCGCACGACGCCGAGGTCGTGAAGGTGGCCGAGCTCAACGGCAGTTACACGACCGACGCCGCCCTCAAGAAGGCCGCGTCCGCACTGTGCGAGTCAACGCTGGAACACAAGGCGACCAGGCAGCCCGCGGGCACCGTACGCGGCACCCTCGTGCAGTACCCGGACTCCAGCGGCTACAAGACAGGCATCGACAACGTCGCCTGCAGTCTGGCGGCGGACGTCGGCGAGGGCACCCACAAGCTGACCAAGCCGCTGAAGTGAGAGGCACGCACGCGTGGCCGTTTTTCACCGCCCACGCGCGCGTGCCGTACGACATGTGTCCCGAGGTCAGATCCCGTGCGGCAGCCGCACGTAGGTGACCGTCGTCTCGATTCCGCTGTCCACCAGCCGGCCCTGCGCGTCGAACGCGCCCGCCCCGTCGGTCATCCCGAAGTCGTTGTCGTTGATCAGAGCGAGCGTGTCGTGGTCCACGCGCGCGACGCCCTCGATCTTGCCGGGCACTCCTTCGACCGTGCCCAGGTCCACGACCAGACGCTTGGGCAGCACAGGGACACCGGCCGCCGCCGGGTCGTCGAGCTGCTCCAGGGAGGGGGACGTCGTGTCGGTGTCCCACGTGCCGCCGAGGATGTTCGCGTCCCGCGTGAGCTTCACCCACTGCAGCCGGGCCGCCTTGTCGGTGCGCTCCTCGACAAGCAACCGATCACGGCCGACGGCCACCACGGAGGAGATCTTCAGTTCGGACGTGTCGTCCTCGCTCGGGTCGACCACGTTCACCGGGTCGAAGCGGTATGCGTACTCGGCCGTCACCGCGAGCTTCTTGGGTGAGAAGCGCAGCAGCCGCGTCGTGCGCGAGGCGTCACCCGCGGCGCCGTCCGGCAGCGAGAGCGGACTCTGTACGGCCATCACCAGGTCACCGCCCGGCAGTTGGGCGAGCCCCTCGAAGCCGCGGTTGATCTTCCGGTGCAGCAGGATGGCCGGCAGCGCCTCGACCACCGGATAGTCCGTGCCCGTCAGGTTCAGCCCCTTGGGCACGTAGCGCGTGAGCACCTTCCCGCGCGCGGAGACATGGATCAGCGAAGGACCGTACTCGTCGATGAGCCAGAAGGAGCCGTCCTCGGCCCGCACGATGCCCTCGGTGTCCACACCGTTCGCGTCGTACGCGAGCGGGGTCTGCGCGTCATAGGAGTACGGCGCTTCGTCGCGCCCCGCCTGGTTGGGCAGCCCGGTGACGGGCTTCCCGGAGGACGTGGTGATCGGGATCGCGTCAAGCACCTTCACGGCGTCGCCGGACACCCGGATCTTCACGATCGCCGGGTCGAAGCCCGGCACCGGGAACGTCCGCCGCTTCTTGCCGTCCACCTTGATCTGGCCGTTGGGCCCACGGTCGGTGACCGTCCAGAACTCGCCCTTGCGTCCGGCCGGGAAGATGTCACTGCCGATTCCGCCGAGGTCCACGCCGCGGTCGTCGTCCACCGTCCCGGGCAGCAGCGCGTTGCTGAACGCGCCCAGCGGGATGTCGCCGAGCGTTGCGGTGCGTGTCACGCTCGGCTGCGACGGGTCGCTCGCCCCGCTCGCGGTACCGGCCACCACGAAGACGGCCAGCACCGCGAGCGGCACGCCCGCGGCGACGAATCGGTGGAGATGGCGCCGGCCGGCGGCGTGCGGGAACATCGGGCCTCCTGAGGCACAACTTCGCTGTCAGCGGCCAGAGTTGGTGCTGTCGCCGAACGACATGTGACCCCGAGGTGAACGTGGAGCGTCAACCACTCATCGGATCGCCGCTCAGGTCCCCCTCGGCCGTGGCAAGGGCCGTGGCCGGGTCCCGCACCGCCGGTCCGGCCGGGGCCCATCGGCCCCGCTCCTTGCGATACGGCCACCACCGGCCGTCGCGCCCGAGACGCAGCTGTGTGGACCCACCGACCGTCGTCCAGCGGTTGCGTGAGGCGCGCAGCCGTGGCCGCTCGTCCTCGTCCCACGCCGACTCCAGAGCGGCACGCGCGCGTGCCAGCGATGCCCCCTCCACGCGCCACTCGTCCTCAAGGACGGACAGCGCGGCCACACCCCCGTACCGCCAGGCGCATACCGCCAGTCGCAGCTCCTCGCGATCGCGCCCCGAACCGACGGCGAGCCGCTGGGCGATCGCCTGCTCCGGGCTGCCGGCAGCCAGCCGAACCGCGTCCTCGGCAAGGGTCGGCTCCGCCTCGACCGCCTGCTGTCCGTGCCCGGAACCGAGCGCCTCGGCGAGCAGCCGGTACGCCTCGCCCGCTGCCGTGGTCGCGAGGAACTCCACGGCGTCCGGGTCGAGTCCGGGTGCGGGCGCGGCCTCGGTGTCCAGGGAGGGCGGCTGCCCGGGCTCCTCGGGCAGCTCCGGGAGGGCCGGCAGCGGCGGCAGGATGTCCCCGGCCGCGAACGCCTCCGCGGCGTCCACGCCTTCCTGACGAGCGTCGGGCGCGTCCGGCTCTTCCACGGGCGCGCTGCTGCGCACTTGGAGCTCGTCCAGCAGAGCGCGTTCGCCGCGCCCCCGCATCAGCAGCAGGGCGAACGGATCCTGGTCCAGCAACTGCGCCATCTGGTAGCAGAGCGCGGCCGTGTGCCCGCAGTGGTCCCAGGCGCCGCAGCCGCACTCCGCCTCCAGATCGCCCAGTCCCGGCAGGAGTTCGACTCCGGCGGCCGCCGCGTCCTCGACCAGATGCGGCGGCATGTCGCGGTCGAGCAGTGCCGCTATGTGCCCGGCGCGCTCGACGGCCATGTCCAGGAAGCGGTCCCACTGCTCCCCGGACAGTTCCTGAAGCAGGACGTCCGCGCGGTGTGCGGTGCGGTCGCGGTCCTGGACCACGGCCGTGATGCGCCCCGGACGCACCGACACGGCACCTACCGCCCCGGCGCGCGCGAGCCTGCGGCCCGTCTTCACCTGCTCCGAATCCAACGCCGCGTCCTCCAGGGCCTTCAACCAGGCCTGGCCCCACCACGTCTGCGCGAAACCCCGCCCGCTCACGGGGGGCAGCGCGGCGAACGTGCGCTCCTCGTTCCGATCCGTCATCGTGCGCCCCCTCGCAGTTCCACCAGGTCGGCCAGTTCGGCATCGGTCAGCTCCGTGAGCGCCGCCTCACCTGCGCCCAGGACGGCGTCGGCCAACCGCTGTTTGCGCCGCAGCATGTCGGCGATACGGTCCTCGATCGTCCCCTCGGCGATGAGCCGGTGCACCTGGACGGGCCGGCTCTGGCCGATGCGGTACGCGCGGTCCGTGGCCTGTGCCTCCACAGCCGGGTTCCACCAGCGGTCGTAGTGGACGACATGTTCGGCCCGCGTCAGGTTCAATCCCGTGCCCGCGGCCTTCAACGACAACAAGAAGACGGGGATTTCGCCCTCCTGGAAGCGGTCCACCATCGCCTCGCGCTCATGGATGGGTGTCCCTCCGTGCAGGAACTGCGTCGACACCCCGCGCGCCGCCAGGTGACGCTCGATGAGGCGAGCCATCCGCACGTACTGCGTGAAGACCAGAACGCTCGCTCCCTCGGAGAGGATGGTGTCGAGGAGCTCGTCCAGCAGCTCCAGCTTCCCCGACCTGCCCGGGATCTTCGGCCGTTCCTCCTTGAGGAACTGGGCCGGGTGGTTGCAGATCTGCTTCAGCCCGGTGAGCAGCTTCATGATCAGGCCGCGCCGCGCCATGCTGTCCGCTCCCGAGATCTCCGCGAGAGTCTCGCGCACCATGGCTTCATACAGCCCCGTCTGCTCCTTGGTGAGCGCCACGGCACGATCGGTCTCGGTCTTCGGCGGCAGCTCGGGCGCGATCCCCGGGTCCGACTTGCGGCGGCGCAGCAGGAACGGCCGCACGAGCCGGGCGAGCCGCTCGGCAGCCGCGGGATCCTGGCCGCCCTCGACAGCTTGCGCGTAGTGCGTCCGGAACGTGCCGAGGCTGCCGAGCAGTCCGGGCGTCGTCCAGTCGAGGATCGCCCACAGTTCCGAGAGGTTGTTCTCCACCGGGGTGCCGGTGAGCGCCACGCGCGCGCGTGCGCCGATCGTGCGCAGCGCCCGAGCCGTCGCCGAATAGGGGTTCTTCACATGCTGGGCCTCGTCCGCGACCACCATGCCCCACGGAACACCGGCCAGCCGTGGCGCGTCGAGCCGCATCGTGCCGTACGTCGTGAGCACGAACCCGCCTTCGGCCAGGCCCTCCAGGCTGCGCTGTGAACCGTGGAAACGGCGTACGGGGGTGCCGGGAGCGAACTTCTCGATCTCGCGCTGCCAGTTGCCCATCAAGGAGGCCGGGCAGACCACGAGTGTGGGGCCGGTGGCCGACTCGTCGGTCTGCCGGTGCAGATGCAGGGCGATCAGCGTGATCGTCTTGCCCAGACCCATGTCGTCGGCCAGACAGCCGCCCAGACCCAAGGAGGTCATCCGGGCCAGCCAGTTGAGCCCCCGCGCCTGGTAGTCCCGCAGCGTCGCGTGGAGCGCGGCGGGCTGCCCGACCGGCTCCTGCCCCTCAGGGTCCGCGAGCCGCTCCCGCAGGGCCGCCAGCCATCCCGTGGGACGTACGTCGACCCGGTGGCCGTCGACCTCCGTGGAGCCCGTCAGAGCGGCGCTCAGCGCGTCGATGGGCGTGACCTTGCGGTCCTGCTGCGCCTGGGCGCGGCGCACCTCCCGCGGATCGACGAGGACCCACTGGTCGCGCAGCCGCACCATGGGCCGGTTCGCCTCGGCCAGCCGGTCCAGCTCCTGCCGGGTGAGCTGCTGATCGCCCAGCGCGAACCACCAGTTGAAGGCGAGCAGAGCGTCCGCGGACAGGAACGAGGGCGCGTCCGACGCGACCTTGCCCGGACCTTCCGCCTCGTCCGGCGGGCCGATGACCGCGTGGGCCGTCAGCTTCCGTGCCAGTTCCTTCGGCCAGTGCACGTCGACACCAGCGAGCGCCAGTACGCGGGAGCCTTCACCGAGGAGTTCGGCGACCTCCTCGTCGGCGAGTTCGACGGCGTCCGGCACGGCCGCCGAGAGCAGGGGAGTCAGCGGGGCCCAGGCCCGGGCCGCGCGGCGCAGCGCGAGCAAGGCGTCCATCCGCGCGCGTGGGCCGAAGTCCGAGGAACCGGCCCAGACGGCGGAGGCGTCCGCCACGAGGGCCGGATCGCTCACACTGTGCAGTTGCAGCACCGCGCGGAACGCCAGCCGTGTCTCGTCCGACTCGGCCGACGCAAGTCCGGGCACCTCGATGCGCAAGGAGATCCGTACGTCCGCTTCGTGCACCGCGGCGACATCCGTGGCCCAGGCGCGCTGCTCGGGCATGTGCTGGGACTCCGGCGCCGCGAAGGCCGGACCGCCCGCCGCGAGCGCCGCCGCGGGGGAGCGGGGCAGTGCGTCGGCGACAGCGTCCAGGAAAGCGCGCAGCAGCCCTTCCGGATCGGGCAGCCGCAGCGGTTCGGCGTCGTCCACCGGCACCGCGTGCGCGTCGGGCGGCATCGCGGCGGCCAGCTCGCGGATCCGCTCCAGGTCTTCCGCGCGCAGCGGACCCGAGCGCCATGCGTCGTGGTCGCCGGCTGTCAGCCCCGGCAGCAGCAGTCCGCGCGCGGCGAACTGCAGGGCGAGCACGGCGGCCGCGCCCCAGAACGCGGTCGCCCGGTGTGCCTGCGCGGCCGCACGCGCGCGTGTGAGGACCGGCAGAGCGGCCCGTACGGGAATCAGCACGGCGGGCACGGTCACGAGCTCGACGCCCGCGTCGGTGGGCAGCACGACGGCCAGGTCCTCAGCGTCGCCGGAGGCCACCACCGGAGGGGAGTCGCCTTCGGGGTGCCAGAACGCGACGCTGCCGGCACGGGACGGATCGGCGGGCACGAACACGGCACAGCAGCGGGCCAGTTCGGAGATCTCTGCGGGAGTTGCCGCGGGAATCCTCTGCACAGCGATGACGCATTCCTCAAATTTGACTACTGGGGGTCGGGTCGCCGAGGGTACACCACTCCGGATGGCAGGCAAGCACGGCCGATCCATGACGTGGGTCACCTCGCTCGGGGTGGAGCCAACACCCCTGCGGTGCGCCGGAAAGCCCCCGGACAGACACGGGTGGTGGCGCCATGGTCGCCGAAGGCCACTGATTCGTACGTTTCATCAGGTCACCCAGTTCCCTGAGAAGCGGGAGACCCACCATGCCCCTGACCGCCGCCGCCCTCGCGGAACCGCCCCCAGGGGCGAGCGTGGGGCAGACCCCCGGAAGCGAGTTCGCGCCCCTTCTGCGCACCGTCAAAAACCAGGGGCTCCTGAAGCGGCGTCACGGCTGGTACGCGCGCGAGATAGCCGTGAACGCGCTGGCCTTGGCCGGCGTCATCACCGGCGTCGCCCTGATCGGCAACTCCTGGTGGTCGCAGCTCCTCGCCCCCGCGCTCGCCGTCCTCGCGGCCCGAACGGCGTTCATAGGCCACGACGCGGGTCACTCCCAGATCACCGGCAGCTCATCCGTCAGCCGCTTGATCGGCCTGCTCCACGGCAACCTGCTCCTGGGGATGAGCTACTCCTGGTGGAACGACTTCCACAACGCCATCCAGAACGTCCAAAAGGGCCAGGACCCGGCCGAGTTCATGGTCCCCTCATCGCCCGGCCGGCGCGTACTGCGCTCAGAGCGACCGGACGCCTGATAGGTAGCCCCACAGGCACGAGACTGGTCTTTGTGCGGCACGGGTTGCTACGGGCTCATTTCCCAACGCGTCCTTGCGGTGGAGGCTTGCCCCGCCGGACTCCCCCAGGACCAGGGCCGGGAGCAGGGTGGCTCCGGCACCAAGGCAGGTGAGCCCGTACCACTGGGTGCGGGGCTGCGCCTTCGGGGCGGGGCAGCAACGACGACGACCAGGATGTCGCCAGCTATCCGAGACGAAGAACGCCCCTTGCTTGACACTCCATGATCCAACAGGCCGGGCGAATCATCAACAATGTTGCAATATCGGGCGGTTAGGGAGCCCGACCAGGTTGAAGATGAGGCTCAGTCCGAGGTTCGGCCCTCCTCGGGACTTGGGGCGGCGCTCAGGAGGACGTGCCCGAGACTGCCTGGCCTTCGCCGCGGACCCTGTGGCGAGTGCTCTGAGCTTGGGAATACCGGCGGGCGTGGAACCGGCGCTGCCCTGGGAGAACGGGGGGCCTCCTGGCAGGCATCCTTCCGGGAATGCCCGGCGATGCCGTTGTCAGGAACTCTCGACGAAGCGGACGGACCAGGCGTAGCCGCTCAAGCTGTCGTGTGGGACCCGCCGGACTTCTCTGACCTGGCAGCCATCGTGGGCGTACTTGCGGGCAAACCGGTCGAGGCGCTGCGCCTCGGTGAGATCATCCATGGACAGCGGCGCTCCGACGACGAGTTCTTCGTGAAGGACTGTCTCCGGCGAGGCATCGTCCGAGCAGGCCGAGCAATGATGCGTTTTGGGTAGGGCCATAGGGTCAGTGTCCTCCTCGCTTGGACGGCCCGACGTTCACAGTGCAGTTGGCGGCACCGCGCGGGCCCGCAGGTTCTGTCCCGTTGCCGCCCATCTGCCTCCCTCCTCGGACGATCCCCTCGACAGGCAATCCGCGGGAAACGGACTTACGGTCGAGCGGTAGACGCTGTACCGAGATGAGGATCCCTTGCTTCTGCCCGCTGATCTCGTCGAGACACCAACAGGAGACGACCCGCCATGGCCACAGCATCTGAAACCCCGGTTCTGGACACCCTCGCCGCGATGACGGTCGACTCGGTTGAGCGGTGCGGGCTGACCCCGGACATGTTCATGCTCACCCGCATCGCGGCACTCGCCGCCTCGGACGCTCCGCCGATCTCCTACGTCGCGCACATCGACCCCGCCCTCCAGGCCGGCCTGACCACCGACCAGCTGCAGGATGTCCTGGTCGCCATCGCCCCCATCGTGGGCACAGCCCGCGTCATGACGGCAGCAGGCAACATCGCCAAAGCACTCGGCATCGCGATCGCCGTCGCCGACGCCGAGGCCGAGGGGCGAGCGTAGAGACGTCGCCCGAGGTCTGGAGCCACCAGCCGCGCCCGGCATCGATGTTCGGCGCGGCTGACAGCTGAGCAGTACATGGCGCCATCCCGTGCCGCCGCTCAGATAGCGCAGTCCCACGACGGCAGCGAACTCCCTCGCCGCCTATCGCGTCGCTCTCAGGGCCTCCCAGGCCACCGCAGACGTCGCACAAGAGCCGGGTCACACAGAGGCCGGGCGAAACGTCGGTGTAGCGGCATTGGGCGGGAGCTGCCATGGGGCGAGAGATCGGGGCCCGTGAGTTTTACGTCCGCGCAGCACCCCCTCTATCCAGAGTGCGTCCAGTCTGAGGGCCGCCCGCGCGAAGGCCCGGAACAGCAACGGGCGGGTCGCGGCCCACACCGCCCGTAGCGGCTGCGGTACATCCAGCGCGATGGTCCGGTGCAGCATCGTGCCGCCGTACGGCGATGATGTTGGTCGTTGCGGGGCGTGTCAGTCCTGCCTGCGCCACACGCGCAGAGGACTGGAACCGATGAGCTGCATTCATGCAGGTGTTGCGACAAGCACAATCGCCACCACGCCAACCCGAACCACATCGACAAGGACCCTGACGTCGTCGCGGACGTTCTGGTGTTCACCAGTGGGCAGGCCAAGGGCCGGGTCGGTTTCCGGCGCTGGCTGACCCGCAACCAGGCCTGGCTGTTCTTTCCGCTCACCCTCCTCGAAGGCGTCGCTCTCAAGGTCCACGGCTTCCAGGACCTTCGCCGGCAGCCGCCGCGGGAGCGGGTCGCGGAGGCCCTGCTGCTGGTGACCCACGTCGTCGCGTATGTGACCCTGCTGCTCACTTCCATGTCCCTCGGAAAGGCCCTGGCCTTCGCAGCCCTCCACCAGGCACTGTTCGGCCTGCACCTGGGCATGGCCTTCGCGCCCAACCACAAGGGCATGGAGATGCCCGATCCCGACGGCGAGCGCTGGGGTCATCTGCGCCGCCAGGTGCTCACCTCACGCAACGTCCGCGGCGCCGTTCTGACGGACTGGTTCCTGGGCGGCCTGAACTACCAGATCGAGCACCACTTGTTCCCCAGCATGTCCCGGCCCCATCTGCGCCTCGTCCAGCCTCTGGTGCGCGCACACTGTGAGGAGTTGGGTATCCCCTACGCGGAGACCGGGCTCGTCGACTCCTACCGACAGGCCCTGCGCCATATGCATGAGGTCGGGGAGCCTCTCAGGGTTGAGTAAGGGGCGCGGCTCAGGGACGTATCAGGGTCGCGGTCCGGAACCGTGGGAGGCGGGGACCCGTTCTCAGGACAGAGAGCGGCAGCAGCCGCGAAGGAGGCGACACAGATGTCGATGAACGCGAAGATCGCTGCAGGAGGTGTGGCGGTCGGCCTCATCCTGCTGATCTGGCTGCCCTGGTGGGCCGCCTTCCTGATCGTGCTGGGAGTCCCAGCGGCCGCATACCTTGCGCTGGACCCCTCGCAGCGGCGCAGGCTGCGCCGCGTCACGCGCAAGGAACTCGGCCGCTGAGGAGCCACCACCCTGGTGCGGCTCCGGACTCCCGCATGCGGGAGTCCACCACAGCGCCGTTCGCGGGCCTGCCGTCGGTACGGTCCGCGAACGGGGCCGCTTGCCCCGCGCCATGAGGATCTCGATGCCTCGATGGGCGCCCTTCTCGGCCCCCCGGACGCGAGCCGCCGGATAGGGCCGCGCCGCCGGGTGCCGTGTGGCGCGGCCGCTCAGCTGGGGCGTACCGCCATCTTGTCGAGGGCCTCCAGGAGGCCGGGCAGTTCCGGTCCGCGACCGACGGGCAGGACCTCTCCGGGTTCCTCGTCGAGGAGGACGAAGGCGATGTCGTCGGTTCTGGCGACCAGGGACCAGCCGGGGCCGTCGGCGCGCAGGGTCCGGGCGTCGCCCGTGGCGAAGGACGAGCGGACACGGCCGAGCGGGGGCGGCGTGTCCACGTAGGAGCGTGCCTCCGCGAGGACCCGGCGGATGCCGCTGCGGGCTTCGCCGTCGCCGCTTTCCCCTTGCGGGGTGTCCTTCGCCTTCGCCTCGCCGTCCGACGTCGCGAAATCGCCGTCGTCGATCTGCTCCCGCCAGGTCGCCCACTGCTGTGCGATCTCGTCGGCCCCGAGGCGCCGTTGGGCCGGGCCCCAGGTGGCGGTGTCCGGTGGGCTGAGCGGGGGCAGCTCCGTGAGCTCGGGCGCGGGGTCGTGCGGGGCCGGCAC
This sequence comes from Streptomyces sp. NBC_00203, assembly GCF_045206325.1. Classification (NCBI taxonomy): domain Bacteria; kingdom Bacillati; phylum Actinomycetota; class Actinomycetes; order Kitasatosporales; family Streptomycetaceae; genus Streptomyces; species Streptomyces sp. NBC_00203. The sequence continues at coordinate 1,410,434 of NZ_CP108126.1, read as the reverse complement.
CCCGGGGGCCGAAACGGCGACCTCAAGGGGCCAGCCGGGCAGCGCCGCGACGACCGTGCGCTCGTCCGGCGACAGGTCCTGCTCCATCCCGCAGTCCCAGGACGCGATGGCGACGGCGACCAGTGACACGTCGTCGACGACCACCGTCCACCGCGCGCCCTCGCCGTCCTGGCCGAGCACGAGACCGTACCCGTCGGCGAGCGGCGCGAGGCCGAGCGTCGTGCAGGCCTCCGGGTAGTCGTCCCCCAGCACGCTGGGGAACTTGGCGGGTGTCAGCAACACCGCCGTCAGCACATACAGTGCGTCGTCGTCCCCGGTGGCGACGGCGTCATCGTCCGTCCCGGCCATCCCAGCCTCCCCATCGCTACGTTCGTCGGCGCACCATAATGCGACCGGAAGGTGCTTGTCACGAGCCCGAAGCACACCCGGAGCTGCAGTTATCCGGCTGGACAGGGGCGAATCGACCGTCCCGGCCCCTGAGGTCAGGCCGCGGGCAGCCCGAGCAGCCTACGGGCCACCGTCTTCGGCGACTCGTCGCGTTCCCGCGCCAGGGCGATCACAGCCCGGCAGGCCAGTTCGTTCACCCCGAACGACAGCGCCTCCGGCGACACCCAGGCCGCAGCCTCGTCGATCTGGTCCTGGTCGTCCTCGGCGCACGCCGACACATACGCCGCGGCCGCTTCGAACAGGTTGTGCGCACGCTTCTCCGGCCGTGGTGCGACGGGCCGCCGCTCCTCCGGCCGCTCGGCCGTCTTCTTGCGCCACATCTTGCGGAGTCTGTCGAACATCGGGCCACCTTCCCCCTGTGCGATGGACATCGCTGATCGTTCATCTGCTGCTACTCAACGTAGAGTTGGAGCTTCGGCGGCAGAAGGGGGACGGCCAGGTGAAGCGTTACGAGCGGCTTGCACAGATCCGGCGGATGGACCCGGAGAAGGAGGCGTCGGAGATCTATCGGCTCACCTCCGCGTACGAATTCCCCTGGGACTTCACCCGGGCCCTGGAACTGGCGCTCTACCGCACCTACGCCGTCCCCAGCATCGGTCGGCTGCTCGCCGAGACGGCGGAGCTCACGGACCGCACACAGAAGCGCTACGACGACACGGCGCTACTTCTCGACACCATCGTCGAGCACGGCTTCGACGGGGAGGAGGGCCGTACCGCGATCCGCCGCATCAATCAGATGCACCGCAGCTACGACATCAGCAATGAAGACATGCGTTACGTGCTCTGCACCTTCGTGGTGATGCCCAAACGGTGGATTGAGGCCTATGGGTGGCGCAGGCTGTCGCGCCACGAGATCGTCGCGTCCACCGTGCACTACCGCACGCTCGGGCAGCACATGGGCATCCAGGACATCCCGGAGACCTACGAGGAGTTCGAGGCCTGTCTCGACTCCTACGAAGAGGCCCATTTCGGGTGGGACGTGGGCGCGCGCAGGGTCTCCGACGCGACGCTGGAGCTGATGGCCTCCTGGTACCCGCGTCCGCTCACCCCCCCCTGCTGCGCACCTCGACCCTGGCCCTGCTCGACGAACCGCTGCTGCGTGCCTTCCGATACGAGCTCCCGGGCGCCGTCACGCGTGCGCTGGTCCGCCGTGCGGTGCGCACGCGTGGCCGGCTGGTCCGCCTGATGCCACCGCGCCGTGCCCCGCACTTCGCGCGGCAGAACTGGGAGATCAAGGGTTACCCGGACGGCTACCGCGTCGCCGAGCTGGGCACCTGCCCGGTGCCGGGTGTGCGGGGCTGCCTCGTCTCATCGGCCGCCCGCGTCGAGTGAGTCGATCGTGGCCCGCAGCCAGGCCAGTTCGGCCCGGCTCGTGGCCCGCGCGATGGTGAGGATGCCGCGGCGGAAGGGGTCGTCCAGGTCCTCGGCGCGCAGCGGCTGGTCGCCGTCGTAGTCGTAGAAGAAGCTCGCGGGCTCCTCCAGGAAGGCGAGCCTGCGGCGCAGTACGGCGGCCTGTGCCCCCGGGGCGTCCAGGTGCCTGAGGAAGGCGAGCACCGTGAACCAGCGGTTCTCGTCGGTGATGTCGCGCCCCGCCGGTTCCGCGAGCCGGCGGCGCAGTTCGCGTCTGCCCTCTTCAGTGAGGGTCAGGATGTGACGGGGGGCGGCCACGGAGCCCGGCTGCGTTGCCCTTTCCAGCAGCTCCGCCTTCTCCAGCCGCTTGATCGCGGGATACAGCGTGCTCTCGGCCACGGGCTTCACATGCCCTGTCAGCGCCGTGATGCGCTTGCGCAGCTCGTAGCCGTGCAACGGGGCGTCGTACAGAAATCCGAGGATGGCCAGCTCCAGCATGCCCCTATTCTGCCGCACTCTCGCTGTACATCGGTTCCTAGATACATCCGTTCCGATGTATTCTCTCGGAGGCGTCAGGAAACGTGAAGCGGCACAGGGGAGCGCGTGATGAAGCAGGCAGAATTCGACGGCAAGGGAAGCCGGATCCGCTGGACTGAGGCGGCGGGCAGCGAACCCGCGCGGGTGTACGTGCACGGCCTGGGTTCGGCCTCGACGGTCTACAACGCCCATATCGCGGCCCGGCCCGAGCTGGCCGGTCGCCGCACCCTGTTCGTCGACCTGCCCGGTCACGGCATCAGCGACCGGCCCGCGGACTTCGGCTACACCCTGGAGGGCCACGCGGACGCGCTCGCGGCGGCCCTGGACACGGCCCACGTCACCGGCGCCGAGCTGGTCGCGCACAGCATGGGCGGCGCCGTCGCCATCGTGCTCGCCCACCGGCGGCCCGACCTGGTCTCACGGCTGGTCCTGACGGAGGCCAACCTCGACCCGTACCCTCCGGTCACCCCGGGCAGCAGCGGCATCGCCTCCTACGAAGAGGACGACTACGTCGAAAACGGTGGCCACGCGCGCGTACTGGAGAAAGTCGGCCCCTCCTGGGCGGCCACCATGCGACTCGCCGATCCGCGCGCCCTGCACCGCACGGCGACGGGGCTCAGCCGCGGCACGAACCCCACGATGCGCCACATGCTCGAAGAGCTGTCGGTGGACCGCGTCTATCTCCAGGGCGAGCTGAGCGGTGAACTCCCGGGCAGGGAAGGCCTGGAGGACGCCGGAGTACGGGTCGTGACCGTGCCCGGCGCCGGGCACAACGTCATGTTCGACAACCCCGACGTGTTCGCGGCGGAGGTCGCCGGAAGAGGCTGATGGTTCAGCCGTGGCGGACGGCCAGCGCGAGGAAGCGGGTGTCCTCGTCGACGTACGACGTCATGTCCCAGCCGGAGCCGGCCAGCAGGGGCCGGAGATTGGCCTCCGCGCGCAGGTCGTCCGGGGTGATCTGCCGGCCCTGACGGGCAGCGAGCGCCGCCCGGCCGATCGGATGGAAGAGCGCAAGGGTGCCCCCCGGCCGCACCGCGCGAGCCAACTCCCGGAGGTTTTCGGCCGGGTTCGGCAGATGTGCGATGAGGCCTGCCCCGAACACCGCGTCCAGCGACGCCGTGCGCAACGGCAGCGCGGAGACGTCGGCGAGCAGCAACTGTCCGTCCCGGTCCCGTCCGGCCCGTACGGCGGCCTCCAGCATGGCCGGGGTCAGATCGGCCCCGAGGACCACTCCGGAGGCCCCCACGGCCGCTCGCAGCGGCGGCAGGGCGCGCCCGGTGCCGCAACCCGCGTCGAGCACGCGGTCACCCTCGCGCAGACCCATTTCGGTGACCGCGGCCGCGTACGCGGGTCCGTCGTCGGGGAACCGCCTGTCCCAGTCGGCGGCACGTGCCGTGAAGAACTCCTGGACATGTGTGTGGTCGTCGCTCATGCTCCGCATGATCCCTCACCGACACGAAGGACGACGCGGCGCACATGTTCGAGCGTGACGCGATCGTTCAGGTACATCTCTTCGTCATATTCCAACAGCTTTCGAAATGCGCCCCCTTTGCACGCCCCTGCCCGGACTAGCGTCCCTGAGCCATGGGACACCTGGACCACGCCGCCTTCGGCTGGCTGACCCCCGTGCTGTCGTATGCGATGGCCTGCATAGGCGCCGCCCTCGGGCTGCGCTGCACGGTCCGCGCGCTCGGCGCCACCGGGCGGTCGCGCCGCAACTGGCTCCTCACCGCGGCCTCCGCGATCGGCACCGGCATCTGGACCATGCACTTCGTGGCGATGCTGGGCTTCAGTGTCAGCGGCACGGAGATGCGCTACAACGTGCCGCTGACCATCCTCAGTCTGCTCGTCGCCATGGTCGTGGTCGGCGCGGGCGTCTTCGCCGTCGGCTACGGCCGCGACCGGGGGCGCGCGCTCGTTCTCGGCGGACTCACCACCGGACTCGGCGTCGCGAGCATGCACTACCTGGGCATGGCCGCGCTGCGGCTGCACGGCCAGGTGCACTACGACCCGGGGCTCGTCGGCCTCTCCGTCGTGATCGCCGTGGTCGCGGCGACCGCGGCCCTGTGGGCGGCGCTCAACATCAAGTCGCCCGTGGCGGTCGCTATCGCCTCCCTCGTCATGGGCGGTGCGGTGAGCAGCATGCACTACACCGGAATGATCGCGGTGAGCGTGCGCGTCACGCCCTCCGGCGAGGCCCTGCCCGGGGCCACGGCGATGCAGTTCATCTTCCCCCTCGCCGTCGGCCTCGGGTCCTATCTCTTCCTGACATCGGCGTTCGTCGCGCTGTCGCCGACGGCCGGCGAGCGCGAGGCATCCGCATCGGCCCAGCGGCCGGTCGAGAGCGTCGCCCGCTAGTGGCGGGCCCGGAGCCACGACGGCCCGGAAGACACGCCCCGAACCTTTCCGAGCGAGGAGGCCATGCGTACACCCCGTAGGACCCCCACAGCCGGCGCCGAGCCGCCGCCCCAGCCCTTGGCCCGCGGTCGCCGCGCGCACGCCGGCCCGCCGGCCGACGAACACGCGGACACCGACGAGACCGTCACGGGGACGCCGCCAGAGGCACCCACGCGCGCGGGACGGTGGCACGTCAGGCCCCGCACCGTACGAGCCAAGATCGTCTGCCTGCTCATGGTGCCGGTCATCTCCCTGCTCGCCCTGTGGGCGTACGCCACGGTGAGCACCGCCCAGGACGTCGCGCGGCTACGGCAGTTGCAGCGCGTGGACTCGACGGTCCGATCCCCGGTCGACGCCGCCGTCGCCGCGCTCCAGGCCGAACGCGCGGCAGCCGTCCGCTACGCGACCGACCCCGCCACTGAACAGCCGGCAGACCTCAAGGAGCTGGCGCGGCGCACCGACCGCGCGGTGGCCAAGCTGCGACTGGGCGACCACAACACCGTCGCCGACGGTGCCGACCTGCCCGCGGGAGTGGCCGGGCGCCTCGACGCCTTCGTCACCGGAGCCGAGCACCTGCGGTCCCTGCGCACCGCCGTGCTGGACCGCCGTACCGGATGGGACGAGGCGTACGGGCAGTACACCAAGACCATCTCGACGGCCTTCGCGGTGGGCGGCGCGCTCACCGGCATCCAGGACGCCGACCTCGGCTCCGACGCGCGTGTGCTGCTCGAATTCTCCCGGGCCGGGGAAGCGCTCGCACAGGAGGACGCGGTGCTGTCCAGTGCCCGGCTCGCCGGGAGCCTCGACGGCGAGCGGCTACGGCTGTTCACCGGCGCCGTCGACACCCGCCGCACCCTGATCGACTCCGCCGTCGCGGATCTGAGCGGGGCCGAACGAGCCGCCTGGCACCACCTCGTGGAGGGGAGCGCGTACACCGACGTACGCGCCGTCGAGGACAAGGTGCTCGTCTCCCGCCCGGGCGGCAAGGCGATCGACGCCGCGCCGGAGGCCGACTGGAACACGGCCCACGCGCGCGTGCAGGACGGAATGCGCACGATCGAGGCGAACGCGGGCCGCGGTGTCGCGGACCGGGCCGACCCCTTCACCCGCGGTGTGCTCACCCCCGCCGGTGCCGCGGTCCTGTTCGGACTCGCCGCGGTCGTCGCGTCCCTCGTCATCTCCGTGCGCATCGGACGCGGCCTCGTCATCGAGCTGGTGAGCCTGCGCAACAGCGCCCTGGAGATCGCGCGCCGCAAACTCCCGCAGGCCATGCGCAAACTGCGGGCCGGCGAGGAGATCGACGTCCGCGCCGAGGCCCCGCCCGGGCCGCCTGCGGAGGACGAGACGGGACAGGTCGCGGAGGCCCTCGGCACCGTGCACCGGGCCGCCCTGCGCGCCGCCGTCGAACGCGCGGAACTCGCCAGCGGAATCTCCGGGGTCTTCGTCAATCTCGCCCGCCGCAGTCAGGTTCTCGTGCACCGTCAACTGAGCCTGCTGGACAGCATGGAGCGCAGGTCGGAGGATCCGAACGAGCTGAGCGACCTGTTCCGGCTCGACCACCTCACCACACGCATGCGGCGTCACGCGGAGAGCCTGATCATCCTCTCCGGAGCCGCACCCGGCCGGGCCTGGCGCATGCCGGTCTCACTGACGAACGTGGTCCGCGCGGCCGTCTCCGAAGTCGAGGACTACGCGCGCGTGGAGGTACGGCAACTCCCCGAGGCGTCCGTGGTCGGTGCCGCGGTGGCCGACCTCACGCACCTCCTGGCGGAGATCGTCGAGAACGCCGCCCAGTTCTCGCCGCCCCACACCAGGGTGCGGATCACCGGCGAGCCGGTCGGCAACGGCTACGTGGTCGAGGTCGAGGACCGGGGGCTCGGCATGGGCGCGGAGACGCTCGCCGAGGCCAACCGGCGCATCGAGCAGTCCGAGGCGCTCGACCTGTTCGACAGCGACCGGCTCGGACTGTTCGTGGTCAGCAGGCTCGCGGCCCGGCACGGCATCAAGGTGCACCTGCGGACCTCGCCCTACGGCGGTACCACCGCGGTCGTTCTGCTCCCCACGGCCCTGCTGCACGGCGGTGCGGCGGAACGTTCCCCCCGCAGGACCGACACTACCGGAAGGCAGCCCACGGAACGGGAGTACGCGCGCGTGTCGGCCGCCCCGGAACAGGAATCCGTGCAGGCCGTCACCGAGCGGCCCGCACTGGTGCCCCCGGTGCAGAGCGTCGCCGAAGCCCCCGTGAACGGCTCGTCGGACAACCCGCCACCTGGAGTCACCACACTGCGGCTGCACCGTCCTCCGGACGACTCCGAAGACTCCGACGACCTCCCACGGCGGGTACGACAGGCGAGTCTCGCCCCCCAACTGCGCGAACAGCGCTCCGAGGAGCCGGCGGAAACGCCGCGTCCCGAAGGCGACGACGAGCGCACCCCCGAACTCGTACGGGACCGCATGGCGGCCTACCGCGACGGCTGGGTACGCGGCAGCGGCAGGTCACCCGGCCTCAGAGCCACCCCCGACCCCGAAGCGGGCAGCGACAGCAGCGAAGGAGACCCCGCATGATCCAGGACCCGAGCATGAGGGCCGCCCAGCGGTCCGGTGAACTCGACTGGCTGCTGGACGACTTGGTGCTGCGCGTGGCCGAAGTGCGACACGCCGTGGTGCTGTCCAACGACGGTCTCGCGGTGGGCGCCTCCACGGGTCTGCGCCGAGAGGACGCCGAACACCTCGCCGCTGTCGCCTCCGGCTTCCACAGCCTGGCCAAGGGCGCCGGCCGCCACTTCGGTGCCGGCGGCGTACGTCAGACGATGGTCGAGATGGACGACGGCTTCCTGTTCGTCGCCGCGGCGGGTGACGGTTCGTGCCTTGCCGTCCTCACCGCCGTCACGGCCGACATCGGCCTGGTGGCGTACGAGATGGCGCTGCTGGTCAAGCGCGTAGGCGAGCACCTCTACACGCCGCCGCGGGTCGCCGCACAGCCGCCCGCCGCCGGATGACCGAGGACGGTCGGTGCAGATGACCGAGGACACGCCGGGCGCCCCGCCGCAGCCGGGCAGCCAGTGGTACGACAACGAGGCCGGACCGCTCGTCCGCCCCTACGCGATGACGGGCGGGCGAACCAAACCCGGCCCCACCGGGGTGCGCTTCGACCTGATCGCCCTGGTCACGCTCGACACGGGCGCACCCGGAGTCGACGACGACACCTCGCTCGGCCCGGAGCACCGGGCGCTGATCGAACTGTGCCGTATCGAGACACAGTCGGTGGCCGAACTGGCCGCGGGCGCCGACCTGCTGGTGGGCGTGGTCAGGGTGCTCCTCGGCGATCTGCTGGAACTGGGCTGCGTTACCGTCAGCCGCCCCGTGCCGCCCGCGCAACTGCCCGACGAGCGGATCCTCCGCGAGGTGATCGAGGGGCTGAGGGCGCTCTAGATGAACCACGTCGGCTTGTCCTGGACCTCTTTGTGCCCACATTCGAGTACTGAACGGACGCGAGCGGGTCACAACGGTCACATTGCGGTCCAATCCCTCGAAGGGGAGCCGCAGTTGTCATGATGCTGACTTCGCACACTCGCGCTGACGCTTCGCACACCCGCACTGATGTACCGACGCACACTCCGCACAGATGTACCGACGTCGACCGTAGTCGGCACTCCCGAGAGAAGTGATCGATGGTCTCCGAGAACTCCGACGCCTCGGGTGGCGAGATGACCGCCCTGGCATTGAAGATACTGGTCGCCGGCGGATTCGGCGTGGGCAAGACCACCCTGGTGGGCGCGGTCAGTGAGATCAGGCCGCTGCGCACCGAGGAACTGCTGAGTGAGGCAGGCCAGTCGGTGGACGACACCGACGGTGTGGACCAGAAGGTCACGACAACCGTCGCGATGGACTTCGGACGCATCACCATCAGGTCCGGCCTCTCGCTCTACCTCTTCGGAACCCCGGGCCAGGACCGGTTCTGGTTCCTCTGGGACGAGTTGTCGCAGGGCGCCCTCGGCGCCGTCGTTCTCGCGGACACTCGGCGGCTCGAAGACTGCTTCCCCGCGGTGGACTACTTCGAGCACCGGCACATCCCGTTCGTGGTGGCCGTCAACTGCTTCACGGGCGCCCGCACTTACGGCGCTCAGGATGTGTCCCGGGCCCTCGACCTCGACCGGGGGACGCCCGTGGTGCTCTGTGACGCACGTGACCGTGACTCCGGGAAGGAGGTGCTGATTCGTCTCGTCGAGTACGCCGGGCGGGTGCACACCGCCCGTCTGCTCGACTCCGTCGGCTGAGACGCCGGCCGAGACCAGGCGGAGCCGGACGAACGCCGGCCATCGCTCGTCGGTCATCTTCTCTGCCATGCCGACCGTCCTCCTTGCTCGGAGGGCGGCTGTGGGGAAGGCTGCTGGTCAGATCCTCCGGCCAGGGGGAAGGACACCACGGGGAGACCGGATCATGGCGCAGAACACGGGACTTGGCTGGCTGCTGGACGACCTCACCGGGCGCGTCGAACACATACGGCACGCGTTGGTGCTGTCCAACGACGGGCTGGTGACGGGCGCGAGCACGGGACTGCGGCGCGAGGACGCCGAGCACCTCGCCGCGGTCTCGTCGGGCCTGCACAGCCTGGCCAAGGGCTCCGGCCGTCACTTCGGTGCGGGGCAAGTACGCCAGACGATGGTCGAGTTCGACGACGCGGTGCTCTTCGTCACCGCCGCCGGCGCCGGCAGCTGTCTGTGTGTCCTCAGCGCCGCGGAGGCCGACATCGGCCAGATCGGCTATGAGATGACCCTGCTCGTGAACCGCGTCGGCGAACACCTTCGCGTGGACGCGCGGCAGCCAGAAGGCGCACCCACCGTAGACCTCTGACCTGGGCATACGTCGTCGCAGTCAGAGTTATCCACAGGCTCGCCGCGACGTCGGCCGAGCCGGATACGGTTTTTCTCGAAGCAAGCGCACGCCAGCGCGAGCAACTCGCTCCACGGGGAGAACCGCCATGTCCGGCAACACGATGACCCAGTCCGCCACGTCGTCACTCAGCCGCGCCGCACGAGAACTGGATCTCAGGCGCGGTGAGTTCGACCTCGCCCTGCACCTCGGATGCGTCCGGACTGTCCCCGACGAGGGCGGCGGTGGACGTCGCGTCGCACGCACGGAGATCGACCGGGTGCGCTCCGAGGAAGGCTTCCCCGAGTCCCTGCGCGAGCGTGTCAAGGTCGTCGGCACCACGGAGGGCGCCGCCCTCATGGAGGTGACCACCGCCAGGTTCACGCGCCTGGCGCGCCTGGGGCTGGTGGTGCCGGTGAAGTTCTACTTGAACCGCTACCGAGCCGTGGTCTGGCTGTATCTGGCCGAGGAACTGCGGCAGTTCACGGCAGACAAGGACAACGTCCTGATGCTGAGCGGCCGTACGCCCGAGGGGCTCCGTGACCAGCTGGAGGCCGGCCTGGACCTGCGCTCCCGCAACTGGCGGGGACGGCACATGGGCTTCCTGCTGCGGCAGGCCGAGGACCCCTGGGCACGGGCCGCGGTCGTGGCGTCCCTGCTCGACCCCGTTCAGGTGGCGGAGATCGTCAGCGATCCGTACGAGCGGGCCTATCTGAACCGTTTCCGGCCCGAGCACGTTTCTCACGGTGCGCCGGACTCTCCTGCCGCACACCTCGCTGCACGGATCATGACGGCTGAGGATCCCGACGAGATCGGCTGGCTCCGTGCCGACTTGGGCCGGGCTCTCGCCGAAGCCCGGGAGCTCCGTGCCGCGCCCCGCCCGACAGCGAAAGTCCCACCATCCGTGGCCGTGTCCCGGGTGGCCTCACCACCAGTGGCCTCGCGACCGGGGCCGACCGCTCCGGAAGAGCGGCCGACAGCCGGAGAGCCGCCGACCGCGGAGGAACGGCCGGCCACGGAGGACCGGCCCACGACGGAGGACCGGCCCACGACGGAGGAGTCCGAGCGGTCACGGAGGCTGCTCGGATGGCTGCGCCGCAGAAACCCCTGAGCCACAGGTGTCGTCCCGTAGCGCCCTGAAGAGCCCTTCCCTACAGCGCCCGGAAAAGCCCCTCTTGGACGACCGAGACGAGCAGGCGTCCCTCCAGGTCGTAGATGCGCCCGCGGGCCAGCCCGCGACCGCCCGTCGCGATCGGGGACTCCTGGTCGTACAGGAACCACTCGTCCGCGCGGAACGGCCGGTGGAACCACATGGCGTGGTCCAGCGAGGCCATGTCGAAGCCGCGCGGGCCCCACAGCGGTTCCACCGGGATCCGGACGGCGTCCAGAAGGGTCATGTCGCTCGCGTACGTAAGGGCACAGGTGTGCACCAGCGGGTCATCGCCCAGCGGCCCTACGGCACGCATCCACACCGCGCTGCGCGGCTCGGCGTCCTTGATCTCCTCGGGGGTCCAGCGCAGCCGGTCCGCATAGCGGATGTCGAACGGCTGACGCCGTGCCATGCGCTCCAACGCCTCGGGGAGCGCGCCCAGATGCTCCTTGATCTCCTGCGTCACCGTCGGCAGCGACTCCGGGTCCGGAACCTCGCGGGCCGGCGGCAGCTGGTGCTCGAAGCTCCCTTCCTCAAGCTTGTGAAAGGAGGCGGTCAGATTGAAGATCGTGCGGCCCTGCTGCACGGCGGTGACACGACGGGTGGTGAACGACCGCCCGTCCCGGACCCGTTCGACCTGGTACACGATCGGCACGCCCGGCCGGCCCGGGCGCAGGAAGTACGCGTGCAGCGAGTGCACCGGCCGGTCGCCTTCGGTGGTGCGCCCGGCGGCGACCAGGGCCTGGCCCGCCACCTGGCCACCGAAGACCCGCTGCAGTGATTCGTCCGGGCTGCGGCCACGGAAGATGTTGACCTCGATCTGCTCCAGGTCGAGCAGATCGACGAGTCTCTCGGCTGGGTTCGTCATGTGGGGGATTCTCCCGTCCTCACAGCTGGCCGACGTCGGTGACCTTGACCACGGCGCGGCCCTCCGCGTCGGAGGCCACGAGGTCGACCTCCGCGCTGATGCCCCAGTCGTGGTCGCCGTTCGGGTCGGCGAAGGTCTGACGGACACGCCACAGGCCGTTCTGCGGCTCTTCCACGATCGACAGCAGCTTGGGGCCGCGGGCGTCGGGGCCGGTGCCGAGGTCCTCGTACTCGTCCCAGTACTTGTCCATCGCCTCGCCCCAGGCATCGGCGTCCCAGCCGGAGTCGGTGTCCATCTCGCCGAGCTCGTGGACATGGTCGAGGGCGGCGAGTTCGACCCGGCGGAACATGGCGTTGCGGACGAGGACGCGGAAGGCGCGGGCGTTCGCGGTGACCGGCTTGACCTGGTCGGCCTTCTCCTGGGCCTCCTCGGCCGTCATCTCCTCGGGGTTGGCGAGTTGCTCCCACTCGTCCAGGAGGCTGGAGTCGACCTGGCGCACCATCTCGCCCAGCCAGGCGATGAGGTCCTCCAGGTCCTCGGACTTGAGGTCGTCCGGGACGGTGTGTTCGAGCGCCTTGTAGGCACTCGCCAGGTAGCGCAGGACAATGCCCTCAGTGCGGGCGAGCTCGTAGTTGGAGACGAACTCGGTGAAGGTCATGGCCCGTTCGTACATGTCACGGATGACGGACTTCGGGGACAGCGGATGGTCGCCGACCCACGGATGGCTCTTGCGGTAGGTGTTGTACGCGTGGAAGAGCAGCTCCTCCAGAGGCTTGGGGTACGAGACGTCCTGGAGCCGTTCCATGCGCTCCTCGTACTCGACGCCGTCCGCCTTCATCGCGGCCACGGCCTCGCCGCGCGCCTTGTTCTGCTGGGCCGCGAGGATCTGCCGCGGGTCGTCCAGCGTGGACTCGACGACGGACACCATGTCGAGGGCGTACGAGGGGGATTCGGGGTCCAGGAGCTCGAACGCGGCGAGCGCGAACGTCGACAGCGGCTGGTTGAGCGCGAAGTCCTGCTGGAGGTCGACGGTGAGGCGGACGACGCGGCCCGTGGAGTCCGGTTCGTCGAGCTTCTCGACGATGCCGCCGTCGAGGAGCGAGCGGTAGATCGCGATCGCCCGCCGGATGTGCCGCAACTGCTGCTTGCGCGGCTCGTGGTTGTCCTCCAGCAGATGCCGCATCGCCTCGAAGGCGTTGCCCGGGCGGGCGATCACCGACAGCAGCATGGTGTGCGTCACGCGGAAGCGCGAGGTCAGCGGCTCGGGCTCGGAGGAGATGAGCTTCTCGAAGGTGCTGTCCGTCCAGCCGACGAAGCCCTCGGGAGCCTTCTTGCGCACCACCTTGCGGCGCTTCTTCGGGTCGTCGCCCGCCTTGGAGAGGGCTTTCTCGTTCTCGATGACGTGCTCGGGAGCCTGCCCCACGACGTAGCCCGCCGTATCGAAGCCGGCCCGCCCGGCGCGGCCCGCGATCTGGTGGAACTCCCGCGCGCGCAGCGTCCGCACACGGGTGCCGTCGTACTTCGTCAGGGCCGTGAACAACACCGTGCGGATCGGGACGTTGACTCCGACGCCGAGGGTGTCCGTGCCGCAGATGACCTTGAGGAGACCGGCCTGGGCCAGTTTCTCCACCAGGCGGCGGTACTTGGGCAGCATGCCCGCGTGGTGCACGCCGATTCCGTGGCGTACGTAACGGGAGAGGTTGCGGCCGAACTTGGTGGTGAAGCGGAAGTTGCCGATCAGCTCGGCGATCTGGTCCTTCTCCTCCCGCGTGCACATGTTGATGCTCATCAGCGCCTGCGCGCGCTCCACGGCCTGGGCCTGGGTGAAGTGCACGATGTAGACGGGTGCCTGCTTGGTGGCGAGCAGCTCGGTGAGTGTCTCCGTCAGCGGAGTCAGCACGTACTCGTAGGAGAGGGGCACGGGCCGGGTCGCCGAGCGGACCACCGAGGTGGGGCGGCCGGTGCGCCGGGTGAGGTCCTTCTCGAACATCGAGACGTCGCCGAGCGTCGCCGACATCAGGATGAACTGCGCCTGCGGCAGTTCCAGGATCGGGATCTGCCACGCCCAGCCGCGGTCGCCCTCCGCGTAGAAGTGGAACTCGTCCATGACGACCTGGCCGACGTCGGCGTGCTTGCCGTCGCGCAGCGCGATGGACGCCAGCACCTCGGCGGTGCAGCAGATGACGGGGGCGTCGGCGTTCACGGAGGCGTCGCCGGTGAGCATGCCGACGTTCTCGGTGCCGAACATCTTGCACAGCTCGAAGAACTTCTCCGAGACGAGAGCCTTGATCGGCGCCGTGTAGAAGGTGACCTCGTCACGGGCGAGCGCCGCGAAGTGCGCGCCGGCGGCGATCATGCTCTTGCCCGAGCCGGTGGGCGTGGAGACGATCACGTTCGCCCCCGAGACCACCTCGATCAGCGCCTCCTCCTGATGGGGGTAGAGCGTGAGACCGCGTTCCCCTGCCCACGACTCGAAGGCTTCGTAGAGGGCGTCGGGGTCTGCGGTCTGCGGCAGCTGATCGATAAGGGTCACGCCCCCATCTTGCCTGTGAACCCACTCGATGGGGGAATCGGATGCTGGTCGGAAGATCACGACCGCTACGCTGTGGCGCCGGCCAAGCGTCAGCGCACACGGGCAACTGGACAGCGGTACACGAGGAATGGGGCGGGGAACGGCCATGATGGGACCAGCACACTCACTGTCGGGAGCCGCGGCCTGGCTCGGCGTAGGAGCGGCGGCCGCCGCGACCGGCCACACCATGCCCTGGCCGGTCCTCCTGGTCGGGGCGCTGATCTGCGCGGGCGCCGCCCTCGCCCCCGACCTGGATCACAAGGCGGCCACCATCTCGCGGGCCTTCGGACCCGTCTCACGGGGCCTGTGCGAGATCGTCGACAAGCTCTCGTACGCCGTCTACAAGGGGACCAGGAAGCCCGGCGACCCACGCCGCTCCGGCGGCCACCGCACACTGACGCACACCTGGCTGTGGGCGGTGATGATCGGCGCGGGCACCTCGGTCGTGGCGATCACCGGCGGCCGCTGGGCGGTCCTGGCCATCCTCTTCGTCCACATGGTGCTCGCCATCGAGGGTCTGCTGTGGCGGGCGACCCGTGGTTCCAGCGCCGACATCCTGGTCTGGCTGCTGGCCGCGACCAGCGCCTGGATCCTCGCCGGGGTCCTGGACAAGCCGGGCAACGGATCGGACTGGCTGTTCACCGCGCCGGGCCAGGAATACCTGTGGCTCGGGCTTCCGATCGTCCTGGGCGCCCTGGTGCACGACATCGGGGACGCCCTGACGGTGTCCGGCTGCCCGGTCCTGTGGCCCATCCCGATCGGCCGCAAGCGCTGGTACCCGATCGGCCCGCCCAAGGCGATGCGCTTCCGCGCCGGCAGCTGGGTGGAGCTCAAGGTGCTGATGCCGGTGTTCATGCTGCTGGGCGGGGTGGGGTGCGCGGCGGCGCTCAACGTCATCTGAGGTGGTGGGCGGCCCGTGTCGTCCTCGTGCGGCCGACCTCCAGGCAGCTGTAGACGCGGTCCAGCCAGGGCTGTGGCGGCGCCGAGGTGGTGAAGGAGCCGCTCTCAACGGGCCCGTACGGCAGGGCGGTTGGCCCAGGGGCATCGTCTCGTTCAGGCGGTGGTGCTCCCGCCGGAGTCCTGCCCGCCGCTTCCGTACCGCCGCTCGAACTGAGCGACGCGGCCCTCCGTGTCGACGGTCCGGGCCTTGCCCGTGTAGAACGGGTGGCTTTCCGAGGAGATCTCGACGTCGACGACCGGGTAGGTCTCCCCGTCGTCCCACTCGATGGTCTGCTCGCTCGTGGCGGTGGAGCGGGTGAGGAAGGCGTAGCCGGCGGCGCGGTCGCGGAAGACGACGGGGTGGTAGGCGGGCTGCTTGTCCTGCTGCATGGGTGCTCCTTGGGGGAGAGGGGCGGGGATCCGGTCAGCCGGACAGGGAGTCCTCGTCCACGATGTGCATCGCGGCTTCCTCGGCCGAGGCGGCGGCTCCGTCGATGCCCACGTCCGTGGCGATGAGCCCGCTCTCCTCGTCCTCATGGGCGCCTTCGTTGGGGGCCACGAGACGGCCGGAGCGCAGGGCGCCCACCTCGTTGTCGAGGGGTTCGCCGTCGGTGCCCTCGCAGTCGCCGATGCCGTCTCCGTCGGGTTCCGCGACGTCGGGCAGTTCCTCCGCCAGGCGCTGGTCCAGGGTCTCGCCCTCCTGGCGCTCGGCGGCGGTCACGCCGGAGTGCTCCACCGCCCACGGTCGCTCCGGTGGCGACCAGCCCCGGTCGAGGGGATCGCCGACGCCGTCGGCGAGCAGGGTGTCCTCGGCGTCGAGCAGCCCCGCGTCGTCCTGTACCTCGGATCCGTCGGGCTGGTAGACGTCGTCTCCCCATCCGTCGGCGCTGTTCACGGCTACCTCCAGGGGGTGCGGGCGGGGTCCGGTGCCGCCGCACTCGACGGCGGCGCACGGGCCACTGGACACAGGCGTCACTCCGCGCGAACGGGTGGTTCCCGGGAGTGTCCCCCGAGCCGGTGCCCACATCCAGCCTTCCACCCCCCTTCGGCACCGCGCAACGCCACACGGTCCGATGTGGGACTGGCATGCCCACGGATGCAGGCCCGGGGCGTCGGTGCGACCGCTCCCACGTGTGAGCGCGGATCGCACCGGCAGCGCTCGCTCACCCGTGCCAGGACCGCCACAGCGCCGCGTACGCACCCTCCGCCGCGACCAGCTGGTCGTGGCTGCCCAGCTCGCTGATCCGGCCGTTCTCCACGACGGCGATGACATCCGCGTCGTGCGCGGTGTGCAGCCGGTGCGCGATGGCGACGACGGTGCGGCCGTCGAGGACGCGCGCCAGTGAGCGCTCCAGATGGCGGGCCGCGCGCGGGTCGAGGAGCGAGGTCGCCTCGTCCAGGACCAGCGTGTGCGGATCGGCCAGCACCAGCCGGGCCAGCGCGATCTGCTGGGCCTGGGCCGGGGTGAGCGCCACGCCGCCGGAGCCGACCTCGGTGTCCAGGCCGTCGCCGAGGGCCCGGGCCCAGCCGTCCGCGTCGACCGCGCCGAGCGCCGCCCACAGCTCGGCGTCGGCGGCGCCGGTCCGGGCGAGCAGCAGGTTGTCGCGCAGGGAGCCCACGAAGACGTGGTGTTCCTGGTTGACCAGGGCCACGTGGGAGCGGACCTCCTCGGCGGGCATCCGGGACAGTTCGGCGCCGCCGAGCGTGATCCGGCCGTCCCGGGGCGCGTAGATCCCGGCGAGCAGCCTGCCCAGCGTGGACTTGCCCGCGCCGGACGGGCCGACCAGGGCGAGCCGGGTGCCGGGCGCGACCTCCAGGGAGACCTCGCGCAGCACGTCCACTCCGGCCCGGTAGCCGAAGTGCACCCGGTCCGCGTGGACGTCGCGCCCGTCCGGGGCCACGGCCGGGTCGCCCGCGGCCGGTTCGATGTCCCGGACACCGACAAGGCGGGCCAGCGAGACCTGGGCGACCTGCAGCTCGTCGTACCACCGCAGGATCAGGCCCACCGGGTCGACGAGCATCTGCGCGATGAGCGCGCCCGTCGTCAGCTGGCCCACACCGATCCAGCCCTGGAGGACGAAGACCCCGCCGATCATCAGGACCGAGCAGAGCACCGTCACATGCGTGATGTTGACGACCGGGAAGAGGACCGACCGCAGCCAGAGCGTGTACCGCTCCCAGGCCGTCCACTCCTTGACCCGGCGGTCCGACAGATCGATGCGGCGTTCGCCCAGGCGGTGCGCCTCGACCGTACGCCCGGCGTCGACCGTCTCGGCGAGGACGGCGGCGACAGCGGCGTACCCGGCGGCCTCCGAGCGGTAGGCGGACGGCGCGCGCTTGAAGTACCAGCGGCAGCCGACCACCAGCAGCGGCACGGCGACCAGCACGGCGGGGGCGAGCGCCGGCGCGGTCACGGCGAGTCCGCCGAGCAGCAGCGCCGCCCACACCACACCGATGGCCAGCTGCGGCACCGCCTCGCGCATCGCGTTGGCGAGCCGGTCGATGTCCGTCGTGATGCGGGACAGCAGATCGCCGGTCCCCGCCCGCTCCAGGACGCCGGGCGGCAGCCCGACCGACCGTACGAGGAAGTCCTCGCGCAGATCGGCCAGCATCCGCTCGCCGAGCACGGCCCCGCGCAGTCGTACCGCTCGTACGAACACGGCCTGGACGACGAGGGCGACGACGAACAGCGCGGCGGTGCGCTCCAGATGGAGCTCGCGCGCGTGGTCCGAGACCCGCTCGACGACCGAGCCCAGCAGATAGGGCCCGGCCATCGAGGCGACGACGGCCACGGTGTTGACGGCGACCAGGAGCAGGAAGGCCCTGCGGTGCCGTTGGAACAGTTCGGCCACGTAGGCGCGTACGGTCGCGGGCGCGCCGACGGGCAGGGTGTTCGCCGTCGTCGGGGCGGCCGGGTCGTACGCCGGTGGCGCCACGCCGATCATGCGGTCTCCTCGATTTCTTCCAGTGCTTCCAGTACGTCGTCCAGGGCGGCCTCGTCCTCGGTGTCCAGGGCGGCCTCGTCCTCGGTCTCCCGGGTTACCACGGCCCGGTAACGCGGCTCGCTGCGCACCAGTTCGCGGTGTACGCCGACCGCCGCGACCTCGCCCTCGTGGACCAGCACGACCCGGTCTGCGTGGTCCAGGAGCAGCGGCGAGGAGGTGAAGACCACCGTCGTGCGCCCGGCGCGCAGGGAGCGCACGCCGTCCGCGATCCGGGCCTCGGTGTGCGAGTCGACGGCGGACGTCGGCTCGTCCAGGACGAGTACCTCGGGGTCCGTGAGCAGCGAGCGGGCGAGCGCCAGACGCTGGCGCTGGCCGCCCGACAGGGAGCGTCCGCGTTCGGTGATCCGGGCGTCCATCGGGTCCTCGGCGTCCAGCGACCCCTGGGCCAGCGCGTCCAGGACGTCGCCGCACTGCGCGGCGGTCAGGGCGGCCTCGGCGGTGACGAGACCCGACGCGGGGACGTCGAGCAGCTCGCGCAGCGAGCCGGACAGCAGCACCGGGTCCTTGTCCTGGACGAGGACGGCGCTGCGGGCGGAGTCCAGCGGCAGTTCGTCCAGCGGTACGCCCCCGAGGAGCGCCGAGGTGCCCTCCTCGGAAGGGTGCCCGCCCAGCCGCTCGGCCAGCAGCCCCGCCGTGTCCGGGTCGCCGCACACCACGGCGGTGAGCCGTCCGGAGGGCGCCAGCAGCCCGGTCGAGGGGTCGTACAGATCGCCGCCCGGCACCTCGGCCGCGCGAGATCCGTCGCTGTCCATCGCTCGTTCGAGGGACAGCACCCGGGCGGCCCGCTTGGCGGACGGACGCGAGAAGGAGTACGCCATGGCGATCTCCTCGAAGTGCCGCAGCGGATAGGTGAGCAGCATGACCGCGCTGTACACGGTGACCAGTTCGCCGACCGTGATCTTGCCGTCGCGGGCCAGATGCACGCCGTGCCAGACGACGGCGATCAACAGCAGACCGGGCAGCAGTACCTGGATCGCGCTGATCAGCGACCACATCCGGGCGCTGCGCACGGCTGCCCGGCGGACCTCCTGGGAGGCACGGCGGTAGCGGTCGAGGAAGAGCTCCTCGCCGCCGATGCCGCGCAGTACGCGCAGGCCCGCGACGGTGTCCGAGGCCAGTTCGGTGGCGCGTCCGGCCTTCTCGCGCTGGAAGTCGGCGCGCCGGGTGGCGCGGGGCAGCAGTGGCAGCACGGCGAGCGCCAGGACAGGCATGCCCACGGCGACGATCACGCCGAGCGCCGGCTGGTAGACGACCAGCGCGACGCAGACCAGCACCACGGTCAGGGCGGCCGCCACGAATCGCGACAGGGCCTCCACGAACCAGCCGATCTTCTCGACGTCGCCGGTGGAGACCGCGACGACCTCGCCGGCCGCGACGCGCCGCGTCAGCGCGGAGCCCAGCTGGGCGGTCTTGCGGGCCAGCAGCTGCTGGACGCGCGCGGCCGCCGTGATCCAGTTGGTGACCGCCGTGCGGTGCAGCATGGTGTCGCCCAGCGCGATGCCCACACCGCAGAGCACCATCAGCCCGCCCGTCAGGGCGAGCCTGGTGCCGGAGCGGTCGACGACGGCCTGGATGGCGAGGCCGACGCAGAACGGCAGCACGGAGACGGCCACGAAGTGCAGCAGCCCCCAGGCGAGGGCCTTGAACTGCCCACCGAGCTGATTCCGGCCGAGCCACCACAGGAATCGGGGGCCCGAGCGTGCGTCCGGCACACCCGGGTCGGGATACGGAAGGTCTTGAATCTGCATGACGTCCCAGTGGCTCGTGTCAGGGGGTGGCGGGAGCCGCGGTTCTCGGCAACCGACCGGCCGTGAAGGCCGGCAACAAACCGTGAAAGGTTCGCGTCGCAGCGTGGTCGGAGGCAAACGATTTTTCGCCGCGGGGCATGGATTCGGCCCAACCGCCCGCGAATGGCCGGGAAGCAGATGGTGGGCGATTCGCCCGATACGTGGTGCAACTATGTGCCGTATGCGAAAGAACGGGATGGGCCGCGTGCGAAAGAGCGGCGCGATGCGTGCGGGGTTCGCCGCGGCGGCTTGTGGTGTCCTTGTCGTCGCTCTGTCGGCCTGCGGTGGCCAAGGCGGCGGGGGCGCGAGCGCGAGTGGGAGCGGGACGAAGGGCACCGGAGGGCCCGGCGGCCAGGCCGGCCACTCCCCGCCGCAGACCGTCGACCTGACACGCATCCCTGACGTCGGCGACCGGTTGCAGCAGCGGATCCCGCCCGCCTCCCACCAGGTCGTCGCGGTCTACGGTGAGGGCAAGAACTCCGCCGACTCCACCGTCGTCCTGTACACGAAGTCCGGTTCCACCTGGGACGAGACCCGTAGGTGGCCGGCGCACAACGGGACCAGGGGCTGGACCACCGACCACCACGAGAACGACAAGCGCAGCCCCGTCGGGGTGTTCACGCTCACCGACGCGGGCGGAGTGCTCGACGACCCGGGCGCCCTGCTCCCGTACGACCAGTCGGAGACCTATCAGGCGCCGTACGACTGGGACGAGTCGCACTGGCACGACTTCGACTACGTCATCGCCATCAACTACAACCGCCGCGTGGGCGCCCCGCCCGAGGACCCGCACCGCCCCCTGGGGCAGTCGAAGGGCGGCGAGATCTGGCTGCACCTGGACCACGACAGCGGCACGTCCGGGTGTGTGACCGTGTCCGAGTCGGCCATGGAGTATCTGCTGCGCACGCTCGACCCGGATCAGCATCCTGTCGTGGTGATGGGGGACAAGGCGGATCTGAACGCCTAGTCCTCGTGGCGGAACGGGGGCACCACGACGTGGGGTCCCCGTTCCGCCACCGTCCTCGTGCGCATGCCGTCCCGAGGGCCCATTGCGGGACGGGTCAACCGCCCCGTAGAACACCGCACATGAGAAGACGGCTCATCATGTCCATGCTCGCCGGGGTGACCCTCGTGGCGAGCGCCTTCCTCGGGGCGGCCCCGGTCTCGGCCACTCAACTCGCGGACCCTCCCGCCGAGTTCGGCACCGACTGGCACGACCCCCTGACCGCCGCCCCGCCGATCGCCGCGCCCGCCACCAAGTCCTGCGAAGTGACGGTCGCCGAGGCGCAGTTCCGAGACTTCACGCCGTACCAGGGCACGTACGCGCCGCCGAGCGGTTGCGGTGACCGCTGGAGCAAGGTGGTGCTGCGGCTCGACGGCAAGGTCAAGGGGCGGCAGTTCGACCGGCTCGGCTATCTGCACATCGGCGGGGTCGAGATCTTCCGCACGTCCACTCCGGAGCCCTCGCCCGACGGCATCGAGTGGTCCGTCGAGAAGGACGTGACCCGCTACAGCGACACCTTCCGGCAGAGCCGCGACGTCGAGATGCTGATAGGGAACGTCGTCGACGACACGTACACCGGAGTCCTCGACGTCAAGGCCACGCTCACCTTCTACGCCGCCGAAAAGCCCGCCAAGCCGGCGGCGGCCACCCCCGACCGGGTCCTCACCCTCCAGGACGGGACCCTCACCACACCGCGCAACAGTGAGCGCATCGTCGCCGAGGTGTACGCGACCGGGTCCGGTGGCGGCTGCGAGGAGTTCTGGTATCTGACGGTGCCGGACTCGGCCCCGTACTCCTGCCAGGCGGACAACGGTCCCTACCGCGAGGTGCAGATCAAGGTCGACGGTCAACTCGCCGGTATCGCCGAGCCGTTCCCGACCGTGTGGACCGGCGGCTGGTCCAACCCCTTCCTCTGGTACGTGATTCCGGGCCCGCGCGCCTTCGATGTCAAGCCCATCGAGTACGACCTGACACCCTTCGCCGGGCTCCTGAACGACGGCCGTCCGCACCGGGTCGACGTCTCCGTCGTGGGCGTTCCTCAGGGGCAGACCGGCTGGAGCGCCCCGGTCAACGTCCTCGTCTGGCAGGACGCGAAGAGCGAGCACGTGAGCGGCGCGCTCACCGAGGTCAAGGCGGGCGACCTGGCCAACTCGTCGACGTACACGTCCGGTTCGGAGAACCGCCTCGACACCGAGGGCGGGCATGGGCTGACGGTCTCCGGGTACGTCGACACCTCGCACGGCCGCGTGAAGACCACCGTCCGGCGGGTGCTGGCGAACACCTCCGTGCACCGCTGGACGGACGGTGAGAACACGGACGGGCTCAAGGCGACCTGGACCGACGACGAGACGGTCACCGTCGACGGACGAGGGCCGGCCAGGACGACGCGCACCCAGCGCACGTACGCGATGGACGGCACGACGACTCTCGGCGCGGACGACCGGCTGCGGACCGTCCTGACGCTCGGCGACCGGGCGGCTGTGGTGGAGACGCGCGGCGGGCGGCGCACCGCGTGGTCCCGGCTCGACGACACCTACACGGGCGATGCCACGTATACGGCGAACGTGCCGCGCGACCAGCGTCATGCGGTCGCGGTGACGAGCGAGCGGTATCGGCTGTACGGCTCGGCCGGTTGCTACGACCGGAGTGTGACCACCGTGCAGGGAGCGCTGACGCAGGACCGCAGCGACTGCTGAGAACCCTGAGGCTTCTGAGGCCCCTGAGTAGGGATGGTGCCTCTGTTCCATGATTTACATGGACGTGACACAGAGGTATCCGGCGGCACGGAGAACTCCTCAATAGTGATCAGCGCGGAAGCGCTTTTCCGCATACCAGAAGTCCCCTTGGAGGAGTCCCCCGTGCCGCCGTCTGTACCGTCCCCGCGACGCGTCGCACGCATACTGCGTACCTCATTGTTCGCGCAGGTCGCCTGCGCTCTCGTGCTCGGAATCGTCGTAGGAAGGTTGTGGCCCGACACGGCCACGACCTTCCAGCCGCTCGGCGACGGTTTCGTGCGTCTCATCAAGACCGTGATCTCGCCGCTCGTGTTCTGCGTGGTCGTCGTCGGCATCGCCAAGGCCGGCAATCTGAAGGCCTTCGGGCGGATCGGGCTCAAGTCCCTGATCTGGTTCGAGGTCGCGTCCACGGCCGCGCTGCTCATCGGCCTGGTCGCCGCCAACGTTGTCAACCCGGGCTCGGGCATGAACGTCGACCCGTCGAAGCTCGACGCGTCGGCGATCGACGGCAAGACCGCAGGCGGTTCGCTGCCCTCGACCAGCGAGTTCATCCTGAACGCGCTGCCCCAGAGCGCCGTCGGCGCGTTCGCCGAGAACTCGCTGCTCCAAGTCCTGGTGCTGGCGTGTCTGACGGGTGCCGCGCTGCTGCACCTCGGCACCACCAAGGTGCCCAAGATCCTGCCCGCCATCGAGCAGGCACAGGAGATCATCTTCGCGATCGTCGGCTTCGTCATGAAGCTGGCCCCCCTCGCGGTGTTCGGCGCCATGGTCCACCTGGTCGGCGAGTACGGGCTCGGCGTGATCAAGACGTACGGCAAGCTGATCATCCTGTGCTACGCGGTCGCGCTGCTGTTCCTCGCGCTGCTCGCCGTCGCGCTGAAGCTGGTCACCGGGCTCAGTCTGTGGAAGTTCGTCCGCTACACCCGCGCGGAGATGCTGCTCGCCCTCGGCACCGCGTCCAGCGAGACCGTGATGCCGCGCATGATGCAGAAGCTCCGCCAGGCGGGTGCCCGGGACGACGCGGTGGGGCTGGTGCTGCCCACGGGGTACTCGTTCAACCTCGACGGCGCCTCGATCTACCTCTCCATCGGCACGCTGTTCATCGCCCAGGCCGTGGGCGTGGACCTCTCCCTGAGCCAGCAGATCACCGTGATCCTGGTGCTCATGCTGACCAGCAAGGGCATGGCGGGCGTACCGGGTTCGGCCTTCCTCGCCCTGTCGGCGACCGCGTCCTCCCTCGGCGTCATCCCCGCGGGAGCGGTCGCGCTCCTGCTCGGCGTCGACCGGATCATGGACTCGATGCGCGTCGCCACCAACCTGCTAGGCAATTGCGTCGCTGTCTTCGCGGTGTCCCGCTGGGAGGGCGCGCTCGACCTGGAACGGGCCAAGAAGGTGCTGGACGGCGAGATCGCGTTCGTGGAGGAGGACGACGAGCCACGGGCCGAGGCGCCCGCACAGCCGGAGCCGGTGCCGGACCCGGAGCTGGACGTGGAGCCTGAGCCGGTGGCCAAGGCCGACGTGCCCGCTCAAGCCGTCGCGGTCAAGGAACCCGCACCCGAGGTCAGTTGACCGATTCAGGACGGGTCGCGCGCTCCAACTCCAGCAGTACGGAGTAGTAGCCGCGGCCCGTCGCGTGCTCCATCCCCACCTCGCACATACGGTTCGCCGAAAGGTGCGCGTCGAAGGGGCGCGAGCCCACGAACGCGGCCTCCTTGCGGGTGGCCGACTCGGTGAGCTCCTTGTGGAGCATGCCGCGGTCGCCCGCGAAGGCGCAGCACCCGGCGTCGTCCGGAACGACCACCTCGTCGGCGCAGGCCTCGGCCACCGCGCGCAGCTGTGCCTCGTCGCCCAAGTGGCGCATGGAACAGGTGGGGTGGAGCACCGCGGAGCCGACCCTCCGGAGCACCGTGAGGTGGGGGAGCAGCTCGTCGGCGGCCCACACCAGGGAGTCGACGACCGTCAACTCGGCGTGCAGCTCGCGGTTGTCGGCGGTGAGATACGGCACGACCTCGTGCGTGAGGCCGAGCGTGCAGGACGAGGCGTCCACGACGAGGGGCAGCTTGCCGCCCGCCGTCCATCCCCAGGCGGCCTCGACGATGCGATTGGCCATGACGGCGTTGCCAGTGTCGTACCCCTTGGAGTGCCAGATCGTCGCGCAACACGTCCCCGCGACATCGTCCGGAATCCAAACCGGCCTCCCCGCGCGCGTGGAGACCGCGACGACGGCCTGGGCGAGCGACACGTCCCCCGGGCCGGCGAAGATGCGGTTGACGCAGGCCGGGTAGTAGACGGCGGAGGCCCCCTCGCGCGCGGTGCGGGGCAGTTTCGCGGGGGCCGCTCCCGGGATCCCCGGCAGCCACTCGGGCACGAGGTCCGGCCGTACCGCCTTGCGTGCCGCGCGCGTCGCGGCGCCCACCCATCGGTCGCCGATCCGGTCCGCGGCGGCCACGGCCAGTCGCGCCGCCGCCTCGACCACCCGGAAGTTCCGCGCGGCGAGCGCCGCCGTCTTCTCCTCGCGCGGCGAGTGCCGTGCGTGCCGGAAGCCCTTCATCAGCGCGCCCGTGTCGATGCCGACCGGACAGGCGAGCCTGCACGTCGAGTCGCCCGCACAGGTGTCCACGGCGTCGTATCCGTACGCCTCCAGGAGGCCGTCCTCGACCGGGGAACCGTCGGGCTGGCGCATCATCTCCCGGCGCAGCACGATCCGTTGGCGCGGCGTGGTCGTCAGGTCCTGGCTGGGGCAGGTCGGTTCGCAGAAGCCGCACTCGATGCAGGGGTCGGCGATCGGCTCGACCCGCGGAATCGTCTTGAGGCCCCGCAGATGCGCGAGCGGATCACGGTCGAGCACGATACGCGGCGCGAGCACCCCGTCCGGATCGATCACCCGCTTCGTCCGCCACATCAACTCCGTCGCCCTGGGGCCCCATTCGAGTTCCAGGAACGGCGCGATGTTCCGGCCCGTGGCGTGCTCGGCCTTCAGGGAGCCGTCGAAGCGCTCGACCGTCAGCCGGCAGAAGTCGTCCATGAAGGCGGCGTACCGCGCGACATCGGCCGCCCGGGACGCGTCGAAGGCGAGCAGGAAGTGCAGATTGCCGTGCGCGGCGTGACCCGCGACGGCCGCGTCGAAGCCGTGCCGCGCCTGGAGTTCGAGCAGTGCCGCACAGGCCTCCGCCAGCCGTTCCGGAGGCACCGCGAAGTCCTCGGTGATCAGCGTGGTCCCGGACGGACGCGCACCGCCGACCGCCGTGACGAACGCCTTGCGGGCCTTCCAGTAGCCCGCGATGGTCTTCGGGTCGCGGGTGAAGGCATTCGTCACCGAGGCGACGGGGGAGACCAGCGTGAGCCCCTCCAGCGCTTCGAGGGCCGCTTCCTCGTACGCCTCCTGCCGGGACGCGTCCGGAGCGCGGAACTCCACCAGGAGCGCCGCCGTCGACCTGGGCAGTGCGGCCCAGTCCGCGGGTACGCCCTCGACGCTCACCGAGGCGCGCAGCGTGTTGCCGTCCATCAGCTCGACGGCGAGCGCGCCCGCCTCGTTGAACAGGGGCACCGCGGCGGCCGCGGCCGGCAATGAGGGGAAGAAGAGCAGCCCGGTGGTGACACACCGGTCCAGCGGCAGTGTGTCGAAGACGACCTCCGAGATGAAGCCGAAGGTGCCCTCGGAGCCCACCATCAGGCCGCGCAGGATCTCGACGGGTGTCGAGCCGTCCAGGAACGCGTCCAGGCGGTAGCCGTTGGTGTTCTTGATGGCGTACTTGGCGCGGATGCGGGCGACCAGTTCGGGGTCGGACTCGATCTCCGCCCTGAGCTTCATCAGCCCGGCGCACAGAGCCGGCTCGGCGTGCGCCAGCTGCTCGTCGGCGTCCGGCTCCGCCGTGTCCACGACCGTGCCGGTAGGCAGCACGAAGGTGAGGGAGGCGAGCGTGCGGTACGAGTTCCGGGTGGTGCCCGCCGTCATACCCGAGGCGTTGTTCGCGACGACCCCGCCTACGGTGCAGGCGACCGCGCTCGCCGGGTCGGGGCCGAGCACGCGTCCGTGCCGGGCGAGCGCGGCATTGGCGCGGGCGACGGTCGTACCGGGCCCGATGCGGGCCCGCCGGCCGCCGTCCAGGACCTCGACGCCGGTCCAGTGCCTGCGCACGTCGACGAGGATGTCCTCGCCCTGCGCCTGGCCGTTGAGCGAGGTCCCGGCCGCGCGGAAGACCACCTCGCGGCCCTTCCCGTGCGCGTACGACAGCACGGCCGACACGTCGTCGATGTCCTCGGGGACCACGACGACCCGGGGGACGAAGCGGTAGGGGCTGGCGTCGGAGGCGTACCGGACGAGGTCGGAGATCCCGGTGAGTACCTTGTCGGCGCCGAGCAGGGCGATCAGGTCGCCGCGCAGGGGCTCGGGCGTACCCCCGGCACGGTCGTCGGGGACCCGGTCGGGCGAGGGGGCCTCAGGGCGCGCGGCGGGGCGCAGGGCATCCGGCTCCGGCTCCAGCAACGGCATCGCGCACCACTCCTACCGATTCAGCAGCGGTGCTCCATCCTGGGCGCGCCGTCCACCAGGGTGTCCAGCAGCCCGCCGAGCACCTCGCGCTGCTCGTCCGTCAATGGAGCCAGGATCTCCTCCGCGGCCGACCGGCGCGCGCCGCGCAGCTCCCGCAGCGCCCTGCGTCCGTCGTCCGTGACCTCGATGCGGATCACGCGCCGGTTGGTGGGGTCGGGGACCCGGCGCACCTTGCCGCTCGCCTCCAGGCCGTCGACCAGGGAGGTGACGGCGCGGGGCACCACTTCCAGGCGCTCGGCGAGATCGGCCATGCGGGGTGGCGAGCTGTAGTGCGCGAGGGTGCGCAGCAGCCGGGACTGGGCCGGTGTGATGCCCAGCTCGCGCTGCTCCAGATGGCGCTTCTGGATGCGGTGCACGCGCCGCGTCAGCCGCAGTAGCTGCTCGGCCAGCAGGCCGTCGGCATCGGGGGTGGTCATGCGGGAACAATATCAGGATGCAGTTCATTGTGAGTATAGGTAACAATGAGCTAAGCTCCGTCAATCGTCATTTCCATGCTCGCCCGAGCGCCCATTGAGCGAGCATCGCTTCTGTCCTTCTCACCTCACTTCCGTAGGAGCCCATTGCGCCCCGACCAACCCACCTGGACCCCGACATCTGCCGACGCGGAACAGCCGCGGCAGGTGCGCCGCATCCTGAAACTCTTCCGGCCCTACCGGGGCCGCCTCGCGATCGTCGGCCTGCTGGTCGGCGCCGCGTCCCTCGTCTCCGTCGCCACGCCCTTCCTGCTGAGGGAGATCCTGGACGTCGCGATCCCCCAGGGCCGCACCGGCCTGCTGAGCCTGCTCGCGCTCGGCATGATCCTCAGCGCCGTCCTCACCGGTGTCTTCGGCGTGCTGCAGACCCTCATCTCCACCACCGTCGGCCAGCGCGTCATGCACGACCTGCGCACCGCCGTCTACGGCCGGCTCCAGCGCATGTCGCTCGCCTTCTTCACCAGAACCCGCACGGGTGAGGTCCAGTCGCGCATCGCCAACGACATCGGCGGGATGCAGGCGACCGTCACCTCCACCGCCACCTCGCTGGTCTCGAACCTGACCAGCGTGGTCGCCACCATCGTCGCGATGGTCGCCCTGGACTGGCGCCTCACCGCCGTCTCGCTGCTCCTGTTGCCGGTGTTCGTGTGGATCAGCCGCCGCGTCGGCAACGAACGCAAGAAGATCACCACCCAGCGCCAGAAGCAGATGGCCGCGATGGCCGCCACGGTCACCGAGTCGCTCTCCGTCAGCGGCATCCTGCTCGGCCGCACCATGGGCCGCGCCGACTCGCTCACGAAGTCCTTCGCGGAGGAGTCCGAGAGTCTGGTCGACCTCGAAGTCAGGTCGAACATGGCGGGACGCTGGCGGATGTCCGTCATCGGCATCGTCATGGCCGCCATGCCCGCCGTCATCTACTGGACCGCGGGCATCGCCTTCCAGTTCGACGGTTCCTCGATATCGATCGGCACGCTCGTCGCCTTCGTCTCGCTCCAGCAGGGCCTGTTCCGCCCGGCGGTCAGCCTGCTCTCGACGGGTGTCCAGATCCAGACCTCACTCGCCCTCTTCCAGCGCATCTTCGAGTACCTCGACCTGCCCATCGACATCACCGAGCCCGAGAGCCCGGTCCACCTCGACCAGGTCAAGGGCGAGATCCGCCTCGAGGACGTCGAGTTCCGCTACGACGACAAGAGCGGCCCGATCCTCGACGGCATCGACATCACCGTCCCCGCGGGCGGCAGCCTCGCCGTCGTCGGCCCGACCGGCTCCGGCAAGTCCACGCTCAGCTATCTGGTGCCGCGGCTGTACGACGTCACGGGCGGCCGCGTCACGCTGGACGGGGTCGACGTGCGCGACCTGGACTTCGACACGCTCGCGCGCGCGATCGGCGTCGTCTCCCAGGAGACGTACCTCTTCCACGCCTCGGTCGCCGAGAACCTGCGGTTCGCCAAGCCGGACGCCACCGACGAGGAGCTGTACGCGGCGGCGCGGGCGGCCCAGATCCACGAGCACATCGCGTCCCTGCCCGACGGGTACGACACGGTCGTCGGCGAGCGCGGCCACCGCTTCTCCGGTGGTGAGAAGCAGCGCCTCGCCATCGCCCGTACGATCCTGCGCGACCCGCCGGTGCTCATCCTCGACGAGGCGACCAGCGCCCTGGACACCCGTACGGAACACGCCGTCCAGGAGGCCATCGACGCCCTGTCGGCCAACCGCACCACGCTCACCATCGCGCACCGGCTGTCCACCATTCGGGGTGCCGACCAGATCGTGGTCCTCGACTCCGGTCACACCGTCGAACGCGGCACGCACGAGGAGCTGTTGGAGCAGGAAGGGCGCTATGCCGCCCTTGTCCGCCGGGACGCCCAACTGGAGCCGACAAGATGACGATATGCCGGGTTTGGTGGCATTAGCGGGTTAACGTGCCCGCATGCAGATGAACACTCCGCCACGGAGCACGATTCGACTGACGCGACGGGGCCGGGTCGCCCTCATCACGACCGGAGCCGTCGTGGCGGCCACCGCCGTGGCGGTGCCGCTGCTGACGATGGGAGGCGGCGAGGTCGCGCAGCCGACGTCCCTCGTCATCCCGGAGGGCTGGCGCTCCGGCCAGGTCTACGAGGCCGTCGACAAGGCCCTCCGGTTGCCCACGGGCACCACCAAGAAGTCCCTCGGGAAGGCCAACCTGAAGCTGCCGAACGACGCCGAGGGCAACCCCGAGGGGTACCTCTTCCCGGCGACGTATCCGCTCGACAAGAAGGCGACTCCGGAGTCGCTGCTGTCGTACATGGTCAACACCGCGAACCTGAAGTTCAACGGAGCCCCGGTCGCCGCCGGCGCGCAGCGCAACGCGATGAACGTCTATCAGGCGGTCACCATCGCGAGCATCGTCCAGTCCGAGGCGGCGACCAAGGCGGACATGGGCAAGGTGGCCCGGGTCATCTTCAACCGCCTGGAGCGGGGCATGCCGCTGCAGATGGACTCCACCATCAACTACGCGCTGAACCGCTCCACCCTGAACACCAGCCAGAACGACATCAGGATCAACAGCCCCTACAACTCGTACCAGCGGATGGGCCTGCCGCCCACGCCGATCGCCAACCCTGGCGAGGAGGCGATGCGCGCCGCGATCACGCCTACCCCGGGCGACTGGCTGTACTTCGTGACGGTCAAGCCGGGCGACACCCGCTTCACGGCCAGTTACGAGGAGCACCAGCGGAACGTCGCCGAGTTCAACCAGATCCGCAGCAGCGCGTCTCCCGCCGCCCCTGCCACCGGCACTGCCACTGCCTCCACCGCTTCCCCCGGCTCCACCGCCCCCACCGCTCCCGCTGCCTCCACCGCTTCCGTCACCGCCCCTCGCTGAGCCGCCGTACCGGACATCACGCGGCGGTCGGCACCCCCGCCAGCAGCCGCCTGATGTCCCGTACCGCCGCGCGTCCGGCCCGGTTGGCGCCGATGGTGCTGGCCGAGGGGCCGTACCCGACCAGATGGATGCGAGGATCGGCGACCGCGCGTGTCCCCTCGACGCGGATGCCGCCGCCCGGTTCGCGCAGCCGCAGAGGTGTCAGATGGTCGATGGCGGCCCGGAAGCCGGTCGCCCACAGGATGACATCGGCGTCCACGTGACGGCCGTCGTTCCATTCGACGCCGTCGGGCGTGATTCGGTCGAACATCGGCTGCCGGTCCAGCACGCCGTCGGCCAGAGCCTGCCGGATCGCGTCGTTCAAGGGCAGCCCGGTGACCGAGACGACACTCTTGGGCGGCAGTCCCTGACGGACCCGCTCCTCGACGAGCGCGACGGCGGCCCGGCCGAATTCCTCGGTGAAGGGACCCTCACGGAAGACGGGCGGACGCCGCGTCACCCACGTGGTCCCGGCGGCGTACGGGGCGATCTCCATCAGATGCTGGGTACCGGACGCGCCGCCGCCCACGACGACCACCCGCTGTCCGGCGAAAGCCTCGGGACCGGGGTACTGCGCGGTGTGCAACTGCCGCCCCCGGAAGGTCTCCTGGCCCGGATAGCGCGGCCAGAACGGCCGGTCCCAGGTGCCCGTGGCATTGATCAGCGCCCGCGCCGACCAGATACCGTCGTCCGTCTCGACGAGCAGCCGCCCGCCCTCGCCCTCGCGTACGGCCTTCACCTCGACCGGCCGCCGCACCCGCAGGTCGAAGGTGCGCTCGTAGGTGTCGAAGTACTCCGCGATGACCTCGGAGGACGGGCGCGCCGGGTCCGCGTCCGTCAGTTCCATGCCGGGCAGGGAGTGCATCCCGTGCACTTTGCCGTACGTCAGTGACGACCAGCGGAACTGCCAGGCGCCGCCGGGACGCGGCGCGTGGTCGAGCACGACGAAGTCCCGCTCGGGCTCGAAACCGCCCCGCCGCAGGTGAAAGGCGCTGGACAGGCCGGCCTGCCCAGCGCCTATGACGACGACGTCGACTTCGCGCGCTCGTACCCCGGTGTTGTTCACGCATCTACTAACCGGACCGGGGTCCGGGATCTTCCCGGAGGATGTCCGCCGGTGACCAATTCGACGAGTGGTGAGCCACCCGAAGCCTTGGTCAGCGGCCGCTCGCGACCAGCAGGGGCGCGCCACCTCTCACGGCTGCCGCCGCGCGGGGCAGCAGCCCCCGCGCAGCCAGATCCGGAATCACTCCCTCCCCGAACCAGTACGCCTCCTCCAGATGCGGATACCCGGAGAGCACGAAGTGCTCGACGCCCAGCGCGTGGTACTCCTCGATCCGGTCGGCGACCTCGGCATGGCTGCCCACCAGAGCGGTGCCCGCGCCACCCCGTACGAGCCCCACGCCCGCCCACAGGTTCGGAGAGATCTCCAGCCGGTCGCGGGAGCCGCCGTGGAGCGCCAGCATGCGCTGCTGGCCCACTGACTCGCTGCGTCCGAGGGCCGACTGCGCGGCCGCGATCGTGTCGGCGTCGAGGTCGTCGAGCAGCCGGTTCGCCGTCGACCAGGCCTCGGCCGACGAATCGCGGGAGATGGTGTGCAGCCGGACACCGAAGCGAACCGTGCGCCCCTCGCGGTCGGCGAGCGAGCGAATCCAGTCGATCTTCTCCTTGACCTGTGCCGGAGGCTCGCCCCACGTCAGATAGACGTCCGCGTGCCGGGCCGCGACCGGACCCGCGGCCGCCGACGAACCGCCGAAGAAGATCTCGGGCAGCGGATCGGGCGGCAGCGCCGTCAGCCCGCCCTCGACCTGGTAGTGGGCGCCTTCGAAGTCGTACGGCTGCCCGCTCCACACCCCGCGTACGACCGACAGGAACTCGTCCGTACGCGCGTACCGCTGATCGTGCCCGAGATGGTCGCCGAAGCGCCGCTGTTCCGCCGAGTCGCCGCCGGTGACGACGTTCAGGAGCAGCCGGCCGCGTGTGATGCGCTGGTACGTCGCCGCCATCTGTGCCGCGAGCGTCGGCGAGATGACGCCCGGCCGGAACGCCACCAGGAACTTCAGCCGCTCGGTGTGCTGGGCCAGCGCCACCGTGGTCAGCCAGGCGTCCTCGCACCAGGTACCGGTCGGCGTGAGCACCGCCTCGAAGCCCAACTGCTCGGCGGCCTTGGCGATCTGGGCCAGATACTCGATGTCGGGCGCGCGGACCCCGCTGACCGGCCGGGCGCGGTCGATGTCGTTCGAGGCGTACGCGTGCCGGTCGACGAGGGTACGGCCGTCGCCGCCGGTCGGCAGGAACCAGTGGAGATGGACGGTCATCAGGATTCCTTGAAGACGCGGGGCGTGGTCGTGGACGGCGGCAGGCTGCCGTTGAACCGGGTGTCCACGAAGTCGGCGAAGTCGACCTTGCCGGGGATGAGCTTCAGGCCGGTGAAGGTGTCCGCGATCGCCTGCTCGGAGGCGATGAGCGGCTTGTCGACGGCGACCGCGATACGACTGGCGTTGGTCCGCTTCACCGAGGCCAGCGCCACCTCGTACGGCAGCCCGGTGTCCTTGGCCCACACCTTGGCCCACGCCTCCGGGTGGTCGTAGACCCAGTCCTGGGCCCGCCGCAGCCGCTCCAGATAGTCCTTGATGGCCGCGGCCTTCTTCGTGTCCTTCAGCGCGCTCGGCGCCGCCACCTGGAAGTTGAGCCCGTTGACCACGCCGTCGCCGTCCGCCAGGATCCGGCCCTGCTCGGCCCCCAGCACCTGCGAGGTGTACGGGTCCCACACCGCCCACGCGTCGACCTTTCCGCTGGTGAACGCGGCCAGCGCGTCGGCGGGCTGGAGATACTTCACCTTGACGTCGCTCAGCGTGAGCCCGGCCTCCTTGAGCGAGGCGATCAGCTGATAGTGCGCGGACGAACCCTGCGCCACGGCGACGGACTTGCCCTTGAGCTGCTCGGGCTTCTTCAGTGACGAGTTCTTCGGTACGAGGATGGCCTCGCCCTTGGACGTGCCGTGCCAGGCGGCCACCACGGTGATCTTGGAGTTGGCGCCGGCCGCGAAGACGGGCGGGGTGTTGCCGACGCCGCCGATGTCGACGGCCTTGGCGTTGACGGCCTCCAACAGTGGCGGGCCGGACGTGAACGTCGACCACTTGATCTTGTAGTCGAGGTTCTTGAGCTCTCCGGCGGCCCGCAGCACCGCCTCCGAACCGCCCTTCTGGTCACCGACGTTGAGCGTGAGGGACCCCTTGCCGTCGGTCCCGGCACCCGCGGCGGTGTCGGCCGCCGAGTTCCCGCCGCAGGCGGCGAGCAGCAGGGCCAGGGGAAGGAGCAGGGCGGCGGGGGCGAGGCGTCGTCGCATGGTGGTTCCGTTCGTTGGGTTGAACCGAGGGTGTGATGCAGCGGGGTCGAACTCGGGGATTTGTCCGGCCAGGGTTGAACTGAGGCTTTGGGAGGGGGAGTTCAGGGGGCCTCGGCGGCGGTGTCGACGCCGAGCCGTTCCAGCAGCGCGGCGCGCAGTGCGGCGAACCGGGGGTCGGCGATGTCACGCGGGCGGTCCAGCTCGACCTCCGTCTCGTACGCGATGACGCCGTCGTCCATCACGAGGACGCGGTCGGCGAGCAGTACCGCCTCCTCGACGTCGTGGGTGACCAACAGGACGGCGCAGCCCCGGCGTTGCCAGAGTTCGCCGACGAGTCGCTGTGCCTTGATCCGGGTCAGCGCGTCCAGCGCGCCGAACGGCTCGTCGAGCAGCAGCAGATCGGGCTCGCGGACCAACGCGCGGGCCAGCGAGGCACGTTGGGCCTCACCGCCGGAGAGCGTCTTGGGCCAGGCGTCCGAGCGGTGACTGAGACCGACCTCGGCCAACCCCTGTTCGGCGACGGCACGTCCTGGCTTGCCGGGCAGACCGAGCAGGACGTTGCGCCACACCTTCTTCCACGGCATCAGCCGGGGTGCCTGGAACGCGACGGCCTTGCGCCGCGGGACGAGGACGGTGCCCTCGATGTCACGGTCCAGCCCGGCGAGGATCCGCAGGAGCGTGGACTTGCCGCAGCCGCTGCGGCCGAGCAGGGCCACGAACTCGCCCGGCCTGACATCGAGTTGGAGGTTGTCGATGACGGCGCGGCCGTCGAAGGAGCGGGTCAGTCCCGCGACATGTACGGCCGTGGCGGGGGCCTTCCGGGTGGTGGTCACCGGCCCGTGAACGTCGGTCGCCATTGCAGCAGCAGCCTTTCGAGGGTGCGGACGATGAAGTCGGCGAGCAGGCCGAGGAAGGCGTAGACGATCAGGCAGACCACGATCACGTCGGTCCGCAGGAAGTCCCGCGCCTGGACCATGAGGAAGCCGATCCCGGCGTCCGCGTTGATCTGCTCGGCGAAGACGAGCGCGAGCCAGGCGATGCCGAGGGAGTAGCGCAGCCCGGTCATCGCCCCGGGCAGCGCGCCCGGCAGCACGACATGCCGGACGAGCCCCCAGCGCGAGAGTCCCAGCGACTCCCCGGCCTCGATCAGCTGGGAATCGACGCCGCGGATACCGGCGTACACATTCAGATAGAGCGGGAAGGACACGCCGAGCGTGATGATCGCGATTTTCGGGGCCTCGCCGATGCCGAACCAGATGATGAACAGCGGGATCAGCCCGACGAACGGCACGGTCCGCAGCATCTGGACGCTCGCGTCCACGAGGTCCTCACCGATGCGGAACAGCCCTGATATCAGGGCGAGTCCGGTACCGACGACGGTGCCGAGAAGCAGGCCGACCGCGACGCGCTGCAACGAGACGCCCATCGCGTT
The DNA here is from genome assembly GCF_045206325.1 of Streptomyces sp. NBC_00203. NCBI lineage: Bacteria > Bacillati > Actinomycetota > Actinomycetes > Kitasatosporales > Streptomycetaceae > Streptomyces > Streptomyces sp. NBC_00203. Next base: position 1,375,060 of record NZ_CP108126.1, on the reverse strand, counting down.
CGGCAGCGACCCGTCCGCGATCAGATCACTGCCGACCCTCGCGATGGTGCCCGGCGAGGCGAGGACATCGGAGGCCAACACGCCCGTAGCGCTGAGGAGTTGCCACAGGGCGAGCAGCAGGACGGGGCCGGAGGTCCGGCGCAGCCAGCGGGGGACCCGGGTGCGGCGCGTGGAGGCGGGAACGATGGGTTCGAGGTCGGGCGACGCCTGCGAGGGCTCGCCGTCCTTGGATATATACGAAATATCGGGCTCTGATGGGCCGGGCGGGGCATGGCTGATGCTCATGAGTGCTCCACGGGAAGGAGAGCGACCGGAGAGGGGTGCGCCATGGCGCCGCCGCGTCATGAACTCAGCGTGGGATCACGTGAGATCGGACGCGCGGGTGGGCGGAGCGAAGGCGAGGAGAAAAAGGGGGAAAGCGGGGGTGAAAGGGCGTCAGCAGCCGCGGCGACACGCGGCGGAGGCCACCCGCAGCAGGTCGATGTGACCGCGCGTGGTGAGCATGGCTGAACGCAACATGCGGCAGAAGCTAGCCAGCTGGTGCGTGTACGGTCAATGGTGTCTCGCGGACTGGACCTCACGTATCACCGTACGGGCGGGGCGGTCGGGGTGCGGATCCCGATGTGCGGGCCGTCGATCGGGCGTGGAACCCCACGTATGGGCGAGGATTGGGGCATGTCCGATGCCTTCACCACCCGTGTCCTGAACGTCGCCACCGGTTCGTCGGAGACGGTCGTCGATCTCACCCGTGACTGTGAGGCCTTCCTCCGGGAGGCGGCGGCCGGCCGCGACGGTCTCCTGAACGTCTTCGTCCCGCACGCGACCGCCGGAATCGCGATCATCGAAACCGGCGCCGGCAGCGACGACGACCTCCTCGCCGCCCTCCACTCCCTGCTCCCCGCGGACGACCGCTGGCAACACCGCCACGGCAGCCCCGGCCACGGCCGCGACCACGTACTGCCGGCGGTCGTGCCGCCGCACGCGACGTTGCCGGTAGTGGGCGGGCGGCTGGAGTTGGGGACGTGGCAGTCGGTGTGCCTGGTGGACACGAACAGGGATAATCCGGAGCGAAAGGTTCGTTTTACCTTTCTTGCCGGCTCCTGATCTCATTCCTGCTCTTTGGGTGACTTCCTTGGGGCGGGACCGTAACCGTCCGACATTATTGGGCACTCAGGGTAGTCGCCATGCCCGCCGGTATCACCTATTGGACAATTACCATAAAAAGCGCACGGCCCTAGCCAAGCACGGATGTGCTCGAGGTGGAGAATGCGCGACATCACCTTTCGCGGTGTCGGTGAGTCCCCGGAGCCCGGGGGCGAGGCGGAGGCCCTGCTGGACGCCTGCGCCCGAGTGACAGCCTGGGGGCCAGGAGCCCGGCAGATGCTCGGTTACACGGCGCGGGAGATCCTCGGCCATCGTGCGGACGAGCTCCTCCACGACTCCGCTGACGCAGCGGACATGCTCCAGCGGTGGGACGAGGGCGTTCGTCGGAGGTCCCTGGTGTTGCGGCGGCGCAGCGGGGAGCCGCTGGAAGCCGAGGTCTGGGTGCGCTCCCTCACCTCCGTGAATGGTGAACGTCAGTGGCTCGTCCAGGCGGTCGGTGCGGAGGTGTTCCGCACATACGAGTTCGGGCGTGCCCTGCTGAAGGGACTGTTCACCGACTCCCCGTTCCATATCGATCTCTTCGACAGGGACCTTCGGTTCGTCGGTCAGAACGTCACAGAGCGACGCGCCGGAGTGTTCCGGGGGACCAAGTACTCCGGGCACACGATGCGCGAGATGGCCCCGCCCGGCCTGCTGGACATCGATGCCCTGGAGGCGCGGCAGCGGCGCGTGCTGGAGACCGGCGAGGCCCTCATCGGCACCGAGGTCGTCGGCCACCCCCTACCCAGTTCGCCGAGCGAGTACGTGTGGTCGGAGTCCATCCTGCCCCTCAGGAACACGTCCGGGACGGTGATCGCGCTGGCCCATGTGGTCTCCGACGTGACCCAGCGGGTCCGGTCGCGGGAACGGCTGGTGCTGGCGAACGAGGCCGCCACCCGGATCGGCACCACCCTGGACCTCTGGCGCACGGCTCGGGAACTGGCCGAGGTCGCGGTGCCCCACTTTGCCGACATCTGCTACGTCGACCTACTGGACTCCGTCTTCCCCGGTGGGGAGCCGACTGGCGGCCGGCGGCAGCGTCCCCCGCTGCTCCGCCGGGCCGCATACAGCGGAGCAGCCGAAGACTTGGGTCCGGGCGGGGCCGGGACGATGGTGGGCGACTATGACGCGCGGGCGACGGCGCCCGGCTCGCCGTTCCTCGACACCCTCGCGAAAGGCGAGTCCATCCTGCTTGCGGACGAGCAGCTGCGCACCTGTCCCGCCGTAGTCCTCCCACGGCGGTCGCCGGACGGCGGGCCGGAAGTCCATTCATGGCTTCTCGTCCCCATGCTTGCCCGGGACGTCGCGCTCGGCACCGCCGTCTTCATGCGCTCCCGTAGTCCCCGCCGGTTCGAGCCCGACGACGTGCTGCTGGCCGAGCAGATCGTGACCCGCGCGGCGGTATGTGTCGACAATGCCAGCCGGTACCACCGTGAGCGGACGACGGCACGGACCCTTCGGCGCAGTCTGCTTCCCCAGCGGCTGCCGTCGCCGTCGGCGGCGCGGACGGCGTCCCGCTATCTGCCGGCGAGCGAACATGCAGGGCTGGGCGGCGACTGGTTCGACGTGATCCCCCTGTCCGGCGCACGGGTGGCGCTCGTGGTCGGCGACGTGGTCGGACACGATCTGCAGTCCGCCGTGACCATGGGCCGCCTGCGCAGCGCCGTACGCACTCTCGCGGATCTCGATCTGTCCCCCGACGAGCTCCTCATCCATCTGGATGACCAGATGAACCGCTTCCTCGACGAGCGCGGCGACGAAGGGTCCCTGGTAACGGGAGCGACCTGCCTGTACGCGGTGTACGACCCGGTGTCGCGCCACTGCCACCTGGCACGCGCTGGTCATCCGCCACCAGCGGTGGTGTCGGCGGACGGCGGTGTCGACTTCGTCGACCTGCCCGGCGGCCCGCCATTGGGCCTGGGCGGTGTCGTATTCGAAGAGCGTGAGATCACCCTGGGCGACGGGGACCTCCTCGTCCTCTACACCGACGGACTACTGGAATCTCGTGAACAGGATCTCGACACCGGGCTGCGCCGCATGCGCGACACCCTCTTCCGCACTCCTGCGTCGGCCACACCGCAGGAGGTGTGCGACACGTTGATCCGTGAACTGCTTCTGCCGGGCCGTCACGACGACGTGGCCGTCCTGGTGGCCCGGATGAGCGGCCTGGCTCCGGACCGTCATGTCACCTGGGAGATCGAGGCGCAGGACAAGATGGTCGGCCAGGCGAGGGACCTGACGGCACAGCAGATGGCGTTGTGGGGGCTGGAGGAGGAGTCCATCACCACCGAGCTGATCGTCAGTGAGCTCGTGACGAACGCGATTCGCCACGGCGGCGAGCCGATCACGCTCCGCCTCATTTGGGACCACAACCTGATCTGCGAGGTGTCGGACGGCAGCAGCACCTCCCCCCACGTGAGGCGGGCCCAGGACACGGACGAGGGCGGACGCGGTCTCTACCTCATCAGCCAGCTCACGCAGAACTGGGGGACTCGATACAGCGAACGGGGCAAGACCATCTGGGCCGAGCAGCCACTTCCCAGCTGACGGTTCGGTGTGCGCCATCCTGCCCCTCGATCCTCAAGGGACTCGGTAATCCGTCGACCGTGGGTTCGAGTCCCACGCGCCCCACCTGCTTTAGACGAAGGCGTCCTGGACAGCGACTTGTCGCACTGTGCGCAGCGTCGAGCGGAGGCTGTCCAGGTCGGTCGAGCCCAGGGCGAGGCGGATTGCCTGGGGTGTGTGCGTTGACGTGGTGAACGGCTCGGCTGTGCTTACCGAGATGTGCTGGCGGGCGAGGGTGGCGGTCAGGCGGTCGGCGCGTGCGTCGTCGGGTAGCGGCAGCCAGGTGAAGTAGGACGAGGGGTGGCCGATGAGGGGCAGGCCCGCCAGCTCCTGTCCAGCGATTGCCTGGCGGGCCTTGGCGTCCTCTCGTTTCTGCGCTTCCAGGTCGTCCACCGTGCCGTCGTCGAGCCAGCGGCAGGCGATGGCGGTGGTGAGGGCGGGGGTGTTCCAGGTGGTCGCCCGGATCGCGCGTTCGAGCGAGGGCACCGTGGAGGGCGGGGCGACGACGAAGCCGACCCGGAGGCCGGTGGCGATGCTCTTGGACAGTCCCGAGACGTAGACGGTGATGTCCGGCGCGGTTGCGGCCAGCGGCGGTGGAGGGTCCTCGACCAGGTAGGCGTAGGAGGCGTCCTCGATGATGAGCGGGCCGTGCTGGCGGGCGATCTTGATCAGGCGGGTTCGGTCGGTTGCCGGCATGACCCAGCCCAGCGGGTTGTGCAGGGTGGGCATGGTGTAGATCGCGCGCACCGGGCGGGTCGCGCACAGCTTCTCCAGGGCGTCGAGATCCGGCCCGTTGGGAGTTGCGGGGATGGGTGCCAGGTCGAGGTGGAAGGCGTGCGCGAGCACCTTGAAGCCCGGGTAGGTGAGTGCGTCGACCGCGACGACGTCGCCGGCGTTGAGCGCGGCCATGACGGTGATGGCCAGGCCGTGCTGCGCGCCGTTGGCGATGAGGATCCGGTCCGCGTCGGTGGTGATGCCCCGGCGTCTGAGGTGTCGTGCGATCGAGGTTCTGTCCTGGGGGCGGCCTCGGTGGGGTTGGTAGTGCAGCAGTGTGTCGAGGTCACCGGAGGTTGCCACCTCGCGCAGGGCCTGCCGGAGGAGATCTGCTTGTCCGGGCAGTGACGGGTAGTTGAAATTGAGGTCGACCGCGTCGGTGGCGACGACCTGCTGATCGATGCCGTGACCGGCGGGAACCGCGATGTCGCGCACGAACGTGCCGCGGCCCTGTTCCCGGCTCACCAGGCCCATGGTTTCCAGCTCGGCGTACACCCGGGTCGCGGTCACCACGGCGATGCCCTCACGGGCGGCGAGCCCGCGGTGGGTCGGAAGCCGCACGCCCGCGGCGAGCCGCCCGCTGCGGATGTCGGAGGCGAGCGCGTCGACCAGCGTTTTGTACCGAGGGGCTGCCATGCACCGGATTGTATCCATGACAATTCTTTGACTGTCCTGGTCGGGGTTCTTACCGTCGAAACCCACCGACCACCGACCCACCCAGCCGGAAGGACAGCCGCCGTGCCGCACATCGCCATCCTCACCTTCGAGGGCTACAACGAGCTCGACTCCCTGATCGCGCTCGGTGTGCTCAACCGCATCAAGAGCGACGACTGGCGCGTCACCATCGCCACCCCCAGCCCCAAGGTGACGTCGATGAACGGGGTGGTCATCGAGCAGATGTCCACCCTTGAGGAGGCTTGCGCCGCCGACGCCGTCATCGTCGGCAGTGGCATCGCCACCCGTGAGGTCGTCGAAGACCCGGCGATCATGAACGTCCTGCGCCGCCTGGACCCCTCACGCCAGCTGATCGCGGCCCAGTGCTCCGGCGCGCTCGTGCTGGCCAAGCTCGGCCTGCTGGGCGGCATCCCCGCCTGCACCGACCTGATCACCAAGCCCTGGGTCGTCGCCGCCGGCGTCGAGGTACTCAACCAGCCCTTCTATGCCAAGGACACCATCGCCACCGCCGGCGGCTGCCTGGCCTCGCACTACCTCGCCGCCTGGATCATCGCCCGCCTGGAGGGCCACGACGCTGCCGAAAGCGCGCTGCACTATGTCGCCCCGGTCGGCGAGAAGGAGGAGTACATCGAGCGCGCCTGGCGCAACATCACCCCCTACCTGCCCGCTTCCACACCGGCGCTCGCCTGATCTCAGTGCGTGGCATGGAGGTACTTCAGGACAGTACGCGCCGGTGGTCGTCCGGCGACTGATGCAGGTTCAGCTTCTGCAGGATCTGCCGGACATGGGCCTCCAGCGTCTTGGGACTCATCGACAGCTTTCCGGCGATGGCTGCGTTCGAACGCCCCTCGGCCATGAGCGCCAACACCTCGAGTTCCCTTGTGGTGACGCCCGCGAGGGGGCCGGGATCGCGCGGCCGCCGCATCAGCGTGCTCACGATCGTGGGGTCGATGACGCACTCGCCCTCGACGACGCGGCGCAATGCGTCGACGAGCAGGGCGACGTCCGACACGCGCTCCTTGAGGAGGTACCCGAGGTGTTCGGGCGCGTCGCTGATCAGACGCATCGCGCAGTGCGCCTCGAGGTACTGCGACAGGACGAGCACGCCGATGGACGGATGCATGGATCGCAGCTTGTGGGCCGCGACGAGGCCCTCGTCCGTGTACGTCGGCGGCATCCTGATGTCCACGATCACCGCGTCGGGCGCGGCTGAGCCGAGCTTGTGCATCAGTGTGGCGGTGTTGTCAGGTCGCCACCACCTCGCAGCCGGCCTCCGCGAGCAGCCGCGCCAAACCGTCGCGGATCAGCATCGAGTCGTCCGCGATCACGATCTTCATCGGATGCCCCCCGTTCACGATCTCCGTCCGACCCCGTTCCCTCGGCCGGGATCCTGGCCATGAGCAGTGTCCCGCCCGCGGCGCCACCGCCGACAGTGATGCTGCCGCCCAAAGCCTCGACCCGGTCGGCGATCCCGCGCAGTCCCGAGCACTCGGCGTCGGCACCGCCGCGGCCGTCGTCGGTCACGCGCACCACGACGTCGCCCGCCTCGGCGACGACCTCCACGCTCGCCGACGTGGCGGCCGCGTGCTTGGCGACGTTCGTCAGTGCCTCGGCGCACACGAAGTAGGCGGCCGCCTCGATCGGAGGCGGCAGTCTGCCGACCCCGACCGCCACCGAGACCGGCAGCCCGGCCCGGCCGGCGAGCAGCGGCAGTGCGGCGCCGAGCCCACCGGCGGTAAGGCTCTGCGGCCTGATCCCCTGCGCGAACTGGGCGAGTTCGCGCAGGGCGGTGGCGACCTCGGCCCGCACCTCCGGAAGCACAGCGCGCAGTTCGTCACCCGCCTCGGCCTCGAGGGCGGCGAGGTGGAGCCCCGCCTGGGCGAGGTGGCGTTGCGCACCCGTGGCCAGCTCCGCCTCCAGCGCCCGCCGCTGGGCGTCGGCCGCCTCCACGATGCGGCGGCGTGACGCGGCGAGCCCGGCCGTGCGGGCGCGGACTTCCGCCCTCATCCGCGCGTTGGTGACGGCCAGGCGCAGCGCCGCGGTGGCCCCGTCGACCAGCTTCGGTCGTCCAGTACCGAGGGATCGTGGATGAGTACGGCGACGGGCTCCCCGTCGTTCTCGACAGCCGTTGTCACCCGCCCTGCGGCGCGCCCGTCGACATCGAGCCGACGGCCGGTCTCGTCGACGTACGCGTGCTGCCCCGGCACCCAGTAACCCAGCGTCAGGCCGGGATCGCCCAAGGCCCGGGCCAGTTGCGCCTGTAGTCCCGCGGTGTCCGTGCGCCGGCCGACGGACAACTGACCGCCTGCATCACGGTGAAAGGCCGGCTGCCGGACCTCACCGACCTGGCCGATCGCGTCACCACACTCGAAGGGGAGCTCATCTCCCACACCGAACAGGACGAGACTCGGGTGACCGCCCGGCTTCCCCTGCGCTGCACGGGCCGGCTCACGCGCGGCTGAGCTTCCCGGGATGAACCTCAAGACGTGTAGGACCGCCCAGGTTTCCTTCAGGTGTTCCCATTCCTCGGGATCTGCTGCTCGAACCAGACGACCTTGCCCGTGCTCAGCCTCGTCGCCCCCCAGCGCTGGGCGAGTTGATCGACGAGGAACAGGCCGCGGCCGCCTTCGTCGCCTGGCGCGGCCCGCCGCATCCGGGGCACCTGGGGCGAGTCGTCGGTCACCTCGCAGCGGAGTACGTCGGTGCGGAGCAGGCGCAAGGCGATGGGGCGTGAGGCGTACCGTACGGCGTTCGTCACGACCTCGCTGACCATGAGTTCCGTCGAGTCGAGCAAGGATTCCAGGCCCCAGCGGCGCAGTGCCCTGCGGGTCAGGCGGCGTGCCTGTCCCGCGGTCAGCGGGTGGGGGTCGAGGTACCAGTATCCGACGCTGTCCGGAGGGAAGCCGTCGAACCGGGCGGTGAGCAGCGCGATGTCGTCGTCCCGGGCGCCCGGGGCCATGGTCCCCAGAAGCTGGTCGCACAGGAGCTCCAGTGAGGGGGCGGCGTGCCCGCGCAGGGTGGCTTGGAGATGGGTGCGCAGGGCCTCGATGCCTGTTCCCACGTCCGTGTCGCGGGACTCGACGAGGCCGTCGGTGTACAGCAGCAGGGTCGCTCCGGTGGGCGCGGCCATCTCCACGGACTCGAAGGCGACGCCGCCGACGCCGATCGGTGCGCCCGGTGGGATGCGCAGTACCTCCGCGTGGCCGTCCGGGTGCAGGAGGACCGCGGGCGGATGGCCGGCGCTCGCCATGAGCAGCCGGTGCGAGATCGGGTCGTAGATCGCGTAGAGGCAGGTCGCGATGTGGTCGCTGCCCAGGCGCAGGGCCTGCTCGTCGAGGTGGTGCATCACCTCGTCCGGAGGCAGGTCGAGCCCGGCGAGGGTCTGCACGATCGTGCGCAGCTGGCCCATGATCGCGGCCGAGGTCATGGAATGACCCATGACATCACCCACGATCAGCGCCACGCGGTTGCCGGACAGGGGGATCGCGTCGTACCAGTCGCCGCCGACCTGGGCGGTCTTCGAGGCGGGCAGATACCGGCTGGCCAGCCGGACGCCGGTGGGCTCGGGCAGTGACGACGGGAGCATGGTGTGCTGCAAGGTGTCCGCCACGGAGGCCTCGTGTCCGTACATCACCGCCTTCTGGACGCCGATGGCGGTGTGTGTCGCGAGCTGTGAGGCGACGAGCAGGTCGTCACCGGTGAAGGCGAGCCGGTCGGGCCGGCGCAGCAGCACGACGGTGCCTACGACGTGGTGGCGGCCGTGCAGCGGGGCGATGATCTGGCTGCGGCCCGGCGGCAGCGTCCCCGGCGCCTTCGCCACGGGCCCGAGCAGCTCGGCGACCGCGGGCGCGACCCCCGGTGTGTCGCCGAACGCCGGACGCCCGGCCAGGAGCAGCCTCGCGAGTCGGCCGCCCGTGACCGGATGCACGCGCTCGGTCACATCCGAGCGCAGGGGAAGGGACTTCAGCCCGGGTGTCCGCGTCCGTTCGGTGTCCGCGAGCTCCGGCGCGCTGTCGATGCTGTGCAGATACAGGGCGACGGGCGCGGCCGACTTCTCGTCCCCGACGGGCAACGGATCCTGCAGATGGATGATGATCGCGTCCGCGAACGCGGGAACGGCTGCCCGGCGCAGTTCCCGGAGCGTCTCGTCCAGGTCCATCCCGCGGGCGATCCGCCGAGTCGCCACGTCGAGATACCGAAGCCGGTCGGTCTGCGGCCCGGTGCTGCCTGTCACCGCGTCCTGTCGTCCACGGCGGCTGGGGGAGGGGTGCCCGTGGTGCTCCGTCACGCCTTTCGTTCCATCCAGTTGTGTCACAGGTCGGCCCGTGCCGGCTCGCGCGTTCTCAGTCACGCCGCCTGCAGCAGAGGAAGAGCTGTTCCTCGGGCGGGACGTCGGCGACCGCGGGGGCGTAGGTGTAGGAGGTCTCCTTGACGATCTCGAAGCCTCCGGTCTCGAGGACAGGGCGGAGGTCCTCCAGCAGGTAGCCGGAGACCCGGATCGTGCGTCCGAGGAACGGGATCTCGAAGTCGTCCACGTCGGCTTCCACCATCGAGAGGACGAACAGGCCGCCGGGAACCAACAGGTGGTGGATCGTGCGCAGTGCGAGGGGAATCTCCCTGCGCGGCAGCATCAGCAGCGAGAAGAAGGCCGCGACGGCGTCGAAGCGGCCCAGGTCGTGAGGGCCGCCCGGCCGCAGGTCGGCGAGGTCCAGCTGGTGGAACGTCGCATCCGGGACGTACTCCCGGGCGAGTTTCACCATCCCACCGGACAGATCGACGCCCACCACCTCGAAGTCCGCGTCCGTCAACTGGCGTGCGGTCGGCACTCCGGTGCCGCAGCCGAGGTCCAGCACGCGGGATCCCGCCGGGAGGGATGCGATCAGCCATTCGCCCGCGGAAATCTGGCCCTCCTTGTGGGGGAAGGCCTCGTGGTAGCGGTCGCCGATGGCGTCGAACGCCTCGGCCTGACCCGCGCGGTCGAGCCGCAGGGTCTCGTCATCGGTCCCATGGTCACTGCTGGTCACGAAAGTTACCTCTCGTTGCACACGGTGGATTGTCCCATAATCATGCGCAATCGGGCGGGTTCGCTGGCGAGGGGAGGGCCTCGCCCGGCTGCCCCGGCCGGTCTCACGGCGACCGGCCGGCAAGATCGCCGTTTACAGCTGGAGGACTACGCTGACCGTCATGAGCGCACACTTTGACGTGGTGGTCCTGGGCGCCGGCCCGGGTGGATATGTCGCGGCGATCAGGGCGGCCCAGCTCGGCCTCAGCACGGCGATCGTCGAGGAGAAGTACTGGGGCGGGGTGTGCCTCAACGTGGGGTGCATCCCGTCGAAGGCGCTGCTGCGCAACGCGGAGCTGGCCCATATCTTCACCCAGGAGGCCAAGACCTTCGGCATCCAGGTGAACGGCGAGGTGAGCTTCGACTACGGCGCGGCTTTCACCCGCAGTCGCAAGGTGGCGGACGGGCGCGTCAAGGGCGTCCACTACCTGATGAAGAAGAACAAGATCACCCAGTACACCGGCCGCGGCACCTTCAGCGACGACCGCACCCTCCAGGTCGCCCTCGCCGACGGCGGCACGGAAACCGTCACCTTCGGCCACTGCGTCATCGCCGCCGGTGCCACCACGAAGCTGCTGCCCGGCACCTCGCTCAGCGGGCGCGTGGTGACGTACGAGGAGCAGATCCTGTCCGACACGCTCCCGGCGAGCATCATCATCGCGGGCGCGGGGGCCATCGGCGTCGAGTTCGCGTACGTCCTGCACAACTACGGCGTCGACGTCACGCTCGTCGAGTTCCTCGACCGCATCGTCCCACTGGAGGACGAGGAGGTCTCCGCGGAGCTGGCCCGCCGTTACAAGCGGCTCGGCATCAATGTGCTGACCTCCACCCGGGTCGAGGCGATCAACGACTCGGGCGACTCCGTCAAGGTCATGGTGACCACGGGCGGCCAGCGGCAGACGCTGCAGGCCGACAAGGTGCTCCAGGCGATCGGCTTCCAGCCGCGCGTGCAGGGCTACGGCCTGGAGAACACCGGCGTCAAGCTCACCGACCGCGGGGCGATCGACATCGACGGGCGCTGCCGCACGAGCGTCCCGCACATCTACGCCATCGGTGACGTGACGGCGAAGCTGATGCTCGCCCACGCGGCCGAGTCGATGGGCATTGTGGCGGCCGAGACGATCGCCGACGCGGAGACCATGGAGCTCGACTACGTCATGATCCCGCGGGCGACCTACTGCCAGCCGCAGATCGCCAGCTTCGGCTGGACCGAGGCGCAGGCCCGCGAGAAGGGCTTCGACGTCAAGGTGGCGAAGTTCCCGTTCACCGCCAACGGCAAGTCGCACGGTCTGGGCGACACCGCGGGCTTCGTCAAGATCCTCAGCGACGCCCGGTACGGCGAGCTCCTCGGTGCCCACCTGATCGGCCCCGAGGTCACCGAGCTCCTCCCGGAGCTGACCCTCGCCCAGCAGTGGGACCTGACCGTCCACGAGGTCGCGCGCAACGTGCACGGTCACCCGACGCTCGGCGAGGCGGTCAAGGAGGCCATCCACGGGCTGGCCGGCCACATGATCAACATGTGACCCCGGGACAATCGTCGCCATGACCGACGGTATGGACGACGCCGAGAGCCGCCTCGCCAGGATCGAGCGGCTCCTGGAGAGCCGCGAGCGCGAGGTGGCACCCGCCTGGCGCCGGGCGACGCGGGGTGAGCCGCGCTGGGCGGTGACCACCGTGATCCTGGTGGCGGTCGCCCTCCAGCTGGTGCTGCCGCACCGGCTCACGCTCCAGCCGTACTGGGCGCTGCCGGTCCTGGAGCTGGTGCTGCTGGCCGGCCTGATCGCCGCGAACCCCCGTCGGGCCGAGCCCCGGACCCGGTGGCTGCGGTGGCTGGACCTGGCCCTGATCTGCGTGATCAGCCTGGCCAACGGCTGGGCGGCGGACCAATTGGTAGTCGGCCTGGTGAACGGCACCGAGGGGAAGGACGCAGGGCCGCTGCTGCTGACCGGCGGCGGCATCTGGCTGACGAACGTCATCGTGTTCGCCCTCTGGTACTGGGAGTGGGACCGTGGTGGACCGATGGCGCGGGCCCGCGGCCACCGCCAGTTCCCCGACTTCCTCTTCGTGCAGATGCAGAGCCCGGACACCGCTCCGCCGGACTGGGAGCCGGCGTTCCTGGACTACCTGTACCTGTCGTTCACCAACTCCACCGCCTTCAGCCCGACCGACGTGATGCCGCTGTCGCGCTGGGCCAAGATGCTGATGATGCTGCAGTCCTCGGTCTCGCTGGTGATCGTGGTCCTGGTGGTCGCCCGGGCCGTCAACATCCTGCATTGACCGAGCGGGCGGGGGACATCCGGCGCGCGCGATCGGCCCGGAGCTGGTCTGCTGGTTCGAGGGGCCGTCGCACTTGTTCCGGAGAGACACATGACTACGTATCGAGTTGCGCAGGTGGCCGCCGTCGGCGGGCCGTTCGAGATCACTGAACGTGAGGTGCCGCGGCCGGGCCCCGGCCATGTACGGATCGCCGTGGAGGCCTGCGGGATCTGCCACACCGACGCCTTCTTCGTGAATGCCGGCCTGCCGGGTGTCCGGTTTCCCTTGGTTCCCGGGCACGAGATCGCCGGGAGCATCGAGGAGCTCGGTGAGGGCACCCAAGACCGGGGCTGGCGGGTGGGCGACCGGGTGGCGGTGGGCTGGTTCGGAGGCAGCTGCGGCTACTGCGAGCCTTGCAGACAGGGCGACTTCGTCATGTGCGAGAACCTCAAGGTCCCGGGGTGGGCCTATGACGGGGGCTACGCCGAGGCGGTGATCGCGCCGGCCGACGCCTTGGCCCGGATTCCCGACGCGCTGACGGCGAGCGACGCGGGGCCCCTGGCCTGCGCGGGTGTGACCACGTTCAACGGGCTGCGGCGCAGCTCCGCCCAGCCGGGCGATCTGGTCGCCGTACTCGGCATCGGCGGACTCGGCCACCTGGGGGTGCAGTACGCGGTCGCCATGGGCTTCGAGACGGTGGCGATCGCCCGGGGAGCCGGCAAGGCCGACTTCGCCAAGAATCTCGGCGCTCACCACTACATCGACAGTACGGGAGACGTCCCCGTCGGGGACGCCCTGCAGTCTCTCGGCGGTGCCAAGGCCGTGCTGGCCACCGCCGGCAGTTCCGATGCCATCACGGCGACCGTGGACGGGCTGTCGCACCGTGGTGAGCTGGTGGTCATCGGGGCGGCTCCCGAGCCGCTGGGGATCAACCCGATCCAGCTGCTCATGAAGGGCAGGATCGTCCGCGGCCATTCGTCCGGCACCGCGCAGGATGTGCAGGACACCATGGCGTTCAGCGCCCTGCACGGCATCCGCCCGACGGTCGAGACCGTGCCGCTGGACCAGGCCGACGAGGCGTATCAGAAGATGCTCTCCGGCACCGCCCGCTTCCGGATGGTGCTCACCACCCGCTGACGTACGCGCCCCAGTCGCACACCCGCAGGACGCGAGCCCAACCGCTGGGTAGTCTCCCAGACATGCGGATCTCCGTCTCCTCGGACATGGACGAACCCGTGGCCCGCTCCCTTGTCGCGGAGCTGCGCAGCCGTGGCCACGAGGTGCGGACGCATGGGGCGCTGCGCCCCGGGGACGACGCGCGGTGGGCGGCGTGCTCGGAGGCGGCGGCCCGGGAGGTCGCCGCCGGGACGTCGGACCAGGCGATCGTGTGCTGCTGGACCGGCACGGGCGCGTCGATCGCCGCGAACAAGGTGCCAGGGGTACGAGCGGCCCTGTGCACGGACGCGTACACGGCGGACGGCGCCCGCCGCTGGAACGACGCCAATGTGCTGGCGCTCAGCCTGCGGCTGACGTCCGAGCCGCTGCTCAAGGAGATCCTTGACGCCTGGTTCGCCGCCCGGGCCAGCGAGGACGCCGACGACCGGGAGAACGTGGCCCATGTCGCACGCCTCGACCTCGGCGGATAGCGGGCCCCAGGGCCGTGGAACCCCGCTACCCCGCAACCCCGTTGCCGGGCTTCAGGCGGGCCGTGTCGCGCCGTGGATCGCCGACTCTCCGGCGAAGAAGATCGACTCCTCGCGAAGGTAGCCCCCCTGGCTCGGCGCGTGGATCATCATGCCGTCGCCGATGTAGAGGCCGACGTGGCTGACGTCGCCGTAGAAGAAGATCAGGTCGCCGGGCCGGATACTGGCGAAGGGGATCGCCGTGCCGGTGACCGCCTGCTCGTACGCGGTGCGCGGGAGTGCGACCCCGGCGGTCTTCCAGGCGGCCTGGGTCAGGCTGGAACAGTCGTACGAGCCCGGTCCGGTGGCGCCCCAGACGCACGGTCTGCCGATCTGTTCACGGGCGAAGGCCACTGCCCTCGCGGCCTTCCTGCCGTACTCCGAGTCCGATGCGATGTCCGCGCCGAACGGCGTGTTCGTGTCGAGCAGCATGCCCGCGGCGATGGAGGTGTCTGTGCCGAGGACGGCCGATGGCTGTGTCTGCCACTCCTGTACGGCCTGGCGGTCGGCCCACGTCTCGGAGGTGGGCCACGCGTCCTCGGCCGGCCGGGAGGCGATTGCGGCGACGGGCGTGCTCCGCTGTGCGGCGATGTGCTGGGTGAGCAGGTCGCGGGCCTTGGCGAGCTTCTGCTGAATCTGCTCCTTGGAGGTCTTCAGCGAGGGCTGCCGGGGCTCGTTGGCCGGTGCGGGCAGGGCCTTGGTGGCTTCCTGCCGTGTCTCCGGTGCGGCCGGCAGCGCGGCGACGGCCCTGGCGGTCAACTCCGCGACAGGACCGGCGGCCTTTCCGGCGGCGGGACCAGCGGTCAGTTCCGCGACAGGCCCGGCGGTCAGTTCCGGGACGGGTCGGCCGGCCGCCGGCCGCCCACGGTCGGTGAGTCCGTTCTGCGGGCGTTCCGCCGGGCGGGCCGGCGTTCTGTCGGCCGGGAGCCTGGCCGGCACGGTGGGACCCAGCTGCGTGCGCGCCACGTCGAACCACGGCCTGGTCACGTCGTCGACGGCGGGATCGGTGCGCCTGCGCCCGTTGTCGGCCGCCGGGTTGACGCGACCCCGCGTCCCCGTGGACGTCGCGCGGGTCGCGTTGTAGTTCCCCGTGGCGGTCTCGGCCTGGTCGTAGAGGGCGCTGATCCGCTGCCGGACCTCTTCTTGGCTAGGCCCGTCCGCCGCGCGGGATGTGGCTTGTTCCGGCGCCATGGGAGACGCGCTCCTTCCGTGTTCCGCCTACCGAGTTAGCTGTCGGGTTCGGGCGGACGATTCCGGAAGGTATGCCCTACGGCCCTTGCCCTGCTGGGCAGTTGGGCCGATTCACCCCAAGTTCGGTTGGGTCCCCGGCTCCGGCTGCCACGGAGGCGCACCGGATTCGGCGGAGGCCGCGCGACCCGGCGAGGTTCGCCGGAGGGAGTCGTGTTGCCTGTCGCCAACCTAGCCAATTTGTGTGGCTCACGTGAAGGTTGAAGCGCGAAGTGTCCGATATGTATTTGTGACCTTCGTCGTACTGGCTGCCTCAGTAGACATCGCGGACGTAGCGTTTGTCGGCCGCGAGCTGCTTGACGAACGCGGCGGCGCCGTCCTCGCCCAGACCGCCGTGCACGACGGCGATGTCGCGCAGCGCCCGGTCGACGTCCTTGGCCATACGGGAGGCGTCACCGCAGACGTAGAAGTGGGCGCCGTCCTGGAGCCAGGACCACAGTTGGGGGCCGTGCTCGCGCATGCGGTCCTGGACGTACACCTTGGTGCGCCGGTCGCGGGAGAAGGCCGTGTCCAGGCGGGAGAGGGTGCCGTGGGTGAGGTGGGCGGTGAGTTCGTCCTCGTAGTAGTGGTCGGTGGCGCGGTGCTGTTCACCGAAGAACAGCCAGTTGGGGCCGTGGTGGCCGAGTGCGCGTCGCTCGTCGAGGAAGCCCATGAAGGGGGCGACCCCGGTGCCGGGGCCCACCATCACCATCGGCGTGGTGGGGTCGGTGGGCGGCCGGAAGCTGGGGGACCGCTGGACGAAGACCGGTACCGGGCTGTCCGGTTCGGCGTCCGCGAGGAACGGGGAGCACACGCCCTGACGCAGGCGGCCGTGCAGGTTCTCCCAGCGGACGACGGACACCGTCAGCGAGACCAGGTGGGGATCGGTGAGCGGGCTGGACGAGATGGAGTACAGCCGCGGTTGCAGTCGCTTGAGCGCGTCCGTCCATTCCTGCGCGGTGGCCCGCACCGGAAGCTCGGTGAGGACGTCGACGGTCTGCCGGCCCCAGCACCACTTCGCGAGTTCGTCCTTGTTGTCGGGACGCAGCAGTTTCTTCAACTCGCGCGGGTCATGGACGCGTTCGCTGATGAAGCGCAGTACGTCGGGGGTGATGCGGGTGATGTCCAGGTGCTCGCCCAGGGCTTGGCGCAGAGCGACCTCGCCGACACCCGCGACCTCCACGGTGGCGGCCGGGTCGAGGCCGGTGACGGCCAGCCACTCGCCGACCAGCTCGGGGTGGTTGACGGGACGTATGCCGAGTGCGTCACCGGCCTCGTACGCCAGCGGTACGTCGCTGTCGCCGGTGTCGAAGGTGAAGCGCCGTACCTCTTTGCCCGCCCCCGGCCGGCTCAGCAGCCGGTTGCCGGTGAGGCGTGCGGTGACCGGGGCGGGCTTCCGTGCACTCCGGGAGGGCGCGGGGGCGAGTGCCGGTGCCGCCACGGGGGCGGGGGTCAGCGCGGTGAGGACCTGGTCCAGCCAGGCTCGCGCCGAGGGCTCGTAGTCCGGTTCGCAGTCCGTGCGGGGCGCCAGACGTACCGCGCCCAGCTCGTCCAGGCGCTGGTCCAGGCGGCGGCCGTGCCCGCAGAAGTCGGCGTAGGAGGAGTCGCCGAAGGCGAGGACCGCGTACTGCCTGCCGGCAAGGCTCGGGGTGTCGTGCGAGGCCAGGGAGTCCCAGAAGGAGGAGCCGTTGTCGGGGGCGTCTCCGTCGCCGAACGTGCTGGTGATCAGGAGCAGCCCGGCGGCGGGCGGCAGCGCGGTGAGATCGGCGTCGTCCATGCCGACGAGGCTGGCCCGGTGTCCGGCCGAGGCGAGCCGCTCGGCGGTGGCCGCCGCGAACTCCTCGGCGTTGCCGGTCTGCGACGCCCACAGGACGACGATCTCGCGTCCCTCGGGGACGGACGTGCGCGGCACGGAGACCTCGGCGGGCACGGCGCGGGAGTACATGCCGGCCAGCACGCCGTTGACCCACAGCGCGTGGCCGGGGCTGAACGGCGCCGTCGGCGGGAGCACCGGCACGCCGGGGGCGCCCGCGTCGATACCGGCGAGGAATCCGACCAGATAGGTGCGCTCGGTCTCGCACAGCACGGGCGGCGGCGGGACGGGGTCCAGGCCGAAGGCGGTGGCCGCCGCGCTCGGCACCACCGCGCCGGGCGCGGTCGTGCGGGCCAGGGCCGGGACGGGCGCGGGCACGTCGGCCCGCGCGGGCACCTTGGCCGGCACGGCAGCCCGCGTGGCCACCTTCGCCAGCGACACCGCGCACACCTTGAACTCGGGCTGGAAGGAGAGCGGGTCGACGGCATCGCTGGTCACGGCGTTGACGCTCAGATACTCGCCGAACAGGTCGTTCCAGTGGAACGGGGCGAAACAGTTTCCCGGCCGGACCCGGTCCGTCACCACCGCGGGCAGCACGGCCCGGCCGCGCCGGGAGGCGACCTCCACCGAGTCACCGTCGCGGATGTCCAGCGCCTGGGCGTCGTCCGGGTGCAGTTCCACGAACGGGCCCGGGTTCAGCTTGTTGAGCTTGGCGACCTTGCCCGTCTTCGTGAGGGTGTGCCACTGATGCTGCACCCGCCCGGTGTTCAGGACGAACGGGTAGTCGTCGTCCGGCATCTCGGCCGCCGGAAGGTGCGGGCGGGCGTGGAAGACGGCTCGGCCGCTCGGCGTGGGAAAGGACAGGCGGCCGTCCTCGGCGACGTACCTGATGGGGTTGCGGTCGGGCCCGTCGTCGGACGCCGCGGGCCACTGCACGGAGGTGGAGCGCAGCCGCTCGTAGGACACGCCGCGCAGGTCGTAGCCGGTCTTCGGGTTCCAGGCGCGCTTGATCTCCTCGAAGACCTCCTCCGCGCTGTCGTAGGAGAAGCCCTTCTCGTACCCCATCTCGCGCGCGACGGCCGCGATGATCCGCCAGTCCGCCATGGCTTCGCCGGGCGGCTCCACCGCGGGCCGGGCGAGGGTGAGGTTGCGCTCGCTGTTGATGAGCACGCCCTCGGTCTCGGTCCACAGCGCTCCGGGCAGGATCACATCGGCGTACGCGTTGGTCTCGGTGTCCGCGAACACGTCCTGGGTGACGACGAATTCGGCCGCCTCCAGGCCTTCGATCACGGTCTTGCGGTTGGCGACCGAGGCGACGGGGTTGGTGCAGATGATCCAGCAGGCCTTGATGTGGCCGTCGGTCATCCGCTGGAACATCTCCACCGTGCCCTGGCCGACGCCGTCCCCCCGGATCGAGCCCGGAGGCAGCCCCCACAGCTCTTCGGTGAACGCCCGCTCCTCGTCCACCAGCACCGAGCGCTGACCGGGGAGACCCGGTCCCATGTAGCCCATCTCGCGGCCGCCCATGGCGTTGGGCTGACCGGTCAGGGAGAACGGGCCGCTGCCCGGGCGGCAGATCGCGCCGGTGGCCAGATGGAGGTTGACCAGGGCGTTGGTGTTCCACGTGCCGTGGGTGGACTGGTTCAGGCCCATGGTCCAGCAGCTCATCCACTCCCCGGCCTCGCCGATGAGCCGTGCCGCCTCGCGGATGTCCTGCTCAGGGATGCCGGTGATCTCGCTGACCGTGTCCGGCGGGTAGTCGGCGAGGAACTCCGGCAGCGTCTCCCAGCCCTCGGTGTGCGCGGCGATGAACTCCGCGTCCGTGTGCCCGTTCTCGTACAGCAGGCGCAGCAGGCCGTTGAGGAGCGCCAGGTCGGTGCCGGGCCGGATCTGCAGGAACAGATCGGCCTTGTCGGCGGTGGCGCTGCGCCGCGGGTCGACGACGATCAGCTTGGCCCCGGCCTTCTTGACCCGCTCCATCATCCGCAGGAAGAGGATGGGGTGGCAGTCGGCCATGTTGGAGCCGATGACGAAGAAGACGTCCGCGCGTTCGAAATCCTGGTACGCGCCGGGCGGGCCGTCCGCGCCGAGCGAGAGTTTGTAGCCGGTGCCCGCGCTGGCCATGCACAGCCGTGAGTTCGACTCGATCTGGTTGGTGCGCACGAAGCCCTTGGCCAGCTTGTTCGCCAGGTACTGCGCCTCAAGGCTCATCTGCCCGGACACATAGAACGCGAGCGCGTCCGGACCGTGCTCGTCGACGACCGCCCGCAGCCGCCGCGCCGTCTCCCTGATCGCGGCGTCCACACCGACCGGCGCCGGCTCCTCCTCACGCCGCTCCCGTACGAGCGCCGTGGTCAGCCGTCCCGGGGCGGCCAGCATCTCCGCCGTGGTGGCGCCCTTGGTGCACAGCCGGCCGAAGTTCGCGGGGTGCGCCTTGTCGCCGGACGCCTTGAGGACCGTACGCCGCCCATCGGGCCCCATACCGATGTCGAGCACCATGCCGCAGCCGACACCGCAGTACGAGCAGACCGTGCGCACCTGCGTCGCGGTCGTGGTCACGGGCGATCCCTCTCGTCACTGGATGCGTCCACCCGACCGTACGAAATGCCCATTACGTGCGCGTCACACGAGATGATCAACGGTGGTTACGTGTGTCACACACCGGCCGCCGGCCGTGTGTGAGGAGTGGGGGTGTGTGTCAGAACCTCATAAGTCAGGCTTATGAGGTCATAGATCCAGCCCGGCTACTGACTTAGGATTGCCTTAGTTTAGGCTTCCCGGCGAGTACTCCTGATCATCGCTCGAAGGGAACCTGATCATGCCTCGCCCCCTGCGGGTAGCCATTTTCGGAGCCGGCCCCGCCGGGATCTACGCCGCCGACGCGTTGCTGAAGTCCGCAGTGGCCGTCGAGCCAGGCGTCTCCATCGACCTCTTCGAGCGGATGCCGGCCCCCTTCGGACTGATCCGTTACGGCGTCGCGCCCGACCACCCCCGGATCAAGGGCATCGTCACGGCCCTGCACCAGGTGCTCGACAAGCCGCAGATCCGCCTCTTCGGCAATGTCGACTACCCCCGCGACATCAACCTGGACGACCTGCGCGCCTTCTACGACGCGGTGATCTTCTCCACCGGGGCGACGGCCGACCGGGCGCTCGACATACCCGGCATCGAGCTCGACGGCTCGTACGGCGCGGCGGACTTCGTCTCCTGGTACGACGGGCACCCGGACGTGCCGCGCACCTGGCCGCTGGAGGCGGAGAAGGTCGCCGTCCTCGGCGTCGGCAATGTCGCGCTCGACGTGGCGCGCGTCCTGGCCAAGACCGCGGACGAGCTGCTGTCGACCGAGATCCCGCCGAACGTCTACGACGGTCTCAAGGCCAACAAGGCCCTGGAGGTCCATGTCTTCGGCCGCCGTGGTCCGGCGCAGGCGAAGTTCAGCCCGATGGAGCTGCGGGAGCTGGACCACTCCCCGAACATCGAGGTCATCGTCGACCCCGAGGACATCGACTACGACGAGGGCTCGATCGCGACCCGCCGGGGCAACAAGCAGGCCGACATGGTCGCCAAGACCCTGGAGAACTGGGCCATCCGCGATGTCGGCGACCGCCCGCACAAGCTGTTCCTGCACTTCTTCGAGTCGCCGTCCGAGATCGTCGGCGAGGACGGCAAGGTCGTCGGCCTGCGCACCGAGCGCACGGCCCTGGACGGCACGGGCAACGTCAAGGGCACCGGCGAGTTCAAGGACTGGGACGTCACCGCGGTCTACCGCGCCGTGGGTTACCTGTCCGACAGCCTGCCCAAGCTGCCCTGGGACATGGAGTCGGGCACGGTCCCGGACCAGGCCGGCCGGGTCATCGAGGAGACCGGCGAGCACCTTCAGTCGACGTACGTCACCGGCTGGATCCGGCGCGGCCCCGTGGGTCTGATCGGCCACACCAAGGGCGACGCCAACGAGACGGTCGCCAGCCTCCTGGACGATCACGCGAACGGCCGTCTGCACGCGCCCACGTCGCCCGACCCGGAGGCCGTGGACGCGTTCCTCGGCGAGCGCGACGTCCGCTTCACCACGTGGGAGGGCTGGCACCGCCTGGACGCCGCGGAGAAGGCCCTCGGCGAACCGCAGGGCCGCGAGCGCGTCAAGATCGTCGAGCGCGAGGACATGCTGGACGCCAGCGGCGCCTAGCCCAGGCTTGTCGACCTCGCCCCATCGTGCCGACTCCGCCCGATGAACAGGGGTGGAGCAACCGGGGGAGAGCGCGGTGCGGAAACGCCCGTGCTCTCCCCCGGTCGTCGTAGATTTCCGGGAGAAGCTGTCGATCCGGGTGTGTCCTGTTCGACGCCTGGGTGAGAGCCGGAAACGACGAACCCAAGGAGCACGGCCATGCCCAAGCTGCGTGTACACAACCTCACGGTCTCGCTGGACGGCTTCGCCGCAGGTCCGCGGCAGCGGCTGGAGCACCCGCTGGGCGAGGGCTTCGAGGGGTTTCACGAGTGGATGTTCGCCGCGATGCGGGACGCCGCCGACGGCAAGACGGGGATCGACGTCGAGTACGTGGAACGCGGCGAGGAGAACATCGGCGCCACCATCATGGGGCGGAACATGTTCGGACCCCAGCGCGGACCGTGGCAGGACGAGTCGTGGAAGGGGTGGTGGGGCGACAACCCGCCGTACCACAACCACGTGTTCGTGCACACGCACCACCTGCGGCCCTCGCTGGCCATGGAGGGCGGGACCACGTTCCACTTCACCGACGAGCCCATCGAGACGGTGCTCGGGCGGGCGTACGAGGCGGCGGCGGGCAAGGACGTCCGCCTCGGTGGCGGAGCGGCCACCATTCAGCAGTACCTGCGCGCCGGGCTGATCGACGAGCTGCACCTGGCCATCGTTCCGGAACTCCTCGGCAGGGGTGAGCGCCTGTTCGACAATCTGGGGGACGGGATCGACGGCTACCGGGTCGCCGAACTGGTCGGTTCGCCTGCCGTCACGCATGCCCGGCTGGTCCGCCGCTGACGCATTTCCGGCGGATGCCTCTCGGCCGTCTCTGTGCGGATACCCCTCAGTCGTCTCCGGCGGGTGCGACCGGTCCCGGCGCCCCCGCCCGGAGCCCGTCCATCACGAGGTCCAGCAGCCGGGCGGCGCGCGGTTGCCAGTCACTGTGCGGGTCGATCTGCCAGAGTCCGGCGATGGCCAGGACGAAGTCGTCGGGGGTCACCCCTGGGCGAATGGTGCCCGCCTCCTCGTTCGCCTTGAGCAGGAGATGGACGGCCGAGGACACCGGGCCGTGACCCATCTTGGTCAGGGTGCCGCGCGGAGTGCTGGTGGTGGTGGCCGTGCGCAACGCGTCGGCCAGGCCGGCCTTGGCCATGGCGTACTGGGCGAGGCGGTCCATCCACTCCCGCAGGGCCTGGTCCGGTGCACGGGTCTCCAGCAACTGGGCCGCGGTGTCGGCGACCTGCTGCACCTCGTACCGGTAGACCTCCAGGACGAGTGCCTCGCGGTTGGGGAAGTTGCGGTAGAAGGTCCCCTGCCCGACGCCCGCCTTCTTCGCGATCGCGCTCAGCGGGGCGTCCGCCGAGCACGTCAGCTCCGCGAGCGCCACTTCCAGGATGCGCTCGCGATTCCGTTGCGCGTCCGAGCGCAGCGGCGCGTCCTTCTCGGTGGCCACTCGTCCTCCTTCCGGAACGGCGGCCGGGCCGCCCTTGCTAAGCGGACAGCTGTCCGTTAGGTTCATTGATAGCGGACAGCTGTCCGCTTAGAGCTCACTCTAGTGGCTGCCAAGCCCCGTGCACATGGCCGGAACCGATCGCCGACCGGCATTCTCGAGCACTGGGATCTTCAAGCCGTCGTGGCTCTTCCATGTGACAGGGCTCTTCCATACGACACCGATCTTCCATGCGACACGGATCTCCCATTCGACTTCGACGCGCACCGCGAACGCGAAAGAAGGCTGATCATGGCCCCAGCCCCCTCATCGACGTACAGCGCCATCACCCTGAACATCAACGGCGAGAAGTACACGCTTCCCGTCGACCACCGCACCACCCTGCTCGACGCGCTGCGCGAGCAACTCGATCTGACCGGTACCAAGAAGGGCTGTGACCAGGGGCAATGCGGCGCCTGTACGGTGCTGCTCGACGGGCGCCGGGCGGTGTCCTGTCTGCAACTCGCGGTCGCCGCCGAGGGGCGCGCGATCACCACCATCGAGGGCGTGGCGGACGGCGAGCGGCTGCATCCGGTGCAGCAGGCCTTCCTCGACCTCGACGGCTACCAGTGCGGTTACTGCACGCCGGGGCAGATCTGCTCGGCCCTCGGAGTCATCGAGGAGCACGCGGCGGGCTGGCCGAGCGCCGTGACCGCCGATGTCCGGCCCGAAGCGGGCGTTCCCTCGCTCACCGCCGAGGAGATCCGCGAGCGGATGAGCGGCAACCTGTGCCGCTGCGGCGCGTATGTGTCGATCGTCCAGGCGGTGGCGCGGGCGGCCCAGGCGGAGGCCCAGGCGCCGGTCGACGACGCCAAGGAGGCGGCGGCATGAGGGAGTTCGGCTACGAGCGCGTCCTCGACGTCTCGGGTGCGGTCGCCCTGCTCGGCGACGATCCCGACGCGCGTTTCCTCGGCGGCGGCACCAACCTTGTCGACCTGATGAAGGCCGGCGTGGAGCGGCCGACCCGGCTCATCGACGTACGCGAACTGCCCCTGGACCGGATCGAGTTCACTCCCGGCGGCGGCCTGCGCATCGGTGCCACCGTCACCAACAGCGATCTGGCGGCCCACCCCGAAGTGCGGCGCCACTACCCGGCGTTGACGCAGGCCGTCCTGGCCGGAGCCTCGGGGCAGCTGCGCAACATGGCCACGGTCGGCGGGAACCTGCTCCAGCGCACCCGCTGCGGTTACTTCACCGACCTGGCGAAACCGTGCAACAAGCGTGCCCCCGGCAGCGGTTGCCCCGCCATCGAGGGCGAGCACCACAACCACGCGATCCTCGGCGCCTCCGCGCACTGCGTGGCCACGCACCCCTCGGACATGGCGGTCGCGCTCACCGCCTTCGACGCCGTGGTCTCGTACGAAACGGCCGACGGGCCGGGCGAGTTGCCGCTCGCCGACCTCTACCTCCCCGTGGGCGACACCCCGCACCGGGAGACCGCCCTGCCGCCGGGCGCGCTGATCACCGGCGTCACGCTGCCGCCGGCCCCGGTGGCCGCCCACTCGCGGTACCGGAAGGTGCGCGAGCGTGCCTCGTACGCGTTCGCGATCGGCTCGATCGCCGCCGCCCTCGACGTCCAGGACGACGTCGTACGCGAAGTGCGCCTCGCCTTCGGGGCGGTGGCGTCCCGGCCGTGGCGGGCCAGGGCGGCCGAGCGGGTGCTGACCGGCGGCCCGGCGAGCGCCGAGACGTTCGCGGCCGCCGCGGACGCCGAACTGGCGGCCGCGAAGCCCCTGCCCCACAACGGATACAAGGTGACGTTGACGCGCAACCTCGTCGTGGCCGTGCTCACCGAACTCGCCGAGGAGGCCGCCCGATGACGACCAGCACCGAAACCACGGCGGTGACGAGGGCCGTCGGCACCGCGCACACCCGCGTGGAGGGCCTCGCCAAGGTCACCGGAGCGGCGCGCTACGCCGGAGAAGTCCCCGACCCCGAACTCGCGCACGGCTGGATGGTGTTGTCCACCGTGGCACGCGGCCGTGTCCGTGCGGTGGAGGACGCCCCGGTCCTCGGGATGCCCGGCGTCCTCACCGTTCTGCACCACGGGAACGCCCCGCGTCTCGACGGGAACTACATGAACCCGTTCGGCCTGCCCGACCCGGTTCTTCAGCTCTTCCAGCACGATCAGGTGCCGTACGTCGGCTGGCCCGTGGCCCTGGTCGTCGCCGAGACACCCGAGCAGGCAAGGGAAGCGGCCGAGGCGCTGGTGGTCGAGTACGACCAGGAGCCGCACGACGTCGCGTTCTTCGCCGGACGCCCCGGGATGTACACACCTGAGGGCTCGGCGCAGGGAAAGGGCGACCTGGAGGCCGAACTCGCCGCGTCCGCCGTGGTCGTGGACGCGGAGTACACCACACCCGAAGAGCACCACAGCCCCATGGAGCCGCACGCTGCGACGGCGCGCTGGGACGACGGCCGGCTCGAAGTGGTGGACTCCAACCAGGGCAGCCGGTTCGTGGCGGACGAGCTCGCGCAGCTGTTCTCGCTCGACCCGGGCTCGGTGCGGGTGCGCTCCGAACACATCGGCGGCGCCTTCGGATCCAAGGGGACCCGCCCGCACCTGGTGCTCGCGGTGATGGCGGCGACGGTTCTGCACCGGCCGGTCCGGGTCGTGACGACCCGCCGTCAGATGTTCTCGCTCGTCGGCTACCGAAGCCCCACGGCGCAGCGCGTCAGGCTCGGCGCCGACGCCGACGGGCGGCTGCGCGCGCTCGACCACCAGGCGGAGTGCCTGACCTCGACCGTGTATGAATTCATCGAGCGCAGCGCCGATTACGGACGTCCGGTGTACGACGCGGACGCGCACCACACCGTCAACCGTGCCGTACGGCTCGACGTGCCGACGCCGACCTGGATGCGCGCCCCGGGCGAGGCGCCGGGCTCGTTCGCGCTGGAGTCGGCGCTCGATGAACTCGCCGAGAAGTGCGGCATCGACCCGATCGCGCTGCGCGTGCGCAACGAACCGGCCGTGGGGCCGCTGTCCGGACTGCCGTTCAGCAGCCGCAATCTCCTGGCCTGCTTCGAGGAGGGCGCCCGCAGGTTCGGCTGGGCGGACCGTGACCCGCGTCCCGGCGTCCGCCGCGAAGGGCGCCTGCTGCTCGGCACCGGCACGGCCGCGGCCGCGTTCCCCACGCTCTCCGCTCCGTCCACGGCGGCCGTGACGGCGGAGGCGGACGGCACCTTCACGGTACGGATCACCGCCAGCGACGTCGGGACCGGCGCACGCACCGCGCTGACCCAGGTAGCCGCCGACGCGCTGGAGGTGGCGACGGGGCGCATCCGGATGCGGATCGCGGACAGCGACTTCGGTCCGGCGATCATCGCCGGCGGCTCGATGGGCACCCGTTCCTGGGCCTGGGCGATCATCGCGGCGGCCCGGGAACTACGCGAGAAGCTGGTTCCGGGCGGTGGCATTCCGTCCGAGGGAATCACCGTACGGTCGAACACGGCCGAGGCCATCGGCGCGCTGACGAACAAGGAACGGCACACCTTCGGGGCGCAGTTCGCCGAGGTCGCCGTGGACACCACCACCGGCGAGGTCCGCGTACGGCGCATGCTCGGGATCTTCGCCGCGGGCCGGATCGTCAACCCGCTCACCGCGCGCGGCCAGTTCATCGGCGGGATGACCTGGGGTCTGTCCATGGCCCTGCACGAGGAGGCGATCCGGGACCAGGCCTCCGGCGGCCACGTCGGCGCCGACCTCGCGGGCTACCACTTCGCCGCGCACGCCGACGTACCGGCCATCGAGGCGGACTGGGTGGACGACCCGGACCCGGACGACCCGGTCGGGATCAAGGGCATCGGCGAGATCGGGGTGGTGGGAGCCGCGGCGGCCATCGCCAACGCCGTCTGGCACGCGACCGGCGTACGCCACCGGAACCTGCCGATCCGGCCCGATCGCGTCCTGCTGGGGACTGAGGGAGCCCGGGGTGCTTGACATCGCCGACGAGCTGAACCGGTGGGTCGAGGAGGGCAGGGACTTCGCCGTCGCCACCGTCGTGAGCGTCGGTGGCAGCGCGCCGCGAGGCCCCGGCGCCGCCCTCGCCGTCGACAGTCACGGCACGGCCATCGGCTCGGTCTCCGGCGGCTGTGTCGAAGGGGCGGTGTACGACCTGTGCGTCCAGGCGCTCCAGGACGGCACGACGGTCCTCGAACGCTTCGGCTACAGCGACGAGGACGCGTTCGCGGTGGGCCTGATGTGCGGCGGGGTGATCGAGGTGCTGGTCACACCGGTACGGGCGGCCACCTTCGTACGTGCGGACGCACCCGTGTTCGCGGCATGGCTGGCCGCTGCCGCCCGGGAGGAGACGGTGGCTCTCGCCCGGGTGGCCCGCGGGCCGGCCGAACTGCTGGGCAGGGCGCTCCTGGTTCACGCCGACGGGTCGTACACGGCGTACGAAGGGGGCCTCGGCGCCTCGTACGACGGGGCTCTCGTCCCTCGCCCGGAGCTGGACCGGACCGCCGCCGCGGAGGCCCACGCGATGCTGGACGCGGGGCGCACCGGCACCGTCGAGATCTCCGAGGACGGATCGGGCTGCCCGGGCGGCGTGACGCTGTTCGTCGAGTCGAGCGTGCCGCCGCCCCGGATGATCGTCTTCGGCGCCGTGGACTTCGCGGCGGCGCTGGTACGGGCGGGCAAGTTCCTCGGCTACCACGTGACCGTGTGCGATGCCCGTCCCGTCTTCGCCACGCGCGTCCGCTTCCCCGAGGCCGACGACATCGTGGTCGACTGGCCGCACCGCTACCTCCGGCGCACCGGGACCGACCATCGCACCGTCCTGTGCGTCCTCACCCATGACGCCAAGTTCGACGTTCCCCTCCTGGAGACGGCCCTGCGCCTGCCCGTCGCGTTCGTCGGCGCGATGGGCTCCCGCCGCACCCACGAGGACCGCAACCGCCGGCTGCGCGAAGTCGGCGTCACGGAGCGGGAGCTGGCACGCCTGCGGTCACCCATCGGCCTCGACCTCGGCGCCCGTACACCTGAGGAGACCGCCCTGTCGATCGCGGCGGAGATCGTCGCGGCCCGGCGGGGCGGATCGGGCGTTCCGCTGACCGGTGCGGGGACGCCGATCCACCACGACCGGGTGACGCTGGCGGCGACCGCGGTCGGATGACTCATGCGCAATGACCCCGCACACCGCAGTCTGGAGGTAGGGATTCGGAGCTGGAGTTCTGGAGGTCGGCATGAGCACGATGCACGCGGTACGCGGTCACCGTCGCGGCGGGCCGGAGCAGCTGACGTACGAGGTCGTACCGCGTCCCGAGGCGGGCGCGGGGGAGGTGCTGGTCGCCGTGCGGTCGGCGTCGATCACGTTGGGTGAGCTCGCGTGGGACGCGACCTGGACCGACAGCTTCGACGGCAGCGGTAGCCTGCGCACGCCGATCATCCCCTCCAAGGAGGTCTCCGGGATCGTCGCCCGGGTGGGCCAAGGGGTGACCGACTGGGACGTGGGTGACGAGGTGTACGGGCTGATCCCGTTCACCAGGGACGGAGCCGCCGCCGAGTACGTCGCCGTCCCCGCGGCCGTGCTGGCCGCCAAGCCGGCGCGGCTCGACCACGACCATACGGCGGCCCTGCCGCTCGCCGGGCTGACGGCCTGGCAGGGGCTGGTCGGGCACGGTGGCCTGCGCCCCGGCTCCCGCGTGCTGGTGCACGGCGGCGCGGGCGGTGTCGGTTCCGTCGCCGTACAGCTGGCGGCCGCACTGGGCGCCTCCGTCACCGCGACAGCCTCCGCCGGAGCCGCGGACTTCGTGCGCGAGCTGGGTGCCGAGCAGGTCATCGACTACCGCACCGAACGCTTCGAGGAGCACGTCAAGGACATGGACCTGGTCCTCGACACCGTCGGCGGCGACACCCAGGACCGCTCCTGGCAGGTGCTGCGCCCGGGTGGTGCGCTGGTCAGCATCGTGTCTCCGCCGGACCCCTCGAAGGACGGCGGGGTGTTCTTCGTCGTCGAGCCCGACCGGGCCGGCCTCGACGAGCTGACCCGGCTGGTCGACGACGGCAAGCTGGTACCGCGGGTCGAGCGTGTGGTGCCGCTGGCCGAGACCGCCCAGGCGTACACGGCGCTTGAGGAGGGACACCGGCTCGGGAAGATCGTTCTCCGAGTGGCGTGAGCGAAGGGGTGTCCTGAGCGGCGGCCGTGATCGGGAGGGGCGCGCTGGTAGGCGCCTCACCACGTGTCGATGAACGAGCGCCTGCGCTCCGCAGGGAGCGACGGGCCGCCGTCCAGCGCCGCCAGGATCCACGCCCGCGACTCCGCAGGATCGATCACCGCGTCGATCTCCAGCGCCGCCGCCGCATTGACCGCTTTCCCGTGCTCGTACAGTTCGGCCACGCGCGCCTCGAAGGCGCGCTCGCGCTCCTCGGGATCGGTGATCGCCGCCAGCTCCTTGCGGTAGCCGAGGCGGACCGCGCCCTCCAGACCCATCCCGCCGAACTCGCCGCTCGGCCAGGCGGCGGTGGCCAGGGGAGCGCGGGTGGAGCCGCCCATCATGGCCATGGCGCCGAGGCCGTACGCCTTGCGCAGGACAAGGCTGACGAGGGGGACGCGGAGGTTCGCGCCGGTCACGAAGAGGCGGGCGAAGTGCCGTACCGTGGCGGTGCGTTCGGCGTCCGGGCCCACCATGAAACCCGGGGTGTCGCAGAGCGAGACGACCGGGAGTCCGAAGGCGTCGCAGAGTTGCAGGAAGCGGGCCGTCTTGTCCGCCGCGTCGCGGTCGACGGCGCCGCCCAGGTGGGCCGGATTGCTCGCGACGAGGCCAAGAGGGCGGCCTTCGACACGGACGAGGCACGTCAACACCCCGATGCCGAAGGCCCCGCGGAGCTCCAGTACCGAGCCGGTGTCCGCCAGTGCCTCGACGGCCGTGTGCATGTCGTACGCGCGTCGGCGGTTCTCAGGGACGACATGCCGGAGCAGCCGCTGGTCCGGTGCCTCCCAACTGTCCTGTGTGCCTTGGAAGTACGACAGGTACCGGCGTGCCACCCGTACCGCCTCCGCTTCGTCGGCCACCGCCAAGTCCACCACTCCGTTGGGGACTTGGACCGACAGCGGACCGACCTCCTCCGGGCGGTACACGCCCAGGCCACCGCCCTCGATCATCGCGGGACCGCCCATGCCGATCGAGGCGTCCGGCGTCGCGATCACGACGTCGCAGCAGCCGAGCAGCGCCGCGTTGCCCGCGAAGCACCGTCCCGAGGCGATGCCGACCAGCGGTACCCGGCCGCTCAGCCGTCCCATCCGGTGGAAGGTCGTCACGTCCAGTCCGGCACGGAGGTGGTGTCCGTGTCCCCGGGTCGGCCACCGCCCCCCTCCGCGAACAGAACGACCGGCAGCCGCCGTTCCTCCGCGAGCGCCAGCATCCGGTCGGTCTTGCGGTGGTTCTGCAGCCCTTGTGTGCCCGCGAGCACCGTGTAGTCGTACGACATCGCCACGCACGGCCCGCCGCCCACGCGCCCGGTCCCGGTCACCAGCCCGTCGGCCGGCGTCGAACGGATCAGGTCGTCCAGCGAGCGCCGCTGCCGCTGGGCGGCGATCGCCAGGGCTCCGAACTCGGTGAAGGTTCCCTCGTCGCAGAGGTCCTGGATGTTCTCACGGGCGGTGCGACGCCCGATCGCATGACGTTTCGCGACGGCCTCGGGACGGTTCTCGTCCAGGCCGACGGCGTGGCGGCGCACCGCCTCGGCCAGATCGGGGCGTACCGCGTCCAGGTCCGGGGCCATGTCCGCGTCCGACCCGGCGGTCGCGCCGGTCAGCTCGTCCAGTGCCACCAGAGGACGCCCTTCACCGACCGTCTCGCCCACACGCGCGTGCAGCGCGCGTACGACACCGGCGCCCGGAGCCCGTACGACGTGCTCCATCTTCATGGCCTCCAGGACCAGCAACTGCTCCCCGGCACGCACCGGTTCACCCGGAGCGACGGCGACGGAGACGACCGTGCCGCTCATCGGCGCGTGCACCGTCCCGCCCGGGTCCACCGGATCCGCGTCCTCCTCCGCGGGCAGCAGCTCGGCCAGGTGCTCCTCGACGAATCCGGTGTGCCGCCAGAACCCCGGGCGGTCAAGAACCGCCCGCAGCAAGGGAATTCCGGTCCGCACGCCCTCGACCTCGAACTCGCCGAGTGCCCGCCGGGCCCGGTCGCACGCGGCGGCGAAGCCGTGCGGCACATGGGCGATCACCTTGGCGAGCAACGAGTCGTAGCGGAGGTCCACCGGGGCGCCGGCCCGCGCCGCCGTGTCGACCCGCACGCCCGGCCCCGTGGGCACGTCGAACCGCGTGAGCCGCCCGGCCGACGGCCGCACCGTGCCGTCGGCGGACGTGACCTCGGCGTTGACCCGGACCTGGACGGCGAACCCACGGGGCTCGGCCGGGGGCCCCGCGAGTCCCACCGCCTCCAGCGTCTCGCCCGCGGCCAGCCGCAGTTGTACGGCGACCAGGTCGACGCCCGTCACCTCCTCGGTGACCGTGTGCTCCACCTGGAGCCGGGGATTGGCCTCGATGAAGTGGAACGCGTCGTCCTGTTCCTGGTCGTCACGTCGTTCGCGTACGAGTGGTTCCCGCACGAGGAATTCGAAGGTGACCAGCCCGGTGCAGCGCGTGGCGTGAGCCATCCGCAGGGCGGCGGAATGAAGCTTCTCCCTTGTGGCGGCGGCCAGTTCGGGAGCGGGCGCGATCTCGATCAGCTTCTGCTGGCGGCGCTGGGCGCTGCAGTCCCGCTCCCAGAGGTGCGTGACGGCGCCGGTGGCGTCGCCGACGATCTGCACCTCGATGTGCCGGGCGCCCTCCAGCAGCCGTTCCACGTACAACTCGTCGCGCCCGAAGCTGTGCCGGGCCTCCGAGCGGCACCGCTCCCATGCCTCCGCCAGATCCCCGACGGAGCGCACCACGCGCATACCGCGACCGCCACCCCCGCCGACGGCCTTGATCATCACGGGGCCGCCGGTGAGGAATTCCCGCGCCCATTCGAGCGTGGTGGCGCCGTCCGATCCGGGCAGGACCGGCACTCCCAGCGAAACGGCGAGGGCACGCGCGTGTGCCTTGTCGCCGAACAGGTCCAGGACTTCGGGGGAGGGGCCCACGAAAGTGATGCCGGCCACCGCGCAGCGCCGCGCGAAGGCGGCGTCCTCACTCAGGAACCCGTACCCGGGGTGCAGGAACGCGCACCCGGTCTTCCGCGCGGCCGCCACCACCGCGTCCGCGTCGAGGTAGTCCCGCAACGGCACGGCGTCGTCGGCCCGCCCGGCATGCTGGTCGTCGCCGTCCGTGTACACCGCGACCGTGCGCAGCCCGAGTTCGGAGGCGGCGCGCAGCACCCGTACGGCGATCTCCCCGCGATGGGCGACGAGTACGGCGGCAGAACCCATGTGCCCCTCCTTCCCTGGAAGTTGTGGAAGTTCAGGATGCCGGAGCGGACTCCGCGAGCCAGTCGTACGCGGACCGCGCCGTGAACTCGGCCTGGCCGCCGCGCAGCAGCAGCCCGGCCGTCGCGAAGGCCGGGTCGTCGGCGTGTGCGGCGACGTACGGGATCGCGATGCAGCGCATCCCGGCCGCGTGCGCGGCGGCGGCGCCCGGCGCGGCGTCCTCCATGACCACGCAGTCCGCCGGGGCGGCACCCAGACGGCGCGCCGCCTCCAGGAAGACGTCGGGGGCGGGCTTGCCGTGTGCGACCTCGTCGGCCGAGACGACGGTCGTCAGGTGGGAGGCGAGGCCCGAGCCCGCCAGGATCGCCTCGATGGCCTCCGGCGAGGACCCCGAGGCGACGGCCATCGGGACGCCCTCGGCGGCCAGCAGTTCCACGAACTTCCGCATCTCCGGGTACACATGCGTGGCGGCGCGGGCCAGCTCCAGATAGCGGCGGTTCTTCTCGGCGAGCAGGGTGTCGAGCGGGGCGGACAGGCCGTAGCGCTCCCTCCAGAGCGCGAGCGTCTCCTGGGTGCTGATGCCGACGTACCGCTCGTGGTCGGCCCAGGTGAAGTCGGTGATGCCCTGCCCGGTGAGCGTCTGCCTCCCCGCTTCGAAGTAGTTCGGTTCGCTGTCCACGAGCGTTCCGTCGAGATCGAAGATGACCGAAGTGCCGCCGAGAGTGCTCATGGGGTCCAGGATGCCAAGGGGCCGGCTCCCCGCACGCGTGCGGATCAGCCCTTGGCCGCGCGCCCGATCGACTCCACCAGCGGCAGCAGCCGCTGCGGGACACGCTCGCGCAGCGCCACCTCCGTGCGGGTGCGAACGACACCCGGCAGGCTGATCAGCGTCTGGATCACGTCCTCCAGGTGCCCGTTGTCGCGCGCCACGACCCGGGTGAGCAGATCACCGCCGCCCGTGATCGAGAACACCTCGATGATCTCCGGCACGGCGGCCAGCGCGTCGCCCACGTCGTCGAGATGGCCCTGCGTGACTTCGATGTGCACGAAGGCCAGGACGGGGTGGCCGAGCGCGGCGGGGGACAGGGACGGGCCCGTACCGGTGATCACCCCGTCCCGCTCCAGCCTGTCGAGGCGAGCCTGGAGCGTGCCGCGGGCGACCCCGAGCATGCGGGCGTACTCGCGCACGCTGGTGCGCGGCTGCTCCAGAAGCAGCCGCAGAATGCGGGTGTCAAGCTCGTCCACGGCCATAGTCCGTTGGCCTCCTTGCTGTCTGCGGCGATCGCCTCAGACTGTACCAATGGCTCAGTCAAAACCGAGCCTGTTGAACCAGTTCCCGGCTGTTGCTTACCTTGTCTGTATTGATGGCGCTGCGCAGCGCCGGACGGCAAGGACGCCGTACCGGACCCGCGGCGCCTTTCCCATGTCTTGAAAGTGTCGATGCGTAGTGGGGGCGGGCCGCCGACGGTGAAGAAGATGTTCATGGCTCCGGATCCGGGGCTGTTCCGGCTGCGGGTCTCGCTGCGGGCGGTCCTCGGCATAGGCCTCGCGGTGGCTCTGTCCGAGCTGGCCGGGCTCTCGCTGTCCGCGTCCATCACGGGCGGGCTCGCGGCGCTCCTCGCGCTGTTCACGGTCGGCGACCCGACCGTGCGCGGCCAGGCCCTCACCACCGCGCTGCTGCCGGTGGCCGGCCTCCCGGTCCTCGCGCTCGCGACCGCCCTGCACGGGATGCCGCCGCTGCGCGACGCGACCTGGCTCGCGGTGATCTTCTGCGGGGTGTACGCCCGCCGCTGGGGCCCGCGCGGGCACGCGCTCGGCATCTTCGCGTTCATGATGTTCTTCACCACCCAGTTCCTGCACGCCGTCCCCGGCCAGCTCCCGCAGCTCTACGCCGCCGTCGCACTGTCGCTGGCGGCGTCCTCGGGCGTGCGCTTCGGCGCGTGGTGCATCGAGCGGCGCACTCCGCCGCCCGCCGCGCCGGCGCCGCTGGACGGGCGCGGGCTCGCGCGCCCCGCCACGCGCCAGGCCTTCCAGGCGACGGCCGCCTGCGCCTTCGCCCTCTCGGCGGGCCAGTCGCTCTCGCACGACCGCTGGTACTGGGCCGTCGGCACCGCCTGGTGGATCTTCGTGAACACGGCCTCACGCGGAGAGACGCTCATCCGCGGCTTCCGGCGCGTCGTCGGCACGGTCACCGGCATCGTGGCCGGGCTCCTGATCGCCGTACCGCTGCACGGCGCCCCGGTACCCACCGCCGCGCTCGTCGCGGTCTGCGTCTTCGGGATCTTCTACACGGCCGCGCCGTCCTACAGCTGGATGATGTTCTTCGTCACCGTCATGGCGGGACTGCTGTACGGACTGCTCGGCGTGCTGCACCCCGGGCTGCTCGGCCTCCGCCTCGCCGAGACCGGCGTCGGCGCGCTCGGCGCCGCGCTCGCCGTCGCGCTGATCCTGCCCATCACCACGCACACGGTCACCGACCGGTGGGTCGAGCGGGCGCTGCACGCGGTCCACGGCTGCACCGCGACGGCGGCCAGGAGGCTCGCGGGCGACGCCCATGCCGACCCGGCGCCGCGCGCGGCAGAGCTCGAAGCACTTCTGGGGCGCGTACGCATGGCGCTCGCGCCCCTGGTGCATCCGCTCAACCCGGTGAAGGCCCGCAAGGCACGCGCCCGCCAGATCCTTGCCCTCCTCGACGACTGCGCCCGTGAGGTACGCGGTCTCGCGGCCGTCGCAGCCGACCCGGACGCCTCGCACGACGCCCGCCTCACGGCCGCGTGCCGACGCGTGGAGACGGCGATGGAGTCCCTGGTCGGCGCGGTGCCGGAACGTGCCCTGACGGCCCACCACGGTGCCCCGGGCCATCACCCCGGCGCCGAGCAGGCACTCGCCCACCTCCACGGCCTGGAGCGCGCCCTCGTCGCGCTGGCCACGCCCCTGCGCGGCTCGCGGCTCATGGGCGCGTGACGTTCCCGGGCCGGGACGCGGCTCATGAGCGTCCCACGCCTTCCGGGCCGGGACTCCGACGCCGGCGCTTGGACACCAGCCCCCGGAATGAGGCACTTTTACCGGCCACCTAGAGGGTGGATCACCGCACCGGAGGGGTAACCCCGCGGCTATCAGACGCACGGAACCCGCGGACCGTGCGGGAGCGGCCCGCGGGCGGATCCCCTTGGGGGTGGCACCATGCGGGACTTCCCTCGCAGGACCGGACACGCAGAGCGCTTCGCGCAGGACGGGAGCGCGGGGTGCCCGGCACCGTGGGACGGCGGGCCGGGAGGGTGGCTGGACCGGGTTCCGGCCGGTCGCGGGGGAGACGGTACGGCCCCGCGCGCGCCGTACGCGCAGGCCGGCGCCGGCACCGGTCCACGGACCCCGGGCCTCAGGGGACAGCTGATCCCCGGTCGTTTCGACGCCGGCGCCCGAACCCGTCACGACGCCGGCTCCCGCGGCCCCGAGCCCGCGCCGCACGAACTCCGGCGCGCCGCCGCCGAGTTCCTCACCCTCCACCACACCGAGGAACGCCTCGGCGACCCGGGCCGCCGGATCGCCGCCGCGCGCCGGGAGATCGCGGACACCGGGACCTACCGCCACACCACGGAAGAGCTCGTCTTCGGCGCGCGCGTCGCCTGGCGCAACGCCAACCGGTGCATAGGGCGGCTGTACTGGCACTCCCTGTGCGTGCGGGACCGCAGGGACGTGCGGGACGCGGAGGACGTCGCCGAGGGCTCGGCGGACCATCTGCGGGAGGCGACGCACGATGGCCGGATCCGGGCGCTCATCACGGTCTTCGCGCCCGACGAGCCGGGCCGCCCCGGCCCCAGGATCTGGAACGAGCAGCTCATCCGGTACGCGGGCTACGCACGCCCGGACGGTGGTGTGACCGGCGACCCGCGCAACGCGGGCCTCACCTCGCTCGCCCAGCGGCTCGGCTGGCCCGGTGGCCCCGGCACCCCCTTCGACATACTGCCGTTGGTGGTCCAAGGCTCCGACGACAGGCTCCGCTGGTTCGCGCTGCCGGACGACGCGGTGCTCGAAGTGGAGCTCGCGCACCCCGAGTACACCTGGTGGCGCGCGCTCGGGCTGCGCTGGCACGCGGTGCCCGCGCTCGCCAACATGTGCCTGGAGATCGGTGGCATCTGCTACCCGGCGGCTCCGTTCAACGGCTGGTACATGGGCACGGAGATAGGCGCCCGCAACCTCGCCGACACCGACCGCTACGACCTCCTGCCGTTCATCGCCGACCGCCTGGGCCTGGACACCCGCACCGACCGCTCCCTGTGGAAGGACCGCGCGCTCGTCGAACTCAACCGCTCCGTCCTGCACTCCTTCGACCGCGCGGGTGTCACCGTCACCGACCATCACACCGAGTCCCGGCGCTTCCTGACCCACCTCGGCCGCGAGGAGCGCAAGGGCCGCCCGGTCGGCGCGGACTGGTCGTGGATCGTGCCGCCCATCTCCGGCAGCGCCACGCCCGTCTTCCACCGCACGTACGAGGCCGTGGAGCGGCGGCCCGCGTACGTCCACCACCCGGAGGCCCTTGAGCGGGCGCGGGGCACTACCTTGGTCTAGACCGCCGATCTTCGACTGCTACCGTCGGCCCCGGAACGGCGCAGGACCGAGAGGGGTCAGCAGTGGCAGACGGCGGCAGGCGGCAACAGCGGGCGTTCATCGGCTCGTTCACGGCGGCGGGAGGCCTCGGCGTCCTCACCGCGGCCGTGGACCCGGGCAGCGGCGCGCTGACCGTCCTGAGCGCGGTGGACGGCGTCCCCGACCCCTCGTATCTCGCCCTGTCGGCCGACCGGGACATGCTCTACGCGGTCAGCGAGACGGCCGACGGTGCCGTGGCCGCGTTCCGCGTGCACGGTGACAAACCAGAACTCACCGGGCCGCCCGTGCCGGTCGGCGGCAGCGGTCCCACGCACCTCGGCCTGTTCGCCGGGCACGTCCTGACCGCCAACTACGGCTCCGGCAGCGTCACCGCCGTACCCGTTCGCCCCGGCGGCGGCCTCGGGAGCTCCGCCTCCAGCGTGCTCCAGCACACCGGCTCGGGCCCGCACACCCCGCGCCAGCAGGGCCCGCACGCCCACCAGGTGCAGTCCGACCCGAGCGGCCGGTGGGCGGTGAGCGTCGACCTCGGCACGGACTCCGTACGGGTGTGCGCGCTGGACGGAGGGACGCTCACGCTGCACCGCGAGATCGCCCTGCGCCCCGGCTCAGGACCCCGCCACCTCGTTTTCCATCCGCGCGGCGAACACGCGTACGTACTCAACGAACTCGCCCCCACGGTCACCGTCTGCCGCTGGGACACCGCCGAAGGCTCGCTGCGGCCCGTCGGCGAGACACCGGTGCTGTCAGGCGTCCCGGACGGTGACGCGTACCCGTCGGGCATCGTCGTGTCGCCCGACGGGCGCTTCGTGTGGACCGCCACCCGCGGCCAGGACGTCGTCTCCGTGCTCACGCCCGACGCGGTCGGCGAGGGGCTGCGGCTGGTCGCCACCGTGCCCTGCGGCGGCACCTGGCCCCGTGCGCTGGCCATCGACCCCTCGGGCCGCTTCCTGTACGCCGCGAACGAGCGCTCCGGCGACGTGACCTGGTTCGCGGTCGACCCGGACACGGGTGTGCCGCGCCGCGGCGGTTCGGTGCAGGCTCCGGCGGCGTCCTGCGTGGTCTTCGGCTGACCTCGCAGTCATGCGCGCGTAGGGACGCATGCACGTGGCCACGGGAAAGGGCCCGCTCCTGCGAGAGGAGCGGGCCCTTTCCGTGTACTGGTCTTTCGGGTTGACCTGGTCGTACGGGTGGTACTGGCGAACCGGACGGCTAGCGGACCGGCGTGCCCTGCGACTGCTGCGGGGCGATACCCAGCGCCGTCGTGTACTTGGCCAGCGCGAGCTTGCCGATCGCCGGGTACGGGCCGAGCGCCTCGGCGGCGGAGCAACCCGCCTCCTTGGCGGCCGCGTCGAGCAGACCCGCGTCGAGCTCCGGACCGATCAGATACGGCGCGAGCGCCAGCTGCTGGGAGCCCGAGCCGCGCAACTGCTCGGCGGTGGCCGCGATCGCGCCCTCCTCGTCGAGCGCCGCCGCCATCACCGGCACGGCGAGCCGCGCGGCGAGCAGCATGCCGGTGATCCCGGCGGCCTGCACGGCCTCCTCGCCGCCGACGGAGGCCAGGATGATGCCGTCCGCGGCGGTCGCCACGGTGAACAGCCGGGCACGGTCGGCACGGGCCAGGCCCGCCTCCGACAGACGCACGTGCAGCGCCTCGGCGAGCAGCGGGTGCGGGCCGAGCACATCGGTCAGATCGGCCGCGACACGGCTGTCCATGACGGCCTGGCGGATCCGGCGCAGCAGCGCGTTGTCCGGGCTGGCGAGCAGCGGCACCACGACGGCGACGGGGCCGTCGGGCTCGGTCACGTCAGCACCGGCGGCGCGGGCCTGCTCGAAGCGTGCGAAACGCTCCTCGGCGGCGCGCGTCAGCACGGACTGCAGTGTGGGGAATTCGTCATTCCCGTCGAGGTACCCGATCCGGGCGTCGAGGCCGGGCAGCTCGGAGCGCGCGATGCTCACGACCTCCTCGGCGAGGCTGCGCGTGGCGGTGCTGGGCGGGCCCGGCACCGCGAGGACGAACGCGGGCGCACCCTCGGGAGCCGCCAGGGGCTCGGGACGGCGGTGCCGCCCGGGCTGGCGGGGTCGCGGCATTCGTACTGGCAGGCCGGACGCGGGCCCAGTGGGGGAGCTCATGGCGTCGCATGTTACTGGCTTCCTGGGCTCCCCTGTTCGGGGAGGGTGCAGGTGAGCGGTATCCGTCCGCTTTTGTCTGATGAGTTACATACAGATCAGAAGTGATCAGTACCAACCCACTTGCCTGTCCTGTGATATGTGGCGACGCCCAGGGCGGGCATGGTGTCGGCCTCACGTGTCCGACAGGGCGGATCAATCACCCTTTTGGGTCATGTCCTACTCGGTCACCACATACAGCATCCGCTCGTCGCGGGGGAGCGCGAGCCGGTCTGCGGCCAGATCGATGGCGATGAGCACGGCGCCGTGCAGCGGGTCGCCGGAGGGCGGTACCAGCCTGGCGTGGGGCAGTTGCTCCGCCAGCTCCTCCCGCAGCGGTACGAGGAGAGGGTCCCCCATCTTGAACAGGCCACCGGTGCAGGCGATCAGCGCCTCGTCGGTGTCCGGGCAGACCGCGGCCGCGGACTCGGCCATGTGCCGGGCGGCCGTGCGCAGGACGCCCGACGCCACCGGGTCGCTCGCGGCGCAGGCGGCCACCTCCGGTGCGAAGGAGGCGAGTACGGCGGGACGGTCGGTGCGCGGATACAGCTTGCCCGGCAGGGACGGCATCGGGCCGAACATCTCCTCCGCCCGCGCCAGCAGCGCCGACGAGCCGCCGGGGCGTCCGTCGAAGGCCCGTACCGCCGCTTCGAGCCCGGCGCGACCGATCCACGCCCCGCCGCCGCAGTCGCCGAGGAGATGACCCCAGCCGTCCGCCCTGCGCCAGCTCACCAGGTCCGTGCCCACCGCGATCATGCCGGTGCCCGCGGCGAGCACCGCGCCCGGCCGTGGTCCGAGCGCACCCGTGTACGCGGTGACCGCGTCGGCGGCCAACGCGAGCCGCCGTACACCCAGTTCCCGCTCCAGCGCCGACGGCAGCGCGGCACGCAGCTCGTCGCCCAGTGTGGCCAGGCCCGCGGCTCCGACGGCGACCGCACGGAGCGTGTCCACCCCGCACTCGGCCATCAACTGCCGGGCCATCGGAAGCAGTTGCTCCAGCAGGTGCCCGGCGTCGATGCCGCGCGGGCCTGTACGGACCGGTTCCCCGGAGGCCAGCGGACCCGGGCGGGCCCCCTCGTGGTCGCTGGGGACCGCGAGCACCGCGCGCAGCCCCGAACCCCCCGAGTCCACGGCCAGCACACCGGTGTGCCCGCCGGGGTGCGTCACGGCAGACGCCAGTCCACCGGCTGTGCTCCCTGCCTGGCCAGCAGGTCGTTGGCCCGGCTGAACGGGCGGGAGCCGAAGAAGCCGCGGTCCGCCGACATCGGGGAGGGGTGCGCGGACTCGACCGACGGCAGGTCGCCCAACAGGGGCCGCAGATTGCGGGCGTCGCGCCCCCACAGGATCGACACCAGCGGACGCCCCCGCGCCGCCAGCGCCCGTATCGCCTGTTCGGTGACCTCTTCCCAGCCCTTGCCGCGGTGCGCCGCAGGGCTGCGCGGAGCCGTGGTGAGCGCCCTGTTGAGCAACAGCACGCCCTGCCCGGTCCACGGGGTGAGGTCGCCGTTGGACGGCTGGGGCAGCCCCAGGTCGGTGTTGAGCTCGCGGTAGATGTTGATCAGGCTGCCGGGCAGCGGACGCACATCCGGCGCGACCGAGAACGACAGCCCCACCGCGTGCCCCGGAGTCGGGTAGGGGTCCTGGCCGACAATCAGGACGCGTACGTCGTCGAAGGGCTGTTGGAAGGCGCGCAGGACATTCGCGCCCGCCGGGAGATAGGTGCGTCCCGCGGCGATCTCCGCGCGCAGGAAGTCGCCCATCTCGGCGATCCGTCCGGCCACGGGTTCCAGGGCTTTCGCCCAGCCCGGTTCGACGATTTCATGCAACGGTCGTGGTGCCACGGGCGTCACCCTACTGCCGTACACGCGGCGGAGATCAACCGGTGGCCGTCGGGCGACCGAGGATGACCGGTCCGTTGACGAACCGGGTACCCGCGAGACAAGGTGCGCGTCTTCATCGTCTGGTGGAGCCTCCCGAAGGGTTGGGTGGGATCATCCGGGCCTCAGGCGACGACCGCGGCGCGTACGCAGAGCACATCCGGCAGGTGCGAGGCCAACTGCCGCCAGCTGTCACCGTCGTCGGCCGACGCGTACACCTCGCCGTTGCGGTTGCCGAAGTACACGCCCGCCGGGTCCGCGCCGTCGGTGCAGAGCGCGTCGCGCAGCACCGTGCCGTAGTGGTCCTCGGCGGGCAGCCCGGCCGTCAGCGGCTCCCAGCTCTTGCCCGCGTCCGCCGTGCGGAAGACACGACAGCGCCGGTCGGCCGGGACGCGGTCCGCGTCGGCGTTGATCGGGAAGACGTACGCCGTGTCGCCGCGGTGCGGATGCGTGGCCGCCGCGAACCCGAAGGTGGACGGCAGGCCCGCGCCGATGTCGGTCCAGTGCCCGCCCGCGTCGTCGCTGCGGTACACCCCCCAGTGGTTCTGCAGATACAGCCGGTCCGGAGTCACCGCGTCCTGCGCGATCTTGTGCACGCACTGGCCGAACTCCGGGTTCGGATCAGGCAGGAACACCGCGGAGACACCGGAGTTGGAGGGCGCCCAGCTCGCGCCGCCGTCCTCCGTGCGGAACACTCCGGCCGTGGAGACGGCGACCGTCACGGCTCGTGGGTCGCGCTGGTCGGTGAGGATGGTGTGCAGCCCCTCCCCGCCGCCGCCCGGCACCCACTTCGAGCGAGTCGGGTGCTCCCAGAGTGGACGGACCAGCTCGAAGGACTCGCCCCGGTCCTCCGAGCGGTACAGCGCGGCCGGCTCCGTGCCCGCGTACACGACGTCCGGTTCGGCGGCTGCCGGGTGCAACTGCCACACCCGCTCCAGCGAAGCGCCCGTGTCCTTGGGGAACTTGACGGCGGCCTTGGCCGGCTCGGTCCACGTCCGGCCCAGGTCGTCGGAGTGGAAGACGGACGGGCCCCAGTGCGCGCTGTCCCCTCCGGCCAGCAGCCGCGTAGTCCCGCCCCGGGTGTCGATCGCGACCGAGTACACGGCCTGCGCGTTGAAGTACGGACTCTCGTCGAACTCCCAGGCGCCACCGCGCTGGCGTCCGATGAAGAGCCCCTTGCGGGTGCCCACGGTGAGCAGTACGTCGGCCATGCCGACCACCTCCGCGACGTCGTTGTCTCAGACAGGGGCCAGTCTGCACCCCGCCACTGACAGTCACCTCTGGATGCGGCATCTCCGCAGGTCAGAGCGGTGGTGTCGATGCTTCGCGGGGATTCACGGCGGTCACGGCCGAGCGACGGCGCGGGGTGCCGGGACGCCTGGGACGGGCGAGCCGGGGGACTCGGCTGAGCATCGGAGGGGCCGAGCGCGTATGGGAGGGAGATGTGGCAGAACCGTGCGGTTGTGAGGAGGATGCCATTGATGGCGGCATTCCGTGGTCCGAAGGTGTGGCTGTGGCGGTGGCGACGCAACCCGCTACGGCGGCGCAGCGATGCCCTGGAGGCCTGGGTCGTGCTCGTCGCCTGGGCGCTCACGGTGCTCGGCGGTGTGTTCACGGGCCTCGCGGCCACGCAGGCCGTGGAGCACGGTCTCGCCCAGGAGCGCGCCCAGTGGCGCTCCGTCCCGGCTCTGCTCACCGAGGACGCGCCGGATGCGGGCGCCATGGAATCCGGCGGCGACCTCGTGTGGGCGAAGGTGCGCTGGACCGCGGCGGACGGCTCCCCGCGCGCGGGCCAGGCGCGGGTGTCCACCGGTACCGTCGCGGGCACCTCGGTGACCGTGTGGACCGACCCGGACGGCCGCCTGGTCACCAGGCCCGCCACCGCGTCCCAGGCCAGGCTGCGGGCCTCCCAGGTCGGCGTCCTGGTGGGCGTGAGCGCGGCGGGCGTGCCCTTCGTGTGCGGACGGCTCCTTCGCGGCCGTCTGGAACGCCGACGCATGGAGCAGTGGGACGAGGAGTGGGAGCGGATCGGGCCCCTGTGGGGGCGGAAGACGAGCTGAGCGGGCCAGCGGTGCGTCGCGCACCGTCCGGACCTCGCCGCAGGGCCGACCGGGCCCACGGCTGCGCCAGGTCGGCCCGTGCCCGGACCGGCGGCCGGGCGCCATGCTGATGGCCGACAGGGGAGAAGCCCGATACCGGAGAAGCTCGACATCCGAGAAGCCCCCGCGGCGGCCTCGCCCAGCCCGGGCGGCGGGCCGCCGACCCCGGCCGCCCGGGCCACGGAGGGCCGCCGCAGAGCGCCGGTGCACGAGACGAAGGCGGCCATCCGGACAAGGCGGGTACCCGGATGCAGGCGGGTACCCGGCCCCTGCTGTGTGGCACATCTGAGCGCCGGCCCGCGCTGTGCCGCACCGCGTCCGCGCGTCCGTGGCACCGACCGGACGCGCGGACGTGTCTCCGTCCGCCCGCGCACCACGGGCGCCGACCGAGAGCCGTCGCGAGCTGCGAGTGGTCCCCAGCCCGCGCGCGGGGCGGTCGGCGCGGCCCGGAGCCGTGCGCGTTACGTGGCGTCCAGCGCCGCGCGGCAGGTGTGCAGGAGCCGTTCGTCCTCAAGGATGTCGTGGCTGCCGTAGCCGCCGGAACGCCGAGCCCGGTGCCGACGTGGTGCGGCGAGTTCCGCGTGGACCAGATCGTGGGCGGGCGCTGCCGCGGTGCCCATCCGGAGCAGGCACGCGGCGATCGTGCCGCGGGTGTACGCGTTCTGCCGCCAGGCGGAGCGGAGCGCCGGAAGGACGGGCTCGGGATCCCCGTCGATGTCCCACAGCGCGCACGCGGCAGCCGTCCGCTCCCACACCTCGGCGGATTCGGCCAGGCGGCGCAGTTCCGGGAGCGCGGGGGCGGCAGGCGGTCCCAGGCGGCCCAGGGCTTCGGCGGCCATCCGTGGATGACCGGCCTCCACTGCCAACAACTCCCGTAGCAGCGGCGGAAGTACGGCCTCCACGTCTCCCGTCACCGACCAGAGCGCGGTGGACGCCGCGACGGCGCGCTCGCCGTCCAGCAGCTCGCGCAGCGCCGGTATCGCCTCACGTGCGTCCGCCCCGAACGTCCCGAGCGTTCTGGCGAGCGCTTCCACGAGCGAGTCCCGGAACCGCAGTTCGCGCGGCAAGCCGTGCAGCAGCCCCAGCACTTCCGGTACGGCGGCGCCGTACCGCAGCCTGCCGAGGGCGGACAGCAGCGGGGCAGCCCGGTTGTACGTTTCCGGGGAGTCGAGGGGGACCTCGCCGAGCCGCTCCCGCAGCAGGGGGGCCAGCTGTTCGGCCGCCG
Source organism: Streptomyces sp. NBC_00203 (assembly GCF_045206325.1). Classification (NCBI taxonomy): domain Bacteria; kingdom Bacillati; phylum Actinomycetota; class Actinomycetes; order Kitasatosporales; family Streptomycetaceae; genus Streptomyces; species Streptomyces sp. NBC_00203. The sequence continues at coordinate 1,330,822 of NZ_CP108126.1, read as the reverse complement.
GGCCCAGACACTCGATCGTGTAGCCGATGTCGTTCGGAATGACGGGTTGGGCCAGCACCTGTGCGAGCGCCGGAACCGCCCGGGGATCCCCGGATCGCGCCAAGGCCTTCAGCGGGCGGCCCAGCGTCGTCGTCCCGCCTCCCCAGGACTCCGGGGCCGCCTCGACAAGGGCGGCGAGGCGGTCGGCGGCCGGGACCGCCAGCGTGAACAGGGACTCCAGCACGGAGACCGCGGCATCGCGCAACCGCTCCTCGTCCGAGGCGAGTTGCTCGCCGATCAGCACGACGGGTTCCTCGTAGTCCGCGCGCCATTCGCGGAACAGCCCCGCGGACATCCACACGGCATTGCATCGGTCGGCCGGATCCGCGCTGGTCAACTGCCCCTTGAGCAGGGCGATCCGGTCGGTGGTGCGGGCATCGAGCGCCGAGTGCAGCGTCCGCAGCAGCTGGGAGCCCTCCTCGTCCGCGGGCCGCAGGCGGCGCAGATGGCCGATGAGGGTGTCGGTGGCGGGCCGTTCGGGCTCGGCCGGCACTCGGGGGCGCTGTGAGCGGGCCCGGAGCAGGGCGACGACGGTGGGCACGAGGTCGGCGGGCAGGCGATCGGGTGCGCAGCCCGCGAGTTGACCGAGCGCGGCGAGCCGCAGCCCCGGGTCGTTCGGTGCGGCGCTGAGCGCCATCAGGCAGTCCACCGCCGGACCGGCGGACTCGGTGTGCAGCCGTGTGAACAGTCCGAGGCCCTCGGCCAGTGCCAGCCGGACGCCGCCCTCCCGTTCGTCGTCGAGCCGCTGCCTCAACAGGCCGAGCACGCGCGCCGGTTCGTCCAGAAACCGCACGAGCGCGCGGGGCACCGCCCGGCGTACCTCCGGGTCCCGGTCCGCGACCAGCTCGACGAAGACCGCGGCGCCCGCCCGTATCGCGGTCCGCGCCATCGCGTAGTTGTCGTTGTTGTCGTTGGCACGATCCTCCTCACCGGCGTCGAGCGAGACGTCGTCCTTGTCCTCGTCCTCGTCGGGGTGGAAGTCGTCCGTGTCCCCTCCGCCGATGCTGACGAGCAACTCCACGATGCCGCTCCGGTCGGGGAGTTCGGCGTGCGTGACGAGCGCGAACAGGTATGGGATGCACGCGAGCGTCGAGTCGTACACATCGCCCTGGTGGTGCACCGCCCCGTACATCCCGTCGAGCGCGGTCTCCCGCTCCTGGGGGCACGGCGAGGCCAGTGCCCGCAGTATCCCCGGCACGTCCTCGGCGCTTCCGTAGGCATGCTGCATCGAGGCCCAGTCGACCTCGTCGATCCCCGTGAACACGGCGTCCTCCCCAGGCGTAAAGCAACTGATCGCGAGTGTGCACCACAGCACTGACAGTGACGCCCGGGAGCCACGTCGGCGATGGCCGCGATCGAGCCGACCCCCGCTCGCCCTCCGGCCGCAGGCGCCCCGTTCCGCTGGGCGCACGGCGCCGGGACGGCCCCCGGGGGCACCGTCGGCGGCGCCCTAGACTGGGGCGATTCATACGGGACGGCCGGTCGGCGGGACGGGAGGACACAGCGGTGGCGGCAGAGGTCGGCGGCTTGAAGGATCCGTCCGCCGAGGTGCTGGCGGAGGCGGCCGCGGCCTTCGGGCTGCTCGCGTCCTCGGCGCGGCTGCACATCGTCTGGGCGCTGGCGCAGGGCGAGAGCGATGTGACCGGGCTCGCGGAGCGGGTCGGCGGGGCGCTGCCAGCGGTGAGCCAGCACCTGACCAAGCTGAAACTCGCCGGTCTCGTGCGGTCCCGGCGCGAGGGCCGGAGACAGATCTACTTCGTCGACGACCCGGACGTGGTGACGGTCGTACGGCTCATGGTCGGCCAGCTGACGGACCGCGCCGAACGCGCTGGCGCCACCGACTCCGCCGGGCAACGTTCGGCGCGTCGCATCCGTGGCCTCGGCGCCTGAGACCGCCGCGACGGCGGTGGGGCGGCGGCGCCCGAGCGGGAGCGCGTCGCCCGCCGACGAGGCACATCCCGACCTCACCGCGCTGACCTCTCTCCAAGTGCTGCGGCATCTGGAGACCGGCCCGCGCGGACTGACCGAGGCGCAGGCGGAGGAGCGGCTGGTCCGCTTCGGCGCGAACACGGTTCCGGGCCCGCGTACGGATGTGTGGCCGCGCCTGTTCGTGCGCGGCCTGCGCGACCCCTTCACCGCGGTGCTGCTGTGCCTCGGGCTGGTCTCGGCGGCTGTGGCGGCCTGGGGGACGGCGTGCGTGACCCTGTGCCTGGTCCTGGTCAGCTGTGCGCTGCGGGCGTCCGGGGAGCACCGGGCCGACCGGTCCATGGCCGGGCTGCGCGAGCTGGTCGCCACCACCGCGACCGTGCTGCGGCGCGCCGATCCGGACGGGATCCCGCGGGTCCGGGACATCCCTGTCGGCGAGCTGGTGCCCGGCGATGTGATCCGGCTCGGCCCCGGGGACCTGGTCCCGGCCGACGTACGGCTGCTGCGCGCAAGTGGACTGACCGTGCGGCAGGCTCCGCTGACGGGCGAGTCGACGGCGACCGCCAAGGTCGCGGCAGACGTCCCGGACGCCGCGGACGCCCCGGACTCACCGAACCCCTCGAACCCCTCGCACACCTGGCACTCGTCGTACGACGGAGTCTTCGCACAGCGGCAGCTCTGTTTCCAGGGCAGCAGCGTGGCGACCGGTGGCGGGACCGCGGTCGTGCTCGCGACGGGCGCACGTACGAGATTCGCGTCGGCCTGCGGCGGCTCCCCGCCACGCCGCGAGCCGAGCGCCTTCGACCGCTCCGTCCACGGCATCTCCTGGGTACTCATCCGGTTCATGCTGCTCACACCGCCGTTGGTGCTGATGGCCAACGCCGCGCTGCGCGGGCGGGGCGTGGAGACCTTGCCGTTCGCCGTCGCGGTGGCGGTCGGGCTGACCCCCGAGATGCTGCCGGTCATCGTCACCACGTGTCTGGCGCGTGGCGCGTCGGCGCTGGCCCGTACCCACAAGGTGATCGTCAAACGGCTGCCCGCGCTGCACGACCTCGGTGCGGTCGACGTGCTGTGCCTGGACAAGACCGGCACCCTCACCCAGGACCGGCCGGTCGTCCACCGTGCCCTGGACGGGGCAGGGCGGGACGCCCCCGATGTCCTGCGCTGGGCCGCCGTCAACGCCTGGTGGACCCTCCAGCTGGCCGAACTGCCCACGCCGGACGCCCTCGACGAGGCAATCCTGGACGCGGCCGCCCCGGAGGAGGAGCAGGACGACGGGGTGGCGGCGCTGCCCTTCGATCCGGTGCGCCGCCTCGCCACGGCCGTCGTACGCCACCCGCGCCGACTCGGCGTCCACACCCTCGTGGTCAAGGGTGCCGTCGAGAACGTACTGGAGAGGTGCGTACTGGAAGAGGCCGAGCGGGTGCGGCTGTTCGCCGTCGCGGCACGCGAGGCCGACGACGGGCTGCGGGTGCTCGCGGTCGCCACCGCCGAATTCCCCCACTCTCGACTTCGCTCGAGCGGGGGGACCCCCATCGCCCGCACCCGCGACTACACACCCGCCGACGAACGCGGTCTGACCTTCCGCGGCTTCCTCACCTTCCGCGACGCGCTCGCCCCGACCGCCGCGGAGGCACTGAAGGCCCTCGTCGCACGCGACATCACCGTCAAGGTCCTCACCGGCGATCACCCCGGCACGGCGGCCCGCGCCTGCCGCGACCTGGGACTCGAACCCGGTGCGGTGGTGGCGGCCGACCGCCTCGACGTCCTCGGCGACGCCGAACTGGCCGAAACTGTCCGCTGTACGACCGTCTTCGCCCGCTGCACCCCGGAGCACAAGGCCCGGATCGCCGCCGTCCTGCGGGCAGGCGGGCACACCGTGGGCTTCCTCGGCGACGGCGTCAACGACCTGCCCGCGCTGCGCGCCGCCGACGTCGGCATCGCTCCGCGCGCCGCCGTCGACGTGGCCCGGGAGAGCGCCGACGTGGTCCTCGCCGAGAAGGACCTCACCGCGATCGAGCACGCGGTGACGGCGGGACGGCGCAGCAGCGTCACCATCGCCACGTATCTGCGCAGCACGCTGTCCTCGAACCTCGGCAACGTCATCGCGATGCTCGCCGCAGGCCTGCTGCTGCCCTTCCTGCCGATGCTCCCCGCACAGGTCCTGGCACAGAACCTGTGCTTCGACGCGGCACAGCTCGCCTTCGCGTACGACCGTCCGCCCCCGGACGCGCCGCCCCGCCCCACCGTGCTGCGGCCGCGCGCCTTCCTGCGCTTCATCACCGGCTTCGGCGCGCTCAACGCCGTCGCCGACCTGGCCACCTTCGCGGTGCTCGCGCTCGCCCTGAACAGGCCGGACAGCATGGACGACGCCACGGTGTTCCACTCCGGCTGGTTCACCGAGAACCTGATGACCCAGGCCCTGGTCATGCTGCTCCTGCGCGCCGGCCGCCGTACCGCCGCCGGCCGTCGCCTCCCGGGCCCGGTCAGCTGGGCCGCGGCCGCCCTCGCCGGCGCCGGTCTGCTGCTGCCCCTCTCCCCGCTGGGCCCCTTGCTCGGCATGACCGCGCTGCCGGTCCTCTTCTACGTGCTCCTCGCCGCGGTCCTCACCCTGTACGCCGTCGCGCTCACGGCCGCCCGGAGGGGAGCGGTCCGCTCGGGGTGACCAGACCCGTTTCGTAGGCGGTGACGACCGCCTGGACACGGTCGCGGAGGCCGAGTTTGGCGAGGATGCGGGCGACGTGGGTCTTGACGGTCGTCTCGGCGAGGTGGAGACGGGCGGCGAGCTCGGTGTTGCTCAGGCCCTGGGCGAGCAGGCGCAGGACTTCGAGCTCGCGCGGGGTCAGCGCGGCGAGGTCGCGGTGGAGCGCGGCGGCCTCGGGGCCGCGGCGGGCGTACCTCTCGACCAGGCGGCGGGTGATGGCCGGCGCCAGCAGCGCGTCGCCGGTGCGGACCATGCGGACGGCGGAGACCAGGTGTTCGGGCGTGACGTCCTTGAGGAGGAAGCCGCTGGCTCCGGCGGACAGCGCCGCGTAGACGAGGTCGTCGAGGTCGAACGTGGTCAGGATGATCACGCGCGGCGCGTCGGGGGCGCCGTCCAGGACACGGCGGGTGGCCTCCAGGCCGTCCAGCTCGGGCATCCGGATGTCCATCAGGACGACGTCGGGCCGGGTGCGCCGGACGGCGGCGACGGCTTCGGCTCCGTTGGACGCCTCGGCGACCACATCGATGCCGTCGGCGGTGAGGATCATCCGGAAGCCGGTACGGGCCAGCGTCTGGTCGTCGGCGACCACCACGCGCAGCGGCCGGTCCGGCACCGCTCGGTCTCCGAGGGGGTCGCTGTGGTGCACGGGGGTCACTCCGTCTCCAGGGGGATCAGCGCGGTCACGCGGTAGCCGCCGGTGGGCCGCCGCCCCGCGTGCAGGGTGCCGCCGTAGACGGCGAGCCGCTCGCGCAGGCCGAGCAGGCCGCGGCCGTTTCCGGCGGCAGCGGAGGCGTCCGCGGTGCCTCCGGTGTCCAAGACGTCGACCCGCAGCCGGTCGTCGTCGTACTCCACGGCCACCGTCGCCGTCGAACCGGCCGCGTGCTTCACGGTGTTGGTCAACGCCTCCTGCACCACCCGGTACGCCGCCAGGCCGACCCCGGACGGCAGGGCACGGGGCGACCCGATGACCGTCAACTCGACGGGTACGCCGGAGTCGCGCACCCTTCCGACCAGGGAGTTCAGTTGGTCCAGGCCCGGCTGGGGCGCGAGGTCCGCGGTGGCGGCCGGGTCCGGGCCGTCGGCTTCCATCGTCAACAGGCCCATGGCGTGGCGCAGTTCGGCCATCGCCGCCCGGCCGCCGGACTCCACGGCGAGCAGCGCCTCGCGGGCCTGCTCGGGCGCGATGTCCATGACCTTGCGGGCGGCGCCGGCCTGGATGACCATCACGCTGACGTTGTGGGTGACGACGTCGTGGAGTTCGCGGGCGATGCGGGCGCGTTCGCGTTCGGCGGCGCGGCGCAGCTCCTCGGCCCGCTCGCGTTCCAGGGCCGACATCCGTTCCCGGCTCTCGTCCGCCCGGAGTTTCCACATGCGCAGCCCGTTCGCCGTCACCACCAGCGGGACCAGGATGAGCAGCGTGACGTACTGGGTGGGGACCGTGGGCGCCACCGAATCCCCGAGGGTGCCCACCGACTCCCCGACGGTGCCGACCGTGAACGCCGTCACCGGCAGGCTCGCCAGCGTGGCCACGCGGTAGGGGCCGAAGGCCGCCGCGCTGTAGGCGGCGACGACACAGGGATAGAAGACGATCCGCTGCGCGTCGTGCGGCGTCAGGGCGGCCGCGCCCGTGACGATCCACAGCACCGCGAGCGGATACCGGCGGCGGAACACCAGCGGGGCCGAGGCGATGACCGCCAGGGCCAGCGCGGCGATGAGGCTGCCGGTGGCCGTCGGGACCAGTGGGGCAACGCCGTCATGAGCGTCGCGCAGCAGGTCCGCCCCGCGGTCCGCGGCCCATTGGAGCAGGGTGATGCCGACGACCAGCGTCAGAGTGACGTCGAAGGCGAGGCCGCGACGGGTGGGCCTCGGCAGCGGGCCGGTCTGGAGCCTCAACACCCGTACCGCTTCCCGCAGAGGGTGGCGCGACGGGTGGTGCCCGGGCGGCCGGGCCGCGCCCCCGTCCCAGGGCGGGCGCCTCAACACCCGGGCCCCGTCCCGCAGCCGCTCCGCCACCGACGCGCTCATCACCGGCCCATTCTCGCCGAGGGCCGCACGCGACGGCATCCTCCTTACCGACCCCTGTCCGACCTCCGCATACCTCCCTCGCCTACATCTCAGGGATGACCCGGGGCGCCCTCGTCCGGACGCGGTACCGGAAATGGCCCGGCCGACCGACGCGCCCCGATCGTGCCCGCACCTAGCGTCCGACGGACCAGACGGCCAGCTGCACGGACCGAGGAGACACTCCATGACCACGCCGGTGATCGAACTGCGCGATGTGAGCCGTAGGTACGACGACGGGCCGCCCGCGCTGCACGACGCGTCGCTGACCGTCCGGACCGGTGAGGCCGTCGCGATCCTCGGTCCCTCCGGCAGCGGCAAGTCCACGCTGCTCAACCTGATCGCGGGCCTGGACCGGCCGGACAGCGGAACGGTCACCGTGGACGGCGTACGCGTCGACGGGCTGGGCGAAGCCGCGGCGGCGCGCTACCGGCGGGCCAAGATCGGCATGGTGTTCCAGTTCTTCAACCTGCTCGACGACCTGACCGTCGCCGACAACGTCGTCCTGCCGGCCCAACTGGCGGGCATGGCAAGCAAAGAGGCACACCGGCGCGCGGCGGAACTGCTCGAAACGCTCGGCATCGACCGGCATGCCCGCGCCTACCCGGGCCGCCTGTCCGGCGGCGAGCGCCAACGCGTCGCGGTGGCAAGGGCCCTGATGAACCGTCCGCCCCTGCTGCTGGCCGACGAGCCGACCGGCGCGCTGGACACGGCCTCCGGGGAGGACGTGAGTGACCTGTTCACCGAGCTCAACGCCGACGGCCAGACCCTGGTCGTGGTCACCCACGACCTGGCCCTGGCCCGGTCGTGCACGACCCGCACGATCCAGCTCGTCGACGGCCGGATCACCGAGGACGTCCGGCCGGAGGCGGTCCGATGACCGCGCTGGGCCGGGTCGTGCGCTCGGGTGTCGGACGCCGTCGGGTGCAGTCACTCGTGATCGGGCTGACCATGATGATGGCGGTGACCGCGTCCGTCCTCGGCGGTTCCCTTCTGGTGGCCTCCAGCGCGCCCTTCGACCACGCCTTCGGCAAGCAGCACGGCGCGCATCTGTCCGTGCAGTTCGACGCGAGCCGGGCCAGGGCCGCGCGGCTGTCCGCCTCGGCGGATGCGGCGGGGGTCGCTGAGGCGTCCGGACCGTTCCGTACGGCGACGGTCACTCCGCACACCGACGAGGGCATCGACGGGTTGCCGATGACGGTCGTCGGCCGGAGCGGTCCCGGCGCCGGGGTCGACCAGGTCGTGCTGACCGAGGGACGGTGGGCCGGGCGCCCCGGCGAGATCGTGATCTCGGACGGTTCCCAGCCCTTCCCGAGCATGGGGCGGCGGCTCACGTTCCCCGAACTTCCTGGAGGCCCGACCCTGAAGGTGGTCGGGCTGGCCCGGTCGGCGAGCCGGACCGGCGACGCGTGGGTGGTCCCCTCTCAGATCGCCGCGCTGACGACGACGGGCCGGGCCGGCGGCTACGAGATGCTGTACCGCCTCACCACGGCGGACACCGCCGCGCAGGTCGCCGCGGGTCGCCGCGCGGTGACCGCCGCCGTCCCCGCCGGGGCGGTGACCGGGGCGCAGTCCTGGCTGACCGTCAAGAAGGCGGCCGACCGCGAGACCGCGCTGTTCGTCCCGTTCCTCATCGCGTTCGGCATCCTGGGCCTGGTCATGTCGGTGCTCATCGTCGGCAACGTGGTCGCCGGGACGGTCGGTGCGGGGCTGCGACGCATCGGCATCCTCAAGGCCCTCGGATTCACCCCGCCCCAGGTCGTACGGGCCTACGTGGGCCAAGCCCTGATCCCGGCCGCGATCGGCACCGCGCTCGGTGTCGTCGCGGGCCACCTCGCCGCGGTTCCGGTGCTGTCCGAGACCGCGAACGCCTACAGCACGGGCGGATCGGCCGTCGAGCCCTGGGTCGACGTCGCCGTGATCGCGGGGGCGCTGGGCCTTGTGACGGTCACGGCGTGGGCGGCCGCGTGGCGGGCGGGGCGGCTGCGCACGGTGGACGCGCTCGCGGTCGGCCGTACGCCGTCTCCCGGGCGGGGTCGATGGGCGGCCGGGCTGGGCGCCCGGTTGCCGTTGCCGAGGCCGGTCGGCCTCGGGCTGGCCCGTCCCTTCGCCCGGCCCGCCCGGGCATCCGCCATGTGCGCGACCGTCGTATTCGGCGCCGTGGCCGTCATCTTCGCCGTCGGTCTGGCCTCGTCGCTCGGCGAGGTGATGACCGCACGGGAGCACAACGCAGCCGACGTCACCATCGGCGTCTCGGGGCCGGGCCCCGTTCGCATGCCCGCCGAGAAAGCGCTCACGGCCGACCCAGCAGCGATCGTCGCGGCCATCAACTCCCAGCCGGGGACCGGGAAGTACTACGGCATCGCCACGACACAGGCCACCGTCTCCGGAGCTGCCGGTTCCCTCAGTGTCTTCGCGTTCACCGGCGACGCGTCCTGGGGCGGCTACGAGATGGTCTCGGGGCGCTGGTTCGCGAAGTCCGGCGAGGCCGTGGTGCCGACACCCTTCCTGACCGCCACGGGCACCGAGGTCGGGGACACCGTCGTCCTCAACGACCACGGCAGTGCGGTCACCGTCCGGGTCGTCGGCGAGGTCCTCGACACGCACAACCAGGGCATGGAGGTGTTCACCGACCGGGCGACCCTCGCTGCCGCTGAACCGGGCCTGCGGGTCGAGAGCCATCACATCGCGGTGAAGGCGGGCACGGACGTACCGGCGTACGTCCATCAGCTCAACGCCCGGCTGCGGCCCCTGGGAGTCACCGCCGAGGTCCGCGGCACAGCCGACGGGAGCGGCACGGTCGCCCTTCTCAACGCGCTGACGGCGACGCTCACGCTGATGCTCGTCTCCGTCGCAGGCCTGGGCGTACTCAACGGCGTCGTCCTCGACACCCGCGAACGGGTCCGCGACCTCGGAATCCACCGGGCCCTCGGGATGACCCCGCGGCAGACCGTCGTCATGGTCGTGACCTCGGTCGTCGTGACCGGGCTCGTCGGTGGCGCCCTCGGCGTGCCGCTCGGCGTGGCCCTGCACGGCTGGGTGATGCCCGCCATGGGGCACAGCGCCGGGCTGGACCTGCCCGACTCCGTCATCGCCGTCTACCGCACGCCCGAACTGGTCCTGCTCGCGCTCGGCGGGCTGTTCATCGCCGTTCTGGGCGCGCTGCTGCCGGCGGGCTGGGCGGCCCGGACCCGCACGGCCACCGCCTTGCGCACCGAATAGGAAAGGCCCTTCGGACCGAACAGAAAGCGCGGAGGCGGCTGCTCCACCCCATGGTTGTACAGTTGCGCAAAGTAGCAACCATCATGGGATGGCGGCCGTTCCGGCGCGCCCCCGACCGATGCGAGGAAGGGTGGGGGCGCGATGCTCCGCAATGGACTGGAACCCTGGCACCTGCTGATCGTGGCGATCGTGCTCGTCGTGCTGTTCGGCTCGAAGAAGCTGCCCGACACCGCCCGCGCGCTCGGCAAGTCGATGCGCATCCTCAAGAGCGAGGCGAAGGCGATGAAGGACGAGAACCCGGAGTCGCCGGCACCGCAGGCAGCGCCGGCGGTTGTCCGGGCAGCCGAGGAGCCGACCGTGCCTCACCCTGCCGCAGAGGCTTCGGGCGCCGCACACTGAATCCGCGCGGGAGCAGCGCGGGCGGGGTGAGGAATCCCTCCGCGCGCGCCGCGGCCATGCCGATGCGGGGGATGTCGCTGCTCTTCTCGAAGAGGATGTAGCGCGGTTCCCAGACGGGCCGGTACTTGGCGTTGGCCCGGTAGAGGGATTCGAGCTGCCACCAGCGCGAGAGAAACGTCAGCACCGAGCACCACAGGCGCAGTACGGGTCCGGCGCCCAGCCGGGTGCCGCGCTCGAAGACGGACCGGAACATCGCGAAGTTCAGGGACACCCGCTCGACGCCGATCTCCTGGGCGCGCAGCAGCAGTTCGATGACCATGAACTCCATGAGCCCGTTCTCGGAGTTCCGGTCGCGGCGCATCAGGTCCAGCGAGAGCCCCCGCTCGCCCCACGGCACGAAGCTCAGCACGGCCCTGGGCTCGCCCTCGCCGTCGTGGCACTCCAGCATGACGCAGCGCCCGTCGGCCGGGTCGCCGAGCCGTCCGAGCGCCATGGAGAAGCCGCGCTCGGTCTCGCCGTCGCGCCAGTGGTCCGCCTTGTCGGTCAGGGCGGCCATCTCGCCCTCGGGGATGTCCGCGTGCCGCCGGACGCGCACGGTGTAGCCGGCCCGGCGGACGCGGTTGTGCGCCTGTCGGACGCCCCGCATCGCGCGCCCCTCCAGGGTGAAGTCAGCCCGGTCGACGATGGCTTCGTCGCCGAGTTCCAGGGCGTCCAGGCCATGCCGGGCGTAGATGGTGCCGGCCTCCTCGCCGGCGCCCATCACCGCGGGCGTCCATGCGTGCCGGCGGGCCTCCTTGAGCCATTCCTCGATCGCGCCGGGCCAGGCCTCGGGGTCGCCGATCGGGTCGCCCGAGGCCAGGGTCACGCCGCCGACGACCCGGTAGGCGATCGCCGCCTTGCCGCTCGGGGACCACATGACGGCCTTGTCGCGGCGCAGCGCGAAGTACCCCAGTGAGTCCCGCTCGCCGTGCCGGTCCAACAGCTCCCGCAGACGCGACTCGTCCTCCTCGCCCAGGAGTTCACGGCCGCGCGGCGCGCGGAAGCAGGCGTACAGCACGAGGAGGAAGGTCGCGGCGATCAGCGCGTTGACCAGCACGTCCACCCAGCGGGGCGCGACGACGCTGTCGAAGCGGTCGGCGAGCGGGCCGACGCTGACCCCGCGCAGCAGGGTGTACGCGATCCGGTCGCTCAGCGGTGTCCCGGACACGCGGTTGGTGGCGCTCACGAGCAGGGTGCCGAGGGTGGCGCTGACCAGCAGCCCCCCGGCTCCCACCGCCAGGGCGAGCCGGGGGTTGGAGCGGTCCCCGACGGCGTGGAACTCCTTGCGCCCGAGCAGCAGGGCGGCGACGAAGAGACCGGTGAGCAGGGCGGAGATCCAGTTGAAGCCGTGCCGTTGATACCGCTCCTGGGTCAGCGCCACGACGTACAGCGCGAAGAGGGGGCCGGCCAGCAGCAGGTTGAAGATCCACGCGGCCCGTTTGCGGCGCCGCATCACGAGGGCGAGGAACAGGGCCAGCGCCGCCGAGATCAGCCCTGCGGTGGCCAGATAGGGGGTGAAGAACTCACCTCCGTTGTGCTCGTGCACCTCTTCGCGGAACGGCAGCGAGACCACCGCGACGATGTTGAGCAGCGCGAGCAGCCGCAGGTACCAGACGGTGAATGCCGCCGCCCGCAGGCGTATGGCGGTGGACGGCCGTCCGGGCGGGCCGAACCGGCGCGGCCTCGGGTTCCGCTGTTCCGGGATGAGCGCTGATTGTTGTACGGACACCGTGGAGCATCACCTTGGGAGAGGCCGGGCGAACCGGTGGGGGACAGAGGCGGGGAACCCTACATGGTGTAGGGAAGAGGAGGGTTATCGCGAGGCCGAGGGGTAAGGGGGTGGTAAGAGTTGCCGCGCCACTGGACTGGCCGAAGAGATGGGCCTGTTGCGCCGCCCTACGGCGAAGGCGCGCCCGCCGCCGGCTCCCGCACCCGGTGTGCGGCCGGTCGACTGTGATATTGCCGCAGGTCAGAGCCTTGTTGGCGGGGAGTGTTCGATTCTCCTGCCGGGGTGCCGAGTTGAGTGTCCGCGGCGCGCTGTCGCCGTCCGGAAGGATCACCCGTCCGGTGTGTCAGGCTTTGTGCACCACATTGACGGCTACTTAGGCATGCCTACACTAAGCCCCGTTTGTGGCCGTCCGGCCGCGAACGTGCTGCTTCGGAGAGGCCTGTGGTGTGGGACGACGCGTTTCCCAGCTTTCTGATCGGTCTTCGTGAGGGACTGGAAGCGGGGCTGATCGTCTCGGTGCTGGTCGCCACACTCGTGCGGTCGGGCCGGCGCGCCCGGCTGCCCCATGTGTGGACGGGAGTCGCCGCCGCCGTCGGACTGTCCATGAGCTTCGGCGCGATCCTGACCTTCACCTCCGCGAACCTGTCCGGGAAGGCCCAGGAGGCGTTCGGAGGCACGCTCAGTCTGATCGCGGTCGTGTTCGTCACCGCCATGGTGTTCTGGATGCGCCGCTCGGCCCGGACCTTCTCCGGCGAGATCAAGGAGAAGGTCACCGCCGCACTCGGCATGGGCGCGGGTGTCCTGGTCCTCACCTCGTTCCTCGCCGTGGGGCGCGAGGGGCTGGAGACCGCGCTGTTCCTGTGGACCACGGCGCAGGCCGCGGGGAGTTCGTCGGGCCCGCTCGCCGGAGCGGCGGCCGGTCTGCTGATCGCGACGGCGCTGTGCTGGGGCCTGTACCGACGGGTCCTGCACATCAATCTGACGCGGTTCTTCACCTTCACCGGCGTCGTGCTCATCGTCATCGCCGCGGGCGTCCTCGGGTACGGGATGCGGGACCTCCAGGAATCCACCCTGCTGCCGGGCGGAACGGCGTACGCCTTCGATCTGTCGGCGCACCTCGACCCCAGCTCCTGGTACGTCACCGTCGTCCAGGGGACGCTCAACCTCACGCCGCAGATGACCTGGCTTCAGATCTCCGTCTACGTCGCCTATCTGGCCGTCGTGATGACACTCTTCGTACGCGGCGTACGGGCGACGGCCCCCACTCCCGCGAAGCCGGCCGCCGAGGCGAAGCCCACACCTGTGGTCGCCGGGTCCGGGCCCAAGGCCCCCCGCCGCATCCCCCGCTGGACCATCCCCGTCGCCCTCCTGTGCGTCCCGGCCCTGATCGCCGGTATCGCCATCGCGGTGAGCGACGGAAAGCCCGCCTCGGCCACGCCGGTCATCGAGGTCGCGGCCGCCGACTGCGGCAAGGGATTCACCGCGCCCGAGCCGGGCCGCCAGACCTTCCAGGTGCGCAACAGCGGCAGCCGTACCTCCGAGATCTACCTCATCGACCCGGTCAGCAACGCCGTCTACGGCGAGGTCGAGGGCATCGCCCCCGGCACCACGCGTGCGCTGATCGCCACCGTCGGGACCGGTTCGTACGCCTGGCGTTGTGTCCCCAGCGGCGGGAAGGCGGTCACCTCGGCCGCGGTCCGCGTCAGTTCGGGCGGCACCACCCGTGCCGTACTGCCGGTCTCGGAGAAGGACCTCGCCGCGCCGCTGGCCGCCTACCGGAAGTATGTCGACCAGGGCCTGGCCGGCCTGCTGACCAAGACGCGCGCCCTGCAGAGCGACATCGACGCGAAGAAGCTCGACAAGGCCCGCGAGGACTGGCTGGCCGCACATCAGCAGTACGCCTCGCTCGGCGCCGCCTACGGCACGTTCGCCGACTTCGACGCGAAGATCAACGGCCGCACGGCCGGACTCGCCGGAGGCGTCACGGACCCGGCCTTCACCGGCTTCCACCGCATCGAATACGGCCTGTGGCACGGCGAATCCGCCGCCGCCCTCGCGCCGTACGCCAAGCGGCTCACCTCCGACGTCGCCGCGCTGCGCACGGACTTCCCGAAGCAGGACTTCGCACCGGGCGACCTGCCGCTGCGCACCCACGAGATCCTCGAGAACACCCTGCACCGCGAACTGAGCGGCAGCGCCGACTACGGCAGCGGCACGGAACTCGCCACCACTGAGGCCAATCTCGACGGCACCCGCGAACTGCTCGGCCTGCTCCGCCCGTTGATCGACAAGCGAAACCCCGAGGTCACCCCGGCCGTGGACACCTGGATGAAGCGCACCGAGCGACTGGTACTCGCCCAGCGGGCCAAGGACGGCACCTGGACGCCCCTGGACAAGGTGCCGGCCGCCGACCGGCAGCGCCTCAACGGCTCGCTCGGCCAGCTGCTGGAGGAACTCGCCCCGATCCCGGACCTCCTGGAGATCCGCAAGGCCGCGTGAGCGACCCACCAGTGCCGACCATCCCCCCCCGCAGCACCGGGACCACGCGCCCGCAGGAGAGGACCCTCCCGAGATGACCACCCCGAGCCAGGACCAAGCCCCGCAGGGCAGCTGCCCCTTCGGCCGTCGTACGTTCGCCAGGACCGCGCTCGGTGTGGGCGCGGCCGGGGCCGCGCTCGCCGGTGCGGGACTCGCCGGGGCCGGGATCGCGGGCGGCGCCACCCCGGCGGCAGCGGCCGATCCCGGCGGCGGCAAGGTGGCGTTCCACGGCGCCCACCAGGCCGGCATCACCACGCCCGCGCCCAAGGCCGCCGCCATCGTCTCCTTCGACGTCATCGCCGACACCCGGGCCGAACTCGCCGGCCTGCTGCGCACGATCACCGAACGGGCCCGCTTCCTCACCGCCGGCGGCACCCCCGCCGACCTGGGCGTCGGCGCCCCGCCGTCCGACAGCGGTCTGCTCGGCCCCGACCTGCCCGCCGACGACCTCACCGTCACCGTGGGCGTCGGCGCCTCTCTCTTCGACGACCGCTACGGCCTCGCCGACCGCATGCCGCGCCACCTCAAGCCGATGCGCACCTTCCCCAACGACAACCTGGACGCCGCCGAATGCCACGGCGACCTGTCGCTCCAGCTGTGCGCCGCGAACTCCGACACCGTGCTGCACGCCCTGCGCGACATCGCCCGCCACACGCGCGGCGGCATGCAGATCAAGTGGCGCGTCGACGGCTTCCAGAACCCGTCCCGGCCGACCGGCGCGCAGCGCAACTTCCTCGGCTTCAAGGACGGTATCGCCAACCCCGACACGGCCTCCGCCCGCGAGATGGACAAGCTGGTCTGGGTCACCGGCGCCGCGGGCGAACCGGACTGGGCGGTCGGCGGCAGCTACCAGGTCGTACGCGTCATCCGCATGCTGGTGGAGTTCTGGGACCGGGTCTCGCTCACCGAGCAGGAGAAGATGATCGGCCGCCGCCGTGACACCGGAGCCCCGCTCGACGGCGCGCGCGAGACGGACCTCCCGCGCTACACCAAGGACCCACAGGGGCAGGCGATCCCGCTCGACGCCCACATCCGCCTCGCCAACCCCCGTACGGCGAAGACCGACACGACCCGGATCCTGCGCCGCGGGTACAACTACGACCGGGGCATCGACAAGGCGGGCAACCTCGACATGGGACTGCTCTTCTGCTGCTACCAGCAGGACGTGGTCCGCCAGTTCGAGGCGACCCAGGAGCGGTTGATCGACGAGCCGCTCGTCGACTACATCACCCCCACCGGGGGCGGCTACTTCTTCGCCCTGCCGGGCGTGCGCAACCACTCCGACTGGCTGGGCCGTGGGCTTCTCAAGGGCTGAGGCGGACAGGGCTCCCCGCTGTCCCGGGCCGGGCGGTCGCGCGTCGCCGCCCACCAGAGGAGATCCCCCAGGGCGGCTCCCGCCGTCACGACGGCCATGATCACGCCCGCCATGGTCAGCCCGTCGTCGAGGTGCGGGCGCCCGTGCAGAGCGTGCAGGTCGAACCCGCACAGGTGGTACACGCCCACCGCGGCGACCCCGAGGCTCGGCACGAGCAGGGCCAGCACGGACACCGGCCCGCGGCCCGTGCGCCCGGCGCCACGTTCCTTCAAGAGATCCCCCTGTCGGGCAAGACGCTCACGACCAGGACCCTACAACACGTAGGGTCCTGGTCGTTTCGCGCAGGAGGGCTCGAGTTTCCGTACCCACCCATGGCGACCGGACGCCGGATGCAAGGATGAGGGCCGTCATGACTGCTGGGTGGTGTTCTCGCACGGTACGGGCCGCGATGTTCGCGGCCGTCTGTGTGCTGCTCGCCGCCCTGGGGCACGTGATGATGTCCGGCTCCCCGGTGGCCTGGTGGGCGATGGCCGGTGGAGCCGCCGCCACGGGCGGCACGGGCTGGTGCCTGGCCGGCCGTGAGCGCGGGCTTCCGCTGATCGTGTCCGTGGTGGTCGCCGCCCAGGGGGTGCTCCACTCGGCGTTCTCGTTCGCCCAGTCGGTGGCCTCGGGCTCCGACTCGATGGACGCGATGACCATGAACGGCATGTCGATGGCCTCCATGGGGCACGACATGAGCGCCATGGACATGGGCCGCACGGGGCACGAGACGGGCGGTGCCTCCTCGTTCGGCATGCTCGCCGCCCACCTGCTGGCCGCGCTGCTGTGCGGCGTCTGGCTCGCGTACGGCGAGCGCGCCGCGTTCCGCACGCTGCGGGCGGTGGCCGGCCGGCTGGCCGCGCCACTGAGGCTGCTGCTCGCCCTGCCCGCGCCCCCGCACCGTCCGCGCATCCGTGTACGCCGTCGCTTCTCGGACCGGGCGCCGCGGCGCCTCCTTCTCGTTCACGCGATCACTTCCCGGGGTCCGCCCGTGGGGACCGCTGTCGTCTGAGACAGCCGGTTCCCCGAAGCGCCTCCCCGCGCGCTTCGGGCATCCGCCGTACCTCTCCGTACGGCCGTACCCCACACCGGACCACCGCGCCCTCGCGCCGGCCCGGATCACGGATGACCCGAGAAGGACACCTGGTGATCACTTCTGCCCTGCCCGTCCCGCTCGACGACACGGCGTCGGTGGACGAGTCGATAACCGCCTGGGCGCTGGCAGCCCGCGGCGGCGACCCGGACGCCGTCGAACGTTTCGTACGCGCCCTGCACCGAGACGTCCTGCGCTACGTCGCACACCTCAGCTCGGACCCCCAGGCCGCCGACGACCTGGCCCAGGACACGTTCCTGCGGGCGCTCGGCAGCCTGCACCGGTTCGAGGGACGCTCCTCGGCCCGCTCCTGGCTGCTGGCCATCGCCCGCCGCGCGGTGATCGACAGCTTCCGGCATGCCGCCGCCCGGCCCAGCCTGAGCGACACCCGTGACTGGCAGTTGGCGGCGGACCTCGTGCAGCCGCGCGACCTGCCCGGCTTCGACGACGGCATCGCGCTGCTCGACCTGCTGGCCGTGCTGCCCGACGACCGTCGCGAGGCGTTCGTCCTCACCCAGCTGATGGGGCTGCCCTACGCCGAGGCGGCGGAGGTCAGCAACTGCCCCATCGGAACAGTCCGCTCGCGCGTGGCACGTGCCCGGGCGACCCTGGCCGCGCTGCTCACCGAGGCCGAGGCACCGGCCGCGCCGGCCGCCTGACGAGAAGGGCGCCGGTGTCCTCCGCGTGCGCGGGACACCGGCGCCTCGGGCGCTCAGGCTGAGGCGGCCTCCGGTTCGGCGGCGGCCTCGGCCGGACTCGCCTTCCCCGGCAGGTGGTTGAAGAGCAGGTTCAGCACGATCGCCGTCAGGCAGCCCGCGCTGATCCCGCTGTTCATCACCGTCTGGAACCAGTCGGGGAACTTCTCGTAGATCGTCGGCACCCCGACCGGCAGCATCCCGATCGCGACCGAGACGGCCACCACCGTCAGGTTGTTGTTGCCCTTGAAGTCCACCTCGGAAAGGGTGCGCAGACCGCTCGCCGCGACCGTTCCGAACATCACCAGGCCCGCGCCGCCCAGCACCGGTGCCGGAATCGCCGCGACCACCGCGCCCAGCTTGGGCAGCAGGCCGAGCAGGACGAGGATGCCGCCCGCGGCGGCGACCACCCAGCGGCTGCGCACCCGGGTCATGCCGACCAGGCCCACGTTCTGCGCGAACGCCGTGTAGGGGAAGGTGTTGAACACGCCGCCGAGGACCGTCGACAGACCGTCGGCGCGCAGGCCGTCGGCGAGCGTACGAGGCTGGATCGGCCGGTCGGTCATCTCACCGACCGCGATGAAGTCACCGGTCGTCTCGGTCATGGTCACCAGCGCCACGACGAGCATCGAGATGATCGCGGAGGCGTGGAACGACGGCGCGCCGAAGTGGAACGGCGTGCTGATCCCGACCCAGTCGGCGTCCCCGACCCCGCCGAAGTCCGTGAACCCGAACGGCACCGCGACCGCGAGACCGACCGCGATGCCGATCAGCACCGCGATCCGGCTCAGGAACGCCGGCGCGAACCGCTGCACGCCGATCACCACGGCCAGTACGAAGCCCGCGAGGGCCAGGTTCTTCGGCTCGCCGAAGTCCTTCGAGCCCACGCCGCCCGCCACCCAGCCGCCTGCCACCGGCAGCAGTGAGACCCCGATGATCAGAATGACCGTGCCCGTGACGAGCGGCGGGAAGAAGCGGAGCAGCCTGCCGAAGACCGGGGCGAGCAGCACGATCGCGAGTCCCGCGACGATCACCGACCCGTAGATCGCAGGCAGTCCGCCGCCCGTCGTCCCGATGAGCACCATCGGCGACACAGCCGCGAAGGTGCAGCCCTGCATGATCGGCAGCCGTACGCCGAAGCGCCAGAAACCCACGCACTGAATCAGCGTCGCGATTCCGCAGACCAGCAGATCCGCGGTGATCAGATACGCCAGATCGGCGGGCGACAGCTTCATCGCACCGCCCACGATCAGCGGAACGGCCACCGCGCCCGCGTACATCGCGAGCACGTGCTGCAGTCCAAAGGCGGCCAGTTGGCGTACGGGTGGGACCTCGTCGACGGGATGCACGGGTGCGGTGGTGGCCATGGGCACTCCAGGAGCGGCGGTGAGAGGGGAATGTCGAGCAGCACCAGACCGTAGGGGGCTTGAACAGTTTGTTGATTTCCGCTTTGTTGCCGGTGTGTGTCATGCCCACGGAAGCGGAACCAACTCTGCTACGACCCCTGTGACCCCGTCGGTTGCGCTACGACCCCGCCGGTTGCGCTACGACCCCGCCGTCCGCGCCGCCGTCAGCAGCGACTCCCAGTCGGGAAGCTTGACCACGCCCCGGCCGAGCGAGGCCCCGAGCTGCGCCTCGGCCCGCTCGATCGCCTGCCAGCCGGCCCACTCGACGGGCCGCAGCCCCTCCGCCCGCAGCGCCGCCAGCGGATCCCCGGGCAGGTCCCGTCGTACGAGGACGGGAGCGTCCTCCAGCAGCGAGGTCACCGTCTCCTTGGCGCACGGCCGGTTGGTGCCGATGACACCCGTCGGGCCGCGCTTGATCCAGCCCGCCACGTACTCACCCGGGGAGATCGCGCCGTCCCGCAGTATCCGCCCCGCGAGATGCGGCACCGTGCCGTGGCCGGCGTCGAACGGCAGCCCTTCGAGCGGCACCCCGCGATAGCCGACCGAGCGCAGCACCAACTGCGCCTCGATGTCCTCGTACCGGCCCGTGCCCGTCACCCCGCCCTGCCCGTCCGGCACCGTCCGCTCGAAGCGCACCGCACCCACACGCCCGCCGTCGGCGAGCAGTTCGACGGGGCGCAGGAAGAAGCGCGGCCGGATCCGCCGCGGACGGCCATGCGGTGCCGCGCAGGCCCAGCCCCGCAGCACCTCCACATTGCGGCGCGGGGCGGCGGGCAGGTCCGACGGATCGAGATAGGCCGGATCGAGGGCCAACTCCTCCGGGTCCACGACGACTTCGGTGTCCGGCAGCCCGCCCAGCTCGCGCAGCTCCTTGGTGGTGAAACGGGCCTGCGACGGGCCGCGCCGCCCGACCATGCTGATCTCCGTCACGCCGCTCGCGGCCAGCGCGGTGAGCGCCGCCTGCGGCATGTCGGTGGGGCTCAGCTCGGCGGCGCCGCGGGCCAGCATCCGGGTCACGTCGACGGCCACGTTCCCGACGCCGATGACCACCGCCGACCGCGCGCCGAGGATGAACTCGTCGGCCACGGAGTCGGGATGCGCGCTGTACCAGGACACGAACTCGGTCGCCGACCAGCTGCCGGGCAGCTCCTCGCCGGGCACCCCGAGGTGGCGGTCGGTGGCGGCGCCCACGCAGTAGACCACCGCGTGGTACAGCTCCCGCAGCCGGGCCACCGGCACCCCGTCGGGGCCGACCTGGACACCGCCCAGGAACCGCACCCGCTCGTCCTCAAGGACCGCCCGCAGGTTGTTCTGCAGCGACTTGATCTTCTCGTGGTCGGGCGCCACGCCATAGCGCACCAGACCATACGGACACGGCAGCCGGTCCAGGACGTCCACCCGGACCCCCGGCACCTGGTTCTGCTGGACGAGACTCTGGGCGCTGTAGACCCCGCTGGGCCCCGAGCCGATGACGGCGACATGCAGCACGGCCGAACTCCTTACCCGAAGGACCCGGGAGATCGCTGATGGTTCCAGGATCGCACCACGGATGCTCCGCTGACAGGGTGCGGCGCGCGGTATGCGCGTGCGTGTCCGTTCGTATGGAATGTGATGACGCGGTTACGTTCCGTATGTGCTAGAAGCATCCTTTCTTAATCTGTCCGACCGCAGCCGCCCGGATGGTGCGGTCTCCGTGTGGCCCGCGTGGGAAGTGCGGGAGAACGAGAGCGTCACGTCGTGGTTCAACGTCCGGCTGGCCTTCGGTGACGGCGCCCAGGTCGACGTTCTCGTCGTGGTGTCCGGGGCGGGCGTGTCGATCGAGGACGTACGGGCCCAGCCGCCGCTCTCCCTCGACGACCTTGCGGTGCTCGCCGACTGGATCGAGGAACCGCTCTGCGAGGCGTGCGGCGTGCCTGCCGGTCCGTCGTACGAGCCGGAGGACGGGCCCGCGCGCCGCGCCCGGCCGTCGTGGCCGCGCGGTGTCGAGGGCCGGTGGCTGGCCGCGGAGGAGTACCGCGCCGCGCAGGAAGAGGGCTCCGACCCCGTGCTCGCGGTCATGTGCGCCACCGGCCACAGCCGGCGCAAGTCGCTCAGGCTGATCGCCGGGGCGCGCGACGAGGGATTCCTGACGCCCCGTCATGCCCGGCGCTGAATGGGGGAGTTGCCGCATGCCCGATAGGACGGGTGGGCCGGGTGCGGCGGCTAGGACATCTCCCGCATCCGGTTGATCTCACTCGTCTGCTGGGCGATCACATCGTCGGCCATTTCCTCGATCTGGATGTTGTTGCCCTGTGCCTTCACATCCGTGGCCATGGTGATCGCTCCGTCGTGATGGGTGATCATCAGCTTGAGGAAGAGCTTGTCGAAGGCCTTGCCCTTCGCCGTGCGCAACTTCTTGAGCTGGGCCTCCGTCGCCATGCCCGGCATCGCCGCGTGCTCGTGCTCCGTGACGGTCCGCCTGCCGTTGTGCGTCTTCAGCCAGCTCTTCATGGTGGTGATCTCCGGACCCTGTGCGGCCGCGATCCGCGCGGCTAGCCGCTTCAGCCTGCCCGACTCGGCCTGCTTCGGGGCGAGTTCGGTCATCTCCAGGGCCTGCGTGTGATGGTCGATCATCATCCGCA
Source organism: Streptomyces sp. NBC_00203 (assembly GCF_045206325.1). Taxonomy (NCBI): domain Bacteria; kingdom Bacillati; phylum Actinomycetota; class Actinomycetes; order Kitasatosporales; family Streptomycetaceae; genus Streptomyces; species Streptomyces sp. NBC_00203. Next base: position 1,308,996 of record NZ_CP108126.1, on the reverse strand, counting down.
CGTACGCGAAGTCCGCCGAGTTGGGGGAGTCGTCGTCGGCCCGCTGCTTCGCGGCGTCCTGGGCGGAGAGTGTCTCGGCCGCCTCGCCGGGCTTGCCGGGCGCGATCACCGAAGGCCCGCCCGCCTTGCCGGACTTGGTCCCGGAGCCGGAGTCGCAGCCCGCGAGCGCGAGCACGGCGACCGCCAGTGCCGCCGTGACCAGGGACGCGCGGGACGTACGGCGAACGAGCACAGCGACCTCCTGCGGCACACGAATGGGCGTACACCTCAAGGGTGTTGATGACCGTCCTAGCACGCTTCCGTGTACGGCTGATCAAAAACGTTCATTACGAGTACGTTGCCATCTGTTGATCTCCGCATGGGGCGGACGATACTTCAGGGGTCCGTGAACCGTTCGACTGCGAACGGCTACAAGGGAGGACACAGTGACCCTGTTGAACGACCCCCGAACGCGGCACAGACGGCTGGGAGTTGCCGCGGCCGCGGCCGGACTCCTGGCCGCGCTGCTCACGGCCGGCCCGGCGGGCGCGACCCCCGACCCCGGGGACGGTCCCGCCGCGCAGGAACAGGTCTCCACGAGTCAGGCGGCCGAGGCGAAGGCGGCGATCGCGAGCGGCGAGATACCCGGACAGGACGAGATCGTCCACTCCGACAACATCGAACACCTCACCAACATCCCCAAGGACGCGTTACCCGGCACCAATTCGGACCTCGCCTTCCAGGGCAAGTACGCCTTCGCCGGCAACTACGACGGCTTCCGCGTCCTGGACATCAGCAACCCCAAGGCGCCCACGACGGTCGCGCAGGTGCTCTGCCCGGGCTCGCAGAACGACATCTCCGTCTCCGGCAACCTGCTCTTCCTGTCCACCGACTCCTCACGCAGCGACAACTCCTGCAACAGCACCACGCAGCCCGCGACCGAGAAGTCGTCGTGGGAGGGCATGAAGATCTTCGACATCAGCGACAAGGCGAACCCGAAGTACGTCGCCGCCGTCGAGACCGCCTGCGGCTCGCACACCCACACGCTGGTGCCCGAGCGCAAGAACGTCTACGTATACGTCTCCTCGTACTCGCCGAGCGCCACCTTCCCCGACTGCCAGCCGCCGCACGACGGCATCTCGGTCATCAAGGTGCCGCGCAACGCCCCCGAAGAGGCGGCCGTCGTGAACTTCCCGGTGCTGTTCCCGGGTGAGGGAGCGGACGGCGGCGGCAACCCGGGCGCGCCCACCAACCCGGGCGTCGCCAAGACCACCGGCTGCCACGACATCACCGTCCTGCCGTCGAAGGACCTGGCCGCGGGCGCCTGCATGGGCGACGGCATCCTGTTCTCCATCAAGGACCCGGAGCACCCGAAGGTCATCGACCAGGTCGAGGACAACGTGAACTTTGCGTTCTGGCACTCGGCGACCTTCAACCAGAAGGCGAACAAGGTCGTGTTCACCGACGAGTTGGGCGGCGGTGGAGCGGCCACCTGCAACGCGGCGATCGGTCCGAACCGCGGCGCCGACGGCATCTACGACATCGTTGGCAAGGGCGACGACCGCAAGCTCGTCTTCAAGAGCTACTACAAGATCCCCCGCCACCAGGCGGACACCGAGAACTGCGTGGCCCACAACGGCTCGCTGATCCCCGTCCGGGGCAAGGACCTCATGGTCCAGGCCTGGTACCAGGGCGGTGTCTCCGTCTGGGACTTCACCGACTCGGCCAACCCGAAGGAGATCGCCTACTTCGAGCGCGGCCCGCTGGCCACCGACACCCTCAGGGTCGGCGGCTCCTGGTCGGCGTACTACTACAACGGCTACATCTACTCGAACGACATCGCCAAGGGCTTCGACGTACTCAAGCTCAGCGACCGGCGCACGGACCCCGCGAAGTGGGTCCACCTGCGCGAGCTCAACGTCCAGACGCAGCCGGACTACTTCGACTGACCGTCGGCTGGACCGGGCCGGCCTTCCGTGCGGTGGCCGGTCGCGAAGAACCGTGACAGATCCGTCTCGTCCGTCCCGCCGGGCACCTCGGTGTCCGGCGGGACACCCAGCTCCCAGTCGAGCCGGTACCGCTTGAACAACTCGGCCCGCAGCGTCGGGATCGGCATCGGAACGCCCGGCACCAGGGCCGCGTACACCGAGCCCATGAGCAGCGCCCGCATCATCGGGTAGTCGGTCGCGGCGTCCGGCGAGCCGTATCCGGCGACGGTCTCCCGCAGGAGCTGCGCCAGACGCTGCTGCTCCGGGCACTGCAGGAATCCCTCGCCCTGAAGCAGTCCGGCCATGTGCTGACGCATCAGCACCGGATGGACCCGGGTGAGCCCCAGGATCGCGTCGATGGCCCGCGCCATCCGCTCCCGGCCGTCCTCGGTACGCGGCTCGCGCTCCAGCGCCTCCTCCAGCGTGCGGTGCATCAGCCGGTGCACGGCGGACTGCAGCAGCTGGCGTTTGCCGGGGAAGTAGTACGACACCAGTCCGCGCGCCGATCCCGCGCGATCCGCGATGTCGCCGAGCGTCGTCGCCTCATAGCCGCGCTCGCTCACCAGCTCCACCGCGGCCTGCAACAGCCGCTCGCGGGAACGCCGCCGCAACTCTTCATTGACCGAGGCGCTGCGCGGGGACATGCTGTAACTCCTGCGTTGACTGGCTGCCAGCCAACTATACTCAACGCGTCGGGCCGGACCCTTCAGGGGTCCGCTCCGGCCTGCCGTCTGCCTCGGGTGGCGCGGGGGAACATCCGAGGCAGACGTGCATGGCCCCGAGCGAGTCGCACAGCCGGGGTGACCTCCTTAGAGTGGGCTGGAGTGCCGAGGAGGCGTACGGACATGGATCAAGACCAGATCCTGGCCAGGATCACGGCGATGGTGGACGACGAGCGACGACTGCGTGACGCCGTGGCGTCCGGGCAGATCGACAGCGACACCGAACAGGAACGCCTCAAAGACCTGGAGCGCGCGCTCGACCAGTGCTGGGACCTGCTGCGCCAGCGGCGCGCGAAGTCCGAGTACGGCGAGAACCCGGACGAGGCGCGGGTGCGTCCCTCGTCGCAGGTCGAGGACTATCAGAGCTGAGGAAGCACGCGTGCGGGCCTGCGGGACAGACGGTCAGCCGACCAGGTCGAGCACCGGCCGCAGCCCGTCCGGGCGGTCCGCCACCGGCAGATGGTCCACGAAGTGCACCCCGCAGCCCAGGGCCGCCGCGCCCCCGTCCGCCCGGCGGTCGTCACCCACCATCAGGGTGTCCTCGGCAGCGACGCCGAGCGCGTCGCAGGCGGTGGCGAAGAGCCGGGGATCGGGCTTCTGGATGCCGTGCTCGTACGACAGGACGTACGCGCCGACGTACGGGTCGAGGCCGTGCTCGCGGAAGACGGGCCGCAGATCCCAGCCGATGTTGCTGACCACACCGACCGCGACACCGCGCTCGCGCAGCGCGCCCAGCACCTCGGCGGCGTCCGGGTAGGGGTGCCAGGCGTCCGGGACCATGTGACGGTCGTACAGCGCGTCGTAGAGCCGGGGGTCGGGCAGCGGTACCTGGCGGGAGACGCCGGTGTACGCGGCCCGGTGCAGCTCGGCGCTTTCGTCGCGGACCGCCCACACCCCGGCGAGGTCCGGTGGCAGTGGCAGTGACGGAGAGGCGCCGCCGGCCAGCGCGCCCGCGGACTCCAGCGCCTGCGCCGTCCGTGTCAACTCCGGCTCTGGAAGGGTGAGTTCGGCCTTCGCCAGCACTGCGCGCAGCCATGAGCGGGTGGACTCGATACGGAAGAGGGTGCCGGAGAAGTCGAAGAGCACGCCTTTGATCGTCATGAGGAGGATCCTTCGTGGCGCGACCGTGACCGGTCAAGGGCGCCGTGCGCCGGGCCACCGCTCGTACGAGGCCACCGCCAGGGCGACGATCAGCGCGCCGATGAGCCAGCCGCCCAGGACGTCCGACGGCCAGTGCACGCCGAGCCAGACACGGGTCACACCGACGCCCACGACGGAGACGACCGCCAGGGCCGACGCCGTACGCCACAGGGCGCGTCCGGCGCCGTGCAGGCGGAGCAGCCAGAGCAACAGTCCGCACACCACCGTGGCCGTCAGGGCGTGGCCGGAGGGGAAGGCCGCGTAGTGGGCGGAGTCCACGGGGTCGGGCCAGACGGGGCGTTCACGTCCGACCGCCGACTTGAGCCCCTGCTGCACCAGTGTGCCCAGCACACATGTGGCCACCACCCATAGGGCGAGCCACCATGCCGAGTGGATCCACAGCAGCCAGATCACGGCGGCGGCACACACCGTGCGCAGCGTCCAGGGGTCCCACACCCAGTCCGTCAGGATCCTGAACACATGGGTGGCGCCGGGGTTGTCGACCGCCCAGGTGTGCGTGGTGCGGGCGATGTCGCCGTCGACGGCGAGCAGCGGATGCCAGGAGAACGCGACGAGCATGAGGAGCGCCACGGAGAGCACGGCGAGGGCCGCCGCGGTGAGCGCCGCGGTGCGAGGGCTCGGTGTGCGGGGGCCCGGTGCAGGGGACGGCGAGTCGGCGGGCGGGGAGTGCATGGGAATGATCCTCGCCGACGTGACAGTCCGGAGGCCAACTTCGGATGGCTCAGCCCAGCGCCCGCAACCCGGGAACGAACGCCACCAGCACCGGAATCACCGGCACCAGCGCGGCCGCCGCCGTCAGCCGCAGCCGGCGGGCCGCCGTGAGCCGGTCCGGGGGAGTGAGGAGGCGGTTGACGCGCTGCGGGACATGGGCGTCCGGGGTGGGACAGGGGCCGAACACGCCCCGGTCCTCGTTGAGTTCGACCAGCGCGAGGGCGATCGTGAGGCGGCCGAAACGGCGCGATGCCACGTCGTCGGCGGCGAGTTCGACCAGGCGGTGCATCTCGCCGCGGAACGCGGCGAACACCGGCACCTGAGGAAAGCCGACGGCCAGCGCGGCCGAACAGTGCAGCAGCCAGTCGTGCCGGGCCCGCGCGTGCCCCTGCTCATGGGCGAGTACGGCATCCAGCTGGCGCCCCTTCAGGCGGCGCAACGCGGCCGTGGTGATGACGAGTTGGGGTGCCGTGCCGGGCAGCCACCAGGCGTCCGGGCGCTCGCCCTCCAGAACCACCAGACGGTCGGCGCCGGGCTCCTCGCCGGGCAACAGCGGGGCGCGTACGAGGAGTTCGGCCCGTCGCTGCCGACGGCGCGACCGGGCCCGTACGATCTCGCGGGCCAGCATCGCGGCGGTCCAGGCGCCCCCGCACGCGAGCGCCACGGCGGTCGTCGCCGCCCAAGTGCCGCCGGTACTCAGCGCGTAGGCGTCCACGACCGAGCGCGGCGCCGAGCCGAAGACATGGCCGCGCACGGCCACCCACGCGGCGGCGGCGCTCAGCGTCATCGACAGCGCGCAGCACAGCAGCACCGCCGCCACTACGCACTGCCACACCCACAGTGCGACCACAGGTTCACGGTCCGGCCAGTCCGCCCTGGCGAGCAGTCGCGGAGCGACCACGGCGGCCAGGGCGCCGAGCAGCAACAGTGCCGCGGGGACCATCATGAGGTGAAGCCTATGAGCGGGGCGTCGCCGGTGGATACGGGCTGCGACGGCAAGTGACGTACGCCACGGTTTCGTACAGCGGTCACGGCCCGAAGGTGTGCGGGGCCTGGGCGCGCATCGACGGGGTCCGGCGTCAGAGCGTGACCAGCATGGCCACCATCGCGATCCCCATGGACAGACGGCAGGCCCGGGAGAGTTCGGGGCGGTCGCCCCAGCCGAGGGTGCGGGTGCCTCCCGGCGTCGCGGCGGCCAGCGGCAGCAGGCGGACGCCGGAGCGCAGGACGTAACCGGTGAAGTAGAGGAGCAGTACGCCGGTGACCAGGGGGATTCCGGAGCCGCCATGGCTGTGGTGTCCGGGTGAGGCGGCCATCGCGCCCGCCATGTAGACCATCGCGCCGGCGCCCATCAGATGATGCAGATGGTGTGGGCTCGTGCGGGACGCCCACAGGGCGCGTACGGCGGTCGCGCCGAAGAGGGCGGCGTAGGCGAGCCAGGCCCAGCGCGGCGGAGTGGCCACCGCCGCGGGTACGGCCATCGCGGCCATGCCGAAGCCCATGAGCGCCTCACCGCCCGCGGTGCGGCGCTGTTCCTCGACGGGGCTGCGCATCCTCAGCAGGCAGTACGCCCCGGTCGCCGCGCACAGCACGACGAGCAGCCAGCCGGGCGAAGCAGGTCCATGCACCGCGTACCTCCCCGCTCGACGATGTCGGACATCGCACAGTCGGTCAGGGCATGCCCCGGGTGACCGGGGCGCAAGCGAGCGCAAGGGTGTACGCGGGGGAGCGTGCGGGGGTGCACCGCAGATGGGGAATGTGATGCGCGAGATATTTTATAGATAAAACACCTGCTAATGTTATTGCCATGAGTAGTGCGCCCAGCCCCAGTCCCATCCCCTCACGTGTACGTCGCCTCCCGCTGGCCGGTGTGCTGCGCGTCGGCAGGCCCTCCGACATCTGGTTCAAGCCCGCGTTCAGCGTCGTCGCCGCGGTCGCTCCGCCGAATCTGACGCTCCTGGCGCTCGGCCGGCTGGACCTGGCGATGTACACGATGGCCGGGTCGCTCTGCGCGCTCTACGCCCACAACCGTCCGTACGCCGCCCGGGCCCGCGCCCTCGCCTGGGTGGTGCTGGGCATGCTCGGCGGTCTCGCCGTCGCCCTCGTCACGGCCTCGCTCACCACGGACGCCGTCGTGCTGGTCACCGTGGGCGCGCTGCTCGCCGCCGTGCAGAAGGTGGTGTGCGACGCCACGCGCATCGGTCCGCCCGGTCATGTGGTCCTCGCCTTCGTCTCCTCCGCGTCCCTGTTCGCGCCCCAGACGCTCGGCCAGGTGCCCGGTCATCTCGCGCTCGGCGCGGCGGCGGGCGCCTGGGCCTGGATCGTCGGCATGGCTCCCGGACTCGTCCGTCCGCACGGACCGGAGCGGCGCGCCACCGCGCACGCCTTGAACGCCGCGGCCGCGTACGCGGAGACGCGGGGGAGCGGTGACGACGCCGCCCGTTCCCGCGCCGCCGCGGCCGTGCACGGTGCCTGGCAGTCGCTGCTGTCGACCGGCGCCCGCTCCGCGCCCCGGCGCGCCCTCGAACGGCTCGTGGTGCGCGCCGAGGTCGCGCTCGCCGCGCCCGCCGACACGGAGCCCGAGCGGCTGCGCGGGTGGGCCCGCGAGCTGCGCGGCACCGGACCCGTTCCGCGCCCGGACGACCTCGCCGACGCCGCCGACGAACTCCTGGGCGTGGAGGCCGCCCTCGCCTTCGGTGAACAGCCGCTGCTGCGCCGCCTCGGCCCGCTCGCCCCCATCGCCCTGCGCACCGCGCTCGGCTGCGCCCTCGCCGGATACGTCTCGCTCGCGTTCGGCGTCGGCCGCCCCTACTGGGCGCTGGTCACCGCCGCCTCGCTCTACCAGGCCAACGTCACCCTGACCTGGAGCCGAGGCGTGCAGCGCGTGGTCGGCAACCTCGTCGGCGTGCTGGTCTTCGCTGCGATAGCCCCGCTCGCCCATCTCGGCCAGACGGCCCTCGTGCTGTGCTGTCTCGTCCTCAACTTCGGCGCCGAGGCCCTGATCGGCCGCAACTACTGGCTCGGCAGCATCTGCGTGACCCCCATGGCCCTGCTCATCACCGAGTTCGCGCGCTTCCAGCAGCCGGGCGAGCTGATCACCGACCGTGTCGTGGACACCCTCGTGGGCGCGCTGGCCGGCTTCCTCGCCGCGATCGCCGTCACCAACCGGCGCGCCGGCGGCCGTATCGAGCAGGCCCTCTCCACGGTGGACCGCGCCCGCGACCACGCCCTCACGATCCTGGCCGACGAGCGTCCCGACCCCGGCGCCCTGGAGTCCGCCCGCCGCGGCCTGGCCGCCGCCGTGGTCGACCTGCGTGCGACCGCCGACGCCGCCGCCGGCGAATGGTGGCAGCGCGCCCTGCCGGAGGAGCGGGTCATGCGGTCCGAGCAGGCCGGACACCGTACGCTCGCGGCGACGGTACGACGGCAGGGACTGCACTGCTTGGAGGGCGCACAGGCATGACGAGAGCGGATGGGCGGGCGGAGACCGGGGCTGCCCCTGCCGGGCCGGCGGAGACGGAGAGCGCCGCTGCCGGACGGGCGGAGAGGGAGAGCGCCTCCGCCGTTCGGGCGAAGGCGGGGAACGGCTCTGCCGAGCGGGCCGCGCCGGGCGACACCATGGCCGCCGTCGTGCGGCAGTGGCAGACCGCGCGCCCCGATCTCGACACCGGGCCCATGGAGGTCATCGGCCGGGTCAACCGCTGCGCCGCGCTCCTTCAGCAGGCCGAGGACGCCCCCCTGCGCCGGGCCGGGCTGACCCGGCCCGAGTTCGACGTGCTCGGCACCCTGCGGCGCACGGGACACGAGCTGACCCCCAGCGAGATCGCCCGCGAGACGTTCTCCTCGGGCGCCGCCGTCACCAAGCGGCTCAAGCAGCTGACCGAGCGCGGTCTGGTCGAGCGACGCGGTGACACCCGGGACCGCAGGGTCGCCCATGTCCGGCTCACTGACGAGGGCCGCGAACTCGTCGACGGCATCCTCCCCGAGCAACTCGCCTACGAGACAACGGTTCTGTCCGGGGTCGACCTGAGCCGGCAGCGTGAACTGGCCGAGCTGCTGGGCGAGTTGCTCGGACAACTGGAAGGCCGACTGGGGCTTCCCCGGACCTGACACACGGCAGCGTGCGGTGACGGACCGTTGACATGAGATGAGCGCCACTCCTACGTTCGGGCGGGCCGGTTCGGCACACCGGCTGGCGAACGAAATACCGAACATTGGGGTCTCGTCGAGGCCCGGGAGGGGAGACAGAGTGACGCTCACCATCGACCTGGGGACCGACACCGGAGCCTTCCACGGCGGCGCGAGCGGCACTCTCTACGGCCTGTACGGCGACGGCGTGCCCAGCCGCAACGTCGTCGAGGGCATGTACGTCCGCACGGTGTCCACCAAGGCCCAGGGCGGCACCCAGCACCCCGGCGCCGACGCCCTCGACATCCTGGTGCCCTTCGTGGACTGCGGCGGCAAGGACGTCTACGTCTACATGACCGACATCTACCGCGGCTTCCCCTACCAGTGGCCGGGAGCCACGGGGGAGGAACGGCTCGCCGGCTTCATGACGCTGATCGAGAAGCAGGTCCGTCAGGTCCTGGAGACGGGCGACTACAAGTCCCATGTCGTGTATGTGCCGTTCAACGAGCCCGAAGGCAACATGTTCGGCACAGAGGAGTGGAGCTACAACGGGATCTCCTGGCACACCGACCCGCAGTGGTACTTCGCCGCCTGGAAGGACGCCGTCCAGCTCATCAGACGCCTCGACCCGGACGCCCGCGTCGCCGGCCCCAACACCTGCGTCCTGTACGAAGAGGTCAAGGGCTTCCTGGAGTTCGCCAAGGCCCACGACGTCCTCCCCGACGTGATCACCTGGCACGAGCTGTCCACGCCCGCCGCGATCCGCACCGGCGTCGCCAAGTACCGAGCAATGGAACGGGACTTGGGGATCGGCCCGCTCCCGGTCAACATCAACGAGTACGCGCACAACTACCACTTGTCCGTGCCGGGCCAGATCGTCCAGTGGATCTCCGCCATCGAGGAGTCGAAGATCGACGCCGACCTGGCGTACTGGAACATCGACGGCAACCTCAACGACTCGGCGGTCGAGGCGAACAAGGGCAACGGACAGTGGTGGCTGTTCAACGCCTACGGCCGGATGACCGGCCGCACGGTCCGGGTGATCGCGCCCCGGCCCAACGTCCAGTACACCCTCCAGGGCGTCGCCACGCTCGACCGGGACAAGCGCCAGGCCCGGGCCGTCCTCGGCGGCGAGAGCGGTGCCGCCGACATCGCGTTCGCGGACATCCCGGCCGAGATCTTCGGCGGCACGGTGCACGTGCGGCTCCATGAGATCCCGTGGACCGGCCAAGTCGGCGCTTCCGCACAGCCGTTGCGGCTCCAGGACCGCGAACTGCCCGTCGTGGACGGGAAGGTGACCCTGTCGCTGCCGGACCTCCATGAGATGTCCGCCTACGAGGTCATCCTCTCGCCCGGCGGTGGCGGCGCCGTTCCCCTGCCGCCGTCGGTGGGCTGGCGGGCGACGTACGAGGCCGTGAACGCCACGTACACGGGCGGCGGTTACTCGAAGAACGGGCCCGAAGGTTCACCCGCGGACGTCGACAAGTTCGCCTCGTCCGGCACCCACCACGTCGGCGGGCTGCGCACCGGTTCCGACGGCGTCCTCGCCTTCGCCGTCGAGGTCCCCCAGGACGGGACGTACGACCTGAGCGTCTTCGCCAACTCGTACAACCTCGACAGCCAGGTCGAGGAACAGGGCCCCACCAACGTCTTCCTGCGCGTCGACGGCGCGGACCCGCAGGAGCTGCGGCTCCCGCTCGGCTACAAGTGGGTGGTGTGGGGGCACACCGACACCCAGATCCGGCTGACCGCGGGCAAGCACACGATCACGCTCGCCGCCCAGGACCCCGACCTCGGCGTCACGAAGGGCGACGCGATCATCGACAAGATCGACCTGGCGCTGCGTGACGAGCGGGTGACGGCTCCCGCGCTGTACGACGCCGAGTACGCGGTCCTCGGCGGCGGGGCACACGTGAGCTACGCGCACCGCGGAGCCTCGGGGCCAGGGGCGGCCGTGCTGCCCCACGGAGGCACCGCCACGTTCTGGGTGCACGCGGCGGCGGACGGCGAGGCGATCGTCACGGTCGATCAACTCGGCTCTGGCGAGGGCGTGTTGACCGTCAACGGGGAGAAAGCGGGACGACTGGGCCGGACTCCGCTGTTCCTGGCCGGCGGCATCAACAAGCTGACGGTCACCGCCACTTCAAGCCAACTCGTCCTCGACCGGCTGCTGGTGGCGCCGGGACAGGGCCACCTGAAGACCACCGTGTACGCCGCCGAAGAGGGCACCGTGACGGGTGACGCGAAGGTGACCGGCGCCCACACCTTCGCCACCGGCGGAAAGGCGGTCGACGGCATCGGCAACGGGGCCGCGGGCGCGCTCACCCTCACCGTCACGGCCGCGCACACCGGGCGGCACGCCCTCACCATCCGCTACTCCAACGGCGAACAGGCCCCGGCGACCCACTACAACCCCGACCCGGTCTGCCGCCACGCGGACATCTCCGTCAACGGAGAGCCGCCGCGGCGGGTGCTCTTCCCCACCACCTTCCACTTCAACAACTTCTGGGACCTCACCGTCCCGGTGACACTGAGGGAGGGCGTCAACACCCTCACCTTCACGAACCAGGACCTGAACCAGCACCCGCAGCGCTCGGCATACGCCCCCGTCATCGATCAGGTGGCGGTGACACCACTGGCCTGACAGCCCTTCCTGAGGCGATGCTTCCGGGTCACCATGGGCGCCATGACCGATGGACTGGTGCTGCCGCCCGGATCGGGCCGCCGGATGGGTACGTCCGGGATGACGCTCAAGGTGGGGGCCGAACACTCGGCTCTGTGGTCGGTGTTCGAGGCCGAGGTCGGGCCGGGGTTCGACGTGGGCGCCCATTTCCACGACGAGGCCGAGGAGTTGTTCTACATAGTCGACGGCGAACTCGACCTGTTGGCCTTCGAACCACGGATCAGGACGGCCGGGGACTGGCAGAGCTGGGAGTCGAAAAGCGGACTGAAGGTCGTACGGGGTGGTCCGGGCAGTCTGATGTACGTCCCCTCGGGCTGCCCCCACGGTTTCGCCAACCCGGGCTCCACCCCCGCCCGGATGCTCTTCCTCGCCGCGCCCGCGGGCCACGAGCACTACATCCAGGAGATCGCCGACATCCTCGACGCCCCCGGGCCGCCCGACGTGGCCGCCATCGCGCAGGTGCGGTCGCGGCACGGCATCCATCAACTCACGCGGATGAAGCCGGGACAGTAGTCTCGCCGGCTACGACTACCGGACCTGTGGCCGACATCCCAGCGCCGGATCCGCACGGCAGGGCCCGGCTAGCCCTCCTCGCCCGCGACATGGACCCCGAACGCCGCACCCTGCGGGTCCCGCAGGACGGCGATCCGGGGTCCGTGCGGCACGGACATGGGCTCCATGAGGAGGTGGCCGCCCGCCGAGAGTGCGGCGTTCGCCGTGGCGTCCACGTCCTCGACGGCGAAGTACGGCATCCAGTGCGAGGGCACCTCGTGCGGGAACATGTCGCCCATCGTCACCATGCCGCCGAAGTCGGCGCCGTCGATGCCCCACTGCGGGTACTCCTCCGAGGCGCTCACGGTCCAGCCGAACACCCCGGTGTAGAACTCCGTGACCCGGTCGGGGGCGCGGGTCATCAGCTCCACCCAGCCGAGCGCCCCCGGCGCGTTGAACAGCCCCGCGCCGGGGAAGGCCCGCGCCTGCCACAGCTGGAAGGCCGCTCCGCCCGGGTCGAACGCCACCGCGAACCGGCCCACGTCCAACACGTCCATCGGGCCGAGGACGACCGTGCCGCCGGCGGCCTGCACCGCTGCCACGGCGGCGTCGGCGTCGGCCACGGCGAACGACACGTTCCAGGCGACGGGCTGCGACTCCTGGTACAGCGGGCTGATCGCCGCGACCGCCGCGTCACCGAGGTGCGCGACCGTGTAGCCGCCCGCCTCCGGCCGCGGATCCGTCTCCGGGCGCCAGCCGAACAGGTCGGCGTAGAAGCGCTTGGCCGCCTCCAGATCGCTGGTCCCGAGCTCGGTCCAGCAGGGTCCGCCGGTCACCGGCATGTCGAGCTTCATGAGGTTCCTTCCGCACGATCACGACGTTCCTTGCGCAGCCAGACCCCTACAGAAAACGCTAAGCCCGGCCCGCCGTACCAGCCATCCGGACCCTGGGCCCGGCCCGGCTCGTGCGGAAGGAGAAGGGGCCCAGACGTGCGGCGGCGCGCCTCAGGGGCGGTAGCGCAGCGGATGATCCTCCGGGATCTCCACGATCACGATCTCGGTGCCGTCCGGATCCGCGATCCACATCTCGATCAGCCCCCACGGCTCCTTGACCGGCGGCCGCACCACCTCGACACCCGCCGCAGTCAGCTCCCCGTGCGCCGCCGTCACGTCGTCGACCTGGAGCCACAGCTTGAGCGCGGGGGAGGGCGGGGTCTCGGAACGCCCGGCGACCTCCAGGAAACCGCCGCCGAGGAAGTAGACGGTCCCGCGCTCGGGGCCCGTACCGAACTCGCGGTAGACGGCGAGGCCCAGCTGCTCGCCGTAGAAGGCCCGGGAGCGCTCGGGGTCGGTGGGACGCAGGAGGGTCCGGCTGCTCAGTACATGCACCATGCACCCGGAGCGTAGGGGAGGGTTACGCTCGTCGGTGCCCCAGCCGCGCCACTGAACGGAGAATCGCTCCATGGATACCGCCGCCGCCACCGGACTCACCTTCCGCGACGCCACCGACGCCGACGTGGACGGATTGGTTGTGCTGATCGAGTCGGCGTACCGCGGGGACTCCAGCCGGACCGGCTGGACCACGGAGGCGGACATCCTCCAAGGCCAGCGGACCGACCCCGACGGTGTGCTCGCCGTCATCAAGTCGCCCGACAGTCGGCTGCTGACCGTCGAGCGGGACGGCGAGGTCGTCGCCTGCTGCCAGCTCGAACACCGCGGCGACCACGCCTACTTCGGCATGTTCGCGGTCAGCCCCACACTCCAGGGCGGGGGCCTCGGCAAGGTGATCATCACCGAGGCGGAGCGGACGGCCCGCGAGACCTGGGGTGTCACGGAGATGCACATGACCGTGATCTCCGTACGCGACGACCTCATCGCCTGGTACGAGCGGCGCGGCTACCGCCGTACGGGAAAGATGACGCCCTTCCCGTACGGCGACGAGCGCTTCGGCATTCCGCAGCGCGACGACCTGCAGTTCGAGCTGCTGGTCAAGCCGCTGACGTGACGTTCACGCGGTGAAGCGGCCGGTGCGCTTGATCTCGGGGTAGTCGGTGGTCGCGCCGTCCAGCTCCAGGGCGCGCACCAGCCGCAGCTGGTCCTGGGTGTTCACCACCCAGCCGATGATCCGCAGGTCGGCCTTGCGGGCCTGCTCGACGATCTCCAGGGTCAGCCTGCGGATGTTGAGACAGACGGTCGCGGCGCCCGCCTCCACGGCGCGGTCCACGACATCGATGCCATACCGGCTGGCGATGAGCGCGGTGCGGACGCCGGGCACGAGCCGGGCGACCTCGGCGATCGCCTCGTCGTGGAACGACGACACCTCGACCCGCCCGACCAGGTCCCGCCGGTGCATGACCTCGGCCAGCGCCCGGGCCGCCGCCAGATCCTTGATCTCGGCCTGCAGTGGCGCCTTGACGGCGTCCAGGACTTCGTCGAAGACGGGGACGCGCTCACCGCGTCCCGCGTCCAGCGCGCGCAGCTCGGCGATTGTCTTCTCGGCGATCGGCCCTGAACCGTCGGTCGTACGGTCCACTTCGGCGTCGTGCATGACGACGAGGGCGCCGTCCTTGCTCAGATGCAGATCGAGTTCGATCAGGTCGAGGCCCGCGTTCTGGGCGGCGACGAAGGAACGGAGGGTGTTCTCGGGTTCGACACCCATCACTCCGCGATGACCGATGGTGAGGAAGTTCAAGATTCGACTCGCTTCCGTCGACGGCGGCTCGGCTCGCGCGTGGTGTGCGACGGGGCGCCCACGCGGCAGGGCGCAGCCTAATGGCCCCGCTGTGCGATGTACCCGCTCGTACGCGGGCCAATGGGGTGTCTGTCAGGGGAGATCTGCCTCGGGTCGCCCGAACGGGTCACTCTCGGGTGGGCGAGTCCCTCGATGGTTGACCGGCGGCCGGGCCTTGTCGCGTACCGGGCTGACGGTTAGTCATGTACGTGCCTTGGTAAGAGAGTTCCGCCGACAGCCCCGGAAAGGAACCGCGATGCCCAGCGAACCCGCGCCCGAGGTCCTCGCCCTCGTCGACGCCATCAAGGCCCACTTCCCGGACATCGGCGGCACCGTCACCGACGCGGCCGAGGCCCGCCGCATTCTCGCCGCCGGGCCCGCCTGGCCCTTCGAGCCGCCACGCGTGGGCTCGGTCGTGGACCGCGCGATCCCGGGTCCGGAGGGGGCCCCGGAGATTCCCGTACGGATCTATCGGCCGGAGGCGGAGGCGGAGCCGTCCGAGGCGCGGCCGCCCACCCCCCGGCCCACCGTCGTCTTCTTCCACGGCGGCGGATGGGTCATCGGGGGCCTGGACACGCACGACCCCATCGCCCGCGCCCTGTGCCGGGACGCCGGCGCGGTCGTCGTCTCGGTCGACTACCGGCTCGCGCCGGAGGCCCGCTTCCCCGCGGCCGTCGACGACGCGTACGCCGCGCTGTGCTGGGCGGACGGCCATGTCGGCGAACTGGGCGGGGATCCGTGCGCGTTGGTGGTCGCGGGTGACAGCGCGGGCGGGAACCTCGCGGCCGTGGCCGCGCTGATCGCCCGCGACCGGGGCGGCCCGGCACTCGCACTCCAGGTCCTCGTCTACCCCGCGACCGACGCACGGCCCCGGGCCGGAACCCGCGGCGGGGGCGGCGCGGGCCACTTCCTCACCCCGGCCCACGGGCGCTGGTTCGACGAGCAGTACTTCGGGCCCGACGGCGACCGGGCGCACCCGCACGCCTCGCCCCTGCTGGCGGATCTGCACGGCCTGCCGACCGCCCACATCGTCACCGCGGGCTTCGACCTGCTCTGCGAGCAGGGCCGAGCGTACGCCGCGAAGTTGGGCAATTCGGGCGTATCGGTCACGGAGGGCCATTACCCCGGCATGTTCCACGGATTCTTCGGCTTCCCCGAGCTTCTCCCGGACGCCCGCGCCGCACAGCAACGCGTAGTGGAAGTAATCGCCTTGACGGTTTCCGGCAGGAAAAAGAGCGGTGAAGATGGGGGTCGCGCAGGATAATCTCCCGAGTCTCCTCTTGCGAGAAGGAACCTCGCTTACATACGGTGTCCATACGCGAGGTTCTCCCGTGGAGGATGAGACATGACGGAAATTCTTGTGCAGGTGGGTATGGAGGAGCAGGTTCCTCCCGTGGTCAGGGTGGTGGAGCACCCGGCATGGCCCGTGCTCAAGGATGCCGTGGAGGAGATACGTCCCTGGCAGTCCAAGGACGGGTCCATCGACTTCGAGGCGGAGGGCGCTCCCGACGCGTCCGAGGCCGATCTGGCCGTACGCCGTGCCATAGACGCGATCGAGCAGCTCGCCCCGCTGCTGCCGCACGACGCCGCGTACCACGAGGCGCTCGTGAAGGACCTGCGCCGCTGGTCCGACGGCGGCTTCCAGGTGCCCGACTTCCTCGACTCGCTGCTGGCCTTCCAGCCCGCCGCGCACCGCGAGGACGGCCTCCAGCACCTGGTCGTCTTCCCGATGTACACGCAGAACGGCAACCCGAACCGCAACTTCGAAGCGGTCGTCCTGCGCATGGTGTGGCCGGACTGGCTGGCCGAGCTGGAGCGCACCCGCTACGACAACCCACTCTTCTGCGGCATCAGTTTCGAGGACTTCACCGCGGGCTACGACACCAATTCGGCCGTGCTCTTCCCGGAGACCATCGCGGTGCGCGAGGCGCCCGAGCGCTTCTCCTGGGGCGGGATCTTCTGCGACCGTGAGGCCGCCCGCTTCCGCGCCGTCGCCGACGCCGCCGTGGACACCCTGGGCCTGGAACTGCCCGAGGACATCGCCGCGATGGTCCACGACCAGCAGCGCTGCGAGCAGGCCTTCGTGCTCTGGGACATGGTCCACGACCGCACCCACAGCCACGGCGACCTGCCCTTCGACCCGTTCATGATCAAGCAGCGCCAGCCGTTCTGGATGTACGGCCTCGAAGAGCTGCGCTGCGACCTCACCGCCTTCAAGGAGGCCGTGAAGCTGGAGGCCGAGGGCAACGCGCACGGCCGCGACGTGCAGTACGCCGTGCTCTTCGACCGGATGTTCCGCTTCCCGCTCTCCGGCGACCGCGTCCGCAACTACGACGGCCTCGGCGGCCAGCTGCTCTTCGCCTACCTGCACAAGCACGGCGTCGTCCGCTGGACCGACAACAAGCTGCACATCGACTGGCAGCGCGCCCCGCAGGTCACCAACCAGCTGTGCGCCGAGATCGAGGAGCTCTACCGGTCCGGCATCGACCGCCCGAAGCTCGTCCACTGGTTCAAGGCGTACGAGCTCGTCTCCACCTACCTCGCCCCGCACCCCGGCTCCCGCTGGGCCAAGGGTCCGGACGCCCTCGACCTCACCCAGCCCCCGCGCAAGCTCGTGGACGACGTGCTTCCGGACGAGTTTCCGCTGAGCATGTTCTATGAGGCGCTCTCCAAGAAGCTCAAGAACGTGATCGCCTCGACCAAGGGCATCACCGCTGCGAACGCCGAGCGGGCCGCCGCGTGAGCGACGGCGCCGCGCTCCTTGGGCGAACAGACGATGCTGCGAACACTGCTCAGGAGGCGAAGAGGATGAGGAACGGGGCTCTCAGCGGTGCGGTGATCGCGGTGGCCGGCGCGGGTGGACCCGCCGGACGCGCGACGCTCGCCCGGCTCGCCGACGCGGGCGCAACCGTCGTCGGCTCGGACAACGACCCCGAGCGGCTCGCGGAGGCCGTGGACGCGGCCCGCTACGGGCACGGCGGCGCCACCGTCGTCGGGGACACGGTCGACCTGCTCGACCTGCAGTCGACCCACGACTGGGCCACCCGCATCGAGAAGGACTTCGGC
This sequence comes from Streptomyces sp. NBC_00203, assembly GCF_045206325.1. Taxonomy (NCBI): domain Bacteria; kingdom Bacillati; phylum Actinomycetota; class Actinomycetes; order Kitasatosporales; family Streptomycetaceae; genus Streptomyces; species Streptomyces sp. NBC_00203. The sequence continues at coordinate 1,291,336 of NZ_CP108126.1, read as the reverse complement.
CGCGTCGACGGCCTGGTCCACCTCGTCGGCGGCTGGCGCGGCAGCGAGACCTTCACCAAGACGAGCCTCGACGACTGGGACTTCCTGGAGCTGCTGCTCATCCGTACGGTGCAGCACACCTCTCTCGCGTTCCACGAGGCGTTGCAGCGCAGTGACCGCGGCCGGTACCTCTTGATCAGCGCGGCCGGCGCGAGCAACCCCACCGCGGGCAACGCCGCCTACTCCGCCGCCAAGGCCGCCGCCGAGGCGTGGACGCTGGCCATGGCCGACTTCTTCCGCAAGGCAGGGGGCGAGGAGGGGCCGACCTCCGCGGCTGCCATCCTGGTGGTCAAGGCACTGGTGCACGACGCCATGCGCGCCGAGCGCCCGAACGCGAAGTTCGCGGGCTTCACAGACGTCAAGGACCTGGCCGAGTCCATCGCCGGCGTCTGGGACCTGCCCGCCGGCGAAGTGAACGGAAACCGTCTGTGGCTGACCGACAAGCCGTGAATCCTCCGAAGACCGACGCCCGGCGTCACCACGACCCGGCCGTCCGCGGCTTCGCCAGTGACAACTACGCGGGGGCGCACCCCGAGGTGCTCGCCGCCATAGCCCTGGCCAACGGCGGACACCAGGTCGCGTACGGCGAGGACGACTACACGGCGAATCTCCAGCAGATCATCCGCAGCCACTTCGGTGCTACCGCCGAGGCCTTCCCGGTCTTCAACGGCACCGGCGCGAACGTGGTCGCGCTCCAGGCGGTCACCGACCGCTGGGGCGCGGTGATCTGCGCGGAGAGCGCGCACATCAACGTCGACGAGGGCGGCGCCCCCGAGCGCATGGGCGGCCTCAAGCTGCTCACGGTGCCCACGCCGGACGGCAAGCTCACCCCCGAGCTGATCGACCGGCAGGCGTACGGCTGGGACGACGAGCACCGCGCGATGCCGCAGGTCGTCTCGATCACCCAGAGCACCGAGCTGGGCACCCTCTACACGCCCGACGAGATCCGCGCGATCTGCGAGCACGCCCACGCGCACGGCATGAAGGTGCACCTGGACGGGTCCCGGATATCCAACGCGGCCGCCTCCCTGAACGTCCCGATGCGGACGTTCACCAACGCGGTGGGCGTGGACATCCTGTCGCTGGGCGGGACCAAGAACGGCGCGCTGTTCGGCGAGGCCGTCGTCGTCCTCAACCAGGACGCCGTCAGCCATATGAAGCATCTGCGCAAGCTGTCGATGCAGCTCGCCTCCAAGATGCGCTTCGTCTCCGTCCAGCTGGAGGCGCTGCTCTCCAAGGACCTGTGGCTGCGCAACGCCCGCCACTCCAACGAGATGGCCCAGCGGCTGGCCGAGGGCGTGCGCGCGGTGCACGGTGTGGAGATCCTCTACCCCGTCCAGGCCAACGCGGTCTTCGCACGCCTGCCGCACGACGTGACCGAGCGGCTGCAGCAGCGCTTCCGCTTCTACTTCTGGGACGAGGCCGCGGGCGACGTCCGCTGGATGTGCTCCTTCGACACCACCGAGGACGACGTCGACGCCTTCGTGGCGGCGCTCAAGGAGGAGATGGCCCACCAGTAGCCTCCGGGGTCATGCATAGATATACGGTCGACCGAAAAGTCATTGACTCTCGGTCGGCCGTATTCCTATGCTCTGGAGGCATGGAGCTCATCCAGGAAACCCCTGACCTGTCCGCCTATTTGGCCGCTGACGAGGTCATCGACCATCACCATCCGATCGTCCGCGAGACGGCGGAGCGTCTCGCGAAGGGTGCGGCCGACTCGTATGCCTATGCGCAAGCCGCCTACGAGTTCGTGCGCGACACCATCCCGCACTCATACGACTCCGGCGATCTGCGCGTCACCTGGCGCGCCTCCGACGTACTGGAACAGCGCACCGGCATCTGCTACGCCAAGGCCCACGCCTTGGCCGCGCTGCTGCGGGCCGAGGACATCCCGACGGCGTTCTGCTACCAGAAGTTCGACGAGGTGCACGGGCTTGTAGCCGTGCGGTTCAACGGCGCCTGGCACCGGCAGGACCCCCGTGGCAACAAGCCGGGTGTGGACGCCCGGTTCTCCCTCGACGGTGAGCGGTTGGCCTTCACGCCCGACCCGGAGTTCAATGAGTTGGACTACCCGGTCTTGTATGCTGAACCTCACCCGGTCGTGCTGAGCGTCCTCAGGGCCGCCCCCGACCGGCCGCATCTCTGGAAGACGCTCCCCACCGCACTCTGAGGCAGGCCATGACTCTCACGCTCACCGTGTCCGACGAGGTCCGCGCCCTCGCGCCCGGTTTCACCCACGTCGCCATAGAGGCGCACGGACTGGTCAACGGGCCCAGTAACGAGGGGACTTCGGCGCTCCTCGACGACGCGGCCCGGCGGCTGGCCGTACGACTGGACGGTCGCGCTCCGCACGAGGACCCGCACATGGCCGCCTGGCGAGAGCTCTACACGGCGTTCGGCTCCAAGCCGTCGCGCACCCGCAACTCGGCGGAGGCGCTGGCCAGGCGCGCACTCTCGGACGGCGGACTGCCACGGATCAATGTCCTCGTGGACCTCTACAACGCGATCAGCGTCGCCCACTTGATCCCGGTCGGCGGTGAGGACACCGATCACATCCAGGGCGGGATGCGGCTCGTCCGCGCCACGGGTGAGGAGGACTTCGTGACCGTCGCGGGCGGCGAGGAGGTCGTCGAGCGCCCCGACGCGGGCGAGGTGGTGTGGTGCGACGACGCGGGCGTGACCTGCCGCCGCTGGAACTGGCGCCAGGGGCCGCGCACCCGGCTCACGGAAGCGTCGGTGTCGGCGATCTTCCTTCTTGAGGGCCTGGCGCCGATGCCGGTGGCCGGCGTCGAGGCCGCCGGCGCCGAACTCGCCGAACTCCTGGAGAAGTTCAGCCCCGGGGCGCGGATCAGCGTCCACGCCCCGGAGTGACGATTCAGCACGCTCCGGCCGCGCCGGAGGTGACGATTCAGCGGGCCTCGGCGGCCTTCACTTCTTCGGGGGTCGGCGCCGTGCCACCGAGGTGCGCCGGCATCCACCAGGTGTCGTCCGGACCCTTGGGCCGCACGGGATAGGCGCGCTGCGCGGCCTCCAGGAGCTCCTGGACGCGCTCGCGCAGCCGCCGCGTGATGGCGCCCGCGTACTGGTCCTGAGGCGCCTCGATCGGCTCGCCGACCCGGATGGTGATCGGGGTGTGGCTGCGCTTGAAGTTCTTCGGGTGGCCCTTGGTCCACAGTCGCTGGGTGCCCCAGAGGGCCATCGGGATCAGCGGGACGCCGGCCTCCTGGGCCATGCGCGCGGCACCCGACTTGAAGCTCTTCAGGGTGAAGGACTGCGAGATGGTCGCCTCGGGGAAGACGCCGACGATCTCGCCGGAGCGCAGCGACTTCAGAGCGTGCTGATACGCCGTCTCACCCTGCTTGCGGTCCACCGGGATGTGCTTCATGCCCCGCATCAGCGGACCGGAGATCCTGTGCCGGAAGACCGCTTCCTTCGCCATGAAGCGCACCAGGCGCTTCTGCGGCAGGGCGGCCAGACCGTCGAAGATGAAGTCCAGATAACTGATGTGGTTGCTGACCAGCACGGCGCCGCCCGAGCGCGGAATGTTCTCCGATCCCTGGCAGTCGATCTTGAGGTCCCAGGCCTTGAACAACGTTTGGGCGAGACCGACGACGGGACGGTAGACAAGCTCTGCCATGGACGGGGTGGACCCTTCTCTCTGCCTGGGAAGGGGTCTCCCGGCGGGAAAGTTACGCAGCCGTAGGTTTACGGCATTGCGCAGATCGTGCCCCAAGAACGGACGAGTGGCCAGTCCTGGTGCCGCAGAACGGCGAGATCCTGGTCACGTCCATCACTTGATCCACCTCCGGCTTTTAACTCGCCTTTACTTCGAACGAACCGTCACCCGCCGTGCGACCAGGTACATCTCGCATCCCAGGCAATACCCGAACGCCGCATTGAGGAACGCGGCGGCGAGCGCGCATCCGGTCGCCGCGAGCCCCAGCCACTGCGGGCCCGCCGTGAAGCCGATCAGTCCCACCACGGCGAACACGAGCCCCACCGCCTGTGCGAACTGCGGCGGTTCGGGCGCCTCGAACTCCGTCGGCGGCCCAAGACGGGGGCGCACGGCCTTCCGGAACAGCAAACCGTACGGGGAGCGCGCCACGCCGCCCGACGCGCCCAGCGCGAACGCCAGCGTCTGCCAGGCCAGCAGCCAGGCGCTCCCGGTGATCAGCGTGGCCGCCAGCACGACGGTCGTCACGGCCGCACCGAATCGCGGCCCCCTCACATCGATGTCCATGAATCAAGCATTCCGTATGGAGCGGGATCCGCGGACCCGGGAATCTTTGCGGTCTCGTGAATGCTGGTGCAGACGATGACCGGACTTGTGGTGTGCGTGGCGGTGCTCGCGGCGGCGAGCGTGTACGGAGTGCTGCACCAGCGGCGGAGCGGGAGAGTGAGAGTGCGCGGGCGTGACGGCGGAAAGCGGCTCGGCGCGGCGGAGTTGGGGGAGGTGCTCGGTGAACGGGCCACGCTCGTCCAGTTTTCCAGCGCCTTCTGCGCGCCCTGCCGGGCGACCCGGCGGGTGCTCGCCGAGGTGGCCGGCATGGTTCCCGGGGTGTCCCACGTGGAGATCGACGCCGAGGACCAACTGGACCTCGTACGCGAACTCGACATCCTCAAGACGCCGACCGTGCTGGTCCTCGACGCGGACGGGCGGATCGTGCGGCGGGCGACAGGACAGCCGCGCAAGGCGGATGTGATCGCGGCGCTGGGAGAGGCAGTCTGACCCGTGGCGATCATGGTGAGGCATCTCCCAGATTCCGGAACGCCCTTGACTGCGTGCACCACCTATCGTCAGCCTGACCGTATGCCCCCGGAACTCCTTCTCTTCGAGCGCGTCCACGTGGACCTGGCCCGCACCGCGAGTGCGCGCTGTCCGGGCTGTTGAACAGCCACGGATCAGCTCGTCACCCCTCGCAGAAGGACAACTCCATGACGGCCACGCCCGACCTCGGCACCCCCCGACTCGCCTCTCCCGACCTGCTGCGCTCCGTCTTCCGGCGACACGCGGCCGGTGTGGCCGTGATCACGGCTCCCGGCGACGAGGGTCCCGTGGGCTTCACCGCCACCTCGCTCACCTCGGTCTCCGCCGAGCCCCCGGTCATCTCCTTCGGCATCGGCGTCGGCGCCTCCAGCTGGCCCGCGATCTCCGAGTCCGGCCATGTCGGGGTCCACATACTCGGCGAACACCAGCAGGAGCTGGCCGCGACCTTCGCCAGGAGCGGGGCCGACCGCTTCGGCGCGTCCACCCGTTGGCGTACAGGACCCGAGGGAGTTCCCGTCCTCGACGATGTGCTCGCCTGGCTCGTGTGCCGTGTCGTCGCGCGCGTACCCGCGGGGGATCACCGCATCGTCCTGGCCGAGGTGGTCCTCGGCGACCCTTCCGGCGCGGGCCGGCCGCTCCTGTACCACCAGGGGCGATTCAACGGCCTGCGCGACTGAAGCTACTCACGGGTCCTACTCGCCGGTTACGCACAGTTGTCAAGGTCACAGTTCAAAGCGCTTGCTTAGTGGGCACGAACTGGGTGTACTGGCGAGTAATATTTCGTTCGGAGCGCGGGTCGCCCCGACCGGGATCGGCCGCTTCAGGCGCCTATGCTGCCTGAAAGAAGGCAGCAGCCCAGAAATGACGATGCAGTAGGAGAGCCGGCGTGAGCTTGAGGATCGTTGTCACTGTGAAGTACGTGCCCGACGCCACTGGCGACCGGCACTTCGCCGATGACCTGACCGTCGACCGTGACGACGTGGACGGCCTGCTGTCCGAACTCGACGAGTACGCCGTCGAGCAGGCGCTGCAGATCGCCGACGAGGCGGACGACGCCGAGATCACCGTGCTGACCGTGGGCCCCGAGGACGCCAAGGACGCGCTGCGCAAGGCGCTTTCCATGGGTGCCGACAAGGCCATCCACGTCGAGGACGACGACCTGCACGGCACCGACGCCATCGGCACCTCGCTGGTGCTCGCGAAGGCGATCGAGAAGGCCGGCTACGACCTGGTCATCTCCGGCATGGCGTCCACCGACGGCACCGCCGGCATCGTCCCGGCCCTGCTGGCCGAGCGCCTGGGCGTCCCGCAGGTCACGCTGCTCTCCGAGGTCTCCGTAGAGGACGGCGTCGTCAAGGGCCGCCGCGACGGCGACTCCGCCTCCGAGCAGCTGGAGGCCTCCCTCCCGGCCGTCGTGTCGGTCACCGACCAGTCGGGTGAGGCGCGTTACCCGTCCTTCAAGGGCATCATGGCCGCCAAGAAGAAGCCGGTGGAGTCCTGGGACCTCGAGGACCTGGAGATCGAGACGGACGAGGTCGGTCTCGAGGGCGCCTGGACCAAGGTCGACTCCGCGACCGAGCGCCCGGCGCGCACCGCCGGCACGATCGTCAAGGACGAGGGCGAGGGCGGCAAGCAGCTCGCTGAGTTCCTCGCGGGCCAGAAGTTCATCTAAGGCTCACCCCCCTCACCGCCCCCAGACTTCGCAATCCGCAGGAGACCATTCCCATGGCTGAAGTTCTCGTCTACGTCGACCACGTGGACGGTGCCGTCCGCAAGCCCACCCTGGAGCTGCTGACGCTGGCCCGCCGCATCGGTGAGCCCGTCGCCGTCGCCCTCGGCTCCGGTGCCGAGAACACCGCCGCCGCGCTCGCCGAGCACGGCGCGGTGAAGGTCCTCACGCACGACGCCGCCGAGTACGCCGACTACCTGGTCGTACCGAAGGTGGACGCGCTGCAGGCCGCGTACGAGGCTGTCTCCCCGGCCGCCGTGCTCGTCCCGTCCTCCGCCGAGGGCAAGGAGATCGCGGCCCGCCTCGCGGTCCGTATCGGCTCCGGCATCATCACCGACGCCACCGACATCGAGGCCGGCGACGAGGGTCCGGTGGCCACGCAGTCCGCGTTCGCCGCCTCCTTCACCACCAAGTCCCGTGTCTCCAAGGGCACTCCGGTCATCACGGTCAAGCCGAACTCGGCTCCCGTGGAGGCCGCCCCGGCCGCCGGCGCCGTCGAGGCCCTCGCGGTCTCCTTCTCCGAGAAGGCCACCGGCACCAAGGTCACCGCGCGCACCCCGCGCGAGTCGACCGGCCGCCCCGAGCTGACCGAGGCCGCGATCGTGGTCTCCGGCGGCCGTGGCGTCAACGGCGCCGAGAACTTCTCGATCATCGAGGGGCTCGCCGACTCCCTCGGTGCCGCCGTGGGCGCCTCGCGCGCCGCGGTCGACGCCGGCTGGTACCCGCACACCAACCAGGTCGGCCAGACCGGCAAGTCCGTGTCGCCGCAGCTGTACATCGCCTCCGGCATCTCCGGCGCGATCCAGCACCGCGCCGGTATGCAGACGTCGAAGACGATCGTGGCGATCAACAAGGACGCCGAGGCCCCGATCTTCGACCTGGTCGACTACGGCGTGGTCGGCGACCTCTTCGAGGTCGTCCCGCAGCTCACCGAGGAGATCAAGTCCCGCAAGGGCTGATCGAGTCCCGCTGTACGAGGCCCTCGCGACCGTCATGGTCGCGGGGGCCTCGCCTCATCCCAGGGTCAGCGTGGTCTGCAGGGGCAGATGGTCGCTGGGGAACTGCCCGCGCCGGGAGAAGGTGTCGACCGACGCCCGGTGCACCGTGACGCCGGGTGTGGCCAGGATCCAGTCGATGCGGTCCCCGTCCGGCACCAGAGGCTTGTAGCCGTGGAAAGTGGCGTACAGCGGACCGCGCTCGGCCGCCGCGTCCCAGGTGTCGACGAGACCGGCGCCCAGCATCGTGTCGTAGACCGGGTTCTTGTGGGCCGCGACATTGAAGTCGCCGGTCACGATCAGCGGCAGGGAGCGGTCGAACCCGGCGATCCGCTGACCGATCAGGGCGGCGGCACGCGCGCGTGCCTTCTGACGTCCGCTGTCCAGATGGGTGTTGAGGACGTGGAACTCCCGCTCCCCGTCGCGCAGATCACGGAAACGGACCCAGGTGACCATGCGGACGCAGACGCCACCCCAGGTGTTCGAACCGATCACGTCGGGCGTGTCGGAGAGCCAGAAGTGCTCGTACTCGACCGGGGCGAGACGGCGGGTGTCGTAGAAGACCGCCATGAACTCGTCGCGGCTGCCGCCCGCGCGGCCCGTGCCGATCCAGTCGTAGTGCGGTCCGAGGTCGGAGTCGATGTCGCGCAGCTGGTGGTAGAGGCCCTCCTGGGTGCCGATGACATGGGGGGCCGCCCGGCGTAAGAGTTCGCCCATCACCGGGCGGCGGGTGGGCCAGCTGTGGGGTTCGGAGCCGCTCGCGTAGCGGAGATTGAACGTCATGACGTCCAGGTCCCGGCCCCGGTACCGGGCGGCGGAGGCGGCCGCTGTACTCAACAGGGGCACGCCGACCGCGCCGGCCACGGCGGTCCTCAGTCCCATGCGACGAGTCACTCTGCTGATGTCCGGCACGCGTACTCCTTCGGTCGGGGGTCAGGATGAAGGGTGCAAGAGGGTGTTGACCTTCGGGAAGCTCCCCGGATAACTTCGCTATACGGATTGTTGATTCCGTGGAGCGGAAAATAGGAGGCTGTGGGATGGGTCAGGGTCAGCAGGAGAAGGTGTCGACGAGCCTCGCGGGCGCCGTCAGCGAGGAGATCAGTGCCTCCCTCGCCCCGGTCGACGCCGAGCTGGAGCGCCGCTACCCCGGAGACCCCGGCACCCGGCAGCCCGTCCACACCGTGTACGTCCCCGGCGACGTGTTCGCCGCCGACACCATCCGCTCCTGGGGCGACCGTGCCCTCGCCGCCCTCGACGAGCACGCCCCGGACGCGGCCTCCTTCGCCGCCGTCCTCGGCCTCTCCGACGAGCTCGCCGAGCCCGTGTACGACCGCGTACGGGCCAAGCTGGAGCGCGAACCCATCGAGGACCTGCGCGTCGACTTCGAGGACGGCTACGGCCCGCGCCCGGACGCCGAGGAGGACGAGGCGGCGGCCCGCGCGGCCCGTCTGATCGCGGAGGCGTACGAGAACGGCACGGCGGCCCCGTACATGGGCATCCGCATGAAGTGCATGGAGGCCCCGGTGCGTGACCGGGGCATCCGCACCCTCGACATCTTCCTGACGGGCCTGATGGAGGCGGGCGGTCTGCCCGAGGGCCTGGTCCTGACCCTCCCCAAGGTGACGTACGCCGAGCAGGTCACCGCGATGGTCCGGCTCCTGGAGGAGTTCGAGAAGGCGCGCGGCCTGGTGCCCGGCCGGATCGGCTTCGAGATCCAGATCGAGACCAGCCAGTCCATCCTCGCCACCGACGGCACCGCGACCGTCGCCCGGATGATCCAGGCCGCCGAGGGCCGCGCCACCGGTCTGCACTACGGCACCTTCGACTACAGCGCCTGCCTCGGCGTCTCCGCCGCCTACCAGGCCAGCGACCACCCCGCCGCCGACCACGCCAAGGCGATCATGCAGGTCGCCGCCGCGGGCACCGGCGTACGCGTCTCCGACGGCTCCACCAACGTCCTGCCGGTCGGTCCGACCGAGAAGGTCCACGACGCCTGGCGCCTGCACTACGGCCTCACCCGCCGCGCCTTGGCCCGCGCCTACTACCAGGGCTGGGACATGCACCCCGGCCACATCCCCACCCGCTACGCCGCCGTCTTCGCCTTCTACCGCGAGGGCTTCGAACAGGCCGCGGCCCGCCTCGCCCGCTACGCCGCCCACACCGACGGCGACGTCATGGACGAGCCCGCCACCGCCAAGGCCCTCAGCGGCTACCTGCTGCGCGGCCTGGACTGCGGCGCCCTGGACATCGCTGAGGTGGCGGGGGTGACGGGTCTGACGCGGGCGGACCTGGAGGGGTTCGCTTCGCCGAGGCGGGCGGATCTGACGATCTCCGGGAAGCAGTAGCGACCCTTCAGGGGTGCGGGGCCGTGTCATCCGCGGCTCCGCCGCGGGGCGCGACACGCCGCGGACAGCCCGCACTATGACGACGGACCCATCTTTGCGTACTCCTCCAGACCGGAGGCAGTGGTCAACCCCTCTTCCGCGAACAGACGGGTCCCCCGCGCACACAGCTCCGCGTCGAAGCGAGCCCTGGCGCAGAACTCCTCCGGAGTGTCTCCGAACAGCTCCCGCAGGCGCGCCGACCCGGCAAGGAGCGAGGCGAGCAGCGGACGCTCGCCCGGATGAGTGCGGGGCACTCCGGAACCGTCGTGGAGAACCCCGTGACGGTTGACGTAGACGTACGCGCCGGGCAGGAACTCACCGGAGTCCAGCTCGATCCGGACGCCGGAGGCGGGCGAGGGCAGCCACGCGCGATCGTACGCACCGGTCGCCTCCGGAACGCCCTCGCTCGCGTCGACCACCGCGAGCTGTGCCTCGTCGAGCCAGGTGAGGAACAACTCGCCGACGGCGCCCGGCGCGTGGAACGGCGACGCGGACACGTACCCCATGAGACTCACATGGGCCGAGACACCGACCCCGATGCCGCCGACCCGCGCCTTCACCAGCGGAATCGTGCCGGACACCCCGGACTGCGCCATCTTGTGCCGGAGTTGGGCGGGACAGGCGTTGGAGCCGACCGCGAGAACCGGGACGCGGTCCTCGTACACCAGACGGCTCAGGGGCAACAGCAGGTCCCCGTCGAGGAGTCCGGACTCCTTGGGCCAGGCCCCCGGATAGCTCAGCGGGTGCTCGCGGGGGATCTCGGCGAGGCCGAGGGTCTCCAGAGTGCGCGGGTCGGGGGCGGCCACGGCTCAGTCCGCGGGCGGCAGTTCCCCGGAGCCGCGGGTGATCAGCCGCGTCGGGAGTTCGATGCGCTCCGGGGTGACAAGGCTGCCGTCGAGCTGGCGGAAGAGGCGTTCGGCGGCCGTGCGGCCGAGGGCGGCGGCGTCCTGGGCGACGACGGTGACGCCGGGCTGGAGGAGGTCGGCCAGTTCGATGTCGTCGAAGCCGACGAGGGCGACGGGGCGGCCGCGCTCGGCGATGACGCGGACGACCGTGACGGTGACACGGTTGTTGCCGGCGAAGACCGCGGTGACGGGGGCGGGGCCGGAGAGCATGTCCTCGGCCGCCTTGCGTACCCGGCGCGGGTCGGTGACGCCGAGGGACATCCAGGCGTCCTCGACCGGTATGCCCGCGTCCTCCATGGCGGCGCGGTAGCCGCGCAGCCGCTCGGCGGCGGTGTGGATGCGGGGCATGTCGCCGATGAAGCCGATCCGGCGGTGGCCGTGGGCGATGAGGTGGGCGACACCCTCACGGGCGCCTCCGAAGCTGTCCGACAGGACGACGTCGGCGTCGATCTTTCCGGCCGGGCGGTCCACGAAGACCGTGGCGACGCCCGCCTTTATCTCGGGTTCCAGATAGCGGTGGTCGTCGCCGGCCGGGATGATGACGAGTCCGTCCACGCGGCGCGCGCACAGCGCGAGGACCAGTTCCTGTTCGCGGTCCGGGTCCTCGGCGCTGGAGCCGTTGATCAGCAGCGCGCCGTGGGCACGGGCCACCTCCTCGACCGAGCGGCTCAGCGGCCCGTAGAACGGGTCCGCGAGGTCCTCCAGGACGAGGCCGATGCTCGCGGTGCTGCCCTTGCGCAGCACCCGCGCGCTGTCGTTGCGGCGGAAGCCCAGCGCGTCGATGGCCTCCTGGACGCGGCGCTCGGTGTCCGGGGTGACCCCCGGCTCGCCGTTGACTACGCGCGAGACCGTCTTGAGACCGACTCCCGCACGCGCCGCAACGTCCTTCATGGTCGGACGGTTTCCGTAGCGGTTCTCGGATCGGCGGGCGGTCTCGGCCACGATGTGCTGTCCTGTCCTGTCGTCCACGGGGATGCGTCGGTCCATGGGGTTGTATGAGGATGTGGCGTCGAGCATAGAGCCTGGACAACGTTGTCAGATGCGGGAGAGACTGTCCACCGCATTCTCCGGCCTGCGCCTTCCCCCAGGGGCGTGTCGTCCTGCCTGCCTTTTTCGGCCGGAGACCCGGACCCGCAGCGCGGCGGGCCCGGAAACGACACTGTCTTGGGAGATCTGACTCTGATGCACACCGACCTCGTGGCCGCGCTCGACATAGGCGGCACCAAGATCGCCGGAGCGCTGGTGGACGGCCACGGCCGGATCCTTCTGCGCGCGCAGCGCGCGACGCCCGCGCAGGAGGACGGCGACACCGTGATGCGAGCCGTCGAGGACGTGATCGGCGAGCTGACGGGCTCCCCACTGTGGAGCAGGGCGCGGGCCGTCGGTATCGGCAGCGCGGGCCCGGTGGACGCCTCCGCGGGCACCGTGAGCCCCGTGAACGTGCCGGGCTGGCGCGACTACCCGCTGGTCGAGCGGGTCCGCAAGGCCACGGCGGGGCTGCCCGTCGAACTGATCGGCGACGGCGTGGCCATCACGGCGGCCGAGCACTGGCAGGGCGCCGCCCGCGGCCACGACAACGCGCTCTGCATGGTCGTGTCGACCGGGGTCGGCGGCGGACTCGTCCTGAACGGACAGTTGCACCCCGGCCCCACCGGCAACGCGGGCCACATCGGGCACATCAGCGTCGAGCTGAACGGCGACCTCTGCCCCTGCGGCTCCCGCGGCTGTGTCGAGCGCATCGCGAGCGGCCCGAACATCGCGCGCCGCGCGCTGGAGGGCGGCTGGCAGCCCGGCCCCGACGGCGACACCTCGGCCGCCGCGGTGGCCGAGGCCGCCCGCGCGGGCGACCCGGTGGCCGTGGCCTCCTTCGAACGGGCCGCGCAGGCGCTCGCGGCGGGCATCGCGGCCACCGCGACCCTCGTCGAGATCGACATCGCCGTCATCGGCGGGGGAGTGGGCAAGGCGGGGGACATCCTGTTCACGCCGCTGCGCAAGGCGCTCGCCGACTACGCGACGCTCTCCTTCGTGCGGCGGCTGACCGTGGCACCCGCGCTGATGGGCACGGACGCCGGTCTGGTCGGCGCGGCCGCGGCCGCGCTCAGCAGGAACCCGAGCGCGACCGGGGCCGGGGCCGGGGCCGGAGTCTGACGCGACGGGGCGGGGCGGCGGTGCAGGCCTCGGCCGACGGACCGGCCGAGGCCTGAAGGTGTCAGCCAAGGTCTGAAGGTGTCAGCCGAAGCCTGAGCGGATCAGCCGAGGCCTGAGCGGATCAGCCGAGGCCTGACCGGATCAGCCCAGGCCTCAGGGGATCAGCAGCTGAGCTTCGCGTCCGCCCAGTCCGCGTGGTCCGAGTCGATTCCGTCGCCGCCGTCGGTGACGACGAGTCGGACCACCTGGGCGCCGGTCACATCGGCCGTGATCGGCTGGGCCGGCATCGCGTTGGTGAGGACGCCGGTCGAGGCGACCTTCGTCCCGTCGGCCCAGACTTCGAAGGCGACGGTCCCCTTGGCGCCCTTCTCGTCGTCGACGCCGACGTCCGCGGTGACCGTCTCGCACGCCGTGCCGGCGTAGTACTCGACGGCGCTCTCGGCGTGCACGCCGAGCCCCTTGGCGTAGACGACTCCGCCGAGAGTGATCGGATGACCGTCGCCCGCGGCGCTCTCACCGTTGCTGGTGTTGCGCTCAACCGGCCCCCAGCCGTTGGTCGTTGACAGCCACGGCAGGTCTCCGAGGGAGGAGACCCCCGAGGGTGGCGCCACGACCACGGAGGCCTTCAGGGGCAGCACGCTCTCGGCGCGTACACCGGTCGGCGAGCGGTAACTCGCCTTCAGCGTCAGGTCGTACGATCCCGTGGCCGTGCCCTCGGGTGCGGTGACCTGCCAACCCGTACGCAGCGCACGGCCCGTCGGCACCACGCCCGCGGTGGCCGGCGACGTCGCGCCGACCGTCCAGCCCTCGGGCCCGCTGAGCGTCACGGAGACGTGCCGGGCGGGCGTACGGCCGAGGTCGGTGACCGTGGACTCCAGGGAGGCGGTCTTCCCCGCCTCGACCAACGGGCTGCCGTTCAGGCCGAGTTCGATGGCGGGCGGGTTCTTGGCCCACTGGGCGTCGACCGAGACACGCACCAGTACGGTGCCGTGCGCGGGGACGGTCGCCGAGATCGTGCCCGCGGTGTTGTAGCTCTTGTGCTGCCACAGATCGCGCAGCGCGTAGGCGGGCGCCTCGGGCAGGCCCACCGCCTGAGCGGTGGTGGCGACGCGCTGTGCGCTACCCGTCTCGTTGAACAGGGCCACCGCCCGGCTGCCGTCCTTCATCTCCTTGGCGACGACCCAGCGTCCGCCCTCGGAGGAGAGCACCGTGCCCTGCTTCCCCAGCGGGTCCTGGTCGACCGCGATGACCTCCTTGTTGTCGAGGATGTCGAACGTCGCGGCGGATGCCTTGCGCAGGTCCGAGCCGATGAGCAGCGGTGCCGCCATGACCGACCACATCGAGAAGTGCGAGCGGTACTCGGTGTCGGTCATGCCGCCGTTGCCGACCTCCAGCATGTCCGGGTCGTTCCAGTGCCCGGGGCCGGCGTACGGGGCGAGTGGCAGATTCTGCTTGAGGATCGACAGCATCGAGCCCCAACTGTCGCTGATGTCCCCGGTCGTACGCCACAGATGTCCGACGTCCGACGCCCATTCCCAGGGTTTGTTCTGGCCCCACTCGCAGATGCTGTAGACGATGGGCCGCCCGGTCGCTTTGAGGGCGTCACGCATGGTGGTGTAGCGCAACTTGGCATCCACGCCGAGGTTGTTGCAGTTGTCGTACTTGAGGTAGTCGACGCCCCAGTCGGCGAACTGCTGGGCGTCGCTGTACTCATGGCCGAGCGCGCCCGGGAATCCCGCGCTGTTGCACGTCTTGACGCCCGCGCTCGTGTAGATGCCGAGCTTGAGCCCCTTGGCGTGCACATAGTCGGCAACCGCCTTGATTCCGCCGGGGAATCGCACGGGGTCGGGCACCAGCTTGCCGTTCGCGTCCCGGGACGGCAGTGCCCAGCAGTCGTCCAGATTCACGTACTGGTACCCGGCGTCCTTGAGCCCTTTGTCGACGAAGAGGTCCGCGATCCCCTTGACCATGTCCTCGTTGAACTCGGCGCGGCAGTGCGTGGAGTTCCAGTTGTTGAAACCCATGGGCGGGGTGAGGGCGAGGCCGTCCGCCAGGGTGGGGGAGACCGGGTCCTCGACGGGGGCCGCGAACGCGGGTGCGGCGGCGAAGGCGGGCGCCATGAGCCCGGTCGTGCACAACAGTCCTGCGGCGAGCGCTCCGACCACTCTTCGGCGGGTTGTGCGGGTGTGAAGGTGACGCATCGTTACGTTCCTCCGAACTCGCGAAAGGTTGGATGTCTGCATGTCCGCGACAATGATGCGCGTTTACGGTAGGACCTGTCCGACTCTGGTGGAAGAGAAGTGGTAACGGTTGTTCGATATCTCGTCAAAACCCTTGACGGTGCCGCGACTTGGGAGTGAGATCCAAGCCTCGCGTTCGGTTGTGTTGGGTGGCACCCCGAGGAGGGGGACATGGCACAGTCATCGTTGAAGGGTCTTGTCGTACCCGGAGGTACGACAGGACATCGGATGTCCCGGCGAAATCTCTTACGTGGTGCGGCCGTCGGAGCCGGTGCGGTCACGCTCCCCGCGCTGCTGTCCGCGTGCGGCGACGGACCCGGTGGAAACAAGAACGAAGTGACCGTGGGGTCCAACGCCTCGGACCCGGTGCCCAAGAAGGCGTACGCGGCGGCCTTCACGGCGTACGAGAAGAAGTCCGGCAAGAAGGTCAAGGTCAACACCAAGGACCACAACGACTTCCAGGAGAACATCAACCGCTATCTCCAGGGCACACCCGACGACGTCTTCATGTGGTTCGCCGGATACCGCATGCAGTACTTCGCGGAGAAGGGGCTCCTGCACGAGATCAGTGATGTGTGGAGCGGCTTCAGCGGATTCTCGGACGCCCTCAAGGAACAGTCCACGCATGCGGGCAAGCAGTACTTCGTGCCCTATTACTACTACCCGTGGGCCGTCTTCCACCGGAAGAGCCTCTTCCAGAGCAAGGGTTACCAACAGCCCAAGACGTGGGACGAGTTCATCGCACTCGCCAAGACGATGTCGAAGGACGGCGTACCGGTCGCCTTCTGCGACAAGGACGGCTGGCCCGCGATGGGCACCTTCGACTACATCAACATGCGCCTGAACGGATACGACTTCCACAAGTCCCTGATGGCCGGCAAGGAGTCGTGGACCGACACCAAGGTCAAGAACGTCTTCGACACCTGGCGCGAACTCATGCCGTACTACCAGAAGGGCGCCCTCGGCCGTACCTGGGAGGAGGCCGGGCAGAGTCTCCAGCAGCGCAGGACCGGCATGGCGGTCTTCGGAATGCCGCACCCCGGAACCCAGTTCCCGGAGAGCGAGCGCGACGACATCGACTTCTTCGCCTTCCCCGAGATCGACCCGCAGTACGCGCAGGACGCCGTGGAGGCGCCCATCGACGGCTTTCTCGTCGCCAAGAAGTCGAAGAACCTCGATGGCGCCAAGGCCCTGTTGAAGTGGCTGGGCACCCCCAAGGCCGAGGACACCTACCTCGCCCTCGACCCGAACAACGTGGCCGTCAACGACGGCGCCGACACCTCCAAGTACAGCGCCCTGCAGAAGAAGTCGGCCGAGCTCGTCTCGGGCGCCAAGCAGATCTCACAGTTCATGGACCGCGACACCCGGCCCGACTTCGCCTCG
The DNA here is from genome assembly GCF_045206325.1 of Streptomyces sp. NBC_00203. Classification (NCBI taxonomy): domain Bacteria; kingdom Bacillati; phylum Actinomycetota; class Actinomycetes; order Kitasatosporales; family Streptomycetaceae; genus Streptomyces; species Streptomyces sp. NBC_00203. The sequence goes on along the minus strand of NZ_CP108126.1, from coordinate 1,274,742 downwards.
ACCGTGATGATCAAGGCGATCCAGGACTTCATCGGCAATCCGAAGGATGTCGACGGTCTCTGCAACAGCATCGAACGACAGAAGAAGACCATCTTCTCGTCGCCCGTCGGCTGAACCTGGGGGAAGACGTTCCGTGGCGCTCAACATCCCACGGCGCGCCGGACGACGGCGGCTGCGGCGGTTCACCCGCCGCGACGTCGTCGTCCTCGGCGTGCTCCTCGGCATACCGATCCTGCTCGACATCGTCATCATCTGGGGCCCGACCCTCGCCTCCATCGGACTCTCCTTCACCTCCTGGGACGGCGTCGGCGACATCCACTGGGTCGGCGGTGACAACTACAAGAACATGGTCGAGAACTACCCGGTCTTCTGGCCGGCCGTCCGCCACAACATCCTGTGGCTGCTGTTCCTCGGCCTGATCGCGACCCCGTTCGGCCTCTTCCTGGCCGTCCTCATCGACCGGGGCGTCCGCTTCAGCCGCTTCTACCAGTCCACGATCTACCTGCCGGTCGTGCTCTCGCTCGCCATCGTCGGCTTCATCGCCCAGCTGATCCTGGGCACCGACCAGGGCGTGGTCAACACGATCCTCAACAACCAGGACAACCCGGTCGACTGGCTCGGTGACTCGCACATCAACCTCTGGATGATGATGATCGCGGCGAGCTGGCGGCACACGGGCTACGTCATGATCCTCTACCTCGCCGGACTCAAGTCCGTCGACCCGCAGCTCAAGGAAGCGGCCGCGATCGACGGCGCCAACGAGCGGCAGACCTTCTTCCGCGTCGTCTTCCCCACCCTCCGCCCGGTCAACGTCATCGTCGGCGTGATCACCGTCATCGAGGCACTGCGCGCCTTCGACATCGTCTACGCGGTCAACAAGGGCCGCAATGGCCTGGAACTGCTCTCCGTCCTCATCACCGACAACATCATCGGGGAAGCCAGCCGCATCGGATTCGGCTCCGCCATCGCGGTCGTCCTGCTCACCGTCTCCCTGGGGTTCATCGTGACGTTCCTGGTCCAAGAGCTGCGAGGTGCGCGCGACCGATGACAGCCGACATCCGCGCCAGTGCGCCCACCCGTACGGTCGCCGCGTCCGCGTCGTCGTCCACGCCCCGCCGGCCTTCGCGTCGCGGCCGCTTCGGGGTGCACATCTTCCTGATGGCCGTCTCCCTGGCCTTCCTCGCACCACTCCTGCTCGCCGTCTACGCCTCACTGCGGCCGTACGAGGAGACGGCGCAGCACGGCTACTTCTCGTTCCCCAGGCACCTGTCGTTCGCGTACTACCGCCGGGCCTACACGGAGTCCGGCATGGGCAAGTACTTCACCAACACGCTCCTGATCGCCGTGCCAGGTGTGCTGATCACCCTCTTCCTGGCCTCGTTCGTCGCCTTCGCGGTCTCCCGTCTGAAGCTGCGCGGTGGCCTGGTGCTCCTGATGTTCTTCACGGCGGGCAATCTGCTGCCCCAGCAGGTGATCGTCACCCCGCTGTACGTCCTGTTCAACAAGATCCCGCTGCCGTGGTGGATGTCCGACTCCCAGATGATGTACGACTCCTACTGGGCCGTCATCATCGTCAACATCGGCTTCCAGCTGGGCTTCTGCGTCTTCGTGCTCGCCAATTTCATGCGGACGCTGCCGCAGGAGATCCTGGAGGCCGCGATCGTCGACGGCGCGGGCGTCTGGACCCAGTTCTGGCGCATCACTCTCCCGTTGTGCCGCCCGGCCCTGGCAGCTCTGGGCACCCTCGAATTCACCTGGATCTACAACGACTTCCTCTGGGCCCTGATCTTCATCTCGAACCCGGACAAACTGCCGATCACCTCATCGTTGAACAATCTGAGGGGTCAGTTCTTCACCGACTACAACCTCCTCGCGGCGGGCTCGGTCCTCGTCGCCCTCCCGACGATCCTGGTGTTCCTGCTGCTGCAACGGCACTTCATCGCGGGGCTGACGCTGGGGTCGACGAAGGGGTGAGGAGCGTGACCCCCGCGCCCTTCCTCAGTTGAACGGGGCATGAAGAAGCGCAGCATGCTCGCCATCGCCTCCCTCGCCACCGGGTTCGTCGTCGCGGCGATCACCCCGTCCCATGCCGCGAACAGCGACGTCCTCGGCGATCTGAACCTCAACGACACCGTCAGCACCCGCGATCACACCGTCAGCAGCGACAGCCTGGCGATGGACGAGCGCACGCTGGGGCAGAACACCTGAAGGGTCCGCACATACGGCGCCGGTGCCCCCTGGGACGGGGCACCGGCGCCGCGTGTCGGCGCCCTCATCAGGGCCTGGTTTCCGTGGCAGGGTGGAGCGGGCAAGCCACAGGGGGCCAACAGAAGAGGGGGAACCGTGATCGTCTGGATCAACGGTGCGTTCGGTGCGGGGAAGACAACCACCGCACGGGAACTGATCGAGCTGATCCCGAACAGCACGCTCTTCGACCCCGAGGTCATCGGCGGCGCACTCACGCACCTGCTGCCGCCCAAACGCCTCGCCGAGGTCGGCGACTTCCAGGACCTGCCGATCTGGCGACGCCTGGTGGTCGACACCGCGGCCGCCATGCTCGCCGAACTCGGCGGCGTCCTCGTGGTCCCGATGACTCTGCTCCGCCAGGAGTACCGCGACGAGGTCTTCGGCGGCCTCGCCGCGCGCCGGATCCCCGTACGCCATGTGCTCCTCGCTCCGGCGGAAACGATCCTGCGCGAGCGAATAGCCGGGCGCGCGGTGCCCCCGGACCTGCCCGACGGCGACCTGCGCGTGCGCCACTGGTCCTACGACCACATCGAGCCCTACCGGGCCGCGCTCGCCTCCTGGCTCACCGCCGACGCCCACCCCGTGGACACCAGCGCGCTCACCCCGTACGACACCGCCCTGCGCATCGCCGACGCCGTACGCACCGGGGACGTACCCGTGTGCGACATCGTGCAGACGCCCGAACCCACCGCGGAGACCGTCGCCGCGGGCGTGCTCCTCTTCGACGAGCAGGACCGGGTGCTGCTCGTCGACCCGACGTACAAGGCCGGCTGGGAATTCCCCGGTGGCGTCGTCGAACCCGGCGAGGCCCCCGCGCGCGCGGGCATGCGCGAGGTCACCGAGGAGACCGGCATCACCCTCGACGACGTGCCCGCCCTCCTCGTCGTCGACTGGGAATCGCCCGTGCCCCCCGGTTTCGGCGGTCTGCGGCTGCTCTTCGACGGCGGTCGGCTCGACACCGCGGCGGCCCAGCGGCTGCTGCTGCCCGGGCCCGAGCTGCGTGACTGGCGCTTCGTCACGGAGCGGGAAGCGGCCGATCTGCTGCCGCCGGTGCGCTATGAACGGCTGTGCTGGGCGCTGCGGGCGCGCGAGCGCGGAGCGGCGCTCTATCTGGAGGCCGGGGTCCCGGTCGGCTGACGTCGCTACTTTGCCCGGCGTGTGGAGTTCCGAGGGAGAAGTGAGGGGGATCCAAGGGGGAAGCGAGGGTGAATCGACGCCATCCCGATATGGCGCGGGAACTTACGAAGAAATTTGACAGTCCTACCGTGAATGTGCAGATCACCTCTGCGCGGCCCTGGGCCGCCCCAACAAGGCCGGATACACCCCCGGCTGAAGGAGGGACATGCGCGCGCACTCATCTGCCCTCACAAAGGGCTTCACGCTCGCCGCGGGGCTCACGCTGGTCCTGGCCGCCTGTAGCAGCGGCGGCGGGAACAGCACCCACAAGAGCACCTCCGCGGGGTTGTCGTCGTGCAGCACACAGGGCAAGGCGAACACCTGCAACGCGGCCGCCACCAAGTCCGGAGGCACCTTCACCTACACGCTGGAGAAGAACATCCAGCAGTGGAACGTGCAGGACGTCAACGGCAACACCTTCGAGAACGGGGAGGCCCTGGAGGTCGTCCTGCCCCAGGTGTTCATACCCCGGCCCGACTTCTCCGTCGGCCTCAACACCGATCTGGTCACTTCGGCGACCCAGACCAGTACCAGTCCGCAGACCATCGTCTACAAGATCAACCCGAAGGCGTCGTGGAACGACGGCACGCCCATCACGGCCGACGACTTCATCTACTACTGGCGCACCAACAACGGCAAGGACTGCCCGCCGCCACCCGCGAGCGACGCCAGCCAGACCAAGGGCTGTCTGCCGCAGAGCACCGCCGGCTACGACCGCATCAAGTCCCTCACCCCTTCTGACGGCGGCAAGACCGTCACCATGGTGATGTCCAAGCCGTACTCGGACTGGAAGTCGCTGTTCGGCGGGGGCTATCCGATGTACCCGGCGCATGTCGTCGAGAAGCTGTCGGGCGCCACGGCCGGCGACGCCGCCCATATGACTGCCGCTCAGATGACCCAGGGCTGGCAGTACTTCCTCAAGACCCCGCCCTCCAAGTACGCGACGGCCGGCGCGTACAAGATGCAGGACTGGACGGACAACGACCACGCGACCTTCGTCCCCGACCCCAAGTGGACGGGCGCGAAGAAGGCGACCCTCCAGCGGCTGATCTTCAAGGTGATCTCGGACGCCACCCAGGAGCCGATCGCCCTGCGCAACAACGAGGTGCAGGGCATCTACCCGCAGCCCGAGGTGGACCTCGTCAACCAGGTCAAGGCCATCCCGAACGTCAGCTACACCATCGGCAGCGGACTGACCTGGGAGCACTTCGACCTCAACCTGCACAACCCGGTGATCGGCAAGTACACCGCACTGCGCCAGGCGATGTTCACGGCCATCAGCATCAAGGACATCATGGCCAAGACCGTGGCCCAGTTCGATCCCACGGTGAAGCAGCTCGGCAACCACAACTACGTACCCGGGCAGGCCGGTTACCAGGACGTGGTCAACGCCAGCGGTCAGGGGTCCGGTGATCTCGCCAAGGCCAAGCAGTACCTCACGGACGCCAAGTTCACCGGGGTCGGGAGCGCTCTGAAGGCACCGGACGGCAAGGCCGTCGGTCCCTTCAACTGCCGTTACACCACCGGCAACCAGATCCGGCAGAGCGAGTGCCAGATCCTGCAGAGCGCCCTCGGCAACCTCGGCATCAAGATCACCATCAAGCCGATCGGCGCCGCCGACCTCGGCACGGTACTGGCCGGCCACCAGTACGACATCATCGTCTTCGCCTGGGTCGCCTCGCCGTTCCCGAGCAGCGGCGCCCAGCAGAACTGGTCCACCGGCGGTGGTGGCAACTACGGCGGCTACAGCAACAAGAAGGTCGATTCCCTGATCGCGCAGGCCGTCGGCGAGACGGCCGCGGCGAAGGCCGCGGCGCTCCTCAACCAGGCCGACTCGATCATGGTGAACGACGCCTATGTCCTGCCGCTGTACCAGAAGCCGACGTTCCTCGCCGTCCAGACGCGGTTCGTGAACATGCGGAACAACTCCACGAACGTGGGCCCGCCGTACAACACCGCGGAGTGGGGCCTCAAGAAGTAGGCCCGGCAACACTCCTGGCTGAGCCCGGCCCCGGCGACACCGGGGCCGGGCCCCGCCCACGGACGGCATCTCCAACCCGTCGGCCCCGAGAGAAGACCGCATGCTCGCCTACACCGTGCGCCGCATCCTCGTCTCGATCCCCGTCCTCATCGTCTCGACGTTCATCGTGTTCCTGGTCGTCATCAACTCCGGTGACCCGGTGGCCAACTTCGCCACCTCGCGGCAGCCCGCCCCCAGCAAGGCGGCCGTGACCGCGTTCGCCCGGCACATCCACGCCGACCAGCCCGCGGTGGAGCGCTACTGGAACTGGATCACCGGGGTACTGCACGGCGACTTCGGTCCGTCCGTGCAGGCCAACCTCGACATCGGGCACGACCTGTTCACCCGCTTCAAGGTGACCGTGACGCTGGTCGCCGCCGCGATGATCATCGCGCTGATCCTGGCCGTGGTGTTCGGGGTGTTCAGCGCGCTCCGGCAGTACTCCACCGCCGACTACACCATCACCTTCTTCGGCTTCCTGTTCCTCGCCATGCCGGTGTTCTGGTTCGCCGTTCTGCTCAAGCAGGCCGGGATCTGGTTCAACGAGAAGACCGGCAGCCAGTTCCTCGGCACGATCGGTGAGAAGTCGGCGTACCTCGAAGCCGACACCACCTGGAACGAGTTCACCGACCACATCGGCCATCTGATCCTGCCCACCATCACCCTCGCCCTGGTCTCCTTCGCGTCCTGGACCCGCTACACCCGCGCCTCCATGCTGGAGGTCCTCAACAGCGACTACGTACGGCTCGCCCGCGCCAAGGGGCTGCGCCGCGGCAAGGTCATGACGCGGCACGCGCTGCGCACCGCCCTCATCCCGCTCGCCACCGTCACCGCGCTCGACATCGCGATCATCCTGGGCGGCGCGGTGATCACGGAAACGATCTTCCAGTGGCACGGCATGGGCGAGATGCTGGTCCAGGCCGCGACGACGCTCGACGTCTACCGCACCATGGCCTGGCTGCTGCTCTCCGCCGTAGTCGTCATCGGGTTCAACCTCATCGCCGATCTCCTCTACGCCGTACTCGACCCGAGGATCCGCTATGACTGACATCGAGGCACCCGGATCCGCGGGCACCCAACAGCCGCGTGCCGAGCACGAGTTCACGGTACGGCAGCGCAGCCAGACCCAGCTGGTGCTGCGCCGCTTCGTGCGCCACCGGGCCGCCATGGCCAGCCTCGTGGTGTTCGTGCTGATTCTCCTGTGGGCGTTCATCGGCCCGCACCTGTGGCACTACTCGTACCAGAAGTACACGCAGGACAACTCCCAGGCGCCGTCCGGGAAGCACCCCTTCGGCACCAACTCCTCGGGATACGACGCCTATGCGCAGGTCATGCGCGGCACCCAGACCTCACTCAAGATCGCCATCATGATCGCGCTCGGCTCCACCCTGGTCGGCGCGATCTGGGGAGCCATCGCCGGTTTCTACCGGGGTGTCGTCGACGCCGTCATGATGCGCGTCGCCGATCTCGTCCTGACGCTGCCCCTGTTCGCCATCGCCCTGGTCATCTCCTCCCGCACCGGCGGCTCCTGGTACTGGATCGCGCTGGTGATCGCCGGGCTGACCTGGGCGTACGTATCCCGGGTCGTGCGCTCCGCCGTGCTGTCGCTGCGCGAGAAGGAGTTCGTGGAGGCGGCGCGGGCGCTCGGCGCCTCGGACGCGCGGATCATCTTCCGCCATCTGCTGCCGAACGCGCTCGGCCCGATCATCGTCAACGCGACGATCCTGGTGGCCACGGGCATCCTCACCGAGACCGCCCTGTCCTTCCTCGGCTTCGGCGTCCAGCCCCCCGACACCTCGCTTGGGCTGCTGGTCTCCCAGGCGCAGACGGCGGTGGACACCCGGCCCTGGCTCTTCTACATCCCCGGCGCGTTCATCATCGCCATCGCCCTGACCATCAACTTCATCGGCGACGGGCTGCGCGACGCCTTCGATCCCCGGCAGCAAAGGGTGCGACAGTGACGACCACGAGTCATGGAGTGCACGAGGTCCCGGTCACGGACACCGTGCTCGAAGTCGAGGACCTGAGCGTGGAGTTCTCCACGGAGGACGGGATCGTACGGGCCGTACGCGGCGTCGGCTACCAGCTGGACCGCGGGGACTCGCTCGGCATCGTGGGCGAGTCCGGGTCCGGCAAGTCCGTCACCGCCCTGGCCGTGATGGGGCTGCTGCCGGCCGGCGCCCGGGTGCGCGGCTCGGTACGGTTCGAGGGCACCGAGTTGCTGGGGCTGTCCGACGCGCGACTGTCGGATCTGCGCGGCAGCGGCATCGCGATGATCTTCCAGGATCCGATGACCTCGCTCAACCCGGTCTATCCCGTGGGCTACCAGATCACCGAGACCCTGCTGCGGCACAACCCGGAGCTCAAGGGCAGAGCCGCCCGCGCGCGGGCCGTCGACCTGCTCGGCACGGTCGGCATCCCCAGCCCCGAGCGCCGCGTCGACAGCTATCCGCACGAGCTGTCGGGCGGTATGCGCCAGCGTGTCGTCATCGCCATCGCCATGGCCAACGACCCGGACGTGATCATCGCCGACGAGCCGACCACCGCGCTCGACGTCACCGTACAGGCGCAGATCCTCGACGCCCTGGAGACAGCCCGCGCCGAGACCGGCGCGGCCCTGGTCCTCATCACGCACGACCTGGGTGTGGTCGCCGGCCACACCGACCGGGTCGCCGTCATGTACGCGGGCCGGATCGTGGAGACCGGCTCCGTCGAGGACATCTTCTACACCCCGCGCATGCCCTACACCCTGGGCCTGCTCGGCTCCCTGCCCCGCCTCGACCGCGAGGAGGAACGTCTCACCCCGATCAGTGGATCACCGCCGTCTCTGCTGAACCTGCCGCCGGGCTGCCCCTTCGCGCCCCGCTGCCCGATGCGGCGGGACGTGTGCGACACCGACGAGCCCGCCCTGCGCCGGGCGGGCCACGATCTGCACCTCAGCGCCTGCCACTTCGCCGACGAACTCGTCGACACCGGTGCCGACCAGGTCTTCGACGCGGTGGGCGCCGACTCCGAGGCCCTGGCCCGCTTCGCCGACGCGGCATCCGCCACCCACTCCGAGGAGGACTCCGTATGACCGTGTCCGCGCAGGCCACCGCACCCCTGCCTCCGCTGCCCGGCCACGGGGGCACCGGTGAGCCGGTCCTCCAAGTCCGCGATCTCGTCAAGCACTTCCCGGTCATGTCCCGGGGCGTCATCCGCCGGCGCGTCGGCGATGTGCACGCCGTCTGCGGGGTCTCCTTCGACCTGTACGAGAACGAAACCCTGGGCCTGGTGGGGGAGTCGGGCTCGGGCAAGACGACGATCTCCCGCACCGTACTGGGCCTGGAGCGGGCCACCTCCGGCCAGGTCCGCTACCGGGGGCGCGAGCTCACCGAGCTGAGCAGACGCCGGATGCGGCCGCTCAGGCGTGAGCTGCAGATCGTCTTCCAGGACCCGTACGCCTCCCTCGACCCGCGGATCTCCGTGCACGAGATCGTCGCCGAACCGCTGCGCATCCACGGCCAGTACGGCCCCGGCGCCAAGGACGACGTGCGCGAACTCCTGCGCCTCGTCGGGCTCAACCCCGAGCACGGCAACCGCTTCGCCCACGAGTTCTCCGGCGGCCAGCGCCAACGCATCGGCATCGCGAGGGCGTTGGCCCTGCGTCCCAAGGTGATCATCCTCGACGAGCCGGTGTCGGCGCTGGATGTGTCGATCCAGGCGGGCGTCCTCAACCTGCTGATGGACCTGCAGAGCGAACTGGGACTGTCGTTCCTGTTCGTCGCGCACGACCTGTCGGTCATGAGGCACGTCGCCGGCCGGGTGGCCGTCATGTACCTGGGCCGACTGGTCGAGATCGCCCCGGCCCGGCAACTCTTCGCCCGCCCGGCGCACCCGTACACCCAGGCGCTGGTCTCGGCCATCCCGCTGCCCGACCCGCGCAAGGAGCGCGCACGGAAACGGATCACCATCCAGGGCGACGTCCCGAGCCCCGTCCGCCCGCCCAGCGGCTGCCGCTTCCGCACCCGCTGCCCCAAGTTCGCGGGCCGGCTCACCGAGAGCGAACGCACGTCCTGCGTCGAGGAGATACCGGCGTTGGTGGACCGGGGCGGCGGCAACCCGGTCGCCTGTCACTACGCGGAGAGCGTGGAACTGTTGTAGGCGAGCCCCAGTGTCTCGGCGGACGGGTACGGAGTCAGCCGGCTCTCCTGCTCCAGGCGGCGGTTGAAGTCGCCCACTGTCGCGGCGAGTTGTGCGTACCGGGAGATGATCCCGGCGGCGGCCCGGGGGATGCCCTCGGGCCGCCTGCCGTCGGCGCACCCGCGGATGAAGCCCTCGCGCTCGTCCCTGCCGTAGCCGTACTGGTCGACGACGAGCCAGTGCACCAGGTAGGAGAGGGCGTAGGCGCGGTCGTAGTGACGGTGACGGTCGTAGAAGTCGCGTTCGGCCGGGGCGAGTTGGAAGCGCGGTGAGAGGGCGAGGCCGTAGTCGGCCAGGTAGAGCCGCTGTCCGTCGGTGAGGATGTTGCCGAAGTGGGCGTCGAAGTGCAGGAGTTGCCGCTCGTGGAGGAAGCCGGTGACGGCTTCGAGGCCCCGCTCCACGAGGGCGCAGGCGGTGTCGGGATCGTCGGTGCGCAGTCGGGCGGAGAACCAGTCGTGCAGGGTGTGCGGCAGGTGTTCCATGAACAACGTCAGACTCGCGGACGCCGTGCGCAGTGCCTCGATGTGCTCACGCCCGCCTCCCCAGTAGGCCACGGCCCGCTCCACGTCGGCGAGTTCCTCGGGCAGCGACTGCCGCGCGTCGGGCAGCGCTCGCCAGTGGTGCAGCAGGGGGAAGCCCGGGAACCGGCCGGACAGTACCCAATTGGTCGTCATCTCGTGCGTGGCCAGCTCGCGCCAGGCGCCGAAGCCGGGGCTGGGGACAGCGCCGATGCCGTAGTGGCAGAAGGCGGGTGTCCCGAACACGTTGGCTGTGGACCGGACGTTCTCCGGCCGGCGCTCGACATCGGTGAGCGGCATCCGCTTCACGAACACCCTTCTGCCGTCCACCTCGATCAGCGTCGAACGCCCGCCGATTCCGGTGCCGAGGGGTGTGCCGGCCTCGACCAGCTCGACGAGTTCGCGGTCGGACCGGAGAGCGAGAGACGTGGCGATGTCGCAGTGGGTGACGAGGCGCTCGGTGTGGGACATGGCTTCATCCTCGGCGCGGGGCGGCGTACCTGTCCGCCGGTCTCCGAAGTGCCGCTCCCACTTCTCCAACACCGGCTGCGGGCCCGGTACTTGGCGAGGGCCCGCGCCTACTGGCGAGGGCCCTCTGCTGTGGGCTGAACCGGTCTGCTGGACCGGTCGGCTGAACCGGTCCAGCAGACCGGTTCAGCCGACGGTGGTCGCGATCAGCTCGCCGCGTAGTTGCGCAGGAACAGCGCCTCCGCGACCGAGAGACGCTCCAGCTCGTCCGGGGAGACGCTCTCGTTCACCGCGTGGATCTGTGCCTCCGGCTCGCTCAGGCCGATGAGGAGGATCTCCGTCTGCGGGTACAGCGAGGCGAGGGTGTTGCAGAGCGGAATGGAGCCGCCCATGCCCGCGGACTGCATCTCCTGGCCCGGGTAGGCGACCGCCATGGCCTCGGCCATCGACGCGTACGCCGGGCTGGAGGTGTCGGCGCGGAACGCCTGGCCCTGGCCGATCTGCTCGGTGCTCACCCGCGCGCCCCACGGCGTGTGCGCCTCCACGTGGGCCTGCAGCAGCTTGGTCGCCTCGGCCGCGTCCATGCCCGGCGGCACCCGCAGGCTGATCAGGGCACGGGCGCCCGCCTGCACGGACGGGGTCGCGCCGACGACCGGCGGGCAGTCGATGCCGAGGACGGTGACGGCCGGACGCGCCCAGAGCCGGTCGGCGACCGTGCCGGAGCCGATGAGCTCCACCCCGTCGAGCACCTTGGCGTCTTGACGGAACGCCTCTTCCTCGTACTGAAGACCGTCCCACCGGGCGTCCGCCGCGAGCCCGTCGACCGTCGTCGAACCGTCCTCGGACCGCAACGAGTCCAGTACGCGGATCAGCGCGGCCAGCGCGTCGGGCGCCGCGCCGCCGAACTGCCCCGAGTGCAGGTTCCCTTCCAGGGTGTCCACCTGGACGCGTACGAGGGTCATACCGCGCAGGGTCGCCGTGACCGTCGGCAGACCCGCCCGGAAGTTACCGGCGTCGCCGATGACGATGGTGTCGGCGGTCAGCAGCTCGGGGTGCTCCTCGGCGTACCGCTCAAGGCCTCCCGTGCCCTGCTCCTCCGAACCCTCGACGATCACCTTGACGCTCACGGGAACGCCGCCGTTCGCCTTCAGCGCACGCAGCGCGAGGAGGTGCATGATGAAGCCGCCCTTGCAGTCGGCGCTGCCGCGGCCGTACCAGCGGCCGTCGCGCTCCGTCAGCTCGAAAGGCGGCGTCGCCCAGGCGGCTTCGTCCAGCGGCGGCTGCACGTCGTAGTGCGCGTACAGCAGGACGGTCTTCGCGTCCTCGGGCCCGGGCAGGTAGCCGTACACCGACTGCGTCCCGTCGGGGGTGTCGAGCAGTGCCACGTCCTGGAAGCCCTCGGTGCGCAGCGCGTCGGCGACCCAGTTCGCGGCGCCCTCGCTCTCGCTCTTCGGATACTGGTCGAAGTCCGCCACCGACTTGAAGGACACCAGCTCGGTGAGCTCCGCCTTGGCCCTGGGCATGAGCGAGGCGACGGTCTCGGCGACCGGATTCGACGACATGGGCACGCTCCTTGTGGGTGCGACGTTGTACTTCTGTGTACAGGTGATCGGGTGGTGCGTACGCGCGCACTGGTGTGCAGGGCGCATACGCTGCCGATCCTCCCACAGTGGCCTGCGGCGATGCCCGCCGTAGGATGCGGGAGACAGGTGCGGCAGACGGCTGGACTGGGAGCAGTAGACCATCGTGAGCAGCGAGAACTCTTCGGCGGACGACGGGCAGCGGGTGTGGGACGTCGTCGTGGTCGGCGCGGGGCCCGCCGGGGCCTCGGCCGCCTATGCGGCAGCGGTCGCGGGACGCAGTGTCCTGCTGCTGGAGAAGGCGGAGCTGCCGCGCTACAAGACGTGCGGCGGCGGCATCATCGGCCCCTCGCGCGACGCGCTGCCCCCCGGCTTCGAGCTGCCGCTCCAGGACCGGGTGCACGCGGTCACGTTCTCGCTGGACGGCAAGTTCGCCCGCACCCGCCGCTCCAAGCAGATGCTGTTCGGGCTGATCAACCGGCCCGAGTTCGACCAGCAGCTCGTCGAGCACGCCCAGAAAGCGGGCGCGGAACTGCGGACGGGTGTGACGGTCTCGCGGGTCGAGCAGCACGGGTCCGCCGTGCCGGACCGGCGCACCGTCGCCGTCGTGCTGCAGGGCGGCGAGACCGTGCTGGCGCGGGCGGTCGTCGGCGCCGACGGCAGCGCGAGCCGGATAGGAGCGCACGTCGGGGTGAAGCTCGACGAGGTCGATCTCGGCCTGGAGGTGGAGATCCCGGTGCCGGAGACCGTCGCCGAGGACTGGCAGGGACGGGTGCTGATCGACTGGGGTCCCATGCCCGGCAGTTACGGGTGGGTCTTCCCGAAGGGGAACACGCTCACCGTCGGCGTGATCTCCGCACGCGGCGAAGGCGCCGCCACCAAGCGGTACCTGGAGGACTTCGTCGCCCGTCTCGGGCTCGCCGGCTTCGAACCGGCCGTCTCCTCCGGCCACTTGACGCGCTGCCGCGCCGACGACTCGCCGCTGTCGCGCGGCCGGGTGCTGGTGTGCGGCGACGCGGCGGGGCTGCTCGAACCCTGGACCCGCGAGGGCATCTCCTTCGCGCTGCGCTCCGGGCGGCTCGCGGGGGAGTGGGCGGTACGGATCGCCGAGGCGCACGACGCGGTGGACACCCGGCGACAGGCCCTGAACTACGCCTTCGCGATCAAGGCGGGCCTCGGCGTCGAGATGAGCGTCGGCAAGCGGCTGCTGATCGCCTTCGAGCGCCGGCCGGGCATGTTCCACGCGGCGATCACGAGCTTCCGGCCGGCCTGGAAGGCCTTCGCGGGGATCACCCGCGGTTCGACTTCGCTCGGCGAGATGGTCCGCTCCCACCCGATGGCCGGGCGCGTGCTGTCCGCGATCGACCGGTGAGCGGCAGGGGAGCGGCGGTCAGCTCTTGAGCGTGACCCGGAAGACCGGGTGGTCGGGAGCGATACGCCGCAGCTCCTCGTCGGAGGAGTCGGGGCCGACGCCACCGAAGAAGACGCCGACCTCGGCCTTCCACCGCTTGAGGTAGGCGCGCAGCAGCGGGACCTTGTCGTCGTCGGCGATCTCGGTCGCGCTGAACGCGTCCACCTTCTTGCCGATGCGCAGCTCGCCGCCGCCCGCGGCCCGCATGTTGTGCGTCCACTGGACGTGGCCGCGGGGGGCGACCAGGTACTGCTCCCCGTCCACGGTGAGCAGATTGACGGGGGTCGTGCGCCACTCGCCGCTCTTGCGGCCGCGCACGGCCAGGACCCGGGAGCCCCAGATGCTGATGCCGCGCCGGGTCATCCAGGCGACGGCGCGGTTGAAGACGTTGACCGTGAACCAGCCGGGCTTCTGGACGTGTGTGGACATGGTGACCCCCATCGATTGAGAGAGCGCTGCTTCCTTTTGTGAGCACTGCTCTCGCTTGAGAGCAGTCTGCACGAGATCGGTGATCCAAAGCAAGAGCACTGCTCTCGTTTGTGTGCACTGCTCTGAAAACATGGGACACTGCCCCGCATGAGTACCGCACGAGGGGCACGGGCCCGAGCCAGGATCGAGGTCACCGCAGCTATCAAGGACGAGGCGCGCAGACAGCTCGCGGCGGAGGGCGCCGCCAAGCTCTCGCTGCGCGCCGTGGCCCGCGAGCTCGGCATGGTCTCCTCCGCGCTGTACCGCTACTTCCCCAGCCGCGACGACCTGTTGACCGCGCTCATCATCGACGCATACGACTCCCTTGGCGAGGCCGCGGAGTCGGCGCACACCGAAGTCGCCGAATCCGGTCCCCGGGAGCGCTGGATCGCCGTGTGCGTGGCGGCGCGCCGGTGGGCGCTGGAGCATCCGCACGAGTACGCGCTCATCTACGGTTCGCCCGTGCCCGGCTACACCGCGCCGGACACGACCGTCCCCGCCGCTTCCCGGGTGGGCCTGCTCCTGATCGGCATCGTCCGCGACGCCTACCAGGGCAAGGGCGTGGCCCGCACGCCACTGCCCGCCGATCTGAAGGCCGAGGCGCAGCGGATGGCCGCCGACCTCGCGCCCGACCTGCCGCCCGAGGTGGCCGTGGCGCTGGTGGCCGCGTGGGCGCAGCTGTACGGGCTGATCGGCTTCGAGTTGTTCGGCCAGTTCAATCGTGTCGTGGAGGACCGTGAGCCGTTCTTCCGGCATGCGGTGGATCAGCTCGCGCAGGGTGTGGGCCTGGTGTTCCCTCAAACGACCGGCACGCGCCCGGGGCAGAGCCTTTCGTGATGCCGTACTCCGGCGGGAGTACGGCTGATCACCTCGCCCGGCGGACGCCGGAGCCGTCCTGTCGCGTCTAGCGTGACCGTCATGGAAGAGCAGCGCACCCCCAGGTCCCCGGCGTGGGGCGGCCCACCCCCGTTGTGGCGGCACGGGCGGCCCGGGCGGGACATCGGGGGCGACGAGGAGCGCGGCGCCCGCTGGCCGTGGCGTTCCACGCTGCTGGTGACCGCCTTCGTGCTCATCGGTTCCCAGGTCGCGGGCCATGCCCAGCAGAACGACCGTGCTCCGCTCGACTACTTCGGGCGGGCACTGCTGATCGTCGGCTGCGGTCTGCTGCTGTGGCGACAGCGGCACCCCGTGCTCGTCGCGTTCGGCACGGCCGCGGCCGCCATGGTCTATCTGGGCGCCGGATATCCGTACGGGCCCGTCTTCTTCACCGTCGCCCTGGGCTGCTTCAGCGCGGTCGTCGCCGGGCACCGCACGGCCGCCTGGGCGGCGGTCGGCATGTTCTGGGTCGGGCATGTGCTGGTGGCGCACTGGCTGTACCGATGGCTGCCTCCGGCGGGGGACCGGCCCGCCTCCTGGGGGCAGGCCGGGATCATCGCGACCTGGATCGTGGCGGTCGTGGCGCTGTCGGTACTGGTCCGCGTACGCCGTGAGCAATGGGCCCGCGACCGCGCCGAGCGCGCGCAGGCCGCGCGGCGGCGCGCCGACGAGGAGCGGCTGCGGATCGCTCGCGAACTGCACGACGTGCTGGCGCACAGCATCTCGGTGATCAATGTGCAGGCGGGTGTCGGTCTCGCGCTCCTCGACTCCGACCCCGAGCAGGCGCGCACGGCGCTCACCACCATCAAGGCGGCCAGCAAGGAGGCGCTCGGCGAGGTCCGCCAGGTGCTCGACACACTGCGCGCGCCGGGGGAGGCGCCGCGCGCGCCGGCGCCCGGCCTCGACCGGCTCCCCGAACTCGTCGAACAGGCGGCGGCCGCGGGCCTGACGGTCGAGGTGGAGGGGGAGGACGAGGTCCCGATGCTTCCGCCGGGCACCGACCTGGCCGCCTTCCGTATCGTCCAGGAGGCGCTCACCAATGTCGTACGGCACTCGGGGTCGCGGCACGCGCGCGTGCGGCTCGGTTCCGCGGAGGGCGCGCTGCGGCTGCGGATCGACGACGACGGGCCCGCGACCGGCGCGGACGCGGGCGGCAGCGGCAACGGGCTCGCCGGAATGCGGGAGCGGGCCGCGGCCCTGGGTGGCACGATCGAGGCCGGCCCGCGCGACGACGGAGGCTTCCGTGTGCTGGCCGTACTGCCGCTGAAGGTCAAGGAGGACCGGTGATCCGCGTACTGCTCGCCGACGACCAGTCACTGGTCAGGGCAGGCTTCAAGGCACTGCTCGACGCGCAGCCGGACATCGAGGTGGCCGGCGAGGCGGCCGACGGCGAGGAGGCGGTCCGCAAGGTGCGCGAACTGCGCCCCGACGTCGTCCTGATGGACATCCGCATGCCCCTGCTCGACGGCCTCGCCGCGACCCGTCGCCTCACCGACGACGCGGACTTGAAGGACGTCAAGGTGGTCATGCTCACCACCTTCGAACTCGACGAGTACGTCTTCGAAGCGATCCGTTCCGGAGCCTCCGGCTTCCTGGTCAAGGACACCGAGCCGGAGGAACTCCTGCGCGCGGTACGGGCGGTGGTCGAGGGGGACGCCCTGCTCTCCCCGGGGGTGACGCGCCGGCTGATCTCCGAGTTCGCGGCTCGTTCCAAGGAGCCCGCGACCGCCGCCTCCCTCGCCGAACTCACCGAACGGGAACGGGAGGTGATGGCCCTGGTCGGCATCGGCCTCTCGAACGACGAGATCGCCCGCCGTCTCGTCGTCAGCCCGCTCACGGCGAAGACCCACGTCAGCCGGACCATGGTCAAGCTGGGCGCCCGCGACCGGGCCCAACTGGTCGTGCTGGCCTACGAGTCGGGGTTGGTGCGGCCGGGCTGGCTGGGCTGAGCCGCGCCGCCCTCGTGCCGGAAGCCAGACAGAGCCGTGCAGCCCTTGTGGATCCCCCGAAATTCTCCACCCCTCGGGCCGAACAGGCGTGCGCCCGGCGGGGTGAGACGTCCCGCCGGGCGCACACGCCGGAGGCGTCCCCCGATCGCCTCCGGCGACTGGTCGGCCGGGCGCGGACAAAGGTCTGTCCGGCGGGGCCCCGGCCCGTCTGAGGGCCGACGCCCCCGCCCGGCCTTCCTCAGGGCCGGGCGCCCGGCTTGTTCACGACGCCCCAGGCGTTGCGGACGCTGATGAGCGCGGTGTCGGGGGCCTCGGACGGCATCGGTGACTGGCTCGTGCCTTCGGGGAGTTCGAACGGCGCGGCGTGCGCGATCTCTCCCAGGTAGGTGTACGTCTTCGGGTCGAAGAAGATCTCCTGCTTGCCCAGGTGACCCGAGGCGCTGGGCTTGGTGTAGGTCACGGTCACGCCGATGGCCGCGCGCCCGATGGGGTCCTTGATGCCCTTCTCCACCCGGGCGCCGGGGATCTTCGCGAGCGCCCGGAACAGGCCCGCCTGCGCGTTCGGCGGGATCAGCACGGAGCGGTAGAGGACGTCGATCTCCCGCCAGTCGCGTTCCGCCGTGGTCTCGCCCTTGATGTCGCCGATGGCGTGCTCCTTGCGGATGGCCGACATCATGCGGTCGGGGTCGCTCGGGAGTGTGGCGAGGAAGCGGTAGAACTGGCGCTGGGAACGGTCGTCGTAGCCCTCCTTCTTCCACTTCTCCTCCTGGTTGGGCCCGTACCAGACCTGGAGTTTGTTCGGGTCGAAGTCCGAGATGTCGCCCGAGCGCGGGATGCCGGGCAAGTTTGCCCAGCCGGTGCCGTCCCAGCGGGTCCACTGCTCCGACGTCTGGGGTTCGCCCTGGCCGAGGGACGTGCCCTTCTCGTAGACCCACTGCTTCGGGCCGGGCTCGGTGACGCCGAGCTTCTCCACCGTGGCGGCGGCCAGTTCGAGGGTGTCGGCCGAGGCCCGCGCGGACAGCAGCTGACGGCCGGTGCCGGCCGGGGCGGTACCAGGGGTGTCGTCGGGCAGCGACACCACGACTCCGCCGGTCACGGCGAGCGCCCCGGCCGCCGCGGCGCTCATCAGGACGATCCTGCGCCGGGGGAGCGGAGTGCGCACCGCGGCGGCCCGACGGCCGGGGGTCTCCCGCTGGAAGGCCTCGGTGAGCTGGGCCCGTTGCGGCGCGAGCCGGTCGCTGTCGGGCAGTGGGGCATCCGCGCGCAGGGCACGTGCTTCGGACAGCTCGTTCATGCGAGGTCACCTTCGGGTACGTGCGGTTCGGTCGGTTGGCTGGACGCGCTGGACTCGCTGAAGGGGCTGTGCGCACCTGTCGCGGTGCGCAGCTTCGTGCGGGCCCGGTTGAGCCGGGACCGGACGGTGCCCACGGGGATGTCCAGGGCCTCGGCGATCTCCTGGTAGGTGAAGTCGGCCCAGGCGAACAGCAGGAGTGCGTGCCGGTCTCCCTCGGAGAGCTTGGCCAGCGCCTTGGCCAGCGGCCGGGAGGCGGCCTGCGCGGTGACGCGGTCGTCCGCGGAGTCCGTCCAGGTCTCGGCCACCGGGTCACGGCCGGTGCGGGCGAGGATCTTCAGAGCTTTGGCCTCCTCGCGGCGGTGCCGGCTGATCAGCTTGGCCGCGATGCCGTACAGCCAAGGCCGTACACCGGCACGTCCGCTGTCGTAGCGGGCCCGGATCCGGAAGGCCGTCAGGAAGGTCTCCGCGGTGACGTCGTCGGCCACGTCACGGCCGAGGCGGCGGGCGACGTACTGGTGGATGGTGGGCGCATGGCGGTCGAAGAGCACCGCGAAGCGCTCGGGGTCGTCGAGCGACGCCGCGATCAGCACGGCATCCGCCTGCGCGGTTTCGGCGCCGGACGTGCCGGCCCCTTGGGAGGGGCGGCACAGCGAATCAGTCATGGACGGTCCGTGTGGTCAGAGGAAAGGGACAGCGTTCACTCAGTACTTGCCAACTGACCAAGAATGGGTTCACGGGCACGGGTCCAGGCCATCTGTCTGGCAGAACCTGCATGCACAGTACGGCTCTTGGAGCAGACGACGGTGGCGGCGGTCCCGTCGCGCACTACGACAAGACCGCCGCCACTGTCCGACCGGCCGGATCCGCCTCGCAGCCGCCTGCATCCGGGCCGCGAGGCGATCGATCCACGGGAAAGTCCTAGTCGCGGACCGCCACCCGCTCCGCCGCCGTCTCCTCCTCCTGGTTCTCCTGGTTCTCCTGGAGGGACTTGGCGACGACGACGGACTGCTGCGTCCGCCGTGTCCGCAGGCCCGGCAGAGTGATCAGCAGACCCGCCAGGGCGATGCCGGTCACCACGATCAGGCCGGGCCGGTAGCTGTCGAGGACGGCCTGGGGAGAGGAACCCTCGGAGGAGTTCGCGGTCACCACAGCCGTCACGACGGCCAGGAAGATCGCGCCGCCCACCTGGACCGAGGTGTTGAGCAGACCCGAGACCATGCCCTGCTCGTGGTCGTCGACGCCGTTGGTGGCCTGGATGTTGAGGGAGGGGAAGACCAGCGCGCAGGCCGCGCCGATCAGCAGCATGGTCGGCAGGATGACCGCCGCGTACACCGGGTCGAGGTCGACGCGGAGGAAGAGCGCGTACCCGACGACCATCAGGGCGAAGCCCGCCGCGATGAGCCGCGGGGTCCCGAACCGGTCGACGACGGCCCCCACCTTGGTGGAGGACAGGGCCACCAGTGCGCCGGCCGGCAGGAAGGCGAGCGCGGTGTGCAGGGCGGACCAGCCCAGCAGCGACTGCATGTACAGCGTCACCAAGAACTGGAATCCGACGTACGAACCGAAGAACGCCATCGCGCCGAGCTGCGCCCGGATCTGGCTGCCGGAGCGCAGGACACCGAGCCGGATCAGCGGGCTCGGGCTGCGCCGCTCGACGGTCACGAAGACGGTGAGCAGTACGGCGACGGCGACGAAGGACAGCAGCGTGCGGGCCGAGCCCCAGCCGGCCTCGGGCGCCTGTACGACGGTGAAGACCAGCAGCAGCATCGAGGCGGTGCCGAGGATCGCGCCCGGGATGTCGTAACCGCGGTGGTCCTTCTCGCGCTCGCTGCGCGGGATGAGCTTCAGGCCGGCCAGCAGCGCGATGACCGCGATGGGTGCGGGCAGCAGCATGGTCAGCCGCCAGCTCGCCTCGGTGAGCAGACCGGACAGGACGAGGCCCATGGAGAAGCCGGTGGCCGCGCAGGTGGTGTAGATCGAGAGCGCGCGGTTGCGCAGCGGGCCTTCGGCGAAGGTCGTGGTGATGATCGACAGACCCGCGGGCGCGGTGAACGCCGCGCTCAGGCCCTTGATGAAGCGGCTGGCGATCAGCAGCGGGCCCGAGTCGACGAGCCCGCCGAGCAGCGAGGCGAGCGCGAAGACGCCCAGGGCCACCAGGAAGACCTGGCGGCGGCCCAGCAGGTCGGCGGTGCGGCCGCCGAGCAGGAGCAGTCCGCCGTATCCCAGGATGTAGCCGCTGACTATCCATTGGAGCGTCGAGGTGGAGAGGTCGAGTTCGGAGCCGATGGACGGAAGGGCGACGCCGACCATCGACACGTCCAGAGCGTCCAGGAACATCGCGGCGCAGAGCACCAGCAGGGTGCCCCACAGCCGGGGGGTCCAGCGTCCCTGGGACGCGGGGTGGGTGAGCGGAGAGGTCATGACCCCGACACTACATGCACATGCATTGAATGCAAATGCATTTAATTCCGATGCAACAAAGCTGATTTTTTGCTACGGTGCGCCCATGGCGGCGAAGAAGGCCGAGCAAGGGCTCGTGAATCAGTGGCGGGACATCCTCGCGGTGCATGCGCGCACCCTCTGTGAGCTCGATCGCGAACTGCATCGACACGGCCTGGGCGCCAGCGACTTCGAGGTGCTGGACGTACTGGCCGACGGCACCCCGTCGGGCGGTGGCGCCGCCTTCCGCGTCCAGGAGATCTCCGAGCGGGTCCACCTGAGCCAGAGCGCGCTGTCCCGGCTGATCGGCCGCCTGGAGAAGGACGGTCTCGTGACGCGCGGCATGTGCGAGGAGGACCGGCGGGGCGTGCGGGTGTGCCTCACGCCGAAGGGGCGCGAGCTGCACGGCGAGGTGCTGCCCGTACAGCGCGCGGTGCTGACGCGGATGCTGGCGGGCGGCCCGGCTTCCGCCTGCGAGTGACGGCTCCCGGCGGTCCTTTCCTCTGTTCCTCCGTGCTCAACTTCAGGTGACGCCGGACTTCTCCCGCCACAGCGTGGCCAGCGAGGCGTCGCCCGTCAGGCTCGGGAACGGCAGCCTGTTCCACAGCGCCAGGTAGAGCCGCGCGGCGGGTCCAGCCAGTTCGCAGTCCGCTTCTCCTTGTCCGCCTCGCGCGCCGGCCGGTGAATCCGCCGACAGCCGTACGGTCCACACCGCGTCCGGGGAATCCGTGGCCCGCACACGCAGGACGCGCGGCTCCTCGGTCCGCAACCCGCTCTTCGCGCGCCCGTGGAAGCCGAGCAGCAACTCGTCGATCCCGTCCACCGCGAAATCCGTGGCTACGGCGCTCCCTTCACCGCCGAGCGCCGACTCGGCGTCGACCCGGTGCACGGTTGTCTCGTGCGCCTGCCGCCGGGCCCAGAAGGCGAGCGGCGAGCGTGCGGGCAGGAAACTCCAGCACTCCACATCGGGCGAGGCGCCGGTGAGGGTGTCGACGAGCCGCCGGTGGCCCTCCCGGAACCAGCCCATGAGCTCACCACCGTCGAGATCCGGCAGGCCGCCGTCGGGGTGGTACGAGGTGTACCCCTCGGCGACGAACGCGGTGGCCCACCGGTGCACCATGCCCGTGTGCCGCACCAGATCCCGCACCTGCCAGCCCGGACAGGTAGCGACCTTGGCGTCGAGCCCCGCCTCCTCGGCTGCCGCGGCCAGCAACCGGCCCTCCCTGTCCAGGGTTTCCAGGAAGTACTCAATGTCCATACACGGAGTCTGCCGGAGGGAGCGGGGGCGGGGGAGTACCTCGCCGTCAGTCGGTCGTCATGTGGTGCCGAGCCCGGCTGCCCCGCGCCGCGCCCTCTCGCTCAGGCGCAGGCCAGCCGCGGCCCAGCCCAGTCCGCGTGGTCGTAGTTGATGCCGTCCCCGGAGTCGGTGACGACGAGGCGGAGTTCGAGGCCGCTGGTGAGGTCCGCGGTGAGCGGCTTCGCCGCGTCGGCGCCCGTCATGCGGCCGCTGTCCGCGACGAGTGTGTCGTCCCGGTAGAGGCGGAAGACGACGGATCCGTTGCTGCCGCCGGCCTCGTCGTCGACGCCGACGCTCACGGTGAGTCCCGAACAGTTGCCACCGAGGTAGTAGGCGACGGTGCTTGCGGCATGGGTGCCGAGGCCCTTGGCGTAGGTCGTGCCGTTGATCGTGAGGGTGTGACCATCTCCGGCGGCCTGCTCGCCGTTGCTGCGATCGCGCTCCACCGGGCCCCAGCCGCCGGTGGCCGAGGCCCAGGTCAGGTCGCTGAGCGCATGTGTACCCGCCGCGGGGCCGCTGCCGCACGCGAGCCGGGCGTCGGCCCAGTCGGCATGGTCGTAGGCGATTCCGTCGCCGCCGTCCGTGACGACGAGTCGGAGCTTGGTGCCGCCGGTGAGATCGGCTGTCAGTCTCAGCGGCGGATCACTGGCTGTCCGCACACCGCTGTCGGCGACCTTGGTCGCGTCCCGGTAGAGCTGGAAGCCGACGGATCCGCCCGTGGTCGACTCGTCGTCGACCCCGACATCCACGCGGAGGGAGGTGCAGGCACCGCCCAGGTAGTACGTGATGTCGCTGGAGGCATGGGTGCCGAGGCCCTTGGTATACGTCGTGCCGTTGATCGTGAGGGTGCGGCCGTCGCCCGCCGCCTGCTCGCCGTTGCTCAGGTTGCGCTCGACCGGGCCCCAGCCGTTGGCCGCCGAGGCCCACGGCAGATCGCCGAGCTGGTTGACGCCGGTCGGCGGCGGGACCGGCGTGCCGGGGGTGACGCGGTACATCACCGTGCCGTGCGCAGGCACCGATGCACTGATCGCGCCGGTCGTGGTGCTGGTCTGCTTCGACCAGAGGTCTTTGAGGGAGTACGAGGTCGCCCCGCCCAGACCGACGGCCTCCGCGGTCGTCGACACTGTCCTCGTCGTCGTGTTCTCGTTCGTCAGCGTCACCGAACGGCCGCCGTCGGCCAGCGGCTTGGACATCACGACGAGACCGCCGGAGGAGGACACCACTGTGCCCTGTCGCCCCAGTGTGTCCTGGTCGACGGCGATGACGTCGCTGTTCCTGAGAATGTCCAGTGTCGCCGACGACACATTGCGCAGATCGCTTCCGATCAGCAGCGGTGCGGCCATCTGCGCCCAGAGGCTGAAGTGGGTGCGGTACTCGGTGTCGGTCATGCCGCCGTTGCCGACTTCCAGCATGTCGGGGTCGTTCCAGCCACCGGGCTTGGCGTACGGGGCAAGTGGCTGGTTCTGGTGGGCGATGCCGATCATGCTGGACCACGAGTCGGAGATGTCCCCCGTCGTGCGCCAGGAATTGCCGTACTGGGACGCCCAGTTCCAGGGCTGGTTCTCTCCCCACTCGCAGATGCTGTAAAGGATCGGCCGCCCGGTGGCCTTGAGTGCGTCGCCCATCGCCTTGTACCGCTGTCCGGCGTCGACGCCGTTGTTGTTGCAGTTGTCGTACTTGAGATAGTCCACGCCCCAGGACGCCCAGAGATCGGCGTCCTGCCGCTCGTGTCCGAGGCCGCCGGGGAAGCCTTGCGTGTCGCAGGTCTTGGTGCCGGCGCTCGAGTAGAGCCCGAACTTCAGGCCTTTGGAGTGGACGTAGTCCGCAACCGCCTTGATCCCGTTGGGGAAGCGGGCCGGATCGGGTACGAGGTTGCCGCCCGCGTCACGGTTCGGCAGCGCCCAGCAGTCGTCGATGTTGACGTATGTGTAGCCCGCGTCCCTGAGGCCCTGGGAGACGAAGGTGTCGGCGATGCCCTTGACCATGGCTTCGTTGAACTCGGCACGGCAGTGCGTCGAGTTCCAGTTGTTGAAGCCCATGGGCGGGGTGCGGGCGAGGCCGTTGTCCACGGTGGGCGCGGTGGCCGGCGCGGCCGACGCGGGCTGCGCGGCTGCCACGGGCTGCACCACCACGGCGGTCGAGGCGGCGAGGCACAACGTGGCCACGGCCATGGCGAATGGGGTTCTGCGGGGGCGTCGTTCGGCGAACACGTGCGGCTCCGAGGGGGGGTGATGTTGCACAAGACCAAACGAGGGCGAACGAAAGCCACCACATCACAGCTGCGTGTCCAGAACATGTCAAGACCAGTCGCGGATCCCCGATGTGCCCCCCCGCCCCTTGACGCCGGGCCGCGGGATCGGTACGTACTGACAGGGCTTTGGTATGGACCAATCAATCGCCGCTCCGCGCGCCGCCCCGGCGCCCCAACCCCCCAGTGGAGGCAGCAATGCGAAGACCGTTGGCCCTGATCGCGATGTTCGTCGGCGCACTCGTTCTCGTCCTGGCACCACCCGCTGCCGCGGCCACCCCGACCGCGGCGTTTTCCAAGACTTCGGCCTGGGACGGCGGTTACCAGGGCGCTTACGTCATCACCAACAGCGGCAGCACCACGCTGTCCGGCTGGACCGTCGAGTTCGACCTGCCCTCGGGCACCACCGTGGGGTCGTACTGGGACGCGCTGCTCACGCACAGCGGCAGCCACTACACCTTCAAGAACCGTGAGTACAACGGCTCGTTGGCGCCAGGTGCGACCACCTCCTTCGGGTGGGTCTCCAGCGGCACCGGTACGCCGACGAACTGCACACTCAACGGCGCGCCGTGCGCGGGCGGTTCCAACGGCGGCGACACCACGCCTCCCAGCGTGCCGTCCGGGGTGACCGTCGGCTCGGCGACCGGTTCGTCGCTGACCGTACGCTGGAGCGCCTCCACCGACGACTCCGGTACGGTTGCGGGCTACGAGGTCTCCCGCGACGGAGGGGCATCCGTCGCCGTCACCGGGACTTCGTACACCGCCACCGGCCTTCAGGCGAGCACGAGTTACTCGTTCCGCGTCCGGGCGAAGGACGCCGCGGGCAACACCTCCGCCTACAGCACGGCGGTCGGCGGTACGACCTCCTCCGGCGGTGGCTCCCAGCCGGGCGGCGGTGTGCGCACCGCGCCCTACGTCGACATGGGTGCCTGGCCCACGCCGAGCATGCCGGAGATGGCCTCGGCGAGCGGGATCAAGAGCTACACGATGGCGTTCATCACCGCCTCCGGCTGCAAGGCGATGTGGTTCAACGCCTATGACCCGAGGGACGGTTGGGCCAAGGACCAGATCGATGCGATCCGGGCCGGCGGGGGAGACGTCAAGGTCTCCTTCGGTGGCGCCACCGGCATCGAACTGGCCCAGGCCTGCGGATCGGTGGACGCGCTCTTCACGGAGTACAACGCGGTCGTCAGCGCCTACGACCTGAAGTACGTCGACTTCGACATCGAGGGCGCCGCCACCGCCGACCCGGCTTCGGTCTCCCCCCGGTCCCAGGCCCTGGCACGCCTGCAACAGGCTCATCCGGGGTTGCGGGTCTCGCTCACGCTCCCCGTGCTTCCGGAGGGCCTGACCACCGACGGACTGAACGTGGTCAAGTCGGCGCGCGACGCCGGTGTCGACCTCGACGTCGTGAACGTCATGGCGATGGACTACTACCGGAGCGTCGACTACGGCGACGCGGCCGTGCAGGCCGCGCAGAGCACCTTCACCCAGCTGAAGTCGCTCTACCCGGGCAGGACGGACGCCCAGGTGTGGGCCATGGTCGGAGTGACACCGATGCTCGGCCAGAACGACGACGGCCACATCTACGACCAGGCGGACGCCCGCCAGCTGGTGGCCTTCGCGCAGGGCAAACACCTCGGGGAACTCGCCTTCTGGGAGTCGACCCGCGACCGTAACGCCTGCACGGGCGCCCTGTACATGTGCACCAACATCCCGCAGGCTCCCTACGAGTTCGCGAAGATCTTCGCGGCGTACACCGGCTGACGCGCCGACGCACAGTGGGGCGGTGCCTCCGGGCGACTTGCGGGCCGACCGGAGGCACCGTGGAGCCGGCGGGTCGGTCCCGCCCGTCACCGTGTCACCGGCTCAGAACGAAGTCCAGCGCTGGTTGGCACCCGCGTTGCAGTCCCACAGCACCACCTGCGTGCCGTTGGCCGAGTTGAAGCCGGGCACATCCAGGCAGCGGCCCGAGGCCGGATTCACGAGTGCGCCGCCGGATGCGCGCCACTGCTGGTTGGCCCCGCCGTGACATGTGTAGAGCTGCACCCGCGTCCCGTTGGCCGTACCACCGCCGTACGCGTCCAGGCACTTGCCGAGAATCTGTACGGTTCCGCCGGAGTTCACGGTCCACAGCTGGGCGAGGCTGCCGTTGCAGTCGTAGATCTGTACGCGAGTGCCGTCGGCGCTGCCGGCGCTGTCGTCGTCGAGGCACTTGCTGTCCAGGCCGGAGCGCAGCGGGGCGGTGATGCCCGGCTGAGCGCTCCCGGCCGCCCGCTCGAACAGGCTCAGCGAGGCGATCGCCGGGGCTGACCGGGAGCCGGTGATCCGCAGGCGGAGCCGGTCGGTGGTCACCGGCGCGGCCAGCCGCACCAGCTTCTTGTGCCCGATCGTCGTATCGGTCGCGATCTCGCTCCAGCCGCTGCCCGTCCAGCGGTCCACGGCGAACGACTGGGTGCGCATCCCGATATTCAGGTCCTCCTGGACGGAGATCACGTCGAACGTCTTCGGCCCGGCCAGGTCCAGCACCAGCGCGCCGGTGTCCGCGGTCGGTTGCCAGGAGGTGTCGAGGCTTCCGTCGAGCGCGGCGGCAGGCGCGTGTCCGCCGCTGTGGCCGGTCCCTGAGTCGTCGGCGGCGCTCGCCCCGGCCGTCAGGTCTGTCGCGAACGTGCCCGCGATCGTCGAGTGGAAGGCGGAGAGCGCGTCGAGGGTCGCCTGGTCGAGAAGGCCGCGCCGGTCCGGGCCCACGTCGAGCAGGAGCTGGCAGTTGCGGCCGACCGAGGTGTAGTACTCGTTCTCCAACTGGGCGGGCGTCTTCATGGCGTTGGCCGGCCAGAACCAGCCGTCCACCATGATCGACGCGTCGCACTCGGCCGGCGTCCAGCGCAGTGCGCTCCACCTGCTGGTGCCGTCGGCCTTGCGCTGTCCGAGCACCGTATCGCCCGCCAGGTCCCCGGCCCGCTCGTCCTCGGGCTCAAGGAACCGGTCCGCTGCGGTCGCGGCGTCGCCCGTGAGCGGGGTCGGCGACCACTCGGAGGGGCGGCCGACCCCGTCCTCGTTGCCGACCCAGCGGTTGTCGACGTCCTGGAAGATCACGGCGCTCGGCTGCAATGCGCGTACGAGGTGGATCCAGTCGGTGTAGTTGTACGGATTGGACGTGCCGGTCGGGTTCGCCCCGTCCCACCACACCTCGGCGATGTCCCCGTAACGGGTCAGCAGCTCGTACAGGGTGTTCATGAAGTACGTGTTGTAGTCGTCGGCCCTGACGGAGAACGTCTGCCCGTCGACCACGTCCGCGGGGTCGGAGGGGATCGTCCGGTCCGTGGCCACGCTGCCGTTGGCGTAACGGCCGCCGGGCCGGGCCTCGTGCAGGTCGGCCGGCGAGGTGTAGATCCCGAAGGCCAGCCCTTGCGCGCGAGCCGAGTTGGCGAGGTCCCGCACGACGTCGCCGTTGCCGCCGCGCCACGAGGTCGCTGTCACGCCGAAGCCGGAGTACCTGGACGGGAACAGCAGGAATCCGTCGTGGTGTTTGACCGTGAGGATCACCTGCTTGAAGCCCGCGTCCTTCAACGCTCTCGCCCACTGGTCGGTGTCCAGCTCCGTGGGCTGGAAGATGCTCGGATCCTCGGTGCCCGTACCGTGCTCGCGGCTGGTGTAGGTGTTGACGCCGAAGTGCACGAATGCGGTCAACTCGCGCCGCTGCCAGTTCAGTTGACGGGCCGATGGGGTGACGGTGGCCGCCTTGGCGCGAATCTGGGCGGGAGTGTCGGTGGGGGAGACGGCCACGACCGGGTTGGCCGCCGCGGCGATGCCTGGGCGCGCGGTCGTGGTGGCGTCCGCTGTCGCGGTCCGGGTCGCACCCAGCCACGCCGCGAGCACCAGCACCATGCCGCCGATCAGTGCCCTTTTCCTCGCGGTGGTCCTCATGACGCCTCCAGGTGCCACTGCTGGTTGGCCCCGCCGTTCGACGGCCACTGGACCACCGGCGCGTCCTGTGCGCCGGAGGCGCCGCTCACGTCCGCGAGGTAGCCGCTGTGCCGGTTGACCAGGGTCTTGTAACCGTCGTTCGCCGTGCCGAGGGTCCATTGCTGGTTCTCGCCGCCGTTGACGGTCCACTGGACCAGCTGTGTCCCCTGCGTCGTGGAGAAGCCCGGCACGTCCAGGGCCCTGTTGCTGCCCGTGTTGACGAGCTGCACGTAGTCGCCGTCCTGCACCACACGCCAGCGCTGGCTCGCCACGCCGGTATCGGCCTGCTGCACGATCGCCGCCCCGTCGTCGGAGGAGTTGCCCGCGACCGCCAACACCTTGCCACTGCTGCGATTGACGATCTTGTACGTGGTGGTCGTGCCAGGAGTGATGGAGAAGTTGTCGAACTGCACGTTCCGCCAGCGGGAGGTGATGCTGTTCTCGCCGACCCCCACCGCGAGTCCCGCCGGGCCGAGCCCGTACGCGGTGTCCTCGGCGCTGCCGAGCGTCACCCCGTCCACGATCGCGGTAAGGGTGGAACCCTGCAGCCGGAAGGCGACTCTGTGCCAGGTGTTCGCGTTCAGCGCCGCCCGTGTGCCGGAGGCGAGGACGGTCAGTGCGCCGGCCGTGTCGCCCCGCAGGATCTGCCAGGTGCCCGCCTGCCCGACCTTCAGGTAGTAGGCGTTGATCTGGCCCACCTGCCAGTAGTCCCGGGCACCGAACCGGCCGAGCAGCGCCACCGAGCCGCCCGTCCGCTCGAACAGGACGTCCGACTGCACGGTGTAGTCGGTCAGCGAGTTGTCGCCGATCAGCGCGTACGCCGGGCTCTCGTGCGGGTGCCAGGGGATGGGCGCGACGGGCGCCATCTGGCGCAGACACTGCCCGCCGCGGCCGCCGCCGCAGGGGACGGTCTCGAAGGAGCCGTGCTGGTCGGCGAGATAGCGGGCCTCGCGCCCGGTGGCGTACGAGTCGAAGCCGTCGGTGTGCGGCAGTGGGAAGGAGGCGGACGCCGGACCGGACGCCGAGCCCTTGCCCTGTCCGCCGGCTGTGCTGATCGAGTAGATGCGGCCGGGTTGCAGCGTGAGCGACCAGGCGCCGCCGGACGGGGTGATGTCCGACTGGCGTACGAACCAGTCCGCAGGGTTGCCGGAGTTGAGGTTCGTGGCCCACACGTGCAGCGTTCCCGTGGGCAGTCCGTCGGTGACACGGGCGGTGAACTGCTCGGTGGTGGTGGCGCGGGTGGTCTCGATGATCGTGGTGTAGTCGGTGTTGCCGGGCGCCTTGAGGGTGACGTAACTGCCGATGTTCCGGTCGCCGGACAGATAGCCGCTCGCGGCGTCGGCGAACTGCCAGCCCGGCTGGGCGAATTGGTTCCAGTGCGCCTGCACCCACAGGCCCTTGCCGACGCCGTACTGGCCCGACCAGGGCTGCGGGGCCACCAGCAGGCCGGTCGTCTGGAAGGGCAGTCCGGGCGGAACGGCGGCGATCAGCGGCCAGTTGATGTACGCCGTCATCCTGGCGTCGATGTAGCCGCGGCTGAGCTGGCGGGCCATCACCGGGCCGTTGGCGTTGTAGTCCTGCGAGCCGTTCTCGCTCGCCCACAGCGGCTTGCCGAGGTTCTGCGCCGCGGCCGGTGACTCGCAGCGGTCGCCGGTCGACTCCGAGACGCCCTGGCACGGGTAGTGGGCACCGACGACGGCGATCGCGTCGTTGAAGGCCTGGTTGTTCTCCATGTCGGTGACGACGTCCCAGCCGCCGTCCGCGCCGACCAGCCGGACATGCCCGAAGCCGCCCGCGTCGAGGGCCTTGCGCAGGTCGACGAACCAGCCGGAGTTCCATCCGTTCTCGTTCCAGCCACCCAGATAGTCGATGGTCAGACCGTGCACGTCCCGCGCACCGCGCAGGTAGTTGACCAGATACGTGATCATGTTCTTCGTCCACACGTCGGACGTGCCGATCCAGCCCGGCGCGGCCCAGGCGAGCGCGGCCAGCCTGATGCCCGGGTTGCGGGCCTTGGCCTGCTCCATCAGCCACCACTCGTACCCGCGCTGGTAGTTCTGATCGTCGGCGGAGTGCATATGGCTGGGCTCGGCGCCGTCCGTGGAGTTGGCGTCGCCGCCGATCTCCACCTTCAGCAGCGAGATGTTCGCCCCGTAGCCCGGCTTGAACAGATAATCGAGGATCTGGCCGCGCTGCGGCTCCGGATAGTCGTACAGCAGCTTGGCGTTGCCTCCGCCGCCGCTGACCGCGCCGACCCCGTCGAAGACGCGACCGGCCGCGGTGCCGCTGATGGTGACGGAGGTCGCGGCCTGCGCCTGCCCGGCCGGCAGACCAAGGACGGAGGCGAGGAAGGCGAGGACGAGAAGGGCGCGTATGAGCAGGGCGCGTATGGGCAGGGGACCGGCCGGAGATCGCATCGCCGTCACACCTTCTCCAGCTGCCACTGCTGGGTGCTGGCGCCGCCGACGGGCTGCTGTACCACCGGCGCGCCGTTGCCGGTGCCGTCGAGATCGGCCGCCTTGCCGCTGTTGCGGTTGACGAGCCGGTAGTAGCCGTCGCCCGTGGCCTGGAGCGTCCACTGCTGGGTGTTGGTGCCGTTGTGCGCCCACTGGTTCAGGGCGGTGCCGTCCGCCGTGGAGGAGCGTGGGACTTCGAGCACCTTGCCACTGCCCAGGCTGGTCAGTTTCGTGTAGCCGCCGGTGGTGGTGGCGACCCAGCGCTGGTTGGCCCCGGTGTGCGGCGTCCACGCGATCACCGCGCCGCCGTCCGTCGTCGATGCGCCGCTCACGTCCATCGCCCGGCCGGTCGCCCGGTTGAGCAGCCGGTAGGTGCCGCTCACGGCGGGAGCCGTCACCCGGTTGATGCCGCGCAGCACATTTCCCTCTGTGGTGAGGTAGTTGGTGGTGTAGTCGAAGCGCGGCGCACCCGCCCACAGCAGGTAGAAGTACTTCATGTTCTCCGAGTACCAGTAGCCCGGAGCGAGATCGCCCTTGGTGGTGGGCGTGGTCGTCATGTCCGACACGACCGTGTAGCCGTTCGCGACCTTGCAGTGCGCCTTCTGCGCGTTCCACAGCCACTTGGCGCGGTCCCGGTAGACCTCCTTGCCGGTCAGCAGCCACAGGAACAGCGCGGAATCCGCGTACTCGGGGCGCAGTTGATACTCGTTGCTCGTCGCCGCGAGCGTCGTGTAGTCGATGCCTTCGGGCGGCAGCCTGTGCGGCGCCAGGGCGTCCGCCCAGGAGGAGTGGTAGGACTCGCCCTCGCTCAGGTTGCCGCCCTGGGCGAGCAACCCGGCGTAGAACGCGGTGAGTTCCGACTGCCCGCGGCCGACCAGCGCGCCGGTGTTCATGTTGACGGACTTGAACCAGAGCCGACCGTTGTACGTCTCCCCGAGGCGTTGCAGGATCGCCGCGGTCAGTGTCCGGTACCAACCGCGGATCTCGGTGTCGCCGAGGAACTGGTAGGCGTCCCAGAGGTATTCGAAGTATGAGTCGACGGGCGGGTCGACGCGGGCGGTGGTGTCGGTCCAGGCGCCGGAGTCCACGTTGAGTGTCGAGCCGACGAGGTCGATCGAGGACCGCCGGTCGTACACGGCCTTCAGCGCCTTCTTCGCCGCGTTGACGTACTTCTGGTCACCGGTGAGTTGGGAGAGCAGACCGAGCTCGGTGATGTTGCTGCCGATCTCGGCGAGCGGCACCGCGTTGCCGCTGACCGCGCCGGTGCGCAGATTGACGTACCGGTACGGGGCGCCCGTCGGCGACGACGTGAACGCGGGGAGCAGCCGGTCGGCGAGGTCGCGGGCCCTGGCCAGCAGGACGGCGCTGCCGGTGGCCTGGTAGCCGGAGAGCAGTCCGCCGACCAGCCGGATGATCGTCTCGAAGACGTGGATGCTCGCGTTGCGGTCGAAGTCGAGGTTGCCGTCGATCCAGGCGATCGCCGCGTCCAACTCGCCGTCGAACTCCATCAGGTAGAGCGTGTCGAGCGACTCGACGAGGGTCAGACCCAGCGACACCCCGCTGATGAAGAAGTCCGAACCGTTGCCGCTGACCGGCCGCAACTCGTCGCGCCCCCAGGACAGGCGGCGGTAGGCCGTCCAGGCTGTGAGAAACTCCTGCCGTACGTCGTCGGCGAGCGCGGGGTCGGGCGGACCGGCCGAGGCGAACGCGGGCACCGTACCCGGTCCGCCGAGTGCGGCGAAGGCAGCTGTGGCGCCTACCGCGGTGCGCAGTAGGGCACGGCGTGAGAGCCGGGTGGGCAGGGGTGCGGCCGTGGACGGTGGTGCCGCCGACTGTCTTGCCGTGAACCGCGGGATGGAAGGTGTCGCCATGTGGGGCCTCCACGGGGAGGAATGGGTGACAACGTTGTCTCCGGGCCTTCGCAGGTCGTCGCCGATTGCGAGGAAGGTGCGGTTGTGTCGGGCGTCGCGAGTGCGTTCGAGACCCGGTGGGTGAGTGTGCAGCGATGTCATGCCCGCGTCAAGCGCCCTTCGCGGTGACGTCGAGGACGCGGGCGCTCGGCGCATGAACCACTGTTCGTCCGCGTCGCTCGCCGCGTGTCCAGAGCCCGGCGTGCCCATGGCCGAAACGCGACCAAGGGTGACCCGTGGGCCGAGCGGGTGCATGCGGAGGAGGGTGGCCACCTGATAATCGGTTTGCGCACCGCGTACCTCATGTGGCGATCCCAAGGCCACGTCCCGCACCGACGTATGGCGCGCGGCTGGCGCAGGCTGCCGATGTGACGTACGGCGAACTCGGCAATCTCGACGCGCCGTTGCCGTGCACGCCGGCGCGGAACCGGAGTCCGCCCCGATTCCCCGGCGCGCACCGGATGTGCTGCCGGGGGACACCAATGGGGACTCGGTGCCCCTGGGCCCGCGGGACGTGAACGTCCTCCGAGAGGCAAAGTGACAGCGGCCTCATGTGCAGGAGGGCCCGCCAAAGGGGCGCGCGTCGTCAGTTCGATGCCGCGTGTCGGGTGCCGAACCCGATGAGCGCGGCCACCGCGGCCAGCGCAGCCACGCTGGTGAGGGCGGCGGGCAGGGAGAACCAGTCCGCCATGAACCCGATGGCGGGCGGTCCGAGGAGCATGCCGCCGTAGCCGAGGGTGGACGCGGTCGCGACACCACTCGGGCCCGCCAGGGCGCCCGCGCGTTCGATGGCGACCGGGAAGATGTTGGCGAGCCCGAGGCCCGTGATCGCGAAGCCGAGCAGGGCCGCCCACACCGAGGGGGCGAGAGCGCCGAGCAGCATGCCGACCCCGGCCGTGGTGCCGCCCGCCACCACGGTCCGGGTCCGTCCGAGGCGTTCCAGGAGAGTCGTTCCGCTGAGCCGGCCGATGGTCATGGCGAGGGCGAAGCACGAGTAGCCGACGGCCGCGACCTCCGGGTGGGCCTTCAGATCCTGCTCCAAGTGCAGCGCGCCCCAGTCGGCCAGGGCTCCTTCGCCGTATGCCGTGCAGAGGGCGATCAGGCCGAAGACGGCGACCAGTCCGCGGGTGCGGGCGTCCAGGCGATGCGGGACACGCTTCTCCGGTGGCATGCGATCCGTCGGGGCCGGGGGCTCGAGCCGCAGCAGGGAGCGTCCCGCGACGGCGGTCACCAGCAGGCCGATCAGGCTGAGGCCGAACAGATGGCGGGTCGGGGACAGGGACCCCGCGACCAGCCCGCCGAGCCCCGCGCCGATCATGCCGCCCAGGCTGAAGGCGCCATGGAAACTGGGCATGATCGGCCGCCGCAGTGCGGCCACCAGATCGACGGCGGCGCTGTTGAAGGCGACGTTTATCCCGCCGTATGCGGCTCCGAAGAGGAGTAGGACGAGTCCCAGAGCGAGTGCCGAGTGGGTCAGCGGGGGCAGGGCGACGCTCAGTGACAGCAGCACGCCGCAGACCACGGTCACCGGGTGGCTGCCGTAGCGGCGGCACAGGCGTCCGGTGACCGTCATCGTGATCACCGCACCCGCGGAGACGCCTAGGAGGGCGAGCCCCAGCGTGCTGGCGGAGGCGCCGGTCTGTTCCTTGATGGCCGGGATCCGGACGACCCAGCCGGCGAAGATGAAGCCGTCGAGGGCGAAGAAGATGGTGAGGGCGATGCGGAGGCGGGTGAGGTCGTTGCCCGGCACGACGTTGTGCGATCGGGTTTTGTTTATTTGCGGCACAAAACAAGGCTAGGTCGGTGACGGAGGTCAGGGCAAGAGAGAAGACCGACGGCTGAAGGGCGGATCAGGAGCGGCACGCCCTCGCAACGTCAGTGGGGGGCGTGCGGGTCGACACCGCCGCACCGCCCGACGAGCCGCCGCGCTCCGCTCCGCACGTGGTCGGCCCGGGACGCCGTCCGAGCGCGGGTGACGCAGGCCGGTCCTCATGACCGGTCCTCGAGGATGTCGTGGGCTTTGCGGGCTGCGTCGCGGTTCCAGCGGCGCTGTTCCGCGCGTGTCGTTCGGTTCTTGGTGATGAGCTGGTTCTGGATGCGTACGTCGACGGCGTGCACCGTGTACGTGGAGTGGCGCCGTAGGCTGCGCATCGGACTCAAGCAGCTGCAGAAGAGCTGTGTGCCCCTGTTCAAGTCAACCCGGCTCTTCCGCGTGTACTCGCCCACTCTCGTGCCGGTTGTGGTGTCGGCCGACCGGTCCGCGCCCTTGCTCGGCCTCGTGTCGCGCTCGTGCGTCGGTGACGGCGCGCTGCCGGCTGCGGGCGATACCGCTGTGTTCTCGAGCGAGTTCGGCGACCATGAGGCCGCGTCCTGTACCGGCAATGCCCGGGGGGCTGGCGGCACTTCGGGGCGGGATGGGCGGCGTCGTCGAGGAGGGCGGCTCGCCGATCCGACCGTCGTCGACGGCGATCCGCTGATGTGAAGGGACGACTGCTGTGGCAGCCAGGGAGTCCAGGTTTTCCCGGCCTGGGCCAATTGCTCCGGCCCAACGGGCGGGCGGCACGGGGTCATCAGGTCAATCGTCCCGGACTCTTGACTCGCAAGGTGTCAGCCGTGATCCTCGTCGCATAACTTGCACCGGTCATGACAAGTTGGGAGGGGTTGTCCTAGGACCCCCGCCGGCCTGCACGTTGACCGCGTCATCCCGCCGACCGAGGGATGTGGGTAGTGACCGTGGATCGATGCTCGTACCGCAGGCGCAAAGGCGTCACTCTTGTGTCGCTGCTCCTCCTCGTGCTGGCCATGGCCCTCGGCCCCACGCCGAGTTCGGCCGCCGCCGGCGACTGGTGGACTCCGACCGCACGCCCCACCCCGGACTCCCAGATCAACGTCACCGGCGAGCCGTTCACGGGCACCAACGCCGAAGGAGAGGTGCGCGGCTTCGTCGACGCCCACGACCACCTTTTTGCCAACGAGGCCTTCGGCGGGCGACTCATCTGCGGCAAGACGTTTTCCGAGGCCGGGATCGCCGACGCGCTCAAGGACTGTCCCGAGCACTACCCCGATGGTTCGCTCGCGGTCTTCGACTTCATCACCAAGGGCGGTGACGGCCGGCACGACCCGGTCGGCTGGCCCACGTTCAAGGACTGGCCCGCGCACGACTCGCTGACCCACCAGCAGAACTACTACGCCTGGGTGGAACGGGCCTGGCGCGGCGGCCAGCGGGTGCTCGTCAACGACCTCGTCACCAACGGTGTGATCTGCTCGGTGTACTTCTTCAAGGACCGCAGCTGCGACGAGATGACGTCGATCCGACTGCAGGCGAAGCTGACGTACGACCTTCAGGCGTACGTCGACAAGATGTACGGCGGTACGGGCAAGGGCTGGTTCCGGATCGTCACTGACAGCGCGCAGGCCCGCGAGGTCATCAAGCAGGGCAAACTGGCGGTCATCCTGGGCGTGGAGACCTCCGAGCCGTTCGGCTGCAAGCAGGTCCTGGACATCGCGCAGTGCAGCAAGGCCGACATCGACGCGGGGCTGGACGAGCTGTACGCGCTGGGCGTGCGCAGCATGTTCCTGTGCCACAAGTTCGACAACGCCCTGTGCGGGGTCCGCTTCGACGAGGGTGCGCTCGGAACGGCCATCAACGTCGGGCAGTTCCTGTCGACCGGCACGTTCTGGAAGACGGAGAAGTGCACGGGCCCGCAGCACGACAACCCCATCAACGGAGCCTCCGCGTCCGAGGCCGAGGCGGAACTCCCGGCGGGCGTGGCGGTCCCCTCGTACGCCGGCGACGCCCAGTGCAACACCCGCGGTCTCACCGACCTCGGTGAGTACGCCGTGCGCGGCATGATGAAACGCAAGATGATGCTGGAGATCGACCATATGAGCGTCAAGGCCGTCGGCCGCGCGCTCGACATCTTCGAGGCCGAGTCGTATCCCGGCGTGATTTCCTCGCACAGCTGGATGGATCTGAACTGGACCGAGCGGGTCTACGGCCTCGGTGGCTTCGTCGCCCAGTACATGCACGGCTCGGAGGGATTCGTGGCCGAGGCGAACCGCACGAAGGCGCTGCGGGACAAGTACGACGTCGGTTACGGCTACGGCACGGACATGAACGGTGTCGGCGGCTGGCCGGGGCCCCGGGGTGCGGACGCTCCGAACAAGGTCACGTACCCCTTCCGCAGCGTCGACGGCGGCTCCGTCATCGACCGGCAGACCACCGGTGAGCGCACCTGGGACCTGAACACCGACGGAGCCGCGCACTACGGCCTCGTGCCGGACTGGATCGAGGACATCCGGCTCGTCGGCGGACAGGACGTGGTGAACGACCTCTTCCGGGGCGCCGAGTCCTACCTCGACACGTGGGGCGCGACCGAGAAGCACCAAGCCGGAGTCAACCTCGCCAAGGGCGCGGCGGCCACGGCCAGTTCGGCCGAGTGGAACCCGTTCACGAGCTACGCACCCGGCCGGGCCGTGGACGGCACACGGGACACCCGCTGGGCCAGCGACTGGAGCGACGACCAGTCGCTGCGCATCGACCTTGGCTCCACGCACCTGGTCGGGCGCGTCACGCTCGACTGGGAGCGTGCGTACGGGAAGTCGTACCGCATAGAACTCTCCACCGACGGAGCGAACTGGCAGACCGCCTGGTCCACGACGTCAGGCGACGGCGGCCTGGACACGGCCCTGTTCACCGGCACACCGGCCCGCTACGTCCGCGTCCACGGCCTGGAGCGCGGCACCGGCTGGGGATACTCGCTCTACGAAGTAGGCGTTCACAGCAGCTGAGCTGCGGCACGAGCACGAAGGACACGCGGATGGCACGGATGCCGTTGGCCGAACGGCGCCGGCAGCTGACGGAAGCAGCGATCAGGGCGATGGCCCGGGACGGCGTCGCCAAGACGACGACCCGGTCCATCGCCGCCGAGGCGAGCGTGTCCCTGAGCGTCTTCCACTACTGCTTCGATTCCAAGCAGGCCCTGGTCGAGTCCGTCATCACGACCCTCACCGACCACTCCGTGACAGTGGTGAAGGACGCGCTACGACCCAGGGCCACGCTCGAGGAGACGGTCCGGGCCGGCTTCCAGGCGTACTGGGACCACGTCCGCGCCCACCCCGACGAGCACATGCTCACCTACGAACTGACGCAATACGCCCTGCGCCAGCCGGGGTTCGAGCATCTGGCCCGACGGCAGTACGAGCTGTACAGCGACGCGTACGCCGTTCTGATCGACCAGTTGACCCGGAGCATGAACCTCCGACTCCGCGTGCCCGTCTCGGTACTGGCCCGCTATCTGGCGGCCATGACCGACGGCCTGACCCTCAACTACCTCGTGCTCGGTGACGAGTCCGCCTGGACCGAAATCCTCGACACGCTCATCGCCCACATAGCCGGTCTGGTGCACGACGAAGGGCACCAGGCTTAGCCCATTGAGCCGCTGGTGCCCGCGCATGGCTTCGCCGACTTGCGGGGAGCGGCCGCACCGTTGGGGCTTCCTGCCATCCTCCCTGACATAGTCGACAAAAGGGAATTTTTCGCACGGGAGATCTGGAGCGGCAGATGAGCCAGCACGAGGAGCACTCCGAAGGGGCGGGGCCGTTCACAACCCGGCTGACCTGGCGGCTCGTGTCTGGGGGCACCGCGGTCTGGGAGTCGCGCCTGGCACGTAAGCGTGGTCTGGTCGCCGTACGCGCCGCGGGTGAGCCGGAGTTCCGCTTCCGGCGAGCAGACAGCGTGTCGGTTGCCCGACTGCGCAGGCTGAACGACGTTGCCGCGGGTGCGTTCACCGTTGGCGGGACCCTCTTCGCCCTCGGGGCCGGAGTCGCTCAGTTCGGCTCGGGCGACGCGACGGGCGCCTGGATCTATTTCGCGGGCGGCCTCTTCTTCAACACCGGTGGCTACGCCTCGCTGCTTCAGGCGATCAATACTCCTCGCCGGGACAGTGAAGCTGGTGCGCTGGCGGCACGGCGCTGGAGATGGTGGAGCTACGAGCCCACCCGGATCGACTGGCTGAGTACCTTCTTGCTGTTCGTGGGAACGCTGGTGTTCGGCATCAATCTGCTGAACTCCCTGCTTCAGGGGCTCTCGCTCCATCAGGTGAACAGACTCATCTGGGCCCCCGACATGGTCGGGTGCATCCTTTTTCTGATCTCGGGGCACCTTGCGCTGGTCGAGGTCTGCCATGGCCGGCCAGGCGTCCGTGCCCGTGAGCTCGGCTGGTGGATCGTCGCGATCAATCAGTTCGGGTCCGTGCTCTTCCTGGTTTCGGCGCTGGCTGCCTTCACACGTCCCGCCACCGGAAGCGTTGTGAATGCCGACATCGCCAACTGGGGCACCCTTACGGGGGCGTTGTGCTTCTCGGTCGGAGGCGTGCTCCAATTCTTCGAGCGCCCCTAGGCGAGCTGCGGGAAGCGCCATTGTCGCGGGCGGCGCCATAACCTTCGGGACACCGTCATGGCGGGTGAAGACGCCGGAAGAGCGATCGTCCGCAGATCGCGGACATCGACCACGTCACCGCACCGCGAGTCATCCGGATGCCGCAACGGAAACCGCATCACCCATCCGGCCGACCCGACGTGCCGTCGTCTGCCGTGCCGGGAAGCCTAGGATCCGCCACTAAGAGGGACGTCGCCTACCCCTGTCCGGCAACGGCGAGCCCACGTCATGACCCGAGGAGACGGGATGCTGCGCCGCGCCGGCAGGACCTCCTGGAAGCGTTTTTCCGCCGCTCTCGTCCCGAGTGTCATGGCCGCCGCGGCTCTCGGTATCGGCATGGCGCAAGGAGCACTGGCCGCGTCGTTCTTCATCTCCGGCCAGAAGTTCGAGGTGGCCCTGGACACCATGGACGCCCGTGGTCTGAGCATCTACGGCATGGTGGACGTGACCAGGAAGGGCGTCCTCGTGCCGGTCGTGGTCACCGGGGCCAGCCGTGCGGAGATCAGCGGACTGTGCCAGTCCATGGTGGTTCCGATCCCGGTCCTGGGCCCATACACGCTGAGGCTCACCGGCGGTGAACGGAGCCGGGTCGAGGCGAGGAACTTGTTCCTCGACGCGACATCCTTGTCGAGCGGACAGGCGAATTTCGACGACCTCGACATCGGTGTTGCGGCGGGAGCGGTCAGCAAGGGCCCGATCAGTCGGGAGGACCGGAACTCCCGGTTCTTCGATCCCAACGGCTTTGCTCAGCAGGCGAATTCGGCCTCCTTGAGCGACGTGCGCGCGACCACGGTCGCAGTCTCGGCCGCCACGTTCAACGTTCCCGACCTCGGTGTGCGGCTCAAGCAAGGCCGCCACGAGTGCTTCTGACCCATCGGCACAGGCACGCACCTTCCGCGCCGGCTCGCCGCACACTCCCGCCTGCCGTACATCATGGAAGGCCCACGTGTTCATCGAACTATTCGGCAGACGCCGGAACTTGCGTGGCGTTGCCGCCGACGCCCGACGAGGATTCAGGAACTGGCGGGACGAACGTCCCTTCTGGGCAGGACTGTTCACCTTCGCGGCGGGCTTGCCCATCCTCTACTTTCCGTACGCGCACCTGAACTTCGGCGCCATCCCACTGGCACTGTCGACCTCGGCCGGCGCGGGGTCGCTGATCATCGGGGTTCTGCTCGTGGCCCTGGCCATCTCCCTCTGGTTCCACCAGCAGGCGCGCGTGTTCGCAGGGATCACAGTCATTCTGCTTGCCCTCATCTCGTTTCCCGTCGCCAATTTCGGGGGCCTCCTCATCGGGTTGATTTCCGGCCTGATCGGCGGATCCCTGGCGTGTGCCTGGATTCCTCCGACGGGCGGCGCCGAGTCGCAGCCCGCAGCGAACCGTGCATCAACGACCATCCCCGCGGGTGAGGACCACGGTGGCGAGTGACGACCTGACCGACTGTGCGGCAGGCGGGCCGGAGTCCGAGCCCTGCCATCTGAGCAGTGCGGTGAAGAGCCGCTCGGCCGGTCGGCTGCTGCGGCCTCTCGCCTGCGCGCTGGCGGTGGCCGCCCTGTCGTTGGTCCTACAGGTCGCCACGCCGGCGACCTCGAAGGCGTTGCTCGCCCCTGGCGGCATCCGCTCCTCCAAGACACCAGCAGGTGCCCGCACGCCGGTCGACCAGCCGTCGGCCCGCCCGGTGAACGTCCCCTGGGTGCTGCGCGCCGACAGACTCGTGCTCCACGACAGTGCCTTTCGGGGCGTGGTCACCGTCCGGACCGCGGCCGGGTCCAAGCGGGTGTTGAAGTTCACCGCACGGTCGCTGGACTTCGGCGACCTCGACCTGACGGCGGGCCGCGGCCGCGCGGCGATGCGTCTGCGGACCAAGCCCACGACCACATCTACGGTCAAGGGCAAGGACGTGGTGACTCTGTACACCCAGAAGCTGTCCGGCACGCTCGTCGGACTGGGCGGCGCTCCGCTCCCTGCGGACCGCAGCGTCACCGTCACGCCCGACGAACTGCCCCCGTGGCTCTCCCACCCCGCTGTTCCCACCCGCACGGTCACCTTCGAGGACGTGACCGTTTCACAGGTCGCCCAGCTCAGCGGCGACATGTCCATCACCGGGCCGGCCCTCAGCGCCGCGGCCGGGTGACCAGCGCACATGTGGCTTGAGATCGGGCTTGCCGTCGTACCCCAGGTCTGGAACGATCGCTGCCCCCGTCACTCACAACAATGGGTGATGGCCGTCAAGGAGGTCCGGTGCACAGGCGGTGGCTGTTCATATCGGCGGCCGCGGCGCTCGTAGTCGTCTCCTTGGTCCTGGTGCTCCTCCCCGACCATGAGGCCGACGCCAGGCGCGCCGCGGCCACCCCCATCGCCGGTACATCGGCGAACGTCCCGCCCGCTTCGGGGTCTCCGACCGCCTCCGGTCGCGCGACCACCGCGTCGGCGAAGCCGTCGGCCAAGAGCACCCCACGGACGACGGCGGCCGCCACGTCGGCGAAGCCGTCAGCGACAAACACCCCGCAAGCGCCGTCCGCCGGCGCACCGTTGGCGGGACGCATACGGCCCGCCGTCACCTACAAAGGAGTTGCCACCTTCTACGACGCCGACGGCGGAGGCGCCTGCCTGTACGACCCGAGTGGTGATGTCATGACCGGGGCGATGAACTCCACCGATTACGAGTCGGCCAAGGCCTGCGGCGCGTATGTGTCCGTCCGCGCGGCCAACGGGGCCTCCGTCACCGTCCGCATCACCAACGAATGCCCAGGGGAGTGCGCACCCGGGCAGATCGACCTCAGCGCGGAGGCGTTCGCCAAGCTCGCGGCCCCCTCGCGCGGCCGGATCGCGATCACGTGGAAGCTGGTGAGCCCCAGCACTCCCGGCACGATGTCGATCCGGTACAAGACCGGGTCCAGCCGCTATTGGTGCGGCATCCAGGTCATAGGTCACCGGAATCCGGTGGCCCGCTTGGAGATCCGTGCCGGCAGCGGCTGGCGTCAGCTGTCGCGCGCCGACTACAACTACTTCATCTCCGGCGACGGCACCGGGTGCGGCGGCGCGATCAGGATCACCGACATCTTCGGAGAACGACTCACCGTCGACGGGATCGCTGTCCGGCCGAACGTCGTGCAGCCGACCCGGGTCCAGTTCGCCAAGCACTGATCCTGAATTCCGGTCGAACGGCCCCATCTGAACGACCGTCATATCAGGCTGGCATGCTGTCAGTTCCGCCTTGTCTCAGGGGGTTCTCATGCCCGAGCCGTCCGTCCTCGCCTCGCTGGTGTCCGGGTTGCGGGGTGGGTCGATCGAAGTCGTCGACCTCACATCGCCGTTGTCGTCGTCGACACCGGTGATCCAACTGCCGCCGGAGTTCGGCCAGACGGCGGTGTTCGAACTGGAGGAGATCAGCAGGTATGACGTACGAGGGCCGGCCTGGTACTGGAACAACTTCCGCAGTGGCGAGCACACAGGGACCCACTTCGACGCCCCGAACCACTGGGTGACCGGTAAGGACCTCTCCGACGTGGCGTCGGTGCCGGCGCGTCGGCTGATCGCACCGGCCGCCGTGCTGGACTTCACCGCCGAAGCGCGGGAGAACCCGGACTTCCTCGTGGAGGTGGAGCACGTGCGGGCCTGGGAAGCCGAGAACGGGCCGCTGCCCGACGGCGGATGGCTGTTGCTGCGCACCGGCTGGGACGCCCGCGCGCACTCCCAGGAGGCGTTCCTCAACGCCGACGAGAACGGCCCGCACACCCCCGGCCTGTCGCCGGAATGCGCCCGC
The DNA here is from genome assembly GCF_045206325.1 of Streptomyces sp. NBC_00203. Classification (NCBI taxonomy): domain Bacteria; kingdom Bacillati; phylum Actinomycetota; class Actinomycetes; order Kitasatosporales; family Streptomycetaceae; genus Streptomyces; species Streptomyces sp. NBC_00203. Next base: position 1,232,031 of record NZ_CP108126.1, on the reverse strand, counting down.
TGGGTGGCTCACGAGTCGCCGGTGATCGGCCTCGGAGTCGAGACGGTGGGCACCGACGCGGGACGTGCGCACGCGTTCGACCCGGCGTTCCCGTGTCACTCCTCTCTCATGGGCAGTGACAAGTACGGGCTGACCCAGTTGCGGAACCTGGAACTGCTGCCGCCGACCGGCTGCGTCGTCATCGCGGGACCATTGCCCATAGTCACGGGGTCGGGGGCTCCCGCGCGGGTGCTCGCGCTGGTGGAGCGCTCGTGAAAGTCGCGGAGGCCGTCGGGCGGGCGCTGTCCGCGGCCGGGGTCGGCCATGTCTTCGGTGTGGTCGGATCGGGCAACTTCCATCTCACCAATGCCATGGTCGCGGAGGGCTCGCGGTTCGTCGCCGCACGCCATGAAGGCGGCGCGGCGACGATGGCCGACGCCTACAGCCGGATGAGCGGCACAGTGGCCGCGCTGAGCGTTCACCAGGGACCCGGACTGACGAACGCCATGACCGGCATCGCCGAGGCGGCCAAAAGCCGTACACCGCTGCTCGTGCTGGCAGCCGAGGCGACCGAGCCGAGATCCAACTTCTACGTGGACCAGGAGGCGTTGGCGCGATCGGTGGGCGCGGTCACGGCGCGCGTGACGTCGGCGGAGGGTGCCGTCGCGCAGGCCCGCGACGCGTTACGACGTGCTGTGCACGAGCGACGTACCGTGCTGCTCAACCTCCCGCTGGACGTACAGGCCCGCGACGCACCCGAAGGCGCACCCACCCTGGCCGAGGCGCCGCCGGAACGGACCGCGGCCGAACCGGAGTCGGCCGATGTGGGGGCGCTTGCGCAGGTGCTGGAGAAGTCCCGGCGGCCGGTCTTCGTGGCCGGGCGGGGAGCGCGCTCACCGGGCTCCCGGGACGCCTTGGCGGCGCTGGCCGAACGCCATGGCGCGCTGCTGGCGACGTCGGCCGTCGCCCGCGGCCTCTTCCACGGCAATCCGTGGGCGCTCGACGTGTCCGGAGGCTTCGCGTCCCCCCTGGCGGCCGAGCTGATCCAGGGGGCCGACCTGATCGTGGGCTGGGGCTGCGCACTGAACATGTGGACCACGCGCCACGGCCGGCTGATCGGTGCGGACACCTCCGTGGTCCAGGTCGACGACGACGCGTCCGCGCTGGGTGCGCACCGGGAAGTGGACCTCGGGGTCACCGGCGACGTGGAGTTGACGGCGCGGCATGCGCTCGCGAGGGCCGGCGGATGTCGGAACGGCTACCGGACCGCCGATGTCGAGGCGGCTCTCACCGCACGCGTGCGGTGGCGGGATGTGCCCTACGAAGACACGAGCGGCCGCGAGCGGATCGACCCACGCACACTGAGCATCGCGCTGGACGACATTCTCCCCGCGGAGCGGGTGATCGGCGTGGACTCCGGCAACTTCATGGGCTACCCGAGCATGTACCTGTCGGTGCCGGACGAGAACGGCCTGTGCTTCACCCAGGCGTTCCAGTCGATCGGCCTGGGGCTGGCGACCGCGATCGGTGCGGCACTGGCGCGGCCGGACCGGCTTCCGGTGGCCGCGCTCGGGGACGGCGGCGCGATGATGGGCGCCGCCGAACTCGACACGGTACGCCGGCTCGGGCTGCCGATGGTGGTCGTCGTGTACAACGACGACGCCTACGGAGCGGAGGTGCACCACTTCGGGCCCGACGGACATCCGCTGGAGACAGTCGAGTTCCCGCATACGGATGTCGCCGCCGTGGCGCGCGGGTACGGCTTCGAAGCGGTGACCGTGCGCACGCGGGCGGAGCTGAAGGCCGTCGAGGACTGGGTCGCCGGGCCACGCTCCGCGCCTCTGCTCATCGACGCGAAGGTGGTCGGGGACCGAGGGGCCTGGTGGCTGGAGGAGGCGTTCCGCGGACATTGAGCCCGGGCTCACCGCTCTCTCGGTCTTGGTGTCGCGGTGTCCGCGCCGCGCCGGACGGTGGCGGACATGTGCCTTGTGCCTGCGGCGACGCGATGGAACGCTTCCTGTCCGCCGGCCGCGACCACGGACCGGCATGGGCCCGGCGGGCAGGCGCCACGGTGGCGATGACGTCGTGGGGGCCGGCCGGCCGGGTGGACGGATGGGGGAGTGGACGGATGGAGCTGGAGCTTCGGCATCTGCGCGTCCTGTGCGCGATCGCCGACGCGGGGAGCGTGGGCCGGGCCGCGTCGGACCTGGGTTACTCGCAGCCGGCCATGAGCACCCAACTCCGGCGGATCGAGCGCTACTTCGGTGAGGCGCTGTTCGAGCGCGGGCCGGCGGGGGTGAGGCTGACACCGTACGGCGTCGAGGTCGTCGCTCAGGCGCGCGACGTCCTGGCCCGTGCCGCCGCGATCGGATGCCGTCCGGCGGGCGAAGCCGCGAGAACCCGTCGGACCTTGCGCGTGGCGGCGACCAACTCCCCGGTGCTGTCGGGCATGGTCTCCCGGGTCCGTGCCCGGCTGCCGGATGTGCCGCTCGCGGTGAGCAGTGTGTACGCCTCCTCGCGGATCGTCGAACTCCTTGAGGAGGGCGCGGTGGACGCGGCGGTCGCCGCGGACTACCCCGGAATGGAGCTGAGGCATTCGGACGCGGTGACGCACCGCGGGATCGTCACCGAGCCCACGTTCGTGGCCCTGCCGTCCCGGCATCGCCTCAGACACCGCGCTCAGGTCTCGCTCGCCGACCTGGCCGAGGACGCGTGGTTCCTGACACCGGACGACGGAGCCGGCTGGCCGCGAGTCTTCTACGCCGCCTGTGAAACGGCCGGATTCTCGCCGGTCGCCGTGCACGAATTCCTCGGCGACCAGCTGCAGTTGCAGAGCATGATCGGTGCCGGCCTCGGTGTGTCCGTTGTACAGGCGACGCTGCGACCGATCCCGGACGTGGTGATCAAACCGCTGATCGGTACGCCGCTGTGGTGCCGTTACGTGCTGGCCTGGCGGCGCGACGCGGTTGCCGGAGAAGTGGCGGAGACGCTGTTCGACTCCGCCGCCTCCGCGTATCGCGAACTCGTCGGCCAGTCACCGCACTTGAGGACATGGGCCGCGCGCACCTGGAGCGTGACCGGGGCGTAGGGCGACTCCGGATGTTATGGCTCACCGATGCAATGTGCTATGTCACACGCCATTGTTGGGGCGGGTCGGTGTTGAGAAGGTGCCACACACGCCTCAACACCCGTAACGAGGCGCATCCATCCGTGGAGGAATCCAGATGCGCTACCGCTTCGCGCTGCCCAGACGCACGGCCGGCGCCCTCGCCGTCTGCGTCACCGTCGCCGGCCTGCTGTCGACGCCGGCGCTCGCGGCCCCCCCCGCTCGGGACGGCACCACCGCGGTGACCGCGTCCCGGAAGGAGACGCCACCCCCGCCGCCGACCGGCTCGACCGCAGGTGCCGCCGACCGTCCCGCCGTACAGGGCCGACCGCTCACCGCGGCCCAGCTGCCTCCCCTGACGCCGACGCCCTCCCGGGCCCGTCCGAGCGCTGGAACCGGTACGAAGACCACACCGAAGACCGCCTCCTGCACTCCGGCCGACTTCGCCGGCCGGACCGGTCCCGCACTCGTCGCGTTCGTCAAAGCCTCGACCACGGGCTGCGTCAACACCCTGTTCGCCGTCACCGGTACCGACGCCCGCGACATCTTCCGCGAGGCCCAGATGGTCACCCTGGCGAAGGCCTTCACGCGAGAGGCACAACGCTATCGAGGCGACAACTCGTCCCAGGTGTGGCAGCTCGTCCTGTTCCTGCGCGCCGGCTACTACGTGCAGTTCAACAACCCGGCCGACGTCGGCCCCTACGGCGAGACCCTCGCCGGAGCCACCACCCGCGGCCTGGACGCCTTCTTCGCGGGCCGGCACTCCAGGGACGTCACCGCGGCGAACGGTGACGTGCTCGGTGAAGTCGTCATCCTCACCGACAGCGCCGACCAGCAGGCCCGCTATCTGAAGGTCTACCGGCGGTTGCTCAACGGATACGACAGCTCCTACGACACCATCGGCAGCATGCTCGCGGCCGTCAACGACGTCTACACCCCGCTGTGGCGCGGCAACTGGAACACGGACTACGTCAACGCGGTCGCCGCCGACCCGGGCATCGTCCGGACCCTCCACACGTTCGCGCTGGGGCACCTGGACCTGCTCGGGACCGACCGCGCCTACCTGGACTCCAACGCCGGGATGAACCTCGCCCGCTATGTCGAACACACGGCGCTGCAGGCGATGGTCCGGCCCCTGACCATGGACCTGTTGAACGCGTCGGAGCTCACCGGCCCCACGGCCGGCCTGTGGATCGCGGTGGCGACGCAGGCGGACTACTACGACCACCTCAACTGCTCGTACTACGACGTCTGTGACCTGACGGGCCGGCTGACCAGGGCGGCCCTGCCGATCACCCACACCTGCGACGCGACCCACACCGTCCGGACCCAGGCGCTCACCTCCGCCGAACTCGACGCGGTGTGCGCCAACCTGCTGGGCCAGGACCCGTACTTCGACAACCTGGTCAAGGACGACGGCCCCATACCCGGCCAGTACGTGTCCACCCTCCAACTCGCGGTCTTCGCCAGCCGCGCGGACTACCAGACGTACGCCGGGGCGATCTTCGGCGTCAGTACGGACAACGGCGGCATCACCCTGACAGGAGACCCGTCCGACCCCGCCAACCAACCGCTGGCGATCATGTACCAGAAGAACGTCGATGACGGCTTCACGGCCCGGATCTGGAACCTCAACCACGAGTACACGCACTTCCTCGACGCCCGCTACGACATGAAGGGCGACTTCGCCCAGCAGACATCAGTGCCGGACGTCTGGTGGATCGAGGGCCTGGCGGAATACGTCTCCTACGGCTACCGCGGCATCACCGACGAGCAGGCGGTCGCGGAGGCGGGCAAGCACACCTACCGCCTGAGCACGCTGTTCCAGAACACCTACGCCAACAGCGACGTGACCCGCACCTACCCCTGGGGCTACCTCGCGGTCCGCTACATGTTCGAGCAACACCCGACGGACATCCACCGCATGCTCGCCCGTTTCCGCGCCGGCGACTACGCGGGCGGATACGCCGTCTACAGCTCCGACATCGCCACCCGCTACGACGCCGATTTCGACCAGTGGCTCACGGCGTGCGCCGCCGGCGCCTGCTCCACACCCGGCCGAGCCGGACTCCGCGCGGCGTCGGCGCACGCCGGGACCCCGTAGTCGGTGCACCGCCGCCCGGGGGAGCGGCCCGCGGTGGACTCGGCCGACTCGACCCGGCCGGGTCCGCCGCGGCTTCGGGAACCTCCGCGCCGCCGGTAGTTGGACTCCGGATCACGTCAACCGACCTGAGGATCCTTCGGGTTGATCGCGTTGTCAGTCCCCTCTGCCAAGATCCCGCCCATGCTCTACGACACCCTGGTGGCCGAATCCCGTAGGAACGACTCGCTCGACGACGTGAGGTCCGCCGCGCTCGGCCGCGTCCGCTGGCTCGTCGACCTTCTGGAACGTCAGCGGGCGGAGTCCCGGTGGGACGCCGTCCCGTGGGCTGGGGAGGGCGGGTACGAGCGGCTCCGGGCGGCGCGCGCGGCGACCCGGGCCGAGATCGACGCACGGCTCGCGGCCTGCGGGGACGAGGAGTGCCGGGCCGCGGTCCTGTGCTTCCTGCTGGCCGGCCGCTTCGACGGCGGCGGCTTCTCGCAGTTCGACACCCAGATAGGGACCCTGATCTCGCGGGGGAGCGGCTGGACTCCGGACGAGGTCGCGGTGATGCTGCTGCGCACCACCGAGTACGACAGGGGCTACTGGTTCGCTGAATCGCTGGAGATGGCGCTGAACCCGGCCGAGCGCCTCGACGCCGACGGCCGCCGCGCGGTCGCGCCCTGGCTGCGGCACGCCCACGCGGAGCTCATGAACACCGATGTCCCGGCGCGCCTGCGCGGGCCGCTCGCCCAGCGCCTCCGCACGCTGCTCGAAAGCGTGGACGAGGCGCACATCCCCGAGGGGCTGATCCCCTCGTTCGCCCCCTGGGCCGCCCCACTGCGAGACCGGGCCGACACCTCGCCGACGCCGGAGCTGGCCGGTTTCGTCCGGCACCTGGCGAGCCTGTCGGGCCCGCGTCCCGCGCAGCGGTGGCGGCGGACGTGCCGCGCGCTCGCGGACGCGGCGGCGGTGGGCGACCTCGCGGTCGAGATCCTGCGGCGACTGGCCGACGGGGATGCGCTGTGCAGCAGCGGACAAGGTCCGCACACCGGCTGGATAACCGGCGATTTCCACTACCACTACATCGTTCAGCAGAGCGACGGCGACCTGGCGCGCGGCGTCGTCTGGGCGGCCGCGCTCACCGGCGGCCCGGCCGCGGTGCCGTACCTCTGCACGCTCGCCCTGCGGGCCGGCGGTCCCGTATCCGACGTGATCGAGGACCTCAAGCTCGCGGGCGCGGCGATCAACGCGCTCGCCGAGATCGACGATCCGGCCGCCCTGGAGTCGCTGTGGCGGTTGCAGTCCCGGATCAAGCACCGGGCTCTGCGCAAGCAGCTCGACACCGCTCTGCTGACGGCCGCCGACCGGCAGGGCATCACGGCGGGGCAACTCGTCGAACGCAGCGTGCCGGACCACGGCCTGGCGCCGGACGGTTCGCTGGAGCACGACCTGGGCGGATACCGGGTACGGGTGGCGATCGAGGACGCGGTGACGGTGCGGCTCACCTTCGCTGGCCCCGACGGGCGCCTGTTCCGTACGGCCCCGGCCGCGGTGAAGGACGGGTTCCCGGACGAACTCAAGCAGTTGAAAGCCCTGGCCAAGGAGGTACGGGGCACGCTCTCGGGCGAGCGGGCCCGAGTCGAGGCGCTGATGTCGGCCGGGCGCGAGTGGCCGTACGACGAGTGGTGCCGCTACTACCGCGACCATCCGGTCACCGGGGTCCTCGTCCGCGGCCTGATCTGGGAGTTCCAGCACTCGGACGGCGTGTGGCACGCGGCGGCGCCCATGACCGAACCGCCCGGCGAGCCGGCGCGCGCACGGTTGTGGCATCCGATCAGGGCGTCGACGGACGAGATCAGGGCGTGGCGGGAGCGGATCGTCGACCAGCGGCTGCGGCAGCCGTTCAAACAGGCGTTCCGGGAGATCTATCTGCTCACTCCGGCGGAGGAGGAGACCGGCGTCTACTCCAACCGGTTCGCCGCCCACATCGTCCACTACCGGCGGCTCTACGCGCTGTTCAAGGAACGCGGATGGCAGGCCAACTTCCTCGGCCGGTACGACGGCGGCTACGAGGGGAAGGCGCGGGCCGAGTTCGGCGACGGCGAGTGGCGGGCGTGCTTCTTCCACGAACCTGCCGCGGAGGACTACGGGGACTACGCGCCCGATCACGCCGCGACGGACCAGGTCCGGTTCGAGCGGCGTGAGGGCCGACGCCGGCGGGAGGTTCCGCTGGCCGAGGTTCCGCCGCTGGTGTTCAGCGAGGCGATGCGGGACGTCGATCTGTTCGTGGGCGTGACCTCGATCGCGGCAGATCCCGAGTGGGCCGACCGGGGCGAGGACCGCTATGCCGCGTACTGGCGGACAGCCACGTTCGGTGAGCTGACGGCGAACGCGGAGGTCCGGCGCGAGGCGCTGGAACGGATCCTGCCGCGCTTGAAGATCGCCGACCGGTGCGCGCTCGACGGCCGCTTCCTGGTGGTCCGCGGCGGGCTCCGTACGTACAGGATCCATCTGGGCTCGGCCAACATCCTGATGGAGCCGGACGATTCCTACCTGTGCATTGTCCCGTCGCGCCCCAAGAGCGACGGCAAGGTGTTCCTGCCCTTCGAGGACGACCGGCTCTCGCTGATTCTCAGCAAGGCGTTCCTGCTGGCCGCCGACACCAAGATCACCGACGAGACCATCCTCACGCAGATCAGGCGAGGTGGCTGACGGCCGGCGTGGCGTTGACATTATGCAGGTAACTACCTGCATAATCGAGAGGTGAGCCTCGAAGCGAGAGCGATGGACTCGGGCGAGCACAACGGCCAGACGCTGCGCGAGCTGTGTGAACGCTTGGGCTTGGCGCGCCGGCCGGCGACACGGCATCTCAACATGTAGAGGAGTACGTCATGACCGACGGAACCACGTCCGTACCGACCTACGTCTACGTCACCTACATCCGTGCGAGCGCGGAGCAGGTGTGGCAAGCCCTGACGGACGCAGACCTGACGGCGCGCTACTGGGGGCACGCCAACATTTCGGACTGGCAGCCGGGCTCGGCATGGGAGCACCGACGCGTCGACGGATCAGGCGTCGTCGATGTCGTCGGTGAAGTGATCAAGGCGGAGCCCCCGACGTGCTTGGTCATCACCTTCGAGGACACCCCCGACGCCGAAACGCCAAGAGAACCGTCGACTGTCACCTTTCTCGTCGAACCACACCAGGACATCGTCCGGCTCACCGTGACCCACGAGAACCTCCCCAACCAGGAGATGCTCCACGGCATCTCGCGCGGTTGGCCGGCCGTGCTGGCGAACCTCAAGTCGCTGCTTGAGACCGGCGATGTCCTTCCGCAGGCGCCATGGGAGATGTCCCCCGGGCACGTCTGAGACGGCGCTCGCCGCAACCCTTCCCGTATTCGCCCCGCGTACGACCGCAGAAAGAGGACGACATGATGGACGCCGCCCCGCTTCGGGACGCCTACCGCGCGCTGCTGGACGCTGCTGCCACGGTGGCCGACTCCGGCGACACGAGCCCTGTCCCGCCGGCCGGCGAGTGGAACGCTGAGCAGATTCTGGCGCACGTCGCCATCGTCAACGCCGCCACCATCGCCGCCATCTCCTGCGTCGCCGCGGGAGCGAACACGACGTATGACAACCGCATGGCGCTCGACACCTGGACCATCGAACGCGTCATCACGCTCGCGGGCGGCAACGCGGGGCTTCGGGACCGCATCCGCCTCCAAGGGGACGCCCTCTGCGCACTCGGCGGGCCGATGCTGAGCGAGGCCGAACTCGACACCCTGGTGCCCACTCTGCTCCTGTCCAACGACAAAGTCCTGGTCGATCAGACCGTGCCCCTCAGGGACCTCATCGCGGGCCTCGCGGAAGTGGAGCTGCCCGGCCACACGAAGCAGCTCCTGGCCCTCCTGCCGGACGGCGCCGGGGCCGGGACCGAAACCATGTGACCTTCCAGCTGATCAAGGGACCCGGAGCGAGAACCCCGCAGCGCGCACTGGCGGGGGCTCTCGCGCGTCCGGACCGGTCTGGGTACGGAAGGCTCGCATCAGCCCGAACGGCTCCCGCGTGGCATCGTGATGCAGCAGACTCACCTCTACGGCTCTACGGCTCTACGGCTCTACGGCTCTACGGCCCTCGTGTCTGCCATGCCGCTGCCGTTTGCCGACCTCCTTCCCGAAGGGCTGGACGGCCAGGAGTCGCGGGTCGGGCGGCCCTGAGCGGACCGGGCCGCTCAATCCACAGCTTTCCGATGCGGTAGGGGCTCTTGACAGCGTGCGTACTGTTTCGCGACGTTTGAGCCCCGCCGCACCGTTCAAATCTCGGTAGCGACCGCGGAACGAGCGTGTATACGGCGTGGATCTCGGATAGCCAAAGAAGTGGCGGGACGCGCACAGCGCGTCATGGGGGGAGCGGTCGTCGATGCGATCCATGAGCAATGATCCACACATCTCACCGGCCTGTGCTGTGACCGGCACGTTCCTCGCGGACTCTGCGGAAGGGCGGTTGATCTGAGGTGGACATCACCATCTACAGGCTCGACGAGCTGAGCGTCTCGCTGCGCAAGGCATGGCACCAGGCGATGGACGAGTCGCCCGAATACGCCAACCCCTTCCTGGCGCCGGAGTTCGCGATCGGGATCGGCAAGTACCGCGGTGGGGCGCGGGTGGCGGTCCTGCACGAGAACGGGGAGCCCGTCGGGTTCCTCCCGTACGAGCGCAACGTCTTCGGCGTCGGCCGGGCCGTCGGGCTGGGCCTGTCCGACTGCCAGGCACTCGTGCACCGTCCCGGGGTCACCTGGGACACCGAGGAGTTGCTGCGAGCCTGCGGGCTGTCCATCCTCGAGTTCGATCATCTCGTCGAGGAGCAGAAGCCGTTCGGCAGACATGTGACGGGGACGTTCGCCTCACCGGTGATCGACGTGAAGCCCGGCGACGGCAGCTACGCGGAGTGGCTGCGCGGCGCGTACCCGGGGCTGGCCAAGACGACGCTGAAGAAGGAACGCCGCGTGGGGCGTGAGGTAGGGGAAATGCGGTTCGTCTTCGACGAGCGCGACCCGGAGGTGCTGCACCAGCTCATGCAGTGGAAGTCAGCCCAGTACCGAAGAACGGGGCGGATGGACCGGTTCGCGCGGCCGTGGATCGTCGACCTGGTGGACTATCTGTTCCACGTCCGCGAGGAGCACTTCACCGGCGTCCTGTCCGTGGTGTACGCCGGAGACCGGCCGGTGGCCGCACACTTCGGGCCGAGATCGCGCACGGTCCTGGCGGCCTGGTTCACCGCGTACGACCCCGAATTCCACCGCTACTCGCCCGGATTGATGATGCATCTTCGGATGGCCGAGGCGGCGGGCCGGCACGGCGTGACGCTCCTGGACCTGGGACGCGGTGACAAGGAGTACAAGGACTGGCTCAAGACCCGTGAACTGCGCGTGGGAGAAGGGTTCGTGGCCCGCCCCCACCCGGTGGCGGCGGCGCACCGGCTGTGGCGCAGACCGGTGCGGGGCCTGCGCAACACGGTCCTGGCCCATCCCAAACTGCGGGAACCCGCCGACCGGCTGCTGAAGACGGTCGGCACGCTGCGTACGTCGGGCCGTGCGGACTCCGGCGGAGCGGGACCCCGCGCACACTGAACTGGCTTCCCTGCTCCCGGCTTTCGCGCGATGTCGGCCGGGTGCACGGGTATGTCGACGTCCTGACGAGAGATCAGGCGAGCAGCGTGGCGGATGTGTTCTGCGGCACATACCAAGTGGTCCGCAATGGGGGCATCGGACTCGTGCATCCAGATAAGAGCAGCCGTGCACGCCGGTGACACGTTTCTCTAACTGGGTGTCAGATTATTCAATTGCCTATTGAAATACCCGGGGTTACATCTGTCGAGCCGAAAAGACTTGCTATCGTCCTACTCATCGGTAGCAAGCCGAACGGGGGGCACGAGGAGCCGGCGTACGCATCGCTGCTGCTCCTCGGCAGGTTGGTCGTGTGGGCATGTCTGGCAAGGGGGCCAGGCGGCCACGGCGTCTTCGCGTACGCATCACGCGGCCGGTCTTCGAGCTCCAGTTTTCTGGCCCTCCCTTTTCCTCGCCCATTTATCCGAACAGGTGAGACTCCTCAAATGGCTCGATCCCTGGTCGATTTACTGACCGTGCACGCCTCGCAACAGCCCGACCGGACCGCCTACCGCTATCTCGTCACGGGCGACTGTGACGGAGAGATCCAGGACATCTCGTTCGGGCGTCTGGCCGGCCGGTCCCGGGCCGTCGCCGCCTGGCTGCAGGAGCGCGGTCTGGCCGGTTCCCGCGCCCTGCTGCTGTATCCGCCCGGTCTCGAGTTCATCTGCGGCTACCTGGGATGCCTTTCGGCCGGAGTCGTCGCCGTACCGGGCGTACCCCCGCAGGGGCGGTCGCAGAACCATCGCGCCCTGACCCGGATGAGGCGGCTGATCGCCGACGCGGACGCCAAGGTGATCCTGGGCGGCCGTGAGGTGATCGCCGCTCTGGGCGCCATGTCGGAGCACCTGCCCGAACTGGCCGAGATCACCTGCGTCGCCACCGAGGACATCCCCGACGAGGCGGCCGGCTCCTGGCGCGAACCCGACCTCACCGCCGACTCGGTCGCCTTCCTCCAGTACACCTCCGGCTCCACCTCCGCCCCGCGCGGCGTGATGGTGACCCACGGGAACCTGCTGGACAACGAGCGGGTCATCACGGAGCGGATGGGCCACACCCCGGACGTGATCGCCGAGTACGACCACGAACTGTTCGTCAGCTGGCTGCCCGTGTACCACGACATGGGTCTCATAGGCCCGGTCCTGAACACGGTCTACCTCGGCGTGACCGCCACGCTCTTCTCGCCGCTGCACTTCCTTCAGCAGCCCCAGCGCTGGCTGACCGCCATTGACCGCTACCGTCCGCACACCAGCGGCGGACCCAACTTCGCGTACGAACTGTGCCTCAAGCATGCGACGCCCGACTTCGTCGACGGCCTCGACCTGAGCCGCTGGAAGGTCGCCTTCAACGGCGCCGAACCGGTGCGCGCCGCCACCCTGCGGCGCTTCACCGAGACCTTCGGCGCGGCCGGCTTCGGCCGCGAGGCCCTGTACCCGTGCTACGGCCTGGCCGAGGGCACCCTCATGGTCACCGGCAGCACGGTCGAGACCCCGCCCACCCTCGTCGAGGCCGCCGGGACCGGGCCGCACGCCGGCGCGGCGGACGCGGCGGCGGTCAGCTCGGGCCGGCCCGGTCCCGGCATGACCGTGGTGATCGCCGACCCCGAGGGGCAGGAGCCGCTGCCCGAGGGAGAGGTCGGTGAGATCTGGGTCGCGGGCGCGAGCGTCGCCAAGGGCTACTGGCGCAACACCCTCGCCACCCGCGAGACCTTCCGGGCCACGCTGAAGGACCGCGAGGGTCGCTTCCTGCGGACCGGCGACCTCGGATTCCTGCGCGACGGCGAACTGTTCGTCACCGGCCGTCTCAAGGACCTGATGGTCATCGACGGACGCAACCACTACCCGCAGGACCTGGAACTGTCCGCCGAGATGTCCCACGGGGCGCTGCGCCCCGGCTGCACCGCCGCGTTCTCCGTGGACGGCGCGGTGGACAGCGGAGTTGATGACACCGCGGACGGCGCGGTGGAGGGCGAACAGCCCGTCATCGTCGCGGAGATGGCCCCGGAAGCGGCGGGCGACTCCGACAAGATCACCGATCTGATCCGCAGCGCGATCGGCGAGGCCCACGGCCTGTCCGTGCGCGAGGTCGTGCTGGTCCACCCCGGCACCATCCCCAAGACGTCCAGCGGGAAGATCCAGCGCCACGCCTCCCGGGCGGCCTACCTGGCCGGCACCCTCTCGGTGGTCGGCGCGCCCGCCATGAGATGACCTGGACGACGGCACCCGCCGCCGGCACGCACATCCGTGCCGGCGGCGGCACCGCCGTCGCCCTGGTCGTACACCGGTTCCTTGGCCGTACGACGCCGGAATCGCCGTACGTCGCCGGAGTTCACCCACGCCGGTCGCATGGTCCGTCTGTCCGTCGCCCGCAACCGCCGTACACCGGTCGCACCGGTCGCACCTGCTGTGCCAGCCGTATCGGCCGTATCTGTCGTACGGAAATCGCCTGAGCCCGAGTTCACGAGTTCACGAGGACACCTTTTCCAGATGCCTGCGAACGAGTCCCCGAAGCAGTTCCCCGAGATGTCCGTCACGACCTCCGAGGGTGTGCGGGCCTGGCTGGCGGCGGCTGTCGCCGAGGAGGCCGGGATCGAACCGCCGGCCGTCGACCCGGAGCGGCCGATCGCCGAATTCGGTCTGGGATCAAGGCAGTTGGTGACACTGGCCGCTGGCCTCTCAGCGCGGATCGGGCGGCCTCTGGAGCCGTCCCTCGTCTTCGACCACCCCACGATCGCGGAACTCGCCGAGGCGGTCCTCGGTGAACGGCCCGCCGTCGCCTTCACGGCGGACCAGGCGCCCGCGAACCCGGCAGTACGAGCCGTCGCACGGGCCGACGACGACATCGCCATCATCTCCATGGCCTGCCGCTTTCCCGGCGGCGCCGACGACCCCGAGGCGCTGTGGCGGCTGCTGGCCGCGGGCGAGGACGCCATCACCGAGGTTCCCGCGGGCCGTTGGGACACTCAGGGGCTCTACGACCCCGACCCGGAGGCCGCCGGCAAGGCGTACACCCTGCGCGGCGGCTTCCTGGCCGACATCGACCGCTTCGACGCGCCCTTCTTCGGGATCTCGCCGCGCGAGGCCGCGGCCATGGACCCGCAGCAGCGGCTGCTGCTCCAGACCACCTGGGAGACGATCGAGCGCGCCGGGATCGTCCCGGAGACGCTGAACGGCAGCTCCACAGGCGTCTACATCGGCCTGTACGACAGCGGATACCTGGCCTCGGCCGGGCTGGGCCAGCTCGACGGGCATGTCGGAACGGGCTCGGCGTCCAGCGTGGCCTCCGGGCGGATCGCCTACACCCTCGGTCTCCAGGGCCCGGCGGTCACCGTCGACACCGCCTGCTCCTCCTCCCTCGTCGCCCTGCACCTGGCCGCGCGGTCGCTGGCGAGCGGCGAGTGCGACCTGGCGTTGGCCGGTGGCGCGACGCTCCTGGTGACACCGCGCGGGCACGTCGAGTTCAGCAGGCTGCGCGGGCTGTCGCCGTCCGGGCGGTGCAGCCCCTTCTCGGCCGACGCGGACGGCGTGGTGTGGGCCGAGGGCTGCGGTCTGGTGCTGCTCAAGCGGCTCGCGGACGCACGCCGGGACGGCGACCGGGTCCTCGCGGTCGTCAAGGGCTCCGCGATCAACCAGGACGGCCGCAGCCAGGGCCTCAGCGCCCCCAACGGCCCCGCACAGGAACGGGTGTTGCGCGCCGCCCTCGACGCCGCCGGGCTCCGGCCGGACGACCTGGACCACGTCGAGGCGCACGGCACGGGCACCCGGCTCGGCGACCCGATCGAGGGCCGGGCGCTGGCATCCGTGTTCGGTCCGGGGCGCCCCGCCGACCGGCCGCTCGGCGTCGGCTCCCTGAAGTCCAACATCGGCCACACCCAGGCCGCGGCCGGCATCGGCGGCGTCATCAAGACCGTCCTGGCACTCGGCCACGAACTGCTCCCGGCCTCGCTGCACGCCGACACCGTGACCGAGCACGTCGACTGGGCGGGCGGCGGCCTGCGTGTGCACAGCGGCGCCCAGGCGTGGCCGCGCGGCGGCGACCGGGTGCGGCGGGCCGGGGTGAGCGCCTTCGGGATCAGCGGTACGAACGCGCATGTCGTGCTGGAGGAGGCGCCGGAGGACATGGCGCGGCCGGCCGGCGAAGCGCTGCCCTCGGAGCTGTCTGGAGAGCCGACCGCAGAGTTGTCTGGGGAGCCGACCTCGGAGCCCACCGCAGAGCTGCCCGGAGAGACCCTGTTCCCGCTCTCCGCCCGGACCCTCCCAGCCCTCCAGGGGCAGGCCGCCCGCCTCCACGAACTGCTCACCGCACAGCCCGAGTTGCCCCTGCCGACCGTGGCCGGAACGCTGACCCACCACCGCACGCACTTCCAGCACCGAGCCGTCGTCCAGGCGGGCAACCGCGACGAACTGCTGACCGCGCTGCGCGGACTCGCCGAGGCGCAGCCCGACACCGGCACCGCCGCTGACACCGGCACCGGCTTCGGCGTCGTAGGCCCCCAACACGCCCTCCCCCCGGGCAAATTGGCCTTCGTCTTCCCGGGCCAGGGCGCCCAGTGGACCGGCATGGCCCGCGATCTGCTCGACCGTGACCCGGTGTTCGCGGACGAACTCGACCGCTGCGACGCCGCCCTGCGCCCGTTCACCACCTGGTCGGTGGCCGCCGTCCTGCGCGGCGACGGGGGCGCCCCGCCTCTGGATCGCGTGGACGTCGTGCAGCCGGTTCTGTTCGCCGTGATGGTGTCGCTGGCCGCGGTGTGGCGGGCTCGTGGCGTACGGCCGGACGCGGTGATCGGGCACAGCCAGGGCGAGGTCGCCGCGGCCTGCGTCGCCGGGGCGCTCAGCCTCAACGACGCGGCGGCCGTAGTGGCCCTGCGCAGCCAGGCCCTCACCGAGCTGTCCGGCACGGGCACCATGGCGGTCGTCGCCCTGCCGCACACCGAGGTCGAGGCCCGCCTCGCCGAAGCCGGCCTCGCCGACCGGGTGTCCGTAGCCGCCGTGAACAGCGGCCGTTCGACGGTGATCGCCGGTGAAGTGGAGCCGCTGGAAGCCTTGTTGGCCGCCCTCGACCGCGAGCTGGTGTTCACCCGCCGCCTCGACGTCGACTACGCCTCCCACAGCGCCCAGGTCGAAGCGGTCCGGGCCACCGTCCTCGACGAACTCGACGGCGTCACCACCTGCCCGACGTCCGTCGCCTGGTACTCCACGGTCACCGGTGAGCCGGTCACCGAGGAACTGGAGGCCGACTACTGGTACACCAACCTCCGCGAAACCGTCCGCTTCGCGCCCACCGTGGAGCGCATGGCGGCCGACGGCTACCGCTACTTCGTCGAACTCAGCCCCCATCCCTCCCTGGTCACCGCCCTGCGTACCGTCGCCGAGGACTCCGGTCACGAGGATCTGGCCGCCGTCGGATCGCTGCGCCGAGACGAGGACGGTCCCGGCTGCCTGGACCGGGCCGCCGCCGAACTCCACGTCCACGGACGGAAGATCGACTGGCGCCGCCTGGTCCCCGACACCGCACCGGCGGACCTGCCGACGTACGCCTGGGACCCGCAACGCCACTGGATCGAGCCCGAGTCCGCTCCCGGCGCCCCCGGCCTCTTCGACCGCGCCGCGCACCCGCTGCTCGGCGTCCAGCTCCAGTCGGCGGACGAGACCCGCTGGACCTTCCGCAACGAGTGGTCCCCGGCCACCGCCGACTGGCTGCCCGACCACGCCGTGTTCGGGCGGACCGTGGTGTCGGGCACGACACTGATGGAGCTGTGCCGCGCCGCGCTCGCCGTGGCCCGCCCGGACGCTCCCGGCGACGTCACCGACCTGCTCCTCCTCGCGCCTCTCACCCTGCCTCAGTCCGGCACGGCCGAGGTGTCCGTCGAGGTGGTCACCGCCGGTCCCGTACCGGAGGTCACCGTGCACAGCCGTCCGCGCGGTCAGGAGGGAATGGGCTGGACCCTGCACGCCACAGCGTCGGCGGCCGAACCCGCCCCGCCGACGGCGGGCCGGCCACCGGTGTGGCCCGAGGCGGCCGAACCGGCCTGGACCGAGGGGACATACGAGCGGCTCAGCACGCTCGGCCTCGGCTACGGCCCCGCCTTCCAGGGCGTACGGTCGGCCGTCACGACCGGCGACGGCGCGCTGCTCGCCCGGCTCTCGTTGCCGTCCGTGGCGCGTGATGTGGCCGACCTGTACCCGGTCCACCCGGCACTGCTGGACGCCGCACTGCATGTGGCCGCCGCGTTCGACGCCTCCGACGGCCGGGTGCTGCTGCCGGTCGCGGTGGGCCGCTGCGTCCTGCCGCCCGGTGGCGCGACCGACCTCACCGCGTCCGTACGGCGCACGGGTGGCTCCGGCACGGACCTCACGCTGGACGTGACGCTGTGGGACGCGGACGGTCTCCCTGCGGGCAGCCTGGAGGGCGTACGGCTGCGGGCCGCGGACCCGGCGGACCTGAACGGCGCCTCGGAGAACGCCCGGCACCTGTACGAGGTGGTGTGGACGGCCGTGGGTGACGAGCCCGCCGAGACGCCGGGCCACGAGTGGACCGTCCGCGGTGACCCCTCGGACCCGGAGCTCGCCGCAGCCTTGCGCGGCCTCGAAGCGGCGGGGATACAGGTGCGCGAGACGGGCGCCGACGTCGTCGTACGGTTCTGGCCGTGCCCGGCGGCGGATGCCGAACCGGCAGTCGCAGCACAGGAGTTGGCGGCCACGGCCCTGGCCGAACTCCATGCGCTGATCGCCCTTCCGCAGGACGAGGCGCCCGCCCGGACCGTATGGGTGACGCGCGGCGCGGTCGCGGCCGACGACCGGGACACCGTGCCCGGCCTCGCCCAGTCGGTGCTCTGGGGCCTGGCCCGCAGCGCCCGCGCCGAACACCCGGACCTCGGGCTGACCCTGCTCGACCTGGAAGGCTCGGATCCCGCCGGCGCTCTGGCGGCCGCCGTCGCGTACGCAGACGAACCCGAACTCGCCGTCCGTGCCGGAGCGTTGCTCGTGCCGCGGCTGGTGCGGGCCCGCGCCCAGGACGCGTTGCGGACCCCTGCGGACGCGCCCCTTCGTCCGGTGCTGCCCGAGGAGACCCTCGCACCCGGTGGCCGCCCCACCCTCGTACCCCCTGACGGCACCGTCCTGATCACCGGCGGTCTCGGTGCCGTCGGCCGGCACATCGCCCGTCTCCTCGCCGAACACGGCGTCCCCCGACTGCTTCTGACGTCACGCCAGGGATCCGCCGATTCGCGCACCGGCGAGGTCATCGCCGAACTGACCGCGCTCGGCGCCGAGGTGGAGGTCGCGGCCTGCGACATCGCGGACGCGTCCGCGGTGGCCGACGTACTCGGCCGTATTGGCGACGAGTTGCCGCTGCGAGGCGTCGTGCACTGCGCCGGCGTCCTCGCCGACGGGGTGGTCGCCGAGCTGACGCCCGAACGCCTCGCGCGGGTACTGAGCCCCAAGGTCGACGGCGCCGCCCACCTCCACCGGCTGACCGCCGACACGCCGCTCGACCTCTTCCTGCTGGTCTCCTCGGCCGCCGGTGTCATCGGCAACGCGGGTCAGGGCAACTACGCGGCGGCCAACGTCTTCCTCGACCAACTGGCCCATCACCGGCGGGCCCTGGGCCTGCCCGGCGTCTCGGTCTCCTTCGGCGCGTGGGCGGGCGAGGGCCTCGCCGCCGAACACGCCGACCTGGAGCGGATGGCCCGCCTCGGCCACCGCGCGCTCACCCCCGACCAGGGCCGGGATCTCGTCGAACTCGCCCTGCGACGAGGCGCACCGCACCTGGTCGCCTGGGCCCTGGACCTGCCCCGGCTGCGCGACCATGCGGCGGCCGCGGGCGACGGTACGGCGGCGCTCTGGCGCTCGCTGCTCCCCGCTCCCCGCATCGGCCGGGACGCCGCCGGCGACGGCCTGGCGGACCGGCTGGCCCGGCTCCCTGAGACCGAACGCTCCGAACGCGTCCTGTCCCTGGTCCGCGAGGAGGCCTCCCGCGCCCTCGGCCTGCGCTCGGCCGACTCCGTCCGCCCCGACCAGCCGCTGCGCGAACTCGGCATGGACTCGGTGACGGCGGTCGAACTCCGCAACCGCATCGGCACCCGCATCGGCGCCAAGCTCCCCGCCACCCTGCTGTTCGACCACCCCACCGCGACCCGGCTGGCCGAGTACCTGCTGACCACCGCCCTCGCGACCGGCGGCCGCACGACCCGCCGCACCGCTCCCCAAAAGCAGCCCACCCGCACGGCTGCGTCCGCGGCCGACGAGCCGGTGGCCCTGGTGGCCATGGCCTGCCGTCTGCCGGGCGGCGTCAGCGACCCGGAAGACCTGTGGCGCCTGGTCGCGGAGGGCCGCGACGCGGTGGGCCCGTTCCCGGCGGGACGCTGGGACGTGGAGGCGCTGTACGACCCCGACCCGGACGCCATGGGCAAGTCGTACGCCCGCGAAGGCGGCTTCCTGGGCGACGACGACCTGGAGTCCTTCGACGCGGGCTTCTTCGGGATCACCCCGAAGGAAGCGGCCGCCATGGACCCGCAGCAGCGCCTGCTGCTGGAGACGGCGTGGGAGGCGCTGGAGCGCGCCGGGATCGTGCCCGACGACCTCGCGGGCAGCACCACCGGTGTGTACGTCGGCATGTTCGGCAGCGACTATCTGTCGGGCTCCCGACTCGACCAGCTGGACGGGTACGTCGGTACGGGATCGGCGCTGAGCGTGGCCTCGGGACGGCTCGCGTACACGCTGGGGCTCACCGGCCCGGCGCTCACGGTCGACACGGCATGCTCGTCGTCGCTGGTCGCGCTGCACCTGGCCGCGCACGCGCTGCGGTCGGGCGAGTGCGACCTCGCGCTCGCCGGCGGTGTGACGGTGATGGTGACGCCGGGGACCTTCGTCGAGTTCAGCCGGCTGCGGGGCCTGTCGCCGACCGGCCGCTGCCGCTCCTTCTCCGATGACGCCGACGGCGCCATCTGGGCCGAGGGCGCGGGCATGGTCGTACTGAAGCGGCTGAGTGACGCGCGGCGTGACGGTGACGAGGTGCTGGCCGTACTGCGCGGCACGGCCATGAACCAGGACGGCCGCAGCCAGGGCATGTCCGCGCCGAACGGCCCGGCACAGGAGCGGGTGATCCGGCGGGCGCTGGAGCTGTCCGGGCTGGAGCCCGCCGACATCGACTACGTGGAGGCGCACGGCACGGGCACGACACTGGGCGACCCGATCGAGGCGAACGCCCTGTCGCAGGTCTTCGGTGACTCGCGCCCAAAGGACCGCCCGCTGCACCTGGGTTCGCTCAAGTCCAACATCGGACACACACAGGCGGCTTCGGGCGTGGTCGGGCTGATCAAGGTGGTGCAGTCACTGCGCCACCGGACCCTGCCGCGCACCCTGCACGCCGACACGCCCAGCAGGCACGTCGACTGGGACGGCAGCGGGCTGCACCTGCTGCGCGATACGGCGGCCTGGCCGTCGTCGCCGCAGCGCGTACGACGGGCCGGAGTGAGCGCCTTCGGGATCAGCGGAACCAACGCGCATGTGATCGTGGAGGAGGCCCCGCCGGCCGACGCGCAGCCGACGGACCAACTCCCGCCGGGAAAGCGGATGTTCGCACTCTCCGGCCGCAGTGAGGCCGCCCTCCGGGGGCAGGCCGCGCGGCTGGCCCAGTACGTGACCGAGGACACCGCCCTGCCGGACATCGCCCACACCCTGGCGCGGCACCGCGGCCACTTCGAACGGCGTGCGGCGATCGTGACGGATGACCGGGACGAACTGCGGGACAGGCTCACCGCGTTGGCGAGTGGACGGGCACCCCTCGCTCCGCCCCGCGAGGAGCGGACGGGCAAGGTGGCCTTCGTCTTCGCCGGGCACGGCGGTCAATGGCCGGGCATGGGCGTGGAGTTGATGGCGGGCTCGGACACGTTCCGCTCGGAGCTGTCCCGCATCGACGAAGCGGTGCGCCGCCGGGTCGGCTGGTCCGTGCTCAACGCGCTCCGGGCGCCCGAGGAATTCAGCCCGCTCGGCCGGACCGAGTTCCTGCAGCCGGTGCTGTTCGCGGTCAACGCGGCGCTTGCCGCCGCCTGGCGTGCGCTCGGCATCGCCCCGGACGCCGTGGTCGGGCACAGCCTGGGCGAGATCGCCGCCGCCTACAGCGCGGGCGCCCTCACACTCGACGACGCCGTGACCGTGGTGACCGGGCGCGCCCAGGCGGTCGTACCACTGGCGGGCAAGGGCGGCATGCTGTCCGTGGGACTGCCGCCCGCGCGGGTCGAGGAGCTGCTCGCGCCGTACGCGGACCGCCTGTTCGTCGCCGCGGTCAACAGCGCCGCTTCCACGGCCGTCTCCGGCGAGGCAGACGCGCTGGCCGCACTGCGCCACCACCTCGACGAGCAGGGAATCCCTGCACGGCCGCTGTCGACCCCCTTCGCCTCGCACACCCCCTTGATGGACCCGCTCCGCGAAGAGCTGCTCGACCGCTTCTCCGGCATCCGGGGCACCCGTACGCCGACACCGCTGTACTCGGCGGTGCTGGCCGAACCCCTGTCCGGGGACCGGCTCGACGCCGACTACTGGTACGCGAACCTCAGGGAGCCCGTCCGCTTCGCGGACACCATCCGAAGGATGCTGGACGACGGCTACCGCTACTTCGTCGAGCTGAGCCCGCACCCGTCGCTCATCTCGTCGATCGAGGCGGTGGCGGCCGAGGCCGGGATCGACGCGGTCGGCATCGGCTCGCTGCGCAGGCAGCAGGACGGGAGCGATGTCCTGCTGCGCAGGCTGGGGGAGTTGTACGTGGCCGGGCACACGCCCGACTGGCCGGTGCTGTTCCCGCGGGGCCGCCGGGCCGACCTGCCCACGTACGCCTTCGCCCGCGAACGCCACTGGCTCGCACCCGCCCCGGCCACCGGGACGGCCGGCGGTTCACCGCTCCTCGGCACGCACATCGAGGCCAGCGACGAAGTCGACCGGCACCTCTTCCAGACCGACATCGACCTGCGCGACAGCCGCTTCGCCTATCTCACCGACCACCGGGTCACCGGTGAGGTCTGGCTGCCCGGCGCCGCCTTCCTCGACATGGCCCTGGAGGCCGCGTCCGAGCTCCAGGGCGGCGGCGAAGTGCGGCTGACCGAGGTCAGGTTCCTTCAGCCGCTGTGCCTGGACGCGGAAAAGCCCGCACGGCTGCAACTGGCCCTGCGGCCCGCCGAGAACGGCAGCCGCGAGTTCACCATCGCCTCGGCGACCGCCGGAAAGCGGGGCACGCGGTGGGAGCGGCACGTCAGCGGACGTGTCGCCGACGCAGCCGAACCCCTACCCGGTGCGGGCGAGCGGCTCGCCGCCCTCCGCGACCGTTGCGACGAAGAGGTCGAGCTGTCGGCCGTCTACGCCGGGCTCGCTGCCCTGGGCATCGACTACGGCCCGGCCTTCCGGGGCCTGGAAGAAGGCCGCCGTACGGACAGGGCGGCACTCGGCCGACTGGCCCGGACGCCCGCCGCCGGTCATCTGCTGCACCCCGCGATCCTCGACGCCGCCTTCCACACGGCCGCCCTGCCCGGCGACGCGCCCGAAGGCCGGGCGTTCGTGCCCGCCGGCGTCGGACGACTGCGTTTCACCGGGCTGCGCACCACGCCCGCCTGGGTGACCTGCGAGCTGCGTTCCACGGCCGGCGACACCGCGACCCTGGACCTGCGGCTGTGGGACGAGAACGATCAACTGGTTCTGGAGGCCGAGGAGTTCGAGCTGGCCGCGCTCTCACCCCTGGACGGCGCGCTCTTCGAGACCCGCTGGCAGCCCCGCCCGGCTGCGAAGGGGCCCTCGGCGAAGGGCAGTTGGCTGATCCTGGCCGACAGCACCGGCGTCGCCGCCGAACTCGGCGAGCGCCTCGACTCGACCTGGCCGCATGTGATCGCCCGCAGGGGTGAGGCCTTCGCCGTCGAGGGTCCCGGCCGCTACGTCCTCGACCCGGCTGATCCGGACCAGCTGGCCCGTCTCCTCGACGAGGCGTTCCCGGACGGGCTGCCCGAACAGGTGGTCCAGCTGTCCGCACTCGACGCCCCGGAGATCGAGGACGCCCGTACGGCCGAGGAGGCCGCACGGCTGTGCTGCCTGAGCACTCTGCATCTGGTGCGGACGCTCGCCGACCGCCCGCGGGGCCGGGCTCCCCGCCTGTTCGTCGTCGTACGGGGCAGCCAGGCCGCCGGTGACAGCACGCAGGTGACGCACCCTCAGCAGGCGCTCGGCTGGGGCTTCGGCCTCGCCGTGGCGCAGGAGTATCCGGAGCTGTCGACCACACTGATCGACCTGCCGGCCACGGGCGCCGTCGACGCCCTGTGGACGCAGTTGCGGCACGCGGACGACGAACGGCTGGTCGCGCTGCGGGAGTCGGGCCGTCTGGTGCCGCGGCTGGCCCGCACGCACCCCGACGACGGCGGTCACGGCGACATCACCCCGGACGGCGTGTACCTGATCACCGGAGGTCTGGGCGGCCTCGGCCGCGTCGTCGCCGAGCGACTGGTCCGCCGCGGCGCCCGCCGACTGGCCCTGCTGAGCCGAGGCACGCCCGACGCGGACGCGGCGCACTGGATCAGCGGCCTCGAAGAGCACGGCGTCGCCGTGCATCTCGCCCGCGCCGACGTCGCCGACCGCGAAGGACTGACGGCCGCCCTGGACGCCGTACGACGTGCGGCCGGCCCGATCGCCGGTGTCGTCCACGCGGCCGGTGTCCTCGACGACGCCACGGTGGCGAACCTGACCGACGAGCGGGCCCTGCGCGTGCTCGCCCCCAAGGTCCTCGGCACCACCCTGCTCACCGAGCTGATCCCGGAGGCCGAGAACCTCGTCCTCTTCGCCTCGGCGGCCGGTCTCCTCGGCTCCGCCGGGCAGAGCCCGTACTCGGCGGCGAACGCCTTCCTCGATGCCTGGGCGCACCACCTCTCCCTTACCGGCCGACGGGCGCTCAGCCTGGACTGGGGCGCCTGGACGGGCGTGGGCATGGTCGCCGAGTCAGGCACCCGGGCCGCCGAGACCAGCCGCTCCGGTCTGGTCGCGTTCTCCCCACAGGACGGCGGCGAGCTGTTCGACCGGGTACTGGCCACCTCCCGCCGCCAGCTCGCTCCCCTCGCCCTGGACTGGGAGATGCTGGCGCTCGACCCGGACGCGGCACGCACCCGACCGATCCTGGGCGACCTGATCACCGCGCCGACGGGTACGGCGGACTCGGACGGTCTCGTGAAGAAGGTGTTCGCGGCGACCACGGACCACGACCGCGCGGTATGGCTCGAAGCGTACGTACGCTCCAGGGTCAGTGAGGTCTCCGGAGGCGCCGTGGACGTGTCCGCGACCACGGCCCTGAAGGAACTCGGCCTCGACTCCCTCATGCTGGTCCGGCTGCGCAATGCCTTCGCCCGTGAACTGGGCGCCGAGCTCCCGGCCGCCGCGGTGTTCTCGGCGTCCGACATCCGTGGCCTCGCACGGACCCTGGGCGAGGCCCTGCCCGAGCGGGACACCGTGGCGCGGCGCGAGCGGGAGCCGGCCGACGCCACCGCCGAGGTGCCCGAGAGCGAACTGCGGCCCGCGACCCGCGACGTCGTACGGCTGCTGCGCAGCGCCCGGCCGGGCATGCCGGACGCGGCGCACGGCATCGGGCTGGCCGTACGGCTCACCACGCCGACCACTCACGAGACGCTCTCCGACATCCTCACCAGGCTCGCGGGCCGGCACGCGGCCCTGCGCACCGCGATCGTCAACGGCACTGGCGGCGAACGGGAGTTGCGGGTGGAACGGCAGTCGGCCGAGCCGCTGCTGCACTGGACGGACGTGGCCCCCGACGCCGAGCTCGACGCCGCCGACCGGCTGCGCGGGCTGCTGGAGCCGCCGTTCGACCTGGCGAAGCCGTCGCTGTGGCGGTTCGAGCTGCTCGACGCCGAAGCCCGGGGCCAGATCCTGGTGTTCGGCGCGCACCACGCGGTGAGCGATCTGCAGTCGCTGCTGCTCGTGGCAGGGGAGATCGACGCCGAGCTGTCCGGCGCCTCCCTCGGCGACGCCGTCACCAACCGCGACATCGACCAGCTGATCGAGGCCCAGCGCCCCCAGCAGACCGACGCCACCCCCGGCGAAGGCGCGGCAGAATGGCGCGAGGCCTTCCACGGCAGCGCGCGACTGGACCTGACGCTCGCCGCACCGCGCCCGGCAGCACGCTCGTACCGGGCGGGCAGCGTGACCGTGACGATCCCCGACGGGCTCATGGAACGGGTCTCGGCAGCCGCGAGCAGGCTCGCCATCACGCCCGCCGCCTTCTGCCTCGGCACCCTGACCGTGCTGCTGGCCAGAATGCGGGAACGGGAGCGCTTCGTGCTCGCCGTGCCCGTGGACACACGCATCCACGCCGACGCGTACGACGCGGTGGGCTTCTTCGGAGTGCCGGTGCCGTTCCCGGCCGAGGCCCGGGCGGGCGAGCGGATCGAGGACGTACTGCGCCGCACCGACGGCCGCCTCGACCGGGTCCTCGCCAAGGGCGCCATGTTCTCGGACGTGCTGTCGACGCTGGCCCGACAGGGGCTGTACCGGGCGAACGCGCCGCTGGTGGAGGTGTACTTCAACTTCGTACGCTCCTCGGCGGGCCGCCTCAGCCACCTGGAGGTGCTGCCGGCCGGGACGGGCTACTCCGACCTCGACCTGATGATCACCATGACCCCGGACGAGGGCCGGATCAGGCTGGATCACAACCTCGACATCCTGGACGCGGCGACCTCCACCGGGCTGGGGGAGGAGTTCCTGCGATCGCTGGCGGAGGCGGTCGAGGATCCGGGAACGCCGGTCCGTACAACGACGGACGCGACGGACGCGACGGACGCGACGGACAGAACAGACGCGACGGTTGAGACGGTCTCTGCGATGCCTGAGGAGACCGGCCCCTCCCCGCGCCGCTCGCTCGCCCTCGCCGCCACCTTCGCCCTCGGCAATCTGCCGCTGCTCTGTGAGGCGGCGGTCGAGGAGGGCGCGCGGGACGGCGGTCTGACGGTCGCGGAAGCCCCGTACCACCAGGTCCTCGCCGGCCTGCGCGACCCTTCGAGCGTCTTCGCCGACCCCGCCACGGCGGTGGGTGTGGTGCTGCTGCGGGCGGCGGACCTGGAACGGTTCGGCCCGGTGGACGACGTACTGCTCGCCGAGCTGCGCACCGAGTACCCGGCCGCGCTGCGGGCCCTGTCCGAGCGGACCCGCAAGCCGCTGATCGTCGGCTTCCTGCCGTCCGCGCGAGCGGAGGACCGCCTGGCGCGCTGGGAGCGCGAAATCGCCGACGAGCTGGCGGAGTTGCCCGGCATCGCGGTGCTGCGACCTGACGACTGGACCCGGTACC
This sequence comes from Streptomyces sp. NBC_00203, assembly GCF_045206325.1. Lineage (NCBI taxonomy): Bacteria > Bacillati > Actinomycetota > Actinomycetes > Kitasatosporales > Streptomycetaceae > Streptomyces > Streptomyces sp. NBC_00203. The sequence continues at coordinate 1,205,872 of NZ_CP108126.1, read as the reverse complement.
ACGCCGTCGAGGAACGCTTCGACGAGCGGACCGAGCGGCTGGCCCACCTGCCCTTCACCCCGCACTTCCAGGCGGCGGTGGCCCTGCGTCTCGCCGAGGTCGTACAAGCGGTGCGACGCCCCGCGCCCAAGGTGATCGCGGTGGACGGCGACGAGACCCTGTGGGGCGGGGTGGCCGGGGAGATCGGTCCGGACGCGGTGGACCTGACCGGCCCGCGTGCCCTGCTCGCGCGGCGGCTGCTGCGGTGGCGTGCCGCGGGCGCGCTGCTGGCGCTGGTCAGCAACAACGACGAGGACACGGTACGGGCCGTCCTGGACCGCCCCGACAGCCTGTTGAAGGCGGAGCATTTCAGCGTGCTCTCCGCCGCCTGGGGCCCGAAGCCGGGCCGGCTGGCCGAGGCGGCCCGCACGCTCAACCTCGGTCCGGACAGCTTCCTGTTCCTCGACGACAACCCGGTCGAGATCGCGGGAGTGCGGTCCGCGCTGCCGGAGGTGCTGTCGGTGACCTGCCCGCCCGCGGCCGAACTGGAGGAGTTCCTGGGCCGGTTGTGGCCGCTGGTACCGGCCGCGGCGACGGCCGAGGACGGACTGCGGGCACAGTTCTACGAGCAGGAGCGGGAACGGGACGCCGCGCGCGAACAGGCCGGATCCGAGGAGGCCGGATTCGAGGAGTTCCTCGCCCACCTGGAACTCGACGTCGACATCAGGGCCCTCACCGAGGCCGACGTCGAACGGGCCGGGCAACTCGTCCGCCGTACCAACCAGTTCACCCTTCGCGCCCGGTCGGCCGACGGCGGTGATCTCGCCCGGTGGCGGGAGGGCGGCGAGGTGTGGACGGCGGCGGCCCGGGACCGGTTCGGCGACTACGGCCAGATCGGCCTGCTCGCCGTCCGCCGGGACGGCGACCAACTCGACGTCCTGGCCTGGCTGATGAGCTGCCGGGCACTCGGCCGAGGCGTCGAGGAACGCCTGTTGCAGTGGCTGGCCGACCGCGCCGACCAGCTGGGCTGCGCGAAGGTCCGGCTGACGGCGGAGCGCACCCCGCGCAACGTACCGGCCCGCCGACTGCTCGCCGCGCTCGGCGGCGGCGACCAGGACGACCAGCTTCTGGAGAGCGTGGTCACGCCGGAACAACTACGGGCCTTCCGCTCCTGGCGGCGGCAGTGAGCGGGCGGGAAGCGGGTCGGCCACGGCCCTTGGCGACAGTGGCCGTGAGCGATGGGAAGCAGTGGCAGTGAGCGAGTGGACCGTGCACAGAGTGAAGGGCTCTCATGCGTGATGTGAACGAGGCCGCGCCGGCGTACGCCGGACAGCGGGCGACCGGCGAGTCGATCGAGCGGGGCGGCGGCGGGCTCGGCCTGGACGCCCTGCTGGCCAAGGTCAGGACGGCCGAGGCCCCATCGCCGACCGGCCCTGACGCCGGTTCGGATCCCGGTTCCCGTAACACCCCGGCTCCCGCGGCCCCGGACGTGGACGGGCTGGCCGCCGCCATCGCCGCCGCGGCGGGCCCGCATCTGCCCGAGGGGCACCTCTCGCCCGACGCCGACTTCTTCGACGCCGGTGGCAGTTCCGTCGGCGCCGTAGAACTCGTCGCGCAGCTGGAACGCGAACTTGGCCTGGAGATCAGCCTGGACGACGTGTTCGCCGACGCCCGGCCCCGCAGCCTCGCCCAGCGCTGGCTGTCGACCGCGGGAGCCACGGCGGTCCTCTCGGCCCCGGCGCTGCCCGCGGGAACCCTGGCGACCGCGGCCCCGGTCACTTCAGGAACCTCGCCCACCCCGGGCACCCTTCCGCTCTCCGCCGCGGGCACCCGCCCGGCCGCAGCCCCGGGCACCCTTCCCGTCCCGGCCCCCCGCACCCCGCCCGCGTCGGCGACCCCGACTCAGCCCGGCAGCGGCGACGCCCCCTACTCCACCGCCCGCCCCGAGGACCTCGACCAGATCCTGGCCGACCTCTCCCTCGCCGACCGTCTGCCCTGGACCAGCACCCCCGAGCCGTTGCCGCCCCGCCGGATCCTGCTGACCGGCGCCACCGGCTTCCTCGGCAGCCATATGCTCCTCGACCTGCTGCGGCACAGCGACGCGCACGTCTACTGCCTGGTCCGCGCCGACGACGAGGAGGCGGCTACCGCCCGGCTCGGCGACGCGCTCAAGAGCTACCGGCTGCCCTGGTCGTCGGAGGTCCGCCGCCGGGTGACCGTGCTCCCCGGCGACATCAGGCGCCCGCACCTGGGCCTGTCCGACGAGCTGTGGAACACGCTCGCCCATGAGCTGGACAGCGTGGTCGGCGTGGCGGCGGCCGTGGACTTCCTGCGCGGCTACCAGTCGCTCAGGCAGAGCAATGTCATCGGCTCACTGACCCTCGCCGAATTGGCGGCGACCGGCCGGCCCAAGCCGCTGCACCACATCTCCTCGATCGCGGTCTTCAACGAGGTCGGCATCAACGCCATGGGCGAGGACGACCCGTTCGCCCACGTCGACCGCCTCATCGCGGGCTACGACCAGACGAAGTGGGCCGCCGAGGTCGCGCTGCGCCGGGCTCGCGACCACGGTCTGATCGTCACGGCCATGCGCCCCGGCGGCATCGGCGGCCACACCAGGACCGGCGCCTACAACCCGCAGGACCTCAGCAGCGGCCTCATCTCGGCCTTCGGCCGCTTCCGCACCGTGCCCGCCTTCCACTATCTGAACGCGGCCCCGGTCGACTGGGTGAGCCGGGTCGCGGTGGGTGTCATCTGCGAACCCGACGCGTGGGGCTACGACTACAACCTCACCGGAGTACCCAACACCCTCGACGACGTCGTACGGGACATGGCGTTCGGCGGCATGCATGTGCGCGTACAGGACTGGGACGAGTGGCGCACCGACGCCCTGGCCCGCCTGGAGGCCGAGCCCGTGCCCGAACTGGGCTTCCTGGCACGGGTGTTGCAGAGCCCCACCGCCCTCAAGCTGTGCGAGGCGACACTGAAGGGCCCGGCGGCCACCGACGACCGTACCGCCGCGCTCGTCGAGGCGCTCGGGCTCCCGCCGGCGGCCCGCTACGACGCCCAGGCCCAGCTGAAGACGTTCGAGCGGCTCGCCCAGGACGGCCTGGCCCGGCTGCCGCACAAGGACGACCAGCCGTACCTGTGGTTCTCCGAGACGACCGAGGGCGGTGTCGGCCCGGTCGGAGCTCCCGCCGACACCCCCTGCTCGATGGCGCTCACCCTCTCCATCGCGAGCATGTACCAGTTGGTGAAGGAACGCCGGGTGGACGTCAGCGGCGAGCTGACCTGCCCGGCGGTGCATCCCGAACCCCTGGTCGTCGAGCGCGGCGACGTCTGGATCCGCCCCGACGAAGGCATCCCGCACCAGCACGGTCTGCGCCACCAACTCCTCACCTACCGGCTGTCGTTGCTCGACGCCGACGGCGGGCGCTGGTGGCTGGAGGGCAGCAAGTACGCCCGGGCCCGCCGTGACGTCTGGCGGCAGACCCGAGCGCTGACGGTCGAGATCGGCCGCGAGGGCGAACCGGCAGTGCTGGCCGGCGAGGTCGTCGTGCCCGCCGACAGCTACCTACGTGACCAGGTCGACGGCATCAAGGTCGACCCGCGCCTGACCAGCCAGGAGAAGCGGGCCGCCAAGCTGACCTGGCTCGCCTGGTTCGGCCTGGAGATGGGCCGCGGCCTGCTCGGCCCCTTCGCCCGGGCCGCGGCCGACCTCCTCGACCTGCGCCGCACCCAGACCCCCTCGGAGCACCGCCGATGATCCTCAGGACGACCAACTCCCGTACCAGGCACGCGATGCGCAAGGTCAGGACCACCGCGGCGCTGCGCCCCCTTCGCCACCGCCTCGATCCGGCGACGGTCGAGGAGATCCCCTTCCGGGCGGGCGACGGCGTACGCCTCGGCCTGACCCGTATCGACAGCGGCGAGCCGGACCGGCCCGCCGTACTGCTCCTGCACGGGCACACCGCCTCCGCCGACATGTTCCTGCTGCCCGAGACCCGCAACCTGGTCGACGTCCTCCTCGACGACGGCTACGAGCCCTGGCTGCTCGACTGGCGGGGCAGCTGCCGGCTGCCGTACAACGAGACCGGCCAGAGGTACACGTACGACGATGTCGCCCTGTACGACATCCCCGAGGCCGTCTCCCACATCCGGCAACGCATCGGCGACCGGCCGCTGTTCGTGGTCGCCCACTGCATCGGCTCGCTCACGCTGTCGCTGAGCATGACGGCGGGGCTGGTGCCGGGGCTCGCGGGCGTGGTGTCGCAGGGGGTGTTCCTGACACCGAAGCTGGCGGGCCGCACCTCGCTGCGGATGTCGGTGGCCGGGGAGCTGCTGAAGTCCCGGATCGATCACATCCCCGTCGACTTCCGCACGGTGGGCTTCTGGTCGAAGTACACCCCGCTGTTCGCACTGGCCTCCCGGAAGGCGAGCTGCCCGGATCCGACCTGCCAGATCCTGCACAACTCGGCCTGGGGGACCGGCGCTTCACTGTTCGTGCACGAGCATCTGTCCGAGGCGACCCACCACCGGCTCGCCGAGCTGCTCGGACCCGCGCCGCTGTGGATCCTGCCGCATCTGCGCCGCATCGAGCTGGCCCGTACGGTGGTGCGCTGGCACGACGGCGACCACCGCTACCGGGCGCTGCCGCCCAACGCGCTGGACGCCGCCGCCCGCATCGACACCCCCGTCCTGCTGCTCGCGGGCAGCGAGAACGGCCTGTGGCTGGATTCCCAGAAGCTCTGCCACGACGTACTCGCCCGCAGGCAGCCCCAGCTGGACGTGACGTACACCGAGATCCCCGGCTACGGCCACCTCGACACGTTCCTCGGCCGAGGCGCCGCGCTCGACGTGTTTGGGCACATCCTCGATTTCCTCGGCGAACAACGGTGACGGCGGCCCGGGCGGCCGGTTACCGTACGCGTCAGTAACCGACCGCACCGCAGGAGGCACCGATGCCGCAGCTCGAAGTCGACGGCGCAGCACTGACGTACGACGACGAGGGCCCCCGGGACGGTGACGGTGTGCCCCTGGTGTTCATCCACGGCTGGACGGCCAACCGGCACCGCTGGGACCACCAGGTGGCGCACTTCTCGTCCAAGCGGCGGGTCATACGGCTCGACCTGCGCGGGCACGGCGAGAGCACCGGGTCGGGAGCGCGAGCGGTCGACGAGCTGGCCCGGGACGTCATCGCCCTCCTCGACCACCTGGAGGTCGACCGGTTCGTCCCGGTCGGCCACTCCATGGGCGGGATGATCTCGCAGACCCTCGCCCTCGCCCACCCCGAGCGGGTCGAGCGCATGGTGCTGGTGGACTCGATCAGCCGGATGACCTACAGCCGGGGGCGGGGCCTGCTGATGGCGGTGTCCACGCTGGTGCCGTTCAAGCTGTTCGTCGCCGCCAACATCCAGCGGGCGTTCGCCCCCGGCTACCCCCGCGACGAGATCCGCGGCTACGTCAAGGCCTCCGCGGCGACGCCCAAGGAGGTGGTGATGACCTGCTACGGCGCCATGCGCGACTTCGACGTCCTGGACCGCGTCGGCGAGATCACGGCACCCACCCTCTTGGTGCACGGTTTCCACGACATCCAGCTGCCCGTCTCGCAGATGCTGCGGATGGCGAAGGCCTACCCGGACGCGGTGGTACGCATCGTGGACGCCGGCCACGAACTGCCGGTGGAGAAGCCGGCGGAACTGACGTCGACGCTCGACTGGTTCCTGACCGGCCGGGCGTGAGGTCCCCGGGCGCCGAGAGCGATCCCCGAGGCGTTGGCCCGTCTGTCCGACACTTTGGCTGCGGCGCCCGTGACCGCGCCGGACACTGAAGGGAACCTCCCGGCGGGCCGTCCCCGAGCCCTGTCACCCCACGCGCTCCGAGGAGTCACGGCATGCCGCTTCTTCGTACAGGTGACCTGAACCTCTACTACCAGGTCGCCGGGGAGGGCGACCCGCTCGTCTTCGTCCACGGCTCCTGGAACGACCACACGTCGTGGCAGCCCGCGATCGAGGCCGATCTCCGTTCGTCGTTCCGGGTGATCAGCTACGACCGCCGTGGCCACGGGCAGAGCGAGGCGGGGCCGGGCCAGGGCACCCGCCGACAGGACGAGGACGACCTCGAGGCCCTGATCGAACGGCTCGGACCCGCGCCCGCGCACGTGGCCGGCAACTCCTTCGGCGCGTCGACCACGCTCGGCCTGGCCGCCCGCCGCCCCGAGCTGTTCCGCACCATCACGGTCCACGAGCCCCCGCTCGTCGGGCTCGTGGCCGACGACCCGGACGCCATGAAGGAACTGGCACCGGCGAAAGCCTCGATCGACGCGGCCCTCGACCATCTCCGCAAGGGCGAGTACGAGCAGGGCGCACGGCAGTTCGTGGAGGAGGTCGCCATCGGACCCGGCATGTGGGACCGGCTGCCCGCCAAGACGCGCGAGACATTCGTGCACAACGCGCCCACCTGGCTGGACGAACAGTCCGACCCGGACTGGGACCAGCTGGACGTGGCAGCCCTCGCGCGCTGCACCGCACCCGTGCTGCTGAGCCGCGGCAGCGAGAGTCCGCAGTGGCTGAGCACGATCCTCGACCGGCTGGCAGCGGCCCTGCCACGGGCACAGCGGCAGACCCTCGAAGGGGCGGGGCACATTCCCCACGTCACCCATCCAGAGCAGTACGTCGCCGCGCTCACCCGCTTCATCCGCGCGGCCTGAGACACCTCCCGGGGGTCCCCGGGCCCCGGGCGGGGACGACGCCGTACCAGCGCTGCCGTCGGCGCACTCCCGTGCCACAGCGCGGGCCCTGCCGCCGATCGGTACTGTCGGAAGTGATCGCCGCTCGCTGTCCGCTCCCGGTTCCCGGACCCGGGCGGTTGAGCGGAAGGAGGCAGGGCGTCGTGACCGTGATCTCCCTGAAGTCCGCGCAGGTACGGGAAGGGCTCACCCTCCCCTATGGCGAAGCCGGGTACCCCAGCGGCACACCGGTCGTCTTCGTGCACGGGCTGGCCGACTCCTGGTGGTCCTTCGAGCCCCTCCTGAGACGCCTCCCGGCGTCCTTGCACGGCTACGCACCCACCCAGCGCGGCCACGGCGACGCCGACCGCCCTCCCGACGGCTACACCCCCGAGGACTTCGCCTCCGATCTCGTGGCCTTCCTCGACGCCGTCGACATCCGCCGCGCCCTCCTCGTCGGATCCTCCAGCGGCGGCGTGCCCGCCCGCATGGTCGCGGGCAGCCACCCCGACCGGATCGCGGGACTGGTACTGATCGGCGTCCCCGGCACACTCGAGGACAAGCCCGCGGTGACCGCGATGCGGGAGACGGTGCAGGGCCTCTCCGATCCCGTCCCCCGCGAGTTCGTCGAGGAGTTCCTGGCCGGCATGGTGGCCAGGCCGGTCGCCAGAGGCCTCATGGAGACCATGATCGAGGAAAGCCTCAAGGTCCCCGCCCACGTCTGGAAAGAGACCCTGAGCGGCCTGCTCGAAGCCGATCTCCCCGCGACCCTCGCAGGCATCCTGGTGCCCACGCTCGTCATCTGGGGCGACCAGGACGACTTCCTGCCGCGCGGCGACCAGCAGACCATCCTGGACGCCATCCACGGCGCGCGCCTTCTCATGTACGAAGGCGTAGGCCATGTCGTGCACTGGGAAGAGCCCGAACGCGTAGTCGCCGACATCGCCGCCTTCGCCGCGGAGCGGTCGTACGAAGCGGAGTGAGTCGTACGGAGGCGGAGTGAGGGGCAGGACCGCGTTGCTGGAGCACGCGGCAGCGGAGGCCTCGGACCTGCGCGCCGTTGTGGTGTTGCGCCTTGGACCCGCGGCCCCCGCCGACATCGGCGTGTGAGGGCTCAGGACGTCTCGTCGTCCGGCTTCGCCGGCTGCTCCTTGCCCGTCGGGTCGTCCTCGGAGGTGTCGAGTTCGTGCATACGGCGATGGATGGCCTCGCGCAGGCTCTCACCGCCAGGTCGCGTGGGAGCGGTGGCGGGGGGATCCGCGGGTGCTCCGGCCGGAAGCTCCGGCGGTCCGGACCCGAGCTGATCGATCACCTCATGCAGGTGGTCGGCGCGTTGTTTGCTGTCGTTCTTCTCGTCTGCCACGTTCTCGTCTGCCACGGCGCACCTCCGTTCCGGGCGGTCCGAGTGCGGTCGTCCACCCCATTGTCCTACCCGTTGTCCTGATCGCCCTCTTCCCAGGTGCCTTCGACGACGGGCCCGGCCTGCAGCTCGTCGACGCGGCTGCGCCACCCGTTGGCGCGGGACTGGGTGGACTCCTTCACCGCGGCGGTCAGGGTGCGGGCGGCGGCGAAGCGATCGGACCGAGGGCCACTGGCGGCGATGCGTGCGATGGTCCCCGTACGGGAGTCGATGGCCGAGCGCAGGCTGCCGGCGCGGGCGGTCAGACGGCCCAGGTCGCGGAAGCGGGGCTGGTCGCTGTCGAACCAGATCTGCTGCCACCAGTGGTCGCTGACCGGGTCGTGCCAGCTGATGTAGCCGCCGGGCAGGATCTTGCGCGGGCCGTCCAGCTTGCCGGTGAAGCTGTAGCGCACCCCGGGGGCGGCGACCGGGTCGTAGAAGTTCGGGGTGAAGAAGTCCGACATCAGCATGCCGTTGATGGTGTAGCCGTTCTCCGGCGCCTCCGACGGATCCGCGACCTCCACGAGGAACTCCACCACGCCCTGGCCGGGCTTGGGGGACTGGCCGGCGACCAGCCGGTTGCCGCCGGGGTCGCCGAGCATCTCCAGCATCTCGTGGCTGGCGGTCATCGACCAGCTGTCGCTGTACTCGATCAGCGAGAAGGGCTGGCCGTTGTTGTCGAGGTGGACACCGGCCGCTCCGGCCTGCTGAATGTCATCACGGACGATCATGGGCCAGTAGCCGACCGGAACGTCGTCGAGCCTGTCGAAGGCGTCGACGCTGGCCGGGATCTTCCAGATCGGGTCGAAGTCCCGGATGGCCTGTTTCTGTAGCGCGGCGGCGACCCGGTTGAGCTGGGACGGGGTGATCTGGTCGCTCTCGGACACCAGGGCAAGGTGGGTGACAAGCATGCCGGGCTCCTGTTCGACGGGGACCTTTCAACAGGCAGGATGCCGTAACGTCACCAGTCGGTTACTGCATGTCGCGGCCGATCGCCCGCATGGAGTAGGAACTCGGCATCCATCCATTCGACGCCGACTACGCCGTCACAACCGGACGATGATCAGCGCGGTGTCGTCCGTGGCGCCCCCCGGCGGGAGCAGTTCGAGGAGGACGGCGTCGGCGAGGGTCTCCGGGTCGGCGTCCCGGTGGCGGAGCAGGGCGGCGGCGAGGCGGTCGAGGCCGGTGTCGATGTCCTCGCCCCGGCGTTCGATCAGTCCGTCGGTGTACAGCACGACGGTGGCGCCGTCGGCGAACGTCGTGGTGGCCTGGGGTCTGGGGACCGGGTCGGGCCGGGCGTCGAGAGGCGGGTCGGTGGCCTGGTCGAGGAACTCCACCCGACCGTCGGCGTGCACCAGCGCGGGCGGGGGGTGCCCGGCGCTGCTGTAAGTGATGGTGTGGTGGTCGAAGTCGATGAACGTCGTGACCGCGGTGGCCGATTCGGCGCCGTCGACCACATGGGCGTACCGTCCCAGGACGTTCAGCGCCTGGGCGGGGCCCTCCGCGACGCGGGAGGCGGCGGTGAGCGCGCTGCGCAGCTGGCCCATCACGCCGGCGGCCTCCAGACCATGGCCGACCACGTCGCCCACGGCCACGCCGATGCGGTTGCCGCCCACGAGCTCGACCAGGTCGTACCAGTCCCCGCACACGTTCAGCGCGCCCACCGCGGGCCGGTAGCGCACGGCGGTCCGGCGGTGTCCCGTCTGCTGGGGGGCGGGCAGCATGGATTTCTGCAAGGCCAGCGCCACCTCCCGCTCGCGGGCGTGGGCCTGACGCAGACGTTCATTGACTTCCTGCAGCTCGCGGGCGCGTGTGTACAGCTCGGCTTCGAGCACCCGGGCCCGGTTCCCGCCCGGGCCGCCGCGGGCCCGGATCAGTTCGGTGACCTCCTCGACCCGGTGGACCAGTAGCACCACCTTCCCGTCGGGGCCGTGCACCGGCGCGTTGACCGGGCTCCAGTAGCGCTCCTCCCACTCTCCGGGCTGGTCGGGGGATTCGAGGTCGTACCGCTGCAGGGCCATGGCGTCGCGCTCGCCGGTGCTCAGTACCCGGAGCAGTGAGGCCTCCAGGTTGCGCATGCCCGTCGCTGTGGAGTCGTTCGGGTTGTCCGGGAAGACATCGAAGAGGTAGCGGCCGATCAGCTGCTCCCGGGTGCGCCCGGTCACGCGGAGGAACTCGTCGTTGGCGTCCGCGTACACGAGCTGGGGCGTGAGCAGCGCCACCATGCCGGGAAGGGCCCGGAACATCGCCGCGTAGTCGATCCGCGCATCCGCCATAGTGCCGCCACCTCGCTGCCGATATCGCACATTTTCGCACGATTCGATCGGCTGGACCTGGCGGTATCCGTACCCCGGGAGGGTATCGGCAATGGAGGGTGATTTGTCGGTGAGTGACCGATGGCCCCGCTTGTGAACCGAGTTGTCAGCCGTCACACGGCGACAACCCTCACCCCCGCCTCCTCGAACCGCCGCACCGTCTCCGCCCCCACCGCCACGTCCGTGACCAGCGTGTCCACCGACTCGGCCGCGCAGATCCGGGCGAACGCGCGCTGTCCCAGCTTGCTGGAGTCGGCGGCGACGACGACGCGCTCGGCGCGCTCGCACAGCAGGCGGTTGATCGCGGCCTCCGCCTCGTCGTGGGCGGCCGCGCCGTGTGTGGGGTCGAAGGCGACCACGCCGAGCACGGCGACGTCGATGGTGATCTGGCCGAGCACGCCGTCCGCGAGCGGTCCGATGAGCTCGTAGGACTGCGGGCGCGCGACCCCGCCGGTGACCACGATCTTGAACTGGGGGCGGACGGCGAGCTCGTTGGCGATGTTCAGCGCGTTCGTGACGACGGTCAACGCGGGGGAGCCGGAGGCGAGATCGGGGCGGACCGCCAGGGCGCGGGCCACCTCGGTGGTCGTGGTGCCGCCGGTCAGGCCCACCGCCTCGCCGGGGGCGATGAGGTCGGCCACCGCCTTCGCGATGCGCTGCTTCTCCGAGGCGTGGCGTGCGGTCTTGTAGCGCAGGGGCAGTTCGTACGAGACGCCGTGGACGACCGCGCCGCCCCGGGTGCGGACGAGCATCTGCTGCTCGGCGAGCTGGTCGAAGTCGCGCCGGATCGTGGCGGCCGACACCTCCAGCTGGGCCGCGGCGTCCTCGACATCCAATCGGCCCCGCTCCACGAGCAGTTCCAGCAGCGCCTTCCAGCGGGCATCGCGCGACATTCACACCCTCTATTCCTCGATCTTCCGCGACCCTAGCGCACCCTGCACGGCCTCGAATGCTTGATTGTGCTCGAAACCTCGCTATATCTTGCAGGAACAAGCATCTGTGGGAGGGGTACGGCATGACCCATGTCGAGAACGAGCTGAGCAGTCAGCCCGAGTGCTGGATCCGCGCCGCCGGGCAGGCCGCCGCGCACGGGGCCGCGCTGCCCGCGGCGGGGGAGCGGGTCGCGATCGTGGGGTGCGGCACCTCGTTCTTCATGGCACAGGCCGTGGCCGCGCTGCGCGAACAGTCCGGGCAGGGCGAGACGGACGCCTTCGCCGCGTCGGAGTTCCCGCACGGGCGCTCCTACGACCGTGTCGTCGCCCTCACCCGCTCCGGCACCACCACCGAGGTGCTGGAACTTCTTGGGCACCTTCGGGGACGTACGCGTACGACGGCCCTCACCGCCGACCCCGAGACCCCCGTGATGGAGTCCGCGGACGACATCGTCGTGCTCGACTACGCCGACGAGCGGTCCGTGGTGCAGACGCGGTTCGCGACCACCGCGCTCACACTGCTCCGGGCCCATCTCGGGCTGCACTCCGACGCCGTCGTCGCCGACGCCCGCACCGCACTGGAGGCGCCCCTGCCCGAAGGGCTCGTCGAGTGCACGCAGTTCACCTTCCTCGGCCGCGGCTGGACCGTCGGGCTCGCCAACGAGGCCGGGCTCAAGATGCGTGAGGCCTCGCTCGCCTGGACCGAGGCCTACCCGGCGATGGAGTACCGGCACGGCCCGATCAGCATCACCACCCGCGGCACCGCCACCTGGATGCTCGGCGAGGCACCCGAAGGGCTGGCCCAACAGGTGCGTGAGACCGGCGGATTGTGGGTGGCCGGCGCTCTCGACCCGCTCGCCGAACTCGTCCGGGCTCAGCGCCTGGCGGTCGCCGTCGCCGCGGCCCGCGGGCTGAACCCCGACCAGCCGCGCCACCTGACACGCTCGGTGATCCTCAGCCGGACGGCCCACTGAACCGGGCTCAACCACCCACTCAGAAGGAGGACTTGTGCCCCTCGCAGCAACCGGTGAGCTGGTCGTCGCGGCCGCCGAGGCACGGACCGCCGTCGCCGCCTTCAACATCATCACCCTGGAACACGTCGAGGCTGTCATCGCGGGCGCCGAGTCCGTCGCCGCGCCGGTCGTCCTCCAAGTCAGCGAGAACGCGGTGAAGTTCCGCTACGGACGGCTGCTCCCGCTGGCCCGTGCCGTGACCGCGGCGGCCGAAAACGCCTCGGTGCCCGTGGCGTTGCACCTCGACCACGTCCAGAGCGACGACCTGCTGCGGCAGGCGCCCGGCGCCGGGTTCAGCTCCGTGATGTACGACGCGGCACGGCTGCCCTACGAGGAGAACCTCGCCGCCACCCGGGCCGCCGCCGACTGGGCACACGCCCAAGGGCTGTGGATCGAGGCCGAGTTGGGGGAGATCGGCGGCAAGACGGGGTCGGCCGAGCCGCCGCTCGACGCACACGCGCCCGGCGCCCGTACCGACCCCGCGGAGGCCCGCGCCTTCGTGGCCGACTCCGGCGTGGACGCCCTGGCCGTCGCCATCGGCAGCTCGCACGCGATGACCACCCGCACCGCCACCCTCGACCATGACCTCCTCAAGCGGCTGACCGCCGCGCTCGACGTGCCACTCGTCCTGCACGGTTCCTCCGGAGTGCCGGACGACCAGCTGGCGGCGGCCGTCGCGGGCGGAATCGCCAAGGTCAATGTCGGCACGGCGCTGAACATCGCGATGACCGGCGCCATCCGGGAGTTCCTCGCCGCCCACCCCGAAGCGGTGGACTCACGCAAATACCTCAGCGTGGGACGGGAGGCGATGGCGCAGACGGTGGCGCGGCTCATCGGCCTACTGCGTCCCTGAGCGAATCACGCGGCGTCGGTCTCCACGAGCTTCTCGAAGAAGAACTCGTGCTTGAGGAACGACGTGTCGTACTCACGCCCTGGATACGGAGGAATCAGCTGCGCCGCCTGGAACAGCCGCCAGCCGTCCTCCAGGGCGTGCACACCGCACTTGTACGGGGGTTCGTCACTGTCCCCGGTCGTGGGAGACGTACGGCCGGTGCCGTCGTAGATCGACCAGCCCACCACGTCCGAGTCGAGCGCGGAGGTGGTCAGATAGAGCACGAGAACCTGCTGACGGATGCTCATACGGCGTCCTCCTGAGGGCGGTTGGAAACCCGGGTCACCCAGTGGTCCAGGTCGAAGGAGTCGTCCCCGGTGAGCGAGCGCCACAGCAGGACACGGTTGTAGACCTCAAGACGGCCGGTGGCGTGCTCGTACCACGGGAACGTCGTGCCGAGTTCCTCGGCGACGCGCGGGTCCCCGAGATCCGAGGTGTCCCACAGCCGCCGCTGCCGCACCGCCGGATTGAAGCGGATCTTGAACATGTAGCGGACCGTGTCACTGTCGTTGCGCCGCCCGCCGTGCCACAGCCCATGGTGCAGAAACACCACGGTGCCGGCCGGACAGACGAGACGGCTCTGCCCGCGCAGGTTCTGGTAGCGCCCGGTGTCCGACTCGTTCGTGCGCCGCAGATGACTGCCCGGCACGCTGAGGGTGCCGCCCATGTCGAGGGTGACGTCCTGCGGGTAGTACATCAACTGGACGTCGAAGGCGTCGGTGCGTACGTCGATGATCGCGTCCCCGTGCAGCGGCTGCGCCTGTCCCTCGCGGGGCTCGCGGATGTGGACGGCGTGATGGTCGACGGCCGGTCGGGGGCCGACAAGACTGTGCAACGCACCGGACACGGCGGGGAGTTCGAGGAGGCGGCGGACGAAGGACCCCTCCGGATAGGCGTCCGGCACCGGGCTGCCGTACGGCACGCCGGGCAGGCCCTCGCTCAGCACCTCCATCCCCTCGGCATTCATCTCCGGCGGCACCACGGCGTCGAGGCGCAGTGAGCCGTGGGCCACGAAACGCGCCATCCGCACCGAGCTCAGCAGCCGCGTGCCGTTCGTCTGCTCCAACGTGTTGGTCATGCGGGCCAACGTAGGACCGGCCCCCTCGTCCGCGCGTTGGCCCCACTCACCACTGCTGGTAGTTTTTCACCATGCGGGAGACGGAGCTTCACCTCGGCGAACCGCCCGCCGTCGTCAACATCGGCGTCGGCGTGCACGGCGTCGCGAGCCCCACGGACGTCTTCCGGCTGCCGGAACTGTGGCAACTGCACCTCTACCAGTACGACGCCGAGCTGACCGTCGACGGCACGGCGCACGCCATCCGCCCAGGCCGCGTGAGCCTCGTCCCGCCCGGCACCACCGTCCGCTACCACTACCAGGGCCGCTCCGAACACCTCTACGCCCACCTGCGGATCACCTCCACGGGACCGTCGCGCACCATCCCCGTCATGCAGGACGCCGGGCCCGAACTCCCCACGCTCTCCGGCCTGTTGCTGCACGCGATCGCGGCGGCGCCCGGCGCGCCGGAGCGCTCCCGGGCCGAGATCTGGACCGCGCTGTGGCGCATCGCCGATCTGACGCCGCCCGCCGTGACGAGCCCGGGCCCCCACCCGGCGGTCGGCACGGCGATCGCGCACATCGAGGCGCACCTCGCCACCCCGCTCGCCATCCCCGAGATCGCCCGCGCCGCCGGGGTCTCCCACAACCACCTCACTCGGCTCTTCCGCACCGAGACGGGCACCACGGTCGTGGCCTACATCCGGCGCCGCAGACTGGAGCGCGCCCTCCACCTGCTGCGCGCCTCGACCCTGTCCATCCCGGCCGTGGCCGCCTCCGTGGGCATCCCCGACCTCCAGGCCTTCAACAAGGCGTGCCGCCGCGAACTCGGCGCCTCGCCCCGTGTGCTGCGCGGAGCTACTTCTTGACCGCCCGGAGAATCACGAACTTGGCGTCGCCGGCGACGAGTTCACTGTTGCCGAAGAG
This sequence comes from Streptomyces sp. NBC_00203, assembly GCF_045206325.1. Classification (NCBI taxonomy): domain Bacteria; kingdom Bacillati; phylum Actinomycetota; class Actinomycetes; order Kitasatosporales; family Streptomycetaceae; genus Streptomyces; species Streptomyces sp. NBC_00203. The sequence goes on along the minus strand of NZ_CP108126.1, from coordinate 1,190,634 downwards.
GCGGCGCAGCTTCAGGTGGTAGCCGAGGTGACGATTGCCGATCACCCACAGCTCGCCGCCCGGCCGCAGCGCGCGCCGCGCCTCCGCGAACATCCGCCAGGCCGTGGTGTCCGTCGTCGCCTGGTGCGAGTGGAACGGCGGATTGTTGAGCACGAGGTCGACGCTTCCGGCGGGAACGTCCGTCAGCCCGTCACCGACACGGAACTCCGCGTCCCCCTCGGCGTTCGCCCGGTAGGTCGCCTCGGCCGAGGCCACGGCCTGGTACGACTCGTCGACGAACAGCACCTCGGCGTCGGGGTTGGCCAGCGCGACCGCCGTCCCCAGGACCCCGTTTCCGCAGCCCAGGTCCACGACACGCTCGGCACCGCGGCTGCGCGGCAGATGCTGGAGGAAGAACCGGGTGCCGATGTCGAGGCGGTCGGCGCAGAAGACGCCCGCGTGGTTGACGACGGTGCGGCCGGAGACCTGACCGATGCCGTCGGGAAGCTCGTAGCTGTACGGCCACGGGTTGGCGTCCCGCGCGATCCCCGCAAGCGGGGTGCAGAAGATGAGCCGGGCCTTCTTCTCGGCCAGCGAGGTGCGGGTCGGGCCCAGGATCCGCTCGAAGAGGTGCAGCGTCGAGGTGTGGATCTCCTTGACCATCCCGGTGCCGACGACGACCGTCCCCTCGTGCACACCGGGCGCCAGCCGGTGGAGCTGGTCCTCCAGGAGAGCCAGGCTCTTCGGCACCCGGACGAGCAGCACGTCGATGCGCCCGGGCGGGGCGTCCTGCGTGGTGAGGAGCCGTACCGCGTCCTCCTCGGCACCGGCCCGCGCCAGATTCGCCCGCGTCGCCTCCTGCGCGAGGAACGAGTCGGTGATCTGCGTCGGCCGGTGCGCCGACAGCGCCGTGGCGAGCGCACCCCACCGGTCGCCGACCACCACGACCGATCCGGTCAGCGGGGTCCCGCTCTCCGCGAGGTGCCGCAGCAGATAGGTGTCGGCGGCGTCCCAGGCCCGCAGCTGCTCGCGGGGGTCCTCGGGAAAACGGGCCAGCTCGTACTCGCCCCAGGGTGTGCTCATCCGGTCGTTCATCGTGGGTCAAGGCTAAGCGGTGTCGGGCCGCAGCTCAGCCCCGGTCCGGCCCGGTGCGCGAGGATGGGGTCATGTCCATGGACGCCGAACTGTTCCCCCGGAGCCGGACGGAGATCGCGCCCGACGCGGTACACCTCCCGGACTGGCTGGACGCCGACCACCAGCGGCAGCTCCTGGAGGCCTGCCGCGCATGGGCCCTCCCGCCGGCCGGCCTGCGCACGGTCCGCACGCCCGGTGGCGGGACGATGACCTCCCGGCAGGTCTGCCTCGGCTGGCACTGGTATCCGTACGGGTACGCGCGCACCGTGGTCGACGGCGACGGCTCCCTGGTCAAGCCCTTCCCTGCCTGGCTGGCCGACCTCGCCCGCGACGCGGCGCGCGACGCCCTCGGCCCGGAGGCCGTCGCCGCGACAGCCCCGTACGACATCGCACTGATCAACTTCTACGACACCGACGCCCGCATGGGCATGCACCGCGACAGCGACGAGCAGTCGGAAGCGCCGGTGGTGTCGCTGAGCCTCGGCAACACCTGCGTTTTCCGGTTCGGGAACACGGAGTCCCGCGCGCGGCCGTACACGGATGTCGAGCTGCGCAGCGGCGATCTCTTCGTGTTCGGCGGGGCGTCGCGGCTCGCGTATCACGGGGTGCCGCGGGTGTACGCGGGCACGGCGCCGCCCGAGTTGGGGCTGACCGGCCGGCTGAACGTCACGCTCCGGGTCAGCGGCTTGTAGGCCGTACGTCTCCGAGGCCGCTCGGCGACCGGACGGGCCCCGTCATCAGCGGATCATGGGAGACTCGCCCTCATGAACGGCAAGGCGGGCCCCCGGACGGCGGGGGAAGGGAACACGCGGACGCGGCTGGACCGGGGGCGCGGGGCGCTCGGGCCGGCGCTGGAGCTCGTGCACACCGGGCGTGCGCCGACGCGCGCTGTGCTCACCGCCGAACTGGGCGTCACCCGGGCGACCGCGGGCGCGGTGGCCGCGGAGCTGGAGGCGCTCGGGCTGATCCGGGTCGACGCGCGGCCCGGGGCGGCCGCCGGTTCGCAGGGGAGGCCCTCGCACCGGCTGGAGGTCGCCGAGGACGGGCCCGTGGTGCTGGCCGCGCAGGTGCACGCCGACGGCTTCCGCGCCGCGCTGGTCGGGCTCGGCGGCCGGATCGTCGCCACCGCGCCCGGCTGCGAGACCGTCGACGCCGATCCGGCGAAGGTGCTCGGCTCCGTCGTCGAGGCCGGCGCCGAACTGCTGCGCGACACCGGGCGACGCTGTGTGGGCGCCGGACTCGCCGTGCCGTCCGCCGTCGCCGAACCCGAGGGACTCGCCCTCAACCCGCTGCACCTGGCCTGGCCCGCGGGCTCTCCGGTGCGCCAGATCTTCGCCGAGCGGGTGCGTGCGGCCGGCATCCAGGGACCCGCGTTCGCCGCCAATGACGTCAACCTCGCCGCCCTCGCCGAGCATCGCCACGGTGCGGGCCGCGGCGCCCGCGACCTGCTGTGCGTGGCCACCGGCCACCGGGGCGTAGGCGGCGCGCTCGTGCTCGACGGGCGGCTGCACACGGGCAGTTCGGGGCTCGCCCTCGAAGTCGGTCACCTCACCGTCAACCCCGAGGGCCGCCCCTGCTACTGCGGCAGCCGTGGCTGTCTCGACGTCGAGGCGGACCCGCTGGCCTTCCTCACCGCGGCGGGCCGCGACCCCGGCCCCGAGGTGTCGCTGCTCCAGCAGGCCAACGACCTGATCCGCGGGCAGTACGACGACCCGGGCGTCCGCACGGCCGTCGAAGCACTGATCGACCGCCTCGGCCTCGGCCTCGCGGGCCTGGTCAACATCCTCAACCCGGACCGCATCATCCTCGGCGGACTGCACCGCACCCTGCTCGACGCCGACCCGGACCGGCTGCGCGCCGTCGTCGCCGACCGCAGCCTGTGGGGGCAGAGCGGCGGCGTACCCATCCTCGCGTGCACGCTGGACCACAACAGCCTTGTGGGGGCTGCCGAGTTGGCGTGGCAGCCGGTGCTCGACGATCCGCCGGCGGCGCTGGCCGGGGTCTGAGACGTCAGGAAGCGGTCGGCTCAGGGCCACGCGACCGCGAAGGCGCGCCCGGGATTCTCGGTGAGCATGCGGTCCACCAGGTCCTTGCCCAGGGCGAGTTCGAGCCTTGGGCGCACCCGTCGCAGCAGATACGGCATCCCGGGGCCGCCGTTGACCGATCGGGCGGCGGCGGTCGTCGTGTCGCCGCCCAGGAGTAGGCGGTGGCCGAAACCGGCGTCGGCGAGGGCGCGTACGGCGTTCGGCATACGCCAGTCGGTGGCGTGGTGGGCGCGTGAAGGACCGTCGAAGGCGAGGTACGCGCCCGCCTCGGCGGCCTCGCGCTGCACCACGAAGTCCGGCGAGCGGTTGAGGTGGCCCAGGATCACCCGGTGCGGGGGCACGCCCAACTCGCCGCACAGCAGGTCGAGTACGTCGAGGGCGCCCGTGCCCAGCTCCAGGTGGACGGCGATCGGCGCTCCCGTGGCGTGGTGGGCCTCGGCCGCGGCGGTCATCGTCCAGCGGGCGTGAGCGTCGAGGGCGTGGAAGCCGCCCGCGACCTTGATGAGTCCGGCCCGGACCCCGGAGGTGCCGATGCCTGTCGTGAGTTCGGAGACGAAGAGAGCCGGCAGCTTGTTGCGCAACGCCGAGAGCGACTCGGGCGTGTAGTGCGCCGCCTGGTGAAGCCCGGTCGCGGCGACCACCTGAACACCGGTGTCGCGGGCCAGCAACGGCAGGTCCGCGGCGCGCCGCCCCAGGCCGTACGGCGTCCACTGCACCACGCTTGTGCCGCCCTGCGCGCGGAACGCGGCCAGCTCGGCCCGCGCGGCGGACGCGTCGCGCAGTTCCTGGCCGGGGAGTTGGGGGCTGCCGAAGAAGAGGTGGTCGTGCGCGTCGCACACGCCCAGATCCTCGGGGCGCACGTCCCCGAGGACCGTACGGACTGTCTCCGTGAGGGCGTGAGGGGCAGTGCTCACCACTGCCGACCCCGCGGCAGCCGGTCGCGTTCCGGTGCCGACAGGTGCAGCACCTGGAAGATCTCCCCCGACGCCTTGGGGGAGTCGTGGTCCCACAGCGAGAAGTGCACCAGCTCCCAGTGGTGCGGATCGACGGCCGCCGCCACGCAGACCGCGCCGTCCAGCGCGGCCAGTCGCCCCGCCTCGCGCACGGCCTCCTCCGTCACCTCGGACAGGTCCACTCCCTCGGGCACGGGCCGGCGCCGTCGCACCGCGACCTTGGCGGGCGACCCGGCGGCGCCGCCCTCCTCGTACGCGAGACCCGTCCAGTGCTGCACCACCGGCCGCCCGAAATCGTTGACGAGCCCCTGGAACGCGCCGCCCCAGAGGAAGGAGTTCATGCCCTCGGTGGTGTTCCACAGGTAGAACGGTGCGTACTGGTTGACCGGCGAACCGTCCACCCCGCGCTCACGCATCAGATACGTCTTGAATCCGAGCCCGTCCCAGTCGTCGAGCAGGTGCCCGATCCGGGAGACACGCCCGCGGATGATGTCCATGTCGTAGTCGGCGGGGAAGGTGAGTTCGTACTGCATGGCGTGCATCGGGTGCCTCCTCAGGCGGGGTACTCATCCGATCCGACGTGCGTGTCCCACTCCGTGGTCGTGCCGTCCTCGGAGGCCTCGACGACCGCGAGATGTGTCATGAAGGTCCGGGGCGCGGCTCCGTGCCAGTGCCACTCGCCGGGCTCGATCCACACGGTGTCGCCGGCGCGGATCGCCTCGACGTCACCCCCCTTGCGCCGCACCAGGCCCTCGCCCTCCAGGACGTGCAGGACCTGACCGTGCGGGTGGCGGTGCCAGGCGGTGTGCGCGCCGGGCGCGAAGTGGACGTTGAACATCCGCAGCCGGGAGGGGGATTCGGGTACGGCGACCTCGTCGAGCCACACCGTCCCCGTGAAGTTGTCGGCCGGTCCCTGCCGGGTGTCGGGGCGCTTCCTGGTGATGTGCACGTAAGTGAACTTCCTTATCGGAGAGGCGAGAGCAGGGCGAGCAGTCCCCGGACTCCCGTGTCGAAGGCGGCGGGGGAGCCGGACGCGCGGGCCAGTACATAGCCGCCCTGGACGGTCGCGAGGATCGTCGCGGCGATCTCCTCCGCGTCGAGCGTGGGCGCGAACTGGCCCTGCTCCTTGCCCTCTTCGACGATTCCGGCCAGTCGCTCGCGCAGCCAGTCGATCGTTTCGTCGACCGGGGCGCGCAACTCGTCGTTCGCGATCACGTCCGGGTCCATCGTCAACCGCCCGACCGGGCAGCCGCGCAGGACGTCGCGCTCACGGCGCAGATACGCCTCGATGCGCTCGTACGGCGACCCGGGCGAGCTCAGTACGCCCTCGGCGGTGGCCCGCATCTCCTCGGCGGTGCGGCGGATCGCGGCCAGGGCGAGATCGGGCTTGCCCTTGAAGTGGTGGTACATGCTGCCCTGCCCCGCGCCCGCGTGCTCCTGGATGGCCTTGGGGCTCGTACCCACGTAGCCGCGCTCCCACAGGAGTTCGCGCGTTGACTCGATCAGTCGCTCCGGAGTGCTCATGAAGTCACTGTACATACTAGTAGGTACAGACGTCGAGGATTGAAGGAAGCAGTCGGCGACTCCCCGCGTACTCCCGGGGAGGTACACGCACGGCCGCTGGCCGTACGACGACGCGGACCCCCTCCCGGAGCGAGTCTCGAGGCATCGCAACAGATCCCACCGAGGAGATGACCTCAGATGCAGACCCTGGCGAACTGGGACGGCGGACCCGGCCCGTGGATCCTCTTCTTCCCGCTGATCTGGGCAACCGCCGTGATCGGCGTCGTGACCGTCCTGCGCCGCACCGTCGGGCGCGGTCGCCGCGGCCCGTGGCGCGCGATGGGCGGCTTCGGCCCTGACGGCGGCTCCCGCCCGACGGGTGACGCGCCGATCGCCGTGCTCGGCCGCCGCTTCGCCTCCGGCGAGATCGACGAGGACGAGTACTGGCGCCGGCTCTCCGTCCTGGACGAGCAGTTCGGGCGTACGGGCAAGGGGGGAGCGGCGTGACCAGCGCGACCACGACGCGTCATGCTGCGGCTGTCACCGACGCCGTCAAGGTGTACGGCGGCGGAGACACCGCCGTGAGGGCCCTGGACGGGGTGAGCGTCGGCTTTCCGGCCGGGCGCTTCACCGCGATCATGGGGCCCTCGGGCTCCGGCAAGTCCACCCTGATGCACTGCGCGGCGGGCCTGGACACGCTCACCTCCGGAGCCGCGTTCATCGGCGGCACCGAACTGGGCACGCTCGACGACCGGCGCCTGACACTCCTGCGCCGCGACCGCATCGGCTTCGTCTTCCAGGCGTTCAACCTGGTCCCGACGCTGACCGTCGCGGAGAACATCACGCTGCCGATGGACCTCGCCGGATCCAAGGGCTCCCGTGAGTGGACCGACGCGCTCATCGACGTCGTCGGCCTGCGCGACCGGCTCCACCACCGCCCCAGTGAACTCTCCGGCGGACAGCAGCAACGCGTCGCCGTGGCAAGGGCGTTCGCCGGACAGCCCGACGTCGTCTTCGCCGACGAACCCACCGGCAACCTCGACTCCCGCTCCGGCGAGGAGGTCCTGAACCTCCTCGGCCGTGCGGTGCGCCAGATGGGCCGTACGGTCGTCATGGTCACCCACGACCCGGTCGCCGCCGCGCACGCCGACGAAGTCGTCTTCCTCGCCGACGGACGCCTCGTCGACCGGATGGAGTCCCCGACAGCCGAGAAGGTCCTCGACCGGATGAAGGCCTTCGACAGCACAGGGGCCCGGTCATGAACGCCTCGCTGCGCATCAGCGTCGCGTCCCTGCGCGCCCACAAACGACGCTTCGCCGGTACGTTCCTGGCGGTGCTCCTCGGTGTCGCCTTCCTGGCCGGAACACTCGTCATGGGCGACACACTTCGAGCCGGCTTCGACACGATGTTCGGCAACGCGACGAAGGGCACGGACGCCGTCGTCCGCGGTGCCGACACCATCACCACGCCCGGCGAGAGTCAGGGCGTACGCCGGCCCGTCGACACCGGCCTCGTGAAGACGATCGAGAAGACTCCGGGTGTCGCGGCCGCCGTGCCCGACATCCAGGGCGCGGGCCAGCTCGTCGGCTCCGACGGCAAGCCCATCGGCGGCCAGGGCCCGCCCACTCTCGCGGGCAACTGGATCGAGGACCCCAAGCTCAACGCGTACCGACTCGCCGAGGGCCGCGCCCCGTCGAAGTCCGGCGAGGTCGTCGTCAACCGGGGCGCCGCCAAGAAGGGCCACCTGAAGATCGGCAACACGACGACCCTGCGCACGCCCGACCCCGTCAAGGTGACGATCGTGGGCCTCGCCACCTTCGGCGGCGAGGACGGCATGGCGCAGGTGACGTTCACCGGAATGACGCAGGCCGACGCGGAGAAGTACCTCACCGCGAAGCCCGGCGAGGCCGCGAGCATCCGTGTGCGGGCCGGCCCCGGCGTCAGTCAGCTGAAGCTCGTGTCCGACCTGACTCCCGTACTGCCCAAGGGAGTTGAGGCCATCACGGGCCAGGAGTCGGCGCAGGAGAACACCGACATGATCTCCAGCCAGTTCCTGACCGTCTTCACGACCTTTCTGCTCGTCTTCTCCGGCATCGCGCTGCTGGTCGCGACCTTCTCCATTCACAACACCTTCGCGATCGTCGTCGCCCAACGCACCCGCGAGAACGCCCTGTTGCGCGCCCTCGGCGCCTCCCGCCGCCAGATCACCGTCTCGACCCTTGTCGAGGCGAGCGTGGTCGCCGTGACCGCGTCGGCCGTGGGCCTCGCGGGCGGCATCGGTGTCGCGGCCGGGCTGCAGGCACTGTTCCCGGCCATCGGATTCCCCTTCCCCGAAGGCAACTTGGTGATCAGCGGCCTGTCCATGCTGCTCCCGTTGGCGGTCGGCATCGTGGTCTGCCTCGGCTCCGCGCTGCTGCCCGCCGCACGCGCCGGACGCACCGCTCCGCTGGCCGCACTGCGCGAGACGGCCGTCGACCAGTCCGGGGCCTCGCGCGGGCGGGCGATCGCCGGCGGTGGTCTGGCGGCCCTGGCGATCGCCCTCACCCTCGCCGGCGTACTGGCCAATACGTCGTTGTGGCTCGCCGGCCTCGGCGCCGTCCTGGCGCTCGCCGCCTTCGTCGTCCTCGGCCCCGTCGCGTCCTCGACAGCCGTACGGGTTCTCGGCAGCCCCCTGGACAAGCTGCGCGGCGTCACCGGCGGACTCGCCCGGCGCAACGCGCTGCGCAGCCCGAAGCGGACCGCCGCCACCGCGAGTGCCCTGATGATCGGCGTGGCCGTCGTCTCGCTGTTCACGGTCTTCGGCGCGTCGCTCAAGGCCACCATGGACCAGACGGTCGCCCGATCCTTCGCCGGCGATGTCGCCGTCAGCACCCCCTCGTTCGGCGCCGGCGGCAGCGGACTGAGCCCGAAGCTGGCGCCCGCGATCGCGCGGCAGCCTGCCGTCGAGAACGCCGTCGGCCTCGGCCGCGGTGTCGCCGAAGTCAATGGCAAGGGGCGCGCGTTGACGGTCACCGACCCGGTCACGCTCGGCAAGGTCTTCGACCTGGGCGACGTACGGGGATCGCTGAACGACCTGGGCGCCGACGGCCTCGCCCTCACCAGGAAGGAGGCCGACAAGCAGCACCTCACGACCGGTGACACGGCCCAGCTCGCCTTCACTGACGGCAAGAAGGTGAACTTCACCGTCCGTGCGGTCTATGGCCGGTCGGAACTCGCGGGCGACTACGTCATCACCCGCGCCGCCTGGGCACCGCACCGCACCCAGGACTCCGACACGCTCGTCGCCGTCTCCTTCAGGAACGGCGTGAGCACGGCCGACGGCAAGGCGGCGGTGCGGAAGGTCGCGGAACAGTACGGCAACCCCGAGGTGCAGACCCGCGACGAGTACGCGCAGTCCTCGGCCGGTGGCATCGACATGATGCTCACCCTGGTCTACGCGCTGCTCGCCCTCGCGGTGCTCATCGCACTGCTCGGCATCGCCAACACGCTGACCCTCGCGATCCACGAGCGCACCCGTGAACTCGGACTGCTGCGCGCCGTCGGACAGACCCGGGCGCAGCTGCGCGCCATGGTCCGCTGGGAGTCGGTCCTGGTGGCCGCGTTCGGAACGGCGGGCGGGCTCGCCCTCGGTGCCTTCCTCGGCTGGGTGCTGGTCAAGGCCTCCGACGGCGCCTCGGACAGCGCCTTCGCCTTCGCGCTGCCGCCGGCGCGGCTCGCCGTGGTGGCGCTGGTGGGCCTCGCGGCCGGAGCCCTCGCGGGCCTGCGCCCGGCGCGGCGGGCGGCACGCCTGGACGTGCTGCGCGCCATCGCCACCGAGTGAGCCACCGAGGAACGTACGACCCTGCGATGTGCCAGGTGGGGGTCACCGCCCGGTCAGCCGGCAACGGCGGACCGGGCGGGAGCGTGTTCCGGCCTGCGCCCGTCGACGGCGTGCCTGCGCGTGGTCTCGCGGGCCGTGTCGTGCGGCGGAAGGAGGGGCACCGTCACTACGGGCGTCGGCGCCGGAAGCGTGAACCACACGACCTTGCCCGACTCACCGTCGGGACGCACACCCCAGCTCTCGCTCACCGCGGCGACCATGGCGAGGCCGCGTCCGCAGGTGGCGCCCGGGTCCGCGTCCCGCACCTCGGGAAGGCGGGGGTCGTGGTCGTGCACCGAGACCGTGAGCCGGTCGAGCAGCAGCTCGATCTCCACGGTGCACAGCTTGTCGGGCTGGGCGTGCCGGTGGACGTTGCTCAGCAGCTCGGTCACGCCGAGCGCGGCCCGGTCTATCAAGGGGTCCAGATGCCAGTAGCGCAACTGCGCAGAGACGATTCTGCGGACCTGGCCGATCCGCGACGGCAGGGCTTGGAGCTCCACCGTGCAATGTCTGCTTGGCTGGCTGATCACGGCTGCGACTCCCCGAATTGAGGTCCGGAAGAAGACGGAGATCGGATCCAGCAGAGTGGCTGAGTGGAACGGCCGCCTGCTGTGGTGGCCGGCGGGCTGGTTCGCAGCGTTATCGCCGGTAAACCCAGAGTGATGTGAGACCAGCGTGACTCAGGGGGTGCGGTCCTGCAACTCGCGGCACTTTCCGCCACCACGGCCGCTGTTCCGGCCGCCGCGCCCCGCTGCCACGCGTCATCGCTCAAGCAGCTGAGCCCTGCTGCCCCGCGTACTGCTTCAGCCGCTGCGTCCGGCCGCCTTGCGTACCGCGTCGATGAACCGGCGCGCCGAGGGCGGCCCCGGCTTGCCGGGAGCGGGATCGTGCTCACCCAGGATGAGGGAGTAGCGCGTGCCGTTGACATCCGCCAACGCCCGGTCCTCGTGGGCGAACCAGGGCTTCGACGCGCGCACCGCCTGCACCGGCGCGCTGTCGATCTCGCTGCCGTAACTGGTGAGCAACTGCAGCCTGCCGTCGCTGATCCGGACCTGTCCGGCCCGGGTGAGCGAGCGCAGCCTCTTCCCGATCCGCACGCCTGTGGCCGTGAACTCCGGCTCCGCCATGATGCCCCGCCCCCTTGTGCGCTTCGGCTGTGCCCTGTCGTGGTCCCGCGTCGGGCCGTGACCCAGTGTGCACCGCTCCGGCCACCGCCTCGCGCGAGGTGATCGGTACGCGGACACGCCCCGTGCGGTGCAGTCTGCCCGCAGGCGGCGACGAGCACCAGTGCGCATGACGAGGTGACGGCCCCGGCGGAAGCACACGCCGGGATGCGCCCCCGTCGCCGGACCGAACCGTCCCCCAGGGGTGCCTTTGGGCTGCTCAAAGGTGTGTTTATGCAGGTGAGAAGCGTGCGGAAGGTGTTTATGATCGAGGCGTCCGACCAGCTGAACCGGCGTCGGCGCGATGTGTAAGGAGCCCCGCCGTGAGCAGCCCCCAGCAGACCCGGACCGGCGAAACCCTCGATGTCGACCACAGTGACGCGGAGTACCGGGCCTGGCTCAAAGAAGCCGTCCGCAAGGTCCAGGCCGACGCCAACCGCTCGGCCGACACGCATCTGCTGCGTTTCCCACTGCCCGAGAAGTGGGGCATCGACCTGTACCTGAAGGACGAGTCGACCCACCCCACCGGCAGCCTCAAGCACCGCCTCGCCCGCTCCCTCTTCCTGTACGGGCTGTGCAATGGCTGGATCCGGCCCGGCCGTCCCGTCATCGAGGCGTCCAGCGGCTCGACGGCGGTCTCCGAGGCCTATTTCGCGGGGCTCATCGGCGTGCCCTTCATCGCGGTCATGCCGCGCACGACGAGCGCCGAGAAGTGCCGTCTGATCGAGTTCCACGGCGGGCAGTGCCACTTCGTGGACGACTCGCGCAAGATGTACGAGGAGTCCGCCGCGCTCGCGGTCGAGACGGGCGGCCACTACATGGACCAGTTCACCTACGCGGAACGGGCCACGGACTGGCGCGGAAACAACAACATCGCCGAATCCATTTTCCGCCAGCTGGAGTTGGAGCGTTTCCCGGAACCCGCGTGGATCGTCGCCACGGCCGGCACCGGCGGCACCTCGGCGACCCTCGCGCGCTACGTCCACTACATGCAGTACGACACCCGCATCTGCGTCGCCGACCCGGAGAACTCCTGTTTCTTCGAGGGCTGGACCACCGGCGATCCGGACGTCACCTGTGACTGCGGCTCGCGCATCGAGGGCATCGGACGGCCGCGCATGGAGCCGAGCTTCGTACCGGGCGCCATCGACCGGATGATGAAGGTGCCGGACGCGGCGAGCGTCGCCGCCGTACGAGCCCTGGAACAGGCCATCGGCCGCAAGGCGGGCGGCTCGACCGGCACCGGCCTGTGGAGCGCGCTGAAGATCGTCGCCGAGATGGTGGCCGAGGGGCGCTCGGGGAGCGTGGTGACGCTGCTGTGCGACCCCGGGGACCGCTATCTCGACAAGTACTACTCGGACGAGTGGCTGGCCGAACAAGGGCTGGACATCGCGCCGTACACGGCGGCGATCACCTCCCTGCTGGAGACGGGCGTCTGGCCGGCCTGACCTCGGCGGGGCGCTCATGACGTCGGGCGTGCGCGGCCTGTGGCGTCAGGCGTACATGACGTCGGGCGTGCGCGGCCTGTGACATCAGGCGTACGTGATCCGAGCGCGCGTCGGCTGTCGCGTCAGGCGTGAGTGGAGGCCAGCCGGCGGTCCAGCGCCATCACCGCGTCGCGGAAGGCGCGGCCCAGGCCCGCCCGCCCGAGCTTCAGGGCCAGCCGGAAGGGTACTGCGCCGTCGGTGGCGAACGTCCACTGGACGCGCGTGCCCTTCCCCGCCGGAGTCAGTCGCCACTCCTCGACCAGGGCGCGGGCCCCGGGCGCGTTCGTGACGTCCACCCGGTACGCGTACACCTCGGGCGCCCTGGCCGCGAGGACCGTCTCCTCGAAACGCGTGCCGCCCCTGAGCCGGACCTCGCGCCCGGCGCCGTCCTGGGTCGGCCGGGCCAGCGTCACGGCCGAGAACCACTCGCTCCAGCCGGACACGTCCTCGGCGAGCGCCTGGAAGACCGCCTCCGGGGAAGCCGCCACCTCCCGCGCGAACACCAGACGCAGCGGAGCGGTCTCGACGAAGTCGAGTCCCACCGGACGCAGACGGCGTGCCATGGGCAGAACCCCCTAGCGGGAACGGAGTCCCGGGCGGCAGTGGGTGGTGACCAGGGCGCGCCCCTGCCGTGGGTGGCGCGAGCAGCGTCACGGGCGGCGCGGGGACGCCCTGGAGGGCAGCGTCACCATAGCTGGCGGACCGTCAGATGTCTGTACCGTCTCCGGGCTCACCGGCCACCACCAGACGCCTCAGGTGTTCCGCGATCTCCGCGCGTGCCTCGGCCGGCAGCCCGGCGTCGGTGACCAGCGTGTCGACCTGTTCGAGCGCGGCGAACGAACTCAGGCCCACCGTGCCCCACTTGGTGTGGTCGGCGACCACGACGACACGCCGCGCGGACTGCACCAGCCGCCGGTTGGTCTCGGCCTCCGCCAGGTTCGGCGTCGACAGGCCCGCCTCGACCGATATCCCGTGGACACCGAGGAAGAGCACATCGAAGTGCAGCGCCGCGATGGCCTGATCGGCGACGGGCCCGACGAGGGAGTCGGACGGCGTACGCACCCCACCGGTCAGGACGACCGTGGCGGCGCCCTGCCGCTGACCGGAGGAACGCTGCGCCGAGTGGAACACGTCCGCCACGCGTACCGAGTTGGTGACCACGGTCAGGTCCGGCACATCAAGGAGCTGATGGGCCAGCGCGTACGTCGTCGTACCACCGGAGAGCGCGATCGCCGAGCCCGGCGCGACCAGCTCGGCGGCGGCACGCGCGATGTCTTCCTTGGCGGTCAGCTCCAGACCGGACTTGGCCTCGAAGCCCGGCTCGTGCGTGCTCGCCTCGACCACCGGCACCGCGCCGCCGTGCACCTTCTCCACGACGCCCTGACGGGCGAGCGCGTCGAGGTCGCGGCGGACCGTCATGTCGGAGACGCCGAGCTTCCGCGTCAGTTCGTTCACACGGACGCCACCGCGGCGTCGCACCTCGTCGAGGATCAGGGCACGGCGCTGCTCCGCGAGGAGGTTCTGATTCTCACTCACGCCCGCTCCGGTCCCTTCGCCGCCCACTGCCCGTCACTCCGTCCGAACCCACTCCCACGTGGACATTCTCCTTGTCCGAGGTCCTGAGGACGACCCATCCTCGCACGGGTCACCGACAGTCGCGCCACTGCCCGCACGGACACCGGGCCCCTTCGGTGCCATCACGTTCACACGTATCGGGGAGATTCCGTGACTACAGGTGTGCGCGACCCCCGGAGTGGAGATCCTTGTGCCTGCACATGACACACGCAACACGCGGCACGGGGGAAGTGCAGAACAGTGGAACGTGCACGGGAACATGCATCGACCGGGGAGCCCGACAGCCCCGCGCAGCGGCCCGAAGGGGCCGAAACCGCCCTTGAACTCCTGGTCCACGGAGTCGGCGGCACCACACCCGAGGAGATGCTGGGCGATCCACGGACGGTCCGGATCACCGGCGACGCGACGGCGGCGGTCTACCGGCGCGTCGACGACGCCGACGCGGAACAGCGTCCCGACGACCACCGCGGCGAGCCGGTGCGCGAGGCCTATGTGTGGTGCAACCTCACCTCGGGCAACGGCGCCCGCGCCCTGTGGCTGCTACTGCTGCCCTTCATGGTCGTCAACCTCGCGCACTGGATGCGCCCCACCACTCGAGGCCGTAAGCGGACGATCCGCCTGTACGGCCTGCTTGTGCGACTCGCCGGACTCACCCTCACGGTGCTGCTGGTCGCCGCCGCCTGCGAGGTCGCCCTCGACCTGACCGCCTGGCAGTGCGCGGGCACGCGCGCGTGCGCCCAGGAGCACTCCTGGCTGGGATTCCTCTCACCGGCCGGGTCCGGCGGCTGGTGGAGTCAACCGGGCCGCCGGCTCGCCCTGGCCTGCCTGGTGCCCGCCGCCCTGACCGGCCTCCTGTGGTACCTGTCCCACCGCACCTGGAGCGCGTACGAGTCGCAGCAGCCGATGTCCCGCAGGGCGGAGCCCGACGAGGAGACCGGACGCACCGGGCTCGGCCGGCCCGGTTTCTGGTACGGGCGCCGTCTGGTGGCCCGGCTGCGCGCCGCGCACACCGCCGCGGGCTTCCTGACGGTCGCGGCGGCCGTCGGGACCTCCGCCGCCGGCTACGACCGTGCCTCCGGCGGCCCCGCCGTACTCGACACGCTGGGCCGGCTCCTGGACGCAACTCTTGTCGTGGGCGCGGCCATTGTGCTGTGGGTGGTCTGCCGTCGCGGCCGCAGCGAGAACCGGCTCGACCAGGAACTGGACCAGACCCTGGTGCGCTGGCTGCCCATGAGCTCGATCGTCCTGCTCGCCCTGACCCTGGTGTACGCCGGGTGGTCACGGCCGGACTGGCACTCGGCGCGGCGACTGCCCGGCGACATGACGTTCGGAGCCATCGCCCTCCTCCAGTGCCTGCTTGTCATCGCGCTCGGCGTGGTCGCCCGCATCCTGTACCGCACCCGTCCCGACACGCGCACCGCGATGCGCGGCCTCGCCGGTCCCGCCGTCGCGATGCTCGCCTGTGCGCTGGGCGGCGTGATGTCCGGCGGGGTCTCCCAGCGTGTCGCCGACTGGCTGGACGGCACCCGGGACTCGATCCCGGGTCCGCCCGTCCTGCTGACCTGGCAGGCGTCCGTGATCCCTCCGCTGCTCGTCGTACTGCTGACCCTCATCGGATGGCTGGCCCGGCGGACCTGGCAACTGCGGAGCCAGGAGGTGGACGCCGTGGAGCTCGACTACAAGGGAGAGCCCAAGGACACCGCCCGCACCCGACGCATCGCGAGCACGCGCGCGATGGCCGCCCTCACCGACCGGGCGCCCCGCATGGTCGGCGTCATCTCGTTCGTGACGCTGCTCCTGGGCGCCGGAGCCCTGGCGGGTGCCCTGACGGCCGAGGAGCCTCCGGGCACGGCCGCGCAGGGGGCGTACGCCTTCGTCCAGGGCGCCGCCGAGACCGCGCAGGCGCTCGGATCCTGGCTGATCGGCTTCGGCTTCATACTGTTCGTCACCTGGGGCCGCCGCGCCTACAAGGACCCCGCCGCCCGCCGCACCATCGGCATCCTCTGGGACGTCGGCACGTTCTGGCCGCGCGCCGCCCACCCCTTCGCACCGCCGTGCTACGCCGAGCGCGCCGTGCCCGACCTGACCTGGCGCATGGTGACCTGGATCCGCGCCACCGGCGGACGGCTCGTGCTCTCCGGGCACTCCCAGGGCAGTGTGCTGGCGGCCGCCGCGGCCTGGCAGCTGAAACCGTCCGTACGCAAACGGGTCGCCCTGCTCACCTACGGCTCCCCGCTGGAGCGCCTGTACGGGCGCTGGTTCCCGGCCCACTTCGGCCCGGCCGCTCTCACCTCGCTGCACCGCGAGGTCGCCTGCTGGCGCAATCTGTACCGCCTGACCGACCCCATAGGCGGGCCCGTCCGGCTGCCCGGCGACTGCGGCCCCCAGGTCGACCGCGAGGCCCTCAAGGACCCGCTCGCCTACGGACGCACCGAGCGGCATCCGCTGCCCGCGCCGATCCTCGGCCACTCCGAATACCAGGCGGACCCGGCCTTCGCCGAGGAGCGTGAACGGCTGCTGGCGCGGCTGCGGCCGGATCTGCCCGGGCCACGGCCCGGAGGTGACGCTCAGGGCAGCTCCGGCAGATCCTCCGAATAGAGCAGGGTGAGGTCGTCCGTGCTCGGCTCGTCCAGCTGGGCGACCCGCCCGGCGTGCCGCTCGACCATCGCCTCGAAGGTCTGCCGGGCGGTGCGGCCGTTGCCGAACGCGGGTCCCTTCGGGATCGCCGTGAAGTACTTCAGCAGTGCCTCGGCCGCGCCCGGGGCCAGCCGGTACTCGTGCTCCTCGGCCTGCTGCTCCACGATCCGCAGCAACTCCTCGGGGATGTAGTCGCTGAAGGTGATGGTCCGTGAGAAGCGCGACGCCACACCGGGGTTGACCGAAAGAAACCGCTCCATCTCGGCCGTGTAGCCCGCGACGATCACCACCACCGCCTCCCGGTGGTCCTCCATCAGCTTCACCAGCGTGTCGATGGCCTCGCGCCCGAAGTCACGGCCCGAATCCTCCGGCGACAGCGCGTACGCCTCGTCGACGAACAGCACGCCGCCGCGCGCCCGGTCGAACGCCTCCTGGGTACGGATCGCGGTGGAGCCGATGTGCTCGCCGACCAGGTCCACCCGGGACACCTCGACGAGATGCCCCTTCTCCAGCACACCGAGCGAGGCGAGGATCTCGCCGTACAGCCGGGCGACCGTCGTCTTGCCGGTGCCGGGGGAGCCCGTGAACACCAGATGGCGCCGTACGGAGGCCGCCTTGAGGCCCGCATGCTGCCGGCGGCGGCCCACCTCGATCATGTCGGTGAGAGCCCGCACCTCACGCTTGACGCTCTCCAGGCCCACCAGCGTGTCGAGTTCACCGAGAACGGCCTTCGACGTGCGCGCCGGCTGCGCCGGCTCCGCGACGGCCACGAGCGGCTCCTGCTCGGTGGTGCGCTGGCCCGGGATCGCGCCCAGCAGGCTCGGTGACGGGCTCGACGTCTGTACGGCCGTCTCGTGCGCCGGGGGCCGCGGGCCGGCGCTCTCGTCGCTCGTGCAGTCCTCGACGACCGGGCCCCCGCCGGCGCCCTGCGCGGCGCCGTCCGCGAACTCGTAACCCCCGCGCGCACAACGCTCCGTACGGCACTTCTTCAGCGTCGCGCGGCAGCCGTCGATCACATGGAAGCCGTAGCCCCCGCTGTCCGTCACCCGGCAGTTGAGGAAGCTGCCCCGGCCGCCCGCCGATACGTAGAAGCCCGCCTCGGCCGGTGAGGTGACCGTGCAGCGCTCGATGGTGGGATCGGCGCCCTTGGTGACGATCACGCCGGTCTGTGTGCCGTCCACGGTGCAGCCGGACAGTGTGCCGCCGCTGCCGTGGTCGCGGAACCAGGCGCCCGTCGCGGCGTCCCGGATACGGCAGTCGTCCAGCTGTGCGGTGGCGCCGTCGCTCACCGAGACGGCGGTGTTGCGCACTTGGGAGAGATCACTGTCGACGACGTCCGCGCGCGAACCCCGGTCGAGCACGAACAGGGCGTCCGGGACGTCGTGCACCCGGCACGACTCGAGCACCGCGGTCGCGCCGTCGCTGACCCACACCGCGGGGTAGTCGCCCGTGCTGTCGAAGATCTCGCACTGGTTGGCGTCCACGCGTGTGCCCGGGTCCCAGACCGACAGGCCGTTGCGCCCGAACTGCCGCACGCTGGTGCGGGTCAGGGTGAGGACCGAGCGCGAGCGCAGATCGACCGCGTTCTCCGGGATGTCGTGGATACGGCAGTCGGCGAGCGTGAGCACCGCGTCCGTGTCGAGGGTGACGCCGTCCGCGGTCGTACGGTGCACATCGCAGTCGGTGAGATGAGCCGTGGCCCGCCCGGTGATCTGCACCCCGGAACCCTTGACCTCATACACCTCGCAGCCGACGGCCTCCAGCGACGAGTTCTCACCGGTCACCGACAGGCCCGCGCCGGAGGCGTGGTGCACCCGGCAGCGCTCCAGGCGCGGATGGGCGCCCCCGCGGACCGCGACGCCCGACTGACCGGCCGCGACGACCTCGCACTCCTCGAACACCCCACCGCCGCCGTCCAGTACGGCGATGCCGATACCGGCCGGATTGTCGACCGTGCAACGCCGCACGGTCGGACGGGCGCCTCCACGTACCTCGATCCCGGCCGCGGACCGTGTGACGATCCGCACGTCCAGGAGCTCCGGCGTGCCCTCCTCGACGAGCAGTGCGGGCGCGGCCGAGTCCTGGCCCTCCACATGCAGGTCCTGGACCACGGCGGAGGCGCGCACGGTCAGCGGCACCCCGTCCACCGGCGCGATGCGCACGGAGCCGGGGAAGCCCTCGGGGCCGCGCAGCGTCACCGCGCGCTGCACCACCAGGTTTTCCCGGTAGGTGCCGGGAGCGACGGTGAGCACATCGCCGTCTGCGGCGGCCTCCAGGGCGGCGGCCAGCGATGCGTACTCTCCCGTGCGGCGCCGCCACCGCGAGGTGCCGGTGTGCGTCACCTGGACCGTGCCCTGTGCCATGGCGCTGTTGTGCCCCCACCTCGTCGTACGCGGGTCCTGCGAGGCCGTACTGAAACCCCGTCGGGATCAAGGACAGCCTCTCACGACGGTGCCGAACAGTTCGGCCGGTCCACCGTAGCGTGCGCGGGGACGCCCGGTTGACCGGAGCGGAAAGGCTGTCAGCTGCCGGTGCCGGTCCTGCCCCAGTCGGGGCCGGCCCTGTCCCACGCCTGGTCCCAACGGGCATACCGGCGAAGGACCATGCGCCAGAGGATCAGCCGCCTGCCGCCCTCGACGAGTCCCGCGCACATCAGGGCCGCGCCGAACCCGGCCAGCACGGCGTGCGTCGTCGCGGTGGCACTGTCCAGCGGGCGGCCCACTATTCGGCCGTGCAGGTCGGTCCAGATCGTGAAGTGGTCCCCGTGGTGGGGGGACTTCAGGGGGGCTGTCACCGTGCCGTGCCGCGCGGTGCCGTCCGGTGCCGTCCAGTCGGCCACTACGCGGCTGTGGGCGTCCCGTACCGACGACGTCTCGGGGTCGGGCTCCAGAGGGCTGCGGGACAGCTTCTTGAGAACGGTGGCCGCCACCTCGTGGCGGGTCTGACGCTGCTCCCGCACGGACCGCTGCAAGGCGTCCTGGGCCGCGGCCCCGACGAAGGCGCCGAGGAGGGGCGCGGCGACGAGGACGAACAGGACGGCCGCCAGGGCCAGCCAGGCCTCGGCCAGATCGGTCGTGCGGCGCAGCGGATTGTGCCGCCAGCGCCAGAGTCCGCTGATAGCTCGCACCGTCCCGCACCCCCTTCCGCGTCCGTGATAACCCGCAGCGGAGCCGTTCACGCGAGAGCCCAGGGAAGAGAGAGCGAAATCACCCTCCCCATGGGCCTCTCATGAACTCCTCACGAAGTCTCAACGATCGTGCCCGCGGCCCGGGTTCCCTCCGTGAACGCCCATTCGCGGAACTGGATCGCACGGGCTATTCGAGGACCGTGACCGGATCGCCGACGCGCACCGTGCCGGGGGACTCGGGGACCAGGTTCTGTCCGAAGACCAACTGGCCGCCGAAGCGGCGGTGGCGTCCGAGGGTGCGCAGGGGTTCCTTGCCGCGCTCGGCGGAGTCCTGGTCGGTGGTGGTCACGACGCATCGGCCGCACATCCTGGCGACCCGGAAGGTGACCTCGCCGATGGCGATCCGGGACCAGTCGTCCTCGGCCCAGGCGGCGGTGCCGGACACGACCGCGCTCGGCCGGAAACGGTTCATCGGGAGTGGGCCCTCATGGGCGTGATCGCCTTGCGCGATCAAGGAGTTGAGGGCCTTCAGCGAGGCGAGTGTGGTGACCAGCAGCGGATAGCCGTCGGCGAAGCTGACGGTCTCGCCCGGGAGCGCGAAATCCGGGTCGACGGGCCGGCGCGTGGCCGGATCGTCCATGTGGACGAGGCGCACCTCTGCGCCCAGATAGTCGCTGCACCAGGCATGCGCGGTGGCGTCGGCGAGGACGGCCTCCACCTTGTCGCCGAAGATGTCCAGCGTCGTCGTGCCGACCGGCTCGGGCACGGGGACGTCCACCGGCTCACGGCCCTCCGCGGACAGCCGTATGCCGCCGCCGGGCAGCAGCTCGGCGGCGGCCAGTGCCAGACGTGGCTGCTGGCGCTGCGTGACGACCTTTCCCCCGTCGTCGATCAGTGTCCAGCGTCGGTCCCCGGCCAGCCCCCAGGGCTCCACGACGGCTTCCCGGAGTGACTGGCCCCGGAACGCCTTGACCGGATGGACATGGATCGAGTGCAGCTCCGCGTTCCCCATGACACCCATGGTGCCAGCAAGCACCGACAATCCGGTGCGAATGAGTCAGTAGCCGCGATACTGCTGGCTGTTGTACGGATCCTGGTAGGGAGCCGGAGCCGGGCGGGGAGCCGCGGGGCGCATCGCCTCGTAGCCGGTGCCGGCCGCCATCGGGCGCTGCTGCTGCGGCTGGGCGCCCGGGTAACCGCGCGGTCCCCCCGCCTGCTGCGGGATGTACGGCGCGGGGGCCTGCTGGAGCGGTGAGGGCTGCTGGGCCTGCGGGTAGCCGTACGAGGCCTGATGGGAAGGGCCGGCCGGCAGAGCGGGAAGCGCCGACGGAAGGGCGGGCAAATGGCTGCCCGTGTCGTAGGCGGCGGGAACCCGGATCGGAGCGATCTGAGGGGTGCCCCGCTCGGCGACGAGGGAGTCGTAGATCGGGGTGTCCTGGAAGGCGGAGTAGTAACCGCCGCCATAGGTGGAGCGGGGGGAGGTCATGGCACATAAGTTAAGCCCACGATGTGCTGGTTGGGGAGACCGATAAGAGGGTTGTTTTCCGTGTCGGCAGTGACGCGGGATCCCCAATGCGAGCGAACTCGGCAAAAAAGGACGCCAAAGAGGGTTCAGATCGTGTAAAGGCCGAGTTCCTGGCGGGTTACCGGCGGTTGACCATGGATCTTCCTGTGCGGGTCATGGGAGTTCGATGGGTCGGGGGATTAGGTTTGGCTCGGAGGGGGCCCGCGGACTGCTCGAGGCGTGGCCCGGCGCGGAGACACGTGATGGGGGCGTACATGTCAATGCCTAAGGGATCGAATGTTCCTGTCCCGACGACCGCGCTGCGCGTGGAATTGGGATGGCGTTCAGGACCCGGAGTACCCGACGCGGATGCCTCCGCGCTGTTGCTGGTCTCCGGAAAGGTCCGTTCGGACGGCGACTTCGTCTTCTACAACCAGCCGTCGCACTCCTCCGGCGCCGTGCGGCACGAGGGCAAACGGGACACCGGCGGCCAGGTGACCGACGCCCTGCTCGTCGACCTCACGCGCGTCGAGCCCGCGATCGAGACGGTGGTGCTGGCCGCCTCCGCCGACGGCGGCACCTTCGGACGGGTGCCGGGCCTCTACATCCGGGTGATCGACGCGCAGCAGGGCACGGAGGTCGCACGTTTCGACAGCGCCGACGCGACCATCGAGACCGCCTTCGTGCTCGGCGAGCTCTACCGGCGCCAGGGCGCCTGGAAGTTCCGCGCGGTCGGACAGGGCTACAGCAGCGGACTCGAAGGACTGGCCACGGACTACGGAATCACCGTGGACGAGCCGCAGCACGTGGCACCCGCCGCCGCGCCGCCCGCGCCCGGCACCCGCGTGCAGGGTCCGCCGCCCGTGGCTCCACCGGTGACCATGCCCGCGCCGGGGACGACGCCTCCGCCGGTCGCCCCGCCCGTGACGATGCCCCCGCCCCCGATGGCTCCGCCGACCGCCCCGCCCACGGCTCCTTCGGCTCCGGTGCGCCTGTCCAAGGTCACGCTCACCAAGGAGGCCCCCTCGGTCTCGCTCGCCAAGCAGGGCGGCACGTCCGGTGCCATGCGCGTGAACCTCAACTGGCAGGTGCGCAAGCAGTTCTCGGGATGGGGCAGCAAACGGGGCCGTGCCGTCGCGATGCACGCGGACCTCGACCTCGACCTGTGCGCCCTGTACGAGCTCTCGGACGGCCGCAAGGGAGTCGTCCAGGCACTCGGCAACGCCTTCGGGGCGCTGCACCAGCCGCCGTACATCTTTCTGGACGGCGACGACCGCACCGGCGCCGTGGACAGTGGCGAGAACCTGTCCATCAACCTCGACCACAGGCAGAGCTTCCGGCGCATCCTCATCTTCGTGACCATCTACGAAGGAGCGCGTTCCTTCGCCGACCTGCACGCCACGGTCACCCTGCAACCGCTGGGCGGCGCCCCGGTCGACTTCTCGCTCGACGAGTGCACGGTGCCCTCGACCGTCTGCGCCCTCGCCCTCATCACCAACAACGGCGGCGACCTGGTCGTCCAGCGCGAGGCCCGCTACCTGGTCCCCGAGCGCGGCGTGAGCCCGCAGCGCACCGTGGACTACGCCTACGGGTGGGGCATGAACTGGACCCCCGGCAGGAAGTGAGCGATCAGCTCTCTTCGAGCGCGGTGTCGGGGCGCGCGTAGGTGCGGCCCTTCCAGGCCGCGCCGCGCCCCCTGTAGTGCTGCACCGCGGAATCGACGGTCATGAGGAGGTACAGGAACGCGGTGACCGGCAGCAGCGGCGCGAGCCACAGGGGCTGCCGGTAGTAGCGGAGCATCGGCACATAGGTGACCGTCATCAGCAGCCACGCGAGCCCCCCGGCCGTCGCCGCCCACGCGTTTCCCGCGGCGAGGCCCACCGCGAGCGCCACCGGTGGCACCAGGTAGACCACGGCAAGACCGGCGACCGTCCCGGCGAGCAGCAGCGGGTTGTGCCGCAGCTGGGCGTACGCGCTGCGCGAGACCATCCGCCACAGGTCGTGCAGTCGCGGATACGGCCGCACGCTGTCCACCCGGTCGGCGAGCCCCAGCCAGATATGGCCGCCGGATCCCTTGACCGCCCGGGCGAGCGCCACATCGTCGATCACGGCATGCCGGATCGCGTCCGGAATCCGCGCCCGCTCGGCGGCATCCGTGCGCAGCAGGACACATCCGCCCGCCGCGGCCGCCGTCCGCGAGCCCTTCACCGCGATCCGGCGGAAGGGGTAGAGCTGTGCGAAGAAGTAGACGAAGGCGGGCACGACGAGCCGCTCCCACACGCTCTCCACGCGCAGCCGGGCCATCTGCGAGACGACGTCGAAGCCACCGGTACGCGCTGCCGCGACCAACTCGCGCAGGCTGTCCGGGGCATGGGCGATGTCCGCGTCCGTGAGCAGCAGGAATTCGGGTGCACGCGCGCGTGCCAGGCCGATGCCGTGGCGCACGGCCCAGAGCTTGCCCGTCCAGCCCTCCGGCGGCTCTCCCGGTGAGTCGACGGTGAGCGGCAGCCCCCCGTGCGTGCGGGCGAGCTCACGGGCGAGTTCCCCGGTGCCGTCCGAGCTGCCGTCGTCGACGAGGAAGACCTCCACCCGCCCGGGATAGTCCTGGGCGAGGAGCGACGGCAGGCTCGCGGACAGCACGGCGGCCTCGTCGCGCGCGGGGACGACGACGCAGACGGAGGGCCAGTCGTCCGGGTCCGTGCGGGCCGGCAGCCTGATGTCCGTGCGCCAGAAGAAGCCCTGGCAGAGCAGCAGCCACAACCAGGCGGCGAGTGATCCGGCGGCGATCCACACGATGGCGCTCACGGGCGCAGTCTGCCCCACCGGACCGACTCGTCGGAGCGCATCGTCTATCGTGACCGGGTGAAGATCGCGCTCATGGACTCCGGAATCGGCCTGCTTCCCGCCGCGGCCGCGGTACGCCGTCTGCGTCCCGACGCGGATCTCGTACTCTCCTGGGACCCGGACGGGATGCCCTGGGGGCCGCGCACGCCACAGGACATCACACGGCGAGCCCTGGCGGTCGCCGAGGCCGCTGCCGCGCACGGTCCCGATGTCCTGATCGTCGCCTGCAACACGGCCTCCGTCCATTCCCTGCCCGAGCTGCGTGCACGGTTCGAACCGGATCTGCCGATCATCGGCACGGTCCCGGCGATCAAACCGGCCGCCGCGGGAGGCGGGCCCGTCGCGATCTGGGCGACACCCGCCACCACCGGGAGCCCTTACCAGCGCGGTCTCATCCGTGAGTTCGCCGATGGCGTGGCGGTCACCGAAGTGCCCTGCCCGGGGCTCGCGGACGCCGTGCACCACGCCGACGAGGCGGCCACCGACGCCGCGATCGCCGCGGCCGCCGCACTCACCCCCGACGACGTGACGACGGTCGTACTGGGCTGCACCAACTACGAACTGGTCGGCGAGCGCATCCGCGCGGCCGTGCAGAAGCCCGGACACGCGCCCCTCATCCTGCATGGCACGGCCGGAGCGGTCGCCGCCCAGGCGCTGCGCAGGATCGGCGAGCTCCCGGACCCCGGGGCAGCCGCCGAGTCCCGCCTCACGGTCATGCTCAGCGGCCAGGAGGGCGTGCTGCCCGCGACGGCGCTCGCGTACGCGGAAGGTCGCCTCCTGTCGGCGGTCAGCCCGGCGCGCTGACCGACGGTCACTCTGCGTACGGCCATGGTCGGCCACCGCGTGAACGCCCTCCGTACGGCGACCGTCCACCCGGAGTAGTAACGCTCAGCAACACGGTGCCCGCGGTGCGGAACCTGAGTACCCTCATTGACATGAGGGACCACCCCCACGGCGAAGACACCCCGAACCCGGAGATCTGGACCGGTCGTGCGACCAACCGCGTCCAGTGGCTGCCCGCGCTCGCCGGCGCGGCCTGCCTGGCGCTCGGTATCGAGCTCGCCGTCGACTCCGTTTGGACATCGGGCACGGCCCCGCTCGCCATGTCCGTGGTCGGGTGCATCGCGGCCGGACTGCTCATCCTCTTCGGCACGCTCGCGTTCGTGCACGTGGCCGTGAAGGTCGACAAGGACTGCGTGGAAGTGCGCTGCGGCCACATCGGTCTGCCGCGCCGCCGCATCCCTCTCTCACAGGTCGTCGGCGCCGACTTCGCGCCCCAGGTCACCCCGCGCCAGTGGGGCGGCTGGGGCTACCGCTGGCGGCCCGAGCTGGGGACCGCCGTCATCGTCCGGCGTGGCGAGGGTGTGGTGCTGCGGCTCGGCGACGGCCATACGTTCACGATCACGGTGGACAACGCGGAGGCGGCGGTACGGATCATCCGTGACCGGCTGCGGCCGGCCACCCCCGGCACTGTGCTCTGACCCGGACCGGGCTGCCGTGGCGTAACACGCTCACGGCTCCAGACGGTCGCCCCGCGGACGGTCCGCGCCCTCCATCAGGTGCTGCCCCTCGTCGACCAGCGGCCGTGCCGTGGCGAGCCCCGCGAGCAGGCCCGCGCCGGCCGTCACCGTGGTGAAGCTCAGAGCGTTGCCGATCGACGCGATGGCGGCCAGTGCCGTCAGGGCCGCGCCCGCCGTCAGGGCGATCGGCGTGGGGCGCGGGGTGCGCCACAGCGCGTACAGGACCCAGCAGAACACCGCCGCGAGCAGTGCCACACCGATCACGCCCTGCTCGGCCGCCTGCTGCAGAGGCGCCGAGTGGGGTTTGCCGTCGGGCAGCAGCGACTGCGTGACCGTCGGGCTGAGTTCTCCATAGCGCCCGGGCCCCACACCCAGCGCCGGATCCTGGCGGGCCAGGCGGAGCGCGTCGTGCCAGAGCAGGACCCGGTGCTGGGTGAGCTGCCCCTCCAGGGAGGCGGTCAGGCCGTCGGGCAGCGCGTTCTCGGCGATCGCCCAGGTCGCTCCCGTCACGAGCGCCGCGGTGAGCGCGAGGCCCGCGAGCCCCAGGGCGCGGC
The DNA here is from genome assembly GCF_045206325.1 of Streptomyces sp. NBC_00203. NCBI lineage: Bacteria > Bacillati > Actinomycetota > Actinomycetes > Kitasatosporales > Streptomycetaceae > Streptomyces > Streptomyces sp. NBC_00203. The sequence continues at coordinate 1,164,750 of NZ_CP108126.1, read as the reverse complement.
GGCGCATACGGGCGGCGGCGAGCGAACACAGCAGGACCCCGGTACAGGTGACGAACCCGGTGGTCGACCCCAGCAGCGCCGCGGTCACCGCGATCCCGGCGGCCAGCAGCCTCAAGGCCAGCCGCAGCGCCGGCGGGCGTGCCGCCCAGGCCGCGCAGCACGCGGCTCCGGCGGAGAGCGTCAGCAGCGCGGCCGTGGCGCCCGTGTGTCCGAGCGGCAAGCTGATCTGCGGGCCGGGAGTGACGATCGCGAGGCCGAGTCCGGCGAGCGCCCCGGCGCAGGGGGCGGCGACCGGCAGGAGTGCCCCGAGGATCCGCCCCGAGGCGTAACCGGCGGCCACCGCGAGCACCGCCAGCAGTACGCCCTCGGGCCTGCCGTCGTGCGCGGCCGCTGTGATCAGCGACCAGACGGCGCATGCCGCGAGCACGATCACGCCCGTGGCGTCCGAAGCATTGCGTCTTTCTCCCGCGGCCGCTGAATCGGCCGCGGATGTGATCCCCGTGGACCCCACCCCGTCGCCCCCCGACTATGCTGAGCCCCGGCCGCCGTGGCCGCATCCGGCCGCAGGTCAGAGGCTCGGGCACACCGTAACGGGTGATGCGCCGGTTTGTGGACAAGTTGCGCAGGAACGTTGTTGCAGACGCGTGCGGAGCGTCCTGCCGGACAGCCGCTTTCCCACCGGGGCCGACGAGACCGTGCTGTCGGCGCCCAGGTCACGCGCCGTACACTCCCCGAGTGACCGCCACCGCAACCACCGTAGACGAGCCGGAACAGCTCGAACCCCAGGCCGCACCCGCCTCGCGCGGTGCCGGACTGGTGCGGCGTCTCGTTCCGGCCGCCGCCGCGACGCTCTCCGGAGTGCTGCTGTACGTCAGTTTTCCTCCACGGACCCTGTGGTGGCTCGCCCTGCCGGCCTTCGCGGTCTTCGCCTGGACCCTGCGCGGCCGCACCTGGAAGGCGGGTCTCGGGCTCGGCTATCTGTTCGGCCTCGGGTTCCTGCTGCCGCTGCTCGTGTGGACCGGTGTCGAGGTCGGCCCCGGTCCGTGGCTGGCCCTTGCGGCGGTGGAGGCGGTGTACATCGCGCTCGTCGGCGCGGGCATCACGGTCGTCTCCCGGCTGCCCGCGTGGCCGGTGTGGGCGGCCGCGGTGTGGATCGCGGGCGAGGCGGCACGCGCGCGTGCGCCGTTCGGCGGCTTCCCCTGGGGAAAGATCGCCTTCGGGCAGGCCGACGGAGTGTTCCTGCCGCTCGCCGCGGCGGGCGGCACCCCGGTGCTCGGCTTCGCGGTCGCGCTCAGCGGCTTCGGTCTCTACGAGATCGTGCGCCTGGCCGTCGAAGGCCGCCGCACCCGTGCCGTCCAGCGAGGCGCCGCCGCGGTGGCGCTGCTCAGCGTCGCCGTCCCCGTGGCCGGGGCGCTCGCCGCACGGACGCTGGTGAGCGACAAGGCCGAGAACGGGACGGCGACCGTCGCGGTCATCCAGGGCAACGTGCCGCGTGCGGGGCTCGAGTTCAACGCCCAGCGGCGCGCGGTCCTCGACTACCACGCGCGAGAGACCGAGCGGCTGGCCGCCAAGGTCAAGGCGGGCAAGGTCGCACAGCCCGACTTCGTGCTGTGGCCGGAGAACTCCTCCGACATCGACCCGTTCGCCAACTCCGACGCGCGCGCCGTGATCGACCGGGCGGCCAAGGCGATCGGCGCCCCCATCTCGGTGGGCGGCGTCGTGGAGCGGGACGGCAAGCTCTACAACGAGCAGATCCTGTGGGATCCGGAGAAGGGCGCCGTCGACACGTACGACAAGCGGCAGGTTCAGCCCTTCGGCGAATACCTCCCGATGCGGTCGCTGCTCGGGGCGATCAACAAGAACTGGACCACCATGGTCCGTCAGGACTTCAGCCGGGGCACCAAGCCGGGCGTGTTCACGATGGACGGCACCAAGGTCGGCCTGGTCACCTGCTACGAGGCCGCCTTCGACTGGGCGGTGCGCTCCGAGGTCACCGACGGCGCCCAGCTGATCTCGGTGCCCAGCAACAACGCGACCTTCGACCGCAGCGAGATGACCTACCAGCAGCTCGCCATGTCCCGCGTCCGCGCCGTGGAACACAGCCGCACCGTCACGGTGCCGGTGACGAGCGGCGTCAGCGCCGTGATCATGCCGGACGGGAAGATCACCCAGAAGACCGGGATGTTCGTGGCCGACTCGCTGGTCCAGAAGGTGCCGCTGCGCTCCTCCGAGACCCCGGCCACGAAGCTCGGGATCCTCCCCGAGATGCTCCTGGTGCTCGTCGCGGCGGGCGGGCTCGGCTGGGGCGTGGCGACGGCGGTCCGCGGACGGCGGAGCACCGGCGTCTGAGGACCGGGTCCCGGAGCACAACTGGCTCATGGCACCGGCCCATTAGGGTCGGTGCATGGCTACTCCTGATTTCATCCGCACGATCCGTGCCACCGCCGGGCAGCAGCTGCTCTGGCTGCCCGGCGTCACCGCCCTCGTCTTCGACGACGAGGGCAGGGTGCTCCTCGGGCGCAGGGCCGACACCGGCAAGTGGGCGGTCATCGCCGGAATGCCGGACCCAGGAGAGCAGCCCGCGGCCTGCGCCGTCCGCGAGGTGTACGAGGAGACGGCCGTACGGTGTGTTCCCGAGCGCGTCGTCCTCGTGCAGGCCCTGAAGCAGATCACGTACGAGAACGGCGACATCTGTCAGTTCATGGACATCACGATCCGTTGCCGGGCCGTCGGCGGCGAAGCCCGTGTCAACGACGACGAGTCGCTGGAAGTCGGCTGGTTCGACGTGGACGCCCTGCCGGAGCTCAACGAGCACGCACTCTTCCGGATCAAGCAGGCACTGACCGACGCACCCACATGGTTCGACCCTATGACCTGAGGCTGAAGTGTGTGTGGTGACCATATCGGCCGGGGCGAGGGCGCTGCCTAGGGTCGAGACATGACCGCGCCCAGCGCCCTCTCGGGCCCCCACGCCTCCGCACTCGACCTCGGCGGCCGAACCGCCCTCGTCACCGGCGCCGCGGGCGGCATCGGCCGCGCGTGCGCGCTACGGCTCGCCGCCGCCGGAGCCAAGGTGAGAGCGGTCGACCGGGACGCCGCAGGCCTGGACGCGCTGGCCGAACCGGCCCATGGCCTCGCGGGCACCGTCGAGCCGCATGTCCTCGACCTCACCGACCTCGACGCGGCGGAACAGGCCGCCGCGGGCACCGATGTCCTCGTGAACAACGCCGGGCTGCAACTGGTGCGCCCCATCGAGGAGTTCCCGCCCGACGTCTTCCACACCGTGCTGACCGTGATGCTGGAGGCACCGTTCCGGCTCATCCGCGGAGCGCTGCCCCATATGTACGGGCAGGGCTGGGGCCGTATCGTCAATGTGTCGTCGGTCCATGGGCTGCGCGCCTCGGCGTTCAAGTCGGCGTATGTGGCCGCAAAACATGGTCTTGAGGGGCTCTCGAAAACCGCCGCCCTGGAAGGCGCACCCCATGGAGTCACCTCGAACTGTGTGAACCCCGCCTATGTGCGCACCCCACTGGTCGAGAAGCAGCTCGCCGACCAGGCGCAGGCGCACGGGATTCCGGTGGAGCGTGTACTGGCCGAGGTGCTGCTGCAGGACAGCGCGGTCAAGCGGCTCATCGAGCCGGCGGAGGTCGCGGAGGCGGTGGCCTATCTGTGCGGTCCGCAGGCGGCCTTCATCACCGGTACGTCGCTGGCGCTGGACGGCGGCTGGACCGCGCACTGAGCCGGAGCCGGTCAGGAGCACGACATGAGTTGTCCACAGGGGCTCTGGTGCCGGGCCGCCGATGCGTAATCCTGTGAGCATGTCCCGCGATCACGTGCAGTCCGCCGAGCGCACCGTCGACAGCGCCGAGGCGCCGTTTCTGGAACTCCTGGCCAGAGGCGCGTCCGCCGACGCGTACGAGCAGCCGGTGCTGCTCGCCCGCGCCGAGGGCCGTCCGCCCGAGCGCATCGCCGCGCTCGAACAGGCCAAGCTGCTGGCCCTGCGGGTGCGCTCGGAGATAGAGGGCCGGCGCCGCCGTGAGGCCGAGCTCTCCGCGCTGTTCGAGACCGCGCACGACCTGGCGGGCCTGCGCGACCTCGATGCCGTACTGCGGGCGATCGTGCAGCGGGCCCGGTCACTGCTGGGCACGGACGTCGCGTATCTGAGCCTGAACGACGCGGCCAGGGGCGACACCTATATGAGGGTCACCGAGGGTTCGGTGGCCGCACGTTTCCAGCAGCTGCGGCTCGGCATGGGGGAGGGGCTGGGCGGACTCGTCGCGCAGACCGCCCGACCGTATGTCACCGACGACTACTTCAAGGACGAGCGTTTCCAGCACACCGGGGCCATCGACGCGGGCGTACGGGACGAAGGGCTCGTCGCGATTCTCGGCGTGCCGTTGATGATCGGGCCGCAGGTCATCGGGGTGCTGTTCGCGGCGGACCGGCGCGCGCGGGTCTTCGAGCGGGAGCAGATCGCCCTCCTCGGCTCGTTCGCGGCCCTGGCAGCGGCGGCCATCGACACGGCGAACTGGCTCACGGAGACCCGTTCCGCCCTCGACCGTCTGGGCCGCGCCAACGAGATCATCCGGGACCGCAGCTCAGTGATCGAGCGCGCGTCGGACGTCCACGACCGGCTCGCCGAACTCGTGCTGCGCGGCGGCGGGGTCCACGACGTGGCCGCCGCCGTGTCCGAAGTCCTCGACGGCACCGTCGAGTTCGCCGAGCCGGGCGACGCACCGACCGCCGCTCTGGAGGCATCCCGCGCCGAGGGCCACGCCGTGCGGCACGGGGACGACTGGGTCGCCGCCGTGGCGGCCGGCGGCGAACTGCTCGGCACACTGATGCTGCGCGGGCATCCGGGCCTCGACCCCGTCGACCAGCGCACCCTGGAGCGCGCCGCGATGGTCACGTCACTGCTCCTGCTCGCCAGACGCTCCGCCTCCGAGGCCGAACAGCGCGTCCGCGGCGAGCTGTTGGACGACCTGCTGGACGCCCGCGACCGCGATCCGCGTCTGCTGCGCGAGCGGGCCGCCCGCCTGCACGCCGATCTCGACGGCCCCCATGTGGTGCTGGCCGCCCGGCTCGACGCCACAGCCGCCGATGCCGACCAGGAGGCCGCCGCCCGCAGACGTCTGTGGTCCGCCGCCTCCCATCTCGCCGCCACCCGGCACGGGCTGGCCGCGGCCCGCGAGGGCGGCACCGTCCTGCTGCTCCCCCTGGGCCCCGGCGACACCGCGACGACCCTGGCCCGCCGTACGGCCAGGGACCTCGGCACCGCCGTGCGTGAGGGGGTAACCGTCGGCGCCTCCGCGCCCGTCGAGCAGCTCGCCGCCCGCCCGGACGCCGTGGTCGCGGCGTACGCGGAGGGGCAGCGCTGCCTGGAAGCCCTGCGTCTGCTCGGCCGGGCCGGAGACGGCGCCGCCGCCGAGGACTTCGGGTTTCTGGGGCTCCTGCTCGCCGGCGACCGGGACATCTCCGGCTTCGTCGACCGCACCATCGGCCGGGTGGTGACGTACGACGAGCGACGGGGCACCGATCTGCTGCGCACCCTCGAAGCGTACTTCGCGTGCGGCATGAGTCCGGCGCGCACGAAGGACGACCTGCATGTGCATGTGAACACGGTCGCCCAGCGGCTGGAGCGGGTGGGGCGGCTGCTCGGGGACGACTGGCAGAGCCCGGCCCGCGTGCTGGAGATCCAACTCGCCCTGCGACTGCACCGGTTGTCGTCGGCAGCTCCGCACTGACCGTTCCTAAAGACTGAGCGGGAGTGAGTCCTGTTGCCAGGACCCATGCTCAGTCGAACGCCCCGAACGGTGTTGGGTGTTCTGGTTGCCCGCGTTCGCTCCGCGTCCGGCGTGCACGGATCGTGTCCGTGGTCCGGGGATGCGGGGGCGGGTTCCCTCACGCCCGGGGATGCCCGGTCGGGCCTGGACGGTCCGATGCCCCTGCTCATCGCTCCGGTGAGCAGGGGGCGGTGCCGTCCGTCGCCGGATCGGGTGTCCCTGGGCGCGCCTTCCGATCGCCACGGCGGCTGCGTCGTGGCGGGTGGTCCTGCGGGTGATGCTGGTGAGGGGTTTCTGCCAGTGCTGGGCGCCCCAGCGACTGGTGTAGGCCGGGTCCACGGCGATGACCGTGATACCGGTCTGGTCGGCCATCGAGGTGAGACGGGCGCGGAGCTTGCCCGTGGGCATGCCGGAGATCAGCTGCCGAAACCGCTTCCGACGGCCGTGTTTCTCGCGGGTCTTGTCCGCGCCGAAGTCCAGGTCCTCGACGGCGATGGCTCCCACGCCACAGGTCTTCGCCCAGTGCAGGAGGCGGGTGAGGGCGTGGCGGATCTGTGCGTCGCGGTGATCGCGGGTTCCGGACAGGTCGTAGAAGAAGCGGCGCGGGCTGCCGGTCGGGTTGCCGTGGACATCCAGACGCCAGGCGGCAAGGTGATCGGCGTTCATGTCGACGCCGATCACGCCTCGGGCGAGCGCGGCCTCGAGCGGGATGGTGGGGGTGGGCGGGATCTGCCAGGAGGCGGTCACATACCAGCGGTTGCGGTCCGCATCCAGGTGGATGCGGTAGGCGACGGCCCGGTCGGCCGCGACGCGGTCAGCCCACTCGGTGCCCCGGTGCGCGAACGTGACCCGGCAGGCCAGGACGTATCGTCCGCGCGGGGCGTTGGCCAGCTGCGTGAGGGGTGCGGGGAGTTTGACGCTGACCTCGCCGTCGGGGCTGATGCGGATCGTCTCGTTGCCGTAGCGTTTGCCGGACTCTCCGTCCGCCTGGCAGAACCAGCGCTCGGCCTCCCAGTGCCCGCGCCATGCGGACTCGGTGAGCCCGGCGGATTCCAGGTGGTGGCGGGCACGGGCCAGCCGCTTGCCGCCACGCACGACGTGCACGAGCCCCGCCTCGTGGTCGGCCCGCGCGGCGGCCAGCCGGTCCTCAAGCACCCGCAGCCGCCGCGACTTCGCATGCCACTCCCGCCGCGACCGGTAACCGCCCGGAGCCTGCTTGGTTCCCTTCTGCCCGATCGGCAGGGACAGCCGGTGCGTGAGGGTGCGGACGCCCGCTTCCAGGGACTGGATGTGCGTCAACTGGCTACGCCGGGCCAGTGCCCACTGATCGTGCGACGCCTTCGTGATCGCCCCGGCCCACCGCGACGACGACAGCGGCGTCAGCTCCCGCTTGCGCACCGCCCACGCGCCACTGGAGTGCTCCAGACCTTCCCGGCACCGCGCCTTGAGATCCTTCGAAGCCAGCGCCCCCAGATGCGCGCCTACCAGACGCAGCAGCTTCTCGTCCACGGGCGTCAGATGCTTGAGACGGGTACGGATGGCCGCACCACCCGGACCGGACGCGACGAACGACTCCGCCACAACCCTCAGCCCACCCACCCCGTCACCCCCGCCCCGACGCCACCCGAAGATCCCGTCACCGCATCCAACGAGCACCACCCGAGAAGGTCACGCATTCGACACAAGAACGTCAGTTCCCCAGAAAAAGACGCCACGGCCACACCACGCAAGACGCAACACGACAGAGACCACCGGCACTCACTCCTGCTCACCAGACCACTCTTGAACGCACTCCAGTGGCAGGAGCTCCAACCCCCGTACACGTCAGCCGCGTACGGGGGCGGTGCGGACGTGGGGGCGGGGGTTCAAGCGGTGCGGGCGTCCGCCGTCGGGGTCGCCGCGGGCCGATCTTCGGTCGGGGCGTCGACCTCGGCCAGGTCGCGGTGCCGTGTCTCCTTGGCGGCTCCCACCGCGATGAGCGTGACGACGGCCGCCGCGATCACATACAGGGAGATCGGTGTGGAGCTGCCGTAGTCGGACAGCAGGGCGGTCGCGATGAGCGGTGCGGGCGCGCCCGCCGCGACCGAGGCGAACTGGGCGCCGATCGAGGCACCCGAATAACGCATCCGGGTCGCGAACATCTCGGAGAAGAAGGCGGCCTGGGGCGCGTACATGGCGCCGTGCAGCACCAGGCCGACGGTGACGGCGAGGACCAGGTTCCCGAAGCCCCCGGTGTCGATGAGGGAGAAGAAGGGGAACATCCACAGGCCGACTCCGGCGGCGCCCAGCAGATAGACGGGCCGGCGGCCGATCCGGTCCGAGAGCGCGCCCCACGCCGGAATGACGGCGAAGTGCACGGCGGACGCGATGAGTACCGCGTTGAGCGCCGTCTGCTTGGAGACCCCGGCCGACGTGGTGGCGTACACGAGGATGAAGGCGGTGATCACGTAGTAGCTGATGTTCTCCGCCATCCGGGCGCCCATCGCGACCAGCACGTCGCGCCAGTGGTCGCGCAGTACGGAGACCAGCGGCAGCTTCTCGGGCTCTTCGGCCCGCGCCCCCTTACGGGCCTCGGCCTGCGCCAACGCCTGCTTGAAGACCGGCGATTCATCGACAGACAGACGTATCCACAAACCGACGGCCACCAGGACGCCGGAGAGCAGGAACGGGATGCGCCAGCCCCAGGAGCCGAAGGCGTCGTCCGACAGCGTTGCGGTCAGCAGTGAGAGCACACCGGTGGCCAGGAGCTGCCCCGCGGGCGCCCCGGTCTGCGGCCACGAGGCCCAGAACCCGCGCCGCTTGGCGTCCCCGTGCTCGGACACCAGCAGGACGGCGCCGCCCCACTCGCCGCCCAGGGCGAAACCCTGCACCAGACGCAGCGTGGTGAGCAGCACGGGGGCGGCGGCGCCGACGGTCGCGTGCGTGGGCAGCAGACCGATGGCGAACGTCGCCCCGCCCATCAGCAGCAGGCTCAGCACCAGCAGCTTCTTGCGGCCGAGCCGGTCGCCGTAGTGCCCGAACACGAGCGCGCCGAGCGGCCGGGCAGCGAACCCGACCGCGTAGGTCAGGAACGACAGCAGCGTGCCGACGAGCGGGTCGGAGTCCGGGAAGAACAGCTTGTTGAAGACGAGGGCGGCGGCCGAGCCGTAGAGGAAGAAGTCGTACCACTCGATGGTGGTGCCGATGAGGCTGGCGGCGACGATGCGCCGGAGACTGGCGGGCGTTGGTGGAGCGGTTGCTGCGGAGGCCATGTGCGCCACTTCCTCGTGTGCGGTGGGGACGGGTACGTGTGGCACACGGTAGGAAGGCCAAGGTCAGGCGCACATGTGGTGGGACTACATACTTCTGACGTGAAGTGTGCGGCCGACGCCTATGACTGCCCTGCGCAACGTGATCCATGGGACGCCCGGTCAGCCGAGACTGAGAAGGCCGGCTTTGACGACGGCGCCGGCCGAAGGGGCTCACGAGTTCGGCGAGACGCTCACAGTCGGCGTCACCCAGGGCGGCGTAAGCGCGAAGGGCCAGGCGGTCGATGCGGTTCTCGATGTGCCGGCGCAGGAGTACGCCTTCCGGGCTGAGGGAGCCGCCGTCGAGGAGACTCAGCAGGCACGCGACATGGCCGTCTCCAGGGAACTCCCGGAGCAGCGTCTGGGCGTGTCACAGCTGCGGCACCGGTTCCTCCGGCCAGGGCAGTGCGGCAGCGCGGCGAACAGCGGGCGGCCCTGCGCGTGTTCGCAGGCAGTCATGGCCGACCGGTCGAACGCCGCCCAGTCCAGTTCCTCGCTGATCGCGACCACGTCGTCGACGAGAAGGCCGATGCGATAGTCCTCGGGCCGCTGGGGGCGGGCGCCCGGAGAGTACCCGCCCTGGTCGGGTGCAGCCACCCGGCAGCCGAGTGCGGCCAAAGCCTCGATCTGCCGTTGCCACACCAGCCCCGCTCCCCTGATCGTCCAAGGGCTTGGTTGAACATGACGCCGGATTCAACTATAACCGATCGGGAGGCCGACTTCTCAGTTGGCGTGCGGCACCGCCCACGGGCATCGATCCCGGCTCACGGAGCTCGGATACCCGACCTCGAAGCTCCCGGACGAACCGGGCCAACAGGAAGCAGTGAGGCGATATGAGGGAAGCAGTCATCGTTTCGACGGCACGGACGCCGATCGGAAAGGCCTACCGCGGCGCGTTCAACGACATCCAGGCGCAGGAACTTGCCGCCCATGCCCTTTCGCACGCGGTACAGCGCGCCGGGGTCGAGGCAGGTGAGGTCGAGGATGTGATCTTCGGCTGCGCCGTGCAGCAGGGGTCCTCCGGTGGCAATGTCGCGCGTCAGGCCATTCTTCGTGCCGGACTTCCAGACACCGTGTCGGGGATGACAATCGACCGGCAGTGTTCGTCGGGCCTGATGGCCATTGCGACGGCCGCCAAGCAGATTGTCACGGACGGCATGCAGGTCGCCGTCGGTGGCGGTGTCGAGTCGATCTCCTTGGTGCAGAACGGCCACATGAACACCCACCGCATGGCGGACCCCTGGCTGGTCGAGCACAAGCCGAGTATCTACATGCCGATGCTGCACACGGCGGAGATCGTCGCCGAACGTTATGGCGTGAGCCGGGAACGCCAGGACGAATTCGCGCTGGTTTCACAGCAGCGCACCGCGGCGGCGCAGGAGGCCGGCCGGTTCGACCGGGAGATCGTCGCGCTTCCCAGCGTCAAGAAGGTTCTCGACAAGCAGTCCGGGGAGGTGCGGGACGAGGAGGTCATTTTGACCCGGGACGAGGGCAACCGCGCGTCGACGACGCTCGAAGGCCTGGCGGGGTTGGCGCCGGTGCTGCCCGACGGTCAGGTGAGCGCGCATTCCAGCGTCACGGCGGGCAACTCCTCCCAGTTGTCGGACGGGGCTTCGGTGTCGGTGTTGATGGAGTCGAAGGAGGCCGAGCGCCGCGGACTGCAACCGCTGGGCGTCTACCGGGGCATGACCGTTGTCGGTTGCGGGCCGGACGAGATGGGCATCGGCCCGGTGTTCGCCATCCCGAAACTGCTGAAGCAGCACAACCTCGCCATTGACGACATCGGCCTGTGGGAACTCAACGAGGCGTTCGCTTCCCAGGCGCTGTACTGCCGGGATGAACTGCACATCGACCCCGAGCGGTTCAACGTCGATGGCGGCGCGATCTCGGTCGGTCATCCGTACGGAATGACCGGTGCCCGGCTGGTGGGCCATGCCCTCATCGAGGGTAAGCGCCGGGGTGTTCGATATGTGGTGATATCGATGTGCGTCGGCGGCGGAATGGGCGCAGCCGGACTGTTCGAGGTCGCCTGAGCTCGGCGTCCCTGCTGGATACGGGCAGTAAGCCGACCGTGAGAGAGAGGCATGGATACCATGTCGAACGTGGTGGAAAATACCCAAACCGCGGTCCTGGTGGACTTCGGCGGTGTTATCACCTCAAGTGTGCTGCAGGCTTTCACCGATTTCGGCGCCTCGCTGGGCGGCGACCCGCGCCTGCCGCTGGACCTCCTCGGCCGGGACCAGTGCGCACGCACTCTCCTGGCCGACCACGAGTGCGGCCGTATCGACACCGAAGCCTTCGAGCGAGGATTCGCCGAACGCCTCCGGGTGCATGGCGCGGACGTATCGGCCGAGGGGCTCACGGCCCGGATACAAGCGGGAATGTCGATCGACCAGGACATGCTCGCACTGCTCCGTGAGCTTCGAGCCGCCGGTCATCCCGTTGCGCTCGTGTCCAATTCGTTCGGCACCGGAACCTACGACGGCGTCGATCTCGCCGCTGTCGCCGATGTGGTCGTCATCTCCGCGGTGGTCGGGATCCGCAAGCCCTCCCGGCGGATTTACGCGATCGCATGCGAACGCCTCGGCGTCGGCCCCGAGGGGGCAGTCATGATCGACGATCTGCAGCAGAACCTCGACGGAGCGGCACGGATCGGTATCGGGGGCGTACTGCACACCAGCGCCGCCGACACCCGCCGCCAACTCGCCGAACGCTTCGGGATCACCCCTGACCGATCGGCCGCAGCGTTGGGACCCTGTCGAGGTGGGGTCGAATCAACTGATCGGCGAGGTGAGATCCGCGCCATGACCCGCTCACGGCGCCCTGCAGCTTTGTGACTATGGCGTCGGATTCAAGTACAGTTTCCGGGATGGACACCACCGTGCCGGAGGAGATCGACAGCGAGCAGGCACCGCCTATGGCGCCCCACTCGCACCTTCGCGAGCCGCCGGCGACGAAGCGCGGAGCGCGGACACGGGCCGCTTTGGTGAAGGCCGCACGGAAGGTGTTCGAACGAGACGGCTACCTCGACACCCGCCTGACCGACATCACCAGAGAGGCTCAGTGCGCGGCGGGATCCTTTTACACCTACTTCGCCAACAAGGAAGAGGTACTTGCCGCCGTCCTCCTGGAGGCGCAGGAGGACATGATGCACCCCGGCATGGGCCGGGTGCAGGGTGCCGACGATCCCTATGCGGTACTCGAGGCGAGTAATCGCGCGTATCTCGAGGCATACAAACGGAATGCGAAGCTGATGGCCCTGCTCGAGCAGGTTGCCCAAGTGGAGCCGGAGTTCCGTGAGTTCCGAAGCCGGCGCGCTGACGCGTTCATCCGTCGCAATGCCCGCGGCATCGCCGACCTGCAGGCGCGGGGTGTCGCAGACAGTGAGGTCGATCCGATGATGGCCTCCCGTGCACTGTCGGGCATGGTCAGCGTCATGGCCTACAACGCCTTCGTGCTGGGCGAACGGCGAGAGAAGGGTGCGCCGGTGGGCTTCGAGGACCTCGTGTCCACGGTCACCCGGCTCTGGGCGAACGCCCTGCGGTTCCCCGGCCACCGCTGATCCGGCAGCCTGGCCGGGGACGAAGCCTGCCGGCGGCGACCGCTCGACAACCCTGGCGCTGCATCTTTCCTGCGCGTCCGGGCTGCGGATATCGTGACCACGCCAGGCGCATGCCCGTTTCCTGGAGCTGACTCGTGGGATGTCGTTTACCCAACACTTTCCGCGATGGCTCGAGCGCGTCGGGCTGTGGCCGGGTCCTGTCGCCTCGCCCTGCGCCGGCGTTTCAGCCGGGCGGTGCCGACAGGTGGATCAGGATGCCGCACACCTCGTCCACTATCTCCCGGGCCTCCGTCTCGTCCCCGCAGTCGCCCAGCTCGCGCGCCGCGCCTCCGATGACAGTGGTCAGTACGCTGACCCGGACCCGGCCGGCGCGTCGCCGCTCGTCCACCTCCAGGAGCCGGGCGTTGCGCCGTACCCATGCGCGGTCCCACTGGCGGCGCAGCGCGTCGAAGCCGGCCGGGGCGTCGTCCTCCACGAGGAGTCTGCCGAGCCGCCGGTTGTCCCAGGCGCCCTCCAGGTATGCCCTGGCTCCCGCCACGAAGAGGGCGATGGGGTCCGCCACACCACGGCTGCGCTCGGCGGTCAGCGTGGCCGCGGTGCGGCGCTGCTGCTCCTCCCGGAACTCCTCCCAAAGGGCGAGGTAAAGCCCTCGCTTTCCGCCGTAGTGCTGGAAGAGGCTGCCCACTGGGATGCCGGAGCGCGCCGCGATCTCGGTGAGACCGGCGTCGGTGTATCCGCGCTCGGTGAACACCTCCAGCGCGGCGTCCAGCAGCGTGGGCCGAACCGTTCGGTTCTGGTCGACGTTTCCCTCCGCCGGGCCCATGCCTTCCTGCCCGCCCGGCAGCTGACGTGCCGCCTCGGTCCCGGAAGACTCCACGATGCCGCTCACTGATAATCCCCACCTTCCCCGGCCCCGTCGCGGATGGCGAGGGCGACCAGTAGTTCCAGGAGGTCGGCGATCCGGCGCGGATTGCGGCCGGTGCGTTCCTCGATCCGGCGCAACCTGTAGTGCGCCGTGTTGTGGTGCACACGCAAGCGGTCGGCGGCCAGCCGCAGGTTGAGGTCCGCCTCCGCGAAGGCCCGTATCGTGGTGGCCAGCGTGTCGCCACGTCTGCGGTCCTCGTCCAGCAGCGCACGCACCCGGGGATCGACCAGCTGGCGGGCGACGTCGTCGGCGCGCAGCGCCAGATAGTCGAACGGGGACAGCCGCGGCAGCGCCGCCACCCCGCCCTCGCTCGGCACCAGGTCGAGGGCGGCTCGCGCCTCCTGGTAGGCGCGCGGCAGTTCCGACGCGCCCTGTGCGACCGTACTGATCCCCATGGAGAGGATGGTTCCGGCCCGCGCGAGCCGCTGCTGCACGGCCTCGAAGTGGGCGCATATGTCCTCTGCGTTCATGCCGCCCCGGACCACGGGCACGGCCACCACCTCGCCGTGGCGCACGACGACCAGGGTTCTGCCGGCCCAGGGCCCGGCGACGCTGATCGACGCGCTGGCGGCATACCCGTTCGCGGCCGAGGTGGGGTCCCCGGCGCGGGTGTCGTCGACGCACACCGCCACGACCGCCATCATCGGCGAGCGCGGTCCGATGCCGTACGCCTGCGCCGCGGCGAACAGCGGACCGCGCGTCGGCGCCACGCCGGCCAGGAGCTGGTCCAGGAGATCCCGGCGCTCCCGGTCCGCGTCCGCCACCACGTGCTGCTGGTACTCGACGTATGCCTGCGCGGCATGGGTGCTGGCGTAGTCGACGTACCGCATCAGCGGGGTGACGAGGGACAGCGCGGCCTGCTGGGCCTCGGCGGACGCGCCCGCGCAGTCCAGCAGCGCGTCCCACAGCACCTGCCGGCCGACCCGGAAGGCACTGATCCAGTCCTCCAGCGCGAACCCCGCGCGTGCTCTGCGCAGTGCTGCCGCGCGGCTGAAGACCAGGTCCTCGGGGGCGATGTCCTGGTCGCCGGCCAGCGCAGCCAACTGCATCCGGTAGTGCTCGAGCACCTGGTCCCGTACGTCGTCGAAGAACCGTCGGTCCTGCAACGCGTACGACGGGATCTCCGCGCGCATCACAGCGACGGCGGTCTCCGCCACCTCCTCGACCCGGTCGTGGACGGCGTGCAGGATCCGCCGCCGCTCCTGGCGGAGCGGTTCGGAGAGTCGGGGAGTGCCCAGTGCAGGGCCGCGAGGCATGGGGCCGATCGTCGCCGTCCGACTCGTGCTCCGTCAACAGGCTCTGAGTGAGACATCTCCCGGCACTTGTGCGCGGCGCACAGTTCGGTGACCGGGAAGTTGGGTGCTCACGCCCAATGTGCGCCTGGAACACCCCCACCTACTGTGACGCTCGCCCACCCCCCAGCACGTCGGAAAGGGCGTCATTCATGCTCGCGGTCGAAGGCATCACCGTGCGCTTCGGCGGGATCACGGCACTGGACGGTGTCGCTTTCACCGTCGAGCCGGGCACCGCCGTAGGGCTCATCGGGCCGAACGGAGCCGGCAAGACCACTTTGTTCAACTGCCTCACCCGGCGCTGCACTCCTGACGAGGGAGACGTGCGGTTCGAGGACGAGGACCTGCTGGCCCTTCCTCCGCACGCCGTGGCCGGGCGCGGCATCGCCCGCACCTTCCAGAACCTGGGCCTGTTCCCGCGGCTCACGGTCCGGGAGAACGTCATGGTCGGCGCCCACAGCCGGGGGCGCACCGGACATCTCGCCGCGGCGCTCCGGCTGCCCCGCGTCCGGCGGGAGGAGAGGGAACTACGTGACCAGGCGGACGACTTGCTACGGCGGCTCGGGCTGGCGGATGCCGCCGACCACCCCGCCTCCGGGTTGCCGTTCGGCACACTCAAACGCGTCGAACTCGCCCGGGCGCTCGCGGTACGGCCCCGGCTGCTGTTGCTCGACGAACCCGTCAACGGGCTCAGCCACGGCGAGGTCGGCCAATTCGCGGATCTGGTCCGGTCGGTGCGCCAGGAGTTCGATCTCACGCTCGTGGTGGTCGAACACCACATGGGGTTCGTGATGGGCCTGTGCGACAAGGTGGTCTGCCTCGACTTCGGCCGAAAGATCGCCGAGGGCTCGCCAGAGGAGATCCAGCGCGACCCGGCGGTCGTCGAGGCGTACCTGGGGGTGGCCGCATGAGCGAGCCCACCACCGACCGTACCGAGGCCGCGGCGAGTACGGAGCCGGACTTCCTGAAGGTCTCCGACCTGCACGCCGGATACGGCCAGGCCCGCGTGCTGCAGGGCCTCGACTTCTCCGCCGCACGCGGTGAGGTGTGCGCGATCCTCGGACCCAACGGCGCGGGCAAGACCACGACGCTGCGGGCGTTGTGCGGCATGGTCCGCGGCCGCGGCTCGGTCACGTTGAACGGCACGGAACTGCTGGGCCGCTCGCCCGAGCAGGCCGCCAGGCTCGGCGTGGCGCATGTGCCCGAGGGCCGGGGCACCTTCAACGACCTGACCGTCGAGGAGAACCTGCGCATCGGCGCCCATCTGCGCACCGGCCCCCGCCGGCGGGGCCGCGCCGAGCGAGCGGCCGTGGTGGCCGACCTGGAACGGATCTACGGCTACTTCCCCAAGCTGCGCCAGCGGCGGCGACAGGCCGCCGGCAGCCTCAGCGGCGGCGAGCAGCAGATGCTCGCCATCGGCAGGGCACTGATGCTGCGGCCCTCGCTGCTGCTCCTGGACGAGCCGTCCCTGGGCCTTGCGCCGCTGGTGACCCGCGAACTGTTCGAGATCGTCCGTGCCGTCAACGAGGAGCAACGCACCACTGTGGTCGTAGTCGAGCAGAACGCCCAGCTCGCGCTGGACATCGCGCACCGGGCCCACGTACTGGAGGTCGGCCGCCTGGTGCTGTCCGGACCGGCCGCACAGATCCGCGAGGACGCGCAGGTCGCCGAGGTGTACCTCGGTGTCTCCGTCGGCTCCCGGAAGGCCGGGTGAGCGCCGTGACCGATCTTCTCCAGCAGCTGGTGGAAGGACTGGGCTCCGGCGCGGTATACGCCAGCCTGGCGCTGGCCCTCGTGCTGATTCACCGGTTCACGGGGATCGTCAACTTCGCGCAGGGCGAGTTGGCCATGCTGTCGACGTACGTCGCCTGGCAGCTGGTGGCGTCCGGGATGCCGTTCTGGCTGGCTCTGCCGGTCACCCTCGTGGTGTCCTTCGCCGGCGGCATGGTGGTCGAGCGGATCGTCATCCGCCCCGTGCAGGGCGCGCCCGAGCTGACGGTGGTCATCGTCACGGTCGGCCTGTTCATCTTCGTCAACGCGCTGGCCGGCCTGGTCTGGTCGTTCACCGTGAAGGACTTTCCGCAACCCTTCCCCGACGGCGGGCTCGACCTGGCCGGGGTGCGCGTGGACTGGTCGACGCTCGGGATCATCGGGGTGGTGGCCCTCGTGATGGGCCTGCTGTACCTGCTGTTCCAGCACACCGCTGTCGGTCTGGTCATGCGGGCGGTCGCCTGCAACCCGGCCTCCGCCCGGCTGTCCGGCATCCGGGTGGGCCGAGTGCTGATGTTCGGCTGGGGGCTGGCCGCGACGGTCGGCGCGGTGTCGGGTGTGCTCGTCGCCCCGGTGCTGTTCCTGGAGCCCAACATGATGGGCGGGGTGCTGATCTACGCGTTCGCCGCGGCGACCCTCGGGGGCTTCGACAGCCCGGTCGGTGCGGTTGTCGGCGGCCTGTTCGTGGGCGTCGCCGAGACGCTGACCGGGGCGTACGTGGACGTGATCGGTGCCGATCTGAAGGTGGGAGTCCCCCTGGTGATCATTCTGGCGGTGTTGCTGGTGCGGCCCCAAGGCCTGTTCGGACGGGCGGCGGTGGAGCGCGCATGAGCACCATCACAACGGCACTCGGCACCGACCGGGTCCGGTGGCTGCGGGCCACGCTCACCGTGCTCGTCGCGGCGGCGGTCGCCGTCGGCGCACCGTTCTACTTCGCCCCCTTCCAGGTCTTCCAGCTGACCATGGTGCTCCTGTATGCCGTGGCGCTGGCCGGCCTGAACCTGCTGGTCGGCTTCGGCGGCCAGATCTCGCTCGGGCACGGCGCGTTCTTCGCGGCGGGGGCCTACACGGCGGCGGTCATGCTCGACCGGTACGACACCGGCCACCTGGCCACTCTGCCGGCCGCGGCCGCCGGATCCTTCCTGCTGGGCCTGGGGTTCGGAGTGCCCGCGTTGCGGCTGCGCGGGCTGTACCTGGCCCTGGTCACCCTCTCGTTCGCGGTGTTCCTGCCGCCCCTGCTCAAGCGGCTCGAACCGGTGACGGGCGGCTCCATGGGCCTGACCGTGGACAAACTGCAGCCGCCCGCGTGGAGCGGGCTGGCCGAGGACCAGTGGACGTACTTCGTCGTCCTCGCCGTCACCGCGTCGGCCCTGCTGCTCGCCCGCAACCTGCTGCGGTCCCGGGTCGGCCGGGCACTGCTGGCCGTACGGGACAACGAGAGCGCCGCCGAGGTCATGGGCGTGCGGCTGTCGCTGCACAAGACCCTCGCCTTCGCGTGGAGCGCGATGTTCGCGGGTGTCGCCGGATGTCTGTACACCTGGGTGATCGGCTTCGTCTCGCCCGACTCCTTCAGCTTCGTGCTGTCCATCACCCTGCTGGCCGGCCTGGTGGTCGGGGGGCTCGCCTCGCTGTACGGGCCCCTGCTGGGCGCGGCGTTCGTGATGTACGTGCCGAGCGTGTCCCAGGACCTCAGCGAGGCGGCACCGGGCGTGGTGTTCGGCCTGCTGATCATCACAGTGATGTTCGTGGCCCCGACGGGACTGGCCGGTCTGCCGGGCCGTGTCCTGGGCGCAGTCACCAGTCGCCTGCCCCGCACCACCGCCCCCCTCGACCGGACGCCC
Source organism: Streptomyces sp. NBC_00203 (assembly GCF_045206325.1). Lineage (NCBI taxonomy): Bacteria > Bacillati > Actinomycetota > Actinomycetes > Kitasatosporales > Streptomycetaceae > Streptomyces > Streptomyces sp. NBC_00203. The sequence continues at coordinate 1,146,290 of NZ_CP108126.1, read as the reverse complement.
GCGGCCGAATCCGCCCCCGAGGCCGCATCCGCGCGCGATACGGAACCCAAGTCCCCGGCCGAATCCGGCCCCTCCGCGACCCTCACTCCTGCGGACCCCGCAGTTGTCGACGCCGAACCCGTGGGCGCACCGCCCCGCACGGAAAAGGAATGAATCACATGCGCAAGACAACCGCTCTGCGGGCGGCCGCGGCCGCGACCGCCGCTCTGCTCACCGCGACCGCCTGCAGCAGCCAGCGAGGACAGGACGCCCAGGACGCCGCCGCCGGTGGCGCGTGCAAGGGCCAGCAGACCACCGGCATCACCGACAAGACCATCAAGCTGGGCGGGATTTATCCGCTCTCGGGACCTGCCTCCGCGTACGGCACGATCAGCAAGGGCGTGGCCGCCTACTTCAAGTACGTCAACGACAAGGGCGGCATAGAGGGCCGCAAGGTCGAGTTCGTCGTCCGCGACGACGGCTACCAGCCGCCCAAGGCGGTCGAGGAGGCCCGCAGACTCGTCGAGCAGGAGAAGGTCTTCGCGGTGTTCCAGACCTTGGGCACCCCGTCCACGGCAGCCGTGTGGGACTACCTCAACAAGCAGAAGGTGCCGCAGCCCTTCGTCGCCACGGGCGCCTCCGCCTGGGGCACGGGCGACAAGCACCCCTGGACCATCGGTTGGCAGCCCAACTACGTGGCCGAGGCACGCGTGTACGCCAAGTACCTCAAGGACGAGAAACCGAAGGCCAAGGTCGCGGTCCTCTACCAGAACGACGACTTCGGCAAGGACCTGCTCGGCGGGTTCAAGAAGGCCGTCGCCGGCAGCGGCATCAAGGTGGTCGCCGAGGAGAGCTACGAGGTCACGGACCCCTCCGTGTCGGCGCAGATGACAACTCTCGCCCGGTCCAAGGCGGATGTACTGCTCGATGTCACCACGCCGAAGTTCGGCAGCCAGGCCCTTGCCGCCGATGCCAAGAACACCAGGTGGAACCCGCTGCACATCGTGAACAACGTGGCCTCGTCGGCCGCCGTACTCCAGCCCGTCGGCTTCAAGAACGTGCAGGGCGTGGTCTCGGCGACCTACTTCAAGGACCCCGCCGACCCGCAGTGGGCCGACGACGCCGAGATGAAGACGTACAAGGACGCGCTGCACAAGTACGCCGCCGACGCCGACCCGGCCAATCAGTTCAACGCCTACGGCTGGGCCGTCGCCTCCAGCCTCCACAAGGCCCTGGACTCGATGAAGTGCCCGACCAGGGAAGGACTGCGGGACGCGGTGCGCAACCTGAAGAACGTGAAGGTGGGCCTGCTGCTGCCCGGGGTCACCATGTCCACGGGCCACGGCGACGCCTTCCCGCTCGAGACGATGCAGCTGATGCGGTTCAAGGGCGAGCGGTGGCAGCTGTTCGGCAAGCCGGTAGACACCCGCAAGGAGTTCGGCCCGCTGGCGAAGTGAGCCGGCTGGGGCGGTCTCGGTCGATGCCCTGGCCCCTGGGGACCGCCCCGCCCGCCCGCTGAGACGGCGCTCAACCCGCTGTCCACCACCAGGCTCTGCCCGGTGATGCAGGAGGCGCGATCGGAGAGCAGGAAGGCGACGGCTCCGGCCACGTCCCAAGCGGGGCCCTGGCGTACGAGCGGTATGCGGGTGAGCGAGGTGGAACGCGACCTCCGCCGGGCCGAGGCTTCACGGCCCATCCGGGTGTCGATCAGGCCCGGGACGACCAGGTTGGCGCGGATCCCGCGCGGCGCACCCTCCATGGCGCAATACGGGTGAGACCGAACAAGCCTGCCTTGGAACTGTCGTAGGCGGGCGAGTCCGTGGCCGTGCGCAGCCCGGCCACGGAACCGACGAAGACGATCGGTCCTCTCTCGGCGATCGCGGGCAACCCGTACCTGGCGGCGAGGAAGGGGGTGCTCAGATTGAGCGAGAGCACGCGTTCCCACTGCTGCGGTGAGGTGTCCGCCAGGCCCGCGCCGAGGCCGATGCCGGCGTTGACCACCATCGCGTCGAGCGCGCCGAGTTCGCGTAGGGCTTCGGCAACCATGGCTGAGGATTGGCCGGGATCCGTGGCGTCACCCACCACGGGGAGGCCACGGGCGCCCTCCTCACCGACCAGGGCGGCGGTGGCCGCCGCGGCGGAGGGGGAGACGTCGGCGCAGGCCACGGAGGCTCTTTCGCGGGCGGCGAGCACGGCCACCGCCTGTCCGTCGCCCACCGGGGCCTTCGGTTCCTCGCTGGGGCGGGTGCCCGCGAGCCGATGACCAGTACGCTCCGGCCGGTCAGGAGGCCAGCCGGGTGGGTTGCGGTGTGCCGGGGCTCAGGCATCGCCGCGTGACCTGGAGGTGACGGCGGGGCTCGGCCCGCCGACGGACCTGGCCGCGGCGCACGGCTCCTTGCGTGCCGCCGGCAGGCTGCTGGAAGCCGCCCGTGCGTACGGTCTGCGCGGTGTGTACGACCTGAGCGACCTGTCCCCGGGTGGCGGTCGTCGCCGAACCGGAACTCGCCGAGTTGCTGCTCGACCGCTGTCTGCGCCCACTGGAGGCCAAGGGGGAGTTCGGTGCGCTCATTGAGGAGTCGGTGCGGGGCCACCTGGACAGGGGGCGGCACATCCGCGAAGTCGCCCGCAGTGCACACGTCCATGTCAACACCGTCCGCTACCGATTGCGCCGTTTCGAGGAGCTGACCGGCACCAGCCGCGGCCCACCGGACACCGCGGTGGAGCTCAACTGGGCCTTGGCGGCACGCGAGCTGGAGACACCGCCGCGAGGCCCGGCAGGACCTGTTCGTGGAGGAGACTTGTCATGAGGGGCCATCGTGCGCGCCGTGATCTTCCCGTGTTCGCCACGCCGAGCCATGCGGCGGGCGAGGCCGCGGCCTCACGGGTCCATAGGCTTACATGGCATCAGCAGGGCCAGCACGCATGCGGGAACGCCGAGCCACGCCCCGGACGCCGTCGCACCGGTCACCGGTCGCGGTCAGGACCCGCGGCAGAACATCGGTGACCGAGTGCAAGGCGGTGTCCAGCGGTGGAGAAGCGGATGACCGAGCTCAGCGAAGGCCATGACGATCCGTTTGCCCTGCACCTCGCCGCCTTGGCGGTGCTCGACGACCGGGGAGTCGTGGTCGGATGGAACCGTCGGGCGCAGGAACTGCTCGGCTATCCGGACACAGCCGTGATCGGTCGCCGGGCATTCGAGGTCCTTGTCGATCCTCGCGACCTGCCGGCTGTCACTGAGGCCGCGGCGAACTGCAGGAGAGCCGGCGGATGGTTCGGCGTGCTCACACTGCGGCACCGCGACGGGCGGCTCGTGGAGATGGGGCTCAGGGCCCACGACCTCTCACGCGATGCCGGGGTCCGTGAGTGGTTTCTTGCCGGGGCGCCCGCGGTTGACGTCCTGGAGTGGCAAAGGGACCGGGCGGTTCTCGACGGGTTGTACCGCCGGTCCCCGGTCGGCCTGGTCGTCCACGGTCCCGACCTGAGCCTTCTCCGGGTCAACCGGGCCATCGAACGCGTCACCGGCGTCCCGGCAGCAGACTTCCGGGGGCTGCCCACGGGCTGTTTCCTCGTCGCCGACGACGCACGCAAGGCCGTGGACCGTGTGCGTCAGGTGATGGAGACCGGAAGACCGTTGGTCTACTCGGAGCAGTTCGTTCGCCTGGAGCGGGATCCGGCACGAGAGCGGGTCGCGATGGTCTCCTCCTTCCGGATGGAGGACCCCTCCGGCCGCATCCTGGGTGTGGCCGAGATGATCGAAGACATCACCGAACGCCATCGGGCCCAGCATCGGCTCGCGCTTCTCGACCAGGCCGGCAGCCGTATCGGAACCACCCTCGATGTGGGAGAGACCGCTCGGGAACTCGCCGAGGTGATGGTGCCTCACCTCGCCGACCATGCGTCAGTGGACCTGCTCCAGTCGGTGACGCGGGGTGAGGAACTGGCACCGGCCCTGGCAGGGCCGGTGGTACGAGTGGGAGCCTGCGGCGTCGGTGCCCAGCAACCCAGCCCACCCCACCCCCAGGGCGAGCCGGTGGAGTTCGGGTCCGACACACCCCAGGCCAGATGCCTGGCCGAAGGGCGGCCCGTCCTGGAAGCGGTTCTCCCGCCCGACCGGTTCTCGACGGAAGGCCGCCTGGGGGCCCAGGCTCCGGACCTGGGCGTCCACTCGCTGATCGTGGTGCCTCTGGCCGCGCGTGGCCTGGTGCTGGGCGTGATGACCCTGTGGCGTTCGCGCCGCCCCGATTCCTTTGAGGTGGACGATCTCACCCTCGCTCAGGAACTCGCCTCGCGCGCCGCCGTCGCCATTGACAACGCCCGGCGCTACACCCAGCAGCAGCAGACCGCATTCACCTTGCAGAGCAGTCTTCTGCCCCGGGCGGTTCCGGACCAGTCGGCCGTCGAGGTGGCCCTGCGCTACCTGCCGGCCAGCGCGGCCCCGGGCCTGGGCGGCGACTGGTTCGATGTCATTGCCCTGTCCGGGGCCCGGGTCGCCCTCGTCGTCGGCGACGTGGTGGGACGCGGCATTCATGCTGCCGCCACCATGGGCCGGCTCCGCACCGCCGTGCATACGCTCGCCAGCCTCGACCTGGAACCGGACGAGGTCCTCTCCCGCCTGGACGACCTGGTCCTCCTGCTGGCGGCCGAGCAGGAAGCAGCCGGCGAACGGCCCGTGGACGAGCAGGTTGTCGGCGCCACCTGCCTGTACGCCGTGTACGACCCGGTCTCCCGGCGTTGCTCGCTGGCGCGCGCCGGACACCTGCCGCCGGTGGTGACCGCTCCGGATGGACATGTGGAACTGCTCGACCTGCCCGCCGGCCCGCCGCTCGGTCTGGGCGGCCTGCCGTTCGAGGCCAGGGAGATCGAACTGGCCGAGGGAAGCCTGCTGTGCCTGTACACCAACGGAGTCATTGGCGAACGCCACTTCGATGCCGACGTCGGCCTGACCAAGCTGTGCGCAGCGCTCACCCGCCCGGCCGACGCGCTGGAACAGACATGTCAAGCGGTGCTCGACGCGCTCGTGCCATCGCGTCCCAGCGACGACGTCGCTCTGCTGATCGCCCGCACCCGCACGCTGCCACCGGACGACGTCGCCTCCTGGCGTCTGCCGCCGGAGGCGACCAGCGCTGCCCGGGCCCGGGAACTGACCACGGCGAAGCTGACCGAGTGGGGTCTGGAGCACTTGGCGTTCACCACCGAGTTGATCGCCAGCGAACTGGTCACCAACGTCTACCGCTACGCCGGCGGTCCTGCGACCCTACGGCTGATCCGTGAACGGCGTCTGGTGTGCGAGGTCAGCGACACCAGCCACACCTCACCACACCTGCGCCGGGCCCGTACGACCGACGAGGGCGGACGCGGTCTGTTCCTGGTGGCCCAGATGACCGAACGCTGGGGTACCCGCTACACCCGCGAGGGCAAGACCGTGTGGACCGAACAACCACTGACCGGCACCCTCGTCTGACCGTCTCGGGCAGCGGCCGGCGCGGGAGGCCGCCTGGAGTCGGCCCGCCCACGCCGCCGTGGTCATTCGGCTGCGGCGAGCAGCCGTGCCTCGCTCTCCTCGTACAGGCGTCGGTGCTCGCGGCTGTCGGCGGTGCGGCGTCGGTGGTCCAGACAGCTGCCCAGCCAGCCCGCCAGGTAGCCGAACGGGATGGAGACCAGTCCGGTGGACTGCATGGGGAACAGGTGGAAGTCGGCGTCCGGGAAGACGGCGGCGGGCGTGCCCGAAACGGCCTTGGAGAAGACCATGAGCAGCGTCGCGCAGGCCGCGCCGCCGTAGAGGGTGGCGAGCAGGCCGGTGCGCGTGAACCCGCGCCAGAACAGGGAGTAGGTGAGCGCGGGTGCCACCGCGGATGCCCCGATGCAGATGGCCAGCGTGGTCAACACGCCGACGTCCCAGTTCTGCAGCAGGGTGGCGAGCCCGATGGCGACGATTCCCACGGCCACGCTCGTCCACGCCGCCACCGTCATCTCGGTGCGCGGCTCGGCCTGTCCCCGCCGCGCCGCGTGGGCGAACAGGTCATGGGCAAGTGACGAGGCCGCGGCCAGGGTCATCCCCGCGACGGAGGACAGCAGAGTGATGAACACCATGCCCGCCACGGCCGAGTAGAGGATCGTCGCGCCTGCGGAGTCGGGGGCTCCGCCGAGCACCTGCGACAGCATGAGCATCGACGTTCGGCCGTGCGGGTCGGCCGCCGTGATGTACCGCGATCCCACCAGGGCCGCCGCACCCGTGCCCATGACGATCACGAGCAGGCAGAAGGTGGTGACCGTGCCGACTGCCCACGACATGGAGCGACGCACGGCCGGCACGTCCTGCGCGGAGTACAGACGCATCGTGATGTGGGGCAGGCAGGCGACACCGAGGACCACGGTGATCTGGAGACCCGCGAAGTCCAGCCGGTCAACGGCGGAGGTACCCAACTGAAGGCCCTGCTGGAGGAAGGCGGGGCCAGCGCCGCTGCCGTGCTGGGCGGCCCTGAGGACGTCGCCGGGGCTCCAGTCGAATCGGCTGAGTACGAGAGCGGCAACGACGGCGCTGGTGCCGAGCAGGAGCACGATCTTGATCATTTGGATGAGCGCGGTGCCCCTCATGCCGCCGATCGCCGCATAAATGATCATCAGGCTGCCGACGATGACGATGCACGCCGTCCTGGCGCCCGGCACGTGCGGGATGTTCAGGATGAAGGTGAGCAGCGACCCGGCCCCGGAGAGCTGGACGACCAGGAAGGGCAGGGTCGCCGAAAGCGTTACCACGCAGGCGGCGATACGCACGGCCCGCCCAGGCATGTTGCGGGCCAGGACGTCGCCCATGGTGAACCTGCCGGCGTTGCGCAGGGGTTCGGCCAGCAGGAACATCAGCAGCACCAGGGACAGGGCGGTGCTGACTGCGAGGACATAGCCGTCGTATCCGGCGAGCGCGATGATGCCCGTGGTGCTCAGCACCGTGGCCGCCGAGATGTAGTCGCCCGCGATCGCCAGGCCGTTCTTGAGCGGGGTGAGCGAGAGGTAGCCGGTGTAGAAGTTCGTCAGGTCGTCGCGGTCCGGTCCCGCCATCACGCACATCAGCAGCGTGACGGTGACCAGCGTGGTGAACAGAACCAGGACGGTGGCCTGCGTCCCGGAGTTGAAGTCGTTCATCTCGCCACCCCCGCGTTCCGGCCGGTGGAGACCGCCCGTTCCCTGACGGCGCGGGCCAGCGGATCTACCGAGCGTTGTGCGCTGCGTCCGTACCAGAAGACCGCCCCGAAGGTGACGACGAGTTGGAGGACGCCCAGGGTCATGCCCAGGCTCAGCTCTCCGGTGATCCTGGATCCCATCAGGCCGGGCGCATAGCACGACAGCACGACATACACCACGAAGGAGCCGAGCGCGGCGAGCGTGGAAATTCGGCGGAGCAGGCGGTAGGCCGAGCGGAGGGCTGCGAGGTCGGCATCGTGTCGATGAGTTTCGTGCGCGTAGGAGTTGTCCCAACGGGCTTGTCGCCCGTACGAGTCGTATCGCGGGGCGTCGTACCCGTACGACTCCGGCCACGGGTTCTGCACGCACGTCTCGTGTCGAGGGGGGTCCCCATGGGGCTCGGGGTGCGGCAGTGGCCATCCCTTAGGTGCTGATGGTGGGTACCGGTTCTCGTCGGCGTATGTCATCGCCTGGCCTTCCACTACGGCTCGGATCCGTGCAGGTGAATACGGGGAGAATGGTTCAGCGGCGCACCATACCGACTGGTTGGGATGTCTGTAAGCCTGCTGTGGGTCACGTTTCGGAGTTGATGTGCCGGGCGGAGATCGGCCGATGGCGGTGGATCAACGGGTGTGGTCGAGAAGGATCTTGCGGCCCGGCGGCGCGGCTGTTGAACAGTTCGTACGCTGCCGGGCCTTCGGAGAGGGGAAGCGGTGGGAGACCACAGCTTCCGGCTTGATCCGGCCGGCCTGGGTGAGAGGGATCCGGGCAGGGAGTTCGTAGTCGCCAGGCTGAATGCGGGCGGGGCGGCAGCCGTACCGGGCCGTGGGGGCGTTGTCCGTCACCTGTCCCGCTTACGGACGGAATGCCCAACTGCCCGAGGGAGCCGGTTCACGATGAGCTTCGGGATCGCCGGAGTGGCATGAAACCTGGTGGTCACCGTTGCCCTCGTCGGAATCAAGTCGGCGCATGCACCTCGTACGCCCGTCCTGAGTATGATCACGAGCCCTTCTCGAGCTGCCCTCATCAGCCGTCCGGCTGAACCTCAGCTTCTCCGAAAGGCATGGCACGATGAACACGTCCGACCACACTGACCACGCATCCGTCGCCACACCGGTCGATCACCGCGCGGCGGTCGTGGCGGAGACCGCCCGCTTCGTTGCAGCGGTCAAGGATGCCGACCTGGCTACCGCGGTGCCCAGCTGCCCCGGCTGGACGCTCGCCGACCTGGTCAGGCACGCAGGAAGCGTCCAGCGCTGGTTCTCGGCCCTGCTGCGGGCGCGCATCCAGGAACCCCCGCGCAAGCGGGACGTGGACCTGAAGCTCCCGGAGCGGGAGGACGGATACGCCGACTGGCTGGCCGAGAGCGCGACCGTGGCCGCGGACGCGTTCGCAGCCACCGACCCGAACCTGCCGATGTGGGCCTGGGGCGCCGACCAGCACGCCCGCTTCTGGGTACGCCGCATGCTCTTCGAGACCGTGCTGCACCGGGCCGACGCCGAGGTCGCACTCGGCCTGCGGCCCGCCATCGACCGCCCGGTCGCTGTCGACGGGATCGACGAGTTCCTCGTCAACCTGCCCTTCGCCGCCTTCTTCGCTCCCAAGGTGACCAACCTGCGCGGCCCCGACAAGACCATCCTCTTCCGCACGACCGACGGAGACGATGCCTGGCTCGTTCGCCTGCGGCCGGACGGCTTCGGACTCGATACGGCCCACGCAGCCGCGGACACCGCTGATGCGACCGTCCGGGGAACCGCGGCCGACCTGCTCCTGCTCGTTTACGGCCGCCTGCCCTACGAAGCAGAGGATCTCACCCACGACGGGGACGATCACCTGCTGGCCAACTGGTTCGCCAACTCTGCTTTCTGAGGCCCGACGGGTGTTTCCCAAGGACGGCGTACGGGAGGCGACGTTCACCGGGCGGGTGCCGTATCCGAATCCGCTGGTTGGTCCGAAGCAGGCGGCGGCCAAGGAATAGCTGCCCCGGCGGATCCTTCCTCGAGCCGCGCGGGGCGGTGCAGTACTGCGGGAGGCGTCGCATGCTTGCGTCTTGGAGGGCGGACGGACTGGCTCCCCATTCGTCAGTCAGCACGGTTTCCTACCCGTGCTGGTTCGGCGCTGACCACCATGGCGTCGATGAGGCAAAACCGCAGGTTGTAGCTCTGGTCGGATGAGTTGTCGTACCACTCGATGGTGGTGCCGATGAGGCTGGCGGCGACGATGCGGGGGAGGCTGGTGGGGGCTGGCGGAGCGGTCGCGGGGGAGGACATCGGCGCCACATCCTGGCGTTCGACGGGGACATTTGAGTGCGTGCGCCCACCATGGCGGCGGTGTCGGGGTCCCCGCGGCGGCCTCGGGACGCTTTGGCCTCGAAGCGGCCCGTAGGGCACTGGACTTGAACCTGCCCCTTTGAGGAGACGGAGGCGTCCTCCTCTTCGACGCCCTCGTACGAGCGGCCCGCGAAGGTGTCAGGAAGCTGCCGTCTGTGGTGTTTTCTGCTGCTGGGGTTGGGCAGCCGCCGCGACTTTGGTGGCCGCACGTACGAACGCGGCGACGGCTGTTGAGCGGGAGCCCTGTGGCCACGCCACGGCCACGGTGGCCGGTTCCAGGTCGCGGACCGGCCAGTAGGCGATCTCGGGCCGTGGATACCGCCGAGTGAGCGAGGCGGGGAAGAAGCAGACGACGCTGCCGAGTGCGACGAGCCTGAAGGTCTGTGGCAAGTCTGGGGCCTTGTGCTGCCAACTCGCCCTACAGCTGGAAGTACTACCTTGGTGACATCGCGCAGCCCGGCAGTGGCAGTGCGGACGTGCCTGTGTACGCGGCTCCGGCCCGCGCGGAGCTCGAGGACCTGATCTGTCCGCCTCCCGCCTGGGGGGGGGGGCCGTCCATCAGATCGATCCCACACGCGACGAGGGGCTCGATTAGGCGCACCTGTTGATATAGGCAGGCGTGCCGGGTGCACCGCGGAGGCGGCGGTCGATCCTCGTGATTGACTCCGGGGACAACCGCCGCATCAGCGCCTCGCCCTCCTCGGTGAGACCGAGCAGCACCAGCCGCTCGTCCACGAGGGCCACGGCGTAGTCCTCGGCGCTGATGAAGCTGGTGCCGTCGGCGGCGGTCCGATCACGCCGGTTGCGCCGATGAGGAGGATCTTCGCGAGGGTGCTCCGTTCACTGTCCGGGTTTGTTTGATCTGCCGAGGTCAGCCGGTCTGGGCCAGCTGTTCGATCCGGTGGTGCAGGTGCTCGACGTGGTGTTCGGACTCCGGCTTCATGAGGACGCTGCGGAGGATCCGGGCGCCGTCGGCGTCCGCAGTGATCTTGGAGTGGCGGGCGGTGAACGCCTCGCGGTCGGCCTTGAGGGTGCTCAGGAAGATGGGGTCAGGGTTCGCCATGCCGTCCGCGAGGATGCGGGCGGATGCCGCGTCGATGCCGGTGAGGGTCGCCGGGGCGACGGCGGGGAAGTAGGTGACGATGTCCAGCTGGGGTTGCTGGTAGAGCTCCAGGAAGTCGGATGCCTCGATCATTTCCGCCCACTTCAGCGCCGCTCGCCGGCCGGCGGCCAGGACCTGGCCGAGCCCGTCGCGGGTGGGCGGCAGGAGCTGGAAGGTGAGCCACAGGGCGGCCGCGGCGGCGCCGGCGCGGGAGCATTCCAGACTGATCTCGCCGAGGTGGAGCTCGGTCGAGGTGAAGTAGGTGTAGGGCGAGTCGTGGAGGTAGAAGCGGCCCACCTCGGGGTCGCGGAAGAGGACGGCGCCGCAGCCGTAGGGCTGGAGTCCGTGCTTGTGCGGGTCGACGACGATCGAGTCGGCCTGCGCCATGGCCCGCCAGGGCTCGGGTGGCAGCGACTCGGGGCCGTCGCCGCCGGCGAGGAGGGTGAAGAAGCCACCGTACGCGGCGTCGACGTGGATGCGGACACCGTAGCGTTCGGCGAGGGGCAGGACCTCGTGGACGGGGTCGACGGCGCCCAGTCCGGTGGTGCCGGTGGTGAGGACGACGGTGCCCACGTCCCCGGTGCACAGGAGGTCCTCCAGCGCGTCGAGGTCCATGCGGCCCTGGCTGTCGGTGCGGATGGGGTGGCTCGTCATGTCCAGGACGTGGCACATGCGGCCGTGGGTGTAGTGGGCGTCGGCGCTGTGGGCGACGCCCCGGCCGGGGTGGAGTTCGCGGGCGACGAAGAGGGCTTCGAGGTTGGCGATGGTGCCGCTGGTGGTGAGGTGGCCGAGGTGGGTGTCGTAGCCGAACATCGCGGCGAGCTGCGCGACCGCCTCACGTTCCATCGCCGCGGTGGCGGGGCCGCCGTCCAGGGCGTGGTTGTTGGGGTTGATCAGCATGGCGGTGAGGTAGCCGACCACGGCCGCTGGGTGTGGGGGCTTGAGCATCTGGCCCGCGAAGTGGGGGTGGAAGAACGGGTAGTTGTCGTTCAGCCGCCCGGTGAACTCCTCGAACGCCGCCGCGAAGCGGTCGTCGTCCACCCGGAGGGACGGGTGCGGCTGGTAGGGGCTGAAGGTGTCGGCCCAGTCCTGTATCGCGTGAGTGGCTCGGCCGAGCCAGTGCTGCAGATCCACTGATCTTCCTCTCGCTCGTGCGTATGCGCCCACTGTAGGATTTCATTGACTAGTCAGCAATTGCTTGCTCAGTAATTGAGAAAGCAGTAGTTGAGGAAGCAGTAGTCGAGGAAGCAGTAAGCTCGGCGGCGATGAACGCCACGCCCCAGCACCGCGACGATCACGAAGCCGCCCTCGCCGCCAACAGCCGGCTCGTGCGGGATTTCGGCCTGCTGATCAAGTCCGCCACCCGCCTGGAACAGCGGATCGACAGCGCGCTACGGCGGGAGTGCGGGGTCAGTCACACCATGCTTGAGGTGCTGATACGGCTCTGGCGCCACCCCGGCGAGGAGATCTCCCAGCGGCAGCTGGCCGACGACCTCACCCTGACCAGCAGTGGCACCACTCGGCTGATCGACCGTATGGAGGGGGCCCGCCTGGTCCGCCGCGTCCCGTCACCCGGGGACCGGAGGGTGGCCCTGGTGGAACCGACCACCGAGGGACGCACGACGTTCCTGCGTGCGGCGGCCGTCCACGCCCGGATGGTCGAGGAGTACTTCGTCAAGCCACTGGCGGCCGACGACTACGCACGGATGACCAGTGCACTGAGCGAGATCACCAGGGCGCTTCGCGACGACGCGGGGTGAGGGTCACCGAGGAACGCATCGAAGAGTAGGGGTGCTGGCCGACAGGTGCACCGTGCCCGCCGTGGTGATCTTGTTGCAATCACCCGGGAGATTTGTGTGAGCCCCCGCACGGCGTGATCACGGACTTGATCGACCCCGCCTGCCGCACATGACAGTTCCTCTGCCAGGGCCCAGGAGTCCGAAGGAAGAAGCCAATCCGCCGGTCCTGGTCGCCAGGTCCTTTCGGACAGCGTCTACGAGCAGATCAAGGCCATGGTCATGGACCATGAGATCGCTCCTGGCGCACGCGTGGGGATCGAAGCGCTGTCGCGTGCCCTCGGTGTCTCGCCCACGCCCGTCCGTGAGGCGCCGGCCAGGCTGGAGTCCGACGGACTTGTGGTGAAGAGATCACTCTCCGGTCACCGTGCGACCGAGTTGCTGACCCACGAGGGCCTCGAGGAGCTCTTCGAAATGCGGCTACTCCTGGAACCGAGAGCGGCGGCGCTCGCCGCCGTCAACGCCACCGAGGAGCAACTCGACGTCATCGAGCGGCTTGTGGAGGAGATGCAGACTCATCCGGGACCGACGGGGCGGTACGCGGATTACCGCGACTTCGCTGCTCTCGACCAGCGGTTTCACGACGCGATCGCGGTGGCCTCGCAGCGTCCGCTGCTCGCCGATGCGGTGGAACGGCTCCACTCCCATCTGCATGTCTTTCGATTGAGAAGCGTCAGGAGCGCCGACGACCCAACGCTCACGGAACATGAACGTGTCGTACGCGCGGTACTGCGCCGCAAGCCCGACCGCGCCGCAGAAGCCATGGCGGAGCACCTCACACCCAGCCTTCAGCGCCAGCTCAGCCAGGACCGGAAGCCCTGAGACCACCACGCTGGTTCGGTGCTGACTTTCAAGGCGAAGCTGCAGCAAAACCGTTGGTCCCAGATCTGATCGAACACTCACGTCAAGCCCGCCCGTGTGCCTCCTGCGAGCGTCGTGACAGCGAGTCGATGACCACCGCGGCGAAGAGCACCCCGCCCGTGATCACGAACTGGAGGGCGGCGGGAGTGTCCGTGATCGCCATGCCTGAGGCGATCGACTGGATGACCAGGATGCCGAGCACGGCGGACCAGGTCGTACCGCGTCCTCCGAACAGACTGGTGCCACCGATCACGGCTGCCGCGATGACATTGAGCAGCAGGACGCCCGAGCCTGAACTCTGGCTCACCGAGGTGATGCGCGAGGCCAGGAACAGGCCGCCGACCGCGGCCATGGTCCCCGAGACCGCGAGCACCGCGGTCTGCACCCGCGTCACACTGACACTGGCTCGACGGGCTGCTTCGACACCGCCGCCGAGTGCGTAGACGTACCGCCCGTAGTGCGTGCGGCGGAGAACGACGTCGAGGCCGGCCACCACCACGAGGAAGATCAGGAGGGCGAGTGGCAGGCCCTGGAACTGGTTGAGCACATACGCGGAGGCGAACGCGATCACCGCGACCGCTCCCGTGCGCACCGCGATTCCCCCGAGCGAGCGGTGCGGCATGCCGGCGACCGTGCGGCGCCGCCTGCCCAGGTAGGACACGAGGAACACCATGCCCGTGCTGACCGCCGCGAGTCCGTAGGCGGCGCCGTCGTTGGTGAAGTAATAGCTGGTCAGCTTGGCGACGAGCCCGTCCTCGTCGAGGTTGACGGTGCCGCTGTTCCCGAGGATGGAGAGCATGACGCCGTTCCAGGTGAGCAGCCCCGCGAGTGTGACGACGAACGCCGGTACCCGGGTCTTGGCGAAGGAGAAGCCCTGGACGGTCCCCGCCGCGGTACCCGCGAGCACCGCGAGGATCAGGGCAAGCCATTCCGGCACGCCGTTGTTCACGTTCAGAACGGCGAAGACAACCGCCGCCAGGCCGCTGATCGAGCCGACCGACAGATCGAGCTCACCGATCAGCAGCACGAAGACGATGCCGACCGCGATCAGACCCGTGCCCACGATGTCCACGCTGAGATTGGACAGGTTCCGGGGTGAGAGGAAGTTTTCGTTGAGGGCCTCGAAGGTGATCCAGACCGCGGCGAGGACGAGGACGACGGGGAGCGAGCCCACTTCACCGGCGCGCAGCTTGCGCCGGAAGACGGCTACCCAGCCCTCCACGGCATGGGCGACGGCCCGCGCGCGGTGCGGCTGACGGGCCTCGGCGGTGGGTGCGGCGGGTTCGGCCCGCGTGCTGTCCGCCCTGTTGCGCATCTCTTTCACCACCCCGCCTCCTGGTGGGCCACCCGGCGGGGCGCATTCTCCGACGCGCCGGTGATGGAGGAGATGATCTGTTCGTGAGACGTGGTGTTCACGTCGAAGAAGCCGTTGTTACGACCGAGCCGTAGCACGGCGGCCCGGTCCGCGAGGGCTTTCACGTCGCCCATGTTGTGGCTGATGAGCAGTACTCCCATACCGCGGTCACGCAGCTGGTCGACGATGTCCAGGACCTCGGTGGTCTGCTCGATTCCCAGCGCTGCGGTCGGTTCGTCCAGGAGGAGGATCCGCGGGTCGCCGAGGAGCGAGCGAGCGATGGCGACGGTCTGCCGCTGGCCGCTGGACAGCGAGACGACGGGGCCGCGCAGATCGGGGACACCCCTGGTCAGGCGTTCCAACAGGTGTCTGGTGCGGCGCTCCATCTCCATCTCGTCGAGGAACCCGAAGCTGCGGATCTCCCGTCCGAGAAACAGATTGCCGACCACATCGAGGTTCCCGCACAGCGCGAGGTCCTGGAAGACGGTGGCGATGCCGAGATCCCGGGCGTCGTGGGGGCGCCTGATATGGACCGTCCGGCCCTCCCACTCGATGACGCCCTTGTCCGCGGGGGCGACGCCGGAGATCACTTTGACCAGGGTGGATTTGCCGGCACCGTTGTCGCCCAGAAGAGCGACAACTTGCCCGGCGTGAACCTCCAGCTCGATGTCCGCGAGGACCTCGACGACGCCGTAGCGCTTGCACACGCCATGCAGCGCCAGCAAGGGGGGAGCCGGCACGGAAACCATCTCCTTCCCGGGGCACCGACCTGGTCGCAACCTCACTGTCAGGTCAGCCCGGCCTTGTCGCAGGCGGCCCTGAGCTGGGGGGTGCAGATCTGCTGGATCGTGTACGCGCCGTCCCGCACCAAGGTGTCCTTGATATTGCCGACGGTCACGGACACCGGGGTGAGCAGGACGGCCGGAACCGCCTTCACACTGGGGGTCCTCACGTTGCTCGTGGCGACCCGGTCGAGGCTTTCACCGCGGGCCGCGGCCACGGCCATGGCGCCGCCGGCGGAAGCCTCGGGTCCGAAGGGTTTGTAGACGGTCATGTACTGAGAGCCGCCGACAATGCGCCGCACGGCTCCGAGTTCGGCGTCCTGGCCGGTGACCGGGGGCAGCGGGTCGACCTTGTTCGATTTGAGGGCGGAGATGCTGCCGGCGGCAAGGCCGTCGTTGGCGGCGTAGACCCCGTCGATGTTGTCGGGGCCGAGGGCGGCGATGGCGCCGGACATGTTCACGTGCGCAGCCTCCGTCCTCCACTGGAGTGTGTCGTACGCCTTGCCGATCTTCACCTTCCCGTTGAGTACGGACAGTGCGCCCTTCTTGAACGACACCGCGTTGGGGTCGCTGGGATCGCCGTTCATCATGACGATCTGGGCGCCGGGCACCTCGTCGCCCATGGCCTTCAGCAGTGCTCTGCCCTGGAGCCTGCCGACTTCCTCGCCGTCGAAGGAGACATAACCCGAGATCGGGCCCTCGGCGAGGCGGTCGTAGGCGATGACCGGGATATTCGCTTCGTGCGCCTTCTTGACCTCAGGGCCGAGCGATTTGGCGTCCACGGCCACGAGCACGATGGCATCGACCCCTTTGGTGATCATCGAGTCCATCTGTGCCTGCTGGGTGGCGACATCGTTCCTGGCGTTGACGTGCTCGACGGTGCAGTCGGCGCACAGTTCCTTGATCTTCTTCTCGAGCAAGGGCCTGTCCTGTGTCTCCCAACGAGCTGTGGTGGAGTCCGGCAGCAGCACCCCGATCTGCGGCGCGTCTCCCCCGGGGGAGACGTTCCCGGCGCCCGACCCGCAGGCCGCGAGGGCAATGGCCGTCGAGACCGCGGTCATGGCGATGGCCGCGTCCCGGATACAGGCCTTCATGTGAGAGACCTCCCTACCAGCCTCTCCCGTCGCGCCTGGCCGGCGCGGTGCGCGGTGCCGCGCGTGGGGAAACGGCTCGCGTGCAGGGTGGGCGTCGAGGGGCGTGTGCGGCCGGACGGGCCGTAGGGGACACGTGTGACGCGGCGCGATGGCACGGGCCGTGTCGAGGTTGAGCCGGGCGGCGATGTCGGCATGGAGATCCGGGCGAACGCAAGTCCGCGCCCTCAAGGGCAGCTGTGGCCCCGCCGGTCGCGGTACGGCCTCGCCCGTCCCGGCGAGGTGGGGACTCGGCCCGACCAGCCCGGCATCGGCGGCTCCCTCGTAGAGCATGGCGACACCCGGCCTCCTCACCATGCCACGCATGCTGTCGGCAAGAGGTCCAGCAGCCGACAGCCGGCCACGATGCCGACGCCCGTTGTCCGCCTGGAACGTATCGCGTGGACGTGGCAAGACGACCACGTCGTCAGTGTGGCACCGGCCGCGGTGATCTGCGAACGCAGCGGCTCCGGCCGCCGGGGTTCGGCTCCCGTGGCGGGCCGCCCTCCCGCGGATGATTGCATGTGCATGCAATCCCGCATACGGGTGTTTCATCAGCAATAAAGTAGATCTGTCCAGTTACTGCATATATGCGACTCTGGTAAGTGGATGCCCCGATCTCAACCTGTTGGCACCTGCGGCATGGACGGGAGGAAGGTTGCGGACATGCCTCATGACGGCCGTGCCCCGGCCGGGGTCTCGGAGCCGCGGGTATCCGAGGCCCACGCCGCCGACACCGGCTCATCGCCTCCGGTGCCAGACACCGCCGCGAGTGATCGGGCCCTGACGTTCGCCGGAGCGGCGCTGGCGGCGGTCTATGTGCCCGGTGCCGGGGAGGAAGCGCTTCGGTTGGTGGAAGCGGCCGGATGTGCCACTTCCGAGTGCGGGCTGCCGGTGTGTCTGCCCCTGTCCGGTCGCTCACCCGCGGCGCACGCCTTCCGCATCCACCGGCCACTGTGGCTGAACCCCGCGGCGCTTGCCTCCTACTCGGAGGGCGGGCCCACGCCACCGCGACCGGAGGCGTCGCTCGGTGCGCTGCCACTCGGGACGGAGGGCAGGCGGCTGGGCTGCCTCGTCGTCGTGGGCGCTTCGGCGGACGGCTTCGAGGCCGAGCAACGGCGCTTCCTCGAGCGGTACGCCAACGCGGTCGCCGACATGCTCCAGGCCGGGGCCAGCCGGCCCACGCCGTCGTCGCTGCTGAGTCCCGCCCTGCGGAGTCTGCGCGTCGGCTCCTTCGCCCTGGTGCCGGACACCGGCCTGATCGAGGCGGACGAGACGCTGCTCAAGCTGGTCGGCATCACGCCGGATCACTTCGACGGCAAGGCGGACACCCTGCTCGCGCACGCCCTCCCGGAGGACATGCCCGCGCTGATGTCGATCCTGGATCCGTCCACTCAGGCGTTCGGCCGGCGGGAGCTGGAGTTCCGAGTCCGCCGCCCCACCGGCGAAATGCGCTGGCTGAGCCTGAGTTGCCGGGTGGTGGTGAGCACCGACGACCGGCCCGAGCAGGTGCTGGGCATGGTGACGGCGACCTCGGTCCTGCGCCGGGGCGCCGACGACGTTTCCAGGATCCAGTGGCTGACCGCCGTACTCGACGATGCCGCAACAGTCCCTGACGTCGGCCGAGTTGTGGTCACCGCGCTGCGTGAGCCGCTGGGCGCCGACCGGGTGGCGCTCGCCGAGTTGCAGGACGACCGGCTCATGGTCACCGTGCTCGACCCGCCGCAGCCCGCCGCCTGGCCGGAGACATGGCGTTCGGAGTGGCGTTCGGAGTGGCCCAACGCGCCGGTCAGGGCCCTGCCCACCCTTCAGATGGCGCTGCAGGACGGACGCATGGACCTGTGGCCCGCCGGCTCAGCCTTCGAACCCGGACTCGCGGGCATCGGCACCGGAGGTCTGGCCGTCCTGCCGCTCCCCGCCAAGGGCCGGATCGCCGGCGTATGCCTGGTCGGATGGGATCAGCCGCACGAGTTCGTCCCCGAGGAGCGGTCCCTGCTGACCGCCACCGCGGCGCTGGTCGGGCAGGCCCTCAAGCGGGCGCACGCGCACGACGCCGAGGAGGAGCTCGCGACGATGCTGCAGCGCAGTCTGCTGCCCCGGCGCCTCCCCGAGCTGCCCGGGGGAACCGCCGTCGCCCGCTATCTGCCCGCCAGGCGGGGGTTGCAGGTGGGCGGTGACTGGTACGACGTCATAGCCCTCTCCGAGGATCGGGTGGGGCTGGTCATCGGTGACGTGCAAGGACACAGTGCCGGAGCCGCGACGATCATGGGGCAGATGCGTACCGCGGTCAGGGCGTACGCGGTGGAGGGGCACCCGCCCGACGTGGTCGTCTCGCACGCCAACCGCCTCCTCGTCGGTATGGAGACCGATCTGTTCGCCACCTGCTGCTATGCCGAACTGGACATGGATGAGGGCAACATCCTGTTCGTCCGGGCCGGGCACCTGTCACCGTTGATACGCCACCCCGACGGCAGCACCGAGGAGGTGCAGGTCGAGGGTGGGCTCCCGCTGGGCGTTTCCCTGGACGCGGAGTTCCCCATGACCGCGGTCGCACTGGCCCCCGGATCGGTGCTCGCCCTGGTGACCGACGGCCTGGTCGAGGCCCACGACCTGCCTCTGGACGAGGGCATGCACCGGACGCGCACCGCGCTCGCCGCGGGCGATCCGGCGGATCCGGAGCAGATGGCCGACGGGCTGCTCGGCGACATCGGCCGTCGCGAGGACGACGTGGCGCTGTTGCTGATGCGCTACGACGGCATGAAGACCCGGCCGATACGGGTCGGCTGGGTGGTGTGGCGGCTGCCCGACGCCGTCATGCACGCCCGCCGTTTCACCGCGCGCACTCTGCGGCGGTGGAACGTCGAAGAAGTGGGCGATGCGGTGCTGCTGGTCGTGTCCGAACTTGTCACCAACGCCCTGGTGCACACCCAGGGCCCGGTCCGCCTCGACCTGATGCTCCGCGGGGACCGGGTGCGAGTCAGCGTGAGCGACTCCTCGCCGCGTGCGCCCGCCAAGCCGGTGATCGTGGACTGGGAGTCGACCGGCGGCCGCGGTCTGCTTCTGGTCGAAGCCATGTCGGAGTCCTTCGGCTCGGTGCCGGTGGCCGGCGGCAAACAGGTGTGGAGCGAGATCGTCGTGCCGCGGCGCGAGCCGGCTCTTGCGGACTCGGGGCCCCGAACGGAGCAGGGGGGTCTGCGATGAGGCCCCGTACGTGCCATGTCGTCGCGGCGCTCGTCGCGGGGCTCCTGACGATGTCCCTGACCTCCTGCGAAAGGGAGAACCGGGCGGCCGCGGACAGCTTCACCGTCGGCCTGCTGCTCCCGAGCCGAGCGGTTCCCCGCTTCGAGCGTTCCGACAAGCCGCTGATCGAGAAGCGGCTGAAGGAGCTGTGCCCCCACTGCGCCCTGGAGTACGCCAACGCCGAGGACGACGCGACGATGCAGCGGCAACAGATGATGTCCATGATCACCAAGGGGGTCAGGGTTCTGATCCTCGACGCCGCCGACACCCGGGCGCTCCGCTCCTCGGTCCAGGAGGCACACAACGCGGGTGTCCCGGTCGTCGCCTACGACCGGCTCGCCGAAGGCCCGATCGCGGGTTATGTCAGTTTCGACGGCGCGCAGGTCGGCAGGCTCCAGGGCGAGGCGCTTCTGAAGGGCATGGGCGACAAGGCGAGCGGCGGGAACATCGTCATGATGAACGGCGATCCGACCAGTGCCAACGCCGCGTGGTTCAGGAGGGGCGCGCTGTCCGTCATCACAGGCAAGGTGAACATCGCCCGGTCGTACGACATCGTGGGCTGGAGCACGCAGAACGCCCACGCCAGCATGGCCGCCGCCGTCGCGGCCCTCGGCCCGGACCGGATCGGCGGTGTCCTGGCGGCCAATGACGGGATAGCCGCAGGCGTCATCTCCGCTCTCAAGAGCGCCCGTGTCGGCAAGCTCCCTCCCGTCACCGGCCAGGACGCCGACCTCGACGCCGTGCGGCGCATCATCAAGGGCGAGCAGTACATGACGGTCTACAAACCGTTCAGGACGGAAGCCGCCGCGGTCGCCTCCATGGCCGTCGCCCTGGGGCGCGGCGAGGGTCTCCGTGACATCGCCACGACGACGACCGACAGCCCCACCACCCGGCACATCCCGTCCGTCCTGCTCACTCCGAGAGCGGTGACGGTCGGCAACATCAAGCAGACACTCGTCAAGGACGGCGTCTACACCATCGACCAGATCTGCACCGGGCAGCTCCGGCCCGCCTGCGACAAGGCCGGACTTGGGCGGTAGACGATCCGCTTACATGATCAAAGTGGCGAGGAGTTAGCATGTGAGCGCCGCCTAGCTCGAAAGATAAATCTGTGACTGTCAACGAGGACTCGTTCACCAACTGGAAGAACCGTGAGGAGATCGCGGAGTCGATGATCCCGATCATCGGGAAGCTGCACAGGGAGCGTGACGTCACCGTCCTGCTTCACAGCCGCTCCTTGGTGAACAAGTCGGTGGTGAGCATTCTCAAGACTCACCGATTCGCCCGCCAGATAGCCGGGGAAGAACTCTCGGTCACGGAGACGCTGCCGTTCCTGGAAGCTCTCACCACGCTGGACCTCGGCCCGTCCCAGATCGACATCGGCATGCTGGCCGCGACGTACCGAGCCGATGGCCGCGGTCTGTCCGTGGAGGAGTTCACCACCGAGGCCGTCGCCGGCGCCACAGGTGCCAACAAGATCGAGCGCGGCGACGGTCGCGATGTCGTCCTCTACGGCTTCGGCCGCATCGGCCGCCTCGTCGCCCGCCTGCTGATCGAGAAGTCCGGCTCCGGCAATGGCCTGCGCCTGCGCGCCATCGTCGTACGCCAGGGCGGCGACCAGGACATCGTCAAGCGCGCCTCGCTGCTGCGCCGCGACTCCATCCACGGCCAGTTCCAGGGCACGATCACCGTCGACGAAGCGACGAACACGATCACCGCCAACGGCAACGAGATCCAGGTCATCTACGCGAACGACCCGTCGGAGATCGACTACACGGCGTACGGCATCAAGGACGCCATCCTCATCGACAACACCGGCAAGTGGCGCGACCGCGAGGGCCTTTCGCAGCACCTGCGCCCCGGCATCGACAAGGTCGTCCTGACCGCGCCCGGCAAGGGCGACGTCCCCAACATCGTGCACGGCGTCAACCACGACACGATCAAGCCGGACGAGCAGATCCTGTCCTGCGCGTCCTGCACCACCAACGCGATCGTCCCGCCGCTGAAGGCGATGGCGGACGAGTACGGCGTGCTGCGCGGCCACGTGGAGACCGTCCACTCGTTCACCAACGACCAGAACCTGCTGGACAATTACCACAGCGCGGACCGTCGCGGCCGTTCGGCGCCGCTCAACATGGTCATGACCGAGACCGGAGCCGCCTCCGCCGTCGCCAAGGCGCTGCCCGACCTCAAGGCGCCGATCAGCGGCAGCTCGATCCGCGTCCCGGTGCCGGACGTCTCGATCGCGATCCTCAGCCTGCGGCTCGGCCGCGAGACCACCCGCGAAGAGGTCCTCGACCACCTCCGCGACGTGTCGCTGAACTCGCCGCTCAAGCGTCAGATCGACTTCACCACCGCCCCCGACGCGGTCTCCAGCGACTTCATCGGCTCGCGCCACGCCTCGATCGTCGACGCCGGCGCCACCAAGGTCGACGGCGACAACGCGATCCTCTACCTCTGGTACGACAACGAGTTCGGCTACTCCTGCCAGGTCATCCGCGTCGTCCAGCATGTCTCCGGGGTGGAGTACCCGACGTACCCGGTCCCCGTCCCGGTGGCCTGATCTTCGTGGCCTGATCCCGGTGGGCTGACGCTCACTTGACGCTCGTTCCATGGGGCGTCAAGTGAGCCGCCAGGAGTTCTCAACCGTCGGCGGGGCGGGGCACGAGGTCGGTGACCTGCTGGCGGACCACTTCCCAAACCGTGGAGTGAAGTGCGCCGATGGCCGTACGGCGCAGGTCGTCGAGGGCCTGTTCGGAGTCGGCGGTGCACTCGGTGCTCTCGCTGAGCACCTCGTAGCCGTCGCGGACGGCGACGCGAAGGCGGGTTCCTCCGCCGTCGGCGGCGTGCAGAGCGGCGGCGACGAGTGGCGGCGGATCACCCGCTTCGCCCGCCAGCTTGCGGAATCCACTCGCGATGGGTGCGCGCCAGCGGAGGCTGAGCAGCAGGGGGCTCTTGGCCAGAACCTCGGCCAGGTCGGTCTCGTAGAAGCTGTCAGGTTCCAGGACCACGGCACGGGCGTCCAGGACGAGTGCCGCGGGCAGCAGGTCGCGCAGCGTGCTGCCGACGATGTTTCCACCGACGGTGGCCGTACGGCGCACGGCTCCGGTTCCCACGGTGGCGGCCGCCAGTCGCAGGGCCTGCGGTACGCGGTCGTCGATCCGGTTCAGCACCACGGCCGCGCCCAGCGCCTCCCGCCCGATCGCATTGGCTTCCGGCAGCTCACGCAGCGACATGGCGTGCTCGGGGAAGCCGTCCCGCTGCCAGTTGGCCCACACGAGCGTCGCGCCGCCTATCGGCACCGCCCCCTCAGCCATGCACTCCTGTGCTTCGGAAACGGACGTGGGCAGACGCAACAGCACGGCAGCCGACCTGCTTTCTGGGAAACTGGCGGCCGGGTACGCGATACCCCAGCCACATGACCGTCGACATGGCGCATTTTCCCCGGGCACGCGGGGGCGCGTACAGGGCTCACTCCTTCCCCCGGTGCGCCCCTCGCACACGAGGTGCACTGTGGATCTTTCCCCGCGTCTTCAAGCGCGGTTCAGCGACCCTCGGCGCCGAACACCCCCAGGATGCGCTCTGCGGCAAGCGTGGCCGTCAACTCCCCTTCCCGCACCTGCTGTTCGAGGCCAGGGGCGAGGGCGCGTACGGCCGGGTCGGCGTGCAGACGGCCGAGGAGTTCGTCGCGGACCATCGTCCACGTCCAGTCCACCTGCTGGTCGCGGCGCTTGGCGGCGAGGCGGCCGGTGGAGTCGAGGAGCGTGCGGTGCTGTTCGAGGCGTTCCCAGACCGTGTCGAGGCCCGTTGACTCGCGCGCGCTGCAACTCAGCACGGGTGGCGTCCAAGCGGCGTCCATCGGGTGCATCAGGCGCAGGGCGCCCGCCAGTTCGCGTGCCGCGGCGCGGGCGTCACGTTCGTGCGGCCCGTCCGCCTTGTTGACGGCGATGACGTCCGCCAGTTCCAGGACGCCCTTCTTGATGCCCTGCAACTGGTCCCCCGTACGGGCGAGGGTCAGGAGCAGGAAGGAGTCGACCATGTTCGCGACCGCGGTCTCGGACTGACCGACGCCGACCGTCTCCACCAGGACCACGTCGTAACCGGCCGCCTCCATCACCACGATCGACTCGCGGGTCGCCTTGGCGACCCCGCCGAGCGTGCCCGCGGTGGGGGAGGGGCGTACGAACGCCGCCGGGTCGACGGCCAGGCGCTCCATCCGGGTCTTGTCGCCCAGGATCGACCCGCCCGTCCGGCTGGAGGACGGGTCGACGGCGAGCACCGCGACCCGGAACCCGAGCGAGGTGAGCAGCGTGCCGAACGCGTCGATGAAGGTCGACTTGCCCACACCGGGCACGCCGCTGATGCCGATCCGCCGGGCCCGCCCGCTGTGCGGCAGCAGCTCGGTGAGCAACTCCTGCGCCAGGGCACGGTGCTGGGGCCTCGTCGACTCGACGAGCGTGATGGCACGCGCCACCAGCGCCCGCTTCCCGTCGAGTACGCCCTTCACATAGGTGTCGAGATCGAGTGCCATCGGATCAGACGTCGTGTCCGAGATTGACCGCCAGCCGCTGCACCAAGTCGTACGCCGCGTCCGGGATCACCGTCCCGGGCGGGAAGACGGCCGCCGCGCCCATCTCAAGGAGTGTGGGCACGTCCTGCGGCGGAATCACCCCACCGACCACGATCATGATGTCCTCGCGGCCCTCCGCCGCCAGCTCCTCCCGAAGCGCCGGTACGAGGGTCAGGTGCCCGGCGGCCAGCGAGGACACCCCGACGATGTGCACGTCCGCCTCGACGGCCTGGCGGGCCACCTCGCCCGGGGTCTGGAACAGCGGGCCGACGTCGACGTCGAAGCCGAGGTCGGCGAAGGCGGTGGCGATCACCTTCTGGCCGCGGTCGTGGCCGTCCTGGCCCATCTTGGCGACCAGGATGCGGGGGCGGCGGCCCTCGGACTCCTCGAAGGAGTTCACCAGCGTGCGGGTGCGTTCGACGGACGGGGACTCGCCGGCTTCGGTGCGGTACACACCGGAGATCGTACGGATCTGGCTCGCGTGCCGCCCGTACACCTTCTCCAGGGCGTCGGAGATCTCGCCGACGGTGGCCTTCGCGCGGGCCGCGTTCACGGCCAGCTCCAGCAGGTTGCCGGTGCTTTCGGCGGCCCGGGTCAGCGCGTGCAGCGCGTCCTGACAGGCCTGTTCGTCGCGCTCGGCGCGCAGCCGGCGCAGCTTCTCGATCTGCTGGGTGCGTACGGAGGAGTTGTCGACCTTGAGGACGTCGATCTGCTCGTCGGTCTCCACGCGGTACTTGTTGACGCCGATGACCGGCTGGCGTCCGGAGTCGATCCGGGCCTGGGTGCGGGCCGCGGCCTCCTCGATGCGCAGCTTGGGGATGCCCGCGTCGATGGCCTTGGCCATACCGCCCGCGGCCTCGACCTCCTCGATGTGCTGCCAGGCCCGGCGCGCGAGGTCGTACGTCAGCTTCTCGACGTAGGCGCTGCCGCCCCACGGGTCGATCGCCCGGGTCGTGCCGGACTCCTGCTGGATCAGCAGCTGCGTGTTGCGGGCGATGCGCGCCGAGAAGTCGGTGGGCAGGGCGAGCGCTTCGTCGAGGGCGTTGGTGTGCAGCGACTGGGTGTGGCCCTGTGTCGCCGCCATCGCCTCCACACACGTACGCGTCACGTTGTTGAACACGTCCTGCGCGGTCAGCGACCAGCCGGAGGTCTGCGAATGAGTGCGCAGGGAAAGGGACTTGGCGTTCTGCGGGTCGAACTGCCTGACCAGCTTGGCCCAGAGCAGCCGTGCCGCCCGCATCTTGGCGATCTCCATGAAGAAGTTCATGCCGATCGCCCAGAAGAAGGAGAGCCGGGGCGCGAACGCGTCCACGTCCATCCCCGCCGCCCGCCCCGCCCGGATGTACTCCACTCCGTCGGCGAGCGTGTACGCCAGCTCCAAGTCGGCCGTCGCACCTGCCTCTTGGATGTGGTAGCCGGAGATGGAGATGGAGTTGTAGCGCGGCATCCGCTGCGAGGTGTACGCGAAGATGTCGGAGATGATCCGCATCGACGGCTTCGGCGGATAGATGTAGGTGTTGCGGACCATGAACTCCTTGAGGATGTCGTTCTGGATGGTCCCGGCCAACTTCTCGGGCGGTACGCCCTGTTCCTCCGCCGCCACGATGTACAGCGCCAGAACGGGCAGAACAGCCCCGTTCATGGTCATCGACACGGTCATCTTGTCGAGCGGGATGCCGTCGAAGAGCTGCCGCATGTCGTAGATCGAGTCGATCGCCACGCCCGCCATGCCGACGTCACCGGTCACCCGCGGGTGGTCACTGTCGTAGCCGCGGTGGGTGGGCAGGTCGAAGGCGACGGACAGGCCCTTCTGGCCGGCCGCCAGATTGCGCCGGTAGAAGGCGTTGGACTCCTCGGCGGTGGAGAAGCCCGCGTACTGGCGGATGGTCCAGGGCTGGTTCACGTACATCGTCGGGTACGGGCCGCGCAGATACGGGGCGACACCCGGGTAGGTGCCCAGGAAGTCCAGGCCCTCCAGGTCCTGCCCGGTGTAGAGCGGCTTGACCGCGATGCCCTCCGGGGTCTCCCAGAGGAGGTCGTCGCCACCGGTGGCCTTCTTGACGGCGCTGCGCCATTCGTCGGTGCCGGCGTCGGCGGTCGGGACGCCCAGCTCGATCCCGGAGAAGTCAGGGATGGGCATCAGGACACTCCCATGCGGTCGAGGGTGGCGGAGAGCACGGCTACGGCGTCACAGCCCGCGAAGACGTAGGCGTCGACACCCGGGTACTGCCCGGGGCGCCCGGCGAGGAACACCTGTGCGGCGCCTGCCGACTTGAGGGATGCGGCGACCTCGGCGGCCCGCTCCTCATAGAGCGGGTCGCTGGAGCACAGGCAGACCTCGGTGGCACCGCTGTCCTCGAACGAGCCCTCGGTGACGGGCTCGATGCCACCCGCCTGGAACAGGTTCGAGGCGAAGGTGAGACGCGCGGTGTGGGCGGCGGCGGGGCCGAGGGCGGCCAGGAAGATCCGCGGCCGGGAGCCGGTCGCCGCGAGGTGGGCGTCGGAACGGGCCCGCAGTGCCTCGTACGCCTCGTCGCGCCGCACGCGCGGCAGCCCGCCGGACGGCTGTACGGGGGCGGGTTCGCGCTCCACGAGGCGCTCGGCGAGGTTCGGGAACTCGCTGACCCCGGTGATGGGTTCGCGTCGCTTGGCGAGCTTCGCGCTGCGCGCCGCCCAGGTGTCGGCGAGGTCCTGGCGGAGCCGGCCGGAGCGCAGGGCCGCCGCCTGGCCGCCCTCCTGCTCGATCCGCTGGAAGAACTCCCAGCCCGCGTGGGCGAGTTCGTCCGTGAGCCGTTCCACGTACCAGGAGCCCCCGGCCGGGTCGATCACCCGGGACAGATGCGACTCCTCGACCAGGATCGTCGAGGTGTTGCGCGCGATCCGGCGCGCGAACGCGTCGGGCAGGCCGAGCGCATGGTCGAAGGGCAACACGGTGACGGCGTCGGCGCCGCCCACCCCTGCGGCCAGCGTCGCGACCGTCGTGCGCAGCATGTTCACCCACGGGTCGCGGCGGGACATCATCACCGGCGAGGTCACCGCGTGCTGCACCTGTGAGCCCGGGGCCCCGCAGACCTCGGCGACCCGCGCCCAAAGCCTGTGCGCCGCACGCAACTTGGCGATGGTGAGGAACTGGTCGGCGGTGGCCGCGTACCGGAACTCCAGCTGGGCGGCGGCCTGTTCGACGGTCAGTCCCGCCTCGGTCAGCGCGCGCAGATAGGCGACACCGGTCGCCAGCGAACTGCCCAGCTCCTGGGCCGCCGAGCCGCCGGCCTCGTGGTACGGCAGCGCGTCCACGGTCAGCGTCCGCAGCCCCGGGTACTCCTCGGAGCACCGTCGCGCGAGAGCGGCGACGGGTGCGAAGTCGAAGCTGTCGTCTCCCGTACGGGCCTCGAAGCCCAGCGGGTCGGCTCCCAGGTTGCCGCGCGCCGCCTCCTTGGCGACCCCGCGCTCCCCGTACAGCCGTAGCAACTCGCGTGCGGCGGGCTCCACTTCGCGTCCCGCGTCGAGAACGACGGGCGCCAGGTCGAGATAGACACCGTCGAGGACCCGGCCGAGCGACGAAACCGGGATCCCGCCCTCGCCCATGACCAGCCAGAGCGAGGTGACGCCGTTCTCCAGGTCCGCGACGACCGCGTCGCCGTCGGCGGCCGTGTGCTGCTGCCGTACGTCCCAGCCGCCGAGGGTGTTGCCCTCGGCCCGGCCGCCCCGGACGAAGGGAGCGAAGCCGGGAAGGCCGGGATCGGGCGCGGAGTCGTGCGCGGTATAGAGGGGGCGGGCGCGCAACCCGTCCTCCAGCGCGGTGGACAGAGCGTCCTCGGCTGCGTCGTCCGAGACTTCCTTGCCGGACTTGCGCAGTACACCCGCCACCAGGCGTTGCCACTGTTCATGTGTCGCGTCAGGGAACTCGGCGGCCAGCGAGAGCCCGTCGTCAGGCAGGACCGTCATGCTCGGATGCTAGGCCAGAACCGCAGGTGAGCAGCAGGGGACGCGGCTGTGACCTTGCCCTCTCCGGGGTGGCCTTGATAGCCGGGACGGGTGCGTACTAGTAGGAGGTGTTGCGTGGATCACAGCACCACCACCGAAGCGGACACATCACCTGCGGAGCGGTAGCGAGACCCGGGCCGGGGCGGTCAGCTCAGGGAGGCGGCGGACGGGACGACGACGCCGTACAGGTCCTCGATCGTCGCCAGCGCGCTGTGGTGGACCTGCTCGGCGGACACCTCGGCAACCGTCGTCCGCAGGGGCCTAGTCGCGCAGGCGTCGGCGACGACGGTGGGCCGGTTGCCGCGCAGGAACGCGCCCTGGGCGGTGAATGCCACGCACATGTGTGTCATGAAGCCGGCGATCACGACGTCCTTGTTCCCGGCGGCGTCCACGCGGTCGGCCAGGTCGGTGTCGAGGAAGGCGTCGGGCACCTGCTTGACGACGACGGCCTCGCCTTCGACAGGGGCGGCCTTCGGGTGGATCCGGCCGATCTCGGCCCGGATGTCGTACGGGGTGCCCTCGCCGCCGTCGTTGATGACATGGATGATCCGCGCACCCGCTTCCCTGGCCCGGGCCAGCAGCGCCGCGCCGGCGTCGAGCGCGTCCTGCCACCCGTCCAGCTCCATCACCCCCTGGGTGTAGGTGTTCTGGTAGTCGATCAGGATCAGCGTCGCGGACGCGAGTGAGGCCGGCGTCTGGTCGAAGCCGTTGAGTTCCCGCAGAGTCGTCGTAGGCATGGCTGCACCTCGTGCTGGATGGAGGGAAGAGGTCACCGAGCGGTGACACAACCCACGCTACGAACCCGATCCGCATGGCGGCAATGTCACGTAACTTGCAGATACCGACATCGGGGCGGGCGCCGGTACCCGCCTACCCGCCCACCGGCCTGCCCGCCCACCACTCGGCACCCCTGCCCGCCTCCCTGGACGGAGCGCCCATGCCCGCCTCTCCGGACGGAGCGCCCCTGCCCGCGGCCGGCATCAGCCGGTTCGTCGTCGTTCTCCTCTTCGCCGGCGTCGACCTCCTCGACGTCACCGGCCCACCCGAGGTGTTCGCCCTGCTCCAGCGCGAAACCGGCGACACCACCTGCTACCAGGTGGTCCTGGCCGCCGAAACCATGGACCCCGTCACCACCTCGGCCGGGGTGCGCGTCCTCCCGGACATCACCTTCGAGGAGGCCGCCGCGAGAAGCATCGACACCCTCATGGTTCCCGGGGCGGTCGAAGTCGACGACCAACGCGGCGTCCACGCCCTCACCGATCCCACCGTGGTCCACTGGGTGAAGACACTCGCCGGCCGGACACAGCGCATCGCGTCCGTCTGTGTGGGAGCGCACATCCTCGCGGCCGCCGGACTGCTCGACGGCAGACGCGCCACCACCCACTGGTCGACCGCGCGGCAACTCGCCGCCGACCACCCCTCCGTCGAGGTCGACGCCGACCCCATCTTCATCCGCGACGGCCATGTCTGGACGGGCGCGGGCATCACCGCCTGCCTCGATCTGTCGCTCGCCCTCGTCGCCGAGGACTTCGGCGAGGCCGTCGCGCTGCGCGTCGCCCGGCAGCTCGTGATGTACCTGAAACGGCCCAGCGGGCAGAGCCAGTTCAGCGTCCCCATCGAGCCCGTCTCGACCACCCGGCGCATGGACGATCTCCGGCACCACATCGCGCGGCACCTCGCCGATCGCCTCACCGTGGCCGATCTCGCCCAGCACGCCCATGTGAGCGAACGGCAGTTGACCCGGATCTTCAAGACGGAACTCGGTATGACCCCGGCCGTCTACATCGAGTCGGCCCGGGTGGAAGCGGCACGGAACCGACTCGAATCCACGGATGACACCCTCGAACGGGTGGCGTCCGTCTGCGGGTTCAACACGATCGACACCCTGATCCGGGCGTTCCGCCGGAAGCTCAACACGACGCCGACGGAGTACCGTAGCCGGTTTCGGCATTCCAGGACGTGAGGAGTGACAGCGTGGGTGGAGACGGCGCGACGACGGTGCTGGTGACCGGCGGCAGCGGGTTCGTCGGCAGCCATCTGGTCCGGCGGCTGCTGGAGCGGGACTACCGGGTGTGCGCCACCGTACGCAGCGTGGCGAACACGGCGAAGGTGTCGCCGTTGAGGGAGATGCAGGACGCCTTTCCCGGCCGACTCGCCCTGTCCGAGGCGGACTTGCTGACGGAGGGCTCCTTCGACGAGGCGATGAGCGGCTGCCGCGTGGTCTTCCATGTGGCGTCGCCGTTCCTCATGCCCGAGAAGATCAAGGACGGCCGCAGGGACATGGTCGACCCGGCCCTGATCGGCACGCGCAACGTGCTGGCGAGCGTGGAGAGGACCGCGACGGTCGAGAAGCTGGTCTTCACGTCCACGGTGGGCGCGGTCTTCGGCGACTACATCGATGTGCTGGACATGGACGGCGAGGTGCTGTCGGAGAAGTACTTCAACACCACCAGCACGGCGGAGAACAACCCGTACCACTACGCGAAGACGGTCGCGGAACGCGAGGCATGGGCGGCGGAGGCGGCCCAGGACCGCTGGCGCATGGTGTCCGTCAACCCCGGCCTGATACTGGGCCCGTCGCTGACCCCCATGTCGGAGTCCGGCAGCCTGTTCCTGCTCGACGAGCTGTTCAAGGGCTACTTCTTCTACGGTGCACCGGACTTCAGCTTCACGACAGCCGATGTGCGCGACGTGGCCGACGCGCACATCGCGGCGGCGGAGAACCCCGCGGCGAAGGGCCGTTACATCGTCGCGGCGGAGACGATGACCTCCTTCCACGAGATGTCCCGCATCATCCGCACCCGCTACCCCCGCGATCTCCGGCTGCCCCGTACCGCGCTCCCGCACTGGCCGGTACGCGTCCTGGGCCCGGCCTTCGGTCTGACCCAGGACTACATCCGCAAACACCTCGGCATCCGGTTCCGGGTGGACAACAGCAGGAGCGCGCACGAACTGGGCCTCACCTACCGCCCGATCGAGGAGACCCTCCTGGACCACTACGAAGCGTGGCGGCGGCAGCGAGGGGCGAACTGAAGGCGTCGGGCCCTGTGACACCCCGGACGCGCGGGATCAAGCGTGCGAGGTCCGGCCCACGACGAGCCGGATCGCGCTGATCGTGAGGTCGGGGTCGTGGACCTGCACGTAATGGTCGCTGCCCGTCGCGAGCAGGTGAGGGGTCTGCGGTGCCAGGTCCACCAGCGTCTGCTGCACCCGGGGCCAGGCCGCCTCCAAGCGCGCCAGCAGCTGTTTCGGGGTTCCCGCCGGGGCGGCGAAGGGTTCCGTCTTGCTGAGAACGGCGAGCGGCACCTTCGGCAGCGGACCGGCACGGTCGACCGCCGTGACGGCGCCGCCGATGTCGACGGTCTCGAATGCCGGGTCGTTGTCGAAGGGCGTGCCCGGATGGTTGAGCAGCCGCACGTACGCGGCCCAGTCCGTGCCGAAGAGCGGCTCGATGTCCGTACCGAACGAGTCGACGAAGACGAGACCGCCGACCCGCTCCGGATGCTGCTGCGCGTACAACCGCGTGATCATTCCCCCGAAGGAGTGGCCCACCAGCAGGTAGGGGCCGGGCACGTGCCCCGACGTCAGCACTTTGTCCAGGTCGCGGGCCATGTCCTGGAGCGAGCGCGTACCGGCCATCGGGGTGCTGCGCGTGGTGAGAGCCGGGGGTTCGGTGTACCGGACCGTGCCGGGCCGGTCGTAGGCGCAGACACGGGTGAACTCCGCGACGCCCGGGAAGACCGCCGGGGCCTTCGGTACGGGCGGGCGGGTGTCCGTGATGCTCCAGGTGTCGGAGGAGTCGTGGAGCCCCGACTCCAGGACGACGGTCGGACTGCCGCTTCCCCGGCAGTGCAGATAGAGCTTCCGGCCACCGCCGATGTCCACCTGCCGAGTCACGTCACCGCTCGCCGCGGTCGCCGCCGCGACCGCGGAGGCGGTCGCTGTCTCCGTCACGGCGCGGGCGGCCGGGAGGGTGTCACAGCCGGACAGCAGCATCAGCGCCGCGGCGGTCGGCGCCAGCATCCCGACGGGCAGGCGTTGTCGCATGGCCTCAGCCTGACCGGGGGCGCTGCCGTCCGCCACCGAGCCGGTGGCGGACGGCAGCCGAACGCCCGGCTGAACGAAATCAGTTGTTCCAGCTCTCGTCGTACGGGTCGCGCGGCGTCGGCACCGGCCTGGCCTGGCTCACCTTGAGGAACGGGATGATGCCGCCATTGACGGGATCCTTGGTCCGCTTGCTGGTGTAGGTGCCGGTGACTTCGAGCCAGGTGTCGGGCTGGAGGACGGGCGGAATCCGTCCGGACAGGCCGATCTTGACGGGCTGGGCGTCTGCGGCGCAGCAGTTCAGGGCCATGCGGACCAGGTAGGGCGTACCGCTGCGGTCGAGGGCCACGAAGCCGGTGATCTTGATCCGCCGGTCGCCGAGGGAGCGCCCGTGGTCGTAGGCGGCGCGGCCGGCGTAGTCGACCAGGCCGAGCGGGATCGGGTCGCCGGCGGGGAGGGCGGGGTAGCCGAACGGTGCTTGCAGGGCCGTGCCGGTGCGCATGGCGCTGTAGGAGCCCAGGGCGGGCGGGGCGACCAGGATCAGGGCGAGCAGCGGGAGGATGAGAAGCCAGGAGATACGCGGTTCACGGTGTCCGTGTCCGTGCCCGTGCCCGTGCTCATCGCCATGGCTGTCCCCAAGGTCGTCCCCAAGGCCGTCCCGGTGGCTGTCTCCGTCTCCGCTCCCGTCTCCCTCCACGTGTACGTCGTCGTCCTCGGCCTTGGGCAGGCCGTCTCCCTGTGCCGAACGCGCCCCGCGCAGCCAGCGCATCCCACGCCCCGAACGTCCCGCCCGCACCTCGTACCAGACCGTGGCCACAGCCGCGACGATCAGCACCACGCCCGCTCCGAGCAGCAAGGGCTGCAACCCCGCCTTGACGTACCGCAGATAGAGATCGGTGCTGCCCGCGTGCAGCACCGCGGCGCCGACCAGGAAGAGGACCGCCGCCTGCGCCTGCCGGTTCACAGCAGCACCGTCCCGACCAGGACCGACATGAGGATCGCCAGGGCGAAGGTGGTGGGGGCGAACCGGAGGGCGAATCCGCGGCCGAACGTGCCGACCTGCATGGCGAACAGCTTGAGGTCGATCATCGGTCCGACGACGAGGAACGCCAGCCGTGCGGTGAGCGAGAACTGGGACAGCGACGCGACCACGAACGCGTCCGCCTCCGAGCAGATCGACAGCAGCACGGCGAGGACCGCCAGGGCGAGGACCGACACCGCGGGGTTGCCGGCCGCGGCGTGCAGCCAGCTCGCCGGTACGACGGCCTTGAGTGTGGCCGCGGCCATCGCGCCGACGACGAGGAACCCGCCGGCGTGCATCACGTCGTGCCGTACGGACCCCCAGAACGCCGCCCCCTTTCCGAGGCCCTCGTGCGCCGGGCGGGCCGGTGGGCGCAACCAGTCCGTGCGGCCGAGGCGTTGCCACAGCCACCCCATCGCGCACGCCACGAGCAGACTCGCCACGAACCGGGCGAGGACCATCTCCGGATTACGCGGAAACGCCACAGCGGTGGCGGTCAGCACGATCGGGTTGATCGCGGGAGCGGACAGCAGGAACGCCAGCGCCGCCGCCGGCGTGACGCCCCGGCGTACCAGCGCCCCGGCCACCGGCACGGAGGCGCACTCGCAGCCGGGCAGGATCGCACCTGCCATCCCGGCGACCGGCACCGCGAGGGCGGGCCGGCTGGGCAGCGCGCGGGCGAAGAACGACGGCGGGACGAACACCGCGATGACCGCCGACAGCAGCACACCGAGGACGAGGAAGGGCAGGGCCTGGATCACCACCGCGACGAACACGGTCATCCAGCTCTGCATCACCGGCGCCGACAGCGCCCGGCGCACCGTCCCCTGCAATGCGACCACCAGGAGCAGCAGCATGGTCAGGACGAGCGGGGAGTTGAACTGCCAGCCCCGCCAGCCCTGCCGGTCGGCCGCCTCGCGGTGGTCGACCGGGGGCGGGGCTGCCTTGGTGATGGTCACGGGTGAGGTACCTCCGGTAGGGAAGGGCTCGGTGGCTGGTGCCCCTCGACCTTGAGTACGCCGGTTCGGGCACAGCTTCTCACCGCGAGTCCCGGTGAATCGGCGAGCCCCGCGAATCGGCGCATCCCACCTCCGCGGGCCGATGCCGGTCCGCTCATGTCTCTTGACGGTCCCAGGCGGTCGGCCTACCCTCCACTGAACACGTCTAGACAGGTAGGTCGACGATGGCAGATTCCCTGGATTCCCTCGACAGCAGATCCGCCGGCCGGCAGCTCCAGGTGGAGACGCACGGGCTCGACGTGATCGGCGACGCCGAGCGCAAGGGCACCCCGCGGACGCTGTTCTGGCCCTGGTTCGGGGCCAACGTCTCGATCCTGGGCCTCAGTTACGGCGCCTTCGCGCTCGGCTTCGGCATCTCCTTCTGGCAGGCGCTGGCCGCCGGAGTCATCGGCATCGTCTTCTCCTTCCTCCTCTGCGGCTTCATCGCGGTGGCGGGCAAGCGGGGCTCCGCGCCGACGATGGTGCTCAGCAGGGCGGCCTACGGCGTACGGGGGAACCGGCTGCCCTCGGTGATCTCGTGGATACTGACCGTCGGCTGGGAGACCGTGCTCACGGCGCTCGCCACGATGGCCACAGCGACCGTCTTCGGGCGGCTCGGCTGGGGCGGCGGCACCCAGACCAAGGTGGTCGCCCTGATCCTGGTGGGCGCGCTGATCGTGGTCGGCGGGGTGATGGGCTTCGACCTGATCATGCGGCTGCAGACGGTCATCACGGTCGTCACCGGCGTACTCACCGTCGTCTACATAGCGCTGGTCGCCGACCACATCCACTGGCACACCGTCAGCTCCGTACCCGCGGGCTCCGCGCAGGAGTTCATCGGCGCCCTGGTCTTCATGATGACCGGCTTCGGACTCGGCTGGGTCAACGCCGCCGCCGACTACTCGCGCTATCTGCCGCGCTCCTCCTCCAGCCGGGGCGTGATCGGCTGGACCACCTTCGGCGCCTCGGTGGCACCGCTGCTCCTGCTGGTCTTCGGACTGCTTCTCGCGGGCTCCTCCGAAGACCTCAGCAAGGCCATCGCCATCGACCCGATCGGCGCGCTGACCACGATCCTGCCGACCTGGTTCCTGGTCCCCTTCGCCGTGGTCGCCGTGCTCGGCCTGGTGGGCGGCGCGGTCCTGGACATCTACTCCTCCGGCCTGGCCCTGTTGTCCGCCGGTCTGCGCGTGCCGCGCTATCTGGCGGCGCTCGTCGACGGTGTCTTGATGATCGCGGGCTCGGTCTACATCGTCTTCTTCACCGACAACTTCCTCGGCCAGTTCATCGGCTTCCTCACCACACTGGGCGTCCCCGTCGCCGCCTGGTGCGGGATCATGCTGGCCGACCTGGCGATGCGCCGCCGCCACTACGACGAGGGGGATCTGTTCCGTCCGGGCGGCCGCTACGGCGATGTCCCGCTGCAGCCGCTGCTGCTCACCCTCGCCGCCACCGCGCTCGGCTGGGGCCTGGTCACCAACTCCGCCGCGAGCTGGCTGGAGTGGCAGGGCTATCTGCTCGACCCGTTCGGACTCGGCGGCAAGACCGGCGCCTGGGCCTACGCCAACCTCGGCGTCCTGCTCGCGCTCGCCCTCGGCTTCCTCGGCACCCTGGCCCTCGGCCGCGGCCGGGTGCGCGCCCAGGAGCGACAGGACCCGAGCCCGGCGGCGAGCGAGCAGGTGGTCAGCGCGTGAGCACGGAGAACACACCGGCTGAGCGCGGGGCCCCGGGGACACCGCACGGCCTGCTCGCCGTCATCGACATGCAGCGTGTCTTCGCGGAGCCCGACAGCCCGTGGGCGACCCCGCGGTTCGAGGACGCGGCCGACGGCGTACGGCGACTGCTGCCGGCCTTCGGTGACCGCGTCACCTTCACCCGCTTCCTCGCGCCCGAGAAGCCCTTCGGGGCCTGGCGTGCGTACTACGACCAGTGGCCCTTCGCGCTCCAGCCGCCGCAGGCCCGGCTGTGGGAGCTGACGGACGAATTCGCCGCACGTGCCCAGCACTTGGTGGACGCCACGACCTTCGGCAAGTGGACCCCCGAACTGACCGAACGCCTGGGCACCGACGGACGGCTGGTCCTGGCCGGAGTCAGCACGGACTGCTGTGTGCTGTCCACCGCGCTCGCGGCCGCCGACGCCGGAGTCGAGGTGCTGGTGGTGGCCGACGCCTGCGCGGGCGTCGACGACGACTCGCACGCCAAGGCCCTCCAGGTGATGGACCTGTACCGGCCGCTGATCCGCGTCGTCACCGTGGACGAGGTGCTCGCAGGGGGCGCGGAATGACCGCGGTCCGGCTCAAGCACCAGCAGATCACCGAGGCGCTCGCGAAGGAGATCCGCAGCGGACACCGCCCGGCGGGGGAGCAGTTGCCGGGCGAGCACGCCCTCGCCCAGCGCTTCGGCGTCAGCCGCACCACCGTGCGGGCCGCGCTCGCCGAGCTGAACGAAGCGGGGCTGATCGCCACCCGCACGGGCAAGGGCTCGTACGTCCTCTTCGACGGCCGCCCGCTGGACGACCGGCTCGGCTGGGCGCACGCCCTGGCCGACCAGGGCATCGACACGCGCGTGCGGACCCTCGCCGTCGAGGAGGTCCACGACGAGGAGCTGGCCGGTCGGCTCGGCCTGGACACACCCGTGTTCATCCGGGTGGAGCGCACCCGGGAGCTGGTCGCGGACGGCTCCGTGATCTCGTACGAGCGCAGCTCCCTGCCGCCCGTTCCAGGTGTCCGGGAACTGCCGGAGCAAAGCCTCGGCGACCTCTCGCTCACCGAGGTGATGCTGCGGGCCGGACTGCGGCCGGACCACGGTGAGCAGCGTCTGGCCGGGCGGCGGATCGACGTCCGGGAGGCGGAGGTGCTGCGCCGCGCGCCGGGGGACTGGTTCCTCGACACGCGGCGCACGAGCCGCGCGGCCGACGGCTCGTTCGTCGAACATGTCGTGAGCCTGCTCGACCCCGACCACTTTCAGCTGTCCCTCGAATTCGGCTGACGCCCGGTACCTGCCCCCGAAGTTCCGCTGACCCCACCACGGAAAGCACCCATGAGCACCATCAGCCCCACCCTCCACAGCCGCGCCACCGGAGCCCTCTACGGCCTCGCGCTCGGTGACGCCCTCGGCATGCCGACGCAAATGCTGTCCCGCCCCCGGATCACCGCCCGCTACGGGCCGGTCCTGACCGGCTTCCACGCTGCCGCGCCGGACCATCCGCTGGCCGCCGGGATGCCTGCCGGAGCCATCACCGACGACACCGAACAGGCCCTGCTGCTGGCCCAGTTGCTGCTCGACGGCGAGGGAACCGTCGACGCGGCGGAGCTGGCCCGGCGCCTGGTGGCCTGGGAGGACGACATGCGGGCGCGCGGTTCGCTCGACCTGCTCGGCCCGTCCACCAAGCGTGCGGTGGAGCTGGTCCTCGCGGGGACGCCGGTG
This sequence comes from Streptomyces sp. NBC_00203, assembly GCF_045206325.1. Lineage (NCBI taxonomy): Bacteria > Bacillati > Actinomycetota > Actinomycetes > Kitasatosporales > Streptomycetaceae > Streptomyces > Streptomyces sp. NBC_00203. The sequence continues at coordinate 1,108,497 of NZ_CP108126.1, read as the reverse complement.
GACGAGGTCGGCCGGTACGGCACCACCAACGGCGCGGCGATGCGCATCGCGCCCGTCGGCATCGCCGTACCCTCCCGGGACCCGGTCGCCCTGGTGGACCGAGTGGTCGAGGCCAGCAGGCTGACCCACAACACGGGCGTCGCGCTCGCGGGCGCCGCGGCCGTCGCCGCCGCGGTCAGCGCGGGACTTGACGGTGCGTCCGTGCCGGAGGCGGTGGAGGCAGCGGTCGGCGCGGCCCGCCTCGGGGCCGGGCGCGGGCACTGGGTGGCGGCAGCCGACGTGGCCGAGCGGATCGTCTGGGCCACCGGGCTCGTACGCGGACTGTCCGCGACCGACGTGTGCGAGCGGGTGTACGCGCTGGTGGGCACCAGCCTGGCGACCCAGGAGTCCGTACCGGCCGCCTTCGCCGTGCTGACGGCCTGTCAGGACGACCCCTGGCAGGCGGTGTTGCTCGCCGCTTCGGTCGGCGGGGACTGCGACACCATCGCCGCCGTCGCGGGCGCCGTCGGGGGCGCGTGTCACGGGGTCGAGGCCTTCCCCGCCGACGCGCGGGCCACCCTGGACCGCGTCAACAAGCTCGACCTCGACGCGACGGCCATGGCGCTGCTCGCGCTGCGCGGGCGGCAGTGATCGCATGAGACTTCTGCACCTGGGCAACGTGATGATGGACCTGGTCCTCGCCGTGCCCGCGCTGCCCGAGCGGGGCGGCGACGTGCTGGCCACGGACACCCGGAGCGCACCGGGCGGCGGCTTCAACGTCATGGCCGCCGCCGCCCGCCAGGGCCTGCCGGTGACATACGCGGGCGCCCACGGCAGCGGCCCCTTCGGTGACCGGGCGCGAGCCGCGCTGCGGGACGAGGGCATCGACGTACTGCTGGCCCCGCGCACCGAACGCGACACCGGCTTCGTGGTCTGCCTGGTGGACGCCGAGGGCGAGCGCACCTTCGTCACCAGCCCGGGAGCCGAGGCGACACTGACCCTCGATGACCTCATCGAACTCCGGCCCACAGCAAGGGACTTGGTCTACCTCTCCGGTTACAGCCTGCTGTACGAGGCCAACCGCGCCGCCCTCACCGCCTGGGTGCCCCGACTGGACCCGGCCGTCACGGTGATCGTCGACCCGGGGCCGCTGGTGCGCGACATTCCCTCTGACGCACTGGAGTTGCTGACGGCGCGCGCCGACTGGTGGAGTTGCAACGCCCGCGAGGCAGCGCTGCTCACCGGAATCGACGACCCGTCCGCCGCCGCCCACGCCGTGCGGTCCCGGCTGAAGCGCGGCTCGGCCCTGGTGCGTACCGGCTCCGACGGATGCTTCCTGCATCACGGCGGGACACTCGACGCGATCCCCGGTTTCGCCGTCCGCGCCGTCGACCTCAACGGCGCGGGCGACGCGCACACGGGCGTCTTCATGGCCGGCCTCGCGCGGGGACTTGCCCCGGCCGCCGCGGCGCGCCGCGCCAACGCGGCGGCCGCGCTGGCCGTCACGGAGTCCGGGCCCGCGACCGCGCCGGGAGCGGACGCGCTCGACGCGTTCCTCCGTCAGGCGCGTCCCGCACCCGGGTAGCGGGCCGGCCTCAGTCGCGCCCCGTGCCCCGGTAGAGGTCCAGCTCCCTGTCGAGCTCGACGGCGAGCACGGTGGCGTACTCGTCGAGGTCGGCCGCGGCGGGGGCATCGATCCAGGTCACGCCGGGGACCACGTCCAGGCCGCCCGTGACGTGGTGGCCCAGTTCGGTGCCCGTGCCGAGGACGGTCACCCGCCGGATCGCGTTGCGCAGTCCACGGATCGACACGGACTCGCGCGGCGCGTCGAAACACATGAGATACAGCGTGCGCCGGTCGGCGGAGAGGGTGCTGGGTCCGTAGTGGTGCCCGGCGGGCAGCCCGGCGACCGTCCCGTACACGGCCTCGGCATGCTTCGTGACCCAGGCGCCGAGACCCTCCAGGCGTTCGACCTGCTCCTCGGGGATCGTCCCGTCCTCCCGGGGGCCGACGCCGAGGAGCAGATTGCCGCCCATCCCGATCGTCTCCGTGAAGTAACGCACCAGCTGGCGCACCGACTTGAAGTCGCGGTCCTTCGGCCGGTAGCTCCACGAGTCGTTGACCGTCAGGCACAACTCCCAGGGGCCGTCGGGTGCCTGGAGCGGAACACCCTGCTCGGGAGTGGCGTAGTCGCCGTAACTGAGCATGCGGGCGTTGAGGACGGTGTCCGGGTTGCCGGCGAGGATCAGCTCGGCCAGCTCCCGCATCCGCCACTGCTCCTCGGTGCGCTCCCACTCGCCGTCGAACCAGAGCAGATCGGGCCGGAAGCGGTCCACGAGCTCGCCGACCTGCCCGTCGCGGTACGCCAGATAGCGCTCCCAGGCCGCCGGGTCCTCCTTGCCGGGCTCGGCGTGGGAGTACGGGCTCGGCGTCTCGCCCGGCTTGACGTGCCGGATGCTCGGGTAGTCGGGGTGGTTCCAGTCGGAGTGCGAGTAGTAGAGGCCGACCTTGAGGCCCCGCTCGCGGAGTGCGTCGGCGAATCCGCCGACCAGGTCGCGGCCGGCCGGTGTGTGCCGTACGACGTTCAGGTCGCCGTGAGCGGTGTCCCACAGGGCGACACCGTCGTGGTGCTTGGTGGTCAGCACCGCGTACTGGGCGCCGACGCGGGCGAAGAGCTCGGCCCCGGCCTGCGGGTCGTAGCGCGAAGCGGTGAAGCCTTCGAGCTCTTTCATGTATTCCTCGTGGCTGACCTCGCCCGTATAGAAGGACCAGGACTCGGCCCATCCGTCGACGGCGTAGATGCCGTAGTGGATGAAGATGCCCAGCTTGGCATCGGTGAACCAGGGTTGCATCGGCATGCGCCCAAGCTAGGTTCCAAGGCTCGGTCCGCGCGTGGGCGCCGGTCACCACTACTGGTCTGTTTTCACCCCGGTTTCCGAGCGCTGTGCGATCTCTTTACGCGGCTGTCATGTCCCTGTAGCTTCCGGCCGCAAGGGCTTTCAGGAAGTTACCGGTTCTTCTTGCAATCCAACTCCCCGCTCCCCGCCCCGCATTGGAGACGCCCATGACGCCCATGACGTCCATGAGACGGAGACCCCCACGCCTGCTGACGCGCCCGCTGGTGGCGTTCGTGGCGGCGACCGGGCTGTTCGGACTGATCCCACCGGACGCGGGCTCCACACCCATGGAGAAGACGGCCGACACATCCAACACGGCGACCGTCTTCTACTACACGAAGACCAAGAACTGGCCGGCCACCTACCTGCACTACGCGCCGGACGGCGGTTCCTGGACCACCGTGCCCGGCGTACAGATGGAGACGGCCTGCACGGACTGGGTGAAGAAGACCGTCGACCTGGGCTCGGCCACCGGACTCCAGGCCACCTTCAACAACGGCAGCGGCACCTGGGACAACAACGGCGGCAACAACTACGCGCTCGGCACCGGCACCATCACCGTCAAGGACGGCGTGATCGCCCACAGCGACCCGTGCGCCGACACCGGTACGGGCAGCGGCAACCAGGCCACCGTCTACTACTCGACCGCGACCTCCGGCTGGACCACCGCCAACATCCACTACGCGCCCACGGGCGGTTCCTGGACGACGGTCCCCGGCGTCGGCATGGAGACGGCCTGCACGGGCTGGTGGAAGAAGACCCTCGACATCGGCACGGCGACCTCGCTGAAGGCCGCCTTCAACAACGGCAACGGCGTCTGGGACAACAACAACAGCGCCGACTACACCATCCCCACCGGCACCACGACCGTGAAGGACAAGACGGTCACCGCCGACGCCAAGGACCCGTGCGCCGCCGAGACGCCCGACACCGAGGCCCCGACCGCGCCCACCAAGGTCACCGCGAGCGCCACCAACACCTCGATCGTGCTCTCCTGGGACGCCTCCACCGACAACACGGCAGTGACCAAGTACCAGGTCACCCGCACCGGCGGCACCAAGGGCACAGTCGTCACCGACATCGGCTCAACGGTCTACTCCGACACGGGACTTGAGGAGAAGACCACCTACACGTACATCGTGAAGGCCGTCGACGCGGCAGGAAACACCTCGCCCGTCTCGGCCGAGGCGACCGCGACGACCGGCGCGAAGGCACCCGAACCGGCCTCCGGCACACCGCTCGGCACGGACCCCCGCAAGGACCCGATCTACTTCGTCCTCACCGCCCGCTTCTACGACGGTGACAGCTCGAACAACCGCGGCGGCAGCCAGAACGTGAAGTCGGGCAACGCCGCGAACAACGACCCCATGTTCCGCGGCGACTTCAAGGGCCTGGTCGACAAGCTCGACTACGTCAAGGCGCTCGGCTTCTCGGCGATCTGGATCACCCCGGTCGTCCTCAACCGCTCGGACTACGACTACCACGGCTATCACGGCTACGACTTCTACAAGGTCGACCCGCGCCTGGAGTCGGCCGGCGCCTCCTACCAGGACCTGATCAACGCCGCCCACGCCAAGGGCATGAAGATCTACCAGGACGTCGTCTACAACCACAGCTCCCGCTGGGGCGCGAAGGGCTTGTTCACCCCGACCGTGTACGGGGTCCGCGACACCGAGTGGAGCTGGTACTACGACGAGAAGAACGAGGGCTTCGAGTACGACGGTCTGACCGTCGAGCCCAAGTCCGGAAAGTCGTACTACAACGGTGACCTGTGGTCGACGGCCGAACCCTCAGGCAACACCTGCCTCAACTGGGGCAAGCCCACCGGCTCCAAGAGCTCCGAGGGTTACACGCTCTACAACTGCCAGTGGCCGAGCCCCACTTCGGGCATGTTCCCGAAGGCGTACTACCACCAGTGCTGGATCGGCAACTGGGAGGGCGAGGACTCGCGTTCCTGCTGGCTGCACGAGGACCTGGCCGACTTCAACACCGAGAACACCACCGTCCAGAACTACCTGATCGGCGCGTACGACAAGTACATCGACATGGGCGTCGACGGCTTCCGCATCGACACCGCCGTGCACATTCCGCGCGTCACCTGGAACCGCCGTTTCCTGCCCGCCATCTACGACCGCGTCACCCAGAAGTTCGGCACCGACGCGGCGAAGAACTTCTTCGTCTTCGGCGAGGTCGGCGCGTTCGTCAACGACAAGTGGAACCGCGGGTCCGTCAACCACTCGGCGCAGTTCTACACCTGGAAGGAGCGAAAGGAATACAGCGCGGACGACGCCACGGCGGCCATCGAGCAGTACAACTACGAAGAGCAGTTGGGCACGGGTAATCAGCCGACGTCCACCAACGCCTTCCTGAGCGGCAACAGTTACCACACCCCGGACCGCAGCCAGTTCTCCGGCATGAACATCATCGACATGCGCATGCACATGAATTTCGGTGACGCGCAGAACGCCTACAACAACGGCAAGGACTCCGACGACTCCGTCAACGACGCGACGTACAACGTCGTCTATGTCGACAGCCACGACTACGGCCCGAACAAGTCGAGCACCCGCTACAGCGGCGGCACCGACGCGTGGGCCGAGAACATGGCGCTGATGTGGACCTTCCGGGGGATCCCCACGCTGTACTACGGCTCGGAGATCGAGTTCCAGAAGGGCAAGCAGATCGACTGCGGCCCGACCTGCCCGCTGGCGACCACCGGCCGCGCGTACTACGGCGACCACCTCGCGGGAAGCGTCACGGCCTCCGATTTCAGCAAGGCGGACTCCGCGAGCGGGGAGGTCGCCACGACGCTCGCCCAACCCCTGGTCAAGCACCTCCAGCGACTCAACCAGATCCGCCGGGCGATCCCGGCCCTCCAGATGGGCCAGTACTCCACCGACGGCGTCAGCGGCTCGATGGCCTTCAAACGCCGCTACACCAGCGGTTCGACGGACAGCTTCGCGCTCGTCACGGTCACCGGCGACGCGACGTACACCGGCATCCCGAACGGCACCTACACGGACGCCGTCACCGGTGACGTGAAGACCGTCTCGAACGGCACGCTGTCCGTGGCGGCACCCGGGAAGGGCAACCTCCGGGTGTACGTGCTGAACGGGCCCGGGAAGATCGGAAGTGACGGGCCGTACCTGAAGTAGCCGTGTGGGGCCCGGACTTCGGAAGTCCGGGCCCCACACCCGTGTCAGATGCGGTCCGCCGCGATCAGCAGATAGTGGAAGCTTCCCTCCTTGTACGCCGTCAGGAACGCCTCCTCGATCCCCGTCGCCACCTCGGACCTGGCCCGCAGCTCCCAGTAGGGGATGGTCGCCGCCGTGAGGTCGACGACATTGATCGGTACGAGGCCGTTCGCGGACAGCGCCTTGAAGTACTCACTGCGCGAGTGGATGTTGCAGGTGTAGTGCTCGTCGATCTTGCTCACGGCCTTGGAACGCAGTCCCTGGACGTCGTTCGAGCAGCCGGTGATGCACACATACCGGCCGCCGTACTCCAGCAGCCGCGCGAACTCCCCGTAGAGCTCGAAGAGATCGACGTACATCGTGGTCTCGTTGGTCCAGATGGCCCGGCGCGAGCCGGTGTCGAAGCCCGTGCCGAGCATGTTGCGGAAGTGGAAGCCCACCTTGTCGGTGATGCCCCGCCGCGAGGCCTGCTCGTTCGCGAAGGACACCTGCTGCTGCGAGATGCTGACGCCGTCCACGGAGCAGCCGAAGCGGGCGTTGGCCATGATGCTGGTACCGCCGCGGCCCGAGCCGGCGTCCAGCAGACGGTGCTCCGGACGGATCTCGCCGAGATGGTCGAGGAGGACGTCCGCCTGTGCGGTCTCCAGGCGGTGCATCTCCTCGATCATGCGCTGCTCGCGGGTCTCGGCCGAGCCTTCCAGGACGGACGGGTCGTAGTCGCCGAGGCCGTAGTGGTGGTGGTAGAGGTCGTCGATCTCGCCGAGCTTGAGGTTGACGTCGTTCTTCTCCGCGTTCCAGTAGTTGGCGACCGACTTCTGGTACGCGGTGCGCAGGACGCTGGTCACGGTGTTTTCCGTTTCGGTGACAGACATGCTGAAGCGATCTCCTTGCGACAAGGGGGATTTCGGGATGTCAGGCGGCGGTGGCGTAACGGGCGCTGCCCGCGTGCCATTCGCGGCTGCCGCCGAGCCAGGCCCAGGTGCCGGCCAGGAAGCGGCGGAGCTCGGGGGAGCCGGTGAGGGCGAGCGCGGCCGCCTCGGCCTCGAAGGTGTGCATGAGCTCGTTGTGGATCTCGACGGTGCGGTCGACCGCCTCCTCCAGGGAGCAGTCGTCCTCGGCGGCGATCAGCCGGGGCAGACTGAAGTCCGTCGGGTCCTCCACCCCCATGGAGTACAGGTCGTTGACGATCACGCTCGCCGAGCCCGCCATCGTGAACGCCCGCCGCACCCGCGGATCGGCGAACTCGCCCTGCGGCAGCTCGTATCCGGCGACCGCGTCGATGAGCACCATGCACGGCACGAAGCTGTTCTCGTGCCGGTGCATCAGGAACTCCCAGACCGGCGGGGTTTGTTCGGCCGTGTGCCAGACGCCCTCCTGGCCGTAGGCCACGAACATGATCGACAGTTCGTTGCGGAGCCGGCGGACCTGTGTGCTCGTCGCGTACCGCGCGAGGTTGTCGAGGCCGGAACGCAGGGCGACCATCACGGGGTCCTTGCGGACCACCGCCTCCAACTGCGGCGCGTACGCCGACGGGAGGTGAGCCTGGTCGATCACCGAGTGGGCGATGGCCAGCCGCCGGCCCAGCAGTTCGTGCTGGGCCTCCTCCACCAGGCCGTCCACATAGTGGTCGTCGACGGACCACTCGGCGAGCGCGCACTTCGCCGCCGCCAGCAGCCGGTCGGGGTCGTCGGACTCCGGATGGGCGAGCATGATGAGCCGCCCGAAGTCGGCCCTGCGCACCTTGTCGAGCTGGCCGGGATAGATGCCGACCTCCGCGGCCCACTCGACCAGCCGTTCGTTGACGGTCTCGCCGAGGGCGGGGTCGTCACGGAGGGCGGGTGGACAGTACAGCCGCGAAGCCGGCGCGACGGAGGGCGGCTCCCGCGGTGGTGGTGCTTCCGGAGTGAACGTCCGGGCGGCCGAAGTGCCCAGCCCGGTGGGACCGGTGGGCAGGTCCGGCTGCGACGGTCGTACGACGCCGGGCCGCGGCGGCAGCGTCGGGCGGGGGAGCCGTGCCGCGGAGGTGCCCAACCCCGTTGGTGTGGACGGTAGTTGTGGGGTGCCCGAGGGCTGCGGGGCGAGCGGCAGCCGCGGTTCGGCCGTGACCCGCTCCGACAGCAGTGCCGTCACGACCTCCGCCAGCTCATGGCTCGCGGGAGGGGCGAGGGTCCTGGAGATGAGGGACACGGGCGTCAGCTCCCGCTCGAACGGGAGACCTCGACGTTCTCCAGGATGCCGAGGGCGTCCGGCACCAGCACCGCGGCCGAGTAGTAGGTGCTGACCAGGTAGGAGATGACCGCCTGCTCGTTGATGCCCATGAACCGTACGTTCAGCGCCGGTGCGACCTCGTCCGGGATCCCCGTCTGGTACAGCCCGATGACACCCTGGTCGTCCTCGCCGGTGCGCAGGGCGAGGATCGACGACGTACGGGCCCGGCTGACCGGGATCTTGCCGCACGGAAGCAGCGGCACTCCGCGCCACGCGGGCAGATGATGGCCGTTGAGCTCGACACCGCCGAAGTAGAGGCCGCGCTTGTTGCACTCCCGGCCGAACGCGGCGATCGCCCTCGGGTGGGCGAACAGGAAGCGGGTGCCGCGCCGCATGCTGAGCAGCTCGTCCAGGTCGTCCGGTGTCGGCGGCCCGGAACGGGTGGAGATCCGCTGGTCGTAGTCGGCGTTGTGCAGCAGCCCGAAGTCCCTGTTGTTGACCAGCTCGTACTCCTGGCGCTCACGCAACGCCTCGACGGTCAGCCGCAGTTGCTGCTGGGTCTGGTCCATCGGCCGGCTGTAGAGATCGGCGACCCGGGTGTGCACCCGTAGCACGGTCTGCGCGACGCTCAACTCGTACTCGCGCGGCCGCAGTTCGTAGTCCACGAACGTGCCGGGCAGATCCGGCTCGCCCACATGCCCCGAGCTGAGCGCGATGTCGGCCTCGCCCGAGCGGTTGCGCGGCCGGTAACCGTCGGAGCCGGCCCGCTCGACATGCGCCCGCAGCCCGTCGTACCGCTCCGCCACCGCCTGGTACGCCGCGTGCGGCAACGCGAGCACCGTGGTGGCCGTCGCCGCACGGGCCGTGAAGTCCCAGGCCCCGTCCGGCCCGGCGAGCACATGCCCGCCGAAGGTGTCGCCGTCGGCCAGCAGACCGACGACCGCCTCGTCCCCGTAGGGCCCCGCTCCGACCTTCTCCACCTTGCCGTGCGCGACGAGGTACACATGGTCGGCCGTCGTGCCGGCCTCCACGATGAGCTGGCCGGGCTCGTACTCCCGCTGCTCGAACCGCTCCGCCAGCGCACCCAGTGTTCCGCCGTCCGAAAACCCGCGCAGCAGCGGGAGTTCGCCCAGCTCCGCCGGGATGACCCTGACCTGCGCTCCGGTTTTCACGAACGTCACCCGGCCGTCGCCGACCGTGTACGAGAGACGTCTGTTCACGCGGTACGTGCCGCCCGGCACGTCCACCCAGGGCAGCATGCGGGTCAGCCACCGCGAACTGATCCCCTGCATCTGGGGTTCGGACTTGGTCGTCGTCGTCAGGTTCCGTGCCGCGGCGGTACCGAGGCTCTGTTGCTCCCGTTCCTCGGCGCCCGCCGCGGGCGCCGTATCGGTCTCGACCGACATGGGTTCCTTCTCTCCAGTCGCACCGGTGACAGTACGCTTCCGGACTGTCACGTTCCGCGCCTACAGCTACCCATGATCGGCCGCGGCGAGTGATGGCCTCACGGGGCGTGCGAGGCACGTCGCGTGGAGAAGTGCCTCCGCACCACCCCCGGTTCCCCCGGATGCGCCCGCTTGGCGGTATCCGGGCGGTACGTGGCCACGTACTGGACCCACGTCGGCCCCACCATGGCCGAGCCGCTCCACCGGCGCGTCGGCTGCGACCGCCTCGGCCTGCCGTCGGACGGCATCCCGCTGCTGCCCTGAGGTGAACCTGCCCCGCCCGACGGGCGCGGCCCGCCACCTGGCGAATGACGCGGCTGTCACCAGCGTGACAATGACCCCATGAAATGGATCTCCGGCGTGGCCGGCGGGCTGCTCCTGGCGCTGGTTCTCGTCAGTGTTCTGCGCACCCTGGTGGTGCCCCGAGGGCTCTACTCCTCGCTGGTGACCCGGTGGTGGCGCTCGCTGCGCTTCCTGCTGCGTATGGCCGCGCCGGGCGGCAGCTACGACGCGCACGACCGCGCGCAGACCTGGCTGGCCCCGCTCATGCTGGTCGGCATGCTCACGAGCTGGCTGGGCGGAGCGCTGCTCGGCTTCGGGCTGCTGCTGCACTCCCTGTCCACGCTGTCCTGGACCAACTCCGTCCGGGAGGCGGGCTCCAGCCTGTTCACGCTCGGCTTCGCCAGCGGCCACCGGCTGCACCTGTCCGTCGTGGACTTCGTGGCGGCCGCCACCGGACCCGTGGTGATCGCCCTGCAGATCGCGTATCTGCCCACGCTGTACGGCGCCTACAACCGCCGCGAAGTGGAAGTGACCCTGCTCCAGTCGCGCGCGGGGGAACCCGCCTGGGGCCCGGAGATCCTCGCCCGGCAGTGGCTGGTCGACACCGAGACCGCGCTGCCCGAGCTGTACCGAGGCTGGGAACGGCTCGCCGCGGAGATCGGTGAGAGCCACTCGACGTACCCGATCCTGCTCTCGTTCCGATCGCCGCAGCCGTACCGTAGCTGGATCGTCGGCCTGGTCGCCGTCATGGACGCGGCCGCCATGCAGCTGGCGCTCGCACCGCGCGGCGCCCCGCCCGAGGCGCGCCTGATGCTGCGCGCCGGCTTCACCGCGCTGCGCGACATCGCCCGCGTGCTGCGCTTTCCCTTCGAAACGGACCCCAGCCCCGACGCGCCGATCCAGCTGTCCTTCCTGGAGTTCGACGCGGCCGTCGCGATGGTGGAGACGGCGGGCTTCCCCACCGAGCGGACCGCCGAGCAGGCATGGCCGCACTTCCACGGCTGGCGGGTCAACTACGAGACGATCGCCTACGAGTTGTGCCGTCGCGTCGACGCGGTCCCCGCCCTGTGGACCGGTCCGCGGGACTTCGCCACCAGCCCGATCCCTCCCCGGCGGCCGATGGACCGGCGCCCGGGCGCCGAAGGCCGTCCGGAACTGCCCCCCTCCGCCGGGTAGTCCGGCGCGTCCTGGCGGGAAGATCCCTCGGAGGGTCCGATACGGAGGGGTGGGGTTCCCTTGAAAGTCGTCCTGCTGGGCACGGCCGCCGGTGGCGGCTTCCCTCAGTGGAACTGCGCCTGCGCGCTGTGCGCGGCCGCCCGCGACGGGAAACTGCCCGCGCGGACACAGGAGTGCGTCGCCGTCAGCGGCGACTCCCGTGACTGGTGGCTGCTCAACGCCTCACCCGACATCCGTACGCAGCTGATCACCACACCCGCGCTCGCACCCGGGCCGGGCCCCAGGGACACGCCGGTACGCGGCGTGCTCCTGACGGACGCCGAGGCCGACCACGTCATGGGGCTGACCGTCCTGCGCGGCGGCGCGGGCCTCAAGCTCTACGCCGCGCCTCCCGTCCTCGCCACGCTGGCCCCGCTGCGCGCGATGCTCGACCGCTATGCCCCGTGGGAGTGGGCGGACAGCCTGACCGAGGGCGGGTTCGTGCTGGCCGGCGGTCTGGTGGTGAGCGCTCACCCGGTCGGTTCCAAGGCCCCGAAGTACGTCGCCGGACCCGTCGCGGACGCCGGCTGGGTGACGGCGTACCGGATCGAGGACCTGGCCAGCGGGGGAGTGCTCGTCTACGCGCCCTGCCTGGGCGGTTGGACACCCGCGCTGGACGAACTGCTGGCCACGGCGACCTGCGCGCTGCTCGACGGCACCTTCTACGCGGCCGACGAGATGGGCACGGCGGTGCGGGCGCCCGCCGGGCAGGCCGCCATGGGACATCTGCCCGTCTCGGGAGCGCGCGGCAGCCTGGCCGCCCTGGCCCGCCATCCAGGGCCGCGCCGCATCTACACCCACCTCAACAACACGAACCCGCTGCTCGACCCGGCCTCGGACGCCTCTGCGCGGGTGACCGGGACCGGGGTCGAAGTCCTGCCGGACGGTGCGGAGTTCGTGGTCTAGCGGGGGTGCCGAGTGATGTCGGGGAAGTGTGTCGGGGAAGTGCATTCACGCCCCCACGCCGCCTAGCCGTTCAGTACGCGCTCCAGGGCGGCGCGTTGCAGGGGGAGCACCTCGGCATGCAGGTCGCGCCCCTTCTCGGTCAGCGCGACCCAGACTCCGCGTCGGTCCTCCTGGCAGACGGTGCGCTCCACCAGGCCGTCCTTCTCGAGCCGGCCGATGAGGCGGGACAGGGCGCTCTGGCTCAGGTGGACCCGGCCCGCGATGTTCTGCACCCGGCACTGCTCGCCGGGCTCCGTGGCCGCGCCCGACGCCAGGATGTCCAGGACCTCGAAGTCACTGGCTCCGAGGCCGTGGGGATGCAGCGCGCGGTCGATCTCGCACATCGTGCGCGCGTGCACCGAGAGGATCTCCCGCCACTGGTCTTCGAGGGGGGAGCCGGGCGTCTTCGCTGCCATAACTGAACGGTAACAGAGATCCGGCCAGTTGTTGCGTGTGCAACTAGTGCGGCTGCATCCAGTCGCCCCCTGCCACGGCGCGGCCCTGCCGCCCGCCCCCTCCGCGCGGCCGCTCTACTCGCCGGAAGGATCCTGGGTGAGCCCGATCAGGTTCCCGTCCGCGTCCTTGACGAAGGCGATCAGCTTGCCGCCGCCCACGTCCTGGACGTCCTGCAGCGACTCGGCCCCGGCGTCGAGCAGGGCCGCGAGGGTCGCCCTGATGTCGGCGACGTGCCAGTAGGGGACGGGCCCGGTCATGCCCTTGGCGTGACCGTTGGGGTCGAGGCCGACATCCTGGCCCGCGTCCTTGAAGCCGACGTAGTACGGCTCGTCCGCGTAGGGCTCAACCCCCAGCAGCGCGCTGAACAGCGCCTTTCCCTGTGCGAGGTCCTTGACGGGGTAGATGATGGTCTTCAGGCCGGCGGTCATGGCGACTCCTCCGTGGTGCTGGTCGGTGCGTGCGAATTTCTTCTTGCGCCGACGCGTGTCTCGTCGGTGCTTTCACGCTAGGACCCGGGAGCCCCGGATGGCTTCTCGAATCCTGACCGGTCAGCCGCTCACCGGGTCCACCGCGTTGCGCCAGATCTTGATGTCCACCGTGATGTAGTCCGTCGTGTCCGGCGAGGGCGCCGTGCCGCGGAAGGTGATGAGGCCGACGTGGCCGGTTCCGCTGACCACGCACAGCCGGTCGCCGACAGCGAGGTCCCTCACCCACAGGTACTTCTCGCTGCCGGTCTGTGCGAGACAGGAATCCAAAGTCCCGGCGGCGCGCGGCGCCAAGCGGGTCAGCTGGCTCTGGCTGGTGGAGCCGGGGGCCACCACGGCGCCGGAGGAGTACACGGCGTACGTGAAGTCCTCGTCGCTGGTGCCCGTGTCGGCCTTGGGCCCTGGGGGCCTGTCGCCCAGATACAGGTCGTGGCTGGCGGTCATACGAATGCCGGTATAGGTCTCCGTCGCCGGCTGGGCCGCCGCGGTCGCGGTCGGCTTGCGGGCGGCGGCCGACGTCTGGGACGTGGCCGGTTCGTCGGAGGCGGGCGGGGCGGTGCGGGTCGCGGACGCGGACGGGTCCGCCTTCTTCGGCTTGGCCTTCTTCGACGGCGATGCGGAGGGATCACCCGAGCCGGTCGGCTGCTGTTCGGTGGCCGAGCTGGAGGCCTGTCCGGCCTGGCCGCTCGCGCCGTCCGCCGGCTCCTCGGGGCTCAGGATGCCGGACAGGAACAGGGCGCCGGTCACCGCGGCCACGGTCAGGACGACCGCCCCGCCCGTGACCAGCCCCCGCCGCTTGGTACGGCGCCGCGGCGCGGGCCCCACGAGGACGGGACCGGTGGGCGCGGAGTACGGCACGCCCGCGCCGGGCGTCACAGGACCGGGAGCCGCCATTCCGGCGTACGCGCCGCCGGGGCCGCCGCCGACGCCGGGCGCCGAGGGAAAGGGAGTGACCGGGGGACCGAACTCACCGCTGGTGATGCCCGGTGCGGGGGACGCGGCTCGCTGTCCCAAGGCGCCCTGCCGGGGGATGCGCAGGGCCATCGTGTCCGCCGGGGACGAATGCGGCTGCGGCCGCGCTTGCGGCTGGCCCTGGGTCTGTGGCTCCGGCTCGCGCACCGCGTGCTGTGCGAGCTGCCCCGCCACCGACGCGGGCAGCCAGCTCTCCGCGCGGCGCAGGCCCCGCTCCGCGTCGGCGGCCGCGCACAGGCGTATGACGTCGGCCGGGGACGGCCGCAGCGCCGGGTCCTTGTGCAGGCATCCGGCCACCAACTCCACCAGGTAGTCGGGGAGTTCGCCGAGCCGAGGCTCCTCGTGCACGATGCGGTACAGCACCCCGTGCGAGGGCCCGTCACCGAAGGCGCCCGCGCCCGTCGCGGCGAAGGCGGCGATCTGGCCGAGCGCGAACACGTCGGTCGCGCCGGTGATCTCCCCGCCGAGTGCCTGCTCGGGCGCCATGAAGGCGGGCGTCCCGATGGCGGAACCGCTGCGGGTCAGGGCGGTGGCGTCCGCCGCGCGCGCCACCCCGAAATCGATGACGCGGGGCCCGTCGAAAGCGAGCAGTACATTCGACGGCTTGAGGTCGCGGTGCACGACCCCGGCGCGGTGGATGTCCTGGAGCGCCTCGGCCACCCCCGCCGTGAGCAGCAGCACCGTGTCCCTGGGCAGCGGCCCGTGCTCCTTGACGGCATCCGCGAGGGAGGGGCCCGGGATATACGCGGTGGCGAGCCAGGGCATGGGCCCTTCGGTGTCGCTGTCGAGGACGGGCACCGTGCACACGCCCTGCACCCGGCGGGCGTTGGCGACCTCCTGCCGGAACCGGTCGCGGAAGTCGGGGTCGTCGGCGAGCTCGGGGCGGATCACCTTCACGGCGACGGCCCTGCCGCCGGGTGTGTGGGAGAGGTAGACGCACCCCATGCCCCCGGCGCCGAGTCGTGCCAGCAGGCGGTATTCCCCTGCGGTGCGCGGATCGTCGTCCTCAAGCGGCTGGAACATCCCCGCACCCGTCTGCACGTTCCCGACTCCCGTAGCGCTCTGCTGTCACTCACACATCAGCTGTCACTCACACAACTGATCCGAACAGTATCGGTGTTCGAGCGAGCGCGGCGACGGACGTCCGCCCCGCGGCCGGGAGGCCACGGGGCATGGACGTCAGAGGTGATCGGAGTGCCTCACGTGGACTCGCGTCGCACCAGTTCCGTGGGCAGGATCACCGCCGCAGGATCATCGCCCCCTATCTGGGCGAGCAGCACCCGCACCATCTCGGCGCTGATGCGATCCCAGGGCTGGCGGATCGTGGTGAGGGCGGGGGTGGACGCGACAGCGGCGGGGGAGTCGTCGAAGCCGCCGACCGCCACGTCCTCGGGGACCCGGCGGCCGGCCCTGTGCAGTGCGGACAGCACCCCCTGTGCCATCAGGTCCGAGGCGACGAACACGGCGTCCAGGTCCGGGACCCGTTCGAGGAGTCGCTCCGCGCCCGCCTCGCCGCTGGCCCGACTGTAGTCGCCGGGGACGACGAGGCGGTCGTCGGCCTCGATCCCGGCCTCGGCGAGCACCTCCCGGTAGCCCGCGAGACGCTCGACTCCGCCGGGGGTGTCGAGAGGTCCCGTGACCATGCCGATGCGGCGGCGACCGAGGGAGAGCAGATGCCTGACCATGTCCCGGGCGCCGTCCCGGTCGTCCGCGGCGACGTAACTCACCTTGGAGCCCATGCCGATGGGCTTGCCGCACGCGACCAGCGGCACGCCCGCCTCGCGCAGCTCCTCGGCGACCGGATCGCCGGAGTGGCTGGAGACCAGCAGCACCCCGTCGACGTGGCCCGCGGTGATGTACCGCGTTATGCGCCGCCGTTCGTCCTGGGTGCCCGCGAGCATCAGCAGGAGGGGAACGTCGTGCGCGGCCAGCGCCTGCGTGCAGCCGCGCAGCAGGACGTTGAAGTTGGGGTCCTCGAAGAACCTCTCCTGAGGCTCGGTCAGCAGGAAGCCGATCGAGTCGGAGCGTCCGGTGATCAGCGAGCGGGCGTGCCGGTTCACGACGTAACCCGTCCTGCGGATGGCGGCGTTGACCGCCTCCTGGGCGGCGGGGCTGACATAGTGCCCGCCGTTGAGTACCCGCGACACGGTCCCCCGTGAGACACCGGCCTCGCGTGCCACGTCGTGGATCGTCGGCGGTTTGCGCCTGCCCCCCGTGTGATGCATGGTCATGACTTTACGGCTCCGGACAGCAGATCGAGGCTCCAGAACCGCTGGATGACCAGGAACAGCGCGACCAGCGGGATGACCGCGAGCATCGCACCGGTGATCACCAGGGTGTACAGGGCCGGGGTGTTGGAGCCTTGTTCGAGGAGGGTGAACAGGCCGAGGGTGATCGGGAACTTCTCGTCGTCGCTGAGCATGATGTACGGCAGCAGGAAGTTGTTCCACACCGCCACGAACTGGAACAGGAACACCGTCACCAGTCCGGGCACCATCATCGGCAGCGCGATCCGGGTGAAGATCCGCCACTCGCTCGCGCCGTCCATCCGCCCGGCCTCGACCACGTCACCGGGCACCGCCGCGGCGGCGTAGATCCGGGCGAGATAGATGCCGTACGGGGAGAGGACGAGGGGGAGCAGGACGGAGGCGTACGAGTCCGTCAGGTCGGCCTTCGCCATCAGCAGATACTGGGGGATCGCGAGGATCACCGGCGGCATCAGCACGCCCGCCATCAGGATGCTGAAGACGGTCTCGCGGCCGCGGAAGCGGTAGAGCGCGAGCGCGTAGCCGCCGAGCGCGGAGACGGTCGTCGACAGGAGGGCGCCGAGACCGGCGTAGAGGGCGGAGTTGCCCATCCACTTCCAGTAGATGCCGTCGCGGTAGGCGTTGAGGTCCTTCACGTTCTGGGTGAAGCCGGTGCCCGGCAGGAACGTGAACGTCGAGAACAGCTCACGGCCCGACTTGGTGGAGGCGATCACCACCCAGGCGACGGGCAGCAGACAGTAGAGGGCGCCGAGCAGCAGCGTCAGCGTGGGCACCAGGGCGATCCGGCGGCGCAGCGGCGGCCCCTGGGCGGTTCCGGGGGTCGTGCCGGCGGCCGGTGCCGCCTTGCCTACGGCAAGAGAACTCATCGTGCTTCCTCCTGCTTGTTACGGGAGTTCGCGGCGCGCAGGAATCCGAAGGACACGATCAGCGTGACGATGGCGATGATCATGGCCTCGGAGGATGCCGCGTAGATGTCGCCCGCGTTGAACGCGTCCCGGTACACCTTCATCAGCGGACTCCACGTCGTGGAGACGGAGTTGGTGAGGGGCTTGAGGGTGGTGGGCTCGCTGAACACCTGGAGCGTCGCGATGATCGAGAAGAAGAAGGTGAGGACCAGCGAGGGCGCCACCATCGGAATCTTGATCTTCACCGCGATCTGCAAGGGCGTGGCGCCGTCCAGCTTCGCCGCCTCGTACACCTCTGCCGGAATGGCCTGGAGCGAGGTGTAGATCACGATCATGTTGAAGCCGGTGCCGCCCCAGACCGCGATGTTGGACAGGGCCAGATACAGCGGGCCGCCGTCCAGCAGGTTCGGCTGCGGCATCCCCAGCTTGTCGAGGACGAAGTAGAAGGGGCTGACGTCCGGGAGGTACAGAAAGCCCCACAGCAGCGCGGCGACGACGCCGGGAATGGCGTACGGCAGGAAGATCGCCAGCCGGGTGAAGGGGGCGAGGCGCACCTTGTCCGTGTCGAGCATCAGCGCGAACAGCAGCGCGAGACCGAGCATCACCGGAATCACGATGGCGCCGTAGCCCAGCACCCGCAGCGCGCCGTCGAGCAGCTCGTTGTCGGTGAGGGCGTCGGTGTAGTTCTCCAGGCCCGCCCAGACTTCCTTGCGGGCGCCGGCACCGAGGCCCAGGCCGCTGACCTTCACCTTGTGCAGGCTCAGCCAGAAGGCGTAGCCGATGGGCAGCGCGAAGAAGAGGGCGAACAGGATCGTCGCGGGAAGGAGGAAAGCGTACGGGGCCCCCTTGACCCCGTACGACTTCCGACGTGCGGTTGTCACTGAGCGACCCCGAAGCCCTGCTTCTTCAGGTTGGCGACGGTGTCGTCCTGCATGGTCTTCAGGGCGGCACCGAAGTCCGACTTGTTCTTCGCGGCGGCGCCGAAGGCGTCGTTGAAGGACGTGTAGGCGACGTTCACGTTCGGGCCCCACGCGGACGGCGCGGTGGTCTTGGCGATCGCCGAGGCCTTCGTGTAGAAGTCCTGCTGGTTGGAGAAGAAGGCCGGCGGCTGCATGAACGCGTCACTGAGCTGGGCGCTGGTGGAGGCGGGGTAGATACCGCTCTCCTTCGCCAGCGCGGCCACCGCGTCCGGGTCCGTGTTCAGCCAGGCGGCGAACTTCGCGGCGGCCGCCTTGTGCTTCGAGTCCGTGGTGACGGCCGTCGAGGAGCCGCCCCAGCTGCCGGTGACGTTCTCGCTGTCCGACCACTGCGGCAGCGGGGCCATCGCCCACTTGCCCTTGGTGTCGGGGGCCGCGGTGGTGAGGGTGCCCGGCGCCCACACCGCGCTCACCCAGGCGATCTGCTTGCCGGTGTTCAGCGCCTTGTTCCAGGCCGGCTGGTACATCGGCTGGTTGTCGATCACGCCCTCCTTGACGAGACCGCCCCAGAACTTCGCGACCTTCTGCGTCGCCGCGTCGTTGATGCCGACCTTCCACTTGTCGCCCGAGGTGGTCCACCACTTGGCGCCGGCCTGCTGGGCGAGACCGGCGAAGAGGCCGGAGTCGTTGGCGGAGAAGGTGGTGAGGTCCTTGTCCGGCGCCTTCTTCTTCAGCGCGCGGGCGGTCTCCGCGAACTGCTCCCAGGTGGTCGGGACCGTCAGGCCGTACTTCTTGAAGAGGTCCTCGCGGTAGTAGAACATCATCGGGCCGATGTCCTGCGGGATCGCGTAGACGGCGTCCGTACCCAGCGTCGTCTGCTGCCAGACACCGTCGGCGAACTTGGTCTTCGCGTCCTTCGACTCGCTCGATATGTCGGCCAGCGCGTCATTGCTGACGAGCGTCGGCAGAGCCTGGTACTCGGCCTGGACCAGGTCCGGGGCCTTCTTCGCCTTGTGCGCGGTGAGGATCTTGGTGATCAGCGTGTCGCCCGACGCCTGCTTCTTCACCGTGACGGTGATCTGCTGCTTCTTCCCCGGCCCCTTGTTCCACAGGTCCACGACCTTGTCCATGCCCGGGGTCCAGGTCCAGTACGTCAGTGACGCGGGTCCGGACTGGGCGTCGTCCTTGGCGTCCTCCGAGCCGCAAGCGGCGAGAGAGGTGGCGCCGAGCGCGACGGCGATGGTGGTGGCCACGAGGCGGCTGTGCTTCGTGATGGGCATGGATCGTTCTCCCCTGACCTGGGCCTCCGCCTGCTGCGAAGACCTGCCATGCTTCTGTGAGCGTTCACAGTAGAGAAACATCCCGGACACTTGTCAATGGTTGTTGCTGTGCGGTTATGTTGGGCTCGCGCCGCTGGCGCTGTGTGTGAACGTTCCCAAATGATCGATTAACCGGGAGAGATCCATGCCGGAGACCACCCCCAGGGGCCTCACCAGGCTCGCCTTCGGTGGGGACTACAACCCCGAGCAGTGGCCGGAAAGCGTCTGGCACGAAGACGTCCGGCTGATGCGCGAGGCCGGCGTCACGATGGTGAGCGTCGGGATCTTCTCCTGGGCGCTGCTCGAACCGGCACCGGGCACCTACGAGTTCGGCTGGCTCGACCGTCTGCTCGATCTGCTCCACGAGAACGGCATACGCGCGGACCTCGGTACGCCGACCGTGGCACCGCCCGCCTGGTTCTACCGCGAACACCCCGACGCACTGCCCGTCGCCGCCGACGGCACCCGCTACGAGTTCGGCTCGCGCGGCGCCATCTGCCACAGCAACACCGACTACCGTGCCGCCGCCGCGAACATCACCACACGGCTCGCCACCCGGTACGCCGACCACCCCGCGCTCGCCCTGTGGCACGTCCACAACGAGTACGGCGTCCCCGTCTCGGCCTGCTACTGCGAGTCCTGCGCCGCGCACTTCCGCCGCTGGCTGACCCGGACATACGGGACGATCGACGCGCTCAACGCGGCCTGGGGCACCGCCTTCTGGGGCCAGCGCTACGCGGACTTCGACCAGATCAACCCGCCGCGCCTGACCCCGACCGTCGGCAATCCGACCCAGGCCCTCGACTACAAGCGGTTCGCCGACGAGACCATGCGCGAGAACTTCGTGGCCGAGCGGGACATCCTGCACCGCCTCTCGCCCGGCATCCCGGTCACCACCAACTTCATGACCGCCCTGAGCCAGTGCGACTCCATCGACTACTGGGCCTGGGGCCGCGAGGTCGACCTCGTCACCAACGACCACTACCTGATCACCGACGGCCGCCGCACCCATGTGAACCTCGCGATGGCCGCCGACCTCACCCGGTCGGTGGCCGGCGGCGCCCCGTGGCTGCTGCTCGAACACTCCACGTCGGGCGTCAACTGGCAGCCCCGCAACCCCGCCAAGGCCCCGGGCCAGATGGCGCGCAACTCCCTCGGGCATGTCGCGCGCGGCTCCGACGGCGCCATGTTCTTCCAGTGGCGGCAGTCCCGGCGCGGCGCCGAGAAGTTCCACTCCTCGATGCTGCCGCACGCGGGCACCGAATCCCGGGTGTGGCGCGAGGTCGTCGAACTCGGCGCGTCCGTCGACTCGCTGGCCTCCGTCAAGGACACCCGCACCGTCGCCGACGTCGCCGTGCTGTGGGACTGGCACTCCTGGTGGGCGCAGAACCTCCAGTGGCGCCCCAGCGAGGACCACGACCCCCGCGAGCGCGCCGACGCCTTCTACGAAGCCCTCTACGACCGCCACCTCACGGTCGACTTCGCCCACCCGGAAGCCGACTTGTCGGCGTATCCCCTTGTCGTCGTGCCCGCGCTGTATCTGATGACCGAGGCCGCCGGGAACAACCTCCGGGAGTACGTCGAGAACGGCGGCACCCTCGTCGTCTCGTACTTCTCCGGCATCGTCGACGAGCACGACGCCGTGCACGACGGCCCGTACCCGGGCGCCCTGCGCGACGTACTCGGCCTGACCGTCGAGGAGTTCTCGCCGCTCCTCCAGGGCGACCTGGTCCGGATCACGGGTCCCGACGGCTCCGAGCTCACCGGCGACGTGTGGACCGAGTTCGTGGTCCCGCGCGGCGCCGAGACCGTCTGGACCTACGCCGACGGTCTGACCGCGGGTGGGCCGGCCGTCACCCGGCACCGCCTCGGCGAGGGCTCGGCCTGGTACGTGTCCACGCGCCTGGCCGCGCAGGGACTGGACGCCCTGATCGGCTGGGCCGCCGACGACGCGCGCATCGCGCCGCGCGCCGACCTGCCCCGCGATGTCGAAGTGGTGCGCCGCACCGGTGAGTCGGGCACCTACGTCTTCGCCATCAACCACACCTCGTCGGACGCCAAGGTGCCGCTGGACGCACACGGCACCGAGCTGCTGACGGGCGAACGCGCCGCGGGCCGCCTCGCGGTACCCGCGGGAGCCGTGCGGGTCGTACGACTCGACGGCTGAGCCGACCGCCGTCCGGGCCGTCCGGCCCGGGCAGCCGCACCGACCGCCGTCCGGGTCCTTGGACCCGTCCGGCCGAGTGAACAGCCGTCCGGGCCGCAGGACCCGACGGCCGAGCCGACTCCCCTCCGCCCGTGCGAGCACCCGAGCCGCGGGCGGAGGGGTTCCCCCAGCTCCATCGGGGGGCATCCCCATCCCCATTACGTCGAAGGGACGACGGACGAAGATGTTCCATCCCAGACGCACACTCAGGGCCCTGCTGCTGCCGCTCGTGGCCGGACTCGCCCTCACCGCCCTCCCCGCGCAGACCGCGCAGGCGGCGAGCACGCTCACGAACGCCGGATTCGAGACCGACGGGACCGGCGCCGCCGTGCCCAGCGGCTGGTCGGAGTACGGCGACACCGGCGCCTCCTACGTGGAGGCCGGTGGCCACAGTGGGAGTTACCGGCTGACGCAGTACTCCTCCGCCGCGTACAAGGTGGAGACGTACCAGTACCTCTCCGGGCTGACCAACGGGAACTACAAGCTCACCGCCTGGGTGCGCTCGGGTGGCGGCCAGAACTCCGCCTACCTCGCGCTGAAGAACTGCGGCGGCACCGAGCAGCGCACCGACCTGCCCGTCTCCACCAGCGAGTGGATACATCTGGTCGTGCCCGTCTCCGTCACCGGCAACCAGTGCACGATCAGCGTCTACTCCGACGCGAACGCGGGCAACTGGATCAACGTCGACGACCTGACGTTCACCTCGGGCACGAGCAGCGTGGCCATCAAGGGTGCCGACATCTCCTCCCTCGCCAAGAGCGAGGCCCTCGGCGGTGTCTACAAGACCAGCTCCGGCACCACCGGTGACGCGGTCGCCATCCTCAAGTCGTCCGGCATGAACTACGCCCGCCTCAAGGTCTGGGTGAACCCGGCCGACGGCTACAACAACAAGACGCGCGTCCTCGCCATGGCCAAGCGCATCAAGGCGCAGGGCATGAAGCTGCTGGTCGACTTCCACTACTCGGACACCTGGGCCGACCCGGGCAAGCAGACCAAGCCGGCCGCCTGGGCTAGCCACTCCTACAGCCAGCTCAAGACGGACGTCTACGACCACACGTACGACGTGCTCAACGCCCTCAAGGCGCAGGGCACCACGGCCGACATGGTGCAGATCGGCAACGAGATCAACGGCGGCATGCTGTGGTCCGAGGGCTCGACCTCCAACTGGTCGCAGCTCGCCGGCCTGCTCAACTCCGGCTACAGCGCGGCGAAGGCGGTCTCCTCCAGCACCCTGGTCGCCCTGCACCTGGCCAACGCCGGAGACGACGCCACGGTCCGCTGGTGGTTCGACAACGCGGCCACGTACGGGATCAACTACGACGTGATCGGCCTCTCGTACTACGGCTACTGGCACGGTTCGCTCGGGGCCGCGCAGACCACCCTCGACGACGTCGCCTCCCGCTACAGCAAGCCGGTGTTCATCGCCGAGACGGCCTACCCCTTCCGTCTCGACAGCGACGACTCGCTCGTCAACCAGATCGACACGACCGGTGAACTGGTCAGCGGCTACCCGGCGACGACGGCCGGGCAGACCGCCTGGTTCCGCGACGTGATGAACATCGTGGAGGCCGTCCCGAACGGCCGCGGTCTCGGTGTCTTCTACTGGGAGGCCACCTGGACGGCGGTCACCGGCAACGGCTGGGACCCGACGGACGCCACGTCGGGCAACGGCTGGGAGAACCAGGCCCTGTTCGGCTTCGACGACAAGGCGCTTCCGGCCATGTCGGTGTTCAGTCACCGCTGACCCGGCAGGGTCACCACTGAGCCCATGAGGGCCCGGCCGCCATGCGGTGGCCGGGCCTTCGTGCTGTTCTGAGCCGCGGCGTCGGGTGAGCTTCACCCGCTCGGCCTCGGCCAGGGTCGCGGAAGCCCGTGCGTGACGCTCCGGGCTGCGGGACAGTAGCGGGAGACCGCCGTGACGGAGGGGGACGAGATGCTGAGGGTTCCCGTCAGTGGGCAACGCCTGGACATTCTGGAGTGGCTGCGGGACCCCACCGCGCACTTCCCACCACAGCGCTACGGCGACCTCGTCGAGGACGGCGTCAGCCCGGCGGCCCTCGCCGCCAAACTCGGCGTGAGCCGTGCCGTGGCGCGCACCCATCTCGACCTGCTCACCGGGATCGGTCTGCTGCGGGCCACGAAGATCGGACGGCGGACCTTCTACCGCCGCGACGAGTACCGCATCGCCGAGGTCAGCCACTTCTTCGAGAAGGGCTGGTAGCGGCGCGAGCCGCATGGTCACCAGCCTGCGCGGCCGACGGCCGCCGGATCCTGGGAAGCCTGTGGGAACGCGGCCTCGCGATCCGCGATCTGCCCGGTTCCACGGACTGAGCCGCGTGTGCGCCGCCGGTACCCCCGGCGTTACCCTTTGACCGGCCGCGATCTTGTGTCGCGGCGCGGTGGTGGGGCCCGCCGTACCCGAACCGCGGCATCGGTGCCGCCAACGGTCCCTACTTGCGATGGCGCGTGCCCAGGTGCTGCCCGGGCCCCGGCGAGTAGGAGAAGTACGTCCATGACAGTCCCGCACTCCGAGCGTGTCGACGGCCCCGACACTCCTGTACGGATGCCCGTGCGGAAGGCGTCTCCCTGGCGCGGCCAGGGGCCGGTCGTCGCGATGGTCGCGCTCGGCGGCGCCATCGGCGCCACGGCCCGCTACGGAGCGGCACGGCTGTGGCCCGCCGAGACGGGTGGATTCCCCTGGACCACGTTCTGGGTCAATGTCGTCGGCTGCGCCGTCATCGGCGCCTTCATGGTCGTCATCACCGATGTGTGGGCGGCCCACCGGCTGGTACGCCCCTTCTTCGGCACCGGGGTGCTCGGCGGCTTCACCACCTTCTCGACGTACGCCGTCGACATCCAGAAACTTGTGGACGCGGGCCACCCCGGGACGGGGTTCGCCTACCTGGCCGCGACCCTGTTCGCGGCGCTCGCGGCGGTGTGGCTCGCGGTGACGGCGGTACGCCGCGCTCTGGCATGGAGGCAGCGATGACAAGGCTGACGGGCAACGCCCTGCGGGTGACGATCTTCATCGGCGAGAACGACACCTGGCACCACAAGCCGCTCTACTCGGAGATCGTGCACCGCGCCCACGCGGCCGGTCTGGCCGGTGCCAGCGTCTTCCGGGGCATCGAGGGCTTCGGCGCCTCCTCCCTGATCCACACCTCCCGGCTGCTCTCGCTGAGCGAGGACCTCCCGGTGGCCATCGTGATCGTGGACACCGAGGACCGTGTACGGGCCTTCCTGCCGAAGCTCGACGAACTCGTCACCGAGGGTCTGGTGATCCTCGACGACTGCGAGGTCATCCGGTACGCCGGACGCGATGACACCTCGCACGACCGCCCCCGGGGCAGGGGCGGGAAAGGTGAGAAGTCGTTGTGAACTGGCTGCTGGTGATCATCGGTGCCGCGGTCGGCGCGCCCTTGCGCTATCTGACCGACCGGGCGGTGCAGCTGAGACATGACACGGTCTTCCCCTGGGGCACCCTCGTCGTCAACGTGACAGGCTGTCTGATCCTGGGCCTGCTGACCGGCGCGGCTTCCGCGGGCCACGCCTCCGGGCACCTGCAACTGCTGATCGGCACCGGCCTGTGCGGGGCCCTGACCACGTACTCGACGTTCTCGTACGAGACACTGCGGCTGACCGAGACCGGCGCGGGGTTCTACGCTGCCGCCAACGCGATCGTGAGCGTGACGGCCGGCCTGGGCGCGGCCTTCGCCGGGGTCTCGTTTGCGCAAGCTTTGTGGGCCTAGGCGTCGGGCGTTCGCGCGCATAGGCAAGACTGTCCCCCGCACCGTCTACAGCACTGTCGACCAACTCCTCAGAACTGGATCCCATGAGCGTCATCAACGTCGGTCAGGCCGTCGTCCTCGGAGTCGTCGAGGGGGTGACCGAATTCCTCCCCGTCTCCTCGACCGGCCACCTCAAGATCACCGAGGGGCTGATGAACATCCCCGTCGACGACAACGCCGTAGTCGGGTTCTCGGCGGTCATCCAGGTCGGCGCGATCGCCGCCGTGCTCGCGTACTTCTTCAAGGACATCGTGCGGATCGTCTCCGCCTGGGGGCGCGGGCTGCGCGACAAGGAGGAGCGCCAGCATCACGATTACAAGTTCGCCTGGTGGGTCATCTACGCGACCATCCCGATCGTGGTCGTGGGCCTCGCGGCCAAGAAGCTCATCGACGGCCCGCTCGGCTCGCTGTGGGTGGTCGCGGGCTCCCTCATCGTCGGCAGTGGTGTGATGTGGGCGGCGGACCAGATGGGCCGGCACAAGCGCGGTGAGGACGACACCTCGTTCAAGGACGCGATGCTGGTCGGCAGTTCCCAGATCCTCGCCCTGCTCTTCCCGGGCTTCTCGCGCTCCGGCGCCACCATGTCCACGGCGCTCATCCTCGACCTGGACCGCGTCGCCGCCACCCGGCTCTCCTTCTTCCTCGGCATCCCCGCCCTGACCGGCGCCGGTCTGTACGAGCTGAAGGACGCCCTGGGTACGGGGGTGGGCGCCGCCCCGCTGGCCGTCGGCACCCTCGTCTCCTTCGTGGTCGCGTACGGCTCGATCGCCTGGCTGCTGAAGTTCGTCGCCAAGCACTCCTTCAACGCGTTCGTGATCTACCGGATTGTCATCGGCGTGGCGCTGTTCGGGCTGCTGACCACCGGAGTCCTCGACAGCTGAGGACGGAAACAGCTGATCACAGGGGGCGTGAAGTCGACTTTCAGACTTCACGCCCCCTGAATTTTTCTTTTCGCTCCCCTTGACAGTCACCTCCCGGCACCCGCAGGATCACCACCGTGAACCTGTCAGACAGCCAGACAGGTGGCTCGGTACCGCGGCGCGTCAGCGCCATGGAAGCGGTGCTCACCCACCTCCGCGGCGCCATCGAGCGCGGCGAGTACGCCATCGGCGACAAGCTCCCCTCCGAGGCGGAGCTCTGCCGCCGCCTCGAAGTCAGCCGCCCCGTGCTCCGCGAGGCGCTGCGGGCCCTTCAGGTCATGGGCCTGACCGTGTCCCGTACCGGCAAGGGCACCTTCGTCATCGCCAACACGGTCGAGGACCCCACCTTCGGCGACTACGCGGCGAGCGACCTGCTCGAAGTGCGCCGCCACGTCGAGATCCCCGTCGCCGGGTACGCGGCCACCCGCCGCACCCCGGAGAACCTCGACCACTTGGCCCATCTGCTCGACCGGATGGAGCGGGAGACCGACACCACCGCGTGGGTCGCGATGGACACGATCTTCCACATCGCTGTCGCCGAGGCCTCCCAGAACCCGGTGTTCCGCCGGGTCATCGAGGAGATCCGGGACGCCCTGGCCCGTCAGTCGGCCTTCCTGAACGAACTCGGCGGCCGCCGCGAGCAGTCCAACCGAGAGCACCGCGCGATCGTCGAGGCGCTGATCGACGGCAGCGAGACCGACGCGGTGGAGGCGATGTCCCATCACCTCGACCGCGTGGAGACCACCCTCACCGACATCGTGCGCCCCGCGCGTACGGACATTCCCACGGAAGGCGGACCCGAGGCGTGAGCGAGCAGTCCCTGCAAGAAGAATCCGTTCAAGGCGACCCGACGACGACGTCGGCGCGGCCCGCCGCACACGTCGACGCCGGAGACGCGGGTTACAGCAAGTCCCTGAAGTCCCGGCACGTCAACATGATCGCCATCGGCGGCGCCATCGGCACCGGCCTCTTCCTCGGCGCCGGCGGCCGCCTCGCCGACGCCGGGCCGTCGCTGTTCGTCGCGTACGCGGTCTGCGGCCTCTTCGCCTTCCTCGTCGTCCGCGCGCTGGGCGAACTCGTCCTGTACCGGCCGTCGTCCGGCGCCTTCGTGTCGTACGCCCGTGAGTTCCTCGGCGAGAAGGGCGCATACGTCGCGGGCTGGATGTACTTCCTGAACTGGGCCACCACCGGCATCGCCGACATCACCGCCGTGGCCGTCTACACCCACTACTGGGGCATGTTCTCCGACATCCCGCAGTGGGTGATCGCGCTCGTCGCGCTCGCGGTCGTCCTCACCGTGAACCTCATATCCGTTCGCCTGTTCGGCGAACTGGAGTTCTGGTTCGCGTTCGTCAAGGTCAGCGCGCTCGTCGTCTTCATGCTCATCGGCATCTTCCTGCTGGTCACCCAGCACCCGGTCGACGGCCACAACCCCGGCCCGTCCCTGATCACCGACAACGGCGGCGTCTTCCCCAACGGCCTGCTGCCCATGCTGCTGATCATCCAGGGCGTCGTCTTCGCCTACGCCTCCGTCGAGCTGGTCGGCGTCGCCGCGGGCGAGACCGAGAACCCCGAGAAGATCATGCCGAAGGCCATCAACTCGATCATGTGGCGCGTCGGCCTCTTCTACGTCGGCTCGGTCGTCCTGCTGTCGATGCTGCTGCCCTGGAGCAAGTACAGCGCGGACCAGAGCCCCTTCGTCACCGTGCTGTCGAACATCGGCATTCCGGCCGCGGGCGGCGTGATGAACCTCGTCGTCCTCACCGCCGCCATGTCGTCCCTCAACTCCGGTCTGTACTCCACCGGCCGCATCCTGCGCTCCATGGCGATGTCCGGCTCCGCCCCGAAGTTCACCGGCGTGATGAGCCGCAGCCAGGTCCCGTACGGCGGCATCCTGCTCACCAGCGGCATGTGCGTCCTCGGCGTCGGCCTCAACTTCGTGGTCCCCGCCGACGCCTTCGAGATCGTGCTGAACTTCGCGGCGATCGGCATCCTCGCCACCTGGGGCATGATCATGCTCTGTCACCTGCTGTTCTGGAAGAAGACCCAGAACGGCGAACTGTCCAGGCCGGGTTACCGCCTCCCCGGCTCGCCGTGGACCGAGATCGTGACCATCGGCTTCCTCGCCTCCGTGCTCGTGCTGATGTACGCCGACGGGGGAGCGGGCCGTACGACCGTGCTGTGTCTGCCACTGATCGCGGCCACGCTCGTCGCGGGCTGGTACGGAGTGCGCCGCCGAGTCGCCGGGATACGCGACGGGGCCGACGCGTGAACCCGGCCATGACGTACGGCAGTTCACTCGCCGCGGCCCCGGCGATCCGCGAACCCCTGCACGCCCCCGTCGCCCATCTCGTACGCGGCGGTGTCATCGAGGGCATCCACTACGGCTCGGTGGTCGTGCTGGCCGCCGACGGCACCGTGGAACTCCAGATCGGCGACATCGAGGCCGCCTTCTACCCGCGCTCGGCGCTCAAGCCCGTCCAGGCCGTGGCCATGCTGCGCGCCGGACTCCCGCTCGACGGCGAACTGCTCTCGCTGACGGCGGCCAGCCACTCCGGCGAGGAACGGCACCTGGCCGGAACCAGGCGGATCCTGGAACTCGCCGGGCTGCCGGACGACCGGCTGCGCAACGTCCCGGACCTGCCGTTCGACCCGGTCGTCCGCGAGACCTGGGTGCGCGAGGGGCGCCTGCCCTCCCAGCTCGCCCAGAACTGCTCCGGCAAGCACGCGGCGATGCTGTACACGGCCCACCTCAACGGCTGGTCCCTCGACGACTACCTCGACCCGGCGCACCCGCTTCAGCAGGCCATCGCCGAGATCGTCGAGGACCTCACCGGACAGGCCATCGCCCAGGTGACCGTCGACGGCTGCGGCGCGCCCCTGTTCTCCGTCTCGCTGCACGGCCTCGCCCGCGCCGCCGCCCGGATCACCACCGCCGCGCCGGGCACCCCCGAGGCGCGCGTCGCCGACGCGATGCGCGAGCACGCCGAGATGGCCTCGGGGTCCGGGCGTGACGTGGCCGCGCTGATGCGGGCCGTGCCGGGGCTGCTCGCCAAGGACGGCTTCGAAGGCGTGCAGGTCGCTGCGCTGCCGGACGGGCGGGCCGTCGCCGTGAAGATCGCGGACGGTGCCGATCGGGCGCGGGTTCCGGTGGCCGCGGCGGCCCTTGCTCGGGCGGGCGTTGATCCGGCGGCGCTCGCCGAGTTCGCCGGCGTGCCGCTCCTTGGGGGCGGTGCGGTGGTCGGTCACATCCGGGCGGTGCGGGCGCTCGAAGCGTTGCCGGCGCACGACGTGTGCGCCTGAGCGCCGTGCGAGTAGGGCTGTGCGGCGGGTGCTGGTTCGTTGTGGCTGGTCGCGCAGTTCCTCGCGCCCCTTAGGCCTGCTGCCTCTCGCCCTGCTTTACGTCTCACCCCTCCCACCCTCACGTTTTCACCCTCACCCTCCGAAAGAGGACCGCCCAGCCATGACCACCGTCGCAGCAGCGCACCGTAGCGAGCACGATCTGCTTGGAGACCGCGACGTCCCCGCCGACGCGTACTGGGGTATCCACACCCTGCGCGCCACGGAGAACTTCCCCATCACGGGCACCCCGATCTCCGCCTACCCGCATCTGATCGACGCCCTCGCCGCCGTCAAGGAGGCAGCCGCCGGCGCCAACGAGTCACTCGGCCTGCTGGAGCCCCGCAAGGCGGCCGCCATCGTCGAGGCCTGCCGGGAGATCCGGGACGGCAGACTGCACGACCAGTTCGTCGTCGACGTCATCCAGGGCGGCGCGGGCACCTCGACGAACATGAACGCCAACGAGGTCGTCGCCAACCGGGCGTTGGAACTGCTGGGCCACGAAAAGGGCCAGTACCAGTACGTGCACCCCAACGAGGACGTCAACCTCGGCCAGTCCACCAATGACGTCTACCCGACCGCCGTCAAGGTCGCCACCGTCTTCGCCGTGCGCGGGCTCCTCAAGGCGATGGCCGTGCTCCAGGACGCGTTCGCCGCCAAGGCCGTCGAGTTCCGCGACGTACTGAAGATGGGGCGCACCCAGCTCCAGGACGCGGTACCGATGACGCTGGGGCAGGAGTTCTCGGCGTACGCGGTGATGCTGGACGAGGACCGCAGCCGGCTCGCCGAGGCCGTCGAGCTGATCCACGAGATCAACCTCGGCGCCACCGCCATCGGCACCGGGCTCAACGCCCCCGCCGGATACGCCGAGTCGGTGCGCCGCCAGCTCGCGGACATCACCGGGCTGCCGCTGGTCACCGCCGCCAACCTGGTCGAGGCGACCCAGGACTGCGGCGCCTTCGTCCAGATGTCGGGCGTACTGAAGCGGATCGCGGTCAAGCTCTCCAAGAGCTGCAACGACCTGCGGCTGCTGTCCTCCGGGCCGCGCGCGGGCCTCAACGAGATCAACCTGCCGCCGGTGCAGGCGGGTTCGAGCATCATGCCAGGCAAGGTCAACCCGGTCATCCCCGAGGTCGTCAACCAGGTCGCCTTCGAGGTGATCGGCAACGACGTCACCATCACCATGGCGGCGGAGGCCGGCCAGCTCCAGCTCAACGCCTTCGAGCCGATCATCCTGCACTCCCTGTCCGAGAGCATCACGCACCTGCGGGCCGCCTGTCTGACCCTCGCCGAGCGGTGCGTCGCCGGGATCACCGCGAACACGGAGGTGCTGCGGGCGGCCGTGGAGAACTCCATCGGGCTGGTGACCGCGCTCAACCCGCACATCGGGTACACGGCGGCCACCGACATCGCCAAGGAGGCCCTCGCCACCGGACGCGGCGTCGCCGAACTCGTCCTGGAGAAGGGCCTGTTGCCCGCCGAGCGCCTGGAGGCGCTGCTGCGGCCCGAGGTGCTCGCCGGCAGCGGCGCCCGGCTGGAGGTCTGAGCCGATGAGCAGCGGGACCGGCCGGGCGGCACAATGGTGATCATGTCGTATTCGTCGTCTCTGGCCTTCCAGCCGGTCCTGGAGCGCATCGCCACCGAGATCGCGCAGACGCCGGGGCGCGGGCGACCCGCCGACTACATTCCGGCGCTCGCCGCCCGCGACCCGCGCAGCTTCGGCATGGCCGTCGCGGAGCTGGACGGCACGGTGTACGGCGTGGGGGACTGGCAGCAGCCGTTCTCCACGCAGTCCATCACCAAGGTCTTCACCCTCGCCCTCGACCTGGCCCGCGAGGGCGACGAGCTGTGGGAGCACGTCGGCCGCGAGCCCTCCGGCAACCCCTTCAACTCGCTCGTCCAGCTGGAGTACGAGAACGGCATCCCGCGCAACCCGTTCATCAACGCGGGCGCCCTCGTCGTCACCGACCGCCTCCAGACCCAGACCGGCGACGCGGCGGGAGCACTCCTCGACTTCCTGCGCGCCGAGAGCGGCAACCCCCTGCTGACCTTCGACAAGGACGTCGCCGCGTCCGAGGCCGCGCACGGCGACCGGAACGCCGCGCTCGGCCACTTCATGGCGTCCTACGGCAACATCGACAACCCGGTGCCGGCCCTCCTCGACCAGTACTTCCGCCAGTGCTCGATCGAGGCGTCCTGCGCCGACCTCGCCCTTGCCACCGGCTTCCTGGCCCGGCACGGCGTCCGCGCCGACGGCTCCCGGCTGCTCACCCGCAGCCAGGCCAAACAGGTCAACGCGGTCATGCTCACCTGCGGCACCTACGACGCGGCGGGCGACTTCGCCTACCGGGTCGGCCTGCCGGGCAAGAGCGGCGTCGGCGGCGGCATCATCGCGGTGGTACCGGGCCGCTGCACGCTGTGCGTCTGGAGCCCGGGCCTGGACGAGCGGGGTAACTCGGTGGCGGGCGTGGCGGCACTGGACCGCTTCACGACACTGACGGGCGTGTCGGTGTTCTGAGAAGGGTGTCAGCCATGAAGCACCCGCACCCGACAAACCACCAGCAGACCCCCGTCCGATTACACGGAGGCCATGAGACGGCCCCCGCCCGGAGGGCACCCCGTCGCTTTCCGGCCACCCGCCCTTGACACGCTGGCCAAGTGTTGGCCAAGGCTCCCGTCGATCTCCGCCGCTGCCAGGCCCTGGGCCTGGCCGGTACCGCCTTCCTCGCCCTGGGCGGTGAGACGGCCGGGGCGCTGCCCATGCAGGACCTTCTCGCCCCCGAGTCCGGCCGTGCCGTACTCGGCCTGGTCGGCGTCTACTTCGGCGTCGTCCTGCTGATAGCCGCGTGGGCGCTGCTGGGCACCGTCGTACGGGGCCCCGAACCACCGACTCCCCGCTCCCTGCTGCTCGTTCTCGCCGTGTGGGCGGCGCCGCTGCTGCTCGCGCCGCCGCTGTTCAGCCGGGACGTGTACAGCTATCTCGCGCAGGGCGCCATGGTCGACGCGCACATCGACGTGTACGCGCACGGGCCCGCGCAGCTCGGCGGTCCGCTCGCCGACGAGGTGGCGCCGGTGTGGCGGCAGACCACGACGCCGTACGGCCCGGTCTTCCTCGCTGTCGCCTCCGCGCTGTCCGGACTCACACGCGGGGAGATACCGGCCGGACTGCTCGGCATGCGCCTGGTCGCCCTGCTCGGCGTCGCCCTGATGGCGGCGGCGCTGCCCCGTCTCGCCCGGCACAGCGGCGCGGATCCGGCCGCCGCGCTGTGGCTGGGGGCGCTCAACCCCCTCGTCCTGCTGCACCTGGTGGCCGGTGCGCACAACGACGCCATCATGCTCGGTCTGCTCGGTGTCGGACTGGTGGCCGCGCGCGGCCGGTGGCACGTCCTGGGCGTCGTCCTCATCACCCTCGCCGCCCTGGTGAAGGCGCCCGCGGTGCTCGGCCTCCTTGCGGTGGTCGCGCTGCGCGGGCGCCGGGGGATGCTGAGGTCCGCCCTGACCACGACCGGGGTCGCCCTCGCCACGACGGTCGCGGCAACCGCCGCCACCGGTACGGGATACGGCTGGATCGCGGCCCTGAAGACCCCCGTCTCGCCGCACAACTGGTCGCCCACCAGCGTCCTCGGCCGCGCCACCGGCGCCCTGCTGGAGAAACTCGGCAGCGGCCTGGCACCCCTGGCGCTGCCCGTCTGGCACGCGGCGGGACTCGCGCTGACCGTGCTGGTCGTTCTGTTCATATGGCTGCGCCTGCGGCCCGGCCCGATCTACGCGCTGGGCCTGAGCCTGGCCGCCGTCGCCGTGTTCGGCCCGGCGATCCGGCCCTGGTACGCGCTGTGGGGCCTGTTCCTCATCGCGGCGGCGGCGCCGAGCGGTTCGGTACGCCACCGGGTCGCGGCCGCCAGCGCGGTGCTCGCGCTCGCCGTGCTGCCGAGCGGGGGACCGCCGGACGCCGAACAGGTGGTCCTGGCCGTCTCCGGCGGAGTACTCGCCCTCGTCGTGCTCTGGCACGCGCACCAGGCGGCGCAGGCACCGGTGCTCGGGCGTACGGCATGAGAGGACCGGAGGGCATGAGAAGACCGGGCGGCACCGATCGCCGGCGGTTGCTCTTCGTGCTCGTACTCGCCGTCGCCGTCGGCGTGTTCACCGCCACCGTGCCGCTGCTGCGCGACTGGTTCGACCTGCGCGTCTACTACGGGGCCGTCGACACCTGGGTCCACCACGGCGGCCGGATCTACGACTACCGGGTGCCGGGGACGACGTACGGCTTCACCTATCCGCCGTTCGCGGCCCTCGGCATGCTGCCGATGGCGCTGGTCGGGCTGCGCACGGCGATCGCCGTCGGGCTGCTGCTCAACCTCGCCGCCCTCGGCGCGGTCGTGTGGGTCCTGGTCGGGCCCGCGCTGCGCCGCTACGGCTGGTTCGGTTTCGCCCTGGCGGGCTGTCTGCTGGCGCTGCTCGAACCGGTCCGTGACACCTTCAGCTTCGGCCAGGTGAACCTGCTGCTCCTGGCCCTCGTGCTGAGCGACGCGTGGCTGCTGTCCACCGGCCGGGGACGCCGGGCGGGCGTCGGGATCGGCCTGGCGGCGGCGGTCAAGCTCACCCCCGCGCTCTTCATCGGCCTGCTGCTGCTCGCCCGCCGCTGGCGCGCCGCCGGGGTCGCGACGGCCGTCGCCGCGGCGGCCACCGCGCTGGCCGCCTGGGCGGCACCGGGCGCCTCTCGCTTCTACTGGACCGGCGCGGTGTGGGACACAGCCCGCATCGGACAGCTCGGCTATGTCTCCAACCAGTCGTTGCAGGGCGTCCTGGCCCGGCTCGCGGCACCGGACGAACCGAGCAGGGCCGCCTGGGCGACGGCCGCCCTGCTGGTCCTGTGCGTGTGGGCGTGGCGGACCTCCCGTGCCCTGGCCGACGAGGACTGGACGGCCGCGTTCGCCCTCACCGGGCTCGCCGCCTGCCTCGTCAGCCCGATCACCTGGGTGCACCATCTGGTCTGGCTGCTGCCGTCCTTCGCCGTACTGCTGCACCGGGGCCGGCCGCGGATCGCGGCCGCCTTGTACGTCGTGCTGTGCAGCAGCGTGGTGTGGCTGTGGTTCGACGACGCCTCCGGCCTCGACGGGTTCCTCGGCAGCAACACGTATACGTGGATCACGCTCGGGCTGCTGCTGTGGCTGCCCGTCGGTCAGTCACGCGTGGGCCGTGTGCCCTTGAGCCGCAGGGCCAGGGCGACGCCGCCGGCGCCCAGGCCCGCCGCGCCCGCGATGACGGCGGCCTCGGACCAGCCGGCTCCGTCGCTCTCCGCCGGAGTCGCGGGCAGGGCTTCGGGTCCCGCGGCCGGTACCCGACGCGTGTCGAGCAGCGTCCCGACGGGATCGACGTGCCCGGCCGCCCCGAAGCCCCAGTCGAGCAGCGAGCGTGCCTCCTCGTACACGGCGAACCCGCCGCCCTCCTGAGGGTTCATCACCGTGACGACAAGGGTGCGCCCGCCCCGCCGCGCGGCGGCGACGAGCGTGTTGCCCGCGTCGGAGGTGTAGCCGTTCTTGACGCCGATCAGGCCCGGGTACGGCTCCACCCCGTCGGCGCCGGTCAGCAGCCGGTTGGTGTTGTGGATCTCGAACGCGTAGCCGTCGCCGGGGAACATGGCCTCGGCGGTGGAGCAGTACCGCGCGAACTCCGGGTTGCGCAGTCCGGCCCGCCCGAAGACCGCGAGGTCGTACGCGGACGAGACCTGGCCGGGTGTGTCGTAGCCGTCGGGCGAGATGACGCGGGTGTCGAGGGCGCCCAGCGAACGGGCCTTGGCCTGCATCCGGGCGGCCGTGGTCTCCCAGCCGCCGTTCATCGCCGCCAGCACGTGCACGGCGTCGTTGCCGGAGTTGAGGAAGACACCGCGCCACAGGTCGGCCACGCGGTAGGTGCGCCCCTCCGCGACGCCCACCAGGCTGCTGCCGGGGCCGATGTCCTGGAGCTCCTCCTCCTTGACGGTGTGCCGGATGCCGCCAGGCAGTGCCGGGAGCGCCGTGAGTGCGAACAGGGTCTTGAGGGTGCTGGCGGGCGGCAGCCTGAGGTGCGCGTCGCGCGCGGCGAGCACATCGCCGGTGCGGGCGTCGGCCACCAGCCACGACAGCGCGGAGACGTCGTCGGGGACCTCGGGCGCCCCGGCCCGGAGCCGTACCTGTGTCCCCGGCCGGTACAGCGGCGGCGGCTGCGAGGCCGCGGGCCTCGGCGCGCCCGGGTCCGTGTGGGCCCGGGCGGCAGCCGGACTCGGCGCGAGGGCCAGCGCGCCCACCGCACAGACGATGGAACAGGACACGGCGGCGCGGGAGGCGATGGCGCGGGGTGAGTATCCGATGGTCATTCCGCCAACGTAGGAACGGAGTCGCCGTACGCCGGGGTGCCAGGGCCGAGCGGCCGGATCGAGTACCCGGATGCCGCACGCGAGGCAGGTCAGGCGACCGGCAGGGTCGGCTGGACCTGGCGGAGGAAGGCCGCGTTGTCCGGGGTGGCGCGCATCCGCTCCAGGAGTGTTTCGAGGCCGGCCTGGCCGTCCCGTGTCTGCAGGGCGCGCCGCAGGCCTCGCATGGCCGTCAACTCGGCGGCGGGCAGCAGGAGTTCCTCGCGGCGGGTACCGGACGGGGTGATGTCGACGGCCGGGAACACGCGTCGTGAGGCGAGGGTCCGGTCGAGGCGGAGCTCCATGTTGCCGGTGCTCTTCAGCTCCTCGAAGAAGTAGTCGTCGGCGCGGGAGCCGGTCTCCACCAGGGCGGTGGCGAGGATGGTGAGCGAGCCGCCCTCCTCGGCGAGGCGCGCGGCGCCGAAGAACTTCTTGGGGCCGTGCACGGCGGCGGCGTCGACGCCGCCGCTGAGGGTGCGGCCACCGGAGGCCGCCGCGTTGTTGTGCGCCCGGCACAGCCGGGTGAGCGAGTCCATCAGGATGACCACGTCCTCGCCCTGCTCGACGAGCCGCTTGGCGCGCTCGATGACGAGCTCGGCGAGGGCGATGTGC
Source organism: Streptomyces sp. NBC_00203 (assembly GCF_045206325.1). NCBI lineage: Bacteria > Bacillati > Actinomycetota > Actinomycetes > Kitasatosporales > Streptomycetaceae > Streptomyces > Streptomyces sp. NBC_00203. Next base: position 1,071,758 of record NZ_CP108126.1, on the reverse strand, counting down.
TGCTTCGGCGTCTTGTCGAAGGTCGAGGCGAAGACCTCTCCCCGGACGGAGCGCCGCATGTCGGTCACTTCTTCGGGCCGCTCGTCGAGCAGCACCACCATCAGGTGGCATTCGGGATGGTTGCCCGCGACGGCGGCGGCGATCTGCTGGAGCAGCACCGTCTTGCCGGTCTTGGGCGGGGCGACGATCAGGCCACGCTGGCCCTTGCCGACCGGCGAGAGCAGGTCGACGACGCGCCCGGCCAGACCGCTCGCCGGGTGTTCCAGGCGAAGCCGGTCGCGGGGGTGCAGCGGGGTCAGGTCGCGGAAGTGCGGGCGGCCGCGCAGCTCTTGGGGCGTACGGCCGTTGATCCGCTCGACCTCGCCGAGCGTGCGGGGTCCGCCGCGTACGCCTTCGACGGTGTCGCCCTTGCGCAGGCCGTAACGGCGGATCAGCGCGGCGGAGACCTGGACGTCGTTCGGCGTCGGCAGGCAGTTCGCGGAGCGCAGGTGCCCCTTCCCGTTGCCGTCGATGTCGAGGACACCGGTGGCGACCTGGGCCTGGGGCTGCTGCTGTACAGGGGGGTGTTCGAGTGTGGTGGTCATGAGAGGGGGTCCTTTCGAGGACGGATTCATGAGGTCATGAGGAAGGGAGGGGAGGTGCCGGCGGAGGCGGCGTGCTCACGCGTCCGTACGGCGGGGAGACAACACCTCGGGTACGGCGGACGGAAAGAACTGCCCGTGGCCGCGCTCAAGAGGTTGTGCTGAGAAGCTGGTCCGCCGGTCGGAAAGCAACGGGCGTTTCAGCGATAAGAGAGGGAACTGGCACCGGCGCCCGAGACGGGGCGTACACAGGTGCTGCTCGCACTGTACCACCCGGTGACGGGGTCCCGCTGTGATCTGTGACTCAGCGGCCCGCGAGGAGGCCGTACAGCAGGGGAATACGCGGCTCGGTCTCCGGCAGACGCCACCACCCGGACGGGGTACGGGTCATCTGCGGCCACCGGGGCCAGGGAAGCTCGTCGCTCTCCCGCAGTCGCCGGATACCGAGCCCCGCTCCTACCAACGCGTTGACGACCTCGTCCATTCCATGCATCCACTCGAAGCTGTCGGTGGCACCCTGCACGGCCGGACCGTCGGTGTAGGTGTACGTCGCGTCCCGGTGGACGGCGTCCCGGCCGCCCAAGTAGTCGTGGCGCAGCAGCAGTTCGCCTCCCTCGCCCTCGGCGGGCTTGGGGCCGAGCGAGTTGAGCAGCGGGTGGAACTCGACCAGGTACAACCGCCCGCCCGGACGCAGGAGCTGGGCGATGACGGCGGCCCAGCGCTCCAGGTCGGGCAGATAGCACAGGGCGCCCTTGCCGGTGTAGATGACGTCGAACCGCTGCCCGCCCAGCGCCTCGACGGCGTCGTACACATTGGCCTGTACGTAGGTGATGCCGGCGCCCGCGCGTGCCGCGATGCCGGCCGCTGCCGCCACGGACGCCTCGGAGATGTCGAGGCCGACGGCGCGGGCGCCGCGCTCGGCGAAGGCGATCGTCTCGGTGCCGAGGTGACACTGGAGATGGAGCACGTCGAGGCCCGCGAGTTCACCGAGGTCCTCCCACTCGAAGGCGGCGAACCAGCGGGACGGATCGAGTTTCCCGTGCAGCCCGTAGAACCGGCTGGCGAGATGGACGGGGGTGCGCGCATCCCAGTTGGCCTGGTTGGCCCGCATCATCCGCTCGTGCTCCTCGGTCATGGGGACCATCCAACCGTGCGCGGCGGGGGAGCGGTGGGAAGAACTCCGGATCGGCGGGAGTTGGTGCGTGGCGAGCCGCCGACTACGAGAGAAGGTACCTCTCATGCGCGCACTGATCGTCGACCCCACGGCACCCGGAAGGCTGCGCCTGGGCGAAGCCCCCGATCCCGTACCGGGCCCCGCCCAGGTCCTGGTGGAGGTCCGGCACACCTCGCTCAACGCCGCCGAGCTCTTCTTCGCCGAGCGCGCCGAGCCCGGCGAGGTCATCGGCTTCGACGCGGCCGGTGTCGTCGTGACCGCCGCGGCGGACGGCGGCGGACCCGCCGTCGGCAGCCGGGTGGTGGGCTTCGCCGACGGTGGCGGCTTCGGCGCGCTGCGCGCCATGGACGTCGCGGACGTGGCCGTGGTGCCCGACGCCGTCGACCTGGGCGAGGCGGCCACACTGCCGGTCGCCGCCGGCACGGCCCTGCGGGCGCTGGAACAGGCGGGACCGCTGGTGGGCCGCAGGGTCCTGGTGACGGGCGCGTCCGGCGGCGTCGGCGGGTTCGCCGTGCAGCTCGCGGCGCTCGGCGGCGCGTACGTCATCGCGGTCGCCGGTTCCGAGGAGAGCGCCCGGGGGCTCACGGACCTCGGCGCGGACGAGGTCGCGATCGGCCTCGCCGGTCCGACGGAACCGGTCGACGTGGTGATCGACACCGTGGGCGGCGACCAACTGATCGCGTCCTACACCCTGTTGGCACCCGGCGGCACCCTGCAAAGCGTGGGCTGGGCCTCCGGCCGCGAAGCCACCCTGCCCGTCGGATCCACCCTGGGCAGCCCCGTCCCGAAGGCCATCGTCTCGGTCTACAACGGCGGCGGACTCACCGACCGCCAGGCCCAGTTGAGCAGACTGCTCACCCTGGTCGCGGCGGGGAGGCTGCGCGTCCCGGTCGGCTGGCGCGGACCGTGGGACAAGATCGCGGACGCGGTGGAGGCGCTGGGGAGCCGCCGGTTGCGGGGGAAGGCGGTGCTGGACGTGGGCTGAGGCGGCGTCCGACGCCGGACGGCACCTCACCTGTGCCACCGGTCCCGGGTAGCGGACGATCAGTTGGTGGTGCCGCGGGTCGGCTCGTGGCTGCCGGCGGCCCAGGAGGCGAGGAAACGCAGCCCTTCGTGGGTGGGCGTGCCAGGCGCCGCGGTCCAGACGACGAGCTGCTGGTCGGGGTCGGTGCTGCAGGTGAGGGTGTCCCATTCGAGGACGAGGGTCCCGGCGATGGGATGGTTCAGCGTCTTGGTGCCGACGGTGCGGGCGGCCACGTGGTGAGCGGCCCACCAGCGCCGGAAGTCCGGGTCCCGCTCGGACAGCTCGTTGACGATGCTGGTGAGCCGTGCGGAGCCGGCGTTGTGCGCCGCTTCCATGCGCAGTTGGGCGACCGCGATACGGGCCGTGTTCTCCCAGTCCGCGTAGAGCTCGCGCATGGCGGGGCTGAAGACCATCAGGGCGTAGTTGCGGTCCTTCTCCGGGATCTGCCCGAAGTCGCCGACCAGGGCGGCGGCCAGCGGATTCCACGCCAGCACATCCATGTGGCGGCCCAGGACCATGGCGGGGATGGAACCGAGGTCGTCGAGCAGCCGCTGCAACTGCGGCTGGACCGTCTGCACGCCGTGCGTGCGCGGCCGGGCGGGTTCCTTCCCGGCCAGCTCGAACACGTAGGCGCGCTGGTCCTCGTCCAGGTCCAGGACACGGGCGATGGCGTTCAGCACCGGCTCGGACGCCTGAATGCGGCCCTGTTCCAGGCGGGTGTAGTAGTCGGTGCTGATCGCGGCCAGCATGGCCACTTCCTCCCGGCGCAGGCCCGGCACCCGCCGTACGGCCCCGCCGGGCAGCCCCACGGAACGAGGGGTGAGCTCCGCGCGCCGGGCCTTGAGGAATTCCCCCAGCTCACTGGGTGCGTTGCGCGTCATGGCAGCCATTTTCGCAGGAGCCGGCCACGGGGGAAGGGTGGAGGCGGTGCCGGCTCAGCCGGCGGTGTGGGGCGCGGCCGGCCGGCGGTCGCTCGTGGCCCAGAAGGAGAGGAAGCGCAGGCCCTCGTACGAGGGCGTGCCGGGCTCCGCGGACCAGATGACGAGCTGCTGGTCGGGGTCGGTGCTGCAGGTGAGGGTGTCCCAGTCGAGGACGAGTTCGCCCGCGACCGGGTGGTTGAGCGTCTTGGTGCCCACCGTGCGGGCCGCCACATGGTGGGCTCCCCACCACTGCCGGAAGTGGGCGTCCTGTACCGACAGCTCGCCGACGAGGGCGGTCAGCCGGGGATCGTCGGGATACCGTGCGGCTTCCCTGCGCAGCTTGGCGACCGTGCCCCGGGCGACGCCTTCCCAGTCCGCGTACAGCGACTTCATCGCGGGATCGGTGAAGAGCAGCCGGACATAGTTCCGCTTCTTCTCCGGAATGTTCCCGAAATCGGTGACCAGGGCGGCGGCCAAAGGATTCCACGCCAGAATGTCGTCACGGCGGCCCAGAACCATTCCCGGGGTGGCCGTGAGATCGTCGAGCAGCCGCTGCAATTGCGGCTGGACTTTCTGCACGGAACGCCTGCGCGGCCGTCCCGCTTCCTTTCCGGCCAGCTCGAACAGATAGTCCCGCTGATCGTCACCCAGGTGCAGTACACGGGCGATGGTGGCCAGCACGGGCGCGGACGGCCGCATGCGGCCCTGCTCCATGCGGGTGTAGTAGTCGGTGCTGATGGCGGCGAGCAGGGCGACCTCCGCACGGCGCAGCCCGGAGGCCCGCCGGGGGCCGCCAGTCTGGCACCACCTCTCCGTCCTGTGAGGGGGAGAGTTCTCTCCCTGGATGTTCTTCTCCCGGGATGGAATTCTCCTCTTTGCGGGCTCACGCGACGGTGGCAATGTCGGTGATGCGGCCGGTGGTGTGAACGGTCCACGAAAGGCAATCGTCCGAACAGGCGTGACTGCTTTTCGCACTTGTTTCGGCATTCCCCCAGCACCCGCGTCGCAGCACGTCACAGTACAGAAAGACAGAGACCCCATGGAACTGTTGAAGCCGCCCCCGACCATGAAGCTGCCCGCCGACTGGTTCACCGGTGACGCGTACGCCGATGTCATCTACCGGGGCCAGGAGCCCTCCCGGGCCCGGGCGAACATGGTCCGCTTCACGCCGGGTGCCCGCACCGCCTGGCACTCCCACGGACTGGGCCAGACCCTCTACATCGTCGAAGGCATCGCCCTCATCCAGTCCCGCGGCGGCGACATCCTCGAAGCCCACCCCGGCGACGTCATCCACACACCCGCGGGTGAGGAGCACTGGCACGGCGCCGCCCCCGACCAGTTCATGAGCCACATCGCCCTGTGGGAAGGCGACGACGTCAACTGGCTCGAACACGTCACCGACGCGGACTGCGGCGGCAAGCGCGTCAGCACCCGCACCCGCCCCTGAGCCCCCTCATGAGCTGAGACACCACCATGCGCGCAACCATCATCCACAAGCCCGGTGACATCCGTATCGAGGACGTCCCCGAGCCGAAGATCCTCAGGCCCACCGACGCGATCATCCGCACCGCCGCCACCTGCGTCTGCGGCTCCGACCTGTGGGACTACCGCGGTATCAACCCCGTGGACGAGCCCCACCCGATGGGCCACGAGTACGTCGGCGTCGTCGAGGAGGTCGGCGGCGAGGTCACCTCCGTCAAGCCGGGCCAGTTCGTCGTCGGCTCGTTCGCCACCTCGGACAACACCTGTCCGAACTGCCGCAACGGATACCAGTCCTCGTGTGTGCACCGGGAGTTCATGAGCACCTGCCAGGCCGAGTACATCCGTGTCCCGACGGCCGACGGCACCCTGGTCGCCACCCCGGACCAGCCGGCCGACGACCTGATCCCCAGCCTGCTGACGCTGTCCGACGTCATGGGCACCGGCTGGTACGCGGCCGTCGCCGCCGAGGTCGGGCCCGGCTCCACGGTGGTCGTCGTCGGTGACGGCGCGGTCGGCCTGTCCGGGGTCATCGCCGCCAGGGAACTGGGCGCCGAACGCATCATCGCGATGAGCCGCCACGCGTCGCGGCAGCGGCTCGCGACCGAGTTCGGCGCCACCGACATCGTCACCGAACGCGGCGACGAAGGCATCGCCCGCGTCGAGGAACTCACCGGTGGCATCGGCGCCGACTCCGTCCTGGAGTGCGTCGGCACCCAGGAGTCCATGCTCCAGGCGCTGCGTTCCACCCGCCCCGGCGGCAACGTCGGTTTCGTCGGCGTCCCGCACGGCGTGGCCATCGACGGCCAGGAACTGTTCTTCTCCCACGTCGCCCTGCGTGGCGGCCCGGCGCCCGTGCGCCGCTTCCTGCCCGACCTCATCGACCGGGTCCTGGACGGCCGTATCAACCCCGGCAAGGTCTTCGACCTGACCCTCCCCCTCGACGAGGTCGCCGAGGGCTACCGCGCCATGGACGAACGCCGCGCCGTCAAGGCACTGCTGCGCCCCTGAACGCCCTGCACACAAAGGCCGGGCCCGTGGGTCCGCAGGCCCGCGCGCCCGGCCCGGAAAGCCGCCCTCGCGACGGGTACCGTCAGCCAGAGGTCACCCGGACCCGCACGACCCGGAGGAAACATTGACCACCATCGCCGTCATCGGAGCGGGACCCGGTCTCGGAGCCGCCGTCGCCCGGCGGTTCGGCCGCGAGGGGTACGACGTCGCGCTCATCTCCCGCGACCGGGAACGGGCCGATGCCCTCGCCGCCGACGTGACCGGGGAGGGCATCTCGGCGCGCGGCTTCGCCGCCGACGTACGCGATCCGAAGGCCCTCGAAGCCGCCCTGGACGCGGCCACCGCCACCCTGGGCCCGATCGAGGTCCTGCAGTACAGCCCGGTCCCGCACCGGGACTTCATGCGGCCCGTCCTGGAGACCGGCCCCGCCGACCTGGTGGGCCCGATCGAGTTCTCCGTCTACGGGCCGGTCGCCGCCGTGCGACAGGTGCTGCCCGGTATGCGCGCTCTCGGCCGCGGCACCATCCTCTTCGTCAACGGCGGTACCGCCGTGGTTCCGCACCCCGAACGCGCCGGTACGTCGATCGCCTTCGCCGCCGAGAGCGCGTACGGTCATCTGCTGCACGACACGCTCGCCGCCGACGGCATCCACGTCGCGCAGCTCATCATCCCCGGCGCGATCATTCCCGGTCACCCGAGGAAGGACCCGGCCGCGCTCGCGGAGACCCTGTGGAGCATGCACCAGGACCGGCACGGGTTCCGGCACTTCGCCGACGACCTCGACAGCTGAACCCCTCGGCTCCGTCCTTCTGACGCCCAGGCGTCAGAAGGACGGAGCCGAGGCGCCGTTCGGTGCGGAAGCCGACGGACCGTCGCTCGGCACCGGCCGGCGGGGGGCGTTCTCGGGCGCGAGCATGTCGAGCAGGACGATCGCCTCGTACTCGGCGGTGCCCGGTTCGGCGTAGTAGGTGATCAGGCGGTGGCCGGGGGTGCCCTCCAGTTCCATCGACTGGTAGCCGAGGGTGAGGTCGCCGACCTCGGGGTGGTGGAACGTCTTGCGCCCGTGGGTGCTCCCCCTGACGTCGTAGCGCTCCCACAGACGCGCGAACTCCGGGCTCTTCAGCAGGAGTTCACCGGCCAGCCCGGCCAGGTCGGGGGCGTCGGGGTCGGTGCCCGCCAGGGCGCGCAGCCGGGCGACGCAGCCGCGGATCTGGTGGTCCCAGTCGTGGAACAGCTCACGGGCCGCGGGGTGGAGGAAGACGTAGCGCGCGATGTTGCGCTGTCTGAGCGGCCAGTCCTCCATACCGGGGAGCAGCCGGAGCCCGGCGGGGTTCCAGGCCAGCAGGTCGTTGGTGCGGCTGACCACATGCGAGGGGCCCGGCCGCAGGCTCTCCAGCAGGAGTCTGACGCCGGGCCGTACAGCACGGCTGGGCGCGGCCGGCGGTTCGGGCGCGCGCCGGGCGGCGAGGGCGGCCAGGCTGCGCAGGTGCTCGTGCTCGGTCTCCTCCAGCAGGAGGGCGCGGGCCAGGGCGTCGACCACGGACGGGCTCGGGCGGGTCTCCTTGCCGCGCTCCAGACGGACGTAGTAGTCGATGCTGATCCCGGCCAGAGTGGCCAGTTCCTCACGGCGCAGCCCGGGCGTACGGCGCAGGCCGGCGCCGGCCCGCAGGCCGGCCTCCTCGGGGGTCACCCGGGCCCGGCGGGCGCGCAGGAAGCGCCCCAGCTCAGTGCCGTTCTGCTGCTCACTCTTCATGGCTTCCAGTGTGGCGGCGCCGTGACCTGTGCGGCAGGCGCGTGGGGGGCCCTGTCGCACCCCGGAACACGGCTCCCCGGCACAGCGCGGTCTGCCACGCGGCGAGCCCGGCGGGGAGGGTCGGTGCCGTGGGAGATCTCTTCTACACGCATCCGAACAACGTACGGACGTACCGGAGGGCTACCGGGCGATGGCCGGCGGCGAGGCCCTGAAGGTCCTCATCCAGCCCTGACCGCACCCCCTGGTCACGAACGGCCGCATCCGGACAGGCGCTGTCGACAAGGAAGTCACCCTCGTGGACGCCGATGGGGAGCGCGATGAAGCGGTCAAGGCCGCGTACCGTGCGAAACGCGGACATTATTCCGCGCGTGTCGCCAGGCCATCACCACTCCCGAGGCGAGCTCCGCCGCGACGCGGATCGTCCCGAACCGACCAAGCCCCCTACCCCCAACGGCAGTTCCACCAGCAGTTCCACCAGAAACACAGGACCGGAGAACCATGCTCACCGTCAACGCCTACGCCGCGACCTCCGCGACCGAACCGCTCACCCCGACCACCGTCGAGCGCCGCGACGTCGGCCCGCACGACGTCCTCATCGAGATCAAGTACTGCGGCATCTGCCACTCCGACCTCCACAACGTCCGCGGCGAATGGGGCCCGGCGACCTACCCCCTGGTCCCCGGCCACGAGATCGCCGGCATCGTCACCGAGGTCGGCTCAGAGGTCACCCGGCACGCCGTCGGTGACCGGGTCGGCGTCGGCTGCATGGTCGACTCCTGCCGCGAGTGCGTCAACTGCCGCAAGGGCGACGAGCAGTACTGCCTCAAGGGCAACACCCTCACCTACGGCTCGATCGACAAGGACGGCACGCTCACCCAAGGGGGCTACTCCACCCATGTCGTGGTGACCGAGGACTTCGTCGTCAACATCCCCGAGGGCATCGGCCTCGACGAGGCGGCCCCGCTGATGTGCGCGGGCATCACGACCTACTCGCCGCTGCGCCGCTGGGGCGCGGGCCCCGGCAAGCAGGTCGCCGTCATCGGCCTCGGCGGACTCGGCCACATGGCCGTGAAGATCGCCCACGCGATGGGTGCCGAGGTGACCGTCCTGTCCCAGTCGCTGAAGAAGATGGACGACGGCCTGCGGCTGGGTGCCGACCACTACTACGCCACCAGCGACCCGACCACCTTCGAGCAGCTGGGCGGCACCTTCGACCTGATCGTGAACACGGTCAGCGCGAAGCTCGACCTCGACGCCTACCTCGGGCTGCTGGCGGTGGGCGGCGCCATGGTCAACGTCGGCGCTCCCGCCGAACCGCTCTCCCTCAGCGTCTTCTCGCTCATCATGCAGGGCCGTTCCTACGCCGGTTCGCTCATCGGCGGCATCCGCGAGACCCAGGAGATGCTGAACTTCTGCGGCGAGCACGGCATCGGCGCGGAGGTCGAGGTCATCCCGGCCGACAAGATCAACGAGGCGTACGAGCGTGTCGTCGCCTCCGACGTGCGCTACCGCTTCGTGATCGACACCGCGACGCTGGCTTGACCATGGCCGGCTCCGGCTTTGACCACCCCGTACGAGGCGCCCCCGACCCCTCGTGCGGGGTGGACCTACAACGGCCGCTTGACCAGGAGAAACACCGTGCTCGCACTCGAACTCGTCGTGGTCCTCGGCGTGGCGGTGCTGGTGGGCAACGCCGTCGGGCAGCGCTTCCGCATCGCCCCGCCCGTCCTGCTGCTCGCCGTCGGCGCGCTGCTGGGGTTCATCCCGGCGCTGCGTGAGGCGCATCTGCCGCCGGAGGTGGTGCTGCTGCTCTTCCTGCCGGTGCTCCTGTACTGGGAGAGCCTCACCACCTCGCTGCGCGAGATCCGCAGCAACCTGCGCGGCATCGTGCTGCTGAGCACCATGCTGGTGATCGGCACCGCCGGAGCCGTCGCGGCGGTGGCGCACGCCCTGGGGCTCGGGTGGGGACCGGCGTGGGTGCTCGGTGCGGCGGTCGCGCCCACCGACGCCACCGCCGTCGGGGTGCTCGCGAAGGCGCTGCCGCGCCGCAACGTGACCCTGCTGCGCGCCGAGAGCCTGGTCAACGACGGTACAGCGCTGGTCATCTACGGGCTCGCCGTCGGCATCACCGTCGGCGAGGAGCACCTGAGCGCGCTGCACGTGGGCGGACTGTTCCTGCTCGCGTACGGCGGTGGGGCCGCGGCCGGCGTGGTGACCGCCTGGTTCGGCATCCGGGTGCGTCGCGTCTGCGACGATCCGCTGCTCGGCAACGTGGCCACGATCCTCACCCCCTTCACCGCCTATCTGCTGGCCGAGCTGATCCACGCCTCCGGTGTGCTCGCCGTCGTGGTGGCCGGGCTGATCATGAGCCAGGCGGGGCCGCGCTTGGTGGGGGCCGCCACCCGCCGCCAGGCGGAGGAGTTCTGGTCACTGGCGACGTTTCTGCTCAACGGCGCCCTGTTCGTCCTCGTGGGCGTGGAGGCGCAGTCCGCCGTCCGCGGCCTGACCGGCACTGACCTCACCCACGCCCTGATCGCCGTCGGGGTCGTGTCGGTGGTGGTCGTCGCGGTGCGTTTTGCCTTCCTGTTCACCGTTCCGTACCTGATCCGCCTCCTGGACCGCCGTCCCGAGCAGCGGCTGCGCCGCATGGGCTACCGCCCCCGGGTCGTCAGCGCGATGGCGGGCTTCCGGGGCGCGGTGTCGCTCGCCGTGGCGCTCTCGGTGCCGATGACGCTCGACTCGGGCGAACCGTTCCCCGACCGCGACACGATCGTGTTCGTGACGTCAGGGGTCATCGTCATCACGCTGGTGGTGCAGGGCCTGCTGCTGCCGGGCGTGGTGCGCTGGGCCCGGCTGCCCCGCGACACCTCCGTCCAGGAGGAGCGATTCCTCGCCGAGACCACCGCCACGGAGGAAGCGCTCAAGGCGCTGCCGGAGCTCGCGGCCGACCTCCACGTCGCCCCGGAAGTCGTCGCACGCATGCGGCACGAGTACGAGACCCATCTGCTCGTGGTCCGCGCCGACGGCGGCGAGGCCGACGACGAGGAGGTGCTGCGCCACGACCGCCACTACACCGCGCTCCGCCTCGCCCTCCTCTCCCACAAACGCGCCACCGTGCTCCGGCTCCGCGACGAACTCCGCATCGACGACACCGTGTTGCGCCAGGTCCAGAGGCAACTCGACATCGAGGAGGTACGCCTGTCCCGGCGCGAGACGGTCGAGTGATCGGCGCCTGAACGGGCGTTCCAGCGTGTTCGATCGACCGTGTGAGACGGGCAGAATCATTCGTCGTACGGATCGACTCGGCACCCCCGTCAGGAGAACCCGGTGGACACCTCACCCGTCACCCCGCACCGCATGGACCCCGCAGGCGGCTGCCCGCACGCCGACAACGCGCGGCTGCTCGCGCGGGGTGCCGTCGCGCCGGTGGTGCTGCCCGGTGAGGTGGAGGGCATGGCGGTGCTCGGGCACGACGCGCTGAAGGAGTTCCTCGCGCACCCCGATGTCGCCAAGGGGGCCCGGCACTTCACCGCGCTGAGCGAGGGGCGGATAGCGGCCGGGTGGCCGTTGCTGACCTTCGCCACCGTGCGGGGGATGACGACCGCCGACGGCGAGGACCACCGGCGGCTGCGGTCCCTGGTGAGCAAGGCGTTCACCGCGCGCAGGGTCGAGGAACTGCGGCCCTGGATCGAGGAGTTGACGGAAGGACTGCTCGACGGCCTGCACCGGGCGGCCGAGGAGGCGGGCGGAGTCGCCGATCTGCGCAGGCACTTCGCGCTGCCGCTGCCGATGGGCGTCATCGGCGAACTGCTCGGAGTCGATGCCGAATACCGCGACCGGCTGCACCAACTGTCGAACCAGGTGGTCGCCACCGACATCGGCCCGGAGCAGGCCGTCGCCGCGAACCGTGAGCTGGTGGCCGTACTGGGCGCCGTGGCCACCGCGCGGACCGAGGAACCCGGCACCGACCTCACCAGCGCGCTGATCGCCGCCCGCGACGAGGAGGGCGACCGGCTCAGCCAGGAGGAGCTCATCGGCACCCTGGTACTGATGATCATCGCCGGGCACGAGACCACGCTGAACCTCATCACCAACGCCGTACGGGCGTTGTGCGGCCACCGGGATCAGCTGGACCTGGTCACCAAGGGCGAGGCGAGCTGGGCGGACGTGGTCGAGGAGACGCTGCGCTGGGACGCGCCCGTCAGCTACTTCCCGTTCCGGTATCCGGTGCGGGACCTGACCCTCGACGGCACCGTGATCCCCCAGGGCACACCGGTCCTCGCCGGGTATGCGGCCGCGGGGCGCGACCGGGCCGCGCACGGACCGGACGCCGACCGCTTCGACGTCACGCGCCCCGGCAGGACCGGCGCCGCCCGGCACCTCTCCCTCGGGCACGGCGCCCACTACTGCCTCGGCGCCCCACTGGCGCGCCTGGAGGCCACCATCGCCCTGGAGCGGCTGTTCACCCGCTTCCCCGACCTCGAACTCGCCCTCCCCGAGGCGGAACTCTCCCGCCACTCCAGCTTCGTGGGCAACAGTGTGCGAGCGCTTCCGGTGCGGCTGGGGACCTCCCGCCGCTGACCCCGCGCATACCAGCCATACGACACCGCGATGGCCCTGAGCTGACCCTTTTCTTGTTCTCGCCAAACGCCGTACCTACGCTTCCACCACCGCACACCGGCGGCACTGGACAAGGGAACGGCAATCATGGGTCGACTGGCCGGAAAAATCGCTTTCATCAGCGGGACGGGGGCTGGAATAGGGCGGGCCGCGGCTCAGATATTCGCTGCGGAAGGCGCCACCGTATTCGGCTGTGACATCGACTCCGATGCCGCTGCCGAAACGGTGGAACTCGTCGAGAAGGCCGGCGGAGTCATGCAGTCCCTCGCGCCGGTGGACCTCTCCACCGAAGCGGGTGCACGGGAGTGGATCGACGCGGGGATCGCCGCCTTCGGCGGGATCGACATCCTCTACAACAACGCCTCCGCCCTGCGGAACGGGCCGTTCGAGACCATGCCGGCCGAGGACTGGTACTTCACCATCAAGAATGAGCTCGACATCCCGTACTTCTGTACGCAGGCGGCCTGGCCGCATCTGATCGCCCGCGGCGGCGGAGCCGTCCTCAACGTCGCCTCGGTGGCCGCCGTGCGGGGCGCCCCCTTCATGCCGATGGTGCCGCACGGCGCCGCCAAGGGCGGGGTGCTGGCGATGAGCATGCACCTGTGCGCGGCCGGCGCCCCGCACCACATCCGCGTCAACACCATCGCCCCCGGCATGACCCGGACATCCGCCACCGCGCCCTTCCTCGACGACCCCGACGGTCCGAAGGCGCAGCTGGAGGCGCGGATCCCGGTCGGACGCGTGGGGCAGCCCGAGGACATCGCCCGTGCCGCGGCCTTCCTCTGCTCCGAGGAGGCCGCGTTCGTCAACGGCGCCAACCTCATGGTCGACGGCGGCGACAGCGCGATGGCGGGCTGAGCGCCGGTGAACACACGACTCGACCACGTGGGCGTCAACGTACGCGACCTGCCCGCGCTCACCGCCTGGTACAAGGACGCCTTCGGACTGAAGAGCGTCTTCGAGTTCGCCCTCGAAGGGCCCGGCCTCAGCGGCGTCGTCCTGGAGCATCCGCACGGCTGGCGCATCGAACTCCTCGCCAGGCCCGGATCCACGCCCGGACTCCGGGCGCCGGACCCGCTGACCGCCGCCCTCACCGAGGGATACGGACACTTCGCGGTCACCACCCCCGAACTCGACCCCGTCCACGCGGCCCTGGTGGCCCACGGAGCGGGCGAAGCCATGCCGCCGGGACCGTCCCCCGAGCCGGGCATCCGCATGGCCTGGGTCACCGACCCCGAGGGCAACCTCATCGAACTGATAGAGCGCAGCACCAATTTTTCCAAGTGAGAAATAGCCCGAGTGAGATGGAGTGCGGGATGACGAATCTCGTGAAAAGGCTCGACAGAGGCACGCTGATAGCCTGCTGCCTCGCAGTTGCCGCCGCGCAGCTGTGTATTACCGTTCCGTCCCCCATCAATGGAGAAATCCAGGCCGCCTTCGGGGCGTCGGGTTCCCAGGTGGCCTGGGTCACTTCCGCTTTCATTCTCCCCACCGCAATTCTTGAACTGAATTTCGGTGTGGTCGGAGATCTCTTCGGCCGAAAGCGCCTCCTGGTGCTCGGCGGACTGGTTCTCGCCCTCGGCGAGCTTCTCAACGCCACCTCGCAGAACATCACGATGATGTGGACCGGCCAGGCCCTGGCGGGCGTCGGTGCCGCCGCGCTCTTCCCCAGCTCCCTCGCGGTCATCGCGGCGGCCACTCCCGACGGGAAGGACCGTGCGAAAGCGGTCTCCACGTGGGCGCTGAGCATCTCCCTCGCCTCCGCCGTGGGGCCCCTGTCCTCCGGCATTCTCGCCACGGTCGCCGACTTCCGCTGGGCGTTCGTGCCGCCGGTCGTGCTCGGCCTGGTGGTCGCGGGCGCGTGCTGGAAGCTGGTCACCGACTCCAAGGCTCCCGAGGGCCGCAGCCTGGACTGGCCGGGCCAGATCACCATCGCCGTCGGCCTCACCGCCCTGCTCTGGGGCATCATCGAGGGCGGTGAACGCGGCTGGAGCAGCGCGGCGATCGTCGGCTCGCTGTCCCTGGCGGCCGTGGCCCTCGTCGGATTCATCGTCGCGGAGACCCGCTCCGCCTCGCCCATGTTCAACCTGGACCTGCTGAAGATCCCGTCGTTCGCCGCGGCAGCCGTCGTCGCCCTCGCCGGAATGTTCGGGTTCATCGGCACCGCGTACTGCGTCTCGATCCGGCTCGGCGCGGTGATGCACCTGAGCGCGCTGCGGGCCAGCATGCCGTTCGTGATCCTCCAGCTGATCCCGCTGCTGCTGGCGCCGGTGCTGAGCAAGATGCTCACCCGCGTCGACGCCCGCTGGCTCCTGATGGGCGGCCTGCTGCCGATGGCCGCCGGACAGTTCTGGATCGCCGCGCTCCCCATCACCACGACGTCCCTCGCGGCCTTCATCGGCCCGGTGCTGCTGCTCGGCATCGGCTTCATCTGCGTGGTGTCCTCGCTGACCTCGGCGGCCGTGAACGCCGTACCGATCGAGATGACCGGTATGGCCAGCGGTGCCACCAGCCTGGTCCGCGAGTTCGGCCAGGGCCTCGGCCCCGCCGTGATCAGCACCATCGCGATGAGCGCCGCGTCCTCGGCCCTGGTGGGCAAGCTCAGCGGCGCGGACGCGGGCATGGAGGCGGCGGCCGGACCCCTCGCGGTCGTCAACGCGGGCAGCGCCCAGGCCAAGGCGGCCGCCCAGACCGCGCTCGGCCACGGCATGGCCCTCGGCGTCCTGATCTGCGGCTGCGCCTCCCTGTTGGGCGCGGCGGTCACCCTGCTGCTGGTGCGCAAGAACACCGCCCGTGCGACGGTCGGCGCCACCAGTGAGACGGCGGTGCAGGCGGCGTCCGCGTAGCACGCGACACCCACGCGAACGCGAAGGGGCCGGGGCTGATGCCCCGGCCCCCTCGCGTGCTCCCGTCCGCCCGCACGTGAAAAACATTTCGAGGCCTGTCGAATCGTCGTGACCCCGTTCGTCGGTGCGGTGTAGGAAGCTCATGAGCACCGGGAGGAACCATGAAGTACATGCTGCTGGTCTGCGGCGACGACACCGCCGACGCCTCGGGCATGGCACCCGTCGAACCCTGGGTCGAGGAGCTGGGCGCCGAGCGCGGCGTGCGGCTGCACGGGCACCGGCTGCGGCTCCCCGCCGACGCGGTCACCGTGCGGGTGCGCGACGGTGAGGTGCTGCGCACCGACGGGCCGTTCGCGGAGACGAAGGAGTACGTCGCCGGCTACGACATCCTCGAGTGCGACAGCCTGGAGGAAGCCGTCGAGGCGGCCGCCAAGCATCCCGTGGCGTCCATCGGGGCCATGGAGGTGCGCGCGTTCTGGGACGACGAGGACACCGAGGGGGAGATCCGCCGCCTCGACGCGGAGCTGACCGCCGCCGCCCGCGAGCGCGACTTCGACCGGGCGATGGCCTGCTACGCCCCTGACGTCGAGGTCTTCCACCCCGTGAGCGGTCTCGAACAGCGCGGGATCGACGCCCTGCGCAAGGCGGAGGAGTGGTGGTGGGCGACGCTGGTCGGACCCGTGGAGCGCGAAGTGCTCGACTTCCGCGTCCGGGTCGACGAGAGCGTCGCGTTCAGCCACGCGCTCGTACGGATGCGGGCCACGCTCGCCGGCGGCGACTCGCTGGACACCACGGCACGGGTGACCACCGGCTACCGGGCCGCCGGCGACAAGTGGCAGATCGTCCACCAGCACACCTCGGTCCCGTTCGACGCCGGAATCCAGGGAGACCCGGAGAGCCGGTCATGAAGTACGTGTTCTTCATCTGCGCCCCCGTCGGCGGCGAGGAGCTCAGCCCCGAGGAGATCGCCGACGACCTCCGCTACACCTCGTACATCGACGAGGTCCGCGGCCGCGACGTGGTGAAGGGCGGCGCGCGACTGCGGCCGGCCACCGACGCCACCACCGTGCGCGTCCAGGGCGACGAAGTCCTGCTCAGCGACGGTCCGTTCGTGGAGTCCAAGGAGTACGTCGCGGGCTTCGACATCATCGAGGTCGCCGACCTCGACGAGGCCATCGCGCTCGCGTCCCGGCACCCGGCGGCGCTGGGCGGCGGCTCGGTGGAGGTGCGGCCGGTCTGGGAGTGAACGACGACGGCGTCGAGGAGGCGGTCGCCGCCGCCTTCCGCGAGGAATGGGGCCAGGTCGTCGCCACCCTGATCCGGGTGACCGGCGACTGGGACCTCGCCGAGGAGTGCGCGCAGGACGCCTTCGCCCAGGCACTCGACCGGTGGTGGCGCGACGGAGTACCGCGCCGCCCCGGCGCCTGGCTGACCACGACCGCGCGCAACCGCGCCCTGGACGTGCTGCGCCGGGAGGCGGTCGGGGCGGTGAAACTGCGGGAGGTGGCGGTGCTGGCGCGGGACGAGGGGCCGTACGACCCGGAGTACGACGGCGACGACAGCGGGGTCCAGGACGACCGGCTGCGGCTGATCTTCACCTGCTGCCATCCCGCGCTGCCCATCGAGGCCAGGGTCGCGCTGACCCTGCGCACCCTCGCGGGGCTGACCACACCCGAGATCGCCCGCGCCTTCCTCGTCCCCGAGGCGACGATGGCGCAGCGCCTGGTCCGTGCCAAGCGGAAGATCCGCAACGCCGGCATCCCGTACCGTGTACCGCCCGCACATCTGCTGCCCGAGCGCACGACGGGTGTGCTCGGTGTGGTCTACCTCCTGTTCAACGAGGGGTACGCGGCCACGTCAGGCGCCGACCTGGTGCGGACGAACCTGTGCGCGGAGGCGATCCGGCTGGCCCGTGTGCTGGCCCGCTTGATGCCCGACGAGCCCGAAGCGCTGGGTCTGCTCGCACTGTTGCTGCTGCACGACGCCCGGCGCGGCACACGGGTCGACGCGGCGGGCGAGCTGGTGACGCTGGAGGACCAGGACCGTACGGCCTGGGACAAGGCAGCCGTCGACGATGGCGCCGCCCTGCTGGAGACCGCCCTGCGCCGCGGGCGTCCGGGCCCGTACCAGATCCAGGCCGCCATCGCCGCCTGCCACACCACCGCCGAGACGGCAAAGGACACGGACTGGGCCGACATCGCGGCGCTGTACGGCGAGCTGGAGCGCTTCGTGCCGTCCGCCGTGGTGCGCCTCAACCGGGCGGTCGCCGTGGGCATGGCCGAGGGCCCGGAAGCGGGGCTGGCGAGGGTGGCGGAGCTGGAGGCGCAGGGCGAGCTGGACGACTACCACCTACTGCCCGCCACGCGCGCGGACCTGCTGCGACGTGCCGGGCGCCCGGCGGAGGCGGCGGAGGCGTACGCCAGGGCGCTGGAACTGGTGGAGAACGACGCCGAGCGACGCTTTCTGGAGAGACGGCTCGCGAAGTGCCGAGCGGAGTGTCGATCGGCGTAGGGGCCCTTCGTCGGTGGGGTGAAAGCACCTCACGACACCGGAGGCTCCCATGACCACCCTCGTGCCCACGCACCGCACCCGCACGATCCTCGCTCTGCTGCCTCCCCGGCTCCGGAGGCCGATGCGCCGGACACCCGCCACCCCACCCGAGTCGGTACCGCACGGGCCGGCCGGTGACGGACCGGGCGCCCCGGACGTCTGGCTCGCGGGCCTGCGCCTCGGAGGCTGACCGATGAGCGCCACCGTCACCACTTCCGGCCCCCGCACGGTCACTGCGAATCGAGCGCGTTCGTGATCGCCTTCACCCCGCCGTGCGCCGAGTAGCCGCCGTCCACGGTGATCTCGGCGCCGTTCACGTACGACGACTCGTCCGAGAGGAGGTACACGACCAGCGGGGCGACCTCGTCGCAGGTGCCGGGGCGGCCCTGCGGAGTCATCGAGAGGTGCGCCTGGGTGAAGACGGGGTTCGCGGTGGCCATCAGCGGGGTCTCGATGTAGCCGGGGTGGATCACGTTCGTACGGATGCCACGGGGCGCCAGCTCCAGAGCGGCCACCTTGGACAAGCCGCGCAACGCCCACTTGCTGGCCGTGTACGCGACCGCGTGATGGGCGGTGAGGCCCGCGACCGAACCGACGTTGACGATGGAGGAGCCCTTGCCCATCAGGGGGGAGAGGGCCTGGATGCCGAGCATCGGGCCGGTGGTGTTCACGGCGAACGCCCGGTTCCAGTCGGCGAGCTCGACCGAGCCGAGGCGGGCGCGCATCGGGATTCCGGCGTTGTTGACGAGGCCGTGCACCCCGGAGAGCGACGCCGCGAGGTTCGTCCAGTCGTCCGGGGACGACACGTCCAGGTGCTGGTAGCGCACGTCGAGGCCGTCGGCGCGCAGGGAGGCGGCCAGCTTCTCGCCCGGTTCGTCGAGGACGTCCGTCGCGACGACCGAGGCGCCCTCGCGGGCCGCGGCGGTCACCTCGGCGGCTCCTTGGCCCTGCGCGGCTCCGGTGATGACGACGGTGCGACCGGCCAGGCGCGTGCGGCTCACGGCTTCCTCCAGGGGGTACGGGATGCGGGTTCCCGCACCACGCTAGGAAGCCGGGGCCAGCTCCGGAAACGCACGTTCCTCATGGCTGGCATCCGCGTCCGCGATCTCGACCGCCTCCGGTGGCGCGGGTTTGTCGAGCGCGGCGCCCACCTTGCGGACCGTCTCCCGCAGCCACCGGTGCGCGGGATCCGCGTGCCGGTTGTGGTGCCAGTACATGGCCTCGACGAGCGGCACGTCCGGGAACGGTGTCGGTACGACGGCGCAGCGGGCGAAGCCCTCGTAGCGCCGGGCGAGCCGCTCGGGTACGAGGGCGACCAGGTCGGTGCCGCTCACAAGGAACGGCAGCACGTTGAAGCCGGGCGTGCTGACCTGCACCTTGGGCGTGATGCCGAGGGTCTCCAGCTGGCGGTCGGCGGGTGTGAGCTTGCCGATGCCGCAAGCGGCGTGCGGCATCTCCGCCAGGTCGCGCAGGGCGAGCCGTCCGTCCACCAGGCGTGGGTTGTCGGGGTCGACGAGACACACGAACCGGTCGTGCATCACTGCCTCGCTGACGCCCGGCAGCTGGTACCCGAGCGGCACGATCATCAGGTCGTGACAGCGCAGATGGGTCTCCGTCTCCAGCTGCCCGTCCACGATGGGGTGGAAGTCGATGCGGACGCCCGGCGCCTCCTGCGCTATGGCCCGCAGCAGGGGCTCCACGAACACCGTCATCACGTAGTCCGACATCACCACCGAGAAGCGCTGCCGACTGCGCGACGGCTCGAAGTGCCGGGTCAGCGACATCGCTTCCTCGGCCTTGTACAGGGAGGCCTGGACGACCGGCAGGAGCCGCTCCGCGAGCGGGGTCAGCTCGTACTCGCGGCCCACCCGCACCAGCAGCTCGTCGTTGAAGTGCCGCCGCAGCCGGGCCAGCGAGCCGCTCATCGCGGACTGGCTGGTGGAGAGCCGGACACCGGCGTGCGTGACGTTCTTCTCCTCCAGCAGTGCTTCCAGCGCCACCAGAAGATTGAGATCTATCGCTCCGAGACCCACGGGTGTCCCCTTCCGGCCACGTCCTTGAAGCATCGGTGAAACGCGAGCGTAATGACGGGTTCCCCGGCGAGGAAGTCCTGTAAGGGAAAACTCACAAAGAACCGATGACACCCATCGGACCAGCGAATACGCGCATGCCGAAGGGCCCGCGCGGACACAGCTCCCGCACGGGCTCGGCACAGCTCTGCGTGCTACGGCCTCGGTGTCCGCCCCCGCTTGCGGGCGCGCGGCAGATACACGTCCGTACGCCCGGGGACGATGCGATTGGAGAGGGTGCCTAGGCGTTCCACGGTCAGCGTCACCTCGTCGCCGGGCTTCAGCGGCGGGGGAGTACGCTCGCCGACACGCCCCCAGAACTCGGCGAGCGCGCCCCAGCCGCAGGTGCCCGAGCCGAGGATGTCGCCGGGACGCACCCAGGCGTCGCGGGTGGCGTACGCGGTCATCTCCTCGAAGGTCCAGGAGACGTTCGCCAGGGTGTCGCGGCCGATCAGCTCGCCATTGAGGGTGACGGTCATCTCCAGGTCGAGGAAGCCGTCCGGGTCGCGCCGGTCCGCCACCTCGTCGGCGGTGACCAGGAAGGGGCCGAGGGTGTTGGCGAAGTCCTTGCCCTTGGAGAAGCCGAGGCCGAGGTTCTTCTCCGGCTTCTGCAGATCGCGGGCCGACCAGTCGTTGAAGACGAGGTAGCCGACGATGTGCTCGCGGGCCTCCTCGGGGGTGAGGTCCCGGCCCGGACGGCCGATGACCGCGCCCACCTCCAGCTCGAAGTCGAGGACCGAGCAGCCCGCGGGAATCGGCACGTCGTCCTGCGCGCCGTACGCCGCGTGCGGATTCGTGAAGTAGAAGTTCGGCGCCCGGTACCACTCCTCGGGCACGTGCTCCAGGCCGTCCAGCGACTTGGCCACGCCCTCGATGTGCGCCTCGAAGCCGACGAAGTCCCGGATGGACGGGGGCTTCAACGGCGGCAGCAGCCGCACCTGATCAACCGTCAAGTCGCTGTCCGTGGCCAGTGCTTCGGAACCGGCGTGCTGGAGCGCCTCCTGCTCGATGAGCTCCAGCACCGTCACCCCCTCGGGCAGCGGATGGATGATCCCGTCCCGGACGACCCCGGCGCGCTCCACGCCCTGGTACGCGTATGTCGTGAACCGCATGCCTCACTGCTCCCAGTGGTTGGTGTTGGTGACGGAGCCCGCGCTCAGATATCCCGCGAACAGGCCCTTGGGGTCGCGCATGGCCCGTATCTCCTGGAGGCGCTCCCACTGCTCGTCGCCCATGAACTTGAGCTGCCGGACGGTGAAGTCGGAGTCCCCGAGGTACTGGCCCGCCGTGACCGGCTGCATCGCGGCCATCGCCTCGTCGAGCCAGCCGCGCAGCTCGGCGTCCCGCCCGGGCTCGTCGTGGATGACGTACGTCGCGCAGTAGATCTCCGACTGCAACGAGAAGGCCATGTCGGGGAGTTCGCGCAGCGGGGCCATCGAGAACCAGATGGTGAAGGTCTGCCGGGTCGGCTGCTCGGTGAACGCCTTGCGGATCGCCGGGACGACCTCGTCGGCGGTCCCGGTGAGCCAGGCGTTGTCGACGAGATAGCGGTGGCCCTCGGGGTTGGCGGTCCGCTGGCCCTGGAGCTGTTCGGCCAGTGTGGTCGGCTGTGCCTCGATCCGGAACAGCGCCCGGTCCGCGAACGGATTGGCGTGCAGCGGGGCCAGCGCCTCGGCGGCCTGCTCGGGTGTGTCGGTCATCGACACGCCCGTGACCAGCAGCACCGGCCCGTCACCGTCGGGCGGGGTCTGTGTCAGCGCGACGATCTCCACCAGGTCGGAGACCGTGTGGTGCATGCCGTGCAGCCAGGTCATGACCTCGTCGAAGAGGTCGAGCGGGTACGCGTGCACGGTGTGCGCCAGATGCTTCGGCAGCGGGCGCGTACGCAGGTGGAAACGGGTGACCACCCCGAAGAAGCCCGGCCCGGCACCCCGTGCCGCCCAGAACAGATCGCTGTGGTGCGTCTCGTCCGCGCGCACCAGCTCACCCTCGGCGGTGAGGATGTCGAGGGCGACGATGTTCTCGGCCGCCCAGCCCCAGCCGCGCGCGTTCCAGCCCTGTCCGCCCTGGAGCAGAAAGCCGCCGATGCCGACGGACGGACAGTGCCCGCCGTTGAAGAACCGGCCGAACGTGCCCAGATACGGGTTGAGTTCGTCGCCGCCCTTCACACTGGTGGTGGCCGTCACGATCCCGGTCGTCTCGTCGTACGACAGCTCGTGGAAACCCCCGAGATCGATGAGCAGCGCCTCGTCGCGCACCGACCAGGCCGCCCAGCTGTGCCCTCCGGAGCGGACGGCGACCTGCCAGCCGCGCTCGATCGCGAGCCGCACCCCTTCGACGACGTCCTGCTCGCAGACCGCCTTCAGGACGGCCGCGGGTGAACGGTCCGACGGGCGGCGGGCGTTGAAGACCCGCCCGAAGCACGCCTCCTCGAAATCCTCGTCACCGGGGAAGTGGAGGGTGCCGGAGAAACGGTTGCTCTGCGGGGGTTCGGGGGTCGTCCCCCGATAGATGGCAGTCATGCGCTGCTCACTCACTTGATCGCGATCGGGTTGACGGGGGCGCCCACCGCACCGGTCACCGGCAGGGGCGCCGCGACCAGCAGGAACTCATAGACACCGCCCGCCGCGCAGTCCTCGGCCAGCTCCTCCAGATCCCACATCTCACCCAGCGGGAGGCCCATGTTGGGGATCGCGATCTGGTGCAGCGGGGACATGGCGGGTTGCGGGAACTCGTACGGGCGCACCTCAAGTCCCCATGTGTCGGAGGCGATCGCCGCGATCTCGGTGCGGTGCAGCCAGCCCAGCGTCGTGAAGGAGAGGCCGGGGGCGTCGCCGGCGGCGTACCCGCCCCAGTCGCCCAGCCGCCGCACCCGGCCCAGCTGGCCCGTGCGGATCAGGACCAGGTCTCCGCGTCGTACGTACGAGGTCGCGCCCTGCGCCTCGATCGTGGCCCGCAGATGCTCCTCCAGGATGGCGAAGCCGTCCGGGAGCTCGCCGTGTTCGTCGCCGACCGCACGGCCCACGTCGAGCAGCACACCGCGCCCGGTGAAGGCGTCCTTCATGTGCTCGATGCCGGTGACCGAGTCGCCGTTGCCGTTGACGATGGTGCACGGACGGCCGTTCCACGCCTGCTTGTTGTCGTAGATGTGACCGAGGCCGTCCCACTGCGTGGAAGCCTGGAGCGGCATCACGATGTGGTCGTCGGCGCCGCCGAAGCCGTGCGGGAAACCCTGCGTTCCGGCGGCCGCGTCCGAGCCGGTGTCCTTCATGTAGTGGACGGGGTTGATCCGGCCGCGGAAACCGCGCTGCGGGCCGTCCTCGTTGAACTCCTGGGAGAGCGAGAACGACCGGCCGCGGCGGACCAGGCTCGCCGCGTGCGCCCGGATCGCGTCGTCGATGAAATTGAGCGTGCCCAGCACGTCGTCCTCGCCCCAGCGACCCCAGTTGCGGTACGCGGAACGGGCCTTGGCGAGCTCCTCCTCGATGGGACCGAGGCTCATCGGGTACGTCCTTTCAGCAGCAGATCCAGAGCGTTGCCCCCAGCGACGGCGGCACGGTCGGCGGCCGGCAGCCCGGCGGCGTCCAGCCGGGCCACCGGATCGTCGACGCCCATGTCGAAGGGGAAGTCCGTGCCGAGGACCACCCGGTCCGCGCCGACCTCCTCGACCAGATGGCGCAGGGCACGCGGGGTGTAGACGAGCGCGTCGAACCACATCCGCCGCAGATAGGCGCTCGGCGGTTCGGCGCAGCCGCGCGCGTCCTCCCGCAGCTGCCAGGCGTGGTCGGAGCGGCCGATGTACGTCGGCAGATAGCCGCCGCCGTGCGCCGCGACCAGCTTGAGGCGCGGGAAGCGGTCCAGGACGCCGGTGAAGATGAGCTGTGACAGCGCGACCGTCGTCTCGACGGGCTGACCGACGGTGTTGCCGAGGTAGTGGGTGGCCAGGCGCTTCCCGAGCGAACAGCCCCAGGGGTGCACGAACACGACCGCGCCCAGCTCCTCGGCCTTCTCCCACACCGGATCGTGCGCCGGGTCCGCCAGCTCCCGGCCGTCCACGGTCGTCGACACGCTGACGCCGTACAGGCCGTACTCGGTGACCGCCTTGTCCAGCAGGGCGACCGCGAGGTCGGGATGCTGGAGCGGAACCGTGCCCAGGCCGTACAGCCGCTCGGGCGCCTGGGCGCAGTGCGCGGCCACCGCCTCGTTGACGGTGCGTGCCAGGCGTACGGCGAGATCCGCGTCCGCCCAGTAGTGGTGCATCGGCATCGGGCCGACCACCTGGATGTCGACACCCATCGCGTCCAGGTCGGCGAGCCGGGCCCCGGCGTCCGTCAACTTGGGTGCCAGGCGCTGGAGTTGGGCACGGTTGACGGCCAGTGACGCGGGGGAGTGGGCCCGCTGTTCGGCGGCCAGTTCGGCGGCGAGGCCGGGGGCTCCCGCGCACAGGGCGTCGGCGGCGGGGACGGCGAGATGGCCGTGGAAGTCGACCACCGGCGTGCTCATGCTGCCGCCGTCAGGTAGTCGAGCGTCTCCGACATGATCCGGCCGGGGTCGGCGCCGGGCGTGCCCGGGTGGATCTCCCAGTCGGCGAGGCGCAGCGAGTTCTCCAGCACGATCCGCACCCGGGGCAGCCGACGCGCCATGAACGTGTCGAGCGCCCGGTCGAGCGGCTCCTCCCCGGTGACCAGCTCGGCGAGCACCACCGCGTCCTCCGCGCACATCGCCGCGCCCTGCGCGATCAGCGGCGGGCACGCGTGCGCCGCGTCGCCGATGATCACCGTACGGCCGCGGTGCCAGGGCTCGTCGACGAGGATCGCCTCGATCCACCGGTAGTCGACTGTGGTGTCGTCGGGCAGCGAGGCGAGGATCTTGCCCCAGGTGCCGCCGTATCCCGCGCCGCGCTCGCGCAGCAGCGACAGGGGGACGCGCGGGCCGATC
Source organism: Streptomyces sp. NBC_00203 (assembly GCF_045206325.1). Taxonomy (NCBI): domain Bacteria; kingdom Bacillati; phylum Actinomycetota; class Actinomycetes; order Kitasatosporales; family Streptomycetaceae; genus Streptomyces; species Streptomyces sp. NBC_00203. Next base: position 1,046,793 of record NZ_CP108126.1, on the reverse strand, counting down.
AGGGAGGTGTCCAGGTTCTCGTCGAGGAGGTACGCGTAGCACTGGTCGGGCGAGATGGGACTGTACCCGGCCTTGAAGCGCGGGCCGCCGTAGTACACCTCAGCGCAGTCCATCTCGGCCGGGCGCTCCGCGACCACCCGGAAGATCGACATGCCGACCGGACGGGGCTTGGTGGTGATCCCGATCATCGCGCGCATCTTCGAGTTGATGCCGTCCGCGCCCACGACCAGGTCGTAGCGTCCGGTGGAGCCGTCGGTGAACGTGACGTCCACGTGGTCGGCGGCCTCGTCGAGCTTCTCGACGCTCAGTCCGAGGCGCACCCGGACCCCGTGCGCGTACACCGCGTCGCACAGCGCGTCCTGGAGGTCCGAGCGCAGCGCGCCCGCCGTCGACGGAAGATCGGAGCCTCCGGTGTGCGGGGTGGACAGCTCGGAGATCAGCTCGCCGTCGGCCTGGCGCAGCCGCATCCGGTCGAAGGGGACGGCCCGGGCGAGCACCCGGTCCAGTACGCCCACGGAGCGCAGCGCCTTGAGGGCGTTGCCCTGGATGGTGATGCCGTGGCCCACACCGAACCACTGGGGCGAGATCTCGGCGAGCTCGACCTCGGCGCCGCGCTGGGCGAGTGCGAGGGACAGCACGCTTCCGGTGATGCCGCCACCGACGACGAGCACCTTTTGTACGGACATGGGCGATCCTTGCGAACGTAGAAGAGAGACGAGTGGTGCGGTCAGCCGGCGAAGCGGGCGCCGAGCTCCCGGTAGTGCTCGACGGCAGGCGGCTCGGCGAAGAACGGCCCGACCAGGGACCGCCACCGCTGGAAACGCTCCGACTCGCGGAACCCCACGGTGTGGGCCTCGACGGACTCCCAGCCGACCAGCAGCAGAAACGTCCGCGGCCGTTCCACGCAGCGCAGCAGCTCGGCCCAGCGGAAGCCGTCGGCCTCGGCGAGCACCTCGCGCGCCTTCTCGAAGACGGCCTCGAAGTCCTCCTCACGACCGGCCTCGACGGTCAGCTCGGCATGCTCGACGATCACACTCACTCCTCGGTTCGGTGGGGTGCTCCGAGCCTGCTTGGGCGGTCGATGCAGGGTCAACGGATCGAGGCATCGGCAAGGGGGACGTCATCCATCCCGTACGACGATGGGCCGCTGATCACAGGGCTCGCGGGGCCTTGATGCCAGGCATCGCGGATCGCTATTTCCGCCGCACCCCCTGCGCTGCCTAGCGTCGAGGGCAAGCCACCCGTTCCAGCACCACGGTGGCAAGCCACCCCGCCGTACGAGGAGACCGCCCGTGCCAGACCGACTTCCCTCCCACGCCGGACCGTTCGCCCTCGGCACGTTCGGGGACGACTCCCGGGTCTTCCCGGGCCTGGTCGTCGGGCACCTGGTGCGCGACCTGTCCGACCTCGCCCCGTCCGTGCGCGCCGTGATCGAGGACTGGGACGACCTCTTCCCGCGTCTGACGGAGCTGTCCCAGGAAGTCTCCTCGATCTGGTACGACCTCGCCGGTCTGCGCATCCTCGCGCCCATCGAGCCCGGCCAGGTCCTGCAGAGCGGTGCCAACTATCGCAAGCACGTCGTGGACCTGGTGGCCGCCGAGAAGGAGAGCGTGCACGGTGCCACGCCCGAGGAGGCGCGCGCCGACGCCGCGAAGATGATGGACGAGCGGATCCGCAGCGGAGTGCCGTATGTCTTCCTCGGCTCGCCGCGCGCCATCTGCGGGCCCTACGACGACATCGTGCTGCCCGAGCAGGGCGAACAGCACGACTGGGAGCTCGAACTCGCCCTCGTCATCGGCAAGCCGGGCAAGAACATCCCCGCGGAGGAGGCGATGCGGTACGTCGCCGCGTACACCATCTGCAACGACCTCACCACCCGTGACCGGCTCTACCGGCCCGACCTGAAGGCCATCGGCACCGACTGGTTCACCGCCAAGAACGCCGACACCTTCCTGCCGACCGGCCCCTTCCTCGTACCGGCCGCCTTCGTCGGCGACCCGTCGGACGTGCGGATCACCCTGCGCCACAACGGAGTTGTCCGCCAGGACGAGTCCACCAAGGACATGATCTTCGACATTCCCCGGCTCATCGCCTACGTCTCCTCGACCACCACCCTGCGCCCCGGCGACCTGCTGCTCACCGGTTCCCCGGCGGGCAACGGCGCGCACTGGGGCGTCTTCCTCAAGGCCGGGGACGTCATGGAGTCGGAGATCACGGGCCTCGGCCACCAGCGCAACACCGTCAGGAGCGGACAGTGACCACCTTCCAGCCCATCACCCATCTGCGCCATGTCGACCTCGCCGTACCGGACTTCGACAAGCAGCGCGCCTTCTACGGCACCACCTGGGGCCTGACCGAGGTCGCGAACGACAGCGGTATCGCGTTCTTCGCCGCCGAGGGCAGTCCCGAGCAGTACATCGTCCGTATCCGCAAGGACGAGCGGAAGCGGATGGACCTGGTCGCGTTCGGTGCCGTGTCACCGGCCGCCGTGGACGAGCTGCATGTGCGGCTCGGCCGGGCCGGGATCCAGCTCATCAGTGAACCAGGGGTGATGGACACCCCGGGCGGCGGCTACGGCTTCCGCTTCTTCGACCCGGACGGCCGGGTCGTGGAGGTCTCGGCGGATGTCGAGACCCGCGTTCACCGCAAGATCGAGGAGCGCGAGGCGATCCCCGTCCGCCTCTCGCACTGCGTGGTCAACTCCCAGGACCCGGAAGGGCTGCGGGACTTCTACGTCGAGCACCTCGGCTTCCGGCTCACGGACACCCTGTACTCGACGCACATGGGCGACCTCATGTACTTCCTGCGGTGCAGCCCGCTCCACCACTCCTTCGCCATCGCACGCGGACCCCATGTCTCGCTGCACCACGCCTCGTTCGAGATGCGCGGTGTCGAGGAGTACATGCGTGGCACCGGGCGGGCGCTGCGTGCCGGGACCCGGCTGACCTGGGGTCCGGGCCGCCACCTCGCGGGCGACAACACCTTCTCGTACTTCCACGACCCGCACGGCAACACCGTCGAGTACACGACCGAACTCGCCGTCCTCGAAGAGGACTTGTGGCACCCGGGCCGCCACGACGTGGACGACCCGATCACCCAGGACCAGTGGGGCACCGCCGACCCGATGAGCGAATCGGTCGCCAAGGAGCAGTTCAACGACCCCGACGTGCTCTTCAGCGCGCCCCCCGTCTAGTCCACCCCCCTCGCGTTCAGCCCAACCACCCGCAGAAAGGCCGCAGTTGTGGCAACGATCCTGAAGCACGCCGTCCCCAAGGCGGAGGTCACGGCCTCGCTCGACCAGGTGCGCGAGACCGTCGCGGGTGTCATCGCCGACATCCGTGAGCGCGGCGACGACGCCGTACGCGCGTACTCCGAGAAGTTCGACAAGTGGAGCCCCGACTCCTTCCGGCTGTCCGACGAGGACATCGAGAAGATCGTCGCCTCGGTCCCGCAGCAGGTCATCGACGACATCCGCTTCGTCCAGGACCAGGTGCGCTCCTTCGCCCGCCACCAGTTCGCCTCCATGGGCGAGTTCGAGGTGGAGACCCTGCCGGGCGTCCGGCTCGGCCAGAAGCACATCCCGGTGCAGGCGGCGGGCGCGTACATCCCCGGCGGCCGCTACCCGCTCACCGCCTCCGCCCACATGACCATCGTGACGGCGAAGGTCGCAGGCGTGCCGCGCGTCGTCGCCTGCACGCCGCCGATCCGCGGCGAGATACCGGCGGCCACCGTCGCCGCCGCGCACCTCGCGGGCGCGGACGAGATCTGGCTGCTCGGCGGGGTGCAGGCGGTCGCCGCGATGTCCGTCGGCACCGACACCATGCAGCCGGTGAACCTGATCGCCGGGCCCGGCAACGCGTACGTCGCCGAGGCGAAGCGGCAGCTCTTCGGCGAGATCGGCATCGACCTGTTCGCCGGCCCGACCGAGATCCTGGTCCTCGCGGACGACGACGCCGACCCCTTCGTCTGCGCCGTCGACCTGCTCTCCCAGGCCGAGCACGGCCCCGACTCGCCGGCCGTGCTCATCACCACCTCGCGCGAGGTCGCCGAGAAGACGATCGCGGAGATCGAGCGGATCCTCCCCGGCATGCCCACCCGCGACTTCGCCGGGCCCGCCTGGCGCGACCACGGCCAGGTGCACGTCGTGGACTCGCTCGACGAGATGTACGCGCTCGCCGACGAGTTCGCCTTCGAGCACGTGGAGGTGCTGACCGCCGAACCGCGGCTGGCGCTGGAGAAGATGACCCAGTACGGCGCCCTGTTCCTCGGCGAGGGCACCTGTGTGTCCTTCGGCGACAAGGTCATCGGCACCAACCATGTGCTGCCGACCCTCGGTGCCGCCCGCTACACCGGCGGCCTGTGGGTGGGGAAGTACCTCAAGACGGTGACGTACCAGGAGGTCACCGACACCGAGTCGCAGGCCCTGCTCGGCCGACTCTGCGGGCGCGCCTCGCGCGTCGAGCTGTTCGAGGGGCACGCCCGCTCGGGTGACGTACGGGCCGCGAAGGCCGCGGGCGACGAGCTGCCCTGGAACGGCGCATGACGCTGCGCGGGCGTACGGCGCTGATCACGGGCGGTGGCGGACCGCTGGGGCGGGCCTTCGCGCTCGCCCTGGCGGGAGCCGGCGCCCGGGTGATCCTCGTGGGCCGGAGCGAACAGGCCCTCGCCGACGCGGCGACCCGGGTGGTCAAGGAGGGCGGCCGGGCCCGGACGGCGGTGTGCGACGTCTCCGACCCGGACTCGGTGCGTGCTCTGGCCGTCGAACTCGCCGACGAAGAAGTGTCGTTGCTCGTCAACAACGCCGGCGTCGCGGGCCCGGTGAAGCCGCTCACGGACATCGAACCCGACGAGTGGGACGACGTGTTCGCGGCCAACGTACGCGGTGTGTATCTGCTCTGCCGGGCCTTCCTGCCGCCGATGATCGCGGCCGGGCGCGGGGACATCGTCAACATCGCCTCCGTGAGCGGCAAACGGCCCCTGCTCAACCGGACCCCGTACACCGCCTCCAAGATGGCACTGCTCGGCCTGACCCGGACACTGGCGGGGGAGGTCGGACCGCACGGTGTGTCGGTCAACTCCCTTTCCCCGGGCCCGGTTCGGGGTCCGCGCATGGACCGCAACTTCCGCCTGACGGCCGAGCTCACCGGCACCACCGTGCAGGACGCCGAGCGGGACTTCGCCTCGCGCGCCGCCCTGAACCGGCTGGTGGAGGAGGACGAGGTAGCTCGCGCGCTGGTGGCGATGCTCGCCATGCCGGGGCTGTGCGGGGCGGACATCGATCTGTCGGCGGGGATGATCGCCCCGGCGTAGTTCCCCAGTGCCGCTGAACGACGAGGTGGACGGCTCAGGCCGCCCGCCTCGTCGTCGTGCGTGCCCTCCGGCACGCGCTGTGGCGACTCTGTGTGACCGCCATGAAGTGGGCTGCGTGATCCGAGGCATCGGGCTCCGGTATGTGTGTGTACGACGCCTATTCCCTTGTGTGCAGGGCTGATTCACTCCCTCATGCGCACCACCGGTGCCTCCGTCTGAGCCGTCGCTTGGCTCTCTTCGCCGGCCGGACGGTCACGCTGCGCGATGACGCACTCATTCCTTGGGAAGGCATGCAATGACGCTGATCACCCGACGCTCGTTCCTTATCGCCGGTACGGCCACGGCTGGAGCCCTGCTGGTTCCGGCGGCCTCCGCCTCCGCCGCGCCCTCGGCGTCCACCAAGAACAAGATCTCGGTGGGAGCCGACGAGACATACGAGCTCTCCACGACGACCCGGGTGAGCGAGCTGTCCATCGCCGAAGGCGGAAAGATCGCCGCGCCCGACGGCTACAGCGTCACGCTGACCGTCGACGGAGTGGAGACCGGCCAGCTGCTGACCGAGACGGGCGGCACGGACACCCTGATCTCGGCCGGAACCTACCGGGGCGACGTCGTACTCACCGTGACCGAGGCCAACGAGGTGACCTACGAGACCCTCACCTTCCCCTTCCGGCAGGCCGTGTACGTGGACGCCGACGGTGTCACGACCGCGAAGTCGGTCCTCGCCGGTGTACTCGGCGGAAAGCTCACCAACACCCTCGCCAGGAACATCTCCATCACCTCGACCGGTGAGTGCTTCGACGGCGTCTTCGTGCAGGACGCCGACTACACGCTCACCGGCCCCACCATCTCCCTCACGGGCAACGGCCGTTGCGACTTCGCCGGATACGGCGCTGCCGTCGTCGGCGACGGATCGTCGACCAAGCTGGTCCTGGACGGCGCGCGCATCGCGACCAAGGGGGTCGTGCGCACGGGCGTCATCTCCAACAACGGCGCGAACGTGATCGTCAAGAACTCCGCCGTCCGCACCCGCAACGGCGTCCTGCCCAGCGACTACCAGGCCACCGTCGAGACGCCGTACATGCAGTCCGTGCCGTGGATGCTCGGCCTCGACGGCAACGTCCGCGCCACCAACCTCATCGGCAAGAACAGCCGGGCCACCTACCTCAACTCCACCGTGTTCTCGGAGACCTGGGGCGCCCTGTCGGTCGAGGGCGGCAGCGGCCTGAAGCTGACCGCGATCAACAGCCGCGTCGGGAACACCGGGGAGTACGGCTACGGCACCTACGCCATCGGTGACGCGACCGTGCGAGTGCTCGGCTCGCAGTTCGACGTCGGCAGCTACGCGACCATCATCGCGGGCCCCGCGGCGTCGGTGCACTACGGCGACAGCACCCGCGACGCGGTCGCCGCGCTCAACACCGAGCTGGAACTCGGTCTGAGCAACGCCGAGTTGGCGGCCCTCCCGGTCCGGAGCACGACCGTGAACTCGGGTCACTTCGGCTATATGTTCTTCGGCGCCGGCACCCTGAAGCTCGACGGCGGCACGGTCATCAACTCCGAGAAGTCGACCTTCCTCAACAAGGGCCAGCAGACCACGATCACCGTGGACGGCTCGCAGGGCGCCCGGCTCAACCCGCGCAACGGCATCGTCCTGCAGATGATCGAGCTGGACGACCCGGGCCCGGTGAACGTCAACGGCAAGATGATGAACGTCGGCGTCTACACCGAGCCCACGACCGACCCGACCAAGGACTCCACCTTCGACACCACCGCCGTCCACACGGCCGACGGGGCTGCCACCTTCACCTCCATCGCGCTCAAGGGCGACTTCTACAACGGCATGCGCAAGGGCAAGAACATGGTCCTCACCTTCGAGGACTCCACCGTCCAGGGAGCCATCTCGGCGACGAAGGCCAAGCACAACGTCTCCTCGATCGACTCCTCGACCTTCTACAAGCTGGGCGAGGTCACCAACACCGTCCAGGCGGCCGTCAACAACGGCGTGATCGTGCAGCTGAACAGCGGCTCGGCCTGGACGGTGACCGGTACCTCGTACCTGACCAAGCTGACCGTGGCCTCCGACGCGGCGGTGACGGCGCCGCGCGGCAAGTCCGTGACCATGACGGTCGACGGCACCGCGACGGCGATCGCGGCGGGCGTCAGCTACTCCGGTGCGATCGTGCTGACGGTGAGCTAGTCCGCGGACCGGAGGTCGAAGATCCCGTAGGCGAATCCGTCCGCGGAGATCGTCGCGCCCTCGATGTGGACGCCGGAGGCCTCCAGGGCCCCGGCGTCCCGGGCGCCGTCGACGGCGTAACTCGCCGCATTCCGGCGCGGGTTGACGACCACGAGGTACCGTCCGCCCCGCACGTACACGAACGGGTATCCGGCGTGCAGTACCTCCACCGAGCCGCCCGGGCCCAGCTCGGGTGTGCTGGTGCGGAGCGCGATCAGGCGGCGTACGAGATGCAGGAGGGAGGTGTCGTCGGCGAGTTGGGCGGCGACCGTCGGGCGCTCCGGGGAAGGGTCGAGGGGGAGGTAGAGGCGGTCGGACGGGGCAGTGGAGAAGCCGGCGCCCGGGCTGTCGTCCCACTGCATGGGGGTGCGGGAGCCCGTGCGGTTGTAGCGGGGGCCGAGGACGCTGCCCTCCTTGTCGGGCAGGCCCGGGACGTAGCGCATGCCGATCTCGTCGCCGTAGTAGATCGCCGGAAGGGTCGGCCAGGTGAGCTGGAAGGCGAAGGCGGCGGGGAGTTGGCCGGCCGTGCGGGGGCCGCAGTTGAGGCGGGAGAAGTCGTGGTTGGCGGTGGGCAGGGAGATGAAGCCGCTGTCGCCGAGGGCTGCGGAGGCCTGCTCCCAGGCCTTGAGGAAGGGGCGGGGCGACCCCTTGCCGTCCGGGTCGAAGAAACAGTCGAGCGGATCCCAGGCCTCGCTGACCGTGCCCTCGGCGTTGCTCCACAGCGAGCGCAGGGCGAGGCCGTCAGTGGGGCCGCCGAACTGGAGGAAGAAGTCCGCGTGGAAGCCCTCGGGGACGGACACCTCGGGCTCGCCCCACTCCGAGAGCAGCACCGCGTCCGGATGCGCGCCGTCCAGCCAGTGGCGCAACTCCGTCCAGACCCTGGCGGTTTCCGTCTTGCCGGGGTCGTCCTTCACGAGCGACGCGGCCATGTCGACGCGGAAACCGGACAGGCCGAGGCCCAGCCAGTGGTCCATGATCGCGCGCAGGGCCGCCCGGTTGGCGCGCGGGCCTTCCGCGTCGACCGGGCGGCGCCAGGGCTCGGCCGGATTCTCGCGCGCGTAGCCGAAGTTGAGGGCGGGCTGGAAGGCGAAGAAGTTCGGGAGGTACGCGCCCGGACGGGTCCCGGGGGAGGGGATGAAACCGTCGGGGGTGCCCTCGGCCGCCCAGATGTACCGGTCGTCGGCCGGATCGCCGGCCGCGGCCTTGAACCACGGGTGCTCGTCGGAGGTGTGACCCGCCACGAGGTCCAGCAGTACGCGGATGCCACGGCGGCCCGCTTCGTCGACCAGCTTGGCGAGCTCGTCGTTCGAGCCGTAGCGGGGTGCGGTGTTCAGGTAGTCGCAGACGTCGTATCCGGCGTCGCGGAACGGTGAGGCGAAGCAGGGGTTGAGCCACATGGTGTTGACGCCCAGCCACGCGAGGTGGTCGAGGCGCTCGGCGATCCCGTTGAAGTCGCCGATGCCGTCACCGTTCGAGTCGGCGAACGACTGCGGGTAGATCTGGTAGAAGACGGCGTCGGCCAGCCATGCGGGGGCGGGACGGAACGAGGTCATGCAGGGGACCATAGATCAGCCCGCGCGGCGCCCGCTGCCCCTAAGCTGAAGGCGATGTTCACCCCGCAAGGTCCCACCCTCCGCGAGCTGGCCGTGCAGGCCCTTTCGTCCGTCGAGCACGGCTACGACCTGCTCGCGCCGAAGTTCGACCACACACCGTTCCGGACACCGGAGTCGATCCTCGACGCGGTGGGAGGAGCGCTGCGCCCGATGGGGCCGTTCGAGAGCGGGCTCGATCTGTGCTGCGGCACCGGGGCGGGCATGGACGTCCTGGCGACGCTGTGCCGGGACAACGTCACCGGGGTCGACATCAGCGCCGGGATGCTGACGGTCGGGCGTGAGCGGTTGCCTGCCGGCGGCCCGCCGTCCGTCATCGGGGAGCACGGCCCGTCCGTCGTCGGGGAGCGCGGCCCGGCCGCCATCGGGGAGCACGGCCCGTCCGTCGCCTGGGTGCGCGGCGACGCCCGCGCTCTCCCCTTCGGCCCCGCGTTCGACCTGGTGGTGAGCTTCGGTGCCTTCGGGCACTTTTTGCCGCGTGAGCTGCCGGGCCTGTTCGCCCAGGTGCACTCCGTGCTGCGCCCCGGCGGGCGTTTCGCATTCCCGATCGCGGCCCCGCCCCGGCCGAGCTCGCCCTGGTACTGGGCTCTGCTGGGTTTCGACGCGGCGATGCGGGTGCGCAATGCCCTCTGGCGTCCGCCGTTCGTCATGTACTACCGGGCGTTCCGCCTGGGCGACGTACAGCGGGAGCTGGCGTGGGCCGGCTTCGCGGTGGAGCTGCACGCTCTGTCCGAGTTCGGGTATCGGCGGGACGGCAGCCCGCGGTGCCGGATGGTCGTGGCCACGCGGGGCGGCGGCGCGACGCCCGTCTAGGAACTCCAGGTCCATCTGTCGGGGGCAGGCCTGCCCGGGCGAGCGTTTGTTTTTCCAACTCACGGAGGTATAGTGAGTCTGTTTTTCAAACTGGCTGGGTTGGTGGCGGCCGCCTTCACGCCCGTAACAGGAGACCTCATGAACATCACCGGAGCCACCGCGCTCGTCACCGGCGCCAACCGTGGACTGGGGCGCGCCTTCGCGCTCGCGCTCCTGGAGCGGGGCGCGCACACCGTGTACGCGGCCGCCCGCGACCCGAGGACCGTGACCGACCCCGGCCTCACGCCCATCGAGCTGGACATCACCGACCCGGCCGCCGTCGCCGCGGCCGCGGAGCGGTGCGCGGACACCGGCCTCCTCATCAACAACGCCGGTATCGTGCGCGGCGGTTCGCTCCTCACCGCCGAATCGCTCGACGGAGCGCGTGCCGAGCTGGAGACGAACCTCTTCGGCACGCTCGCCATGAGCCGCGCCTTCGCCCCCGTGCTCGCCAAGAACGGCGGCGGCGCCCTGGTCAACATGCTCTCCGTGCTGTCGTGGCACACGATCCCGGGCATCGGCGCGTACGGCGTGTCCAAGGCGGCCGCGTGGTCGATGACGAACGCGATCCGTGAAGAGCTGCGCGAGCAGGGCACGTTGACGGTGGGCGTGCACGCCGCGTTCATCGACACGGACATGGCGGCCACGGTCGACGGGCCGAAGATCAGCACCGCCGACGTCGCCCGCCAGGTCCTCGACGCCATCGAGGCCGGCCGCGAGGAAGTGCTCGCCGACGACATCACCCGCCAGGTCAAGGCCGCACTGTCCGGCGGGGTGCCCGATGGCGTCTGATCCGCGCGGCACGGCGACCGGGCCGCGACTCGCCGTCTCGGTGTGGACCCGGCGCGGTACCGCGGTCGCCCCACGGTTCGCCGGGGAGCGCTGAACGGGAGAGCGCCGCGCCTCCGTGGACATCCCGTTCCGTCCGACGGCCCAGCCGCGCTCGCCGCTGCCCACCTGCCGACATAGCGTCGCAATCAAGACGTCTTCGCAGGTGAATCGAGGAACCGAGATGGCCGTTCTGGTGCACAACCAAGGTGCCGACTGGAACAAGGAGCTCTACGACACGATCTTCGACCGGGTGGTCCCGGACCGTACGAATCCACCCAGCGGGCTCATCGCCCACTTCGGCACGCCCCGAGTCGCGGGCGGCTGGCAGGTCGTCGACGTATGGGAGTCGGAAGAGGCGTACCGGCGTTTCGCGGAAGAGGTGATCTTCCCCGCCGCACAGGAGCTCGGGACGCCGCCTTTCGAGACGACGCTGGTCGAGATCCACAACTCCCTGATCGTGTAACGGGAGCCCGGAGAAGGGAGGCCTTCCCCCGGCCCGAGGGCTCGGGGAAAGACCTCTGCGTGGGCGGGCGTCAACCGGTGGCTGCCGCCGCCGACTTGACGAGCTGGGTGACGAGGTCGTGGTGCGACATCATCGCCACGTGCGAGGAGTTCACCTCTACGGTGTGTGAGTGAACTCTCCGGTTCTGTACGGCCGTTGAGAGTTCCGGCGCTCGCTCATCCCCGGATGAAGTCGAGCAGATCGGCGTTGAAGGCCTGCTCGAACTCGCCCACCAGGCCGTGCGGGGCGCCCGGGTACACCTTGAGCGTGGCGTCCTTGACGAGCTGGGCCGTCTTCAGGCCCGCGGCGGCGATCGGCACGATCTGGTCGTCGTCACCGTGCGCGACGAGCGTCGGCACGTCGATACGGGCCAGGTCCTCGGTGAAGTCGGTCTCCGAGAACTGCTTGATGCAGTCGTACGCGCCCTTGAGCCCGACCTGCATGCTCCACAGCCAGAACGCCCGGCGTACGCCCTCGGACTCGGTGGCCCCGGGGCGGTTGTACCCGTAGAAAGCCTCGCTCAGGTCCCAGTAGAACTGCGAACGGTCCGCCTCGACGCCGGCCCGGATGCCGTCGAAGGCGTCGATGGGCGTGCCCTCCGGGTTCGCATCCGTCTTCAGCATCAGTGGTGGGACCGCTCCCAGCAGGACCGCCTTGGCGACCCGCACGGTGCCGTGCCGGCCGATGTAGCGGGCCACCTCGCCGCCGCCGGTCGAGTGGCCCACCAGGATCACGTCGCTGAGGTTGAGCGTCTCGATGAGCTCGGCCAGGTCGTCGGCATACTGGTTCATGTGGTTGCCCTGCCACGGCTGCCCGGAGCGGCCGTGCCCCCGCCGGTCGTGCGCGACGGCCCGGAAGCCGTTCTCGGCGACCAGCCTCATCTGCCCGTCCCACGCGTCGCCGTTGAGCGGCCAGCCGTGGCTGAAGACGACGGGCTGCCCGCTGCCCCAGTCCTTGTAGAAGATGTCCGTGCCGTCGGAAGTGGTGAACGTGCTCATGGGCGTTCCCTTTCGAGAGATCCTGCGAAGCGGCGTGCGGGCGCCGTACGGCCGGTGGGTCAGACGAAGCGGCGGACGAACTCCAGTGCCGTGTCGGCGACTTCCTGCCAGCCGTGGTCGATGGTCAGCGCGTGCCCGCGGTCCATGAGCTCCACGAACTCGGTGATGCCGGGGTTGCGCAGCTGCTTCTTGAAGGAGGCGTTGGTGATCGCCGGGGGCACGGTGTGGTCCTTCTCGCCCGAGATGAGCAGCAGAGGGCCGCGGTCCGGGTTCTCGGTGTCGACCTTCGCCTCGGTCCAGGGGTTGAAGTTCGCGGTGGCCGCCTGGAACAGCGGCGCGCCCGGCGCGGGTACCGCGAAGGTGTCGTACAGCTCCTTGGCCTCCTCCTCACTGACGGCGTTGGCGAAGCCGTACCGGAACTGGTCGTAGGTGAGCGGGACGGCCCGGTGCCGGTTGGCCGGGTTGCCCAGGACGGGTGCGGCGGAGCGCAGGGACGAGATCGGCAGGGGTAGGACGCCCCGGAACGGCGCCGGGTCGATCGCCACCGAGGCGGCGGACCGCCCGCGTCCGGCCAGAATCTGGGTGAGGAGTCCGCCGAAGGAGTGGCCGACCACGGCGGGCTTCTTCTCCAGCCCGCCGATGAGCCCCTCCAGGTGGTCGGCGACCTGCCCGACCGTCTTGCCGGCGAACACCTCCGGATGGGCGTTGGCCTCCTCGACCGTGTCGGGGTCGTCGGGCCAGGACAGCGCGACCGGTGCGTATCCGGCCTGCTCGAAGTGCGCGGCCCACCGGTCCCAGCTGCTCGGCAGCAGCCACAGACCGTGGACGAAGACGACCGGGGCGCGCCCGGTGGCGTTGGCCCGCTCGATCTGTTGTGCGTCGTTGGTGGTCATGTCTCGACGCTAGACGCGAACGGCGCCCCTGGGATCGGTCGAATGACTGCATTACCGCCCCGGACGGGTATGTGCTGACGTCATAGTCCCCTCCTTTCCCGTGCACCTCAGAGAGTCCAGCGCGTCGCGCAGCGCGGAGCGCGAGGTGATGCCCAGCTTCGGGAAGATCCGGTACAGGTGGGCGCCCACCGTCCGTGGTGACAGAGAGCCGGGCGCCGATCTCCTTGTTGCTCAGGCCCGAGGCGGCCGGCCGGGCGACTTCGAGCTGCTGCGCGGTCAGCGGCGCCCCGGCGCCGGCCGGCGTGCGGTCCGTGGTGACTCCGGCGGCGCGCAGCTCCTGCTCGGCGCGGCGCTGCCAGGCCGCCGCGCCGAGCCGTCCGAAGAGGTCGGCGGCGCGTCGCAGCTCGGGCCGTGCGTCGCCGGGCCGCAGGCGGCGCCGGTGCAGGGCGCCGAAGGCCAGCCGGACCCGTGCGTGGTCGAAGGGCCACCGCTCGACGCCCGGCAGCGCCGGCGCCGCCCCGAACAGTGCCACGGCGTCCTCCTCCTCGGCGGCCATGGCCCGCGCGGCGAGGACCAGCAGCCGCAGCCGGGGCGTGACCGCCGCCCGCCCGACCGCGGCGACATGGGGCGCGGGCCTCCTCCGTACGCCCCGTCTGCAGGGCGGACTCGACGAGATCGAGGACCATCCAGGGCGCGTACGACCGGTGCGGTTCCAGGCGCCCCGGCGGGCTGACGCGTACGCACTCGGCGTACGCCGTCTCGAAGTCCCCCCGGGTCAGGGCGGCGAGCGCCAGATTCCTCGCCGACAGGGCCAGATGCAGCCCGCTGTCGCGCGGACGCGCCCACTGTTCGACCGTCGTGCTGTACGCGCGGGTGCGCTCGTCGTCCCCGCGCGCGGCGGCGATCCACCCCAGACAGCACCGCAGATCCTGGGCGAGCAGGTCCAGGCCGTGCCGCACGCAGAGTTCGAGCCCCGCCTCCGCCGCGCTCCCGGCCGCCTCCCACTCCCCGGACAGGAAGCGCTGGTGGGCGGCGAACCAGTACCCGCCGGCGGCGTACGTGACGGCGCCCCGACCATGCTCCTGCTCGGTCAACTCGCCGATCTGGTACCGGAATTCATGCAACCGGTCCAGCCATGCGGCGGCCCGGCACAACTCCGCCAGCTGCCCCGCAGGCGGAGGCGACGGCAGCGACTCGAACGCGTCACGCAGCCGGTCCACCACGGCGCGGACACCCTCGTGGCCGACCCGCTCCACGGCCGCCCTCGGCACGGCGACCGTGGAGCTGATGCGAGCCCTGCTCACCTCGGCCGCCGGAGTGGACGCCTACTCCCGGCCCGCCCTGGCCGAGTCCCTGATCCCGCGCATGCTGGCCTACATTTACACCCACTTGACGGACGCGGACCTCACCGCCGCCTGGATCGCGCACGCCCACAGCATCTCCGTGCGCGCCCTGTACCGGCTGTGCGCGCAGGCGGGAATCAGCCTGGAGCAGACGATCATCGAGCAGCGGCTCGAAGGCGCCTGCTCCACCCTGGCCTCACCGGTCGGCCTCACCCGCACCATCGGCTCGGTCGCCCGCGCCTGGGGATTCACCGACCCCTGCCACTTCACGCGCCGCTTCAAGGAGGCGTACGGGGTGACACCGCAGGAGTCGCGCAGGGCTCTGTAGCGTCTCTGATCACCTAAGCGATCCCATGCAAGACATAGTGTCCGGCGTGGGATCTGCCCACCGTGGAGGGGAAGCGTGGGCGTGGAGATGAAAGCCAGCGCCGAGTGCTGCTCCTCGTGGCCTGTGGGGCCGGTTGGTGGGTGTGCTGATCGTCGTCACGCCCTGGTGCCGGTGGGCTGCGCGGGGCAGCCGGGTCCGGCCCGTTGGTGCGTGTCCCTCCGGACGCTTGCCCGCCGGGCCTTGCAGTCTGGTGGGGGAGGGTGCCCTGCGTCGCCTGGGCGCGGGGCGTGTTGTCTGGTGCCGGGTGGGACCGGTCTTGGACCGATCCCGGCTGGTCTTCGGCGCGGGCGTGATCACCGCGCCTGCTTCGAGCTTGTCCACGACAGCGCGAATGATCATGGCACCGCTGGCGCGGTCAACGACGGTCTTCGTTTGGTGGGTGAGGCCGCGTGCGGCGATGCGCTTCCATGCTCCGACGTCGCGGGCGCCCTGGTATCCGCACGAGCGGCACAGCGCCCACTTCCAGCCCGGTGTGGTGGGCCTGTCCGGGGCTTTGCGGTGCCGCAGAGGTACGAGGCACTGCGGGCAGTGCTTCGATGTGTTCCTCGCGGGCACGGTCACGACGGCGATACCAGTCTCGGCGGCGAGGTGCCGCATGCGGTTCACGATCTGTCCGCGCACGGTCTGGGACATGCGGGTGTTCTGGGTGCGGCCCATGCCGCGGGCTTCCATGCAGCGGAGGTCTTCGACATAGATCACCGTGGCCCCGGCGGTGACGGCCTGGTCGACGGCTCAGCGTGCGGCAGACCGGGCGAGAGCGTCGTTGAGGTTCGAGCGGCGCGCGGACACCCGACGGATCTCCTCGGCCAGGACCGCTTGCGGGCCGCTCAGGGCGTGCTCGTCGCGCTCGTTGATGAGCCGCTGGTAGTGGTCGGCCTTGCCGTGCAGGTGCTCGCCCTGGCGGCGGAGCCGGTGCTGTTTGGCGAGGACCCCGGCGGCGCGGAACATGGCCCCGGCCCCGAGGACGGTGATGGTTCCGTCGTCGTGGAGCCGGGCGGCCCCGGCGGACAGCAGGGTGTTCAGGCCCCAGTCCACACCGAGCGCGACCACATGCCCGCTCCGCCGCGGCTTCGGGACGGCATGGGTGTAGGCGAGATCGGCCCGCACCTTTGCCTGGTGGATGCGCAGGGTGGGCAGGTGCAGCACCGCGTCCGTGGAAACCGTCGGCGGCAGCGCGATGGGGCAGGCCACCCACGTCCAGTCCCGGTACGAGGCCGGGGCGGGGCGGGTGGGGAGCTGCAGGCGGAGCAGTGCCCGTCCGGGCTCGTCGCCGCGCGCGATGGTGGCTTGCTGCTCGTCGCACGCGGACAGCAGCAGCATCCGGGCGATGCGGGGTGCGGGCTCCAGCTCGAACACATCGACCGGCAACCTGCCGTGCTTGCGCACGAAGACGGCGATCTGGCGGGTGTGGGACTGGATCACGGGGGACGGCAGGAACGTGCCGCCGGGGATGGCTTCGCGCACCTGGTCCCACTCGTCGGGGGAGCGCTTGGCGGGACCAACGGGCCACGTGGCGAGGACGCCTGCGGTGAGATCAGCCCGCCACTTCGCCGAGCGCAGAGCACGTCCGGCCTGTTCCTGAGCCATGCGCACGATCCGGTCATTGACCTTGATGCCCTCTGGCGGTGCGACGGTCCAGCCCAGACGCCGCAGCGCCATCCACGCATTCGACGGCAGCTTGCGGCCCCCGGCGTCCTCACCCGAGGCCAGCACGTCGACGTCGGTGGTGTTCCAGTGCCCGGCGGTCAACTCACCAGCCATGCCGGATACCAGGTCAACGGCCCAGCCGACACGCTCCGCCAGCGCAGCGGCCGACAGCATCTCACCCGTCTTCTCCACCACGCCCGCACGCAGCAGACCACGGGCACAGGCAGTGCGGGCCGTCTCGCCCTCGCCGAGCGGCAGCCTCCGGCTCATCGACGCCCCTCCCCACGCGTGCGCGATGCTGTCGTCCGATCAACGACACCACCGTGAAAGAGTCACGCATTCGATCTACGCACTCACCTACGATGCGCCACTGATGCCGGACACACATCACGACGCCGACGGATGACACATCACTACAAATCCCGAAGGAAATGCGTGAGCCTCACACCGGTTCCGGCGCCCCGCCCAGCGCCAGCGTCACCGCCGCGTCCGGCCCCAACTCGTGTCCCTCGCGCACCGCTTCGGTGAAACGGGCGTTGCCGAGGGCCGCGCGGAGCCGGCGTACGTACTCCCTGCGGAAGACGGTCGTCTCGGAGTTGCCGAGCCGGGGGAGCCCGGCCGCGTACCAGAGGCGTCTGCTGACGCCGAGGAGCTGCGCGGCGAGCAGTGGCTCACCCCGGCACGCCTGCGCGGCCACCAGCAGGTCCGTGACCGCGGCGGCGCCGAGCCGGTCGTGCACGCGCCACTTCGCGGCCAGCGCCTCGCGCCCGGTACGCAGCGCCTCGTCCGGGCGGCCCAGGCCGATGCCGGAGAGCGAGACGAAGAAGTCGCCCCAGGCCCGCATCCACAGCTCCCCGCGTTTCGCGCAGTCCGCGCGCAGCCGCTCCGCCACCACCGCACACCGCTCGAAGGCGCCCTGGCCGGCCAGCAGATACGCCTGTACGGCGAGCGTCAGCAACTGGTAGAACTCCGCGCCTCCGCCACCCCCGGGCCACTGCGGAGCGCTCCCGTACAACACCGCCGACCGCGCCGACTCCCCGCGCACCGCCAGGCTCGCGCCGGTCAACGGCAGTGCGGGCGCAGGCAGTTGGCGTTCCTCGGCCAGCCACACATAAGCGGCGCTCACGGACTCCGCGGCGTCCAGGTCGTCGGGTACGACGGTGACCAGGCGGTGCGTCCAGATGGCGAGCGTGTGCTCGGGGCCGAGGCCGTGGGTCCGGTGCAGTGCCCGCTCCAGATAGCCGCGCCCCTCCTCGGCGAAGCCGCAGGCGAACCAGAAGTACCAGAGCGTGCCCGCGAGTTCGAGCGCGGTCTCCGGTTCCGCCGCCGTCAGACACTCCTCCATCGCGAGCCGCACATTCGCGTGCTCCGCGGTGAGCCGTTCGGCCCACATCCGCTGGCCGGGACCGAGCCACTCGGCCTCGCCCTGCCGGGCGGTCCAGCGGAAGTAGTCGCGATGGCGGCGGCGTACCGCCTCCTCCTCGCCGAGGCCGCCGAGCCACTCGGCGCCGAACGAGCGGACCGTGTCGAGCATCCGGTAGCGGACGGCCGCGCCGTCGCCCTCGCGGGTCACGATCGACTTCTCGGTGAGCGAGGCGAGCAGCGCGAGGATCTCCTCGGCGTCCAACGGACCGCCGTGGCAGACGAATTCGGCGGCCTCCACGTCCCAGCCGCCCGCGAACACCGAAAGCCGTGCCCACAGCAGCCGCTCCAGCGGGGTGCACAGCTCATGGCTCCAGCCGATCGCCGTACGCAGCGTCTGATGGCGGGCCAGCCGTGGCCTGGCGGGTGAGACGAGCAGGTCGAAGCGGGAGTCGAGTCCCTCCAGGAGCCGGTCGAGGGGGAAACCGCGCAGCCGGACCGCGGCGAGCTCCAGGGCCAGCGGAATGCCGTCGAGGCGGGCGCAGACGGCGGCCACACCCGCCCGGTTGGCGTCGGTGAGCGCGAACGACGGCACGGCCGCCGAGGCGCGCGCCGCGAACAGCGCCACCGCGTCGTCCTGTTCGCCGAGCGGCAGCGGTGCCACCGTCAGCAGGTGCTCGCCGGGCACGCCCAGCGGCTGCCGGCTGGTGGCCAGCACGCGCAACTCCGGTACGTGTCCGAGGAGTTCCTGGACCACGCGCGCGCATTCGTCGAGTACGTGCTCGCAGGTGTCGAGGAGCAGGAGCGGCGGGGCCCCGGCGAGATGCTCGCAGAGCCCCTCCAGAAGCGGCCGCAGGGTCTGCTCGGTCAGCCGGGTCGCCTGCGCCACGGCGTTGGTGAGCAGATCCGGGTTCCGCAGCTCCGACAGCTCCACGAGCCACATCCCGCCCGGGAACGCCCGGCGTGCGGCATGCGCGGCCCTGAGTGCGAGCCGTGACTTGCCGACACCTCCGGGGCCGGTGAGCGTGACGAGGCGGGTGTGGCTCAACAGGCCTGATATTTCCGCCAGTTCGTCCGTGCGCCCGATGAAGGCGTTGGCCTCGGCGGGCAGATTGCCGGACCTGCCGTTGCGCACTGAGGCCGCCATCGTTCCCCCTCACCGGACCCGATGGCGGTCACCATAACCCCCTCACGCGGCCGCCGCTTCCGGCGTAGCGTGGAAGCGTCCCGGCACACCGAGTGGCGACCTTGGGGGGTGCGGGGGATGGAAGCCGTACCGGCGCTGCGAGCCGTCGGGCAGATGCGTCCCGGAGACCATCTGCTGCTCGGCTACGACACGGACGAGGAGCGCGAGACCGTACTCGCCGCGTTCCTCCTCGACGGACTGGCCAGCGGGCAGCGCGGGCTGGTGCTGACGCCGGGGGACATTCCGGCGGGCCTGGCCCTGTCCTTCCTGGAGGCGTACGGCTGCCCCGTGGACGAGGAGATCGCGGTAGGCAGGCTGGCGGTCGACCCGCAGCTGGCCACCCCCGAGGGGCTGTGGGACCTGGACGAGGTGATCCGCCGGGAGGCCCGTCGCGCGGTCGCCGACGGCTTCCTCGGTCTGCGCGTCAGCATGGAGGTGTTGTGCGGCCGGGCGGGCAAGAGCCTCAAGATGCTGCACGACAGCGAGCTCCTCCTCGATCCCGTCTTCGCCTCTCTGCCCGTGCTCGGCGTCTGCCAGTACGACCGGCGCGTCTTCGACGAGGAGGAGTTGATCCCGCTCGACGTACTGCACCACGGCAGGGTCGCCGCCGACCTCGTCTGGCACGACGAACTGCTCTCCATCACCCGCACTTTCGCACCCCCCGGCCTGGCACTCGCCGGGGAGATCGACGACACGAACGTCACCGCCGTCGCCCGCGCCCTGCACGCCGAGACGGCCCGCGCCCGCGGCCGCACCGCGAACGGTGTCCGCACCCGGCTCGACCTGCGCGACCTGCGTTTCGTGGACGTCGGCGCGCTGCGTCTGCTGGTCTTCTCGGCCCTCGGCCTGTACGCGGCGGGCGGCACCCTCGTCCTGCACGGCGTCGCCCCGCACGTACAGCGGGTGATGCGGGTGACCGGCTGGGACCGGGTGCCCGGCCTGCGGATCGAACAAGGAGACCGAGAAGCACAAGGAGAGCCCCCGCCATGACCCGGACCGGGTTCGTCCACCAGGCGCTCTGCTACGGCTCGGACGACGAATTCCTCGAAGGAACCCTGGAGTTCGTCCGCGACGGCCTGGCCGCGGGCGACGCCGTCCTCGCCGTCGTCAAGGACCACAACATCGCCCTCCTCGGACAGGCCCTCGGCAGCCGCTCCGGCGACGTCGAGTTCGTCGACGCCGACGACTGGTACGGCTATCCGTCCCGCACCCTGGGGCAGTACCACGCGTACTGCGCGGACCACGGCACGGACCGCCGCGTCCGCGTCATCGACGAACCCCTCTGGGCGGGCCGCACGGACTTCGAGGCACGCGAGTGGATGCGCTACGAGTCGCTGCTCAATGTCGCCTTCGCGCACTCTGCCCACTGGATCCTGTGCCCCTACGACACCCGCACGCTCCCCGCCGACATCTTGCTCACCGCGACCCGCACCCACCCCGAACTCGCCCTCGGCGCCCGCATGTCGGCTCCCAGCGGACGCTACGCCGACCCGGCCGACTTCTACGCCGAATGCGACGCCACCCGCCCGGCGGCACCGTTGCCCGAGGACTGCGACGACGGTGACGACCGCGACGACATCCGCTTCGCACGCGGCCGGTCGGCGGCCGTGCGTGGTGCCCTCGCCGCGTACGCCCGCCGTTCGGGGATGCCCGAGCAGCGGACGTACGACATGGTGGCGGCGGTGCACGAGGTACTGGTCAACGCGGTGCGGTTCGGGGGCGGTGGCGGCGTGCTGCGGCTGCGCAGCGACCCCGACTACGTGATCTGCGAGGTTACCGACGACGGTGCGCGCAACTGGGCGATGCCCGGGCCCTTCCCCGGCCATCTGCCGCCCGACGCGCGGGCCGTGGGCGGCCACGGGATGTGGGTGGTACGGCAGTTGAGCGATCTCGTCGCCGAGGACCTCGGGCCCACCGGATCCACCGTACGCATGTACTTCCGTCGCCCCGGCGCGTTCATCCGGCCGCCGGCAGTGTGAACTCGTAGACCAGGGCGTCCTGTTGGGCGTCCACCATGAGGTCGGTGATCTCCAGGGGCCGGTCGTACTGGTCGTGCACGCGCCGGGTGACCCGTACGGACTGCGGCAGCCGGGTGATCGAGTCCCGGTGGTGCAGGGTCAGCCCCGCCTTGCGCATCCAGTCGTAGGCCCGCCGCAGCTGCGCCGACGCGGTGCCGTCCGCGCGGTCGCGGTAGCGGGCCAGCTCCTCGACCTCGGTCACCGCGACCGTGGAGAAGGACGTCACGGCAGTGCGCAGTCCGGTGCCGTCCGCCGCGGCCGACTCATAGCGGTGGACCAGTGTCGGGCGGCGCGGCGCGAGTCCCAGGGCCTGCGCGTGTTCCGGCGAGGGAGCCTCCCAGTTCACGGTGGTGCGCTGGACGGCGCACGGTTCGGTGGTGTGCGCCCCGACGGGGAAGTCGAGGGACGGGACGTGCTCGGCGGTGGTGCCGGGCAGGGTGGCGTGGCTGCCGCGCCGGTCGGTGGAGACCAGACCGCTGCGCCGCAGCATCTGCAGCGCCTGCCGTACGGTCTCGCGGCTCACCCCGAACCGGGTGGCCAACTCCCGTTCTCCCGGCAGGCGTTCACCGGGCGGAATCGTCCCGTCGCGCAGGTCGCCGAGCAGCTGGGTGGCGATCCGCGAGTAACGGGGCTCGTGGTCGGATGGATGGGTGGTGCGGGCCATGTCCGCGCCTCCTGCGTGGTGACAAGACGTAGCCGTGCGGGCTCATTGCGCCACCACATCTAGCATTGGTCTAAACCACCAGGAAAGAGCTGCCGGGCACTTCGGCCGATTTCAGCCCACACCCTCCATGCGGTGCGGGCGTATTCAGAGCGCGCCGTACAGGGCGTCGACGAGCGCCATCTTCCTTGGGTCGTCGGCGATGTGCGGGCCCATGCGGTTCATGACGTAGCCCAGCGAGACGCCCGCCTCGGGGTCGGCGAGACCGCAGGAGCCGCCGAAGCCGTCGTGTCCGAAAGCCCTCGGGTTGGGACCGTACGACCCGTTGGGCCCGCTCAGCCACAGCCCGAGCCCGACCTCCGTCTCGTGCTCGAACCCGGCCCCCAGCACCAGGTCACGGCAGCTGCCCTGCCCCTCGCGCACCCGCTCGGCGGCCTCCGGCGAGAGCACCTGCCGGGAGCCGTACGCACCCCGCCGGGCGAAGATCCCGTACAGCGCGGCGACCGCGCGGGCCGTCCCATG
This sequence comes from Streptomyces sp. NBC_00203, assembly GCF_045206325.1. Lineage (NCBI taxonomy): Bacteria > Bacillati > Actinomycetota > Actinomycetes > Kitasatosporales > Streptomycetaceae > Streptomyces > Streptomyces sp. NBC_00203. The sequence continues at coordinate 1,024,431 of NZ_CP108126.1, read as the reverse complement.
GCCGTTGGCGGCCGGGATCTCGGCGGCCCGCCACTGCGGCGTGTTCGCCTCGTTGGCTCCCACCGGCGGGTTGGTGAGCGCGGCCAGCGCGGCGGGCGCCAACTGGGCGAAGATCGCCGCCTGTTCACTGCTCGGCGCGGCCGGCGGATGCACCAGCTCGGCCGCGCGGTCCGTCTCCTTCTCCGGCAGCCCGATCGTGAAGTCGATCCCGAGCGGCCCGGTCACCTCCCGCTCCAGGAACTCCCCGGGCAGCAGCCCCGAAATCCGCCGCACCACCTCGCCGACCAGGTGGCCGAACGTCAGCGCGTGATAGCCGGAGCGCGTACCAGGCTCCCACCACGGCTCCTGGGCGGCGAGACGTTCGACGGTCAGCTCCCAGTCGCACAGCTCGGCGAACGAGTGCGGCTCACGGAGCCCGGACAGCCCCGCCCGGTGCGACAACAGATGCCGCACGAGGACGTTCTCCTTGCCCGCCGCCGCGAACTCCGGCCAGTACGCGGCCACCGGGGCGTCGAAGTCGAGCAGCCCCCGATCGGCCAGGATGTGCGCGCACAGCGACGTCGGTCCCTTCGACGTCGACCACACGTTGACCAGCGTCTCCCGCTCCCAGGGGCGGGTGCGCGCCGCGTCGGCCCAACCGCCCCACAGATCCACCACGGTCTCCCCGCCGAGCGTGACCGTCACGGCCGCGCCCAGTTCACCGCGGTCGCGGAAGTTCTCCTCGAACGCGACGCGCACCGCCGAGAAACGCGCGTCGCAGTGGCCTTGAACGTCAGGCGCGTGCTGGGACATGGGGCCTCCGTCATACGTCCGCGGGTGAACCTGGAAGGGTCCGGGCCCGTCGAACGTACCGACTGGTCGGACTGGAGGGAAGCCGCAGGACACCACCTCGTCGTCGCCACTGGCCGCCGTCACGGGGGCGGCGGGCAGTGGCGCGCGCCTGGATGAGGATGAGGGAACCGGCCGGCTCCTGATGACCCGTGACGGTGTGCGCAACACCTCAGGGAATGCAGCCTCCTGGCAATGTTGCTGCGCCAGAAGGGCCTTACCGCTTCGGGCTACGGCCGGACCGGCTCGGAGAAGGGCACGACTTTTACCCGGCCGAGCCGTACCACCAGCAGTAATTATCGGACATCAAAGACCCGAACTGGTACTTCGGACGGAAACCGGTGTCTCTTGTCCGATCGGCGTGGCCACGGCGGATGTCTGAGCCCTCGGGCCCCGCTCGAGCCTCAGCTCTGTTCGATGTGCAGATGGATGGGACCTCGCAGGACGGGGCTGGGCCGGTACGGCGGCGGGTCGGTGACCAGTCTGGGCCGGTCCAGGCGGCGTACCAGCTCGTTCAGTGCGATCTGGGTTTCCAGCCGGGCAAGCGGGCCGCCGAAGCACAGGTGGATGCCGCTGCCGAACCCGAGGTGCTGGTTGTCCTGCCGATCGGGGTCGAAGCGGTCGGGATCGTGGAAGCGGTCCGGATCGCGGCTGCCCGAGGCGAGCATGAGCATGATCTGTGAGCCCTTGGGGATGACGGTGTCGGCGACGGTGATGTCGCTGTACGCCGCCCGCCAGGGAATCATGTGCACAGGGGGCTCGTAGCGCAGCAGTTCCTCGACCAAGGGCACGATCAGGTCCGGTTCGTTGCGCAGTCGCTGGAGCACTTGCGGGTGGCGCAGGAGCGTCAGCATGCCGTTGGTGATGAGGTTGACGGTGGTCTCGTGGCCGGCGATGAGCAGCAAGTTGGCGGTGCTGACGATTTCCTCGTCGGTCATCCGCCCGTCGGGCCCGTCATCGTTGGCCAACCGCGTCAGCAGGTCGTCGCCGGGCCGGCCGTGGCGTTGTTCCAGCAGCCCGCCGAGGTATTGGCGCAGGTCTTTGCTGGCCTGGATGCCGTTGTCCAGTTTCTCCTTCGGGTCGGTCTTGGGGTCGTAGGCGATCAAGTCGATGATGGCGTTCACCCACACGTGGAACCGCGGTTCGTCCTCGCGCGGCACACCGAGCAGGTGGCAGATCACGGTGACGGGGAACGGGTAGGCGAAGTCGTCGACGATGTCGATCCGCTCTTTGCCAGCGAAGTCGTCGATCAGGCCGCTGACGATGGCGGTCAGGTCGGGTTCCATGCCGGTCACCAGCCCCGGGGTGTGCGGGGGGCCGAAGGGGCGCATCGCCAGGCGCCGCAGACGGTCGTGCTCGGGCGGATCGATGTTGATGAACGACGGCGTGGCACGTTCCTCGGCCCCGGGTATCGGCCGTGACAGGTTGCGGACGTCGGAGCTCAGGTGCGGATTGTGCAGTATGCCGGTGAGCTCGCGATAGGTGCTGATGACGTAGCTGCCGTCCTCCTGCAGGGCCACCGGTGTCTTGCGTAGCTCGGCGTACAGCGGGTAGGGGTCGGCTCGGGAGGAATAGTCGAGGATCCGGGGCAGGATGTCGGGCGTCTTGGTCGTGGTCATGTCACTTTCCCTCCTGCTTCCCCTACCTGTGCTGCCGCATGGCGCTGACGCGCCGTTCGCCCGGGTCATGTCCGGTGACGACCACCGTGGCACCCTGGGCGAGCAGAGTGGGGCCGGGGAAGTCGACGGGTACCGGTTTCGCGTCGACGGGCTGGTCGGGCGTGGGGCAGGGGGGCGGGAAGGGCGCGGCGGTCTCGATCAGCTGCCGGTAGTGGTCCAGCCACTTCGCGTTGTTGAAGCTGACCGCTGCGGTCACGCGGCCCTGGTACCCGTATGCGGCGACGAAGCGGTGGTCTGGCACGGATCCCTGGGTGACGACGACCTCGTCGGCGTAGGTCGGTACACCGACGGACTTGATGTTGACGCCGAACTGGATGGACCAGAACGTCGGGATGGACAGGTGCGGCCAGCGGTCCGCCTGGGCGCTGACCATGTTGTGCGCCGCGATCTCGGCCTGCTCCACGGCGTTGGCCCAGTGTTCCAGTGAGATGAAGCGGTATTCGTAGATCGGGTTCGGGCAGCGTGCCACGTCTCCGGCGACGAAGATGTCGTCGGTGACCAGGCCGTTGAGGTCGAAGGCGCGGCAGCCCGCGTCGCAGGCGACTCCCCATGGGCCCACCGCCAGTCCCGAGTCGCTCAGCCACTCGGTGTTGCGGATGCCTCCGAGCGCCACCACCGCCACGTCGGCGTCGACGGTGTTGCCGTCGGAGAAGTGGGCGCGGCGGAACCGCCCCTGCGCGTCGCCCTCCAGCTGGGTGACTTTGACACCGCAGCGCAGGTCGACACCGTGGGCACGCTGCATGTCCGCCGCGACCTCACCGATCATGGCGCCTAGTCCCCCGACCAGCGGGGTCGGCGCGAGTTCGGCGACGGTCACCGGGATGTCACGCTCACGGCAGATGGAGGCGATCTCGGAGCCGGTGAAGCCCGCGCCGATGACCAGTACGCGGGAGGGCCCGGCGGCGATCGCTCGCTGCAGGCCCTCGGCGTCCTCGCGCGTGCGGACCACGAATACGCCGTCCAGGGCCGCCTCGGCCTCGACAAACCAGGGCCGGGCTCGTACCCCGGTGGAGATCAGCATGCGGTCGAAGGGGATCCTGCGGCCGTCGGCAAGATGCACGTGGTTGGTCGCCAGGTCCAGTCCGTCGGCGGGAACGCCCAGCAGCCACTCCGCATCGATGTCACGACGTCGCGGCAGCGTAGTGCCCCCGGCCGGCACCCACCCGGTCAGCACCTGCTTGGACAGCGGGGGGCGGTCATAAGGCTCGCCCAGCTCGTCACCGATCATGGTCAACGTCCCGGTGAACCCCTCATCGCGCAGAGCCTCCGCGGCTCGCAGTCCCGCCAGCGACGCCCCGACGATCACAACGCGGCCGTCACGCTTGAACCCCTGCAGGGTGTCGGCACTGCTCATGACGGCGACACCCCCACCGACGCGTCCCGCTCCTCCAACTGGTCGACCAGAATTGCCTGGAGCGGGCAGGCCGCCGCGGCTCGCAGCACCTGCTCGCGCTGGGCGTCGTCCGGGTTCGAGGAATACATCAGCGCTTCCTCGCCGTGCATCCGGAAAGCGTCCGGAGCCAGGAACGCGCACTGCGCATACCCCTGACACCGGGACAGATCAACGACAACTCTCATCCCGACCTCCATTTCAGGGACTGCAAAGCTGCGGGCCCTGAGGCAGCACTCCTACGGCGCCCAAAGCGCGAGGCACGCCTTCGAAGACAGGGAATCGGCATGTGTTCACGCCTGAGAATGCGAAGGGGTGCACCGCGCGTGAAAGGTCTCCGCAGGAAGAATTGATCATCGCGAATGAGGCCTCGGCGTCTGCAAACCGCCCGGAGAACCTGACCTTGGCGCCAAAAGCCTATCCCGCACGCATATCGTCCGCACCCCGGGACAGGGGCTTACGGGCGCCGGTCACCCCGGCAAGCCAGTGGGCCCGAATAGGAGAAGTGCGCCTCTGAGCTGGGCGGAAGGTGCGTGCCGAAGGGACCGTCCACCGCTTGTGGCCGCTGTCAGGAGGTGAGGATGCCGATGCCATCACCGATCAGTTTCAACCCCAGGACGAAGAACAGGACTGCCATCACGGCGACGTTGTGCTGTGCGGCCCAGTCTTTCCAGCCGCCGAGCGTGGTCTTTGCCCGCTCTCCCCCGACCAGGAAGACTCCCAGCGGAGCCAGCAGTCCGAGTGAGCCGATCAGTACGAAGATCGCCAGCGACGCGATCTGCTGCCCGACGGGAAGCCCGGCCGAAGCGATCGAGGCGCCTGCGGCGATGGTCAGCGGGGCATTCTTGGCATTGAGCGCGACCAGGGCCACCGCAAGCCCGAAGACCTTCAACGGCGTGAGTCGGTCGATCGTGGCCATCCACTTCGGCAACTGCGCCTCCGAAGCATCCGCCGGGCGCCGACGCCACTGCCTAGCGCCGAAGAGGACGAGCAGCACTCCCAGGACAATCTTGAGGCCGCCCACCCAGGTGGCCGGCTGACTGTCGGCGGAGGAACCGTCTGGTCCGACGATCGCCAGCACCACCCCGCCAAGCGCGGAGAGCCCCAGAACCCAGCCCGCGGCGAACAGCAACCCGTTGAGTCGTCCCCGAGGTGTGGCGAGTACGAGAATCATCGCGATGATCGGGAGCGGGCTGATGGCGACGGCGGCCGCAAAACCCAGGACATCACCAAGAACTTGACCCATGGCAGCCTCCAGAAGCGGATCGAGTGATCGGACTGGGCAGGGCTTGGCAGGAGTCGGCCCGGCAGCCCGTGTGGAGAGCCGCCTGACTGTCCTGGGCAGAGCACTGGGCCAAAAAACCTTCAGACCTCTCCACGGACATCGTCGACCGCACATTGCCCACCCGCACGACACAAGCGCCCAAGGGGTGAGCCGCGCTGCACCACCGCGCGGCGCGCAACAGACGGGCCACCACCCTGCTCAGCACCCACCCAACAAGCCGAAATGGCCCGCCGGAGAACGACGGACCGTCATGAAAGCGGGCTCCCACGGCTTGCCTGCCGGGCTGACGATCCCCCGCTCCTGTCAGTCACGGCATGCTTGCCAAGCTCTTACTCGCGAGTACGCGCCGCATTCCCTCCCGGATGGGCCTTGGCCTCGCTCTCACGGATCGTCATGCGGGCGACCATGCGGCCGGTCGGCGTCGCAAGGTCGATCTTCCCGCTCACCGTGGCGAGTTCGACACCGCGACGGTCGGCAAGGTCAATAACATCTTCCAACTCACGCTGTGACCGACGTGGTGATCCCCTTGCGGTTCCAGTCCGCCACGACGGCGTGCCAACTGGCCCCCTCAATGAGGCGTTTGACCGCATCCCGAATGTGCTTGGCCTCGGTCGGATCAAGGATGCGCTTGTCCCCCTGCCATCCGAGCGGGCGCGTCCCACCGACAGGTATGCCCCGGTCTCGTCGCGCCTTGTGATTGCGGCGAGCGCGGCGAGCGGTGTCGGCGGACTGCTTGTTGGCCATGGCAACGACGACACCGGCCATGGCGCGCCCGTTGTCGGTCAACAGATCCAAGGTGCCCGTGATGTCGATGATCGGCGGGCAGACGCACGCGCTTGCGCTTCCAGGCGGAGGTGTCCGGCTCCATGTACGTGCACGTAGCGACCGCCTCGGCTCTCGACGAACCCGCGGCCGTCCCTCTCCTGCTCCTCAGTGCTCTTGATGTCTCTACCGGTGACGAACCGAGGGCCAGCCTCCTCCGACGTAGCGTCAGAGGAGATCTCGCCCTCGGTCTCTTCGGTGGACAGTCAGGCCAAGCCAGCCCAGTTCTGTCCCTCCAGATTCCCCCAGTGCGCTCGCTGTACTAAGTCATCTCCCATGGGAGAGAGGTTACGTACGCAGGGGTGCTGTGCCAGTAGTCACGGGTCTCCACAGCCAGACCCTCCGCGTCGAAGCGCACGAAGACGCAGCCCGCCAGCGTCGACGGCTGTCCGTCCTCCTCCGCGAGGACGCGGAACTCGGCGACCGCCAGGCCGTCCTGACCGACGATCGGTTCGGAGAATCGAACATCGGTCGTGTGCTCGGCCGCGAAGGACCACCGTATATACGCGGCGAGTTCCTCCGGGCCCCGGTGTGGCTCGCGGAACGGCATGGAACGGTGGACGCAGTCGGCGGCGTACAACTCCAGGATCGCGTCGACGTCGTGGGCCGCCCAGGACCGTTCCCACACCCGGACGAAGCGCCGCGCCGCCTGAGCCGTGTCCATCGCCGGCCTCAGAGGTGCGAGGGCAGCCAGCGCAGCTGGGCCGCCTCCTGGTAGGGGCCGCCGCCCTCGTGGTCGTTGAAGTCGTACACCTCGATCTCCTTGTCGTCGTGGGCCCACGCGTTGAACGCGGCGAAGACCGAGGAGGGCGGGCAGGTCTGGTCCTCCAGGCCCACCGAGAAGAGGGCGGGCGCCCGGCCGCGTGCCGCGAAGTGCACCCCGTCGAAGTAGGAGAGCGTGCGCAGGATGTCGGCGGTGTGCCCGCGGTGGGTCTTGAGGAAGTTGCCGATCTCCCGGTACGGAGAGCGGTCCGTGATGGTCGTCGAGCGGGGGAAGTCGCACAGGAACGGCACGTCCGGCACGATCGCGGCCAGATCGGGGACCAGTCCGCCCACCGCGATGGTGATGCCGCCCCCCTGGCTCCCGCCGAGGGCCGCGACGCGAGCCGCGTCGACCAGCGGATGCGAGCGGGCCGCCTCCACCGCGCGCACCGCGTCCGTGAACACCCGGCGGTAGTAGTAGTTCTCGGGAGCGTCGACACCGCGGGTCATGTAGCCGGGGAACGCGGGCCCGCTGCCCACCGGGTCCGGGGTCTCGCCGCCACCGCCCCAGGCGCTGCCCTGGCCGCGCGTGTCCATCACGAAGTGCGCGAAGCCCGCCGAGGCCCAGAGCAGATGGGTGTGCGGAAGGCCGCGACCGCCGCCGTACCCGACGAACTCGACGACCGTGGGCAGGGGCGAGTTGGCCCAGGCCGGCACCGTCAGCCAGCCCTTGATGGGGTGCCCGCCGAATCCGGCGAAGGTGACATCGTAGACCTTGAGGGTCTTGAGGGCTGTCTCGACCGGCTCGAAGCGGGCGTCGAGCTCGTGCTCACGGGCCTCCTGGAGTGTCTTGGCCCAGAAGGCGTCGAAGTCCTCGGGCTCGGCGGACGCGCTGCGGTAGTCGCGGAGTTCGTCGAGGGGGAGGTCGAACAGGGCCATGAAGGACCACCTTTGACATCAGGGGTGCGGATGATCACACCGTACGTGTGCCATCGGAGGGCCGCCAAGCCTTGGCCACCGCCCGTTCTCCGCCCTCGGCGCTTCGATGCGGCGCTTCAACTCGGCGCAGCAACGGCGTTGTTCAGCGGCCTCAGCCGAAGCGCTCGATGCGGATCCGGTCCACGGGCTGGCCCGCCTCCACCAGCAGCCGGGAGGCGTGCTCCGCGAACCCGTTGGAGCCGCACACATAGGCTTCCCACCCACCGGGAGGCTGTTCGGCCAGGAGCGGTGCCACATGTGCGGCCGCCATACGTCCGACCGGCACACCGTCCGGGGCGCCGCGCGTGAAGACGGGCGTGGTCTCCTCGCCGTACTCCCGCGCGTAGATGAGTTCCTCGGGGGTGCGCGCGGAGACGAGCAGCCGCAGCGGCACGTCCAGATCCCGCCCGCGGTGGTGGCGCAGCATCGACATCAGCGGGACGACACCGGAGCCGGCGCCGATGAGCAGCGCGGGCCGGTCGCCGGGCCAGGCGAAGAAACCGCTGAGCGGCCCGCGCACCTCGACCGAGTCGCCGGGCCTGGCCACGGTGTGGAACCAGCCGGAGACCTCGCCGCCCTCGACATGGTCAAGGGTCAGCTCGATGTGACCGGCGTCGCCGGGCGGTGACGCGATGGAGTAGTGGCGCTGCGCCAGATACCCGTCCTCGGCCCTCAGCCGCAGCATCAGATGCTGCCCCGGCAGATGCCCCGTCCAGTGCGGGACCGCGAACCGGAAGGTGGCCGCGTGCGGCGTCTCCCGGCGGATCTCGGTGAGCGTGGCCTTCTGCCAGGTGGCCGCGGCGCGGTTGCTCACGGCGATCCGCCCTGGCACGGCGAACCGCGTGGGCGGCACGAAGGTCTCGGTCATCGTCCTCATCAACGGAGTTGTCCCCATCAACGGAGTTGTCTCAGCCACCGCGGTTGTCGCGGTCACCGGAACTGTCTGCGTCACCGAAGTCGTCTCAGTCACCGGAGTAGCGCTGCTCTTCCCAGGGGTTGCCGCGTGCGTGATAGCCGTTCTGCTCCCAGAAGCCCGGCTCGTCGTGGTCGAGGATCCTGAGGCCCGCGATCCACTTGGCGCTCTTCCAGAAGTACAGGTGCGGCACGATCAGCCGCGCCGGGCCGCCGTGTTCGGCGGGCAGCGGCTTCCCGTCGTACTCCCACGCGATCCAGGCACGGCCGCCGGTGAGGTCGGCGAGCGGCAGGTTCGTGGTGTACCCGCTGTGCGAGTAGGCGACCGCGTGGGTGGCGCTCGCGTCCGGGCGTACGGCGTCCAGGAACGCGTCCAGGGACACGCCCCCGAAGCGCACCCCGAACTTCGACCAGCTCGTCACGCAGTGGATGTCGCCCTCGTACGCCGAAGCGGGCAGCGCGTGCGCCTGCTCCCAGCTCCAGGTGCGCTCCTCGGCGACCAGGCCGTCGACCCGGAAGCTCCAGTCGGCGGGCGCGAGGTCGGGGGTGACCTCGGCGGACAGGACGGGCCAGTCGTCGCCCGCGTCGTACTGGCCGGGCGGCAGTCCGGCGTTGTTGGCGCGCGGGCGCCCGGTGAAGCCTCGCGTGACGTTCATAGGGGTGGTGCCTCCAGGGCCGCCGGGGACGGCGGCCCGCGGATCGAGCGTGACCAGTGCCCGCACATGCGTCCGTGATCAGCGCATACGCGTACATCAATACTTACGCATTCAACCGTACGCGGTGGTGGACCGTGCTCCGCGCCCGGGCGGGGCCCCGATCATTGCGGACGTATGAACTCTCCAGGGGCCGGGGAATAGCCACGCCGCGATCTTCCTTGCCGCTGATGGCGGATCCGGTGGCCCCTACAACCGGTGACGGTGGCCCTTGCGCCCGGTGACAGCGAAGGAGAGTGAGGGAGCAGATGCCCAAGGCGTACGTCTTCACGCGGTACGGAGGCCCCGAGACCGAGGCCCTGGCGGAGCTGGACCGCCCCGGCCCGGGACCCGGCCAGCTCCTCGTCGCGGTGCGCGCCGCCGGTGTGAACCCCGTCGACTGGAAGCAGCGGACGGGCTATCGCCGCCCGGGCGGCGACGAGCGCGAGCTGCCCGCCGTGTTCGGCAACGAGGTCGCGGGGGTCGTCGAGGAGGTCGGCGCCGACGTGACCGGCTTCACCGCCGGGGACGAGGTCTTCGGCAACCCGGTGGCCGGCGGCTACGCCGAGTACGCCCTGCTTCCCGTCGCCGTCACCGCGCACAAGCCCGCCGGGCTGTCCTTCACGGACGCCGCGGCCTTGCCCGTCGCGGCGGCGACCGCGTACGACGGAATCCGCCAGCTCGGCCTGCCTTCCGGCGCGACCGTGCTGATCACCGGCGCGGGCGGCGGAGTCGGTGTCGCCGCCACGCAGATCGCGCGCGCCTTCGGGCTGCGCGTCGTCGGGGTCGCGAGCGACGGCAAGAAGGACTTCGTCGAGTCGCTCGGAGCCGTGCACGTCCCGTCCGGGCCCGGCCTGGAGGAGCGGGTGCGCGCGGCGGCGCCGGACGGGGTGGACGGAGTGTTCGACCTGGTCGGGGGCGAGGTCCTGGAAGCCGCAGCGACGCTGCTGACCGACCGTACGAAGCTGATCACCGGCGCCGACCGGGAGACGGTCGCGCGGCTCGGAGGCGTACCTGTGGCACGGGCCCGCACCGCCGCCGTGCTCGACGAGGTGGCGAAACTCGTGGTGGACGGCGAGCTGCGGCCGTTCGTGACACGGACCTTCCCGCTCGACCGGGCCGGTGAGGCGCTGCGCACCGTCGAGGACGGTCATGCGCGCGGCAAGATCGTGATCGAGGTGTCCGCATGACCACGCACCCGCTGGACAACCCCGCGCTCGGTTCGCTGACCGGCCCGCACGCCCACTTCGCCGAACGCCGCGGCAACGTCCTGCGCTACCCCGTGGACGTATCGCCGTGGCTCGCGTTGCCGGACGAGCCGGACGCCGACGACTGGGCGGACCTGGCGGCCCTCGTGGGCCCCGGAGGCGAGGCACCCCTGGCCGGATTCAACGGGCGGACGCCGGACGGCTGGGAGGTGACCTTCGAGTTGGAGGGCGTCCAGCTCGTCGACGACGGGATCGCCGCGGCGCCGGACACCGAAGCCGTGCGGCTCGGCCCCGCCGACGTACCCGAGATGCTGGACCTGGTCGAGCGGACCAGGCCCGGCCCCTTCCTGCCGCGCACCGTCGAGCTCGGTACCTATCTCGGGATCCGCCGGAACGGCGCCCTGATCGCCATGGCGGGGGAGCGGTTGCACCCGCCGGGATGGACCGAGATCAGCGCGGTCTGCACCGACTCCGACTTCCGGGGCGAGGGCCTGGCCACCCGGCTGATCCTGGCCGTCGCGCACGGCATCCGCGAGCGCGGCGAGACTCCCTTCCTGCACACCGCGGCGGGCAACACCAACGCCATCCGCCTCTACGAATCCCTCGGCTTCCGGCTGCGCCGCACCACCCGCTTCATGGCGGCACGCGTGCCCGAGCACCTGGGCGACGAGCGGGTCGTGGGAGCCCGGTGACGCCGAGGACCGCGGTGATCGCGGGCGGGACCGGCGGCGGAGGCACTTCTCAGCTCGCGGATCAGCTCGCGGACGTCTTCGTGACCGGGCCTTCCTGCGAAGCCGTGGTGTTGTAGCGCAGCAGGTACGAGGCGAAGCGCGCGAGATCCTCCTCGGACCAGCCCATGAGCCGCTCCCGGAACGCCACGCGGCGGCGTCGGGTCACCTGGGCGAGGATCTCCTTGCCCGCCTCCGTCAGATGCAGCACCTGCACCCGGTGGTCCTCGGGGTCGAGCCGCCGTTCGATGAGCCCGGCCCGCTCCAGCGCGGCCACCTGACGGCTCACGGTGGACTTGTCCAGCGCGTAGTGCGAGGCCAGATCGGTGGCACGGCAGCCGCCGCTCTCCTCCAGATGGCCGAGCAGGGTGTACGAGACCAGGGACAGCTCGGGGTGCATGCGCCCCGCCGAGGCACGGGCCCGCCGGGCGAAGACGGTCATCTCGCGTTGAATGGTCTCGACGGCCAGGTCGGCGGCCAGGTCGGCGGCCGGCGTGCCGACGGTGACATCGGCGGCCGTCGTGCCGGCCGTGCCCGCCGTGACAACGGTCTCATCGAACTCTTCGGATGCCTTCACGGGACCTCCCTCCACTCTCTGGTTGTATAGTACAACTTGATAGAGAGTTGTATATGCCAACCAATGGAGGACCCGTGGACACCGGCCTGCGCTCCCCGGCCCTGCGCCATGTGCTCACGCACCTGGTCACCCCGTTGCTGATGTGTCTCGGCATGGGGCTGGCCTACATGGGCGCGTTCGTGACGCCGGAGCCGAACCACCTGCCCGTCGCCGTCGTCGGCACCGGACCCGAGACGAAGGTCTTCGCCCAGACGGTCAAGGACAAGGCGGGGGACAAGCTCGACGTACGGACCGTCGCGAGCCGCGCCGAAGCGGTGGACCTGCTCAAGTCCCGTGACATCACGGGCGCTTATGTGCTGAGCGCGAAGACGCCGGAGCTGGTCGTCGCCACCGCCGCGTCCGACATGGGCGCCGTGGCCGTCGAGAAGGTCTTCGCGCCGGTCGCCGACCGGCAGGGAGTGCCCCTGAAGGTCACCGATGTGGCCCCGCCGGTCTCCGACGACCCCACGGGCCAGGGCCTGTTCTTCCTGCTGATCGCGTTGAGCATCGGGTCGTACGCGTCCGTCGCCGCGCTCGGTGCCGCGGGCGCGGGCCTGGCCCTGCGGATACGCGCACTGCTCGCCGTGGGCGTTTCCGCGGTCGTGAGCGTCATCGGCGCCGCCCTCGCCGGGCCCGTCTTCCACCTCGCGCACCACGATCTCGCGAGTGTGTGGGCGATGAGTTGGCTCTACTCCGCGGGCATCCTCTTCCTCGGCGTCGGACTCCACACGTTCCTCAAGCGATGGACCACTCTCGCGATGATGGTGCTCTTCGTGATGCTCAACTTCACCAGCTCCGGAGGCCTGTTCCGGCCGGAGCTCCAGAACGGCTTCTTCGGCACCCTGCACGCCTTCTGGAACGGCGCCGGGTTCGTCGAGGGCATCCGCAGCCTCCTCTACTTCGACCGAGACGGGCTGTCCGGCAACGTGGGGACGCTGGTCGCCTGGCTGGTGATCGGCCTGCTGGTCACGGCCGTCGCCGGTGCCGTCGAGCGTGCGCGCGCCCGTCGCGCCGTACGGGAAGAGCCTGTCTCCGAGCCCGAGCCCGAGCCCCAGCCCGTGACCGAAGAGGCGGAGGCCGAGGAGGAGCTGGAGGAGTCGGTCGCCGTCTGACCGTTCCTGTAGGGTGGCCGTCCCGGCTGCGGACCGCCCCAGCCGAGGAGTTGTCGAGGAGGTGAGACCCATTACCGCTGTGTCAGGTCGGGTGCTCTCCTCCCAAGGCAACGCGACTCACCGCCTGTAGGTGACCGCGAGAGCGCCCTTCGCTCATCGAAAGGCTCTCGGCTTCCATGCCCCCTCTTGCTGATTCCGTTGTCGCCGCGCTCCGTTCCGCAGGCTGTGTCTTCGCCGAGGACGAGGCGGAGTTGATCCTCTCCACCGCCCGCACCCCGGACGAGGCCACCGCCATGGTGGACCGGCGCGTCGCGGGACTGCCCCTCGAACACGTCCTCGGCTGGGCCGGGTTCCACGGTCTGCGCATCTCCGTGGAGCCGGGTGTCTTCGTGCCCCGTCGTCGCACCGAGTACCTCGTCGACCAGGCGGTGGCCCTCGCCCGTGGCGCGTCGGTCGTCGTGGACCTGTGCTGCGGCTCCGGCGCGGTGGGCGCCGCCCTGGCCGCGGCCCTCGGCGGGCCCGAACTGCACGCCGCCGACATCGACCCGGCCGCGGTGCGCTGTGCCCGCCGCAACGTCGCGCCGTTCGCCGGTCATGTCCACGAGGGCGACCTCTTCGCGGCCCTGCCCGACACCCTGCGCGGCCGCGTCGACGTCCTGGCCGCCAATGTGCCGTACGTCCCCACCGAGGAGGTCGGCCTGCTGCCCTCGGAGGCCCGCGACCATGAACCCCTGGTCGCCCTCGACGGAGGCGATGACGGGCTCGACCTCGTACGCAGGGTCGCCGCGGAGGCGCCCCAGTGGCTGGCCCCCGGCGGCTGCCTCCTTGTCGAGACGAGCGAGCGCCAGGCGCCCCTGGCTGTCGAGGCCTTCGCCCGCGGTGGTCTGCTGGCCCGGCTGGCGGTCTCCGAGGAGATGTACGCCAACGTCGTGATCGGCGTACGCCCTTAGGACCGGTCTCTCCTCGTCTCTCACGGGTCGCGTGGCGGACCGACATGCCGCCACTTCCGGTCCCGGGTCGTCGAATCGCCCCGTCTCGCGCGCCGGACTCCGGCTGAACGCAGGCGCGAGACGGAGGTTCGACGATGACCACCCCCGAGAAGTTCCACGCGTGGGACATCCAGGAGTCCGGGCCCGCCGACGCACGGGCGACGGTGCTGCTGCTTCCCGGCGCAATGTGCAGCGGCGCGTTCTACGAGGACCTGATGGCCGCGCCGGCGCTCGCCTCCGCGCCGGTGCGGCTGATCGCGGCCACGGTCCCGGGCCATGCGGGCACCCCGCCCCCACGGGACCTGAGCATGGAGAACTACGCGGCGCTGGCGGGCGCGCTCGCCGCGGAGCGGGGCTGCGACGTCGTGGTCGGCCACAGCCTCGGCGCCAACGTCGCCCTGGAAATGGCGGCAGGCGGACACTTCTCCGGCCCGGTGGTGCTGCTGTCCCCGACCTTCTCCGCGCCCGACGAGCCGAGGGCGCTGGCCGTCGCCAATCGCCTCGGCAGGCTGCCCGGCATCGGAGCCCTGACCTGGTCCGCCCTGGTGAAGGTGGCGGCGCGCGCCATGGCGAGCAGTCTGCCCCCGGCCCGCCGTGAGGCGCTGGTGGCCGAGTTCAAGAAGAACGACCCGGCGTTCTGCCGTCAGGTGATCCGCCGCTACTTCGACTACCTGGACCGGCACGGTTCGCTGGTGCCGCGGCTCCGCGACTCGGGCGTGCCGGCCTGGGTCGTACGCGGCGACCACGACGAGATCGGGCTCACGGACGAGGAGCGCGCCGGACTCGACGCCAGCCCCGACGTCACGATGGTGGTCGTCCCCGACGCGGGCCACCTGGTGATGGTCGACCAGCCCGCACCGGTCGCCGAACTCGTGGCCCGGGTGGCCCTCCGCTGAGTGACCCTCGTCATTGTGCAACTAGTTGCACAATGCGTAGCCCGTCGTCTACAACAGACACACGACACCGCGCACGGAGGGCCAGATGAGCCGTTACCCGCACCTGCTGAACCCGCTTGACCTGGGATTCACTACCCTGCCCAACCGCGTGCTCATGGGCTCCATGCACGTGGGCCTGGAGGAGGCCGAGCGCGGCTTCGAGCGGATGGCGGAGTTCTACGCCACCCGGGCGCGCGGCGGTGTCGGCCTCATCGTCACCGGCGGCATCGCACCGAACGACGCGGGCCGGCCGTACGAGGGCGGCGCCAAGCTGACCACCGAGGCGGAGGCCGAGCAGCACACGGAGATCACCGCCGCGGTGCACCGCGAGGGCGGCCGGATCGCGATGCAGATCCTGCACTTCGGGCGGTACGCCTACCACCAGGACCTGGTCGCCCCGAGCGCCCTCCAGGCGCCGATCAGCCCCTTCCCGCCGCACGCGCTCACCGACGCCGAGGTCGAGCAGACCATCGACGACTACGCGCGTGCCGCCCGCCTGGCGAAGCAGGCCGGCTACGACGGCGTCGAGATCATGGGCTCCGAGGGCTACCTGATCAACGAGTTCATCGCCGTCCAGACGAACCAGCGCGAAGACCGCTGGGGCGGCTCGTACGAGAACCGCATGCGCTTCCCCGTCGAGATCGTCCGGCGCGTGCGCGAGGCGGTCGGCGAGGACTTCATCATCATCTACCGTCTGTCGATGCTCGACCTGGTGCCCGGCGGCTCCTCCTTCGACGAGGTCATCACGCTCGCCCAGGCCGTCGAGGCCGCCGGTGCGACGATCATCAACACCGGCATCGGCTGGCACGAGGCCCGTATCCCCACCATCGCGACGTCCGTGCCGCGCGGCGCGTACGCCTGGGTGACCAAGAAGGTCATGGGCGCGGTCTCGATCCCGCTGGTGACGACCAACCGCATCAACACCCCTGAAGTCGCGGAGCAGTTGCTCGCCGACGGCCACGCCGACATGGTGTCGCTGGCCCGCCCGATGCTCGCCGACCCCGACTTCGTCGCCAAGGCGGAAGCCGGGCGTCCCGAGGCCATCAACACCTGCATCGGCTGCAACCAGGCCTGCCTCGACCACACCTTCAGCGGCAAGATCACCTCCTGCCTGGTCAACCCGCGCGCCTGCCACGAGACGGAACTCGTCCTCGCACCGACCCGGCTGCGCAAGCGCGTTGCCGTCGTGGGCGCCGGTCCGGCCGGACTCGCCTGCGCCGTCTCCGCCGCCGAGCGTGGCCACGACGTCACCCTCTACGACGCCGCGCCCGAGATCGGCGGCCAGCTCAACGTGGCCCGCAAGGTCCCCGGTAAGCAGGAGTTCGACGAGACGATCCGCTACTTCCGTACGCAGCTCGAACTGCACGGCGTGGACGTCCGGTTGAACACCCGCGTCACCGCGGACGGACTGGACGCGCACGACGAGGTCGTCGTCGCGACCGGCGTCAGCCCCCGCACCCCCGAGATCCCCGGCGTCGACCACCCCAGCGTGGTCGGCTACCTCGACGTCCTGCGCGACGGCGCCCCCGTCGGCGACCGCGTCGCGATCCTCGGTGCCGGCGGCATCGGCTTCGACGTCGCCGAGTACCTCACCGACAGCGGTGACAAGGCGAGCGAGGACCCGGCGACGTACTTCCGGAACTGGGGCGTCGACATGGACTACCGGGCACCCGGCGGCCTCGCCGCGCCCGAGCGGCCCGCCCCGCCGCGCACGGTCCACCTCCTCCAGCGCAAGGCCACCAAGGTCGGCGCCGGACTCGGCAAGACCACCGGCTGGATCCACCGCACCGAGCTCAAGCACCGGGGCGTCACCATGGTTCCGGGTGTTCAGTACGACCGGATCGACGACGCGGGACTGCACGTCACCGTCGACGGGCACAGCCAGGTCCTGGAGGTCGACACGATCGTGCTGTGCACCGGGCAGGAGCCGCGCCGCGACCTGTACGAGGAGCTGCTCGCCGCGGGCCGCAGCGTGCACCTCATCGGCGGCGCCGACGTGGCCGCCGAACTGGACGCCAAGCGTGCCATCAAGCAGGGCACGGAGCTGGCGGCGGCGCTCTAGAGACGAAAGGCGGGAGGGCCGTCGCCGTATCGGCGGGCCGTGGCCAGGCGCCCGGTCCCGCGAGCGGTGGGGCGGCCCTCCCTAGGATGACCCCATGTCACTCCCGCACGCGATCCTCACCGCCCTGCTCGAGAGGCCGTCGTCGGGTCTCGAACTGACCCGGCGGTTCGACAAGTCGATCGGCTACTTCTGGTCGGCGACGCATCAGCAGATCTATCGCGAGCTGGGAAAACTGGAGGCCGAGGGCTACATCCGAGCCCTGCCCTCCGAGCAGCCGGCCCGGGGGCAGAAGAAGAGCTACGAAGTCCTGCCCGCCGGTCGCGCCGAACTGGCCCGTTGGACGGCCGCCGCCCAGGATCCGAAGCCGATGCGCGACACGATGCTGCTGCGGCTGCGCGCCTCGGCCGTCGTCGGCACGGCAGGCATCGAGGCCGACCTGCACCGCCATCTCGCCCTGCACCAGCGGCAGTTGGCCGAGTACGAGGAGATCCAGAAGCGCGACTTCCCACCCGGCAAGGACACTCCGCAGGACCGCCTCCGGCACCTTGTGCTGCGCGCCGGAATCGACCTGGAGACCTTCTGGACCCAGTGGCTGACCCACGCGCTGGAGGAGTTCGGGCAACTCGGGGACGAGCCGGCCGTCCTCCGACCGGAGTCGGGTGGACGGCCGCCGGTGTGACGTGCCCTTGGGTCAGAGCCGGTGGGGCTTGGCCCGGCGGCGCAGGAACCAGGCCGCCGCCACGGTGCCCGTGGCGACCAGCGCGACGCCGCCCACCAGGGTGACCGTGCCGTAGTTCTTGACCGCTCCGCCGAAACCGCCCATGACCCCGAGCGACGGTGAGGCCGTCGCGGAGATCGTGGGCGTCGAGGGGGCCGAGACGATGATGGACTGGGTGCCCGCCGTCGTCCCGTCCTGGCAGACCACGATGACGGTGTAGGTGCCCGGGCTCACGCCCGACCAGGACGAGGACTGACTACTGCTCGTCCCCGTCAGCGACATTTGGCGCCCTTGGGAGAAGTTCGCCTGTCCACTGGAGAGCAAGGAGGAGTTGCCGAAGCTGCTGCCGTTGCTCGGACACGCGCTGGTGGTGACCGAAACGACGGAACCGGTGGTACTCACCGAGATCCCCGAACCGAACGCGGCGGCCGAGGGAGCGGTCAGGGTAAGCGGCAGCGCAGCGGCGGCGGCCACGGTCAGGCCGGAGCGGAGAAGAAACTGAGTAGTACGCATAGGAACTGCCCTCCAGCGGCACGGTTGGCGGTACATCCCATGCGCCGCCGAGGATTGGAAAGGCCCGTGCTGCCTCAGGGAGAGCCAACGTGCCCCCGGCCCGGCCCGCATGCGGACGGGGACCGGGCAGGTGATGAATTCCTTCGTCCGGCCGACTGCTGATGACTTGTTACCGCCGTGGGTGAGGCGTCACCACGTGCGGCCCGCCTGGAGCAGCCGCTCCCGGACGAGGGCCACATGCGGGTTGTCCGAGGCGCCGGGCCGCTGGGTGAGATACCCGGTATTGATCGGCGGGTCCTCGGGCGACAGCAGGGGCACCAGGGCGCCGGAGGCCAGCTCGGCGAGGCACAGATAGCGGGGGAGCACCGTGATCCCGGCGCCGGACACGACCGCCGCGAGGACGCCCCGCAGATCGGGCACCGTGATCGCGGCCTGCCCGCTCAGCCGTACCTCGAAGACATGGCGCCAGTAGCGGCGGGCGATGGGCAGATCCTCGGCGTACGTCACCAGGGGCACCCCGTGCAGCGCGGCGGGCCCCTCGGCCGCCACCCGGTCCACACCGATGCGCTCGGCCCATTCGGGGGAGGCGACGAGCACGAACTCCTCGTCCATCAGCGGCACGGAGGTGAGGGTGCGGCCGCGCGGCCGGGTCGTGGCGATCACCAGGTCGAAGCGGCCGCCGCGCAGCCCGTCCAGCAGCTCGTCGGTCAGCCCGGTGCTGATCCGCAGCCGTACGCCCTGTTCCGTCAGCGGCGCCAGCGCGGGCAGCGCCTTCGTGCACAGCAGCTCGGCCGGACCCGCCACATGGACCGGGTCCGGCGGCTGGTCGGCACCGAAGCCGCCGCGATCCGCGACCGCCGCGAGCGTGTCCAGCGGCGCCGCGACCTGCGCGGCCAGCTCGTCCGCCACCGCCGTGGGCATCACACCCCGCGGCCCCCGCTCGAACAGCTCCCGGCCCAGCTGCTCCTCCAGCGACCGCATCTGCGTCGTCACCGTCGGCTGCGAGAGGCCCAGCAGCCGTCCTGCCGCCGTGA
Source organism: Streptomyces sp. NBC_00203 (assembly GCF_045206325.1). Taxonomy (NCBI): domain Bacteria; kingdom Bacillati; phylum Actinomycetota; class Actinomycetes; order Kitasatosporales; family Streptomycetaceae; genus Streptomyces; species Streptomyces sp. NBC_00203. Next base: position 1,005,228 of record NZ_CP108126.1, on the reverse strand, counting down.
ACGACCCCGTCCGGTGCACGGTGAGGAAGGTGCGCAGCAGGGAGAGATCGAGCGGAGTCGCGGCATTGGCTTCTCTATGGGCCATACGAGTAACCCTATGACGCACCTATCGCTGCTTGCCCGTCCGCACTAGGGTCTGTTGCGAAAGTGGATCATGAGTCGTGGTCGGCTCGGGCGGCTGTCTGGTCTGACCAGCCCCGCGACAGGGGGAGACGGCCGGATCGGAGCGTGTCGCGCTGTTCGGTCACCCATTGCTCAACCTGATCTACGGATTCCGCGACAGGCTGGTCCGTAGTGTCGAGCAGGTGGGTGCACCATCGCTGATCGTCGGCGGTCCACCCGGTCCAGCGGTGCCAGGCCATACGGGGCCAGCTGTCGTCGATGATGGCGTCGGGTCGGTATCGGGGATCCTCAGCGTGCTTGCGATGCCAGGCGGCCCAGCCGAGGAAGGCGTCAACCGCCGGAGCGTCCCACCGGTCCGAGTCGCGCTTGGTGAGCCTGCCGCGCCGGAGCTCGTCGGACACGTCGACCAGACAGACCGCGATGCCATCTAGCAACGGGGCGGAGGGGCTGGCCAGGACCTCTCCCAGCGGGGACTGCCCGGTCAGCAGGAGGTCGACTCCACGGGCCTGGTACTCCAGCGCACGCCGCACCCACATCTCGGTCATGCGGTTTCGCCACTGGCGATCGGCGCCTTCCGGTACGCCGAGCTCGTCGAAGTCGTGCACGGCGAGCCGCCCCAGCCGCTCGCTCACGGGGTAAGCGAGCGTGGTCTTGCCCGAACAGCTGGAACCGGTCAGTTTGAGCAGCATCTCACCAGGGTGGCAGGTCAGTGGTGGTGTCCTCGAAAGGTTTTCCCAGGAACTTTCTGCCCCCGCTCCGGCTTGTCACAGCCACTCGTTGATGGCAGCGACCTGTACGGTCGCTTCGTAGCGGACGGCCAGCTTGTCGTATCTCGTCGCCACCGCACGGTGCCTCTTCAGCCGATTGATCCCGCACTCCACCGCGTGTCGCTCGCGATAGTCGACCTTGTCGAACTTCGGCGGTCGGCCGCCTCGGGAGCCGAGCTTCTTGCGATTGCGGACCTGGTCAGCTTTCTCCGGGATCGTGCAGCCGATGCCACGTCTGCGCAGGTAAGCGCGGTTCGCTCGGGAGCCGTAAGCCTTATCGGCCCGCACCTTGTCCGGCCGGGTGCGCGGCCGGCCCCGACCCATCCGGGGCACCCGTATGGCCTCCAGTACCGGCTGGAACTGCGGGCTGTCATGCCGATGCCCGGCGGTGACGATGAGTGAGAGGGGCTTTTGACCCTGCTCGACCGCCAGGTGCAACTTGGTGGTCAATCCGCCGCGCGAACGCCCGAGGCCGTGGTCGTCGGGCTCGGTGTCGACCCCGCCGGGAGACTCCTTCTGCGCTGCCCCTTTTTACGCGCCCCGGCGGCGTGCTGGTGCGCCCGGGCGATGGTGGAGTCCACGCTGACGTCCCATGTGATGAGGCCCTTCGCGTCGGCTTCGGCCTGGAGCTGCTCGAAGATCCGCTTCCAGGTGCCGTTGCGCTGCCAACGACGGAACAGGTCGTAGGCCCGGTCCCACGGCCCGTACCGGTCCGGAACGTCCCGCCACGGCGCACCGGTCCTGGTCCGCCAGCGTATGCCGTCAATCAACTGCCGACGCGTCCACGTCGGCGGCCGCCCCGGCTTCTTGCCCAGCGGCAGCAACGGCTCCAGCCGAGCCCACTGGCCATTCGTCAGATCTCCACGCCCCACGGCGCTTGATCATCCACGACCTTGATCCACTTTCGCAACAGACCCTAGACGCCTCACTCTCGCCCGTCCGCAGTGTGCGCTTCACTTCTTGCCCGTCGTCACCGTGCGCTCCGCGGAGAATCCGCCCCATGTGCCGTCCGGCAGCTTCGCACTGATCCGCACCCGGTGGGAGACCCCGGCGTCCCGGCCCACATAGAAGCTGTATGTCGACTTGCCTTCGGGCGGAGTGCCGCCCCACACCAGCGAGGTCACCGGACGCCCGTCGAGATGGATCTGGTACTCCGTGATCACTCCGTCCACTTCCGGCGCCATCCACGACAGATCGATGTAGTACGCCCCGTCCGCGCGGTGGGTCGTCGCACGGAAGCCGGTCGGCGCCGTCCCCCGGCCGTCGTCCGAACCGGGCGCGGTGGTGAGCGGGACGGCGTCACTCCCGGGCGAGACGTTGTCCGCCGCGTCCCGCGCCTTCACGGTGAAGGAGTAACGGGTGCCGGGCCGCAGCCCGGTGACCACGGCCGCCGTCTGCGCGCCGCCGACGCTGTGGATCTTCGAGGCGCCCTGATAGATGTCGTACGAGGCCACGCCCCTGTCGTCCGTCGACTTCTCCCAGGACAGCTGGACCGCCCGGCTCCCGACCGCCTTGCCGCGCGGCCGGCCGGGGCGGGTGGGAGCCGTGTGATCGGCGGCGACCGCTGCCGGAGTGGTGGCGCGCACCTGTTTGCTGGGCGGTCCGGAGTCCCCGGCGGCGTTCCGGGCCCGGACCATGAAGACGTACGTGGTGGACGGTTTGAGTCTGGTGATGTCCACCATGTGCTCCCCGCCGGGTACTTCCTTGACCTTTGTGGTGCCGCGATAGACCTCGTAGCGGGTGACCTCCGGATCCTCGGAAGCCCGGTTCCACATGACGTGCACGCTGGTGGCGCTGCCCGCCGCGGCGGTGACGCCCATCGGTGCCGAGGGCAGCCGTTCGCCCTGGCCGTCGTCCTGAGCGCCCCACCCACAGGACGCCAGCACGAGCAGCGAGCCGCACATCAACGCACGCATCAGCGCAGGGGGGACGCGTCGCACGGGTCTGCCTTCCCTCGACGGGATTGGTCTGTACCTATAAGACACGGCTGACGCGACCACATCAAGAGGGTGGGCGGCCGTTGGCCGGACTGCCGGGAACGTACGTATGCTGATCCCTGACGCGGCGTGAACTCGCCCTTGTTCCAGGGGAGTTCACGCCCACGGCGCGGACCGCTGTCGTCGCTGTTCCCGCGCCGGCGAGGGCGGTCGAGTGGCCGGAGCCGACTGCGGCTCGGGCCCTCGGCCGCACGGCGCCGCCCGAGGCGGTCGTGCGCCGCCCGGACCCCTTTCAGTGGATGTGCCGTCAGATGCCTGTCAAATATGGGCAAATGACCATCAATGTCCCCCAGGAGAGGGTCTCTCATCGTGCGTGTCCAGTCGCTGACGCTGGCCGCGGCCGGCGCCGCCCTGCTCGCTCCCGCTCCGGCGGCGCTGCCCACCCTCGCCCCGCCGAGCCGGCCCGTGGCGGCGGTGCGTGAGGGAAACGTCCGCGCCGCCGACCTGCTGGCGAAGGTGCGTGGCTGCGCCCCCGTCTCAAAAGGGCGCTACCGCAGCGACGACGGCACCCGTGCCCATATCCCCGTGTGCGGCACGCGGGGCGCCGTGTTCTGGAAGGCCGACATGGACATCGACTGCGACGGCAGGCCGGGCCTTCGCTGCAACAGCCGCATCGACCCGCTCTTCTCCAGCGCCACCGCCTACCAGCAGTCCGACGGCCGTGAGCTGAGCGCCGAGACCCTCCCGTACATCGTCGTCCCGGCCCCGAGCCGCATCTGGAACCACCGGGACCACGGTGTCCGCGGCGGATCGGTGGCCGCCGTGATCTACCGGCACCGCGTCCAGTACGCCGTCGTCGGCGACATCGGCCCGCACGGCATCATCGGCGAGGCCTCGTACGCCACCGCCAAGGCCCTCGGCATCCGTCCCGATCCGCGGGGCGGCGGGACGGATACCGGGGTCACCTACATCGTCTTCAAGAACTCCCGGGTGTCACCCATCGAGAACCACGCGGCCGCCGTGACGGCGGGCGAGCGACTGGCCCGGCGGTTCGTCCGCGGTGGCTGAGCACCCTCGGTCCGATGAACCGAGGGTGCCGGGCCGTCGGGACTGGACGGGCGGGACCTCAGACGGCGGCCCAGCCGTTGTCGACGGGCAGGATCACGCCGTTGATGTTGCTCGCCGCGTCCGAGGCGAGGAACACGATGGCCGCCGCCTGCTCCTCGGCCTCGGCCGGCTGGCCGACGTTGCGCATGTACGAGCCCAGGACCGCGGGACCCTGGGAGCCGGCCTCGATGTCCACGACGATGCCGGTCTTCGTGCCGCCGGGAGCGATGGCGTTGGCGCGAATGCCCTTGTCCCGGTACATCACGGCGAGGGACTTGGTGAGCCCCGCGATGCCGTGCTTCGAGGCGGTGTACGCGGCCCCCGCCGCGCTGCCGCGCAGGCTCGCCTCGGAGGCGGTGTTCACTATGGCGCCCTTGCCGGCCTCCAGCATGTGCGGCAGCACCGCCCGGGTGAGCAGGAACGGAGCGGTGAGATTGACCCGGATGACCCGCTCCCACTCCGCGTCGCTGACCTCCGCCACCGCCGACATGCGGTCCATGATCCCGGCGTTGTTCACCAGTACGTCCACCCCGCCGAACCGCTCGACCGCGGTCGCGGTCACCTGGTCGACGACGGCCTGCTCGCTCAGGTCGCCGGTGACGGCCACCGCGGTGCCGCCGGCCGTCGTGATCTCCTTCACGACCGTCTCGGCGCCCTCGGCGTTGAGGTCGGCCACGACGACGCGAGCGCCCTCCGCCGCGAAGGCGAGCGCGGTGGCGCGCCCGATGCCCGAGCCCGCGCCGGTGACGATGACGCTTCGGCCGTCCAGTCCAGTGGTGGTCATGACGTGCTCCCAGTGGTGCGTACGTGGTGCAACGAAGCTGCTGCGCTGCCACAGTACGACTTAATGTCTGTGAATGACAGAAAGTCTTTGCCCCTCTTTCGAAGTCCCTCGACGCCGCTTTGGAGATCGTTAGACTCACAGCAGGCCCGGGCAGCAGCCGCCGGCGGAACCAAGGAGTCACCAGTGCCGGACGGCGCGATCAGCGAACCCCCCGGCCAGGGTCGTGGCCGTACGGGACGGCCGCCGCTGACCGAGCAGCGCAAGGCGGAGATCCGGCTGGAGATCGCGCGCGCCGCGGTGGAGCTGTTCGTCGCCCACGGCGTGGCCGCGACGACCGGGGAGCAGATCGGGCAGGCTGTCGGCGTCTCCGCGCGAACCGTCTGGCGCTACTTCCCGAGCAAGGAGAGCTGCGTCAGCCCCCTGTTCGCGGCCGGCATCGACGCCATCGCCGCCGCGTTGCGCGCCTGGCGCCCCGACCAGCCGCTGGAGGACGCCCTGGAAGCGGCGACCACGGCCGGCGCCGGCCCGATGGCGAGACCGCATCTGCCCAACGTCCGTGCGCTGTTGAGGCTGACCCGCACCGAGCCGGGCCTGCGTGCGGTCTGGCTCCAGGCCCACGACGAGGCCGAGCCGGTCTTCGCCCGCGCCCTCGCCGACCGAGCGGGGCTGGCCGCAGTCGACCTGCGGTCGGAGATCCAGGCCGCCATGCTCAACGCGGCCCTGCGGACGGCGGTCGAGCACTACGCGTGGCGCGGCGACGAGGAACAGTCCGACCCCGCGACGGCGCGGGCCGAGCTGGTGGCGACCGTTCGCTCGGCCCTCGCCGTCGCGGCCGAGGGACTTGCCTGACGAAGCCCGGGACCACTGACCCCGGCGCTCACACCTTCCGGCGCGGCCAGGGATCACTCGATCCGGCGCTCACACCCTCCGGCGAAGCCGGGTCCCGGTACTCAGACCTTCCGGTACGCGTACGCCTCCGCGGCCGCCGCCTCCACCGCGGCGAGGTCCGCGCCCGCCGACGCCGTGACGACCGCGGCGACCGCGCCCTCGACGAAGGGTGCGTCGACGAGGCGGGTGTTGTCGGGCAGTTCGTCGCCCTCGGCGAGCAGCGCCTTCACCGTGAGCACGGCGCTGCCCAGGTCGGTGAGGACCGCGACGCCGGCGCCGCGGTCCACGGAGGCGGCCGCGGCGGAGATCAGCTCGGCGCTCGTGCCGAGGCCGCCGTCGGCGGTGCCGCCCGCAGGGGCGACGGGAGCGGTCGTGCCACCGCCCGCCAGGCCCGTCGCCAGCTCGGCTACGGAGGCGGCGACGGCGGCACTGTGGGAGACCAGCACGATCCCTACGAGCTTGTCCGTCCCGTCACTCGTCGAGGTGGTCGAGGTGTCTGTGGAGTCACTCACCGGCCGCCTCCACGAGTGCCCCGATCAGCAGCGACGAGGACGTGGCGCCTGGGTCCTGGTGCCCGATGCTGCGCTCGCCCAGATAGCTGGCCCGGCCCTTGCGGGCTTGCAACGGCGTCGTCGCGACGGCACCCTCCTCGGCGGCGGCCTTCGCCGCTACGAAGGAGTCGGCGAGCGCGTCGACGGCGGGCACCAGCGCGTCGATCATGGTCTTGTCGCCGGGCGCGGCTCCGCCCAGCGCCATCACCGCGTCGACGCCCGTGCGCAGCGAGTCCGTGAACTGTTCCTCGGTGACCTCGGGGGCATCTCCGAGCGCCTTGCCGGTCCGGCGCAGCAGGGTGCCGTACAAGGGTCCGGACGCGCCGCCGACCGTCGAGATCAGCTGACGACCGGCGAGCGTGAGAACGCCACCGGGCGTGTCCGGCGCCTCCTTCTCCAGCGCGGCGACCACGGCGGTGAACCCGCGCTGCATATTGGTGCCGTGATCGGCGTCGCCGATAGGCGAGTCCAGTTCGGTGAGCAGCTGCGCGTCGCGGTCCACGGCCGCTGCGGTCACTGTCATCCAACGGCGGAAGAAATCGGCGTCGAGCACGGAATCTCCTTGCGTGGTACGAGCGTTGACTGCGCGGTACGAGCGTCGATCGGTTTCAGGCCCTCGGCAACCGGCTGCCTGTTGACCGGGTTCACACGCGACCTCGTGGCAGCCGACTGCCTGTTGACCGAGTTCACACGCCCCAGCGCAGCCCCGGCGTCTTCACCGGCGCGTCCCACAGTCGCAGCAGCTCCTCGTCCACCTGGCACAGCGTCACCGAGGCGCCCGCCATGTCCAGCGAGGTGACGTAGTTGCCGACCAGCGTGCGCGCCACCGGGACGCCACGCTCGTCCAGCACCCGCTGCACCTCCGCGTTGAAGCCGTACAGCTCCAGGAGTGGGGTCGCACCCATGCCGTTGACCAGGAGCAGTACCGGGTTGCGCGGGTTGAGGTCCTCCAGGATCGCGTGCACCGAGAAGTCGGCGATCTCGCTGGAGGTCATCATCGCGCGCCGCTCCCGGCCCGGCTCGCCGTGGATGCCGACGCCCAGCTCCAGCTCGCCGGGCGGCAGGTCGAAGGTCGGGCTGCCCTTGGCCGGAGTCGTACAGGCGCTGAGCGCGACCCCGAAACTGCGGGAGCTCTCGTTGACCTGCGTGGCCAGCGCCTGGACCCGCTCCAGAGGTGCGCCCTCCTCGGCGGCGGCACCCGCGATCTTCTCCACAAACAGCGTCGCCCCGGTGCCGCGCCGCCCGGCGGTGTAGAGGCTGTCGGTGACGGCGACGTCGTCATTGACGAGGACTTTCGCGATCTGGATGCCCTCGTCCTCGGCGAGCTCGGCCGCCATGTCGAAGTTGAGCACGTCACCCGTGTAGTTCTTCACGATGAACAGCACGCCCGCGCCACTGTTCACGGCGGCGGCCGCGCGCAGCATCTGGTCCGGCACCGGAGACGTGAAAACCTCGCCGGGACAGGCCGCCGACAGCATGCCGGGGCCCACGAAACCGCCGTGCAGCGGCTCGTGCCCCGACCCGCCGCCGGAGACGAGGCCCACCCTTCCGGCCACCGGAGCGTCCCGCCGTACGATCACCCGGTTGTCGACGTCCACCGTCAGCTCGGGATGCGCCGCCGCCATGCCCCGCAGCGCGTCCGCTACCACCGTCTCCGCCACGTTGATGAGCATCTTCATGGGTACCTCCTGGTGGGATGGGCAGCCGGGCGCCGGACTGGCGTGCGGACCGGCGGACCGAGGAGCCTCTCCCCGTAGTATCGGCGCTCAGCAGGCGATGGTCACGTGGTGCGGACCTTCCGCGATGTGCGCGTGCCGTCGATGCCCGAGGTGTACGCCGCTCCGTACTACCTGGTCTCGTCCCGAACCCTGAGGCTGCCCCGGTCGGCCTCCTTCAGCGCGCGGCCGATGATCAGGCGCTGAATCTGGTTGGTGCCTTCGAAGATCTGCATGACCTTGGCCTCCCGCATGTAGCGCTCGACCGGGAAGTCGCGGGTGTAGCCGGAGCCGCCCAGTACCTGGACGGCGTCGGTGGTGACCTTCATGGCGTTGTCGGTGGCGACCAGCTTGGCGATGGACGCCTCGCACTGGAACGGGAGCCCCTGATCCTTGAGCCGGGCGGCGGCGAGCGTGGTGGCGCGGGAGGCCTGCACCGCGGCGGCCATGTCCGCGAGGACGAAGGCCAGCCCCTGGTGCTCGATGATGGGGCGCCCGAAGGTCTCCCGCTCCCGCGAGTAGCGCAGTGCGTGGTCCAGCGCCCCCTGGGCAAGGCCCGTGGCCACTGCCGCGATGCCCAGCCGGCCGCAGTCCAGCCCGGCGAAGGCGATCTTGAGCCCTTCGCCCTCCTCGCCGATCCGGCGGTGCGCGGGGACACGTACGTCCTCCAGACGCACGGTGGCGGTGGCCGACCCGGTCAGACCCATCTTGTGTTCCGGGGGATCGGCCACCACACCAGGAGTGTCGGCCGGGACGAGGAAGCAGGAGATGGCGCGTGAGCCCTCGTCGGCGGTGCGCGCCATGACCGTGTAGAAGTCCGCGTGCCCACCGTGCGTGGTCCATGCCTTGGCGCCGTTGAGCACATAGTGGTCGCCGTCCCTGACGGCCCGCGTGCGCATCGCCGCGGGGTCGGAACCGGCGTGCGCCTCGGACAGGCAGTAGGCGCCGAGCAGATCGCCGCTGAGCATGCCGGGGAGCCACTCGTCCTTCTGCTCCTGGGTGCCGAAGGCGGCGAGGCCGAAGCAGGACAGCGCGTGGACCGAGACACCCACCGCGACGCTGGCCCACACGGCCGCGATCTCTTCGACAACCTGGAGGTAGACCTCGTAGGGCTGGCCACCGCCGCCGTACTCCTCGGGGTAGGGCAGGCTCAGCAGGCCGGCCCGGCCGAGCGTGCGGAAGACCTCGCGGGGGAACCGCTCCTCGGCCTCGGCCTCGGCGACGCGCGGCGCGAGCTCCTTCTCGGCGAGCTCGCGGGTCAGGCCGATCAGGTCGACTGCTTCCGGGGCGGGAAGCGTTCGGGTAGCGGGCATGAGATGTCCTCGGGCGTAGCGCTGGAAGTTTTTGATACTCGAAGCGATACAACAGTATCGTTATTGGTACCGTAATGCCATGCTGTCCATCGACAGATCAGCTGGTCCCCTCGCCGGTTTGCGTGTTCTCGAACTCGCGGGACTCGGGCCGGCGCCCCACGCGGCCATGGTGCTGGCCGATCTCGGTGCCGATGTGGTGCGGGTCGAGAGGCCTTCCGGCCGGGCGCTCCAGCTCGGCCCCGTCGGCGCGACCGACATCGTGCGGCGCGGCCGCCGGTCGGTCTTCGCGGATCTCAAGGAGCCCGAGGGGCGTGCGCTCGTCCTGGCGTTGTCGGCCCGGGCCGATGTGTTCGTGGAGGGCCTGCGGCCGGGCGTCGCCGAGCGGCTCGGAGTCGGCCCCGATGACTGCGGACGCCGGAATCCGGGGCTCGTCTACGCGCGGATCACCGGCTGGGGGCAGGACGGTCCGCTCGCTCAGCAACCCGGACATGATCTGAACTACATCGGTCTCACCGGCGTGCTCCATGCCATGGGCCGGGAAGGCGGTTCGCCACCCCCTCCGCTCAACCTCGTGGGAGATTTCGGCGGAGGGTCCATGCTCTTGGCCGTCGGCGTCCTGGCCGCGCTCTGGGAGCGCTCACGCTCCGGGGCGGGACAGGTCGTCGATGCCGCGATGATCGACGGGACCGCCCTGCTGAGTCAGATGACACTCGCCCTGCGCGGCATGGGTGAGTGGTCGGACGAGCGGAGCTCCAACCTTCTCGACGGGGCTGCCCCCTTCTACGACACCTACGCGTGCGGCGACGGCAAATACGTCGCCGTCGCCGCGCTCGAACCGCACTTCTTCGCGGCCCTGCTCGACGGACTCGGGATCGACCCCGCCCGGCTGCCCGCCCAGGGCGACCGCGGCGGCTGGCCGGCACTGCGCTCGGCCTTCGCGAAGCGGTTCGCCTCCCGTACGCGCGACGAGTGGGCCACGCACTTCGCCGGAACGGACGCGTGCGTGACGCCCGTGCTCACGTTCGCCGAGGCGGGAACGCACCCGCATGTGGTGGCCCGGCGCACCCTGGTCGAGGTCGACGGCATCCTCCAGGCCGCACCGGCCCCGCGATTCTCGCGGACGCCCAGCAGGCAGCCATCGACACCGGACATGCCCGGTGGGGACACCGAGTCGGTGCTACGGGACTGGGGAGTCGACTCCACCGCTGACACGGCTGACACCGCTGATACCGCTGAGGTCATCGAGGGCACCTAGGTCAGGGCGAAACCGCGTGCACAATGAGCGACGCCAGCTCGGCGTAGGCCTCCGCGTCGGACAGCCCGGTGCGCGCGGCGATCTCACCGCGCTGGATCTCCTGCATGGTGGCGGCGACCACCTCGCCCACGAACGCGGCATGGACATCACGGAACGCGCCGGCGGCGACCCCGTCCGCGATCAACTGCCTGAGCCGGCCCGCGGCAAGACGGGTATTGGCCTCGTACACCTCGCGAGCCGGTTCGAAGTCGGCCATGTCGTCGAGGAATTGCCGGGACAGCGGTCTCAGCTGCTGGGCGACCGCGTTCAGGTAGACGACCACGCGGTCCGCGGGCGCGGAGGTGTCCGCCACCTGCTTCTCGATGGTCTGGGTCGCCTCCCGGAAGTAGTGCTTCACTGCCTCCCGGACCAACTCCTGCTTGCTGCCGGCCAGTTGATACAACGTCGTCTTCGAGCAGCGCAGCCGCTCGGTCAGCTCGTCGAGCGTGAACGATGCGAAACCCTCCGCCGCCAGCAGGGCGACCAGCCGCTGGAGCAAGTCGGTCTGGCGTGCTGTGCGACGTGTGGACGGCATGATCTCAGCGTAACCGTTCGCCTTCGCCGGGATCGAGGGGTGGTCAGCGCGCGGTCCAGCCGCCGTCGACGACGACCGTCTGCCCGGTGACATAGCTTCCCGCGTCCCCGGCGAGCCACAGGATGGCGCCGACGATGTCGTCGGCGGTTCCCTCCTTCGGCAGCGGGGTATTGCGGCGCAGGTACTCGGCGGCGCGCTCGCTCTCGTAGAGCGGGCCGGTGATCTCGCTGCGGAAGAAGCCGGGGGCCACCGTGTTCACCCGGATCGAGTGCTTCGCCCACTGCACCGCGAGCTCGGCGGACAGACCGGACAGGCCGGCTTTGCTCGCCGCGTACGACGCCTGCGGGATCCCGGGGATGCCGACCCGGCCGCTGATGGACGAGACGTTGATGATCACGCCCCGACCGGCGGCGCGCATGTGGGGGAAGGCGGCCTGGGCGAGCAGGAACGGGGCCAGCAGGTTGAGGTCCGTGGTCCGGCGGACGGCGTCGAGCGGCTCGGACTCCGCGCGCTCGGTCGTGAACATGCTCCCGGCGGCGTTGACGAGGATCTCCGGCGGCCCCAGGCCCTCGACCACCGTCGGCACGACGGAGCCGACCCGGGCGAGGTCGGAGAGGTCGCAGGCGACGGCGATGCCGTCGATCCGTTCGGCGAGTTCGGCCAGCTTGTCGCGACGCCGGGCCACTACGGCGACCCGGGCGCCGAGCGAGGCCAGGGCCCGGGCCACCGCGGCCCCGAGACCGGACGAGGCACCGGTGACGATCGCCACGCGGCCGTCCAGGCCGAACATCCGCGCAGCGGCGTCACGCTCCGGCGACACGTGGGTCCCCCTTCCACCGCGGGGCGCGTCGCCGTCGGCTCTCGTGCCGACGGCCGCAGGGTGGCTGCGGACCGGCCCGGCAGGCATCGTAGGCCTGCCGGGCTATCCTTACAAGGATTTACACCTTACTGGCCTCGGCCGGAACCTATGGGGCACACCGCCGCGGCAAGAGCCAACCGGCAAGCGGACGGCCCAGGTCTCAGCCGCGGCGGAATCGCGCCCGGCTCTGGGCCGAAGCGGCGTCGATCACCCGGTTCTTGAGGGTGCGGCACACCACGCGCTGAGTCGCCGTCAGATGCTCCTCCGCGATCCGCGCGGCCTCGTCGACGTCGCCCTGCTCGATGCTCGTCACCAGGCGCTCGTGGGCGCGTTGGGCGGCCGTGCGCTCGGTGCGCGAAGGGTAGGCGCCGCGCGACATCTGGGCGTCCGCCCAGGCCTCTTCCTGGACCGACCAGAGCGACGTCAGGCTCTTCACTACGACGCGCAGCGTCGCGTTGGGGTCGAACCCGACGACGGCGTCGTGGAACTCGCGCGAGGCCCGGGTGAACGCCGCACCGTCGTCGATGCAGCCGTCGCTCGCGGCGAGCAGTTCCCTCAGCCGCGGCACCACGACCCGCCCGCGGTCCGACCGCTCCGCGCAGTGCGCCGCGCACAGCGGCTCCAGCGTGGCGAGGGCGGCGCCGAGGTCGGGAACCCGGACCTGCATGGCCTGGAGCGTCAGTCCCAGGGCGTAGCCGGCGGTGCCGATGTCCGGAGCGTGCACGGTGGCGCCGCCGCGATTGCCGCGCCGTACCGTGATGAAGCCCTCGGTCTCCAGGATTCGCAATGCCTCCCGCACCGAGGGGTAGCTGACACCGAACTCGGCCACGAGCTCGTCCTGTTTGGGAAGCGTGGAGCCGTCGCCGATGCCGCCCGCGAGGATCCGGTCGCGCAGTGCGGCGGCCACCTGCTCCGCCATGCGCATCTGCCCGATCTTGGTGTGCTCGGACCCTGTGCGTTCCATGATTGCAAGGTTAGCAGTGATACATCATCGCCTTTCAGGCCGTTCCGGGACGCCGGCGCGGGTCAACCAGCCCGGGCAGCAGGGCCCGTTGCACCTTGCCCATGGCGTTCACCGGCAAGGCGTCGACCTGTGACCAGAACTCCGGAACCTTGTACGCCGCCAACGCGCGGCGGCAGAGTGCGGCGAGCGCTTCGAGGTCGAGCGGGGGACCGGCGCTCTCGACCACGGCGGCCACTCGCTGACCGAGACGGTCGTCGGGCACCGCGCACACGGCGACCCCGGCGACATCGGGGTGCGCCGCGATGACCCGTTCCACTTCGAGCGGGTAGACGTTCGCCCCGCCGCGGACGATGACGAGCTTCTTGCGGTCCAGCACCGTCAGCCACCCGTCGCCGTCGACCGTCCCGATGTCACCGGTGGGGACCGGACCGGGTTCCGCCGGGCGGATGCCGCCGCGCTCCCAGAATCCGAGCATCGGCCTCCATCTGTCCGCCCACGGACCGGCGGCGGCCCCGCTCAGCCGCAGCTCGCCGAGTTCGCCCGCGGGGAGGCGGCGGCCCTCGTCGTCGTACGCCGCGACGTCGTAGTGCGGCAGCACCTGTCCGCTCGTGCCCGGACGCCACTCGCCGTCCGGATCGATCGACACGACGGTCGGCGCCTCGGTGAGGCCGTAGGTGACCCGGGGAACCAGGCCGTGGGCCTCGGCGAATGCCCGGCGCAGCGCGTCCGGGGTGTCGCCGCCTCCGCTCCATACTTCCGTGAGTGATCCGAGGTCCAGGTCCGGGCGCCGGGCGAGGTCGTAGAGCTGTGCGGGCGCGCCGTTCCACACCGTGACGCGCCGGGAGGAGATCCACTCGGCGACCCCTTCCACGTCGCGCCGGTTCATCACGACGGAGCAGCCGCCGGCCTGTGCGGTGAGCAGGGTGGACAGCACCATGAGGTTGAGGATCGTCAGCGGGAAGCTGTCGCCCTTGCGCAGCTCGGGTCCCCAGCCCCGGGTGGCGACCAGGACCGCGCCCGGCAGCAGCAGGTTGCGCTGGCTGTGCACGACGGCCTTGGGGTGTCCCGAGGTCCCGCTGGTGAACGCGATTCCGGCCGGCGCGTCGATGTCCGGTTCGACGTGAGGGGCCGCCTCGTCGCGATCGACCAGCTCGGCCCATCGGCCGGGACCGACCCGGTCCGGCGAGTTCAGCAGACAGCGCGGTCCGGCCAGTACGACTGTCGGGCCGCAGAGGTTGTGCAGCTCCTCCTGCTCGCCCGCTGTGAGCGCTTCACCGATTCCCGCCCAGACGGCTCCGATCCGCTGTGCGCCGTGAAAGGCCGCGACGATGTCCAGGTCGTTGGGCAGGCAGGCCGCCACGCGGTCGCCGGGGCGCACCCCGAGCCGCCACAGCGCTCCGGCCGCCCGTCGGGCGCGGTCGTCGAGCTCGGCGTACGACCAGACGCCGGAGACGGCCTCGACCGCCGTGGCGTGCGGGCGCGACGCGAGTGCGGCATCGAGTACCTGGGCGATGGTGCCGGGGACACGGTGACTACTCATGGCATCTTATTATCACTATCCTTATAAAGATTCACCCTATAGTCTCGATGAACGCGGGAGGCAGCGATGCCAGGTGAACGTGCGCACACGGGCCCACTCGCCGGGTTACGCGTTGTCGATCTCACCGCGATGGTCATGGGCCCCTACTGCACCCAGATCATGGCGGACATGGGTGCAGATGTGATCAAGATCGAGCCCCCCGCCGGCGACAACACTCGTTACATCTCGGTCGGCCCGGAACCGGGCATGGGAGGCGTCTTCGTCAATGTGAACCGCGGCAAGCGCAGTGTGGTGCTGGATCTGCGATCGGCCGAAGGGAAAAGCCCGCTGCGTGAACTCATCAGGCATGGTGACGTGTTCATTCACTCGATGCGGTCCAAGGCGATCGCCAAGCTCGGACTGAGTTACGAAGAAGTGGCCGCCATCAATCCATCGATCATCTACACCAACTGCTACGGATACGGCCGCCGCGGCCCGGACGCGAATCTCACCGCTTACGACGACACCATTCAGGCGGAATGCGGCCTGCCGTTCGTGCAGCGGCAGTTGACCGGGGAAGCCGGTTACGTCGGCACCATCATGGCGGACAAGATAGCCGGAATGACCGCCTTGTACGCCACCATGATGGCGCTGTTCCACCGCGAGCGGACCGGTGAAGGCCAGGAGGTCGAGGTCGCCATGTTCGAAACCATGGCCGCTTTCATGCTGGTCGAACACGCCAACGGGGCGATGTTCACTCCACCCTTGGGACCCGCGGTGTACCCCCGCGCGGTCACACCCCACCGGAAGCCCTACCGCACGAAAGACGGCCATATCTCGGCGCTGGTGTACAACGACAAGCAGTGGGCCGCGTTCATCACCGCCGTGAAACCGGCGTGGGCCGGAGAGCACTTCGCCACCCTCGAACAGCGAGCGCGCCGCATCGACACCGTTTATGCCCTGCTGGGAGAGACATTCCTGGAGCGTACGACCGAGGACTGGCTCGGCCTGCTCCGGTCTCTCGACATTCCCGCCGCTCCGGTCCGCACACTCGACGAACTGCTCGACAACCCACATCTGAAGGAAGTGGGATTCTTCGAGACGGTGGACACCCCCAACGGTCCCGTGCGTTTCCCCGGCACGCCGACCTGGTTCTCGCAGACCCCCGGTCGTATCGCGGGACCCGCCCCCAGGCTCGGCGCCCACACACATGAGGTGATGGGCGAGCTCGGCATGGAGTGATGCTTGAGCCGGATCGGAAAGACGTTGAATCGAGGAACGGGAGAACCCGTGGTCGGCACCGGAGAAACCTTCATCGCACGCTCCTGGCTGTTCGCGCCGGGCGACAGTGAAAGAAAGATGGGGAAAGCGGCTGACGGCTCGGCAGACATTGTGGTCCTCGATCTGGAGGACGCGGTCGCCGAAGACGGAAAGCGCAAGGCCCGGACGATGATCTCGGACTTTCTGGCGGCTCGGCCGAGAGAAGACAGAACTCGGTTGTGGGTGCGCGTCAACCCTCTGGACGGCCCCCATACGCTCGCCGATCTGGCAGCCGTGATCCCCGCACAGCCCGGGGGCATCATGCTTCCCAAGGCGCGCGGCCGTGCGGATGCGGAGACCCTGGACCACTACCTCTCGGCGTTGGAAGTCGCCGCCGATCTGGAACAGGGTTCGACAAAGGTCATCGTTCTTGTCGCCGAGACGGCCGAAGCCATGTTCACCACCGGCACCTACAAAGGTGCGCCGAGGGTGGTTGCCATGACCTGGGGCGCGGAGGATCTCGCCGATGCCGTCGGCGCCACGGAGAATCGCAACCCTGACGGAAGCTATGGCTTCACCTACGAGCTGGCCAGAAGTCTTTGCCTGCTCGGTGCGGCCGCCGCCGGTGTAGCGCCGGTGGAAACCATCCAGGGCGACTTCCGCGATCTGCAAGGACTGCGCGAGCGAGCCGAGAAGGTACGCCGTGACGGCTATCGAGGCATGCTGGCCATTCATCCGGACCAAGTCGATGTCATCAACGCGGCCTTCACCCCCACAGCGGAGGAACTGGCCGAGGCCCAGGAAATCGTCGATCTGTTCGCGGCCCATCCCGGAGTCGGCGCCATCGGGCACAAGGGCGCCATGCTCGACCGCCCTCACCTGGCCCGCGCCCAGACGCTGTTGGCGTCAAGGAACGGCGTATGAAGGTCATTCGCGAGGCCGGCGGCCTGGACCTCAGCCAGTTCCTGCACCCCGGTGACCGCATCGTCATGGGCCAGGCCTGTGGCGAACCGACCACGCTGATCGAGGCATTGATCGACCAGGGCCCCGGGATCGGCGGGCTCTCGGCCTTCATCGCGACCAGCTTCTCCGGCCTGTTCACCCCGGCCGCAACGCACGGATTCTCCCTGTCCAGCATGGGGGCGATCGGCGCGCTGCGCTCACTGACCAAGGAACACAAGCTCGGCGTGATCCCCTGTCATGTCAGCCAGATCGGCCCGATGATCGAAGCCGGGACCCTCGGGTGCGACGTCGCCTTCATCCAGGTCAGCACGGCCGATGCGAACGGAAACCACAGCCTCGGCCTCGTCAGCGACTACGTACAGGCCGCTGTGGCGAAGGCGCGCGTCGTCGTGGCGGAAGTGAACGACCAAGTGCCTTTTACGCACGGTGAGTTGTTGCCCGCGGATCGGATCGACTGTGCCGTGCATGTCTCACGTACGCCGGTGGAGGTGCCGCGAGCGAGAATCGGTGAGACGGACGCGGCCATCGCGGCCCACGCCGCCTCCTACATCGAGGACGGCTCGGTCATCCAGACCGGGGTCGGCGCCGTCCCGGACGCCGTCCTTCGGCTCCTGCGTGACCGTAAGGACCTTGGCGTGCACTCCGGCATGCTGGGTGACGGCCTGGTCGACCTGGTCGAAGCGGGCGTCGTCACCAACGCGCGCAAACGCATCGACAGCGGGGTTTCCGTCAACGGTGCCCTGATCGGCACCAGGCGTCTCTACGCATTCGCCCACCGCAACCCGCGGATCCGCATGTGCACCACGGCCTACACCCACGACGCGGCGGTACTCGCGCAGCTGGACAATCTGGTCACCATCAACTCCGCGATGGAGGTCGACCTGACCGGCCAGGTGAACGCCGAACAGAGCGGCTCGGCCTACCTCGGCGGTACCGGAGGCCAGGTGGACTTCGTTCGTGCCGGCGCCCGCTCGCCGGGCGGTCACGCCATCACCGCCCTGCCCGCCACCGCCAAGAGGGGCACGATCAGCAGGATTGCCGCCCACCTGTCCGGGCCGGTCACGACGGCACGCAGTGATGTGGACGTGATCGTCACCGAATTCGGATCGGCCGAACTCAGAGGTCAGTCCCTCGCCGAACGCGCCCGACGTCTGATCGCCATCGCGCATCCTGACTTCCAGGAGGAGCTGGCACGGGAGGCCCACATCATTCAACGGAGAGGTTTCTAGGGATTCGGCTGTCCCCGCAACCTCTTGGCGGCCAGCTGGCGAAGATCGCCGGACTTGATCTTCGCGCTGCCCGTGAGCGTGATGTCCTCCTCGTGGAAGAACAGCACATGGCGTGGCACCTTGTAGCTCGCCAGTCGCTCGCGCAGGAACGCGCGGATCTCCTCGGGTTCGAGTCTCGCCCCGTCATGGGGTACGACGCAGGCGGTGACGACTTCGCCGAGCGTCTCGTGCGGTACGCCCACGGTGCGTGCCACCTTGATGCCGGGATAGCCGGAGAGGGCCTCGTCCACCTCCAGCGGTGAGACGTTCGCGCCGCCCGTCTTGATGATGTCGGTGAGCCTGCCCTCCCAGAAGAGCCGGCCGGCGTCGTCGAGCCGACCGCCGTCACCGGTGTGGAAGAAGCCCTCCGCGTCCAGCGTCTCGTCGAGCGGTGTCCCGAGGTAACCCAGCATGAGAGTGGGGCCCTTGACGCATATCTCGCCGTGCTCGCCGCGCGGAACGACGACATCCGAGAGCGGATCGACGATCTTGAGCGTGACACCCGGCAGTGCCTCTCCACTGCTGTTCGCGGTCACGTCGGGCGGGGTGTCGGCCGGGAAGCACGTCGTGATCGTGAAGGTCTCCGTGTTGCCGTAGGCGTGGCCCGGCTCGCGCCACTGGGTCGACACCGTGGGGTGGCGTGCGATCGGCGTTCTGAAGTCCGCGAACCGTACGCTGCTCAGATCCACCTGGTTCCAGTTCGGGGCGCCTTCGAGCTGCGCCCACTGGTGCGGCCAGGCGAGGGGGAAGTTCACCCGTTCCGCCTGCATCAGGTCGAGCGCCTCCGCGGCGATGAAGGTCGATTGCAGTACGAGGGTCCCGCCGCCGGCGAGCGTCGTACCGAGGCCCATGGCGAAATTGCCGGACCAGAAGAAGCCGTTGGCCGTCCAGCACCGGATGTCGTCCTCCGGGGCGAAACCGTACATGCGCAGGAAGCGCCACAACTGGACGGTGACGCCGCGATGCGCGCTCAGGATTCCCTTCGGCCTGCTCGTGGAACCGGACGAGAAGAAGAGCACGGCGGCATCGCTCGGCCGCACCGACGCGGCCGTCGCCTCGACCAGCTCGCTCGGCTCGCCCTGGCCGCGCGCCAGGAAGGCGTCCCAGGTGTCGATCGCTTCGCCCGGCAGGGCCTCCCCGACCAGGGCGAGACGGCGCAGGAACGGGAACCTCGCCGAGCGCAGCGTGCCGGGTGCGGCCTTGCCGATCTCCGGCTCCAGCTCGGTGAGAACGGCGGCGATGTCCTTCGTCAGCACCTTCCGCTCGAACAACAGCACCGAAACACAGGAGAGTTGCAGCAAGTCCTCGAGTTCGGGCGGTGTCGAGAACGTGCTGAGCGTGACCGCCACACCGCCGGCGAGCGAGGTGCCGAACACCGCGGTGATCCACTCGGCGCGGTTCGTCATCAGGATGCCCACGCGGCTGTCCTTGCCCACGCCGCATGCCCGCAGGGCCCGTGCCACCTCAACGGCACGCTCCCAGAGTTCGGTGTACGTCCACCGTGTGGCGCCCTCCGCCGTGCGCGTCACGAGGGCCTCGCGCTCGCCGTACCGCGCCGTCACCTCACGCAGGAAGCCGGGCAACGTGAGCGGCCCGAGCCCTGGTTCGGCGCTCAGTGGCGGGCCTGACACGGTCGAAAGGGTTCGTACGGATTCGGCGTTCGTCTCGGCGCCCATCGCTCACCGCCCCATCGCTGTCGCTTCTCGGTCGTGCTGGAACGCCCCTCCTTGCCGAGCCGCCGCCAGAGCCTGTCCGGCCCTAGTGCGGCAGTTCGACCTCCGCCGTGCAGTCCACCAGCGAGCCGCCGTTCTGGTCCGTGAGCCGCAGCTTCACCTGGACGAGGGGCACACCCCAGGTCGATTCCGTTTCCTTGCCGATGACTTCGGCGTCGAAATACGTGACGTCCCCTTCGAAGGCCGGGCCGCGGAAGTTCGCCTTGGAGTGGCGCA
Organism: Streptomyces sp. NBC_00203; assembly: GCF_045206325.1. NCBI lineage: Bacteria > Bacillati > Actinomycetota > Actinomycetes > Kitasatosporales > Streptomycetaceae > Streptomyces > Streptomyces sp. NBC_00203. The sequence continues at coordinate 985,432 of NZ_CP108126.1, read as the reverse complement.
CCATGCCGTCGTGGCCGGCCCAGTACGAGAGATAGTCGGTGCACCAGGCACCCAGCGTGGCGCCGTAGCCGTAGGCGCGGCCCATGCCGATCTCGCTCGCCTTGTCGCTGTCGATGTGGCCGCGCGAGGGACCGACATAGAGCCCGTCGCGCTTGCGCGGGTCGATCTTGGCGTCTTCCTCGTCGAAGCCGAAACCGTCCACCCACCCGGGATCCTGGTTGATCCAGGGGTCCTTGACGCCGGGCGGTGCGACCCAGTGGAAGGTGCCCCAGATGTTGAACAGGAAGGCGCGGTACTCGGTGGTGAAACTGGCGATGCTGTGCGGGCCGATCACGCGCCGCGGCAGCCTGTCGCCGACGCTCACGTCCTCGAAGTGGGGTGAGAGACCCAGCCGGTTCGACATGAGCCACTCGCGGCGCAGTTTCTCCACCTCGTTCAGCTCGGTGTCCGTCCAGCGCTTCACGGTCGCGCCCCGGTCCTGATACATGCCGCGCTTCTCCGCTTCGGCGGCGAGATAGCGGATCGCGGTGGAACGCTCGCGCGCCACCAGCGTGCCGTGCTGGTTGGTGTGGGTGGTGTCTCCGCGCGAGAACATCGTGGGTCCCGCGAACTTCGTCTCCGCCACCTTGTAGTCGTGGAAGCGCCGCTCCTGGAACAGCTTGTCCCCGGCCCGGACGGGGCAGCCGTAGAACCACCATTCCTCGCCGCCGAAGATCAGATGACTGCCGGGAATGTAGCCCACGCACGCGGGCTGCGCCCCATGTCCGTAGTCCAGGGCCACCGCCATGGACTGCGGCGCGACGAGGCCGCCGAACCTGGAATCACGGGCGAACTCCTGGTCCCAGTGCAGCGGGTTGGGATAGTCCATCGCCATCACCCAGCGGCGGATGTCGGAGGTGGTGCACGGATCCCACAACTGGCCTCCGCCGACCGGCCTGCCCACGCGGTGCTCGACGTCGGAGAGGTCGATCTCGGCGATCTCCGCGGCGGTGTGCTTCTCGCTCACTCCTGCTCCCGATTCTCCCGGTTGTCGGTGGACGTCGGCTTCCGCTGGTCCTGGGGCGGCGTCGGCTCCGGTCATTGATGGACGTCGACGACGATGCGGCCGCGCACCTTGCCTTCCATGAGGCGGTCCGCCGCGGCGATCGCGTCCTCCAGGCCGATCTCGTGGGCGATCGACTCCAGCGTGCCCGCGCTCAGATCGCGTGACAGTCGGTCCCAGGCGGTCCGCCGTGACGTGCGCGGTGCCCTCACGCTGTCGATGCCGAGCAGGGACACGCCGCGCAGAATGAACGGGGCGACCGACGCCGGGAAGTCCATGCCCTGGGCGAGGCCGCACGCGGCGACCGCGCCCCCATAGCGCGTCTGCGCGCAGGCGTTCGCCAGGGTGTGGCTGCCGACGGAGTCGACGACACCCGCCCAGCGCTCCTTCTGCAACGGCCTGCCGGCGTCGGCGAGTTGGGCGCGGTCCAACACCGTCGCGGCGCCCAGTTGATGGAGGTACTCGGCCTCCGAGGTCTTGCCGGTCGCGGCGGCCACGGTGAACCCGGCCTTCGCCAGGAGGGCGATCGCTGTCCCGCCGACGCCGCCCGTCGCCCCCGTCACGAGGACCTCGCCCTGCTCCGGACGCACGCCATGGTCCAGCAGCGCGCCCACGCACAGGGCCGCCGTGTACCCCGCCGTGCCGATCGCCATCGCCTGCCGGGCGGTGAAGGCGGCGGGCAGCGGGACGAGCCAGTCCCCGCTCACGCGTGCGCGCTGTGCCAGACCGCCCCAATGGGTTTCGCCCACGCCCCAGCCGTTGAGTACGACGCGGTCGCCCTTCTGCCAATCCGCGTGCGTGCTCGCGGTGACGACACCGGCGAGATCGGCACCGGGCACCATCGGGAATGCGCGTACCACGGGCGACCTGCCCGTAATGGCGAGGCCGTCCTTGTAATTCAGCGTGGAATATTCGACGTCGATGCTGACATCGCCGGCGGGGAGATCGGCCTCATCCAGCCGCGTGAGCGAAACCGTCTGACCCGTCATGCCCTTTTCGATCAGGAGTGCCGAAAACATCGCAGAACTGGTCCTTACCTTGGCGCGCTCGGGTACTGACGTATGCGCTCATCTCATGAATGAGAATGCCATTCTCCAAATGCGAGCATGATGCTTGCACGGTGGCGTGGTGGCGTCAACCTCCAGGGGTGACTCTCGCTCGGTTCGTTCGCAAGGCTAGCAATCATTGTAAGGATTGAAATACTGTGGGAGCCATGGACTTCCGGATGGGGGACAGCGCCAGGGCGCTCCGCGCACAGCTGCGCGCCATGGTCCGCGAGCACGTTCCGGCCGACTTCCTGGGCGCGTTCACCGAGGACCCGGCCGATCTGGAGGTCGCCCAGCGGTTCTGCCGACTACTGGCCGACCGCGGACTGCTGTGCCTGGCCTGGCCGGCGGAGTTCGGTGGCAGGGACGCCTCCCTGTGGGAGCAGACGGTCGTCCGCGAGGAGATGTGGGCGCACCACGAGCCCCGCGGGGCGCAGTACATGGGCGTCAACTGGGTGGGGCCGACCGTCATGCGGCACGGCACACCGGAGCAGCGGCGCCGGCATCTGCCGCCGATCGCCCGCGGCGAGGTGATCTGGTGCCAGGGCTTCAGCGAACCGGACGCCGGGTCCGACCTGGCTTCGCTGCGTACGGCGGCCCGCCCGGACGGGGAGGGCTGGCGCATCTCGGGCCAGAAGATCTGGACCTCGTACGCCACGATGGCGCAGTGGTGCTTCCTGCTCGCCCGCACCTCGCGCGGGGCCGAGAAACAGCACGGACTCACGATCTTCCTGGTCCCCATGGAGCGGGCGGGCATCGAGGTCAGGCCCATCCGGTCGATGATGGGCCCGCACCATCTCAACGAGGTCTTCCTGGACGAGGTCCGGGTCGGTCCGGCCGATGTCCTGGGCACTGTCGACGACGGCTGGAAGGTGGTCCGGGAGGTCCTGGCGTTCGAGCGGGTGGGCATCGCCAGATACGCCCGCTGCGAGCGCCTGCTCAAGACCGCCCCGTCGGCACTCGGGGACCAGTGGGACACCCTGCCGACGGAGCTGCGCGGCCGCTGGGCCACGGCGCTGGTGCACTGCCGACGGGCCCGGCTGCTGGCCTACCGCGTGCTGTCCCTGCAGAGCCGGGGCACCGTGAGCCCCGCAGACACCGCCGCCTACCGGATCGCGGTCACCCGGCTCGACCAGGACAGCGCCGAGGTGCTCACGGAGATCGTCGGACACGGCCGGCTCGCCGACGAGGACGGACGCCGGTTCCAGCGTGCGGTGCAGGACCACTGGCGGTACGCGCAGGCGTCCACCGTGGCGTCGGGAAGCATCGAGATGCAGCGCATCCTGCTGGCCCGGACCCTGCTGGCGGCGTCGTGAACATCGAACTGAGCCGGGAGGCGACCGAGTACGGCCGGCACGTGCTGGGGGCCCTGGAAGCGGCCGGGGGCGACAGGCTCGTACAACTGGCCGAAGAGGAGCCCGGCCGCCGCGAGAAGCTCGTGGCGCCGGTCCTCGCCGAGCTCGGTGCCTGGGAGCTGGACCCGCGTGGCAGCGCCGACGAGCTGGAGGCGGCGGCCGCTCTTTGTCGCGCCGCGGGCTATCGGGGGGTGGCCTACCCCGTCGCCGAACGCCTCTCCAGGCCCGTCGACCTCGACGCCGACGGGCTGCTGGTCGTCTCCGACACCGCCCCGGCCGGCGCGGTGGCCGACCTCGACCTGCGCTGGGTGGCCGTGACATTGAGCGGTGAGCGCAGCCGTGCCGTCGCGGTGCCGCACAGCTCGCCGCCCCGCCACACGGCCTTCGTCGCCGACCTCGACCTGACGCGGATCGACGGCGACGCAGTGGCTGACGCCGCGCTGGGGCTGGTCCTGCCGTGCTGGACGCTGCTCGGCATGCTCGACCGGGCGATCGACCTCACCCGCGCGCACGTGCTCGTCCGCACACAGTTCGGCCGGCCCCTCTCGGCGTTCCAGGGGGTCCAGTTCCAGCTCACCGACGCCGAGGTCGAACGCGCCGGCCTCGACATGCTCGCCAGGTACGCGCTGTGGAGCCTGACGGCCGACCCCGCCGACGCGCTCACCGACGCGCTCGCGCTGCGGCTGGCGGCCCTGGAGGCCGCACAGACCGTGTTCCGCGTCGCGCATCAACTGCAGGGCGCCACCGGGTTCTGCGACGAGGCGTTCCTGTCCTGGCTGTCGCGGTACAGCCAGCCGCTGCGCCGACTGCCCCTCGGCCTGTCCGCCACCCGGGACCAGCTGGCCCGGCGGGTGGACCGGCGGGGGCTCATCGGGCTGTTCCGCGGCGCCGAGGACACGGACGGCTGACATGGCCTTCGTCGCGATCCGCGATGCCCCGTCGACGTGGGAGAGCGGACCGCGACGGCGCGCGCCGGCGGGGGAGCGCAATCGGATGGGACAGTCCATTGCTTTCGGCCGAAGCTATCCTTACATTGATTGAGAGGATGGTTCTCACAATCGGAAGGCCAATTTCCGCCTCAATGACGAGGTTTCCGGGAGTCCGTCACGATGTTGCTGCCAGGGGCGCGCTATACCAGCGCCATATCAATGAGCCTCGCCGAGGGGTGGAGCCTGGAACGGCTCACTCCACCGAGCCGGCTGTTCGGCGCGAATGGTCTGCGCACCGGTCCGGACGGCCGTGTCTATGTGGCCCAGGTGACCGGAAGTCAGATCAGCGCGATCGATGTCGAGACGGGCCGGCTGGAGACGATCAGCGCCAAGGGCGGCGAGATCATCGCGCCCGACGATGTGGCCTTCGGCCCCTCGGGAGACCTCTACGCCACCGAGGTCATGGACGGCCGGGTGAGCGTGCGCGGAGCCGACGGCCGTACGCGGATCCTGCGCGACGACCTCCCCAGCGTGAACGGCATCACCGTGCACCAGGGCCGGTTGTTCGTCAACGAGTGCCGCGTCGGCGGGCGCCTGCTGGAGCTCGATCCGAACGGCGGCGCACCCCGCGTGCTGCTGGAGAACATGGCGATGCCCAACGCCATGGAGGTCGGACCCGACGGCCTCCTGTACTACCCTGTGATGGGAACCAACGACATCTGGCGCATCCACCCCGACGGCGGCGAGCCGGAGCGGGTCGTGGGCGATCTCGGTGTCCCCGACTCCGTGAAGTTCGACCCCGAGGGCTACATCGTCTCCACCCAGGTGGCGACCGGCGAGGTGCTGCGCATCGATCCCCGCAGCGGCGAGCGCAGCGTTCTGGCCGCCCTCAACCCCGGCCTCGACAACTGCACCTTCGTGGGTGACCGGCTGTTCGTCTCGAACTTCACCGGGGAGATCACGGAGATCCTGAGCGGCGGAGAGACGCGCACGACGTTGCCGGGTGGCCTGAACTGGCCGCTGGATCTGACGGTGGGCGGTGACGGCACCCTCTACGTCGCCGACGGGACGTTCTTCTACGCCCTCCGCCCCGGGGGCGGCCTCCAGACGCTCGGCATGCTCTTCACTCCCGGCTATCCGGGCTTCATCCGCGGTGTGACCGCCGTGGGTGAGGGCGAGTTCATCGTCACCACCTCGGGCGGTCAGGTCGCGCGCTACCGGCCCGCGAGCAACGAGAGCGAGGTCCTCGCCCAGGAACTCGACCAGCTGTACGGCGTGGTGGTCGCCCCGGGCGGCGCCGTGGTGACCGCGGAGTTCGGCACGGGCCGTGTGCTCGCGATCCGCTCCGGCCAGGTCGAGGAGCTGGCCTCCGGTCTGAACGAGCCGCTCGGTGTGGCGTTCGCGCCCGACGGCACCTGCCTCGTCTCCGAATCGGGCGCCGGACGGATCGTCGCGGTCACCGGTGCCGGCGTCGACACGGTGGTGGACGGTCTGGAGAAGCCCCAGGGCATCCTCGTACGCGGGGGACGGCTGTTCGTCGTCGACACCGGCACCAAGGCTCTGATCAGTGTCGATCTCGACAGCAAGGCGCGGCACACCATCGCCCGCGACCTGCCGGTGGGCGCCCCGCCCGGTGTGACCCCCAAGCCGCTCCGAGGACTGCCACCCTTCTCCGGCCCCCAGGGCCCCTTCGCGGGCATCGCCGCCGGACCCGACGGCACGCTCTATGTCTCCGCCGACGCCGACGGCAGCGTCCTGGCACTCCGTGAGGCAGGAGGTGCCGGTTCATGAAGCACGACCTCCCCGGTCAGCACGACGTCCCCGGTGCGCACCCCGCCGGTGCGGACCTCCTTGGTCCCGGCCTCCTCGGCCTGGACGGACGTGTCGTCATCGTCAGCGGCGCGGCCGGCGGTGGCATCGGCACCGCGGTGACGAGGCTGGTCGCCCGCGCCGGAGCGACCGTGATCGCGGTGAGCCGCTCCGCGGAGAACCTCGGGAAACATGTCGCACCTCTGGCGGCGGAGGGCCTCCCGGTCGTGCCGGTCGCGGCCGACGCCTCCACCGATGACGGCATCGCGGTCGTGATGAAGGAAGCCGGCCGGGCCGACGGCGACTTGTACGGTCTCGTCAACGTGGCCGGGGGCGCCGCACCCTCGACCTGGATGCCGTCGACCCGGGTGACCAGGGCCGACTGGCGCGCGCTGTTCACCCAGAACCTAGAGACGATGTTCTTCATGAGCCAGGCGGTCGCCGCGGAGTTGAAGGCGCGGGGCCGCCCGGGTTCGATCGTCTCGATCTCCTCGATCAGCGGCATGAACTCGGCGCCGCTGCACATCGGTTACGGCACCGCCAAGGCGGCCTTGGTGGCGGCGACCCGCACGATGGCCGTCGAACTGGCCGGGGACGACATCCGGGTGAACGCCATCGCCCCCGGTGTGACCGCGACCCCGGCCTCGGGCACCTACGTCGACGAGGACGCCGAACGCGACCGTCGCGCCATCGCCATGGGGCGCCGCGGCCGCCCGGAGGAACAGGCCGGGGCGATCCTCTTCCTGCTCTCCGACCTGTCGAGCTACATCACCGGACAGACCCTCCTGGTGGATGGCGGCCTCAACCTCAAGTGGACGCACTTGGCCGCCGACAACACCTCTCTATTCCTCAAGGACGAGTCGTTCCGCGCCGCCATCACGAGCTGACGCGGGCTGGAGAATGCCATGAGCGAAACCGTCGACAACATTCAGGAAACCGACTCCGCGACGATGGAACCCCCGGCGGAACCGCTGTCACAACCGCTCACCATCGGAGTGGAGGCCTACCTCTCCGAGGAGTACGCCCGGGCGGAACGGGACAAGCTGTGGGCCAAGGTGTGGCAACAGGTCGGCCGTGTCGAGGAACTCCCCAAGACCGGTGACTTCCTCACCTACGAGATCCTCGACGACTCGCTCATCGTCGTCCGCACGGCACCGGACACGGTCCGCGCGTACTACAACGTCTGCTCGCACCGCGGCCGCCCCCTGGTGGACGTTCCGCCGGGCGCACACGACGCCCGCGGCCGCCGTCGCCTCTTCGTCTGCGGCTTCCACGGGTGGCGGTACAACCTGGAGGGCACGTGCGCCCACGTGGCCGAACGCGAGGACTGGCCGTGCGGGCTGACCGAGGAGAACACCAGCCTCACCGAGGTCAAGGTCGACACCTGGGGCGGCTGGATCTGGATCAACCTGGACCCGGACTGCCGGCCTCTGCGGGAGTACCTCGAACCCGCGGCCACCCTGCTCGACCCCTTCCAGCTGGAGAACATGCGCTTCCGGTGGCGTCGCTGGCTCGTCTTCGACTGCAACTGGAAGGTCGCCCTCGAAGCGTTCATGGAGACCTACCATGTGCCGGGCACCCACCCGGAGTTCATGAGCTTCGGCAGTTTCCTCGGCTGGGCCAAGGCGCAGGGCAGGCACAGCAACATCGGCTACGACGCACCCAAGGGCCTGGACGAGAACCAGGCGAAGCTGCGGCTCGGCAGCGGCGACGACCCCCGTGTGTCGACGGCCGAGTTGCAGAACTTCACCTGGGAGCACGCGAACACCAACACCACCCGGACGCTGGTCGACGCCGCGCAACGGCTGGTCGACGAGCTGCCGGAGGGAACCCCCGCCGACCAGGTGCTCAAGCACTGGCTGGACTCGGCCCGGCGTGACGACGCGGCGCGCGGTGTGAACTGGCCGACCGTCGACCCCGTGGACATCGGCAGGAGCGGCACCGCCTGGCAGATCTTCCCCAACTTCCAGATCGGGCACGCGCTGAACAACATGCTCTGCTACAGCGCCCGGCCGTACGGCTACGACCCCGACAAGTGTGTCTTCGAGGCCGCCGTCTACGAGCTCTACCCGCCCGGCGAGGAGCCGAAGACGACGTGGGAGTACACGCCGGCGGACGACCCGGCCTGGCGCACCGTCCTGCCGCAGGACTTCTCCAACATGGCAGCCGTGCAGAAGGGCATGAAGGCGCGGGGCTTCTCGGGCCCGAAGCCCAACCCGTATCGCGAGCGCAGCATCGTGAACCTGCACCACAACCTGGCCACTTACATGGGCACCGGCGAACCGCGCGACCTCACCTGAGCCCCAGATCTCCCGGCCCCGACGACGAACGCCCCGAGTGACAGCCCGAGCCGAGGACTTCGCATGCAGAAATGCGCACCGACACAGACGCCCGAGACGGACCACGCGGCCCTCAGAGCGAAGTACCTGTTCGAGCGCGACAAGCGCATCCGCCGCGAGGGGCAGAAGCAGTACCTGGAGGCCGAGGGCGAGTTCGAGGAGTTCTACGAGGCCGATCCGTACACGCCGGTCGTGCCTCGGCCCCCGATCTCGGACGACATCGATGTGGCGATCCTCGGTGGCGGTCTGTCGGGCCTCATCGCCGCGGCCCGGATCCAGCAGGCAGGCGTCTCCAGCTTCCGGGTCATCGAACTGGGCGGGGACTTCGGCGGCGCCTGGTACTGGAACCGCTATCCCGGCATCCAGTGCGACACGGACTGCTACTGCTACCTGCCGATGCTCGAAGAGACCGGCTACATCCCGAAGCAGAAGTACTCCTTCGGGGACGAGGTCTTCGAGCACTGTCAGCGCATCGGGAAGCACTTCGGCCTCTACGACAAGGCGGTCTTCAGCACCCTGATCCGCTCGCTGGAATGGGACGCCTCGATTCTGCGCTGGCGGATCGGCACCAATCGGGGCGACGACATCCGCGCCCGCTTCGTCGTCATGTGCCAGGGGCCGTTCAACCGGCCGAAACTCCCCGGAATCCCCGGCATCACGGACTTCGAGGGGCACACCTTCCACACGGCGCGCTGGGACTACGCGTACACCGGCGGCGACATGAGCGGCGGGCTCGACAAGCTCGCCGACAAGCGGGTCGCTGTCATCGGCACGGGAGCGAGCGGCATCCAGGTGGTCCCGCACCTCGCCCGGTCCGCCCAGCACCTGTACGTCTTCCAGCGCACGCCTTCGTACATAGACGAGCGCGGCAACGTGCCGACCGATCCCGCATGGGTGAAGACGCTGGAACCGGGCTGGCAGAAGGAGCGGCAACGCAACTTCCACACCGCCGCGTTCGAGGCCTTCGCGCCGGGCCAGCCGGACCTGGTCTGCGACGGCTGGACCGAGGTCAGCCGCAACCTCGCCGCACATCTGGACGCCACGGGCGGCTGGGCGGCGCTGGCGAATCCGGAGAAGTTCCTGGAGCTCAGGGAGGTCCAGGACTATCGGGCGATGCAGCGGCTGCGCGACCGCGTCGACGCCACGGTCGAGGACAAGAGGACGGCGGAAGCACTCAAGCCCTACTACCGCTTCCTGTGCAAGCGGCCCTGCTTCAACGACGAGTACCTGCCGGCCTTCAACCGCCCGAACGTCACCCTCGTCGACGTGTCGGACACCAAGGGCGTCGAACGCATCACCCAGAAGGGCATCATCGCCCACGGGGTCGAGCACGAAGTCGACTGCATCATCTTCGCCAGCGGCTTCGAGATCACCACCGACCTCGACCGCCGCCTCGGCATCCAGCCGTTCACCGGCCGCGACGGCCTCTCGCTCTACGACCACTGGGGCAAGGGCTACCGCACCCTGCACGGCGTCATGAGCCACGGCTTCCCCAACCAGTTCTTCACGGGGTTCCTCCAGGGCGGCGTGACCGCGAGCACGACGGCGATGTTCGAGCAGCAGGCCCACCACATCGCGTACGTCATCAAAGAGACCCTGGCGCGCGGCGCCTCGACCGTGGAACCCACCGCGGAAGCCCAGGACCAGTGGTGCGTGACCGTCAAGGAGACCGCGGTCGACAACACCAACTTCCAGCGGGAATGCACGCCCGGCTACTACAACAACGAGGGCGAGCAGCTGATCCGGTCGCACCTGGGCGAGCCCTACTGGCCCGGCTTCTACGCCTTCGAGGACCTGCTCCAGGCATGGCGCGACGCGGGCGGGATGCAGGGTCTCGTGCTGGACACATGACGAGCACCGGCCCCGCATCCCGCCCGCGTCGCGAGAGGAACACCCCATGTCCGACCTCAGATTCGACGATCGCGTAGCCGTGATCACCGGCGCCGGCCGGGGGCTGGGGCGCGCCTACGCCCTGCTGCTCGGCTCGAAGGGGGCCAAGGTCGTCGTCAACGACCCGGGCGGCAGCCTGAGCGGCGACGGCGTCGACACCGGTCCGGCGGACGACGTGGTCCAGGAGATCCGGGCATCGGGTGGTCAAGCCGTCGCCTGCACCGAGTCCGTGGCGACGGCCGAGGGCGGCCGGGCGGTCATCGAGTCGGCGCTCGATCACTTCGGCCGGATCGACGTTCTCATCCACAACGCCGGGATCGTGCGCCCGGCGTCGCTCACGGAGATGACGTACGAGGACTTCGACGCCGTCCTGGACGTCCATCTGCGGGGCGCCTTCCACGTCGTGCGACCCGCGTTCCCCCTGATGCGCGAGGCGGGTTACGGCCGCGTCGTGCTGACCTCGTCGATCGGCGGTCTGTACGGCAACCACCGCGTCGCCAACTACGGCATGGCCAAGGCGGGCATGATCGGGCTGTCCAACGTGGTCGCGCTCGAAGGGGCCGCCGAGGGCGTGCGGTGCAACGTCATCGTTCCCGGGGCCCTGACGCGTATGGCCGAGGGGATCGACACCTCGGCCTTTCCGCCCATGGGGCCGGAGTTGACGGCTCCGGTCGTCGGCTGGCTCGCCCACGAGTCCTGTTCGGTCACCGGGGAGATGCTGGTGTCGATCGCGGGCCGGGTGGCGAGGGCCTTCGTCGCCGAGACCCCGGGCGTGTACCGGCCGTCCTGGTCGATCGAGCAGGTCGGCGAAGAGATCGCCGCCATCCGCGACACGGCCGACCCCTGGATCCTGCCGGTCGTCCCCACGGCCCACGTCGACCACATCCGCGAGAGCTTCGCGATGGCCACGAAAGGCAGCAAGAACTCATGACGGTAAAGGTGTATGAGCGCATCCTGCAGCTCTTCGAAGCCGAGGGCATCAACACCATCTTCGGCATACCGGACCCGAACTTCGTCCACATGTTCCATCTCGCCGAGGAACGCGGCTGGAACGTGGTCGCGCCGCACCACGAGGAGTCCGCCGGATTCATGGCGGAAGCGGTCTCGCGTATGACCGGAAAGGCCGCGGTGTGCATCGGCACGCTGGGCCCGGGTGTCGCCAACCTCGCCGGCGCCATGATGTGTGCCAAGGTCGAGAACTCCCCGGTCGTCTTCCTCGGCGGACAACGGGCGCGGATCACGGAACAGCGGGTGCGCCGCGGCCGTATCCAGTTCGTCAAGCAGGCCGAGTTGTTCGAGCCCTCGGTCAAGTACTGCGCCAGCATCGAGTACGCCGACCAGACCGACGAAGTCATCCGCGAGGGATTGCGCAAGGCACTGACCGGGACACCGGGCCCGGTGTACATCGAGTACCCCTCCCATGTGATCCAGCAAGAGCTGGACGTCCCACCGCCGTTGCCGCCCGCGGCGTATCGCCTGGTCGGCCAGACGGCCGGTGCGGACCGGATCGCCGAGGCCGTGAAGGCCGTCCGCGCGGCGAAGCAACCGATTCTCCTCGTGGGTCATGGCGTCCATACCTCCCGTGCCGGGGAGTCGGTCAAGGCGCTCGCCGACGCGATGGCCTGCCCGGTCATTCAGACGTCGGGCGGCACCTCGTACATCCAGGGACTCGAAGACCGCACCTTCCCCTATGGCTTCTCGGCGGCCGCGATCGACGCGGTGGTGCGGTCCGACCTGTGTCTTGCCATCGGTACGGAACTCGGTGAACCCGTCCACTACGGACGCGGGCGTCACTGGGTCGCGAACGAAGCCCACCGCACATGGATTCTCGTCGAGCAGGATCCCGAGGCGATCGGCGTGAACCGTCCGGTCGACGTGCCGCTGGTGGGTGACCTGCGCGCGATCGTTCCGCAACTCGTCGACGCCCTCAAGGATTCACCACGCACCGCGTCACCGGAACTCGCGGGCTGGATCGCACAGGACGCGGCCCAATTGGCGGAGCTCGCGGAAACGGCCCCCTCCGGCATGTCTCCCGTACATCCCGCACGCCTGATCGTCGAAGCGACCAAGATCTTCCCGAAGGACGGCATCATGGTCCGCGACGGCGGCGCCACCACCATTTTCGGCTGGACCTATTCCCAGGCGAAGCCCCACGACGTGATGTGGAACCAGAACTTCGGCCACCTGGGCACGGGACTTCCCTACGCCGTGGGCGCCTCGGTGGCGGAAGGCGGAAAACGTCCCCTGATGCTGATCACCGGGGACTCGTCCTTCCAGTTCCACATCGCGGAACTGGAGACGGCCGCGCGCCTGAACCTGCCTCTCGTCTGTGTCGTGGGCGTCGACTACGCCTGGGGCCTCGAAGTGGGCGTCTACAAGCGCACCTTCGGGCAGGGGTCGCTGGAGACCGGCGTGCACTGGAGCCGGAACACGCGGCTGGACAAGGTCGCCGAAGGGTTCGGCTGCCACGGCGAGTACGTCGAACGGGACGAGGACATCGCCCCCGCCATCAAGCGTGCGTACGCCAGCGGGAAACCAGGAGTCATCCACGTGGCGGTCGACCCGAAGGCGAACTCCGAAGAAATGCCGAGCTACGACGAGTTCCGGACCTGGTACGCGGAAGGGACGCAGTGATCATGCGGGAATACCTGAAGTTCTACATCGGCGGCCAGTGGACGCATCCGGCGGAGCCGCGGACCTCGGAGGTCGTGAATCCCGCCACCGAGGAGGTCTGCGGCAAGGTGGCGGCCGGCTCGGCCGCCGATGTGGACCGGGCGGTCGCGGCGGCGCGGCGGGCCTTTCCCGACTGGTCGACGACCACAGGCACGGAGCGGGTCGAGGTGCTCCAGAACATCCTCGACGTGTACCAGAAGCGGGCCGGCGACCTCGCCGCGGCGCTGACCGAGGAGATGGGCGCGCCGACCGCGCTCGCCCACGGCTTCCAAGTGGGGCTCGGGGCCGGGCATCTGATGACGGCGATCGCGGTGCTCAAGGACTTCGTCTTCGAGGAACGGCGTGGGGCCACGCTCGTCGTCAAGGAGCCGATCGGCGTCTGCGGACTGATCACCCCGTGGAACTGGCCCATGAACCAGATCGCCGTGAAGGTCTTCCCCGCGCTGGCGACGGGGTGCACCGTGGTGCTCAAGCCGTCGGAGCAGTCGCCCTTCACCGGGCAGATCTTCGCCGAGATCCTGGATGCCGCGGGTGTTCCCGCCGGTGTGTTCAACCTCGTTCAGGGCGACGGCCTGGGCGTGGGGGTGCCGCTCTCCCGTCATCCCGGGGTCGACATGGTCTCCTTCACCGGTTCGACGCGCGCGGGCATCGAGATCGCGAGGAACGCCGCGCCCACCGTCAAGCGCGTGACACAGGAGCTGGGCGGCAAGAGCCCGAACATCGTCCTCGACGACGCGGCCTTCGCCGAGAACGTCGGCAAGGGCGTGGCCACCATGATGGGCAACTCCGGACAGACGTGCAGCGCGCCGTCGCGCATGCTGGTGCCCAGCGCCCGTATGGCAGAGGCCATGGTCATCGCCCGGGAGACCGCGTCCCGGATCACCGTGGGCGACCCGGGCGGCGACTTCGTGATGGGGCCCGTGGTTTCAGAGGCCCAGTTCGAGAAGATCCAGGGGCTGATCCAGCAGGGCATCGACGAGGGCGCCACCCTGGTGACAGGCGGCACCGGACGCCCGGACGGTCTGGACAAGGGCTACTACGTCAAGCCCACCGTCTTCGCCCATGTCGCGAACGACATGACGATCGCCCGTAAGGAGATCTTCGGGCCGGTGCTGACGATCCTGGGCTACGACAGTGTGGACCACGCCGTCGAGATCGCGAACGACACGGAATACGGCCTCGCCGGTTACGTGGCCGGGGCGGACCTCGACAGCGCCCGCGCCGTCGCCCGCCGCATCCGGGCGGGGTGGGTCGCGGTCAACGACGGGTTCGACTTCGCCTGTCCGTTCGGCGGCTACAAGAAGAGCGGAAACGGCCGGGAGTGGGGCGAGTTCGGCTTCCACGACTACCTGGAAATCAAGGGAGTCCTCGGCTACGCACCCGACGGGGCGGCCTCGTCGACCTGACGAGGCCGCCCCGGAGACGTACGGGTGTCCGTCGTGTCAGCGGTAGAGGGCGGGGCGTTCGATCAGTTCGACCTCGGTCCGGCGGCCCTCGGCCTGGGCGCGGACACCCGCCTCGCAGACGGCCGCCGCCGCGTATCCGTCCCAGCTGCTGGGGCCGGTGACCTCGCCGCGCAGGGTGGCGTCGACCCAGGCCTGCACTTCGCGGTCGTACGCCTCCTCGAACCGCTCCACGAAGTCCGGGGCGATCGAACCACCCCACCGGCCACCGGCGTTGACCGACATCCCGTGGGCCTCGCCGATCCGCGCGGTGCCGCTCTCGCAGACCGCCTCGGCCTGCACCTGGTAGCCGAAGCGGCAGTTGACGTAGATCTCCACGTCGACCAGGACTCCGCCGTCCGTCTCGAACACGACGAACTGCGGGTCCGACAGGCCCTCGGGCGCGTTGCCGGAAGGCCTCGGCTTCATCACCGTGACCGCGGTGATCTCCTGGTCGAGCAGCCAGCGGGCGGCGTCCATCTCGTGCACGACCGAGTCGTTGATCAGCATCTGCTCGGTGTAGTACGACAGCACGTCGGCGTTGCGGTGCCGGTTGTGCAGCATCAGCGGCCGGCCCAGCTCGCCGCTGTCCAGCAGGGACTTGAGCTTCATGTACTCGGCGTCGTACCGCCGCATGAACCCGACCTGGACCCTGCGGTGCCCGAGCTTCTGCTCGGCCTCCATGACGCGCAGCGCGGAGGCCGCGTCCGGGGTGAGCGGCTTCTCGCACAGCACCGGCAGATCGTGCTCGAAGGCGGCGAGCAGCGCCGCCTCGTGGGCCGGGCCGGGGGAGGCGATGATCACGGCGTCGACGTCGTCGGCGGCCAGGGCGGCGGCCGGGTCGGTGTACGCCGTGCAGCCGTCGATGCCGTCGGCGAGCTGCTTGGCCCGCTCGGCGTCGATGTCCACGACGGCGGTCACCCGCGCCCCGCTGATGACCTCGGTGATCCGGCGTACGTGGTCGGCCCCCATCCGGCCCGTGCCGATGACGGCCACCCCGAGTGTTCCGCGCTGAGTCATGGTGGTCGATGGTCCCTTCAGATGGTCAGGCGCCGCAGGAGCGCAGGAACTTGCGGGTGCGTACGGCGATCGGGAGCGGCTTGTCCGGCTCGCACGGGTACATGTCCTGCTCGACGATGGCGAACAGCTCCACGCCGAGACGCTGGGCGGCGACCAGCACCGGCTCCAACTCCGGTACGCCCGACGGGGGTTCGCACATCACACCGCGCTGTACGGCGGGGCCGAACGGCACCTCGTTCTTGACGACGTCGGCGAGGATCTCCGGGTCGACCTGCTTGAGGTGCAGATAGCCGATGCGCTCGCCGTAGGTCTCGATGAGCTTGACGCTGTCGCCGCCGCAGTAGGCGTAGTGCCCGGTGTCCAGGCACAGGTTGACCAGGTCGGAGTCGGTCGAGTCGAGGAAGCGCTCGACGTGGTCCTCGGTGTCGATGTGGGTGTCCGCGTGCGGGTGGACGACGATGTCGAGGCCGTACGTCTCCTTGACCTCGTGGCCGAGCCGTTCCATGCCCTTGGTCAGGTGGGCCCACTGCTCGGCGGTCAGCTCCGGCGGTTCGAGGATCTCGGCGGTCTTGTCGTCCCGCCAGAAGGACGGGATGACGACCAGGTGCTTGGCGCCCATCGCCTGGGTGAGCGAGGCGACCTCGCTGACGTGCTTCCACGTGGAGTCCCAGACGGACGGTCCGCGGTGCAGCCCCGTGAAGATCGTGCCGGCCGACACCTTGAGAGCACGCTTGTCGATCTCGGCGGTGAGCCGGGCCGGGTCGGTCGGCAGATAGCCGTACGGGCCGAGCTCGATCCACGAGTAGCCGGCCTCGGAGACCTCGTCCAGGAACCGTTCCCACGGGACCTGCTGCGGGTCGTCGGGGAACCAGACGCCCCAGGAGTCGGGGGCCGAGCCGACCCGGATGCGGTCGAGGGGAGTGGTCATCTCAGGAGGTCCCTTCGGAGGAGGCCGCCACGGGTGCCTGGAGGTCTTCCGCTTCGGGGAGCTCCTCGACGTCGACGCCGCGCACCTGCGCCAACTCATGCTTGAGCGCCGCGAGTTCGGCGCCGCCGGCCATGTGGTTGGTGAGCTCTTCCAGGCTGACCTCGGTGCGGTCGGCGCTGAGTTCGAGGGTGCCGAGGCGGAGCACGCTGAAGTGGTCGCCGACCATGTAGGCGTGGTGCGGGTTGTGGGTGATGAAGATGACGCCGAGACCGCGGTCGCGGGCGGCGGCGATGTACTTGAGGACGACACCGGACTGCTTGACGCCGAGGGCGGCGGTCGGCTCGTCGAGGATGAGGACGCGGGCGCCGAAGTAGACGGCGCGGGCGATGGCCACGGACTGGCGCTGGCCGCCGGAGAGGGTGCCGATGGGCTGGTCGAGGTCGTCGAGGACGATGCCCATGTTGCGCAGTTCCTCGTCGGCGGTCTGCTTCATGCGGGCGATGTCGAGGCGGCGCACGGGCCAGGGGCCCTTGGTCATCTCGGAGCCGAGGAAGAAGTTCCGCCATACCGGCATCAGTGGCACGGTGGCGAGATCCTGGTAGACGGTGGCGATGCCCTTGTCGAGGGCTTCGCGGGGGGTGTTGAAGCGCACCGGTGCGCCGTCGACGAGGAACTCGCCCTCGGTGTGCTGGTGCAGACCCGAGATGATTTTGATGAGGGTCGACTTGCCGGCGCCGTTGTCGCCGAGCACGCAGGTGACCTGGCCGGGCCGCACGGTCAGGGACACGCCGTGCAGGGCGCGGATGTTGCCGTAGGCCTTGCCGGCGTTGCGCAGTTCGACGAGGGGGGCGGTGCCGTCCTCGGACGGCGTGTCCTTGAGGATCGCGCCGACGGGTCCGGATCCGTTGCTTGCCATGAGTCAGTTCACCTCCGGGTCGCCGTGCGGCGGACCCACAGATTGATGAGCGTGGCGCCGAGCAGCATCACGCCGAGGAAGGCCTTGAACCAGTCGGGGTTCCAGCCGGCGTAGACGATGCCCTGCTGCACCATGCCGAACATGAAGGCACCGAAGACCGGGCCGATCGCGGAGCCGTAGCCGCCGGTCAGCAGACAGCCGCCGATCACCGCCGCGGCGATGTAGATGAGTTCCTGGCCGACGCCCTCGCCCGACTGCACCGTGTTGAACGAGAACAGCTGGTGCATGCCGATGAACCAGGCACCGAAACCGACGGTCATGAACAGCGTGATCTTGGTGAAGGTGACCGGCACGCCGACCGCGCGGGCGCTGTCCTGGTTGCCGCCGACCGCGAAGATCCAGTTGCCGTACTTGGTGCGCAGCAGCACCCAGGTCGCGATCGCCGCGAAGACCAGCCACCACACGATGGTGATCTTCACCTGGACACCGCCGACGTCGAACGACGAGGCGAAGACCTTCTTCGCCTGGTCGAAGCCGTCCATGGTGCTGATGTCGTCGGTCGCGACGTTTTCGGTGATCAGCTTGGTGACCGCGAGGTTCACGCCTTGCAGGATCAGGAAGGTGCCGAGGGTGACCAGGAAGCTCGGCAGCCCGGTGCGGACCATCATCCAGCCGTTGAACGCGCCGATCGCGAGGGAGACGAAGAGCGCGACGATCACGCCCATCCAGACGTTCATGGTCAGCTGGTAGCTGAGCATGCTCGCGGTCAGCGCCGAGGTGATCACGGCGACGCCGGACGACAGGTCGAACTCGCCGCCGATCATCAGCAGGGCGACGGGCAGCGCCATGATGCCGATCGTCGACGACTGGTAGAGCACGGTCGCCATCGAGCTGCCGGAGCGGACCGCCGGCGCCGCGATGAGGAAGAAGACGAACACGGCGACTGCGCCGAGGAACACGCCGACCTCGGGCCGGGCGAGCAGCCGGAGCGCCAGAGAGCGCTGCGCGGTCCGCCCGTCGGTCTCCTTGGGGCCGGAGGCCGGCGGTATGGTCACCGCCGGCTCAGCCTGCTGGGTCATCTTCGTCACCGGGTGCCCTTCGCGGCGAACTTGGCGACCACGTCGACGTTCGACTTGTCGACGAAGGCCGGGCCGGTCAGGATCGGCTGCTCGCCACCGCCGCTGTAGTTGCCGTTGGTCTTGTAGAGCCACAGGGAGTCGACCGCCAAGTAGCCCTGGAGGTAGGGCTGCTGGTCGACCGCGAACTGGATGTCACCCTTGGAGATCGACGTGGTGAGGTCCTTGTTGAGGTCGAAGGTCGCGATCTTCGCCTTGCTGCCCGCGTCGCCCACCGACTGCACCGCGGTCAGGGCGTACGGGGCGCCCAGCGCGACCACGTAGTCGATGGAGGTGTCCTGCTTGAGCTTGGCGGTGATCGTCGACTTCACGGACGGCATGTCGGTGCCGTTGACGTACAGGGTCTGGGTCTTGCCGCTGAACGTCTTCTTCACGCCATCACAGCGCTGGGTGAGCCCGATGTTCCCCTGCTCCTGGATCACACAGACGGCGTTCTTGGCGCCCTCGGAGTTCAGCTTGTTGCCTAGCGCCTCGCCCGCCACGGTCTCGTCCTGGCCGAAGAACTCCATCAGGCCCAGCTTCTTCCAGTCGCTGAGACCCGAGTTGAGGCCGACCACGGGTATCCCCGCCGTCTTCGCCTTGCTCACGACGTCCTTCATCGCGTCCGGCTTGGCCAGGGTGATCGCGATGCCGTCGACCTTCTGGTCGATGGCGTTCTGGACCAGGTTGGCCTGGGTGCCCGCGCTCGGGTCGGCGGAGTAGATGAGCTTGACGTTGTCCTTGGCGGCCGCGGCCTCGGCGCCCTTGCGGACGATGTCCCAGAACGTGTCGCCAGGGGCCTGGTGGGTGACCAGCGCGATCGTCATGCGGGGGGTGTTGGCCTTGCCGGCCGACGCTCCGGAGCCGCTGTCCTCCGACTTCTTGCCGCCCGAGCTGCTGGAGCAGCCCGCGACGAGGAGCGCGGACGCCGCTGCCAGCGCGACGAGGGGGGCGATTCTACGAGAGCGGGGGTGAAACGTGCGGTCCATCTTTCCAGCACCTCACTGTGCGACGGGGGGAAAGGGAACGGGACGGCGCCGGGGCGCTGAGCCCGTGCGGGGCTCGGACGGGGGGTCCGGGTCATGTGCCGATGACGCGGCTGTTTCGTTGGGACGGGATACAAGTCCCTGATGCACCCACCTGTCAAGACTTTGTTAAGACATCATTTCCTGAGCAGGTCCGAATGTCAGTACAAAGTCTTGACAGGGGCTTGCTGTGGGTCCTACACCTAAGAGGCATCGGGCGCCCCGTTGCCCGCATCCCACGCATCAGGAGCGTCACGCATGCCTGAGTCCGCTGAACCCTTCGACGCTGAATCGTTCGACGTCATCACCATGGGACGCATCGGCGTCGATCTCTATCCCCTGCAGACCGGTGTGCCGCTCGCGCAGGTCGAGACCTTCGGAAAGTTCCTCGGCGGCTCGGCGGCCAATGTCGCGGTGGCCGCCGCACGCCTGGGCCGGGCCACCGCGGTGATCACCCGCACCGGACAGGACCCCTTCGGCACCTACCTCCACGAGGAGCTCAAAGGGTTCGGCGTCGACGACCGCTGGGTCACACCCGTCGACGCGTACCCCACGCCGATCACGTTCTGCGAGATCTTCCCGCCGGACGACTTCCCGCTCTACTTCTACCGGCGCCCCAAGGCGCCGGACCTGGAGATCCGGACCGACGACCTGGACTTCTTCGCGATCCGCGCGGCCCGCATCTTCTGGATCACCGGCACCGGACTGAGCGAGGAGCCCAGCCGCTCGGCCACGCTCGCCGCCCTGAAGGCGCGCGCGAAGTCCGGCACCACCGTCTTCGACCTCGACTGGCGCCCGATGTTCTGGACGGACCCGGACGAGGCCCGCCCGTACTACGCCGAGGCCCTGCGGCACTCCACCGTCGCCGTCGGCAACCTCGACGAGTGCGAGATCGCCACCGGCGTACGCGAACCACGCGCCTGCGCCGAAGCCCTGCTGGAAGCCGGCGTGGAACTCGCCGTCGTCAAACAGGGCCCCAAGGGAGTCCTGGCCGTCCACCGCGACGGCACCGTCGCCGAGGTCCCGCCGGTACCGGTGGAGGTCGTCAACGGCCTCGGCGCCGGAGACGCGTTCGGCGGTTCCCTCTGCCACGGTCTGCTGTCCGGCTGGGAGCTGGAGAAGACCATCCGGTACGCCAACGCGGCCGGCGCGCTCGTCGCCTCCCGACTCGCCTGCTCCTCCGCGATGCCGACCGAGACCGAGGTCGAAGACCTCCTCGCGCGCGGCTGACCGAGTCCGAGGCGCACGACCTCCTCGTACGCGACTGCCGCCCCAGTCCGAGGCCGACGCCCTCCTCGTACCCGGCAAGCCGACGCCACCCCTGAACGGAGCCTGTCTTGAGTATCAGCATCCCCGACCTCGTCACGGTGCGCGCCCGGCACCCGGAGGCCATCGCCGAAGCGGCCGCCCGCCGGGTCCGCCGCCCGCTGATCGGCGACAGCGGCCGACTGATGATCGTGGCCGCGGACCACCCCGCGCGCGGCGCCCTCGGTGTCGGCGACCGCCGCTTGGCCATGGCCAACCGCGCCGACCTCCTGGAACGCCTCTGCACCGCGCTGTCCAGGCCCGGAGTGGACGGGGTGCTCGCCACCGCCGACATCCTGGAGGACCTGCTGCTGCTCGGGGTCCTGGAGAACAAGGTCGTGATGGGCTCCATGAACCGCGGCGGGCTCGCCGGCGCCTCCTTCGAGATGGACGACCGCTTCACCGGCCACCGCGCCGAGGACATCGAGCGGCTCCGCTTCGACGCCGGGAAGCTGCTGGTGCGCATCGACTACGACGACCCCGGTTCGCTGGAGACCCTGGAGACCACCGCCCGCGCCGTCGACGACATGGCGGCACGCCGACTGCCGCTGTTCGTCGAGCCGTTCATATCCCGCCGGGTCGAGGGCACGGTCCGCAACGACCTGAGCGCCGAGGCCGTCACCCGGTCCATCGCCATCGCCTCCGGCCTGGGCGGCACCTCGGCCTACACCTGGCTCAAACTGCCGGTCACCGACGACCCCGACGACATGGCCGAGGTGCTGGAGGCCTCCACCCTGCCGGCCGTGCTGCTCGGCGGCGAGGTCGGCCGGGACCAGGAGGGCGCGTACGAGAGATGGCGCAAGGCCCTGCGGCTGCCCACCGTCCAGGGCATGGTCGTCGGCCGGTCGCTGCTGTACCCCGCCGAAGGCAGCGTGGAGACCGCGGTGGACACCGCGGTCGGCCTGCTCTGACTCCCGTAGGCCTGCCGATTCCCGTAGAGGAGCCACTCCCGATGACCACCACGCACCACCTTCCCGCGGGCAAGGCCACCGCCGACGCCTACACCGTGGACGTCACCCCCGAGTCGGCCGGCTGGGGCTACTCCAGCCTGCGGGTGCTCGAACTGCCGCCCGGCGGCTGGCACAGCTTCGACACCGGCGACAGCGAGTGGATCGTGCTCCCACTGTCCGGCGGCTGCACCGTCGCGGTCGGCGGCGACACGTTCCGGCTGACCGGCCGCGCGAGCGTCTTCAGCGGGGTCACCGACTTCGCGTACGTTCCCCGCGACGCCCAGGTCTCGATCGCCTCGCGCGACGGCGGGCGGTTCGCGCTCACCGGCGCACGCTGCACCCGGCGGCTGCCCGCCCGCTACGGACCCGCCTCCGCCGTCCCGGTCGAACTGCGCGGCACCGGCAACTGCTCCCGCCAGGTCAACAACTTCGGCGCGGCGGGGGTCTTTGAATGCGACAAGCTGATCGCCGTCGAAGTCATCACCCCCGGCGGCAACTGGTCCTCCTTCCCGCCGCACAAGCACGACGAGCACCGCCCCGGCGAGGAGTCCGAGCTCGAAGAGGTCTACTACTTCGAGTTCGCCGCCCGCGAGGGCACGCCCGGCCTCGGCTACCAGCGGGTCTCGCCCTCGGGCCACGGCAGCGGCACCGACGTGCTCGCCGAGGTGCGCGACGGCGATGTCGTCCTCATCCCGGACGGCTGGCACGGACCCTCCATGGCCGTGCCCGGACACGACATGTACTACCTGAACGTCATGGCGGGCCCCGGCACCGACCGCTCCTGGCTGATCTGCGACCACCCCGACCACGCCTGGATCCGGGATACCTGGCCCGACCAGCCGGTCGACCCCCGGCTGCCCCTGTACACCGCCCCCGAGAGGTCCTGATGAGCACCACCACCCGCCGCCTGACCACAGCACAGGCCCTGGTGCGCTTCCTGTCCGCGCAGTACAGCGAGCGCGACGGCGTACGCCACCGGCTGATCGCCGGCACCTGGGGCATCTTCGGCCACGGCAATGTGGCGGGCGTCGGCCAGGCACTTCTGGAGGCCGGCGAGGACACCATGCCGTTCCACCAGGGCCGCAACGAACAGTCCATGGTGCACGCGGCGGTCGGCTACGCCCGCCAGCTCAACCGCCTGTCCGCCCAGGCCGTCACCACGTCCATCGGCCCCGGCGCGACCAACCTCGTCACCGGCGCCGCCCTCGCGACCATCAACCGTCTCCCGGTGCTGCTCCTGCCCGGCGACTACTTCGCGACGCGCCCCGCCGACCCACTGCTCCAGCAGCTGGAACACCCCGTCGAGGCCGACGTCTCCGTCAACGACACGCTGCGGCCGGTCTCCCGCTACTTCGACCGGATCACCCGCCCGGAGATGCTCATCCCCTCCGCGCTGAACGCGATGCGCATCCTGGCCGACCCCGCCGACACCGGCGCCGTCACCCTCGCCCTGCCACAGGACGTGCAGGCGGAGGCGTACGACTGGCCGGAGGAGTTCTTCGCCGAACGCGTCTGGCGCGTACGCCGCCCCGCCCCCGACCCGGTCGAACTCGCGGAAGCCGTACGGGCGATCCGCGCCGCCGGGCGCCCGCTGATCGTCGCCGGCGGGGGAGTCCACCACAGCGAGGCCGAGGGCGCGCTCAAGGCCCTGGCCGACGCCACCGGCATCCCTGTGGCCTCCACCCAGGCGGGCAAGGGCTCGCTTCGGTACGACCACCCCGCCGACCTCGGCGGCATCGGCCACACGGGCACCGCGGTCTGCGACGACATCGCCCGCACCGCCGACCTGATCATCGGCGTCGGAACCCGCTACACCGACTTCACCACCGCGTCCAACACGCTGTTCCAGAAGGACGGCGTACGGTTCGTCAACCTCAACATCACCGCCTTCGACGCCCACAAACTCGCCGCCCGGACGCTGGTCGCGGACGCGCGGACGGGTCTGGAGGCGCTCACGGAGGGGCTGTCCGGCCACCGGGTCGACGCGGCGTACGAGGCCGAGTACGGAGCGGGCAAGGCGCGTTGGGACGACGTGGTCGAGGCCGCCTACCGGGCGGAGGACTCCGCCGTGCCCACCCAGACACAGGTCCTCGGCGCGCTGGACGCCGTCGTCGGCGACGACGACGTGGTCATCAACGCGGCCGGCTCGCTCCCCGGCGACCTGCACAAGCTGTGGCGGGCGCGCGGCCCGCGCCAGTACCACCTGGAGTACGGCTTCTCCTGCATGGGCTACGAGATCCCGGCCGGCATCGGCGTCCAGCAGGCCGCCCCCGGCACGCCGGTCTGGTCGCTGGTCGGCGACGGCACCTATCTGATGATGCCGACCGAGATCGTCACCGCCGTCCAGGAGGGCCTGCCCGTCAACCTGGTCCTGATCCAGAACCACGGCTACGCCTCCATCGGCGGCCTCTCCGAGGAGATCGGCGGCGAGCGCTTCGGCACCGCCTACCGCTATCGCGTCGCCGACGGCACCTTCTCCGGAGCCCCGCTCCCGGTGGACCTGGCCGCCAACGCCGCCAGCCTCGGCATGGACGTCCTCCGCGCCAAGACCGTACGGGAACTGCGCGACGCGCTGGCCGAAGCGCGCGCCTCGGACCGGCCGACCTGCGTGTACGTCGAGACCGACCCGACGCCCACCGCACCGCCCGCCGCGGCCTGGTGGGACGTACCCGTCGCCGAAGTGGCCACGCGCGAAGCCGCGTTGCACGCCCGTGAACGCTACGACGGCCAGGTCGCCGGCCGCCGCCGCCACCTGTGACCCCGACTTCTTGAACTCCCCGCCCACGAAAGGCCCCCGCACCATGAAGACCATCACGCACTGGATCGGCGGCAAGCCCGTCGAGTCCGCCTCCGGACGCTTCGGCCCGGTCTACAACCCGGCCACCGGCGCCCAGGAGAAGCAGGTCGGTTTCGCGTCCGTCGACGAGGTGGACGCCGCGGTCGCCACGGCGAAGGCCGCCTTCGAGAGCTGGGGCGAGGCCTCGCTCGCCAAGCGCACGGCGGTCCTGTTCAAGTACCGCGAGCTGCTGGACGCGCACCGCGACGAGATCGCCGAGCTGATCACCGCCGAGCACGGCAAGGTGCACTCCGACGCGCTCGGCGAGGTCGCGCGCGGCATGGAGATCGTCGAACTGGCCTGCGGCATCTCCGAGAAGCTCAAGGGCGAGCTGTCCACCCAGGTCTCCAGCCGCGTCGACGTCGCCTCGATCCGCCAGCCGCTGGGCGTCGTCGCGGGCATCACGCCGTTCAACTTCCCGGCCATGGTGCCGATGTGGATGTTCCCGCTCGCCATCGCCTGCGGCAACACCTTTGTGCTCAAGCCGAGCGAGAAGGACCCGTCGGCGTCCTTCCGGCTGGCCGAGCTGGCCTCCGAGGCGGGCCTGCCGGACGGTGTGCTGAACATCGTGCAGGGCGACAAGGTGGCCGTGGACCGGCTCCTGGAGCACCCGGACGTCGTCGCGGTCTCCTTCGTCGGCTCCACGCCGATCGCCAAGTACATCCAGCTCAAGGGCGTCGAGCACGACAAGCGTGTACAGGCCCTGGGCGGCGCCAAGAACCACATGCTCGTCCTCCCCGACGCCGACCTGGACTTCGCCGCCGACCAGGCCATCAACGCCGCGTACGGCTCGGCCGGCGAGCGCTGCATGGCCGTGTCGGTCGTGGTGGCGGTGGGCGACACCGGCGACGAGCTGGTCGCCAAGATCGCCGAGCGCGCCAAGGGCCTGAACATCGGCCCCGGCAACGACCCGGCCTCCGAGATGGGCCCGCTCATCACCCGCGAGCACCGCGACAAGGTCGCCTCGTACGTCAGCGGCGCGGCGGCCCAGGGCGCCGAGGTCGTCGTCGACGGCACCGGCTACTCGGTCGAGGGACACCCCGAGTGCGCGGAGGGCTTCTTCCTCGGCGTCTCGCTGCTCGACAAGGTGCCGGTGACGGCGGACGCGTACAAGGACGAGATCTTCGGCCCGGTGCTGTGCGTGGTGCGCGCCGACACCTACGACGACGCCATCAAGCTCATCAACAGCTCCCGCTGGGGCAACGGCACCGCGATCTTCACCCGGGACGGCGGCGCCGCCCGCCGCTTCCAGCTGGAGGTCCAGGCGGGCATGGTCGGCATCAACGTGCCGATCCCCGTGCCCGTCGGCTACCACTCCTTCGGCGGCTGGAAGGACTCCCTCTTCGGAGACCTGCACATCTACGGCAACGACGGCATCGCCTTCTACACCCAGGGCAAGGTGATCACGACCCGCTGGCCGGACCCGTCCGACGGAGGCATCAACCTCGGCTTCCCCAGTCACTCCTGACCCGAGCGGCGGCCGGCGCGGGAACGGACCCGCGGTCTCCCGCACCGGCCGCCTTCAGGACCGAACGTCACGACCGACCGTCAGGACGATGCGATGGCAAGGGTTCCCGTCCGCCGGACCACCGGATCCCCACGAGCGACGGCAGCCGCCCCGCCCGTGGGCCTCGATTTCGCGCTCGACCGCAGCAGCCCCGTTCCGCTCTACTACCAGCTCGCGCAGCAGCTGGAGTCCGCGATCCAGCGCGGAGTGCTGAGTTCGGGAAGCCTGCTGGGCAACGAGGTCGAGCTCGCGGGGCGGCTCGGCCTGTCCCGCCCCACCGTCCGCCAGGGCATCCAGACCCTCGTAGACAAGGGGCTCCTGGTCCGCCGCCGTGGCGTGGGCACCCAGGTGGTGCACAGCCAGGTCAAACGCCCACTGGAGCTCAGCAGTCTCTACGACGATCTGGAAACCGCCGGGCAGAGCCCCACGACCCAGGTTCTGCACAACGAGGTCGAGCCGGCCTCCGCCGAGGTCGCGGCCGCCCTGGGCATCACCGAGGGAAGCGGCGTACACCGTGTGGAGCGGCTGCGCCTCACCCGCGGTGAGCCGGTTGCGGCCCTGTGCAACTACATCCCGGAGGGCCTGCTGGGCCTCGACACCGCCCGGCTGGAGTCGACCGGCCTGTACCGCATGATGCGCGCCGTCGGTATCACCCTGCACAGCGCCCGCCAGTCCGTGAGCGCCCGCTCCGCCACACCGGACGAGGCCGAGCGGCTGCACGAGCCCGCGGGCGCCGCCCTGCTCACCATGCAGCGCACGGCCTACGACGACACCGGCCGCGCGGTCGAGTACGGCACCCACATCTACCGCGCCTCGCGGTACGCCTTCGAGTTCCAGCTGCTCGTGCGCTCCTGAGGGTCACTCCCCGGCGTCGCGACGGGCCTGACCGCGGCGGCGCAGCAGGAGCAGACCGCCCGCGAGGGCGGCGACGCCGGTGGCGGCGGTCCACGCGGGGAGGTCGGAGGATCCGGTGGCGGCCAGGTCGCCGCTCCTCCCGCCGAGCGGGCTCGACGAGGAGGAAGGCGTGGCGGACGCGGCGGCGGACGCGCCGCCGGCGGGCGACGCGCCGGACGCGGTGGCGGAGGGCGTCGGTGACGCCGTCGCCTCGGCGGTGGTGGCCCGGGGGCGGGTGAACGCCAGGGTGCCGAAGCCGAGTTGGTCGTAGCCGCCGCTGTTGGGGCCGTAGTCCCCGCCGCCGCCCTCGGGCGCGAACCGGGCCGCGACCCGCGTGAGGTACTGCGCGTCGAGCCCCCGGCGCTTGGTGTAGTGGCTCGCGACCATCGCCCAGATCGGCCGGGCCATGGCCGGGTCGACGCCCGCCGCCGCGGACGCGGTCTCCGTGCCCGACCAGATGCCGGGCGCGCCCTTCTTCCGGGTGTACGGGGTGAACGGCACGTCTTCGCCCATGCTCCACTTGGCCACGTACTGGGCGCCCTTGAGGAAACGGCTGTCGTCGTAGCCGTACAGGTCGATGCCCTGGTTCCAGGCCATCTCGCAGATGGTGCCCATCAGGCCGACGCCGAGCAGCGCGTGGCCCTGGTCGCGGCCGGCCTCGACCCATTCGGCGAGACCGTCGTCGTACACGACCGGGATGGCGTTCTTGACCGAGCCCATGCCCTCGCCGTGCTTGAAGTAGTCGACGGCGCGGTTCACCTTGGTGCGGTCGTCGCACAGGATGCCGATCGCGAGGACGGAGGCGATGTTCGTCAGGTCCCAGTTGGCCCAGTAGTTGGTGATGTAGGCGCCGTTGTGGTTCGCGAGGAAGTCCTCGCTCAGCGGGTGGAAGACGTCGAGCATCATCGTTTGGAAGCGGGCCAGCTCGAAGCCGTCGTAGCCGCGGATGAGCTCGGCGGCGTTGGCGAACTGGTAGCCGTACAGGCCCGAGGCGAGGAACCGGTCGGCGCTGCCCTCGAGCTTGGTCAGCTTGGCCGACCAGGCGTTGAGGATGTCGCGGGCGGTGTCGGCGTGCGCGGCGATGCCGGTGACGTGCCAGCGCAGGGCGTTCTGGTAGGCGGCGTGGATGTCGTTGTACAGCGTGCGGTAGTTCTCGGGCGAGCCGGAGCCGCGGTAGACCGTGGCCTGCGGGTTGGCCTTCCAGGTGCTCTGCGCGTGCGCGTTGGCCGTCAGCTTGGCGAAGCCGGCCGTGTAGGGCTGCGCGCCGGCCTTCACCTTGGCCGCCATGCGGGCGAGATCGGCCCGAGTGTGCAGCATCCCGGGGTGTGCGAAGGCACCGCCTGCCGCCGATGCCGGGGCCGCCGCGAGGGCCGTGCCGGTCCCGGCGGCGCCCGCCGCCACCCCGGCGATCTTCAGCATGTTCCGGCGACTGATCTGTGCTGTCACTGAGTTGGTTCCTTAACGCTCGGGTGCCTGGGGAAGCCCTACGCACTGGAGACGTCGTGGAACGCGGCCGATAACAAAAAATTGGGCGCGGCATCGGGCCGGCACGCGATCCCGGTCCGCCGGGAGCAACGCCTCGATCCGCGGCCCTGCGCGTCAGCTCAAGGGCTCACCCGGATCCCTGAGCGCCCGGCGTGCAGTTCGGAACGGATGAGTTCGAGGAGGCGGCCGATCCAGTTCCGGCCGCGGCCGCCGTTGTCGCCCCAGAAGTCGGAGTCCATGTGGTCGTAGACGAGCGTCGCGTCGTCCGTGGCCAGGAGAATCTCGGCCAGGGGCGGGTGCTGGGTGTACTTGGCCCGCAGCAGCCCGGTCATCACAGCGGTACGGGCCTGTTCCCAGCCGTCGCGCCGGCGGGCGCCGGCCGCCAGCTGCTGGGCGTCGTACGCTCTGTCCGCTCCTGTGATCGCGGCCCGGGCTTCGGGGTCGTCGGTCGAGAGGGCCCAGTACGCGTAGGCGACCGACGGGTAGGTGACGCCGTCGACGTCGATGGGTGCCGGGTAGCCGTTGCGCAGGGCCTTCGTGCCCGGATCGTCGGACTGCTTCAGCGGATAGCTCTGGTAGAGGTGGATCGCGGGGGCGACAGGAGTCGCGGGTCCGTCCGCCGGGACCCGTGAGGGCCGTTCGGCGATCCACTTCGCCCGGTCCTCGAGGTAGGCCACCGCGTCGTCGTACATCTCCTGGGTGACTGCTCTGTCCGGCCGCTCCATGCGTCCGCCAGGTCCGGCCACCAAGACTCGAAGTGGCCAGTCCTTGCGGTCCATGTCGCCGAGCGCGTAGCGGCGCCGCGTCTCGGGGATTGCGAGGTAGGCGACGCGCGCCACGGCCCGCTTCTCCTCGGTCCGGTCGGCGAGGAACGCGTCAACGGCGGCCAGGCACCGCTCCGTCGAGTCCGGGCGGCCGTTGAGCTGATCGATGGTGTCGCGCACCTCGGCGAGCAGCAGCTCAGGGGTGTGCCAGCTGCGCGGCTCGCTGAACTTCCAGGCGGCCAGCTCATGGCCGGACGCCCTGGCGCCGTCCGGGAGTTCGGTGGCGACCCAGCCGCTGCGCAGCTTCTCCTCGAACTCCTCAAGGGTGACCAGGCCCCAGCAGTTGACGAGTCCGTCCGCGTAGATGAACAGGTCGGTCAGGAAGTAGTCGCCGTTACGGATGAAGGCGTGCCGCCAGGTTCCGGGTACGCGTATGCCGTCCGCCATGCGGTAGGTGATCCGATTGCCGATCATCGCGTCATTGTGACGGACCCCTCGACGGCGCGAAGTGTATTTTCCGCCCGGGTCCGTTGCTCCGATCCGTGCGCGTCGCTCAGGTCGGTGAAACCCACGTTCCCAGCTCGGCGGAGCGTGACATGGCGTCCAGCGTGGCGGCGCTGTGAACCGCGTCAACCAGCGTCGCGCCGTACGCGGTGTTGTCAGCGATGGACCGCAGGAAGTTGCGCGCCTCGATGACCTTGAGGTCGTCGTAGCCCATGCTGTTCGCCGCGCCCGGCTGGAAAGCGGCGTACTCGCCCTGCCCGGGCCCGACGTACAGCGTGCTGACGGGCTGGTCCTGGTACGACGTACCCCGGCTGACGCCCAGTTCGCCCATGCGCCGGAAGTCCCAGAAGACCGCGCCCTTGGTGCCGTGCACCTCGAAGCCGTAGTTGTTCTGCTCGCCCACCGAGACCCGGCAGGCCTCCAGCACACCCCGCGCGCCGGAGGCGAAGCGCAGCAGGCAGTTGACGTAGTCCTCGTTCTCCACCGGACCCAGCTCGCCGCCCGCCGCGCGCGTATGGCCGGCGGTCGCGCCCGTCGGGCGGGCCCGCTGGGGCAGGAAGATCGCGGTGTCCGCGGTCAGTGCCTCGATCTCGCCGAGCAGGAAGCGCGCCAGGTCGACGCCGTGCGAGGCCAGATCGCCGAGGACTCCGCTGCCGCCGCGCTCCCGCTCGTAGCGCCAGGTCAGCGCGGATTCCGGATGTGCCGCGTAGTCGCTGAACAGCCGGATGCGGACATGGGTGACGGTGCCGATCTCGCCGGAGGCGATCAGCTCGCGGGCGGCGGCGACGGCGGGCGCGCCCCGGTAGTTGAAGCCGACCGTGCCCTGTACCCCGGCCTTGGTCACCGCGTCCGACACGGACAGGGCGTCCTCGGCGGTCAGGCCCACCGGCTTCTCGATCCAGATGTGCTTGCCCGCCTCCGCCATCGCGGTGCCGATCTCGCGGTGCAGGAAGTTCGGCGCGGCGATGCTGACCGCATGGACCCGGGGGTCGGCGGCGATCTCATGCCAGTCCCGGGCCGCGGTGGCGAAGCCGTACTGCGCCGCGGCCTCCTCGGCGCGGCCGGGCACGTCGTCGGCGACGGCGATCAGTTCGGGCCGCAGGGCGAGCTCCGGGAAATGGTGCGGCACGCGGGCGTACGCCTGGGTGTGCACCCTTCCCATCCAGCCGAACCCCACGACGGCAACGCCGAGCGTACGCACCATGACTGCCCCTCTTTGGACCGGTCCAACAAGTTCCCGGCTCACATTGAAGGCCGTTCTGTGACGTGTCAAGCCCTTTGACAAGCTCGCCCGCCGTATGGAACGGTCCAGACCATGAGAGCACCGACGATTCGCGATGTCGCCGAACGGGCCGGAGTGTCGAAGTCGCTGGTCTCCCTCGTGCTGCGCGGCTCCGACCAGGTGCGTGACGAGAAGCGGCAGGCCGTGCTGGCCGCCGTCGAGGAACTCGGCTACCGGCCCAACGCCGCCGCGCGCAGCCTCAGCGAGCGGCGCACCCGTACGGTCGGAGTGCTCCTCAACGACATGCGCAACCCCTGGTTCGTGGAGCTGCTCGACGGTCTGAACTCCCGGCTGCACGACTCCGGGCTGCACATGCTGCTCGCCGACGGCCACCTCAACCGGCGTCTCGGCGAGGACCTCACCCGGACCTTCATGGACCTGCGGGTCGACGGTCTGATCGCCGTCGGCACCCTGCCGGCCTCGGAGGCGCTGCGCACGGCGGCCGGGCGGATTCCCACCGTCGTCGCGGGCGCCCGGGAGCCCGAGCTGCCCGGTGTCGACGTCGTCGCCAATGACGACGAGCGCGGCGCCCGTCTCGCCACGGAGCACCTCATCGGCCTCGGCCACCGGCGCATCGCCCATATCGCGGGGCAGGGGATGGTCGGCGAGCTGCGCCGCCGCAGCTTCGAGGCGGTCATGCGCGAGCACGGACTGGCCGAGGAGGCGATCGTGGAGCAGGGCGACCTGACCGAGGAGGGCGGCTACCGGGCGACGGTCCGGCTGCTCAGCGCCCCTGAACGGCCCACCGCCGTCTTCGCGTTCAACGACATCGCCTGTGTCGGCGCCCTGTCGGCCGCCGAGGAGCTCGGCCTTCAGGTGCCGCGCGACCTCTCCCTCGTCGGCTACGACAACACGTACCTCTCACGCCTGCGGCACCTGTGGCTCACCACCGTGGACAGCGCCGGCCACGACGTCGGCCGGCGCGCCGCGCAGTGCCTTCTCGACCGGATCGACGACCCCGCCCGCCCCGGCGAGGTCGTCCTCACCGCTCCGGCCCTCGAAGTCCGCGGCACGACGGCATCACCGCGCGGTCAGGCCGGTGCCGGTGCCGGGGTGGCCGGGGCACGGGTGGTCAGCGACGCCGATTGACGTTGTGGTCCCGGTCGGTCTGACTTCCGGATCAGGCGAGGTGTCTGCCGAACCAGTCCGTGGCCAGCTCGGTGACCGATTCCAGGGTGCCGGGTTCCTCGAAGAGATGAGTGGCACCGGGGACGACGGCCAGCTGATGCTCGCAGTTCAGGCGTGCCGCGGCCTGCCGGTTGAGGTCCAGCACCATGTGGTCGCGGCCCCCGACGACGAGCAGCGTCGGAGCCTTCACCTCCGGCAGCCTGGGGCCGGCCAGGTCCGGTCTGCCGCCGCGGGAGACGACGGCCGCGATGTCCGCGTCGGGCTCCGCCGCGGCCCACAGCGCGGCGGCGGCGCCTGTGCTGGCACCGAAGTAGCCGAACGCCATGTCTTGGGTGCCGGGCTGTTCACGCAGCCATTCGGTCGCCTGGGTCAGACGGCGGGCGAGCAGTGCCGTGTCGAACACGTTGTCCCGGTTCACCGCCTCGGCCTCGGTGAGCAGATCGAACAGCAGGGTGCCCAGACCGGCGCGGTTCAGTCCGGTGGCGACGAAGCGGTTGCGCGGGCTCTTCCTGCTGCTGCCGCTGCCGTGGGCGAAGAGGACGACTCCGGGGGCGCCGCGGGGTAGCGTCAGCCGCCCGTCGAGTTCGGCGCCCGCGGCCGGTATCCGGACCGCCCTGTCGTAGGGCGCGGAATCGTGTTCCGGGGAGGCGCCGCCCGCGCCCGGCGCTGCGTCGGACGTGGCGTGGGCCGCGCGGTTGTGCTCCAGGCAGGCGATGACCTCCTCGTCGCTCGTCTGCCCGAAGTCCGCGTAGAACTCACCGATCGCGTAGAACGGCTGGGGCGTGTCCAGACAGACACCTTCGTCCGCCTCGCCTCCGATGCGGGCCGTCCAGTCGTGCGGCGCCACGGGAATCGCCAGCACGATCCGCGACGCTCCGCGGGCGCGCGCGATCCGGCAGGCCGCCAGGGCCGTGGAGCCGGTCGCCAGACCGTCGTCCACCACCAGCACCGTGCGTCCCTCGTACCGGGCCGGCTGCCGCCCGCCCCGGTAGCGGCGGGCCCGCTGCTCCAGGACGCCGCGCTCGTGTTCCTCCACGGCCGCCAGAGCACGGTCCGTCACACCCGTGGCCCGCACCACCTTGTCGTTGATGACGCGCACGCCCTCCTCGCCGATCGCGCCCATGGCCAGCTCCGGCTGGAAGGGCACCCCCAGTTTGCGTACGAGGCAGACGTCGAGCGGAGCGCCGAGGGCCTCGGCGACCTGCGCGGCGACCACGACGCCGCCGCGGGGGAGTCCCACGACCACCAGGTCCTCGCCCTTGAGATGGTGCAGCCGGGCGGCGAGCCGCCGGCCCGCTTCGATTCGGTCGGTGAAGTACATGGTCGCCTTCCGGGTGAGGTCAGGTCCTCGGGTCCCGAGTGAAGTCCGTGCCGCTCACTCCCGCGGCCGCTGGGACGGCCGGACGGTGAGGGTGTCGTCCGGGCTGCGTTCGACGCGTGAGCCGTAGGCCCGGCTGATCCGGTCCAGAACGTCCCGCACCCACCGCGCGTCCTCGGCCGTCGCGCGCTCCAGCCGCATCCGCCGGGCCCGCATCGGGGTGATGCGCACGTCGTGGAATCTGCCGTCGTCCGGGTTCACGGTGACGAAGTACAGCAGCCGGAGGTCGTCCCGGTACTCCTCGCGGCCGCCGATGCCCTCGTAGTCGTTGATCAGGTCGCCGCAGCCGTGGGTGATGAGCTTTCCCCGGTACGACTCCAACGGCCGCGGATGGTGCGAGGAGTGCCCGTGCACGACGTCCGCGCCGCCGTCGATGAGCGCATGGCCGAAAGCGGACCTGGTCACGCGGGATGAGATAGCCCCAGTTGGAGCCCCAGTGGACCGAGACGACCACGATGTCGCCGGGCCGCCTGGCCGGGCGCAGCCGGGCGGTGATCCCGGCCGCGGCGGCATCCGACGGCTCGGCGACGAAGTCGACCCCGCTGCGCTCCGCTGTGGCGGCCCAGCCGCGGGGTATGCCGCTGGAGGCCATCCCCACGGAGAGGACCAGGACGCGCCGGCCACCGGCGACGGGGACGATCGCGGGACGTTGGGCCTCCTCGGCGTCCCGGCCCGCCCCCGCCGAGCGAAGACCCGCGTCCGCCAGGGAATCGAGGGTCTCCTCCAGCCCGCGGCGGCCGTAGTCCAGCACATGGTTGTTGGCCAGGGCGCAGACATGCGGACGGGCGGCGGCCAGGGCGGGCAGGTTGGCCGGGTGCATCCGGTAGTGGACCTCTTTGGCGGGCGCGATCTCGTCGTTCCGCGTGACGGCGGTCTCCAGGTTGAGGATCCGGGCGTCGGGCGCCGCCGCGTCGAGCACGTCCAGAGCGTCGCCCCACGGCCAGGGGAAGCCGACCGGCTGGGGAATCATGCCGTTCGCCGCCTCGGCCAGCTCCACATAGGCGCGGGCGTCCTTGATGTACGACTCCGGCAGCTTCGGATCGCCGGGGTGCGGAAGTATCTGGTCGACTCCGCGGCCGAGCATCACGTCACCGGCCAGGAACAGCGTGACGAGGTCACCGCCCATTCCTCCAGGCTAGGCCGGTCCGGCGGGTATTGCTTCCGGGCCGCGAGCACACCCCTGACCAGGGATTACCGGAAACCCCCTGAACCGAGCGGGGCTCCCAGCAATCCGGTGAGCAGGGCGTCGGTCGCCGGGAGCAGCAGATGTCTGCCCTCGGGCGCCGACTCCAGGCCGACGACCAGGGCGAGGCAGATGTCGGCGGCCTCGGCGGGCTCGACGCCGGCCAGGGAGTCCGCCTCGGCGAAGAGGGTGATCAGGAGGCGGCGCAGTTCGCCGGTGAAGTCGTGGCAGATGTCACCGAACAACCGGGCCTTCGCGTCGAGGAGTTCGGCCGTGTGCGGGGAGTCCCCGGCCAGTCGGCCCACCAGGTCGAGCTTGGCGGCGAGGACGCCCCGGACGCGTTCGGTGTGCGGGGCGTCCTCGGTGGCCGCCTGCCGGGCCCGGCCGAGCGCCTGCTCGTGCAGGCGTCCGGCGAGGCGGCGGAAGGCGTCGTCCTTGCCACGCACGTACTGGTAGACCGCTGACCGGGACACGCCCATGGTGGAGGCGATGTCGTCCATCGTGGTGCGCCGTACGCCGTACCTGGTCAGGCACTCGTAGGCGGCGTCGAGGACCTCGTCGAGCCGGTCGGTGGCCATCGTCAGGCCAGCTTCTTCAGCAGCTCTGCCGCGAGCGGGGCGGAGGAGGACGGGTTCTGGCCGGTGACCAGGTTGCGGTCGACAACCACCTTGGGGGCCCACGGCTCGCCCTCCTGGAAGTCGACGCCCGCCTCGACGAGCCTGTCCTGGAGCAGCCACTTGGCCTTGCCTGCGAGACCCGCCTGGGTCTCCTCGGCGTTGGTGAACCCGGAGACCCGGTAGCCCGCGAAGGCGTTGCCGCCGTCCTCGCGGGTGGCGGCGAGCAGCGCGGCCGGGGCGTGGCACACCACACCGAGCGGCTTGCCCGAGTCGAGCGCGAGGGTGAGGAGCCGGCCGGAGTCGGCGTTGACCGCGAGGTCCTCCATCGGGCCGTGGCCGCCGGGGTAGAAGACGGCCGCGTAGTCGTCCAGGTCCACTTCCTCCAGCTTGACCGGCTGCTGGAGCTCGGCGATCGACGCGAGGGCGTCGGCGATCCGGTCGGCGCCCTCCTGCCCGCCGTTCACCTCGGGCGCCAGGCTTCCCCGGTCCACGGTCGGCACGACGCCGCCCGGCGTGGCGACGACGACCTCGTGACCCGCGGCCTTGAAGGCCTCGTACGGGGCGACGGCCTCCTCGGCCCAGAAACCGGTCGGGTGCCGGGTGCCGTCGGCGAGCGTCCAGTAGTCGACGCCGGTCATCACGAAAAGGATCTTCGACATGGTGTGTTCTCCGGGGGAGCGGGCCCTGACGGACCTGGGGAGCGTTCTTGGCCGTACGCCCTGACGTTCTGCGCTCAGATCGTCAGGGCGGCGATGTGCTCGACGGTATGCGCGTCGGACATAGGTGACCAATAGGGAACCCGCTTGCAGGCATAGGGAATCCAATGCCACTCCGGGAATACGGCGGGCGGCTCTGCCCCGAGGCTGGACGCCGCGAACACACGCGATTAATGTCATCCGCACCTAGACAACTGGTTGAGTAGAAGAGGTGGGCGTGATGCATTCCTTCCGCAAGGCCGTGGAGGCCGGAGACTTCGCCGCGATCGAGGAGATGCTGGCCGAGGACGTGGTGTTCACCAGCCCCGTCGCCTTCAAGCCCTACCCGGGCAAGGCCATCACCGCGGCCATCCTGCGCGGCGTCTCCCGTGTCTTCACCGACTTCCGGTACGTACGCGAGATCGCCGGCGCCGACGGCCGGGACCACGCGCTGGTCTTCGAGGCGAAGGTGGGCGACAAGCAGCTCACCGGCTGCGACTTCCTGCACTTCGACGAGGACGGCCGGATCGACGACTTCATGGTCATGGTCCGCCCACTGAAGGCGGCCCAGGCGCTCTCCGAGGCGATGGGGGCGCAGTTCGAGCGGATCTCGCGGGAGGCGGCGGGCGCGTGAGGGACGACGCGCCCTGATGGCGTACGGGTCAGCCCGGCTCCCCGAGCGGGCGTCCCGCGCGAACGTTCCAGCGACCCGCGCGGCCGCTGAACTCCGTGGCGGTCAGCGGTGGCACGTCGACGCGCCAGAAGGCCGACTCCGGCGCCCCCAACACCCGTACCACCAAAGCCCGTACGACCTCCGGCTCCACCACGGCGACGGTTCGCCCGGTGACCTCGGAGGCCGTGTCCAGCCAGCCCGCCACCCGGTCGCAGAACGCCCGCACCGACTCCCCGTCGTGCGGCGCGGATCCGGGATCGGCCAGCCACTGTGCCACCGCCTCCGGCTCCTTCGCGCTCACCTCGTCGAGGGTCGCCCCGCGCCAGCGGCCCACGTCCACCCCCGCCAACTCCGGTGCGTCCTCAGGGGTGTCGAGGCCGAGCGCGCCCGCGGTCTCCCGGCACCGCACGGTGGGGGAGACCCACGGCCGGGCCGCGGCCGGAACACTGCCCGCGGCCGCCCGCGCGAGCCGCAGCCCCGAGGCATCGACCGGACATCCGTCGTCGAAGCGGGCCTCGCGCAGTGCCTCGCTGATCGCCGCTGAGATCAGGATCACTCGGCTCGTCATACACATCCACTTTCCTGTGCGAAACCCTTGTGCGGTACGGGAACCGGCCACGCGGCCGGGCGAGGGGCGCACGCCGTGCTCCTCATGCGCCCTTGGCCGAATCCCCGCCACGCGGTACGGTCTCGTCGATATTGACGACGGTTCGGCGGAAGTCCGGTGGAAATCCGGCACGGTCGCGCCACTGTAAGCCCATCAAGAACCACTCCCGCCAGGGGTGGTGAAGGTCGAGCAAGTCAGACCCGCGGCCGTCGTCCTGTGCACCACCACGATGGGACGCGAGTTCCCCAGGAGGTTCTGCCCCATGGCGCAGTCCGTCGCTCAGCCGACCGTTACCCCCACCGCCGTTCCCGCGAAGCTGCCGATCGGCGCGATCGCCCCCTGGGCGGTCTTCTTCGGCATCCTGATGCTGGTCCTGCTCTACTTCGTCGGCGCCGAACAGGGCGCCACCTCCCTCGTGTCCGGCGAGAACGTGCACGAGTGGGTGCACGACGCCCGCCACC
This sequence comes from Streptomyces sp. NBC_00203, assembly GCF_045206325.1. Taxonomy (NCBI): domain Bacteria; kingdom Bacillati; phylum Actinomycetota; class Actinomycetes; order Kitasatosporales; family Streptomycetaceae; genus Streptomyces; species Streptomyces sp. NBC_00203. The sequence continues at coordinate 947,634 of NZ_CP108126.1, read as the reverse complement.
TCCTCGGCTTCCCCTGCCACTGACGCCGAAGAGGAAACGTACGAGCTCATGAATTCCGCAACTGTCAGAAACCTCCTGGTGCGTGGCATGCTCGCGGGTCTCGCCGCGGGCCTGCTCGCCCTGGTCGTCGCCTACTTCCTGGGTGAGCCGCGCGTGGACTCGGCGATCGCCTACGAGGAGGCGCACTCGCACGAGCACGGCATGGAGATCGTCTCCCGCACGATGCAGTCCACCGGCGGTCTGGCCACCGGTGTCCTCGTCTACGGGGTCTCGTTCGGCGGGATCGCCGCCCTCGCGTACTGCTTCGCGCTGGGCCGGATCGGCCGGTTCGGGCCGCGCGCCAGCGCGCTCCTGCTGTCGGCGGCGGGCCTGCTCGCCGTCTACGTCGTGCCGTTCCTGAAGTACCCGGCCAACCCGCCGTCCGTCGGCGACCCCGACACCATCGGCAGGCGCACGACCCTGTACTTCCTGATGATGGTGCTCAGCGTGCTGCTCGCCGTCGCCACGGTCATCCTGGGCAAGCGCCTCGCGCCGCGCCTGGGCAACTGGAACGCGACGCTCGCGGCGGGCGCGTTCTTCGTCCTCGCCATCGGCCTCGCGTACGCGTTCCTGCCGGCCGTCAACGAGGTCCCGAAGGACTTCTCCGCCAGCCTGCTCTGGCAGTTCCGCCTCGCGGCCCTGGCCATCCAGCTGACCCTGTGGACCGCCTTCGGTCTCGTCTTCGGGGTGCTGGCGGAGCGGGTACTGGCTCCACGACCGGCCACCGTGCGGGAGAAGGAGCCCGCCGCGGAGGCAACTCCCGTCGCTCACTGAGTGGTTGAAGAAGGGCGGTCCCGGTCCTCGGCCTGGGGCCGCCCTTCTCGTTCAGATCAGCCGCTCGAAGCCGTCCAGCATCGCCGTGAGGCCGACGTCGAAGTGTTCGTCGATCTCCGTGTCGTCGGCCGCGCGGGCGAGGACGTTGTACGCGGGCGACTCGGGCGCGGGCTTCTTGCTGCGGCTCTGCGAACCGAGCCGCACCACCGCCAGGCTCAGCGCGTGCCCGATGGTGAACTCGCGCAGACAGCGAGCGATCTGCAGGGCGTGGGTCGGGGTGAAGCCCCTGGCCTGAAGCAGCTCGATGATCCGTACGCCCGTGTCGATCGACGCACGCGAGCGCACCGGACGGGTCGCGAAGACCGAGACCGCCTGCGGATGGCGGAGCAGCGTGTCGCGCAGCCGCAGGCAGTACTGCTCGGCGACCGCCCGCCAAGTGCCGTCCCAGGGCAGCGAGTCGACGTCGAGCTCGTCGAAGAGCGCCTCCGCGATGCCGTCGAACAGCTCCTCCTGGTCCCGGAAATAGCGGTACACCGCCATCGGGTCGACCCCGAGCCCCGCGCCGAGCTTGCGCATCGAGAAGTTGCCGAGGCCGTTGGCGTCGATCAGGGCCAGTGCGGCGGCGGCGATGTACGTCCGGTTCAGCGCCGGTCTGACGCGCGGGGACGGCCGTGTGTCCGCCGCGCTGCCCTTGTCGGTCTTCATGAGGAGAGTTGGTCCAGAATCGTGGTCAGCCGCTGGGTGAATTCCTCCGGAAGCTGCTGGTAGACCGTGTGGCCTCCGGGGAACTCCTCGCATGCTACGCCGAGCAGTTCGCCGAGGACGTGAGCGGGACGGTAGTAGGGGCGCCCTTCGCTGTCGCGGCCCGTGGCGAGGCGCCAGGGGATACCGGCGTTCCGCAGAGCCTGGAGATCGGGCTGGTACGCGAAGCAGAACTCGGGCAGCTCCCGCTCGATCAGCAGGGCGGAGTTGCCCAGGATGCGGGACATGGTGTCCGGCTCGCGTCCGGTGACGCGGCGCACGGAGCCGCCGGTGGCCAGCAGGAAGCGCGAGGTCGCGGCGATCACCGCCTGGCCCCGCGGGGACACGAACATCCGTGGCGGCTCGGGCATCGTCATCGCTCCGAAAGCCGCCGCCGCCCGCAGCGGTCCCTTCTCCCGGCCGAGCCGCTCGATGTCCTCGATGGCCAGGCGTTCGGGGCTGTCCGCGGGCAGCAACTGCACGAGCGGCGGCTCGTGCGCGACCGCGCCGAGCAGGCGCTGCGCGTGACGTGCCAGCAGTTCCAGCACGATGATCGCGGCGCTGCTGGTGCCGAAGACATGGGCCCGGTCGATGCCGTAGTGGTCCAGGACCGCGATCACGTCGTCCGCCTGCCGGGCCACGTCCACCGGCGCCGAGGGGTCGGCGAACGGGCTGCGCGAGTTGCCGCGCCGGTCGAAGGTGATCACCGTGAACCGCTCGGCGAGCAGCGGTACGACGTCCTCGTACACACCGGCGTCGCCGCCACCGCCCGGAATCAGCACCAGAGCGGGCCCTCTCCCGACCCGCTCCGTGTGCAGTCGCGCACAGGAAACCAGGACGGTCCCCGTGCGTGCGGCGCCCACTTTTTCACGAGTCGACTCGTGACCGCTCATCTGTGTTCTCATTTCACTTCTGGCCTTGCGATGTGATTGTGTCTACGTCGTAGTTCGAGTCTACGGTGTAGGTACCAATTTTTCGAATGGGGGATTTCCAGTCATGAGCGCGGAAGTCGCGGACGGGAACACCACGTCGCCCACGGCGGACGGACGGGCCCGCAGAAGGCGGGCGTACGGGCGCGTGTACGCGGTGCTGATGTACGTCGTGGCCCTGGCGTACTTCGGACAGGCGGTGCTGGCCGGCCAGTTCATGTCGGGCAGCTACGACGCGCTGCGCTGGCACCAGTACGGGGCGACCTTCACCGACGTACTCCTGTTCTGTTCGCTGGTGACGGCGGCCCTGCTGCGCTGGCACGGCAAGGGAAGACTGTGGCCGTTCCTGGCGGCGCTCACCCTGCTGCTGGCCAATCAGGCCCAGAACGGTGCGGGGGCCGCCCGGCTGCTGTCCCTGCACATTCCACTCGGCGTCGCGATGATCGCGGGCGCGTTCCTGGTCGCCCTGCGGGTACGGCACGCCGGTGAGCCCGCCGACACCGGGACCTCCGCGTGAGCGGGCGCGTCTCCCGGCGCTCCCTGCTGCTGGGCACCGGAGCCGCCGCCCTGACCATCGGCGGATCGGCCGTGCTGGCCTTCGGCTTCCGCGGTACGACATCGACCGGCACCCTGCTGCGCAGCCAGGTCCCGCTGCCCGAGGCGTTCCGGAAGCCGCTGACTGTGCCGCCGGTGCTGAAACCCACCAGCTCGGCCGGCGGCACGGACACGTACGAGATCACCCAGCGCGAGGCGACCGCCGAGATCATCGACGGCCTGCGCACCCCGATCTGGGGGTACGACGGAATCTTCCCCGGCCCGACCCTGGTCACCCGGCGCGGCCGCCGAACCGTCGTACGGCACCGCAACGAACTCCCCGTCCCCACCGTCGTCCATCTGCACGGCGGCAGGAACGCCCAGCGGCACGACGGCTACCCCACCGACCAGATACTGCCGACGAGCGGAGCGCACATGAGCGCGCACCACGGCGGCGGCGATGTCAGCCACGGCACGCGCACCTACGAATACGACACCGACCAGCGCGCGGCCACCCTCTGGTACCACGACCACCGGATGGACTTCACCGGCCCGAGCGTGTGGCGCGGCCTCGCCGGGCTGCACCTGATCACCGACGACGAGGAACGGGCCCTGCCGCTCCCCGACGGCGACCGCGACCTGCCCCTCGTCATCATGGACCGGTCCTTCGCGGCGGACGGCGGCCTGCGCTATCCCAGCGTCGACAAGGACCTGGTCAAGACGCCGGGGGTGACCTCCGGCTACGAGGCGGGCGTCCTCGGCGACGTCGTCCTGGTCAACGGAACTCCCTGGCCGTACAAGGAAGTCGACGCCGTCCGCCACCGGCTGCGCCTGCTCAACGCCTCCAACGCGCGCCGCTACCGGCTGCGCCTCGACCCGGCCCCGGACGGCGTGCACGAGCCGTTCGTGCAGGTGGCCTCCGACGGGGGGCTCCTCGCCCGGCCGCTGACCCATCCGTACCTCGATCTCGCCTCGGCCGAACGGCAGGAGGTCGTCGTCGACTTCTCGCGCTACCGCGTGGGCCAGAAGGTGCGGCTGGTGAACGACTTCGGCGAGGGATCCACCCGCCAGGTGATGGAATTCCGTATCGCGCGCAAGGCCAAGGACGACAGCCACGTACCGCGCACCCTCTCGGTGATCGAGCCGCTGGATCCCGGACGGGCCGTCAGGGAACGGGACATGGTCTTCCAGTCCAAGTCGATCGGGGACAACCACGGCTGGACCATCAACGGCGAGCCCTTCTCCGTGGACCATGTGCACGCGGCGCCACGGCTCGGCGACATCGAGATCTGGAACCTGTACGCGGACTTCCACCATCCGATCCATCTGCACCTGGTGCACTTCCAGGTACTCAACCGCGGCACCAAGGAACCAGGGCGGTTCGACCACGGCTGGAAGGACACCCTGGACCTGCGGCCCGCCGAACAGGCCCGGATCATCACGCGGTTCGACGGCCACCGCGGCAAGTACGTCTTCCACTGCCACAACCTGGAGCACGAGGACATGATGATGATGGGCAACTTCGAGGTCCGCTGAGCGCGCGGCCCTCGGCAGAGGTGTGCGCCGAGCGCGAGTCGAGCAGTGCTCCAGGCCCGTTCATGGCGGCGGGCATACGTTCGGCGCACCTCACCGAGTTCACGTCCGGGTGGGAGCGACGACCGAGTCAGCCCAGGAGAGCCATGTCCCGCCGTCTGTTCACCTCGGAATCCGTCACCGAGGGCCATCCCGACAAGATCGCCGACCAGATCAGCGACACGATTCTGGACGCGCTGCTGAAAGAGGACCCGGCCTCGCGCGTGGCCGTGGAGACGTTGATCACGACCGGTCTGGTGCACGTGGCCGGAGAGGTCTCCACCCGGGCGTACGCGCCGATCGCGCAGCTGGTGCGGGAGAAGATCCTCGACATCGGCTACGACTCCTCGAAGAAGGGCTTCGACGGCTCCTCGTGCGGGGTGTCGGTGTCCATCGGTGCGCAGTCCCCGGACATCGCGCAGGGCGTGGACACCGGCGGCGCGGGGGATCAGGGCCTGATGTTCGGCTACGCGTGCGACGACACGCCGGAGTTGATGCCGCTGCCGATCCAGCTCGCCCACCGGCTGTCGCGCCGGCTGTCCGAGGTGCGCAGGAACGGGACGATCCCGTATCTGCGCCCGGACGGAAAGACCCAGGTCACCATCGAGTACGAGGGTGAGCGCGCGGTGCGTCTGGACACGGTCGTGGTCTCCTCGCAGCACGCGGCGGACATCGACCTGACGACGCTGCTGGCCCCCGACATCCGCGAGTTCGTCGTGGAACCGGAGCTGAGGGCCCTCCTTGACGAGGGCATCAAGCTGGACATCGAGGGTTACCGGCTGCTGGTGAACCCGACCGGGCGTTTCGAGATCGGCGGTCCGATGGGTGACGCCGGGCTGACCGGCCGGAAGATCATCATCGACACGTACGGAGGCTATGCCCGGCACGGCGGTGGCGCGTTCTCCGGCAAGGACCCCTCCAAGGTGGACCGTTCGGCGGCGTACGCGATGCGCTGGGTGGCGAAGAACGTCGTCGCCGCGGGGCTCGCCCGGCGTTGCGAGGTCCAGGTCGCCTACGCCATCGGCCGGGCCGAGCCCGTCGGCCTGTTCGTGGAGACCTTCGGTACCGCGACCGTCGACGCGCACAAGATCGAGGACGCGATCACCGAGGTCTTCGACCTCCGCCCGGCGGCCATCATCCGCGACCTCGACCTGCTGCGCCCGATCTACGCACAGACCGCCGCGTACGGCCACTTCGGCCGCGAACTGCCCGACTTCACCTGGGAGCGCACCGACCGCGTCGACGCCCTGCGCGACGCCGCCCGGCACTGACCCCACACCCGCCGACCGACGGTTCAAGGAGATCCCCGTGCGCATCGCCGTCACCGGATCGATCGCCACCGACCACCTCATGACCTTTCCCGGACGCTTCGTCGAGCAGCTGATGAGCGAGCACCTGGAGAAGGTGTCGTTGTCGTTCCTCGCCGACACACTGGAGATCAGGCGCGGCGGAGTGGCAGCCAACATCTCCGTGGGCCTCGGACGGCTCGGACTCACCCCGGTCCTGGTGGGCGCGGCCGGCGTCGACTTCGCGGAGTACCGCGACTGGCTGCGCGCGGGCGGCGTCGACACCGAGTCGGTGCGGGTGAGCGAGACCCGGCACACGGCCCGCTTCGTGTGCACCACCGACGCCGACCAGAACCAGATCGCCACCTTCTACGCCGGGGCGATGGCGGAGGCACGCGAGATCTCCCTGGCGAGCGTCGTCCGACGCGTCGGCGGGCTCGGCCTGGTGATGGTCGGGCCCGACGATCCCGAGGCGATGCTCCAGCACACCGACGCCTGCCGGGCACTCGGTCTGGACTTCGCGGCCGACCCCTCGCAGCAACTCGCCCGGCTGGGACGGGAGGAGACCCGGCGCCTCGTCGACGGGGCCCGCTTCCTGTTCACCAACGCCTACGAGGCGGCCCTGATCCAGGAGCGCACCGGCTGGACCACCCCGGACATCCTTGAGCGGGTGGGCAGCTGGATCGTCACGCACGGCGCGGAGGGCGTGACCGTCTCCCGCGCCGGCCTGCCGGAGCTGCGGATCCCCGCCGTCGAGGCGGCCGGCATCGTGGACCCGACCGGCGCCGGAGACGGCTTCCGCGCCGGCTTCCTCGCGGGCACCTCCTGGGGATGGCCGCACGAACGGGCCGCCCAACTCGGCTGCGCGCTGGCGACCTTGGTGCTCGAGTCCCTCGGCACACAGGAGTACAAGCTGTCCACCGCCGATCTGCACCTGAGGATCGAGGAGGCCTACGGGCCCGCGGCGGCCGCCGAGATCACCCACGACCTGGAGAGGCGATGACCATCAAAGAGTGCCGCATCTGCGGCAACCGCACCCTGCTGCCGATACTCGACCTGGGGGCGCAGGCCCTCACCGGCATCTTCCCGCGCACCCGCGACGAGGAAGTCCCCGCCGTGCCCCTCGAACTCGTCCGCTGCTCGCCCGACGGCTGCGGTCTCGTCCAGCTGCGGCACACCGCCGACTTCGGGCTGATGTACGGCGAGGGGTACGGATACCGGTCCGGGCTCGGCGAGTTCATGATCCGCCACCTCGGGAGCAAGGCCGCCCTGCTCACCGAACTCGCCGGCCTCGGCCGCGGCGACCTCGTCCTCGACATCGGCAGCAACGACTCCACCCTGCTGCGCGCCTACCCGGCGGACGGTCCCACCCTGGTCGGCATCGACCCGACGGGCGAGAACTTCCGCGAGTACTACCCCGACCATGTCACGCTGATCCCCGAGTTCTTTTCCAGGGAGGCCTTCGCCGGCCACTTCGGCAGCCGCAAGGCCAAGGTCGTCACCTCCATCGCCATGTTCTACGACCTGCCGCGCCCCCTCGACTTCATGCGGGACGTCCACGACGTCCTCGCCGACGACGGAGTGTGGCTGCTGGAACAGAGCTACATGCCGGCCATGCTCGAAGCCACCGCGTACGACGTCGTGTGCCACGAACACCTCGAGTACTACGCCCTGCGCCAGATCGAGTGGATGGCCGAGCGCACCGGACTGACCGTCATCCGCGCCGAGCTGAACGAGGTGTACGGCGGCAGCCTCTGCGTCGTCCTGGCCAAGAACCCCGGCCGGCACCGCGTCGACGAGGCCGGGATCGCCGCCATCCGCGCCCGCGAGGCCGCGCTCGGACTGGACACCATGGCTCCGTTCGAGGCGTTCGCGCACAGGGCGGTGGAATACCGCGACGGGCTGCGCGACTTCCTCGACTCCTCCCGCGCGGCGGGCAGGCTGACCCTCGGATACGGGGCTTCCACCAAGGGCAACGTGATCCTGCAGTACTGCGGGATCACCGAACGGGACCTGCCGTGCATCGGCGAGGTCAACAAAGACAAGGACGGCTGCTTCACCCCCGGCACGGGTATCCCCATCGTCACCGAGGCCGAGGCCAAGTCGCGCCGCCCCGACCAACTGCTCGTGCTGCCCTGGATCTACCGGGACGGCTTCGTCGAGCGGGAGCAGGCCTACCGGGAGAGCGGCGGCAAACTGGTCTTCCCGCTGCCCGAACTCAGCGTCGTCTAGCGCCCTTTACCCCGATATTTGATCAACGGTTGGGGTGCGCGCGCGGCCGCTGCGGCACAATGAGGGCATGCCAGCTGGTACCGCCATCCGTGTCCTCGGACCGCTGCGCGTACGCACGGCGGACGGCGGAAGCGCCGAGGTGCGCGGCGCCCGGCTGCAGACGCTGGTCGCGATCCTCGCGCTGGCCGCCGGCCGGGAGGTGGCGCGCTCCGACCTCCTCGAAGCGCTCTGGGACGACACCCTGCCGTCCGCCCCGGACAACGCGCTCCAGGCCTTGATCTCCCGGCTCCGGCGGGCCCTGCCCGGGCTCGCCATCGAGTCGAGCCCCACCGGCTACCGGCTCCTCGTAGGGCGGGACGACGTCGACGCGCTGCGCTTCGAGTCGCTCGTCTCGTCCGTCGGCGCCGCGCGCGGCGACCACCGGCGGCGCGCGGCCCTGCTGCGTGACGCCCTGACGCTGTGGCGCGGTCCGGCGCTGGCCGGGCTGACCCCCACCCGGATCGTCCGCGCCCATGCGACGCGGCTCGAAGAGCTCAGGCGACGAGCGCGCGAGGACCGGATCGACGCCGACCTCGCCGAGGGCGGAGGCGCCGGCCTCGTCGCCGAACTGGCGGGCCTGGTCTCTCAGGACCCGTTCCGGGAGAAGCTGCGCGTCCAGCTGATGCGCGCCCTGCAGACCGCCGGCCGGCAGACCGAGGCCCTGACCGTCTACGAGGAGGCGAGGACCCAGCTCGCCGAGGCGTACGGCATCGACCCCTCCGCCGAACTCCATCAGGCGTACCTGGACGTCCTGCGCGGCGAAGGGGCCCAGCCGCCGCCCCAACGGCCCGCCGGGGAACCGAGGCTGCCCGTCCCGCTCACCGAACTCGTCGGCAGGGAGACGGATGTCGAGCGGGTGCGGGAGCTCCTGGACCGCGCCCGGCTGGTCACCGTGGTCGGCCCCGGCGGGGTCGGCAAGACCCGGGTGGCCGTCGAGTCCGCCCGCCGGGTCGACGAGCGCGGAACCCACCGTGCCCGGCTGGTCGAACTCGGCTCCGTCAGCGATCCGGCGAACGTGCCGCGCACCATCCTGGACGCCCTCGGCGCGGGAGAGGGCGGACTGCTGTCCACGCCGGGATTCGAAACGGCGTACGGCGCGGTGCTGCGCCGGCTGACGAGTCTGCTGGCCGGGGAACGCGCCCTGCTCGTCCTCGACAACTGCGAACACCTCGTGGGCGCGGTCGCCGAGACCGCCGCTGCCCTGCTCGCCCACTGCCCCGACCTGCGGGTCCTCGCGGCCAGCCGGCAGCCGCTCGGCGTGAGCGGCGAGCGACTGCACCCCCTCTCGGGTCTCGCACTGCCCCAAGGGCCCGGCGACGCCCCCGGCTCTCCCGCCGTGCGACTCTTCGTCGACCGCGCCATCGCCGTACGCCCCGCCTTCGTGCTCGACGAGCGCACCGTGGAACCGGTGGTCGCGATCTGCCGAGCCCTCGACGGGCTGCCCCTGGCCCTGGAACTCGCCGCCGCCCGGCTGCTGTCCCTCTCCGTCGAACAGATCCGCGACCGGCTCGACGACCGGTTCCGGCTCCTGGGGGCCGAGGGGCACCCCGCCGACGGGCGTCGGCGCACGCTGCGGGCGGTGATGGACTGGAGCTGGGAGCTGCTGGACGACGCCGAGCGCGCCCTGGCCCGCAGGCTCGCCGTCTTCGCGGGCCGCGTCGACCTCCCGCTGATCGAGCGGGTCTGCGCCGGAGAGGGACTCGACACCGCCGACCTCGACATGCTGCTCTCCTCCCTCGTCGCCAAGTCCGTCGTGCAGACGGAGGAGACGGGCGGGCGGATCGGCTACCGGATGCCCGAGACCGTACGCCTCTACGCCGCCGAGCGGCTCGCCGCGGCAGGCGACGAGGACGTGCTGCGGCTGCGCCACGCCACCACGCTGCTGTCGATCGCCGAGGCCGCCGAGCCGGGACTGCGCCGCATCGCTCAGGCCACCGAACTCGCCACCCTGACCGCGCTGTTGGACGACTTCCACGCGGCCCTGCGCTGGTCCCTGGACGCCGCACCGCCGGAGCTGCCGCTGCGCCTGGTCGCCTCGCTGGAGTGGTTCTGGCTGCTGAGCGGACGCCGCGCCGAGGCCATGGAGTGGACGCGCCGCGCGCTCGACCTGCGGTGCGAGACCCGGCCCGTGGAGCGGGCGATCGTCTGCGCCGTCGGGGGACTCCACCACGGGGCACTGCTCGGCCAGGAGGACGGCGTCCGCTACCTGTTCGAGGCGCTGGCGCTGATCCAGGAACTGAAGGAGGCCGACCACCCCGCTCTGGTGGCGGCCGGAATCCTGGGCTCACTCGCCTCCGGTTCCCCGGAACTGGTCAGCGAACAACTGCGCGGGCTCAGCGGCCACCGCGACCCGTGGATCGGCGCCTTCGCCCGGATGCTCGGCGCCCGCATGCTCGCCAACGCCGGGCAGCCGCACGCGGCACGGGACGAACTCCTCGCCGCACTCGACGGGTTCCGCACCCTCGGTGAGCGCCTCGGGCTGACCTACACGCTCTCCGCGCTCGCCGAGTCCGAGAGCGCCCGGGGAGACCATGTGGGCGCGATGAGCGCGCTGGAGGAGGCGCTGCGCGCGGTGACGGAGCTGGGGGTCGCCGAGGACCGGCCGATGCTCATGGTCCGCCTGGCGGTCGAACAGGCCAGGGCGGGCCACTCCGAGACGGCCGAGGCCGGTCTGCGCGAGGCCGCGGCGGAGGCGGCTCGGCTCGGCCTCGGCGAGGTTCTCGGCGTCGCCCACCACGCGCTGGGCGACCTGTGCCGTACCGGGGGCCGGCCCGCCGAGGCCCGCCGACTGCTCGAACAAGCCCTCGCCGAGGTCATGGCACATGGGCCGGGTATCGGATATCGCCCGGCCGTCCTCACCAGCCAGGGCCACCTGGCCGTCGCCGAAGGCCGCCTTCCCACGGCGGTGGAGGCCTGTACGACAGCACTGCGCCTCGCCCGGCAGGTCGACGAGGCCCAGCTGGTGGCCCGCGTGCTCGTGCTGGCCGCGGACATCGCCCTCGCCCAGGCCGAACCCAAGCACGCCGCGGTCCTCCTGCACACAGCCGCGGACGTGCGCGGCCAGCAACTCGACGCGGACCCCGACGTCCACCGGGTCGCCCGGGCGACCAGGCTGGCCCTGGGCGACGACCGGTACGGGGCCGCGCGACCGGTGAGCCTCGAGGAGATCGAGCCCCTGGTCGCGGGCCTCACCGGCCGACTGGCGCCGCCGGCCCGGTGAACGGCGGGGCGGGGCCGGCGGGTCGGCCGTGGTGCCTGACGCGTGTTCACGGCCTTCCGCGACACGCTTCAGCGGCCGACCGGTGCCGCCGCCAGCTCCGCGAGCAGCGGTACCACCGCGCTCGGCGCCGGGAGCCGGCGGATCTCGTCGGCCAGCGACTCGGCGGCTGAGCGATGCCCGGGAGTGGAGAGCAACGCCTCCAGCGTCGCCCCCAGCCCGTTTTCGGCGTCCTCACGCAGGGCCGAGTCCAGGTCGAGTACGACTCCGGCGCCGCGCGCCGCGACCCGCTCCCCGACAGCCGCCCATGACGGGTTGGGCTGGGCGAGGATCAGCTGCGGTACGCCCAACGCGAGGCCCGTCAGGGCGGTTCCGGCGCCGCCGTGGTGCAGCAGCGCGTCGCAGCCGCCCAGGAACAGGTCCAGCGGGACCGGTCCCGGTGCCCGCACGGACGCGGGCAGGGCGCCCGCATCCCGCGGGACGGCTGTGACGACCGACTCCAGGTCGCGGACGGCGGCCAGTTCACGGACCAGGGCGTCCCAGACCGCGGGCTGGGACAGCATCGGTGTCTCGCCGCCGAAGCTGACGCACAGGCGGCGGCCCGTGCGCGGCCGGGGGGCCCAACGGGGCGGTGAACCCGCCCCGTTGAAGGGCACGAACCGCACCGGCTGGGAGGCCGAGGCCTCCGGGCACTGCAGCGTCGGCGGGCACGGGTCGAGCACCATCGAGGGCAGCGCCGGACCGTCGTCGATGCCGCGCCCCGCCGCCACCTCCGCGAGCGCCTCGACGGCCCGCGGAATGGACTGGGAGCTGATGCGGTCCGGCCCCCAGCGGTGCACGACGGCCGGGACGCGCAGCGCCGCCGCCACGATCAGACCGCTGAACTCGATCGGATCCACCAGCACCAGATGGGGCCGCCATTGACGTGCGACGTCCAGATGCTCGTCCAGCACACCGTCGACCCGCTGCCGCCAGCGCTCCCGCAGCAGCGTCCAGTCCGGACCGGCACCCGGCAGCCCGGAGGGCGCCGCCGACCGCCGCACCCGCTTGCCCGGCGGCTCGCTCACCACGGCCCCCGACAGCCCGGCGGCCGCGGCGCGCTCCACCACCGGAGCACCACCGGCGACCAGGACCTCGTGCCCGGCCGCCCGCAGCGCCCAGGCGACCGGGACCATCGACAGCAGATGGCTCGGTACCAGTGCGACGATCAGCACCCTCATGCGTGAACTCCCTTACCGCTCGCGGTGGTAGGCGCGCAGAGCCAGCGGGGCGAAGACCACGAGGAGGACGGCCGAGGCGATCAGCGTCTTCGTCACGGGTTCACCCACCGGACCTCCGACCAGCAGACCGCGGATCGAATCGGCCAGCATGGACACCGGGTTGAGTTTGACGACCGCCTGCAACCACCCCGGCATGGTGTCCACCCGGACGAAGGCGTCGCTGATGAACGTCAACGGCAACATGAGGCCGAAGGCCAGTGCCTGCACGCTCTCGGGGTCCTTGGCGAGCAGTCCGGCGAGCACGGAGGCCCAGGACAGCGCGAACGAGAACGCCAGGAGAAGGAGGAACATCGGGATCAGCTGACCCCAGTTGGTCTCGATGCGGAAGCTCAGCAGCATCCCGAAGGCCAGCAGCAGGACCACCGACCACACCAGCATCACGTAGTCCGCCAGGATCCGGCCGATCAGCGGTGCCGTACGGGAGATCGGCAGGCTGCGGAACCGGTCGAAGAGGCCTTTGGTGACATCGGTGTTCATCCCGATCGCCGTCCGCGCGGTGACCAGGACGGTGCTCTGCACGATCAGCCCGGGGACAACGAACTGCAGATAGGCGTGGCGCGAGCCGGCCATCTGGCCGGCCAGGACGAAGGCGAAGAGGAAGACGAAGATCACGGGCTGGATGCCGACCTCCACCAGCGTCTCCGGGCTGTGCTTGATCTGCACGAGTTGCCGCCAGGCGACGGTCGCGCTCTGCCGCACGGCGGTGCCGGGGCCACGGCGCCGCACGGGCGGCGCCTGATCGGTGGTGGCGATGGCCGTCATACCGCTGCTCCTGTCACTGTCAGCTGCTTGAAGACCTCGTCGAGGCTCGGTTCCCGGACGGAGAGTTCGGCGACCTCGATCCCGGCGTCGTCGAGACGGCGTACGACCGCGGACAGCGCCGCGGTGTCCTGCACGCGCGCCTTGACCACCCGGCCGTCATGGGTGTGCTCGCCGATCACCTCGGTCACCAGCGCCGCCACTCGCTCCACCTGCGCGGCGTCCACCGGACGCACCTGCAGCGTGGGCCGGCCGACCTCGCGCTTCAGCGTTTCAGGGGTTCCTTGAGCCACGACGGAGCCCTGGTTGACGACCACGATGTCGTTGGCCAGCTGATCTGCTTCCTCCAGGTACTGCGTGGTCAGCAGCACCGTCACACCGCGCCGCACCTCGCCGCGGATGATCTCCCACAACTGGTCGCGGGCGTTGGGGTCCAGACCCGTGGTCGGTTCGTCCAGGAAGATCACCTGGGGCTCGCCCACCAGGCAGGCGGCCAGGTCCAGCCGCCTGCGCATACCGCCGGAGTAGGTCTTGGCGGTGCGGTCGGCCGCGTCGGACAGACCGAACCGGCCGAGCAGATTCAGCGCCGTACTGCGCGAATCGGCGCGGGACTTGCCCAGCAGCCGGGCCAGGAAGAGCAGGTTCTCGACGCCGGTGAGACTGTCGTCGACGGCCGCGAACTGGCCGGTGAGGCCGATGATCTCGCGGACCCGGTCCGGGGACTTGGCCACGTCGTGGCCATGGATGAAGGCCTGCCCGGCATCGGGCCGCAGCAGCGTGGCGAGGATACGGACAGCCGTGGTTTTGCCCGCGCCGTTGGGCCCGAGCAGCCCGAGCACGGTGCCCGCCTCGACCTCCAGGTCGACGGAGGTGAGCGCGGCCGTCTCACCGAAGCGTTTGGCCAGGCCGTGGGCCTGGATCGCGGATGTCACAGGATTCCCCTCTTCTCTCCTCCCGAACCGGACTGCCCGGTTCGGACGGGGTCGCTTGGATGCTAGGAACAGCCACTTCCATGTCGCTGACATGACGCTGATACGCATCCGGGCCGAGTGTGGGCGCCCGTCCTGGATCGACGTTCCAGCCCCGCTTGAGCCCCGCCGACGAAGCTGGCCAGGACATCAGGCGCCGACCGGGCGCCGCATGCTCCGGGCGAGGTGAGGGCGTATGCGCGTGCTGTTCACGACCTGGGCGGCACCGGGGCACTTGTTCCCGATGGTCCCGCTGGCGTGGGCGTTCCAGGCCGCCGGGCACGAGGTGCGGGTCGCGGGCCCGCCGGCCTGCCAGGACGCCATCACCCAGGCGGGACTGTGCGCCGTCGGCGTCGGCGACCAGGCCGCGATCGCCGCGCTGCCCAAGCCTCCCGAGCTCGCGGCCTGGGGCCGCCCGGCCCGCTGGCCCCATGGCTGGTCCGCCCACCTCGACCTGCTGGACGCCGGTCAGCGCCGGGTGATCCGCGCGCTGTACGAGAAGCAGTGCGCCGTCGCCGGCCTGATACTGGACGACCTGATCGACTTCGGCCGCTGGTGGCGGCCCGACCTGGTCGTCCACGACGTGCTCGCCATGGCCGGGCCGGTGCTCGCCGCCGTGCTCGGGGTGCCCGCGGTCGGCCACGGCTGGGAGATCGGCAGCACCCTGCACCCCCCGACCGGCGACGCGGACACCGAGCCACTGCCCGCCTACCTCGGCCTCTTCGAGCGGTACGCCGCCGATGTCACCGAGCCGGCCGGCTGGATCGACCCGTGCCCGCCCTCCCTGCGGCCCCCGGACGGACCGCCCGTACGGCGGCTGCCGATGCGGTGCGTGCCGTACAACGGCTCGGGCGGGCAGCCCGGTTGGCTCGCCGGACGCGACCGGCCGCGACGGGTGTGCGTGACCGCCGGAGTCGCCGGAGCGCGCTATCGCGACCCCGGTGGCCCGGACGTGCTCACCCTGACACTGGAATCGCTGGCCGCCGTCAGCGACGCCGAGATCGTGCTGGCGCCGAGCGGTCCCCTCGCGGAGGAAGGGCTGCCCGACCAGGTGCGCGTCGCGCGCGGAGTTCCGTTCCGCACGCTGCTGCCGACCTGCGACCTCGTCGTCCACCACGGCGGCGCGGGCACGGCGCTCACCGCGGTGGTCCTGGGCGTACCGCAGCTCGTCGTGCCGCCGTCCCCGATCTGCACCGAGATCGGGCACAGCGTCGCACGCGTCGGCGCGGGCACGATGCTCGACCGGCTCGACAGCACCGAGCTGCTGCTGAAGACGGCCACCGACATGCTGGCGGCACCCGACTCCTACCGGGAGGCCGCCGGGCGGGTGCGCTCGGAGACGGCGGCGCTGCCGTCCCCGAGCGCCCTGGCGGCGCGGCTCGCGGCGTCGTGACCGCGCCCGACGCCGTGCACGCCGTCGTCGTCGGCGGCAGCGGCTTCCTCGGGCGGCACATCTGCGCCGCCCTCACCGCCCGTGGTGCCCGCGTCCTGTCCGCCGCCCGCCGCCCCGCGCCGGGTGTTCCCTCGGCTCGGATCGACCTCGTCGGGGGAGCGCCGGCCGCCCTGGCCGACATACTTGTCGAGCACCGCGCGACGGTCGTGGTGAACGCCGCCGGAGCGGTCTGGGACTACGACGAGCGGGCCCTGGACACCTCCAACGTCGAGCTCGTGGAGCGGCTGCGCGACGCGGTGGCGAAGGTGCCGCACCGGGTGCGCGTGGTGCAGCTCGGCTCGGTCTTCGAGTACGAGCTGCCCGCGCCGGGACGGCACCTCACCGAGGAGGCGCCGGAGAACCCGGCGACCTCGTACGGCAGGAGCAAGCTCAAGGGCAGCCGGATCGTCCTCGACGCCACACGGGCGGGCCTGCTGGACGGGGTGGTGCTCCGTGCGACGAGCTGCGCGGGCCCCGGACTGCCGCGCTCCAGTCTGCTGGGCCGGGTCGCGGCTCAGCTCCGCGACGCGGCCGAGCGCGGCGAGCCCGCGGTGATCAGGCTCGCGCCGCTCACCGCCGAACGCGACTTCGTGGACTGCCGTGACCTCGCCGCCGCCGTGGCCGCCGCCGCGACCCTCCCCGCGGTCGGACGGACGGTGAACATCGGCAGTGGCACGGCCGTGAGCGTCCGCCGGCTGGTGGACCTGCTCGTCTCCGCGAGCGGAGTGCCCGCGACGGTCGTCGAGGAGGGCGCCGCCACCGGGCGCAGCGCCGGGGTCGACTGGCTCGCCGTGCACACCGGGCTTGCCGAGCGGCTGCTCGGCTGGCGCCCCCGGCACAGCCTGGCCTCGACGGTCCGGGCGATGTGGAGCGAGGCCATCACCAACGCCGAGGAAGGGCCTGACTGAGCCGATGGACATACGCAGCGCACTGCTGGAACTGACCCGTAAATTCCACCAGGAGCAGACCGAGGACAGCTTCGTCCCCGGCGAGACGGCGATCCTCACCTCGGGCGCGGTGCTCGACGAGGAGGACCGGGTCGCCTTCGTCGAAGCGGCTCTGGAGATGACGATCGCCGCCGGGTCGCGAGCCCGGACCTTCGAGAGCCGGTTCGCCCGCGCCATGAAGGTACGCAAGGCGCATCTGACCAACTCCGGTTCCTCGGCCAACCTCCTCGCGCTCAGCGCCCTCACCTCGCCGCAGCTGGAGGACGCCCGCCTGGTGCCCGGCGACGAGGTGATCACGGTGGCCACGGGCTTCCCGACGACCGTGAACCCGGTACTGCAGAACGGCCTGGTCCCGGTCTTCGTCGACATCGAACTGGGCACGTACAACACGACGCTGGAGCGGATCGAGGAGGCGATCGGGCCGCGCACCCGGGCCATCATGATCGCGCACGCGCTCGGCAACCCCTTCCCGGTGGCCGAGATCGCCGAACTCGCCTCCCGGCACGACCTGTTCCTCGTCGAGGACAACTGCGACGCGGTCGGCTCGTACTACCAGGGACGCCTCACCGGCACCTTCGGCGACCTGTCCACGGTCAGTTTCTATCCCGCCCACCACCTCACGATGGGTGAGGGCGGCTGCGTGCTGACCGGAAACCTGGCACTCGCGCGGATCGTCGAGTCGATGCGGGACTGGGGGCGCGACTGCTGGTGCGAACCCGGCGAGGACAACCGCTGTCTGCGCCGCTTCGACTACAGCTTCGGCACGCTGCCGCGGGGATACGACCACAAGTACGTGTTCTCGCACGTCGGTTACAACCTCAAGAGCACCGACGTACAGGCGGCGCTAGGCCTGAGCCAGCTGCGCCGGCTGGAGGAGTTCGGCGCGGCACGGCGGCGCAACTGGCAGCGGCTGCGCGAGGGGCTGCACGGTGTTCCCGGCCTGCTGCTGCCCGAGGCGACGCCCGGCAGCGACCCCAGCTGGTTCGGTTTCGTCCTCACCGTGCTGCCCGACGCGGCGTTCACCCGCAGCGCCCTGGTGACCTTCCTGGAGGACCGGAAGATCAGGACCCGCAGGCTCTTCGCGGGCAACCTCACCCGCCATCCCGCCTATGAGGGGCGGAACTTCCGGGTGGTCGGGGAGCTGACCAACAGCGATGTCACCACCGAGGCGACGTTCTGGATCGGTGTGTATCCCGGCATCACCCCGGAGATGGTCGACTACATGGTCGCGTCGATACGGGAGTTCGTGGCCGCGTCCTGACGAGGCGTACGGAGGAATCCCGGCGGGGCGTACGGAAAAATGGACAAGTCCCGGCGGGGCGTACGGAAAGAAGGGGGCGGCCGCGGGCCGCCCCCTCCCTTGTGCGCGCAGGCGCGCGTCACTCCTCGCCGAGCGCGTGCTTCGCCCACCCGTCGGCGTTCACGTCCGGCTGCAGCGCGGCGTGCCCCGCCATGCAGTGCACATCCCGCCACACGCGCTGGACCGGGCTGGACTGGGCCTGGCCCCGGGCGCCGCTCATCCTGAGCAGCCCGTTCACGGAGTCGAGAAGCAGGTCGACCGCGGTCGAGTAGTCGCGGGTGGCGCGCAGTGTCAGCGCGGGGGTGACCTCGGCGTCGTCGGCCTCCGCGGCCGCGCGGTCGACGATCAGCCGGGCCGCGTCCAGCCCGGCCGCCGCTCGGGCCAGCGTCAGGCGGACGCCGGGCCGGGAGCTGGTCCTTGCGCCGGTGATCTCGACACGGTTCGCCGTCCACTCCGTCCACGCGCCGAGCGCCCCCTCGACGGCACCGATCCCGGGGGCGACGAAGAACAGACCGTTGATCAACTTGAGCGGAACGCGGTGCAGGCGCGGGGCCGCGGGGTCCGGGTCGCCCATGAGCACCGAGCGGTGCTCGAAACTGCGGTGCGCGGGCACGAAGACGTCGTCGAGGACGACACTGTTGCTGCCGGTGCCGCGCAGCCCCACGTTGAGCCAGGTGTCGAGCACCCGGTAGTCGCTGCTGGGCAGCACGAAGTGGCGCAGTACGGGCGGGCCTTCCGTACCACGGACCAGGCCGCCCACCATCGTCCACTGCGCGTAGTCCACCCCGCTGGCGAAGTCCCATGTGCCGCTGAGCCGCCAGCCGCCCGGCACTTCGCGGACGGTTCCCGAAGGGGCCAGGGACCCCGCGAGCGGTACGTCCGGGCCGTCGCCCCACAGTTCCCGCTGCCCCTCCTCGGGCAGGTGCGAGCACATGCGCCCCACGGCCGCGAGCACCCCGCCGCACCACGCGGCCGACATGCAGCCGGCGCCCACCACGGCGAGCGCCCGCGCGAGATCCCGCATCGCGCCCGGAGCGGCGGCCGTGCCGCCCCATTGCGGGCCCACCAGATGGCGCGCGAATCCGGCGCTCACCAACGCCTCCGCGACAGGCGGCGAGAGCCGGTTCGCGGAGTCGGCGGCGGCCGCGGACTCGGCGGCCAGCTCGGCCACCTTGCCCGCGGCCGCCGCGAGACCGGTGTCCGCCGGGGGAGTGCCCGGCATCGCGTTCGTCATGGGGTGTCCGCCTCTCTGTGATGGGTCGCGGTCCGCAGGCCGTGGAACGCCCGGGCGAAATAGACCAGTGGCGCGCCCGCGAAGACCTCGCAGCGGCGCACCAGGCCGATCAGGATCACATGGTCACCGGCGTCGATCCGGCGCTCCAGCGCGCACTCGACCCGGGCCAGCACGCCGTCCAGCAGCGGCACTCCGCCCAGGCCCTCGGAGGCCGGCAGGCCGTCGTACTTGTCGATGTTCTTGGTGGCGAACCGCTGCGCCAGGTGCGCCTGGTCCTCGTTCAGCAGATGCACGGCCATCACCTCGGCCGATGCGAAAGCCGGGTGGCAGTCGGCCGCGCGGTCCAGACAGACCAGCACCATGGGCGGGTCCATGGACAGCGAGGAGAAGGCCGTCGCGGTGAACCCGCGCCGTGCCCCGGCCCTGTCCACCGTGGTCACGACGGCGACCCCGCTGGGCCACCGGGACAGCATGTCGCGCAGCACGGTCCGGTCGACGCCGGTGGACGCGGTGGTCATGGCGGACTTCCCGGACGAGGGCGGGTGGCCGCGCGGGCGGCGTCGACCGTCTCCGCCTGCCGTACGGCCGCCGTGCGTACGGCATCGACCAGCTCCGCCTGCCGTACGGCCGCCACGCGCTGCGTCGTTGGATCCCCGTCGCCGCGGACCAGGGCCGCGAACCGGGCGGCGATGTTGGCGAACTGGTCATCGGCCGGCAGTGTCAACTCCTCGACGCGGTCCTGCCGTTCGACCCGCAGCACCGGACGGTGTTCCGGGGGCGGTGTGAAGGCCCGGTCGAGAACGATCCGCCCGGCGCTGCCCCACAGGGTGTACGCCGACCGGTAGGAATGACGGAAGCCGAAGGAGACATGAGAGGTGACCCCGCTGTCGCCGCGCAGCAGCGCGTCGCCGCCGACGTCGACCCCGGTCGCGGCGTCGGCCGCAAGTGTCGCGCCGGCCACCGACAGCGCGCCGCCCAGCAGGAGTTGGGTGACCCGCAGCGTATAGACGCCCGCGTCGAGCAGCGCGCCTCCGCCCAGTTCCGGACGGTGGCGGATGTCCTGGGCGGGCAGTGGCGGGAACCCGAACTCGGCGGTCATCCCGCGCAGTTCGCCGATCTCACCGCGCTCCAGAAGAGCGGTGACGGTGGCGTGCTGGGAGTGGTGGAGGAACATGAAGCTCTCCATCAGCACCAGCCGGCCCTCCTCGGCGAGGCCCGCGAGGTCCCGCGCCTCCTGTGCCGCGGTGACCATCGGCTTCTCGACCAGCGCGTGCTTGCCGGCCTTCAGCGCCCGCGCCGTCCACGGCGCGTGCAGCGCGGGGGGCAGTGGAACGTACACCGCGGCGATGTCGTCGCGCTCCAGGAGCCGTTCGTAGCCGTGCACCGGATCCGCGCCGAACCGCGCCGCCGCCGTCTGGGCGCGCGCCCGGTCCCGGCTCGCGACCGCGGCGATGCGGACCGCCGGGGTCCGTGCCATCGCGGGCAGCATGCGGCGCATGGCGATGCCGCCGCACCCGAGGACCCCGATCCGCAGCGGTGCCACGCGCCCGGTCACCACAGGCTGTGCAGACATGCGACGAGACTGCGCGCCTGGACGTTGAGGTAGTGACTGTGCCGGAGCAGCCCCGTCACCTGATGCAGCGTCAGCCACCGGTATCCCTCGGGTTCTTCGACGGGGAAGTCCTCCTCGACCTCGATCACCGTGTAGCGGCACTCGGCGTGGTGGAAGCGGCCGCCCTCCTCGGACTGCACCGCGTCGAAACGCACCCGCTCCCGGGGGACGCCGGTGACGTAGTCCAGGAAGCGCGGGCGGTGGTCGTCCGGCAGGCCCCGGTAGTTGTCCGGCGTGCACTGAACGCTGGGGGCCAGTTCGATGCCGTGCGGGAAGCCGGCCTCGGGACGGGCGTGCAGCAGGACGTGGACCACTCCGCCGATGTTCCGCACCAGCAGCGCCGCCAGGCCGACGCCGTGCGGGGCCAGCAGCGGCTGCGTCCAGCTGAGCACCTCGCGGCTGCCGGCCGTCACCCGGGCGCCGATGATCGAGAAGTGCCGTCCCTCGGCGTGGCTGATCGTGTCCGCGGTGCGGTGCCAGCCCTCGACCCGGTTCAACGGAAGGCGTTCGGTGCGCAGTTCGTGGCGGGCCGTGGTGTCCGTGAACCAGCTCAGCACCGACCGTGTGGGGTGCAAGGACCCCTCCTCCGGCGCCATCGAGCGGCGCAGGCCCGCGTGGAACTCCCCGTGCGGACCCGGCGGCGGGGCCCCCGTCGGGCGGGCGAACGGCACGCAGGACAACACGGTCCTGGCGTCCATGTTCACCATGTTGTCCAGCCGCAGGAGTTCCTGGATGTCGCCGATCGTCATCCAGCGGTAGTCGGGGTGCGGCGGGACGTCCTCGGTCGTCTCGACCACGATGTTGCGGTTGCGCTTGCCGAGGAACCAGGACCCCTGCTCGGACTGGAGGACGTCGACGAGCACGTCCGCCCGCCCGGGATCGGTGAAGTACTCCAGATACCGCACACTCGAACCGCGGTGCACCCGCTTCTGGTTGCTCCGGGTGGCCTGCACGGTCGGCGACAGCTGGACGACGTTGATGTTGCCGGGCTCCATCTTGGCCTGCATCAGACAGTGCAGCACGCCGTCGATCTCTTTGACGAGGAAGCCGAGCATGCCGATCTCGGGCTGGTTGATGATGGGCTGGTCCCAGCGCGGCACCTTTCCGTAGTCGGTGTGCACCCGATGGCCCTCGACCGTGAAGAACCGGCCGCTGCGGTGGCCGAGATTGCCGGTGTCCGCCTGGAAGGACCACTCCTGGAGCTCCGCGAAGGGGACCTGGACGACCTCGAAGGTGTGCGCGTCCCTGCGCGCGGTCAGCCATGCGAGCGCGGCCTTGACCGACGCGCGGTCCTCCGCGGCCGATCCCGACTCGGTGAAGCGTGCGGACGGGCCGGGCCCGTCCGGGGTGAGGATGCGGTCAACGGTCATGGGTCACCTCACCGTCGTGGTGACGAGCAGGTCCCGCAGCACCTTCTTGTCGGGCTTGCCGACGGGTGTGTGCGGCAGGTCGGGCAGGACCTCCAGACGCTCGGGGATCTTGAAGGCGGCGAGGCCGCGTGCGGTGAGCGCCGCGGCCACGTCCTCCAGGGCGAGCGTGCGGCCCTCGTGGAGGCGGACGAACAGACAGACCCGTTCGCCGACTTCGGGATCCGGGGCCGGCACCGCGGCCACCTCGGCGACCTGCGGCATCTCCTGCACCAGGGTCTCGATCTCGCCGGCCGCGATCTTCTCGCCGCCCCGGTTGATCAGGTCCTTGACCCGGCCGCAGACCACCACATGGCCCTGCGGGGTGATCCGTACCTGATCGCCGGTGCGGTACCAGCCGTCGGGAGTGAACGAGAGGACGTTCTGGTCGGGCACGCCGTAGTAGCCGCGCGGGGTGTAGGGGCCCCGGGTGAGCAACTCGCCGATCGCCCCGGGGCGTACGGGCGTGCCGTCCGCGTCGACGACGAGCAGTTCGTCGTACGGGCTGATCGGGGCGCCCTGGGTGCCGTGCGCGACCTCGTCCGGCGCGTCCGGGTCGGTGTAGCAGATGAGGCCCTCGGCCATCCCGTACACCTGCTGGATCCGGCAGCCCAGGGCGGGCCCGATGCGGGCGGCCAGTTCTGGTGAGAGCACCGATCCGCCGATGTGCACATGGCGCAGACTCGACAGGTCGCGCCCGCATGTGGCCGCGGCCTCCGTCCACTTGAGTGCCACCGCCGGGACCGCCGACGTGGTGGTGACGCCGTCCCGCTCGATCGCCTCGAACACCGCCTCGGGCCGCGGTGAGGGCAGCAGCACCACACGGCCGCCGACCGAGAGGGTGCCGAGGATCCCGGGGCTGGCGAGAGGGTAGTTGTGCCCGGCGGGCAGGACCGTGAGGTACACGGTCTCCGGGTTAAGGGCACAGGCGGCCGCGGACCGCCGGATGTTGTACTCGTAGTCGTTGTGTGTCCGGCTGATCACCTTCGGCAGGCCGGTGGTGCCGCCGGAGAGCAGGAACAGGGCCACGTCCGTGGCGTCCGGAGCCGCGTCGTCCAGCCTCCCGCGCCGCGCGGCCGTGTCGGCGTCCGGCCTCAGCAGCGCGCGCACGTCGACGTTGCCGGGCTGTACGTCGTCGCCGACGACCAGGATCAAGGGCGTGCCGGGCAGCTTGTCGGCGACCCGGCGGGCGAGATCCTGGTGGTCGTAGCCCCGCCAGTCGTCCGGCACGATGAGGGCCTTGGCGTCCACATGGGCGCCGATCGAGGCCAGTTCGTACTCGCGGTGCGGCGGCAGCATCATCACCGGAGCCACCCCGAGCCGGAAGCAGGCCAGGGTGACGACGACGAACTCCCAGCAGTTGGGCAGTTGGACGAGCACCGTGTCGCCGCCGGCCAGCCCCTGGCCCGCGAGCCGCTCCGCCAGTGCGTCCGCCGAGGCGGCCAGCTCCGCGTAGCCGAGCCGGTGGTCGCCGTCGACGACCGCTGTCCGGTCGGCCCAGGCGTCGGCCCAGTCCCACATCAGCGAACCCAGCGGCCGGCCGCGCCAGCAGTCCGCCTCCGTATAGCGGCGCGCCATGTCAGCGGGCCAGGGCACGAACCCTTCGCGCTTCACCGTGTGCTCCCTTCGTCTTCCCGGGCGGGGTCGGGGGTGTCGACGCGCTGTGCCAGCAGGTCGGCGACCGCGTGGACGGTGGGGCGGTCCCAGAAGAGCGTCGCGGGCAGCGGCATCCTGAACTGCCGTTCGAGACCGCGCCGGATGCGCACCGTCATCACCGAGTCGAGGCCCATCTCGGCCAGCGCCCGGTGCGGATCCACCTCGGACGCGGCCAGCCGGGTCTCGGCGGCGACCTGCCGGCGCACCTCGGAGGTGAGGAAGGTGCGCAGCTCGTCGCCCGCGAGACCGGCCCAGGGGGCCTCGGTCTCCTCCACGTCCTGGCCCTCCGGTGCGTCGGACGGCAGCTCGCTCAGCAAGGGCGGCCGCCGCTGCCCGGGTTCCAGGGGGAGCGTGCGCAGCACGGCCGCGTATCCGAGGCCGTAGCGCTCGGCCAGCTCCCAGGAGGCGAACGCCTCGACCGCGGTGACATCGGCGGTACCGTGCGCGGCCAGCTCGGCGTCGATGACCTCCGACGAGGTGGACATGCCCAGGCCCCGCCACGACGTCCAGCCGAAACTGACCGTGCCGTTGTCCCCGGCGGCCCGCCGGTGGGCCGCGAGCGCGTCGAGGAACGCGTTGCCCGCCGCATAGCTGGACTGCCCGGGCAGGCCGAGCAGTTGGCCGCAGGACGAGAACAGCACGAGGAAGTCGAGGCTGCCGGGCGGGAAGAGGCCGTGCAGCACCCAGGCACCCTCGGCCTTGGGCCGCAGCACCATGCGCAGCGAGTCCTCGTCGAGGGAGCGCAGCGGACCGTCGTCGAGGACACCGGCCGCGTGCACGACACCGCGGATGGGCGGCAGCCCGAGCGCGGTCGGCGAGAGCAGCTTCTCCGCGGCGTCCGCGTCCGAGACGTCCAGCGCCACCGTGACGACCGTGGTCCCCAGCCGCTCGATGGACCTGACGGCCTCCACCTGGGCCAGCACACGCGGATCGGTGATCTCGTCCCACTGGTCCCGCGGCGGCAGCGACCGCCGCCCGGACAGTACGATCCGGCGCGCGCCGCGCCCGGCCAGCCAGTGCGCCACCTCCAGACCGAGGGCGCCGAGCCCGCCCGTGACCAGATAGGTGCCGTCCGGGCGGCAGGTCATCGGCGGCCGGACCGGCTCGCCCTCCAGCAGCGCGAGCCGCGCCATTTCGGGGCGGCCGTCACGTACGGCCAGGATGTCCTCGCCGTGCGCGGTGCCGAGGAGGTCGACCAGCCCGGCGATGTCCCGGGGCGAGGACCCGATGTCCACGATTCCGCCCCACAGGTCCGGGTGCTCACCGGCGATGATGCGGCCCAGACCCCACAGCGGCCCATGGGCGAGGGAGGCTTCGGCCGTGCTCTCGCGTACGCCCTGGGTCACACACCACAGCCGGGGCGGGCGCGGGGCACGGGCCAGCCGCCGCGCGGTCCGCGCGAGCAGCCAGGAAGCCCGCAGCGACGCCTTGCCGACCGGTTCGTCCGGCAGGCCCGGGGCCGGCACGACCACGACCGTGTGGTCGTCCGAGAGCTCGCCCTCCCGCAGTTCCTCGGGGGCCGCGGCGATCCGGTGCGGTACCGATTCGGCGACCAGCCGGCGGCTCAGCCGCTTCACCAGGTCGCGGTCGTCACCGACGAGGACCACGGTCGGGTGCGCACCGGGGTCCTGCTGCGGCAGCGGTTGCCACCGCATGCGGTGGACGAGCCTGCGAGGGCCGGCGGCGGAGCCCATCTCACCCTCCAGCAGCCCGTACCGCAGTCCGGTGAGCCGGCCCACGAGGGTGCCGCCGCTGTCCTGGATCTCCACGTCGACGACGTCCTCGCCGCCGAGGCGTACGGTGATCCGGGCCCGGGCCGGGCACGGTCCTTCGAGGGCGACCCGCTTGATGTGCGCCGGCATACGCAGCACGGGCGGGCCGGGGAACACCACGGACGCGGTGGACAGCGCGGCGTCCAGGACCGAGGCCCAGGTCCCGGGCGGCTCGTCCGACTCGGGATACGCGCGGACCGTGGCCACCAACGTGCCCTCGCCGCACCGGAGTTCGGTGATCCGCCAGGGGAAGCCCATGGCGGCGACGCCGAGTTCCGCGAGCCGGTCCACCACATGCCCGGTGGGCAGCGCGTCGGGGGCGGCGACCGGTGATGCCTCGCCGAGCCCGCTGTGCGGCTCGATGTTCGCCGTGGTGTGGGTGATCAGGCCCTTGTCGTCGCCGGGTTCCCCGACGATGCGGGAGGTGAGCCGGATCGTGCCGTCCTGCGTGACGACCTGGACCTCGCGCGGCTGCGACACCGACACCGGTACCCGCAGGGCCACATCGCTGAGATCCGGCAGGCTCCCGCCGGTGGCAGCGGCGCCGAGGAAGGTGTTGAGCAGGACCGCGGCCGGGATGATCTCCACCTCACGGACCGGATGGTCGCCCGGATAGGGACGGCTGTCCCGGTCGAGATACGTCCGCCAGGCCTGCGCCGGGGTCGTCCCGGCGAAGGTGGTGCGGCCGCCCAGCAAGGTGTGACCGGCGACGTCGTGACGGTCGGCGGCGGACGAGCGGGGCGGCGGCTCCTCCAGCCAGTACGGTTTGCGCTGCCAGGCGATGACCGGCAGTTCGGCGGGAGTGGTGGCGGGCCAGGAGCACGACCAGTCCACGGCGGCCCCATGGCAGTACAGCTGGCCCAGATTGGCCAGCAGCGTCTCGCGCTCGGGACGGCGGCGGCGCAGCGAGTGCGTGACGAAGGCGTTCTCGATGCCCAGGTGGTCCAGCGTCTCGTTGACCGAGTGCTCGACCACGGGGTGCGGCGACACTTCGAGGAACAGCCGATAGCCGTCCTCGACGGCCGCCGCGACGCCCTGGGCGAACCGGACCCGGCCGCCGAGGTTGGCCGCCCAGTAGCGTCCGTCGCGCGGTGCGGTGTCCCGGGGATCGTCCAGGGCCGTGCCGTAGACGGGGAGCACGGCGTGGGACGGCGCGAGGTCGGCCGCCGCCGCTGCGAGATCGTCCAGCAGGGGATCCATCTGCGGACTGTGGAATGCCACGTCCGAGTCGATCGTGCGGACCGCGATCCCGTCGGCGCGCCACCGCTCGCCGACCTCCGCGACCGCGGGAATGTCCCCGGAGATCACGGTGGAGCCCGGCGACGCGGTGATCGCCACGGTCACGTCCCGGCGGTCGCCCAGCCGGAGTTCGGCCTCCTCGGCGGTCAGGCCCACCATCGCCATGGCGCCCCGCCCGGCCACCCGGCGCAGCAGCAGCGAACGCCGGCACACCAGCCGGGCGCCCTGTTCCAGGGTGAGCATCCCGGCGGTCACGGCGGCGGCGATCTCACCGACCGAGTGGCCGAGGACCGCGTCGGGGCGCAGCCCCCGCGACCGCCAGAGGGCGCTCAGCGCCGACTGCACGGCGAATATCAGCGGCTGCACCACGTCGACGGGCTGCGGGGCGTCGTCGAGGAGCGCCGCCCGGGGGGACACGCCCATCTCCTCCAGGAAGACGGGCTCCAGCCGGTCGATGACCTCCGCGAACACCGGCTCGTCGGCGAGGAGTTCGCGCCCCATGCCGGTCCACTGCGAGCCGTGCCCGGAGAACACCCAGACCAGACCGCGCCCGGCGGCCGGCAGCACCGATCCGGTGCTCAGGCCCGGCGCGCTGCCCGTCTGCGCGAACTCCCGGAGCTGGTGGGCGAGTTGCGTCCGGTCGGCGGCCACCACGGCGGCCCGGTGCGAGAGATGGGAGCGCCGCCGGGCCAGGGTGCCGCCGACCTCGGCGGTCGCTGCGGGGGCGTCGTCGAGCCGCTGGGCGAGCCTGCCCGCGTACTCCCGTACCGCCGCGTCGCTCGCGCCCGACAAGGGATACACCGCGGGCCCCGTGTCCCGGTCCGCGGCCGACTCGTCGTCCCGTCCCGGGTCCGGGAGCCCGGCGTCCGGCGCCTGCTCCAGGACGACGTGCGCGATCGTGCCGCCGTAGCCGTACCCGGAGACCCCCGCCCGCCGGGGACCGCCCGTCCCGGGCCAGGGGGTCGGCTCGGTGACCACCCGAAGACCCGAAGTCTCCCAAGGGATCGCGGGGTTGGGCTCGACGAAGTTGAGGCTGGGCGGGATCTCCGCGTGCCGGAGCGCGAGAACGGCCTTGATCACCCCGGCGACGCCCGCGCCCGCCTCCAGATGACCGATGTTCGGCTTCACGGACCCGATCAGACAGGGCTGTTCGCTCGGCCGGCCCGCACCGAAGACCGAGGCCATCGCCCCCGCCTCCAGCGGGTCGCCCGCGCGGGTGCCCGTACCGTGGGCCTCGACATAGCCGACCGTGGCCGGGTCGAGACCGGCGCTCTCGTACGCCCGGCGCATCAGATGGGCCTGCGCCTCGCCGTTGGGCGCCATGATGCCGCTGGTCTTTCCGTCCTGCTGCACGGCGCTGCCCCGGATCAGGGCGAGGATCCGGTCGCCGTCCCGCCGGGCGTCCGACAGCCGTTTGAGGACGACGATGCCGCCGCCCTCGCCCCGGCCGTATCCGTCGCCGCTCGCGTCGAACGACTTGCACCGCCCGTCGGGAGCCGTCGCCCCCGCCGCGTCGAGCACCAGCGACAGTCCGGGCGAGGCCATCACCAGCACACCGCCCGCCAGCGCCACCGGGCACTCGCCGGCCCGCAGGCTCTGCACCGCCAGGTGCACGGACACCAGGGACGACGAGCACGCCGTGTCGACGGCGACGCTCGGACCGCGCAGATCGAGCACGTACGAGACCCGGTTGGCGACCCCGCAGTAGGCGCCGCCGATACCGGTCCAGGCCTCGATGCGCGGCAGGTCCTCCAGCATCCGACGCCCGTAGTCGTCCGAGCCGACGCCCATGAACACCCCGGTGTCGCTGCCCGCGAGATCGCGCGGCGGGATGCCCGCGTGCTCCAGCGCCTCCCAGGACAGCTCCAGGACGATCCGCTGCTGCGGGTCCATCAACGCGGCCTCGCGCGGGGTCACTTCGAAGAAGTCGGCGTCGAACCCCTTGATGTCGTCGAGGAACGCGCCGTACCGGGTCACGCCGTTCACCGCTGCCGCGTTCTCCCGGTCGAGGGAGCCGTACCACTCCCAGCGGTCGGCGGGTACCTCGCCGATGGCGTCCCGGCCCTCGCCGAGCATCGACCAGAACGCCTCCGGAGAGTCGACGCCTCCGGCGAACCGGCACGCCATGCCCACCACGGCGATGGGTTCGGGCGCCGTCATGACCCTGTCCATGACGGCACCTCGGTGATCTCGAACATCGCGCCCGCCACTGTCATGCCCGGGCCCAGCCCGTACATCAGATAGTGGTCGCCCGGCTTGAGCCTGCCGTCCAGCAGCAGCCGGTCGAGCGCGACGAGCTGGTCGCTGACCCCCAGGTGCCCGATGTCGCGGCCCACCTCCCAGGTGGTGCGCTCCGCCGGCAGACCGAGCAGCGGCAGCAGCCGCTTCTCGATCGTGGTGCGCGAGGTGTTCATATAGCTCAGGTAGGTGACGTCCTCGACGCCGAGCCCGGTCGCGGCCGTCCACCGGTCGTAGAGGTCCTGGTGGGCCTTCATCAGCAGCGGCCGCATCTGCTCGCCCTCGTGCTTGAGGAAGTGCTGGTTGCGTTCGGAGAAGTCGAGCGTGCGCCCGATGGTGGCGCCCGGCGGGAACATCGGCTCGCCGCTGCGGTGCATCGCCTCCAGATCGGGTACGGCGATGCAGTCGACCCACAGCAGCTTGGCGAAGCCGGGCTCCTTGTCCAGCAGCAGCGCGCTCGCGCCGTCGCCGACGAGCATGCCGCCGCCGGTGGCCCGCCAGCGGTCGATCAGCGGAGTGCCGAAGTTCTCCGCGCCGAGCAGCAGCGCCTGCGTCGACCCCGGATTGCCGCGCAGGAAGCCGGAGGCGAGCTGCAGTCCGCTGAACAGCCCGGTGCAGCCGTGCCGGAGCTCCACCGCGAGGGCCTCGCCCCCCAGATGGCGTTGCACATACGACTGCGGGCCCCAGCCGTCCGGGCCCTGGTGCCACACACTGGCGTACAGCATCAGGTCGACGTCCGACGGCCGAGTGCCGGAGCGTTCGAACAGCTGGCGGGCCGCCCGCACCGCGAGTTCCGGGGCGGGCACGTCACCGGCGACCCGAACGCCCGTCAGCTCGCCGTCGGCGACGTCCTCGGCCTCCAGACGGCCCTGGGCCACGGCCTGCGCGGTGCTCACCGGCTCCGGCAGGTGCACCCCGAGAGACCTCACGTACAGGTCTTGTCCTTGCACTGAACTCTCCTTCTCCTGTGAGCCCATGGGCCGCCGTCGGCCCGCGGGGTGCGCCTACTTGTGCCCGACGGCCAGGCAGTGGCTGAACCCGAGGCCGTCGTAGCGCTCGACCCGGGAGAAGCCGGCGTCGCGGATGGCCTTGTCCATGTCCTGGGGGGCGTACGTCATGCCCTCGCCGGAGGCGAGCGCGAGGAAGTACGGCGAGACCAGGCCGCCGCTCATCGAGCCGGTGCCCTCGTCGTTCGAGACGAAGTTGTAGACCAGGCACACACCGCCGGGCGGCAGGGCCTCGTAGCACTTGCGCAGCAGCTCGGTGTTCCGCTCCAGCGACCAGATCTCGAAGATGTGGAAGAACATGATCGCGTCGGCGCCCTCGGGCAGCGCGTCGGTGAACAGGTCGCCCGGGTGGAAGTGCACACGCTTGCTCAGTTCGGCGTCCTCGGTGCGCTGGGCCGCGATCCGCGTGACGCTCTCCTGGTCGAAGACCGTCACCTCCAAGTGCGGATAGCGGCGGGCCAGTTCGATGCTGTTGGTGCCGTCACCGCCGCCGATGTCGATGACATGGCGCACACCCGAGAAGTCGTACCGGTCGAGGATCTGCGCGAATGCCTTCTTCGAGGCGTCGCCCATGTTCCGGTAGAACACCTCCTGCAGTTCCGGGTGGGCCGTGAGGCGCTCGTACAACGTGGTGCCCGGGCCCTCGATGTGGCGCAGGCCCACATTGGTGTTCTGCCGCATCGACTCGGCGAAATCGACGAGCGACTGGTTGATGATGTCGGCCTGGATGTCCACCAGCGGACCCAGGAAACGCGGGCTCGACCTGAGCAGCTTGCGCCGCACCATCTCGCTGTTGACGTACTTGTCGTCCTTCTTGTCCAGCAGTCGCAGCGAGGCGAGCCCGAGGAGCAGGATGCGGGCGGGCTGCGGCTCGACGCCGATGGCCTCCGCGACCTCCTCGATGTCCATGCCCTCGGCCGCCTCCAGCCGCTCGAACAGGTCGAACTCCAGCCCCGTCCGCAGAAGCTCGAACGCGGTCGTGCCGTGAATGATGATCCGGAGGTAGTCGGCTTCCGTGACGGTGATGGTGCCGCTGGCCATGGATGTCCCTTCCGACGCGTGGAAGGCGAGCGGGCGCTCGCGGGGCACACCGTCGCAAGGGGCTCTAGCGCGCGCCTTGACGCCCACTCGAATCGAACCGGTGCCTGTCCCTTCAACTTGCGTTCGAGGTCGCCTCAAGCGATGCCCCGAATGCTTCGGGGCGCGACAGGGAAAGCCGGATCCACTTCAGATGTCGGGGGATGAACAGAATGGCCCGAGATGTAGTGATAACGGGTGTCGGCGTGGTCGCTCCGGGCGGAATCGGCAGCAAACCGTTCTGGGATCTGCTGGTCTCCGGCCGCACCGCGACTCGTACCATCACCCATTTCGACGCCTCGCCCTTTCGTTCGACCGTGGCCGCCGAGTGCGACTTCGACGCGGAGGCGGAAGGCCTCACGGCCGAGGAGGCCGGCCGGCTCGACCGGGCCACCCAGTTCGCGCTGGTGGCGACCCGCGAAGCGGTGGGCGACAGCGGCCTCGAAACCGGGGAGCTCGACCGTTACCGCACGGGCGTCACCATCGGCAGCGCCGTCGGCTGCACCACCAGCCTGGAACGCGAGTACGTCGTCGCCAGCCACGGCGGCCGCGACTGGCTCGTCGACCCGGACCTCGCGGTCCCGCACCTCTACGACTACTTCGTGCCGAGCTCGATGGCGGCCGAGGTGGCCTGGGCCGTCGGCGCGCAGGGCCCGTGCTCCGTGGTCTCCACGGGCTGTACCTCCGGACTCGACGCCGTCGGCCACGCCGTACGGCTCATCGAGGAGGGCTCGGCCGACGTCATGATCGCGGGCGGCACCGACGCGCCCATCTCGCCCATCACCGTCGCCTGTTTCGACGCGATCAGGGCGACCACGCCCCGCAACGACGAACCGGCCACCGCCTCCCGCCCGTTCGACCGCAGCCGCAACGGCTTCGTGCTCGGCGAGGGCTGCGCGGTCTTCGTGCTGGAGGAGCGGGAGCGGGCACGGGCCCGCGGCGCCCATGTGTACGCGGGCGTCGGAGGGTTCGCCTCACGGTGCAACGCCTTCCACATGACGGGGCTGCGCCCGGACGGCAAGGAGATGGCCGCCGCCATCGAGACGGCCCTCGTGGAGGCCCGGGTGACGGCGGACGAGGTGAGTTACATCAACGCGCACGGCTCCGGCACCAAGCAGAACGACCGGCACGAGACCGCCGCGTTCAAGAAGGCGCTGGGCGACCACGCCCGCCGTACGCCCGTCAGCTCCATCAAGTCGATGATCGGCCACTCGCTCGGTGCGATCGGCTCCGTCGAACTCGCGGCCTGCGCGCTCGCCATCGAGAACGGCGCGGTTCCACCGACGGCCAATCTGCACGAGCCGGACCCGGAATGCGACCTGGACTATGTGCCGTTGGCCGCACGGGAGGCGCGGCTCGACGTCGTCCTCAGCGTCGGCAGCGGATTCGGCGGCTTCCAGAGCGCGATGGTGCTCACCCGGCCCGGTCGGGCGCAGCGGTGAACGCAGCCGTCGTCACGGGCATCGGAGTCGTCGCGCCGAACGGCCTGAGCACCGAGGAGTACTGGAGCGCCGCCCTCGCGGGCCGCTCCGGCATCGGCCGCATCACCCGCTTCGACCCCGAGCGCTACCGTGCCACCCTGGCCGGCGAGATCCGCGGCTTCGACCCCGCCGCCCATCTGCCCAGCCGGCTGATCCCCCAGACCGACCACTCCACCCGGCTCTCCCTCGTCGCCGCCGACCAGGCCATCCGTGACGCCGGCCTGGACACCGGGCAACTGCCCGAGTACGGCGTGGGCGTGGTCACCGCCAACAGCGCGGGCGGTTTCGAGTTCGGCCACCAGGAACTCGACAACCTGTGGCGCCAGGGACCCGAGTACGTCAGCGCGTACCAGTCCTTCGCCTGGTTCTACGCGGTCAACACCGGCCAGATCTCCATCCGGCACGGCCTGCGCGGCCCCAGCGGAGTGCTGGTCGCCGACGAGGCGGGCGGCCTCGACGCCCTCGCCCAGGCCCGGCGCCTGCTGCGCCGGGACCTGAACGCCGTGGTCACCGGCGCGGTCGACGGATCCCTGTGCCCCTGGGGCTGGATCGCCCAGACCGCGACCGGACAGCTGAGCGCGGCGGAGGACCCGGCACTCGCGTACCGCCCGTTCGACGAGGAGGCCGCCGGCTTCGTCCCGGGCGAGGGCGGCGCGATCCTGGTCGTCGAGGACGAGGCGGCCGCCCGCAAACGCCACGCTCCCCAGGTCCACGGCAGGCTCCTCGGATACGCCGCCACCTTCGACCCCAAGCCGGGCACCGCACCCGCCGACGACACGTCGGCGCTGCGCGGGGCGATCGAACTCGCCCTCGCCGACGCCGGTGCCGCACCCGATGACATCGATGCCGTCTTCGCCGACGCAGCCGGCATTCCGCACCTCGACCGGGCGGAGGCCGCCGCGCTCACCGCGGTCTTCGGCGAGCGCGAGCTCCCGGTCGCCATCCCCAAGACCCTGACCGGCCGGCTGTGCGCGGGCGCGGGACCACTGGACGTCGCGACCGCGCTGCTCGCCCTGCGCGACGGCGTCCTTCCCCCGGCGGCGCACACCCGGCCGTCGCCCCGGTACGGGCTCCAGGTGATCGTCGACCGGCCGCTGGAGCTCCGTATGGGCGCCGTGCTGGTCGTCGCCCGCGGCCTCGGCGGCTTCAACTCCGCGATGGTCGTGGGCGCGTCCCACTGAGCCCTGCCCCGCTCAGCAATCCAGAGGAGAAATGCCATGCCAGAGCTGACCCTCGGCGAACTCGCCCGCATCCTGCGCGAGTGCGCGGGCGAAGGCGAGAGCGCCGATCTCGACGGGGAGTTCGCGGACGTCCTCTTCGCCGACCTCGGATACGACTCGCTGGCCGTCCTGGAGACCGCGGCCAGGCTGAAACGGGTCTACGGCGTCGAGCTGACCGACGAAGAGGTCAACGAGGTCGGCACGCCGGGCAGGCTCCTCGAACTGGCCAGGCGCCAGATCGCCGCGACTTCATGACCGCCCCCGCCGACACGACCGCGGTGGCCGCCTGGTGGCTGTGCGACCACTGCCGGCGCCCCGTCTACGCCAAGCGGCTGGCCCGGTCGGCCGGCGTCTGCCCGGAGTGCGGCCACCACCGGCGGCTGTCGGCGCGGGAGAGACTCGACCAACTTCTCGACCCGGGGTCGGCCGACCTCCTCAGCGTGCCGCGCACCGCCGACGACGCGCTCGGCTTCACCGACACCCGGCCCTACCACGAGCGGCTGGCCGAGGCCCGGGAACGCACCGGGCTCGACGACGCCGCGATCGCCGTCCGCGGCCGTATCGGCGGTGTCGAGGTGGCCCTCGTCGCCATGGAGTTCGGCTTCATGGGCGGCAGCCTCAGCGGCGGCGTCGGTGAACTCATCACGCTCACGGCCGAGACGGCCCTCACCGAGCGTCGGCCACTGATCATCGTCTGCGCGTCCGGCGGCGCCCGTATGCAGGAGGGCCTGATCTCGCTGATGCAGATGGCGAAGACCAGCCAGGCCCTGCTCGCCCTCGACGAGGCCGGCATCGCCACGGTCTCCGTCATCACCGATCCGGTGTACGGAGGAGTGGCCGCCTCGTTCGCCACGCTCTGCGATGTGATCGTGGCCGAGCCGGGGGCCCGCATGGGCTTCGCGGGACCGCGCGTCATCGAGCGCACCATCAACGAGCGGCTGCCGGAGAACTTCCAGCGCGCGGAGTTCCTGCGGGAGCACGGCCAGGTCGACGTGGTCGCTCCGCGCGGTGAGCTGCGCGCGACCCTGACCCGGCTGCTGGGCGCGCTGGCTCCCGCGGAGCACGTCCAGGAGGAGGAGCCCCACACTGCGGACTCCGTCCTGCTCACCGACCCGGAACAGGTCCCCGACCTCGACCCCTGGCAGGCCGTCCGCCTGGCCAGGAACCTCGAACGCCCCACCGCCCTGGACTACATCGGCCTGCTCGTCGAGGACTTCCAGGAACTGCACGGCGACCGGCTCGGCGGTGACTGCCCGGCCACGGTCGCGGGAGTCGGTCTGTTCGGCGGCCGGCCCGTGATGGTGATCGGCCAGCAGAAGGGACACACCGCGGCGGCGCTGCGGGAGCGGAACTTCGGCATGCCGGTGCCCGCCGGTTACCGCAAGGCCGCCCGGCTGATGCGGCTGGCCGCCAAGGTGGGCATCCCGGTGCTCACGCTGGTCGACACCAGCGGCGCGTACCCGGGCGTCGAGGCGGAACGCGGCGGCCAGGCCGTGGCCATCGCCGAGAACCTGCGGCTGATGTCCGGGCTGCCCGTGCCGATCGTCGCCGTGATCGTCTCGGAGGGCGGCAGCGGAGGCGCTCTCGGGCTCGCGGTCGCCGACCGGGTGCTGGCACTGAGCAACGCCGTCTACTCGGTGATCAGCCCGGAGGGATGCGCCGCGATCCTGTGGCGCGACCCGGCCGCGGCACCCCTCGCGGCCCGCGAACTGGGGCTGCACGCACGGGAGTTGCTCGCTCAGGGGGTCGTCGACGGAGTCGTCCCCGAACCCGAGGGTGGTGCGCAGAGCGATCACCGGACCACGGCGGAGCGCCTCGCCGGTGCCGTACGGCCGCTGCTCGAAGAACTGACAGAGCTGACCACCGATCAACTGCTGGCCAGGCGGCGGGCCCGGTTCCGCGTGTTCGGAAGCTCAGACACCGCCCGACCGCCCGGTACCGGAGAGGTAGTGAGATGCCCACGCCCGACAGCGTTGCCACCCTCGACGCTCTGATGAGCGACGGAGGCCCCGACACCCTTCCCTCGGTCCTGGAGGCCGCCAAGACGAGCATGATCGAGCTCTTGTCGGAGGCCCCCGTTCCGCCGTCCGCGGTCCGTGTGACGGTCGGCCCCGTCACCATCGAGATGGACTGGCCGGGCGCGGCCCCCGCGGCGGCCGGCGCACCGGCACCCGCCTCGCCCGCGACGGCCGCACCGGCCCCGAGCGGTGCGGCACCGGCCGTACGGTCACCGCTCGACCACATCCACGCTCCGACGGTCGGGGTCTTCTACCGGGCGCCCGAACCCGGCGCCAAACCCTTCGTGACCGAGGGGGACACGGTCGTGCCCGGCCAACAGGTGGGCCTCATCGAGGCGATGAAGCTGATGATCCCCATCGAGTCCGACCGGCACGGCGTCATCGACGAGTTCCTTCAGCCCAACGGAGCCCTGGTCGAGTACGGCGACCCACTGTGCTCCCTCGTCCCGGCCGACGGGCGGTGAGGCGCCGTGTTCCGCACCGTCCTCATCGCCAACCGGGGTGAGATCGCGCTGCGCGTCGCGCGCGCCTGCCGGGAACTGGGCATCCGGGTCGCCGTCGTGTACTCCACCGAGGACACCGACAGCGAAGTCGTACGGTACGCCGACGAGGCGGTCCGTATCGGTCCCGGTTCGGCTCAGGCCAGTTACCTCAGTATCCCGGCCGTCATCGAGGCCGCCCGGCGCACCGGAGCCGACGCCATCCACCCCGGCTACGGATTCCTCTCCGAGAACGCCGACTTCGCCGAGGTGTGCGCCGCCGAGGGCATCACCTTCATCGGCCCGCCCCCGGAGGTGATGGAGGCGCTGGGGGACAAGTCCACCTGCCGGGCCCTCATGGCCGATGCCGGGCTGCCCCTGCTGCCCGGCACCCTGGACCCCGTCTCCTCGTCCCGCGAGGCCGAGGCGCTTGCCGCCGAGATCGGCTTTCCCGTGGTCGTCAAGGCGGTCGCGGGCGGCGGCGGCCGCGGTATCGGAGTGGCGTACGGCGCGGACGAGTTCCCCGCCGTCTACCGGGAAACCCGGCGCCACGCCGCCGCCGTCTTCGGGGACGGCAGGGTCTATCTGGAGCGCTATCTGCAGTCCGCGCGGCATGTCGAGATCCAGGTGCTCGCCGACCGCTACGGCAACGTCATCCACCTCGGCGAGCGCGACTGCTCGGTGCAGCGCCGCCACCAGAAGCTGATCGAGGAGGCCCCGGCACCCGGCCTGGACCAGGACGTCCTCGCCGCGATGGCGGAACACGCCGTCCAGGGCGCCAAGGCCGCCGGCTATGTGGGCGCGGGCACCTTCGAGTTCCTCTACGACGACAGCGGCCGCTTCTACTTCATGGAGGTCAACTGCCGTATCCAGGTCGAGCATCCGGTCACCGAACTGGTCACGGGCATCGACCTGGTCCATGAGCAGCTGTGGGTCGCCGCGGGCCATCCGCTGCGGATCGGCCAGCAGGACATCGCGCCCCGCGGCTGCGCCGTCGAGTGCCGCATCAACGCCGAGGACGCCGACCGGGAGTTCACACCGACCCCCGGAGTCATCGACGAACTCGCCCTGCCGTCGGGCCCGTTCGTGCGCGTGGACACCCATGTGCGCCGAGGCTCGCGCATCTCCGTCTTCTACGACCCGCTGCTCGCCAAGGTCACCGTCTGGGCACCCGACCGGGAGCTCGCGCTGGCCCGGATGGGCCGGGCCCTGGACGAGGTCCGTGTCGAGGGCAAGGGCATGCGTACCACGGCGGGTTTCCTCCGCTCGGTCGTCGACAGCGACGAGTTCAGCACGGCCCGGCACGACACCGGGCTCGTCGGCCGGCTCCTGGAGCCGGGACCGGCCGCCCGAGGGATCCAGGACCTGGGTCCCGCACAGGTGAAACCACCGAACGCCTCGTAGGGAAGGTTCAGCTCATGAAAGCGCTCGTGCTTTCCGGCGGTTCAGGAACCCGGCTGCGGCCGATCACCCACACGCTGGCCAAACAGCTCGTGCCGGTGGGCAACAAGCCGGTGCTGTTCCACGGTCTGGAAGCGATCGCCGCCGCGGGGGTGACGGAGACCGGCATCGTGGTGGGCGACACCCGTGCCCAGATCCAGGCCGCCGTCGGCGACGGCTCGCGGTTCGGCCTGGAGGTCTCCTATCTGTGGCAGCGGGAGCCGCTCGGTCTGGCCCATGCCGTGAAGATAGCCCGCGACTTCCTCGGGGACGACGACTTCGTGATGTATCTGGGCGACAACGTCGTCTTCGACGGCATCACCGACTTCGTGGAGCGTTTCCGGGAGCGGCGGCCCGCCGCGCAGATCATGCTCGCGCAGGTCGACGACCCCCGGCAGTTCGGCGTCGCCGAGGTGTCCGCCGACGGCCGGGTGACGGGACTTCAGGAAAAACCCCGCCGACCACGGAGCGATCTTGCCGTCGTGGGCGTCTACCTGTTCAGCTCGGCCATCCACAAGGCGGTCGCCGAAGTGGAGCCCTCGGCCCGTGGCGAACTGGAGATCACCGACGCGGTGCAGTGGCTCATCGACCACGATCTGCGGGCGGAGGCCGCCGTCATGACCGGCTGCTGGAAGGACACCGGCAACGTGCCCGACATGCTGGAGGTCAACCGCCTGGTGCTGCGATCCCTGGAACCGTCCAGCGCCGGGATCGTGCGCGACAGCGAGATCAACGGCCAGGTGGTCGTCGAGCCCGGGGCGCGCGTGACCGGCTCCGTGGTCGTCGGCCCCGCTGTGATCGGCTCCGGCGCGACCGTCACCAACTCCCGTATCGGCCCCTACACCTCGATCGCCGAGGACTGCAGCATCGCCGACAGCTGGATCCGTGACTCCATCGTCATGCCGCGCGCCTCGATCACCGGGGTGCGGCCGCTGGAGTCCTCGCTGATAGGCCAGGACGTGGAGATCACCCGCACCCCCGAACCGCCGTCCGCCCACCGTCTCGTCCTCGGGGACCGCAGCCGTGTGCAGATCGCGTCATGAGCGGCCCGCGGATTCTTGTCACCGGTGGCGCCGGTTTCATTGGCTCGCACTACGTGCGCGCCGTGCTGGCCGGGGAGTATCCCGCATATGCCGACGCGGAGGTGACGGTTCTCGACAAACTGACCTACGCCGGAAATCCAGCCAATTTGGACGATGTGCGGTGCGAGTTGGTGTGGGGAGATTTATGCGACCCCGAGCTGCTGGGCAAGGTCATACCCGGCCAGGATGTGGTCGTCAATTTCGCCGCGGAATCGCATGTCGACCGTTCCATCACCGGCGCCGCGGAATTCGTACGGACCAACGTGCTCGGTGTCCAGACCCTGCTCCAGGCCTGCCTGGAGGCGGGCACTCCGCGCATCGTGCAGGTCTCGACGGACGAGGTGTACGGATCCATCGACGCCGGTTCGTGGGACGAGGACGCCCCGCTCCGGCCCCGCTCGCCCTACGCGGCGTCCAAGGCCGGCGGCGACCTGGTGGCCCGTGCCTACGCGGTCACGCACGGCCTGCCCGTGTCGATCACCCGCTGCGGCAACAACTACGGGCCGCGCCAGTTCCCCGAGAAGGTCATCCCGCTCTTCATCAGCAGGCTGCTGGAGGGCCGGAAGGTGCCGTTGTACGGGGACGGCGGCAACATCCGCGACTGGGTGCACGTCGAGGACCACTGCCGTGGCGTGCAGCTCGTCGCCGAACGCGGTGCGCCCGGCGAGGTCTACCACATCGCGGGCACCGCGGAACTGACCAACCGTGAGCTGACGCGGCGCCTGCTCGAAGCCTGCGGCCGCGGCTGGGACATGGTGGAGCACGTCGTGGACCGCAAGGGTCACGACCGTCGCTACAGCCTCGACGCCGGCAAGCTGCGCGGGCTCGGCTTCACTCCTCGTATCCCCTTCGACGAGGGACTGGCCGAGACTGTTCGCTGGTATGTGGATCACCCTGAGTGGCGCATAGGTCAAAGCTTTGTTCAAAGGGAGGGGTAATAACGGTAACGGACTGTGTCCACGTTTGGAGCATGACGCTGGTTAATTAGGTCCAGCACATTCTGTGTGCAGTCCTGATCTTAAAACTCGCGAGTAAGTCATGTTCTTGATGTCTTCTCGTGATAATCTGATTCGTCTCGGATCGCCTTAGCAGCACTGACTGCGGGGGTAAGTTGTTTTTGGCCATCCTGGGGGTAGCAAGATGAAGCTCGGAGTGCTCGGTACGTTAACCATCAATGATGTCGAAGTGGCGGAAATCCTGACGGCACCCAAGCCTCGCAGTGTGCTGGCGATGCTGATGCTCGAGCCCGGCCGTGCGGTGTCCACGGCTTCCCTGATCCAAGAGCTCTGGGACGAGCGCCCACCGCGCAGCGCGTCCACGACGCTCCAGACGTACGTCCTGCAGTTACGCCGCATGTTCCGAGACATCTCACAGGTGATGGGCCAGCCTCCGTCGGACGCGCTCGTCACCCGGGTCCCGGGGTACCTCCTGCAGGCCGACCAGACCGAACACGACCTCAGCGCGTACGAAACCCTGGTCGAGCAGGGACAGAAGTTCCTGGAGCAGGGCGACAACGAGAAGGCCGAAGGGCTGCTGTCCCGCGCGCTCGAACTCTGGCGTGGCGCCCCACTGAGCGACGTACGCCCGGGGCCACTGCTCTATCCGCAGATCTGCGGCCTGGAGGAGAGCCGGCTCGCCGCGACCGAGATGCGCATCGAGGCCAACCTGCGGCTCGGCCGGCACCGTGAAGTGCAGAGCGAACTGACCGTCCTGGTGGGCAGCTACCCCCTGCACGAGGGGATCCGCGTCAAGCACATGCTGGCCCTGTTCCGGGCCGGCCGGCTGTCCGCCGCGCTCGACTCCTTCCACCAGTACCGGCATCGTCTGGTGACCGACCTGGGTCTCGAACCGTCCCCACGCATACGGGGTCTGCAGCACGCGATGCTGTGCTTCGACCCCATGGCCGACTCCCTGGCGATTCTCGACCGTGTGGCGTCGAGCGTTTCCCACTGAATATTCCTTGAAAGGCAACCGGGAAAATAGCTCGCGCACGATTTATTGGTGCCATCAGCTTTCGGATACCGCTAAGTAATAAATGCTCGCCGGGCGCACTCCGCCCGGGGCGTGGAGCCCCGGACGGAGGTGGACGGCTGTTGTCTTCCCGCGGCCGTCAGCTACCCGTGTCCCGGCGTTCGGGAACACGGCTGTCGATCATGTGCAGATACGGCCCGACGGGCCGGACGTCGGTCACGGTGAGACCGGCCTCCTCCACCAGGCGCAGCAGACTCTGGCGCAGGTGCTTCCTGCCGTCGACGTTGAGCAGCAGAAGCAGGTCCATGGCCGTGGTGAACCCCGTCTCCGGGCTTCCGTCGACCAGGTTCTCGATCACGACGACCCGCCCGCCCGGACGGGCGGAGGCGGCCACGTTGCGCAGCGCGGCCACGGTGCCCGCGTCGTCCCACTCCAGGACGTTCTTCAGGATGAAGACGTCCGCCTCGACCTGCACCGAGTCCCGGCAGTCGCCCGCCACCAGCCGGCAGCGGTCGTGCAGCGCACCGCCCTCGCGCAGCCGCGGGTCGACGTCGGGGAGCACACCGGGCAGGTCGAACAGGGCGCCCTGGAGGGACGGATCGCGCTCCAGGACGGTCGCGATGAGGTCGCCGTGGCCGCCGGCGACATCCACCACCGTGAGGTCACCGCGCAGGTCGAGTGACTCCGCGATCGCCGCCGAGGAGAGCCGGCTGGCCTGTGTCATGGCCCGGTTGAAGACCTCGGCCGACTCCGGCGCGTCCTCGTACAGATAGGTGAAGAAGTCCTTGCCGTGCGCCTCGCTGAAACCGCCCTTGCCGGTGCGTACGGCGTCGGCGAGGTGCGGCCACACGTCCCATGTCCAGGGTTCGGTGGCCCACAGGACCATGTCGCGCAGGCTGCGCGGGGTGTCGGTGCGCAGCAGTCGGGAGACCGGCGTGTGTGCGTAGCGGTCGCCCTGGGCGGTGAACACGCCCTGCGAGCTGAGCGCGCGCAACAGCCGGTCGAGCGTGCCGGGTTCGGCGTTGACCGCGCGCGCCAGTTCGGCGGCGGTCGCGGGTTCCTCGCCGAGCGCGTCGGCGACACCCAGCTGCGCCGCGGCGCGGAGCGCGGCCGCGTGACCGGCGGCGAGAGCGAGTCTGCGGAGGTTCGTCACGGCTTCGAGAGCGGGAGCTGTCATGACACCAGCATCGTCAACTCCCCTAGACGGGAACTGGACCGCCGGTCGAAGCGGCCGCCGGCGCGACCGCTCCCCGCGCGCTCCGCCCCGGCTCCAGCGACGATCGACCGTCCTGGGACACGGTGACAGCACTCAACTCACCCGCTGGGCCCGTCTGCCGAAGGCAGCCCGCGGCGGCCCGGACCGCGAGAGGAAGTGCACCGTGTCGGAACCGCACACGCGCAGCGAAGTACCGCCGCTGCCCGGCCTGAAGGGCAAGAGCGCCCTCGTCATCGGCGGAACGCGCGGAGTGGGCCGGGCCGTCACCGAGAAGCTGGCCGTGTCCGGCTGCGACGTCATCGCCACGTTCGCCCACTCGGAGGCGGACGCCGAGGCTCTGCTCGCCGACTTGAAGGACACGCCGGGCAGCCTGGCGACCCTGCGCGCCGACGCGCGCCGGGCCTCGACGCTGCCCGAGCTGATGCGCGAGGTGCGCGAGCGGCACGGACGCCTCGACCTCCTGGTCCACTCGGCCGCCTCGGCGCACCCCATGCCGACGCTCGGCATGCGCCTGAGGGAGGTGTACGCCGACACGGCGACCGCGGTGGTGCCGCTCGCGGCGTCCGCGGCGGCGTCCGCGGACCTGATGTCCGAGGGCGGCCGGATCATCGTCGTGTCGGCCAGCGTCGCCCGCGGCGTGGCTCCCCACATGGTCAGCCTGGGGGTCGCCAAGGCGGCCCTGGAGAGCCTGACCCGGTTCGTGGCGGTGGAACTGGCGGGCCGCGGCATCACGGTCAACGCGGTCTCCGCCTCCAAGCTCGACAAGGGGGCCGACACCACGCGCCCGGAGGTCGCCCGCGCGATCGGCGCCCGCACCCCCGCCGGACGCCTCGCGACACCCCGGGACGTGGCGGACACCGTGGCGCTGCTCTGTCTGCCCGAGGCCCAGTGGATCACCGGCCATGTGGTCTCCGCCGACGGCGGCCTGAGCCTGCTGGCCTGACAGGAGACCGACATGGAAGAGCAGACGGAAGAACAACAGACGGCAGAGCAGACGGAAGAACAGACCGACATCTGCATCGTCGGCGGTGGCCCGGCGGGCATGACCCTGGCGCTGTTGCTGCTGCGCTCCGGAGCGCGCGTCACCGTCGTCGAGCGCAGCTCCTCGCTCAGCCGCGAGTACCGCGGCGAGATCCTCCAGCCCGGCGGCCTCGCCGTACTCGACGAGATCGGCGTCCTCAAGGGCGCCACCGACCGCGGCGCGCACGTCCTGGAGCGGTTCCGGCTCGTCGAGCACGGCCGGGTGCTGATGGCCTTCGAGTACCGCAAGCTCCAGCCGCCGTACAA
Organism: Streptomyces sp. NBC_00203; assembly: GCF_045206325.1. NCBI lineage: Bacteria > Bacillati > Actinomycetota > Actinomycetes > Kitasatosporales > Streptomycetaceae > Streptomyces > Streptomyces sp. NBC_00203. Next base: position 904,150 of record NZ_CP108126.1, on the reverse strand, counting down.
CTACCTGCTCAGTCTGCCCCAGGCGCACCTGCTCGCCGAACTCCTCGACAGGTGCCAGGAGTTCCCGGGCTTCCGCTACCTGGTGGCGCGGGTCAACGGCCTGATCCGTGAGGGCGAGGCCGTGCGCGGTGTGTACGCCAAGGCTCAGGACGTCACCTACACGGTGCGCGGCGCCTGTGTCGTCGCCGCGGACGGGCGGCACTCGCAGGTGCGCCGGCTCGCCGGGATCGACCACGTCCGCCAGGATGTCTTCGACCAGGACGTGGTCTGGTTCCGGCTGCCCGCCGAGGAGCCCCTCGGCGAGGTCATGGTGAACCGCGCGGGCGGCAATCCCGTGCTCGCCTACGACTCGCACCCGGGCGCCCTCCAGATGGGCTGGACCCTGCCCAAGGGGGAGTGGAAGAAACTCGCCCCGCTGGGCATGGGCGAGGTGCGCCGCAGGATCGCCGCGGCGACCCCGCAGTTCGCGGACCGGGTGGAAGGCACCCTGCACAGCTTCGCCGACGTCTCGCTCCTCGACGTGTTCGGCGCCGCCGCCGAACGCTGGACCGGCGACGGCCTCGTCCTCATCGGCGACGCCGCGCACACGCACGGTCCGCTCGGCGCCCAGGGCATCAACCTCGCGGTCCAGGACGCGGCGCTGCTCCACCCGATCCTGCTCGCCGCCGTCGCGGACGGCGACACGAGCGCCGGGCGCCTCGCGGAGTTCGAGCGGATCCGCAGGCCGCACATCAAGGCGGTCATGAAGTTCCAGGCCGTGCAGAGCCGGATGATGCTCTCCGCCGACAGCCTGGCCACCTTCCTGCGGCCGAAGCTCGCCCGTGTCGTGATGCGCACCCCGATCGGCACCAAGTTCACCAACCGGATCGCCTTCGGGGCCCCGGGCATCCGGGTCGCCGACAACCTCTTCACCGTCAACCAGAAGGAGTGATCGCGGATGAGACTGGTCGATCTGTCATCACCCGTCGACGCCCGGGGCTGGGAGCCCGAACCGGTGACCCACGAGGTGATCACACCGGCCGAGGGCGCCCGGCACATGGCCGAGGAGATGCGTGAGCACTTCGGCATCGAATTCGACCCGAGCGTGCTCGACGACGGCGAACTGCTGTCGATCGACACACTGCGGCTCACCACCCACACCGGTACCCACATCGACGCGCCCGCCCACTACGGCACCCGCGCCTCCTACCGCGAGGGCCCGCCGCGCACGATCGACGAGCTTCCCCTGGAGTGGTTCCACCGGCCCGCCGTCGTGCTCGACCTCACCGACGCGCCCCCCGGCGCCGTCGGCGCCGACCGGATTCAAGCCGAACTGGACCGGGTGGGCGTCGAGTTGGCGCCCCTCGACATCGTGCTCCTGCACACCGGAGCCGACCGGTGGGCCGGTACGGAGAAATACTTCACGAACTTCGCCGGGCTCGACGGACCCGCCGTGCACCTCCTGCTCGACCTCGGAGTGAAGGTGATCGGCACCGACGCGTTCAGCCTGGACGCGCCCTTCGGTGACATCCTCCAGCGCTACCAGCGGACCGGGGACCGGTCGGTCCTGTGGCCCGCCCACTTCACGGGCCGCGACCGCGAGTTCTGCCAGATCGAGCGCCTCGCCAACCTGGACCGGCTGCCCCGGCACGGCTTCACCCTCTCGTGCTTCCCCGTGAAGATCGCGGGCGCCGGAGCCGGCTGGACCCGCGCGGTCGCTTTCATCGACGACAACGAGGGCTGACGCACATGACCCAAGAAACTCAGGCGGCGTACTCCTTCGTCGACCGGCCGGACGTCTCGCTTCGCCAGCGGCTGATGCTCCTCGCCAACGGCCAGCGGTTCTCCGCGGTCGTGTACGCGCTGGCCGAACTCAATGTCGCCGACCAGCTGATCAAGGGCCCGCGCACGGTCACCGAACTCGCCGACGCCGTCGGTGCCGACGAGGCCGCGCTCTACCGGATGCTGCGCTGTGCCGCGCTGCTCGGCGTGTTCCAGGAGCTCGACGGGCGGCAGTTCGCCCTCACCCCGATCGCCGAGGGACTGCGCACCGACCTGCCCGACGGGGTGCGGGACGCCGTGCTGCTCGACGGATCCGGCTTCTTCTGGGGCTCGTTCGGGTCGATCCTGCACTCCGCGCGGACCGGCCATCCGGGCTTCGACGCGGCGAACGGCATGTCCTTCTGGGAGTACCTCCAGGCCAACCCGGAGGCCGGCGAGGTCTTCGACGACGCCATGACCACCATCAGCCGTCGGCTCGGCGGCCTCTACCTGGACCGCGTCGACTTCTCACGGTTCCCCGTCCTCGCCGACGTCGGCGGCGGCCGCGGCTACTTCCTCGCCGAGATCCTCCGCCGCCACCCCGGCATCCGGGGTGTTCTGTTCGACCGCCCCCAAGTCACGGACACCGCCGGGGAGTTGCTCGGCGAACGGGAGGTGGCCGAGCGGGTCGACGTGGTCGGCGGCGACTTCTTCACCGATCCGATCCCGGCCGGCTGCGACGCGTACGTCCTGAAGACCGTGCTGCACGACTGGCCGGACGACAAGGCCGTGGAGATCCTGCGCCGGGTACGCGAGGCGATCGGTGACTCCGCGGGGCGGCTGCTCGTCCTCGAACAGGTCGTGGCACCCGGCAACACCTGGGACACCGCGAAGTTCCTGGACGTGGACATGCTGGTGGTGATGGGCGGCCGTGAGCGCAATCTCGACGAATGGCGCGAGCTGCTCGCCGCCGGCGGATTCGAGCTGGACTGCGAGCCGGCCGTCGGCGACTGGGCGGTCCTGGAGTGCAAGCCCCGTTGAACCTCACCTACGAACTCCGCTGAGCCTCTTCGCGGGCTCGGCGCACTGTCGGCACCCCGATCACGAAGGCAGGACCGTATGACCGACACCACGCTCGACACCGCGCGCGTGCAGGAGGCGCTCTACACCGAGGTGCAGCAGTTCTACGCCCGCCACATGCAGCTCCTCGACAGCGGCAGGGCCGACGAGTGGGCCCAGACCTTCACCGAGGACGGGGAGTTCGCGCCGGAGCACCGGCCCGAACCCGTCGTCGGACGGTCCGCCCTCGCGCAGGCCGTGCGCTCCACGCACGAGGGGCTGGTGGCCGCGGGCGAGGTGCGCCGGCACTGGCACGGCATGCTCGCCGTGGAAGCGGCGGCCGACGGCTCGCTGCACGTGAGGTGCTACGCGCTGATCATCGGCACGCTGGTGGGCGGTGAGCCCGAGGTGAAGATGAGCTGTGTGTGCGAGGACGTCCTCGTCCGCGAGGCGGGCGAGCTCAAGGTGAGCCGGCGGCGTGTCACCAAGGACGGGGTGAGCACGCCCGGGTGAGCGGGACGTGATGCCGAAGGGGCCCCCGGGAATCTCCCGGGGGCCCCTTCGTGTGACGTCAGTGGTCGTCGCCGACCGGGGTGTACAGGTCGGCGTCCGGCGTGGCGAGCCCGGCCAGGCCGCGTACGCGGCTGCGGAACTCGTCACTCTGCACGGCCTTCTTGTGCGAGTCGGGGTCGTCCCAGTGGGCGGTCTCCACGAAGATGTTCGGCTTGCCGATCGAGCGGTACACCTCGTGGCTGATGAAGCCCGGCTGCGCCTGCATATAGGCGCTGACCTCGGCGATGGCGCGCCGGAACGCGTCGATCTCGCCCGTCACCGTGAACTTGTTGATCAGGGTCACCATGGTCGTACTCCTTAACTGGGGCAAGGGTGGGCGGGCTTCACTCGCTCGTGACGAGCAGATCCTCGAAGAGCCGGCGCAGATCCTGGCGGCGTATCTTTCCGCCGCCGGACCGGGCGATCTCCGGGACCGCCCGGATGTGCCGGATGTGCTGGTAGTACGGCAGGCCGGAGTTGACGTCCGCGGCGATCGCGTCGAGGGCCTCCTGCTCCTCGGGGCGACGGGTCACCACGAGGGCGACCGCGACGGCACCGCTGAACTCGTCCGGGTGGTCGACGACCACACCGTCCGCGACGGCGGGATGCGCGAGCAGCACCTGCTCGATCTCCTGTGGGGAGACCAGCCAGTTGTCGCACTTGAAGACGTCCTTGAGCCGGTCGACGACGAACAGGTAGCCGTCCTCGTCGACCTGGCCGACGTCCCCGGTGGCGAACCAGCCCTCGGCGTCGACGGCCGCCCCGTCGGGCTCACCCAGGTACCCCTTCATCAACTGCGGGCCGCGTACCTGGATCTCGCCGCGCTCGCCGGGGCCGAGGGCCTTGCCCGTGGTGAGATCCACGATCCGGCACTCGGTGAGCGGGACCGGCGGCCCGCAGGAACCGTCCTTCGGGTGGGTGCGGCTCCCGCAGTGGGTCATCGGCGCGGTCTCGGCGAGCCCGTACCCCTGAAGGACCGGGATCCCGAAGTGGTCGCCGAGCGTCCGTGCCGCCGGCACCGGCAGCGCGGAGCCGCCGGAGAAGACGGCCTGTACGGTCTCCAGGCGCAGCTCCGCGAGGTCCGGACGCACGGCGAGACGGCTGAGCCGCATCGGCAGGCTGTAGTACCGGGTGGCCCGCGCCTCGTTCGCCGTCCGCAGCGACGCGGCCAGATCCGGATCGGTGGCCAGCACCTGCTCGGCACCCGCGAACAGTGCCGAGTTGAGATGCATCGGATGGTAGGTGGGCAGGTGGTTGACCGTCACCGAGGTGCTGTCGAGGCCGTGGGCGTGCACGGTCTGCGCCGCGTTGACCGCCAGGTTGCGGTGCGTCTGCCGCACGCCCTTCGGCTCGCCGGTCGTACCGCTGGTGAAGTGCACGGACGCGATGTCGTCGGGACCGACGGCGGGTACGTCCGCGAGCAGCTCGGTGTCCCACAGTGCCCGGTCGCCGATGTCCAGCGAGGGCACCCCGCCGCCGAGCTGGCCGGCGATCTCCTGTGTGGTGAGCACCAGCCGCGCCCCGCTCGCGGCGACCAGAGCCTCCAGCCCCTTCGCGCGCAGGAACGGGTTGACCGGCACGACGACATTGCCCGCGCGCAGCGTCCCGAAGTACGCCACGGCGAAGTCGGGATGGAGGACGGAGGTGATCGCGACGACCACGCCGGGTCCGCCCGCCAGGCTCCGGATCCGCGCCGCGCAGCCGCTCACCCGCCGTTCCAGCTCGCCGAAGGTCAGCGCGTCGCCGTGGTCCGTGCGGACGGCCACACCGTCCGGGTCGGCCTCGGCGGCGCGCCGCGGCAGGTCGTCCAGGCGCTCGACGGGCTCACGCACGCGCCTGCTCCTCCGCGAACTCCTTGGACAGCCGCAGATTGGTCATGGAGTTGGTGCTCAGCACCCGGCGCAGATAGCGGCGGGCGTCTTCGACCGTGGTGCCCTCGCCGAGGATCGACAGCGCCGACGGCTTGATGACGGCGACATGCCGGGACTCGATGACGATCCCCTCGCGGGTCGGGGTGAACAGCCAGTGTCCGGTGTGCGCGGCCAGCAGCGCGGGCAGCCCGATCTGCTTGTACATGATCTTCGAGTGCGGGAAGCAGATCCGCACCGAACGGGTCGTGTGCGGGGCGCCGTCGGACGTCGTGGTGTCCATGTCGAAGAACTGAATGCCCGGCACCTCCTCGGTCATGTCGATCCGGGAGACGTGCGCGAGCCGCTCGGGCCAGCGATCGGCCTCGTAAAGGATCTTGTACGCGTCCTCGGCGGACCCCGCGGCGAAGAGCGGGTCACGGAAGTCGACGACCAGGTCGGACAGTTCCTGCCGGTTCGCGGCGGCGTACGCCACCGTGGACAGCAGATCGGACCGTGCCTCCTCGGCCCGGGTGACGGCCTCGGGGGAGGTGAGCGCGCTCGTGTCCTGCTTCAGCTCGATCTCGGTCTTGTCGTCCGACACCGCGCGCAGCAGCCACTCGCCCCGCACTCCGGCGAGGGCGGATTCGGGTGTGTCCTCGAAGGTGACCCGCAGGCCGTCGGCGTCGAGGGTGCGCTGCTGGGTGCGGGACCACACCTGCTCGGTCTCGGTGATCGTCCACACCGTCACCCGGTCCTTGTCCGGGCCGGCGGTGACCCGGTCGGCGTAGACGATGGTGGGGGAGAGGTAGTGCAGCGGATCGGGGTCGGCGATCAGGTCGAGGACGACCTTCGCCGGCGCCTCGACGACGACCGATTCGCCCACGGGGGCTTGGGTGTTGACCACTGGTGTTCCTTCCACGGTGAGTGCGGGCGGGCGGCCCGCGGCGAGGGACCGGGCGTGGGTGGGGTCACCCGCGCCCGACCAGGGAGACCAGCTCGCCGGTGATGTTCTCGTTGGCCGCCGAGCAGTAGAAGACGACAGTCCTGGCGACCTCCTCCGGGCTGCCGAGGCGCCCGGTCGGCAGTGCGGCGGCCGCTTTCTCCAGGACGGCCGCGGGGAAGTGCCGCAGGGCGCCCTCGGTCGTGGTGAGCCCCGGGCTGACCACGTTGACCAGGACGCCGTCGGGTCCGGCGTCGCGGGCCAGACTGAGCGCGAAGCCGTGCAGCGCCGACTTGGCCGCCGTGTAGATTTCCTGCCCCGCCTGCCCCTTGGCCGTCAGGTGCGAGGAGATCAGCGCGATCCGGCCGTGGCCGCGTGCGCGCATCCCGGCGAGCGCGGTCTGCACGGTGCGGATCGTCGCCGTCAGGTTGTCGTCGAGATACGCGGTCCAGGCTGCCGGGTCGAGATGCTCGAAGCCCGGTCCGGGGCGGGCCGCGGGCCGCCGCACGGCATTGGCGACGAGCACGTCCACCGCGCCGAAGTGCCGCTCGACAGCCGGCACCAGGTCCTCGACCGAACTGGGGTCGGCCAGGTCGTAGCGGATCGCCAGGGCCCGCTCCGGGCCGCCGAGTTCGACGGCCAGCTCGGCCGCCCTGTCCTTCGAGCCGGCGTACGTCAGCGCGACGCGGGCGCCTTCGGCGGCGAAGGCGCGCACGGTGGCCTCGCCGATGCCCCGGGTCCCCCCGGTGATCAGGGCGACCCGGTCGGTCAGTCCGAGATCCATCAGGGCTCCTCAGACGCGACGGGCGAGCGGCAGCCGGCCGAGCGCGTCGGACAGCGCGGCCGGCGACAGGGCGGACCCGCGGGCGAGCAGATAGGCGTCGGGGCGGACCAGGAGCCATCCGCCGGGAGACAGACCGAGCCGGTCGGACACCCGCCCGTCGCCGTCGGGGATCACCTCGGGGTCCGTGGCCGACTTCGCCTCGGTGACGCTCAGCACCGACAGCCAGGACCCGTACGCGGCACGCGCCCGGCGGACCGTCTCCGCGACGGCGGGGTCGCCGGGCGAGGCGGCCGCCAGCAGCAGCCAGCCGGGCCGGCGCAGCGCCGCGAGCAGCGCGGGCCAGCCGGTGCCCGTGAGATCGGAGTCGGTGACCTCGGTGAGCCGGGCGCCCGGACGGGGGCCGCTGCCGTCGTGGCTGTCCGGGGCGGTGAGGGTGCGATCCGCGTACGAGAGCAGCAGCCCGGACATCCCGCCGAGCATCTCCCGCTGCATCCGCTTGCGGATCGGGGCCACCCGGCTCACCACACCGAAGATCACGGGCAGCGCGAGGTCCGTGAACCGGCTGCGCAGCTCGATCATCTGGGTGGCCTTCTTGGTGGATTCCAGGAGCGCCTCACCCACCGGCACGCGCTCGCTCGTGTAGCTGTCGAGCAGCTCCGCGCGGGCATGTCCCTCGATGACCATGGCCAGCTTCCAGGCGAGGTTGACGGCTTCCTGGATGCCCGTGTTCATACCCTGGCCGGAGGCCGGGCTGTGCACATGGGCGGCGTCGCCCGCCACCAGACAGCGGCCGACCCGCATGTTCGGGACCATGCGCTGCTGGGCCGTGAAGACCGACACCCAGCTGGGCGTGCCGATGCGCACCTGGTGGCCTAGGCCCTGGCTGAGCTTGCGCTCGAAGCGCGCCGCGAGATGGCCGGGGTCGCCGTCGTAGTCGGTCTCTGCGGTGTCCAGCAGGCGCCATCGGTCGTCGGCGAGGGGCACCGCCATCAGCGTGCCACCGTCGGTGCGCACCCAGTAGATGCTGTTGGGCGGCAGCTCGCTCGTCATGGGCGCGTCGGCCAGCAGCCAGGTCTGGTTCGCCTCGCCGATCAGCGGGAGTTCGAGGGAGCGGCGTACGGTGCTGTGGCCGCCGTCGCAGCCGACCAGCCACGGGACGCGGACCGTCTCGTCCTCGCCGCCGGTGTGGCTCAGTACGACGGTCACCCCGTCGTCGTCGCGCGAGATTCGCTCCAGGCTCGTGCCCCACTCCGGGACCACGCCGAGGTCCGCGAGAGCGTCGCGGAACACCTCCTCGGTCGCCGTCTGCTCGATGGCCAGCGTGAACGGGAAGCGGGTCGGCATGGTCGAGTAGTCCGCGTCGAGGCGGGCCAGCCGACGGCCGTCCTGGAAGAGGGTGAAGGCGCGGATCTCCCGGCCCCGCTTGAGCATCTCCTCGACCAGACCCATCTGGTCGTACGCCTCCAGCGTGCGCGGATGCGTGGCGACGGCGCGACTGGTGGTCGCGGGCGCGTCCTTGGCGTCGATGAGACGCAACGGGATTCCACGGCGGGCGAGTTCGTAGGCCAGGGCGAGCCCCACCGGGCCGGCCCCCGCCACGAGTACCTGGGGGGTGCGGGTTCCTTTCGTCACTGCCATCCGATCCTCTGCTGCCGACGGTCGTCCGCGACCCAGGCTCGGGCACCGTGCTGGAGCCCCCCTCGACTCACGGTCGATGGCGTCGCGGGGCTGATCGACGGGCCCTCCACCCCGGCTCGAGGAGCCCCCGGAAGGGTGAGGGACATGCGCACCGCCAGGTATGACCTCGACTTCGCCCGCGCGGTCGGGCGCCGCATCGGATGGGGCCTGTGCACACGGCTGGCGGGCCTGTGTCTGGTCGCCGGTCCGATGGCACCGGACCCCGCCCTGCTGTACGACGAGCCGCGAACGCCGCCGCACGGGGACAACGGGCATACGCCGCACAGGGACTTGGAGGTTCGATGAACACCGACGTCGTCGTGGTGGGAGGCGGTCCGGTCGGCCTGTTGCTCGCCGCCGAACTGCGCCTCGGAGGTGCCCGCGTGGTCCTCCTGGAGCGCCTGACCGAGCCGAGCGGCCACTCCAGGGCCTTCCGTATGCAGGCCAGGATGCTGGACGTACTGGACCAGCGGGGCCTGCTCGGCCGGTTCATGGAGGGCAACCGCACCTGGCCCAAGGCCCACTTCGCCGGCCTGGAACCGCTGCTCGACTTCGGACACCTGCACAACGAGCATCCGTACGCCCTGCTGATCCCGCAGGCGCGCACCGAGGAACTGCTGGAGGAGTACGCCCTGTCGTGCGGGGTGGAGATCCGCCGCGGACACGCGCTGACCGGGCTCGACGCCACCCCCTCCGACGTCGTGGGCGAGGTCGACTCGCCCGAGGGAACCTACCGTTTGCGCTCGCACTACCTGGTCGGCTGCGACGGCGGGCGCAGCACCGTCCGCAAGCTCGCCGGCATCGGCTTCAGCGGCTCGGCGCCCACGGTGCGTGCGCTCCTCGCCGATGTGGAACTGGCCGACCCCGGACAGCTGCCCAACGGGGTGCCGGGCACCATGCGCACCCCCCGCGGCCTGCTGATGGCGATCTCGCTGCAGCCCGGGGTGACCCGCGTGCTCACCACGGAGTTCACCCCGCCGGAGCCGGGCTCCGAGCACACCCCGGTGACCCTGGATGAGCTGCGCGAGACGGTACGGCGGATCACCGGCATCGACGTCGCCATGGACCGGCCGCGCTGGCTGTCCCGGTTCGCCGACACGACCCGGCTGGCGGACACCTACCGGCAGGGCCGGGTGCTGCTCGCCGGCGACGCGGCGCATGTGCACTTCCCCATCGGGGCGCAAGGACTCAACCTCGGCCTCCAGGACGCCGTCAACCTGGGCTGGAAGCTGGCCGGGACGATCGTCGGCTGGGCTCCCCCCGGGCTGCTCGACAGCTACGGCTCCGAGCGCCGCCCGGTCGCCGAGCGCGTGCTGCGCGAGACCCGGGTGCAGCTCATGCTCATGGCCCCCGACCCCAAGGTCGACCCGCTGCGCGAGATGTTCTCGGAACTCCTCGCGCTGCCCGAGGTCAACAGCAGGCTGGCACACGAGATGACGGGCCTCGACGTCCGCTACACCCCGTCTCCCGGCCGCTACGAGCACGAACTGCTCGGCCGACCCTGCCCGCCGCTCGCGGAAGCGGTCGGCGGCGAGGTCCGGACGGTGCTGCGCACGGGGCGCGGAGTGCTGCTCCTGCCGGACGGCACGGCCCAGGAGGCGGCCGGTCTCGCCACCGACTGGTCGCACCGCGTCGGCACGGTCCCGGCCGAGGGCGGAGCGGGTCTGCTGCTGCGCCCGGACGGCCATGTGGCGTGGGCGGATCCCGGCGACGGCGTACCGCGCAAGGACGCGCTGCTGGAGCTGGAGGACGCCCTGCGGCACTGGTTCGGCGCCCCGGGCCGCGCGGCCCGGCCCCGGACCCACCACGACGCGACGGGCAGGTGATGGGGATGCGTACGCGCAGGCTCGCCGTGGCCGGCGGCTTCGAGTTCACGCCCGAGATCCACACGGACGCGCGCGGACTGTTCGTCTCGCCCTTGCAGGAGCAGGCGTTCGTCGCGGCGGTCGGCGAACGGTTCGTGACCGCGCAGACCAACCACAGCCGCTCCGCCCGCGGTGTGCTGCGCGGGCTGCACTTCACGACCACACCGCCCGGACAGGCCAAGTACGTGTACTGCGCGCAGGGGCGTGCCCTCGACGCGGTCGTCGACATCCGGCTCGGCTCGCCGACCTTCGGCAAATGGGACATCGTCGAGATGGACGCCGTCTCCTACCGTGCCGTCTACATCCCCGACGGTGTGGGGCACGCCTTTCTGGCGCTCGACGACGACACGGTGATGTCGTACCTGGTGTCCACCGCCTACCGGGCCGAGCTGGAACAGGCCATCGACCCGCTCGACCCGGCACTCGGCCTGCCGTGGCCCTACGACATGAAGTTCCACCTGTCCGAGCGGGACACGGTCGCGATCTCGCTCGCGGAGGCAGAGGCGCGGGGGATGCTGCCCCGGTACGAGCACTGCCGGCAGTGGCCCGCGGAACCGGACTCCGCCCGGTGAGTGAGGGAGTCGGGCCCGGCGGGGCAGGGCGGGTCGCCGTCATCGGCGCCACCGGGTGCATGGGCCGGCAGATCGCCGCCGCCTTCGCCGCCCGCGGTACGGAAGTGGTCGCGATCGCCCGCCGTCACGCGAGCCAGGTGGCCGCCCACCGGTTCCTGGCCCTGGACGCCGCGCACGTGTCCAGCGAGCAGCTCGCGGAGGTTCTGGCCATGGAGCGGGTGGACGCCGTGGTGAACGCGACGCTCGGCTGGGGCGACGAACTCCACTCCACCAACGTCGAGTTGGTGGAGCGCCTGGTGGACGCGCTGAAGAAGACACCGAGTCCGCCGCGCCTCGTACAGCTCGGCACGATCCACGAGTACGGCCCCGTCCCCTGGGGCACGTCGATCGGCGAAGAGGTGGAGCCGGACCCGCGACAGCCCTACCCGCGCTCCAAGCTGGTGGCCGCCGGGCTGGTACTCGACGCCGCGCGCGCCGGGGAACTCGACGGTGTGGTCCTGCGCCTCACCAACACCATCGGCCCGCACCCCGCCGCCGAGAGCTTCTTCGGCTCCCTCGCCGCACGGCTGCGCGACGACCCGGGGGCCATCGATCTGACGATCGCCGAGGCGTGCCGCGACTACGTCGATTCCCGCGACGCCGCCGACGCGGTGGTGCGTGCCGCCGAAACCCCCTCCGCCCAGGGCGTGTTCAACATCGGCACCGGCCGGGCGCTGGACATCGGGACCCTGGTCACCGCGCTGGTCCACGCGTCCGGACGCCCACCGGGGACGGTACGGGGGCACTCGGGGGCCGTCCGCAGCCGTGGCGCCGACTGGATCCAGGTCGACAGCACCCGGGCGCGGCGGCTGCTCGGCTGGAGCCCGCGCCATTCCCTGGACGCGTCCATGCGGGCCATGTGGGAGACGGTGCGCGCGGAAGGCCCGGGCGGACGTCCTCCTGACCCGTGAGAGCCCGGCGGATGTCCTCCTGACACGTCATCGGCATTCCCAATTTCTGAAACGCGTTCTACTCTGTGCGCCGTCCGACCGGGAGAACCAGCTCAGCCACTGGGAGCCAGGAGGCGCCGTGCATCTCGAATACACGCCGGAGCAGCAGCGGTTGCGCACCGAACTGCGCGGCTATTTCACCCAGTTGGTGCCGGACAACGCCTACGCCCGCTATGGCGACCCGGCGGCGCAGAAGCGCTTCTACCGCGACACGATCCGGCGGCTCGGCTCCGACGGCTGGCTCGGCGTGGGCTGGCCGAAGGAGTACGGCGGGCGCGGGCTGAGCCCCATGGAGCAGTTCATCTTCTTCGACGAGGCGGCCCAGGCGGGCGTGCCCCTGCCGCTGATGGCGCTGAACACGGTCGGCCCGACGATCATGCGGTTCGGCACGGACGAGCAGAAGGCGTACTTCCTGCCGAAGATCCTCTCCGGCGAGATCGACTTCGCGATCGGCTACAGCGAGCCCGACGCGGGCACGGATCTCGCCGCGCTCAAGACCAAGGCCGTACGGGACGGCGACGAGGCCACCGGCCACTACACGGTCAACGGTCAGAAGATCTGGACCACGAACGGCGACACCGCCGACTGGGTGTGGCTCGCCGTCCGTACCGACCCGGACGCCCCGCCGCACAAGGGCATCACCATGCTCCTGGTGCCGACCTCCGACCCCGGCTACTCGTGCACGATCATCAACACCCTCGCCTCGCACGACACCACCGCGAGCTACTACGAGAACATCCGCGTCCCCGCCTCCCGCCGGGTCGGCGAGGAGAACAAGGGCTGGCGGCTGATCACCAACCAGCTCAACCACGAACGCGTCACGCTCGCCGCACACGGCACCATGGCGATCCGCGCCCTGCACGACGTCCAGCGCTGGGCGATGGAGACCAAGCTCGCCGACGGCCGCCGCGTCGTCGACCTCCCGTGGGTGCGCCGCCGCCTCGCGCAGACCCACACCAAGCTCGACGCGATGAAGCTCCTGAACTGGCAGATGGTGAACGCGGTCCAGGAGGGCACGCTCACCCCGCAGGACGCCTCCGCGGTCAAGGTGTACGGCTCGGAGGCGCGCCGCGACGCCTACGCCTGGCTGATGGAGATCGTCGCGGCCCCCGGCGTCCTCAAGGAGGGTTCCGCGGGCGCGGTCCTGCACGGCGAACTGGAACGCGGCTACCGATCGGCGGTGATCTTCACCTTCGGCGGCGGCAACAACGAGATCCAGCGCGAGATCATCTCGTGGATCGGTCTGGGGATGCCGCGGGTACGGCGTTAGCCTGCTGGTATGGAGGCCTTCCAGAAGGGCGACCCGGGACTCTTCGGTCCGGATTCGGTGACCTGGCAGATGCACGGCGACCCCATGATGTGGGTCGCCGGGATCCGCGCGCTCTACCTCCAGGCCCTGCACCCGCGCACGGTGCGCGGAGTCATGCAGAACTCCGACTTCAGGCGCGACGCCTGGGGCCGGCTGATGCGCACCGCGAACTTCGTGGGGACGGCGACCTACGGCACCCGTGAGGCCGCGGAGAAGGCAGGGACGCGCATACGAAAGATTCACAGCATGCTCACGGCGACCGACCCGGACACGGGGGAGCGGTACGGCGTCGACGAGCCCGGGCTGCTGCTGTGGGTGCACTGCGCCGAGATCGACTCCTATCTGCACGTCCTGCGGCGCTCCGGGTTCCCCCTCACGGACACGCAGGCCGACCGCTACATCGGTGAACACCTGGTCAGCGCACGGCTGGTGGGGCTCGACCCCGCCGACGTACCGGCGAACCAGGCGGAGTTGGCCGCCTACTTCGAGAAGATGCTGCCGGAGCTGGCGGCGGGGCCCGAGGCGTGGGACGTGGACGACTTCCTGGTGCGTCCGCCGGTCCACCCCTTGCTCGTACCGGCGCGCGCCCTGCTGTGGCGGCGTGTGGCGCATCTCGCGTACGCCGCTCTGCCGCCGTACGCCCACGAGTTGTACGGCAGGGCCGCCCCGCCGCCCGCCACGGTGACCCGGCGCCTGCGTTTCACGGGCACCTTGCTGCGCTGTGTTCCCGCACGTCTGCGCTGGCAACTCCCGCCCAAACACATTCTGCGCGCCATGTCACGGCTGGGCCCCGGCTCCCGCCCCGCGCCCTGCAAAGTCGGCAGATAACTCGCCATACTGGACGGGCCAGGGGAGGGCGCGGCGAGCAGCGACGGGGGCGATCGCACGAGATGGCGGAGACCAGGCTGATCCAGAGCCGGTACCGGCTGCTCGATCTGATCGGGCGGGGCGGTATGGGCGAGGTGTGGCGGGCGCGGGACGAGTCGCTGGGCCGGCACGTCGCCGTCAAGTGCCTCAAGCCGCTCGGCCCGCACCACGATCAGTCCTTCACGCGTGTCCTGCGGGAGAGGTTTCGGCGCGAGGCCCGGGTGGCCGCCGCCCTGCAGCATCGCGGAGTGACCGTCGTCCATGACTTCGGGGAGTCCGACGGTGTGCTCTATCTGGTGATGGAGCTGCTGGAGGGGCGCAACCTCAGCCAGCTCCTGGAAGACAACAAACACCATCCGCTGGCGGTCTCCGAAGTCGTCGACATCGCCGACCAGGTGGCCTCCGCGCTCGCCTACACCCATCAACAGGGCATCGTGCACCGGGACTTGAAGCCCGCGAACATCATGCGGCTGGCCGACGGCACGGTGAAGATCTGCGACTTCGGGATCGCCCGGCTCGGCCACGACATCGGCTTCACCTCACGGCTGACCGGCACCGGTATCGCGATGGGCACCCCGCACTACATGTCGCCGGAGCAGATCAGCGGAGCCCACGTCGACCAGCGCAGCGATCTGTACTCCTTCGGATGTGTGCTCTATGAGATCGCCACCGGGGCACCGCCGTTCGACCTCGACGACGCCTGGGCCGTCCTCGTCGGCCACCGTGACACGCCTCCTGAGCCGCCGCGCAGCCACCGGGCCGAACTCCCCGAGTACTTCGAGAAGATCATCCTGGACCTGCTCGCCAAACAGCCCGAGCAGCGCCCGCAGGACGCCCGCGAACTCGGCCGCCGCATCAGCGCGGGCCGCACGACCCCGGTGTACGTGCCGACCGTGGTGACCCCGTCTCTCCGGCAACCCACCCCGGAACAGCGGCCCTTGGCGCCCTCGACTCAGTCGCGCCCCGAGCAGCCGCCCTCGCGCGAACCCCGGCTGCCGTCCTGGACCCGGGGTATGGGCACCGGCCACAAGGCGACCGGCGCCGGACCGCACTCCACCCCGCCGGACGCGGCGGCAGGTCTCACCGGCGACTGGATCGCCCGCCCGTCCACGGCCGTCACCCGCGCGCCCGAGCGCACCGAACGGCCGACCCCCTCACCGGAGTTGATCACCACCCTGACAGGGCGGCACAACGCGGGCCTGAGCCTGGGCCGGCTCGGCCGGTGGACCGAGGCCGGCGAGGTGCACCGGGCGGTCGCCGCCGAGCGCGAGCACGCCCTCGGGCCCGACCACCCCGACACGCTCGCCAGCCGCTACGAGGTCGGTTTCACGCTCAGCCGCACCGGCCGGCCCGCCGAGGCGCTGCGCGAGTACGCGCATGTCGCCCAGGTGAGGGAGCGGGTGCTCGGTGCCGAGTACCCCGACACCCTGGCCGCACGCCAGGAAATGGCATACGTGCTGGGCCAGTTGGGCCGCCACTTCGAGGCGCACCAGGCCTACACGTCCGTGCTCGGCGCCCGCGAGCGCGCCATGGGACCCGACCATCCCGACACCCTGCGCTGCCGCCACAACCTCGCCTTCAACCTGAGCAGGCTCGGGCGCCTGGAGGACTCGTACCGGATGGCGAGCGAGGTCGCCGCCGCCCGCGCCCGGGTGCTCGGCCCGACCCACCCCGACACCCTTGTCACGCGGTACGAAGTCGCCTACGCACTGGGCCAGTTGCGGCGCTGGCCGGAGGCGCTGCACACCTACCAGGAGGTCGCCGAGGCCCGCGCGCAGGCCCTCGGCCCCGACCACCCGGACACCCTCGCCGCCCGGTACGAGGTCGGTATCAGCCTCGGCCGGCTCGGCCGCAGCGCCCAGGCCCTGGAGCTGTACCGCGACCTGGTCGACGACCGCACCCGCGTGCACGGTCCCGCGCACCCCGAAACCCTGCGCGCCCGGCACGGCCTCGGTGTGAACCTCGGCCGGATGGGCCGCTGGGAGGAGGCGCTCGCCGAGTCCCGCGATGTGTGCGCGATCCGTGAGCGCGTCCTCGGCGCCGACCACCCGGACACCCTCGTCAGCCGCCGCGAGGTCGCCGTCGGCCTCGGCTGGCTCGGCCGCTGGGCCGACGCCCTCACCGAGTACCGCCGCGTCGCCATCGCCCGCGAGCACGTTCTCGGCGCCGACCACCCCGACGCCCTCGCCAGCCGCAACGACGAGGCCCACTGCCTGGAACAGCTGGGGCGCGGCCAGGAGGCGGTGGAGCTGTACCGGAGGGTGGCGGCGTTACGGCAGCAGCGGGCGGCCGGAGGGCACTGACCGTCCGGCGAGCCGTCAGTGTCCTCGTCGTCCTCGCCGTCGTCATCGTCCCCATCCGGTCGCCCGCCGCTTGCCGCGCACCCCTGGCCGACGTAGATCATCACGTGCTACGAAGAAGCATGCCTGCACACGAGGGATACGACGTCGTGATCGTCGGCGGGGGCCACAACGGACTGGTCGCCGCCGCCTACCTGGCCCGGGCCGGGCGGTCCGTGCTGGTGCTGGAGCGCCTCGGGAACACCGGGGGCGCCGCCGTGTCCACCCGGCCGTTCGCCGGAGTCGACGCGCGTCTGTCGCGCTACTCGTACCTGGTGAGCCTGCTGCCCCGGAAGATCGTGCGGGATCTCGGCCTCGACTTCCGCGTCCGCGGGCGCACCATCTCCTCGTACACGCCCGTCGAACGCGACGGACGGCCCACCGGGCTGCTCGTCGGCGGCGGCGAGCGGCGCACCCGTGAGGCGTTCGCGCGGCTGACCGGCTCGGACCGCGAGTACGCGGCGTGGCAGCGCTTCTACGCCATGACGGGCCGCGTCGCGCAGCGGGTGTTCCCCACGCTCACCGAACCGCTGCCCACCCGGGACGAGCTGCGCCGCCGCGTCGACGACGAGGACGCCTGGCGGATGCTCTTCGAGGAGCCGGTCGGCACGGCCGTCGAGGAGAACTTCGCCGACGACCTCGTCCGCGGTGTCGTCCTCACCGACGCCCTCATCGGAACCTTCGCCGACGCCCACGACCCCTCGCTGCGGCAGAACCGCTGCTTCCTCTACCACGTGATCGGCGGCGGCACCGGAGCCTGGGACGTGCCGGTCGGCGGTATGGGCGCCCTCACCGACGCGATCGCCGCGGCGGCACGGAGCGCGGGCGCCGTGGTCGCCACCGGTCACGAGGTGCTGCGGATCGAGACGGACGGGGAGGCCGCCGAGGTCACCTACCGGACCCCGGACGGGGAGGGCGTCGTCGCGGCCCGGCACGTTCTCGTGAACGCCTCGCCGCAGGAGCTTGCGCACCTCACCGGCGACGAGCCGCCCACCCCGGCCGAGGGCGCCCAGCTCAAGGTGAACATGCTGCTCAGGCGGCTGCCCAGGCTGCGCGACACCTCCGTCGACCCGCGCGAGGCGTTCTCCGGTACCTTCCACATCGCCGAGGGGTACGAGCAGTTGGCGACCGCCCACGCGCAGGCCGCGTCCGGCGAGTTGCCCACCGTGCCGCCCTCCGAGATCTACTGCCACTCGCTCACCGACCCGAGCATCCTCGGCGACGACCTCGTCGAGCAGGGCTACCAGACCCTGACCCTGTTCGGCCTGCACACCCCCGCCCGGCTGTTCGAGCGCGACAACGACGCCGTACGGGACGAGCTGCTGAAGTCGACCCTGGCCCAGCTGGACGCCCACCTCGCCGAGCCGCTCGCCGACTGCCTCGCCACCGACGCGGACGGCCGCCCCTGCATCGAGGCGAAGACCCCCCTCGACCTGGAACGCGACCTGCGGCTGCCCGGCGGCAACATCTTCCACCGCGACCTCGCCTTCCCCTACGCGCAGGAGGGCACGGGCCGCTGGGGCGTGGAGACCCGGCACGCGAACGTCCTGCTGTGCGGGGCGGGCGCGGTGCGCGGCGGCGGGGTGAGCGGGGTACCAGGGCACAACGCGGCCATGGCGGTGCTGGAGGAGGGGGACGGGGGGCGCGGCTGAAGCCGTGGCGGCAACCCGGTCCGGAACAACGCCGGGTCGTGTCCAGAAATCTGACGGAGCATCAGAAAACCCCTTCCCTCGTCCGGAGGACTGCGGCATCCTGCGGCCATGCAGACGGAGCTGAGCAAGGAACTGGGAGTCGAGCACGCCATCTTCGGCTTCACGCCGTTTCCCGCCGTCGCCGCGGCCATCAGCCGTGCGGGCGGATTCGGTGTGCTCGGCGCGGTCCGCTACACCGCACCCGACGACCTCAAGCGCGACCTCGACTGGATCGAGGCGAACGTCGACGGCAAGCCCTACGGCCTGGACGTCGTCATGCCCGCCAAGAAGGTCGAGGGCGTGAGCGAGGCCGATGTCGAGGCGATGATCCCCGAGGGGCACCGGCAGTACGTCAGGGACACCCTCGCCAAGTACGGCGTGCCCGAACTCGCCGAGGGCGAGGTGTCCGGGTGGCGTATCACGGGGTGGATGGAGCAGGTCGCCCGGACCCAGCTCGACGTCGCCTTCGACTATCCGATCGGACTGCTCGCCAACGCGCTGGGCTCACCGCCCGTCGACGTGGTGGAACGCGCCCACGAGAAGGGCGTACGGGTCGCCGCGCTCGCGGGCAGCGCCCGGCACGCGCGCAAGCACGCCGAGGCGGGCATCGACATCGTCGTGGCGCAGGGCTACGAGGCGGGCGGGCACACCGGGGAGATCGCCTCGATGGTGCTCACGCCCGAAGTCGTGGACGCCGTCGACCCGCTGCCCGTCCTGGCGGCGGGCGGCATCGGCAGCGGACAGCAGGTGGCCGCCGCGCTCAGCCTCGGTGCCCAGGGCGTGTGGCTCGGCTCCCTGTGGCTGACCGTCACCGAAGCCGACATGCACTCGCCCGCGGTGACGCGGAAGCTGCTCGCCGCAGGGTCCGGGGACACCGTCCGCTCGCGCGCCCTGACCGGCAAACCGGCGCGCCAGCTGCGTACCGAGTGGACCGACGCCTGGGACGACCCGAACGGGCCCGGCACGCTCCCCATGCCCCTCCAGGGGCTGCTCGTCGCCGAGGCGGTCTCGCGCATCCAGAAGTACGAGGTGGAGCCGCTGCTCGGCACCCCCGTCGGGCAGATCGTCGGCCGGATGAACAGCGAACGCAGCGTCCAGGCCGTCTTCGACGACCTGACCCGGGGCTTCGAGCGGGCCGTCGACCGCATCAACCGCATCGCGGGAAGGAGCGCCCAGTCGTGAGCACGGGTGAGAGTAACAGTGCGAGTGAGGGCGTGGGTGGGAGTAATAGCGTGAGTGGGGGCACGCCTCCGAACGGCTTTTGGGCCCAGGCCGCCGCGGACCCCGAGCGGATCGTCCTCGTCACCCCGGCCGGCGAGCAGTGGACCGCGGGACGGCTGCACGCCTCGGCCAACCGGCTCGTCCACGGGCTGCGCGCCGCGGGCCTCGAACGCGGCGACGCCTTCGCGGTCGTGCTGCCCAACGGCGTCGAGTTCTTCGTCGCCTATCTCGCCGCCTCGCAGGCGGGCCTCTACCTCGTCCCCGTCAACCACCACCTCGTCGGCCCCGAGATCGCCTGGATCGTCTCCGACTCGGGCGCGAAGGTCCTCATCGCCCACGAACGGTTCGCGGACGCCGCCCGGCACGCCGCCGACGAGGCGAAGCTGCCAGGGACTCAGAGGTACGCGGTCGGCGAGGTTACGGGCTTCCGGCCGTACGCCGAACTCCTCGACGGACAGCCCGAGTCGGCGCCCGCCGAACGCACCCTCGGCTGGGTCATGAACTACACCTCGGGCACCACGGGACGCCCGCGCGGTATCCGGCGCCCGCTGCCCGGCAAGCTCCCCGAGGAGTCGTACCTCGGCGGTTTCCTCGCCATCTTCGGCATCAAGCCGTTCGACGGCAACGTGCACCTGGTCTGCTCGCCGCTCTACCACACCGCCGTGCTGCAATTCGCGGGCGCGTCCCTGCACATCGGCCACCGTCTGGTGCTGATGGACAAGTGGACGCCCGAGGAGATGCTGCGTGTCATCGACACCCACAGGTGCACGCACACGCATATGGTCCCGACCCAGTTCCACCGTCTGCTGGCGCTTCCCGACGAGGTGAAGGCGCGCTACGACGTCTCGTCCATGCGGCACGCCATCCATGGCGCTGCCCCCTGCCCCGACCATGTGAAACGGGCCATGATCGAGTGGTGGGGCGATTGCGTCGAGGAGTACTACGCGGCCAGTGAGGGCGGCGGAGCCTTCGCGACCGCCGAGGACTGGCTGAAGAAGCCCGGCACGGTCGGCAAGGCGTGGCCCATCAGCGAGCTCGCCGTCTTCGACGACGACGGCACCAGGCTGCCGCCCGGTGAGCTCGGCACCGTGTACATGAAAATGAGCACCGGCGGATTCTCGTACCACAAGGACGAGACCAAGACGAAGAAGAACCGCATCGGCGACTTCTTCACCGTCGGTGACCTCGGCTATCTCGACGAGGACGGCTATCTCTTCCTCCGCGACCGCAAGATCGACATGATCATCTCCGGCGGGGTCAACATCTACCCGGCCGAGATAGAGGCCGCCCTGCTCACCCACCCCGCCGTCGCCGACGCGGCCGCCTTCGGTATCCCGCACGACGACTGGGGCGAGGAGGTCAAGGCCGTCGTCGAGCCCGCCCCCGGCCATGAGCCGGGCCCGGCCCTCGCCGCCGAGATCCTCGGCCACTGCGAGCGGCAGCTGGCCGGCTACAAGCGGCCCAAGAGTGTCGACTTCATCGAGGTCATGCCCCGCGATCCCAACGGAAAGCTGTACAAGCGGCGACTGCGGGATCCCTACTGGGAGGGCCGCACCCGGGCAGTGTGACGCAGGTCACATTCGCGACCTGTCACGCGGAACCGCACTCGCCCGTCCTGATGCCGAAACGCCCCCGGGAACCGATCAGCGGACCGCCAGGGGGCCCGACATCAGGAGATGGATTCCCATGCGTGTACTCGTCGCCGGAGCCACCGGAGTCATCGGGCGGGCGCTCGTTCCGCTGCTCAGCTCGGTGGGACATGACGTAGTGGCACTGTCGCGTACGGCTGTCGAGGGCAGCGTCGTGGCCGACGCCCTCGACCGTTCCGCGCTGCACCGGGCCGTGCGCGAGGCGGCCCCCGACGCGGTGGTCAACATGCTCACCGCCATCCCGGCCCAGATCGACCCGCGCCACCTGGCCCGCGACTTCGCCCTCACCAACCGGCTGCGCACCGAGGGCACCCGCAATCTGTACGAGGCCGCGCACGACGCCGGGGTCAAGAAGATCGTCGCCCAGGGACTCGCGTACGCCTACGACCCGGCCGGCCAGGGTGCGGCCGACGAGGACGCCCCGCTGTGGCAGCGTCCGCCGAAGCAGTTCGTGCCGGTGCTCGAAGCCCTGAAGGAGCTGGAGCTGCGCACCGCCGACGCGGGCGGCACGGTCCTGCGCTTCGGGCACCTGTACGGGCCCGGCACGATCTACGCCAAGGACGGCTCCTTCGTGGACCAGGTCGCCGGGGGAAAGGTTCCGCTGGTCGGCGGCGGGAACTCGGTGTTCTCCTTCACGCACGCCCATGACGCGGCCACCGCGGTGATCGCCGCACTCGACAAGCCCGCGAGCGGCCCGCTGAACATCGTCGACGACCACCCGGCGCCGCTGCACGAGTGGCTGCCCGAGCTGGCCCGGATGCTCGGCGCCCCGGCGCCCAAGAAGGCACCCGCGGCGCTCGCCCGGCTCGCGGTCGGCGGCTGGGGAGTGGCGTTCATGAACGGGCTGCGCGGCGCGGACAACGCGCGCGCCGTGCTCACTCTCGACTGGCGGCCCCGGTATGCCTCCTGGCGCGCGGGGTTCGCGGCCGAGTTGAATGGCGCGACGGCCGCACGCTGAACCGCTGGGAGCGGGCCGTACGCCGCCTCGCAGGGAGCCGGATGCACGCCGAACCGCAGGGAAAGGACTGAGGAGTTGAAGACTCCGGAGCAGGCGACCGAGCAGTTCGAGGCGTACCGCCCCCTGCTGCTCGGCCTCGCCTACCGGCTGCTCGGCAGCATGTGGGACGCCGAGGACGTCGTCCAGGACGCCTATCTCCGCTGGACGGGCACCGACCGGGCGGACATCCGCGAACCGCGCGCCTTCCTCATCACGATCGTCTCCCGGCTCGCCCTCGACCAGCTGCGCTCGGCCCGCGTCACCCGCGAGGCGTACACCGGGCCGTGGCTCCCCGAGCCCGTCGCGACGGCGGCGCTCGGCCCGCTGGACACGGCCGAGCTGCGCGACACCGTGGCCTACGCGACCATCCATCTGATGGAGCGTCTGTCGCCGCCGGAGCGCGCGGTGTTCGTCCTGCGGGAGGCCTTCGACCTGCCGTACGACGAGATCGCGCGCATCCTGGACACGACCTCCTCGAACTGCCGCCAGATGCACAGCCGGGCGGGCCGCCGGGTCACCTCGGGGCGCGACAAGTTCGCGCTCGCCGAGGACGACCACGCCAAACTGCTCGCGCGTTTCCTGGAGGCCGCGCAGAGCGGCGACCTCACGGGTCTGACCGAACTGCTGACCGAGGACGTGGTCGCCTGGAACGACGGCGGCGGCAAGGTCAGGGCGGCGCTGCGCCCGATCGAGGGCCGCGCGCGTGTGGTCGCGTTCATCGCGGGTCTGGTCACCCGCTATCCGTTCGGCGACGCGCGCGTCGTCACGGCGAACGGGCTGCCCGCCCTGGCACTCACCGTCGACGGCATCGAGCAGGTCGTCACCATCTCCGTGCACGAGGGACGCATCGACGGGGTCTACGCGGTCCTCAACCCCGACAAGCTGGGCCACATGGAGCTGTGACGCGCGGGGCGCCGACCCGCGGCACTGTGGTCCCGCCCCATGGAGGACGGGACCACAGCACTGTTGTCAGCGGTGGTCGCTCACCCGCACCACTCGCAACCCCGGCGACGACAGGATGTCCTTCTCGCAGAAGCGCGAGGTGACCCACTTCTCGCCCGAGAACAGCCGCGTCTGGTCGCTGTAGTGCGGCGAGTTCGGATTCGCCGACTGGGAGTACGTCAGCAGCGTGCGGGCGACCGGGCAGCGGCTCCCGTCCCAGCCGACGGCCTGGATGTACGAGGACCCGGTGGTGACCTCGGTGTATCCGCCGGCCGCCGGATTCCACACCGGCTCGACCTTGTTCCACACGCCGAGCGACTCCGTGCCGCCCGGCACGGGGATGCGCCGGCCGTTGCGTACGACGAACTGGTTCGCGCCGAGCTTCGCGTCCAGCGCGATGCCCGCCGTACGCAACTCCGTCACCGTGTCGGCGAGGGCCGTGGTGAAGCCCGGCGCGTCGGTGTTGAGCGTGTTCGGGGTACGGACCGGGTCCGCCGCCGAGAACGGCACCTTCCAGAGCTGCGCGGCCGGGACCGCGACCGCCAGCTTCCGCCAGAACCGGTCGAAGAGCAGCGCGCCCCGGCTGTCGGTGTTCATGGAGTGGTCCCACGCCCCCAGCACACCGCAGGCCTCGGACACGTCAACGGCCTTGCCGTCACTGCCTGTCGCCGTGCCACCCGGCAGCGCGGCACACGCACGCGCCGCGTCGTCCGCGACGAGATCACCCGCGGGCACCCGGTTCGCGAACTGCTGCGCCTGAAGATCCCGTACGCTCAGCCGGCCCTTGGCGGCCATCGCCGCCACGTCCTCGGCCGCCCCGCGCGTACGCATCGTGCGCTGGGTGCCGATCGTGCCGAAGATCCGCTCGTACCCGGTCAGCGGCCGGTCCGCATTGGCCAGCCAGGCACTGTCGTTGGAGTTCTCCGCGTACGGCGCGTCCTTGAGCACCGGCATCTTCGCGGGCCCGAAGATCCCCGGCTGTACGGCGTCGGGGTCGCTGCCCAGCGCGCAGTCCCCGCGCGAGCCGTCGAGGATCGCGACACCGGCCGACGGATAGGTGACCTTGCCGAGCGGCGTCGAGCAGCGCTGCGCCAACTCGTCGGTGATGCGCGGCAGTACCTGCGACTGCGTGAACAGCGAGTGCCCGCCCGAGTCGGCGGCGATCGTGTTCACCCAGGGCAGCCCCTGGGTGCGCTGGAGGGCCGCGAGAACATCTGTCGTGCTGCGGGCCTTGCTGAAGCCGAGCGCGGTGTCGGAGGCGCGGAGATTGGCCGCGTTCGGGTCATTCAGCGCGTACGCCGTCGTTGACGTCCAGGGGAGCGGCAGTTGCGCGCCGAGCGAGGTGACGACAGGGCCGTACCGGGTCCACCACTGGGTGCGCGTGACCGGCGTGCCGTCCAGCACGTCGACGGTGACGGTCCGCTTCGTCATCCGCTCCGGCTTCCCGTCCACCAGATACGTCGTCGGATCGGCCGGATCGAGCGTCAGCTGATGGAGGTTGAGCGTGATGCCCGTCGCGACGGTATGGCTCCACGCCACATGTGCGGTGTGCCCGATGGACACCGTCGCCGAGCCGAGCAGCGCGCCGCCCTCGACGTTCAGCTCGCCGGGGATCGTCTGCTGCATCTGCCAGAAGCGGCGGCCGCCCTGCCAGGGATAGTGCGGATTGCCGAGCAGCAGACCGCGGCCGTTCGCCGTCGTGGCACCGCTGAAGGCGACCGCGTTGGACCCCATGTCGGCGTCGGCGGTGTCGAAGAGCTCCCGCGCGGCCGCGGCGGTGCTCTTCGCGTCAGGGGCGGCGGCGCTCGACCCTTCCGGCGCACTCGTCACGGTGGACGTCGTCGTCGGCGGCTGGGCTGCCGTGATGCCCTCGACCCCGCGCCCCTGGCCGCCGAGCACGGCCAGCGCGAAGTTACGGGCGGCCACGTCCACGGGAGTCACCGGGCGGACCCAGTCGGCGCCCTGGCAGGCCGGGTCGGTGATCCGGTTCTGGGCGAGCCAGGCGTTGTAGCCGGCCGCCCAGCCGCGCATCAGGGCCTTGACGTCGCGGCCCGGCCCGAGCGGCGCGGGCTCGGCCAGCAGCTTCTCCACCGTGCCCGTCTCCCGTACACCGCGGAAGTACAGGTCGCTGGAGAGGTTCTTGGTCGCCGAGGACAGCGAACCGTCGGGCGCCGCGTCGGGCCCGAAGAAGCGGGACCGCTCGCCGCGTACGGTCACGAAGCCGTCGGCCAGGGTGCACACCTGGTCGGCGGCCTGCGCCCAGCCGGTGCCGAAGCCCAGGTTGGCGTAGTCCTTCGCGACGATGTGCGGTATGCCGTACTCGGTGTAGCGGATCACGGCCGACAGGCCGCCGTGCGAGGGATGTTCCTGACGGTTCTGTTGCTGGGCCGCGGCCGCGGGCAGTGCGGTCGTGGCGGTGAGCAGGGCGACGGCCGTGATGACGAGCCGTCTCAGGCGGGTGCGCATCGTGCCTCCCAACGTCATTGAGGGAAGGGGCGGTTGAGCGTACCAACGGGTATGTGCGGTGTTGGCGTATCTGTTCGACCTCCGTGCGTTGACTTGACCTCCCTGAGACGCGGACCGAGGATCATGTGTCATGACGCCTGGACACGGCAGCACGGTTGACGGGGTGCTGCGGCGCAGCGCCCGGCGCACCCCGGCGCGCGTCGCGGTCGACTACCGCGAGCGCTCCTGGACCTACGCGGAACTCGACGAGGCCGTCTCCCGCGCGGCGAGCGTCCTCCTCGACCAGGGGCTCGGGCCGGGCGACCGGGTCGGTGCCTACGGCCACAACTCGGACGCGTACCTGATCGGCTTCCTCGCCTGCGCCCGCGCGGGGCTCGTGCACGTGCCGGTCAACCAGAACCTGACCGGTGACGACCTCGCGTACATCGTCGGCCAGTCCGGGAGCACGCTGGTCCTGGCCGACCCGGACCTCGCCGGGCAACTCCCGGACGGCGTACGGACCTTGCCGCTGCGCGACGCCGACGACTCGCTGCTCGCGCGGCTGGACGCGGCACCTGCGTACGAGGGCGCCGAGCCGCGCGGTGACACCCTCGTGCAGTTGCTCTACACCTCCGGGACCACCGCCCTGCCCAAGGGCGCGATGATGACGCACCGCGCCCTGGTGCACGAGTACCTGAGCGCGATCACCGCCCTCGACCTGAGCGCGGGGGACCGGCCGGTGCACTCGCTGCCGCTCTACCACTCGGCGCAGATGCATGTTTTCCTGCTGCCGTATCTCGCGATCGGCGCGACGAACGTCATCCTCGACTCGCCCGATGCCGATCCGCTCTTCGACCTGATCGAGACGGGCCGCGCGGACAGCCTGTTCGCTCCGCCCACCGTGTGGATCGGCCTGTCGAACCGCCCCGACTTCGCGACCCGGGACCTCAGCGGGCTGCGCAAGGCCTACTACGGGGCGTCGATCATGCCGGTACCCGTTCTGGAACGGCTGCGCGAGGGGCTGCCGAAGCTGGCCTTCTACAACTGCTTCGGCCAGAGCGAGATCGGCCCCCTGGCCACCGTCCTCGGCCCCGACGAGCACAAGGGCCGGATGGACTCCTGCGGCCGCCCGGTCCTGTTCGTCGACGCGCGCGTGGTCGACGAGAACGGCAAGGATGTACCCGACGGGACACCGGGTGAAGTCGTCTACCGCTCACCGCAGTTGTGCGAGGGCTACTGGGACAAGCCGGAAGAGACGGCCGAAGCCTTCCGCGACGGCTGGTTCCACTCCGGGGACCTCGCCGTGCGCGACGCCCACGGATACTTCACCGTCGTCGACCGGGTGAAGGACGTCATCAACTCCGGTGGCGTACTGGTCGCTTCACGCCAGGTCGAGGACGCCCTCTACACGCACGAGCAGGTCGCGGAGGTGGCGGTGATCGGCCTCCCCGACGAGCGCTGGATCGAGGCCGTCACCGCCGTAGTCGTCCCCCGCGGCGAGGTAACCGAATCCGAACTCATCACCCACGCCCGCGAGAACCTCGCCCACTTCAAAGCCCCCAAGCGAATCCTGTTCGTGGACGAACTGCCACGCAACGCCAGCGGGAAGATCCTCAAACGGGAGCTGCGGGACCGGTTCAGCCAGTGACCGGCCCATGGCCGTACACCGCACACCAGGTCGGTGCTAGCGCACCAGGCAGGGCCGCTTCGCGTCGAACTCCCAGTCGGGGATGAGGTAGCGCATCCCGATCGCGTCGTCGCGTGCGTCGAGCGCCTTCTGCTGGTATAGCTCGTGGGCCGTGAGGAGGCGGTCCATGTCGAGCTGGATGCCCAGGCCGGGGGCGTCGGGGACGGCGATCTCGCCGTCGACGATGCGGGGTGGGGCGGTGGTGAGGCGTTCCAGGCCCTCCTGCCAGATCCAGTGGGTGTCCAGGGCGTTGTACGCGCCCGGGGCCGCGGCTCCGCAGTGGGTCACCATGGCCAGTGAGATGTCGAAGTGGTTGTTCGAGTGGCAGCCCCAGGTCAGGCCCATCGCGTTGCACAGCTGGGCCACCCGCACCGAGCCCTGCATCGTCCAGAAGTGCGGGTCGGCCAGCGGGATGGAGACCGACTGCAGGGCCAGCGCGTGGGTCAGTTGCCGCCAGTCGGTGGCGATCATGTTGGTCGCGGTCGGCAGGCCCGTGGCGCGGCGGAACTCGGCCAGGATCTCGCGCCCGGAGTAGCCGCCCTCGGCCCCGCAGGGGTCCTCGGCGTAGGCGAGCGTGCCCACCAGGGGCTCGCACAGCTCGATCGCCTCGCGCAGCGACCACGCGCCGTTCGGGTCGAGGGTGATGCGGGCCTCGGGGAAGCGGTCCTTGAGCGCGCGGACGGCCTTCACCTCCTCGGCACCCTCCAGGACACCGCCCTTGAGCTTGAAGTCCCGGAAGCCGTACAGGTCGTAGGCCGCCTCGGCCTGCCGGACGATCGCCTCGGCCGTGAGGGCCTCCTCGTGCCGGATCCGGTACCAGTCGACGGCGGAGTCGGGTTCGCGCACGTACTCCAGGTCCGTGCGATCAGGGTCACCGACGTAGAAGAGATAGCCCAGCACCCGTACGGATTCCCGCTGTTGTCCGTCGCCGAGCAGCGCCGCGACCGGCACGTCGAGGTGCTGCCCCAGGAGGTCGAGCAGCGCCGACTCGACCGCGGTCACCGCGTGGACGGTCGTGCGCAGGTCGAAGGTCTGGGCGCCGCGCCCGCCGGCGTCGCGGTCGGCGAAGCGGTCCCCGATCTCGCGCAGGACGCGCTTGTAGTCGCCCACCTTCGCGCCGACGACCAGCGACTCGGCGTCGCGCAGGGTCTGGGTGATCTTCTCGCCGCCGGGGACCTCACCGAGACCCGTACGGCCCTCGGAGTCCTTGAGGACGACGACGTTGCGGGTGAAGTAGGGGCCGTGCGCGCCGGAGAGGTTCAGCTCCATGCAGTCCCGGCCGGCGACGGGGTAGACGGAGAACTCGGCGACGGTCGGTTGCTGGCTCATGCTCATCGAAATCCTTGGGTACGGGGGTGACGCGGGCGCTGTGATGAGGGGCTGAGGGCGTCGAGGGTCCACTCGACCGCGAGCACCAGTGTCTCCGGATGGACCCCGCTGCCCGTCAGAAGAGGCGGCATGGCGCAGCCGGAGGCTCCGCCGGTCAGGTCGGCCGGCGCTCGGCTCCCGTGAGCGCCAGCCCGTGGTCGAGGATCTTCTCCAGCTCGGCGAGGTCGTCCGGACCGGGGTCGGTGAGCGGGGCGCGTACCGGGCCGACCGGAAGGCCGCGCAGCCGGGCGGCGGCCTTGACCAGTGAGACGGCGTAGCCCGGCACGCGGTCGCGCAGCTCGACGAGGGGGACGTAGAACTCGGCCAGGAGCTTGTTCACGGTGGTGTCGTCGCCGTCCCGCAGGGCGACGAAGCAGGCGTCCGCGATCTCGGGCGCGAAGGCGTGCACGGCCGAGGAGTAGGCGGGGACGCCGACGGTGGCGTACGCGCGGGCCTGGATCTCGGCGGTGGCGGCGCCGTTGAAGAACAGGAAACCGTCGGGGGCGGCGAGCGTGAGGCGCTGGAGGCGGTCGAGGTCGCTGTGCCCGTCCTTGAGGCCGATGACGTTGGGGATCTCCGCGATCCGGCGCAGGCCGTCGGGGGTGAAGGCGACCGGCCCGCGCTGGTAGGCGATGAGCGGCAGCCGGGTGCCGGCGGCGATCCGGCGCAGCTGCTCCACCAGCCCGTCCTGCGGGGCCTCGACCAGATAGTGCGGCAGCACCAGCGCGGCGTCCGCGCCCGCCGCCTCCGCGATCCGGGCGAACCGCAGCGCCTGCGCCCAGCCGTAGCCGATACCCGCGACCACGGGCAGCCGGCCGTCGGCGATCTCGACCGTGGCCTCGACGACGGCGCGGTACTCATCCTCGTCCAGCGCGCTGAACTCGCCGGTTCCACAGGCGGGGAACACCGCGCCCGGCGCGGTCGCCAGCTGGGCGGTCAGGTACGCCCGGTACGACTCCAGGTCGAGGTCGCCGTCGTCCCGGAAGCTCGTGAGCGGGAAGGACAGCACTCCGCCGGCCATGCCGTCCCGCAGCCGCTGGACCACGTCCTCGCCCGCCACGCTGAACCCAGTCATGAATCTCATCCCTATATGCAGATGGCGTCTACGTATGAGAATGAAGGTTAGGTGGGTGAACCATGGGAGGTCAATGGGTGCGGCAGCGCGGAGCGGAGCTGAGCGTGCCGCGCCCACACTGACCGCGGCGCCTTGCTCGCCGACCTCGCGGCGGTGCGCGACCGCGGCTACTGCGTCGACCGCGAGGAGACACTCCGGCCGCCGATGCCATCAGCTGCTCGGTTCCGGTGGCCCGGCCGGCGTAGGCCGGGCGCGGTCGGGTCCGCGGCCGCGCGGGCCGCGGACGCCGGATCGCGGGTGGTCAGGGAGTCGAGGCCGTCGCCGACGAGTCGGGATGCGGACCGTATGCCGTCATGAAGCGGTCGCGGAAGGTGTCCATGCGCCACTCGGGCGCGTCCTTGGCGGGCTTGAGACCGTCCGTCCAGCCCCAGTCGGCGATCCTGTCCAGCACCTTCTGGTCGTGCGCGACGATCGTGACGGGCACGTCCCGGCTCGTGCTGCCTGCGGTGACGGTCGGGACGGGCTGGTGGTCGCCCAGGAAGACGAGCACGGTGTTCTTGTCGCCGTACTTCTCGACGTACTCGGTGAGGCTGTGCAGCGAGTACTCGATGGCGCGCCGGTACTCGGTGCGCACGCTCTCCGGGTTCTTCCAGACCTGCTTGGGGTCCTTGCCCTCCTTCTTGATCTGGTTGAACACCGAGCCGTCGCCGAGGTCGTTCCAGTCGATCATGTGGGCGATGGGCGCCCAGGGGTTGTGGCTGGAGGCCAGGATGATCTCCGCCATCATCGGCTTGTGGTCCTTCTTGCCGTGTTCCAGGCGTTCGAAGGCCTCCAGGCTGAACTGGTCGGGCACCGGCGTCCAGCTGAAGTACGGGCCGTTGTAGCCGAGGTGCTCGGAGTCGTAGATGTGGTCGAGGCCGAAGAACTTGCCCTCCGGCCAGGCCCGGCGGACACCCGGCACGATGCCGACCGTGCGCCAGGCGCCGGTCTTCTGGAAGTAACTGGTGAGCGTGTTGCGGTCGCTCGTGGTGAGACTCCGGTAGCGCTGCTGGTTCTTGATCCACAGGCCGGACAGGAAGGTGGAGTGGGCCAGCCAGCTGCCGGCGCCCGTGACAGGGGAGCGCAGCCAGGCGCTGCGCGATGAGAACCCGGCCGCCTTCAGCGAACTGGTCCCCTCCGAGAGAACCGAGTCGATCTGCTCGGACATCGCCGGGTCGTCGATCGCCGTACGGCCGTAACTCTCGATGAAGGTGAACAGGACGTCCTTGCCGCGCAGCCCGGTCAGCAGCTGGTCGGGCGGGGTGTCGGCGAAGGCGTCGACGGCGGCCTCCTTGGCGAACACCTTTCCGTCGCGCAGGCTCGCCTGTACCTGGTGCACCCGGTTCTGGACGAGCTTGGCGTTGATCTGTGAGGCCACCGGTACGTCGGTGAACTGCACGCCGACCGTCACACAGGTGATCCAGGCGGTGCCGAGGACCAGCGTGGTCCGGGTGGCGACGGGCCGGTGCCGGACCATGAGGTCGGTCAGCCGCACGACCGCGAGGGTCATCAGGACGAGCAGGGCGATGACGAGCGCGAAGACCGCGATCACGGCGATCACCTCGCCGGTCCGGCCGAACGACTCCTTCACCCACTCCGCGGCGTCGTCGAACAGGATCCAGTCCAGCACCAGGTCGAACGGCCGGGCCAGCACCGAGTAGAAGCCCATGTCGACGAACTTCAGGATGGTCAGCAGGCCGAGCAGCACACCCACGACGACCGCCGTGATCCGCCTCGGCTTCGGCGGCAGCGCCAACAGCAGGGCGGCGAGGAGGACTCCCTCCGCCGGTATGCGGAGGAAGGCGTCGAAGGAGAGGCGGTCGAGCTGGTTCGGCACGAGGAGGGCGAAGAGCACCAGGGCGCCGGCGAGGACCGAGGTCCCGACGGCCACGACCCGTGCCGCACGCGGGTACTTGACCCGCCAGCCCCACCAGCCTCGCCGCCCACCACCGGCGACGGCTTTCTCAGAGGTGTCGCCGCCCTCATCCGGATCGGCCTCTGCGGGTGTTTCGGCTTTCGCAGGCGCCTCGGCTTCCGCTGGCGCGTCAGCCTTCGCCGGCGCGTCGGCTTCCGTGTCCGCCGCGCTCGCACTCCCCGGTATGTCGGTATCCACATCTGTGGGCGCATCAGCTTCCGCAGCCGTGTCGGTATCGGTATCCGCATCCGCGGTCGTTCCGGCAGCCGTGTCGGCGTCCGGATGCGGCTCCGTCTCCGGTTGTTCCGGTAGTTGGCGAGAGCGCGTGGAGTGCGACACGCAGATGGTCCTTCCGTGCGAAGCCCCGTGATGACACCGCGGACACGCCCCGGGGCAGGGCGGGGGCGCCACCATCCGTACGGTCGGCCTTCACCCGACGTTCAACCGGGAAGGTCAACCGCGCGCAAAGAGTACGCCGGACGGGGGGCGCCCGGGTCAGTCGGCCGCGCTCGCCGCGACCGACCTGGCCCACCGATAGTCCGCCTTGCCGCTCGGCGACCGCTGAATGGTGTCCGTGACGACGAGCTGGCGGGGGATCTTGTAGCCCGCGAGGTGGGAGCGGCAGTGTGTCTGGATGTCCTCCAGGGACGGGTGGTTCGCGCCCTCGCGGAGCTGGACGACCGCCGCCACATGGTTGCCCCACTTCTCGTCGGGCACGCCGGCGACCAGGGCGTCGTACACGTCCGGATGCGATTTGAGGGCCTGTTCGACCTCCTCCGGATAGACCTTCTCGCCACCGGTGTTGATGCACTGGGAGCCGCGCCCGAGGACGGTGACGATGCCCTCCTCGTCGACCGTGGCCATGTCGCCCAGGAGCACCCACCGCTCGTCGCCCTTCTGGAAGAAGGTCTCGGCGGTTTTCTTGGGGTCGTTGTAGTAGCCGAGGGGCACATGGCCGCGCTGCGCCACCCGCCCCGGTTCACCGGCCGCGACCGGCTCGTGCGTGACGGGATCCACCACCTGCGTACGGGAGTTGACGCGGATCCGGAAGCCGCGCTCCGGGCCCGAGTCCGCCGTCGCGGTGCCGTTGAAGCCTGACTCCGACGAGCCGAAGTTGTTCAGCAGCATCACGTTCGGGACGAGTGCCTGGAACTGCTCGCGCACCGTGTCCGACATGATCGCGCCGGAGGACGACACGCTGAACATGGAGGAACAGTCCGTGCCCTTCAGGGGCCCGCTCAACGCGTCGATCAGCGGTCGCAGCATCGCGTCGCCGACCAGCGACATGCTGGTGACCTTCTCCTTCTCGATCGTCCGCAGGACTTCCTCGGGTGCGAACTTGCGGTGGATCACGATCCGTTGGCCGAAGTTGAAGCCGATGAAGGCGGTGAGTGTCGAGGTGCCGTGCATCAGTGGGGGAGTGGGGAAGAAGGTGATCCCCTCGCCGCCCGCCGCGACGCGCTCGGCGAGTTCCTCCGGCTGCTTGACCGGCTCGCCCGTCGGAGCGCCACCGCCCAGGCCGGAGAAGAACAGGTCCTCCTGCCGCCACATCACACCCTTGGGCATGCCCGTCGTGCCACCGGTGTAGATGATGAACTGGTCGTCCGCCGAACGCGCCGGGAAACCCCGCTCGGGGGATGCGGCCGTTTCGGCGTCCGCGAAGTCCACCGCGTCCAACGGGACCGCGTCGGGCGCGGGAATCCCCACCCGGACGAGATGGCGCAGTGCCGAAGCGTGCGGCAGCGCCGCCGCCACCCGGTCCGTGAACTCCGCGTCGAAGACCAGGGCCACCAGATCGGCGTCCCGGTAGAGGTAGACCAACTCTTCTTCCACATAGCGGTAGTTGACGTTGACCGGCACGATCCGTGCCTTCAGGCAGCCCAGCACGGTCTGGAGGTACTCGACACCGTTGTAGAGGTGGAGCCCGAGGTGCTCGCCGGGGCGGATGCCGCTGTCGATCAGATGGTGCGCGACACGGTTCGCGGCCGCGTCCAGCTGCGCGTACGTCAGCCGGCGCTCCGCACCCGTGCCGGGGTGGTCGATGTACACG
The DNA here is from genome assembly GCF_045206325.1 of Streptomyces sp. NBC_00203. Classification (NCBI taxonomy): domain Bacteria; kingdom Bacillati; phylum Actinomycetota; class Actinomycetes; order Kitasatosporales; family Streptomycetaceae; genus Streptomyces; species Streptomyces sp. NBC_00203. The sequence goes on along the minus strand of NZ_CP108126.1, from coordinate 870,528 downwards.
AGCGCCTCGCGGCCCGGGACCACGTCGACGACCGACTCGAACAGGTCGGCAAGGTTGTACTCCACCGCTCCTCCTGACCCCGAACGTCCATGGCTGCCCCGACAGGGCCTGGGCTCGACGGTCATCAGAGCAAAGCCCGACCCAACTGTGAAGGGTCCCGGCAGAAGAAATCTGACTGTCTGTCAGAAAACCCTTGTACTGGCTCGACACCTCCTGCAACCTGTTCTCGCATCCGAGACGGGAGGACGGCAATGGGTGGGACCGAACACCTCACCGTGCAGCGCGAAGGCGCCACACTGGTGCTCACACTCAACAGGCCCGAGGCCAGGAACGCGCTCTCGCTGCCGATGCTGGTCGGTCTGTACGACGGCTGGGTCGAGGCCGACGAGGACGACGCGATCCGCTCGATCGTGCTCACCGGCGCGGGGGGTGCCTTCTGCGCCGGGATGGACCTCAAGGCGCTGGCCGGAAAGGGTATGGAGGGCGAGCAGTACCGGGACCGGCTGAAAGCCGACCCCGATCTGCACTGGAAGGCGATGTTGCGCCACCACCGCCCCCGCAAACCGGTGATCGCCGCCGTCGAGGGGTACTGCGTGGCGGGCGGCACGGAGATCCTCCAGGGCACCGACATCCGCGTCGCCGGTGAGTCGGCGACCTTCGGGCTCTTCGAGGTCAAGCGCGGCCTCTTCCCCATCGGTGGGTCCACGGTCCGGCTGCAACGCCAGATCCCGCGCACCCACGCCCTCGAAATGCTGCTCACGGGGCGTCCGTACTCGGCCCGGGAGGCCGCCGGCATCGGCCTGATCGGCCATGTCGTGCCCGACGGCGCCGCGTTGGACAAGGCCCTCGCCGTCGCCGAGCAGATCAACGCCTGCGGCCCGCTCGCCGTCGAGGCCGTCAAGGCGTCCGTGTACGAGACCGCCGAGATGACCGAGACCGACGGCCTCGCGGCCGAACTGGGGCGCGGCTGGCCGATCTTCGACACCGCCGACGCCAAGGAGGGCTCCCGGGCCTTCGCCGAGAAGCGCCCGCCCGTCTACCGGCGCGCCTGACCTCCTACGGAGGCATGGCCCATCCGACCTCCGAAGGAGACATCCGGGATGCCCGAAGTCCTCAAAGCCCCCCTCGTCGTCGAATTCCCCTTCACCCGCTCGCTCGGCCCCGTCCAGAGCGCCTTCCTCACCGGCCTGCGCGAGCGCGTCGTCCTCGGCGTGCGCACCTCCGACGGCCGTACCCTCGTCCCGCCCGTCGAGTACGACCCCGTCACCGCCGAGGAGATACACGACCTCGTCGAGGTCGCCCCCACCGGCACCGTCACCACCTGGGCCTGGAACCACGAACCCCGCAGGGGCCAGCCCCTCGGCACCCCCTTCGCCTGGGTCCTGGTGCGACTCGACGGCGCCGACACCGCCCTCCTGCACGCCCTCGACGCCCCGGGCCCCGACGCCGTACGCACCGGCATGCGCGTCCGGGTCCGCTGGGCGGAGGAGCGTTCCGGCGCGATCACGGACATCGCCTGCTTCGAACCGTACGAGGGGACGGCAGAGCGACTCACCGGCCACGACGGCCGGTTCGAGGACATGGTGACCGGCATCGTCGCACCCGCCCGCCTCGACTACGTCTACTCACCCGGCCGCGCCCAGTCCGGCTACATCAACGCCCTCTCCGGCCGGCGCAACGTCGGCGAACGCTGCCCGTCCTGCCGCAAGGTGTACGTCCCGCCCAGGGGCGCGTGCCCCACGTGTGGCGTCGCCACGGCCGAACAGGTCGAAGTGGGTCCGCGCGGCACCGTCACGACGTACTGCATCGTCAACATCAAGGCGAGGAACCTCGACATCGAAGTGCCGTACGTCTACGCGCACATCGCCCTCGACGGCGCCGACCTCGCGCTGCACGGCCGGATCGGCGGCATCCCCTACGACGAGGTGCGGATGGGCCTGCGCGTGGAGCCGGTGTGGACGGAAGGCGGCGGCTATCCCGACCACTACCGGCCCACCGGCGAACCGGACGCGGACTACGAAACGTACAAGGAGCTGTTGTAGATGCCGCCCATCAGGGACATCGCCGTCGTCGCCTTCGCGCAGACCGACCATCGGCGCACCAGTGACGAGCTCTCCGAGGTGGAGATGCTCATCCCGGTCCTGCACGACGTCCTCGACCGGACCGGCCTGAAGACCAGCGACATCGGATTCACCTGCTCCGGCTCCACCGACTATCTCGCGGGCCGCGCCTTCTCCTTCACGATGGCGCTCGACGGGGTGGGCGCCTGGCCGCCGATCTCCGAGTCGCACGTCGAGATGGACGGGGCGTGGGCGCTGTACGAGGCGTGGACGAAACTGCTGACCGGCGACGCAGACACCGCGCTCGTCTACGCGTACGGCAAGTCGTCGCCCGGCTCCGTACGGGACGTCCTGAGCCGGCAGCTCGACCCCTACTACGTGGCCCCCCTGTGGCCGGATTCCGTCGCGCTCGCGGCACTTCAGGCGCAGGCGCTCATCGACGCGGGCGACACCGATGAGCCCGCGCTCGCCGGAGTCGCCGCCCGCAGCCGCGCGTCGGCGGCCGGCAACTCCCATGCGCAGGTGAGGGGTTCGAGGGCTCAGGGCGAGTATCTCGTACGTCCCCTGCGCACCGGTGACTGTCCGCCCGTCGGCGACGGTGCCGCCGCTGTGATCCTTGCCGCGGGCGAGCGGGCCCGTGAACTGTGCGAACGGCCCGCCTGGATCCGGGGCATCGACCACCGCATCGAGGCACACAGCCTCGGCGTACGCGATCTGACCGACTCGCCGTCGACCCGCCTTGCCGCCGAGCGGGCCGGAGCCTTCGAACGGCCCGTGGACACCGCCGAGTTGCATGCCCCCTTCACCTCCCAGGAAGTGGTCCTGCGCAAAGCACTCCGGCTCGACGACGGCGTGGACGTCAACCCCTCCGGGGGAGCGCTCGCCGCCAATCCGGTGATGGCGGCCGGGCTCATCCGTATCGGTGAGGCCGCCGCCCGCATCCATCGCGGCGAGTCCGACCGGGCGCTCGCCCACGCGACGTCGGGCCCCTGCCTCCAACAGAACCTGGTCGCCGTACTCGAAGGGGATGCCCGATGAGCAAGGAGCCCGTGGCCGTCGTAGGCATCGGCCAGACCAAGCACGTGGCGGCACGGCGGGACGTGTCCATCGCGGGACTGGTCCGCGAGGCCGCCGGGCGGGCCCTGGCGGACGCCGAGTTGACGTGGGCCGACATCGACGCCGTCGTCATCGGCAAGGCGCCCGACTTCTTCGAGGGCGTCATGATGCCGGAGCTGTATCTCGCGGACGCGCTCGGCGCCGTCGGCAAGCCGATGCTGCGGGTGCACACGGCGGGCTCCGTCGGCGGATCGACGGCCCTGGTCGCCACGAACCTCATCGCGGGGCGCGTCCACGGAACCGTCCTGACCCTGGCCTACGAGAAGCAGTCCGAGTCGAACGCCATGTGGGGCCTGTCGCTGCCGATCCCCTTCCAGCAGCCGCTGCTCGCCGGGGCCGGCGGATTCTTCGCACCGCACGTGCGCGCGTACATGCGGCGCACCGGCGCGCCCGACACGGTCGGCTCGCTCGTCGCGTACAAGGACCGCCGCAACGCGCTGAAGAACCCGTACGCGCATCTCCACGAGCACGACATCACGCTGGAGAAGGTCCAGGCCTCGCCGATGCTGTGGGACCCGATCCGCTACTCGGAGACCTGCCCGTCCTCGGACGGGGCCTGCGCGATGATCCTCACCGACCGTGCGGGGGCGGCCCGTTCGCCCCGGCCGCCCGCCTGGATGCACGGCGGCGCCATGCGCAGTGAGCCCACTCTCTTCGCGGGCAAGGATTTCGTGTCCCCGCAGGCGGGCAAGGACTGCGCGGCCGATGTGTACCGGCAGGCCGGTATCGCGGACCCGCGCCGGGACATCGACGCCGTCGAGATGTACGTGCCGTTCTCCTGGTACGAGCCGATGTGGCTGGAGAACCTGGGTTTCGCCGAGGAGGGCGAGGGCTGGAAACTCACCGAGTCCGGGGTCACGGAGCTGGACGGGGACCTGCCCGTCAACATGTCGGGCGGTGTCCTGTCCACCAATCCGATCGGCGCCTCCGGCATGATCCGCTTCGCCGAAGCGGCACTTCAGGTGCGTGGCCAGGCCGGAGATCACCAGGTCGACGGGGCTCGCAGGGTACTGGGGCACGCCTACGGCGGCGGATCCCAGTTCTTCTCGATGTGGCTGGTCGGCGCCGCGCCGCCCGCCTCCTGAAACCGTCCCCCTCACGTGGCCTGTCCGCCGCCCGAACCGATCGCTAGGCTGACGGCGGACGACGAACCGGGAGGAGCACGGACGTGGCTGAAAGCACCATTGAGCAGCACCCGCTCGCGGGCTGGGACAAGCCGGAGCTGGACCTGAGCAACGCGGAGTGGCAGTCCAGCAGCCGAGGGCGGGGAGACGTCCAGATCGCTTTTGTCGAGGGCTTCATCGCGATGCGCAACAGTGGTTCGCCCGAGAGCCCTTCCTTGATCTTCACACCCGCCGAGTGGGGCGCGTTCGTATCGGGGGCGCGCGAGGGCGAGTTCGATCTGACCTGAGCCGACAGAGGTCGGGGCCGCCCCGCCACCTGCGTACAGGGGAGGGGCGGCTGCCTCGGCGGCCCGGGACTGAGGGCCTCTCCGCCATGCGCTAATGGAAGCCGCTGGATCTATCATTAGCGCCATGGACGACTCGATCAGCGGGGACGCCAGGCTCGCCCTGGACCTCGCGCTGACCATCCGGCACGACGGTCACGGCGGTGTCGCCGACGATCTCACCGATCCCTCCGGGCTGACGGCCTGGGTCCAGGCGCACCCCGACGCCCTGCCGGGAGCCGGCCGGTTCGTCGCCGATCCGGTGACGCTCACCGCCGTACGCGACGTGCGCGCCGCCGTCCGCGCCCTCTTCGCGCGCGCCGTACGCCCCGGCGAGCCGAGCCCGGCCGACGCCGCCCGGCTGCTGCCCGTACCGCAGGCCGTGGAGCGCCTGAACACGGCGGTGGCGCTCGTCCCGACCGTCCCCGTCCTCGGCTGGGCCGAGGACGCCGATCCCGTCGTACGGCAGGAAGCCGTGGGCGCGGACGCACCCCTGCCCGCCCTGCTCGCCCGCGCCGCCGTCGCCTTCCTCGCGAGCCCCGACCGGCAACGCCTGCGCGCCTGCCACGCGCCGCGCTGCGTGCGGTACTTCATCAAGGAACACCCACGCCAGGAATGGTGCAAACCGTCGTGCGGAAACCGCGCCAGGGTCGCCCGGCACCACGAACGGCACAAGAAGTCCGCATAGGCCGAGGGCCGTTGACCGACGGATCCGGTCAGTAGTGGCCGTACGGGCGCGGTCGGGCCGCTCCGGGCGTACGCTGAGCTGCCTGAAGGTCACGGTGCGCACCTGCTCCCCGCGCCGGCTGCACCACCGTGGCAGGGGGTGCGGCATGGGACAGCGCAGCGTACGAAGCCGTCGGACGCTTTTCGAGCGTGAGAGTGAACTCGCCGCCGCCGAAGAGGCGTTGGGCGAGCTCACCGGAGTGCGCAGGGACGGTGGTGAGCCACCGGAGCGTCCTCGCGGCGCGCTCCTCGCCTTCGCCGGACGTGCGGGCATCGGCAAGACGACCCTCCTCGCCGAAGTGCGGCGGCGCGCCGCCGCCAAGGGCTGCACCGTGCTGTCCGCGCGCGGCGGCGACCAGGAGCAGGGCGTCGCCTTCCATGTCGCCCGCCAGCTCCTGCAACCCCAGCTCGCCGGGTCGCCGGAGTCCGAACTCCGGGCCTCGCTGGGGAGTTGGTACGCGATCGTCGGGCCCGCGCTCGGCCTGTGCGCGCCGGCCGAGGGCGCCCCGCCCGACCAGCAGGGCCTGCGCGACGGCCTCGACTGGGTACTCACGCACCTCGCGGTGCAGCGCGCCCCGATGGTGCTCGTCCTCGACGACGCGCACTGGGCCGACCCGGAGTCACTGAGCTGGCTCGCCGGATTCGCGCCGCGCGCCGAGGAACTCCCCCTGCTGCTCGCCGTCGCCTACCGGCCCGACGAACTCCCCGACCACGCCGAGGCGTTCAGGGGACTGCCCGGACGCGCCGGGCAGCGCCCCATCGACCTCGAACCGCTCAGCGCGGCGGCCGTCGCCCGTCTCGTGCGGGAGGATCTGGGCACCCAGGCCGACGACGCGTTCTGCCGCGAGTGCTGGGCGGTCACCGCGGGCAACCCCTTCGAGGCGGTCGAGCTGACCGCCAAGGTCCGCGACCGCGGACTGACCCCCACGGAGGCCGGGGCGCATCTGCTGCGCGACCTCGCCGCCGCCGTCAAGGGCAGCGGCCTGATCGCCCGCCTCGAACGCCTCGGCACCTCCACCGTGCGCTTCGCCTGGGCCTGCGCGGTGCTCGGCACCGAGATCCATCCGGCGCTCGCCGCCGCCGTCGCCGGCCTCGGCTCCGAGGAGGCCGCCGACGCCGCGGACGCCCTGCGCGGCGCCCGGATCCTCACCGGCCCGGTGACTGCCGGGGGCACGCTCGAATTCGTCCACCCCCTCATCGCCACCGCCGTCTACCGCGCCATACCCGGCGGCGTCCGCGTCGCCCTGCACGGTCAGGCCGCCTGGTGCGTCATCGACGAGGGTCTCGGCCCGTCCGCCGCCGCCCGCCACCTCCTGGAGACCCACCCCGACGGCGACACCTGGGTCGTCCAGCAGCTGCGCGCCGCCGCCCGCGAGACCCTCCGCGCCGGAGCCCCCGACGCCGCCCGCCGCTGCCTGGCCCGCGCCCTGCGCGAACCGCCGCCCTTCGAGGACCGGGCCGCCGTCCTGTACGAACTGGGCTGCGCCTCCCTGCTCACCGAACCGGCGACCACGGTCAACCATCTGCGCGCCGCCCTCGAAGAGCCCATCACCGATCCGGAGCTGCGCCACCACATCGTCTACCGGCTCTCCCAGGTCCTCGCCCACAGCGACCGCCTCGGTGAGGCCTCCGACACCCTCGCCCGCGAGATCCGCGTGACCGGCGACGCCCGGGTGCGGCTGCGCATGCAGTCCGAGCAGTTCATGTGGGACGCGTTCCGTTCCGACGAACCCGACTCGCCCGCCCGCTCCCGCCGCCTGACCCGCCTCGCCGACCGGCTCACCGGCCGCGAGCTCACCGAGCGGTACGTCATCGGGCTGCGCGCCTGGGACGCCACCCTGCGCGGCGAGCCCGCGCACATCGCCCTCCACCACGCCGAACGCGCCCTCGCCGGAGGGCTCGGCTGGGCCGAGGCCGACCGCGGCTTCGAGGTGCCCGTCCTGGTCGCCCTCACGTTCATGTACGCGGACCGGCCCGGGCGCACGGAGGAGCTGTTCGCCACCGGGATCGCCGACTTCGAGGCCCAGGGCTGGCACGGCGCCCACCTCTCCTTCGGCTACACCATCCTCGGGTACGTCCGCTACCGCCGCGGCCGGCTCGCCGAGGCCGAGGACTTCGTCCGCGCGGGCCTCCGGCTCGCCGAGCGGGTCGGGCCCGGCACCCCCGTCCACTGGTATGCCGTCGGCACTCTCATCGAGGTCCTGCTCGCCCGCGGCCGGACAACCGAGGCCGCACGGACCGCCGAGGACTACGCGTTCGAGGCTCCCTTCCCGGCCGCCGTGACCTTTCCCGACGCCCAGACCGTGCACGGCGAGCTGCTGCTCGCCCGCGGCCTCACCAAGGACGCCGCCGCCGAGCTCGCGGCCGCCGGCCGCCGGCTCGACCCACGCGGCATGCGCAACCCCGCCTGGTGCCCCTGGCAGCTCCACCTCGCCCGCGCCGAGAGCCACGACGCCCCGGAACGCGCCGTCACCATGGCACTCGAAGCGGTGAACCGCGCCCGCCAGTACGGCACCCCCTCCGCGATCGGCCAGGCACTGCGCGCCGCCGCGGAGGTCTCCTCCGGCTCGGCCCGCGTCAAGTTCCTCGAAGAGTCCGTCGGCCAGCTGGAGCGCTCCCCGGCCGCGTACGAGCTCGCCTGCGCCCTGGTCGCCCTCGGCACCGAGCTGCGCCGCGTCGGCCGCCCCAAGGAAGCCGCCGAACACCTCTACCGGGGGCTCGACGCGGCCGTCCAGTGCGGAGCCGACGGGCTGGTCGAGGAGGCCCGTGACGAGCTCGCGGCCGCCGGTCTGCGGCCGCGGCGCCTGCACAGCACCGAGACGGACACGCTCACCGCCCGTGAACGGGCCGCCGCCGCACTCACCGTCCGTGGCGGCGACACGGCCCGGATCGCCGAGGAACTGCACACCGACGAGCAGGCCGTCGTACGCATGCTGTCGGCGGTCTACCGGAAGGTTGGCACGGACCGTACGGGACTCGCCGCCGCACTGGGCGAACAACCGGCGCCGTGACCGGGTACCGCTGTCCCCAACGCCGGGGAACAGCCATCTCCCTGGCCGCTCGCAGGGGCGCCCCCGGGGCCCGCTTCACGCCCGTGCACGTACCATTGCGGCATGTCCTTCCTCCGCCGCCGCAGCGCCACTCCCGCCGGGCCCGACTTCGACGTTCTGGCCATGGACCCGGGCGACTGGCCGGGCAATCTCGGTGCCGGCCTGCTGCCCGCGCCCGACGGCAGCTGCCAGGGCGTCTTCCTGCGCTACGACCTCTTCGGCGGCCGTGGTCCCGCGATGATCATCGGCAATCTGCCGGAGGGCTCCCCGGCCCGTGACATCGCCGAGGACGAGGTCCCCTTCGAGGTGGCCCAGCTGCTGATCGCGCTGGAGAACGAGGAGGAGGTCACCGTCACCGGCACCGAGGACATGCCGGTGATGCAGGGCGACAACCTCCTGATCGTGCGCCGCCTGAAGCTCTCCGAGACCCGCATCTCCTGCGTGCAGTTCGACCGCAGCGACAATGTGCTGGTGACCATCGCGGCCTGGGACCGCCCGATCACCGACGACCTGTACGCCCTGCTGAAGCCGCTGCCGGCGGAGCTGTTCCAGCAGAGCTGAACGTCGCCGCCGGGCATCGCCCGGGATCCTGGGTGAACATCCCAAGCCCTCGGCCCTGCCCGCCCGTTGCCCTCACAGCCTGAGGGTGAACCAGGTGGTCTTGCCCTCGTCCGTGGGGCGCACACCCCAGTCGTCGGCGAGAGCGCGGACGAGGGACAGGCCCCGGCCCGACTCCTCGTCCTCGGCCGCCGGACGGGGCTGGGGCAGATGGGGACTGCTGTCGCTGATCTCGACGGTCAGATCGGTGGTGGTCCTGCACACGTGCAGGCCGATGGGCCCCTGGGCGTGCTGGACGGCGTTGGTCAGGATCTCGGAGAGAAGAAGCCGGGCGTCGTCCGCGGTGCTCACGCAGTCCCATGAGGTGAGGGCCTTGCTGAGGAAGGCACGGCCTTCGGGCACGGACTCGGCAACGGCGGGCAGGTCCGTCGTGACGGACGACAGGGGCCCGTCGGGCAGCCGGGTGAACAGCAGGGTGACGTCGTCGTTGTGACCCTCGGCGTCGGGCAACAGGGCGGCCAGCACTCGATCGGCGGCGTCCTCCAGGTCCGGGACGGTGGCGAAGAGGTCCCCCAGGGTGGCGGTGAGCTTGGCGAGCTGGTCCTCGATGTCGGAGCCCGGCGTTTCGATGAGACCGTCGGTGTAGAGGACGAGCGTGGCACCGGGCGGCATGACCGCGCTGGACTGCTGGTAGAGGACGTCGCCGACACCGAGAGGCGCGTTCACGGGCGCCGGGAGAGACCGGGCGCCGTCGCCGGGAGTGGCCACCAGGACCGGCAGGTGCCCCGCGGAGCAGACCGTCACCTCCCCCGCGTCGGCCGCGATGATCAGATAACAGCACGTGACGAGCTGGTCGGGCACGTCCAGGTCCCCGACGACCGCCTCCAGGGCCTGCATGAGCTGGCGGGGCTGCATACCGGTCTTGGCCAGGGCATGCGCGGCGGACCGCAGCTGCCCCATCACGGCGGCGGCATCCAGACCGCGGCCCATCACGTCGCCGATCAGCACCCCGACCCGACCGGCCCCCAGGGGGATCAGGTCGAACCAGTCACCGCCCACCCCGGCCCCCTGGGTGGCGGGCCGGTAGCGGCTCGCCGTGGAAAGACCGGGGATGGCGGGCGGCGTGCCCATCAGGCTGCGCTGCAGGGTGAGGGCGATATGCCGCTGCTGCTCGTAGAGGAAGGTCAGCTCCGCCTCGGCCCGCTTGCGGTCGCTGATGTCACGGACGATGGCGCAGGCCCCGATGATCGCGCCGTCCGGGGCACGGGTGGGCCACAGGGTGATGTCGACGTCCAGCAGGCCCCCGCAGCGGGTGAGCCGCAGTGTCTCGAAGTGCTCGACCTTCTCCCCGCTGCGCAGCCGGTCCAGGAGTACGTCTATCTCGTCCCGGCGCTCCGACGGCGCCAGAAGCGACACGTGCCGGCCCACGACCTCGGCCCGCGAGTAGCCGTACAGCCGCTCGGCCGCCGCGTTCCAGTAAGTGATGTCGCCGTTCAGGGTCTTGGCGAGGATCGCGTCCTGGGACGATTCCACCAGTCCGGCCAGCTCGTTGATACGGGCTTCGGCGCGCTTGCGGTCGCTGACGTCGCGGACGGCGGCGGAGACGAGGAGGCCGTCGGCGGTTTCGAGGGGGCTGAGGCTGATTTCGACGGGGAATTCGGTGCCGTCCTTGCGGAGGCCGTGGAGTTCGAGTCCGGCGCCCATGGGGCGTACTTGGCGGTTGTTGGCGTAGCCGTCGCGGTGGAAGGTGTGGTGGGCGCGGAAACGGCCGGGGACCAGGAGTTCGACGGGGTGGCCGAGGAGTTCTTCGCGTTGGTATCCGAAGAGGGCTTCGGTCTGGGCGTTGACGAGTCTGATGGTGCCGGTGTCGTCGACGATGACCATGGCGTCGGGCGCCGCTTCGAGCAGTCCCCGGAACCTCTCCTCCGCCGCCTTGCGGTCGCTGACGTCGCGGACGGCGGCGGAGACGAGGAGGCCGTCGGCGGTTTCGAGGGGGCTGAGGCTGATTTCGACGGGGAATTCGGTGCCGTCCTTGCGGAGGCCGTGGAGTTCGAGTCCGGCACCCATGGGGCGTACTTGGCGGTTGTTGGCGTAGCCGTCGCGGTGGAAGGTGTGGTGGGCGCGGAAACGGCCGGGGACCAGGAGTTCGACGGGGTGGCCGAGGAGTTCTTCGCGTTGGTATCCGAAGAGGGCTTCGGTCTGGGCGTTGACGAGTCTGATGGTGCCGGTGTCGTCGACGATGACCATGGCGTCGGGCGCCGCTTCGAGCAGTCCTCGAAACCTTTCCTCCGCGCCTCCCGGACCGGCCCTGCGCTCCTCGGCGTCGCACCGACAGTGGTGAGGGCCCGTCGCATCGGCGGGCCGAGTTGAAGTCTCACTGACAAAGTCGCCCATGTCCGCCCCAGGTATGCCGCTTACCATGATTCGGGCATCCCATCTCACATGGGCTGCGTGCGGGGTTATATGTCGCTTACTGGCCCGACCACGGCCGAAGCTGTCCGGCGACAGCGCTTGCGGTGATCGGATGCCATTGCCTTCGCCACCGGCAATTGCCACTTCGGGACCACCGGCCAGAGCAACGGACAGGGCCGGGCCCGCGGCAAGCGGACCCGGCCCCGGCCGTCAACCGGTCAAGCTGTCACGAGTGCGACGGAATCACGTCCACGTCCGCGGCCCGCACGAACGCCACCCGGTGGCCGAACTGGATCTCGTAGTACATGTCCGTGCCGATCACGACCTTGTGCCCTGCCGTGTCGAAGGTCGGCGCGTAGAAGTACTCGCCCGGCACCTTGTCGCCGACCGCGTACCGCTGGCCTTCGAGCAGCTTGTACGGCAGCGGCGAGACGGCCTGGACGGGGACGCCCGTCGGGTACGCCTCCTTCTCCGGGTAGGCGCGCCCGTAGACGGGGATCTCCGCGAGGCCGTCCCTGGGTGTGACGACCAGCCCTGACGCGTTCACCGCCGTCGGCTGCTTCCGCGGGTTCTTGAACCAGGCCTTCTGGCCCAGGTACCAGATCGCCGTCCAGTCGCCGTCACGCTCGGCGACCGCGTACCGCTGCCCGGTGGAGACACGCGAGGCGACGTCGTTCACGCCGGTGGTCGAGGCGTCGCCCTTGGGGTAGAGCCCGATGTCCTTGATCAGGGGCGAGTTCTCGTCCGCCGCGCTGTAGAGGCGCACCTCACTGGAGCCGTGCGCGGTGCAGGGCACGCCCTTGGTGACGCAGCCCGTGTACACCGGCTGGTTGTCGGTGAAGTCCGGCAGTACGGTCACCAGCCCGCCGCCGTGCTTCGACGTGCGGTGGAAGGGGTGCCCCAGCAGCTTGAAGTAGTGCTGCCAGTCCCAGTACGGGCCCGGGTCGGTGTGCATACCCGGGATGGTGGCGGTCGTCGGGCCCGGCACGTTGTCGTGCCCCAGGATGTGCTGCCGGTCCAGCGGGATGTCGTACTTCTTGGAGAGGTACTTCACCAGCCGCGCCGAGGTCCGGTACATCTCCTCCGTGTACCAGGCGTCCGGCGAGGCCAGGAAGCCCTCGTGCTCCAGTCCGATCGACTTGGCGTTGACGTACCAGTTGCCCGCGTGCCAGGCCACGTCCTTGGCCTGCACATGCTGGGCGATGTGACCGTCGGTCGAGCGCAGGGTGTAGTTCCACGACACATAGGTCGGGTCCTGGACCAGCTTCAGGACGCCGTCCCAGGTGCCTTCCGTGTCATGGATGACGATGTACTTGATGCTCTGCGACGCGGGCCGGTCGCCGAGATCGTGGTTGCCGTAGTCACCCTCGCCGAACTCCGCGTAAGGGGCCGGGATCCACTCGCAGGACACCTCCTTGGGGCACTCCGTGCCATCGGCGGAGACCGTACGCAGCCCCGTCCGCCCGAGTTGTGCCGTGTCGGGGCTCAGCTCGGGCTGGGCGGCGAGCGCCACCTGCTGACCGGCGTCCGTGGTGCGCTCCTCGCCGCCGCGCATCACCTCGTAGACGTCATCGGCGTACGTCGCCGCCGTCGCCGTGTCGTCCGCGCCCGAGAAACGTGCCACCGCCCCGTACCAGTCGGCCGCGTCGTCGCTCAGCGGCTCGCCGAGGTCCTGCTGCGCGGCGGCGAGGAGCGCGGCGCCGCCCTCGACGTTCGCGGCGGCGTCCGTACGCAGCTGCTCCGCCGGGAGGCCGGTGAGCTCGGCCGCCTTCGTCAACGTCTTGAGCCGGGCCGGGAGTTCGGAGTTCTCCGGCACCTTGGTGTCGGGGAGGAGGGCAGCGCGCGAGCTGTCGCCGCGGGCGTCCTCCGTGCCCTCGCTGTGGTGCGGTGCCTCGGCGATCGCCGTACGGGCGTCGGTGAGGTGCATCGGGCCGTAGCCGCCGCTGACGCTCGGGGCACCGGCGTGCGCGTCCCAGCGGGACTGCAGATAGGAGACGGCGAGCAGGACGCTCTGCGGCACGTGGTACTCGGCGGCCGCGGCGCCGAAGGCCCTCTGCAACTGTGCGGAGGAGACCTGCTCGGTGGTGCCGGACGGGGCCGCGCCGAGCAGCGGCAGCAGCAGCGCCGCCGCGGCGACGGCGCCCGCGGTCCTGCGCGTGCGTCGATGCCCGGCGATGGCCTTGGGGCCGGGGGCGGATCCTCGCAAAGCAGCCTCCTGGGACGGTCGGGCGCGGTGGGGCGTGCGGGGGCCGAACGCGTCAGTGGTATCGGCTCTCCGACGATCCGTCAATCATGCCCAGAGGCAGGCGATTTCCCATGTCATCGGCGGGTGTAGCGGGTTTCGTGGCGGCGGTGACCCGGCCTGCGGGGCGTCAGTGGAGTGGACCAATAACCCGAACGGTGGACACCGGGAAACAGGGACCGCGGAAACAGAGACAGCGGAAACGGGGACGCCAGGTGGCGGGCAGCACCCGGACATGACGAAGGCCCGCGGTGCGCCGCTGTCCAGGCGCAACCGCGGACCTCCGTCCCCGTCAGCGAGTGCCGACCGCCGCTCGGACGGCCCGTCGGGCCAACTGGCAGTCGTCGTGCAGCCGCCTCAGCAGCAGCCGCTGTTCCTCGCCGGACGGCGCAGCACCCGGGTGGGCCGGTCCCGGTGCCGCCGGGGTCGTGTCGTGCATCGAGCGCTGCACGGCCGTCTCGTACGTACGGATCTCACGGGTCAGTACCAGCATCAGGTTCACCAGGAAGGCGTCCCGTGCCGCCGGACCGGCCGACTGCGCCAGCTGACTGATCTGACGGCGCGCCACGGGAGCGTCCCCGAGCACCGCCCACAGCGTCGCCAGGTCGTAGCCCGGCAAGTACCAGCCCGCATGCTCCCAGTCCACCAGCACTGGACCGGCCGGTGAGAGGAGAATGTTGGACAGGAGGGCGTCGCCGTGACAGAACTGGCCCATGCCCTGCCGGCCCGCCGAGTGGGCGATGCCGTGCACGAGCTTCTGCAGATCGCCCATGTCCCGGTCCGTGAGCAGACCCAGCTCATGGAAACGGGAGATCCGCTCCGCGTAGTCCAGCGGGGCGTCGAACGTCCCCGCCGGTGGCCGCCACGCGTTCAGCCGGCAGATCGCGCCCAGCGCCGCCCGGATGTCCGCGCGGGGCGGAGCCTCGGCCGGATGCCGCTGGAGAGCGGCCACCCGGCCCGGCATTCGCTCGATCACCAAGGTGCAGTTGTCCGGATCCGCCGCGATCAGCCGGGGCACCCGGACCGGTGGCCGGTGCCGCACGAACGAGCGGTAGGCCGCTATTTCATGCCGGACCCGCTCGGCCCAGACGGGGGAGTGGTCCAGTAAACACTTGGCGACGGCCGTGCTGCGCCCGGTCGTGCCGACCAGGAGCACGGAGCGTCCGCTGCGGCGCAGCACCTGGACCGGAGCGAACTCCGGGCAGATCCGGTGCACCGACGCGATCGCCGTGCGCAGCTGCGCGCCCTGGGGGCCGGACAAGTCGATTCTCCCGCTGAGCGGTTGGGTGCCGAGCCCCGGAACGCGCCGCGTCCTGCCGGCGCCGAGCACGGGAGCCGCCGCCGGGCGCGCGGGGTCGAGGTAGGGGCCGCTGCCCGCCGGGCGGGGGTGCAGCGACCGGGGCGGAGCGGACACGGAGGACGATGCTGTGTACATGGGCGAAACAGATCCCTTCGTGTGCCTGCAAGTTGCCGCGCTACCCGCCCCGGCCGCCCTGGTGCACCCTGGGGAATGTCCCTGAGGCAACCGGGTCGGGGTGGCGCGTTCCTACCTGACACCCGATGCCCACTGGCACACCATCTGGCGCACCCTGGCGAACCCTGGCGAATAGTCGCTCAGCAACTGACAGGCGGTTACTGTCAAATCAGCCGAGAACCTGGGGGCTTGACGTGAACGGACAACCCAACACCCGCCTGTCGGACCTGTTCGGCCTCGCCGGCTGGTCCAAGGGCGAACTCGCGAGAATGGTCAACCGGCAGGCGGCGGCCATGGGCCACCCCCAACTGGCGACCGACACCTCGCGGGTGCGGCGTTGGATCGACATGGGAGAGATCCCGCGCGATCCCGTACCGCGGGTGCTGGCGGCCCTGTTCACCGAGCATCTCGGCCGTGTCGTGACCATCGAGGACCTCGGTCTGGTCCGGCACGGGCGCATGGGTAAACGGCAGAGCGGCGGGAATGCGGAACATCCCGACGGAGTGCCGTGGGCGCCCGAGCGGACTGCTGCGGTCCTCACCGAATTCACGGGAATGGACCTCATGCTCAACCGACGCGGCTTGGTGGGCGCGGGTGCCGCGCTCGCCGCGGGATCCGCACTCAGCACTGCTATGCACGACTGGCTGCACACCGATCCGACGCTGTCCGCCGACGCTCCCCGATTCGACGATCCCCTGCACGCCGACCCCGCTGGGTTCGACCGCTACGAGGCCGCCCCCATCGGGTCGCAGGAGATCGAGGAACTGGAGCGCTCGGTCGAGGTGTTCCGGGCCTGGGACGCCGCCCGCGGCGGCGGTCTCCAGCGCAAGGCTGTGGTGGGCCAGCTCAACGAAGTGGGAGGCATGCTCTCCTACCGGCACCCCGACCATCTCCAGCGGCGCCTGTGGGGCGTCGCCGCCAACCTGGCCGTCCTCGCGGGCTGGATGTCGCACGACGTCGGCCTGGAGCCCACGGCTCAGAAGTACTTCGTCATCGCCGCCCACGCGGCCCGTGAGGGCGGTGACCGGCCCCGCGCCGGGGAGGCGCTCTCCCGAGCGGCTCGCCAGATGGTGCACCTGGGCCGGCCCGACGACGCACTCGATCTCATGAAGCTCGCCAAGTCCGGTTCCGGCGAGGAGACCTTGCCCCGCACCCAGGCCATGCTCTACACCATCGAAGCCTGGGCACAGGCCTCCATGGGCAAGGGCCAGGCCATGCGGCGCACCCTGGGCCAGGCGGAGGACCTGTTCGTCTCCGACCGGGGCGACGTACCACCGCCGAGCTGGATGCAGCTGTTCGACGAGGCCGACATGCACGGCATGCAGGCGCTCGCCTATCGCACCCTCGCCGAACACGAGCCGTCCGCGGCGGCCACCGCTCAGCGTCATGCCAAGGAGGCACTGAAGCTGCGCGAGTCGGGGCGGGAACGGTCGAAGATCTTCGACCACATCTCCCTGGCGTCGGCCTGCTTCATCGCCGACGATCCCGAACAGGCCGACCGGTACGCGCGACTGGCCCTGACGTCGATGGGATCCAACTCGTCCCACCGCACCTGGGACCGGCTGCGCGAGATGTACCGGCTCACCGGGGAGTACTCCAGCTATCCGAAGATCCACGATCTGCGGGAGGAGATCAAACTCGCCCTGCCCAACGGCTCGTTGAAGCCACGGGGCGGCAGCGCGCGGGCGTAAGGGGGGGCCCGTGTCGGCAACACGGATCGGCTTCAGCAGCCGACCCGGGCGATGAGCACGCAGGCGTCGTCCTCGCGCTCGGTCTCGCCGAATTCCTCGACAACCATCCGTACACAGTCCTGGGCCGTGCGGGTCCCGTCGAAGCGCGGGGCCAGGTCGAGCAGCCTCTGGACGGCCGTCGCTCCTCCTCCACTCTCGGCAGCTCCCGAGCGGGAGGACCCTGATCGCCACGGCACCAGTCCGTCGGTGTGCAGGAGCAGCAGGTCGCCCTCTTCGAGTGGTTCCTCGGCCTGCCCGTAGACGGCGCCCGAGGTCGCCCCGAGCAGCACGCCGTCCGGTGCCGGCAGTGCGCGCCCCGTCCCGTTGCGGAACAGCAGCGGGGCGGGGTGTCCTGCCTGCGCCCAGCTGAGGGTGCGGGTCTCGGGCCGGTAGCGGCAGCAGACGGCGCTGCCCAGAGCCGGCTGGACGGAGGCGTCGAGCAACTGGTTGAGCCAGGACAGGAGTTGGCCCGGCCGGGTGCCTGTCACGGCCATACCGCGCAGGGCGCCGAGCAGCATCGCCATGCCCGAGGTCGCGGCGACTCCGTGGCCGGTGAGGTCACCGACGCTCAACAGGGTGTCCCCGTCGGGGAGTTCGAGGGCGTCGTACCAGTCGCCGCCGATCAGTGCGCTGGTCGACGACGGGAGATAGTGCGCGGCGAGGTCGAGGGTTCCGGGGCCCCCGTGCGGGAACCGCAGGGAACCGCGCCACGGCGGCAGCACGGCCTCCTGCAGTTCGACCGCGAGCCGGTGCTCGGTCTGCGCGATGTGTCGCTCGCGCTGCAGCGAGTCACGGGTCTCGCTCACCGTCCGCTGGCTGCGGCGCAGTTCGCTGACGTCGCGCAGCACGGCCCACATCGAGGCGGTGCTGCCGTCGGCGTCGAGCACGGGCTCGCCCATCATGTGCACGGTGCGCACCCCGCCGTCGGGGCGCGTGATGCGGAACTCCCCGTCGATGGGCTTGGCGTCGATGAGGCACTCCGTGACCATCGCCGTCAGCATCCGCCGGTCCTCGTCGAGCACCAGCGACGGAAGTTCGTCGAGCGTCAGCGGGGGAGCGGCCGGATCGCGGCCCAGGATCTGATAGAGCTCACCGGACCAACTGGCCTCGTCCGTCAGCAGGTTCCACTCGGCGCTGCCGACCCGGCTCAGCAGGGAGCCGCGCCGGGATGCGGCCGGCACGGCTCGGGCGGCGGGGACGGCTGCGGGTTGGACGGGCACAGGCGGTGGTCCGTCCCGCAGCTGGCCCAAGTGCTCGTCGAGATCGTTGAGTTGATGCATCGCCAGATTGCACAGCGCACGCTGCCAGCGTCCCTGCGGATCCTCGCCGTCGGCGGGCGCGTCACGCCGTACGGCGTCCACCTCGCCGCGCAGCCGCCGCGTCTGCGAAATGAGCGCGTCGACCGTGCCGCGCTGGGGCGGCTGAGCGGCTGGGCGGTCCGCAGAGAGATGGGAGGGCATTGCGTACTCCGATGCGGGGACGGTACGACCAAGGCTGACGGAAGGACCGTTACGACTGTTGCACAGCCCGCGACGCGCTGTAAGGGATTTGGCAACACCCGATACGGTGGTGCTTCTGGCATATGCCGCAGTCCTCATGGACCGGCTGTGTGGGACCGATTCGGTACGCGTCCGACATGGTCAAGTCGTAGACGGCGTACGTGACTTGATGGTCTGCCGGATGCGCGTGCCCGCCCTTCAGTCCTCTGTTCGAGGGGCATATGTGCGAAGCCTGCTCCGTTGTGGGATCCGTCAAACGCGGATCGGGCCGAGCCGGGGCTCAGAGTGAGCGCACGAAGTCCTTCACCTCGGTCTCGTAGAGAGCGGCCGGGTCGATACCCATCGAGCTGAAGTTGCCCTCGATCTCCAGGCTCACCAGGCCGTGCAGATGCGCCCACAGCATGGTGGTTCGCGCGGCGACCGCCTCCGGCACGTCCTCGATTCCGTGCCGTTTCATCCACTCCCGGAACTGGACCGCCGGGCCTTGTGGAACCGCCGTGTCCGGCTTCGCGAGGGCGCCCACCACCTCCAGTACGACGGTCATGGCGGGCTGGGAGGCCTCGACCAGGCTCGTGGACTGTGCGTCATAGCCCTGGAGGGGCGCCCGGAACAGGAGCCGGTAGCGGTGTGGCTCGGTCAGCGCCCAGGCGCGAAAGGCCCGGACGACCGCGGTCAGGCGGACGGCCGCGTCCGTCGCGCCGGCGTCGGCCGCGCGGGCGAGTGCGGACGCCAGGTCCCCGTAGGCGTCGATGACCAGCTCGGTCAGCAGGCTGTCCCGGTTGGTGAAGTAGCGGTAGAGCGCGGGCCCCGTCATGCCCACCTGCTTGGCGATGGCGTTGAGCGACAGCGCCTCCGGGCCTCCCTCGGCCAGCTGTCGCAGTGCCGCGGTCTTGACCTCCTGCCGTACCTGCGCGCGGAACCGATCGCGCAGGCCGGGCTCCGTCCGGTTCTCTGCCGCCATGTCGTCGCCTTCTTCGTCTTCTCGGGTGGCCCTTGACTTACGGAATATAGAGGAGCAAGCTCTTGTTAGAACCTATCACGAACACGAGAAGCAATAACTAAGGAGCTCTGACCGGCATGGGCACGGAGACTGTGGCCGATGTGGTGACCGAAGTCGTCCTCCCGGGAGTCGTGGAACTTTCGGGCCTCGAGATCCGTGTGCGCCCCGCGACGCAGCCCGCCGCAGGTGAGGTCGTCCTCGCCCTGGAGGCCTCCGGAGTGTCGTTCGCCGAGCAGCAGATGCGCCGCGGCAAGTACTACGACCAGCCGCCGTTCCCCTTCGTGCCGGGCTACGACCTGGTCGGCGTCGTGGTCCGGGTCGGCGCGGGGGTGGACGCGTCACTGGTCGGCCGGCGCTTCGCCGCTCTGACCAAGGTCGGCGGCTGGGCCAGCCGGGTCGTACTGCCCGTCACCGATCTCGTCGAGGTCCCCGGCACGCTGGATCCCGGCGACGCGGAGACGGTGGTCGTCAACGGCATCACCGCCTGGCAGATGCTGCACCGTATCGCCAGGGTCCGCGCGGGCCAGACCGTACTGGTGCACGGGGCGAACGGCGGTGTGGGCTCCACGCTGGTGCAGCTGGCCACCCACGCCGGCATCCGCGTCATCGGCACCGCCTCGCCCCGGCATCACGACGCGGTGCGCGCGCTCGGTGCCACCCCGGTCGACTATCGCGCGCCCGATCTGCCCGCCAGGGTGCGGGAGTTGGCGCCGGGCGGCGTCGACGCCGTCTTCGACCACGTGGGAGGCGAGGGCATCGTCGACTCCTTCGGGCTGCTGGCCCGGGGCGGCACGCTCGTCTCGTACGGCAGCGCGGCCACCCGGGACATCGCCGGATCCTCCAAGCTGCCGATCCTCAAGCTCGTCGGGCGGCTGTTCCTCTGGAAGTTCCTGCCCAATGGCCGGCGTACGCACTTCTACAACATCTGGGCCGGCAAGCGCCGTTCGGCCGCCTTCCACGAGCGCCTGCGTACCGACCTCGGCCAGGTCTTCGCCCTGCTCGCCGACGGCGCCATCACCGCGCAGGTCGCGGCCCGCATCCCGCTCGGCCGGGCCGCGGAAGCCATGCGGCTGGCCGAGTCCGGCACCGTCACCGGCAAGGTGATCCTCGTGCCCGACCCGGACCGGGACGCGCCCCACGCCCAGTGACATCCCTTCGTTCCGGCATCGGCACACACCAGGAGAAACCCATGTCCGCGCAGGAGAACGCCGCACTCGTCGAGCCCTGGAAAGAGCTCTGGAACAACGATCTTTCGCTCACCGAGAAGATCATCGCCCCCGACTTCGTCGCCCACGCGGCGCCGATCACCGGATCCGGCGGGGACGAGATCCACGGCCGGGAGGGGCTGAACCAGTGGGTCGCCGGGATCCACACCTTGTTGAGCGACCTGACCTTCAGCATCCAGGTCGGACCGATCGCCACCGACGAGTACCTCGTGGTCCGTTGGCAGGCGCGGGGCACCTATCGCGGCGGGTTCCCCGGCGCTCCCGAGGAGGCGATCGGCAACGAGGTCGCGTTCACGGGAACCGACACGCTCCGGGTGGCGGACGGCCTGCTCGCCGAGTACTGGGCGAACGCGGACAGCCTGCTGCTGGTGCAGCAACTCGGGCTGCGGGAACTCCCGACCGCGGCCTGACGCGGTGTCACGGGCGGCCTCGCGCCGGATCCCGCTCGCGCGGTGCCGTGCGGTCGCGCCGGGGCAGCAGAAGGCCACAGACGCGTCGGATCCGTCCACTCGGCGAGGTTCGACCGCTGTTCACCCGCGCCTCACCACACAGGTATGGACCTTGACGATCACCCCGTGCACGCTTGCGCGCGGTGTGCCGCAGGGGCACTCCAGTGACGAGGGCGGGCGAATGACACCGATCAGCCGAAGAGGCTTTGTGGGGCTCGGCGCATCCGTGGCGGCAGGCGCCGCGATGGGCGTCGGCTCGCGTCCGGCGGCGGCCGCCGACACCGCGGCAACGGCGACCGGCACGATCTCGGACGTACAGCACGTCGTCATCCTCATGCAGGAAAACCGCAGCTTCGACCACTACTTCGGCCGTCTCAAGGGCGTCCGCGGCTTCGACGACCGCAGCGGCATCACCCTGTCCGGCGGCAACTCCGTCTTCAACCAGCCGAACGGCAGCGGCAGACAGTACCCGTGGAAGCTCAGCTCCACGCCTGCCGCGGGCGGCAAGGACGGCGAGACCCTCGCCCAGTGCAGCGGCGACCTTCCGCACTCCTGGTCCTCGCAGCACTCCGCCTGGAACAAGGGGCGGCTGGACAACTGGGTCTCGGGCGTCGGCAACGTACGCTCGCTCGGCTACCTCGATCGCTCCGACATTCCGTTCCACTACGCGCTCGCCGACAACTACACCATCTGCGACGCCTACTTCTGCTCTTCGCTCAGCGCCACCGGCCCCAACCGTACGTACCTGTGGAGTGGCAAGGTCGACGGCTCCAGCTACGACGGGGGCGACGAGTCCGGACTGACCTGGCAGAACTACGCCGAGGCGCTGCAAGCGGCCGGGGTGACCTGGAAGGTCTACCAGAACGCGCAGGACAACTACGGCGACAACGGCTGCGCCTACTTCAAGAAGTTCGCCTCGGCCAAGGCGGGCGACCCGCTGTACGACCGCGGCATGGCCTCCGTGCCGAAGGTCACCGGCTCCACGCCCGACGACATCGCCGCCGCCATCAAGGCCGACGTCCTCGCGGGCACCCTGCCCCAGGTCTCCTGGGTGGTCGCCAACCAGGCCTTCTCGGAGCATCCCTACGCCCCGCCCGGCGACGGCGCCCACTTCGTCGACCTGGTCTACAAGGCGCTCGCCGCGGACGCGAACGTCTTCGACTCGACCGTCCTGTTCCTCAACTACGACGAGAACGACGGCTTCTTCGACCACGTCCCGCCCCCGGCGCCGCCCGCAGGCACGGCGGGGGAGTTCCTGAACGGCGTTCCGTACGGCCTCGGCTTCCGCGTCCCCATGCTGGTCATCTCGCCCTGGACACGCGGTGGCTGGGTCTCCTCGGAGGTCTTCGACCACACCTCCGTCCTGCGCTTCCTGGAGACCTGGACCAACGCCCTCGGCAAGCCCGCCGCATGCCCCAACATCAGCGCCTGGCGCCGCAAGGTCACCGGCGACCTGACCGGCGTCTTCGACTTCGCGCATCCGGTGTACGGCGCCGCCTCGCTGCCCGCGACGAGCGTCATCGGGTACGGCACCTGCGGCCCGCTGCCCAACCCGGTGCCCACCACCAACACACTGCCCGCCCAGGAGTCCGGCACCCGGCCCGCCCGCGCCCTGCCGTATCAGCCGGGCGGCCACCTGGACCACCTGGAGTTCGGCGCGAGCGGCAAGATCCTCGCCTGGTTCACCATGGCCAACCAGGGCACCCCCGCCAAGAGCGCCGCGCACTTCTCGGTCCACCCCAACGCCTACCGCGACACCACGCCGTGGCAGTACACGGTCGACGCGGGCGGCACCGCCTCCGACTACTTCAGCATCGGCTCGGGGTACGGCGACGGCAAGTACGACATCTCCATGACCGGCCCCAACCGCTTCCTGCGCCGCTTCAAGGGCGACGCGACGCTGGCGGGCAAGTCGGCCGAGGTGAGCACCCGTTACGCGACCGAACCCGGCACAGGGAAGACGGCCATCTACTTCATGATGACCAACTCCTCCGCGTCCTCGGTGAAGTTCACGATCACCTCGAACCACTACCGCGGCGACGGGCCCTGGACGTACACCGTCGCCGCGGGCGGCTCGACGGAGGACTTCTTCAACGCGGTGGCATACCAGGACGGTTGGTACGACTTCACGATCACCGTCGACTCCGACGCGAGCTGGTCGCGCCGGTTCACCGGGCACATCGAGACGGGCGCGGCGAGCGTCAGCGGCTGAGCATGAGCGTCAACGGCTGATCACGCGTAGAGGTCCGGGCGCGGGGCGAGTTCGACGGTCACCCGGCCGCCGTCCTCCAGCGCCCGGACCCCCGCCTCGGCGACGGCGGACGCCGCATACCCGTCCCAGGCGCTGGGCCCGGTGACCCGGCCCGCCCGGGTGGCGTCCACCCACGCCTGCACCTCGCGGTCGTAGGCGTCGGCGAACCGTACGAGATAGTCCTGCGCCACCTCCTCGTACGCACCGGCCGCCGAGGTCACCACCATCGTGTGCTCGTCCCCGATTCGGGCGCTCCCCGACTCGCAGACCGCCTCGCACCGCACCTGGTAGCCGAAGCCGCAGTTGACGAACACCTCGACGTCGACCAGGGCGCCGTCCGCGGTCTCGAACAGCACGAATTGAGGATCGATGAGGCCCGCCGGGGCATCCGAGGACGGCCGTGGGCGCAGCACGCTCACTGCCGTGAGCTCCTGGCCCAGCAGCCAGCGGGCCGCGTCGATCTCGTGCGACACGGAGCTGTTGACCAGCATCGCCGAGGTGAAGTCCGGCGGCGACGAGACATTGCGGTGCGTGCAGTGGAGCATCAGCGGACGGCCCAGCCGCCCGCTGTCCAGCAGGGACTTGAGGCGCTGATACTCGGCGTCGTACCGGCGCATGAACCCGACCTGGGTCAGCCGCCGGCCGAGCCGCGCCTCGGCTTCCACCACCCGCAGCGCGCCCGCGGACTCCGGCACCAGCGGCTTCTCGCACAGCACCGGCAGGCCGCGCTCGAAGGCCGCGAGCAGGGCTTCCTCGTGCGCGGGTCCGGGGGAGGCGATCAGCACCGCCTGTACGCCGGGTGCGTCGAGCGCCGCCGACACCTCGGCATGGACCGAGACACCGTCGATCCCGGCCACGGCGTCCTTGGCCCGGCCGGTCTCGGGATCCGCCACCGCGGCGACCCGAGCACCGCTCACCACATGGTCGATCCGACGTATATGGTCGGCTCCCATGTGTCCGGCACCCAGGACCGCCACACCCAACAGTTCACTCACGCGCTCCGCACCTCTCCGCCGACAGCCCGGTCCATGTGATCCATGTGGTCCGATTGTCGGCCGGAGAGATCAGTAGCGCAGTACCCCGGCGATGCCTTTCGCGTCCCCGAGGCTGCCGTCGGGGACGAAGCGCACCTCGGCCCCGGTCTCCAGACACTGTTCGACGATCTCGTCGACGATGTCCTCGCGGGCGTCCAGGTCACCGCTCTCGGCCGGGACGAGATGGTCGCCGCCGTCGCGCACCGTCACGCGGTAGTTCTCCTCGACGGCGAGCAGCCGGATCCGGCCCTCGGTCGCGTTCTGCCACACCTCGTCGACTCCGGCGGCGAACTCCTTGCGTCCGCGGGCCGTGACGAGTTCCCGCGCCACCTCGTCGGTGTGCTTCCTCTCCTCGGCGCTGATCAGCGGACGCACCGCCTGCCATACGGCCTGGGGAGTCCCGTGCGCGAGGCCACCGTGCTGGACGTGTGCCGCGTCCTTGGTGACGGTGCCGATCTCGTCGAGGGCGGAGAGCGCGGCGGTCTCACCGGTGACGTACAGCGGTCGCGGCTGCTCGCGCAGGACGGCGCTCATGGCGATGTCGGCGTCGCGCAGGAAGCGCCGGATCCCCTCGTCGCGGAAGGTGCTCGGCATGTCGCCGATCTGTTCCTGGCGCTCGGCGTCGAAGTTCTCGCGGTCCCGGCTCAGCGGAAAGCCGCCGGAGTCGTCCTCGACGACATGTTCCGCGCCGCCGTTCCACAGCGTGACCCGGTCGGCGGAGACCGCGAGCACCCAGAACGGCCGCTCGGAGGCCTGTGCGGCGACCAGGTTGCGGGTCAGGAAGGTGTCCGAGAGCACCACGCGTTCGGGCACGGTGCGGGCCAGTGACCAGACCTGGTGCTCGCCGGGCGCCGCGAAGATCGCGAGGCCGTCCTCGGCGTGCGCCAGATCGACTTCCCTCAGGGCCCGCTCAAGCTGGTCGACGACATCCGTACGCCGTTCGCGGGTGACCGAGGGATCGGCCTCCAGCTGCTTCTTGGCCTCGGCCACCACATTGCGCAGCCGGACCGGATCCTGAGCGTTGTCCGGTTCACGGCGGTGTGTCGGCGTCAACACGGACACCGCCGGATAGGGCCGCGGCCTGCGCAGCTCGGTGAGGGTCGCTGGGCTGAGTGCGTGCTCCATACCAGCACCATAGAACCGATTCTCTTATCGGGCATTTGGAGCACTTGGTTGTTAGTGTCGCTCGGGTCGCCAGATGACGTTCTTCCGCATCGTGCGTCGTACGACGATGCCCGTCTCCGTAGGACGCCCATGACGCAGGTCGACGCGGAAACCCAGGCGCCGCCCGCCGCCAAGCTCACCCTGCTGACGCTCACCACCATGGTCGTCGGCTCGATGGTCGGGGCGGGGGTGTTCTCGCTGCCCAGCCGGTTCGCCCAGGAGACGGGCGTCGCGGGCGCCCTGATCGCCTGGGCCGTCGCGGGCACCGGCATGCTGATGCTCGCCTTCGTCTTCCAGCGGCTGGCGATCAGCAGACCCGACCTCGACGCGGGTGTCTACGCGTACGCGAAGGCGGGCTTCGGGGAGTACCTGGGCTTCTTCTCGGCCTTCGGCTACTGGGCCAGCGCCTGTGTCGGCAACGTGACGTACTGGGTGCTCATCATGTCGACCATCGGGGCGATCGCGCCGGCACTGGGCGACGGCGACACCGTCCTCGCCATCGTCCTTTCGTCGGTGGGCCTGTGGTCGTTCTTCTTCCTCATCCGCAGAGGGGTGAAGGAGGCCGCGGCCATCAACCGGATCGTCACCGTCGCCAAGATCGTGCCGATCCTCGTCTTCATCATCCTCGCGCTCTTCTACCTGAACCCCCATGTCTTCGCCGAGAACTTCGGCGGCGCCGACTACGCCGGTTCTCTGTTCCAGCAGGTCAAGGGCACCATGCTGGCCACGGTCTTCGTGTTCCTCGGAGTCGAGGGCGCGAGCGTCTACTCCCGGCACGCCAAACGCCGCGAGGACGTCGGCCGGGCCACCGTCCTCGGCTTTCTGAGCGTCTTCGCCGTCTTCGCCTCGGTCACGATCGTCTCGTACGGGATCATGCCGATGGGCGAGATCGCCGAGCTGCGGCAGCCTTCCATGGCGGGGGTCCTGGAACACGCCGTCGGCACCTGGGGCCAGGTCTTCGTCAGCGTCGGCCTGATCGTCTCGGTGCTCGGCGCCTATCTCGCCTGGACGTTGATGTCCGCCGAGGTGCTGTTCGTCGCCGCCAAGGACGAGGACATGCCCCGCTTCCTCGGCCGCTCAACCGCGGCCGACGTGCCCGTGCCCGCGCTGCTGATGACGACCCTGCTCACCCAAGTCGTGCTGGTCGTCACGCTGTTCTCGGACGACGCGTTCAACTTCGCGCTGGATCTGACCAGTGCGCTGACGCTGATCCCGTTCCTGCTGGCGGCGGCCTTCGCCGTGAAGATCGCGCGAGGGCGTCTCGGCGGCGACCTCGTCATCGCCTCACTCGCCACCGTCTACACCGCGTTCCTGCTCTACGCGGCCGGGCTGAAGTACCTCCTCGTCTCCTTCATCATCTACGCGCCCGCCACGGCCCTGTTCGTGATGGCCCGGCGGGAGCAGGGCAGACGGCTGTTCTCGCCCCGTGAACTCGTCATCCTCGCCGTCTCGATCGCCGGCGCGATCCTCGGGATCGTCGCCCTGGCGGTGGGCTGGATCAGCCTCTGACCCGTCCGTCTGTGACCTGTCCGTCTCCGATCTGGAGAAAGGCCTACCGTGACCAGTCAAGACACCACGAGCCGTCCGGAGTACGGCGTCCACTCCGAGGTCGGCAGACTGCGCAAGGTGCTGGTGTGCGCGCCCGGACTCGCGCACCGCCGGCTCACCCCCACCAACTCCGACGACCTGCTCTTCGACGACGTCATGTGGGTGGAGAACGCGCAGCGCGACCACGCCGACTTCGTCAACAAGCTGCGCGAGCGCGGCGTGGACGTCGTGGAACTGCACGAGCTGCTCGCCCAGACGATGGCGCTCCCCGTGGCCAGGGACTGGCTCCTGGACCGGAAGATCATCGCGAACCAGGTCGGACTCGGCCTGATCGAGGACACCCGGGCCTTCCTGGAGTCCCTCGAACCCGCCCGGCTCGCCAAGTACTTGATCGGCGGTCTGGCCACCGCCGATCTCCCGGACGACTTCCGCTCCGGCTATCTCGCGCTGGCCCGCGAGTCGACCGGCGTACGCGAATATCTGATGCCGCCGCTGCCCAACACGCTCTACACCCGCGACACGACATGCTGGCTGTACGGCGGCCTCACGCTCAACCCGCTGTACTGGCCCGCCCGGCACGACGAGACGCTCCTGATGAAGGCGATCTACACCTTCCATCCGGACTTCGCGGGCTCCACCGTGTGGTGGGGCGACCCCGAACTGGACTGGGGTCAGGCCACGTTCGAGGGCGGTGACATCATGCCGGTCGGCAACGGCATCGTGCTCATGGGCATGAGTGAGCGGACCTCGCGCCAGGCCATCACCCAGGTCGCGGCCTCCCTGTTCCAGAACGGGGCGGCCGAGCACGTCATCGTCGCCGGCATGCCGAAGCTGCGCGCCGCGATGCACCTCGACACCGTCTTCACCTTCGCCGACCGCGACCTGGTCACCCTCTACCCGACCATCATGGACGCGGTCCACACCTTCTCCCTCCGCCCGAGCGACAAGGCCCCCGGCATCGAACTCACCGACGAGGGCTCGCGCCCCTTCACCGACGTCGTCGCGAAGGCGCTCGGCCTGTCCGAGCTGCGGGTCGTCGAGACCGGCGGAGACGTGTACGCCTCCGAGCGGCAGCAATGGGACAGCGGCAACAACGCGGTCGCTCTGGAGCCCGGCGTGGTGTTCACCTATGACCGCAACACCCAGACCAACACGCTGCTGCGGAAGGCCGGGATCGAGGTCATCACCATCGTCGGAGCAGAACTCGGACGGGGGAGGGGCGGCGGCCACTGCATGACCTGCCCCATCGTGCGGGACGCCGTCGAGTTCTGAAGCCCCGGTCGCAGAACGCCCAGAACGCCCAGCGCGTTCAGGACGTTCAGAATGTGTCCGGATGCGCCGCCGCCCAGTCCGCGGCCCAGGACGCGGGCGGCTCGGCGAGCAGGACGCCGGGCGCGAGCCACTCGTAGAGCTCCGCGTACGACCGTACGGTCGTCGGGTCCGTACGCCGCAGCAGGCGATGCGGTGTGAGGTCGCCCGGATCCCGTACCCCCATGGCGGCCATGATCCGGCTCGCGCTGCGCACGGTCGCCCGCTGGTAGCGGTGGACGCGCTCGGACTTGTCGGCCACGTCCAGGGCCCGGACCCGGCGCGGATCCTGCGTCGCGACGCCCGCCGGGCAGGTGTTGGTGTGGCAGCGCTGGGCCTGGAGGCAGCCGACGGCGAACATCATCGCGCGGGCCGCGTTGGTGTAGTCCGCGCCCTGCACCAGCCGTTTGACGATGTCGGTGCCGGTGGCGACCTTGCCGCTCGCGCCGATCCTGATACGGTCTCGCAGCCCGGTGCCGAGGAGCGCGTTGTGCACCGTGATCAGCCCCTCGGTGAGCGGCGTACCGATGTTGTCGGCGAACTCCAGCGGAGCGGCCCCCGTTCCGCCCTCCGAGCCGTCGACCACGATGAAGTCGGGCGTGACGCCTTCCGCGAGCATCGCCTTGCAGACCGCCAGGAACTGGCGGCGTGAGCCGACACAGAGCTTGAGGCCGGTCGGCTTGCCGCCCGCCAACTCCCGCATGCGGGCGACGAATCGCACGAGT
The DNA here is from genome assembly GCF_045206325.1 of Streptomyces sp. NBC_00203. Taxonomy (NCBI): domain Bacteria; kingdom Bacillati; phylum Actinomycetota; class Actinomycetes; order Kitasatosporales; family Streptomycetaceae; genus Streptomyces; species Streptomyces sp. NBC_00203. The sequence goes on along the minus strand of NZ_CP108126.1, from coordinate 841,509 downwards.
TCGCGTGGGGTCGAGAACACCTGGTGATACGGCGGTGAGATCACCGTCTCACCCTCCGGAACGTCGCGCGCCCGGGCGATCTCGGCGTTCACCTTGGCGCCGGGCAGCACCCCGCCGATGCCCGGCTTCGCACCCTGGGAGAGCTTCAGCGAGACGCACTTGACCTCGGGCAGTGCCGCCTTGTCGGCGAACTCCCGTGCCTCGAAGCCCCCTTCGGGGGTACGGCAGCCGAAGTACCCCGTGCCGATCTCCCAGATCAGGTCGCCGCCGCCCCGCAAGTGGTGCTCCGACAGACCGCCCTCACCGGTGTCGTGCGCGAAACGGCCCAGCGCCGCGCCCCTGTTGAGCGCCAGGATCGCGTTCGAGGACAGCGCCCCGAAGCTCATCGCGGAGACATTGAGCAGGGCCATGTCGTACGGCTGGGTGCAGTCGGGACCTCCGACGCGCACCACCGGCGGCTCGTCCGGCACGTCGACCGGGCGCATCGACGGTTCCAGGTACTCGTACCCGTCCACGTACACGTCACGCTCGGTGCCGAACGGCTCCTCGGCCTCGATGCCCTTGGCACGCTCGTACACGAGGCTGCGCACCTCTCGGTCGTACGGGCGTCCGTCGAAGTTCCGCTCGACGAAGTATTGCTGCAGCTCCGGCCGCAGCGCCTCCAGGAGGAAGCGGAGATGACCGAGCAGGGGATAGTTCCGCAGCACCGCGTGGCGGCGCTGCGCCAGGTCCCAGGCGCCGAGCCCGGTCAGGGCCAGCAGGGGGCCCGCCGCGCACCACCACCACGGCGAGACGGCGCACACGAGGACCAGCGCCCCGGCCGCACCGAGGACGACGAGCAGCAGCAAGAGCATCCGGCGCACCCCATGAGTCAAATCCATGGGGAGGGATTCCGCCGTTCCGCGGGGCGTGGGACGCGGCTCGGTTGAGCCGATCAGGTGGCGGACGCCTGACGCGCGCGCGGAACGGCGACCGGGGCACTTGGGCCGGCGGCTACTTGTTGTCCAGTGCCTTGTCCGCGGCGGCCACGGACGGCTTCCACCACGTCGTCAGCGGCTCCCACACCAGGACGGCGTCACCGGCGCCCAGCTCGCGCGCGGTGAAGGTGCGCCCGAAGCGGGACGGGTCGGCGGACACGGTGATCGCGTCCACCCGGCGGGCCTCCGGGTCGGCCGGGTCGGCGATCGTCCGCACGGCGGCGTACGCCGTCCTGCCCGCGCCGATCCGGTACGGCCCGCTCTCACCCGCGGGCGTCGGCAGGGCCGCGCCGTCGAGGTCACCGAAGGTGACCGTCGGAATGCGGTCGACGGTGCAGGTGCGGGAGGAGCGGTTCGTCACGCTGATGTGGACGACGGTGGGGTCCGCGGACTGCCCGGCCCGCAGCCCCAGGACCTTCTCCGCGCACTTCGCGGGCCGCGCGGGCTGCGGGGCGGCCGAGCCGCTCTGGGGTACGGCCAGGAGCAGCGCGGTGGCCGCGGTCGAAAGGGCGAGGACGGTTCGGATACGCATCGGTGGTGTTCCCCCTGGTGTGGTCACATACGGTGCGGCGCGCCGGGTCAGGGCGACGCCTGCCCAGTGTGACGGCCGGGGCGCACGAGAGGTTGTACCCGACTTGTCCGTGTTACCGGTTCGCGTCCTTTCTGTCATCTTCGGTCCCCAGTAGGACTCACAGGACTCAGGTGTCGTCGTCCGGCGCGCACGAGCTGCCGCTGTCCGGCAGGGAGCCGTACAGCAGGAAGTCGTCGACCTTCCGGTGCACGCACTTGGAGGTCGCGTACCCGGTGTGCCCCTCGCCCTTGTTGTCGAGCACGACGGCCGACGAACCGAGCCGCTTGGCGGTCTCCAGGGTCCAGCGGTATGGGGTCGCGGGGTCGCCGCGGGTGCCGACGAGCAGCATCTTCGGGGTGTGGACGTCGCGCACCTTGTCGCGGATGTAGTCGGTGCCCTTGGGGCGGCCGTAACACATCAGCACCTGGGTGAGCCGGTACTGACCGAAGACGGGGGACGCCTCCTCGTACGAGGCGCGCATCTTGTCGATGTCCTGGGTGACCTGGTCGGCGGTGGGCCGGTCGGGGTCGTCCGCGCAGTCGATCGCCATCAGGGCGGCGGGGAGGTTGTCGATGGGGACGTCCTGCGCGTCGACGAGTCCGCCGTCCCGACGGGCCCCCGCGGCGGCGCCGGGGAAGGTGACGCCTCCCGACAGCTGCATGAGGCCGCGGGTGTCGCCGTCCTGGACCAGTTGGTTGAGGGCCGCTTCGAGGGTGGGCCACAGCTGCTTGCTGTACAGCGCCTGGCTGATGGCGCCCACGAGGTCCTGGCCGGAGAACTGCTGGCCGAGGTCCGACGGGACAGGGTCCGTGTCGAGCGAGTCGACGAGCTGGACGACCTGCTGTCGTGCGCTGCGCGGATCCTGCCCGAAGGGGCAGCCCACATCCTTCGTGCACCAGGTGAGGAAGTCCTCCAGGGCCGTCTGCTGCCCCGCGGCGCCCACCAGGCCCTGCTCGGACAGCGATTCGGTGAGCGTGTCCACGCCGTCCAGCACCAACCGGCCGGTCTTCTTGGGGAATTGGGCCGCGTACACCGCGCCCAGCCGTGTTCCGTACGAGAAGCCGAGGTAGTTGAGCTTCTTGTCGCCGAGCGCCTGGCGCATCACGTCCATGTCGCGGGAGGCGTTGACCGTGCCGATGTGCGGCAGCACCGGGCCGGAGTGCTTGGCGCATTGGTCGGCGGCCTTCTTCACCTCATTGAGAACGGCCTGGGGATCAGTGCTGTCGACGGTGCCGCTCGTCGCGTCGGAGGCTTCGTCGGCGCCCTCGCCGCAGCTGACGGGCGAGGACTGACCGACGCCGCGGGGATCGAAGGTCACCACGTCGTAGCCGTTCGTCAGGCCCATGAAATCCTTGCCCCCGAGGGCGAGTTCACTGATTCCCGCGCCTCCGGGGCCACCGAAGTTCAACAGCACGGAACCCCTCGACCTGCCCGTCGCCCGGTAGCGGGCCATCGCCACGTCGAGCGTTCCGCCACCCGGGTTCGCGTAGTCCAGCGGGACGGTCACCTTCCCGCACTGCAGGTCCTTGGGCATGCTCTCGCCCTCGCAGGCCGCCCACCTGATCTTCTGGCGGTAGAAACGGGACAGGTCCGGACCGCCGGCGGCCGTCGCCACCGCGGGCAGCCCGGCCGCCAGCAGGGCCAGCGTCGCGGTCGCGGCTCCGGCGAACGCGCAGCGTTGGTGCACGGACAGCATGCATGCCTCCAGGGACCCCCGGCGGTGGACCGGCGATACCCCCCGGATCACGATAAGCACAGGTCAGGGGCCACGCCTCTGGGCGAGCGGAACGGGCCGGCATGCCTTATCCTGCGCGCCCGCATCTTTCGTACGAACCGCTGCGCCAGTTCGATAACCATGACGCTCGATGGGGTGAAAGGCCGATAAGCCATAACTCGGATGGTTCTTCCGCGTTTTACGCCATGCGGGCGAGTGCTCGTGACCATGTCTGGAAGGCAGGGAACCTATGAAACGGGTTACCCGAAATGGATTGATCGTCGCGGCCGCCGCTTCGGGCGCGCTGGTCGTGACCATGCCGGCGCACGCCGACTCCGCGGCCGACGGCACCGCCGTCGGCTCGCCCGGGCTGATCTCCGGCAACACCATCCAGCTCCCGGTACACGTTCCCGTGAACGTGTGCGGGAACACCGTGAACGTGGCCGGGCTGCTCAACCCGGCGGCGGGCAACAGCTGCGCCAACGAGAGCGAGGGCGGCGGGGCCGTCGCGCCCGGTGACACGCACGGCGGTGCCGTCGCGCACGGCAGCGGAAAGGATTCTCCGGGGGTGCTCTCCGGCAACGGCGTACAGCTTCCGGTGCATCTCCCGGTGAACGTCACCGGCAACTCGGTGACGGTCGTCGGCCTCGGCAACGCGTCCGTCGGCAACGAGTCCACGAACATCTCCGGAGGCCTGCCCCACCACCCCGTCGGGCCCGCCCCCAGGCCGACCGCCCCGGCCAAGGCGCACCCGGGTCCCCCGGCGCCCCGGCACGCCCCGCAGGGACAGCCCATGGCCTCCCTCGCCCACACCGGCACGGACCAGACAGTGCCCGCCATCGCCGCGAGCGCGGCCCTGGTCCTGGGCGGAGCCGTTCTCTACCGGCGCTTCCGACCGGTCGCGGTGCGCTGACCCACTGGCCCAGCGAGGACGGAAGGCCCCACCGGGCTCGTGACCGGTGGGGCCTCCTCGGCTCCCTCACCCGGTGGCGCTCAGCGGGTCGAGCCCCTCTGCTTGAGAAGGGAAGGTGCGAGGGCGTCCCAGAGGCTAACCGCGTGACGCGTCCGCATCCGCGTCAATGTCATCGCGAAGGATGCTGTACCGCACCCCGTCGCGCCACCGCCCGTCGCGGAACACGACACTGCGGAGCACGCCCTCGCGGGTGAACCCGACTTTCTCCAGGGCGCGTTGCTCGGCGATGTTCTCCGAATCGGTGTCGGCCTCGATGCGCACCACGTTGGTGTGGGCGAAGAGATACCGGACCAGTTGCCGCTGTGCCTCGGTGCCCACGCCCTTGCCGCGTGCCTCCGGCAGCAGAGCGATACCCATGTTCCAGTAGTGCGTGGTTCGAGTGGCGGCAATCTTCCGCCAAGAGACGAATCCCAGTCGCTCGTCGTCCCGCACGACCATCAGCTGGCCGGCGTCGTCGGTGAGCAGACCGTTCTCCGCCCACTGGCGCCGCCAGCGCCGGGGGTCCCACCAGCCGAACCACTGGAAGGGCGCAGATGACTGAGGTTCTGTCAGAAACCGTTCGATGACGGGCAGATCGTCCTCGGCCACCGGGCGCAGTGTCACATGTTCGATGTTCATGAACGGCAACCCTAGGCCGGACCCGCGGGCAGCGGCGCGGGAGCCGGGGGACCGGCTCACCGGTGCGAGGGATCCTGGCCAAATCCCCTCCCACGCCGGGTGATTGCCGCTGCGAACGGCACGGAGATCGGGAAGGATGCTGCCGGTGCCACCGACCACCGCAACGACGCGACCCCGTATGGAATGGAGCGCCCACATGACTTCTCCGGGACCCGAAGACCTCGTCGTCACCCAGGCCACGCTCGACGACTGGAAGGTGGTCGGCGGCTGGGCGGCGGACGAGGGATGGAATCCCGGGCTGTCCGACAGGGCGAGCTTCTTCGCCCAGGACCCCGAGGGCTTCTTCATCGGCCGGATCGGCGGGGAGCCCGTCTCGGCCATCTCGGTGGTCAACTACGGCGCCGACTACGCCTTCCTGGGCTTCTACCTCGTACGCCCCGATCTGCGCGGGCGCGGCTACGGCATCACCACCTGGAAGACCGCCCTCGCCCATGCCGGCGGCCGCACCGTCGGCCTCGACGGGGTGGTCGCGCAGCAGGACAACTACCGCCAGTCGGGTTTCGAACTCGCCCATCGCACGGTCCGTTTCGGCGGAGTGGCCCCGGTGGGGGAGACGCCGCCGGGAGTCCGGCCCGCCGAGAAGGCGGACTTCGCGGCGGTCACGGCGTACGACAGTGCCTGCTGCCCAGCGGACCGGCCGGCGTTCGTGGAGAGCTGGCTGACCGGCCCGGAGCACCGCACCTTCGTCCGCCTCGCCGACGACGGGCAACTCACCGGCTACGGGGTGATCCGCCCGGCCCGCGACTCCCTGCGCATCGGTCCGCTGTTCGCGGACACAGCCGACGACGCCCGGGCGCTTCTCTCCGCGCTGGCCGCCGACGCCGCGGGCAGCGCGGTCGCCATCGACGTCCCGGAGACGAACACGGCGGGCATCGCCCTGGTCGAGGAACTCGGCCTCGCCCCGTCCTTCGAAACGGCCCGCATGTACACCGGACCGGTCAGGCCGTTCGCCCAGGAGCGTGTCTACGGCGTCACGACGCTGGAGCTCGGCTAGAGCCGCCCGTCGTCGCGGGCGTGGGAACCCGTCCGCGGAGGGCCGATGAGTTCCCGCGCCCTCCGCGGTCATATGGGCAGGCGCGACGAGTGCGCCAGGATCGGCTCCGCTTCGATGGACAGGGACAACACGACATGACGGAAACCGTGAAGGGCCCGGCCAGCTACTTCCCCTCGATCGAGAAGAAGTACGGCCGCCCCATCGCCGAGTGGAAGGAACTCATCCGTTCCTCACCGCTCACCAGGCACATGCAACTCGTGGCATGGCTCAAGACCGAGCACGGGCTGGGACACGGTCATGCCAGCGCCCTCGTGGCGCACACCCTCGCCGAGGACAGCGGGAAGTGAGCCGCCCGACGGAGGTGTGACCGACCGCCTGCGGGGCGCCGCGACGGCAAGGCGCATCGGCGTCCCACCGGGCCGGTCACAGCTTGAACACCACTCCGCGCCATGTCCAACCCGCGCCGAGGACCGCGTCCCGCAAGGGGGCCTTCATCTCCGCGGGGTCGAAGTGGGACACCTCCGTCATCCGCGGGCGGCCGTCGGCCCCCCGCTCGACCGTCCAGTCCCGGGACACCGTGGTCACCTGCCCACGGCCGTACTCGCGCGACCGCGCCAGCCTGGGCGTGTCCCCGACCCAGGTGACCTCCCACTGCTCGTCGAGGGCACGGACCTCGTGGGTCGCTGGAACCAGGCGCATCCGGATCTTGAGGGTCCGGCTCACCTGGGTCCGGACGAAGAAGGTGCGCCAGGCAGGGTCCCGGATCCGCAACTCCGCCACCAGGTCGGCGCCCTCGGAGGGGATGCCGTTGCGCACGGCGTACGGCACGTCCGGACCGCCCAGACCGAGCAGCGCCGCCCGGACGTCGTCGGCCGCACGCGGTGCGACACCCTCGCTGGGGTGCTTGGTTCCGGTCAGTTTGTCGAAAAGGCCCATCGGGTCAATCTATTGACGGTCTGTGCGAACCGACAAACGCGTCAGGGGAGGCAGCGCCCAGGCCTGCGTGTGCGGTGTCGGTCGGGCCGGGTGGCGTCAGCCGGCCAGCTCCTGCGCGCGTTGTGCCGCCTCGTGCACCGGACCGCGGTGCACGGAACCGTGGCCCGGCAGCAGGACGTCCGCCGAGAGGGCCTCGATGCGCTTGAGGGAGGCGAGGGCCCCGGCGCGCTCGGCGTCGAACATCGCCGGCAGCAGCTGCGGACCCCGGATCCGTGAGGTGGGATGGCCGCTGACCAGGGCGTCACCGGAGATCACGATTCCGGCGTCCGGCAGATGGTAGACGCAGTGCCCCGGCGTATGGCCGGGCGTGTGCACCGGCACCGGACGGCCCGGCAGGTCGAGCGGCCCCTCCGCGGGAAACGCCTCGGGACGGGTCATGCGGACGTCCGCCGTGCCGCCCGACTTGATGGCGTGCAACGCCCAGGGCAGCACGCCGGGGCGCCACGCCTGGCGCATGACCTGCCCCACACTCACCTGGTGGAGGAACTCGCGGCGCGCGTGCGGCACTTCCGCCTCGTGCAGGTAGACCGGGATGCCGAAGGTGCCGCTGAGGTACTCGGCGGAACCGAGGTGGTCGTTGTGCGCGTGCGTGATGAGTACGGCGCTGACGGCCTCGGGGGAGTGGCCCAGCGCGTCCAGCGACGCGAGGACTTCCTCCCGGTCGCCGGGGTATCCGGTGTCGACCAGGGTGACGGCGTCGCCGTCGGTCAGGATCACCCAGTTGGTGTTGCTGCCGTGCACCAGATGAACTCCGGCGGCGGCCTCAACGATCGCGTCCTCGCGCATGACCATCCCGATGCTTGAGATCTTTCCCCGGCCGGGTCGGGCCGTGTGAGGCGAAGGTATCGCGTGCGCACGGCGGCTCGGCCGGCGCCCTTTCGGACACCTGGCGCGTTCACCGACGGCACTGGCCGAACGTGAACGGGCGCTGTCGGCAAGGTACTTGACGCGCCTCCGGAATGGCGGCTCCCATATGGCGAGTCTCGTTGACTTTTGTTCGAGTCTGCGAACAAACCGCTCAAGGGAGAGCCGCATGTCCCCCCATTCGCACACCGCGCGCCTCAGAGGCCTCCTGAGGCGCGCAGCCGTTCAGTGCGCCGTCCTGTGCCTCGCCGTCGCCGGACTGGCCGGAGTCGGGCGCTCCGCCGCGCCGCTCCCGGCCGAGCCGACCGCCGTCAGCACCACCCAGATCGGGGTCAACCCGGCTCCGATGGGCTGGGCGTCCTGGAACACCTTCGCCAGCGTCATCGACTACGACACCATCAAGGCCCAGGCCGACGCCCTCGTCTCGTCCGGCATGGCCGCCGCCGGCTACAAGTACGTCAACATCGACGAGGGCTGGTGGCTGGGCACCCGCGACAGCAGCGGCAACATCACCGTCGACACCGCCAAGTGGCCCGGCGGGATGAAGGCCATCGTGGACTACATCCACAGCAAGGGCCTCAAGGCCGGGATCTACACCGACGCCGGGAAGAACGGCTGCGGTTACTACTACCCGACCCCCTCGACGACGCCCGCCGCGCCCAACACCGGGATGGAGGGCCACAACCAGCAGGACCTGGAGACCTTCCAGAACTGGGGCTTCGACTTCCTCAAGATCGACTGGTGCGGAGGCAACGTCGAGGGCCTCGACCAGGAGACGACGTACAAGGCGATCCGCGACGCGAACGTGGCCGCGACCGCCGTCACCGGCAAGTCGCTCGTCCTGTCGCTGTGCGAGTGGGGCACCGGCAACCCCTGGAACTGGGCCGCCGGCACGGGTGACATGTGGCGCACCAGCACCGACATCGTCTACTACCCCGACAACCCGACGATGTCGAGCATCCTCGCCAACTTCGACAAGTCGCTGCACCCGGCCGCCCAGCACACCGGCTACTACAACGACCCGGACATGATGACGGTCGGCATGACCGGTCTGAGCGCCGCCCAGAACCGTACCCACATGGGCCTGTGGGCGATCTCCGGCGCACCGCTGCTCGCGGGCAACAACCTCGCCACCATGAGCTCGACGACCGCCTCGATCCTCACCAACTCCGAGGTCATCGCCATCGACCAGGACACCCGTGGACTCCAGGGCGTCAAGGTCGCCGAGGACAGCACAGGGCTGCAGGTCTACAGCAAGATCCTCTCCGGCACCGGCAAGCGCGCGGTCCTGCTGCTCAACCGTACGTCCGCAGCGGCGAACATCACCGCCCGCTGGGCCGACATGGGTCTGACCACGGCCTCCGCCGCGGTGCGCAACGTCTGGTCGGCCTCCAACGCCGGTTCGTACACGACGAGTTACACCACCAGCGTGCCCGCCGGTGAGGGCGTCCTGCTCACCGTCTCCGGCACGGAGGGCTCGGGGACGACGTACGAGGACACGACCTCGGCCACGACGCCGACGTTCACCGGGGTCACCACGGCCGCCGCGGGCACCAAGCTCGTCGACATCACCTACGCCAACAGCGGCTCCACCGCCCGCAAGGCGACCCTCCAGGTCAACGGCCAGTACACACAGACCCTCGCCTTCCCGCCCACCGGGTCGTCGACCACGTACCGCACGGTCTCCGTTCTGGCCAGTCTGGCGAAGGGCTCCAACACGCTGACCTTCGGGACGTCCGGCACGGCACCCGACATCGACGCCGTCGCGGTCCGCGCCATCCCCGGCACCAACGGCACGGCGGTCGTCGGCACCGGGTCGGGCCGCTGCCTCGACTTCTTCAAGAGCTCCATCACCAACAACACCCAGGCCGAACTCTGGGACTGCGGCGGCGGCCAGAACCAGACGTTCACGTACACCTCGCGCAGCGAACTCGTCGTCTACGGCAACAAGTGCCTCGACGCCTATAACAGCGGCACCGCCAACGGCACCAAGGTGGTCCTCTGGGACTGCAACGGCGGCACCAACCAGAAGTGGACCGTCAACTCCAACGGCACCATCACCAACAACGTCTCGGGCCTGTGCCTCGACGTCTACAACAACGGCACGGCGAACGGAGCGCTGATCGACCTGTGGTCGTGCAACGGGGGAACGAACCAGCAGTGGACCCGCAACTGAGCCCCCACTAATTCCGGTGCGCCGCACGCGCCAGGTTCCCTACACTCGCCACGAAAGCGCGCGCCGCCCCTGTCGGCGGTGCGCGTCGTGACGAGTGAGGGGAGCCGGGCCGTGCGTTACCGCACCGCTGTCGTCGTTCCCCGGTCACAGTTCGAGGTGATCCTGGTGTCTCCGCGCGTCCGGTGCCGGCTGCGCGGCCGGAACCGGATGCCCGCGACGAACTTCTGATCTCCGCCTGTCAGTTGCCGCCTCCGCACCTCTCGATGCGGTGTGCTGCCTGCCGCGGACGTCTCATCAGCGCCTGACCACAGGCCCCTCGTCCGGGAATCGCGCCGCCCTTTGAAGGATCACCCCGAAAGGCCATGGGCCGTGCGCACCAACCTCGACCGTCACCTCACCAACCCGCTGACCGCCGTCCGCAACCTGGGCATCCTCGCCCACGTCGACGCCGGGAAGACCACCGTCACCGAGCGGATCCTGTACGTCACCGGGACCACCCACAAGCGTGGCGAGGTCCATGACGGCACGACCGTCACCGACTTCGACTCCCAGGAGCGCGACCGTGGGATCACCATCTTCGCCGCCGCCGTCAGCTGTGCCTGGGACGGCCACCGGATCAACCTGATCGACACACCGGGCCACGTCGACTTCTCGGACGAGGTGGAGCGCTCGCTGCGTGTCCTCGACGGCGCGATCGCGGTGATCGACGCCGTGGCGGGCGTCGAGCCGCAGAGCGAGTCTGTGTGGCGGCGGGCCGACCGGCACGGCGTACCGCGGATCGCCTTCGTCAACAAGCTGGACCGCGCCGGTGCCGACCTCGACACCGCGGTCGAGTCGATCCGGGAGCGGTTGCATCCGGCCCCGTTGGTCGTCCAGTTGCCGATCGGGACGGAGGACACCTTCACCGGCGTGGTGGATCTGCTGCGTATGCGGTCGCTGGTCTGGGCCGACGGCAGCGAAACGGTCGAGGAGGGACCGGTACCGGAAGCCCTGCGCCAAGAAGCGGAGCGGCGCCGCGGGCTGCTGGAGGAAGCGGTGGCGGAACTCCACCCCGCCGCGCTGGAGGAGTTCTGCGCCCGGTCCACCGTCTCCGCGGCGACGCTGGCCGCCGCGCTGCGCGACCTGACCCGTACCGGCGAGGGCGTGGTGGTGTTGTGCGGCTCGGCCTACCGCAACCGCGGCATCGAGCCGCTGTTGGACGCCGCCGTGGCCTATCTGCCCTCGCCGCTGGACGTGCCGGCGGTACGCGGTACGCACGACGGCACGGTGCACGAGCGGGCCGCCGACCCGGCGGAGCCGTTCGCGGGGCTGGTGTTCAAGGTGAACGCGACAGCCACGGGGCGGCTGACGTATGTGCGCGTGTATTCCGGAACAGTCGGAAAGGGAGAGGCGGTGAGGGACGTGGGCGCGGGACGCACCGAGCGGATCGGCCGGATTCTGCGCGTCCAGGCCGACCGGTACGCGGAGCTGGAGCGCGCCGTGGCCGGTGACATCGTCGCGCTGATCGGGCCGAAGTCGGCCCGCGCGGGGGCGACTTTGTGCGCCTCCACGGCGCCGCTGCTCCTCGAACCGCCGGCCGTCGCCGATCCGGTTGTCTCCGTGGCGGTCGAGGCGCGCAGGAGCACCGACACCGACCGCTTGGTCTCGGCGTTGGCACGCCTGGCCGAGGAGGACCCCTCGCTGGTCGTCCGCACCGACTCCGAGACCGGCCAGACGGTGCTGTCGGGCATGGGCGAGCTGCATCTGGAGGTGGCGGTGGAGAAGATCCGGCGCGCCCACGGGCTGGAGATCGGTGTCGGCCGGCCGAAGGTGGCCTTCCGGGAGACGGTCGCCCGCGGGGTGTCGGGGCTGGTGTACCGGCACGTCAAACAGGATGGAGGCGCTGGTCAGTTCGCCCACGTGGTCCTCGACGTCGAGCCGCTGGAGGCCGATCCGAGCGGCGCCGACGGGAGCGCGACGGGTTTCGCGTTCCGCTCGACCGTCGTGGGCGGCCGGGTGCCGCAGGAGTACGTCCGCGCGGTGGAGGCCGGTTGCCGGGACGCTCTCGCCGAGGGACCGCTCGGCGGTCACCCGGTGACCGGGCTGCGCGTCACCCTGACCGATGGGGCGACCCATCCGAAGGACTCCTCGGAGATGGCGTTCCGCACGGCCGGCCGACTGGCGCTCCGCGAGGCACTGCGCGCCAGCGCGATGGTGCTCCTGGAACCGGTGGTCGAGGTCACCGTCACCGTGCCCGCCGACGCCGTGGGCGGGGTGCTCGGCGATCTGGCGGCACGGCGCGGCCGGGTCTCGGGCTCGCTCACCCGGGTCGGCGCGACGGTGATCACCGCGACCGTGCCGCTGGCCGAACTGTTCGGCTACGCGACCCGGTTGCGCAGCCGCACCCAGGGCCGGGGAGTCTTCACCACCCGCCCCACCGGCTACGCCCCGGCACCGAGCCCGGCGTCCCATGGGACCCCGGCCCGGTAGCTCCGACGACGGCCCCGCCCCTCCGAGGGCGGGGCCGTCCTGGCGTGCGACGCTGGGCGGCGCTCATACGGACGCGATGTCAGGAGGTTGACGCACGCGAAGTCAGGATGCTGAGCGCGTTGGCGCAGACCACGGCCGTGATGGCGGTCCACTCGATCCAGCCGAGGTGCTGGCCCAGGACGATCCACCCGACCACGGCGGCGAGAACCGGGTTGACGCTCATGAACAGGCCGAAGGTCTGCGCGGGCACGCGCCGCAGGGTGACCAGGTCCGCCAGGTAGGGCACGGCGGAGGAGAGGACGCCCGCGGCGACGGCGTAGCAGACAGCCGCGCCGGACGGTGGATTCCGGACGGCGATCACGAGTCCGACCGGCAGGAACACCAGGGCGGAGAGACAGGCGGCGGCCGCCGAACCCTGCACTCCGGGGATGCGTCGCCCGACCGTGCGGTTGAGCAGGATGTACGACGCCCAGCAGGTGGCGGCGAGAAGCCCCAGAGCCATCCCGACGTAGTCGGTGGAGGGCGTGGGGCGCATCAGGGTGACGACGCCGGCCGCGGCGATCACCGCGCAGCACGCGTCCACCTGTCGCCGTGCGGCGGCCAGCGCGATCGTCAGCGGGCCCAGGAACTCCAGGGTCACCGCGAGCCCCAGGCCGACGCGGTCGATGGCGCTGTACAAGGACAGGTTCATCGCCGCGAACACCAGGGCCAGCAGCAGCACCGGCCACCACTGCCGCCAGGTGTAGGTGCGCGGCCGGGGCCGAGCGACGGCCACGAGGGCGATCGCGGCGACGTACTGGCGTACGGCGACGACACCGACAGGTCCGAGGGTGGGGAAGGCGAGCGAGCCGATCGCGGCCCCGGTCTGGTTGGACAGGCCGCTGCCGAACATCGTGGCCACAGCGAGCCGCCGGCCTGCGAGCCGGGTACCGGACGGCACCGGGACTTTCGGGAGCGCGGGTGCTGCTGTGGTCGTGGGCGTTGCGTCCATGCCGCGATGGTGCGACGGGGACACCTCTTGCGCACAATGCATCCAGCGGTTTATCTATACGCTTCAGTCATGGATGTGGAGCTGCGGCAGTTGCGCTGTCTCGTCGCGATCGTCGACGAGGGCACGTTCACCGACGCCGCCATCGTGCTGGGCGTCTCCCAGGCGGCCGTGTCCCGCACGCTGGCGTCGCTCGAACGCGCCCTGGGGGTACGGCTGTTGCGGCGCACCTCCCGCGAGGTGACCGTGACGGTGACCGGGCTGCGCGTGGTGGCGCAGGCCCGGCGGGTGCTCGGCGAGGTGGACGACCTGGTCCAGGAGGCCAGGTCGGGTCACGCCGCGCTGCGGATGGGGTACGCCTGGTCGGCACTCGGCCGTCACACACTGGTCTTCCAGCGCCGTTGGGCCGACGCGCACCCCGAGACGGACCTGCGGCTCGTGCGCGTCAACTCCCCCACAGCCGGACTCGCGGAGGGGGCGTGCGACCTGGCCGTCGTCCGCAGGACACTGGACGACCGGCGGTTCGACTCCGCCATCGTGGGACTGGAACGCCGGCTGTGCGCCATGGCCTCCGACGACCCCTTGGCCGTACGCCGCTCGGTCGGACTCACCGACATCGCCGGACGCACCCTGCTGGTCGACCGGAGGACCGGCACCACCACGACGGACCTGTGGCCGGCGGACTCCCGCCCGGTGACCAAGGAAACGCACGATGTCGACGACTGGCTCACCGCGATCTCCACGGGCCGCTGCGTGGGCATGACGGCCGAGTCGACCGCCAACCAGTACCCGCGCCCCGGCATCGTCTACCGGCCGGTGCGCGACGCCGAGCCGATCGCGGTGCGGCTGGCCTGGTGGCGGGACGACGCGCATCCCGCCGCCCCGGCCGCGATAGAGCTCCTCTCCGAGCTGTACCGCGAGGGGTGACCCGTGGCCGGAAGTCCCTGATGCCTGGTCAGTGATGCCTTGAGGAAAGGGTGTTGAGGGCAGCTCCCATCGACTGCCCTCAACACCGGCTCAGCCCATCTGGTCCGCGTCCGAAAGGTGTTCCACTGTCTTGCCGGTCTCGGTGAACGTCCGCGTCACATGGCCAGATGAGTACACCCACAGGATGCGCAGCGGCCGGTCGCCGATATTCCTGAACAGATGGGGGATGGGCGACGGAACGTAGGTGGTGTCGAACTGCTCCAGCTTCGTCACCTCGCCGTCGACCACCACCTCCGCCTCGCCTTCGAGGATCGTCACGTGCTCGTCGCAGTTGTGCGAGTGCAACGGCGCCCCGGAACCGACCGGATACACGCTCATCCCGCTGGTGATCCGGTTCTCCCCGCCCGCCGACGACGTCGTGATCAGCGGAGTCGTCACGACGGAACCGCCGCGGTCGAGCAGGGGCACGGACGCGGCCTTGATGATCGTGGTCATCCGGAGTTCCTCTCCAATCAACGGTGATGCGTCGACCGACGTTAGGTTGCGCCCGCGTAAATGGGTGCTCTCTGGCGTGCAGTTTTACCTTGCACTACCGGAGGGGTGAGCTTCTCGAACCCGGCTGTACCGTCGGCTGGCATCGCACGGCTTCCCAGTACGTGCCTGAAACACGCCGGAAAGAAAAGGCAGGTATCGGCCACATGAGGCTCCCCGTTCTCACCGATGACGAAATGGATCCGCGCCAGCAGGAACTGGCCGCCCGCATCGCCGGCCGGCGCGGCGCCGTCCGTGGCCCGTTCCGGGTCTGGCTGCACAGCCCGGAGATGTGCGAGCGCGCCGAGTCCCTCGGTGCCTTCGCCCGCTTCGACTGCAGCCTCCCCAAGCACCTGCGTGAGCTCACGCTGCTGATGGCCGCCCGGAACTGGGACGCGCAGTACTCCTGGAACGCGCATGTGCACCAGGCGATCGAGGCCGGCATCCCGGAGGCCGCCGTCAAGGCCGTCGCCGAAAAGCGCGAGGCGGTCTTCGACAACGAAGCCGACCAGGCCTTCTACCAGTTCTGCCGGGAGATCCTCGAGGAGCACTTCGTCTCGGACGAGACCTTCGCCCGCGCGCTGGAGCACTTCGGCTCCAAGGGCCTGGTCGACACCATCGGTGCGCTCGGCAACTTCACGATGCTCGGCATGTGCCTGAACACCTTCCAGGTGGACCTCCAGGCGGACCGCGAGCCCCCCTTCCCCGACATCCGCGGCTACGAGCGCGTCGCCGCCGACGGACCGCGGCCGTGACAGCCGTTACGGACCGGGACACGCAGGGAGGCACCGCTGTGACACCCAGGACACCGACTACGGCCGACGGCGGTGCCGGTACGACGCCCGAGGCCGTGGTCCGGGTACGAGGCGTCACCAAGAGCTTCGGCGGGGCGGCCGCGCTGAAAGGCGTGGATCTCGACCTGTACCCCGGCGAAGTGCACGCCTTGATGGGCATGAACGGAGCCGGCAAGTCAACGCTGGTGCAGATCCTCTCCGGAGTGCACCAGCCCGACGGCGGCACCATCGAGGTCAACGGGCACGCCCAGCACGGGCTGACCGTGCGCAAGGCCCGCCGCCAGGGCATCGCCTCGGTTCCCCAGCGCCGCGAGCTGGCGATGGGACTGACCGTGGCCGAGAACGTCATGATGGGCGATCTGCCGACCCGGCGCGGTGCCGTGCACTGGAGAGAGCTCAAGTCCGAGGCGAAGCGGGCGCTCTCGGGCCTCGGCATCGACATCGACGTGGAGCGCACCGCGGGCTCCCTCACCGTCGCCGAGCAGACCATGGTCGAGGTGGCGCGGGAGGTGCGCCGCGGTGGACGGATCCTGATCCTCGACGAGCCGACCGCCTGCCTGAGCGCGGAGGCGGCGAACCAGATCAGGGCTCTGGTGCGCACGCTCCGCGACGAGGGCGTCGCCGTCGTCTACATCTCGCACTACATCGACGAGGTCATGGCCGTCGCCGACCGCCTCACCGTCCTGCGCGACGGGGAAGTGGTGACCAGCGCTCCGGCCGGTGAGATGGATCCCGCCGGGCTGGTCCGCAGCATGGTGGGCCGGGACGTGGTCTCACGCCGCCCCGACCGCCCCGCACCCAAGGACGAGATCGGGCTGGCCGTGCGCGGCTTGAGCCAGGGCCGGGCCGTCCAGGACTTCACCGTCGAGGTGCGCAAGGGCGAGATCGTCGCCGTCCTCGGCCCCGCCGGGGACGCGCAGTCCTGCCTCTTCGACCTGCTCTCCGGGCGGCAGCGCCCGGACGCCGGGGAACTCAGCGTCGACGGTGGCCCCGTGCCCTTCGGCCGTATCACGGCCTCGCTGGCCAGCGGCCTGCGCTGCGTCACCGGTGACCGGCGGACCCTGGGGCTCGTCCCGGACATGTCCCTGGACGAGAACCTGATGCTGGCCGGCGACCGCTTCGCACGGCGGCGGCTGCATCTGCGCGCCGAACTCGCCCGACGGGCCGCACCGCTGCGCGAGAGCTTCGGCGTGGTCGCCCTCACCGGCAATCCGCCGGTGGGCTCGCTGTCCGGCGGCAACCAGCAGAAGGTCCTGCTGGGCAAATGGCTGGAGACCGAGCCCGTCGCGTGCTTCCTCGAAGACCCCACCAACGGTGTGGACATCGCGGCCATGGCGGACATCCACACCCTCGTCGACGACCTCGCCTCGCGCGGTGTGGCCGTACTGCTCGCCTCCTCCTCCGCCGAGGAGGTCATGCGGCTGGCCGACCGGGTCGTCGTCGTCAGCGCCGGCCGCACGGTCGCCGTTCACGACATCACCACCATCACGCGCGACGAGCTCGTCGCCACCGCTCTCGGAGGTCAACCGCAGTGAGCGTCAAGACACTTCCCGATGCCCCCGGCGTCTCCGACCCGCCCGAGGCACCCCGGTCCCGGTTCTCGCTCGACGCTCTGCGGAGCGTGCCGCACGCCGGTCTGATCGCGGTCCTGGCGATCGTGGTGGTCTTCACCGCGGTGCAGTCCTCCACGTTCGCCACCGACCGCAACATCGTCAACATCCTGAGCCAGGTGAGCGTCAACGCCGTGCTCGCCGCCGGCCTCACGCTGTTGATGACCGCGGGCGGCATGGACTTCTCCATGGGCAGCAACGTCGCGGTCACGGCAGCCGTCGCGGCGAAGCTGCTGGCGGACGGCCGGCCCACCGCCTACGCGGTGATCGTCGCGCTGCTGCTCGGCACGGCCATAGGACTGGTCAACGGGCTGGTCGTGACGTTCACCAACGTGGCACCGTTCGTGGCGACCCTGGCGTCGGCCACCCTGCTCGACGGCGTCGCCCTCCTGGTGCACGACGGCAACACCATCTCCATCGGCACCCGGATGTTCGCCCTCGGCAACAACAAGATCCTCGGCGTGCCGTACCTGCTGGTCGTGGCCGTCCTGGTGCTGGTGGCCACCGCCCTGGTCATGAGGTTCACCGTGTTCGGCCGGGACGCCTTCGCGATCGGCGGCAATGAGCACGTCGCCCGCCTCAGCGGCATCAACGTCACGGCGCGCAAACTCGTGCTCTACGCCACGACCGGCGCCCTCTCGGGGCTGGCGGGTCTGATGCTGCTGTCCCGGCTGGGTTCCAGCAGCCCGGGCGGCACCGCCGGTCTCTCGCTACAGCTTTCCGTCGTGGCCGCGGTCGTCATCGGCGGGACCTCGCTCGCCGGCGGCTACGGCACCGTGATCGGCACCGCGCTCGGCCTGGTGCTCCTCGGTGTGGTGGCCAACGCCCTCAACCTCCTGGACTTCTCCAGCAACTACCAGCCGGTCTCCGTCGGCGCCGTGCTGCTCATCGCGGCCATCGCCAACGAGATGAACAAGGCCCGCTCCTCGCGGCACTGATCACCACCCCCCTCGTCTTTGCTCCCGGCTCGTCGAGCTCACGGCTCGTCGTGCTCACAGCCCCATCATGAAAGGCGGTTCACCATGAGACTTTCCGCTCGCTCCCGCTACGCCCTGTTCGCCGCGGTCGCCTGCAGCACCCTGGTGCTCAGCGGCTGTGGCAAGGACAACGGCTCGACCGGTTCCGGAGACGTCACCCTCGGGTTCGTCAACGGTGGCGACACCAACTTCCACAGCTGTCTGCAGAAAGCCGTCGAGCAGACGGCGAAGACCGAGAACGCCAAGGTCTACACGTCCAACTCGCACCAGAATGCCGGCACCGAGCTGTCCAACATCGAGGACATGATCTCCCGCAACGTGAGCGCGCTGATCGTGCAGACGGTCAACGTCGACTCGCTCAAGGGCGACATAGCCAAGGCCAAGGCCTCCAACATCCCGATCTACCTGACGTCCGTCGCCACCAGCGACGTGAACGACATCCTCGGCGCGGCCGTCGTCGACCTCAAGAAGGTCGGCAGCCTGGACGCCGGCTGGATCGGGACGGACGCCGCCGGCAAGAACGTGCAGGTCGGCATCGTCGCGGGTGCCCCCGGCGCCGCCTCCGACCTGCTCGTGGGCGGATTCAAGGGCGGCCTGCCCGCCAACGCCAAGGTGGTCGCGAACCAGCCCGGCATGTTCAACCCCGCCAAGGCGCAGGACGTCGCCGAGAACATGATCCAGGCCCACCCCGACCTGGACTACGCCTTCGTCGCCAACGAGGAGATGGCCTTCGCCGTCCGCAAGGCGTTCGACGCCGCCGGTGCCAAGGACGTCAAGATCGTGACCGCCAACGGCACCGACGAGGGCCTGGCCGCCGTCAAGGACGGCCGCTTCTCCGCCACCGTGGCCAACTCGGCGATGACGATCGGCCAGACGGCGGTGAAGAACGCGATCGGTCTGCTGGACAAGAAAAAGGTTGACAAAATTGCCAACATTCCTCTTCTCTTGGTCACCAAGGACAACCTGACCAAGGCCCCCCAGTACTGCCCCAAGTCATAGCCGACCTGGGGAACGGTGCCTGCCTCACAGCGTCCTGAGCCGCCCGTCCGCCGCATCGTTGGAATGTCCTGGTAGAGCCTGCCCACTCTCGGTTTCGCGCGAGTGGGGAGACCCCCCACCGAGGACATTCCGGCCCTGCGCGACCCCCTGCACCGACCGCCGTGAGGCCCACCCTCGGGCGGGCGCACCATCCGCACACTCGTACGACCGGCAACGCCGCCGGGGCCCACCCCTGGCAGTCGTGGGCCTCCGGAGGAAACATGGACCGCTTGCTCCTCATGCACAGCTTCGTCACGGTCGCGCAGGCCGGCAGCTTCAGTGGAGCCGCCAAGAAGCTGGGCTCGTCCGGCTCCCTGGTGTCACGGCACGTCGCCGAGCTGGAACGGCAGGTGGGCGTCCGGCTGGTCAACCGCACCGCCCGCTCGGTGAGCCTCACTGAGCCGGGGCAGCGCTACGCGGAGTTCGCCGCGCGCATCCTGGAGGAGATCGAGGCCGAGGACGCCGGCATCGCCCATCTCCACGACCGCGCCGAAGGGACGCTCAGCATCATCTGTCCCAAATGGATAGGCAGCCTCGACCTCGGGGACGCCATCGCCGCGTTTTCCGCCGCGCATCCGAAAATCCAGGTCCGATTCGAACTCGGCGGGATGTCCGACCGGACCTATGACTTTCTGGACAGCGGATTCGACGTCGCATTCCACACCCGCGACCTCAGGGACTCCAGCGTCCGCCTGAAGAAGATCGCCTCGCTGCCCTTCGTGCTGTGCGCCTCCGAGGACTACCTGAAGCGGTCGGGGCCGCTCACCGAGCCGAACGGTCTCGCGCACCACGACTGCCTCGTGCACGTCAACGACCCGGTCTGGCGGATCGGCCACGGACACGCGTCCACCCTGCACAAGATCCGCAACATCGCCTTCTCGTCCAACTCGTACCTCGCCCTGCAGAAGGCGGCCGTGCACGGGCGCGGCGTCGCGCTGCTGCCGCAGCGTCCGGCGTACGACGACCTCGTCTCCGGCGCTCTTCAGGTGCTGCTGCCGGAACTGGCGGTGCCCGAGCGTCCGCTGTACGCGATCTACGGCCCGGGGCAGGACACCCCTCGCAAGATCAGCGTATTCCTGGACTTCCTCACCACTTGGTTCTCGCAGAATCCCATTCCGGCCATCCGGCCGTAGCCGCAAGAAACGATTGCACATTCTGTCGAGCCTGGAGCATTGAGGCCGCCGCGACCCGAAATCTACGCTCACCAGGCGACCCGCGAAACGAGGAGCCCATGGGAATCCAGAGAATCGAATCGGTCACCTACAGCGTCGAGGATCTCGACGAATGCGTCCGGTTCTTCGACGACTTCGGGCTCTTCCTGGTGGAGCAGACGGACGAGCACGCGGTGTTCGAGACGCTCACCGGGCAGACCCTGCACCTCGACACCGAGCCCGGCCCGCTGCTGCCGCCGCCACTGGAAGCCGGACCCACACTGCGCGAGGTGGTGTGGGGCGTCGACACCTCGCAGGAGCTGGAGCGGCTGGCGGCGGCGGCAGGCCGCGACCGCGCGGTCCAGAAGGATGCCGCCGGTGTGTTCCACACCGTGGACGAGACCGGCTTCGGGGTCGGTCTGACCCTGGCCCGGCCCAAGCCCGCGGTCTTCGCCCCCCGGACCGCCAACGCGCTGGGCAGCGTCAGCCGTTGGAACACCGCCCTGGAACCGATCACCCGCGTACACCCCCTGCGCATGTGCCATGTCGCCCTGAACATCCTCAAGGAGGGCCGGAAGGAGGCCGTCGCGTTCTATGTGGAGCGCCTCGGTTTCCGGCCCACCGACGTGGTCGAGCCCATGGGTGTCTTCATGCAGGCGCCGGGCGACGAGGACCAGCACACGATGCTGCTGTGTCACCGACCCGACAGAGCCGGCGTCAACCACATCGCGTACGAGGTTCCCGGCTTCGACGATGTGATCGAGGGCGGCAACTACATGATCGACCACGGCTGGCGCGAGGCCCGCAGGCTCGGCCGCCACACCGTCGGTTCGAACGTCTTCCGGTTCGTGCACGCGCCCTGCGGCGGGCGGGTCGAGTACGCCGCCGACATGGACCGGGTCGACGACTCGTACGAGACCCGCGTGCACGAGACCACACCGCCCCACCACATCTGGGCGCTGCGCACCAACCGCGACCAGCAGGACGCCCCCGCCTCCTGACCGACCTCCCCGGCCTTCCGCCGGGTGACCCCATTTCGCTTCACACGCCAGCCTGAGAGGGCACCCACTCATGACCTCCGACCACGGCTACCCCGCCGTCCGCATGTACATCGCGGGCGAGTGGTGCCAGGGCGGCACCGGACGTACCGCCCCGATCGTGAACCCGGCCACCGAGAAGGTGATCGGAGAAGTACCCCTCGCCACCATCGCCGACCTCGACCGCGCCCTCGACGCGGCCACCGAGGGGTTCCGGACCTGGCGCGACACCCCGATCGCCAGGCGCTCCGCCATCCTGCACGCCGCCGCCGACCTGATCACCGAGCGGGCCCCCGAGATCGGCCGGATCATGGCCCAGGAGCAGGGCAAGCCCCTCAAGGAGGGCACCACCGAGGCCCTGCGCACCGCCGACACGCTGCGCTGGCACATCGAGGACGCCCGCCGCGCCTACGGCCGGATCATCCCGTCCGCGCCCGGCACCCTGCTCACCGTGCGGCGCGAACCGGTCGGCCCCGTGGCCGCCTTCGTGCCGTGGAACTTCCCTGTGGGCGGCCCGAACCGGAAGCTCTCCTCCGCCCTGTCCGCCGGCTGCTCGATCGTCATCAAGGCGTCCGAGGAGACCCCGGGCACGGCCGCCGCGCTGGTGGCCTGCTACGCCGACGCCGGGCTGCCGGCCGGTGTGCTCAACCTCGTCTTCGGCGAGCCGGCCGAGGTCTCGGCCCATCTGATCCCCTCGCCGAAGATCCGCCTGGTCGCCTTCACCGGCTCGGTCCCGGTCGGCAAGCTGCTCGCCGCCAAGGCGGGCGAGGTCATGAAGCCGACCCTGATGGAGCTGGGCGGCCACGCCCCGGTCATCGTGTGCGCGGACGCCGACCCGGTGAAGGCCGCCCGCAAGGCCGCCCAGGCGAAGTTCTTCAACGCCGGCCAGGTGTGCACCTCCCCGAGCCGCTTCTTCGTCCACGAGAGCATCGTGGAGGAGTTCACCGCCGAGTTCGTCAAGGTCGCCCAGGCGGTCACCGTCGGCGACGGCCTCGACGCGGACACCACCATGGGCCCGCTGGCCAACGAGCGCCGGCTGCAGACCATGGAGCGCCTGGTCGCCGACGCCGTCAGCCGCGGTGCCAAGGTGCTGACCGGCGGTCAACGCCTGGAGCGGGAGGGCTACTTCTTCGCCCCGACCGTGCTCACCGACGTCCCCGCGGACGCGGACGTGCTGCACGAGGAGCCCTTCGGCCCGCTGGCGCCGATCGTGCCGTTCACCGACCTGGACGAGACGCTGGCGACCGCCAACGCCCTGCCCTACGGGCTGGCCGCCTACGGGTTCACCGAGTCCGCCGCCACCGCCGAGAAGCTGTCGAACGAACTGGAGGCCGGCATCCTCTCCGTCAACCACTGCGGCGGCTCCGTCAGCGAGGCCCCCTCCGGCGGCGTCAAGGAGAGCGGCTACGGCAGGGAGGGCGGGCCCGAGGCCCTGGACGCCTACCTGATCACCAAGCGTGTCTCCCACCTGCTGGCGGGCTGAGGCGCCATGAAGTACACCCGCGTCTCGGTCGGCGGAAGAGCGGTGTGGGGCCGCGTGGGGGAGGAGGACATCGAGCTGCTGTCCGAGTCCCCGTTGGACGGCGACCCCACCGTCATCGGGACAGTGCCGCGCGCCACCGCGACCTGGCTGCCCGTCGTCGTACCGCCCGTGTTCTACGCCGTCGGCTTCAACTACCCGCGGCACATCGAGCACGCCGGCGCCGAGGTCCCCTCCCGCCCCGAGGTGGGCTACCGGGCCAACAACGCGCTGACCGGCCACCTTTCACCCATCGTGAAGCCGGAAGAGGTAGCGGGCCGGTTCGAGGCCGAGCCGGAACTCGTCGCGGTGATCGGCCGCACCCTGCGGAACGCCACCCACGAGGAAGCCCGCAAGTCCGTCTTCGGCTGGACGATCGGCAACGACGTCAGCGCCCGCACTTGGCAGCACGAGGACCGCACGTTCTGGCGCAGCAAGAACAGCGACACGTTCAAGCCCATGGGGCCCTGGATCGAGACCGACGTCGACGCTCTGGCCCAGACGACCACGCTTCGCGTCAACGGTGAGGTCCGCGCCTCGTTCCCGACCGGCGACATGGTCTTCGACCCCTTCGACTACATCGTCGAGATCACCAAGCACATCACCATGCACCCGGGTGACGTGCTGTGGATGGGCGCCGAGTCCACCTGCCAGATCGAGGCGGGCGACACCGTCGACGTCGAGATCACCGGTATCGGCGTGCTCTCCAACCCCGTACATCCCGAAGGGAAACACGCATGAGCAACGCACCCCGCTACATCCACCACGTCAACTTCCCCACCACCGACTCCGACCGGACCGCCGAGTGGTACGCGAAGGTCTTCGGGATGAAGCGGATCATGCCCAAGTCCAACACCCGTGTGGTGCTGATGACCCGTGGCAACTTCGACCTGCACTTCACCCCGGTCGAGGAGATGGAGCGCATGGCGCCCTATCACTTCGCCGTCGAGGTCGACGACTGGGACGACTTCCTCGCCCACCTCAAGGAGCTGGGTATCCGCCACACCCGCCCGATCGAGCGCCCCGAGAACCAGTCCAAGTTCTGCTACATCCACGACCCCGACCACACCATGATCGAGCTGGTCTGGCACGGCAAGCGCCCCAACTGACCGCGCACCGCAAGGACTTCACTTCCCCGTACCACGAGGAGTTCACCCCCATGCCCATCGCCGACTCCGACGGCACCTCCATCTACTACGAGCGCCACGGCAGTGGTCCGGCGATCCTGTTCGTGCACGGCAGTGGTGGCCATCACGCCATCTGGTGGCAGCAAGTAGCCGCGCTGCGCGATGAGTTCACGGTCGTCACCGTGGACCTGCGCGGCTTCGGCAAGTCCGACTCGTCCATGCCTGAATTCGACGGCCAGGACTTCCCTGGCGACCTCATCGCCGTACTCGACCAGGAGGACCTGACCGACGTCATGCTCGTCGGCCAGTCCATCGGCTCCGTCGCCGCGCTGCGCGCCGGTCTGCTGCGCCCCGAGCGGGTGAGCTCCGTCGTCCTCGGCCACTCGCTCGGCGGCATCAGCCACCCCGAGCTCAAGGAACTGGCCGCCGCCGACCGCGCCGAGGCCGTCAAGCTGCCGGTGATCGACCGCCTGCTCACCAAGAAGTTCCAGCAGGAACGGGCCGATCTCACCTTCCTCTTCCAGCAGATGGGCACCTTCAACGTCGCCAAGATGCAGGATCTGCGCAACCTCGACACCAACGGCCCGTCCCTGGAGGACATCCAGAACTCGGGCGTCAAGGTCGCCTTCCTGGCCGGTGAGAAGGACGCGGTGCTCAGCGTGAAGACCGTGACCCGCGCGCACGAGCTGCTGGCCGGCTCGCACCTGGAGATCGTCCAGGACGGCCCGCACTCCATGTACTGGGAGACGCCCGAGCAGTACAACGCGGCCGTCGCCGACCTCCGCCGCACCCTCACCGCACAGAAGGAAACCGCATGAGCAGCCTCACCCTCGACGCCGCCGAAGAGATCGTCGACGCCGCCCTGAAGCGCGCCCAGTCGCTCGGGAAGGCGGTGAGCGTGGCCGTGGTGGACGCCGGCGGCTTCGTCATCAGTGTCCGCCGCTCGGACGGGGCGCGTCCCCTCACCCCGGACATCGCCCGCGCCAAGGCCTACACCGCGGCCGTGATGCAGCGGCCCGGCAAGATGCTGAAGAAGTGGCAGGAGAGCCAGCCGGTCTTCTTCTCCCAGCTCTCCCAGCTGCCCGGCGCGGCCCTGCCGATCATGGCCGCCGAGGGCAGCGTCACCATCAAGAAGGACGGCGAGATCATCGGCGGCCTCGGCATCGCGGGCGGCACCGCGGACGAGGACCAGCAGGTCGCCGACGACGTCCTCGAATCCCTCGGCTACGAGCTGGAGTTCGCCGCCTGGGGCGTCGCGGGCAAGCCGGCGGAGCACGCGGACCACGCGGAGAACACCGAGAAGGGGGCCTGAACCATGGCGGATACCTTCAACTACCGCATCGACCACCACGGCAGCCTGATCCGCCCGGCCACGCTCCTGACGGCCCGAGCCGCGGGTGACACCGAGGCCCTGGCCGAGGCCGAACTCGAGGCGGTCAAGGAGGTGGTGGCCTACCAGCGCAGGCTGCGCACCACGGTCGTCACCGACGGCGACTTCCCCCGTGAGGACTTCCGCAGCGCGGTCTTCGACGGCGTCTCCGGCTTCCGGCGGACCGACGAGAAGACCCCCGACGGCCTGCCCCGCTGGGTGGCGGAGTCCCTGCCGAAGGCCAACGGCCCGCTGCTGGCCGACTGGGCCGGCCGGCTCGCCGAGCTGACGGTGATCGCCCCCAAGGCGTCCCTGCCGTCCCCGGCCTACCTGGCCGCCACCACCTTCGAGCCCGAGCTGGCGGCGTCGGGCGGCCCCGCCTCGGCCCGCGAACTCGGCGAGGCCCTGGCGGAGATCATCCACGCGGAGATCGAGCTGCTGGTCTCCCGGGGCGTGCGCCTGATCCAGCTGAACAACCCGCTGCTCCTCGGCCACATCGCCGCGGACCCGGCCGCCGCCGGCGCACTGTCCTTCGAGGACGCGCTGGCCGTGGAGGCCTTGGCGGTACGCCTGGACGAGCGCCCCGAGGGTGTCCGGATCGGCGTCTCTCCCGGCTGGCAGGCGCCCGCCGCGGTGGACCGGGCCCGGGCCGAGCGCCTGTACGGCGAGGTACCGGCGGACCGCTGGATCCTGCCGTACGACAAGGGAACCGCGGCCGAACTCGACCTGCTCAGGGCGCTGCCGGAGGACCGGGACGCGTGCCTGGGCGTCGTGGACGCGACCGCTCCCGAACTCGAGGACCTCGACACGGTGATGGCCCGCATCGACGCCGGCGCCGAGCTCAAGGACATCGAGGACATGGCCCTCGCGCCGTCCCGCGGCTTCGCCGACTCGGCCACCGGGCCGCTGCTCGGCGCCGAGGACCAGCGGCGCAAGCTGGTCCTGATCGAGACCCTCGCCCGCTACTGCTGGGGCAACGAGTTCTGACCCCTGGTCAACGGGGGGCCGGGAAGCGCGACCGCGCTTCCCGGCGGGGCCTCAGAGGACCTCGGCGAAGGTCACGGTCCGCTCCGTCAGAAGCGGCAGCACGCACCCCAGGATGAGCTCGGCGAAGTGGTCCGCCGCCTTGTGCGCCTCGAAGCCGAAACGGTCGGTGTACTGCTCGTAGAGCACGAACGAGCCCGGCTGGTCGACCTCCGCGTGCACCTCGTAGGCGAGGTTCGCGGGCTCGGTCGGCGTGAGGTCGCGCATCTTCAGCAGCGCGGCGCGTACGGTCGCCTCGTCGGCGGGTGCGCACCGGTAGTGGGCGACGACAGCGAATGCCATGTGTTTCCTCCGGATGAATGTGCGGCGATGCCCGCCGATTCCAGCATGAATCCCCTGATGAGCGACCTGCGCGGAGCGAAAGCTATGTCTGCCGCCGCGGGGCTGGTCGCCCGGCCCCTCTGTCGTGTGTTGTCGTTCCGACCCCTGGCCGTCCCGTCCGATCCGGTCCGATCCGGCCCACGGCCGTCCATCTGGTTCACCGCGGCCCCGCACCGCGGCAGACGAGAGAAGTGATCTTCATGCGAACCCTGGAAACGCTCTCCGGCGGAGAGTGGGTGGCGACCGGCGAGTGGATCGACGTCCACGACCCCTCCGACCTGCGCATCCCCGTCGCCCGAGTTCCCGCGCTGAGCGCCGCCGACGTCACCCGCGCCTACGACCACGCCGAGCAGGGCTTCGCCGTCTGGAAGCGCACCAGCCCCTTCGAGCGTGCCCGGATCATGACCGAGGCGGCCCGGCTGCTGCGCGAGCGTGTCGAGCAGATCGCCGAGGACGTGGCCACCGAGATGGGCAAGACCCGCGCCGAGGCGACGGGCGAGACCATCAAGGCCGCCGACTTCCTGGAGTACTACGCGGGCATCGCCCGCCAGGGCTACGGCACGCTCATACACGACGTACGCCCGGACACCCGCACCCACCACCAGCGCGAACCCCTCGGTATCGTCCTCGCGATCACCCCGTGGAACGACCCGCTGATCACCCCGGCCCGCAAGCTGGCGCCCTGCCTCGCGGCCGGCAACGCGGCCATACTCAAGCCGGCCACCGACACCCCGCAGGCCGCCCTGCACTTCGCCCGCGCCCTGCATGACGCGGGCCTGCCCGCCGGCGTCCTCAACGTGGTCACCGGCCGTGGCGCGCAGATCTCCGAGCCGCTGCTCTCCGACCCGCGCCTCGCCGCGCTCACCTTCACCGGCAGCAACGAGGTCGGCGAGACCCTGCGCGCCCAACTCGCCAACAGCAACGTCCGCTTCCAGGGCGAACTCGGCGGCAAGAACGCCACCGTGGTCCTCGCCGACGCCGATCTGGGCGCCGCCGCCAAGGCCGTCGTCGCCGCGGGCTTCGCGCAGGCCGGGCAGCGTTGCACCGCCACCAGCCGGGTCATCGTCGAACGGCCGGTGTACGAGGAGTTCACTGCTCTGCTGCTCGCCGAGGCCGCCGCGCTGCGCGTCGGTCCGGGCCTCGCCGAGGGCACCACGATGGGGCCGCTGGTCAGCGCCAAGCAGCGCGACAGCGTCGTGTCCGACATCGAGCGCGCCGTCAAGCAGGGCGCGACGGTCCTCGCCGGCGGCGACCAGCCGGTGGACGAGGCCCTCGGCCACGGCTGCTACGTCAATCCGACCGTGCTCGGTGACGTGACCCGGGACCTGGACATCTGGCGTGAGGAGGTGTTCGGACCGGTCGTGGCGCTGCGCCCGGTGGATTCCTTCGAGGAGGCGGTCGAGGCGGTCAACGACTCCGTCTTCGGCCTCGCCGCCGCCGTGTTCACCCAGAACCTCGGCGCCGCGTACCGCTTCGCCGACGAGGCCGAGTGCGGCCAGATCGCCGTGAACACCACCACCTCCGGCTGGGACGTCCACCACCCCTTCGGCGGCTTCCGTGACTCCGGGTCGCCGTTCAAGGAGCAGGGCGAGGAGGCCCTGCGCTTTTACACCCGCGTCAAGACTGTCGCCATCCACTTCGGTGCCTGACGCTCTTGAGGACGGGTTTCAGCGAGGATGAGGAGGAAGCCGATGGCTGACGAGACGATCGGCATCGTCGGGGCCGGCATCGTGGGTCTGGCCACGGCCCGCGAGATCGCCCTGCGCCGCCCCGGCACCCGTGTCGTGGTGCTGGAGAAGGAGCGGGAGGTCGCCGCCCACCAGACCGGGCACAACTCGGGCGTGGTGCACGCCGGGATCTACTACGCGCCGGGCAGCCTCAAGGCCGACCTGTGCGTACGGGGCGTATCCGTGCTGCGCGAGTACTGCCAGGACCGGGGACTGCCGTACGAGGAGATCGGCAAGCTCGTCGTGGCGGTGCGCCAGGACGAGCTGGGCCGGATGGAGAGCCTCTACGAGCGGGCCCGGAACAACCACGTACCCGATCTGCGGAAGATCTCCAAGGAGGAGATCAAGGAGCTCGAACCCCACGCCGGCGGCATCGCGGCCCTGCACTCCCCGCGCACCGCGATCACCGACTACCCGGCGATCGCCCGGGAGTTCGCCAAGGACATCGAGGCCTCGGGCGGCGAGGTGAGACTCGGCTTCCCGGTCACCTCCATCACCAATGTCCCGGGCGGCATCGAGGTGGGCTCCGGGCAGGAGAGGATCCGGGTCGACCGGCTGATCCTCTGCGCGGGCCTGCACTCGGACGCCGTCGCCAAGCTCGCCCAGGACAAGAAGGAGCCGAAGATCATCCCCTTCCGGGGTGAGTACATGCTCCTCAGGCCGGAGCGGACGGACCTGGTGCGCGGGCTCATCTACCCGGTCCCGGACCCGCGTTACCCCTTCCTCGGCGTGCACTTCACACCGCGCGTCGACGGCTCGGTGGAGGTCGGCCCCAATGCCGTCCTGGCACTCGCCAGGGAGGGCTACAGACTCAGCAGCGTCTCACTCAAGGACCTCGCCGGGCTCGCCGCCTACCCCGGCTCGTGGAAGATGGCCGCCCAGCACTGGAAAACGGGCATCAAGGAATACCGCGGCTCGCTGTCCAGGGCGGCCTTCATGAAGGACGCCAAGCTGTACGTCCCTGGCGTCGGGGTCGCGGACGTGGTCCGCGGCGGGGCCGGTGTACGCGCCCAGGCGCTGGACCCGGACGGCACGCTCGTGGACGACTTCCGCATCCACCGGACGGGCCGGATCACCGCCGTCCGCAACGCGCCCTCGCCGGCCGCCACGGCCTCCATGGCGATCGCCGAGCACATCGCGGGCGCCGTCTTCGGCGACGCCCGCGCAACCTGAAAATGCCCTGCGTAGAGCGCACTTCCGCGCAAGTACTGCTTGCATCCCCAGGGCTCGGCAAGGCCTCACGACCCGCCTAGCGTTCCTTCCGCACCACCTCACCACCCCCTTCGGCAGAAAGAGTTGAAGACATGTTCGTTGTCGACACCCAGATCCACATCTGGAAGGAAGAGACCCCGGACCGCCCCTGGGTCCCGGGCGCGCGGGAGCGCATCCGCCTCAACGGCCACCGCGAGGAGGCCTTCTCCTACGAGGAGGCCCTGGAGCTGATGGACGAGGCCGGCATCAACCGGGCGCTGATCCTGCCCCCCTCCTGGGAGGGCAACCGCATCGACTACGCGCTGGAAGCGTGCGAGGCGCACCCGGACCGCTTCGGCATCATGGCCCGCGTCCCGCAGGACAACGAGGTCGAGGGCACCGCGATGCTCAAGGACTTCGCGCAGAACCCGTACATCAAGGGAACCCGGCTGACCTTCCACCGGCCGCAGGACCGCAACTGGATGATCGACGGCACCAACGACTGGTACTGGCCGGTCGCCGAGGAGCTCGCCGTCCCGACCATGGTGCACGCCCCGATCTGGAAGCGTGAGCTCGGCCAGATCGCCGCCAAGCACCCCGGCCTGAAGATCATCATCGACCACATGGGCATCATGGCCCGCTGCGTCGACGACGCGATCGGCTACTGGGTGGCGGAGACCGCCGACCTGGCCAAGCACCCCAACATCTACGTCAAGGTCTCGGCCCTCCCCGGCTACTCGACGCAGCCCTTCCCGAACAAGAACATCGAGCAGTACGTGCGCGAGATGGTCGACAAGATGGGCCCGGAGCGCTGCTTCTACGGCACCGACATCACCCGCCTGCTCGGCCACGGCATCACGTACACCGACACCGTCGAGCAGTTCACCAAGCACTACGACTTCACGCCCGAAGAGCTTGAGTGGATCATGGGCCGCGGCATCAGCGAGGTCCTCGACTGGCCGATCGAGGGCTGAGGAAGCAAGAGAGATGACGGACACCAAGAACACTCCAGGCGTCGACGGCGGTGACGCCGTCGTCTCCGCCTTCAACGCCGTCGGCGCCGACTACATCTTCTGCTCATCGGGGTCCGAATGGGCCCCGGTCTGGGAGTCCCTGGCCCGGCGCCACCGTGACGGTGAGCCCGCGCCGGAGTACCTGGACCTCACCCACGAGACGGTGGCGGTCGGCATGGCCACCGGCTACGGGCTCGTCACCCGCCGCCCGCAGGCCGTGCTCCTGCACGCGGCCCCCGGCCTGCTCCAGGGTTCGATGGCGGTGCACGGCGCGCTCCTGGCCGGCGTTCCGATGGTGGTGACCTCTTCGGAGTCGACCACCTACGGCGACGGCCCCGGCCAGGACCCGGGCGGCCAGTGGTACCGCAACCTGTCGATCGTGGGCGGCCCGCACCAGATCGCCCAGCCGTTCACCAAGTGGTCCAACGAGGCCGCCAGCGTCCACACCCTGCCCACGATGATCACGCGGGCGGCGGAACTGGCCTGGCGGGCCCCCGCGGGCCCGGCGTACCTGAACATCCCGCTGGAGATCCTGCTGGAGGAGTGGGACGGCCGCGAGGCCAAGCCCATCGTGCCGCCGGGCTCCACGCACAGCTCGCCCGAAGAGGTCGACCCGGTCGCCCAGATGATCCGCGAGGCGAAGAACCCCGTGATCGTCACGGAGACGGCCGGCCGTGAGGCGGGCGGCTTCGAGGCACTCGTCGCCTTCGCCGAGGCGTGGAACATCCCGGTCGTCGAGCCCGACTCGGCCGTGTGCGGCAACTTCCCGCGCACCCACCCGCTGCACGCGGGCAGCGACATCGGCCCGTGGATGGACGAGGCGGACCTCATCCTCCTCGTCAACTGCCGGGCGCCCTTCTACCCGCCGTCGCGCCGCCCGTCGAAGGCGCAGATCGTCGTCATCGACGAGGTGCCGCAGCGCCCGCACGTCGTCTACCAAGTCCTGTTCGCGGACAGGTACTTGGAAGGCAACGTCGCCAACACCCTGCGCCAGCTCGCCAAGCGCGCCAAGGATCTCGACGTGGCCGCCGTCACCGCGCGGCGCGCGGCCCAGGACGAGCGGCACGCCGACGAGCAGGCCGCGATCGCCGCGGCCGAGGCGAAGGCGGCCCAGGCGGAGGGCATCGACCCGGTGCTCGTCGCCGCGACGCTGCGCAAGCTGCTCGACGGGCAGGACGCGATCGTCGTCGACGAGACCATCACGCACAGCCGCGTCGTCAAGCGCCATGCGCTGACCTCCGACCCCGACTCGTACTTCTATGTGCAGGGCGGGCTCGGCCAGGGCATGGCGGTCGCTCTCGGCGTCAAACTCGCTGCCGGGGACCGGCCCGTGGTGCTCACGATCGGCGACGGCGCGTTCACCTACAACCCGGTGATCCAGTCGTACGACGCCGCCAACGCGTACGGGCTGCCGGTGCTGATCGTGGTCTTCAACAACCGCGTCTACAAGTCGATGAACCTCAACCACCGCAGGTTCTACCCCGACGGCGCGGCGGCCGACACCGGCGAGTGGCTCGGCACCGACCTGCACCGGCTGCCCCGACTCGCGCAGTTCGCCGAGCCGTTCGGCATGCACACCGAGACCATCGACGCGCCGGACGCGCTCGCCCCCGCCCTGGAGCGCGCGCTCAAGGCTGTGGCGGAGGGCACCACCGCCGTCGTCGACGTTCTCGTCACCCGCTGACCCAGGAGGCTCCCGCCACCATGACCGACACCCCAACGCCCAAGCCGGGCAAGGTCCTTGTCCCCGCCGAGGACCTGCGCACCTTCGCCGCCGCTCTCCTGGAGAAGGGCGGTCTCAGCCCCGAGCACGCGGCCACCACCGCCGATGTGTTCGTCTGGGCCGCGCTGCGCGGCGTCGACTCCCACGGCATCGCACGCGTTCCGGCCTACCTGGAGCTGCTCGCCAAGGGCGTGGCCAACGCCAAGCCCGAGATCAAGGTCGAGTCGGGCGCGTCCGCCGTCGCCGTCCTCGACGCCGACCGCGCGCCCGGCCCGGTCGCCCTCAGCGCCGCCGCCGAGGAGGCGGTGACCCGGGCCAGGGCGGCCGGCATCGCCGCCGTGGGGGTGCGCCGCACCGTCCACACCGGCGCCATCGGCTACTACGTGTCGAAGATCGCCGAGCAGGGCCTGGTCGGCATCGCCTTCGTCGCCGGGATGCCCAACATGGGCTACACCGGAGTCAAGGGCGCCGCCGTGGCCACCAGCCCGCTCGCCATCGCCGTACCCGCCGAGGCGCACGCCCCGCTGCTCCTCGACATGGCCACCGCCACCATCGCCCTGGGCAAGATCCGCCAGGCCAAGGCGAGCGGCACCCCGCTGCCCGAGGGCGCCGCCGCCACCGAGGACGGCACTCCCACCACCGACCCTTCGATGGCGGTCATGCCGCTGCCGCTGGGCGGCGCCAAGGGGTCGGGCATGTCGCTCGCCTTCGAGCTGCTCACCAGCGTGCTGGTCGGAGCACCGATCTTCGCGGGGTTCCACTCCGACGATCCCCAGGGCCGCAAGCACCGCCAGAACGCCCTGCTCATCGCGATCGACCCGGCGGCCTTCGGCGACGCGGACAGCTTCATCGCGGCCGTCGACGGCACGCTGAGCACCCTCAAGGGGCTGGCGCCGGCGGACGGCGCGGAGGGTGTGTTCTACCCCGGCGAGCGCAGCGCCTCCGTGGCGGTGCAGCGGGCCGAGAAGGGGGTGCCCGTGGCGCCGAAGGTGTGGCGTGAACTGACGGAGAGCGCGGGCAGGTTCGGCATCACGCCGCCCGAGGCCCAGTAGAGGGATTGGCACAGACTCCACGAAGGGGGATGGAGGGGCAGACGGCCGGGGCGTCCGATGTGCGGCGGGCGCCCAGGCCGCCTCGTCCGTTCAGGCAGGCCCAGCCGCTGCGGCGGCCTTGAGGGAGCCCGACGCTCAACCGGCGTCGGGCTCCTCGGCGTTGAGGGCCTGCCGCACATGCCGTGCGATCAGGGCGTAGACCTCCCGCGCCTTCCCGTCGTCCTTGCCGTCGTACCCGTGATCGGCCTGGGGTACGTCATGGTGCTCGACGAGGGCTCCGGCCTGCTGAAGGCGCTCGGAGTACCGCTCGCCCTCCGCCTTGAGGAGGTCGAACGCCGCCGTGATCACCAGGGCCGGGGCGATGCCCTTGAGATCGGCGGTGTCCGACGGATGGGCGGGCGACACCAGCCGGTCGGCGCGCTCGCGCGGGTCCGGCACGTACGAGGTGTCGAAGACCTCCGCCATCCACGGGCGCAGCAGCGGCTTGGCGATGGCGGCGTGCTTGTCCTTGGCGCTCGTCACGAGGTCGAGCGGCGGGTAGTGGAGAACCTGGAGCGCGATCGACGGCCCGCCCTCCTCAAGAGCCTGACGGGCCACGGCCGCGGCGAGACCGCCGCCGGCGCTCTGTCCGCCCACGGAGAGCCGGCTGCCGTCCCAGCCGTGCTCGCCGCCGTGCCCGGCGATCCACCGGACGACCTCGAACGCCTGTCGCGGCGGGGCGGGAAACGGGTGCTGCGGGGCAACGACGTAGTCCACGTTGAGCACGGCCACCCCCGCCTCCGCGGCGAGACAGCGGCACAGCGGATCGTCGAGCTCCGTCAGGGGCAGGACGTAGCCGCCGCCGTGGAAGTTGACGTGCACCGGCGGAGGCGGACCCTCGCTCTTGGGCAGGTACACCACGACACGCGCCGGTCCGAACGACGTCGGCACCGTCAACTCGCTTACGGTGCGCGGGAATTCGGGGAGGCGGTCATGCGAAGCGGCCGCGGAACCACGGCCGCTCGGGCGCCGGTCCGCCATCAGGGCAAGACGCTGCATCGACTTGGCGGCGAAGGAGGCCACCGCGGGCCGGGCGAGGAGAGACATACGGTTCCGTTCGTCGAGCCGCGTCCGTCAATCAACAGGATTCCTGGCGATTGGTGGGGTGATGCTAGCACGGGCGGCCGAATCTTCTTAGGCGCTTGCGGTCATGCTCGGGCAGCTCCCTGAACTTGGTGCAGACGCTCGAACGCCCGGGCCGCAAGGGTGCGTTGCCCGCTCGGATGTGAAATCTAATGTTGCGCGGGGAACCCTCTGAATCCGGTCACCGCCGTGGACAAGCAACGTGCCTTTCAACAGTGTTCATGCATACCCCGCCGATCACGTCTTTACGGAGGTGCGCATGCGTCTGAGGCCGCTGACCGAGTTGAATCCGCGGCAGGCGGATCTCGTCGAACGCATGGTGAATCAACGCGGCGGAGTGAAAGGCCCGTTCACAGCATTTCTCCGCAGTCCGGAACTATGTGAACTTGTCGAGGAACTCGGAACGTACTGCACCCGAAGTTCCGCGCTCCCGCTCCGGCTGCGCGAACTGACCCTGCTGATCGCGGCGCGCCACTGCGACGCCCAGCATTCATGGAACGCCCACGTGGACAAGGGAATCGACGCCGGACTCGACCCCGCCGCGCTGCGTCGCCTCGCGCACCGGCAGGACCCGCAGTTCAGCGAAGCGGACGAACGGGCGCTCCACCGCTTCGCCACCGAAGCGCTGGAGCACCACTTCGTGGGCGACGAGACCTACGCCGAAGCGCTGGAACGCTTCGGTGAGCGCGGACTGGTCGACCTGCTCGCCGCCCTCGGCTGCTTCTCGATGTTCGCCATGGTGCTCAACGCATTCCAGGTCGATCTCCAGCCCGACCGCGAGCCGCCCTTTCCTGACATCGAGGGATTCACGCGCGTGGCGGTTCGGGACGCGCTGTAAGTCAGTCCTCCGAAAAAGTCCAGGCTTTGAACAAGCATTCACAGGAGTGTGTATTGGAACCCGGAAATCTGCGAGCCGGAGTCGCCAAAGTCGATATCACGCCCGCGGATCTGACCAACCTCAATCCCATGGGCGGACGTTCCTTCACGGACGTGCACGACCCCCTGTTTCTCCGCGTCCTGGTCCTGGACGACGGGATGCGGGAGGTGGCTCTGGTCTCCGCCGACCTCATCGAGGCCGGGGACATGACGCCGGTGCGCGAGCGGATCGAGCGCGAGCTCGGCATCCCCTTCGACCACATCGTCATCACGGCGACGCACAGCCACAACGCGCCCAGGATCGGGCTGGTCTCACCCGGCGCGCTGGCCCACGAGGGCGGTCCCGAGTCCGCGGCCTACACCGCCGAGGTCTACGACAAACTGTTCGCCGCGCTGAAGCAGGCCCGGGAGTCGTCGCGGCCGGCCCGCTTCGGACTGGGCACGGGCACGGCCGACGTCAACGTCAACCGGGACGAGTACGTCGACGGCAAGTGGGTGCTCGGCTTCAACCCCGACGGACCGTCCGACAAGACGGTCTGGGTGCTGAAGTTCGAGACCCGGAGCGGCGAGCCGATAGCCGTCGTCGTCAACTACGCCGTCCACTCGACCGTCACCCTCGGCACCGGCGAGGTCAGCGGCGACCTCGCGGGCGCTGCGACCCGCCACAT
This sequence comes from Streptomyces sp. NBC_00203, assembly GCF_045206325.1. Classification (NCBI taxonomy): domain Bacteria; kingdom Bacillati; phylum Actinomycetota; class Actinomycetes; order Kitasatosporales; family Streptomycetaceae; genus Streptomyces; species Streptomyces sp. NBC_00203. Next base: position 805,292 of record NZ_CP108126.1, on the reverse strand, counting down.
AGAACGCGAACTGGGCGGTGACGCCGTCGCGTTGTGGACCCTCGGACCCGTCGGGGATCAGGCTCCGCGCATCGCCCTCGACAAGGCGTTCGGGGCACCCGAGGAGGAGTGGCCCGCCGCCTATGAGGCGATGGAGGCCCAGGGACTCGTCGTCGGGGCGGAGGCCGTCCGGGTGGCGGGCCGTATCCGGCACCTGACGTCACATGCCCGCATCGGCGCTCAGGAACGCGTCCTCGCCTGCCCCATGAAGGAAGGCGTGGACGTCATGGCCGACATGAGGCAGGAGAAGGTCGCATCGGTGGACCTGCGCCTGGCACTCCTCACGATCAACGAGGTCGCGCTCGCCGGTGTCTCCGGCGAGGTGGTCACCGACATCTACCGGCGCCTGAGGAAGGAGTCACCTCTCGCGAACACCATCCTGATGTCCCTCGCGAACGACCGCATCGGCTACCTCACCGACGACGCCGCCTACGACCGGCGCACCTTCGAGGTCAACGGCTGCCCCGTCCAACGGGGTTACGCCGAGAACGGCATCGTCGACGGAGTCGTCGACATGATCAGGGCACGGGCGCGATGACGGCGCCGGACCGGCCCCTCGCCGTCGAGGCGGCCGGCACGACTCTCCTGGCGGGAGCCGGGAAGCGCGGGATCGGCATTCCCGCGTCCGTCTACCCGGTGGACGGCTTCACCGCCGAGCGCGACAAGCTCCGGGCCAGGGTCGTACTCCTCGACGACGGCACCCAACGTGTGGCCCTCGCCGTGGTCGATCTGACCTCCGTCTTCGACGAGCTCCTCGACGAGATGAAGCACCTCATCGGCCGGGCGGCCGATGTCGCCGAGGAGAACGTCGTCATCGCCGCGAGTCACACCTTCTGCGCACCGCACGTCTTGCCCGCCGCGCGGCTGAACGGCGAGGCGGCGGCCAAGAACGAAGCCGTACGGCAGGCCGTCCTCGCGGCGGTGCACCGTGCCGCCGAGGAGGCCGTACGCCAACTGCGCCCCGCACGGCTGGGGTTCGGGAGCGGGGTGTGCCACGCGAACGTCAACAGGAACGTGCTCACGGCGGACGGCTGGTGGCTCGGCGCGGACGAGAGCGGACCCTGCGACCGGAGCGTCGGTGTCGTGCGCGTCGATGACACCGAGGGCAGGCCGATCGCCCTGCTCATCAACTACGCCGTCCAGTCGTCGGTCCTGCACGAGTCCGTCACCCGGGACGGCGGCAGGCTGGTCTCCGCCGACCTCGCGGGCGCGGCCACCGGCCATGTCGAGCGCCAGTACGGCGAGGGAACCGTCGCCCTCTTCCTCGTCGGTGCGGCGGGCGACCAGGCGCCCTACCTGACGGCCAACCGGCACACCCTGGACCGGGACGGAGCCCGCGCACGGACCGACGCCCATGAAGCGGGACACCTTCTGGTCGACCTGCTGGGAGAACGCCTGGGCGCCGAGGCCGTACGGGTCGGCGAGGGCATCCGGACCACGGCCCCCGCCGAGGGAACCCTGGCCGTGATCCACACCCATGTCGAAGTGCCCGCACAGGTCCCGCCCGCGAGCCTGAGCGATCTGCGCCCGACGAGGGACTACCCGTACCGCCCGGACGGCATGGCCGACGCCCCCGTCGTGGTGGTGCGGCTGGGGGACATCGTGCTCGCCGGCGTCCAGGCCGAGCTGTCCAGCACGTCCGGACTCCACGTCAAAGAGAACTCGCCGTTCCCGAACACCATGGTGGCGACCATGGTCGACGGCGCGGCGAAGTACATGGCGGACGCGCGCGACTACGACCGGATCACCTATGGGGCGATGAACTCGAGGTACGCGAAAGGCGCGGCCGAGACCGTCACCGCCAAGATCCTCGACACGCTGCACACGGTCCACAACAAGCCCTGACAGGGCGGAAGCACGCCCTGACCAGGCCCCTCTTGTCCACATTCCGGAAGAGGAACGAATCCATGAAGACGTCCAAGCAGAGATTCGCCGTGTACGGCGCCACCCTCGCCTTCGCTCTCACCCTGACCGCCTGCTCCAGTGGCGGCGGAACGCCGAGTGCCGCGAACACCGAAGGGCCGGCACCGACGGGCGTCACCCTGACGCTCTGGCACAACACCGCGGACTCGCCCGCACTGCTCAGCCTGTACAAGGCCTACGAAAAGGCCTCCGGCAACAAGATCTCCCTGGTCGACATCCCGCCGGGCACTTTCCCCACCACCGTCCAGACCAAGTGGGCCACCGGAGCGCGGCCGGACATCCTGGAATGGCACGGCAACCAGACCGATCTGCTCTCCCTGAACGGCGCGCAGAACATGACCGACCTCAGCGCGCTCCCGTTCGTGAAGAAGGAAGGGCACCTCGCGGAGGTCTCCGGCAGCGTCAACGGCAAGGTCTACGCGGCGACCATCGGCATGCCCTCCGTGTTCGGCGTCTTCTACAACAAGCAGGTATTCGCCAAGGCCGGTCTGCAACCGCCCACGTCCTACGCGGATCTGGCGAGTTACTGCAAGACCCTGAAGTCGAAGCTGCCCGATGTCGCACCGATCTTCGAGGCCGGCGGCTCCGGCTGGTCCCAGCAGGTCCTCAGCGCCTTCAATTACCTCGGCCAGTACAACGTGAACGAGGCCTACGACAAGTCGATCCTCGGCAAGAAGGCCAAACTCAGCGACTCCGACGGGCCGTTCGTCACCGGGCTCAAGTCCTATGACTCCCTGCGCACATCGGGATGCTTCAACAAGGACTCGGCCACGGCGACCTGGGAGGACTCCCTCAAGGCAGTCCTCAGCGGCAAGGCCGCGATGGTGGCGCAGAACACCGACAGCATCGCCCTGCTCAACGCCGACGCGGGCGGAGACACGGCGAAGGTCGACAAGGCCGTGGGCTTCGTCGGGGTCTCCGCCACCAAGGCGGTCGCCAACTACTCGCCCAGCCCCCTCGGCACGTACTACGTGCCCAAGACCGGCAACACGAAGAAGGAACGGGCCGCGACCGACTTCATCCAGTGGATCACCGGCGACGGCTACGCCGACTACGTCAAGGAGGCGAAGACCATTCCCACACTGTCCGGCGCGCCCACTCCCCAACTGCAGGGCCTGATGCAGGACGCTCAGAAGGCGTACGAGGACGGCGCCACCCTCTCGTTCAACTCCCAGATACCGGGCTCCGGCAACTTCGGCCCCCAGTCGGCCAAGCTGCTCGCGGGTCAGCAGAGCCCTCAGCAGGTGGCCGACAAGATGCAGACCTACTACCTCCAGGCCGCCGCGGCGGCCGGTAACTGACCCGAGGCGGCCGATCAGAGAATGAAGTCCCTGGAAAAGCCGACCGGGCCGTCACGGACCAGGGGGCTCGTCGAGCAGGGCGACCGACTCTCCCAGGAGAGTGGGCCGCCCGGCCGGCCAGGACCCCGCCGCCGTGCGCGCCGGACGCTGTATCACTACCTGTTCGCCCTGCCCTCGATCGTGCTGGTCCTCGTCTTCTTCGCCGTCCCGTTCGTCGCCAACGGCGTGTTCGCGTTCCTCCAGTGGACCGGATACAGCGACACGATCCGGTGGACCGGTCTGACGAACTTCCGGCTGCTCGACGAACTCGGCACGCTCAGCCACGCCATCAGGGTCACGGTGATCTACGCGGCCGTCTCCATGGTCGTACAGAACGCGGTCAGCCTGGCCCTCGCGACGGCCTTGCAGCAGACGAACCGCGTCAACACCGTGTTCCGCTCGCTGTTCTTCATCCCCGTGCTCATCTCGCCGCTGGCCGCCGGATACATCTGGGCCGCCGCGCTCAGCCCGCACGGCCCGGTCAACGCCTTCCTCACGGCGGTGCTCCCGGGCAGCCACCACTATGCCTGGCTGGGGCACGACACCTCGGCGCTCGTCGCCGTCGCGTCCGTCGACGCCTGGAAGTGGACCGGGCTGGTCACGCTGGTCTACATCGCCGGACTCAACCGGATACCCCGGTCCGTCATCGAGGCGGCGACGCTGGACGGAGCGGGAGCCTGGCGCCGTTTCCGGTCGGTCAAGTTCCCCCTGCTCGCCCCTTCGTTCACCTTCAACGTGGTGGTGACGCTCGTCGGCTCGTTCAGCGCCCTGGACGTCGTCTTCTCGACCACCGGGGGCGGACCGGGCGACGCGACGACCGTGCTGAACGTCGCCGTCTACAACCAGTACGGGCAGGGCTTCTTCGGCACGGCGAGCGCGCTGGGATTCGTCATCACCCTCATGGTCATCGTGACCGCGGTCCCGCTGATCGGCTGGCTGCGCCGACGGGAGGTACAGATGTGACCGGAACCACTGTCGGCGTGCGCCGTCCGCGTCTGCGGACCGGAGCGCGGTATCTGCTGCTCACTCTCTTCGCCGTCCCATGGATCGTCCTGCCGTTCTGGCTGCTCCTGGTGAACTCCTTCAAGACCGAGGGCGACGCCAGCGTGCTGTCGATGAGCTGGCCGCGGCACTGGAACGCCGGTGCCAACTACTCGACGGTGATCGACCAGGGTTCGTACCTCGTCGGACTGCGCAACAGCGCCCTCGTCGCCGTACCCACCATCCTCGCGGTGCTGCTGTTCGGCTCGATGGCCGCCTGGTCCTATGCCCGCTCCACTTCGCGTTCCCTGCGGTTCGCCTACTACGGCTCGGCGCTGTCGATCGTCCTGCCGCCCGCCATCATCCCGACCATCTACGTCCTGACGCAGTTCGGCCTCAACGGCTCGCGCCTCGGCTACATGCTGACCGTCGCGGGCACCCGGCTCGGCGTCGTCGTCTTCCTCGCCGCCGGGTTCATCCGCACCCTGCCCGTGGACTTCGAGGAGGCCGCCGAGATCGACGGCGCCGGCAGATGGCAGATCTACCGGCGCATGATCCTCCCGCTGCTGGCACCCATCCTCTTCACCGGCGCCGTCATGCTGATCATCTCGGTCTGGAACGACTTCTACTTCGCTCTCTTCCTCCTCCAGGGATCCGACCGGGCGACCCTGCCCCTCACGCTGTTCCAGTTCGCGTCATCGTCCACACACGGAGTGCGCTGGAATCTGGTCTTCGCCCATGTCGTCCTCACCAGCCTCCCGCTGCTGGCCGTCTACGGCGTCCTGCAGCGCCGGGTCCTGGGCGGCCTCACCGAAGGCGGGGTGACCGGCTGACCACCCCGCACCTGTCGGTGTGATCACGGCCTTGGTCCGGGCGGCTCGCCCGGACCAAGGCCGCCTTTCGTGCCCCGGTGACACTCCGCCATACGTCACGCACGGTCGGTCACTGGAACGCGCAGCCCGGGTTGGCGGCGTCCTCGGAGAAGGGCGCGCCGTGGGGCAGGACGTAGAGGACGTCCAGGACCAGCGGGGTGGTGCCGAGGTTGCGTCCTATGTGGACGTGATCGGGACCGGGAGGCTCGGTGAGGGAGGCGCCGGCCCGGTAGCGGCCGTCGAGTGAACAGGTCGAGTCGAAGTGGCTCAGGGTGCCCTGCTTGACGTAGGCGTACAGGGTTCCGTCGTGGTAGTGCCAGCCGGTCGCCTGGCCGGGCGGGATGGTGATCTCCCGGAGTGTGTAGTCGGTGCCGTCGACGGTGGTCTGCGCGATGATCCTGCCGCTGACCCCCGGTCCGGGAGGAGTCGCGTGGGCGGGGACGGCGACGAGCGACAGGCAGAGGGCCGCGGTGGTGGCCAGCCCGGAGCGGAGCAGCGCGCGCATACGTGAAGTCCCTTCAGCGGACGACGAGTCGGCGTTCTTCGTGGAGTGTGACGTAACCGAACCGAGGGATTCCCGGACTTGGTCACATCGACACCATCGGCGTCAGTGGAACATGGGGTCGTATCGATGTGACGGATGAAGCATGTCGGCAACATGCCGAACAAAATTGTTGACAATCTTGTTGGTCTAGATTTACGTTCGACAGGCACTCACTCAGGGAGGGCGCAATGCAGAAGGAAGCCCGTCCAGGCACCGGAGAGCAGGCCAAGCAGCACGCACTGGTGCGGCTTCGGCAGGCGATCCTGCAAGGCGAGATGGCACCGGCCCAGCGGCTGGTGGAGAACGAACTCGCCGAGCAGTTCGATGTCACTCGGGCCAGCGTCCGGGCGGCGCTGATCGAGCTGGAATCGGAGGGACTGGTCGAGCGGATCCGCAACCGCGGATCGCGGGTGCGGGTGGTGACGGTCGAGGAAGCAGTGGCCATCACCGAGTGCCGCATGGCCCTCGAAGGACTGTGCGCGGCCAAGGCGGCCGTCGCGGCCAGCGATGAACAGCTCGCAGAGCTGAGCGACTTGGGCAAGGCGATGTCCAAGGCGGTCGCCGACGGTGAGCCGGTGACGTACTCCGAGCTCAATCACGAAGTGCACGCCCGGATCAGGGAGTTCTCCGGTCAGCAGGTGGCCGTGGAGCTCCTGGAGCGCCTCAACGCTCAACTGGTGCGCCACCGTTTCCAGTTGGCCCTGCGGCCGGGGCGTGCCCAGCAGTCCCTGAGTGAACACCTGGACATGATCGAAGCGATCAAGTCCAGGGACCCGCAGGCGGCCGAAGCGGCCGTCCGCGTCCACCTCGGCAGTGTGATCGACGCGCTGCGCGACTGACGTACCGCGCGGCTGACGCGCTGTGCGACGGGCGAGGCCGAGGCGGGCGCGCATCTGTCCACCAAGGAGATTTCTGCAATGACGCACGGCAAAGCGCCCGCCACCCCACGATCGACGCTGGTCGTCACCGCGCATGCCGGGGACTTCGTGTGGAGGGCCGGGGGAGCCATCGCCCTGGCCGCCTCCCGCGGTGAGAAGGTCACCATCGCGTGCCTGACCTTCGGCGAGCGCGGCGAGTCGGCCAAGGCGTGGCGCGAGGGCAAGAAGCTCGAGGAGATCAAGGCGATACGCCGCGAGGAGGCCGAGAAGGCCGCCGCCACCCTCGGCGCCGAGGTCCGCTTCTTCGACGCCGGCGACTACCCGCTGACCGCCACCGCCGAGCTGACCGAGCAGCTGGTGGCCGTCTACCGCGAGACCCAGCCGGACGTCGTCCTCACCCACCCGGTCGAGGACCCCTACAACGGCGACCACCCGGCCGCCAACCGGATGGCACTGGAGGCCCGCGTCCTCGCCCAGGCCATCGGCTACCCCGGCCCGGGCGAGATCATCGGTGCCCCGCCGGTCTTCTACTTCGAGCCGCACCAGCCCGAGATGAGCGGCTTCAAGCCCGAGGTGCTTCTCGACATCACCGAGGTCTGGGAGACCAAGCGCAAGGCCATGGAGTGCCTCGGCGCCCAGCAGCACCTGTGGGACTACTACACCGACCTCGCCGTCCGCCGCGGTGTCCAGCTCAAGCGCAACGCCGGTCCGAACCTGGGCCTGGCCCACAAGACCATGGCCGAGGCGTACATGCGTCCGTACCCGCAGATCGCGAAGGAGCTGGCATAACCATGGGCGGCGTGATCGTCACCAACCCCCCGAAGGCGGACGCCAAGGACGTCGAGGCGCTGGCCGCCTTCGGCGTGGCCACCGTCAGCGAGGCCATGGGCCGCACCGGTCTCCTCGGGCCGGAGATCCGCCCGGTCCAGCAGGGCGTACGGGTCGCGGGCACCGCGGTCACCGTGCTCAGCTGGCCCGGCGACAACCTCATGATCCACGCGGCCGTGGAGCAGTGCGGCGAGGGAGACATCCTGGTCGTCACCACCACCTCGCCGTGCACGGACGGCCTGTTCGGCGAACTCTTCGCCACCGCGCTCCAGCAGCGCGGGGTGCGTGGCGTCGTCATCAACACCGGCATCCGCGACACCCAGGAACTGCGGGACATGGGCTTCGCCGGCTGGTCCCGCGCCGTCTCCTCGCAGGGCACCGTCAAGGCCACAGGTGGGTCGGTCAATGTGCCGGTCGCCATCGACGGCCAGGTCGTCCGGCCCGGTGACGTGCTCGTCGCCGACGACGACGGTGTGGTGGTCGTACCACGCGAGAAGGCCCGCGAGATCGCGGAGAAGTCCGAGGCCCGCGAGGCCAAGGAGGCCGCCACCCGGGCCGCCTTCGTCGCAGGACAGCTCGGTCTCGACCGCTACGGACTGCGCGACACCCTCAAGCGTCTCGGCGTCGAGTACAAGACGTACGAGGAGTACACCGGAGCCGGGTCGTGACCGGGCCCGAGGAGGTGCGCTGCATGCTGATGCGCGGCGGCACCTCCAAGGGCGCCTACTTCCTGGCCGGGGACCTGCCCGCCGACGCCGCCGAACGCGACGACCTGCTGCTGCGTGTCATGGGCAGCCCCGACCCGCGCCAGATCGACGGCCTGGGCGGGGCGCACCCCCTGACCAGCAAGGTGGCCGTGGTTTCCGCCTCGGCCCACCCCGAGGCGGACGTCGACTATCTCTTCCTCCAAGTCGTCGTCGACAGGGCGGAGGTGTCGGACCGTCAGAACTGCGGCAACATCCTCGCCGGGATCGGCCCGTTCGCCGTCGAACGCGGACTGGTCGCCCCGGGCGAGGGGCAGACGTCGGTACGGATCCGGATGGTCAACACCGGTGACCTCGCGGTCGCGAGCTTCCCCACCGAGGGCGGACGCGTCGTGTACACCGGCTCCGCCGAGATCTCCGGAGTGCCGGGGACCGCGGCGCCGGTCGTGATCGAGTTCCCGCAGGGGAGCAGTCCGCTGCTGCCCACCGGCCACGCCCGTGACCTTGTCGCGGACACCCCGGTGACCTGCGTGGACAACGGCATGCCGACCGTCCTGATCGCGGCCTCCTCCCTCGATGTCACGGGCTATGAGGCGCCCAAGGACCTTGAGGAGAACCTGACCCTCGCCGACCGGCTCCGGGAGATCCGGCTGGAGGCGGGCAAGCTGATGGGCCTTGGTGACGTCGAGAGCGCCACCGTGCCCAAGCTCACCCTGCTGGCGCCGCCGCGCGACGACGGCGCCGTCATGACCCGCACCTTCATTCCGGTGCGTTGCCACACCTCCATCGGAGTCCTCGGCGCCGCGAGCGTCGCCGCCGGGCTACGGGTGGAGGGCGGCGTCGGACAGGCCATGGCACGCCTGCCCGAGCGGGGGGACCGGCTGCGCATCGAGCACCCCACGGGGTTCCTCGACATCGAGGCCGGTATCGAGTACGGCCCTGACGGCGCCCCGGTGGCCCGGCGCACCGCCGTCGTACGCACCGCCCGAAAGATCTTCGACGGCACGGTCTTCCCCCGGCCGGCCGGAGCCGCACATCACCATTAAGGAGGCCTCATGGCCCCGCCGCTTGGCGACATCGCCCACATCGGGCACGTCGAACTGCTCACCCCCGACCTGGACGCCAGTGTCTGGTTTTTCACGGAGTACCTCGGCCTGACCGAGAACGGCCGCTCCGGAGACTCGGTCTATCTGCGGACCTGGGACGACTACGAGCATCACAGTCTGACCCTCACCGCCCATACGACATCGGGCATCCGCCGCACCGCCCTGCGCGCCTCCAGCGAGGAAGCCCTCCAGCGACGGGTCAAGGAGATCGAGAGCTCCGGCGGCCAGGGCCGCTGGGTCGAGGACGAGCCCGGTATCGGCCCGCTCTACGTCACCACCGACCCCGACGGCCATGAGATCGCCCTGTACTGGGAGAGCGAGTGGTACCAGGCGCCGGAGCATCTGAAGCCGGGCCTGAAGAACCAGCCGCAGGCCAAGCCCGGCCACGGGGTGGGCGTGCGCCGCCTGGACCACGTCAACTTCCTAGCCTCCGACGTCGCACCCAACGGCGACTTCATCCGCGACGCGCTGGGGGCCCGCCCCACCGAGCAGATCCAGCTCAACACCGGCAAGATCGCCGCTCAGTGGCTGACCTTCAGCAGCAAGTCGTACGACATCGTCTACACCGAGGACTGGACGGGTTCGAACGGACGCCTGCACCACATCGCATTCGCCACGGACACGCGCGAGGACATCCTGCGCGCCGCCGACCTCGCCATCGACACCGGTGTGTTCATCGAGACCGGCCCGCACAAGCACGCCATCCAGCAGACGTTCTTCCTGTACGTCTATGAGCCGGGCGGCAACCGCATCGAGCTGTGCAACCCGCTCACCCGCCTTGTCCTGGCCCCCGACTGGCCACTGGTCACCTGGACCGAGGACGAGCGGAAGAAGGGCCAGGCCTGGGGTCTGAAGACCATCGAGTCCTTCCACACCCACGGCACGCCGCCGGTCTGCTGACCGGCTGAGCCGTGCCCGCTGGTGACCGTCTGGTCATCTGAGCGAACAAAACAAGCCATCGTATAAGCGTGGGCGGCGCATCACTTTGTGCCGCCCACGCCCGTTTCACCTGTTCTTCAGCTGCTTGTGGCACCGTCGCGACGGTGGCCGGATCGTTTCTAAGATTGTTGACAAAACCGTTGACACTCTCGAACTCAATCCTTAGCGTCTGGGGCACAATCGGGTTAGCCGCACGAGCCGCGTCGACCCGCCTCACCGATCCCCCTTCCAGGGCCCACGCTTCCTGGACGAGAGGAAACAACGATGTCCTCCTCCCTCGCCCTGCCCGCTCGCGGCGGCAGAATGGCCGCGCTTGTCGTCGGCCTCTGTTGGCTGGTCGTCCTCTTCGACGGCCTCGACATGTTCATCTACGGCTCCGTGCTCCCGCACATGATGGAGACCAAGGCCCTCGGCATCGACCCCGGCAAGGCCGGCGACGTCGGTTCGTACGCCACCTTCGGCATGCTGATAGGTGCCCTGTCCTCCGGCACCGTCAGCGACTGGGTCGGCCGCAAGAAGACGATCATCGTGTCGACCGCGGTGTTCTCCCTGGCCTCCGCCGTCTGTGCCTCCGCCTCCAGCCTCGGCATGTTCAGCTTCGGCCGGTTCCTGGCGGGCCTCGGTCTCGGCGGCCTGCTGCCGAGCGCCATCACCATGGTCACCGAGTACGCCCCCCGCGGTCGCCGCGCCCTGATCGTCGGCTCCCTGATGACCGCCCACCAGGCGGGCGGCATCGTCGCCGGCTTCGTGGCGCTGTGGACCGGCGACTGGCGCGTCTCCTTCTGGATCTGCGTGATCCCGCTGTTCATCGGTGTCCCGCTGGCCATCAAGTTCCTGCCCGAGTCCATGGCCTTCCTCCAGGCCAAGGGCCGCACCGCGGACGCCCAGGCGCTCGCCGACCGCTACGGCGTCGAGCTGGCCGCCCGTGACAAGGAGCGCCCGGCCGCGACCGAACGCTTCAGCGCGCTCACCGCTCTGTTCCGCGGTGGCCAGTGGGTCCAGACCCTGCTCTTCTGGCTGGCCTCCTTCGGCGGCCTCCTGCTGGTCTACGGCGTCTCCCAGTGGCTGCCTTCGCTGATGAAGGCCAACGGCTACGACCTCGGCTCCTCGATCGGCTTCGTCATCGTCATCAACCTCGGCGGCATCGTCGGCATGCTGATCGGCGGCCGGCTCACCGACAAGTTCGGCGGCTCGCGCATCTCCGCGATCTGGTTCGGCGCCACCGCCATCGGCATCTACTCGCTCAGCATCAAGATGGCGCTGCCGCTCACCTACACCGTCGTCTTCCTGACCGGCATGTTCCTCTTCAGCGCCCAGGCGATGATCTACGCCACCGTGGCGCACCGCTCGGACGACGACAACCGCGCCACCGCGGTCGGCTGGACCTCCGGCATGGGCCGCTTCGGTGCCGTCTTCGGCCCGTGGCTCGGCGGCCAGCTGCTCGCCACCGGCTCGACCACCGCGGGCTTCACGGCCTTCGCCATCGCGGGCGTGTTCGCCATGGTGATGGTCAGCCTGACCGGCCTGCGCCGCGTCCACTCGGCGGAGCCGCAGAGCACCACGCAGCAGCAGGAGCTGACGCCCACCGGCTGATCCGGAAGGGCGAGGGACACGCGTCTGGGCAGGGCCTGAGGGGGCCCGGCCCGGGCGCGTGCGTGTATACGGCCGGTGCGCGTACGCGTACCGGCCTCTGAGCCCTCGTACAGGGTGTGCCAGATCAGGGGGCGTCAGATCAGACTGAGCTGTTCTCCCGGAGCCGGTGGCAGGAGAGCGTTCCGCAACGCGGAGATGGTCGCTCGCCAAGGGCCGCCCTTGTCGCTCTCACCCCAGAGTTCCATGAGCTCGGACGGCTCGGCGACGACTCGGTCGAGGGCGAGGATGGCGAGTTCACGCAGGTCGGCAGGGAGCTCGGGGATGGGCAGGTCCGGCCCGTAGGCGGTGGTGATGGGCTCGCCTGCGGGGCACTGTGCGGCGACCAGGGCCGCCGCGGCGACTGCCTCCACCGAGATGTCCTGGTCGAGGTAACCGTGGGCGTCGACCGTGCGGACCAGCGCCGCGCGAATGATGCCTTCCCGCTCGCCTTCGGCTGCCTCGTCGAGGGTGTAGGAGAAGTCCGCGGCGGTGTCGTTGTCGAAGGGTCCGACGTCCCAGGTTCCCATGATCGCTCCTGCTCGTGTGATGTCCGGGCATCCTGCCGGCAGGCACTGACAACGGCGCACGATCCCCGGTGTTCCGCGGGGAGCACCGGGGAGCACCAGGGGACGGAGGGTCTTGCGCCCTCCCGGCGTCAGTCGCGTCAACTGCCGCCCAGGAGCCGGGAAATCTCCCGGCACGTCTCTCGCAGCGGCGGCAGCAGCTCGTCCGCCAGCCGGGACGGAGGGAACTCCATGGCGGGTACGGCCACATTGGCCGCGGCCACCATCGCGCCGGAGGCGTCCCGGACGGGCGCGGCCACCGAGCGCAGCCCGTACGCGAGTTCCTCGTCCTGAAGTGCCCAGTCCTGCTTGCGGATCTCGGTCAGGGCGAACCGCAGCTCGGCCTCCGACCTGACGGCGTGAGGTCCCGCCGCCCCGGCGAAGGACGCGTCCGTCAGGCGCCGGTCGAGTTCGGCGTCCTCGAGGCCGCTGAGCAGCACCTTGCCGATCGAGGTACGGACCGCCGGAAGGCGGGAGCCGACCTGGATGTTGGCGGTCACCAGGTCGGTGTTGCGCAGCCGGATCAGGTACAGCACACGGTCGTCCGACAGAGTGCCCAGGTTGACCGTCTGCCCCGTCGCCTCGGCGAGCCTGCGCAAGGGGGCGTCGGCCAGCTGTACGAGGTCGAGGCCGCGCAGGGCGGAGAAACCGAGGGTGAGCACCTTGGACGCCGGTCGGTAGGCGCCGTCCGGCAGTTGCTCCAGGAACCCCTCGCCCACCAGCGTGGCGGCCATGCGGAACGCTGTCGGCAGCGGCACTCCGGTCTCGGCGGCCATGTCCGAGAGCTTCATCGACGGGCGCTGTTCCGAGAAGAGTCCGAGGAGGCGAAGCCCCTTGGCCAGCGCCTCCACTTGGTAACCGCGCTTCGGTGGCGCGGGCTGGTCGGCGGGAGTGGGCGGCGACTCGCTGCGGGTCTCTTTGCGCGGGGGCACGACGGACGGCTCGCTTTCTGCACAGGGTTCAGCAAGGTTGGGCTGGCACTTTCATTCCATGGAAGCAGGTATCACATGAGGTTCGTCAGTGGAAAGGGCGCCCGATGACCGACCGGCTGGCCGGAATGACTCCGGACGAACTCACCGACGAGCAGGCTGAGGTCTATCGGGCCATCACGGGCGGCCCCCGGGCCGCCGGACCGCAGGCGTTCGCGCTCGTCGACGAGAAAGGGTGCTTGCGGGGCCCCTTCAACGCCATGCTGCTGAGCCCCCCGGTCGGTCTGCGCGTGCAGGCCGTCGGTGCCGCGGTTCGCTACAACTCCGTGCTGAGCGACCGCGTCCGGGAGCTGGCCATTCTCGCGGTGGCGGCCCATTGGGGCAGCGACTTCGAGCGGGAGGCCCACGAGGCGGTGGGGCGTGCCTGCGGTCTGACCGACGAGGAGATGGCCGCCGTGCGCGCCGGTGGACTGCCCGAACTCGCGGACGCGGACGAGGGTGTGGCACTGCGCGCCGCGACCGCGCTGGCGACTTCGGGCGCGCTGACGGACGAGGAGTACGACGCCGCGGTGACGGCACTGGGGGAGCGTGGCCTCTTCGAACTGACGGTGCTCGTCGGCTACTACGCCATGCTCGCCCTCCAACTGCGCGTCTTCGCTGGTGAACGACCCGAATCCGGCCTCGGGGAATGCCGTCGCGTCCCGGCATCCGGCGGGACCTTGACAGGCCGTCAGGGTGCCCCAATACTCGACCGAGTTCATGGAGTGAAGTGAGGTTTCATTCAGTGAAAGTACAGGGAGGCAGACCCCGATGATGCTGGTCACCGCTGACGATGGACGCCCGAGCAGACTGGAGGCCGGGGGCCACGGAACTTCCGTACGGCAGAGGGCGGACCGGTGAGGCTCGCTGTCGTCGCGGACCGGGCCGTCCTGCTGCGCGGCGGCCGGGCCGCGGACGTCGCCACCGCCTCGAAGCACCGGCTGCCGTCCGACCCGATGGCCCTGCTGGAGAAGTGGCCGGCGTTGCGCGACTGGGCGGCCGGCCTCCCCGAAGACGCGTACGACATGGCAGTGGACCCGGCTGCCCTCCAGGCGCCCGTGCCGCGGCCCCGGCAGGTGTTCGCCGTCGCGCTCAACTACCCTCCGCACGCCGCCGAAGCGGGGTTCACGCCACCCGAGGAGCCCCTGGTCTTCACGAAGTTCCCGACCTGCGTCACCGGCCCGCGCACCACCGTCGCCCTGCCTCCCGGCAAGGTGGACTGGGAGGTCGAACTCGTCGCGGTGATCGGCCGGGAGACCCACGGAGTGAGTCAGGAACAGGCCTGGAACGCCGTGGCCGGGCTCACCGTCGGCCAGGACCTCTCGGAGCGTGTCAGCCAACTCCAGGGAAAACCGGCCCAGTTCAGCCTCGGCAAGTCCTTCCCCGGCTTCGGGCCCACCGGCCCCGTGCTGGTCACCCCGGACGAACTCGACGACCCCGACGACCTGGAGATCACCGGCTTCCTCAACGGCGAAGCGGTCCAGCACGACCGCACCAAGTCCATGATCTTCCCGGTCCCGGACCTGGTGGCCCGCCTCTCCGCCGTCGTACGACTCCTCCCCGGCGACCTGATCTTCACCGGCACCCCGGCCGGAGTCGGAAACCGCCGCACCCCGCCCCGCTATCTCACCGAGGGCGACGAACTCGTCAGCCGGATCGGCGGCATCGGCGAACTGCGCCAGTACTTCACGGGACCCGCGGCCTGAACCGTGTCATGGGGCGTGCCGTAGTGCCCCGAGATCGAGAACAGGGAGTATTTGGGCCATCGGTTCACTGTGGGTTACCTCATATGCGTTGCCCCAGCCGCCCCAGGGTGCTGGAGTGAGCCCATGGATCACGTTGCGGTACTGGCTCTGTTCGATCGGGACATGCGGGAAGGAGCACGGCCGGACGCCCCGGATGCCCGGGTCGAGCGCGTCGGCAAGGTAGTGCGCCAGGTCGGCGCCGAGCGGGGCTGGAACGGGGTGATCTGGTCGGACCTGGACGGGGCCGGCGCGGACGCGGCGATCGCCGAGCAGGTCAGGTACTTCTCCGACCTCGGGCGAGAGTTCGAATGGAAGCTGTACGGGCACGACAAGCCGGAGGACCTCGGGCACCGGCTGCGGACCGCCGGATTCACCGCCGAGCCCGAGGAGACCCTGATGGTCGCCGAGCTGGGCGATCTGACACTCGACGCGGAGCCGCCCGAGGGCGTACGGCTGCTTCCCGTCACCGACCGCGCGGGTGTCGACCTCGTGGCCGAGGTCCATGAACAGGCCTTCGGCACCGACGGCACGCGCCTGCGTCACCAGCTGCTGGCCCAGCTCACCGGCGACGCGGACACGGTCGTCGCCGTCGTGGCCCTCGCCGGTGACGCACCGGTCAGCGCGGCCCGGATGGAACTCCTGCCAGGCACCCGGTTCGCCGGACTGTGGGGCGGTGGCACGGTCGAGGCCTGGCGCGGCCGGGGCATCTACCGCGCACTGGTCGCCCATCGCGCCCGCGTCGCCGCCGAGCGCGGCTACCGCTACGTCCAGGTCGACGCCTCCAGCCAGAGCCGCCCCATCCTCGCCCGCCTGGGCTTCCAGCCGCTGACCACGACGACGCCCTACGTGTATACGCGGTGACGCCCGGGCCGTATGTCCGACGGTGCTCGCCCCTGCGCGGACAGTGACGCCCGGAAAGATTTTCAGGCCCGATGTCACATCCCGGCCCGCTCGATCCGTCGCATCGTCATGACGACGAACCAGAGCATCCTCCTGGCCGGCGCGAGCGGAGTTCTCGGCCGGCACATCACCCGGGCCCTGACCGACGCGGGCCACAAGGTCACCGGCCTCGGCCGGGGCCCCGCCAACGGGGTCCAGGCCGACCTGATGGACCGCGACGCGCTGCTGCGTGCCGTCGACGGGCGGCACTTCGACACGGTCGTCCTTGCCGCCACCGCCCTGCGCAAGGCGCCCCTGCGCCACCGCGACATGCACGAGACCAACGCGCTGCGCACCGACGGCACCGTCCACCTCATCGAGGCCGCGCGGGCCACCGGCGCACGGCGACTCGTCGCCGAGTCGATGGTCTTCGGGTACGGATACGGCGACCACGGCGACCACGTCATCACCGAGGACGACACCTTCGGCCCGAAGGGCGCCACCGCGCAGCTGGAACAGCACATCGCGGCCATGCGCATCAAGGAACAACTCACCTTCGAGGCAAGCGGGTTGGAGGGAATCGCGCTGCGCTTCGGACTCTTCTACGGCCCCGGCGGCACCGACGCCATTCTGCCCATGCTGCGCAAGCGGCAGCTTCCCGTGGCCGACGACCAGGGCCGGGTCCTGCCGTGGATCGACCTCGTCGACGCCGGGAGCGCGGTCGCCGCCGCCGTCGAACACGGCCGCCCCGGCCAGGCCTACAACATCGTCGACCGCACCCCGCTGGGATTCGCCGCCCATGTCCGCGCCGCGGCCCAGCAGTTCGGACTGCCGAAGCCGATGACCGTACCGCTGTGGCTGCTGAAGCCCATGTCGTACGCGCACGTCATGATGCGGACGACCATGCGGGTGTCCGCGGCGAAGGCGGAGCGGGAGCTGGACTGGACCCCTGCCTACCCGTCCAGTTACGACGGACTGGCCGCGCTCAAGGCAGCCGCCTGACACACAAACGGGGCCGAACGGCCCGGAGTCGAGGGCCAACCGGCCCCCTGCGGGCGAGGGTACGGGACGGCATGCTGAGGGTGTGGACGCAAGCCGTCCCAGGGACTGCCTCCCGTCGCGCTCGACTCTCCCGCGCCAGGCGCTCGGTCGAGGCGGCAGGCCCGCCGGCTGTCGAGGGGGAGCCACGTCGGCGGGCCTGGACCCACTCGTGGCGTTGAGCACTCCGCATCCGGCACCGCGCATCCGGCTCGCTCAGAGATCGAGCTGGTACTCCACCGCCCCGTGCGTGGGCAGATAGCCGAGCGCGTCGTTGATGGAGCGCATAGGAGCGTTGCTGTCGGCGGTGTCCGTCAGCAGGCCGCCGAGTTCGGGATACGTCCGCCGCGCCAGCCGGATCGACTCCGCCTTCATCCAGAGTCCGAGGCCGTGACCGCGGTGCTCGGGCAGCACGCCGGTGCCGTAGTGCTGGCCGTCACCCCGGCCGTCGCCCGGAACGACGAGTTCGGAGAAGCCGGCGATCGAACCGTCCGAGCGGTCCACCACGGCGACCGTGTGGAGCAACTCCCCGCGCTTCGCGATGGTTTCGGCCACCGACAGGACCCGCTCCACGTCCCACGCTACGGTCCCGTAGTCGGTGCCCTCCATCGGCATGTCGTCCATGGCGCGCCGCGAGTCGGCGAAGGTCTGCGCCAGCCCGGGCGGCACGGCGCCGTCCCAGTGCGTCAACTCGTAGCCCGGATACGGCCGTTCGGCGATCTCGGAGATCCGCGCGGAATCCACGTCGGTCAGCACGAGTCGTGCGTACGTCAGTGCCAGCACCCGGCGGAAGCCGCGCGCCGCCAGGAACAGATCGCCGGGGGAGCCGGTCTCGGCCTGCGCGACGAGTGACCGCCGCCCTTCGTCCCGCGCCGCGGAGACCGCCGCGTCCAGAAGAGCGCCGCCGACACCCTGCCGCCGCTCGGCAGGGTGTACGGCGACCTCCAGCTCCGCCAGATGATCCTGCCCCTCCTTGGTGAACAACCGCAGAAAGGCGGAGCCCACGGGGGCTCCCTCGGTGCCGGAGGCCAGCCAGGCCAGGCGGCGGCTCGACGGTGTGGGCTCGGGATCGGTCAGCGGCGTGATGCGCGGCGGCAAGGTCTCTCCGTGGTGTCGGGTGTGCGGGGGTGAAGCCCGCAGAACCTAGCCGCACCGGCGCGCCGCCCGCAACGGATTTGAGCCGGCACAGAGACACGCCGGCCCACATCCGCATCCGCGTCGGCGCCGGGATCCACACCCGCATGGGCACCCGGATCCGTACCCGCATCGCCACCCGGACGGGATGCGGATCCGCAACCGCTGTCCGCGAACGCCTCTGCTCGGCGCGTCAGCGGCGCACCCTCGCCCGGTCCAGCGCCGCGACGCCCAGCGCCGCCAGGCCGATCTGGATGAGCCACTCGATCCAGTCGACGCCCTTGGTGTCGGCGACGCCGAACGCGGCGGCTATCCCCGAGCCGACGAACGCGGCCACGATGCCGACGCCGATCGTCCAGAGGATGCCGATGCGCTGGCGTCCCGGGACGACGAGCCTGCCCAGTACGCCGATGATGATGCCGATGAGGATGGCACTGATGATGCCTGAGATCTCCATCTCCGCCCCTCTTTGTCGGTCCCCCGCAGTTATGTATCTGCCCCCTGGGCGCGGAGGCAGTCCGCTTCGCGCGCCCCGGGATGCGCTCCGGTGCCGCTCCTGTTCAGCCGTCGTTTCGACATGTACCGTTCAAGAATCTGTCGCGCGGAAGACGGCCAACCACCGTTCTACGCGCGGAGACTTGGCGCCCGCACCGCCTCTCCCCACCCCTCACGGAGGTTCGCCGGATGCTCGGATTCAGAAGATCCCGCCACAGACTCACCACGGCGCTGGCCGTGTTCGGACTGCTTGTCACGGGCGCGGCCGTCCAGGCGGCCACCGCCGCTCCCGCGCACGCGGCGACCACGCACCGCGTCCTGTTCGACAACGGTCACGCCGAGACGGCCGGCAACGCCGACTGGATCATCTCCACCAGCCAGCCCGACCCGCTCGGCCAGGACTCCTCCCCGTCCTCCGAGACGGACTGGACCGGCGCCCTTTCCTCCTGGGGCGTAGCCCTGCAGAACACCGGCAACTACAGCCTCAAGACGCTGCCTTCGGGCTCCAGCCTCACCTACGGCGGCTCGGCCGCGACCGACCTGTCGAACTTCGACGAGCTGGTGCTGCCCGAGCCCAACACGCTCTTCACGACCGCCGAGAAGACCGCGATCATGACGTTCGTGCAGAACGGCGGCGGCCTCTTCATGGTCTCCGACCACACCGGCGCCGATCGCAACAACGACGGCTACGACGCGGTCGAGATCTTCAACGACCTGATGACCAACAACAGCGTCGACTCCACCGACCCGTTCGGCTTCTCCATCGACTCGCTGAGCATCAGCTCCGACTACCCGAGCGCCATCAGCGACAGCACCAACGCGATCCTGCACGGCTCGTTCGGCACGGTCACCAAGAGCCTCATCGCCAGCGGTACGACGGCCACGCTCAAGCCCGCCGACAACTCGGCCGTCAAGGGCCTGCTCTACCGGACCGGTTACTCCGGCAACACCGGCGCCTTCTTCGCCACCAGCACCTTCGGCAGCGGTCGCGTCGCCTTCTGGGGCGACAGCTCCCCGATCGACGACGGCACCGGCCAGTCCGGCAACACGCTGTACGACGGATGGAACGACACCGGCGCCACGAACGCCGCGCTCGCCCTGAACGCCACCGACTGGCTCGCCGGCGCGAGCAGCAGCGGTGGTGGCGGAGGCGGTGGCGGCACCTGCACGGCCGCCCAGCTGCTCGCCAACCCCGGCTTCGAGTCCGGCAGTACGTCCTGGACCGCCACCAGCGGCGTCATCACCAACAGCAGCAGCGAGGCCGCCCGCACCGGCTCGTACAAGGCCTGGCTGAACGGCTACGGCTCGGCCAACACCGACACGCTCTCCCAGGCGGTCACCGTCCCGTCCGGCTGCTCGGCCACCCTGAGCTTCTACCTCCACGTGGACACGGCCGAGACGACCACCAGCACGGCGTACGACACCCTGAAGGCCCAGGTCGTCAACAGCAGCGGCACGGTGCTGTCGACCCTGGCCACGTACTCGAACCTGAACGCCGCCTCGGGGTACACGCAGCGCACCTTCAGCCTCGGCACCACCTATGCCGGGCAGACGATCACCATCAAGTTCACCGGCACCGAAGGCTCCACGCTCCAGACGTCGTTCGTCATCGACGACACGGCGCTCAACGTGAGCTGAGCAGGAGCTGAGCACGAGCTGAGCGAGAGGGCGGGCCCGGAATCGGGCCCGCCCCTCCTGCTCCAGGCGCTGACGTGCTGTGCGCGCCCGACGTGCTTTACGGAGCCGGAACCGTCATCTCCGCCGTGTTCCACCCCGAGACCCGCACCCGAGCCGCCGACCCGTGCAGATCGGCCGTCCGGTACGTGGCCCTCAGCGTCATCGACTCGCCGGGCCACAGGCTGACCTGGTTGTCGGACCACTGAACCGGCAGCACCGGCTTGCCCTTCGCGTCCACGAGGTGCACATCGGTGAGGAGAGACGGCGTCTTCCCGGCCCCGGTGTTCCGTACGGTGACCGTTGTCATGGAAATGCCGTCCGGGCCCACGGAGGTCGACGCCGAAGCCGAAACCGGCACCCGCGCCATCGAGTTGAGCCCCTTGAGGTTCGCGTAGCTCGTCGTCGGCGTGTACCACCAGTCGGTGTTGGCCCAGTCGAGCGTGTCGGCCCTCGTCGACAGCCAGTAGACGTTGCGGCTGACCTCCTTGCCCTGGGCGTCGGTGAGGATCAGGCGTGCGAGATAAGTCGTCGACAGCCCGCTCACCGAGGACGGCACCGTGAGCGCCGTGCGGCGCGCCCCGTCCCCGCCCACGCTCACACCGGTCGCCGTCGTGTCGTACTTCTGGCTGCCGTCGGTGTTGAAGAGGGTGACCCGGGCCTTGAGACCCGACGCGGACGCGTGCCGGTTGTTGACCACGACGACCGAGCGGTTGTCGTACGAGTACTGGATGTGCAGCGGCTCATTGGCCTTCTTGGCGCCGAAGTAGGCACCGCCCTGGTCGAGGTAACGGTCCATCAACTGCCAGTGCAGTGACGTCCATCCGCTGTTGAACATCCAGTAGACGACCCCGGTCGAGGGCTGCGAGGAGTCGGTGGCGTTGCGCCCGTATGCCTCGTACTGCGCGCGCACGTTTTCGTACTGGGCGAGCTGCGCCTTGCGTACGTAGTCCGTGAGGCCGGTCGGTGCGCCGTAGCGGCCGGTCAGGGCGGCGTCGTAGAGCTTGAGGGTGGCGAAGGTCGAGGACGGCGAGCGGTGGTACTGCTTGGTGCCGGGGTTCTTCCAGAGGGTGTCCAGTTCGGTGGGGGACATCATGCGGCGCAGGGTGTCGAGTGTGGGGATGTCGGGGCCCGCGCTGGTCTCGGAGTTGAAGCCGGTGGCGCCGCCCTCGCGCTTGGCGTACCAGTAGTTCGGCGGGACCCAGTCGTACGGGCCGGTCATCTTCATGCCCGAACTGCCGGAAACCGGCGAGGAGCCGTCGGAGGCGGCGGCGACCACGGGCGTCGGCCAGTCGGCCGCCTTCAGCGCGGCCAGGTAGTTCTTCTCGATCGTCGCGTCCGGGGCGAAGTCGCTGCCGATGAGGAACGAGATGACGCTCGGGTGGTCGCGCAGCCGGGCGGCCTCGGCGGCCATCGACGCCTTGGCGACCGGATAGTCGGCCGCGGTCCACCTCTCGCCCGTCTCGCTGCCGTTGACCTGCCCCTCCCACTTGTCGCAGCACTCCCAGCCGGGCAGGGTGAGGATGCCGTACTGGTCGGCGAGGTCGAAGAACTCGTCCGGTTCGATGTGCCCTTCCAGGCGGATGGTGTTGAGGCCCAGGTCGAGCGCGTACTTCAGCCGGTCCTCGACATAGGTGCGGTCCCAGCGCAGGAACTCGTCCGGTGACCAGCCGCCGCCCTTGATGAGCAGCCTGCGGCCGTTGATGCTGTACTGCCGGGCGCCGTCGGCGTTGAGCGGGGCCTTCACTTCGCGGATGCCGAAGCTCTCGTGCGTGGTGTCCGAGGGGGTGCCGGCGACGGAGGCGGTCAGGTCGAGGCCGTACATCGGCTGGCCGCCCATGCCCGCGGGCCACCACACCTTCGGTGACTTCAGGCGCAGGCCGGGGGAGTCGGCCGGTGCGAAGGTGACCGTCTTCGTCTGGTGCGCGGCGAGCGGGACGGTCTTCGTGAAGGACGTCGATCCGATGGTGCCGGAGACCGTGGCCGTGACGGCGGCGCCCGTCTCGTTGCGTGCCTGCGCCTTGACCGTCAGGTCCGCCGAGGCGAGTGACGGGACGGCGAGCTTGGTCACCACGTGTGCGTCGCGCAGTGCGACCGGGCCGCCGCGGCGGACGAGGACGTCGCGGACGATGCCCATGTTCTCGTCGGGCGGCGGCTGCAGCCAGTCGATCCAGCCCATGGTGAGGTTCTTGTTCGGGGTGTTGGGCTGGATGCGGAAGGCGACCGTGTTGGTGCCCGCCCGCACCAGCGAGGTGATGTCGAGTTCGTGGTGGGTGTAGGCGCCCGTCACGTCGGCGGCCTTGGCGACCCGATGGCCGTTGACGTAGACGTCGGCGGCCGAGATCACCCCGCTGAAGTCCAGGTAGCTGCGCTCGGAGGTGTCCGTGACCGTGAAGTCCGAGCGGTACCACCAGGGCACCGTGAAGTCTGCCTTCGGGATCTTCTGCTGGTTGGCCGAGTAGAACGGGTCCGCGTACTTCCCGTTCGCGAGCAGCGCCGCCAGGACCGTGGAGCGGGAGCCGGCCGGATACCAGCCGCGTGCCGGGTAGCCGGGGGAGGAGAGGACCGCGGCAGAGTCGGTGACCTTCGCCGTCGACTGGATCGTGTAGCCCGATAGCGCGGTGGTGCTGCCCGGCGCGGAGGCCACCGCGGTGAGTTTGGCGCCCGGCGCGGTGACCGGCGCGCTGATCGGCCTCTCGTCCTCGGCTCCGGCCCACGCGCTCGTGGACGGGGTGTACAGGAGGCCCAGGGCGACGGCGGCCGTGGCGCAGCGCCGTCGTGAGGCAGGGCGGTGGAACACGGTGGTCTCCTTGGGAGGTGGGGGAGCATCCGCGCATCGACTCTGCAAGTTAGGAACCTTTACTAACTGGGCCCACAAGCTAGGTGGCTGAGTAAGTCATGTCAATCACCGCAGGGCGCGCGCCCCGCTCCTGAAGCCGACCGCCGCGACCATGACCGGGGAGTTCGCCCCGTTCAGGAAGCCGACCGCCGCTCGAACACCACATCACGCGCCGTCCCCAGCGCGGTCGCCACCGCACCGAGCAGCACCGCGTCCTCACCCAGCCGGCTGGGCACGATCTTCGGGCGCAGCGGAGTGAGGGCGCGCAGGGTCTCGCGCACCGGACGCAAAAGCAGATCGACGCTGTGGCCCACACCCCCGCCGAGGACCACCAGATCCGGGTCGAGGACCGCGGCTGCCGCGGCCACCGTGTGCGCGATCCGCTCGCCCTCCAGCTGCACCGCCTGGACCGCCGCGGGATGACCCTCACGTGCCGCGTCGAAGACGGCCTTCGCGGTGAGCTGCCCGGTCATCCCGAAGTGCCGCGCCGCCTCGACGACGGCCACACCCGACACCGCGTCCTCCAGGGTCTCCGGCTTCTGCTGCCCCGGCCACGGCAGGAACCCGATCTCCCCGGCCCCGCCGTGCGCCCCCGTGAACAGCCGCCCCTCACTGACGACACCCATGCCGAGACCGGTGCCGATCATGATGTACGTGAACAGCCGGCTGCCCGCACCGACTCCGTACGTGTACTCGCCCAGCGCCGCGAGGTTGGCGTCGTTGTGCACCTCCAGCGGGATGCCCAGCTCCTCGCGCATCCGGTCGAACAGGCCCGCGCGGCCCCACCCGGGCAGATGCATCGCGTACCGCACCCGGCGCTGCTTCTCGTCGTACACGCCCGGCGTGCCCACCACCGCGTGGGCCACCTCGTCCGCGCCGACACCGGAGTTGGCGACGACCTGGTGGGCCGTGGCGACCACCAGGTCGGCCATGGCGCCGGAGGTGCGCGCCCGGTTGCGTACGTCGGCCCGCGCGACCACCGCGCCGTCGAGATCGGCGACCGCGACGCGCAGCCAGCCGCGGCCGATGTCGATGCCGAGCGCGTAACCGGCCGCGGGATCGGGGGCGTACAGGACGGCGACCCGGCCGCGCTCCGGTGTGTGGGTGCCCACCTCGTGGACCAGTCCGGCCTCCTCCAGGGCCGCGAGCGCGCTGGAGACCGTCGGCTTGGACAGACCTGTCTCGCGGGCGAGCTGGGCGCGTGAGGCGGCGCCGCCGGTGCGCAGCCGGTCGAGCAGCAACCGCTCGTTGGTGCTGCGCAGCCGCCGGCGGTTCCAGGGCTGTTCGGGCTGCTCTGCGGCGTCGCTGGCGGGCATCGCACCATTCTCACGCATTCATGACACCCTCTTGACGCATCTAGTAAGGCTCCTTAACTTTATCGCCCAGTCAGCCTCGCCGGGCGAGCCAAGGGGAGCCCAGCGTCGGCCGGTCACCCGCCGCCCTTGATCCGCCGCCTTTCGTCCGTCGGTCGCCACTGAGGCCGGCCGTCATCACATACCTCTCCCCGCGTCCCGCTTCAGGAGGCCCCATGTCCGGCAGCCCGCCACCCAAGGGCGGTTTCGTCCGTCGCGTCGGCCTGTTCCAGGCCACCGCCATCAACATGAGCCAGATGTGCGGCATCGGACCGTTCGTGACGATCCCGCTGATGGTCGCCGCCTTCGGCGGCCCGCAGGCCGTCATCGGCTTCGTCGCCGGCGCCCTGCTGGCACTCGCCGACGGGCTCATCTGGGCCGAGCTGGGCGCGTCGATGCCCGGCTCCGGCGGCAGTTACGTCTATCTGCGCCAGGCCTTCCAGTACCGCACCGGACGGCTGATGCCGTTCCTGTTCGTGTGGACGGCCATGCTCTTCATCCCGCTGATCATGTCCACCGGCGTGGTCGGCTTCGTCCAGTACCTGGGCTACCTGGCCCCCGACATGGGCAGGAGCACCGGAGACCTCATAGGGCTCGGCATCGTCGCCCTCGTGGTGATCCTGCTGTGGCGCGGCATCGAGCACATCGCCCGCATCACCGCGGTCATGTGGGCCGTCATGATCACCTCGGTCGTCCTGGTGATCCTCGCCGCAGCCACCGACTTCAGCGCCCACCTGGCCTTCACCTATCCGGCGCACGCCTTCGAGCTGACCAGCGGTCACTTCTGGCTCGGTTTCGCCGCGGGCCTGACCATCGGCATCTACGACTACCTCGGCTACAACACCACCGCGTACATGGGCGCCGAGATCAAGGACCCGGGCCGCATCCTGCCCCGGTCCATCATCTTCTCCATCCTCGGCATCATGGCGATCTACCTGCTGCTGCAGATCGGCACGCTCGGCGTCATCGACTGGCGCCGGATGACCGATCCGGGGGACATCGCCTCGACATCCGTGGCGTCCGCCGTCCTGGAGGAGACCTGGGGCAAGGGCGCCGCCGACACCGTCACGGTCCTCATCCTCATCACGGCGTTCGCCTCGGTCTTCACCGGACTGCTCGGCGGGTCCCGGGTGCCGTACGACGCCGCCCGCGACCGTGTGTTCTTCCGCCCCTACGCCAAGCTGCACCCCAAGCACCGCTTCCCGATGCTGGGCCTCGCGACCATGGGCGTCATCACGGCGATCGGCTTCCTCATCGGCCGCCACACCGACCTGGCCACGCTCATCCAGCTGCTCACCACCGTCATGGTGATCGTCCAGGCGCTGGCCCAGATCGTCGCCCTCTCGGTGCTGCGCAAGCGGCAGCCGGGCCTGCGCCGCCCGTACAGGATGTGGCTCTACCCCGTACCGAGCTTCCTCGCGCTCGCGGGCTGGCTCACCATCTACGGATACGCGGACAAGAACTCCCCGGGCCGCCACCCCATCGAATGGTCCCTTGCCTGGCTCGCCCTCGGCTGCGTCGCCTTCGTCGTCTGGGCGCGCCTGGAGAAGGTATGGCCCTTCGGGCCGAAGGAGCTCAGCGAGGAGTACCTGACCGCGCCGACTCCGGAAACGGAGCCCGCCGGGACGTGACGCGGCGGTGCCGCCCTCTTCAGGAACCGGCGGACATCCAGCCGGTGGCGGCCACGACCTCACGCGCGATGTCGGTCACCGCGCGGTCGTCGGTCGCCACCCGCACGGTGTCCGCGGGCGCCCGCTCGTCCAACAGCCGTGCCTTGCGGGCGCTGTTCTCCATCTCCCGCTTCAACTCGGAGCCGATCTCCCGCCCCTTGAGCCGCTCGGCGGTGATCTCGTCGGTGGCGGTCAGCAGCACGCGTACGAGTCGTACGTCTCCTCCCAACGCGCGCTCGAACAGGCCCGTCGACTGGTCCAGCACGCTCACGGTGTTGGTGTAGATCAGGCGCCGGTAGCCCAGTTCGGCGAAGTTCCCCCACACCGCCCGCAGATTTCGCTCGGTCACGGCGGCGCGGTGCGGATCGCCCTCCGGCGCGGGGTGCACGTGACCCATGTAGTCGCCCTCGATCACCGCGTGGGCGACCTCCGCGGCACGCAGTTGCGCCGAAATCTCCCAGCCCACGGTCGTTTTGCCGACGCCCGCGCGGCCCCCGATGAGCAGGACCTCCGCGCGGGTCACCGGGGGCGCCCTTCGCCCGCGATGTCGTCGCTTTCGAGATGGCTCCAGGTCCGCAGGACGACCACCCGGCCCTTCGCCTCACGAACGACCGGTGCGTCGTCGGTCAGCGCGAACCCGGCGGCCTTGGCGACCGCCTCGCTCGCCCCGTTCCCGTCCTCTATGCACAGGACCACCCGCCGCACCGCGGCACGCCCCTTCGCGAAGTCCACCGCGAGCCGGACCGCGCGGGTTGCGAGCCCCCGGCCCCGGTACGCGGCCCCTACGCCATAGGCGAGTTCGACGTCCCGCTCGTCGGCCGCGCTGCGGAACAGCAGGATCTCACCCCGCGGCGCCCCGCCGTCCGTGGTGATGGCCAGCTGCACCACCTGCCCCTCGGCACCTTTCTGCTCGGCGGCGGCCAGATACGCCCGCGCGGCCTCGGTGTCGAACGGCGACGCGACCGGCGTCCACCGGTCGATCTCGGGATCGTCGTAGATCGCGACAAGGTCCGCCATGTCGTCGGCGGACCATTCGCGCAGTTGAAGCCCCAGCCCCTCGATGCGCAGCGGCCTGGGAACGTCGAACGTCGGTCGGCTGTCCATCAGTTGATCCTGCCGTGCGGGGCGGCTGCCGGCCAAGAGGTTCTCACGGGGCCGAGGTCCGGGGCGGCGCCGAGGTACGGGCTCGGCTGCTCGGCGCACCGCACCGCCGCGCGGATCTCGTCCGCCGGATCCCCCTGGTGGTAGCGCCGCTCCGAAGGCTCGATGCCGTCGAGGAACTCCTGGTAGCGGACGGCGTACGTGAGATGGGCGAGTGGCTCGGCGAGGGCGAGGGCGCGCGCCGGATCGGCGGCCGGGACCCGCGCCTTCCAGGCGTCTATCCAGGCGCGGGCGGCCCGCGCGCGCCGCGACTCGGGGAGGAAGTCGTGGACGCGCAGTCCGTCCAGGACCGGGTTGCCCCAGTGGGCGTCGGCGAAGTCCACGACCACGGGTGCGCCACCGTCACCGCGCCAGTTGCCGGGATGGAAGTCGCCGTGCACGAGCGTGTCGGGCAGTCCGCACTCGGCGAGGAGGTCCCAGCGGTTCATCAACTCCCGTGCGCGGGCGACCTCTTGAGCGTCCAGCTCCCGCGCGACCGGTCCGTCGAGCAGCTCCTGGAGCTGTGCGGTGAGAACCGGCGCACGCCAGTCCCGGATGCCGGGCAAAGGTGCGGAAGCCAGCGCCGTCTGCGCCGCCACGAAGCGCTCCATGACGGCGGCGACCGTCTCGGACGACGCCTGCCAGCAGTCCTCGCCGGGGATGTGCTCCATCAGCATGCGGTGCTCGCCGGAACCGAGGACGGTCGCGACCAGACCGGGGTCGACCTGCGCGAACGCGCCCACGACCGTGGCCTCGTCGGCCGCGAAGCGCGGTGTCGTCTTGAGCCAGACCGTGCCCCGCGCCGTGGGCAGCCGGAAGAGCCCGGCCAGATTCCACGTACGGCGCTGCTCGACCGGACCGGTCACCGGCCGCCCCGCCGCGGCCAGCGTGTCGGTCGCCCAGGCGAGGAGGTCGCGCAGACCGTCGGCCCGCGCCCACGGCGCACGCAACACCTGGGGACCGTTCAACAGGCCCTGATCGACGGGGAGTCGGTCGAGCAGTCCCGGCGCTGGGCGCGCCAACGCCTCGGCGTGGTAAGTCACATGGCCGTCCCGTCCGCCCGCACCGCCGTCGACGTCGACGAGACGCAGGACCAGCACCGGAACGCCGAGCAGCCCCTCCAGATGGCCGATGACCGGTTCCACCTCCGACCACCAGGGGATGTCCACGGGGAAGGGTCCGGCGACACCGAGGAAGTCCCCGCCCGAGGTCACCCATACGCTCACGGTTCGGCTCACGGCGCCAGTGTGAGGGGCTACGGCTGTCGTCGGCGAGCGAATTCCGGGCCTCCGCCAAGTGGGTTGCTCTATAGGACTGACGGCGCTACCGTCCAGTAAGTTGTCGGCGGGACAGCAGGACGCCGACACACGGCACAGGCGCAGGGCGCAGATACAGAGCGCAGACACAGGACTCACTGGAACCCGCTGGGCGTGAGGAGCCGATGAGCGTGGCCGACACCGGACAAGAGACCTGGCAGACCTCCGCGTGCATCCTCTGTGAGTGCAACTGCGGAATCGAAGTCCAGCTGGACGGGCGGCGGTTGGCCCGGATCCGCGGCGACAAGAGGCACCCCGCCTCGGCCGGCTACACCTGCGAGAAGGCCCTGCGCCTCGACCACTACCAGAACGGCCGCCACCGGCTCACCTCCCCGCTGCGCCGCCGCGCCGACGGGACGTACGAGGAGATCGACTGGGACACCGCGCTCGATGAGATCGCCGAGCGGCTCATGGCCGTGCGCGACGAGCACGGCGGCGACAAGATCTTCTTCTACGGTGCCGGAGGCCAGGGCAACCACCTGGGCGGCCTGCACACCAAGGCGCTCCAGGCGGCCCTCGGCAGCCTGTACTTCTCCAACGCGCTCGCCCAGGAGAAGACCGGCGAGATGTGGGTCGACGCGAAGCTCTACGGAGGCCACACCAAGGGCGACTTCGAGCACGCCGAGGTCGTCGTCTTCCTCGGCAAGAACCCCTGGCAGTCGCACAGCTTTCCGCGGGCCAGGCCGACCCTGCGGGCCCTCGCCAAGGACCCCGGCCGTTCGATGATCGTCCTCGACCCGCGGCGCAGCGAGACCGCCGCGCTCGCCGACTACCACCTCCAGGTACGGCCGGGCACGGACGCGTGGTGCCTGGCCGCCATGCTCGCCGTCATCGTCCAAGAGGACCTGTGCGACGCCGAGTTCATCGAAGCGCACACGACGGGGACCGCCTCGGTGCTCGACGCGCTGGCCGGCGTACCGGTGACGGAGTACGCGGCCCGCTGCGGAGTGGACGAGGAGCTGCTGCGGTCGGCGGCACGGCGCATCGCGACGGCCGCGAGCGTCGCCACCTACGAGGATCTGGGCGTCCAGCAGGCACCCCACAGCACCCTGGTGTCGTATCTCAACAAGCTGCTGTGGATCCTGACCGGGAACTTCGGGCGGCCCGGCACGATGTTCCTGCACTCCGCCTTCGCCGCACTCGCCGGCGGCAGCGGGAAGTCCGGTCGCGGGCGCCGTACCCCGGTCACCGGAGCGAAGATCATCTCGGGTCTGGTGCCGTGCAACTCCATCGCCGAGGAGATTCTCACCGACCACCCCGACCGGTTCCGCGCGATGTGGATCGAGAGCGCCAACCCGGCCCACTCGCTTGCCGATTCACGCGCCTTCGCCGAGGCGCTGGACGCCCTCGACCTGGTGGTCGTCGTGGATGTGGCGCTCACCGAGACCGCCCGGCGCGCCGACTACGTCCTGCCCGCGGCCAGCCAGTTCGAGAAGTGGGAGGCGACCTTCTTCAACACAGAGTTCCCGCACAACGCCTTCCAGCTCCGCCCGCCCGTCCTCGACCCGCTGCCCGGCACCCTCCCGGAACCCGAGATCTACGCCCGGCTGCTGCGCCGCCTGGGCGCCGCCGACGAGGGACTCCTGACCACCCTCACCAAGGCGGCCCACACCTCGCGCGCCGCGTTCGGTCAGGCCTTCTTCGCCGCGGTGGGCGAGGACCCGACGCTGTTCGGTCTCGCCCCGTACCTCCTGTACGAGACACTCGGCACCGCGCTCCCGGAAGGGCGGCGCGCCACGGCGCCGGTGTGGGGACTGGCCCAGCTGTGCGCGATGACGTACCCGGACGCCGTGCGCCGCGCCGGATTCCCCGATGGGGACGCCCTCTTCGACGCGATCGCGGCAACGCCCTCCGGGGTCACCTTCACGGTCGACGACTGGGACGACGTATGGGCCTATGTGCGCCGACCCGATCGCCGCTTCACGGTGGAGGTTCCCGAGCTGATCGAGAAGTTGCGGGAGTTGGTGGACCCCGGGAGTCCCGAGAGCTCTCTCACCAGTGACGCGTACCCGCTAGTCCTTTCGGCGGGCGAGCGCCGCTCCTTCACCGCCAACACCATCTACCGTGACCCGACCTGGCGCCGCCGCGACGCGGAGGGTGCCCTGCGGGTCAGCCCGGCCGACGCCGGCCGACTCGGCCTGAGTACCGGGTCCGCGGCCCGCCTGCACACCGAACGCGGCAGTGCCCACGTGGTCGTCGAGGTCACCGACATGATGCGCGAGGGCCATATCTCCCTGCCCAACGGCCTCGGTGTCGACCACCCCGACCACGGCACGGTGGGGGTCGCCCCCAACGACCTCACCTCCCTCCACCACCGTGACTGGCTGGCCGGAACCCCGTGGCACAAGCATGTTCCGGCGCGCCTGGAGGCCCTGGGCCCGGTCCAGGCCCTGTCCTAGGCGGGCGGCAGGCGCCGGAGATCGAGTGCGCTGTGGATGGCCGGTCCGGGAGTCTGCTTGGCGCGAGCCGCGAGATCCTCGAAGTACGTCATGGTCAAAGTGCCGTGCAGGGCCCGCTCGTTGTAGATGTAGGGGCTCAGTGCCTCCCACATTCTCTGGACGTTGACGCTGTAGGACCCGAGTACGAGATGCTCGTCGACGACCCCGTGGGCGACCAGCTTCCCGACGTCGTCGTAGAACTGTCCGACGCGCCGTATGTGCTCCTTCGGTTCTGGCGGCAGGTTCCGGTAGCCGTCGTGATGGGGGTGCTGCGGATCCAGTTCGGTGCGGATGTACTCGACGGATCGCAGGAAGTCGGGGCTGCGTGTCTCCTTGAACATGTCGATGATGATCGGCAGGACGTTGGAGTTGTGTGCCAGTCGCAGCTGTCCGCGCGACATCGCGATCGAGGTGGCCAGGGCGGTGACGGACACCCCGAGGGCCAGCAGGTTCAGCATCAGAGACCCATCCATGCGGTGAGGCTAGCTTCACGGCGCCCGGATTCCTGTGCGTCTTGTGAATCTTGAGGCCGACGGGTCCACAGTGGCGGTGGCATCCTTGACATGCAAGTGATTGCCTGCATAACGTGGGGCGTGCGATCAGACGACGACTCTGCGATGGACCAGGTCTTCAAGGCGCTGGCCGACGGGACACGAAGGCGGCTCCTCGACCGGCTGCACGAGCACAGTGGTCAGACGCTCGGT
Organism: Streptomyces sp. NBC_00203; assembly: GCF_045206325.1. Taxonomy (NCBI): domain Bacteria; kingdom Bacillati; phylum Actinomycetota; class Actinomycetes; order Kitasatosporales; family Streptomycetaceae; genus Streptomyces; species Streptomyces sp. NBC_00203. The sequence continues at coordinate 773,551 of NZ_CP108126.1, read as the reverse complement.
GAGCTGTGCGAGCGCATCGACATGACACGTCAGTCGGTGACGCAGCACCTCGCCGTCCTGGAGGCCGCCAACCTCGTCAGTACCGTGCGCCGGGGGCGGGAGAAGCTGCACTACCTCAATCCGGTGCCGCTCCACGAGATCCAGGAGCGGTGGATCGACAAGTTCGAGCGCCCGCGGCTGCGCGTGCTCGGCGACCTCAAGCGACGAGCCGAGGAAACCATGGCCGGCAAACCGAGCTTCGTGTACGCCATCTACATCGAGAGCACACCCGAGAAGGTCTGGGACGCGCTGACCGACGCCGACCTGACCGCCGTCTACTGGGGCCACCGCAATGTCTCGGACTGGAAGCCCGGTTCGCGTTGGGAACACCGGCGTGCGGATGGCTCGGGTATCGCCGATGTGGTCGGTACCGTCGTGGAGAGCGACCGTCCCACCCGGCTGGTGACCACCTGGGCCGCGCCCGAGGAGGAGGGTCAGGAGGACAAGTACTCCCGGGCCACCTTCGACATCCAGCCGCACGGCGACATCGTCCGGCTCACCGTGACCCATGAGGACCTGGCCCATGAGGACATGCGGCGGGACACCGCCGCCGGCTGGGCCGCGGTGCTGTCCAACCTGAAGTCCTTCATCGAGACCGGCAGCCCGCTGCCGCAGGAGCCGTGGCTGGTGCCGAACCGCTGAACTGCCAAGGAGAGGCCGGTCCGCGCGGGGCGGGCCGGCCTCCGACTTCTTTCGCCTTCAGCTTTCGCCTTCAGCTTTCGTTGCTTTCCGCCACTTCCTTCTGTTTCCTTCCGCTTCCTTCCGGGCTGCCGGGTCTACGCCCGGGGAGTGCTCTTCGTCGCCGTGACCGCGCACATCGCCCCCAGCACCACGGCAAGCGCGCCGATGATGATGCTGTTGAGGACGACTCCGGTGTCCGGGCTGGTGCCGACAATCCACGGCGAGATGATCATCCACGTGCCGATCGCGCAGATGGCCCAGCTCAGGCCGTACATCCTCTCCGGCGTGACGGTGAATCCGAGGGCCAGCACGGCAATCGCGATGCCGATGACCAGGTTGTGGGTCACCAGGGCGGGCTGGCTCGTCGAGTAGTGGAGTATCCACGGGGATACGGCGCAGTACAGACCGAGCAGGAACACCGGCCCGTCCACGAGCGCCACATCGCGACCACCGACCATGCGGTCATACCGAGCCCGCATTTCGGATACATCGGGGTGGCTGGTGATGTCACCCCTGGGGTGCGAGACGTTGGCCATGACTCGTCTCCTTCGATCGCTCTCGATCTCCACGGCCCGACCGCGTCCGGTGCGGTATGCGGTAAGCGCCGCGTACATCCATTCTGCGCTTATTTCTTCTTTATGTGTAGAGCCGGCGGGTCCGAAGGGACATGAGTGATGCGCTCCGCCGCTCCGCGGGGCCGAAGAGGGTCGCCTCAGGGGGCGATGAGCAGGCGGGCGATGGCGCGCCGGGCCCGCGTGGGTGCCCGCGGATCGTGGTGCAGCTGGATGGACTGATCGGCCGCCAGGGCAACGCCGTTGAGTTCGAAGACGAGCTGGTCCACGTCCGTGCGCTCCGGGAGTTCGCGGTTGTCGACCGCGGTGTTCAGCTCCGACGCGACGTACGCCGACCACGCGGCGAGCGCTTCCAGCACCGCGTCGCGGACCGGGCCCGGGCGGCCGTCGAACTCGGTCGCCACCGAGGTGAGGAAGCAGCCCCCGTGGCCCTCGCCCCCGGCCATGTAGTCGATCCACTCGTCGAAGGCGCGCGCCAGCCGCTCGGTACCGGGCCTGGCGCCCACGGCGCGCGCCGGCACCCGCAGCCGGAACCGCTCGACCGCCGCCTCCAGAACGGCGAGTTGCAGCGCCTCCTTGCTACCGAAGTGGCCGATCACCCCCGCCTTGCTCATCTCCAGATCGGTCGCGAGCCGGCCGATGGTGAGGCCTTCGAGGCCCTCCGCGGAGGCCAGCGCGAGGGCGCTCTCGATGATCCGGTCGCGGGTGGCGGCAGTTTCGGCAACGGACTTGCGCGGGCTCATGCACCCACTTTAACCTAACGACCGTTCGCACTTAGCATACGATCGTTCGTTATCTAAGGGGTGCACTGTGAAGATCCACCACCTGAACTGCGGTTCCATGCGCACGATCGACACCGAGCAGGGGAGCCTGCCCGCGGTCTGTCACTGCCTGCTCGTCGAGACCGACCGCGACGGACTCGTCCTGGTCGAGAGCGGCATCGGTACGGCCGATGTGGCGCGGCCGGAGGAGAGCCTCGGCGCGGAGTTCCTCGGCCGGGCCCAGCCCGTCCTCGACCTGGGCGAGAGCGCGCTGCACCAGGTCGTCGCGCTCGGGTTCCGCCCCGAGGACGTCCGGCACATCGTGCTCAGCCACCTCGACCTCGACCACGCGGGAGGCCTCGCCGACTTCCCCTGGGCCAAGGTCCATCTGAGCGAGGCCGAACACCGCGCGGCGATGGCGGCACCCGGCGCCCACCCCGAGGACCGGCTCCGCTACCGCCCGGCCCAGTGGGCGCACCGGCCGCACTGGGTGACGTACGCGCGGCCCCAGGGCGACCCCTGGTTCGGCTTTGACGCGGTCCGCCCTCTGGAGGGCCTGGACGCGGACATCCTGCTCGTTCCGCTGGGCGGCCACACCGCCGGCCACAGCGCGATCGCTGTCGAGGCTCCGGACCGATGGCTCCTGCACTGCGGCGACGCCTACTACTTCCACCGCGAGATCGATCCCGACCGACCCCAGGGCCACCCCGGCATGGACGTCCTCCAGCAGATCACCGAGGTGGACAGGGCGCTGCGGCTCGGCAACCATGCCCGTCTGCGGGAACTTGTGCGTCTGCACGGCGACGAGGTCGACGTCTTCAGCGCGCACGACCCTTGGGAACTGGCACGGTTCACGGGCGGAGGCAGGGATGCGGGAACCGAGGGAGGACGAGATGCCGACGCTGCATGAGGGCGAGTTGCCGACACTGCGCGAGGGCGAGTTGCCGCTGCGGTTGCCCGAGCCGGTCTGGACAACGCCGTACGTCGGCCGACGCTTTCCCGGCTCACGGTCCGTAGCCGAGAAGCCGGGCCTCACCGAGGGCGCCAACTGCCAGTTCTTCGCCTACGAAGTGCTCCGCCACTTCGGCCTGGACATTCCCGCGTGGCGGTCGAGCGACCTGTGGGCCGACACCGAACTCACCGAGCGGGTACGCGTTCCCAGGCCGTTGGACCTGGCCCTCTTCAACGCCGACGACACCGCGTGGGGCGCCCACGTCGGGGTGGCCGCGGGGGAGGGGAAGATCCTTCACCTGTGCAGGGAAGCGGGCCGTCCGGCCGTCTGGACCCTGGAAGAGTTCACCGCTCGGGAGCGCTACCGCACCCTGCTGGGTTTCAAGCGCGTACGGCCCGGACGTGCCTGACGGAAGAGGGCGTCAGCTCATCCCACCGTCGGTGTGGGCGACAGGGAAGCCGAGGCGCCGTCCGCGGGCGGACTGAGCACGACGGTCGGCTCGCCCTGCTGCGGTACCGGAGGCGTGACGTCCTGCGCGGGCAGATTCGGGTTCTTGGTCTCCTGGAACAGCACCTGATCGAAGTTGACCAGCCCGGTCTTCTCCATCACCGTGATGTGGTCCAGCACGGTGTCATTGGCCTGGTCGGCGAGTTGACGTACCAGCGTGTTCTCGGTCGTGGCCCGGATCTTCGCGATGACCGGGAAGATCTGCCCGTGGGTCACCCGCAGGATGTTGGCGAGGTCGTTGTCGAACTGCTTGCCGCTGTCCCCGCTCAAGGTCGCCACGAAACCCTGCTGTTGCGGCGACGGCTTGTTGGGCAGGGTGATACCGAGTTGGGTGGCGACCTTGCGGCAGGTGGCGTCCAGCGCGGCATGGCCCTTGACCAGGTGCTGACCGGCGGTCCTGACCGCCGGGGTGGTGCCCTTCTGCAGGGCCAGCTGCCCGGAGGGGTACTCCCACAGTCCGGCCGCGCGCACCTTGACGACGAAGTCGCGGTCGGCCTCGGTCAACGGGCCCGAGGAGGTATGGGCGATGACGCGCGTCGGGGAGCTGGCCGTGTTCTGCAACCCGAGCACGGCGGGGTAGGCGAGTGCGGCGATGGTCATGCTCAACGCGCCGGCCACGAAGAGGGTTCCCACGTTCCGAGCGATGCGCATTGAGCCTCCTGGCGGGGCGGCAGCCCAGAGCCGGTCGCTCTGCGCCGCCGCGTGGTGGATCCGGTGCCGATGGATCCGGTACGGGTGGTTCGGACGCCCACCAGTACGGTCGTACGCGCGAGGGAAATCTTTACTCCGGGTAAAATCCGTGGCGCCCGATCGCGCGGCCGGCAGGTGCCCAGCGGCTCTCGCCCGTCGAGGAGGCCGGACGCCGACACCGCGCCCAGTGAGGCCGGGGGACGGTCCGGGCGTACGTACAACACCGGTCGCCCACACGGCAGTTCGGTGCTCTCGAAGTTTCCAGCAGATCGACGCCGAGCCGGGTGACCGCCGCGATGTATTCCAGCTGCTCAATTCGCACCGCAGCCGATTGCCGATGAACTCGCGCCGCGTTCAAGGGTTTCCCTATGACGCCTTCGTGAAACTCGGCGGTCCGGGATGCGAGACCGGTCGGCCATTCCTTGACGGTCCGGACCGGGGGCTGCGACCATCGGCGACATGAAGACGCGACTGGACCTCACGCGACGACGCCATGTCGACCTCGCGCGTGTCTCCAGCTCCTTCTGTTGTCGCGAAGCCTGACGATCCCGACGGTAGGGCCCCCTTCGCACGGGCCGGTTCGCCCCCGGTGCTCTCTCCCCGCACGGCGCGCCTAGACCCATTGCCTTGCCCGCCGCACCCATTTCGCCGCCCGCATTCGCTGTGAATTGCCGGGCCTCAATTCGTCATGCCCTTGTTCCGCATGCCGGGAGTTGTGCGTGCCCCCGGCTGAATCCGCGACAGATTCCGTACCTCATGAAAGAGGGCTCATGGCCACCGTCCTGTCCGTCTCCGGCAGCCCCTCCGTCTCCTCCCGCACCGCCAGACTGCTGCGCCACCTGGACACCCGACTCGCCGCGCAGGGCCACGAGGTGATCCCGCTCGACGTCCGCACGATCCCCGCCGAGGCACTGCTCGGTGCCGACTTCACCCACCCCGCCATCGTCGAGGCGACCGAACTCTTCGCCCGCGCCGACGGCGTCGTCATCGGCACCCCCGTCTACAAGGCCGCCTACTCCGGCGTGCTCAAGGCCCTGCTCGACCTGCTCCCGCAGTACGCCCTCGCCGGAAAGACCGTCCTGCCGCTCGTCACCGGAGGCAGCACCGCCCATGTTCTCGCCCTCGACTACGCCCTGCGCCCGGTGCTCAACTCCATGGGCGCGGCGCACATAGTCCAGGGCTGGTTCACCCTCGACAAGGACATCACCACGGGTGAGGACGGGAGCGTCACCGTGGCACCGGGCACAGCCGAGGCCCTGACCCAGGTCGTCGACCAGTTCTCGGCTGCCCTGGGGCGTACGTCCCTGCTGGCCGCGGCGGGGTGACCGTGACCGCCGGCGCATCGGCCGTCGCGCGCTGAGCGGCACCAAGCCGCCCCGTCACGGCCTCCTGTAACGCCCTGGCCCACCGGCCCCCATGATCGGAGAACGCCGCCGTGTCCCTCACCTTCCACTGGTTCCTGCCCACCAACGGCGACAGCCGGCATGTAGTCGGCGGCGGCCACGGCACCCCTGCCACCGCCTCCGGCCGGGACCGGCCGCCGACCGTCGCCTATCTGAGCCAGATCGCCCGCGCCGCCGAGGACCTGGGCTTCGTCGGTGCGCTCACCCCCACGGGCGCCTGGTGCGAGGACGCCTGGCTGACCACCGCGATGGTCAGCCAGCACACCGAATGGCTGAAGTTCCTGGTCGCCTTCCGCCCCGGCTTCGTCTCGCCCACGCTCGCCGCGCACATGGCCTCCACCTTCCAGCGGCAGACCGGTGGTCGGCTGCTGCTCAACGTGGTCACCGGCGGCGAGAGCCACGAGCAGCGCGCCTACGGCGACTTCCTCGACAAGGACGCCCGATACCGCCGTACCGGCGAATTCCTCCAGATCGTGCGGGACTTGTGGGACGGCAAGACCGTCGACCTGGCCGGCGAACACCTCCAGGTCGAGGACGCCAAGCTCGCCAGGGTCCCCGACCCGGTCCCCGAGGTCTACTTCGGCGGTTCCTCGCCCATCGCCGGAGAAGTCGCCGCCCGCCACGTCGACGTCTACCTCACCTGGGGCGAACCGCCCGCCCAGGTCGCCGAGAAGATCGCCTGGATCCGTGGGCTGGCGGCGAAGGAGGGGCGTACCCTCCGGTTCGGCATCCGGCTGCACGTCATCACCCGCGACACCTCCGAGCAGGCCTGGGCCGAGGCGCACAAGCTCCTCGACGGCTTCGACCCGGAGACCGTGAAGTCGGTCCAGGCCGGGCTCGCGCGCAGCGAGTCGGAGGGTCAGCAGCGGATGCTCGCGCTGCACGGCGGCGGTCGCGACCGCCTGGAGATCCACCCCAACCTGTGGGCCGGGATCGGCCTGGTCCGCGGCGGCGCGGGCACCGCCCTGGTCGGCAGCCATGACGAGGTCGCGGAGCGCATCAAGGAGTACCACGCCCTCGGCATCGACGAGTTCGTGCTCTCCGGCTATCCGCACCTGGAGGAGGCGTACTGGTTCGGCGAGGGCGTCCTGCCGCGCCTTGCCGCGCAAGGTCTGTGGCAGCACCCGTTCGCGCCCGCGCCCGTGCCCGCCGCGCAGGTGCCCTTCACGAGCTGAGCGAGCCGAGACAGCCGAGAGAGCCGAGCGCACCGAGGTGTGCGCCGCGCACCTCGGCCGTCTGCCCCTGCACCAGCAGGAACATCCCCTCCCGGGCCAGCCGCTGCGCCGGGCTGCCCAGGTCCATGGACCGCCCGCCACCGGCCACGACCGCCGCGGTCGTGGCCGCGCGCATGACGTCGTACGCCCGTGTCTTGGACGCCAGTCGTTCCTCGATCCGTTCAGTCGGTACGGGGTGATCGGCCAGCGCGTACGCCTGCCGTCGTACCTCGTCGAGGCGGGCGCGCAGCACGCGCGCGGCCTCCTTCGCGGCGGGATCGCCGTCCACCGAGTCCAGCAGATCGAGCGCCGACGCCGTGACTCCGAAGACGGCCGGTGAGGCGTTGGTGTTCTTCGGGCGATCGGTGGCCGCCCAGATCTCGTACGGGGTGCGCAGGGCGACCGCGTCCTCGGGCAGCCACAGACCGTCCAGCTCCAGCGAAACGGTCCGGGACGCGGTGAGCGCGGCGAGCCGCATCGGAGGGGAAGGGCGCAGACCGGGCTGCTCGCGTGCCTCGGCGAACGCGAACAGCGCCTCGTCCGCGTCCGTCACCCCCGCAAGGAGCATCACGTCATTGAGCCCCCAGCCCGTGTACCAGGGCACCGTCCCGTCGAAGCGCCAGCCGCCGCGCTCTCGCGTGACCCGGACCGGGATACGGGGATGGGCGCGCAGTTGGGCGTAGGCGACCCCGGAGAGCAGCTCCCCTTTCGAGAGGGGTCCCAACAGCCTTTCCCTCACCGGGAGTTCACTTCTTGCCAGCGTCATCACCGGCGTGTGGTGCTGGGTCTGCACGAACCATGTCGAGCAGCACGCCCCGGCCAGGATCTCCGCGGTCTCCCGGGCCACCGAGGCCGGCGCCGCCGCCCCGCCGTACGCGACCGGCGCGCTCACCCCGAGCAGCCCCGACCGCTTGACCGCCTCGATACTGCTCGCGGGCACGCCCTCCTGGTCCACGCGCTCCGCCTGGGGCGCCAGCACCTCGGCCGCCAGCTGCCGGGCCCGGGCGACGAGCGGATGCGGTGGGGTGGTCATCGAAGGAATCTCCCACTGTCGTCGTGTGTCGTCGTGGCGTGTGTCGATCCGGCGGTCCCGCGTTCGTGTAGTCAGTGAAGACCACCGGGAATGAGAGACCACCGAGGAGGACACCTCATGAAGTACTACCTCTTGAGCGTGATGCAGCCGCAGGGCGAACCGCCCGCGCCCGAGGTCCTGGAAGAGATCATGCACAACCTCGATGTCTTCCACGCGGAGCTGCGCGAAGCCGGTGCCTGGGTGTTCGCCGGAGGACTGCACGGACCGGAGACGGCCACGGTGCTGCGGGCCAGGGACGGAGACGTCCTGGTCACCGACGGCCCGTACACCGAGAGCAAGGAGTACCTGGGCGGGATCTGCCTGATCAAGGCCCCCGATCTCGACGCGGCGCTCGACTGGGGCCGCAAGGCGACGCTGGCGACCACGCTCCCCATCGAGGTGCGGCCGTTCATGCACGAGGCCGAGGACTGATGACGGCCACCGCCGCGGAGATCGAGGCCGTCTTCCGCGCGGAATACGGCCGCGCGGTCGCCGTCCTCATCCGCTTCCTCGGCGACATCGACTTCGCCGAGGAAGCCGTCCAGGACGCCTTCGCCACGGCCGTGCGGAAGTGGCCGGAGACCGGCATACCGCCGAGCCCCGCCGGGTGGATCATCACCACCGCCCGGAACCGGGCCATCGACCGGCTGCGCCGCGAGTCCACGCGAGAGGCCCGCCACGCCGAGGCCGCCCAGCTGTACGCGCAGGACGAACCGCCCGAGGAGGGTCCCGTGCGCGACGACCGGCTCCGTCTGATCTTCACCTGCTGCCACCCCGCACTCGCCACCCAGGCCCAGGTCGCCCTCACCCTGAGACTCCTCGGCGGACTGACCACTCCGCAGATCGCCCGTGCCTTCCTGGTCCCCGAGCCCACGATGGCCCAGCGGATCGTGCGGGCCAAGGCCAAGATCCGCGACGCCCGTATCCCGTACCGCATCCCGCGCGACGCCGACCTCCCGGACCGCGTCACGGGCGTGCTGGCGGTCGTCTACCTCATCTTCAACGAGGGGTACGGCGGTCGTGAGGACCTCTGCGCCGAGGCCCTCCGTCTGGGCCGTCTCCTGGCCGAACTCATGCCGGACGAGCCCGAGGCCCTCGGCCTGCTCGCGCTGATGCTCCTCATCGAGTCCCGCCGGCCCGCCCGCGCGACACCCGACGGCGACCTGGTCCTCCTCCCGGACCAGGACCGCTCCCTGTGGGACCGCGAACCGATCGCCGAGGGCCAGTCACTCGTACGCCAGTGCCTGCGCCGCAACCAGCCCGGCCCGTACCAGATCCAGGCCGCGATCAACGCCGTACACAGCGACGCCCCGACCGCGGCCGCCACGGACTGGGGCCAGATCCTCCAGCTGTACGACCAGCTCATGGCCCTCGCCCCCAGCCCGGTCGTCGCCCTCAACCGCGCCGTCGCGGTGGCCGAGGTCGAGGGGCCGGAGCGGGCCCTCACTCTCGTCGACGCGCTCGACCTGGACGGCTACCACGCCTTCCACGCCGTACGGGCGGATCTGTTGCGGCGTCTGGGCCGTCGCAGCGAGGCCGTGAAGGCCTACGAGGCGGCCATCGCGCTCACCGAGAGCACGGCGGAGCGCGCCTACCTCGAACGGACGCGCGCCGCGCTCGCATCAGCCTGAGTCAGACGCTGAGTGCCTCCCGGACCGACCGTTCGGCGTCCTGTCCGCCCTCGCCGGACGAGGTGACCCGGCCGGCCTCCAGGACGTAGTAGCGCTGCGCCGCCCGCATCGCGAAGCCGACGTGCTGCTCGACCAGGAGCACCGAGAGGCCGCCGCGGGCGGCCAGGGCGAGGATCGTCTCCTCGATCTCGGCGACGACGGAAGGCTGGATGCCCTCGGTGGGCTCGTCGAGAAGGAGGATCCGAGGCTCCGTCACCAGGGCGCGGGCGATGGCGAGTTGCTGGCGCTGACCGCCGGAGAGCAGTCCCGCGCGGCGGGTCGACAGCGCGCGCAGCGCGGGGAACAGGTCCAGCGCCTCGGCGATCGCCTCCTTGCCGCGTTTGCGCCCGTCCGCGACGAGTTGGAGGTTCTCGGCGGTCGTGAGGTGCGGGAAGGCCTGCTGGCCCTGCGGGACGTAGGCCATGCCGCGCGCCACCCGCTCATGGGGCTTGCGGCGGGTGATGTCCTCGCCGTCGAGGCGGACGGCGCCGCTCTGCGGGGTGAGCAGTCCGACGGCCGCCCGCAGCAGGGTGCTCTTGCCCGCGCCGTTGTGTCCCAGCACGGCGGCCACACCGTCCTTCGGCACCTCGACAGTGACCCCGTGCAGGACGGTGCTGCGGTGGTAGCCGACGCGGACGTTGTCGATCTCCAGCATCACGCCTCCTGTACGGCGGCCGGGGCCGCGGTGTCGCGTACCTCCTCGGCGGCCGTGTGCCCGAGGTACACCTCCTGCACCTTCGGATCCGCCTGCACCTCGGCCACCGTCCCCTCGCTCAGCACTTTGCCCGCGTGCAGCACGCTGACGCTGCGCGCGAAGGAGCGCATGAAGTCCATGTCGTGCTCGATGACGACCACTGTGCGCTCCTGACTGATGAGCTCCAACAGCTCGCCGGTGGCCTGCCGTTCGTCGTGACTCATGCCCGCGACCGGCTCGTCGAGCAGCAGCAGCCGTACGTCCTGCACGAGCAGCATGCCGATCTCCAGCCACTGCTTCTGGCCGTGCGCGAGCGTCCCGGCCGGGCTGTCGGCGAGGTCCGTCAGACCCACCGTCTCCAGGGCGCGCGCGACGGACTCCGGAACGTTTTTGCGGCGGCGCAGCATGGTCAGCGCGCCCCGGCCCGCGCCCGCCGCGATGTCCAGGTTCTGAAGGACCGTCAACTCCTCGAAGACGGTGGCGGTCTGGAAGGTCCGGCCGATCCCCGAGCGGGCGATCCTGTGCACGCTGCGGCCGAGGATGTCCTCGCCCCGGAAGCGCACCGATCCCTCCGCCTTCACCAGGCCGGTGACCGCGTCGACCAGGGTCGTCTTGCCGGCGCCGTTCGGTCCGATGAGGAAGCGCAGATCGCCCGGGCGTACGTCGAGGTCCACTCCGTCGACGGCCGTGAACCCGTCGAAGGACACCCGGAGTTGGCGTATCTCCAGACCTGAGGGCTCAAGGCCCGAAGACTTGAGACCCGAAGGCCCGATACCCGATAGCTCAGTCATGCCGCGTCTCCAGCGAGTGCTTGGTTCGACCTGCGCCGCCGCACGATCCCCACCAGTGAGGCGAGACCGCCCGGCAGGAACGCCAGGGCCACGATGAACAGCAGCCCCTGGAAGTACGTCCAGGCCGCGGGGAACTCCTCCGACAGTGCCGTCTTGGCCCAGGCGACGCCGACCGCGCCGAGCACCGCGCCCACCAGGCTCGCCCGCCCGCCGACCGCGGCGCCGATGACGAGTTCGATGGACGGCACGATCCCGATCAGTGCGGGGGAGATGATGCCGACCGCGGGCACGAACAGCGCGCCCGCGAGCCCGGCCATGCCCGCCGCCACCACGTACGCGACGAGCTTCACGTTCGCCGGGTTGTAGCCGAGGAAGCGCACCCGCTCCTCCGAGTCCCGTACGGCGACCAGGAGTTCGCCGTAGCGGCTGTGGATGAGCTGGCGGGCCAGGGCGATCAGCAGGAGCAGGGCCGCGGCGATGACGAAGTACACCATCCGCTGGTTGACCGGGTCGTTGAGGTCGTAGCCGAAGAAGCCCTGGATGTCGGTGAGACCGTTGGTGCCGCCGGTCGTGGCCTGCTGGCCGATCAGCCAGATCGCGAAGGCCGCGGCGAGCGCCTGGCTGAGGATCGCGAAATACGCGCCCTTGACGCGGCGCCGGAAGATGAACGACCCGAGGATCGCCGCGACGGCCATCGGCAGCAGTACGGTCGCCGCGAGCGCGAAGCCCGGGTTCGCGAACGGCCGCCACCACCACGGCAGTTCGGTGGCGGTGCCGTACAGCTGCATGAAGTCGGGGACCTGGCCGGGACCCGCGTCCGCGATCTTCAGATGCATCGCCATGGCGTAGCCGCCGAGCCCGAAGAACACCCCCTGCCCGAGCGTCAACAGCCCGCCGCGGCCCCAGGCCAGACAGATGCCGACCGCGACCATGGCCGTGCACAGGTACTTGGCGAGCAGCCCGAGCCGGAAGTCGGAGAGTGCGAGCGGGGCGACGGCGAAGAGCACGACGGCACCCGCGGCGAAACCGGCCGCCGTACGCGTCGCGGCGAACCGGCCCTTGACGCCGGTGAGTTGCTTCGTCCTCGTGGCGACAGGAGTGGTGGTGGTCATACGAGACTCCTCGTGCGCAGCGTGTACAGCCCCTGGGGCCGCCACTGGAGGAACGCGACGATGGCCACGAGGACCAGCACCTTCGCGACGCTGACGGTGGTGGAGTACTCCAGGACGGACTGGAGCACACCCAGCACGAAGGCGACGATCACACTGCCCTTGAGCTGGCCGATACCGCCGACAACGATCACCAGGAAAGCGTCGATGATGACGTTGGTGCCCATCGTGGGCCCGATCGGACCGACCAGCGTCAGCGCGACCCCGGCGACTCCGGCGAGCCCCGAACCGATGAAGAACGCGGTGCGGTCGACGCGACCGGTGGAGATGCCGGACACCTCGGCCAGGTCCCGGTTCTGCACGACGGCGCGGATGCGGCGCCCGAGCGGCGTCAGCCGCAGCGTCAGCGACAGTGCCACGACCGCCGCGATCGCCAGCCCCAGAATGAACAGCCGGTTGTTGGCGAAGGTGAGCGGGTCGTCGCCGCCGATGACGGTGATGTGCCCGGTGAGTACGTCAGGCGCGCGGGTCTGCACATTCGGCGCGCCGAAGATGTCACGGGCGAGTTGCTGAAGCATCAGCGAAACGCCCCATGTGACGAGAAGCGTGTCGAGGGGACGGAGGTACAGGCGGCGAATCAGCAGCCATTCCAGCAGCGCGCCGAGAGCACCCGAGACGAGAAAAGCGACGGGCAGCGCGACGATCAGTGAAATTCCTGCGCTGGAAATGGACTTCTGGAGTACATAGGTGGTGTAGGCGCCGGCCATGATGAACTCGCCGTGGGCCATGTTGATGACATTCATCTGGCCGAAGGTGAGCGAGAGGCCGAGCGCGATGAGCAGCAGAACGGCACCGATGCTGACACCGGTGAACATCTGCCCGAGGATCACGGTCATGCGGCGGCTCCGGGGAGGCGGGACGCGGGGGCCTCGACGTGTGAGGCCCCCGCGTGACGGGTGATCAGGAGAGGCCGGAGGCCCAGGAGTAGCCCTTCAGGAACGGGTCCGGCTTGATCGGCTTGCCGGAGTCCCAGACCTGCTTGATCAGACCGTCGGAGCCGATCTTGCCGATGCGGGCGGTCTTGTAGATGTGCTGGCTCGCGCCGTCGACGGTGACCTTGCCCTCGGGAGCGTCGAAGGTGATGCCGTCGGAGGCCGCCTTCACCTTCTCGGGGTCGAAGGACTTCGCCTTCTCGACCATCGCCTTCCACAGGTAGACCGAGGTGTACGCGGCCTCCATGGGGTCACTGGTCGGCTTGTCCTGGCCGTACTTGGCCTTGTAGGCCTTCACGAACTTGGTGTTCGCCGCACCCGCGGTCGTCTGGTAGTAGTTCCAGGCCGTCAACTGGCCCGCCAGGTACTGCGATCCGATCGACTTGACCTCCTCCTCGGCGATCGACACCGAGACCACCGGCATGCTCTTGGCGGTCAGGCCCGCGGACTTGTACTCCTTGAAGAAGGCCACGTTCGAGTCGCCGTTGAGGGTGTTGAAGACCGCGTCCGCCTTGGACGCCTTCACCTTGTTGGCGATCGTGCTGAACTCCGTGGAGCCCAGCGGGGCGTAGTCCTCGCCGAGGACCGTCATGCCGTTGGCCTTCGCGTACGCCTTGATCTCCTTGTTGGCGGTGCGCGGGAAGACGTAGTCGCTGCCGACCAGGTAGATCTTCTTCTTGCCCTGGCTCTTGAGGTAGTCGAGGGCCGGGATGATCTGCTGGTTGGTGGTCGCGCCCGTGTAGAAGATGTACGGGGACTCCTCAAGCCCCTCGTACTGCACGGGGTAGAAGAGCAGCGACTTGTTCTTCTCGAAGACCGGCTTGACGGCCTTGCGGCTGGCGGAGGTCCAGCAGCCGAAGGTGGCCGCGACCCGGTCCTCTTTGATCAGCTTCTGTGCCTTCTCCGCGAAGGTCGGCCAGTCGGAGGCGCCGTCCTCGCTGATCGGCTTGATCTTCTTGCCGAGCACTCCGCCCGAGGCGTTGATCTCGTCGATCGCCAGCTTCAGTGAGTCGCGTACGGTCACCTCGCTGATCGCCATCGTGCCGGACAGCGAGTTGAGCAGGCCGACCTTGACGGTGTCGCCGCTGACGTCCGCCTGGGCGGCCTTGTCGGACGTACCGCCCGCGTTGGTCTTGGCGCCGCACGCGGAGAGCGCGACGACCGCCGCGAGCGCGGCGGCACCGGCCACCATCCGGCGTCGGAGAATACTGGAACCGCTGGACAAAAGAACCCCCTCGGGCTGTGGAGGAGACAACCTCCTGAAGTGCGGTCCACAGCCTCAAGTCACCCTGTTTCCAGGGTGTTTCGCGATACTTTCCCGGCGGTATCTTCCCGCTCTCATCAAGCTTTCATGGGGCTTTCGCGGGGCAACAAAAAATGCCCGGGGCGGAATTCGTCACCTGAATTCACAATTCGCCCGAGGCATTCTAATTACTTCCTGTGGGAAGTATCTTGGCGGGGGAGTGGCCCTGTCAAGGGCGGGACTCGTGAAGATCGAGCTGCGCGACGACGTCGAAGTCCACGCCGTCCGCCCGTGCCAGATAGATGCGTTGGCGTACGTGGCTGCCGCGCAGGTGGAGCAGACCGCGCGGGCCCTCGTACGACACCGTCTCGGCCGCCGCCCCGATCGCGGACATGTCGAGGGTCCGCGCGCGGCCGATGAGCGCGGCCAGCAACAGCACGCCCTCGTAACAGGATTCGCCGAGGCTGCCCAGGGCCGGTGCCTCGACACCGAACCGTCCGGCGTACTGGCCGTGGAAGTCGAGGGTGTCCTGGTTGGCGAGCGAGGCGAAGAACCCGGCGGTGCTGTAGAGGTCCACGGTGGCCGTCGGTCCGCTGGCCATCAGCATGTTCTCGTCCATCAGCGTGCTCAGCCGGAGGCAGCGCGCGTCGAGCCCGGCCGCGGCGAACGCCCGGTTGAAGCGCACCGCGTCACTGCCGACGAGCAGCATGATCACGGCGTCCGCGTCCGACCGCTCGATCCGGCGCAGCACCGCGTCGAAGTCGTGCGTACCCAGGGGCAGATAGACCTCCCCCTGGACGCTCCCGCCCGAGTCGCGCGCGTAGGCGTGCGCGGCCCGGGCCGTACGCCGGGGCCACACATAGTCGTTGCCCACGACGAACCAGCGGCGCACCCCCCGCTCGTGCGCCAACAGGCCCATGGCGGGCCGCAGTTGATCGCGTGGTGTCTCGCTGGTGAGGAACACGCCGGCGGTGTGCTCCCCGCCCTCGTACAGCGCGGTGTAGACGTACGGCACGCGGTGCGCGATCCTCGGCGCCAGCGCCTGCCGCACCGAGGAGATGTGCCAGCCCGTGACGCCCTGCACGACTCCCAGGTCCACCAACGCCTTGACGTGGTCGGCGACTTCGCGCGGCGCTCCACCGCCGTCGACGGGCAGTAGCCGCAGCTCCCGGCCGAGGACGCCGCCCGCGCGGTTGACCTCCTCGGCGGCCAGCTGCGCGCACAGCTCACAGGTGGGTCCGAAGATCCCGGCCGACCCCTGCATCGGGAAGACGAGTGCCACACTGAGCACGGAGTCGTCTGCCGTGAACCAGTCGGGCGAAGGCGGATCGTGCCGGAACATGACGTCATGATTTCGGGTCCGCCGGGTGAACTCCAATCTGTCTCATACCATGTACATCCCCCTGGACCGAGGAGCAGGATGCCCACCCCATCTCCGCGTCAGCCCCAGGATCTGATGCAGCTCTTGACGCGGGCCGAGCGGCTGGCCGCGCGCCGGCTGCAGGCGGTGCTCGACGAGGACGGCTGCTCGCTCGACGCCTGGCGGGTGCTCGCCCTGCTCTCCGACGGCCAGGGACATCACATGACGGCGGTCGCCGAAGCCGCCTTCCTGCCGCCCGCGACGCTGACCAAGCTCGTCGACCATCTCGTCGACCAGAACCTCGTCCACCGCCGCGTCGACCCGCTCGACCGGCGGCGCATCCTCGCCCACCTCACCCCGCGCGGCCAGACGTACTGGCGGCGTCTCGACCGTGAGGTCCGCGGGCGCCGGCCGGTGCTGAGCGACGGCGACGACGAGCTGCTGCGGGCCCTGCTGGGCCGCCTGGTGGACACGCTCGACGGGGCGAGCGCCGAGAACACTCTCTGAAGCTGGATCATCGCGGAAAGTAGTTTCCGTGTGCCCGGAATTTATCTGGCCGCACATAAAGTTGGCATATACATCCAGCTACTCCGACCAGCGAGGCACCGTGAACAACTCCGCCCCCGAGCAGCCCGCCGACGTCGTCTCCCGGCTGCGCGCCACCTTCCGCTCCGGCCGCACCAAGCCCGTCGAATGGCGTACGGACCAGCTGCGCCGCCTGCGTGAGCTGCTCACCTCGCACGGCGAGGACCTCGCCGCCGCCCTCCACGCGGACCTGGGCAAGAGCTCCACCGAGGCGTTCCGCACCGAGATCAACTTCACCGTGCGCGAGATCGACCACACCCTGGAACACCTCGACGGCTGGCTGCGCCCCGAGTCCGCCCCCGTCCCGGCACACCTCGGCGACGACGCGACGGCCTGGACGCAGTACGACCCCCTGGGCGTCGTCCTGGTCATCGCCCCCTGGAACTATCCGCTGCAACTCCTGCTCACACCGATGCTCGGCGCGCTCGCCGCGGGCAACGCGGTGGTCGTCAAGCCCAGCGAGCTGGCCCCCGCCACCTCGGCCGTCGTGGCCCGGCTGCTGCCGCAGTACCTCGACACCGACGCGGTCGCCGTCGTCGAGGGCGGCATCCCGGAGACCACGGCCCTGCTGGCCGAGCGCTTCGACCACATCTTCTACACCGGCAACGGCACGGTCGGCCGCATCGTGATGCGCGCCGCCGCCGAGCACCTCACCCCGGTCGCCCTCGAACTGGGCGGCAAGTCCCCGGCGTTCGTCGACCGTGACGCCGACCTGGCCGTCGTCGCGGACCGCCTCGCGCGCGGCAAGTTCCTCAACGCCGGCCAGACCTGCGTCGCTCCCGACTACGTCCTCACCGACCCCGCGACCGCCCGCGCCCTGGAGTCCGAGTTCGCCCAGGCCGTCGAGACACTCTTCGGCACCGAGCCGCAGCAGTCCGCCGAATTCGGGCGGATCGTCAACGAGCGGCACTTCGACCGGCTGAGCTCCCTGCTCGACTCCGGCCGGACCGTCACCGGCGGCGCCAGCGACCGCGCCACCAAGTACATCGCGCCGACCGTCCTCGCCGACGTCGACCCCAAGTCGCCCGTCATGCAGGAGGAGATCTTCGGCCCGATCCTCCCGATCGTCACCGTGGCGGACCTCGACGAGGCCATCGGCTTCATCAACGACCGCGACAAGCCCCTCGCGCTGTACGTCTTCACCGAGTCGGACACCACCCGGGAGAGGATCGCCGCCGAGACCTCCTCCGGGGGCCTCGGCTTCGGACTGCCGCTCGCCCATCTGACCGTCTCCGACCTGCCGTTCGGCGGGGTCGGCGAGAGCGGCATGGGCAACTACCACGGCCGCTACTCCATCGAGACGTTCAGCCACCGCAAGGCGGTGCTGGAGAAGCCGCTCGGCTGAGCCGAGCGGCCGCCTCCGTACCGGCTGTTGCTGAACCGGTAGCCACCCGTCGTGGCGGCGAAGCGTCACAGATGCCACGACGGGTTGGCGTGCCACCACACCGGAGGCGGACGGAGGGTCCCCGGCGGCTTCGGGAAGCGGTTGCTCGCGAAGGTGCTCGACACTAAATTCGCTGCCTACGACCGGGGTACCCGGCAGATCGGGCACGAAGGAGATCGCGTACGCCGGTGAACTCCACCCGCATGATCCGGAACCCCGTCCTGCCCGGATCGCATCCGGATCCCTCGCTGCTCCGCGTCGGCCAGGACTTCTATCTGGCGACCTCGACCTTCGAGTGGTACCCGGGCGTCCGGCTGCACACGTCGCAAGACCTGACGCACTGGCGGCCGTTGGGCGGCGCGCTCGACAGCGAGGCACTGCTGGACCTGACGGGCTGTCCGGACTCGGGCGGTGTGTGGGCCCCGAACCTGAGCCACGCCGACGGCCTGTTCCACCTCGTCTACTCCAACGTGTCCACGTACGCGGGCGGGTTCACCGACTGCCCCAACTACCTGGTGACCGCGCCCTCGATCGAAGGGCCATGGTCCGAGCCGGTCCTGCTGCACTCCCGAGGCTTCGACGCGTCCCTCTTCCATGATGGGCCCGACAGCTGGCTGCTCAACCTGGTCCACGACTGGCGGCCGGGCCACGGCGGCTCGGCCGGGCTCGAAGCCACCCGCTACGACCGCACCGCCCGCGGTCTGGTCGGCGAGCCCGTCCCGATCGCGCTGGGACCCCAGGCCGGCTGGATCGAGGGCCCCAACCTCTACAGACGCGGCCCCTGGTACTACCTGCTCACCGCGGACGGCGGCTAGGGCTATCTGCACCAGGTCACGGTGTCCCGCTCGCGTTCACTGGCGGGGCCGTACGAACGAGACCCGCACGGTCCCCTGCTCACCGCGCGCGACCACCCCGAACTCCCGCTGCAGAAGGCCGGTCACGGCAGTCTCGTACACACCGGATCCGGCCAGTGGTACCTCGCCTACCTGGCCGCCCGGCCCGTCGGCACGCACGGCCCCTGCGTGCTGGGCCGGGAAACCGCCCTGGCCCCCGTGACCTGGACGGACGACGGGTGGCCGCGCGTCGAGACCGGCCTGCCTCAACTGCTCGTACCGGCTCCGGACGCCGCCCCCGCATCGGAGAGCGCATCCCCTGACGACCAGGGACAGGGCGAGCGCGGAGGTGATGAGACCGGAGGAGACGAGCACGAAAGGGACGCGGACGACTTCGCGCACTCCGAACTCGCCCCGCACTGGTCGACGCTGCGTCGCCCCGCGACCCCCGACTGGCTCTCGCTGACCGAGCGCCCCTCCCATCTGCGGGTACGCGGAGGCCGTTCACCGCAGAGCCTGATCGGCCCGAGCCTGGTGGCCCGCAGGGTGACCGCGGCGCGCTGCTCCTTCGAGGCCACGATGGAGTACCGGCCGCGCGGCTTCCAGCACCTGGCCGGGATCACCGCCTACTACAACACCCGGAACTGGTACTACCTGTACGTCACCGCGGACGACGACGGCAGCGCGGTGGTCCGCCTGGCCGCCCGCGACCGAGGCCGCACCACGGTCGACACCACCCATCGGGTAGCGCTCGGAGACCTCGCACGCCTCCACCTCGGGCTCGACCTCGACGGTCCGGGTCTGCGATTCCGCCTCGACACCGGGTCCGGCTGGCAGTCCTTCGGACCCGCGCTCGACGCGACCGTGCTGTCCGACGAACACGCCGAGGAGTTCGACGGCGACCAGATCCGCTCCCTCGGCTTCACCGGCGCGTTCGTCGGCCTGTGGGTGTGGGACCTCAACGGGCACGGCCACCATGCCGACTTCGGCCGGGCCACTTACCTGACCACCTGAGCTCCCGAGGCCGGTGACGTACACGTCGGTCTGTCCGGGCCGACGGCAGGTCGCCCAACCGCCGCAGGGCTCCCCGCACTTCGCTGCCAACGTTGTCAGATCTGACTGGTCTACACCCTTGACTGGTACAGACCAAAGCGGTTGAGTGTGCCTCCACACCCCCCACCGCGGCCGCCCCCGACGCCGTGGCCGGCTCTGCCGGCGCGTGCGCTCAAGGCTCTGTTTCGCTCTGCCCTTGTCTCGGGTGCGGCCGTGCTCCGCGAAGGAGTTGATCCCGTGTCGAGGCGCCACATCTCCGCCCTCATGGCCGCACTCGTCGTCGGAACCGCCGTACCGGCGCTGTTGCCGGCCACGAGCGCTTCCGCCGCCGCCTGTTCGAGCTACCCGAGCTGGGTGGCCGGCAAGTCCTACGTCACCGGCAACATCGTCCGGTACACCGACGGCAAGACCTACATCGCCGAACACGACAACCCGGGCTACGACCCCACCATCAGCACCTGGTACTGGGATCCGTACGCCTGCGACGGCGGCTCCACACCGTCCGACGGTTTCGTCGTGAGCGAAGCGCAGTTCAACCAGATGTTCCCGAACCGGAACTCCTTCTACACCTACAGCGGGCTGCGGGCGGCGATGAGCGCCTATCCGGCGTTCGCCAACACCGGCAGCGACACGGTCAAGAAGCAGGAGGCCGCGGCGTTCCTCGCCAACGTCAGTCACGAGACCGGCGGACTGGTGTACGTGGTGGAGCAGAACACCGCCAACTACTCCCACTACTGCGACTGGAGCCAGTCGTACGGCTGCCCGGCAGGCCAGTCCGCGTACTACGGCCGCGGCCCGATCCAGCTCAGCTGGAACTTCAACTACAAGGCGGCGGGCGACGCGCTCGGCATCGACCTCCTCAACAACCCCTACCTGGTGCAGAACGACGCCTCCGTGGCCTGGAAGACCGGCCTGTGGTACTGGAACACCCAGACCGGCCCCGGCACGATGACCGGCCACAACGCCATGGTCAACAGCGCGGGGTTCGGCCAGACGATCCGCAGCATCAACGGCTCCCTTGAGTGCGACGGCAAGAACCCGGCGCAGGTGCAGAGCCGCGTGGACGCCTATCAGCGGTTCGTGCAGATCCTCGGTACGACGGCGGGCGCCAACCTGTACTGCTGACGCCCGCACTGGCGCGTGGCGGCCGCATCGGCGCCGGCGGGACCCTGGCGTGGCATGCTCATGACTCCCCACAGGAAGGGACCCCGTGACCATGAGACCGACCGCACGCTCCCTGCTCGCCGCCACCGCCGTACTGGGCACCCTCCTCACCGCTCCCTCGCCCGCCCGGGCCGCCGAAGTCCCGGGCGCCGGCGCGTACTACGTCCAGAGCGCGACCACAGGACTGAACGCGTCCGACAGCGGGGGAGCGGTCGTCCAGCACAACCCCAAGGGCAACGAGGACCACCAGCAGTGGACACTGCGGGCGAGCGGATCCTCGTACGTCCTGGAAAGCACCGACACGGCGGGCAGTTGTCTGGGCCGCTCCGGTGACCAGGCCAGGACCGTGGCCTGTACGAGTGCCGACGCCGGGTGGCAACTGGCGCCGACCGGAGCGGACCAGTACACCCTCAAGGACCCGGGCGCGGACCGGTACTTGACGGTGGCCGCCAAGCCCTCCGGCTCGAACTACCCCGCCCAGCTGGTCATCGGCTCGGCGGGAAGCCTCGCCGCCTGGTACCTCACCCCGGTCACACCCGCGACCAGACCCATGCCCTCCCAGGATCAACGCACCCTGGACCAGGTCACGTTCCTCACCGCCCACAACGCCTTCGCCAACGGCGTCGACGGCGGCTTCGCCCCGCCCTTCGTGAACCTGGTGCCGAACCAGACACGCGGCATCAACCAGCAACTCGCCGACGGTGTACGCGGGTTCATGCTCGACATCCACCAGACCTCCGACGGCGCGATCCTCTGCCACAACAGCTGCACCCTCGTCAGCAGGCCGGTCGCGCTCTGGGTCGACCTCCAGCGCATGGTCGACTTCCTCAAACAGCACCCCGACCAGTTCGTCACCGTCTTCCTGGAGGACTACGTCGACCCGGGCGTCCTGCGCGGCGAACTCGCCCGCGTGAACGGCCTGTCGGACGTCCTCTACCGTCCCGACCAGACCGGCGTACGCCAGAACGGCTGGCCGAAACTCGCCGACCTGCTGGCCGCCGGCCACCGGCTGCTGATCTTCACGGACCACAGCCGTTCCTCCGACGAGTCCGCGGGCCTCACCCGGGACAGCTTCGGAGTGATGTACCAGCGTGACTGGACCGTGGAGAACTACTGGTCCATGGGCTCGGGCCTCGGCTCCTCCGACTGGTCCTGCTACAGCCGTTGGTACGGCGCCGACACGAACATCCCGCTGACCCGCACCGAAACCGGCTTCCGCCCCCTCTTCGTCATGAACCACTTCCGCGACGCCACGATCACCTCGACCGCCACGACGGACAACACGAAACTCGCCGACCGGGCTCAGCGGTTCTGTCAGCCGGCTGCCCGCAAGAAGCCCAACTTCCTCGCCGTGGACCGCTACGACCTGGGCGACCCGGCAGCGGCTGTGAGCGCCCTGAACACATACACGTATCCGTAAAACCTGTGCGAAACTGCCGCGATGACCTCAGAGAAGATCACCGCGGCAGCCGCGGGCACCTGGAACCTTGGAGATCTCACCGTCAACCGCATCGGGTTCGGCGCGATGCGGCTGACGGGCAGCGCGGCCTTCCACCACGGCACTCCGAGCGACCGCGACCGCTCGATCGCCGTGCTGCGCCGCGCGATCGAGCTGGGCGTCAACCACATCGACACCGCGGCCTTCTACTTCTCGTCGCTGCGCTCCGCGAACGAACTGATCAACAGCGCGCTCGCCCCGTACGCGGACGAGCTGGTCATCGCCACCAAGGTCGGGCCGTTCCGCGACTACTCGGGGGAGTGGGGCACCTCGGCCAGGCCCGAGGACCTGCGCGGCCATGTCGAGGAGAACCTGCGCCAGCTCGGCCGCGACCACCTCGACGTGGTGTACCTGCGCCGTATGCGGCAGGACTCGATCGCCGAGCATTTCGGCGCGCTGGCCGAACTGCGCGACGCGGGGCTGATCCGGCACCTCGCCGTCTCCGATGTCGAACCCCGGCACCTCGCCGAGGCGTTGGCCATCGCGCCGGTGGTGAGCGTGCAGAACAAGTACGGCCTCGACTCCCCGGACCCCGGAACCGACGCCCTCGTGCGCACCTGCGGTGAACAGGGCATCGCGTTCGTGCCGTTCTTCGCGATCGCGGGCAAGGGCGGCGCACTCGGCCCGGGCGACACCGCCGACGACGAGGTGCTCGCCGTCGCGCGTGCCCACGGCGCGACCCCCGCGCAGATCCGCCTCGCCTGGACGCTCCAGCAGGGCCCGCACGTGCTCGCCATCCCCGGCACCGGCAACCCGGACCACCTCACCGAGAACGTCGCCGCCGGCGCGCTGCGGCTCACGGACGTCGAGATGGCCGGCCTCGACGCGCTCCACACGCGGGGGCAGTGAGGAGAGCGGCACTGGAACTCCCTGTGGGCGAAGGGGGTTGAGTGGCGCCGCGCGTCAAATCACCGGGGATTACTGTCAGGTAACTCCCGTGCGGGGGAAGGATGTCTCCCAGAAGTACGTCTGTCGGGTTCACGTATGTCTGTGAGGGCTTCGTGCCCGGCACCTCCGGCTACTGGATGTTCAGGCGGTGGGGATGCGAGGCATGGGCCGGACAGGTGAAGCCACAGAGCTCACCGAACCGGCCCACGTTCGCCCCCGGGTCGCCACCGCTGTCCATCGTGAGGAACAGCCGTGCCGTGGCTCCGCAGGAACAGTTGACCGGCACCAGGTCGGTCAGGTGCCGGCTCGGCCAGTCTCCGACCTTCCACCCTTCATGGCAGGCGAGGCCGCGATGGCACTCGACGCCGTGCCGCTCTGCCCATGACTCTGCCGCGGCGAGGAGCTCCGCGGGCAGTTCGTCCTGGTCCGGAAGATCGGTCACCTCGACCGGATCGAGTACGCAGTAGTGGCGTGCAGCGCCCGCCGATGTCGTCGGGCACGGGCGGATTCAGCACGGCCGACACGGTCGCGGCCGAGCGGTAGCGCATCTCCACCGCGGGTCCCCAGTAGTCCGACTGCCCCGGAAGGCCGCTGTGATCTCTGGGGCACCACAGCACCTGCAGCACATCCGTGCCCTCCGGCCGCGCGGCCGCCGGCACGTCCCGGGCGTGAAGTTGCAGCACTCCCGGGTTGGCGGCCGAGCTCCCGTCGTGTGGGGCCTGCGGGTGGGGATGTCGGTGAGCCGACGGGGAATGCGTTGACGGCGGTTTGGCCGTCGTCGACCCTGGCCCGCATCACCGAGGCAGGGTCATTGAGATCAAGGGAGCGCGTTCGGCCGTAACAGCAACCGCTGTCAGTCAAAGCATGGACATGCCATGGATTCGCCGGATATTGCTCCTAGCGTGGCGGAGGTCCGTGGCACCCTCGCCCCGGAACGCCCCAGGTCCTCACCGATCACCACCACCCGCGCGGTGGGCCGGCCCAGTAAGAACGGGTGGAGTCCGTCCGCCGTGCGCATTTCTTTGAAGGCGAGCACACCGGTCGAGTGCAGGTTCGCGTCGAAGCGGTCTTGTACCGCGAGGACGTTCTGGGCGGCGTCCGTGCGCCGTCGTGGGTCAACAGGTCGACCGGGATGAGCGATGCCCGGTCGCCCGCGTCGCCGAAGGATCGCCTCCGCGCCCTTGCGTCGATCGCGGCTGAGGAGGACGACACGGTTGCCGCGGGCGACGAACTCCCTAGCCGTCTGGAGGCCGATACAGCCGGTGCCGACGCTGACGAGAATGGTCTTCACGATGCTCCCGGGGGTGTTGCCCCGCGTGGCTGGCGGCGCAGCATCGAGACTTCGTGGCGCAGCGTGAGCGGTTCGATCCTTGGACTCCTCCGATCGCGAGAGCGGCAGGAGCAGACTGAGGAGCCGGAGGAAGACCAGGTAGAACACGGGCAACGCCATGCGGTCCCGGCCTGCCGTGATCGCCAGGCGCGACAAATTACCTGATCAGAGGCGGCGCGTGACTTCTGGCACCCTACAGGGCGTGGGCTGTGCGAGATGGTGCACCACCCGGCGATGTTCAACTATGTGGCCATGCGTGGCAGCACCGAGAACCGCATGATCGAGTACATCGACCATCTGCACGAGAACTTCGCCGCCCGGCCCGCATCCGCGACGGCT
Organism: Streptomyces sp. NBC_00203; assembly: GCF_045206325.1. Lineage (NCBI taxonomy): Bacteria > Bacillati > Actinomycetota > Actinomycetes > Kitasatosporales > Streptomycetaceae > Streptomyces > Streptomyces sp. NBC_00203. Next base: position 748,727 of record NZ_CP108126.1, on the reverse strand, counting down.
ACTTTCAGCCCGGACCGCCCCGGCATCAGCGCCGAACTCCACCCGGCATCGTTGACCGCTCATCGCCGCCCCGACGGCCTAGTCTGGAAGACGGAGGCAACAGCATGGGCGCGTCGGAGTATGCCGGGCTGACGGCAGTACTGACCGGTGGCGCATCAGGTATCGGACTGGCCACGGCGCGGCTGCTCGCCGCCCGCGGGGCCCGTGTCGCCTGCCTCGACCTGAGGCCCGACGACGTGCCCGCACCGCTGGCCGGCATACCGGGCGACGTGGCCGACTTGGCCGTACGGGCGGCGGTCGAGGAGGCCGCACGGCGGCTCGGCGGCATCGACATCTTGGTCGACATCGCCGGTATCGGCGCCCAGGGCTCCATCGGGGCAACACCGACGACGAATGGCGCCGGGTCTTCGAGGTCAACGTCTTCGGCATCGTGCGAGTGTCCCGGTCCGCTCTGCCGCATCTGCGCCGCTCCCGGAGCGCGGCGATCGTCAACACCTGCTCAATCGCCGCGACTGCATGGCTGCCCGACCGGGCCCTGTACTCATCGACGAAGGGCGCGATTCTCTCCCTCACCCGCGCGACCGCCGCCGACCTCGTGCACTCCGGGATCCGAGTGAACTGTGCCAACCCCGGCACCGCCGACACACCGTGGATCGGCCGTCTGCTGGACCGCGCAGCCGACCCCGAGGCCGACGCGCAGCCCTGGGCGCCCGCCAGCCGATGGGCCGACGTGTCACCACCGCCGGCGCCATCGCGTACCTTGCGAGCCCGCTCTCCGGTTCCACCACAGGTAATGATCTCGCCGTCGACGGCGGCATACACGGACTACGGATCCGGCCCCGCGCCTGACCTCCCGCACGAAACCGTCCGCATGGAGAACCAGCCGTGAAGACCCAATGCCTCAGATATCCCGGCCTCGGCGCCGTCACCGCCCTCGCCGTCACCGCGCTCAGCGCCTGCGGCGGCTCCGGTGCCGACTCGGGGGTCGACGCGGACGGTGCCCCGGTGGTGGGCGTCGACTACCCCCGCTCCGACACCGACTTCTGGAACGCGTACATCAAGTACACCCCGCGGTTCGCCAAGGAGCTCGGCCTAGAGCTGAAGACCACCCACTCGGAGAACGACGTCGCCAAACTCGCCGCCAACGCACAGACCTTCATCATCCACGGGGTGAAGGGCGCCGCGATGGCCCCGCAGGACACCGCCGTGATCGCGCCCACCCTCCAGCAGCTGGCCGCGCAGAAGATCCCCGTGGTCACCCTGGATACCCGTCCCGACACCGGCGACGTCTACATGGTGGTGCGCGCCGACAACCGCGCGTACGGAGTGAAAGCCTGCCGGTTCCTCGGCACCAAGCTCGGCGGCGAGGGCAAGGTCGTCATGCTCCAGGGCGACCTTGCCTCGATCAATGGCCGGGACCGCACCGAGGGGTTCAACGAGTGCATGAAGGAGAACTATCCCAAGATCAAGGTCTTCGGGGAGGCGACCAACTGGGACGGGGCGGTCGCGGCGCAGAAGCTGCAGACGGATCTCACTGCCCACCCTGATATCAAGGGCGTCTACATACAGGCCAGCTCCGCGCTCTCCGGCACCCTGCAGGTGCTCAAGCGGCAGGGTCTGCTGGTCGGCCCGGAGGACAAGAAGCATGTGTTCGTGGTCTCCAACGACGGCATCCCCAGGGAGCTCAAGGACATCGCCGAGGGCAAGATCGACGCCACGGTCTCCCAGCCCGCTGACCTCTACGCCAAGTACGCCCTCTACTACCTGAAGGCGGCGATCGAGGGCAAGACGTTCAAGCCCGGCAAGACCGACCACGACAGCACGATCGTCCAAGTCCGCGACGGTGTGCTGGAGGACCAGCTGTCCGCACCGCTGGTGACCGCGGACGGCGGGACCTACGGTGGGGTTCCCAGTCTCAAGAGCGACGACACGTCCCTCTGGGGCAACAACCTCGGCTGACCTCGCACGGCGTGCGCTCGGCGAACCCTCCTGGAACGCCGCGACCAACTGCTGCCAGCCGTTGTGCCGCGGGTGCCGGTACCCGGCCAGCCAGGCCACGTTGTGCCGGTACACCGGATCGACCGGCCCCAGCGGCAGGCGCGCCACCAGCACGGCCGCACAGCCCAGGGACTGCTCCACGAGCGCGGGCAGCCGGTCCGTGCGCGCGGTGAGCAGGCTGCCCGGCATCGGATGCCGAACCACGTAGTCGACGAACTCGACGGACACGGCATCGGCCCAGTGCACGTCATCCAGCAAAAGGACCCCTGAGGAGCCTGTGGTCTCCCGCCTCCAGCGGATCCGGCGGAGCGTCTGGTGCCACTCGACCCCGATGACCCAGCCGAAGCCCCCGGCCCCCGCACCGCTGGCGATGTCCTCCACGCCGTCCAGCGCGTCCGAGACCAGCGCCCAGGGCATCGTGCTCTCCCGCTCGTGCGCCCGCCCCGACAGCACCGGTACACCGGCGGGTGCCAAGGCGGGAACGCGGACAGTAGACGGGACTTGCCGATGCCCGGCTCACCGGTCACCACGACGAACGCGGGCTCACCGGTCGCAAGCAGTTCCTGGATCCGCAGCAGTTCGCGGCTTCGTCCCGGCCAGTCCGTGGGTCCCCGTGAGAGGCCACTAGCCTCGCCAGTGATTCCACGTAACTTCTAGACGTGACCGGTACGCGACGGATCCGCTCTCACGTGACCATGTCCAGCGCGCCGGCGCCGTCCATGATCCGGGACTGGAGACCGGCCTCCTCCTTGCTGATCTCCCATGCCGCATCCGGCTTCCCGGCGTGGCGTGCACGCATATTCCGGTTGATCCGTTGCAGAGCTTCCCGTTCTGCCTCGGAGAGCCCCTCTCGCACCTCGACGAGGTGCGGCCCCCGGCACACGGGCCAGGTTTCGTCGGCGGGCCACAGAAACGGTCCTGCGACGCAGCTGTCGAGCAGCCCCGGGTCACCTGCGGTCGGGCGGAGCAGGGTAGCTCTACGGGCATACGTCCCCAGGGCAGGGATATCGGCTATGAGGCCCTCGGCGTTCGGAGTTCGGGGTGTCACCCGCGTCACCGTAGTGCCTTCTAGCCTCCGTCTACCCGCCCGTGCTACCTGTCCGGACCGTCCTGTGCCCTTCACCCGGTGTGCCCTGGTGCACCTCACCGGGAGACCGCCACACTGCCGTCACGGGTGTTTTGCGCAGGGGGGCGCACATGGGGGAATCGAGTGGTGCGCCGGACGAGCCGGAAGCCGCTGACGGGCAGCGGCAGACGGGCAGTTCCCCTTCCATAAGGACAGCACTGGTGGCTTTTGGAAGTGCCGCTGCCTTGGCCTTCACCAGCGTGGTCTTCGGGTGGCTGCCCAACCCCTGGGAGGCCGACACACGGCCCAGGCCAGGGCTTGAGTCCCTGTCACTGGCCGTGGAGCAGACGTCGGGAATTCCGGCGACGTTGCGGACCGACGAGAGCAGCACGGTGAAGCGCACCACGACCAAGGGCGTCAGTGTCCTGCTGACACTGCGCAACAACGGCGACTTGGTGGCTGTGGTGACCGACTTCCGCATCACGGTGAAGGCCGTCTACCTGGCACGCGAGCCCTGCTCGCCGGACCTTCCGCCCACAGGAGGAGAGGTTTCCGTCACCGGCAACTTCGACGTGGTGTTGCCTGATACGGGCCCGGACAAGTCCAAGGGCTCGGACAGCGCAAAGGGCTCGGACAGGGCCGGGGCCGACACACTTCTCAGCAGGTCCTTCCAGATTCCGCCAGGGAAAGCCGAAGCGGTCCGGTTCACCCTGGGCGAGCCGGACAAGGAGGACGGCTACGAGAAGGAGCAGGGGCGCACGAGGATCTACCGGGCGGAGATCGCCTACCGCGAAGGCCAGACCCGCCCGTTCCACAGCGCCGGGACAGTGGCCTTCATGTCGCCCCCTGAAGCGGCACAGATTCTGGTCCGCTACGCCGACCTGGTTTCTGACAGCAGCCTGCTCGACTGCAAGGGAAACGTGCGACGTCACGTCGCCGAGGTGATCGCCGGCTCCGACAGCCATGGAGACGACCTCGATGCGCTGCTGACGAGCCTCGACGCAGCACGAGAGCAAGCCGGTACGACCAGTCCTTGAGAGGAATCCGGGAACGTTCCGGAGCGATCGACGGTCCAGCCGCTCAGCAGACGGTACGGCCGCCACCCGCCCCCGACGGATCTCGTGGGGAGGGCGGCCGGCCGACGACGCAGTCAGCCCAACTGCTCGTGCAGGAAGGCCACCGTGCTCTCCCAGGCCCGCGCGGCCGACTCGGGTTCGTACACCGCCGGGCGGCCGTCATTGAAGAAGGCGTGCTGGGCGGGGTAGAGGCGGAGGTCCGGGGCGATGCCGGACTGCTGCTGGATCGCCTCGCTCAGCTGCTCCAGGTTCTCCTTCGGAATACTCGTGTCGAGCTCGCCGTAGTGACCGAGGATCTGCGCCTTCAGGCCGGAGAAGTCGGGCAGCTCGCCCTGGATCACGCCGTAGAACGGGACCGCCGCGCTGACCCGCGGGTCGGCCGCGGCCTGGTAGACGACGAAGCCGCCGCCCATGCAGAAGCCGACCGATGCCACCGTGTCCGAGGTGACCTCGGGCAGAGCCAGCAGATGGTCGACCGCACCGGAGAGCAGCTCGACACCGCGCGCCACCGGCAGTTCCTTCATCATGCGGAAGGCCTCGCCGCTGTCGTGCGCCACATTGCCGCCGTACAGGTCGGGCGCGAGGGCCACGAAGCCCTCCGCCGCGAGCCGGTCCGCCACATTGGCGATGTGGTCGGTCAGGCCCCACCACTCCTGGATGACGATCACTCCGGGGCCCTGCCCGGAAGGCGGCAGCGCCAGATAGCCGTGCGCGGTGCCCCCGGCGCTGGGAAACGTCACGTTCTGATGGGCGGGGGCTCCGGTCGACTTCGGCAGCTCGGACATTGTCAGTCAACTCCTGTGGAGGCAGCGTCAGGTGGGGCGCGGCGGGCCGGCCCCGAGTCGATCTCCACGATGTCATGCGCGCGTACGGCGCCCCTGCCCGGCCCGCACGACCACGCCCGCCGCCACCTTCTGCAGCAGGCTGTAGGCGAGGACCGGCAGCAGCACATGCGGCCGGTCGGGCAGCGTCGTCGTGATGAGGACCGCGCTGGCGCTGCTGTTGTTCATCCCGCAGGCCAGCGTGACGGAGGCACCGGCGGGCGCGTCGAGACGCAGCACCCGGGCGGTGATCCGGCCCAGAGTGAACGACAGCCCGCACACCGTGGCGGCGACGGCCAGCGCGGCCACGAACAGCACCGGTTCGGGATGGCTGACGAAGGGGCCGAGGACACCGCTGGCATTGATGTACGTCAGCAGCAGCGAGCCGAGCATCGCCGCGGGGACCGCCGCGCCGAGCAGACGGTCCATGAGCCGGTGGGGCAGCGCGAGCCGGCACAGGATTCCGGCGCCGCAGGGCAACAGGACCCCCGTGAGCGCGAAGCTGTTTCCCGCTGTCTGTGCCGTTCCGGCCAGTGTCGCCGCGTACTCGCCGCTCAGCAGCGGGCACAGAGCCGTCATGGTGACCGGGATCGTCAGGGGACTGACAAGAGTGGACGCCAGCACGAGGCCGACCGTCGTCGGCTGGTCGCCGTCCCCCTTGCTGGTCCACACGGTGGCTCCGGCCGCCACGGGCATGGCGACGATCAGGATCATCGCCGCGACCAGACCGCTGCCCCCGTCACTGTCGGGGGACTGCCGCAGCGCGAACGCGACCCCCGGAATGATCAGCAGCGGTGCGACCAGATGGAGGGTGAGCCCGGTCAGCAGCGCGGTGGGGCGGCCGAGTACCGTCCGCAGCTCGTGCAGGGGCACTTGGAGACCCGCGGTGAACAGGACGAAAGACAGCAGGAAATGCGGCGTCTGGAAGGGGATTCCAAGGATTCCGGACGCGCCGATCGTGTGCGGGTGGCGCAGCCACAGACCCGGGGCCGGCACCGTCGTGGCGGCGAGGTAGGACGCGCCGGCGGCCCATCCGAGATGGCTACGGAGCAGAGTGAGGGGGGAATTTCCGCTGGGCGTGCGATTCATGGCGGCGCTCTTCCGTCGTGGGACCTGGGCGGAGACGGGGCGCCGATATCGCGGACCAGGCACGGGGAATGAACCGTGCGAAGACGTATGTGCACAGACTCAGCCAGCAGAGGCTGAACAGCCAGCCGCCCAGGACGTCGGAGAACCAGTGAACTCCCAGGTAGACACGGGACAGTCCGACCAGTGCGGCCCAGCAGCCGATGACCAGGACGAGCGACTTCCTGCCGTACGCAGCTCGCGCGAGCACCGCGAGAATGAGCAGTCCGCCGGCGACGGCGGACGTGGTGGTGTGGCCCGAGGGGAAGGACCAGCCGGAGGCGTGCGTGGCCCAGTCCGCCGTGGCGGGGCGGGGGCGGGCGACCAGGGACATCACGCCGTACCGCACGGCTTGTGCGGCGGCCAGACAGCCGAGGCAGCCGATGACGGCGAGGACGCGCTGACGCGCCGTACGACCGAGAATGAGGCCAGCCAGGGCGACCAGGACGTACGGAACGATCCCCGTGCCGGTGTAGGTCACCCCGCGCGCCACGGCGAGCGCCACATCCGGGCGGTGTCCCACCGACCAGGAGGTGAGGTCCTGGTCTCCGAACAGAGGGTCGCCGTCCCGGCCGGTCAGGATCAGTGTCAGCAGCACGAACGCGATCGTGCTCCCCACCGCCGTCGAACCGGCGAGATCCGTGGCGTCCTCGCGCTTCACGGCAGGGTCCCCCTTTCACGCTGGGCGCGCGGGCGCACAGGAGACCGCGTCCGCGATGACTACAGTTCTGTAGTCGGTCTACAAAACTGTAGACGAGGGTGGCGCCGAGATCGTTCCCGGTGCGGCTGAACGGATGGGCTCCGGCGTCGGCGCCTCCGCCGCAAGCGGACCACTCCGCGGGATGCCGTACCCTACGTGTTACGTATAACCCTGGAGAGGTTCCGATGAGACGCATCGCCCTGGTCACCCTCGTCGTCGACGACTACGACGAGGCGATCCGCCACTACACCGAAGCCCTCGGATTCCGCCTTGTCGAGGACACGCCGCGTCCCGACGGCTCCCGCTGGGTCGTCGTCGAGCCGGGCACGGAGGGCAGCGGCAGCGGCCTGCTGCTGGCCCGGGCCAAGGACGAGGCGCAGCGCGGCCGGGTCGGTGATCAGACCGGCGGGCGCGTGGGCTTCTTCCTGCACACCGACGACTTCGCCCGCGACCACGCACGGATGCGCGCTGCGGGCGTGACCTTCCTGGAGGAGCCGCGCCATGAGCCGTACGGCTCGGTCGTCGTCTTCCAGGACCTGTACGGAAACCGCTGGGACCTGCTGCAGCCCGCCCAGTAGCCAGACCTCCACCGCCCGGAAACAACCCGCCGAGGAAAGACACGCATGACCGCGCCCCGCATCGACATCGACACCATCCGCCGCCTCCCCAAGGCCGTGCTGCACGACCACCTCGACGGCGGTCTGCGCCCCACCACCCTCGTGGAGCTCGCGGAGACGGTCGGCCACACCCTGCCCACCACCGACCCGCAGGCGCTGGCCGACTGGTACTACGAGGCCGCCAACTCCGGTGACCTGGTGCGCTACATAGCCACCTTCGAGCACACCCTCGCCGTGATGCAGACCCGCGAGGGCCTGCTGCGCACCGCCGAGGAGTACGTCCTCGACCTCGCCGAGGACGGCGTCGTCTACGGCGAGGTCCGCTACGCGCCCGAGCTGAACACGCAGGGCGGGCTCACGATGAGCGAGGTCGTCGAGACAGTCCAGGAGGGCCTCGCCGCCGGTATGGCGAAGGCTGCGGCCGCGGGCACCCCGGTCCGCGTCGGCACCCTGCTGTGCGGCATGCGCATGTTCGACCGGGTTCGCGAGGCGGCCGACCTGGCCGTCGCCTTCCGGGACGCCGGTGTCGTCGGCTTCGACATCGCCGGGGCCGAGGACGGCTTCCCGCCCGCCGACCACCTGGCCGCCTTCGAGCACCTGCGCGGCGAGAGCGTCCCGTTCACCATCCACGCCGGTGAGGCGCACGGCCTGCCGAGCATCCACCAGGCCCTTCAGGTCTGCGGCGCCCAGCGCATCGGCCACGGCGTGCGCATCACCGAGGACATCGTCGACGGCAAGCTCGGCCGCCTCGCGGGCTGGGTGCGCGACCGCCGTATCGCCCTGGAGATGTGCCCCACGTCCAACCTCCAGACGGGCGCGGCCACCTCCATCGCCGAGCACCCCATCACCGCCCTGCGCGACCTGGGTTTCCGCGTCACCCTCAACACCGACAACCGTCTGGTGTCGGGCACGACGATGACCCGCGAGATGTCGCTGCTGGTCGAGGAGGCGGGCTGGAGCGTCGAGGACCTGCGCACGGTCACGGTCAACGCGATCAAGAGCGCGTTCATCCCGTTCGACGAGCGCAACGCCCTCATTGAGGACGTCGTGCTTCCCGGCTACGCCCTCTGAAGCAGCCCCCGCACATAGGCGGCCTGTCCGACGTGCTGCAGATCGTCGGACAGGACGCTGACCAGCCGTACGCCCAGGCTGACCGGGGGATCCCAGCGCTCGTCCACGATGCGCTCGAAGTCCTTGGCGGTCAGCCCGCGCACGAACCCCAGCGTCTGCTCGTGCACGGCGTCGTAGTACCCGGTCAGCAGCTCACCGGAGTGGACCCGCACCTTGGCGACCTTCGCGGGGCTGTGGCCGTACCCCGTGTCGCGGCGGGGCAGATCGAGCCCGAAGCGCTTCTCCCAGCCCTGGGCCGGCCAGACCTGGTCGAGCCCGGCGGCGTCGGCGACATGGTCGTCCTGGATCCGGGTGAGATGCCAGATCAGCCATGAGATGGGGTTGGTGCCTTCGGCGGGAGCGGCGTTGAGCCGGTCCGGGGCCAGACCCTCGACGGCGGCATGGACTTCTTCCTGGATGCGGCTGAACGCGTCGATGAGGATGTCCTTTGCATGCATGCGTCCACCATCGCGCATGGCGCTCCCTCACGCGTCCGGAATCCAGCTTCCGTGGAAGCCGAGCGGCACCCGGCCCGGCAGATGGATCCGGGCGACCGGCTCGCCGGTGAAGTCCTGGGCGGCCAGGATCACCAGGTCGGCGGCCCCGCGGTCGGGGTTGTGGACGTACGCGATCGCATAGCCGTCGTCCTCGGCCCGCGCCCCCTGCGACGGCACGAAGACGGCTTCCCCCGCGGCGGCGTCCTGCGGCAGCCGGTGGACCTGCGTGGTCCCGCGGCACAGGTCGTGCTTGATCAGCGCGTTGCTGAAGGCGCGGTCGGGCGGGTTCCCGTCGGGCGTCAGATACGCCAGCGTCATGTCGGCGGCGGCCGCCGTGTAGGCGTACCGGTGCCGCCGGGACACCAGCTCCTCGCGTATACGCGGGAACTCCTGCGGGCGGTCGTCGATCGTCCTGGTGCGTACGCGGCCGTGCGCCACGTCGATCGTCCACCGCTGGAGCGAGGCGGTGCCCGCCCCGTAGGGCCCGTCGGAGCCGCGGCCGGCGACATAGAAGGGGGCCGGGTAGGTCGTCATGTCGACGACCACGGACGAGCCTTCGTCGTACGCGTTCAGGGTGTGCGAGTAGTAGACCGGATCGACCTCGAACCAGCGGACCTCGCCACCGGCACGCGGCAGCAGGCCGACCCGCGTCGGGTGCTTCTCGTTCCAGACGTACGGCACGATGTCGCCCCGCTCGGCCCCCGCGGGGTCGAAGGTGATGGGCAGGTCGAAGATCACGACGTACTTCTCGGTGAGCGCGAAGTCGTGCATCATCGGCGCGTCCGCCACCGGGATCCTCGTGGTCCGCACGAGCCGGCCCGTGTGATCGATGACCTGGTGCCGGACGTGGTCCCATGCCGGGTAGTAGGCGATCGCGTGCAGCTCGCCGGCCGCCGCGTCGAACTTGGTGTGCGCGGTGAAGGCCCCCTTGAGGGTGCCGCGGAAGTCGTACGTACCGACCGTGTTGAGCTCGTGGTCGAGTTCGTACGGCAGCGGCCCGCTCTCCTGGAGCGCCAGGATCCGTCCCTTGTACCCGATCACATGGGTGTTGCAGGGGAAGTCGTCCGGCGGGACGGGCCCGGGGTAGGGCTCGCCGAGCTTCTTGGCCACGGAGGCCGAGCGGACCCAGCGGTTGCGATACCACTCGGCGCGGCCCTCGCGCAGCCGCACGCCGTGCACCATGCCGTCGCCGAGCATCCAGTGGTGGGCGCGCGGGTCCTCAAGTCCCAGGACGTTGGGGCCGTTTCGGAGGAAGCGGCCGTTCAGCTCACGGGGGATCCGTCCGGTGACCGGCAGATCGAATGCCGTCAGCTCCTCGCTGACGGGCTTGAACGCGCCCTCCAGGAAAGGGAATTGGCGCGTGTCCTGTGCGCGGACCCCGGCCGCCGCCGCCCGGCCGCTCACGCCACCGACGAGCCCCGCGGCCGCCGTGACCGCCGCGCCCCGCAGTACCGTGCGCCGTGTGTGATCCGTCATCTCCGTACTCCTGCCTCGCAGTTCTCGTGCTGGACATCCACGAGTCTGCGGCGGACCGACGGCCCGGTCAGGAGTGCTGGAGCCCCTCTGGGGGTGGTGTCAGACCCCCTCTTCGGAGGTGTCGAGGAGCGCCATCAGTGCCCGCGCCGCCGGACTGGTGGCCTCCGGCGGCGGCAGCATGGCGACGGTCTCGTACACCGCCTCGCCGGTGCCCTTGAGGGGGAGGGCGGTGAGGCCCTCGCGCTTGTGGCGGAAGTGGCGCGGTACGACGGCGATACCGAGGTTCTCGTCGATCAGGTCGAGGAGGCTGTGCACGTCGTTCACCTCCAGCGAGACCGTCCGCCGCACACCCGCCGCCGCGAAGGCCGCGTCGGTGGTGCGCCGCGGCCCCCAGTCCGGGTGGAAGTCCACGAAGGTCTCGCCGCTCAGATCCTCCGGCGTGAACGCGACGCCCGCCGTGGCGAGCCGGTGGGACGGGTGGCACAGCACGGTCATCGGCTCGCTGGCCAGCGACACGGACCGCAGCTGGTCGGTGTCCGCCTGCGTGCGATAGGCGAAGGCCAGGTCCAGGCGTCCGGCGGCGACCTCCTCCGCCAGCTCGCCCGACCCCGCCTGCCGCAGCCGGACCTCCACATCCGGGTGACGCCGCCGGAAAGCGGCGAGCAGCCCCGCCACATGCACACCCGCGATGCACTGCTCGGTACCCAGCGCCAGCGTGCCGCGCAGCACGCCCTGCACGGCCGCCACCGCCTCATGGGCCGACCGCACCTGCGCCAGGATCCGCACCGCCTCGCCCAGCAGCGCCCGCCCGGCCTCCGTGAGTGTCACCCGGCGGGTCGTCCGCACGAACAGCGGGGTCTGCAGCTCCCGCTCCAGCGCACGGATCGAGGCCGAGAGGCCCGACTGGGACACCAGCAACCGCTCGGCGGCCCGGGTGAAGTGCTGGTCCTCGGCGACGGCGACGAAGTGCTGGAGGTGGCGCAGTTCCATGAGCGGACAGCGTAGTCGCCGATTGAGAACCGCCATCGCTGAATCCCATCCGATTCTCCCGTTGGACCGTTGCCCCGGGTGCGCGCGAGAGTGGAGACCTGCTTTCTCGGTACCTGTCTTCTCGGTACCTGTTCTCTCGTTGCCTGTCTTCCCGGCCTTCCAGGAGTACGCGTTGTACACCGCACACCCCGACCGTTACGCGGACATGCCCTACCGACGCACCGGACGCAGCGGCCTGAAGCTCCCCGCGCTGTCGCTCGGCCTGTGGCACAACTTCGGCCCCGACCGGCCGGTGGAGACCCAGCGCGCGATCCTGCGCCGCGCCTTCGACCTCGGAGTCACCCACTTCGACCTGGCGAACAACTACGGGCCGCCGCCCGGCGCCGCCGAGTCGGCCCTCGGCGACGCACTGAAGGCCGACTTCGCGCCCTACCGCGACGAGCTGGTCATCTCGACCAAGGCCGGATATCTGATGTGGCCGGGCCCGTACGGCGAATGGGGCTCACGCAAGTACCTGCTGTCCTCGCTCGACCAGAGCCTGGCCCGGATGGGTCTGGACTACGTGGACATCTTCTACTCGCACCGCCCCGACCCGGAGACTCCGTTCGAGGAGACGATGGGCGCCCTGCACTCGGCGGTCCAGCAGGGCAAGGCGCTGTACGTCGGCGTCTCCAACTACTCGCCCGAGGAGACCCGCGAAGCCGCCCGCATCCTGGCCGAGCTGGGCACCCCGCTGCTGATCCACCAGCCGCGCTACTCGATGCTCGACCGCCGCCCTGAGGAGGAGGGGCTCCTGGACACGCTGGACGAGCTGCGGGTCGGCTCCATCGCCTACTCCCCGCTGGAGCAGGGCCTGCTCACCGGCCGTTACCTCGACGGCATCCCGGAGGGTTCGCGCGCCGCGAGCGACAGCCCGTTCCTGAGCGCGGACACGGTCACCGAGGATCTCGTACGACGGCTGCGCGCCCTCGACGAGATCGCGAAGTCGCGCGGCCAGTCCCTGGCTCAGCTGGCGCTGGCCTGGGTGCTGCGCGGCGGGCGGCTGACCTCCGCGCTGATCGGCGCGAGCAGCCCGCGGCAACTGGAGGACAGCGTCGCGGCGATCGGGAACCTGGACTTCGATCCGGACGAGCTCGCCCGGATCGACGCGATCATCGAGCCGTGACGCCCGGCGGCCGGGCAGGGCGGGGCTCGCTGAGCTCCGACAGCCGGTCGGCCGCCTCCGGGGCGACGGCGTAGGGCAATCCGTCGAGCAGGGGGCCGGTGGCGCACCACACGCTGGTGGCCGGCCCCCTGCTCGACTGGCGTACGAGTCCGGCCCGGCGGGCGCTGCGGGAGGCGGAGACCTCCGTGCCGGCCCCTCGCCGCATCGCGGGCTAGGCCGGAACGCGGTCCAGGAAGCCGTGGACGCTCCGGATGCGGTCCTCGCCGTCCAGGGTGATCACGTCGAATCCGGCGACGGGCGCCGAGCCGTCAGCCTCGCTCACCAGTTCCCAGCCGAAGCGGGCGACGTCGTGGTGTCCGTCGACCGCGCCCAGGAGCCGGAACGCGAACCCCGGGAACTGCTCCTGTGCCGCCGCGATCAGGGCCGCGATCTGCTCGGGCCCGCGGACGTCGGCCAGCGGGTCGGTGTAGCTGCCGTCCGCGGTCCAGGCGGCGGCGACCGCCTTCGCCAGCGCGTCCTGCCCGCCCGCGTTCCAGGCCTCGAAGTATCGGGCGACGGCGGTCTCGTAACGGTCGTTGCTCGCGGACATGGTGAATCAGCCTCCATCGAGGTCGTACCTGCTGGTCAGGGTCCGCATCCCCACGTTTCGTGCCCCGTTGGGATCCGGTACGACCACCTTGCCGGGCGGCGATCGGGGCGTCGATTACCCCGCGGGTAATGCCCCGAGCGTGGGGGCGTCGGCGCCGCCTGTGCCGTTTCAGCCAAACCAAGCTGTGAATATGCCAAGAGACTGGCTGGAATGGCATGGTGACAGAGTGTCAGGAGTGGCGATACTCAATTCTAGGGCGACTCAGCCACGCCCGGGGACAGCACCATCGTGCACAACCACTGAGCCGCAGGGAAAGCGAGGCCGGACCGGCAGCGAGCGACGCCGATGGGGGAGCGATCGTGCACGACGAATTCCTGTGCCATGTCACCGCGTACGGAATATGCGGCGGTCAGCGCATCGGCGTACCCCTGGGGACGTATCGCGCGCCGACCCTGGCATTGGCCCTGTGGTGGATGCGGGACCGCGCCGCGTGGATGGCCGAGCGGCTCGATCCACAGCCCGAGGACCCCACTTTCCCGCCGAACTCGATCGCGCCGGTGGCGGCCACCGTCCCGGACGTGCCGAGCATGCTCCGCGCCTGGTGCGGCGACTCGGACCAACAGGAACTGGTCGCCGAGGAATTAGCCGCGGGAAAACTCGTCCGCATCGCCACCAGTGACGACACCACCGAATACGAACTGCTCGCCGAATCCGTGGACGCCCTGCGCATGCAGCGGACCGCCGCCGTGCTGGGCATTTCCGCCGCCTGAAAGCCGCCTGACAGCCGTCTGATCGCTTTCTGTTTCGCCCGCGTCGTACTCACAAGGGTTTTGCCCCAGGTGCGCTGATCAGGGCTCGCCTCGGGTGCGCTGATCAGGCGCACATGTGGGCGAATAGCTAGAATTCTGGCATGGGAGAGCGGCCGGTCGCGCCGACTGCGCCTGAACTCGTCCTCGAGACCGAGACGGGCTCCACGGTGATGAGTCCGAGCCGCGACTATCACGTGGGGCGCGACCCCTTGAGCGACGTCGTCATCGACGACGTCCGGGTCTCGTGGCACCACGCGGTGCTGCGGCCCGAGGCCGACCACTGGACGCTCGAGGACGAGAACAGCACGAACGGTACGTACGCCGACGGGCGGCGCGTCCACGAGTGGGGCGTCGGACCGGGCAGCGTCATCCGCTTCGGCAGCCCCGCAGACGGCCCCCGCGCCGTTCTCCTCGACCGCCCGCCACCGGCCTCGGAGCGCCCCACGAGCGTCTCCGTACCGGCCGCCACGGGCACCTTCCGGCAGCCGAGCACCGTTCGGCCGCTCCCGGAGCGCACCATCCACATCGGCCGCGGCGCCGACAACGACCTGGTCATCGACGAGCTGGTGGTCTCCCGACGGCACGCGGAGCTGCGCGCCCACCCGGACGGGACGTACGAGATCGTCGACCTCGGCAGTCACAACGGCACGTTCCTCAACGGCAGCCCCGTCGCGCACGCCCCCGTCACACCGGGTGACATCGTCGGTATCGGCCACTCCGCGTTCTGCCTCGTCGGCGACCAGCTGCAGGAGTACGTCGACACGGGCGAGGTCTCCCTGGATGTCCAGGACATCACCGTCGAGGTCGACCGGGGCCGCAAGACGCTCCTCGACCAGGTGTCCTTTCCCGTCGGCGAGAAATCCCTGCTCGCCGTCGTGGGCCCGAGCGGCGCCGGAAAGTCCACGCTCCTCAACGCCCTGACCGGGCAGCGCCCCGCCAACCGCGGCACCGTCCTGTACGACGGCCGCGACCTCTACCGCGACTACGCCGAGCTGCGCCAGCGCATCGGTCTGGTCCCGCAGGACGACATCCTGCACGCGCAGCTCACCGTGCGCCGGGCCCTCACCTACGCCGCTGAGCTGCGCTTTCCGCAGGACACCGCGAAGGCGGAGCGCCGTGCGCGGGTCGACGAGGTGATCGGCCAGCTGGGTCTGGAGCAGCGTGTCGACCAGCCCGTGCACAGCCTGTCCGGCGGCCAGCGCAAGCGGGTCAGCGTGGCCCTGGAGCTGCTGACCAAGCCGTCGCTGCTGTTCCTCGACGAGCCCACCTCGGGTCTCGACCCAGGCATGGACCGCTCGGTGATGCAGATGCTGCGTGGTCTCGCCGACGACGGCCGTACGGTCATCGTCGTCACCCACAGCGTGCTCAGCCTCGAGGTCTGCGACCGGCTCCTGGTGCTCGCGCCCGGCGGCAAGGTCGCCTACTACGGGCCGCCCGACGACGCTCTCGCCTTCTTCGGCTACCGGCACTGGCCCGAGGCGTTCGAGGCCTTCGAGCGGGACCAGGACCGGGACTGGGCGGGGGAGTACGGGGAGTCGCCGTTCCACCAGGAGTACATCGACAACTCCAGCTCACAGCCGCATCTGCCGGAGGCCGCCCCGGGCGCCGTCGTCGGACCGCCGCCCAAGGCCCAGAGCTGGGGATCCCAGCTCGGCACCCTGGTGCGACGGTACGCGGCCGTGCTCAGCGCCGACCGGACCTTCCTCGCCGTCATGGTCGGCCTGCCCTGCGTGATGGGCGCGATGGCCCACGCGGTGGCCGGCAGCGCACTGACGGTGGAGACGGCGATGAACGTGCTGCTCATCCTGTGCATCGGCGCAGTCCTGACGGGGGCGGCCAACGCCGTGCGCGAACTGGTGAAGGAGCGGGTCATCTACCAGCGGGAGCGCGCGGTCGGCCTGTCCCGATCGGCGTACCTGATGTCGAAGGTCGTGGTCCTCGGCACCATCACCGTGCTCCAGGCCGTCGTCCTGACCCTGGTCGCCCTGTTCGGCGTCGACCTCAACGCGCCGGGCGGCAAAGGGGTCCTCATGCCGCCGCTCCTCGAGATGACGCTCTCCGTGGCCCTGCTCGCCTTCGCCGCAATGATGCTCGGCCTCGTCGTCTCCGCCGTGGTGACCAAGGAGGAGGTCACCATGCCGCTGCTGGTGCTGCTCGCCATCGTCCAGGTGGTTTTCAGCGGTGCGCTGTTGAAGCTGCACGGGGTGCCCGGCATCGAGCAACTGGCCTGGCTCGTCCCCGCGCGCTGGGGCCTGGGCGCCATGGCGGGGACCGTAGGCCTTGCCCGGATCTTCCCTGGGCCCCTGACCGTCGACCCGCTGTTTCGGCACTTGACCGGCGTCTGGCTGTTCAACGTGGGGATGCTGGTCGTCCTCTCCGTCGTCTTCGGATTCGCGGTGGCCCGCCTGTTGCGGCGCCACGAACCCGCGGTCATGCGGAAGTAGGCGCCGATGACGACCCCCGGCTTCCGCCCCACGCATGTCGTCCCCCAGGACGGCCTGCCCGCCTGGGAGAGCCCGGACCCGTCCCGGCGCACCGTGCCGCTGGACGCCCTGCTGCCGGTCCAGCTCGTCGACCGGCGCGGGGACTGGGGCCGGGTCATCTGCGCCAACGGCTGGTCGGCCTGGGTCGACGGCCGCCTCCTGGTCCCCGTACCGCAGGCACCGCCCGCCGCGACCAGCCCCATCGCCCGCACGGCCGACCCGCGCCCGCTGCTCGCCCGTGTCGAGGAGGCCCTCGCCCGCTACCGCAGCGCCGCCGAGGAACTCGCGGCCGGACAGCTCGACGGGGAGTCCTTCCGCGGCCGTACGCAGGGGCAGCGGATCGGGGTGGTCGTCGACGGGGAGTCCCTGTGGCTGTACGACGGCGAGCATGAGCGATGGGTGTACTGCGACGGCACGCGGCTGAGCATGTTCGCGGCCGAGAGGGATCCGGCGCTCGTGGAACCGGAGCAGGCGCACAAGGCCCCGGAGCGGACCAGGGCCGTACGCGAAGCCCCTCCGGACGGCCGTGAACCCACCCGCGTCGTGGCGTCCGACGAGGACGACCGGAGGGGCGCCTGATGGGCGGCGCGCGGCATGACCCGGGGGGTGGCTGATGGAAGGCGCGCGGCACGAGACCAGCGTGTTCTCGGGGAGTCCGTCCGAGCTGATCGGACGGCAGATCGCGGACTACCGGATCGAGGGGGAGATCGGCCGCGGCGGGATGGCCGTCGTCTACCGGGCCAAGGACCTCCGCCTGGACCGCGTCGTCGCCCTCAAGCTGCTCGCGCCGGACCTCGCCAGCAACGACACCTTCCGGGCGCGCTTCACTCACGAGTCACGGGTGGCCGCCGCGATCGAACACCCGAACATCGTCCCGATCTTCGAGGCGGGCGAGGCGGACGGCATCCTGTACATCGCCATGCGGTGCGTCCCCGGGCGCGACCTGAGCCGTCTGCTCGCCAGTGAGGGGCCGCTGCCGCTCGCGGTGGCCGTCCGGATCGCCGTCCAGGTCGCGTCGGCCCTCGACGCGGCCCACGACCACGGCCTGGTGCACCGGGATGTGAAACCCGGCAACATCCTGGTGTCCGAGGGCACCGACAGCGACCACCCCGAGCACGTCTACCTCACGGACTTCGGCCTGACGAAGAAGTCGCTGGCCATGACCGGGTTCACCAGCCAGGGCCAGTTCGTCGGCACGCTCGAGTACGTGGCGCCGGAGCAGATCTCAGGGAAGCCCGTGGACGGCCGGTGCGACGTCTACAGCCTCGCCGTCGTCGTCTACGAGACCCTGGCCGGGAGGACGCCCTTCCAGCGCGAGGACCCCATGGCGCTGCTGTGGGCGCACCAGTACGACCAGCCGCCGGCGCTGACCGTGAAGCGCCCCGACCTCGCCGCCGGCGTCGACGAGGTCATGGAGAAGGCGCTCGCGAAGTGCCCCGACGACCGGTACGACTCCTGCCTCGCCTTCGTGAACGCGCTGCGGGCCGCGACGCGCAGCCCCACCGTCGTGGGCGGGACGACGACTCAGCCGAAGGCCGAAGCCGTGGAAGCGCCCGAAGCTCCCGGCCCGTCACCGGAGGCCGGACCTCCCGGCCCGCCACCGGAGCCGCCGAGCTGGGCCCGGCCGGTCTTCCGGGCTTAGCGGCCTCGCTCGGCTGACGCGACGTCAACGCCGGTCGGGCGCGGCGGTATCGACCTCGCCCTTGCGGTGGACGCCCTTCGCCAGCAGACCGCCGAGGAACCCGGTGACCAGCCCCCACAGCACGGCGAACCCGAGCGCGGTCCACAGCTCGGGCTTCAGGAAGAGTTCCCCCTTCAGGCCCCCGCCGACGTCGCCGATGCCGAGGATCGACAGGCCGTAGTGCGCCGAGATCCGGCCGATCAGACAGATCATCAGCACGGTGAGCGCGAGCGCGACCGCCATGTGCACGGCGTGCTGCCAGGCCCGCATCCGGGCCGGTGAACGGGCCGCCATCAGGAACGCGGCCGCGAGCACCAGCACCGCGTCGATGGCCACCAGCCACCACACCCTGCCGTCGTGCTCGGCGAGGGTGTGGAGGTTGAGCGTGGAGACGTCCGGGGTGCGCAGCACCTCGTCGAGCAGATGTGGCATCGGCAGCCCGAAGGGCCCGTCCACGCGCCCGTTCCAGGTGGCGCCCAGCCCGATGGTGAAGGTGAGCCAGACAAGGTTCGGGAGTCCGAGGAGGATCACGGCGAACGTCTCGGGGACGTGCCCACGCGTCGCCGCCACCACCAGCGCGATGACCAGGCCCAGGGCGACGCACACGAGCAACAGCGCGACCATGGCGTACGCGGCCGGACGCACCGACTCCTGGAAGCGCAGCAGCCGCGCGGGGAGCGGTGCCCCGCGCGAGACCAGCAGGGCGAGGACGAACACGCCCGCCAGCCACAGCACTCCGAAGACCAGCGTCGGTGTCATATCGGTCTTGAAGCCCACCTTGGGCGTGACACCGAACAGGTCGCCGATGTCGCCGATCGTCCCGTTCCCGAGGGAGACCGTGAAGTTCTGTCGGGCGAAGAGCCCGAGTCCGACCAGGGCCAGCACCCACAGGACGGCGATCCGGGCGGCCCACCCGGCCAGTTCGGGAGCGCCGGCGACGGCACGGTGCCGCAGCGGACGCAGGAAGCCGGCCGCGATCACCAGGGCTCCGGCCAGCGTGACCGAGAGCGGAGTCACCGTCAGACCCGCCTGGGTGTCGGCGATGACTCCGGCGTCGCCCGCGAACTCGATGGTGCCGCCGACCGCCGTCACCACCGTGGCCGCGACGACCCGCGGGAACGCGTTGTCGGGGAGATCCATGGCGCCCGAGGCCCACAGCCCGAGTGCGGCGACCACGACCATGACGATCAGCCCGGCCAGCACCGCCACCAGGGCCTGGACCCAGCCGTGGCGGGCGGCCGTCCGCTCACCGCTGCGGGCAACTGCCTGGTCGGACGGTGTCTGGGGGCTCACGCTGCCACGCTAAGCAGCGCCGACGAGGTCCGCCCCTCGGGTGGGCCGACCGCGTCAGCTTGCGGGCAGTACGGGACCGGAGCACACAATAGGTTCGTTGCGGAAGAAAGTGGCACAAAGCGTTTCAGGTGCCGCAGGATCCCTACGCCTGGAAGAAGAGCTCGTGAGTGTCGAACCGCCGACTTCCGGCCGCCCCACCGGACCGCCTTCGGGCCCGCTGTCGGGTCCGTCGCAGCCGGGCCGGTCCGAACCCACCCCGACCCAGCCGATCGGCCGTTCGCCCTCGGAGCCGCCCAGCGGTGCCTCGGGCGCCGGTGACAGCGGAGCGGGGAGCGGATCGGGCGGTACGGGTGGACCCTCCGGGTCCGGTGGTGGTCCGTCCGGGCCGGGGGAGCCGGGGAAGGGGTCCGGACTTCCCTGGTGGAAGTCGGCGCCCCGCGTCGCGCTCCTCACCGGTGTCGTGGCCGCCGCGGTGATCCTGGGGCTCGTCTTCACCACCAACAACAACGGCGGCGGCAGCAAGAACACCGGCAGTGAGGTCTTCCTCCAGTCCGCGAGCAAGGCAGGCCCCGACCCGTTCACCGAGTCGACAGCGAACAACAGTTCCACCGCGCCCGAGACAGCCACGGCGTCGGCCGCGTCGGAGTCCGCCCATGTGACGCGTGGCTACGATGGTTCCACGCCCGGTCTCTACGGCGGCACCCGCAATGTCTCCAGCTGCAATGTGGAGAAGCAGATCAGCGCGCTCCAGGCGGACCCGGCGAAGAACAAGTCGTTCGCCTCGGTGGAGGGCATCCAGCCGTCCGCGGTCCCCGCGTATCTGCGCTCGCTCACCCCCGTACAGCTGCGTATGGACACCCGTGTCACCAACCACGGCTACCGCAATGGCGTCGCCACCAGCTATCAGGCGGTCCTCCAGGCGGGCACCGCCGTCCTCGTCGACTCCCGCGGCGTGCCCCGCGTGCGCTGTGCGTGCGGCAACCCGCTGCTGGGGCCGGTCGCGCAGCAGACCACGCCCAAGCCGACCGGCGACTCGTGGCCGTCGTACCGGACGCAGAACGTCGTGGTCGTCGCGCCCTCGACGACCATCATCAACGTGTTCGTGATCTTCGACCGTGACCACGACGTGTGGATCGCCCGGCACAAGGGCGACACCGGCCACCGCGACCAGCAGACGAAGCCGCCGGCGCACCCTCCCACCCCGTCGGTGAGTATCTCGACTCCGACTCCCAGCTCTCCGTCGCCGTGCGTCTCCGAGCCCAAGGGCTCGCGTGGCACGTGCCCCCCGTCCTCCCCGTCGCCGGCGTCCTCGTCGCCCTCGTCGTCCTCCTCCTCGCCTTCGTCGTCCTCTTCTTCGCCCTCTTCGTCCTCCTCTTCGCCTTCTTCACCGTCGTCACAGTCCTCGGATTCGTCATCGGCATCCGAGTCGACGTCCACCGAGCCGCCGACGACCGCGTCGGAGTCGGAGTCGGCGTCGACCTCCGGCTCCGCGTCCGCCGATCTGACGACACAGTCCTCGTCGGAGTCCTCCTCCGCCGACACCTCCACGACGACGGAATCCTCGGCCTTCAGCGCCCCGGAGTCGTCCGAAGTGGTGTCCCCGGGGCCCTGAGAAGCGGAGCCCGAAGCCTCAGCCGATCCGCGGACGGGGAGCCGGAGCCGTTGTCACTTCCGGTAGCCGAGGACGGTCATCATGCCGGACTCGGAGTGGTACTGGTTGTGGCAGTGGAGCATCCACAGGCCCGGGTTGTCGGCGTTGAATTCGACGACGATCTTGCGGTGCGGCAGTACGTAGGCGGTGTCCTTGCGGGCTCCGGCCGCGTCGATGCCCCTGAGCGCGAAGGTGTGGCCGTGCAGATGCATGGGATGCCACATGTCGGTGGCGTTGATGAGGGTCAGGCGGACCCGTTCACCCTCCCGGACCGGATGGCGTTCCTCGATGGAGTAAGGCCGGTGGTCGAAGCTCCAGTCGAACTTCCTCATGCCGCCGGTCAGTCTGATGCGCATCTCGCGGTCCGGCTCGCGGTGGCAGAGGGCGACGGATTCGTCCGGCACGAGGCGTCTGGCCGGCACGACCCGGCCGTCGAGCTCCGCCGGATGCACGGAGGGGTGGGGGCGGCCTCCGCTGCCGGTACGCAGGACGGCGAGGGCTCGTGCGTTCTTGCCCTCGGCGAGCGCGACCAGCGGGAACACCCCGTCCTTGGCGGTGATGACCACGTCATAGCGTTCGGCCATGCCGATCAGCAGCGCCTCCGTCTTCTTGTGTTCGACCGGGTAGCCGTCCGTGTGCGTCACCGTCATCTCGTGACCGCCCAGCGCCACCCGGAAGGCAGTGTCGCCGCCGGCGTTGATGATCCGCAGCCGGATGCGGTCGCCGGGGCGGGCCCGGAAGACCGAAGGCGCGTGCGGGAGGCGTCCGTTGACCAGGTAGTACGGGTAGGCGATGTTGCCGCCCTCGCCGTGCAGCATGCGGCTGTGGGAGTTCCGCAGGACGCGGGAGGGGCCGGTGGACCTGTCGTTATCCGACGCGTGCCCGCCGGCGGACATGTCGTGGCCGGAACCGTCGCCGGCGTCGTCCTCACCCATGTCCATGCCCATCGGCGCACCCATGCCGTGCCGCAACTGCGCGAGCACGCGGTCCGGACTGGAGCCGCCCACGCCGTCCAGCCAGTCGTCCAGGACGACGACCCACTCCTTGTCGTAGGACAACGGCTCCCTGGGGTCCTCGACGATGAGCGGTGCGTACAGGCCGCGGTCCAGCTGGAGTCCCGAGTGCGAATGCAGCCAGTACGTACCCGGGTGCGACACGGCGAAGCGGTAGGTGAAGTCCGCGCCGGGCTGGATGGAGTACTGGGTCAGGCCCGGGACGCCGTCCATGTCACAGCGCATACGGACACCGTGCGAGTGCAGCGTCGTCGACACGGGCAGGTGGTTGGCGAGCCTCAGATTGAGGATGTCGCCCGCGGTGACCCGGACCTCCTTGCCGGGCAGCGCGTCGCCGTACGCCCACGACCTGACGGTCCGCCCGCCCAGGTCGAGGGACGTCTCGGTGGCGGTCAAC
Organism: Streptomyces sp. NBC_00203; assembly: GCF_045206325.1. Classification (NCBI taxonomy): domain Bacteria; kingdom Bacillati; phylum Actinomycetota; class Actinomycetes; order Kitasatosporales; family Streptomycetaceae; genus Streptomyces; species Streptomyces sp. NBC_00203. Next base: position 726,170 of record NZ_CP108126.1, on the reverse strand, counting down.
GCGAACGTGCGGAGGCGGCCGTGCCCGCGCTCATGCTCGGCGGCGATGACCTCGGGATCGGACGGGTTCACGTATCCCTTGGGCCCCCTGGGGACAAAGGGTCTGCCGCCATGGTCATGGCCGGTGGTCCTGGCCTGCGAGTGCGCGCCCGTCCCCGAGTGCGAGCCGTCCCCTGAGTGCGACCCGGGCCCGGGCCGAGGGCTGGACCCGGAGCGGGATCCGGCCCCCGAGCGGGCGCCGGCCTCGGAGGGGGAGTCGGACCCGGAACAGGCGGCCAGCAGTCCCGAGCCGGCGGCCACGATCGAGGCGCCGAGCAAGGTGCGCCGCGTAGGTGTGTGCATGGATGAATAACACACGTTTTAGGGTGATATGTCAGAGAACTGAAGCGGCGCGTCTCACGAATCTCGCGGATCGAACGACAGCCCGTTCTCATCCAGGGCGTTGAATACCGTGACGCGTCCCTGGGGAAAGACGAAGCTGACGTCCACGGCACCCTGTGCGACGTCCGGACCCGTCCACTCCAGCAGTTCGACGTCCTGCAAGGGCTGGTCGAGCAGGGCCCGCGTCCCAGGGAACGGGTCCCGCTGCCACCGGAGTGCGAAGCCGGGCCACTTCACGGGCCGTTGGGGGTCGATCGAGTTCCAGGTCAGCGACAGGTCGTCGAACTTCCAGTGGTTGACCTCGACCTGCTCACCTCCGAAGTCGAGCAGAACGGGACAGTCGGCGAACCACTCGCCGTCGTGAAGGTCCCAGACCGCCCAGACACGGGTCAGCGGACGACCGGTGAGGGCGCGCAACCGCTCGCCGTGCGCAGCTTTGACGGCGGACGCGCCGTTCATCCAGCGAGGTCCGTAGCCCGCGATTCCGAAGTCGAACACGCGAAGGATTGTGGCAGGGACGGCAGGAGGACCGGAGGGCGGTGGAAAACCGGTGGCGGATGGTGTGGTGGCGGTCGATGCTCGTGGGCATGGCTGACAGTGTCCGACCGGAGTCCGGTGACAGTCCCGGGATTGAGCGGAGCTTCGGATGGTGGGACATGTTCCTGCATCCGGACCAGGATCCGCGGTCCGACGGCGGGTTCGTGGGGGAGCGGGACACGCTGGTCGGGTTTCTGCGGGACCAGCGGCTGACGTTGGAGATGAAGTGCGCCGGGCTCGACGCCGAGGCGATGGCCAGGCGCTCGGTCGAGCCGTCGAACCTGTCGCTGCTCGGGCTCGTGCGGCATCTCGCCGGGGTCGAACAGGCGTGGTTCCGGCGGGTGATGGCCGGACAGGACGTGCCACGGCACTACCGCTCCGACGACGATCCCGGCGGAGACTTCAACGGCGCGCTGCCCGACCCCGAGGCCGTCGCACAGGCCTGGGAAACCTGGCGCTCCGAAGTCGCCTTCGCCGAACGGTTCGTGGCCGAGGCCCCCGACCTGGGCGTCACCGGCACGCACGACGACGAGCCCATCGCTCTCCGCGAGGTGCTGGTGCACATGATCGAGGAGTACGCCCGGCACAACGGCCACGCGGACTTCCTGCGCGAGCGGATCGACGGCCGGGTGGGGCAGTAGCACCCTGCCGGGCGCCGCGGATTCACCGAGAGCAGAACGCCGATCCCTTCCCCCACGGCCCAGCGCTTCTAGGCTGAAGGGGTGAGCAACCAAGCGCCGAACAGCAAGCAAGCGCCGGACGAAGCCCGCGTCATCCCGCTGCGCCCGGCCGCCGCCCCGGCACGCGTGCCGCAGCGGCCCCGGCCGGTCCTCGCGCCACGGCAGGTGCCACCGGCACCCGCCGGCAGGGAACCGCTGTGGCGCGACGTCGTCGGCGACGTCCTGCGGCACGAGCGCCTCGCCCAGGAGCGCACCCTGAAGGACGTGGCCGACGCGGCCCGGATCTCCATGCCCTACCTCTCCGAGCTGGAGCGCGGCCGCAAGGAGGCATCCTCCGAAGTCCTCGCGGCCGCCGCCCGCGCCCTGGGCCTCGGCCTCACCGACCTGCTGTCGCTGGCCCAGGACGAACTCACCCGGCTCGACCGTGCGAGGCCGGGCCGCGCCACCCCGAGGGCCTCGACCTCGCGGTACGACGGCATGTGCCTGGCTGCCTGACCGGCCCGCGGTGGTCCGGCCCGCGGCGCGAACCCGGTTGTCAGACCACCGCGAGCCGCCGGCTCACCACCTCGTCCACGATTCCGTACGCCACCGCCTCCTGTGCGGTGAAGACCTTGTCGCGGTCCATGTCCGCGCGCAGTGTCGCGGTGTCGTGGTGCGTGTGCCGGGAGAGGACCTCCTCGACCTGGGAGCGGATGCGGAGCATCTCCTTGGCCTGGAGAGTGAGGTCCGAGACCGTGCCCTGCCGGCCGCCGCTGGCCGGCTGGCCGAGCAGCACCCGCGCGTGCTCCAGCACGAACCGCCGCCCGGGATCGCCCCCGGCCAGCAGCACCGCCGCCGTCGAGGCCGCCTGCCCGACGCAGAACGTCGAGATCGGCGCCTGCACGAACGTCATCGTGTCGTAGATCGCCATGAGTGAAGTGAAGGAACCACCGGGCGAGTTGATGTAGATCGCGATCTCGCTCTCCGGGTTCGACGACTCCAGATGGAGGAGTTGCGCGATGACGACGTTCGCGACCCCGTCGTCGATCTCCGTGCCGAGAAAGATGATCCGCTCGGACAGCAGCCGGCTGAAGACGTCGTACGACCGCTCGCCCTGCGGGGTCCGCTCGATGACGTTCGGAATCGTGTACGTACCCATGTCAGAGCCCCATCCGTCGCCGTGACGCGGCCGGGCGGACGTCGTCGAGCGACTCCACGACCCGGTCGACCATGCCGTATTCCTTGGCCTGCTCGGCCGTGAACCAGCGGTCGCGGTCGCCGTCCCGGGAGATCGTCTCCTCGCTCTGGCCGGTGTGCTCCGCGGTGATCCGCTCGATGGCCTTCTTCGTGAACTCCAGGTTCTGCGCCTGGATTTCGATGTCGGCGGTGGTGCCGCCGATGCCGGCCGACGGCTGGTGCATCATGATCCGCGCGTTCGGCAGCGCGAAGCGCTTCCCGTGCGTGCCCACGCTGAGCAGGAACTGGCCCATGCTCGCTGCGAATCCCATGACGAGCGTCGAGACGTCGTTCGGGATCAGCCGCATCGTGTCGTAGATCGCGAGGCCCGCGGTCACCGATCCGCCCGGACTGTTGAGGTACAGGCTGATGTCGGTCCGCGCGTCCTCCGCCGACAGCAGGAGCAGTTGCGCGCAGACCCGGTTCGCGGAGACCTCGTCGACCTGCGTGCCGAGAAAGACGATCCGCTGGGCGAGCAGCTGCGCTGCCAGATGGTCGTCGAAGCGTGTCGCGGGGGTGTCGCCCTCCTCGGCCCGCGGCGCACGGGCCGGGTCCCAGCCGGTGATGAGTGGAGTCATCGGTCCTCCTAGTCGTGACGCGGCTGCCGTCGCCGCACACGCTCCACTCTCGGCCCGAACACGCCCGTGGATCAGCTTTCTCGGCCCGCAGCAGATTCGCTGCGAGCAGAGGTCCACGTCGAGATCTACGGCACCAGCCTTATCGGCGGGTACGGGACCGGGCCTCGCTCGGCGGGCGGATGAACTGGAGTTCCAGGGTGACCGGGGGTTCGGCGATGCCCGGTCCTCCGGCGGCCGCCCACCGCAGCACCTCGTCCGTGCAGTCGTCGTCCATGGCGAAGCCGATCCATGTGGGCCGGCCGCCGGCCCGGCGCCCGGCTCCGGACGGCTGCACGACGATGACGTTCGCCTGGTCGCACGGGCCGAGACAGTCCGTCGTACGCACGACGAAACGGCCACCGGAGGCGTGGGCACCGGCGCGCAGCCGGTCCAACTGCCAGTCGTGGTCGGTACCGGGGTGCTTGCGCGGGTTGCCGCAGCAGCAGCCCCGGCAGACGACCAGGGTGCAGGGCCGCGAACCGGCGGCGCCTATCGCGGTCCTGCGAAAGCTCTGGGGCGTAGCGCCGGTCACGGGGATGCGGGTCCTTTCACCTGGGGTGCCGTTCGCCGGAGGACGGAGTTCTCACGGGCGGCGCCGGTGATCACCGTACGAGACGGCTCGCACCCGGTGTTGATCACCCCCTGTGCGAGGAGCCCGTGCCGTCAGCCGGCCTCGCGAAGTTCCCGGAAGAAGGCCCGTACATCGTCGATCAGTAGATCCGGCTCCTCCATGGCGGCGAAGTGACCGCCCCGGTCGAACTCGGTCCAGCGGACGATTTTGTCGGTGCGCTCGGCCAGATGACGCAGGGGTACGAAATTCTCCTGGGGAAAGACGGCGAGAGCGGTCGGGGTGGTCGACCGCTCGGGCGGCAGGCCCCAATAGTCCGCGTGGGCCCGCTCGTAGTAGATACGGGCCGACGAACCGGCCGTGCCCGTCAGCCAGTACAGCATCACATTGGTCAGCAGCAGATCCCGGTCGACGGCGTCCTCGGGGCGGTCTCGCGAGTCCGTCCACTGCTTGAACTTCTCCGCGATCCAGGCGAGTTGGCCGACCGGAGAGTCCGTGAGTCCGTACGCGAGGGTCTGCGGCCGCGTCGACTGGATGTCGGCGTACCCCTGTTCGTCGCGGAGCCATTCCTGGCCCCGCCGCCAGGAGAACAGCGTGCGCTCGCGCTCCGCGGGGCTCAGCGCGGCCAGTTCGTCCGGGTCCGGTTCGGCCGTCGCCGAGGACCCGGGGAGCAGATTCAGATGGACGCCGATCATGCGGTCGGGGTACGCCCGGCCCAGCTCACGCGAGATGCCCCCGCCCCAGTCCCCGCCCTGCGCGCCGAACTGCCGATAGCCGAGACGCTCCATCAGCTCGGCGAAGGCGGCGGCCACCCGCTGGAACTCCCAGCCGGTGTCCCGCGTCGGCCCGGAGAGCCCGAATCCGGGAATGCTCGGCACGACCAGATGGAACGCGTCGGCCGGATCACCGCCGTGCGCCCGCGGATCGGTCAACGGACCGACGATGTCCGTGAATTCGACGATCGAGCCGGGCCAGCCGTGCGTGATGATCAGGGGAGTCGCATCCGGTTCCGGCGACCGGATGTGGGCGAAGTGAATCCGCGCGCCGTCGATCTCCGTCGTGAACTGCGGCCATGCGTTCAGCCGCGCCTCGGCCGCACGCCAGTCGTACTCGTGCCGCCAGTACCGTACGAGCCCTTCCAGATAGTCCCGGGGAACTCCGTACGCCCAGCCCACGCCCGGCAACGCGTCGGGCCAGCGGGTGCGGTCGAGGCGCTGATGGAGGTCATCGAGGTCGCTCTGCGGGAAGTCGATGCGGAAGGGGGCCATGCGTGTGCCGTCTGAAGAAGTCATCGCCGCGCATGCTAGCTCCGGCCGCGGAGGGGTGCGTCCGAATATTTTCGCCGTGCCGACGATGAGTTTTCGGACGACGATCAGTCGACAGAAGTGACGACGTTTCCCGCCCGAGGAGGCACGCATGCCCGCCGACGGATTCACCACATGTCTGTGGTTCGACGGCCAGGCCGAAGAGGCCGCGCACTACTACGTCTCGATCTTCAAGAACTCCCGGCTCGGCAGGATGGGCCGCTACACGGAGGCCGGGCCCGGGCCCGCCGGTTCCGTGATCGCCGCCGAGTTCGTGGCCAACGGGCAGAAGTTCGTCGCGCTGAACGGCGGCCCGCAGTTCACGTTCGACGAGGCGATCTCGTTCCAGATCCACTGCGAGGACCAGGAAGAGGTGGACCACTACTGGAACAAGCTCATCGACGACGGCGGCGAAGCGGGCCCCTGCGGCTGGCTCAAGGACAAGTTCGGTCTGTCCTGGCAGGTCGTCCCGAGCAGGCTCATCGACCTGATCAGCGACCCGGACCCGGTGAAGGCGGCCCGCACGACCGAGGCCATGCTCCAGATGTCCAAGCTGGACATCGCGGCCCTGGAGAAGGCGTACGCGGGGGAGTAGCGGCTCCGCACGGGCGGGCCGCACACCAGGAGTCGTACACGGTGTGCGGCCCGTCCCCATGTCAGGAGCCTCCTGTCCAGCGGGCCTGCTGGTGGCCGCCCGTAAGAATCAGGCGAGCTGGCCGCTGTGCAGCGCCGTGTACGCGCCGCCGCGCCGCAGCAGCTCCTCGTGCGCGCCGATCTCCTGGATGGCCCCGTCCCGCATCACGACGATGCGGTCCGCGCCCCGGATCGTGGACAGCCGGTGCGCCACGACGAACGTGGTGCGCCCGCGCAGCAGCCGGGCCAGTGCCTGCTGGACGAGGGCCTCGGAGTGTGTGTCCAGCGCGGAGGTGGCCTCGTCGAGGACGAGTACCCGGGGATCGCGGATCAGCGCCCGCGCGATGGCGAGGCGCTGCCGCTGACCCCCGGAGAGCCGGGCCCCGTGCTCGCCGATCACGGTGTCGAGGCCCTGCGGCAGCCGGTCCACGAACTCCAGCGCGTTGGCGTCGCGCAGCGCCTCGCGCACCGTGGCGTCGCCGGCGTCGTCCATGCCGTACGCGACGTTCTCCCGGACCGTGCCGTCGAAGAGGATCGACTCCTGCGGCACCACCGAGACGAAACGCCGGTACGTGCGCAGGTCCAGCGTGTTCATGTCGGTCCCGTCGAGCAGGAGTCGGCCCGACGTGGGACGGATGAAGCCGATGACGAGATTGAGGACGGTGGACTTCCCGGCCCCCGAGGCGCCGACCAGCGCGATGGTCTCGCCGGGAGTGACGGCCAGCGTGAAGTCCCGTACGGCGGGCCTGCCTTCCTCCCGCGCGGGCCCGGCCCCCTCGAAGTACGTATGTCCTACGCCCTCGAAGGTGACGGCACCGCGCAGCGAGGTGACCTCCGCCTTGCCCTCGTTGTCCTCCAGTTCGGGAGCCTGGAGCACCTCGCCGACCGAACGCACCGACTCCAGGCCCCTGGTGATGACCGGGGCCAGACCCGCGAGCGTCGTCGTGGAGTTGGTGAGGGTGGTCAGGAAGGCGCTGAGCATGACGACGTCGCCGGGTGTCACGCCCCAGTAGCCGTAGTACGACACCAGCGCCGCGCCGGTGAGGAACAGCACGCCGACGACGTTCAGGAACACCCACGCCAGCGAGGCGAACCGCCCGTTGAGCAGGTCCAGGCGCAGCCCGGAGCGGAGCACCTGCCGCAGCGTGCCGTCCATGCGGCGCAGCGCCTTGCCCTCCAGGCCGTGTGCCCGGGTGACCGGGATGAGCCGCGTCATCTCGGTCACCCGCGACGACAGATGCTCGACCTCGTGCCGGAAGTGCTCGTTCTGGGAGCGGAGCCGGGTCCGCAGCCGCGCCACGAGCAGGGCCGCGATCGGCACGACGCACAGGAAGACGGGCACGAACTCGGGTGTGCGGACGGCGATGACGACCAGGCCGCCCGTGAGCACGGTGAGCGCGCCGAGCCCGGTCTCGGCGGTCTGCTGCACCATCTGCTCCACGGTCTCCACGTCCCGGATGACCTTGGCCTGCAGTACGCCCGCGCTGACCCGTGAGTGGTAGCCGATGGAGAGCTGCTGCATACGGGTGCACAGGGCGGAGCGCAGATCGGTGCCCATGCGGCGCACGCTGCCGTACAGCAGACGCACGTACAGCAGGTGCAGCGGGATGTTGACCAGCAGGATGAACAGAATCACCCCGGCGCTCAGCCACACCCGGCCGATCGGCTGGTGCTGGACGACGGTGTCGATGATGGACGCCGTGATCAGCGGCAGCAGCCACACCGGGCTGTGCTTGACGGCGAAGACGAGGAACGCCGCGGCCAGCTTTCGGCGGTCGGCGCGGAACAGGTAGGCAAGAGTGCGTATCGGGTGCTCGCCCCGGTAGCGATGGTCGAGCGGTTTCTCGGACGACGCCATCGGCGATGGTCCTCCCCAGTGGCCGAGTAGAGAGCAAGCGCTTTCTTCCCGCGTTGCGCCGGAGTACACCGGGTCGAGGGCGCCGTTGTACTGGACTCACGACTGGCATCCGTCACCGCCTGGATCAAGTGCCGGAAAGTGCAATCCCCTGAGAGCTGTTTTCCGTATTGATTCACAGGAGGCAACTCCTTCTGATCAACAGCTCGCGATGCCGGGCTCCGCACGGCGATCCAGTGCGGGGTGCCCCTGGGCATCGCCCAACGCTGGTGCGACTGCGCAACTGCCTTTTCACCCACGGACGGCAAAGGCACCGGTTACCCGCGCGGCCTGAAAATCTTCAAGATCAAAGCAGTGATCGCCCCGCGACCTGGTTCGTGCTGCGTCGAACCGTGTGAACGAGAACGCGGCAGGATGCCGTCTCCCCCGGGGCCCCTCTGCATCAATGCCCTTGAACACCTGGAGTCACGATGAACTCCACGAATGCTGCCGAAGCCACCTTGAGGGGACTGGGAGTGTGCTGCGCCGTTGGCAATACGGTCCTGCACACGCTTCTGGTCCCTGCTCATCTTGAGGAGATGTTCTACATCGGTCTTCTGTTCGCCGTGGGCAGCGCCATCATGCTCGCCGTGGCAGTGGCGCTGGTCATCGTCAAACGTCCCTTGATCGCTTGGCTGACCGGGACGCTCGTCAGCCTCGGCATGATCGTCGGCTTTGTGCTCTCGCGCACCGTCGGCCTGCCGGGCGGCTACTACGAACCCGGCTGGGAGCCGCCGTACGGCCCCCTGTCCGTGCTCGTTGAGGGACTCTTCGTCTTCGCCTTCCTCGCCTGGCTCGGTGACAGGGCCGCGCACGGCGTAGCGCCCAAACTGCCGTACAGGGCGGACCGCGAGCCGGTCTCGGTGGGGCCCGGCGTATCAAAACCCCGGTGACGCCGAGCCTGACGAACATGCACGCGGCCTGGCGGGACCGTCACAGGGCCCGCCACGGCTCCCTCCCAAGGGCCGTCCGTCATGGAACCCGTCATCTGCCCGTCCGCCGGGGCACCCCTCGTCGTTCAGGTCTCCAGGCCCAGGTGAGCCGTTGCGAGCACGGTGCCGTCGGGCGCCGTCACCCGGGCGCCGGAGAGCGTCGAGGGGTCGACGGAGGCGGGGCCGCCCCAGGAGCCACGGCCCTCACGCAGGGTGAAAGTGCCGACGGGAACCGTGGTGCCGTCCTTGCGCTCCAGCAGGCAGACGACCTTGCCGTTGGAGGGGCTACCGGCCTGGGCGAGGTCGATGGTCATGTAGACCCAGCCCTCGGGGTCGGCGTGTGCGTAGACCTCACCGACGGGCTTCCCCGGGGCGACGGTCGAGGTCAGGTCTCCGGACAACAGGTCGGTGTCGGTGGAGGTGGCGGAAGGCCCGGCCACGACGTTCTCGATCGCCGTGCCGGCCGCCCAACCGCCGAACCCGACCGCGACGACGAGCGCGGCCGCGGCGGAGGCGACCCGCAGGCGTACCGGGCCACGGAGGCGCTTGCGCGGTACGGCGGACCCGCGAGCGTGCGCATGCCCCTCGGGCACCGGCGCCCCCTGCGTCAGCGCCTGAGCCACCCGGGTCTCGAACCCGACCGGCGGCTCGCTGCCGGGCAGCAGTCCGATGAGCCCGTCGCCCACGAGGGTCAGCTGCTCGATGTACTCCCGGCAGTCCGCACACCCCTCCAGATGGGCGACCGCACCGGCCCGTTCACGGCCGGGCAGCACGCCGAGCGCGAGCTCGGCGCCGACCTCCCGCAGCTTCTCGCAGGTCACATCACTTGCCATGGTCGCCTCGGTTCGGAGACGCGAGCGTGATGCGCAGTTTGCCCATCGCCGTCCTGATGCGCGTCTTGGCGGTGCCCAGCGGGATCTTCTCCCAGTCGGCGATCTGCTGGCCGGTCATGCCGTAGATCCCCGCCATCACCAGGGCGCGGCCCTGCTCGCGCGGCAGCTCCGCCACGGCTGCCCGCAGCTGGGAGGACGCCTCGGCGGCCAGTGCGTGCTGCTCGGGCGTCTCGCCGATGACGCCGAGCATCGCGTCAAGATCCTCGGGCGCCACCGGCTCCGGCCGTCGCGACCGGACGGCGTCGATGGCGAGGTTGTGGGCGATGGCCATCAGCCAGGTCCTTACCGATCCGCGGCGCGCGTCGTAGATCTGCGCGTAACGCCACGCGCGCTCGAACGTCTGCTGGGCGATGTCTTCGGCGAGCTGTGGATCCCCGATGACGGCGATGGCGACACCGAAGACCGTGTGCTGGAACCTCCGTACGAAGGTGACGGCGAGCTCCGGATCGCCGGTGGCCAGCCCGGACAGCAGAGCCTCGTCCGAGAGCCGGCCCACGGAAACCGGAAATCTCGACATATCTGTGTATACGGTTCGCCCGTGTCCGGGGATTGCCCTACCGCTACGGAATCGGAAGGTCATGGTCCGATTCTCCCTCGGCCGGGCTCCGCGCACCCGGACTTCGTCCAGCGTCATGGCCGGGGACCGAAGCCGGGGTGGCCGCCCTGGCGCAGCGGCAATGCGAGCGTGTCCACCGCGATGTGCCGCATGTGGCCGCGGCCTCCATGCCCGCGTCGAAGCCCCTGACCGGCCGATCGAACGGGAGTCAGGCGGTCACCTTGGCGATGAACGCGGCGAGGTTCGCCACGGTCCGCTGGATCTTCTCTTCCGGCGTGAGCGACTCGTGGGGCCGTGAGCCGACGCCCGCGTCCTTCTTGCCCCGCACGTACAGCGAGCACGAGAGGTCGCTGCATATGTAGGCGCCCACCGAGTTGCCCTGCTGCCCGGCCTTCCCCGCCTTCGGCGCGACCATCAGGGAGACGCCGCCGGTGTGGGTGGTCACGCACATGGAGCACATGCTGCGCCGCATCCGGGAGGCGGCGGGGCTGGGGCAGCGCAGCGCGAGGGCCTTCGTCAGGCCGTCCAGCTCCATGACGAGGTAGGCGCGTTCGGGTGCCTGGGGATCTCGCCAGCCGAGGTAGTCCAGGTCGTCCCAGGGGCGGTCGGTCAGGTCCCGTGGGACGGACAGGCGCTTCGCCTCGCCCTTGGTGCAGTTCACGAACGCGGTACGGATCTCTTGCTCGGTCAGCGGCTTCATAAGGGGCAGGCTAATTTGCCTAAAGGCTTTAGGCAATTGCATAATGGTATCTGCCTATTGAGGGGACGGGTATGGCACGCGTAGGGCTGACCACGGAACGCCTGACTCGGGCAGGGGCGGAACTGGCGGACGAGGTCGGCTTCGACCAGGTGACCGTCTCGGAGCTCGCCCGGCGGTTCGACGTCAAGGTCGCGAGCCTGTACTCGCATGTGAAGAACTCCCAGGACCTCAAGACCAAGATCGCCCTGCTCGCCCTGGAGGAACTCGCGGACCGGGGCGCCGCCGATCTGGCCGGCCGGGCCGGCAAGGACGCCCTGACCGCTCTCGCGAACGTCTACCGCGACTACGCCCGGGAGCATCCCGGCCGCTATGCGGCGGCCCAGATGAGGCTCGACCCGGAAACGGCGGCCGCCAGCGCCGGTGTCAGACACGCGCAGATGACGCGGGCGATCCTGCGCGGCTACGAGCTGACGGAACCGGATCAGACGCACGCGGTCCGGCTGCTGGGCAGCGCCTTCCATGGCTACATCAGCCTGGAGATGGGGGGAGGGTTCAGCCACAGCGCGCCCGACACACAGGAAACCTGGTCACGGATGCTGGACGCCCTCGACGCCCTGCTGCGGAACTGGCCCGCGCCCTGACCTGGGCCCCGCAGCGGCCGGAGTCCGTCGGCCGCGCGGCCTGGCGGCGATTCCGAACAGCGCGAACGGGAACAGCGGGCACAGCGCGAACATTTTGATCAAGAGAACGAGGCCATGCACACCAAGCGCGACTGGATCACCACACCCATCACCAGGGACCTCCTGCGCGGCGCCCTCGACCTGGAGCGCACCGAGCACGGATGGCTGCCGCATCGGCTGCCCTTCCGGGCCCGCAAGCAGATCCCCGACGGGCAGCTCGCCATGGCCGAGTCCCAGCCCTCCGGCGTACGGCTGGTCTTCCGGACCCGGGCCACCGCCGTCGAACTGGACACGCTGCCCACCAAGCGGGTCTACGTGGGTGCCCCGCCCCGCCCGGACGGCGTGTACGACCTCCTCATCGACGGCCGCCCGGCCGGCCAGGCCGGCGTGAGGGGCGGCAACACCCTGACCATCGACATGACCACCGGATCCGTCCAGGCCCAGCCCGGCCCGGTCGGCACCCTCCGCTTCACCGAACTGCCCGACGGCGCCAAGGACATCGAGATCTGGCTGCCGCACAACGAGACCACCGAACTCGTCGCCCTGCGCACCGACGCCCCCGTCGAGCCGGCGCCGGACCGGGGTCGCAAGGTGTGGCTGCACCACGGCAGTTCGATCAGCCAAGGCTCCGACGCCGCCAGCCCCACCACCACCTGGCCCGCACTCGCCGCCTCCCTCGCCGGTGTGGAACTGATCAACCTGGGCCTGGGCGGCAGCGCCCTGCTCGACCCGTTCACCGCCCGCACCCTGCGGGACACGCCCGCCGACCTGATCAGCGTCAAGATCGGCATCAACCTGGTCAACACCGACCTGATGCGACTGCGCGCCTTCACACCCGCCGTCCACGGCTTCCTCGACACCATCCGCGAAGGCCACCCCACCACACCGCTGCTGGTCGTCTCGCCCCTCCTGTGCCCCATCCACGAAGACACACCCGGCCCCAGCGTCCCGGACCTCACCGCCCTCAGCACCGGGCAACTGCGGTTCCGGGCCGCGGGTGATCCGGCGGAGCGCGCCGACGGGAAACTGACCTTGGGCGTCATCCGCGACGAGCTGGCCCGGATCGTCGAGCAGCGCGCGGCCGAGGACCCGAACCTGCACTACCTCGATGGCCGTGACCTCTACGGTCAGGCCGACTCCGTCGACCTGCCGCTGCCCGACCAACTCCACCCGGACGCCGCCACCCACCGCCGCATCGGCGAACGGTTCGCCGAGCTGGCCTTCTTCCGTTCCCGCACTGCGATCGCCGCCCGGAATCCACTGGCTGACGGCTAAGCTGATCCCGCATCAGCTGCACCGGGGGAAGGGGGGCGCGGTGGGTGGCGACGCGACGCGCGTGATGAATCTCGTGCTGGAGGGCAGCGAGGACAGTGACCAGGAAGAACTGGACACACTCACCCTCCAGTTGCGTGAGCGATTGCTGGAACTGGACATCGACCGTGCCGAGTTGAATCGCTCCGACGGGGCTCCGGACGGTTCCAAACCCGGCGATGTGATCGCTCTCGGGGCTCTCGCGGTGACCATGGCTCCTTTCGCGTTGCGAAGCGTCGTGCGGCTGCTGGAGACGTGGATCGGACACCGGCCCGTTCGTACGGTCAGCATCACGATCGGCGAGGACAGCCTTGAACTGCAGGCGGTCTCCCCCGGTGACCAGCGGAAACTGATCGACGCGTTCATCACCCAGCACGGTCCGACGCCACCACCCGCGGGGGATTCGGCGAGTGGGCCACCACCGGAGTCCGGTGGTGGTACCGCCGAGGGGGCCTGAGGTCGCGGCCGTGTCTGAAAGTCGCTTCGCACTGCTCATCGCCACAGGCCGTTACGACCATCCCGGCCTGCAACAGCTCCGCTCACCCGTCCGTGATGCCGAAGGCCTCACGGAGGTCCTCCAGGACCAGCGCATCGGTGGCTTCGATGTACGGACGGTCGTCGACGGCCGCCAGCATGAGGTGAACCGGGCCATCGAGGACTTCTTCCTCGACCGCGGCAGGGATGATCTGCTCCTGCTGCACATCTCGTGCCACGGCATCAAGAACGACAACGGCGAACTGTACTTCGCGGCCCGCGACACCGACCGAAGACTGCTCGGCTCCACGGGCGTCTCGGCCGCCTTTCTGCACACCCAGATGCGCCGCTGCCGCGCCAGGTCGATCGTGCTGTTGCTCGACTGCTGCTACAGCGGCGCCTTCCTTCCCGGAAGCAAGGGCGATACGGCGGTCCACGTCAACGAGGAACTGGCCGGGCACGGCCGGGCCGTGCTCACGGCGACCAACCGCGCCGAATACGCCTGGGAGGGCAACCAGCTCAGTGAACTGGAACCCGAACCATCGCGGTTCACGGGCGCGGTGATCGAAGGCCTGCGCTCGGGCGAGGCCGACGGCAATCGGGACGGCCTGGTGAGCGTGAACGACCTGTACGACTACGTCTATGAGCGGCTGCGTGCCGACGGGGTCAAGCAGCGGCCGCAGATGTGGGCGGAACTGGAGTACCGGGTCGTGATCGCGCGCTCGCTCCTTGGCGACAGACGGGCGGAGCGTGAGGAGCGCGAGGAAGAGGAAAGGGAGGCGTTGCCGACGGGGCAGCGGACGAAGGCGCCCGGCCCGAAGGCCCAGGGTGAGGGGACGACTTGGCCCGAAGGAACGTGCATCGGTGGCCGGTATGAGCTCGGCCAGCTGCTCGGCCGGGGTGCCTTGGCGGAGGTCTACCTCGCGCGTGACAACCGGTTCGGCCGCACCGTGGTGGTGAAGACGCTGCGCGCGGATCTCGCACGCGACTCGTCGGTCCTGGCCCGGTTCCGCCAGGAGGGCCAGTCGGCCGCCTCGCTCAACCATCCCGCGATCGTCGCCGTGTACGACACGGGTGAGGAGGACGTCGACGGGACCTCCATCCTGTACATCGTGACGGAGTACGTCGGCGGGTCCACGCTGCGCGAGCTGCTGCGCTCGGGCGACAAGCTGCTGCCCGAACGCGCCATGGAGGTGACCATCGGGATCCTCCAAGCGCTCGAGTACGCCCACCGCAACGGCATCGTCCACCTCGGCATCAAGCCGGCCAACGTCATGCTGACGCGCAACGGCCAGGTCAAGGTGAAGGAGTTCGGCGCCACCCCCACCATGGGCGGCGTCGGCAGGAGCGGCGCCAGCACGACGTTCTTGCAGGCGGTCGCCGTCATCGGCACCGCACACTACCTCTCGCCGGAGCAGGCGAAGGGCGAGCAGGTCGACGCCCGCTCCGACCTCTACTCGACCGGTTGCCTCCTCTATGAACTGTTCACGCTCCGAACTCCGTTCATCGGGGAATCCCCGGTGGCGTTGGCCTATCAGCACGTACGAGAAGATCCGCTGCCGCCGAGCGCTGTGGACCGGGAGATCACGTCCGAGATGGACGCGATCGTCCTGAAGGCGCTGGCCAAGGATCCGGACCACCGCTACCAGTCCGCCGGTGAGATGCGCGCCGACATCAAGGCCTGCTTCGACAGCCAGCTCGCTGCCCGCTCCTTCTCGGCCTACTGGTTCGCGGTGCCCGAGCGTCGCCCGCTGGTGTCCGAGACCGATAGCCGGGTGATCTTCGAGCTGGAGCCGGGAACCTGGTATTTGGCGGTGGAGCGGCAAGGGGCGAACTTGGCGGTACGGATTCAGGACGGGCTTCGGGGACTGCTCAGGGACACGTCCGGCCTCATACGCGGTTAGGGCACAGGGAGGAAAGGGCCGGCCATGATCGGCGGAGTAAGACAGCGCATACACCTGGACCACGCCGCGGCCACGCTGATCGAGCACGCAGCGCGATGGTCGTCCGAGCACTGCGTGGTTTCTCCCATCCGGTGGCGACAGGGCAAGGACGGTTCTCCCGTCGCCGACCGCGGTGAACTGGCCAGTCCGGACTGCCTGGGAGTAGGCGTGGCCCATGCGGGCTGGGAGGTCCGGCTCGTGGTGGAGCTGGAGGCCACGGGGTGGGCGCATCTCCGCTTCCTGGCGGAGAGCGGCGGTGTGCACGAGCGGTGGCGGGTCCGGTCGCTCGACATGTGGAGCAGCCTGCTGGACGAGGCGGTGTCGCGCGCCTCCCGCATCCGTCTGACGCACGCCCAGTTGCTGGCCCGCACCTGCACCACCGGATGGCTGGACTGGATCCACGGGGAGCTGTGGCTGCTGCCGACGAGCCTGGTCCGGACACGCAGTGGGTTGACGGAGACCGTGGCGAACTCCTTGGGCTCCTCGCTGACGGCGCCGAATCCGGGCCACCTCATCGGCTACGACCCCACGGCTGTCCTGGCCGGACACCGCACCAACAAGGTCATCCCGTTCGACGCCGTGGCAAGTGCCCGTCTGCACGGTGGTCTCACCACGTCGGCCCTGACGGTCTCGATGGTCGACGGCACGCGGCACAAGCTCCTGTGGCTGGCCTCCGAGCCGGCGCGCCGCCTCTTGGCGGACCGGTTGCTTCCTGTCCTGGGTGCCCGTCTCATCCAGTGACGGCGCGCCGCCGAACCGATGAATCCGGACGCACTCCTGCTACGGGGTGTTAAGGGGAGGTCCCGTCGTCGGCCTCGGCGACGACCCGGGTGATCTCGCGCGTGATGCGCATGATTCCGGGCGAGCGGACCGGGCACGGCTTCGGGGTGGTCGTGGTGGGGGCCAGGCAGAAGTGCAGGTAGTCGTCGTCGCGGTGGAGGGCGGTGCGGTCGCGGGTCGCCTGGGTGCAGTACGCGGGGTGGTCGTGCTCGTACGCCGTGCAGGGCAGGTACTGGGTCCAGGTGTAGCGGGCGGATGCCGGGCTCACCGTCCGGCCGGCGTCGGCGACGAGGTCGCCGGCGGCGCGGGCGCGCGTCTTGTACAGGGTGTTCACGGTCTGGACCCGGGTGGGGGTGATCGGGTCGGGACCCTGGAGGACCCACACGATCCTCGGGCGTCGGGCTCCGCCCGCCTGCGCGATCTGGTCGGTCAGCCGCTTCATGTCGGCTTCGTAGCGTGCGAAGTACGTGCTCCGCGCCTGGTCGTAGGTGATGCCGTCCATGCAGGGCGTGTAGCCCCACGCGTTGCCCCAGAACTGGAGGACGACGAAGTCCGGTCGCAGGGAGCGGACCAGCGCGGCTGCCTTGTCCGCGGTCGGGACGAGAGACTTCTCCTTGGTGCCCTCCAGGTAGTCGCACAGGGTGGTGCCCGAGTACGGGGCGCTCGTGTAGCGGGCGTGCAGCCGGTCCCGGAGCAGCCCGCCGAGCACCTTCTGGTTCTCCATGGCGATCGAGTCCCCGAGATAGAGAACCGTGGGCGCCTTCGCCGGGGCGCTCGGCTCCGGGGACACGACGGCTCCCTGATGAGTGGTCGGGGCCGCCGACCCCGCGCCTGAGGGCGCCTCGGGAGAGGGCGGCGACGCCTCCGGGCCCGAGGCCGGATCACCGCACGCGCCGAGCAGCAGCGCGGCCAACAGCACGCCCACGATCCACGGCTTCCGCATACGGCAACTCCCGCCCCGCCCGCCGAAAGAGCTCCCCAGGCAAGCACAGGCGGGCGGAAGGCGGAAGACACGCGTCGGCCACACGGTGCGCGCGAAGCGACGGAACCTCTGAGGGCCGCCCTCACCTCGGCCGGGACCGTCTCCTCGCCAGTGAGTCCTGGGCGAATCCGCTGAACGCCTGCGCGGCCTCCTCGGCACCCGACGTGACGTGGTCGATGGTGCCGAGCGCGGCGACGAACCCCGCGAACTGCGGGGCCAGCGTGGCGCCCTCGGCGGCGGCGCCCCCGGCGGTCGCGGCACCGCCGACGAGCGCCGTGGACGCCAGCGCCGCCACCCCGTAGAGGCTCGCCAAGGCCAGGATGGCCACGATGCCCGTGGCGCCGTACGCGAAGATCTTCATCGTGTCCTCGCTGAACAGCGGCTCGTACTTCGCCCACACGGGCTGCAGCTCCGGGAGCAGCTGGGGGAATTGGCGGTTGAAGGTGAAGCGCTGGATCGCCCTCCTGGCGTCGGTCAGCAGCTCTGCGGGCACCTTGAGTCCGCGCAGGTCCTCCACGGACACCGAATGGATGTGGTAGAGCACCAGACCGTCCTCGCCCAGCCCTGTCGGGTCGGCGAAGGTCGGCTCGTAGCAGATCCAGTCGAAGCGCAGCGGAGTCTCGGAGCCGTCCGGGTTCGTGGTGAAGGGGACGGGAAGGGGGCAGATCCGGATGGCCGGCCGGAAGGCGGACGGGGCGACCACGATGTTCGAGACACCGGGGCTGTAGCCCGCGTGCAGCCCGGCAGTGAGGATCTCGGCCATCGCCGGACGCACCACCTGGTTGCGGAGCTGGTCCATCTTCTCCTGCAACTCCTTGCGGGTCTCCGCCCGTTGGCCCTCGGTGCTGACCTCGACCAGCTCGATCCTCGCCGGGTCGACGCTGTCGGTGACCCCGCACATGTCGGGCTTGCGGAAGCCGCCGATGAAATTGATGACGTCGTTGAGGAGCCGCTCGGTGAGTGTGCCGGTCTCGCGGTTCCTGCGGAACCGGGCCATCTTGTCCAGGCTCGGCGGATTGGCGAAGTCCGAGCGCATGTACTTGAAGATCGTCCCCACCACCGGCGAGAACTGCTCGGCCTCGTACGAGGTGAACAGGAAGTCCAGCTGCCAGGTGACGGCGCTGCCGACGGCGCCGTACTTTTTGCGGAACCAGTCGCCGAACTGGTAGCGGATGAACAACTCCGCGGCGGTGTACTCGAAGTACGACTTCTTGCCCGGGCGCACCGGCCAGGTGTTGCACGCCGGCAGCCCGAGACCGGAGAGGGAAGGCTGGGGTCCCATGACGCCTCCCGTCACTCGGGGCCGTGCATCACGATGCCGATGTCGACACCGCTGGTGGGCGTGTACTGGTACCACTCGTTGACCAGGACCCCGCGCAGCTTGTCGTCCGCGATCGGGCCGCCTCCGGGGTTGGCCGCGGGGATGCCCGGATAGGTGCGCAGCGCGTACGCCCGCATTTCCTGAGCAATCGTCAGATAGGGGTGTCCGGCAGGGAGTTCGTCGCTGAACGCGCCGTTCTCCATCAGGGCCGCGAAGGACTCCTCGAAGCCCGGGCGGATGGTCAGTACCACGCGCGCCGCACCGGAGCGCAGGAACGCCTGCCGGGTCGTGTCGGGATGGCTCATGGACCGCACGGCGTCCCAGTTCTCCCTCGGGTCCCAGAAGTAGGGGTAGAGGAAATACAGGACGTTCTCCCACTCGATGGCCTGGTGCAGGAACTTGATGACCTCGCCGTAGTGCAGCGCCAGCTTCCAGTCCTTCTGCCGGTCGGGCCCGGGCAGCCCGCTCGGCTCGCCGATCTCCAGCAGATCCCCGGACGGCGTCGTGCGGTACAGGTCGTGCACCTTCACCGGCATCAGGTCGAACTCGGGGCCGAACAGCCAGCCGAGCACCGCCCGCATGATCTCCTCGTGCTCCTCCTGGCGCAGCGTCAGCGTGTCCGTGCCGGCGAGGGTGGCGTAGAGAGCCGTCCGTTCCTCCTCCAGACGCCGCCGGCCCGCGTTGTACATGTCCAGCGCGGCGGCCCGCAGCTTCTCCCAGCAGGCCAGCTGCCAGGCGTACAGCCGCTCGGCGGTGCGGTCGACGGTGAACCGCATGGTCAGCGAGAGCTGGTCCATCAGCCGCGAGGTGAACAGGAAGTTCTGCTTGCCGCGCATCCCGTTGAACGCGGGCGGCGCGAGGTCGTCGTCGAGGAACGCCTTGCCGTCCACGGCCAGGTTCCCGGTGAACCCCAGCAGCATGAACATCCGGCCCCGTTTGGCGACATTGCCGAGTTCCGCGTTGATGTGGGCCTTGGAGACCGCGTATCCCTCGGGCAGCTCGAAGTCGATCACTCCGGTGTGTACGGCCTCGTCGTCGCCGAACTCGAAGTGCTGTGGCGTCGTACGGATTTCCTGCTGCGGATCGGGTTGCGGCTCCAGTACGACGTTGTAGTCCTTCTGGAGCTGGACGCGCTTCTCCTCGGTGATGTCGGACGGATCGAGGCCGAAGTCGAACGACTTGGCCAGCTCGATGTCGATCGTGCGCAGCCGCACGTAGGTGCGGCGGAACCCGGCGCCGACGTCGGGGAGTACCAGGTCGTACGTCATCCGCAGCCCGTAACGGAACAGCTGGACCCGCCACTTGCGCATCAGCGAGTAGTAGTCGATCCGCATGGCTTCGGTGGCGCTGGGGTTGGTCAGCGTGCGGGTGGAGGTCTCCTCCTTGCCCACCACGGACACGGTGGAGATGGTGACCTTGTGCTCCTTCTTGGCCCGCAGTGACGCCTTCTGGGTGAGCTCCATGCTGTGGTTGGAGCTGTCCTTGCGGGTGCTGGTCTCGTTCTCCTCGTGCTTGAAGTTCGAGTCGGTGGAGAACGTCACGAAGCCATAGCTGCCCGATACATGGGCGCTCAGGTCCAGCGCGTTGGCGACCTTCGTCTGCGACTCGGCGGACTGCGTCAGCTCCGTCTTCTCGGTCACGCCCTTCTCGCTGTAACTCTCCAGCTCGTCCTTGACCACCGACTCGAAGGTGTCGGTGACGGTCGACCATTCCTTGTGGACGACGTTGACGGTCTCCTTGGGGGAGAGCGGGATCGTGGACAGGAGTTCGCCGCGCTCGGTCCCGGCGGGTGTCATGTCGATCCGCTCCAGGTGCAGCCGGCCCACCGGGGTGATCGCGACCCGCTGCGAGAAGTCCAGCGTGGCCTGCTCGGCGAACCGGGCCTGCGCGGCTGCCCGGTCGGCGGTCCGGGCCAGCTCGGCGGGGCTCTCCGCGACGGCGGCGATCAGCCCCGCCAGACCCGCGGAGCCGGTACCGCGCTCACCCTCCGTGCGCAGCCGCTCGGCGACGTCCTTGCGCAGCTCCGCGACCGCGTTGCCCAGCAGCACCAGCGCCTCGACCGGCACCTGCCCCAGGCGCGCGGCGTGGGTCCCGACGGCCGGGCCCTGGGGCGGCACCAGCGCGTCTAGCACGGCGGGCGGCACGCCTCCGCGTTCCCGCACCTCCTCGACCTCGGCGGGAGCGAGCGCCAGCGAGCGGACGAACGCGGCCTTCTCCACCCCGCGCAGCAGCTGCGACCCGCCGGCAGCGGTCTGCGGGATCGCCAGCGGCGAGTACGTCGCCTTGTACATTCCGCGCCGCGCATGCGGCAGTTCCTCACTCGACGGCGTAGGAAAAGGCGTCGGCATGGCGGTCCCCTCCCGCTCTCATCACGCGACGCGCGATGACCCCGTGGGGCCCGTGCGGGCCACCTGACCCAACGCTGCCACGGGACCGGGAAGCGAGGCGCGTGGTGTGCCGCTCAGCGGATCAAAAGCCGTTCGGACGGCCCGAGTTCACCCGATCGTGGCACTGATGGCCCGCCCGGCCCGGATCGCCGCGTCCGTCAGCGCGGGCAGCGGCCTCGTCGAGTCGACCAGGACGCACAGGGCGGCGACGGCCGCCGCGGTGCGGTCGCGCAGCGGTACGGCGACACAGCACACGCCGTCCACGACCTCCTGGTGGTCGACGGCGAAACCGGCATCCCGGATCGTGGCCGCCTCGCGCCGCCAGGCTCCGGGAGGCCCGTCCACCGGCAGCCCGGAGGGCGCCCCCGCCACCAGGACCTTGCCCGCGGCGGTCGTCCAGGGGAAGGTCATCCCCGCCCGCACGGGCAGCAACGGCTCCAGCTCTCCGGGCACCGCGGTGACCGCTATGGTCCGGCCCTCGCGCAGCACGAAGAGCGCGACCGTGGCGCCTGTGGCGCGCGCCAGTTCGTGCACCGGCCCGCGCGCGCCCGCCAGTATTCCGGGGGACGGCTGCCAGCCCATCCCGAGCCGGAACATTCGCGAGCCCATGCGGAAGAGGCCGCCGGACCGCTCCAGGGCGCCCAGCTCCACGAGCTGTTCCAGCAGCCGCCGCGCGGTGCTCTTCGGCAGCCCGGAGTCCGCCGCCAGCGCGCTCAGACGCGCCTCACCCGCCTGCTCGACCGCGTCGAGCAGCGCGAACGCCCCGTCCAGAACCCCACGCCCTTGCACAAGGGATAAATGGCCCAACTGCCACACCCGTGAAACCAGCGGAGATCACCGCTCGGGGAGTGTGCCTTCCAGGAGTTCCAGCAGGTCGGCAAGGGGCAGCGGCTTGGCGAGATGGGCGTCGAACCCGGCCGCCGTGGACTGGCCGCGGTCGGAGCCCCGGCTGAACCCGGAGACCGCGATGAGGCGGACCTTTTGGCCGTGCGGGCGGGAGCGGATCGCGCGCGCCACCGCGTAGCCGTCGATGTCGGGCAGCCCCAGGTCGCACAGCACGACGTCGAAGAGGTGGGACTCGGTGGCCGTGAGCGCGTCCGCGCCGGTGTGCACGGCCGTGACGTGGTGCCCCTGCCGCTCCAGCAGGGTGCGATAGGTGGTGGCGAGGTCCGTGTTGTCCTCGACGATCAGGACGGCCAACTGCCGTGGCGCGGGCCGGGCGGACGGTGCGCGGCGCGGCTCCGGGGCGCCGGAGGGGGCGAGGGGGAGCAGCGCGGTGAACGAGGCGCCGGTTCCCGGTCCGTCGCTGTGCGCGGTGATCCGGCCGCCGTGGAGTTCGACGATCGTCCGGGCCACCGCGAGCCCGAGACCGAGGCCCTCGGGGGTGCTCGGTCCGGCGGGGGCCGCCCGCATGAAGACCCCGAACAACTCCTCGGCCTGACCCGGTGCGAAGCCGATCCCGTCGTCCTCGACGGTCAGCCGCACCTGCCCGTACGGGGCCCGCGTCATGGCCGCCGTCTTCGCCGTCGACAGCCGTACCCGCGTACGGCCGCCCGGCATCGTGTACTTGAGCGCGTTGGACAGCAGATTGGTCAGCACCTGGGCCAGTCGCAGCCCGTCCCCGTCGACCAGCACCGGATCGGCGGGCAGGTCGACGTCGAGGGCGCGGTCCTCGTGGCCGAACAGGCCGCGGATGTCGGCGCAGGCGCCGTGCACGACGGTGCACAGGTCGGTCCGCTGGCGCACCAGCTCCAGGCGCCCGGTCACGGCCCGTGTCCCGTCGAGCAGGTCGTTGCTCATCCGCACCAGCGTGCTGAGCTGCCGCTCCAGCACCGGCAGTGCCGGATGGCCGTCCGGCAGGTCGAGCGCGAGCAGTTCGGTGGCCGCGGTGGCGGCGGCGAGCGGATTGCGCAGCTCGTGCGAGAGGGTGGCGATGAAGCGGTCCTTGGCCTGCTGTTCCTCCTTCAACGTCCGCCCCGCCGCGTCGAGTTCGGCGTTGACACGGCTGAGCTGCTCATTGACCTCGCGGATCTCCCGGGCACGGACGAACAGGTCGATCTCCATGCCCTCGGCGCGCATCTGCGCCTCGGCGACGGCACGCTCCTGCTCGCGCCCGACTCGGCGCAGATGGACGAAGTCGGTGACGTCCTCGACGCGGTGGATGATGTGGGTCACCCGGCCGTCACCGTCCACCACCGGTGTGTTGACCGGGCTCCAGTACCGCTCGGCGAACGCGCCCTCGTCACCCGTGGGGATGTCGTAGCGCTGCAACGGCATGGAGTCCGTACGCCCGGTGTCCACCACGGTCCGCAGCGAACGGCGCAGGTTCGCCACGCCGTCGGCCGACGGGTCGTCCGGGTTGTCGGGGAACACGTCGAAGATGGGGCGCCCGACGATGCTCCGCCCGGTGCGGGTGGCCGTCATATACGCACGGTTGACCTCCACGATCGTGAAATCGGGCGCCAGTACGAGCAGCGGGGAGAGCGTCGCGTCGAACAGGCTCTGGAAGTCCGGGGCGGGATGCGGGGTGCTCGTGGACATGGCGGCCCTCAGGGATCGAGTCGGTAACCGAAGCCGCGCACCGTGGTGATCCGCGGCGCGGGCGTGGGGAGCCCGGAGAGCTTGCCGCGCAGCCGGTAGACGTGCTCGACGACGGTCGCGGGCTGCTGCCAGGACGCTCCCCAGATCTGCTCCAGCAACTGCTCGGCGGAGAAGACCCGGCCGGGGGAGCGGGCCAGCAGCTCCAACAGGGCGTACTCCTTGGGCCGCAGCGTCAGCGCGATGCCCGCGACGGCGGCCTGATGGCCCGCCGTGTCGACGCGCAGCGCCCCGACCTCCAGGACGACCGGCGCGTCGGGCGGTTGGGACCGGCGCAGCACCGCACGGATGCGAGCCACCAACTCCCGCTGTGAGAAGGGCTTGACCAGATAGTCGTCGGCGCCGATCTCCAGGCCCGCCACCCGGTCCGCCTCGCCGCCGCGCCCGGAGACGACGATCACCGGGAGGCGGCTGGTGGAACGCAGCGCCCGCAGCAGCTCCAGGCCACTGCCGTCCGGCAGCCCCAGATCGAGGACGGCCAGAGCGATGCCGCCGTCGTACAGGGCGGACTTGCCGGCCCGGGCGTCGATCGCCCACGTGACGGTGAACCCCGCCCGCTCCAGATACGTACGGCACATCAGTGCGAAGTCGGGATCGTCTTCGATCAGCGCGAGGTGAGGACGCATCCCGCACCACCCGGCCCAGCTGCCGCCGCCCCCACGTTGTTGCGCTGGTGAGCGGGCGTTGATGCCCCGACCATGTGGCGAAGGTAGAACAGAAACCGCCCACGGTTCAAGGGGGAGCCGCACGGGGGGAGTTCCGGCGCGGGCTCGTGCGGTGCGGGGATGGATCGCCGCCGCACGAACCCGCGCCGGGACGCGCCGGCTGTCACCTCCCGGCGCCACGGTGATCCGGCCGCGTACGCCCC
Organism: Streptomyces sp. NBC_00203; assembly: GCF_045206325.1. NCBI lineage: Bacteria > Bacillati > Actinomycetota > Actinomycetes > Kitasatosporales > Streptomycetaceae > Streptomyces > Streptomyces sp. NBC_00203. The sequence continues at coordinate 701,917 of NZ_CP108126.1, read as the reverse complement.
GCCAGGCCCGCGCCGCCCACAGAACGGATCGGGACAGCTTGAGCGAGCACGCCCTGGAGCGGATCAACGGGGTCTCCTGGCCACCGCCCAGCGACCACGCCCACCTCTACGCGGGAGCCGGTCTGCTGCTCGTCGAACTGCGCGGCGACATCGACCTGGCCGCCGTCCTGCACGTACGCCCGTGGCTGGACTCGGTGGCGGCCCTGCCCGCCCGGTTGTACGTCGTGGACCTGCGCCGCACGTCCTTCGTCGACGGCACCGGCCTGGGCATGGTGCTGCGCTTCCGCGAACGGGTCACCGACGCCGACGCGGACTTCGGTCTGCTCTGTACGCGGCGCGTCCACCGGCTGCTGCGCGCGCACGGCAGCCTGGACATGCTCAGCCCCGCGGCCACCCTCGACGAAGTCCTCGCCCGGCGGAGGCGGGGATGCGCCCGCTGAGCGACGTCATGTCGGGTGCCGGGGGCGGATGCGGGCGACCAGTACCGCCACGTCGTCCTCCGCGTGGCGGGCGTCGAGCTTGAGGAGGACCTCGTCGAGCAGCTCGTCGACGGCCGCCCCGGGCGGCATCCGCAGCCCGGCCAGCCGGGCGAGCGATGCGTCGATGTCCTCCCCGCGGCGCTCCACCAGACCGTCGGTGAACATCACCAGGGTGTCGTCGGGCGCGAGTGAACGGGTGGCCGGCTCATAGCCGCCGACGCCGGTGCCCAGCGGGGGACCGACCGGCAGATTCAGCAGCTCGCCGGTGCCGTCCCCGGCGAACACCACCGGCGGCAGGTGCCCGGCCCCGGCGAGGACCGCCGTGCCGCGGGCCGGGTCGACCTGGACGAGCAGACAGGTGGCCGGACGCCGGGTGCCGTCCTCGGCGACCGCGGCGTCCAGGCGGCGCAGCACCCGGTGCGGCGGCAGATCCGTGGAGGCGACATAGCGCAGCATCGAGCGGTACGCGTTCATGTCCACCGCCGCCTCCAGCCCGTGCCCCATGACATCGCCCACGACCAGCAGGGTGCGCCCGAAGTGCAGCCGTACGGTCTCGAACCAGTCCCCGCCCACCAGGGTGCTGTCCCCGGCCGGGAGATAGCGGGTGGCCAGATCGAGGTTGGGATGCGGCCGCCCCGGCTCGGCCAGCAGCGCCCGCTGAAGGTCGAGAACCGCGCTGCGGACGGCGTTGTGCTGGCGGGAATGGCCGAGGTGGACGGCGGCCAGGCGTGCCGCGTAGTGCGTGCCGGTGGTCTCCGCGTCGGTGTACGCCGGCCCCCGCCGGACGGTCAGCAGCACCCCGTACACACGGCCGTGGGCGAGCAGCGGCACGGTCATGACCTGCCGCGGGACCCGGCCGGACAGGTCGAGCGAGGCAGTGATCGGGTGTCCTTCGTCCAGCGCCCGCACGGCCAGCGGACGCGCACCTCGCGCCGGGGTCAGCAGTTCGGTGTGGCCCGCCGTGGCGACCCGCGAGAGGCCGGGGTCGGGCGTCTGCCGGGTGGCCGGGGCGTCCGCGGGCAGCAGATCCACCGCCGCGGCGTCGCAGAAGTACCGGCACACGAACGCCGCGAGCTCGGTACACGTGGTCTGCTCGTCCAAGGTGGTGCCGATCGACTCGACGGCGTCCTCCATGGCGCCGGACGGGGTCCGGTCACCCGCAGGGTCTGCACCGCCTCGGCCCGCCATGCCACCTCCACCGCCGCACACGCCTGGGTCCATCCACGCACGCGGGCGGGGCGCCCGCATGCTCAGTGCCGTGGCGAAAGGTCGTTCACCAGCACCGCCGCCCCCTCGAAGCGGCCCGCCGCGAGGTCCTTCAGGGCCTGCTGGGCCTCGGACAGCGGATAGGTGTGCGTCGTGGCGTGTACGCCGTACCGCGCCGCGAGCGTCAGAAAGTCCCGGCCGTCCTCGCGGGTGTTGGAGGTGACGCTGCGCAGCTCCTTCTCGTAGAACAGCTCGCGCTCGTAGCGCAGGGGCGGGGTGTCGCTCAGGTGGATCCCCGCGACCGACAGGATCCCGCCACGGTCGAGCGCCCGCAACGCCACCGGGACGAGGTCGCCGACCGGTGCAAACAGGATGGCGCTGTCCAGCGGCTCGGGCGGCTCGTCGTACGCCCCGCGGGCGGATGCGGCGCCGAGCTCCAGCGCCAGCCGCCGGGCGGCCGGGTCACGGGTCAGTACGTGCACGGTGGCGCCCTGCGCCACGGCGAGCTGTGCGCACAGGTGGGCGCTGCCGCCGAAGCCGTACAGCCCGAGCCGCCCGCCCGGCGGCAGCGAGGCCCTCAGCAGCGCGCGGTAGCCGATGATGCCCGCGCACAGCAGCGGGGCCAGGGCGACGTCGTCCACATCGGCGGGCAGCCGGTAGGCGTAGGCGGCCGGAACGGTCGTGTACTCCGCATACCCGCCGTCGGCGTCCCAGCCCGTGTACTCGGAGGCCGGGCACAGATTCTCGGACCCGCGCACGCAGTACCCGCAGGTGCCGTCCGTACGACGCAGCCAGGCGACGCCCACCCGGTCGCCGAGGGCGAACCCGCTCACGTCCTCGCCCATGCCCGCGACCACACCCACGACCTCGTGCCCCGGTGTCACCCCCGGCCGGCGCACAGGCAGGTCGCCCTCGGCGACGTGCAGATCGGTGCGGCACACCCCGCAGGCGCGGACATGGACAAGAAGCTCGTCGGATCGGGGTACCGGCACCGGCTTCTCGACGAAGCGCAGCGGATTCCCGTCGACCGGCCCAGGCCGGGCCACTTGCCACGCCTGCATCATCGCCCGTCCCGTCCCGTCGCGTCGACGACCACCGTGCCCGCCCTCCAGTGTCGTGCAGGACACCCCGCTCGGCGCGCGGCCCGGCGGAACGCTGGCTAGCGTGACAGGCGGAACCGTTCACCGAACCGGAGAAGGTCGACGTCATGGCCGTACAGCCTGAAGGAACGCCCTGTTGGGCGGACGCGATGTTCAGCGATGTCGAGGGAGCGAAGAGTTTCTACGGTGACGTACTCGGCTGGACGTTCGGCGAATCGTCCTCCGAGTACGGCAACTACACGCAGGCGTACGCGGACGGCAAGGCGGTGGCCGCCGTCGTCCCGCCGATGCCCGGGCAGGAAGGCCAGTCCGCCTGGTGTCTGTATCTCGCCTCGCCCGACGCCGCCGCGACCGCGACGAAGATCAAGGACAACGGCGGTGAGGTGCTGATGGAGCCGATGCAGGTCGGCGAGTTCGGCACGATGGCGCTGGCCCGCGACCCCGGCGGTGCCGTCTTCGGCGTCTGGCAGGCGGGCACCCACGAGGGCTTCGAGGCGACGGGCGTGCCCGGCGCGTATGCCTGGGCCGAGGTCTTCACCCGCGAACCCGACAAGTCCGACGCGTTCTTCCCGGCGGTCTTCGGGTACACCGCGAAGCAGATGCAGGACGACGCGGTCGACTACCGGATGTACAACCTGGGCGAGGGCACGGTCCTGGGCCGGATGAAGATGACGGACGACTTCCCGCCCGAGGTGCCGTCGTACGTCAACCTGTACTTCACCGTCGAGAACTGCGACGCGGCCGTGGCGAAGGCGACCGAGCGCGGCGGCATCCTGCGCTTCGGGCCCATGGACAGCCCGTTCGGCCGGTTCGCCGCGCTGAGCGACCCGCAGGGCGCGTCGTTCTCCGTCATCGACATGAAGACCACCCAAGGGGACATGCCCAAGACGACCGACGTGTGAGGCATTCCCCGCACGAGGGCAACCGCGTGGATGCGGTGCTCGTCCCACTTTGTGGCCGTGCCACCTTCGGGTGGCCGGATCCCCCACCAGGACGGCGAGCGAAAGAGACCGCATGCTCCGCATTCACTTCACCTCGCACGATCTGCTGAACATTCGCGTGGCCCGGCAACCCGATCCGCTGTGGGAACTGATCTGCAGCGTCTGCCGGCTGGAGACCGGGCAGGGACCGCTCGACTTCGGGCAGTGGCGGCGCGCGGCCCATGACCGGCTCTCCAGGGACGCGGTCGCGGGCCGCGCGCTGCGCCCGCTGCGGGCACTGATCCCCGCGACCGGCTACATCCCGGACTTTCTCACCCCGCCGGTCACCGGCGGGGGTCTGCCCGCCGCTCTCGACCAACTGCGGAGCACCCCTCGCCCACGGCTGGTCCGCGAACTGACGCGGCTGGCCGACTCACGCCCGCTGCCGAACTGGACGACCTCACTGGGCAGACCCGGCAGCGATGCCCTCAAGTCCCTGGCGGGAGCCCTCGGCGGCTACTTCCGCGCGCTGCTGGAACCGTACTGGGCGCACATCCGCACGGCGGTTGGCAACGATGTCGACCTGCGCTCCCGGGCCCTCCTCGACGGCGGTACCGGGGCGCTCCTCGACGGACTGCGCCCGCTGGCCCGCTGGAACGCTCCCGTGCTCGAAGTGGACTACCCCGCCGAGCGCGATCTGTATCTGGAGGGCCGCGGCCTGCTCCTCGTCCCGTCCTACTTCTGCTGGCGCCGACCGACCGCGCTGGCCGACCCGGGCCTCGATCCGGTGCTCGTCTACCCGGTCGAGAAGGCGCCCCTCGCCATCGCGCGCGGCACGGACGACGGGCTCGAACGCCTGCTGGGCCGCACCAGGACCGCCGTACTGACCGAGGTGGCGGGCCGCAGCGCGCGCACCACCTCCGAAGTCGCCGAGGCCGTCGGGATCACGCTGCCGAGCGTCAGCTACCAGCTCGGCGTCCTGCGCGACGGGGGACTGGTGGCCAGCCACCGCGACGGCAAGTACGTCCTGCACACGGCAACCCCGTTGGGCCGGCGACTCCTCGGCGCGGGCAGCTTCTCCGGGGCCCGGTGAGCCCGCGGCGCGGGGCCCCGGCCGGACCGTGGCATGATCGGGGCCATGCCTGAACGCGTTGTGGCCGCCTGTGACGGGGCTTCGAAGGGAAACCCGGGACCCGCCGGATGGGCCTGGGTCGTCGCCGACGGGGACGAGAGTCCCACCCGCTGGGAGGCCGGCCCGCTGGGCACGGCGACCAACAACGTCGCCGAACTCACCGCGCTGGAGCGGCTGTTGACGGCGATCGCCCCGGATGTGCCGCTGGAGATCCGGATGGACTCCCAGTACGCGATGAAGGCCGTCACGACCTGGCTGCCGGGCTGGAAGCGCAAGGGCTGGAAGACGGCGGCGGGAAAGCCCGTAGCCAACCAGGAACTGGTCGCCCGCATCGACGAGCTCCTCGACGGCCGCACCGTGGAGTTCCGCTACGTCCCCGCGCACCAGGTCGACGGCGACCGGCTCAACGACTTCGCCGACCGCGCCGCGAGCCAGGCCGCGATCGTCCAGCAGCCGGCGGGCAGCGAGCTCGGCTCCCCGGAGCCGCCGTCCTCTCCCGACACGCCTGCCCCCGCCCGCCGCCGCCCGGCCGCGAAGACCGCGCGGCAGAGCACATCGAGCCGCACCATCAAGGCGAAGTTCCCGGGCCGGTGCCTGTGCGGCCGCTCGTACGCGGCGGGCGAGTCGATCGCCAAGCTCGGCCAGGGGTGGGGGCACCCGGAGTGCCGTACCGCCGAGACGAGCAACGCGTAGGCGACCTCCGGATCTGCGCTTTCCAGAGCTTCAGGGGACTTCCCGCAGAGGTGCGCCGACGGCCAGGCCGTCGCCAAGCTTGGCGACGACCTGTGCGGCGAGCGCTGAGGGGAAGTCCCGTTCCGTCCACTGCCCGACGAGGCTCAGGAACCCGGCCAGCGCGCTCCGCACGGTGCCGAGCAGCACCGGAAGTTCGCTCAGGGGCAGTTCGACCGGCGGGCCGGCCGGGCGTTCCGCGTCCGGCCGGAGCCGGACGAGCGAGCCGGAGTGCTCCACACCCGGCGCGGGGTCGTGGCCGAGCCAGGGCGTCTCGCCGTCCAGCAGATCCGGCCAGTCCCGCCAGTTCTCGAGACCGAAGCAGCACCCGGGCGACACGGTGATTCCGGTGGCGGTGTCCCTGAGTCGCAGGCCGCCCGGAGCGATGACGGACTCGACCGAGACCAGGCGGCGAAGCAACGCGAGGCCGTCCTGGGGGCCGGGGTCATCGCGCGTGTGCTGCGTCTGGTTGTAGCCGGCCAGGACCGCCATCGCGGTGCCGACCTCAAGCGGCGACAGGTCGCCGGAGAGGGCGAGCAAGCGGTCCGCCGGCTGTTCGGCGGTGGGCCACAGAGTGAAGTCGGTGGCTTCGTAGGTCTCCAGTACGGCGTCCATGATCAGCACGTCTCTCATCCTGCCGATCGGCGCGGCTGAGCGCCGCTCCTTTTCCGCGGGTCGCGGAGGCCCCTCGTGCGAGGATCCTCCGCGACCGGAGCCGGTCCTGGTCAGGCGGTGTCGAACGTGTAGTACGCGGTGTGATCCAGCAGATCCGCCGGCCGCACGTCGTTCCACGGCTTCATCGTGTCGTTGAGGTCGACGACGTCGGGGGTACCGGCGAGCGGCAGATAGCCGGAGTCGGGGTGGCGGCGCTGCCAGTCGGCCCACAGCTTGTCTATGTAGGCGTGGTGGAGCCAGAAGACCGGGTCGTTGGGGGAGACGCCGGTGGCCATCTGACCGCCCACCCAGACGTGGACGCGGTTGTGCAGATTGACGCCCCGCCAGCCTTCGAGGTGATTGCGGAAGCCGTCCGAGGAACTGTTCCAGGGCGCCATGTCGTACGTCGCCATGGCGAGCACGGACTCCACCTCGGCGCGGGCCGGCAGCTCCCGGGTGCTGCCACCGAGCGACCTGCGCAGGTACGTACGGCTGTCGACACGCACGTTGATCGGCCAGTTGCCCGACGCGGCCGCGAACGGGCCGTCCATCACCCGGCCGTCCAGGCTGCGCCCGGTGCCGCCGAGGAAGTCGGGCGCCCACAGGGACGAGCGCGCCGTGCGGTCGGTGCTCCAGTCCCAGTACGGCAGCGCGACGGAGGAGTCGACGGACTGCAGGGCCTGCTCGAACTCGAGGAGGAATCTGCGGTGCCAGGGCAGGAACGACGGTGAACGGTGACCCGTCCGCTCGCCGTTGTCGGTGTCACCCATGATGAAGGCGTTGTGCGTGGTGACGAAGGCGTCGTACCGGCCACTGCGCTTGAGCTGCACGAGCGCGTCGGTGAAACGCCGCTTCTCGTCGGCGCTCAGGCTCGCCTGGTTCTTGCGTACGGTCATGTGCGGGACTCCACGATCTGCTTGCGGGGCGGTTCAGTTGGTGTGGAAGGGGACGAGCGGGGCCCCTTGCAGCTCCACGACCGCGGCGCGGGCGGCGGCGCGGGGGGTGGGTACGGGGTCGTAGTGGCTGACGACGCTGATCCAGGTGCCGTCGGCGTTCCGCATGACGTGTAGTTCCACGCCGTCGATGAGCACGGTGTATCCGGCGTCGTGGTGGTGACCGCCCCCGCTGACGGGACGGCCTTCTATTCGGCGTCCGCGGTAGACCTCGTCGAAGGGGTCGGGCCCGCCGTGGTGGTGTTCGGCGGCGGACGCCGCGGGTGCGGCGACGGCCTGGGTTCCGGCCGCGACGGCCAGCGCGGCCGCGGCCCCGAGGGCACGGCGACGAGTGAGTTCCGGCATGCGGAGACCTCCAGTGATCAGCTCTGTTGACGACTCGTCATGCCTATCGGGTCCTCAAAGAGCGGGAGAAATCGCCGAATGTCGGTTGGCTGTGATCCGGACAATTAAGTAAATGTCGTGCAAGCTTGAACGAAGATGATCTTGCTGTCGGAGGGGCTCGCGAGCCACCGGAGGGCGAAATTCCTCCCGTTGGGCGGCCCGCTGGCGATGATCTTGCTGGGGTGGCTCGCGGTGAGTGGCGCGGCTCACGCCCGCAAGGTGACGTGAACTCCCACGGTGATACCTCCTGCTACTCTTCGTGATCAATTGACCGCTTTGTGCAACAAAGGGGAGTGCGCGTGAAGATCGCGTGCGTCGGTGGCGGACCCGCAAGCCTGTACTTCTCGATCCTGATGAAGCGCCAGGACCCGTCCCATGACATCGCCGTCTACGAGCGGAACCCGGCCGGATCCACCTACGGCTGGGGGTGACCTACTGCTCGGGCCTGCTCGACAAACTGCGCGAGGGCGACTCCGAGTCCGCGCTCGCCGTCAGCGAGAACTCGGTCCGCTGGAGCGACGGGGTGGCCCACGTCGGCGGCCGGACGACGGTCCACCACGGTGACGAGGGATTCGGCATCGGACGTCGGCGGATGCTCGACCTGCTCGCCGAGCGTGCCGCATCGCTCGGCGTACGCGTCGAGTTCGAGCACGAGATCACGCCCGGCCGGCTGCCCGACGCGGACCTCGTCGTCGCCGGCGACGGGGTGAACAGCGCGCTGCGCGAGCGGCACGCCGACCACTTCGGCAGCAAGGTCACGCTGGGCCGCAACATCTACATCTGGCTCGGCACGACGAAGGTCTTCGACTCCTTCACCTTCTCGTTCGTGGAGACGGACCACGGCTGGATCTGGTGTTACGCCTACCGGTTCGGCGACGACCACAGCACCCTCGTCGTCGAATGCTCCCCGGAGACCTGGACCGGCCTCGGGCTCGACCGGGCGAGCGAGGCCGACGGGCTGGCCCGGCTGGAGAAGCTCTTCGCCGACCTGCTGGACGGACACGGGCTGATCGGCAGGGCGCAGGCCGACGGCAGCGCGCAGTGGCTCAACTTCCGCACCCTGACCAACCGGACCTGGCGCCGCGGCAACCTCGTCCTGCTCGGCGACGCCGCCCACACCACGCACTACTCGATCGGCGCGGGCACCACCCTCGCCCTGGAGGACGCCATCTCCCTGGCCGGAGCGCTGCGCGACCACCAGAAACTGGAGTCCGCGCTCGCCGACTACGAGCGGGAACGCAAATCCGCGCTCCTGTCGGTCCAGAGCGCGGCCCGGCACAGCGCCCAGTGGTACGAGAACCTCCCGCGTTACATCCGTCTCCCACCGGCGCAGATGTTCGCCCTGCTCGGCCAGCGGCACTCACCGCTGCTGCCGTACATCCCGCCGCAGTTGTACTACCGGATCGACCGCGCGGCCGGACAGCTGGAGGCGCTGCGCCGCTTCAAGCGCTGGCTGGGCCCCCAGGTGGCCCGCACGGTGCAGGCCCGCTCCCACCGGTAGCAACCTGGCAATATGTCGCCGGCGCATTTGGGTGAATGGTGATTCACCGCTATGGTGAATCACCATTCACCTTCTTTTTCGCGTCGACTTCTGGAGTGCCCATGGCGGTCCTGCGCGATCGGCTGGCGGTCCCTGTCCTGGCGTTCGGCGGGATTCTCATGGCCGTCATGCAGACGGTGGTGGTGCCCCTGCTCCCGGATCTGCCCCGGCTGACGGGCGCCTCGGCGAGCACGGTCTCCTGGATGGTGACGGCGACGCTGCTGTCCGGAGCGGTGCTGACGCCGGTGCTGGGCCGCGCGGGAGACATGTACGGCAAGCGGCGCGTGCTGCTGATGGCCCTCGGGATGATGACGGTGGGCTCGCTCGTGTGTGCCCTCACGTCGGACATCCGTCTGCTCATCGCGGCGCGGGCCCTGCAGGGCGCGGCCGCCGCCGTCGTACCGCTGTCGATCAGCATCCTGCGGGACGAACTGCCGCCGGAGCGCACGGGCTCCGCCGTCGCGCTGATGAGCTCCACCGTGGGGATCGGCGCCGCGCTCGGTCTGCCGCTCGCCGCGCTGATCGTCCAGTACGCCAACTGGCATGTCATGTTCTGGGCGACGACCGCGCTCGGCGTCTGCGGACTGACGCTGGCCTGGTGGGCGGTGCGCGAGTCGCCCGTACGCGAGCCGGGCCGCTTTGACACGACGGGCGCGCTGGGCCTGGCCGCGGGACTCGTATGCCTGCTGCTGGGGGTGTCCCAGGGCGGTACGTGGGGCTGGACCAGCCCCCGGATCCTGGGTCTGCTCGTGGCCTGCGTGGTCATCCTGGCCCTGTGGTGGGTGCAGCAGCGGCGCGCCGAACGCCCCCTGGTCGACCTGAAACTGGCCGCCCGCCCGCGGGTCGCCCTGCCGCACATCGCCGCGCTCCTGACCGGGTTCGCCTTCTACGGCAACTCGCTGGTGACGGCGCAACTGGTGCAGGCGCCGGAGGCGACCGGCTACGGGCTCGGACTCTCCATCGTGGCGACGGGCGTGTGCCTGCTGCCCGGCGGAGTGACCATGCTGCTGCTGTCGCCCGTGTCGGCGCGCATCTCGGCGGCCCGCGGTCCGCGCGTGACGCTGGCCATCGGGGCCGCGATCATCGCCTTCGGCTATGTCATACGCATCGCGGACAGCCGCGACCTGTGGGTGATCATCGTGGGCTCGACCATCTGCGCGACGGGCACGACCTTCGCGTACTCGGCCCTCCCCACCCTCATCCTGCGCGCCGTTCCCCCCGGGCAGACCGCGTCCGCCAACGGCGTCAACGTCCTGATGCGCACCATCGGACAGGCCATGTGCAGCGCCGCCGTCGCCGCCGTACTCGTCCACCACACGAGCCTGATCGGCGGCGCCCCGGTCCCCACGCTGCACGGCTATCTGCTGGCCTTCGCCATGGCGGGTACGGTCGCACTGGTGGCCTGCGCCGCCGCCCTCGCCATACCCGCCGACCCCGCCTCAAGCGACACCCGGCGCGCCCGCCGCCGTACGACGGCGCCCCGCGACGAAGCCCTCGAAGGAGCATGAGCACCGTGACCACCCCGCACCCCGGTCTCACGGCACCCCCCGCCGCACCGCCGCGCCGTGACGCGGAGGCGACGAAGGCGGCCATCCTGCGTGCGGCCCGCTATCTGCTGGCCCGGCACGCGCACGCGGACATCACGCTCAAGGCGGTCGCCGACCGGGCGGGAGTGAGCGCGCCGCTGATCCTCAAGTACTTCGGCAACAAGGACGCGCTGTTCGCGCGCGTGATGTCCTTCGAGTCCGACGCCGACGCCCTGCTGGACGCGCCGCTGGAGGAACTCGGCCGCCATATGGTCCGCCATCTCCTCGAAGGCCAGACCCAGCGCGGCGCCGACCCCATTCTGCGGATCGTCTTCGCCCCGCTCCAGGGCGAGCAGGGCGACATACTGCGCGCCAACTTCCGTACCCAGGTCAGCGATCGCCTCGCCGAGCGCCTCACCGGCCCCGACGCGGGCCTGCGCGCCGAACTCGCCGTCAGCACCCTGCTCGGCCTCGGCGTGATGTACGGCATCGCGCGCGGCACCCGTCTGCGCGCCACCACGATCGACGACATCGTCGAACGGTACGCACCGACGGTGCAGAGCCAGCTCACACCCTGAGGTGTCCCTCGAAGAGCGGTAGCGCGTTCCGCTCGGTGTGGCCGCGGACTCAGTTCACCCCGTGCGGCCGGAACTGGATGCTGATCCGAGGTCCCGCCGCCCGCGCCGTCTTGGGGATGGCGTGCTCCCACGTGCGCTGGCAGGAGCCGCCCATGACGATCAGGTCGCCGTGGCCGAGGGGGCGCCGCACGGTGTCCCCGCCACTGCGCGGCCGCAGCAGGAGATCGCGCGGAGCGCCCACCGACAGAATGGCGACCATGGTGTCCTCACGGGCGCCCCGCCCGATCTTGTCCCCGTGCCAGGCCACGCTGTCCCGGCCGTCCCGGTAGTAGCAGAGCCCGGCCGTCGTGAACGGCTCGCCCAGCTCTGCGGCGTAGTGCGCGGACAGCGCGTCCCGGGCCTCGTCCAGGATCGGATGCGGCAGCGGGTCGCCCGCGCGGTAGGAGGCGAGCAGCCGCGGTACGTCCACCACGTGCTCGTACATCTGCCGTCGCTCGGCCCGCCACGGCACCTCCGCGGCGAGCCGGTCGAAGAGCGCGTCGGCCCCGCCGAGCCACCCGGGCAGCAGGTCGATCCAGGCCCCGGCGCCCAGCGCGGTCCGGCGTATCCGGTTCAGCGGACTGAGGTGGAGCTCGTCGGTCTGGTCGAAGAGCGAGCCCTGGAGGTGCATGGCCATGCGACCAGCGTACCCCCGTAATCGAATATATGTTCCATGTCCGGTGTGGTCGTCTCGCTCACCAGGGGACCGGTCCCGAGGCGTCGAAGTAGCCGCCGGTGGGTCCTTCCGAGCCGGTCCGCGCCATGCGGACGATGATCTCGGCGCCCTCCGCGACGGTCTGCGTACCCGTGCGGCCGTTCAGGTCGGTCGCGGTGTAGCCCGGCTCCACCGCGTTGATCCGCATGGCCGGGAACGCCTTCGCGTACTGCGCGGTGATCATGTTGACGGTGGTCTTGGACGCCGGGTAGGCGACGCCCGGGTAGGCGTACGTCGGGGTGTCGGGGGCGGTGACCAGGGCCATCGAGCCGAGGCCGCTGCTCACGTTCACCACGACGGGGGCGGCGGACTGTCGCAGCAGTGGCAGGAACGCGTGGGTGACGCGTACTACGCCGAAGACGTTCGTCTCGAACACCGACCGCATCATGTCGGCGGTCACGTCCGCGGCGCCGACCACGGTGTTCCCCTCGCCGCGCCCTTCGACGCCGGCGTTGTTGACGAGCACGTCGAGTCCGCCGTCGGCCTCGATGGTCTTCGCGGCGGCGGCGACGGACGCGTCGTCGGTGACGTCGAGGACGACCAGCCGCGCCCCCAGCTGTTCGGCGGCCCGTCGCCCGCGCTCCGGGTCCCGGCTGCCGATGTAGACAGTGTGGCCTGCCTCGATGAGCTGACGGGCGGTCTCGAAACCGAGCCCCTTGTTCGCTCCGGTGATCAGTGTCGTAGTCATGGGTCCAGGTTCCGGCGCGGCGGTGCGGTCAGCCAGGAGTCCTGTCTTCCTGGGACTGTCAGTACCAGGCATGTCCGCGCCGGGCGGTGCACAGTTGATGGCATGGCGAGTACGGAGTTCGGGCAGATGGTGCGGCGCTGGCGCGACCGGGTCCCGCCGGAGGCGGCCGGACTGCCGGCCGGCGGCCACCGCCGCGCCGCCGGGCTGCGCCGCGAGGAGCTGGCCCTGCTGGCCGGGATCTCCGTCGACTACGTCACCCGCCTCGAACAGGGCCGGGCGGCCAACCCGTCGGAGCAGGTCGTCGAGGCGCTGGGCCGCGCGCTGCGGCTGTCCGGAGCCGAGCGCGAGCATCTGTTCCATGTCGCCGGGCTCGTACCGCCGGGGCGGGACATGGTGCCCGCCCACATCACACCGGGCGTGCACCGGCTGCTGGACCGGCTCACCGGCACGCCCGCCGCGGTCTACGACGCGGCGTGGACCCTGCTGCTGGCCAACCCGCTGTACGCGGCGCTGCTGGGCGATCCGTCGGGCTGGCGCGGCAACGAGCGCAACGGCGTCTGGCGCAACTTCATCGGCCCGGGCAGCCGCGTCCGCCACACCCCCGAGGAGCGGCGCACATTCGAGGCCACGCTCGTCGCCGACCTCCGCGCGACCGCGAGCCGGTATCCGGCCGACCAGCGGCTACGGCGCCTGATCGCGGAACTGCGCGCGAACAGCGACCGGTGCGCCGAACTGTGGGAGTCCGGAGCCGTGGGCCGCCACGAGGCGTCCCGCAAGACCATCGACCACCCCCAGGTCGGGCCCGTGACCCTCGACTGCGACATCCTCAGCGTCGCGGGCGGCGACCTGCGCATCATGCTCTACACGGCCGAGCCCGGCACCCAGGACGCCGAACGGCTCGCGCTGCTGGGCGTGTTGGGCACGCAGGCGCTCGTGGAGTCCTAGGGGACTTCCCTAGGCGACGTCGCCGAAGACCCGTTCCCCGGGGCGAACCCCTGGACCGCTTCCTTGAGCCGGGCGGGATCCACGCGTCCACCCGTAGCGGATCTGATACGAGTCCGGGCTAGAGATCGGCAAGGACCTCACCGATCACATGCTCGGCGTTGGCCGCGATGACGGGGTTCGTGGTGCGGTAGTACGGGAGTTGGGTCAGGGCCATGGACAGGGCCCAGCCGCGCCCCCGTGCCCACATGGCGTCGTCGGTGCCCACGGTGCTTCGGAACGCGGGTCTCGCCTCGGCGGGGAGGAGATTCCAGGCCGGGATGAGGTCGCTGGCGGGGTCGCCGGTGCCGAGGGTGGCGAAGTCGAGGACGGCGCTGAGGCGGCCCTGGTGGGTGAGGAGGTTCATCGGCATCAGGTCGGAGTGGACCCACACGGGCGGGCCGGTCCATCGAGGTGCCGCCAGCGCGGCCTCCCAGGCCGCGGTCGCGGCCGACGTGTCGATCACGCCGTGGAGTTCGGCGATCGCCGAGCGCGTCTCGGCGTCCACCGCCGTCAGGGGCCCGCCCCGGTAGGCGGGCGGCCCTCCGGGCAGGTCGACCTGTCGCAGCGCGGCGACGAACCGGCCGAGATCGACGGCCAGCGCCTGGGCGTCGGGGAGGCGGCCGGGGACGGGAAGTTCGCCGTCGAGCCAGCGGAGCACGGCCCACGACCAGGGGTACCCCTCCCCGGGCACACCGATGGCGAGGATCTCGGGCACGGCGAAGGGCAGCAGCGGCGCGAGCCGTGGCAGCCAGTCCCCCTCCTTCTCCACGTCACCGGCGCCCGCCGGGATGCGCGGGAGGCGTACGGCCAGGTCGTCGCCGAGCCGGTAGACGGCGTTGACGGTGCCGGACGACTCGACGCGCTTCAACGGCAGGTCGGCCCACACCGGGAACTGCGCGGCCAGCAGCCGTCGTACGAGCGAGTCGTCGATCCGCGCCTCGTCGGCGTGCATCGGGCTTGCGGGCATCGGCGCCTGCTTCCGGTGTGAGAGGTCAACTTCCGCCATTCTGTGGCTCGTTCAAGCTTCCTCGCAGCGCAATTTCGGCTTCCCCGCAAGGCCAGGCAACCTTGCGGGCGCCGCCGTCGTCTTGATCGGCAACGGGTGGGCAGCGCGTGAACCTTGGTGAGTGAGGGATTCCCAGGTGGAAATCCGGCACACTATACGCTCTGCGTATACATATCGTGTATACGTCGTGCGTAGAGCTGAGCCGTCACAGGCTGCCGACCCGCGGAAGCCAGCAACAGCCATCACCGCCGGCTCGCGAGCGAACGCGGCCGACCGGTGGCAGACGGAAAGGCATTCATGTACGGCAAGGCCTTCGCCCCGGAGTACCAGGGCGCTTTGACCACCCTGTCCGTGAACTCCTCACTGACCGACGTCCTCGCGGCCGGCACCGAGCAACTGCGCGCCGCCGAGCGCGCGGGGGCGCGGGCCGAGGCGGCCCGCTCGGGCCTCGCGGTCGCCGAGGCGCACCGCCGCCTCGGCCAGGTGAAGGACGCCGACCGGGCGTGGAAGGCGAGCTACCGCACCGCCCGCGAGGCCGGCGACACCGCAGCGATGGCGTGGGCGCTGTGGAGCGGCGGCACGCTGGCCCGGCAGCGTGGCGCGTTCCCGCTGGCGTGGCGGCTGCTGCGGCTGGCCGCCGAACTCGGCCAGGACGCGGGGGACGTGGTCGTCCGCGGCTACTCCCTGGCGGGGATGGCGGAGACCGGCCGTATCCAGGGCGACTACGCGGCCGTGACCGCGCTGCACGAACAGCTCCTGGCCGAGGCCCGCAAACGGGGCGAGGCCCGCCACACCGTGTGGGCCCTGGAGGGCATCGCGCAGATACACCGCAACACCGGCGCCTACGACACCGCGTACGCCATGTTCGAGGAGGCGGCCCAGATCGCCGCCCGCGCCGAGGACCGGCGCGGTCACGCCTGGGCCCTGCGCGGCCTCGCGGACATCGTCTCCGTACGCGACAGGGACGTGGACCGCGCGCTGGAACTGCTCGGCGAGGCGGAGGTGTCCTGCCGGGCGATGAAGCTGTCCGGCGCGCTCGCCTACAACCACAAGATGCGCGGCAACGTCCTCTACCGGGCCGGACGGTACGAGGAGGCCCGCGACGTCTACGCGCAGGCGCTCGCGGAGTTCGAGGCGATGAGCGAGCCCCGTGGCCGGGCCCTGTCGCGGCTCGGTCTCGTCAAGTCCCTGGCGCGCCTGGGCCGCGACCGCGCCGAGACCGCCGCCGAACTGGCCGAACTGGCGCGGGTGCTGGAGGGCATCGGGCTGCGGCACGCCCGGGACATGGTCGAGCGGGCGCGGACCGAACTCGGCCTCACGCCGACCGGGAGTGTGGACGCGGTGGCCGCCCGATGACCCCTCTCGGTACGGCCCTGCAGTCGCCGCCCGCCGCGCCGGAGATCCTGAGCCGCTGCCGGGAACTCGTCGCCCCCGCCCTCGCGGAGGCGATCGGCAGTCTGCACCCCTGGGTGGCGGAGATGGCCGGATACGCGCTCGGCCGCTGCGAGGTGGGCGGCGCCCCCGCGACCCACAGCCAGGGCAAGGGCGTACGGCAGGCGCTCGCCGTACTGGGCGCGGAGGCGGCCGGCGGCCGTGCCGAAGCGGGCGTGCCGGGCGCCGTCGCCGTGGAGCTCGTGCACACCTTCTCGCTGCTCCACGACGACATCATGGACGGCGACGCACTGCGCCGCGGCCGCCCCGCCGTGTGGAAGGCGTACGGCACGGGCCCCGCCGTCCTCGCGGGCGACGCGCTGTTCGCCCTGGCCGTGGAGACCCTCACCACGGGGCCCGCGACCGCGCACGCCGCCGCGGCCGTACGGCACCTGACCACGGCCCTGCGCGACCTGGTCCGCGGCCAGGCCGACGACCTGCTGTTCGCCGACCGCCCCTGGCGCGGAGCCGAGGCGGTCGGTGTGGGGGAGTACGAGGCGATGGCCGAGCACAAGACCGGTGCGCTGCTCGGCGGCGCGCTGGCCCTGGGCGCCCAACTGGCGGGAGCGCGACAGGAGACCACGACCGCCCTGGACCGCGCCGGGCGCCATCTCGGGGTGGCCTTCCAGATCGCCGACGACCTTCTGGGCATCTGGGGTGATCCGGCCGTCACGGGCAAACCGGTCCACGGTGACCTGCGCCAGGGGAAGAAGACCCTCCCGGTTCTCGTCGCCCTGAACGGGCCCGGCCGCTGTGCGCTCGCCGAACTCCTCGCCTCACCGGCCGCGCTCGACGACGCCGCCGTTCGCCACGCCGCGTCCCTCGTCGAGCGGGCCGGCGGTCGCACAGGGGCCCTGCGCGAGGCCCGCCGTCATCTCGCCGCGGCGGACACGCTGCTGGCGGACGCGTCGCTCGCCCCGCGCCCCGCCGGGGAGCTGCGCACCCTGCTGTCCTCCCTCGCCCACCGCACGATCTGACACCTGCGCGCCTCCGGACCCGTCCGCTCCGGGCCGGAGGCGCTGCGACATGGATCACATACGCGTGTCAATGGGCCTCACCAGGCAACCGCCTCATTCCCCCTCACATCTGTCCGGGCGGCGCGCAGTTGGGCACCCGTTGATCACCGAGAAGTGAACATTCGTAAAGACATCGCCCAGAAACCAAATAAAAGGGATCTTTCGTCTTTACATGTACATGATGAATCTGTGAAGGTGTCGCCTCGGGGCCCAACAGCTCCCACGGCGCCCAACAGCGCCGTGCCTCGTGGCGGTTGGCGATCCCGGCCGCCCTGTTCGAAGGAACTCAGTGCGTAGACCCCACATACGCCGCGTGGCGATAGCCGTCGCGGTGACGACGGCCGCCACTCTCCCGGCGGGCTCCGCCTTCGCGGCCGCGCCCGACTCGCCCGCCCGCACGGCGGCTTCGGCCACCTCGCCGGTGGACGCCGCCAGGGCCGCGGCCTTCGCTCACGCGTCGGCCACCGGTGTCACCCAGGGCGACACCCTTCAGGCCAAGGACGTGATGACGGACCCGGACGGCAAGCAGCACGTCCGCTTCGTCCGCACCCACCAGGGCCTCCCGGTCCTCGGCGGCGACCTGGTCGTCCACCTCAGCAAGCAGTCCGGCTACCTCGGCGTGACCCGGGCGGCCGACCACGTGGTCAAGCCGGCCACCACCGAGGCGAAGCTGACGCCCCAGCAGGCCGAGCAGAAGGCCGCCGCGGTCGCCAAGGGTGACGCGGGCAGCGCCGAACTGGTCGTCGACGCCCGTGACGGCGCCGCCGCGCTCGCCTACCAGGTGCGCGTGACGGACAGCGACACCACGGAGGCCGGCGGCTCCCGCACGGTCGTCGTGGACGCCCAGACCGGCAAGGTGCGCAGCAACACCCCCGACAGCGACGAGTTCATCTCGCCGTCCCTGGAGGAGACGCTGCGCAAGCGGGGCGAGTCGGCGACCCCCGAGACGGGTACCGCTGTCACCGGGCTGACCGGCATCAGCGGCGCGACCGCGGCGGGCCAGTACCCGGCCACGGCCACCGGCAGCGGCGCCTCGCTCTTCGCGGGCAAGGTGGCGCTGAGCACGACGCAGACCGCGCGGACCAGCTTCCTCCTCAAGGACCGGACCCGGTGGAACACCGAGACCCGGGACGCCAGGGGCCAGGAGCTGGAATCCTTCGCCGGCGGCAAGAAGTTCACCGACGGCGACAACAAGTGGGGCAGCGGCACCACGTCCAGCCGTGCCACCGCCGCGGTCGACGCCCAGTACGGCATCACCAAGACGCTGGACTTCTACAAGAAGACCTTCGGCCGCAAGGGCATCAAGAACAACAGCGCCGGTGCCCACGCGATGGTCCACTTCGGCAACAAGGTCGGCAACGCCTTCTGGGACTCGACGTGCGGCTGCATGCTGTACGGCGACGGTGACGGCGACCTGTTCAAGAAGCCCCTGGTCGTTCTCGACGTCACCGGTCACGAGCTGACGCACGGCGTCGTCGACGCCACCGCCGCCCTCGAACCCACCCGCGTGGACCAGGACGGCAACCAGTACGGGGAGCCCGGCTCCCTGAACGAGTCGCTCGCCGACATCTTCGGCTCGAACGTCGAGTTCTCGGCCAACAACCCGAAGAACCCGCCGAACTACCTCCTGGGCGAGAAGCTGGGCCTGGAGCAGAAGTTCCTGCGCCGCCTCGACCACCCGTCCCTCGACAAGCTCGAAGGCACGGTCGACTACTGGGCGCCCGAGGTCTACGACACCGAGGTCCACGCGGGCTCCGGCGTCTCCTCGCACGCGTACTACCTGCTCGCCGAGGGCAGCGGCCGCAAGACGATCGGCTCGGTGACGTACGACTCGCCGACGTACGACGGTTCGACGGTGACCGGTATCGGCCGGACCAAGGCCACCGCGATCTTCTACCGGGCGCTCACCCGCTACATGGTCTCCACGACCGACTTCCATGACGCGCGGAAGGCCACCCTCAAGGCCGCCGCCGACATGTACGGGTCGAGCAGCACCGAGTACAAGACGGTCAACAAGGCCTGGGCCGCCGTCAATGTGACGGCCGCCAACACCCCCGCCGCGGGGCACTGACGCACCACATGAGGGCGCCCCGCCATCCGGCGGGGCGTCCTTTCGTCCGCGGCCTCGGTGTCAGTGCTGCTGCGCCTTCTGCGGCGTCACCTCGCTGGGACGCACGACGACGTAACCCTCGCCCTCCAGCTTCAACTGCACGGCCTCGCCGGAACCGCCGCGGATCATCGAGCCGATCGACTGCGAGCGGTGCAGCGAGGTGTGCAGATGGGCGGTCCAGCCGACGACGGCGTCCGTGTCGACGTACACCGGCTGCTGCTGCGAGACGGGTATGACCAGCGGGTTGCCCTCGCAGATCAGTCCCAGACCGCCGTGGCCGGTGAAGA
Organism: Streptomyces sp. NBC_00203; assembly: GCF_045206325.1. Taxonomy (NCBI): domain Bacteria; kingdom Bacillati; phylum Actinomycetota; class Actinomycetes; order Kitasatosporales; family Streptomycetaceae; genus Streptomyces; species Streptomyces sp. NBC_00203. The sequence continues at coordinate 682,440 of NZ_CP108126.1, read as the reverse complement.
CGCTGTTGAACAGGCCGCCGCCGGTGATGCCCGCGCCCTTCACGGTCTTTATCTCGTACGACAAGGTGGCGTCGAAACACAGCACGTTGCGCCCGTTGACGGTGAACACGTCGCCCGGCTCGATGCCGACGATGAAACAGTTCTGCGCCTCGTGCGCAAACCAGGCCTCGCCCTGCCCGCGGACGGTCATCAGCGGCAGCCCCTCACCGGTGACCGCCCGCTTGAGCATGCCGCCCATGCCCTGGCCCTTGCGCTCGAACTGCAGATTCCCCCGGTAGGCGACCATCGCGCCCTGTCGTGCCAGCATCTCGCCGTTGACGGCGTACTTGATGGACTTGGCGTTCTGAATGGTCATGCCCGGCGCGACGGCGGGCTGCACCATGTGGTCACTGGAAAAGAGATCACCCTTCATGCGGGCATCTTGGCGCGGAGGATTTCGTTCCGCCAAGATCCAGGAGACGCCGGAGACATACGGTGGCGGTCTTGAGACACGCGGTGGCGATCTTGAGACATACGAAAGGGCCGGCCCGGCTGAACCGGACCGGCCCTCACGGGAGTTGTCAGGCGGCGGTGACTTCGCCGACCTGGGTGTGCAGACGGCTGACGACCTCCGTCAGCTGGGCGGCGACCTCGGCGTCGTCGACCGGGTGGGTCTCGGCGAAGCGGACCACGGAGCCGGGGATGGAGAGCTTGACGTCCTCCAGGACGGTGCCGCCCGCGATGCCCACGGCCTTGCGGGCGTCGTCCTGCGCCCATACGCCGCCGAACTGGCCGTACGCGGTGCCGACCACGGCGACCGGCTTGCCGGTGAAGGCGCCGGCGCCATAGGGGCGGGACAGCCAGTCGATGGCGTTCTTCAGCACGGCCGGGATCGTGCCGTTGTACTCGGGCGAGAAGAGCAGGAAGGCGTCGGCGCGGCCGGCGGCCTCACGCAGCCGGGCAGCGGCGGCGGGCACGCCGCCGTCGACGTCGATGTCCTCGTTGTAGAAGGGGACCTCGGCCAGGCCCTCGAAGAGCTCGACCTCGGCGCCTTCCGGGGCGAGCTTGACGGCCGCCTCGGCGAGCTGGCGGTTGTGGGAGCCGGCACGCAGGCTGCCGACGAGCGCGAGGATACGTACAGACATGAGTAACTCCCGAAGCTGAAACATTGCCGCAATAAAGCGGACCGAGGTCCGTTTAAAGTTGTAGCACTGAAGCGGACCGGAGTCCAGTTTTCCCGGTCTGCCGTTACGCTGGCTTCATGTCCACCCCGCTCCCGCCGTTCCCGAAGCGACAGGAACCGTCCGACGAACCCGTGCTCACGGAGCTCACCACCCCCGGTGACGCCCCGCAGCTGCGCGCCGACGCCGCACGCAACCGCGCGCGTCTGCTGGAGGCCGCCACCCGGCTGGTGGAGCAGCACGGGGTGGCCAATGTGACGATGGAGGCCGTCGCCGCCGCGGCGTCGGTGGGCAAGGGCACCGTCTTCAGGCGCTTCGGCGACCGCACCGGCCTGCTGATGGCGCTGCTCGACCACACCGAGCAGCGGTTCCAGGCCGACTTCATCAGCGGTCCGCCCCCGCTCGGCCCCGGGGCGTCACCGGTGGAGCGACTGCACGCCTTCGGCTGTCGCGCCCTGCGCCAGACCTCCGAGCGGCTGGACCTGTACCTCGCCGCGGAGCCCGACGCCTCCCGCCGCTTCAACTCCGCCCCGTACCGCGTCCGCCTCATGCACGTCTGCATGCTGCTGCGCCAGGTCCGCCCGGCCACGGACGCCGAACTTGTCGCCCAGACCCTGATGGGATACCTGGAACCCGCCCTGATCCACCACCTGACCCGCCAGCGCGACATGCCGCTGGAGCGCCTGGAGTCCGGGTGGCACGACATGGTGGACCGGAGTATCCGTCCGCCGTCCGCCTAGGGCCTGTCCGGCGGATCATGTCGCAGACGCGGGGTCTGGTACGCCCTCCCCCACTGCCTTAAGGGCGTGGGGGGACCCCCAGCGGCGTTGTCGTCGGTTGCCGACGCTCCGCGTCGACGCCCTCCTCCGCCTTGCAGCTGGACGCACCAGACCCCGCTCACCTGGGGCTATCAGGCGCCGCTGCCTTCCTGCGACCTGATCCGCCGGACAGGCCCTAGCCTCCGCGCGCCCGGAAGGCGGACAATGCGGGCATGGGTCATCGCCTCGACGATGTGAGTGGACCTGCCCGGCTGGCCGGCCCGGAAGAGGGCGTCAGCCAGGAGGAGCTGGCCCTCGCCGCCCGGAATCACGGGATGCCGCTGGAGGCTCTGCGGTACGACGTCACGCCACCGGGGCTGCACTACGTACTGACGCACTACGACATCCCGTACGCCGCGAGTTCCTCGTGGCAGCTCACCCTCGGGGGACGGGTGCGGCGGTCGCTGCTGCTGGGGATCGCTGACCTGAAGGCGTATCCCGCGGTCACGCAACGGGTGACGCTGGAGTGCGCGGGCAATGGGCGGGCCCTGCTGACGCCCCGGCCGGTGAGTCAGCCGTGGCTGGTGGAGGCGGTCGGTACGGCGGAGTGGACCGGCGTGCCGTTGCGGATGCTGCTCGCCGAGGCCGGCGTCGAACCCGGGGCGGTGGACGTGGTGTTCACCGGCGCCGATCACGGCGTCGAGCGCGGGGTCGAGCAGGACTACCAGCGTGCCCTTCCGCTGGACGTGGCCATGGGCGGCGAGCCCGAGGTGCTCGTGGCGTACGGGATGAACGGCGCCCCGCTGCCACCCCAGCACGGACATCCGGTGCGGCTGGTGGTGCCCGGCTGGTACGGCATGGCGCACGTGAAGTGGCTGCGCGACATCACGGTTTCGGACACGCCCTTCACGGGATTCCAGCAGGCCGTGGCCTACCGGCTGCGGCAGGGCGCCGGCGACGAGGGCGAACCGGTCACCCGGATCGCCCCGCGTGCCCTGCTGATCCCGCCCGGCTTCCCGGACTTCATGTCCCGGACCCGGGTGGTCCGGCCGGGTGTCGTGGCGCTGGAGGGCCGGGCCTGGTCGGGGCGCGCGCCGGTGACCGGGGTCGAGGTGAGCTGGGACGCGGGACGGTCCTGGTCCGCGGCGCACCTGGACGGGGGAAGCGGCCTGCGCTGGGCCTGGCGCCCTTGGCACTTCGACTGGACGGCCGCACCTGGCCACCATGTGCTCAGCGCGCGGGCCACCGACGCCGAGGGCCACACCCAGCCCCTGGAACAGCCGTGGAACCGGGGCGGCTTCGTCAACAACCTCGTCCAGCGGGTCCCTGTGCTCTGCCTCGATCCCGATCCCGACGACGGAATGTGAAGGGGTGGCGGAGTCCCGCGCGGGACTCCGCCACCCCGGAACCATCCGTCAGCTGAACGGATCCAGCGTGATGTAGGCCTGTTGCGGATTCCCGTCGTGGACGAGCGACTCGTAGTTGCCGACGTCGTCGAAGGCGAACGCGTAGGCCTTGCCGTCGGCCATCTGCGCGTGGATCTTGCGGGCGTACTGGTTGGTCACCGTGTCCTGGTAGAAGTTCGCCGACGTGGTGTCGGGCTGGTTGGGATTGACCAGGAGCGTGGAGCGGTTGAAGCCCGCGCACAGGGTGCGTGAAATGGGGCCGCGCACCAGGTCGTTGGGCGCGTCGAGACGCTTGTAGCAGCCGAAGATGCTGTCGGAGTCGGGCTTCTGGAAGCTGGTGACGACCGCTCCGGCACTGTTGGTGAAGTTCATGACGTCACCGGACACCCGGCCGTAGTACTTCGTGTTCGGCTGGTCGGCGAACGGCGTCACCGTCAGCGTCGACGAACTGTACTTCTGCCACACACGGTTGACGTAGTCGTCCATGACGGTGCCTGGCAGCGCGCCCGCCTCGACGCCGTGGCCGGGAGCGAGAGCCCGCAGGACGGTGCCGTCGGACCGGGTCTGGATCAGATTGGCCCAGCCGCCCGGCTGACCCCGCAGGGCGTTGAAGAACCCGTTGTACCCACCGGCTTTGAGGTGGCCGGTGTTCTTCGTCGTGCCGTCGGCGAGCTGGACTCCGACGGCGTACGGCGCGGAGAACATGTCGACCTGTGTGCTGTTGATCCACAGCCCGGAGTCGTTGAGTGTGTACTCGGACCAGTTGAAGAGGATGTTGCGGTTGGGGTCGCTCGGATTCTGCACGGCCGGCTGCACCAGGCCACCCGTCGTCAGCCGGAAGTCGAGCTTCTGCCCGTAGGAGAAGTAGATCCGTCCGGAGAACTTGGGGATCCGGATCGTCTTCGACTGTCCATTGGCCGGCCCCGCGATCGACGCGTCGGGCGCGGGCGTCGGCGGATTGCCGCCCGCGGGCCAGGCGTGGAACGTTCCGTTCGCGTCGGCCCAGCCCTGCTGGCCGGTGGACAGGTTCGTGCCGAGGTCGTAGATGTAAATCGGGTCACTGCGGCCGGAGTTGTTCGTGAACTTCAGCGGGATGGTCGCCGGGACGGCGGCCTCGGCCCGGGACGGGGCCCCGAACGTCAGCAGCGCCGCGGTGAGCGTGGCCGCCGCCGCTGCCAAAGCCCGCCAGTTGGGTTTTCCAGGCACTCTCGTCCTCCTTGATGTGGGGGTTTCAGCGAGGTGGATTCCTGCGGACGAGGGTCGTCCGGTTCCTCTTGAGAGCGCTCTCAGAATTCTCCTGGGCGGCGTACATGTCAACGATTCACACACAATTGGTCTGGTCCAACTTCCGCCGCCCCAGGCCCCCGTACGATCCGATGGCCCCCGTCGTCCGATGATCCGTACCGTCCGAGGAAGGAACCACCACCCGTGAACCTGCAGGCCGCCCTGGCAGTCCATCGCCTCGTCGCCATCGTGCGCGGAGGCGACGCCGACGCTTCGTTGCGCACTGTGCTGACCCTGGCCGAGGAGGGCATCGAACTCGTCGAGGTGTCGCTCACCGGCAAGGACGCCCTCACCGTCATCGAGCGGGCGAGAGAGGCACTCGGACCTGACAGGCCCTTGGGTGCCGGAACGGTACTGACCGCCGACGACGCCCGCGCCGCGCACGACGCCGGAGCGGACTTCGCGGTCACGCCCGGTCTGGGAGACGGCGTGAGGGCGGCGCGGCACCTCGGCATGCCCGTACTCGCCGGAGTGATGACCCCGACCGACATCATCGCCGCGCGAGCTCTCGGCGCCGAGGCGCTGAAGATCTTCCCGGCCGCCCAGGCCGGCGGAGCGGCGTATGTGAAAGCCCTGCGCGGCCCGTTCCCGCACGAGACGTTCGTCCCGGTCGGCGGTGTCGACGAGGCGGCCGCCCGGGCTCATCTGGCGGCCGGGGCAACGGCTGTCGGCGTCGGCTCACCCCTCATCGGCGACGCCGCGGACGGGGGAAGCCTCACCGCGCTGCGCGAGCGCGCCCGCGCCTTCCGCGCCGTCGTGCGGGAGACGGCATGACGAACGGATGGCGTCCGCCCCGAGGACGTGTCGTGTGCGTCGGCGAGAGCATGGCGGCGCTGGCCCCCGAGCCGCCCCAGTCCCTGGAACGGGCGGACAGCCTGCGGGTGTCCGTCGCCGGCGCCGAGTCGAACGTGGCGATGTACCTGGCCGATCACGGCGTTCCCGTCGCCTGGCTCTCGGCCGTCGGCGACGACACCTGGGGCAGGAGGGTGCGCGACGCGGTCGCCGCGGCCGGCGTCGACGTCTCGCGCGTCCGCACCGATCCGGACCGGCCGACAGGGCTGCTCGTGAAGGATCCCGGGGCCGACGGCACCCGCGTGCACTACTACCGGCGCGGTTCCGCCGCCTCCGCCCTGGGCCCCGGACTGCTCGACGAGGATACGATCCGCTCGGCGGCCCTCGCACACTTCACGGGCATCACCCCGGCACTGTCCGCGTCCTGCGGGGAACTCGTGACACGGGCGCTCACCGGCCCGTACACCGTGAGCTTCGACGTCAACCACCGTCCCGCGCTCTGGCCCGACGCCTCGGCCGCCACGGTGCTGCGCGACCTGGCAGACCGCGCGGACATCGTCTTCGTCGGACTCGACGAGGCGCAGCGCCTGTGGGGCCAGGACCTGAAGGCCGCCGATGTACGGGAGTTGCTCGGGCGCCCGCGCATCCTCGTCGTCAAGGACGGTGCGTACGCCGCGACCGCGTTCAGTGACGAAGGCGTGTGCACCGTTCCGGCGCTGCGGACGACCGTGGTCGAACCCGTCGGCGCGGGCGACGCCTTCGCGGCGGGGTTCCTCGCCGGTCTGCTGCGAGGCGAGGAAATGCGGCGCGCGCTGCGGCTCGGCCACATCACCGCGGTGTCCGCGCTCGGGGTGACGGGGGACCACGGGCCCCTCCCGGACAGCGAGCGCATCGAACGCCTCCTCGGCCTGCCGGACGAGGAGTGGCTCACGCTCGGGCCGGCGATGAGCGGCTAACGGCCGTTTGTGGAAGAGGGGTTGACCGAGAAGGACGCCCACTGGTTCAGTGGCTCAGCCACTCATCCACTTGCCGGAGGGGGAACCGTGGAGGCACTGCCCCGCGAGACCATCGTGGACGTACTGGAAGACCGGCTGCGCACGGACATACTCAACGGCCGCCACCCGGCGGGGAGTTACCTTCCTGCGGAGCGCCAACTCGCCGACGGTTACGGAGTCACCCGGACCACGCTCAAGCACGCCTTCGGCCGGCTCGTCCAGGCGGGCCTGCTGGAGACCCGGCACGGTGTGGGGACCCGGGTGCGCGACTACGCCCGCCTGGGCGGCGCGGATCTGCTGCCCATGCTCGTGCGGCACGATGCGAAATGGATCCACGAGATCTTCGAAGTGCGGCGTGGCGTGGGCGCGTTGATCGCCGAACGGGCCGCGGCGCGAGCCACCCGCACCCAGCGGGCCGAGCTTCGCGCGCTGCTGGAAGCCGTACGGGAGGCCGACGGCGCCGACGCGGTGCAGCTCGCCGACGTCGAGGTGCACCGCGCCCTCGCCCGCGCCACCGGCAACCGCGTCTACGTCCTGCTGACGAACACGCTGTTCAACGCCTACCTGCCCGTCCGCTCCCTGCTCAAGGGGCCCTTCACCGACCCGGCGGCGGCGTACGAACGGCTGGCCCCGGTGGTGGAGGCGGTGACATCCCAGGACGCCCGGCAGGCGCACACGGCAGCCGACGCCTATCTGCGGGCGACCGAGCGCATCATGCTGGAAGGTCTCGTATGAGGGGTACCGCGTTCAAGGAGACGATGCTCGGCACGGTCCGGCTCGACACCGAGACACGGGAGCGCCGCATACGCCTCGACCTGCGCGCCGAAGCCGACGAGATACTGCGCCCGCATCGCACCACCCGGGCGCGCGTGACCGGCCGCGTACGGATCGCCGGGTTCGCCGACGCCCCTGACGCCGAGGGCGAGTTGGAGGTGTCACCGCTGGCCAGGCGGCGCATCCGCTACCGACTGGCGTTCACCGCCGACGGCCGTGGCCTCACCCTGGACGGCTGGAAGTCCGTCACCGCGCGCCGCCCGTTGGAGTCGATGACCGTCCTGCCGTTCACGCTGTACGAGGGGGACGCGCGGGCCGGCGAAGGGGTCCTGCGCTTCCCGCTCGCGACCGGCCTCGCGCCGTTCCTCCTCAGCTTCCGCTTCCCCCGGCGCGAGAGCCGGTCCGAGCACTTCGCGCCGCGCTGGAACGGCACACCGGGCCGCACCGAGGTCTGGTACACCACGCTGACCGATCCGGCGAGCGGCACCGGGATCTGGCTGCACCACGAACTGACCGCGCCCGCCGACGGATCCGAACCGTTCGCCCACGGATGGGTCGCGGCGTTCCCCCGCGAGGGCGAGGTACGGCATGCCCGCTTCGGGCCCGTCCCCTGGACCCGGCCCGCGGACGGGTTCGCGGGAGACAACGTCACGGCCGTCCCGGGGCAACTCGCAGGCAGCGCGGGCGACTTCCACTGGAAGCTCACCGAACGCCCGCAAGCATCGCCCCTGTTCACCTTCCCGCGCTGGTCCTGGCGCCGACCACTGCTGCCCGCAGCCCAGATGCTCCCGGCCGCGCGGGCCACGTACGACGGTGAATTCTCCTACGGGGAACACACCTTGACCCCGCGCGGTGCACCCGGCGCCTCGGCCCGCATCTACGGGCACGGCAACGCTCACCGGTGGACCTGGCTCCACGCGGAGCTCGGTGACGGCGACGTCCTGGAGATCGTCGCGGCGGTGTCCACCCGGCCGGGCCTGCGGCGGCTGCCTCCGCTGGTGTTCCTGCGGCTGCGCCGGCAGGGCAGGACCTGGCCGCGACGGGCGGAGCGGTCGGCGGTGGGCTGGCTGGGCGTCGGGCGGTTCCGGGCCGCGTTCGGCCTCCCCGAGTGGACGGTGACCGGCCGGACGGCGCTGCGCCGCATCCGCGTCGAGGTCGGCCAGCCCGCCGAACGCACCCTCACCCTGGAGTACCGCGACCCGGACGGAACCCGTGCGGTGTGCCGCAACAGCGAGTCCGCCGACGCCCGCATCGTGCTGGAGCGCTGGTGGGGCCGCTGGCGCCCGGAGGCCTCCTGGGTCCTGGACGGCACCGCGCACGCCGAGGCGGGCGAGCGGTGACCGCCGAAGGATTCGTTGCCGCGCTGCTCGCCGACACCGGCGACGAGAGCTGGCCCGCACGCGTGCCGCAGCGGCTCGACACGGTGCTCGCCGCGCTGCCCCGGCCCGCCCGCGCCGGGCTGCACACGGCCGTCGCTGCCCTGGAGACGTACGCCGTCCTGCGCACCGGCAGACGCCTGGCCGCACTCGCCCCCGACGAACGCGAGAGCGTGCTCGGCTCGCTGGCCGCACGCCCCCGTCTCGCCCCGCTGCTCGACGTCCTCAAGGTGCCCGTGCTGCTGGCGGCGGGAACCGAGCGCATGCCCGCCGCGCCCGCCGCTCCTGTGACGGCACCCGCGGACCCGCCCCTCGACTGCACCCCGGCGCACGAGTGGCCGACACGTTCCACCGCCGACGTGGTGGTCGTCGGGTCCGGCGCTGGCGGTGCCGTGGCCGCCCGGACGTTCGCGCGCGCCGGACTGAGCGTGGTCGTCCTGGAGGAGGGCGAACATCACTCGACGGCCTCCTTCGGACGTCGGGCGCCGCTCGACCGTTTCGCCGAGCTGTACCGGGACGGCGGCGCCACCGTTGCCGTCGGCAACCCGCCGCTGCTGCTGCCGGTCGGCCGCGCGGTCGGCGGCACCACCGTCGTCAACTCCGGTACCTGCTACCGGACTCCGGAGCATGTGCTGGACCGATGGAGCAATGCGTACGGGTTCGGGCTCGCCGAGGGCTTCGGGGCCCGGCTCGACGAGATCGAGCGCACCCTCCGCGTGGCCACCCAGCCGCTCGACGTACTCGGCAACAACGGCATGCTCGCACTCGCGGGCGCCGAGCGGCTCGGCTGGCGGGCCGGACCGCTGCGCCGCAACGCGCCCGGCTGCAAGGGCTCCTGCCAGTGCGTGGTCGGCTGCCCCACCGGAGCCAAACAGAGCGTGCAGCTGTCCGTCCTGCCCGACGCCTGCGCCGCGGGGGCCCGGATCGTCACGGGTGCGCGGGTCCGCCGCATCCTGGTGGACCACGACGGACCGGGCGCGCCGCGCGCCGCGGGCGTACAGGCGCGGCGGCCGGACGGCAGCGAACTGGAGATCCTCAGCCCGCTCGTCGTGACCGCGGCCGGCGCCCTCCAGACACCGCCCCTGCTGCGCCGCTCGGGCCTCGGCGGACATCCACGGCTGGGCCGCAACCTCAGCGTGCACCCGGCCACCAGCGTCGCGGGACGCTTCACCGAGCCGGTCACCGCCTGGCAGGGCGTGCTGCAGAGCGCCGGAATCGAGGAACTGCACGACCGCGGTGTCCTCATCGAGGCGACCGCGAGCCCGCCGGGCATGGGAAGTTTCGTCCTCCCGGGTCTGGGTCGCGAGCTGCGGCGCGAACTGGAGGACGCGGACCATCTCGCGACCCTCGGCGCCATGATCGCCGACCGCCCCTCCGGCCGGGTCCAGGGCCAAGGCCGCACCCTTGTCCGCTACGACCTGGACCCCCGTGACGGCGACCGGCTGATGACGGCCGTACGCGCCATGGGCCGCCTGCTCTTCGCGGCGGGCGCCGAGGAGATCCTCACCGGAGTCCCCCGCGCCCCGCGCGCCCGCTCACTGGAGGAACTCGACGACCTGCTCACCGGGGTCACCGCCCGCGACCTGCACCTCTCGGCATTCCACCCCACCGGCACAGCCGCCGCCGGCGCCGACCCACAGCGCGCCCCCACCGACCCCGAGGGCCGGCTCCGCGGCACCCACGGAATCCTTGTCACGGACGCCTCGGCCCTGCCCAGCTGCCCGGAGGTCAACCCCCAGCTGAGCATCATGGCGGCGGCTCTGGCGATCGCGGAGACCTGGCTGGAACGGGAGGGCGGCTCGGGAACCCCCTGAGGCTCCGGCCACTCCGGGCCCTCCCTCGTCGCACCGGACACTCCAACGGTCCAGCGCCGTTCGCGGAGCCCGGTCCCGGCACGGAGCATGAGGGAGTCCCGTAGGCCAGGAAGAGGACGAGCCCCCATGAGTACACGCACTGCCGACGCCCGAGGCCGATCGAGCCGATCACGCCGGATCGCTGTCCTCGTGGCCGCGTTCGCGTGCGGCTCCGTGCTCGTCTCGTGCAGCACGGACAGCAACGACAGCGGCGGTTCCTCGGTGAGCCTCCCCACCGCGCCGAACGCGTCGAACTTCACCGGGTCGGCGCCGTCCGCCCTGGCCTCGGCAGCCTCCTCGATCATCGGCTCCGCCCGCGCCTCGGCGTCGGCGGCAGCCTCCTCCGCGGCGGCCGCAGCGTCGGCGTTCGAGGCGTCCGTCTCCGCCGACACGGCACGCGCCAGTGCGGCCGCGCAGAAGGAGCTGAAGGACGTACAGGGCAGCGGAAACGCTGTATCCGAGGTCTCCATGACCGGCCTGCCCAAGGCGGAGACCGGTGGGCTGCTCGCCGTGCTCGTCACCATCACCAACAAGACCGACCAGAAGGCGTCGTACGCCGTGCAGATCGACTTCGAGGACTCCGACGGCAAGGTCGTGGAGACCAGGTACGTCGGCGCGGAGAACCTCGACCCGGGGAAGCGGGCCCAGCCCATCGCCATCAGCAGACAGCCCTCCGAGCCCCAGCTGACGGCTCGGCTGGCCAAGGCGCAGCGGTACTAGGCCGCCGTCCGGGACATGGTCTGTCACCGTCATGTCACAGACCCTTGAGCAGGTGAACCCAGCAAGCCGCCCATGCCCTCTGAAGCGACGAGTGCCGGTGAGCGACCGGCGCCTGAACTTCTACTTCGGGGGACTTCATGCAGTACGCGACGGGTATGCGCAGAGGCGCTCTGGCGATGGTCACCGCGTCGGCGGCCACACTGCTCATGACCGCGTGCCAGCCGGGCGGGAACGGAGCCGGGGCGGCCAGTTCGCCGTCGGGCGTTCCGGCCAAGCCGGCGGCCTCCAAGTCCAGCGCCCCGACGTCCGCGTCGTCGGGGCCGGCCACGACCGCCCCGTCGACCCCCGCCGGGACCCCGACGTCGACCCCCGCCACGAAGACGAAGACCTGTGGTGTGGCGGACCTTGAGGCGTCCATGTACCAGGCCGCCGTCCGGCCGGACGGCACCGGAACCGGGGCGGCGATCGTCGAGTTCACCAATGTGTCCGCCAAGCCGTGCACCGTCCAGGGCCATCCGACCGTGGCGGGAGCGGGCAATGGCTCCCCGGCGAAGAACCATCCCCTCACGGTGACCGCCGAGGGCTCCGCGTCCACGGTGGTCGTCGCACCGGGCGGCAAGGCATGGACCAAGCTGACGTTCGTCCAGGTCCAGGGCGAGGCCGACGGCTACTGCGTATCCGGGTCCACGCCCGTCACGTATCCGACCCTGGTGGTGGGCCTCCCGGCCGCCGGATTCCACCAGGTCGCCCTTGACGACGGCGTACTGGCCGAGTGCGACGACACGGTGACCGTCACCGCCGTTTCCGCCACCAAGCCCTCCTGACCGCACGGTTCGCCACCACAGCGGGCGTTCCGTAACCGCTGTGGTGGCGTACGTGTCGCGGCCGACGGCGTGGTCGTATGACTCGCCGGCTCGTCCGTTCAACTCTTTCCTTCGGCTATACGGAACTGGGCGCCTGCGCGCGCTCGGCGGCGCCGTCGCCCCGGATCTCCCATTCGCCGGGCTCCACTTCCACCGACCTGGTCATGATCGCCGGATAGATGGCGGTCGGCCACTTCGTGCCGAGCGTCCAGCGCGCACCGAACAGCCGGGTGTGGGACAGGTTCGCCCTGATCAGGTTGGCGCCGCGGAGGCTGGCGCTGCGCACATCGGCGTGACTGAGGTCCGCGCCACGCAAGTCGCTTCCGTCGAGCTGCGTCCTCTGCAGATTCGCGCTCTTCAGGTTCGCTTTGGAGAGGTTGGCGTCCTTCAGCTGACCGCGTGACAGGTCAACGTGTTCGAGGTTCGCACCGTTCAGATCGGCGTTCAGGAGATTCGCCTCGCTGAGGGCCGAGTTGCGCAAGTCGGAACTGCTCAGGTCGGCGTCCCGCAGTTCGGCGCCCTGGAGGCTGGTCGAGGCCAGCTTCGCGCTTTTGAGGTCGGCCTCGCTGAGATTCGCGCCGCTGAGGTCCGCTGTGCTGAGATCGACGCCGGGCAGGCTGATACCGACCAGGTCGGCGCCGGGCATGATGACACCGGCCAAGTGAGTCTCGCTCAGCTGCTGCAGCCCAGGGAGCGTCGCCCCGGTCAGGTTCGCGCCCCGCAAATGGGCCCCACTCACTCCAGCCCCCCGCAGATCGGCGCCGGTGAGGTTCGCGTCTTGGAGGTTCGCCCGGTTCAGCTGTGCCCGAACCAGGCAGGCTTCGGTCAGATCGGCTCCGTCCAAGTCCGCGCCGGCCAGGTCCGCTCCCTCCAGATTCGCCCGCGTCAGGTCGGTGTCCCGCAGGTTCGTGGCCCCGGGCGCCGGGCTGAAGAGGTCAGTGATCGAGTGTGTGCCAGAGCGAATCTGCGAGGCACCGTGATGCACGCTCAGACGGGCTCCGCCGAGGTCGGCGTCTGTCAGGCGGGCTCCACTGAGCTGGGCGCCCCGCAGATCAGCACGCCGGAGGGACGCTCCGCTCAGATCGGCCCGAACGAGGTTCGCCTGTGTGAGCCGAGTGCCTTTGATATCGGCGCCGTTGAGCTTCGCCTCACGCAGATTGGCTCTCGGCAGGATCGCGTCGTTCAGCGCGGCTTCGCTCAGAACCGCCATGGAAAGGTCGACGCTCCCCGTCCCGCGCATGGCCAGCGGGATGCCGACTGCTTCGTCGGAGGCACTGCACTGGGTCAATTTCGCCCGGCGGAGGTTGGCGTGGCTCATGTCGGCGCCCGTGAGCACGGCTCCGCGGAGATCGGCGCCGGTCAGGTCGGCATGGGCCAGGTCGCCGTTGGACAGGTCGGCGCCATGGAGATCGTCGCCCGGACGAAGTCGTCTGTGCGGTTGAAAGGCGAGTGCCGCCCTCAGCACATGATCGAACCTCCGCCGGGGAACGACGGGCGCCTGAGCCTGGAAGGGGGGTTCGGCGCGTCCCAGATACCGGATGACCTGGCCGACAAAGGAATCACGACGCACTGGATCCGCCTCCCTCGGAGGGTTCCCCGTCTGTCAGTGGCTCGCCTCCCGCGAGCGGCAGTGGCTCGTCGTCCGCGCGTGGCAGCGGCTTGTCGTCGGCGAGTGGCAGAGACTCGTCCTGCAGTGGAGACGGCGGTTCCGGCACCGTCCGCGACTGCTCCTCGCCCTCAGGCAGCCCTCCCAGAGCGGGATCATCGGACGTCAGCCCGACCGCCTGATCCGCGTGTGCGCCGAAGTCCCTCCGCTCCTCGCCCACTGCGAGACCTTGAGGCACGCGACGAGCGATCTGCTCCAGGATCTTCGGTGCGGCGACGCCCACCGCGAAAGCACTGGTCGCGGTTGCGACCTGGCTTGTCGCGGCGAGCGCGGCAGTGAGACCGGTGCCGACCGTCAGCCGTATGAGAACAGACACCAAATAGGGCTTGAGTTCGAGGTGTCCCCTGCGCTTCCACGGGAATCCGCGTGAGGCATGGATGGCCGAATAGAGATCCGACGCCTCGATGAGCCCAGAGCCGACGAGGGCCCACCACACAGCTTCCAGTACCGGCATCCGGCCCCCTCGGCCAGCACGTATGTCCCGCACGTCTTTCCAGACGCCCGTGACGGACCAGCTTGCCAGCCGGGGATGCCCGCGTCACAGGATCGACACATCCAATAACACTGCGTATGCCGGCGATCGTCGCGGTTCCTTCGCCGTCAGCCGTCCATTTCCCGCACCAGGTGCACCGCCATGCTCGACCAGTCGCCCGGCGGCAGATCGAGACGGAGCCCGTACTCGCCGAGCACGGCGGCGTGATGGACGGTGCCGACGCGGGTGTCGCGGTAACGGGTACCCGGGGTGAGGGCACGCAGGCGGACCGGCAATTGGGGCGCTCCGTGGCGGGTGACACGGCGGTACGCGAGAAGGAGGGCTTCGGAGGCATCCGGTGCCGTGTACTGGACCACCGACACGGAGTCCTCGTCAGGCGCCGACAGCCGGTCCAGTCGCCCGTGCTGCACCAGATGGCGCACCTTCTTGTACTCGGCCACCAGGGCGGCCCCCTCCCGCAGTTCCTCCTCGGACCAGCGAGTGAGATCGCCCCCGATGCCCAGCGCCCCCGCCATCGCGACGTGGAAGCGGAAGCGCAGCGGAACCGTGCGGCCGGTGAGCTGGTTCGGTACGTCCGTGACCCACGAGCCCATGGTGCGCGCGGGATAGACCTGGCCGTAGCCGTGCTGGATCCCCATCCGGTCGGCGGCATCGGTGTTGTCCGACGCCCACGTCTGGTCCGTACGGGACAGAATGCCCAGGTCGACCCGGCCGCCCCCGCCGCTGCACGACTCGATGCGCAGCGCCGGGTGGTCCGCGCGCAGGCGGTCGATGACGTCGTAGAGATTGCGCACGTACTGCGGTCCGAGGCGGTCGGCGCCGTCCTGCCGGCCGGGCCAGCCGGGCTCGCTGAACGCCCGGTTCATGTCCCACTTGAGGAAGTCGATGCCGTGGTCCCCGACCAGCCGCGTCAGCCAGCCGTACGCCCAGTCCGCGACGTCCCGACGAGCGAAGTTGAGGACGAGCTGGTTGCGCAGCTCGGAGCGCGGGCGGCCGGTGAAGTGCAGGACCCAGTCCGGGTGCCGGCGATACAGGTCGCTGTCCGGATTCACCATCTCGGGCTCCACCCACAGGCCGAAGCCCATCCCGAGCCGGTGCACCGCCTCGACCAGCGGTGCCAGCCCCTCGGGGAAGCGGTCCGGAGCGGGCGTCCAGTCGCCCAGGCCGGCCCGGTCGCTGCGGCGCGCCCCGAACCAGCCGTCGTCGACGACATACAGCTCGACTCCGAGCTCGGCGGCCCGTTCGGCGAGCGCCTTCTGGCCGACCTCGTCGACATCGAAGCCCGTGGCCTCCCAGGAGTTGTAGAGCACCGGGGCGACCTCGTCCGGATGCGGCAGGACATGGGTCAGGGTGTACGTGTGCCAGGCGCGACTGGCGGCGCCGAAACCGCCGTCGGTGAACAGGCCCGCGAACGGGGGAGTGGTGAACTCCTCGCCCGGCGAGAGCGGCACGGCCGTACCGTCATGACCCAGGCCACCGGTGAATCCCGCGTGCCCGTCCGGAGTGCGCTGCGCGGTGATCCGCCAGCTCCCGCTCCACGCGAGAGCGGCGCTCCACACCCGGCCGTGTTCCTCTGTCGCCTCGCCCCCGTCCAGCATCACCCACGGGTTCGCGTGATGGCTGGTGATCCCGCGGCGGCTCGTCAACACCGTTTCCCCGTAAGGGAGTTGGGCTCGATGCAGTTGGGTCTCGGCGGACCACTGTCCGGTGACACGACTGAGCCGGTAGTCCGGTAGCGGGGGCAGGGTCCATGCGGCCGAGTCGGCGCGCAGCAGGGTGACGGGCTCGTCGCCGGCGTTGCGGACGACGGTCCAGCGCTCGATGACGTCCGTGTCGTCGCGCAGGCGGTAGTGGAGCGCCACCCGCAGGGGGTAGCGGCGGTCGCGGAACGACAGTTCCAGCTCGCCTTCGTGGACGCGATGGCCGGTCGGCTGCCATTCGAAGGCGCGGGACCCGTCCGTGAACCGGACTTGCAGCGACGGCGGCCCGTAGCGCGTCCCGCTGTCCACGGGAAGTTCCTCCCCGGCGGGGGGTCTTCCCTCGAAACTGCTGGTCGGGACGGGCCGCGGCAGGGCGAGTTCCTCGGCCTCCGCGAGCGTCAGGCGTGGGCCCCATCCGAGATGGCAGGGTGCTCCGGTCTCGTCGATTCTCAGCGCGTACGACGTGTGCGGTGTGGCCAGCAGCCAGACCCCGGTGTCCGGGGCGAAGGAGATCATCGAGAGGCGTCCTCACGTTCCGGTGGTGCCACGAGATGCTTGAAAGCCAACCGTGACCTTCGATCACATGTCAACACCCCATCTCCATCTGTCATTTGCAGGTCACTGAACCCTCAAAGGCGGCTCTCAAGATAATCCTGCTTCTTTCATTGACAGCAGAAAATAAGGGACTTAGGTTCCGGCCATGCGCTCGACCTCTCGCACCGAGGCGTTCCCGGCCCACACACCGGCCGCCGCTCAGATCTTCACCACCGTGCTGTCGCACGGCCCGCTCACCCGCTCGGAGATAGCCGGACGGACGCGGCTGTCGGCGGCGGCGGTCACCAAGGCGGTCCGGCCCCTCATCGAGGCCGGATACCTCCTGGAGGACGCCGACGAGGACGCGCGGCAGCCGTCCCTCGGGCGGCCCGCCAACCCGGTGCGGGTCGACGGCGGGAGGGCACTGTTCATCGGCGTCAAGATGACGGGCGACGAACTGATCGCCGTGCTCACCGACTTGTGCTGCCGTATCAGGGTCGCCCGGCACATGCCGCTCACGACCCACGATCCCAGGGCGGTGCTGGCCTTGACCGCGGCGCTCGTCCAGGAGCTGCTGACCGAGGCCGACGGCTTCGGGGTGCCGGTCCAGGGACTGGGCATCGCGGTGTCCGGCGATGTGGACCGCGCGGCCGGAGTGGTGCGCTACTCGCCGTTCCTGGAGTGGCGCGACGTACCGCTCGCCGAACTGGCCGCGATGACCACCGGGTTGCCGGTCACCGTCGACAACGACGTCCGGGCGCTGACCGTCGCCGAGCAGTGGTTCGGCGCCGGAGTGGGACTGTCCGACTTCGCGGTGGTGACCGTCGGCGCGGGCATCGGCTGCGGCCTGGTGGTGCACGGGCAGGTCGTATCGGGCGCGCACGGCGTGGCCGGCGAGATCGGGCACGTCGCCATCGACCCGGCCGGGCCCCTGTGTCACTGCGGCAACCGCGGCTGCGTGGAGGCGATCGCCGCGGACTCGGCGATCGTCGGCCGGATCCGGGAGGTCACCGGCGTACAAGTGGCCGACGCAGCCGAGGCCTTGGAGCTGGCGCATGACGGTGACCCCGGAGCGCGCGAGGTGTACGCGCGGGCGGGGGAGGCGATCGGGCGGGGCATCGCGACCGTGGCCAACCTGCTCGGCCCCGAGCGAGTGATCATCTCCGGCGAGGGCCTCGCCGCCTACGACCTGTTCGCCGAGCAGATCCGCGACGCGTTCACCGCGGCCGCCTTCGGATCGGCCGCGCGGTGCGATGTGCGAACCCGCCCACTGCCCTTCGAGGAGTGGGCGCGCGGGGCCGCGGCCACCGCGATCCAGTCCTTCATCAGATCAGACACGTAACCGCACGCACGAGGAGTAACGATGACGCAGCAGAGCCGCGATCACCTGGCTGCGCGGGGACCCGGCCGGCGCAGAGTGGTCGGCGGGTTGTTCGGACTCGGCGCGGCCGCACTGGGGGCGCCCGTCCTGAGCGCCTGCGGTGGCGGAGCGGGCGCCGACCCGAAGACGGTGACCTTCGGATCCAACGGCGCCGACGCCACCCCCAAGAAGGCCTACGCCGCGGTGACCGAGGCATTCGCCAAGGACAGCGGGCTGAAGGTGAAGACGAACACCGTCGACCACGACACCTTCCAGAAGAGCATCTCCACCTATCTTCAAGGCACCCCGGACGACGTCTTCACCTGGTTCGCGGGCTACCGCATGCAGTACTTCGCCCAGAAGAAGCTCTGCAGCCCCCTCGACGACGTATGGGACAAGATCGGTGCCGGCTTCAGTGACGCCACCAAGCAGCTCTCGCGGGGCGAGGACGGCAAGTTCTACTTCGTGCCGCTGTACAACTACCCGTGGGCCGTGTTCTACCGAAAGAGCCTCTTCAAGGAGCGCGGCTACCAAGTCCCGCAGAGGTGGAGCGAGTTCATCGCGCTCGCCAAGCGCATGAAGAAGGACGGCCTCGCCCCGATCGCCTCCGGATACGGCGGCGGCGACAGCTGGAGCATCCTCGGCGCCTTCGACTACCTCGACCTCAGGGCCAACGGCTACGACTTCCACATGTCCCTGATGCGCGGCAAGGTCTCCTGGACCGACAAGCGCACCGTCGCCGTCCTCGACCTGTGGCGTGAGCTGGCCCCCTACTACCAGCCGAGCGCCGGCGGCCGCTCCTGGCAGGACGCCGCCCAGTCCCTGCTCGACAAGAAGTCCGGCATGGCCGTCATCGGGCTCTTCCTCGGCCAGCAGATCACCGACGAGAAGATACGCGCCGACATCGACTTCTTCCCCTTCCCCGAGATCGAGGCCGCCCACGGCCAGGACGCCGTCGAAGCCCCCACCGACGGCTTCATGCTCAGCCGCCGGCCCAAGAACGAGGACGGCGCCAAGAAGCTCCTGGAGTTCCTCGGCGGCGCCCACGCCGAGGAGTCGTACATGGGCGTCGACCCGAGCAACCTCGCCGTCAACGAACAGGCCGACACCGGCTCGTACAACGCACTCCAGAAGAAGTCCGCGGACCTCATCGCCTCCGCCCGGCACATCAGCCAGTTCGCGGACCGCGACAGCGACCCCGGCTTCATCTCCACCGTGGTCCTCCCCGGCCTGACCCAGTGGCTCGGCCACCCCGACGACGGCTCGGGAACGCTGAAGAAGATCGAGTCCCAGCGCTCACGCTTCTTCACTGCCTGACCAGGACCGGAAAGGTCGCCCCCACGTGTCCTCCGCCCCCGTCACGCCCGGCACGCCCAAACGCTCCCGCGCCCGCCGACTCGGCCCCGGCGACCGGCTCTTCCTCACCGTCGTCATCGGCATCCCGCTCGCCGCCCTGCTCTTCTTCGTCTGGCTGCCCGCACTGGCTTCCCTGGGACTCTCCTTCACCACCTGGGACGGCATCGACCTGGCCGACATCCACTGGACCGGCCTGGACAACTACCAGCAGATCTTCACCAACTACCCGCCGTTCTGGCCCGCGGTCCGGCACAACGTGATCTGGCTGCTGTTCACGGCGCTGCTGCCCACCCCGTTCGGCATCTTCCTCGCCTATCAACTCGACCGGAAGATCCGCTTCACCAGGATCTACCAGACCGCGATCTTCCTGCCGATGGTGCTCTCCCTGGCCGTCGTCGGTTTCATCTGGGAGATCATCTACAACCCGGACACCGGACTCCTCAACGGCATCCTGAACGCGGCCGGTTCGGGCCACCACATCGACTGGCTCGGCAATCCCGACCTCAACCTGTGGGCCGTACTGGTGGCTTCGGGATGGCGGCACACCGGCTACATCATGATCCTCTATCTGGCCGGACTGAAGGGCTTCGACCCGGCGCTCAAGGAAGCCGCCGCGCTCGACGGCGCGAACGGCCGCCAGACCTTCCTGCGCGTCGTCTTCCCCGCCCTCAAACCGGTCAACATCATCATCCTGGTCGTCACCGTCATGGAGTCCCTGCGGGCCTTCGACATCGTCTACGTCCTCGGCGGCGGCGTCGGCAGCAAGCCCGGCATGGAGCTGCTGTCCCTCCTCATCACCGACAACATCATCGGCGAGTCCAGCCACATCGGTTACGGCTCCGCCCTCGCCGTTGTCCTGCTCCTGGTCTCCCTGGCCGCCATCGGGACGTTCCTCGTCCAGACCGTCCGCAAGGAGGACCAGTGACCACGACGGCGACGCGGCCCGCCTCCCGAACGCGGGAGCCCCGGACACGGCAGACCCCCGCGGGACCCCGCCGCCAGACGGGCCGCCATCTGATGCTGGCCGGCATCGCCTTCCTCTGGCTCGTCCCGCTCCTCTGGGCCGTGTACACCTCGCTGCGCCCCTACTCGGACACGGCGAAGCACGGCTATCTCTCCTGGCCGCACAGCCTGAGCCTCGGCAACTTCACGGACGCCTGGCAGCAGTCCGGGATGCCGCACTTCTTCTGGAACTCCGTCCTCATCACCGTCCCGTCGGTCCTCGGCACGCTCCTCTTCTCGGCGGCCGTCGCCTTCTTCGTCACCCGTTTCGACTTCCGCTGGAACATCGTCCTGCTGATGCTGTTCACCGCGGGCAACCTGCTTCCGGCGCAGGTCCTCATCACCCCGCTGTACCGCCTCTACCTCCTGCTCCCGCTTCCGCAGTGGATGAGCGACTCCCTCCTCCTCTACAACTCGGCCTGGGGCATCATCGCGATCCACATCGCCTACCAGTGCGGGTTCTGCACCTTCGTCCTCAGCAACTACATGAAGACGATTCCCCGGGAGATCTCCGAGGCCGCGCTCGTCGACGGCGCTCCCGTCTGGCGGCAGTTCTTCCAGATCATCCTGCCGTTGTGCCGACCGGCGTTCGCCGCCCTCGCGACGCTCGAGTCGATCTGGATCTACAACGACTTCTTCTGGCCGCTCGCACTCATCGAGTCCGGCGACAAGCGCCCCATCACCTCAGCCCTGGCCAACCTCCAGGGTGCGTACTTCACCAACCCCAACCTCATCGCGGCCGGTGCGCTGATGACCGCGATCCCCACGCTGCTGGTGTACTTCGCGCTCCAGCGCCAGTTCATCAGCGGACTCACCATCGGCTCGGGCAAGGGCTGAGCCGCCGGAAGGCCGGGGCGCTCGCCGCCCCCGCCTTCACCGCCCCCGCTGACACCGTCCCTGGAGGTCCGACCCATGCGGTCACCCTCGTACTCCGTCATGCCCATCCGCGCCCTGAGAGCCGTGCTGGTCCTCGCCCTCACCGCGGGCGTCGCGACGACCGTCCCGGCCGCCCAGGCCGACACCAATTCCACTGAGAAGGACACCGCCGCCGCACCGATCGCGGCCAAGCCGTACATGGGCTGGTCGAGCTGGAGCATGCAGTCGTCGAAATACCCGGGCCTCAACCCGGACGGCGACTACAGCTACCTCACCGAGGCGAACGTCCTGAAGCAGACGGACGCCCTCTCCGCCAAGCTGAAGCAGTACGGCTACGACCATGTCAACATCGATGCCGGCTGGTGGATGGACAAGAACTGGAAGTCGGGGTTCGACCAGTACGGCCGGCAGACACCCGACCCGGTCCGCTTCCCCCACGGCATGAAGTCGGTCGCCGACCACATCCACTCCAAGGGCCTCAAGGCCGGCATCTACCTGCCCGCCGGCCTGGAGAAGGGGGCGTACGGCGACGGCAAGGTGCCCGTCTGGAATGCCCCCGGCTGCACCACCGCCGACATCGTCTACCCGGACCTGCGCACCACCAATGGCTGGGACAGCGCCTACAAGCTGGACTTCGACAACTCCTGTGCGCAGAAGTACATCGACTCCCAGGCGCAGATGTTCGCCGACTGGGGCTACGACTTCCTCAAGCTGGACGGTGTGGGCCCGGGCTCGTTCAAGTCCGGTGACAACTACGACAACGTCGCCGATGTCGCCGCTTGGCAGAAGGCCATCGCCGCCGCCGGACGCCCGATCCATCTCGAGCTCTCCTGGTCGCTCGACATCGGCCACGCCGCCGACTGGAAGCAGTACTCCAACGGCTGGCGCATAGACACCGACGTCGAGTGCTACTGCAACACCCTTGTCAGCTGGGAGAATTCGGTCGACGACCGGTGGGACGACGCCCCCGCGTGGAGCCGCAAAGCGGGCCCGGGCGGCTGGAACGACCTGGACAGCATCGACGTCGGCAACGGCGAGATGGACGGCCTCACCAAGGCCGAGCGGCAGAGCTACATGACCCTGTGGGCCATCAACAAGTCGCCGCTGTTCACCGGTGACGACCTCACCAAGCTGGACAGCTACGGCGTATCCCTGCTGACCAACAAGGAAGTCATCGCCGTCGACCAGAACGCCTCGCCCGTGGCGCGTCCGGTCACCCCGGTGGGCGACCAGCAGGTCTGGGGCACCAAGAACGCCGACGGCAGCTACACCGTCGCCCTGTTCAACCTCGGCGACTCGCCGGCCTCCGTCACCGCCGACTGGGCGTCCTTCGGATTCACCGGCAACGCCTCCGTGCGCGACCTGTGGAACAAGGCGAACCTCGGGACCTACAGGAACAAGATCACCGAGGCTCTGCCCGCGCACGGCTCGCGGTTGTTCACCGTCAATCCCGGCGGCAGCACGCTGACGACCACGGGCTACGAGGCCGAGGCCGCGGCCAACACCCTGTCAGGCAACGCCTCTGTCGCCGGATGCGACGCCTGCTCCGGTGGCAAGAAGGTCGGCAACCTCTACTCCGGCGGCAAGCTGCGGTTCAACGACATCACGGCGAAGAAGGACGGGATCTACACCGTCAAGGTCGCCTATGTCAGCGGCGACCCCCGCTCGGTGACCGTCCTCTCCAACAGCGGCAACGGCACCAGCCTGAAGTTCCCCTCCACGGGCGACTGGAGCACGGCCGAGACCGTCAGCCTCCAGCTGGCACTGAAGGCGGGCTCCAACACCATCACCTTCGACAGCGGCAGCGGATACGCACCCGACATCGACAGGATCGTCGTCCCGCAATCTGTCTGACCTCTCTCGGTCCGTCCACCCCGCTCCCGTGGGGCCCGGTGTCACGACCCGGGCCCCACGGGACCGGTCCAACGCCGACGGCCCGCAGCCGTCATTTCTGCACGAGCCGTTTCTGCTCGGGCCCCTTCGGCACGAGCCGTTCCCCGGATATGGAGTGCACGACAGTGGACATCCAGCACACCGAACCACGAGACGACAGAACCAACCGCAGAGGTTTCCTCGCTCTCGCCGCCGTTGCCGGCGCGGCCACCGCGCTGGGCGGTCTGCCCGCCTTCACCGCCTCGGCGACCCCCCTGCGCCCCACCGAGTCGCCCCTGCTGTCCGCGGCCGACGCCGCGAAGAACCAGCTGTGGTGGCAGGCTCCCGGCTCCTCCCCCTCGATGATCGAGCAGGGGCTGCCCGTCGGTAACGGTCGCCTCGGGGCGCTCGCGAGCAACGACCCCTCCAATGAACTGCTGATGATCACCGACGCCACCCTGTGGACCGGCGATCTCAACGACAAGCTGCAGAGCGACGGCCAGTTCCCCTACGGCCGCGACGACTTCGGCTCCCTGACGCTGCTCGCCAAGCTCACCGTCGCCATCCCGGATCACGACCTGGGCAACGTCAACAACTACCGGCGTACCCTCGACCTGGCCCAGGGCCTGGTCAGCACCTCGTACGACATCTCCGGCGTGACGTACCGGCGGCAGATCTTCGCGAGCCGCCCCGACGACGCCATCGTCCTGTACTTCTCCCAGCAGGGCGGCGGCTCCTACACCGGCACCGTCTCCCTCGCCGGCACCCACGGCGAGTCCACCACCGCCAACAGCGCCGGCCGGTACGCGTCGTTCGGCGCCTCCCTCGCCAACGGCCTGAAGTACGGCGCCGCCGTCACCGCCTACAGCAGCACCGGCAGGGTCCGCGTCGACGGTTCGTCGGTCTCCTTCAGCGGCTGCAAGGACCTCACCGTCGTCGTCAGTGGTGGCACCAACTACGCTTCCGACGCGGCCGCGAAGTTCCGCGACCCCTCCGTGGACCCGCAGCGCCTCGCCAGGACCAAGGTCCTGGGCGCGGCCGGCCACTCGGCGAGCACGCTGCTGCACACGCACGTCGCCGACTTCCGCGCCGTGTTCGGACAGCTGGACATCAACCTCGGCACGTCGTCCGCCGCGCAGCGCGAACTGGACACCTGGGAACGGGTGCAGGCGCGCCACCGGGACGACGTCCCCGACCCGGAACTGGAGGCCGCCTACCTGCAGTTCGGCCGCTATCTGATGATCTCCGGATCGCGGGGCAGCCTGCCGATGGGCCTCCAGGGCCCGTGGCTGGACGGCAACGACCCGGACTGGATGGCCGACTACCACACCGACATCAATATCCAGATGAACTACTGGATGGCCGACCGGGCGGGCCTGTCCGACTGCTTCGACGCCTTCACGGACTACT
Organism: Streptomyces sp. NBC_00203; assembly: GCF_045206325.1. Taxonomy (NCBI): domain Bacteria; kingdom Bacillati; phylum Actinomycetota; class Actinomycetes; order Kitasatosporales; family Streptomycetaceae; genus Streptomyces; species Streptomyces sp. NBC_00203. Next base: position 658,190 of record NZ_CP108126.1, on the reverse strand, counting down.
GCCTCGCGCAGCTGCCCGACTGGACGGACGTCACCCAGCGGCTGTTCAACGACTCCACCAACAGATACCGCAACTCCAGCGGCAAGATCGCCGGCTGGACCGTGGCCATCTCCACCAACCCCTATGGCGGTGGCGGCTGGTGGTGGCACCCGGCCGGCAACGCCTGGCTCTGCCAGAGCCTGTTCGAGCACTACGAGTACACCCAGGACCGCGCCTACCTCAAGAAGGTCTACCCCCTCCTCAAGGGCGCCGTGGAGTTCTGGGAGGCCCGGCTGATCACCACGACCGTCACCGACGCGTCCGGGGCCCCGCGCGAGGTTCTGATCGCCGACAGCGACTGGTCGCCCGAACAGGGTCCGCTGGACGCCAAGGGCATCACCTATGCCCAGGAACTGGTGTGGAACCTCTTCGGCGATTTCCACACGGCGGCCGAGGTGCTCGCCAAGGACGCCGCCTACCGCAAGACCGTCGACGGTCTGCGCGAGCGCCTGTACCTGCCCGTGGTCAGCCCCAAGACCGGCTGGCTGGAGGAGTGGATGTCGCCCGACAACCTTGGCGAGACCACGCACCGGCACCTCTCCCCGCTCATCGGGCTCTTCCCCGGCGACCGGATCCGCCCGGACGACTCCACGCCGAAGGACATCCTCGACGGCGCGACCGCCCTCCTCACCGCGCGCGGTATGAACAGCTTCGGCTGGGCCAACGCCTGGCGCAGCCTGTGCTGGGCGCGGCTGAAGAACGCGGAGAAGGCGTACCAACTGGTCGTCAACAACCTGAAGCCGTCGGTCAACGGCAGCAACGGCAGTGCGATGAACCTCTTCGACATCTACGAGGTCGAGACGGGCCGCGGCATCTTCCAGATCGAAGCGAACTTCGGCACCCCCGCGGCGATCGTCGAGATGCTGGTCTACTCACGGCCCGGACACATCGAGCTGCTGCCCGCGCTGCCCGCCGCCTGGGCGGCCTCCGGCTCGGTGTCCGGCGTGGGCGTCGCGGAGGCTTCGTCGCCGACCTCAGCTGGAGGAACGGCAAGGTCAACCGGGCGACGCTGAAGAGCGTCGGCGGCAGCGCCGCGACCGTCGTCGCGGGCGGCGCCTCGCGGAAGATCAGCCTCAAGCCCGGTGAGTCCGTCACGCTGCGGAACCTGGGATGAGGGCCGCCTGGTACCGGCGCCCCGCGGTGGGCGTCGTCTCAGCACTGGTCCTGGCGGTCTGTGGACCCCTGGCCGCCTCGTCGGCGGCACAGGCGCAGTCCCCAGCACAGGCGCAGCCGTTGTCGCAGGCCCCGACGGGCACGGTGGCGACCCCGGCCGCCGCGAAGGGCAAGCACTCCGTCGTCACGTGGGGCGCCAGTGCCGACCGGCAGGGTGCCGGGCCCGCCGACCGCAGCTACCGGTTGATCGTGCGTACCAGCGTCGGCGGCACGAACATGCGTATCCGGCTGTCCAACGCCTTCGGCGACCACCCGGTGACCTTCGCGAGCGCGTACGCCGGGCTGCAGAAGCAGGGTGCGGCGCTGGTCCACGGCTCCAACCGCCCCCTGTCCTTCGGCGGAGCGGCGTCCGTCACCGTCCCGGCCGGCGAGACCGTGCGGAGCGATCCGCTGCCCGGGAAGCTGGCCGCCCAGAGCAATCTCGTCATCAGCCTGTACGTGACGGGCGCCCAGGGACCGACGACCGGTCACGGCATGGCCATGCAGACCAACTACGCGACCGCGGGCAACCATGCCGCCGAGGAGGGCGCGGCCAACTGGACCGATCCGATGGGCTCCTGGTACTGGCTCGACGCCGTCGACGTGGAGACGTCCACGGCGGTCAGCTCGGTGGTGACCCTCGGCGACTCCATCACCGACGGATGGGCCTCGACCACGGACGAGAACCGCCGCTGGCCCGACTATCTCTCCCGGCGGCTCCAGGCCGCGTCCGGCAGCACCGTGAAGGGAGTGGCGAACGAAGGCATCTCGGGCAACAAGGTGCTCGCGGACGGCGCCGGGGAGGCCGCGCTGAACAGGCTGCAGCGTGATGTGCTCTCCCAGCCCGGGGTCAGCACGGTGTTCCTGTTCGAAGGCATCAACGACATCAAGGCCCACTCCGGCGTCACGGTGGACGACATGATCGCCGGCTATCAGCAGATCATCGACCGGGCGCACGCGGCGGGCAAGTGTGTCGTCGGCGCGACCGTCATGCCGTTCAAGGGCTGGTACGAGTACGACGCCGCCTCCGAGGCCGTGCGCCAGGGCGTCAACGACTGGATCAGGAACAGCGGCGCACTCGACGCCGTGACGGATTTCGACAAGATCACACGCAGTCCGTACGACCCGCAACTGGTCCTGCCGTTCTTCGACGGCGGCGATCACCTGCACCCCAACGACAAGGGAATGCAGGCGATGGCCGACGCGGTCGACCTCGGACGCCTGACGTCCTGCCGGCCACTGCCTCAACCAGCGGTCAACGGATAATCAGACGGCAACCCTGTCGCCGCCGACAACCTCAAGGTTCTCCAGGCCCAGCGGAAACGACGTTGGTGGCGCCGCCGTTGAGCACTGGGGCAGCTCGTTACGACCAGGTGCGGCGCGGAGCGTAGTGGCTCAAGAACATGTCGACGCCGCCGGCGATCAGACGGTCGGTGAGGCTGTCGTCGATGTCGGTGCCGTAGGCGCTGAAGACCATGTGGGGATAGAGCAGCAGCGAGTAGAGCTGAAGGGTGGCCACATCGAAGTCGGAGATGTCGAGTCGGCCCTGTTCGGTCAACTTCCTGAGCGCCCCCGCGACGGCGGGGTGGTGGTGCTCGGTACTGCCGTGCCGCCAGGCCTCGCCGAGTTCGGGGAACCGGTGCAGCTCCCGGCCGACGACGTTGCGCAGCGCGAGGATGTCCGGGTTGGTGCGGATGCCGTCCACCCAGGCACGGGCAGTGGCGACCAGGGCCTCGCGGAGGTCCTCCGCGTCGGCGAGGTGGTCGATGGCGGTCACCGGGGTGACACCGAGCGGTGCGTCGAGTGAGTCCTTGATGACCCCGATGAACAGGGCTTCCTTGCTGCCGAAGTGGTTGTAGACGGTCACCTTGGACACGCCCGCTTCGGCGGCGATGACGTCGACGCTGACGTCGAAGCCCTCACGCAGGAAGAGCTCCCGGGCCGCTGTGACGATGGCCTGCCGCTTGGCCTCGGCGCGTGGTCCGGCCGGTGGCTGCTTGACGTCCTTCGTGCTCATGCGGCAAGTCTACCGGGTAGTGAACTGAACGGTTGAGTTCATATGAACTGGGCCGTACAGTTCATGTGGTGGGGCTCGTGCGGAGCCCTCTGTCTGTCACACCTGGAGAGTCGTCATGACGCACAGCACTGTCGGTGCGGAGTGCGCGTCCGGATCCCCTCAAACGGCCGATTCGCGCCGTTGGGTGATGCTCGCGCTGCTCTGCCTGGCTCAGTTCATGCTCATCCTCGACGTCACCGTCGTGAACGTCGCCCTGCCCGACATGGCCGCCGACCTTGACCTCGGCCGGGAGACGCTGACCTGGGTGGTCACCGCCTACACCCTGTGCTTCGGCGGGCTGATGCTGCTCGGCGGCCGGCTCGCCGACGCGCTCGGCGCCCATCGCACCGTGCTCGCCGGGCTCGCCGTCTTCACCGCGGCGTCCCTGATCACGGGGCTCGCGACGGGCGTGCCCATGCTGCTGGGCGGGCGGATACTCCAGGGCGTGGGAGCCGCCTTGCTGTCTCCCTCCGCCCTCTCGATCGTCACCACCGCCTTCCACGGCCCGGAGCGCAACAAGGCGCTCGGCGTCTGGGCGGCGATCGGCGGTACCGGCTCGGCGATCGGCGTGCTGCTCGGCGGAGTGCTGACCGACGGCCCGGGCTGGCGATGGGTCTTCTACATCAACGTGCCCATCGGGATTCTCGCCCTGGCCGCACTGCCCGCCGTTCTTCCGTCCCGCCCGCCGCAGCCCGCCCGGCTGGACCTGCCCGGCGCGCTGCTGGTCACCGTGGGCACCGGATCACTCATCTACGGCTTGGTCAAGGCGGGTGACGCCGGCTGGAGCGGAGCCGCAGCGCTGCTGCCGCTGCTCGGGGCGGCCCTCCTGTACGGAGCGTTCGTCGTGGTCGAGCGATCCAGTCGAGCTCCGCTGATGGACCTGCGGATGCTCACCCGCCGTCCCGTCGTGGCGGGTGCGTTCCTGATGCTGATCGCCACGGCGCTGCTGATCGCCTGCTTCTTCCTCGGTTCGGTCTACCTCCAGCACGGACGCGGTTTCAGCCCGCTCAAGACCGGGCTCGTGTTCCTGCCCGTGGCCGTGGCCACCGCACTCGGCGCCCATCTCGGATCCCGGCTCGTCGGCAGGATCGGCAGCAGGCCGACCGCCGTGGGCGGCATGCTGGTCGCGGCGGCAGGGACCGTGCCGCTGGCTTGGCTGTCAGGCGACGGCAGCGTGTACGCCGACCTGCTGCCGGGCCTCGCTGTCGCCTCGCTCGGCATCGGCGCGGCTTTCGTCACCGCCACGACCACGGCGCTGGCCATGGTCGCGCACGAGGAGGCCGGGCTCGCCTCGGGTGTTGTCAGCACCTTCCACGAGGTGGGTGGTTCGATCGGCGTGGCTGTCATGTCCACCATCGCGGCCGCGGGTATCGAGCATGGCGCCGTCGACGGCTTCAGGGACGCGTTCACGCTCAGCGCGGTCGCGGCCGCCGTCGCGGCCGGGGTCGCGCTGCTGCTCGTACCGCGCGGGAGGCCTCGGATGACCGGGGGGCCGCATGTGCACTGACGTCGCCTGACCGCACCGCGCTCGACGGGGAACCATGGGTGCGGGAAACCGGACATGCCCGGCTCAAGGAGTGTCGTCAGGACGCATTCCGGCCAGGGTGACGGTGACGAGCCGCCGGACCGCCGCCTTCGAGGGCAGGTCGCCGGCCGCGGTGAGGGCGTGGAGGCAGTAGGTGGCGAGCTCGCCGGGGGCGATGTCGTCGCGGAGCTCGCCGGCGCGAACGCCCTCGGCCACCAGATCCCGGACCATGCCGTGGAGTCGCTGCTGTGCCTCAGCGACGTGCTGATCCCGGTGCAGGAACGCCGAGAGGTCGGTGTCATGGTGCCGGCGGGACTCGTGGGAGATGACGGCGAACGCCTCCAGCACGGCCTTGAGCCGTCCACCGGGGCCGACGGCCCGGTCCCGGGCCTCGACGAGGAGATCGAGGTGGCCGCCGATCTGCCGCTCGTGCCAGGCGAGCAGGATCGCTTCGGCATCCGGAAAGTACTTGTACAGCGTCGCCCGGCCGATGCCGGACTCCTTGGCGATCTGGGACATCGTCACCGACGCCAGTCCGTGCTCGGCGACCAGCGCCGCGGTGGTGTCCATGACCGCGGTGCGCACCGCCGCCCGGTGCGCGTCGATCGTCTCGTTCCACAGCTTCGGCACCGCCCCAGTGTACGACCCGACGATGGCGAGACAGAGTGGGTTGACAGCGACACAGTGTCTCGATAAAGCTGAAGTCGGCACCGGGAATCCGGACCGTCGCGGCGAGGGAAGGACACGACCATGGCCGGCTCGACCCCTCACCCTCGCTACGATCCCGGGACCTCGCGCAGGCCCGAGGACCTGTACGCCAGTCCGCCGCCGTGGGACATCGGCCGCCCTCAGCCGGCGCTTCTCGCCCTCGCCGAGGCCGGTGCTCTCCGCGGCCGGGTGCTGGACGTGGGCTGCGGAACCGGTGAGCACGCGCTGCTGGCCGCGGGTCTCGGTCTGGACGCGACAGGCGTCGACCTCGCTTCCAACGCCCTGCGCGTGGCCGAAGCGAAGGCGCGCGAGCGAGGCCGCCCGGCACGGTTCATGCTCCACGACGCGCGTCGACTGGCCGATCTGCACGAGCGGTTCGACACCGTGCTCGACTGCGGGCTCTTCCACATCTTCGACGGCGACGATCGCGCCGCCTACGTCGACGGCCTGCGGTCCGTACTGCCGGTGGGCGGCCGCTGCTTCATCCTCGCCTTCAGCGACCGGCAGCCGGGCGAGTGGGGACACGTGCACCGGCTGACGCGCGGCGAGATCGAGGCCGCGTTCGCCGACGGATGGCGCATCGACTCGATCGAACCGGCCACGCTCGACATCACCACCGACCCGGCAGGCATCCAGGCCTGGCTGGTCGCCCTCACCCGGATCCGATCCTCCGCGGGGCGGCACCTCACCGCCCGCGCGGAGAAGGGAACACCATGCTGACCGCCGAAGCCCGTGTCGAGGCCGAGCGTCCGAGCCGGTATCTCGTGCAGCTCTGCAAGCACTTCGACAACAAGGGGCGGCACTTGAGCCACCGGCCGCGCGGCCACAACGGCGAAGACGCGCAGGCGCTGTACGAGATGCGGGCGGTGGCAGCCCAGGCGCAGGTCGAATGGTCCGAGACGCGGGGGAGCGTCCGCCTTCCCTGGGGCCGGTGCGAGCTGCGGGCCGAACCGGGCGCGCTGACCGCACACGTCGAAGCCGTCGACGAGGAGAACCTGCGGCGGCTCCAGGACCTAGTCGCCGGGCACGTCGAGAGGTTCGGCAGGCGTGAGGAGCTGACGGTGGCCTGGGAAGAGCCCGAACCCGCTGTGGAGCCGGCCGACGACAACGCCGTCGGCGCGGCTCCGGCGACGCGAGGAGAGGTCGTACGACGCCATCCGCGCGCCAGGACGGCGGCCCTCGTGGCGGTCGGCGTGCTCGCCGTCGCCGTACACCTCGGGCTGGGCGGAGTCCTGCTCGCGAACTGGCGGTGGACGGGATGGGCCGTGGGCGTCGTCCTGGCGGTCGTCCTGCTGAAGGTCACCGTCCTGACGGGCCTGGGCCGTTTCGTCGTACGGCGAAACAGGATCTCCAGGGCCCGCTGACGCCGATTCAAGGCGGCCCTACTGCTCCATGGCTCCCTGGGGCACCGGATACCGCTCGTCGAACCGGCGCAATTTCCACAGGGAGACAGCGCCGATCCAGGTCACCAGGAAGGTGACCACGATGACGATGCCGATGGTGTTGAGGTCGATGCCGGTGAGCCATGACCAGGGCCGTCGATCGGCCGCTCCGAACCGGTCCGCCAGCAGGGAGACCAGTTCCACCGTGCCGACCACGAACGCGACGAAGATCGACAGCCCCGTCATGGTGAGGTTGTAGTAGATCTTGCGGACGGGGTTGGAGAACGACCACTCGTACGCCTTCGCCATGAAGACGCCGTCCGTGGTGTCCATCAGGCTCATTCCCGCGGCGAAGATCAGCGGCAGCGCGATGATGGCGAGCGGCGGCAGGGTGCCGTCCGCGGCCGAGCCCGCCGCGAGGCCCAGCGCGCCGACCTGGGTGGCGGTGTCGAAGCCCAGGCCGAAGAGCAGGCCCACGAAGTAGAGCTGCCAGGTGTGCTCGATGAACTTGTTTTGACTTGCTCCTCGGGCTGAAGCCCGAGGATTCCGGCCTTCTCGTCCGTTGCTGTGCCGCTACGCGGCACGGGGTTCGGGCGGGGATCCGTGGCTTCCTGTTTCTTCGCGCTGTGCCGGGACGAGTCCTGGTCTGACCGGCGCTCCGCAGGCTGTAACCGCCAGTCCGGCGGCCGTTTTGACGTTGATCGCGGCGTTGTGGTCCCGGTCATGGACCGCACCGCAGGCAGCACAGGTCCATGACCGTACGTGCAGGGGCTTGGGTCCGTCCTTGGCCCCGCACGCCGAGCAGGTCTGGCTGGTCGGTGTGAACCGGCCGATCTTCACCACAGTCCGGCCGTACCGGGCCGCCTTGTACTCCAGCATGGTCACGAACGCCGACCATCCGGCGTCGTGGACACTCTTGGCCAGTCTGGTGCGCGCGAGTCCTTTGACCGCCAGGTCTTCCACGCCGATCGCTTGGTTGTCGCGGATCAGCTTCGTGGAGAGCTGGTGGTGGAATTCTTTGCGCGCGTCGGTCACCTTCGCGTGGGTGCGGGCGACCTTCAGGCGGGCCTTCTCGCGGTTCTTGCTGCCTTTCTGCTTGCGGGACAACTCCCGCTGGCTTCTCTTGAGTTTCTTCTCCGCGCGGCGCAGAAACCTGGGGGAGTCGATCTTCGTGCCGTCGGACAGGACGGCGAAGTGGGTGAGCCCCAGGTCGATGCCGATGGTCTGGTCGGTGTCGGGCATCCGGGTGGCGTCGGCGGCCGGGTTGGTGTCGGCGGCCGGGTTGGTGTCGATGACGAAGGAGGCGAAGTACCGCCCGGCCGCGTCCTTGATCACGGTGACCGAAGAGGGCTGGGAGGGTAGAGTCCGTGACCACTTCACCTTCACCGCCCCGATCTTCGGCAGGTTCAGCCGCCCGGAATCGGTGATCGACCAGCGGGCGTTGGCCGTGAAGCGGATCGACTGCCGCCTGTCCTTGCGGGACTTGAACCGGGGCGCACCCATCTTCGCGCCCTGCCGCTGGCCCTTGAGGGAGGCGAAGAAGTTCCGGTAAGCGGCCTCCACATCGCGCAGCGCCTGCTGGAGCACCACCGAGGAGACCTCACCCAGCCAGGCCCGTGAAGCGGTCTGCTTCGCAGCGGTGATCAACTTCTTGGACAACTCGCCGACCGCCGGGAAGGCCTCGCCCGCTGTGCGGGCGTGTTCGCGGGCGCGCACGGCGTCGTTGAACACGACGCGGGCGCACCCGAACGCCCGCGCCAGCGCGGCGTGTTGGCCGGAGTCCGGGTACAGGCGGAAGCTGTACCGAAGCTGCATGACGGCCACGATACATATTTGGGTTATGGGTGAGATGCAGAAGATCAGAACTGGTCGGCACAGTGTTTTCGCGATGCATGTGCACTTGGTCTTCGTGACCAAGTTCCGGCACAAAGTGTTCACGGACGATCATCTGGCACGCATGGAGGAGATCATGCGGTCAGTGTGCGCGGACTTCGAGTGCGAGCTGGTGGAGTTCAACGGTGGGGACAACCACGTCCACCTCCTGGTGAACTTCCCGCCCAAGGTCGCCGTCACCAAACTCGTCAACTCCCTCAAGGGCGTCTCCTCCCGCCGACTGCGCCAGGAATTCCCCGACCTGGCACGCCACTACTGGCGGGCCAACAAGCTCTGGGCCGGATCCTCCTTCGCCGGCACCGTCGGCGGCGCCCCGGCTCTCGGTCGTCAAGCAGTACATCGAACAGCAGAACCGGCCGGTGTGAGCATCGCCCGGCCCCGCCGCGACCAGCCATCGCGGCGCTCCGCGCCATGGTGGTGAATACGCGGCCGGCGGCGGGGTTCGGATGGGTCATGTCGAAGCTTCGCCGCCTCGCCCCGGAGACGAGGCCGAGGGCGTGACCGCCCGGGCCCCTGACGGAGTCCGAGCGGTCACGCGAGCCGCGGATCAGAGCCGGTCGAGGATGCCCTGGAGCTGCTTGACCTCGGCGGACTGGCCCTTGACGATGCCGTCGGCCATCGTCTGGGCGTCGGTGTTCCGGCCGCTCTTCTGCTCGGTCCTGGCCATGTCGATCGCGCCGTTGTGGTGGTCGATCATCATCTGGGCGAACATCTTGTCGAACTCGGTGCCCTTCATGGCCTTGAGTTCCTTCATGTCCTTGTCCGACATCATGCCGTCGCCGCCCATGTCCATCCCGGCCATGGACCCCGCCGCGGCGGGCTTGCCCCAGGAGTTCAGCCAGCCCGTCATGGTGGTGATCTCGGGGTCCTGGGCCTTCTCGATCGTGCCGGCCAGGTCCTTGATCTCCGTGTCGGAAGCCCGGCCGTCGGCCAGCCGGGCCATCTCCACGGCCTGCTGGTGGTGCGGGAGCATCATCTGCGCGAAGGTGACGTCCGCGTCGTTGAAGTCCCCGGCCTCGGCGGTGGCTGTCGCCGAACTCCTGCCGCTGCCGTGGTCCATGCCGCTCATGTCGTGGCCGTTGTCGCCGCAGGCGGCCAGCAGCAGTGCTCCGGCGGCTACGACACCCATGGCCGCGATGCGGCGGGCGGACCTGCGGCGCAGAGCGCGCGTGAAGGTGGTCATCGTCAATTCACCTCGTGTGGTGGGTCTTTGGCTGTTCTGGCGTACGCGTCATCGCGGGACGGCGCAGGGGTGCGCGTCCGCGAGGGCGGTTCGGCCTAAAGCCGCAGGACCGACAACCGGGTGAGATCGGGGCCGCGTGGCGGAGGGTTGGGCCGCAGCATGACCGGGGCCTCGGCGAGGAGGTTCGCCAGCCAGTCGGGGCGGCGGGAGAACGCCATGCGCAGGAGCGCGGCGAGCACCCACGCGGTGACCAGCACCGCCATGCACAGCGAGAGCATGTCCATCGCCATGGCGGGCTCGTGCGAGGACGACGTGTGCGCGGGATCCTGCGCGTGACCCTGATCCGGGGCCGCCGGAGCCCCCATGGGGTCGTGCGCCGCGGACGACGCGTACATCGTCGACGCCTGGGACGTGGCGCTCATCCCGGAGCCGGAGGAGTTGTCGGGGTGTCCCACGGTGTGCATGACGAACACGCCCAGCGCCAGCACCACGACGAGCAGCAGGTGCCCGAGGGCCGCTCCTGTTCGTACGTTTCGGCTCACACGCACTCTGGGGTCTCCGCCTGCGATCGCTCCGGATGTTGCTCTGCGACAGTACCGAAGGCGGAGTGGTCGTGCGGCGGCGGGCATTGGTGTCAGGTCAACCGGCACCGGGCCGCTTCACCCGGAAGGGCGTTAACCGGAAGAGCGTTAATACGCCCGCGCCGTGACGTTCCGCTTACGATCAGTCACATGCCGCAGGAACCGGTCGGCCGCACGGCGTCGCGCAAGCCGACCCTCGCACTCCTCGTGGGCCTGGCTCTGCTGCTCATGGCCCACGTCGTGGCGTGTGCCGCGCATGCGGCCGCGAGCCACACCCACCCTGCGGCGGCCGCGCCCTCGGCGCACGCGGAGTCCGGCGCCGACGACCCGCTGCGGTTCTCCGGCGCATCGGACTGCGCGGCGAACGGCGAAGGCGACGACGGCCCAGGACACGGCGCCACCTGCTGCGACCCGGCCCGCTGGACCGCGAACGTACGCGCGCCGGCAGGGACCCTGCTGCTGACCTTGTCGCTGCTCGCCCTGCTCGTGCTCCGCCGACGCGGGGAGGACCCGGCGACATCCGGCGGCCCACCCGGGGGACGAGACACCTCCGACGGACCGTCCCTCGTCGGCCCCCGACTGCTGCGACTCGTCTGCGTCAGCCGTACGTGACGTCGCCCGCCCGGCACGCCCGCCGGGTGTCCGGCACACCTCCCCGTACGGCACAGACACGCGGCCTCATCGCGGGCCGCGGAAGGACCACGACATGAGCACGGCCCTGCGCAGGATCTCCTCGCGCGACATCTCCTCCTTCCTCGCAGCACATGAACTCCCCGACCCGCTCGGCGCACCGCGCCGGTCACCCGCCGGTCTGGTCGGCAACACCCCCGTCCTGTGGATCGGCGAACCCTTCAACCCCGCGGGACGGGGTTTCTGGGCCAAACTCGAAGGCTCCAACCCCGGCGGCATCAAGGACCGTCCGGCGCTGCACATGGTCTCCGCGGCGCGCGAGCGCGGCGACCTCGCGCCCTGCGCCCCGGTCATCGAGTCCACCAGTGGCACCCTCGGCCTGGGCCTGGCGCTGGCCGGGATCACCTATGGCCACCCGGTCACTCTGGTCACCGACCCCGGCCTGGAGCCACTGATGGCGCACCAGCTCCGCGCCCTCGGCGCGCAGGTGGACGTCGTCACCGAGCCGCACCCGGTGGGAGGCTGGCAGGAGGCCCGCCGGCAACGGGTCGGCGAGTTGCTCGCCCGTACGCCCTCGGCCTGGTGCCCCGATCAGTACAACAACCCCGACAACGTCGCCGCCTACGCCCCGCTCGCCCTCGAACTCACCGTCCAGCTCGGCCGGATCGACGTCCTCGTGGCCGCGGTCGGCACCGGCGGACACTCTGCGGGTATCGCCCGCACCCTGCGCGCCTTCCACCCGGAGCTCAGACTCGTCGGCGTCGACTCGGTGCACTCGACCGTCTTCGGCCAGCCGGCGGGCCCGCGCCTGATGCGGGGCCTCGGCAGCAGCATCCATCCGGGCAACGTCGACCACGCGGCCTTCGCGGAGGTCCACTGGGTCGCTCCCGGCGAGGCGGTGTGGACCTGCCGTGAACTGGCCCGCGGCCACTATGCCAGCGGCGGATGGAGCGTCGGCGCGGTGGCGCTGGTGGCGAACTGGCTGGCCCGTACGGAGCCCGCGCGCACCCGTATCGCGGCGGTCTTCCCCGACGGTGTGCACCGCTACTGGGACACGGTCTACAGCGACGACTACTGCCGGACCCACGACCTCCTCCGCCGTCTCCCGGCCGCCGAGCCGGACGAGATCGCGCACCCCGGCGAGCGTACGGTCGAGCGCTGGACCCGTTGCGCCGGCGTCACCGCACCCGTCGGGACGGAAGGGGCGGCGCGATGAAGTCACTCGCCGAGCAGTTCCGTTCGTTCAACGGATGCGTCCGGCTGCTGATGGTTCAGCAGTTCACCATCAACACCGCCTTCTACATGCTGATGCCCTATCTCGCCGTTCATCTCGCGGACGGGCTGGGGATGGCCGCCTGGGCGGTCGGCCTGGTGCTGGGGGTACGCAACTTCACCCAGCAGGGGATGTTCCTGGTCGGTGGCACGCTCGCCGACCGGCTCGGCCACAAGCCCATGATCATGGCCGGATGCGGACTCCGGACCGTCGGATTCGGCCTGCTGGGGTTCGTGGACTCGCTGCCGGCGCTCGTCGTGGCCTCGGCGTTGACGGGGTTCGCCGGAGCCCTGTTCAACCCGGCGGTCCGCGCCTGTCTCGCGCAGGAGGTGGGGGAGCGGAGAGTGGAGGCGTTCGCGACGTTCAACGTCTTCTACCAGGCAGGGATGTTCGTCGGCCCGCTGGTCGGACTCGCCCTGCTGTCCGCCGACTTCGGTCTGGTCTGCTCCGTCGCCGCGCTGCTGTTCCTCGCCCTGACGGTCATTCAGTTCCGCATGCTGCCCGACCGCGTGGGAAGCTCGACGGCGGAACCCGGCGGCCTGCTCGCCGACTGGCGCACCGTCGTCCGCAACCGGCCCTTCCTGCTCTTCTCCGCCGCCATGATCGGCTCGTACGTCCTGTCCTTCCAGGTCTACCTCGCGCTGCCGCTGCAGGCGCACCGGGTCGCCCCGGACAGCGGCGACGCGGTGACCACGGCCCTGTTCGCGGTCTCCGCCGGGGTGGCCGTGGCCGGACAGATGAAGATCACGGCATGGGTGCGGGCGCGATGGACCGCGCGTCGCGCCATCGTCCACGGCATCGCGCTCATGGGTGCCGCCTTCCTGCCGATGCTCCTCGACACCGGAGCGGTGACCGCAGACACCGGTGCCATCGGCCGGCTGACGGCTCTGGCACCCCTGTTCGCGACGGTCACCCTGCTCGGACTGGGCACGGCCGTGGTCTGTCCGTTCGAGATGGACACCGTCGTCTCGCTCGCCGGCGGGCGGCTGGTCGCCACCCACTACGGCCTGTACAACACCGTCTCCGGACTCGGCATCACTCTGGGAAACCTGATCACGGGCGCCCTCTGGGACGCCGCCGAACGCGAGGGGCACCCGGAGTTGACGTGGTGGGCGCTCGCGTTGACGGGCGCGCTCTGTGCCGGATGTGTCGGCCTGCTGGCCCGCTCGGGCCGCCTGACACCTCGGGCCGAGCCGGAGCTCACCGTGGTGGCCACGTCGAGCACGAGGTGACCGGGGCGCCGGGCAGGCCCGTGCACGGCTGATCCCTAGGTGTTCTCCGCCCTGGACATCCGCAGGGCGAGGTCCCGGAGCAGATCGGCCGTCTTGATGTCGGTCCGTCCGGAGTCGTGGATGTCGGCGAGTTCGGAGAAGAGGAAGGCGAAGGCGCCCACGAGCGAGATGGCGGCGGGCAGGTAGGCGTCCGCCACGGCTTGGCCCGCTTCCGCGGGTCCCGCGTCGGCGGGCACCTCGACGCGGGGGAACACCTCCGTCACCAGCGCGCCGAGGTGGGTCTCGGCCGACTCGACCTCGGCGTCCTCGTCCTGGGCGATCCTGCGCACCATCGCGTTGGTCTCGGTGAGGACGCCGATGGCGCGCAGGATGATCTCCGTCTGTTCCATGCCGTGAGCCTAGACGGGCAAAGCCCCGCTGTGACCTCGGTATTCGATTCGAGATGGTAGACAGTGGCCATGAACGACTTCTCCCGCTCCCGCCCGGCCCGCGCACGATGACCGCAGGCATCGACACCCCGGACCGCCGAGGCCGCACCGGGCTCGACCGCGTCGGCCGCGACCTGACCGGCAACCCCCGCGTCAAGATCCGGGACGTGCAACTCCTGTCCTGCCACTGGTACGTGGAGCGCACCACCACCTTCGACTTCCGGCACGCCGACGGCACCTGGAGCACCCAGGAGCGCGAGACGCACGACCGGGGCAACGGCGCCACCCTCCTCCTGTACGACGCCGAACGCGAAACCGTGCTGCTGACCAGGCAGTTCCGCTACCCCGTATACGTCAACGGGCACCCCGACGGCATGCTGATCGAAACACCGGGCGGGCTGCTCGACGAGGAGGACGAGCATCCCGAAGTCGCCGTGCGGCGCGAGGTCATCGAGGAGACCGGGCACACCGTCGGCGAGGTCCACCACGTCTTCGACGTCTACATGAGCCCGGGCTCGGTCACCGAGCGGGTGAGTTTCTACGCCGCCTCCTACGGCCCCTCCACCCGTACCCACGAGGGCGGCGGCCTCGACGAGGAAGGCGAGGACATCGAGATCGTAGAACTGCCCTTCCGCGGCGCACTGGACATGATCCGCACCGGGGAGATCGCCGACGCGAAGACCATCATGCTGTTGCAGTGGGCGGCCCTGGAAGGACCGTTCAAGAAGGCTTGACAACAAGGCTTGACTTAAAGAGCACTTCAAGTTCCAGACTCCTGTTCAGGCCCGCGGATTTCGGGCCCGAACGGGAGGGACACCATGAAGTACCGCACGATCGGCACCGACCCGAAGACCCGCCGTGAGGTGAGCGTGCTCGCACTCGGTGCGATGCTGTTCGGCTCACGGACGGACGAGAAGACCTCCTTCGCCGTCCTCGACCGCTATGTCGAGGCCGGCGGGAACTTCATCGACACCTCCGACAACTACGCCTTCTGGACCGACGACAGCCAGGGCGGCCAGAGCGAGACGCTGCTCGGACGCTGGCGGCGCAGCCGCGGCATCGGCGACGAGATCGTCATCGCGACCAAACTGGGCGCGCGGCCGCTGGCCCCCGGCACCGGTTACGTCGACAACCCGGAGGGCCTGTCCGCCAAGGTGATCCGCGAGGCGGCCGACCGCAGCCGGGAACGCCTCGGTGTGGAGAAGATCGACCTGCTGTACGCGCACATAGAGGACCGAACCGTGGAACCGCGGGAGACCGTGGAGGCGTTCGGTGAGCTGGTCGCCGAGGGCAGTGTCGGGCTGCTCGGGGTGAGCAACCACGCCATCTGGCGGGTGGAGCGGGCTCGCGCCCTCGCCGCCGCGGCCGGACTGCCCGGCTATGAGGTCCTGCAGTACCACCACAGCCTCCTGCGGCCGCGCGCCGACGTGCCCAGCGAGCTCTTCCCCGAGGGCAATCTCGGCGCGGCGGCGGGGGAACTGCTCAGCTATCTGCGAGCCGAGCCCGCGCTGACGCTGGTCGCCTACTCGCCCCTGCTGACCGGCGCGTACGTACGGCCGGACAAGCCGCTGCCGTCCGACTACGACCACCCGGGAACGCCGGCCCGGCTCGCCGTGCTGCGGGACGTGGCGAAGGAGACGGGGGCGAGCCTCAACCAGGTGGTGCTGGCCTGGCAGATCGGTGCCGAATTGCCGGTGATCCCCCTCGCGGGGGCGTCCTCCGTGGCCCAGCTGGAGGAGAACTTGGCCGCGGTGGAGCTGGAACTGACGGCGGATCAGCGGGCCCGGCTGGACGCCGCTCACTGAGAGGAACGGCACGGTCCTCGTCGTGGCCGGTGGCTAGGGGGTGCCACCGCCGCGCGGCGACCGGCGTGTGGTCAGGAGGAGCGCGATGTCGTCAGGGCGCTGGGTGGCCTGGCGGGCCTCCGCGGTGAGCAGGTCGGCCGCACGGGACAACGAGGGGCTGCCCGGCCTGCCGTGCGGGGTGCCCGCGCGGGCCAGGGCAGCGCGGAGGATCTCGACGCCCTCGTCGATGTCGGTGCCGGGCCGCTCGACCAGGCCGTCCGTGTACAGGGCCAGCACGGCGTCGGGTTCCAGCAGCAGCTCCGTCACCGGGTACTGGGCCCGCGGGTCCACTCCGAGCACCACGCCGCCGGGCAGGTCCAGCACCTCGGTGCGGCCGTCCGGATGGCGCAGCAGGGGCTGCGGGTGCCCGGCCCGGGCGGCTCGGGCGACTCCCGTGACCGGGTCGACCCTCACGTAGCAGCAACTGGCGAACTGACCCGGATCGAGATCGATGAGCAGCTGGTTGGTGCCGCTCATCACCTCGTCCGGGGAATGGTCGCCGAGCGTGAACGCCCTCACGGCGCTGCGCAGTTGGCCCATCGTGGCCGCCGCCTGGACGCCGTGCCCCTGTACGTCGCCGATGACCAGGGCGAGCCCGTCGCCCGCCTTCACGACGTCGTACCAGTCGCCGCCCACGTCCATGCCCACGGTGCCGGGCAGATACCGCCCGGCCGTCTTCACCAGCGGGTGAGCCGACAGCCGGTGCGGCAGCAGGGCCTCCTGGAGCCCGCGGGCGAGGGCCGACTCGTCGTCGTAACGCCGGGCCCGCTCCAGGGACTGCGCGATCAGCCCGGCGAGCGCCGTCAGCACCGTACGGTCCTCGGTGCTGAAGTCGCGGGAGCGGTCGAAGCCGAGGATGCAGGAGCCGACCGGCCGCCCCGAGGCGATCAGCGGCAGGAAGGCACGGGCCCCCTCCTTGGCGTCCAGCGCGATACCCGGATAGGCGGCCGCCAGCTGCTGCATCGACTCGAAGAAGAGCGGGCGGCCATTGGTGAGTACCTCGACCCCGGGCAGCTTGGCGTCCAGGTCCACCCCGTCGAACGGGGCGAGGAATCCCTGCGGGAAGCCGGTCTCCCAGGCCAGGTACATGCGCCGGTCCTGGAGCAGATAGATGGCGAGCCTGCGTCCGCCGAACGCGGGCAGCAGCTCCCGCATCACCACCTCGGACACCTGGCGTGCCGTCACCGCCTCGGTCAGCGCGATGGCGAGGATGATGGGCCGGTACTGCGGCGGTGTCGTCGGGACACCGGTCATGGGCTCGTCGGCATCGGGCCCCACCGGCACGGCCGTCATCGCCCGCTCGTCGTACGGGATGGCCTCCGCGGTGTCCGCGACCCGCCCCATCGGCACGATCTTGCACGTCAAGCTGTTGGGGCCGGGGTAGACGGACAGCGTCAGCCAGGTGCCTCCGGTGCGCCCCGGAGTCTCCTCGCGGCCGTCTCCGCGCGGTCGTCTGATCTGGAAGTGCACCGGATCCGGCGACAGCAGCGCCCCGCGCAGATGATCCTCGTAGGCCGGCCGGTCCAGCCAGGGCACCGCGTCCCACAGGGGCCGCCCCAGCAGCTCCGGGAGCGGTCGGCCGAGCAGCTCGGCGGCGCGCGGGTTGGCGTAGGTGATCAGTCCGAGCCGGTCGAAGGCGAACACACCCTCCGGCAGCAGATCCGCCGCTCCGTCCGCCGCCGGGCCCGGGCCGGGATCCACGACCACGCCGCTGACCCGGTACGGCGGGGCGGGCGCGGCACCCGAGATCCACAGCTCCAGCAGACGCAGTCCGCCGTCCGCGGTACGCACCGGCAGCGGGTGGGGCGGCGGGCTCCCGGCCGCCGTGTCGCGCAGCGCTGCCAGCAGCAGTCGGGGGTCGTCGCGGGTGACCGCGCGGGCCAGCGCCTCCGGCGTTCCGGTGAAGCCCTCGCGGCTGGTGCCGAGCAGGGCCCACAGGGCGTCGTCGGCGATGACCGTGTCGTCGGTGGGATCCCAGGTGAAGCCGCCGACACACCGGGAGGAGGGAGCGTCGGCCGGTGGCCGCGTGCACAGCGGCTCCCCGTCCCATAGGACGCTCTGCCCGTTCTTGTCCAGCGACGCCAGAACGGCACCCAGTTCCTCGGCCACCGCTGTCATCCGGTCACGGTCCGGCAGCACCTCGGTGGCGTCCGACGCCGAGGGCCGCAGCACCGTGAGGACGCCGAACGGCGTCGAGGCGCCCACGACAGGGACATACAGCGAACCGAACGGGAACGGCAGTCCCGCGGCGAGCTGCGGGTAGCGGCGCATCGTCTCCGTGGGGTCGGCGAGCAGCACCTCCACGCCGAGCCGATGGGCGTCGGCGGCGGGGAACGGGCGGTCCACGTGCATGCGCCACCAAGGGCGGAACAGCGGGCCGGGCAACCCCGCGAGCACGGCCAGCCTGAGCAGTCCGGGCGTGCTCGAACGCAGGTATACGCCTCCCGCGAAGCCGCGCGCCGCCCGGATCGCGTCCGTCACGGCGCCGCTGAGCAGGGTGGCCAGGCTTGCCAGCGCCTGGTCCTCGCGCTCGGCGCTCCCAGTCATCGGTCTGCCCTCGTCCGCCCGCCGCCAGGGGGGTACCACAGCAAGAATGCGCCTCCCAGGCCCCTGACCGCACCTCGAAGCCCTCCGGGGCACGGGGGCGCGCGGCCGTTTTCCACGGCCGTGCTCACTTGTGCCCAGCGCGAAGATACCGGGTTGTACGAGGTTCGGGAGCCGCTCGTAAGCGAGTGATTCAGGAACCCGGTCCGGGAGCGAGCGTCTCGGCGGCAGTGGCCGCCACAGCCGCGGCGACGGCGGCGAGCGCGGGGGAGTCGAGTTTCCACTGCTGCCAGAACAGCGGAACGTCGACCGCCCGGTCCGGCGCGAGGTTGACCAACCGGCCGGCCAGCAGCAGCGGTTCGGCCTGCACTTCGGGCACCATTCCCCAGCCCATGCCGGCCACGACGGCGTCCACGAACCCCTCCGACGTGGGCATGAAGTGCCGCAGCGCGCCGACGCCGCGTCCGCCCCGGAGCGAGCGGACGAAGTCGTCCTGGAGGCCGTCGTTGCGGTCGAACACGACCAGGGGCGCGTCGCCGATCACGTCCCGCAACGGCGTCTTCGACGGGCCGCCGAACCATCGCCCGGCGAAACCGGGGCTCGCGACCGGCAGGTAACGCATGCGGCCGAGCGCGCGGACCGAGCAGCCCGTGACCGCGTCCGGTGACGAGGTCACGGCCGCCATCACCAGTCCCTCGCGGAGCAGCGTGGCCGTATGGTCCTGGTCCTCGCGGAGCAGCTCGAAGCAGAGCCGCAGCTCCTCCGGGACACGGGTGAGCGCGGGGAGGAACCACGTCGCCAGGGAGTCGGAGTTCACGGCGATCGACAGCCGCGTCGGCTCCCCGGATCCGGTCAGGCCGAGCTCGGCCCGCGCGTCGCGCTCCAGCCGGGCCAGCTGGCGCGCGAAGCGCACCACGACTTCGCCCGACTCGGTCGGCCGCACCGGTTTCGTCCGCATCAGCAGGACCCGGCCCGTGCGCTGTTCGAGCGCCTTGACGCGCTGGCTGACCGCCGACGGCGTCACATGGAGGGCGGCGGCCGCCGCGTCGAAGGTGCCCTCGTCGACCACCGCGAGGAGCGTGCGCACCTGGTCGAGGGGGAGTTCCGTCATCACGGTCGCTAATGATACGTAAGAATCTTTAGCTGTACTCCTGACGATCATCCTTCTAGCGTCGATGTCATGACAGCCGCCCTGACCGCCGTGGCCGCCGGATTCGGCACCGGCCTCTCCCTCATCGTCGCCATCGGCGCCCAGAACGCGTTCGTGCTGCGCCAGGGCATCCGCCGGGACGCGATCCTTGCCGTGGTGGGCATCTGCGCCCTGTCCGACGCGGCGCTCATCGCCCTGGGTGTCGGCGGGGTGGGCGCGGTGGTGGTGGCCTGGCCGGCGGCCCTCACCGTGGTCGGGCTGGTGGGCGGCGCTTTCCTCCTGGTCTACGGATTCCTCGCGGCACGGCGGGTCCTGAAGCCCTCGGCCCTCCAGGCGGCGACCGTGCCGACGGGCTCGCGGCGTCGCGCCGTACTCACCTGTCTGGCGCTGACCTGGCTCAACCCGCACGTCTACCTCGACACCGTGTTCCTGCTCGGCTCGATCGCGGCCGACCGCGGCCCGCTGCGCTGGACCTTCGGCCTGGGCGCGGCCCTGGCCAGCCTGTGCTGGTTCGTCGCGCTCGGCTTCGGCGCCCGGCTGCTCAGCCGCTTCCTGGCACGGCCCTCGTCCTGGCGTGTGCTGGACGGCCTGGTCGCCACGACGATGATCGCCATGGGTGCCTCGCTGATCGCCGGTGCCTGAGGCGTCCCAGCCCCCTGCGGCCCTCCGCAAGTCCGGTCCCCCGTGGACGCGTTCCGCTCCCTCTCGGCCATAGTGATCCCTGAACCGAAAGATGTATCGAGCAGCCAGGACGAGCGTGGACACGAGCGAGAGCAGTACGGACAGCGGCCCCGCGGCACAGGACCGGACACCGGCACCGGAGCGGGCGAACCGGAGCGGATGGCGCCGCTGGGCGATGGACACCCGGCCGCTGCGCCGCCCCGCCTACCGCCGGCTGTGGTCCTCGACCGTCGTCACGACGGTGGGCAGCCAGCTCACCGCCGTCGCCGTGCCCAAGCAGATCTACGACATCACCGGCTCCTCGGCCTGGGTCGGCTACGCGAGCCTCGCCGGACTGCTGCCCCTCGTGGTCTTCGCGCTGTGGGGCGGCGCCATCGCCGACAGCATGGACCGGCGCAAGCTGCTCCTCATCACCAACACCGGCATAGCCGTCACCTCGCTGCTCTTCTGGATACAGGCCGTCACCGGGCTCGACTCGGTGCTCGTCCTGATGGCGCTGCTCGCCCTCCAGCAGGCGTTCTTCGGCCTCAACTCCCCGGCCCGCAGCGCCTCCATCGCCCGCCTCGTCCCCGCGGAAGAACTGCCCGCGGCCAACGCGCTCGGCGCGACCGTCATGCAGACCGGCCTGGTGATGGGGCCACTGCTCGCCGGTGTGCTCATCCCCGTCGTCGGCCTGCCCGAGCTCTATCTGATCGACGCGCTCGCCCTCTGCTTCACCGTGTGGGCGGTGGTTCGGCTCCCCGCCCTGCCCCCGCTGACGGAAGGGGCGGCCCGGCGGGCGGGCTGGCGCGAGGTCGCCGCCGGCTTCCGCTACATCTCGGCGCACAAGGTGCTGTTGCTGTCCTTCCTCGCCGACATCATCGCCATGGTCTTCGGCATGCCCCGCGCCCTGTTCCCGCAACTCGCCACGCACACGTACGCGCCCTACGGCGAAGGGCTCGCACTCGGCCTGCTGTTCGCGGCGATCCCCATCGGCGCGATGATCGGCGGACTGATGTCGGGCACCTTCTCCCGCGCCCGCAGACACGGCCTGATGGTCATCGTCGCGGTCGCGGCATGGGGCGCGGCCATCACCGGGTTCGGGCTCAGCACCAGCCTGTGGGTGGCGGTGGCCTTCCTCGCCGCGGCCGGGATCGCCGACATGGTCTCCAGCGTCTTCCGCGTCGCGATCCTGCTGTCGGCCGCCACCGACGAGATGCGCGGCCGGATGCAGGGCGTGTTCACGGTGGTCGTCGTGGGCGGCCCGCGCCTCGCCGACGTCCTGCACGGCACGGTCGGATCGGTCCTCGGGGCACGCGCGGCGGCGGCCGGCGGCGGTCTGCTGGTGATCGCCGCCGTGCTGGGCCTGGCCGCCGTGACACCGGCCTTGAGGCGTTACACGATCTGACGCCGGAAGAGCCCGCGACGGTCATAGAGTGACCGCCATGGGGGACACACGACCTACCTCGGAATTCCACGCCCAGAACATCACCGCCGAGAGCGCCGCACGGCTGGTGGGGGCACTGGACGCGCAGGACGCCAACGACGGCGTACGACGGTTGCGGGCGTGGGCGCACGAGGCTCTGGCCGCACGGCCCGGAGAGCGGGCGCTCGACATCGGCTCCGGCACCGGATCGCAGACCCGGCACCTGGCGACCGCCGTGACTCCCGGGGGCGAGGTACTCGGGATCGAACCGAACCCCGGGCTGCGCGCGGTGGCCGAACAGCGGGCGGCCGAGGCCGGCAGCCCGGCCCGTTTCATGGACGGCGACGCGCTCACCCTGCCGGTGCCCGACTCCTCGGTCGACGTGGTGTGGTGCGAACGGGTCCTCCAGCACCTCCTCGAACCGGAGAAGGCCGTCGTCGAGATCGCGCGCGTGCTGCGCCCCGGCGGGCGGGTCGCCCTGCTCGACACCGACTGGGCGACCACGATCCTGCACCCCGGCGACCCCGAGACCGTCGCGGCCCTCACCTCCGGCGCGCTGTCCGCGGCCGCCGACCCGTACTCCGGACGCAAGCTGGTGGGCCGGCTGACGGCGGCCGGTCTGGTGATCGACGACCGGGGATCGCAGGCCCTGCTCCAGGACCACACCTCGGTCGCCTGGCCGCTGATCCGCATGCTGGGCGAGTCGGCCGTGCGCCGTGCACTGATCACCGAGGGGCAGCGCGACCGCCTGTACGCGGACCTCACGGAGGCCGCCGCGCAGGGTGCGCTGCACATGTCCGTCACGATGTTCGGGGCCGTGGCGCACAGTCCGGAATAAACCGGAATGCAATGAACCGGAATACAATAGGAACGCCGTCGCTGACGGCGGCACCACGCAAGTCTCCCCTGGCATTGGGGGTACGCGAGCACCATGAACACCGCGAGCTATGAACTGATCGCAGCGAACTCGACGGTCAACGCGGTCTACGCCTTTATCGGTGGCCTCGTCATCGCCGGTGCGCTGGTCTGGGCCGTCCGGCTGGGCATCAAGGTACGGCGCCAGGAGTCGGCCCCGCCCACCCCCGACGAGCAGCCCAGGCTGCCGGAGACCGGGGCGGTCCATGAAATCCGCGAGATGCGGGAACCCGACGAGGTACCGCTCGCCGCGGACGAGAGCGAGCGGCTGATGCCGTACAACATCCACGCCGCGGGGAGCAGGCACGCCGACGACCAGCATCGAAAGCGCTGGGTCCCCGGATCCAGCGGATCCTTCGGCAGCGGCGGCCCCGGAAGGACGTAACAGGGCCACGGCGCGACATGACCGCCCCACGGGGCGGTCATGTCGTCTGTGCACTCTGTCTGTGTGCCCTAAGGGAGATCGGCCGCGGAGTCCTCCGGGGCCAGGTCCTGGCGCAGACGCAGCCACGACGGCTGCCGCAGCAGTCCGGCCCGGGTACGGGTGCTGTACCGGACCTCGCCGACCAGCCGCGGCAGGACCCAGTGCGCCGCGGCCACCCGCGGGACGGTCTCGAACGGACAGCGGTCGGTCTCGGCGGCCCGCAGGAGCCGGGCGAGTTCCGATCGCTCGGCCTCGCTCCAGCCAGTGCCCACGCTCCCGACATAGCGCAGCCGCCCCGCCTCGCGCTGTCCCACGAGAACGGCGCCGGGCAGCCCCGACAGGCGTCCCCTGCCGGGGACCCAGCCGCCGACGATGACGTCCACGGTCCGTACGTTGCGGATCTTGACCCAGGCGCGCGAGCGCACCCCGGGCTCGTACACGGAGTCCAACCGCTTGCAGACCAGCCCCTCCAGGCCGCTCTCCCGAGTCGCCCGCAGGGCCAGCTCCCCATGGCCGACGAGCGCGGCCGGTGTCGACCAGAACGGCCCGTCGAGCGCGAGCCCCTCCAACTCGTGCCGGCGGCGCGCGTAGCGCAGGCCCGTCAGATCGCCCCGCAGGTACATCACATCGAACAGGACGAGATGCGCGGGAGCCTCCGCCGCACGACGCGCAGCCTTGCCCGGCGACCGGGCCAGCCCCATACGGGACTGCAGGAGCTGGAAGTCACCCCGCCCCTGCTCGTCCAGGACCAGCACCTCGCCGTCCAGGATCGCGGGCGCCGAGCCGAGAACGCCGCCCAGCGAACGGAGTTCGGGATACGCGGCGGTGATGTCGTCGCCCGACCGGGCCCGCAGCAGCACGCTTCCGTCCCCGGGCAGATAGACCACGGCACGCTGCCCGTCCTGCTTCGTCTCGTACGCCCAGCGCATGTCCTGCCCGGCGGGCGGCAGCGTGCCGGGTGTGGCGAGCATGGGAGCGATCAGCGGCAGACTCACAGCTGTGTTGTCGACACACCTCCTGGCGCCCACTCCCGGTTGCCGGCCGTTTCGCCTGAACGGCGTCGCCTTCCGGGGCGATGCTCTAGCTCTCCAACGCCTGGGCCATCAGGGTCTGCAGATACAGCCCACGGCGCGCATCGAGCTCGCCGGACTGCCCCGTCCGTACGGCGGTGGCGAACTCCCGGCGCAGCACGGGCCAGGACTCCTCGTGGTCGAGGGCGGTGCTGTCGAACACGAGCTCGGGGTGCCGGCCGAACAACTCGATCCGCGTGATGCCGCCCTCGACGTCGACCGACCCCGACAGGGACGCCTGGCTGATGGCCCCGCTCGCATGCTCACAGGTGAGCTCGATCCAGCGGCGGAGGTCTCCGGCACCGCGCACACGGACGATGGGACCCAGGGCCGCGTCCAGCAGATCGAGAAGGTGCGGCCCGAGGTCCAGCAGAGCGCCGTGTTCGAGGCGCCACGGGGTCGCGAAGTCACCGCCCAGGAATGCGCTGGTCAGGCAGCAGGACCGTGCGCCTACGACGTCGAGGCCCTGGGCTGCCTTCAGGAACTGCCGGGTGGCCGGGTGGTAACGGTTCGTCAGGACGAGCTGGGAGACGACACCGGTGCTGTCGACGGCGTCCACGAGGCGTTGCGCCGACGGCAGGTCCAGCGCGATCGGCTTCTCCATGAGCAGGGCCTTGCCCGCCTTCGCGGCGACCGACGCGAGCTCCGCCTGCACGGCGGGCGGAACCGCGAAGGCGACCGCCTCGCAGCCGTCGAGCAGTTCCTCGAATGTCGCGGCGACATCGGCGCCGTAAGGAGCGGCCGTCTCTCGCGCCGCCTCGGGGCGGCGTGCCCACACGGACGTCAGCTGCGTCTCGGGCCCGGCGGCGAGCACGCGCGCGTGCACGGCGCGCGCCCATGGCCCCGCGCCGACAAGCCCGACCTTGACCGGTGCGTGGGGCCAGGCGTGCGAGGTTCCGGTCACGAGAAGTCTCCTGTGCGGTGTGCGGGGCGATGATGCGCCGTCGACCGGCAGCGGCGGCAGCCGAGCGCCGGATCTCCGGGCGGGTGGACAAACTTCACCACGATGTCCGCCATCCCGGCCAGGGGGTGCGGTCTTCGAGCTTCGACGTTCGAGACGAAGAGCATCTGAAACACCGGGCTCACGGGGCAGCGGCAGGGGGACCGGCGCACGGCGAGGCAGGCACGCGCCTCTGTCTCTCATGGCGTACCCGCGCCATCATTCGGGGCATGAATCCCACACAGGACGAAGCAGACTTCGCGGACGGTTCCGGCCTGCCCGTGCTGCCGGAGGACTGGCAGCGATGTCTCGCGGTGGCGGCGCACCCGGACGACATCGAGTACGGGACCGCGTGCGCCGTCGCCCGATGGACGGCGCAGGGCAAGCAGGTCAGCTACCTGCTGGCGACCCGGGGAGAGGCCGGCATCGACGGCATGCACCCGGACCGGGCGGCGCCGCTGCGCGAGGCCGAGGAACGGGCCGGTGCCCGGCAAGTCGGCGTCGACACCGTCGAGTTCCTCGACCACCGCGACGGCGTCGTCGAATACGGGCCGGCGCTGCGCCGTGACATCGTGCGCGCGTTGCGCCGCCACCGGCCCGAGGTCGTGGTGTCGGGCGCGTTCACCGTGCGTATGGTCGGCGGCATCACGAACCAGGCGGACCACCGGGTGGTGGGCCTGGCCACCCTGGACGCGGCACGCGACGCGGGAAACCGCTGGATCTTCCCGGAACTGGCCGACGAGGGGCTGGAACCCTGGAACGGAATACGGATGGTGTGTCTCGCCGGCGCCCAACAGCCCACCCACGGCGTCGACGTCACGGGCGAACCCCTGGAACGCGGAATCGCCTCGCTCGAAGCGCACGCCGAATACACCAAGGGGCTGGGAGCGGGGGCCTTCGCGGCGCGTCCGTTCGTGACCTGGGCGGCCGGGATGGGCGGCCCCGCTCTCGGCGTCGGGTCCGCGATCCTCTTCGACGTTCACCAGCTCATCCCGGAGGGGCCGCCGCCCTGGGTGTGAGGACCCTTCCTCTTCCGTGAACATCCCGGCGGCCAACGGGCCGAGCCCACGGCGGGTGGCGCGTCGGGCCGAGACCAGAGGAGTTGCGAGTTGCCCGTCACCACCGATCAGACCTGGTACGACGCCCAACTCAACGCGGCCACCTGGAACCTCGTCGCGCGGCCTCACCGTGACCTCCCGAAGGCGATGGAGTGGATGTTCCGCACTGCTCCGGGCCCCGGCCCCGAACTGCTCGGCCCGCTCACGGGTGCGTGCGTCGCCGAACTCGGCTGCGGACACGGGGCCCAGCTGGCAGGTCTCGCCGAGCACGGCATCGCCCGAGGCATCGGCATAGACGTCTCCCCGGTCCGCATTCACCACGCCGCCACCAGCTTCCGTGACATCGACGCGCTGGAGTGGTGGCTCGGCGACGCCGTGGCGATCGCGCTCCATCTGCCGCCGCTCGACGCCGTGTTCTCCAACTACGGTGCCGCCTGGTTCTCCGATCCGCACCGGCTGCTGCCCCGTGTCGCCCAACGGCTCAAGCCCGGCGGACGGTTGGTGCTGTCCTGCCTGTCCCGTTCGGCCGGGACGCCCGAGGGACGCCGCCGACTGCTCGTACGCACCGGCCCGGCCCGGTCCCTGTGGACCGTCCGCTGGATGTACAGCGTCACCGGCTGGCTGCGCATCCTCGCCGAGTCGGGCTTCACCACCGACTATGTCTTCCGGCCCACCGACCGTGTCAACGCCTTCTGGGGGACGGTCGTGATCCAGGCCCGGCGTAACTTGACCTGAATGAGGGGGTTGTGGGGCGAGGAGGCTCATAGGCTGTGCGCGAGTGATCACCGCTGACCCGTGTGTGGTCACTCGCGACCCCCGAGTGATCGCCATCTACCCCTTGTGTGATCTCCATCGACCGGAGGAGCGAACGTGACGCGACGCCCGCAGAAGTCCACGACCAGACGCACAACTGTCCTTCGCCGAGAAGCCGTTGTCGCGGCGGTCCCCGTGGCCGTCGCGGCTCTTCTCGTGGGGGCCGGGCCGGCCGCGGCCGGGACCGTGGGCTCCGCCGGCGCGGGAGACCCGTACTTCCCGCTCTCGGGCAACGGCGGCTACGACGTCCACCACTACGGCCTCACCATCGGCTACGACCCGCAGAGCCGTCACCTCGACGGCAAGGCCGTCATCACCGCCCGGGCCACCCAGCGGCTGACCCGCTTCGACCTCGATCTCAAGGGCCTGAAGGTCACGGGCATCACAGTCGACCATGCCAAGGCGTCCTTCCGCCGTGATGGACAAGAACTCGTGGTCACCCCGCGGGACGCGCTGTGCAAGGGCCAGGAGTTCCGCGTCGCCGTCACCTACTCCGGCACCCCGAAGCCGGTCACGGACCCCGACGGCTCCCTCGACGGCTGGATTCCCACGGACGACGGCGCGTTCGTCGCGAGTGAGCCCCAGGGCGCCATGACGTGGTTCCCCGCCAACAGCCACCCCACGGACAAGGCGTCGTACGACTTCAAGCTCACCGTGCCGAAGGGGCGTACCGCCGTGGCCAACGGTGTTCTCCTCGGGCAGAAGACCTCACACGGCCGGACCACCTTCCGCTGGCGGCAGTCCGAGCCGATGGCGGCGTACCTGGCCACCGCGACCGTCGGGAAGTTCGACGTCGAGCAGTACACCACCGCGGACGGCCTCAAGGTCTACAACGCCGTCGACCCGCGCGAGGCGGCCGCCGCCGCGCCGGTCCTGAAGAAGCTGCCGTCGGTCCTCGCCTGGGAGAGCGAGATCTTCGGCCCCTACCCGTTCCGGGCCGCCGGGTCGATCGTCGACCGCGCACCCCAGGTCGGGTACGCGCTGGAGACCCAGACACGGCCCGTCTACGACTCGGCACCGGACCTGAGCACCCTCGTCCACGAAAGCGCCCACCAGTGGTTCGGCGACTCCGTCACCCTCACCCGCTGGAAGGACATCTGGCTCAACGAAGGCTTCGCGACGTACGCCGAGTGGCTCTACACCGAGCAACACGGCGGCAAGAGCGCGCAGAAGACCTTCGACTCGCTGTACGCCAGTCCCGCGAGCAGCGACCTGTGGGCGTTCCCGCCCGGCGACCCCGGGAGCGGGGCGCACATCTTCGACACTCCCGTGTACGCCCGCGGCGCCATGACCCTCCACAAGCTGCGCACGGCCGTCGGTGATCCGGTGTTCTTCCACATCCTGCGGTCCTGGGCCACCACCCACCGCGACGGCCACGGCACCACGGCCCAGTTCATCCGCCTCGCGGAGCACGCATCAGGCAAGGACCTGACACCCCTGTTCCACACCTGGCTGGACACCCCGGGCAAGCCGTCGGCACCCTGACAGGCTTCAGCTGTTATCGGGCCGGGTTGATGAGCGAGCGCAGTACGGGGACGGCGGATCCGGACGCCGTCAGCCCGGCCAGCACTGCTCCTGCGACGGGGGCGCCGGCAAGCGCGGTCAGAGTGCCCGTGACGAGTCCTATGACCAGGCTCGTGAGCAGGACGACGGTGGTGTGCAGGGACAGGAACGGCGGTTCCGAGGGGTCGCCTGAGGGACCGGGGTTCACCGGCGGGTTCGGATTCATATCGCCACCGTGCCCCCGGTCAGGGGTGTGACCTGCACGAACCGAACAACTCTGATGCACTCCGATCAGACAGCGTCCGTCACCGAACACCACTGGTCGTGTTCCCAGTTGTTCCAGCACGTTCGGCGCTGTTCCGCGGTGAAAACCCGAGCCTGGTATCCGTACCGCGAACGGGGGTGAGCGGCGTGGCACAGAACACTGCGGACGACACTGCCGCCGAATATGAGGAAGCACTCCAGGGGCTCGGGCTCGGGCTCGCGCTCACCGAGTTGAGGAGGCAGCGCGGCGCCCCCTCCTTCGACCGCATCCGGGTGCGTGGGGTGAAGCTCTTCGGAGAGAAAGGCGCGTGCGCCAAAGCGACCCAGAGCAAGGTCTTTGCCGGACGGCAGTTCATCAGCCTCGACAAACTGATCTGGCTGGTGCTCACACTGTTGTCCTGGGACGAGAACGGCATGGAGTATCAGCCGTTCGAGCGCCGTCATGTCCCCCCAACAGTTCTGGAGTCTTGGCGGCAGCAGTGGTTCGCACTCGACGCCCTGCGTACCGCCCGTCGAGGCCGCGTGACCGAGGCGGAAGACACCACACCAGCACACATCCCCGATCCGGACACGACCGTGTCGCCGCTCGACTCTCAACCGACCCTGCGTGATGTGCCTCCCCTTCCGCGCAAGGGCCGTCGCCCGCTGATCAGCCGCGCCCAGGAGGGCCGGGTCCGCGAGCACTCGCGCCTCGACTACGAGTGGTTCAGCGCTCAGGTCTACGGTTCCACTTCGAACGTCAAGATCCTCGACATCTGCTCCGACCTCTTCGGCCCGCAATTCTCCGAGCGCTTCTTCCGCGGCGTCAGGTCGGCCACAGAGAACGGCGCCCGCGTCCAGATCCTGCTCCTCGGCCCCGACTCCTTTGCCATCTCCCTCCTCAACCATGAAGAGGGCGAGAGCAGCGCCGACATCCGACGCGACATCATGCGCAACCTCCGCACGCTCTACTCGCTCGCGCGCAGACTCGGTGAGGATTCCCGCCCGCTCTTCGAAGTGCGGCTGTGCTCGACGCCCCTGGGAATGACGCTCTATCGCTGGGGCGATCGCTCCCTCGTCTCCTTCCCCGCCCTCGGCCGGCCCTCCGGCAACGGAGTACAACTCGAAGTGGTCGCCAAATCCGCCTTCGGCGCTTTCGTCGAGCAGGGCTTCGACGAACTGTGGTTGAGGAGTACGCCCCTCGAACGGTTCACTCACGCTTCGGTGACGCTGGTCGATGCGGCGGGCGGGCGCCGGGAGTTCAGCTGCCGGTTCGTCGCCGTCGAGTATTGCGTCTACGTCACCGGACCCGACCTCCTCTCGTACATGGCCGGCCATCGCTTCGACCAACTCTCCGTCTAAGCGCGGTCTTCGGTGGATCGGCGAGTGCGCACGAGCTGATCGTGGTCGACGACGAGAGCGATCTGCACGCGTCGCTCATCCAGCACTTCGCCGAGAAGTACGACGCCTCGGCGGCGGCCTTCGTCTGGCTGCGACCGCGGGCCGCCGGCGGCGTGCAGTAACTCGTTCTGCCTTCCGCGACATGCGTCAGGCGGGCCGCAGCCAGAGGGTGGCGAGGGGTGGGAGGGTCAGTTGGATGCTGGTGGGGCGGGCGTGGGTGGGGTGGGGTTCGGGTTTGACGGGGTCCTGGTTCAGGACGTTGCTGCCGCCGTAGCGGGCGGCGTCGGTGTTGAGGATTTCGTGCCAGGCGGGGATGTCCTCCGGGACGCCTAGGCGGTAGCCGTGGCGGACCGCGGGGGAGAAGTTGGACACCGCCAGGAGCGGGGTGCCGTCGGCGTCGTGGCGGAGGAAGGCGAAGACGTTGTCCTGGGCGGCGTCGCCGGCGATCCAGGTGAAGCCGGTGGGGTCGGTGTCGCGTTGCCAGAGGGCGGGTTCGCGGGCGTAGAGGGTGTTGAGGTCGCGGACGAGGTCGCGTATGCCTCGGTGGTCCGGTTCTGCTGCGTAGGCGGGGTCGAGGAGCCACCAGTCGGGGCCGTGTGCTTCGGACCATTCGGCGCCCTGGGCGAATTCCTGTCCCATGAAGAGGAGTTGTTTGCCGGGGTGGGCCCACATGAAGCCGAGGTAGGCGCGGGTGTTGGCGCGTTGTTGCCACCAGTCGCCGGGCATCTTGGACACGAGTGAGCGTTTGCCGTGGACGGCCTCGTCGTGGGAGATGGGCAGGACGTAGTTCTCGCTGTAGGCGTACACCATCGAGAACGTCATCTCGTTGTGGTGGTACTGGCGATGGATCGGCTCGCGCTGCACGTATTCGAGCGAGTCGTGCATCCACCCCATGTTCCACTTCAGGCCGAAGCCCAGACCCCCTTCAGAAGTCGCCCGGGTGACGCCGTCCCAGGCCGTGGATTCCTCCGCGATCGTGACGACGCCCGGGTTGCGGCGGTACACGGTGGCGTTCATCTCCTGGAGGAAGGCGACCGCGTCGAGGTTCTCGCGGCCGCCGTGTTCGTTGGGGACCCAGTGGCCCGGCTCGCGGGAGTAGTCGAGGTAGAGCATGGAGGCGACGGCGTCGACGCGCAGGCCGTCGATGTGGAACTCCTCGCACCAGTACACGGCGTTGGCGACGAGGAAGTTGCGGACCTCGCGGCGTCCGTAGTCGAACTCCAGGGTGCCCCAGTCGGGGTGCGCGGCCCGCAGCGGGTCCTCGTGCTCGTAGAGCGGTCGGCCGTCGAACTCGGCCAGCGCCCAGTCGTCGCGCGGGAAGTGGGCCGGAACCCAGTCCATCAGGACGCCGATGCCCGCCCGATGCAGCGCGTCCACCAGGTACTTGAAGTCGTCCGGAGTGCCAAGGCGTGCCGTCGGGGCGTAGAACCCGGTGATCTGGTAGCCCCAGGATCCGCCGAAGGGATGCTCGGCCACCGGCATGAACTGCACATGGGTGAAGCCCAAGTCACCGATGTACGCAGGTAGTTGTTCCGCCAGTTGGCGATACGTCAGCCCGGGGCGCCAGGACGCCAGATGCACCTCGTAGACCGAGAACGGGGCCTCGTGCACCGGTTGCTTCGCCGCCCGGCCCGCCATCCACTCGGCGTCCGCCCACACGTGGGACGACTCCGTCACGATCGAGGCCGTCGCCGGAGGCACCTCGGTGCGCCGGGCCATCGGGTCGGCGCGCAGCGTGTGCGTGCCGTCCGGGCGGATGATGTCGAACTTGTAGAGCGTGCCCTCGCCGAAGCCGGGAAGGAAGAGCTCCCAGACCCCGGAGGAGCCGAGCGAGCGCATCGGGAATCCCGTGTTGCCGTCCCAGTGGCAGAAGTCCCCGCAGACCCTGACCCCCTGCGCGTTCGGGGCCCACACCGTGAAGCGGGTGCCGAGGACGCCCTCGTGGGTCATCGGGTGGGCGCCCAGCGCGGTCCACAGCTCCTCGTGCCGGCCCTCGCCGATCAGGTGGAGATCGAGTTCGCCGAGCGCGGGCAGAAAGCGGTACGGGTCGTGCACCTCGGACTCGGTGCCGTCGTACGTCACCAGCAGCGTGTACTCGGGGATGGTGTCGAGCGGCAGCGGCAGCGGCAGTACGCGGGAGAAGAGCCCGTCGCCCATGTCGTCCAGCCGCGTACGCGTTCCATCGATCACCACGGCCACCGCCTGGGCGTACGGCCGCAGCGCCCGGAAGACGACGCCGCCCGGCACCGGGTGTGCGCCGAGCAGCCCGTGCGGATCGTGATGGGCGCCCGACAGCAGCCGCCCCCGGTCTGTCGCGTCCAACGAAGCGGCAGCGGCCGGTTGGACATTCACCGATGCGGTGCGAACTGTCACGACGTCAGCCTCCTCAAGAGGGGGATAGGAGCGGGCGGGGCAGCACTGCCGGAGGGCCTTCAACAGCGTTCGGCGAGACGCCTGACCGCCGCCATCGGCACGGGCAGCCAGTCAGGACGGTGTCTCGCCTCGTACAGCACCTCGTACACGGCCCTGTCCGTCTCGTACGCGCGCAGCAGCTCGGGCTCCTCGCGCGGGTCCCACGCCGCCTCGGCGGCGTAGCCCGCGCAGTAGGCCTCGCGGCAGCTCTGCGCCCACTCGGGACGCCATGGGTGGCGGGAACGGGCCGCGTAGTCGAAGGAGCGCAGCATGCCCGCGACGTCGCGTACGGGGGACTGGACCCGTCGGCGTTCGGTGAGCGGGCGGGCCGGCTCGCCCTCGAAGTCGATGACGGACCACTGCTGTCCGGCCCGCAGGACTTGGCCGAGGTGGAGGTCGCCGTGTATTCGTTGTGCGGGACGGACCGCCCCGTCGAGGGCCGCGAGCGCGTCGAAGGCGGACCGCAAGCCCGGTGCATGCGGCCGGAGTTCGGGAACGGATCGGACCGCGGCGTCGAGACGCTCACTCATCGCAGCCGCGAGACGATTGTTCTGGCGGGGGCTCGGCACATCGACGGGGAAGGCCGAGGCCAGTGCCAGATGTACCTCAGCCGTCGCCCGCCCCAGTTCGTAGGCCTCCTCGGTGAACTCCCGCCCCAGGGCGAGGGATTCGAGCGCGAGAGTCCAGCCGTCGGCCGCCTCGCGCAGGTACGGCTGAAGAACGCCGAGTGTCGCTTCCTGCGGTCGCGAGGTCCGGAACCACGCGGCGGGGGCGGGCACGCGGCTACAGCCCTGCCGGGCCAGCGCCCACGGCACCTCCAGGTCGGGGTTGATGCCGGGCTGGACGCGGCGGAAGATCTTCAGGATGAACGAATCCCCGTACACCAGGGAGGTGTTGGACTGTTCGGCGTCCAGGAGACGCGGAGCGAGACCGGCGGGCACCGTCACGCGTGTGTCGCGCTCGAAGCGCAGTGGGCCCACCGTGCCCGGCCGGCGCAGGCGCTCCAGGAGCAGGCCCGCCGCTCTGGGGTCGTGGAGGGCGTCGTACACGATCAGGTCGGCCAGCGGGCCCGCGCTCGCCCGTCCGATGACGGCGTGGGCGAGACGCGGCGGCAGGACGTCCCGTACTCCGACGAGCAGTTGGTAGCAGTCGTCGGGCGGGGGAGTGCCGGGGCCGCCGTGGGCGGGCGGGCCGAGGTGTTCGGTGCGGACCAGCAGATGGAGGCATCCCGGGTACAGCTCGGTCGTTGATATCAGGCTCAGATCGGTGACGGGCCTGCCCTTGCCCGCGAACCAGCGCTGCCGAGGCAGCCAAGCACGCAGCAGCTCGGCGAGCGAGGTCAGCAGCGGAGCGGTGCCGAGGTCGCTGGGACGGTGCAGCGCGGTCTTCGCCATGGCGACACGTCCTTTCTGAGGCATGCGGGCTGGGGGATCCTGAGGCAGGTGGGCTGGGGGAGCGGGCGGCGGCACACGGTCAAGAACGCCTGGTGGCGCCGGGTGCGACAGCGCGCCGCAGCCGGAACCAGTAGAAGCCGTGACCTGCCAGGGTCAGCAGATACGGAAGCTCACCGATGGCCGGGAATCGCACCCCGCCGATCAGCTCCACAGGGTGGCGTCCGTCGAATACGCGGAGGTCCAGTTCGGTGGGCTGGGCGAAGCGGGAGAAGTTGTGGACGCACAGGACGAGGTCGTCCTTGTATTCGCGCAGAAAGGCGATGACAGCCGGGTTGGAGGACTGGAGTTCCGTGTAGGAGCCGAGGCCGAATGCCTTGTTCTGTTTGCGGATCTCGATCATGCGGCGGGTCCAGTGCAGGAGCGACGACGGTGACGACATCGACGCCTCGACGTTGGTGACCTGGTAGCCGTAGACCGGGTCCATGATCGTGGGGAGGAAGAGGCGGCCGGGGTCGCAGGAGGAGAACCCGGCGTTGCGGTCGGGGGTCCACTGCATGGGGGTGCGGACGGCGTCGCGGTCGCCGAGCCAGATGTTGTCGCCCATGCCGATCTCGTCGCCGTAGTAGAGGATCGGCGAGCCGGGCAGGGACAGCAGCAGGGCGGTGAAGAGTTCGATCTGGTTGCGGTCGTTGTCCAGCAGCGGGGCCAGGCGGCGGCGGATGCCGATGTTGGCGCGCATCCGCGGGTCCTTGGCGTACTCCGCGTACATGTAGTCGCGTTCCTCGTCGGTGACCATTTCCAGGGTCAGCTCGTCGTGGTTGCGCAGGAACACGCCCCACTGGCAGCCGGACGGGATCGCCGGGGTCTTGGCGAGGATTTCCGATACCGGGTAGCGCGACTCACGCCTGACGGCCATGAAGATGCGCGGCATGACCGGGAAGTGGAACGCCATGTGGCACTCGTCGCCGCCCGAGGGGAAGTCGCCGAAGTAGTCGACCACGTCCTCCGGCCACTGGTTCGCCTCCGCCAGCAGCACCGTGTCCGGATAGAGGGCGTCGATCTCGGTACGGACCCGCTTCAGGAACTCATGGGTGGCGGGGAGGTTCTCGCAGTTCGTCCCCTCCACCTGGTAGAGGTACGGCACCGCGTCGAGACGGAAGCCGTCGATGCCCAGATCGAGCCAGAAGCGCAGTGCCGCCAGGATCTCTTCCTGGACTCGCGGGTTCTCGTAGTTGAGGTCGGGCTGGTGGGAGAAGAAGCGGTGCCAGAAGTACTGCTTGCGGACCGGGTCGAAGGTCCAGTTGGAGGCCTCGGTGTCGACGAAGATGATGCGGGCGTCCTGGTACTGCTTGTCGTCGTCGGCCCAGACGTAGTAGTCGCCGTACGGGCCGTCGGGATTGGACCGGGACTCCTGGAACCACGGGTGCTGGTCGCTGGTGTGGTTCATCACGAAGTCGATGATCACCCGCATGCCGCGCTGGTGGGCGGCGTCCACGAACTCGACGAAGTCCGCCAGGTCACCGAACTCGGGCAGCACCGCGGTGTAGTCGGAGACGTCGTACCCGCCGTCCCGCAGGGGCGACTTGAAGAACGGGGGCAGCCACAGGCAGTCGACGCCCAGCCACTGCAGATAGTCCAGTCGCGCGGTGAGGCCCTTGAGGTCGCCGACACCGTCGCCGTCGCTGTCCTGGAAGGAGCGGACCAGGACCTCGTAGAAGACGGCGCGTTTGAACCAGTCGGGATCGCGGTCCTTGACCGGTGTGTCCTCGAACGTGTCCGGGACGGGCTCGTTGACCATCATGCGGGTGACGCTCCGATCCGCGACGAGGGGCCGACGGTGAGCACATGCGCACCGCCCGGTCCCAGACGCACATAGTTGGCCCTGCCCCAGTGATAGGTCTCGCCGGTGAGCTCGTCGCGCACCGGCACCGACTCGTCCCAGTCCAGGCCGATGTGCCGCATGTCCAACGAGACCGTGCCGTCCTGGGTGTGGTGAGGATCGAGGTTCGCCACCACCACAACCGTGTCGTCGCCCGTGCGCTTGCTGTACGCGATGAGGGCGTCGTTGTCCGCCGAGTGGAAGTGGAGGTTCCTGAGCTCGTGCAGGGCCTTGTGGCGCCGCCTGATCCGGTTCAGCCGGGTGATCAGCGGCGCGATCGACCTGCCCTCGCGTTCGGCCGACGTCCAGTCGCGCGGCCGCAGTTGGTACTTCTCGGAGTCGAGGTACTCCTCGCTGTCCTGCTTGACGGGGGCGTTCTCGCACAGCTCGTATCCGGAGTACATCCCCCACGCCGGTGAGAGCGTCGCGGCGAGCACGGCCCGTACCTCGAAGGCCGGCCGACCCCCTCGCTGGAGGTAGCCGGGCAGAATGTCGGGGGTGTTGACGAAGAAGTTGGGGCGCATGAACGCGGCCGTCTCACCGGAGAGTTCGGTGAGATAGCCGGTCAGCTCCTCCTTGGTGTCGCGCCAGGTGAAGTACGTGTACGACTGCTGGAAACCGACCGTCGCGAGCCGGTGCATGATCGCCGGGCGGGTGAACGCCTCCGCCAGGAAGATCACGTCCGGGTCGATGCGGTTGATCTCGGCGATGACCCGCTCCCAGAACACCACCGGCTTCGTGTGCGGATTGTCGACGCGGAAGATGCGTACGCCGTGCTCCATCCAGAAGCGCAGCAGCCGTACGCTCTCGGCGATCAGCCCCGGCATGTCCTCGTCGAAGGCGATCGGATAGATGTCCTGGTACTTCTTCGGCGGGTTCTCGGCGTACGCGATCGTGCCGTCTAGCCGGTGGTGGAACCACTCGGGGTGCTTCTCCACCCACGGGTGGTCGGGGGAGCACTGGAGGGCGAAGTCGAGGGCGACTTCGAGGTTCAGGTCCGCTGCCCGGCGTACGAACGCGTCGAAGTCGTCGATCGTGCCCAGGTCCGGGTGGACAGCGTCGTGCCCGCCCTCCGGGGAGCCGATCGCCCAGGGCACACCGACATCCGAACGGCTCGCCGACAGGCTGTTGTTGGGGCCCTTGCGGAACGTCGTGCCGATGGGGTGGACCGGGGGCAGATAGACGACGTCGAAGCCCATCTCCGCGATGGCGGGAAGGCGTTCGGCGGCCGTACGGAACGTGCCGTGCACCGGCGGGACCGGCCGTCCGCTCTCCGACAGCCCGCTCCCGGGCTGCCCGTTCTCCGACCGGGGGAAGAACTCGTACCACGCGCCGTACAGTGCCCGTTTCCGTTCCACGAGCAGGGGCAACGGCAGTGAGCGGGTGAGCCGTTCACGCAGCGGGTGCTCGGCGAGGGCGGAGTCTGCTTCCTGGGTGAGGGCGGCCGCGAGTCGGGCCTCCGGTGGCCGGGACTCGTCGCGCAGGGCGTTCGCGGCGGCCAGCACCGCGTCCCGGCCCGCCGACTCCGGTACGCCCGCGGCGGCGCGCTCGTACAGAGCGGCGCCCTCCTCCAGGATCAGCCCGAGGTCGATCCCGGCCGGGACCTTGATCTCGGCGGCGCGGCGCCAGGCGGCGACGGGGTCGCTCCAGGCCTCCACCAGAAAGGTCCAGTGGCCGATTTCGTCCGGTGTGACGTGGGCGCCCCACCGGTCGCTGCCGGGGGTGAGTTCGCGCATCGGCGTCCACGGGCCGAGGCGGCCGCTCGGGTCGCGCAGCACGACATTGGCGGCGACCGCGTCCTGGCCCTCGCCGAAGACAGTGGCGGTGACCTCGAAGGTCTCGCCGGCGACCGCCTTCGCGGGGCGGCTGCCGTACTCGACGACCGGACGGACATCCACGATCGGGATGCGGCCGGTGTCCGGGGTTGTGTCCATGGGTTTCGCCTCCGCCGTCGTTGAGCCCAACCCGCGGTTGGGATCCGCGTCACGCCGAACCGGTTCAGATCCGTGCCGGAACATCCCGCAGATAGTGCTCGGCGGCGTCCGCGGCCTCCCGCGCGCAGCGCTTCCCCATCAGGACGCACAGGGTGTACCCGGTGTTCTCGAAATTGCCCCGCACCTCGTGGTCGGCGGGGGTTGCGAGCAACAGGCGTTCCCAGGCCCGGTATCGCTCCAGATGCCTGGCGACCTCGGCTTTGGCAGGCAGCAGCATCACGCTGGTCACCTTCCCACTCTTTGGACCGCGCACGGCTCGCCTGGATGGCGGGTGAGGGCCGTGCACGCAGAGGCACCGATCCGTTACGGAGATCAGAGCTCTCACTCATGGTGCCCGTACCGCCACCGAGCGTCTTGTTAGGTCTTCAACCATATTGGGGGGCGCTCTCGTGTTGCACGAATGGAGTAGCGCTCTCACTCTGGGACTGACTCAGAAGCGATCATTGCTCACGCTTCGTGTTCGGGGCTCGGCCCGCAGGGGCGAGGAGAAGCAAGAGCTTCGCCGGTGAGGAGCCAACGACGATGAAAGCTGCAGTGCCCTGCTATTACTACCTCGACGTGGAGGTCAGCCCGGAAAGGGTCGGGCAGGTCAGGCGCATTCTGGCCGCGCACCTCCGGTACTGGAATCTGGAAAATCTCGTCGAGTCCGTCTGTCACTGCGCCGAAGCGCTGCTCCACACGATCGAGGAGCACGCGGCGGACAAGAACACGACCATCGAGATGTGGTGGAACGGCCAGCACCTCATCGCGGCCGTCTCGGACAACAGCCAGGACATCCGCCCGCACAACGCGCCGCAGGGCTGCCTCGCGCAGATCGCCGCGCTCAGTGACGGCTGGGGCTGCTGCGCCACCGGCGCCGGCGGCAAGATCATCTGGTTCTCGTGGCGGGCCCGGGCCGCGGAACGCGCCCCGCTGGTCCCGGCCGCACCCGCGCCCAGCCTGCGGGAGGCGCGTCAGGCGCCTCGCGAGGTACCGCTGCCGGAGCCGGCCTTCGCCGGCCCCCTCGACGAGAAGGAGGCTGCCGTCGCCGTCGGGTGATCCCATGACGGCAGCCACGCGGTCACCGCCATCGGCGGACGCTGTGACGGCACCGCGGCCGTGATCGCCGTACGGTGATCACGTGCGCACCTGGAACGGGCGCCCCTATCCACTGGGCGCGACATACGACGGCGAAGGAACCAACTTCGCTCTGTTCACCGAAGTCGCCGAACGCGTCGATCTCGTCCTGATCGGCGCGTCCGGCACGTCCGGCGACTCTCGTACGGTCACGCTGACCGAGGTCGACGGCTTCGTGTGGCACTGCTACCTCCCCGGCGTCGGCCCGGGGCAGCGCTACGGCTACCGGGTGCACGGCCCCTGGGACCCGGCCGCCGGCCACCGGTGCAATCCGGCGAAACTGCTGCTCGACCCGTACGCCAGGGCAGTCGACGGACAGGCCGACAACGACGCCTCGCTCTTCGAGCACGCACCCGACGGGCCCTCCCCGGCCGACAGCGCCGGTCACACCCTGCTCGGCGTGGTGACCGACCCGGCCTTCGAGTGGGGCGACGACCGTCCGCCGAGGCACCCGTACGCGCAGACGGTGATCTACGAGGCCCATGTGCGAGGTCTGACCCGCACGCACCCCGAGGTCCCGGCCGAACTGCGCGGCACCTACCTGGGACTGGCCCACCCGGCGGTCGTCGAGCACCTGACCTCGCTGGGAGTGACGGCCGTCGAGCTGATGCCGGTGCATCAGTTCGCCCAGGACGGTTTCCTCCGCGACCGCGGCCTGTCCAACCACTGGGGCTACAACACGATCGGTTTCTTCGCGCCGCACCACGCCTACGCCGCCCACGGCACCCGCGGACAGCAGGTCACCGAGTTCAAGTCGATGGTCAAGGCGCTGCACGCGGCCGGCCTCGAAGTGATCCTCGACGTCGTCTACAACCACACGGCCGAGGGCAACGAGCACGGCCCCACGCTCTCCTTCCGGGGCATCGACAACGCCTCGTACTACCGTCTGGTGGAAGGCGACCGCGCGCACTACTACGACACCACCGGCACCGGGAACAGTCTGCTGATGCGGCACCCCAACGTGCTCCAGCTGATCATGGACTCGCTGCGGTACTGGGTCACCGAGATGCACGTCGACGGGTTCCGCTTCGACCTCGCGGCCACCCTGGCACGGCAGTTCCACGAGGTGGACCGGCTGTCGGCGTTCTTCGACCTGGTCCAGCAGGATCCGGTCGTCGGCCGGGTGAAGCTGATCGCCGAGCCCTGGGACGTCGGTGAGGGCGGCTATCAGGTGGGCAACTTCCCGCCGCTGTGGTCCGAGTGGAACGGCAAGTACCGAGATTCCGTACGGGACTTCTGGCGTGCCGGTGATCACACGCTCGGTGAGTTCGCGTCCCGGCTGACCGGCTCGTCCGACCTTTATCAGCACGACCGGCGGCGGCCGCGCGCCGGCATCAACTTCGTCACCGCGCACGACGGATTCACCCTGCGCGACCTGGTCTCGTACAACGACAAGCACAACGAGGCCAACGGCGAGGACAACCGGGACGGCGAGAGCGTCAACCGCTCCTGGAACTGCGGCGTCGAAGGCCCCACGGACGACGAGGGGGTGCTGGAACTGCGCGCCCGCCAGCAGCGCAACTTCCTCGCCACCCTGCTGCTGTCCCAGGGCGTCCCGATGATCGCCCACGGCGACGAACTCGGCCGCACCCAGCGGGGCAACAACAACGCCTACTGCCAGGACAACGAGATCTCCTGGATCGACTGGAACCTGAGCGACGACCAGCGCGAGCTCATGGAGTTCACCCGGCGTGCCATCGCCCTGCGCGCCGCCCACCCGGTACTGCGGCGCCGCCGCTTCTTCCTCGGCGACACCGCGACGCACGAGCATCAGCCGCTGCCGGACCTGATGTGGCTGCGCCCCGACGCCCGCGAGATGACGGACGAGGACTGGCGGCGCCCCGACGCACACGCCGTCGCCGTCTTCCTCAACGGCGACGCCATCGCCGAGCCCGATCCGTACGGCGATCCCGTGGCGGACGACTCCTTCCTGTTGCTCCTGAACAGCTACTGGGAGCCCGTGGTCTTCCGCCTGCCGGACGCCGGTTACGGCGAGCGATGGGCGGTGCGGATCGACACCGCCGATCCGCAGGGTCTGCCGGACGAGTCGGAACGCAAGGCCG
Source organism: Streptomyces sp. NBC_00203 (assembly GCF_045206325.1). Lineage (NCBI taxonomy): Bacteria > Bacillati > Actinomycetota > Actinomycetes > Kitasatosporales > Streptomycetaceae > Streptomyces > Streptomyces sp. NBC_00203. The sequence continues at coordinate 617,259 of NZ_CP108126.1, read as the reverse complement.
GCACCGACGTCCGTGTCGAACCCCGCAGTCTCGTGCTGCTGTCCCGCCCGCACCGGACCGAGACGCGGCGCGGGCGGTCCGCGACCTGATCCGGGCAAGCTCCTGGCCCGTACACGCGGCGCCCGCGAGTTCGCCGAGACCCCGCCGGAAAAGCGTGGCTGTGCCAGAATTGCCCCGTGGATTGGGGGATCCTCGAACGCGACCACGAGCTCGCCCGACTGGCTGCCGCCGCGCGGGAAGCGGCCGACGGCGCCGGATCGGTGGCGCTTGTCTTCGGCGAGGCCGGTATCGGCAAGTCCAGCCTGGTGAAGGCCCTGCCGGAGGTCATGCCACCCGAGGCGCGGGTGCTGCTGGGGGAGTGCGATGATCTCGCGACGCGACGGCCGCTGGGCCCCTTCCGTGACCTCGTCGGAAGCGTCGGCCCGGAACTGGCACAGGCGCTCACCGAGGGCGGCGACCGTCATCGGGTGTACGACGCCCTGCGGATCGAGCTGAGAGGGGCACCGCACCCCGCGATACTCGTCGTCGAGGACGTGCACTGGGCCGACGAGGCCTCGCTCGACGCCCTGCGCTTCCTGGTCCGCCGGGTGGAGCGGCTTCCGGCCGTGCTGGTCCTGACCTACCGGGACGACGAACTGGGCCGTGAGCACCCGCTGCGTCATCTGCTCGGTCAGGTGTCCCGGGCGGAGCGGGTGCACCGCCTGCCGCTGCCCCGGCTCTCGCCGGAGGCCGTACGCAGGCTGAGCGCGGCCAGCCGACTGGATCCGGCCGAGGTGTACGAGGTGACGTCGGGCAATCCGTTCTTCGTCGCCGAGGTGGTGGCGGCCGGCGGCACCGGCGGTGTGCCGCCGACGGTGGTGGACGCCGTACTGGCCCGGCTGCGAGGGCTGGACGACGGGACCCGGGACGCGCTGGAGCAGCTCGCCGTGGTGCCGTCCGCGGTGGAACGCCCGCTGGTCAATGCACTGTTGACGCAAGGGGTGGCCGAGCTGGCGGCGGCCGAGCGGCGCGGGCTGCTGGTCGTCACGCCGGAGCGGGCGGGCTTCCGGCACGAGTTGATCCGCCGCGCCATCGCCGACTCACTGCCCGCCGCACGGCGGATCGAACTGAACCGGGACGTGCTCGCCGCACTCGTCGCCCTGCCGGGTTCCGACGCGTCACGGATCGTGCATCACGCGGCGGAGGCCGGCGACCAGGAGGCGATCGCGCGCTACGGACCCGACGCCGCCCGGGACGCCTCCCGTGCGGGCGCACACCGCGAAGCCGCCGCCCACCTGCGGCTCGTCCTGCGGCAGCGCGAGCGCCATACCCCACTTGAGCTGGCCGGCCTCCTTGAGCGATACGCCGTGGAGAGCTACACGATCGCGGACTCCGGGGCCGCCGTCCGCGCCGAGCGGGAGGCGGTCGCGCTGCGCAGGTCCCTGGGAGACGCGCGGGCGCTCGGTGCGGATCTGCGGTGGCTGTCGAGGATCCACTGGTGGGCCGGTGACGCCGAGGAGGCGCGGGAGGCCGCGCGGGAAGCCATCGCCGTACTGGAAGAGGCGGGTGACGACCGGCTGCTCGCCCTGGCGCTGAGCAACACCTCCCAGCTGCACATGCTGTCCGACCGGCATGCGCAGGCGATCGCCGTCGGTGAGCGCGCCATCGCTCTGGCCCGCAGGGCGGGTGACCTGGAGATCCTCGCGCACGCCCTCAACAACGTCGGCTCCGCCCGCTGGCGGACCGGCGACCCACGGGGACGGGCGCAGGTGGAGGAGAGCCTGAAAGTGGCCCTGGGCGCGGGCGAGGTCGAGCACGCGTGCCGCGCCTACGCCAACATCATCTGGACCCTGCTCGAAAACCTCGACTTCGCCGAGGCCGACCGCTTCCTCGCCCCGGCGATGGAACTGGCGGACCGGGCTGAGCACTTGGGCTTCCTCAGCTATCTCAACGTCGAGATGGCGCTGCGGCAACTCGCCGCCGGGGCCTGGGACGACGCCGAGAAATACGCCGAGGCCGGTGCACACGACTTCGTGCCCGCCCGCTGCCCCGCGCTGACCGTGCTGGCACGCGTACGAGTGCGCCGCGGCAGGAGCGGCGGTGACGAACTGCTCACCCAGGCCTGGGAGATCGCGGTGCGCAGCAGTGAGCTCCAGCGCACCGGACCGGTCGCGGCGGCCCTGGCCGAGGCGGCCTGGCTGCGAGGCGATCACCTCGCCGTGGCCGAGGCCGCCGGCCCGGTGTTCGCGGAGGCCCGTCGGCTGTCCGCCGTGCCGCACCGGGCGGAGCTCGGCTACTGGCTCACCAAGGCCGGGCATCCGGTCGAGGCGGACGGTTCGGAGCACCCGTACGCTCTCCAGACCGCGGGCCGCTGGCGCGAGGCCGCCCGGATCTGGGCGGCGGCCGGGTGCCCGTACGAGCAGGCCGCCGCCCTTGCCGAGAGCCCTGACCCCGAGGACAAGCTGACCGCGCTCGCCGCTCTGGACGCGCTGGGTGCGGAGCCGCTCGCCCGCCTGGTCCGCGGGGAGCTGCGCGCGCTCGGAATGCGCCGGATCCCGCGGGGCCCGCTCGCGGTGACACGGGAGAATCCCGCCGGTCTCACCGAGCGCCAGTTGCAGGTCGTGCGGCTGCTCGCGGAGGGGCTGACCAACCCCGAGATCGCGGACAAGCTGGTGGTGTCGGTGCGCACGGTCGACAACCACGTCTCCGCCGTCCTGGACAAACTCGGCGTCCGAAGCCGGCGCCAGGCCGCCGCGCGAGCCGTGGAACTGGGCATGCTTCCCGCCGCCGGAAGCTGACGACCTCGCGCAGGGACCGATTTCCGCCGCGATGGATCGTGGAGACGGCGGTCTTGGTGTGATCCTTCGTGCAGGTCCAGAGCGCGCGTTTCACTGGCCCCAAGACCGCCGTCGGAGGTGAGTCTGCTGCACCACGATGTCCAGCAGGAGCCGTTCGCTCTCGCGTCACACTTCCGGGAGGACTTCTTGGCCCATCTCTAGGTAGCCGCCGGGTGCGAGGTGGGTGGCGGGCACGGATATCCGCATACCGGGAACCGGGCTAGAACGGGCGTATCGGACTCATTGGAGGGAGACTGGAGCAGGGGGCCCGGACACGGGACCCCGGAACCGGTCCCCAGGCACGGGGGATGCGTATGTCCATCACACCAGCACAGGCGGCACGCCAGGAACTGGCGGGATTCAAAGGGCATTTGATCGGACCGGACGACTCCGGGTACGACGAGGCCCGTACCGTGTACAACGCGATGATCGACCGACGGCCGGCCCTGGTGGCTCGCTGCACCGGCGCCGAGGACGTCTCCCATGTCGTGGGCTTCGCCCGCGACCACGGCCTCCCGCTCGCGGTGCGCGGCGGCGGCCATCACGGAGCGGGCCTGGGAACCTGCGACGACGGCGTGGTCCTCGATCTCTCCCCGCTCAAGGACGTCGAGGTCGACCCGAAGGCCCGCACGGTCCGCGTCGGCGGAGGCTGCGTGTGGGGCGAGGTCGACCGCGCCACCAACGCACACGGTCTGGCAACACCGAGCGGCATCATCTCCACGACGGGCGTCGGCGGCATCACGCTGGGCGGCGGCCTCGGGCACCTCACCCGCAGCTGCGGGCTGACCATCGACAATCTCCTGGAGGCCGACCTCGTACTGGCGAACGGCGAGTCCGTGCGGGCGAGCGCCGACGAGAACACCGACCTGTACTGGGCGATCCGCGGGGGCGGGGGAAACTTCGGCGTCGTCACCTCGTTCGTGTTCCGGCTGCACGAGGTGAGCAACGTCGTCGCGGGGCCCACCTTCTGGCCCGTCGAACTCGGTGCCGAAGTCCTCGCCGCCTACCGCGACTTCATCCCGCACGCGCCACGCGAGCTGAACGCCTTCTTCCTGTTCGGATCCGTCCCGCCGGGCCCGCCGTTCCCGGAGGAGATCCATCTGCGCAAGGTCTGCGGCGTCGTGTGGTGCCGTGTCGGGGACGACACGGAGGCGGCGGCCAGGGAGATGGCACCCCTGCTCGACGCTCTGCCCGCACCGCTGCTGCACGGCCCCGCGCCGATGCCGCACCCCACCATCCAGTCGGCGTTCGACGGGGTCTACCCGCCCGGCGACCAGTGGTACTGGCGCGCCGACTTCGTCAACGAGATCCCCGGCGACGCGGTCGACCTGCACGCCAAGTTCGGTGCCCAACTGCCGACATGGAAGTCGACGATGCATCTGTACCCCATCGACGGCGCCGTGCACGACCACGGCCCGACGGACACCGCGTGGAGCTACCGTGACGCGCGCTGGGCCTCCGTGTTCGCGGGCGTGGACCCCGACCCGGCCAACGCCGAACTCATCAAGCGGTGGAGCGTCGACTACTCCGAGGCCCTGCACCCGTTCTCCGCGGGCGGCGCCTACGTCAACATGATGATGGACGAGGGTCAGGAGCGCGTGCGGGCCAGCTACCGCGACAACTACGCCCGCCTGGCCCGCGTCAAGGCCGACCGCGACCCGGACAACCTGTTCCGCCTCAACCAGAACATCGAACCGGCGGCACAGGCCTGATCACGGCTTGAGGGCCACACCCCCGTGGACGTCCGTGGGCTCGGGCGAGGTACCGGGCTCCGGGCGCCACAGGGGGCAGGACACGATGCCGGGTTCGACCAGTTCGAGCCCCTCGTAGTAGGCGCTGACCTGCTCGGGGCTGCGCAGGACGTACGGGATCGCTCCCGTGTCGTCGTAGCCCTGCTGGGCCTCCTTGAGCGCGGCGTCGGTGTCGGTGCTGTCGTAGTGCACGAAGTAGCTGCCGGAAGGCAGGGCGGCCTGGAGGCGGCGGACGATCGACTTGGCCTCCTCGTAGTCCTGGATGTGGCCGAGGATGCCCATGAGCATCAGGGCGACGGGCTGGTCGAAGTCCAGGATGCGGCTCGCCGCTTCGATGATCTTCTCGGGCTCGTGCAGATCCGCGTCGATGTAGTCGGTCACGCCCTCGGGGGTGCTGGTCAGCAGCGCCTGGGCGTGCCGGAGCACCAAGGGGTCGTTGTCGACGTAGACGATCCGGGACTCGGGTGCCACGCGCTGGGCGACCTGGTGGGTGTTGTCGTACGTGGGCAGGCCGGTGCCGATGTCGAGAAACTGGCGGATGCCGAGTTCGCCGGCCACGAAGGTGACGGTGCGGATCAGATAGCCGCGGGAGGCGCGGGCCATCGTCTCGATGTTCGGGGCGACTTCGCGGTAGGCGTCGCCCGCCACCCGGTCGACCTCGTAGTTGTCCTTCCCGCCCATCCAGTAGTTCCAGATGCGAGCCGAGTGCGGCACCGTGGTGTCGATCTTGGACAGCGCTTCTTGGTCGGGGGTGGGGTGGCCGTCTGCCATGGGAAGTCTCCTGCCGTACGTCACTCGGTCGGTCTCTAACTTATCGTCAATGCCTTTGTGCAGCCCCCGAGTTGGGACTGTGGGGTAGCGGGGGCGCGGATCGGACGGCCCAGTTGTGCCGCGTCGAGGGTGACCACGGGGACATGCTGGGACAGGGTGCGCAGCGCCCGTTCGTACGCGTCGACCGCCTCGGTGTCGTCCGTCTCGCCCGTCACATGGATGAGGGCGCCGTCGCGTTCGGCCACCGCTTCCGCGAAGTCGAGTGCCTGGATCCACGTCACCCGGGAGCGCCCGCGCCGCAGCGGGCCGTAGACCAGCTCGTGGACGAGGCTGCCGTCGACGGCCAACCGCCCCGGCGCGGCGAGGAGTTCGCGGTACGGCTGGGTCGGGTTCACATGGTGAAGGTGCCCGTGCGATCGGCGGATCATGAATCCGTGCCGGGCCAGTTCGGCGATCAGGCCGCTTCTGCCGATGCCGTCGGGACCCTCGACGACCAGCGTCCGGCACTGGGCGAGGGCCTGGTGGAGGATCATCCCCGCACCCACTCCCTCCCGGACGACCGACTCCCCCAGTGTGAAGGGGACAACCCGCACGGGGGGAGTAGCCGTGCGGGTTGTCCGGTTGTGCGGGCGTAGTGGTGGCCTCAGGGCCACGCGGTGGTGGTGCTCAGGCGATCAGGAAGTCGGCCTGCCCGGACTTGGCGCCCTGGAGGAACGCGATCATCTCGTCCCGGGAGTAGACCAGCGCGGGCCCCTCCGGGTCCCTGGACTGACGGAAGGCGACGCTGCCGTCGGGCAGCCGCTTGGCCTCGACACAGCTTCCGCCGTTCGTGCCGCTCCAGGGCTTTTCCCAGCCCTCGGTTCCCAGATCGACGGCGGACATGCCGCTGTGGACGGATCCCATGGATCACAACTCCTTACGCAGTTCACCCAGGATGGCCCTGGTCCGAGCGACCGGCTCCGCCTGCACGGACATCCGGTCCAGTACTTCGAGATAGGTGACGACGTCGTCGGGCCGGTCGACGTAGACCGCGCCGACCAGGCTCTCCGTGTAGACGACGTCGGGGAGTTCGGAGAAGCCGAAGCGGAAGTGGTGGAACGGGCCGAAGGCGCCCGGGTGTGCCCCCACTCTGAAACGCATGATCTGGATCCGGACCTTCGGCATGTCCAGGACCTCGTGCAGCCGGTCGATCTGAGCCCGCATCACCTCGGCCCCGCCCACCGGCCGACGCAGCACCGTCTCGTCCAGAACGGCCCAGATGGCGGGCGCGTCCGGCTTGGCGAGCAGGTCCTGGCGCTTGACCCGCAGGGCGACGCGGCGGGCGATGTCCTCCTTCGACTCGTTGGGGAAGCCGACGCGCATGAGTGCGGTGGCGTAGTCGCGTGTCTGCAACAGGCCGGGAACGTAGTGGGGTTCGTAGAGGCGGATGACGCTGGCTTCGCTCTCCAGGCTCACATAGGCGCTGAACCACTCCGGCAGTACGTCGCGGTACTTGTACCACCAGCCGGGCTGGTTGGCCTCCCTGGCCAGGGCGAGGAAGTCGTCGATCTCCGCCGCCGGCACCCCGTAGGTGCGCAGCAACTCCCGTACGTACGGGATACGTAGCCCGACCTCGGCCTTCTCGATCCGGCGGACCGTCAACGGAGTGACCTCGATGGCCCGTGCCGCGTCCTCGAACGACACCCCCGCCTGTTCTCGCAGCTGCCGAAGCCGCTTCCCGAGAACCATCCGCAGGACGGTGGGGGCGCTGCCGCCAGAGCGGTTCTCGCTCACGTCCTACCTCCCGGAACGGCCGTCACAGCGTGCAGTGTGCCACGCGGTCGATGACAGAGACAGGGCGATGCGAATCGTTCTGAAATTATCAGAACGCCGGTTGCACACTGAGTGTGTCGGCGACCATAGTGATCGAGTGACGTATCGCACACTTCGTGGCGATGGCGTCCAACTGTGCTCGTCCGTACGGAAATTGATGTTCCGGCAGGTACGTACGAGCGCAGCCGTACGCGACCGTGAGGCGAGACCGGGATGGCCACCGTGACCGACGGACAAGCGAGGAACGCCGGCAAGGTCCCCACCGGGGCCAACAAAGTGCTGGCGGCCGCCCTCAAGGAAGCCGGCTGTTCCTACGCCTCACTCGCCCTGCGGGTCAACGAGCTGGGCCGGCGTCAGGGCACGGACTCCCACTACGACAAGGCGTCGGTCACCCGCTGGCTCCAGGGCCAGCAACCGCGGGGAACCACACCGGAGTTGATCGCCGCCGTACTGTCCGAGCGGCTCGGCCGCGCCGTGTCACCCGCGGACCTCGGTTTCCTCTCCGATCAGCAGCGCCCCGTCGTGAGCAGGGCGCTCGGCTATGGCGAAGACGTGGCAGAAACCCTTCACACCCTGGCGGAGCTGGGGTCCACCGACATTTCCCGGCGCAGCCTCCTCGGCTCGGTCCCCTTCGTGGCCGCCGCCCTGACGCACCCTCAACGCGAGTGGCTGCTCTGGCTGTTGGAGCACCAGGAGGCCGTCGAACCGGCCCTGACGGCGAGCGGCGGACCCGTCGAGCAGGTGCACGCGATGATCGCCATGTTCGACCAGATGGACAACCACTACGGCGGCGGCGGAGTGCGCACCAGCATCGTGCACTACCTGTCCACCGAGGTCGTCCCCCTGCTCCAGCGGCGCGGTACGCCGCCGCGGCTGCGCCGCCAGTTGTACGCCGCCGCCGCGCGCCTGGCCGCGATGGCCGGCTGGAGCTCGTACGACGCGGGGGAGTACGGCCTGGCCCAGCGCTATATGACCCAGGCGCTGAGACTCTGCGCCGAGGGCCGCGACCGGGTGCTGGGCGGCCAGATCCTGGCCGGACTCTCCCATCTGGCCACCAACCTCGGCCGCCCCGACGAGGGGGTGGCCCTGGCCCGCGCCGGGATCGTCACCGCGAAGGGCGCGGGCAGCCCGCTCGGCCTGATGCGCCTGTACGCCATGTCGGCGCGCGGGCACGCGGCGCAGGGCCGCTCGGACGAGGCCTCCGAAGCCCTGCGTCTCGCCGAGCGGGAGCTGGACGCGAGCAAGGGAGCCGCGCAGGAGTCGGTGTGGGTGCGCTATCTCGACCACCACTATCTGCAGGCCGAGTCCGCCCTGTGCTTCCGTGACCTGGGGCAGGCCGCCCAGGCCGAACGCACGGCGAGCGAGTCGCTCAGCGCCAACGCGGACCGGCGCAGGCGCCAGGCCATCAGCCGCTCCGTCCTGGCGACCGCCCATCTCCAGCAGGACCGCCTCGACGAGGCCGTCGGCACCGCGACCGAGGCGCTCGACACCCTCAGCACCGTGCACAGCGAACGGTCGATCCAGGCCCTGCGCGACTTCCGTAGGCGCCTCGAGCCCCGCCGCCACGAGCCCGTGGTGCAGGAGTTCGAGCGCAGGTCCCGGGGGGTGCTGGGGGCGGTGGCATGACGGGGAAGGGCTCGGCCGGGACGCCGGGTGTCTCAGGGGCTGTCCGACAGGTCATGCCCGAGACGGGCGTGTGCGGCACCGCTGCTCTCTTCCGGTCCGATCCGCCGGAGGCCTCAGTACCCGTCAGGGGAGGGGGCGTTCTGGGCGCGATCGACCGGCAGGTGGGCGCCCGAGATCCCGCTCGACCAGTCCGAGAGCAGGAACGCCACCACCCGGGCGACCTCCTGGGGCGCGACCGGCTCTCCGCCCGGCAGCTCCGCCGCCACGAACCGGGCGAACGCCTCGGGTTCCTCCCTGCGCATCCGCTCCCAGCGCCTGCCGGGGATGAGCATCGACCCGGGGGAGACGGCGTTCACCCTGATCCCGTCCGGACCGAGCTCGCGGGCGAGCGACGCGGCCAGCTGGATCTGCGCGGACTTCGCGACCCCGTACTGGACAGGCGGGCCGGGCTTCCAGCCGGAGATCGACGAGATCACCACGACCGAGCCGCCGCCCGCCGCCCGCAGATGCGGGACCGCGGCCCGCACCAGCCGCACGGTGTGGCCGACGTTCAATTCCCAGGTCGCCGCCCAGTCCTCGGCGTCCGCCTGCTCGAACCCGCCCCCGCGGGAACCGCCCGCGCAGGCCACCACCCCGTCCAGGCCGCCGAAACGTTTCACCGCGGCGGCGACGAACCTTTCCAGCTCCTCGGGCGCGGTGACATCGAGCGGCTGGGTGAACACCCCGGAGTCCATCGACGCGGCCAGCGTCTCCAGATCCCGCGCGGTGCGCGCGCAGGTCGCCACCCGAGCGCCCTCCGCGGCCAGCAGCCGCACGATCTGCTCGCCGAGCCCCCGCGTACCACCGGTGACCAGTACGCGCTTGCCGAGCACCCCCGGCCATCCGGTGCCGCCGGTCCGGTGCGCCGCCGGTCGGCCCCCGTTCACGTTGCTCACGCGATCGAACATACATCCCATGCCACTACGTGCCTGCAACCGGACAACCCCGATACCCCCTGGTCCCGCCGCCGGTCCGGCGTGTTGGCTGCACGGGCAGCCACCGAGACCGACCCCCCACCCGTGCTGCATGCGAAGGAGGACCGATGACGGCATCCAGGGCGCATCGCCGCGGGCCGTCGCCCTCACTGGCACACGACGTGCACGCGTCGGCGCACGATGCCCGGCCGGCGGCGCACGACGTCCGCGCGGCGGACGACCACGCGCCTGCGGGCCGGGCGCGGTCCGCTGACCCCGCCACGATCCCCGTGTCCCCCGTGTCTCCCTTGACTCCCGGAACGCCTATGACTCCCGCGATGCCCGTGCTGCCCGCGAGGGAAGCCCACCTCCTGCGGACCACGGTCCCCGCCCATCCCTCGCGTGCGGCGGGGGTCCGGGCCATGCTCGCCGAGCACCTCACCGATCTGGGGCTTTCGCCCGATCACCTCGACAACGCTGTCCTCGCCGCCGACGAGCTGTTCGTCAACGCGGTCAGGCACGGCAGCCCCGACCCCGGCGGCACGATCACCGTCACCGTCGAGTACACCGAGCGCGAGCTGCGTGTGACGGTCGCCGACCGCTCGCCCGCCCTGCCTCGGCTGCGCACGGCGGACTGCGCCGAGGAGTCGGGACGCGGACTGGCCATCGTCGCCGCGCTGAGCGACGACTGGGGGATCGCACCGGCCGACCCGGGCGGCACAGGGAAGAAGGTGTGGTTCGCATTGATGCTTCGGGGGATGCCGTGAAGGGTTTCCCAGGGCATCTGGCGGTCGACGGTGACGCGCGGCGGATGATCCCGGAACTCGCGGCGGCTCTCGCCGGGGAGCTCGTGCGCCGGGCGGACGACGAGCAGCGACTGATGCGGGAGGCGCGAGTGGACCCCATTGCCCAGTGCCGACGCTTGCTCACCGAGTGCCGCGAAGCCAATGCCGAAGCGCTCGGGACGATCGTCCGCCGGCACGGCTGGCCGACCGCCGACGTGGTCGGCGCGCCCGCCTCGACGGCAGCCCTGATGATCCTGCTGCACGCACCGGACCTCGACCTCCAGCTCAGGTGCCGCGACCTGATCGCCGAGGCCGCGGCGGACGGGCGCTGCCCCGCCGTGCACCACGCCTATATCGCCGACCACTGCGCCGTCGAAGAGGGCCGGCCGCAGTTCTACGGCACCCGAGTCAATCCCCTGACCCTCCGCCCGTACCCGATCCGCCGCCCCCAGACCCTCGACGAACGCCGCCGGGACGTCGGCCTCGGCCCGCTCGACGAGCAGATGCGGACACTGCGCGACGGCGGATGAGACGCCGGGGAACGTCATGTGCGGAACGTGATGTGCAGCACGCGCGGAAATGCCGTCGAAGCCGCCCGGGAAAGGTTCTGGCTGGGCACGGCTTGATCGCCGATCAAGCAAAGGGAAATCCCTGGCCACGGCATGTTCCGCTCATTTGACACTTCGTTGAGGGCACAGATAGGAAACAGCTCTCTGAAGTGGAGAGGTGGACTGTGCGCGAGCCGAACGTGGTCGGGGACTGGCAGGAGTACGACGAGCATGCCGGCCTGCGTGTCCGCGTCCACGGTGTGGAGAAGGCGGAGCCCCCGAGAGGGCGGGACGACGCCGCCGACGGACTCACCTACTTCAGGTTTCGGGTGACCGTGGAAAACCGGACCACTGAGCATTTCGGCATCCATCTCGAAGACGGTCAGATCGATATCCGTATCGGTGCCGACGGCGAGAGCGCGTTCCTCGACTGGCGGAACTCACAGTTCATCGAGGGCTACGACGTCTACCCCCTGCGCCGGGCCACAGCGGTCCTCTACGCCGCCGGCCCCGACGCCGTCCTGCACCGCGCGGACATCCAGATCCAGCTGAAGGTCGACGACGAGTGGACCGAGCGCTACCTCTGGGCGGGCGGCATCGACCTCTACGAGACCTCCGTCGACGCGAGCACACGCTCCGGGACGACCAGGGACAGCCTCGCCTGCCAGGTGACCAACTTCCTTCGGGGAGAAGCGGACTCGTGAACCCCGACCGGCGCGGTGAAGGCCTCGCGGCCAGGGCTGATCCGAAAGACAGGCTCTAGCGTTCCCCGGCGGGGTTCTGCTCCACCCACTGGATGAGGAGCTGGCGCACGTACGGGTTGCCCTCCTGGGCGGCGTGCGCCAGGCGCTCCGCGCTCGCGCGGGCGGCTCGCCAGCCTGCCGGGGTGTCCCCGGAGTACGCGTGGTCGGCGGCGTCCAGTGCGTCGGCCGCCAGGTGGCGGAGATCCTCCGCCAGGTCGTCGTCCGCGGCGGCCCGGTACGCCTCCAGGCGCAGGGCGGCCGTGTCCCGGGGGGAGCTGGAAGGCATCGCCAGGGGCTGGGCGTAGCCGCTGACGGCGATGACCACGCAGAAGGTCGCGACGTCCCGGCGGCTTTCCCGCTGCCCCTTCGCGATGGCGGGCGCGAGCCAGGAAGTGGCCTTCCAGTGCGAGACCGACGTGGCCGCGACGAGGGCGATGGCCAGCAGCACGACGGGAATCCAGCCGGCCAGGAACCAGCCGATCGGCCCGAGCACCAGGAAGCAGGCCGCGCTGCTCATCCATATGCGACGGCGACCGAGTCTCAGGTGTCGTGGATCCATACGGCTCAGTCTCGCAGGGGCGGGCGGGGCACGATGAGGCGGCGGGCTGTTCGCGCGGTCACCATCCTTCTCCCCCGCCACCATGCCCCCCGCCCCGCCACCGTATGGCCGGATCACTACGCCTTGCGGCCCACTCCTCCGTAGGCGTCGACGGCGACGTCCGTGCTCGATGAACCCCCGGGTTCCGGACGCCACCGCGTGACCTGGGCGATGCCGGGCTCGGCCAGTTCGAGCCCGTCGAAGAAGCCGCCGATCTCCTCGACACTGCGCACGTAGTACGGCACGGCCCCGCTGGAGTTGTACGCCTCCGACGCGGCGATCATGCCCTCGCTGGTGGCGGTGCTGTCACTGATCACCAGGTAACTGCCCGGCGCGAGCCCGTCCATGAGCCGGGACACCAGCGCCCGCGCCTGCTCGTAGTCGGCGACGTGGCCGAGCGTGTTGAGGATCATCAGGGCGACCGGCCGGGAGAGGTCCAGGGTGCCCGCGGCGGCCTTCAGGATGGCGTCGGGGTCGTACAGGTCGGCGTCGAGATACGCGGTCTCGCCCTCGGGCGTACTGGTCAGCAGCGCACGGGCGTGAGCGAGCACCATGGGGTCGTTGTCGACGTAGACGATCCGCGCGTCCGGTGCCAGCCGCTGGGCGACCTCATGGGTGTTGTCGGCGGTCGGAAGTCCGGTCCCGACGTCCAGGAACTGACGGATGCCCTGGTCGACCGCCAGATACCGGACCGCGCGGCCCAGGAAGTGACGGCTGGTGCGGGCCACGTCCACCAGGCCGGGGAAGATCTGCTTGATGTGGTCGCCGATCTCGCGGTCGACCTCGTAGTTGTCCTTGCCGCCGACGAAGTAGTTCCAAAAGCGTGCGGAGTGGGGCTTGCTCGTGTCGATCCGGGCGCGTATCTCCGCGGCGGCAACGAGCTGGGGGTCAGGGTCTGACACGGAAGCGCCTCCTGCGCAGCGATGTTCGACGGTCGAACGTCAACCTAGACGAACCGGTGCGGCCCCGCCCTGCTCCGCGACCCCAACTCCCAGCTGAAGCACGACTTTTGGCCACGCGTCAGGTGCCGGACGCGCTGTCCAGGGCCGCTGACTCCGTGCGTCGTCGAGCTGCCCCTCCGTCCGCCCGGCGCTAACGTGGCGGACATGCGCCGAAGAAGCCGCCGGAGGGCCGTACCCCTCGTCGCGGCAGCCGTGCTGGGGCTCATCGCCGGCTGCGGAGGCGACGGAGGAGCTTCCGGCACGCCCACCGCCTCCGACTCCGGCACCTCCACCGCGTCGGCGGCATCGGCGCCCCACGCGGCGAAGAAGATCACGGTGTCCAGTCCGGCCTTCGACGCCGGCGGGACCATCCCGCGCCGCTACACCTGCGACGGTGAGAACGTGTCGCCGCCGCTGGACTTCTCCGGCGTGCCGGGCGACGCCGCCGAGCTGGTGGTCCTGTTCGAGGACCCGGACGCCCCGCGCGGCACCTTCGTGCACTGGGTCGTATGGGGCATCGATCCCCATGCGACGGTGCTCGGTGCGGGTGAGGTGCCCAGCGGGGCCGTGCAGGGCCGTAACAGCTTCGGGAAACGCGGCTACGGCGGGCCCTGCCCGCCCAAGGGCGCGCCTCACCGCTACGTCTTCTCGGTGTTCGCCGCCGACGGGAAACCGCCCCTCTCCGAGGACGCCTCGGCCGACGAGGTGAAGCACGCGCTCGCCGGACATACCACCGGATCCGGCACGCTGGTCGGCCGCTACGGGCGGTGAGCGGCGCGGATCACCGGCTTCGCGTGACGCGCGTCGAACGGCGTCGTCGAATGGCCGGAGATGACCCTGGCCGCCCCGGACGCGCGTACGTACGATTCGGTCACCCCCGGTCTTCACGGCTCCTTCACATCCGGGGGCGAGATGCGCATGTGTGCTTGTCATGCGCATGCGCAAATGAGCCACGCTTGATCCAACGCACTGGTCTGCGACGGTTCCCCGCCCGCGCGGGGAACCGCACCCCCCATTTCACGGCGGCACACGCCCTGTGCTGCCGCCGGAACACCAACGCAACGGATTGGAGCACCATGGCTGGTGGGCTGCTTCTGGGTGGCGCGATCGCCGCCCTGTTCGCCTCAGCGCTCCCGACTCAGGACCCGTCCTCCGGGTTCGTCGACCCGCCCCCGGACAAGATCGTCATCAAGGTCGCCACGGTGAACGGATCAGGCTGTCCCCAGGGAACCGCCGCCGTCGCGGTCTCCCCGGACAACACGGCCTTCACGGTGACCTACAGCGAGTACCTCGCCCAGGTCGGAGGCAATTCCGACCCCACCGCATTCCGCAAGAACTGCCAGCTCAACCTGATCGTCCATGTGCCGCAGGGCTTCACGTACGCCATCGCCAGCGCGGACTACCGCGGCTTCGCCGCACTCCAGCGGGGCGCGAGCAGCACCGAGAAGGCCTCGTACTACTTCCAGGGCTCCCCGAACACGGCCGCCATCACGCACCCCTTCAGCGGCCCGTACAACGACAACTGGCAGTCCACGGACACCACCGACTGGGCCCAACTGGTGTGGGCGCCCTGCGGGGTTCAGCGGAACTTCAACATCAACACGGAGCTCCGCGTCAACGCGGGCACCTCCGCTCCCAGCAGCACCAGCTTCATGACCATGGACTCGACGGACGGTGACATCAGCACCATCTACCACCTGGCCTGGAAGGAGTGCCCCAGCTCCTGATCCACCCTTCCTGACCAGCGGTTCTCGATCCGCAGGTCCTTGACCGGCTCCTCCGCATCGGAGCCGGTCAAGCTAGGGAAGCAGTTTGTCGAGGGCCGCCGGTCCCTCTTCCTTCAGCTTGCGCTCGGCCCAGGCGAGGTTCGCCGGTGTGATGTCGCGCCCTGCGGCGAGCACCAGGTCCTCGACGGTGAACTCGCCGTTGGCACCGGTGTGCAGCAGCGCGTCGGGGGTCACCGTGTCGTCGGACGGTGCGGGCGAATCGGGTTGGCTGGTTGACATGATCTCTCCCTGTTCCACCTGACCTGTTCTCACGCTACGGGCATTCCGCACACCCCGCGCGACGCGTCGCGCGCCCCGACGCAGCTCAGGGGGTGACCCTCGGGACGAGGGGCCCCGTTCGGGCGTACAGCGATGTCGGTCGCCGCTCGCGGAGGTGATGGTGGAGGAAATCGCACCCCTGCGACTGATCGGTGCTTGCAATGCGTGTTCGTCTGATGGCCGCCGCCGGGCTGGCCGGAGTGGCCCTTCTGGCCACCGCCGGGACCGCTTCCGCCGACGACCCCGGCCCGGTCGGTGTCGCCGTGGGCAGTCCCGGAGTCCTGTCCGGCAACGTCGTCCAGATCCCCATCGATCTCGACCTCAACGTCTGCGGCAACACCATCAACGTGGTGGGTCTGCTGAACCCGGCGGTCGGCAATGTCTGCGTGAAACGACTGACGACTGACCACTGACGGCCTGGTCGCGCCGGGCAGCGTTGCTCTGCCCGGCGGACGGCCGGGAAGTCCGGGACATCCACACGTCCCGGACTTCCCGGCCCCGAGACTTTCCGGGCTCCGAGACTTCCAGGGTCTCTGGGACTTCCCGGAGAGCTGTGGCTCACTCGTCTTCCCCGGTGAGCGGTGTGTTCGAGGGCGGGATGATCCGGGCCGTGAGGTCCGGTGCGGCCATGTCCGGGTCGAACGGGAACATGGGGCGGCGGATGCGGCGGTGGCCCAGCCGGACCAGGTCCTGGTCGACGCCGCCCGGAGTGAGCGCGAGCTTCCAGCCGACGGACATGTCGAACAGTTCCGGTTCCAGGTAGCCGATCTTGACGAGGACGATGTCCGCGCCGCGCGGGTCGAGTGCCAGATCGGTGAAGTCGTGCTTGTGGTGGTACGGCTTGCGGAGCCTGGTGATGATCACGTGCACGGTGCCCACCCGCAGTACGACCTCGGTCTCCGCGTCCCGGTCGCCGTGCCGGACCGCGTGCACGACCCCGGTCATGGTGAGCGGCCCGGCATGCCGGTCGTCCACCGCGGCACCGGCCGCGACCGTGACGGTCGCCCCCACGCCCGCCTTTTCCGCGGCCTTCACCGCGTCCGGGCCCGGCACCGAGGCGTAGATGACCGTCGGGCCGGACGCCTCCTTGAACTCCGGCCGGGCCAGCACCCGTTCGAGCCCCCAGGTGACATCGCCGGCGCCGCCCGCTGTCGGGTTGTCGCCGGTGTCGCTGATGAAGTACGGCCGGGCGTCCGAGGCCAGAGCCTCGTCGAGGCACTCGTCCAGTGATCCGGTCGGCGCGACGAACGCGAACGCGCGCCGTGCCTCCCAGAACCCGCGGGCCAGCCGTTCGGCACCTGCGGTGACGGCGGCCTCGGACGGTCCGGTGACGACGACGGCGGCGCGGTTGCGCGGCTCGTCGGCCCACGCGTATCCGACCCAGACCGCCGCGTCGGTGACGCCGTCCGTCGCCTCCACGTCGTCGACCGCCGCGTAGACGCTCCTGGCCGGTTCGATCCGCGTCGAGGTCTGCTCGCCGGCCAGCAGTACGGGCACCGGGATCCAGGCCTTTGCCGGCCGGGGCGCACCGGTCGTGAGCAGGTCCACGAGATGGCGCGCGGCCCGCTCCTTGGTCTCCATGTGGTCCTCGTGCGGGGCCATCCGGTAGCAGGTGATCAGGTCACTCATGTGGGCGAGTTCGCGCGAGACGTTGCCGTGCAGATCCATGGAGGTGGACACGATCACGTCCGGGCCGACGGTCGTCCGGATCCGGGCGAGCAGGGCCGCTTCGGCGTCGTCGACGCCCTCCACCGTCATGGCGCCGTGGATGTCGTACCAGAGGCCGTCGAGAGGCGGCATCGCCGCGAGCCGCCCGACGAGTTCGTCGGAGAGCTCGGCGAACGCGGCGGCGGTCACCGTGCCGCCGGGCAGCGCCTTGCCGACGAGCGCGCCGCGCCACTCGGCGGCGTCGAGGAGCGGCGTCCCGGGCGCGAGGAACGGACAGCGCGTCAGGACGCGCGCGCCGCGCAGCGGATGGAACGCGGACGCCTCGGTCCGCGCCGGCGAGAACGTCGACGACTCGATGCCGAGTCCGGCGATGGCGATGAGGGGGCGTGCGACGGCGGTGCGGGATCGCGGCATGGCTCCTCCTTGCGGCATGGCTGCGCGTCTTCTTGGCGCCCGGCTCGGCAACGGTGCCGTCGCGCTAGGCGCGGCGTTCCGTGCGCGTACGGAACGCCGCGCGATGGCGCCGGCGTAGGGAGACCGACCAGGTTGCCCGCTGGACGGCGGGCTGACGACTGGCGTCCATTCATTGGTCTGTGCATGACCACTATGACGGGCCAGACTGTGCGCCGAACAGACACCCCCACCGAGGAGCAGACCTCATGCGCATGCTCGCACGGCAACGTTGTCACGCGGTCCTGGCCGGTCTCGTCACGCTCGCCACGGCCGCCGTCCTCTCCGTCGCCACCACCACGCCCGCCGCGGCCGCCGACACCTGGAACGAGGTGGGCTCGGACCGCGCCGACCCACTGACCGAGAGCCAGGGGCTGACCTCGGTCGAGGTGCCGGCGGGAAGCGCCAACCGCTACACGGGCATCGGCACGATCCCGTCCAGCGTCAGCAGCCGCGGCTGGAACCATGTCGGCGACCCCGACGCCTCCTACAACGGCTACTACGTCGAGCCGTACCAGGCCGACTCCGGCAGCGCGAAGATGTTCCGGGTGCAGGCGCCCGGCGGTGGCTGGTCGGAGTACGTCCACGCGCTGAGTGCGGGCGAGGCGCTGAACAACTCGTTCGTCACCATCTCGCCCAGCGGTACGTGGATGGTGTCGGGCGAGTACGGCACGATGAGCCGGCTGCTGGTGTTCCCGACTCCTGGCGTGAACCCGGGCACCTCGCCCTCGGCGAACCTCCCGCAGGCGTCCACCATCAACCTCGACCACGCCGTACGCGACGTACAGGGCTGCGACTTCGTCACCGCGACGCGGCTGCTGTGCTCGTCCGACGACCCGGCGGGCACGCTCTTCGGCATCACCAAGCCGCTGTTGCAGATCGACCTGTCCGGCGAGCCGAACGGCACGGCGGACGTGTCCGGCCATGTCATGGCGCTGCGCCAGCTCCCGCTGCGCAGCTCCTGCTCGGGCACCTTCGAGGCGGAGGGCATCGACTACGACCGGCGCACCGGCACTCTGCGGGTGATCGTCGTGTCGCCCGGCTTCTGCGTCCTGACCGACAGCAAGACCTACCGGTTCACCAAGAGCTGAGCGCAGGCACCGCGGCGCGTGACACGGAGAGCGACAGGCGCGTAGGCGTCCGACGGGGGTGAGGTCTAAGGTCGGAAGCAGAACCAGAGATACGGGGAGGCGGCCGACAATGGTGCAGGACGATGCCGTGATCGGCTGTACTGGGGAGCTCCTCATCGGCACGCGGGGAAGCGCCGGTCCAGGCGAGATCCTCGTGCGGGTCAGAGGCGGATCCGAGACCTTCCTTGCCTGGTCGCAGGAGCCCCTGCCCATGGGGGCGACCGTGCTCGTGGTCGAGTCCCGCGGATGTCGTGAGGTCGACGTCATCCGCTGGGTCGACCCGTTGGACGCGTTGGACGGCGATCCCGTCGACGCCGGTTAAGGAGAATCAGAATGTTCGGTTACCGCGTTCCCGCCCCCGATGAGGCGATGCTGATATCGGGAGGCAGGCGGGGACTGGGGGGCGCGCCGTTCCGAGTGGTGACGGGTCACGGAAAGTTCGTGCTGCCCGTCTTCCGTAAGACCCGTTTTCTCACCCTGTCGATGTGCGAGGCCGAGGTCACCGAGACCTGTGTGACCAGGCAGGGCATCGCGCTGCACGTCCGCGCCGTGATCGCGTTCAAGGTCGGCAACGACCACGAGAGCATCATCAACGCCGGTCAGCGCTTCCTCTCCGACCAGGACCAGATGTCGGTGCTGACCGGCCGGATCTTCGCCGGTCACCTGCGCGCCATCATCGGCTCGATGACCGTCGAGGAGATCGTCACCGAGCGGCAGAAGCTCGCCGCGGAGGTTCTGGACACCTCGAAGGTCGAGATGGCGAAGATCGGCCTGATCGTGGACTCGCTGCAGATCCAGTCGATCGACGACGGCGACGTCGGCTACATCGAGGCCATGTCCGCACCGCACAAGGCGGCCATCCAGCGGCAGGCCCAGATCGCGCAGGCACAGGCCACGCAGGCCTCCGTCGAGGCGGAGCAGGTGGCCGCCCGTAACCAGGCCGAGTACGCCCGGCAGACCGCGGTCGTGAAGGCGGAGTACTCGGCCGAGGTGGACCGCGCCCAGGCGCAGGCCGCCCAGGCCGGACCGCTGGCCCAGGCCCACGCCCAGCAGGAGGTCCTCGCCGCCCAGACCGAACTCGCCCAGCGCGCGGCCCAGTTGCGCCAGCAGCAGCTGGTGGGCGAGATCGTGAAGCCCGCCGAGGCCGAGGCCGAGCGGATCAAGGTGCTCGCCATCGCCGAGGCCGAACGCATGAAGATCCAGGCCGAGGCCGCGGCGTCGCACGACCGAGTCGCACTCGACCGGATGCTGATCGAGCAGCTTCCGCAGATCGTGAAGGAAGCGGCGGGCGGCCTCGCCGGAGCCAACGTCAACGTCCTGAACGGCGCGGACGGCCTCGGTGAGATCGCGGCCGGACTGGTCGCCCAGGGCCTGACGATCCTGGACTCGGTCCGGCAGAACCTGAGCGGCCAGAACTCCGACGGCCGCCCCGAGAAGGCCGGCGGTCTGCTCGAACTGCCGGGGTTCCTGAGTACGCCGGAGAAGGACACGGACGGGGACGAGCCGAAGGACGACCGCGTCGGCGAGTGACCTCCCCCGGTGAGCGGTCCGGTAGTCCGCCGGAAGGATCCGGCGGGCGGCCGGACCGCGCATCCGGTGGTCCGCATTCCGCAACACATGTCACTGCTGTGTCACGGCCCCTCGGGGCACCACAACTCCCTTGGCACGTCTCGTGTCGAACTGGGCGCAGGTGAAAGCAACTTGGCGTTTTCGCCGCATTCACCGACAAGCCCGGCTTTCGAGCTGACACGACACATCACCAACGGGGAGCACCACCATGACCAGCACCACTCGTTCGCGCCGCGGGACCGCCTCCGCCGCACTGGCCGCCGCCTCCTTCCTGCTGCTGGCAGGCCTCGGCATCGCCGCCGCGCCCGCCTCCTACGCGGGTACTCCCGGCGGCACATCTGCCCGTGACCGCAACTCCGACTTCGACGGCGACGGTTACGACGACATCCTCATCGGCGCGCCGGACGGCACCGTCGGCGGCAAGAAGGGCGCCGGATTCGTCACCGTCCAGTACGGAGCGCCCCACGGCATCAGCACCAACAACAGCGTCCCCAAGGGCCGCACCGCCCTCTTCAGCCAGAACACCGCCGGTGTCCCCGGCACCGCGCAGACCGGCGACTCCTTCGGCGCGGCCGTTGCCACGGGCGACCTCGACGGCGACGGCTACGACGACGCGCTCATCGGGGCGCCGGGCAAGAAGGCCGGTGCCCTGGAGGACGCCGGTCAGGTGACCGTGCTGTACGGCTCCAAGAACGGACTCGGTGCCGCCCGCAGCGTCGCGTTCACGTCCGCCGCCCCGGCGGCCGGCGCCCGGTTCGGCTCTGCCGTCACCGCGGCCCGGCTGACCGGGGAGACCCCCGCCGACGTCGTCGCCGTACTCGACCAGCGCGGCGCGGAGTTGTTCACCTACAGCGGCGGCGCTCTGCGGCACACGGGCTCCCTCGACACCACTGCGCACCCCGCCGGCCGCGCCATTCAGCCCGCCTACCTGACCACGGGCGACTACGACGCCGACGGCTACGCCGACCTGGTCGTCTCCGGCTACAGCCCCGACGACGACTACGCCCAGGGCTGGTCGGCGGTCTACTCGGGCGGGGAGCACGGTCTCACCCACCTGCGCGACCTGCGCGGCGGCATCTCCACCGCCTCCGGCGACATCAACAAGGACGGCTACGACGACCTCGTCACCGGCCAGCACAGCAGCCCCGACGCCGAGGCGGAAGGCCTGACCGGCGGCCTGGTGGGCGTCTACTACGGCGGCGAGGAAGGCCCCAAGGGCCTGGAGAGCGAGGACGGCACACCTCAGTGGTGGACGCAGAACTCCCCGGGCGTGCCCGGCGCCGGTGAGCACGGCGACGCCTGGGGCTCCGAGATCTCCGTCGGTGACGTCGACGGCGACGGCTACGCGGACTTGGCGATCGGCGCTCCGGGCGAGGACATCGGGACGGTCGCGGACGCCGGCGCGGTGTGGCTGCTGCGCGGCTCGGCGGACGGCCTGACCGCGACGGGCGCGCAGTCCTTCGACCAGAACACTGCGGGCGTCCCCGGCACCGCCGAGTCCGGCGACCTGTGGGGCGCACAGGTACGGCTCGCCGACACGGATCGCGACGGGCGCTCCGAACTGCTGGCCGCCGCGCCGGGCGAGGACACCCAGGACGGAGTGGTCTGGCAGCTGCCCGCGAGCACCAAGGGCCTGGTCGCGGACGGTTCCTGGCTCTACGGCGCGGGAGCGCTGGGCGACTCGGCCGGCACCGCCCGCTTCGGCGCCGCCATCGACGAGTGACCGCGCCGTGTCGGCGTGAGGACGCCCACGACAATCCGTGCTGCGTCGGCGTGAAGACGCCCCACGAGTGATCCGCGCCGCGCAGGCGTGAAGTCGGCCGCCGTCCCGCCCGGGCGGCGGCCGCACTCGTCGCACCGCACACGGCAGCGGCGGAACACGACCGTCGGTTCGCCACCACCGCGGTCCCGCTCCGCTTTCGAGAACCCTTCGCCACCACCGTGTCCCGCCCGGCTCACCGGAACCAACTGCCCTACACTCGGCGAACATTGATCGCTTCATCCGGTCCGCCCCAGGAGGAGCGCATGCCCCGCACACCGTCGCGACGTACCGCACTGCACGGCCTTGCCGCCGCCGGCGCCGCGGTGATCGGGTTCGACCCCTTCACCCGCAGCTGGGCGGCCACCGCGTCCGACCGTCCGCTCACCGGCCTCCCGCCGCTGGACGGGACCCTGCACACCGACGCGGCAGCGCTCGACGCCGCCGCCGACGACTTCGGTCACATCGTCCACCGGCGTCCGGCCGCGGTCCTGCGGCCCGGTTCCGTCCACGACATCGTCGTGATGATCCGCTTCTGCGCCGCGCATGGGCTGCGGGTCGCCCCCCGGGGCCAGGGCCACGCCACTCAAGGTCAGGCACAGGTCGACGGCGGCCTGATCATCGAGACCGCACCGCTCGCGGCCATCGGCCCCGTCGACGCACGGAGCAGGACGGTCACGGTCGGGGCGGGTGCCAAGTGGAGCGATGTCGCCAAGGCCACCCTGGCCCACGGCCTCACGCCGCCCACGCTCACCGACTATCTCGAACTCTCCGTCGGCGGCACCCTGTCGGTCGGCGGTCTCGGCGGCCAGACCCACCGGCACGGTGCCCAGGTCGACAACGCCACGGAACTGCACGTCGTCACCGGCGCGGGCGAGTTCGTCCGCTGCTCCCCGACGCGCCACCGTGACCTGTTCCGCGCCGTACTCGCCGGACTCGGCCAGTGCGCGGTCATCGTCGGCGCCACCCTGCGTCTGGTCCCCGCGCCCGAGACCGTGCGCCACTACCTCCTCCCGTACGACGACCTGCGGACGTTCCTCGACGACCAGCGACTGCTGGTGCGGGAAGGCCGCTTCGCCTACGTCGAGGGACAGGTCACCGCCGACACAGCCGGAGCCTTCCGCGGCTACCTCCTCGAAGCCGTCGCCTACGGCCCGCCCGTCGGTCCCACCCCCGACGACAGCACACTGCTGCGCGGACTGCGCCACGACCCGTCCGGTGTGCAGACGTCCGACCTCGCGTACTACGACTTCCTCGACCGACTCGCCCCCGGCGTCGCCGCACTGAAGGAAGCGGGCCTCTGGGCGTACGCCCACCCCTGGCTCAACCTGCTGCTGCCCGGCCGCTCCGCGGTCTCGGTCGCCGGATCCCTGCTGGACGACCTCACCTCGGCCGACCTCGGCCCCGGCGTCGTCCTCCTCTACCCACTGCTGCGCGAGCGGCTCCACACACCGCTGCTGCGCACCCCCGACGACCCCGTGCCCTACCTGCTGGCAGTCCTGCGCACCACCCCGCCCGACGACACCGCGACCATCGACCGTCTCCTGGCCGCCAACCGCACCGCCTACGACACCGTCCACGCGGCCGGCGGCACCCACTACCCGGTCGGCTCCGTCCCCTTCGGCCCGTCGGACTGGCGCGACCACTTCGGCTCCAGCTGGCGCCAACTGGCCACCGCCAGACACACCTACGACCCGCACGGCATCCTGGTACCGGGACAGGGCATCTTCTGACGGCGCTCCGATCCCGCCCCGCCGTCTACCAGCGCTGCGGTTCGCTGCCCACGATCGGCACCGACGGCTTGCCGTCCACCCCTTCAGGGACCTCGCCGGCGAGCATCACGCGGTGCATGACCCGGGGGTGGTCGATATGCGCCGTGTCACTGGGCGCCAGATGGATCGTGGCCCGGTTGTCCCAGAAGGCCACACTGCCCGGCTCCCACCGGAACCGGACCGTGTACTCGGGCCGCGTCGCCTGTTCCAGCAGCATCTCCAGGAGCGCCCGGCTCTCCATCCGGGACACCCCCAGGATCTGCTCGATGTAGTAGCCGTTGACGAACAGCACCCGCTCGCCCGTCTCCGGGTGCACCCGCACCAGCGGATGCTCGGAGGCGACCTGATGGTCCAGCAGATGCCGTACGTACGCGTCGTCGCCGGGCCGCGCCTGGTACCCGACCCCCAGCCGGTGCTCCGCGCGCAGCCCGTCGACGAAGTCCCGTACGGGCTGGGAGAGCCCCGCGTAGGCGACCGCCAGATTGGACCAGGTCGTGTCACCGCCGTACGGCGGCACGGTCTCGGCACGCAGGATCGTGGCGGCCGGCGGATCCACCCGGGCACCGTGGTCGCAGTGCCACCCGCGCAGCAGCGAATGGCGGCGCCGGCGCAGCCACTCCTCATGGTCCATGCCGTAACGCCCGCCCAGCTCCAGCCGGTCGGCCGTCGTCTCGACCTCGGGGAAGTCCCGGGGCGAGGCACTTCCGCGTGACCTCAGCCGGATCGGTTCGCCGAACCGCTGCGCGAACGCCACATGCGAGGTGTGGTCCAGCTTCTGTTCGCGGAAGAACACCACCTTCCAGCGCAGCACCGCCTCCCGGATCCGGGCGACGACCTCGTCCTTCAACTCCTCGGCCAGGTCGACTCCCGTGATCTCGGCGCCGATATGGCCGGCGACCGGCTTCACTTCGAGACGGGTGACCTGGTCTGTCATGTGGGCTCCGTTGATCGTGCGGCCGGCTCGTCGGGGTCCAGCATGACCGTTGGGTCCGTCTCAGGACAGGGCGCATCGCGGCGGGTGACGCGGATCTTCGACTGGCCGTGCGGCAGTTCCTCCCAGTCGTCCATGAAGCGCGCCGTCAGGCCATGCTTCTCGGCCAGGGCGACGAGCGTCTCGGTGCGGTAGTAGAAGTCCTCCCGCAGGACGTGGTGCTCCTTGCCCTCGGTGCGGTCGAAGGTGAAGTCGAACCAGCCGCCGGGTGCCAGCACCCGGCCGACGTTGGCCAGACACTCCTCGATGACGGGCAGCGGCGAATGGGAGAAGACGCTGTGCGCGTGCACCACGTCGAAGTGGGCGTCGGGCAGGAAGCGCAGGGTCAGATCGTTGACCGGGGTGAGCGTGGGGAGCCGTTTCTGCAACCCCATGCGCACCATCGTGTCCTGCGCGGCGACGAGGATGTCGGGGGAGATGTCGATGCCGTAGTAGTGCCCCGGTTCCAGGTGCCGGATGAACCGCCAGCCCGCCCGCAGGTTGCCGCAGCCGATCTCCAGCATCCGGTGCTCGGGGCGCAGACCGTGGCCGACCAGGTAGTCGAACTGCATGGCCCCCAGCGCCAGCCACCGCTCATGCGTACGGCTGCCGACCGCCGCGTCCGGGTCGGCACGGGTGTCGGACCGCATCACCGCGCGGTAGTACGCGATGTGGTCCGGCCGGCGGTGACGAAGCCACGCGTCCCGAGTGGCGCGGACCAGATGGCGGGGCACCCGCTCGGGATGACGCAGCGCGTAGGCGATGCGGTGCCCGAGGGCGGCCCGGTTGACGGTGACGTTCTTGGCAGGCACGCGGATCTGTCCTCCTCGTTCGGCGCGGGCGCCGCGGCCGGGCCGCCGCGCCTCGCGGGTCTCGCCCCCAGCCTCGGCGCACGAGCGGGGGCCCGACGCGGCCGACCGGCCCCGATGCGGAGGCGGTTCGGGGGACGCCGATGTCAACCGATCGGATGATGCGCCGCCGCGCCGGGGACGCTGGACTGTCGAACGAGAAGAGGCCGGTTGGGGCGAGGGAGGGGGCCGTCGGTGCGACAGGGTGAACGGTCACGCGGGGGCGTGCGCCCTGTGACGGCGGCGATCGGGCGGGGGGACGCGCTGGACGGCGAGCGGTGTGAGCGGGATGGGTGCGCTCGGGTGGAGCGCGAGCTGGGCCATCGGGAGGGGCGCGATCGAGAGGGGCGTGACCGGGTGGAGGGTGATCTGGACGATCGCGACGCGCGCGACCAGCCGGAGGGCGGTCCGGAGGGCGGTCCGGAGGGCGAGCCGGGCGATCCGGGCGATCCGGATCGGCGCCACCGGGTCGAGGGCCAGTTGGACGATCCGGACGGGCGGTGGCTGGCGGTGGTCATGCACGCCGCGTTCTTCCTGCTGCTCGGTTCCTCGCTCGCCCGCTTCCTGACCCGCGATCAGAGCGGCCCGCGCACCGCCTGGGTGATGGCGCTGTTCGCCCTCTTCTGGCTGCTCTACGTCCTCGGACGGTGGTGGGCCCCCGCGCCGCGCCCGGGCGGCCGACCCACCGCACGGCACCTGGCCTGGCTGGGATCGGTCTCGGCCGTCTGGATCGCCCTGCTCGCACTGGCGCCGAGCGCCACCTGGTGTGCCATGCCGCTGCTGTTCGCCGGACTGCACACGCTGCCGGCACGGATCGCGGTGCCCGTGGTGGCCGGGCTCACCGCCCTGGTCGTCGTCTCCGAGATACGGGTGTCGCACGGCACGCTCAACCCCAACATGGTGGTGGCCCCTCCGGCCATCGCCGCGGTCGCCACCGCCGTACTGGTCCATCTGCAACGGCAGGCGGCCCGACAGCGCGTCCTCATCGACGACTTGGTCCGCACCCGGCGGGACCTGGCCGCCACCGAGCGGCGCGCGGGCATCCTCGCGGAGCGACAGCGGCTGTCCACGGAGATCCACGACACACTCGCCCAAAGCCTGTCCAGCCAGCAGATGTTGCTCCAGGCCGCCGACCGTATCTGGCAGGCGGACCCCGAAGCGGCCCGCGGACACATGAGGGACGCGGCCGAGATCACCTCCCGCAGTCTCGTCGAGGCGCGCCGGTTCGTGCACGACCTGGCCCCGGCCGACCTCGCCGAGCGTTCCCTGGCCGAGGCGTTGAGCGCGCTCGCCGACCGGGAGAGCGGTACGGGGCTGACCGTGGCCTTCCGGCTCGACGGCACCCCGGGCCTGCTGCCGGAGCGGGTCGAGGCGGCGCTGCTGCGCGTCGGGCAGGGCGCGCTGGCCAATGTGCGCGAGCACGCCGCGGCGACACGGGCCGCGCTGACCCTGACGTGTCTGGACGACCAGATCTCGCTGGACATCGCCGACAACGGCCGTGGCTTCGACCCGGCCGCACTGGCGGCCCCCGAAGCGGACCGGTCGCGCGGACACGGGCTGCCGGCCATGCACATCCGGGCCCGGCAGTCGGGCGGCACACTCACCGTGGAATCCACGCCGGGCGAGGGCACCGTCGTCTCGGCGGCGATTCCCCTCACCCCCTGACGCCCCTCGCCCCCAACACCCCGACGGAGAGCGGCCCGTGAGCCCCCAGGAATCCCCCGCGCCGATCCGACTGCTGCTGTGCGACGACCATGCCATGGTGCGTGCCGGGCTGCGCGCGCTGCTGGCCAGTACCGAGGGCATCGAGGTGGTCGGCGAGGCGGGCAGTGGAGAGGAGGCTCTCGCCGTGGCCGCCCGCGTGCGGCCCGACGTCGTCCTGATGGACCTTCAGCTCGGTGGCGGCATGGACGGCGTGACGGCCACCCGGCACCTTTCGACGGGCGGCGGCGAAGAACCCGGCGCGCGGGGACCCCGCGTGCTGGTGCTCACGATGTTCGACACCGACGCCGACATCTCCCGGGCCATCGAGGCCGGCGCCACCGGTTATCTGCTCAAGGCCGAGCGCCCGGAAGAACTCTTCGCGGCGATCCACAGCGCGGCATCCGGCCGCACCGCCCTGTCGGCCCCGGTCGCCGACCGGGTGCTGGCCCAGCTGCGCAGCCCGCGCCCCGCCCTGTCCGACCGCGAGCGCGACATCCTTGAGCAGCTGGCGCGCGGCCTGGGCAACCGGGAGATCGCCCGGACCCTGTTCATCAGCGAGGCCACGGTCAAGACCCACCTGGGCAGGATCTACGCCAAGCTCGGGGTGGACACCCGAGCGGGCGCGGTGTCCGTCGCCAAGGAGCAGCGACTGCTGCCGTGATCGCGAACTCCCGTGTGGTGGACGCGATCTGACGCACAATCACCTCAATCCCCTGTGAGATGACCGCGATTCCCGCGTGGTGACCGGTCGCCGTTCACACGGGATGCGCGGCGCCCGCACCGGGTGCGCGCCGCCTTGCCGACATGCCCGGCCGCGCGCCCTGCCCGAGGCCGCGAGAGCCGCCGAAAATGAGGCGCAGTGAACGGGTCCCGCCCGCCATCCGCAATGGGGCGGGGCCTGTTCACGTGGGCATGCCCTTGGGCCGTCGGCGATTCAGCTCTTGTGCTCGCGCAGGGCGGCGAGAGCGCGGTCGGCATGCGCGCTCATCCGGATTTCGCTGCGGACCACTTCCAGGATCGTGCGGTCCTGTGCGATGACGAAGGTGACCCGCTTGGTGGGGGCCAAGGAGAAGCCGCGCTTCACCCCGAACCGCTCACGGATGGTCCCGTCGGTGTCGGACAGCAGCGGGAATCCGAGCGTGTGGCGCCCGGCGAACTCCTGCTGCCGGTCGACGGAATCGCCGCTGATCCCCACCGGCCGCGCGCCGGCGGCGGCGAACTCGGCGGCCAGATCACGGAAGTGGCAGGCCTCGGCGGTGCAGCCGGCGGTAAGCGCGGCGGGATAGAAGAACAGCACGACCGGCCCGTCGCCGAGCAGTTCGGACAGACTCCGGCTCGCCCCGGTCTCGTCCGGCAGGGCGAAGTCCTCGACCGTGTCGCCCACATTCACGCGAGAGGTCATGACCGTCCCTCCCCGCTCCGGGCGACACCGCGCGCCCACAGCACGAGCGGCACCTGCAGCGGGAGCCGGGCGAGAGCCGCGGCCTTGAGAGGCGCGGGACGGTTGCGCCAGTCCACGGCCATCTTGACGTTGGCGGGGAACACGCCGACGAAGAAAGCGGCGGTGGCGAGCCCGGCGACCCGCCGTGTACGGGGCAGCGCCACCCCGGCCGCCAGCGCCAGCTCGGCGGCACCGCTCGCGTAGGTCCAGGTTCGCGGCCTACCCGGCAGAGCCCGCGGGATGGTCGCGTCGTACTGCCGTGGCGCGACGAAGTGGGTGACGCCCGCGGCGGCCAACAGGCCGGCGAGCAACAAGGGCGAGCGTTCCGACCGTGGCACGGTTCCTCCTCAGGGGGCCTGTCGCGCGATATTACTGGACGGTAAGTGTCAATGGGGCGGACGGGTGTGTCGACTACCGGTCCTGGAGGACCGGGTACCCGTACGGGGAGCGCCGATGGCCAAGGAGGCGGGGGAGCGCCGATGGCTCAGGCCGGCGGGGGAGCGGCGGTGGTGCCGCGCGTGACGAGGTGCGGCTCGACGACGATCTCCTGCCCGGGCCCCTCGGATTCCGTTTCGCCTTCCAGCCGTGCCACGGCCCGGCCGACCGCCAACTGTGCGAGGCGCGAGATGTCCTGGCCGACGGTCGTGAGGTCGACATGGCTGAGCCGGGCCAGGCGGCTGTCGTCGAAGCCGACGACGGAGATCCGGCCGGGGACGGCTATGCCGGCGCGCAGAAAGGTGTCCAGGACGCCGGTGGCGCACCGGTCGTTGAAGGCGAGGACGGCGGTGGGCCCGAGGCCGGCGTCGAGGAGGACGCGGGCCGCCGCGGCGCCGTCCTCCTCGGTCAGTCCGCCGGGCAGGACCTGGACGCGGTCGGCGAGGCCGTGGCGGCTCATGGCTGTGCGGTAGCCGCGGCGCCGGTCGGCGGCACCGGGCGCCCGGCCGCCGTCGATGTGGGCGATGTCGCGGTGTCCGAGGGCCACCAGGTGATCGACGGCCTGGCGGGCGCCCTCGTCGTCGGCGGTCCGTACGACATCCACGCCCGCGGCGGGTGGACGCAGCCGCCGGGCCACGGACACGACCGGCAGCTGCGCCGCGAGTTCCGCCAGCCGCGCGGCGGGGGCCTGTGAACCGAGCAGGATCAGGGCCTCGCAGCGGTCGCCGAGCAGTGCCTCCACGGCCTGCCGCTCGCTGCGGCTGGGGGCGACGGCGCTGAGGGCGATCTGATAGCCGACGGGCTCGGCGGCGGCGTACAGGAACTCCACCAGGTCGGTGTGGAACGGCTGTTGGAGTCCGAACTGCACTCCGAGCAGGCGCGAGCGGCTGCTGCGCAGGAGGCGCGCCCGGGAGTCGGGCCGGTAGCCGATCTCTTTCGCCGCCCGGAGCACCCGCTCGCGGGTGGCGGCTCCGGCGCCCTTGGCCCCGCGCATCACCACCGAGACCAGGGCGACGGACACGCCCGCCCGCGCCGCGACATCGGCGAGGGTCGGCCGTTTTCCGCTCGGGACCGCGGGAGTGGGTGGCACGGAGGCCCTTCCTGGTCGAAGTGTTCTTCCCGTCGAGGATCGTAGACCAGACGCGAACACCCTGGTCGGCATAACTGCAACGTTCTAGCTCGGGGCCTTCGCGGAGCCTTGACAAGCCGCTCGGCGGCTGGCGTACTGCTGCTCCGGGACTAGAACGTTCTAGAAGCCCGGACATCGGAAAGCGGGTGATGGGCGATGTACACGTTGGCGGTCTGCGCCGAGATGGTCTTCCGGGAACTGCCGGTCGAGGACCGGGCGCGGCGTATCCACGACGCCGGCTTCCAGGTCGAGATCTGGGACTGGACCCGGCATGATCTGACCGCACTGGAGCGGAGCGGGGCGGTCTTCTCCTCGATGACGGGCTACCTGCGCGGCAGTCTGACCGACGAGGACGGAGCGGCCGAACTGCTGCGCACCGCCGAGGAGTCGGTCAAGGCGGCCGAGCGGCTGCGCTGCCCCCGGCTGAACCTGCACGGCACCGGCCTGGACTCCGAGGGACTCCCGGTCACCGCCGTCACCGGCGACGCCACCGGCCCGATGTGGATCGCCGCCCACCGCACGCTCACCCGCATCGCCGAACTGGGGGAGAGCGCCGGGGTGGTCTTCACCCTGGAGAACCTCAACACCGCCGTCGACCACCCCGGAGTGCCGTTCGCGAAGGCCGCCGACACCTTGGCCCTGGTCGAGGCCGTGGACCGCCCCGGACTGCGGATGAACCTCGACCTCTACCACGCGCAGATCGGCGAGGGGAACCTGATCGAGCTGCTGCGCCGCGCCCACGGCCGGGGCCTGATCGGCGAGATCCAGGTGGCCGACGTACCCGGCCGCTGTGAGCCCGGAACCGGGGAGATCAACTACCCGGCCGTCGCGCGCGCCCTCGCGGACCTCGGCTACGACGGCACGGTCGCCATGGAGGCGTGGGCCTCGGACCACAGCGACCTCGCCCTGGAGCGCTTCCGCACCGCGTTCACGCTCTGACACCCGCCCTTCCCGCACTCGCTCACCGACAACGGCCCTTCCCGCACTCGCTCACCGACGAAGACCTCCCACGCACCCCCTCACTCAGGTACGGAGAACTCGCATGGCCACGCAGCAACCGCTCGCCGTCGGTCTCATAGGCGCCGGACGGATGGGCTCCTTCCACGCCGAGACCCTCGCCGACCGTCTGCCCGGCGTCCGTCTCGCCGCCGTCGCCGACCCCGCCCCGGGCGCCGCGGAGCGCCTCGCCGCCCCGCTCGGCTGTGCCACGGCGTACACCGATATCGGCGACCTGCTGGCCGACCCGCAGGTCGACGCGGTGGTGATCGCCACCCCGGCCCGCACCCATGCCGACCTGGTGGAGGCGGCGGCACGGGCGGGCAAGGCGGTCTACTGCGAGAAGCCCATGGCGGTCGGTCTCGCCGAGGCCGACCGCGCCATCGCCGCCGCCCGTGCGGCCGGCGTGGCTCTCCAGGTGGGGTTCAACCGGCGTTACGACCCGGGCTTCCGCGCCGCTCACGACAAGGTCGCCGCCGGCGCGGTGGGCACCCCCCAGCTGCTCCGTTCTCTCACCCGTGACCCGAGGCTGGCGGACCCGGCACGCATTCCGCCGTGGACGATCTTCCTGGAGACCTTGATCCACGACTTCGACACCCTGCGCTTCCTCAACCCCGGCGCCGAGCCCGTCGAGGTCTTCGCCATGGCCGACGCGCTCGTCCGCCCCGACTTCAAGGAGCACGGGCTGCTCGACACCGCCGTCGTCACGATCCGCTTCGACAACGGCGCGCTCGCCACCGCCGAGGCCAACTTCCAGGCCGTGTACGGCTATGACGTCCGCGGCGAGGTGTTCGGCTCGGCGGGCATGCTCACCATTGGTGACCTCCGCCGCACCCCTCTGACCTCCTACGGCCCGGACGGCATCACCGCCGAATCCGTCCGGTACGACCAGGACCTCTTCCACGACGCCTACGTGGCCGAACTCGCCGACTTCACCGAGTGCGTCCGCACCGGCCGGGCCCCCGCCGTCACCGGCGAGGACGCCCGCGCCGCCCTGTCCATCGCCCTCGCCGCCATCCAGTCGGTGACCACCGGTGGCCCCGTCCGCATCGACGAACTCAAGGACCACTGACGCCGGGGACACCGGGGACACCAGGCTCTCGGCTCGGACCAGGGCCGGGTACGACGCTGCCGCCGCGCCGGCCGCTCGTGCCCGGCCCCTGGGCTGCCGCCCGGCTTTCCGCTTGCCCCCTCTTGACCCTCCCTTTCTCGAAATACCTCTGACACAGAGCTATTCTCGAAGAGTGGAGTCAGAGAGTTTCCCCGAGGCGTTGGCCGACACCCTGGCCGGAGTGCAGCGGCTGATCCGGCGGCGGCTGCGCCGTGGTATGACCGCCCCGCGGCTGCGTGGCGCCGAGGTCGAGCTGCTGCGCCTGGTCGTGGCACGCCCGGGCATCGGCGTGTCGGAAGCCGCCAAGGAGCTCTACTTGGCGGGCAATTCGGTCTCGACGCTGGTCAACCAACTGGTGCGGGACGGCTATCTGATCCGCGAGACGGACCCGGCCGACCGGCGGGCCGCGCGACTGCTGCCCACACCGGCCGCC
This sequence comes from Streptomyces sp. NBC_00203, assembly GCF_045206325.1. NCBI lineage: Bacteria > Bacillati > Actinomycetota > Actinomycetes > Kitasatosporales > Streptomycetaceae > Streptomyces > Streptomyces sp. NBC_00203. Next base: position 584,455 of record NZ_CP108126.1, on the reverse strand, counting down.
GACGCGCGGCTGCGCGACTGGCGCGCGCGGCGCGCGGCACTCGTACGCAGCCAGGTGGCCCGTCTCGACGAGGCGGACCGCGCGGCCCTGGAGGCGGCCCTTCCGGCCCTGCGCAAGCTGGCGGCGAACCTGCACGAGGAGGCCGAGGAGACATGACGCGGAACACGACCGGAGGGGGAGACCCCGCCCGGCAGGGGAGCCCGGCCGGCGAGGCGACGGGCACCGCCGAGGGGCATGCCCCGGAGATCGACAGCGGCACGGATGCCGCCGACGGACCGGCCGCGCCGGAGAGCGGTGGGCCGGATGCGGCCGGCCCCCGGACCGCAGCGGCGGATGCCGGGACGGACGCCGTCACCTGTGCCGGGCTCGCGTACGCCTTCGGCGAGACCACCGCGGTCGACGGGCTCGAACTCTCCGTCCGCGACGGCGAGGTGTTCGGACTGCTCGGGCCCAACGGCGCGGGCAAGACCACGGCGATCCGCTGCATCACCACGCTGCTGCCCGTCCCCGCCGGCATGGTCCGGGTCTTCGGGCACGACGCCACACGCGAACGCATGGCGGTCCGCCGCCTGTTGGGCTACGTACCGCAGCAGCTCTCCGCCGACTCCGGACTCACCGGCCGGGAGAACGTGGCCCTGTTCGCCCGCGTCTTCGACGTCTCCCGCCGGGAGCGCGCGGCGCGCGTCGGCCAGGCGCTCGCGGCGGTCGACCTGACCGACGCCGCCGACCGGCTCGCCAAGACGTACTCCGGAGGCATGGTCCGTCGCCTCGAACTTGCCCAGGCACTGGTGAGCGCGCCCCGGCTGCTGATCCTCGACGAGCCGACCATCGGCCTCGACCCGATCGCCCGGACGAGCGTGTGGGAGCACATCAACGCCGTGCGCGCGGCCACCGGTATGACCGTCCTGGTGACGACCCACTACATGGACGAGGCCGATCAGTACTGCGACCGGGTCGCGCTGATGCACCGGGGCCGCGTCCGCGCCCTCGGTACCCCCGACGAGCTGAGGACCGGCCTCGGCGAGCGGCGCGGCACCGCGAAGAACGGTGAACTGCCCACGCTGGAAGACGTCTTCCGCGACATCGCCGGCAGCGGCCTCGACGACCAGTCAGGAGACTTCAGCGATGTCCGAAGCACCCGCCGTACCGCGTCCCGTGTCGGCTGACCGCGTCCACCCGGCCGGCCTCGACCTGCTCCTGGTCCCGCCCCGGGCCCGTACCGGCTGGAAGGTGCTGCCCGCCCGGGTCGGCGCGATGTGCGCGGTCGAGCTGCAGAAGCTGCGCCACGACCGCACCGAGCTGTACACCCGGGCCGTCCAGCCGGCGCTCTGGCTGCTGATCTTCGGCGAGACCTTCACCCGGATCAAGGCCATACCCACCGGCGGCATCCCCTACCTCGACTACCTCGCGCCCGGCATCATCGCCCAGTCCGCGATGTTCATCGCCATCTTCTACGGCATCATGATCATCTGGGAGCGGGACGCCGGGATCCTCACCAAGCTCCTCGTCACACCGACCCCGCGCTCGGCGCTCATCACCGGCAAGGCCTTCGCCGCCGGAGTGAAGGCGCTGATCCAGGCGGTCGTGGTCGTCGTCATCGCCGCGCTGCTCGGGGTGGCGATGACCTGGAATCCGCTGCGGCTGCTCGGCGTCGCGGTGGCCGTCGTCCTCGGCTCGGCCTTCTTCTCCTGCCTCTCGATGACCATCGCCGGCATCGTGCTCACCCGCGACCGCCTGATGGGCATCGGCCAGGCCATCACCATGCCGCTGTTCTTCGGCTCCAACGCCCTCTATCCGGTGGCCGTCATGCCGGGCTGGCTCCAGACCGTCAGCAAGTTCAACCCCCTCAGCTACCAGGTGGACGCGCTGCGCGGCCTGCTGCTCGGCACACCCGCCCATCTGGCCCTCGACTACGGGGTTCTTGTCCTGGCCGCGGCCCTCGGCATCCTGTCCGCCTCGTCCTTGCTCGGCCGCCTGGCCCGCTGAGCCCCGCCCGTCCCATCGCCTTCCCACCGGGACCCTTTGATCGATTGGTGGGGTCGGGAGCTCAGGCTTAACGTCGATGTAGTGAACGTCCGCGTTCACTGTTGACCCGACGCGCGGGGCCCTTCCATGACGGCCGCTCACCCGACACCTTCCGCACCTGCCGAGTCCCCGGAGCGGGGCCGAGGCAGTCGTATCGCGCTCCTCGTCATCGCCTCGTGCCAGCTGATGGTGGTCCTCGACATCACCATCGTGAACATCGCGCTGCCGCACATCCAGACCTCGCTCGGCTTCTCGACCGAGAACCTGTCCTGGGTGATCAACGCCTACACGCTGACCTTCGGTGGTCTGCTGCTGCTCGGCGGGCGCTCCGGTGACATCCTCGGCCGGCGCAGGGTCTTCATGTTCGGCGTCCTGCTCTTCGTGTTGGCCTCGCTGCTCGGCGGACTCGCCCAGGAGGACTGGCAGTTGCTCGCGGCGCGCTCACTGCAGGGTGTCGGCGGCGCGATCGCTTCCCCCACCGCGCTGTCGCTGATCACCACCACCTTCCGCGAAGGACCCGAGCGGAACAGGGCGTTCGGCGTGTTCGCCGCTGTTTCCGCCGGAGGCAGTGCGATCGGGCTCCTCGCGGGCGGTGTTCTCGTGGAGTGGCTCGACTGGCGCTGGGTGTTCTTCGTCAATGTCCCGATCGGCCTGTTGATCGTGCTTGCCACACCCCGCTACATCCGGGAGTCCGAGCGCCACCCGGGCCACTTCGACTTCCCCGGCGCTATCACCTCCACGCTGGGCATGGTGCTGCTCGTCTACGGCTTCATCCGGGCCTCGGAGGACGGCTGGAGTGACAGTGTCACCCTCGCGGCCTTCGGGGCGGCTCTGGTGTTCCTAGTCGTGTTCATCACCGTCGAGCGCCGGTCGAGGCAGCCCATCACTCCCCTGTGGATGTTTCGCGACCGTAACCGCGCCGGCGTCTACGGGATGATGCTGAGCCTGGCCGCGGCGATCTTCGGGATGTTCTTCTTCCTGACGCTCTTCGTGCAGAACATCCTGGGCTTCAGCCCCTTGGAGGCCGGCCTCGCCTTCCTGCCGGTGAGCGCAATCGTCGCGATCGGCGCGGGATTCACCTCGAACCTCCTGCCCAGGTGGGGGCCCAAACCCTTCATGGTGGTGGGCGCGATCCTGGCTGCCGTGGGGCTCGCCTGGCTGACCATGACCGATGTTCACAGCACCTATCTGGGCAGCATTCTTGGCCCCATCCTGGTCTTCGGCCTTGGCATGGGCCTGCAGTTCGTGTCGCTGACGCTGATGGCGGTCTCGGGCGTGGAATCGAAGGAGGCAGGAGCCGCCTCCGGAATCCTTAACGCCACCCAGCAGGTCGGAGGATCGCTCGGCCTGTCCGTGCTGGTGACGGTCTTCGGTACGGCCAGCCGCAACGAGGCCACGGATCAGGTCGGCAAGTTCCTGGCGGAGGCGACCCCTGCGCAGCAGCTGCAGTTCCGCAGAACGGGTCAGCTTCCGGCGCCCTGGAGCGACCAGGCGTTGACGTCCGGCATCTCGGGTGCGTTCGTCATGGCCGCCGTCTTCGCCCTCCTCGGCGCGCTGATCGCCCTGCTCGTCATCCAGGTGCGCCCCTCCGACCTGGAGCGGCTCCGCGGCGGCGCCCTTCCGATCGCACCGGCCGAGGAGGCCACGGACGACGCGAGCGGGACTACGCACTCGGCGCCCGCGGCGGAGGAGGACGTACGCCGAGGTCCCTCGCCACCCGGCTGAGCGCCGACGCCTCCAGCGCGCCCGTACCAGCCGGTCCCCGGTGGTGCCTCGGCTCAGGTCAGCGACTGCTCGGCCCAGATCACCTTGCCGGCGGGGTTGTAGCGGGTGCCCCAGCGCTCGGCGAGCTGGGCGACCAGGAACAGGCCGCGTCCGCCCTCGTCCGTGGTGGCCGCGTAGCGCAGGTGGGGTGAGGTGCTGCTGCCGTCGGAGACCTCGCAGATCAGGGTGCGGTCGCGCAGCATACGGACCTGGATGGGGCCGCTGCCGTAACGGATCGCGTTGGTGACCAGCTCGCTGAGGATCAGCTCCGTGGTGAACGCCATCTCGTCCAGCCCCCACTCCGTCAGCTGCCGGGTGACCGAGGCGCGCACCTCGCCGACGGCCACCGGGTCGGACGGCACCTGCCACTCGGCGATCCGGTCGGGACCGAGCGCGTGGGTGCGGGCGACGATCAGGGCGATGTCGTCGCTCGGCCGGGCCGGCAGCAGGGCGTCGAGTACGGCCCGGCAGGTGTCCTCCGGCGACCGGTCGGCCCCGGCCAGGGCGGTGCGCAGCAGGTCGAGGCCGGTGTCGAAGTCCCGTTCCCGGTCCTCGACGAGCCCGTCCGTGTAGAGCACCAGGCGGCTGCCCTCCGCCAGCTCGAGCTCGGCCGTCTCGAACGGGAGGCCGCCCACGCCGAGCGGGGGACCGGCCGGCACCTCGGGGAACTCGACGCTGCCGTCGGGGCCGACCAGGGCCGGCGGCGGGTGTCCGGCCCGCGCGACCGTGCAGCGCCGGGAGGCCGGGTCGTAGATGGCGTACAGACAGGTGGCGCCGGTGACGGCGGCTCCGCTGTCCTCCGCGACCTCGTCCTGGTCGATACGGCCGACCAGCTCGTCCAGGAGCCCGAGGAGCTCGTCGGGAGGCAGGTCGAGGGCGGAGAAGTTGTGGACCGCCGTACGCAGCCGGCCCATCGTCGCCGCCGCGTGCAGCCCGTGGCCGACGACGTCGCCCACGACGACCGCGACACGGGCGCCGGGCAGCGGCAGGACGTCGAACCAGTCGCCGCCGACTCCCGCCTGGGCGGGAAGGTAGCGGTAGGCGATGTCCAGGGCGCTCTGCTCGGGCAGGTTGCGGGGCAGCAGACTGCGCTGCAGCGTCACGGCCATGGTGTGCTCGCGGGTGTAGCGGCGCGCGTTGTCGATGGAGACCGCCGCACGGGCCACCAGCTCCTCGGCGAGGGCCAGATCCTCCATGTCGAAGGGCTCGGGCTTCTCGGAACGCCAGAAGTTGGCCACGCCCATCACCAGGGGGCCCACCCGCAGGGGGACCGTGATCAGGGAGTGGATTCCGTAGTCCACGACCTGGCCGGTGCGCTGGGGGTCCTGGGCCAGCCATCCCGGGGATCCGCCGAGGTCGGGTTCGACGACCGCCTGGCCGGTGCGCAGGCTGTGGGCCTGTGGCGTGGAGGAGGCGAACCCGATGTGCTCGCCGACCGGGTACAGCGGAGCGTCCTTGCGGATTCCGCCGGACGCCGTGCGGCGCAGATCGGTGCCCGCGTCCGGCTCCTGCCCGTTCAGCACGGCGTCGGCGAGGTCCACGGTGACGAAGTCCGCGAACCGCGGGACGGCCACCTCCGCGAGTTCCTCGGCGGTGCGGGTCACGTCCAGGCTCGTACCGATGCCCACCCCGGCGTCGTACAACAGTTTGAGTCGCTCGCGTGCCACGTCGGCCCGGCCGGAGAGCGCGCGCAGTTCGGTCGAGTCGCGGAGCGTCGCGACGCTGCCGGCCGGGCCGCCCTGAAGGTCCGTGGGCCGCTGGTTGATGGCCAGCAGCCGGTCGCCGACCAGGTGCACCTCGTCGGTGGCGACCCGTCCCGAGGCCAGCAGGCCGGCGGTGTCCGAGTCGAGGCCGAGGTCGAGGACCTGCTGCCCCTCGGCGTCGTCGGGCAGGTCGAGCAGCCGGCTCGCCTCGTCGTTGGCGAGCAGCAGCTGCCCCTCGCCGCCGACGATGATCACTCCCTCTCGTACGGCGTGCAGCACCGCGTCATGGTGCTCGTACATGCGGGTCATCTCGTACGGGCCCAGGCCGCGGGTCTGGCGCAGCAGCCGCCTGCTCACTAGCGCCGTCCCCGCCGTGGCCAGGACGAGGGCGACGCCCGCGGCGGCCAGCAGGATCGGCAGCTGCCGGTCCGCGACACCGCCGACATTCGCGGTGGTGATCCCGGCCGACACCATGCCCACGACCTTGCCGTCGGGCGCCTTGACGGGAACCGTGGCCTGCACCAGCGGCCCGAGGGTGCCCGTGATCTGCTCGGTGATGGAGTGGCCGGCCAGTACGGGGGCGGTGGTTCCGACGAACTTCTTTCCGATCCGGTCGGGCTTGGGGTGGGTGTAGCGGATCGCGTCGGTGTTCATCACGACGATGAAGTCCACACCCGACGCCTTGCGGGCGGCCTCGGCCCGTGGCTGAAGGATGGCCGTGGGGTCCGGGGTGCTGAGCGCCGCGGCGGTGCCCGGTGCGTTGGCGAAGGTCTCGGCGACGGCGAGCGAACGGTTGCGGGCCTCCTGTGTGCTGTCGTGCCGGACCTGCAGCACCAGGGCCACGACCGCGGACAGGACCAGGAGCAGCACGATCACCACTTGCAGGAGGAAGACCTGTCCGGCGACGCTGCGCCCGCTCAGCGCCGACCGTGGCCCGGCGGACGGGCTGCGTCGGTGCCTGCCTCCGTGTGGCTCACGCTGACCGAGCGCTGTCTTGAGGCGGCGGGTCGACTGAGCCCGGGATCGACCCAATAGTCCGACCATGTGCTATGTCTACACTGCCCGGCGCCGGGTGGCGAGGGGCGTCACACATGGTGAGTGGCGGTGGGCTCGGGCCTGTGGCACGGTCCGGGGGCGTTCGCCGTCGCCGGGTGCTGCTGCCGAGGGGATCTGGCCGCATCATGGAGGGGTATCTATTTGCCCGCATTTGTCTCCCGAGCGTGGGAGGTCGTCATGAAGACCCCGGACCAGTACCGGCTGAGCTTCACCCATCCCGGATCGGGCACCAGCCTCGTGACGGACGAGGTGGTCGTCGAACGGACCGACGCCCTCGGTCCGGGCGGCAACCCGGTGTACTGCGATCCCACCGGCATTCTCCGCGCCGAGATCAGCCCGGCGGGGGAGGTGCGCATGCTGGCCAGTGGCGCCTACCAGTCGCCGATCAATCCCTCCGCCGAACCGATTCCCTGACGGCCGGCGTACCTTCCGGCGCCGCCTTGTCGGCTTCCCCCAGCTCCCGGACAAAGCGCAGACCTGGGCGACCGTTCAGGAGGATGTCGCCGGCGGGCCGGAATCCCGTACGCGCCAGAACGGCTCGCGAACCGGCGTTGTCGACGGTCGTGATGGCCCGCAGCGTGCTCAGGCCGTACTCCGAGACGGCCAGGGCGCACACCTCGCGCACGGCGGCCGTGGCGACTCCCCGCCCCGCGGCCCGCTCGGCGATCCGGTATCCGAGATCGGCCGAACCGTCCGCCACATCGACCAGGTTGACCCGCCCCAGCACTGCCCCGCTGTCGTCCACCACGACGTGGAAGTGGCACACCCCGGCCGCCTGCTCGGCCAGCAGCGCATCAAGCCGGGCGTCGAAGTGCGCGAAGTACGCGTCGCCGCGGTCGGGAATCGACGCGGCGAAGTACTCGCGATTCTCCCGCTCGAACTCAAGAAGAGCGGGGGCGTGATCGAGGCGCAGGCGCTGAAGTCGAGGCATCCGGCCATGCTAGGCACCCTCGTGCCGGGAAGGTGCGACACCGGCGCGTTCCCCGTCTGACCTACGGACCAAGTCGCCTTGCTGGGCACGGTATTGGCGCGCGAGCCGGACGGTGATGAAGGCGAACAGGCACAGGGGGCAGACCCCGTCACGCCCGCCTCGTCCGACCTCTTTCACCGCCCCGTCGGACGCAACGGCGCCCCGGCCTGTCGATTCGGCGCGTGGCCGTTCGTTCAGACAGTGAGCCACCGGTGCGGTGCCGGTGCGGGACGAGGGCTGTGATGAGGATGAACGAGGTACGGACGCTGCTCGGCGGACGGGGACTGGTCGAGTCGCCGCGCTGGCACGGTGGCCGGCTGTACGTATCCGACTGGACCGCCGGCGAGGTCGTCGCCGTCGATCCGGCGACGGGTCACAGCGAGGTGATCGCGCGCGTGGCGTCACTGCCGCTGTGCACCGCCTGGCTTCCCGACGGGCGGATGGTGATCGTCTCGTCGCCGGACGGGCGGCTGCTGCGCCGGGAACCCGACGGCTCCCTGGTCACGTACGCGGATCTGGGCAGGCCGGGCTGGAACGACATCGTGATCGACGGCCGCGGCAACACCTATGTCAACCGCGGCGACTTCAACCCGATGGCGGGGGAGGAGTTCAGGCCCGGCTCGGTCTCACTGGTCACGCCGGACGGCTCGGTGCGCCAGGTGGCCGACGACATCGCGTTCCCCAACGGGATGGCGGTGACGCCCGACAACTCGACGCTGATCGTCGCGGACTCCTACCGGCACAGCCTGGTGGCCTTCGGTATCGGCGCGGACGGCGGGCTGTCCGACCGGCGGGTCTGGGCCGACCTCGGCGAGGGCACCCCGGACGGCATCTGCGTCGACGCGCGGAACGCCGTCTGGTACGCCGACGTGCCGGGCCGGTGCTGCGTCCGCGTCGCCGAGGGCGGCAAGGTGCTTGACCGGATCGACCTGGACCGTGGCGGCTTCGCCTGCGCGCTGGGCGGCCCCGACGGCACCACCTTGTTCATCGTGGCCGCCGAGTGGCGGGGGATGACGGAGTCCGAGATGGTTACGCCCGGCTCCGGCCAGGTGCTGGCCACGGAGGTCGAGGTCCCGGGTGCGGGGTGGCCGTGAAACCGGCCGTCGTCGAGACGGGCGGGTGTACCTCCGCAACCGACTCGCTCACGCAGGAGGACGTACCTCCAGGACCACCGCGGTGCCGCCCACGGACCGGTCCTCGTACAAGTCGATCTGCCGGCCGGGCTCAAGATGCCGCCACCCGGAGGGAACAAGGGGTACGAGCCGCACCAGCGCCCGCCCGCCGGGCTCCAGGAAGGGCTTCTGCTCGACCCAGAGCGCCGCGATGTTGACGGACAGTTCACCCGCGGGGGTTCTGTGGCCGATGTCCCACATCGGGCGCAGCACACCCGCCCCGCCGATGGGCGTCGTCCGTCGGCTCTCCCCGGCCGGACGCAGCGTCAGGTCTGCTCGGATCACGCCTTGACGGATCTCGGAGCAGCGCCAGTGGCACCAGGCCGCGCTCCGTTCCATCCGCAGCTGCTCGGCGGCTCCGGCGAGCGTCTCCCAGAAGCCCAGCGGCAGGGGACCGGCGTCGCCGAGCTGCTCCAGCAGGCCGAGGGCGATCTCCCACTCGTCGGCGACGAGGTGGTCCCAGACGTCGCGCACCGTGAGTTCGTCCTCGGTGGCGGTCTCCTCGGGCACCAACAGGGAAGCCGCTTCGAGCAGTTCGGTCACGTCCATGCGCCGATTCTCGGCCATCGTGTCCGCGAGGGCACCCGGACGGGGTGCTCCAAGGCCGAGTAGGGATAACCCTTGATTACCCTCAAGTAGGTGTCATGCATCGGTCAAGGGTGCAATCCTTCCCCCACCTGTCGCGCGGGTCGCACACGGCCTGCCCCACGGTCTCGTTCCCGCACGCCCCTGCTCAGCTCGTCCCGGACAGCACACCCGTCTGCCCGGGTCTGTCACCGGCCGCCCCACATGTGGCCGTCGCAGAAGGAGTACGAGTGAGACGTATCCCCCGTCAGGCGACCGCGGCCGGAGCCCTCGTGGCCACCGCCGCATTCCTGGCCGTCGGCATACAGGCGGTCCCGGCGGCCGCCAAGCCCGCCCCCCATGCAAGTCCCCTCAAGGCAGGCGCACTTCAGGCCAAGCTTTCCCCTGCACAGCGCACCGCGCTCATCAAGACCGCGACGGCGAAGACGGCTACGACCGCCGGCTCGCTCGGACTCGGGGCCAAGGAGAAGCTGGTCGTCAAGGACGTCGTCAAGGACGCCGACGGCACCCTCCACACCCGCTACGAGCGCACCTACGCCGGCCTTCCGGTCCTCGGCGGTGACCTCGTCGTCCACACCCCGGCTTCCGGCACCGGCACCCTCGGCACGACCTTCAACAACAAGCACACCATCAAGGTCGCCTCCACCACCCCGAAGCTCGCCGCGGCCACCGCCCAGGGCAAGGCGCTCAAGGCCGCCAAGGCGCTCGACGCGGTCAAGCCCGCCGCCGAGAAGGCGCGCAAGGTGATCTGGGCCGGCACCGGCACCCCTGTGCTGGCCTGGGAAACCGTGGTCACCGGCCTCCAGGACGACGGCACCCCGAGCAAGCTGCACGTCATCACCGACGCCGCGACCGGGGCGAAGCTCTCCCAGTTCCAGGGCGTCGAGACCGGTACGGGCAACAGCCAGTACAGCGGCACCGTCAGCATCAACACCACGCTGTCCGGCTCGACGTACCAGCTGTACGACACCACGCGCGGCGGCCACAAGACGTACAGCCTCAGCAACGGCACGTCCGGTACCGGCACGCTGATGACCGACGCCGATGACACATGGGGCACCGGCTCCGGCTCCAACACCCAGACCGCCGGTGTCGACGCCCACTTCGGCGCCCAGACGACCTGGGACTTCTACAAGAACACCTTCGGCAGAAGCGGCATCAAGAACGACGGTGTCGCCGCCTACTCCCGCGTCCACTACAGCACCGCGTACGTCAACGCGTTCTGGGACGACGACTGCTTCTGCATGACCTACGGCGACGGCTCGGGCAGCACCCACGCCCTCACCTCGCTCGACGTCGCCGGCCACGAGATGAGCCACGGCGTCACCTCCAACACCGCGGGTCTGGACTACACCGGTGAGTCCGGCGGCCTCAACGAGGCGACTTCCGACATCTTCGGCACCGGCGTGGAGTTCTACGCGGCCAACAGCAACGACGTCGGTGACTACCTCATCGGCGAGAAGATCGACATCAACGGCGACGGTACGCCGCTGCGTTACATGGACGAGCCCGACAAGGACGGCGGCTCCGCCGACAGCTGGTACTCCGGCGTCGGCAACCTGGACGTCCACTACTCCTCGGGCCCGGCGAACCACATGTTCTATCTGCTCTCCGAGGGCAGCGGCACCAAGACCATCAACGGCGTCACCTACAACTCGCCGACCTCCGACGGCGTGGCCGTCGCCGGCATCGGCCGGGCCGCCGCGCTGCAGATCTGGTACAAGGCGCTGACGACGTACATGACGTCCAGCACCAACTACGCGGGCGCCCGCACCGCGGCGCTGAACGCCGCCGCAGCGCTGTACGGCACCAGCTCCACCCAGTACGCCGGGGTCGGAAACGCCTTCGCCGGTATCAACGTCGGCAGCCACATCACCGTGCCGACCACAGGTGTCACGGTCACCAACCCGGGCAGCCAGTCCTCCACCGTCGGCACCGCCGTCAGCCTGCAGATCTCGGCCAGCAGCACCAACAGCGGCTCGCTGACGTACGCCGCGACCGGACTGCCGACCGGCCTGTCGATCAGCAGCTCCACCGGCGCCATCTCCGGCACCCCGACGACGGCCGGCACCTACAGCACGACCGTCACCGTCACCGACAGCACCGGCGCGACCGGCACCGCGGCCTTCACCTGGACGGTCAGCTCCTCCGGTGGCGGCGGCACTTGCACCTCGGCCCAACTGCTGGGCAACCCCGGCTTCGAGTCCGGCAACACCACCTGGACCGCCACGAGCGGTGTCATCACCAGCTCCAGCAGCCAGGCGGCCCACGCCGGCTCGTACAAGGCCTGGCTGGACGGCTACGGCTCGACGCACACCGACACGCTCTCCCAGTCGGTGACCATCCCGTCCGGCTGCAAGGCCAGCTTCACCTTCTACCTGCACATCGACAGCGCGGAGACCACGACCAGCACCCAGTACGACAAGCTGACGGTCACCGCGGGGTCGACGACTCTGGCGACGTACTCCAACCTCAACAAGGCCACCGGGTACACCCAGAAGACGTTCGACCTGTCCTCCTTCGCCGGTACCACCGTCGCGCTGAAGTTCAGCGGCGTCGAGGACTCCTCGCTCCAGACCAGCTTCGTCGTCGACGACACCGCCGTCACGACGAGCTGACCGGCACCACCTGATCCCTTCCGAACCGGCCGTGGCCCGGGGCGTCCGCGAGGACGCCCCGGGCCACGCGCACGGTCATCGCGTCGGCCGCGCGTATCGCGCGAGGACGGCGGCGCCCGCCCGCTCGGCCGACAGGCACTCCAGGTATGCGGGCGGACCGCCGGCGGGGAAGAGCCGGTCGCCGGTGCCGAGGACCGTGGGGAAGGTCAGGAGCCGGAACTCGTCGATCAGGTCCGCGGCCATCAGCGCGCGTACGACGCTCAGGCTGCCGGTGACGATCACATCGCGTTGTTCGTGCTTGACGGCGTCGACGAGGTCGTGGTCGAGGACCCGGGAGTTCGCCCATGCCGATGTGCTGGTCAGCGTGCGGGTGGCGACCAGTTTCGGCGCGGCGTTCATCCGCGCCGAGAACGCGTCGTCGCGTCCCGGCCAGATCCGGGAGAACAGCTGCCAGGTCGTCCGGCCCAGCAGCATGACCCCGTTGTCCAGCGTGCTCCCGAGCCGGAACTTGTCCCCGGCGGCCGTCCCGGGCCCGTGCCGGAACGCCCAGCCTCCGGGCGCTGTGCCCCCGGACCCGTCCGGGTCGGACACGATTCCGTCCAGGGTGATGAACTGAATGACGATGACGCTCACGGCGAATGTCCCTTCGGTCGATGCTTACCCGTACATACCGGCGGCATCGGCCGAACTCATCGCGCCCGGCGCGATTCGTCGGAGGAGATCCCCGGGGGCAGGTCGAATGCCTGGAACACGTGTGGATCGGCGAACACGACGTTGTGCGCGACCCGGCCGCCGCTGATCGTGAGCACCTGGAGCGTGTGCAGCCGATGGCCGCCGCCCGGTTCCGGCGCGTACGCGGCGAGCGCGGGCTGGCCGTTGGCGGCCAGGCGCCGCATGTGCCAGCCCGTCCCGCGCAGGTCGAACACGCGGCGCATGAACAGGCCGTAGTCGTGACGGCCCCGGTACCACAGCGGGACCGGCGGCATTTCCAGGATGGCGTCGTCGGTGAGGAGCCGTACGAGCGCGGGGACGTCGGCCGCCTCGAACGCCCGCAGGTACCGCTGGACCACCGCGCGTACCTCGGGATCGTCCGGCTCCGTGACCTCGTCCGCCTCACCCACCTTCACGAGGGCGGCGCGGGCCCGCTGCAGCGCGCTGTTGACGGCCGGGACCGTGGTTCCCAGCTGCGTGGCCACCTCGGCGGCGGTGAACTCCAGCACCTCGCGGAGCACGAGCACGGCCCGCTGCCGCGGCGGCAGGACCTGCACCGCCGCGACCCACGCGAGCCGCAGGTCGGCCCGTGCCTCTGTGCCGAACCGCGTGTCGGGGAACGGCTGCAACCAGGGGATGTCGTACGCCGGTGTGAGCGGGGCCCCGGGATCGTCGCTCGGGGCGCCCAGCCCGGACGGCAACGGACGCCGCGCGCGCCCCTCCAACGCGGTCAGGCACACGTTGGTGGCGATGCGGTAGAGCCAGGTCCGCGGGGACGCGCGCGTACTGTCGTACCGGTCGCGGGCCTTCCACGCGCGCAGCAATGTCTCCTGCGCCAGGTCCTCGGCTTCGTGGAACGACCCCAGCATCCGATAGCAGTACGTGACCAGTTCGCCGCGGTACGGTTCGAAGTCCATGGGCCGGCTACTCGAACCGTGAGGGGTCGCCCGCCCCGAGGCGGACGATTTCCGGCTCCGCGCCGGAGAAGTCGATGACGGTCGTCGGCTCGGTGCCGCAGTCACCGGAGTCGATGACCGCGTCCACCACGTGGTCGAGCTCTTCCTTGATCTCCCAGCCCTGGGTGAGGGGCTTGTCCTCGTGGGGCAGCAGCAGGGTGCTCGACAGCAGCGGCTCGCCGAGCTCGGCGAGGAGCGCCTGGGTCACGACGTGGTCGGGGATCCTGACCCCGACCGTCTTCTTCTTCGGGTGCAGCAGCCTGCGCGGCGCCTCCTTCGTCGCGGGGAGGATGAAGGTGTAGCTGCCGGGGGTCGCCGCCTTGACCGCGCGGAACACCGCGTTGTCGACGCGTACGAAGTGGCCCAGCTGCGCGAAGTCCTGGCACATCAGGGTGAAGTGGTGCCGCTCGTCGAGCTGGCGGATCGAGCGGATGCGGTCGAGCCCGTCCCGGTTGCCCAGCGCGCATCCGAGCGCGAAGCAGGAGTCCGTCGGGTAGGCGATCAGCCCGCCACCACGGACGATCTCGGCCACCTGGCTGATGATGCGTCGCTGCGGGTTTTCCGGGTGCACGTCGAAGTACTTGGCCATACGCCGAGCTTAGGACCGCGCGGGCCCCTCCCCGGACCACCGACGCCGGTGAACCGCCGGGGCGGCCGGCGCCCGGCTCCGGCATCTTCACCGGTCACGGCTATAGGAACCTTGAGGTCCTCTCGCTACCCTCCGCCGCATGATTTCCACGGTGGTCTGGGGTACCGGCAATGTCGGCCGCGCGGCCATCCGCGCCGTAGAGGCCCACCCGGCGCTGAAACTCGCGGCCGTGCTCGTCCACAACCCCGGCAAGGTCGGCCGCGACGCGGGCGAACTCGCCGGGCTCGACCAGGAGTTGGGGGTCGCCGCGACCGACGACATCGACGCGGTACTGGCCCTTGGTCCCAGGGCCGTGGTGTACGCGGCGTCCGGCGACATCCGGCCCGACGAGGCACTCGCCGACATCGGCAGGGCGATCCGGACCGGTGCGGTGGTCGTCACCCCCGCGCTCTACCCGCTCTACGATCAGCGCAACGCCCCGCCGGAGTTCCGCGATCCGGTGCTCGCCGCCATCGAGGACGGCGGCGGCTCACTCTTCGTCTCCGGCGTCGACCCCGGCTGGGGCAATGACGTACTGCCCTTGCTGATCAGCGGTCTTGGCACCGAGGTGGACGCCATCCGCTGCCAGGAGATCTTCGACTACTCCACGTACGAACAGGAGGAGTCCGTACGGTATCTGGTCGGCATGGGGCAGCCGATGGACTACGAGCCGCTGATGCTCGCGCCCTCCATCCCCACCATGGTGTGGGGCGGGCAGATACGGCTGATGGCCCGGGCCCTCGGCGTCGAACTCGACGACATCCGCGAGACGCTGGACCGGCGCCCGCTGGAGACCACGGTGCGCACCCGGACGATGGGCGAGTTCGCGGCGGGCACCCAGGGCGCGGTGCGGTTCGAGGTGCGGGGGATCGTCGGGGGCGAACCCCGGATCGTCATCGAGCACGTCACCCGCATCCACCCGTCCTGCGCGCCGGACTGGCCGACGCCGCCCGACGGCGACGGCGCCCACCGCGTGATCATCGAGGGCCGCCCGCGCATCCAGGTCACCGTCGAGGCCACCGACGAGGGCGAGAACCGCTCCGCGGGCGGGAACGCCACCGCGGTCGGCCGGCTGGTGAGCGCCATCGACTGGCTCGTCGACGCGGCACCCGGACTGTATGACGCGCTCGACGTCCCGCTGCGCCCCGCAGCCGGCAGACTCGGAAGGAAGTGACCCAATGACCATGCGCATCGACATTCCCGAGGACCAGGAGCCGATCGGGTACGTGTGGGGCGAGATGGTCCCCGGTATCGGCATGGCCGCCGCGAACTTCTCGCTGTCGGTGTACGAGCACTCGACCCTGGGCCTGCGCGAGTTCGAGGCCGCGCGGCTGCGCGTCGCGCAGATCAACGGGTGCCAGTTCTGTCTCGACTGGCGCACGGAGCGCGAGGGGCAAAAGGTCGAGGAGGAGTTCGCGGACGCGGTGACCCAGTGGCGTACCACCGACGCCTTCGACGACCGCACCCGGCTGGCCGCGGAGTACGCCGAGCGGTACGCCCTGGATCACCACGGTCTCGACGACGAGTTCTGGACTCGGATGACCGCGCTCTACAGCCAGCGCGAGATCGTGGAGCTGAGCATGAGCATCGGATCCTGGCTGGCCTTCGGCCGGCTCAACCATGTGCTGGGCCTGGACACCGTGTGCGTGCTGCCCACCCACTGAGCGGGGTCCGGGCCGCCCGGTCGGCCCGGACGCGCTAGAGGTCGGTGGCGATGATCTTCTCGATGTTCCGTTCGGCGAGCGCCGTGATGGTGACGAACGGGTTGACGCTGGTGTTGCCGGGGATGAGTGAGCCGTCGATCACGTACAGGCCCGAATAGCCCTGCAGACGGCCGTAGTTGTCGGTGGCCTTGTTGAGTACCGCGCCGCCGAGCGGGTGGTACGTGAGGTGGTCGCCCCAGATCTTGTAGACGCCGAAGAGGTCGGTCCGGTAGATCGTCCCTTCCTTCGCGTTGATCTTGTCGAAGATCGACTTGGCCATGTCGATGGCCGGCTGCTTCCAGGCGGTCTGCCAGTTCAGGTCGACGCTGTTGGTGGCGGCGTTCCAGGAGAACTGGGCGCGGTTCGGGTTCTTGGTGATGGACAGATAGAACGACGCGTAGGTCTCGATGCCGGTCGGCAGCGGAGCGACCTCGGCGAACGCGCCCCCGGCGGTCCAGTTGTCGACGCCGCCGCAGGGAATGCTCGCCTGGAGTGCGCCGGTGGGGTCCCACAGGTGGTTGGCGCGGCCGCACATGACGTTGCCGTTGTCGCCCCAGCCCTGGCCGATCTCGGAGTTGAGGCTGGGCAGCGCCCCGGTGGCCTTCAGCTTGACCAGAAGCTTGCTGGTGCCGACGCTGCCCGCCGCGAAGAACACCCGGTCCGCGGTCACCGTCTTGGTGGCCGTGGTGCCGCCGGTGGTGTTGAGCTGGTCGATGACGACCGTGTAGCCGCCGCCGGCGGCCGGGGAGACCGAAGTGACTTTGTGCAGCGGCGAGATGGTGACCTTGCCGGTGGCCGACGCCTGGGCGAGGTAGGTCTTCTGCAGCGACTTCTTGCCGTAGTTGTTGCCGTAGAGGATCTCGCCCGCCAGCGCCGACTTGGGTACGGTCCCGGCGGCCTCCTGCTCCATGTAGTCCCAGTCGTACACGTCGGGCACGAAGACGAAGGGGAAGCCGGAACGCTGGGCCTGTTTGCGGCCGACTCGCGCGTACTGGTAGCAGTCGGCGCTCTCGAACCACGTGGGATCGACGGTGCCGACTCCGAGCCCGGCGTTTGCGCGCGGGTAGTAGGTGCCGTACATCTCGTCGGCGTCGACCGACGGGAGGATGGCGCCGAAGTTCTCGCGCTTGGGCGTGACCGCCATACCGCCGTTGACCAGCGAACCGCCGCCGACGCCGCGGCCCTGGTACACGATGATGCCGCCCATCTCCTCGGCGTCCAGGATCCCGGTGTAGAGGGGGACGTCCTTGTCGATCGGGAAGCCGAGGAAGTTGCTGAGGGGCTGCTTGGTCCTGGTGCGCAGCCAGTACGACCGGTAGTCCGGACTCGTTGTGTTGGCGAAGATCTTGCCGTCCGAGCCCGGGGTGTCCCAGGCCATCCCCATCTCGATCATCTGTACGTCGACACCGGCCTGGGCGAGGCGCAGGGCGGCGACGGAGCCGCCGTATCCGGTGCCGATCACGAGGACGGGAACGTGGGCCCCGGAGGCGATCGGTCCGGCCGCCGTGACGACCTGTTCCGCGGCCGCCGCGGTGTGACCCGCAAGGGTCATGGCTCCAAGAATAGAACTTGTTCCAGCAATGAATCTTCGGCGGGAGACACCCCTGGAGTCCTTGTTTTGCTGGGTAGTGTCACTCATGTGACGCTCCTCACTCTCTTTGAGTGGGAACACGTTCTACTGTTGCTTGCGTGTTAAGTCACTACATACCGGTTGGTAACTTCTGCCCGATCTTGGGGTGGTAGGTGAGTTGCGGTCCGGGCCTCTTGACTTCACAAGACCCCCGCGCCACATTCCTGACGCTGCATCAGAACCGGTACGGCGGGGGCTCGTTGGTTCCCGGAGCACAGCACGCCTCACATTCCTTCGCCCTGCTGGAGCGCCCTGCCATGTCCACGAGCGCGGACCCCGCAAGACGTACCGAAACCCCCGCCGCACCCGGCCCCTCGCGGCGCCGCGTGCTCGGCGCCGCGACAGGAGCCGGGCTCGCGCTCGCGGCCGGCCTCCCGGGTGTCACCGAGGCGGCCGATCTGCCCCTGCTCGGCACGTACGACGTCGTGGTGATCGGTTCCGGAGCGGCGGGGATGACCGCCGCGCTGACCGCCGCGAAACAGGGCCTCAGCTGCGTGGTCGTGGAGAAGGCGGCCACCTTCGGGGGCTCGGCGGCACGCTCCGGCGCGGGCATCTGGATCCCGAACAACCCGGTGATCCTCGCCGCCGGCGTCCCCGACACCCCGGCGAAGGCCGCCACCTACCTCGCCGCGGTGGTCGGCTCCGGCGTCTCCGCCGACCGCCAACAGGCCTTCCTCGGCAACGGACCCGCCATGATCTCCTTCGTCATGGCCAACAGCCCACTCCGCTTCCGCTGGATGGAGGGCTACAGCGACTACTACCCCGAGCTGCCGGGCGGGCTGCCCAATGGCCGTTCCATGGAGCCGGACCAGCTCGACGGGAACATCCTGGGCGCCGAACTCGCCCATCTGAACCCGCCGTACATGGCGGTCCCGAGCGGCATGGTCGTCTTCAGCGCCGACTACAAATGGCTCACGCTCTCCCTGGTCAGCGTGAAGGGCGCCGCCGTCGCCACCGAATGCCTCGCCCGCGGCACCAAGGCGGCACTCCTCGGCCAGAAGCCTCTGACGATGGGCCAGTCACTGGCGGCCGGGCTGCGCGCCGGGCTGCTCGCCGCCCAGGTGCCGGTATGGCTGAACACCCCGCTGTCCGACCTGTACGTGGAGAGCGGCGCCGTCACCGGCGCGGTGGTCACCCAGAACGGCGTATCCGGCCTGGTCCGCGCCCGGCGCGGAGTCATCGTCGGCTCCGGCGGCTTCGAGCACAACGCGGCCATGCGCGCCCAGTACCAGCAGCAGCCCATCGGCACCGCCTGGACGGTCGGCGCCAAGGAGAACACCGGCGACGGCATCCGGGCGGGACAGCGGGCCGGCGCCGCACTCGACCTGATGGACGACGCCTGGTGGGGCCCGGCCATCCCGCTCCCCGACGAGCCCTACTTCTGCCTCGCCGAACGCACCCTGCCCGGTGGCCTGTTGATCAACGCCGCTGGAGCGCGCTTCGTCAACGAGGCCGCCCCCTACAGCGACGTCGTGCACACCATGTACGAGCGCAACGCGGCCGCGCCCGACATCCCGGCCTGGCTGATCGTCGACCAGAACTACCGCAACCGCTACCTCTTCAAGGACGTCGCACCCACGTTCACGTTCCCGGACGCGTGGTACACCTCCGGCGCCGCGTACAAGGCCTGGACGCTGGACGCCCTGGCCACCGCCATCGGCGTACCCGCGGCCGCCCTGCGCACCACCGTCAGCCGCTTCAACGGCCTCGCCCAGAACGGCAAGGACACCGACTTCCACCGCGGGGACAGCGTCTACGACCACTACTACACGGATCCCGCGATCCTCCCCAACTCCTGTCTGGCACCCCTGTGGCTCGCCCCGTACTACGCCTTCAAGATCGTCCCGGGCGACCTCGGCACCAAGGGCGGGATGCGCACCGACGCCCGGGCACGCGTGCTGCGCTCGGACGGCACCGTGATCCCCGGCCTGTACGCGGCCGGGAACGCCAGCGCGGCGGTCATGGGGCACAGCTACGCGGGCGCGGGCTCGACGATCGGTCCGGCGATGACGTTCGGCTACATCGCGGCGCTGGACATCGCGGCGGGGGCGGCGGGCTGACGGCGACGGGCGCGCTTCGCGGAGGTCCCACGCTTCCGTGACCGCGGCCGTACATACTAGTAGGTACAGCCCCAGGGGCGTGCTGAGTCCTCAACCGCGGTGCCCGCCGGGCCATCTTCCGTGCTCTCCGGCAGCGGTGTGAGGACCAGCATGGTGACGTCGTCACGCACCGTGGTGCAGAACCGGACAAGGTCCTCCCACACGCTGTCGATCAGGGCGGCCGGCGTCTCCTCGTCGAACTTGGGCAGACGCTCGGCCAACGGGTAGAAGGCGCCGCTCTTGTCCCGGCTCTCCGTCACCCCGTCGGATGCCAGGAACAGCCGGTCACCGCGCTCCAGCCGGACGGTGCGCCCCTTCGGCGTGGAGACGTCCAAGAGCCCGAGACCCAGCGGAGCCCCCGGCTCAAGAGCGAGTTCGACGGCCTCCGCTCCCCTCAGAAGCAGCGGATGCGGATGCCCGCAGGACATCAGTCGCACCTCATCCGCGCCGGGCGAGAACTCCAGGAGTAGGGCGGTCGCGAACAACTCGGCGTGTTCGGTTCCCGCCGAGTCCACGACCAGCCTCCGATCGAGGCGGGCCGCGGCCGCCTCCAGCTCGGGCTGGTCGAGAACCGCCTCCCGGAACGCTCCGAGAAGCGACGCGACCGTGCCGACGGCCGACAGCCCGTGTCCCTGCACATCACCCATGACGGCCCGGACCCCGTAGGGTCCCTCGCGCACCTCGAAGAAGTCGCCGCCGACCAGCGTCCCGCGCTGTGCCGCCCGGTACAGACCGGCGCAGCGCACCCGGCCGACGCGCTCGGGAAGCGGCGGCAGGACCGCGAGCTGGGCGGCTTCCGCGACCGTTCGCACCGTGACCAGGTGGGCGTCCCGCCGGCTGCGCACCAGGGACACGAACACGCTCAGCACGGCGATGAAGGTGATGGTCAGCAGGTCGGTGTTGCCCGGGTGGTTGAGCTGCAGAGCGGGCACGTTCATCAGAACGACGACGGCGCAGCCGAACAGTGCCGTCGCCACGGGCCCGTAGGAGAGCACGGCCAGCGACGGAATGGTGCCCAGCAGAAAGCCGATGTCCAGCGGCTGGCTACTCACGAACCCCGCCGCGCAGACCCCCACCAGCAGCGCCGGCGGCAGCATCCGAACCCAGCGCGGAGGCGGCGAGCCACGCAGCCAGCCCCGCTCCTCACCGTCCCGCCGCCCGGAAGCGGCCCTGCTGGCCATGGCGCTCCTCCCTACACCACCACGCTCCTCCGTTCGGTCCCACCGCGCACTCCGGTCCGCGTGCCAACGGCGGCAGAGCCATCACGGTGATCACGGCGGCCCGGCGGCTTCACCTCGGCGCATCAGCGGTCCGTACGCACGCGGAAGCCGTACGCACTCGGAGGGCTGCGCTCAGTGGCGCCCACTGCGCGGCGCGGCGTTTTCCCACTCAAGCAAGATGACCGGTGCAGCCGGTCGAGGAACCTCGCCCGCTACCACCGATCCACACGGCGACAGCGGGTCTGTCCGGAGTCGAGCCGATGGCACCGACGTATGCGGCGGGTCGCCGCTTCGCGAGGAGTCTGTCCGTCCATAGGGGGCGACAAAAAGCAAAGGCAAGGAGATCCCTCTCCTTGCCTGTCTCAACTTATAGCGCACCGGGGGGCTTGCGGCAAGGCCCCGGTCGTGGCGCAGAATCTCCGGCCGAGGCCAGAATTCGCGGAAATCGGGAGTCGCACAGTGCGTGTGTTGTTGTCGACGTATGGGTCGCGCGGGGATGTCCAGCCGATGGCGGGACTCGCGGTGCGGTTGCGGGAACTTGGCGCGGAGGTGCGGGTGTGCGCGCCGTCGGACGAGGAGTTCGCGAAGCTGCTGGCCGGTGTCGGCGTGGAGCTGGTGCCGGCCGCCGAGCCGGTGCGCACACTGGTGACCGGGACGGCGCCGCTGACGCCCGAGGGCTTGCCCCAGCGCGCGGCCGCGTTGGTCGCCGCGCAGTACGAGGCGGTCGCCGCGGCGGCCGAGGGATGCGACGCGGTGGTGGCGACCGGCCTGATCCCGGCCGTGGCCGGCGCGCAGTCGGTGGCCGAGGAACTGGGCATCCCCTTCGTGTACGTGGCCTACTTCCCGACCATGCTGCCGTCGCCGCACCACGCGCCGCACGCGCTGCCGGGCCGGCCGTTTCCGCCGGGCGTGACCGACAACCGGGCGCTGTGGGACTGGAACGACCAGAGCTTCAACCTGCTGTACGGCCCAGGGCTCAACGCCCATCGGGCGTCGCTCGGCCGGCCACCGGTGGACGACGTCCGCAGCCACGTCTACACCGACCGGCCGTGGCTGGCGGCGGACCCGGTCCTGAGCCCGTGGCAGCAGCCGGCGGACCTCGACGTCGTACAGACCGGCGCGTGGATCCTGCCGGACGAACGCCCGCTGCCGGCCGAGTTGTCGGCGTTCCTGGAGGCCGGCGAACCGCCGGTGTACGTGGGCTTCGGCAGCATGCCCATGCGCGAGTCGCCGGACGTCGCCCAGGTGGCCATCGAGGCGGTGCGCGCGCAGGGCCGCCGCGCGATCGTCGCCCAGGGCTGGGCCGACCTCGGCCTGATCGACAGGGGGGACGACTGCTTCGCCGTCGGCGACGTCAACCACCAGGCACTGTTCGGCCGCGTGGCCGCCGTCGTGCACCACGGCGGCGCGGGTACGACGACGACGGCCGCCCGGACCGGCGCGCCGCAGGTGGTGGTACCCCAGATCGTGGACCAGCCGTACTGGGCCGCACGGGTGGCCGAGCTGGGCATCGGCGCGGCACACGACGGTCCGACTCCGACCTTCGAGTCCCTGTCGGCCGCGCTCACCACCGCCCTCACCCCCGAGACCCGCGCACGGGCGAGGGCCGTGGCCGCCACGGTCCGCACCGACGGGGCGACGGTGGCCGCGAAGCTGCTGCTCGACGCGGTCAGCTGAGAAGGGCCGCCCGTGCCCGCGTGAACCACGCGGGATCGTCGAGCCAGGACCCAGAACACGAGAACCTGCAAACGCCGGCGACCTGGCCAGGCAAGGCCACGGAGTCCACCTCAGGCGGCGCGTCGCTCGTCATGGCCACCAGGTTCGACACGCCCTGCCCAGACCCCCTGCCGCACGCAATGGTCGCAAGCGACCTCAGATCGGAGCCCATCACGTGAACCCCCTGACCACCAGGGCGTTTGACCTTCCCGACCACCTCTCCGCAAAGGCCGACCCGACGCTGATCGCCGGCGATGACCAGCACTTCGCTGCCATCGCGGAGTGCCTCGAGCAGTCGATCGCCGAGCTGTCCGACCGCCTCGAAGCCGCGCGCAAGGCGCCCGGAGGCCTGGGCCGGCAAGGGATGGACCGGGACATGGAGATCCATCGGCTGACCGCTCGCCTGCGCGCACTGCGCCGCTTCGGTCTAGACCTGTGCCTCGGACACATGGTCGACGCGGACGACCTCGAGCCCGTGTACGTCGGACGACTTGGCCTCACGGACAGCGCGGGTCGTCGGCTGCTGGTCGACTGGCGCTCGCCCGCGGCCGAACCGTTCTTCGGAGCCACCCACGGCAACCCGATGGGTCTGGCAAGCCGCCGCAGGTATCGCTGGACCGGCGGCCGCATCAGCGACTACTGGGACGAGGTGTTCACCTCGGACGGGATTGCCGGGCACGCCGCGCTCGACGACCAGTCCGCCTTCATCGCCAGCCTGGGCAGCAACCGGTCGCCACGGATGCGAGACGTGCTCGGCACCATCCAGGCCGACCAGGACGCCATCATCCGCGCGGGATCCCGCGGCGCTCTCGTCGTCGACGGCGGTCCGGGCACCGGGAAGACCGTCGTCGCCCTGCACCGCTCCGCCTACCTCCTCTACTCCGACCCTCGCCTCGGTCACCACCGGGGCCGCGTGCTGTTCGTCGGACCGCACCGGCCCTACTTGGCCTACGTCGCCGACGTCCTCCCCAGCCTCGGAGAGGAGGGCGTGCAGACCTGCACCCTGCGGGACCTGGTCGACGAGGGAGCCGCAGCGGCGATCGAGGCCGACCCGGACGTGGCCCTCCTCAAGTCGTCCGCGCACATGGTGAAAGCGATCGAGACGGCCGTCAGGTTCTACGAGGAGCCGCCCACCAAGGGGATGACGGTCACGACCCACTGGTCCGACATCTGGCTGAGCGCCGCTGAATGGGCCACAGCGTTCGAAGCGGCAGAACCCGGCATTCCGCACAACGAGGCGCGCGACCAGGTCCTGGAGGAGCTGCTCACCATCCTGGTGGACAAGCACGACGGCGACGCCCCTGATGACCTGCTCCGCAAGTCGCTGCTGCGGAACAGGGAGCTGCTCACGGTCTTCAACCGCGCGTGGCCGCTCCTCGAAGCGGCCGACCTGGTCGGAGACCTGTGGTCGGTACCCGCCTACCTGCGGATGTGCGCTCCCTGGCTCAGCCCCGATGACGTGTCGCTGCTGCAGCGCGGGGAAGCCCAGGCCTGGACGGTGTCCGACCTGCCGCTCCTGGACGCGGCACGGCAGCGGCTCGGCGACCCGGAGGCGTCCCGACGCAAGCGTCGGAACGAGGCCGCTGTCGCCGCCGAACGCGCGGGCAGGGCCGATGTCATCGAGATCCTGCTGCGGGACACCGAGATCGACGAGAGCCAAGGCGCGGTGGGGATGCTGCGCGGAAGGGACCTGCAGGACACCCTGATCGACGAGAGCGCACTGCCCGGCACCGAACCGGACCTGCTCGCCGGCCCGTTCGCGCACATCGTCGTGGACGAGGCCCAGGAACTGACCGACGCGGAGTGGCAGATGCTACTGCTCCGGTGCCCGTCCCGGAGCTTCACCATCGTCGGGGACCGCGCCCAGGCGAGGCACGGGTTCACGGAGTCGTGGCAGGAACGGCTCGAACGGATCGGGCTCGACCGGATCAACCTGGCCTCCCTGAGCATCAACTACCGGACGCCGGAAGAAATCATGACGGAAGCCGAGCCGGTCATCCGGGCCGTGCTCCCGGACGCCAACGTGCCGACCTCCATCCGCAGCGGCGGCGTCCCCGTCGTCCACGGATCCGCTTCGGATCTGAGCTCGATCCTCGACACCTGGCTCGCCGCACATGCCGACGGGATCGCCTGCGTCATCGGCGATCCGACATTCCGCACGACGTCCCGTGTCCGGGCGCTGACCCCGGAGCTGTCGAAGGGGCTCGAGTTCGACCTGGTCGTCCTCATCGACCCAGAGGCGTTCGGCAAGGGCATCGAGGGAGCGGTCGACCGCTATGTCGCGATGACCCGGGCGACCCAGCAACTCGTCATCCTCGCAAACTCCTGACGTCGGCGGGACGTACGCCCACTCCCGCACCGCTCCGCTAGCATGTTCGAACTCACGGCGAGCGTCTTGACCAACATCTACAAATCGGCCAAACAACAATTGATATCTATAGCGTCGCGGATGTTTTCGCGAATAAAGTGCAGAAATACGTTCGCCGCGTGGCGTCAACCACGGGCGATATTGTGGGCCACGGCGGGTGTGGCGGCCCTCGGATTCCTCATCATGCTGGAGATCGCCGCGCGTCGCTACGGCCTGCCCGGGCCGATCACCAACCAGGTGCGAGAGCTGATGCTGGCCCCCAAATCGGGGCCGCTGTTGTACGCCAGTATGGCGTTGATGATGGTGGTGCTCACCTGGCGGCAACGGTTCATCGCCGCTGGTGCCGCGATCGGCATCGACGTCGTCCTCTCGCTGGTGCGGTGGTCGGTCGATGCCAGGACGACCGACGGCCAGCCCTTCGGCAACGGCGCGTTGTGGGTGATTCTGGGCTACGCGGTCATCGCCGTCACGCGCCGCACCGGCCGGGAACGTGTCCTGCTGCTGAAGGGCGTCGGGCTGGCCCTGCTGCTGGTGGCCGGCCGCAAGACCGGCGACACCTGGCTGCTCGTCACCTCGAAGACCCGCCCGGCGGTGCTCGACCAGTACGTGGCGACCGCCGATCACGCGCTGGGCAACCCGTCGTGGCTGGCAGGCCGGATGGTCGAGGCCACCGGCCCGATCGGCGCCCATGTTCTCGACTACGTCTACGTTCAGCTCGCGGTGGCCGCGGTCGTCGTCGCGCTGTACCAGCTACGTAACGTGGCGGTCGAGCGCCGCTTCCCGCGCCACCATCTGGTGCGCACCTTTCTGGTCATCGGCCTCCTCGGGCCGGCCATCTACATGATCTTCCCAGTGGTCGGACCGGTCTTCGCCTACGGCCACGGCGCCTTCGGCACCGGCGGCGGGCACTGGCCGGTGGCCAACCTGTGGCCGGACACGCCGCCGCCGATCACTACCCCGCACCCGATGCGATTCGACGAGATCACCCCACGCAACTGCATGCCCAGCCTGCACACGGCGTGGGCCACCGTGATCTTCGTTCATTCCCGCAAAGGCCCACGGATTCTGCAATGGGCAGGCGCGTTCTGGCTGATCGCCACGCTCAGCGCAACGCTGGGATTCGGCTACCACTACGGCGCGGATCTCATCGCCGGCGTGGTCTTCGCGCTCACGATCGAGGCGGCTCTGCGCGCGCACGACCGCGGCTGGGACCGGCCGGGAATCCAGCTGGTCACCTACGGCGCAACGGTCTTCGCCGCGCTCTTGGTGTCCTATCGCTATCTGCCGATGGAGATGGCCCAACATCCGTGGGTGGCTGGACCACTTCTCATCCTGGCGATGACCTCAGTGGTCCACCGCTACGTACGGACCACCAAGCTGTGGGAACCGAAGCCCGCACCGGCGCGGGAACCGGAACCGCAACCCGAACTGGTTTGAGTTGTGTCGCATCACTGCTTGGCTGCGCTGCCGCGGCTGATGGCGTTGAGCCAGTCCTCGACGGCAAGGACATCTGCCCACTGCGGGAACAGCTTTTCGGTGAGGACCCGGTGCACCTCGGGGTCGGTGTCGAGGCAGCCATCCGCCAGGACGGTGAGGCCGAAGTCCAGGTCGATGGCGTGCCACAGGGTGGACAGCACTACAGCGCTGGTGGCGATGCCGGTGAGAACAAGGCTGTCGATATCGCGAGCCCTGAGTACCAAGTCGAGGTCGCTGCCCGAGAACGCGCTGCCCCGCCTCTTGGTGACCACGACGTCGCCCTGCTGGGGCGCGACGTCGTGATGGATCTCGGTGCCAGGGGCACCCTCGGTGAACAGGCCGGCCCGCACGGCGTTTGTGATCACCCTGTTGCGAGGGCTGACTTCTGGATCGCCCGGCCGTAACCCGATGACCACGTAGATCACGGGGATGCCCGCCGCGCGGGCACCGTCGATCGCCTTGCGCAGGCGCGGCAGGTATCCGGAGCCGTCGTCGGCGATGTCCACGATGTCCCGTTGAACATCCATCACGAGTAAGGCGCTGTTCGCCATGCTTGCCGTCCCTTCCCGTTGGGAAACAAGAGCAAGTCTGGTGGATCAACCGAGCTGTGGTGGAGGTTTCGGAGATCCTCCCGCCCGATGTACCGCCGTACGCGGCGGGTCGCCGCTTCGCGAGGAGTCTGTCCGTCCACAAGGGACGACAAAAAGCAAAGGCAAGGAGATCCCTCTCCTTGCCTCTCTCAACTTATAGCGCACCGGGGGGCTTGCGGCAAGACCCGGGTTGTCCCGCAGAATCGGCGGCCGAAAGCCAGAACCTGCGGAAACAGACGGGGAGTTGCGAAGTGCGAGTGTTGTTGACGACGTGGGGGTCGCGGGGGGACGTCGAACCGCTGGCGGGACTGGCGGTGGCGTTGCGGGAACTCGGTGCGGAGGCGCGGGTGTGTGCGCCGCCGGACGAGGAGTTCGCGGCGCTGCTGGCGCGTGCCGGTGTGCCGCTGGTGCCGCTCGGCCCGACGGTGCACTCGGTGGTCGCCGGCCCGAAACCACCGACGGCCGAAGACGCGTTCCGGCTCGCCCCCGAGCTGGTCGCCGCGCGGTTCGACACGCTCACCGCGGCGGCCGAGGGATGTGACGCGCTGGTGGCAACCGGTCTGATGCCGGCCGGCGCACGGGATGTGGCCGAGAAGCTGGGCATCCGCTACGTGCTGGCGTGCTTTCACACCCTCGGGCTGCCGTCGCGGCACTTCCCTCCGGGGAGGCGGCCGGGCACGCCATCCCCGCAGGACGAGACCGACAACCGGGTGTTGTGGGAGCAGGACGCCCAGCGGGTGAACGCGTTGTACGGCGAGGCGCTCAACAGCCATCGGGCGGCGATCGGCCTGCCACCGGTGGACAACGTCCGCGACCACGTCCTCACCGACCGGCCGTGGCTGGCGGCAGACGCGACGCTGTGTCCGTCGCAGGGCATGACGGACCTCGACCTTGTGCAGACCGGGGCGTGGATCCTGCCCGACGACCGCTCGCTCCCGGAAGAGCTGGAGGCGTTCCTGGACGCGGGCGCACCACCGGTCTACGTGGGCTTCGGCAGCATGGCCGCACACGCGCCGAAGGACATCGCCCGAGTGGCCATCGAAGCGAGCCGTGCGCAAGGCCGCCGCGTACTCCTCGCCCGCGGCTGGGCGGACCTGGCCCCGATCGACGACGCCGACGACTGCTTCGTCGTCGGCGAGGTCAACCAGCAGGCACTGTTCCGCCGCGTGGCCGTCGTAGTGCACCACGGCGGCGCGGGCACCACGACGGCGGCGGCCCGGGTCGGCGCGCCTCAGGTGGTGATCCCCCGGATCGCGGACCAGCCGTACTGGGCCCGCCGGGTGGCCGAGCTGGGCATCGGCTCGGCTCACTACGGACCGACGCCGACCCTCGACTCCTTGTCCGCCGTGCTCACCACGGCCCTGACCCCCGAGACCCGAGCACGGGCGAGGGCCGTGGCCGGCACGATCCGCACCGACGGGGCGACGGTGGCCGCGAAACTGCTCCTGGAGGGAGTCGGCCGGGAAAGGCCGCCCGTGTCCGTGTGAACCACACGGACACGTCGAGCCGGGGACCGGCGGGCGAGAGTGCCTGCTTCCAGATCATTCCGCTGGGCGTTCCCAAACGAGGCCGGGACACCATGGCGCGGGCGATGGCCACCCGCTGGCGCTGCCCCCCCGGAGAGCGCACTAGGAGCTCGTCGATGCCGTCGCCGATGGTCTGGCGCGGGTCGAGGGAGGCGTACGGATCCTGGAAGACGCGCTGGCTACGGCGGCCGTGACGCAGCCGTTCGGCGCGGACAGGGCGGTCGGGGCGCGTGCCCCGGCCGGTGGTGACCGCCTCGCCGTCGATACGGATCGTGCCGGCCGTCGCAGTCTCCAGGCCGACGAACATCCGGCCACCGTGGTCTTGCCCGAGCAGGACTCGCCGACCACGCCCATCGAGCCGCCGGGCGGGAGGGAGTGGGAGAGGGGAGTCCCCATTTGATGGCCTCGGAGGGGCCTCTCGCGCGAGGCGGCAACGCGTGGCGTGGGAGGGGACTCAGGGTTCGATGACGAGGCGTTCGATGAGGCCGTCGCGGAGGGTGAACTGGTAGCGCAGATCGATGGTGCCGCCGGGGAAGTTGCCTTCGAGGTGATGCGTGGCGATGTAGCGGGTTGCGTCGGTCTGCTGGGCGTCGGTGAGGTGGATGGTGTAGGTGAATTCGGTGGCGGACCGGTCGAGCCATCCCTCGATCGCCTCGGTGCCGTCGTAGGTGTTGCCGTCGTCGATCACCGTGGCTTCGCCGGTGAACGCCGTGATGGCGGTGGCGGTGTCGTGGGCGCGGTGCGCTTTCAGGTAGCGGGTGATCACCTCGGGCAGGGTGTCCGGGGTGCTGGTTCGGGGCTGGTTGTCGTGCATGACGCTCCTTGGGGTGGTGGCGGCTTCAGACGGTGGGGGTGGTGCCGCCGTCGATGACGTGTTCGGCGCCGACGATGGCCGAGGCGCGGTCGGAGACGAGGAAGGCGACGAGTTCGGCGACTTCCTCGGGCCGGTTGGGACGACCGAGCGGGATGCCTCCCAGCGAGTCCATGAGCCGGCCCAGTGCCGCTTCCTGGGTGATGTCCGCGTCGTGGGCGATCCGGGCGACGAGGTGGTCGGCGGCCGAGGTCTGCACGAAGCCCGGTGAGACGGTGTTGACTCGGACGCCGTGCGGGGCGACCTCGTTGGCCAGGCCCTTGCTGTAGGTGGTCAGGGCGGCCTTGGCGGCGGCGTAGGCCAGGGTGCCGTTCCACAGCGGCATGCGGCGCTGGATCGAGGTGACGTGCACGACGGCCCCCTTGCCCGTGGCGATCATGTGCGGCAGGAGTGCGCGGTCCAGGCGGACGGCGGCCAGCAGGTTGGTGTTCAGCTCCCTGGCCCAGTCGTCCTCACCGAGCGCCCCGAACCCCCCGGCCGGTGCCTCGGACCCGCCGAGGGTGTTGACCAGGATGTCGACGCCTCCCACGCGGGCGTCCACCTCGGCGGCCACGTGGGCCGCGCCCTGGGCGGTGGACAGGTCGGCGGTGATGAACGCCTTCTCCTCGACGTCGTCGGGGCGGCTGCGGGCGGTGACCAGTACGGTTGCGCCGGCCTGGGCGAGACGTCGGGCGATGGCGGCTCCGGTGCCCTTGGTACCGCCGGTGACCAGAGCGCGTCGGCCTTCGAGGGATTCGCTGATGGATGTGGTCACGGCGTGCTCCGTTCCCGGGTGCGGGCGCGGAAGGCACCGCTCCCGTCAATACTGCTAAAATAGAAGCTACTAACTTCGACTTTAGCAGTAACTGGAGGGGTGGTCGCCATGGCGAGCCGGATCAGGCTGGAGGACCGGGAGTGCCCGCTGTCCACGACGGTGGAACACGTGGGCGAGTGGTGGACGCTGCTGATCCTCCACGACGCCTTTGACGGCTACACCCGCTTCGACCAGTTCCAGGAGAGCCTGGGCATCTCCTCCAGCATGCTCACCACCCGGCTGAAGACCCTCGTCGCGGACGGGCTCTTGGAGCGCCGGCCCTACCAGACCAACCCGGTACGCCACGAGTACGTCCTCACCGAACTCGGGCGCTCCCTGCGACCGGTGATCGTCGCCCTGGCCGCCTGGGGCAACTCCCGCCTCACACCGGCCGAACGCAGCATGATCCTCGTCGACGCACACAGCGGCGAGGAGGTCGAGCCCGTCGTCGTCGACGCCAAGACCGGCCGCCGACTCGACGACAGCGACACCTACGTCTTCACGGCAGGTCCCGCGGCCAGCGACGGCATGCGTCACCGTTACGCGACACGACCGGCCACCCCCGCGGAGGCGTAAGGCTGCCCCGGACAAGCAGCAAACAGCACTAGCCGATGCCGGTGGGCAGAGAGAGGCCGTAGATCTGGTTGAGGACGGTGGGCAGCAGGGCTTGGGCCGTGGTCCGGCCGTCGGGCGACAGGGTCAGGTTCGTCCAGATCACGAGCGTGACGTCGTTGACCGGGTCGTGGCCGATGAAGGAGTTGAAGCCGGGGAGTTCACCGCCGTGGTAGTACATCGAGGCGTTCGGACCGAAGCGCTGGTAGGCGATGCCGTAGCCGTACTTCTTCCCGTCGGGCGCGGCCGGGTCCTCGGCTTGCGGGCTGTGGAGCCATTGCTGCTGGTATGCGGCGTTCAAGACCTTGCCCGTCACCAGGGCCTTGATCCATGTGGCCAGGTCCTCCGCGGTGGAGACGGCTCCTCCGGCGGCTGTGGCGTAGGAGGGGTTCTGGTGGGTGTAGTCCAGGGGCCGGAGCTTTCCCGACCGTGCCGCCGCCTGCATGTCGGCGGGGTAGGGCTGGTCGACCAGCGCGTAGGCCGATCCGCCGTACATGTAGCCGTGTGAGTAGGGGGCGGGGAGGGACAGGTCGTCGGCGCCCGGCAGCGACGTACCCTCCAGTCCGAGCGGGGCGAACAGCCGGTCCCGGAACTGCTCGGCCAGGGGGCGGCCACCCGCCTTTTCGGCGACCAGGCCCAGCAGTACGTAGTTGGTGTTGTTGTATTCGTAGGACGCGTCGGGCGCGAAGTCCGGCGGGCGTCGGAACGCGATGTCCAGCAGCGCCTGCGGCGTCTCGGCCTTCCCCGGGTCGGCGTCCATGCTCGCGGCCAGTTCGGGTGCGCTGGTGTAGTTGTAGAGCCCGCTGCGCATCTTCAGCAGCTCGGCGATGGTGATGTGGTCGCCGTTGGGCACTCCCGCGACGTAGGCGGACACCGGGTCGTCCAGCCGGAGCTTGCCGTCCTGGGCGAGGAGGGTGATCAACGCCGAGGTCATGGTCTTGGTGTTGGAGGCGATCCGGAAGTGGTCACCCGTGGTGGGCGGTGTGGCCGTGCCCAGCTCGGTCGTGCCGACGATCGCCCGGAAGGTTCCCTGCGGGGTGCGGAGCAGGACCACCGCGCCGGGGACCATGAGCTCCCTCGCCGCACGCTCCACGGCGGACTGGAGCGCGGCCGGATCGATGGGCTTCAGCGCCGACGGAGTGGGGGCGGAGGCGCTCGCCGTAGCCGATGGCGTGGCCGACGCGGCCGAGAGCGCCATGCCGCTCGCCCCCGGGGGCAGGGCGCACCCGCCGATCAGCAGGGCCGCGCACGCTGCGGGCAGAGCCGTACGCCGGGCAGCGCGCGAGGTCCCGGGACGGGCTCCTCTCCGGCACGCGCGGTTCGCAGGGTCGTCGTCAGCGCGGGAATTTCTCATGTCGGCATCACAGCCCTCGTGCCCGCCGGCAATGATGAGCCGGGGACGGCCGCGCCCCCGTCGGGCAGGGCATAGCGGTGCGGGACGGGGCCGCGGCAGTGGGCGCTGGTGGCGCGGCCGGTCTATTCGACCTTGGCCCAGTCGAGCGTGCGCTCCACCGCCTTCTTCCAGCCCGCGTAACCCTCCGCGCGCTGGTCTTCGGACCATTGGGGCTCCCAGCGCTTGGACTCCTGCCAGTGGGTGCGCAGTTCGTCAGTGTCCTGCCAGAAGCCGGTGGCCAGACCGGCCGCGTAGGCGGCGCCGAGCGCGGTGGTCTCGGCGACCACCGGACGGCTGACCGGTACGCCGAGAACGTCGGCCTGGATCTGCATGCACAGGTCGTTGGCGGTCACACCGCCGTCGACCTTGAGCACGTCGAGGTGGACTCCGGAGTCCTGCTCCATGGCCTCGACGACGTCGCGGCTCTGGTAGCAGATGGCTTCCAGGGTCGCCCGGGCCAGGTGGCCGTTGTCGTTGTACCGGGCGAGGCCGACGATCGCGCCGCGGGCGTCGGAGCGCCAGTACGGGGCGAACAGGCCCGAGAACGCGGGGACGAAGTACATGCCGCCGTTGTCCTCGACGGTGCGGGCGAGAGTCTCGCTCTCGGCCGCGTCGCTGATGACCTTCATCTGGTCGCGCAGCCACTGCACCGCGGATCCGGTGACCGCGATGGAGCCCTCCAGCGCGTAGATCGCCGGGCTGTCGCCGAACTGGTACGCCACGGTGGTGAGCAGGCCGTGCTGCGAGCGGACCAGCTCCGTGCCGGTGTTGAGCACCAGGAAGTTGCCGGTGCCGTAGGTGTTCTTGGCCTCGCCGGGCGCGTAGCAGACCTGACCGACGGTGGCCGCCTGCTGGTCGCCGAGCACCCCGGCGATGGGGATGGCGGCGCGCAGCGGCCGGGAGGTGCGGGTCACCCCGAACGCCTCCCGGTGGGACGAGGGGTTGATTTTGGGCAGCATCGCCCGGGGGACACCGAAGAAGCCCAGCAACTCGTCGTCCCAGTCGAGGGTCTCCAGGTCCATGAGCATGGTGCGGCTGGCGTTGGTCACGTCGGTGGCGTGGATGCCGCCGTCGGGGCCGCCGGTCAGGTTCCACAGGACCCAGCAGTCGGTGTTGCCGAAGAGGGCGTGTCCTTGCTCCGCCGCCTCACGGACACCGTCGACGTTCTCCAGGATCCACTGGATCTTGCCGCCGGAGAAGTAGGTCGCCGGCGGCAGGCCCGCCTTACGGCGGATGACGTCGCCCTGGCCCGAGCGTTCCAGGGCCGCGGCTATGGAGTCGGTGCGGGTGTCCTGCCAGACGATGGCGTTGTAGTAGGGACGGCCGTTGCGCGGGTCCCAGACCACGGTGGTCTCCCGCTGGTTGGTGATGCCGATCGCCGCCAGGTCGGTCGGGGCCACGTTCCCGTGCCGCAGGGCGTTCTGCATCACCGAGTTGGTGCGCTCCCAGATCTCCACCGGGTCGTGCTCGACCCACCCGGAGCGCGGAAGGATCTGGGCGTGTTCCAGCTGGTGCTTCGCCACCTCGTTGCCGGCGTGGTCGAAGATCATGAATCGGGTACTGGTGGTGCCTTGGTCCACCGCGCCTACGAAGTCAGCCATGGGTTACCGCCTCTGTTGTCGGTGTCAGTCCTCGGGGACGGCGATGCGCCCGGGAGGCTCCGGCTCCGCTGTCGGCAGGAACCGACCGATGAAGGTCTTGTACAGGCCCGCGCCGACCAGACCGCCGATCAGCGGACCGATGATCGGCACCCAGAAGTAGAAGTTCCCGTACTGATCTCGCCATGCTCCGCCGTAGCCCGTGAGGAAGCTGGCCAGCCGGGGACCGAAGTCACGTGCCGGGTTGATCGCGTAGCCCGCGTCGGTACCCCAGGCCATGCCGATGCCCACCACGACCAGGCCGATGATGAACGGGGCCATGTTGGCGCCAGGAGGTGTGTTGAGCAGGTCCGTGATGGCCAGGATCATCAGCAGCAGGATGGCGGTGCCGATGACCTGGTCGCGGAACGCGCCCCACTCGTGAACCGGCAGGTTCGGGTTGCCGTTGGCGGGCAGCGTGGAGAAGACACCCTGCGTCTTGATGGTGTGACCGGGGTCGTACGTCCCCAGCGCTTCGGTGTAGTTCCAGCGCACGATGAGGGCCGCGACGAACGCGCCGATCGTCTGGGCCACCATGTAGGGCGCCACCTTTTTCCAAGGGAAACCCTTGAATGCGGCCAGGCCGAGGGTCACCGCGGGGTTGAGATGGGCGCCGCTCAGCCGTGCTGCGACATAGACACCCATGGTGACGCCGATACCCCACGCCCAGGCGATGCTGTCGTGGTTTCCAAGGCCGCCCGGTGGCGTCGTGAGTCCTCCGCCGGCGACCACTTGGGCCACCACGCCGACACCGAAGAGGATGAGGATCATGGTGCCGGCGAATTCAGCCGACAGCTCGCCGATCAGCCCAGAGTTTTTGAAACGCTCAGCCATGGAAGCCCGCTTCCCGCCGGCCCAGGACCGGCCGTCACAAATGCCCGAGCCCTCCCGAGATCAGCATAGGACGTTCAAGGGCTCACCGCAGAAATGGCGAGATATCGGGCTTTAGGGCTATCTGTGGGATGAGCGGAGCCGGTTCGCAGTGGGGGCGGACGGTGTCGGGATTCTTCGGGCTGAGGACGCCCAGGTCGGCCCGCGCGGGCCGACCTGGGCGTCCTGATCAGGCGCTCGTGATCAGGAGCACCTGATGGGACGGTCTGATCAGAGGGTCCTGATCAGACCGTCGTGTCAGACGAGGTCGAACCGGTCCAGCTTCATGACCTTGCCCCACGCCGCGACGAAGTCGTTCACGAACTTCGCCTTCGCGTCATCGCTCGCGTAGACCTCCGCGAGCGCGCGCAGCTCGGAGTTCGAGCCGAAGACGAGGTCGGCACGGGTGCCGGTCCACTTGACGGCGCCGGAGGCGTCGCGGCTCTCGAACTCGTCCTGCGCGGCGGACGTCGACGTCCACTCCGTACCCAGGTCGAGCAGGTTGACGAAGAAGTCATTGGTCAGCGTGCCCGGCCGGTTCGTGAAGACGCCGTGCTTGGACTGGCCGGAGTTGGCGCCGAGGACGCGCAGACCACCGACGAGGACCGTCATCTCGGGCGCGCTGAGGTTCAGCAGGTTCGCCTTGTCCGTCAGCAGGAACTCGGCCGGCAGGCGGTTGCCCTTGCCGACATAGTTCCGGAAGCCGTCGGCCTTCGGCTCGAGCGCGGCGAACGACTCGACGTCCGTCTGCTCCTGCGAAGCGTCCACACGGCCCGGCGTGAACGGCACCTCGACCTCGACGCCGGCGGCCTTGGCCGCCTGCTCGACGGCCGCGGAGCCCGCGAGCACGATCAGGTCGGCGAGGGAGACCTGCTTGCCGCCGGCGTTGAAGGACTCCTGGATGCCCTCCAGCGTACGGAGCACCTGCGAGAGGTCGTCCGGGTTGTTGACCTCCCAGCCGCGCTGCGGCTCGAGGCGGATGCGGGCGCCGTTTGCGCCACCGCGCTTGTCGCTGCCGCGGAAGGAGGACGCCGAGGCCCAGGCCGCGGAGACGAGCTGCGCGATCGTCAGGTCCGAGCCGAGGATCTGCTCCTTGAGGGAGGCGATGTCGGCGGCGTCGATGACCGCGCCCTCGCGCGCCGGCAGCGGGTCCTGCCACAGCAGCACCTCGGAGGGGACCTCCGGGCCGAGGTAGCGCTGGATCGGGCCCATGTCGCGGTGCGTCAGCTTGTACCAGGCGCGGGCGAACGCGTCCGCGAACTGGTCCGGGTTCTCGTAGAAGCGGCGCGAGATCGGCTCGTAGATCGGGTCGAACTTCAGCGAGAGGTCGGTGGTGAGCATCGTCGGGAGCTTCGTCTTCGACGCGTCGTGAGCGTCGGGGATGATCGCCTCGGCGTTCGTCGCCACCCACTGGTTCGCACCGGCCGGGCTCTGGGTGAGCTCGTACTCGTACTCGAAGAGGTTCTTGAAGAACCCGTTGCCCCACTGGGTCGGGGTGGCGGTCCAGGTCACCTCGAGGCCACTGGTGATGGCGTCGCCGCCCTTGCCGGTGCCGAAGGTGCTCTTCCAGCCGAGGCCCTGCTGCTCGATCGGGGCGCCCTCGGGCTCGACACCGACGAGCGCGGCGTCGCCCGCGCCATGGGTCTTGCCGAAGGTGTGGCCACCGGCGATGAGGGCGACCGTCTCCTCGTCGTTCATCGCCATCCGGCGGAACGTCTCACGGATGTCGCGGGCCGCGGCGATCGGGTCCGGGTTCCCGTTCGGGCCCTCCGGGTTGACGTAGATGAGGCCCATCTGGACCGCGCCGAGCGGGTCCTCCAGCTCACGGTCGCCGGTGTAGCGCTGGTCGTCGAGCCAGACCTGCTCCGGGCCCCAGTAGACGTCCTCGTCGGGCTCCCACACGTCGGCGCGGCCGCCGGCGAAGCCGAAGGTCTCGAAGCCCATCGACTCCAGGGCGACGTTGCCGGCGAGGATCATGAGGTCGGCCCACGACAGGCTCTGGCCGTACTTCTTCTTGACCGGCCACAGCAGACGGCGGGCCTTGTCGAGGTTGCCGTTGTCCGGCCAGCTGTTCAGGGGGGCGAAGCGCTGCTGACCGGCGCCGCCGCCACCGCGGCCGTCGCTGATCCGGTAGGTGCCCGCGCTGTGCCACGCCATGCGGATCATCAGCGGGCCGTAGTGGCCGAAGTCCGCCGGCCACCAGTCCTGCGAGGTGGTCAGCACCTCCGCGATGTCCTGCTTGACGGCCGGGAGGTCAAGGGTCTTGAACGCCGCGGCGTAGTCGAACTCCTCGCCGAAGGGGTTGGCCACGGCGGGGTTCTTGGCGAGGATCTTCAGGTTGAGCTGCTCCGGCCACCACTGGCGGTTTCCGCCGCCCTGGGTCGGGTGCGGGGCGCGTCCGTGCGCGACCGGGCAACCACCTCCGCCCTCCGTGTTCGCGTCTACGACGTTTGCATCTTGGTTGTCAGACATGGGAATCCTTCCGGACCAGGCGGATCACGGTGCTCAAGAACTGCGGGCGATGGAACGGGCGGGGCGCGGGGCCCCCGTGGAAGACCCCGGCCTCGTCGGTCGAGAAGCCATGGTCTTCGGACGCGGTGGGGCAGGGCGCTTCGCCGGCCGCGCGGTCGACGTCAGCGACGACACCGTACGACCGGTACACGACGTGATGGTGGTTGTCCTCGGCGCGTCCCTCGAACCGGGCCGGGCTACCGGCCTGTTCGACGCGGCGTACGGTTCCCGCCGCGGTGAGCGCGTGGAGGTCCCGGACGGTCCCGGGCAGCGCGACGCGCGGGGCCGTCACCCGCAGGCCGGCACCGCCGCGACTGCTCGGCGGTGGTCCCGTCACGTCTCTGTCTCCTGCCGTACTGGAATCTTCCTGTCCCTTGGCTATCGCCAGAACTGATCCTACGATGGACAGAGTCCAAGTCAAGAAGCGCGCCAAACCCATATCCAATCGGAAC
This sequence comes from Streptomyces sp. NBC_00203, assembly GCF_045206325.1. Lineage (NCBI taxonomy): Bacteria > Bacillati > Actinomycetota > Actinomycetes > Kitasatosporales > Streptomycetaceae > Streptomyces > Streptomyces sp. NBC_00203. The sequence goes on along the minus strand of NZ_CP108126.1, from coordinate 546,800 downwards.
CCGGATGTCCATAGGTAAACTTCCGGTATCCCACCGAACCTGAATAGGTGAACCGATATGAGTGACCTGCTGGAGCGGCTGCGAGCGCGTGGCTGGCGGTTGACGTCCCAGCGGCGTGTCGTTGCGGAGGTCCTCGACGGCGACCACGTGCATCTCACGGCCGACGAAGTGCACGCCCGCGCGGCACAGCGGCTGCCCGAGATCTCGCGGGCGACCGTCTACAACGCCCTGGGCGAACTGGTGTCGCTCGGTGAGGTCACGGAGGTCTCCACCGACGGCCGCGCCAAGCGCTACGACCCCAACGCGCACCACCCGCACCAACACCTAGTCTGCTCCAGCTGCGGCACCATCCGCGACGTCCACCCGGCAGGCAATCCGCTGTCCGACCTCCCTGCGGAGGAGCGGTTCGGTTTCACGGTGTCGGAGGTCGAGGTCACCTACCGAGGGCTGTGCCCGTCCTGCGCCTAGGCACTGCTCGCCCTGCCCGGGGAGGGCGAGCAGTGTGGTGCCGGCTGTCGGCCTGCCTCTCTTCCTGCCGGCCGCAGGTATCGCCCCCGCGAACATCGGTGTCGCCGGATGGGGCATGGTCCACACGGCAGCTGTGATCAAGCCATGCCCAACTCGCAGGGTCATGCTCAACTCGCATAGTTCATGAGGTTTGGGTGGTAGGTTCGGTGGCATGGGGATGTCTCTGGCCGACCGGGTCCGTTCGGCGGTGGCGGCGCTCATGCACGCCACGGGCGAGTCGCAGACCGATCTCGCTGCCGCTCTGGGGGTGAGTCAGGGCCAGGTGAGCCGCCGTCAGTCCGGTGCGGCCGCATGGAGCCTGGACGACTGCGAGGCGGTCGCCGAACACTTCGGTATCGATGTGCTGGACCTGATGGCCGGGCCGACCCGGGCCTCCGAATCCCTGCCGGACCTCCGGCGCCGCGCGCTCGGCCGGCGTGGCCCTGGCGATGGCTCGGTTGTGCAGGAGGGGGTCGCCCGATGACGAACTTCGACGCGATCGACGCGTTGTTGGCAGCCGCCAAGCAGGAGGTTCCGCTGCCGCCCGTCGAGGTACGACGAGGGCTGCGCGAGGAGTTGAACCTGTCGCGCACGCAGGTGGCACAGGCTCTCGGGGTGAGCCCTTCCACGGTGGGTGGCTGGGAGTCGGGCCGGGACCCGGGCGGCGAGGTCCGGGAAAAGTACGCGTACTTCCTTGAGAGCGCACACGCCAAACTGCAGGCCCAGGCCCAGGCCCAGGACCTGGCCCCGGAAGCGGTCGTTGTCGCGGTCGAGGGCGCGGACGTCGGCTCCGATGCCGGCGAAGACGAGGGTGAAGCCGAGGCCGCGGCGGCCGACGGCATCGCGGACGAGGTGGAGACCCTCGCGGAGCCCCGGCCCTGCGTGCTGTGCGGCAGTCCGGCCTACGACCAGGTCGCCGGCTTCCCGCAGCACCTGGACCCCGCCGACTGCGGCACGGCAGAGCCCGCACAGGCGCCGCGACCGTCCCAACCGGCCCTGCGTGAGGGCGATTCGGAAAGCCCGGGTCCGCGCACGCACGTGAAGCCGGAAGGCTCCGGTCTGCGCAAGCAGGTGAAAATCGTCCCCGTCGGACGCCGCATCCAGGCCGCCTCCGACACTCCCGACTTGATCGGTGAGGCCGTCGTGGCCGCGCTCGCCCAGCACGCCGGCGATGTCGAGGAAGCGACCGCGGCGCTGGTGAAGCGGGCGATCCCGGACGCGATGGCGCTGCTGGACGAGACCCGCAAGGGCGGCCGCTACGACATCGTCGCCCACCCCTGGATCCCGGAGATCCTGCGCAAACAGACCGCCCGCGGCGCCGACCGGATCTGGGAGGCCCGTCCGAAATGGACCCGCCCCGAACTCCCCTCCGGACGCCACGAGGTGACCGCACTCGACATCAACGGCGCCTACCTGTCCGCACTCAAGACCCACCTGCCCATCGGCCAGCTGGAACACTCCACCGACCCCACCCACGACCGCCGCCGCGCCGGGGTCCACCTCATCACCCCACCGGCCTGGGACCATGACACCGTCCTTCCCAGCCCGCTCGGCAACCGCGACGAACCCGGCCCGTTGTGGGTCACCGAACCCACCCTCCGCCTCCTGCTCCGCCTGTCCTCACCCGCCTACGCACTGTGCGACCCGCCCGAAATCCACGAGTCGTTCACCTCCGGAGCGACCGAGGGCCTGCTGGAGAAGTTCCGCATCAGCCTCAAAGACGCCCGGGACGCGGCGATCGCGGAGCAGGACGAGGTGACGCTGGAGTACGTGAAGGCGATGTACTCGAAGTTCGTCTCCACGATGGGGGAGTCGAACTACAACCGTGAGTTGTACCGACCCGACTGGATGCACCTCATCCGCTCCCAGGCCTTCGCCAATCTCTGGATGAAGGCCTACAAGGCATACGACGAGGGCCTCACCGTCGTCCGCGCGATGGGCACCGACGAACTGCACGTCATCGGTGACTGGCGCGGTGTCTTCGCGGAAGGCCGCGGTGTCGCTCAAGTGAAGGTCAAAGACACCTACTCCGTCGGTGATGACATCGACCCGGCCGCTGCGGGCGAGCACGACGACTGAGCGCAGCGACTGAATGCATCGGCAGCGGTGCTTTCCTGCCGGCTGCGGGTCGCTACGGCATCCGTTTGAGCCGGGTCTTGATCAGCCGTCTTCGTGCAGATGGGTGCGGCGGAACCGCGCATGCACAGCGAGCACACCGTCAACCGTCACTAGGCCGAGAACGCCCACCATGAATGATCTCCAGACCTGGACCTGCGGATCCTTCGAGCTCAAACGAGCGGTGGGCGGTCCGCGGCCGGGGCGGGAGTACGGTGGCGGTACCGAGCGCACCTCGCACGCCGTCATCCATGTCGGCGTCGCCCTCGGGGAACGGCAAGGCCGGAGCACATAGCGTCCGGTCGGAAATGAGCCGCCCCACATGAGCCTGATGAGTCTCGGAGTACTCGCCTCCTCCCGCAAGGAGAACGAGTTCCGGCTGCCGCTGCACCCCCGCCACCTCGACCGTATCGCCCCGGACGTACGCGAGAGGATCTTCCTCGAACAGGGCTACGGCCAACGGTTCGGCGTCGCCGACGACGCGCTGCGACCACTCGTGGCCGGCCTGCGCTCCCGCGAGCAGCTCCTCGCCGAGTGCGACGTCCTGCTGCTGCCCAAACCGATGCACGACGACATCGCCGAGCTGCGCGAGGGCCAGGTGCTGTGGGGATGGCCGCACTGCGTGCAGGACGAGAAGATGACCCAGATCGGCATCGACCGACGGCTGACCCTGATCGCCTGGGAAGCCATGAACCACTGGACGTCAACGGGCGCCTTCAGCGTCCATGTCTTCCACAAGAACAACGAACTCGCCGGCTACTGCTCGGTGCTGCACGCCCTGCAACTCGGCGGGCTGACCGGCAGCTACGGGCGCCGCCTGCGCGCGGTGGTCATCAGCTTCGGCGCCACGGCGCGCGGAGCGGTCACGGGCCTGGGCGCCATGGGGGTCACCGACGTCACGGTGCTCACCCAGCGCGCCGCCGCAGCGGTGGCCTCGCCGATGCCCTCGGTCGTGATGGCCCACTTCGAGGAGCAGGAGGACGATCCGACGCGCCTGCGTGCAGTCACCGCGGCCGGTTCCATGCCGCTGGCGGAGTACCTGGCCGGGTTCGACATCATCGTCAACTGCGTCCTGCAGGACACCGACGCGCCGCTCATGTTCGTCACCGACGAGGAACTCGCCCTGTTCCGGCCGGGGACCTTCTTCATCGACGTCGCCTGCGACGAGGGCATGGGCTTCGAATGGGCCCGCCCGACCACCTTCGGCGAGCCCATGCCCGCGGTGGGGTCGGGCTGCCACTACTACGCGGTGGATCACAGCCCGTCCCACCTGTGGAACTCCGCCACTTGGGAAATCAGCGAGGCGCTCCTTCCCTACCTGCGCAAGGTCATGAGCGGCCCCGCGGCATGGGACACCGACGTCACGGTCAGAAAGGCCATCGAGATCCGCGACGGCGTCGTCCAGAACCCGAAGATCCTCTCTTTCCAGCACCGGTCAGCCGCCTACCCTCACGCTCCCGAGGTCCCGGCGACTCCGCTGAGCTCAGTGGTCTAGAGACAATGCCGTTGCGTTACGGGTTTGCGGGTTGGGGTCGTTGAATGGTGATTGCTCGGGTGCCGGTTCGGGTGGGTTGGGGCCAGGTGTGGTGTTCGGCCCGTTTGAGCCGGTAGTTGGACATCTTGCGTTTGATGACGCGGGGCTGGCTGCGCAGGCGTCTGGCCGGCAGGAGTCGTTCGAGTAGGTCGTGCTGGAGCAGGACGAGCGTTCTGACCAGGAGGTCAGGGGGAAAAACTGCCCGGCGTGACGGTCACACTGCGTCGGGCGGAGCGCAGAGTTTCGGTGAAGGAAATCCGGTCGGGGTCCAGGCCCCGGGTCGCGGCCGTTCTCACCATCAGTTCGCGCAGGGCGTGGTGGACCAGCAGGTGTGCCCAGATCTGCTGCAGGGCGCCGTCGGGGGTTTTGCTGCTGAGGACGACGTGGGCTCCGCGTTGATGGGTCTTGATCTCGGCGAAGACGCTCTCTACTTCCCAGCGCTCCTGGTAGAGCGCGGCCAGCTGGCGGGCGGGATAGCGGCGGGCGTCGAGCAGACTGGTCACCAGCCGGTAGCCCTCGGCAGCATGGCCGGTGCCGTTCAGCCGGTAGGCCATTACCCGCACGGTGACCGGGTCGGTGTGGGCCGGATCGGTGTGGGCGTGGATGCGCGAAAGCCAGGACCCGTCCCGCAACTGCCGCTCGACGGGCAGGACCCGGTTGGCGGGCACCCGCCACAGCAGCTGAGCGCCGGTGGCGGTGAAGGACCGCCACAACGGCACACCGAGGAACTCGCGGTCGGCCAGGACCAGTTGCCCGGGGCCGCAGGAACGGGGCAGACGGCTCACCAAGGTCACTTCCCCGGTGCGGCAGCCGGCGAGTTCGGCGTCCAGTACGAGGTGCGTGCCGACCTCCACCAGGCAGGCCATCCGCACCTGGGGAAAGGCGCTTTTGTCGTGGCCGCGGGTGTTTCCGGGGCGTGCGAAGGCAGCCTCATTGGCCGGGCTGTCGGCGACGTCCCAGCAGGTCCCGTCCACCGCCAGCAGCCGCAGTCCGCGCCAGAAGGCGCCCGGGGTGGCTTCGGTGCCCATCGGTTTCGCGGTCGTGGTGAACAGCACCCGCAGTGGTTCCGGGCCCAGCCGCTGCCGGGCCCGAAACAGCGACGACTTCGCCGGGACATGCCAGGTGCCCAGCAGGCGCAGACCGCGCAGTCCCTCGACCAGATGCCGCATCACGTCCAGATACGGAGCGGGCGAGAACAGGGCCAGCCCCAGCACGAAATACACCACCAGCCGGGCCGGGAGCAGGCGCTTGCGTTGCTCCACACGACCACAGGCAGCCACCACCCGATCCACCAGACCTGGCGGATAGACCCAGGTCAGCAGGCCTAAACCCGATAACTCAGAGACGCTTGCAGCCACCCGAACCACCCCCGGGACCACTGAACTTCAGCGTACGCCCGCAAGCTAACGCAACGGCATTGGGTCTAGAGACCCTTCACAGTGGGCTCGGCCTGGTGACGGTTGACGGTGGGTACAGGTCGACGTCGTCGGTGCCGAGCCGCTCCAGCGAGCCCTAGACCGCGGTGGACGGCCCGGCCCGTACGCCTTCCTCGTTGTCGGCGTTGGCTCCGGTGCGGAGCGCGATGGGGGTCCCCCCCCGCTCGAGCGAAGCCGAGAGTGGGGTGGGCACCGCCCTCAGCGCTGCCCGCGATGGCCTGCGCGTGGCAGACCGAGTTGTGCCGGGGAGCGCGGTTCCGGGGTGCGACACGGCCCCCTTCGCGCCTACCGCGCAGGTCAATGGTGCCCGCACACTCGAAGACATGACACGTGAGCACCAGTCCGGCAGGGGTACCGAGCTGGGGCGCTTCCTACGCGCCCGCCGGGCCGGGGTGACCCCCCGCCGAGGCCGGTCTCACAGTCGGCTCCGGGGCGCGCCCGCACCGTGCCGGAGCCCCCGGCGGCGCCGAGCCGGACCGTGCGGCCCGGGGTGAGACTGCCGCTGGGGGCCCCATCGCACCCTGGCGGCACCGATCCCGACGCCACCGACCTCACCCTCGGCTACGAGTCCATGGAACTGGAAGGCACTCCCAGCCACCGCCTGATCACGTACTACGCCGAACCGGGCACCCCTGAGTACGACGCGATGATCCTCCTCGACCTGCTCGGGCAGGACCAGCCCGCGAAGCAGGCATCGGCACCGAGCGGCGCGTCGGCAACCGCCGCAGCTCACCGCCGCGGTACTGGGCGTCGCCGTTGCCACGGGCTTGTGGTGGCTGTACTTCGACCTGGCGACCCTGATCGGCAAACGCCAACTGGGCAAGACTCACGGCCCGGCCCGCCTCAGCCTGGCGGTCAACGCCTACGGCTACGCCCACTTCCCCATCACCGCCGGTGTCGTCCTGACCGCCCTGGGCGTGGAGGGCGTCGTCGCCCACGCGGACGACGGCGAGGCGCTCGGCGACTTCTACGCCTGGGCCCTGTGCGGCGGCGCGGCCCTGTACGTGGCCGGACTCCTGCTGTTCGGCCGGATCATGCTGAGGGCGTGGGGCGGATTCCGCCTGGCGGCACTGTGCCTCCTGCTCGCGGCAGTGCCGGCGGCTTCCAGGCTGCCACCGGTCGCCGCGCTGGCTGGGGTCGACGTGATCCTGGCCGCTGTGGCGGCAGCAGAGACCTGGTGGTACGCGGAGCTGCGGCGAAGAGTGCGCGGACAAGCCACTTGATACGGCCACCTCACCGGACAGGGCCGACAACCATCACTACGACAGGAGCCACCGTGCCCACATCACCCGACCAGAGCCCCCGAGATCAGGCCATCGAGGCCTACCGCGCCCACCTGCAAGCGATGGCAGACGGCGACACCGACACTCTCGACGACCTGCTCGACGACGGCTTCACCCTGACCCACATCACCGGGTACCAGCAGCCGAAGGCCGAGTGGCTGTCACAGATGCGAGCCGGGAGGTTCGTCTACCACAAGGTCGATGAGAAGAGCGTGACCGTCGGCGTCGACGGCGACACCGCCCACCTCGTCGGCCGTATCGTCACCGACGCGACCGTCTACGGCGCGCACGCGGCGTGGCCACTGCAACTGGCCATGGACTACGCCCGCGAGAGCGACACCTGGACCGCCCTCCGCTCAGTCGCCACGACCTGGTGATCCACCCGCCGTCACCGTCAACACCGCACCGCAGCGGTGAGCGTCACGTCGAACCGCGCATCTCGACGCATCACCGCTACGGTCTTCTACGGCCCGAACCGTTCAGGCAGGTCACGCCACTGCACACGGGTCTGAACCCGGTGCAATATCCCGTCGATCACCTGCCGGTGGTCCCGTCACTGGCCACCATGCGCGTTGAAGCCCCCTGTCCACATCAACGACCCGGACAGGGGGCAGGCACATGGTCGGCCGGACAAATCCTGGGCCGTCAGGCCCCTCAGACGGTGCCGCAGTCCGAGATGACGATCTTCTTGGAGGTGGTCCCGGAACCGCTGCCGAGCCCCTCGATCGCCTTCACGACGTCCATGCCCTCGACTACCTCACCGAAGACGACGTGCTTGCCGTCCAGCCAGTCGGTGACGATGGTGGTGATGAAGAACTGCGAACCGTTGGTGTTCGGGCCCGCGTTGGCCATGGACAGCAGGCCCGGCTTGGTGTGCTTGAGCTGGAAGTTCTCGTCGGCGAACTTCTCGCCGTAGATGCTCTTGCCGCCCGTGCCGTTCTGCTTGGTGAAGTCGCCGCCCTGGAGCATGAAGTTCGGGATGACCCGGTGGAACGGCGAGCCCTTGTAACCGTAGCCGTGCACGCCGGTGGCCAGTTCGCGGAAGTTCTGCGCGGTCTTCGGGACGACGTCGTCGAACAGCTTGAACTCGATACGGCCGATCAGCTCGCCGTTGGCGGACACCTCAAAAAAGACGTTGTCGCTCATTGCTCTGCTCCTCTGGATTCGAATGGTTGCCCCCCCAGGGTAGGAGGCGGAGGAGGTGGGCGCGTGATCCGGGTCGATCATGCGTCGTGTCGCTCGGGACCATGGAGCGACGAGGTGTCAGCGACCCGGTCGACGGAAAGGCCTTCGCGGGCGACACCCTGTTCCCCTACGGAACGCATCATCTGATGGCCCGACCTAGGCTCGTCGGACCCGAGATTCGCCCTACGCGCTTGTCGGCGCCGCCTGCTGCACGACCTCGAAGGACCACAGTGTGGACCCGCTCGCGGCCGGCTTGGGACGTTCGCCGCCGGCCGTGTCACCGCCCTGGTGGGCTGCCTTCATGGGGCCTTCCATCCACGCTTGGAAGGATTCCTCGTCACGCCACCGTGTGTAGACGAGATAGCTGTCGGTGCCTTCGACGGGGCGGAGGAGTTCGAACCACTCGAACCCGTCGGAGTTCTCCACGGCATGGGCGCGAGAGGCGAAGCGCTTCTCCAGCGTCTCTCGCTGCTCGGCGGGGACGGTCAGTACGTTGATCTTGACTACGCTCATGGCCCCATCCTGCCGTACGGGCGTGGGACGGCTGTGCAGCGGCTCGTGCCGGGGGCGGTTCCGTCGGAAGCCACCCGGATCGGGGCCCGTACTGAGGCACGTGACGGCGTCACGGTTTCCGTCCAGTCCAGTCCAGCCCGAGTTCGGCCAGCGTCTGCCGCTTGTCGCCGGGGGCTCGGCACGCCGGTGGTGGTGTTCGACAGGCGCACTCCAGTCGCAGGTGCAGTCGCAGAGCAACTGTGCCTGCACCACCGGCCGCTGTTCGGTGCGGCCGACTCCCACGCGTCAGGGGTGGCGGTCCGGGGTCCGAATCCCGTACCACCACCCCTCACACTCCCGGAGGACGGGGGTGGATCAGTATCCGTAACGACTCTTGATGTGGCGCCAGAAGTCGCGGACCATCCACTTGTCGAACTCGGTGATCTCCGTCGCGCTGCCTGCGTTCATGATGAAGCCGCCGACGCCTGTCGGGGTCCAGTCGTAGAAGTCGTCCAGGCCGAAGGTGTGGCCGACCTCGTGGAGATAGATGTGCAGGTTCTCCTCGTCCAGGGCGTCCGTGAAATACTCCTGGTCGACGCGCTGGCCCCAGTCACCGCCGGCGCCGCCGAAGCCCATCCCCTTGGTGAGCCAGAGGGACTGGTCGTAGTGGTGCTCTTCCTTGCCGGGGCACTGGGAGTAGTCGCCGTCCTGGTGGAAGAACCGGCCGCAGGGCGGGGCACATTGGGGGGCGCCTCCCTCGTCGAGGTTGCCGGCGTAGATGTCGACGGAGTCGTCGGTCCACTTCAGGGTGGAGCGGTCCTTGACGGCCCAGCCGACGACCCTGACCGAGACCTTGGCGTACGGCCATTGGTTGTAGCCCTTGCCGTCCTCGGTGAGGGCGGCCATCCACTTCCCGAACTGCTTCTGCAGGGTCGACTCGATCCGGTCGCGGAGGGTGGCGGTGACCGGGTTGTCGGAGTCCCAGCGGACGCAGTAGTTGATGCTGCCCTTGTTGGCCATGATCTGGTCGAAGCCGTAATTCTTGAAGCCGTAGATGTCGGGGTACGTCGACGCCATGTGGTCCCAGACCTGGCCGAGCGGCGTGACGAGGCCGGACGGCGGGTTCCACTCGGCCGCGCTCGTCGCCGTCGCCGTGGCCGCCGCGGAGGGGGCGGCGGTGGCGGTGGCGGTGGCCGTAGTACTGGCCTTGGGGGTGGCGGTCACCGACGGCGTGGCCGCGGCGGTCGGGGTGGCCGTGGGGGAGCTGGACTCACTGAAACTGGGGGCGACGGTCGAACCGGCACTTGGGCTCGAGTCCACGCCGGAGTCGCAGGCCTTGCCATTGAGCTTGAACGACCCGGGCACCGAGGTGGCGCCGGACCGCGATCCCACGAAGCCGGTGGAGACCGTGCCTCCGGTGGCCAGCGAGCCGTTCCAGCTCACGTTCTTCACCGTGACGGTCGTACCGGACTGGGTCCAGGACCCGTTCCAGCCCTGGGTGATCTTCTCGCCGCCGGCGAGTTCGAAGGTGAGCTTCCAACGGGTGAGCGGCTTACCGGAGTTGGCGATCTCGACGGCCCCCTGGAAGCCATCGGCCCACTCGCCGGTCACGCGGTAGTCCACCTTGCAACTGGACTCAGCGCCGTTCGCCAGCATGGGCACCAGAGCACCGGTCGCCGCCACGAGTGTGGCGGCGACCGCGACAGGGATCGGGCGCATGAGGCGTTTGCGCAGGCGGTGGGTCGTACGGGGCGGTCTCATGAGGTGGATCCTTCGGGAAGGTCTCGGGATGTCAGACCCAAGTGGCCGCCCAGGCAGGGATGGTTGCCATCGGCCGGCAAACCATTCCAACAATCGCGGCGCAGATGCAGACGTCAATGCGACAAAGGTTGTCGGCGCCACGGCATTCGCCGAGCTGGTCGAGACGATCCGGTCGGCGGCCTCGGGCGAGGCACGGTTCCTCGTCAGGAGGCTGTGAGTACTTGCCGGGGGACACCCGGATGGTCCGGGACCAGCCGGCGCGGGTACCTCTGATACCACGCTAGGACACTTCCCGGCGGAGCCGCAATGATGGTTACCGGATTAGAAGAATCGCATTCTCGCCGCTTTGCTGTTGGGGCGCGTATCGGAAGTGGATCAAGTCGCAGTGGCGAGTTCGACGAGATGCCGGGCTGTGCCGGCAGGATCGATGATCTGATGGAGGTGCGCGCCGGGCAGGTGTGCCACACGCCAGCCGCGTTCGCGCGCTTCGGCGGAGAAGTCGTCATACGGAGGGCCGAACAGCAGGTAGGAGCAGGGATGGTCGTCCCATCCGTCGGGGACCGGAATGTGCTGCTCGTAGTAGGACAGCGGCAGGGTGGGCTGCTCCTCAATGACTGTCTGTCGCACCATCGGATCAGAGAACATGGGCGCGACGTCTGCCTCGTCCCACCAGTCGGTCCAGCGTGGCAGTCTGCCGTTCACAGCCATCGGGCCGAGGAACGCCAGCAACTCGGGTGAGGCGACAGGGGTTGGTCCGATCCGGGCCGGCAGCGCGGCGTCGACGAAGACCGAGCTGGTCACCGGATGGTCGAGGCCCGAGCGAATCGCCGGGAGGAACAAGCCTGCGTTGCTGTGGGCCACCAACGTGACGGGGGTGCCGGCCGGGACCTGCCGGAGGTCGTCGCGGACGGCATCGACGATGCGGGGCCAGAAGGGCGGAGCACCGGCGCCTATGTGCAGCAGGGACGGCACCCGTACGCGGTGTCCCGCCGCCGTCAGGTGTTCGGCCACCGGGTGCCAGGTCGAGGGTCCTACGGACGGACTGTGCACGAGAACGAAGGTCGGCTGCATGTGACGATCCTGTCGCCCGTGTCATCGGAGCCGCGACAGTCTTGGCCGACAGCAGAACGCTTCGCTTCGAGGAAGCCCATGCGCCGCCACAACACGGAGCCATGCTCAAGACCCGTGGATCGGCCCGGGAGGCACGCGGAGGGCGTACCTTCCCGATTGATCCTGTGATGGTCGCCGAGTTGGCCCGCGTTCACAGCGCGGGTTGGGAGGGCACGCCCGTGCTCAGCGTAGTCACCGAAGATCGTGCCGCCGTGGTGCCGCACATCGCCGAAGGTTTCCGAGGTACTGCCGCTGCTCTCCCTGCACGGGCTGTGCAGCGGCGACTTCGTCCCGGCGTTGGAGCACTTCCTTGGCAGCGCGGCCGGGCTGTCCCACGCGACGGTGACCCGGCTGACGAAGCAGTGGCAGGACGACCGCGGCGCCTTCTGCGACCGGGACCTGTCCGACCGCGACTTTGTCTACGTGTGGGCGGCCGGGGTGCATTCCAAGGTGCGGCTTGGCCAGGCACACTCGTGCGTGCTGGTCCTGCTTGGCGTCCGCCTGGGCGGCACCAAAGAGTTGATCGCGTCGGCCGAGGGGCTGCGCGAGTCCACCGAGTCGTGGGCCGACCTGCTGCGCGACTGCCGCCGACGCGGCATGCGCGACCCCGAACTGGTCGTCGGCGACGGCGCGATGGGATTGTGGAAGGCCTTGGCCGAGGTGCTCCCCGCCGCGAGGCATCAGAGCTGCTGGGTTCACAAGGCCCGCAATGTCTCGAACGCCCTGCCGAAGTCCGCGTAGCCCGGTGCGATCAAGGCCATGCAGGAGATCTACAACGCCGAGGACCGCGCCCACGCCGATCCTGGTGCCGCTGGTCCGGACAGGCGCCAGGTTCGAGAACGGTGTCCTGGTCGAGCGACAGGACCAGGCCGCATGAACCGCCACGACGCTCCGCGCGAGGAGCCTGGCAGCGTCGTGGTCGAGAAAGTCTGACCGGCAGGGCAGTCGAACCCCCTTCCGTGCCCGTCTTTACCGGGGAACGAGGGAGGGCGCATTGAACGCCGACGAGGAACGCCAGTTCCGCGAGTTCGTGGCGGCGCGGTCGAGATCGCTGCTGCACACGGCCTACCTGCTGACCGGGGACTGGGAGCAGGGCCGTGACCTGCTCCAGACCGCGCTTGCCTCCACCGCTCGGCGTTGGTCGCAGCTGCGCGACCGGCAGCAGCCGGAGATCTATGTGCGCCGGGCGATTTACCACGCCCAGGTGGACCGCTTCCGACTACTCAGCTGGGGACGGGAGACGGTCACCGACACCCTGCCGGACCAGCCGTCCGCGCAGGTCGCCGACTGGGCCGACACCGTGGTCCAGCGGCAGGACATCATGGCCGCGCTGCGGCGGCTGCCCAAGCGCCAGCGCGCGGTGATTGTTCTGCGCTACTTCGAGGACAGGCCGGATACCGAGATCGCCGCGATTCTGGGCGTCGCCCAGGGGACGGTCCGCAGCCAGACCCACAAGGCCCTCGCCTCCCTCCGCACCACCTTGGCCGAGGCAGGGCCGTCGGCCTCCTCCTCCACTGCCTCAGGAAGAAGCGTCATCGCATGAACGACTCGACCGAACACCTGCTGCACGAAACGTTGCTGCACGATGCCTTGCACGCCCAGGTCCGGGAGAGCGGCGGTAATGCCGCCGGTCCCTATCTGGTCGGCCTGGCCGACGGCGCATTGCAGGTCGCCCGGCGGCGGCAGCGGCTGGCCCGCGCTGCGGTCGGCATCGCCGCCGCCGCCGTGGTCGCCACCGCCTGGGTGGCCGTCGCGGACGGCGCGACCCAGCATGCGCAGGTAGTTCAGCCCGCCGCAGGGGGCACTGGGAACACCGAGAAGGTGGCCCTGATCTCCATCCTGCCGGTCACCTCGTCCACGGAGCACGCCTGCACCCCTGGCAGCGGCGGCTACACCGTGCACGCGAGCGCGGCCCACCCGGCGTTCTGCATCCGCGCCGACCGGGCCAGGGGCATGGCCGACGTCCGTGTCACCTCCGCGAAGGCTGAGAAAAGCAGCATCGACGGCACCTGGCAGGTCGAGGTGACCCTCAGCTCCGCCGACCGGACCCGTTTCGCCGCCCTCACCGGCTCCATCGCCGCGGCCCCGTCCCCGCGCAACGGATTCGCCATCGTCATCGACGGCAAGCTCTGGGGCAACCCCTACGTGACCTCCTCGATCACCGGCGGCCGTCTCGAAATTGTGGGGGCCTTCGTCGGGGACCTCACCAGCGCCACCGCCCACGACCTCGCCCTCAGGCTGGATACCAGCAGGTGACCCGCATACCCTGTGACCTGCACTGATAGCCGGTGCAAGTCACACATCCCAGGCCCCCCCATGTCGCAGGGCAAACCCGACTTCTGGGAGACCGACTCCACCCACGGCGAGTAGTGGCGCCGGGCGAGCTTCCCGGCGCCTAAAGCCAACTCCTGCTATGGCGTTGACGAACCGGTGACCAAGGTGCGCGAGTCCGTCCTGCACTCGATCGGCGAGGCGTTCAACCACCACCGCCTGCCTTTGAACCTGGTCGAACCGCCGGCTGTGGCCATGCCGACGATGGGAAGCGAACCCCTCTCTCACACGATCCACATCCTCGGCGCCACGCGCGATTCGCAGGCCAGCCCGCTGATCGAGCCGTTCCTCAACCACCCCGACTCGGACGTGCGCGAGGAAACAGGAGTCGCAGCAGCCGAGATCACCGGATCCACCCGTGAGCCCGAAACCACAACTCTTGACGATTGCTCCACAACACGGCCGATCACAACCCTTCGTTGATGGCAGCGATGAAGACGGTGGCCTGGCGGGGCTTCAGTTGCGTGGATCCGTCAGGTGGATGCGCGGCCTCGACCCGGGCCGCGGTAGCGGCGTCCGGCTGGCAGGCCGGACGCCGCTACCGCTCACGTCAGGCCGGCGCGGCGACCGCTCGGCCGAGGTGCCGGGCGAAGAACCGGACCGCGCTGTCGGCCTCGAACCTGGGCAGTTCCTTGTGCCGGCCCGCGTTGGCGTGCAACGTCTTGTCCTTCGAGGCGAAGGCGTCGAACAGCGCGAGACCGGACTGGCGCGGGATGTGCTCGTCGTCCCACTGGAGCGCGAACTGGATGGGGATGGTGATCCGCTTCGCCGTTTCGGCCAGGGGATCGGGCCAGAAGAGACCGAAGACCGCGGCGGTGATCCTGGGTTCGATCGCCGTGAACGGCACTCCGATAGCTGTGCCCATGTTCAGGCCGAAGTAGCCGACCGGCCCTTCGGTGCCGATCTCCGGCAGTTCCTGGAGGGCGTCCAGGGTCGCCTGCCACTCGGGCACGGCGCGCTCTGCCAGGTGGGCGTTGTAGCGGACGACGATCGGGCCGACCGGCTCTCCCGCCGCCATCGCCCGCTGCATCACGGCGATCTCCTGCTCGTCGTGCGCCGTGCGCGGCCGGCCGCCGTGCCCGGGCGCGTCGATGCAGGCGACGTGGAAGCCGCAGCCGGTCACGAGGAGGTGTGCACGGCCCGTCATCGCCGGTGCCTTTTTGTGCGTGCCGCCGCCGTGGCCCATCAGCACCAGGGGCGCGCGATCGGCGCCGGATGCGGGCGACCAGAGGACTCCGGGGATGTCGCCCACGGTGAAGTCGCGTTCGACGACACCGTTCGACGATGTCTCCGCAGTGAACTGCACAGAATGCATAGGTTGTTGCCTTTCGGGAGTGCCTTGTTGTTGCGGCGCTCCCGGCGACATCTACGTCAATCGCCCGACCGTGACGAACTGGGGGAGCACCCACACGAATACAGCGTTCATGGGTCTCACCTCCTCGGGCGGTGTCTCGGTCGTCTGCAAGCTACCAGCGCGAACATCATCCCGCCCAACCCTTTTCCCCTATCCCGCCCAACCCTTTTTCCTGCCACGTGACCAGAGCTCCGGACAGGCCCCAGGAGCAGTGCAAGGAGACCAAGTGGAAAGGGTACGCCCGCCGTTGGAGCCATACCCGGACAGTTCCCGCGCCGAGGCGGGCTGTCACCGGATGTTCCTGCTCCCGTACAGTCCGTGGTGCCAGAGCTCCGTTACGGCCAAGCCCAGCGGTTGACCAGGAGAGGAAACATGGACACCGAAGCCAGTCTCGGCTCCCCTCCGTACGTTCCCGGAACGGGGCGGCCGGTTCCCGAAGCCGAGCCTGGAGTCGTGGAGCGGTGGCGATCAGGGGGAGGCGAACTGGTTGAGCTGCTGTCCCAGGTGCGCGAGCGGGTCGGCGGCATCGCCGCGTTCCGCCTCGGGCCGGCCCCCACCGTTCTCGTCACCGACCCGCGGGCGGTCCAGCACGTACTCGCCCGGCACCCGGAGCGGTACGTCAAGCGCTCACACCGTGCCCGTGTGCTGATCGGCGACGGCGTCCTCGCCGCCACGGGTACGGCGTGGAAGCGGCAACGCCGCTTGTTGCAGTCCCAGTTCACCGGTACCGGCATGCGCCGCTACGAACAGCGGATCACCGAGGCTGCCCGGACCACCGCCGGGCGCTGGGACGGGTACGCCCGTACCGGGCAGGCCCTCGATGTCGGGCGGGAGATGCGCCGCTTCGCCCTGGACGCCATCTGGCGTTCCCTTACCGGGCACCCTCTCCACGAAGAGACCGAGCGCGAATTGGCGGCCGTGGCAGCCGTGGCGGCCGCCCTTCCGACTCTGCCCGCTGATGTCACCGACGCCCAGGACGCCGTTGCCGCCGATCTCGCCCGGATCGATGCGGTTGCCCAGCACGCCATCGAGGCCGCCCGCAACGGGGCGGCCGGCCCCGACGGCCCCGGCCTGCTGCACGTCCTGATCGACGCCGCCACCGAGCGCCCCGAGTACACCGACCGGCTGATCCGCGACGAGCTGGTCACGTTGCTCGTGGCCGGGCACGAGACCACCGCCACCACCCTGACCTGGCTCTACCTGCTCCTCGACCGGAACCCCGCCGCACGCGAACAAGCTCTCGCCGCCGGCGACGAAGGCTCAGCGCAACGCCGCCAGGCCATCCAGGCCCTGGTCCACGAGACGCTCCGGCTCTACCCGTCCGCCTGGATCCTGCCCCGCCACGCCACCGAGGACGACATGCTTGCCGGTTACGCCGTCGAGGCGGGCACCGACATCTTGGTCTGCCCGTACCTCACGCACCGCGATCCCGAACTGTTGCCAGACCCAGAGCAATTCGACCCCCGGCGCTTCATCACCCCGGCCGGCCGGCCCACCCACCCAGGTGCCTATTTCCCCTTCGGTATCGGTCCCCGCGCCTGCCTCGGTCTGCAATTCGCGCTCCGTGAATCGACGGTCCTTCTCGAACACCTGCTGCCGGTCCACAGCGTGGCCTTCCACTCCACCCCGACGAAGGCGGTGTACGGCATCACCGTCCGCCCCGACGGGCCCACCCCCGCAACCCTGGCACCGCCACTCACCTGAAGCGGACGATGCGGGGAACGGACCAGAGAGGATCGCGAGCACAGGGATCCGGCTGGGGAGTGGTGGGACGGGCGTCGCGACGAGGAGGCAAGCCGTCGGCTGCCTCCCCTGAGCGCGCTGTTCCCCGTCTCCCAGGCGAGCTCTGGAACTTCATGCAGTTCGATCACGACCTGACGGTCATGCCGCGGGGGAGACCCGGCCTGTGCCTCGGAGCGGATCAGTGCATGAGCTCTCCCGAGCCAGTGCCCATCCAGCGGGTGGCGGCCGGCCACCCGCCAATGGGTCACACAGAGCCGCGCCTGATACGGCGCAGGAGCACCAAGCCCGCGATCACGAGAATCCCTCCGGCCGCAGCCGGCCACAGATTCGTGCCGGTGTCGGCCAGATCGCCCGTGACCGCTTGCGGTTCGGTCTGCGCCTGCGACGTGGACTGCGCCGTCGCCTGCGCGGACGGAGCGTCTACGCCCGCGGCCGGCGTCTGCCCGCGGTGGGTCGCTTCGCTGCTGTGGTCGTCGTCCGTGCCACCCTGCGGTGCGGCGGCCGCGTCGCTTCCTGCGGCCGAGGGCTTCGTGTCCGCCTTGGGTACCACGCCACCGTCGCCGGTGGCCGAGCCGCCGCCTGTCGGTTCGGTGCCGCGCGTACTGGTCGGGGGCGGCGGAGTCTGGGTGCCCGCGGGGGTGCCGGGGTCCGTCGCTTCGTCGCCACCGGACGAGGCGTCAGGACTCGGCGTCGGCTCGTCCTGCGACGGCTCAGCTGTGGCAGAACCGCCACCGCCACCGCCACCGTTGCCCGCACCGTCACCGTCACCGTCGTCGCCACCGCCGGCACCGTCGCCGCACTGTCGGCCGGAGTTGATGCAGTCCACCATCTCCCGCATGAGGGACGCGTCGAAGACGTTGATGAAGTCGTCGTGGTCGGTGATCGCCTTGTGCAGCTGCTCGGGGAACCCGTCCACGGCGTACGGGTTCTTCACTTGGCCGTTCTCGATGGTCGGCGCCGGAACGTCGTAGACCAGCCGCATGGTCAGCTGCGGAATCGCCTTGAAGCCGCCTGAGCAGTTGCCGTCGGCGTCGGTGAAGGCAACGTGCGCACGGTGGTTGGCGCTGTCGATGTTCTGACCGTCCCAGCAGCTCTGGAAGGCGAACGTCCGCACCACGCTGCTGCTCTGGGGACAGATCGGATACTTGTCCGTCAACTGCACCTTGTCCTCGAAGCCGGTGCAGCTCCAGTGGGCGTTGGCGTTCGCGGTGCCGTTGATGAACGCCTTCGCGTCGCCGGTGATGATGCGCAGGAACGTCGGCATCTCGACGACCTTGCTCTGCGGGTTGCCGATGAACTCGATCTGCGCCTGCTTTGCCTGCAGGACCTTCCCGACGTTGCCCTCCAGGCCGCCACCGTTCTTGTCGGCGTCGAACTCCTGCGTACCGTCCTGCAGCCGGACCACCGGCCAGTAGTACGTGGACTTGTCGCCCTGGTTCTGGCACGTGGTCGAGGCGTTGGCGAGATCGTCGTTGCTGGCGAACGCGTCGTTCGACTGGTTGCCGACGTAGTCGTGCAGGTGGTGGGCGCCGTTGGCGACACCGGGCGCCACGATCACGTTGTCGGTGTTGAACTTCTTGTTGGCGTTCACACCACACGAACTGGTGAACGTGCCGGTCGAGGCGTCGCCGCCGCTGCGCGGCTTCTGCTGCACGTTCGGCTGAACCGTCGTGATGTCCACGAAGTCCGCGGCGACGGGACTGCTGACGCCGTTCGCGTTGCCGCCCTGCTGCCCGTTGTTCTGATTGCCGTTGTTGTTCTGCTGCTGGCCGTTGTCGCTCTGGCCACCCGCGTTGTTCTGGGCCTGGTCGGCGGGGATCGCGGTGCAAGAGGCGAGACCGTCGAGGGAATTCGGCGCCTCGGCGCCCGCGTCCTTGAAGCCGGTTTTGATGCGGTCGATGACCGCGCCCCGCTTCTCGTTCAGCGGGCCGAGGATCGAGTTCTGCACGAAGTTCGCATCCTCCGCCTGTGCCTGCTGCGTCGAGGCCAGTCGGGCATACGCTTCGGAGATCTGCTCGTCGAGGAGGGCGAGTTGCTTGTCGGTGTCCGCCCTCGCTTGCTGCGGCACCTCCGTGAGTTGGCTGCCCACGTCGGGGCAGTCGATCGTGGCGGCTCCCGATGCCCGGGTCTGGTTACTGCCAGTCGGGTTCCCCTCCTGACTGGGCGCGCCGCCCCAGCCTCCTTCCGTCGCTGAAGCGTAGACGTTGACCGCTACCAGCCCACCTCCGCCCAATATCAGCGCGGCTGCGGCAAATGTCGCGCGACGCGCACCCGTGGGGCGTCTGCGTGTGTTGCGTCTCACGTGTGTGCTCCTACGCTTCGTAGCAGGCGAGGCATGAAAATCCCCCGTCCCATACGTAGATGAGCCCGGTCGCGTTCAATCGCCTCACAGATTCACAGCAGCCTCATATCCGGGTTCCAGGCGATCATGGCCTCGGAGCCTCGGGCGCTCCCGAGCAATGGCATGAAGCAGCCCACGTTCTTCCCTCGCAGGCCGGCACTTCGTTGAGGCGGGGCGCCAGGGAGAGAGGGTTCGGTTTGAGAGAGGCAGGGCCTTGGTGGGCTACGGAATCAACGTACGGATGGGCGACTTGCCTCAGCGGCGGGCCGAGCGTACGCGGCTGGTGTTCGACTGCGTCCAGTCCGTCGAGGGGGTGGCAGTCGTCGGCGTGGACGACGCCGATGGAGCGTTCGTACGCCTCGAGGGGCTTCCGGACATGCCCGATCCGAGAGTGTGCGGCCTGAGTTCCGACGGCACGAAGATCCTGTTCAACTCCTCGCGTGAGTTCGACACTTCTCTCACTCGGTTGTGCCTACTGCATCTGCCCACTGGAGATGAGACGTGGCGTGAGCTCACGGCGCACACGCCTCGCGATACCGCGATCGCCCTTTCACCGGACGGTGGCAGCATCGCTGTCCTGTCCGACGCCGAGCGAGAGGAAGCAGACGGCCCCGGGCGGGCATGCCTGGATGTGGTCGACATCGCTTCGGGAACCTGTGAACGCTTGTGGACCTCGCCGACGCAATCATGGAGCAGTTGGGAGTGCGGCGTCGTCTGGTCGCCGGACGGGCAGCTGATCTCGATCACGCATATGTGCTTCGACCACAAGGCCAGTGACGATGACTGGGAAACGGTCGTCGTCATCGACGCCGCCACAGGCGCCGCGCTGCACCGGCTCGACTTCCACGGCCACGTGGGCTGGCTCAACAACCGTGACCTGCTCACCTGGACGTTCGACCCCGAGGTGACCGTCCTCGACACGGGTTCCGGCGCACTGCGGAATATCGAGATTCCCTGGGATCCCGGCCAATCCTCCGGAGGTACAGCCGGCGCCCTGCACGACCGGATCGTCGTATACCGGGGCTTCAACCACGGCCCTTACGCGTATGTCCAGACCGATCCGTCTGGACAGGACATACGGCCGTTGTTCACCACCGACGTACCACCGGGGGACCTCTTCCTCGCCTCAGACACCCAGCCCCTTGACCACCTGGGCCAAGCCCGACCCGGCACGGGTTCGGCCGCGTAGTCGTGCCGGGGGTAAGCCTGACGCGCATCCCGCCCGGACTCGCCGTCGGATTCCCGACGGTAGGAGCCCCGAGGAAACGGCATGATCCTGAACTCGTCCCACAGCCGTGAGAGCAGGTCCGGCTTCGGTTCGCCCATGCCGGTGAGCATGCCTCACGAACAGGCTTCCGGAAACGAGCTTTCCGACGCGCAGGGGCATCTGGTTCGCGACGACGTCGCAGGGCGGCGACGCCGTGGCTGCACAACCTGGTGCCGCATCAGACAACGTTCGCCCTGTTGTCGGCCGGCGGTGCCAGCTCGAGTTGAGTGGCGGTTTATTCGGCGTCGAGCTGGTGGTCGGCCCAGACGTAGCTTTCGGGGAGCAAGTCGGTGATAAGGACGGTTCGGACGCGGTCGTCTTCGCCGACGATGACCTTGAGGGCGGGGAAGTAGTCGAGAAGGACCTGACGGCACCGGCCGCACGGGGGGACAACCCCCCGGTCGCGGTCGCCCACGGCGACGATCGTGTCCAGCTCATAGGCGCCCTGGGCGGCTGCCGCGCCGATGAGGACCAGCTCGGCGCAGGGGCCTCCGGTGAAGTGGTAGGCGTTCACCGCCGTGACGATCCGGCCGTCCTGAGCGCGGGCCGCGGCTGCCATGGTGTGGTTGTCGCCCCGGCAGCGAGTGCGAGCGACGTGCGCCGCGGCCTCGATGAGTTCGTGGTCGACGGGGTGGGTCTGCGTGGTCATCTTGTCTGCCTTCGTCAGGTGTCAGGCGACGTTGACGCGAGTGACGAGGGCGCGCAAGCGAATATCGGCAGTGTGCTTGTTCCGCCGGATGATGTAGCGGCGGATCATGCTGCCGTGTTCCTTGTGGCTGGCGTGGTCGGTGCCGTCCAGAGCGAAGTACCGCAGGGCGGTGAACTGGGCCTCGATCCGTTCAGCCACGAGCTGGCGGTAGGCGTGTAGGCGAACTCGACGTTGCTGGCTACGGCCCATTCACCGACCCGGGTGTCCTTCTTCGTGGTCAAGTGCGGGGAGAAGCTGTCGAGCACGATCGCGATCCGGACCTTGGGCGGGTAGAGGCTGCGCAAGTAGCGGCAGAACCCCAGGAATTTCGTGGGGTTCTTCTTCGGCTTGATGTGCCCGTAGAGCCTGTCCTTGCCCAGGTCGTATGCGGCCAAGCAGGTGTCTGACCCCGTGCGGGCGGGTGTAGGTCGCCCGGCGTCGGGGCCTCGGCTCCCAGTCGGGGTCCTTGTGCTACCCGCCGATCTCGGCCCACTGCCGACCGGAGTGGGGCTGGAGGTTGAGCGGGCCGAACTCGTCCAGGCAGAAGACGACTTCGGGCTCGCCGTCCTCGGGTATGACCTCGCCGTCAGCGATGGCGTAGAGGTGCTCGGCTCGGGCCTTCTTGGCGGCATAGTTGGGGTCGTGGGAGGTCTTCCAGGTCGTTATGCGTTGAAACGAGACGCTCTCCTCGCTGAGCAGGATGCGCAGACCCTCGTGGCTGATGTCGTCGACCACCCCCTCGGAGACCAGGAAGTCGGCCAGTTCGGCCAGGCTCCAGGTCGAAAACGGTAGGCCGTGCTTGGCCGGCTTGGACTTGGCGATCTTCTTGATCTCGCGCCGCTTGGGCAAGGTGAATGTCCTTGGCCGACCGCCTTTGTACTTCGAGTAGAGCGAATCGAAGCCGTCGGCATTGAAGTTGTGGATCACGTCCCGGACCCGGTCCCCGCTGGTGGCTCGGTGTTCCTTCTGCGGCAAGCCGAACACCGGTGTCGACAAGCTGGTCGTCGGCGCTGGAGCGTACATCTGCAACGAGTGCGTGGCTCTGTCCGCGTCGATCATCGACGGGAGCCTCAATACCCCCGCAGGATCGGACGTGCCCGTGTGGGAGTCGCTGACCGATGAGGAGATGCTTAGCCGCATTCCGCGCGTCGCCGCGCACATCGACCAGGCCGAGGCTGACCTCCGCGCGTGGGCGCAGGAACTGCGCCGGCGCAGCATCACCTGGGTCAGGATCGGGGAAGCTCTCGGGATCACCCGCCAGTCCGCGAAGGAGCGGTTCTCCGGCGAGGAGCGACGCGATTTGTGTCAACCCGCCTGTGTCCGGGGGCGGGTCAGGACCCGCCAGACCCTCACAGATGCCGACGCGGCGGCCGCGACCGATCCACCGATCACGGACAGCAGGTCCGCTTGCCCGTTACTGAGACACGCTCCTAGCCCTCACCGGATGAGTTGGTCCCACCACAACGCCTCATCGGTGCGAGCGGTTGTGCCCCTCTGTCCGTGCGTCACGGCATGGATCGCAGCGGGGGGTGCTGCGCCGTTATCCCAGGCGGCTGGAGCAGCGGCGGGGGCTCAGGGCCGGGGTCCTCGGTGACGACGATGCCGGCGGCCGCATGGTCGAAGTCGGCGGGCCAGCGGGTGTGAGCGCTGGCCCGGGCGCCGGTCAGGCGGGCCTGGAGAAGGTCGGCCGTGCTCAAGTCGGTGCCGCGCAGGTCGGCCAGGCGCAGGTCGGCCCGGCGGAAGATCGCACCGCGCGCGTTAGCCTTGCGGAGGTTCGCCTCGCGCAGGTCGGCCCCGGTGAAGTCGGAGTCCCGCAGATCCGTCTCGGCCAGCCGCGCACCGCGCAGGTCGGCCAGTGCACAGCGGGCCCGGCGGAGGATCGCGGTCTTGAGGTCGGCGTGCCGCAGGTTGACCGAGACCAGGGACGCCTGGGTCAGGTTGGCGTGGTACAGGCCCGCTGCCTCCATGCAGGAGCGGTCGAGATTGACCTCCGGCAGCCACAGCCCGTCGCAGTCGGCCCGTCGCAAGTCGGTGGCGCTGAGATTGACCCAGGACTTCTCCCGGCGCTGGCACAGCACGCCGAGGCCGGTCAGTGCCACCTGCGAGTCGGCGGCACGGGCCTCCAGCGGTGCAATGTCGTTAATGGGCACGTCCGCAGCCGGCGCCTCCGGCCCGGTGGGCGGCCAGGGCAGGTGCGTCCGCAGATACGCGGCCTGGATGGAGATGACGGCCTCGCGGTCACGAGCGGACTGCTCCGCGACCCGCCACAGCGCGTGGAGCCCGCCGACGCGCACATCCAGTTTGTCGCTGCCGAGCTGATCGACGGCCCGGCTGAACCGGTCGGTGACGTAGCCCTCCTGGGTAGCACGCAAGCCATCCTGGCTGACCCGAAGTTGCCGCCAGGTGGCATACGCGCCGAAGAGCACCACCAGGCCGCCGATCACCTGCAGGAGAGTTGTCCGGACTTCGTTCACGGCCTTCAGCCGATCCTGCGGCGTGACGACAGCCCCGGCGAGATCGTGGTCGACCACCACACCCGGCAGAACGACGAAAACGGTTCCCAGAACGGTCAGTCCCACCGCCCCGAGCAGTGCCACGACCGCACGACGACCCACCGGCCGCTCGCGCCACGGCCGACGCCCATGATCCGGTTCCCCCATGGCCCGGGAGCCTAGACGCACCTCAGAAAGCGATCAAGATGCGCCAAGTGGTGCAGCAGTACTGAGGAGTTCTGCAACTACACCAGCCACACTGCGATCATCTCGCATGCGACCGACACCCTAACGTCGCCTGCGCACCAGCGATCCGAGCGCCAGGCCGGCGCCGAGGCCGATCAACGCGCCCACCGATGTCCGCAACGCGGGCGACGCACCCGCGCCGGGCACGGCAGGCGGACGGGAGGCAAGGGGCGAGCGAGTCGGCGGTCCGGAGGCGACAGCCCGAGCATGCTCCTCGCCCACAACGGCCAGGAAGCGACGACCGACACGGCTTCCGGACGAACTGGCGATCCACGAGGTGTGGGCCCTGCTCCAGTAGTGCCGCCCGGCCTCTCCGGTGAACATCCCGGCGAGCATGTCCCGCAGCAGACTCTCGCGTATGGTCCCGATCTCGAAGCCCATCCACGCGTAGTTCATCATGAGGTCGGCGTAGACATGCCGCTTCTGCTCGTGAGGATCGATGATGTCCGTGTCGCCCCAAACGGGCTGGAAGAGCGCCATGTCGTCGAGTTCCAGGCGGACCAGCTCAAGGTAGTAGCTGCGGATCCCCTGGACCTGGTCCGCCCTGGCCTGCCGGTTCTGAACGATCAGGGAAATGGCGACTCCGGCCAATGCCAGCGCCGAGACGATCGCCGACGTGAAGCCGTACGCCGCGCCGATCTGGCTCAACCTGTTCCAGTCCACGCCCCTGGAGCCGGACATCTCCTCCAGCGCGAAAGGCGACAACAGCACCACCGTCAACGCAGCCGCCGCGGCGGCGATCAGCCCCAGAGCTCTACCGGCTCGGCGAGCCACCGATGCCGCATCCGCGGACCCATGACGAATTATCAGGTCGATCACCCCCAGGCGCGCCTGCCCCAGTGACTAGGCCGAGCCTGGGGCAGCCTACTTCCAGCCCGTGCGCTCGACATCGCCTGCCTGCACAACCTCACACTTGCCGGACAGGCGGGCAGCCCGCAGTAGGGCGGAGCGATGCCAGGTCAGGCGTTTCCGCTCTTCGGATGCAGGACTGCCTCGGCGATCTCTCGGACACGGTCCATGGTGATGCCGGTCCGCTGTTCGACCGCGAGGGGGTGGTCAGTGGGCTCCAGCTCGATGAACGGACGGCGGCCGACAGGACGCGTGTGAGCGTGCGTTTTCAGGTTGGTGGTGCTGGGTGAGTAGAGCCCCAACTCGGTGGTCAGCCAGCCGAAATAGGGGGGTTCGGCTTCTCGGCCGGGTGCCTCCCAGAGGTCGAGGGTACGGGCGAAGTTGTCCCTGCTGAGGGAGACCCAGACACCCCAGGAGAAGACGTCATCGCTGTCGACCACGGGTATCTCGATCAGGCCTCTGATGAAAAAGTGCGCGTTCTTGATGATGCACTGGTCTGAGGAGAGCATGCTGGCGGAATCCTCTGCAAAGCTCTCGGACCAGACGTCGGGCGCCATGGTGGAGAACCCCATCGGGAGTTCTGCATGGTATTCACCGCAGCAGGAGCAGGTGAAGCCGAGATCGTTAGCCATGGCCGGGAGCTTAACGACGTGCTGCACCACCGATCCGGACGGGTGACGGCAGGCTGGGCCGGACATGTGCTGGACGATCCGCCGGCGTCGGACGGTAACCGGGCAGTGGCCTGGAGGGCTCCTGCCGCCGCCCGGCCGGTGGTCAGGGAATTCTGGGGGTGAGAGTGCGGATGACGGCGTCCGTGCGCTCGTACGCCGCTCGGAAGCAGGCCTCGATGGAGGCTCCCCGGACGTAGTCGCCGGTCAGGGTCAGCCCGGCGAGCTCCTTCGACAGGGTGTTGATCTTCGTCAGGGTCGAGGAGTGGAAGGGGGAGTAGGCGCACAGGCCGTGCTCCCAGCGGGCGGTCACCGCCCCGGTGCGCCGTGGGGTGGTGAGGTCGAGATGGGCGCCGAGTTCCTTCTCGGCGAGCGTGATCAGGTCGTCGTTCCCGGGGGGCAGGGAGCGGGCGGCGCGGCCGCTGAAGGTGTAGCGCACGATGTGCCGGTCGGTCACGCCGTACGCTCCGGCGTTGCTCAGGGGGCAGTCGGGCGGAAACGTGAGGGCCCGGACCCGTTCGTCGAACACCGGGCGGTCGTACTCCGCGATGACGACGGCGACAGGGAAGTACCGTACGGCGCCCAGCTGTTCAGCCAGCGCGGGCTGGTGTTCGGCTGTCAGGGCGGCGGCTGCGGGTGCCGGCACGGCGAGTACGACGGCGTCGGCGGTCAGCGTGAGCTGCTCCCCGGCCTCGGTGGTGGCACGCACTCCGGTGACACGGCCGGAGTCCACCGTCAGGCCCGTGACGCGGGTGGCGGTATGGGTGGCGATCTGCCCGCGGAAGCCGTCGAGCAGCGGGGTGAAGCCGTGGGTCAGCTGGTCGAAGCTGTCGAGCAGCATGCCGAGGTTGGTGCCGAAGTTCCCCAGATGGGTTTCGTCGGGTTCGGCGCCGTTCATGCGCACCACGGCCGGGCGGACCAGGCGCTGCCGCAGCGTCGTGCCGAAGTACTCGGCCAGCGACGGGTCGCCCGTGCGGGCCGCGAGACGGTCGAAGTCGGGGCCCGAGCAGAAGGCGTTCGCCCGCTCCCGCCGGGTGTACCAGGCCAGCCGCAGGATTCTGGCGAGGTCGCGCGGGGGGATGCCGCGCAGCAGGCCGTAGACACTCGCTGCTCTGCCGGTGCTGTCGACGGTCCGGAGACGGCTGTCCTCGATGCGGGAGGAGTTGATGCCGAAGTGCTCGAAGTCGGATGCCCCGAGGCCGAGTTCGGCGGCGAACTCCCGGAAGTGGGTGTACTTGCGGCCGATGTTCTTGCCGCCGAGCGTGACGGTACGCGAGCCCAGCGATGTCTGGGCGGACCGCCCGCCGAGTGTGGGCCGGTCGTCGATGAGGACCGGCCGGAGACCGTGGCGGTGCAGCCGCCAGGCGGTGGCGATGCCTGACCACCCGCCGCCCACGACGATCACATCGGCGACGTCGCGTTCACTGTTCATCGGGTGCGCCCCCGTTCCGGCGGTCCGTGGCGGAGTGTGTCGTCTTCAGCACCCACTCGGCGAGGTGGGCGCTCAGCGCGGCGTTGTGGCGTACCCACCGGAAGTGGTCGATGTGTTTGCCGCCCGCGGCCTCCCCGGTGTACTGCCAGCGGTCGAGTGCGGTCCGGGGAACCTTGGAGAGCAGATGCTCGCGGGCGCCGGCCGGGGCCAGCACGTCGTTGTCGACGCCGATCGCGAGGAGCGGCAGGGCGAGTTCACCAAGCGCCCGCTCGTAGTCGACGGTGCTGCCCTTGACGCGATAGACGCCGGTACGGCCCTGCCGGGCCCAGTCGCGCATGACACCGGTCGCCTCGTTGCCGCCGAAGCCGAAACGTTTGCCGGGCCAGTAGCCGATCAGGGTGGCGAGCGTGGCGAAGATCTGGCTCGCCACGAGGTTGCGGACGGCGCGCAGTCCGCCGAAGCCGCGGTACCAGACCGAGCCGCTGGCGACCAGGGCCAGGGCATCGATCCCGTCGGGGGCCGTCGCCGCGTGCAACAGCGCGAGCTGGCCGCCGAGGCTGTGGCCGACCAGCACCACGGGCGCCCCGGGGAGTGCGGAGCGTACCGCCGCGAGCACCGCCGGCAGGTCCTCCTCGACCATCTCGCGGTATCCGAACCGGGTGCCCCTGGTCACCGCGGGGAGGGCTTCGCCGTGCCCGCGCAGGTCCACCGTCACCACGGTCAGGCCCTCGCGCAGCAGGGCCCGCGCCAGCGGCAGATAGAACCGGGCGGCCGCGCCCATCGCGGGCAGCAGTACGGCGACGGGGCGGCCGGGTTCCGGATGGCGGAGCACTCGGGCCACGAGGACCACGCCGTCCGACGACTGGACCCGGGTCAGCACCGGCGGCGGTTGTGGGGTGGTGCCCGCCCCTTCCTCGCTGACGCTGTCCGGGGTCTCGCCGTTCATGTCTCACACCTCTCGGAAGATGTCGGGGCACGTCGTGGAGCGGGTGGCGCTACTTCATCAGCCGGGGGTACTCCGCGTCGTGCTCCTTGATGTAGACGGTCTCCGTCGTCACCGCGAAGCGGTCCTCGTTGTCGAAGTCCTGCCGGGACTCGGTGAGGTGGTTCATCAGCACCTCGCCCTTGGTGTTGAGCGTGTGGCGCAGATAGTCGGTCTGGAGGTTGCCGTGCCAGATCACGCCGAGCTTGTTGACGGTGAACCGGTCGCCCTCGTCGTCGATGACCCCGGAGGCCAGGTGTCCGTCGAGCACGGCGCGCACGCGCGCGAAGGTGTCCTCGTCGACCTCCGCGGCGAAGTCGGCCAGGAGTTCCTTGTCCAGGGACTTGTAGCGGGGGAACATGACCATGACCCGGTCGAGCACGCCTTCGTACCCGATCGACTGGAGGGTCTCGGTGGAGGCGCCCTGTTCGTCGACGTTGCGCTGCCAGTCGTCGACCTTCTCCGGGTTGATCGACACCATGTCGCGGAGGTTGCCGCGCGCCGCGCAGCCCACGCCGATGATGTCCTGCCGTGCGCAGTGCGCCGTCTGGTACACGGACCGCTCCGGACGCTTGGACCAGGTCTCGGCGATGGTGTTGTGGTAGCCCGCGCCGCTGAGCCTGTCGTACAGGTGCTCGCGCATGGCCAGCAACTGCCAGGGGCTGCCCGGCTGTTCGACGCGGCCGTCCATGATCATCTTGTGCAGCGGGCGGTAGGGCAGGTAGATCGTGGTGAAGAGGTCGATCTCCGTCGGGTCGTAGCAGTCGAGCAGCTCGGTGAGCTCGGCCTGGAACCCTTCCAGGGTCTGGCCCGGCAGGTCGTACATCATGTCGACACAGGTGTCCGCGGTGTAGCCGATGTCGCGCATGCGGTTGAAGACCGCGTCCACGTCGTCCCGGGTGTCGAGCCGTCCGATCTTGCGGTGGATCTTCTCGTTGAGGGTCTCGATGCCGAACGTGACGCGGTCCCAGCCGTGGTCCTTGAGCACCTCCAGCAGGCCGGGGCGGCGAAGGGTGCGCGGCTCTCCGGTGAAGCTCTTCTCGATCGAGTCGAAGTTCGGGACGACCTTGCGCAGATGCTCGCTCAGCCGCTCCACGGCGGACACCGGCAGCGTGGACGGGCTGCCGCCGCCGATGTAGATGCCGGTGAACTCCCTTGCCTGGACGTACGGCTGGCGCATGTACCAGTCGATTTCCTTGATCAGGTAGTCGGTGTACTTCTCCAGGCGCTCGGAGTCCTGTTTCGGGTAGTGGAACCGGTTGAAGTTGCAGTAGTGGCAGAACGACTTGCAGTACGGAACATGGATGTACATCATGATCCGGTCGTTCAGATTGCCGCCCGGGTCCTGAAGGCTCTTGATGTTCTCCACGACCTGCTCGCGCGCGACCTGATGCCAGTCCATCGTGGCGAAGTTGGGCATGATGTAGTGCGAGACGGTCATGACGCCGTCGAACGGAACGGGGCGTGAGGGACTGTCGCCGAGGTAGTAGTTCTCGGAGTCACGGGTCACGTCGGACATGTTTCCTCCTGGGTCTGAACTGCCGTGTTGGGCGTTGCCTTCCAGCGGATGACGCCGGCTCCCCACACGAAGCCGGCGCCGAAAGCCGCCATGACGATCCGGTCCCCGGGACGCAGCCGTCCGGCACCGCGGGCCTGCCACAGCGCGAACGGAATGGACGCCGACGAGGTGTTGCCGACCTTGTCGATACTGATCTGGGAGCGCGCCTGGGGAATGTCGAGTGCGGCGGCGACCGCCCGCAGGATGCGCACGTTCGCCTGGTGGCCGATGAAACAGTCGATGTCGGCCGTGGTCAGTCCGCACTCGGCGAGCACCTTGCGGGTCTGCCCGGCCATGGTGTCCACGGCGAACTCGTACACTTCGCGGCCGCTCATCCGCAGGACCCGGTCCTCCAGGTCTGCGTACAGCAGGTCGGTGTGCCTGCCGTCCGAGCCGAGCAGGAAACGTGGCCGCTCGCTGCCGTCCGCCCCGGTCGAGGAGAGCACCACGGCTCCCGCCGCGTCACCGAACAGCACGGCCGTCGAACGGTCGGTGCGGTCGGTGATCCGGGACAGTGCTTCCGCCGCACACACCAGGACGCAGTGGGCCCGGCCCGTCTCGATCAGTGCGCAGCCGTAGTCGAGTGCGTAGAGGAAGCCCGCGCAGGCCGCGTTGAGGTCGAGTGCCGGTGGCCCCGGTGCACCCAGACGGGTCGCGAGTTCGGGCGCGATACCGGGGGTTACGCGGTCGGGTGTGACGGTGGAGACCACGACGTGGTCGATCTCGTGAGCGCTGCGCCCGGCGTCGGCGAGGGCCTCTCGTGACGCCTGCTCGGCCAGGTCGGCGAGGGTCTCGCCGGGGCCCAGCCAGTGGCGGGTGTGGATGCCGGTGCGCTTGACGATCCACTCGTGCGAGGTGTCGAGCGGGGCGAAGTGGTCGTTGCCGAGTACGGCGGAGGGCAGGGCAGCCCCGACACCGGCGATGGTCACGGTCATGAGGTGTCCTTCGGCTCTGGCTCGCCCGCACCGTCCGGCGGGTCCGGTACGGAGACAACCGCGATCTCCAACAGCGCCGCTGTCGTGCCGCGTTGCTCCACCACGACCTCGACCGTCGAATCCGGTGTGAGCCGGGCCCGGCACACCACCGGGTCCGCGAGATCCGCGAACTCCTGGAAGCGGGCGTGGCAGGAGGTGGCGAGCAGGCGGGTGGCCGGAACCCGATGGATGTGGGACCAGGTGGCCAGCGCGAGTTGACGGCCCGCCTCCAGCAGGAGCATGCCGGGCAGATGGTCCAGCGGATGGTCGAAGAAGACGGGGTCGTCCGGATCGAACACGAGGTCCGCCTCGGCTTCGGCCCCGTTCGTCCGCAGGCCGCCGATGACGACGTTGCGGGGGTCGTTCCTGCCGACCGAGGGCGGGTCGGCGCGCGCCGGGTTCGTGGCGCGCACTGGCTCCCCGGGCATGGGCTTCCCGGGCATGGGCTCCTTGGGTAAGGGCTCCCCGGGTAAGGCGTCGTCCGTTCGCAGGATCTCGTACGCGTCGGCGGCCAGGAAGAGCAGCGTGCCGGAGAACCGGGCGGCCTCCCGGTCCCCGATCCGGCAGAGGGCGGTCCCCTCCAGGGTGCGCACCGATCCGTCGCGTCGCCGTCGCAGTCGCGCGACATGCAGCTCCACCAGCAGGTCGGCGGGGACGCGGGGGATGCGTACCGCCTCCGGATCGGTGAACTCGATCCTCAGGTCGCTGAGCACGAACCGGCTGTCGAGCGGAACCTCCAACAACTCGTGGACGATGGCCTCGACGGTCTGCCGGGCAGCCTCGCCGACGAGCAGGAGGTCGAAGTACGGGACGGTCGTGTCGTTGTAGTGGCGGTGCAGCCGGGGGAGTTGGGCCGAGCCGAGCAGCCGGTCACCGGCCCGGGCCACGGCGGTGGTGAGCACCTGCTCGACGGCCCGCTTGTGGACCAGTTGTTTCGGTACGGTCCGGTCGGTGGACAGGACCGGAGCAGGCGCCTGCACCGTGTGGGCGGTCATCTCAACTCCCCTTGGTGGCACGGTCGGTGGCCAGATCGTGGTCGTCGCGCGCCGCCAGGCCCATACCGGCGCCGCGCATGCCGCCATCCGCGTGGATCACTTCGCCGGTGATGCCGCGCGCCAGTTCGGAGAGCAGGAACAGCACGGGCCCCACCACGACGTCCGCCGCCGCGGCCGCGCTGTTCCAGCCCAGGGGCGCGTCATGCTCCCACCGCCGGTTGAGCGCTTCGAACGTGGAGACGCCGCGCCCCGAGACGGTCTCGACAGGGCCCGTCGCCACCAGGTTGACGCGGATCCCCTGCGGGCCCAGGTAGAGGGCGAGATAGCGGCAGACCGACTCCAGGGCGGCCTTGGCCACGCCCATCCAGTCGTAGCCCGGCCAGGCCACCGACGCGTCGAAGTCGAGGCCCACGACGCTGCCGCGCCCCGGGCTGCGCACCAGGAGCGGCGAGAGAGCGGTGGCCAGCGCGTGCAGGGACACCGCGCTGGTACGGAACGCCGCTTCGGCGCTCTGTGCCGGCGCCGTGAGGAACGTACCGCCGATGGCGTCGGGCGGGGCGCCCGCGATGGCATGGACGACACCGTCCAGGCACTGCCAGCGCTCGCCCACGGCCGAGGCGAGCAGCGGGAAGTCCTCCGGTCGGGACGCGTCCAGTTCCAGGACTTCCGCGGGCCGGGGCAGATCGGCGGCCGCGAGTTCGGTGATACGCCGACTGCGCCCATAGCTCGTCAACATGACCTCGGCATCGGCCAGTTGGAGGGCGTGGGCGATGTGCCAGGCGATGGAGTCGCCGCTCAGTACGCCGGTGACCAGGTAGCGACGACCGGACAGACGGATCATGGTGAGCCCTCTTCCGGGCACGTGCGCAGCACGAGTGCCGCATTGTGGCCGCCGAAGCCGAAGGACGTGGAGAGCGCGGTCAGTGGTCCGGCCGTGCCGGCGGCGAGAGGGCGGGCGGTCCGGATGTGCGC
The DNA here is from genome assembly GCF_045206325.1 of Streptomyces sp. NBC_00203. NCBI lineage: Bacteria > Bacillati > Actinomycetota > Actinomycetes > Kitasatosporales > Streptomycetaceae > Streptomyces > Streptomyces sp. NBC_00203. The sequence goes on along the minus strand of NZ_CP108126.1, from coordinate 514,485 downwards.
GACCGCGCCCAGTTCGGGATCCGGCGTGCGCAGACCGACCGTCGGCGGCGCGAGCCGGTGGCGCAGCGCCATGACCGTGGCGACCGCTTCCACCGCGCCGGCGGCGCCGAGCAGATGACCGATGGCCGACTTGGTCGAGGACAGCGGGATGTCCGCCATGAGCGGGCCGAGACTGCGGCGCAGCGCCACCACCTCGGCGTGGTCGTTGAGAGCGGTCCCGGTGCCGTGGGCGTTGATGTAGTGCAGATCGCCGGGGGCCGTACCGGCATCGGCGAGCGCACGGTCGACGGCGCGCGCGGCTCCTTCGCCGGTCGGTTCCGGAGCAGTCAGGTGATGGGCGTCGCTGCTGGCCCCGTATCCGGCAAGCTCCACGAGCGGTCTCGCACCACGGGCCCGGGCCGCCCCGGCATCCTCCAGTACGAGGATCCCCGCGCCCTCACCGAGCAGGAACCCGTCGCGGTCGCGGTCGAACGGCACGGAGGTGCCCGACGGCGAGAGCGCGCCCGCGTTGAGGAAGGCGGCGCGCACGATCGCCGAGGTCGCGGCCTCCGACCCGCCCACCACGACGGCGTCGGCCTCGCCGCACCGGATCAGGCGCAGCCCGGCGCCGATGGCCTGGGCGGCGGCGGAGCACGCGGAGATGACGCAGTGGCTCTCGCCGCGCAGCCCGTATCGCAGGGCGATCTGGGCGGCCGCCGCGTTGGCCATCATCATCGGGACCATGAGCGGCGACACGGACTCCGCACCCTCCTCGGCGAGCACATCCTGCTGGGCCTCGAAGGTGCCCAGGCCGCCCACGCCCGAGCCGATGACGCAGGCCACCCGCTCCGGTGCGTACGGAAGTCCGCCCGCCCAGCCCGCCTGGGCGAGCGCCTCCTGCGCGGCCACGATCGCGAACTGGGAGAACCGGTCGGTTCTGCGCGCCTCACGCCGGGTGAGGGCCGCGGCGGGGTCGAAGTCCAGGCATCGTCCCTCACCCCCGACCAGCCCGCTCTGTCCGGCGACGGCCCGCCGGTGAAGTGCTTCGGCGCCGGTACCGAGCGGGGTGACGGCGCCCACGCCGGTGACGACGACGGATCGTGGCATCAGAGACCCGCAGTAGCGAACATGACGTCGAGCGCCTCACCGACCGTCTTGACGTCGTCCATGTCCTTGGGACGGACATGGACGCCGAACCTCTTCTTCACCGACTGGCCGAGTTCGACGAGATCGAGGGAGTCGATCTCCAGATCGTCGAAGGCGGCGTCCAGGGTGATCGCGTCGGGATCGGCGCCGAAGTCCGCGAGTGACTCCAGGACGAATGCGGTGAGGGACTCGCGCGTGGCAGTCGTGGTGGTCATGGGAATCTCTCCGATCTGTTGGGGGGTGTGGTGGCGGTGCGTACGGGCTTGGTGGGCGCTGGTGATCAGTCCCGGGGCACCTGGGGAACGAACGCGGCCGCGGAGAGGCCGCCGTCGACGGTCAGCGTGGTGCCGGTCACGTATCCGGCCTCGGGCGAGGTCAGGAAGCGGACGCAGGCGGCGATCTCGGCGGGCTGGGCGGCCCGGCGTACGGGGATCGCGGTGCGGGCGGCGCGTTCGAGGAATGCGACGTCACGTACGAGATCCGTCTCGACCAGGCCGGGTGCCAGAGCGTTCACCGTGATGCCACGGCGGGCGACCTCCACCGCGACGGACCGGGTGAGACCCTCCAGACCCGCTTTGGCGGCGGCGTAGTTGGCGACCCCTGGCAGGGACTGCCGGCCGAGTACCGAGCCCATGTTGACGATGCGGCCGAAGCGGGCCCGGGACATGCCGGACAGCGCCCGTCGCATGGTGCGGTAGACCGCGCTCAGGTTGGTGTCGAGCACCGGGTGCCAGTCGCTGTCGTCCATGGCGGCGAACACCTGGTCGGATCTGATGCCCGCGTTGTTCACCAGGACGAGCACTGGCCCGTAGGCCTCCTCGGCGGCCGTGAAGAGCTCTTCCACGGCTGCCGGGTCGGTGACGTCCGCCCGGAACGCGAAGGCGGTGCCGCCCGACTCCTGGATGGCCGCCACGGTCTGCTTCGCGCCCGTCTCGTCCTGCCGGTAGCCCACGACGACCGGCCGGTGCGTGCCGGCCAGGTCGCGGGCGACGGCGGCGCCGATGCCGCGTGAGGCACCGGTCACCAGGGCACAGCCGTCCGGTAACGGCCGTGGCAGGGCGTCGTTCGGCATCGATCTCCCCCGTGCGATAGCGCCTGTCGGTGCGAACAGCGCTGCAATGTAGGCCAGGGATCTTGAAATGTCATCAGCAAACTGACGGCTTGTCAGTCGTGGGCGGGCTCCCTACGCTCCCTTTCATGACACAGTCGGAGGGGGAGATGCCCGACGGGCTTCCCTGTGTGCGGGTGCGAACTCAGGATCGTATCGCCGTGCTGACGCTGAACCGCCCGGCGGCGGGCAACGCGATGAACACCGGGCTGCTGGAGGAACTCCTCGCCGCCCTCGAGAAGTTGGCGGCCGATCCGGAGCTGCGCGGCGTGCTGATCACCGGTGCGGGGAAGGCCTTCTCGCTCGGCGGCGACATCCGCGAGTACCGGCGGATGCTGTCCTCGGACGACTTCGACTCCGTCGCGTACGGCGACCGGCTCACGTCACTGCTCGCCGGGGTCGTCCGCTCGGTGCGGGGCATCGGCTGCCCGGTCCTCGCCGCGGTCAACGGGCAGGCGGCGGGGGCCGGTTTCTCGCTGGCGCTCGCCTGCGACTTCCGGCTGGCGACCCGCAAGGCCTCGTTCCACTTTGCGTACGGCGCGATCGGCGCGTCCACCGATGCGGGGATGGCCTGGTTCCTGCCGCGGATCGTCGGCTACCCGCGCGCCCTCGAACTCCTCCTGGAGCAGCCCGTACTCCGGGCCGCGCAGGCGCAGCGGGAGGGACTGGTCAGCGCCATAGTGGAGCCGGGGGAACTGATCGAAACGGGCCTGAAGAGGCTGCGCGACCTGGCGGACGCGGCGCCCCACTCGATCCGCAGTGCCAAGCGCCTGCTCGACCGCAGCCTGTCCAGCGGTCTCGAAGAATGTCTCGAAGCGGAGCGCCAGGACTTCGCCGCCGGAGTCGCCTCCCGGGACATGCGGCACGGGATCACTGCCCTGCTCGACGGAGAGTGGCCCGACTTCCAGGGGCGCTGACGGCATCGGCCCGCTCGGGGCTCTGGCGGCCCGTCCGTGCCCCGAGGCAGAGGGTGAGCGCGATCGCCGGCACCGTGCAGGCGGCGGCGAACAGCCAGCCCTGCTGCAGGGCGTGGCGCAGAGACTGCGGCCCGGGCGTTCCCACCACGGCCACCAGCAGGGCGACACCGAACACCGCGCCGGTCTGCCGTGCCGTGGAGTTACCGGCCGTGCCGATGGCGAAGCGCGCCGCCGGAACCTCGGCGAGCGCCGCGGCGCCCAGCGCGGGCAGGGCCGCTCCGGCGCCGAGGCCGGTGAGCGCGCTGACCGGCAGCCACTGGGTGACGAAGTGCGGGTGCGGGCCGATCCAGGTCGCGTACAGGCAGGTGCCCACCGCGAAGACGATCAGTCCGGCGGCGCAGACCGCCCGGGTTCCATAACGGCGTGCGAGCCGCTCGGTGGGCAGCGCGACCAGGGTGGCGGCGATGGGGGCGGGGGTGACCGCCAGCCCCGTACGCAGGGGTGAGTAGCCCCATATGGAGGTCAGGTACAGCACGTTGCACAGCAGCGTCGCGAAGAAGGCGACCGCGAAGACCAGCGAGGCGGCGTTGGCCACGGAGAAAGAGCGCAGCCGCAGCAGGGCCGGATCCACCACCGGAGCCGGATGCCGGGCGGAGCGCCACACCACGAAGCCCAGCGCCACGACGGCCAGTGCCAGCGCACCGAGTGTCGTCGCCCCGGTCCACCCCCAGTCGCCGCCCTTGACCGCGGCGACGGCCAGGGCCCCGACGCCGGCCCCGAGGGCGACGGCGCCCACGAGGTCCGGGAACGGCAGCCCGCGCGGTTCCCGGCTCTCCCCGAGCACCCGCCACCCGAGGGCGGCCGCGACGATGCCCAACGGCAGATTGACCAGGAACACCAGCTCCCAGCACTTCACGTCGACCAGCACACCGCCCACCGAAGGGCCGATGCCGGCCGCGGCGGCAGAGGTCGCACCGTAGGCGGCTACGGCCGCGGCCCGGCGCTCGACGGGGAAGACGGCCATGAGCAGAGCCAGAGACGTCGGTACGAGCAGCGCCCCTCCCATCGCCTGGACGACCCGGGCCGCGACGAGCACCGGCAGACTGCCCGCCAGCGCGCACCAGCACGAGGCCAGAGTGAACAGCGCCAGCCCCAGCAGGAACGAGCGTTTGCGACCCCAACGGTCGGCCAGCCGCCCGAACGGCATGAGGAAGGCGGCGAAAGCGACGTTGTAGGCGTTCAGCACCCACGAAAGGTCGCCCAGGGAATCGTCCGGAAACGACCGGGCGATGTCCGGAATGGCGATGTTCACGATCGTCGCGTCCAGGAACGCCATGAAGGCCGCGACGAGGGTGACAGCGGCAACGAGCCTGCGTCGCGTGGGCGGTTGACTGCTCACATGACCTCACCATGAGTCTGCGGAGGAAGTCGCGCCTGCCCCAGAGGAGCCCACAGAATGTATGACGACCCGTCAGCTTCAGCAAGGGGCCCCTTGACGCGCGCGGACGTTGTCCGTGCGCTGACGCGGTGAGGCCGGCCTGCCGGCCGACTGGCGACCCCCGACGGGGGGAGCGGGCGTCGTTCAACTGGCCGCAACTCTGGGAGCAGGTCGTCGTACGGGGACGGCGAACGGGAGTGGATACTGGCCCTGAATGCAGGCGCGAATGAGGAGCACGGTCAGTGACCAGCGACAACCGCATAGGACCGCCCAATTTTGGCAGCGAACGCGACATGCTGCGGGCTTTTCTCGACTATCACCGCGCGACCCTCGCCATGAAGTGCGAAGGGCTTACCGACGAGGAGTTGCGACAGCAGTCGATGCCGCCGTCGACGCTCTCGCTGCTGGGCCTGGTGCGGCATATGGCGGAGGTCGAGCGTGCTTGGTTCCGGCGGGTGTTCGAGGACAACGATGCGCCCATGGTCTGGTCCGACAAGATCGACTTCCAGGCGGCGTACGACGCGAGCGCGTCGACCCGGAGTGAGGCGTTCGAAGCCTGGGAGGCCGAGGTGGAGAACTCGCGCCGTATCGAGAGGGAGGCTGAGTCCATGGACCTGGCCGGATATCAGCCAAGATGGGAGGAGGAGGTGTCGCTGCGGATGGTGATGGTGCACGTGCTCCTGGAGTACGGCCGCCACAACGGGCACGCGGACTTTCTACGTGAGGGTGTCGACGGGACCGTGGGCGCCTGAGTCCGCAGGGTCCACCGGTCTCCGGTGCAGTCCGAGTTGTCGCTGTGGACGCGTGCGGCCGACCACGTACAGGGGGTTGGGGCGCGGGCTCTCCGGCGGCAGCTCGGTACCGGCAGGCACGGACCGGCTGCATCCGGCCGTTGGTGCGGCCGGCTGCCCGTCGGCACAGGTGGCGAGGTCCCGCAGGTGCTTGTGTTCGGCCTCGCCCGGGCGAAGAGCGCGGGCGAGGGCGTCGACGACGGAGGGGCTGGGGCGGGTCTCCGTGCCGCGTTCGAGTCGTGCGTAGTAGTCATTGCTGATCCCGGCGAGGGTGGCCACTTCCTCGCGGCGCGGGCCGGGCGTGCGGCGCGGCCCGCCGCTGACCGGCAGACCGACGTCGTCGGGTGTCACCGGGAGCGGCGGGCGCGCAGGAAACGCCCCAGCTCGGTACCGCCGCTGCCACCGCCGTGCTGCTCACGTTCCATGCTTTTCAGCGCGGCAGCCCCGTGACCCCTCCGGGTCTGCGTGCTGAGTGCCGTCGCCACTCCCGCCGGCCACATCGGCAGCCGGCCGCGCCTCCGGTTGAGGCAGGGCGATGGAGTCGCAGGTCCATGGACTGGAACCCGCGCAGACCGACCTCCGTGCTCAGCTCTCCCGTCGCGCCCGGTCCGTCTCCGTCACCGCGTAGCCCGGTACGGACGGCCACCGGACTGTCAGCACCACCGACTCCTCCTCCGCGAACCATGAGTGGTCGACTCCGTGCCCCCACACGACGTAATCGCCCTGCTCCTGCAGAACAACGCTGCGGCCGGGTAGTTCAACGCGGAAGCGGCCGCTGACAAGAACCAGGAGAGCCGTGCGTTCCTCGCCTCTGACCCATTGCAATCGCTCGTCGCCGCGAGGATGGACGCCCCATTTGATCTCCACGGCCTCGCTGTGACGCGGATCGTCGACGTCCTTGAAGTGGCCGAGAAGCCACCCCCGGTCCAGTGGCGCGTCCTTGCCCGCATTGCCTACGTACACGCTGTCGTTCACGTTGCGGGATGCTAGCAACCGCTCTCGCAGGCGCCGTCAGCCATGAGGCGGTGCCCGAGCCGGCCCTCGTCTCAACTCCCCACCGTCCGGCCGTGGCAGTGCACGGCGGACGCCTCCTCGCATCCTGGCCGCCGCCACTCGACAGCGCGCCTCGATGGCAGAGATGTTGCGCAACCCCTTGACGCGTCTCGTTCCGTTGCGTAGATATGTCTGCGCAGTCATGGCAGCGCAGTCAGACGGGAACTGGCCACGTTGTCACCTGCCGGAGATCACCGGAGATCAGGAGACACCCCATGGCACGACTGACAGGCCGCAGCACAGGCACCGCGCCGCGCAGTATCGACGTGGCGCGTCTGGCGGGTGTCTCGCAGAAGACGGTGTCCCGGGTCATGAACGGTGAGCAGTACGTCTCCGACGACGTACGCAGACGTGTCCTGGAAGCCGCCGACACCCTCGGTTACCGGCTGAACCATGCCGCCCGGGCGCTGGCCTCCGGACGGACCCAGACCATCGGTGTGGTGACGCTCGGAACGGCTCTGTACGGGCCCGCCTCACTGCTGATGGGCGTCGAACGTGCCGTGCGGGACACCGGTTACGCGCTTCGCGTGGTCAACACGATGGAGGGCGACGCCGCGGGCATCGCCGGTGCCGTCGACTCGCTCCTCGATCAGGGCGTGGACGGCATCGTCATCTCCGAGCCGATCGACGAGGAGGGAGGCGCGAACCTCTCCGTCCGCGTCGAGGTCCCGGTCCTGATCCTCGGCGCACCACCGCCGTTCGCCGCCTCCCAGGTGGTGACCGCGGGGCTCGTCTCCCACCAGCTGGCCCAGGCCGTCACCGAGCACCTGCTCGAACTGGGGCACACGACCGTCCATCACCTCGCCGGTCCCCAACGCTGGTACGCCGCCCGGGACCGTCTTGAGGGATGGCGGGCGACGCTGGCCGCGCACGGCAGACGGGAACCGCCTGTCATCGAGGGCGACTGGTCGGCTGCCTCCGGCTACGCGGCCGGTCGCCGGCTGGCCGCCGACGACAGCGTGACGGCCGTCTTCGCCGCCAACGACGACATGGCCATCGGTCTGATCCGCGCACTGCTGGAAGCCGGCCGGCGCGTACCGGAGGACATCAGTGTTGTCGGTCTCGACGACATTCCGGTCGCCGCCTATGTGACACCGCCCCTGACGACGGTCCGACAGCCGTTCGACGCGACGGCGCAGGACGGCCTCAAGCTTCTCGTGCACGCCATCGAGAACCCGGACGCGGACCCGGTAACGGTGGACAACCCGCCGGTCAACCTCGTCGTCCGCGAGTCGACCGCACCCCCGCCGAACCGGACGACCCCGGGACGCCAAGGGACTACGGAACGCCGACGGACCACCGACTGACTCCGCAGAACCCTGTTCTCCGACCCCGACCACGAGGGGAGTTCCGCCCAACCACAGCCCGTCCACCCCTCCCACCTGCTGCGACACCCGTACTCGAGTGAGCGAGCCGACCCACCTGCATCAGGTCGTCGCACCTCCCACTCACCAGCGCCGCGGCCTGGGCACCTCCCCTTGAGCCGATCGCCGCCCAGGCCGGCGCCCCGTCTCACGCCCTCACCGGCGCGAGCCCCCCATTCGGTCAACGAGCGTGACGTGCTCGGCCCCGGGATCCGCGAGGAACGCGTTCGTCCCGCCGGCCTTGCCCCGCTCCTCACGCCTGAACGCACCTCCCGGCATCCCTTCAGCACGCCGTCGCCCGGCGCGCGGATCCCTTACGCCTCTCTGCGGAGTTCACCATGTCCAGATCTTCCACAGCCTCCTCCTCGGCCTCCCTGAACCGTCGTGGCTTCCTCGCCGCGACCGGAGCCCTGACGCTGGCGAGCACGCTGGCCGCCTGCGGTGGCGGCGACTCGGGCGGCTCGTCCGCTACGTCCGCCAAGCCGGTCAGCCAGGCCGACATCGACAAGGCCATGAAGACCCCGACCGAGCTGACGTTCTGGACCTGGGTCCCGAACATCGCCCAGGAGGTCGCGCTCTTCGAGAAGAAGTACCCGGCCATCAAGGTCAAGGTCGTCAACGCCGGCCAGGGAACCCCGCAGTACACCAAGCTGCGTACCGCCCTGAAAGCCGGCAGCGGCGCCCCGGACATGGTGCAGATCGAGTACCAGGCCATCCCGACCTTCACCATCACCAACAGCCTGCTGGACCTGCGGCCCTACGGCGCCTCCGCGCTGAAGAGCCGGTTCGTCGACTGGACCTGGGGCCAGGTCAGCGGCAGTAAGGGCGAGGTCTGGGCGATCCCGCAGGACACCGGGCCCATGGGCATGCTGTACCGCAAGGACATCTTCGACAAGCACGGCATCCAAGTGCCCACCACCTGGGACGAGTTCGCCGCCGCGGCCCGCAAGCTCCACAAGGCCGACCCGGACGTGTACCTCACCAACCTGGCGGCGAACCAGGCCGCCGCGTGGCACGGCCTGCTCTGGCAGGCGGGCGCCAAGCCGTACGTGACCTCGGGGAAGAGCGACATCGCCATCAGCGTCGACGACGCCGTCTCCCGGAAGCTCGGCGCGTACTGGGGCGGACTGGCGAAGGAAGGCGTGATCGGCGTCGACCCGGACTTCACCGACTCCTGGTACGCCGGACTGAACAAGGGCAAGTACGCCACCTGGCTCACCGCCGCCTGGGGGCCCGCCTTCCTCTCCGGCTCGGCCAAGTCCACCGCGGGCAAGTGGCGCGCGGCCCCGCTGCCGCAGTGGGACGCCGCCAAGCCGAGCTCGGGCAACTGGGGCGGCTCGACGACCGCGGTCATCCGCTCCACCAAGAACCCGATCGCGGCGGCCCAGTTCGCCCAGTTCCTCAACAGCGACCCCGCCAGCGCCAAGATGTTCGCCACTGAGCAGTTCTTCTTCCCGGCGACGAAGGCCGTGCTCGCGGACGCCGACTTCGTCGGGGACGCGCCGTCCTTCTACGGCGGCCAGAAGGTCAACCAGGTCTTCGCCGACGTCAGCAGCACGGTCAACCCCTCCTTCCAGTGGCCGCCGTTCCTCGACCAGGTGGCCACGGACTGGACCGAGACCGTCGGCAAGTCCCTCGCCGGCAAGTCCGACACCGTCCGCGCGCTCGGCGCATGGCAGACACGGCTCACCACCTACGCCAAGAGCCAGGGCTTCACGGTCAAGACCTCCTGACGGTTCGTCGGGTCCCGCGCCGCGGCGCGGGACCCGGCCGTCCTCCACCCGCACGATCCCACCCCTCAGAAAGGCCCGATGATGACTGCCACAACCGCGGCCTCCCCCAAGGGCCGGCGCCGAGACGGGCCGACACGCCCCGGGCGCGGCGGCACGCGCCGCCGCCGGTCGGCAGGGCCACTGTTCGTCGCACCGTTCATGGTGCTGTTCCTCCTGCTCTTCCTCGCTCCGCTCGGCTACGCCGCCTACCTGAGCTTGTTCCAGGAGAAGTTGATCGGCGGCTCGACGTTCGTCGGCCTGGACAACTACGTCACCGCGCTGAAGGACCCGCTCCTCCTCAAGGGCATCGGCCGGGTAGCCCTGTTCTTCGTCATCCAGGTCCCGGTGATGCTGCTGCTGGCCCTGTTCTTCGCGCTCGCCCTGGACAGCGGTCTGCTCCGCCTCGCCCGCGTGATCCGTCTCGGCATCTTCGTCCCGTACGCCGTCCCGAGCGTGATCGCCACCCTCATGTGGGGCTACCTCTACGGCCCCGACTTCGGCCCCTTCGCCCAGATCAGCCGCCATCTCCACCTGCCGGCCCCGCACTTCCTCAGCGACAGCTGGATGCTCGGCAGCCTCGCGAACATCGTGACCTGGGAGTTCGTCGGCTACAACATGATCATCCTGTACGCCGCCCTGCGCACGATCCCCGCCGAGCTCTACGAGGCCGCCGCCATGGACGGCGCAGGCGCCTGGCGGATCGCCTGGTCCATCAAACTCCCGGCGCTGCGCCCGGCGTTGACCCTCACTCTGCTGTTCTCGGTGATCGGCAGCTTCCAGCTGTTCAACGAACCGAAGCTGCTGATGAGCGTCGCCCCGGACGTGATCAGCAGTTCCTACACCGCCAACCTCTACGCCTACTCCGTCGCCTTCATCAGCCAGCAGACCAACTACGCGGCCACGGTGTCCTTCATCCTCGGTCTTGTCATCGTGATCGTGTCGTACGCCTTCCTGCTCACCGCGAACCGCAGGAGGACCTCATGACCACCGTGACCCCCGCACACTCGCCGGCTTCGACGGGTAAGCGGCTGCCCGCCGAGGCCCGCACACGGCGCCGGTCGTCGGCCCGCCGGCGCAGCACCCCGCTGACGATCGCCATGCTGGCCGTCCTCGCGTACTTCCTGCTCCCGCTGTTCTGGCTGCTGATCGCCTCGACCAAGAGCACCCAGGATCTCTTCAACAGCTTCGGCCTGTGGTTCTCGCACGCCCCGCAGCTGCTGTCCAACATCAAGGCCACCTTCACCCAGGACGACGGCGTCTATGGGCGCTGGCTGCTCAACACGGTCCTCTACGCCGGGGTGAGCGCGCTCGGCGCCGCACTGCTCGCGGCGGCGGCCGGCTACGGCTTCGCCAAGTACCGCTTCCGAGGCCATGGCGCCGCCTTCAACCTCATCCTCGGCGCCATCATGATCCCGACCACCGCCCTGGCGATTCCCACCTACCTGCTGTTCGCCAAGGCGGGCCTGGTCAACACCCCTTGGGCCGTCATCCTGCCGTCCCTGATCAGTCCCTTCGGCCTCTACCTCATGCGGATCTACGCCGAGGACGCCATCCCCGACAGCCTCATCGAGGCCGCCCGCATGGACGGCGCCGGAGAACTCAGGATCTTCTGCACGATCGCGCTGCGACTCCTTGCCCCCGGCCTGGTGACCGTCATCCTCTTCACGCTCGTCGCCACCTGGAACAACTACTTCCTGCCGCTGATCATGCTCAACGACCCGAACCTGTACCCCATCACGGTCGGGCTCTCCTCCTGGGCCGCCCAGGCGCAGAACGGCGGCGCCGGAGCCAGCAGCGACATGCTCGCGCTCGTCGTGACCGGCTCCCTGATCTCGATCATCCCGCTCGTCCTGGCCTTCCTGCTGCTCCAGCGGTACTGGCAGAGCGGCCTGGCCACCGGCGGCGTCAAGCAGTAGCCCGCGCATTCCTCACACCACTCCCCGTATCCCCGGAGGTTTCCCTTCATGGCGGCTCTGCCTGCCCGCGTTCTCTTCGGCGCCGCGTACTACCACGAGTACACGCCGGCCTACGGCTCCCAACTGCCGCCCGACGAACGCCTCAAGACCGACCTGGACCTGATGGCCGAGGCGAACTTCACCGTGATCCGGGTCGGCGAGTCGGTGTGGTCGACCTGGGAGCCGGAGAACGGTCGCTTCGACCTCGACTGGCTCCAGCCGGTGCTGGACGGCGCCCACGAGCGCGGCATCTCCGTCATCATCGGGACCCCGACGTACGCCGCGCCGCAGTGGCTGGCCCGTCAGTACCCGGAGATCACCGCGGAGCACGCCACCGGGCAGCGCCTCGGCTGGGGCGCCCGCCAGGAGATCGACTTCACCCACCCCGCCTTCCGGTTCCACGCCGAGCGGGTGATCCGCAAGATGGTGGCCCGGTACGCCGACCACCCGGCGGTCATCGGATGGCAGGTGGACAACGAGCCGGGCCTGCACCTCTTCCACAACCACGGTGTCTTCCAGCGCTTCGTGGACCACCTGCGGGAGAAGTACGGGGACGTCGAGACCCTGAACCGCGAGTGGGGCCTGGTGTATTGGTCCCATCGGCTGTCTACCTGGGCCGACCTGTGGACCCCGGACGGCAACGAACAGCCCCAGTACGACGTCGCATGGCGGGAGTTCCAGGCCCGGCAGGTGACCGAGTTCATCGGCTGGCAGGCCGACATCGTCCGCGAGTACGCCCGCCCCGACCACTTCGTCACCACCTGCATCTCCTACACCCGCCAAGGGGTGGAGGACGATGAGATGACGGACCGCCTCGACATCGCGTCGGGCAACCCGTACTACGACATGCAGGACGGCCTGCTGCTGCCCGATCCGACTCCCGACACCCATGAGCAGCAGTGGAAGACCACCGGGGTGTGGTCGATGTATCAGACCGCCGACTGGATGTTCTCCTCGCGCCAGGAGCCGTTCCTGGTCACCGAGACCAACGCCCAGAGCATCGGTTTCCCGTGGGACAACCGGCCCGGCTACGACGGCCAGTGGCGCCAGGCCGCCTGGGCCCTCGTCGGCCGCGGTGCCCGCATGATCGAGTACTGGCAGTGGCAGACCCTGCGCTTCGGCGCGGAGACCTACTGGGGCGGAGTCCTCCCGCACAGCGGCCTGCCCGGCCGTACCTATGCCGAAGTCGCCCGTCTCGGCGCGGAGTTCGAGGCGGCCGGCCCGCTGGTCGCCGGTCTGGAACCGGACGCCGACATCACGATGGTCTACTCGATGCCGAGCAAGTGGCTGATGCAGAAGTACCCGCCGCTCGCGACCGCCGACGGCGAACCGGACGCCGCCGCCTACCACCGGTTCTTCGACCCCTTCTACCGCGGCGCCTTCGACGCCGGCCGCCAGGTCCGTATCGTCCACGCCCGCCAACTGCACGACCCGCGCGGTGAACGGGAGGGGATGACACCGGAGGAGGCCGTCCAGCGTCACCCCGTCCTTGTCGCCCCGGCCCTGTACGTCGTCGACGACACCACGCTCGACTGGCTGGAGGCCTACGCCCGAGCAGGCGGCCACCTGGTCCTCGGCCCGCGCAGCGCCTACGCCGACCACGAGGCACGGGCGCGCCACGAGCCGACCCCCGGACGCCTCGTCCCCGCCGCGGGCGTCCGGTACGACGAGTTCAGCAACCTCACGCGCGAGGTCCCGGTCCGCGCCGTGCCGGGCAGCCCGCTCGACGTGTCCGCGGACGCCACGGCGACGCAGTGGATCGAGGGCCTCACGGTCGTCGACGCGGATGTCCTCGCCACGTACGAGCACCCGCACTACGGCCGCTGGCCCGCCGTCACCACCCGCCGCCACGGCGAGGGCCGGGTCACCTGCGTCGGCGCGATACCGGGCCGCGACCTCGCCCGGACGCTGGCCGAGTGGCTGGCCCCGGCCGCGAGCAGCGGGTGGCGCGACCTCCCCGGGTCCGTCACCGCGACCACCGGCACGTCACCCGACGGCCGCCGCGTCCACATCGTCCACAACTGGAGCTGGGAGCCGGTGAGCGTCCCCGCCCCGGCGGACCTCTCCGACGCCCTGAACGGCACGTCCCACCCCACGGGCACGCCGCTGGACCTCGGCGCCTGGGACGTACGCGTGTTCGTCTCCTGATCCACCCCTTGTGAGCACCTCACCGTAGTCATCCCCTGAGGAGGGGCCATGCAGCGAAGAAGGCTTGGACGAGCCCTCGGCATCTTCACCGCGACATCCGCGATCCTGGCGACACCCATGTTCAGTGCACAGGCCTACGACCCGACGGGCGGGATCCTCTACCAGCTCGGCAGCGAGCCGTGCCTGAAGGGCCGGGGCAACTGCGCGGTCTACCCGAAGTCGGCGGAGCTGCCCAGCGGGCGACTGGTCGCGTCGTTCGAGAAGTCCACCGTCGTGACGTCGACGGGCAGCGCCGACAAGCAGACCCTCCCGGTCTACAAGAGCGACGACCATGGAACGACCTGGCAGTCGCTGTCCGAGGTCAAGGCTCCGGCATACCTTTCCAGCGACCCCCAGTACGCCAAGTACACGAGCAACTGGACCAACCCGTACCTCTACACGCTTCCGCAGGACGTCGGGAACCTGAAGCAGGGCACGCTCCTCCTTGCCAGCGTCGTCTCGGGCGACGACTACTACTACAAGGAGCACAAGGCGGCCGACCCCAACTGGACGCCGTCCAACGACGGGGACCGCAAGGACCTGGCGATCGCTCTGTACTCCAGCACCGACGACGGTGTGACGTGGAGTGTCGTCAACGTCATCGCGACCGGCGGCTGGCAGGGCGGCAGCGCGGGCGCGGTCGGCCAGAACATCGCGGCCGCCAACACGAACAAGCAGGTGGACCCCGTCTGGGAGCCGTACCTGATGGTCTACAAGGGCCAACTCGTCTGCTACTACTCCGACGAGAACGACTACACCGGCTTCAACGAGACTACCGGCGCCCCGACACTGGACCCCGCCAACGACACCGCCACGGACTCGCACGGCCAGATCCTCGCCCACAAGACCTGGAACGGCGCCAGCGCCCAGTGGAGCGACCCCGTCGTCGACATCGCCGGACTGAACCAGGACATGGGAGGCGGCAAGACGGAGATCGGCGGCGGGCGGCCGGGCATGGCGAACGTCGTCCGCACCACGGACGGCAAGTGGCTCCTGACCTTCGAGTACTGGGGCGGAGGGGTCAACACCCGGTACGTGCTCGCCGACAACCCGTTGAAGTTCTTCCTCGGCTCCGCCACGGGAACGGGCGTCACCTCCCTGTCTCTCGACGCCGGTTCCCACGCGCTCGCGACGGGCGGCAGTCCGGTCGTCATCCGGCTTCCCGGGGGACGCCTGGTCTACAACGCGGCCGGCAGCGGCAACGTCTGGGTCAACGACAGCGGGCGCAGCGACGGCACGTGGAAGGAGTACCAGACGACCTCCCCGGCCGGCTACAGCCGCAACCTCCAGTACGTGGAGGGCACTGGCCGCCTCGCGATCCTCAACAACCAGGGCACTTCCACCATCGCCTACGCCGAGACCGACCTCGGCCACTCGGACGGCGCCTACTACCAGTTGGTGAACCACAAGACCGACCAGGTGATCGGCACCGGCAACAGGACCAACGACGCGAACATCGGCAACGGTGACGTCCCCGACGTCCGCCTGGAGGCCCCGGGCTCGGCGGCGAACGCGGACACCCAGTACTGGCACATGGTGACCGAGCCGAGCGGCGGCGTGACCCTGCTCAACAAGTCGGGCGGCCGGGCCGCGGCCATCTGGACCGGCAGCGCGACCGCAGGCCAGAAGATCGGCCAATGGGTCGACAACAGCGACACCGGCAGCTGGAACCTCGTCAAGACCAGCGACGGGTTCTACAAACTGCAGTCCGTCAAGAACACCAGCCTCTACCTGACAGGAGCGTCCGCCGGGGCACAGCTGACCCTGCAGACCACGGCCACCGACGGTTCGCAGGACTGGGAACTCGTCCAGTAGTCACCGTGAAGCCGGGGCCTGGCACTCGCTGTCAGGCCCCCCACCCTCATTCGCCAGATCGAACGTTGCCCGACATCCCGAATGCCAAGTCCAGATTGCCCGCCACAACGATCACCTCACCGAAAGGACGGCCAGCCGTGAACACAGACCACGATGACCGCGCGAACCTCGAACCCTGCGTCGTCGGAGTCGACTTCGGCACGCTGTCCGGGCGGGCCGTGGTGGTCCGCGTCCGGGACGGGGCGGAGCTGGGCACGGCGGAACACGCGTACACCCACGCGGTCCTGGACCGCGAACTGCCCGACGGTACGAGGCTGCCGCCCGACTGGGCCCTTCAGGTTCCGTCGGACTACCTCGACGTCCTGCGCCACGCGGTTCCCGAGGCGCTGTTCCGTGCCGGAGTGCGCCCGGAGCAGGTGATCGGTGTCGGCACGGACTTCACCGCCTGCACGGTGCTGCCGGTGCTGGCCGACGGCACCCCCCTGTGCGAACTGCCCGACCTCACCGGCCGCCCGCACGCCTACGTCAAGCTGTGGCGCCACCACGCCGCCCAGGGCCACGCGGACCGGATCAACGCGCTCGCGGCGGAGCGCAGGGAGCCGTGGCTGGCGCGGTACGGCGGGAAGATCTCCTCGGAGTGGGAGTTCGCCAAGGCGCTGCAGGTGCTGGAGGAGGATCCGGAGGTCTACGGCCGGACCGAGCGGTGGGTGGAGGCTGCGGACTGGATCGTGTGGCGGCTGTGCGGAACGTACGTCCGCAACGCCTGCACCGCCGGCTACAAGGGCCAGCTCCAGGACGGCGCCTATCCTTCCCGCGACTACCTCGCGGCGCTGAACCCGGACTTCGCCGACTTCGTGACCGACAAGCTGGACCAGCCGATCGCCGAACTGGGCGCTCCGGCCGGGACGTTGACGGCCGAGGCCGCGGCCTGGACGGGGCTGCCCGAGGGCATCACCGTGTGTGTGGGCCATGTCGACGCCCATGTGACGGCGCCCGCGGCGGGAGCCGTGGAGCCGGGACAGATGGTCGCCATCATGGGCACCTCGACCTGCCATGTGATGAGCTCCGACCAGCGGGCGACCGTGCCGGGCATGTGCGGCGTCGTGGACGGCGGCATCCTGCCGGGTCTTTGGGGATACGAGGCCGGACAGAGCGGCGTCGGCGACATCTTCGCCTGGTTCGTCCGCAACGGGTTTCCGGCCGAGTACGCGGAGCGGGCCGCGAGCCTGGGACGGAGCGCCCACGAACACCTCACCGCGCTGGCGGCCGAACAGAAGGTGGGGGAGCACGGGCTGATCGCCCTGGACTGGCACAGCGGCAACCGCTCCGTCCTGGTCGACCACGACCTCAGCGGTGTGCTGGTCGGACTGACGCTCTCCACCCGGCCCGAGGACATCTACCGCGCCCTGCTGGAGGCCACCGCCTTCGGCACCCGCACCATCATCGACGCCTTCGAGGCAGCCGACGTACCGGTGCAGGAAGTCATCGTCGCCGGTGGCCTGACGAAGAACGCGCTGCTGATGCAGATCTACGCCGACGTCACCCGCCGTCCGCTCGGCGTCATCGGCTCCGCCCAGGGCCCGGCACTCGGCGCCGCGATGCACGCCGCCGTCGCCGCCGGAGCGTACCCCGACATCCGGGCCGCGGCCCACGCCATGGGCAAGGTCCACCGCGGGGCCTACCAGCCCGACCCCGAACGCGCCGCCGCCTACGACCGTCTGTACGCCGAATACCGGCTCCTGCACGACTACTTCGGCCGCGGGGCCAACGAGGTCATGCACCGGCTGCGCCGCGTCCGCGCAGCAGCATCCGCCTGAGCCACCCACGTGTGCTCACGCCCGAAAGGAACCCCGTCATGACGACACCAGCCCAGACACCAGCCCAGACACACGCCGGCCAGGAGATCTGGTTTCTCACCGGCAGCCAAGGCATGTACGGCGACGACACCCTGCGCCAGGTCGCGCACCAGTCCCAGCAGATCGCCGAAAGACTCGACGCCGCCCCGGAGATTCCCCTGCGGGTCGTCTGGAAGCCGGTCCTCACCGACGCCGAGTCGATCCGGCGACTGTGCCTGCAAGCCACAGCCTCCGACGCGTGCGTGGGCGTGATCGTATGGATGCACACATTCTCACCGGCGAAGATGTGGATCGCCGGGCTCAGCACACTGGACCGGCCGGTGCTCCATCTGCACACCCAGTACAACCTGTCGCTGCCCTGGCCGAGCATCGACATGGACTTCATGAACCTCAACCAGGCCGCCCACGGCGACCGCGAGTTCGGACACATCGAGGCGCGGCTCGGCGTCCAGCGCAAGATCGTCGCCGGTCACGCCACCGACCCCCGGGTCATCGGGCGCGTCGCCGCCTGGTCCCGGGCCGCCGCCGGCCGCCAGGCGGCACGCACCCTGCGCCTCGCGCGGTTCGGCGACAACATGCGCGATGTCGCCGTGACCGAGGGCGACAAGGTCGAGGCACAGCTGCGGTTCGGCTACTCCGTGAACACCTACGGAGTCAACGACCTGGTCGCCGTCGTCGACGCCGTCGAGGACAAGGAAGCCGCCGAACTCGCCGCCACCTACGTCGAGTCGTACGACATGGTCCCGGCCCTGCGCCCCGGCGGCATACGCCACGACTCCCTCCTGTACGCGGCCCGCCAGGAGTTGGGCCTGCGCGCCTTCCTCACCGACGGCGGATTCACCGCGTTCACCACCAACTTCGAGGACCTGGGCGGGCTGCGCCAACTGCCCGGCCTGGCCGTCCAGCGGCTGATGGCCGACGGCTACGGATTCGGCGGCGAAGGCGACTGGAAGACCTCCGCGCTGCTGCGCACCATGAAGGTCATGGGCCTCGGGCAGCCCGGCGGCACCAGTTTCATGGAGGACTACACCTACCACCTCGGCCCGGGCACCCCCCGCATCCTGGGCGCCCACATGCTGGAGGTCTGCCCCACCATCGCGGCCGACCGCCCCAGTTGTGAAATCCACCCCCTGTCGATCGGCGACCGCGAGGACCCTGTCCGGCTGGTCTTCGACGCGGCCCCCGGCCCGGCCCTGGTGGTCGGTCTCGCCGACCTGGGCGACCGGTTCCGGCTGACCGCCAACACCGTAGACGTGGTCCTTCCCAGCCAGCCGCTGCACCGCCTCCCCGTGGCCAGGGCCGTATGGGAGCCACGTCCCTCGCTGGCCGAGTCGGCCGAGGGCTGGCTGCTCGCCGGCGCCCCCCACCACACCGTGCTCAGCTCCGCCGTGGACATCGAGACACTGGCCGACTTCGCGGCGATGACCGGCGTCGAACTGCTCACCATCGACGAGCACACCACGTCCGGACAGCTCGCCAAGGAGGTGCGGTGGAACGCCGCCTACCACCGCCTCGCCCAGGCTCTGTGACACCCATGAACAGCGCTGAAGGAGAAGACCGATGACCGCCACTGTCCGCGACGGCCTGCGGCAAGAGGTACTGGACGCGAACCTGGCGATTCCCCAGGTCGGCCTCGCCACCCTGACCTGGGGCAACGTGAGCGGAATCGACCGGGAGGCGGGGGTCTTCGTCATCAAGCCCTCCGGAGTCCCGTACGACGACCTCACCGTCGACCACCTGGTGACGGTACGGCTGTCCGACGGAGCGGTCGTCGCGGGCGACCTGCGCCCCTCCACCGACACCGAGACCCACCGCTGCCTGTACCTCGCCTTCCCGTCCATCGGCGGGGTCACTCACACCCACTCCACCCATGCCGTCGCCTTCGCCCAGGCGCGCCGGGACATCCCCGTCCTGGGCACCACCCACGCCGACACCTTCAACGGCCCGATCCCCTGCACCCCCGACCTCACGCCGGAGCAGTGCGCCAAGGCCTACGAGTACAACACCGGTCGCGTCATCGTGGACATGCTCAAGAGCGACGACCAGAAGGCCACCGAGGTCCCCGCCGCCCTCGTCGCCAACCACGGCCCCTTCACCTGGGGGGCCACCGCCCGCAAGTCCCTCGAACACGCCATCATCTGCGAAGCCGTCGCCGACATCGCCATCCACACCCTGGCGCTGGCCCCGGCAGGCCCGCCACCCCCTCACCTGCTGGACCGGCACTACACACGCAAACACGGCCCCGACGCGTACTACGGGAACCCGGAGATGGCTGCCTCCGGCTGAGCTGATCAGCGCTGGGTGGAGGTACGTCCGTTCGACGGCGACGGAGGCGCCGTCGAGGCGCGGACGATGAGGTCGACCGGCGGGTCACTCGCCGCCAAGGGGTCGGCCTGCGGGTTCTCGATGGCGTGCACGAGACGTTTGAGTCCTTCCTGGGCCACGGCGTCGAACGGCTGACGCACCGTGGTCAGGGGAGGAGTCACAAAGGCGGCGACCGGGATGTCGTCGAAACCGACGACGCTCACGTCCTCGGGCACCCGCCGGCCGGCTTCCGTCAGCGCGCGGATCAGCCCGATGGCCATGTCGTCGTTGGCTGCGAAGACCGCCGTCACGTCGGGGTCGGAGGCCAGTTCGCGGCCCGCCGCATAGCCGGAAGCGGCCGACCAGTCGCCCTCGACGACCGGCGGCTCGTCCCGGCCGTGTGCCGTGAGTGCCGCCCGCCATCCGTCGAGACGGTCCCGGGCGGCGTACCACCGCTGAGGACCGGCGAGGTGGTGGACGGTGAGATGTCCCAGGTCGAGCAGATGCTCGGTGACCGTCCGCGCCATCTGCTCGGCGCCGACCCCCGCGGCCAGCACCCTGGGCGCGGCGAATGGCGGTGGCGCGCCGCAGACGAGGACCGGCACGTCGACGCGGAGGGAGCTCTCTGTCCCGTCCCCGTCCCCGCCCTCGTCGATCGGCTCGGAGATGACGATGCCGTCCACACCCTGGTCCAGGAGCGAGTCCACGGCGCCGGCGATGCCCGTCGGGTCGCCTTCCACGGTGTTGACCACACGCAGCGCGTATCCCGTGTCCCGGACCGCCCGCTCGACGCCCATGAGCAGCGACGCGGGCCCGTACAAGGCGGTGCCGAGCGTCACCACACCGATGGAACGTGTCCGGCCCGAGGCGAGCGCGCGCGCCGCGTTGTTGCGTCGGTAGCCGAGTTCCTCGGCGGCCTTGAGTACGCGTCGTCGTACGTCCGCGGAGACGTACGCCTCGTCGTTGAAGACCCTCGACACCGTCTTCTGGGAGACCCCTGCCAACTGGGCCACGTCCGCGCTGCGCGGCGGGGTGGAACTCCTGCCCCGCCCTGTCTCCCGCGTCATGGTGCCTCCCGATGGTCATACGCCCGAGCCCAATGGTCTCAGACACCCCCATCTCACCGGCATCGCCGAACAAGTCCGCGGCGCCATGACCGTCAGCGGGTACTTGAGGACTTCCCGGGCCAGGCCTGCCGGTCGTGTGTCTCAGCGGGGGACGAGCTTGAGCGTCGACTCGCGCGACTGCGCGGTGAGGACGTGCTCGACGATGCTGGTGTAGCGCCCGTACTTACGGCGGTAGGCGGCGTCGACCCCCGCGTACTCGCCTGGGTCCGCCTCTTCGAACGTGACGTCCTTGTTCACCCCGCCCGCGTGGATACGGCCCTGGTGGCGGGTCTGGATGCCGCGGAACCAGGGGCCGCCCCGGCCCTTGACCGAGCGTACGTACACGCTGTCGCCGTCGCGTACGACCCACATCGTCACCCGGTCCCGCAGGGTGCCGTCGCCCCGCTCGGACTCCAGGTCCAGCTCCTCGGCCGAACCGATCCGGTCGAGCTCGCCGTCGGTCCACTCGGTCACCCCTCTGCCTCCTTCGTGATCTGTGTGAGCTGCGCCATCGCGCCCATCCATGCGGGTCGGCCCTTGCCGATCCGCGGTCGATACCTTTCATCCATCAGGGGGTCGTCAGCTCCCCGACACGAAGGGCGGAGGTCACGCCGCCGTCCATCAGGAGGTCGGTCCCGGTGATGAAGCCGGCCTGCGGACCAAGAAGGAAGGCCGCGGCGTCGCCGACCTCGTCGGAGGTGGCGAACCTCTTGGCCGCGCAGACCTCGCGCACGTGCTCGAACCACTCGCGGCGCGGGCCGGACAGCTCGTCCAGGGCCAGCGGAGTGATGATCACGCCCGGGCTGATGGCGTTGACGCGCCCCCCGCGCTTGCCCCACGCAGCGGCGGCGGTCTGCACGCGCAACGAGTTGGCGCGCTTGGACAGCGCGTAGGCGTGGACGGTGGTGCCGATCTGGTCGGACTTCAGGAAGGGCAGGGCGAGCAGCTGGTCGGTCGGGGTGGTGGCGAGCGCGTGCTCGATCTCGCGCTCGTAGGGGCTCTCCCGGTGTCCGGCCATGCTGGCGACGACGATGCCGGCCCCGCCGGGTGCGACGACCCGGGCGAACGCGTCGAGCACGTAGGCGGTGCCCAGCAGGTCCACATGCAGAATCCGCTCGATGCCGGCCTGGGTGGGCGACACGCCGGCGGCCTGGATCACATGGGTGACCGCGCCCATCCCGGCGGCTGTGGCCGCCAGCGCCTCGACCTGGGCCGGATCGGAGATGTCGGTGGCCTGGGTGGCCACCTCGAATCCGTCCCCGCGCAGCTGTTCGGCGGCGGCCTTGGTCGCCTCCTCGCTGTGGGCGGCGAGCAGCAGCGTACGGCCGGATCCGACCCGGCGGGCGATGGCCTGGCCGATGCTGCCAGGGCCGATGACGACGACGATTTCCTTGTTCTGCTCGCTCATGCTGTTCGGACCCGTCTCGATCTGTTCGGGTGGTGATGCGGCCCGGTCACCAGCTGGTGCCGACCGCGCGAAGCGCCAGCCATTCCTGCTTCGGCTGCACGTACCCGGATCTGTGGGTGAGGGTGAAGCCCTCGTCGAGCAGGTCTTCGGGAGCGTCGGTGTCGTCCTCGATCAGCGCCCGCACGTGCGCGTGGAAGGCCCGGACGACCTCGTCAACGTCCTGCTCGACCGCCATGGAGTGGTGCTCCGCTCCTCGGGTGGGAATGGGTGACGCCGTCCAGCCTCGCGCCTCCGTCTGCCTTCTGGCAGGCCGCAGTGAGCCGGGGAGTGACAGGGCCCCTCATCACTCCGCGCCTCACCCGGTGATCATGAAACGCATGCCCACTGACTTCTTTTGCTTCCGCCGAGGTTTTCGCACGTCAAGACGGTCGTCACGATCCCCTGGTCAGACCTGTCCTATGGTTTTGGCCCAAGTCTTGTGGTGGTGCGTCAGCGCTCAGCGGATCACGTGCCTGATCTGCGACAGCGAGCCGCCGGTCTCCGCCGTTCAAGCCGCCGGGGTGAGGAACTGGTGGCCGCCACGCAGCGTGGTGCGCCGTGTGCGCAACGCCCGGAGCGCGTTGCGCTCCACCGCAGCCACATTCCGCAGCGTCGCCTGGGCGATGGCGGCGACCTCGCCGGTCAGCCGGTCGATGTCACCCAGCGCCTGACCTGTGCGTCGGCGCAGGGTGCGCGAGATCTCCTTCGCCCGACGCCCGGGCGACCGGCGCCGGTCTCGGAAACGAGTGCGCTTGGCAGCACCGGCGGCCTTGATCCGGCGCACCAGCCGGCCTAGCTTGCGTACCCCGTGCTCCAGCAGATCGGCATCGGTGGGGTGGTCGATGTCGGCTTCGATCACGGTGGTGTCGATGCGCAGTCTGCGGCACCGCAGCAGCTTGTCCTCGACCAGCTTGCCCAGCAGTGCGGCGTTGCGTTGTTCCACGGTCTGCGGGCCGCTGCGGCGCATGAGTTTGATCAGAGGGCGCCAGCTCAGCGAATCAGCGACCTCGCGGCACAGGGTCTCGTACCCGAGCTGGTAGCGGTGCTTGAGATACAGCAGCCGCAGTAGCGTCTCGACCGGTACCGACGGGCGGCCCAGCCGCTCGGTGAACACCACTCGCCAGGGAGCGATGAACTGCTCGTCTTCCAGGAAGGCGTCGATTGTCGCGGCCACCGACAGGCCCGCACCAGCTCTCCCCACAGGTCAACGCAGCGGCAGACTCGACTCCTTCAGGAGCACGTTGCTAGAGCCGTCCGGCTTCGGCGAGGGCCAACAGGTCGTTCGCAGCCTCCTGGGAGCGGATTCGGATGGCGGCCGGGTCGGGGAGCGGTCCGCCGAGCAGGGCGGTGTCCACGATCTCCGCCTGGAGGAGGGCGGAGAAGACGTGTGCGGCCCGTGTGGGGTCGCTGACCTTGGAACGCAGCTCCTCCGGCCAGTGGGACAGGTGGCGCTTGAACAGGGCTATGCGGTCTCCGAGGATCTCCTGTTGGTAGCGGCGGCCGAGCTCGGGGAAGCGCTGCGCATCCCGGGCCACCACCCTGAACAGCGCCAACTGCTGCTCGGACAGGATGTGTTGGAGAAGCTCGCAGCCCGCTTCCGTCAGGCCCTCCAGGGGTGGCAGGTTCAGCCATTGCGGGTCTGCGGTCTGCGCGGAGGTGTCGCAGGCCTCCTGGATGACGGCGACGAAGAGATCGTCCTTGCTGTCGAAGTGCCGGTACAGGGTGGTGATGGACACGCCCGCGCTCGCGGCGATGCGGTTGACCGAGCTCCCGCCGTACCCCTCTTCGAGGAAGGCCGCGAGTGCAGCGTTGATGATCGCCTCGCGCTTGCGCGTCATCAGTCGCGCTTTGGGGTCGTTCTCGGCCCAGGTCCGCACGGTTCCCTCCGGTCTCCAGTTCGACTTGACAGAGCATACGACAGCGATGACTATCGTGTCATACGAAAGTGATTGCTTTCGTATGAGGCAAGGAGCGACAGATGCGGAATACAGGCACCCCGCGGGTGCTGGTCCTCGGTGCCACCGGCCGCACCGGATCGGCGGTCGTGAAGGCACTGGAGGCGACACCCGGTCAAGCGGTCCCCGTGCGAGCTTCACGCAGCGAGACGACCGTCGAGCAGTGGATCAAGGAGGGGAAGGAAGCGGTCCGCATCGATCTCGACGACCCCGACACCTTCCCCGGCGCGCTGGAGGGCATCGACCGGGTATTCCTGATGACCGGCTACACCTCGGCGATGAGCCACCAGACCAAGACCCTGGTGGACGCCGCCGAGGACGCCGGCGTCAGCTTCCTGGTGCACCTGGGCGTGTTCAGCGACAAACGCTCCACCGACCCGCACTTCGCGTGGCACGAACTGGTGGAGCGCTACATCGCGGGTTCCAAGGTGGCCTGGGCGAATGTGCATCCGCATGTGTTCATGGAGAACCTGCTGGGCATCAACCGGCTGCGGGACGGCCAGATGGTGTGGCCGATGGGCGACAAGCAGGTCGGCTGGATCGCGGGCGACGACATCGCGGCGGTCGTGGCCAAGGTCCTGGCCGAAGGCCCCGACACGCATGCGGGCAAGGACTACTACCTGTCCGCCGATCTCCTCAACGGCGCCGAGGTGGCCGAGGTCCTCACCGCCGCCCTCGGGCGAGAGATCCCCGCGCTGGTCCTGACCCCGGACGATCTGCAGAGCATGATCGATTCCGGGCTGGACACCGCGCCCGCCAACATGGACGCCGCGTACGCGGCCAGCACACTGATCTGGGCGCGACAGACCTACGAAGGCCGCTTCGACTACTCCGCGGTCACCACCAGCACGGTCGAGGACCTTCTCGGCCGTGAGCCCATCCACCTCGGCTCATGGGCCACCGCACACCGTCAGGAACTGCTCGACCAGCTCTTCTGACAGCTACGGCAGAGCTCCTACGACGCGGGCGTCGTTGTGGCCCGCCCTCATTACCGCGCGGCCGGTTTCTTCGACCGCTTGCGGTGCGAGGGCCGGTCGTGTGGCCGATCAGCGAAGGTGAAGACCGGCCAGCCGCCGTCTCGGCAGCTCCCCGACCACTCGCGCCAGCTGTCCCGAAGGCCACAGTGTTGAGCTGTTCCACGGTCTGCGAGCCGCCGCAGCGCATCATTTAGATCAACAACGTTGGGTACGGCACAGGGGAGCTCAGGGAAATACAGCAGAACCGCCGCCAGCTCAAGAGTCCGCGACCTCCCGGCACAGCACTCGTAGCGAGCGTGAGATACAGCAATCGCAGCAGTGTCTCGACCGGCACCGAAAGTCGGCCCGGCCGCTGGGCGAACACAGCCCGCCATGGGGCGATGCACCGCTCGTCGTCCAAGAACGCATCGAACCTGGCTAGGTGCGCGGGGTGCAGGACACCTGGAGGGAGATGCTGTTGGAGCGCCGCGGCAGCTGCCGGTCGAGGCAAACCCGACTTCTTCAGGGGCAAGTAGCTAGCTGGCTCCATTCGGCCGGCCATGCCGACCGGTCCGGGAAGGCGCAGGTCACACGGGGGTGATCAGCCCAGGAAGATTTGTCTCCCCGGCACGCGAGCGGGCCCCCGATCGTGATCGGGGGCCCGCGTAATCTACCTCTGCCTGCTGATCACGCCCGACGCAGTACGGAGCGGCCCGCGAAGCGCGCCGAGTCGCCCAACTCCTCTTCGATCCGGATCAGTTGGTTGTACTTCGCCGTGCGGTCGGAGCGGGAGAGCGAGCCGGTCTTGATCTGACCGCAGCCGGTCGCCACCGCCAGATCCGCGATGGTGGTGTCCTCCGTCTCGCCCGAGCGGTGCGACATGACAACCGTCCAGCCCGCCTGGTGGGCCGTGGCCACCGTGGCCAGCGCCTCGGTCAGGGTGCCGATCTGATTGACCTTGACCAGGACCGAGTTGCCGACGCCGGTGCGGATGCCCTCGCGCAGCAGCGTCTCGTTGGTGCAGAACACGTCGTCGCCGGTGAGCTGACAGCGGTCGCCGACGCGGGCGGTCAGCTCGCGCCAGCCGTCCAGGTCGTTCTCCGCCATTGGGTCCTCGATGGAGACGACCGGGTAGGCGTCGATGAGCTTGGCCAGGTAGTCGGCGTTCTCGGCGGGGGTGCGGCGCACTCCCTCGCCCGCGTAGTCGTACACCCCGTCGCGGAAGAACTCGGACGACGCCGGGTCCATGACCAGGCCGATGTCCGTGCCGGGGCGGTAGCCGGTGCGCTCGATGGCGGTCATCACGAAGTCGAGCGCCTCCTCAGCGGTACGCAGCGCGGGCGCGAAGCCACCCTCGTCGCCGACGCCCGTGGAGTGCCCGGCGGCCAGCAGATCGCGCCGCAGGGTGTGGAAGACCTCGCTGCCCATGCGGACGGCTTCGGCGAAGGTGTCCGCGCCCACGGGCGCGATCATGAACTCCTGGAAATCCAGCGGATTGTCGGCGTGGGCGCCGCCGTTGACGATGTTCATCATCGGCAGCGGCAGGAGGTGGGCGTCGGCGCCGCCGAGGTAGCGGTAGAGGGGCTGGCGGTGGGCCGCCGCGGCGGCCTTGGCGGCGGCGAGGGAGACGCCGAGGATCGCGTTGGCGCCGAGCCGGGACTTCGTGGCGGTGCCGTCGAGGGCGACCAGCGCGGCGTCGAGACCCGCTTGGTCCGCCGCGTCCCGGCCGCACACGGACGCCGCGATCTCCCCGTTGACGTGGGCCACCGCGCGGTCGACGCCCTTGCCGTGCCAGCGCGCGGAGTCTCCGTCGCGCAGTTCCACCGCCTCCCGGGCACCGGTGGAGGCGCCGGAGGGGACAGCCGCGCGCCCCAGGGACCCGTCCGCCAGGACTACGTCGACCTCGACCGTGGGGTTGCCCCGGCTGTCGATGATCCGGCGGGCGGTGACGGTCTCGATGGCGGCGTTGACGGTTCCGACTGCCTTTACGGACATGGGAGTCCCTTCCCGTTGTCGTGTGCCGTGGCCCCGGCTGCGACAACGCTGGCGCTGAGCCCGACAACACCAAACTCTACAGCAATGCTGCTCAGTTTTGCTGTACAGCATTGCTGTGCAGGTCAGGTGCACAGCAATGCTGGTCAACGGGCTAAAGTGCCCTATGCCCACCTCGGAAGCCGCCGCCATCGCCGCCGAACTGCGCACTGCGATGGGCAAGCTCACCCGACGCGTCAAACACGAGGACCGCATCCCGCTGGGCCAGGTCGCCGTGCTCGGTGCACTCGACCGCGACGGCGCCATGACCACCAGCGACCTCGCCGCCGATCAGCGCGTACGCCCTCAGTCGATGGCCCGGGCGGTGGGGCTGCTCATGGAACAGAACCTGATCACGCGCCGGGCGCACCCCACGGACGGCCGCAAGTCGCTGGTCGAGCTGTCGGACGCGGGCCGGGCCGCGCTCGAAGCGGAGCGCGGCCGCAGGGTCGGCTGGCTCGCACAGGCCATCGAGGCCGAACTCACGGATGAGGAGCGGGCGTTGCTGGCACGGAGCGCCGCCCTGCTGGAGCGGCTCGCCACACGCTAGTAGGGCGGGGCCATTGAGCGTTTTCCAACTTCAAGCTGCCGAAGCAAGCTGGAAACGCGCATTGGCTACCGGTCTGGCGCATGCGAACCCCGACGTCATGGGTCAGTTGGTTGTCCTGACGGGTGCACTGCTGCGCCCGTGGTGTCGACCGCTGAGCTCGGCGTCGAGTGTCTCCTGAGCCACGCGCATGGCCTCGGCGTACACGGGGTCCTGCAGCCGCTTCCACATGTCGTCCTCAGAGACGTCCTCAACGCGGCTGACCACCCACCAGATGTTGCCGAAGGGGTCCTTGATGCGCCCTCCGCGCTGTCCGAAGGCGTCATTCGCCAGAGCGGTGACGACTTGGCCGCCGGCTTCGACGGCTTGTGAGAACGTCTTGTCCGCATCGGCGACGAATACGCGCAGCAGGCTCGGCATGGTTGGCCAGTCCGCGTGCCGGTCGAAGGCCAACACAATGGTGTCGCCGACTCGGATCTCACCGTGACCGATCAAGCCGTCCTCGGTCGGCACCCGCCCGAGTTCCTCGCCGCCGAACGCCTGGGTGACGAAGTCGAGGAAGGCCCCCGTGTCGTCGGTGACGACCCAGGGCGCAACGGTCGTGTAGCCCTCCGGCGCGACGTTGGTCTGCTCAGTCATCGCGGTCCTTTCGCTGATGTTGGTGGCAGGCAGCGACGATAGGCGTGAGTTAGGTCAGCTCCTGTCCTAGACAACAGGGAGCTTGCGTCACAACCAGTGCTACCGCACGACTGCTTGCGCTGGTCTTGCCAGAACCCGCCATGGGCCCCTGATCACGTCAGCGTGACGTTGGAAAACGCTCATTGGATACCTTGCCGTCATGTCTCTTACTCCAGACGATGAGATCCGCAGCCGTGAGGAATTGGTCGTCTTCGTTCGCAAGCTGCACCAGGACTTCCAGCAGCAAGGCGATGCGTGGGAGAACAACACACTCGGCAACTTCCTCGAAGCCCTCGCCGCGTGGGTGGACGACTCCCCAGGCTGGTATCAGAACTTCGGCAAAGAGCTACCAGCAGGCGGTGACTGGACCTTCATCGCCCGCGCGCTCCAAGCGGCGAAGATCTACGAGTAGTCCATAGCCAGACTTGCGTCGGCTTACCTCGTGCCAACTCATGCCACACCACAGAGGTTGAGCCAGAGCCCTTGACTGGCCCCATCTGGCCTCGTTGGCGGAGCCGGGAACCAGTCGACTGCCGATCCAGGATCCATTTGTTGATCTGTCAGACAGTTTCTCCGGCCAGTGCCGGTGGGCACCTCAAGGCCCGATGTGCTGTGCTTGTGGCGCGCTTGTGGTGGTCAATTTCCCCCGCATCAGGCGATCTTGGGCTGGCAGGATCGGGTTATGTCTGCTGATCCGTTGCTGGTCCGTGCTCGTGGTCGGTGGGAGACGCTGGCCGCCGTACCTGTGTCGTTCGCGCCCTCCGGGGGGTTGACCGTGGTGACTTCGCCCGGATCAGGTCTGTGCCTACCCTCATGGGTCGGCTTGGTGGTGCTGGGTGACGCTGCCATAGCCACTGTGCCCACGGAGGATGCTGCCCGGGTGCTCCGCCGTGTGCTGGCTGCGGTGCCCGTCGGCTCGCTTACTCAGTCCGCAGGGATCCAGGTCGTGACGCCGGTGGCCGAGACACTCGGTCCGGCCGCTTCGGCGTATGCCTCCAGGGATGGCTTTCGGCCGTCACCCGCCCACGCCGGGTGTGGGTATTCCTGCGCCGACGGCGTGTGCGGCGAGACGCTCAAACGGGACCGGCGCTCCTTCGCGTCGACAGGTTCGTCGAGCGCGCCTCATGCCCCGAGGCCCCGTCCCGCGTGGAGTGCTCCCTCACCCTGCTCGGCCGCTCACTCGTCGAGCATCCGTTGCCGCTCGCGCGGTGGACCGCTCCGCACGTCGACGGCATCGGGGGTGCGCCTCCACAGCCTCAGGTCATGCCCTTCCTGCCCCCCCCGGTCGGTCAGTCGGGCTGCTTCTCCATGTGGTCCAGGACCCGTTTCGAGATCTGGGCGAGTGTGCTGAGCTCTTCCGGGGTCAGGGCGTCGATGAACAGTCGGCGGACGTGCTCGACGTGTATGGGGGCGGCTTCTTCGATCGCCTTGTAGCCGGCCGGGGTGGCGACGATGAACGCTCCGCGTCCGTCGTCGGGGCATTCCTCCCGGGTCACCAGTCCGCGCTTCGTCATCCGCGTGACCTGGTGGGACATCCGGCTCTTCTCCCACTCCACCAACTTGGCCAGGTCCAGGAAGCGCATGCGCCCGCCGCCTGTCTCGGTGAGATTCGCGAGCACGATGTAGTCGGAAGCCGACATTTTGGAGTCGGCCTGAACGCGCCGGGACAGCCGGCCGATGAGCGTCTCCTGCATGCGGATGAAGCCGTCCCAGGCGGACTTCTGTTCCGGGGTGAGCCAGCGCGGCGTCGCGTTCATGGAACGAGTCTAACGAGATCGTTGACAGCTCATCTACTTGCGTTGACGTGGTGGATCCGCTCGATGCCCAGGTCATTCGGCTGCATCAACGCAGGATGACGCGCCGCCCGGCGCCCTCAGTGCCCGCCGGGCGGCGCGCCGTCGCGATGCTCGCGGCGGAAGTCGCCGGGCGTGGTGTCCGTCAGGCGGGTGAAGAACTTGCCGAAGTTGGTGGGTTCGCTGAAGCCCAGCCGGTGGGCGATGACGGCCACCGGGTCGTCGGTGTGGGCCAGCAAGCGCTGGGCCTCCAGCGCGACTCGGGCGTCGATGAGCTGTTTGACGGACTGTCCGGTGGCCGCGAGGCAGGCCCGGGTGAGGGTCTTGACCGTGTACCCGAGGCGGTGGGCGTAGTCCTCGGCGCGGCGTGTGGTGGCGTACGACCGCTCCAGTTCGGCAGTGAAACGGGTGTAGGTCTCGCCGCCGCCCGCGCCGGGATCCGTACCCGCCGGGTGCGGCAATCGGTCGATCTGCAGCAGCACCGTGGCCATCAGGAACTGCAGGATTTCGCGGGAGACGGTGCCGGCCGGGCGGGTGTACTCGGCGGTCAGCTGGGCGAGCAGCGTGGAGAGTGTGGCGTACTCGCGGCCGGCTTCCAACTGTCGGCAGACAGGGCCGTGCCAGGCCGTGAGCAGGCGTTCGGCTCCGGTGAAGCGGGGCGGGAAGGCGGGGGTGAAGAGCAGATGCGTGCCGTTCATCGTGCCGGCGGGGCCGAAGCGCTGTACCTGGCCCGGCCGCACCCACAGCAGCGTTCCGGGGCGGCAGGGGTGGGTCACGAAGTCGACGGTGTGTTCCCCGCTGCCCTCGGTGATCAGTGTGAGGGTGTGGAAGTCGACCCGGTGGACGCGTTCCAGGACGGTGTCCGGCATCCTGTGGCGCAGCGCGGCCAATGCCAGGATCTCGAAGCCGGTCACGGGCGCAGCCGGCGGGTTGAAGCCGAATCCGGGGATCGGCCCGTCGCCCTCCCGGCCGACACCGGCCGTGTTGCGCGTGACCGCCACGGTGTTCTCGCTCATGTCCGTTTCTGACCATCAGGGGTCTTCAGCGTATCTCGCCTGCCTGTGCCTTTGCCTCCAGAGTGGAAGGGACAGGAAACACCAGGACGTTGAAACACCACAGGGAGCACTCGCCATGCACGGCACCGTCACCGTCATCGACAAGGGCCCGGTCCGCATCCACAGCTACATGGCCCCCGACGACAGCCTGAACGTCACCACCCAGCTGATCGAGACCCCGGGCCGGATCATCGCCGTCGATGCCCAGTACGCCCTTGGCTACGCCGACGAGGTCGTCGCCTACGCCCAGGGCCTGGGCAAGCCGCTGGACCGGCTGATCATCACCCACGCCCACCCCGACCACTTCCACGGTGCCGCCCGCTTCGGCGCTCCCGTGCACGCGCTGCCCGTGGTCCGCGACCAGATCGCCTCCCATGGCGATGGCCAGGACCCGACCGGCACCGTCATCCCGGCCGCGGACATCACCCCGACGGTCGAGATCATTCCGGGGACCGAGGTCATCGACGGTGTGCCGTTCGTCTTCGAGGCCGTCACCGGCGGCGAGGCCGCCGACGAGCTGGTCGTCAGGCTGCCCGAGCAGGGCGTCCTGGTCGCCCAGGACCTCGTCTACCACCGCACCCACCTGTTCCTGGGCAACAACGACCTCGCCGGCTGGCGCAGTGTCGTGGACACCCTGGCCGCCGACACGTCGTACGACACGATCCTGGCCGGACACGGGCTGCCCGCCGGGCCCGAGGTGTACGCCGAACTCCGCCAGTACCTCACCGACGCGCACGAACTGCTCGGCGACGACGGCGAGACGTACAAGAAGGCGATCCTGGAGCGCTACCCGTCCTACGGCGGCCCGTTCCTGATCGACATCGGCAACCAGTACCTCTTCGGCGCGCAGGGTGCCTGAACTCCCGTAGGCGGTCAGTCGGTAAGGAGAAGAACCATGAGCGGGATCGTCGTGTTCGGAGCCGCCGGAAACTCGGGCTCCCGAGTCGTCGCCGAGGCCGCCGCGCGTGGCCACGAAGTCACCGCCGTCGCCCGCGACACCGTCCGCCTCGGCCTACTCCCCGACGGCGTGCGGGCGGTGGCCGCGGACGTCACCGACCCCGTCGCGGTCGCCGCCCTGGCCAAGGGCGCCGACGCTCTCGTCCTGACCGTCGGCGGACCTGACGCCCAGCTGTACACCGACGCCGTGGCCGCCGTCGCCGCCGCGGTCCGTACTCTCGGCCAGGCAGGGCGGCCCCGGATCCTTCACATGGGCGGCGGCGCCAGCCTGCTGAACGAGGACGGCGTCCGCTTCTACGACGCACCGGGCTTCCCCGAGGAGTTCAGGCCGTACGCGATCGGCCAGATCCAGGCGCTCGACGCCTACCTCGCCCTCGGCGACGACGGCACCTGGACCTACCTCTCCCCGCCACCGGTGCACTTCGCGCCCGGCGAGCGCACCGGCTGCTACCGCACCGGCCTCGACCATCCGGTCACCGGGGACGACGGCCAGGCCCGTGTCTCCTACGAGGACTATGCGGTGGCCCTCGTCGACGAGATCGACAAACCCCAGCACCTCAACCGCCGTTTCACCGTGGGCTACTGAGCCCGGGCAATGGTTGCAAGCTCTCACTGCCGAGTGAAGGAGGCCAACCGCTGCCTTTCGAGACGGGTCGCCGGATTTCCGGCGACCCGTTTTCGGCTCGCTCAGGCATCGTGCTCCAGCACGATTAACCCGTTTGCAGTGCGAATAAGTTGATGCATCAACTGGATGGGGTTAGTCTTGATTCAGACCGGCCGGACTCCCGTCGGATCGAGCGGGATCAGGTCCACGAGGAGGACAGATGGCAGTGGAAGTGAGTAACGTTCCCGAGGCCAAGCGGTACGAGGCCCGGGTCGACGGGGAGTCCAAGGTCGCGGGTGTCGCGGAGTACATCCGTACGACGGAACTCGTTGCGTTCGTACACACCGAGGTCCCCCCGGAGTATGAGGGCAGGGGAGTCGGGTCCGCGCTGGCCCGCACCGCCCTCGACGAGGCGCGCGCCTCGAACCTGCGAGTGCTGGCCACCTGCCCCTTCATTGCGGGCTGGATCGCCCGGCACCCCGAGTACCAGGACCTGCTGTACCAGTCCCGCAGCAAGGTCAGCGACTGAACGGCCGAGCACGGCAGTGAGGGAGACCGGTATGAGCGGCAGATCCTAGAAGAAGGCGTACGAGGGGCAGTCGATCACGGTGACCTTCGAGGCTGGGCGCTGCCTGCACGCCGCCGAATGTGTCCGTGGTCTGCCCGAGGTGTTCGACACGGCCGAGCGACCGTGGATCCAGCCCGACAACGCCACGGCCGATCGCCTGGCCGAAGTGGTGCGGCGCTGCCCCTCGGGCGCACTGCAGTACCAACTCGCGGACGGCGGGACGGAGACCCCCGGACCGGCCCACGCGGATCACGCGCGGTTCCACCGGACAGCTGACCATGCGCGGCGAGTTGAGCGTGGACACGCCGGAAGGCCTGCGCGCCGAGACCAGGGTCGTGCTGTGCGGCTGCGGGCAGAGCCGCCTTCAGCCGTATTGCGACCACTCGGGGCCCTGCGGTCAGTGACGTGACCGTGCGCCCATTCCATCCGCTCGCAAGTAGTCGTCCCCGAGAAACCACAAGAGCTTGGAGCCGAGCAGATGTCCCTTGCAGTGCAGTTCTCCGAGTACGGCGGCACCGACGTGCTGCGTGTCGTCGATGTTCCGCCGCCCACCGCCGGCCCCGGCCAGGTACGGCTCGCGGTGCGGGCCGCGGGTGTCAATCCGATCGACTGGAAGATCCTGCATGGCTACATGAGCCAGGTGATGCCCCTCGACCTTCCGGGCGGCCTCGGGTCCGACGTGGCCGGTGTGGTCGACCAGGTCGGCGAGGGCGTGACCGCCTTCAGCGTCGGTGACGAGGTGCTGGGGGCCTCCATCACCCCGTCCTACGCCCAGTCCGCGCTCGCCGACCCCGCCGCGCTGGTCGCCAAACCGGCCCCCGTTCCGTGGGAGGTGGCCGGGACTCTGGCCGGCCCGGGCATCACCGCCGTGGAGGTGCTGAACAAGCTGAAGGTCGCCAAGGGCGAGACGCTGCTGATTCATGCCGCCGCCGGTGGCGTGGGCACGTTCGCCACGCAGCTGGCCGTCGCCCGTGGGGTGCGCGTCATCGGCACCGCGAGCGAGCGCAACCACGAGCAGCTCCGCTCCCTCGGCGCGGAACCGGTCACCTACGGCGAGGGGCTGGTCGAGCGCGTACGGGCCATCTCCCCCCAGGGCGTCGACGCGGTCCTCGACGCCTCCGGCCGCGGTGAGATCCCGGACTCGATCGAACTCGCCGGCGGCCCGTCGCGCGTCCTCTCTCTCGTGGCCTTCGACGCGGCCGACAGCGGTATCCAGATCCACATGACCGAGCCGGGAGCGGGCGGCCCCCAAGCGCTCCGGGACATCCTCGCCCTCATCGAGGCAGGGCAGCTGCGGGTGCCGATCTGGCGGACGTACCCCCTCGACGAGGTGGCGGCCGCGCTGGCAGTGAGCCAGTCGGGGCACCTGGGCGGCAAGCTCGTACTGCTCCCTGCATAGAGCCGGACAGCCGCACGGCCTGACATCCGAGCCGCCGCACTGCCGACGGCTCGGACGCCTGTGAACTCCTGGTTCGTCGGCCGCCTACCGGACAGCAGCCGTGACCAGGGACCGATGGGTCGGCGCCTCCGGCACATCGGCCGGACGGCCCTTCGCGAACTCCTCGCGCAGTACCGGTACGACCTCCTCGCCGAGCATGTCGATCTGCTCGAGCACGGTCTTCAGCAGCAGCCCCGCGTGGTTCACCAGGAACAGCTGCCGCTGGTAGTCACAGGCGTACTCGCGGAAGGTCAGCGTCTTCTCGATGACCTGCTGAGGCGAGCCGACGGTCAGCGGTGTCTGGTCCATGTAGTTCTCCAGGGACGGCCCATGTCCGTACACCGGCGCGTTGTCGAAGTACGGCCGGAACTCCCGTACCGCGTCCCGCGAGTTGCGCCGCATGAACACACGCCCGGCGAGCCCGACGATGGCCTGCTCGGGCGTGCCGTGCCCGTGGTGCGCGTACCGCGTGCGGTACAGGTCGACCAGCCGCTTGACGTGGTCGGCCGGCCAGAAGACGTTGCTGTGGAAGAAGGCGTCGCCGTAGTAGGCCGCCTGCTCGGCGATCTCGGGGGAGCGGAGGGAGTCGTGCCAGACGAACGGTGGTACACCGTCCAGCGGCGGGGCGTTGACGTGAACGACTGCAGCGGCGTACGGAACTTGCCTTCCCAGTCGACGACGTTCTCGTGCCACAGGCGGTGCAGCAGTGCGCAGTTCTCGGGCCGGTGTTGCCGCGGCCCATCATCACGAGTGTGATGCCCGCCGGCCGGGGCGGGACGGGGTTCGCGTCGCCCTACGGCGGAGTCACCCTGCGCGGGAACCCATGGAGCAGACGACCACCAGCCTGTACCCGGTCACCAACCCCGACTGCCACGCCAAGGATCGACAGAGGATGCATGGCCTGGCTGGGGCGTTGGCTCGCCGGTCCCGCCGCCACTCCGGGGGGTGGCTCGGCCGACCTGACGGAGCCACGGCCGGTCGAAAGCCTCACTGACCTTCTCCCGGATCCGGACGAGCCCTCATTCCCGCAGGTTCGCAGTCAGGCAGGATGCGCAGGGCCTTGTCCGGCCTCCCTGGAGTCCGAGCGGACTCGGCGGCTGTGTTCCCTGCCGGCGGACTGGAGCGCGTCGGTGATCTCGCTCTGGGCTACCGGCGGTGCATGGTCTCCAGAGCGGCGGTCAGTACGTGGGGGTCATGGTGGCCCTTGTAGACCTCCGGGGGGCGCTTGTCCAGGTTCAGGAGCTGCGCCACCGCCGTCCAGGCGGTTCGCACGGAGTACTCGACGGTGAAGACGACATCGTCGGGCACCTCCGCGAACTGCCCGATGAAGGCCAGGTTCACCGATCCCTCGGGCACCACCCGGGGCCGGTCGCCGCCGCGACGGGCCAGGAACTGGCTGGTGATGTACGGCATCACGCACGGCACGACGGTGGAGGTCTCCAGGACCCGGGCCGCTGTCCGCTCGTCGAACGGGAGGTGGTGCAGGACCTCTTCGAGGATCTCCCGGCCGGAGCACATGGTCATCGGCTTGGGCGTGTGGTTGCCTGCGCGGCCGGGGAACAGGCCGTAGCCCCACCAGACGGAGACGTCCTCGGGCTGGTCCCGGTAGACGGGCTGTCGGTTGGCGACGATGGTGAGCAGCCAGTTGGATTCGGTGAAGGTCATCAGGCCGCCCTTGCCGGCCGGACGGCGGCTGAACTCCTCGAGGGCCTTCAGGAAAGCGGGGTCTTTCGCGGTGACCGTGAACGACTCCCAGCGGGACGCCTTGACGTCCTTGTCGAAGACGGCCGGGTCGCCGAAGTCGTCGCGTCCGCGGGCCAGCCGGTGCCACAGCAGCCAGGCGTCCGAGCGATGCGGAGCCGGCGGGGGTGCCGAGGTGTGCGAGCCGAGGCTGGAGGCATCGGTCATGGACCCGTTGGTGACGAGGACGAGGTCCTCGGGAGTGACGGCGATCTTCTCGTCGTGGCCGCCCCGGCTCAGGTAGAGAATCTCGACTGTGCCGCTGTCGATTCCCGGAGTGAACCCGAGGTCGATGACACGGCAGCCGGTGTGGACGGTGACACCGCGCTCGCGGAGCCAGGTCGTCAGCGGCCGCACGATGGAGTCGTACTGGTGGTAGCGGGTCCGGTGGATGCCCGACATCGTGGCGAACCCGGGGAAGAGGTGGATGAAGCGCCTCAGGTAGCGGCGGAACTCGATCGCGCTGTGCCAGGGCTGGAAGGCGAAGGTGGTGCACCACATGAACCAGAAGTTGGTGGTGAAGAAGTGTTCGCCGAAGCAGTCGGTGATCCGCCTGCCGTCCAGGCGCCCCTCGGGGGTGGCCAGGCAGCGGATCAGCTCCAGCCGGTCGCGCTCGGAGAATCCCATCGAGGTCGTGTCGAGGATCTTGCCGTCTCCGTCGACGAGACGGGCGATGTCGTCCCAGGCGAACTCCTCGTGTCCGGCCAGGATCTCCTCGGTCACGGAGACGGAGGGGTCGTCGAGGGTGGGGATGCCGGACAGCAGGTCGTACGTGCAGCGGAACTCGGCCTCGAACATCCGCCCACCGCGCATGGTGTAGCCGGCGTCCGGCGTGCCGGCCGCGTCCAGGCTGCCGCCGACGGTCCGCTGTTCCTCGAAGAGGTGGATGTCGGATCCTTTGAAGCCGCCGTCGCGGATCAGGAACGTGGCAGCGGCCAGCGCCGCGATTCCGCTGCCCACCAGATATGCCTTGGCCATCACACAACTCCTCGTTCTCGCAGGTCGATCGGGAATCACTCATCCCACGGTCTTCGTCGGCCCGGGGTTCCGCAGTGGGCCGTTGGTCACCTCATTGGTCCGGACGGCCCTCGACGTGGGTTTCGGCGGTGTCCGCCTTGCAGGTGGAGGGCAGGACGGCGGCCCGGTCGGTGGACCGTCATGGACCGGGCCTGTTCTCACCGCGGATTCATGCCGTGCGGGAGTCCTCTGCCGCGCTGCCGGAGTCCGTGGCGGGACCCGACCGCCGGCTTCCGCCGCGCCACGGCGGGGCCGTCGTCCGGTGGCCGTTGTCCCAGGCATGGGTGGCCTTGTCGGTCTGGCGGCGCAGCCGGTCCTGGAGCCGGTCGACGACCCCCGTGCCCGTAGCGTCTTCGGCCATGGCGACCACCTGGTGACCGCCGACATGCAGGTCGGCCGTGGCCGACCACGGGCGGTCGGCGTGGTGGGCGGTTGCCCGCACGATGCGCACTTCGCCGGTGACGGCGGGCAGGCCCGGCCTGCTCACGACGGCGTGGATCTTCGTACGGGCGTACGCCAGGGTCTCCTCGTCCACGGCGCCATCGGAGCGCAGCTGAATCATGGGTGTCGCCTGGGTGTTGTCGGTGGTCATGCCGGGTTCCTCCTCGGGGACATCGGAACGTTCGGTGCGGTTCAGGCCGCGGTGTCGGGCAGCCAGAGGTCGGGCCCGAAGACCTCGTAACGGATGCGTCGTGCGGGAACCCCGGTGCTCAGCAGTTGTCCGCGTACCTCGCGCATGAAGGGGAGCGGGCCGCACAGGAACACCGTGGCTCCGTAAGGGAGTTGGGTCTCGCTCAGGTCCATCAGGCCAGTGCGGGAGGCGGGTTCTTCCGGTCCGGGTCGCTCGTACCAGAAGACGGCTTGGGCGCCCGGCAGCTGCCTGACGAGGTCGCGTGTCTCGGCGCGCAGGGCGTGTTCGGCGGGGGAGCGGTCGGCGTGCAGGACCAGTACCGGGCGGGGCGAGCCGTGAGCGGCGAGGTGGGCCAGGATGCCGGCCATGGGAGTGCAGCCGATTCCCGCCGAGACCAGGACGAGCGGGACATTGGCGTCGGCCTGGTCGTCGAGGAAGACGTCGCCGAACGGCGTGGACAGCGTCAGCTCGTCCCCCTCACGGATGTGGTCGTGCAACAGGTTGGAGACCTCACCATCCGGACCGTCGGCGTCGCCCGTGACTCGCTTC
Organism: Streptomyces sp. NBC_00203; assembly: GCF_045206325.1. Classification (NCBI taxonomy): domain Bacteria; kingdom Bacillati; phylum Actinomycetota; class Actinomycetes; order Kitasatosporales; family Streptomycetaceae; genus Streptomyces; species Streptomyces sp. NBC_00203. The sequence continues at coordinate 475,728 of NZ_CP108126.1, read as the reverse complement.
ACGGTGATCCGCCGCAGTTCTCCGCCCGGGTCCGAGGACAGGCTGTACTGACGCAACTGGTGCACTCCGTCGGACATCCGCACGCGTACGCTCACGTACTGTCCCGCCCGGGCCCGCGGCGCCGGCTCGCCGTCCGCCGGGCTGAGCAGGAAGGACACGACGTCGGTGGTCTCAGCGCGGCGTTCGACGACCGTCCACTGCCGCCAGATCTTGCCGGGCTGCACCCCGGCGTCCTGGTAGAGGCGTGCTTCCTGGCTGATCAGGGCGCCGGCCATCAGCCAGTAGACCTCGTCCCAGGCGGCCGCCACCTCGGGTGTGACCGCGCCGCCGAGGACCTCGGCTATCGCGCCGAACAGGTACTTGTGCACGATCGTGTACTGGTCCTCGGTGACGCCGACGGCCGTGTGCTTGTGCGCGATCCGGGCCAGCAGTACGTCCGGGCGGGTGTCCGGATCGTCGAGGAGCGCGGTCGCGAAGGCGGCGATCGAGCCGGCCAAGGCGCGGCGCTGGGCGCCGCTGGCCTGGTTTCCGCGGTTGAACATCCCGTCGAGCAGTTCCGGCCGGTCGTGGAACATCGTGTCGTAGAAGCGGGTGGTGATCTCGTCGAGCGCCCCTGCCACGGCGGGCAGGGTGGCCCGTACGAGAGCGGCGGATTCTGAGGACAGCATGGAGCCTCCCGGACAGGGCGGATGAAGGGGAAAGGAGCCGCATCGCGTTGGGGCGGCGGTCTTCTGTGTAGCAGGCGTCGGACCGCGATTCGGAACCGTTTGGCGGCAGTGGGCGAAGAGGGGCCGATAGGCCCTATCACCTCGGGCGCATCGGCCCCACCGGGTCCGTGCGGCCGGGGTCGGACGGCGCTGTGGCGCTGCCCCCTCGGCCCCTGCCACGGCGGTCCTCGTGGAGGGGCGCCTACGAGGCAGTCGTCGCCCGGACGGTATGGGCGGCGACGAGCCACGAGGCCCGCCCACACGGCCGCCTGAACACGCCAGGCCTGGTCAGTTCATCGGAACGGCGGCTGCGATGCGCACGCTACGGTCGTTCTGCCCGTCCGCCGGTTCGTCGTCCGGAGGGCCCTGCACACGGCCGTAGTAGGCCGTACGCATGAGTTCCTGCATGTCGTCGAGCATGGGCATCCGCGGGTTGGCCGGGGCGCACTGGTCCTCGTAGGCGTTCAGGGCCTGCTGGGGCAGTGCGTCCAGGAAGGACTGCTCGTCGACGCCGAGAGCCTGGAACGTCGGCTCGATACTCAAGGCGTCGCGGAGGTGTTCCACTGCTGAGGCGAGGGACTCGACGCCCTCGGCCGGGGTGGTGGCGGGCAGTCCAAGGGTCTGGGCGATGTCCTGAAAGCGTTCGGGGGCGCGGTAGTTCTCGTACTTGGGCCAGCCGGTGAGCTTCGTGGGGACGGTGCCGTTGTAGCGGATGACGTGCGGAAGCAGAACGGCGTTGGTGCGGCCGTGCGCGATGTGGAAGGTGGCGCCGAGGGTGTGGGACATGGCGTGGACGATGCCGAGGAAGGCGTTGCCGAAAGCCATGCCCGCGATGGTGCCCGCGTTGTGCATCTTTTCCCGGGCCTCCGGCCGGGCCGCACGGTCGTTCACCGCTGCCTCGATGTTGTCGAAGATCAGCCGGATCGCGTGCAGGGCGAGGCCGTCGGTGAAGTCGTTGGCGTAGACCGACACGTACGCCTCGATGGCGTGAGTGAGGGCATCGAAGCCGCTGTCGGCGGCCAGCGCCCGGGGCAGCCCTGTGGTGAGGAGCGGGTCGATGATGGCCACACTGGGAGTGAGCGCGTAGTCGGCCAGCGGGTACTTCTTGCCGGTGGCGGGGTCGGAGATGACGGCGAACGGGGTCACCTCGGCACCCGCGCCGGAGGTGGTGGGGATGCACACCAGGCGGGCGAGCCGGCCGAGGACGGGGAAGCGGAAGGCGCGCTTGCGGATGTCGGAGAACTTGTGCCGCATGTCGGCGAAGTCGACGTCCTTGCCCTCGGCCTGCTGTTCGTACAGCAGCCACATCACCTTGGCCGCGTCCATGGGAGAGCCGCCGCCGAGCGCGATGATCGTGTCCGGGTGGAAGTCGCCCATCAGCCGGGCGCCGCGCCGAACGGAGTCGATGCTGGGCTCGGGCTCGACGTTGTCGATGACCTGGATGGTGACCGGTTCCCGGCGCCGCCGCAGCACGCGCTGGACCCGGTCGACGAGGCCGAGGCGGGTCATCGTCGCGTCGGTGACGATGGTGACGCGGTGAACCTCCGGCATGGAGGCGAGGTACTGGATGGCCTGTGGCTCGAAGTAGATCTTCGGCGGGACCTTGAACCACTGCAGGTTGTTGCGGCGCACCGAGACGCGCTTGACGTTCAGCAGCTGGGCGGCGGACACGTTGTTCGACACCGACGTGCTGCCCCAGGAGCCGCACCCCAGTGTCAGTGACGGCAGCAGGCTGTTGTAGATGCCGCCGATCGCGCCCTGGGAGGACGGGGCGTTGACGATGATCCGCACGGTCTTCATGCGCCTTCCGTACGCCTCCGCCAGCGCGAGGTCCTCGGTGTGGATGACGGCGCTGTGCCCCTGCCCGTGAAAGGCCACCATGTCGGCGGCCAGGTCGAAGCCCTGCTGCTCGGTGCCGGCGCGGAGCACGGCGAGGACCGGGCAGAGCTTCTCCCGGGTGAGCGGTTCGTCCGCGCCGACCCGGTCGGCCTCGACCAGGATGAGCGACGTGCCGTCCGGCACGGAGAATCCGGCCTGCTCGGCGATCCAGGCCGGGCTCTGGCCAACGGCCGCGGAGTTGACCTTGGGCTCGCAGCCCGCGCCCGCGGCTCCTGTGGGGAACAGGAACGCCTCCAGCTTCGCCTTCTCCTCGGCGGTCGCCCGATGGGCGTGCAGGGTGAGGAATTCGGCGAGGGCCGAGTCGTAGATCTCCTCGTCCAGGATGACGGCCTGCTCGGAGGCGCAGATCATGCCGTTGTCGAACGCCTTGGACAGCACCAGGTCGTTTACGGCTCGGCGCAGCTTCGCGGTCCGGTGGACATAGGCGGGGACGTTGCCCGCGCCCACTCCCAGGGCGGGCTTGCCCGCCGAATAGGCGGCCTTGACCATGGCGTTGCCGCCGGTGGCGAGGATCAGGGAGACACCCGGGTGTCGCATCAGGGCGCCGGCCGCCTCCACGGACGGGGTCTCGATCCACTGCACGCAGTACTCGGGCGCACCCGCTGCGACCGCCGCGTCGCGCACGATGCGGGCCGCCTGCACGCTGCAGCGCTGAGCGGAGGGGTGGAAGGCGAACACGACCGGGTTGCGTGTCTTCAGCGCCATCAGTGCCTTGAAGATCGTGGTGGAGGTCGGGTTGGTCACGGGAGTGATGGCGCACACCACGCCGACGGGCTCAGCCACCTCGATCATGTCCTCGATGTCTTCACTATGTGGTCGACCTGCTCCTGATCGAGCGCCTCATAGTCGGCGAGTGCCTTGAGCCCGTTCGTCACCAGCCGGTCCACCGCGATGGCGATGTCGGACGGCGTGGCGGCAGGGCCGGCGGTCGCGCCTGGGCCGTCGTGGCGGGTCATGGGGGCGAGCCTCCGTTGTCGAGAGGGCGCCGCCGCTGAGGCGGCGGCGCGTGGAGGGAACGGCACGGCTGGCGGAGAGAAAGACCGGTACCGCTCCCACCAGCACCGTCTCTCGTCCGCGGTCCTCCGACCCAGGTCCCGTTGGTCCCTTTGTCGGGCTGACCGGCCCCGAAGCCTCCGGGCCGCGCTACGCGACCTGGGCGAGTCGGGTGGGGAACACGGTCTGTTCGTCGAACAGTTCGTGGTTCTGGAGAGAGTGGGCTCGGGTGATTGCGACCGGATCGATCGGATCCTGGGCTGGGCGGAGGTGGTGCCATGGTCCGGGGAGCGCGCGCTCGTCCGCCCACCTTGGGCCCTCTCGTTCTTCCCCCTCGGGTGGGCCGGCCCAAGGCCAGTGAGCCCCGGCGGGCAAGGGCCGTTGTGGACCTCTGGCAGGCCGTCTTGGCCCATGTGCCCCCGGCCTGCGGCGGGGTTGGCTGGAAGCACAGAGAAGGACGTCGACGAGGGAGGGCGAGGGCAGTGGGTACCAGTCTCACACCGGAGTTTTGGGAGCGGTTCGCGGTGCTGCTCGTGCTGGCGGCGGGTCTGACGTGTGTCCTCGCCGCGGTCTTCGACGATCTCGCCGTCCGGGTCCTGCGCCGTCGGGCACACAGGACGCCGCCACAGGCGCCGTACCGGCCGGAGCGGAACGACCACCGTACGTCGGTGCACTCCTGACGCGTTCGGCGAGAAACGCTTCGTGGGCCGGGGACTTGGTCCCCGGCCCACTCCGCGTGTCATAGGCACCCAGTGACATCAAAACTCGGTTCTGGCACAGATCTTGGGGATCGGTCACCGAGGGTCGCTGAAGCAGGAAGTCAACTGGAGGAGAAGGCGGGCCCGAAGCTGTTCCACACGACGACGAGTGTCATCAACCAGGGGCCGTTCTACCTGTCGTGGCCGATGGACCACCGGGCTGAGTCGGGAGGCTTGGTCCGCGACCGGCTCGGGGCACGGTCGTGTCCCAGGTGCTCTGGAGCGAGCCCAGACTGATCTGCGGGTCCTGCTCGCCCTCGGCGACGGCGTCACCCAGGTCCAGCGCAAGACCTGCTGCGCGTACCGACGGCCACGGAACTTCGCCTGTGCCTGCCCGCCGGAGCAGACCAAGCAACCTGCCCAGTACGTCGTGCCGTACTCGTGCCGGCTTCAATTGGGAGGCGGCATCCGGCTGCCCGTCAAGGTGCCAGTTGAGCGCGGCGTGGTGAGCCGGTGTCCAGGGTTTCGGCGGTGTCGTCCGTCCGGTGGCTCAGCTGTTCGGTGACATCCACTACTCCGTCCACACCTTGGCACAACCGCACGGCGACGGGGATGAGGGATTTCCGTTCGACGGTTCCCTTCAGGGAGACCCGGCCGTCCACGACACGAACGGTCACCGAGTCGGGGGCGATGCCCAGCGTGCGGACCAGTACGTTCCCGGAGATCTCCTCGCGGATGGCGCTGTCACCGCGTAGGAACACCCGCAACAGGTCGGCGCGGCTGATCAGTCCGATGAGCCGGTCGGCCTCGTCCACCACCGGCAGCCGCTTGATGTGGTAGCGCTCCATCACCTGGGCGGCCTCCACCACCGTCCATTGCGGCCGGGCCGTGATGGCCGGGCTGTTCATCAGGCCTTCAGCGGTGGTCGCCTCCCGCTTGGCCCGGTCGACGGGGCGCGAGTGCAGGACCGGCAGCAGCCCTGCGGGGTCCAGCTGGCCCGCCTCCTTGCGCAGTAGATCCGCCTCGGAGACCACACCCACGGGCCGGTCGTCGTCGTCCACGACCGGTACCGCCGTGATGTCGTACTCGGCGAGCAGCTTGGCGATCTCCTTGAAGCCGGCGTTCTTGCTTACTCGTACGACCGATGTCGTCATCAGATCACTCACCATCCGGTGCTGCATGACTCCCGCCTCCTGCGTCACATGTGTCCCCTTTCCACTGTGCGGCGCCCTGGGCCGTCGCCCCATGGGCCGGTCGGCCCCGGCTACGGCCGACCGGCCCGGTGGGCGCGAGACGTCGATGCTGAGGGCCAGTGCCGTCGAGGTCGAGGTCGAGGTAGGGGTAGGGGTCCGGGTCGAGGAAGAGGCGCGGTGTGCGGCGCGGAGTGGGAGGTCCTTCCGGGCCGTAGCCGAGTCGGATGAGCATCTGGACGTGGTCGAACGGACACGTCGCGGAACGCAGCTCGTCGCGGAGGTCGGTCCACTCCAGTGCCTGGTGCAGAAGTGAGGTGCGCACTCCGTGGGCTGTTGCGACGAGCAGGACGCGCTCAAGTGCCTGTCCGGCCCGGAGCCAGTCGATGCGCCGGTCGTGGCAGGTGCTGAGCGACACGAGCGTAGGTGTCCGTTCGAACGGCCGGGCCGGTAGCTGTTCCAGGGATCGCCGCGCGCTGAAGTCACGCAGGGGAAGCTGCTCAAAGGTGTCCTGGGGTCCGAGCGCCGTGGACGGGATGCCTGTGTCCGCGGCTCCGTCCCGGTTCGTCCAGCGGCGGCTTTCGGCGCTGCGTGACGGGTCGGCGTGGTTGCGGTGCTCCGCTTCGGCGGTGACCCGTAGCAGCCGCGCCGTCTCGCGCGGTCCGGTGACCGCGAGCGTCGCGCCTTCGGAGTGGGCGGCTTCGGCAAGTTCGTGGAGCACGGCTCCGGGAACAGGTTGGTTGGCGAAGGGGAAGCGGCTGCTGTGCCGGTGCCAGATCGCCTCGTACAGATCGTCGCCGTGGAGTGTGCGCGGGCTGGTGCGCATGGTGATGTGCATGGAGGCGAGCAGACCGGGGTGGTGGGGATCCGGGAGCAGCCGAGTGACCGGCTTCCAGCCGAACTGACTCACCGCGACCCGCAGATTGAACAGGGCCGCGCCGGCGGAGATGTGCAGGGCCCGGCCGTGCGGGTCCTCGTGCGGAAGCCCCCGCTCGGCGGCGGCGTGGATCTCCATGGTGGTCGAGTCGGTGTCGAGGCGGAAACGCCAGGGCTGCGTGTTGTGCATCGAGGGCGCGGCGACGGCCGCCGAGATCAGCTTCTCCAACGCTGATGAGTCGAGACATCTGGCAGACATGGGGGCCTCCTCTCGGACGAGGCGAGCTGCAGGGCGTGCGATGCCCTGAGCCTGCTGCCGTGAGAAGAGCGGGGCGAAGGGGCCGTCCGGCCCCAACCCGAGGCTGGGTGGGTACCGAGAGCGGGCAGCAGTGCCTAGTGGCCCCTCCAGGTCCGGAGTCTGGCCTGCTGGTCCCTGCGGGAGGGTCCGGTCGGTACTTCCCGTGCGGTGGGCGGCGGTGGGACGTTCCTGGCAGCAACCGACCTGGACCGCTACCGCCTGGTCATGGACGTCATCGACCGCGTCCCCGGCCTCGACGTCCGCGCTGCCGCCGTACGTCAGCTGATGGCGGACGACCGTACCCGGCATCACGCCTGGATCCGCGAACACGGCACCGACCTGCCCGAGGTCACCGGCTGGACCTGGACCGCCTGAAAACCCCTACCCCGCATCAGCTGAAAACCCCACCCCCGCGAAGGAGTTCATCGCCATGACCGTACGCGTCGGCATCAACGGCTTCGGCCGCATCGGCCGCACCTATCTGCGCGCGGCACTCGACCGGGCGGAGGCGGGTGCCCAGGACGTCGAGGTGGTCGCCGTCAACGACATCGCGCCGCCCGCCACCCTGGCCCACCTCTTGGAGTACGACTCGACGTTCGGTCACATCGGACGCGAGGTCCTGCACGACGACAGCTCGATCACCGTCGACGGGCGACGCATCTCCGTCTCCGCCGAGCGTGACCCGGGGGCCCTGCACTGGTCCGACTATGGCGCCGACATCGTCATCGAGTCCACCGGCCGCTTCCGTGACCGGGAAGCCGCCGCCCTGCATCTGAAGGCCGGCGCTCACACGGTGCTGCTCTCGGCGCCCGGCAGGAACGCGGACGCGACCATCGTGGTGGGTGTCAACGACGACACCTACGACCGGCACAGCGACCGGATCGTGTCAGCCGCCTCCTGCACCACCAACTGCGTCGCGCCCATGGTCAAGGTGCTCCACGAGGCCTTCGGCATCGAGCGCGGCGTGATGACCACCATCCACGGCTACACCAACGACCAGTCCCTGCTGGACGGCCCCCACAAGGATCTGCGCCGGGCCCGCTCGGCGGCCCTCAGCATCATCCCGACCAGCACGGGAGCCGCCCGCGCCGTCGGGCTGGTGGTACCGGAACTGGCCGGCGCCCTGGACGGCATCGCGGTGCGCGTGCCCGTCGAGGACGGCTCGCTCACCGACCTCGCGGTGGTTCTGCGGACGGCGGCGACGGCAGAGGAGGTCAACGCCGCCTTCGCCGAGGCGTCGGAGGGACCACTGAACGGCATCCTCCGCGTCTCGAAGGCGCCGATCGTCTCCCGGGACGTCATCGGCGACCCCGCCTCCTGCGTCTTCGACCCGGCCCTGACCCAGGCCAACGGCACCCTGGTGAAGGTCTTCGGCTGGTACGACAACGAGTGGGGCTACACCAACCGGCTCCTCGATCTCACCGCACTGGTGGCCGACGACCGTTGAGAGCGGAGCGGCGCGGCCCGCGTACCCCGTCTGCTGCGGGGGTGCGGGCCGTGGTCCGCGACACCGACGGCGTCATCCGGTGCCGCTGCCGGAGCTGTCCGAGTACGGCTTCGCCATCCGCTACCGAGGCCATCGCGGGGTGCAACTGCGCCTGACTGCTGAACAGTTGAGGATCTCGGTGTCTCGTCCGACCGGGATCCGATCGACGTCGCCTGCGCGGACCGCACCATGTCCGTGGCGCCCGGCGAATCCTGCACCCTGACCCTCACCCTGCCGGACCGTGACCGGACGGTCCCGCGTCAGTGCGGAACCACGGTCACCGGGCACTCGGCGTGTTCCAGCACGGCCCGCAGTGTGGACCCCAGTGAACGGTCCGCGCGGCCGACCACCAGGAGTCCCGCCGAGGCCGACGCCTGGATCAGCGCGTTCGAGGGGCTCTGCAGACGGACGTCCTCGTAGACGTTCACCTGCGGATACTTCTCCCGCCACGGCCGCAGCGCGTCCGACTGCAGTTGGACCTCCTGGTCCTCCCACGCGCCACGGTCCTCCTCCGGCACCACGTAGGGCATCCACTGCTCGGCGGCGGACGGGAGCCGCCAGGCGTGCACGGCGTGCAGTCGGCCACCGCGGCGCCGGGCTACGTCGAACGCGAAGTCCACGACCGCGCTCACCGGATCACGGGCGTCGACCCCGACAACGATCGGCTCGGTCATGACAGTTCGTCCCTCCATGCGTACGGGAGTCCAGGGTGTCCACCATCCGCCGTGGGCCGGCCTTTGACGCAGGGGCCGACCGGCCCATACGGCGCACCCGATCAGCCCCTGGGACGGAGCCGCGCAGCGCTGGATGCTCGAAGGGCCAAGAGGTTTCGAGGAGGCCCGAGATGATGGACGACGAGCGCGACCGCCCGACCGTTCACGCCCTGCTCGCGGACGGCACCACTGTGTGCATACGGTCTGTGCGGCCCGGTGACCACGAGCAGCTGCGAGGACTCTACGAGGAGATGTCGACGGAGAACCTCCGGCGGCGGTTCTTCGCCGCGAGCCGCCGCTCCGCCGACCTGGCCGCCGAACGGGCCGCGGCGCCGGCACGCCCCGGTTACCGCGCGCTGCTCGCCGAGACCCAGGGCCGGGTGATCGGCCTCGCCGAGTACGAGACCGGCGACGACGCGCACACGGCCGAGATGTCGATCGCCGTGGCCGACGGGCTGCACCACCGAGGCGTCGGCACCCTCCTTGTCGAACACCTCGTCTCCGCGGCCCGTGCGGACGACGTCACCACGTTCACCGCCGACGCGCTCAGCGAGAACTACGAGGTGCTCCGGCTCTTCACCGACCTGGGCCTGCGCGCCGCACGTCGGTTCGAGGGCCCGGAAGTGCGCTGCACCATCGCACTCGCCGAGGACGACACCTATCTTTCGGCCGTCGAGGCCCGTGGCCGGGCCGCCGACGTCGCCAGCCTGGAACCCCTGCTGCGCCCCGACGTGGTCGCCGTGGTCGGCGCCGGCCGCAGGCCCGGATCGGTGGGGCGGGCCCTCCTGCACCATCTGCACGCCGGCGGGTTCACCCGGCGGCTCTTCGCGGTGAACCCTCACGTCTCGTCGATCCTCGGCGTGCCGTCCTACGCGTCGGTCGGTGCCCTGCCCAAGGTCCCCGATCTCGCGGTCCTCGCGATCCCGGCCGATGCCCTGCCCGCCACGGCCGAAGAGTGCGGCAAGGCCGGTGTCCGGGCGCTGCTCGTGGTGACCGCCGGGCTCGACAGCGACCAGGCGGAAGCGCTCATGGCAGCGTGCCGCACTTACGGCATGCGGCTGGTCGGCCCCAACTGCCTCGGCATCTCCAACACCGACCCGACGCTCCGCCTCGACGCCACCTTCGCCGCCGGCCACCCGCGCCCCGGCACGGCGGGCGTCGCCGTACAGTCCGGCGGAGTGGGCATCGCCCTGCTCGACGGGCTGTCCCGGCTCGGCATCGGCGTCTCGTCCTTCGCGTCGCTCGGCGACAAGTACGACGTCAGCGGCAACGACATGCTCCAGTGGTGGGAGAGCGACGGCCGTACCGACCTCGCCCTGCTGCACCTGGAGTCCTTCGGCAACCCGCGGGCGTTCGCCCGCACCGCCCGGCGCGTGACCCGCCGTATGCCCGTCCTGACGGTCGACGCGGGCCGTACCGAGGCCGGTCGCCGTGCCGCCGCCTCGCACACCGCGGCCGCCGCGACCCCGACCGTGACCCGGCAGACGCTGTTCACCCAGGCGGGCATCACCGCCACCGGCTCGGTGGGTGAACTCCTCGAAACCGCTGCCCTGTTGCACTCCCAGCCGCTACCGGCCGGGACCCGCGTGGCGATCGTCACCAACGCGGGCGGCGCGGGTGTCCTAGCGGCGGACGCCTGCGCCGAGGCCGGGCTGTCCCTGCCCGCCCCCACCCCCGAACTGATCGACGATCTGCTCGCGGTGCTGCCCGAGGGCGCCGCCGTCGGCAACCCCGTCGACGCCACGGCGGCCGTCACGGAGGACCAGCTCAGGGACTGCGTGGACCGGCTTCTGCGCTACCCGGGTATCGACGCCGTGCTGCTGGCTCTTGTCCCCACAGCCGTCGCCGAGGCGACCGGCGACGACCTCGTGCGCGCCCTCACCGACGGCCCCGGACGGCGGGAACGGCCGGTCGCTCTCGTACGCCTTGAGCAGGACCTGCCGGTCAAGCTGCTGCCCACGCCGGAGGGTGGTGCCATCCCCTCGTACGCCGAGCCGGTCGCGGTGGCGCGGGCCCTGGCGCACGCCGCCCGTCGTACGGCCTGGCTGAACCGGCCCGCGGGCACGATCCCGGAGCTGACGGAGGTCGACACGGCCCGAGCGCACACGGTCGCCGAGACCTACCTCGCCGCCCATCCGGACGGCGGCTGGCTCGACCCGCGCACCTGCGCCGGACTCCTCGCCTGCTACGGCATTCCGCAACTCCCGTGGGCCTGGGCCGAGACCGAGGACGACGCCGTCATCGCCGCCGAACGACTGCGCGGTGCCGACGGCCGCGTGGTCATGAAGGCACAGTGGCCCGGCCTGGTCCACAAGACCGAACAGCACGCGGTCCATCTCGACCTCCAGGGCGACGCCCAAGTGCGCGCCGGCTTCCGGGACTTCGAGACCCGCTTCGCCGGACTCATGACCGGGGTCGTCGTCCAGCCGCTGGCCGCGCGCGGCACCGAGCTGTTCGCCGGCGTGACGCAGGACGAGGTTTTCGGCCCCCTGGTGCTGTTCGGGCTCGGCGGTACGGCGACCGAGGTGCTGGCCGACTACGCCGCCCGGCTCGCCCCGTTGACCGACCACGACGTTCACGACCTGATCACCGCGCCGCGCTGTGCGCCGCTGCTGCTGGGCGCGCACGGCAGCCGGCCGGCCGATCTCCAGGGCCTCGAACAGCTTCTGCTGCGCCTGTCCCGTATGGCGGGCGAGCTGCCGCAGCTCGCCGAGGCCGACTTCAACCCAGTCCTGGCGACACCGGCCGCGGTCACCGTGCTGGACGCACGCGTCCGTCTGCTGCCGCGCCGGGCCCAGGACCCCTATTTGCGCCGACTGCGCTGAGGAGGAACAGACATGAGGCAGAAGAAGGTTGGATCGGTCATGGCGACGGTGGTCGTCACGGTCCGGTACGACACGCCGTTCAAGGAAGTGGCACGGCTGCTTGCCGAGCACCGCATCAGCGGGCTGCCGGTGGTCGACGAGGACGACAAGGTCCTCGGTGTGATTTCCGAGACCGATCTCATGGTCCGGCAGGCGGGTGTACCCGACCCCTACGAGACGCCGCGCAGCTCCCGGTTCGCCGGATTGACCCGCGGAGCCCGTCGGCAGGCCGCGAAGGGGCACGCCCGTACCGCCGGACAGCTGATGTCCGTGCCGCCGGTCACCGTGCATGCCGACGACACCATCGCCGAGGCGGCCCGGACCATGGCACACAGCTGCGTGGAACGGCTGCCAGTGGTCGACGAGGAGGACCGGCCGGTCGGCATCGTCACCCGCCGCGACCTGATACAGGTCTTTCTGCAACCGGACGACGTCATCCGTCGCGAGGTGATCGACGAGGTGCTGGTCCGCACGCTGTGGCTGGCCCCCTCGGCCGTCAACGTCGGTGTGCACGAGGGTGTCGTCACCCTCGACGGCCATGTGGAGCGCCGGAGCGAGGCGGAGATCGCCGTCTCCATGACCGACCGGATCGACGGCGTGGTCGCCGTGACCGACAAGCTCACCTACCGGATGGACGACTCGCACCTGCGGCCGGACGAGCCGGCCCTGCACGGAGTCACCGAGGAATGGCTGCGAAAGCTCTGAAGCAAGGCGAGAGAACGGGTACCGCCATGCTGAGCAAGGTGGTTGTCGCCTACGGGACGACGAACGGATCGACCGCGCGGATCGCGGAGACCATCGCGGAAGTCCTGCGCAAGGAGGGCGTGCTCGCCGAAGCGGTGCCCGCTCGCTTCGTGACGGACATCGAGTCGTACGACGCCCTGGTGGTGGGCGGCGGGCTGTACGCGGGGCGCTGGCACAAGGACGCCCGCCGCTTCGTCCGTCGGCACGGCCGTGCACTCGCCGGGCGACCGCTGTGGTTCTTCAGCAGCGGTCCCCTCGACGCCTCGGCCACGGAGAAGGACATACCACCCGTCCCTGGCGTGCGGCGGGCCATGACCCGGCTCAACGTCCGGGAACACGTCACGTTCGGGGGCTGCCTGGAAGAAGGGGCCAAGGGATTCATCGCCCGGAAGATCGTTTCCTCCGGGAAGGGCGGGGACTTTCGTGACTTCGGGCAGATCGAGGCGTGGGCCGCGCGCGTCGGCACCGAGCTGGTGTCCGGCGCACCGGCGGAGTGAACCCCGCGCCGTATCGGGACCGGGGGCAACCGGAACCTTTCCCGTTGCGCCCTGACGTGCCCTGAAGCCTGATGCGACCGGACGAGACTCCGACGACCGGGGGCTGGTGTCTGAACCGCGTTCAGGATTCCCGTCGTCGGAGCGGTGCGTGGTGCCGCCGAGGCCTCCCAGGCAGTACCGTGACGGCAGCGGAACACTGACGCTCGCCGAACGGCTCGAGGGCGGTGGCACGCGGCTGGTGTGGTGGGTACCGGTGGTTCCGGCCGGCGCGGCGACGGCCGGCGGCTCGCCGAACGGCTGAGACCGTCGGTGCCGCGGGTGTCCGGACTTCTTCGGCCGTGGACGGACGGGGGCCGACCGCGTCGTTCCCCCTCGCCTCTGAAGGGGTCCATCACACCAGGGCCGACCGGCCCAACTTGAGTGCGGCCGTCGAATCGGCCCCTGGTCACTGCTCCGGTCCTCGGGTCGGCCCCGTCAGCTCGAACTCCACGTCCACCACACCTTCGACGGCCCGCACCAGGCGCGCTGCCACAGGCACCAACGAGGTGTCCCGGATCTGACCGGCGAGTGTGACGACACCATCCCGTACCTGTACGCGGACAGGGGACAAGGGGGCACGGAACAGGTACGACACGATTTCCCGTTGGACCTCCTCGGCGATGTCCTCGTCGTCCCGCAGGAACACCTTGAGGAGATCGCCGCGGCTGACGACGCCTTCGAGTTTGCCCATGTCGTCGACGACGGGGAGCCGCTTGACCTTGGCGTGCGCCATGGTCCGCGCGGCCTGCGCCAGGGTCGCGTCCGCCTGGACGGTGACGACCGGGACCGTCATCAGGTCCTCGGCGGTCAACGCGCCGGCCTTGGTGAGGTCCGAAAGGCGCCGAAGCTGGGTATTGCGGTCCGGGTCACCGTCCCGGAACTCCTCCTTGTGCAGCAGGTCAGCCTCGGAGACGACGCCGACCACGCGGTCCTCGCCCTCCAGGACGGGCAGGGCACTGACTTTCCACTGCTCCATCAACCGCACGATCTCCTTGAAGTTGGCCTTGCGGCCGACGGCGGCGACGGTGTGGGTCATCACGTCGCTGACGATGTGCGGGGTGCCGTGCATGCTGACTCCTCGGTGGATGGCGGCGCGGTCAGCGAAGGCTTCCGCTGCCGTAGGGCGCGTACATGTCCAGCAGCCGGGTCCTGGCCGACCGCAGCCGGCGGGCGACGATGTCTCCCACCCACTGGCCCACGGCCATGCCCAGCGCCGGATCGGCCCGGCACATGCCGCGTACGACGTCGGCGTCGAACTCGTAGGCGCGCACCGGGCTCGTGGCCTCGGCGCCCAGATGCCAGGTGTGCGGTCCGAACAGCCAGGACCAGCCGACGAGTTCGTTGTGCCCGACGGTCTCGATGACGGCCGCGCGGCGGCCGGGCACGCGCATGTCGAGGGTCACCGTGCCGGTACGGATGATCCAGAACCGGTCGGCTCGCCGGCCCTCCTCGAACAAGCGGGTTCCCTGGGGGAACGACACCTCCCGGGCTACGTGCATCAGGCGCTCGCCGTGCTCGGCGGACAACGCCCGCAGCATGCTGGAAGTGGGGGAAGCGTTCATGATCCTGTCCTCTTCCTGGAGCGCGATCCTGCCACCTCCAATCTCTCCTTGACACCCCGTCCTCACCATGGGCCGAGCGGCCCCGGGGCCGGGCCGTACGGCATCGGCCGGTGCATGCGGTCCGGTGGCTCGTGGCGCCGCACGGGAGCGAGGCTGCCCGGGGCGTGGAGGGGCGGGAGGACACCGGGGCCATAGGGCCCTTCGGAAGGGCCTGCCCGGCCCCTGCACCCGGGCCCAGCCCGGTATCAGGCTCGATGGGGAGAAGAGGAATCCACCGGTACGCACGCAGGAGGTGCGGACCATGCTTCGACACGTCGCCGCGGGGATCGACGGGACTCCCGAAGGTCTGGCCGCCGCGCACTGGGCGGCCGGGGAAGCCGTGCGCCGAGGCACGGCGCTGCGGCTGGTGCACGCCTGGGAGTGGCAGCCGCGGCCCGCCCCGACCGTTCCCGCGGACATGTCGCAGCGGTCCTGGGCCGAGGACATGCTGGCGCAGGCGTCGGACAGCGTGCGCGCTGCGCACGCCGGCCTGCGGGTCGTTACCCAGTCGGTCGTCGAATCGCCGGTCGGGGCCCTGCTCGCGGCGGCCGAGGAAGCCGATCTGCTGGTCCTCGGCTCCCGTTGGATCAGCGGTGTCACGGGGTTCCTGACCGGGTCGGTGTCACAGCGGGTGGTCGCCAGGTCACCGCGTCCCGTGGTGCTGGTGCGGGCGGGGGAGTGCACCGCCCGCGAGCACTTCTCGGCGGTACCCGGAATCTCCCCCGACGAGATACCCGAGACCCCGTACCGCGATGTCGTGCTCGGCTTGGACACGGACCGGCCCTGCGACGAACTCATCGAGTTCGCCTTCGACGCCGCCCGACTCCGTGCCACCCCGCTTCGCGTGGTCCATGCCTTCAGCGCGCCGCCCGCCTACGCGGCGATCGACAGGCTCGCCCCGGTGAACGGCCCCGAGCTGCTCGCCGAGCACGAGCGCGCCGTGGTCGCGACGCTGCGCCCCTGGTGCGAGAAGTTCCCCGAGGTCGCCGTGACCGAGACCGTCACCGAAGGGCGCGCGGCCGGCGAGCTGATCCATGCCTCGGCCGGCGCGGCCCTCCTCGTGGTGGGCCGCCGGGTGCGGGAGACCCTGCGCGGCAACCACCTCGGCAACCACCTCGGCAACCACCTCGGCTCCGTCGTACACGCCGCACTGCACCACGCACCCTGCCCCGTCGCCGTCGTCCCGCACGCCTGAACAGCCCCGGAGGATGAGAGAGATGACCAGGTACGTGTACGAATTCTCCGAGGGCGGCCGTGACATGGCGGACCTGCTCGGCGGCAAGGGAGCCAACCTGGCGGAGATGACCCGCCTGGGACTGCCGGTACCGCCCGGCTTCACCGTCACCACCGACGCCTGCCGGGAATACCTGGCAACGGGCGAGGAGCCGGGAGAACTGGCCGCCCAGGTCGCCCACGCGCTGGTGGAGCTGGAACGACGCACTGGTCGTGAGCTGGGCGGCCGTGACAACCCCCTGCTGCTGTCCGTGCGTTCGGGCAGCAAGTTCTCGATGCCCGGGATGATGGAGACGATCCTGGACATCGGCCTCGGTGACGCATCCGTCCTCGGGCTCGCCAAGGCCACCGGCAGCGAGCACTTCGCGTGGGACTCCTACCGTCGTCTCCTCCAGATGTACGGCCGCACGGTCCTCGGTATCGCCCCGGAACTGTTCGACCGGCGCGGGAGCACTGACGACCCCGCCCGGCTCGTCGAGGACTTCAAGCAGGTGATCCGGGACGCGACGGGCGAGGAGTTCCCGCAGGACCCCGGCGCGCAGCTGTACCGCTCGATCCGGGCCGTCTTCCGCTCCTGGAACAGCGAGCGCGCCCGCCTCTACCGCCGTCGTGAACACATCCCCGACGACCTGGGCACCGCCGTGAACATCCAGGTCATGGTCTTCGGCAACCGGGGTCCGGACTCCGGCACGGGAGTCGCCTTCACCCGCGACCCGGCCACCGGCGCCCGGGGTGTCTACGGCGACTACCTGCGGGACGCCCAGGGCGAGGACGTCGTCGCCGGTATCCGCAACGCCGTGCCACTTGCCGAGCTGGAGCGGCTCGACCCGCCCTCGTACCGGCAACTCATCGACCACATGGGCACGTTGGAGCACCACTACCGCGACCTGTGCGACATCGAGTTCACCATCGAGCGCGGCACGCTCTGGATGCTCCAGACCCGGGTCGGCAAGCGCACCGCCGAGGCGGCCTTCCGTATCGCCGAGGCGCTCGTCGACGAGGAACTGATCGGCGAGGACGAAGCGCTCGCCCGCGTCGGAGGGGCGCAGCTCGCCCGACTGATGTTCCCCCGCTTCGAGGCACACGCCGAGACGAAGCCGCTGGCGCACGGGGTCCCGGCCTCTCCCGGCGCCGCCGTCGGAGCGATCGTCTTCGACTCGGCCGAGGCGGTGCGCCGCGCCGCGACGGGGGAGAAGGTGATCCTCGTACGCCGGGAGACCACCCCCGACGATCTGTCCGGGATGGTCGCGGCCGAGGCCGTTCTCACCAGTCGCGGCGGCAAGACCAGCCACGCGGCCGTGGTGGCGCGCGGCATGGGCAAGGTGTGCGTGTGCGGCGCCGAGGAACTGACGGTGGACGTCGAGGCACGGACGCTCACCGCACCCGACCGGACCGTGCTCGCCGAAGGCACGGTGCTCTCCGTGGACGGCACGGCGGGCACGGTCCACCTCGGGGCACTGCCACTGACCGACTCGCCGGTGGGCCGCTTCCTGGACACTGGGGAACGCGACGGGGCCTTGACGGATGCCGTGGCCCGCACCCTCGAACACGCTGACTCCGTACGGCACTTGGGGGTGCGCGCCAACGCCGACACCCCCGAGGACGCGGCCCGCGCCCGCCGCTACGGAGCCGAGGGAATCGGCCTGTGCCGCACCGAGCACATGTTCCTCGGCGAGCGACGCGGACTGATCGAGGCGATGATCCTCGCCGCGGACGAGACCGGGCGGCGCGCCGCCCTGGAAGCGCTGCTGCCGCTCCAGCGGGCCGACTTCAGCGGCATCCTGGCCGAAATGGACGGCCTGCCGGTGACCATCCGGCTGATCGACCCGCCGCTGCACGAGTTCCTGCCCGACCGCACCGACCTCGCCGTCCGCGTCGCCACCCGCCCCACCGCACACGACCGGCGCCTGCTGGCCGCCGTGGAGCGCATGCACGAGAGCAACCCGATGCTCGGGCTGCGCGGCGTTCGTCTGGGACTCGTTGTCCCGGGTCTGGTCGAGATGCAGGTACGGGCGATCGCCGAAGCCGTTGTGGAGCGGCTGCGGGACGGGGGAGACCCCCGGGCCGAGATCATGGTTCCGCTGGTCGGCACGGTCGGGGAACTGCGGATCGTGCGGGCGGCCGCGGAGCGCGTACTCGCCGAGGTGTCGAAGGCGTCCGGGCTCACCGTCGACTGCCCCATCGGCACGATGATCGAACTGCCCCGCGCCGCGCTGACCGCCGGCCGGATCGCCGAAGCCGCCGACTTCTTCTCCTTCGGCACCAACGACCTGACCCAGACGGCGTGGGGACTGTCCCGCGACGACGTCGAGGCGTCCTTCTTCCCCGCCTACCTGGCGCAAGGCATCTTCGCCACCTCGCCCTTCGAGACCCTCGACCGGGACGGCGTCGGCCGACTGGTCCGGATCGCCGTCGAGGAGGGCCGCGCGACGAACCCGACCCTGAAGATCGGCGTCTGCGGCGAACACGGCGGCGACCCGGACTCCATCCACTTCTTCCACGACACCGGCCTCGACTACGTCTCCTGCTCGCCGTTCCGCGTTCCCGCCGCCCGCCTGGAAGCGGGCCGCGCGGCACTGGCGAACCGGGCCGACGGGGCATCCGCGGCCACCTAGCCAACACCGACCAAGGGGAGGGAAAGACATGACCACCCGTCATGTGACCGTCGGCGTGGACGGTTCGCTCATCGCCGTACGGGCGTTGGACCGGGCCGCCGAGGAAGCGGCGCTGCGTGGCGCCCTGCTGGACATCGTGTACGCCGTGCCCGACCTCGACGAGTCCGGCCCGGTACTGGCGTCCGCGGCTGCCCGGGTACGCGAGCGGCTTCCCGGCCTGCTCGTCACGACCTCCGCCTTTGAAGGCGGACCGGTCCAGGCGCTGGCTCAGCACGGTCGGGACGCCGAGCTCACCGTGGTCGGTACGCGCGGGCTCGGCGGTATCGGTGGCTTACTGTTCGGTTCGGTGAGCCTGCGGCTGGCCGCGCACACACGCGGTCCGCTGCTCGTCGTCAGGGGGAACCACCAAGCTGCCGGGCGAGGCGAGGTGTTGCTCGGCCTGGAAAGCGACGCCGACGCGGATGCCGCGGCGTTCGCCTTCGCGGAGGCGGAGCGCCGCGGGGTCCGGCTGCGTGTGCTGCACTCTGCGACCCATCGGCGCCGGACGCCGGCACCCCCGGCCCCCGTCCCCGCGGATCGTGCGCGGGACGACGCTGTTGTGCACGAACTGACCGAACAGGCTCTACCACGCCGTGCGATCGCCGGGCTACGGCAGCGCAATCCCCAGGTCGAGGTGGCGGTCCGCACGGTCGACTCCGGCAGGGAGCACTCGCTGCTGGAGGCGACCCGCGAAGCCGCCGTCGTGGTCCTCGGTGCCCACAGCCACTCCCACCGCATCGGCCCGCAACCGGGCCCGGTCACCGCCGCCTTGCTGCACCACTCCCACTGCCCGGTCGCGATCGTGTGAACCGACTCTCGCGGAAGAACGGGACACAAGCCGGATGGGCCGGTCGGTCCCGGGCCGGGACCTGTGGCCCCTCCTGACGTGGGCCTGCCACCCGGAGACTGAGTCACATCCCCTTGAGGAGGTCCGCACATGTCCCGCAACGTCACCGTCGGTCTGGACGGTTCGCCCGAGAGTCTCGCAGCCGCCGACTGGGCCGCCCACGAGGCGCTGCTGCGCGACGCGCCCCTGCGCCTCGTGCACGCCTGGCAGTGGCAGCCCTACACGTACTCCCCGCTGGCGGGCGCCTCCGTGCCGCCCGTGGACGACTCGCAGAGCGAGTGGGCCGACCGCCTGCCGCGGGAGACCGCGGCCCGGCTCGCCGAGCGCCACCCCAGCCTGCACATCACCGCCGAGCGCATCCCGGAACAGCCCGTCACCACCCTGCTGGCTGCCGCGGAGGAGACCGATCTCCTGGTGCTCGGGTCCCGGGGTCTGGGCGGAGTCACCGGGTTCCTCGTCGGCTCCGTGGCACTCGCCGTCGTGGCCAGGACCCAGGGGCCGGTCGTCCTCGTACGAGCCGGCGAAGGCGTCGAAGACGACCACCTGAGCGGCGAAGTCGTGCTCGGCCTCGACCTGGACCATCCGGACGGTTCCCTGATCGGTTTCGCGTGCGAAGCCGCCTCCCGGCACGGGCGGAAGCTCCGCGTCGTCCACGGATGGACCTTGCCGTCCACCTACGGTTACGGCGGCGCCTTCGACTTCGAACTCAACGACGAACTGCGCGCGCAGTTGCGGCACAACATGATCGAGGTAATGCGGCCGTGGCGGGAGAAGTTCCCCGGCGTCGAGGTGAACGAGCAGGCGGTGATCGGCAACGCGAGTTCCCACCTCATCGACGCCTCCCGCAACGCGGCGCTGGTCGTGGTCGGGCGCCGCAACCGTCGTACGCCGGTGGGCCCGCACATCGGACCGGTGACGCAAGCGGTGCTGCACCATGCCGCCGCACCGGTGGCCGTGGTCCCGCACGACTGACCGAGCGCACGGCGGCGGTCAGGAAAGGCCTTCCCGGTGTGGGCGGCCCACACCGGGAAGGCCTCATGCACCGCCTGGCGGCCGCCTCGCGCGGAGCCGGTCTCCTGGAGAAGAAGCTGCGCATCCCGCGCTCGGAACATCTGTACTCGGCGGCGGCTGGTCGCGCTCCGGCGGACGTCACCGTCGGCTGGACCGCGTCCATGGGCATGCGCCGCCCCGGAGGGTGTCGTGGACGTCGAGTTCCCGCTTTCAGGGCTCGATGTCGAGTATCTCCGGTACCGGGCGGCGTGGTGTGTCGGGGCCCTTGGGCCCGTAGCCGAGGCGAAGCACCATCTGTACATGGCCGGTGCCCGACATCGGGTCCCGCAGCGGCCAGCGCAGGTCCGGCCACTCCAGGGCCTGGGTGACGAACGAGCTGGACAGGCCTTCGAGGGTGGCAAGCAGCAGCACGTGCTGCATGGCCTGACCTGCGTGCAGCCAGTCCTCCAGGCGGTCGCGAGATGTGCTGAGGAGGGCGAGTTGAGGGGAGCGTTCGAACGCTGTCGCGGTGCGGCCTGCCACTGACCTGATGCCCGCGAAGTCGCGTACCGGAGCCTTGCCGCCGCGCTTGCGTGGCCCGAAGGCGTACTCCGGGACCCCGTCGGGGGTCGACTGCACCGATGGGTCGCCGGTACGGGTCCAGGTGGCCAGGTCCTCGTCGCTGCCCGGGTCGGTCCGATTGCGTGCCTCGGCCTCCTCGACGAGCTCCAGCACCTGCTGCAGATGCCATGCGGTGGCGAAGGACAGTGACGCCCCCTCCAGGCGGGCGGCCTCGCTCAGCGCCGTCCGTACGGCCTCGGGTATCTCCGTCTCCTCGAACGGGAAACGACTGCTGTGCCGCTGGTGAATCGCCGGATACAGCGTGGCAAGGTCGCTCTCGCCGCTGCCGAACCCGGTCAGTTGTACGGTCGCGAGCAGGCTGGGGTCGGCGAGGTCGGGCAGCAGCCGGGTCGCCGGGTACCAGCCCCCGTGGGCGACCGCGACCCGCAGGTTGAGCAGGGCGGCGCCGCAGCCGAGGTGGAGGGCACGGGTGTCGGGGTCGGCGTGGGGCATGGTTCGGCCGAGATCGGCGCGCACCTGGAACGTGCGGCTGCCCTGAAAGTAACGGAAGCGCCATGGCTGCGCGTTGTGCATCGACGGCGCGGCCGTGGCGTCGCGGACCAGGGTCGCCACACGCTCCGGGGAGAGTGCTCGTTGGCTCACCGCTGCCTCCCTTCGCAAGTCGGCGAGCCCTTGGACGGGGCCCGCGCCTCGTATGCCGCGGGATCCTCGCGGTGGAATGCCTGTCGGGAGAAGCGCAGTCAGTGCCCGCTCTGATCGGGCGGACTGATGCGACGCCCCGTGAGCTGGGTGGGCCTGATCGACACCCACAGCTCACGTTCGCCCCCCGCCCATGGCTTGCTGTGGGCGCGATCGGCCAGCCGTCGCACCGCGTCGGGCTCGGTGACCGCCTGCGCGGAGCCGACGGCCAGCACACTCCAGCCCTGGCTCATGGCCTCGTCCACATGGTCGACCTCGAAGGCGACTTCCGTTCCGACGGCCTCCGCCGGGGCCGAGTTCGGCGCGGTCCGGAAGACGATCGCGTCGTCGACGACCTCGTAGTTCACCGGAATGACCGCCGGTCCGTGAGGGGTCGACACCGCGACGCGGCCCAGGCCGTGCGTGGAGAGGTGGGCGCGACATTCCTCCGGGCCGAGGTCCCGGAGCTGGGGATCGAGGAGTGCCTGGCCCTGGCCCGGCGGGAGATCGATTCCGCCCCCGCGCAGGGCGGCGACGGAGGTGCCCAGCGCGGCGGCCAGTCTGATGAGTGTCGCCAGGCTCGGGTCGGCCGACCGCTCTTCGAGGTAGGCCAGGTACTGGGGCGCCATCTTGGCGCGCCGGGCTGTCTCCGCCTGGGTCAGCCCCTGTCGCCGGCGTTCGGCGGCTATGCGCCGGCCGATGTCACCGGTGTGGGACGCCCCGTCCGACGGGGGCGTGCCGGACCCGGCACCCGTCTGCTGCCGTGCCTCGTCCGTGCTCGGCGGGGAAACCGGGGCAGGGCTCTCTCCTGGCCCGTGTTCGAGGTGACGGATGTGGGCGTCGGGCCCGGGGAACACGAGCGTCACCTCGTCCGTATCCGACCAGTGCACGTCGTAGGGAGGGGTTCCGTCCTCGTGATGGAGTCC
This sequence comes from Streptomyces sp. NBC_00203, assembly GCF_045206325.1. Classification (NCBI taxonomy): domain Bacteria; kingdom Bacillati; phylum Actinomycetota; class Actinomycetes; order Kitasatosporales; family Streptomycetaceae; genus Streptomyces; species Streptomyces sp. NBC_00203. The sequence goes on along the minus strand of NZ_CP108126.1, from coordinate 453,213 downwards.
CACGATTTCGCCGTCGCGCCTGTTGGCGCCGGTGGCCGCGCTTTCGATAACGAGTTGGTCGCCGAGGTGAGCTCGCATGGTCGCCACTCCTTCCTCAGAAGGGTGCTGTACCCAACGTGCCACGCGCAGAGCGCCGCCGCATGACCCGGGCGGCCCCACCACGGGTGCCGAACGGACCGTTCTCCGGCCGACCGGCCCTTCAACAGATGTCGCCGGTGTCGCATCCGGTGGCGGCCGGTTCCTGACACGGCTGCCGCGCAGGCGTCCGTCACATGGCCCATCCGGCCACCGGGCGAGGGCTTCGTCCAGTGGCGGGCGTGTCCAGGCCCTCGATGTCGCGCTCGGCGGTGTTGACCAGTTGCTGGGCGAGCTCGTGCATGGCCCTGCCCGCCGCGAGTTCGTCACCGATCTCGGGCACATCGGCGTCCGCGGGGTTGCAGTGCGCGGCCCCGTGGCCGGTGAGGGTCGTGGTTCCCGTGTTCACCACTACACGTGCCTTGGTCGTTCCTCCGTCCTCGGAGAGGTAGAGGCGAACCTTCCACTCCACCGTATGCAGCATCACTTTCTCCTCACCTTCGTACGGACCGGTGACACCTCACGTGGTCTTGCGCCGCCACCGCGGTCCGACCCGATCCCACTCTCGCCCCCACTGGTCGTAGCGCCGCTGGTCGAGCCGCCACTGTGCGACCCGTCCGGCGGCGAACGCCAGGCCACCGAAGGCAAGTGCGGCTCCGGCTCCGAGCACGGCCGCCTCGACGGCGGCCGACGAGGCGGATGTCGGCGCCGTGGTGAGCTGCTCCTTGCTGTTCAGCCAGACGACGACCTTCGATCCCGACTGACGCCCGGTTTCCACGAGGGCCCGGCCGGTGTGCTGGGAGCCGTCCTTCGCCGTCCAGCGGACCGTCGCCCGGACATGGTTGTAGGACGTGTCCGCCCCGACCGCCACTGTCTGGTCCGCACTCCCGACGAGGACGGCCTGGACCGAGTGCCGCTCCTGGCGAAGCCGCGCGAAGGACCCGTCGGCGGCATGCGCTGTCAGCACGCCGGCCAGGGTGCCGCCGATCGCGATGACCGCCCAGACGGCCAGCACGATCCAGGCCTCGACGACGTCGTCGTGTCGTCGAAGGGGATTGCTGCGCCACCGCCACAGCAGTTGCCTCACACGCTTGCTGCCGCGCATCTGACTGCACCTCCTCGTCGTCTCGTCCTAGACAGGACGGTGGCATCGGGGACCACGCGAGGGCAGGGGCCGACCGGGCGGCATCGTGGGGCCGTCCGGTGCTCCCCGGCATCCGGCGGCGGGCCGTTCGGCCCTTGTCTCGCGAGGAAGGACGACGCCGTGCTCGTATGCGAGGCCGTCGGTCGGCCTGAACGGCCCTGCCTGGTCCCTCTATGGGGACCGACCGGCCCAAGCGGACAGCGGATGTCACGCTCAGGCTGGACATACAAGGTCAATCCACGCGCGAGGAGGTCGTCGAAGGGCGTCCCACCACCGTCAGAGCCGGTGATCCCCAGAGAGGCGGTTGTCGTGTGCAAGAGGGCACGCACACGGCGTCGCCCCCGCCACAGGCATCCGCCAGGTCCGGAAAGGAATCGTCATGAAAGCACTCGTGTTCCACGGTCCCGGAGAGTCCGCGTGGGAGGACGTGGCGGATCCCGGTATCCAGGATGCCACCGACGCGGTCGTCCGTGTCGACGCCGTCACGATCTGCGGGACCGATCTGCACATTCTCAACGGCGACGTACCGGAGGTACGCCCCGGCACGGTGCTCGGACACGAAGCCGTCGGGGAGATCGTCGACGTGGGCGGCGACGTCCGCACGGTCCGCCCCGGTGACCGTGTCCTGGTCTCGTGCATCACGGCGTGCGGCCGCTGCCGCTACTGCCGGGAAAGCATGTACGGGCAGTGCCGCGGCGGCGGGGGCTGGATCCTCGGCCACTCGATTGACGGCACGCAGGCCGAGTACGTCCGCGTACCGCATGCGGATCTGTCGACGCATCTGCTGCCGGGTGCCGTGGACAGCAAGGACGCCGTGCTGCTGGCCGACATCTTCCCCACCGCCTACGAGGTGGGCGTGCTGAACGGGCGGGTACGGCCCGCGGACACCGTCGTCGTGGTCGGAGCCGGGCCGATCGGGCTCGCAGCGATCGCCACGGCACGGCTCTACACCCCCGGGAAGATCATCGCCGTGGACCTGGCCCCGGCCCGGCTGGACGCGGCCAAGCGCCTCGGCGCCGACGCGGTGGCCATGGCGGGGGAGGAGGCGGAGCAGCTGGTCGCCGACCTCACCGAGGGCCTGGGGGCCGATGTGGTCATCGAGGCGGTGGGGGTGCCGGCGAGCTTCGAGGCGTGTACGCGCATGGTGCGGCCCGGCGGACACGTGGCCAACGTCGGCGTGCACGGCAAGCCCGTGACACTCCACCTCGAAGACCTGTGGATCAAGAGCGTGACGATCACCACCGGCCTGGTCGACACCTACTCCACGCCCACCCTGCTGCGTATGACGGCCGCCGGGCAACTGCCCACGTCGTCCCTGGTCACCCACACCTTCCCGCTGGACGCGATGGAGGAGGCCTACGACGTCTTCTCACGGGCCGCCGACACCGGCGCGCTCAAGGTCGTCCTCGGCGCACCGCAGCACGACGCCCTGACGGTCAGGGCGTCCTGAGACGAGGAAGTGAACGGCCATGTCGGAGCAGACACCGTCGAATGCCGTGTCCGCCACCGCGGACAGCACACGGGGCGACATCGGGCGTCGCATCGCTCAGCGACGCGAGGAACTCGGACTGACCCGGGAGGAGGCGGCATCCCGGGCGGGCACGGCTCCCGGCTACGTCCAGTACCTGGAGGAACAGTCCACCGCGATGCCCGGGACCGCCGTCCTCATCCGGCTCGCGGACGCGTTGCAGACGAGCGTGGCGGCCCTGCGCGGCGGCGACGCCGATCTTCCACCCGGTATCGGCCGGGCCGCCCGCCACCCCGAGCTGATCGAACTCGGCGCCGAGGAGTGCCGGACCCGGCTCTCCAGGCACGGCGTCGGCAGGATCGCGATGGAAACGCCGGACGGGCCGGTCATCGTCCCCCTGAACTACACGGTCATCGACGGTGAGGTCATGTTCAGGACGGCAGCCGACGCCGTACCGGCCACAGCTGTCGGGGCGCACGTCGCCTTCGAGGTCGACCACATCGACGAGGCGCTCAGCCAGGGCTGGAGCGTGCTCATACGCGGCTTCGCCCGGGCCGTGACGGACCCCGACGCCGTGCGCCGGCTGACGGAGCTCGCGTACAGCGGACCGTGGGCGGGCGGCGAGCGCGATGTATGGGTGCGCCTCGAACCCGTCGAAACCACCGGGCGCCGGATAGCGGTGCGCTGACCCCATGGTCAGGAGCGGATTCCGAAGGGCGGCCGTTCTCCGGCCGTTCTGGACCGACAGGCCCTCGCCTCGTCCCTCGCCGCCCCAGAGGATGAAACGTGTACGGCCGTACCCCGTGAAAGTTGAACCCAGTGATGAATCCCAACGACGGCTTCCGTGAACTCGACCGCCAGGAGTGCCTGCGTCTGTTGCAGCGGGCGCCGATCGGCCGCGTCGTCCACACGCGCCATGCCCTGCCCGCCGTCCTGCCGGTCAACTTCTGCCTGGACACCGACTTTGCGGTACTGATGCGCACTGCGGCCGATTCGGAGCTGGCGGCCGCGATCGACGGCGTGGTGATCGCCTTCGAAGCGGACGAGGTGGATGCGGCGGCGCACTCCGGCTGGAGTGTCGTGCTCACCGGCCGCGCGACGGTGGTGACCGATCCCGTCGAGAACGGCCGGCTCACCCGGTCCGGCCCACGCTCCTGGGTGGCCTCGCCCGACGAGGTCTTCATCCGTATCGAGCCCGAGTTGGTGACCGGTCGTCAACTCGTCGGAGGTCACACGATGTACGGGGTGGACCTGTCCTCCTGACCAGACCTGCGCCACGTCAACGGCCCTGTGCTCCGCATCCCCACCCACCTGGGAGGCGGAGCACAGGGCCGTTCGGGACTCCCCGAACGGGACCAATGGGCCCGGCGGGGGACGGGTGGCCACTGACCGCGATGACGGCCGCCGAGCAGGATCGCTCGCGGATCGAGTCATCCGCAGCCCGTCCCCAGCGACCCGCGCAAGGAGCACAGCCATGTCCAGCACCCAAAGAAGCGACGAAAGGCCGTCCCCCAGGGCGGCCCTCGGCCTTCCCTCGGCGACCGCGCTCGTGATCGGCAGCATCATCGGCACCGGAGTCTTCGCGCTCCCGTCCGCCCTGGCACCGTACGGGCCGATCTCGCTCGTGGCGTTCGGCGCCGTCACGCTCGGCGCGCTCGCGCTGGCGGTGACCTTCGGGGCGCTGTCGAAGCGTGTCCCGGCGAGCGGCGGTCCGTACGTCTACGCCAGGGAGGCCTTCGGCGAGTTCGCCGGCTTCCTCAACGCCTGGTCGTACTGGATTACCGCGTGGGCCGGGAACGCCGCGATCGTGGTGGCGTGGGTCGGATATGTCGAGGTGTTCGTCAACACCGGCCACCGCACGGCGATGTCGGTGCTCATCGCGCTCGTCGGGCTGTGGATCCCGGCCGCGATCAACCTCACCGGCGTACGCAACATCGGCGCCGTCCAAGTGGTCACCACCGTACTGAAGTTCATCCCGCTGGTCTTCATGGCCACCATCGGTCTGCTGTTCATCGACCCGCACAACTTCGGTTCCTTCAACGCCAGCGGCCAGTCGGCGCTGGGCGCGATCTCGGCCGCCGCGGCCATCGCCCTGTTCAGCTACCTGGGCCTGGAGGCCGCCTCCGTGGTCGCCGGCCGGGTCCGCAAGCCCGGCCGCAACGTGCCGCGCGCCACCGTGTACGGCACCCTCGCCTGCGCCGTCATCTACATCCTGGGCACCCTCGCCGTCTTCGGCACCGTCTCGCACGGCGAACTCGGCGCCTCCACCGCGCCCTTCACCGACGCCGCCAACAACATCTTCGGCGGCACCTGGGCCGGCGACACGGTCGCGGTGGCCGCCATCATCTCCGGCATCGGCGCCCTCAACGGCTGGACCATGCTCTGCGCCGAAATGCCGTACGCCGCCGCCCGCGACGGACTCTTCCCCGGGGCCTTCGCGAAGCTGCGCGGCGAGAACGGCGTCCCGGTCTTCGGCATCGTGGCCTCCACCGTCCTTGCCTCGCTGATCACCGTGTTCAGCTACACGCGCTTCGACGACGTCTTCACCAAGATCGTGCTGCTGAGCGTGCTGACCGCCGTGATCCCGTACCTCTTCTCCGCCGCCGCCCAGCTGTACTGGCTGCTGGTCCGCGGACGCGAGAACCTCAGCCCCCGGCGGCTGGCCCGCGACATCACCGTCTCCGTCCTCGCGATGGCCTTCTCGTACTGGTCGATCCAGGGCAGCGGGTACCAGACCGTCTACTACGGGCTGTTCGTCCTGCTGCTCGGACTGCCGGTGTACGTGTGGCTGAAGCGGGGCCAAGGGGTGTACGGCGAGCAGCCGACGGCCCCCGGGCCTCTCCCCGACGACAGGGCTCCCGAGACCGCCATCCCGACGGCCAAGCGGATCTCCCACGCCGTGCCCACGAGCCGCACCGGTGCCCTCCGGAGGAACCGCCTCCGCAACCGCGACTGACCGCCCCCCGAGCCAGCCCCGCACCCGTACGACCACAGGAGCAGCCCCGCCATGAACGCCACCACCGCCTTCCACGTCGACTCCGAAGTCGGCCGCCTCCGCCAGGTGATCCTGCACCGCCCCGGCCTGGAACTCTCCCGGCTGACCCCGCGCAACGTCGACTCCTTGCTGTTCGACGACATCCTCTGGGCCAAGCGCGCCCGTGAGGAGCACGACGCCTTCGCCCAGGTGCTGCGCGACCACGGGGCCCGGGTGCACTACTTCGCCGACCTGCTGGCCCAGACCCTGGACGTGCCGGAGGGCCGCGACTGGCTCCTGGACCGGGTCGTCACCCCCGCGACCATCGGCCCCGCCCTGCTGGACGCGGTACGCGAGCGCTGCGCCGAGCTGGACGGCGAGAGCCTCGCGGGATACCTGATCGGCGGCATGCTCAAGAGCGACCTGCCGCTCACCACCCCGCACAGCCTGGTCTGGAACGCGCTGGACACCGAGGCCTTCGCGCTCGCCCCGCTGCCCAACCACCTCTTCCCACGCGACAACTCCTGCTGGATGTACGACCGGTTGTCGGACTGAGCCATGCGCATCGTCATCGCCCTCGGAGGCAACGCACTGCTGCACCGCGGCGAACGCCCCGACGCGGCCGTCCAGGAGGCGAACATCGACCGGGTGACCACCGCGATCGCCGCCCTCGCGCAGGAACACGAGATCGTCATCACCCACGGCAACGGCCCCCAGATCGGCCTGCTCGCCGTCGAGAGCGCCGCCGACCCCGCGCTGAGCGCCCCCTACCCGCTGGACCTGCTCGGCGCCCAGACCCAGGGCATGATCGGCTCCCTGCTGGCCCGCACCCTGCACGACGCCCTGCCCGGACGGCGGATCGCCGCGCTGGTCACCCACACCCTCGTCCGGGCCGACGACCCCGCCTTCGACCACCCCACCAAGTTCGTCGGCCAGGTCTACCCCTACGAGATGGCGTCCACGCTCGCCCGCAAGCGCGGCTGGCACATCGCCGCCGACACCACCGGCTGGCGCCGCGTCGTCCCCTCCCCGGCACCCGAACGCGTTCTGGAGACCGACACCGTCCACGAACTGCTGAACAGCGGCACGCTCGTCATCTGCGCCGGCGGCGGAGGCGTCCCCGTCACCGCCAACCACGACACCGGCGCACTCACCGGAGCAGAGGCCGTCATCGACAAGGACCTCACGGCAGCGCTGCTCGCCGAGGACCTGAAGGCGGACTTCCTGCTCATCCTCACCGACGTGCCCTGCGTCTACGACGGCTACGGCACCCCCGGTCAGCGGCCCGTCCTCGGTGCCACCCCCGCCGAGCTGCGCCGCGGCGGCTTCCCCGACGGCTCTATGGGCCCCAAGACCGAGGCCGCCGCGCGGTTCGTCGAACACACCGGGGGACTGGCCGCGATCGGATCCCTGGACGCGGCGTACGAGATCGTCCACGGCAACGCGGGCACCCTCGTCCGGCCGGATCTGCCAGTCGCGTAAAGGCCCGTGACAAGGGGGCCGGACGGCCCCCGCCGGGGGGCCGCACGGCGGGGGCGTGGGCCCTGCCCGGCCCTCCTGACGGCGATCGTGTCGCACGAGTATGGAAAGGGAGACATTCCAGTGCGGAACAAGGGAGAGAACCGGCGATGACAGCGACAGTGACAGCCGGGACACGCGCGCTCGAGGCATGGCGCGGTTTCGCCGGAACGCAATGGCGCGAGCGCGTCGACGTACGCGACTTCATCCAGGCCAACTACACACCGTACGAGGGCGACGCGGCCTTCCTGACCGGCCCGACGGACCGCACCCGCACCGTGTGGGAGAAGGTCAGCGCCCTGTTCCCGGAGGAACGGCGCAGGGGCATCCTGGACGTCGACACCAGGACCCCGTCGACGATCACCTCGCACGCGCCCGGATACATCGACCGTGAGCGGGAGCTCATCGTCGGCCTGCAGACCGACGCCCCGCTGAAGCGCGCGATCATGCCCAACGGCGGCTTGCGGATGGTCGAGAACAGCCTGAAGGCATACGGCTACGAGCCCGACCCCTTCGTCACCCGCGTCTTCGGCACCTACCGCAAGACCCACAACGACGGTGTCTTCGACGCCTACACACCCGAGATGCGCGCCGCCCGCAAGGCCGGGATCATCACCGGACTGCCCGATGCCTATGGTCGCGGCCGGATCATCGGCGACTACCGGCGCGTGGCGCTGTACGGCACCGCCCGACTGATCGAGGCCAAGCACGCGGAGCGCGCCCTGCTGGACGCACAACCGTCCACGTCCGACGTCATCCGCGACCGGGAGGAACTGGCCGAGCAGACACGGGCGTTGGACGAACTGACGCGGATGGCGGCCTCGTACGGCTGCGACGTCTCCCGCCCCGCGACCACCGCCCGCGAGGCCGTGCAGTGGCTCTACCTCGGCTATCTCGCCGCCGTGAAGGAACAGAACGGCGCCGCCATGTCGCTGGGCCGCACCTCCACCTTCCTGGACGTCTACCTGCAACGGGACCTGGAGGAGGGGACGCTCGACGAGTCCCGCGCCCAGGACCTGATCGACGACTTCGTGATCAAGCTGCGGATCGTACGGTTCCTGCGCACCCCCGAGTACGACGCGCTGTTCTCCGGCGATCCGACCTGGGTGACGGAGTCCCTGGGCGGCATGGGCACGGACGGGCGTCCGCTGGTCACCCGCACTTCCTTCCGCTTCCTGCAGACCCTCTACAACCTCGGCCCGGCCCCTGAACCCAACCTGACCGTGCTGTGGTCGCCCCGACTGCCCGCGGGCTTCAAGGAGTTCTGCGCCCAGGTCTCCATCGACACCAGCGCCGTCCAGTACGAGTCCGACGAGCTGACGCGCCCGCGCACCGGGGACGACACAGCGATCGCGTGCTGTGTGTCGGCGATGGCGGTCGGCAGGCAGATGCAGTTCTTCGGGGCACGGGTCAACCTCGCCAAGGCCCTGTTGTACGCGATCAACGGCGGCCGGGACGAGCTGACCGGCGAGCAGATCGCGCCCCGGGCACCCGCGCTGACCGGGGAGTACCTGGACTACGAGGAGCTGTCGGCGGCGTACGACCGCATGCTCGACTGGCTGGCGGGGACGTACGTCAACACGCTCAACGTCATCCACTTCATGCACGACAAGTACGCCTACGAGCGCATCGAGATGGCGCTGCACGACCACCCGGTGCACCGCTTCATGGCCTGTGGTGTCGCGGGTCTCTCGGTCGCCGCCGACAGCCTGTCCGCCGTCAAATACGCCCGGGTGAAGGTGATCCGGGACGACACCGGGCTGGCCGTCGACTTCGAGACCGAGGGCGGCTGGCCGGCGTACGGGAACAACGACGACCGCGCCGACGCCCTCGCGGCCGGCCTGGTCGAGTCCTTCATGGCCAAGGTGCGCAAGCACCCGACCTACCGGAACGCCGAGCACACCCAGTCCGTACTGACGATCACCTCGAACGTCGTCTACGGCAAACACACCGGCAACACCCCCGACGGCCGGCGCGCCGGACAGCCCTTCGCGCCCGGGGCCAACCCCATGAACGGGCGTGACCGGCACGGTGTGGCCGCCTCCGCCCTGTCGGTCGCCAAGTTGCCGTACGAGCAGGCCCGCGACGGCATCTCACTGACGACGACGATCACCCCGGAGGGCCTGGGACACGCGCCCGGCGAGCGGGCCGGGAACCTGGTCGGCATCCTCGACGCATACATGGCCTCCGGCGGCTTCCACATGAACGTCAACGTCCTGGACCGGGCCACGCTGGAGGATGCGATGGAACACCCCGAGAAGTACCCGGAGTTGACCATCCGCGTCTCCGGGTACGCCGTCAACTTCGTCCGTCTGCCCCGTGAGCAGCAGCTCGACGTGATCAGCCGCACCTTCCACGGATCGCTGTGAGCGCGATGAAGGTCGTGACGACGGGCCGGATCCACTCCTGGGACCTGTCCACCGGCGTGGACGGTCCCGGGACCCGGTTCGTCCTCTTCACCAGCGGCTGCCCGCTGCGGTGCCTGTACTGCGCCAACCCCGACACCTGGCACATGCGGGACGGCCGCGAGGTCACGGTCGACGAGGTGATGGCGGAGACCGAGAAGTACCGGGGTTTCGTCACCACGGCCGGGGGAGGGGTGACGATCACGGGAGGCGAGCCATTGCTCCAGCCCGCCTTCACCGCCGAACTCCTCCACCGCTGCAAGGAGATGGGGCTGCACACCGCACTCGACACCTCCGGCTTCCTCGGTGAGCGCGCCTCCGACGAACTCCTCGCCGACACAGACCTGGTACTCCTGGACATCAAGTCCTTCGACATTCGGGCTTACCGGAAGCTGACCGGCGGAGAACTGGCCCCCACGCTCAACTTCGCCACCCGCCTGGACAGCCTCGGCATCGCGGTGTGGATCCGCTACGTTCTCGTCCCCGGCTGGACCGACGACCCGGAGGCCGTGAACGGGCTCGCCCGCTTCGTCGCCGGTCTCGGCAATGTCGACCGCGTGGACGTCCTCCCGTTCCACAAGCTGGGCGCCTCGAAGTACGAGGCACTCGGGGTCCCTTTCCCGCTGCGGGACAACCCGGTTCCCGAACCGGCGCTGACGGAGCGCGTCCGTGAGCAGTTCAGGGAACACGGGCTCACCGCGTACTGAGGCCTGATTACTGGGGTCGTCGACGACGGGAGGGCACGGTGGGCGGCGCGTGCCAGGGAGCGCAGGCTCCCACGGTGGCGGCGCCGTGCTGGACGAGGTCGACAAGGTCCTGGTGAACGTGTCGACCAACAGCATCAAGCAGCCGATCCGGCCATGGGGCCGCACCAGTGCCGCGGGAAAATCCGAGCGCGACCCGTCAGCGACACCGACGGGCGTTGAGCCGGGCAGCCTGGCGCGTCAGGTGGTCGCGCTCGGCGAGGTTGGGTGCCTTTTGGGCCGCCTCGGCGTACAGCCGTGCCGCCGTCGCCAGGTCGCCGTCGCGCTCGTGGAGGTAGGCCGCCACCGCGGTGTGGCGGGGCAGCGAGTCGTCCAGCGCCGCGAGTGCGTTGAGGCCGGCGCGCGGTCCGTCTGCCTCGCCGACGGCCACCGCGCGGTTGAGCCGGACGACCGGGCTGTCGGTCAGGCGCGCGAGCTCGTCGTACCACTCGACGATCTGCACCCAGTCGGTCTCCTCGGCCGTGGGCGCGTCGGCGTGGAGCGCCGCGACGGCGGCCTGGGCCTGGAACTCGCCCAGCCGGTCACGGGCGAGGGCCGCCTGCAGGATCTCGACGCCCTCGGCGATCGACGCGGTGTCCCACCGGCCGCGGTCCTGCTCGGCGAGCGGCACCAGGCTGCCGTCGGGCGCGGTCCGGGCGGCGCGCCGGGCGTGGTGGAGCAGCATGAGGGCGAGCAGCCCCGACACCTCGGGGTGGTCGATCGCGGCCGCGAGCTGCCGGGTGAGCCGGATGGCCTCGGCGGCGAGGTCGACGTCGCCGGAGTAGCCCTCGTTGAAGACCAGGTAGAGGACGCGCAGCACGGTGGCGACGTCGCCGGGCTGGTCGAACCGCACGCCGGAGACGGTGCGCTTGGCCCGACCGATGCGCTGCGCCATGGTCGCCTCAGGCACCAGGTACGCCTGGGCGATCTGGCGCGTGGTCAGCCCGCCCACGGCGCGCAGCGTGAGCGCGACCGCGGACGACGGCGTCAGCGACGGATGGGCGCACAGGAAGTAGAGCTGGAGCGTGTCGTCCGCCGCGGGTGCGGGCCCGGGTGCAGGTTCCTCGTCGATACGGTCCTCACGCCGGCGGCGTGCGGTGTCCGCCCGGGTCGCGTCCAGGAACTTCCGCCAGGCCACGGTGACCAGCCAGCCCTTCGCATCCCGCGGCGGATCGTCCGGCCAGACCCGGACTGCCTCGACCAGCGCGTCCTGTACGGCGTCCTCGGCCGCCGCGAAGTCTGCTCCGCGGCGGACGAGGATGGCGAGCACGCTCGGCGTGAGGCTCCTCAACAGGAGCTCGTTCACTTCGAAGTGCACTCCGTAGTGGTGGAGTGCACGCCCAGGAACGGGCGCAGCTCCAGCCACTCGTGGATCGGCTTGCCACCCGCTCCGGGGGCGGCCGACAGCTCACCGGCCAGCTCCACGGCGCGCTCGTAGGTGTCGACGTCGATCACCATCCAGCCGGCGATGACGTCCTTGGTCTCGGCGAACGGGCCGTCGGTGACCGGCGGACGCCCCTCGCCGTCGTAGCGGACGAACGTCCCCTCGGGGGAGAGGGCCTTGCTGTCGACGAACTCGCCGGTCTTCTCCAGCCGGGCCGCGAAGTCGTTCATGTACTGCACGTGGGCCGAGATCTCCTCCGGCGTCCACTGGTCCATGGGGACGTCGTTGACCGCAGCCGGGGCGCCGCGGTAGTGCTTGAGCAGCAGGTACTTGGCCATCGTGGTTCTCCTCGGTGCTGTGCGACCCATTGTGGTCGCGTTCACTGCGGGGACGGAGCCGGACACGGGTTCTCGACATCGCCGCCAAATAGTTTTTGGCTCTCGCGGACGAACCCGGGTGTGCCGTCTCGTGGCGATCCCGACATCGGTGAGTGATCTCACGGTGCCCGCACGTGAGCCGTCGCAGCGCTCACCTCTCCTACCGACGTACGGAAGACCATCTGGGCGCACGGTGTGGACCTCATCGACGAGGTCGCGCATGGCGGCGAGGAGCGATTCTCAACAGAGCTTCTCCAGTCGGCCAGCAGCAAAGGTGATCAGCTCTGCTTCCGTACCCGAGAAGGACGTAGTACCTCACATCACGAGGCGCGAGGCAGCGCGAGCCACTCCTGCCAGGTGATGTCGCGGCCCAGACAACGGGGCTGCTGGAAGGGCCAGTCGGCGGCGATCCACTGCGGCACCAGCGCGTCGAGCGCGCGCTCCACCTCGCCGCCGACGAGGTCGTCCACCACCCACCAGGAGACCTCGCCGTCGGAGCCGGTGCGCTCGGGCGGGTCGATGTAGACGCAGCCGAGGATCGCCGTCTCCTCCTCGTCCAGCAGCGCATAGTTGAACGACTGGTGCGCGGCTATCTCCTTCTCGTGCCGAAGCAGGTCGACGCGATCCTCTTCATAGGTCATCGTCTCCTTCGGCCAGGCCCAGGCCGGGCCGAAGATCTCCCACAGGCGCTCTCGGGAGCCCATCACAGCGGGGTAGTCGAGCGCGGTGTCCGCCTCCCGGATCGGCCGCAGGTGAAGCGCGGTGTCGGGCACGGGCACGTAGACGGGGTGGGCGAAGTCCTCAGGAAGCCAACTCATAAGGGCCGAGGCTACAGCCGGTCGACGCGGGATGATCCAGGCGGCGTTGCGCGGTGTGCGGGCCGTGCCAGTGCTGCGCAGCCAGCCGCCCGTTCTCCAAGGCCGGTCCCACTTCCACCTCGAACGCGCGCCAAGCGTCTCCGCCGCCACCTTCCCTCAACTCACCTTCACGGCACCGCCGTACGAGGAGCCGGATGACCGCCCAAACGGTGGTCACGCCGGTGCTTACGACGTTCTGGGCCACGGAGACGAGCGTGTCGACCTCCGATCGATGTGAGGTGTCGCGCTCGCCTCCGGTCCAGTACTCCCGTACTCCAGTCCGACTTCGCGATCTTGCCGGGGGTGTAGCGCCTCGGTTGGCGGGGAGTCTGGTGCTGCACGTATATCGCGTTGTGGGTCCCGGGGCGGCGCCATAAGGTCACCGGCATGTCTTTGCGTCTACGTATGCGTCAAGCACTGCCGGAAGCGATGCGCGCCCGCGACAAGGCCGCGGTGAGTGCCCTGCGCGCAACGCTTGCTGCGCTGGACAACGCGGAGGCGGTGCCAGTGGACGAAGCTGAACTCCGCGGCTTGGCCCTTGAGCAGTCGCCGGTTGGCGTAGGCGTCACCGAAGCAGCGCGGCGTGAGCTGAGCGAGCGCAGTGTGGTGGATGTCGTGCGCGCTGAGGCCGCCGAGCGACTGGAGGTTGCAGCGCAGTTGACAGCGCCCGCGCACGCTGACCGAGCCGCGCGGCTCCGCGCGGAGGCTGCCGTGCTGCTTCGCTTCCTCGACGGTCCCGGCATCGCATAGGACACGGCGTCGTATCGCGCCCGAAGCGACGGATGAGCGGGGCTGAGAATAGGTACGGCCACAGCGTGGTCATCGGCGGTTGTGTGCACTCCTGGAGATCGTGCGGTGGCCGCAGGCCATGGCATAGACCCCGTCCGCTGGTGGGCGGTGTTCGACCAGTTCATGGCCCGGATCGCCGGTCGGCTCGGGCGGATTGAGCCCCGGGCGACCGCCCGCGCCTACCTGCTCGGGCTGGTGTCGGGTGTCGAGCGAAAGGACTGCTGGCGGCTGGCCGAGCGGGCCGGCTGCGCCCGGCCCGGGCCGATGCAGCACCTGCCGCGCTACTCCCGCTGGGACGCGGATGCCGTCCGAGACGAGGTCCGCGACGACGTCCGTACCTACGCCGTCGAACACCTCGGGGCAGACGGCGGTGTTCTCATCGTCGACGAGACCGGCTCTGTGAAGAAGGACCGGGCCTCGACCACCCGCACTCGGCTCCTCATCCCGGCCCTCCAGCCCGCGGCCGCGGCGCTCGGCCCGCCACGCGGTCAAGACCGGCTCGACCAACTCCCACTGGGCGTCGGACAGATCGCTGGGGTAACGGCGACGTTCGGGCACGAACACGGGCTGGAAGCCGACCTTGGAGCCGGTGATCGAAGCGCAATTCTGAAGAAGCGCCGTAAGCATCCTCCTGCCTAGCGTTGCGAAGCACGAGGGACGACCTTGCAACGGGAGGAGACATCATCATGGGCGACGAGCGAGCTGCGGCGGTGGACAGTACGGCGGAGCGGGTCGCCTTGTGGCGGGCCATGCACGTCCAGGTCGATCCGCCGCCACACGTGCTCGAGGACGAGATCGGCCTGCGGCTGGCGGCCCCGGACGACGGATGGCGCCGACGCCCGGACATGGACCCGCACGCCATGAGCCGCGTCCGGGCGGGCATCGTGGCCCGGGCTCGCTTCGTCGAGGATCTGGTCGTCGAGCAGGTCGGTCAGGGCGTCGGCCAGTACGTCATCCTCGGCGCCGGCCTCGACACCTTCGCCCAGCGCAGGCCGGAGATCGCCTCCCGCCTGCGGGTGTTCGAGGTCGACCAGCCCGGTCCGCAGGCCTGGAAGCGGCAGCGCCTGATGGAGCTCGGCTTCGGTGTCCCCGAGTGGCTGCGGCTCGTACCGGTTGACTTCGAGGCGGGCGACTCGTGGTGGGAGCAGCTGGTGGCCGCCGGCTTCGATGCGGGACAGCCGGCGGTGGTGGCCTCCACGGGCGTCTCCATGTACCTCACCAAGGACGCGAACGCGGCCACACTGCGCCAGGTGGCCGTGCTCGCCCCGGGTTCCACGCTGGCCATGTCGTTCATGCCGCCACTGGAGCTCGTCGATGAGGAGGCTCGCCCCATGCGCCAGGCGGCGGAACACGGCGCCCGAGCATCAGGGACGCCCTTTATCAGCTTCTTCACCCCGGAGGAGATGCTGGCACTGGCCCGCGATACCGGTTTCAAAGAGGCCCGGCATGTGTCGGGGGCCATGCTCAACCAGCGCTACTTCGCCGACAGGACGGACCGTCTTCGGACGTCCAGTGCAGAGGAACTGCTCGTGGCGACGGCTTAGGAGTTCCCGCGGGATTGAGACGGGGGTGTGCAGCGGGCGATGGTGTGGTGCCACCACGCCCGATCACCGTCCTGGCAAGATGGCGGCATGGAACGTGTGCTTGGAGTCGGTGGCTACTTCCTGCGGGCCGCCGACCCGGTGGCCCTGGGCGCGTGGTACCGCGAATGCCTGGGCCTGGACGCCGATGAGAACGGTCTGTGGCGTCAGGAGACCGGGCCGACGGTGTTCGCGACGTTCGAGTCCGAGAGCGACTACTTCGGGTCCCGCGCCCAGCAGACCATGCTCAACTTCCGGGTCCGCGACCTGGAAGCGATGCTCGCGCAATTGCGCGCCAAGGGAGCGGACGTGGCTGAAGAGACGCAGGACATGGAGGGTGTCGGTCGATTCGGCTGGGTCACCGATCCTGAGGGCAATCGGGTCGAGCTGTGGCAGCCCGCCTGACCGCGTCTTCACGCAGGCGGTGACGTGCTGGTGGCCCACCAGGTTGTCGAGGTGTGAACCATTTTCAGGCCCGCGCGGCCATGTCCCAATTCGCCGTCTCATCACTGTGGCCCGTGATGCTCAAGCTGTCAGTTCGGTTTGATGTGCGACGGGGGAGACGGTGTCCTGGCGGATGTACCACTCGGTGGAGAGAATCCGCTCTCGGACTGCTGCCGGGAGGCTGGCAAACAGACCCGGTGCGGCCCCTCGCTCCACCTCGGTGCGATGGGCCAGCACGGCAGCCCATTTCTGCTCCAGCCAGGGGCTGACATCGACGGTCGCGGTGATCCGTTCGTCCGGAACACTGTTCATCGCCTTCCCCGCACGGGCCAGGTCGCTCAGCGTCCGTACGGCCGAGTGCGGATGCGTGGCCAGGTAGAGGGCGCTCGGCTGCCAGGGGTCACCTGCACCCGGATAGAGCCGTTCAAGTCCGGCTGCCTGGACTGCGAGCGTGGTCACCCGGTGGGTGTGCACATGGTCTGGATGACCGGTCAGCCCACCGTAGGCGTCGTGGGTGACCACGACCTCCGGGCGAAACTCCCGCAACTGCGCGACCAACCGCCCCACCGTCTCGTCGAGCGGCGCATCGCACAACCGCACGCCGCCCGGAGCTGACTGAGGTGCCCAGGCGTCGGCGTAACCGAGCATGCGCGGCTCGTCTGTGCCGAGGATCCGAAGTGCTTCGGCCAGTTCCGCGCCGCGCTGAGTGTGAGCGGCCCAGGTCGCCGTAACAACCGCAGTTCGAGCTCCTGCGGCCGCGTGCCGGGCAAGCACTCCGCCCGACCACAGGGACTCGTCGTCCGGGTGAGCGAAAACCGCGAGCAGACTCGGCACCGGCATCGACAGATCACCTTCCAGAGCGAAGGGAGCCTGATCGTATGCCTTGATGACGCGCCCAGTTCATCAAACCGCCGGGGTGAGGAACTGGTGGCCGCCGCGCAGCGGGGTGCGGAGTTTGCGCTGGGTCGCGCGGCTGTCGAGGCGTACGTCGAGGCCCCCGGGAAGCTTGCTGTCTGCGCGCAGACCCGTGGGCAGTCGGGAGGCGTCGAGTCCGTCGCGCCTGGCTATGAGGATGCCGAGTTCGTGACGGCTGAGGGCCTCATTGCCACCGAGATGGTGGATGCCGCTCGCATCTCCCGACGCGAGTTCCATGAGAGCTGCGGCCAAGTCGGCCACATGCACCGGGCAACGGATGTCGTCTGTGAACAAGACGCCGGTACGGGGCTCGGCGGCAAGTTCGTGCACGGCACGTTCGTGTACGGACTGCCCGTCGCCGATGATCAGCGAGGTGCGGGCGACCACGGCGTCCGGATGAACGAGAAGAACCCCTGTTTCCGCCGCGGCCTTCGCTGCCCCGTACGGGGTGACGGGATCGGGCAGGCAGGACTCGTCGTAGTGGACGCGAGCGCCGGAGAACACGGCGTCACTGGAGACATGGATCAGCCGGCTGCCGGACTTCGCCGCAGCCATCGCCAGACGGACAGGACCCTCGGCGGTGACCGCCCAGTCCGCCTTGCCGCTCGATGCGTTGACGATGACACGAGGGCTGACCTTGGTCACGACCGCTTCCACACTTCCGGGATCCCGCAGGTCGAGGGCGTGCCACGCGATGTCTTGAGTGCTCCCGGGCCTGGTCGCGTAGGTCGCGGCCGTCGTGTGCCCGGACGCTGCCGCTTGCCGGACCAGCTCGGCACCCAAGAACCCGGAACCACCAACGATCAAAACGGTCACGACGCGACACCCTAGCCCGCCGTGCCGAGAGGAAGCACCACAGAAGTTGAGCCAGAGTCGCAACTCGCGTACTCAGCCATCCGGGAATGGCCGCGGGCCTGCCCCGTGTTGCCGCGAGCATGACGACAAATGCGCCGCGGCCAGAGGTGCTGCGATACACCGCCTTCTCCAGTGCCCCCGACGGCGGAAACCCCGCCGGCGTAGTTCTGGACGCCAGCGCCCTGGACGACAGTGACATGCTGGCCATCGCCGCCGATCTCGGATACTCGGAGTCCGCGTTCCTGACCGCGCCCCCGGAGGGCCTCGGCGGCCAGGAGGGACGGGCGTACACCATCCGCTACTTCAGCCCCAAGGCCGAGGTGCCGTTCTGCGGGCACGCCACCGTCGCGACCGCCGTCGCGCTTGCCGAGCGGATTGGCGCCGGGGAGCTGGTGTTCGCGACGCGGGCCGGGACCGTGCCGGTGGAGGTGGCCGAGGAGGGCGGGACGCTCAAGGCCACGCTCACCAGTGTCGAGCCGCACATCGAGGAGATCGCCGACGCCGACCTCGATGAGGCACTCGCGGCGCTCGGCTGGCCGGTAGCCGATCTCGACCCGGCCTTCCCGCCCCGTATCGCGTTCGCCGGCGCCCGCCATCTCGTCCTCGCGGCGGCGACGCGCGCCCGCCTCGCAGATCTCGCGTACGACTTCGCGCGCCTCGAAGCCCTGATGCACCGCTTGGACCTGACCACGATCCAGTTGGCATGGCGGGAGTCGGCCACCGTCTTCCATGTCCGTGACCCCTTCCCTGTCGGCGGCGTCGTCGAGGACCCGGCGACCGGCGCCGCGGCCGCCGCGTTCGGTGCGTACGCGCGTGAGCTCGGCCTGGTCCCCGAGGACGCCGTCCTCACCCTGCATCAGGGCGAGGACCTGGGCCGCCCCGGCGAGCTCACCGTGACGCTGCGCGCCGGAGACCGGCGCGTCCATGTCGGCGGCGCAGGAACTCGTATCGGCTGAAGCGCCAGCCACGACGGCAGTCCAGGCACAGATCTCTCCCGTGGTCACAGCGGATCGCAATTCCGTGATCGCCGGGCCCGTGCCTCATCCACTCCCGGGTGCTCCATCGCACCTGTCCGCCCGAGCTATTGGCGGATGACTTCGGCGGACATCAGGAGTCCCCGGGAGGCATTTCCTTCTCATGAGTGGTCGCGTCCCGTAGCCGTTGACGTGTGAGTGACGACGGACGGGCCGTCAAGCGCAGCTCACCCCAGGGCATGATGTCGAGCGCAACTGCGTCGACCATGGTCCCGACTGCCGGGAAGTCCTCCGGGCGTGGGTGTTCCCGGCTGTCCGTGAGGTTCACGAAGTCGATGAAGGCCGGGATGTCGGATGCGGGAGCGACCACCGCGGCCTCCACTCCGAATCGTCCTCGGTGCCCTGTCACCTGGCAGTGAACTACCTGGAAAGGGCGGAGTCCGCTGTGCAGCCATAGCTGAGCTCTGTCAGTCACAGCTGATCAGCGTAAGAGGCTGGGCTTGATTGCGCGCGCCGCCGACCGAGTCTTCTCCACCGCGTACGCGCCTCAGCTCACCGCCTGCTTCACGAGCGCACCGATCCGCGCCTCCACGTCGGCCGTCACCTCGGTCAGGGCGAAACCGGCCGCCCACATTGTGCCGTCGTCCAGCTTCGCCTGGTCGCTGAACCCGAGCGTCGCGTAGCGTGCCTTGAACTTCTCCGCGCTCTGGAAGAAGCAGACGACCTTGCCGTCCAGCGCGTAGGCGGGCATCCCGTACCAGAGCTTCGGCGCGAGGGTCGGTGCGCTGGCTGTGATGACGGCATGGACGCGCTCGGCCATGATCCGGTCCGAGTCCTGCATCTCGGCGATCTTCGCGAGCACGTCCCGCTCCGCCTCCGCCGCCTTGTCCGCGCGCGAGCTGCGGCGGGCTGCCGTCTTGAGCTCCTTGGCGTGGTCCTTCATCGCGGCCCGCTCCTCGGCCGTGAATCCCTCGTGCTTGCTGCTGTCGGTGTTGTTCATGGCGGAGTTCCCCCTTGAAGATCTTGATGTGCGGGATCTTGCGAGGGGACCATATCCCGGCCCACCGACAGCCGGGAGTGTTTCACCTGTCTGCTCATCTCTGACCTGCTCATCGAGTTCGACGAGGCCGGGCGCGCGTTTCTCCATCGCCACGGGGGCACGACGAGCCGGTGATGGGGAGCCGCCCGCCGAGTCCCTGGCACGCCTCGGCCTTCTGCGGGCCGGCCCCCGACATCCCGACATCCTGATATCCCGGTACCTCAGCACCGCGACTCCGAGACTTCGAACTGCGGCCAGTTCCAGAGGACTTCGGCTCCCGGCGTTTCATTACTCCGGACCTGAAGCGGGTGCGGATACGTCTTCCTCGGCACCGCAACTGCCGCAACCATGGTCAAGCGGCCCGTCAAGTTCTAGGAATCCATCGCCACCACGACGTATAGGCACGCCACGACTGCGACCATACAGACAACGGCCATGGCGATCAGTACGCAGCCGAGCACCCCTGCTGTGCCGGTGACCGCTGCCCAGCCGAACCGTGTTGCTCGTTCGGCGCGCTGGACTGCGTCGCGGTACTCACTGTCGTCGTCCCAGCTGCGATCAGTCACACGATCACCCCCGGTTGGACCCTACAACTCGGCCATCGTGCCCCACGATTCGACGGCACTGGCCCCCCGATGGGGGCGATCCGCAGCATGACGGGAGCCCGACGTAGGGCCGCCGACGTTGCGGAGACCCGGCCGGAAGCACTTCAGTCTCTGTTGCGGATGGAGCACCGTACTGGCACGTCCCGGCTTCGTCAGGGCCGCTCTCATCCTCCCCGGCACCACCCGGATCAGGCTGCCCCTCGGCTTCAACAACCCTGCCGCGACAGGGTGGTGCGACGCCGGCGTCGCACCACGCGCTGCCAGTCATCGTCCGCGCCGGATGCCGCGAGGCCGGGCAGGCTCGCACCTTCGTACAACTCTCGTGCGTGAAGCGGCGCAACGCGCGGAAGGCCTGCTCAAGGATGCTGTCGGCCATGGGGCCGTCTGCTCGCCAAGGGCGGGGCGCCGGTGTCAGACGATGTGGCGACCGCCGTCCACCGTCAGGACGTCGCCCGTCGTGTACGCCGCGTGGGTGAGGTAGTGCACTGCCTCGGCGACGTCCTCGGGCGTGCCGACGCGATGCAGCGGGGTGTTCGCGGTGATCCACTCCCGGGAGCTCTCCCAGACCTGCTCGGCCTCGTCGTACCAGGGGGTGTCGACCAGGCCGGGCGCGACCGCGTTGACCCTGATGTCGGGGCCGAGTTGGGAGGCGAGCAGGCGGGTCATGTGGTTGAGTGCGGCCTTGCTCACCGCGTAGGGGACGGAGCTGCCCAGGGCGCGGGTGGCTGAGACGGACGAGATGTTGACGACCGAGGCGGCGTCGGACTTCCTCAGATGCGGGACGGCGGCGGCGGTCAGCTGCCATGCGCCGAAGGCGTTGACGTCGAAGATCTCCCGCCAGACCTCGACGTCCGCGGCCTCCAGGTCGTCCAGCGGGATGAAGCGGGTGGTGCCCGCGTTGTTCACGAGGATGTCGAGGCGGCCGTAGGCGTCGATCGCGGCCTGGACGATCCGCCGGGCGTCCGCACCGTCGGCCACGTCTCCCTGTACGTACACCGCGTCCGGCAACTCGGTCGCGAGATCCTTCCCGCCACCTCGCTCCGGGCCGAGTTGACGACGATCCGAAAGCCTTCCGCGGCCAGCCGCCGGCGACGGCGGCTCCGATCCCTGACGACGAACCGGTGATGAGTGCGACGCGGCTGTCCATCATTTCCGCCCCCTTGAGTGATTGATCATTGACGTGTCGAGACGCGGAGCATAGTCTACCGTAAGACGGAATTGATCTTCCGTAATATGGAAGTTGAGTGGAATCCCTTCCCTGGGAACCCGTGCGAATCCGGGCAATGTGGCCCGACCGTCGCACCCTGCTTTCCGGTTGCCGTGGCCCCCGTACGTCTGGGGCGATTCTGTCGTTTCCTCGCGCCCGGTGAGAGCTCGGGTGATCCGCGACAGAACATGAGGGGGATTCATGGGTGCGCCACGCGTCCGGTCAACAGGCGGGGATGCTGGGGGAGTTCACCGTCTGGTCGCCGAGCGGGTACGGGAGGCGCCCGCGGCACTGGCCGTACGCGAGGCACCCGCCGGCCGCGAACTCAGCTACCGGCGCCTGTGGGAGAGTTCCGGCCGCATGGCCGCCCGCCTCGCCGAACACGGCATCGGCCCCGGGAGTGTGGTCGCCCTCGACCTGGACCGGGGCGCCGA
Source organism: Streptomyces sp. NBC_00203 (assembly GCF_045206325.1). Classification (NCBI taxonomy): domain Bacteria; kingdom Bacillati; phylum Actinomycetota; class Actinomycetes; order Kitasatosporales; family Streptomycetaceae; genus Streptomyces; species Streptomyces sp. NBC_00203. The sequence goes on along the minus strand of NZ_CP108126.1, from coordinate 431,426 downwards.
CCTCGTCGTCGCGCTCCTCGGCGTCGTACGCACCGGCGCCGCCTACCTGCCCCTCGACGGCCACGCCCCGCAGGACCGCGTCACCGCCGTCCTCAAGGACGCCCGGGCGCAGGCGGTCGTCGTGGGCCGGGGCACGCAGCGCCGCAGCCGCTCCTTCGAAGTCGACGCCGCCACACCCCTGCTGACCGTTTTTGACGCGCCCGACACCCCGACGAGCCCGCCGCCAACGACGACGCGGCGCCCAACGCCCTTGTCGACGAGGCGAGTCCGCTGTGCGTCGGCTACACCTCCGGCTCCACCGGTGTTCCCAAGGGCGTCGTCGTCCCGCACAGCGCCGTCCGCGACCTGGTCGCCGGCGTGACCGAGCCCGGCGCCCCCGCCCCGTCGGCGACCCGGCCCTGCGGCTGTTCGTCCTGCACCACGCTGGTGGCTCCCATCTCGCCTACACCGGCTGGGTTCCGCACTTCCCCGACGACTGGGACATCTGCCTGATCGAGGCGCCCGGCCGGGGGCCGCTCAGCAAGGTGCCCGTGTGCGAGACCGCCGCCGACCTCGCCGCGTACGTCATCGAGGACGTCCACCCGCTCCTGGACGCGCCGTTCGCCCTCTTCGGGCACAGCATGGGCGCCCTGGCCGCGTACGAGATGACGCTCCAGCTCGGCGAACGGGGCCTGGACACGCCCGTCTGGCTCGGCATCTCGGCCTGCGAGGCGCCCTTCACCGAGCAACCCCCTTTCGGCGGCACCCCTCTTCACACCCTGCCCGCGGCCGGACTGCGCTCCGCCCTGGCAGTCATGGGCGGCCTGCCACAGGCGATCCTGGAGGACGACGACATCTGGGCGGTGTACGAGCCCCGTCTGCGGGCGGACTTCCGACTGGTCGAAACCTGGCGGCCCAGGCCCGCGGACCGTGCCCGGATCCTCGTGCCCTGCTCGCTCTTCGGCGGCGAGGACGACCACGTGGTCACCCGCGAACAGCTCTTGGCCTGGGCCGAGGGCGCTGACCACCTGCTCGGCCAGCACTTCTTCCCCGGCGCGCACTTCTACAGGGACGAGCAGATCCCGGCGGTCGCGGCGCAGATAGCGGAGGAGGTGGACACGGCGGCCCCGGGCCTGGCCGGCTGGTGACCGGCCCCCAGGGTTCAGAACCGGTTCCGAGGCGTGCTGGCGGCCGTACTACTGCGCCGTCAGTGCGGATGAGGATGATCGGGTCGGCCCCGCACCGTTCCGTACCCTGTGGCGACCTGCTCGGCGGCAGGCTCCAAATTGGAGAACAGGGGCACAGTGTCATGGCGCGGTGCGCCCATCGGCGGCGGCGTTGGCGTAGCGGCGGGCGAGGCGGGCGAGGGCGTCCTTGAGTTCGGGCGGTCCGACGACTTCGAAGTCAGCGTCGAATCGGCCGATGGCGGAGGCCAGGCCGGGCCATGACCACGAGCCGAGAACGAGTCGGCAGCGGTCCGGGCCCAGTTCCTCGACGAGTCCTTCCGGGGCATAGGGGGCGACGGCGCTTGCGGGCAGGTCGAGGATCACCTCACCGCGGCAGGGCCAGTCGCCCGGACCGTCGGAGCCTCGGAATCTACCGGTGATGAAAGTGGCCACGTCGCCTCCGGGGAGCTCCCGTGGAGTGAAGCGGGGGCCGGTGGGGGTGCGCGGCGAGAGGCGATCCACGCGGAAGGTGCGCCAGTCCTCGCGGTCGAGGTCCCAGGCGAGGAGGTACCAGCGTCCGCCCCAGGTGATCAGGTGATGGGGTTGCACCCGGCGCTGCCGTCGTGCGGCACTGCCGTCCTGGTCCGGCGTGGGAGGGAAGGCAGGGGTGTAGTCGAAGCGCAGTTCCTCGTGGGCGTGGATGGCGGCGCTGAGTGCCATGAGTACGCGGCTGTCGACCTGCGCCCCGGGGTGGGCGCCGGACGGCGCGACCGCGGTGACCTGGAGCATGTCGATCCGGTGACGCAACCGGGAGGGCATGACCTGTCGGACGGTGTTGAGGGTGCGTGCCGCGTCCTCTCCGATGCCGGTCCCGGTGACAGTTGCGGTCTGAAGGGCCACGGCTAGGGCGACGGCCTGGTCGTCGTCGAACAGCAGCGGAGGCAGCTGTGAGCCGGCGTCGAGCCGGTATCCGCCGTCGGGCCCTTTGAAGGCCATGATCGGATAGCCGAGCTCCCGCAAGCGGTCTATGTCGCGGCGGACCGTGCGTGGACTGATGTCCATCCGCCTGGCCAGATCCTCGCCCGACCAATCGCGGCGGGTCTGGAGCAGGGAGAGAAGCGCGAGCAGTCGCGAGGAAGTCTTCTGCACCGGGCACATTCTGCCGTGGGTAGAGGACACAACCTGTCCTCTACCCATGGAACGTTCATCTCCGAGCCACCGAACGGGAGCGATCAGAAACTCCGGCAACCGTGGCCCGCAGCCGTGGCGTCCGCGCCCGGCGCTCCCGCAACGAATCGAAGGCAAGGAGCCAACCATGTCCGTCACGACCACGACTCACCTGAATTTCCGGGGCGACGCTCGCGAGGCGCTCGAGTTCTACCACTCCGTCTTCGGCGGGCGCACCGTCGCCGTCACCTACAAGGACGCGGGCAACGTGCAGAACGCGGACGAGGCGGAGTGGGTGATGTGGGGCGAGGTGGCCGCGGAGAACGGCTTCCACGCCATGGCCTACGACGTGCCGTCCCAGATGCCGTGGAACCAGGGTGAGAACTCCTTCTTCGTATCCGTGCGCGGCGACAACGCCGAGGAGATCACCGTTCTGTGGGAGAAGCTGTCCAGCGACTCGACCGTGTTGCGGCCGCTGGAGCCCGCGCAGTGGGCGCCGCTCTACGGCATGCTCACGGACCGCTTCGGCGTCGTCTGGGTCCTGGACGTCGCGAGCCAGTAATACGGGTGACCACCTTCGCGGTGCGGCAGACGTCCGTCCCCGCACCGCACCTCCCCTGCGCCACATCGGGGGACCGGCGACTGTCGACGAGGTCCGCGAGGAACGCACCATGCGGACCTGCAGGAAGTGGAGAAGGGAACCGGGTCACGGTGAAAATATGCGAGCTGGGGCGAACCGGCATCGAGGTGAGTGCCTACTGCCTGGGCACCATGATGTTCGGCAAGGTCGGAAACCCCGATCACGACGACTGCATCATCGGCTTGGTGCACCGGGCGCTGGACGCCGGTATCAACTTCTTCGACACCGCCGATGTGTACTCCTACAGCGAGACCGAGGGGATCGTCGGGAATGCCCTCAGGGGCCGCCGCGACGACGTTGTGCCGGCCACGAAGGTCAACTGCAGGATGGGCGAAGGGCCCAACCGTCACGATCGTCCCGCGCGGTATCGACCTCGGCTCACTCGACGTGCCCTACAGCCCGCCCGCTGTCACGCGCTCGGCGCTGCGCAGGCGTCCGGCAGACGAGTGGGCTGCGGCGTGATGCGATGACTGTCCTAGCCACCCGTGCCCTCAACCGCGCGACTCTCGCCCGGCAGTTCCTGCTCGCCCGCAGCGACGTCCCGGTCCACGATGCGGTTGCGCACCTGTGCGGGATGCAAGCGCAGCAACCGCAGGAGCCGTTTGTCGGACTGTGGTCGAGGCTGCGCAGCTTCAATCCCGCCGCTTTGGACGACCTGTTGACCGGGCGGGAGGTGGTGCGCACCCATCTGATGCGCCGCACCGTCCACCTCGTCACGGCCGGGGATGCGCTGGCCTGGCGAGCCCGCCATGACGCCATGCTGCGCCAGCGGGTGCTGGCCACCTACCGCCGCGAGCTCGCCGGGGTGAACCCGGAAGAGGTCGCGGCGGCAGGCCGGGCGGTCATGGCCGACGGCCAACCCCGCACCATGGCCGAACTCGTCCAAGCACTCGGCGATCGTTGGCCCGCGCCACCACCCCGGGTGCTGGGCGAGCTGCTGGTCGCCGCTCTGATCCCGGTGGCCCAACTGCCCCCGCGCGGACTGTGGCGCACCAAAGCGGGCGTACGCAACGTGCCCCTCTCATCATGGCTGGGGCGCGAGATCGCGCCGCCGGTACCGGCGGGCTCCGACCCAGCCGGACAAGCGCTGGTTCGGCGCTATCTGGCCGCCTACGGTCCCGCCGCCACGGCCGATCTGCGTGCCTGGTGCGGTCTCGCCGGACTCCCCGCCGCGGTCAAGGCCGTGCACGAAGAACTCATCACCTTCCGCGACGAACGAGGCCGCGAACTGTTGGACATCCCTGACGCGCCGCGCCCCCACCCGGACACACCCGCGCCCGTCAGGTTCCTGCCGGCATTTGACAACGCGATCCTCGGCTACCGCGACCGCAGCCGCATCATTGACGATGCCCATCTTGGGCTGTCGGTCGCCGGTGAGCGTGTCGTTCTGGTGGACGGTCGCGTGTCTGCCACCTGGACTGTGAAAGACAACCTGCTCGTCATCACCCCGCTTCGGCCTTTCTCCGCAGCCGATCGCACGACTGTCACCGAAGAGGGACAGGCACTGGCCACGTTTCTGACCGACGGCGATTGCGACAACGATCGCGTACGGATCGAAGCTTCTACCCACTGAAAGGTGAGACCCCGAACGGGACTGCGGCGACGACCCTGCCGTCGCCGTCCAGGACACCGATCTGCTTCCCGCACCTGACCGAGTGGCCGCAGCTCTGATCGTCGTCGTGGGCCACTTCCGGCTTGGTCGCGAAGACAGTGTCCACGCCGAGCCCTGCTGCCTGGCAGTGGTCAGGGACGCACGTCCAGGAGCGCGGGATGTACAGCTCCGGTTCACCGCCGCGTGTTCCCGGGCGCCCACGTAGACGGGATAGACGGCGACCTGGGATTTCTTGATCCTGCCGACGGCGCTGGCGTACTGGCGCTGAACCCGACGGTGCGAGTGCCCTTCTTCACGTCGCCGGTCCTCGAAGGCCTCCAGCACCACGGCTAGAAAGCGTTTGTTCCCGGGAAGGTGCGCACGGCAAGATATCGCCTATTTGCTAGCGCATAGCCAATCCAGGGGGGAATCGTGCGGCGTTCCACGCGGAGTGCTGTCGGAGATCCAATAATCGACGCAACCCGCCCGAAGTCGGTCCTGGCCCGCAACCGTGCATTCCTCTTCCTGTGGTCCGGGGAGTCGATCAGCCTCATGGGCAGTGAGATCAGCGTCGTGGCGCTGCCGTCGCTGGCGATCCTCGTCCTGGGTACCGGCGCCGTCGGTGTCGGCGCGCTCGTAGCACTGCAGTGGCTGCCGTTCGTACTGCTCGCTCCGGTCATGGGCGTCTTCACCGACCGGCTGCGCCGACGGCCGCTGATGCAGTTCGCCAACGTCGCCCGCTGCGTCATCCTTGGCTCGCTGCCACTGGCCGCCGTCCTCGGCCACCTCACCCTGGCGCACCTGTATGTTGCCGCGTTACTCAAGGGCGTCTTCGATGTGGTCTTCCAGTTGGCGTACCAGGCGTACATCCCGCAGGTACTCGACCGTGCCGACCTCGTCGAGGGCAACGTCAAGACCCAGCTGAGCAAGTCGATCGCGATGACGGTGGGCAGGTCGGCCGGCGGTGGTCTGGTGAGCCTGATCGGCGCGGCCCGGGCCGTGGGGGCCGACGCGGCGTCCTACTTCGTCGCCACCGTGATGCTGATGTTCATCCGAGAGAAGGAAGCCCGGCCGGCGCCCGCCGAGCGAGGCCTCGCCGCCACGCTCCGGGACATCCGGAACAGCGTCGCGCTGACCCTCGGCAACCGCGTGCTGCGTTCCCTCATGCTGATGGCGACCTTCGGCAACCTGGCGGTCTCGTCGACGCTCGCGATGATCATCGTGTACGCCTACCAGGATCTGCACTTCTCCGCGGGGCAGCTCGGCCTGGCGTTGAGCCTGGGCAGCGTCCCGGTACTCGTCGGCGCGGCGTTGTCCCGGCGGATCAGCGAGCGGTTGGGGATGGGGCGCACACTCGTACTGACGCACGCGCTGCTCGGCCTCGCGTTCGTGCTGCTGCCGGCCGCCACGCTGGGGGGCAAGCAGTTCGCGTTCGCGGTAGTCGTGGTGTCCCAGGGCATCTCCAGCTTCACCGGGCCGCTGACAAACGTGGCTCTGATCACGCTCATTCAGAAGGCAACTCCCGTGCAGGCGATGGGGCGTGTCAACGGTGCCGCGCTGCCGTTCATCTGGGGAGCCAACGCGCTCGGCCCTGTCGTCGGCAGCGCCGTCGCCGCGATGACGGGCAACGTGGTCTCGTTCTTCCTCGCGGCCGTGCTGGCCTGGGCGGCCATCGGCTGGATCTTCCGGGGTGCTGTCCAGCGGCTCGCTGACGACGTGCCGGAGCCCCTCCGGATATCCGTGTGACCGAGATGATGTGCGGACCGCTGCCCCGGGCCGGCCTGCGGGCGGGTCATGTCGGCCCGCCGAAGGAGATTTTCTGCCCTCAGCGGCTGATCGGGACAGGTTTCGCATCGCCTCGGTCAGGGCTCTCCGTTGCCGGGGCGGAAGCTGAGTCGCGCTTTGCCGCCACAGCTGCAGTTCGTCCAGCTGCCAGACCATTTCGGTGGCCGCCGCGCCCACGCCCCCTTGGTGGAGTACACCGACGTGGAGCTCCTTGCGTTCGAACTGCAGGGTCCGAACCGTGTGTTCGGGCCGTCGTTGTGAGCGGACGGGCAATGTCACCGGTTGCTAGTAGGTTGGCCGCCGTGATGGTGGGCACGGAAGAGACCCGGCTGGTCGTCCTGCGGGGCAACAGCGCGTCGGGCAAGTCGAGCGTGGCGGGCGGCCTACGCGAGAAGTTCGGCCGGGGCCTGGCCCTGGTCGGCCAGGACAACCTTCGCCGGGTCGTGCTGCGCGAGCGGGACCGGCCGGGCGCGGTGAACGTCGGGCTGATCGACACCGTCGCCCGCTATGCCCTGGACGCCGGGTATCACGTCGTTCTGGAGGGCATCCTGTACGCCGACCGCTATGGCGACATGCTCGCGCAGCTGCGCGCGGACCACCGCGGTCCGACCCACAGCTATTACCTGCACGTGCCGTTCGCGGAGACCCTCGCCCGCCATGCCACCAAGCCGATCGCCGGCGAGGTGGGCGAGAGGGATCTGCGCGACTGGTACCGGGAACTCGATCTCCTGCCCGGCGGAACCGAGACCGTGATCGCCGCCGACAGTACTCTCGCCGCCACCGTCGATCGCATCATGCTCGACACCGGCCTGACCGGCCTCCTGGCGCTCTCGTAGAAGCGCCAGGAGGCTGGGTGTGCCCTCCGGTCGCTTCCCGCAGTACTCCAGCCGTAGATCGTGATCTTCATGCCTGTGCGGCTTGTCGCCGGTAGTGGCTGGCTTGGGCGCGGGCTTGGTGGCGACGTCGCCAGGCGGACCTGCATAGCCGGTGGGCCGCATCGTGCGCGCCAGCGCGGCCGGGGGCACCGGGGTCGGCGACCAGCAACGGTAGTAGGCGAGTTCGCCGGTGGTGCGGTTGCGGCGGATCAGCATCCGATGGCTGCCTGGGTGGGGTTCGGCCATGTCGATGACGGCTCAGTCGTAGAAGCGGTGGCCCTTGGCGCCAGCGGCTGCCGACAGCTTCTGCCGGGCCCGCCTCGTCACCTTCCCGGCCAGGACGTCCGTGCGGAACTTCCCGGCACCGGACGACAAACGCAGTACCTGTGTGCGATCCCGATGATGAATAGTCCAACTGCGGTGCCCACGGCGTAGTTCGGCCCGCCTGACGCGCGTGCTGCAGCGCCGTGTGCCCCAGGGCTGGATAAGCCTGAGGGGCCAGCACATTGTGCCGGCCCCTCAGGCTTCAGTAGCGGGGACAGGATTTGAACCTGCGACCTCTGGGTTATGAGCCCAGCGAGCTACCGAGCTGCTCCACCCCGCGTCGGATAGCTCTACCCTACGCCAATTATCCCGGCCCCGAGACCATGATCGCCTGTCCGCCGCGAGGGGCGTCGGCGGTCGAGGCCGCCACTTCCTCGTCGGCGGGCAGGCCGTGAATCCGCAGGCTTCTACCGAGAGTGCACTGAGCGCCGGACGGATTCCCCGGATGGGCTGGCCTTCCCCGCCTTGGCACTGTCCAGACCGGCATCGACGTCTACGGTCGGCGAACGCGTACGGACGCACACCGTCGGGGGAATGGATGAGGAACTGGGAGAAGTCGCTGTCCGTCCTGGAGGCGCTGCGCGAGCGGGGGCAGGCGGTCGGGCACGGCTGGACGCTGGACACGGAAATCCTCCTGCCGCACCAGCAGAACGTCAACGCCACGTTGTGCCGCCGAGCGCGCGGAACAGTGGTGGAGGCAGGCGGCCACAGCCGCCCCACTCGCAACCGACACCCCCACGCACGCGTCGCACCACACATGGAACACGAATGGCTCTTCTCGCTCATCCCGCTGACGATTGGCGCGGTCTTCCTCGGCTTCGGCGTGTACGGACTCCGTCGCGCCAGCGCGATCCGTCGCGCAGGTGTCACCGTAGAGGGTCGGATCGTCCGCCACGATGTCAGGCGAGACGACGAAGGCGCCACGCTTTACCACCCGGTCGCAGCCTGGACGACTCGGGACGGTCGCGAGTGCGAGTACTCATCCAGGTTTGGCCGCGGTTTGGTCGGAGGCGACTTCGGCGTGGGGACCTTTATCATGGTCCAATACGATCCGGAAAATCCCCGCCGGTTTGCGATCCAGGGCTGGGACGGAGCGACGGTCGACCTGGTGTTCACCGTGTTGGGGTCGGTGATCACAGCGGGCACGTTGGTGGTGTTGCTTGTCCGGCTACTCGCTCTCTGAACGCAGCCGACACCTATTCTCTACGGCGGCAGCACGTCCGCACTGAGTGACCCGGGCCCCACTGTTTCTGTCTCCGTGCCAGTGGGTTGGTCCGGACGACGTGACACGCGGTCACGGGCTCTCCAGCCAGTCGGTGTACCAGGTGCGAAAGTCGGGGCTCACTGGGACGAAGCCGCCCCAGTCCGGATCGATCTGCCAGATCTCGCCGGTTCGCGGGCCGTTCAGGATCAGCCGGATGAAGATGCCGCAGCCTTGTTCGGCCAGCATGAGCGTGCCCTGGGGCAGCGCATCGGTCAGTGGGTTGATCCGGCCGGGCAGGGGTTCGGTGAGTGGGAACGGCCGGGCAAGTCGGCCCAGCCGCCGGTCTTGCTCCCACTCGTCGTCCACGGCCCACTCCTCGCCGGCCTCCGGGCGGGGGACGGCCAATGGCATCAACCCGTGGCAGGGACCGGCGCGGCCGTTGGCTACCTCCGCGACGAAGGACCGGTACTGCGTTGGCAGATCGATGCCGTGGGTTTCCTCGAACGCCCGGATCTCCGTCTCGGGCAGCGGAGGCGTCAACTCGTAGCGGTGTGTGTCCGCCCCGAAGCGCTCCCGCCCCGGGTCCTGTGCCGCCATCTCCCGTATCCGCGCGCGTACACCGTCCTCGTCCCAGCTCTCCATCCCGCGACCGTAACAATGGCGTCCGCACCCCGTGCGCCGTACCTCCGCGCTACGCCCCTGCCGGTGGCGGGATGGTGTCCCGCCGCGTGGTGTATCCCCTGCATCTGTCAGGCCCGCCTCAGTCGTTGGCCACTTGACGAGGTGCGTGACCGGCCGGACACGTCTCAGCCGCACGGAGCGGGCGGCGCAGAGTTCCACGCGCGCGACGGCGGGGTCGTGCGCGACGCCGGACAGACCGGATACCCGGCCGGGGGACGCCGGGAAGCGCAGTGGATTCATGCCGCCTGAGTTCGGCACGGATCCTGCCCGGGTCCTACCCCACCCGATCAATGCGGCAGTGCCTACCAGCGCATGCCGAGAGCGCCCGGTGCTGTGACCGCATAGGTAGGCCGGGTTGGTGGTCGTGGCGGTTGGACGCGCGGTGACGTCTGATCCGACTGCTGAGGCGCGGTGGCCGAGCCTGTCCGTGTGCCCGGACTGACCGATCAGGAGGGGCAGCGGCTGCAGCAGATCGTGCGCCGGGGCAGCACCAGCTCGGTGTGTTACCGGCGGGCGATGATGCTGCCGGCCTCGGTCGGCGGGAACCGCGTGCAGGTGATCGCCCGACTGATGTGGGCCGCCGAGGACACTGTCCGGGACGTGATCCAGCGGTTCAACGAGATCGGCCTGGCGTGCTTGGACCCTCGGTGAGAGGGAGGCCGTCCCCGCCTGCTCAGCGAAGACGACGAGTACTTCGTCATCGCGACAGCCACCACCCGTCCGGCCCGGCTGGGTCAGCCCTTAACTCGCCGGTGCCGGTTGGGGCCTCAACGCCGCGCGTGGCGGATCTTCAACCGTCCGAACCCCATGGTCCCAGAGATCCGGATCCTCGGCCCGCCGGGGCGGGAGCGTCGCCGGGTCTTGTAGAGCAAGTCCTTCCACCCGGTGCGCAGATGCTCGGCGTCGACGATCGCGTCGCGAGGCACCGTGATCTTGGCCTTGCCGGTGCCGAGTTGCAACTCGATGTCGACTACCGGATGCTCGATGACCGCCCGGGACAGGTCCAAGTGCACCCTTCCGAATGCGGACTCGACCTTGAGGATCCGAGGTACCCGCCATACGCCGCGCCGCTGGATCCGTCCGCTTGCGACGGCAATCGTGGACGTGGTGCCCTCATTCTCCTCCGGGAGTGAGGCCAGAGCCGACACGAGTTCGCTGTGCGTCTTCGCGGTGAGCAACTGGTGGAGGCGTTCGTCCAACTCCTCGTGCGAGATGTGCCCTTCGGCGTACGCCTCCTGCAGGCGTTGCACGGCCGTGTCGCGGTCGTCTTCTCTGATCAGTCGCGTCGGGTCTTCCGGCAAAGAGGCCACCATTTCACTCTAGTGCTGTACCGGCGATGCGAACGTGCCAAGGTCCGTCGCGGCAAGGCATCCGACAGGAAGGTCGGCCACTCGACACGATGGCCTTGATCGCCCAACCCGGCGAACTCATGTGGTCAAAGCACTGGATCAGCGCGGGGTTCCGCACTCGACTTCGCAGCCTTGCGGCGGCTGTTGTCCACGAACGACCCCAGCCGGATCACCTCTCCGTCCACGGTCTCCACGTGCTTGCGCGGCACGCGCATGGGGCCTGCGTTCTGTGTGGTCACGTTGTCCGCATGGACGCTGCCGCCTCGACGACGTGCCGCACCTGGTCGGCGGTCAGGCGTCGCAGGTCCCAGATCAGATCGGCCATATCGGCCGCCGTCGGCTCCGTGGTGTGCGGCTCCTCCGGCAGTGTGATGCTGGTCAGAGCGGCCAGATCGCCAGCCGGGATGCCCAGCACGGTTCCGAAATCGACAACAAGGTCGCGACTCAGCTCCTTGCGGCCGGCGCCGACCATTCCGTACGTGGACGCGGACCAGTACCGGCCGGTCAGGAGGAGAAAGGTCCTGGCCGTGCCCATCCAATCCAGGTTCCGGTATCGGAGCATGCGGACGAGCAGGGCCCCGGGCGGCCCAGCAGGCGGGTCATAGATCTGCGGGAACGGCGGAGAGTGCATGAACTCGTGCTGTGGCAACGACCGGACGAGGTGGCGCAACTCGCTCCGCTTCTCCGGTGGGAGGCCTACAGCATGTTTCACGACGTACGGGACCCACCTCCGGGCCTCTGTGTCCAGGGGAGCCAGGTCATCCGGAACGGTCACCCCGGCGAACACGAATATGTCTTCGGCGTGCAGACCGAGTGCGGGTCCGAGCTGTCGGAGCAGCGATGGGGTCGGTACGACGCCGTCCAACACGTCCTGGATCTCGGGTTCGGAGACTCCGGTTCGCCGTGCCAGGGTGCCAATGTCCAGTTGCCTGCGATCGCACAACTTGGCCAGCAGCACGCCGAAACCCGGATATCCCGTCATGCCGCCAGCGTAGAGCGGCGATCACCTGCCGGTCCGCTGGGGCGGTCGGCACCCCGCAGCGGGCTGCGTTCGAGCCAACACTCCACAGACTGTCCGTCTGTCCGTCTTCGACCTCCGGCACGTACTCGGCGACCTTCCGCGCGACACGAGACGCGCCCGTGTCCACGATCGCCACGCCTCGCCCTGGACGCCCTGCGTGCCGGAACCCGCGCCGACGACCAGGTACTTGCCCCTCTGCCGAGGCATCACCCGCTTCCTCGTCGAGGACACCGCCGACCACCCCGGCACCCGCTCCGCCCTCCAGTGCGAGTGCCGGCAGCGCGCCTACGGCGTCATCCAGCGCGGCCGAGCCTGGGGCGATCTGATCGCCGAGCACCACCCCCACGCGGTACGCCTCTCCATCCACCCCCAGCCCATCGGCGCCCTCAAGTCCGGCATCCGGCTCCTCGACGCCCGTGACGTCTGGATCACCCCGTGGCGCTCGGCTCGGCCGCCCCCGCACCGCACCGATGGCACATGGATCCTCATGCAGCTTCCGGCACGGATGTGGTGAGTGGCAGGTTCTCGTCAAAACCTGTTCAAGCGTCGGGCGCTCCTCCTCCCACCCTGATCGGGTCTCCGCGACGGCTGTATCAATGCCCGTTTAGGAGGATCTGGTGTCAGCACCGACCCGCAAGAGACGATGGCTCACGATCTGCGCCATCACCGCGTCCGCCGCACTCGTCGCGATACCCTCAGGCGCCGCGTCCGGCTCGGACGGCAGCCCCTTCGGGGCCCGCGCACTCACCCAACTCGCCTCCGAACGCGCGCAGTCGGTGGGCGGCATCACGCCCAGGGCGAAGGCGGAGGATGACGGTGGTGACGACGGCAACGAGGCCGACGAGATCGCCGAGGGCGCGGACCAGTACGCCGAGGCCCGCACCTCGCCCGGCATCGTCGCGCCCGGCGCCTACGGCGCCGCGTGGGACAGTCTGAGCAGTCTGCCGGGCACAGGCGGCAGTTGGCGGAACGTCACCGACCTGCCCTACAACTCCGACGACCCGCGTTACCGCGACTACGACTCCAACTCCAGCGGCGGCTCGGGCAATGTCACCGGGCGGATGGCCGCGATGGCCGCCGATGACGACGGGTCCGTGTACGCGGGCAGTGCGGGCGGCGGAGTGTGGCGGTCCAGGTCCGGAGGGGGGCACTGGCAGCCCATCAGCGACCGGCTGTCCTCGCAGTCCACGGGCGCGCTCGCGCTGGACGGGGGCGGGCGGCTGTGGCTGGGCACCGGTGAGGCGACGACGAACGCGGACGCGTACCTCGGCAGCGGCGTCTACGTCCTGTCAGACCCGCGGCACGGCACGTTCTCCTCCCGCAGCCGGGTCGGCGGTGACGAGCTGGAGTCCACCACCGTCCACGAGCTGCGCTTCGGCGGCGGCAAGGTGTGGGCGGCGACCAGCGAGGGTGTGTGGAGCCACTCCACGAAGACGCTGAAGGGCGCCTGGAAGCTGGAGTTCGCGCCCAACCCCGACTATCTGCCGGGCGGTTCACTCGCGAGCGACCCCTCGGCCGCGTACAAGAACATCGCCAACGACATCGCGATCGACCCGAAGGACCCCTCCAAGGTGGTCCTCGCGGTCGGCTGGCGCAGCGGTGACGACTACAACGGCTTCTACACCAAGGTGAACGGTGTCTGGACGCGGATCACCAGCGGCCTGGGCGACCTGCCGTCCGACGCGGACAACGTCGGCAACGTCACCTTCGCCCGCTCCGCGGACGGCTCGCGCTACTACGCCATCGATCAGTCGCCGGAGCAGCTGAACACCAACCCGGACAGCGGTCTCGAGGGCATCTACGTGTCCAAGTCCGGCTCTCCCACCGGTCCTTGGACGCAGATCGCCGACTACAAGGGCCTGGCCGCCGACGGCTCGGCGCTCACCTCCAGCGGCTACATGCCAGGCGTGCAGGCTTGGTACAACCAGTTCCTGACCGTCGACCCGGCGAACGCGGAGCATGTGTACGCGGGCCTGGAGGAGGTCTACGAGACCAAGGACGGCGGCAGCAGCTGGTCGACGGTCGGCCCGTACTGGAACTTCGGCTTCTCCTGCTGGAGCATCGACCCGGCCAAGCAGACGGGCGACTGCAACCAGACCACCCACTCCGACCAGCACGGCGTCGCGATCGGCAGCTACCACGGCAAGAGCTTCGTCTACGTCGGCAACGACGGCGGCGTCTACAAGCGCCTGCTCAACGGTGCCCAGGACACCTCCGGGCACGCCACCGACTGGACGTCCCTGAACGACGGCACCATCGACACCCTCCAGTACTACTCGGTGGGTGTCGGCAAGGACCTGACCTACGGCGGAGTCTCCGTCACCGGCGGCCTCCAGGACAACGGCCAGTCCATCCTGCGCGGCAATGACACGGTGATGGGCTCCAACTTCGGCGGCGACGGCGGCGACACGCTCACCGACCCGGCCAACGGCTGCAACATTGCCGAGGAGTATGTCTACCTCGCCATCCAGGTGACCCAGAACTGCGCCGTCAACGACGGCAGTTGGATCACCGACTCCAGCAAGATCACGTCGTACAACGTCGCCCCCGCCGACAACGCCACCGGCGAGGCCCGCTTCATCGCGCCGATCACGGCCGACGCGAAGAACAGCTCGACCTGGATCGCCGGCGGCCGCCACATCTGGGTCCAGACCCACGGCTACGCCATCCGCAGCGGCTCGGAGTGGACCAGCGTGTACGACCTGGGCGCCGGGCACACCGCGACCGCCGTCGCGGCCTCGGGCGGCAAGGTCTACGCGGCCTGGTGCGGCCCCTGCAACAACCAGGGCTTCACGCGCGGCATCTCCGTCGGCAACGCGGACGGCACCGGCTGGCACGACATCACCCTGCCGGCCACCGGCGCGGACGGGACCGTCCCCAACCGCTACCTCAGCGGGTTCGCCATCGACCCCAAGAACGCCGACCACGTCTTCCTCGCGGTCAACGGCTTCTCCCGGCACTGGACCGAGGGGCCCGGCGCCGGCGTCGGCCACGTCTTCGAGTCCACCGACGGCGGCACCACCTGGAAGGACATCTCGAAGAACCTCCCCGACGTGCCGACCAACTCCGCCGTCGTCACGCCGAACGGCGGCCTCGCCGTCGCCACCGACCTCGGCGTCGTCTACCGAGCACCGGGCCGCACCACGTGGCAGCGCGTCGGCAACCTCCCGGCCGTCGCCGTGCTCCAGCTCAAGCTGAGCCCGGACGGCACCACCCTGTACGCGGCCACCCACGGCCGCGGCATCTACACGATCAAGGTGCGGGACTGCGACTGACGAAGCGGCGTCGCAGGGGTGATCCCGGGTTCACCGGGGTCACCCCTGCGTTGTGTACGGCACCACATTCACGTGCAGCGTGAAGGCGACGCGCGGCGCGCCCGCCACGTCCGGCGCCTTCGCCAGCGCGGTGACGTCGGCCGTACCGGCCCGGGTACCGGCGCACCGCAGCGAGGCGCGGGCGGTGCCGTCCGCGTCCAACCGCCAGCCGGTCGGCAGCACGAAGACCCGCGCGGAACTCTGCACGTCCGTCCACCGCTTGTCGTCCGTTCGGGGCTCCAGGACGAGGGACACCACGGTCCCGGGCCGCACGCACAGCCGCTGGTCGGACGCGTCAGCGGGGGTCACGGTGACTGTGGCTTCCCCGGCGGCACAGCTTCCCGCCGAAGCGGGGGGAGTGGTGGCCGGCCCGGACGGATTTGGCCCGGTGGGAGTCACGGGCACGGTCGGGCTCGCGGGTGCCGCCGAGGACGAGGCACCCGACAGCCCTGCCGAGCGGCTCCCGGACGGCCCCGCGGCCGATCCGCCACCCGCCGACGCCCCGCAGGCCGCCAGGACGAATACGCCGGCGACCATCCATCCCCCAGCCCAGCCCCGCATGCCAACACCTCCCGGCCCGCTCGTACGACCACCAGCATGCCCCGCCGTGGCCGATGAGGGTCCCGTGGTGGCGTCCCTGCTGGGCATGGTTTCAACGAGCGTCGCGCGGGCCGTCGGCCGGGGCCGGCCGCTCGTGGAATGCGCGGGCCGTCTCAGGTCAGGGCCGGCCACGTAGCCTCCGCAAAAAACCCGTTGGCGGACCACGGCGACCACCGCTAATCTTCCGGAGGCCGTGCGAGAGAACGAGGAGGTGGTACCCGTGAACACAGTATCGACATGGGTGCTCCCCTCCGGGGTCACGGTCGGGCGATAGGTCGTCCGGGAGCGCCGCTCTGAGCACTCCCGAAAGGCACGACCATGCATTTCACTTCTGAACAGCGTCTCGACGACGGCGTCCTCGAGCGAGAATTCACCCTCGGCGAGATCCCCGGCATCCTGTGGACGCCCGCGTCCGCATCCGCACCGGCGCCGCTGATCCTGCTCGGCCACCCCCCGCTCGGACTGCGCAAGATGTACCCCCGGCTGGCGGGGCGGGCCCGGCACGCCGCGGCGGATGGCTTCGCCGCGGCCACCATTGAGCTCCCCGGGAGCGGTGACCGGCCCCGTTGGGCCGCCGCCGAGCAGGCCCGTGCCGACCTGCGCCGGGCTATGGAGGCCGGAGAGCCGGTCGACGACGAGATCGTGAACCGGCTCGTCCTCCCGTTGGTCGAAAGGGCGGTCCCGGAATGGCAGGCCGCCCTGGACGCCCTCCTGTCGCTGCCCGAGATCGGCGGCCCGGTCGGGTACTCGGGGGGAGTGATCTCCATCGGCACCCGGCTTGCGGTGGTCGAGCCGCGCATTTCGGCCGCCGTTCTGTTCGCCGGGAGTCTCGTGCCCGCCGCCATGTTCGAGGATGCCCGCCGGGTCACCATTCCGCTGCACGTCCTGCTGCAGTGGGACGACGAAGGGAACGACCGGCAGCAGGCCCTGGACCTGTTCGACGCCTTCGGCTCCAAGGAGAAGACGCTGCACGCCAACATGGGCGGGCACACCGGCGTCCCGCAGTTCGCGGGGGACGCCGCGGCCCAGTTCTTCGCCCGGCACCTGAAGTGAGGCCGGGCCGTCAGGCCGGCAGCAGCCGGTAGGCGCTGTCGGCCAGGAGGCCGCTCATCGAGGACAGGTCCCGGCCCTCCTCGATGGCGGTGGCCGGCAGATGCACAGCCGCCCCGATCGCGGCGGTACCGGCCATCGGCTGTACCGGCCGGTCGGGGCGGCGCTCGGCCACCAGCGCCCTCCATCAGCTGGGCCCACGCCGTGAGGCACTCGGCCCGTACCTTGCGGATCGCCGGGCAGGTGACCGTGGCGAGTTCGACGGCGCGGGCCATCTTGGCTCGGATGCGGACCGCACCGGTGGGTTCGGCCCAGGAACTCCCGGCGAACGGCTGCCCGGCCCCGAACTCCCGGGAGACCTACGTTCGGGTGGTGCGGGACTGGACGCTCTTCCTGGCCAGCCTGGGTATCCAACTCTTCGACAGCAGCAGCGAGTTGAGGCCGGCCTGAACGCCTACGCGGTGCACCGCGCGTGCGGCCCGCTGAGGGATCGGTTCGCCGCCTCCACGGGGAACCAGCACATGAGCATCCTGTCCCTGTTCTACGGGTGGGCCCAGGACGAAGAACTCACCACGGTGGTCCCGTTCACCTGCAAACAGGTGGCCGCAGACCCCGGTAACGTCCGCCGCCTGCCCGCCGCCCGCCCCGGACGGGCCCTGTACGGATCATGCAGCTGAACCGGACATCTACCAACGTGTCCCCAACACGGCGAGGCAACCCATCGACGTGGCCTGCCGCGTTTCCTCGCCGTCCGCACCAGTGATCTGCCCAACGCCCCCTGCACGGGGACCGTCAACGAGCGGCGAGGTCAAGGGCCTTGGCCAGCAGGGCACGGGAGTGCGCCCGGGCCGCGGGGTCCGCGATGATGTCCTGGACCATCACCTCGTCGACGCCGGTGGCCTTGACCATCTGCTCCAGCTGATCCCGTACGGTCTGCGGGCTGCCGGCGAGCTGCCGGGGCCAGCGGCCGTCCGTGATGACGGTGGGGGTGTCCTTCTGTTCCTGGCTGAGTTCCCGCTCGGCCTCCTCGACCGTGGGAATCTGGGCCGCGGTCCCCTGGCGGGCCAGGCGTGCCATCACTGCGGTCCTGGACCAGTTCAGCCGCCGCGCCTCGGCGTCGGTGTCGGCGACCACGACGCTGACGGAGAGGATGCCGCGCCCGCCAGCCGGCCCGTCGGCCGCGGAGAACGCGCCGTGGCGGAGCAGGGCACGTTCGGCCCCGTCGGGGTTGATGAAGCCCGCGAAAGCGTAGCCGAGACCGAGTTCACCGGCCATGCGGGCGCTGTTGCCCGAGGAGCCGAGGATCCACACCTCGGGCCGGGAGGCGACGCCCGCGGCCGGGCTCAGGCGCGCGAAGGGGTGGTCGGCGGGGAAGCCGCCGTTGAAGTAGGCGAGTACTTCCTGGACCTGCTCCGCGAAGTCGTCCGTCGGCGGTACGTCACGGTCGCGGCGCAGAGCGAGGTCGACCACCGGGCCCGCGGTGGCGCGGCCGAGGCCGAGGTCGATGCGGCCCGGTGCGAGGGCTTCGAGCTGGAGGAAGGTCTCGGCGACCTTGTAGGCGCTGTAGTGGTTGAGCAGCACCGCACCGGAACCGACCCGGATGCGGGAGGTGGCGACCGCCGCCAGGGCGATGAGGATCTCGGGGGCCGAGGAAGCGGTGCTGGCGGAGTCGTGGTGCTCGGCGTACCAGATGCGGTGGTAGCCGAGGTCCTCCGCCTGCTGCGCGGCGTCGACCGAGTCCCTGAGGGCTCGGGCCTTGTCGCCACCGGGGGCGACCGTGGAGAGCTCGACGAGCGAGAGTTTCATGGTGGATCTGTCCTTGCTGGCGGCCCAGTTGGGGGCCGCCGGAAAGCGGAATTGCCTTGTGCGCACGACGCGAGAGGGGATGCCCAGGAGGCGCGGCGTGGGCTGTGGGGATGACCGCGCCGGTCAGGCGGCCAGTGGCGTGTGCGTGCCGAAGGAACGCTGGTGGTAGGTGAGCGGCTTGGGGCCCTCCCCGCCGGATTCCGCGGCGCGGACGTGGGCGAGTAGGACGGTGTGGTCGCCGGCGGTGACGTACTCGTCTACCTCGGCGGCGATCCATGCCGCCGAGCCGGGCAGCCGGGGCAGGTTCTCGCTGGGCGACCAGATGACGTCGTCGAACGTGTCCCGGCCCGGCCGGGCGAAGGTGGCGGCGAGTCCGGCCTGGTGGATGCCGAGGATGTTGAGGCCGAAGCGTCCGGTGCGGCGGATGATCGCCAGGAGTTGGGAGCGGTTGTCCAGGGACACCAGCACCATCGGGGGCGTCAGGGACAGCGAGGCGAAGGCGCTGACCGTGGTGCCGTGCGGGCGTGGGCCGTCGTCCATCGCGGTGACCACAGCGACGGGGGAGGCGACAGTGGCCATGGCGTCGCGGAACGCCTGCAAGGTGACGGTGCCGGGGAGGTGGGTGGTGGTCATGACCGGGCCGTTTCTGTGACGCGGGGGTCGAGTCCGTACTGGTCGCGGGCTCCGACGTGGTCGCGGAGGGTGGGTCCCTCATAGTCGTGGTGGAAGAGGCCGCGTTCCTGCAGGATCGGGACGACCTGGTCGACGAACGCGTCGACGCCGTCGTGGTAGACGTCGATCGCGAGGGAGAAGCCGTCGCAGGCTCCGGCCTCGAACCATTTCTGCATGTGGTCGGCCACGTCGGTGGCGGTGCCGGCGACGACCGGGTGGTAGTCGATGACGCCGTGCGCCAGGACGTCTCGTAGAGTCCAGCCCTCCCGCGCCACTTCCAGGGCGCGGGCGGAGCGTGCGTCGTGCGGACTGGGCGCGGCATCGGCCAACTGGCGTGCGGTCAGCGGCTCGTCGAGCTGCTGGTGGCTGAGCGGCAGACCGATCATCGCGCCCAGGTAGCGCACGCGCTGGCGCAGGTCGACGGACTCGTCCAGGAAGCGGCGCCGCTCCAGGGCGGCCTGGCGGGAGGGTGCGATGGTCGGCATGAAGCCGGCGAACATCTTCACCTCGTCCGGGTCGCGCCCGGCCCGCTTGGCGGCGTCCCGCAGGGCGCCCCGCTGGGTGATGGCGTCGTCGATCGTCATCGGGTTGGCGTAGACGCCGCTGGCGTACCGGCCCGCCAGCTCCAGGCCGTAACCGCCGCCGCCCGCCTGGAAGATAACCGGCTGGCCCTGCTCGGAGGGCGGGATGGGCAGCGGACCGCGGGAGGTGACGTGGCGGCCCTGGAGGTTGACCGGCTGGATCTTGCCCATGTCGGCGAACCGCTTGCCCTCGACGTCGCGGACCCAGGCGTCCTTCTCCCAGCTGCCCCACAGGGCCTGCACGATCTGGACGACCTCGTGGGCGCGCTCGTACTTCTCCGCGCGGGGCGGGATCGGGGAGCCGAAGTTCGCCGCTGCCGCAGGGTCGGAGGTGGTGACCGCGTTCCAGCCGGCCCGGCCGTGGCTGATCACGTCGAGGGCCTTGAACTGGCGGGCGAGGGTGTAGGGCTCGTTGAAGGTGGTGGAGGCGGTGGCGACCAGGCCGATCCGCTCGGTCTCGCGGGCTATCGCGGTGAGGACGAGGAGCGGGTCGATGGGGTGGTGCGGGTGCTCGGTCTCCAGGTCCACGTCCAGGACCGGCGTGTCGGCGATGAACAGCAGCTGGATCCTGCCGCGCTCGGCGGCCTGTGCGTAGCGCACGAACTGGTCCATGTCCGTGTAGCTGGACAGGTTCGCCCCGGGCAGCCGCCATGCCCCGGGCTCGGCTCCGTAGCCGCTGGTGAACTGCATGGCCAGGAGCATCTGTGAGCGGGTCATGGGGGCGCCTCCAAGCGGGCAAGAGAAAACGGAGATTGCCTCCGATTACCTTTGGATAATACGGAGACTGCCTCCGTATTGCAAAGGGGGCGGTATGCGATGGCCGGGAGTGCGGAGTGTGGTCGATGGTTTTGGGCGCTTCCGGGTCCGCCGCGCCTGTGTGACTGACGAGCAGCCGTGCGCCGCAACCGCGCGAGGCCGCGGCACCGGGGCATGCGCAGACGTTGGGCGCGTCCCGTCGTGTCTCCGGTGCCGCGGCCCCGCGCGAGCGCCGTCCTGTGCAGGGTTGGGGTGTCAGCGGTGCGCGGCGCGGTTCATCTCGACGACGTCGTCCAGGGTGGGGTTGTCGGGGAGGGCGGCGAAGCGCTCGAGCATGCTGTCGCGGACGGCGGCGTCCTTGACGCGGTCGGCCGCGGCCAGGGCAGCGGGGAGCTCATCGAGGGTCAGCTCGGTGCAGTAGGCGGGGCCCATCGGCTGCTGGCGCCACGAGTCGGCCAGGGCACCGGCGTCGTACGGGTCGAAGCCGGTGCCGTCGACCAGGCTCATCGCCACCTTCTTCGCCTCCGCGGAGTCGCCGGCCACCGGGATGGCGATACGGCCCGGAGTGCCCGCCGGAAGACCCCGGGTGCGCTGGGTCTCGGCCAGGGCGGCGTTCCACGCCTTGACCACGGGCCGGCCAAGGAGCTCGGAGGTGTACACGCTCTCCACCTGGCCGCCGCCCTCCACTGCCTCGATCCGCCCGCTGAGGTGCGGGTAGTAGTTCGAGGTGTCGATGACCACGGTCTCGGCGGGGACGGTGGCGAACAGCTCCGCCAGCTGCCCCTGTACCCCGAACGGGATCGCCAGGATGATCGCGCCCCGGCCCTGGACCGACGCATCCAGGGCCACCGCGCGGGCGCCGGCCTCCAGCACCTCGGCCGTGACGGCCTCGGGCCCCCGGGCGTCCGCCACCTGGACGTCGTGACCGGCCAGGCTCAGCTTGCGGGCCAGGTTTCCGCCGATGGCTCCAGCGCCGATAACGGTTATTTTCATGATTTGTCCCTACGAAGGTTGTGCCACCCCTGAGGGTGGCGCGATGTGATGACGGGGTGGTGGGATCGCCGGGCCATTGCCGGATCCCGCGGGGCGCCGGGGCTTTCCGGCGGCCGGCCCTGAGCGAGGTGCCGACCGCTAGGTGCGGTCGTCCGGCTCGCGGTATCCGTTGGCGATGAGCGCCCGCAGTCGGTCGACCGATTCCTCGGTGGCGCCGGTCCCCTTGACCCAGGCGACCGAGCAGGCGGCGAGGAACAGGTCGTAGCCCGTGGTCGACGGGCGTACGTACCCTGTGCGCCGTGCGGCTCGCACGTACGCATCGGTCGTGGCGATGAGCTCGTCACAGGGGACGGTGAGCGGATTGTCAGGGTCCTGCGCCCGGGTCGCCGCCATGAGGGGTTCCGGCAGTCCGCTGTAGGCGCTGAGGTAGTCCTCCATCGCCCGCAGCCACTGCGTCAGCGCCGTGCCGGCGTCGTCGATGCCGGCGATGCCCTCGCGGCGGGCCTCCAGTTCCGCGGTGCGGGACTGGAGTACGACCGCCAGCAGGGCCTCACGGGTGGGGAAGTGCCGGTAAAGCGTTCCCGGCCCGACGCCCGCGTCCTTGGCGACCGCCTCCAGCGACGTGCCGACCCCGTCCCGCAGGAAGTGGCGCTGGGCGGCATCCAGGAGGGCCGCGCGATTACGCAGGACGTCGGCGCGGATCTTGCGCCCCTGTTGCTCCCTGGCGTTCATACGCCCTCCCGCACTCTTCCGCTAAGGTGACCCAATCGAAAACGGAGGTTAGCTCCGAATCGCCTCCACGGTAAACCGGAGGCACCCTCCGGTCAAATCGGGCGCCGCTGACCCGCTGGTGAGCGCGGCATGAGGCAGGTTGGCCGGAAGCACCCGGCCAGACGCAGAGCGGAGCCCTCCGGCGGACCGGACCGCACGGCCGGAGCCGGTGCGTGAGCGTGCGCAACCACCGGCCGCGCGTGCGGGGCGCCCATGGCGGCGAAGCGCCTCAAGGGGGGCAGTCATGCGCTGCACCTCATCGCGGTGGGCACTGCTCGCGCCGCGCCCGCCTCAGTCCTCGTACAGGGCGATGAGGCGGCCCGCGACTCCGCCCTTGCGCAGCCGGTCCAGTCCCTCCGGGATGCCCTCCGGCGTGATCCGGTTGATCGGCGGGTTGAGCTGTCCGCCGCGCATGAGTTCGTAGAGCTCGGTGAGGTCCTGCTTCGTACCCGACAGTGAGCGGAGGACCCGCAGCTGCTTCATGACGATCGTGAAGGAGGCACTCGACGAGCCGGGCCTGGACCCGGGACGGGAACTGTCGGCACTGCGCCAGCGGATCCTCAACGGCGACCCGACCCTCACCACCGGGACGACGGGAACGCCGGAACTGTTCGCGGGGCGATGACCGACCTGTCGTCCCTGGCCCGTCGCCGCGTCAACGTCCTCTGATTCCTGCTTCGCGACGGACGGCGCTACCAGCTCACCCCACCTACCGCCCCCGCAGCTTGACGACGACGACGCCGGCGACGACGGCGGTGGTGTCCCTTCGCCTACTTGGATTCGATTCGTCCAGGCGGGTTGGGGCCGGTTGTCAGCGCGTCACGCGCTGACTGCCAGGCGGAGTCCCCGGGATAGAGCTCGGTGCGGAGGTAGGCCCAGGTGAGCCGCGCGACCGCGGCGACTCGCTCGGGGCTCTCGTCCGTGGTCTCGGCGACGTCGTATCCGGAGATCCCGCCAAGCCCGTGCTCCGCGTCGAACAGGGTGAGCAGGGACTTGGGGCCGGGGGAGAGGATGTACGGATCAATGTGCCAGTCCGGGCCCCGGACCGTCAGGTGGGCAGAGTCGTCCTTGTAGCCGGCGACCACGAGCGCGGGTGTGATCATCTTGGAGAAGTCCGTGGTCAGGAAGAACGAGTAGTTCTCGACCGTGAACTCGGTGAGGGCGTCGCCGCCTCGGCCGGGTGCGGCCAGCAGCACGCCCGCATTGATCCGCGGCTCGGCCAGGTTCACCTCCGTTCCGTCGTGCGGATCGGTGAGCCGGGCGCCCAGGAGCAGGCTCGCGGTGTGCCCGCCCATCGAGTGCCCGGCTACGGCGACCTTGCTTCGGTCGAGGCGCCCGGCGAGCTGGGGGACGGCTGCCTCGATCACGTCGAGCTGGTCGAGGATGCGCTTCATGTCCTCGGCCCGTGAGCGCCAGTGCGGAAGCGCTCCGGGGGTGTCGGGATCCAGGCTCAGTGTCCTGGAGTCCAGATGGGTGGGCTGGATGACGACGAAGCCATGTGCCGCCCAGAAGTTGGCGAGGGGGGCGTAGCCATTCAGCGAGGAGAGGTTGTTCGAGAAGCCGAGACCGTGCGAGAGGAGGATGACCGGCAGCTCGCTCCCTGTCACCGGGGCGGAGACGCGTACCTGAAGGTCCACAGCCCGGCCGGGAGCCGGCAGCACGACCGGACTGACCGAGAGGACCGGAGTGGGCGGGCTGAAGGTGTCGGCCGTGTAAGTCGATTCACTCATGACGCGCATTTCCCTTCGAAGGCCTCTGCGGCCCGGCTCATGCGGCCGGGCAGCGGGCGAGACGGGGCCAGGAACGCCCGGCTTCAGCTACCCTGAAATCGGAGCGTCGTTCCGTTTACGATACGGAGCGCTGTTCCGTTTCGTCAACCGTCCTCGGAAGGAGAGCGTGGTGCCCGCTGCAAGCCCGTCCAGAGGGGCGTCCGCCCGGAGCAAGCGGGCCGACGCGGTGCGCAACCAGCAGACGCTGCTCGAAGCCGCCGCCGAGGTGTTCGTCAGCTCCGGCGTCGACGCGCCCATCCGGGAGATCGCGGCCAGAGCCGGCGTCGGGATGGGCACGATCTACCGCCACTTCCCGACGCGCGCGGATCTCGTCGTCGCCGTCTACCGCCACCAGGTCGAAGCCTGCGCCGAAGCAGGCCCGAACCTGCTGGCCGGTGCCGAGTCCCCGCTCTCGGCACTCCGCCAGTGGGTCGACCTCTTCGTCGACTTCCTGGTCACCAAGCACGGCCTCGCCAACGCACTGCAATCGGACAGCAGCGGCTTCGACGCACTCCACGCCTACTTCCTCGACCGCCTGGTGCCCGTCTGCACACAACTCCTCGACGCCGCCGCCGACGCGGGCGAAATCGATCCCGGCACGCACGCCTACGAACTGATGCGCGGCATCGGAAACCTCTGCATCGGACACGACAGTGACCCCCGCTATGACCCCCGCCGATTGATCGAACTGCTCCTGCGCGGGCTGCAGCGACCGTAGCGAGCTACCCCAACGCCAAGATCGTCCCCACAACGCCCTCCTCGCTCCCTGGCCTTGGAGCATCGGCACCGGCCGGCGCCGTCACACGCCGAGGTCAACCCCCGTTCCGACGGGCAGCCAGCGGAAGCGGTCCTGGATGTCGACGGGGGCCGACGCCAGGTGCCGTTCGACGGCGTCGCGGTTCTCGCGGAAGTGGTGCCAGCCCTCGTAGTGGATGGGGAGGGCGGTTCGCGGGGTGAGGAGACGGCACAGCTCTACAGCCTGACGGGCTGTCATCGAATAGCGGATCGGTCCCGTCAGCGGGAAGCGCACGCCGCCCATGTGCAACAGGGCGGTGCCCACGTTCAGGCGACGTGCAAGGTGTCGTACGCCGTCGTAGAGGACGGTGTCTCCGGAGATCCACAGCACGCCGTGCCGCTGCCCCGGCCAGTGCAGCGCGAAGCCGGTGACCTCCCCGGTGAACGGCCGGGACAGCGGCGGGCCGTGGCGGGCGGGTGTCGCGGTGACGTCGATCGTCGTGCGTCCTGGGGCCTGAAGGCGTGCGGTCGTCCAGGGCGCCAGGCCAACGGCGTTGCCGCCGAGCCGTCGTGCTCCGGACGTCGTGGTGAGTACGGCGTCCGCGGCCAGCAGCAGGGCGCGCCCGGCCATGTCGAGGTTGTCGCCGTGGTGGTCGTGGCTGAGCAGCACGGCGTCGACCGGCGGCAGGTCCGCGACGGCGAGGGCGGGGCCGGACGTCTTACGAGAGGAGGTGCCCCAGCCGAACCGGTAGCGGCGGCCCGGCGGATCGAACGTCGGGTCGGTCAGCAGCCGCCAGCCGCCGACCTCGATCAGTGTGGTCGGGCCGCCGATGTGGGTGACGCGGACGTCGGTCATGCGGTGATCCCTTCCGGTGGCCCGGGGCGGCGGGTGTGACCGCCCCGGGCGTGCTGGTGGCTATCGGGCGTGCGACAGGGCCCACGACAGCGCGTAGTCCGCGACCTCTTCCCAGCCTGGCGAGGCCGGCATCAGGTGCGGCTGCCCCGGATACTTCTTGATCTCGGTGACGGTGTTCGACTTGTAGTGCTGGGCGTTGGACTGCTGGACCTTGGGCGGCATGAGGTGGTCCAGTTCGCCGGAGAGGAACAGCAGCGGTGCACGGTCGTCGTTGTGGTAGTTCACCCAGATGTCCTGGTGGCCGGGCTGGAGGTTGGCCAGCACGCTGTTCCACAGGATGCGGCCCGAGGCGGGGATCGCGTAACGCTCGTAGAGCGCCCGGGACTCCTCTTCGGTGAAGGTGTTGGTGAAGGCGTAGTGCCACTGCTCATGGGTGAGGCCGACCGCCTTGTGGTGGTTGGCGGGGTTCTTGAGCACGGGGAAGGTCGACTTCACCTGGCTCAGCGGGACCGTCTTCACGCCTTCGGTGGGTGCGGAGTTGATGGCCACTCCGGCCGCCCCGAAGCCGTGGTCGAGCAGGACCTGGGTGAACGCCCCGCCCGCGGAGTGGCCGATCAGGACGGGCGGCTTGTCGAGCCCGCGGATCACGTTCGCCAGACTCTCGACGATCTGCGGGGCCGTCAGCTTCTCGATCGGGGTCGGGTCGGCGTTCAGCGACTCGACCTCCACCTCGAAGCCGGGGTAGGCGGGCGCGAGCACGCGGTAGCCCTGCTTCTCGTAGCGGTCGATCCAGTGCTCCCAGCTGCGAGGAGTGACCCAGAAGCCGTGGATCAGGACGATGGTGTCCGGTGCGCTCATCGATGTTCCTTCCAGGGGGTCAACGGGTGGCGCGGTGGGCGGCCAGGATCTGGCGGACGACGATGTCGGGGTGCGACATCATCACGACGTGGGAGGAGCCCTTCACCTCGACGGTCGTGCTCCCGGCGCGCCCCGCCATGAAGCGCTGCACCGCGGCCGGGATGACGTTGTCGGCGGTGGGGATCACGTACCAGGACGGCAGGCTCTTCCAGGCCGGTACGCCGCTGCCGGACGCCAACCCGCCTACGCTGCCGGGGCGCTGGGTGGCCGCCATGAGCTGTGTCACGGAGGTCGGCAGGTCCTGGGCGAAGACCTCGTGGAACTTCTCCGGGTCGATGTAGCCGTCAGTGCCGGTGGTGCCGTCGGGCAGCGGGAACGGGCGGGTCACCAGCGCGTCCGGGAGCCTGCTGCCGGGGAACATGCCGGCCAGTTGCAGTGCGCTCTCGCCCTCGTCGGGTGCGAAGGCCCCGACGTACACCAGTGCCTTGACGTTGGAGTGACCGCGTCCGGCGTTGGTGATGACCTCGCCGCCGTAGGAGTGCCCGACCAGGATGACGGGGCCGGGGATGGTGTCGACGACGCTGGAGACGTACGCCGAGTCGCCCGCCAGATCGCGCAGCGGGTTCGCGGGGGCGATGACCGGGAAGCCGGCCTTCAGCAGCCGGGCGATGACGTCGTTCCAGCCGGAGGAGTCGGCGAACACGCCGTGCACGAGCACGACGGTCGGTCTCGTACCGCCGCCCGAGCGGGCGGAGGCCGAGGCGGGGGCGGCGCCGAGCGTGACCGCTCCCGCCGCGAGCAGGCCGCCGAGAACGCGACGGCGGGGCTGACCTTCGGGAATCATGCGATGGTTCCTTCCGGAGTCAGGAATTGAGGAAGTCCAGCAGGTCGGTGCCGAGCTCGTCCTTGTGCGTGTCCGTGATGCCGTGCGGCGCGCCCGGGTAGACCTTCAGCGTCGCGTTCTTGATGCGGGCCGCCGACGCCCTGCCGCCCACTTCGAAGGGCACGACCTGATCGTCGTCGCCGTGGATGACCAGCGTGGGTACGTCGAAGGCGTCCAGATCGGCGCGGAAGTCGGTGGCCGAGAAGGCCGCGACGCACTCGTAGGCGCTTCGGTGTCCGGCCTGCAGGCTCTGGCGCCAGAACGCGTCCCGGATGCCCTGGGAGACGTCGGCGCCGGGTCGGTTGTTGCCGAAGAACGGGCCGTCGGCCAGGTCGTGGTACAGCTGCGAGCGGTCGGCGAGCGACCCGGCGCGGATCGCGTCGAATTCCTCGATCGGCATGCCACCGGGATTGTCGTCGGTCTTGAGCATGAAGGGCGGTACGGCGGAGACCAGCACGAGCTGCGCGATGCGGGCGGTGCCGTGCCGCCCGACGTAGCGGGCGACTTCGCCGCCGCCCGTGGAGAAGCCGACGAGCGTCGCGTCGCGCAGGTCGAGCGTGTCGATGAGGGTGGCGAGGTCGTCGGCGTAGGTGTTCATCTCGTTGCCGTGCCAGGTCTGGGTGGACCGGCCGTGCCCACGGCGGTCGTGGGCGATGGCACGGAAGCCGTTCGAGGCGAGGAACAGCTGCTGTGCCTCCCAGCTGTCCGAGTTCAGCGGCCAGCCGTGACTGAGCACGATCGGCCGGCCCGTGCCCCAGTCCTTGTAGTAGATCTGCGCCCCGTCGCTCGCGGTGACGTATGGCATGGAATGCTCCCGTCTGCAGGATCTGCCCGGTCGCCCAAGCGTCGGCCAGGGCGGACGGTGCTCGAATCCCGTGGAGCGCGTAGTCGTGACCCGGAGTCAGTCGTCCCACGCCTGGTGGAGCTGGCGCCGGGACGTCACGTCGAGCTTCCGGAAGATCTTCCGAAGGTGGTAGTCGACGGTGCTGGCGCTGATGTACAGCTGGGCGGCGATCTCGGCGTTGGTCGCGCCGCCCTTGGCGAGGCGCGCGATCTGGAGTTCCTGCGGGGTCAGTGCGCTCGTCGTCCCGGCCGTTCCGCGCTGGGGCTGCGCCCCGGTGGCGGCAAGTTCCTGGGCGGCGCGCGCCGCGTATCCCGAGGCCCGCATGGCGTCGAACATCGCGACGGCCGTACGCAGTTGCTCGCGGGCGTCCTTGCGGCGCTTACGGCGGCGCAGCCACTCGCCGTACAGCAGGTGGGCGACGGCGAGATCGGAGCGGGCTCCGGTGCCTGACAACAGGGTGATCGACTCGCGGTACAGCGGCTCGGCGTCGCCGACGGCTGCGAGCAGGGCATTCGAGCGGGCCAGCAGGCCCAGGGCCCAGGGCGTGCCGGAGGCCGTCGCCCGGGAGGCCAGCGTCCCCAGTGCGGCCGTGGCCAGGACCCGGTCGCCGCAGCGTACCGCCGCCTCGACAAGGTGGGGGAGCAGCCGGGAATGCACCCCGAGCACATCGTGCTCGATCAGTTCATGCGCGATGGTGCGCGCCTCGGCGTAGTCGCCGCGGCTCAGAGCCAGCACCACCATGCCGATGCGGGCGATGGACTCGACCGCGCCGATGCCGAGCCAGGTGCCGGCCTCCATCGACCCGCGCAGAACGGCGTCCAGGTCGCCCTGCTCGCCGTGCCAGGCGAGCAGCTCGGGATGCCGGTAGACAGCCCACACGTCGTCGTTCGCGCCGATCGCCGCACGAATCTGATGCCCCTCGGCCAACAGGTCATCAGCAGCGGCCAGTTCGCCGAGATTGGTCTCGGACATCGTGGCGCAGTACAGCGCGGAGTCCAGCTGCCACAGGGCGCCGGTCCGCCGGGCGACGACAGCCGCCCGCCGGATGACAGCGGTGTGCGTCTGCTCGTCCCACAGGATCATCGACAGGGTGACGGCGGGCAGATAGGCACGTAGCACCTCCTCCTCCGGGGTGCCCGGGTCCAGCACCATGGCGCAGGCCCGACGCAGGTGGGGTACAGCGCGTTCGTAGCCGTCGGTGGCCAGGGCCGCGAAGCCGCGCAGCACGAGGTCGACGCCGGTCGCCTTAACCGTGCGCGGCACCAGCGTCTCCACGGCCCGGGCGATCTCGGTCGGCGTCGTGTCCCGAATGAGGTGCTCCGCGGTGATGGCGCGGTCGATCGCCCTGAGGAGCGCCTCACGAGCCAGGTCCGGAGCACCGTCGGAGAGGAACTGGGCGGCGCGCACGCACAGCGCCGGCGCCTGCGCGAACGAACCCGCGCCGCCCAGCGCGAGGCCCGTGGTCGCCCGGACCAACAGCGCCCGGCCCTGGCCGACATCGCCGAGCAGCCGCACATCGATCCCGTCCAGCAGCGACTCCGCCTGCAGCGGCGCCCCGGACCGCAGCGCCGCCTCGGCCGCCGCCAGCAGCCGCCCCGCTCGTACGTCGGCTTCGGGTGTCAGCTCCGCTGCCCGGGTCAGGAAGGTGGCGCGCGCGGCGTAGCCACCCCGCGCGCCCGCCCGGTCGGCCACGCGTTCCACCTCCGCGGCGACGGCGGTATCCGTCCCGATGGCGGCCGCGGCGAGATGCCAGGCCCGCCGGTCGGTGTCGGCCGGACGGTCGGTGACCTCCGCCAGCGCCTGGTGCGCCCGCCTCCGCTCGACGCTGGTAGCGCCGCTGTACACAGCCGACCGCACCAGCGGATGGCGGAACTGCGCGGCGGCGTGCAGCACCACCAGACGCGCGGTCTCGGCCGGACCGGAGGCCTCCGTGCCGATCCCGAGCCGACGTGCCGCGCTCGTGAGGTAACCGAGGTCGCCGCCCGGTTCTGCGGCGGCGAGGAGCAGCCAGGTCTGCGTCGGCTCCGGCAGCTCGCGAACCTGTTGGAGGTAGTGCGCCTCCAGCCTGCCGCCCACGGGCAGTGGTTCGGGCAGCGCGAGCCCTCCGGAGAGCTGGTCGGCGGACAGTTCCAGCCCGAGGTCGGCCAGTGCCAGCGGGTTCCCGGCAGTGGCGGCCACGATCCGCGCCGCAACACGGGTGTCCAGCTGTCCGGGGACAGTCTCCCGCAGCAGTTCCAGAGCGAACTCGTCCTGCAGACCGGCGACTTCGGTCGACGGAAGGCCAGGAGGCGCATCGAATCCGGTCCGCGCGGCGAACAAAAGGCCGACGCCCTCGGCGTGCACTCGCCGGCCTACGAACGCGAGCACGCCCAAGGACTCCTCGTCGAGCCACTGGGCGTCATCGACGCAGGCCAGCAAAGGCCGCTGCTTCGCGGCCTCCGCAAGCAGCGTGAGCGTCGCAAGACCCACCAGGAACTGATCGGCGGCCGGGCCGTCGGCCAGTCCACACGCCACCCGCAGCGCCGCGCGCTGCGTCTCGGGCAGCGCGCCGGGCTCCTTGAGACCGTCCAGGAACGGTACGAGCAGACGGTGCAGCGCCGCGAAAGGGAACCCGGACTCCGCTTCCACGCCCGCCACCCGCAGGACGCGCAGGTCGGCGGCCTCGCCGGCCGCATGCTCCAGCAACACAGTCTTGCCGATGCCGGCGTCACCGCGTAGGAGAACGACACCGCTCAATCCCTCGCGCAGCTCCGCGACGAACCGATCGAGCGCTTCACGTTCCCTGACCCGCCCCTTGAGCATGACACCGAACCCTTCAAAAAGGTCGGGTGGCAAGGTCAACGGCGACGCGGTTCCCCCACGTACATTGCGCCCGCACCCTCCGCTGGTGCTGCCCATCCTGCATATGCGCGCCCGGACTTGCGGGAAGCTTGCACAAGTCATTGGCCTCCCTCCGCTTCGCCGCGGTCGTGTGGCTCAGTACTTCATGTGGCGAGGCGGAGTGCACTAGGGTCTGTTGCGAAAGTGGATCATGAGTCGTGGTCGGCTCGGGCGGCTGTCTGGTCTGACCAGCCCCGCGACAGGGGGAGACGGCCGGATCGGAGCGTGTCGCGCTGTTCGGTCACCCATTGCTCAACCTGATCTACGGATTCCGCGACAGGCTGGTCCGTAGTGTCGAGCAGGTGGGTGCACCATCGCTGATCGTCGGCGGTCCACCCGGTCCAGCGGTGCCAGGCCATACGGGGCCAGCTGTCGTCGATGATGGCGTCGGGTCGGTATCGGGGATCCTCAGCGTGCTTGCGATGCCAGGCGGCCCAGCCGAGGAAGGCGTCAACCGCCGGAGCGTCCCACCGGTCCGAGTCGCGCTTGGTGAGCCTGCCGCGCCGGAGCTCGTCGGACACGTCGACCAGACAGACCGCGATGCCATCTAGCAACGGGGCGGAGGGGCTGGCCAGGACCTCTCCCAGCGGGGACTGCCCGGTCAGCAGGAGGTCGACTCCACGGGCCTGGTACTCCAGCGCACGCCGCACCCACATCTCGGTCATGCGGTTTCGCCACTGGCGATCGGCGCCTTCCGGTACGCCGAGCTCGTCGAAGTCGTGCACGGCGAGCCGCCCCAGCCGCTCGCTCACGGGGTAAGCGAGCGTGGTCTTGCCCGAACAGCTGGAACCGGTCAGTTTGAGCAGCATCTCACCAGGGTGGCAGGTCAGTGGTGGTGTCCTCGAAAGGTTTTCCCAGGAACTTTCTGCCCCCGCTCCGGCTTGTCACAGCCACTCGTTGATGGCAGCGACCTGTACGGTCGCTTCGTAGCGGACGGCCAGCTTGTCGTATCTCGTCGCCACCGCACGGTGCCTCTTCAGCCGATTGATCCCGCACTCCACCGCGTGTCGCTCGCGATAGTCGACCTTGTCGAACTTCGGCGGTCGGCCGCCTCGGGAGCCGAGCTTCTTGCGATTGCGGACCTGGTCAGCTTTCTCCGGGATCGTGCAGCCGATGCCACGTCTGCGCAGGTAAGCGCGGTTCGCTCGGGAGCCGTAAGCCTTATCGGCCCGCACCTTGTCCGGCCGGGTGCGCGGCCGGCCCCGACCCATCCGGGGCACCCGTATGGCCTCCAGTACCGGCTGGAACTGCGGGCTGTCATGCCGATGCCCGGCGGTGACGATGAGTGAGAGGGGCTTTTGACCCTGCTCGACCGCCAGGTGCAACTTGGTGGTCAATCCGCCGCGCGAACGCCCGAGGCCGTGGTCGTCGGGCTCGGTGTCGACCCCGCCGGGAGACTCCTTCTGCGCTGCCCCTTTTTACGCGCCCCGGCGGCGTGCTGGTGCGCCCGGGCGATGGTGGAGTCCACGCTGACGTCCCATGTGATGAGGCCCTTCGCGTCGGCTTCGGCCTGGAGCTGCTCGAAGATCCGCTTCCAGGTGCCGTTGCGCTGCCAACGACGGAACAGGTCGTAGGCCCGGTCCCACGGCCCGTACCGGTCCGGAACGTCCCGCCACGGCGCACCGGTCCTGGTCCGCCAGCGTATGCCGTCAATCAACTGCCGACGCGTCCACGTCGGCGGCCGCCCCGGCTTCTTGCCCAGCGGCAGCAACGGCTCCAGCCGAGCCCACTGGCCATTCGTCAGATCTCCACGCCCCACGGCGCTTGATCATCCACGACCTTGATCCACTTTCGCAACAGACCCTAGTTGGCGAGCTGAGCATTGCGTTGGCGAGCGAGTTGATCTCCGTTCCGCGACGGTACCTGCGTCATCGCGGAGCGGGTGCCTAGGATCGGCGGCATGACCCTGCGACCGGTCCTGGTGAACATAAAGGCTCTCGATGACTCGGCGGTCGGCCGGTTCTGGGCGGAGGCGCTCGGCTGGCGTGTCACCAGCGCGGAACCCGGCGCGACCGCCGCTCAACCCGTCGGCTTCGATTGGCAGGACCCGGTCGGCGTCTGCGTCGACGTCATTGCCGTCCCGGAACCCAAGACGACAACGAAGAACCGTGTGCACCTCGATCTCGCCACCACCTCTGCGGCCCATCAGGCGGAGTTGGTCGCGCGCCTCCAGGCTCTCGGTGCGACGCCCGCCGACGTGGGCCAGGGCGATGTGCCGTGGACGGTCCTCGCCGACCCGGAGGGCAACGAGTTCTGCGTGCTGGAGCCTCGTGAGATCTACCGGGACATCGGGCCGATCGGCCGGGTGGTGGTCGACTGCGCGGATCCGCGGGCCATGGCCGGGTTCTGGGACGAGGCGATGGACTGGGCCCTGCTCGAGGTGACCGACGATCATGTGGTGTGGCGCTCCGCCAAGGGCGTCGGCCCGTATCTCGAGTTCCGCCGCACTGGCGTGAAGACCGTGCCGGACCGCGTCCATCTTGACCTGGTGCCGGATCCCGGTGACGACAAAGAGGCGGAGGTGGCCCGGCTGCGGGCCCTCGGCGCCACCGACCTCGACGTCGGCCAGGGCGACGTCCCGTGGACGTGTCTGGCCGACCCGGAGGGCCACGAGTTCTGCGTCCTCGCCCGGTCCTGACGCGGAGCCTTGTCGACGCCCCGACACGTGAGCAGGAACTCTGCTCGGCGGCGGGAAATGGCTTCGCGGGGGCGGGTGACTGACTCCGGGATCGGCGAGCGGCTTGTCCGAGGGCGGTGCGAGGATGGCGGTGTGTTCCGGGGAGGCGACCGGGGCGAGGACGTGGGCAGGTTTCGAGCGGTCGGAGGCGGCATGGCCAAGGAATTCCAGGTGACTTACGACTGCGCCGACCCGGGCGCGCAGGCGACGTTCTGGGCTCAGGCGCTGGGCTATCGCGTCCAGCCACCGCCCGAGGGCTTCCCCGACTGGACGGCTGCGCTGACGGCGTGGGGCGTGCCGCCTGAGCAGCACAACGACCGGTCGGCCATCACGGATCCGGACGGCAAGGGGCCGCGGGTGTTCTTCCAGAAGGTCCCGGAGGGAAAGACGGCGAAGAACCGTTTGCACCTGGATGTGCGCGCAGCACCCGGCTTGACCGGGGACGAGCGGATGGCCACGCTGGAGGAGGAGGCCACCAGGCTGGAGGGCCTGGGAGCGAAGCGGCTGTACCGGCTCGAGCCCAATGGCATGGACGAGGGGATCATCGTGATGACCGACCCGGAGGGAAACGAATTCTGCCTGGATTGAGGGCAGGGCGCTGGCTTTAGGAAGGCTTCCGCTTACCGGCCGGCGGGCTTGATCAGTCGAACCGTGTCGCAGTGCGATTGCCCTCGCTCACCGGTTCGGTAACGCGGGCGCTTATCCGGACCGGGCCCGGTGTTACACCTCCGACATGACCGAGGCGGAATGGCAGGAAGTCCGCTCTGACCGAATCTGATCGAATCAGCGCAGGCCCGCCGGCACGCAGTCAACGCACCCCACCTGGTTGCCCGATCCGGGCAGGAGCCCATGTCGAGCGCGGCCGGCTGGTCGAGCGGCCGGAGAGAATCGCGGCATGACCAGCCCCCACCTCGACGAAGAGCCCGCCGAACATCGGCGCTTCACCCACTACCTGCAAGCCCTGGCCACCGTCGCCGAGACGGACGAGGCCGACCTGGTGGCTGTCGTCCTGCACGACCAGGACGCGACGATGGCGGACAGCGCGGTGGGCCGCCATCTCGACCGCCGGGCCGCCGACCTCCTGACCGGCCCACAGTTCACTGTCTGGGCCCAGACCATGGCAGAGGCGATCGCGGATCGCGACTTCCTCACCCGGCGCCTGCACGAGTGGACCCTGCTCAGAACCCTCGCCCTGGGCAACCCATGGACCGCCGAAGAGCTCACCGCAGCATCCGACTGGTTCCAACGGATGGCCTCCACCACGCAGTTCGTGGCCTCATCCGAGGCCCTCGGACTGCTGGCCGAACGTGGACGGTCCCGCCGCGTCCGAAACGCAGCGAGCCAGCGGCTACGGCACTGAGACCAGCCCAACTGAGTTGATCCACGTGTACGGCGCTGGAGTTCGGCCTCGATCCGGTCTTCGACATCGGCGAGGCGCGGCTGTACCTCGTGCCGATCCGGGCGCAGCGCGCTGTAGAGAGGCCGCTGAAAGGGGGAGCCGGGCGTGTTCGCACTCGGCGCCCAACCGCGGTTCACCGGCGCCGACGTCATGGGTCTGACCTGCGTGCCGACGACACCGCCCATGTGCCCCCGGTATGGGGTGTGGTGGGGGCGCGGTGTCGGAGACGATGCACATGTAGACGACAACCAGAGGTCGGAAAAGGGCTCATGGTGTCTTCGCGGTGCACGTAGGCTCTGGCTGCGCTCGATCGATGGGGGCGCGTCGCGCCTGGGTTTGAGGGGTTTGATGAGCGGAGGGGTCTGCTGTGCCGCAAGGTCATGAGGAAGAAGTCCTGGCCCGGATCGGTAAGGGGCTTGTCTATACCGAGTCGGAAGCAGCCTTCCAGGCACCTCGACGCCGCACCGAGCAGATCTTCGAGTACAACCACACACCACCGAGCGAAACGGAAAAGCGTCGATCGCTGCTCGTTGCGATCTTCGGATCAGTCGGAGAACGCACGGTGCTGCTGCCGCCGTTTCACGCCGGGTTCGGAAGCAACGTCTATATCGGTGACGACTTCTTCGGGAACGTGAACCTCACGTTCGTCGATGACGTGGACATCCGTATAGGCAACGGTGTCATGATCGCGCCCAGCGTGACACTGACCACGACGGGACACCCCGTGCACCCCTCGCGGCGCGTGGACTTCGGGAGGTTCTCGGAACCGATCGTGATCGAGGACAAGGTGTGGATCGGCAGCAACGTGGTCGTCCTGCCAGGCGTCCGTGTCGGATATGGATCGGTCATCGGCGCCGGGAGCGTCGTCAGCCGCAGTATTCCCCCCATGACCGTCGCGGTAGGAACCCCTTGCCGTGTGCTCCGCCCCATCACGGACGAAGACCTCACCACACGCTTTGCGGGGTGTTAGCCCCGGCCTGGACGCGGCGATATCGGCGGTGCCGGCACCGTGGCGCAAGCCGCGGGTAGTGCACGATCCGGGCAAGATCCTGCTGGGCAGCGTCTGCCGGACAGCACGTCGATACCGAGGGCCGTCAGGAAACCCAGGCCGGCACGCACTGTCCCACAGTCAGGCGAACTTCATCCGGCCGCGCACCGACAGCTACGTCGACACCCTCAACTCCCTTCACGACAGCATCCTGCACCTGTGCACGAACGCAGGCATCCTCGTCCGCGCCGACTCCGGCGACGAACGACCGGGGTCCTGAACACCCTGGGTGACCGCACCGCGTACGGGTAGCTCACACCGTGATCATGGTGATCACGAGTGTGCGATCGCCTTGTGGGTGAACGTGGGCGACGTCCCCGGGTTGGCCCAGGAGGCCGTCAGCTCGCTGGAGGGGAAGAACTGGAGGAAGCGGGGGTCGGCCTGGGAGCGGTCGACCAGCGTCTTCTCGAGGATCAGCGAGTTGTACTGCTCCGCGGTCGTCTCGATGGTGTTGGCGTTGAGCACCACCTCCTGGCCCCAGGTGCGGGCCCAGCGGGCGATGCCCGGCATGCGGGAGTGCTCGGGGGTCAGGCACTCGGCGGCGATGACGTTCTCGCTGCTCGCCCAGATGCCGGTGGAGGTGTTGAGGACGATGGTCTGGTTGCCGAGCACATGCCCCGGGGTCTCGATCACGGCGACGCCCGGTCCGAGGATCAGGGAACCGTCGACGGGGAGGAACGCCTCCGGCCGCACGTCCTGGTAGGTCTCCGGCTGGTACCAGGGCTGTTGCAGCGGGTGCAGCTGGGACATGGCCAGCAACTCGTGACGCTGCACGATGACCTTGGCGTTGGGGAAGGCGGGCTCCACGACGCCGCCGAGGTCGCGCTGCGGGCCGGTGGTGCCCACCCAGCGGCGCAGGTCCTGGGTGTGCAGGTGGTCGAAGAGCAGGTAGTCGACGTCCTCCGGCTTGATGCCGAGCCGGGCCAAGTGGCTCAGCACCGTGCCGTGTTCGGTGGTGAGCAGCGACTGCAACGGCTTGGGGGTGCGCCGGATCAGTGCGGCGAAGTACGGCGTGTTCTGGCCCAGTTCGTGATCGCTGGGCTCGAACAGCAGGACCCGCTTCCGTCCGTCGCTCTCCGTCCACCGCACGACCAGCATCCGGTTGGTGATCGACAGGAACGGTGCGATCGCCCGACTGGCCCGGAACAGGCCGAACTTGGTCGGGTACGGCAGTGTGATCAGGTCGCAGGTCGTGACGCTGTCCGGGGTGCCGGTC
Source organism: Streptomyces sp. NBC_00203 (assembly GCF_045206325.1). Taxonomy (NCBI): domain Bacteria; kingdom Bacillati; phylum Actinomycetota; class Actinomycetes; order Kitasatosporales; family Streptomycetaceae; genus Streptomyces; species Streptomyces sp. NBC_00203. The sequence continues at coordinate 393,936 of NZ_CP108126.1, read as the reverse complement.
GCGGCGAACTCGGCGCGGAAGACCTTGGCCTGATCGCGGGCCCAGGTGAGTTTGGCGCCGTAGCCGCCGGGCACTTCGGTCAGGCCGTCGAAAGCGGTGACGCGGGTGCCCAGGGTGGGCATGTCGAGGACATCGGAGTCCTGCCAGGCGAGCTTCATGGATGCTCCAGGGATCTCGGTGCGGCTCAATGCGGCTCAGTGCGGCTCAGCGGGGCTCAGTACGGGGCCTTCTCGCCCTCGGTCGTCACACCGAAGGTGTTGAGGAAGTTGCAGACCAGCTGGTAGAAGCCGACCGTGAGGACCAGGTCGGAGAGCTGCCCGGCGGTGAGGAAGGCGAGCGCCTCGGCGCGGTCGGCCTCGGTCAGGGTGTGCTGCTCCAGCAGGCGGTCGGTCAGGGCGAGGATCGCCGTCTGCTCCGCCGACAGTTCCTCGGTCGAGCCGGTCCCGGCGGCGGCGATACCGGCGTCGTCCAGCCCGAGGAGCCGGCCGATGTTCTCGTGGTGGTGGATCTCGTACGGCGCCCGGTAGGCGTGTCCGACCCGGAGGATGGCGAGTTCGCGCAGAAGGCGGGAGGGCGCCCTGGAAGATCGCGTCGGCCATCTGCAGGAAGGCGGGGGCGAGCGCGGGCGAGTGGAACACCATGCGGTAGATGTTGACGGCGGACCGCTCGGCGGCGATCTTCTGGAGATCGGCGGGGAGTGCGGTCAGGTCGGGGTATTCCATGGACTTCTTCGTCCTTCCTTCGTACGGCGGTGTCAGCCGATCTTGTTGATGGGGTTGGTGCCGTCCCAGCTGGCGGCCATCTCCCGTAGCGCTGCGAAGAGTTCGCCCTTGGAGCTGTTGATGTCGGAGATCTCGATGACCGTGCCCGGGTGCGTCTCGGTGTCGAGGTAGGAGAAGCGGCCGCCCTGGATCGCGCCCTCCTAGGCGACCGTGTAACCGAGGGACAGGGCGCGGTCGTAGAGCTCCTGGTAGTCCTTCGACCAGTACGCGACGTGCTGCGCACCCTCGTGCCCCGCGTCCAGGAAGTCCTTGTAGATGGACGGCTCGTCGTTGAGCGGCTGGATCAACTCGATCTGTATGTCACCGGAGTTGGCGACCGCGGCGGCCATTTGCATGCCTGAGTCGGTGCCTCGGTACTTGAACCAGTCCAGCGACACGGGTTCCTGGTAGAACCAGGGGCCGACGCCCTGGGCGACCCAGAAGTCCATGGCGGCGTGCAGGTCGCGGACGACGTATCCGATCTGGGCGATCTGACCGAAGATGCGGCTCATGGTGCGGCTCTCTCTTCCTTCTGCGGGGGAGGGGAACGGCGGGGAGGGGATGGGCGGAGGCGGGCGGTGTCACGCCGCCGGCAGCTCCAGCACGATCTTTCCGACGGCTGTGTTGGAACGCATGTGGTCCGCCGCTGCCTTGGCGTCGTCGAAGGCGAAGACGCGGTCCACGACGGCTCGGACCCGGCCTTCCTCCACGGCGGGTACGACGTCGGAGGCGAGTGCTGCGCAGGCGTCGGCGAGTTCGTCGGGCGTGCGCACGCTGAAGGTCGTGCCGATGACGCGGAGGCGACGGAACGACAGGTGGTTGAGGTCGATGGTGGACTCGGCCCCGGCCAGCCGCCCGACATTGACGACGGTGCCGCCGACGCGCGTGGCCAGGAAGGTGTCGGCGAAGAGCTGCCCGCCCACGTGGTCCAGGGTGAGGTCAGCCCCGGCGCCGCCGGTGACGCCGGCCACGGCTTCGGCGAGGTTCTCGGACGCCGTGTTGACGACGACGTCCGCGCCGATGGACTTCAGGGCGTCCGCCTTGCCGTCGGAGGTGGTGGTCGCGATGACCTGGGACGCGCCGAGCGCCTTGGCCAGCTGTACGCCGATCAGGCCGACCGACGAGGTGGCGCCGACGACGAGGACGCTCTGCTTCAGGCCGAAGCCGCCCTGGGTGAGGGCGTCGTGCTCGGTCGCCAGCGCCACGGGCAGCGCCGCGGCGTCGGTCCACGACAGGGACTCCGGCACCGTGATCACATGCCGGTGGTCGACCAGGGCGTAGGGGGCGAAGGCGCCCAGGGTGACCCCCATGACCCGGTCGCCGACGGCACGGTGGCCCACGTCGGCGCCGACCGCGTCGACCTCGCCGGCGAATTCGAGGCCGGCCGTGAACAGGTCGCTCGTCTTCGCCCGGGGGTTGTACGTGCCCTGGAGCATGTACAGGTCCGCCCGGTTGACGGCGGCGGCCCGGACGCGGACACGGATCTGTCCCGGCCCCGGTGCCGGTACGTCGACGTCCCGGATGTCCCACTCGGGTCCGGCGCCGCCCATGAGCGCGCGCATGGTGCTGGTCATCAGTGGTTCTCCGTTGCGATGTGGAAAAGGCGTGGAGGGGAGTGCGCCTCGCGAGCCCGGAGAGATTTTCCGCGGGCGGGAGGGCGTGTGCTCGCCTGGTGATGCGCAGGTAACGAGCCCTCAATACTTACGGTGTATGTGCGCCGTTTCCTCAAGCTAGACTTACGCAATAAGTTGTGTCAAGGCTCCGGCGTGAATGCCTCGTGACCGGGGCGGGAGCGGGAAGGGCGGCCGGATGAAGGTCCGAGGCGGCGGCCGGGGCGGGCGGCTCGGCCTGACGCGGGACAAGGTCGTCGATGCCGCCCTGGCAGAGATCGACCGGGACGGCCCGGACTCCTTCTCCTTGCGGAAACTCGCGGGCGAGCCGGGCGTCGAAGCGATGTCGCTCTACGACCACGTACCGAACAAGGACGCCCTGCTGGACGGTGTCGCGGAGGCGCTGATCGCCGGTCTGGCGGCGCAGGTGGGGGTGCCGTACGACGGAGGGCCGGGGGGCCCGCGACGCACGGGCGCCGGAGGGCAGGAGGCGGCAGCGGCGTGATCTGCGCCGTGCCGAGCGGATCCTGGATGCGGCGGAGGAGCTCATCGCGGCCACCGGTGTCGAAGCCGTCGGCATGAACGCCGTCGCCCGGCATGCGGGCGTGTCACCGGGCACTCTTTACCGGTGCTTTCCGTGCGAGCGGGCCCTCATGGAGGGGCTGCTGCGGCGTTCCGCGGAAGAACTGACTCCTCGTAGGGCTTGAAACTTATGAGATAAGTTGATAGGTGGCGCAAGGAATACCGCTGACCGGAGGATGGGCGATGGCGCAGAGGATGACCCGACGTGGCCCGCTGACCAGGGAGGAGATCGTGCGTCAAGCCCTGGTGGTGGCCGAGACGGAGGGCATGGAGAAGCTGTCGCTCCACAAGATCGCGGCGGCGGTCGGGGTGCGGACCATGTCGCTGTACAACCACGTCGACGACAAGGCGGACGTGCTCGACGCCATGGCGGACGTGATCCTGAAAGGGATCCGGATCCCCGAGGCCGACGAGATGTCGTGGGAAGACGGAGTGCGGAGCCTGGCCAGGGCGTTCCGCTCCGCCGCCCTCAAGTACCCCCGCTCCGCGCCCCTGGTGCTGACCCGCCGTCTGAACGCGCCCGCCGCGATGCCGGTGGTGGAGATGGCGCTACGTCTCCTGAACCGCGCCGGTCTCGAAGGCGCCGCCGCCGTGCACGTGCTGCGAGCCGTCATCGCCTTCCTGATCGGAACGCTCTCGCGAGAGGTGGGGTTCGCGCCGACGTACGCCGGCGCCATCCCGGGCGTGATCGCCATGCGCGAGCAGGAACTGATCGACAGCGGGCTGCCCGCCGTGGCCGCCGCAGCCGCCGAACTGGCCGTCTGCGACCACGAGGCGGAGATGGAGTTCGGCCTGGAGCTCCTCCTCGACGCCGTCCGCCGCCGCGCCCAAGCATCTTCCTGACACCGACCGGGCCGGGCCGTCGTCACCGCGATCGAAGCGAAGGTGACATGCCCGGCCCGTCTGCTCCTCGGTCACCCCACCGGGGCCGTGGCACCACCCGCGGTCAGGGCGAGGATGCGGATCTCGTTGTCCTCCATCGCGGCGGCGGGGGCAGCGGAGTAAGGCGTTTGTGGCCCTTGCGGTCGTAGTGGGCGGTCATGGCCACGCCGATTGCGAGGGCCGGGCGGGTGTCCGCTCCGGAGCATGCCGTGCGTGGGGCTGCCGGAGCAGGATGAGGGAGAGGTACGGCGAGTCGTCCGGGCCTCGTCGTACCTCCCCTGTGGGAACACATCGGGGCGGCGTGCTCAGGGACGCAGTACCAGGCGGATCGGATCGCCCTTCTTGTGCTCCAGCCGCTCCACGACTTCGGCCGCCCGGTCGAGTGGCAGGACGTCCGAGACGGAGCGCGCGAAGTCCAGCCGGCCCGCCTCCACGAGACGGATGAGCTGGGGCACCGCGGCCTCGCCGGAGCCGTAGTGGCCCAGGACTCGCAGCTGGCGGACGCTGAACGCGGTGCTGTCCGTGATGGTCACCGGGGTGCCGCTCAGCCCGACCAGCACCAGTTTCCCACCCCGGCCGAGCACGGACAGCGCCTGCTCACGTACCGCGTCGACGCCAGCGAAGTCGAAGGCGACCTCAAGGCCCGCGCCGCCGGTGACCGCGAACACCTTCGCCGTGAAGTCGCCGTCGGCCGGGTCGAGGGCGAGGTCCGCCCCGAAGGCCAGGGCGCGTTCGCGGGCGGTGGGGGAGAGGTCCACGGCGACGATCGGACAGGCCCCCACGGCCCGCAGCAACTGCACGCCGTGCGCCCCAAGACCGCCGATGCCCCAGACGCCGACTGCCTGGACCGGGCGCACATCGGCCGTGAGGGTGATGGCTCCCCAGGGCGTGGAGACCGCGTCGGGGATGATCGCACCCTGCTCGAAGGGGATGGAGTCGGGCAGGGTGACGAAGGTGCCGACGCGGGCGAGGGTGTACTCGGCCCAGCCGCCGTCGTAGTCGACACCGCGGGTGAGGAGCTTGCCGTCGCGCTGCTCGCCCGCCTGGAGCACGACGCGGTCGCCGGGCTGCCAGTCGCCCACGTCCGGGCCGAGCCCGGCGATGGTGCCGGACACCTCGTGCCCCAGGACCAGTGGTTCGGCGCGCCCCTGCAGCGCACCTCCGAGCGCGCCGGAGATCAGGTGCACGTCGGACAGGCACACACCCGCCGCCTCCACCCTGACCAGGACCTCTCCCGGGCCGGGGACGGGCCGTGGGACCTCCTCGACCCGTAGCTCACGGCTCGGGAAGTGCAGTCGTACCGCGCGCATGGTCGCCATGTTGCCTTCTCCTTGCTGCTTACCGCTCGGCTGCTTGCCGCGCTGCTTACCGCTTGGCTGCTTGCCGCCTGCTACGCGCCGGCGCGCGCCTTCTCGTACAGGATCGGGTCGTGGGCGCTGACGATCGTGAGGTCGGCGTCGGCGCGCCGGTACAGCTCGGCGAGACGGGAGTGGTTGTCGCGGACCTTCTTCAGGTCGTATCCGACGACGGTCTCCATGCCGCGCAGGGAGACGGGGACGGGGGAGCGGCCGTCGAGGGTGCCGTGGTGGTAGAAGGCGTCGCCGGCGTGCAGGATCCAGCGCGTGCCCGCGTCGACCGCCACGGCGGCGTGGCCGCGGGTGTGGCCGGGGAGGGCGATCAGGACAATGCCGGGAGCGATCGCGTCGAGCTCCCTCGCCGCGGCGAACCCGCGCCACTTCTCGCCGTCGGGACGGTGCTCGACGAGCTTCGGGCCGTGCGCCCACTGGGCGGAGCTGTAACGGATCCGCTCCCGCCAGGTGGGGGCGTGGACGGCTCCGCGCGCTTCGTCCGCGGTGAGGTGGACCTGGGCGTGCGGGAAGTCGGAGAGGCCGCCGATGTGGTCGGCGTCGAAGTGGGTGAGCACGATGTGGCGGACGTCGTCCCGGCGGAACCCGAGCCTCTCCACCTGGCGGGCGGCGGTCTCCTCGGGGTCGAACACCGGCCGGATGAAGCGGCGCGCCGGTCCGACCCGCCGTTTGGGGTCGGCGATGTCGTCGAGGCCGTAGCCGGAGTCGACGAGGACCAGGCCGTTCGCGGTCTCGATCAGCAGGACGTGGCAGACGAGACGGGCGCCGGGCGGATGCATGGTGCCGCAGTTGAGGTGGTGGACTTTCATGGCGGGTGTCCTTGGAGGTATGAGGGTTCCGTACGGCAACGACCGTTCGAGAACGATCTTCCCGACGGCGTGGGCGAAGCGCATGGGGCCGACGGCTGCTTGAGCGTCACCGAATGCCGTCAGACTTACGGCGTATGCTCACCTCCCCCAAGGTTGACTTACGCTATAAGTGATGTCAAGTTCGCGCCCCGGGTCAGGGCGGCCAGGGATCGGCCCGTCGACCCAGCGCGGGCAGGGCCAGGGTGACTCCCGTGCGTTCGGCCTTGCGGGTCAGAAAGGTCATGGTGGCCGTGAAATCGTCGAAGAAGGCGGGGAAGGGCCGCAGCGGCCGGTCGAGCGGGCGCGTGAAGTCGTCCCAGTGAACGGGCACGACCCGCCGGGCGCCGGTAGCCGTGACCAGCCGGTCCCAGTACTCCTCCCGGAACGCCTCGTCCTGCTTGCCCAGCGCGCCGATCCCCAGGTACACGGTCTCGGCGCGACGGCCGTCGAGGGCGCCGGGCAGGCTGTGGGCGCTGGCGTGGAGGAGCAGTTCGCGTTCGCCGTGGCGGACGTGGAGGGTGTAGCAGTCGCCGGTCCGGTAGTCCGTGGCGCGGGCCGGGGGCCTCAGGGGCCGGTCGATCCGGCCGGGGGCCAGGTCGCCCGGGCTGTGCCGGGCGGGCAGGGCGGTGAGCGTGAAGCGCCCGATCGTGAACGGCTCGCCGGTCACGGCCAGTTGGAAACGTTCGTCGGGGAAGCCATGCCCACGGGCGATGTTGCGGGTCGAGGCGGAGCCGATGAGTCGGGCGCCGGTGGCCGCGGCCACCTCGGGGGCGTCCAGGGCGTGGTCGTAGTGCGAGTGGACGACGAACACGGCGTCGAGGCGATCGATGCCGGCCCGGCGCAGGGCCGCGGTGATGCGGGCGCGGTCCGGTCGTACCCGGCCGAACCGCACGCGCAGCAGGCCGGGACGGCTGAAGAACCCGTCGGTCAGGATCGCGGTGTCACCGTCGTCGAGCAGGATCGTGGAGACGCCGAGGAACACGGTGTGCGGGGTCCCCGGCCGAAGCGGCACCGGTGGCTCGTAGAGGTGCGTCCACGGGGCGATGCTGGGCGCCCGAAGGCCCCGCAGCATGGCTGCCACACCCGGAACGCGGCGTCCGGCATCGATATCCATCCTCGTCCTCGCCTCTCCTCGTCCTTGCTCAAGTGACCATGCGGACAACGTAGATGATGAGTCGTCAGTACTCCCCGTGGCCGATGATCTGCTCGATGGCCTCCGTGAGTTCCTCGCCGGCCGCCGTCGGTGCGTCGGCGGACCGCCAGCCGACGTATCCGTCCGGGCGGATGACGACGGCCCCCTCGGAGCCGATCCCGTAACGCCGCAGGAACAGGCCGTCGGGGTCGGTCAGTCCGGGAGAGCCGACGGTGTAACCCGCCACCGGGAGCCGCAGCCGGCGGGCGGCGGTCACGGCCGCCTCCCGCCAGGCGGTGCCGTCCGGGCCGGTGAGCACGGTGAAGCCGGGGCCGAACAGGTCGAGGGTGGACAGCGCGCCGCCGGGGCCGAGGCGGACGTGCGGGGCCCGGCAGCCGGGCGTGGCGCTGGGCGCGTAGTCGGAGTAGTCGTCCTCGACCGTCGGCGGTCGGGTGCCGTCCGGGACGACCGCGGCGGAGTCGTAGACGGTGCCGAACTCGACGCCGAGGTGGTTGCCGTACCGGCGGGTCTCGCGCAGGATCGCGTCCGGATCGAGGTCCTCGCCGAAGCCGTAGGCCGCGGCGCCCATCCGGGCGACGTTGCGGAAGTTCTCGTAACTCTGGTCGGCCGTCCGGCGTGCCGGAGGCCGGCGCTCGGTGTCGTATGTGTCGAGCAACGACCAGTCGGCGAGGCCCCGCACACACAGGGCGAGCTTCCACATGGCGTTGTGCATGCCCTGCAGACCGGTGTTGACGCCGAGTCCGCCGGTGGGCGGGAACTGGTGGGCCGCGTCCCCGCACAGCACGACCCGCCCGTGCACGAGCCGTTCGGCGACCGTGACGTTCATCCGCCACACGCCCACACTCCGTACGTCCACCTCCAGGCCGGGCACCCCGACCGCGGCGCGCACCCAGTGGCGCACCCTGTCGTCCGTCCAGGTCTCGCGGTTCCACTGCTCCGGCGGCACGGAGATCTGGCACAGCCAGCGGCCGTTCGCGTCGAGGGGCTGCAGCACACCGAGCGCGTCTGGGTTGGCCACGTACAGGAGCACTCCGGTCCGCTCACCGACGTACTGCTCCACGGGGGAGTGGAAGTAGCAGTTGACGAAGTGATGGATGCCCTGTTCGCCTTCGAGGCGCACGCCGAGCGACTGCCGTACGAGGCTGTCGACGCCGTCGGCCGCGACCAGGGCCGCGCCGGACAGCGGGTACGACTCACCGGTGCTCTCGTCCGTGACCTGGACGACCGCTTCCGCGTCCAAGTCGCCCGCGCCGGAGGTGAGTTCGGTGACCCGGTGGCCGAACCGGAGCTCCACCAGGCCGGTCGCCGCGGCGGCTTCGCGCAGGATCTCCGTGATCAGGTCCTGTGACGACATCACCGGGAGCGCGGGGCTGACCTCGGGTCCCGGCCCTTCGAAGCCTCGGGAGTCGATCCGGCCGAACTCTTTGCCGACCACGGTGTCGAAGAAGCGGATGGGGCTCTTCCAGCCGTCCGGGGTGTCGATGCCGCGCAGCCGCCGGTAGACAGCCGGGCCCCAGCCCCTGGCGATCTCCATCGTGCGGGTGTTGAAGTTACGGGTCTTCGGGTGCCGCGACGGCGACGTGCGCCGCTCAAGGACGACAGTGGGCACGCCGAAGCGCGCGAGTTCCAGCGCGGCACCGAGCCCGACGGGGCCGCAGCCCACGATGATCACCGGTTGCCGCGCCGTGGACGCCGGTGGAGGCGGTGTTGTCCGAGGGGCAGTCCAAGGGGTCATAAGAGGGCTCCGTCCCAAAGCCATTGACTTATGCCGTAAGGGTGGCTGCAGTAGAGTGCTTATGCCATAAGTCTGTCAAGGGTCGGCCGGTCATGGGGCGGCGTCGTGTCGTCGAGGGAGGCGGTGGCCGTGGATCGGGTTGGGGCGGGTCAGGTCGTCGTGGGGCGCCGTCGGGGTGTCGGGCGTCGCGGGGCGGTGCGCAGGTGATCGCGAACGCGGGTGAGCACGTCCGCCATCGCGTCGACGTCCTGCTCATTCAGGGGAGCGAAGAGCTCCTGCGCGACGAGGTCGATATGGCCGGGCATCACCCGTGCCAGCACTTCCCGGCCGGCCTCGGTGATCGTCACGGTCACCGAGCGTTCGTCGTCGGGCGAGGGGGCGCGGACGATCAGGCCGTTCTGCTCCAGGCGGTCGGCCTGATAGGTCAGTCCGCTGCGGCTGTAGACCACCCCGTCGGCGAGATCCGTCATGCGCAGGCTCTGGTCGGGTGCCTCGGCGAGCTGGGCCAGGACGCGGAACTGGATGTAACTGAGGTCGCCGTCGCGGCGCAACTGCTGCTCTACCAGTTGTTGCAGCAGGGCTCCGGCCTCCATGAGGGCGAAGTAGGCCGCGATGTGTCGGGGTGTCGGCTCCATGGTCCACCGTCCTTGCTTCGAGTTCGAAGTATGCTACCGTCAAGTATGCGCTTCGAATTCGAAGCACTTTACCCAGATGCTTCGAATTCGAAGTAAATGGCCCCGTGGAAGCCCCCTGTGGAAGCCCACGCAAGCCCTCCGGATGCCGTCCGCGCAGCCGGGAAGCAGAGGAGAAGAACCATGAAGATCGTCGTGCTGGGCGCCACCGGCAACATCGGCTCACACCTGACGAAGGAGGCGCTGTCCCAGGGGCACGAGGTCGTGGCCTACGTCCGCAACCCCGACGCGGTGCGGCCGCAGGCCGGGCTGACCGTCGTGCAGGGCTCCCTCGACGACCGGTCCGCGATGGCGAAGGCCTTCGCCGGCAGCGACGCCGTGATCTCGGCCATCGGGGTCGCCCTGCGCGCGAAGAAGCCCATCGACCTGATGCAGCGCACCCTGCCGGTCATCACCGCCGCGGCACAGGACGCCGGTGTCGAGCGGTTCGTGCTGGTCTCCGCGTTCGGCGTCGGCGACACGGCGGCCAAGGCGTCGTTCCTCGGACGGCTGGTCTACCGCACCGTCGTCGCCGCGATCTTCAAGGACAAGGAGCTCTCGGAGAAGAGCCTGCCCGCAAGCGGCCTGAACTGGACGATCGTCCACCCCGTCAACCTCAAGGAGGCCCCCGCCGCACCCGCCGCCACGGTCAAGCGCCTCGAACAGGTCGCCAAGGTCCCCGGCCTGCCCACCCTCCCGTTCGCGAACGTCGCGAGCGCCCTCGTCGACATCGCCGGCGATCGCGGCCTCGCCGGGCAGCGGGTGCTGGTCACGACCGAGAAGGGGTGGCAGCCGCAGGGGCACGAGGCCTGAGCGGGACGTTCGTGGGGGCGTTACGCGCGGCCGTCGGATCTGCGGGGCCATGGCTTGCCCCCGCTGGGTTTCGCACGGACACGCTGTGAGGGTGATGGGACGATCCGCGGGTGCGCCCCAAGCTCGCATGTGGGGGGCGGGGAGAGGCGAGCCCGCCTGGGGCGGCACGGGTATGCGTGGGCTCCATCGTGCTCAGTGACGGAAGCAGCGTGGAGATGCCGCTGCTCTCCTACCGTTCCAGCGGCTTCGCCGCCCAGCAACACCAACCGTCAGGTCCGGTTGAGCTCTCTCGGCTAGTTGTGGTGTCTCGGGACTTTGGTTACACGAAGTCCTCGAAGGTGAGCTGCTGCGGGATGTCCGCGAGTGGTTCGGGCGGCTGGTCGAAGACGATCCGGTAGTCGCTCCCGGCGGTCCGGCTGATGGTCGGTCGGCCGCAGAGAGCGGCGTGCGGCCGCTCGTGGTTGTAGTAGTTCACGAACTCCGCGAGTGCGACGCGGCGTTCACGCTCGGCTGTGTAGTCGCGGACGTACGCCCACTCGTGGGAGAGCGTCCTGTTATACCTCTCCAACTTCCCGTTCGTGCGCGGCGTGTACGGCCTGGTCCGCTTGTGCTTCGTACCGGTCTCGGCGAGCGCGTCAGCCCAGGTCGTAGACCGGTAGCACGCGCCGGTGTCGGTGAGGCGGCGGCGGATCGATGTGATGCCGTGGGCGGCGAAGAAGGCAACGGCCCGGTGCCAGAAGGCGACCGCGGTGATGGCCCTCTCATCGCCCAGGGCCTTGGTGTAGGCGAGTGGTCGTCGAGCGCCGAATGCAGGTACGTGTATCCGACCTTGCCGGTGCCGGGAGCGGTGCGTTTGGAGGCGCGGGCGGACTCGGTGCCGACGCCGTGCATCCGCCGGCCGCCGCCGGTCGGGATACGTCCGAGCTTCTTGACGTCGACGTGGGCCAGGTCGCCGACCCGGTCGTGCTCGTAGCGGATGACCTCGCGCAGCTGCTCGCCGGTCGGTGGATCGAGGTCCCGGAGACGGTTGAGTCCTCGCCTCACCAGGATGCGGTGGACGGTCGCCGGCGCGAGTGTGACGCCGTGCAGCCACTGTAGGTCGGCGGTGAACCGGGCTGGCCCGTGCTTGGTCTGCCGCCGCAGCGCCTCCACCAGGTCGGCGCTGTCCTCGGGGGTGCAGGCGGGGCTGGTGACGGGGCGGGAGGAGTGGTCGAGCAGTCCGGTCTCGCCGTGCGCCCGCCAGCGGGCGTACCACTTGGCCAGGCAGCGGCGGGAGATCCCGGCATCCGCAGCGACGTGCGCGATCGGACGTCCGGCATCGATCCGCAGGCACAAGCGCAGGCGTCCTTCGGGGGTCAGCGGTGCGTTCCCGTGCCCCCTGCTGGTGGCGCTCCTGGACTCGGCGGCCGCGTTCACCGGGAGCCCTGGGATCTCAGGGCTCCCGCATGAGCGGCTGTGCGTGGCGTCAGCGTGCGAACTTTTCGATAGCCGCCGGGGTGACGGGGGTGAAAAAGTTGACGAGGTTGCCGTCGGGGTCGCGGAACAGCAGCGACCGGTTGCCCCAGGGCATCGTGGTGGGCTCGTTGACGAAGTCGGTGACGAAGCCGGTCAGGTTCTGGTGAACACGGTCCACGTCGTCGACGAGGAACTCAGTGATCACGCTGTGGTTGTCCGCCGGGCGGGCAGAGCCCGGGGCGAACAGCGGGACGGTGCGGGTGCCGGCGATCGCGAGGGTGGCGCCCGCGGTCTTGAGTTCGGCGAAGTCTTCGGTGGCCCACGTCGCCCGCGCCCCTGTGGCTCGCTCATAGAACTCGACGAGGCGCGCTACGTCGCTGGTGATGATGCGGATCGAGACGAACTCCATGGGGATCTCCTTGGCTGTGCTGGAGGCGTGCACTGCGCAGGCTAGGAGAAATAGTGGACAGAATCGGTCCTGTATTCGCGTTAGGTTGTGCACATGCCCCGACCCACTGCCCGAGTGCTGACACTCCTGGAGCTGCTGCAGTCGGGCGGCACCCGGACGGTGGCCGAACTCGCCGGCCGGCTTGGCGTCGAAGGGCGCACCGTGCGGCGGTATGTGGACCAGCTGATCGAACTCGATGTGCCCGTGGAATCGGTGCGCGGCCGCTACGGCGGGTACCGGCTCGCCCCCGGGTACCGCTTGCCTCCGCTCATGCTCAGCGACGACGAGGCGCTGGCCGTGCTGCTCGGCCTGGTCGCCGGCCGCCGGGCAGGGTTGACGACGACGGAGCGCACGGCAAACGAGACGGCATCGGCGAAGATCCGGAGGGTGCTGCCCAAGCACATCGCCCGTCGGCTCGACACACTTCTGGAGGCTCTCGCCTTCACGGAACAGCCCGGAGAGTTCGACACCCCGGACGCTGGGGTCCTGCTCACCATCGCCGATGCGGTGCGCCACCGCCGACCGGTCTCGATCCGCTACACCGACCGTGACGGGCGGGGCAGCGAACGCACGCTGCACGCGTACGGGATCGTCGCCCATTCGGGCCGGTGGTACGTCACGGGCAAGGACGCCCGGATCGGTGGGGACCGAACCTTCCGGCTCGATCGCATCGCGGACGCGCGGACCCTGCCCGGCTCATTCGAAGCGCCGGCGGGTCCCGGTCCGGCACAGCGCGTGTTGTCAGCGTTCGCCACGGCCGAGTACCGGCATGAGGTGACCTTGCGGATCCACGGGACGGTCGAGCAGATCCGCGCCCACCTTCCCGCCAGCGTCGCGAGCCTGGAGGAGCACGAGCCCGCGGCGGGCCAGGACCGGGCGACCGAGCGCTGGCTGCGCGTCGAGCTGCGGGCGGAGCGGCTCGACTGGTTGCCTCCAGTACTCGCCTCACTCGACCGGCCGTTCGTCATCGAGCGCCCCGATGAACTGCGCGACCGCGTCACCGCGCTCGCCGATCGCCTTGCGTCCTACGCCCGCCAAGCCTGACCGCGAGGATCCAATGTCATGAGATGGCACAGCTAGTGAGTTGCTTCGGTGGGACTGCAGAGGGCAAGTCCGGGCGCACCAACTGAGCAGCGCGCGCAGTTGTCGTATGGGCGTGCCAAGCCCGCCAGCAGGTACTTCGTCTGCTGTTGGTACAGGGCTCGTGTGCTGGCTGCCCTGCTTAAATGCCCGGAATGGCCCGCGACGGTGTCTGTTTGGTCCGCGAATGGTCTGGATCTTGGTCTGCTACCGGCCCGTACGAAGGTCCAGGCGACGCTTCACCCAGCCCGCCGAGGTCGTCGAGCCTCGACCCCGCCGCCCGCACCGGCACGGTCCATTCCGCGACCGTGTTCTGATGCTCACCGGCCACCCATCGCATACCGCGTGAACGCGTCCACCCCGGAGCCTTGATGTCGATGCCCATCCGGATGAGCTGGTGCACCGCTCGCGGAGTCAAGCCGTCTCCGCACACGTTTTCCCGGGGAAAGTGGGCCTTCTCCAGAAGCAGGACATCGATGCCTGCCTTGGCGAGGTGAAAGGCTGCGGCCGAGCCCGCCAGCCCCGCCCCCACCACGATCACGTCAGCATCGATCAGGAAGAGCCGGCGCGGAACATGGCCCGATGTGTGGGTCAGGAGGAGCTCTCCGGGACGCGCCGCTCGCGGTCAGCTCGCGGGGCCCCGTGGTTCTTCCTCATTGTGGATGGTCAGCTCACCGTCGGCGACGTCGATCCGGAGGCGGCTGTGTGGCTGCAGGTTGCCGTCGAGCAGCATGCGTGAGAGCCGGTTGTCGACCTCGCGCTGGATCGTACGGCGCAACGGGCGGGCGCCGTATTCGGGCTGGTAGCCGCGTTGGGCGAGCCATTCGACAGCAGCCAGGGTGACATCGACGGTGACGTCCTGGGCGCGGAGCCGGCGCCTGGAGTCGTCCAGCAGCATGTTGGTGATCTGCCGTAGCTGCTGGTCGGCGAGTTGGCGGAAGATCACGATCTCGTCGATGCGATTGAGGAACTCCGGCCGGAAGTGTTCGCGCAGGGGGCGCAGCACCCGCTCGCGGCGGGCCTGCTCGTCGGCGTCCGCGTCGCCGGCACCGAAGCCCATCGCGCCGCCGCGACCGGTGATGGCCTGTGAACCGAGGTTGCTGGTCATGACGATGACGGTGTTCTTGAAATCGATCGTGCGGCCCTGGGAGTCGGTGAGCCGCCCGTCGTCGAGCACCTGCAGCAGGATGTTGAAGACGTCGGGGTGCGCCTTCTCGATCTCGTCCAGGAGCAGCAGCGAGTAGGGGTTCCTTCGCACCGCTTCGGTGAACTGTCCGGCCTCCTCGAAGCCGACGTAGCCGGGGGGAGCGCCGACCAGGCGGCTGACGGTGTGCCGTTCCTGGTACTCGCTCATGTCGAGACGGATCATCCGGTCCTCGCTCCCGAAGAGCGCCTCCGCGAGCGCGCGGGCGAGTTCGGTCTTGCCGACGCCGGTGGGGCCGAGGAAGAGGAAGCTCCCGATCGGGCGGCTGGGGTCGGCCAGACCGGCCCGCGAACGCAGGACGGCGTCGGCGACCGCGGTCACCGCTTCGTCCTGGCCGATGACGCGCTGGTGCAGATGTTCTTCCAGGCCCAGCAGCCGGTCCCGCTCCTCCTGGGTGAGGCTGCTGACGGGAACTCCGGTCTGACGGGACACGATGTCGGCTATGTCTTCGACGGTGACCTCGGCGACATGGCTGCGGGGCTGCTGTGCGTCGTTCCCCTCGGCGATCCGCTGCTCGAGTTCGGCGAGTCGGTCGCGCAGCTCGGTTGCCCGCTCGTACTGCTCGGTGGCGACGGCCTGGTCCTTGTCCCGGGTGAGCTGCTCCACTTCGCGTTCCAGGGCGCGGACGTTGGTGCCGCGGGTGGAGGAGCGCAGCCGGACCCGTGCGCCGGCCTGGTCCATGAGGTCGATCGCTTTGTCGGGCAGGTAGCGGTCGGTGAGATAGCGGTCGGACAGCTCGACTGCGGCGAGCAGTGCCTCGTCGGTGTAGCGGACCTGGTGATGGGCTTCGTAGCGGTCCTGGAGACCCCGCAGGATCTCGACGGCGTCCGCCGGACTGGGCTCGGGGATCAGAACCGGCTGGAACCGGCGGGCGAGCGCGGCGTCCTTCTCGATGTAGCGGCGGTACTCCTCGAGCGTGCTGGCCCCCACGACATGGAGTTCGCCGCGGGCCAGGGCGGGCTTGAGCATATTGCTCGCGTCCATCGGTCCGCCCTCGGAGCCGCCGCCCGCCCCGACGACGGTGTGAAGTTCGTCAATGAAGATGATCAGCTCGTCCGAGTGGGCGCGGATTTCGTCGATGAGGCCGGTGAGTCGTTCCTCGAAGTCCCCACGGAAGCGGGTACCGGCGACGACTCCTGAGAGGTCGAGCTGGACGACACGCCGACCCAGCAGGATGTCCGGCACGTCGCCGTCCGTGATGCGCTGGGCCAGTCCCTCGACGATGGCGGTCTTGCCCACTCCGGCTTCGCCGATCATGACGGGATTGTTCTTGCTTCGGCGGGCGAGTACCTCAATGGTCTGTTCGATCTCTTCGTCGCGGCCGATGACCGGGTCGATACGGCCCTCCCCGGCCAGGTCGGTGAGGTCGCGCCCGAACTTGTCCAGGTTGGGGGTGTTCCGCTCGCCGGGGCCGGTACGCTGGCCGGCGCTTCCGGGCGCGGGCGCGAGGCCGTCCCGGGCGCCGGCGGGCGGCGAGAAGTGTGCGGCGTTGAGCATCTGGCCCGCTGCGGAGTCGCGGTTGGCGGCGAGTGCCACCAACACATGTTCCGGGCCGATGTAGGAGGCGCCGGTGGAGCGCGCGATTTCATGGGCGTCGAGCAGAGCGCGCTTGACTGCCGGGGTGACGGCGATGAACTGGCGTGGCGGCCCCTCCCCGACCTGCCGGTCGATTTCGGCGGCGAGCGCGTCGGGATCGGCGCCCGCTCGCGTGACCATGCGACGAGTCGGCTCGGTGGAGAGCGCGGCCCGCAAGAGGTGTTCCGTGTCGAGGTCGGTACTCCCGTGCTGGGCGGCATAGGACGCTGCGACGGAGACGAGTTGCCGTGCGGGACCGCTCAGCAGACGGCTGAAGTCGATGCGCCGCGGGTCGGGCGGCTCTCCACCCTGTCCGGTGCCGAGAAAGTGCGAGAGGAAGTCTCCGAGGGGGTCCGGACCGTGGTTCTCGGGACCCCGCTGGCTGTCGGTCATAGCTATCCGTCCCCGTGGCCCGGCCGGACCGGGCCACGCTCTCTCGGTGCACGTGCAGCCGTTTCGGACGCGGTCCCGCAAGTCCGGCGTTACCACAGACAGCCGCAACCCCACTTGCCCTAATTTAGGCGATATGGGCGCCGCGTGTCGGTGGACGGGAGCAAGGGGTGGCAGGAAGCGGGGGTGTGTGGCGCGCATCGATCCGCGGATCCTGGCGCGCGGGATGGCCGACGCCTGCCGGGGCGGACCCTCAGGGGTCCGGGCCGTACCGCGGTACCCACCGGTGCCGCCGGGTGCCCAGGGGTGCCACCCGGTGCCAGGGGTGGCGGAGGTCCGGGGTGCGCTTCTAATAGCTCACGCGTTCGAATGCGGCTGGCCTGTAGTCATGGCGACGGACCAGCTCCAGGGATCTCTGTTCGATAGGGCGACGACGTGTTTCTACTCCCACGGGACGCGCTCCGTAGAACCGCGCTGGGCGACGGCGCGTGGACCGACCCCCTGCCGGGCTGGCTGAGCGGCGCCGACGCCCTGTTCGAACAGCTGGCCACGGACGTTCCCTGGAAGGCCGAGCGGCGGCAGATGTGCGAGCGGGTCGTGGGCGTCCCGCGCCTGCTCGCCCTCTACCGTGCCGGCGAACCGCTGCCCCACCGCGTCCTCGACGAGGCGCGGCAGGCACTCTCCATGCACTACGCCGCCGAGCTCGGCGAACCCTTCACGACGGTCGGCTTGTGCCACTACCGCGACGGCGTACGTGCTGTCGGCAGGCGGGAGGCCCGCCCTCGCAGCGCCCGGTCGCGACCGGCCGCGTACCGGCGGCCAGTGGTGACCGGCTCTCATGTCCCTCGGGTGTGCGAGATGGCCCCCGGCTGGGGCGGGAGCCCAGATCAGGCCTGCATCAGCAGGCGTGCAGCGGCCCACCGTGCTCAGAGCCCGGTGACTTTAGTACTCGCCGACAGCTCGTAGACCAGGGTGACCGTGCGGCGGCTGCCGGGTGGGAGGGTGATGTCCCAGCGGGCGATGCCCTCGGCGTCGACCACGTCGGGCGCCGGGGAGCACGAATCCTTGCGCAGGCGTATCTCCACTGCCGAGACTTCGGAGACCGGGATCCGCTCCCGAAGGACGACCACCCGCTCGCTGTGCTCCCCGGGGGCGGAGAACCGGGACAGGTGCAGTCGGACCGTGCGGGTGACCACGGTCCGCTGGGTGATACCGGCGGAGTCGCGGGACTCCTCGGCATGCCGGATCACTCTGTAGTCGTCGCAGCTGCCGAAGGCCAGCTCGACGGGGGCGCCGGGGGCGGTGAAGTCCAGCGTGCCGCAGCCGCTGAAGCCGCTGCCGCGGACCAGGTCCACGGGCCCTGCGAGCAGCGCGTGGCCGGACAGGTTGTCGAACCGCACCACCTGGGTGACCAGGGGGGACAACTCCGGTGAGCAGGCGTACTCACTGCGCGCGGCCGTGGTGAATGCGGAGAGCGGCACTCGGTGGGCGCGGCCGTCACCAGGCACCGAGACGGGCGCGGGAGATCTCAACACCCGCGCCTCGCCGCCGTCGTCCAACCCTGGCAGGCCGAGCACCGGGGCCGGGCCGAGGGCCCCGATCTCCTCCTCGCGCAGTTCGACGTCGACCGTGCGGCGCTCCGCTGCGGATCGGTCCTTGAGCGTCAGCCGGTCCTCGCCCAGCCGTGGCGGATCGGTGGCCAGCGCCGAGCGGGCCGTCGACAGTGTCAGCCGTACGTCCGACCAGTCCTCACCGGTGCGCTGCCAGACCATCGCGTCGTTCTCCAGCGTCAGGGAGTCCCCGTCGAGCACGGCCCGGTAGGCGGGCCGCCACAGTGCACACGGGGTGAGGTGGCTCAGGCGCAGCTCGACCGGCCCGGCTACCGCGGCCTCCACGGTCAACTCGATATGGCCGACCAGCGCGGCGGGCTCCTCCTCGGAGAGATACATGGCCCGCTGGGCTTCCCCGAGTTCGACAGCGAGGGTAGCCAGCCGGGCCTCCACGGTGCGGAGTTGCTCGCCGTGTGCGTCGCGCTCGTCGTCCACCCTGTCCAGTTCGCGGGCCCAGCGGGGCCGTTCCGTCTCTCCGGAGCCGGCGCCTTCGCCGATCTCCCGCAGCAGATCGGCGGCGAGGCGGCTGAGCAGGTCACGGCGGGCATGCAGCCGGTCGCGTCGCTGCCCCAGGGCCAGCCGCTCCTCTTCGAGGGTGTGTACGCGGTGGCGCAGGGCGGAGTCGTCGTCGGTGGACGGCAGCGGTCCGCGCGGCGTCCAGCTGCGGACGATGCGCACGTCGAGCACGGTCGCGGGGTGATCGGCGGTCAGCTCGGCATGGAGGGTCCGGTCGACGGCCAGCGCACTGACCGGCCCGAGACGCAGCCGCTGGACCCCGGCCTCCAGGTCGAGCATGACGGTGCGCTCGATATGGGCGCGATCCTCGAGGCACGTGACGGCGGTGACGGGGAGAGCGATCGACTTCGGGGCCGTGGACATGGCGTGTGTCAGCTCCTGCGGTTGCCGCCGACCAGGGCCTTGCCGGTCGGGATGCGGATCTCGTAGCCGCCGTCGAGGGCGGCAGTGGCGCCTGCGGGCAGGTCCAGTCGCCAGACACGGGTGCCTGGCGCATGCCGATCGGGCTCCGTGCCTTCCTCGGGTGCCGTCCAGTCGGCCCGTTCCTCGATCCGGACGTCCGGTTCGGAGGTGACCGGCACCCGCTCGCGGACTTCCAGGGTGACGGGCCTCGCGAGCCGGTTGGCCAGCTCCACGTGGACGCGGTGGTCGAGCACGGTGGTGTTGTTGCGCAGGCCCGAGGTCGACTCGTGCAGATTCGCACGGCGGGTGACCTGGATGCCCTCGGCCGGCCCCAGGCCCACCCGGCGGACACCGCCGGGGGCAAGCGTGGGCAGTGCGGCGGTCAGCAGGAAGTCGTCGTCGACGGTGACCTCCACCGGGCCGGCCAGCAGTACCTGGTCGGTGGCGTTGGAGAGCACCAACGTCGCGTACACGGTCTGCTCCACGGACGGCACGCAGAGGTACTCGGTACGCAGGCCGACCGGGATCTCGCCGACGGTGACGGTGTGCCAGGTACCGTCTGACGGAATGTCGGCGCGGGCGGTGGCATCGAAGCGGTGGTCGAAGGAACCCGCCGACTCGCGGGGCCGCACGGCCTGTCCGGGCAGCGGCAGCGCGGCCACCGCTTCGGCGCGGCGACGGTATTCGGCCGCCACCGGGTCGAAGGGAGAGTCGGGAAACAGCCGGCCTCTGCGACCGCCCTGCTCGTCGGGGCCGCACAGAACAAGGGCGGCATAGTCGAGCTCGGCACCGCTCGGCTGCGGCGGACCGGCTACCGGTGCCGGAGGGGGTGGCGGCGCAGCCCGGCCAGGAGCCGCGGGCGCCATGGCTGCGGGGGCACCAGCGAGGGAGGGCTCGCGGCCGGTACGCGGCCTGTCGCCCGGTCGCGATCCGGCCGGCTGCGGGAGGGCGGGCATCCCGCCGCCGAAGACTTCCGGGGGTGTGCCGTCTGCGCCGCCGGGCACCGGGACTGCGGCCGGCGGACCGCCGTAGCTCTGCGGTGCCGGCGGTGGAACGGGACCGGACGCGGAGCCGGCACCGACAGCCGTGGGTGCGGCGGTCGTGGCTGGGCCGGGGCCTGCCGCGTCGTAACCGGAGAACAGGTCGACGAGCCCGGCCGGGGGCTCGCGCCAGCCAGAAGGCGCGGGGGCGGTCTGACTGCGTCCGATCCGGATCGAGTGGAGCCTCGGCAGGTCGGTGCGGCGCCGGAGATCGGCGGTGGCCAGAGCGATGCGCACGCCGGTCCAGTCCTCGCCGGTCCGCTGGGCGACCGAGGCGCGCAGCACCAGACGGCCGCTGCCGTCGCCCTGACGGTGAGTGAGACGGTAGGCCGGCACCCAGACGGCGCCAGGCACCCCGTATTCCAGCTCCAGCTCCACCTCCGCATCACCGGTGCCGTCGAGGGTCAGGACCGCACAGACCGTGGTCTCCACGTGCGCTGACGGCGCGTCGGTGGAGGCGCGGGCGAGCCTGTCGGCGGCGACGGTGAGCTCGTGCTCGACGTTGCGCAGTGCCTCCTCCAGCTCGACGAGGCGGTTGTGCAGTCCCGCCAGCCGCTCGTCGACGAAGTCGGCGAGCTCCAGCCACGCGTCGACCGGGGTGCGGCGGTGCGGGTCCTCGCGCCTGCGGGCAGGTGGGACCGGGTGGAGAGCCCTGACCTCCTCGATCAGGCTCAGCTGTCGGTCCCGGCGTCCCTGCGCCGCCGCGTACTCGTCGCTCCGCCGCTCGACCTCGCGCCGCAACTCGTCGGGCGTGCCGGTGCCGAGCGGCTCGGCCTCGACTTCCACCCGGGCCTCGGTGACTCGCACCCCGGAGGCGCCCAGGACCCGGGCCCGCAGCGAGCCCGGGTCCAGCGAGCGGGGCAGTCCCGTCACCCGCACCCGGCCGTCAGGCGACAGGCTGCCCCGGGCCAGGCGTCGGCAGACCGCGCCCTGCGCGTACACCACGACCGAATCGAGGGTCGACCCCCACCTCTGTGTTGACTCAGCCGTCATGTGCTCCGCCCCCGTCGCGTCCATGCTGAGCGAAGCCTACGCCCGGGCGGTCTGCGCGAACGCGTCGCATCAGGAGGATGGCGTCCAGAACCACACGCCCTTCGCTGAGCAGCCGTTTCACGGCCTCCTACAGGGAGCGGGTGGCATGCACTGCAGTGCTGCTGTGGACGGCTACGGCTACGGCTACGGCTGCCCGCACGCAAGCGGGCGGCCGCTCGAATGCCCAATGCTCCTTCTGAGGCGGTTATGGGCGCTGCCGGTCGCACCGACCGGGCGACTTCACATCCTGTCGCCCAGACTCTGCTTTCAGCAGGTCTGAGGCCGGTCTCTCATCCGTGAGAGGGAGGCCTTCCGTGCGTCCGGGGCTGCTGCAGCCGGGCCGCGAGCTCCCCCGGCAGGACGTCCCGGTTTGCCGGAGTGAGCTGGACGACCTCGATGTCGGCGCGCCGTTTGAGGGCGTCGGTGAACGGATCGCGGTGCGTGTGGACCGTGGCGACGACGTCGACCTCCGCGACGAACAGCGCGTCGACCGCGTGCCGGAACGCCGTGCACGCCAGTTCCATCCGCCCCAGCTCGTCGATGAGCACCAGCCGCCCTGTTGCCTCCTCGGTTGCTGCCGGCCGAAGCGTCGGCAGCGCCAGTCGTTCCAGGACGCCCAGATCGACGCCGTATTTCCCTACCCGTGGCGGACCGGGCAGGTCGACATGGGCGAGCACCTCCCGCCGGCCTGCCAGGGTCTCCAGGGCGAAGCCGACGCGGGCGCCGGATTGCCGCATCTCCTCCGTGGTGAAGCCGGTGGCCGCGTGGGTGGGCAGCAGCGCGGCCAGCCGACGCAGGGCGGTCGTCTTGCCCGCGCCAGGGCGGCCCTCGAGGAGGATCCTTGTCGGCACACTGCCATCGTCACTCCCGCTTCCAGAGGCGGCACGAGTGGGCTCGGCCAAACAGGGGTTTTGGGGCGCGGACCGGTGCCGGTGCCGCCGTTGCGGGTATGGCGGCGCGCATGAGCGGAATTCAACTCAGCAGCACCGCGTTCGACGACAAAACGGTGATCCCCCGTCGTTACAGCGGGGAGGGTGAGAACATCTCACCGCCCCTGACCTGGTCGGGGGTGCCCCACGAGGCCACGGAGCTGGTGCTCCTGTGCGAGGACCCGGACGCGCCGGGGACGACCTTCCTGCACTGGCTGGTGACCGGCATCGATCCGGGGATCAGCGGGGCGGCGGAGGGCCAGAAGCCCCAAGGGGGCCTGCCGTGGCCCAACGGCTTCGGCCACGTGGGCTGGGGAGGGCCGATGCCTCCACCGGGGCGCGGGCCGCACCGCTACTTCTTCCGCCTGTACGCCCTGTCCGAGCCGCTGCCGCTGCACGACCACCCGGGCGCCGAGGACGTGCACCGTGCCCTGAAGGGCAGGGAGCTGGCCTCCGGCACCCTGGTCGGGACCTATCAGCGCTGAGCGCGTCACCGCTGGTCGTAGCCATGGGCGCCGCACAGCCGGACGAACCGGGCCGCGGTGACCGTCCTGCGGTGCACCAAGCCGCGGGCCCGCCGCTCGTACAGCTCGACGCGCTCCTGCCCGCCCTGTCCGATCGGCTGGACGAGCCGGCCACCGGTGCGGAGCTGATCCACGAGCGGCTCAGGCACGCGCGGGAAGGCCGCGCAGACGATGACGGCGTTGTACGGGGCACGGGTCGGCATCCCGAGGGTCCCGTCGCTGAGCACGACATCGGCATTGCCGACGCCCTGCCCGGCCAGCCGCAGGCGGGCCTCGCCCTGTTTCTGTCCATGTGCCCCATCCGCCGCTCTCATCCGCCGCGCTGCCGCTCCAGCCCAGTGTCGGCATGTTCCGCGCGCGACGCGATCCGGGTCGGGCGGAAGGGGCGACCCGTGATCCGGGAGGCGCAGCGCGCCGGCGTCAGGTCGGGGTCCCCGGGTCGGCGTACCGCAGCAGGGCGCCCACGCCCTCGTACAGCCTCAGCTCGCTCTCCGGTACGACGACCAGCTCGGCACCGGTGCCGACGAGGGCCCGGACGAGGGCCTCGTCTGCTCGCTCCTCGCGCGGGGCCCGCACACCGAAGGACATCAGCTCCGCCTCGGACAGGGCGAGCTGAGTGGGCTGGGAGCCCGCCCAGAGCCGCAGCGAAGACCCTGGCGGCCGGTTCAGCAGCAGTGCCGCGACCTGGCCGCGCTGGAGGGCGGCGACGGTGGCGGCCAGCCCCTCCGTCATGGGTCCGTGCAGGGCACGCCGGCCGATGAAGATGTCCACGAGTTCCCGGTCGTGCGCGGCCATGCGGCCGCGGAAGACGCCGTCGAGCTGCGGCTCCAGCAGGGCGCGTCCGGTGTCGGTGGGGGTCCGGCCGCCCACGCGTACGACCTTGTCCCGCAGGGTGTGCGGCAGGCGGCGGATCAGTACGTTGCACGCCCACTCGTCCCCGCCCACGACGACCGCGTCGGCATGGGCGCGCCGCGCCCGTTCGTCCAGCCGGTGGCCGAGCCGGAGGGAGGTGCGGTGCCAGGTCGCCACCGCGACCCTGCGGTGCAGCCGCTCACCCGGGGTGACGGTGGACGCGGGCCAGGTGCCGGTCTCCGCCTCCAGAGTTACCCAGCCGTGGGTCTCGGCGGTCGGAAGGCCGCCGTAGTGGACGACTACGGCCAGGTAGGGGATCTCCGGAACGTGCTGGGTGACCAGGGGCATCGCGTCCGGCAGGGTGCTGTAGCGCGCGGAGTCGTGCTCGGGCGGCCTGGGCAGCTCCCCGTCCAGGACGAGCGTGCCGTGGGCGGCGAAGATGGCCTGACCGTGCACCCCCGGCACCTCTGTGTCGGCGCCGACCACCTCCTCCAGTACGTTCAGCAGCGCCCGGTCCGAGCCCTGACGGGACAGACTCTCGCGCAGCCGCCGCCAGCGCAGCGCTATCGCCCGCTCGGGATGCTCGACGTTTCGGGAGGTGTCCAGGTATACGGAGGCGAACGGGCCCGGCTCCGCGTAGAGGGGTTCAAGGAACGACAACCGCATCGCCACTCCTCGTCGATGGTCTCCCCTCCTTTGATGATGCGCGCCCATGGGCGACAGTGCCGGGACCGCCGGTGGTTTTCGTCGGCCGCCCCGGTGACACTCGCCCCGGCTACCTGTGGGTGGACGACGATCAGCCGGGGGACCTGGCCACCGCGGCCGAGCTGTCTGATCTGCGAAACCAGCAGGTCACCCGGCTGGTCGAGGTCCACGTCCGCCACCGGCGAGACTTCGGTGGCCAGCGCCTCGGAGTCGTACGGGCGTCTGGTGAGGCATTCCGACCGACGGGCGCGCAGCCCATGCCCCGCCATGTCCACCGCGAGAGCGGGCGGTCGGCAGCCGCCACCTGCGCGATGACCTCGCTCCAGCACCAGGAACCGTCCACTGGCGATGGAGTCGTCTTGATCCCCGGCGACACGAACGTCATGCTGAGCGGGTGTCCTTGGTCCGGTCGGCAGGTCTGCAGAAGTTCCGGCAGGTCGTGGAGGGTCTCGGCGGAGACGCGAACGCGTACGCCCGGAAGGCCGGGCTGCCGGACGGGGCGCTCGACACCGATGAGCTGCTCGTGGAGGACACCGCTCTTGCCGCGGTCCTGGAGATCGCCGCAGCCGACCTCGGCTGTCCTGACCTGGGCCTGCGGGTGGCCGAGGCGCAGGACTTCGGCATGCTGGGCCCGCTGGCGGTGGCGATCCAGCACTCCGCTTCGGTCGCCGACGCGCTGGAGTGCACCTCCCGCTATCTGTTCGTCCACGCGCGCGACCTCAGCGTCGCGTTGGTGGACGACCCCGACGGGACGCGCGGGGTGATCGGGCTGCGGTACTCCTTCGGCGCGGGCGTACGGCCGCTGCCACAGGCCACCGACATGACCACGCTGTTCGTCCACCGCGCCGTCATGTTCCTCGTCGGTGGCGGCTACGGCCTGCGGTCGGTCGATCTGCCTCATCAGCCCGTGGGGGCACGGACGCGGTACGAGGACGCCTTCGGCGCCCGGGTCCGCTTCGGACGGGACAGCGCGCTGCTGCGGGTTCCGTCGAGCCTGCTGTCGCGCCCGCTCGACGGGGTCGACGAGACCTTGCGCCGGCTCGCGCTGGCTTTCCTGTCCCGGCACTCTCCCGAGGCCGGGCCGGTGGTGGCCGCGAAGGTGCGCGCGGTGCTCGACCAGTCTCTGGGGACCGGTTCCACCGACCTCGTCGACGTCGCCCGGGTCCTCGCCGTGCACCCACGGACCCTGCAGCGCCAACTTGCCGCGGAGGGCGAGCCGTTCGCCTCGATCCTCGACGGGGTGCGCCGGACCCGGGCCCGCACCTACCTGACCACGACGGACATGCCACTGGCCCAGGTCAGCAACCTCGTCGGTTTCGCCGAACAGGCGGTCCTCACCCGCTGCGCCCGACGCTGGTGGGGCCGGACACCGACCGCGCTGCGCCGCGAGGCACGGGTCAGAGGCTGAGCACGACGAGGTCGTCCTCGTGCAGGCTGCCCGCCACCATGGTCCCGTCGTACTCGGCGACGCTGGTCACGAAGCCGTACGAACCGTCGTCCGCGCGCAGGTCGTGGACGAGGCGGCCGTCGAGGCCGAAGGCCATGGCCCAGGCGATGGGCGTGGCCTTGGGACGTATGGCCTCGGGCAGGTTCCACACCAAGGTCCGCAGGAAGCCCGGCAGCGGGAGCAGTCGGTCGAGCAGGGCGTTGCGGGGTGCGGCGATCGCCACCCACAGCAGCCCGTCGCTGCCCAGGCTCATGTTGTCGGGCATGCCGGCGAGGTTCTCCACGAACGGCTCGCCGCTCCCGGCCTTCGGGCCGGTGAGCCAGTAGCGACTCACCCGGTACCCGGTGGTCTCGGCGACCAGCAGGTGCGAGGCGTCCGGGGCGAGGACGAGGCCGTTGGCGAACTTCAGGTCGTCACGCAGCACGGTGACGGTGCCGTCGGGGTCACGGCGGACGAGCATTCCGGTGCAGGAGTGCTCGATGACGTCGCCGAGGTAGTGCTCCAGGTCCCAGCGTCGCGTGGACACCGTGAACCAGATGGTCCCGTCCGGACCCTCGACCACGTTGCTGGCGAAGGTGAGCGGCCGGCCCGCCACGGTGTCGACCAGCACTTCGACCGAGCCGTCGGCGGACATCCGCAGCAGCCCCCGGTCGTGGTCGCAGACCAGGACGCTGCCGTCGGCGGAGGGTTCGAGTCCCAGCGGGCGGCCTCCGGTGTCGCCCACCACCGTGCACGCACCGGTGGCCGGGTCGACGCGCACGATCCTGCCGTCGGCGAGACCGGTGAGCAGGCTGCCCTGTCCGTCGAAGATCACGTCCTCCGGGCCGTGCCCGCCGCTCGTGATCCGGCGGGCGACGGCGAGGCGGCGCGTGGTGGGTGTGCGCCCTTCGTCGGCGGGAGCCGTGGGCGGCGTCCAGCGGCGGGGCGAGAGGAGGCGACGGGTCAGGGGCACGGCGTTGGGCTCCCTGTTCGAGGTCATGGCTGCTTCCCTACCTGGGTGTCGGCGATGTCGGGGGACATCCGTCGGGCGGTGGCGATGATGCGGCGGCACCGCAGTTCGAGCAGCACGACCGCGACGCCGAAGAGGCGGAACTGTTTGTTCGTGGTCTGCCCGGTGAGGTACCGCTGATAGACCTGCTGGGCGATGACGGCGACGCGGAACAGGCCGAAGACCTGGTACCAGGCCCACTCCCGGTGGGTCACGCCGGTCCCGGTGCGCGCGCAGTAGTACGCCACGACCTCCTCCCGGGTCATCATCTCGGGCAGGTGGGTGGGCTGACGCCGGAAGGCCTGCATGTACCTCCCGTCGTCGGCCTGCACCCAGTACCCGAGGCTGTTCGCGAGGTCCATGAGCGGGTCGCCGACAGTGGCGAGTTCCCAGTCGAGCAGACCGACAGGCCGCGTAGGGTTCTCGGGGTCGAGTACGACATTGTCGAAGCGGAAGTCGTTGTGCACCAGGGTGTGCGGGCGGTCGGCCGGCTGGTGGTCGGCCAGCCACCGCATCACCCGCTCGAAGCTGCCGACGTTCCAGGTGCGTGCCGTGCGGTAGCGCTCCGACCAGCCCTCGACCTGTCGGCGTACGTACCCGTCGCCCTTGCCGAGGTCACCGAGTCCCGTGGCCGTGAGGTCGACGGCGTGCAGGTCCACGAGCAGGTCGATGACGTTGCGGCACAGGGCCGCGGTCTGCTCCCGGTCGAGTACCACCCCGCGTGGCAGGTCCTTGCGCGGGATCGGGCCGATAAGGCGCCGCATCACGTAGAACGGTGTGCCGATGACCGCCGGGTCCTCGCACAGGGCGACGGTGCGCGGCACGTGGGGCAGCAGCCGTCCGAGTTGGGTCTGGATGCGGTGCTCGCGGCCCATGTCGTGGGCGCCCTTGCGGTGCGTGCCCTTCGGGGGGCGGCGCAGGATGAGGTCGCCGTCCGGGTAACGCAGCAGATAGGTCAGGTTCGACACGCCTCCGGAGAACTGCCGCACCTCCGGGACGGCGGACAGGTCGAGGTCCGTGCTGCCCGGCGTGGCATTCTCGGCGAGCCAGGCGGCCATGGCGGCGACGTCGAAGGAGTCCTCGTCACGGACCGGGCGCGCCCCGGCGACGTCGGTACTTCCCTTGTTCGTACGGGCGTTCATGTGAGCCTCCGGACGATCCGCAGAGGCAGTACCTTCATGGCGATCCCGATGGGTACCCACGGCCACGCCGGTACGTATGCCTTGGCGCGGCGCCTCTCGATGGCCCCGACCATCGCGCGCACTCCGGTCTCGGTGTCGACCATGAACCGGGTCTTCTGTTCGACGTGGGCGTTCATCTCCGAGCGGATGTATCCCGGGTGGACGACCGAGACGTCAAGGCCCTTGATGTTCTCCGAGCGCAGGCCCTCGGCGAGGGAGGCCAGCCCGGCCTTGGTCGCCGCGTAGGTCGTCATGGACCTGCGCATGCCGCGCAGTGCGGACATGGAGGAGATGAGCACGAGGTGACCGCGGCCCTGCCGGCGGAAGATCTCCAGGGCGGCTTCGGTCTGGGCGAGCGCGCCGACGAAGTTCGTCAGTGCCGTCGCCAGGTTGGCATCGGCCCTTCCGGTTCCGAGGGGGGCGCCTTTGCCGATGCCGGCGTTGACGACCACCCGGTCGATGCTCCCGTACCGCTGCGCGAACTCGTGGAAGACCGACGCGACGGCGACGCTGTCGGTGACGTCGAGGGCGGCGGTCTCGACCCTGCGTCCGGTGGAGAGGCGGATCTCGTCGGCGAGGGCGTCGAGGCGGTCGGTACGCCGGGCGCACAGGGCCAGGTCGTAGCCGAGGGCGGCGAACTGGCGGGCCATCTCCTCGCCCAGGCCCGAACTCGCTCCGGTGATGAGGACGACGCCGTTCTTGCTGATCGGACTGTTCATACGGGTCATACGGGTGCCTTCTCGCGCAGTTCGGCCTGCCGGATCTTCGCTCCGGAGGCGAGCATCCGACGGTCGTACAGGGGCCGTGCCAGGCGCTTCGTCCAGTAGGCGAGCCGCGCCGACCGGTCGGGCAGGACCAGGAAGCGGCGGGCGTCGACGCCTTTCAGAACTCGCGCGGCGATCTCTTCGGCTCCGAGCGGCGCGCGGGAGATCAGTTTGGCGGCGACCTCGTCCATCAACGGGTCCTCGCCTCCCAGGGAGGCGGCCAGGTTCGTACGGAAGAACGACGGGCACACTACGGTGACATCGACGCCCCACGGGCCGAGTTCGTGGCGCAGGCTCTCCGAGAGAGCGACGACGGCCGCCTTGCTCGCGTCGTAGGAACTCATCGCCGCCGGGTGGACCAGCCCCGCCAGGGAGGCCACGTTGACCACGTGGCCGTGTCCCTGGGTCTTGAGCAGCGGGGCGAAGGTCCGGCAGCCGTTCACGGCGCCGAGCACGTTGACGTCGAGGACCCGCCGCCAGTGCGCGTCGTCGAGGCGGTCCACGCGCCCGCCGGCGGCGATGCCGGCGTTGTTGACCAGCACGTCGAGCCCGCCGAGGTCGAGGCGGACGCGTTCCAGAGCGCCGGCCCACTCCGACGGCGAGGTGATGTCGAGTCGCTGGTACAGCGCGCCCGTTGGTACCTCGGCCTCGGCCGCCAGGTCGGTGACGAGGACGCGGTCTCCGCGCTGGGCGTAGCGGGAGGCGAGCGCGGCGCCGAGGCCGGAGGCGCCACCGGTGATCAGCACCCGGCGGCCGCCGGGCCCGCGGCTCATCGGGACGCCCCGTGCCTGCCGAGCTCGATACGGGCGACGACGCCCTTGTGCACCTCGTCGGGCCCGTCGGCCAGGCGGACGGCCCGTGCCGCGGTCCAGGCACCGGCCAGCGGGAAGTCGCTGGACAGGCCGGCACCGCCGTGGATCTGCATCGCGAAGTCGATGACCTGCTGGGCGACTTGGGGCGCCGCGACCTTGATGGCGCTGACCTCGCTGAGCGCGCCCGCGGCGCCGACGGTGTCGAGCTTCCAGGCCGCGTCGAGGATGAGCAGACGCGCGGAGTCGATCGCGATGCGCGCCTCGGCGATGCGCTCCCGGTTGCCACCGAGGTCGGCCAGCGGCTTCCCGAACGCGGTGCGGGCCAGGCCGCGCTCGCAGGCCAGCTGCAGAGCCCGTTCCGCCAGGCCGATCATGCGCATCGCGTGGTGCACCCGGCCGGGGCCGAGGCGGCCCTGGGCGATCTCGAAGGCCCGTCCCGGGCCGGCGACGATGTTCGACACGGGGACGCGGACGTCGGTGAAGGAGACCTCGCCGTGGCCGAAGGGCTCGTCGAGGAATCCCATGGTGTCCAGCATCCGCTCGACCTTCACCCCGGGAGTGTCCCGGGGGACCAGGACCATCGAGTGCCGGGCGTACTTGGGTGCGTCCGGATCGGTGAGCCCCATGACGAGGAGGACCTCGCAGTCCGGGTGCCCGATGCCGGTGGTCCACCACTTGCGGCCGTTCAGGACGACGGCGTCGCCCTCGACCACGGCCCTGAGCTGCATGTTGGTCGCGTCCGAGGACGCCACGCCCGGCTCGGTCATGGCGAACGCCGAACGGATCCGCCCCTCCAGCAGCGGGTCGAGCCAGCGGTCCTTCTGTTCCTGGGACCCGTAGCGCAACAGCACTTCGGCGTTTCCGGTGTCCGGCGCGTTGCAGTTGAAAACATAAGGAGCCAGGAACGACCACCCGGTCGCCTCGGCGACAGGGGCGTAGTCCACGTTCGACAGCCCCGTGCCGCCGCGCGTACCGAACCGCTCCGCGTACGGCCCCTCGTGCCCCGCGGGCAGGAACAGGTTCCACAGCCCCTGTTCCCGTGCTGTGCGCCGCAGCTCGTGCATCTCCCGAGGCACCTGCCACAGCTCCACTTCGCCGCCGGCGCGGCGCGCCTCGGCCTGGCGCAGCTGCAATGCGTGCTCGACGGGGGCGATCTCGTCGCGGATGAACGACCGCACAGCTTTGGTGAGTTCGGCGGCGCGCGGAGAAGGGCTGAAGTCCATGGCCATCACGCTAGGGGGCGGGCGGCCGACCTTCTTGACTCAGCACGACACATTTTTGATCAGAGACGACACGGCCTGGTCGGTCGTGGCCCGACAGGCCGCCCGGCGAGGCTGTCCAGCAGGGCTTGGTCGGCACCGAGGGGGAACTCGCGCTCGACATGTGATGGTGTCCCACCACGTGGTGTAGCAGCGATCTCTGCGTAGCCCCTGGTCATGGGTCGGGCCATCGCTCAACTCTCCGAGTAGAGAGGCTCGTTGAGGTGAGAGGTGACGCGATGGCCTTGTCCCAGCAGGACTTGCTCCGCCTGATGGAGTCACTGCGTACGGCGGACGGAATCGAGTTGATGAGGGTCTTGGCCCAGCGGATGCTGCAGGAACTCATCGAGGCCGAGGCCACCTCCCACATCGGCGCCGTGCCCGGCGAGCACACCGAGACCCGCACGACGATGCGTGCCCGCGAACGATCACGTCCTGCTCTCCTTCGACGGCCGGGTGCTGGAGGAGTTCGGCTACGTCGACGACGCCCGCTACCGCATCTGGGAGCGGCCTCGTCTGGAGGTCCGCCCCGGCCGGAGCCGCAGAGTGGCGATCATCCTCTGATGCCACACCGCCACCGAGAGGGAACAGAACCGGCGGCTCGACGCCGCCGGAGCCCCGGCGACCGCGGAGATCGCCGACCTGACCGACTTCGACTGGGACGGAGAGACTCCCGGCCCGGAGGTCGAACTGCGGTCAGCGGGTCGGGGTTCCGGACGTTCGACACGACGTGGAAGCGCACGAGCCACCCCGCCCTCCGCGTGGGCCGGCGGCTCACAGCCATCGTCGATGCGAGCAGCGGCCTGTTCCGGGTGGATATCTGATGCACGGTCACGAGGTGCTGGCGTACTGGTGGTCGGCTCCCGCCGACCTGGCCCTGCTCGGCTACGGGCGCTCGCTCGCCGGGGTGACCGGGGTCCAGCGGGCGGTGTGGTGAAGGCGCGGATCGTGGAAGTGGGGCAGTCGGCCCACGGCGGCTCCAGGAAGCCGGGATACCGGTGACGGTCGCGTTCCAGGACCCGAACACCGGGCACCGGTGACCGAGCCGGGCGAGAAGCCCCGCCTGTTGGTGGACCAACTCCCGTGCGAACAGGCAGGTTCGGCGCTGTCGGCCGACGCTGGTCGCGTCGTGGCGGCCACCTGGTGTGTGCCCGGTTCCTGGAGATGCGTGGCAGGACCATCTTGCAGGACCACGGTCCGGTGCTCGACACGGTGCTCCGCATCCGGCCGGCGGACGGCACGCCCCCGCTCGCCGCCGCCCGGCGGCTGACGGTGCCGATGGACTACCTGGCGGTCCTGCACCACACCAAGGAGGTGGTCGTGTGCGTCAGCCCGAACGGCAGGTCGTACGTGGTCGACTGGCACCGCACCAGCCTCCTCGCGGGCCTCACCACGGCCAAGGTCATCGCCCAGGACGGCCGGGAGTTCCCGCTGCCGAGACGCTGCGGACCGGTCCAGAAGGCGGCTGAGGTTCGACCTGTGCCCAGACGGCCAGCCGCCCGTTCCTCGGCGCCGAGCTGAAGCACCTTGGTATCGGCGTCCCCCGGCCCCTGATGGACCACTGAGGCCGTATCACCTGGGGCTTCCCCGCCCGGAGTGCGGCTCCGTGTGGCCGGTAGGCTCCTTCGTCTGGACGGTAGCCACTTCGGCGCCGGAGTCGGAGCCGGACTGTGATGTCGGCCCGGCGGTCGTGGGCGCCCCCGTCGGCCGGTCGACGCGGCGGCGGATCCCCCGCCCCGCCGCCGTGAACACCCCGCTGAACAGCAGCGTCAGGAGCGCGATTCCGGCCAGCGCGACGATCGGGTGCCACCACGGTGTGCGCAGCCACGGCACGACGTCCCGGCCGACCACCCCGGTGTCGTTGCCGCCGGTGCCGAACAGCACGCGGCGGCCGACCGGGCAGCCGGTGAAGAAGACCGCCACCACGACGGTGAGCGCTCCCGCGGCGACCAGCGCCTTGCGCCAGTGCGCCCAGGTGCCGAGGACGAGCAGATAGGAGCCGAGGAGTGCGAGCACCGTGCCCGTCAGGCCGAGCCAGGTGACGTGTTGGATCATCGACAGGACACCGATGGTCAGCGCGGCGGCGCCGGTGAGGATGAGAGTGCGGGACCGGCCGCGGGTGAGGGCGGAGGCGCGGTAGCCGGCCAGCGTGATGGTGCGGGTCGAGGTGAGGAACGGTTTCAGCGGCGCCGGCATCCGGCGCACTTCGTAAACCCCGGCGGTGGCCACGGCGACGGCCTTGCTGACGGTGCGGGTCAGCAGCGGCTGCCCCAGCTCGCCGGCGAAGGTCTCGTCGGGCACCGGGCAGGACGCCAGCAGTGCGGCGAGGGCGGCAGGGTCCGCGCGTGTGACCGGGTCGTAGGTCTGGCGCTCCGAGGCGACCGGCTTCTGCGGCTGGGCGGTTCGCTGTGGTGACTCGCCCGGATTTCGCCGCCCGGCGGCCCGCTGTTGCTCGTTGCTCGGTTTCCTCTGTTCGGCGGCTCGCTGTTCCCACTCGATCAGTTCCCGCTGTTGCGCGGTCCAGTCGCCGCTCATCACCGCGGCGACCGCGGTCTGGGCGGCTGCCCGGGCCCGCTCGGGGCTGCCTGCGACGTCGAGCAC
Source organism: Streptomyces sp. NBC_00203 (assembly GCF_045206325.1). Taxonomy (NCBI): domain Bacteria; kingdom Bacillati; phylum Actinomycetota; class Actinomycetes; order Kitasatosporales; family Streptomycetaceae; genus Streptomyces; species Streptomyces sp. NBC_00203. Next base: position 360,700 of record NZ_CP108126.1, on the reverse strand, counting down.
CTGCGTGGCCCATGGGTGTGTCCGGGTGGCCGGTGTACTGAGCATCTCCCGTGCGATGACGGGCAGTTCGACCTCGGCGACGCACCGCTGCCAGCTCTGCGCGATCCACAGCGACGTCAGGGGCAGGCTGGATGGCACGCGCTCGTCCGGGTGGTCGAGGAAGCGCAGCTCGCCGCAGATCGCCTCCTTGGTGAGCCGGGTGACGGTTCCGTCCGGGGCTTCGTCGATGGGTTGGTCCGGGTCCTCGCCGTCGGAGAAGAGGATGCGCAACTGTTCGTAGAACGCTTCGGCCCGACTCTTCCCTCCCTCTGCGTCCGGTACGACGGTGAGAACGCGCCGCGGGTCCAGCAGCAGGTGAACCAGCCAGCCGGCGCCGTCCAGCCGGCCCCAGGTCCAGTCGTTCGCCCGCCATGACGACTTGTAGAACGCCCCGAAATGGTGCAGCTGCAGCCCGGTCAGCTTCTTCGCGGCGGTCGGCCGGCGGGGTGCGAGCGCGCACCGCGTGTCGGCGCTGACCTGCACCAGTTCGACCGGCTGTTCGACCTCGGTGCCCACGGACAGCACGGAACGGGTGGCCACGTGCAGTTCAAAGAGCGCGAGCGCGACGCCGTCGCGCTCATCGGGAAGGAATCCGAAGTAGGTGCCCAGTTCCGCGGCCGCCCGCTGACGTCTTCCCTGGGCCGTGGTGGCCACCGGCGGCGCGACCGCCGCCTGCTGGGCGCTCTGCCGCGGGACCAGCTCTCGCAGCAGGATCACGGCGGCCGCGAGCCTGGACCACGCGCCCTTGAGGGAGAGATCCTCCCCGTCGCCGTCCTGCGGTGCAGGGGCCGGCCGGCCGCGCTGGTCCCAGTACGCCCGCGCGGCGTCGCCCGCCACGTCCCCAAGGGCCGAGCCGCGCGCCTGCCCCTCGTTCATCGCACGCTCGACGAGTTCCTCGACGTCCGGCCGCTTGTCCGGTACGAACGCCCGGTGCACCCGGCGTACGACCTTCGCCAGCTCCGTACGTTGCTCGGGGCAGCACACGAACGCCTCCCGGAGCATCGCCAGCACGGTCGCCTTCGCACCGTCGAACGGAGCCACCCCGAAGTCGGCCAGCCGCCCGTACAGCACGTCGCCTCGATCGTCCGCCTCCGGAAAGGTCCACTGCGCCGTGACCGCGTTCACCGCGGCGTCCCGGCAGACCTCCTCCGCGCCGCCGCCCGGAGCCATCGCGGCCAGCCACGCCTGAGCCAGCGCCTTGGCCGGCCGGGTGGTCAGGGCGCGCATCAGCGCGGTGTTCACCGGCCGGGCCAGCCAGGTGCCCTCCCGGATCCGGAAGTCCTCGTACATCTGCGGGGTCAGGAGCCGGCCCACGGCAGCATCCGCCACCTCGTCCTCGCCGAGCCGCTCCCGGCACTCGGCCAGTGCCCGCGCCGCCATACGCCCTCGGGCGCCGAGCTCGGCCATACGGCGGCGGGTGTCCCGGATCGCGTCCATGCGGTCGTTGTGGTCGCGCAGTTCGCTCAGCTCGGCGCTGATGGACTGGCTGAGCGCGGCACCGAGGTCCTTCATCAGGGCCTCGCCCAGGGTCCACGGTTCCTTGAAGGACTCCTGCGGTGGTGCCGTACGGGGGTCGGGCGCGGCGCCGGCCGAGGGGACGACGTACAGGAGGACGCGCCGCACCTGACGCTCCGCCGGCCGGTCGAAGATGGCCCGCAGCAGCGGTCTGATCGGCCGATTCGCCAGCAGACCGCCGTCGGCGGCCCAATGCGAGCGGGTGATGTTGGTGTACTTCCTCATCGCAGGGCGCGCGGGAACGTCGCGGGTCCCGTCGACCGGGGTGTCGTACGGCAGGAACGACGGCTCGAACGCCGCCGGATAGGAGGCGCTGCTGCGGGCTGCCAGCGCCACGGCCTGCTCGCCGGACTCGTTGCCCAGGACGCGCTCGTCGAAGACGAACAGGCCCCGGTGGTCCTCGTCCTGGACCTGGGTGCCGTAGGAGTCGGTGAACCGTCCCGTCTCTCCGGTGAGCAGCGTGGTGGTGATGAAGACCTGCGTACCGTGGGTGACGTCGTCGGCGACGGTGCCGCGCGACGGCTTCCCGGGCGGTGAGGCCAGGCCCAACTCCTTGATTCCGTTGAGCAGTTCGCGGAACAGTACGCCGTCGCCCTGGAGGAGCGAAGGCGGTTGTTTCTGCGCGGGGTCGCGCAGCAGCGTCTCGAAGGCACCGGACTTCAGCCAGAAGTCGCGCAGTGGCCCGAGGTCCCACGACCTGGCCCTGGCCAGGCCCAGCAGCGCGGCGTTGATGCCGCCCGCGCTGGTGCCGGACAGCACGTCGATGGAGACGGTGGTGTCCAGCAGTTCCAGCAGACGCAGATACAGGGCCTTGGCCCGCTCGTCGCCGCCGGCGGTGTCGTCCGGCTCGGGCAGGGGATCGTCCTCCTGGAGGGCGTTACGCCACCAGGCCGCCTGCTGGAGCAGGTTCAGCTCGCGGGCCACGCCGCCCATCCAGATCGCCAGGCTTACGCCGCCGGTCATCGCCGTGGCGATCCGCAGTTCCTGGGTAGTGGGTCCGAGCTTTGTCGTATTGCCCATGTTCAAGGGTTCTCCCGGGCGGAGCGCCGCGGAAGGACCCGGAAGCGTTTATCACCCGATCGTGGCCCTCCGCTTCCTGCGTGTGACGTGCCGATGCTCTGGCGCGGGTGGTCCACCGGTGGTTGGCGTTGTACGCGGCGCAGCCCTCCCCGGACCGTCCCGACGGCGCGATCATCGCCATCACCGCTCCGCACTGCTGGGCCGGCGAACCGCCCGTGGCGAGCCTGCATCCTGGCCAAATCAGAGCAGGCCTGCAGCGTTGGGGCCGACACCTACGGGCTGTTTCTTGGCAACGAGGTCTACCTGCTGGCGTGCCCGGCCCACTGCGATCCGGCGGCGTTCTGGCCAGCGAATCAGAACTGAGTCCTCGGCAGCATCACCGGCCTGTGGGGCTGTCGCCGGATGTGATCGCTGAACTCATCGCTGAGGTCGGGCCGTTGTGGCTCGACCGGCATCGGGATCGGCTCGTGGCTCGGCCGCGAAGGCGGGCTGTGGGGGCAGGGGCGAAGCACAAGTTCGTCTTCGTCGACCGGCTGTCGGCCACGCTGGTGAATCTGCGTCATGGCACCACTCGCGACGCACCGCGCCGCCCGCCTCCGACACCTCGTTCACATCCTGGACGGAGGTCGTAACCCTCCTGAGTCGACCGCTATTCAACCAGTCGGTTGACAACTTCGCGGGTCCGGACGTAGCGTTATTCAACCGATCAGTTGAATATGTGAGGTGCGAGATGGCCGACGACCGGCTGTCCCGAGTGTTCTCCGCTCTGGCCGACCCGACTCGGCGCGACATCGTGGCCAGGCTGGCCGTCGGGGATGCCACGGTCAATGAGCTGGCCGCGCCGTACGACGTGACGGTGCAGGCCGTGTCCAAGCACATCAGGGTTCTGGAAGACGCCGGTCTGATCAGTCGCAGCAGGGACGCCCAGCGGCGGCCCTGCCACCTTGAGGGCGAGGTCTTCGACCTGATGACGCAATGGATCGAACGTTACCGGCGCGAAGCGGAGGACCGTTTCCGCCGGCTCGATGCCGTCCTCGAGCACATGAAGGAGCAACCGGGGACGGGCACCCCGACGAAGGAGGCGGCATCATGAGCGGCGCGGAGACCAATCGCCGGGACGAGACGCACATCGTGGCCGACCCTGCTCTGCCCACGATCCTCATCACCCGGGAGTTCGGTGCTTCGCCTGAGCTCGTGTTCCGGGCGTACACCGATCCTGACCTGGTCATTCAGTGGCTCGGCCCGCGTCGGCTCACCATGCGGATCGACGAGTACGACGCGCACACCGGTGGGTCGTACCGCTACGTACATCGCGAGGACGACGGTACGGAGTACGGCTTCCGCGGCGTGTTCCACGAGGTACGTCTCAACGAGCGCCTCGTGCAGACCTTCGCCTACGACGGCTTCCCGGACGGCGTCAGCCTGGAGACAACCACCTTCGAGGACCTCGGCGGTCGCACCCGGGTCACCACCAAATCCCTCATGGACTCCATCGAAGCCCGCGACTCGATGATCAAGAGCGGCATGCAACGCGGCGTCCGGGAAGGCTACGAGCTGCTTGACGAGCTGCTCAGCGGCCGTCAGAGCGGCAACACCGACCAACGTACCGAGATGGAAGGCTTGAGACCATGACGAGGGCAGCCGATGAACACCGCACCGTCGCAGGGGTATTCACGGACCGCGTGCGCGGAGTGCGTCCCGGGGCATGGGACAACCCAGCGCCGTGCGAGGGGTGGGTCGCCCGGGATGTGGTGCGTCACCTTGTCGAGTGGTTCCCGGACTTCCTGAAGGCCGGCGCCGGAGTCGAACTGCCGAAAGGGCCGTCGGTGGACGACGACCCGGTGGCGGCCTGGACGGTGCACAGCGACGGGGTGCAGGCCCTCCTCGACGATCCGGCCACGGCGCAGAGGATGCTGTCGAACCCGCACATCGGAGAGGTCGCGCTGGACCAGGCGGTCGACCGGTTCTACACCGCCGACGTCTTCATGCACACCTGGGACCTGGCGCGGTCCACCGGCCAGGAGGAGCGCCTCGACCCCGACAGGTGCGCCCAGTTGCTCGACGGGATGCTGCCGCTGGACGACGTGCTCCGCAAGAGCGGGCAGTACGGTCCACGGGTCGAGGTACCCGAAAGCGCCGACGTACAGACTCGCTTGCTTGCCTTCATCGGCCGCAAGCCTTGAACGTGTCCTGCCTTCCAGCGCGGGTCCGCGCCGGTCATTCGTAGGATCGGAGGGGCCCAGTGGCTCTGGGCCTGACGGAGACCTTGTCGCCGTGTGATGGCTCAGCGATCCACCGGGCTGGAGTGGTCGCCGGGGACGCTGAACCCCACCGGGTCACCGAGAGCGTCGCGCACGCGGCGAACAGGGCGGTGACGGTCGCCGGGAGGTTCGGTCAGGTCGCCCGGGGCGCCGGTCACCTGGGGGAGACGTGACCGGCGCCGCTATGGGAGGCGCGGCTGCCGGGGACGGCGGCGCGTGCCAGAGGTGACCTCACGATCCTGGACCGGGCGCGATTACGGCGGCGGACTCCTCCACGGTGGCCGGCGGCGATGAGGACGACGTGGCGCTCAACACCGGCCAGGCGCACGCTCGTTACTCCGCGAGCCGGTTGCGGCTGCGGAGACTTCGAGCCGTCCGCCCGAGGCCGGCCGGTAGCGTGCTCGCCACGGCACTTTCGGCCCAGATCGTCGCCTCCCTCGCGCGCGCCCTGCGGCTGACCACCACGGGTGTGAGCACCTCTATCGCTTGGCTGGGCCCCCGAACGACGACTCGATCCCCGATCGCATCCCGCCGGGCGTTTGCCGCGTACTGGGCTCAGCCGCGGCCGCACGGCGCATCGCAGAGCCCAGTCAGGCGCCGCCGCCCTCGGCGACCACCATGATGCGGCGGAGCATGTCTGCCAGTTGCCTGCGCTCGCCCTTCGAGAGGGTCCCCAGCAGGCGGTACTCCTCGTCGCCCAGCACATCCATCGCACCGAGCCAGGTCGCGCGGCCCAGCTCGGTCAGCTCCACATCGACCCGGCGGCGGTCGGACTTCGACGGTGTACGCCGGACGAAGCCGCGCCGCTCCAGGGTGTCCAGGCGGCCGGTGACCGAGGCCGGAGCCAGGTCGAGGTCGGCGGCGAGGTCGGAGGGCGTCGCGTCGCCGCCGCGGCCGGCCAGCTTGTGGAGGGTGTCGAACTCCTGGCGATCCAGGTCGAAGTCGGCCAGGGACTTCTCGCGCACCCTGCGCAGATGGACCGAGAGCCTCTTCATGCGGGTGACCGCGCCCTCGATGTCCGGGTCGAGATCGGGCAGTACGGCCTGCCAGAGCTCGACGTGTTCGTCGGTCCAGTCTTGGGGCTCCATGCCCTGCAGCATACGGCGATGTACTTCGGTACAAGATATTTCGTTGACGAATAGTTCGGTACCAAATTACATTGGCGGGCATGCCGCATCCCTTGCGCAACTATTCCTTCCGCCTGCTGTTCATCGGCCGCTCCCTGTCCCTCGTGGGCGACGCCGTCGTGCCGGTCGCTCTCGCCTTCGCCGTCCTCGGCGTCACCGGCTCGGCGTCTGCCATGGCGCTCGTCCTCGGCTGTGCGATGGTGCCGAAGCTCCTGCTCCTGCCGGTCGGCGGCGTCGTGGGCGACCGGTTCAACTCACGAACCGTGGCGCTCACCACGGACCTTGTGCGGTGCGCGGCCCAGCTGTTCGTCGGTTACGAACTCCTCTCCGACAACGCACAGTTGTGGCACATCGCCGTCGCCGAGGCGATCGGCGGCGCGGCCTCCGCCTTTGCGATGCCGACGCTTCCGGCACTGATCACGGGCACGGTGGAGCCGTCAGAACTGCTGAAGGCGAACGCGCTGCTCGGCGTGGTCAGCAGCAGCTCCCGCGTCGGCGGGCCCGCCCTCGCCGGCGTCCTGACGCTCGCGGCAAGCCCCGGCTGGGCCTTCGTGCTGGACGGCGCGTCCTTCGCCGTCAGCGCGGCGATGCTTGCCGTGATCCGCGTACGGCACGTGCCGATCCCACGCCGCAAAATGCTGGCCGATCTGGCCGAGGGCTGGCACGAGGTCCGCAGCCGTGACTGGTACTGGACGAGCCTGATCGGCCATGCGGCCTGGAACGGTGCCGCGGCGGTCCTGATGACCCTGGGACCGGGCCTCGCCGACGAGGAGTTGGGCGGGAAGGCCGTATGGGCCGTGATGCTTCAGGTGGGAGCGATCGGCCTGCTGGGCGGCTCACTGATGGCCGGGCGGGCCAGGCCCAAGCGGCCGATTCTGCTGGCCAACCTGGGGCTGGCGACGTATGTACTGCCGCTCGGCCTGCTGGCGGCAGGCGCCGCTGCGCCGCTGGTGCTTGGCTCGTACGGCGTTGCGATGGCCGGGCTCGGCTTCCTCGGCCCGGTCTGGGAGACGTCGGTCCAGGCGGCGATTCCGGCTGTCGCACTGGCCCGGGTCACGTCGTACGACTGGCTGCTTTCACTTGCGGCGATGCCGCTGGGCTATGTGCTGGCGCCATTGGCGGCCGGTGCGTGGGGGGCTTCGGTGCCGCTGTGGATTGCGGCGGGGTTGGTGGGGACGGCCTGCGTGGGCACGGCATTCGTGCCGGGCGTACGAAGCTTCGGCATGCAGCCGGCGCAGGCACAGCCGGTGGGGGCGTAGCCGCCTGCGGCGGCTTCCCCCACCCCGCCCCTTCCCGGCTGTGACACTTTGCGGCTCCGCCGCCGGGGCGGATCTGGGCCTTCCATGCCGAAGGCCCAGCACCGTGGATGGGACCACATTGAATCCTCCCCTCCCTGAAGGGAAGGGGATTCCTGGCTCAGGCAGCCATCCGGGGCGGCGCCCCAGGTGGTCTTATGCCCTCAGCACCAGCCGGGTTGAGACCAGCCCGGACGAGCATTACGCGTGCGGAGTTCTTGTCGCGTGGGCTCACCGTTCCGCATGCGGTGCAGGTGTGGGTGCGCTCTCCCAGCGGCTGGGGGTCCCCCCACGCCCTTAAGGCAGTGGGGGAGCGTGCTTGGCTCTCGCTCCGCAGTGCGCGCAGTCCATCGTGGTGTGCGCGGGATGTACCAGGTGCACGCGGCGTGCGTGCTTGCGGCCCATCTCGATCAGGGCCTGTTTGGTGGCGCCGATGGCGGCGTCGGCGGCCTTCTTGGCCATGGTGGTCTTGGCAAGGAACTTCGGTTTGAAGTCCTCGACGGCCAGGGCATCGTGGTCGCGGACGACGGACTTGGCCCACTTGCGGGCCGTGTCCTGGCGCTGCAGAGCGACCTTCTGGTGCGCCTTGGCCCGAAGTTTCTTCGCTGTGCGGTAGCCCTTCGACCCGGTCTTCCCCTTCTTCGGTTTGCGGCGGGCCATCATCCGGTCGTACCGGGTCAGCTTCTCTTTGGCCTTCTGCCCGTGCCGGGCGTGTGCGAGGTCATGGGCGTCGCTGGTGGTGGTCGCGGTCTCCTTCACACCCCAGTCGATGCCGATCACGCGGCCGGTCTCGGGGAGCGGCTCCACCTCGGCGGGGACGACGAAGCTGGCGTACCAGTGCCCAAGGCTGTCCTGGTATACGCGCACCGATGACGGGTCGGCCGGAAGGTCTCGCGACCACACCACCGTCAAGGCGATGCCGCCCGCCAGGTGCAGCTTGCCGTCCTTGAGACGGAAGCCACGCCGGGTGTAGTTCAGCGTTGGCAACGTCTCGCGCTTCTTCTTCCACTGCGGCATCCCCGCCCGGCGGTGCTGCGGAACCCGGTCACAGATGTCCTTCTGCGCCTTCGCCTTCGACTTGCCGAAATCCCGGATGAGCTGCTGCTGCGGAACACTGGAGCCCTCACGCACCCACGGCGTGCGCGCACGGGCGTCGGTCAGCATCTTGTCGAGCTGCGCCGGGCCGCAGGTGCGCTTGTCGGTGCCCTCGGGACGGTTCTTGTTCCAGGCATGCACCTGCTTCGACTTGGCCACGCACTCGTTCCACACCCAGCGGCACCGGTCCCACTCCGCCGCCAGCAGCGTGCGGGCGGTGGACCGCACGCGAAGCCGGAAGGTGTACCGGGCATGCCCCGCTCCGTCGGCCCCTGCTACTTCCGCCACACCCTCACCCCCCGTCCAAGTTCCGGCCGCCCAAGCCCTGCCGGACGACCATACGTGCGAGATCCGTACATCCGCGCCCATCTCCCGCCGCGATCACCCCCATCGGCGAACACAGGCACACGCGTTCGCCTACACCCAGCTCCGCCGGGCAAGCCGCAGCGGCGCTCCGCGCCCGGGAAGCAGGATGCGGCGACGCTCCGCGTCGCTGTCACTGGATGCGATTCCTCCCCGGCGTGAACGCCGGGGCCTCCTCGCAAGGGACCAGGTGAGTAGGTAGGCGGAACCGTCTCTGGCGTCTGCGTGGTCCAGGCCGGGAGCGTTTGGCCTGTTCAGGTCCTTGTGGTGCAGCTGCGTCGACCCTGTTGGTGACACGTATGCGACCGCTGTGACTGATGTGGACCCCTGTCGGCTCGTTCCGGCGGGGGTGGGGCTTCCCCCTGAGTCGTGGACACCGTTTGCTATGCGGCAGTGGTCAGCGTAGTTGTTCGCTGTTCGTCATCCAGCGGCTGAGTGGGGACGTTCCAGCGGACGGCGGGGACGTGGACGGTAGCGAGCTTGTTGGAGTGGGCCCAACGGATGAAGTGCCCGGCCGTCTGGCGGTGGGTGGCGGAGTCGTCGGTGAGCCACCGGTCGAGGTCGGCCTGTCGACAGGTCTCCAGGGTGAGGTCGTGGGCCGTCAGCCAGTTCAGGAAGGTGACGGCCGCGTGGGTGCGTTGACGTGCGGACATGAGCTGCTGCGCGGTGAGTGGGCGGCCGTTGTTGCGTCGGCGAAGCCGCCGGACCAGGTGCCAGATCGTGTACCGGTCGCCGGGGTCGGCGGCGTAGGCGGGCACGCTCTCGATGAGCGGTGAGGCCACGCCCGCAGTGGTGCCGGGTGAGTTCCGGGTGGTGCGGGCTTGAGCGGTCTGGTGTTCGGTGGCGGTCATGGGGCGGATCCGGGGCGTGAGGGGTCGAGGGGCTGTCGGGCATGGAATCGGGTGCGCATTTCCATGAAAGGGACAAGTTATTGAGAATTGAGACAGGGGTGTGACCTTTCAACTCAGGGGGATCAGGGGCAGGTTGGGGGTTCGACCTGGTACTGCTGTGGCCACGCCTCGAAGCGGCGCGACCGCTGCGCCAAAACCACTTGAGGCGTCCTGCCTGCGCTGACAAGGTGGCGCCTTGTGCCTGCAGCAGATGTGTCAGAGAGCAGAGACCGTGAACCATCTGTCGGGGATGAGGCGTTGCGGGTAGCCAGTACCGGCCCCGCGTCCGGGCGGCCGCTCCGCTCCGCTGCCTTCCGGTGGTTTCTGGGCGGGCAGTCGATTTCCATGGCCGGCAGCGCCATGTCGCCCGTCGCTCTGGCCTTCGGTGTCCTGGAGGCCACCGACAGTGCGGCCTGGCTGTCCGCAGTCACCACTGCGGCCCTGGTCCCGATGGTCGCGGCTCTACTGCTCGGCGGAGGTGTCGCGGATCGCCACCGGCGCGACACCGTCCTCCGCGTTACCAGTCTGGGTGCCGGCCTCACCCAGGCCGGTGTCGCCTTCGTCCTCCTGACCCACCAGCACCCGGTGTTCCTGCTGCCGTTGTCCGCCCTCAACGGCGTCTTCCAGGGACTGACCAAGCCCGCGCTGCGCGGCATCGTCGCGAATCTCGCGGTAGGACGCGGCATCCAGCGGGCCAGCTCCCTGCTGGCGTCCGTCAGGAACACCACGAAGATCCTCGGTCCGACGGCGGCTGGTCTGTTGACCGCTTCCGTGGGAGGCGGCTGGGCGATCGCCGCGGACGCCGTGTCCTTCCTCTTGGCGGCCGCGTGTTTCGCCCGAATGTCGCTGCCGGACCTGCTGCCGCGTACTGCGGACGATCCGACGATGCTCGGCGCGCTGCGGGAAGGCTGGGGCTACTTCAGCTCCCAGCCGTGGATCTGGGCGGTGACGGCGGCCTTCGCCGTCAACAATGGCCTGAACATGGGGGTCTGGCAGATCCTTGGTCCGGTGATCGCCAACGACACGATCGGCGCCGAGGGCTGGGGTGTGGTGCTGAGCGCGCGCGGTGTCGGGGCGCTGCTGGCCAGCGTGGTCATGGTGAAGCTGACCGTGCGACGGCCGATGGGGCCAGCGTTGGCCTCGATGTCGCTGGCTGCCGTCCCGCTGATCCTGCTCGGCGCCGGCGCGAACACTTTCTGGTTGGCAGCGGGGTCATTCGTGGCGGGAGTGGTCGCCGAGTTCTTCACCGTCGTGTGGGAGACCGTCAACAACACCCACATCCCGGAACGGCTGCTCTCCAGGGTCGGCGCCCACGACGAGTTCTGGTCTTTCATGCCCACTCCCATCGGCCAGCTGTCCACGCCCTTCCTCGCCGTGGCTTTCGGAACCGCGACGGTCGCGGTTACCGGCGGCGGGGTAGCAGCGGCGGCGATGTTCTTGCCGTTGCTGGTGCCCTCGCTTCGGCGGATCGAGATCAATCGGAACGTTGATTGACCCCCCGGGGAAATGCCGGGCCCAGGGAAGTGGTGTGAAGGGCGTCGTACTGGGCGGCGGTGAGTGCGGGGCCGGTCGTCTGCTGTGTGGACGCCGCCTGGTGATCCTGCATGGATGCCAGGTCTTCGGTGATGGCTTGGGCGAGGTAGTGGCACCCACGTTTGAACTGGTGGAGGAGGGCGAAGCCCTGCTCGACGACGTAGCGGAGTTTGTGAAGCTTCCGCCTGTCGTTCGCGAAGTTCAGCCGTGTGGCGTGTCTGCTACCGGTTGGCCACGAGGAAGTCCTGCAGGATCTCGACGAACCGCACCGGCTGCTCCTCGGCCGGGTAATGGCCGCAGTCGTCGAGGACGACCTCCGTGACGTCGTCGGCCGCCAGCCGCATCGTCTGGGCGGCATTCGCGCCGCTCCACAGCGCGCCGCCGACGGCGAGCACCGGCAGCGTCAGCCGGGTCTTGCTGCGCTGCTCGTTCTGCGCGATCGTCTCGTCCAGCGCCCGGTAGTACGCGAAGCTCGCCCGCAGCGCGCGAGGATCCGCGGCGATGGCGTCGACGTAGACGTCGACGGCGTACGCGGGGATCGCGGTCCGCGTGGCGGCCTTGGTGGCGAACTGCCAGCCGAAGAAGAGCCGCTCCCGTCCCCGGACCAGTTCCTCGTTGAGGTCGGTGAGCCGGTTGAAGCCGAACTGCCAGAGCTTCAGGTTGACCGCGGCCGGGCCGAAGAACGGCGGGGACGGCGTGAGGCCGGGGATCACTGCTTCGAGGATGGCGAGCCGGCCCACCCGCTCGGGGTGATCGGCGGCGAGGGCGTATCCGGTCCACGTACCGATGTCGTGGCCGACCACGTCGAACCGGTCGTGCCCGAGCGCGGCCATCAACGCGACCAGATCGGCGGCCAGTGTGCCGGAGTCGTACCCGTCGTCGGGCTTGTCGGAGAGCCCGGCACCGCGCGAGTCGACGGCGACGACGGTGTGCTCACGGGCGAGCGCGGGCATCACCTCCCGCCAGGCGTACCAGGTCTGGGGCCACCCGCCGACCAGCAGCAGCGCCGGGCCGTCCCCACCGGTGACCGCGTGCAGCCGCAGTCCGTTCACCTCCACGAGCCGGCTGGTGAAGACGTCAAGGAATCCGTCAGGCAGTCGCAGCGAACTCAAGCTCGTCATGCCGTCGACCCTACCCATCTTTGAACGATCGGTACAGGATGTGTAGGGTGACGGACCATGGCAGGCCGCAAGCAGTTCGACGTGGACGAGGCGCTACGACGCGCGATGCACGTCTTCTGGCGCTGGGGTTATTCGGAGGCCTCGATCGATCGCCTGGCCGAGGGCACGGGCCTGGGCCGGGGCTCGCTCTACGGCACCTTCGGCGACAAGAGCGCCCTCTTCCGCAAGAGCCTCCAACGGTACGCGCAGACTTACCACCCGCTGTACGAGCAGGCACTGTCCGGCCCCCACCCGAGCCCGAGCGCCGTTGTGGCCGCCTTCCTGCAGGTCGCCCTGAACCGTATCGCCGACCCGACGGTCCCGGATGGCTGCCTGCTCACGGTGTCGGCAACGCAGTTCCCGGCGCTTGACGCGGAGGGCCGGGCGATGGTCCGCGCCGTGATCGACGGTTTGCGGGCGAGGCTGGAGCAGGCGTTGCTGGCGGCGGGGGCCGGTGAGCAGGAGGCGGCAGAGCTGGCGTTGTGCACGCTGGCGACGAACAAATCTCTGGCGGTGCTGAGCCGCGCCGGCTTCTCGGGCGAAGACCTGGCAACCGTCGCGGCAGCCGCCGCAAAGAATGCCGAGGCTCCGCCGAATCGACCGGCCGAACCGTCGGGGCCGCGATAGGCGGGAACGACTCCGTCGCCAATGCATCTGCAGAGACTGCCCTTCCCGTCGCAGATCAGATGGTGTTTGCTGCCAGTCTTCCGCCGGTCGACCGGCGACGGACCGGTCCCGTCTCCCCATTTTTGGCGCGGACGTGGGAGCTGTCCACGCACGCGCGGGTCCCTTCGAGTTCGCCGGCCGCGTTCAGCTCCGCGAGCAGGATGCGGTGCAACCGGTCGAAGACGCCTGCCTGCCGCCAGCGGTCCAAGCGTCGCCAGCAGGTCTGCCCGAGCCGAACCCCAGCTCCAGGGGCAGGAGCTGCCAGGCGATGTCCTGGTGCAGGACATACAGAATGCCCTGCAGACACACCCACCCGAGCGATCAGACCGTCACAACAGTCACGCCCGGCCAGGACCGTTCAACAAGATCGTGTTACGAGCTCATAAGTCCGTACGCGGTGGCGCATGAAGAACTCGTACGCAGCTGGGAGGTTCTGAAGATGCGGGTGGCCCGCCAGCGACACTGGCGGGCCACCCGCATCTTCAGAACCTCTCGAGCCGGAGACTTGCCACCCCTCATATCCACTCCACCGCGGCGCTCTCCTCGCGGGGCAGCGCGGCGTTGACTTCTGTACCGAGCCGGCTGAACCATTCACGCTGATCATCAGTCGTCTTCCACCTGGTCAAACAGCGACAGTCAGACCCCCGCTCATAGGGGCTGTGACTCGCCGGTGACAAGAAAGGGGCCCCGCAGGACAATCGGCAGGGACTCTTCTTGTGACTGGTCAAGAGGGGCTGCAGCATCCTTCGTGGGCTCCGTCGTACTCGGGCTCGCCGCTGTCGAGTACCTGAAGCCGAGACGTGGTAACGGGCACGGTGGCCGTGGCGTACTGCTGTGACGGGCTGTGCTTGGCGTTGCGTCCGATCCCTTCCTGATGACGCATCATGTGGAGTGCGTCGCGATCCTTGAACCTGTCGAAAAGGGCCGCTGACCTGCAGGTTTCTCGTTGTGCATTGTGTGCGTTACGGGCGATATCTTGACGCTGAAATGACGCTCGATCTGATGCGCCGTAAGGCATTTTTGACGGGCCGTCAGTCATGGAAGAAGCCGCTCGCGCCATCCGTTCTCACTAGAGGATGCGAGCGGCTCCTTGGCGTCCGGTGAAGTCGGCTTGGTGGAGGCGTCTTTGGTCTCGTTGGTCGGCTGACCGAGTCGCTAGGGTGTTGCGCTAAGTGGTTGGCGCTGGAAGTCCTTCGGGGGTTGATCAGGCGACCAGGGCGACGGAGGATTCTTGGTGTCGGTCGGTGAGTGTGTGCCGGTCGAGACGGGCCAGCAGATCGTCCAGGTCGGAGGTGGTGAACTTCCACTGGAACGGCTGTGCCGTGGCGTTGTAGCGGTCTTCGAACCTTCGGAGCCGGTCCCTGACCTGGTCGAGGTCGGTGAAGTCGTTGGGTGTCACGACCTTGCTGCATGACGGAGAAGAAGATCTCCACTTGGTTCAGCCAGGAGGCGTGGACCGGGGTGTGGACCAGGACGGCGTTGGGGAACCGGGCGGCCAGGCGGTCGATGGAGGTCTTGCCGCGGTGGGAGGAGCCGCTGTCGACGATCCAGAAGACGCGTTTTGCGCCCGCGTAGGGCTCCTGTGCCATGACCTGTTCGACCAGGGCCATGAACGGCACGATGCCGGTGGTGGCCTCGCAACGGCCGAAGGCTTTTGCCTGATGGACGTCGTAGGCGGCCAGGTAGGCCAGGGCCCCGCCGCGTCCGTACTCGTGGTTGACACGCATCGCCCTGGCCTGTCCGGGGGCCAGGGTCGGGTCGTCGCTGGAGATCACGTACTCGTCCGCGCCGAGGGGTTCGCCTTCGTAGGTGCGGGCGTACAGGTCAAGGACGCGTTGGGCCTTGGCGCGGAAGTCCGGGTCCCGGATGAAGATCCAGGACCGGTACTGCCAGGGTCTGATGGCGTCCTGTCGCAACCAGCGGCGCACGGTGGACGCCGAGGTGCTGTCGGTGACGCCGCGGGCGGTCAGCTCGGCGGCCAGTTCCGGGCACGACCAGCGCGCCAACGGCACCCCGGTCTCGGCCGGGAGCTGGCAGGCCAGGGCCTTGGCCTCGGCGACCTGTACGGGGGTGAAGCGGGCCGGCCGCCCGCTGCGCTTGCGGTCGGCCAGGGCTGGCAGGCCGCCCTCGGCAAACTGGCCCCGCCAGGTGCGCACCGTGTCCACGTTTACCTCCGTCTCGACGGCGATACTTGCGTTGGACCTGCCCCGAGCCGCCAAGAGCACGATCCGCGCCGGTAATCGGGCCTGGTGCGGAGTCTTGTGCCCCCAGGCGGCCTTCTTCAGCAGGTGCCGCTCTGTGGCAGTCAGGACTATCGGACGCGCGGAGGTAACAGGCAAGGCAGGCAAGCCGATCGGCAGAAGTGGCTGTCTGGGTTCGTCAGAAGGCTTCAGGTACGCCTGGACGAAGGGGCCGTTGCCGAACGAACTGCCTCGCGGATATCCATGGGGGTCGTTCAAGCACTCTGGGGCACGTGACACGGTCCGGGAGGCGCGAGCGGTGAGTGGACTTCGACCGCCCACCCCTCTGGTAGCTCGCTGCAGTCGATCGCGGCAGGGACGCCGGATTACAGTGGACTTTGCAGTCCATTTTGAGGAGGCGGGTCATGCGCGGGGAGCTGACGACGAAGGGGAAGGCGACGCGGAGCCGGATCGTCGAGGGGGCTGCGGCGGTGCTGCGGGAGAAGGGTGTCGGTTCGGCGACGTTGGACGACATCATGGCGCGGACTAGCACCAGCAAGAGTCAGCTGTTCCACTACTTCCCGGCCGGCAAGGACGAACTGCTTGTCGCGGTTGCCCAGTTCGAGGCAGATCAAGTCCTGGACGACCAGCAGCCGTACCTGGGCTGTCTGGACTCGTGGGAAGCCTGGGAGCAGTGGCGGGATGTGGTGATCAAGCGCTATGAGGCCCAAGGGGACGAGTGCCCGCTCGGGTCGCTGTTTCTGCAGATCGGGCGCTCGACCCCCGGCGCGCGAGCGATCGTGATCGAGTTGATGCGCCGCTGGCAGGAGAGCTTGGCGGTGGGCATCCGCTCACTACAGGCCGCTGGCCAGCTTCCCGCAGCACTCGATGTCGATACCAGGGCTGCCGCGCTGCTCGCCGCGATTCAAGGGGGCGTGTCCATCCTGCTGTCGACGGGTCAGTCCACCCACCTGCGCGCCGCTCTCAGCCAAGGGATCACGGACCTGCGCCGCGCGGGCAGCGCAGTGCCGTGACCCGGCGCCAGAACGCTTCACACATCAGCCTCGCCCAGGGCGATAGCGCGTGTCAGCCGGCGATGACAGCAACGGCTGTGCGGCCGCCGTCGACGTCAAGCACGATGCCGTGAACGAAAGCCGACTCGTCACTGGCCAGGTAGACGGCGGCGTTCGCGATGGCATCGGGGGTTCCCATCCGGCCTGCGGGGGTGCCCTTCATCATGGCCTCGCCGGGGTGGATCTCGCCGGGGGTGGGCGTCTGCACGACGCCCGGCGAGATCGCGTTCACCCGGACGCCCTGCGGTCCGAACTCCGCTGCCCAGGCCCGGGTCAGGGTTTCCACGGCTCCCTTGGTGGAACTGTAGAGGGCGCCGATCGGAATGCCCAAGCGGGCGATCCAGGAGCCCAGGTTGATGATCGCTCCGCTGCCGGCCTCCGCCATGGCGGGTGCGACGGCCGCGGTGAGAAAGAACGGGGCCTTCACGTTGACCGCGTAGACCTGGTCGAAGGTCTTCTCATCAGTGGCTGCTGTGGCGTCTCCGGGATAGATGCCCGCGTTGTTGACCAAGACGTCGATGCCACCGCCGAGGACCCGCGTCGCCTCCCGGGCCAGTGCGTGCGAAGCCGCGGCGCTACCGTCCAGGGCGGCCTGTACGAAGTCGGCGCGGCCGCCTCGGGTGCGGATGCCGTCGACGACCTCCTTGCCGCGTCCGGCGCTGCGGCCCGAGACGACGACGTGCGCCCCCTCCGCGGCGAACGCCTCCGCGATGGCCCGTCCGATGTTGCTGGTTGCTCCGGTCACCAGGGCAGTCTTGCCCTCAAGGCGCATCGACATGGTCCACTCCGTTGCTTCGATCTCCGCTAAAAACCGCACGGCCGAACCACACGGCGCGTTCGGCCGGTCGGGGCCCTGGAAAGCCAGGGCGGAGTGCCACTGTGCGACGAAAAAATTGGACCTGCAAGTCCAAAATGTGTGATGTTCCGGCGCTGTGAAATGATCCAGCCCCAACATCCGGCCGACGAAAACACCCGCGACCGGCTCCGAAGTCAACCCCCGAAAGACTTCCGGAACCGCACACTAAGGGCTTGCAGATCATTAACACGTCGTCTTGATCTTGTTGTGGGGCTCGCTGGTTTGGGCGAGGACCCGAGACTGGAGGGCCGCGAGGGCGACGGGTGGCGTCGTCGCGGGCGGGATGACGATGCCGTGTGCCTCGAGCAGTTTCCTGTTCTTCAGGAGGGTGCGGTGCATCGCGGTGCGGCTGCTGCCGAAGAGCACGGCGAGAGGTTCCGCGGCCAGGGCGACCCGCAGATGGAGCACGGTGGCCAGGATCTGTTCGGGGAAGGCAAGCCGGGGCGGACGGCCGCGCCGGGCATCGCCGTCGAGAGCCAAAGTCCTTGTGAGGACGTCCAGTTGGCGCCGGGACATGCCGGTCAGGGCGGGATCGGACAGCAGGGCCTGGTCCCACTGCGGGGCCGGCTCCTGCGGAGACCGGGCCGCCGGGACGGCAGGGCAGGGCTGCGGGTGCAGGGCATAGTTCCAGTCGCCATGGAAAGCGTGCCGGGTCAGCGGCAGTGCCGCCATCTCCGCGTCACCGATACGGACGCCGGTGGGATAGGTGTTGGTGTCGAGCCCGGCCGTCACCCGTAGTCCGGTGCGGGTGGTGGTCGCGGCGATGGACTGGACGATGACTTCGTGGCTGGTCAGCGGTCGGCCGCGCCAGTTCATGGTGATGTGCGAGAAGAGCCGGTGCTCGATCTTGTTCCACTTCGATGTGCCGGGCGGCAAATGACACACCGTGATGGTCAGTCCCGTTTCGGCGGCGAGTCGGGCCAGTTCGAGTTTCCAGGCCCGGGTGCGGTAGCCGTTGGAGCCACCCGCGTCAGCGGTGATCAGCAGTCGTGCCGCCTGCGGGTAGGCGGGCTGGCCCTGACCGCGCCACCAGCGGCGGATCGACTCGACCGCGAACGCGGCGGTGTCGTGATCGGTGCCGACGTTGACCCAGCCGGTGTCCGCCGCCAGATCGTAGATGCCGTAGGGGACGGCCTTGCCCAGCTGCGGGTCGGCGAAGTCATGCACGTTCACCGGCGCCGGCTCACCCGTCGGCCGCCACTGGCGGCCGTTGTTCTTGAACTCGCCGACGAGCTCTTTCTTCTTGGTGTCCACGCTGATGACCGGCTGGCCGGTGTCCCGGTGCCCGCGGGCCTGCTCGTTGAGGTAGCGGAACTGGGCATCCCGGTCCGGGTGTTGGCTGCCCTCGATCGTCTTGGCGTTGGCCTGCAGACTGAAGCCTTCCTCCCGCAGCAGGCCGGCGACGGTGTCGGCACTGACGCGGTGCCCGGCCCGCGTCAGCTCCTGCGCAAGCGTGCGCGTGGACTTCACCGTCCACCGCAGCGGCGACATCGGGTCACCCCGCACATCCGGCTCAACCAGCGCCAACAGTGCAGGTCGCAGCCCCGGATTCAGATCCGCGACCCGTTTGCGGCCCCCGCCCAGACGCCTCACCCGCCCCAGAGGCTCCTCACCAGCCTCGAGTTCGAACACGCCCTTGCGGACCGTCGTCTCGCTGACCGCAGCGGCCTGTGCGACGGCTCGGACACCGCCGTGCCCAAGCCCCCGGGCCTCCGCAGCCATCAACAGCCGTCGCTGCCGCTCGTCCAGATGTGGGAGCAACACCGCGAACTTCACGGCGAGTTGATCACGAGTCTCATCCGGGATGCACATACCACACCAACGAGCTTCAGGACGGGAAGCAACACCTTGATTCCCTTCAAGCCCTTAGGCTGAAGGCTGACCACCGAGGTAGTTCCACCAGGCCAATACCAGACTGCGGATGAAAGCCTCGCCCTCGGCCAGGTTCATCGTCCGTTTCGGAAGCCCGGTCCCGGTAGCTCTCGCATGACGCGCCTCGCTGCCACTCACATCAGGTCGATTAGCTGATGCCGTAAACGCAGACAGATCACCACTGGACACCCACTGCGTCGCCTTGAGCGGTTTATCGCCCCCTACGTTGCCACGCACAATCTCATAGACCTTGTAGAGATCGATCCAGGTTAGTGAAACGCTTGACCTGCCCAGGATTTCTAGAGTCTCGGCCACATCGACGTGGCTCGGCGCCAACTGCATGTACGGCGGTCCTTCTGGCGGTGGTGGGGGCGGGGGTTGAGATGGTGGCGACTGTCCATCACCCACCGACAGAAATACGCCGTACGCCTTGGACCGAACCACTGCAGTGTCAGCCTGCACAATATGGTGACGCCGCCCGTTACCTGTGCCGTCATCCTCCACGAAGGTGCCGGGCAGACTGACGGGCCGAAAGCTGCTGTCCAGGACACGTGCCACACCTGTCACTCGCTGGAGAAGGTGAGTAGCTGCCTCGAACAACCGCCCACCGTCGTCCATTAGGCCGTCCAACTCAGCCGAGTTCAGGTAGTAGCCGTCCTCCTCTTTGCTAACTTTCGGGTCGCCCTCGCGGAAGATTTCCACCAAGGCATCCAAATCGAAGGTATGGCCCTCCAGCTTTGCCTTTGTCGCCATGCCGCCTCCTTTCCCACGATCTATTTTGCGCTGACCACTACAGCTTGTCGATGCACTCTCGTAGCAGGGCGTTGAGGTAAGCCCCGAAGGGCAACAGGTCGTGCATAGCGATGACGTCCTTGCTAGGGCGGATCCGCCGGTGGAGTACATCATCCGCCTGGTTCTTGAATTCCAGCAACCGGGCCATGTACTTCTTGTCGGTCCGGGTCCACTTGTAGTTGCTGACCGCCGACTCAAAGGAGTTGGCCCCAAGGATCGGCGGGACATGGTCGATGACTGCCCGTACTAGTGCATGGCAGGCATAGACGTGATCTTCCGCGTAGCAGTCGTTCAGCTCGCGCAGCAACTGCAACAGCTTGTCGAGACTCCAGGTGGCCTGACCCTGCTTCTGCTCCAGTTCTTCAACGAGGCCAGCGTTGACGTAGACCGGAACTGTGACGGCAGGAGTAGCCGTTGGTGCCAGGTCCTCCGACGCGCCGATGATGATGTTCTGTGCGTATTGAGCCCCGGAATGGGTTGCCTCGAATAGAAGGCGCTCCTCAAGCAGGATTTCAGTGACCTGTGAAACATATTCACTGAGGTTGCTGACATTCCGATACTTGACGAGTTCTCGGTTCAGCTCAAACCGCCAGCCGTTGCTGGTGCCCCACGTCGAGTACCCGCTCCGCAATACTGGTTCGTGGCGGAAGATACCAGGCAGTGCCCCCAGGAACTCAGGCGTCGCGGCGGAGAAGTCCCTTCGGATGTCGTCCGACGTTACATATCCCTTCTCCACCTTGTCCGGTGACGGAGTCATGGCCTGCTGATACTTAATCAGGTACTGCAAGATGGTGATGAAATGCTCGCCGAAGACGCGCTCAAGTTGGGGAACATGGAGGCCAGCGGCGACCGTGAGAACCGGGCGGCTATCGTCTGCAAGCTGGTTCCGGTCGTACCACGCCAGTCCATATGAACGCTGCCCGATGAGCGGAGACCCCACGCTTGGCAACGACTTGAGAACCGACGCAGCATCCAGACCCTGGCGGTCGAGCTGAGCCTCGACGTAGTGCCAGACCGGCCACTGCCCCTTCTTGAGGTAGGGCTCAGCCATAGTGGTCATCAGGGCAAGCTGGCCGTCATCAAGCTGAGCCGTCAACGCTGACATGGTTCGTCCGATCTTGGAATCATCCGCCTGGATGGCCCCGTATCGTACGCGCCCTGAGTGGTCATCAGCCACGGCTTTCACGCTGGCCAGGCAGGCCGGATCGCCCTGGCCGCCGGAGCCCTCGCCGTACTGTTCGCCACCAGCCTCACCGCCATGCATCGCACGCTTCTGAAGAACAGGCGGTTACTCAAGGCACATGGCATCGTCATCCCGCCCGCGGCCACCCCACCGGCCGCCCTCTCCTTCCTCCAGCCCGGCTCCACGCCCAAACCAGCACACCCAACACGATCAATACGACACGTTAACGATCTACAGGCCCTTACAACGGCTAACACAATAATGAGGTGGATCGGCCCTGATCGCCGTGCCCGGAGCGGTAGTTGAGCGCTCGGCTCGGTATGGGGACGTCGCCGTGGGTCGTGTCGGATGAGCTGTGGGACCGCCTGCAGCCGCTGCTTCCGCAACGCGAGCGCAGGTTCCGGTATCCCGGCCGCAAGCCGTTGTCGGACCGGGAGGTGCTGTGCGGGATCCTGTACGTGCTGAACACCGGCATCCAGTGGGAATACCTGCCCAAGGACCTGGGCTTCTGCTCGGGCATGACGTGCTGGCGCCGCCTGCGGGACTGGAACGAGGCCAGCGTCTGGCAACGACTGCACGAGGTCCTGCTCGCCGAGCTGAACGCGGCATCGCGTCTGGACTGGTCCCGCTGTGTGGTCGACTCCTCCCACGTCAGGGCACTAAAAGGGGGCAGCACACGGGCCCATCGCCGGTCGACCGGGGACGGACCGGCTCGAAGCACCAGGTGATCACCGACGGGCACGGGACCCCGCTGGCAGTGCTGCTGACCGGCGGCAACCGCAACGACGTCACCCAGTCAGATCTGATCGAGTCTCTGGGTCAGCGCCGAGTGCCCACGAATCGCCTCGAAGGCATTGCGGGCCAGCCGATCGGGGTCTGGAAATTCCCGCGAACGGAGCCTACTCATCTGTCGGCGTCTCCAGGAATCGATGTCATTATTGCCGGTTCCCTCGGAGCCGACGACCTTGCGGAAGAGCTCCAGCGCCGAGCGTTCGAGCGTGCCAGGATCCAAAGATCGAACCGTGCCCCAGATACCGCCGACCGGCGAGTCGTCCCCGTTGGATGCCTCATCCCGGGCGTCGGCACCGAGGAACGCGACCCGCGCACCGGACGTCGGCCCGCCGAGGATCATCTGACGGCCAGACAATCCATTCTCCACGGCGTCCACCGCATGATCGGTTGGAAGGCCGCAGGCGATCAGGTCGAAGCCGGCGCCGACGACCAACGCCACTCTGATGACTGGGTCGTCCGGATCACTGCGCCTGCCCGGACCCAGCGCGTTGACCATATTGTTGCCCGACAGCGAGATCAAAAGGGCTCGTTGGAAGTCGCCGACCTCGCGGCATATGTTCGACACCTCAAGCGCCAGAGTGACCTTATCCCAGCCGATGTTCAGCATGCGGGTGAGAACTGACGCCGCTTCCCATAAGCTATCGGAGGCGCGAGCCGCTTCGATCATGGCAGTGCGAACGGGCTGTTCGCTCATGTAGTCGAAACCACCTGTCGGCTCGTAGAAGACCGCCGCCGAAAGCAAGTCGAAAGCTGCGCTCGGATCGCCATACCGCCAGCTCTTTGACAGTAACAGCGCGGCATCTTTGTCGTCTTCGACCAGAACCAACCGGTCGGTCGCCGCGCGGCAGGCGAGGGCGGAGTCGGCGTGGGACTCTCCATCGCCACCAATCTCGACGTCTACCCGGCGGAGCCAGTCCCCCACGGTCTCGTTGGCGCCACCGGCGAAACCGAGGACTTCTGTCCACGCCTCCTCGAACAATTCCGCTTTGACCTGCGACTGATCGGCATTGTCGTCCTCGTCATACCGCTGACGGGCGGCCTCGCTCTCACTTCCAGCTCGTAACCCCTCCTCCCACGGCCTTGCGAGGAGAATGCGGAATTCAACCCATTGCCCGGGGTTGCGCAGGCTCGACAACTGCTCTATTTCACCCATGAGGTCATCGGCGCCCTCATTTATTGAGGGACGGTCCGAAATATCGCTCATGTCGAGGCCGTACTGCCATGCGACTGATGCGAGGAGTGTGTTCTGCGACGCCTCGTTTCCGCGAAGTGCGAGCAGTCGCCGCGCGAGGGCACCGTGCCCGCTGCGCGTCACAGCAATCAGGACGTCGAAGAAATCGCCGTCCGAGATTTCTGTGCCGGCGTCGTACTTGAGTTCCAGGTCAACCGTTCTGACGTACAGCATGACCTCGTTGATGCCGTCCGCATGCGCGTGTCTCTCGGCGAGTTCGAACGCCCGGCGTGCGGCGGTGGCACGGCCGCAACCCGAGAGCAACGTGGCGATCTCCAGCCAGTGCCGAGCGATCTGGCCCGGGTGAACGTGGCCGCTCGGGAAGGACTCCAACGCGACAAGCAGTCCCACCCGCAGATAGCCTCGGGCTCGAAGTACGCTACTCAACGCTAGCGCGGCTTCCACGTGCTTGTGGTACCCGGAGCAGTGGATGGCGTAGCCCCAAAAAATTCCGCTGTCGTCACTCATCATGAATTCTGCGTTCTCCACCGCATTGTCGAGCGTCAGCTCGCGCAATCCGTGAAACCAGGCCGCTGTGCCATCCCTGTACGCCTCTTGAAAATCGTTTAACGCCGATCGCGCGAGGGCTCGCGTCGAGAGATCACCGGCATCCATAAATCGCCGATCACCGTCGCCCAGCAGCCTCAGGACCTCCTGCCAGTCGCTGTCCGACATTGCCAGATCAACAGCGAACGCCGCTTGGAATCTGTCGGACCCCGCTCGAATCTGGGCCAGTTGATAGAACGCGACCAGCGCACGAAGTTGGCGAAGGTCACCCAGATTATGCCGTAGTGCTGGATACAGCTTGGTTCCCAGCACGTGCCACGCGCTTTCATATGCATTTTGATCCAGAAAGGCCAGGAATTTACCCGTATTAGCCGCTACTTCGCGAGGGTCTCCCATTCGTGACACCTCTGACCAATTCCAACCGGCGCCAGGCAGATAAAGTTCACCGTCGGCCGACAGTAGTTTCCGGTAGGCGTCGTTCACCAGTTCTTCGCTGGCGGATTGAATGACGGTATCGGCGAGTAGTTCATGCACGTCATAGTCGCCAGCGTCATCTCGGTGAACCAGATCGGCTTCACGCAGGGCAAGTATGACATCTTTCAGGTCCTCGTCAGCGTCGTCGGACTCCGGTTCACTCCTCGCCATGCCGAGCCACATACGACCGGCGGCAAGATCGGTCCATTGTTGTTCGCTGAGCTTCCTGCGCGAGACGGCCAGCAGCAGCAACATCCGGCGAGCGGGCTCGGACAGGTCTTCCAGAATCTGCTGTGGAATCAGGTTACGTGTCAGCTCGTCTCCGTGATCGAGGCTGATGCGAGCCCTGTCCTGCACGAGCCATTCATTGATTCGCCCGTTTCGGCGCATGAGGATGCGGCGGGCTACCAGCCGCATGAGGATGGGGCTACCGTGCAAGGCGGCGGTCGCGGTGGCCAGGTCGTTCCTGGTTCCCGATACGTTCAATTTTTGCCAGAATGGTGCCGCCAATGCCGGATCAATCGGGCCGAGATCGATACGCCGCACGTCAGCATTCAAAGCCGGGTCGTCAAGGAATGCGGGCGTCACCCGGCACGTAATGATGATCCGGACGTTTTCCGTCGCCGCGAACTGGCGGATGACATTTTCGGCGAGTGGATTAGCGATCGTCCGGAATTCTGAACTGAGTGCATCGATGAGCCTAGAAGAGGTTCCGTATAGATGCTCGAAAGCGTCCAGAACGAGAACACCACCGACGACGCTCATTCGTTGACGCAATTTTGCGATGGCGCTCGTCCTGTCAGCAGCCTCGCCCAACATAACTCGCGACGCGCCTTCCAAAGTTCTCGCGAGTCCCTCGGCATTGTCTGCGTCGTGCCCGAAGCCGTGCCAGATTCGAATGGCGGCGGGTTCGGAATTCAAGAAATAGCTCCAGGCGAGCGCACTTTTCCCCTGGCCGCCGGGACCCGCAACACACATAATGCTTTCTTCGGTCGCGGACCGATCGCTCCACCGGCTCAATTCTTCCATTTCCTGCGTACGACATGCTAGCGCCATGGTCCCCAGCAGACTGTGGCTGTTGTGCACATACGGTTGATTTTCTTCGATCTCCTGCGGCTGGCCCAACGCGTCACCTGCCGGGGCCGTGGCGATCTTGGGGCGCTGCCTACCGATCGGATTTCTCGCGCTCGCCGCCGCTCGATACAGCTTGTCCCAATCGTTGTCGTACCGGCCGTCATCAAGTACCGGCAGGCCGCACGCTCGCAGGATCTTCTTGAAACTGGTTGGGGTAGGCACAATCGGCCCGTTGATGGCCCGGGACGCTGTGTCGGGCGACATCCCCGCCTTGCTTGCGAGCTGCCGCAGCGACGGGTACCTCCGCCGATAGGCCCTGCCGAGCGCGCGTTTGAGATCGCAGACCGCCTCCGGGATACCTTCTGGCTCCGACCTCACGACCTCACCCACCCGTCCGTCCGTCCGGCTTGTGTCCGATCCCGTCCGACAGCGGAAACATGTCTGACCAGTGCAGCAGTAGGTCGCTGTCCGACGCAAGGTCGCGGCCAGCTGGCCCTCGCGGCCATCGTCCAGGTCAGAGTTCCCTGAACCGGAGGAGTGGCCGTGTCGATTCAGATGACCCTTCTTGTGCTTGCGCTGGCGATGGGCGCCGTGATCGCCCTGATTTCGGGAATCGCCGCAGGCGTACTCTCGTGGCTTGCTGGCACGCATCCTGCCGGCAGCATTGTGCGTGGCGGCGCGACGTTCGTCGGCGTTCTCGTCATGGAGGTGGCCGTCCTGACTTTGTTCTGGACAGTTTCCAACGGAGTTCGCTGAATCACTGGCGGCGGCCCGGAATCCGTTTCCGGTCTCCGCCGCAATCTCTGGCGCGGGCGATTCTCCGTCGGCAGCCACCACCGAGGTACTCCCACGCGATACCGGTGTGCAGCACGTAGAGAATCCCGCACAACACATCCCGGCACGTTAACGCCTTGCGGCCCAGGTACCGGAAGCACCGTTCGCGCCGCGGCTCCAGGCGATCCCACAGCTCATCCGACACAGTCCACGGCGATGTCCCCAGACCGAGCCGAACGCTCAACTCCCGCCCCGGACACGGTCACCGGCGCCGATCCACCTCATTGTGTTAGCCGTTGTAAGGGCGTGCAGATCTTTAACTCGTCTTTTTGACCTTGGTCTTGGCGGGGTCGGGAGCGAGGAACGTCGCGACGTCTGCTGGCGTCCGGAGGCGGGCGGTAGAGGTGCTGACGGGGTGGCCGTGTGCCTCAAGGAGCGGGCGGACTTCCTGTTTCGCACGGCTGATGGTCATGGCGGTGACCCCGAAGAGCTGGCCTAGAAGGTCCATGGTGGCGAGTTTGCGCAGGTGGAGCACGGTGACCAGGACCCGGTCGGCTGGGGTGAGTTTGGCTTTGGCACCTGTGCCGGGGGCCATCAGGCGCTCGTGACCGCGGCGTGCGCGGAGCACTTGCTCGCGTTGAACCTCCAGCGCGGGAGTCAGGGCGTCGATGAGCTCGCTGAGCTGTCGGCGGGTCATACCGGTCAGTTCGGGGTCCTGCAGCGAACGCCGCGTGAGGCGGGACGGCTTGTCCGCCGAGGCCTGGTCTGACGTGCTGTTGATCGCCGTCGCGTCCAGTGGATGTTGGGGGTGGAGGGTGTAGTTCCAGTCGCCGTGGAAGCGGTGCCGGGTGATCGGCAGGGCGGCGATCTCGTCGTCGCTGACCTGGATGCCGGTGGGATACGGGTTGGTGTCGAGTTCGGCGTGCACGGTCAGGCCGGTCTTGGTGGTGGTCGCGGCGATACTTTCGATGATGACTTCGTGGCTGGTCAGGGGCCTGCCGCGCCAGTTCATGGTGATGTGGGAGAACAGCCGGTGCTCGATCCGGTTCCACTTCGATGTTCCGGGAGGCAGGTGGCAGATGGTGATGGTCAGGCCGGACTCGGCAGCGAACCGCGCGAGTTCGGTCTTCCAGGTGCGGGTGCGGTAGCCATTGGAGCCGCCCGCGTCGGCGGTGATCAGCAGCCGGCCGGCCGTGGGATAGGCGGTCCGCCCGGCGCCGTTCCACCAGCGGCGGATGGATTCGACGGCGAACGCGGCGGTGTCGTGGTCGGTGCCCACGTTGACCCAGCCGGTGTTCGCGGCAACGTCGTAGATGCCGTAGGGCACTGCCCTGCCCAGCTCCCGGTCGGGGAAGTCGTGGGTGTCGACCCGCACCGGCTCGCCTCTCGGCTCCCACTCACGGCCGTTGTTCTTGAACGGGCCGACCAGTTCCTTCTTCTTCGTGTCCACACTGATCACCGGAGCCCCGCCGTCCTGGTGGTCGCGGGCCTGCTCGTTGAGGTAGTGGAACTGCGCGTCCCGGTCGGGATGCTGCCTGCCCTCCAGAGTCTTGGCGTTGCTCTGCAGGCTGAAGCCCTCCTCACGCAGGAGGTCGCCCACCGTATCCGCACAGATCCGGTGACCCTGCCGGGTCAGCTCCTTGGCGAGCTTGCGGGTGGATTTGGTGGTCCAGCGCAGCGGCGACATGGGATCCCCGCGAACGTCGGGCTCGACCAGCGTGAGGAGCGCCTTGCGGACGGCCGGGTTCAGGTCGGCGACACGTTTGCGGCCGGCGCCGGGCCGACGGATGCGTCCCAACGGGGCTTCTCCGGAGCCGAGTTCGCGTATTCCGGCAGACATCCTGGCCCCACGGACGCCGGCGGCGCGAGCGACTGCTCTGATCCCGCCGTGACCGAGGGACTGGGCTTCCGCCCCTATCAACAGGCGAC
This sequence comes from Streptomyces sp. NBC_00203, assembly GCF_045206325.1. Lineage (NCBI taxonomy): Bacteria > Bacillati > Actinomycetota > Actinomycetes > Kitasatosporales > Streptomycetaceae > Streptomyces > Streptomyces sp. NBC_00203. The sequence continues at coordinate 332,999 of NZ_CP108126.1, read as the reverse complement.
GCTGCCGCTCGTCGAGGTGCGGCAAAATCGCCCCGAACTTGGCTGCCAGCACGGTCTGTTGCTCCTCCAGCGCGCTCATGCCAGACCAACGAGCCATCAACCGGAAAGCCACGAGTTATTGATCTGCACGCCCTAAGCAGTAGGTGTCTCGATCGACCGGTGCCTAAGAGAACGCTCACCATCGCCAGTCGCGCTCGGTGCTGAGTTCGTTCCGACTGGTTGCCTCCTGCGCGAGGCGTAGTCCCTTGGTCAGCAGAGTGTGCACTGCTGGTTGAAGCTCTCCGGGGATCCAGGCAGTTAGATTGTGGGCTCGTTCGATGTCGACGATGTCGCCGACAGTGGGTTGGTGGGCGAGCAGCAGGCGGTATAGCGCAGTTGCCGGTTCGATCGGTGGCAGGCCGTGCGGTGTGCCGTTGATGGAGGCTCTTGCCGGGATGGCGATGCCCTCGGCGTCGAGGTCGCCGTAGTAGACGATGCGGTGGATGTCGGGGAACTCGGCGATGTTTTCTACGGATGCTTCGAAGGCTCGTCCGGAACCGAAGGCGATGTATCCGATGCGGCCGGGGGCGGGTTCGAGCAGGTGGCGCAGGGTGGCGTAGGTGTCGCTGTTTTCCACTACGAGGACCGTGTCGCCGTTACCAAGCCTGCGATGGGCCAGCGGGGGCGGTTCACGGTAGGTAGCGAGTTGCTCGAGGGTCAGTCTGCCCGGGGCAAAAAGCGCTCCGGTGATCAGCGTATCGAGGCGTTTTTCGAAGCGGAAGATTTCGTATGAGCGCTCGCGCAGGGGCAGCGGAATGCGTCGGGCTGGTTGGTTGTGGGAGTCTCGGAACCAGCGGTTGCAGGCGAGGAGGTCTTCGGTCTGGGACGCTGTTAGCTGGGCATCGTAGGCCCAGTTGAGTTCTGGTCGCCATGACACATGCTGGTGTGGGTTGGAGGGCTTCGTCGACTGTGCGGTGGGTATCCGGACCTGTTCCGGAAGGGCCGGGTGGCCGGCGTCCCATTTGGTGCGGGAGGTGGGGAGGCCGATGATGCCGTGTTCGGCGATTTCATACAGCAGCGTGGCGAGGGTGCTGCGTGCGTTGTCGCCGCTGGCGGCGCCCGGTAGAGCTTCCCGGAATGCCTCCATGACGCTGGCCCGGCTGACCGTTACGCGTTCGGCGCGGGCCTGGAGAGCGGCGCTGAGTTGTGCCGCGGCGGGGGAGAGCGGCGCCTCGACCTGGTCTGGCGGTGAGGTCACTGAGCGCCGCCCTGCTTCCTGTAGAGGCGTGCCGAGGTGAGCATGCCGGCGGGTTCAGCGGCGTCTTGGTCGGGGGCGATGCGCGGCGTAGGGATGAGGGCGTTGCGTACGTGCTCTTCGAGCCGGATGAGGGCGAGGCCGCTTCGAGCTTCGGCATCGTTGCGGAGCTGGATGCGCATGGGGAAGCGCGAGGTGACGTCCTCGTCGCTCAGTCCGGTGGTGTAGATCAGCTGGATTCCCAGGGCGGCGGCCATCTCCATCTGGATGTCAACGAGGTATCCGGCGTTGGCCCGGCCGATGGGATTGTCGAGCAGGAGCAGTCCGCCGTTGCGGGTACGGCTGCGGGGGCCGGGCGAAGTGCGCAGGGCGGCGAGTGCGCAGTACAGGAGGATGGCTCCGGTCAGTTCCTGGCCGCCGGAGAAGACGCGGCTCATCTCTTCGACGGGGACGCGGTCCAGGCGCTGGGAGGCATTGGGCTTCATGACCTCTGCGGTGAACCCGCGGGGGACTGCTGCCAGGAGGCAGCGCATCACGACGTCGATGCCTTTGAGGTTGCGGGTGCGCTGATTGCCGGCCAGCGCGTCGATGGATTCGTGCATCTGGGCCGTGAGGGCAGGAAGGTCAGGTTTCTTGTAGCGGATGGTGAGGAACTTCTGCCCGGACCAGGGGGCGTCTCCCTCGGGGAAGGCGGAGAAGCGGCTGGCCTGGTCGAGGCGCTGCAGGAGGTCGGTGACGTGGCCGCTGAGGTGTGAGGCGAGGGTCTCGCGGGCCTTGGCCATGCCTTCGAGGTCTGAGGTCAGGGCTGCGATGCGGGAAGCCAGTGCGTTGGTCCAGGTGGCGGCCATCGCTGGGATGTGGTGGCTGTCCAGGGCGGAGATCTGTGTACGCAGGGGGATGTCGAGTCGTTCGAATCGGACATCGATGGGTACTTCTTTGAGCCGGCTGACGCTTCCTTCCAGCTTTCGCTCTGTCTGGCGCGCTGTGTCCCGGCAGGTGGTGTGGGCGGCGACCGCCTGGCGGGCGGCGGATGTGGCGGCTTCGGCAGTGCCGTTGTAGGGCGGCTGGTCCGGCGGGACGGTCAGGCCGTGGACTGCAGTTTCCAGCATCGGCAGGACCCGGTCGAATGCCGCCAGGTCCTTGGTGGAACTGGTCTGATTGCGGCGAGCGGTGTTGAAGGCGTCATGGGCTAGACGTTCCTCGTTCTGAGCCGTGCCCAGTTCGCCTGCTGCCCTGACTTCCAGCTCGCGGGCCTCGGCGACGGTGGCCGGGGTCCAGGCGGTTGATTCTTCGTCGTTAGGCAAGACTGCCGGTTCCAAATGCCTGACACGCTCTTCAAGCCGGCTCGCCTGATCCCGGAGTCCCTGGAGTGCCGTGTCGTAGGAGTCGATCTCGACGGTGAGGGCGCGCAGAATCGCGTCGCGCTGAACAGCGTCACCAGCCCGCCCATCTCGACTGTGGGCCAGGGCCAGTCCCCGGACTGATTCGGGGACTTCGTCCCATTCCTCCTGGCTGGCGAGCAGCGCCTTCTGCGCTGTCGCCGCTCGCACCTGCTGGTCCTCGCCGACCTCAACGCCTCTCAGTTCGTCCTGCGCTTGCAGGTAGCGGTGCTGGAGAGAGGGGAGGGGCAACAGCGGTGCGCCGGAGTCATCGTGCGCCTGCTCTGCCTGGGACGTGCTGGTGATCTTTTCGCGCGACCGGACGTATCCCTCTGCAGCCTGCTCGGCTGATTCGATGGCGCGCGCGAGACGCAGGACTTCCTTGTCCGCCTCATCGATCTGGCCCGCCAGGGACTCGAGTTGGGTGTCGCGTGCGATTTTTTCACCGGTGAGGACCTTGATCCGGGCCTGTGCTTGGTCAGCAGCGGACTCCCCTTCCGCCAGGCGAGCCAGTTTCTCGGCGATTTGCTGCGCGGCCTTAAGCCCTTCGGTACGGCGGTCGTATTCATCCTCGGCGACCTGCAGCGCAGCCTCTTTCTCACCTGCTGCGGTGCGGGCTTCGGCCAGCTTGCTCTCGGCTTCCTCAGCAGCGGTCTCCAGGAGTTCCAGTCGACCGAGCAGCTCGGACACCGGCCGGAGACCACAGGCATCACGCCAGTTCGCGATCTGGCGGAGCAGGTCGCGTACAGCGGTAATGCGCTGACTGAGCGAATTCACCTCGCGGGTGACCTCGGTGATGCGGGCATCGACCGCGGCGCGTTCGTGTGCGGCGGCTTCTTCGTCGTGGAGGGCGGGGGAGGGTTCGACCACGAACCGGCCCGCATCGGGTGCTGCTTGAGTGCTCAGCATCCGCTCTCCGGTGCCCACGGTCACGGCGGCGGACGGCAGCGGGCGAAGGCGCTCCACCAGGGTCCGGGCGGTGTCCAGGCCGTCAAGGCCGCCCACGATGATCCCGCCGACCAGGTCGGGGTGCGTGTTGATGACCTGCTGGCGCTCGCTGGTCGGGACGTTGTCGTGCATCCACTGCCAGCCGGGCACGGCGTGGATCCCGTGCTCCGACAGTTTTCCGCACAGGTCGCGTACCTCTGCGGCGGCGGGCAGCAGGCCCTCGCTGGTGTCGAGGAGGGCGAGCAGGGTTTGATCGCTCTGCAGGTCGATGCGCTTGTGTGTGAGTGTGGTCTCGAGCCCGCCGGAGCGGCGCTCGGCGAGCTGCTGCAGGGCGTCGGCGTGGTCGTTCAGCCAGCGCAATGCGTCGCTGGCGCCCAGTTCGTCGCTGCTGGCCTCCAGGAGCTCGCCACACAGCGGGTTGCTGCGAATGTCCTCAGCTTGAGCGCGCAGCCGACTGGTCTCCTCCTGTGCCGCCGTCGCGGCTCCTCGCGCGGACCAGGCCAGTTGTTGTTGCTTCGACAGCGCGGTGTGGGCTCGGTCCCGTTCGGTTTTGACGCTCTTGCGGGCCTGGTCGGCTTCCCGGAGCAGCTGCTCGCTGTGGCGCGCGTCGTCCCGGGTGCGGGCGGCGGCATCGGCGGCGCTTTCCTGCGGGGCGAGAAGGTCTAGCTCGCGGGCGGCACTCAGGCGTAATGCGAAGTCGTCGGTCTGCTTCTGCAGAATGCGGGATTCTGCCTGCGCGTCGCCCGCCGCGGTGAGCAGTTCGTTGCTGCGGGTACGCCATTGGCCGATCTGTTTCTGCGTCTCGCCTGTCACACGGTGGTGCGTACGGATTGTTTCGCGGGCCTCTTGCTCGGCCCGGGTGTAGCCGGCGCGCAGTGCTGCTGCTGCGGTGTCGAGGGCTTGGATGTAGGGGGCGGCGGTGCGTTCGGCCTGGACGAGGGCCTGTTGGGCGCGGTTGTTGTCGTCCTGGGCCTGTGCGTGGCGTAGTGCGATCGGTACGCTCGCCCACGCCGCGCTCTGATGCTGCGCCTCCTGCTTTTCCTTCTGAGTGGCCTCCTGCTGAGCGGTGATCTCGCCCAGCTCGAGAGTGTGGGCACACAACTGCACGTGCCGGACGCGCGCGTGGGCGAGAGCGCTGCTGCTCTTCGCGGCCTCCAGCGAGCCGTGAGTATTCTTGAGGGCGGCGTTTCTGTCGCTCTCGGTGGTGGTGAGTTGGGTGTGACGCGCACGGACCGTAGAGGTGAGGTGTACGAGGTGCTTCTCGGCGCTCTGGGCTGCACCGGCATGCTGTGAGTACAAGCCGTGGAGGCCGGCGACGTCCTCGCATGCGCGGTGCATCTCCACCGCGAAGTGCCGCTCCCTCTCCCATTGGGCACGCTGGTCGTGCGCGGCGGCATAACCGTGGAAGGCGGTGCCCAGTTCGGTGTACTGGTCGTCGTCTGTGGCCTTGCGCAGGAGCCATTCGACGAAGGCGTTGGCGGTGTTGGTGGTGAAGGCTGCGGCGGCGTCGCTCTCCTTGGCGTTCATCCTGCGCTGCACGTCGAAGAGTTCGGGCTGCAGGCCGAGACCGCGCAGGTGTTTCTCCCACTTCTCCTGGCCGTCGACGAGGTGCAGCTCGAGCGCTTCCACGCGTTCTTTCCAGTCGCGTAGTTCGGTGCAGTAGTCCTCGTACGGAGTCCAGTGCCCCTCGCGGTGGAAGGGGAGCCGGTCGGCGTCCAGGGCCGCGCACGGGTGGAAACTGTAGAAGCAGCGCTGGAGTTTGCCGTCGCGCTCGGGGGCCAGGGCCTGTGCGGTAACCAGCAGGCGTCCGGTGCGGGCGTCGGCCCATTCGAGCACCACGTGCGAGGGCTGTGCCATGGAGATGGTGAAGTTGCGCAGCGTCTCCAGATCCTGGTGGTGGAAGGGGATGGTGGTGCAGGTGATGCCGGTCAGTAAGACGCCTTTGCCGCCGCCGTTTTGCAGCATGACCAGGCTGGCGGGTGCCGGGCGCTGGGTGACGTGTCCGGCGTCGGGAATCAGCGAGGCGGTCTCCACCTCGGCGCCGACACCAGAGAAGTCCAGCGGCACGTCCTCGTAACGGGCATCGCGGGGACCGAAGTTTCGCAGCAGGATGCGGTTGAGCTCATACATGGAAGGAGTCCTTGGGGGAGGGCGGTCAGCTGAACAGGCCGTTTGCCGGCACGGCATCGTCCGGCGACGGCTGTGCCTTCGGTGACGGCTGGGCGTGGCTGGGTGCGCCGTCCGTGGGCAGGGCTGCGACGCCCAGCGCTGCGAGTTCCCGCAGCATGTCGCGCGCGGCCTGGTCGCGTATCTGCAGCCGGTACTTGACGTGGGTGACGTAGGTGCCGGCGTCCTCGTCGCTGACCTTGCTTGCGAAGCCGTGGCTTTCTAGATGAGTGAACGCCCTTTTCACCAGGGCTCTTGTAGACGCCTGCGGCGCTCTGCCTGTCTGCGTTTTGGTCTTGCCCGTGGCGTTGCGGCGCAGGTAGGCCCGCCACAGCCCCTCCAACCCCGGTTGACCGGAGGGCGGATCGACGTCCTCGCCAGTTTGTGCAAGACGGCGTTCAATGGTCGAGGCCCGGATGCGGACCTCGTCATCGACCTGCCGGACCGAGATCCGCCCGACATGCTCGTCATCGTCGAGGTCCTCGGGGCGGGGAAAGACCATGGACGCAATCGTCAACTGGGCCAGCAGATACAGGGGGCGATCGGAGGTCTGCGGGACGAGGTCGGAGATGGACACGGCGAAGTCGGTCTCGGGCGTAGTGCCCAGGACCAGCCCGGTCAGAGGATGGACTTCCAGCACTTTCAGGTCGAATCCCTGGGCGACCTTCCACACCACCTGCGCGAAGTCCGGCTCGGTATCGAAGCGTTGGACGAGGCGGGCGTATTCGCCGGAGCGAGCGGGCGCCTTGCGGCGGGTCATGGCGAAGGCGACCATCCGGGCAGCCTCGGCAGCATCCTCGTGGCGGTTCATGCACTCTCCTGATCAAGCGAGTGGGCGTCAGGGCCTTGCGGGCGGCGCGGTGTGGGGAACGCGGGCAGTGGAGTGTCCATCTCCTGCGTCATGGGGTTGCTCCGGGTGCGGACCAGGAGGAAGTCGCTGCCGCCGGAGCGTTCGTCATCCAGGACCGTGCCGTCGTCGACGGCCACCACGGCAGCCTCGCCGCCGGCGAGCTGGCGCACGGGAATGAGCCGGAACAACTGCTGGACGCGGAGGGTGAGCAGCTCGTCGGTTCCTGCGTCCGGGCCTGTTCCCGGGCCGGGCTGGCGCGTGGTCTCCAGCAGGGCCGAGAGCCGCACGCCCTGGCCCGTGACGGCTGCCAGCAGAGTGTCCACCACGTGGTGCTGCTCGTCGCCGAAGGCGGAAGGGGCATCGATCTGCGACCAGTCGTACTCGTCCTGGACCGGCACCAGCTCCCCACCGGCCTCGTCGGCGACCTGGGCGAGCCCCTCCAGGTAGTCAGGCAGGTACATCACACGAGGGCGCACAGGCCCCATGACCGCGCGAGTGAAAGCCTCCAAGGGACCCAGGCACGCGTCGAGGGAGAGCTCCAGCACCGGTTGAAGGAGCTGCTCATACAGATGTACGCGGGTGTGAATCGCCGGAGCTACGAATACCTGACGGTCTTGTTGCCGCCGGAATTCCGGACCGACTTCCATCAGCATCTTGATCAGTACCGCATGACGTTTCCAGCACTCGTGGATGAGTTCTGCGAGGTCCTGCAGTTGTCTGCGCTTGCGGCCATCGTCGGTGGCTTCCAACAGCTGGTTGACCCGCTCCTTTTGCATCGTCTCGGCCTCGGACCGGCTGCGAACGTGCTCCAGAGCCTCATCGACGGTGTCTTTGACTTCTGTGTCCCAGTCCACCGCCCGCACATTGCGCTTCATCGATTCGATGCGCCCGTGGATGTCTTTGGCGTACCGGATGCTGTGGATCTGTGCGTTCTGGGCGGCCTGCCACGCCTCGCTGATCCGTGAACGCTTGAGCAGGGCCTCCAGTTTGGCCTCCGCGGCGATCTGTTCCGAGGCGATGTCGACGTCGATCGCATGCACCAGCACGGTGATCGCCGCGTCTGTGGCGATGAGCGCGGCCTGCCCCACATGATCGGGGACTTCCTTGAGGATCTGGAAGGATGCTGTGCGCGTCTCGTATCCGTCGTCGGTCACATGCCCGACTTCGTGGTGGAAGGCGCGGTCGCGTTCTTCGGTGTTGATCAGCCGCTCGGTCACCCATCGGGCGACCGCCCGGTACTCCTCCCCTGTCCGGTTCGGAAGCTGCAGCGCGGCGAACTCGGACACGTGTTCCACGACAGCTTCCTGGCGCACGGCCGAGGTCATGTCCGTGCGCAGTGTCACGAAGTCAATGGCGGCCAAGGCCAGCTCGGCCATGCGGTATCGGTCCCACCCGCGTTCCTTCTTGGCCTTGCTGTTGTCCAGGGCCATCAGTGGGGAGCCCACGGCCAGGGCCCTGATCCGTGAGGTGATGCTCTCGTAGACTGTCGACGGCTCTTCGAAGATCACCAGTTCTGTCCCCCCAAGTTCATTTCTGGTGCGCTGAGTTCACGCTAAAACACGGCACTGACAATGACTGTGGAATTCGAACTAATGACTTAATTCTGGTGTGGCTATCGGTGAATGCATTGGAGCCCAGGGGGCTCGCTTGAGGTCGAGAGTGAAGCTGCCGAACCTGCCAGTGCTGTCGGTCAGGGATGGCGTGTAGCCGTTGCCGGAGTAGATTTCTGGTCCCGAGCGGGTGAGGGGGTCTCGGGTGCCGCGGCGTCACAGGTGGAGGGCGCCCGTGGTGCGGGTGAGTCTCAGGCTGCCGGGGGCCTGGTGGCAGGTGAAGGTGCCGATGTCGGTGTGCGGCCGGACTCGTCCTGGACGCGCGGAGCCTGGCGGGCCGGCCGCCGTGTTTTCGCTGCCTCTGCGAGGACCTGGTCGTGGCCGCGTGACGGATGTCCGCTGAGGCCCTGCGCGGGATCGCCAAGCCGACGGAGCCGGTGATGTGGCGGGCGGATCAGATGGGACTCCTGCCGGGTGCGCCAGTGGGCAGCGCCGGGCTGTGTCAACGGTCGCTTTGAACTCCCCGTCACGGCTGCCGGTGATCAGCTGATGGGGCGTGTTGGCCGGGTCCTGGGTGTAGGCGGTGATCCGTGTGGCGACGGCGAACGCGCGGTCCAGCAGGGCTCATTGAAGGACCCTCTCGCCCCAGTATTCGGGTGATCCAGCGGGTGTGGAGACGAGGTGCATCAGGTCGCTGGCGGCGAGGCCGTCGGCGAGGAGCCCGCGGTGCTGGGCCTCCCAGAGCACAGTGACCGGGTCCAAGGGGCCACCGCGGTGGACCAGATAGGTCAGGCGGATGAGACGTGCGGCCTCGTGGAGTGGAGCTCTGGTGAGCGCGTGGCGGGTTCGTGCTCTGAGCCATGCTCAGGCACGCCAGCCTGGAGATATGGAGATCGAAGTCCTCGTGGTGCCAGGGTGCCCCACCCAGTGCATGACATTCCCAGGCGCACTCGCACAGGTCGACCACGTAGCGCTGCGGCAGGGGGCCGGGATGCGGGGCCCATCCTGATCAAGGGTCAGGGTTGATCAGGAGGAATCGTCTGCCTGTGTGTGCCAGTGAGCTAGGTTGTCCCGGGTCTTCTTGGTCTGTGGGTGGTTCTCGCCGAGGATGCGGATCTCGTCGCTGAGCAATTGCGTGTGCTCGGCGACGGCACGGGGGATGTCTCCTGCCTGTCCGTGAAAGGCGGCGAGGTTATGGCGCACGGTCAGCGTGGCCGGATGGTCTTCCCCGGCCACGCGCCGAATGTCGGTCAGGAGCGCTTCCAGTTCCTCGACGGCGCGGGTGGTGTCACCGGCGATGCCCCGCCAAGCGGCGATCTGGTTGCGTGCCATGAGGGCGGCTGGGTGATCGGGGTCGGCCGTGGTGTGCAACTCCGCCACGAGCTCCTCCAGCACGCGCACCGCACCAGGCAGGTCTTCTGCGTCGGCCAGAGCGATGGCGCGGGAGTGGGCGGAGGCGACCAGCCGGTGCACGGGATCCGCTGAGCCCGTACCGCCGGAAGAGTCTCGGTGATTTTCGCCAACTGCGGTGGTGGCGTTCCCCCGCTGTTCGCGCAATGCAGTCAGGTTACGCTCGGTCGTGAGCACGTTGGGGTGGTCCGGGCCGAGGACGCGTTGCTGGTCTGCGAGAACCTGCTCCAGCTCGCGGGCGGCGACATCGGCTTGCCCTGCATCGATCCGTAGACAGGCCAGGTCGTGACGGACGTCAAGGGTCTTGGGATGGTCGGGACTTAACGCCTGCTGCATGACTGGCACCAGGGATTCCAGCACCCGCACTGCTCCGATTTGGTCACCCGCCGCACTGCGCCATACGGCAAGATTGTGCTGCGTATGGAACGTCGCCGGATGCCCCGGTGATAGGAGGCGCTCTTCATCGGACAGGAGTGCCTCTAGGACCTCGATCGCCGCTTCGGGGTTCCCTGCCAGGCCGAGCCAGTTGGCGAGATTTCCGCGAACGGTCAGGGTGTCGGGATGCCGCTGCCCGAAGATGCGCTGCATGTCCTCGACCAGCGCGTTGAAGGCGGTCGCTGCTTCACTTGCCGAGCCCGCCTCCCCTCGCCAGCCGGCGAGATTGTGCCGCGTGGCCAAGGACGCCGGATGATCCCGGCCCAGTGTCTGCTCACGGAGCACCAGTACCTGCTCGAGCTCGGTGATTGCGACCCGCAGGTTTCCCGCTTCGGCGCGCAGCGAGGCCACGTCGTGACGAGCCTCGAGAGTCATGAAGTGCTGGGGCCCTAGTATGCGTTGCATGTCCGCTACCACCTGGACCAGCTCGGCGACCGCTTCGGTAGGGCGCCCTGCGGCTCCGCGCCAGTCGGCAAGGTTGTGGCGGGCGGAGAGGGTGCTGAGATGGTCCGGGCCCTGAACGCGCTTACAGTCGGCCACGAGCTGCTCCAACAGTGCCACCGCGCCGGCCGGGTCGCCTGTCCGCCCCCGCCAGGTCGCCAGGCTGTGCCGGGTGCTGAGGGCGTCGGGATGGCTAGGGCCCAGCACGCGTTCCCGATCGGCCAGGACCTGCGCATATGCTTCCGCCGCCCCGGCGGCATGCCCTGCCTTACCCCGCCAGGCCGCCAGATTGTGGCGGGCGTTGAGGGTGAGGCGATGGTCGCGGCCCAGCACTTCTTCGTGCAGGGGCACGAGGGATTCGAAGGCATGGGCGGCACCAGCGGCGTCTCCGGCCTCTCCTCGCCAGCCGGCGATGTTCGCACGCAGGGTCAAGGTGGCGGGATGGCGGGGCCCCTGGAGCAGCTCCTGTTCGGGGAGCAGCTCCGCAAGAGCCGCTGCGGCCCCGGCCGCATCGCCCGTCTGCCCGCGCCAATGCGCTGCACAGGCCCGCAGGCTGAGAGTCTGCGGGTGCCGTTCCCCTAGGAAGCGGTGGGCCTCGACGGACACGTGCGCGTAGTACTCGGCGGCAGCAGCCGACGCACCGGACTCCCCGAGGCTGGCGCCGTACGTGTTCAGGACGGGGTGCGCCGCGGGCCGCCACAGTGCTTCCAGCCCATGGAGCCGAAGCGGTGGTACGTTCGCGCGCAGCCGCTGACACAGACTCCGATCGCGCTCGGTCTCCGGCCACGAGCTCTCCAACGCGTCTGCGGCAGCCCGCACGACTTGGGAGAGGTCAGGAGTGGCTTCGCGTACGGACCGCTGTACGAGCTGGTGGATTCGTACCTGACCAGGCCAGCCCTTAGCCGTGTCACCTGTGCTGTGGTCAAGCAGGTTGAGCCGGTTCAGAACCCGTAGCGCCTCCCGCACCTCCCGCGCATTCGGCGCCCGCATCCCGGGGACGGAGCGTCGCGCCTCCAGGTACTCCAATGCCGCCTCCGTGGCGAACAGGCCATCGGGTATGTCGGCGCCGTTCAGTACCCCGGCAAGTTCCAGCAGAGGCCGCGCCAACCCCGTCGGACGCAACTCCTGGGCCCGCCGTACGGAGATCTCCCACACCGCTGGAACGGGGTCGCGGTGCCCGTCGGGCAGCGCGACCTCCTGTGGCAGTGCCTCGTCCAGGGAGTGGGCCTGATCGGCCAGCAGCTCGAGGTAGGCCGACGCGTCCAGGTCGGCGTCCACCAGATAGGCGGCCGCCTGGGCCAAGGCGATCGGCAGATGGCCCATCTCATCAGCGAGCGCGGCCAGTTGGGCGTCCGTGTCATGCTGGTGGCCACGTTCGGTACGGTCGAGCGCCCGCCGCAGGTACGCGAGCGACTGCTCGGCGGTGAACACGCCAACGTGGATGACTGTGCGGGACGTTGTGGTCCAAGCGGCGTCGCGTGAGCGGGTCGTGATCAAGGTGCGCCCAGTCGACGTGCATGGTGGCCATAGGCTGTTGAGGTCGCGAGGGGCCGTGACGTTGTCCAGGACGACTAGCCAGCTGCGCTCAGTGGTGCTCAGCCAGGTGAGGAACTCCTGGGCCACCAGTTCCTCGTCCTGGTCGATCTCGCGATCGGTCAGGATCATGCGTGCTGCCCGGGCATAGACGTCGGTGATCGCCTGCCGTTCGCTGGCCGCTACCCACACCACCAGATCCACTGGGGAATCAGAGTCCCACACGGAGTGGGCGAGGTCGACAGCCAGTTGGGTCTTTCCGACCCCGCCCATCCCAGACAGCACCTGTTCACCGCTGGTCAGGACGGCCGTACTGCCGCCCTCGAGCCATCGGCGCAGCATGTCCTCCTCCAAGCGATGCTGGTAAAAACCGGCTCGCGGGGGCAGGGCGCCGATACGCACGGGCCATTCGACGGCAGGCCGTGGAGCCTGATGATAGTGCTGGTGGTGCTCCACCGAGCTGCCCGCCGCCCAGGCGTTGTACTTGATGTGTCCGCCCGCTCCGATTCCTCTTCGGCCCACTTCCACGTGGGTGTGAGGGGGAGCCGGCGGTGGTGTGCCGTCACTCATCAGCTGTGGCTGTCGTCGCCGAAGGCGTTGCGGGTGATGTCTCCGCCTGCGCCCAGCGCGTCACGGCCGCGTGCCCGTACGTCGACGTCGTCGACCGGGGGCGTGGGCGCTGCAGTGGGCGCCGACGGGCGGACTGTGGACCGGGTTCCGAAGGTGTTTTCGTTGATGTTCCCGCCGGCTGCCATGGCGCGGCGGCCGCGGGAGCGGACGTGCCTGGTCGCACCCGTGCCCGAGGGTGACGGGCCTGGGGTTGGTCTGAAGAGGGCGTAAACCGAGACGAGAAGTCCCACGGCGCCCAGGGCGGCGCCCACCACACTGGCCGCACGATCCGCCGTGTCCAGGTCTACCACCGCGGCCACGACCGCGAGCCCGACCAGCACTGCGGCGCACAGCCCCGCCGACGCCCAGACGGCAGCCCGTGCTGCCCCCGACAGTCCCGCCATCACAAACACCCCCGTAGCGCAGCGCACTTGCTCTCCTGAGCGTAGCCCCGCGGCACCTGCGGCGGTATCCGAAGTGTCCGTTGCTCGCCGGGTTTCCGTGCTCTCCGGCTGAGAGAGCCGGTTAGAGCCGGTCAACGGCAAACGCGTGCCGAGACCCGGCAGCGGGCCGATGACGCACCGGCGACCAGGCTGCTTCCGTCTGCGGCGTCATCGAGGAAGTGCAGCCACCCAGCCGGGCAGTGCCGCAGGCGACAGCCGTCAAGGCGAGCATCGCGCTCCCGGAAGCCCTTCGCCGGGTGATCGGCCAGGAGGAGGCGTTCAGCGGGGACCGGGGGTCTGGGTTCATTTGTGTGCAGAGCAGCGGGAGCACGGTCCTCCGGCCCCCGTACCGATCGGCAGGACGTGGACATTGTGTTGTTGTTGCTGGCGGAGATGGAGTCGGGCTTGCTTCGAGTCCGGGCCCGGCCGTGGAGGCCGGCCCGGCCCGGTGGTTGAGGTCATCGGTGGGTGCGCGCGGCGGTGACGGTCGGCCGGTGTGGCGGTCCGGCCTGGGGACGCGGCGCCGACCGCGCGGGGGTACTGGCGGAGGGTGCGGGGGTGGGTGCGGTGGCGCGGTTCCAGCGGGTGCGAAGGGCGTTGAGGTCGGCCAGGGCGCGGCGGCTGCCGGTGATGAGCTGGTGGGGGGTGTTGGCGGGGTCGTCGGTGTAGGCGGTGATCCGTGCGGCGACCGTCTGGGCGCGGGCGAGGAGGGCGCGTTTCAGGATCTTCTCGCCCCAGTGCTCGGGGGAGCCGGCGGGCGTGGAGACCAGGGCCATCAGGTCTTTGGGGGTGAGGGAGTCGGTGAGCAGTCCGCGGTGCTGGGCCTCGCCGAGGACGGTGACCGGGTCGACCATGTCGCCGCGGTGGGTCAGCGCCGTGATGGACTGCCAGAGCGCGGCGTGCAGCGGCAGCAGGAAGTCGTCCGTGACCAGCCACCGCATCTGCTGGACCTCCGCCGGATAGGCGGTGGCGGTCGCCAGGAGGAGGCGTTCTTCGTCCAGGTCCTCCTCGTCGGCCTGCCGTGGCACATCCGGGGGGAATGTCGTGCGGGGGAAGGAGCCGGGGTGCGGGGCGAACTGTTCGGCGAGGGAGTCCAGGACACGGCCGATGTCGTCGGCCAGGCCGAGCGTCGTGGCTGCGCGGTTGGGCAGGCCCGGGTCGGTCGCGGCGGAAGCGAGGCGTTCGGCGTGGGCGCGCAGGATCCGGCGGGCGTTGTCGGCGCGGATCATCCTGGCGTAGGCCGCAGCGTGCTTCGGTTGCGGGCAGAACTGGATGAGGGCGTGGAGGTAGGAGGCGTTCAGGCCGGGAGCGTGGGGACGCGCGTGGTCCAGCACCGCGTTGAGCCAGGCGGTGTCCTTGGCGTGGTCGTCGGGGTCGGGCGGCGGGAGCGTGCGGATCGCGGTGAACAGCGCGGCGTGGGTGTGGCTGTCGAAGTGGTGGGCGATCAGCGGCTCGGTGTCCGCCAGACGCGCAGGTTCGAGGAGGAGGGCGCCGAGCAGGGCCTGCTCGGCGTAGTGCACGGGCTTCGGTGCCGGTGCGAGGTCGAGGTCGTCGTCCTCGTCCGGTTCGGGGGTGTGGGTCATCAGGCGGCGAGGGCGAAGTCAGCAGGGTTGAAGGGCTTGTTGAGGTGCGGGGCGAGCAGGTGTGCTGCGAGGCGCGGGGGGACGGCGTTGCCGATCTGCGAGAACATCTGGCCCTTGTTGCCCTGCCACGGATAGTCGGCGGGAAAGCTTTGCAGCACGCCCGCTTCCCGGGCAGTGATCTTGATCGGGGCGGGCGCCGATCGGTGCTCGCCGTCCGGAAGACCGGAGGCGGTGTCGGCGATCCAGGTGCACTCGTTGGCGCGGTGGCCGAAGAACAGCGTGTCGGCGGGCTCGTCGGCACGGCGCACGGTGGCGTTGGACTGGTTGTTGCTGCGTAGTGACCATGACCAGCGGTGCGCCTCGGCGGTGAACGTGGGGGTCGGAGTATCTGCGGGGCGGTTCTCGCGGGCGCCGTGCCGGGCGGCCCAGCCGGAGCCCTCCCTGCGGGAGGCCAGGACGAGTTCGGAGTCGGGGTGGGGTGCCCAGGTGCCGCGGGCGCCGGCGTCGGTCAGGGTCTTGCGTGAGCCGGAGGGGCAGGGTTCAGGG
This sequence comes from Streptomyces sp. NBC_00203, assembly GCF_045206325.1. NCBI lineage: Bacteria > Bacillati > Actinomycetota > Actinomycetes > Kitasatosporales > Streptomycetaceae > Streptomyces > Streptomyces sp. NBC_00203. The sequence goes on along the minus strand of NZ_CP108126.1, from coordinate 317,872 downwards.
CCGCCTCCTGGACCGCCCCCGGCGCACACGGTGGGCACGGGACGGTCAGTGGCGCCCCAGCCCAGGGCCTCGGCCATGGACACCCAGCGGGCGCGGCCGGGGCCGAACAGCGACTCCGGCTCGGCGGCCTTCGCATGGGTCGGAGGCGAGGGTTCGGCGGTGCGTACGCGGGAAGCGAGTAGGATCGCGCGCTTCCGGGTCTGCGGGACGCTGTAGTCGGCGGCATTGAGGATCCCGGTCCAGGCGGAGAAGCCCCAGGTCCGCAGGATGGCCGCGTACTGCCGCCACAGCGGAAGGACGTCGGGGACTTCCTCCATGACCACCCACTCGGGCTCGCCCACCAGGTTCAGCGCGTGCAGGTAGCGCATGGGCTCGGCCGCGAGAAGAGACCGTTCGTCCGCGCACGCGCCGAGCAGCTGCTCACGGGTGTCGCGGCCGGCGGCGAGGTCGGCGACGGCCTGGTGGACGAGCGGCTGGTCGACCAGACCGAGGCGCTTGCCCGCCATCGACCACGCCTGACATGGAGGGGAGGCGATCAGCCCGAGGATCCGGCCGGAGAAGATCCACGCCGGATAGCGGGCAACATCGGTCCGGATCGTCAACTGCCCGGCCCTGGCACGGGTCTTGCAAGCCCACTCGTCCCACTCCAGGCCGATGTCCCGCTCGCCGAGGACGGTGAGGGCGTGGCTCCAGCCGCCGGGGCCGGCGAACAGGTCGAGGATGATCCGCCTCAAGAAGCCAGTCCGAAGTCGTCTTGCACCGGTTCGACTGCGGGTGCGGCGATTTCTCGTTCGAGGCGGTTCAGGTGGGTGTAGACGGCTGCTGGTTCCCAGCCGGTGTCGGCGAATATCGCGTAGTCGACCTTGGGAAGGGCTCCTGGGGCGGACAGGGCGAGGAGGGTGCTGGATTGGACTCCCGCGCCTCTGTCACCTATTCGGGGCTGTTGTATCCACCTCTTGGCTCCTTCGGCGCGGAGCGCCGGAGACTCAGGTGCGGGGCGATGCGGTGGTGTCGGTAGGGAGCCGCTGGACGTTGGGAGGGGGTGTCTGGGCTCTGCGGAGGTGGGCGAGTTCGGTCGTGAGAGCGTGGACGACTTGGGCATAGATCTCGTTTCGTTCGGTGAATTCGGTGTTGTGCTGGCGTAGTCGTTTGTGTGCGGCTTCGAGGTCGTCGAATTTCGCCTGGAGGGTTTGGAAAGTCACGGGAATTCCGTTCCACGGAGCCTTTTCCAACCTGGGAGGGAGCCGATCGGTAAATGTGTAGCGTGACGTTGCGAGTGTTGGGACACTGCGTCGGTGACCGGTTCTGCACTGCCTCAACTGCTTCGCCCTCGTGCCCTGAGGCCCGGAGATCTCGTCGTTATCGCATCGCTGTCCGGGCCGCTCCACGCTGCTTACGAGCCTGACCTCGAGCAGGCGGTGGTCGTGATCGAGCGGATGGGATTCCGCGTGCGTCGGGCACCGCTCCTCGAAGCAGGGCGGCACCACTGGTGGAGCGCGACGCGGCCGGCGGAGATCGCAGAGGAGTTCAATGGACTACTGCGTGATCCTGAGGTGCGCGCGATCATCGCGCATGACGGCGGCCAGACGGCGCTCGGTTACCTCGACCTGATCGACGTTGAGGCGATCGCGGCCGACCCCAAGCCGATCCTCGGCTACAGCGACATCTCACTGCTGCATCTGGTGCTCTATGCGCGCACGGGTCTGGTCGGATTCCATGCCGACGTGGCCACCCTCGGACTCGGCGGGCACTGGCAGGCCGCGTCAGCAGCACGCAGAGCGGAACTTGAAAAGCTCTACTCGACGCTGCTGACCGGCGGCGAGGCGATCGGTGCGCTGCCAGCCACCCCGTCGTGGGAGTGCTGGCGTGCCGGTCGCACCGAAGGCCGGCTGATCGGCGGGCTGCTCAATCGCATCGCGCTGGCGCAGGCAACACGTTTCGCGCTGCCGCTCGAACGGTTCGACGGCGCGGTGCTCTTCTGGGAGGAGGCGGGCGGCCAGGCATCGCATGTGTGGAGCTATCTGCAGGTACTGCGGCACTCCGGCATCCTCGACCGGATCTCCGGCATGGTCGTGGGCGTCCCGCACGCGATCGACGGACTCGACTCGCCCGACACGTCCCCGACCCTCCCCGAGCTGGTTCTCGACGTCCTCGGCGACCGCGACATCCCCGTCCTGGGCAACGTCGAGTTCGGACATGCCGGCCCGAATCTGCCGATGCCGGTCGGCATCCGCGTCGGCCTCGATGCGCAGCAGCGGACACTGTCGCTGCTTGAACCGGCGGTACGGCCTCTCATGGTGAGGGGACCGGTCGGCTGAGCAACGCGGAGTACCCACGTCTCGGCTCCTTCGGCGCGGAGCGCCGGAGACTCAGGTGCGGGGCGATTCGGTGGTGTCGGTAGGGAGCCGCCGGACGTTGGGAGGGAGTGTCTGGGCTCTGCGGAGTTGGGCGAGTTCGGTCGTGAGAGCGTGGATGACTTGGGCATAGATCTCGTTTCGTTCGGTCAGTTCGCTGTTGTGCTGGCGTAGCCGTTTGTGTGCGGCTTCGAGATCGTCGACTTTGGCCTGGAGGGTTTGGAATGCGGCGGGAATTCCGTTCACGGATTCCCGGGCTGCTTCAAATTCCATGCGGAGGTCGGGGTGTTTGTGGGTGAGGACCCAGCGTTTGACTCCGGCCTCGGCGGCGAGCTGGACGACGGTCAGGGCGCCGGTGGAGCGGGTCGGCGTGCCGGCCAGGAGGCGTTGCATTGCCGCTTGGATGGCGTCGCGTTCGACTGTGCGGTGGGTGCTTATGGCCGGGGCCCCTGGTGATTGGCGATGGCCTGCTGGAGTCGGGCGAGTTCGTGTTGTTCGCGTGCGTGGCGGATGGGTGGGGCGAGCGGGTCGTCGACGATGGCCTGCAGGGTGTCGACGCGCGCACAGGAAGTCGATGTCGCGGTCGGTCCGGGCGATGTTCACGCACGAGGGTCTGCAGTCGTCGATGTCGGGGGTGCGGCGACTGCTGCGTTCGTCAGTACTCAGCCGGCAGGCGGCGCGGGCGGGGTCGAGAACGCAGGTCATGCCCTGGCCGGGGAAGATCTGAAGGTCGGGGTTGGTGAGCAGGGTGTGGGCTTCACGGGTGGTGCGCAGGATGCGGCCGGCGAACTTGGCGGAGGCGGCGACGCGGTGGCGGTAGGTGTCGGCGGCGGGGCCGCTGACGTGCTCGCCGGCCTGGAGCTGGTCGTGGGCTTCGGCGAGAGATTCGAGACGGGCGAGCCATTCCTCGAAGGCCAGGTCGTCGGGGAAGCCGGAGGCGTAGTTGCCGGAGTAACCCAGGGTCATGTTGACGCGGACGTGGCCGTACTGGATCGCGGCGGCAACCAGGCCGCGGGGGCGACGGGTGATGAACCAGGCGAGCGTGCGGCGCAGGCGGCTGAGGGCGATCTTCGGATTGGTGGGGTCGGCGGGAATCGCGTCGTCGCGGTGCCGGGCCGCGCAGTAGTCGTTGATCCAGTCGATCAGTTCGGTGATGTCCTTGTTGCAGCCGGAGTCGTTGCGGGCTCGGCCGACGCGTTCCCGCAGGTGTCCAGCCTCGGATTTCCCGTTGACGAGGAGGGTGTTGGGGAACAGCAGTCGCGCGTCGTGGAGACGTTGGAGCACGGTGACGGCGGTGACGACCGGGGGTGGTGACCACCCAGGGGTCGGTTCGCTGTTCCCCTTCGGCGCGAGGGGTGCCGTCGGGGTGGCGGACGCCCTTCCAGTGTTTGCCGCGCAGGAGGATCAGGCCGGTGACCGGGTCGTGTTCGATGCAGCCCCGTTCAGCCAGCACCGGGTCGGAGGCGTACCACGGCACCACCCGGTCGGGCTCGCAGCGGCGCAGAAACCAGACCCCGGAGCGGGAGCTGAGCCCCCGCAGTTGATCGCTCATGGACCGGAACAGAACCATGCCGTACCGCCGCAGACTGCATGCAACACGCTGCACTCGGTACAGACCCGCGCCCAGGGAGAGGGCGCGGAACTGAGGCTGATTGGAAATGGGCAGTCCTGGGTGTGACGGGTACGAATGTCGGACATCAACGGGACTCGCTCGCAGGCATGTTGAACGTCGTGAGCGAGTCGCGCTGGATGGCCTGACACAGAGCGGGGATGGCATCGAGCAGATCGGTGGCTGACTCGACGTACTGCTGGGGCGAGGGACGGAGAAGGACGAGCGGCTCGTGTGTGGCGTGGGCTCGACGGCGCTGGTTCTCCATGGCGCGGGTAAGCGCCGAGCTGAGTTCGGCGCCCGCGTCCTGGGCGGCTTTGGCGATGTGCGCGACGCGGTCGAGGAGCAGCAGGTGTGCGGGCGCGGAGCGCAGAGGCTGCTGTGTGAGGTTGACGAACAGCTGTAGAGCAGTGTGGGAGAGCGTCTGGGCGTCAGTGATCCTGGCCGTCAGCGCCTGCACGTGACCGATGGTGTTGGTGCGCAGGGCCCGGTGCAGGTCGCGGGCGTCGGCCTCGATCAGGTCGAGGATCTCGGGCAGGCCGGGGCGGTCAGCCATGGTGTTGCCCGAGCGAGCTTGCGTGCAGGGTCTGAGCGAACGCGGCCGTCACATCGGAGGCCAGACCGGGGCCAGCCATCAGTGCGCGGACGATGGGGGTACCGATGACGACGGCGTCCACCAGCGGGGCAACACGGGCTGCGAGGGCGGGGGTGGAGATCCCCACCCCCGAGACCACGGGCAGCGGGCTCGTCCTGCGCAGGCGCTGGACGAAGTCGGCGAGCCCGGGGATGTCGAGGGGGCCCTGGTAGCCGGTGAGGGTCGTGCTGGCGGGTACGTAGAGCCAGCCGGACGTACGCTCGACCGCGGCCGGAAGGCTGGCGTCGGGTGTGGTGCGCGAGATGAGGTGCGGGGTGTCCAGGCCCGCGTCCCGCGCAGTGTCGTGCCACCGGAGTGTCTCGTTACCGGGCAGGTCGACGACCATGATACCCGTGGCGCCTGCGTCGGTGACCCGGCGGGCCAGGCGTTCGGGGCCGTGGCGACGGACGGGGTCCCAGTAGGTCATGACCACGGTCGGCCGCAGAGACGCGGCGTGCTCGATGGCACGGAGGGTGCGGTCCAGGACGTTCCCGTGTGACAGGGCGCGGTGGTAGGCGGCCTGGATGACGGGACCATCGAGTACCGCGTCCGCGGTGGCCAGACCGACCTCGAACAGGTCAGCCCCGGCTTCCGCGAGACGGCCGAGTTGTCGGCGTTGGGTGTCCGACCGGTGCAGGCCAGCAGGGATGAACACGCCCAGCGCGCACCGTTGTTGGGTGAGGAGCGTGTTGAGGGGGGCGGTGGTCACCAGGATGGTGTCTTTCTCGGTAGGTGTGCTGTCGCTTCAGGTCAGCGGTGGCGCTCGGCCGCTGAAGCCGGGCTCGCGCTGCGACGTGTGACTGGGGTTCTGCTGAAGAGGAGGGGCGGTTGCCGAAGGCGGGGTGGATGTCGTCCAGGCCGTCGGCGAGTTCGCGGGTGCTGTCCGCCGTCGCGTGTGGCGGTCCCTCACTGGAAGAGTTCGTCGAGCGAGGTCGGCACGGGGCCGGGATCGTCCGGCAGCCCGTAGAGGCGTGTGCGCAGTGACTGGGCGATGCCGTTCGCGGGGCCGCCGGAAGACCGGTGGTCGTAGCGCGGGGCGGCCAGACAGCGCAGGGTGAAGTGGACGACGACGTCGCGGGGCGTGGCGTCCGTTGGACCTGGGCGGGCAGCGCGAGGGCGATGTCGTGCGGGACGGGGCGTCGGTTGGCGTGGGGTCTCCCGAGGATCGGGTGCGGGGGTCAGCGGGTGCGGCCGGCGGTGGCCTGGGGCAGGGCCGCTGCGGGTCGCGCCGTGGTGGGTGCGAGGAGCTTGGGTCGGCCGAAGGAGGCGGCGAGATCACGGCAGCCGTCGGGGGTGATGGCGTTGTTCACGAGATTGAGCAGCGCTTGTTCACGACTTTGGAAGGCGCCGCCACCGGGCTGGCGAATCGAACAGCTACGACGTCGGGCGTACAGCCCGCAGCGGTGCGGGGCACGTGCGCACTGGAACGGGTGATCTTGAACTCGGGTCGGTTCAGCGGATCGCAAAGCGGTCATCTCCTGATGCGATTGATCCTTCTAACGCAGAGGAGTGCGCTATGCGCATACGCACCGTTCTCACAGCCGTGGCCCTAGCTGCCACAGCCGTTCTCGGAGGCGCGACTGCCGCCGCGGCTGACCCCGACCCGGGCTTCGGCAACGTCGTCAACTCCCAGGGGATCTCGGTCCTCCCCGTCAACGTTCAGTACGTGGATGTCCCCGTCACGCTCGAGTGCAACGCCGTCGACGTGCTCGGGAATGCCCCCTGCTGATGATGACGCTCCCGGGCGCCCGGGTCTCGTCCTGGCGCCCGGGACACCCCGCAACGGTTGGCCCCAGACACCACGAGAACGACGGCACGTCAGCAGGTTCATGAGGTCACTGCGGAGTTCGAACAGCGCCCTCACCGGACGCCTTCCAAAGTCGTGAACAAGCGCTGCTCAATCTCGTGAACAACGCCAGGGGTGAGGTGGACCCGCTCGTCGGTGAGCCACAGCGGGCACTCCTCGCGGGCCACGAGGCCGCGGGCCTCCAGGGCGCGCACGGTGCTGATCGTCACGCGCAGGTCGTCGGCGCGGACGTAGGGTCTGTTGTCGGCAATCGTCACCTCGCCGCGTGCGACGGCGCGCAGAGCGGCGTTCTGGGCCGCGGTGAGGACGGGTGGCTGGTGAGGGAGCGAAAAGCCCCGGCGAAGCCGCTCGGCGACGTACGCCTCGGCGGCCGTGAGTGCGTCGTCGGCCCCGAGCGCGGTCAGATCTCTGACGAGCGTGAGGCGGCTGCCGGCCTCCCCGAGGGCCTGCTGGCCGGTCAGCACGACCAGGAGCGAGTCATCGATCTCGACGGGGAGCCCGGTGCGCGTGTTGTCGAGGATTTCGGCGGCGTCCAGAAGGTGATCGGCGGTGTCCGTGGCCAGGTGAGCGAGCTGACGCACGCGTGCGTACACGGAGCGGATCACGGGGCTGTGGTACATCCGCTGGGCGTTGAGGGTGTCCACGATGTCCAGCGCCGCCCGGGCCAGGTGCTGGGCGGCGGCGGCCTGGGCGGTGAGGAATGTCGAGGGGCTGGGACCGTTGATCCGGTGTCGCAGAAGGGCGTCGTTGTACCGGGTGAAGTCGGCACCCAGGAGCAGGAGTTGTTCGGCTGGGGCGGTGGACGCGATGTTCTGGGGCAGGGGGTTCCGTTTCGGGGCGGCGTCAGCGGCGGCGTGCAGAGGCGCGGTCCAGGTGGGTGAGGGCATGATGGACGTGCGGGTTCACCGAGGCGCCGCGGACAGGGGTGGTCAGGGCGCTGTCCGCGTGCCGTGTGCTGAGGGGGACATCGGCGTAGGCCCGCTCCACGGCCAAGGGCGTGGCCAGGTGGGCGAAGAAGTTGCGGACGAGCGCCTCGGGGGTGTCCTGTGTGAAGGTGGCCAGCGGCTCGTTTTCGTAGTAGAGGTGCTCGACCTGCCAGGGGATGTCCTCGCCGGGCGTGTGCCGCAGGCTGCAGTACAGGTCGGGTGAGGTGAGAATGCCGCCGTCGGCGGACCAGTTGTTCAGCTCGGCGAGCTGCTCCAGGGGCATGTCTGTGATCGGGGTCTTCTCGGCGTGTCGGGCATCGCCGAGCAGCTGAGGCAGTGCCTGGGTGACGGCGGCGACCGCCTCCAGGGGCGCCTGCCTGCTGAACATCACTTCCCAGAACGGCTCATGGTGGGCAACGGTGACCCACCGACCGAGCGGGTGCAGCGGGTTGAAGTCGAGGAACATGCTGCCGTCGGGGCTGTCGATTTTGACGTGCCCGGAGGCGGCGTCGTGCTCGTGGCGCCAGCCGAAGAGGTGGATGAGGGGGCCGATCACGTCGGCGATCCGGTCTCCGGCGCCTGCCATGTACCGAGGCGAGACCATGACCCGGGCGTCGTGCGTGTACGGGTTCACCGGCGTACCCCCTGTCTCACCGCGACCTTGGGCGGGGCGGTCGCGGCGGCGGTCAGCGCGGCGTGCGGGCGTGGCTTGGCCAGGGCTCGCTGGCCCTGCTCGGTGACGGTGATCTTCTGGCCGTGGTACAGCGAGGTGCTGGTGTCGGCGGTGACCATCCGGTGCTTGGCCAGGGCCCGATAGGTGGCGATGGACACGCGTGCGCCGTCGTCGGTGGCTACGCGTGTGACGCCCAGTCCGCGTTGGGAACTCTCATACAACCGTCTGCTGGTCCTCGTAGGGGTTGGCGAGCAGCGCGTGGGCGAGGTCGGTGCCGGCTAGCGACGAAGAGGACACGACCGAGGCCAGCAACTCCAGGCTGGCGCGGCTGCCGGCGATGTTGGCGTACGCACTGTTGTCGAGCGCGGTCAGACGCACCAGGGCGGTGGCCGTGAGGTCCTGTGCTGTGAGCAGGAGAGGGCTGATGCGGCGCAGCGCGTCTGCGCCAGGGGTGTAGGAGACGTCGCGTACGCGGGCGCGGAGGGCTTCGAAGTCCTGGGCCAACTGGCGAAGCTGGCGGACTTGTTCGTGCAGGTCGAGTGGGGGCGTGGGGATGGGTGACTCCTGTGGGCGGCGGTTCAGCGGCTTCGGGTGGCGGCCTGTGAGGCGGCGGGTATCGGGCAGGGCGTCGCGCCCAGAGCGGTGTCTGGCCCGGCCGCAGGTAGGCCGATGCCGGCGGCGAGGACGGTGACGCCGGCGGGTGTGAGGCGTACGCGGTCCTGGGGCGGGCCACCGCGGTAGGCGGGCAGCGCGGAATTCGGAGTGCGTTCGGCCAAGCCCTTCGACACCAGCGTCCGCAGGGTGCTCATCAAGACCTTGGGATCGCGGGAGCGCGTGAACTCCCGTCCCAGGGAGCTGCTGGCCACGACGTGGCCGGAGGCGATCTGCACCAGGGCGGAGCGCTGGTCGGAAGTGAGCCGCACATCTGGCGCGATGGCGCTCGCCCCGCGACGGCGCCGTGTCTCTGAGGCGAGACTCACTGCGCAACTCACCGTGGTCTCGGGAGCTAGGGCGGTCAGTTCACGCGCCACCTGTACGCCGTGGTCCGCTGATGCGGCGCTGAGAAAGGCGAGCTGCTTCAGCCGCACAACTGTCTCCGCCAACTCGGTGCTTTCGTATAGCCGTTGACCGTGGATGGCTCGGGCGGCCATGCGGGTGTCGGCCGCCGGTCGCTGAGCGGAGGCGGCATGGGCCTGCGGCTCGGGCTCGGTGGCAGCGCGAAGGTGGAGGTCGAGCGCGTCGTTGTGCCGGGTGTACTGGCCAGCGAGGTGGAGCAGCCGCTCGACGGGCGTGGGCACGTCGAACAGCAGGGGTTCGGCGGGCAGCGTGCTCATGAGCGGCGCCGTCCGGTCGGGGCTGACACGGGCACGGTGGCGGTCGCGGCGGGTGTCGTGGAACGGCGCAGGCGAAGGCAGACGCGGGCTTCGGCCAGGGCCCGACCGGCGTCGTCGAGGTGGACACGCAGGCGGCTGTTCAGGTCGATCGCGTCGAGCTGCTGTTGGAGCATGGCCTGTGACCCGGGCTGCGCGAGCGCGACGAGCGGGGCGAGGGCCTGGGTGTAGTGGGCGATGGCGCGCCCCACATGCGCCGCCGTCCGGCTCTGGTTCTCGGCCGATGGCGTGGCCGGCCCGCCTGCGCTGTCGTGGTTGTAGAGGTACTCGGCGTCGCCTGCCAGCCGGCCGGCGAGGGCGCACAGCAGCTCGATGTGGCGGCTCGCGGTGAACAAGCCATGCCGGTCGCCGGGGATCGGGTGGTCGCGCAGGTCGGCGGCGACCGCGTCCACGGCTTCGTGCGGCTCCATGTCCTGCAGATCGATGGGTTCGTAGGTGTGCAGTGCGTCTCCCAGGGGCGGGGGCGGTCAGCGATGTCTTGACTGGCCGGGCGAACCCGGCGGCGAGGGCAGTGGCGCCGACGCTTGCTCGGCCGGTGCTCCTGGCGCGGATGCAAAGGAATCGAGGACGGCGGACACCTCCGAGATATGCCGGGTGCAGGCGAGAGCCTGTTGGTTCGTTGCGGGGTGGGTGATGGCCCGCAGCGTGACGTCGGGGTTGCTGTTGCCGCATTCCAGACAGCAACGGTGAGCGGGGGTCCAGTCGTCGGGGACGTCGTGGATCTGTGGCATGGGCGGTTCCAGGTGTGGTGGATCGTCTTGCTGGCCGTAGTCGGTGCGCGACTTCGCCAAGCACGGCCGATCAACGCGGCGTTCGAGGCTCGCCGTGACCTCTGCACCACCGGATCAGGCTCGGCACTGCCAGCGGGCTGAAGGGCGAGCGCGTCGTGGTGTCGCACTCATGCGGCCTTGCCGAAGTCGGACTGTTTCGGGGCAGCCTTGGCCACGGCGCGTTCGGTGATGTCCTTGGACGCCCGGGCGGAGGCGGCGGAGAGCGAGTCGGCGCCGGGCTCGAGATACCAGGGGCGCAGGTCGAGCATGGCCGCGCGCATGCCGGTGGCGAAGCAGAGCGCGGTGCCCTTGGGCAGGGCCCGGATGGCGTCGGCGGCCAGGATGCGTTCCTGCCGCATGCTGACGGACGTGGACTTGCCGGACTCGGAGGTCGAGGTGGAAGTGGTCTCGACGTCGTGATCGCCGATCAGACGGCTGAGCTTGTCGGCGAAGTCCGGGTCGTCGATTCCGGACCCGATGACCTTGATCGTGGAGGCGCTCCACATGGCGTCCATGCCGGCGTCGCCCCAGACTTTCTGGCCCTGCCGGTAGCTCTGCAGGTGACAGATGAGAGGGTCAGGCGAGTGAGTGAGACACCGAAGAGCACCCTGCAATACCGCTTTGACGGGCCAGAAGACGCCCCTGTCCTGATCTTGGGTCCCTCACTGGGTACCACATGGCACAGGTAGGCGAAAGTGTCTTCTGGGGGTCATGTGGTCTGGGTTGGGGCCGTTCACGCAGGTGGGGCCTTGTAGTCCAGGTGCGTCCACGGTGTCGGTGACACGCGTGTGACAGCGCGTGTGATTTGAGGAGCCCCGTCTGATGGTGCCGACGGGGGCCTCCGTGTTCGGCGGACGGGCAAGGGAAGACACGGCGCGAGATCATCCGCTGCCTGCAGGGGAATGTGGCTCGGGAGGTCTTCCACCTGGTCGAACAGCTACGGCCACGCCCCCGCTCATGGGGGCTGTGTGCTCACCGCACGATGGGTGCGGTGGAAAGGAAGCCGGAACAATTGGTATGCCTGCCAGACGCCTTGAAAGGATGGCAGCGGTCCACAGCGATCCGACGTGACCTGTCGTTAGGAAGGCTGATTCGGCTGATACCGGCGCTCAGCCAGGTCGGCCGCGGAAGCCCAGGGGCCCGTAGCGGAGGGTTGTCGGTACCAGGGGGCATACTGCCCCCACAGTCGGCCGGAACTGTGGGGGAGAGAGCGTGCAGGATGAGGCGCCCGGATCAAGGCGTGGCCGTGCCTGGAGTGAACAGGAGGAGGCTCAGCTTGTCGAAGGTGTGCGCGAAGGGCTGGCTCTGTCCGAGCTTGCTGAGCGGCATGGCCGTACGGCGGGCGGTGTCCACGCGCGTCTGGACCAGTTCGTTCCGCAGTCCGGCTCGGCCGTCGATGATCCGCTGGAGTGGCTGAGAGCTCGGCTGGCCGCGGAGCCGGGCTACGCATGGCAGGACGTGGGTGCCGAGCGGCGTCGCCGTGAACGTCGTGCGCGCCACAGCAAGGATTCCTCGACCGAGCCTTCGGCGGCTACCGCGGCGGGCGTGACGGCCGAGGTGCTGGCGGACTGGGAGCACGTGACCGGCCATGTGCTGCGTCCCGAACGGCGCGAGGTTTTCCTCGCCCGACAAGTGGTTCACGACTTAGCGGCTACAGCCGTGTCCGTACGGCGGACAGCGGCCCGGCGGCTGTGGCACGACGGTGAAACACTGCTGCTGGACCACTGGCTGCTCGAATGCGTGTGCCCCGGTGCCGTGCGCCTGACGGCCGACTGGCCGCTGATCGCCGAACGCGATGCCGACACGGTGCTCGTCCTGAGGGAGCTGGTCGCCGCGGCCGTGGGCGAGATGCCTGCTGAGCGGGACCAGGAGGTCCTCTCCTGCCGCCTGGGCCTTGACGATCGACCGGCCCAGACCCTGGAGAAGGTGGCCGAGGCCCTCGGCATCTCGCGGGAGCGGGTTCGCCAGCTGCAGACGAGGGCGATCCGCCGCCTGGCGAACTCCGACGCCCCGGCTTCCCGAAAGCTCCGACAGGTACTGGCCGAGTTGAGCTGTGTGGAGCGCGTTCCGTCCGAGGCGGGTCCCTCGGCCGCGGAACGGTTACTCGACCTGTCGGACGTGCTGCTGTCCTCGGTAGCGCCTCGGCAGGCGATACCCCTTCTGGCACGGCTGGCCGGCGCCGACAAGGTGCGTGCGGACAACCTGGCCGCAGAGGCGTCGACGATACGCATCCTGCGGCACGAGACTGCCCGTCGCGAAGCGGCACGACAGGGGCGCATCGAACGTGCCACCCGACGTTGGGCGGCACTGGCCGACGAAGTCAACTGGTTCGGCGACCCCGAACCGGCCCCGCCACATGCAGAATTGGAAGCTCTCCGAGAGACGGAGAACGTCGACCGAGGACGCTTCGGGGTATGGCACTGCCCGAAGCTGGACCGCGATGTGTCGTACGAGTCGGAGACGGAGCTGCGAGTGATCCAACTGCTCAGCTTCGCACCGCAGATCGCGTACTACCAGGAACAGCCCTTGGCCATCAGCTACCAGTTCGCCGGGCAACAGCGCACCTACTACCCGGATCTCCTGGCTGCGACCGTGGACGGTCGCTGCATCCTCATCGAGGTTAAACCAGTCTACGAAATGGCGATGGTCGTCAATGTCGCCAAGTACCGAGCCGCCGTGGAGTTCTGCCGGAACCGCGGCTGGGGCCTCGTGGCCACGGATGGCAACCGCACCCGCAGACTCCTCGAACAACGCACGGTCGACCCGCGTCTGGAGACCACACTGGCCGCCGCCCTCGAGGCGCAGGGAGAACTCTCCTGGCCACAGGTCCGAGCCGCAGCCGGATCGCTGCCCCTGGATACGTTGGGCCTGTGTTCCTTGATCCTCAAGCGTGGCTGGACATGGCATAGTCGTCCCTACCGGCTCCGCCCGGCCCCACCGCCAAACAGCCTCGGCACCCCCTCGGAGCCGATTGTGCACACTCCCGACCGTCTACCTGCGGAGACCGGGCCCGCGCCCGCTGCCCCCTCGCGTTGAATGCGGTGAGGCAGTAACTCAGCGCGGATGATGCGGGGTTCAGGACCAAGCACACCAGGACCGTTCCTCGGTTCGGGCAGGCCGCTCAGGCGGTAGGCGACGTGCGATGCGGTTTGATGCCCTGGCATGGCTCTGCCGGCGAGACCAGGGAACGAGGCTCGGCCTGGTGTGACTGGTGCTTGGGCGAACTTCCCTGGGGACGGGGTGTACCTGGGCCATGTGCGCCCGCTGTCCCTCGGTGGCGAGGACATAGACAGCAACGTTCAGGTGCTGTGCCACGGGTGTGCACGACGATCTGTCGCAGGGCCCCGGCCTGCGGGCCGTTCCGGTGGAGGCGTTCCAGCAGCCGGCAGGCGTCGTCGCCAGCGGCGAGGATCCGGGTCTTGGGCCGGGTGGGGTTCTTGCCCAGGCGGACCGGGTTGAAGTCGATGCGGCAACGAACAGCTTCGGCTGCCTGCCTGCCGGTCCGACAGGCCGAGCAGGAACTGCAGCACGCAGACGGTGGCGAGCTGGGCGGGTGAGCGGCCGGGGCGCCCGTCGCGCGGGTCCCAGTCAGCGAAGTCCTCGTCATGCCAGAGCCCGGCTATCAGGGCCGTCCGATCGTGGATCTGGTCCCATTGTCAGTGGCGGAATGCATCATGACCGCATGACGACGAACCCGCAGCACGATCCCCCCGAGCCGATTCCCGCAGCCGACTCGGGGGAAGAGGACGTGGAACAACTCTGGGAAGAGATCGATGCTGGTCACAGGCTTGTGGATCCACCTCGAGATCTTCCTCCGCCGCTCACGGTGACAGCCCCGCTGCTCCTTCAGGTAGAGCAGTTGTCCTGGGAGAGCCTCGAGCATCTGATCGTGGCGCTGGCCCGTGAAGTTGAGGGTGCGGTCCGGTCCAGGTTGTACGGCAGGAACGGGCAGAAGCAGCACGGCATCGATGTCGTGGGGTACTTCGACGATGGCAGCCTGACCGTCTATCAGGCCAAGCGCTGGCAGAGTTTCACCGCCGATGCCCTCTCAGATGCGGTTCGGATGTATGTCGAAGGAACCCGCCCCTTCGACGCCACTCGCTTCGTGCTGGTCACCACTGCCTATACCGGTGACACTGCGGTGGAGGATCGGCTCCATCAACTGCGTACGGACTATCATCCACTCGACATTGAACTCTGGGGCCGGCAGCAGCTCTCGGACCTGCTCTTGCCACAACGTGCCTTGGTTGACCGCTTCTTCGGGCGGGCGACGGCAGAGGGGTTCTGCGCAGACGGTCCGGATCCCGCCACGCAGCACACCCATACCGTGGTGGGCTCCCCGATCCGGGACTTCACCGATCCGTTCGCTCTGGAGGTGCACCGCGTCATCGAGGCCGAAGAGAGGGAACCCGGTGACCGGCTGTCCCCGCTGCCGGCCTACATCAGCCGGGAACACGACATGCGGGTGGGCCAGCTCGTCGCACGGGCCACCGCCGAACAGAGCGCTCTGATTGTACTTGTTGGCGACTCCTCCACGGGCAAGACACGAGCATGCTGGGAGGCTATCCAGGCGCTACCGGGCGACTGGCGACTCTGGTATCCGATTGCTCCAAGCCCAGCGGAGGCACTCCTAAATGGCGTGCTGTCCGTCGGGCCGCGGACGGTGGTCTGGTTCGACGAAATCGAGCCCTACCTGGCGTCGCCTCAGCTGGGCGAGCAGGTGGCCGCGGCGCTGAGGGAGCTACTCAAGGATCCCGCCCGGGGCCCGGTCGTGGTCTTGGGAACAGCCTGGCCGGAGCACTGGGAAAGGCTTACCCTGCCGCCCGCTTCGGGCGCACCGGATGGGCACCGAGAAGCCCGCCTGCTGCTTGCCGGCCACAGTGTCCTCGTCCCCCGTTCGTTCGATGAGCCAGCTCTGCTGGAAGCGCGCAGAGCAGCATACGAGGACCGGCGGTTGGCAGAGGCACTTCACCGAGTCGGCGACGGACGGATTGTCCAGTACCTCTCTGCTGCTTTCGCACTCATGGAGCGCTATACGACTGCCCCGGCCCCCGCGCAGGCCGTGATCCATGCAGCAATGGATGCCCGCCGGATCGGATGCAGTGGAGCACTGCCTCGTACGCTGTTGGAACTGGCTGCCGTCGGCTATCTCACCGATGACGAATGGTCTGCTCTGAGGGAGGGTTGGTTCGACCAAACCCTCTCCGTGCTTCAACAGCCCTGCCGCGGTGCGACCAGTCCTCTCAGCCTGGTGCGCCCCCGTCCCGGTCAGGCAGTTCACGCGGAACCCCATTTTCGTCTTGCCGACTATCTCGATCACCACGGACGGTCGAGTCGGGCGACCGGGCCTGCTGCGGCTTCGCTCTGGAGTGCGCTTCCCGAACATGCAGAGGTGAATGATCTTGTCGGGCTGGCCTGGGAAGCCCGAAACCGCGGTCTCTTTCGATACTCGTTCCAGCTGCATCTGCGTGCCGACGCCGCGGGCATCGAAGGCACTGCCTGGCTCGCGGGCGATCTGATGGAACGAGCCGAGCAGTACCAGGAAGCCTTGCGCTGGTATCAGCGCGCAGTCGAGGCTAGGGACGAGGACGCCTATGCGAACCTGGTCGAGTTGTCGGAGGCTTTCGGCCAGAAGGATGAAGTAGTCGACCAGCTGACACGACTGGCCGAAGCCAAAGATGAGCTCGCGCTCTCCTGGGTCGTCGAGCTGACAGCGAACTCGCGCAGTACGGATCAGACAATCTCCTGGCTTGGCGGACTCGCCGACCGCGGTGACGCCGCTGCCGCCCGCGAAGCCGGTGAGAAGCTTCAGCAGCACGGCCGCCTAGCAGAGGCACTTGAGTTCTACCGTCGAGCAGCACTTTCTGGAGACGCACTCGCGATTCGGCAGTCCGTAGGCATGGTGTGGAACACCGATGGTCCTGATAGGGCCCTTGCCTGGCTGAACGAGCTGGCTCAAGGGGGCGCCACCGACCTGATGGTCACGGCCAACACACTTGCTCAGGCCGGCCGTTCGGCCGAGGCGTTCTCGGCCTTCAAGCGTGCGGCCGACGCTGGCCACGACATGGCCTTCGGTGTCGGAGCTGAACTGGCCATGAAATGTGAAGGACTTGAGCAAGCTGCAACGTGGTTGGAGCCATTCGCGACGGTCGGCAGGCCATTCGCCTCAGCCGCATATCTCGACATCCTCATGGAGGCAGAGCGTTCTGACGACGCGCTGCGCTGGTGTCTGGAGCCCGAGAGGCGTGTGGACATGGCAGTGCTTCACACGGCCGCCGAGCTGCTGGTCGCGTCGGGGCGCGAGGACGAGGCGCTGCGTTGGCTGGGCTCCTTGGCTGAGCAAGGACATGCCTTCGCCCTCTGGCGCATGGCAGGGCTTTCTGAACAGTTCGGGCGAGTTGACGAGGCAGTGTCGCGCGCGAAGAAGCTCGCCAAACAAGGCCACACATCGGCGCTCCATCTCATGGCATTCCTCACTGCGCGACAAGCCAAGGGCGAGGAGGCAATTTCCTGGTACAGCAAGGCAATCTTGGCGGGAGAACCGTTCGCTATCGCCGAGATGGCGGATCTATTGAAGGAACTAGGGCGTCACGACGAAGGCGATCGCTTGCGCAAGTATGGTTTGGAAGCCGATGGGCAGATTGCTAGCGGCGCGGGCTGACCTGCTGCGGGCGTCGTTTGGGAGCGCCCTGCTGGCGCGATCGAGGCTGGATGTGGATCCTCCGAAGTAACCCGCGGGATGAATGGGGCGAGGCTGTAGTCCCGCTGGCCAGGGCCGGTGGAACTTGACCGGCTGACGGATCGTCCGCCCGAACCGTTCACTGCGGCCGATCCGTGCGGCCGTGGTTGAGCGTGGCTCCTTTGGAGGGGCCAGCGATCGGTTGAGCGGGTGGCTGCGTACCAGTCCGGTGGTACGCCGGAGGGAGCTCGCCGAAAGGGCCGTGTTGATTCGGCGCCCCAGAAGGCATGCAGCTGTCGTTGTCGAAGATGACCACTGGGATTGGGATGGGGCGAAGCGTGGCCGGGCTGCTGCCAGTGCCTCCGGATATGGTTTCGCCGCTGTCTCAAGAGTATTTGTAGGTGTGCGCGGGCGCGCTGGTACGCGCTGATGGTTTCCCGGGGCAGGTGCGCGCTGTTGTGCTTCTGGACGCGCTGCCCAGGGGAGCAGCGGCGGTGTAGCCACGGTGTACGGCTGGGCAGGGTGACAATGCCGAATACGACGACCGCCTCTTCGCCCGGGTGGCCGAGGCCGTCGTCGCGGCTCTGCGGTAGCGTCGCCTCAGGGGCGACGCCGTACGAAGCCCAGGTAGGCGAAGCCTTCGCCCTCGCGCGGCGCCCGGGTCCAGGACCGGGTGGTGAACATAGGGAGGCTGCCCTGGGACAGGGCGAAACAGGGAAGCGAGATGCCCAGTTCGGCGTGCAGGGTCTCCAACAGGCGTACCTCTCGGTCAAGATGGGTGTCAGGTGAGCCGACAAATCGCGCGGGATCCAGGGTGTTGGGTATCGCACCCGAGCGCCGGATGTCGTTGCCCCGCACCGTGAACGCATAGAGTTCCACGCCGCGTTCGGCCACCGAGACATGGAATGCGGCCGGGTGATCAGCCAAGTGCCGCTGCGGCTCACGCCACACCACCACGGCGCGACCCGACGCGGAGGCGGCCGCGGCGGGGGACTGGAACAGGTGGTTGATGCCCTGGCGGGACTGGCCGTCGAAGGCGAAGGCCCACCCCTCGCTGCAGCGGCCGGCCATGACCGCGGCCCGGTCCTCCCAGAGCTCGACGCCCTCCCGCTCGTGGTTCTGCCTCAACGGCCGGTACGCCCTGGCTGCGTGCACGGGCTCACTCAGTTCGGCACCCTCGTCGCCTATCAGAGCGGGTAGGCCGGCGGGGTCGGCGCCCTCGACCCAGACGCAGCGGTACGCATCGAACGGCCGCCCATGTATCCCGGTCGTCGTCAGCCAGGTGAGACCCGGCGGGTCGAGATCGGGCGCCGGCTCGGGAGCGGGCCCGGACTCGCCTGCGCGCGGAGTCGCGAGGATCTCTCGCCCGCGCTGCGGGGTGATCAGCGACCCCAGAACCGGATCGGCGAGCAGGCCAAGGGGCGCGAGCAGCAAAGGCCCAGGTGGTATCCACTGCGTAAGCGCGTCGCGCAGCATTCGCCACGCAGCATCGGTCGCTCCCCATCGGGCCGACTCCCGGGCCTCGTTGACGGCCCGGCCCCACGCACCCGGCGGCGCATAGCGATGGGTGCCGTCGCGCAGCGCGCTCAACAGGTCCTCGGCGATTTCCCGGTCGACACCACGGGCGGCCATCATCCCCAGCCAGTGGTCGTCTCCGCCCAGTCGCCATTCGCCGGAGGCCGGTTCGATGGCCGACACCGTAAGGAGCTCGGGCAGATAGCGGGGGTCAGCCACAAGGGAGCCGTAGTCCCGCTGAGCGCGGGGAGCCGCCAGATGCTGCAACTGGTTCAGCAGATTGGCGCTGTTCGGTCGTCCGAAGGACCGCGCCTCCTCGAGCAAGGGCAGGGCCTCCTCATGCCGTCCGCGCAGGGCGAGGAGGCGGGCCTCCTCGACCCGGGCGTCCTGGGCGCGAGTGGTGGCGTTCTCGAAGCCCGGCCGCCCCACCCGGTCGCCGTGGAAGCTCCGGTACATGGCCTCCATGTAGGCACGAAACGACGGGTAGCGGTCCGGGTATTCACCGCTCCAGCCCTTGTAGATGTAGAGCGCCCACTCGCCGTGCTCGTCGCGGTCGCCCGGGTCGAGCAGAGCCAGCGTCATATCGGAGTCTGTCTCCAGGCGCAGCGATCGCTGCCACATGCCGGCGAGCAGGACTTCCTGCTCGCGCGGGTCGTCGCCCAGATTCTCCTCGTACACCTCGGTCAACTCGTACGGATCCCGGGACCAGTCGATGTCCGCGATCCCACCGAGCTGATAGACCCCGGCCGTCTGCTCCACACGCCATCCGTCGCTCGCGGCCAGGAACTGGCGGTAGGAGGGCGGCAGTCGCTTCCCCAGCCGCTTCTCGACCGTGGTGATCGCGGCCTCGTCCGCCCCTGGCCTGCCCAGACTGACGGGACCCGGACCGCCGTCCCAGTCCTCCTCGTGCTCGGCGCGGGGAACCCACTCCTCCTGCCAACGGCCGAGGAGGTCCTGCCAGTTGAAAGACTCGTCGCTCATGACCGAGATCGTGCCAGCCACCACTGACAACGAGTCACTCAGAAGGCATCCGCCGTCCGTTCTTGACGGCGGTTGGTCGGGGATGGTGCGTTGTCGGTGCCGGGCTGGCGGGGCGTGTCCCGATAGGGGCCTGCCGATTTTTGTGGCGTCCTCACGATTCTGACCGCCCGGTTGGCCCGGTACCGGCAACGCGACGCGGCCCGGAAAGTCTTGTACCTGGTCAGATAGTCACAGCCAGGACCCCGCTTGTAGGGGCTGTCGTGACAGCTGAGGAACCCCCGTCGGCCAGGTGGCGACGGGGGTTCCTGCGTTCGGGGACAGCCTTTGGGATGGCGGAGCCCCGCCGCATCCACCTGGCGGGGCTTTGTGACGTGAGGGGGACATGGTCCATTGGCTCACGTGGCAGGCGGCACGCATGGTGCGACAGCAAGTTCCTGATCGCGAGTGACGGAATGTAACGCCTTCAATGCACGGGGCCTGCTTCGTTGAAGATGCCAGGTACTGCATGCAGTTGGGCGGTGGCGCGCTGAGAGCAGATCGCGCACCATGA
Organism: Streptomyces sp. NBC_00203; assembly: GCF_045206325.1. Taxonomy (NCBI): domain Bacteria; kingdom Bacillati; phylum Actinomycetota; class Actinomycetes; order Kitasatosporales; family Streptomycetaceae; genus Streptomyces; species Streptomyces sp. NBC_00203. The sequence goes on along the minus strand of NZ_CP108126.1, from coordinate 297,983 downwards.
AGTCGCCTGCCTCGGCCCATGCGGTGAAGCCCCAGTCAACGACTCCGTACCCACCAGGTGAGCCAGGCTGCCAGCGTGGCGCCCAACGCGGTCGCCGCACCGCGGAGCACGAACCGGCCGAATAGCAGCCAGGCCCGGCGGATCATCCGACGCGCACGTCGGGAATTCCGAGGGGAGATCTTCGACTTCCTTGGACGCTTTCGCATCGTTCGCCTTCCTCACGTGCGTGACGCGCACATCGGGTCAGGGCCACGGGCATGGCCGAGCCCCGACCGTTTCGCACGGGACTCTGGTGCGCCCGTGGCAACGCGTTGCCGGATCACAGCGCAACAGACCAGGTCTGTTGCCAAATCCCTGGCAACAGAGACGAGTCAGCCCAACAACCGGTAGGACTGTCTGGTGCCGTCAGAACACTGGGCAGGCGGAAACCTGCGGGAGTTGAGCAAGGAGCTGCCTGAACTCCATCAAGCCCTGGCCAAAGCCCTACGCGGTGCGTTCGAGGTCATGCAGATCACCCTGAGGGAATACGCCAGGCGACATCACCTGAGCGTGTCGGTGGTGAGCCGATATCTGAGCGGGAACCGCCTTCCGTCCAAAGACTTCATCGAGAAGGCCATCGAGCTGGCCGGCACCCGTCTCACCGCGGAAGACGCCACCACTTTGCGGAACCTCCACAGCCAGAGGGCTGAGGAGAAGGCGGAGCACGGAGAGGGCAGCATCCGGACATTGACGGCGCGCATGCTCAATCAGAAAGTGCAGTACGAGACGGCGACCCTCCAGCACTTGGCCACGATGGGCGCCTTGGATCGGGCCCAAACAGAGAACCACAGGCTGAAGACTCAGCTGCGCCTTTCCACCGGACCGCTGGCCGACACCTCCGATGACCTCCTCAGCGAATTGGAGCGGTATGCCGCGCTACGCGCGGCAGGTGCACGCGATGCCGTCACCTCCATCTCACACGACACCCATCGCCGCTGGCGCACTGCGCTGAACCAGTACGATCGCGCCCCGGCCTTGACTTGGACGGACACCGGACCGTGCACCCCCGAGCGCCGCGTGGCCAGCTATCGGCGTCTGGGGCTGGATCAGCTGCATCGCGACGCGCTCGACGAACTCGTACCGTTACAGGTCGGTGGCGACGCCGCTGTCGATGACGTTGCGCTCGAGGTGCATTCCCTGGCGCTGGGAGCCATGCACGCCAACGGCCCCCGTCCGCTCGCACGCGCCCTCGAATACTGGTCCGAGGACCATCTGTCTGTATCGGGTGCCGGTGCTCTGGACGCGAGCCAGTTCACTTTCCGCAGTCACCTGGCGTCAGGCGAAACCGCTGCCCCGCTCATGGCTCTGTGGCGACGAAGCCTCACCGAATGGGACCACGCGGAACGGCCTGCTTGGACATCCACCCCACCCCGTACTGCCGAGCGCCGCATCTCGGTGTATGAGCGCCTCGCACTGGAGCCCGCGACCCGCAGAGTGCTCACGGAGCTGATCCCGATCTCCTTCGCTGAAGGACCGATCATCATCAGTAGCGAGTTCACCCTGTGGTACACGCCCACTCACCAGCCCGGCCGCCCCTGGTACTGGCCCGCCTACCAGTGCTACCTGGCACAAATCAAGGGATGGACCGCCGAGGCCGTGGCCACCGTGGGAGAGAGCGCTACCCAAGTGGTCGCGCGTCTCGCGGACCCCACTGATGCTGCCGCCTACCAGTCCAAGGGTTTGGTCATCGGTTACGTCCAGTCCGGGAAGACCGCCAGCATTACTGGGGTCGTCGCCAAGGCCGTCGATGCCGGCTACCGATTGGTCATCATCCTCAGTGGCTCTCTCAACATCCTCCGCGCCCAGACACAACGGCGGATCGACAAGGAGTTGGTCGGTCGCGAGAACATTCTGCGCGGAGCCCCCGAAGAGGACTGCGAGTACGCCTTGGAGCCGGAGTGGAGGGCGGGAGAGTTCTTGACTCACGGCGGGCTTCCATCCCTCCACGGAGCGTTCGACGTTCTCCGACTCACAACCCTGAACAGCGACTACCAGTCCCTGCAACAGGGGATCACCGCGCTCGAGTTCGAGAAGCGTGACCCCACGCTGCCGTTGTACCACCCGGCCAACCTGCATCGCACGGCCGCCCGGCTCATGGTGGTCAAGAAGAACAAGGCCGTGCTCGGCTCGATTATCAGGGACTTGCGCAGACTCGGTGCCCAGTTGCAGGAGATTCCGGCTCTGATCGTGGACGACGAGTCCGACCACGGATCGGTCAATACGCTGCACCCTGGGCATCAAGGTGAAGGCCGTGCGCGCAGCGCCATCAACGGACTCCTCTCCGAACTGCTTGGCCTGCTTCCCCGAGCCCAGTACGTTGCGTATACGGCTACGCCGTTCGCCAATGTCCTCATTGATCCGCACGATGCGGAGGACGTCTTCCCAAAGGACTTCGTGCTCTCGTTGCCCCGCCCGGCTGGGTACATGGGGGCGCGCGACTTCCACGACGTGGACTCTGCCATTCCTCCTGAGGAGCGAACGGTCGCCAACTCCCAGGAGATGGCCCATGTCCGCGCCATCCACGAAGCCGAACCGGGCGACGACTCCTCTCTGCAACAGGCCCTCGATGCCTTTGTCCTGTCGGGCGCCATCAAGCTGTACCGCGAAGCCCTCGACCCGAGAAGTATCGCTTACCGTCACCACACCATGCTGGTCCACGAGTCCGTGCGCATCGCCGACCACCGCGAGCTCATGGATCGTCTCCTTAAGCTCTGGTACGTCCCCGGCCCACTCAAGGCCGAGGCTCTTCATCGGCTGAGGGCGCTCTACGACCTGGACTTTGCCCCCGTATCCGCCCACCGGGCCGAAGACCTCGCATGCCCTGTCTCGTTCGACGAGCTGATCCCGTATATCGATGCCGCGCGTGCCCGCATCGCCGACGGCTCAGAGAAGCCTGTGATCATCGTCAACGGTGACAGGGATATCGAGCGCGCCAGCGTGGACTTCGATCAGCGCCCCGTATGGAAGATCCTAGTCGGGGGCGCCAAGCTCGCCCGAGGCTTCACCGTCGAGGGCCTCACCATCAGCTACTACCGCCGTGCCGCCTCACAGGCGGACACCCTGATGCAGATGGGCCGCTGGTTCGGCTTCCGCGAAGGCTATGCCGACCTGGTCCGGCTCTACATCAGTCGCGGTGAAGCTGCTGGGAACAAAGAGATCGATCTCTACGAGGCGTTCGCAACGATGTGCCGCGATGAGGAGGAGTTCCGGTCTCAACTCGCCGACTACGCACACCTGGTGGACGGCAAGCCGATGATCACTCCGGCGCAACTCCCGCCATTGGTGGCCCAGTACCTGCCCTGGCTCAAGCCGACGAGTCCCACCAAGATGCACAATGCCGAACTCGTGGAGGTCCGGTCACCGGGGAGCTGGATCGAACCGTCGGGCTACCCCCTGGACATCGGCGCGAAGCGCCGAAACACGGAGCGGTGGCGCGCGATCCTTGGCACCTTCCAGAGCCCCCTGGTCCCCGTCTCCGTGCCGGCCGACGGCAGCCGGCAGGAGACCTCCTTCTCCGCGTACACGACTGTCATCGGACACACGCAGTTCCTTGAGGTGCTCAGCAGGCTGGAGTGGCTGGCCCCTGGCAATTTTGCACCGCACCTCGCCTATCTGCAGACCGCAAGCACGACCGGTGCAGGCATCGAGGATTGGCTCATCCTCGCCCCCCAGCTAGCTCCGCCGCAGCGCCGGGCCGGATCTGTGCTGGGGTCCCCGGAGCTCTCCCTCTTCGTCCGCAGTCGGCGTAGGGGGCCGCTCTTCGGCGCCATCAGCGGCCCCGCACATCGCCTGGCCGCCCGGGCTCTTCGTGCGAGCCTTCCGGATCGCAGGGGGATCGCATTGCTCTACCCGGTCCTGGAGGCGGGTGACGCCTACCAACACACCACGTACCTGCCCGGCACACCGGTCGACCCGTCCCAGGTCTCTCTTGCCTTCACCCTGCTCCCGCCTGGCGACTCGAAGGACGAAGCGGCTCCGCAACCTCCTCTGGTCCGATTCCGCGCCAAGGACTCCTCGTTGCCCGATCGCCCCATCATCGACAGGTAGGCGAAAGCGTCTTGTGCGGTTCAGGCAGTCCCGACGGTCCGCGGTCAGCGGCCTGCCGTCTCCGCCCCGGGGAAGACCCTTCGCGCCAGGACCTGCCGAACGACGTCACAGTCAGGCAGGGGAGGAGCCTGCGGCTCGGAGCGCTTGTTGGGCAGTGGCAGCGATGCGCTTGACGTACTCGCGGAGTTGGTGGAGTTCCGCGGCCCGCTGCTGGCTCCGAAGAGCCAGGGCAAGGGAGGCGATGACGGTCTCCTGATGGCCGGCGGTCCCGAGTGCGCGTGCCGCACGGTCGAGCAAGGCGATGTCCAGCTCGATGGAGCATGTCGGCTGCGTGACGGCTGGCGACGGGGGTGCCACCCTGCAGGTGCAGGGATGGTGGTTTCAGGGATCGGGGGATGGGCCAGGGGCATTGCACGAAGTGATCTTGTCTGGTTTTGTCAGGTAAGGCCGAGGGCGGTCAGGGGGCGGGGGCGACGGTAGTCGCGGGCGGTGCGGCGTAGGGCTGTGGCGCGAGGGCATCGAGCCCTCCCTGCCGCCTGCTGGCCGCCGGGCCGACACGCACCTTCTGGGAGCCCTGGACGTGCGCCTCGACAGCAACGCCACGCAACGTCGACTGAGCACCAGGCTCCGCGGCGCACGGGACTTCCTCGGCAGGGGCTGACGGGGAAGGGGAGGTAGCCTCATCGTCCGCTGGCCGGGCTGGACGATGCGGAGGCCGTCGCGCTCGGGGTGCCGCTCATCCACTGGCGCGGCGGACGCGCACACCACTACGAGGCCACGTGATCAAGGCACCTGAAGATCGAAATGATCCATGGAAATGACATCCTTCTGGTTCCACGGGTAAAGATTTACCGCGAAAACGTCGCAACTTTCCGCCTCCCACGGCTTAGGGTTCCTTCTGGGTATAGTGATTACCTTCCTAAATCCTCCTTCGCTGTTGGCGCCGACTTCGGTCTTATCGTGATACTCGGACCCGATACAGCGAAGCTCTATGAGAACTATTGAATTCGACGGGAAATTCTTACCCCAGACCGCTATCTTTCCCCCAGGCGTGACGCTAGCTTCGGCGATTTCAATTTTAGTAGTCTTTAAACTTCCCTCCGTGATCAGTTTAAATGACATTACGCCAGTAAATATTGCGAAAGCGGCCATAATCGCAACAGCTGCTTGCCCTGTCCGCTTTCCGAGTATCGGCCGGGGCGTGACGGTGGCACCACGCTTCGAAATACTCACCTCGGTGTCCGTTAGTTCTGCCTGTGTGGTGATGTTGGGCTCACCATCGGTAAGAACTTGGAAGCTCGCGATGGAACCCCGAGGAAGTAGCGTCGGTCCAACCGAGATGATCGAACCCGACTTGCTCCATGTGGGGCGGAATGTGGCGAGAGGGTCGGCCTCCTGGACTGCCTCTACGATAGGAGCGTGGAAGTCGATGGCGAGCGGCTCGCTCTGGTCGAATTGCGAACTCGGCAGATCTACTTTCCCCGAGTTTTTAAGCTCAATTCCAGTAATGTGTGGATTTGTGAGCGAGGTGCCGTTGTGCGAGATGTCGAGGCCGGATACTGAAGTCGCAGATGCCAGTGGAGCCACAGCCCCGATTGTGATGTCCAGGCGCCTCCTGGGTATGGATTTCCTCTGGTAGAGGACGGCGGTTGCTGCCACAAGGATCGCGACGATGCTCACGATGAAGGTCAGTGCGTTGAAGGATGCACCGTCTTCAAATAGGGCTGTAGTGATCGATTCGGGATGTTTGTTCATGCTCCCTCCTTGGGGCGGCAGATTCAGCAATCGCAATTCACTGCATGAAGGTTCACAGAGCCAGAGCCGCACCTTCAGGAGTAGACCTCAACGCAGGAATTATCCACAGGGGCACCCCTTCCCGCGTGAACACACCTACCGTGCTGCTCATTGATCACGAGCACGGGCGTCCATGGAACAGCGGCTGCCGGTCATGGCGCTGGACGAGGCGGAGAGCGCGATCGATGCCCCAGTCTGGTTTGCCGACGGTGACGGCGAGTGCCGTCGCGGGAAGTGAGGTTACCCTCGAGGGGGGAGCTGCGGGGGTAGTTCTCCTGGGGGGAGGCTGAGAATTTTTTCTCTAACCTCCCCAGCTTCTTTTTTGTTAAATTCAAAACCCTCCCTAATCTGCGCGAACCAGTTCGAAGGGTTAATGATTATCATCGTGAATCCGACTGGTAGCATACCTAGGATGTGGGCGATGCTGTGCTCGTCCAGGTATTGCTCGTAATAATCTTTCGCGGTTGCGTGTTGCAAAGCCTGATGGCATAATTTTTCCTCTTCGAGGTACCGGTAACATATAGCCATCAGGCACAGTATGTACCTTCTGCGGTTTACCACGAGTTCCAGGTGTGCAGGAGCCGTCCAGGTGAGGAACTTGCCTCGCTTGTTCACCACTGATGAGTACGCCGCGTTCGCGGCCTCAAGATGGTTGACGGCTGACCATACTTGAGAGCGCCGATCGCGAGCGTCTGGTGACTTCCCTAGGGCGTCAAGTGCCGCTTCTAGGCCGAGATCCGCTAACGCGTCCGTAAGTGGACCACCTTCGATGAATCCCCTTACCGTCTGTCCCACCCTTAACGCTGAAATAAGGTCGATCATGATTTCCCCTGCTGCTGTGAAGGGGTGTGCTCTCAAGCCTTCAGGGTATCCCCAAGCATGGTATAGCGATTCGTGGAAGCTGAAAGATAATCTGGGATGTCATTTAATTGGGTTGGGTTGAGAGCTTCATGGGATTCCAGTGGTGCGCTGCCTCACACGCGAGCGCCGTCGCGGGAGATTACTGATCTTTAGAGCTCGTAACACGATCATGCGACCCAGTCCCAGTAGTCGTGTCGTGGTGGAGCGTGGGAGCGTGACCCTGGATCGTGGGCGATGGCCTGTGTGGGGAAGAGGGGCTGGATGAGCGTGGTGTGGGCGGCGACGTCGCCGGAATCGGCCTCAAAACAGATTTCACGTTGGCCGATGACTTCCAGTCGTTCGCCGAAAGACTCTGCCCGAGCGGCGTTTTCACCAACGACCCTGGTAGTGAACCCGTATCGGCGTGATGATCTCGCGGGCCTACGGATCGCCTCGACATGGTCTTGCGGGGCGGTGCCTACAAGACGGCCGTACCCGGGGCAGGTTCGGCAGTACGTTGTGCCGATGGCTGACTCCCTGCCGCCGGGCGGCGCTGTGCTTGATGCGGACGAGCTGGAGGCTCGCTGGGCGGACGCCTGGAGTCCGGAACAAGTTGCGGAACGACTTGATGGGGTTGAGGCGTCCTGGTGCGTCGCGGCGGGGTGGGCGCTGGACCTGTTCCGCGGGAAGCAGTCGCGGCCGCACGGCGATCTGGAGATCACTGTGCCCGCGGCGGGATTCCTGGAGATTCGGCACCGCTTCCCCGAGTGCGTGTTTGACGCGGTGGGGTCGGGGCGGGTCTGGCCGGGAGCGGGATCTGAGCAACTGGCGGCCACGCACCAGACCTGGGTGCGGGATCCGGTGAGCGGCCAATTCCTGTTTGACGTCTTCCGCGAGCCGCACGAGGGCGATACGTGGATCTGCCGACGGGACGAGAGGCTGCGGCTACCGTATGGCTCGATCATTGAGCACGCGGCTGACGGGGTTCCGTACCTGGTACCGGAGCTGGTGCTGTTGTTTAAGGCGAAAGCACAACGGCCCAAGGACCAGGAAGACTTTCGAGGGGTGCTGCCGCTGCTTGGCCGGGCGCGGCGGGAAACCTTTAGCGGGTGGCTGGAGCTTGTACATCCGGGGCACCCGTGGCTGGCGGAGTTGGCGGGATGAGTGGCACCGGCTGCTGGTTGAGTGGCTGGGCTCGTCCGGATCCTGCTGTGGGGCCGGTCGATACGACCGGCGTATGCGCGGGTGAGGGTCGGTTGTGCCTGGGCTGAGGGCCTTGTCCCGCCGCGAGCCGGCGGGGATCATGACCGGGTGCAGCACCGAGAGGGACTCCAGGAACTGCTCGTCCGTGCCGGACTCGCGGTCGTCGAGGATGTGCTCCCGGGCGGCCTGTTTCCACCGGAGGCCGCCTGGCGAATCGCGCGGGGGATTGCGGCGCCGGACGGCGCAACCCGAGAAGGGCTCGACGCCGCGTGGTGGCGCCGTCTTTGCGATGCCGACGGTGAGTTCCTGGTGGCTGTCCTGGGCCATCGGATCGGCGGGAACGACTCCTGGTGGACCCGGGTCCGCTGCGTCGGCGATGGTGCGCCGGGGCTGAGCGGTGACCCCGGGTTCGTGGCGCTCTCCCTCGACGGGCAGGTGTTGCTGGCGGAGGCGCCATGTGCGGACGGGCCTCGGGTGACGGCCCTCGACCGCCTGCCGGAGCGGCTGGAGGGGGCCGCTATGGCCGCCGGGCGAGAGACGGAGGCAGAGCGCGCCGAGGTGTGGGCGGCGGTGCCCGGCCAGCCTGCGTGGCCTCTGCACTGGGCGGACGGGATCGGGTCCAATTCGGCCGCAACGGACGAGCTGCTGATCCAACTGCTGGATGTGGACGAGGGGTTCCTGCACGGATGTGACCGGCCCGCCGTCCTCGACGCCGCCGTGGCGCACCCCGATCCGCGGGTACGTTCGAGGCCCGCCGACACCTTCCGGCCCAAGCTCACGTCCGATCAGTGGGTACGCCTGGTCCGCGCCGAACCGTCGCCGAAGCGGCGCGTGCTCTGGGCCGAGAATGCCTGCGCCTGGGGCGCCCAGCTTCCCGCGGATCTGTACGACGACCTCCTCGCCGGGCCATCCCGCGCCCTGGCCGCCGAACTCCCGGGGCTCCCCGCACACCACCTCCCCAGCCTCGCGTCCGACGTCGAACCACGGGTACGAACGGCTGCCTGCGCCCGGTGGGAGGACCTCACCGCGCCGCTGCAGGAGCGGCTGCTTGCCGACACGGACAACGCGGTGCGAACGGCGGCGCTGCTCGCCCACCACACCAACACCCCCATGCCCCGCAAGGTCTTCGCCGCGCTACCCGCCCAGCGGCATGCACTCGAACGGTGCCGCTTCGAGCCCGAGTTGGAGGCGGAGCTGGTCCGGGACAGGGACACGGAAGTACGCCGGGCGTTGGCCGCCAACCCGGGCCTGGGCGCGCACGGCGTCGCCGTCCTGGCACAGGATCCGCGCGACGACATCCGCTCCACGGTGGCACTGCGCCCCGACCTCACCGAGGAGCAACGCGCCCAGGCGCGCTACGTCTTCGACCCGACGTTGATGTCGCACACCCTGCCCTGGGTCGCGGACCTGCAAGGCGACACCGACGCGATGCGCCGCCTGGCTGCGTCGTCCCATCCGCTCATCCGCCGCAGCGTGGCCCGTGCCGCACATCTCCCACCAGACGTCGTGGAGCGTCTGGCGCGGGACGAGGACCGGGTGGTCCGCTTGTTCCTCGCCGAATCATGCGACGACGCGCCGGCCGACCTGCTGCTGGAGGTCTGGCACTGGTGGGACGGCAGCTTCAGCCACCCCGACCGCCCCCGGAGCCACCCCAACTTCCCCCGTACCGGCCTACTGCGTTACGCCGACGACCCCAGCGGGCGGATGCGCCGCTTGGCCCTGGACGATCCGGAGTCCACGCCGGCCGACGTCGCGCGCCTGGCCCGCGACCCCGAAGCCGAGGTGCGCTGCCGCGCAGCCGAGGACCCTCGGCTATCACCGGCCGATGCGGTGCGGCTGCTGAACGACTCGGCGGCCCACGTCCGCGGGACCGCGATACGCAATCCGCGGCTGCCGGCCCGCGTCCAGGCCGGGCTGCTGCACAACCGCGACACGGCAGGCGCGGCGGTCACTAACCCGGCCATCCCGGTCCCCGTCCTGCACCGCATCCTGGCCGCGGCTACGGCAGCCATGGCATCCGAAGGCTGAACACTGACACCCCACACGGCGACCGTGGCGAGCTGACGCCGAACGCCGGCACGCATGAGTCGATCACTCCTACCCCAACCCTGCAAGCAGCCACCGGGACCCTGCTGTTCGTACGTGCGCCGCCAGCGCACCTTCGGGGAGCCTGCGAGGTTGCTCGGCTGCCCCACTTGTCCATGACGGGCGACGAGTTCACCGATGAGCCGGGTCAAGTTGCTGCCGCCGGGAGCCCAGCCCCATCGGTGCGCAGCAAGGAGACAGCCGCGCTTCACGAAAGTGTCGGCAGTCGCGAGACGATCACGGTCGGATCGCTGAGCGCGTAGCAGTGCACCCGCGCTGAAGTACACGCGTGGGTGAGGTTGAGCGTTGTATTGCGGAGCGGCAACGCGGACTGTCGCCAGCATCGTTGGTGTTCTGGAATGTGTCGAGGACCTGCGGTTCCGACCTGCTCGCCGGTGATCGTTGTCGCTCGTCGTGTGCCACCTGACCTGGGTTCGACAGGGTGGCCCTCCGAGGGCGGTCGATATAGCCGCGACGGACAAGCTCTCGCCTCGCGAGGCGATACATAGCAGACGATCCCCGGTTACCGAAACCGGGGATCGTCCCGATCATTGAGGGTGTTCGCGCTCGGCTGTGCTTGGCAGCGGAGCCGTGGCGGATGAAGCAGACAGCGCTGCAAGCCCCGGACGGGGAGAGCACCGTTGTCTGCTGCCCTGATGACCGCGGTGCTCGCTGAAATGCAGCGGTGCCTTCGCTGATGGGGAGTTTCCACGCACCCAAGGAGAGTGAGTGATTCTGTCTGATCCGATCAAGAAGCTGCCGCCGAACGCGAAGGGGCAGGTTCGGTACCGATTTGTGGTCGACGTCGGGACCCATCCGGCCACGGGGAAGCGGAAGCAGTTGACCCGTACCTTTGGCACGCTCAGGGAGGCGAAGGCCGAGTACGCACGTATCACGGTCCGGCGCCACGAAGGGGCGCTCGTGCCACGCCACACGATGACCGTGAACGAGTGGCTCGATCAGTGGCTCGCCAAGAAGGCAGAAGACCTGGAAGAAGCGATGATCTCCACCTACAGGGTGACCCTGGACCGTGTCCGGGGCAGGCTGGGGCGCATTCGACTCCAAGAGCTCACCGAGGACGATGTCGAGGCGTGGATGCTGTGGGCCCTTCGGGAGGGCCGCGTACGTGACACGAAGGCCGGTCCCGGGCTCGGGGTCACCTCGGTGGAGATGTCCCTCACACGGCTGAAGGAGGCCCTCAACCGGGCCGTGACACGGCGCCTGGTCGCGGTGAATGTCGCCCAGGAGATCACGATCCCCCGGAAGGTGCGCAAGGCCGAGCGCCAGGCCAAGGCTGAGGTGCCGCCCTGGAGTGTCGCGGAAGTCCATGCCTTCGTGCGTGCCGTGAAGGACCACCGGCTCTACGCTCCATTCCTCCTCACGCTGATGGGTCTGCGCCCGGCGGAGGTGTGCGGCATGCGCTGGGCCGATCTGGATCTGGACCAAGCCACCCTGGTCGTTGCCAACACCCGCACATTGATGGAGAACAAGACCGTGGTGGAGAAGGACACGAAGTCGCTCACCGGCAAGCGGAGCCTTCCGCTGCCCGCTCCCGTCAGAGAAGCCATCAGGAGCTTCAAGGCCCAGCAAGCAGCCGAGAAGCTGGCGGCGGGGCATGCGTACGAGGACAGCGGGTACGTGCTGGTGGACGATCTCGGGGCACCGCTCGACGTGCGGCAGTTGCGCGAGCAGGCGTACAAGGTCATGGCCGGTAATGCGCTGCGGCGTGTGCGTTTGTACGATGCCCGCGCGAGTTGCTTCACCTACCTGGCGAACCATGGGGTTCCTGACCACCTTCTCGCCCGCTGGGCGGGGCACGCCGACGTCAGGACGACGAAGCGCTGGTACGTGAAGCCGGACGTGGAAGACCTCCGCTCGGCGGCGGATACCTGGAGCGGCCTGACCGGTCTCCCGACCCCTGTCGTGAGAGAAATGTGAGACGTGGGAGCGTGCTCGGGTGAGTGAGACGACTACGAACACCCTGCAATACCGCTTTGACGGGCCAGAAGACGCTCCAGTCCTGATCCTGGGCCCTTCCCTCGCGACAACATGGCACAGGTAGTCGGAACCGTCTTCTGGCGTCCACGTGGTCTCGATCGACGTCTTTCAAGCAGGTGGGGCCCTTGTGGTCCGGGTGTATCCACGGTGTTGGTGACAGCAACGTGACACGTGATGGTCATTGAGGCCCCCGCCGGGCAGGTGCTGGCAGGGGGCCTCAGCGTTGCTCAGGGTCGAGAGCCAGTCGGGAGCCGCGGCGGCCAGTGCGTTCAGCGCGGCGCGCAAGTGTTCCGCGGTGTTCTCCAGCCGGTTCAGCCTGCGCACCGCGGCCAGGACATGCGTGGAATCGGTGCGCTGGCCACTAGGCCGTTTCTGATGGCTCTTGGTGGGCTGGGTGGATCTCGTGGGTTGCCGGGCAGGACGCCCTTATGGTGCGGCGACACGAGCTCACGGACGCGCAGTGGCAGAAGATCGAGCCGCTCCTGCCCGGCAACGGCAAACCGGGCGGGCAGTGGGCGGATCATCGCAAGGTGATCAACGGGGTGTTGTTCCGGGCCCGGACCGGCGTGCCCTGGCCGGATCTGCCGGAGCGGTACGGCCCTTGGCAGACCGTCTACGAGCGGCATCGCCGCTGGTCGGCCGACGGCACCTGGCAGGCCGTCCTTGAGGAGTTGCAGATCGAGGCGGATGCCGGTGACCCGGACGGGGCGCTCGCCGGCCAGTTGGTCCGGCAGCAGGAGTGGGCCGTGAACATCGACTCGACCTCTTGCCGGGCGCATCAGCACGCGGCCGGGGCGCCCCGAAAGCCCCCGGCCGACTACCCGCAAAAGGGGGCGGGGCGCGTGAGGAGGCCGATGGGCGCGAGGCGTTGGGGCGCTCGCGGGGCGGGCTGACCAGCAAGGTTCATCTGCTCTCCGACGACCGGGCCCGCCCGCTGCACTGGCTGACCTCGCCCGGCCAGCGGGGTGACTGCCCGATGTTCGTCCCGGTGCTGAACGGCTTACGGATCCGGCGCCGCGGACCAGGGCGCCCGCGCAGCCGGCCGGACCGGGTGCGCGGCGACAAGGCGTACTCCAGCCGCGACAACCGCGCCTACCTGCGACGGCGTGGCATCAAGGCCACGATCGCGCAGCCCGATGACCAGCGGGCCCACCGCAGGCACCGCGGACGCTCCGGCGGCCGGCCCCCGGCCTTCGACAAGGCTCAGTACCGTCAACGCAACGCGGTCGAGCGGTGCGTGAACAAGTGGAAGCAGTTCCGCGCGGTGGCCACCCGGTATGACAAGCGCGACTACATCTTCAACGGCACTCTGGCAGCCACGGCGATCGTCATCTGGCTCCGCGACACCGTCCAAGAGCCATCAGAAACGGCCTAGGCCGCACCAACAGGCTGGCCTCCCGCAGCCGGCCCAGGATCAGGTCCAACAGACGCCGTGGCGCCCGGTCGGTCACCAGGGGGACCCGGAACTCGCTCCGCACGGAATGGTCGAACCCTGGACCTGCCACGGCGGGCGCCTCGCCGCGCGGCCGACTCAACCGCCTGGTTTGGCGGATGCCGACGACTCCACCGCCGATACGAGCGCAAGCCCGACACTTCCTCGCCCTCGCAGCTGCCCTCCTCTGCTACCGCCGACTCCCCAAATGAAATGCCGTGTCAGGGGCGGAAGGTGCGGCGGTAGGTGTCGGGTGGGACCCCGATGCTGCGGTGGAAGTGGCGGCGCAGGGTGGTGGCGGTGCCCATACCGGTGGCCACGGCGATGGTGTCCACAGTGGCGTTGGTGGTCTCCAGCAGTTCCTGGGCGTGGCGGATGCGTTGGGTGTGGAGCCACTGCAGCGGTGTGGTGCCGGTGAGGTGTTTGAAGTGCCGGCCGAGGTGGCGTGAGCTCATGCGGGCCTGGCGGGCCAGGTCTTCCACGGTGAGCGGTTGGTCCAGTCGCTCCAACGCCCAGGGGAAGAGTTCGCTCAGGGGGTGGTTGCCGGGGGCGGGGAGGGGGGTGGCGATGAACTGGGCCTGGCCGCCGTCGCGGTGGGGTGGGATGACCAGACGTCGGGCGATCTTGTTGGCGTTGGCCGAGCCGTGGTCGAGGCGGACCAGGTGCAGGCACAGGTCCATGGCGGCGGCCTTGCCCGCGGAGGTGAGGACGTCGCCGTTGTCGACGTAGAGGACGTCCGGATCGACGGTGGCCGCTGGGTGGCGCCGGGCCAATTCCCGCGTGTGGGCCCAGTGTGTGGTGGCGCGCCGCCCGTCGAGCAGTCCTGCCGCGCCCAGGACGAAGGCGCCCGTGCACAGTGAGGCCACGCGGGCACCGGCCGCGTGAGCGGCGCGCACCGCCTCGACCAGTTCGGGTGGCGGTTCGCGGTCCGTGTCGGCCCAGCCGGGGACGATCACCGTGTCGGCGTGCGCGAGGTGGTCGAGTCCGTGGTCGGGTTCAAGGCGGAAGCGGTCGACGCGCACCGGGGCGTTCCCGCAGAGGGCGAAGTCGTACCAGGGGTCCACGATGTGGGTCAGGTCGGACCCGAAGATCTCGACGGCCACGGACAGTTCGTAGTGGAGCATGCCATCGGTGACGGCCAGCGCGACAGTGGGCATGTCCGAAACTGTACGCGGCATGTCGTTTCCGACGCTCGTGCGGGGTGCTGCCGCGAGGACAGGATGGGGTGTCAGGCCGCAGCGGATCAGCATCGCAGCGGGCGTCCGGGTGCAGGGGAGCAGTCTCATGGGGTCAGGTCAGCTGGTGGCGGTTTTCGGCGCGTACGGTCACACGGGACGGTTCGTGGTCGACGAGCTGGCCGCGCGCGGGTTCGTCCCGGTGCCGTCGGGGCGTAATGCGCAGGCTTTGGAGGAGCTGGCCGGCGAGCACGGGCTGGAGGCCCGGGTGGCGTCGGTCGGGGACCCGGCTTCGCTGGACCGGGCTCTGGCGGGAACGGCGGCGGTCATCAACTGCGCCGGCCCCTTCGCCTCGACCACCGGCCCCGTCATCGAGGCCGCGCTGCGCGCGGGCATCCCGTACCTGGACGTGGCCGCCGAACTCGAGGCAAATCTCGACACCTTCGCCCACTACCGCGAGCGGGCCCGGGACGCGGGAGCGGTGATCGTCCCGGCCATGGCCTTCTTCGGCGGTCTCGGCGACCTCCTGGCCACCGCGGCGATGGGCGACTGGACCGAAGCCGACGAGGCTCACATCGCCTACGCGCTCAGCAGCTGGCACCCCACCGCCGGCACCCGGCTCTCGGGCGCGGTCTCCCGCGAGCGGCGCGGCGACCACCGCCTGCGCTACAGCGGCGGACAGTGGGAGCGCCGCACCGATCAGGCACCCACCCTGGAGTGGACCTTCCCGGACCCGATCGGGCCCCGGCAGGTGATCGGGGAGTTCACGATGGCGGACGTCGTCACCGTCCCCCAGCACCTGTCCATCCCCGAAGTGACCACCTACATGACCGCCGAGGCCGTCCGCGACATCGCCACCCCCGACACACCGGCCCCGACCGCCGCCGACCAGAGCGGGCGCTCGGACCAGACCTTCCTCGTCGACGTCGTCGTGCGCTCGGGCGGAGCCGAACGCCGGGCCACGGCCGGCGGCCAGGACATTTACGCGGTCACCGCGCCCCTGGTCGCCGAGGCCCTCGAGCGCGTCCTGACCGGCCGCACCAAGACCACCGGCGTCGCCTCCGCCGGGCAGATCTTCGACGCCCCGGACTTCCTGCACGCGCTCGCCCCGCACATCACCCTCGACCTGAACCCACAGAAGCAGATCGCCTGACCCCACCCCTCCACCCGCGAGGCTGTCGTCTGCTTCCTACGCGCCGAGCGCGCCGCGGCCCCAGGGCCCGGTCCCTCCACCTCATCTATTCGGTTGTATAGAACAAGCGCCTCAGACGTCGACCTCGGCAAGAACCCGCTGCCCCGCACCTCGAACCGAGGGAGTATCACCGCGATGACCGCCCTGCCCACCCGTGCCACCATGACCTTCGACGGTCGCACCCTGTCCTACCTGGACTACGGCGGCAACGGCCGCCCCCTCGTAGCACTGCACGGCCACCTCTCCGAAGGCGCGTCCTTCGCCGCCCTGGCCTCCGCCCTCGGCCCTGAGTGGCGCGTGATCGCCCCTGACCAGCGCGGCCACGGCGACTCCCAGCGCGCCCGCGAATACACCCGCATCGGCTACCTCACCGACCTCCTCGCCCTCCTCGACCACCTCGGCATCGACCGGGCGGTCTTCCTCGGCCACTCCCTCGGAGCGATCAACGCCTACCACCTGGCCTCCGAACGCCCCGAACTGGTCGAGGCCCTGATCAATATCGACACCGCCGTCGACCTCCCCGACCACGGAACCAGCCCCCTCGCCTTCGTGCTCAACTTCCCCTACACCGCTGCCACCCGCGAGGAACTGGCCGCCGCCTGCGGACCCCTCGCCGCCGTTCTCGGCCCCGTGCTGCGCCCGCTGCCCGGCGGCGCCGGCTGGCGGCTGCCTTTCCACCCGCAGGACACCGTCGACTCCGAGAACCTTGTCCACGGTGACCACTGGAAACAGTGGCTCGCCACCGACTGCCCCGCGCTCCTCATCCATGGGCTGCGCAGCCAGGTCCTGCCCGCCGAACAGGCCCATGCCATGTGCTCCAGGCGCCCCGGCACGGTCTACCGCCGGCTGGACACCGACCACTTCGTCCAACAGGCCGACCCCGAGGGCTTCGCCACCGCGGTCCAGGAGTTCCTCGCGGGCATCTGAACCACCGCGATGACCGGTCCGCCGCGCCGACCGCCGACGCTGCCGGATTAACCGGATTAACCGGGAAGAACTAACCCGGTGTTCTCGCTGTAGTACCACGCGTTGTCGGCCGGGACCCGCTCGACGGTGACGCCCAAGGACCCGAACCAGGCGGTCCGTTGCTGGGGCTTCCCTTCAGGGCGAGACCCCCCGCCCCCTTCGCCTGAGCGAAGAGCGCCGTCGAGATCCTCGAACGCCTGGCCTCGAATTCCCGGCGCAGGAGACCAGGTAACCGCCTCGGCCATGACGGGCCTTGACCCGGAATCTTGGACACGGGCTATGCGGCTGGGGCCAGGGTAGTTGATGTTGTGTCGAGTGCTGTTTCGTAGGCGATGGGATTGCGTTGTCCGAGGCTGGAGTGGCGGCGTCGGGTGTTGTAGCGGTGCAGCCAGCGGAACAGGTCGAGGCGGGCTTCGCGCTCGTCGGCCCAGACGCTGCGGCCCTGGAGCGTCTCCCGCTTGCAGGTCGCGTTGAAGGACTCGGCGAGTGCGTTGTCCGCCGAGCTGCCGACGGCGCTCATGCTCTGGATCACGCCCGCCCGGCGGCAGGCGTCGGCGAACGCCCGGCTTGTGTACTGGGCTCCGTGGTCGGTGTGTATGACGGCGCCGGCAAGGCTGCCGCGGCACCGCTCGGCGGCGGCCAGGGCATCGGTGACCAGTTCGGCGCGCATGTGGTCGGCGATCGCCCAGCCTGCCAGGCGCCGGGATGCGAGGTCGATGACCGTGGCCAGATACAGGAACTTCCCGCCGGCCAGCGGGAGATAGGTGATGTCGCCGACGTACTTCGTAATCACCGCTGCTGCGGTGAAGTCGCGGCCGATGAGGTCGGCTGCCTTCGCGGCGGCCGGGTCCGCGATGGTGGTGCGGTGCTTCCTGCGCAGCCGCAGTCCGGCCAGGCCGACCTGGCGCATGATGCGGGCGATCCTCTTGTGGTTGACACACTCGCCTCCCTCGCGCAGTTCGGCGGTGATCCTGGGGACGCCGTAGGTGCCGTCCGAGTCCTGGTGAACCGTGCGTATCCGGGCGGCGAGCTTCGCGTCGGCGGCCTGGCGGGCCGCCCGGCGGGCTGCGGTCTTGCGCCAGTAGTAGAAGCTCGAGCGGGCGATGCCGAGGATGGTGCACAGCCGCTTCACGCCGAAGCGGCGCTGATGGTCGGCGACGAACTGGAAGCGGTTCACCAGCGCGTCTCCCCGGCGAAATACTTCGCCGCCCTGCGCAGGATCTCGCGTTCCTCCTCCAGCTCGCGGACCTTCTTGCGCAGGGCCGCGTTCTCCTCCTCCAACGGCGTGGACGACTCCGCCGGCACCTCCGCCCGGCGCCCCCTGGGTCGGTTCGCCCCGGCCGCCCGTACCCAGTTCCGCAGCGTCTCCGGGTTGACTCCCAGATCCGCGGCAACCGACCTGATCGTCGCTCCAGGACGCGACTGGTACAGCGCGACCGCATCCGCCTTGAACTCGGCGGGGTAGTGCTTCATGACCACGAGATGTCCGTTCTCAGATCCTCAAGATCTAGTGTCTCGTGTGTCCAAGATCAGGGGTCAAGGCCCCGAGCATGCCCACGCCGACCACACGCAGGGTTGGTCTCATCGCGGCTGCGGCGGTCCTGACCGTCACCGGAATGTTCACGGGTGCCAGTTCCGCGGCGGCCGGCACCAACGGCCAGCAGGTCGTCATTGCGACCCACTACTCGGACCAGATCCAGGTCTGTGGCCCCAGCCAGGGCAGTGACCTCAGCGTCTGTCACGACTGGATGGCCAGTCCGGACAAGTGGACCAAGGTGCCGGGTTGGTGGTTCAAGGGCAAGGTCTGGATCCACGGCCACCGCCAGGACAACAACGGCACTATTGACGACGAATGGCGGTTGGCATCCTGCGACGTGCCGGTGTCACAGGCTGACGACTGGTTCTGGTGCGACACCTACAACCAGCTCTGAGTGCGTGTTGCGGGTGAGGTGGGGTCCGGGGCAGGTTCGAAGGCGGCGAGGACCTCGCGGTAGCCGGGCGGCAGCGGCTCGGGCGGTTCGATGCCGTCCTCGGCAGCCAGTTCCAGCATCGTCTCGCGAGTGATGTCCAGGCATTCCGTGGTGCGTTCGGCGGCGGTGAGTTGTTCGGTGAGGAGTTCGTCCACACCCACAGCGCACCGCGCTCTCGGCCAACGATGAAGCCCTCGAACCGGACCACCCGCCTTCCAGCACTACCAGCTGCTTTGTGCGGGGTACAGTCCGGTCGAGCGTTCCTCGGGACGCCGACAGTACCGTCGTCCCAACCGCGGCGGCGACCGTCAGGCCAACGCCGCGCTTCATCGCATCGTGTTCACCCGCCTGCGGGTCGACCCGCGCACCCAGGACTACTGCGAGCGCCGCATCAAGGAGGGCAAGACCCGGCGCGAAATCGTCCGTTGCCTCAAACGCTACGCGGCCCGGGAGGTCTTCCACCTGGTCAAACAGCTGCAGCCAGGACCCCGCTCATAGGGGCTGTGTGACACGAAGCGGCCCCGCCGGTTGCTTGGGTTCTAGTGGTCGTCGCAACACCCCAGCCGTAGGGGTGCGATGGACTTCAAGATCCGGGAGAAGCGGACGATGGCTCAGGGCCGCAGGATCCTGGTCCGTGAGAGTGCGTCGGATTACTGGTGGGCCGGATCGGCTGATGGCTGGTGTTTCTGGAACGCCTCGGTCATCTGCGCGCCGATCTCCGGGGTCAGCCGGCCCGTCAGCTCGAACCCGAGTTGGCGGGCGACGTCACGGCTGTGCATGTCGACCGAGGACTCCACGAGGTCCGCGTACACATCCACCGAGCGGCGGATCCGCCGTGGCGATACCAACAACAGCCAAAGTCCTGGCACGAGCGCAGGCCACCAGTACGCGCCGACGACCAGGTAGGCCAAAGTCCACACCGGCGTGCGGGCGGCTGAGGCACACCGCTCCTGGATCGTCGTCACCTCCACCCGTGCCGCGTCCGGCAGCACCAGCCACAGCCGCGGCCACGTGGTGGTCAGGTCGAGGCCGGTGCCGCGGCGGACGCGGTCGGCGACGGCACGTAGCCGGTCGCCCGCCCACGTCGGGCAGTTCGGCTCGGTCTCGGAGATCGCGTCGCGGCGCAGCACGGCGCGACGCGCCCTGGCCTTGGCCTGGCGGTTGTCCGGGTCGGCCAGCACCGCCCTGATCGCGGTGTCCGCCTTCGCCTCTGCCCGGTGCCAGCGGCGGTGGCGCAGCGCGGTGAACGGCCTGCCGAGGCCAGTGCCCGTCGCTCCCCAGGAGCAGATCACGGCATCGCCCAACGCCGTCACCGCGAGCCCCACCGCGGCGGTCGCGGCGAGGAACCCCGCCGCGGTCCACACCAGAGCCGGCCCCGTGGACACCGCCATCACCCGCGTCCGCAGCAGCGCGATGTCGAGTGCGTGCGAGGGTCCGAGTACGACCGCCGCCACCACGACGGCCACGAACACCGCGGCCGGCAGTGCGAGTACGGCGGCCCAGCGACCTGCCAGGTTCTTGCCGAGCTCCGTGAGGAAGGCGTTCACAGCTCGACCCTGATCTCGCGGAACGGCTGCCCGGTGAGATGGCACGACGGCTGCTTGTCGGTCGCCTTGCGCGGGCACGCGCCGGTCGGGCACTTCCATGCCGTGACGACCACGTTCCGTGGTCCCGGCCACCGGGCGAAGTCGCGGTACGTCCGTGTCAGGTTGTCGATGCCGTGCTCGGCGAAGGCGCTGTCGAGCAGGTCGAGGTCGGCTTCGGACACCGCGCCCCGGGAAGCCGCCTCGACGACCCTGGCCAGCACGTCCGCCACGCCGTACCGCGCGGCGCGTTCCGCCAACGCCTCTCCCGCCTGCTCGCAAAGAGTTCCGACACGCGGACCGCTCGTTGGTGCCATGCCGACTCCGAACCCCCTTCGCCACGATCCACTTAAACGCTACCGTGGAGGGAACGGATCGGGGGACCGCGTGTACGACGATGTCCGGTTGGTGGTCGAGAACTTCGAGTCTTCCGCCGACATCGGCGCACTGCTCGCCGCCGCCCTCCCGCCGCCGCCGCAGTGCCCGCGGCACCTGTTGCCGCACCTCGCGCAGGCGTACTGGCTCCGCTACCGCGCGCAGAGCGGGTTCGACGGTTTGATCGACCGGGAGTTCTGGGCGTCCGTCGTGGGCGGGGACGCCGATCCCGTGGTCGCCGCCGTCACCGCCGCGGAGCAGTACCGGGAGCTGGTGGAGGCACGGGCGGATTTCCTCGAATGCCAGGACCCCGAGTCGCTCGTCGACTTCGTGAATGCCTACACCGCGTTGCTGGACGCTGTGGACGACGAGCGGATGAAGGCCGCGCTCACCGTCGACCAGTGCGCCTTGCTGCTCATGCTCGACGAGTACGACGGCACGAACGACTACGCCGAGAAGGTCCTCAACGCGCTGGACTGGGCGCTGGCCCGCACGCCCCACGCCGACCCGCAACGCGCCCGCCGACTGGTCGATCGCGCCCGCGCTCGGGTGAACGCGGGCAGGCGACGAGATCAGGTGCTCGCCGACTACCGGGCCGCCGCCCAGCTGGCACTGCGCGAACGTCCGGTGTGGCGCGACATCGTGGTCGAACTCGCGCAGTACGAGTCGGACCTCTACGCGAGCGGCGCCGCGCCGATCTATCTGGCAGGCGCGTTCGTCACCTGCCGCGACCTCGCCGACGCGCTGGAGCGGGATTTCGGCAACACGGTGACCCTGTCCGCGCTCGCTCAGCTCGAACACGAGGTCAGCAGCCGCATCGGGCCGGACGTGGCGCGGTTCCTGCGGACCTGCCACCGCGATCCCCACGCACTGCAGGCGCAGCGAGACAAGGTCGAAGCCTTGCGGCGGCAGGACATCGGGCCTGGCGTACTGATGGAACGGCGAGACCAGGCGTGGTTGCTCGCCATCGGGCTGCCGCTCGACCACGAGGACAGGCTGGACGTACTCCTGGACCTCTACGACCGGCACACCGACCTCTGGGAGCTCGGCGGGGACACCGCGGCGATCGGGCTCGCCTGCGACACGGTCTTCGAAGCGATGCTCACCACGTCACCCGGCGACGCACGCAGAGCCGAGCTGCTGGAAGCGCTCGCCCACGCGGCGAAGACCCTCTCCGTCCAGACCGGCTCCCCCGACGACGCGACGGTCGCGGTCGCCGCGGCCCGCGCCGTGCTGGAGATGCCCGCCCGCGACGAAGGCCAGCGAGCAGTGCGGCTCTCCAACCTGGCGTCCACGCTGGTCAGGCAGTTCGAACTCGGCGCCAACCCGGCGGCCGGCCAGGAGGCCGTCACCGTCGCGGAGGAGGCCGTCGCGCTGACCCCGCCCGGCGATGAGGACCTCCCGTTGCGCTGGTCGCGATTGTCCACCGCCGCGCGGCACGTGGCCGAGTCCGGGGACCACGCTCTGTTCGCCCGGGCCGTCGAGGCGGGCGCGCAGGCAGTGGCCGCCATTCCCGAGGACGACGTACGCCGAATCGGAATGCTCTACAACTACGCCGCCGCCTTGCAGGCGCAGGCGGTCGCGACCGACGTCACGGACGCCGAGCCGTTTCGCGAGGCCGAACGCGCCTACCGCGCCGCGCTCGCACTGCTGGCTCCCGACCACCCCGACAACCCGCGCATCGAAAGCACGATCGCCGACCTGCTCTACCACCGGTACCACCAGTGCGGCGACCTGGACGCACTGGACGACTCGCTCGACCTCGCCGAGAAAGCCGTTCGCGAAACGCCGCGGGACCACCACTGGTGGCCGTTGCGGGCGTTCGCACTCGCGCGCTCGGCCCGAGCGCTCGCGACGTTCGGCGGACCGCGCGCCGACGAGTTGCGCCAACAGGCGATCGCCCACTACCGGGCGGTCGGCACGCACCCGGCCGCCACCGCGCAGCACCGGATGCTGTGCGAGCGGGGGCAGGCCGCCATACTCGCCGAGGCGGACCCGGCGACGACGCTGAACGCGCTGGAACGCGTGATCGCAGCCATTCCCGCGACGATCAGCCGGGCGCTGCCGCGAAGTCAGCGGCTGCGGGCGGTGCGGCAGTTGGACGGGCTCGCCGACCGTGTGGTGGACGCCGGGGCGCGGTCCGGCGAGCTGGACCGGGCGCTGGAGCTGCTCGAACAGTGCCGGGCCGTGCTGTTCGGCGATGCCTGGGGAATCCGCCGCGGCTGGGCGAAGCTGCTCAAGATCCGGCCGGAGCTCGCCGAGGAACTCAGCCGGGTGGAGAAGGATCTCGCCGACGCCGACTTCTACTCCGACCTGACGTTCCACATCGAGGTGGAGTACGCCGGCCGGACCTCCACCAGGGACTGGGATCCGCGGCCGCAGGCCGTGGAACGGATCAGGCGGCTCGCGGCGCGGCGGGAAGGGCTGATCCAGGGGGCGCGGGCGGTGCGGGGGCTTGAGAACCTGCTGATCCCTCCGGACCTTGAGATGCTGCGCGAGCGCCTGATCGGGCACACCGCGGTGATCGTCAGCGCGGCGGGCACCGCGCTCGTCGTTCCCGGCGACTACTTGCGGCCCGTCGAGACCGTGCCGTTGCGGCAGATGACCTCAAGTACAGCCCGCGCCCAGCTCAGGAAGCTGCGGGCGGCGCTCGCTGACGTGAAGGCCCCTGGGTGCTCGTTCGACCGGCGCGAGCAGGCACAGCTGGACGTGCACGCCGTGCTGGAGTGGTTGTGGGACACCACGGCCGGGCCGGTACTGGATCGGGTCGCGGACTCGCGGCTGTGGTGGTGTCCGGTCGGCGTCATGGCAGGGCTGCCGCTGCACGCGGCAGGCAGGCACCGCGACCGCGCGGGGCTGACCGTGTTCGACCGCATTGTCGCTTCGTACACGCCGTCGCTCACCGCGCTCGCTGACACCGTCCACACGCCCCCGCGGCAGCACCCCCGGCCCACCGCGCTCGTCGTCGGCGTCGGCGAGCGTGAAGGCCTGCCCACGCTGCCGAGCGCCCGCGACGAGGCCGAGGCGGTGGCCGCGCTGCTGCCCGGCTCTACTGTGCTCATGGACTCCGCCGCCTCCGCGGACGCCATCAAGGATGGCCTGCACGACCATGCGATCGCCCACTTCGCCTGCCACGGCCGTGCGGTCAGCTCCGCCGGGCACCCCGACCTCGGCGGGCTGATGCTCGACAACGGGATGTTCGTGCCGTCGTTCGTGCGCGACTTGCGCACCACGCAAGCGCAGCTCGCGTTCCTGTCCGCGTGCGACACAGCCAGTCCTGACCCGGCGCTGCTGGACGAGCCGCTGAACCTGGCATCGGCGTTCCACCTCGCCGGCTTCCGCGGCGTCATCGGCACGCTGTGGCACACCGCGGACAGCACCGAGACCGCCGTGGCGGTGTACGAGGCGCTCACCGCGCACGGCACCCGGCCCGCCGACACCGCCCAGGCGGCCACCGCGCTCACCGAGACCTCACGTCGCATGAGGGACGCCTACACGGCCGTGCCGACGCGGTGGGCCGCGCACGTGCACGTCGGCGACTGAGCTGCTGGACGGTGCCACCCCCGCGTTCGGGCCGGTCCAGGTGACCGACGCGGAGCTGGTCTCTCGCTGCCTGGGTGCGGTTGGGGCAGTTCATCTCGGCGAGGACGTTGGCCACGAGCCGTTTGGCACCGTGTTCCGAGATCCGGAGCCCGCGTGCGATCAGCTTGTTGCTCAGACCCTCCACCAGGAGATGCAGCGTCTCCCGCTGGCGCGGGGTGAGCGTGGC
The DNA here is from genome assembly GCF_045206325.1 of Streptomyces sp. NBC_00203. Lineage (NCBI taxonomy): Bacteria > Bacillati > Actinomycetota > Actinomycetes > Kitasatosporales > Streptomycetaceae > Streptomyces > Streptomyces sp. NBC_00203. The sequence goes on along the minus strand of NZ_CP108126.1, from coordinate 273,515 downwards.
GATGCGGTCGCGGTGCCCCGGGGGAAAGCCTGATCAGTGAGCTTCTTCAGCGTTGTCGCTCCAGGGTGAGGATGGCTTTGGTGATTGACGTCATGCGGTTTGGACTGCATCGGGATCTGCGGAAGATGCGCCAGGACTTCAGGCGTGCGACGCCGCGTTCGACCGGTGCCCGTGCCGTGGCCAGGGCCCGGTTGACGGTCTTCTCGGTGAGGGTGAGTTCCTGCCAGGGCCTGCGTTTGATGCCCGTGGTCACCCAGGGGCCGCCGCCCTGGTAGGCGAGATCGGCCAGGATGGGGACGCCCTGGCGCTCGCAGATGCGGATGATCCGGTGGGTGCGGGCAGCGGTCAGGTCGTGGGCTCGGTCCGGCAAGGCGGGTGAGAGCTACAGCAGCCGGCCGGCAGGATCGGTGACCACCTGCACGTTCACCCCGTGCCGGCGGTGCTTGTGCGAGTAGTCGGCCCATCCGTCGCCGACCCGGTCGCACTCGGCAAGGGGCGGGGCTTGAGGCCGCGGCGAGTGTCCTCGGGCAGCTCCCACGCGAAGTGCACCCGGGTGGGGAGCTCCTGCGCGTCCTGCTCGCCGTCTTCCCACTCGGGGAAGTAGAAACCGGGGTCGACGGAGCGCAGCAGCGCCCGCTTCTTGGCCGGGTCCCAGGCGGGGGTGTAGACGCCGTCGCCGGCGCGGACCGCACACCGTTCGGTCTGCTGGATGCGCAGCGGCAGCAGCTCCTTGTCGCCCCACTCCCGCAGCCGGTCCTGCACCTCGGCGGCCCGCAGGGCTTCGGGGGGCTGCTCCTCTTCGGCGTGCTCGGCGCCGGGCACCGCGATGGACTGCTCGGAGCCGAGGAGTAGCCGAGCGCGGTGTCGATGAGCTTGGACGGGTCGCCGAGCTCGAGACGCTGTGTCGCCTTGTGGTCCCCGGCGACTGCGGCGAGCTGCCCGGCCTGGTGCGAGTCGTAGGCGGCGAGGAGCTTGTATGCGGCCAGACGACGCAGGTCGTCATCGGGCACCTACTGAGCGGTCAGCTCGGGGGAGACGCGTCGGTTGACCGGCCGGTCCGGCTCGATCCTGACCGGCTTGTAAATCAACCAGCTTCAGGCATCCACAACGAGGGTGCGCAGGCCCACAGTTGCCCTCCGGCAATGTCAGGCTTTGCGCCCGCGGTGATCAGGATACGCAGAGTGGTCGGAGCCAGTAGCGTGCCGGCCATGGCGACATGTGGCAGTTGTGGAGCGAGCTTCGACGTCTCAAAGAGCGTTTTGTCCTGGCAAGGGTGTTTGGTAAGTCCCGGCAGGCCATGGGTTAGTGGCCGTGCGCGTGAGCGTGTCAGGATCCGCTCGTGGAGTGTGATGTGTGTGGAAGCGTGATGTGGCAATGGCCCGTGCCGCCGACTGCGTGGCAGGAGGAGATCTGGTCCTGCTCCTGGTGCTACGCCGCCACGCATATAGGTGGTGAGTGGTTCGAGATCGCGCGGCCGCCGTACCTGCCGATGGAGATGCGCTGGGAGAGGGCCGTTGCGAACGGCCTTCCTGCTGACGTCTCCCACGCCTTCGGAATCTTCGACAGGACCCTGTGCGGAATCCAGGAAGTCGGCATGTCGCCGTCTGACCACGGGTGGTTGCTGGAGCGGGAGAACGCCTGCGGCGCCTGCCATGGAGCGGCGATGGTCATCGATGAGCGCTGGCCGCAGACCATGAGGAGCGATGACGCGCGGGTGAGTGTGGCTCGGCGACCGGCCACCGGATAGGAGCGCCCGCGTTCCGCCTGCGTCAACCGGCAGCTATGAGTACTTCCAGTTCGGGGTGGATTCGCGGGTGAGTCGTCTGCTTATGAGGTCAATCATCGCGATGTGGATTATGGCTTCGGAGCGGTGCGGATGGGCCTCGTAGTCGCGGGCGAGACGGCGATGGTGCATCAGCCAGCCGAAGGTCCGCTCGACAACCCAGCGCCGGGGGATGACTTTGAATCCTTTGACGCCGGGGTCGCGTTGGACGACTTCCACGTCGATGCCGAGGCGGGCGCCGTGGTCGATGGCTTTGGTGCGGTAGCCGGTGTCGGCCCAGGCCTTGGTCACGCGGGGGTTCGTGGCGGCGATGCGGGACATCACATGCATGCCGCCCACGTTGTCGGAGACACTCGCCGCGGTGACCCAGACGGCCAGCAGCAGGCCGAGGGTGTCCACCCCGATGTGGCGTTTGCGGCCTGCGATTTTCTTGCCGGCATCGATGCCCTGGCTGGCCGCGGGCACGTTCGCGGAGGTCTTCACACTCTGCGCGTCCAGCACGCAGGCGCTTGGCTCGCCGTCGCGGCCTTCGGCCTCCCGCACCAGACGACGCAGAAGACCGTTGAGCTGGTCGAAGACGCCTTCCTTCTGCCAGGAGGCGAAGTAGCCGTAGACCGTCTCCCACGGCGCAAAGTCATGTGGCAGGTATCGCCAGGGAATGCCGGTGCGGTCGACGTAGAGGAGGGCCTTGACCCCTGATCTTGGACACACGAGACACTAGATCTTGAGGATCTGAGAACGGACATCTCGTGGTCATGAAGCACTACCCCGCCGAGTTCAAGGCGGATGCGGTCGCGCTGTACCAGTCGCGTCCTGGAGCGACGATCAGGTCGGTTGCCGCGGATCTGGGAGTCAACCCGGAGACGCTGCGGAACTGGGTACGGGCGGCCGGGGCGAACCGACCCAGGGGGCATGAGCGCCGTCGGCAGCTCGGCGGACAACGCACTCGCCGAGTCCTTCAACGCGACCTGCAAGCGGGAGACGCTCCAGGGCCGCAGCGTCTGGGCCGACGAGCGCGAAGCCCGCCTCGACCTGTTCCGCTGGCTGCACCGCTACAACACCCGACGCCGCCACTCCAGCCTCGGACAACGCAGTCCCATCGCCTACGAAACAGCACTCGACACAACATCAACTACCCTGGCCCCAGCCGCATAGCCCGTGTCCAAGATTCCGGGTCAAGGCCCCAGCATCGATGAACTCGCCGTACTGGCCCGCACCCGCCTCAAACGGATGCAGTACCAGTCCGGACTGCTCGACGGATTCAACACCGAAACCGGACTGGCTTTGACGCCGTGATACCGCCCCAGCCTCGCGCTATCCGCGGGAACTGCGCATTACGCGGCGGAGACGCCGGTCACCCCTGGCCGATGGCCGCCGCGTCGGATTCGCACTGCCGCCACATCCCGGTGAGGCGGGCGAGCCGTTCCGCGGCGGCGAAGCCGTGCAGCTCCGCCACCTTGCCGTCGCTGATCTCGAACGCCGTGGCGCCCACGATCCGGTCCTCGAGCACGACGAGCACGGCGGGCCAGCCGTTGACCTGCCCGATGTGGATCGTGGGCGAGCCGCCGACCAGGCGCCGCTTCGCGGGAGTGGGTTTGAAGGCGGTCCGCATCATGGTGGCGACGCGCTCGGGGGTCTCGTAGCGCCACAGCGTCCTGGACAGGCCCGCGCCGTCGGAGATCGCGGTCGCGTCGTCGGTGAGGAGCGCCACCAGACGTTCGGTACGACCCGAGGACGCGGCGGCGAGGAACTCCTCGAGGACCTTGCGCGCGGACGCCGGGTCGACCTCACCGCCGCCGCGGCGCTGGGCACCGGGGCTGCGGTGTCGGTGCTCGCCGCCTGCGCCGCGATCGTCCAGCCCCGGGCCGGACGCGCCCTGGACGGCGGCCGTCTCACCGCGCGCGGGGGCGTCACCGCAGGGCTGCTGATCACCGCCGCCGGTCTGGCCGGGCCGAGGGTGTAGCCGATGGACTTGTAGAAGCCGTAGAAGCCGTAGGAGCCGAAGGCCCGGCCGTGCTTGGCGGCCGGGTTGAGCCGAGGACGCCGAGGCGCCGGTCGATCACCTCGGAGGCGTCCGGCAGGTCATTGGAGTCGTCGACGCATTCCTCGCCGAACACTTCGACCAGGTACCTGTTGTCGACGAACTCGCCGATGATCCGCGCGAAGTCGCGCCGGATATCCCGTGGCGTGCTGCCGTCGTGGGAGAGCCCGCTGCCACAACGCTGCGGCCAGTAGGGCCGGGGCACGGCCGCGTGCCGGATCTCGGCAGCACGACTGACCAGCTCGGTGAACCACTCCCGCTGGTCCGTCCCGGCCCGGTTGCCCCAGCGGGTTGCAGTAGATGCCCAGGGGTCGCCCGTGGGCACACTATGGTTGGGCAGGTCCTCGAAGCCTGCGACCGCAGTCGTGTCGGCCAGGGCCTCCGCCATGAGCCATTTCGCCCGGTCCTCCCAAGAGGAGTTCGAGGACCGAAGGATGCGCCCGCCGTCAGAGGCGAACAGCGATGCGGGCCAGAGGAGTTCGTAGTTTCTCAGGTCCAGGCTCGCCGCAACATCATCACCCATCAGTGGTGTGTCCCGGCCCTGAGTGATGAATTTCCGCCATCAACAGCTCTACGACGCCCGCGAGAAGACCGTCCAGCAGATCGCCGACATATTCAACGTTCCCCGCTCCACGGTCTACGGGCACCTCGACCGCGAGGAGACCGTGCTCCGCCAGCCGAAGAAGAGCGCCGCGACGGAGCCCTGAAAGCTACCGGCGGGTTACTTGCTACCTCGTATACAGGGCCTACCCAGGAGTCCGTGATGCGGAACCGGCCTATTCAGGCGACGACAGGTTCGCCGCTCAGCGCGACACCGGCCCGGCACAGCTCGGCGAGTGCGGTGCGCGTGGTGTCAGCGGCGACGCCAGCGGTGTAGTCGAGCAGGACCCGCACGGTGAAGCCCGCGCGCACTCCGTCCAGTGCGGTGGCCTTCACGCAGTGATCGGTCGCGATGCCGACGACGTCGAGGTCAGCGATGTCGCGGGCCTTCAGCCAGGCGGACAGTGTCGTGCCATCCTGAGCCGAGCCCTCGAAACCGCTCTTCGAGGCGGAGTGCGCTTCCTTGAAGAAGACCTCTTCGACGTGCCCGGAGTCGACGGCGGGCGCAAAGTCCGGATGGAACTCGCCTCCCTCGCTGCCGACAACGCAATGCACAGGGAACGAGTCCTGGAAGTCGCGGTTCTCGGAGAAGTGGGCGCCCGGGTCGATGTGGTGGTCACGGGTGGCGACGACGAAGGCGTACTTCTTCCCGTCGGCGCGCCGGACCAGCTCGGCGATAGCGGCGGCCCGGTCCGCGCCGCCCTTCACCAGAACGCTGCCGCCCTCGCAGAAGTCCTTCTGCACATCGACGATGATCAATGCACGACGTATGGAAAGCCCTTCCCTCGGCTGAACCTTTCCCCGATGATCGCCCTTCCGCCGACGGGCGGGCGCGCCACTCGCGGGTCGATCACCCGACCGGCGCAGCGCGCGGCAACGAGGTGCAGCGGGCCTCCAGTCCCCACGCGGGGGCCACAGGGAATGGGAGCGGTGGGTCGGTCGGGTCGCCGGTCAGGGTGACGCCGTTGTTCGTGCCGACGCCGAAGATCGGCCCGCGTAGGTCGCCACTTCAGAACCCTGGCCGGGCTGGGTCACACCTCAGCACCCACTCCCGCCGGACGCTCAGTGATCAGACAAGCAAGATCAATCTCGGCGTCAACGGCTGTGCCGATGGTCAGTCAAGGCCGGTGGCCATGCCTCCGGCCGCGGTGACGCGGGCGCCTCGGCAATGACATCCCCGGGGCCCCGCTGTCCGTGTTGACCCATTCCAGTGCGCCACTTTCTGTGACGTGATCGATACCGAAGGTGGCGCATTCGCCTGGCTTCCAAGCTGGCCGGATGCCGGGCTGGTCCTGCACCTCAGGCTCCACGGCGGCCTCGTTCATCTCACATCGCTTCCATGATCAGCAGATCCGCCGTTGATTAGACTCTCCCTGCAGCGATGCCCTGGCGCCACGGATGGCGGCGATGACTGTGTGGGCCCACTCGGCTGGGGGCGGGGTGTTGAGCAGGCCCTCCAGGCGTGTGATGTGTGCGGCGCGTTCGTGCACCGTCATGGCCAGTGCCGCGCGCAGGGTGTCGACCAGGTCCTGTGGCCGCAGTGGATCGGTCAGCAAGGCCGCGGTTCCCAGGTGCTGCGCGACTCCCGCATGACGGGACAGAACCAGAACGCCGGGACGGTTGATGGCGTGGCACGCGGTGATGTATTCCTGGGCTGTGAGGTTCATCCCGTCGGCGAGTGAGGTCACCCAGAACACGTCGGCTGCCAGGTAGTGGTCGACGACCTCGGGGAAGTCCAGATTGCGGGGGATGTAGTCGACGGGCTCCCACCCGTGCGTGCCCCAGCGGTGGTTGATTCGGTTGATCGCGTTCTCAAGTTCCGAGCGTGTGGAGTCGTAGGCGTGGATGCCGACCTCCGGCGGTGGGCAGACCAGGCGGTAGCGCACGTGTCCCCGTAGCCGGGGCGAGCTGGCCAGGAGGGCATCCAGTGCGCGGATCTTGTGGACGGGCGCCTTGGCGTAGTCGAGTCGTTCCACGGACAGCACCAGCTGGCTGCCGTCCTTCCCTTGCCGCGGCTGGGGGCGCGTCCTGGCGAGGTCTGCGACGGCCTGGCGGTCGATGCCGAGGGGGTGCACGCCGACGCGCGGCGTGGGCCCTGCGGTGCTAGTCAGGAGCCGACGGAAGTTGTCGGCGCAGTCGGCGGTGTGGAAGCCGGCCCAGTCCAGGCATGCAAGCGAGTTGAGCAGCTGCCCGGCTGCAGGAATGCGGCTGAAGACGTCCGGGTGGGGGAACGGCGTGTGGTGGAACAGCCCGATGGCCAGGTCGGGCCGCTGGGCCCTGAGGACGGCCGGTACGAGCCACAGATTGTAGTCGTGCAACCAGACCGTGCTTCCCCGCGCGGCGAGGGAGCCGATATGGCGGGCGAACGCGGCGTTGACCTCCTCATAGTCGGCCCAGTGGGCAGGCCGGTCCTGGATGAGGCCGGGCTGGGACATCAAGGCCGGCCAGAGCGTCTCCTTGCAGACGCGGTGAAAGTAACCCGCCCACCGTTCGGCACGCAGCGGCAGCAGGGACAGCGGCAAGCCGTCGATGGCCATCATGGGCTCGGCGGGCGGCGGTGCCTCGCCGATATAGGCGGCTGCCCACACAGCGTCCAGGCGCTCGTCGGTGAGAGCGGCCTGCAAAGTCGGCAGGATGCCGTTGGGACTGGATGGCGGCCGCCAGCCGCCGTCAAGCCAGCGCACTGGTGGGCGGTGATAGCCGACGACCACCGATCGGCGGACCAGCCAGCCGAGGCGTTCCATCCCCTCCAGGACGGCGGCAGCTCCGTCCAGGGCTGAGTGGTGGACCTGCTTGCTCGGTGGGATGCCGGCAGCCAGAGCGGGCTCCGCATCGGCGACCACGACCGCGTACGTGCCCTGGGAGAACAGTGAGAGGTCGTTGAGGGAGTCCCCGGCCACGAGCATCGCCTGCCGGGGCCACCCCAGCCTGCGGCCGAGCAGCCGCACTGCACGTCCCTTGCTCGCCCTGGCCGGCAGGACGTCAAAGTACCGGCCCAAGGCGTACGACCAGGAGCATCCCAGCGCTTTCACCGTGGCCTTGAGGTCGTCCGAGAGACCTTCGGGGTTCAGATAGAAGGAGCAGCGTCCCTCCTGGGGCACGCCTTCCTGGTACACGAGTTGCGGGAACTGCTGCAGCGCCGCTCGAACCCGGTGGGCGCCCGGCCATCCGGCGCGCAGCTTCGCCTGTATGTCTTCGAGGTGGACCATCCGGATGGCGTCGATGACGCTGGCCCCGACGTCGGCGATGATCCAGCGCGGGGACGGGACCAGGGGATCGTCTCGCAGGAGCGCCTGTACGGAAGCAAGACTGCGTCCGGTCGCGAAGACCACTGTGATGTCAGGGTGCCGGTTCAGGACGTCGCGCAGACGGCGCCGATCGTGTCCATCGCCTCCCAGCAGCGTGCCGTCCAGGTCGGTCACAAGCACCCTGGCCGAGCCGGTCTTCTCGCCCACAGACGGTCCCTTCAGGTCCTGACCAGCTACAGCAGCGCGAAAATCCGCCCTTGTGCCGGAGTGCGCGGGCGCTTCACCAACCAGGGTCGTGGGTCACCGGGTCGACGACAGTCCCCGCATCAGCTGCGTCCGGGTGCGATGGGGCTCTCTGAAGGTCCCGGATTGCCTGCCCAAGTCGCGTCTCGCGAAAGTCGTCGCTTTCCACGAGCCGAGCAATCAGGCCGGCAGGCGCATGGCGCGCGGCCTCCACCAGTCGATCGATGGCAGGGTCGGCTGGCGACACAGGGACCTCCAAGACCACGGCATGGCGACATCGGCACGGCGTGGAGGCCACCGTCGACCGCGCGGCTGGTCCCATCCGATCGGGCTGTCGCGACCACACACGCAACGACCGTTGTCCAAAGCTCTAGCCGCGCGCGGCCCACCTCATTCGCGGGGCCCGGATTTTTCACTCCACTGCCCTGGGCCAGTGACTACACCACGAGACACGACCGCCACGCGGCTCAGCGATGGGCTTCCGCAGCAGTGTGCGGGGCGTGGCCCGTCCGGTGACCCGTAACCGTGGGCCATTCCCTCGCTGTCGTAGCGATTGCCGAAGCGGTTTGGGAGGCACCAGCGCGCTCGCCAGGGGCCGGAGTGCTAACGAGTTCCGACAGCAGTGGGCCTTCCCGCGGCTTGATGCTGTTGTTGATCCTCGTTTGCGAGTAACAGGGTGCCCGCACATGGGTGGGGCTGGTCCTCTCACAGGCTCGGCATCAGGTCGGTCAGCAAAAACGCCGTCGTGTGTTCCTGAGGGCGCGAGAGGTGCAGTGAGGTGTGGAAGTAGCCGCAGGTTTCCTTCCCCCGAGGGTCTTCGCCAGCGGTGATCACCGCGGCGATCGCGTGTTGCTGTTCATCTGCGTCTGTGAAGCGTCGTTGCGCAAACGTGTGCGTGATGGTCTTCTCGGTGACCAGGCCGTGCGAAGTCAGGTACGCCGCGATGGACGCGTACGAGCAGGTACGCAGCACGAACGCGGCGACCCACACCGGGCCGTGGACATGGGCCAGGACCGCTTTGAACGTACGTGGGGACAGGAACGTCGCCCCACCGGTGAGGGTAATCAGCCGGGTATGCAGCAGCGCGCGGCACAGGGCCGAGGAGGGAGCCGCGGTTTCCAAGTTCTCGGCGAACCCTTCTTCCAGCAGGCCGACGGCATGTGCGTAGGAGATGGCGTTCGCGGCGATGTCGACTCCGATCACCCGGGCCGCGTCATGGCGCCGCCGCGCCGCGTAGTAGTCGCGGTCCCACTCGATCAGTTCGGCTGTGGTGAGCGCGGTGGCCTGCGGCGATGTGTAGTGCTCATACAGGTCATCCAGCGTCACATGGTGGTTGAGCAGGGCTGCGTTGATGCCGTATGAGCAGCAGATGTCCAGCACCGTGGCCGGTTCTGCCGCGGGCTCAGTCTGTTCGTATGCCGAAAGGGCCCGCCGGAAGATGCCTTGCCCATGGTGGGGCGTCTGGTATTCCAGCGAACCCAGCACGCGAAAGTAGGCCCGGGGATCCGGCTGGTCGTAGATGTGGTCGAAGAGCGTCATACCCTCCGGGGCATGGGCCCCGTGGTTCTGCGAGTTGCTGGCGGCAGGTACTCCTGTGCCGATCTTCCGCACACCGGTCATCTCAGTCGTTCCCCTCAGTCAGGCCGGGCACATTGCCCGCCAGAGTCAACGACGGCAGAGCGGGATGGGAACAGGCCCGGGCAAGAACCAGCCACGCACCGACACAGGCGAAGATCACCAACGGCAACGCAGCTCCGGTCAGACCACATTTCACTCGAGGCCATCCGCGTACCGGGTGTCGACGTCGCCGGTGACATGCTCCAGGTCGAAGGCGCCGGCGGGCTGACCAGGTCGGCCGGAGATGGAGGCCGTGGAGGCAGCCTGGTGATCTCGTTGATGAGTTGAGGGAAGGACCATCCGATGGCGTTGGCTGCGGTTGCAAAACCACCGCCAGTTCGCAGAGCAGGGCAGGCGTTCACTTCAAGGCAGTGGGGCTCTCCGTGGTTATTGCAGCGGAAGTCGACGCGTGAGTATTCAGCGGGGCCCAAACCTAATGAGCGATGGGCGAGTAGCGCTTGTTCCTGCAGGAAATCCCGGAGTTCGGCGGTGATTTCAGCGGGGCACAGACGCTGCGATGCTCCTGGCCGGTTCTTCGCTTCAAAGTCGTACAGTGGACCGCTGTACTCAAGCTCCACCACCGGAAGTATGCGATCGCCGAGGACGCTGACCGTGAATTCCCTCCCCGACAGAAACGGTGAAATAAGCCATTCCTCGCCCGCTGGGGCTTCCGCGAGAGCAGCAGCCACTTCATCGGCATCTTCGGCCACAAATAGGGTTGAGAAGCTGGTACCGGTGAGGCACTTCACCACCACAGGGCCAGCATCGAGCATACTCAGCACGCCAGGCTGATGCTCGTTTTCGCCCGTTCGATGCACCTCCCAAGGGCTCACAGTGACGCCTGCATCCCGCAGGACACGTAGTGTTCGCTGCTTGTCCCACGCCAAACTGCACGCCGCGCTCCCCGCACCCGTGAAAGGTACATCGGCCATTTCCAGTAGTCCTTGGACATGCCCGTCGCCACCCCAACCCCCGTGCAGCGCCGGAAATACCACATCTGCCAGTTTCAGTGTAGCGACCATCGCTTCCGACGTAAGCGTAGCGAAGATTTTCTTCCGGCTCTCGGGCACATCAGTGACCGGAAGTTCAGTAGTGACCGTAGTCTGTGGCAGATCACCGGGGTCACAGCTCGATCGACACACGAATGGCTCATCTGCGGCCGGATCGACCACCGTAACCTCGTAACGCAGATCGATGAGCGCGCGAGCTACCGACATTCCAGAGTCGAGAGACACGTCTCGCTCGGCACTTTCCCCGCCACACAGCACGACAGCCTTCATGCAGTAGGTTATATGCCTCCTAGGGCGTGAACGCCTTTCTTACTCAGCCTTCTGGGTAGCGCTGCCGGCACCACCGAACTCGATCCCGAGGCCATCCTGTGCGGCCTGGGCAGCGCCGCTGTACAGGGCCACTTCGGGTGAAGCCGCCGAAGAGTCGAGCGTGAGCCCGCCGTCCCGTGTGTGCAAAGTGCGGCACGAAGTTCACCGACGACCGGCGGAAGACCATCAGCGGACCGAGCAACTCCGGATGGCCCACGCGGGAAGCTTGCTTCCCAACCGCTACGCGACGAGAGTTGCCTCCTGCTCCTGGGCCAATACACCCGCCCCGAGGATCTCGTGACGCTCGTCGAAGTACTGGTCGAACGCCTGGACGACAAGAAAGTCGAGGGGCTGGACCCACTCCTTCTCCGACTTCGACCAGGCCGGAGAGGTGGTCGCAGGCGGCGAGTAGATGAATCTTGCGGCCCGTGGCCCTGGCCGCTCCGCGCGGGGTCTTGCCGTCGTCCGCCACTGCGTGCAGCCGGCCGTCGGCCCCAGCGCGCCGGTCGGCCCGCCAGCGGCCCACCGCCCGGTCCAACGCGTCGCCGTCGATGCGGCCCAGCAACCGACGCACCGTCGCCTCCGCCGGCAGGCACCGCTTCGGGGGCAGCGGATCGGGACGGACGGCGGGGCGTCGGTGATCCACTCACCCACCGCCGGCAGGGAGGTCGCTCCGGCCAGAACCGCGCACGCGGTCAGCGCAAGCATGACGACCAGAGCGTGCCGTACGCCGCGCGGATCGCGAGGGTCGAGCACCTCGGCCAGACGCTCCAGCAGGCCCGGGATCTCCCCGGGTACGGCCCCGGGATGCTCGCGGAGTTGGTCGAAGACAAGCGGGATCGGCGATGACGCGTCGGCAGGCAGGGTTCATTCGCCCGCGCTGTCCTCGGCCTCCCAGCGAAGCAGGTCGCCCGGCTGGCACTTGAGCACCTCGCAAAGCGCGGCGAGCGTCGCAAAGCGCACCGCCTTGGCGCGGCCGTTCTTGAGTACCGCCAGGTTGGCGGGCGTGATCCCTACGCGGTCCGCGAGCTCACCCACGGACATCTTCCGCCTGGCCAGCATCACGTCAATGTCGACGGCGATCGGCATCAGATCACCTCGTCCAACTCGGCCTGCATCTGCGTCGCTTCGACGTCGCGGGCGACGGCCTGGGCGAGCAGCGTCCGCAGCACGAGCACGATGAGCGCAACTCCCAGGATGGCCACGCCAATCCCGCCCATGATGAGGGTGACGCCCGGGTCGTCCCGCTGGCCGGGCGCATTCAGGGCCGTGACCGCGAACCACACGAGGGCAGCCGCAACGATCGCGCCGATGATGACGTCCACGTACCGGAAGGCGGCGTGGGAGAACACGGTTCCGCGTCGCACCATCGTTACCAGTTGCCATATACAGACCAGGGCGACCTGGGCCGTCCCGATGCCCAGGATCGTGATCACGCGCAGCGGGGTCAGCGGGAGCGACCCGTCCTCCGGGTCACTCCCGCTGACCAACGCCCACACCATCAATGCCTGTACGAACACGGTGCCGGTGAGCACCACCACGAGCACGGTGCGCAGCGCGCGCACTGTCAGCTCTCCCATGACCCATCCTTCCATCGATATACGATGGGAATCTATCGAATCTCGATAGATGAAGCAAGGGTTGGGTCGGAGGGCGGGCAGCGATTTCGCACCATGGCGGGTGCCGCCGCCCCTCCCGCGGCATGGCGCGATGCGAAGGGTTTCGATCTTGCCGAAGTCGACCTCGCTTAGCCACAAATCGGACGCCATCCGACTACGCCGAAGCCTTGGGGCGCAGCCCTCCTATTCGGCTTCGGCTTGGAGCCCTCGCCGCGGGACGCCTTGGCCTGGGCCACGGATTCGTTCAGCGCGGCCATCAGGTCGAGGACCTCGCCCGGCCGTTCAGGCTCCGGCGCCTCAGGGAAGGACCTCACGGCCCTCGCGCTTCGCCTCGATGATCTGGGCCATGGCCTCGGTGTACATGTCCTCGAACTCCGGGCCTTCTCGCCGAAGTCACGGACATGCCCGGCAGCCGTGTCCAGTTCGGGGCAGCGTGCCAGGACATCCTTCAGGCCGGCGCGGTCGTCCTCGCTCAGCGCGGTGGGGTGCCGGGTGAGCCAGCCGGTCATCTGGCGCACCGTCGGAGGCCGGGGCGGCGCGCCGGTCGGAGCCCCGCGGAGAGTGGCGACGTGGGAGCGGACCATCTTTTTTGACGGGCGCGTTGTTGGCAACGAGTTCGCAGTGTAGGCGGGTGACGCTGGTGCATCCCTCGGCGAATCGGCGCTCCAGACAGGGCTTGTAGGGGTCCAGCCTGCTGGGTCGGGGACGGTTGTCGCGGATGGTGTCCTGCCAGCGCGTGGCGCTCGCGTACCGGAGTACGGTGTTCAGGCCCCAGCCCAGGTGCCGGGCAATCGCCCGGCGTGAGTGGCCTTGGGCGAGCATCTCTTGACATCCTCCCCCTCTTAAAAGAGGGGGATTCCAACCCAGGTGGGTTGAGGTTCACGGACGCTCGAACGGCTGGTGGCCGTTGTCGTCCCTCCGGCACCGGCTGAGCGCCGGGGGCGGGGAATCCCGCCCTGTCCTGCCGCGACGTTGACTGCTGCATTGGTGTCCGCGTTGCAGGTGAACCCGCAGGACACGCAGAAGAACTCGGCTTGGCTCTTGCGCGAGTTCTTCTCGATCCATCCGCAGGCGCTGCACCGCAGACTCGTATAGGGGGCGGGTACGTCCTCGACCCGGCCAGGGGCTTTGTGCTCCGTGCGTTGCCGGAGCAGGCCCCAGCCCTGGGCGAGGATCGCCCGGTTCAGCCCGGCCTTCTGCCTGACGTTCTTGCCGGGCTTCTCGACCGTCCCCTTCGCGGAGGCGGTCATGTTCTTGATGTTCAGCTTCTCGAAGCGCACCAGGTCATAGGTGCGGGCGAGCATGGTGCTGGTCTTCTCGCACCAGTCCTTGCGCCGGTCAGCTTCGCGTGCCTTGAGCTTGGCAACCTTGACGTACTCGGCCGTTTTCCGCTCGCTGCCCTTCGGCGCGCGAACTGCCCGCCGCTCGTGCTTGCGGATCCGGGCCCGCTCCTTGACCGTGAGCTGCGGGCAGTTCAGCCTCCGCCCGTCCGACAGAGCGGCAGTGATCTTCACGCCCCGGTCGATACCGATGATCTCGCCTGCGCCCGGGGCATCGATCGGCTCGGGGATGACGGCGAACGCAATGTGCCACTGACCGCCTCGGAAGGTGACGCGGAACGTCTTCGCCTTCGGCAGCCCGGCGCGGGTGAGCCTGAAGCGCACCCACCCACAGCCGGGCACCCTGACCTGAGCCCACCGCCGGTTCAGCTTCTGCACGACTACCGAGCGGCCCATGACCTGCTTGCCCGTCTTCGGGTTCAGCTTCGGCGACCCGTCCGCCTCGAACTCCCCAACCCGGTCGGTGCCGATGACCCGGAATCCCTCGTGCACGTACTTCCTGCGCCACGTCGGCTCACCGAAGCCGGAGGTGAAGCGGGCGTTCTTGGCCTGGGCGAAGTCCTTCAGGGCCTGCTGCTGCACATCAGCATTACCCGCACGCAGCCATTCGTTGTCACGCCGGGCCTCGGTGAGCTGGCGGCACTGCTCGGCGAAGCCGGGCGCAGCCTTGCGGCCCCGGTACCAGTGCGAATGCTGCTCCACGGCGAGGTTCCACACGTACCGGGCGTGCGCGCAGTGATCGAGCATGATGCCCGCCTGCCCGCCCGTCGGGTACATCCGGAAACGTGACATGCCGTCATAATGGCGGCAGAATGACGGCATGGTCAAGTTCACGCTCCGTCTCCCCGAAGACCTGCACCAACGGCTGACCGACCAGGCAGCCACCGACCGGCGGTCCCTCAACTCCGAGATGCTGCACCTGCTTGAGGTCGGCCTCAGCGTCATCTCTCCCGAAACGCCGGATCGCCCCGGCGGCGATCCGGCTTCCCCTGCCCCGCGACGCGGGAGCGGGCACTCACCCCGACCCTGAAGGACCGGGCACCCTGCCCGAAAGCAAGGTGGACCAGGGTGTGCGCGGCCTTCTTACGTTCGGCCCGCCGGCCGAGGGGTCCCGAGCCGCTCAGCGGCCAGCCGGGCGCCGGCCCGCCCGGCCAGCGCGAGCCCCACTCGCTCCAGGACGTGGTTGAGCCGGGTGGTGAACCATGCGTACGGGACTGTCAACCTGGAGATCGGCTCGGCGAATGTCCGACGCGGACAGTCCCCCGCCCCACACATAAAACGCCGGACCGTCAACCGAATCACGAAGCCCTGTTCAGCGAGCGGAAGGTCCTTCAACCTACGGTGATAGCGGTCGTGCACCCGGTCCGAGAAGCGGCCGCAGTCCGGACACGGCGCCCCAGCCGCCCGACCTCTGCTGCCACCTCGACCATGCCGAACGTGGCCGTATTCCAGACGCCGACCCCCACCCGGTCGTTGCTGGAACTCACCAACAGGCGTTGCTGCCCGTCATCGACATACTCAGGACCACAGGCCATGACTCCCGGTCTGTCCGTCTAACTATGGCGGTGTCACGCCCTTCTCGCGCCCAGCCCCGCGCGGCCCGCTGAGGGTTTCGCCTCACGGACTTTGCCGGGGCCCCTTCGCGGCGTGACCGTTGTCGGAGACGAGTGTCTCGGGCGCGGCCGTGAGGCTGTCGTGGCGGCTGCTGTGTCACGCGGAGGTTTCGTTCTTACCGACGGTGCTGGTGTGATGCGGCGTGATGGGCGCGGACCGGGGGCTGGGCAGAGAGGGTGCTTGAAGGGTGTAGGTCGCTGGGTCGAAGTGGCTGAGGCTGCGGATGAGTCGGCCGGTGGACCAGGGCCAGGAGAAGGTGTTCTGCCCGCTGGGGCTGAGGTAGTAGCTGGAGCAGTGGCCGGCGTCGTACACGGTCGTGCGCAGCGCGTCCTGCAACGCGGTGTTGTACGTGGCCTGGACCGCCGGTTTCACGTCCAGGGAGGTGTAGCCGCCCCGGCGTCGGTGTGTCAGGGCTGCGCGCAGGTAGGTGAGCTGGGCTTCGAGGACGGTGATGGCGGAGGTGGAGCCGCTGAGGATGTTGGGGCCCAGGAGGAGGAAGAGGTTGGGGAAGCCGCTGACGGTGGTGCCGAGGTAGGCCTCGGGTCCCTCGGCCCAGGTCTCGTGCAGGGTCAGGCCGTCCGTGCCGTGCACGCGTCGTGCCAGCGGTAGCTCGCCGATGTGGAAGCCGGTGGCCAGGATCACCACGTCGGCCTCGGTCTGGGTGCCGTCGGCGCCGATGAGGCGGTTCCCGCGAGCGGCGGACACAGCGGTGGGGTGAAGGTGGACGTGGGGCCTTGCCAGCGCTGGGTAGTAGGTGCTCGAGGTCAGCAGGCGCTTGCAGCCCAGGGTGTAGTGCGGCGTGAGCGCCTGTCGCAGGCCCCGGTCACGGACCGCGAGGTGCAAGTGAGCACGGGCAGCTGCCTGCAGGGGGCGCACGAGCCGTGGGTGGCGGAAGGCGTAGCCGAAGCCCTCCTGCATCCTGAACTGGGCACTGCGCATGGCTCGTTGCGCGCCGGGCAGATGATGCAGACACCAGTTGAGGGCCCGAGGGACCGGGAAGTCGGGTTTGGGCAGGATCCATTGGGCGGTGCGCTGGAATACGTGCACCGCTGCCGCCTGTTCCTGGATGGCCGGGACGACCTGTACGGCCGAAGCCCCGCTCCCCACCACGGCCACGCGCCGGCCGGCCAGGTCCACGGTGTGGTCCCACTGCGCGGTGTGGACAACCGGACCGGGGAATTCGGCGAGCCCCGGCACCTCAGGACTCCGTGGCCGGTGCCAGGGGCCCGTGGCCATGACCAGCACCTCGCTGCTGTAGTCGCCGTCGGTCGTCTCCAACCGCCAACGCCCCGCGGACCGATCCCACCAGGCCCGCAGCACATGGACACCGCAGCGCAACGCTTCGCCTACGCCGTACTGCTCCGCAGTCGTCCGGAGATAGTCGTGGATCTCCCGCTGCCCTGCGAAGAGTCTGCTCCATCCGGGGTTGGGGCTGAAGGAGTAGGAGTAGAGCGAGGACGGCACATCGCACGCGCAGCCCGGATAGGTGTTCTCCCGCCAGGTACCCCCGAGCTGTGGAGCCTTCTCCAACACCAGGAGGTCACCGAATCCCTGCTCGCGCAGCCGGATCGCGGCACCGATGCCGGAGAAGCCCGCACCGACCACGATGACATGGGCATCCTTGCCTTCTGACGCACCGCGTGACGGATCGTGCTGCAAACGCCTGCTCCTCCCCAAGACCGAGAGCTATAGCTCCCCTGTCAGGAGCAACGGGAGAGGATGCGAGGAAGACACGGTCATCCAGCCTCTGCTGCTCGGTCGACACCGCCCTCCAGCACAGACGCCCGCCGGGCTGCGCCAACTGCTGCGGTTGTCGGTTGCGCCAACTGTTGCGCGAGCCTTCCCGGCGTTCCGGAGTTCGCCCAGGTCACGACCGGCGTAGGGGCGTGGTCGGGCAGGTACACGGACGCCCCACTCTCGTACAATCTGTCGGTCAAGGTCACTAACAGCACCCGCGACGAGATTGCCGGTGGTGTCACCCAGCAGGTCGTCTTGTACGACGCCGATGGCCGCGTCGTGGGCGGTGATACCGGCTCGTCAGACAAGTGCGCACGGCCACGTAATTCCCACCTCAGGCGGCTTGAGCGTCACATAATTCCCCACCCTCGCGGTCACGATTCCCCATAGGGGCGGCGGTCGCGCGCAACGCCCCTGGTGGCCTGATCCGTGTGTGCGGTCTCAGTCGGTGTGCCAGGTGACGACGTTCTCCGGCTCTTCGCGGTTGGTGCGGAACGCGTTGACGGGATGGTCGAGGTCGGGGTAGCCGAAGGATATGCCTGCCACCACGCGCCGGTTGTCCGGGATGCCGAAGTGGTCGCGGAGGAAGCCGGAGTAGGCGGCGAGGGCGGCTTGCGGGGCCGCTGCCACGCCGAGGCTGTGCGCGGCGAGCAGGAACGTGTTGATGTAGAGGCCGCAGTCGACGGCTCCGTAGACGCCGAGGTCGGCCTCGGTGGTGATGATCGCGACGTGCGGCGCGTCGAACAGCTCGAAGTTGCGCAGCAGCTGACGCAAGGTTCGCTCTTGGTCGCCCTTCACGATGCCGAGGCTGCCGTAGAGCTGGAGGCCGCATTCGCGTCGGCGCTGCCGATAGGCGCCGGTGTACTGGGCGGGGAACGGGAAGTCGGGCGACTCCGAGTGGCTCTGGACGTGGGCCAGGAGGTTGGTGCGAAGCCGCTCTGTCGCGGCGCCTTCGGTGATGTGCAGCTGCCAGGGCTGGGTGTTGCACCAGGACGGGGTGCGCTGGGCCAGCTGCAGCAGCTGGTCGATGGTCTCCCGGGGGATGGGGTCGGGTCGGAACTGGCGGCAGGTGAACCGGTCGGCGAGGATCCGGCTCAGCGCCTCGTGCAGGTCGGTGCTGGTGCCGGGGTGGGTGCTGGTCGGGTTCAAGGGGACGCCTCCGCCAATGTGGTCTCGTTTCGAGACCGCACACTAGCCGGGGTGGTCTCGTTTTGAAACTGCCCGGGTAGAGTCGTGGTGTGCGTTACGAAGACCTTGCTGACCTGCCGTGCTCGATCACGCGCCCGCTGGTGATCCTCGGTGACCGTTGGACGCTGCTGGTCCTGAAGGCGTCGTTCGCCGGCGTTCGCCGGTTCAACGAGTTCCAGAGCGCACTGGGCATCTCCCGGAGCCGACTGCAGGACCGCCTTGGGCGGCTGGTCGAGCACGGCATCCTGGACCGGCGGCAGGCGGACGACGGCGACCACCCGGAATACCGCCTGACCCGCAAGGGCCACGACATCTACCCGATCCTTATCGCGATCAGGGACTGGGGCGACACCTACATGGCACCCGACGGACCGCCCGCGCGCTACCGCCACCGAGACTGCACCGGCGAGGCCCATGTGCGGCTCACCTGCGACACGTGTGGAACCGGTGTCACCGCACACGACATCATCCCGGAGCCAGGACCAGGCATCCTCGCCCACCTCAGCCAATCCCAAGGTGAGTCAGACCAGTGACGGACGGTCCGAGCCACCGGGGGCCTGCTCCACTCGTGACGAGGTCGGCCGGGCAGTTCGACGGGCCTGCGAGCGAGCGGGGTGACGGCTCAGGCACCGGCCAGAGCGAGGACGCGCAACCGGTCGAGGACCCGGGGATTTCCGTGACCGCAGCCGTGGCGCATTGCGTGACCGTCCACAGACAAGGCGCCGGACTCCCTGCCCGCCGGGATGGGCTACCGCGAGCAGCGGACCGGGATCCCGTCTCTGAGCGAGGCCGTCGACGCCGTCCACACCGTGAGGGCCAGCTGTTTGTGCGCCTCATCTGACGGGTTGGCCCTTGCGTTGGCGGGGCTGAGGGTTCCAGGTGGCAGACAGGGCAACTACGGGTAGGGCACCAGGTCCGACATGACAGCAAGCGGCAGCGACGGGTTGGCGGCTGCCGCTTCCGCTACCTGCCAGTCGGCGTCGGTGAGCAGCTCTACGATGACCGGCGGCGGGAGTGCCGGATGGCCGGCGGCTATGGGCCTCGCCTGTCTGTCCGCCAAGCAGGCGAGCAGCGCCGGGGCCGTCGCATTGCGATGCCGGGCGACTTCACGGAACGCCTTCTGTACCGATGGTTCGTGCCGGGTCAGCTGTTCCAGCAGCGCCGGAGTCGCGTCCGGGTTGGCCGCCACCTTGGCAACGACCCGGACCCCGTGCCGGTGGACCATGGCACGCAGCTGTGCTTCGGAGAGGCCCGGGTGCGGAGCGATGGACTTGACCACTTTCGCGTCGGCGTCGGTGGCCAGCGCGTCCCGGATCTCGGTCGGCAGATCGCGTCGTTGGGCCAGGAGCATCCGCGCGGCCGGGTTCGGCGACTGGGCCAGCTCCTCAAGCTCGGCAGGAGAGGCGGCAGCGACACGCGGCAGCAGGGTGGCGCCGATTTTGGTGGCGCCGGCCAGGTGGATGAGCACATCCAGTGGCACGTGCGTGTTGTGTGCGAGCCTGCGCTGCACATCGTGGCCACGGTCACTGGCCAGCACGCGCATCAAGGCATCGTCGATCGAGGGATTTTCGGCGAGGCTGGACCGGACGCCGGGAATGGGATCTACGGCGAGCTGTCCGCACACCTCTGAGGGCAGGTCGGGCCTGGCGGCGAGCGCCCAGCGCAGCAGCATTGAAGGGTGGTCCACGAAGCCGACGGCGGCTTCGGTGGGTGTCGCCGGGTTCCGCAGTGCCGCCTCCTGCATGTCGTGCACGGTGGACTCGTGGGACCCGTCGCAGGAGGCGCCCGGCAGCAGATCGCAGTCGGGCCGCGGGCACTGCGGATCGTGCACGAACGGCGTCGCTTCGCGGTCGCAGACCAGGCACCGCTGCGCGGGAGGCAGCCCCTCACCGGTGATCAACGCCGCCAGTACGCCCGGGGGTGTCGCCTCGTTGGCCGCCACCGCGCGGCGGACCTCGGCGTGCGGATGCCCTGCAAGCCTGGCTGCCACTTCCGGCGTGGTCCACAACGCAAGCTCCGCGACAACTCGTACGTCCGAGTCCGCGGCGAGCGTCTCCACCACGTCGGCCGGGAGGCCGGAGCAGGCAGCCAGCTTCTCCCGACACTCAGAGTCCGGATCTGCCGCGAGGAGGCGCGCCCACTCGGGGCTGCCGGCACGCTCGTAGAGCAAGGCGAGGGCGGCGTACGGCTGAACTGCGGGATCGATGTCGGCGGCGGTCAGCCGGCCCTCGTAGGCAAGCCGTACAGCGCTCTCCTCAACGTGTGAGCTCAACGCAACCGCCTGCGCATGGCAGAGGTCCGCGCGGCCGGCGAGGTCCGCGGCGACGTCGGCGTCCGCGACCGCGATCAGCCGGTCGATCAGCTCGGGCGGCAGGGCGGTATTGGCGGCGAGCCCGCACAGGACATGGTTCACAGAGGGCATCCTGCCTGGGCCGTGACCGAATGGCTCTTGGATTTCGACGTCAACGAGTTGGTGGCGGCACCGGGCACGTCCCTGGCGCGGTACTTGGCGAAACCCGCCAACTGAAGCGCTCCTTGAGCTTTTGAACTCGTCTGCGGTGGGACTCAACGGCGCTTCGCAGGCGTTGGACAGACGCGGCAACGGACCGCCGCCGTTGAAAACACCGGTGGGGTAGAGCAGTCTTGGCGGAGCCGTTTCGATCGTGCAGGTAAGAAGGGGGCGCCGGATGCCGCAGCCAGAGGACGAACTCCTGGCGGAAGCCCTCGGCCGCATCAACCGCGGCGGGAAGATCGCCTCCCGGTTCCTCAAGAACGACATCAGTGAGTTCGACCGCGAACTGCCGCTGGGTTTCGACCTTGCTCTTGAACGCGTCCGCGCTGTGCTTGTCGAGCTGTCCCCTGGCGCGAACCCAGAACTGGTAGAGGCAGCAACGGACCGAGTGACGCTCCGCGTGCTCACCGGAGGCGGAGCCCTCAACATGAACCCGGTGGTGGTCACCGTCGCTGCGACTCGCAACGGCGAGCGGACCACCACCCTGCACGTGCGGGCGATTGCCAAGGAGGGCCTGATCAAGCAGCGTGCGGGTCAGAAGACCGTCGAGCGCATCTCGGCGCTGCTGAACTGAGCCGGCCCGAGTCGATGAGCAGCACAGAGGATCTGGCCCGGGAGGCAGGGCTGTCCTCTGAGCAGATCGAACGCGGGTGATGCGGAAGAACCTCGACTTCCTGTGCTGGCGGCGGCAGTTCGGTGAGGAAGACGGAGCGGAGTCCGCGGAGTGGAGCTGCCGTCAGTGGGCGGCCGGTGGCTCTATCGTCCACTGAGCTCTTTCGCTGTGGCCACTGATCGGGTGACGGGGGAGGGCGCGCAACGCACGAGGATCCCGTGTCGTTGGGGGCGGTGTTCGACGTCTCAACCCATAGGCACAGGAGCCGTGTTGGTTCCCTGTCCTGCCGCACTCGACCTGCCCCATGGCCTGGTCGAGTGGGTCACGATGCTCATCGTCACCCGCGAGGGTGACCGCCGTTGCAAGCTCCCGCCGCACGCACGACCTGATCGTCCTGACGAACCTCGAAGGAGCCCGCTGACAGATGATCTACACCCGAGACATCCGCCCAACATCAGCATGACCACCCCGAACAACCCTCACGCCGCCACCCTGACCAGCTACCGGGCACCGCAGTCACCGACCTGCGGCGTAGGTACACCAGGCCGAACAGGGCACGCTGGTGCGGCGGGAGCTTGCGGCGGCGGTTCACCCTCGCGGGTGACGATGAGCATCGTGACCCACTCGACCAGGGCGTGAGGCAGGTCGAGTGCGGCAGGATAGGGAACCAACCGGGTAGCTCCAGCGCCGGTGGGTTGAGACTTCGAACACCTCTCTCCGGGAGCAAGAGCTCACTGGGTATCAAATTGTGCCCCGGAGCGAAGGAGACACGGTCGCATGCTGTCTCCTGCCGGCTCGGAAAGACTTCCGTCACTGACCGGGTTGCGCTTCCTCCTGGCGGCCTGTGTCCTGATGGCCCATGCCTTGTCGGGTTCGGCAATCTTCAGCGAAAAACTGCAGGCTGTGCTTTCCGTCCCAGCGGCGCCGCTTGCCACCTCCGCGGTATCCGGGTTCTTTGTCCTCTCCGGCTTCGTACTTGCCTGGTCGTACCGGCCGGGGGATCGTGCCCGAGCCTTCTGGCGACGCCGCTTTGGGAAGATTTACCCCAACCACGCGTTGGGCTGGGTTCTGGGTGCGCTCTTCTTTGTGGTCACGACCGCCCCTAGCCCCATGGCGGTCGGCGGCAGCGCAACCGTGCTGGGCGGGGCTGCAGAGCTGTTCCTGGTGAAGGTCTGGGTGCCTGCTCCGGAAGTATTCAATGGCTTCAACGACCCGTCTTGGTCTGTTTGTTGCGAGGCTTTCTTCTACCTGCTTTTCCCGGTGCTGATTCCTGCTGCCCGCAGGTTGACCCGGACCGGGCTGCGTTGCGCGTGGCTGGCCCTTTCCTGCGCGATCCTCACGTTCCCCGCACTGGCGATGGCGCTCGGTGGGCGAGCGCTCCCGGGCTGGCCGCTCGGTCTGAACGCGCTCTGGTTCGCCTACGTCTTCCCGCCCGTGCGATTGACGGAGTTCATGCTCGGAATCGTCACCGCGCGCCTCGTCCAGGAGGGGTCCTGGCCACGGTTGAACGCGCCGATCCGTATCGGAGTCTTGGCGACGGTACTCGCCGCAACTCCATTCGTTCCTCTGACGTATTGCCTCGGGGCCAGCTATGGCGTGCCTTTCTCCTTGATCATTGCCGGGCTGGCCGTGCGAGACATCCAAGGTCGGAGCCGTTTGCTCGCCCGGCCGGCCGTGGTCACGCTGGGGGAGGCTTCGTATGCCCTCTACATCGTTCACTTTCCCTTGTTGATGTCCGCCCGGCAGGCCGTCGGCGTCAATCACCGGTTCGCCGTGCTGAACGGCGTCCTGTTTGCAGCGGGGTTGATGGTGGCGGCGCAGGTGGTGGCTCTGCTGGTCCATCGACGGTACGAACGGCCAATCCAGGCGCGCTTCGCTCGGGGCACCCGCGCCGTGTCGTCCGGCCGCCTTGAACACAGCACAGCGTCCGTATCCGACTACTGACCTTAAAAGCGTGGTGTCGTAGGGGCTGACGTCTCGTGATCCCTGCGGTATGCCGACGTGGTCAGTAGGAACGGTGACGGGCGGTCAGCGACGGTCGTTCGTCTCCTGACGGCATCGGGTCTTCCCCGAAGCCGAGTATGGCGGTGGACTCAGCGCCAGTCGTCGATCACGTAGGCGTCTGGGTGGCTGTAGCCAGGTTCGTTAGGCTTGTGCATGGTCACGCCTTGCAGCCAGGTACGGAAACCGCGGTCGACCATGCGCCGGTAGGCATCCTCGCGGGCCAGGTTCATTCCGGCGTCCAGTTGCCCCAGTCCCCTCTCGGTGGCCAGCTGCTCGCACGCATTCAGCAGTCGTTCGAACCGGTCCGCGGCGTCCGGGCCAGGGCGTACGGCGCCGAATTTGACGAAGCACACGTCCTCACCGGCCTCCGACCCCGCTCCGCAGTGGCAGACAGCCAGACCGTCGAGGTCGGAGTCGGCGCCCTCGAGGAGGATGGTGTCACCGAGCCCCTGCGCCTGTATGGCCATGATCTCGCGCTCCAAGCTCAGGCCCTCGTACACGGCCCCCGTCAGTGCGCGACTGAGGCTCAGTGCGTCGGGCCGCTCAGCGGCGGTCAGCTCGCCGTACAGCACTCGGCCGGGGACTGCGGCACTGACGGCTACCTGTTTCTTCATGATGGCTGTAAGGAATCGGGGCCAGAAACCGTACCGGCGGTAGAGCTCGAGGTGCTTGGGACTGTGGGAGAAGGTGAATAGGCCGAGGTGGCGGTTCTCCCAGGTGTCGAAGCAGGCCATGACCGGTTCCATAAGGCGCCTGCCGATGCCCTGGTCCCACAGATCCGGACGTACGGTCAGCGGGCCGAAGAACCCGACGCTGCCCCAGTTGGCGGCGAAGTTCGATCCGACGACCTCGCCCTCGACGGTCGCTGCGAAGGCCGCGTGTGGATCTGCCGCCCAGCGGGTGCGGACATAGTCGGCGGTCCCGAAGAACGTCTCTGGCTCAGGGGCCCCGAGGAAGGTCCCGAAGGCGACCCTGAAGATCTCGTCGGCCCGATCCAGGTCCGGCTCAACCAGCGCGCGGACCGACACCGAGGCGGCGACACTCGTTCGCTTCGCTGCGGGCATGATCGCTCTCCTTTCCGCCCCCAGTTCCATCGCACCACGGACGTGCGCCGCGGGCGAAGCGACAGGTCCGGCGGTACCTCAAGGATCGAGCGGCCGCGTTCCCCGACGACCGGGCGGCCGTCTTCCTGCCGGTCGACGACCCGCTGGGCCCCGGTCCGCCGGGGGCCTCCGAGGAGCCGGAGGAATGCCGAATGGAAAAGGCTCACTGAAGCTCGCAGCCACGGAGCGTCACGGAGTCCACGTAGGTTTCCGAAGCTCGATCGCCGGTTACCGGAAAGTCATATTCGGCGCGGTACGGCTCCGTCCTGCCAGCGGTAGAGGTCGCGCAGCAGGGAAATCTCGGCGCCGTGATGGATCAGCTCCCTGTTGACGTGCAGGACGATGCCCTCCATGGGAAACCGCTCGGGACCCACCGTGGGCGGATTCTTCAGGTCAGCGTCCGAGAGCTCGCGGACCCCCGCGTTCCATCTGCCATACATCTCATCGAGCTGTTTCAGCGCCTCGTCAGCGGTCCCCGCGAAGGCGAATGTCTGGGAGTCGACGCCCTGGCCGCCGAAGTGCCATCCGACCCGATAGCCCAGGCAGGAGACGATGATGTGCGCCAGCCGCCAGGCAATCGTGGTCACCGGCGCCGGCACCGGGTCAGGGGAGGCGGAGTCCATCGTCCATTCCCCCGAACCTGCCGACATCGGTGCGGCCGACGTGCCACGCGGGCGGATGCTCCAGCAGCCGCGCACCGGCTCCCAGAAGTACTCCTCGTCGGTAAGACCCTCCAGCCGTGGCCGCAGGTTCTTGTGCCAGTGCCGGTCCAGCTGGTCCGCGAGTCGCTCGCTTCTTGCCATTTCCGCACACTACATACAACGGAGACCTGGCTGCGGCCCTCGCGGACGCCGTCGCCGGCCGTGGGCCGCGAGAGCGTACCGCACCGGGAGATGACGCTGGGGGCTGATGTGCCCTTCGGGCCGCGCCGCCGCGAGCGGCTGTTTGACATTAACAACCCGGCTGGCTGGGCTGGGTTCAATGAGCGTTTTCAGCGTTGCCTCTCCAGGGTGAGGACGGCTTTGGCGATGACGGTCATGCGGTTGGGGCTGATGTGGGATCTGCGGAAGATCTGCCAGGACTTCAGCCGTGCCATGGCGCGCTCGACCGGAGCCCTGGCTTGGGCAAGGGCCCGGTTGACGGTGTGCTGGGTCGGGGTCAGCTCTCCGCATGGTGGCCGTTTGAGGCCGGTGGTGACCCAGGTGCCGGCGCCTGTGACGGGCCGCCATCTCGCGCGCCACGGGTTGAGGAGGTGTCTGTCGAGGAGTGCCACTGTCCATACGTGGCAGCGACAGGGTGTCCCCGGCCTCTCAGGAGCGCCAGGTTCAGGCCGAGCCGGTCGAGCCGGGCCTCGCTCCGGCGGGCCCGCCCACGACCGTGAGTAGGTCCACGACGAAGATCAGCGTCGAGCCCGCCGGGATCAACGGAGAGGGTGACTGCTTGCCGTAACCGAGACGCGGGGGAACGATGATCTCGCGCCGGCCGCCGACCTTCATTCCCCTTACTCCCCGGTCCCAGCCCTTGATGACCCTGCCACCGCCCACGGCGAACTTGAACGGCCGGTCCCGCTCCCAGGAGGAGTCGAACTCTCTTCCGGACGCGAACGTGACCCCTACATAGTGAACCTGGACGACCCTGCCCGGCTGCGCCTCGGGGCCGTCCCCAACCACGAGGTCCCGGATCGTCAGCTCGGTGGGCGCGTCACCCTCCGGAACCTCGATTCTGGGCTTCGTCAGTTCGCTCATCGCGGTCCCATCGCTCGCCACCGGAATCCCTCGCACGGGCCGGCCGGACACATGGACATTCCATGCGGCAGGCGATCACGCTACCGGCAATGCCCATGCTCCGAGGTGCACCCCGTGCCACGGAACACGGCTCTCGCGTCCGGGGGATGTACCGGAGGGAGAGCCGGCCAAACCAGGGCGCGTCTCGGGCCGTGTTTCGTCTGCGCGTTCCTCAAGGGAGACCCTGACTACAGACACGAGTTGGTCTACGCCACGCTGACCACGCGCGTTTATGGATCAGTGAGTCTTTTCCAACCTCCGGCGTCGGCTTGGAAGTTGGCCTGACAGACGGATGAAGCCCCTGGTAGATGGGTTTTCGACCAAGAGAACCGTCTCCACCAGAGGCTTCGCATGCTTGTCTACCCGTCGGGCGTCGACGTGTCCAGCTCTGCCCTCCGCTTCCTCGCCGCCCGTCTGAGGGAACACCGCCGCGCTCTCGGCACCCGATGGCGGCGCCTGAGCGCGGGCCGTCAGGCCCTGCTCGCTCTCGCCCACCTCCGCAATGGCCAGCCCTATGCCCAGCTCGTGGCGGGTTTCGGGATCGGCACCACCACCGTCTACCGGTATGTCACCGAGGCCGTCGAGCTCCTGGCCGCCCTCGCCCCCACGCTCGCCGAAGCAGTACGGGCCGCGTCGACGAAGGCGTATCTGATCCTGGACGGGACGCTTCTGCCGATCGACCGGATCGCCGCCGACCGTCCCTTCTACTCGGGCTGTGAGTATGGGTTCTGCTCCGCTTCGGCCGGTGGTCTGACTCGTACTCTGGCTGGCCCTTGGTGCCTTGTGTTTGGTCTGTCGATCACCGGCCGGAGCGGTGCCTGCTACCGCTTGTCCAGCGCATGCGTGTCTCAATAGGGGCCTTGCTCCGCAAAGCGCCGTCACAGTCCTGACTGCTTGCTCTGGGCCAGCGTCGGCCATCCGACCGTCGAAGCCAGGCAAGGAGCCTTATGACCGCGCCCGTCACGCCTCAAGCCCGTAATAGCGAGCAGTTTGCCGAGCCAGTGATCCTCGGCGTGGACACCCACAAGGACGTGCACGTTGCCGCGGTTGTGACAGAGGGCGGGCGGCTTTTGGACAGCGGCGGATTCCCCGCTTCGGCTGTCGGATATGACGAGCTTCTCGCCTGGGCAAGAGATTTCGGCCCGGTGCTGCGCGCTGGCGTGGAGGGGACGGGGTCTTACGGTGCGGGCTTGTGCCGGCACCTGCGCGCGGCAGGGGTCGCGGTGACCGAGGTCAATCGGCCCGACCGTGCACTACGGCGCCGGCACGGCAAGAGTGACGCCGTGGACGCCGAAGCCGCCGCCCGCTCGGTCATCTCCGGGCGCGCAACCACCGTACCGAAGGCTGGCGACGGGGCCGCGGAAATGCTGCGGCTGTTCAAACTCGCCAAGGACTCTGCCGTCAAGTCCCGTACCCAGGCGATCAACCAGCTCAAATCAGTGCTCATATCGGCGGACCCAGCACTGCGTGAGCACCTGGCCGGGCTGAGCACCACAGCACTGGTCAGCCAGTGCGCACAATTCGAACCGATCCCTCGGGCTGACGTCGACAACGCCGTCCAGTACACACTGCGGCTGCTGGCCCGGCGCATTCAGCACCTGACCGAGGAGATCCGCAGCCTGGAGAAACACCTGACCGCCCAGGTCAACGACACTGCGCCAGAGCTACTGCAACTGTTCGGCGTGGGCCAGGATTCCGCCGCCACCTTGCTCATCGCAGCTGGCGACAACCCTGAACGTCTCGCCAGCGAGGCGTCCTTTGCCGCCTTGTGCGGCACCAGCCCTGTCGAGATGTCCTCGGGCAAGACTCAGCGTCGCCGACTCAACCGAGGGGGTAATCGCCAGGCCAACGCGGCCTTGTTCAGAGTGATCCTTACCCGCCTGCGCTGCCATGACAGCACCCGCGACTACCTCGCACGGCGAACGGCACAAGGACGGACCAAACGCGAGATCATCCGTTGCTTGAAGCGGTACCTCGCCCGAGCGATCTACAAGATCATCCGGTCCAGCATCCCGCTGCCAACCACAGCCACCGCAGCTTGACGAACATAGGGGCATCAAACACAAGAAGCACGGCATGAACGTGCAGGTCATCGCCGACCCGAAGGGGCGTCTCCTCTGGGCTTCACCGGCCCTGGCCGGTGCCGTCCATGATGTCCGGGCCGCACGCGAGCACGGCATCATCGACGCTCTCGCCGAGGCCGGCATCAACTGCTGGGCGGACAAGGGCTACCAGGGCGCAGGCGGCACGGTCCGTCTCCCTTACCGAGGCCGATGGGACAGCCTCTCCGCCGGTCAGCAGGCCGTCAACCGGTCCCATGCGAAGGTCCGGGCACTGGTCGAACAAGCCATCGCCACCCTCAAGTCCTGGCGGATCCTCCGCAAGCTCCGCTGCTCGACGACCCGGATCACGAGCATCGTCCAAGCCGTCCTCACCCTCCATCTGGCCAGCTCAGACTGAGAATGGAAAAGGCTCAGTGGCTCACGGTGCCGGAAAAGGTTCTCGTCGCACCCAAGGCGCACGTGAAAGACGTCGTCAGCGGGTTCTCCGAGGACGGCTACGTGCTGATGATGCAGCCGTGCGCCATGTGGCGCTCGCGGTTGAAGAAGTGCTGGCGCCGGAGCGGGTGTATCTGCTGTCGCTGGGGTCGCAGCAAGGAAACACTCATGTCCACTGGCATGTTGCGGCCCTACCGCCCGGGGTCCCTTACGAGCAGCAGCAGTTCCATGCGCTCATGGCCGAACACGGAGCGTTTTCAGCGTGGTCACCGGTCGGATGACGGAAGCGGCGTGAGAATGGGTTTCGCAACAGACAGTGCTCCTGTGCCGTTGAGGGAGGTGTTCGACGTCTCAACCCACCGGCACAGGAGCCCTGTTGGTTCCCTATTCTGCCGCACTCGACCTCCCGCACGCCCTGGTCGAGTGGGTCACCATGCTCATCGTCACCCGCGAAGGTGACCGGCGGTGCAAGCTCCCGCCGCACCAGCGCGCACTCGTCGCTCTGGTGTACCTGCGCCGCCACGACACCCTCGTAAGGATCGCGGCTGGTTTCTGCATATCCGTCGGCACCGCGCACGCCTACGTCACCACCGTGACGAACCTGCTCGCCGACCGGGCCCCGGGTCTGCTGAAGACCCTGCGCGAGAACGACCCGGACTTCGTCCTCCTCGACGGAACCCTCGCCGAGTGCGACCGCGTCGGCGACAGCCGCGCGGACTACTCGGCCAAGCACCGCCGGCACGGAGTGAACGTCCAGGTCCTCACCGATCCGACAGGCGAGCTGCTGTGGATCTCGCCCGCCCTGCCGGGCGGCACCCACGATCTCACCGCAGCCCGCACCCACCAGATCATCCGGATCTGCGAACGCCAGGGTGTCCCCGTCCTCGCCGACCGCGCCTACACGGGCGCCGGCACCTGGGTCACCACCGGCCTCAAACGGCCACCAGGCGGAGAGCTGACCCCGACCCAGCACACCGTCAACCGGGCCCTTGCCCAAGCCAGGGCTCCGGTCGAGCGCGCCATGGCACGGCTGAAGTCCTGGCAGATCTTCCGCAGATCCCACATCAGCCCCAACCGCATGACCGTCATCGCCAAAGCCGTCCTCACCCTGGAGAGGCAACGCTGAAAACGCTCAATGACCCAAATGTGACAGCCTCGACCGATGACATGACGCGGGACGCGACCTCGCGCGCACCCAACAGACCGTCAACCGGGCGCTGTCCGCGGCACGGGCACCGGTCGAGCGCGGCGTCCTACGACTGAAGTCCTGGCGGATCTCCCGCAAAGCCCGATGCAGCCCGAATCGAATGTCGTCAATCTGCGCAGCCGTCCTCACCCTGGAGCGGCAACGCTGAGAGAGCTCACTGAATCTGGGCTCGCGGTGCTCACCCGGACAGGCGATCCGACCAAAATGCGGTCCGCCCCGGCATGTTGTCGGAGAAGTCCCAACGGCTCTGGATCAACACGACGTCGGTCTAGATCTGGGCCAACCACTCACAGCCATGAGCCTGCACGAGAGTGAGTCCGCGGGTCCAAGGCTCTTCTTAATCAGTCCCGGGAGCCCGCCGCCAGGCCGCCGCACCGCCGGATCCGGAGGACGACCACGACCGGGAGCCGGGCAGGCTCCGCGGCTGCCGCCCATGGGCCTGGGCGTGATGGCCGTCGCGGTCGGACAGCAGTCGTTGCCGCCGCGGATCACGGAGCGAGAGACCGATGGCGGTCCCGTCGGCATCCGCCGGGACCGCCATCGACGGCCGCTCACCTCACCGCACGTCCTGAGCGGCGTGCCGTGGTTCAGGGCGTGTTCAGGCCGAGGTTCTGTGTGGTGGTGTTGCCGGCGCCGGGGCTCTTGATGTTGTTGTTGACGCTGCTGTTGTTGAACATCGGGAGGATGCCGCTGAGGTTGATGGGCAGGAGCGACCCGGTGCCTCCGCCATTGTTCCCGTCGGCCTGTTCGTAGGTGATGGTCACCGCAGCCGGGCCGGTGGCAGGTCCGGAGGTACCGCCCGCCGGGACGCGGTTGGACCCGCCACCGCCGCCACCGGGCCCTTCCGTCCCATCGGAGAGAATCTGGTTGCAGCCGCCGCCTCCGCCGCCGCCGAACCAGCCGGCTCCGCCGCCTCCGCCGGAGTAAGGATCGCCGCCGTTGCCGCCGGTACCGCCGCCACCGGGGGTGCCGGGTGTGCTGGTTACGGGGCCGACGTTTCCGCATGCGGCTCCACCCGCGCCGGGGGTCGTCTGAGTTCCCCCGCCTCCTCCTCCGCCACCGTTGGGCCTGCTGCCGCCCGTCTGACCGGTAACTCCTGCGTCTCCTCCGGTCGTCTCGGGGGCGGGATACAGGTCAACGCCGGCTCCTCCGCCTCCTCCGCCGCCCGCGACGATCAGCCGGGGGTCGGTGGCGGTGACGCCGGTGAGGAAACAGCTGGGGCTGGTGGAGTCGCAGGTGCGCACGTCGCTGGCTCCGCCGCCGGCGCCGCCCTCGGCGAAACTGCCGCCCGCTGTGCCTCCGCCGGTGTCGACGTTGACGTAGAGGATGGTGGTGCCCGACGGCACGTTGACGGTGCCGGTGACGGTGGAGCCGTCACCGCCCACTCCTCCGTTGGTTCCGTTCTGTCCTGCGGCTCCGGTGGCGGTGATGGTCAGTTGGGTGACGCCGGACGGGACGGTGAAGGGCTGGTTGGCGCCGGGGGTGAAGGTGACGGTCACGGGCGCCGCCGAGGCGGGCGTGGCCAGGGGCACCACCAAAGCGGCCGGCAGCGCCGGCCATGGCGAGCAGGAGGGCGCTGCGCCGCACCGGATGCCGCAGCCGTTCGGCTGTGGCCCCGGCGCCACGTCGTGGGGATACCCCATGGCGCATGGCCAGTCTCACGCTCGGGACTCCTCGATCAGGGATGCCGAATGGGCTCGATGTTCCGGTCCCTGCCTGGGACCGCCCGACGATCAAGCCACAACCGGCCGGTGCCGGGCATGCGGACACACCGTCATATCGCACCGGGATGAATAGTCCTCAAGTCGCAGAAGAGAGATCTCCTCACCGGCGGTGAAAAGGAAAGAGATCAGGTCTCCCGCCGCCGTTGACGAAACACCCCATCTGGGTCGTCTTCGGGAAATCCGTCGAACAGCGTCTGGCCGAGCCAGCAGGAATGCAGGCGCCCGGGACACCGTCTGCGGAGTACGACGTCTACGGAACACAGCCGCCCCCAATTCAACGAGTCGCAGCCGAGTTTGGCGGCTGCCGAGTCGCGGTCTGCCTGCCTCCACGACCCTCAGGGTGAAATAGGGCGACATCGGTCGCAACCGACAGGAGATCGTGATGGACGCCACGTTCCTGACAGGCACTTATACGTACCGAGGCTTCTTCGATCTGCCGGAACCGGTCGCCGAGTTCGGAACGCTCCGGTTCGCACAACTCGAGTTGCGGCTCACGGCTGATCCGGACGGTGACAACACCGGTTTTCTGGTCTTCTTCACACAACCGGGTGGGGGACTCAAAGGTGGTTTCAGAAAGGCGGATCGTCGGCAAAGCCTTTCCTGTATCTGCGCCTGTACGGCCTCCGCGTCTCATGTGTCCATGCCTGGACCGTATCCGAGCGCTGGGGGGCAGCTGGGCGACTGGGTCCGCCTGGGGCGGAGGATCACCGAGGAAGGGGTGCGTACGCTTCCGTGCTCAGGTGCGGGTCGGTTCCGCCGCCGGGGAGGCGGGCGATCAGCAGGGCGATGTCGTCGTCGGCGGAGCCCGGCGAGAGGTGAGTGAGCAGGTTGTCGCACAGTCCCGTCAGGGACGGGTGGGGCTGGGCGAGCAGATGGGTCAGTTCAGCGAGGCGTTCGTCGATGTCGCTGCCGCGGGACTCGATGAGGCCGTCGGTGTACAGCACGAGGATGCTGCCCGGTTCCAGGGTGGTCTCGGTGGTGGTGAAGCGGGTGCCTCCGACACCGAGTGGGGTGCCGGGTGGAAGGTCGAGCACGTGGACGGTGCCGTCGGGGCTGACGGTGACGGGCGGCGGGTGGCCGGCGCGGGTCATGCGGCAGCGGCCGGTCGTCAGGTCGATCACGATGTAGAGGAAGGTGGCGAGCATCGGCTCGGCGAGATCGTCGAGGGCTGCTTCCAACTGGTGCAGCAGTTCCTCGGGTTCGAGGTCGAGCCGGGCGAGTGCCCGCACGCTGGCGGAGAGCCGTCCCATGACGGCTGCGGCCTGGGTGCCGTGACCCATGACGTCGCCGATGAGGAGGGCCACTCTGCCTCGGGGCAGGTGCAGCACGTCGTACCAGTCGCCGCCGACCTCGTTGACGTCGCTGGCGGGCAAGTAGCGATGGGCGACCTCGATCCCGGGCGGTGGGGTGATGTGCTGAGGCAGCATGCTGCGCTGCAGGGTGAGCGCGGTGTCGTGCTCGCGGTGATAGAGGCGAGCGTTGTCGATGCTGAGGGCGGCACGCGCGGTCAGCTCACCGGCCAGCGTCACGTCCTCGGAGGTGAAGGGGCTGACTGATCGCGTGCGGTAGAAGGTCGCCACGCCCAGCACCAGGTCCCGGGCGACGAGCGGGGCCATCATGAACGAGTGCACGCCGAGTTTCAGCAGCTGCGCCGGCTTGCTGGTGTGGCGGGCGGCGGGGGCGATGGCGTTCTCGTCGAGGCGGGCGATCAGGAACGGCTGGCGCCCGGCGAGGGCCTGGGTGTAGGGGGCGGCCGCTGGGAAGTCGAGGGTGCGGCCGAGCGGGGCGAGGACATCAGCGACCGCGGAGCCGGTCAGCGGGGCTTTGCCCAGGCGGCGGAGGGCGACACCGCCGGTCAGGCCTATGCCGGGTTCGTCGCCGTGGGCGAGGGTGTCCAGGACGTCGACGGTGACCGCATCGGCGAGGTGGGGAACGGCGAGGTCGGCGAGTTCCTGGGCGGTGCGCTCCAGGTCCAGGCTGGAGCCGATCCGGATGGATGACTCGCTGAGCAGAGCGAGCCTGCGCCGTCCTGCTTCGGCTTCGGAATGGGCGCGCTGCTGGTCAGTGATGTCGAGCAGGGAGGCGATGACGCCGATGGCCCGGCCGCCGGGGTCTTCGACGCGTACGTAGGAGCATGACCACACGCGGTCGCGGTCGCGGTCAGCCGGTGTGCGGCCTGTGTGGCGGCGGTCCAAGACCGATTCACCGCTGTCGAGGACCTGCTGCATCGCCTCCTCCATGTCCTCGGCGTTGACCTCGGGCAGCAGCTGGGCGAGGCGTCGGCCGACGTGTGCCGACTCCGACAGGCCGTTCATTCGCTCCAGGGCCGGGTTGACCCGGAGGAATCGCAGCTGTGTGTCCAGGACGGCGATGCCGACCGGGGAGCGGGCGAACAATCCGTCCCATACCGCCGACGATCCGCGGATACGCCGGGCCGTATGGGCCTCGGCGGCGAAGATCAGGATCGCGGAGGCGTCGTCACGCCGGTCGGGAACGGGACTTGCCCAGATCTCCAGCTCCACGGGGTGCCCGTCCTGGTGCCAGGCGGTGACCGTGCCCATCACCCCCCGGCCGCCGGCCGCCGCCTCCCATAGCGACCGGCCAAGGCTTCGGTCCGCGCCCGGGTGCAACAGCTCGGCGATGTGCCGTCCGATCACCTGCTGCGGGGTGAAGCCGAGCAGCTCGACGGCGGCGCGGTTCCAGCGCACGATCGTTCCGTCGGCGCTGGTGGCCACCTGTGCCACTGGCAGTGCGCCGAGCCAGCCGCCGGCGTCCTGTGCGGCGCCGCTGATCAGTTCCTCGACCGGGTTCGGTTCTCTCATCCCGCACCTCCCATGTGGGCAGAGTCCGGGCCGTGCTTCAGGAGGTCGGAGAGGCACACGCGCAGGTGGAAGCCGGTCTTGTGCGTGCTCCCCGCCCCGCGGTCATCCATGTGCTCCGCCAGACCCTCCCGCAGCTCATCGAGCTGGTACATGCCAGGGTCGAGGAGGGGGGAGAAGCTGACCAGCTCCACCAGATCGGGGGTTTCCAGCTCGCCGGGCGTGGGTGGAGCGGGGGGATCTTGTGAGCCGACTGGGTGTCCGCCGGCTCCTTGCCGACTGGTTGGTCGGCGTACGCATCGGACCACCACAGCTCCTGGACGTCCCGAGCTCAAACGTGCGACACCGGGCAGATCCGCGCCCGCCGTGGCACGGTAGTAGGCGTGCGGCCGGAGAAAGTCGGCGCATTGCTGTTCCAGCAGCTCTTCCCGGCCCGCAAGCCCCAGGCAGCGCCACGACATGCCGCTGCCTGCGAACAGAAAGGGCGCCACGGTCAGCTCCCGGAGCCGCCCGGCAAAGGCGGCTGCCAGCTGCGCTTCCTCCACACCTCCTATGGTCACCCCGGCAGCACCAGCCCGCTCTCCAGTCGGCGGCTGCCTCACTGCCCGGCAGCGGTCGGTCACGCACCGAACCAGAGGCCGTGTACGGATGGGCCCGCCGCGAGCCGATACGCGGAGAGACATCCGGCCGCTGACAGTGAGGGTGGCAAGGGAGGACTGCGTCGAACCGCAATCAACTCGGACGAGAACCGCTCCGGAGCAGGGGGGAAGAGCGCGGCGTCCGGCCGCGCTCCTGCTCACTCGGTTCGGCCAGAACATTGCGGACTCGCCGCTGGAGTAATTACGCCTGCCGTGGCTGGCCCTCCTGACGTCCCCTTCGAGCCGGTCGGCTTCGGCTGCCGCCGGCGCCGACTCCCAGTCGTTGTAGAGGCTCATGTGCTCCGGGTACCACCTTGCTTTCGGGCGGGGTGCCCGGTCCTTCAGGGCTGGGGTGATTGCCCGCTCCCGCGTCGCGGGGCAGGGGAAGCCGGATCGCCGCCGGGGCGATCCGGCGTTTCGGGAGAGATGACGCTGAGGCCGACCTCAAGCAGGTGCAGCATCTCGGAGTTGAGGGACCGCCGGTCGGTGTCTGCCTGGTCGGTCAGCCGTTGGTGGAGTTCTTCGGGGAGACGAAGTGTGAACTTGACCATGCCGTCATTCTGCCGCCATTATGACGGCATGTCACGTTTCCGGATGTACCCGACGGGCGGGCAGGCGGGCATCATGCTCGATCACTGCGCGCACGCCCGGTACGTGTGGAACCTCGCCGTGGAGCAGCATTCGCACTGGTACCGGGGCCGCAGGGCTGCGCCCGGCTTCGCCGAGCAGTGCCGCCAGCTCACCGAGGCCCGGCGTGACAACGAATGGCTGCGTGCGGGTAATGCTGATGTGCAGCAGCAGGCCCTGAAGGACTTCGCCCAGGCCAAGAACGCCCGCTTCACCTCCGGCTTCGGTGAGCCGACGTGGCGCAGGAAGTACGTGCACGAGGGATTCCGGGTCATCGGCACCGACCGGGTTGGGGAGTTCGAGGCGGACGGGTCGCCGAAGCTGAACCCGAAGACGGGCAAGCAGGTCATGGGCCGCTCGGTAGTCGTGCAGAAGCTGAACCGGCGGTGGGCTCAGGTCAGGGTGCCCGGCTGTGGGTGGGTGCGCTTCAGGCTCACCCGCGCCGGGCTGCCGAAGGCGAAGACGTTCCGCGTCACCTTCCGAGGCGGTCAGTGGCACATTGCGTTCGCCGTCATCCCCGAGCCGATCGATGCCCCGGGCGCAGGCGAGATCATCGGTATCGACCGGGGCGTGAAGATCACTGCCGCTCTGTCGGACGGGCGGAGGCTGAACTGCCCGCAGCTCACGGTCAAGGAGCGGGCCCGGATCCGCAAGCACGAGCGGCGGGCAGTTCGCGCGCCGAAGGGCAGCGAGCGGAAAACGGCCGAGTACGTCAAGGTTGCCAAGCTCAAGGCACGCGAAGCTGACCGGCGCAAGGACTGGTGCGAGAAGACCAGCACCATGCTCGCCCGCACCTATGACCTGGTGCGCTTCGAGAAGCTGAACATCAAGAACATGACCGCCTCCGCGAAGGGGACGGTCGAGAAGCCCGGCAAGAACGTCAGGCAGAAGGCCGGGCTGAACCGGGCGATCCTCGCCCAGGGCTGGGGCCTGCTCCGGCAACGCACGGAGCACAAAGCCCCTGGCCGGGTCGAGGACGTACCCGCCCCCTATACGAGTCTGCGGTGCAGCGCCTGCGGATGGATCGAGAAGAACTCGCGCAAGAGCCAAGCCGAGTTCTTCTGCGTGTCCTGCGGGTTCACCTGCAACGCGGACACCAATGCAGCAGTCAACGTCGCGGCAGGACAGGGCGGGATTCCCCGCCCCCGGCGCTCAGCCGGTGCCGGAGGGACGACAACGGCCACCAGCCGTTCGAGCGTCCGTGAACCTCAACCCACCTGGGTTGGAATCCCCCTCTTTTAAGAGGGGGAGGATGTCAAAAGACCCAGGCTCTGCGAATGTCGGGGCGACCGCGCATCCACGATCGTGAGGAGGGCCCGGTGCCCGTCTGGTAGATCGCGGATCTCCAGCAGTTCCGTGCGCTCGCGCTGTCCGTCCGGTTGAGGCGGCCCGGGTCGGGGTGATCCAGTGGGCCAGCATGTTGACGTTGTGTTCGGCCGGGGTCGTAATTGGGCGAAGTCGCGTATCAGGGCGGCCAGGACGGTCATCTCGGTGCAGGCGGCGGCGAGTTGATCACACAGGATGTGCTGGTCCTCGCGCAGGTGGTCGGGATGGGTGAGCAAGAGGCGGACGGTGCGGCGCGGGGAGAGGGCGGCGTGCTCGGACTCGACCCGGCCCCAGTGCCGCATCAGGCTATGTTCGCCTTGTCTACGGGCGGAACCGCCTGCGCCTACCCTCTGTGCGTGGATGACGTAAAGCGATTCGATCAGGAGAACGTCGAGTTCACGGTGGGGTAACTACGGGTTGCCGTTGCCGGACGGGCAGCTTGAGGCTCTTGGTGCGCTTTCCTGAATCGGCTGGTGGCGGCCTGCCATGCTTTGAGAGGAACGCCGTCGGCCATCTGGGATCCGATGTGGTGGTCATGGAAGGTGAGGTGCGGGGCGTGGGCCCATGGTCGTGGAGCGCAGATCTGATAACTGGGCTCAAGCCTTGGCAGCGGGTGATGTTGGTCGTGTGCCTGTGTGCGCTTGCGCTGCCGCTGTGGTTCGCCGCGAAGAACACCTACCGGTTCATCGACGGGCACCAGACGAAGACGGAAGGATACGTGCACTGCGACTGGAACGGCCCATGCCGGGGAGCGTGGCGTCTGCCTGGCGGACAGCGGGGGAGAGGCGAGATCGAAGGGCTGACGTTCGCAGACGATGAAGAGTTCGTGACGGACATACCGATCTATGCAGGCCGGGATTGGGCTGTGGCTGACCGCTCTGGCCTAGTTGTTCACGCGATCCTGGAATCCGTCGGCACTGTGCTCGGCACGGCTCTGGTCCTCTCGATTGCCTGGATCAGGTCCTAGCGCCGCATCAGGCAACATTCGCCCTGGCCACTACCTCGCGGAGACGTTCGTCGGCGGCGTACTTGTTCCGCCAGATGATGTAGCGGCGGATCATGCTGCCCTGTTCCTTGTGGCCGGCGAGGTCGTAGGCGGCGAACAGGTGCCCAACCCTGTGCGGGTGGGTGTAGGTCGCCCGACGCCGCGGCCGAGGCCCCGCGGTCAGGGTCCTTGTGCCGGCCGCCGCGTTCGGCCCATTGCCGGCTGGGGTGGAGCTGGAAGTTGAGCTGGTCGAACTCGTCCATGCAGAAGGCGACTTCGGGCTCGCCTTCCCCGGGTATGACCTCGCCATCGGCAATCGCGTAAAGATGCTCGATGCGAGCCTTCTTGGCCGCGTAGTCCGGGTCGCGTGAGGTCTTCCAGGTCTTCACGCGTTGAAACGAGACGCCCTCCTCACGGAGCAGGACCCGAAGGCACAAGGAGCGGGCGCCGTTGATGTTCGAGCGAGAGGCGGGCTATAGGAAGCGCTACGAAGTCGCGCTGCGGTTCTGGGAGGTGGCGGACCGACGATGACAGGGAAGAGTCGGTGGCTCCTCTTCACGGCGGCCACGCTTCTGTTCCTGCTGCTGGGGGGGCGGCGGAGCCCTGATCTGGGGCCAGTTGGACCAGGAAGAACAGGTTTCGTCCGAGGTCCAGAGTCAACTCGTCGGGAAAATGGAGGTGCTGAAGGGGATCAGTACGTCCAACCCCGCCGGGGCGGAGGGTTACGAGGTCCGATACCTCGTCGTCAGGCCGGAGCGGGCTGACTTCTTTCCAGGCGAGTACATCAAGGGTCTTGGAGAGGACGGCTGGAAATCGGAGCCGAAGGACGGTCAGAGCGAGGCATGCGACGTTTGGAAGAACGATCCGGACGTGCTGGCGTCGGTTCGCTGGCTGAACGACTATCTGAAGGAGCGCGCGGACGACGATCCGCAGAACGGAGACGTCACCGCGGAGCTCGCCAGGGACTTCGCTGATCCCGAGGGTCTTTTGTTGATCACTGTCCAGCCAAGCGGGTGAAGTGAACCCGCCGAACGATGGTCAAGTTCCTTTCTCTGAGGGGCAGTTGCATTCGTCAGAGGCATGGTGACAGCGGCTCGGGTCTACGGGTGAGGCTCCTCGTCATCGCCGTGAGCGCCTGTGTCACATCCTCTTTCCGCAGGTCACGAAGCCCTGATGGTGGGTGGTGAACGGGTTTGCCGTTCGGCCGAGCGCCGGTGCACGCCGAGCCGAACGGCAGCCGGAGGGATCAACAGGCGGCTGCGGCTGTCCCGTTCTCGCAACGTTCTCGCTCTCTCACATGACCTTGTTGGCTTCGCGGCTGGTCACAGGTGAGATTGCCGCTCCCGCGCCGACGTGCACCAGCCGTCGCGCTCCATCCCTTGATCTTCGCAGGGAATCCCGGCCTTCAGGCCGGGCGGGAATGCGATCGCTGGCCCGGAGGCGCGGAGCGCCGGAGCTCTCTGCGCGTTCGTTCTGACGGTCAGACAGGCCGCTTCTGGTTCTCGATGTAATCCTTGACGATGCTCAGCGGTGCGCCTCCGCAGGACCCCGCGAAATACGACGGGGACCAGAAGACGGACCCCGTGCCGATCCGGTTGATCCGGCCGGTGTACTCCGCCCGCAGGTATCGGGAGCTGACGCCCTTGAGGGAGTTGACGAGCTTGGACAGGGCGATTTTCGGCGGGTAGTGCACGAGCAGGTGGACGTGATCGCCTTCGCCGTTGAACTCGCGCAACTCCGCGCCGAAGCTCTCGCACACGTCCCGCATGATCGCCTCGCAGCGCGTCAGCATCTCGCCGTTGAAGACCTTACGCCGGTACTTGGTGACAAACACCAAGTGAGCATGCAGGTTGTGGATGACGTGGTTTCCCCGTCGAATGTCGGGATCTGGCTCCCAGCGTGGTGACATATACCAAGTGTAGTAGGATCAAGAGGAGTCGACCGGAGGGGGGTGGGCTGGATGATCCGTGCGTACAAGTTCCTCATGCGGCCCACCGTCCGCCAGGCCCAGGCCCTCGGCGAAATGCTGCGGGATCACTGCTCCCTCTACAACGGGGCGTTGCAGGAGCGGCGCGACGCCTGGCGGCACCCGTCGAAGACCAGCGTCAAGTACGGCATGCAGTCCGCGCAGTTGAAGGAGATCCGGGCATTCGACCCGGAGCGTCAGGGCCGCTGGTCGTTCTCCTCGCAGCAGGCGACATTGCGCCGCCTGGACAAGGCGTTCGCCGCATTCTTCCGCCGGGTCACATCCGGTGACACGCCCGGATACCCGCGGTTCCGCGGAGTCAACTGGTTCGACACGGTGGAATTCCCCAAGGACGGGGACGGCTGCCGATGGGACTCCACCCCGCACGATCCCGTCACCCGCGTCCGCCTCCAAGGCGTCGGCCACGTCAAGGTCAACCAGCACCGCGCCGTGGCCGGCAAGGTCAAGACGATCTCGGTCAGGCGTGAGGCCGCAAGTGGTTCGTCGTGCTCACCGCCGAACAGGCCCAGCCGCAGCCGCTGCCCGCGACCGGCAGCGTGGTCGGGATCGACCTGGGTTTTGCCAGCTTCCTCGCCGATTCGGGCGGCGCCTTCGTGCCCAACCCGCGACACGGGCGTCAGGCCGCCGCGAAGCTCGAAGCCGCACAGCAGGCACTGAGCCGGTTTCCCCGTGTCCGCCGGGACAAGCGCACTCGAAACCACCAGCGGGCCGTGGACAAGGTCGCCGTGCTGCACGGCAAGGTCCGCCGCCAGCGCCTTGACCACGCACACAAGACCGCCCTCGGCCTCGTCCGTGAGCACGACTTCATCGCGCACGAAGACCTCAAGATCCGCAACATGAGCAAGGCCCCCGCACCCAAGCCCGACCCCGAACAGGCAGGCGCGTTCCTGCCCAACGGGGCCGCCGCGAAGGCCGGACTCAACAAGTCGATCAGCGATGCCGGATGGGGGGTGTTCCTGACGATCCTGCACGCCAAGGCTGAAAGCGCCGGACGGGAAGTGATCGCCGTGGACCCCTGCAACACCTCCCGCGAGTGCCCCGAATACGGGCACACCGCCAAGGAGAACCGGCCCACACAGAAGAAGTTCCACTGCGTCGTCTGCGGCCACACCGCGCACGCCGACACAGTCGGAGCCACCAATGTTCTACGGGCCGGGCTGGTCCGTCGCGACGCCAACCCGGCGTAACGAGAAGCCCCCGGCTTCAGCCGGGGGAGGAGTCACGACGCAGACTTGTACCGCTGCGCTCACACGAAAGCGCAGGCCGAAGCCAGCTGAACGGTGCCACATGGCCGACCCCGGAACCGGTTGCGTCGGCAGCAGCACGGCGAGATCAACCGTTGGCGACTTCCCGCGCCACGCGTTCCAGCCGGCGCCGGTAGTTCTCCCACCATGCCTGATCTCCTGGTGGCATGTTGTCGTTGCCCTCCAAGCACCCAACGGCTCCGTCGATGAGCTCTCGCACGATGTCGGCGTGGCCGGCATGCCGCTGAGTATCGGAGATCACGCGCACAAGGATGTGGTGCAGCGTCACCTCTTGCCGTTCCTCCGGCCACCACGGGACGTGACCGATCGCGTCAAGCGTCAGCGTCGCGATTGTGCTGTTGGAGTGCTCCCACGCCTGGTGATACAGCCCAACGATCTCTTCGCGTGACTCGTCGGCTGTGGCCCACATGTCCGCGTTGAGTTCTGCGTTCTCCGTATACCACCAGGGCGGCGGCTCCTCTTCGAAGAACGGCCGTCCGAACGTGTCGCCGAAGTACCCCAACTCCACGCCGGCGACGTGCTTGACCAGCCCCAGTAGGTTCGTGCCTGTGGGGGTCAGTGGGCGGCGGATGTCGTAATCCGAGAGCCCATTGAGCTTCCACAGCAGGGCGTCACGCCCGTCTTGCAGGTAACGGAGAAGGTCCGCTTTCGGATTCGGTTCGATCATGCCGGGCAGTCTTCCACCCGGCACTGACATCAGTCGGGCTCTATCGGAGAACGCACGACGCTGCTTCCAGGTTCAGACGCGGACACCAGACGAGGGTGACCAAGTTGGTGTATTTCAGCTCCTGTTGACGGCTGACCGACAACATCAAATGAGACGTCCCCGGAGGCGTACTCCAGCTGTGGGATAGGCAGCAGGCTCCTCCACGGGGCAGGGAGCGGCCGTCGGGCGATGGCCCCGCGGATCCGCGCTGTCGAGCACGAGCTCAAGCGAGCGGCGCGACCGAAGACCACACGCCGAACCACTGCTCGGCGCCGTACGCCTCGAATCGCTCCAGCTCGGTGAACCCGAGCTTCGCCGCGAGGCGCATCGAGCGGACGTTGGCGGTCTGGGTGTAGAGCACCACCGGCTCACCGGGAAGCGCGCCGGCAAACCAGTCGAGTGCCGCTGCGCACGCCTCGGTGGCGTACCCGCGTCCCCACACCTCCGGCAGGAACAAGTAGCCGAGCCCGGTCCCCCCGGCCTCCCGACGGCGGTTGCTGCCCGGAAGCTCGGAGGCGTGCGGGTCGAGCTGGATTGTGCCGATCGTCGCTCCGTCGAGCTGGACCACGAAGAAGCCAGGGCGCCGCCCGGGCACCTCGGGCACCGTGCGTTCGAGTTCGGCACGCGGTCGAGGGCCACCGAGGTAGGTGCTCACCTCTGGTGAGGCGTTCAGCTCGATGACCGCCTCGCGGTCCCGGGCCTCGGACTCGCGGAGTACGAGCCGCTCGGTCTTGATCGGGGCAGGTGGCCAGGCGAGGGCTCTGTGGTCGGTCATGCCGGCCAACCTAACCAGCAGGCTCAGAAGCGATCAAGACTCGCCGACCGATCAACCCACCGGCCCGGGGCCTCACCCTCACCAACGCGGCCGGGCCACCCGTACCCGGTGACATGTCGTCAAGGTGGGCCTGGTGGAAGAGGATCCGAGCAGCACCCCAGGTCCTGGTCCGCGCAGCACCCCAGGTCCTGGTCCGCGTACTCGCGCAGCACCGGCCAGGACACGACCGGCACTGAGCCGTCGGCCTGGGCGTGAGCGGCGGACACCAGCCGGCACAGCCGCGCCCATCCGGCCGCGCTTTGCGCGAGCAGCGTGACCCGCAGCGGGGCCTCCGCCACGTGCGCCCCGCCACGGACCGGCGTACGGCCCCGTGCGCGCTGCGGTGCCGGGGGCTGGAGCGGGGCGACCGCGACGTCCACCCCGAAGAGGGGCCGTATCCCGGCGGCCGCAGCGGCTTTGGCGAAGCGGACCATGCCGGCGACGGTGTCCCGGTCGGTCAGCGCGAGCATCGTCATGCCGCGTTCGGCAGCTCGTCGTACGAGGGCATCGGGCAGGGATGCGCCGAACCGGGCCGAGTAGCCGGACCGCACGACGGGTGGCGTGCTGGGTCTCGGCGTCCCACGCTTTCGTGCGGCAGGTTGCCTTT
The DNA here is from genome assembly GCF_045206325.1 of Streptomyces sp. NBC_00203. Classification (NCBI taxonomy): domain Bacteria; kingdom Bacillati; phylum Actinomycetota; class Actinomycetes; order Kitasatosporales; family Streptomycetaceae; genus Streptomyces; species Streptomyces sp. NBC_00203. The sequence goes on along the minus strand of NZ_CP108126.1, from coordinate 229,947 downwards.
CATGGGACACGCTGTAGGCGCCCGTCGGCCTGGCAGGCAGACTGCGTCCATGCAGCTCCCCGCACAAGCCGTTGCAGCCACTGTGCTGATCGAAGTCGTAAGGATCTCCGCCCTCCCGACCAAGCTGGGCGCCCCCTACCCCGGCGAGGTGGTCACCCACTGGGCCGGGAGCGAGGCCGCCGATGCCCTGACTTTGATCGAGACCCTGCCCGGCAGCGAACAGCACCGCTGCGGCTTCTCGCCAGGCTGGAGCGTCCGGGCATACGAGGACACCCTCGACCTGGTGTTGTTCGAGGCGGCGTTCTGCTTCAGCTGCCATGAGGTCCGCATGCATGGAGCGGATGTGCCACCCGCGCTGGCCAAGCAGTTCTTCGACCCGGCCGCCCCGCCTGCCCAGACCCTCCTGGCCCTCTTCCGCGAGGCGGCTCGGTAGCCAGTGCTGCGACCGGGAACGTTCGCCGGGTCTGGCGGGGCATGCGCTACGGCTTGGTGGTCACCGTGGCGGTGAAGCCGCAGCACTCGAACTTCTGGATCGGGTCTCCCGTGGTCTTCTTGATCTCCACGTGGTTCAGCCGCGCCGTGGTGTCGACGGCCGAGGCGACGACCGCCACGCCTCCCGCCCCGCCCCGGATCGTGTCCTTGGTGGCCGTGAACGAGCCGTCCTGGAGGGCCATCCCGAAGAACCCACTGTTGATGATCTTGTTGTGGCTGATCTCCGCCGTGTCGTAGGCGTAGATGCCCAGTTGGTTGCCAGTGAGGCGGTTCTTGGTGATAACTGTCCCGGGGCCGCCCGCCAGGATGCCGGCATGCTGGAACTGGGTGAAGAAGTCGGTCCCGCACCCCGGATCGGGCTGGCGGCACCCGTTGTCGCTGACGGCGTTCTCTTCGATCCTGCCGATCGCCCCGACGAACTCGATCCCGTCGGTCGACAGTCGCTTCTGCCCTGTCACGACGTTGTGGACCAAGGTGGCGCGTGAGCCCTCGTTGAGCACGACGATGCCGGAGCCCTGGTAGTCCGTGATGGTGGAATCGCGGATGTCCGCCGAACCGGTGCCGACCGGAAGGTAGCCGATGAGGATGGAGTTGGCACTGCGGAAGCACGGAGCCATGGGCGTGTCCTGGATGTGTGTCACCCTTGCGTGGCTCAGGTCCAGGTGTGCTCCGCCCAGCACCCGGATGCCCGCTCCGAGCGCGCCTGCGTCGCAGGTGCCGGAACCTGGCCCGCTCACCGCGAGGCGGGAGATGTCCACGGAGGCCGCGTTGTCGAGGGTGACGATCGAGTTGACACCGTCCGGGCCGGTCACCAGCTGTTCGGGGGCGAGGATCGTGGTCTTCTTGGCCCCCGTACCGGTGATCGTGAGGTCCTTGCCGATCGTGACCTGCTCCCGGTAGACGCCGGGGCGAACGGCGATGTGGTCCCCCGGGCTCGCGGCGTCGACTGCGGACTGGATGGTCGGGTAGGCCGCCGTGGGGACGACCAGGTCGTGCGGTTTCGCCGCGGCGGATGCCGGTGCGAGGGCACCGATCGCCAACAGGGGTACAACCCCGAGCGGCAAGCTCAAAATGCGTACAGACCGCATGATGCTCCTTCAATCCACCGAACAAGCAGGCGAATCCGGCCAGGGTGTACGCGGCCGCCTCCGCTTGATGTCGCACGCGTGGGCCCAGCAGATTCGGCCACCATCATCAGTAACGCCGCGATAGCGGAGCCCCTGAACACCACTGGGATGGCACTCATTGCAGTAGCGGACTCACCTCAACGGCCCACTGCGGATCAGGGCGGATCCACCGCGGCCCCACGCTCCCCGTGGAGAGCCGCAAGGGTGAAGCCGCATGAGCTGTACAGACGGCACCATTGCTGGTCATGCGGCTGTCCCCAGTGGTCTGCCGCCCCAGCGGACGCCCTTCTCGCTGCGGATCCGGGCGCGTTCCCGTTGGTGCGCGGCCAGCACGTCGGGGTGGCCGGCGTTGGTGTTGCGCCAGCGCAGGTAGACGTGCAGGGCCCCGGTCTCCATCACCTCGTGCACGCCGGCCGTGGTGTACGCCTCCACCGGTCCCGCCGGCCGTCCGTGGTCAGCTCGCTCGGGAGACCAGCTCGTCGTACTCGACGTCCGATAGATCGGTGGCCTGGATGTAGACCTGGACGCTGTCGAGCATGCTTTTCAGGACGTTGTAGCTGGAGGAGTGCACCATCCGCTGCTTGATCGGGGTGCCCTCGGGGCACCAGGAGATCAGCATGATCTTGCTTCGCTGGCCCTCGCCTTCACTCTTGGAGAACGTCAGGTCGTAGACCACGAACCGGGGTCCATCCTTCGGCAGCTGGTCCAGCAGCTTGTCGTGCGTCCAGGTCCCCTTGGTGTCGGGGATGATCGTGCTGAGGTCGTCGTTGAGCCGGTAGAAGATCGTGTTGACCTTCCTCTGCTTCAGCTCTTGGAATGCCTGGATCACGCTGTCCTCGACCGCGACGCCACTGCTCATGGCCTGTCCTCCTGTTTGCTCGTCCGTTGCACCAAGGTCGAGTGATGAACGAAGCAGTCCGCGAACGCCAGCCCGCGCGGCGTCTCCGTGCACCACGCGTGTTGCACCCGCAGTCGTCGTTCCGACCGCTTCTGAGCTGTGTGGAAGTGAACCGCACGCTCGCGGCGCCCCGGAGAGATATAGGGGACTTCGACTGCTCGGGAGCCGGCATCGGGCGCGACTGGGTGAAGCGGACAGGGTGCTGGGATCAGGCCGAACGGGTTCTGCTTACCTACGAGCAGACGATCGCCTACGGCCTGCTTGCGGCAGAGGGCAAGAAGGACGATCCGCGCTGGCCCGGCGTCGCACGCACCTACGGATGCGATATCAACCGTCCTGTCCAGTGGGAGGTGGAAGCCCTCGAGCAGCCGGAACTCCAACGCCTGGTCCTCGATGCCATCGATCCGTACGTCGACCGCGACGTCCTCGCCATGGTGCCGGCCGAGGAGCAGCCACAGCGACGCGAGCTCGCCAACTTCCTGGCCCGCTACCAGGGCGGATAGCGCGGTCGCGACCACGGCTTCGTGAGGGCTTACTGATGGCTCCAGGGCGGGCAGCGGCCCCAGCTGCTGCATCGTCGGATTGGTGCGGTAGGAGACCGCGACCATCAGCACCCGCTCGGCCAAGGGTAGACACCACGGCCGGCCCTCAACACCCCAGCCATATAACGGAGATGCCCAGCTCACGGCCTGGTGCAACACCCTTTAAGGGCAATGCCGTGACTCTGTTGGTGATCTTGGCGGGGTGGTGACGGCGGTCGCTGGTGGTGGTTGGCTGGTCGGTAGCGGGGCGGCCTCGGTTTAGGGGCGGTGGACGGTGTCGATGCGTCCGGCAAGTTTCCAGCGGATTCCCCCGGTGACGGTCCGGACGGCGTGGGCGGCGTGTCCGAGGGGGACGCCGGTGATGCTGATGCGGGACCGGCTGGATGTGGTGTTCGCCGACGAGGACTTCGCTCATCTGTATCCGGCCGATGGCCGACCGGGTTTCTCGCCAGGGCAGTTGGCGCTGGTGTCGGTGCTGCAGTTCGCGGAGAACCTTTCGGACCGGGCGGCGGCGGATGCGGTGCGCACGAGGATCGACTGGAAGTACGGGCTCGGCCTCGAACTGGACGATCCGGGGTTCGACTATTCGATGCTCAGCGAGTTCCGGGCCCGGTTGGCCGAGGGCGACCGGGCCGATCAACTGCTGCAGTTGATGCTGGACCGCTTGGTGGCGGCCGGGCTGCTCAAGGGGCGGGGCCGACAGCGTACCGACGCCACCCATGTCCTGGCGGCGGTGCGGCGTTTGAGTCGGCTGGAGTTGGCGGGCGAGAGCGTTCGGGCTGCTCTGGAGGAGATCGCCGAGGCCGATCCGGACTGGCTGGTGCCGCTGATCGAGCCCGAGTGGGCCAAGCGGTACGGCCGGAAAGTCGAGATCGGGAAAGTCCCGGGCGGCAAGGTGGCGGTGCGCGAACGCGCCGAGGAGTTCGGCCGGGACGGGCAGAGACTTCTCACCGCGGCCTGGGCGGCCGACGCCCCACCCCGTCTGCAGATGCTGCGGCAGGTGGAGATCCTGCGGCAGGTCTGGATCCACCAGTACTACTGGGATCGCGAGGGGCAGCTGCGCTGGCGGGAGGGCACTGCCCTGCCGCCGGCCTCCCTGCGGTTCGACTCCCCGTATGACACGGACGCGCACTACTGCGTCAAACGTGATGTCGAGTGGAGCGGATACCGGGTTCATTTCACCGAGTCGTGTGATCAGGACCTGCCGCACCTGGTGGTGCACGTGGCCACCACCATTGCTCCCGTCCAGGATGGGCAGTTGACCGAGAAGATCCACGACGACCTCGCGACCCGTCGCCTGGCTCCTGCCGAGCACATCGTGGACACCGCCTACCTCACTCCCGCCCACGTCGAGCGGGCCCAGCGCGTCCACGGCATCACGCTGCTCGGCCCGATCCTCGCCGACAACAGCCGCCAGGCCAAAGCCGGCTCGGGCTTCGACAAGGCGGCCTTCACCATCGACTGGGTCAACGAGCAGGCCATCTGCCCGCGCGGTGCGACCAGTGCGTCCTGGACCAAGCTGAATATCTCCGGCCACACCTATCTTCAGGCCCGCTTCGCCGAGACCGACTGCCGGCCCTGCCCAGACCGTGCCCGGTGCACCTCCTCCGCCACTCGAGCCCGCTCCGTCGCGGTGCTGCCGCGGGCACTGCACGAGATCCAGATGCGCAATCGGCTCGACCAGCAGACCGAGCAGTGGCAACGTCGGTACGCGATCCGCGCCGGCATCGAGGCCACCCTCTCGCAAAACGTCCGAACTCACGGCCTGCGCAGAGCCCGCTATCGAGGCCTGGCCCGCACCCACGTGCAGCACGTCCTGACGGCCATGGCCTGCAACCTCAGCCGCCTCGCAGACTGGAACGACACCGCCCCGTCGGCCCGCCGGGCACCCCGCTTCCGAACTCTCTGCAACACAGCCGGATTCGCGATCACCTGACGCCCGAGATCACCAACAGAGTCATGCCGTTGCTTTATGGGTTCGTTTCGAAGGTGTGCCTCTCTCGTTGGCGGGGTCGGTCCAGCATGAATGTCAGACGTGTCTGTCAGGCTCTGGTTATGGAGATGACGCTGCAACTGACGATCGACTGTGCCCACCCGCAGAGGCTGGTGGCGTTCTGGAGCGAGGCTCTGGGATACATACCCGAACCTCCACCGGGCGGCCATGCCACGTGGCGGGGGTATTGGGCGGCCATGGGGGTGCCCGAGGAGGAGTTGCCTGCAGGTGCGGGCGACATCCCGGAGTCGATCGTGGATCCCGCAGGGCAAGGGCCCCGGGTGTGGTTCCAGCAGGTTCCGGAACTCAAAGCCACCAAGAACCGAATGCACCTCGACCTGAAGGTCGGCGGCGGGCGCGACGTCCCGTTGGCGGTCCGCACGCAGCGGGTCACGACCACGGTGGAAAGACTGGTCAAAGCCGGCGCCAGCGTGCTTCGGATCACGGATGAGCCGGACATGGGGCAGTACGCCGTCCAGCTGCAGGACCCGGAAGGCAACGAATTCGACGTTGTCTAGGAAGGCCTTTAAGGGCTTGCAGGGAATCCAGGTGTTGCTTCCCGTCCTGAGGCTTGTTGGTGTGGTCTGCGCATCCCGGATGACATTCGTGACCACCCCGATCGACGGCGGCCTGCGCCCACTGCGCGACCCGTGTGCGGGCGGTCTCGACGCGGACGAGACCGAGGCCGAATGAACCGAGACGACCGGCAAGAGCTGAGCGAGAACCCGGGATCACCGTCATGACTCCGGGGGCAGCCTAGGACGATGTGATCCGGTTCGTGAGGTGAGTGACCTGGGGGAGGAGCCGAGCACCCGTGTCGGCCGCCCGCCGGGACGGTGTGTCAGACGATGGCGAGCCGGTCCACCAGCAGTTCCACCCTCCGCTCGGTGTCCTCCGGCGGCAGCCGTCCCGCCCGGGTCAGGGTCGCCACCCCGTGCAGAGACGCCCAGAACACCTCGGTGAACAACCCCGGGTCGACGCCGTCCCCGGCGACCTCGCCGAGGCACTCCAGCAGCGCGGCGAAAGCGTCCTTGAGAGGTTCCGGGGTGTCCTCCTGTGCGTACGGGAGACCGCCGTCGAGCTGGAAGATGGCGTCGTAGACCGCCGGGTTGCGCGCGGCGAAGTCGAGGTAGGCGTGGGCGAGGGCGTACACCCGCTCGCGCGGGCCGTCCGCGGCGGAGGTCGCGGCGCGCACCGCCGCGGCCATCTCGGCGGCACCCTCGAGGGCGACGGCGCCGATGATCTCGCGCTTGCCGCGGAAATGGCTGTAGAGGACGGGCTGGCTGTATTCGATGCGCTCGGCGAGCCGGCGGGTGGTGACCGCGTCCCAGCCCTGCTGCTCGGCGAGCTCGCGGGCCGTCGCCACGATGAGGCGCTCGCGGCCCGCCCGTTCGCGCTCCTTGCGTTCCTGTACCGACATGATTCGATCCTAGCACCGCTAGACAATCGAGCGGCAGCAGTACTAGCGTTGCCTCGTCACCTAGCGATGCTAGATACCAAGAGGGGTCGTCATGCTCAACGCACTCGAGGTCGTCACCACCGTGGTCGTCGGCGTGATGGTGGGGGTGGAGTTCTCCGTCGCCTTCGTCATGAACCCGATCCTCAACGCGCTCCCCGAGGACAGCGGCCAACTCGGCCACGCCCACGGGGGCCGGATGCTCGGCGCCGTGATGCCGTTCTGGTACATCGGCTCGCTCGTCCTCGTCGCGGTCTGGGCCGTCGCCGGACGGCACCACCACGGCGCCGGCCTCGTCGTCACCGCCGGCGCGCTGCTGCTCCTCAGCGTGGTCATGTCGATCCTGCTGCTCGTCCCGATCAACAACCGGAACAAGACGTGGACCCCCGACAACCGGCCCGCCGACTGGAAGGAGCAGATGAACCGCTGGAACCGCTACCACTACGTCCGCGTCGCCGTCATCATCGCCGCCTTCGCCCTGCTGGCCGCCGCCCTCACCTGAGCCACCCACCGCCCACTGACCGATAGCGAAGAGGAAGTACCGAAAATGGCCAAGCTGCAGAGTCTCGACCCGCACACGCCGATGTTCGCGCAGTTCAAGGAGAAGACCGGGCCCATCGTCCTGGCCAACACCTTCTTCGTTCCGAAGGAGAGGACTGAAGCGTTCCTGACTCTCTTTCGGAGGCAGGCGGAGTTCATGAAGGCTCAGCCGGGATTCGTCTCCCTGCAGATGCACAAGGGAACGGCGGACAGTCAGCTTCTGATGAACGTCGCGGTCTGGGAGTCGACCGGGGCGCTCGCCACGGCGTTCGGCAGCCCGGAGTTCCAGCGCATGGCTGCCGAGTTCCCCGACGACATCGTGTCGTACCCGCACATCTTCGAGCAGATCGACGTATGACACAGCCAGCTGTAGCAGCACGGGTGCTGTAGCCCTTGTCGCCCAGCACATGGTCCGGACGGGTGCGCGGCCGGCCCGAACTGCTGTGGCCGCCGCCCCTGCCCGGTCGATCCGGAGGCGGACATCGTCCTGCGTATGCAGGCCCAGCACGAGCGCGTTGAGGCCACGCTGACCAGGCTGGACGCCGCGGTCCTGGCGTGGGCGGCCACCGCCGGAGCCGACGAGCGCGACACCCTCGTGGCGACCCCTCGCCGATCACCGGGCAGTCCTGCTCGAATACCTCGACGACGACGAGGCCACCCTCCTTCCGCTCGCGGCCGAGCACCTCACCGAAAAGGATTGGGCCTCCCTGGGCGACCACCTGGTGGCCAACACGCCCAAGCTCACCCTGCTCACCCTCTTCGGCCTCGTCCTGGAGGACGCGAACCCGGCCGAGCGCGCCACGCTCCTGTCCGCCCTCCCTGCGCCGGTACGCGACATCTGGCACGTCATCGGCCGCCCCCGCTACGCCCGCCACATCAGCCGCGTCCCCGCCGTCTGACCAGGCCCCATATGACTCACCAAGCTCACCAACCTCACGAAGAATCGCAAGGAGAAGAACAATGTCGCTGAAGAAGATCAACACCGTCCTGGCCGCCGCCTTTATCCTCTTCATCCTCTGGTTCGGGACGGAGTTCATCCTGAGCCCGGAGACGACGGCGCCGGGCTTCGGCCTGCCGAGCTGGCCGTCCGGCGACGGCGGCGGCTTCCTGATCATCAAGGGAATCCGCGACGTCGTCTTGGCCCTGGTCCTGGGCATCCTGCTGGTGACGGGCCACCGCCGGGCGCTGGGCTGGGTGCTGCTGGTGGAGGCCCTCGCCGCGTACGGCGACATGACCACCGTGCTGGCCCACCACGGCTCCGTGGCCACCGCGCTCGGCGTCCACGGCCTGACCGCGACGCTGATGGTGGTCAACGGCCTGCTGCTGATGCGCGAGACCCGCAAGGTCGCGGCCGCTCCGGCGACGCCCGCCCCGCAGCCCGCCTGATCCCATCGGTCCAAGGTGCCCCGGACCCCGGCCGGGCCACCTTGGCGCGCGCCGGTATTCACGTGTCGGCGTCCGCCGGGAAAGGCCAGGCAGCGCATCCAGCTGCAACTGCAGTTGACAGCACGCCGGTTCGACACGTCACCCAAGGGGGTGGCCTCCAGCAGCCCTGCAGAGCGACACGAACGCCCGCCTCAGCGGGACATTGAATCCCGCGCTGATCCAACTCAATGAGACCCGACCAGTGCGGGACACACCCACTGCGCAAACAAGCATGGCAGCGAAGGCATCGTCGCCAAGCGGGCCACCTCCGCCTACAAGGCGGGCCGGATCTGGTCGAAGGTCAGGAGCACGATCGCAATACGGATCTCAGGCGGGTAGAGGCTGCGCAGGTAGCGGCAGAACTCCAGAAACCTCATCCGGTTCTTCCTCGGCTTGATGTGGCCGTAGAGCTTGTCCTTGCCCAGGTCGTAGGCGGCGAACAGGTGCCGGACCCCGTGCGGGCGGGTGTAAGCGGCCCGTCGGCGGGGCCGGGGTTCCCGGTCGGGGTCCTTGTGTCGGCCGCCGCGCTCGGCCCACTGCCGCCCGGGGTAGGGCTGGAGGTTGAGCGGGCCGAACTCGTCCATGCAGAAGATGACTTCGGGTTCGCCTCCCTCGGGTATGACCTCGCCGTCGGCGATGGCGTAGAGGTGCTCGACGCGGGCCTTCTTGGCGGCATAGTTGGGGTCGTGGGAGGTCTTCCAGGTCTTCATGCGTTCAAAGGAGACGCCTTCCTCGCGGAGCAGGATGCGCAGGCTCTCGTGGCTGATGTCGTCGACCACCCCCTCGGCGACCAGGAAGTCGGCCAGTTTGGCCAGGCGTGCTCGGCGGTCTTCGGCCGACCGCCTTTGTACTTCGGGTAGAGCGAATCGAAGCCGTCGGCACACCGCGCGGGCTGTTACACGGATCCGCCGGGCGGACCTCATCATTGTCAATGACATCGGCCTGCTACCCGTCGGCGAGGACGCCGCCGAGGCGTTCTACCGGATTATTGCCGCCTACGAACGCTGCTCGATAGCGGTGACCAGTGGTGACTTGGCGGCGGGCCCAGATGGTGCTGCTGTCCGCGCAGGGCATGCCTGTGGCGAAGATCGCCGAGGTGACGTTCACCAGCGCGGACCGGGTCCGGGACGTGATCCACAACTTCAAGACACGGTTGGGCACAAACGACCCCAGCGGTCGCGGGGAAGACCTGCCCACCAACAAGATCCCCGATCCGGTGACCGAGCGATCCCCCGCAGGCGAGGGGACGACCGGGTGCTGTGTCCCTCCAGCAGACTGACGACGAGCTACCCCCGCGGGCGCGGGGGTAGCTCGTAAGGCGAGCATTCGGCACAGCGCCTGTTCACCAGCGCGTTCGTCGCGAAGGTGCAGCGCCTATCCGGCCTTTGGCACCTGAACCTCGGTTACACCCCCTGGGGGCAGGCGTGAGCGGGGAGGCGTCCGGGGTCGACCTGGCGCGCGTCGCGCTGCGGGCCGCGCTGGAGACGGTGAGGAAAAACGGCAACACTCGTACGGCGAAGGCGAAGCGGCTCAGCGACCGACCAGTGCCCGAGAGGTCTGGGACGTCCGGGGAACCGGTCTCCTCGGATCTGCGTCCGCGATGCGGACGGGGCTCTCGTGGGCCGGTGCGGACCGTCAGCCGCCGACGGGGCCGGTGTAGGTGCCCGGGTGCGTGGCGCCGTCCTGGAGCAGGAGACTGCCACCGGGCCAGGTCAGGGTGGTCGAGGTGGTCTCGCTCGGCGGGGTGATGACGACCGAGGTGGCCTTGAACTCGGTGCCGCTGCCCTGGGTCCACGGCAGGAAGGTGATGGTGAACGTCGTGCTGCTGCCGGCGGCCAGGGTGACCTTCTTGGGCGTTGCGCTGCTGCGGGTCAGCGACCAGCTGCCGCTGGAGGACTTCAGGTCGACCCCGGGGAAGCCCTGGATGGTGCACGCGGCGGACGTCTTGTTCTTGAGCACCACGGCCAGCTGCTGCTGGTCGTCCGAGCTGCTGACCTTGCCGTCGCCGGAGCCGAACGAGAAGCCCAGCCCGGCGGTGTGGCAGCGGCTCGCGCCGGTGCCGCCGCTGTTGCTGGTGCCGCCGGTGCTGGTGCCCGTACCGCCGCTGCCCGTGCTGCTGCCCGCGTCCTTGGTGGCACCCGTGTTCTCGGCCGGGGCGCCGCCGGCCGCAGTGGACGAGGACGAGGAAGCCGGTGCGGACGACTGGTCGCCCGAGGCGTCGTTGCCGCTGCCGTTCCCGCAGGCGGTGAGCGTCAGGGCCAGCGCGGACGTGGCGGCGAGTGCGGTGGCGGCGTGGAACAGGCGCATGATGCTTCTTCTCCGTTGCATGAGGGGCGCTGGCGGGCGCCGTGTTGATCACCACAGTACGAGAGGATTCTCAACAGCCCAGTAACAGAGGCGTCCTGACCTCGCGTCAGCCATCCAGAAGGCTTTCAGCGCTGCGGTTCACGGCGCCTTCTGTGCCGCCGGAGCTCCACTCCTCCATCGCAGCAGCGTGACTGATTCACAGCATGTTCCCGGTCAGGAAAGCACTCACCTGCACCGTGACAGCCCAGGCGCTTGAGCTACGGGTTTCACCCACGCCAGGGGGCGGGATCATAGGCTGTCCGATGCGCAGAAGGAGGTCTGCATCCCCAACTGGTTTCTCAGGCCACGGTGTTGGGAGCGCTCCCTACGTGGCGTTTCAGCACGCCTACAACGAGAGGAACTCCGCATAGAGGAGAGTGGGGCCTCCCCCTGAGTGGTGGACACGCTGATACTGGATCTGCTTGATCCGGAGGAAGCGAGAAGACCGCCGATGGCGATGAAGGACTACTCGGACGAGTTCAAGGCCGATGCTGTGGACCTGTACGAGTCCACCCCCGGGGCGACCTACAAGACATCGCCGCTGACCTGGGCGTTAACCGGGCGACCCTGCGCGAGTGGGTGCTGCGGGACCGCGAACGCCGTGGCGTCACCGCGCAGCTTCGAAGCCGTCCGCCCGACCTCGGGAGGCGGTACCGTCCGCTGATCCGGACGAGCGGGTCCGGCAGCTGGAGGCCCGGGTGGGAGAACTCGAGGCGAGTGAGCGCAAGCTCGCCGCCGAGCGGGACATCCTCCGCAAGGCGGCCAAGTATTTCGCCGGAGAGATGAACTGGTGATGAGCCGCTTTCAGTTCGTCGACGACCACCGGGACGCCTATGAGGTGAAGCGGCTCTGCCAAGTCCTGGACGTGAACCGGTCCAGCTACTGTAAGTGGCTCGCCGGCGCCGAGGCCCGGGCCGCCCGGCAGCACAAGGACCGGGTCCTGGCCGAGGAGATCCGCGCGGTCCACGGCGAGTCCGGCGGCGCCTACGGCTCCCCGCGAGTGACCGCCGAGCTCCGCGGGAGAGGGCGGCGGGTCAACGAGAAGCGGGTCGCCCGGATCATGCGGACGTTCTCCATCACCGGAATCCGCCTGCGCAGACGCGTGCGTACCACCGTCCCGGACCCGGCAGCCTCACCGGTTCCGGACCTGTTCCAGCGGGACTTCACCGCCACCGCGCCGGGGCGGAAGTACATGGGCGACATCACGTATCTCCCGCTCGCAGGCGGGGGGCCTCTATCTCGCGACCGTGCTGGACTGCTTCAGCCGCAAGGTCGTCGGCTGGTTCATCGCCGACCACATGCGCACCGGCCTGGTCGCCGACGCACTGCGGATGGCAGCCTCGACCCGCGGCGGCCTGGATGGCGCCGTGTTCCACTCCGACCACGGGGCCCAATACAGCTCCCGGGCCTTCGCCGGCCTCTGCGACCAACTCGGGGTCACCCGGTCGATGGGCGCGGTCGGCACCAGCGCCGGCAACGCGGCCTGCGAAAGCTTCCACGCGTCCCTGAAACGCGAGACCCTGTAGGGCGCCCACGACTACGGTGACGCCGGCACCTGCCGCAGGACCGTCTTCGCCTGGCTGACCCGCTACAACACCCGCCGCCGGCACTCCGCCAACGGCCACCTCAGCCCCAACGAATACGAGCGCCGACACCACACCGCTAACCTCACGCTCGCCGCGTGATGAATAACCGCGTGCCCACCTTCACGGGGAAAGGCCCGAGTCTAAGGGCTTGCAGGGAATCAAGGTGTTGCTTCCCGTCCTGAAGCTCGTTGGTGTGGTATGTGCATCCCGGATGAGACTCGTGATCAACTCGCCGTGAAGTTCGCGGTGTTGCTCCCACATCTGGACGAGCGGCAGCGACGGCTGTTGATGGCTGCGGAGGCCCGGGGGCTTGGGCACGGCGGTGTCCGAGCCGTCGCACAGGCCGCTGCGGTCAGCGAGACGACGGTCCGCAAGGGCGTGTTCGAACTCGAGGCTGGTGAGGAGCCTCTGGGGCGGGTGAGGCGTCTGGGCGGGGGCCGCAAACGGGTCGCGGATCTGAATCCGGGGCTGCGACCTGCACTGTTGGCGCTGGTTGAGCCGGATGTGCGGGGTGACCCGATGTCGCCGCTGCGGTGGACGGTGAAGTCCACGCGCACGCTTGCGCAGGAGCTGACGCGGGCCGGGCACCGCGTCAGTGCCGACACCGTCGCCGGCCTGCTGCGGGAGGAAGGCTTCAGTCTGCAGGCCAACGCCAAGACGATCGAGGGCAGCCAACACCCGGACCGGGATGCCCAGTTCCGCTACCTCAACGAGCAGGCCCGCGGGCACCGGGACACCGGCCAGCCGGTCATCAGCGTGGACACCAAGAAGAAAGAGCTCGTCGGCGAGTTCAAGAACAACGGCCGCCAGTGGCGGCCGACGGGTGAGCCGGCGCCGGTGAACGTGCATGACTTCGCCGACCCGCAGCTGGGCAAGGCCGTCCCCTACGGCATCTACGATCTGGCGGCGGACACCGGCTGGGTCAACGTCGGCACCGATCACGACACCGCCGCGTTCGCGGTCGAGTCGATCCGCCGCTGGTGGCGCGGTCAGGGCCAGCCCGCCTACCCGCAGGCGGCACGACTGCTGATCACCGCTGACGCGGGTGGCTCCAACGGCTACCGCACCCGGGCCTGGAAACTCGAACTGGCCCGACTCGCCGCCGAAACGGGACTGACCATCACGGTGTGTCATTTGCCGCCCGGCACATCGAAGTGGAACAAGATCGAGCACCGGCTCTTCTCGCACATCACCATGAACTGGCGCGGCCGACCGCTGACCAGCCACGAAGTCATCGTCCAGTCCATCGCCGCGACCACCACCCGCACCGGACTACGGGTGACGGCCGGGCTCGACACCAACACCTATCCCACCGGCGTCCGTATCGGTGACGCGGAGATGGCGGCACTGCCGCTGACCCGGCACGCTTTCCATGGCGACTGGAACTATGCCCTGCACCCGCAGCCCTGCCCTGCCGTCCCGGCGGCCCGGTCTCCGCAGGAGCCGGCCCCGCAGTGGGACCAGGCCCTGCTGTCCGATCCCGCCCTGACCGGCATGTCCCGGCACCAACTGGACGTCCTCACAAGGACTTTGGCTCTCGACGGCGATGCCCGGCGCGGCCGTCCGCCCCGGCTCGCCTTCCCCGAACAGATCCTGGCCACCGTGCTCCATCTGCGGGTCGCCATGGCCGCGGAACCTCTCGCCGTGCTCTTCGGCAGCAGCCGCACCGCGATGCACCGCACCCTCCTGAAGAACAGGAAACTGCTCGAGGCACACGGCATCGTCATCCCACCCGCGACGACGCCACCCGTCGCCCTCGCGGCCCTCCAGTCTCGGGTCCTCGCCCAAACCAGCGAGCCCCACAACAAGATCAAGACAACGTGTTAATGATCTGCAAGCCCTAAGGCTTGTCCCGCAAAAAACAGTCGGGGGCGGTGGTGGGCTATCTCGTGACCGCTCGGGCTACGTCGAGAATTGCCGATCGTTGTCCTCCACGTCCCGCACGCTCACGCCGTCGGGCAAGCCGTCCCACAGGGTCCGGTTGCGTTCCATCAAGTACGCACGTGCCGCGACATCCACGGCAGGGCGAACTGGGTGCGGATGAGCCCGCTCCGCGACCACAGCTTGGCTGGATCTGAGGAAGAAGCCTCCGCCGTGGCCGACAGCCTTGGAGGACGGCGCCCGGATCCGATGACTACTTGACCTGGGACGACGTGTCCGATGACAGATCCCGCGAAGGTGACTGAGCCTATGTGAGTTCTTTCCGCATCAACGTGCACATCGTTTCGTAGCGGCGCAACGATCCATCAGGGGCTTGCTCGTCCCACGAGTCCGGCTGACGGTCGTACGCGACATAACCCAGCCTTTCGTATAGCGCACGTGCCCGGGGGTTGCGCTCCTCCACACCGAGCTCGGCCTGCCGGAGACCGCGGTTTCTGATCCGCAGTTCTGCGGCTGCAACAAGGAACGTGCCGATCCCACACGACTGCAATGCGGGGTGGACTGCCAGTTGCCACAAAGTGCCGACACCCTCCTTGACCTGGTAGTCGACGCCGCCCTTCGCCACAGGGATGTCCGTTGCAGGGCAGACTGCAAGGTAGTCGACCTCGCCGATCCGGGCACGTTCCAACTGCTTGGTGACGCTCGCCAGGTGGTGGTCAGACCCTGCCCATCCGCACGACGCCAGGTCCGCATGCGCCAAGTCACGGGCTGACAGCTTCAACACAACGTTGATCATCTTCAGTACCTCCGGCGAGCCAGCATCCACGCCGATCGCACAGGGCGCAAAGCCGTTTCCTCTGCCCCACTCCTGGCTCACGGGCCACCGCTGCTCAAGCAAGCAGACGAACGCTGCTATTGAAAGCGCACGAAGCCAGACGGAGAGGCCACCTCGAATGGCCGGCAGTTGAGATGATCTCGCTGTGGCTGGTGTGATCACGGCGTCCGAGCCGTCCTAATCCGGTGATAGCGACAGCCGCGAGGGAGTCCCCCCAACGGGCTGTTCGAGCACTGACCGATGGTCGCGGTGGCGGTCACGTGGGCGCCGGACTGACGCCTTGAGCCGTCCGGGCACTTGATTCCTCTATCCAGAGCGGCGGAGTCCGGCTCCCTCGCGATCGCCACCATCGTCAACACCACCTACCTGATCACTCGTTGGTGTTGGTGGTGCGAGCCCGCCGCACGGTGACCTCTCGACATGTCCGAGCCGCTTGAGCTCCAACGCAGACCGGGGCCCGTGGGGTGAGCTGGTGCCACGAACAGCTACTGAGGTGGCGGACCGGCCCTCGCGTCGAGTCCTGGGATTAGGTCGCTGCGTGGTTCCGCATGAGCTCGTGACCAGTACGAACGCACAGCAGTACCGGGAGGGACCTTGATCTACTGCGGCATCGACTGGGCGGAGAAGACACACGACGTCGCCCTCGTCGACGACACCGGCCAGCTCGTCGCCAAGCGCCACATCACCGACGACGCCACCGGCTACAAGATCCTGCTGGACCTGCTCGCCGAGTTCGGCGACAGCGCCGAGAATCCGATCCCGGTCGCGATCGAGACCTCCCGCGGTCTGCTCGTCGCCGTGCTGCGAACCGGCAAACGCAAGGTCTTCGCGATCAACCCGATGGCCGCCGCCCGCTACCGCGACCGCCACTCCGTCTCACGGAAGAAGTCCGACCCCGGCGACGCCCTGGTCCTCGCGAACATCCTCCGCACCGACATGCACGCCCACCGGCCGCTGCCACAGGACAGCGACCTGGCCCGGGCTGTCGCCGTCCTGGCCCGCGCCCAACAGGACGCCACCTGGAACCGTCAACAGATCTCCAACCAGCTCCGCTCCCTGCTGCGGGAGTACTACCCTTCCGCACTCGCGGCCGCCGACGGCTGGAAGAACGGTCTGTGTCGGCCCGAAGTCCGAGAACTTCTCCGGGCCGCCCCGACCCCGACCCACGCAGCCCGACTCACCCGCACCCAGCTCCAGGCCGCCCTCAAGCGGGCCGGCCGCCAGCGCCGCATCGAAGCGGACGCCGAACGCCTTCGTGAGGTCTTCCGCGCTGAGTGGGCCCACCAGCCGACGCTCGTCGAGGACGCCCTCGGCAAACAGATGCTCGCTCTCCTCATCCAGTTGGAGGCAGCCTGCACCGCCGCTGACCAGCTTGCCGAGGCGGTGGAGGAGGCTTTCCCCCAGCACCCGGACGCCGAGATCATCCTCAGCTTTCCCGGCCTCGGCCTCCAGCTCGGCGCCCGGGTGCTCGCCGAGATCGGAGACGACCGGCAGCGGTTCGCCGACGCCCGCGGCCTGAAGGCATACGCCGGCTCCTCGCCCATCACCAGAGCCTCCGGCAAGAAGTCGAGCATCACCCGCCGCTGGGTCAAGAACGACCGCCTCAACCACGCCGGCTACCTCTGGGCGTTCTCCTCGATCACCGCCTCAGCCGGCGCCAAGGCCCACTACCGGCGCCGCCGCGACCAAGGCGACTGGCACGCCGCCGCCCAACGCAACCTCTTCAACCGATTGATCGGTCAGCTTTACCACTGCCTCCAGCACGGCCACCGTTTTGAAGAGGCCATTGCCTTCCCCACTGCGTCTGACCTGGTGGTGGCCGCTTAGCCGCGAGACGGCCGTCCAGCCGCTGTCGTCAGCCAAACGAGGCATCGGTGCGGACCATGACGGACGCGCAGCCGTCATGCTCGAATCGCACCTGCCCGTCAAACGTCGACCCAGCATGGGTGCAGGCTCCCCAGTCCCGCCCCAACTCGCCGCTCAGCGCGACCCAGAACCGGCACCCGCCGCACTGCTCGTCATACCATTCGTCCCGGTAGTCGGGCGCTCCGGTCTGCCTGTTCAGCTCACGCAGCCAGCGCTCGTGAATCCCGTCGTTGTGTCCAGGGTCGTCCCCCGTCCAAGGCCCGCCAGACATCAGCCGATCTCCCTCGCTCCCCTTCGAACAGATCGAGAGGCTACACACGGATAGAGAGCACCGAGCTTGACTTCTTATGCGCCTGAGGTGTCTGGATAGCCCCGTTCACCGGGCTGAGCCCGCGTCAGTTCGGCAAGCTGGTCACCGCGTTGCGGCGCGAAGGTGCGGACCCCGTCCGCAAGGGCCGGCCGTGGAGCCTGCCGCTGCAGGACCGGGTCCTGCTGGTCACCGCGTACTGGCGAACGAACCTGACGCTGCGGCAACTCGCTCCGCTGTTCGGGGTGTCCAAGTCGGCTGCGGACCGAATCGTCGGTCAGCTCGGGCCGTTACTGGCTCTGCGGCAGCGCAAGCGGTTCCGCAAGGAGACCGTGCTGATCGTGGACGGCACCCTGGTTCCCACCCGTGACCACACGGTCGCCGAGCAGTCGAAAAACTACCGGTACTCCACCAACCACCAGGTCGTCATCGACGCCGACAGCCGCCTGGTCGTCGTGGTCGGCCGACCGGTGCCCGGCAACCGCAATGACTGCAAGGTATGGGTGGAATCCGGGGCCAAGGCCGTCGTCGGCAACACCATGACGATCGCCGACGGCGGCTACCCGGGTACCGGCCTCGTGATGCCCCATCGGCGCCGTAAAGGCGAAGAACTCGCCGACTGGAAGCAGGCGCACAACAACTCCCACAAACAGGTCCGCGCTCGGGTTGAGCACGCCTTCGCCCGCATGAAGACCTGGAAGATCCTGCGCGACTGCCGCCTCAAGGGCGACGGTGTCCAGGACGCCATGAGCGGCATCGCCCGCCTCCACAACCTCGCTCTCGCCGGATAGACGAGCGAGCAGGACAACGATCGACCCGCCCTACACCCATTCGAAGATCACTTACGAGACAAGCCTTAACCTCGCGCTTTCATGAAGCGTGCTGTCCGGCAGGTGATCAGGCAAGCAGAAAGTGCCTCTGACCAGCGAGAATGAGGATTGCTAAGGTCCTTGTTCCCGCCCCTGCCGGAGGCACTTTCCAGGTGAAGAAGCCTATCGGGTCCTATCCGCATATCTTTGTCCGGGATGGCGGCCGGGCCGTGGTCTCGCAGGCCGGTTCGGTCCTGCTGGTCGAAACGGCCCGTAAAGCCGGCCTCGACCAGGCCATATCCGCAGCACTCGCTCCCTGGCGGAAACCGCGGGCCATCCACGACCCGGGCAAGATCCTCGTGGACCTCGCTTTGGCGGTCGCGCTCGGTGGGGACTGCCTCGCCGACATCGCGATGCTGCGGGCCGAGCCAGCCGTGTTCGGGCCGGTCGCCTCCGACCCGACGGTCTCCCGTCTGATCGACAGCCTCGCCACCGCGGGCGAGGAAGCACTGGCCACCATCCGCACCGCGCGATCTGAAGTGCGCCAACGCGCCTGGACGTTGGCCGGCAATCGGGCACCGGACACCGGTGGGCAGGTGATCGTGGACCTGGACGGAGTCCTGGTCATCTCCCACTCCGACAAACAGGATGCCGCTGCGACTTGGAAGAAGACCTACGGTCACCACCCGCTGATGGGGTTCGTCGACCACGGGCCGGGCGGGACCGGCGAACCCGTCGCCGCTCTGCTCCGACCCGGGAACGCGGGCTCGAACACTGCCGCCGACCACATCGAGGCCGCCCGCCTCGCCCTCGCCCAACTGCCCAAGAAGTACCGGCGCGGGCGGCAAACCCTCATCCGCTGTGACTCCGCGGGCGGCACCCACGAGTTCGTGGCCTGGCTCGCCCGGCGCGGGCGCTGGCTGTCCTACTCCGTTGGCATGGTGATCACGGGGGCCATCCACCAGCACGTCCTGAAGATCCCGGCATCGGCCTGGACCCCGGCCGTCGAGACCGGCGGCGAGGTCCGCGACGGGGCGTGGGTCGCCGAACTCGCCGGTGACATCCTTGAGGGCTGGCCGAAGGGCATGCGGCTGATCGTTCGCAAGGAACGGCCGCATCCCGGTGCCCAGTTGAGGATCACCGACGCGGATGGCATGCGGGTCACATGCTTTGCCACCAGCACCGCCGACCTTCCGATCGCCCAGCTTGAGCGCCGTCACCGCCTGCGGGCCCGGGCCGAAGACCGGATCCGGGCCGCCCGCGCGACCGGCCTGCGCAACCTGCCCCTGCACGACACCGCGCAGAACAAGGTCTGGCTCGAGATCGTCCAGATCGCTCTCGACCTGCTGGCCTGGATGCCCATGCTCGCCCTGACCGGCCAGGCCCGCCTCTGGGAGCCCCGCCGTCTACGGTTCCGCCTGTTCTCCGCAGCCGGGCAACTCGTTACCACCGGCCGGCGCCGCATCCTCCGCCTCGCCCGCCACTGGCCATGGACCGGTGAGGTCACCACCGCCCTTGAACGTCTTGCGCTCCTGCCGAACCCCGGCTGACCAGCAACCTTCCCGCTCCTGCGAGAAACCCAATCCATACCGGAGCAGTGGAACCCGGCGTCCACCCGAGACGACACCCGGGCCCGCGCCCTGCCCACCGTCAGCCACAGAAAGCGCAACGGTCCACCGACTACGTCGACGGACCGTCACGAAAGATCGAGGTTAATTAGGGCACATCAAGCATTCCACCTATATCAAATGCCCTCTCAATGCACCACAGTTCGCCAGTGATCCAGGCGTTCGCGGCACTCAGCGGTAAGTTCGTGTGCCGGTCCCATGGTGAGTTCGCAGTCGGTTAGAACCGATTCGAACTGCTCAATGGCGTCAGGGATGTCACCCGTGACCGCGGTCCAATGCGCTGCGCGGCTACGGCAGTTCAATGTGATGGGATCTGCCACACCCCTTACGCGGCTGCTGATCCCGACAAGCTCTCGGAGTTGACAGAGGGCATCGGCGGGACGGCCGGCCATTCCGGTCCAGGTAGCCAGGCGGCGGCGGAATCTGATGGCGTCGGAGTCCCACTCGGTGTTGATACGGGTACGCTCATCGACAACCTCCTGCAGAAGGCGCACCGCCTCTGCCGGGTCGCCTCCGCGGCCGGTGCAGCTGGCCAATTCCGAGCGGAGGTAGAGGCACTGTCCACGGGACAGGCCGTGAGCCTGCTCGGCCTCCGAGAGCAAGTCCCGCCAAAGAGCAATGGCCGTCGTGAAATCACCGGCTCGGGCAAGTCTGTCTGCTTGCCTCGCCTGGATGCCTTGACGCAGTTGACTCTCCGCCAGGATGTCGGGGTCGTTGAGAAGGCGACGCAGCACTTCGCGGGCCATCTCGCTGTTCCCTGATTTTTCAAGAGCCTCAGCGTGCCCAGCCCGGCAGTTGAGTGTCCAGCGGTAGGCCGGCCCCGCGAATTCCGCGTAGTCGGCCGCGAGTCGCCGGAAGTCCTCCGCCGCAGAGGCTGGGTCCAGGCCCTCCCGGAAACAGGCGAGATCCCGGCGGATTTTCAGTACGGGAAGGGAGGGATCCCCACAGACCCGTCTGGCTATCGTCAGTATCCGCTCTGACAGCACGGTGGCAGCACGCGTGTCACCGCTGTGATGGGTGTGCCAGGCGACCAGCATCGTGGCCTTCAGGGTGTCTGGATGTTCCGGACCAAGTCGCAAGGAACGCTCATGCGCTTCCTCGGAAGCGAAACGCAGAGCCGACGCGTACCCATGCCGGTCCGCGAGCACGTAGGACAGCATGCTCAGGGCGTAGTCGCGCCGATCAGGCTCGGGGTGGTCCAGTGCGCGGCGGAAGCCGGCTTCGGCCTGGTCAAACAGATACCAGCCCCACGTCGCGTCAGCCAGGTCGATCGCCTCGTCCTGGGTGGCGAAGGCAACGAGGGCATCGACAGCTTCCGGCGGGGGCACACGCTTGGGCAGAGCGTCGATGAGGTAATCGAACGCCACGCAGCCAGTGTCACCCACTGGAAGGAGCAGACTGCTGGTGGCATGCAGTGGCGTGGCTGCCCAGGCAAGGGCCTCGGCCAGGGGCTCGGGGCGCAGCAAGTGGCCGCCGCGCTCAGCCAGGTACGGGCGGGCGAGACGGTCAAGGACCGTCAAGGGCAGCGGGCGGTGGATACCTGTACGGCGGGCCAGAACTGCTCCGGCGACAAGGGCCGCAGCGTGGGGGTGGGTGCCGGGCGCCCAGGCGTGCTGCCAGTCATCGAGAAGGCGCGGACCAGCCGCGAGGTACTCGGCTACGCCGAAGCGGTCGGCATGCGCGAGGGCGGCTTCGATCCGCGGATCGCTGTTGTGGTTCCCAGCGCGCGCGAGTTCCGCCGACGACCAGGCACGGGGAAGCTCGATCCGGGTGGCCAGGCGAAGCACTTCTTCTCCGACACGGCGGGTCTCCGCGCCGAGGTGGTCAGGGCCGATGTGGTCAGGACGGGTGAAGCGCGCGTACTCCTCAGCACGCATCGTAGCCAGGACAAGATGGTCATGCCGGGATGCATCGAGCAGGCGCGTCAGGTCGTGGCGGGTAAGGCCGCCTGTGCCAAGAAAACGTTCCAAATCGTCCAGCCACAGAAGGCACGGTCCTGAGGCCGTTGTCACAGCGTCGATGGCAGCAGCGACAGCGTGGCGGCCGACCGGCTCTACAAGGAACGAGTTGGGCAGGGCTGCGTGCGCGGCTTCGAAGGCCGCTCGGCTCTTGCCCGCCGTGGACTCCCCAACCAGCACGACGAATCGCCCATCAGCCAGCGCGCGAGCCAAAGCGCCGTCCGTGTCCCGTGGGACGAAGGCAGGTACCCTCGGACACGAGATGTTCCCCGCTTCCTGTTCAGCCGGATGGACGCCCATGGACAACGGGTCGGTACAACTGCGCACCCGGGGCAGACGGTTCCGGGCATCCAGCCGCAACAGCCGTGGCACAGAAGCCGCTTCTTGTTGATTCCTCTCCCGCTGAGCGACGCCAAGGGCCGACCACACTCCCGCCAACACCGCCCCGATCGCCCCAATCCCCGAAGCCCAGGCGCCCGACAGCCAAAGCGTCGACACCCCTGCAGACGCTCCGCCCAACGCCGCTGATGCCGCGATCAAACCCCATCCATCAGCCCGCTGCATTCCCACCCCCACTCGGGTCGCCCCATGATGGCAAGTCAGGTATGCACCTGGGAAGCGGTCCGAACTCGTTTGGGCCCTCGCCGAGGCCATCTCTCACCTTGCGCTTCTCGTCGCCGGCACTGCCGACTACTAGAAGTGCCAGCGCCGCGCCCACGCTCGCGCAAGCCCGGGCACAGGGACGGGCTGTGCAGGGTGCGCTCGCCACGGTCAGTCCCGCGCAGGGGGGGGGCAACAGTCGCCCCCATGACCGTTGCTTGCTGAACACCGCATGGTCTCGGCGACGCCCGAATTCTGGCTCTTTCAAGATTTCCGTGAAGCCGATCATGCTCCCGTGCGCCGATGACGCTCCGTGACCCGCGGCGTGATACGCGCCGAGTGTGAGGAGCTGCTGAAGATGGTGATACCGCACCTGGCCGGGGTGCTGGTGGAGCAAGTGAGCCCCGAGGACGGGGTGTTACGTATCGTGGCCAGGACGTCGGAGGCGGCGGCGGTGCCATGTCCGGACTGCGGTTCCCTGTCGCTGCGGCGTCACAGCTCCACGTGCTCGGCGTCCTTCACCACGACCAGGTCGCCCTGCGCATCCACGACGGCGCGTTCTCCGCGATGGACCTCACCGCCCGCCACCCGCGCACCGGAGAACTGCTGTCCACCGTGAAGTTAATGGTGCAGACTCTCGCGGCCACCGGCGACCTCCAGCGCGACCTCCAGCGGGAGTTGACGTACGACGGACTACGGGCTGCCGAGGCGAAGGGCAACAAGGGCGGGCGCCGCCCGGCCGTCCCGGCCGACGCCGTGCACGCCGCGTACCTGGACGGCCAGTCCATCGCCAGCCTCGCCCGCGAGCACGACGTCAGCCGCGGCGCCATCCGTACAGCCGCCGTCGACCTCATGCCCTAGCATCCCACCACCGGCCGCGAGGATGCCCAGGCCCCGGAGCTGCTGGTCACCCTCGACAAGCCGGGCAAGCTCGTAGACTTCCTCCGCGCCACCGAGCCGGAGCCCGCCGCGCGGGCCGCGCCCGACAACGGGGTGACCGCACGGCGCGGGTCAGGGCTACACACTCCGCGTCCCCGCGGCGCCCTCGATTCACCGCCAACTCCTCGGCCACTTCCAGCCGCTCGACGGCCCTTCGGTGATCCCGTCACAGCGCAAGGCGCGCCGCGAGTACGCGAACCGTGTCAAAGCCCTCGGGAAAATCGGTGAACCGTGATCAATCTCAGCGCCAACCACGGTTCGGTTGATCCTGCCGACGTCAATTGCATCGGATGCGAATAAGCGACACCCGTCCTGGGGTTGGCCCGGGACCGTATGGAAGCGGTCCCGCCAGGGACGCTGGCCTCGGAACCACGGTAGCGGTCTCCTCGGCGGACATCTGCAGGTCTCACTCCATCCCCGGACGCCAGCCCGGGCAGCCGATGAACCCGATGAACCCGATGAACCCGGCCAGCCTCCAGGCCCCCTACGCGAGATCGGCGTCCCTCCACAGCGCGGCAGGGCTTCCGCGATCCGCCAATTGTCCTCCAGGCTCCAGCCCCCGTCATCTCGAAGCCCTCGGCTACCACGACAAGACCGCCACCCGGCTGGTCACCGAAGCAGGCGGAACCTGGAGCCGGTACGCCCATGGTGACCATGAAAGGCACCGATGACTGACAATGCCGGGATGGCCCGACCCAGAATCCGTGTCGCCGCATACGTAATCCGGGATCGCGCCGTCCCCGAAGTTCTGGTCTTCGACCACATCGGTATGCCGGAGGCCGGCACTCAAGTCCCTGCGGGAGGAGTCACATCAGGCGAAGGACTGGAAGAAGCGGTCCTTCGCGAGGTCGCCGAGGAGACCGGTCTGCTGACAGCCACGGTGGTCCGGCAGATCGCCGTGGAGGACAAGCCCCATCCCGACACAGGTCAGCCACGACGAACCAGCTTCTTCTTCCTCCAGGCACCAGCAGACACCTCCGATGCGTGGGACCACCACGTCCACGGCGACGGAGACGACGCCGGCCTCACCTTCGCCTGCCGGTTCCTCCCCCTTCCCCTGAAGCAACCACTGGCCGACGATCAAGACGCATGGCTGGGCCGCATCGATCCGCGCTGGACCACCGTGACCGGCGACAGCCAGTAATCAGTAACTGGACTCATCCGCCGGATACGCGACACATCGACATGCGAGCCCACCAGTCCCAAGTCCGGTGTCACAGGCGTACTGAATGCAGGGTCGATGCCGTTCGATGTGCGGACTGATGGTAGTCGGGTCGATACTTTGTGCTATGGACGAACAGTTTTCTGCCATTCCCGGGAGTGAGCGCTCGGCCGCGCCCAGCGCGCTCTACGTAGGGCCTGTCGATGGCTCGACGCCGATCGAGGCCACGGTCATGCTGCGCCGTCGAGCGGAGGTTCCGCGCGATCTGATCGTGGGGACCGAAACGATTTCGCAGGCCGAGCTGGCCGAGCAGTACGGTGCCGACCCGGCCGATGCAAACCTGGTGCGCGATGTGCTGGGCCGCCAAGGTCTTCGGGTCACCGATGTCGATCTGGCCTCCCGGCGCGCCAAGGTTGCGGGCACTGCGGGCGAGATGGCCGCGGCGTTCGGGACCCAGCTGTCCCGGGTCTCCAGCCCGGATCCGACCGGCGGTGCGCCCATCGAGCACCGCCACCGCGAGGGCCCGTTGCATGTGCCTGAAGAGCTGGACGGCGTGGTCGTTGCGGTGCTCGGACTGGACGACCGGCCGCAAGCCCGTCCCCGTCTGCGGCGCGCACGGGCCAGGGGGCGCCAGATCTCCTACAAACCGAATCAGCTCTCCAAGGTGTACCGGTTCCCTCCCGGCACCGACGGCAGCGGCCAGACGCTGGCGATCATCGAACTGGGCGGTGGCGCCGACCCGGCCGAACTGGAGACGTACTTCTCGTCCCTCGGCGTGCCGACGCCCCGGGTGACCATGGTGAGTGTCGGAACCGGCCGCAATGTGCCGGGCGCGGACCCGGACGGCGCCGACGGGGAGGTGCTGCTGGACATTCAGGTCGCGGGCGCGTTGGCACCCGGCGCCCACCAGCAGGTGTACTTCGCGCACAACGACGACCAAGGCTTTGTCGACGCGGTGAGCGCTGCGGTGCACGCCACCCCGACGCCGGCCGCGTTGAGCATCAGCTGGGGCGCGCCGGAGATCTTCTGGACCGACCAGGCCCGCGCGGTGTTCGACGAGGCGCTCGCCGACGCCGCGGTGCTCGGTGTGACGGTGTGTGTCGCGTCCGGTGACGACGGCAGTGACGACGGGGTCGGCGATGGTCTGCCGCACACCGACTTCCCGGCGTCCAGCCCGCATGCGCTGGCCTGCGGAGGTACCCGTCTGGACGCCGACCCTGACACTGGTGCCGTGAGCAGCGAAAAAGTGTGGGGCGGCGACGGAGGTGGCGCCACCGGCGGCGGGGTCAGCGAAGCGTTCCGCCTTCCGGCCTGGCAGACCACCGTTGGCGTGCCGCACAACGGAGGTGCTCCGGGCCGCGGCGTACCGGATGTTTCGGGCGTCGCTGACCCGGCCACCGGTTACGAAGTACTGGTGGACGGTCAGCGTCTGGTCATCGGCGGCACCAGCGCCGTCGCTCCGCTCTGGGCTGCCCTGACCTGTCGACTCGTCGAGGCGCTCGGCCATCCGCTCGGCATGCTCCAGCCCCTGCTGTACGCCAGCGCCACGCCCGGACACACCCCGCGCGGATTCCGTGACATCACTGTGGGTACGAACGGTGACTTCCGTGCCGCCCCCGGCTGGGATGCCTGTACGGGCCTGGGTGTCCCCGACGGCACGGAACTGCTCGCTTCCCTGCGGGAGGCGGTGCCTGGCTGAGGCTCCCGGAGTCGGGCCCGCCGGGCGCCTTTGAGGGGTGCCGGGCGGGCCTTCGGCTTGCCCTTGCGGGCCGCCGCGTCGAGTCCTTCGAGGGTCGACTCCCGGATGTACTCCTGCTCGGTCTCCGCCATCGCCGCGAAGAACGCGAACAGCCGCCTTCCCGGCCCGCTGGGGTCGTACATCCCGGGCGGGGGTCCGGCGAGCATCTCCAGGGCCAGGCCGTGGCGGTGAGGTGGTCGGCGAGCGCGGTGAGTTCGGCCGCGTCACGGCCGAGCCGCTTCATCTCGTACACGGTGAAGATGACCCGGCAGTGCGGGGCGTGGGCCTTGATCTGGCGGGCCGGCGCGAGCGCGGCCTCGAACTGCGGCCGGACGCGCACGCGGGTGCTGATCTTCTCGGAGAACGCCTTGTCGCGCGGTATGCCGTGCTTGGCGAGCGCATCGAGCTGCGACTGGAGTTCCTGCGTCAGCGTCGCGCACCGGGCGTAGCCGATGCGGATGCCGGAGGTCGGGGTGTCCGGCGCGAGGGCGAGTGGAACGGGGGTGCCGGGCCGCCACGGCTGGCCAGGGCCGCGGTCGGCGGGGGCGGGCAGGTGCAGGAGCTTGGCGAGCCGGGGCACCTTGGTGAAGCGGCCGGTGTGGTAGGTGTCGGCGACCGCGCCGGAGCGCGAGCGGCATGGCGAGCCCGGGTCGGCCGTGCAGCGCGGGCAGGGGTGGCGCTCGACGTCGTCGGCGTCGCTCGCAGAAGCCTCTTGAGGGACCGTCATGACCGTGGGTGCTGGCACACACGATTCTCAGAAGTGCCCCGAACCCACCTTTGAGTGAGAACGAGTTCTGCGAACCGATCTGGTTCTTCAGGGTCTACGCGCGACTCTTTTTGATCTTGCTCGGGCAAAGGGCCGTTTGTGCGAGTCAGTCGCTGTCGGGATCAGTGTCGCTCGGGTGGGCGCCCCCTGAGCCCCAACTCCAGGGTCCGACCTCCTTGCCTAATGGTCAAGAATCGTTGACCATTGAGGGCATGCCTACCGATGATCTTCCCGAGACGTTTCACGTCACCACTGACGAGCAGCTGCGCGCCGTCTCCAACCTCACGCGTCACCGGATCATGGCCGTGCTCCGCTTCGAACCGGCGACGATTACACAGATCGCCGCGCGGGTGGGCCTGGCGAAGGGGAGTTCCAGCTATCACGTGCGGCTACTGGAGCGGGCCGGCCTGGTGAAGGTGGTGCGGACGCGGAAGGTGCGGGGTGTCACCGAGCGGTACTACGCGATGGCCGCGCGGGCGATCGTGCTGCCGGATCCGGGTGAGGGAGGGCCGGATGTGCTGATGCGGCATGCGGTGGCGGACCTGGAGGCGGCGCCGGTGGGCGGTGAGCGGTACGTACGGATGGCGCATCTGCGGCTCACCGGGGAGCAGTTCGCGGAGCTGGGGGCGCGGTTGGAGGCGCTGGCGGACGAGTACCGGGAGCTGTCCGATCCGTCGCTGCCGGACGTGTCGCTCGTCTTCGCGCTGTTCCGGCCCGCGCCGCGCGAGCAGGCCGAGGGGGACTCCAAGTGACTTCAGATGTAAGGAAGTTGCCAGCCGGGTTCGGACGGCTGTGGACCGCGCAGACAGTTTCCTCGCTCGGTGACGGGGTGACGCATGCCGCGCTGCCGCTGCTCGCGTTGACGTTGACGCGGGATCCGATGGCGCTCGCCGTCGTCACGGCCGCCGGGACGCTGCCGTGGCTGCTCTTCGGGGTGCTCGGCGGTGCGCTGGTGGACCGTTGGGACCGCCGGCGCACGATGTGGGTCGCGGACGCGGCGCGTGCGGTGCTGCTCGCGATACCGGCGGCGGCCGCCGCGCTCGATGTGCTGAGCATTGCGCTGCTCGCGGCCGTCGCCTTCCTGCTCGGCCTCGGCGGACTCTTCTTCGACACGGCCGCCACGGCCTATCTGCCGGATCTGCTCGGCCGCGACCCCGTACTCCTGGAGCGTGCCAACTCCCGCTTGCGCGGCGCCCAGACCGCTGCGTCCGGCTTCGCGGGGCCGCCCGCGGGCAGTGCGCTGCTCGCGCTCGGGCGGGCGGTACCGCTGCTCGCCGACGCGGTGTCGTTCGCGCTCTCCGCGCTGCTCGTACGGTCGCTGCCCGCCGCGCCCCGGCCGGTACCGGAGGCCCGCGAGTCGCTGCTTCGGCAGGCGCGGGCCGGGGCCGCCTACGTCTTCCGGGACCGGTTGCTGCTCGGGCTCGCACTCCGCCCGGCAGTCGGGAACGTCGCCTTCCTCGCCGTGGAGACCGTCCTCGCCCTCTTCGCGCACGACCGTCTCGGCATCGACACCTTCGGCTTCGGCCTGCTCCTCACGGCGGAGGCCACCGGCGGCCTGCTCGGCGCGGGCATCGCTTCCTTCCTCGGCCGACGACTCGGCACCGGCACCGCGCTGACCTGCACGGCCGCAGTCGAGGGACTGGCCATCCTGGGGCTTGCCACCGCCCAGAATCCGTATGCGGCCGGTCTCGCGCTCGCCGTCTGCGGGGCCGGCATGGGCGCCACGATGGTGCTCGGACCCTCCCTGCGGCAGGCGATCGTCCCGGCCCACCTGATGGGCCGGGTCGCCTCCACCTCCCGCATGCTCGCCATGTGCGCCGCCCCGTTCGGCGCCTTCCTCGGCGGCTGGCTGGCCACCGCCTATGACGTGCGCACCCCGCTCTACGCCGCCTCCGGCCTCCTCCTCACCATGACCGCCGTCACGGCGACCATGACCAGCAACCGCCGGGTCGAGGCAGCACTGCGTGGCGCTGCCCCGACCGGCAATCCAGGTCACCCGGAATCCGAGGACCCCGTTCGGGAGGGTGCACCCGAATCGTTGTGACGTTTTCGCGGAGTAGACGTCGGCTAGGTCAGAAGTCGACGTCCTCCTCGTCGTCGAAGCCGCCCGGGTCGCGCAGCGGGCGCAGGGAGCCGTCCGGCTGGGTGGAGGTGAAGGAGTAGCGCCCCAGTACGTTGAGGTGCTTGGCCTTCAGCGGAACCGCAGTTCGACAAGAGGGCTTTCGTCTTCCACGGCACAGTCACGGTCGCCGCAATCAGGTTTTGGCTCCGCGGGTAAGGGGCAGCCCGCGTCTACTCCTCCATGCGTTCGGCGTCGTCGGGAACCCACGGGAAAGGGACCTCGGGCCAGCGGGCAGCGGCCCACGCGTCAAGGTCCACGGCGAGAACGGCGTCGATGAAGACCTGCGGCGGTCGATAGCCATGTGCGGTGATGTAGTGGGTGACCAGGAACGGAGCCGCGTACGCAATCTCGGGGGGACCCGGAACGCGGACCTCTCCGTTCCCCTCTGGGGCATCGTCTGGCGGGCACAGGTCGCACTCGTGCAGCCCCAGACAGACATTCATCCACTGCACGGCCTGGAGCGCCTTCAGTTTCTCAGTGAACGCCGCAGGGACCGGGCCTGTCGGGTATGGCCTTCCTGCCTCCAGCCACCCGACGTTCACGCGTATATACGCAGGGCGGTAGCTGAGACCGTAGAAGCCCGATTCCCGGTCCGTGAACGAGTCCTCGACCTGGTAGTCGTACTTGGTGAGATCTTCGTAGAACACCCGCGCATCATCGCCGCATCGTTCCCCGAACACCACGCGATTCATTCCGCGCCACGACGACCCGTCGGACAGATCCTAGGCGTCACGCAGGCGAAGCTGGTCGCAGGCTCAGCTCTGCGCATCCATGAGCGCGGTGGCTGTGAGCCACACGACCGCCCGGTTGAGGCGTTCGGGATGAAGGGAGCACAGGGCATCGAAGAAATCGATCCGGCTCGTTGTCTCCTTCAGGAGCCGGTCCGCGTCACGGATGTACTGCCGAGTTTCCTCGATGGTGGCCGGACTGTCCGGAAGCGCCTTGTTCTTGTGTCCGCAGACGACGTGGCGCGGCGCGAGGCGCTCGACCGCGTCGAGCGCCTGAAGCCACTTTGCACGCCCGCCATCCGCAGATTCGGAGAGGTACGCGTGCACGCCGTTGTAAACGACATCGCCGGCGACGACGAGCCCGATCGAGGGAACGTGAAGCACGGTGGTGCCGTCGGTATCACTGTGCCCGACTTCGACGGAGCGCAGAACGTTGCCCTCCAGAAGAAACCCTTGCGGTGGTACGGGCCGTGCGAGCACGGGAGTCGGCGGGATCTGACCGGGGAACAGGTTGTCCCACTGTTGCTTTCTGAATTCCGCCGAGCTCTGCTGCCGCATGAGACGGATGCTGTCCTCGCCGGCGAGCACCACGGCGCCGGGGAAGCGCTCGACCAGAGGGCCGGAGCCGAACCAATGATCACCGTGGCCGTGCGTGATGTAAATGTGTTCAAGGTGCTTGCCCGACTGTTCGACCCAGTCACCCACCCTCCGGGCCTGCTCGATCGTCAGCGGGGGATCGACCAGCACTGCGTTCTTCTCCCCATAGATGAGCGTGGTCGACATCGGCGACCAGGAGAACCGCTCTCCGTTG
The DNA here is from genome assembly GCF_045206325.1 of Streptomyces sp. NBC_00203. Taxonomy (NCBI): domain Bacteria; kingdom Bacillati; phylum Actinomycetota; class Actinomycetes; order Kitasatosporales; family Streptomycetaceae; genus Streptomyces; species Streptomyces sp. NBC_00203. The sequence goes on along the minus strand of NZ_CP108126.1, from coordinate 199,392 downwards.
GGAATGGGATCCGTGACGCTGGTGGGGATCGGATCGGAAATGAAGACTTCGTACGCCAGATCGGTCTGGGAGACCATCTCTGCCACGCCCTTCTCCGTGTGGTGGTTGCCTGGCGGCATCTTGATGGGGCCGGACAGCTCGGCCGCCCCTCTCACCTCGGGACCATGACGTCCCAGTGCTCGACGGCTCGCCCGTCCGCCACCCGGAACAGGTCGTGGAACACGAAGTCGGCGCCCGCGAAGACGCCCACCGAACGGACGTAGGCGAAGTTCCCCTCGGCGACGACGTCCAGTACGTCGGAGTACTTGAGGGACTGGCCGGATTTCGCCAACTCACCCAGTGCGGCCGCCAGTCCGCTGATCCCGTCGGCGAAGCGGGGATTGTGCTGGATGTAGGACTCGCCCGCCAGGTAGTGCTCCAGGTCGGAGAAGTCGTTGTCGACCAGAATCGTGCGCACCGTCTCTTCCGCCACCTTGCGCGTGGCGTCCGTGCCGGCCGCCGTGTCGATGACGGCGACGCCGTCGACCTGGGTGTGACCGTTGGCCGTCTGTTCCACGATCGGCTCCTGGTCACCCCAGTGGCCGGTGATCTGCCCATCCGCGATCTGCCAGAGATCGAAGGCTGCGGCCTGGCCGCCTTCGGGGAGGGTGGTCGTGGCGTGAGTCACGACGAAGTCCCCCTGTGCCAGCACGCGGTGCACCTGGTTCTTGCGCCCAGTGGCGTCGTCGATAGCCGCGAGGACGACCTGCTTGATGGCTTCGTTGCTCATGGCGTTCGCCTTTTGTCGTTCGAAAGCGGGGCTTGACTGTCGTACGGCCGCACCGGACCCGGTTGAGGGCAGCGGCTGCACCGGAGAAGTGAGTACAAAAAATGTACTTACTGCTGCCGCTAACCTAGCACAGTGAGTACTGAATCTGCACCGACACCCCGTGTCTGTTCTGTGACCGACGCGGTAGCCGTCGTCGGGGAACGCCATTCGCTGCCGATCGTGCGCGAGCTGCTGTACGGCAACCGGCGCTTCTCCGAGATCGCCGACGCCGTCGGGCTCTCCCGGACGCTGCTGTCCACACGGCTGCGCCGGCTGGAGACGGCCGGCGTCGTGGAACGGCGGCGCTACAGCGAACATCCGCCGCGCGACGAATACGTCCTCACGGAAGCGGGCCGGGCCCTGCTCCCCGTGCTCGCCGCCCTCAAGGAGTGGGGCGACACGTACTGCCGGGACGGCATCGCCACAGCAGAGTTCCAGCACCGCTGCGGTGCCGTCCTGCACACCCGAGCGGACTGCGCCGCCTGCGGCGAGGAGATCCGCTTCGAGGACCTGACCGTGGTGGGAGGCACACACCCGCCGCAGATACGACCCTGAACCGCCCCGCGTCTCGCACGCCCTCCGGCCCCGGAACCTCGCGCCAGCCGCCGCCGGGCGCCAGAGCCGGACCCGCACGTACGAAGGGCGGGACTCGCTGCCCGTGAGGCCGTCGCGCAGTCCAAGGAAGCCTCGGAGCCGGACCCTGGGACGCTTGTTGCGGATCGTCGGATCCTTGATCTCGGTGCGCCGTTGGCTGACGCCCAGTGGGCACGGATCGCGCCCGTGTCACCCGACCGGGCGCCAGGGCGGGACGGGCGGTGCCGGGGTCAACGCGATCACGTTCAAGTACCGGACCGGCCCGCTCTGCCGACCCAGGCCCACACCGACGGCGACCTCGGCTGGATCGTCGCGGTGGACTCCACTGTCGCCCGCGCTCACCAGGCACATCGCCGGGCCCGTCAAAAACAGCGCCGACCCCGCAGCCCACCGCGCGTTCACGGCGCCGGCGCCCGAGGTGGATGCGCGCACGTACCTCGACGAACTCTGCGACCGCTTCGCCTGATCCAAGTGTGGTCGGTTCAGTCCGGAGTTCCCGGGGGCGTCGGACTCCGACCCGACAACTCGGCTTCCCGTCTGTGGAACGCGTTCGCCAACCCGTTGTTCGATGGAGTCGTGGATCGGCCGGACGGCCTCGACGCCCTACCGTGAGGCGATCCTTCTGCCCTGGACACTGCCGGGGCGGACGCGCGCCTGGGTCGACGGACTCTGTGACCGCGCGGTGTGGCCTTCGCCGTCAGGCGGCTTGGTGCTGGAAGGTGCGGCGATAGGACGTGGGTGTGATGCCGAGGGCGTCACGGAATCGGGCGCGCATGTTGGCGCCGCTGCCGAGGCCGCACCGGATGGCGATCTGTTCCACCTGGAGGTCGGTGGTCTCCAGGAGTTCTCGCGCGCGGTTGATGCGGGCGGTCAGGAGCCATTGGTGGGGGCTGACGCCGGTTTCCTGGCGCCACAGGCGGGTCAGGGTGCGCGGGGAGACGCCGGCGTGGTCGGCGAGGTGGGGGATGGTGAGGTCTTCTTCGAGGTGGAGCAGGGCCCATTCACGGGTGTCGGCGAGCGTGGTGGCCTGGGGGGTGGGGAGGGTCCTGTTGATGTATTGGGCCTGTCCGCCGTCGCGGTGCGGTGCGGCGACGATGTCCCTGGCGATGTCGTTCGCGACGGCTGCGCCGAGGTCTTTGCGGACCAGGTGCAGACACAGGTCGATGCCGGCCGTGACGCCCGCGGAGGTCAGGATGGTGTCGTTGTCGATGTAGAGGACGTTGCGGTCGACGCGCAGCCGGGGGTAGAGCTCTTCGAGGTCATCCGCGCTGGCCCAATGGGTGGTGACGGTGCGGCCGTCGAGCAGTCCGGCCGAGGCGACGGCGAAGGCGCCGGTGCAGATGGAAGCGATGCGTATCCCGGCGCGGCCGGCGAGCTTGAGAGCGGCCCTCACCCGTGGGTGCGGCGGGCGCCGGAAGTCCTCGAAGCCCGGGACGATGATGGTGTCCGCGTCGGCGAGCGCCTCGAGACCCGCGGTCAGCCCGAGGGTGAAGCCGGCGCTCGTGGTCACGGTCTCCTCGGTGTCGCCGCACACGGTGAGCTCGTAGGGGGTGTTCGGGCGGGCGTTGAAGATCTGCGTGGGGATCCCCAGATCCATGGGCAGCACGCCGTCGACCGCCAGGACCATGACCCGGTGCGTGTTCATGGCTGCAATATTACGTACGACACCAATACCGCAGGGAGGGACAAGGAGCCGCCATGCCCTGGCCTAGGCGTGTCCCTGGGGTAAAACGCCAGTTCAAGACGCTGCTCATGTGACTGGAAAGCAAGGGCCCGTCCGCGCTGTTCTGGCCCAAAAGATGCGAACACTGGCAGATGAGCCGTGGCCTGGAGGGGAGGTTCCGGAGCAGGATCGAAGAGCGAGCACGGGGCCGCCGACTCCACACACCGGTGGAGCGGTCCCAGAGCCCCGGCCGTGGACGAGGAGCCGGCAATGACTTCGCAGAATGTGGTGGGCCGCTTCTTCGACGTGCAGGGCGGCCAGGTGTACGCCCACGTCCGCGAGGGTGACGGCCCGGCGCTGGTCTTCCTGCACTACTGGGGAGGCTCACGGCGCACCTGGATCCCGGTGCTGCGGCAGCTGGATCCCGGGCAGGGCTTCGTGGCCTACGACCAGCGTGGATGGGGCGACTCCACGAGCGTGCCCGGACCTTACGACCTGGAGCAGCTCGCGGACGACGCGCAGCGGGTCGTCGACGCGCTCGAATACTCCCGCTATGTGCTGGTCGGGCATTCCATGGGCGGCAAGGTGGCCCAGATGCTGGCCGCACGCAAGCCCGCCGGCCTGCGGAGAGTCGTCCTCGTGGCGCCCGCGCCGCCCGCGCCGATCGGGGTGAGCGAGCAGGTGCAGGAGACGGTTTCCCACGCCTACGACAACGAGGAGGCGGTCCTTCAGAGCATCGACCTGATGCTGACCCGCGGCGGGCTGACTCCCGAGCTGCGCCGGCAGGTGGTCGAGGACAGTCTGCGCGGCGGCGACGAGGCCCGTCTCCAGTGGCCGCGCCAGGGCCTGGTCCAGGACGTGTCGGCCGGCGTCTCAGCCATCGAGGTGCCAGTGCTGGTTCTCGCGGGCAGCCACGACAAGGTCGACCCGCCGACCGTGCTCGCCGACCACCTGTTGCCGCTGATCCCGACCGCCACGCTGACCGTCCTGAAGGACACCGGCCACCTCTCGCCCCTTGAGGTGCCCGACCAGGTGGCCGCACACATCGGCGCGTTCGTCGCCCAGCTGTAAGCACAGCACTCCAGCCGCACGTCCCCCCGTGGGGCGACCGACTGTCGCTCCAGGTGCCGTGCAGCCGCACCCCCCCATACCCGGCACGCATACCTGGCACGCGCGAGCGCGCCGCCCGGCCACCGTACCGATCTGCTCCGGACCGGGGCCCAAAGGAAAGAGACCCATCATGACCACCGACGCACACCTGTCCGTCTACGAGCAGCTCGACCTCCCCGACACGAGCCTCGCCCGGGACACATACGCCTATGCGGCACAGGCCACGCCTGCCTTCGTTCACCATCACAGCGTCCGCAGCTACGTCTTCGCCCGCGCCCATGCCCAGAACCAGGGTCTGGGCGCCGGTACCGACTACGACGACGAGCTGCTGTTCGTCAGCTGTGTCCTGCACGACATCGGACTGAGCGAGGAGGGCAACGGCGACCAGCGTTTCGAAGTCGACGGCGCCGACATCGCGGCGGGATTCCTGCGCGAGCACGGTGTCGAGGAACGGCGTATCGCCGTCGCCTGGGACGCCATCGCCCTGCACACATCGGACGGCATCGCCTCGCGCAAGGGCACGGAGGTGGCGCTGGCCCAGGCAGGCATCGCCACCGACATCCTCGGAGCCCAGCGCGAGAGCCTTCCGTCCGGCCTCGCCGACGAAGTGCACGCCCTGCTGCCGCGCCAGGACCTGGCCTACGGGCTCAGCGACGCCATCATCACCCAGGCCATGAGCAAGCCCCACAAGGCGCCCCCGATCACCTTCCCGGGCGACCTGCTGCGCCGCCACCTGCCCTACGGCGCCCAACCCAGCTGGTACGACCTGATCGCCGCGGCCGGCTGGGGCGACAAGCCGGTCGGCGTCACCGCCCGGCGCCGTGCCGAGACACCCCAGCAGGTGGGGACCTTGTTCATGGAGTACCTGGAGGCCGGTGACATCGAGGGTCTGGTGTCGCTCTACGAGCCGAACGCCCACTTCGTCCCCACTCCCGGAACCCACCTGGTGGGCACGGACGCCATCCGCAAGGCCATGCAGCAGATGGTCGACAGCGGTGCCCGCCTCAAGCTCGAACCGCGCGAGATCCGACAGGTCGACGACGTCGCCCTGGTGTCGAACAACGCCACCCTCACCGGAGCCGGACCGGAGCCGGTGATCTCCACCACCACCGAGATCCTCCGACGCCAGCCGGACGGCGGCTGGGTTCACGTCGTGGACGACCCGTTCTTCAGTTGACCCCTATCTCGGCCAAGGGAGCTGAGTACTCACGGTTGTACCGTCCTGAGCAGATACGGGGCCCTGGCAAGATTTCCGTGAAGCTGGGGTGTGCCACCGTGCGCCGGTGACGCTCCATCACAGGTGACGGCATTGTCAGCAAGTGTGATGACCTCGTACGGATTGTGTCTCCGCACCTGGATACGGTGCGGGTGGAACGGGTGTGGGCGGAGGCCGGCACTGTGCATATGGCCGCCCGTACCCGTGAGTTGACGGTGGCGTGTCCGGAGTGCGGTCGCGTTTCTGCTCGGGTGCACAGTCGCTATTGCCGCACGTTGGCCGATGTCGCTGTCGGGGGCCGCCCGGTGCTGATCGGACTGTCGGTGCGCCGGTTGTTCTGTGACAGCCGGGACTGCGGTCGGCGGACGTTCGCCGAGCAGGTAGAGGGGCTGACGGTGCGCTACCAGCGCCGTAGCCCGTTGCTGCAGCACTTGGTGGAGATGGCCGGGGTGCTGCTCGCCGACCGCGGCGGCGCCCGGCTCTTGCAGATCCTGAAGGTGCCGCTGTCGCGGACGAGCGTGCTGTTCCACTTGATGCGCTTACCGCTTCCGTCGGCAGCAGCGCCGCGGGTGCTGGGCGTGGACGACTTCGCGCTGTACGCGGACGTCTACGGCACCCTTCTGGTGGATGCCGACACCCGGCTGCCGATCGAGCTGTGGGCCGGTCGCGACGCCGAGCAGTTGGCGGCCTGGCTGCGCACGCATCCCGGTGTTGAGGTGGTCTGCCGGGACGGCTCGCTGGTCTACCGGCAGGGCATCACCGACGGCGCCCCGGATGCAGTGCAGGTCAGCGACCGCTTCCATCTGTGGCAGGGCCTGTCGAAGCGGGTCGGGGACGTCGCCGCCGCCCACCGCGGCTGCCTGCCCTCCGCGGTGCCCGAGCCCGAACTGGCCCTGCCACCGAGCCCAGCGGCACCGTCCGACCAGGCCGATACCCCCGCCCGCCGCCACGCGAAGAACCTCTTCGAGGCGGTGCACGCGGTGACCGACACAGGCCGCTCGCTCAACGCCGCAGCCCACCAGCTGGGCCTGAACTGGCGCACCGTGCGCAAATACGCGCGAGCCGCCACCTGGCAGGAATGCGTGCGCCGCACCCGGCCCCGACGACCCACCAGCCTCGATCCATACCTGGAGTACCTTCGGCAACGCTGGGAGGAAGGCGAGCACACCGCGACGGTGTTGCACCAGGAGATCGTCGCCAAGGGCTACCGCGGTCACTACCAGCGGGTCAAGACGGCCATCGCGCCGCTGCGCCGCGGCCTGCCGATCGACACGCCGCGAGAGCGACCACCCTCGCCCCGTCAGGTCGCTCGCTGGATCACCACCGCGCCATCCCGGCGCAGCCTGCACGCCGCGGAGGCACTCAGGCGGCTGCTCGAGCACTGCCCGGAACTGGACCGAACCCACGACCTGGTGCGTCAATTCGCCGCCATGCTCGACGCCCGCGACGCCGCCCCCCTGGCGGACTGGCTCGAGCAACTCACGACCGCCCGCCTCCCAGCCCTGGCCAGCCTGGCCAACGCCATCCGCGAGGACCAGCCCGCAGTCGTGCAGGGCATCACCACCCCGTTCAACTCCGGCGTCAACGAAGGCCGCATCACCGACCTGAAACTCCAGAAACGGATCATGGCCGGCCGCGCGGGAGTCCCGCTGCTCCGACACCGCGTCATCCTCATGGCCCTGCTCCGACGTCGCCACCTGTGACGGAGCGTCACCGGCGCACGGTGGCACACCCCAGCTTCACGGAAATCTTGCCAGGGCCAGATGATCCTGTACGCGGACGCCTGTCCGGCGCGCGGAGGTAAGGCCGGTCCGTGGACCGTGGCCTGCGACTGGTGTCTGGTCTTGCTGGGCTGCCCGTGCGGGGTGGTGACCCGCGAGCACGGCCTGGCCTTTTGCGAAGTCTGGCTTTTTCTGCCGGACATGTGACCAGGCGTCGTGGCTGACCGCCCGCACAACGACCCTCAGTCCCAGCCGGCAGGTTGGAAAGGGCGCAGTGGCGGCATTGGGTCCGATGATGGAGACCGGTGTGCCGGCGCCGGGGTGTCTTCGAGGTGCTCGCGCGACTCGGTGTCCCGCGGGACCGGGGGAGTGCGGTTCATGGTCACCGTTCCCGCTGTGGGGGTTGCGGCTTGCTTCCGGTGCGGCACCGTCGAAAAGGGCTGCTGGGCCGGATTGCGCGGGCTGAGCGGGCAGAGCGGGCGGTTGTGTGGTTTCACCGGATGTGTGGCATCGGTTGCGGTGGCCGTTGAGGTTCTGCTGCTTCCTGGCACTCCCGGAGTTGGGGATGCTGTTCTTGCGGTTCCCGAATTCCGGTAGTCTTGATTTGTTGTGTGGTAGGTGAGTTTGAGTGACCGTCAATGACGAGCGGGCTGAGGGGGCGGAGTGCCGGAGAGGAATGTCGAGTTCGGGAAATACGGGGCTCGTGGCCTTAAGGGACATGAGGCGGTGGCCCGCCGGCTCGACGCGCTGGCCGGCTTTGTTGCCACTGCGGTCACGGTGCGGCGTGGTCTGCTGGCCCGGTTGCACTACCTCACCCGCAGCGACCATGCCCGCGCTGCTGCCCGCGATGCGGGTCTGACCGTCACGGACCGCACGTTGAAGGCGTGGCTGGACGGCAGGCGGAGTCCGTCGGCGAAGAACCTCGACAGGATCGAGGCCGCGTACCGTACTGTGCGGCGCCGTAACGTGGGCCGGTACTTGCTTGCCCGTCTCCATCGTGAGGGCCGTGGCACCCGTGTGGAGTTCCACCCGCTGAACCAGTCCCAGGTTCCGAGGCCGCGTCAGCGGGTGATCGAGTACCGCACGCTCAACGTCCGTCATTGGGACCGCATTGTGCAGGCCTGGGTCGAGGACGACGACGAGGCACTCGACGACGCCTGGGTCAACGACGTGGTTGTCGACTTGGGCTCCCAGTGGGGCGAGTACGAGTACGTGACCAACGTTGGGTTCGCGGCCTGATCCCCTTGTAGACCGTATGAAGCGGTCGTTCTGAGCTGTGGGCTGGGGGCGGTTGCCGCGCCGAAGACCGATGCCCCGCAGGGAAGTTGACGCGGGTTGCCCACCGGTGAGCACGGTGGCGGGTAGTCCCGCAATTACCGGGAGGCACCGGATGTTTTCCGAGCGTACTTCGGTCGGTCTGGATGTCCACGCCCGCACCGACGAGCCCATACGCTCCTGCCCACTTGACAAAAGCGCCTACATATCATGGTCTCGGATTTCGTGTCGGAATTGTCGGTGTCGGATCCGACGTGGGGCTGAGATCCGCAGGTCGCTGCCCTGCCTCGTTTGAGTGAAGCCTTTGCGGGTGTGCTCCCGTCGGCGTGTCGGCGTGTCGGCGTGTCGGCGTGTCGGCGTGTCGGCGTGTCGGCGTGTCGGCGTGTCGGCGGGAGCGCCGTGCTGTTGAGAGCAGGCCTGTCCTGTCGCCTTGAAGCTGTCGGATTCTCGTGGCGTCATGTGCCGGGCGGCTGACCGGTGTCGTCGAAGTCGGTCGATCAGGGCGTTTTGACCTGTGGTGATTAGGCTCGGTGACATGACGTCCGAGTGTCGTGCGATGGGCCGGACTGTTCCGAACCGCTACGAACGTGATTCCCCTGCGGATGGCCTGCCTGTTGTGGCGGCGCCGTCGAAAAGGGCTCCGCGGTCACTTTGGGATTCGTCGGGCTGGGCTGAGTGCTGTGGGGTCACAGGCTGTGGGCGATGGGGTGCAGTGGTTCGTACAGCGGGAGTTCGGCGCCGCTGGGGAGCCGGATCGCAGTCAGTTTGCCCCAGCGCTGTTCGCTGATCGGGCGGGTGATCTCGACGCCCCGCGCGTGGAACTCGCCGAGCTGGGAATCAAGGTCGTCGCACATGAGGTAGAACTCGTGCTGGGGCGGGCCGTCGGTCGGGTGCACGGCGATCTCGGCCGGGGGCAGCTTGAAGATGAGCCAGCCGCCGCCCGCGTCGACGCCGGGAAAGTCGAGGACGTCGCGGATGAAGGCGCGGTCGGCCTCGGCGTCCTGGCTGTAGAGGATGACATGTGCACCGCTGATCATGGCTGGCTCCTGCCCGTTGACGTGCTGGCGGTCGTGTCCCCGGCATCCTGGCACGCTCGGATCCAGGAAGACCTTCGGCTGCGTTCGACGACACGACGATTGAGCGGGGGTGTCTTTTTCTTGGGTCTTCCACGATTTTCGTAGGCGTTGATCGCCTGAGTCCGGGTGTCGGTTGAGCATGATGCGCTGGCGGGGGAGTGCATGTCGGGCGCGGCCGTAGGTCTGGCGTTTATGCGGTTTGGTCTTGTTGTTGGCGCCTTCGGTCCGGCCGTTGTGGTGGGGCGGGGTCAGGGCGGCATCGAGGGCAGCGCCGTTCCGTTCGGGGCCGTTCGTGAAGGAGTGGAGGAAGGGCGGATCGGCCGCGCGGACGTCAGGGATCCAGCTGGTCAGGGCTTCATCATTGCCGTCGGCCGGGGCCGGCAGGTCGGCGAAGGTGGGGATCGGGGTCGCGAGGGCTGTCCTTTCCGGGCATGCACTGGCGACTTGGCCGAGCAGGGCGTGCTGGTCGGTGTCTTTTGTGTGTGGCGAAGCCGCGGGTGCTGCCGTGTCTCCGTCACGGCGGCAGCATGATCGGCTCGAGGGCCGTGCTGATGAGCTTGGCGTGCCGGAGCGTGCGGCGGGACGTCTTCGCGGAAGTGTGATGCTTCTGGGCGCAGTTGTGCGTGTGTCGGACCGGGTGAGGCGACGCGCTGTTCGAGTGATGTGATGCCCTGCTGCGTAGGGACGGGCCGGTGGGGACGCTGGTGGATCTCGTGCTCGCCCCGGAACACTTTGTCGGCTTGGACGGCACCCGGTTCGTCCTGTCCCGGTCCTTCCGCTTGGGCCCCCGGCTCGCTGAAGAGGTCAACCGATGCTTGGCTGTCGCCGTCGCCATGGTCCGCCTCACCGGCGGTGGTGGGCTTCGACGGCTGCTGCCGGGTGGATCGCGTGGTAGCCCATGGGGGTGTTGACGTCCGTGTGTCCGGCGAGGACCTGTGCGATGTGAGGTGGCGGCTCGCTGCGGATGGCTCGGTGATGATGATCCGCCGGAATCGTGGGGGCCGAAGTCCAGGGGGTGTCGGCCGGTGTCGGTCGGGCCGGTCGGGTCGAGGATCTTGTTGAGGCAGTTGCGTGGGAACTCGCGGGTCGTGTGGGAGGGTTCGCCGCTTCGGTCGTACTGGAACAGCGGCGGCATCGGTGGATTCCACGCGGGTTCGTTGTAGTCGAGGCGATGATCTGGGGGACGGCTCCGGCCCGCGACGCGCTCGCGCGGGCCTGCCGTGCCCGTGAACGGCCTGTCCCGGGCTGGGCGGCCGCCTGGTCGGTCGCTGGTGGGGGAGTGGCAAGAGAAGGTCCGGCGGTGGTTGGCGCCCCGTCTGAGCAGGTGCCACGGCACCGCCCCGTGCCTGGACGGCGTCCTGGCGGCCGTCGTGCGTGCGCACCACCCGCACGCCGGTGTCTTGCTCATCGCGCACGCTCACGACGTGGCGGCCCTCTGGCAGGAGGGGCAGACCCGCCACAGCACGGACCCGTGCTTCACCCGCTGTCTCGCCGTCGCCGCGATCGTCGCCGACGTCGGCGTTGCCACCGGCCGTGGTCTGCAGGGCCCTGGTGCACGACGTCGACGCAACACCCTGCCCTGCCCTGCGGGCCGTGTGGTCGTGTACTTCGGCCAGGACGTCGCTCAACTGGTGTCGGCCGTCCACGCCGCCGAACCCGGCGCGATCCCGTCGAGCGGTCTCACCTTTGAGGCCGCAGGGCCGGCTGCCCGGCCGACGCGTGAGGAGGCGGTGCTGGCCGTCCGCCTCGCCGGCCGGTTCCACAGCATGCGCGCCATCGCGTACGTGGCCGCGGCCGAGCAGTACCGCGAAGCCCGCGAAACCGTCGACGTCCTCGCACCTCTGGTCCGGGCGGCAGGCCTGAGCGACCTGAGCCTTGAACGGCACGGCCTTTCCGCGGCCGTCCTCCAGTCCATATTGCTCGGCGCGCCGAGGGATCGAGGTTCCTTCGTCTCATTCGCCGGGCGTGTTGTGTCGCAAGATCTCACGGGCCGACTTCTCCGCTCGCTCCGCGTTGGACATGAGGTGAGACTGCTTCCTGGGCCACCACGTCAGTTCCACGAGGAGGAACGCGACCACCAGCCACGACACCAGTGCGTCCCGGGTCGATCCCGTGAACGTGTCGCTCAGTGCGAGGGCCACAGACAGTGCGGTGAAGAGCAGGACCACCCATCGGAAAACTCGGTCTTGTTCCCGGGCTGTCCGCAGCGCGCTGCCGTAGTCGAGTACGGCGGGCGCCAGTCGGGCATCACCGATGCTCTCACCGCGTCGGGTAGCACGGACTACCGCCGTCCGGTCGGCGGAGTCCAGGTCTCTGGCTCCGGGCCAGGCCCGGTTCATCCGACGGGCCACCCTGATTCCGTAGAAGGGGCTGAGGAACAGGGCGGCCAGAGCCGCGCCTACCCACGATCCCGACTCGGCGAGCACGAATGCGCCGAAGAAGACTCCGGCCGCAAGGCCGATGCTCACGGCATGACGCACCGTACCGCCGCGCCATGCCCAGCCCGGGATCATCAACGCAGGATCATGCTGGCATGCATCGGTATGGGGGGCCAATCAGCCAGACCGGCACCGTCGGGCACACGGAGGGTCACGCGGGAATCTCCCCACAGCTGAGCGGGATTTCCACCCAGCGGGAGCCATGTCTCGGTAAGTCAATATGTTTCATTGGGTTAATTCTCTTTGGTGTGTGCCTGCGTTTTCTGCGGTGGGGGCTGGCGTCGGGCGGTCCTGGCGTCGGATGACGGGGGCGGGCGTGGGGATGCTGAGCGCGTGACACCGATGCCGGCGGCGGACGGTGCCGGTTGGGTGTCCAGGCGTGGCCGCGGGGCGGGGATGTGGCGGTCCTTTGGCCTCGATGAGGTCGTTGGAAGGCGTGCAGCCCTCGGCCTCGGCAAGCGCCTCGAACTCGTCGTGCGGTGGTTTGGGCGGGCGGAATCGCACTAGGCCGTTTCTGATGGCTCTTGGTGGGCTGGGTGGATCTCGTGGGTTGCCGGGCAGGACGCCCTTATGGTGCGGCGACACGAGCTCACGGACGCGCAGTGGCAGAAGATCGAGCCGCTCCTGCCCGGCAACGGCAAACCGGGCGGGCAGTGGGCGGATCATCGCAAGGTGATCAACGGGGTGTTGTTCCGGGCCCGGACCGGCGTGCCCTGGCCGGATCTGCCGGAGCGGTACGGCCCTTGGCAGACCGTCTACGAGCGGCATCGCCGCTGGTCGGCCGACGGCACCTGGCAGGCCGTCCTTGAGGAGTTGCAGATCGAGGCGGATGCCGGTGACCCGGACGGGGCGCTCGCCGGCCAGTTGGTCCGGCAGCAGGAGTGGGCCGTGAACATCGACTCGACCTCTTGCCGGGCGCATCAGCACGCGGCCGGGGCGCCCCGAAAGCCCCCGGCCGACTACCCGCAAAAGGGGGCGGGGCGCGTGAGGAGGCCGATGGGCGCGAGGCGTTGGGGCGCTCGCGGGGCGGGCTGACCAGCAAGGTTCATCTGCTCTCCGACGACCGGGCCCGCCCGCTGCACTGGCTGACCTCGCCCGGCCAGCGGGGTGACTGCCCGATGTTCGTCCCGGTGCTGAACGGCTTACGGATCCGGCGCCGCGGACCAGGGCGCCCGCGCAGCCGGCCGGACCGGGTGCGCGGCGACAAGGCGTACTCCAGCCGCGACAACCGCGCCTACCTGCGACGGCGTGGCATCAAGGCCACGATCGCGCAGCCCGATGACCAGCGGGCCCACCGCAGGCACCGCGGACGCTCCGGCGGCCGGCCCCCGGCCTTCGACAAGGCTCAGTACCGTCAACGCAACGCGGTCGAGCGGTGCGTGAACAAGTGGAAGCAGTTCCGCGCGGTGGCCACCCGGTATGACAAGCGCGACTACATCTTCAACGGCACTCTGGCAGCCACGGCGATCGTCATCTGGCTCCGCGACACCGTCCAAGAGCCATCAGAAACGGCCTAGCGCCGGCGACGTCCACAGCTCCGGTGTCGGTGATCAGGTGCAGATCTGCGGCCGGGTCTGCGAGGCGTATCAGGCTTCCTTCGCGGGTTCACGGTGGGTGCAGCCGGTCAGTCCGGCCGCGGTCTGGGTGAGGTGCTGGGTCAGTACCTCGGCCGCGGTGTCGGCGTCGCGGGCCAGCGCCGCCTCCTCCAGCCGGCGGTGCTCACCGACGTGGTCCCGGTCGGGGAGCTGGTGCGCCGACCAGCGGCGAGCCAGTTCGCTCGCGGTCCACGTCCGGTCGAAGGTCTCCAGCAGGACGGGGTTGCCGCAGCCCTCCAGCAGGGTGCGGTGGAAGACCCGGTGGGCTTCGGACCATGCGCCGCTGTAGTACTCGCCCTCCTCCGGCACGTACGCCTGGGTGCGGAGCAGACGGTGGTGGGCCGCTCGTACGCGGGCCTCCCAGTCGACGTCCCCGCGCTCGATGGACATCCGCAGCACGACCGGTTCGATGGCCCGGCGAGCCTCCGCGATCTCCTGCCAGCGACGGTCGGAGAAGGCCGGGACGGCGAAGCCACGGTTGGGCAGCCGGTCGGCGAGACCCTCGCCGACCACCCGCACGAGAGCCTCACGCACGACGGCCAGGCTCACGCCCTGTTCCTTGGCGAGGTCCTGCGGCTTGAGGGCGTCACCGGGGGCGTAGTCCCCGCGCATGATCGCGTCCCGCAGGCGTGCGTAGACCTGCTCGGAGAGCATCTGCTTCCCCGGTGAGGTCAAGGTGTGGGCCGTCTGAGTCATGCCCCCAGCATAGACGATCCAGCGAATAATCGATTATTAGTGTTATCGTCGATCCAGCGGCCGATGAAAGGCGGTCGCGGTGCCTCTACACGACGCCGTGGGCCCCGGCGGCCGCATCACCGCCACCCCACAGCACGGCCTGAAAGGAACGACGCGATGAGCGCCAACGACCCCTTCGCCCGCCTCCCCGAGGCGGCCTCCTTCACCGTTACCAGCACCACCGTCACCGACGGCGCCGCCTGGTCGCCCGAGCAGTACTCCTCTGGCGTCCCCGGCGGGAAGGACGTCTCCCCGCAGCTGTCCTGGAGCGGCGCCCCGGAAGGCACCAAGAGCTACGCCGTCACCGTCTACGACCCCGACGCCCCCACCGGCTCCGGGTTCTGGCACTGGGCGGTCGCCGACATCCCCGCCACCGTCACCGAGCTGCCCGAGGGCGCCGGCGACGACACCGGCTCGGGCCTGCCCGAGGGCGCCTTCCAACTGCCCAACGACGCCCGCGCAGCCCGCTTCATCGGCGCCGCACCGCCGGCCGGGTACGGCCCGCACCGCTACTTCGTCGTGGTGCACGCCCTCGATGCCGAGTCCATCGGCGTCCCGGCCGACGCCACCCCTGCCGTCCTCGGCTTCACCATGGCCGGCCACATCCTCGGCCGCGCGGTCCTGACCGCCACCGCCGAAACCCCCGCCTGACGAACAGCATGTCCCCAATCATCGACACCACCGAGAGGTATCTCCGTACGATCCTGGAGCTCGAGGAGGAAGGCGTGGTCCCCCTGCGCGCCCGCATCGCCGAGCGCCTGGACCAGAGCGGCCCCACCGTCAGCCAGACCGTCGCCCGCATGGAGCGCATCGGTCTGCTGCACGTCGCCGCCGACCGGCACCTGGAGCTGACGCAGGAGGGACGACGGATCGCCACGCGCGTGATGCGCAGGCACCGGCTCGCGGAGTGCCTGCTAGTCGACGTGATCGGGCTGGAGTGGGAGCAGGCCCACGCCGAAGCCTGCCGCTGGGAGCACGTGCTGAGCGAGGCCGTCGAACGCCGCGTCCTCGAGCTGCTGCGGCACCCGACCACGTCGCCCTACGGCAACCCGATCCCGGGCCTGGAGGAACTCGGCGGGAAGAGCACCCTGGATCCGTTCCCCGGCGAGAGCATGGTCAGCCTCAGCGACCTTGAGCCCGGGCCGAACGGCGCGAGCGCGGTCGTACGGCGCATCAGGGAGCTGATCCAGACCGACCCCCAACTGATGTACACCCTGCGGCACGCCGGGGTGCAGCCCGGCGCGGTCGTGAAGGTGACGTCCTCGCCCGGCAGCGTGATGGTCAGCAGCGGCGGGGAGACCGCAGAACTCCCCACGCAGGCCGCCGCACACGTCTTCGTGGCCAAGCGCTGAGCCCAGCCGGGCGCCGGCCCATGCCGTAAGGCCCCTGGCAGGCAAGAGGATGGCCCTCGACCACGATCGTGGTCGAGGGCCATATGCGTACGAGAGCGCTCACCGCTGCACCCGCGCCCAGACTCTGCAGGAGCTGCTGGCTCCGGCCATGCACCGCACCACTGTCCTGGATGACTACAAGCCCTGCCTCTACCGGCAGTTCGCCGCCGGCCGCCGCAACGCTTCCCAGCTTTTCGGGGAGATTCGTGATCAGGGCTACCGCGGCATCCTCAACACGGCTGGCCGCTGCGTGCACCTGCGGAAGAAGGGCCTGGTCCCCGCGCCTTCGGCCCGCCCGGTTCCGCAGCCCCGCAGAGCGTCCGGACGGATCATGACCGATCCGGTGCGTGCTGCGGCCTGAGCAGTCTCTCGGGCTGAAAGAAATGCAGGCAGCTTGCCTTGGGTCGGAGGCCGCTGTTCGGCACGTCCGCAGTTTCGGTGCCATGATGCACGGTCTGCGTGGGGACCGGCTGCCTCGGTGGATCGAGGCTGTCTGTCAGGGCGGCCTGCCGGCACGGCAACAGTATGCCGGGGGACTTCTGCACGACCGCGACGCCGTCGTCGCCGGCCTGACCTCGACATGGAGCTCAGGCCAGGTCGAGGGGCGCGACACCAGAGCGAAGCTGATCAAGCGGATGGGCTACGGCCGCGCCGACTTCGATCTCCTCCGTAGACGCATTCTGACCAGGGCCTGACTGGTTCCCTCCCGTGATGAGCGACAGAGCCGATGAACGTGCTCAGTCATAGATGTGCTGAGGCGGAACGCGGTGTGGCAGTGGCAGACGCCATTCGCCCAGCCGGGCGACGAGGATCCGGCGGGCCAGAATTCGTACCTCACTCCAGGCCGTGTCGGCAGTCAGTGCATCGGCCCACCGGCCGGGGCGACCGCGGACGTCCATCTCGCTGAAGAACCGGTCGATGGACTTGAGGTCCTGGAGGGCTTGGGGTTCGAGAGTTCCCCGCTCCGCCATCCCTTCGGCCAGATGCAGGATGAACGCGGCGTCGTTGGCGACGGCGGCAGTCCTCACTTGGTGCTCGCTGGCCCAGGCCAGCTGATCAGAAGGATCAGCAGCAAGGATGGCCAGCAACCTCGCTATCCAGCGCTGCCAGTAGTCGTTGTCGTCGAGGCTCATGCGAGCAGGGTCGCACTGGACCAGTTCAGCCCACCAGCCTGGACTGGTTCAGCCCACCGGCCTGGGCACGTTCATCGGCTCCGTCACGTGATCAGCGACAGAGCCGCCGAACGTGCCCAATGTGCCTGCCGCTTTGGGCTGGTGCGGTCGCCGGGGCCACCCACTTCGTCAGGATGCGGTACAGGCGCCGCCGTCAATGTCTTCTGTGAACAAACCCGCGGCCTTCGCGCCGGCCTGTGCCGCCGGTGACCGCACGGGGCGACATCTGTTGCTCATGGCGGAGCTGAGTTATAGGAGCGGACTGCTCCCGGGCCACCCGCTCTTCGCTCCTTGATTTCAGAGCATGATGAGCAGACGGGTGTTCGGCTTG
Source organism: Streptomyces sp. NBC_00203 (assembly GCF_045206325.1). Classification (NCBI taxonomy): domain Bacteria; kingdom Bacillati; phylum Actinomycetota; class Actinomycetes; order Kitasatosporales; family Streptomycetaceae; genus Streptomyces; species Streptomyces sp. NBC_00203. Next base: position 182,267 of record NZ_CP108126.1, on the reverse strand, counting down.
AGCTTCCTGTTCACCGAACGACTCTGTACGTACACCTCCAACTTGGGGTTGTTCCCCGCCTTCACGGAGACGGTCCCCTGGATTCCGGTACCGAACAGAAGGCTGCGCGCCGCGTCGCCCGTGTAGGCGCGGTCGGTGTCTTTCTCGACCACGATGACTTCCTTGTTCTGCTGCACCTGAGCCCGGGCGCCCAGCTGGTAATAGCACGAACCACGTTCGTACGTCACGCCCGGATGTGAGTTGACGAAGGGTCGGATCTCGACTTCCTTGTCGACTTTCAGGATCCGGTACTTGTCGGCCGGAATCGGTTCGAGGTTCGCCCGCACCTCGTCAACCGATATGTCCTGGCCGACGGCGAAGAGGTTCTTCGTGCCGCGCACCCCCTGCTCCCGCCCGCGGAGGAAGCTGGTGGCGGCAGCGCGCACGGTGCCGATCGCCTCCTCGACGCCCTTCTGGGAATCCGCATCCCAGATGGCGATGTTCCCGGCCGGGAAACCGTAGTTCTGGGCGGTCCGCTTGGCCAGGGAGTTCGGAACGAGGATCGCAGAAGTCCAGTGGCCCAAAAGCCCGTTCATCTTCGCCGTGATCCTGTCGAGCCAGGGGCCGAGGATGGCCATGTCGCCGTCGTGCCGCCGGTCGCCGCCGGACGCGTTCTCCTCGCCGTCCGTCACCACGATCTGGAGGAAGCTGTGCTCGCCGTATTCCTCCCAGATATGCTCCAGGTCGTCCAGAGACTTCAGAGAAGCCTCAATGAGGGCCGTAGCGCCATTGTTGACCCGATAAAGCCCCCGCATGGACGGCAGATGCTTCACATCCATGTCCCAGACCAGGTTCTCCACCTTGTGGTCGAAGGAATAAAGACTGATCCGGGTCTCGTGGCCGAGGCTGTCCGATTCAGCCTTCAGCCCCGCCACGAACTCGTCCACAACGCGAATGAGTTGACTCTGGTGCGGACGCATGGAACCCGAACAGTCCACTACCAGCGCGACGTGATTCACCTTGTGCTGGATCTTGTTTGCGGACATGTTTCTGCTCCCCCTCCGAGGATCCCCGAGTGATGTGTTCACTCTATGGGGAGGCACTGACAACGGCGTTTGACGCTCAATCACCTGCCTTCATCCAGTGCTGTGTCCGGTATCCGAGAGACGCCCCGCGATCGTCCACGGCGGCTCACCGGAAGCGGACCCTCGCGCAGCTTCCTCACCGTCCGGCCAGAGCGTACGGAAGACCACCAGCGCCTCCCGGACGACACTGCTCAGTTGGCACAGGAGGCAGACCACCTCGCCTACATGCGCTACTGGGTCGCCGAGCACCACAACATGCCCACTCGGCCGCGACCGTTCCGGGGGTGATCATCCCGTATCTGGCGGCCGGCACAGAGCAGCTCCGGTTCGGCTCGGGCGGGGTGATGCTTCCCCACCACGCCGCGCTCTCCATCGCCGAACAGGTCTCGCTGCCGGAAGCGCCTAGCGGGGATTCCATGGCGAAGGCACGGTGCGGTTCATGAGCCGGTGGCACGGCGTCCTTGTCACGCACGCCGGCGAGGAAGGCGCCGTCACGGTGGACTTCCCGGCCGCGCCCTGCACGAAAGACCCGTTCCGCAGGGGCTGTCCGGGGCGCCGGGAATCGCGCCCGGGGCCGCCTTCCGTTGCGGAGGGCTCGGTGATCTGCTGACGATCCTGCCCGGCGAGGCCGCCGTCCGGGCCGTGACTCCCGGCCCGGGCGCGGTGGCAGCCCTGACGAACCGCCAGGGCCTGCGCGGCATCGTCACCGCTGCAGCGGACGGGACCGGCCCGCACCACGACTTCGTCTCCCGCTTCTCCGCGCCCACTAGAGGCATCCTGGAGGACCCGGCCACGGGCAGCGCCCACACATTCCTTGCCCCGTACTGGCCAGCGCGACATGGCCGGCCGCAACATGCTCACCGGCCTCCAGACATCCGCGCGCACCGGCCTGGTCCGCACCGCCGTACACGGAGACCGCGTCCACCTCACCGGCCATGCCGTCACCGTGCCGGATGACACCCTGCACACCCACCGCCGACGGGCAGATCATGTGCGCGGACGGTGGCCGCAGCCCTCTGCACACAGGCCCTGACCGGCAGCATCACGATCTACGGCCGGAGTACTGGCGCCGCTCCACAGGTCCCGGACGTTGCTCCCGACCCCGACCCCGACCCCGACCCCGACCCCGACCCCGACCCCGAAACCCCGACTTCGGTCAGCAGTTGTACGCGTACCAGACCGGTGAGAAGTTGTAGCTGGAGTATCCGTGGATCGTCCCGTTCACCTCGCGGCCCGGAATGCTGCCGATGACGGTGAAGGTGCTGTTCTTGAACGCGGCGACCGTTCCCACCGTCTGGTTGTTCCACGCTGATCCGTAGCCGTTCCACTGGGCCAGCCGGTAGTCCCCGCAGACGTAGAGGTCGAAGCGGGTTCCCTTGAAGTTCGGCTGGGTGTAGAGGCAGAGCCGTCCGTAGGCGCAGTCGCCGCCATCGCCCCGTGCCGGCACGCCGTCCACTCCTTCGACGGTCGCCTGCGCATTGTCGCTCCCGCCCGCCGGCGCGGACCAGGCAGGATCGGCGAGAGCGCCGGTGGCCAGCGCCACGGATGCCATGACGAGTGCCGCGCTCTTGCGGAATCCCATGATGATGCCCCTTTCGTTCGCCCACTGTTCGATCCGCACGATCGTCGCCCCGCGCATACAGCCCAGACCAACACTTCGAGGAGGATCGAAGGGCACCGGGCGTGCTCCGGCGTTTCCCGGCCACACCGGCCCGCCGGCACCGCTGACAGTCATGCGGACAGCCTGTGCGGTGAGCGCCCCGGCGGCCTCGCCCCGGCCCGGCGGTCGTGCAGGTTCTGCAGGTCTTTGAGAGAACGCCGCCGGCTACGGTGGGCCGACGGCCCGTGGGAGGGTCTGCTCCAGCAGGACCAGGCCACGGCGGACGCCGCAGGCGGGATCGATCGGGAGACCACGGTGAACTCGACCGTCGTGCGGGTGCATCAGCATGCGGCCGCCCGCACTGCTCCGCCGCCGGCTCCTGCGCCAAAGGAGGCAGACGACGCCGGTCACCGGACCGAAACCGCGTGACAGCGCGACCGCGAGCCTGCCCGTCTGGTGGAGGCGAGGGCCTGAGCCGGTCGCGCGGCGGGTTCACAAGGCATCTGATCGCCGACCGCCTCGATATCAGCGGGGCCCGCTGGGGACGCGACGGCGCCGAGGCCGTCCTGAAACTCCGCGCCGTCACCGCCAACGGCGACCTTTCAACGTACTGGCAGTACCACCTCACGCAGGAACACGGAGGCCTCTACCCGTCCTGCGACCAGGGAAGATACGCCCTCACCGCCTGATTCATACCGCACTTCGCCGAGCATGGACACGAGACGCCGCGTCTTGATCCAATAGGGGATGACCTCATTCTGGAACGGCAAACGGATACGTCTGCGCGGTATCGAGCCTGACGACTGGACGGCGTTCATGCAGTTCGCCGAGGACGAGGAGCGGATGGGTGACCTGCTGAATCCGCCCCGATCCGCAGAGAGCTTCCGTGGCTGGGCGAAGGAACAGGCCACCTCCAAGTCCGACGGCGACTGCTTCGGGTTGGCCATCGAATCCGTCGAAACAGGGGAAGTGGTCGGTGCTGTCGGCTCGCACCATGCCGACCCACGGATGGGCTGGTTCGAGTACGGCGTCACGATCGGCGCTGAGCACCGCCGCAAAGGCTATGCGGCAGAAGCCGTCGTGCTGCTGTTGCGCTTCATGTTCGCCGAGCGGCGCTATCACAAGTGCGAAGCACGGATCTTCGCCCACAACGCGGCATCGCTGGAGCTTCATCGACGGCTCGGGTTCGTCGAGGAAGGCCGCCTGCGCGACCACGTCTTCCTCGCTGGCCACCACCGCGACCTCCTCATGATGGGCATGCTCGCCGACGAGTTCGCCCAACTGCACTCGATAGACGGCCTTTAAGCAGGAGCGCGGACGACATCACAGCCCGTCCGCTCAGGTCCCTACAGGAGAGCTACACCCAACCCCGCCTCCCCCAAGCGGCGGTTGCATGAACCAGCCCACGGGCAGGTCGGTTCAGGTCAACACCTTGTGTCGTCTGTCCACGCCGAGATTTGCGCGGCACCCCGCCGGGCAGCTTCTTCCTGGTCCTGGGCGAGCTTCCCGCAGGCCGCTGCGACATCCGGCACACCGTCCGGTCCCGCGAGCGCGTCATGCACCCCGGTCTGCAGCCAGTCAGCCTGGTTGCCGTCAGCTTCGACAACCGCGAGAGCGATGAGCCTCACGGCGGCCGCCGTCCCCTCTCGGGCCAGGGCCTCTGCCGTCTGTCGCGTCACCGCAGTGTCCTCGACATCCAGCAGCAGCCCCACCAGCACTTCGGCAGCTTCAGGAACATCAGCGAAGGAAGCAAGGTCACGCCCAGCGCGAGCACGTTGCGTCCACGAAGGAGACGACGCCTCAGCCAAGGCCGCCTCCAACCCACCCATCATCTCTGGCACGACCAGACAGTCTCATGCCCCGCGAAGAAGATCGAAGCTTGGGCCAGACCTGACTACACGCGTGACGAAGAACGATTGAGGCACCCCGCCCCGACAGCCCTGACCGTGAACCCGGTCGGAAGGCGCTCCGACCGAAGTGGACCCCACGGCCGGCGGCAGCCACCGCCACGCCATCGCGCCCCGGGCAGCCAACACCTCAGCCACCGAACGCGGATGAGCAGACGTCAGCCAGCCGCAGGCATCCAGGCCTACCGGCGCCTACCGGCGCCGAGCGGGGCCTGGCGGCCAGCGGCAGCTGGCGCCGTCGGGTGCCGCGGCCGTGGTGACGGACCCGCAGGCCGGCGGGCAGTAAACGCAGGGCGGAGCGGGACACGCCGGTGCCGGAGGGGCGGACCAGTACACGAGCCGTCAGCCCGACCGGCAGGCCCACACGGCAGGTGACAGACCGTTCACCGGCGTGTGGACCGAAATCGCCCGCCGTGGAACACCCTCGCGGCGCGGCCGGGCCTATCCGTCGGTGGTGAAGCGGGCCCTCCACAGGTCGCGGAGCAACGCGATCTCGGCCATGTGGTGGATGAATTCGAGGCTGGTCGACGACAGCACGCCGACGTACGGATAGTCGCGGTCGTTGCTGTACGGGTACTGCGAGAAGCCGACCGTGTCGAGCTGCTTCTCGGTGACGGTGGCGACGCTCTCGCGCCAGCGGTCGATCACCGCCCAGAACCGGTCGAGAGTCAAGGCGGCGGAGGGGGCGAAGTCGACCATCAGCTTCGGATCCTGCCGCCGCTCGCCGAAGGTCCACTCCCATGCGCCCGCGAACTGGAAGTGCAGGTGTCCCAGCCGCCACGCGATGGTCGTGATCGGCGTCGCGTCGGGCTCCGGGGCGCCGGTGCGGGCGAGGATCTGCTCGACCCGCTCGACACTCACGCTCCAGTCATCGGCGATCTTGGCGACGGTCATGCCGTCGGCGGCTTGCCGGGCCACCTCGGCGTACTCGCTTGCCGGGATGTCCGCGGCGCCCAGGTCGAGCACCCACTCACCCGGCCCGAACGCCCTGGGCGTCACCGCCTCGCCCCGGCGCCGGATGGACCAGCAACCGGGCACCGGCTCCCACAGGTACTCCTCGTCGCCGAGCCCCGTCAGCCGCACCTGGGCCATTTCCCTGGCGTGGTCGAACTGGCCGAGCAGCAAGCCCAAACGGTCGGTCCGCGCGCCCTCGGTCTTTTCCATACTTGACCCCCTTCGTCGTCGCCTCTCGTACCTCACTGCGCTCAGGCGGAAGGTAACGGCTCACCTCGCGGTGCGCGACCGATTTCCCCGCCCACAAAGCGGTGCGGCACCACCCGCATCACCGCACTCGGTCAGACCGTCCTCACCCTCCACGTGACCTGCTCAAGCTGAGGGTTGGAAAGGGGATCAGCCCCGTTAGTGAGGGATCCCCTCGATGATGTCGCGGGCGCCCTGGCGGAGCAGCTCTGAACAGACGCGGGAGCCGATCACGGCCGGGTCGTTGAGGCGCTCGCCCCAGATATGGGCGTGGACGAATGTGGAGCCGTCGCGCGAGAACACCATGCCGCGGAGGTTGAGCTGTCCGTCGGGGTCGGTGACGCAGTATCCGGCGATCGGGCTGTTGCAGTGTCCGCGAAGCCCGTGCAGCATGACCCGCTCGGCGGTTGCCTCGGCCTGCGTGCGCTCGTGGTTGAGGCGGACCAGGAGCTTGGTCGTCTCGGTGTCGGCCTGGCGGCACTCCAGGGCGAGGGTTCCGGCACCGACTGCGGGGAGGATCTCGTCGACGCTGAACACCTGCCGGGCCCGGTCCTTCAGGCCGAGGCGCTCCAGGCCGGATGCGGCGAGCACCATGGCGCCGAGCCTGGTGTCCGTCGGCTTCTTGCCGTCGAGCTTGTCGATGCGGGTGCCGACGGTGCCGAGTACGCGGACGACCTGAAGATCTGGCCGGACGCAGTTGATCTGTGCCTTGCGGCGCGCGGACGAGGAGCCGATCAGCGCGCCGGGCGGGAGGTCGTCGAGTGTCTTCACGTCGGAGCCCTCGGGGACGACCAGAACGTCGTGCACGTCGCCGCGCGGCGGCATTGCGGCGAACACGAGGCCCCTGGGCAGTGGAATGTCGCCGGGCACGTCCTTGAGGCAGTGGATCGCCATGTCGATGTCGCCCCGCTGCAGCTGCTCGTCGATGGCCTTGATGAACAGGCCCTTCCCGCCGAGTTGCGCGAGGGCAGGCACCGAGCACCCGCTGGCTTCGAGTTTTTACTCCACAGTGAGCCGTCGCCGGCCCTGCGGGGTGAAGGTGAACGTCTGGCGGAAGGGCCCCGTTCCGAAGCGCACTGCAAGCAGGAGGGGTTCTTCGTGCTCAGGTGGCCATGATTGCTCGGCTCCCGGAGTGCTGCCGTTCCAGAGATGGAAGGACACCATCGGTTCCTCCGGGTTCTCAGTCAGGTAGCCGAGGGTCTTGCCGTAGTAGGGGTTCTTGCCGCCGAACAGCATGGACGGGGTGCCGAACTCGTCGACAACGTCCGTCCACACGCGGTCCTCGCCTGCCCACTGGCGGACCGCACCCTGCAGGACTGCGTGTTCGTCAGAGTCCAGTACGCGGTCGGGCTTGAGCCAGCCGCGGCGGTGCGCGAACTCGGCATACACCGAGGCAATGCCGTACTCGTAATAGCGCTCCGGGATCAGATCGCGGAACACGCCCGCGACGCCGGTGCTGGACCAGGCGCCGCGCTCTTCCCAGACGCGCTGTTGCTCGGCCAAAGCCTCGGGCTGGCACTCCGTGAACAGCAAGTGGTCCATCAGCATGCGCAAGGCCAGCTCCGACTCCTTCCCAAACATTCCGGGACGTCGCAGGGCGAGATTCAACTGATCAATGAGATACGCACGTATCTCATCAGAGGCTGCAAGCGATCTGGAAGTAGGCACCCCACAGTCTCCCGCAGATGCCACCGGATCGCGGTCATGGGCCGGCGCCCGGCCTTTCTCCACCTGAGCCGGATCCAGGTCCGTCGGCCACTACCCGTTCTCCGCTGTGGCAACCGGCCCCTTTCACGCAGCAGAGTCCCCTTCGAGCCCCTGAGTTCGCGCTACGGAGCCTTCAGATTTCCTGAACCCACGGAAGATCGGGTTCACCGCGTTCTACTGCGAGCCGGGACTGCGCGGGGCCCACGAGAAGGGCGGGGTGGAGGGCCAGGTCGGCTACTTCCGCCGCAACTACCTCACCCCCGTCCCTTCTCTGAACTTGCGGGTTGGGGCCCCTCGACCGCCTTCAGGACCTCGATAGAGTCGGAGTGATGACTGGGAACCGAGGCCGTTGGCCGAAGATCGATGAGGAGCGCGGCGTCGAGGACGTGACACTCCTGATCCTGGAGTGGCTGGGCGAACAGGGTGTGAGCGCCATGATCAGGATGGACGCCGAAAGGCTGGCTGACAACGCGCCGGCCTGGACGTTCGCCGCCAGCGGCGGGCCGTTGGCGCATGGGATGCGAGCTGACGGGAGGACTGTCCAGCAGTGCGTGTCCGTCGCTCTGGCTCGTCTGCGCGACGCTGGTCTGTCCGTTCCATTTTGATCTTCCGCCGCCGTTTGGCTTCGGCCACGATTCTCTCTTCGTTGCTTCGGCCGTTCCTATGGCTGGTTGGACCCGCCTTCTCGGAGCTGTCCAGGTTGAGACCTGGCAGTAGCGTCATGCTGGTGAATCTCAACCTCTTCAACGATGTGCCCGATGGCCTGACTCAACGAGCTCGATCGTTCGTCCGCGCGCACGGCGTCAAGGTTGACGTCGGGACCGTGGAGGAACACAGACAGTGGTGGCTTGAGAGAGACATCCCCGCGACCGTCATCGACCGGATGGCGGCCTTTCAAGAGCGATGGGGCGGCCTGGTCCTGCCACCTGCATCCGAGTACGACGGCGGCCCGAGATACTTCGCAGCGGATTCTCCCGAAGGCTCCGCGTCCGAAGGGTGGTGGTTCGAAGCAGGTATGCAGCGGACAGCGGTTCCCTACTCATTCATGATCGGGCCATCTGGTGAGTTTGGTATTCACGCTGGTCAGTGGTTGCCCCTCCATGCCACCGTCGAGGGCTGGGTCGAGTCGCTCGCACTGACCCACCACGCCTCCATGTGGGCAAAGAAGATCGTCAAGGTCACTGGCGACGAGGTCGACGGCATTGTGCTGGATGAGTTCGAGCCAGTGCACGAAGTGCTGGGGATGGCCGACACCTGGTGGCGAGGAGCCGACTCACTGGTGGCGATCTATTCAGGGGAGGCCGAGGCACTGTCTTTCCCGCGTGGTCGCACTGCGTTGATCTACTCCGGTCTGGATGAGTGGGGCCTGCGAGCAGGCGTCAAGGACGGTGGCAGCCGAGAAGGCTAGAAGCCCGTGACTACCCCTGATTTCGGGTGATGTGACGTCCCGCGACGTCGGGGAAGGTCGGCATGCCGAGGTGGATGGCGGCGGCGCGTTGGGTGATGAGGTTGTCGAGCTGGGCGAGTTTGGCGTTGGCCGAGGCGAGGCTGACCTTGAGCCCTTCTGCCTCGCCGGCCCAGCCCTCGCGTTCGGCCTCCGCGATCCGGTCGATGAGGTTGTCGCGGATGTCCACCAGTCGCGGCCGCTGGGCCGGGGCGGCCCGCAGAAGTGGGCATCGGATGCAGCTGTGCTCGTGGATGCAGCTGGTGCCGTAGGCTCGGCCGCAGTCGCCGAGAGCGACCTTGCGGTGTTCGAAGTGGCCGAGGAACTCCTCCCACTCCTCCTCGGTGGGGCTGCGGTATTCCTCGCTGGGCCGCAGGTCCCGGCGGCGGGTGATGAACGCCCGGTGTCCGTTGATGACTTCCTCGGGATAGACCGCCTTGTATCCCATGGTCGTGTTGATGTCGCGATGTCCGGGGATCAGCTGGGCGATGTGGGGCGGCATGCCGTTCATGACGGCGTCGGTCGTGCAGATTCTTCGGAAGTCGTGCGGAGCGAAGTGCAGCGGCCTGCCGGTCGCGTCGGTGAACCCGGTGGCGGCGAGTGCATCCTGGAGAAGGGTGCGGATGCCGTCGATGGGGATCGGCCGGTCCTCGAGTCCGATCTTGCGCTGGAACAGCAGCGGCATGGGCGGGTTCCAGACCTTCTCGTGGTGGTCGTAGGCGATCACGAGCGGGACGCCGCCATCGTCGGCGCGGACGCGGCAGATGATCGCTGAGAGCACGTCGGCGAGTTCCGGGGAGACGACCAGGAGTCGTTCTTCGTCGGTCTTGGACGGGGCGATCTGCAGCAGCGGGACGAGCTCGCCCGTGCTCGGCAGCCGGTATTGGACCAGGCTGTGGTGCGAGATCTCGCTCAGTTCCTCGATCCGGATGCCGGTCATGCGCAACACTTCGACTGCGGCTCAGCCCCAGAAGGAGTTGCTCTCCTCCCTCGCCAGGTTCCGGCGCCGACCGGTTGCGGGTTCTTCGGCCCAGAGGTGAGGCGAATGCCTCTTGAGGATCGCACGCCGCAGCGTCAGTCCGCCGGCGGTGAACAGCTCGCCGGAGCAGACGTGTTCGGCGGCAGCCAGGCGAGCCGCCGCGGCTTTGCGGTTCCGGTCAACCGCTTCGAGCAGGGCCGGGAGGACGGGAAGTCGCTCGCGGGTGCGCTGGTCCATGCGGGCCTTCTGCCGAGACTTCATCTTGCGGTGCTGGACGTTGCGCGAGGCCGACGTCCGCTTCAACACCTACGATCACGACTTCACGGACAAGCCGACCAGTAGCTGCTCGAACAAATTCGATATCCGTTCCGTCGGTACTCATGAGGCCGGTCACGTCTTCGGACTCAAGGACATTGCCGGGGCGCACGACAACCTCACCATGTACGAGAGCTCGATCAGGTGCTCGACGAGGGCCAGGACCCTCGGCAAGGGTGATGTCCTCGGCCTCCGCAGTATCTACTGAGCCGGAGCAGACGCTCCAAGAGGAGGCGTACCGATGAAAGCTGTACTCCCGGTGGGCAGGAGCGGAACCGCGTGGATGCTGCTGGCGGCGGCCACCATTGCGGTGTCGGTCGCCTGCACGTCGTCGAGCGAGGGCGGCGAATCCGCGTCGTCCTGTGTGTTCCTGATCAAGTACGAGAACCGTACGTACTCGGACGTGGCCAACGTGGACTTCACGGTTGGGGACAAGCTCGGTGGTGCTACTCGTCCGCCGTGTGACGACACACCGAACGATGACGGCGACGGCAGGACTACGGCGGCCTCGACGACTGCCTATGCGGTCGAGGGGCTGGATCCCGGCATCGCCATCGCGGTGGGAGATACACCCGATGAAGCTGTCTTCGTCGCCGTCGACTCCGACAAGGGGCTGCCTCCCGAGGTCAAGAAACTGATTGACGGCTCTTGACACCGAGTGCGGGGCTCCGCCCCGTAGGTGGCGCCCCGCACCGGTCCGGGCCTGAACTTGAGCTGGGCTCCAGAACTTCCAGCGTTTGGTTGTGTGTTGGTGGTCCAGGGAAAGACATCCCGGTTCCTGCGGGGAAATACAGGTGCAGGGCCCGCCCGGCGCTCAAATATGGCCCCCATCCCGCAGCATGCGGGGTTGGGGGTCGTGCGTTGTACTCCGACGGCGCTGTGCCGGGGGAGGCCCGTGCGCCTTCGCACCCCACCCGCCCGGTGTGCTGCCGCAGTGGTGGGCAGCATCTGCTCAGCTGCTGCCCACGTGTGAGGGGCCGTCATGAAGTCGCGCCTGCGCGTCGCGTTGCCCGTGCTGGTCGCCGTGTTGTTGCTGGCGGGCTGTTCGTCGGACCCGATCGGCGGCTCGGCCGCGTCCTCGAGCGGGACACCGGCGGCGGGAGCGTCCGCCACGGGCGCCCAGGGCGGGAGTTCGGGGCGGATTGCGGTGGGGGCGGGTCCGCAGGCCAAGTACACCGTCCAGCAGCAGCCTCCGGCGGGCAGTTGCCACTACCGGTGTGAGCTGGGGGAGCCGTTGGAGGACCTGGCGTGCACGCCGGGCGCGATCTCCCCGGCGGTCACGCAGGCGAATCTGACGTCGACGATCTGCCGCAAGGGCGGCTACACCTCCGGCATCCGGCCGTCCACGTCCATCACGGGCAGGGAGAAGGAGCTGAACGCCGCCTCCTACGGCTTCAGCGGCAGCATGCGGGATGCCGATGCTGGTAAGTCCGGCTATCAGAACCTGCGGAATGACCTGCGGTTGAGGTCGTCAGTTACCACGTGGGGCGTACATGATCACGGCCATTCCTGTGAGGCAGACGAGGGCTCCGATGACGTCGAAGCGATCGGGGCGCTATCCGTCGGCGATCATGCCCCAGGCGATCGACCCGGCACCCACCCGAAGGCGGTCTCGGACCGGGCGGTGTGGTGGTGCACGCCCGGGGCCCCTGCGAGCGAACCGGTGTGCTGACGGCCGCCCGGCGGATCCGTACGGGCCTCAGGACATGCTGCCCCGGCACACCGTCCCCGGGGCCGGGGTGCGGCCCGTGCGGAGGTATTGGTCGACCGTCTCCATGACGCAGCGGTTCTGCGGGTATGTGCCGTGGCCCTCCTCCTCGGCCGTCAGGAGCACGCCGACACCGTCGCCCAGGGCGCGGGCCATGTGGCGGGCGCCAGGGTAGGGGGTGATCGGGTCACCGGTGCCGCCGACCACCAGGACGGGGGCCGCGCCGTCGGCGTTCACCTGGGGCGTGGCGCGCTCCCCGTCGAACGGCCAGTCGTAACAGAGGTAGACGCCGGTGGACCAGGCCGCGCCGAAGACGGGTGAGGCGGCTTTGACGCGGGCCTTGTCCCTGTCGAGGCGTTCGAAGCCGGGGCGCAGGCTGGAGTCCGCGCAGGTGATCGCGGTCAGGGCGGCGCGGCTGCTGTCGCGCGGGGTCGCCGCGCGGTCGGCGGAGCCGATGTCGTCCGCGCCCTTGCTCAGCGGACGGCCGTCGTTGTGGTCGATCAGCGCGGTGAGGGCCTTGGCGAGCGGCGACCAGCCGTCCGTGCCGAGGCGGAGATGGTCGCTGACGGCGAACGCGAGGTGGTCGGCGTCGAGGTTCCTTCCGGCGCCGGCCGGGGCGGGGTTCTTCTTCAGGCGGTCGGCCAGGCGCGCCATGCGTCGCGCGGCCTCCTCGGGCCCGTCGCCGGTCGGGCAGTGGCGGATACGGGCCGCGCAGTGCGCGGCGAACCGGTCGAACGCCGCCTGGACCGCCTTGACCTCCGACACCTGCTCCTCGTCGAGGTCCTCGGTCGGATCGACGGACGCTTCGAGGACGAGCCGTCCGACGTGCGACGGGTACAGGTGGGCGTAGACCGCGCCGAGCGCCGTTCCGTACGAGACGCCGAAGTAGTGCAGCCGCTCGTCGCCGAGGAGGTAGCGCATCAGGTCGAGGTCGCGCGCGGTGCGCGTGGTGCCGATGTACGGGAGGAGCGCCCCGGAGTGCTCGGCGCAGGCGTCGGCCCCGTCGTAGCCGGTGTCGTCCGCGGTCTTCCCGCAGCGCACGGGGATGGTCGCGCCGACGCCGCGTGGGTCGAAGGAGACCAGGTCGTAGCGGTCGAGGAGCGGCTCGTACTGGTTGAGGCGTTCGGGCAGTCCGCTCACGCCGGACACGCCGGGGCCGCCGAAGTTGAGGACGAGCGAGCCGATGCGCCGGGCGTTCGGGCCGGTGGCCTTGCGGCGGATCAGGGCGACGTCGATCGTCCTGCCGTCCGATTTCCGGTAGTCGAGGGGGGCCTTCATGGTGGCGCAGTCGTAGCCCGTGTGCGCGGTGGGCGGCGAGGTGCAGCGGGACCAGTGGAGGCGCTGGCCGGTGGTGAGCGCGGTGGGCAGACCGGCGGGCGGGTTGTTCGCGGTGAACTCCGTACGCGGCTCCGCACTCCGGCCGGGAGCGTCGTGCCGGAGCCAGGCGCCGACGGCCCCGATCGCGGCGAGGACGACCACCGCGATGATGCGCGCACCGACCGAGAGGCCCGGTCTGCGGCTTCGTATCGGATGTGCGTCACTCATCGAAATCCCCGCGCTCCCGCCCCTGGACGCCCGCCCCGTGCCCGCATGCCCGGACCCGTGATCGTCCGATCGTCGAATGAGTGCAGGGTACAAGCCGCCTCCGACAGCACGGCTCGCGAGAGTGCCCAGAAATTTATACCGCCCCGTGCTCCCGGCTGTCCTGACGGCCGTAGCGCTCCCTATCCCGCGCCACCCCTTCGGCACTCACCGATGACTGGATGGTGTACACATCTCCGATACGGTCGTCGCCGCGCCGACGCTGTCGCCATTCTTCGTGAGCCCGGAACACCATGACGGACACCTGTGAAGCAGGCTGCCAGTGCCGTGTGAAGGTCGGAGCATTCACGTCCGGGGCGTCTTCCAGGGGTAAACCCTGCTTCCCCAGCAGCCGCTCCAGTTTGTCGAACCGGAGGTGGCGGTCGAAGCGCCCGTACCGGTCGCGAATTGCCCTGTTGACGATGCTGCCGCCCCAGTACGACAGCCGATGCACCTGCAAGGTGAAGTGGCGCCCCTCCCAAGGATGGTCCGGTGTTTTCCGAATCCAGAAGAACTCAGCCATTCCGTAGTCGCGCCACATGCTGTGGTCGTCAAGGGAGTTCTCGGCGAAATCGGAACCCAGCATCGCGGTCACCCGGTCGGGACTGTCCGTCGGATTGGCACCGAGCACCGTTCCGGAGGCGACCACGTCCATGTAGAACGCAAGGGAATGCGGAGTCAACTGGTCTTCCTTGACGGGGCGCCGGGTATCAGAAGCGACGGCCTCAGCATATGCGACCGGGGACGCCACGAAGATCCGCCGGACAGGCCCTAGCTAACGAGCTCGTGCATGGTTGGCGGTGAGACGTCCAGGACTTCGGAGGGGCCCGGGGGTCACATCTGCCGTGCCGATGTCAGGTCTGCGGTCTGCTGATGGGACAGCAGGCCGGCGATGGCCTGCACCGTGTCGCTCATGTGCTCGCGGCGGCCGAGGTGGCGTGCGAGTGCCCGCCAGTTCTTGAGATGTGCGATGCCGTGCTCGACCCGGATACGGCGTGAGGAATGCGCCTTGCGCTGGCGCTCGTACATCTCCTCGTACCAGTCCGGGGCGTTCTTCTTGAACTTGCGGTGCGGTGGTGTCACGACGCGTCCGCCGGTCTGTGCGCCCAGTCCCTGGTAGCCGGCATCGGCGAGGATCTCGACCGCGGGCCCGCCGGCCAGGAGCGTGACCAGCCCCAGCTGGCGGGCGTGGGTGATGTCCGCGCAACTCCCGGGCCTGGTCGGGCTGCACCACAGCACGCGTCCTTCGCCGTCCGTGACCACCATGGATTTGACGGCGTTCTGCTTGTTCTTGCCAGAGATGAACTTGTCCCGGTCCTTACGCCCTTGGGCCGGCCGCCGGACCCGGATCTCGGTGCCGTCGATGATGCCGGTCCTGCCGGTCGCGCCGAGATGGTCGACGACTTCCGCCAGAGTCCGCAGCCGTACGTCGGGGCTGATGGTGCATCCTCGCTCGGCGAGCAGGGGCCGCACCTCACCGACGGCTCGGGTGATGGTGGAGCGGTCCACGCCAAACCAGCAGGCCAGCACGTCGTGGGTGGCCCCGTGACGGAGATGAACGAGAGTGGCCAGCAGTCGGTCGATGAACACCAGCCGGTGCTTCGCGCCAGCACCCATGGCCCGCTTGCGCGGCCGGGAGGCAAGTCTGGCCTGGTGGCGCTCATGCCACAACGGCCCCGCTTCGGCGACGAGTTCAGCGATCACGTCGGCCGTCAGGCCCGTGATCCGCCGGTTGCTGATGACCAGTGCACGAGTTGAGTTCCCCACCACGCAACCATGATCAACGATCGAGGACTCGACGTCTCACCGCCATCCATGCACGAGCTCGTTAGCCGAGCTTCCGCAGCACCTCGGCGATGGTGGCCCGGTATGTCCGCAACGCGTGCAGCCCGGCGGTGTAGCGGTCGCGGTGCCGTGTGATGTCCAGGGCCTGCTGCTGTGCCCGTGCAGCGTGCCAGAGCTCGGCCGTATGGTGGCGGCGCTTGCAGGTGACGTCCGCGACGGCGGTGGCCCGCTCGCGCTGCGTATGCCGGGTGTTGCCGTCGCTGCCCCGCTGCCAGGCGGTGTCCGTGTACGCCGCGACGGGGTCGGGATAGCGCGTGAATCCTTGTTCTGCCACACAGCGGGACCACACATCCCACGCCGCGCGGAGGCGTGGGTCGCGCCGAACCGCCTTGTCGACCTCGATCGCCCGTGTACTTGCGTAGAGCCAGTCCCGCTTGAGGTCGATGCCGCGCATCAGCCTCCGGCTCGCCTCAGCGTTGCAGGCGGGGAAGTCCGCATACTCGGCGTTGGTCATCCGGCGGCCCTTCGACCGGAGAGCCAGAGGCTTTGCCGGGTCCCAGCCGTAGCCCCAGCGGCTGGCGGTGGCGAGATCCAGGGCGCCGTAGTCGGTGCCGACCGCGGTGGCGACGATGGGATCGCTGGGGTAGCGGGGGTCGAGCGGGAAGTCCGGGTGGCCGCGCTCCGCCATGCACTGCCGGACCAGCAACGCCGATGCCTGCTGAGATCGCTGGTAGTCCTGCGGCGTGTAGTCGTAGCGGTCGGCCGGGAGGGGGCCGAGGTCCGACGCCGTGCGGATGACCTCCGGGCGTTCTGGACCGGAGGCGCAGAACGCCGCCAGCACCGCCACGGCACCCAGCAGCCACCCCCGCCTCGTCATGCGTAGGGATGCTAGCGGACAGCGTGCAGCGGTCGGCCGTGGCCCCCGGCAACTCATCCACGCACGCCACGCCACACTCCTTCGCGGGACTCTCACTCTGCCCAAGCCACGTTTCAGCAGGTCAGCGAAATACGTCGGTTGACCATGGATACGGCGGTCCCAGGCGCAAGGATCCCTGCCCCCGCGACAGAGCACCGGTGCCGTCAGATTGGGCCCTGGCGTGCTGCAGGGCCAGTCGCCTGCGCAGCAGGGCTCTGCGCTGTCGGTGTGAGGTCTCAGGACTTCTTTGACGGTTTGTCGTCAGGAGATCCCTGACGGTCTCTCTGCGTGCCCGTGCCTTTGACGTAGAGCCTGGTGATCGGTCCGGGGTTCTTGCGGGGCCTGACAGCGAGTTCGTCCTCCCCGTGCAGGATCCGGAAGTGGGTGTCCTCGATGACGACGGTGACAATCTTTCCGGCATGCCGCGGGCCGAGCTTGATGAACTGGCCGTCGCCGAACGGGTCCTTGAGCGGGTGAGCGAACAGCTTGCTGACGAGCGCGCCTCGGCCGCGCCGGCGCCTGGGCAGATAGGCGGCCGGGCGGTGATGCTGATCCCGCACCGCGCGCCGGACGTGGAGGAGACCATGCTCCCGCCGGACTACCAGCGCATTCTCGCCGCTGTGCGGCAGGCCGCCGGGCCGGTCATGGCCCGGCAGGTCGGCGAGCTCGGTGTGTCGGAGTGTGTGAGTGCTCACGGGAGAACCTGCTGAGACAGCGTGGTGAGCTGCCGCATCGCCCTGCTCGCGGCCTTAGGCAACGACTCAGTGACCGCAGTAGCCGTTCCAGACGGGCAGGCCACCGTAATCGTCCCCCTTCAGGTACACAGCGCTCACCCACCAGGTGTATCGATCGCCACTCTTCCCCGTGGCTACCCAGACGTCATTCGTGACGCCGTTGTCGGTGATGGTCTCGCCCCACTCCCAGCACAGGCCGAGAACCGTGTAGTTGGCGGGGAACGTATCCACCCGGGCGCTCTTCGAGGTTGGGTAGTCCCGAACGTTCACGCGCTCATATGTCGTAATCATGGCGCCTTGGGGGGAGGCTGACGCCGGACTCGTTGCCAAAGCGAAGCAGCCGACGACAAGGCCCGCGACCATTGCGGACTTCGTGCCACGCGTCATTCGTTTCCCCTGTCGCTCGCGGGCGTTATTTCTCGTGCTGCTGCAGTCAGATGGACGGGCTGCACAGCGCGAGAGCAGGGTGGCACGCGCCAACAGGGGCAGCCATGATTTCGATTCCCTTCGAAGTGACGCCCGTGGTCGACTCACGACGGCCCGGCGCTGCTAAAAAGGCCGAAGAGCCAAGGCGGTGTCCCCGACATCACCGCGCTGCGGAGGACACCGTGAACCCGTCCCCGCACCCTGATGACCTCGCGGGCCCATCCGCCTGACCCTCACCAATCACCAGGACCCGGCGGCCGAAGGCCGCCGGGTCCTAACACATGCTCTTCGCTCCCCGCCTCCCCACATGCTTCAAGATCCAACAATGTGAAGGGAAGAGCGACCCTGGCCGATTCCAGAGATCCTCATCACCGGTAGGACCGCCCGCCGTAACGTCTGTTGAGCCCTCCGACGAGGAAGCGCCCACGCTGTGCCTGCATCCGCGGGTCGAGCGGTGCTTGGGCGACTACGGCGACCTGCTGCGTCCACTCGCCCTTGGCGCGCCGCTGGCCGTGTGCGGCGTCGGCCCGCTCCAGCGATTCCCGGGAGAAGCCGATCGTGTCGACGCGCTGGGAGAAGTACTGGTGGAGGTGCAGCATGAACCGGCGTCCGTCGACGCCAGCCGCTGCTGACGTTCAAGCAGATCGCCGTGGTGGTCGCGTGGACGTATGGGTGAAGCGGCCGGACGGCGCCGACTACGACGCTCCGCACAGGGCCAGCGCGGTTCGCGCCAGCCCGCGCAGCCAGGCGTGGGCGTGGTCGGTGTCGTAGCGCTGATGCCACGACAGGTATATCGATGCCGACGGCAGTTCGAGCGGGAGGGGGAGCACGACCAGGCCGAGGTCGGCGACCGCTGACCGCGTGGTGGCTTCGGGGACGCTGATCAGGAGATCGGAGCCGCGCGCGAACTCCAGCGCGGCCGCTTCCGTGGGCGCGGTCGCCACCACGCGGCGGGTGAGGCCGAGCCGCGCAAGGGCGTCGTCGAGGGCATTGCTGAGGTTTCCACGTCGCGAGACGGTGACGTGCTCAGCGGCGGCGTACCGCTTTGCGGTGACGGCCCTGACGCGGGTGAGAGGGTGCCCCTGCCTCACGACGATGACGAGGCGGGTCTCGCCCACGTTCTCGGCACGGATGTCCGGTGCGTTCGGGCGGTTGGCGTTCGCCTCCAGGTCGACCTCGCCGCGCCGCAACTCGGGGGTGTCGATGCTCGATTCCGCGACGAAGCGCAATCGCACGCCCGGCGCTTGTCCGCGCACGGCCGCGAGCAGTGCGGGGCCGCTCAAGGCGACCAGGGAATCGTGCCAGCGGAGTGTGAAAGTGCGCTCCAACGTTGCCAGATCGAGTTCACGGCTCGGTGCCAGCACCCCCTGGACCTGGTGCAGCAGCTCGTGCACCTGTTCCCGGACGGCGATCGCATACGGCGTCGGGGTCATCGTGCGGCCGGTGCGCACCAGGATCTGATCCCCGGTCGTGCGCCGGATTCGGCCCAGACTCCGGCTCATCGCGGGGGCGGTGACGTGCAGGCGCGCGGCCGCCCCGGCCACACTTCCCTCCTCCAGCAGCGCGTCGAGCGCGGCGAGCAGGTTCAAATCCAATTGCATGTGAGTAATCCTAGCCGTGCTTGACATGCATTTGAAGTTAATGAATGGGCTGTATAGCTTCGAGACGAGAGCGCAAGACGGAACGCACAGCTTGGCCCGACCGGCCTCATCACCCCTCCTCACACGGGAGTACCACCATGTCCGAAACGCTTCAGACCACTGACGTCGCCGCCTCCGACGCCGACCTGCTCGGCCAGACCGCGATCGCCGTGCGCGCGGCCGGTTCGGCGCTGCGCGAGCGCTTCGGCGAGGTGGTCCGCTACCAGACCCGCGAAGAGCTGATGCGCGCGCTCGCCGCCAACGACGACACGGCCCTCGACATCCTGCGCCCCCGCCTCACGCGCCTGCGCCCGGACGCCGGCTGGGTGGAGGACGAACTGGACGGCGGGGCGCTGCCGCCCGGCGAATGGTGGGTCGTGGATCCGGCCGAAGGCAACGTCAACCACCTGCACGCCCTGCCGGAGTGGGCGGTGACCGCCACCCTCGTGCGTGAGAACCAGCCGGTGCTCACCGCGGTCCACCTGCCGTTGACCGGCGAGACCTACACCGCGCTCACCGGCGCGGGCGCCCACCTCGACGGCCGGCCGCTGCACGTCTCCCAGACCGCGGACCTCGGCCTGAGCATCGTGGCCACCAGCCAGGCCCGGCCGGACGAGGACGAGAAGGTCGTGCGGCGCGTCGGCTCCTCGATCACCGCGATGCTCTTCGACGCGCTCGTCGTCCGCACCGCCGTGCCCGCGACCCTGCACCTGCTGAACGTGGCCGCCGGCCGGATCGACGCCTTCTGGCAGTTCGCCGGCGCCCGCGCGGACCTGCTGCCCGGGGCGCTGCTCGTCACCGAGGCCGGCGGACAGATCTCCGACGCCGAGGGCCACCCCTGGACCCCGCAGAGCGAGAGCTTCCTGGCCGCCGCGCCCGGCGTCCACGCCGAGGCCGTCGCCACGCTCTCACGCTGACCGCGCACCACAACCTGCACGCACGGAAGGACCAGATCATCATGACCACGATCGCAGTTCTCGGAAACGGCCGCGTCGGCGGCAACCTGGCCACAGCCCTCATCCGGGCAGGGCATGAGGTGACCGTGGCGGACCGCGCGCCGGGCGCCGCCGCCGACGCTGCCCGGACAGCCCAGATCGTCATCAACGCCACCCCGGGCGCCAGCTCGCTGGACCGGCTCGTCGCCCTGCGCGAGGAACTGCGCGACAAGATCCTCGTCGACGTCTCCAACGCCACCGTCGACGGACCGGACGGACTGCCCGCCGACCTGATCTACCCCGGCTCAAGCCTCGCCGAGCAACTCCAGGAAGCGCTCCCCGAAACGCGCGTCGTCAAGACACTCAACACCATGCTCTTCCCGGTGATGACCGCGCCAGCCACGCTCACCCAGGCGCCCGACGCCTTCCTCTCCGGCGAGGACCCGCAGGCCAAGCAGACCGTCCGTGAACTGCTCATCCACCTCGGCTGGCGCAAGGAGTGGATCACTGATCTCGGCGGGATCCAGACCGCCCGCGCCACGGAGGCCGCGATACTGTTCGTACCGCACGTGATTCGGTCCAGCGGATTCGCGCCCTTCGCAATCTCGATCGCCCGCTGATCCGCACACAGTGCACCGCCGGGGCACGGCATGGCGCAGACGAAGTTCGACAAGCAGGTGGAAGAGACCGCCGAATCCCTCGCGTTCGGTATCGGCCGGGTTCCTGGCCGGGCGCCCCATGGACGGGGTGAAGCGGACCGACGCGACGTTCTGGCGCCTGGGTACCCGGGTCTTGGCGAAGGTCGAAGGCCGCGTGGGGCGTTCCTCCTACCGGGCCGGGTGGCAGCGCCTGGCCTTCCGGATCACCTGGCTCGCAGCGGCGGGGGAGGGCGCCTACCTGGTCGGCAGGCACCCGGACACCAGATGCCAGATGGCAGATGGCCCAGGATCTGTGGGAGAACCGGGACCAGGCCCTCGCCCGCGCTGGAGACCGGCGGCATCGGCGCGGCCTCCGCGTTGACCGTCGGCGGTGTCACGTACGGGCTGTTGACCCGCAAGCGCCGGGAGCTGATGCGTGAGTGGGTCTTCCCGCTGCATGAGGCGCTCGCGCTGCCGCTCAGGGTGCCGGAGCAGACCGACCCGCGCCGCTACCTCCACATCCCGAAGAACTTCTCCGACGACGCCGCAGAGATACGCGTCGACGTGCCGGGGCGCCTGGACTTCTCCAAGGACCTGATCGCCGACCTCATCACGCACAAGCTCGCGCTGGAGGGCGTGACGTTCTCCTGGCACGTGGCCGGCCGCGAGACATACGTGATGGTGAAGAAGACCCGCAAGCCCCCGGCGAAGGCCCTGCTGAAGGACCCTAAGATCCGGGAGATGATGGCCAAGGCCAAGGAGTCCGCACCCGTCATCGGCGTCGGATCCGGCGGCAAGGCGGTCTCCGTCGACCTGGACGCCGACTCCCCGCACGTCCTGATCTCCGCAGGCACCGGCGGCGGCATGTCGACCATCCTGCGCACCGTCACCTGCCAGTCTGGCGTCACGTTCTTGATCTTGCCCGGGCAGAGGGCGCTTCTGGGAATCGTGCTGCGTCGGGGGTTCGGCGCGCGCGGAGGGGGACGTCGGAGTGCGGAGTTCGCCGAGGAACCTCCAGTTGGCGCTGCCGAATCGTCAGGGCCGGATGGGGAGGTTGGCCTCCCATCCGTCGAGGAGTCGTTCGAGTCCCAGTTGGAAACCGCGCTCGGCGCTGTCGGCCGCGTGGGGAAGTTCGGCATCACGAATGACCCGGGCGAGGAGTGGATGGCGCCCGGCCCTGACGACTTTGTCGAGGTAGGGCGCGTGGGCGTCCATCCATTCCTGGATGCCGACTCCGGAGCGTCGGACGGCTTCCTGCTGTGCGAGCTCGCCGATGGCGTAGCCGCGGACGAAGGCATGCAGCGTATCGACGACGGTGATCATGACGTCGATGTCGAAGCCGAGGGGATCGAGGGCGGCGAGTGCGTGTTCGGTGGCATCGAGGGAGTTCGGTCCAAGTGATGGGCGCCCTGCCGCGAGGGAGGTCATCCAGGGATGCCGGTGGATGGTGGCCCGGGAGCGATAGGCCAGTGTCCGCAAGTCGCCGCGCCAGTCGCCGGTGGGGGCAGGCGGGCCGCCGTCTTCGGCCGCTACGGCGTCGAGCATGAGATCGAGCAGGTCGTCTTTGGATGCCAGGTAGCGGTAGAGCGAGGCTGTGCCCGTTCCCAGTTCCTTGGCGACGCGCCGCATGGACAGTGCCTCGATGCCCTCGGCGTCGGCGATCGCGATGGCGGCGGCGGTGATCTCCGCCCGGGTGCGTGAGGGTGCGGGGCCTTTCGCGGCCCGCTGCGGCCGGTTCCAGATCACTGTGTGAGCGTCGTCCATCGGTTTTCCTCCTCACTACTGCGCTCACTGTTCGCAGTAGTGTTATCGTGGCGCCATTACTGCGAACACTGTACCCGAGTAGAGCGTGTCCAGCCGAAAGGGAAACCACCATGACCACTCCCGTCACGATCATCGGCGCCGGGCTCGGCGGCCTGACCCTCGCCCGGGTCCTGCACCTGCACGGCATCCCCGCGACCATCTACGAAGCCGAGACATCGGCGGACGCCCGCACGCAGGGCGGTCAGCTCGACATCCACGAGTACAACGGGCAGCTCGCCCTCGAAGCGGCCGGCCTCACCGACGAGTTCCGCGCGATCATCCACGAAGGCGGCGAGGCCGTGCGCGTGCTCGACCAGCACGGCGCGGTCCTGCTTGACCAGCCCGACGACGGCACGGGCGGGCGCCCCGAGGTGCTCCGCGGAGACTTGCGTCGGATCCTGATCAACTCGCTGCCCGGCGAGATGATCCAGTGGGGACACAAGGTCACCAGTGTCCGCCCCCTCGGAGACGGAAGGCACGAGCTGACGTTCGCCGACGGGCCGACCGTGACGACCGGCCTCCTCGTCGGCGCGGACGGCGCCTGGTCGAGGGTCCGGCCGCTGCTCTCCGACGCGAAGCCCGAGTACGTCGGCACGTCGTTCATCGAGACCTACCTGTACGACGCCGACCAACGCCACCCCGCAGCGGCCAAGGCCGTCGGCGACGGTTCCCTGTTCGCCGTCACGACTGGCAAGGGGATCCTCGGCCATCGAGAGGCCGACGCCGTTCTGCACACTTACGTCGCGCTCAATAAACCGCAGGAATGGACCGCCGCCATCCTCGCCAGTCCCGAAACGGCGGCGGCCCAGGTCGCGGCAGAATTCACCGGATGGGCGCCTGAACTCACCGCACTCATCACTGACGGGGAAACCGCCCTCGCCCCGCGCCCGATCAGCGCCCTGCTGATCGGCCACCGCTGGGACCGCGTTCCCGGAGTGACGCTGCTGGGCGACGCCGCCCACCTCATGTCACCGTTCGCCGGGGAGGGCGCCAACCTCGCCATGCTCGACGGCGCCGAACTCGGCAAAGCCATCGCCGCACATCCCGACGACATCGAAGCCGCCCTTGCAGAGTACGAGCAGGCTCTCTTCGCCCGCAGTGCCCAGTTCGCCGCCGAATCCGACAAGAATCACCAGCTCATCTTCGGCGACAACGCCCCCGCCGGCCTGCTCGACCTGCTCACCGGCCAGGAACCGACCGAGTGAGCGAGACGCCATGAAAGTGCAGCGCTGTGGTCAGCATCCACAAGCCGAAGGTACTCAGCTCGCTCCACCGCCAGCTTTTGGGCGACGACGGCGGCTTCGGGCACGTGACTCGGCATGCGGGGCCAGTGCGCGTGGTCCCGCGCATCGACTCCGACGAGCCACGACCTCAAGACGGCGAAGCCGCGGGTGAGCGGCGGGCCATCGCAGGCTCTGCGTCCCGATCTCGCCCTTGCGCTCAGCTCACTCCGGCGGGTGAAGTTTCCCCGTGATCTTGGGCACGTTGTTGTTACGCCGCGAGGGCTTGGTCTTGCCGGTAGCGGAGGCGTGTTTCGTGGGGCGTGAGGTAGCCCCAGTGGATGTGCTTGCGCAGGCGGCGTCTGTTGTAGAAGGTCTCGATGAAGTCGAAGATGTCGGCGCGGGCGGTGGCCCGGTCGGGCCAGAAGCGGGTGCCGATCTCCTCTTTGAGTACGGCTCAGAAGCTCTCCGCGGCGGCGTTGTCGAAGCAGCTCCCGGTCCGGCCCATGCTCTGCCGGTGTCCCAACTTGCTGATCCTGTCGCGGAGTTGTCCGGAGGTGTATTCCGATCCGCGGTCGCTGTGGATCACGCAGCTGGGTTCCAGGCGGCCCAGCCGGGCGGCCATGTCCAGGGCGTCGACGACGAGTTCAGCGCGATGGTGGTCGGCCATCGAGTACCCGATGATCTCGCGCGTGGCCAGGTCCAGCCACGAGGCGAGGTAGAGCCAGCCCTCGGCCGTGGGGATGTAGGTGATGTCCCGACAATCTTCGTTCCGGGGCGGGTGGCGGTGAAGTCCCGGCCGATCAGGTCGGGCGACGGGGCGGCCTTGGTGTCGGCCTTGGTCAGGCTGCGGCGGCCGGTGCGCCGGCTGTTCCCGGCGATGCCGTGTTCCTGCATGACCCGTGCCACCCGTTTGCGGTTGACCGGTCGGCCCTGCCTGCGCAGTTCGGCGGTGACGCGCGGGACGCCGTAGTTCCGCCGGGATGCGATGTGGATCACCGTGATCTCGTGCGCGAGGGCCTCATCGGCCCGCCGCCTCGCCTCGCGGGCCTCGGTTCCGGCCACCCACGCGTAGTACGTGGAGCGGGCCGTCTTCATCGCCTTGCACAGCAGCACGACCGTGTAGTTCGCCTTCTCCGCGCGGATGAACCGGCATATCTCGCTCACCGGTCGCTCTCCTTCGCGAAGAAGGCGGTCTTAGATTCAACCGGTCAAGGCAACACTCTCGGCTGGTGTGCGGAATCCCAGGCACTTGCGCGGACGGTTGTTGAGCTTCGTCGCGATGGCGTCAAGGTCGTCCTGGCTGAACGTCGACAGGTTTGTGCCTTTGGGCAGGTACTGCCGGAGCAGCTTGTTGGTGTTCTCGTTGGTGCCACGTTGCCAGGGGCTACGCGGGGCTGCGAAGAACACGTCGACACCGGTGTCGGCGGTGAACCGCTTGTGGGCTGCCAGTTCCATGCCGCGATCCCAGGTCAGCGTGCTGCGTAGTCGGGGGTCCATGCGTTCGTAGGTCTCGGCCAGAGTGGGAACGACCACGGTGGTGTGGCGGCTGGCGAGTTTCACGACCGTGAGGAACCGTGACTTCCGGTCGACCAGTGTGGCGACCTGGCTGTTGTTCGAGCCGATCACCAGATCGCCTTCCAGATGCCCGAACTCGCTGCGGTCCTCCGCCGCCTGGGGCCGCTCCTCGATTGGTCGGGCATCGGTGATCTGTGAGCGCCACTGTCCTTTCACCGTGTGGTGCTTGTTCTTCCGGATCGGGCGGCCGGTTCGCAGGCGCTTGCACAGCTCGCGAGGGATCACTTTCCAGCGGGTGGTGTAGACCGATCGGTAGATCGTCTCGTGGCTGATCTCCATCCCCGGGTCGTCACCGTGATGCCGACGCAGGTGGCCGACGATCTGTTCCGGCGACCACTCCTCTCTCAGCAGGGTCAGCACCGTCTGCCTCAGCGCGGGCCTGCGGGCGAGCATGCACTGCTTCGGACGCCGGGCGCGGTCAAGTGCCCGTTCCTGTGCATGCCGCCCCGGCGCCCTGCGCGGCCGCCACGCCGACGTCATCTACCTGGGCATCGGCAGCCTGGGCAACCAGACCCCACGGTTCCTGCACACCTACTGGGACGAGGTCGTGCTCGCGACCGGAGCCCAACGGGTCATCCTGGTGCACTGGGACGACTTCTTCACCGGCCTCGACCAGCCCCTGCGCCCCATGCCCTACTTGCTCGATCGCCTCGACATCACCATGAGCCGGCTGCTTCCCTTGGCCCGCCGGGACGGCATCGACGTCGTCCTGCCCGTCACCTGGCAACCAAGCGAACCACTCATCGGCCTCGGATGAACGCGGCGCCTCAGCCTCCTCGTCAGTCGAACTCACCGCTCCTCGTCGTCCTCGTCGGGCGTGGCCGGGCGGGCCCGGGCGGGACGGGGCTTCTGCACGGTGAGCCGCCGGTTCATCTGGGGGCGGCACCACGTCCTCCTGGCCGCTCGAGCAGGGTCGGCTCAGAACGCTGAGTTGGCGAACCAGCGGTCCAGCAGGGCGGGGTTCCCCTGGCGTTCGAAGCGGTCGTCCATCGGGTCCAGTCGGCCGTAGAGCAAGAGCAGGAGGTCGGCCGCGGCGCCGCGGAGGGTGGCGTCGACGGCGGTCTCCCGGCCAGGGCCATCCGTTGCGATGCCGAAGCGATCCGGCTGAAGACGGACCAGCCAGTCGCCTTCGCCGTCGATGCAGCGGAAGCGGATGGTCTGGCCGGTCCCGCGCAGCTGCGCCGTGTTCGGCGCGAAGAAAGCCGCAAAAGGCAGGTTGACTAGGAACTCGTCCACACCGTCCACCGCCAGCGCGCGGTCGACCATCGGCCGCCGTCCGAGGGCGAGCTCGGCGTCCACCCGGTGCACCAGCGTCTCGTACAACATCCGGCGGGCCCAGAACCGGGCGTGCTGGTCGGCCCCCCAGGCCCACATCGGGGTGTCCGGGGCGGTGGCCGCGAACGCCCCGGCGGCCTCGACCGCGCTCGCGGCCAGCCAGTCGGGATAGTCCTCCGGCCGCGGCGGGAGCTGTAGGTCCACGTCCCTGCTCGTCGGCGGCTGCTGGATCTCCTTTCGCAACAGCACGGCGAACCAGCGCTGCACACTGCCGGTGTGCTTTACCAGATCGGCCAGGTTCCATCCGGGACAGGACGGGACAGGGGTCGTCGGATCGGCGCCCTGGACCGCGGCCACGAACGCGGCGGTCTCGGCCGCGACGGACGCCCGGTGGTCGACCGCCGTCGTGGGATGTGCCGGTCGGTGTGTACTCATGATTGGTCGTCCTCCTGGGTTGCGGGGTCAGGCGACCCAGCTGCCGGTCAGGGCCAGGACGGATGAGCCGTCGAGGTCGCCGAGCTTGGTGCCGGCGAAGGTGCGGGCCGCCTCCGAGGTCTGGATCCGGAAGGCGGGCCGGTCACCGCTGAGCGCCTCGATGATCGGTGCGGCGGCGTCCGCCGGGGGCTGTGCGGCGTTGGCGAAAGTGTTCCGGGTCCGCTCGAGGTAGGCGCGCAGAGCGGGCGCGTACGGACCTGCGGCATCGATCACGGCCGGATCGAAGCCTACGTTGCTGACGAACTCGCTCGCCACCGCGCCCGGTTCGACCACGGTGACGCTCACTCCGGTGGTCGCGGCGACCGGCGCGAGCGACTCCATGAAACCCTCGACCGCGAACTTGGCGGCGCAGTACGCCTCATTGAACGGCTGGCCGACGACGCCGCCGACGCTGGTGACGGTCACCACCCGCCCACCGGTCGCGCGCAGGTGCGGCAGTGCGGCCTTGGTGACGTGCAGCACACCGAAGAAGTTGACCTCCAGTACCTGGCGGACGTCGGCGATCGTCTCTTGCTCGAGGGTGCCCACGTGCCCGGCCCCCGCGTTGTTGACCACGGCGTCGAGGCGCCCGTGGTCGGCGATCACGCCTGCGACGGCGGCCTCCACGGAGTCCGGATCGGTGACGTCCAGCTGCCGTACCTGGATCCGTCCGGCCACTCCGGCCGCGTCGGCGGCGGCGAGCAGGGCATCGGCCCGGGAGGTGTCGCGCATGGTCGCGACGGTGTTCCAGCCGGCCTGGGCCGCGGCGACGGCAGCGGCCAGGCCGATGCCCGAGGAGGTGCCGGTGATCAGGACGGTTTTCTCTGGAGCCGGGGTTCCGGTGGTCATCTCGGTCTCACTCCCACAATAGTTATGGTTGACCACTAATATGTTCCATAACTATGGTGACCCATATCTGTCACTGTCAAGCCAATGGCTAGAGTGGAGCGATGTCCTACCGACCGGATGACGTCACCCGCCAGATCGTCGCCCTGTTCGCCGCGATCAACCGCCGGTACGCCCGGGAGTCGGAACAGGCGGCGGCCGAGCACGAGCTCACCCCGCTGCAGGCCAAGGCGCTGCTCGCGGCAGAGGAGCCGGTACCCATGCGCCGGATCGCCGAGTATCTGCACGCCGAGCCGTCCAACGTCACCACGATCATTGACCGCCTGGAGGGTCGCGGACTGGTCGAGCGGCACCCCGCGCCCGACGACCGCCGGGTCAAGCTGGTCGCCGTCACCGAGACCGGCCTGCGCGTGGCTGCCGATCTGCGGACCCGGATGCCGTTCGCCTCCCGGCCGCTCCACGCCCTGGACGACCGACAGCGCGAGGCGCTGCGCGACCTGCTCCAACTCGTGGCAGGTTCCGAGTCGCCGAATTGACACCGCCCGGCGGCGCGGAGGACGCGGGCAGGGGTGGATGCGGCTGAGCTTGTCCTACGTTTGGCAGATTGCCGATGCCGAGCTGCGCCTTCACGAACTCGTCGGAGTACTGGAGCTCCAGGAAGTCCGCGACGGCCTCGGGGCGCGCGGTCTTCTTCAGGACCGAGTAGAAGTTGTTGGTGTTGCCGACGAGGTCGCCCGCGTCGCCCTTGCCGCCTGCGACGGTCGGGAAGGCGCTGTAGCCGAAGTCCTCCTTCGCGAAATCGGGGTGGGCGTCCTGCTGCGTCGCGTACTCCCACGAACCCATCAGCTCGAAGCCGGCCTTGCCGGTGGCGAGCAGCGTGGGGGAGCCCTGGTCGGTGGACTTCACGGAGTCGAAGTTCGAACCGAACGCGCCCGCGTCCACCAGGTCTCTGATCATGCCGAGCGCCTTCTTGCTGTCGGTGCTCTCCCAGGCGGACTTGTCCCCGTCGAGGGCCTTCTGGACCAGGCCCGGCCCGGCGACACGGTCGAAGAGGTACTCGAACCACATCAGGGTCGGCCACCGGTCGCCGCCGCCGAGCGCGATGGGCGTGACGCCCGTCGCCTTCAACGCCTTGACCGCGTCGAGGAGTTCATCCCAGGTCTTCGGCGGCTGCACACCAGCGTCGGCGAGGACCTTCTCGTTGTGAAAGAACAGCACCGGCTGAGTGCCGCGCATCGGAACGCCGTACGCCTTGTCGTCGATCACCGCGCTGTTGAACACGGAGGGAAGGAACTTCGACTTCAGGGCGGGATCGTCGGCGATGAAGTCGTCCAGCGGCATCAGCAGGTCCGCGTCGACGAACGGCTTGATGCTGCCACCGCCCCAGTTGAAGAACACGTCGGGCGCCTGCTTGCTGTTGATGATCGTCTGCAGCTTCGCCTGGTAGTCCGCGCCGGGGATGGTGTCCAGGACCGCCTTCACCTTCGACTGCTTGTTGAAGGTGGCGATCAGCTGCTTCTCGACCTTGTTCGCCGCGTCCCCGTAGACCAGGACGTGGATCTTCCCGTCGTCGCCACCTGCCGCGGATGAGCCGCCGCCGCACCCGGACAGGGACAGCAGCAGGGCCAGGGCAGCACCGACCGCTGCGACCGATCTCGGCAACCGTGCGCGTAGAGTCGCTCTCGAAACTATTTCGGTACAATCGCCGAAAGTTCACGAGTCGGGACGCTAGGTCGCGCCCGGTGGGCGGTCAAGCCCGATTCGTCGAGTTATCAAAGCGTTACGATGCCGAGAGGTCTGACCGTGCCTTATGCTCCAAGGCATGCGTGATGACGAGGACTTGGGCCGCATCACCCTCGCCGAGGTGGCCCAAAAGGCAGGCGTCTCCATTTCGACAGTTTCGAAGGTGCTCAACGGGCGGCAGGATGTGGCCGCTCCGACCCGGGTCAAGGTGGAGCGCCTTCTGGAGACGCACTCCTACCGGCGCACGACGCGGGCCGCCCGCGAGACGCCCCTCATCGAGTTGGTCTTCCACGAGCTGGACAGCATCTGGGCGATGGAGCTGATCCGTGGCGTGGGGAACGTCGCCAAGGCGCACCAGGCAAGCCTCGTGCTGACCGAGAGCGGCACCCGCCACGCACCCGCCCCCGACTGGATCGAAGGCGTCATGCAGCGCAGGCCGCGCGGCGTGGTGCTCGTCTTCTCTGCGCTGCCCGCCGAGGTCAAGCAGCGGCTGCAGTCGCGCTCCATCCCGTTCGTCATCGTCGACCCGGCCGGCGACCCCGACCCGGACGTACCCTCGGTCGGATCGGCGAACTGGAACGGGGGGCGGGTCGCCACCCGGCACCTGGTGGAACTCGGCCATCGCCGCATCGGGATCATCACGGGGCCAGACGACATGCTCTGCTCCCACGCCCGCCTCGACGGCTACCGCTCCGCGCTCGGCATGGCGGGCATCGAAGCCGACCCCGCCCTCGTCCGCTACGGCGACTTCCATGTCGAGGGCGGCTTCGAGCGCGCCCTCGAACTCCTCGATCTGCCCGAGCCGCCCACCGCGATCTTCGCGGGCAGCGACCTGCAGGCACTCGGCGTCCTGGAGGCGGCCCGAGTCCGCGGTCTCCGGGTGCCGCAGGACCTGTCGGTGGTCGGCTACGACGACGTGCCGGTGGCTCGCTGGTCGAGCCCGGCCCTGACGACGGTGCACCAGCCATTGCGGGAGATGGCCGAGGAAGCGGTGCAGATGATCATGCGGTTGCGTGACCAGGAACCGGTGACCACGCGTCTCGAACTGGCGACGAGCCTCGTCGTCCGCAAGAGCACGGCGGCACCTGCTTCTTGAGGGGCGCCGCCGTGCGGCACCGCTCACGGTTGACCTTGGCGACATCGTTTTGGGCTCGCCGCGCCTGACGCACGGCAGCGGTGCCGTCCACGCCACGGTGGAGCGAGGGTGGTCCCGAAGCGCCCGGTGCTTGTCCTGATCTCGTTGGCCGGTCTCCAGGACGCGCCGCGCGAGCTCCTTCAAGCCGCCCGAGTCGGGGGTGTGATCCCGATGCTGTCGCGCGTTCTGGCCTTTCGTTCCGCCAGTTCTTCGCCGGGCTGCCCCGCGAGCTGGAGGAGGCGGTCCATGTACGTCGTCCCGATCCCGCCTTCCTGGTGGCGCGGCGCGACTTCATCGCGGGGACGTGGGCATCCGGGCCCAAGCGGCGTGGTGACGCGAGCGTCCACGGCAGCGACTGTCGTGCCGTCCGTCAGCCCCGGATCACGCGGGGGTGCAGTCCAGCCGGAATCCCGTGAAGTCGGCGGTGAACGCCGCGTCCACGAGGTCGTCCGCGTGGATCCCGGTAAGCGATCCGGTGAAGCGGAGCCGCCCGCCGTGGTCGTCGGAGAGGCGGCTGAAGTCCAGCGCGGGGCCGACGCGGACTCGTACTCCGTCGGCAGCCCGGAATAACCAGAACTGTGCCGACGTGCGGTCGATGTCCGCGCCCAGGACCACAGTCGTGTCAGGGTCGAGCGGCACGAGGGCGACCTGATGGGTGCCGTCGAGGGTGCGCTCCACGAGGCTGAGCACACGGCGGCCCGAGCCCTGCCACTGCTGGCCGCGCTGCGGTTCGCCCTCGGGTTCGGCCCAGGTCACGTCCAGAGTGAGGTAGGAGAGGGAGTCGTAGCGCAGGACCAGCCCGGCGGACTGGGTGAACGTGGCCGGGCGCGCGTTGACGGTTACCTCGACGCGCGCCCGGTGCTCCGTGATCCGCTGCGCCAACAGGCTGTGCTCCCAGAGGGATTCAGGACCCTGACGGCCGCGCAGCCTGATCCATCCGGGGCGGCTCGTGGTGTCCGCCCACGAGGAGTCGACCGGTGCGCGCAGGGTGCTCCAGGGCCACCCCAACGGTCCTGAGTTCAGAGGGGGTTGGGGCAGCGCGGCGGCATCCGGGACCTCGACCTCTACGGCCGGACGGTGTCCTCCGTGCCGCAACCGCGGCCATCCGTCCGCGTCCCAGGCCACCGCCTGGAGCGCCGTCTCCCGGCCCAGCGTGCAGCGCGGCCCGTCCGGGGTGCGCAGGGGGCGGGCCGTGAGATGGCTCAGGAACCAGTCGCCGTCCGGCGGCCTCACCAGTTCGGCGTGTCCGGCCTTCTGCAACGGCAGCGCGGGGTCGTCCCGTGACGTCAGCAGAGGCCGGCTGTCGAGCCCGTACGGGCCGGTGAGGGAGCGGCTGCGCGTCACGAGGACGCCGTGCTCGAACCCCGTGCCGCCGTGCGCCAGGAGGAGTGCGAACCAGCCGTCGCGGTGCAGCAGTTTCGGGCCCTCCACCAACTCGTCGTGCTGGAGCAAGAGTTGGGAGGGGCTCAGTGGGGTGAGCGTGTCCCGGTCGAGCTCGGTGAGGACGATGCCCGAGAAGCGGCGCCCGCCCGGTGGCCCGTCTGGAGGTTGAGCAGCCAGAGACGCCCCTCGTGGTGGAAGAGGGCCGGGTCGAAACCGTGCCCGGGCACCCGGCGCAGCGCGGACCACGGGCCCGACACGCACGGCGCCGTCGTCACGTACGTGTCCAGGTCGAAGTACGGCGTGCCGACCGAGCGGACCACCGAGGACGTCAGCCAGAACCGGGTGCCGTCCCAGCTCAGGGAGGGCGCCCACACCCCGCCCGAGTCCGGCACCCCGGCCAGGGAGTTCCCGGGACCGCGCCTCGCACATGCCCCGCGTACTCCCAGCGGGCGAGGTCCCGGGAGCGGTGGATCGGGATCGTGGGGAACCACTCGAAGGAGCTCGTGGCCACGTAGTACCAGTCGTCAGGACCGCGCACGATCGAGGGGTCCGGGGCGAAACCACGAACAACTGGGTTGTGTGCCAAGGTCACTTGAGTGCTCCCAGAGTGACTCCACTGCGCCAGTACCGGCGCATCGCCGTCATCATCACGGCCATCGGCACGATGGACAGCAGGGCACCGGTCACGACGAGGCTCGTCAGGTCGACGCCCGACTCCAGGCGCTTGCCGGTCCAGTTGTAGAGCCCGATGTTCAGCGTCCAGTTCTCCTCGCCGCGCGGCTACTGCCAGCCGGGCCAGATCATGGCGGCCGTGGCTCTTGTCTGCCGGGTGAAGGAGGAGGGCCGACAGATCACCGACGCGGACTTCGACGGGATCCGCAGGCTCTGCAGATGCGGCACGCATTTCCGTATCCGGGAGGGCGCTGCTTTTGTCCGCGATATGCCTGCGGTCAGTTGCCGAGGATCACGTCGCGCGATTGTTGCGCGAGGATCGCCTGTGTATGTGAGCTGAGGCCCATACGGTTCTAGGGTCTGTTGCGAAAGTGGATCAGGAGTCGTGGTCGGCTCGGGCAGCTGTCTGGTCTGACCAGCCCCGCGACAGGGGGAGACGGCCGGATCGGAGCGTGTCGCGCTGTTCGGTCACCCATTGCTCAACCTGATTTACGGATTCCGCGACAGGCTGGTCCGTAGTGTCGAGCAGGTGGGTACACCATCGCCGATCGTTGGCGGTCCACCCGGTCCAGCGGTGCCAGGCCATGCGGGGCCAGCTGTCGTCGATGATGACGTCGGGTTGGTATCCGGGATCCTCAGCGTGCTTGCGATGCCAGGCGGCCCAGCCGAGGAAGGCGTCAATCGCCGGAGCGTCCCATCGGCCCGAGTCGCGCTTGGTGAGCCTGCCGCGCCGGGCCTCGTCGGACACGTCGACCAGACAGACCGCGATGCCATCTAGCAACGGGGCGGAGGGGCTGGCCAGGACCTCTCCCAGCGGGGACTGCCCGGTCAGCAGAAGGTCGACTCCACGGGCCTGGTACTCCAGCGCACGCCGCACCCACATCTCGGTCATGCGGTTTCGCCACTGGCGATCGGCGCCTTCCGGCACGCCGAGCTCGTCGAAGTCGTGCACGGCGAGCCGCCCCAGCCGCTCGCCCACGGAGTAAGCGAGCGTGGTCTTGCCCGAACAGCTGGAACCGGTCAGTTTGAGCAGCATCTCACCAGGGTGGCAGGTCAGTGGTGATGTCCTCGAAGGGTTTTCCCTGGAACCTTCCGCCTCCGCTCCGGCTTGTCACAACCACTCGTTGATGGCAGCGATCAGTACGGTCGCTTCGTAGCGGACAGCCAGCTTGTCGTATCTCGTCGCCACTGCACGGTGTCTCTTCAGCCGATTGATCCCGCACTCCACCGCGTGTCGCTCGCGATAGTCGACCTTGTCGAACTTCGGCTGCTGGCCGCCACGGGAGCCGAGCTTCTTGCGATTGCGGACCTGGTCGGCCTTCTCCGGGATTGTGCAGCCGATGCCACGTCTGCACAGGTAAGCGCGGTTCGCTCGGGAGCCGTAAGCCTTATCGGCCCGCACCTTGTCCGGCCGGGTGCGCGGCCGGCCCCGACCCATCCGGGGCACCCGTATGGCCTCCAGTACCGGCTGGAACTGCGGGCTGTCATGCCGATGCCCGGCGGTGACGATGAGTGAGAGGGGCTTTTGACCCTGCTCGACCCCCAGGTGCAACTTGGTGGTCAATCCGCCGCGCGAACGCCCGAGGCCGTGGTCGTCGGGCTCGGTGTCGACGCCGCCGGGAGACTCCTTCTGCGCTGCCCCTTTTTACGCGCCCCGGCGGCGTGCTGGTGCGCACGGGCGATGGTGGAGTCCACGCTGACGTCCCATGTGATGAGGCCCTTCGCGTCGGCTTCGGCCTGGAGCTGCTCGAAGATCCGCTTCCAGGTGCCGTTGCGCTGCCAGCGGCGGAACAGGTCGTAGGCCCGGTCCCACGGCCCGTACCGGTCCGGAACGTCCCGCCACGGCGCACCAGTCCTGGTCCGCCAGCGTATGCCGTCAATCAACTGCCGACGAGTCCACGTCGGCGGCCGCCCCGGCTTCTTGCCCAGCGGCAGCAACGGCTCCAGCCGAGCCCACTGGCCATTCGTCAGATCTCCACGCCCCACGGCGCTTGATCATCCACGACCTTGATCCACTTTCGCAACAGACCCTAGTGCCAGATCACGTGATAGGCGAGAACTTCTCTCAGGCCCCGGTGTAGTTGCCGGTTGTCGTTCGCCTCAGCGAGCGCGCAGCCGGCCCGCCCGAAGGCGGCAAACCAGGTGATCCATGCTGAAAGTGGACCATCCGGCCCGCAGAGCGTGCTGTTCGGTCCGGTGTCCGAGGTGAGCAGAGACCGGACTGCGGCGTGGAGTCTTTGTGGATCACGGGTGGGGGTGTTGTTCGGCAGCGGACGGTCCTGGCAGACCTGATCCCACACATCGCCTTGCTCGTACCACTCGAGGTGCGCTCCGCGTAGGAGGGTGGAAAGCAGTAGGAGGGACATCTCCCGACGGGCGAGGGGCGGCTCGAGGGCGCCCGCGTGTGAGGTCAGGATGTGCGTGCTGTCGGCGTGGAAGAGGGCGTGGGCCGCGTTCATCCCGATGATTCCGCCGAAGGCCGGGGTCTCGGGCTCGTACGTGGCGGTGGTCCAGCTCTCGATGTGATGGCGCAGTGCCATGGCACCGAGTCGGTAGCTGATGGCGTTGCGGATCTCGCTCGGGTCCGCGCCGAGGAGGGCAGGAAGCGCAGGCGCCGGCCGGGCGGTTTCCGCATGAACCACCACTGGCTGAGGAGCCCTTGGTCCTGGGCGGCGTGGAGCAGGGGCAGGAGGTGGTCGTGGACGACCTGGTCGGATGCCGACTGGTCGTGGAACCGGACGCGGGCCATGAACCAGCCGCGGTTGGTGTCCTGGTCGGCGAGGGCCATGCGGCCGGCCTGCTGGAAGAGGGCGACGGCATCGTCCAGGTCCTGAGGCTCGATGCCGGTGGAGTGGGCGACGTCTTCGAGCGGCTTCCCGCTGAGGACGGCGAGGACGGCCTCGTACGCTTGTGGGGCGGTCACCGGTTGTCCCTCCGGGAGGGCGAGTTGAGCAGGAGGCTGGCGTCCCATCCGCTGCGCGGGGCGTTGTCGGTGGCTATGGAATGCAGGGCGAGCGCGAGTCCGGCATCGCCCTCCAGGAAGCCGTTGCCCTCGGCCCGCCGCGGTATTGCGTGGCTGTTCAGCAGGGTGCGAAGCAGGTCGGGAGCGGCGACGAGTTCAGGGTCGGCGGCGTCGCGGGCGGCGTTCCAGAGCGTGTGTACGAAACCGGCCACCCATGGCACAGGCTGGTGTCGATGATCTGGCGCACCTGCCTTTCGTCGGCGAGGCACCCGATGAGGGCGCGCTCCGCGGTGGCTCGTCGGGTCCGGTTGCCGGCGGCGAGCGCGGCGAGTTGGAGTGCGCGGGCGATGCCGGGGGTGTCGTAGCACCAGGACGGCCGGGATGGTCCGGCCTGCAGAGGGCGGCGTTCGGCCAGCTCGCCCAGCGTGATCCACTGCGGCCACCAGGGACCGGTGGGGGAGGGCTGTTCCCATTCGTCGAACCAGGCGCAGATCCGTCCACTGGCACACTTCCCCGGTCTCACCGTTCAGGTAGAGGCCGTGGACGGTGTCGTCGGGGTTGAAGGAGCAGAACGGTATCCAAGATGGTTTCCACAGCACCAGCGTGTCCTCGGTGTCGTCCGCGCCGTTCTCCTCCTGGAACCGCATCTGCATCTGGTAGACCCCGATCACGGCGTCGAGCGGCATCAGGGCCCAGCCGCCCAGCATGAGATCCGAACCGTCTACGCCGCTCTCACCGGCGGACAGCCGCCACAGCGCCTTCAACTCCTCCGGAAGGCTCACGCCGAAGGCTTCTTCCAGAGCCACGATCTCGTCGTCGGAGGCGCCGGGCTTGAGGACCGCGTACGACGGCGGAACGGCAATCGGATGTCGGACCTCGGGGTCACCTTCTCCGTCACGTTCCCGGACGGTCCTTCGGGCGATCGGGCCCGCGCCATCCTGCCGCGGGCGGTGAAGACCTCGCACGACCGGCTGTGCACGGTCAGCCGGACCGTCGAGGCGGGCGCGCCCTGGTGGGGGACGGTGCGATCCGGCTCGATTCACCGGGCTGGATCGCGCGCGACCCGGACGCGTAGCAGGCACTCCGCCGCGTCGCGGGCGCAGTAGCAGTGCACATGTGCCCGGCGTTGTCGCGCGACCGGGGTGGGCTCGGCCTTTCGCCGAGCCCGCCACGCCGGCTCCGTGCCGGAGCCGGACCCGTGTCACGCCGTCAGCGCTGCAGTGTCAGCAGACCCGGACGGTAGGGCAGGAGGCCGTAGTCGCCACCGGAGTTGGGGCTGCGCCCCTGGTAGAGCAACTGCAGATTGCAGGGATCGACGGTCATGGTCTGATCGGCGCTGGTGCGGATCAGTTCGCCGTGGCTGATGTCGTTGGTCCAGGTGGCGCCGCTGTTGGCCTTGCCGGCGAAGGGGTTGCTCTCGGTCGCGGCCTGGGGTGTCCATGAGCCGTTGAGGCTGGTGGCGGTGAACGAGCGGAAGTAGCGGCCCTGGGAGCCGATCGCCTCGACCATCATGAGGTAGCGGTTCTGGCCCTGTAGCTTGTAGACCTGCGGGGCTTCGAACAGGTTGTTCGTCGTATCGCTCATGACCACTGTCGAGTTCGTGCCGAAGCTGCCCGGGAAGTTCCCGATCGGCATGCTGGCCCGGTAGATCTTGCCGTTGTCACCGGCGAAGAACAGGTACATGTTCGTCCCGTCACCGATGAGCGTCTGGTCGATGGGTCCTGTTCCGGAGCCGGTGATGCTTCCGGAGAAGAGCACCTGCGGTGATGACCAGCCGTTCGGGTTGGTGGGGTCGCTCGACGTCCGGTAGGAGAAGGCGGTCCCGCCCCACTGGTAGGTGAGCACCCAGATGTTCTTCGGCGCGAAGTGGAAGAGCGTGGGCGCGACGGTGGCGGAAGACATCGTGTTCTGGCTGGCCGAGGCCATGTCCGACCAGTTGGTGAACAGGCCGAAGTTCATCGAACCCCAACTCGTCCCCGTGTCGTGCGTCGTCGCGTAGACGAGCTGCTTGCCGTTGTACGGGACGACGGTGAAGTCCTTGAGCGAGGCCCATCCCGGCTTGGGCTGCGCAAGCGCGCCCGTTGATGTCCAGCGGTACGTCGACGGAAGATCGCAGGCGCCGGGAGTGTCCCCGCCGACCTTGACGAGCTTCCACTGCTGGTTGGTGCCGCCCCAGTCGTCGTACTGGACGATGTTCGCGCTGTCGGCGGTGGAGGCGCCTTGTACCTCGAGGGCCTTGTTGCTGTGGCGCGAGATGAGCCTCACGTAGCCGTCCGAGCTGTCGGCCAGCCGCCACTGCTGATTCGTGGCGTTCAGGTCGGTCCACTGGACGATCGCGCCGCTGTTCGCGGTGGACCAGTTGTGGACGTCCAGCACCTTGCCCGAGTGCCGGGACTTGATGCGGTAGTAGCCGTCCCCGGAATCGACGAACTGCCACTGCTGCTGGTTCTGATCGTTCCTGGTCCACTGGGTGATGCGGGCGCCGTCGTCGGTCGCCATGTTGTAGACATCCAGGGCCTTGCCACTGTTGCGGTTGACCAGCACATACGAGGTGTTGGGGTCTACGGTCGCCGCGCTGGCGGGATGGGCACCGAGGAAGGTGGCCACGAGCAGCAAGGGCGCAAGGACGGCGAGTAAACGTCTCAGGCGGACCGGGGACGGATGGCGGAACCGCATCAGAGGGTCTCCTTTGGGGGCGGGGGTGAGGTGGCCCCGATGAACCGCGGAGCGGCCACGCCGGGGTAGGGGGACAGGGGCGATCCCGAAAACTTTTCGGAAGGTTCCCGGATTCATTGACGCCACAAGCTAGGAATGAGAGGCCCTCCGGTCAAGGCCTGTCGCCGATCTGTCTACAAACGGCGCCTCCCCGTTGGGCTCGACAGGCTGTCGTGCCGACTGGAAATACCGTGCACAACACCCTGAACCGGCCTTACGGCGTCCACCGGTCGTGGCGTCCGGAGTTCGCCGCTGACTCGATGGGATGTCGGAAAGTTTCGGGCGAGGAACGGAAACTTCTTCTGCGGGGAGTATTGACGAGCCATCGTCAATACCTCAATCATCCCTGTCTGAGACACCGGCCATAGTCCGGGATTTCGAACCATGTTGACCCTGGACGCTCTGTTCTGCACGGCAGATCCACGTCCACGCACAGCCGCGCGGCAGATCCGCGCACCACAGCACCTGCGCCACCCCGTTTCGTTCCGGTGAGGTTCGCACCCACGCATCCTGGCTCTTCGCGTAGTTGGAGAGGTACGCGACGCCGCGTGGTGGTTCCCCGGCTGAGCCGCGATGGACTCCTTTCGTGCCGGTCGACCCCTGCGCTTCAGTCCTTCCGTGATTTCTACCTTGGAGGCACAGTCATGGGCTCGTACGCCCTTCCCAGACCCGATATCCGCCGGAAGACCCGCGGGCTGCTGTTGGCGCTGGTCGTCGGCGTCTTGGTTGCGGTCGGCGCCCTGGTCGCCCCGCCGAGAGCACACGCCGCCGAGAGCACGCTCGGTGCCGCGGCGGCGCAGAGCGGCCGCTACTTCGGCACCGCCATCGCCTCGGGCAGGCTGGGCGACTCGGCGTACACGACGATCGCGGGCCGTGAGTTCAACATGGTGACGCCCGAGAACGAGATGAAGATCGACGCCACCGAACCGCAGCGGGGCCAGTTCAACTTCACCGCCGGTGACCGCGTCTACAACTGGGCGGTGCAGAACGGCAAGCAGGTGCGCGGTCACACCCTGGCCTGGCACTCCCAGCAGCCCGGCTGGATGCAGAGCCTCAGCGGCAGCACGCTGCGCCAGGCGATGATCGACCACATCAACGGCGTGATGGGCCACTACAAGGGCAAGATCGCCCAGTGGGACGTCGTGAACGAGGCCTTCGCCGACGGCAGTTCGGGCGCCCGGCGCGACTCCAATCTGCAGCGCACCGGCAACGACTGGATCGAGGTCGCCTTCCGCACCGCGCGCGCCGCCGACCCGGCCGCCAAGCTCTGCTACAACGACTACAACGTCGAGGACTGGACCTGGGCCAAGACCCAGGCCGTGTACGCCATGGTCAAGGACTTCAAGCAGCGTGGCGTGCCGATCGACTGCGTCGGCTTCCAGTCGCACTTCAACAGCGGCAGCCCCTACAACAGCAACTTCCGCACCACCCTGCAGAACTTCGCCGCCCTCGGCGTCGACGTGGCCATCACCGAACTCGACATCCAGGGCGCCTCGTCCACGACCTACGCCAACGTGACCAACGACTGCCTGGCCGTCTCGCGCTGCCTCGGCATCACCGTCTGGGGTGTACGCGACACCGACTCCTGGCGCTCGCAGGACACGCCGCTGCTGTTCAACGGCGACGGCAGCAAGAAGCCCGCGTACACCGCCGTCCTCAACGCACTCAACGGCGGCTCCACCACGCCCCCTTCGGATTCCGGACAGATCAAGGGCGTCGGGTCGGGCCGCTGCCTGGATGTGCCCAGCAGCAGCACCACCGACGGCACCCAGCTCCAACTGTGGGACTGCAACAACGGCACCAACCAGCAGTGGACGTACTCCGCCGCCGGTGAGCTCAGGGTCTACGGCAACAAGTGCCTGGACGCCGGCGGCACCGGCAACGGCACCAAAGTCCAGATCTACAGCTGCTGGGGCGCCGACAACCAGAAATGGCGCCTCAACTCCGACGGATCCATCGTCGGCGTCCAGTCCGGACTCTGCCTCGACGCCGTCTCGGCCGGTACTGCCAACGGCACCCTGATCCAGCTCTACACCTGCTCGAACGGCAGCAACCAGCGCTGGACCCGCACCTGATGAAGACCTACGGTGCGGCTCCCGCCCCTCCACGAAGACATCGCTGATGGTCCCGGGTCGCCGCCATGGTGGTGGCGACCCTCGGGATCGGGCTGCTCACCGCGGTTAACGCCGGCCGCCACGCGTTTCACCCGAGTGTCAGGCTCACTTGCACCGGCAGGTGATCGCTGGGGTACTGGCCGCGCGGCTCGTACGTGTTGATGGTGGCGGAGTGCACGGTCACGCCGGCCGTGGCG
Source organism: Streptomyces sp. NBC_00203 (assembly GCF_045206325.1). NCBI lineage: Bacteria > Bacillati > Actinomycetota > Actinomycetes > Kitasatosporales > Streptomycetaceae > Streptomyces > Streptomyces sp. NBC_00203. Next base: position 141,571 of record NZ_CP108126.1, on the reverse strand, counting down.
AGGATCCAGTCGATGCGGTCGCCGTCCGGAACGAGCGGACGGTAGCCGTGGAAAGTCGCGTAGAGCTTGCTGCGCTGCGCGGCCGCGTCCCAGGTGTCCTTGAGGCCCAGGGCGAGGAGCTGGTCGTAGACCGGATTGCCGTGCGCGGCGACGTTGACGTCACCGGTCATCAGCAGCGGCAGGGACGTGTCCCGGCGGCGACTGCCTGGACGCCTCGGGCCAGGGCACCACCCCCGGAACCAAGGTGGACATCTGGACCTGCAACGGCGACAGCAACCAGAAGTGGACGATCAAGGCCGACGGCACGATCACCGGCGTCCAGTCCGGCCTGTGCCTGGACGCCACCGGCGCGGGAACGGCCAACGGCACCTTGCTGGAACTGTGGACCTGCACAGGCGGCAGCAATCAGAAGTGGACGCGCAGCTGATCTCGATGACCGGCTGACGATCACCAACTCCCGTATCACCACCGCCCATTCCCCCCGAGAGGCCCCCACATGCCTGCCTCTTCCCTTCCGGTCAGCCGGCGCCGACTGCTGGCGGCGGCCAGCGCGGCCACGGCCATCGGCCTGCTGCGCTTCGCACCCGAGACCGCCGCGACCGACGGCCCCGGCAGCTACACCGCGAACTGGTCCTCCGTGGACCAACACCCCCGGCCCCGCCTGGTTCCAGGACGCCAAGTTCGGCATCTACTACCACTGGGGTGTCTTCAGCGTTCCCGCGTACGGGAACGAGTGGTGCCCGCGCAACATGTACATCGGCGGCTCGAACGAGAACAAACACCACATCGCCACCTACGGCGACCCCTCAGTCTGGCCGTACAACAACTTCATCGACGGAGCCCGCGACAAGGTCGGCGCCTACGTGCAGTTCGCCCCCAAACTCGCCTCCCAGGGCGGCAGTTGGGACCCGAACGCCTGGGCGCAGCTGTTCAGGGCCGCGGGCGCCAAGTTCGCCGGCCCGGTCGCCGAGCACCACGACGGCTTCTCCATGTGGAACAGCCGCTCCAACCCTGGAACTCGGTCCAGCACGGCCCCCGACTCGACCTCCTGGGGCTGCACGCGCAGGCCATCCGCGGACAGGGGCTGAAGGTCATGGCCTCCCTGCACCACGCGTACCACTTCACCGGCTTCTACGACCACGTGCCGAACCAGTCGGACCCGGCGCTGCGCATCCTCTTCGGCCAGCAGGGCTCGGCCGCGGAGAACAAGCTCTGGTACGACAAGCTGGCCGAGGTCATCGACGGCTACCAACCGGACCTGGTCTGGCAGGACTTCAACCTGGGCCAAGTGCAGGAGACCTACCGGCTCCAGTTCCTCGCGCACTACTACAACCAGGCCGTCGCGTGGAACAAGGACGTGGTCGCGACCTACAAGGACGGCCTCAACAACAGGGGCGAGGTCTACGACTTCGAGCGGGGTCGGGCCGGCAGGGCTGCTCACCCCCTACTGGCTGACCGACGACAGCATCTCCTCCTCCAGTTGGTGCTACACGGTGGGCATCGGCTACCGGGATTCATTCGCAGTGCTCCGGCCTTCAGGCCGGGGGTGAAGCGAATCTGATGGTGGCGTCGCGGAGCGTCGCGGATTCCGGTCCGGCGGAGCCGGATGCCGCGTATTCACCACCGTGGCGCGGAGCGCCGCGATGGCTGGTCGCGGCGGGGCCGGGCGATGCTCACACCGGCCGGTTCTGCTGTTCGACGTACTGCTTGACCACCGAGAGTGGGGCGCCGCCGACGGTGCCGGCGAAGTAGGAACCGGACCAGAGCTTGTTGGCCCGCCAGTAGTGGCGTGCCAGGTCGGGGAATTCCTGGCGCAGTCGGCGGGAGGAGACGCCCTTGAGGGAGTTGACGAGTTTGGTGACGGCGACCTTGGGCGGGAAGTTCACCAGGAGGTGGACGTAGTGGTCCTCGCCGTTGAACTCCACCAGCTCGCACTCGAAGTCCGCGCACACCGACCACATGATCTCCTCCATGCGGGTCAGATGAGCATGGGTGAGCACCTTGTGCCGGAGCTTGGTCACGAAGATCAAGTGCGCATGCGTCACGAAAATACAGTGTCGGCCAGTTCTGATCTTCTGCATGCCGCCGGTAACTCAAGTGTCTAGCGTGGCGGTCATGCAGCTTCGGTACAGCTTCCGCCTGTACCCGGATTCCGGCCAACGCGCCGCGCTGGCGCGGGCGTTCGGGTGCGCCCGCGTCGTGTTCAACGACGCGGTGCGCGCCCGCGAACACGCCCGCCGAGCGGGCGAGGCCTTCCCGGCGGCCGGCGAGTTGTCCAAGAAGTTGATCACCGCTGCGAAGCAGACCGCTTCACGGGCCTGGCTGGGTGAGGTCTCCTCGGTGGTGCTCCAGCAGGCGCTGCGCGATGTGGAGGCCGCCTACAAGAACTTCTTCGCCTCCCTCAAGGGGCAGCGGCAGGGCGCGAAGATGGGCGCGCCCCGGTTCAAGTCCCGCAAGGACAGGCGGCAGTCGATCCGCTTCACGGCCAACGCCCGCTGGTCGATCACCGACTCCGGGCGGCTGAACCTGCCCAAGGTCGGCGCGGTGCGGGTGAAGTGGTCACGGACTCTGCCCTCCCGGCCCTCCTCGGTCACCGTGATCAAGGACGCGGCCGGGCGGTACTTCGCCTCCTTCGTCATCGACACCGACCCGGTCGCCGACGCCACCCGGATGCCCGAGTCCGACCAGATGGTCGGCATCGACCTGGGGCTCACCCATTTCGCGGTCCTGTCCGACGGCACGAAGATCGACTCCCCCAGGTTTCTGCGCCGCGCGGAGAAGAAACTCAAGAAGGCCCAGCGGGAGTTGTCCCGCAAGCAGAAAGGCAGCAGGAACCGCGAGAAGGCCCGGCTCAAGGTCGCCCGCGCCCACGCACAAGTGACCGATGCCCGACGGGAGTTCCACCACCAGTTCTCCACGAAGCTGATCCGCGACAATCAAGCGATCGGCGTGGAAGACCTGGCGGTCAAAGGACTCGCGCGCACCAGACTGGCCAAGAGTGTCCACGACGCCGGATGGGCGCAGTTCGTGACCATGCTGGAATACAAAGCGGTCAGGTACGGACGGACCCTGGTCAAGATCGGCAGGTTCGAGCCGACCAGCCAGACCTGCTCGGCCTGCGGGGCCAAGGACGGCCCCAAGCCCCTGAACGTCCGGGAATGGACCTGCACCGCCTGCGGGACCCTCCATGACCGGGACCACAACGCCGCGATCAACGTCAAAACGGCCGCCGGACTGGCGGTTACAGCCTGCGGAGCGCAGGTCAGACCAGGACTCGTCCCGGCACAGCGCGAAGAAACAGGAAGCCACGGATCCCCGCCCGAACCCCGTGCCGCGTAGCGGCACAGCAACGGACGAGAAGGCCAGAATCCTCGGGCTTCAGCCCGAGGAGCAAGTCAAATCCTCAGGATCCCGGCGAACTACGACAACAACCGCCCCTACCGGCTGGTCTTCGGATTCCACTGGGTGGGCGGCACCGCCAACGACGTCGACTCGGGCGGAACCGACGGGTACAACTGGTCCTACTACGGCCTGAGGCGGCTGGCGGACAGCGCGAACAACGGCACGATCTTCGTGGCGCCCCAGGGCATCAACAACGGCTGGGCCAATTCCGGCGGTCAGGACGTGACCTTCGTCGACGACCTGGTCCGGCAGATCGAGGCGGGCCTGTGCGTCGACACGGCGCAGCTGTACGCCGGGGGCTTCAGCTACGGCGGGGCGATGACGTACGCCCTGGCCTGCTCCCGTGCGACGGTCTTCCGCGCGGTCGCGGTCTACTCCGGCGCGAACCTCAGCGGCTGCAGCGGCGGCACTCAACCCATCGCGTACATGGGGCTCCACGGCATCAGTGACAACGTCCTGCCCATCTCTTCGGGACGGGCGCTGCGCGACACGTTCGTACGGAACAACGGCTGCACCGCTCAGAACCCACCCGAGCCGTCGTCCGGCAGCCGGACACACATCGTCACCGCCTACTCGGGGTGCACGTCCGGGCACCCCGTCGTATGGGCCGCGTTCGACGGTGGGCACGACCCCGGCCCCCTCGACGGGGGCGGCAGCGGCTGGCGCACCTGGACGTCGGGAGAGGTGTGGAAGTTCTTCACCCAGTTCGACTCGTCGACCCAGCCCCCGCCCACCGGCCGGCAGATCGTGGGCGGGCAGTCCGGCCGCTGCGTCGACATCGACAACTCCACCACGACCAACGGCACCCAGGCACAACTGTGGGACTGCAACGGCGGCACCAACCAGCGGTGGACCTACACCGACAGCAAGCAACTCATGGTCTACGGCAACAAGTGTCTGGACGCCTCCGGGAGGGGGACCGGCAACGGCACCGCGGCGGTGATCTGGGACTGCAACGGGCAGACGAACCAGCAGTGGAACATCAACGCCAACGGCACGATCACAGAAGTGCAGTCGGGGCTGTGTCTTGATGCCGTCGGCGCGAACACCGCCAACGGAACCAAGATCCAACTGTGGAGCTGCTCGGGCGGAGCAAACCAGCAGTGGAGTCTGCAGAGCTGACAGGAGCTGCGGACCAGGCGCCACGGCCCTCCCACCCGGTGCTCAACACACCGAGTGGGAGAGCCGTGGTGTCAACCGGTCGGCGCCACCGCACGTCCGGACTGCGGGGAGATCATGCCCGCGCACAGCCCCTTGGCCGCCAGGCCCTGCGCGATGCGCGGGATCGCGGCGCGCGTGTTGGCGGCCCAGTCGTGCATGAGGATGATCTGGCCACTCGTGAGCCGTGCCGCCGCTTGCACGATCGCATCGGTACTGGCGCCGTTCCAGTCCTGCGAGTCGACATCCCAAATGATCTCGGTCAGGCCGTACTTGGCCTCGACGTTCCTCACCGTCGCGTTGGTCTCGCCGTACGGAGGGCGGAACAGCCGGGGCGTGCCACCGCCCGCGTTGGCGATGGCCTGCTGGGTCCGGGAGAGCTCGGAGTCGATCTGCGCCTGGCCGAGCTGGGTCAGGTGGGGGTGAGTGTAGCTGTGGTTGCCGACCCACATGCCGGCGGCGACCTGTGCACGTACCAGGGACGGATTGGCGGCGGCGTACTGCCCCTCGTTGAACATCGTGGCTCGCAGCCCGTTCTGCCGGAGCGTGTCGAGCAGCGCCGGTGTGCTGCTGGACGGGCCGTCGTCGAAGGTCAGCCCGACGTAGCCGGTGCAGGTGGCGGCCTGCGCCGAGGCGCCGGTGTCGACGGCGACGGTGCATGCGCCAAGTGCCGCGACGACGGCCAGTTTCGCTATGAGGGAGGGTGACCACCGGCGAGGTCGTGTGGTTCCTGGTCGGCTTCTCATGCGTGCTCCTGCGGCCTGAGGCGGGGACAGGGACGGGACGGGGCTTGTCGACGTCGACAGGTTGGTGCCGGGCTCGTGGACTGTCAACTGTTTCGACGTGATGGGCGAAACTTTTGATCCACGACATCTCTCCGTCGTGCATCAACGTCCCTGGATGCAGGCCTGTTTGGCGTACGCATCAAGGGCAGTGCGGGGGAGTGGCCAGATTGGGACGGCATGGCGATACGTCAACTGGAAGGGTCGTCTGAAACTCTTTCGAACGCGGACTTCCATCGAGTCGCACCGGCAACTCCCGCGCCATGCACATCAGTTGACGACTGTTGTGCGCGTCGTTACTGTCCACCTCGGTTCTTCGATCCATTGATCAATGTTCGGGATATCGGCCATTGGGAGCGCTCCCAGACTCTGCGCCGAGCCCGGCCGCGACCGCCATCCCCTGAGCACCCCCGACACCGGCGCGGACCTCTGACCGTCCAGCGCTACAGCTCCCACACGTCCGGCGCCGGGGAGTCGACCACCTCCGCCTGCCCTGGCGAACGGGCCTGCTCACCCAGCCCAACACCTCCTGCTGATCAGCCTCGACATAGGAGCCGCTCATGCCCTCCGTTCCTTCGGTACCCCGCCCCAGACGCCTCGCCGCCACCCTGCTGACGAGTTCCCTCCTCGTCGGCGGCCTCCTCACCACGCCCGCCGCGGCAGCCGTCGTCTCCGATGCGGCGGCGACCACGGCCGTACGCGTCAACCAGGTCGGCTATCTGCCGGACGGCCCCAAGCGCGCCACCGTGGTCACCACGGCGACGCAGCCGCTCACCTGGCAGTTGCGCGACGCGTCAGGGACGGCGGTCGCCTCCGGTGCGACCGTCCCGCGCGGGGCGGACGCCCCCTCCGGGCAGTCCGTCCAAGTGGCCGACTTCTCCTCGTTCCAGGGGTCCGGGTCGGGATACGTCCTGACGGTGGACGGCAGCAGCAGCGTGCCCTTCGACCTCCGCGCGAACCTGTACGACTCTCTGCGCTCCGACGCGATGGCGTTCTTCTACCACCAGCGCAGCGGCATACCCATCGACGCCTCTCTTGTGGGCTCCGCCTACGCGCGCCCGGCCGGACACCTCGGTGTCGCGCCCAACAAGGGCGACACCTCCGTCCCGTGCCAGGCCACCGTGTGCGACTACACCCAAGACGTCAGGGGCGGCTGGTACGACGCGGGTGACCACGGCAAGTACGTGGTGAACGGCGGCATTTCGACCTGGCTGATGGTCAACTCCTTCGAGCGGGCCAAGCGGGCGGGCAAGGACGCGGCGCTGGGCGACTCCTCGCTCCAAGTCCCCGAGCGCGGCAACGGCGTACCCGACGTGCTGGACGAGGCGCGCTGGGAACTCGACTTCCTGATGCGGATGCAGGTGCCCGAGGGCAAGCCGTACGCGGGCATGGCGTTCCACAAGATCCATGACGCGGCCTGGACTGGCATGCCGCTGCGCCCCGACCAGGACCCCCAGCCCCGCGAGCTGCACCGTCCGTCGACGGCGGCGACCCTCAACCTCGCGGCGGCCGCAGCGCAGTGCGCCCGGGTCTACAGGGCCTACGACACCGCCTTCGCCGACCGCTGCCTGTCGGCCGCGCGCCGGGCCTGGACGGCGGCCCGCGCCAACCCGGCGCTGTACGCGCCGGATTCGGACAGCACCGGCGGCGGTGCCTACGGCGACACCACGGTCAGCGACGAGTTCTACTGGGCGGCGGCCGAGCTGTACGCCACGACCGGCGAGAGCGGCTACCGGGACGCGGTCACCGACTCCTCCTGGCACACCTCCTCAACTGCCTTCTCCGCCTACGGATTCGGCTGGGCGGACACGGCCGCACTCGGCCGGCTCACCCTGGCCACCGTCCCCAACGGCCTGCCCGCAGCCGACCGGGACCGGGTCCGGACCTCGGTCACGGCAGCCGCCGACGGCTACCTGTCCCGGATGGCCGCCCAGGGCTACGCGGTGCCCGTACCGGCGGACGGCTACTTCTGGGGCTCCAACGGAGAGGTCGCGGGCGACGCGATCGTCCTGGCCGTCGCCGGAGAACTGACCGGCAACGAGCGTTACCGCACCGGCGCGCTGGAGACGATGGACTACCTCCTCGGCCGCAACGCCCTCGGCCAGTCCTACGTGACCGGCTATGGCGAGACGTCCTCGCAGAACCAGCATCATCGCTTCTGGGCCCACCAGTTGGACGCCTCGCTGCCCCATCCTCCGGCGGGATCGCTGGCGGGCGGGCCCAACAGCGGCCTTCAGGACCCGGTGGCGGAGGAGAAGTTGGCCGGCTGCGCGCCCGCCGCCTGCTACATCGACGACATCGGCTCATACTCCACCAACGAGGTGGCGGTCAACTGGAACGCCCCGCTGGCCTGGCTCGCCGCCTACGCCGCCGAGCGGACCTCCACCGGCGAACAGCCTACCGGTGCCTGCGCGGTGACGTACAAGACCGACAGTGTGTGGAGCACGGGCTTCACCGCGACGGTCACCGCCAAGAACACGGGCCCGACCGCCGTGGACGGGTGGCAGCTGAGCTGGGCCTACGCGGCCGGGCAGCGCGTCACGAGCGCCTGGAACGCGACCGTCACCCAGAACGGCACCGCAGTCGTCGCCCGCGGCACCGACTGGAACCGGACGATCGCACCCGGCGCGACAGCGAGCTTCGGAGTCCAGGGGACCTACAGCGGGACCAATCCCACGCCCACGGCCTTCACTCTCAACGGGAAGACCTGCACCTGATCAATCCACGGTCGGCCTGGCCCGCGGCGCGCAATTCCGCCCCGGGCCAGGCCGCAGCGATCTCCTCTCCCCGCAGCCACCCCAATATCATCAACGTCACCCCGGGCACGCCCAAGTGTCCCCGACGGCCTCCGGGGGCTGGAGGAGCGCAGGGTGTCGCTGACCGACAAGGCCATCGAGCAGATCCGCGAGAGCGACCCGGCGGCGCTGCTCGACCTGATGGAGGTCCGCCGTCTCCTCGAACCGGCGGCCACCGCACTCGCCGCCACCCGGATCTCCGACGCACAACTGGCCGATGTGCGGCGGCACTTGGACGCCATGCGCGAGACACGCGACGACGCGGAGGAGCTCAACTCCCACGACGCGGCCTTCCAACGCGCCGTGATCTCGGCTGCCGGGAACGACGCACTGCTCACACTCCTGGAAGGCGTCTCGGATCGCACCCTGCGCGCACGCGTCTGGCGCGGCCTCGTCGACGCGCAGGCCTCGGAGCGCACCCTCGCCGAACACGAGGCCATCTACGCGGCGTTGGCCACGCGCGACGCGTCCCTCAGCCAAGCCGCCGCACTGCTGCACATCAGCACGACCGAGCGCTGGCTGAAGGAACACGTCGACAGCAGCGAGTCGTAGTCCGCGAGTTCCCTCATGTCGGTTTCAGTACATGACGGGAAGGCATAGCCCGGGGCTTCACATGTTGGCGGAGTGCTGACATCCGCAAGGCCCGGGCCGTCGACAATTTCGCCAGACCGCCCGCAAGTTTCGACTCGTCTCTTGACAGGTGCACCCCCACTACAGCAATTTGGGAGCGCTCCCACGACTTCAAGGCTTGCAACATCTCCCATCAGAGCCGCGGGGGAGGAGACGGTGCGCCGCGACCGGTGGGACCCCGGTCGCAGGGCTTCGGTGACGCTTGAGCGTCCCCCTCCCGCATTCGGAGAGAGGAACCAGCATGACGCTGGAGCCCATACCCCCCGCCCGAAGATGGGCGTCTCGGAGCATCGCCGCCCTGATCGCCACCCTCGCCCTCGCGGCGGCCGCGATCGGGCTCACGCCGTCGCCGGCGGCCGCGGCCGAGCCGCCGACGCTGCATCAGCTCGCCGACGCCAAGGGCAGGTACTTCGGCTCGGCGACCGACAACGGGGAGCTGTCCGATGCCCCGTACACCCAGACCTTGGGTTCCCAGTTCGGGCCGATCACCCCCGGCAACTCCATGAAGTGGGACAGCACCGAGCGCACCCAGGGGCAGTTCAGCTTCACGGGCGGCGACCAGATCGTGAACTTCGCCGAGGCGCACGGCCAGAGCGTTCGCGGCCACACGCTGGTGTGGCACAGCCAGTTGCCCGGCTGGGTGGGACAGCTGCCCGCCGCGCAGGTGCGCCCCGCCATGGAGAACCACATCGCCAATGTCGCCGGCCACTACCGCGGCAAGGTGTTCGCCTGGGACGTCGTCAACGAGCCCTTCAACGAGGACGGCAGCTTTCGCAACTCGCCGTTCTACAACGCCATGGGCAAGGACTTCGTCGCCCACGCCCTGCGCGCCGCCCGGGCCGCCGACCCCGACGCCAAGCTGTACATCAATGACTACAACGTCGAGGGGCTTGGCGCGAAGAGCGACGCCCTCTACGCACTCGCCCGCGATCTGAAGGCCGCCGGCGTGCCGCTCGACGGCGTCGGGCTGCAGGCGCATCTGGCGATCCAGTACGGATTCCCGAACCAGATGCAGCAGAACATCCAGCGCTTCGCCGACCTCGGCCTCGACGTGGCCGTCACCGAGCTCGACGTGCGGATGCAACTGCCGAAGGACACGGCGAAGGAGGCCACCCAGGCCGACTACTACCGCCGGGTCACCGAGGCCTGCCTGGCCGTCACCCGGTGCGTCGGGATCACGGTCTGGGACTACACCGACAAGTACTCCTGGATCCCCGGCGTCTTCAACGGCGAGGGCTCGGCCCTCCCGTGGGACGGGAACCTGCAGCCCAAGCCCGTCGTCATGGACGCGATCCGCAAGGCCCTCGGCGAGACCGGCGCGGTCGACACCCAGGCCCCGAGCGTGCCGTCGGGGCTGCGGGTGACCGGCACCACCTCGGCCTCCGTCTCCCTGGCGTGGAACGCCGCCACCGACGACACCGGCGTCACCGGGTACGACGTCTACCGCGGCGGTACGAAGGTGGGGACGGCCTCCGGTACGTCCTTCACCGACAGCGGGCTCGCCGCCTCCACCGCGTACGCCTACACGGTGCATGCCCGCGACGCCGCCGGGAACGTCTCGGCGCAGTCCGCTCCGGTGAGCGCCACGACGCAGCCGGCGGGCACGGGCGGCGGCGCCCTGAAGGTCCAGTACAAGAACAACGACCAGTCCGCCGGCGACAACTCGATCAAACCCGGGCTGCAGTTGGTCAACACCGGCGACTCGGCCGTCGATCTCTCCAAGGTGAGCGTCCGCTACTACTTCAGCGGCGAGTCCGGCGTCACGACGTACAGCACCTGGTGCGACTGGGCGGTGCTCGGCTGCGGGACGCTCACGCACCGGGTCGTCGCGATGAGCAGCCCGACGGCCGGCGCCGACCACTACCTGGAGGTGGGCTTCTCCGCCACGGCGGGCAGCCTCGCCCCCGGGGCCTCGAGCGGCGAGGCGCAACTGCGGTTCAACAAGAGCGACTGGTCGAACTTCAGCGAGGCCGACGACTACAGCCGCGGCACGAACACGTCCTTCGCGGACGCACCGAAGATCACCGTCCACCTCGACGGCCAGACGGTTTACGGCACCGCCCCCTGAAGCACGGTCCGGGCGGCAGGCCCCGCCCGCCCGGACCGTTCCAGCGTGCCGCCGTGCCGGGATGGGGAGCAGCCCCGGCACGGCGGCACCTCCACCACTCGCACCCGGACCCTCTCTTGGAGGACCTGTGTCCGCACACCCCGAATGGCCCGAAAGGTCCGCGTCACTCTCCCGGCGGTCCTTCGTCGGCGTGGCCGGCGGCGCGCTCGTCGCCCTCGGTGCCGGGCAGGCGCTTGCCCGGGCCGTCGAGGCCCCGGCCGGTTCCGCCGCACAGGCGGCCGCCGCCAACGGCCCCTACACGGAGGCCTTCCTCACCCAGTACAACAAGATCAAGAACCCGGCCAGCGGCTACTTCAGCCCGGACGGCATCCCCTACCACTGCGTCGAGACCCTGATCGTCGAGGCCCCCGACCACGGCCACCAGACCACCTCCGAGGCGTTCAGCTTCTGGATCTGGCTGGAGGCGGCGTACGGCCGGGTCACCGGCGACTGGGCCCCGTTCAACAAGTCCTGGGAGGTCGCCGAGGCCTCGATCATCCCGCCGCACATTGACCAGCCCACCAACGACTCGTACACCCCCTCCAAGCCCGCCACCTACGCGCCCGAGCACCCGCAGGTCACCAGCTACCCGTCCCAGATGGACTCGTCCGTCTCCGTCGGCTCCGACCCCATCGCCACCGAACTCGCCTCCGCGTACGGGACGATGGACGTCTACGGCATGCACTGGCTGATGGACCTCGACAACGTCTACGGCTTCGGCAACAAGCCCGGCACCGGCGACGAGCTCGGCCCGGGCAAGATGGCGTCGTTCGTCAACAGCTACCAGCGCGGCGCGCAGGAGTCCGTCTGGGAGACCGTCCCGCAGCCCAGCACCGACCTCTTCAAGTACGGCGGTCCCAACGGCTACCTCGACCTCTTCGTCAAGGACGCCTCGTACGCGAAGCAGTGGAAGTACACCAACGCCCCCGACGCCGACGCGCGCGCCGTGCAGGCCGCGTACTGGGCGCTGACGTGGGCGACGGCGCAGGGCAAGGCGAGCCAGGTCTCCGCCTCCGTGGCCAGGGCCGCGAAGATGGGCGACTACCTGCGCTACGCGATGTTCGACAAGTACTTCAAGGAAATCGGCAACTGCACCAGCCCGACCGGCTGCCAGCCCGCCTCCGGCCGCGATGCCCAGCACTACCTGCTGTCCTGGTACTACGCCTGGGGCGGCTCCGCCGGCACCGGCGGCGGCTGGGCCTGGCGCATCGGCGACGGCATCGCCCACCAGGGCTACCAGAACCCCCTCGCCGCCTGGGCGCTGTCCACCATCCCCGCCCTCACCCCCAAGTCGCCGACCGCGAAGGGCGACTGGCAGAGGTCGCTCACCCGGCAGCTGGAGTTTCTGCGCTGGCTGCAGTCCGCCGAGGGCGCGCTCGCCGGCGGCTGCTCCAACAGCTGGGACGGCCAGTACGGCACCCCGCCGGCCGGCACACCGACCTTCTACGGCATGGCGTACGACTGGCAGCCCGTCTACCACGACCCGCCGAGCAACAACTGGTTCGGCTTCCAGGTCTGGTGCATGGAGCGCGTCGCCCAGTACTACTACGTCACCAACAACGCGACCGCCAAGGCGGTCCTCGACAAGTGGGTCGCCTGGGCCACCCAGCAGACCACCGTCGGCTCCGACGGCAGCTACCGCTTCCCCTCCACCCTGGGCTGGACCGGCGCCCCCGACACCTGGAACGCCGCGAGCCCCGGCGCCAACACCGGCCTGCACGTGTCGGTCGTCGACTACAGCGACGACGTCGGCGTGGGCGCGGCGCTGGCCATGACGCTGATCTACTACTCCGCGAAGTCCGGGGACGCCGACGCCGCCGGACTCGCCAAGTCCCTGCTCGACGCCATGGCCGGGCACGCGGACACCAAGGGCATCGCCGTCCCCGAGACCCGCCGCGACTACGACCGCTTCGACGACCCGGTGTATTTCCCTGCGGGCTGGTCCGGCACCTCCCCGCAGGGCGTGAAGCTGGGCTCCGGTACGACCTTCATCGGGATGCGGCCGTGGCTCAAGCAGGAGCCGGGCTGGTCGAAGGTGCAGACGTACCTCGACGGCGGCGCCCCGCCGGTCTTCACGTACCACCGCTTCTGGGCGCAGGCGGCGCTGGCGCTCTCCTTCGCCTCGTACGCCGAGCTCCTCGGCGACGAGGGCGGCCCCGGCGGCGGCAGCGACACCACCGCGCCGACCGTCCCGACCGGCCTGACGGTGACGGCGACGACCGGCACCAGCATGTCGCTGAGCTGGACGGCGTCCACCGACGACACCGGTGTGGCGGCGTACGACGTCTACCGCGACGGCACCCCGGTCGGCACCCCGACCGCGACCACCTACACCGACACCGGGCTCTCCGCCGCCACCGCCTACCACTACCGGGTCGCCGCCCGCGACGCGGCGGGCAACGCCTCCGCACTGTCCGCCGAGGTCACCGGCACCACCAAGGCCGGCGGCGGTACGGGCGGGGCCAAGGTCCAGTACAAGAGCACCGACTCCAACGCCACCGACAACGCCCTGGGCATGTCCCTGAAGGTCGGCAACACCGGCGGCGGCGCGCTCAGCCTGTCCACGGTGACCGTCCGCTACTACTTCACCGGCGACGGTGGCCCGTCCACGTACACCACCTGGTGCGACTGGGCGATGCTCGGCGCCGCCAACATCACCCACCAGGTGGTCGCCATGGGCAGCCCGAAGACCGGCGCGGACCACTACCTGGAGGTCGGCTTCAGCGCCGGCGCGGGCAGTGTCGCCGCGGGCGGCGACTCCGGCGAGATACAGCTGCGCGTGCACAAGAGCGACTGGTCGAACTTCAACGAGGCCGACGACTACAGCCACGGCACCAACTCGTCCTTCGCGGACGCCTCCAAGATCACCGCGTATGTCGGCGGCGAGCTCGTCTGGGGGACGGCGCCGTGACAGGACGACACCTGCGCGGCGCCCTCGCCGCCACCGCCGCGGGCATCCTGCTCGCCGGGCTCGCGCTGTTCACCGGCGCGGGCCCGGCGGCGGCCGCGTCGGTCACCGACTGCACCCAGTGGGGCACCACCGAGATGCAGGGCGGCGCGTACACATACCAGCAGAACGAGTGGAACTCCTCGGCACGCCAGTGCGTCAGCGTGGACACCGCGACCGGCGCCTGGAAGGTGACTGAGGCGAACTTCTCGCTCACCACGGCGGGGCCGCCGGCCACGTACCCGTCCAGCTACAAGGGCTGCCACTGGGGCGCGTGCACCGCGAACAGCGGCCTGCCGATCCGGGTGAGCGAGCTGGGCAGCGCCCGGTCGACGTTCGACACCACGCAGGTCGCCTCCGGCGTCTGGGACGCCGCGTACGACCTGTGGTTCAACTCCACGCCCACCACCGACGACCAGCCGGACGGCACCGAGTTGATGATCTGGATCAACCACCGCGGCGGCGTCCAGCCCATCGGCTCCCGCACGGCCACGGTCACCCTGGACGGCCGGACCTGGGACGTGTGGACCGGGCCCGGCGCCTCCGGGTGGAAGGTCGTCTCGTACGTGCTGCAGGGCGGCGGCACCGCGGTGACCGACCTCGACGTGAAGCGCCTCGTCGACGACGCCACCGCACGCGGCCAGATCAACCCCGCGCACTACTTGATCGACGCCGAGGCCGGCTTCGAGATCTGGCAGGGCGGCCAGGGGCTGGGCGTGAACTCCTTCTCGTTCGACGCCAGTAAGGACCAGGGAGGCGGCGGGGACACCACGCCGCCGACCGCGCCCCGCAACCTGCGGTCCACCGGATCGAGTTCGTCGTCCGCCTCGCTGGCCTGGGATCCCGCCACGGACGACGTCGGCGTCACGGCGTACGACATCTACCGCGGCAGCACGCGCGTCGGCTCCACCGGCGGCACGGCGTACACCGACACGGGGCTGACGGCGTCCACCGCGTACAGCTACACCGTGCGCGCCCTGGACGCGGCCGGGAACGTCTCGCCGCCCGCCGGTCCGGTGAGCGTCACCACCGCGTCGGCGGGTGGGACTGGTACCGGCAACGTGAAGGTGCAGTACAAGACGAGCGATACGAGTCTGACGGACAACGCCATCGGGATGAACCTGCAGTTGGTCAATACCGGGAGCAGTGCGCAGAGTCTGAAGGATGTCGAGATCCGCTACTGGTTCGACGACTCGGCTTCCTCGTACACGACGTGGTGTGACTGGGCGCAGATCGGCTGCTCGAACCTCACCCACTCGGTGTCGACGAACGGCACGACGACCGGGGCCAGTCGCTACCTGAAGGTCAATGTCACCGGCGGCACGCTCGCCGCGGGTGCCTCGACGGGTGACATCCAGTTGCGGCTGCACCGGGCCGACTGGTCGAACTTCAACGAGGCCGACGACTACAGCCACGGGACCGCGAGTTCGTACACGGACGCACCGAAGATCGGCGTCTACTCCGGCGGCCAGCTCCTGTGGGGCACCGCGCCCTGATCCACCCCCAGACACCCAGTGGCGGGAATCCTTCCCGCTGCCTCCCGCCACCGGGCCGTACCTCCGCACACCCTTATTCGAGAGGAGCACCAGAGCCGCGATGAACACCACCACGCACCTCAGACGCAGGAGCCGCTTCAGGAGGCTCGCGGCGCTGCTGCCGGCGCTCGCCATGGGCGCCGCGCTCAGCGTCGCACTGCCGGCCGCGCCCGCCTCGGCGGCCGCGGCGGCCCGCGTCGACAACCCGTACGTTGGCGCCAAGCCGTACGTCAACCCCGACTGGTCCGCCAAGGCGAAGGCCGAGCCGGGCGGCTCCGCCATCGCCGATGAGCCCAGCTTCGTCTGGATGGACCGGATCGCCGCGATCACCGGCACCTCCAACGGCCGCGGCCTGCGCGCCCACCTCGACACCGCGCTGACGCAGGGCGCCACGCTCTTTCAGGTCGTCATCTACGACCTGCCGGGCCGCGACTGCTCGGCGCTCTCCTCCAACGGCGAGCTGAAGGCGGAGGAGCTCAGCCGGTACAAGTCGGAGTACATCGACCCGATCGCGGCGATCCTCGCCGACCCGAAGTACGCCGCACTGCGGATCTCCGCGCTGATCGAGCCGGACTCGCTGCCCAACATGGTCACCAACGCGGGCAGCGCGGCCGGCGCCACGGACGCCTGCCGGCACGTGAAAGAGCTGGGGGCGTACGAGCACGGCGTGGGCTACGCGCTGAACAAGCTCGGTGACATCCCCAACGTCTACAACTACATCGACGCAGGCCACCACGGCTGGCTCGGCTGGGACACCAACTTCGACCCGGCCGTCGACGAGTTCAAGATCGCCGCCACCACCGAGGGCGCGACGGTCGACGACGTCGCCGGCTTCATCGTCAACACCGCCAACTACGGGGCGCTGCACGAGCCGAACTTCAAGGTCACCGACTCGGTGAACGGCACCACCGTGCGCCAGTCCAAGTGGGTCGACTGGAACTACTACGTCGACGAGCTGTCCTACGCCCAGGCGCTGCGCGACCGCCTGGTCAGCCGCGGCGGCTTCAACTCCGGCCTCGGCATGCTCATCGACACCGCCCGCAACGGCTGGGGCGGCACCGCACGACCCACCGGACCCGGCCCGCAGACCTCCGTCGACGCCTACGTTGACGGCGGCCGCATCGACCGCCGCCTCCACACCGGCAACTGGTGCAACCAGCAGGGCGCCGGAGTCGGCGAGCGCCCGCAGACCGCGCCCGAGCCGGGCATCGACGCGTACGTGTGGGCCAAGCCCCCGGGCGAGTCGGACGGCAACAGCGAGCCCATCGACAACGACGAGGGCAAGGGCTTCGACCGGATGTGCGACCCGACCTACGGGGGCAACGCGCGCAACGGCAACAACCCGACCGGCGCCATGGCCAACGCCCCGCTGGCCGGCCGCTGGTTCTCCGCACAGTTCCAGATGCTGCTGACCAACGCCTACCCGCCGCTGAACGGCGGCGGGGACCCGGGTACCGACACCGAGGCGCCGAGCGTCCCGGCGGGGCTGAAGACGACGGGCGTCACCTCGTCGTCGGTGTCGCTGTCCTGGACCGCCTCGACGGACAACGTGGGCGTCGCGTCGTACGACGTGTACCGCAACGGGACCCTCGTCGGCTCCACCGGCGGCACGACGTACACCGACAGCGGTCTGACCGCCTCCACCACCTACCAGTACAAGGTGCGGGCGCGGGACGCCGCCGGGAACGCCTCGGCCCAGTCCGCCCAGGTCGCCGGCACGACGACTTCGGGCGGTGGGACTGGTACCGGCAACCTGAAGGTGCAGTACAAGACGAGCGATACGAGTCTGACGGACAACGCCATCGGGATGAACCTGCAGTTGGTCAATACCGGGAGCAGTGCGCAGAGTCTGAAGGATGTCGAGATCCGCTACTGGTTCGACGACTCGGCTTCCTCGTACACGACGTGGTGTGACTGGGCGCAGATCGGCTGCTCGAACCTCACCCACTCGGTGTCGACGAACGGCACGACGACCGGGGCCAGTCGCTACCTGAAGGTCAATGTCACCGGCGGCACGCTCGCCGCGGGTGCCTCGACGGGTGACATCCAGTTGCGGCTGCACCGGGCCGACTGGTCGAACTTCAACGAGGCCGACGACTACAGCCACGGGACCGCGAGTTCGTACACAGACGCACCGAAGATCGGCGTCTACTCCGGCGGCCAGCTCCTGTGGGGCACCGCCCCGTAACCCGCAAGGCCTGACTCACGTACGGCGCGACGCGCCCCCGGGGTTTTTCGCTCCGGGGGCGGTGGGCCTGTCGCACAGCTCGCCCGCTCCAGTACAGCGGTCGGCGAGCCAGCGGCCTACTGCCCGGTCCAGGGCATCACCGTCGATGCCAGCCAGGAGCCGGCGGACCGTTGTCTCAGCCGGAAGGCAACGGCCGGGGAGCACGGGGTCGGCGCGTACGCCGAGCCGTTTCCGAACCTGGGGAGGGGCGTCGGCGTTGCAACCCGTTGACACCGCAGTAGGTCAGCGGGCGGATCCGTCCATGAGATAGGGCCCTGACCTGTGTCGAAGCCCCGCTTAACTTGTCATGCGGGGCTCAGACACAGGCCGCCTGGGGAGGCGGCCCCCGAGGTGGGAGCTGAAACTAGGAGGAGAGCTGGCCCAGCAGCCAGGCGATGAAGGTTCCGGCTGCACCGGAGACGAGGCCGCCCAGGACGGCGTAGACCAGGGCCAGGCGCTCGGGGCGCGTCAGGCGCTTACGGGACATGGGACCTCCATGGGTCGCGATCATCGGGTAGGCAGCTGGCCAGCTCGCTCTCCACACTCGGCCCCGCACAAAGATCGACTCCCAGTTGCGACGAGCGCCCCGCCTGCCGGGGTGTCGGTGCTGTTCAGGCCGTGTCCGGGGTTGGAGCGGGGGATGATGGTGCGATGAGTCGCGACAAGGGGGGCGGGCCGACCAGGCGGCCGCGGAGGCTGGAGCGGGCACGGGTGAAATGGCCCCGCCCGTTGCGAGAGTTGAAAGATCTGCTGTACGAGGCGTACCTGGCGGCGGACGCCCCGAGTCTGGACGACATGACTGCGGACATCGCCGCCGACGACAACCTGTCAGGGGCGCCGAGCCGGGACACCATCAGCCGCATCATCAGCTCCCCGAACCTGCCGCCCAGCCAGGCCGACGCGGTCTCCCTCGCCATGGTGCTCGCCCGCCGCGCTGCCTGGAACGAGGGCGATCTGGCCGCACAGGTGCGCAAGCTGTGGACCGAGACTCAGATGCACACCCCTGCGGGTCGGCCGATCAGCGAGTTCGACGACCTGCTCGTCCTGGACCATCTGGAGGTGCACCCGGCCCTCGACGTCGGCGCTGCCATCGACAGGCTCGGCGCGCTGCCCGCCTACGTCACTCGGGAGTTCGACGCGCGGCTGGGTTCGGTGGTAGCCGCCGCCGCGGAGGGGCAGAGCGGCATCGCGGTCCTGGTCGGCGGGTCCTCCACGGGCAAGAGCCGGGCCTGCTGGGAAACGGTCAAGAACCTGCCGGATGGATGGCGGCTGTGGCATCCGATCGAGCCCGACCACCCCTCCGCCGTAATCGGGCAATTGGACCGGTTGGCGCCGCAGACCGTGGTGTGGCTCAACGAAGCCCAGCACTACCTCCTCGACCAGGAGCACAACGCGCACATCGCTTCCGGTCTCCGTGAGTTACTGAACGACCCCGAACGCGGCCCGGTGCTGGTCCTGGGCACCATCTGGCCCGAGTACTGGGACGCACTCACCGATGTCCCCGGTCCCAGGACGGGGCCGGACCCGTACGCGCAGGCCCGCCAGCTGGTCAAGAACAAGAGCATCACTGTCCCCGAGGTCTTCACCGCCGACGAGTTGAGGACCGCAGAGGCCACCGCCGCCAGCGACCCCCGCCTGGCCGAAGCCCTTCAAGGCGCGGAGCAGGGGCAGGTCACCCAGTATCTGGCTGGCGTCCCCGCCTTGATCGAGCGGTACCGCACCGCGCGCCCGGCGGCGAAGGCGCTGATTGAGGTCGCCATGGACGTCCGCCGCCTCGGTCACGGACCCGCTCTGCCCCTGGCTCTGCTGGAAGCCGCCGCCGAGGGCTACCTCACTGACACCCAGTGGGACCTGCTGGACGACGACTGGCTCGAGCAGGCCCTCGCCCATGTCGCCCGCCCGGTGCGCGGCACCCGCGGCCCGCTGAGCCGCATCCGCCCCCGACGCGGCCACGCCGCCCCCGCCCAGCCCCACTACCGCCTCGCCGACTACCTCCAACAACACGGTCGACGTTCCATCGGCACCGTTCTTCCGACTCCCGACGCCCGCGATGCTCCCGTTGTCCCCGTTCCGGCTCACACGTGGGACGCTCTGATTGATCACGGCACTCCGGCAGCCCGCGCATCACTCGCCCGCGCAGCCCACGCCCGTGGTCTTCTCCGCATCGCCATGCGCCTCTACCGGGGCGCCGTCGAGGCCGGCGACACCCGTGCTCTGAGACCGGCGGCCGACCTCCTGCGGGTGGCTGACCGGGTGGAGGAGGCGATCGCCTGGTACCAGCGCGGCGCCGAGTCCGGCGACCTTCTCGCTCTGGGATGGGCGGTCTTGGTGCTGACGAAGCACGGCATGACGGACGAAGCCTTCACATGCCATCAGCGTGCTTCCGAGGCAAGTGATTCCGCCCCCTTGGGGATGGACGCTCTGCTGGAAAGGATGGAACAGATTGAGGCCGCGGACGCCTGGCTCCAACGCAACGTTGTCGACGGCGCGAGGGTCTCGACGGAGTGGGCTCCCCTGATGTTGAGGGACGATTATGCCTGGCTGTTGCAGAGGCCCACACGGGTGGCCGAAGCCCTGGAGCGATTGCGGGCCCATGCTGAAGCCGGCAGCGCCGGCGCCCTGACGCTGGCCGCCGATCTACTGCATGCGGCCGGACGGATGGGCGAGGAGAGAAGACTGAGGCGGTACGGCTGGGAGCCGATGGGATGGATTGCGGAGCGGTGGGAGGCTCCGCCGCCAGGTGGATGAACGGCCCACGTAATCCCGACACATCAGCTATGTACGTCGCTGGAGGTTCGGGCCCGCTCCGGAACGCGGTACACCGTCGCCGGGCTGACGGAGAACAGCTCGGCGAGGTCGGCGATGGAGTACTCGCCGGTGGCGTTCTGCTCGACCAGGTGGTCCTGCTGCCGGGCCATCAGCTTGGGCTGCTTGCCCTTCAGTTTGCCCTTCGCCCTGGCGACCGCCATGCCCTCCCGGGTCCGCAGCCGCAGAAGGTGGGGTCCCAGTAGTCCTTGCCGAAAACCAACGAAGCAGCCCCTGAACTGCGGTGATGCTTGCCCTTACACGGCGGCCCGCGCACATGGCCCGCCGAGCCGGACGTCCGTCAGAGCTGCGTGGTTCGGCACTCGCGTCGGCGCTGAAGCCAGACCAGGAGCCTCCTGGCCACGGTGAAGGCCCCAGCGAGGACGAGGAAGATGGCACTGGCCATCGGTCCGTTTCCAGCCCGCAGCTCGATGAGCATCCAGATGATGCCTGCTACACCGGCTAGGCCGAACACACCAGCGGCGGTGAGGCCGACGCCGTCGATGGCCCGGTCGATGCGGTACAACCGCTCCCGCTCCCCACGGATCCGGGTCTGTTCCCGTTCGATCTGCTCTTTCTCCTCCTGGATCCTGGCCTGTACTGCGCGAAGCCTTTCCTCCTCCCGCCGGAGTGCTTCGTCGAAGCCAGGAGGGCCAGACGAGGACGTACTATCCGCCATGCGGTACTCCCAGGGTCTCCACAGGGCCCACGGCCCAGGATCGGGCGCGCGGGGGTTCGCACAGAAGGGCCTCGTACCGGATCTGCTTGGCGGTGGGACTGGTCCGGGGCCCTTCACGCGTGGCGAAAACGTAGCGCGCCGTTTTCCTGCCGAGCACACGCCAGCACCCCGCGAGCACCCATGGGTTGGTACCAGCCCGCGTCTCTGCCAGGCGAGACGAGCAGGCTCAGCAGGGTCAGACAGTGACCGTGATCTGCACCATCTAGTAAACACAACACGGGGGCGGTGGAAGCAGCGGGAGCAGGTTGAACAGGAACAGGGAGAGGTTGACCTGCGGCATCCGTGACTGCAATAGCAGTAGCGGCTGTACTGCGGCACGCGGAAGACGAACAGCGGAATCGGCGTCAGCCGCCCCGGGATGGGTGGTGCCCCTTCTCGTGGTGTAGCCGATCAAGTACTCGGAATACGCAGGTCATCGCCGTATCAACGCCGTTCAGGGGTTGCCGATGACGCAAGGTCGCTTACACCACGAGGCGGACACGACCCCGGGATGTGGACACACTATGAAGTGCATAGCCCGGCATCCGCGCAGTTCAGGGGCTACTCCATTGGTCTTTCGGCGAGTACTACTGGGAAGTCGCACCGCTCGGCCAGCTCTCGGTACGCCTCGATCATTACGACCGGGTCGTTGTGCTTCAGCGAGATCTTTGATGTCCCGGAAGTCGTGCTCTTCGAAGAGCGACGCCTCCCACAGCGCCGACTCGACCAGGGGGTCGCCTTGCCGTACTTCTGCAGCAGCCGCTTGTCGTCGAACTGCTTGATGTTCCAGGGGTTGACGCGGACCGCGGCGCAGCCGACCTCGATGGCGTCGAAGACGTACTGCGGCTGGAAGTGGATGTCCGCGATCACCGGGATCTGCGACTTGCGGGCGATCGTCGCGAGCGCGCCCGCGTCGTCCTGGCTGAGACAGGCCACGCGCACGATCTGGCAGCCGGAGGCCGTCGTTCGGCGATCTGCTGCAGCGTGGCGCCGACGTTGAGCGTTAACGAACGTGTCACGAGCCGCAAACGCCGTTGATCATTTGTGACTTTCGGCGGTGCTGGCCTGGACTGTCCGGCAATATGCGTGTTCGTGAGCGGACTGCCGGTGGGGATGGATGAGCTGGTCGAGCACTGGACGGTGCCCGCCACGAGCTAGAGCTCATGGCGGGCAAGCGGGGTGCGACGGCTGGGGTTCGCGCTGCTGCTGCAGTACTACACCCGGCACGGTCGGTTTCCCCGGGGCCGGGCGGGCTTCCCGGACGAGCTGGTCGGCTTCGTTGCCCTGCAGATGAAGGTGCCGACGGCGGACTTCGGCCTGTACGAGTGGTCCAGGCGAGAGGTGAGTCAGGAGTCCGGGGCATTCGCCCGGAGGCTGCGCTGAAGGAGCCCACCGCGTGAGCAACGAGCGGGATCCGTACAAGACGCGGGTGAGACTAACGAGCTCGTGCATGGTTGGCGGTGAGACGTCCAGGACTTCGGAGGGGCCCGGGGGTCACATCTGCCGTGCCGATGTCAGGTCTGCGGTCTGCTGATGGGACAGCAGGCCGGCGATGGCCTGCACCGTGTCGCTCATGTGCTCGCGGCGGCCGAGGTGGCGTGCGAGTGCCCGCCAGTTCTTGAGATGTGCGATGCCGTGCTCGACCCGGATACGGCGTGAGGAATGCGCCTTGCGCTGGCGCTCGTACATCTCCTCGTACCAGTCCGGGGCGTTCTTCTTGAACTTGCGGTGCGGTGGTGTCACGACGCGTCCGCCGGTCTGTGCGCCCAGTCCCTGGTAGCCGGCATCGGCGAGGATCTCGACCGCGGGCCCGCCGGCCAGGAGCGTGACCAGCCCCAGCTGGCGGGCGTGGGTGATGTCCGCGCAACTCCCGGGCCTGGTCGGGCTGCACCACAGCACGCGTCCTTCGCCGTCCGTGACCACCATGGATTTGACGGCGTTCTGCTTGTTCTTGCCAGAGATGAACTTGTCCCGGTCCTTACGCCCTTGGGCCGGCCGCCGGACCCGGATCTCGGTGCCGTCGATGATGCCGGTCCTGCCGGTCGCGCCGAGATGGTCGACGACTTCCGCCAGAGTCCGCAGCCGTACGTCGGGGCTGATGGTGCATCCTCGCTCGGCGAGCAGGGGCCGCACCTCACCGACGGCTCGGGTGATGGTGGAGCGGTCCACGCCAAACCAGCAGGCCAGCACGTCGTGGGTGGCCCCGTGACGGAGATGAACGAGAGTGGCCAGCAGTCGGTCGATGAACACCAGCCGGTGCTTCGCGCCAGCACCCATGGCCCGCTTGCGCGGCCGGGAGGCAAGTCTGGCCTGGTGGCGCTCATGCCACAACGGCCCCGCTTCGGCGACGAGTTCAGCGATCACGTCGGCCGTCAGGCCCGTGATCCGCCGGTTGCTGATGACCAGTGCACGAGTTGAGTTCCCCACCACGCAACCATGATCAACGATCGAGGACTCGACGTCTCACCGCCAACCATGCACGAGCTCGTTACTGACCTTGCTGGCGTGATGTCGTTGGGGACGACAACCACAGCTTGTCGTCCCCAACGACATCACGCCAGCAAGGTCAGTAGACGGCGAAAGCGCCCCGGTGCGGTCCGAACGCGGCGCATCCGCCGCAGACGCAGAGCCCGGCTGAAGGCCGCCTTGCTCGGCCGGTCCCGCGGCGGACTGACCAGCAAGATCCACCTGGCGGCCGACCGGCGCTGCGACCGATGGCGCTGGTCCTGACCGCCGGACAGGCCGCCGACAGCCCCCAGTTCATCCCCGTCCTGGAGAAGGTGGGGGTCCGCCTGCCCGTCGGCCGGCCCCGCACCCGGCCCGGCGCCGTGGCCGCCGACAAGGTGTACTCTTCCCGCGCCAACCGCGCTCA
This sequence comes from Streptomyces sp. NBC_00203, assembly GCF_045206325.1. Taxonomy (NCBI): domain Bacteria; kingdom Bacillati; phylum Actinomycetota; class Actinomycetes; order Kitasatosporales; family Streptomycetaceae; genus Streptomyces; species Streptomyces sp. NBC_00203. The sequence goes on along the minus strand of NZ_CP108126.1, from coordinate 117,593 downwards.
CCTGCGTAAATGCCGCATCAAGGCGGTCATCTGGGAGAAGAAGGACCAGGCCGCCAACCGCAGGAAGATGGGCAGCAGGGGCGGCGGACCCGTCACTCACGACACCGGCCTCTACCGCGACCGCAACACGGTTGAGCGGGCCATCAATACGATGAAGGACTGGCGAGGCATCGCCACCCGCTACGACAAGACGCCCGAGAGCTACCTTGCCGGACTCCATCTCCGCACAGCGACCATCTGGCTCCGCAGCCTCCCGCAAGCCCATTGATCACAACTGAGGACCCCCCTAGCCCACCTGGCGGGATGTGACTGTGCCGATCAGCGGTCCACGCGGTCTCCCGTGCTTCCATCGCGCCAGGAGGCATATGACATGGCTGACGAGCCGCAGCAGGACACCCGCTCCCGACTCACCGCGTCCCGGCGCCGCGTGCTGGCCGCGGCCGCCCTTGCGCCCATACTCACCGGTGTGCCTGCCGGGGCCCGCGTCCTGTCCGCCGGACCGGAGGACCGCGCCCTGGTCGAACCGGTGATGACCAAGCTGGCGGACTGGGCGGACGTGGGCGAGGCTCTCGGCCGACCCGGTGACATGAGACGGTTCATGTACCACACGGGCCTGCCGCGCCGGGACCTTACGGTCTTCTCCCGCGGCATCCGGATCAACCCCGCGCTCGCCCTGGGCACGCACGTGTCCTTCGTCCGGTACGCAGACCACAGCACGCTTTTGATGGGCGACGCCGTGGTCACCGAGTGCGAACTGCAGCACTTCAGCGACGTCCTGCAGGAGCACGGGATCATGCAGACCGCCATCCACAAGCACCTGCTCGCCCATGAGCCGGATGTCTGGTGGGTTCATCTGCACGCCCACGGCCACGATCCGGTCACCGTCGCCCGCGGTCTGCGCGCCGCATTCGACTGCACCGGCACCCCGCCCGCCGAACCCACCACCCCCTCGCTGCCCGTCGACCTGGACACCGCCGCGATCGACGCCGCCATGGGCGTCAAGGGCGCCGCCGACGGCGAGATCTACAAGTGCACCTATGTCCGCCGCGAGACCGTCGCCGACGGCCCTGTGATCCTGCCTCCGGGACTGGGCGCCACCACCTCCGTCAACTTCCAGCCGCTCGGCGGCGGAAGGGCCGCCCTCAGCGGTGACCTGGTCATGATCGCCAAGGAGGTCCAGCCCGTCCTCGTGGCCCTGCGGCGCGGTGGCGTCGAACTCGTCGAGGTGCACCACCACAACCTCACCGACGAACCACGCCTGTTCTTCGTCCACTACTGGGCCGTGGGCGATGCCGTCAGCCTCGCCAAGGCCATTCGCCGGGCCGTGGACACCACCAACGTCGTACCCATGCCCGGAGGAGCCGGCTGATGACCGCCGACAACGAGACAAGCATCTGCCCGTTCGACTTCAGCGAAGCCCTGGAGTTCGACCCTGCGCTCGCGGACCTGATGCACCGCGATTCCCCCGCACGCATCCGGCTTCCCTACGGCGATGCGGACGCCTGGCTGGTCACCGGCTTCGACTCCGTCAAGCAGGTGACCACCGACCACCGGCTCAGCAGGGCCGCCGTCATCGGCCACGACTACCCCCGGCTGACGCCGGAGCCCATCGTCTCGCCCGAATCGATCAACGTGATGGACCCGCCGCACAGCAGCCGCGTCCGCCAGCTGGCCTCGCAGGCCTTCACCCAGCAGCAGGTCGACGGGATGCGGAGCCGGATCACCTGGCTCGCGGACGTCCTGCTGGACGAGATGGAGGAGCAGGGCCCGCCGGCGGACCTGGTTCAGCACCTCTCCGACCCGCTTCCCCAGCACACCATCCTGGACCTCCTCGGCGTCGAACGGGAGGAATGGCCCCAGATGCAGGAGTCCGTGCGCCAGCTGCTCGTCGTCGGCGCGGACAGCAAGGAGGCCGCGGCGAGCGCCAAGGCCGATCTGACGGCCTACTTCGCCAAACTCGTCGAGCAGCGCCGGAACTCACCCGGCAAGGACCTCATCAGCGTGATGGCCGCAGCGCGGGACGGCGAGGACCAGCTTGACGACAGGGAACTGGCGGTCATGGCACTGACGCTGACACTCAGCGGCCAGGACACGGCGACGTGCCAGATCAGCGACATCGCGTACCTGCTCCTGACGCGTCCCGAGCTGATGGAACACCTCAGGCGCCGGCCAAAGACCCTGACTGACGTCCTGCAGGAGATGCTCCGCCACATCCCGTTCCGCAAGGGGGTCGGTATCCCCCGGGTGGCCCTTGAGGACGTGGAGCTGGACGGCGTACGGATCCGGGCGGGCGACTTCGTCCACGTGTCGTATCTGACGGCCAACCGTGACCCGGAGCGCTTCCCGGACTCGCACGTCCTCGACCCCGACCGGCCCTACCAGCCGCACATGACGTTCGGCTGGGGCGGACACCGGTGCATCGCCGTGCCCTTGGCCATGGCGGAGCTGGAAGTGGCGATCGGGCGCCTCCTGGAGCGCTTCCCCGGGCTGAGGCTTGCGGTGCCGCCGGAGGAAGTGCGGTGGGACACGGAGACGATCCGGCGGTTTCCGCTGGAGCTGCCGGTGACTTGGTAGGAACGCCTGAACCGCGCCGGGCCTGACGGGGTAGTGCGTCGGCTCGCTTCGTCGTGACACGCCTGTGACAGTCGGCGGACACGGTCATGAAGTCCTCCGGGCAGTCTTTTCGAAAGGGGACAAAAGGCAGCATTCGGGCATTTGTCCCCTACTTTCGAAGGTGTGAGCAGCGATGACCGAGCCGACACGCGGAGGAAATCCCATGAGCCTCACACTCACCACGCCGTACACCGAAGCCCCCGCACCTGCGCTGGCCCCGCGTGAGCTGGAGACCCTGCGACACATCGCCTCGGGGCGCACCTACCTGCAAGCGGCCCGCCAGATGGGACTCTCCCGGCACACCGTCGACGCCTATCTCCGCCGCATCCGGGCCAAGCTCAACATCAACACCACGGCCGAACTCACCCGACTGGCCATCTCCCTGGGACTGTGACGCCCGGCCGTACGGGGCCAGAAACCGCCCCCAGATGATCCGGCCCCCCTGCACGCCCCCGGGCTCACGCCGCGCTGCACCGCCGCTGCTCACCGGCCCGGGCCGAGTCTCCCCGCCTCGGCCCGGCCCAGTAAGCAGCGGCCCGTCAGGGCCCGTGACACTGCTGCGGACCGGGTATGCGCCACCGGCTGTGTGCGGAGGGGGGTATGCGCCACCGGCCTTGCCTGCCCGCCGTCCGGGCCACGCCTTCGCTGCCGCGCCGGCGGATGTCTTTGGCCGTTGGCGGTCTTGTGTGCGGGTGTCGTGGCGTGGCGGTTTCGCCCGATGATGTAGCGGCGGATCATGCTGTCCTGCTCTTTGCGGCTGCGGTGGTCGGTGCCGTCCAGGGCGAAGTGGCGCAGCGCGGTGAACTGGACTCGGGCAGCAGAGTTTCCTCACGAACGCCGACCGGCCCGTCCGTCTCGGCGACACGGCATTGCCGTCACTTCTCGGGCTCTGGCTCAACTTCTGGATGCTGTTGGTGATCTTCGCTCGGTGGGGTGAAGTTGGCGGGCCCCGTCCCTGTTGATCTCCCTGTGGTGGTCCGCTGGTGGGAGCGGGGCGGAGCGAGCGGTCGGAGGGGTGGCCGCGATGTCGATGGGCTCGGTTTCGGGACGTGTGGTCCCTCCGCTGACAGTGCGTATGGCGCGGGCGAGCAATCCGCGGGGCACGCCGGCGATGTGGGTGCGCGACCGGCTGGACGAGTTGTTCGTGGACGAGGACTTCGCCGACTGGTTCCCGGTCGACGGGCGGCGGGGCCTGTCGCCGGCCCGGCTGGCATTGGTGTCGGTGCTGCAGTACGCGGAGAACCTGACCGACCGGCAGGCCGCCGAAGCGGTCAGATGCAGGCTGGACTGGAAGTACCGCCTCGGCATGGATCTTGATGATGCCGGGTTCGACTACTCAGTGCTCAGCGAGTTCCGGGACCGGATGGCCGAGGGCAACCGCGCGGATCGGCTGCTGGCCGTGATGGTCGACCACCTCGTCGCTGCGGGGCTGGTGAAGCGCCGCGGTGCAGTGCGCACGGACTCCACCCATGTGCTGGCCGCGGTGCGGACGCTGAACCGCACGGAGCTGGTCACCGAGACCCTGCGGGCCGCGCTGGAGCAACTCGCCCTGGCCGACGAGGAATGGCTGGCGCCACTGATCGAGCCGGGCTGGGTCGACCGTTACGGACGTCCGGCCTTCTACCACCGCCTGCCCAAGGGCAAGGCGGCCCTGGAGGAGCATGCCCTGCGGGTCGGCGAGGACGGGACGAGGCTGCTGAAGGCGGTCTTCCGTGCCGATGCCCCGCCACGGCTGCGCGTTCTCCTGCAGGTCCAACTGCTACGGCGGATATGGGTGCAGCAGTACTGGTACGACGCGGCGGGCCGGTTGCGGTGGCGGGGTCCGAAGTCCACCACCGACCGGCTGAGCCGGCGCACGATGCCCCGCAGGACGGCCCTGCCTCCGCAGGCCGACGGACGGCCAGACCCCGCCACGGCCTGCGTCCCGTGGGCCAGTCTGGAAATCGTCTCCCCCTATGACGTCGAGGCCCGTTACAGCCAGAAACTCACCGCGGCCGGCCAGAAGTCCTGGATCGGCTACCGCGATCACCAGACCGAGACATGCGGGGAGACCGGGCCGAACGTCATCGTGCAGGTCGTCACCCAGCCCGCCCCGGAGCAGGACATCGCGGTGCTCGACGACATTCACCAGGGCCTGGTCCGGCAGGGGTTCACCGATCTGGAGCACTTCGTGGATGGCGGATATGTCACGCCCGAGTCCATCGACCGGTCGGCCCGCACCCATGGCTTCACCCTGACCGGGCCGGTCCGCCCCGATCCCCGGGCGCGTGAACATCCCGGCTTCACGAAGGCGGATTTCACCCCCGACTGGGAGGCCCGCACCCTCACCTGTCCTCGAGGGGTGACGAGTCACCCCTGGAAACCCACGCTCGGCGACGGGCACGAGCGGCTGTCCGTCATGTTCCCCAGGCCCGCCTGCCGGGCCTGCGAGGACCGACTGGAGTGCACCGGCAACGCCGCCGGCCGGGGCCGCCACATCATCCTCCTGCCTCAGCCGCTCCAGGAGATCCAGACCCAGGTCCGCCGCGAGCAGGAGACTTCCAAGTGGCAGCAGCACTACGCGATCCGCGCCGGCTGCGAGGCGACTGTCTCAGAAACCGTCCATGCCCACGGCCTGCGCCACTGCCGCTACCACGGCATCGCGAAAACCCACGTCCAGCACGTGCTCACCGCCGCCGGAACGAACATCATCCGCCTCAGCGGATGCCTTCCGCCCGGCACCACCCCACCGCGTCCCATCAGACCAGCCAGCCAATTTCGGCGCCTCTGCCGGGACTTGGCCATCTGAAGATCACCAACAGCATCCAGAAGTTGAGCCAGAACCGTGAGTTGTCGATAAAGCCACGGGCCGGTGCGCTGGTGCCTGGACCTCGACTACCGGTCTGGTGTCGGCTACCGGAAGCAGGAGTTGGTCGACGCGCTCACCGACCCCGAGTTCGGCCTACCGGTCGCACGGGCCCATCACCTCGATGCGATCTATCCGCCGCACGAAATGGAGAACTGGATCCGGCTGGACGATGAAGCCCGCACTGGCTTGATCGAGCTGCGGTTCGCCACCTTCAACTACCGCTCGCTCCAGCCGAAGGCGAACCCCACGTACAGGACGATCGTGGAAACCATCCAGGCCCGCGTGGACGCGGTGCCGGTGGTCGGCTGACGAGACAGGATGCACAGCCGACTCATGCCGCGCGCCCGTGGTCGGGGGGTGTGACCACCGGCGTGGACATGCGGGGAGGCCTGTAAGCGTCCAACAAGAGCGTTCGGCCGCACGGCTATCCAGTCCAGGAACCGGTCGATCTAGGAACGCCGACTTGCTGCGGCCTTCCTCCAATAACCCAACGCGGTCCGGGTGGCGCGGGTGTCGGGGTGCTCGGGGCCCAGCACTCGTTCCCGGATGGGCAGCAGTTGGGCGAAGGCGAGCTGGGCGCCGACTGCGTCCCCCGTCTCTCCCTGCCAGCGCGCCAGTTCATGCCGGGTGATGAGGGTGGAGGGGTGGTTGGGTCCCTGCACTCGTTCCCGGATGGGCAGCAGTTCGGCGAACACGGCCGCGGCGCCGGCTGCGTCCCCCGTCTCTCCCCGCCAGCGCGCCAGGCTGTGCCGGGTGGCGAGGGTGTCGGGGTGCTCGGGGCCCTGCACCCGCGCCACGAGGGGCAGTAGTTCGGTGAGTGCCTCCGCGGCGCCTGCTGCGTCCCCCGTCTCTCCCCGCCAGCGCGCCACGTTGTGCCGTGCGGCGAGGGTGTCGGGGTGCTCGGGGCCGCGGGCCTGCTCCACGAGGGGCAGCAGTTGAGCGAAGGCGGCCTGGGCGCCTGCTGCGTCCCCCGTCTCTCCCCGCCAGCGCGCCAGTTCATGCCGGGTGGCGAGGGTGTCGGGGTGGTTGGGCCCCTGCACTCGTTCCCGGATGGGCAGTAGTTCGGTGAGTGCCTCCGCGGCGCCGGCTGCGTCCCCCGTCTCTCCCCGCCAGAAGGCCAGGTTGTGCCGCGCGGTGAAGGTGTCGGGGTGCTCGGGGCCGCGGGCCTGCTCCACGAGGGGCAGCAGTTCGGCGAACACGGCCGCGGCACCGACCGCATCCCCTGTCCGCCCCCGCCAGAAGGCCAGTTCGTGCCGGGTGGTGAGGGTGTAGGGGTGCATGAAGCCGCGGACCTGCTCCACGAGGGGCAGCAGTTCGGCGAAGGAAGCCGCGGCGCCGGCTGCGTCCCCCGAGCGCCCCCGCCAGAAGGCCAGGTCGTGGCGTGCGGTGAGGGTGTCGGGGTGCTCGGGGCCCAGTACCCGTTCCCGGATGGGCAGCAGTTCGGTGAAGGCGGCCGCGGCGCCGGCTGCGTCCCCCGAGCGTCCCCGCCAGGAGGCCAGGTCGTGGCGTGCGGTGAGGGTGTCGGGGTGCTCGGGGCCCAGTACCCGTTCCCGGATGGGCAGCAGTTCGGCGAGGGCGGCCGCGGCGCCGGCTGCGTCCCCCGAGCGTCCCCGCCAGGAGGCCAGGTCGTGGCGTGCGGTGAGGGTGTCGGGGTGCTCGGGGCCCAGCACCCGCTCTTTGACGGGCAGTAGTTGGGCGAAGGCGGCCTGGGCGCCGGCTGCGTCCCCGGCCTCTCCCTGCCAGAAGGCCAGGTTGTGCCGGGTGGTGAGGGTGTCGGGGTGCTCGGGGCCTTGGAAGTGAATGGAGGTGTTGAGGAGGGCGGTGTACATCTTGACGGCCTTGCGGTAGTCGCCTGTCTTGGCTGCGGCTTCGGCAGCGGCTCGCAGGGCGGGGATGTTGTCCGCGGTGAGGGGGCCGGATACAGGGTTATCCGGTGGGTTGTCCCGGACAACCCCGTCTACCGCGGGGTCTGGGATGAGGTCGTGGGCGATGCGCTGCAGCATCTGGTCGTCGCGGTCGTTGACGGCCGCAACCTGGGTCAGAGCCTGGTCGATGTCGTCACCGACCGGATCGGCGGTCATCACGGGATGTGCGGGCCCGTGGGCTGGGGTGTCATATCCGGCGGTGTTGTTGTTGGCCGTTCCGGTGCGCAGCCGGTCGAGTTCGTCAGTGAGCTGGTCGACCTGGGCCTGGACTCGGGCGGCGAGTTCCTCGGCTTGGCGTTGTTTCTCCTGGGCGCGCTGGAGTTCCTGCTGGGCGCGCTGTTCTTGCTCTTGGGCGCGGGTGAGCTGCTGCTGGGTCTGCCGCAGGACTGCAGGGGCGGCGTGTGCGGCGTGGAGCTGGTCGCGTTCGCCTGTCAGGTCGGTGATCCGCCGTTCCAGCTTGTTGACCATCGCGAGGAGGACCATGACGAGTTTCGCGGAGTTTCCGGCGGCCTCGCGCAGTTGGTTCTCTTGTTCCAGGGAGCGGGTGAGGCGCTCGTAGATCTCGACCTGTTGGGCCCGGGCTTCGGTGAGTTCCCGGGCGGAGGTGGCAGGGGGCGGCGGCTGCACCGGCGAGGGGTGGGCGGCCGCCCGCAGCAGCTTGATGGCTTCGGCCAGGCGCTGCTCGCACAGCCGGGGTTCGGGAACCGTCGCACGGATCAGGGTGGTCACGAACTTCTGGTCGGGAACCTTCCCGGCCAGATATTCGCTGATCCGGGACTTGGAGAAAGGGATGGCGCTGGCCAGCGTGTTCAGGGTCTTGCCACTGGCGTCGACCTGTACCCGCAGGAAGTCGGCGAGCGCCCTCGCCTCTTCGCTCTCGGCCCGGATCGGCCCCCAGGGCCTGCCTCCCCGCCCCGCCATGGGTGCTTCCCCCTTGCCGTATCCGGGACTTGGTTGTCCGTGCCCGTCCCGGGACAACGCCGATGTTTTCCGCACCTTACCTGCGGCAATTCCCCGGACGAGCCTGAACTACCCAACCACGCGGCACAGTTGCCTCACCGCACCGCGGGACCCCACCGAACCCCCGGCTACTGGAGACTTCCGTGCTGCCACCCTGGCTTCCCTCGCCGCGCACCGTAGGCGCGCTCCAGCGCGTCCTGCTCGTCGCCCTGCTCACCCCTGCCGTGCTCGTCGCCCTCGCCGCAGCGGTCCCGTCCCTGATCCTGCTGCCATTCCTCCCCGGCGGCACCGACCGCGCCACCAAGCTCCTCACCGCGCACACCCGGTACTTGAGCACCCTGCTGACCAACAGCCGACCCGACCCGTAGAACGGGCCCGGGAGCGCGGGGCGCTTACGCCGGTCGCTGCAGGCAACGGCCGGCGTCGTATCCGGGCATGCCAAAGCCATCCCGATGGTCTACGCGCTGTGCGCGAACTTCATCGAGGACGTCTTCTTGGCCGCGGTCTTCCTCGTGGGTTTCGCGGGCATCTCGTGGACGTCGGCGTCGTTGCCGTCTTGCCGCGCGAGGTCCGGGCCTTGTGTACGGACTTCTGCAGCACGGCCGGTCGCGCAGCATTTGCATGGGCCCGGTGGGTGCAACCGGGAGCGAAAGACGGTGTCCGTCAGACGGGCGCGACAACGCCGCAGGCGCCCGCCGCGCGGGATCGGCCGTGAAGTTCCGGTGAACCCTCCCACCTCACGGGATCGCGCTTTTCTGCAGGTCAGAGCCGTTGTCTCCTGTGGTCATGATCAGTGTTGCGAAGGTTCAGCCGGGCAACTCCTGGCGGTATTACGTGCGGGGCGTGGCCTTCGGGGACGGGCGCCGCCCGGCCCGGACGTCGTTGAAGAACTCCCAGGAGGAGGCCGGTCTCGCGCCCGGGGTGTGGATGGGGCTGGGACTCGCCGCTCTCGGGCTCACCGCCGGTTCGGTGGTGACGGAGCGACAGGCGGAGCTGCTGTTCGGGGAAGGCCGGCACCCGGACGCCGACCGTATGGAGCGTGAGCGCCTGGACGATGGTGCGATGTGCCGGTTTGGCGTCAGTGAGTGAGTGTCAGTGACGGCATGTCAGATTGGTGTGTTTGTGCTGATGGTGGAGTATTTGGGGGGTCGGGTCACTGACGTGGGGTGGTGTATGCGGCGGGCGTGGCTGTCATGGGGCGGTACACCCCACTCCGTTCCACTGTCATGGGAACGGCATTTCTGATCCTTCGAGGGCTGCGCGGCGGCACGCTGGACGACCGGCCCCGACGGCACCCGCACCAATGACGGCCACTACTCCTACCGCAATCCCGCCAGCCCGTTCGCTCTTCCGCCCGACCGTCTGTCCCGAGTCTCGGCAGCGCTCCGCCCGTAATCCACCCCGGCAGACGACCGAACCGGCCTCATGCCCACTCCAGCCCGAGTTCGGCGAGCTGCTGGAGCTTCTCTTCGGGCAGCTTCGCGCGTCTGGTTTTGGTGTTGGTCAGCCACACCCCGAGCTTGATCTCCGTTCCGTCGGGGAGTGTCTCTACGTGCCCCCGTGGGACGGTCACAGAGCCGGTACGTGTCTTGTGCTGCGCCAGGGCCGCAAGGCCCCGCTCGAAGGCCCCCAGGGCCCCCAGGGCCCCCAGGGCCCCCAGGGCCGCCGTGGACGGCTTGGCGGGGGCTTCTTGTTCCGGGGGTAGGGGCGTGATGCCGAGCTGTTCCAGGCGCTGTCGCTGGCCGTCCATCAGGGCGCCCCACACTCCAGACTGACGCTGTTTGGCTAGCCATCGTCCGATGTCCATGCCGTGGATGGTGACGCCGGGCAGGACCTCGGTGGGCTCGGCCAGTCCGGTTTCTTCGCGCAGGAGTTCGTGTACGGCGGCGTAGTGCCGCTGCCAGTCCACCGGCCACGTCGGGTTCCAGTTCGGATCGATCGCCGCGAGCGCGGCCGCTCGCTCCGGATGCCCCTCCAGCACCCCGGCGCGGCGGAGGTTGGACAGCCACTGCCCGATCGGCTTGTCCAGCGCGGTGGCCGTCCGAGGGGCGCACAGCGTCCAGTGCTTGCTCGTCTCAGGTCCCCACGGTGGGCACTGCGGTAGGCCGGAACGCTTCGCCGCCGACATAGTGATCCTCGCCAGGTGCGGCGGCGCACAATCGGCTGGCGGGCGGGACGCCGCACCTGCGATTCTTACGCGGTGACCCAAGGGATGTTCTCCCTTCCCGCGACGCATCGCCCCAAAGGGCGTCGCTACATTCGGGAGATCCGCCGCGCGATCCTGGACTACTGGTACGCGACCGTCGAAGACGCCGAGGCGGCGGCACTGGAAGCTCGGCGCGTGGTCTCGGCCGTCAACGTGCTTGACGAAGCCGTGTTCGCCGACGCCTTCGGGCAGCCGTACCGGGACCACCGGGCACGCGACCGTGAGGGCAAGGTCGTCATGGGCCTGGAGCTCATCCGCAACTGCGAGGAACACGCAGCCGTCGTATTCGACGAACTCCTCGTCCCCTACGCCCAGTTCAGCATCCCCATGGCCCACGGCGGAACCCGCATGCGCACCGTCTACCGGTGGGCCCGGTACGCAGATCTGCCGCCCGACTATGCGAACCTGACCAGCACAGCCACCGCCGGCCAGAAGCGCGCCCGCAAGGAGGCTCAGGGCGCCTTCCGGGACTGGGTCGAAGGCCGGCACGTCCTGGACACCCTCTTCGACGCGGTTCGCTTCTTCCAGGACCTCGACCCGGGCCTGGCCGTCAGCGAACCACCGGAGACCAACTCGTGTCTGTAGTCAGGGTCTCCCTTGAGGAACGCGCAGACGAAACATGGCCCGAGACGCGCCCTGGTTTGGCCGGCTCTCCCTCCGGTACATCCCCCGGACGCGAGAGCCGTGTTCCGTGGCACGGGGTGCACCTCGGAGCATGGGCATTGCCGGTAGCGTGATCGCCTGCCGCATGGAATGTCCATGTGTCCGGCCGGCCCGTGCGAGGGATTCCGGTGGCGAGCGATGGGACCGCGATGAGCGAACTGACGAAGCCCAGAATCGAGGTTCCGGAGGGTGACGCGCCCACCGAGCTGACGATCCGGGACCTCGTGGTTGGGGACGGCCCCGAGGCGCAGCCGGGCAGGGTCGTCCAGGTTCACTATGTAGGGGTCACGTTCGCGTCCGGAAGAGAGTTCGACTCCTCCTGGGAGCGGGACCGGCCGTTCAAGTTCGCCGTGGGCGGTGGCAGGGTCATCAAGGGCTGGGACCGGGGAGTAAGGGGAATGAAGGTCGGCGGCCGGCGCGAGATCATCGTTCCCCCGCGTCTCGGTTACGGCAAGCAGTCACCCTCTCCGTTGATCCCGGCGGGCTCGACGCTGATCTTCGTCGTGGACCTACTCACGGTCGTGGGCGGGCCCGCCGGAGCGAGGCCCGGCTCGACCGGCTCGGCCTGAACCTGGCGCTCCTGAGAGGCCGGGGACACCCTGTCGCTGCCACGTATGGACAGTGGCACTCCTCGACAGACACCTCCTCAACCCGTGGCGCGCGAGATGGCGGCCCGTCACAGGCGCCGGCACCTGGGTCACCACCGGCCTCAAACGGCCACCATGCGGAGAGCTGACCCCGACCCAGCACACCGTCAACCGGGCCCTTGCCCAAGCCAGGGCTCCGGTCGAGCGCGCCATGGCACGGCTGAAGTCCTGGCAGATCTTCCGCAGATCCCACATCAGCCCCAACCGCATGATCATCGCCAAAGCCGTCCTCACCCTGGAGAGGCAACGCTGAGTGGGCGTTCTGTGAGTCGTCGGAGTCGTTGTCCGGTTTGAGGGCTTGCGGTTGGTCGGGTGCGCGGTCTGCTGATGGGTATGGGCGGGCGTCAGCCGTACCCGAGTGATCTGTCGGATGAGGCGTGGGAGCTGATCCGGCCGGTCATCACGTCCTGGAAGGGGCAGCACCGCTCGGTCAGCGGGCATGAGGGCCGCTACGAGATGCGGGAGATCCTCAACGCGATCCTGTATCAGGCCCGGGTCGGCTGCCAGTGGCGTTACCTGCCGCACGACTTCCCGCCGTACACCGCCGTGTACTACTACTTCGGCAAGTGGCGCGATGACGGCACCGATCAGGCTATCCACGACCTGCTGCGCTGGCAGGTCCGCGAGTTGAGGGGCCGGCACGAGGACCCGTCCGCGATCGTGATGGACGCCCAGACGGTGCACGCCTCGGTCAATGCACCCAAGGAGACGACCGGGCTGGATCCGGGCAAGAGGAGCCGGGGCCGCAAGCGGGGCATCGCCACCGATGTGCTCGGCCTGCTCATCGCCGTGATCGTGGTCGCCGCGAGCGTCCACGACAACGCGATTGGAATCACGCTGCTGGACAAGGTGGCCGCGGCAAACCCGTCGGTGACCAAGGGCTGGGTGGATGCCGGGTTCAAGAACGCTGTCGTCGAGCACGGCCGGTCGCTGGGCATCGACGTCGAGGTGGTCTCGCGTGATCCGCAGACGAAGGGGTTCGCGCCAATACCGAAGCGGTGGGTGGTGGAGCAGACTTTTGGCACCCTGATGCTCCATCGCCGCCTGGCCCGCGACTACGAAGCACTGCCGGCCAGTGCGGTCTCGATGATCTACTGGTCGATGACCGACGTGATGGCTCGCCGGATCACCGGCACGACCACCCCGACCTGGCGTGATCCGCTGCCGGTCGGGGCCAGGGCCCCCACCGGCGAGTCCGTCCATGCGTGAACTGCTGGCCAAGATCGAGGCACGGCAGGCCGCCGCGCGAGAAGAGGCTGACCACTTGCGGGATCAGCTCGCCCGGTTCGGTGAGCAACTCGCCGCTGCGGAAGACCGGTTGGAGCGGCTGGGCATCACCCGCCAGACCGTCCTGGAGATCGTCGAGGACAGCGACCCCGGCGGCCCCGAGCCACTGCCGTCCGCCTACCGGCAGATCCTCGCCCTGTTCGAGGACGACGAGCAGGGCCTGCGGGCCAAGGCCGTCTGCGAAGCCCTGAGCTCCGGCACCGAGAACCGCCACGTCGAGGGCGCCCGGGCCAAGCTCAAACGCCTCGTCAACCGCGGCATCCTCACCGAACCCGAGCCCGGCCTATTCACCATGCCCCGACCGGCAGCATCCCCGCCAACGTAGTCCCGCCCGAAGGCTCACAGAACGCCCACTCAGAGGGCTTCACAAGCGTGGGCGGAAGGGCAACACTTTGGATCTGGGCTACCACAGGGCTCCGTAGGCGGGGCATGGCGTCCCGGAGGGGTCGCAGTCGGCGCAGTGCTGCCAAAAGCCCGCCACGCCCCCGCGTCTCGTCTGACGTTCACACAAGGCCGCCACCGCTGAGATCAACTCGCGTACGCTTTCCGGGGACTTGGACGCATGGGGGAGGCGACGCGCTGTGAGACGTAAAGCTGCTTGGTTGGCTGCGGCCGAAGGACTGGTGATCCTTTTGGGGTCGTCGGCGGGCTGCTCGTCCGGGGAGGGCCCCTCGCGCAGTGACGGTGCGGCTTCCTCCCCCAGCACATCGGCACCCGTCATCACAGTGGCGGAGGCTGAGCGGGTCTTCGAACAGTACGACCGTACGAACGCGGCTGCCGACGCCGTCCTCGACAGCGCAGCCATCCGTGGGGTGCAGACCGGTGTCCTGCTGAAGGAGTCACTCGCCATCTATGACATCCACCGCAGGGCAAAGACCGCGGACACGGCTTCCCGCCTCACCCAACCCCGGTTCCTGATCCCGGCCGCAGATACCTCCCACGCCTACCCCCGCTACTTCGCCGTCCTGAGCAAGAGGAAGGGAAACGAGGACGACCGTTCCTCGTCGCTCTTCTACTTCACGCAGACGGAGGCGAAGGGCCCTTGGAAGGCCACCGCGGCCACCTGGGCGGTGACAGATCCCGTCACATCACCGTCGCCCTCGGCAGCGACGCCGACTCCTTCCCCCACCCAGGACGGCAAGACCGTAAGCGTTCAACCGAAGCAGCTCCCCGAGGTGAGTCAAGGCGCCTCCGGGACAGCACGGTTGTCGACAGCGGCGGCGGCCGACCGTGCCGTGTGCAACAGCTTCGCCGACTACCTCAGCTTTTCACCCCCACACGGGCAACCCACCGACGACCGCTTCACTGAGGGCGGCTTCACCAGCCAGCTCGTCCGGTACTTCAACGGCTGGGCGAACGAGGCCCTTGAACGCACCATGAATTACACAACGACCGGCGCGGATCTTCCCGTGTTTCGCCTGTCCACCGGAAGCTCCCTCGTCGCCTGCACGTACGTCCGGGAACACCGCGTCTCAGGTGTCGGTGCGAGCGGCACGGTCCGCTTCGAGAAGGGCACGGACACCGACGTGCTGCTCGGCGGAGGCAGCCGGGAATGGCACAGTGTGAGGGAAGTCAGCAGCATGACGGCACTGATCGAGGTGCCGGCCCGGAAAGCCGCACCAGCCACCGTCCTGGCGTGTGACTGCTATGCCCCTCAACTGCTGTCGACGACCGGTGTCCAGCCCTGAGGCCCAGGTAAGACGTTCTCTTCATTGTTTCCCGTCTCGCCGTACTGATCCCCGCGCGTCGCACCGGTGCGGCACGGATGGCCCCGATCCACCGGATGAGCCGCTGTCACCTCACCCTGCAGGGTGGCGGGAAATGATTGTGGACGCTTGCGATATTCCCCCGCTGGAAGTTCGCGTAATTCCCCCACCTCTCGCCTGATCGAGGTCATTTGACGGAAGGCTTGCCGGGCTTGTCGGTGGGGTTCTTGGGGCGCTTGTTCGGGCGGTAGCTGGGGCCGTTCATGATGACTTGGTGGCTGGTGTTGATCAGCCGGTCCAGGAGTGACTCGGCGACGACGGGGTTGGGAAAGAGCGGATACCAGTCGCTGGGCGCCCGGTTGCTGGTGATGATCAGGGACCGGCCCTGACGCTCGGAGACGAGTTCGTAGAGGTCGTCGGCTTGGGCCGCGCCGAGCTGGCGCATCGCGAAGTCGTCGAGGATGAGTACGTCGGGACGTACCAACTCACGCAGGCGTTTGTCCCAGGTGCGGTCTGCGTGCCCACCGGCCAGTTCGGCGAGGATCCGGCTGGTCTTGGCGAAGCGGACGTGGGCGCCCTGGCGGACTGCGAGGTGCCCGAGGGCCTGGGCGATATGCGTCTTGCCGACCCCGACAGGACCGAACAGAATGACCGACTCGCCCGCATGCAGCCAGCGAAGGGCGCCGAGGTCACGGATCTGGGCGGCGGGGAGCTTCGAGGAGGCGGTGAAGTCGAACTCCTCCAGGGTGACCTGCTGCTCGAACTTCGCCCGGTGCAGGCGCCGTTGGAAGGCGACGGTCTCGCGGCGGGTGATCTCGTCCTGGCAGAGGACCTGGAGGAAGTCGAGGTGGCCGAGCTCGCCGCCGTGGGCCTGGGCCAGGCGGGCGTCCAGGGTTTCCAGCATTCCCGAGAGCCGCAGTGCCTTCAGCGACTCTCGCAGGGCGGTGTCCATCACGCTCATCAGATGCTTCCCTCAGCTTCGCCGTGGACCTGGTCGTCGCGGAGCTCGTCCGCCGTGTCGGGGGGTGCCGCGGAGGCGAACAGCCGCTTCGGTCCGTGGAGGAAGGCCGCGGCTCCCGCATCGCCGCTGGTCTCGGGCTCGGGGTCGGTCTCGGTGCCGGCGATGAGGATGCCCTTGATGGTGCGGTAGGACGGGTCTCCGACCGCGATCGCCCTCGCGCAGGCGGCCTCCAGGCGCGTCTCGCCGTACTTCTTCCGCAGTCCGAGCACTCCCTGGGCGGCGCGGAGCCGGTAGAGCGCGTTGACCTCCAGCAGCTGGTCGACGACCTCGCGGCAGGCGTCGCCGATCTCGGACGCCTGGGTGCGGCACCAGATCGGCGTCTTCATCTGGAAGGCGATCTTCTCCGGCGGGTAGTCGCTCCTGTCGGTGCGTTTGCCCTGCTCAAGTGCCGCGTGAGTCTTGACCAGTTCACCGTCGAGGAAGACCTGGACCATCGTGGCGGTGGAGCGGACATCGACCCGACGGCCGATCAGTTTCCAGGGCACCGAGTAGAGGGTGCGGCCGACCTTGATGTGGATGTCCGGGCCGACCGTCGCGGTCGACCAGCGGGCCAGCACGAACGGGGTCTGCGGCAGGGGCAGCAGCGTCTCCGCCTCCAGGGCCCCGAAGACCGCCATCGGGGCGGCCCCGCCAAGCGGCCGGCACGGCCGCTGGCCTGCGACGTTCTGGGCCCAGGTCACGGCCTCGGCCTGCATGTGCTCGATCGAGGTGAACTCCCGCCCGCACCAGAACGAGTCGCGGATATAGGGCATGGGCCGCTCCACCCTGGGCTTGTCTTTCGGCTTCAGAGCACGGGCTGGATCCACCAACGCCCCGTAGTGGGTGGCGAGTTCGGCATACGCCTTGTTGATTTTCGGGTCGTAGAGATCGGGCTTGTCGACCCCGGTCTTGAGGTTGTCCGGCACCAGCCGGCGCGGGACGCCACCGAAGTAGCGGAAGGCCGCGACGTGCGCTTCGGTCCAGGAATGCTGGTGGAGATGTAGGACGGGGCGGACGAACATGTGCCGCGAGCACGGCAGCACCATCACGAACGCCCAGACTCGGTGCCGCTTGCCGGTGCGCGGATTGGTCCACTGCCCGAGGAAACCGTAGTCGATCTGGGCCTCCTCGCCCGGCTCGACGTCGTCACGCAGGACAGTGACCTGCGAACTTCGCAGTTTGTCGGGCAGCGTGGCGTGCACCCAGCGCCGGAACGCGGAGATCGACACTTCCAGCTTGTGTTCGTCCCGCAGCCGCTGATGGATCGTGGTGACGGTCACCGTCCCCAACAGGCTCTCGATATAATCGCGGTGCCGGTCGATCTCCGGCCAAGTAACCTGCCGAAGACGTGAGTTGGAAAGCTCGGGGAACCAGGTCCCGATCAGCTTGGCCCAGTCCGACTCGCCCATTGGAGGTCCGCCCGGAGTCATCCCGGCCGCCTCCGCCGGTGCCAAATACTTCCTGATGGTCTTACGGTCCACCCCCAGCGACGCGGCCAGTTCACGCTTCGAACGGCCCGCGTACCAGTGGACATAGATCTCGGTGACATCGACCACGACGAACGTTCTCCTCGCCATCCGGGCTGCCCATCGGCCTTCCGAACCTCAGGCCGAGAGCCGTCCCGCACACCTCCGCGATGCCCCGGTCCCTCAGTCCCGAACTCCGCGGTACCCATGGCCAATTAGGAGAATTCGGTATGGGGAATAACAAAGTGCTCAAACCACCCGACATGGGGAATTACGCGACCGTCGACAATGATCAGCTTGAACGCGGGAATCGGCATCACCGTCGTTCAGAAGGACGCCGGTCAGACACTTTCGTCGGTGCCCCCCCCGCACTCATCCAGCCGTACCCACCTCACGGCCAGGGATCAATGAGGTCTTTCAGCGTTGCCGCTCCAGGGTGAGGACCGCTGCTGCGATTGACGTCATTCGATTCGGGCTGCACCGCGCTCTGCGGAAGATCCGCCAGGACTTCAGACGGGCGACTCCACCCTCGACCGGGGCCCGCGCCCTCGACAGCGCCCGGTTGACGGTCTGTTGGGTGAGCGTCAATTCGCCTCCCGCCGGCCGTCTGGCCGGTGTAGTCATCCACGCGCCGGCACCGATGTAGGCGCGATCGGCCAGGATCGGCACTCCTTGGCGCTCGCAGATCCTGATGATCCGGTGGGCACGGGCGGCGGCCAGGTCGTGGGAGCGCCCGGGCAGGGCTGGGGACAGCCACAGCACCCGGCCGTGGGGATCGGTGACTACCTGCACGTTCACCCCATGGCGGCGGTGTTTGGCCGAGTAGTCGGCCCGGCCGTCGCCGAGGCGGTCGCATTCGGCCAGGGTGCCGTCGAGCAGAACGTACTCGGGGTTCGCCTCGCGCAGAGCACGCAGCAGACCGGGGGCGCGGGTGGCCAGCAGATCGATGACCGCCTTGGTGTAGGCGTGCGCGGTGCCGACCGAGATACCGAACCCGGCGGCGATCTGTGCGAGCGGCTCGTGCTTGCGCAGGTACACCAGAGCGACCAGGGCACGCTGGTGCGGTGGGAGATTGCACCGTCGGTCACCCTCGCGGGTGACGATGAGCATGGTGACCCACTCGACCAGGGCGTGGGACAGGTCGAGTGCGGCAGGATGAGGGACCAACAAGGCTCCTGCGCTGATGAGTTGAGACTTCGAACACCTCCCTCAACGGCATGGGAGCCTTGTGCGTTGCGGCCAAGGTTGCTGTCACCCGATCGGTGGCCTCACCGAAAGACCTCATTGACCACCCATCCGGGCTGCATCTGTCCACTTCTGCGCTGCGGCTGCTGCGGCGGGGGTTGGCCGCTCGGCGACGACAGATCGGCACCCTGCGGCGGCTGACCTGCAGCCGCCAGGCGCTGACGAGGCTGGCGCACCTGCGCTGCAACTACACCTTCGCCGAGCTCGCATCCAGATTCCGCGTGGGCCTACCGCCAGCCGTACCGCCGCGCGAAGTCAAAAACCAAGCTGCGGAGGAACGTCTGATCGCACGAGGCGCACTCGCGCGGCTGATATGCGGCCGGGCAGGTAGACGAATCCGTTGCCGTTGTCGAGGAGCAACCCCTCATCGACGCCGTCCACGGACCAGAGATCAACCGGCCCACCGGTGTTGTTGATCTGAAAGAAGAACTCTGCTTCCTCCTCGCCCCGACAGACGAAGATCCCCTCCACCTCAGGACGGCGGCTGCCGGCGATTCCCCGTGCGGCCCTCATCCGGGCCCAATCCAGACCATGCTGTGCGATCGACCGGCGATTGAGCACGGACGAAAGGTGGAAGAGGTTTGGCGTATCAAACACGCCAGGAGTATAGGAGCCAGTGAGAAGCCGTATCTGAACCGATCATGGAACGTGCGGGTCGAACAGGTTTTTCGCCGGGGTGATCTTCCCGTCGTACGCGTATGAAGACGGGGCCTTTCGGTAGCTCGAGGATGCGAATCCAACCGAGCAGTGCCGGGAGGCCCTGATGTCGTTGTTGTGCGCCTCCGAACGCCTCCCGTCCAACGCGGCTGCACGATCGTGTGATCACCTCGCGCACGCGTACGGCAACGCGGTCGGCCACCGGGACCGGGAACGCCGGTATCCCTCCGACATGTCGGACGCGGAATGGGCGGCCGTCCGGCCTCTGCTGCCGGTGCCGGCCTGGCTTTGGGGAAGGGTGGATCGCCCGAGGGTCACTGTCACCGGCAGCTGCTGGACGTGATCCGTCACCTGGTCACGGGCGGGATCTCGTGGCGGGCGATGCCCGCGGACTTTCCCGGCTGGGGTCGGGTCCGCGCCATCTTCCGCCGCTGGCGCGAGCGCGGGCTGATCACAGACTTCCACGACCGGCTGCGCGGGAAGTCCGTGAACGGGAGGGCCGCGAGGCAGGGCCCACGGCGGGGGCATCGACGCGCAGTCGGTGCGGGCCGCCGCGACGGTGTCGGCAGCCTCACGCGGTTACGACAGCGGCAAGAAGGTGCCGGGCCGCAAACGGCACATCGTGACCGACACCCTCTTGCGTCAGTGGCCGCATCATCGATGTCACCGTCGGCCTCGCGGCGTCGTCGGCCGTGTTGTCAGTGGCCTGCGGCATGATGCGGGGCACGTGACGGCCTGCCCGACAGGGGCTTTGAGGCCGTCCTCGACGAGGGGAGTGCTGTGCGTAGGCCGGTCGCAGGCGAGGTGCGTGTTCACGATCGTCAGATCTACGTCGAGAGCGATCCGGACAGCGCCAGACCTGACCTCGCCAAGGCGCTCGCTTACCAGATCGGGGGGTTGTGCGGGGCTGCGGTCCCAGGTGTGATCGTCCTGTCCACCGGGCTGTACGCGGGCGACGTCGGCTTTGTCGTGGAAGTCCACGACGCAGCCCCTGTGCTGGACCCGGTCTGGGATGACGTGATGGAGGTGTCCTTCCGCCCCGAGTCGGAACGCACAAGTTTGGTGCAGGGGGACGGCGAGGCCGCGTGGGACCTGGGTCTCGCCCGAACCGACTACCGGGTCCGGTACTGCGCCCGGGGGATGGACGAGGGACGGGAACTCTCCACCAGAGTGGCCGGGGAGTCCCGGGCGGACAGCTACCTCCTGCAGTTCTGGCCTGCCCCACCCCGCCCGGACGAGGTGATCCGCCACACCTCGCGGATGGCCGGGGACCTGCACTGGAACGTGCGCCGGACGGCGCGTACGCCCGAGCAGCTCGCCGAGGCCGAACGCCTGACTCGCCAGGTGTTCCAACGGGCCGCCGAGGAGCGGGCCGAACAAGCCGCCGAGGGGCGCCGCCTGCACCACGAGGAGTGGGAGTGGGGCGGGCGGCTGCCGAGCGAGAGGCTGCGCGGTGGCCGCGAGAGCAACGTCCTCGGTCTGCTCCGCTTCGACAGCGACCTGGTGCACGCCCTCGATGTCGTGGGTCCCGAGGTCCAGCGTGCAGTGGCATTGCTGGCCGCGAGGCGGGCCTGCGAGGCTGCGGGCCTGACCGATGTGCCGTGGGTCGCCCAGGCGCTCTCGGAGTCGGCAGAGGGACGCCCTCTGCCGCCGCCGTTCGACGACCCGGCCCGGATGTGGGAGGCCCTGCGCTCCGACCCTCGTGTACCGGACAGGACGGTGCTCGAAGCGATACCTCCGGAGTGGCCGCCGTACGTCCCGCCGCCGTTCGCGGACACAGGGCGCAAGGTCGTCGTGGTGCCCCTTGCCGTTACGCCGCGCACCCCGGGACGGATCTCACAGCCGCACTTCGCTCTTCCCGCCGTGCTCGCCGCCGCCAAGCCCGCCCCGCTCATAGCAGCACTGGACGCGGTGTGGCATGCGCTGAACACGTACGGCGAGCACTACCCCGAGCTGCTGGACGAGATCCGGTCGGTGTGCGCCGAGCGGGCAATGAGCATTGCCGCCGCACTCCGTATCCGTACCACCCCGCCGCGGCTGGTCGACGTCACCGCGGTCGCCCCGCAACTGGCCTCGCTGGCACGCACGGCGACCCGGCTGCATCCCCGCCCCGGGTCGCCCACGCCGTACGACAGCTCCGTCGGCGGGCCGCTGCTGTGGCCCGCCGACGAGCCGTGGCCGCACTGCGAGGGACCGCACGAGTGGGACGGGTGGAACGAGATCCTCTCGCCCGAGGACGTGCGGCAGCGGCGACGCGTCCGGGCAGAGGTGGCGAACCGGCCGGGCGGCGATCCCCCGGGGACCCGGTACACGCCCGAGGAGCTGGCGATCGAGGAGCGGATCAAGGCCGGCCGCCCGTGGCCCGAGGGCCCGATCGCCATGCTGCCCGTGGCCCAGTTGTACGTACGCGACGTCCCCTTGCTGCGCCCGCCCAAGCAGGCCGAGGCAGATCTGCTCCAAGTGCTGTGGTGCCCCTTCGACCACCCCGCGCAGCCCGAGACCGCGCTGTTCTGGCGGTCCGCCGCCACAGTCACCGACATCCTCGACACCCCCCCCGAGCCGCCCGCGATCCAGTTCCCCGGCTACCTGCCGGAGCCGTGCCTGCTCGCGCCGGAGCAGATCACCGAATACCCCAACATCATGGAACTGGGCAAGGAGCTCCAGCGGCAGCTGGAGGACTGGCGCAGGTGGCAGGCGGCCGGCGCCGCTCTGGACAGCTTTGACAACACGCCGTACCCGCTGGACAGCTCTGACACGCCCTACTCGAAGGATTTCTACAACGAGCTCTACACGGGCAGGATGTCCGTCGCTCCCGGCTGGAAGGTCGGTGGATGGACCCGTTGGGGCCTCACCGATCCCCTACCCCGGCTCTGCCACTCATGCGGCACCGAGATGGATCCGCTGCTGACCATCGCCTCGGGCGAATGGAACTCCAACTATCCCGACTGGATTCCCGACGAGGACCGAGCCCGCTCTCTGTCATCCACCACCCATCCCGAACCGCACAACCCGACCATGCTCGACCTCGCCCGAGGCTACGATCTGCAGCTGCACGTCTGCCCGGTATCCCCGGACCATCCGCACATCGAGCTGATCCAGTGAGCCGTTCCCCAGTTAGCGGCTGCGCCGCCGTCTGCCGGACTTCGGCGGCGGCCGCCAGCTCCAGTTCCAGCAGGTGATGCTCCGGCGTCGGCGATCTCCAGCCGACCCGCCAGGTACTCCGTGACCTCCACCGGTACCTCGCACGGGTCCAGTAGGAACCGCGCGAGGTGAATGCCCGTCAGTTCAGGCGTCCGCCGCTGGCCGCGGAGGTCGACGAACGCGGACGCACCGCGGTCGTGATCGACGAGTCGCACCTGCTGGACCACCAGGAGTTGATGAGGACGATGACCACCAGGCCGCCCACCATGAACACGCTCGCGTTGCGACCCCTCCGGGAGTGATGAGGACCTAGAGGCAGTGACTCTGTTGGTGATCTCGGGCGTCAGGTGATCGCGAATCCGGCTGTGTTGCAGAGAGTTCGGAAGCGGGGTGCCCGGCGGGCCGACGGGGCGGTGTCGTTCCAGTCTGCGAGGCGGCTGAGGTTGCAGGCCATGGCCGTCAGGACGTGCTGCACGTGGGTGCGGGCCAGGCCTCGATAGCGGGCTCTGCGCAGGCCGTGAGTTCGGACGTTTTGCGAGAGGGTGGCCTCGATGCCGGCGCGGATCGCGTACCGACGTTGCCACTGCTCGGTCTGCTGGTCGAGCCGATTGCGCATCTGGATCTCGTGCAGTGCCCGCGGCAGCACCGCGACGGAGCGGGCTCGAGTGGCGGAGGAGGTGCACCGGGCACGGTCTGGGCAGGGCCGGCAGTCGGTCTCGGCGAAGCGGGCCTGAAGATAGGTGTGGCCGGAGATATTCAGCTTGGTCCAGGACGCACTGGTCGCACCGCGCGGGCAGATGGCCTGCTCGTTGACCCAGTCGATGGTGAAGGCCGCCTTGTCGAAGCCCGAGCCGGCTTTGGCCTGGCGGCTGTTGTCGGCGAGGATCGGGCCGAGCAGCGTGATGCCGTGGACGCGCTGGGCCCGCTCGACGTGGGCGGGAGTGAGGTAGGCGGTGTCCACGATGTGCTCGGCAGGAGCCAGGCGACGGGTCGCGAGGTCGTCGTGGATCTTCTCGGTCAACTGCCCATCCTGGACGGGAGCAATGGTGGTGGCCACGTGCACCACCAGGTGCGGCAGGTCCTGATCACACGACTCGGTGAAATGAACCCGGTATCCGCTCCACTCGACATCACGTTTGACGCAGTAGTGCGCGTCCGTGTCATACGGGGAGTCGAACCGCAGGGAGGCCGGCGGCAGGGCAGTGCCCTCCCGCCAGCGCAGCTGCCCCTCGCGATCCCAGTAGTACTGGTGGATCCAGACCTGCCGCAGGATCTCCACCTGCCGCAGCATCTGCAGACGGGGTGGGGCGTCGGCCGCCCAGGCCGCGGTGAGAAGTCTCTGCCCGTCCCGGCCGAACTCCTCGGCGCGTTCGCGCACCGCCACCTTGCCGCCCGGGACTTTCCCGATCTCGACTTTCCGGCCGTACCGCTTGGCCCACTCGGGCTCGATCAGCGGCACCAGCCAGTCCGGATCGGCCTCGGCGATCTCCTCCAGAGCAGCCCGAACGCTCTCGCCCGCCAACTCCAGCCGACTCAAACGCCGCACCGCCGCCAGGACATGGGTGGCGTCGGTACGCTGTCGGCCCCGCCCCTTGAGCAGCCCGGCCGCCACCAAGCGGTCCAGCATCAACTGCAGCAGTTGATCGGCCCGGTCGCCCTCGGCCAACCGGGCCCGGAACTCGCTGAGCATCGAATAGTCGAACCCCGGATCGTCCAGTTCGAGGCCGAGCCCGTACTTCCAGTCGATCCTCGTGCGCACCGCATCCGCCGCCGCCCGGTCCGAAAGGTTCTCCGCGAACTGCAGCACCGACACCAGCGCCAACTGCCCTGGCGAGAAACCCGGTCGGCCATCGGCCGGATACAGATGAGCGAAGTCCTCGTCGGCGAACACCACATCCAGCCGGTCCCGCATCAGCATCACCGGCGTCCCCCTCGGACACGCCGCCCACGCCGTCCGGACCGTCACCGGGGGAATCCGCTGGAAACTTGCCGGACGCATCGACACCGTCCACCGCCCCTAAACCGAGGCCGCCCCGCTACCGACCAGCCAACCACCACCAGCGACCGCCGTCACCACCCCGCCAAGATCACCAACAGAGTCATGCCGTTGCGTTACGGGTTTGCGGGTTGGGGTCGTTGAATGGTGATTGCTCGGGTGCCGGTTCGGGTGGGTTGGGGCCAGGTGTGGTGTTCGGCCCGTTTGAGCCGGTAGTTGGACATCTTGCGTTTGATGACGCGGGGCTGGCTGCGCAGGCGTCTGGCCGGCAGGAGTCGTTCGAGTAGGTCGTGCTGGAGCAGGACGAGCGTTCTGACCAGGAGGTCAGGGGAAAAACTGCCCGGCGTGACGGTCACACTGCGTCGGGCGGAGCGCAGAGTTTCGGTGAAGGAAATCCGGTCGGGGTCCAGGCCCCGGGTCGCGGCCGTTCTCACCATCAGTTCGCGCAGGGCGTGGTGGACCAGCAGGTGTGCCCAGATCTGCTGCAGGGCGCCGTCGGGGGTTTTGCTGCTGAGGACGACGTGGGCTCCGCGTTGATGGGTCTTGATCTCGGCGAAGACGCTCTCTACTTCCCAGCGCTCCTGGTAGAGCGCGGCCAGCTGGCGGGCGGGATAGCGGCGGGCGTCGAGCAGACTGGTCACCAGCCGGTAGCCCTCGGCAGCATGGCCGGTGCCGTTCAGCCGGTAGGCCATTACCCGCACGGTGACCGGGTCGGTGTGGGCCGGATCGGTGTGGGCGTGGATGCGCGAAAGCCAGGACCCGTCCCGCAACTGCCGCTCGACGGGCAGGACCCGGTTGGCGGGCACCCGCCACAGCAGCTGAGCGCCGGTGGCGGTGAAGGACCGCCACAACGGCACACCGAGGAACTCGCGGTCGGCCAGGACCAGTTGCCCGGGGCCGCAGGAACGGGGCAGACGGCTCACCAAGGTCACTTCCCCGGTGCGGCAGCCGGCGAGTTCGGCGTCCAGTACGAGGTGCGTGCCGACCTCCACCAGGCAGGCCATCCGCACCTGGGGAAAGGCGCTTTTGTCGTGGCCGCGGGTGTTTCCGGGGCGTGCGAAGGCAGCCTCATTGGCCGGGCTGTCGGCGACGTCCCAGCAGGTCCCGTCCACCGCCAGCAGCCGCAGTCCGCGCCAGAAGGCGCCCGGGGTGGCTTCGGTGCCCATCGGTTTCGCGGTCGTGGTGAACAGCACCCGCAGCGGTTCCGGGCCCAGCCGCTGCCGGGCCCGAAACAGCGACGACTTCGCCGGGACATGCCAGGTGCCCAGCAGGCGCAGACCGCGCAGTCCCTCGACCAGATGCCGCATCACGTCCAGATACGGAGCGGGCGAGAACAGGGCCAGCCCCAGCACGAAATACACCACCAGCCGGGCCGGGAGCAGGCGCTTGCGTTGCTCCACACGACCACAGGCAGCCACCACCCGATCCACCAGACCTGGCGGATAGACCCAGGTCAGCAGGCCTAAACCCGATAACTCAGAGACGCTTGCAGCCACCCGAACCACCCCCGGGACCACTGAACTTCAGCGTACGCCCGCAAGCTAACGCAACGGCATGACTCTGTTGGTGATCTCGGGCGTCAGGTGATCGCGAATCCGGCTGTGTTGCAGAGAGTTCGGAAGCGGGGTGCCCGGCGGGCCGACGGGGCGGTGTCGTTCCAGTCTGCGAGGCGGCTGAGGTTGCAGGCCATGGCCGTCAGGACGTGCTGCACGTGGGTGCGGGCCAGGCCTCGATAGCGGGCTCTGCGCAGGCCGTGAGTTCGGACGTTTTGCGAGAGGGTGGCCTCGATGCCGGCGCGGATCGCGTACCGACGTTGCCACTGCTCGGTCTGCTGGTCGAGCCGATTGCGCATCTGGATCTCGTGCAGTGCCCGCGGCAGCACCGCGACGGAGCGGGCTCGAGTGGCGGAGGAGGTGCACCGGGCACGGTCTGGGCAGGGCCGGCAGTCGGTCTCGGCGAAGCGGGCCTGAAGATAGGTGTGGCCGGAGATATTCAGCTTGGTCCAGGACGCACTGGTCGCACCGCGCGGGCAGATGGCCTGCTCGTTGACCCAGTCGATGGTGAAGGCCGCCTTGTCGAAGCCCGAGCCGGCTTTGGCCTGGCGGCTGTTGTCGGCGAGGATCGGGCCGAGCAGCGTGATGCCGTGGACGCGCTGGGCCCGCTCGACGTGGGCGGGAGTGAGGTAGGCGGTGTCCACGATGTGCTCGGCAGGAGCCAGGCGACGGGTCGCGAGGTCGTCGTGGATCTTCTCGGTCAACTGCCCATCCTGGACGGGAGCAATGGTGGTGGCCACGTGCACCACCAGGTGCGGCAGGTCCTGATCACACGACTCGGTGAAATGAACCCGGTATCCGCTCCACTCGACATCACGTTTGACGCAGTAGTGCGCGTCCGTGTCATACGGGGAGTCGAACCGCAGGGAGGCCGGCGGCAGGGCAGTGCCCTCCCGCCAGCGCAGCTGCCCCTCGCGATCCCAGTAGTACTGGTGGATCCAGACCTGCCGCAGGATCTCCACCTGCCGCAGCATCTGCAGACGGGGTGGGGCGTCGGCCGCCCAGGCCGCGGTGAGAAGTCTCTGCCCGTCCCGGCCGAACTCCTCGGCGCGTTCGCGCACCGCCACCTTGCCGCCCGGGACTTTCCCGATCTCGACTTTCCGGCCGTACCGCTTGGCCCACTCGGGCTCGATCAGCGGCACCAGCCAGTCCGGATCGGCCTCGGCGATCTCCTCCAGAGCAGCCCGAACGCTCTCGCCCGCCAACTCCAGCCGACTCAAACGCCGCACCGCCGCCAGGACATGGGTGGCGTCGGTACGCTGTCGGCCCCGCCCCTTGAGCAGCCCGGCCGCCACCAAGCGGTCCAGCATCAACTGCAGCAGTTGATCGGCCCGGTCGCCCTCGGCCAACCGGGCCCGGAACTCGCTGAGCATCGAATAGTCGAACCCCGGATCGTCCAGTTCGAGGCCGAGCCCGTACTTCCAGTCGATCCTCGTGCGCACCGCATCCGCCGCCGCCCGGTCCGAAAGGTTCTCCGCGAACTGCAGCACCGACACCAGCGCCAACTGCCCTGGCGAGAAACCCGGTCGGCCATCGGCCGGATACAGATGAGCGAAGTCCTCGTCGGCGAACACCACATCCAGCCGGTCCCGCATCAGCATCACCGGCGTCCCCCTCGGACACGCCGCCCACGCCGTCCGGACCGTCACCGGGGGAATCCGCTGGAAACTTGCCGGACGCATCGACACCGTCCACCGCCCCTAAACCGAGGCCGCCCCGCTACCGACCAGCCAACCACCACCAGCGACCGCCGTCACCACCCCGCCAAGATCACCAACAGAGTCACGGCATTGGCCCTAGCACCACAGGTGTCGTGATGCATAGACTCACCTACCAGGTCGCTGAGCTGCATCAACGTGAGACAGACCCCACGGCAACAGCCTCGACCCCCAGAGAATCGACGTCCTCCTTGTCGGCCTGCACCATCGGGTAGCCGCCGGGGGTCGGCTGCACCGGCAGCCGGTCCAGCAGGCTCACATCCGAAAGGATCACGCCGCACGGGTGCATGGCGTAGCCGCGCGGCAGCGCGTCCAGGCCCTCCGCCAGCTCCCACAACGGCCCGAACTCCCCAGCCCGGGCGGCAAGTCCGCGCAGTTCCGGCAGTTCGGCAAGAGCGCCGCGGATGTCACGCGCGCGGATGTGCGGGAACGACTTGGCGATCTCGTCCACGACCTGGGGCGCCAGCCCCAGGGCCAGGCCGGTATCGCGCAGGGCGTGCCGGGCCCGGTAGGTCTCGGGCATGCCGGTGACCGCGACCCGCTCCCGCCCGAACCTTTCGATGATCTTGTCGTAGACCTCCAGACGCCGGGCGGACTCCACGTCCAGGTCGATGTCCGGCAACGACGTACGCCGCTCGCTCAGGAACCGTTCGAACAACAAATGATGTTCGAGAGGGTTGGCCGTGGCCACGAAGAGGCTGTGGTTGACCATGCTCCCGGCACCCGAACCGCGCGCGGCAACCCGGATCCCCATCGCCCGCACGTCCGCCACAACCTGCGCGACCGCCAGGAAGTACGCCTCGAACCTCAGGCGGCCGATCACCTCCAGCTCGTAGTCCAGCTGCCGCACGGCCTGCTCGTCCGTATCCAGGCCGCGCGCGACCATCCCCGCCTCGCAGCGCCGGCGCAGCAGCCGCATCGCCGAACCGGGCTCGTCTCCGGCTCCCACGACGGACGGCTCGGGAAAGTGCGGCCGCCCCAGCCCCAGATCGGCCGGGGTGAGGACGCAGGACTGCGCCGTCGCCTCGGTCTCCTCCAGCAGCCCGACGGCCCGCCCGCGATCGCCGCCGGCCGCTTCCGCGATCCGTTCGGCGGCCGCAGCCATGGCAGCCGGGTCCTTCAGCCAGCGCTCGCCCCCGTCCAGGTGCCGTCGGTCGATCGGCCGCAGCAGCCGCGCGGCATCCAGCACATCGGCCAGCCGGTGCTGGTCCGCATCCGCATAGCGGACGGCGTTGGTCAGCACCGTCCGCACTCCGAGCTGGTCGGCCAGGCCCACGGTCCGCGCGGCCAGCCGCAGCGACCCCGCTCCGGTGCCCGTGCGTCCAAGCCACACCGCCTCCAGCCGCAGGCGCGGCCCGGCCAGCTCCTGCCACGGCCGAAGCAGCCCTTCGGCGAGGTCCGGACGCCCGGACGACAGCGCCCGCACCGGCTCGGAAGAGGATCCGAGCAGCACCACCAGGTCCTGGTCCGCATACTCGCGCAGCACCGGCCAGGACACGACCGGCACCCAGCCGTCGGCCTGGGCGTGCGCGGCGGACACCAGACGGCACAGCCGCGCCCACCCGGCCGCGCTCTGCGCCAGCAGCGTGACGCGCAGTGGCGCCTCCGCCACGTGCGCGCCGCCGCGGACCGGTGTACGGCCCCGTGCGCGCCGCGGTGCCGGGGGCTGGAGCGGGGCGACCGCGGCGTCCACCCCGAAGAGGGGCCGTATCCCGGCGGCCGCGGCTGCTTTGGCGAAGCGGACTGTTCCGGCGACGGTGTCCCGGTCGGTCAGCGCGAGCGTCGTCATGCCGCGTTCGGCAGCTCGTCGTACGAGGGCATCGGGCAGGGATGCGCCGAACCGGGCCGAGTAGCCGGACGCGGTGTGCAGATGAGTAAATCCACCGCCCGCACCTCCCGTACCCCCTACCTGACCTGTGTCTCTTTAGGTATCCACCATAACCCGGAATTCGAGTAGATGTTCGAATGGGGCGCCTGGGCGTGTCAAGACCAGCCGGTTCACGGCTGTGACGGAGCACGACAGATTGCGAGTGGAGCACGCCAACCTGCGAGTCGTACGGCCATCGCACTCCGTAATACCGGGTCACGGGATGGCCGCTGGAAACCCGCCTTGGAAGGTCCGTGCGGAAGTTAGGCTCCGCCCATGTCCGAGTCCGTCCCCGATCCTCGTCTGCAGTCTCTGATCAATAGGCTCCGGCCGGGTCCCGTGAGGAGCGTGACGGTCGCAGGGTTCGACGGAGCAGACGTCCTTGTTCTCCTCGGGGAGTCGGGCGAGGAGGACAGCGAAGTCGGCCGCATTCCCCACCATGAGGTGTCGATCCATGGCGCCGACCACCCGTCTGAGGTCTTCAAGGTGGGCCAGCAGATCGAAGCCGAGGAGATCGGACGCTGGCGAGGGCAGCTGAACCTCTCGGCCCGTGCCTGCGAGAATCCTGAGCTACGCGCCTTCCTGGTGGCCATTCAGCCTGGGCAGATCGTCTCCGGGACCGTGTCAGGGGTTCACAACTTCGGGGTCTTCGTTCATCTTGACGGCGAGCCCCAAGGGCTCTGCACTGGGTTCATTCGCGTGCCCGACCTGACGTGGTCCTGGATCAATCACCCCTCAGATGCAGTCGAGGCAGGCCAGCGGATCACCGGTGAGGTGATCATGTCTGAGACGCGTAATGGCCAGGTCACGATCTCCTTGAAGGCTCTCCTGGAAAACCCCCTCGTGCGGTTCGCTGATCGAACAGGTCATGTCCTCAACGGGACTGTCACGAAGATCGTCCCGTTCGGTGTGTTCGTGCGACTCGCCCCCGGCATCGAGGGGCTTCTGCACGTCTCCGAGATGACCGACTCGCCAGTCGAAAGCCCAGACCAGCTCGTGAGCGAGGGCAACCAGATCACGGTGCGGGTTGCGGAAGTCGACCTTCAGCGACACCGCGTCAGGCTCTGCGCCCATGACTCCTGAATCCGGGTCGCCGGGACAGGCCGATCACCTTCAGTGACGTTCCTTGCGCTGAACTCGCAACCTGTCGTGCTCCGCCCTCGCGAACCATCGCGCTCCCCGAAGCTCGTGACCAGCACGCTCCTTGCCATCTCTCGCAAACAACCGTGCTCTGTCACAGGGCGCCAGATCCGTTCTCGTGCCTGGGCAGGCGAGGCGAGATCAGAAACCGTGCCCGGCCGGGATGCGGGGCGGTGAGGCGCGCGTGAGGCTGGTGCCATGTCGGAGCGCCGCGTGATCGTCTACCCGCCATCAGGGACGGGCGGCCGCAGGGTGTGCATCGACGATCAGATGCTCGGCACGGCCTACAGCCTCCATGACCTCACCGTGTTCCTGCAGAACGCGGGCCTGACCGGCTGGGACGAGCTGGATGCCGCCGAGTCGGAATGGATCGAGTGGCATGAGGGCGGGCCGGAGGTGTGGAAACGCTGAACGCGCGCCAAGGCCGCAGGGACGGCAGAGGGCACGACGTGGAAGCCGTCCTCGACGAGCTCTACACCACGCCGCCGTCCGACTTCGTCGCCCGACGGGAGACGCTGGCCGCCGCCACGAAAACAGCCGGCCAGGTGGACGATGCCCGCCGGATCCATGCCGCCCGCCGCCCCACCCTCGCGGCCTGGGCGGCGAACCTCCTGCTGCGCTCCCAGCCGAAAGAGAGCCGCCAGTTCCTGGAACTGGGACAGGCGCTGCGCGAGGCCTACCACGCCCTGGACGCCGGCGGACTCAAAGATCTTTCCGCGCAGCGCCGCCGTGTCGTCACCGCCCTCTCCCGGCAGGCCGCCCAGCTCGCCCGCGACGCCGGGCACCGGCTCTCGGAGCCGGTCCAGCAGGAACTCGAAGCGACCCTGCGCGCCGTGCTCGCCGATCCGGACGCAGCCGACCAGTGGGCGGGCGGCCGCCTGGTCAACGCCCTCACACCGCCATCGGAAATCCGCCCCGGCACCGCACCAGCGGCCGAGAGGCCGGACACCCGCAGCCGCCCGGCGCCCCCGCCACCGGCACGGGCCTCCACGGACGAACTCGCCGAGCGGCGCCGCGCCCGCCAGGAACAGCTGGCCCGGGCCAAGGAGGCAGCCGAGGCGGCCGAGCAGCGCCTGCGCGAAGAACGCGCACGGCAAGCGGACGTCGACGCCGACCTGAAACGGGCGCGCGAACGCACCGAGCAGGCCCGCCAGCGGATGTCCGCCATCGAGGAGCAACTGCGGCAGACACGCGAGGAGTTCCAGCAAGCCGAGAACGAACAGCAGGAAGCCGAGGAGCACAGCCGGTCCGCCGCCAACGCCCTCGCCCAGGCCGAGCGGGCGGCACACGAGACTGCGCAGCACGTACGCCGCATGACCGCAGGCACCACCTAGACGAAGAAGTCCGATGTCTGATCTGGTGGTTCTTGAACGTCCCGCGCGGCGGTCTGTGATCCTGGAGGGACTGCTACGGAGGGAACTGCGCGTATGTCGTCCGGGTATGGCTTTCACCCGTTGTCTCTCGGTGTGAGGTTCGTGTTGGAGCTGGTGGCTCTGGTGTGCTTCGGGCTCTGGGCATGGGCTGTCGTGCCTGGTTCCCTACGGTATGTCTGCGTGGTTGCCGTTCCACTGATCGTGGCTGTGCTGTGGGGAGTCTTCGCCACCCCAGACGATGCATCCCGGTCCGGGGGGACGGTGATTGCGACACCTGGTCCGCTGCGGTTCCTGCTGGAGCTGGCTGTGTTCTTCGGCGGTGCGGCGGCGTTGTACGCGGCGGGATCCCGCACTCTCGCCGTGATGCTCGCCGGTGTGCTGGTCGTGTACCACTTTCTGTCGTGGGACCGGGTCTTGTGGCTGGTCAGACATTGAGTCCGCCCCAGCCGTATCAGGTTGGCGGTGCGTTCGGTCCGGCACGGGGAGCCCGCCGGGGCGGCGCAGGTGGACATCGGACGGTTGTTCGATTCTGCGCCCTTGAAGTCGTCGCTCACG
Organism: Streptomyces sp. NBC_00203; assembly: GCF_045206325.1. NCBI lineage: Bacteria > Bacillati > Actinomycetota > Actinomycetes > Kitasatosporales > Streptomycetaceae > Streptomyces > Streptomyces sp. NBC_00203. The sequence continues at coordinate 85,027 of NZ_CP108126.1, read as the reverse complement.
ACCCCGGGCTGTTTCATGAGGGTGTTTCAGACGTCTAGTCGTTTGCAACAACCCATGAAACATGATCGCCGCAGGTGGACCGCCGGGCGGGCGGGTGTTTCACGAGCGACCGCCTATGAAACGACGGGGCCGGATGGGCGGGTGCCAACCTGCTGCTGCGCCGGCAGCCTGCGATCGTGCCGCGACGGAGCACGCCGCGGCACGATCAGGGTTCGAGAGGCACGCGGCCGGGTGGCCGGTGGGGTGTCAGCCGCTGAAGACGAGCTCGGCCTGGTCGCGGCGGGTGGTGTGCAGCTCCCAGTAGACGGGCGAGATCTCCTCGGGCTTGGCCGTGGGGAACCCGGGGACGACCGACATGCCGATCGACACGTCGATGCCGACGTGGGCGGCCTGGACGCCGGTGCCGTCCAGTTCCTTGTGCAGGTTGATCGCCCAGTTGCGCAGGGCCGCGGCAGCAGCGTTGACGTTGTCGACCTGCGGCACGGGGTCGATGGAGCCTGCGCCGGTGGTGAACAACAGGGTGCCCGCGCCGGCCTCGCGCATGGCGGGCAGTACCGCCTGGCTGGCGGCGATCGCGCCGTAGAGCTGAAACTCCATCTCGTGCTGCACATGCGAGGGTTCGGTCGCGCTCGGGGTGGTCAGGACGGTCGAGTCGAAGCCGCCGACCGGGGAGTACTCCAGGACGTCGATGCCGCCGAAGTGCGCGGCGGCGTCCTTGAGGGCCTGGGTGAGCGCGTCGCGGTCGAGGACGTCGGCGGGGAACGCGGCGGCGGTGGTGCCTTCGGCGGTCAGTTCACCGGCCAGGTTTTCGAGCTTGGCGCGGTTACGGGCGATCAGCGCGACGCCGTAGCCGTGGGTGCCGAACGTGCGCGCAATGGCGAGACCGAGCTGGGGGCCGGCGCCGACGATGGCGATGGTGGACACCCCTGCCCGCGGCCCGCTACCGGACCCGCCGGAGGACGCCGCACTGTACGAGGCCATGCGCCGCGCCAGCCATGGCGTCAGCTCCCCGAGGCCGACAAGCGGCGCTTAGTGACCGGCCGGTGGGCCGACGGTGCCGCGCCCGACGTGCCCCCGGGGTACTGCCCTGTACCGCGCGATGATCCGCCTCAGCCGGCCGCGCCGGGCACGTTGCAGTCCTCTACTGCGGCCTGGTCCGCCGGGCACGCCAGCCGCACAGCCGATCCGGAAATTCCTTCATCGTGTCTGCGTCGTCCATCGGTCGGCGCTGTCCGCCGGCGTGCGGGGCTGGGGCACGGCGGCGGACGGCCCCAAGTCCAGGCGTTTGTTCATGTCCAGACGGAAAGTTCCGTACGGGCGCACGTGAGACCAGAACAGCGGGGTCAGGCCGCGCCGGTCGGCGGGCGTGAGGAGGTCGGCCCACTCGGGTTCGCCGAGGATGTCCTGGAGGATGAGGGTGTTCACGTAGACAAGGGCCGATTGCAGGATGCGCAGGCACAGAACGACATCTCCTGCTCGTCGCGCCGGTACCTGCCGGGCGACGAACTCCACGGCCTCACCGGGCAGCTCTGTCCGGTTCCGAGGAAACCGGCCGCTCCCACAGCTTCACCGGGCCACCCTCGCGGACCTGCCATGTTCCGTCGCCCGGGGTTCAGATCGTGCGCCAAACCCTTACGGCGGCGTAGAGACGCCGAGCGAACCCAGCACTATTCTCCGCCCATGACTCGTGGCCACGACTCAATGCCCGAACCACCACCCGCCGAACCCGGCGTCTTACGCCTCCGCATCGACCCCAACTGGGCGTCCACCGGGCAAGTCGCTGTACGCGCCACGCCCGGTCTCGCCCGCGCCCTCCTCGAACAGTTCGAAGGGCAGGGAGCCGAAGCCACCTACGGCGCAGAATTCGGCCTTGACCTCAACCAGCTCTTCATCGTGGTGCTCGGCAGCAGCAGCGGCGCCGGCGTCTGGTTGACTCTCCGCACCGGCATCAACGCCATCGTCAACAGGCACAAAAATGCCCGCATCCGGGTCGAGGTCGGCGACCGCACCGCCGAGATCAGCGGTATGAGCACCGCCGACATGCAACCCCTCCTCGAACTAGTGTCCTGCGCCAGAGATCCGTCGGCAGAGGCGGGCGAGGGAGTCGAGGATCTCTTCGGCGGTCTTGGTCCAGATGAATGGCTTGGGGTCTTCGTTCCAGTCCTTGACCCAGGCGCGGATGTCGGCTTCGAGGGCCTGGATGTTCTTGTGTGCGCCGCGGCGGATCATCTGGTGGGCGAGGTAGCCGAACCACCGCTCGACCTGGTTGATCCAGGAGGAGCCGGTCGGGGTGAAGTGCAGCTCGAACCGCGGGTGTTTGACCAGCCAGGCCTTGATCGCAGGGGTTTTGTGGGTGCCGTAGTTGTCGACGATCAGGTGGATCTGCAGGTGCGCGGGCACCTCCTTGTCGATCCGGATCAGGAACTTCTTGAACTCCACGGCCCGGTGCCGGCGGTGCAGGGCACTGATGACTTCACCCGTGGCGACATCGAACGCGGCAAACAAGGTGGTCAGGCCGTTACGCACGTAGTCGTGGGTGCGCCGCTCGGGCATGCCCGGCATTATCGGCAGCACCGGCTGCGACCGGTCCAGGGCCTGGATCTGCGACTTCTCGTCCACCGAAAGCACCACCGCACCCTCGGGCGGGTTGAAGTACAGCCCCACGACGTCGTAGACCTTCTCCACGAACAACGGGTCCGTCGACAGCTTGAAGGTGTCCGCCAGATGCGGCTTGAGCTGGAACTGCCGCCAGATCCGGCCGACCGTGGACTTCGACAGACCACTGTGCTGCGCCATCGACGTGCGCGACCAGTGGGTGGCGTTCTTCGGGAGCTGTTCCAACGTCGTGACCACGACCGCTTCCACCTGATCGACGCTGATGGTGGGCGGCCGGCCCGGCCTCGGCTCGTCGACCAGTCCGTCCAGCCGTTCGGTGAGGAAGCGCCGCCGCCACTTGCGGACGGTGTCCGCGGTCACCCGCAACTCTCGGGCGACCGCGACAATCGGCGGTACGTCCGGCCCCGCACACGCCAGCACGATCCGCGCCCGTAAAGCCAGGGCCTGGGCCGATGTCGCCCGACGCGTCCACCGCTCCAACTCCGCCCGCTCGTCATCAGACAGCAGCAACGGCTCCAGTTTCGGGCCCCGACGAGGAACTGACGCACCAGCAGTAGAAGTCACACACCAACTAACGATCAACTACTGGCGCAGGACACTAGTACGCCGACATCAGTGAAGATCCGACTGGACCTCGGTCAGTCGATGCCTTCGACGATGCGGAAGTCGCGCTCGACGCCGTCGGAGAGGGCGACCAGCGCCTCCTGGTAGGCCGCACTCTCGTGCGCCGCGACGGCCTGTTCGAAGCTGTCGAACTCGATCAGGACGGTGCGCTCGGCGATTCCGGCGTCATGCGCCACGACCCGACCGCCACGGGCGAAGGTTCGACCGCCCCCGGCCTTGACGGCCGGAGCGGCCAGCTTGTTGTAGGCAGCCAGCTTCTCAGGGTCTGAAATGGTGCGGTAGACGCTGACCCAGTAGCCCTTGGGCATGGAACCTCCAGTGTTGGGATGAGTGCATCTGACTTACGGGTTGGTCTCGGACGAGCGTCGGCGGGCGAGAGCGAGGCTTGTCAGCGTCGTGATCGCCATGGCGCCGATGCCGACCAGCGCCGCGGTGGTGTAGGCGCTGTCGTCGGGGAAGAGGTGGCCGGGGCCGGTGCCCACGGCGAGGATCAGGCCGCCGATGGCGCTGCCCAGGGAGTACCCGACGCTGCGGACGACGTAGTTGAAGCTCATGGCGCTCGACGTCTCGCTCTTGGGGGTGACGGCCAGGATGACGCCGGGCATCGCGGCCGAGAAGCCGCCGACGCCGAAGCCGAGCACGCCCATCGCCGCGAACACTTCGGCCAGGTCCGACCGGGCCGCCGCGAACAGGGCGAACCCGCCGCCGACCACGACGGCGCTGCCGGCCAGGAGCAGGGGGTCGGCGATCCGCGTCCGGACCCGCGGCGTGAGCTTGCCGGCGACGAACCCCAGCACCGAGAACGGGATGAGGACCAGCCCGGCGAGGAAGGTCGTCAGCCCGAAGCCGTAGCCGGCGCCGTGCGGCGTCTGCGCGTACCGGGTGATGAGCGTGAGCAGGAGGTACATGCCGATCCCGCCGACGAACATGGCGAGGTTCGCCCCGGCGACCGCCGGGTGCCGCACCGCCCGCACATCGACCAGGGGCGTCGTGCTGCGCAGCTCGATGACGGCCCAGACGCAGAGCAGCACCACCGCGACGACGGCGAGGCCCGCCGCCACGGCGAGGTGCCGGCTCCACAGATTCCGTTCGCCGGCGAGGAACAGCACCAGGAGCAGCGCAGCGGCCAGGACGACCGCGCCTGCCACGTCCACGTGGGCGGAGCGGCCTTCGGGGGCTTCGGGCATGGAGCGCCACGCGGTCAGGAGGGCGGCGGCGGTGACGACCAGGCCGAGGCCGTAGGCGGCCCGTACCCCGCCGAGCTCGGCGAGCAGTGCGGCCAGCGGGTAGCCGACGCCGGCCCCGATGATCGAGACCACCGAGATCAGGGCGATCACGGCCGCGCTGCGCTCCTCTGGGAGGTGGTCCCGGGCCACGCCCATCATCAGCGCCGTCAGCCCGAGCCCGACGCCCTGGGCCGCCCTGCCGGCCAGCAGCCACGCGAACGGCAGCGGCAGCACGGTGAGCGCGCTGCCGGCGACGACGACCGCCAGCGTGGCGAGGATCGTGGGCCGCCGGTGCGGGCCGGCTCCGAGCCGGCCCAGGACCGGCGTGGCGACGGCGCCGCTGAGCAGCGCGACGGTCAGCGTCCACTGCGCGCTGCCGAGCGAGACGTGGAACGAGGTCGCCACGCTGGTGATGAGCGGCGTCCCGAGGCTGGCGACCGCCGCCACGACCAGAGCGATGAACATCAGGGCGGGGACCAGCAGCCGCGCCTCGGAACGCGCCGCCGGGAACGCCTTCACCGCGACCCCGCCGACCGGCTGCCCGGTCACTGCTTCGGCCCTTCGCGGTCCTGGCTTTCGAGCTCTGTCAGATGCTTCAGCGCCGGAAGGGCCGCCACCAGCGCCTCGACCTCGTCGCCGGTGAGCTCGCCGATCAACCGCTCGAACGCGTGGACGCCCGCCTGGCGCCGCGTCCGGACATAGGAGGCGCCGGCCTCGGTCAGGCACACCAGCGTGACCCGCTTGTCGGACGCGTCGCCCCGCCGCTCGACCAGGCCGGACTCCTCCATCACCCGGACCAGGGCGGTCATCGCGGGCTGGGTGACGCCCTCGACCGCGGCCAGATCGGTGATGCGCCGCGGGCCGGTCCGGTCCAGGGTGGCCAGGGTGGCGGCGGACGTCAGGCTCATGTCCCGGGGCAGGCGTCTCGCGGCTCTCGTGGCCAGGCCGTAGAGGGCTGACCCGATGGCGGCGGACGCGCCAGGAGCGGTGTCTTGACGACTCATGCTCGAAGCATAGCATTTTTATATTCATAGTTTATGGAAATGGTCGACTGGCGCGGGCGGCACCGCCTGTTGCGGACCCGAGGCCATCGAGATCGACGACAACTTCGGCTCCACCCTGTACGCCGAAGACGAGCGCGACACCCTGCCCGCTGAGGCCCTCGCCGCCTCCCTCGGCTGCGGCAACCCGACCGCGGTGGCCGACCTCCACGAAGGCGAACGCGTCCTGGACCTCGGCTCCGGCGGCGGCATCGACGTACTGCTTTCCGCTCGCCGCGTCGGCCCCACCGGCAAGGCGTACGGGCTCGACATGACCGAGGAGATGCTCGCCCTCGCGCTCGAGAATCAGCAGAAGGCCGGCGCTACCAACGTCGAGTTCCTCAAGGGCACCATCGAGGCCATCCCGCTGCCCGTGAACACCATCGACGTCGTCATCTCCAACTGCGTCATCAACCTGTCCACCGACAAGCCCGCCGTCTTCGCCGAGATGATCCGGGTCCTCAAGCCCGGCGGCCGGATCGGAATCTCCGACGTCGTCGCCGACGACACCCTCACCCCCGATCAGCGTGCCGAGCGCGGCGACTACGTCGGCTGTATCGCCGGAGCCCTCTCCTTCGCCGAGTACCGCCAGGGCCTCGAAGCCGCCGGGTTCACCAACATCGAACTCAGCCCCACCCACGCGGTCGCCGACGGCATGCACTCCGCCATCGTCCGCGCCACGAAGCCCACCACCAGCAACAAGGCTGAGGCGAGCACGGGCAGCGACTCCTGCTGCGGCGTCACCGCCTGCTGCACTCCCGCTGAACAGGCCGACGACCCGAACAGCACGGTCGCCGAGGCCAAGAGCGCATCCGGCTGCAACTGCGGCTGACAGCACGCCGGTTCGACACCTCACCTCAGGGTGGCCTCCCGCAGCCCCTAAGAGCGACACGAACGCCCTCCTCAACGGGACATCGGATCCCGCGCTGATCCAACTCAAAGAGACGCGACCAGCGCGGGACACACCCACCGCGCGAACGACACGGGCATCGAGGGCATCTTGCAGCCAGGGTTTGGTGTTGACCGATTGACCACCATGTTGCCGGTCCGCAGTTCTACCTGTCACGACCGCCTCTGTCCCTGAGCCCTGCGCAGGTCACGCCGAATCCTGTAGCAACGCCTGCATTCGGTCTCTACAGTCGCCACATGGCCACCGAGGACGAGAGCCCAAGTCCGCCCGACATCACCGTGATGCTCAAAGAGCAAACCAGTGCCTGCAAGGCAGCACGCGACGCCATCGCCGCCGGCGGCGAGGTAGTGCTCTACGACGGACAGCCGCCACAGTGGATGGTCGTCGGCATCGCTGCGACAAGGCTGAAGCGGTCGTTGAAGATTGGCCTGACGACCCTCGGCCTCGACGAGACCGTTGAGATCCTCCGCGCTCGGCACCGCGACGAGCAATTGCGTACCGGCAACATCGTCGCAGCAGACCGATCTTGGTTCTTCACCCTGTACTTCGACTCCACCGGGACCGAGCTCTTGGCATGCAGCGGCCTCAAAAACGAGCGTCCCTCGCAGGAGAATGGTCAGGAGCTCCAGCTGTAGAGGCCGCCACCCGTGTCCACCGCAGACGCCGCAAGCCGGACAACTCCCTGCAGGACCGCCAGTAGATCATCGTCGGTCATGTCGTCCCCGTCCTCAGACCGGACCCGCGTGGTCCAGCGGCCTGCAAGCTCTTCCAGCTCGGCGGAGCTCGCGTTGGCCAGCGCCCCGGTCAACCGCTGCGGCAGAGCGAACACCTCAACGCCGTCGTTCAAGGGGGCAGTGACCCACTCCGGCCACGCCCACCCAAGGAGCTGCTCAACCGGCGGGGCCTCGGCCGAAGGCTCCTCGAAGTACATGTCCCATTCGGCGATGGCACTGTCCGGCTCAATGAAACGGCAGGTCACTGACTCAAAGGCCTCACCAGGTCCCCGCAGGCGCGTCGCAGCAGCGGTCTCGTCGTCGGCGGCGAGGAAGAACACTATGTCGTGGGCCATCTGAGCATGATGTGTGACGGGACGCGGTAGTTGGAACCATGAGGGTGTGGTGACCTTGCGATTCGGACCCCGCAGGTCACGCTTGTTGGAACCACATAGTCACACTGCTTGCAACCTGCGGTGAATTGCCATTCATGTTGGAACCCGCGTCGATATACCGGTTCGAGACGCGCGGGCGAAGCCGCCTCACCCGGCGGCCGATGACCGCCGTGTACATCACCAGGGGACTACGCCAGCGTCTTGGAAGAACCTGCCGGTCGGGCCGTCGTCCGGCAGGGTCGCCAGTTTGATGGCGATCGCTGCGCCCTGTTCGGGGGTACGCACGCCGCGGAAGCCGTTGAGGTCGGTCGCGACATAGCCGGGGCAGCCGGCATTGATCAGGATGTTCGTGCCGCTCAGCTCCCGGGCGTACTGGAGGGTGACGGCGTTCAGGAACGTCTTCGACGGCGCGTACGCCACGGCCACCGGACCCGTCATCTGCTCAGCAGCGGTTCCTGACTGCCGGGTGAGGGAGCCGACACTGCTGGACATGTTCACGATCCGCGGTGAGGCAGAGCGGCGCAGCAGCGGCATCATCGCGTTGGTGACGCGGATGACGCCGATCACGTTGGTCTCCACGACCGTCCGGATGGTGGCGGGATCGACCCGGGTGGGCTCCTGTGGCATGCCGCCGGTGATGGCGGCGTTGTTGACGAGCACGTCGAGGCGCCCCGCCTGTTCCTCGATCAGCTGTGCGGCGGCGGTGGCGCTCGCGTCGTCGGTCACGTCCAGCGGTACGCCGAACGCGTCGACGCCGGCCGCGCGCAGTTGCTCCACCGCTGCCTCACGGCGCTGATCGTCTCGGGCGCCGACGCCGACGCTCCAGCCGAGGGCGCCCAGGCCCATGGCGATCTCGTAGCCGATTCCCTTGTTCGCGCCGGTGACCAGCGCAATCGTTCGTTCGCTCATGGGGACCATGCTGCTCTCGGATCCCGGCGGGGGTCCAAGACCGATCGGGTAGGCAGCGATACCGTCAGGGTATTGATCCGGAGTACCGTGGCGGCATGGAGACCCGGGAACTGCGATATTTCGTCGCTGTCGCTGAGGAGCTGCACTTCGGGCGGGCCGCGCAGCGGCTCGGGATCGCGCAGCCGCCTCTGTCACGGGCGATCCAGCAGCTCGAACGCCGGCTCGGGGCAGCACTGCTGGATCGGACCAGCCGCGCCGTCACGCTGACCGCGGCCGGCTCGGTGCTGTTGGCCGAGGGCCGGGCGGCCCTCGACGCGGTCGAGGCCGCCGAGCGCCGGACCCGCCGCGCAGGCCTTTCCGCGACCGGCCGTCCCGGCCTGGCACTGGTCACGAAGGCCAGCGCGTCCAGAGAACTGCTGGCCAAACTGCTCGACGCGTACGCCGCCGAACCCGGCGCGGTCCCCGTCGACGTAATCCTGTGCGGCCCTGCCGAGCAGCAACGACTCCTGCGCGAGGGCCGGGCCGACGTGGCGCTGCTGCACCGGCCGTTCGACTCGACAGCCGGGTTCCACACCGAAGAACTCAGCACGGAGGGCCAGGTTGTGGTCCTGCCGGCCGGGCACCCGCTCACCGTCCGCGCCCATGTGCACATGGCCGACATCACCGCCCTGCCTGGCCTGCCCCTGCCACTCTGGCCCGACTCCGACGGCACCTACCCGCCCGGCCCCGGCCCACAAGTCCGCGACCAAGCACAGTTGCTGCAGCTCGTCGCGCTCGGCCGCGCGTGCGCGGTCGCACCGGAGTCGTGCCGAGCCCAGCTGCACGATGACCTCGCCGCCGTGCCCGTGCTGGACGCGCCAGCAGTTACCACCGTCATTGCCTGGCCCCCGCACAGCCGGTCCAGAGCAGTCGCCGACCTTGTCCGGACTGCGACACGTCTCTAGTAGTTCCAACATGCCTGGCCAGGTTCCACCTATCGTGTCCCGGCTCATGATGGCAGCCCGCCGAGCTGACGCGGGTGACGGATATCGAGGCCAGGTGACATCTGTCTCGACCAGTCACATGCGGCTGAAACCCCGCTCTGGACTGCACGGCTTCTGTCAGTGGCCTCTGCCAGGATGCCCCGGTCAACATCGTGATCAGGAGAGACCATGGGCACTTGGGACGTCGGCCCCTTCGACAACGACACCGCAGCGGACTTCGGCGGTGACCTTGATGAGGTAACTGCAGGCGAACGTGAGGGCATCGTCCGCAGTGCTCTCACACGTGTGATCGACACCGCGGCTTACCTCGAAGCAACCGAATCCGAGGTAGCCGTAGCCGCGACCGCGCTCGTCGCGGCGCAGTGCCCCGGGGGTGAGCCGGCCGATCGAATTTATGGGCCGGAAGAGCCCCTCCCGGATCTCACTGGCCTGCGCGATCTCGCCCTTCAGGCCCTCGACCGCATCATGACCGAACCGTCCGAACTGATGGACCTATGGGCCGAGTCGGATGGCGGGCCCTGGCGCGCGAACATCCGCCGCCTGCAGAACGTGCTCCTGCCACAGCCATCGGGAGAACAGCTCAGCCTGATCTGACCCACCCCGACCCGCACCCGTCCTACCCGGAAGGTCACTATGAGCTGGGACGTCGTTCTCATGCGTCTACCCGCCGACGTCACCTCTGTGCACGAGATCCCCGCCGACTACACCCCGGACCCGCTCGGCCGGCGCGACGACGTACGCGCAGCTGTCACTCAGGCTTGCCCCGAAGCTGACCTCTCGGACCCAGCCTGGGGCGAGCTTTCCGGCCCGACTTGGTCCGTCGAACTCAACATCGGGTCGGAAGATCCGGTGGACTCGATCATGCTCCACATCCGGGGCGGGAGTGTCTACTGATCTCTTCGGGGTGTTGTCGGAGGGGGTGACGGGTGGTGATCCCTGCGGTAGGCCGGTGGTATGCGGTACGCGCAGGGTGGCGGGTTGACCGCCGAGCGGCAGCAAGCTCGAGAGCGGATCCGCTTCGAGGCCGGTGAGCGGTTCGTGCGGGGCGAGAAGAACGCGGTGATCGCGAAGGATCTGCGGGTCAGTGAACGGTCGGTGGAGCGGTGGCGGCGTGTCTGGCGGGCGGGCGGTATGGATGACCTGGCGTCGGCGGGGCCTGCGAAGGTGCCGAAGTTGTCCGATGAGCGGTTCGCCGAACTGGAACGGGAGTTGGCGCGGGGTCCGGCCGTTCACGGCTGGGAGGACCAGCGCTGGACGCTGGCCAGGATCCGGGCGCTGATCTGGTGGAAGTTCGAGCTGGAGTGTTCGTCGGCGGCGGTGTGGCGGCTGCTGCACCGGCACGGCTGGTCCTGGCAGTCGCCCGCTCGCCGGGCGCTGGAGCGTGATGAGGACGCGGTGGGGTTGTGGAAGAAGGAGGTGTGGCCGCAGGTGGAATGACTGCGGCGGCGCTCGGGGCCTATGTGGTGTTCGAGGATGAGGCCGGGTTCTCGATGACACCGTCCGTCGCCCGCACATGGAGCCTGCGTGGGCACACGCCGGTGGTGCGGGTGCGGGGCCGTTCCTGGCGCCGCTTCTCGATCGCAGCCCTGTGCTGCTACAAGCCCGGCGAGACATCGCGGCTGATCTACCTGCCCTACCGTCACCGCAAGCATCCCGGTTCCGGGCGCAAGAGCTTCGCCTGGAGCGACTACCGCGACCTGGTCGTGCGCGCCCACCTGCAGCTCGGCGCCCCGATCGTCTTGATCTGGGACAATCTCAACACCCACCGGGCTGCCGGCATGCGCCAGTACGCCGCTGACCATGACTGGCTCACCATCGTGCAACTCCCCTCCTATGCACCGGATCTGAATCCGGTGGGTGGGGTGTGGTCACTGCTGCGACGCGGCCCGCTGGCCAACGTCGCCTTCACGGATCACGAACACCTCGAACGCGTCTTACGCCGCGGACTGCGTCGCATCCAGCGTCATCCCGAACTCATCGACGGCTGCCTCGCAGGCACCGGCTTCAGCCTCACCCACCACCCGACAACACCCCGAAGAGGTCAGTAATCGCGGTCTCCGCCGCCAGCAACCGCTCGAAGGCAGATCAGGACCCTTCCACCTGGCAGCCGCCCGCAGCCGGCTACCGCTGCACCTACGCCACCGACTGGGTGGCCGTGAAAACCCGCTGGGGCCTGGCGATCGATCCCGCCGAGCGGGCCGAGCTCACCGAGATTCTCCGCGCGTGCCCGGACAGCCGGGGCGAGGTCATCCTCGCGCGCTGAGCGTGTTCCTGAACCCCGAATGAGCAGGGCTGGCCACGGTTGCGGCAAAGCGTGCTTTGCGAAGGCGTTCGCACAACGGTCACGGATCACTGTTCATGGACCGAGCCCGGAATCGATGCATCGTCAGGCGAGGTGCACGTCAAACGCCCAGGGCTGGTGGACACCAAAGGCCTGTTTTCAGCCCCGTCCGGAACGCTACGGTCCGGTCCCGGATGGGGCGGGAGTTGCCGCCTGGGTGCGTGTCGATACCCTGGCGCGTTGATCGTCTCGTGCGCGCTGCGCAGGGCGGTCGCTGAAACCACTCGAGAAAACGGGGATACTTGCCATGGCCCACTCGGCCCGCTCTGCTCACATAACCCGTGCCACGCGCATCGGCGTGTTCGCCGCGGCCGTATTTTCAGTCGCAACTTCCTTGACCGGATGTTCCACCGCCGACACCGCCTCCGAGGGCTCGGGCGCTGCGACGGCCGAGAGGCCGTTGCTCACCAAGGCCGAGGCGAACACGACGGTGGACGCCTACCAGAAGGCCAACAACCAGGCCAACGCCAAGCGTTCCGCCTCACTCATGGCGAGGGCGGAAGACGGCGCTGTCCTCGCGATGGACCAGGCGTACTTCACGCAGATTCCCGCCCTCGACGAGAGCGACGTCGCGGACAATCTCGCTCCGTTCGTGTACGTCAACCGCACCTTCTACATCCCGCCCGCTTCCTCGAAGGCCGACTGGTTCCTGGTGCGCACCCAAGGCGCGCACCTCACCCACGGCAAGCCGGGCAAGCTGTGGTCAAAGGACGTCAGGTTCCTCGTTTTCCAGCGCTCCGGTGACGGCTGGCGGATGGTCGTTGCCCGCGACTTCGAAGGGACTGAGGTGGCCAAGGTGCCGCACATCGCCCTCGACAAGGCCGGGCTGATGAAGGCCGTCGCCCCCGACACCAAGATCGGTAAGACGGCGCCCGCGCAGCTGCCGGAACTGGTCACCGATCTGTGGGTGACAGGCGGCCGCAACACCCCGCTCGCCGACACCCCAGCCCGACGCACCGGCAGGTCCTGGTACACCGAGCGGGAAAACAACCTGGGCGGCCACGCCTGGGTCGACTTCAAAAAGACCGCCCCCCACGCCGGGGACGTCTTCGCCGCGAAGACCGCTGACGGTGGCGCCCTTGTGCTGTCCGACAGCGCCGTCGATGAGACCTTCCTCGCCAAGGACCTGCACTCCTATATCAACCTCGGCGAATCGGACAAGCCGTTCGTCAAGCACAACCCGGACGCGCAGATGTACAAGATTGTCCGCCACTACGCACAGACCGAGCTCGGCGTCATCTCCGCCAACGGCAAGCCTGCCGTCTACTCCATCGGCACCCAGCTGACCAAGGTGGACGCCACACCAACATCCGACATCAACTGAGCACTTTGGCCCGGTGGCTGGCTTTTGGTCCCGGGGCAGGTTTCGTGCCTGGCGGGGAGAGCGGCACCACCTTCACGGTGCCGACACCGCGCACGGGGCCCGTCCGCGCACTGCGCGGACGGGCCCCGTCTCGCCCCGCGCCGGCCAGGTGCGGTCCGGTCCGGTACCGCTCGCGGGGGACGGCGAACGCGATCATGACGGTGGTGGGGGAGTTCCTGCGGTTCGCCGCTGTGCACGGCTGGGTGCCGGCCGACACGACGGCACTGCTGTCGGAGCCGAAGCTGCTGCGCTTCACCCCGCCCGGCTGTGACACCGGCGAGTTGGGCCGGCGGCGCCAGGTACGGGCGGCCATGTTCCGCTTTCAGATCACCGAACCTGGCTCTGAAGACCTCAGCGATGAGCAGATCCGCCGGATGATCGCCCTGGCTGCCAGGGCCCGGGACCGTTTCCTGGTTGCGCTGCTGGCGTGTACCGGTCTCGGCGTCGCGGGGGTGGTGGCGGCTGTTGATGCCGGTGAGGCGCTGCGTATCGCGGCTGATGCCGAGCGCGTCGCCCAGACCATCAGCAGCAATGACCAGACCTTCGACGGAGTATGGAAGGAGATGGCACTGGGTGCACTCGTGGTGGCGGTCAGGGCTGTTGATGCCAACGAGGCGCTGCGCATCGCTCAGACCATGACAGATAAGGGCCTGAGGGTGGCGGCGCTGGCTGGCGTCGCCCGGCTGGGGCGGTTCACGTCGGCGCTATCGGCGCCGATGTAACTGGGCCGGCTCGCTTGATCGTTCAAGACGGTTTGAATGTCGGTGAGGGGCGGTGAAGATCTCACTCATTGTCTCCCGCGTGATTTCCAGCCGCGACACCACTCCTTCCTGCTCGATCAAAAGGTCCGTCAACTCCTCGATTTGTCCACGCAGTTCAGGGATCCGGTCCCGTACAGCAGTCTCCCGCCGTTCCAGTTCCTCCACCCACGACACCATCGCCGCCTCCCCGCCCCGAACCCTGGACACGACGATCCGGCAAACGATCCCTGGCAGCAACAACCCACGCGGCGATCTCACTCAGGGAGAGCCACACCCGATGAGGTGTCCGTCCAGGTCGTGCGCGGCCGGCTGCTGGAAGTGGTGCACCTGCCCGCTGCCCGCGCGGAGCGCCTGGACCGGGCATGGAAGAGGATCGCCCGGCAGGGGGGCGTGGTCGTGCTGGTCGACGGCGCCCTCATCCCCACCCGGCGCCCTCATCCCCACCCGGCGCCCTCATCCCCGCCCGGTGCCCGCACCGGCCGCGCCGGCCGCCCCGCCTTTCCGGGCGGGCGCTGGACGCACGGTCTGCTCCTGCTCGTCTTGACCGGCGGTCGGGGCGGCCTGATCCGGGTTTTGGCGGCCCGCTGCGGCCGCCCCTCATGGCGTGAGTGCTGCGTGCTGTGGCCGTGTCACCGCGCGTCCATCCGGACGCCCGAAGGCGCCTTCGGCCCGCACCGCGTGGTATGCGGCGGGGGCCCAAGGCGCCTTATCGTACGGTCGTTGGGAGCGCGGCGTCAGCCGAGCTGCCCGGTCGGCCGCATGGTGATGTGGTTGATGTCCACGCCCGCGGGCTGGTTGACGGCGAAGACGATCGTGTCCGCGATCTGCTCGGCGGTCATCGTCGGCGTCGCCTCGGGGGTGCCGCCGCGCTCGTCCCAGAACGGGGTGTCCACCACCCCGGGGGCGACGACGGTCACGCCGACTCCGTCCTTGCCGACCAGCAGCCGGGTGTTCTCGGCCAGCGCGTGCGCGGCCCACTTGGTGACCGAGTACAGGTTGCCAGGCGTGTTGCGCACCCCGGCGACCGAACCGATGATCACGATCCGGCCCTTGGACTCCCTGAGGTGCGGCAGGGTCTCCCGCACCAGCAGGGCCGGGCCCAGGACGTTGGTGAGGACCATGGCGCGCATGTCCTCGGGGGCGTGGCTCTCCAGGTTGCCGGGCAGTGAGAAACCGGCGTTGGCGATGACGTTGTCCAGCCGGCCCCACGCGTCCACCACGCGGCGCACGGCGGAGGCGACATCGTGCTCGTCGCTGGTGTCGCCGGTGATCGTCAGCAGCCGCTCGCCCGCTCCGGCCGAAGCGGCGAAGGCGGCCAGCTTGTCTGCGTCACGTCCGGTGACGGCCACGCGGTGGCCCTGCTTGAGCAGGGCGCGGGCGGTGGCGGCGCCGATTCCGGTCGAGCCACCGGTGATCAGCGTGACGGGTTCCATGGGACGGCCTCCTCAGCGATATGGGTCACCGGGGCTCCGCCAGGGTCCCGGATGCCGATGAACGCGAGGTGGCGCGTGAGGTCGGCCGACTCCGGGTCGCCGGTTCCCCGAAACGCCTGCACTATACCCAGCGATCTTCCCGCCGAGCCGGTACGCCATCGCTGACCGGCCACGATGCCGTACGAAGTGGCCGAACCCGCGCTGCCGGCCCCCATGTTGGGCCCTGCGTGGCTACGTACGCGAGTAGCGATGTCGTTTGTCGATGAGTTCAGATGTCATCCGCGGGCCGGTGGGCCTGTGAATGTCGGTGAGTTTCGATGTCGCTCGGGTGCGCGGACAGCTCATCGGACGGTCGTTGGAGAGCATTCCCCGGCGCGAAGCGCCGGGGGTGGGGTCAGACTGTGGCTGCCTGTTCGGGGCGCAAGCCGAGAACAGCACGACTCATGCGTCGCCGACCAGTGCCGAGGAGCGCCGCAGTACGGCTACGAAGTCCGACGGAACATCCGGACGTTGGTGGCGCAAGGCCGGCTACTGGGGTCCTGCCACCGGGTGCGGTCGGTAGTCCGCTTCCAGGCGCTCCACCTGTTCCGGGGAGAGCGTGACATCGAGCGCTGCGACGGCGTCTTGGAGGTGGGTGAGCCTGGTCGCACCGACGATCGGGGCGCTGACACCTTCCTTGCCCAGCAGCCAGGCGAGGGCAGTCTGCGCGGGTGGCAGGCCGAGTTCGGAGGCGACGGTGCGGAGCGTGTCGATGATGTCGAAGTCGGCTTCCGTGTAGAGGGTGTCGGCGAGCGGGTCGGTGCCACTGCGCGTGGTGGTGTGCTCGCCGCCGCGTGCCCGGCTGCCCGCGAGGAGTCCGCGTGCGAGCGGGCTGTAGGGCAGGATGCCGACCCCTTGGCCGAGGCAGAGGGGGATCATCTCCCGTTCTTCTTCGCGGTAGATGAGGTTGTAGTGGTTCTGCATGGCCGCGAAGCGTGTGCCGCCGGCGAGTGCGGCGGTGTACTGCGCCTTAGCGAACTGCCATGCGTACATGCTCGATGCGCCGAGGTAACGGACCTTCCCGGCCCGTACGACGGCATCGAGCGCCTCCATGGTCTCCTCGATGGGCGTCTCGTCATCCCAGCGGTGGATCTGGTAGAGGTCGATGTGGTCGGTGCCGAGACGGCGCAGGGAGGTGTCCACGGAGGCGAGGATGTGCTTGCGCGACAGCCCGCGGGCGCCGGGCTTCTCGCTCATCGGGTAGTACACCTTGGTGGCCAGCACGTAGTCGTCGCGGTCGTCGAACAGCTTGGCGAGCAGCCGCCCGGTGACCTCCTCGCTGGCGCCGCGGTCGTACATGTCGGCGGTGTCGAACAGGGTCACGCCCGCCTCCACCGCGTGCCGCACGATCGGCTCGGCCTCCTCTTCGGCGAGATGCCAGGCACGGCGGCTGGTGTTGCCGTAACTCATCATGCCGAGGCCGATCCGGGACACGATGAGGCCGGAGCCGCCGAGACGGGTGTACTGCATCGCTTCACTCCTCAACTCGTGCTCTGTGACGCGCTGTCCGGCGGATCGCCGCGTACAGATCGGCCTTGGATTTCGACATGCACATCGGTGCCCCCAGCGGGAGAAGCACAGCCATCGTCCCACCACAAGGCCCCAAGTGCCGTTAAAACTCAGCGACTTCGACTTCGCCGACACGACGGTGCCATCCACGCTCAACGACAAACGACATCACGACTCACCGACAGAGCCACCTGCGCGGCGCGCAGGGCCCGGGCTGCGCTCACGCTCCGGGTGTGTCAACTTAACGGCTGATCTTGGTTGTTGAGATGTCAGTTGTTGCTCGGGGTCAGGCGGCCTTCGAAGGCGATCTGGAAGGCGTTCAGGGGCGCCTTCCAGCGCATGGTCCACCTCTTGCGGCCCTTGCCGGTCGGGTCCAGGCTCATCAGCGCCATGTAGATGCATTTCAGAGCGGCGGCCTCGTTGGGAAAGTGCCCGCGGGCGCGGACGGCCCTGCGGATGCGGGCGTTGACGCTCTCGATCGCGTTCGTGCTGCAGATGACCTTGCGGATCTCGACGTCGAAGGAGAGGAAGGGTACGAACTCGGCCCAGGCGTCGGACCACAGCTTCACGATCGCCGGATACTTCGTCCCCCAGGAGTCCTGGAACTCCAGGAACCGCTCCGTCGCCGCGTCCTCGCTCGGGGCGGTGTAAACGGGCTTGAGCGCTTTGGCGACCTTGTCCCAGTCCTGGCGGGCCGCGTAACGGAACGAGTTGCGCAGCAGGTGAACCACGCACGTCTGGACAATCGTGCGGGGCCAGACGGTCTCCACAGCCTCAGGCAGACCCTTGAGCCCGTCGCAGACCAGCATCAGCACGTCGTCCAGGCCGGTCGTGGATCTGGTGCCAGCGTTCCAGGGTGGTCTGTGCACGGGGGCCGTCGTAGAGGGGCGCGTCCAGGACGGTGGCCCAGCAGGTGCTGTGCGCCTTGACCTCGCTCAGCGCGGCTTCGCACAGGTTGTGCCACAAATGCCAGCGATCACCAACCTGCACCGCGTCGGGCAGAGCACGACGGATGGCCTCGGCGTAAGTCGCGGAGCCGTCGCGGCAGACGACCTCGACGCCCGGATGAGCGCGTAACCATGCTTCCAGGGTGTCGGCCGTGTGGTCGGGCAGCACGTCGATCCGCTCGTGGGTCTCGGCATCGATGATCACGGTGGCATAGCGGTGGCGCCGGCGCAGAGCGAAGTCGTCGACGCCGATCACTCGGGGTATTCGCCCGGTGGGCAGTGGGATACGCAGCAGGGTCCGCAGGGCGGTGTGCCGCGAGACGCCCACCGCAAGTATTGCCAGCAAACGAGCCCCGGCCCGGCCCGCTAACTCCTTGACCACGGCCTTGACTTGCCTGGTCAGACGGGCCGTGCGTCGCTGGTATCGCTTCAGCACCCCAGGCACCTGCTCACGGAAGGTGTGCCGACAGCATCGCGTGGGACACACCAGCCGCCGCACCCGCACACGGACTACTACCCGTCGCCCGTCCACCGGTACGTCGGCCACCGTCCGCAGGTGAAGCCATGCACCCGCCCGGACGGCGCCCCGCTGCTCGGGCACGGCACCATGTCCGCCGGTGTCCGTGCTCGCACCAGGATCCGCCCGCCTTCGTCGGTCACGTCCACGATGACCAGCGGCAACAGCCCCGAGAACACCACATCTACAAGCTCGTTGACATCTCGCATGTAAATGTCAACGACCTTGGCAACCCTCCGTCACCACCGAATATGAGACAGGGGCGTTGATATTAGACACTCCCATTCGTCAGAGCGAGGAGCTCCCCGGCAACGCCGAGCCTGCGCTACGGCAGGCGCCCGAGGAAGGCTTACTCCGACACGACCGGGGGCAGCGGTTCGCGGGCGGCGTGCCAGGCAGGGGGAAGGGCGGTGACGCCCGTTCGGGCGGCGATCACCCCGCCCGCGATGGCGCAGGTGGTGTCGATGTCGCCGCGTCCGGCGACCGTGAACCACAGGCCCTCGTGCAGGTCGTCGAGGTGACTCGCCGCGCACCACAGGGCGTACGGGACGGTGTCGGGCCCGGACATCCGGTAGCCGGAGCCCAGGACCTCCGCGGCGTGCCGGACCGAGGTGCGCTCCGACATCCGGGCCGCGACCCGCACTCCCGACCGGACGTCGCTGTCGGGGAGGCGTTCGGCGACGGCGTGGAGGAAGTCCGGGCGGGCCGGAGCGGGCTCGCCCCGGCCACGGGTTGCCAGGGCGGCGGCAAGGGCGACGGCCACCGCGGCGGCCACCGCCTCCGGGTGGTGGTGCGAGACCACGCCCTGGCGGGCGGCCTGCTCGGCGGCCGCGTCGAGGTCGGCGGCGTGCCAGGCGCCGAGCGGCGCGGCGCGCATCGCTGCACCGTTACCCCAGGAGCCCTGGCCGCCGAACTGCCCAGCGACCACCTCCCGCCAGGGCTCGCCCGCGCCGATCCGGCGGAGCACGTCGTGCATCGAGGCTCCGTAGCCGCGATGCGTGTCGCCGGCGTAGGCGGCCGCGAAGCGCCCGGCGAGGCGGTCTTGGTCGACGGCGCCGCCGCCCACGGCAAGTTCCTGGACAAGGACGAGCGCCTGGGCGGTGTCGTCACTCCACCGCCACAGCGGTTCCGCGGGCAGAGTCCGCGTCTCCAGGGCCGCCGGGCCGTCCCGGCGCAGGATGCCGAACCACCGGTCGCCGAATGCGTCCCCGAAGGCGAGTCCGTGCAACGAGTCCAGCACGGCGGCAGGCATGGTGATCATCGTGGCAGTTTCGCAGCGTGGCGGCGCCCCCGCACCCCGGTTTCGGTGCGGGCATGCTCGGTGACCTGTCGGCTCGGGCAGGGCGGGCGTGGCAATGGTGGGGGTGACGGTCGGGGACCGGCCGTCGGCCTGGGCCGCCTTGCGGACCTCCAGGGCCGCCGCGGCAGCACGTGGGCGGCGGTGCGGTCGCCGACGTCCGCGGCGGTGACCATCACGCCCAGCAGCAGGCCGCCCCTCGCCCGCCGACGTGTCAATGTTTTGTGGGCGATGATCCGTGACAGAGAGTGCTATCACGCCTCACTTCCCGCCGCGGCATCGGCTTGACATCAGCATTGGGAAGTCCCGTATGGGGCGTGAGTTATCCAGTGAGGGCCAGGTTGTGGAGCCGGGCGATGCCGAGCATCGCCTGGTGAACGCCGTGGCCCTTGAGCCGGCAGTCCCGCAGGATCCTCCAGTTCTTCAGCCGGGACAGGGCGTGTTCCACCCGGGCGCGCGCCCGGCGGTGAACGGCGTTCTCCGCCTCCTGCTGCGGGCTGAGGTGCGTCTGACCGCGTCGTTTGCGGTGCGGGATGAGCAGGCCGGTTCCTTGGCAGCCGCCGTCGGCGATGCTGAGCGGCCCGGAGTCGCGCGATGTGAGCGCAGGCCTACGACCAGGACGGTCCGTGCGTCGGCGTCCCGGTCCTGCCGCTGTTAGGCGGAAGCCAGTTGCTCGTATGGCTGAGGTGTGAAGACCTCCGGGGCCCGAGCAGATACGACAAGACCGCCGCCTCGTATGAGGCAGCGGTCTGTCTGACCTCGTTGCCGCTCTGGGCAAGATCCGTTTGAAGACGGGCCCTAGCCGCAGGTCAGGGTCGGCATCGCCCAGTCACCGTGGTCGTTGCCGTTGCCGTCTCCGGCGTCACCGACCTTGAGGTCGACCACTTGGGCGCCGCTGACGTCGACGTCGATGGGCACCGCGGCCTGTTTGCCGCGGATCGTCGGCGTGGTCACCAAGGTCTTGCCGTCGGCGATCACGGAGAACGTCACCGTTCCCGCACCACCCGTCTCGTCGTCGACACCGCCGTCCGCCGTCAACCGTGAGCAGTTTCCGGCGAGGTAGAGCTCGACGTCGCTGACCGAGTTGGTGCCCAGGCCCTTGGCGTAACCGACACCGGCGATACTGATCGGACGGCCGTCCCCGGCCGCCTGCTCACCGACGCTGCTGTCGCGCTCCACCGGGCCCCACCCGTTGGTGGACGACAAGAAGGGTAGGTCGCTCACGGCGCTCTTCCCGGTCGGCGGAGCCGGCGGGATCCCGCCGACGATGCGCTCGTCACCGCCGGTGGCCTGCCGTCCGTTCTGTAGGTAGTGGACTGTCGCGGTGAGTGCCGAGGCGGACGGCAGCTTCCCCGTCGGCGGCTGGACCTTCCAGGTGAAGGTGGCCGACTGGCCGGGTTGCAGGCGCTCGACCGACGCGGGGCTCGCGGCGCTCACGTCCCAGCCGTCGGGCGCGGAGAGCGAGGCCGTCAGTCGGGAGGCGGACGGTCGGTCCTTCGGCACCCGCACCGTCGCGTCGGCTGTGAAGGCCTGTCCTGGCTGTGCGGTGTCCGGCACGTCCAGGGTGACGTCCGCTCCCGGCCGCTTCGGCATCGCGTACGTGTGGGCGTCGTAGCGGGGGCTGTCGTTCTGCGCGACGTGCAGGGACGAGGCGTAGCTGCCGTAGTTGGTGAGCGACACCTTGCCGAGGCCGCCGGTGCTGCCGTCCAGGTTCCATACGGCAATGGCGATGCTGTTGCGGCCGTTCGGGTTCAGGATCCCGTTCGGCACCGGGAACGTGTGCTGCGGCCCGAGGTAGTTGACGTAGTTGCCGACCTGCCAGCCGTTCACGAAGATCGTGGCCCGGTACTTGCGTGACGGGTCGTCGGTGAACGTCAGCCCGAGCGACGTGTCCTGGCCGTGCGGCAGGTCCAGGGCGACGTCGGAGCGGTACCAGGAGACCCCGGGACGGGTGTCGGTCGTCGGAAGGGACGTCTTCTTCCACTTGCCGTCCGGGAAACCGGGCAGGGACCAGCCGGCCCGCTCGCCGTACAGGCCGCCCGTCGAGAGCGGCCCGCGCACCGTGTCCTGCAGGTCCTCGCCGCCGCGTACGCCCTGCAGCCGCCAGGTGACGGCGGTCAGCGGTGCCCCGGCGAGGGAGGCGCTGATCAGGCCGCGCGCGGTCTTGTTGCCGTTGGTCGAGTTGTAGTCCTCCTCGTGCCCCATGTTCACGGTGAGCACGGAAATGACGTTGTCACCCTTGGACTTGAGCGCATCGGCCGGGAAGGTGAAGTCGGCCCTGCCCGTGGTGGAGCTGCCCAGGAAGGTGCCGTTGAGCCAGGCGGAGAACGCCTGCGCCCCTCCGCCGGAGTCCGAGACCAGGCGGATGCCTGTCTCCTTGCCGGTGGCGTGGAAGCGGCCGCGGTACCACGTGTTGCCGGTGTGGAAGCCGTAGTCGTCCGCGTAGAGCACCGGCAGCGCGTTGACGCCAGAGACACTGTTGGTGGTCGTCTTGTCGGCCACCTGCCAGCTGGTGTCGTCGAAGCCGGGGGCTGCTTCGGGCGACTCCTCGCTGTGCTTCCAGTTGGTGAGTGCCGGCAGGTGTATCGGGGCCGCCGTCGGGATCTTCCCGGTGAGGCTCCCCGAGCCGCCGGCCCGGGTGTCGACGGTCCGGCCGTTCCAGGTGATGTGGTCGGCGGAGGTGAACACCTCGATGTTCTTGTCGTCGGCGTTGTCGCCGGTGAGTGCCAGGGTGCGGTCGCCGTTCAGGCTGGTCGCCGTCCGCAGCAGGTGGCTGCCGCGCACGAGGACAGGGCCGGCCGCTGTGTCCTGACGCCAGAAGGTCTTGGCCGTGGCCCTGTCGCCGACCAGCAGTTCGAGCGGGCGCTGTCCGCCACCGGTGATGCTGACGCGGATCAGGTCCTTGTGCGTGTAATTCAGCCGAAGGTCGCCGGTGGCCGCGTCCCAGGTTGTCGTGACCGGGCCGCCGCTGGAGGTCACTGTCGGCTTGGAGGCGTAGCGCAGCACGGTCTCGCCGTCGCTGCCCGCATCACCGTAGAGCACGGCGACGTCCCGGTCACCGATGGTCGCGCTGGTCATGATCTCCGAGGTCGAGTACTGCAACTGCGAATCGCCGAGCCGGTAGTTGGCCACGATCACGTGTGAGTCGCGTCCGTCGAGCGTGATCGCGGTGCCCGGCTGCTGGGGCACGGCCGGGTAGGTCGGCTCCGCGGCGGCGGTACCCGTCGGCACGTCGATGGCGTCGATGGCCACGTAGTTGTCGGTGGAGCCCGAGCTGTGGCTGCCGTTGACGACGATCTTCAGAGTGTGCGCTCCGTCCGGCAGGCCGGCCTTCTGGAAGATCACCGCCTGGTTCTCGCTGCCGGAGTCGTCGACCGTCGCGACCTTGGTGCCGTCGAGGTAGACGTCGGCATTGCCGTGGTTGCTGGTCTTCGAGCCGATCCAGCGGATCGCGGTGCCGTCGAAGGGGACGGTCACCGAGTCACCGGCCTTGTTGGAGAAGGACTCGGTGTGCTTGTAGTCGCCGCCGGTGTAGCTCTGGTCGGCCACGTGCGACCACGAACCGGTGTACTGCAGCGCGGAGTCGGGGTCGTCCCAGGTGTAGGTCGTGTCGGCGGCGGGCTGGGCGTTGAAGTCCAGCGCGATGTGGGCCTTGTCGACCGCGGTGGACGTGGAGTTGCCGTGCCGCAGGACGTGGAACTGCGTCTTGGTGTCGGGGTTCATCCGGGCGGTGTCCACGACCGCGGAGTCGTCCGGCGGTGTGGCCCTGATCGTCTCGGTCTTGGTCAGCGGTGCGACCGACTGGGTGAAGTACCCGATCAGCTTGTCCTCGTCGTACTTCGGGTCGAGCTGGCGGTTCTCACGGATTGCGGCGCCGTAGTCGTAGGACGTGTAGTTCTGCGGCATGCCCAGCCAGCCCCAGTTGGTGCCGCCGTAGGTCATGTAGAAGCTCTGCGCGGTGGCACCGACGGCTATGTTCTGCTTGTAGAACACGTTGGCGAACTGGTCGTTGATCAGCTGGGCGCACTTGTCGTAGCCCGGCCCGCCCCAGGGGTCGAAGGCGCCGCCCTGGAACTCCGGCGAGTACAGCGGCCTGCCGGCGGGGTGGTCGTAGCTGATGTCCGGAACGCCGTTCCACTTCGAGGGGTTCGAGCAGTCGAAGCCTTGCGGGTAGGAGTCGGGGCCGTCGACGTCCAGGGCGCCGGTACCCGAGTTGAAGGTGCCGTTGTTGTTGCCGGTCAGCGGCACGGTGATGCCGTCGGCGCGGGCCTTGTCCTCCAGGTGCTTCATGTAGGAGTGGCCGGCGGCCGAGCCGTTGTAGTACTCGTTCTCGACCTGGTAGGCGATGACGGAGCCGGTCCCGTTGGTCAGTTGGTGACGGGCGATGATCCGGTCAATCTGGGTCAGCCATTCGTCCGCGTACTTCAGGAACCGCGGATCGTCACTGCGGTTGTTCCCCGCCTTGGTGGTCAGCCAGCCGGGCAGCCCCCCGCTGTCGACCTCCGCGTTGATGTACGGCGCCGGGCGGGCGATGACGTAGAGCCCGGCCTCCTCGGCCATGTCGAGCAGTTTGTCGACGTCACGCACCCCGCTGAAGTCGTACACACCCGGCTTCGGCGAGTGGTATCCCCAGTCGAAGTACAGCGACGTGGAGTTGAAGCCTGCGGCCTTCATCTTCTGGAAGATGTCGCGCCACAGGTCCGGGCTCGGGAGCCGGAAGTAGTGGAACTCGCCGGACCACAGGTAGGTCCGCTTGCCGTCGACGAGGAACGAGTAGCCGTCGATACTCACCGTGTGTGCCCCCGCACTGGCGGCAGCCGCAGCGGCGGGTTGCTTCCCGCCGACGTCCTGCGCCGCGGCGGGCGCGGTCATGCCCGCGGCCAGGGCGATGGTCGCGGCCGTGGCGAGGACCACCCTCCACCACCGACGGCGGCCGGGTCTCACAGCTTCTGAACCGATCCGTTTACTCCGCACTGCGGCCTCCATACCGCCTGAGCGATCAGTATCAAACAGACTCAGGCAAAGTCGAACAGTAAAGGTGCGCAAGGCTCAACACAATGGGGCGGGAGAACACGGTCGAGGTGGCAGTGGTGGTGCGAAATCCCCACGCACGGCTGGTCACTGACCCCTCGTCACGGGATACGGCCATCAACCGCCACGAGATGGACGGGAAGGGCACGCCGCGCATCGTGACGACGTGGCATACGGTCCACAAGCTCACCACGGAAAGGACGTGGCACCAGCGCCCGAACAACGGTCGCGAGCGCCACCCGGCCGGCGCGTAGGTGGGTGTAGGGCAACTCGCTTCGCCGGCATCGGCGTTCAGGGCTGCCTGGACGTGTCTCTGCTCGTGCGGGGAGCTGGGCGGTCGACCGTGGCTTCACTCGCCCCATCCCAACTCGGTCTCATCGGTGGCCGCGTAGAGCTGTACGGGAATCGCGACCTTCTCTGAACTAGACCGGCCCCGAGGCTTGTCCTCCGGCCATCTGTTGGGAAAGGGGTCCCCCAGAGCCATCTTCGCTGGCGGCACTGACGTGGCTCGAAGGTTGGCCCAGATGCGAGGCTAGGTGTATGAGGACATGACGTTGGTGACAGTCTGCCCGAGTGTTGCTGCGGGTGGTTGTCCGCCGAGGGCGGTGTGGGGTCGGTGGTAGTTGTAGTGGATGTTCCAGACCGCCAGCGCCTGGGCGCGCTGTGTTTCGGAGGTCCAGGTACGCGCGTACAGGAACTCTTCGGCCAGGATCCGGTTGTACCGTTCCACTTTCCCGTTGTGCCGGGGCGTGTACGGTCGGATCCGTTGGTGCCGTGAGCCGAGTAGGGCGCGGGTGAACGCATCTGCCCGGTAGCAGGCGCCATTGTCGGTGACGAGCCGTTCGATCCGGGTGATGCCGTGTACGGCAAACCACGCCCTGGCCCGGTGCAGGAACGCAATCGCCGTCGAGGCTTTCTCATCCGGCAAGGGCTCGGTGTAGGCGAGGCGGGTGTGTCCGTCGATCGCCGAGTGCAGGTACACGTACCCTCCACGGCCGGTCTTCTTCTTGTTCCGGCTGACTGCCCGGGAGTGATCGCTGTTTCGGCCGTGGGCGCGCCATCCGCCGCCGTCAGGTATCCGTCCGACCTTCTTCACGTCGATGTGCACCATGTGGCCCGGTCGGCGAGCGGTGATTGTGCGTGGTTTCCGCGTGGTGTGGCCGTCGGGGTCGATGAATCGTCGTCTGCTCAGACCGAGATGGGCGAGGTGCCGGGTGACGGTGCGACGGCTCACGGCGTGCGTGGTTTGGCTGAGTTCGAAGGCGATCCGTCCTGCGGACCACTTGTGGTTTCGGCGCATCTGCTCAATCCGCTCCACTACCTCGCCCGGTGTGGCTGTGGGTTGGCGGTGGGGTGTGGAGGACCGGTCGTGCAGGCCGAGCTCACCATGACGACGGTACCGGTTGACCCACTTGGAGGCGCATGCCCTGGAGATGCCCATCTCCGCGGCAACGTGGGCGATCGGACGTGACTTGCATCGCTCGACGAGTCGCCTGCGGCCCTCAATGGAGAGCGGTGCGTTGGCATGGGTGCCCATCAGATGGCGGCGAGGTTGTTGAGCAGGTGGCCAAGCTCTGCCGGCGCCGAAATGTGGGCCAGATGGCCCTGGCCGGCGAGTTCGTGGACTCCGGCGTGAGCGACGTGCTGCCGCACATTGTCGAACGACGTTCCGTAGGGAGCTGTTCCGCGGTTGCACTGGCCGATGATCAGGTCCACTTGATCTGCCTGTCGCGCCATCACATCCGGAGGCGGCGCCGCGTTGAGCGCGCCGAGTTCGGCGTACAGCGGTTCGCTCAAGCGACGCAAGATCGCCCAACCGTGCTGATCGGCCTGAAGATCCTCGACATGCGCAGCGGAGAAGCCGGAGATCTGCCGATTGACGATCTCGACGCAGCGATCCCAGTCCGCCGTCTCCGCTGCGCTCTTCAGGTCCGGCACTGCATGGCGTCCGAATGGCTGCATCACCGGCTCGTAGGCGATCACATGGGGAATCGGGCGATCGTTGGCGGCTAGCAAGGTGATCAAGCCGCCGTAGCTCCAGCCGAAGAGCGCCCTCGTGCTGTCGAACTCGTCAAGGACCACGCCGAGGTCCTCGACCTCTGTCCGCAGCGAGTAGGAATTGGTCAAGGGCCCCGAGGGAGTGCGTCCCCGACGGTTTACGACTACCACTGAGGGCCAGGCCGCGATGGCGCCCACGACCCGGCGCCACGTGTGCGCATCGCTCATGACGCCCGGGACGATGACGAGGCCCGGAGCATCCGGCTCCCCGTATACATCGACCGTGACCCAGCTGTCCCCGTCGACTGCAAGCTTCTTCTGAATCGTTCGCTCCATAAATCTATTATGGAGCGAACGATCTACAATGCAAGCGTGACCGAACGCAACCGTGGACGCCCCCGAGCCTTCGACCGCGACCGTGCGGTCCTCGAAGCCGCTCGCCTCTTCTGGCGACGCGGCTACTCCGGCACCTCGACCCGCACCCTGACCGCGGCCCTCGGGCTCTCCACGTCCAGCCTCTACGCCGCCTTCGGCAGCAAGGCCGGACTGTTCGAGGAAGCGGTGTGGACCTACGCCGAGCGGTACCGCGAGATCTACCAGCAGGCTGTCGCCGAGAACGTCATCCAGACCGTCATCGAACGCATCCTGACCGACTCGGTCCACGAGTTCACCCAGCCAAGCGGCACGCACCCGGGGTGTCTCATCAGCAGCGCCGTGATGACCGACAGCACGAGCACGCTCGATACCAGCGCCTACGTCGCCGAACTGCATAGCTCGAACGAGCAGGCCCTCCTCGTGCGCATCGAGCGAGCGATCCAGGACGGGGAACTAACCGCGGGCACCAACGCAGCGGTCCTGACCGGGCTCATCCAATCCGTCTGGCACGGATTGTCAGTGCGGTCCAACGTCGACACGGCTCGCGAGGACCTGCTCGCGACGGCGCAACTTGCTCACCAACTGATCTGCCAACAACTCACGTCACCAACGTCCTGACCCGCAACACCTACTACTCGGCACCCGCACAGGAGATCAACACCTCGCTCGTGGCCGCAGCCTCGCTGCTTCACCCGCACGTCCGGCAGCCTGACGGCGCCCGCATCCACGACCGCCTCACCCGCGGCCGCCGCCCAGGCGAGATCGTGCCGCTGTCCACGCTCACCCACGAGCTGGACGGCGGCGCGCTCTGGCCGGACGTCGGCGACTGGGCGGCGGTCACCGCAGACCTGCTTCAGCTCATCCAGGACCGTGAATGCGACGGTCTCAGCCTGGGTCTGCCGGACATCGCCCGTGCCCTGGTGTGCTCCGGCCCGCAGAGCGAGGTCCGGGTCTACGACCCGGCAGCCGAGCGCTATCAGGCGTACGGGGCAGCCGACCGTATCGAGGTCCTGGCCGAGGTCGGCAGGCAACTGGCCTGGGCGGAAGCCGGGTGCGCCCTGTGGCCGGGCGACGGCCTGCTGGTTCCCGTCAATCCCGGGGAAACCAAGTGATGTTCGGCTACGAGGCGTACGAAGTCTGGGCGGACTTCCGCAGACTGCTGACTCGGCGTACACACCCCAAGCGCCGCGGCCGCCGGCGGTCAGGCCGGGCCGAAGGAGACGGCGCCGCGTCCGGGAACTGGCTCTGTCGGTGAGTCGTAGTGTCGTTTGTCGTTGAGCGCGGAGGCCGCGATGAAGGGCTACCGCGTCCGCTACACCCTCGCCACGAAACTGGTGAACGAACTCGTCGAGGCCGCCGACGAGCGGCTCCTGACCAAGACGATCGCACGCTACGGACGCGTCGATCTCCTCTGTATTGACGAATTAGGGTATATGGAGCTTGATCGCAGGGGTGCCGAGCTGCTGTTCCAGGTCCTGACCGAACGCGAAGAGTAGAACAGCGTCGCCATCGCCTCCAACGAGAGCTTCGGCGGATGGACCAAGACATTCACCGATCCGCGGCTCTGCACGGCCATCGTCGACCGCCTCACCTTCGATGCGGCCATCCTCGAAACCGGCACGGACTCCTACCGCCTCGCCCAGACCAAAGCCCGAGCCGAACAAGCCGCCACAGTCTGACCCCGCCCCGGCGCTTCGCGCCGAGGAATGCTCTCGAACGACCGGCCGATGAAAATGGGCTGCCCTCCGATCCGTGCGCTTGGGGCGAGGCGAGCACGAAGGAAGATCGCTACGCTGCATGGGTGCTCTCATACGACGAGTTGACTTCACCGGAGCGTGAGCTGTGGGACGCGTTCCCCGAGGGACGCCGCGTGGACCTGCGCACGGGTGTGCCCGAGGATGACCGTGTCGACGGAGGCGGGCAGTGGGGCCCCGGGCGGACGGTGCGGGCAACCGTGATCGTGGCACTCCTCCTGGGCACAAATACCGCGCGACCGGGCGCCGTGGCGTGTCTGAGGCTTGCCGGGGCGCGGATATCCGGACACTTCAACCTGGCCGGCGCGCAGGTCGCTCACGCCCTCTGGCTCGAGGACTGCTGGGTCGAGGAGGGCGTGGACCTCTCCGGTGCGTCGACCCAGTCGATTGCGATTGTGGGCAGCCGAGTGCCGGGCGTGGAAGCCGGCATGATCCGTATCGACGGGCGCCTCGACCTGCGGCGCTCTCGCCTGGAAAGCGGCTCTGCCTCACCCTTCCACCGCAGGGTCACCGCCTTGTCGCTCATCAACGCCACCGTGAGCGGCGCCGTAAACCTCAACGGCGCCGAGATCACCGCACCCGAGGAATGGGCGGTGTCCGCTGGCGGACTGGTAGCGGAGGGCGGCGTCTACTGCGCGGACGGATTCATCGCGCACGGTGAAGTCCGCCTTATGGGGGCGCAGTTGCCAGGCGGACTGCACATGCGGGGCGCACTACTGGAACGCCCCGGTCGGCGCGGGGTCGCGCTCGCCCTGGACAACGCCGTGGCCTCGACGCTCGACTTCTCCGACGGGTTCACCGCGAACGGGACCGTGCGGCTGCGAGGTGCTCGGATCTCGGACAACCTGACCTTTGAAGGAGCGGTCCTGAACGGGCCGCCTGACGGCCACGGCCCGTCATTGACAGCCCTGCTGATGCAGGCTGTCGACTTCGACTTCACCCTCGCCCGGCAACCGTCCGGCACCGTGGACCTGCGTGGCGCACAGGTGTCCTACGTCCACGACAGCGAGCAGAGCTGGCCGGACGTGGTGGAGTTGGAGGGCTTTGTCTATGGCTCTATCAAGAAGGTGGAGTCCGGCGAGCGGCGGGAGGCGGTGGGCCGGTGGGACTCCGTGGCCCGCCGCGTGGCGTGGATACGGCGCAGCCCGGGCTACAGCCCGCAGCCGTATGAGCAGTTGGCGAGCTGGTACCGGACGATCGGCCACGACGACGACGCACGCCGGGTGCTCCTGGCCAAGCAGCGCCACCGGCGCTGCACCCTGTCCCTGCCCACGCGTACTTGGGGGCACTTGCTCGACGTGACCGTTGGCTATGGCTACCGCCCCTGGCTGGCCGGCGTCTGGCTCTTGGCACTGACCCTGCTGGGCACTCTGGTCTTCGGCGCGCACTCTCCGACCCCGGTGAAGCAGGGCGAAGGCGCTCCGTTCCAGCCTCTCGTCTACACGCTCGACCTTTTGATCCCCATCGGCGGTTTGGGCCAGCGCACGGCCTGGTACTGGACGGACGGCAGCCTCCAATGGCTGGCTTATCTCCTGATCGCCTTGGGATGGGTGCTGACGACCGCTGTCATCGCGGGTGTCACCCGCACGGTGCAGAGGAACTAGCGCTCGCCAGGCTGAACATGAACTGCCTGAGGCAGACATGCCCGCGCGCCCGAGCGACATCGAAACTCGCCGACATTCAGAGGCTCACAGGCCCTCGGATGACATCCGAACTCATCGACAAACGACTCTCGTTAAGAGCTACGCAGCCAATTGGCCCCCTTCCGAGCCAGTACCACCGAAGGCTCACCGCAGCCAACTGGGGACACCGCTGGGCAGAACGCGACGTACCCTGAACCACCCCGGGCCCCTTCGGGGCTTCACCAGAGGCACTGGTGCCTGACTGTCGTGCACCACCGATGAACAGCACGGCTGCGCTGCACAGGAAGCTCGCGCAACGAGGCCGACCTGGCGATGCCACCGAGCAGCACCGACGGTTCAGGTCGTACGAGCCGTGACGGCGAGGGCGAAGTGCCGCAACCAGGCCGGCCCCGCCGGATGGAACTCAGCTGTGGACAGTGCGTTCAGTGCCTGGGCGGTCTTGTCGGTGATGAGCTGCTCAGTGATGGTCCGGGCGCCGGTGGCGGCCAGGACACCGCGAATCTGTTCGGCGTGAGAGTCGGTGAGGCGAGGGTCGCCGAAATTCTCGGCGAGGCAGCGCTGCTGAGGCGCGGTCGCCCGTGCGCGGGCGATGGCGTACAGGACGGTGTGCTTGCCTTCGCGCAGATCGTCGAGGGTGGACTTGCCGGTCTGGCCGGAATCTCCGTACACGCCGAGCAGATCGTCGCGCAGCTGGAAAGCCTCGCCGAGGGGGAGCGCGTAGTCGGACAGGGCCTGGAGCTGCTGGCCGGCGGCCCCGGCGAGGGCGGCGCCGAGGAGGAGGGGGCGTTCGATGGTGTATTTGGCGGTCTTGTGGCGGATGATCCGCCAGGCGATGTCCGGGTCGGCATCCGGGCTTCCGGCTGCAGCCAGGTCCAGGTACTGGCCGATGAGGGCCTCGGTGCGCAGCGCGTTCAACAGCGGCCAGGTGCGGCGGTGTTGCGCTGATGTCACGTCGTCGGCGTGGAGAAGTTCGTAGGACCAGCCGAAGGCGAGGTTGCCGAGCAGGATCGCCGCGTTGACACCGAGCGAGTCGGCATCGGCGTGTCCGGCGTGCTGGGCGGCGAGGGCCCGGTGGGCGGTGGGCCGGCCACGGCGGATGTCAGATTTGTCCATGATGTCGTCGTGGATCAGGGCGAAGGTGTGGAACAGCTCCAGCGAGGCAGCAGCCCGCCACACCGCCGGGGGCGGGGTGCGGTCGGTGATGGAGTACCAGCCCATGAGGCACAGGATGGGACGGACGCGTTTGCCGCCGGCCGTCAGCATGGCCCGTAACTGTCCGATGAACAGGCTGAGTTCCGGCAGATCGGGGGCACCGTGCTCTTGGTCGTCGAGGAAGTCGTAAAGGAGCCGTTCGACACTTGCCCGGATGGCTGCGGGGTCCAGCGGGGCGGGAGGTGCAGCGCTGGTACTCATGGTGGTCAGTCCTTGGTGTCGGTTCCTTCGGTGAGGTGCGTGAGCTGCGCCAATGAAAACCTCAGCGACGTCGTTGGGGTGTGCCGGAGGACATGCCGATATCGATTTCCCGCGCTTTGACAGGGTCGCTGACCACGCAGACGCGCTGGAGTGGAAAAGCCGGCGGGTGGGGTCAGTGAGCGGGGTGCAGTGGGCGGGAAGGCCGCAGGGTGCTGTCGTCGAAGTCGGGGCGCAGTTCGGAGCGGGGCGGGATGAGGCTCTGGACGTCCATGTAGCCCCGGGCGGCGACGATGAAGTGGGCGTGGCACATGCCGTGGACCATGTCGTGGACGGTGTTCGCGTAGACCTCGGCGTTCTGGACGGTCTGGTCGTCCAGTCCCAGGGCGCGGCACTGGCCGGGGAACTGGTCGCGTGCTGAGGCCAGGGCGGTGAGCCGGTCCCGGTACATGGCGCGGGTCTGGAGGAGAGCGTGTTCGGTGCCCTGGCCGTGACGGCGTTCCAGGGCGGCGACGATGTTCATGACGCCGTCGGCGTCGGGGTTCTTCAGGTCGCGGTAGAAGGAGAAGACGTCGTTCTGGATGGCGACGGCCTCGTCGAGGGTGTGGCGAAGCCGCACGTAACTGCCGGTGGCCGTGGCCAGCATCGGCAGCTCGAAGCCCTCGAAGTACTCGACGAGGTTGGTGAACATCGAGATTGCGATGTCGTCGGCGCGCACGGCGAGGGCCGTCTCGACGTCGGGTGGTTCAGGGCTGGCGTTGAGCAGGAACTTGTTCACGATCCCCCGCATGAACAAGCCCACGTCCGCGCGGCAGCGGCCCAGCCACTCATCGGACATCTGGGCGGCCGCCCGGATCAGCAGGCTCCACAGGCCCTGGCCGGCTCCGCGCAGTGGTTCGGGCGCTGGTCCTCGCGGGTCGGCATGCAGCACCCGGAAGGTTTCGTCGACCACGGAGGCGACGGTCGGCAGCGGGGTGTCGGCGCGGTTGAGGAGGTCGTCAGTGAACAGCGCCCACGCGATCCAGTCGGTCACCAGGTCCAGCCCCCGACCACGGGCATGAGGGAAGGCTGCTGCAGCCGAGGCGCCCAGATTCCAGGAGGTGACGACCGTGGACGTTGTCTGGCTGCGGACCAGTTGCATGTCCTTGGCCCATGTGAGGACGTGGGCGTCGGCGGCGTCCGCAGCGTCCCGGTCGAATTCCCACACGGCGGGTGTGTAGAAAAACTCCAGGGCTTGTTCAGCTGATGTGATCATCTAGGTTCGCTCTCTCGGGACGGCCCGGGCGTTGCCCCTGGGTTCAGCAGGGGGTGGAGACATCGGGAACGGCTGCAGTGACCATGAGCGACCAGCCTTGTTCGGGACAGGAGCCTTCCTGCGGGCAGTGCCGCCTGCCTGCCATCGGCAGGCCCGTGGTGCCCATGACAGATGGTTGCGGGCACGGTCCCCGTCCGAGTAGGCGCACTCACCAGCGCTTGGCGCGACCACACCACACGAAGTGCGCTCCGGCGCAGATCCGTTCCAGACTCAGCGGAACGGGTGTCACGTCAGCACGTACTCAAGCGGGTG
This sequence comes from Streptomyces sp. NBC_00203, assembly GCF_045206325.1. Lineage (NCBI taxonomy): Bacteria > Bacillati > Actinomycetota > Actinomycetes > Kitasatosporales > Streptomycetaceae > Streptomyces > Streptomyces sp. NBC_00203. Next base: position 51,626 of record NZ_CP108126.1, on the reverse strand, counting down.
GAACCTGCGGTGCAGCGATGCGACAAATCAGCTCCTTGAAAGTGAGGCTCGCGGCGAGAAGACATCCGCCTCAGTTGCGGCTGCGAGGCCGATGAGCCACCCGAACTGTTCCCTGTGTTCGGTCAGGGCCTGCGCTCCCCGCTTGCTCAGCAGCCCGCACCGGCCTGACCGGCGGCACGGCCCGCCCGGGCCGCGGCAGAGGTGCTGCGGCCACTCTCCTCGCCGCGTTCGCCGATGAACCAGCGGTACCCGCCGGCGGTCGAGTTCGTCGTCGATGCGGTCGTTGAACTCGGCTGGCTTCTTCCTCAGGTGGCTGAGCCACCACAGGTGGTAGAGGTGTTCGCGGGCTCACCCAGTCACGCCAGCAGCGCCGCACGACCTCGGTGCTCCGGTCCGAGGACATCGACCGCAGACTAGACATCCTGCTCGGCACGGCCGCGGCAGCGGCAGCGGGAGAACGCACCTCCCGCGCCGAACTCCTGGCAGCACTCGTAGCCGCCGCCGGCATCGATCCCGAGCAGATGGCCGCGCTGCCTTGTCTGCCTGCCGGCCGACCGCGTCCCACCGCAACGGCGAGCCGTGACACGGCAAGGTTCATCCCCACGGGTGAGGTGCCGGGAGGATGGCGGATTTCGCCGCGGCCGGAGGAAATGATCAAGTGCCGGAGTCTGCTCGAAGGGGCTTCGGCCGGGGCGACCACATCGCGCTCTGGCACCGAATGAAGGACTGGGACCGATGGCGACAGGCACTGTGAAGAGCTTCAACCCCGACAAGGGTTATGGCTACATCAGTCAGGACGATGGCGGCGCGGACGTGTTCGTGCACTTCTCGGCCATCCAGACCAACGGATACAGGAGTCTGGAAGAGAACCAGCGGGTGGAGTTCGAGGTCAGCCAGGGGCAGAAGGGTCCGCAAGCGGAAATGGTCCGCATCTTGTAACCCCCGGATTTGAGTAGTGGAGGAGCCCAGGTGTGCGGCACAGCTCACCTGGGCTCCCCGGAAGGCGCGCTCCAGGGGTCAGCAGAGGCTGAGACAGGCCCCGCGGGCCTGCCCGGTGGCTGGTGGTACTGGACGACGTCGAACGTGGTGTCAGGACTGTTCCGGTACCGGTGCCTCACCGGATACCGCAACACCGGCCCGGCGGAAGTCGTTCACAGCGGCGGCTGTCGTGTGCGGGGCAACCCCGACCGCGTAGTCCAGGCGTACGCGCGTACGAAAGCCTGCCGCGACGGCATCCAGGGCGGTCGCGCGCACACAGTGGTCCGTCGCGATGCCCACCACGTCGACCTTCTTGACCCCGCGGGCGCGCAGCCACTCCGCCAGCAAGGTTCCCTCCGCGTCCGCGCCTTCGAAGCCGCTCTTGGACGCGCTATGGGCACCCTTGAAGAAGACGGCGTGCACCTTGCCGCCCGTGACGACAGGCGCGAAGTGGGGATGGAACTCGCTTCCTTCGCCTCCTGCCACGCAGTGGACGGGGAAGCTGTCCTGGAAGTCCGGGTGTTCGGAGAAGTGACTGCCCGGATCGATGTGATGATCCCGGGTGGCCACGACGTACCGGTAGTCACGCCCCGCGCTGCGCTCCACCAGGTCCGCGATCGCGGAGGCGATCCGCGCCCCACCCGCGACGGGGACGCTGCCCCCTTCGCAAAAGTCGTTCTGCACATCCACCACGATCAAGGTTCGGCTCATCACACACACCCCTTCCAGTCCTGCCGGACAGGAGAAGAAGCCGCTCCGGCAACCCTTCCGATGCTGGGCGAGCACCGCCGGCAGCGCCCCACGAGTTACGCCGAACGGGTGACCGTACGCCGGGCATCACCGTGTGCCGCTCCGCAGAGGTGACGGCGGCACCGAACGTGTCGGGTCGGCGCTACGCACGACCGTTGGGGTGATCCCGCAGACACAAAGACCCGGCAAGTGCCCGGTGGCCAGTTATGTGGTGCCGTGATCAAACCCCCCACCTGACGTCGCCGCTCTGACGGCGGCGCAGCGCGGCGGCCCCGGCCGACGCGTGAGGAGCACCGGCGGCGCCCGATCCCCTCGCCCGCCGCCCGGGACCTGTCCCACCCACACACCTTTTCTTGTTCTTCTTGCTGTGGAACGTGGTCCGGGGGCGTAGAGGGGATGCCGGCCTCCCGACCACGGCCGGACCAGCGTGGTGACCTGCGGGTTTGCGGGCGGGTGCGGGAGTGTCGGCGACGCTTGAATACTGGCTCTTCCAAGATTTCCGTGAAGCCGGTGATGCTTCCGTGCGCCAGTGACGCTCCGTCACGGACGGCGGGATGCTCGGTCAGTGTGAGGAGTTGCTGAAGACGGTGTTTCCGCACCTCGGCGGGGTGCTGGTGGAGCAAGTGGTGGCAGAGGGCGGTCTGTTACGGATCGTGGCGAGTACGGCATCGACGATCTCGGCGTCGTGCCCGGACTGCGAGGTTCTGTCGAGACGTCGGCACAGCGGCTACGAGCGCCAACTCGCCGACGACGCAGTCGGCGGCCGACGGGTGTCCATCACGTTGACCATCCGGCGCCTGTTCTGCGACAACCCGGGCTGCGCGAGAGTGACGTTCGCCGAGCAGGTTGAGGGGCTGACCGTGCGTTACGGTCGGCGGACTCCGCAGCTCACGGGCCTGTTGGGCGCGGTCGCCGTGGCGCTGGCCGGTCGGGCCGGCGAGCGGCTCGCCGCCCGGCTGCCGGCGCCGGTCAGCGGGACGACATTGCTGTCCCTGGCCATGGGCTTGCCGGACCCGCCCGCCGAAACGCCCCGGGTGCTCGGGGTCGACGAGTTCGCCCTGCGTAAGGGACACAGCAACTACGGCACCGTGCTGGTCGATTGCGAGACCCGTGCTCCGGTTGACCTGCTGCCCGAGCGAGAGGCGGCCACGTTCGCCGCGTGGCTCACCCAGCACCCCGGCGTGGAGATCGTTTGCCGTGACCGCGGCGGCTGTTACGCCGACGGAGCCCGCACCGGAGCCCCGGACGCTGAACAGATTGCCGATCTCTGGCACGTCTGGCACAACCTCGCCGAGGCCGTGAAACGCCTGGTCAGTCGCCATAACGCATGCCTTCGCGACCCCGAGCCCGCCCCGAGTAGGGCGCCCGCCGTGGTGCATCCGCCCGTCTCCCACGGGGGACGGCTGGCCGCCCAGGTCGAGCAGCGGCACGCCGCCGTACATGACCTCCTGAACCAGGGCCTGGGCCTGCGGGCCGCAGCCCGCCAGTCGGGACTGGCCATCAACACCGTGCGTCGCTATGCCCGGGCCGACACCTGGGAGGAACTCGCCACCGGCCGCTGGCAGAACCTCCCCAGCACCCTGGACCCATACAAGCCCTATCTGCATCAACGCTGGCGCGAAGGCCACACCATCGCGGTCAAGCTCCACGCTGAAGTCCGCGCGCGCGGCTTCACCGGTTCCTACTCCGTCGTGCGCGACTACCTCCAACGCTTCCGCCAGATGCCGGCCGACACCACACCGCCACCGCGCCCGCCGGGGGTGCGCAAGGTAACCGGCTGGATCACCCGCAATCCCGACCACGTGAGTGACGACGACCGGCAGAAACTCAAGGCGATCCTGGCCCGCTGCCCCGAGTTGGAGGCCACTGCCGGACACGTCCGGTCCTTCGCCGCCATGATGGCCATCCGCAGCGCGGACCGGCTGCCCGCCTGGATCGCCGCGGTCCGTGCGGACCAGAGCCACGGCCTCCGCGCCTTCGCCGACGGGCTCATGACCGATTTCGACGCGGTTGCCCTCGGGCTGAGCACAGAGTGGAGTTCCGGCTGCGTCGAGGGCCGCGTCACGGACATCAAGATGCTGAAGCGGCAAATGGCGGGCCGTGCCGGCCACCCCCTGCTCCGCAAGCGCGTCCTCCTCGTGGCCGCAGACCGGCGGCAACACAGAGCCACGGCCGCAACAGCCTCATGACCGGCTTCACGGAAATCTTGGAAGAGCCACTTTTCGAGCGCCGCCGACAGCGCCTGACCAAACCCGCCAGGACACGGCCCCCACTCCAGTCCGAAGCAGTCCAAGCACCGCCCCGGCCGGTTCGGATCCGCACCGGCGACGGAATCCGCCTCGCGCCTGTCGGCGCCCTTGCACTGATCCCAACCGGCATGCCGCCGCGCCCCGCCTACGCGGCAACTTCTTCTGCGATGGGCTCGTGCCAGCCGTGTGGCGCGGCATAACTTGTGATCAAGAGTTCTCCGATCTTCCGGGCTGAAGCCGCGGCTGCAACGCAAGGAAGTCGGGGCAGAAACCGATTCGTGGGGAGGGGCCGGCGGTGACGGAGATTGGTCGCTGGATGGATGGTCTGGAGGAGCAGGCGGCCCGGGCCCTGCCATCCGACATCTACGGCTACTTCCGCCGTGGCGCTGGTGCGGGCATGAGCGCGGCGGAAGCCAGCGAAGCCTGGGACCGGCTCCGGCTGCGGCCGCACGTGCTACGCGATGTGTCGGCCTGCGATACGTCGACCACCGTATTGGGTACGCCGGTTGCCACGCCGGTCCTCGTAGCCCCGAGCACGTTGCAGCGCAAGGCGGATCCGGCAGGTGAGGCCGCCACGGCGCGCGGTGTCGCCCGCGCCGGGTCGCTGCTGGCGGTGACTTCGAATACGGCGGTTCCGTTCTCGGCGCTGCCGGCGAGTGAGGCGCCGTGGTGGGTGCAGGTGTATGTGGTCCGGGACCGGTCGCTGACCGTGGAGGTGTTGCAGCGGGCGAAGGCCGCCGGGGCGCGGGCGGTCGTGCTCACCGCGGACACGCCGGTCATCGGCTCGCACCGCAAGCCCGGCGCCCATGTGGCCGATTTCGTCCAGCCCGAGGACCTGTACGGCAATGTGACCGGCATCCCCGCCCGGGAAGCGGCCGAGCACGCTCCCGACCTCACGCCGGAGGTGATCGGGTGGTTGCGTGAGCAGACCGGATTGCCGGTCGTGGTCAAGGGAGTACTGAGAGGCGACGACGCACGAGAATTCGCGGCGGCGGGCGCCTCCGGGATCCTGGTCTCCAATCATGGCGGTCGGCAGTTGGACGGCCTGGTACCCACTGCCTGGGCGCTCCCGGAGGTGGTCGACGCGGTCGCCGACACCGGCGCGGAGGTCTACGTGGACGGCGGACTGTGCCGCGGCACCCACGTATTGGCCGCTCTCGCGCTCGGGGCCCGCGCAGTGTTCCTCGGACGACCAGTGTTGTGGGCACTCACGGTTGCAGGGGACGCGGGAGTGGCCCGGCTGATCGACGAGCTCACTCACGAGCTCAGCGAGGCGATGCGCATCACGGGTACCTCATCGTTGAGCCGGATGACACGCGATCTGCTCTGGGCACTACCGTCTGTCAATGGGTGGGGCACCTGATCAGCGGTAACCAAGGGGGTCCATCACAGCTTCTGATCCGGATAGCTGCGGGCCCCGGCCAGGCTCCGGCTCGGCCGGGGCCCGCGGCGTCTTTCGTCAAGTCGCTGTCCCGGGCCGGGGTCGGGCTCCATGCTCCTGATGTGGCAGTCTCACTCCGGCGCAAGCGCGAGGCTCCCCGGGGCCGGTACACCCCGAACCTCTGGCCCGTCTGGATCGTGGCACCCGTGGCGCTGATAGCCGCTGGTGCCCTCGGCTGGGTCATCTACCACTACGCCTACGACCACTTCGCGCAGGCTGCCGCCGACCAGAAGCCGCCCAAGCCGGTCAACATCAATGACGTCCTCAAGGCCACCGTGACGGCCCTGACCCTGATCGGTGCCGTCCTCGCCGGTCTCTACGCCTACCGCAAACAGCTCCTCGCCGAGGGCGACGCACACCGCGCCGACGCAAGCCAGCTCGCCGACCGCTACACCACCGCCGCCGAACAGCTCGGCCACGACCAAGCCGGCGTCCGCCTCGCCGGCGTCTACACCTCGCCCGCCTCGCCGACGACTGGGGGTCGGCCCGCCGTCAGCCCGGGGTAAGAGCCCGCCGCGAGAGCTGTCTTGACGGTCTGCACCACTACCTATCGCGTACCAAGGCGTTACTCCCTCGGCATCGCGGCTGGCCAGGGCAGCGTTCTCCAGGGCGAGCAGGTTGAGGGTCGTGGCGTAGGTCTGGAGGCGTTCTTCCAGGTCCCGGCAGTGGGCTTGAAGTTCGGCGTGTTGCACTCCCCGTGTTCGGGGCTCAAGGGTTGTGGTTCCACTTGACTCCAGCGCGGCGCTCCCGTGCCGGATAGGGCTAGCGAGCATGCTACGAGAATGAGCGGCGCACGGAAGCGGAAATGGACTCGATACGCCAGCGGGCTGTTGCTCGCGGCATGCCTGGCCGTGGGCCTCTGGGCAGCCACTGCGTTCTTCAGCGGCAACCTGACCACATCCGAAAAGACGGGCTTGTTCACTCTGTTGGTGACGCTGCTGCCCTTTGCCGGCATGGCAGCCAAGGCACTCAAACCGTCGGCCGATGTCGATCTGATGAAAGCATCAGGCCAGTTGGCCGAAGCGGTAGAGTCAGGTGAACTGACACAGCGCACGCAGTGGCTGGGCGGTGACAATCAGCCGATCAATGTTGCCTTCACGTTCCGCGCCGCCCCCTCCCGGGTAGCGGCCGGTGCGGCGTCCACCGGTCGTCTGAGCGAGATCAGCGACTACTACCGCCGTCTTCGCCCCGAGCGGCTCCTCATCACCGGGGCCCCCGGAGCAGGCAAAACCGTCCTGGCTGTCGAACTTGTGCTGAGTCTGCTTGAGAAGCGAGAAGCCGACGACCCGGTACCGGTTCGCATGGCCTTGGCCAGCTGGGACATTGCCGAGCCACTGGAGCAGTGGATGACCGGCGAGCTCGCGGATACGTATCAGCTGAGCAAGACGACCGCCAGGCTATTGATCGACAAACGCTGTGTCCTCCCCGTGCTCGACGGCTTGGACGAGATGGACACCGAAGTGGGCGACGTTGGATCGAGTCGCGCTGTGGAAGCCCTGGCCGCCCTCAACCGGTACCAGGCCGGTCGCTACAAAGCGCCCCTGGTGGTGACCTGCCGCACCACCACCTACGACGCGCTCGCGGAAAGAATCCGCCTTCTCGACGCAGCCCGTGTCGAGATGTCATCCGTGACGGCCCGGCAGGCGCAGCGCTTCGTCGCTGCCCGGGTTCTGACTCCTGCCGATTGGCAGCCGGTGATTGACGACGCAAGACGGCACCCGCAAGGAGCCTCTGCCCAGGTACTGTCCACCCCCTGGCTGCTCACTCTGGCGGTGACCGTCTACGAAGCCGGTGGCGACCCCTCCGAGCTGCTCCGTTTCACCGACCCTGCGGCGCTGCGTAGCCACCTCCTTGACCGCTTCGTGCCCGCCGCCACCGAACTGCATACGCGTGCGGGCAACCGCGGCTACCAGCCGTATCAGGTCGGGCGCAGGCTCGGGATCCTCGCCCGCTACCTGACAGACAACGCCCGTGAACGCCGCACCATGGGCGGTCGCCTCCTGTCCAGCACGGACCTGGTTCTGCATCAGTTGTGGCCCCTTGCTGGCATGCGTGCCCGAGCAGTCGACATCGTCCTCAGCAGCATCGCCGGACTGGTCATTGTGTCCCCCTGGGTACTCATCGCTTTCCTCGACGCTGCCGCGATCCCCGCCCTCATTGTCGTGGCGTTGCTGACCATCGGCTGGGTCTGCATCTCGGCCCGAGTTGCCTGGCCGGTCCCCAAGAGCATCTCGCCCGGGAAGCTCCGCACCCCGAAGGGACGGCGTGCCGTCGTCGGGCCGGTCAGCTTCGGAGTCATGGCGGCGCTCGCGTTCACCATGGCCCTCGTCCTGCCAGTCGCCGGACAGCCAGGGTACTCGTCTCTCGCCAGCGAAAGCGTTGTCAACCTGGCCATTTTCCTCCCGATCGCCCTGATCGGAGGCCTCGCGTTCGGTCTTCGGCACAATCTGGAGACCGTGGCGTCGAGCAAGGGTCCGAACGCCCTTGTCCGGACAGACCTGCGTTCAGGAACACTACTCGGATGCACCACTTGGACTATTTTCGCCGTGGCGATCAGCATCAGCGAGGGATCGTCCCTTGCCGAAGCGCTTGCTCTTGGCATCGTCCTGGTGGGGTTCTTCGGAGGCGTCCTGGGCGTTCTCAGCGGAGTCATCTGGGCCGGAGCCTGGCGCCGCTACATCGCGACTTTGTTCTGCACACGCCCACTCCTGCCGTGGCGCCTCGGACGCTTCCTTGCCTGGGCCTCCGACGCCGGCCTACTGCGGATCGCCGGGAACGCGTACCAGTTCAGACACCTTGAACTTCGAGATCACCTCGCAGGCGCTGAGGCTGCCAGAGCACGTGACTCCTACGCGCCATGGGACACGCCTCCAAAGAAATGATCACATTGCGGCATCGCAGTCAGCCTCTGCTATGCCGCTGGCCAGCGGTGCGGTGAATGCCAGCCGCGCTCAGTCCGCAGGGAGGGGCCACAGCTGTCGAAACTCGTGAACAATCCGGCCCCCCGCCAGTGCGCTGGCGCCTCCTGAACTGACGTCGAAGTGCTGCCCGTTCTCGGGTTCTAGCTTAACTTCTGGATGCTGTTGGTGATCTTCACTCGGTGTGGTGAAGCCTGCTGACCCTGTCCCTGTTGATCTCCCTGTGGTGGTCCGCTGGTGGGAGCGGGGCGGAGCGAGCGGTCGGAGGGGTGGCCGCGATGTCGATGGGCTCGGTTTCGGGACGTGTGGTCCCTCCGCTGACAGTGCGTATGGCGCGGGCGAGCAATCCGCGGGGCACGCCGGCGATGTGGGTGCGCGACCGGCTGGACGAGTTGTTCGTGGACGAGGACTTCGCCGACTGGTTCCCGGTCGACGGGCGGCGGGGCCTGTCGCCGGCCCGGCTGGCATTGGTGTCGGTGCTGCAGTACGCGGAGAACCTGACCGACCGGCAGGCCGCCGAAGCGGTCAGATGCAGGCTGGACTGGAAGTACCGCCTCGGCATGGATCTTGATGATGCCGGGTTCGACTACTCAGTGCTCAGCGAGTTCCGGGACCGGATGGCCGAGGGCAACCGCGCGGATCGGCTGCTGGCCGTGATGGTCGACCACCTCGTCGCTGCGGGGCTGGTGAAGCGCCGCGGTGCAGTGCGCACGGACTCCACCCATGTGCTGGCCGCGGTGCGGACGCTGAACCGCACGGAGCTGGTCACCGAGACCCTGCGGGCCGCGCTGGAGCAACTCGCCCTGGCCGACGAGGAATGGCTGGCGCCACTGATCGAGCCGGGCTGGGTCGACCGTTACGGACGTCCGGCCTTCTACCACCGCCTGCCCAAGGGCAAGGCGGCCCTGGAGGAGCATGCCCTGCGGGTCGGCGAGGACGGGACGAGGCTGCTGAAGGCGGTCTTCCGTGCCGATGCCCCGCCACGGCTGCGCGTTCTCCTGCAGGTCCAACTGCTACGGCGGATATGGGTGCAGCAGTACTGGTACGACGCGGCGGGCCGGTTGCGGTGGCGGGGTCCGAAGTCCACCACCGACCGGCTGAGCCGGCGCACGATGCCCCGCAGGACGGCCCTGCCTCCGCAGGCCGACGGACGGCCAGACCCCGCCACGGCCTGCGTCCCGTGGGCCCTGTGGACGATCGCGTTATTCCCCAGGGGTAAGTTCACGTAATTCCCCAGGTCCTGGCTTGAGAGGGCTAGGTTGCGCCGGGCAGCCCCAGGGCAATCATGAGGGCTGAGGAGAGCTCTTCCGCGAACAGGGCCGACCCGGTGAGCGTCTGCCGGATGGCTTCCTCGTCGGGCGTCAGTCCGGCAGCGGCCGACCAGGCGAGAGCGCCGCCCACGGCGGGTTCGATGGGGAAGTGCTCCAGAGGTATCTCGTAGCTCTTCGCCATCTCCCGGTTGAGCAGGCCCTCCCAGCTGTTCCCGTCCGGCGTGAGGGCCTCGATGAAACCCACATCGCTGTCGAGGAAGGACACCATGACGGCCGGCGCCCCCGTTCGTTGGACGAGGTTCGCAAGGCTGCGCCGTCCGGCGTCGGCGAAGTCCGTGACCTGCCAGCCCTCCGCCAACGCCTCCGTGTCGTCGATGCCCGTGAACCCGGCTGCCCGCATGAGCTGGTGCAGTTCCCCCGTGGACGTGGACCGGGTCGTCAATGATCCGCCTGAATTTCCCATGGTCCGCAAAGTAGCGGATGCCTCTGACAAGCCAACTCGTGCCGCTGAGACATCGGCATGGGAAGCCGGGATGGCGGACGCTAGTGCGTCTTGTCGGCCGTGTTCCTGGGACGCTTGTTTGGGAGATAGCTGGGCCCGTTCATGATCACCTGGTGGCTGGTGTTGATGAGCCGGTCGAGGAGGGACTCGGCGACGACGGGGTTGGGGAAGAGGGGATACCAGTCGCTGGGCGCCCTGTTGCTGGTGATGATCAGCGAGCGACCCTGCCGCTCGGAGACGAGTTCGTAGAGGTCGTCGGCCTGTGCCGCGGACAGCTGTCGCATGGCGAAGTCGTCGAGGATGAGGACGTCGGGGCGGACGAGTTCGCGGATCCGTTTCTCCCAGGTGCGGTCCGCGTGGCCGCCGGCGAGGTCGGCGAGGATGCGGCTGGTCTTGGCGAAGCGGACGTGGGCGCCCTGACGGACGGCGAGGTGGCCGAGGGCCTGGGCGACGTGGGTCTTGCCGACGCCGACCGGACCAAAGAGGATGACCGACTCGCCGGCATGGAGCCAGCGCAGGGCGCCCAGGTCCCGGATCTGGGCGGCGGGCAGTTTCGATGAGGCCGTGAAGTCGAACTCCTCCAGAGTGACCTGCTGCTCGAACTTTGCCCGCTGCAGGCGGCGTTGGAAGGCGACGGTTTCGCGGCGGGTGATTTCGTCCTGGCAGAGGACCTGAAGGAAGTCGAGGTGGCCGAGTTCGCCGCCGTGGGCCTGGGCGAGGCGGGCGTCGAGGGTTTCCAGCATGCCGGACAGTCGCAGGGCCTTGAGTGACTCCCGCAGGGCGGCGTCCATCACGGTCATCGGGCTTCCACCTCGGCTTCGTCACGGTCCTGGTCGTCGTGGTCGTCGTCCGTCGTGTCTGGGGTCGCGACGGTGGCGAAGAGCCGGGCGGGGCCGTGGAGAAAGGCCGCGGCTCCGGCGTCTCCGCTGGTCTCGGGCTCGGGGTCGGTTTCGGTGCCGGCGATGAGGATGCCCTTGATGGTGCGGTAGGACGGGTCGCCGACCGCGATGGCCCTCGCGCAGGCGGCCTCCAGCCGTGTCTCGCCGTACTTCTTCCGCAGACCGAGGACCCCCTGGGCAGCGCGGAGCCGATAGAGGACGTTGACCTCCAGCAGCTGGTCGACGACCTCACGGCAGGCGTCGCCGACCTCGGACGCCTGGCTGCGGCACCAGACCGGCGTCCGCATCTGGAAGGCGATCTTCTCCGGCGGATAGTCGCTCTTGTCGGTGCGTTTGCCCTGGTCAAGAGCAGCGTGGGTCTTGACGAGCTGGCCGTCATGGAAGACCTGGACCATCGTGGCGGTCGAGCGGACGTCGACGCGGCGGCCGATCAGCTTCCACGGCACCGAGTAGAGGGTGCGGCCGACCTTGATGTGGATGTCCGGGCCGACCGTGGCCGTCGACCAGCGGGCCAGCACGAACGGAGTCGGCGGCAGAGGCAGCAGTTCAGCCGCTTCAAGTGCTCGAACACGGTCATCGGGGCGGCCCCGCCCAGCGGCCGGCACTTCCGCCGCCCGGCAACCTGCTGGCTCCAGGTCACGGCCTCGGCCTGCATGTGCTCGATCGAGGTGAACTCCCGGCCTCGCCAGAACGAGTCGCGGACATAGGGCATCGGCCGCTCGACCCGCGGCTTGTCCTTCGGCTTCGCCGCCCGGGCCGGATCGACCAACGCGCCGTAGTGAGTGGCGAGTTCGGCATAAGCCTTGTTGATCTTCGGGTCGTAGAGGTCAGGCTTGTCGACGCCGGTCTTCAGGTTGTCCGGGACGAGCCGGCGCGGGACGCCGCCGAAGTATCGAAAGGCCGCGACGTGCGCTTCCGTCCACGCGTGCTGGTCCAGGTGCAGCACCGGCCGGACGAACATGTGCCGCGAACACGGCAGCACCATCACGAACGCCCAGACCCGATGGCGCTTCCCAGTCCGCGGGTCAATCCACGGCCCGAGAAAGCCGTAGTCGATCTGGGCCTCCGATCCGGGCTCGATGTCGTCGCGCAATACGGTGACCTGCGACTTCGCCACCTCGTCCGGCAGCGTCGCGTGCACCCAGCGACGGAACGAGGAGATCGACACCTGCAGTTTGTGCTCGTCACGCAGTCGCTGGTGGATCGTCGAGACGGTCACCGTCCCGAGCAGGCTCTTGATGTAGTCGCGGTGCTGGTCGATGTCCGGCCAGGTCACCTGCCTCAGCCGTCTGTCGATGAGCCCGGGGAACCACTCCTTGATCAATTTCGACCAGTCAGCCTCGCTCATCGGCGGGCCGCCCGGGCTGATCCCGGCTGCTTCCGCCGGGGCCAGGTACTTCCTGACCGTCTTGCGGTCCACCCCCAGCGACGCGGCCAGCTCGCTCTTCGAGCGGCCCGCGTACCAGTGGACGTAGATCTCGGTGATGTCGACCACGACGAACGTTCTCCTCGCCATCCGGGCTGCCCATCGGCCATCCGAACCAAGGGACGAGGAACATGAGCAGCTCCGCGACGACCAGGTCCCTCGATCCCGACCTCCGCGCTACCCATGGCCACTTAGGAGAATTCCGGATGGGGAATTGCATGACGCTCAAACCGCCCAACCTGGGGAAAAACTTGATCGTCGACACCGCACCGTCAAGCGCTATCAAGGCAGCGGCGCGTTCCCGGTTGGCCCGTGGACTGGGCGAGGTCAGCGAGAACACCGTGCCTCGGTCCTCGGGCAGGGTTTTGCGAGACGATGTCCGCGCGGCCGCAGCGGGGACCGGACGCATGCAGGCCATCCGCTCAACCAGTCGCAGGCCGGTCGGCCGTGCCGGCGGGTGGTGGAGTAGCGGTCGATGAACGCGGGCCGTGGGCCACAGCGGCGCCGCCTGGGCCGCGGCCAGCGACCCGGATCTCTGCCACGCCGGGGCGGACCAGACCGTCGGCCCGGGATCGCAGTGGGGCATAGAGATCAAGTTGGGGCCTGGACGGTTACGTGTAGCGGGCTTGGATGGCTTCTCGGCCGCGGTGATTGCTGTGAGGCGGGGGGCGAGGCGGGCTCGGTCGCTGCCGCTTGCGCGGAGCAGTTCGGCAGGGTGCCGACCAGCTCGTTCCAGCGGGGGGACGGGGTCAGCAAGTGGGCGAGTTCGGTGTCCACGGCCGTCCAGTGGTGGAGTGCTGCATGGATGACGGTGCTGCGCTGGCGCTGTGCGTCGGAGGAGGGGCCGGCCAGGCGTGTGGCCTGCTCTGCGGCGTGCCACCATGGGCGAGCAGATCGTGTGCTGTCGTAGACCTCCACGGTCAGGGCGAGACTTGACAGTCCCGCTGCCTGGTCTCTGTGGCGCAGCTGCTGGGCCGCCAGTCGGGCAGCAACGTCCCGGCCTGCCTGGCGGTGTGCCGTGCACAGTGCTTCGAGCACGGCGTGTTCCTCCACGCCCGCCCCCAGAGACTTCTGCAGTGCTGCCATGGCCTGTTCGGTCCGACCGCTGAGCAGGTGGATGCGGACCAGCAGGTGCTGAGCCCGGGCGACGGAATTTTGTTGCCCTCGTTCCCCATAGAAGTGCAGGTCGTCCGACTGTGCTGGTTCCTGCCGCGTACGAGACCCCATGCAGCACGTCGAGCGCCCGGTGTGCTGACGGCGGGCCCGTTGGCGTATACCGTGCGCTCCTGCGCTGCCCACGCGGATGCCCAACACGCTCACGCCAGGCGCCCCGGGCGGCCAATCTGTCATCCCTGGCGCCCTCTTGTGGCTACGGCGACTTCTTCCGGCCTCATCGGGGCGACTCCAGCAGGCCCCAGTTTGTGAAGACCGCTCCGAGGCGATCTGAAGCGGCCCCACCCGTGACCGGCCCGGAGGGCCAAGTGGGGCCACGCCAGGCCGCCTTCGCCAGCGACGATCTTCACGGATCGGGGCCGATTCGAGGCGCCCCCGCTGGTCCCAAATGACGACGCCGTAGCCACTCTTGCTTCGCATCACAACTTTGCAGGGGACGCGCACTCGGTGCGTTGGTCCTGCCATCCATGCTGCCCACGGTCCGAAATCCGGCCTCAGAGAAGCGTTTTGCCGCCAACCGCCGGTAACCGAGTCACCGCATCGAGTGGTTCGGGCTACACAGGAAGGCTGGGACGTTCTTGCCTGACGGGGGGCCTGGCCGGGTGTTGCTGACTATCAACGTGGCGGTTCTGCTTGCTGTCATCATCGTCCTGCGACTGGGGCGACGCACACAGGCCCGAAGCCGGTCCGACGAGAAGCTGACCGTGGTCATTGTTCTGGTGTTCGGTGTGCTGGTGGCCCCGACAGCGTTCGGCCACGGAGTCCTGGATCTCGTGGGCCAGCTCGCGGAAGGCGTTTCGCAGTCGGGCAGCCCGTGAGTTCCTTGGTGCCCGTCGGGCGCCGTGGATTGCGACTGCGGCTGAGGTCCGTACGGGGGCAGTGAGATGTGACTCCTGCAGGTGCGTGGCGGTGGGGCGCACACCCCTCGGCCCTGGCGAGTTCGGGCTTGCGGGCCGGTCAGAGCCCGCTGTTGGCGCGGAGCATGGCGGGGTGGAGGACTTGGGCTGGGCCGGGGCGGTAGAGGATGGCGGGGCGACCGTTGCTGTGGCGTTTGTGGCCGGTGTCTTCCACGAAGCCGCTCACATTCATGACTTTGCGACGGAAGTTCCTGGGGTCGACAGGGATGTCCCACACGATTTCGTAGACCTTCTGCAGATCGCTGATCGTGAAGGTCGCGGCGCAGAAGGCGGTGGCGAGGGTGGTGTGCTCGAGCAGACTGCGGGCTCGCTCCAGGGCGTCGGTGAGGATGGTGCGGTGGTCGAAGGCCAGCTCATCCAGGAGGGAGTCTTCGACGGTCACCCAAGACGCGCTGCGGGCGTCGGAACTGGCGGTAGGCGCAGGCAGGTTGGGGGCGATGGCCAGGAAAGCGGTGGTGATGACACGGCCGCGTGGATCCCGTCCGGGGCGGGAGTAGGTGTGCAGCTGCTGCAGGGGCAGCCGGGTGCCGTCCAGGCCGGTCTCCTCGGCCAGCTCCCGGTGCGCAGTGGCCTCCAAGTCCTCCCCGGGCCGCAGGAACCCGCCGGGCAAGGCCCGTTTGCCCAGATAGGGTTCCTTGCCCCGCTCCACCAGCAGGACCTTGAGCAGGGCCTCACGTACGGTCAGCACCACCAGGTCGGCAGTGACTTTGGCATCGACCCGAGGCCGGCTTCCCGGGGGCGGGTCGGCCGGTGAACGGTCACCGGGCCGGGCCTCAAGCGGCTCAACGGCGTGCGGCTCATGCACAGAGGTCACAGTGGCGGCTCCTTGCCGAGCGCCGGGCCGACTACCCCGGATGGTGCGGATGTTCCCAGCCGGGCCGCGAGGCATGCGGCGCTGCGCACCAGATCCTGCGGAATGCCGATGGGCAGGTCCTTGGGCATCTCGGAGTAGTACGTCGGGATGCCCCGCTCATGGATCCTGCCGAGTTCGTAACTGGTCGTCCGCCCGATATAGCCGCCCGGGGCGACGACGTACACGAAGTCGGAAGTGAAGATCTTCTCCAGCGTCGCGGCCTGGATGTGGTGATCGGGGACCTGCGGGGGATCGGACGCGAAACGAGCGAACTCCTCGCCCGGATTGACGATTTTGGACAGGCTGGGCGAGCCGACCGTGATCCCTGCAGCCACGAAGGCCTCGGCCGCGTGCACCACGTGCGCATAGTGCTGCCGGAAGCTGCCCACCACTGCAACCACCAGGCCGGCGCTGCCCGGCGGCGCTGGCGTGTCCTCGCCGAAGGCCCCCGCGAGCCGCTCCGCGGGATGCGCCGACTGGTTGCTCATGGGCATGTGGTGCTCTTTCGCCTCGAGGGGATGTGACCGCTCGCCACGTCGCGCACTGTAGCGGGGGCTGCTTGCCGCACGGCGGCCGCCGAGCGGATGCCGCGTATCCACTGGGCCCGGTCTGCGGCTGTGAAGGGGATCGCGCACAGGTCGTGGCAGGCCTGCACGATGGCCAGCACGAGTACTTCATCCGTGATGTTGGGCGGCCGGCCCGCCAGCGCACCGGCCACCCGGACGTGACTGACCCGCGCCGCAGGCCCGCGGTACGCAGTGATCACATCGGCCAGGTGTCGGGTGGAGCCGGCCCGCCGCGGCCGGCGTCGTGCGGACGCTGCCTGCGACGGGCCCAGACGGGCACACGTCACGTGCTCGCGCACCTGCTGCACCAGCGCGCACAAGTCACGCTTGAGTAACCCGATACCCGCCGGACGAGACCGCCGGGCGGGTCGCTCCCGGCGTACGCGAGCCGGGACCCCCACCGGCCGCCCCAGGGCGGCCGCAGTCTGCTCCCAGACCTGCTCCCAGACCGCGACGTCACCCCCGCACCCCGCCACGAACGCGAGCGCGACGGCCCGGGTGGGCAGCGACTTCCCGGAGGCCGCCAGGGACAGGGTGCTGGCCGAGTAGTGGGTGCCACGGGCCAGAGCCCGATAGCTGAGCGGCCCGGTCTGCCGCCGCAGAGCCCGCAGTCCGTCTGCGAACGCCGCCAGGACAAGGCTGTCGCCCGGCATCGGTTGCTCCTCGCGAGGCACGGTGCAACCTCTACTGTTCGTCGATGCTGCGCGCCTGCGGCCCCCGGGGCTCGCCGCGGCGCCCGCGCACGAATACCCGGCGCACCAGCTCCGAGGCGGTCAGGCCGGCCGCCGCAACCGCGGTGGTGGCCACGCCCGGCTCGTAGCCGGCCAGCACCAGGAACGCCACCAGCCCGAACACCGCCACAATCACGGCCAGCGACAGAAGCTGCTGCCCGTCAAACCGGCTGACATTCCCTTCCCTGCGATTTCCCATACGGCATCCCCTTCTCACGCGTTTGGTGCGGACGAGTTTTCCCTTGCGTTCGCCAGAGGGGTGTCCGTCGGTGATTGCCGTCACCGGCGGTCTCTGTCAACGTAGTTCGATACTGGCAGAGGCCGACAGCCCTGACCAGCAGTCGAGTTGGCTTGCCGATGTACCTAAACAACACTCTGACCTGTGAAGATGACCTGATGGTGCACTGTTGCGGGGGTCTGCTGGAGGTGTTCTCGCAGCCTGGGAATCCGCATGCCGTAACTGTCGGAATGACGTTTTGTACGGCGCTGAAAGGAATACAGATAAGGGCTTCCGCCGGGCATTCGTGAACCCGCATCATGGGGATGAGGAAAAAGTCAGTGTGACGTAAAGGCCTCGTTCTCAAGCCGATTGGTGCGGGCGAGTATCGAGACCACCGAGGGTCCCTGTTGCCGCAGGGGCCCTCGCCTCAGCCACGACAGCGCGGCCAGCCGTCACCCCCGGCTCTCCAGCAGTCGCGCCACGGCGCACCGGGTGCCCTGGATATGCGGGCCCGCACACCCCTCAAAGCAGACATCACAGGGCACGGGCGCACCTGGACCGTGCCCTCCCCGCGCCGGTCCTGCAGTCGCGTGCACTGAATTCACCCGGTGAGTTGGCCGGACCCCGACGCCAGACGAAACCTGGGCAGAAACCTTCCCCCATCTGCCCCTATGCCGCCTCAAAGCAGCCTGCTTATCGGGAAAACCGCCCGTAGCGGCCGTCTCTGTGGTTACGGTCTGTGGTCATGCGGTTTCTGCACACTTCGGACTGGCACCTGGGCCGCCGGTTCCACACGGAAGACCTGATCCCCGCCCAGCATGCCTTCCTCGACCATCTGGTCGACACCGCCCGAACTGAGGACGTCGACGCGGTCCTTGTCGCAGGAGATATCTATGACCGGGCGATTCCCAGCCTGGACGCCGTGCGCCTGTTCAACCGCGCTCTGCATCAACTTGCCGATCTCGACGTGCCGATCATCATGATCAGCGGAAACCACGACTCCGCGCATCGCCTCGGCGTCGGATCCGGTCTTCTCGCCCGTGCTGGCATCCACTTGAGGACCGACCCCGGCACCTGCGACGTCCCGGTCTTCCTCGAAGACGCCGACGGCCCTGTGGCGGTGTACGGCATCCCCTACCTCGAGCCGTCGATGGTCCGCGACCGCCTGGAAGCCGAAGCCGTCTCGCACCGTGCAGTACTGACCGCAGCCCTGGACCGTATCCACGCCGACCTCACCAACAACCAGCCGGCCGGCACCCGGTCCGTGGTCCTCGCGCACGCCTTCGTCACCTCCGGCACCGGGCAGCCCGAGGAACGCGAAAAGAGCGAGGAGGCTGAGAGCGAACGCGAGATCGCTGTGGGCGGTGTCGCCCATGTGGGCGCCGACGTCTTCGAGGGGATCGACTACGTGGCCCTGGGCCACCTCCACGGCGCCCAGCGCGTCACCGACCGCATCCACTACAGCGGCTCCCCGCTGGCCTACTCCTTCTCCGAAGCCCGCCACACCAAGTCGATCACCCTGGTCGACCTCGCCGCCGATGCCGTTCCCGCCCTCACTCACCGGCTTTGCCCCGTGCCGCTGCGCCTGGAGTGCGTGAGCGGCTTCATGGAAGACCTTCTGGCCAACCCCGCCCACGAGCCGCTGGAGGATGCCTGGCTCGAGGTCACCCTCACCGACACTGCTCTGCCCTTCGAGGCCATGGCCCGCCTGCGCCGCCGCTTCCCCCACACCGCCAGCCTCAAGCACCGGCCCGCCCTCATCCCCGCCCAGGCCACGACCACTCCGACCTACAGCGAACGCATCCGCGGCCGCGGAGTCCTCGACATTGCCAGCGACTTCATCAGCAGCATGCGCGGCACCGACCCCACCCCGGACGAGCACCACCTGCTCCAGCAGGCCGTCGAAGCATCCCGCCTGAACGAGCAGCAGAAGGAAACCGTCTGACATGCGCCTGCACAACCTGACCCTGCAGGCGTTCGGACCCTTCGCCGGCACCCACACCATCGACTTCGACTCCCTGTCCGCCGACGGTCTGTTTCTCCTGCACGGCGACACCGGAGCCGGCAAGAGCACCGTCTTCGCGGCCATCTGCTTCGCCCTCTACGGCAAACCACCGGGCGACCGCGACCTGCTGCTGCGCAGCCACCACGCTCCCGCCGGCCTCCTGACCGAAGTCACCCTCGAGGTCACCCTCGCAGGCCGCCGCCTGCGCATCCACCGGATCCCCGCCCAGATGCGCCCCAAGCGATCCGGTGAAGGCGAGACCCCGCAGAAGTCAGAAACCCGCCTGAGCGAATGGGCCCTCGACACCGACGGCCAAGGCCACTGGGAACCGTCCAGCAAGTCCCACCAGGAAGCCGCCCTCGAGGTCACCGACCTGCTGGGCATGAGCCGGGACCAGTTCTGCCAGGTCGTCCTGCTGCCACAGAACGACTTCACCAAGTTCCTCCACGCCGACGCCCACGGCCGACGAGAACTCCTCGGCAAACTCTTCCGCACCGGCCGCTTCACCTTCATCGAGCGCTGGCTCAACGACCACAGCCGCACCACCGAGAAGAACCGTGATGCCGCCCGCGCCGACGTACTGCGCCTGGCAGAACGCATCCACCAGGCCGCCGGAGGCGACCTGACAACCCAGTGCACGGCACCCACGCCCGACGACCCGCACACCCTCACCGAGCCCGCCCGCGCCTGGGCCCAGGATCTCCTCCAAGCCGGCCACACCGCCCACGCCAGGACACTCCAGGCAGCCACAACGGCCAAGGAGAACCTGGCCGGACAGCAGCGGCTCGAAGCCGCGGCCCGCGAACTCCACCGGCAGCAGGCCACCTACACCAGCGCCCGGCAGCAGCTCGACCTGCTCCAGGAACAGACACCGCACCAGGACGCACTGGTCCAGCGCCGCGACCAGGCCCGCCGCGCCCAGCAGGCAGCGCCGCTGCTGCACGCTGCGGACACCGCCGCAGACGACCACACCCGCGCCCAGACTGCCGAACGCACCGCCCGCGAGCACCTGCTGCCCGAACACAAGGACCTGGACGCCAGCAGGCTGGAAACCGCCGAGCAGTCTCTTCGCGCCGAAGCTGCCGTCCTGACCGTCCTCGTCCCCGAAGAAGACACCGTCCGCCGGCTGACCACCGAGCTGGAGCGCACCGACACCGAACGGCAGGACTTCGCCTCCCGGCAACGCACCGCCCAGGACTGGCTCGAAGCAGAACCCGCCCGGCGCCGCGCCCTCGAAGCCCGGCGGGAGGCCGCCCGCCAGGCCGAAGAAGAAGGCCGCCGCCACCAGAGCGCCCTGGACAGCCTCAAAACTCGCCTCGAAGCCGCTGGCCGCCGAGACACCCACCTTGCCAGGATCGCCAAGGCTGAGCGGCAACTGGCCGATGCACAGACCGTCGTCGGCCAGACCGGCCAGGACTACCTCACCGTCCGCCGCCGGCGCACCGACGGCATGGCCGCCGAACTCGCCGCCACTCTCACTGACGAGACCCCCTGCCCGGTCTGCGGATCCTGCACCCACCCGGCGCCCGCCGCCCCCCCAGGACGGGCAGCCCACACGCCAGGACGAACAGGACGCGGAAGCCCTCCACGAGCAGGCCAAGACCACACAGGAAGCCGCCGCAGCCGTGCTGCACGGGCTCCGCGAACAAGCCGCCACCGCCACCGGCGAAGCCGGCGACACCCCCCTGACCGACCTCCAGACCCAGCACACCACGCTCACCGCCGAACTGACTGACGCCCTGGACCGCGCTGGCGACCAGGGCACCGTCCAAGAAGAACTCCTCGCACTCGACAGCGAGCACACCGCCCAGACCCAGCAGCACAGCACCGCCACGGCCGGCTTGTCCGCCCGCAACGCCCACTACGACACCCTCACCCAGCAGCTCACCGAGCTGACGGCCAAACTCACCGCAGCCCGCGGTACCCATCCCACCGTCGCCGCGCACGCCGACGAACTCACCCGTACCGCCGACCGCCTCGAAGAGGCCGCCGAGGCCTCCCGCAGCCTCGCTGCCGCCGTCCAGACCCTCACGCACCGCACCGAACAGGCCACCCGCGCCGCCAAGGACCAGGGCTTCGACACCCTGGCGCTCGCCCAACGGGCCCTGCTCGGCGACGAAGACCTGCGCGCCATCGAAGAAGAGATCACTCAGTGGCGCGAGGCCTGCGCCGCACACACCGCCGTCCTCGGCAATCCGGAACTGCAGCAAGCCGCCGCCCAGCCCGCCGCCGACCTCGACGCAGCCACGGCTGCAAGGGCGGCCGCGGACGACCAGCACGCCGAAGCGGCCGCCGCCGCCAGCGCCGCTCACACCCGTAGCCAGGCCCTTACCGCCCTTGCCACCGGCCTCGGCGACGCCGTCCAACGCCTGGAACTGCTCGAGCAGGCCCACCTCACCGCCCGCCACCTGGCCGAACTCATCACCGGCAACTCACCCAGCGCCCGGGTACGCATGCAGTTGGAGGCCTACGTCCTGGCCGCTCGTCTCGAAGAGGTCGTCACCGCCGCCAATACCCGCCTGCACCTCATGTCCGAAGGCCGCTACACCCTTTCCCACTCCGACGACCAAGCGGCCCGCGGCGCCCGCTCCGGCCTGGGGCTCGAGATCACCGACTCCTGGACCGGCCGCCCCCGCAAGACCGACACGCTCTCCGGAGGCGAATCCTTCTTCGCTTCCCTGTCCCTGGCTCTCGGACTGGCCGACGTCGTCACCCACGAAGCTGGCGGCAACCCCCTGGACACGCTCTTCATCGACGAAGGCTTCGGCACCCTCGACGAGGACACCCTCCACAAGGTCCTCGACGTCCTGGACTCCCTGCGCGCCCACGACCGCACCGTCGGGGTCATCAGCCATGTCCCCGAACTGCGCCGCCGCATCACCCACCGCCTCCACGTCCGCAAAGACCCCGCCGGATCGACCTTCGCCCACCTGACGGCAGCAGCCGAATGACCGCGAAATAGGCCGGACTGGCGGCGAGAGCGCCTACGGGCGGGCGCCGGGGGAGTCGGACCGGGCAGGAAGGCGACGTGGACGTCCGCCACCGCCGACGGCCACCCCGTCTGGGCGGTCGGGCCGTTGCCCCGGGGCGCACTGATCAGGGACCCGTTGGAGAACTTTCCTCGTGGTACCGCCTCGACCGAGAGGATAGGGGAGTTGCGCGACACAGGAGTGGTGACCATGGACAGGGTTCAGAATGAGGCCCCGGCCATCAGCTTGTCCAAGATGCAGGTGCAGGCCCCGGATCTGGTGAGCCTCTACAAGGCGGCCGGGTCCAGCGTGTGCGCGCACGGTCTCGAGGGGGTGCGTGCTGCTGTGTATCTCGTGCTGGACCGCTCTGGTTCGATGCGGCCCTACTACAAGGACGGCACGATGCAGCATCTCGGTGAGCAGGTCCTCTCCTTGTCCGCGCACCTCGATGACGACGGCACGGTGCCGGTGGTGTTCTTCTCCACCGACGTCGACGGATCCACCGACCTGAAGCTTGGAGGTCATCGTGGCCGTATCAACAAGCTGCACGAGAACCTCGGTCACATGGGGCGGACGAACTACCACTGGGCCATGGACGAGGTCATCGACCACTACCTGGCTTCCGGCAGTGAGGCCCCAGCCCTGGTGATCTTCCAGACCGATGGCGGGCCCACCAGCAAGTCCGCCGCCGAGCGGTACCTGTGCAAAGCTGCGCGTCTGCCGCTGTTCTGGCAGTTCATCGGGTTCGGCGACCCCGACGACAACGAGTTCGCCTTTCTCCGTCGTCTCGACGACCTGGCCGTGCCCAGACAT
Organism: Streptomyces sp. NBC_00203; assembly: GCF_045206325.1. NCBI lineage: Bacteria > Bacillati > Actinomycetota > Actinomycetes > Kitasatosporales > Streptomycetaceae > Streptomyces > Streptomyces sp. NBC_00203. The sequence continues at coordinate 28,945 of NZ_CP108126.1, read as the reverse complement.
CGCATCGTCGACAACGCAGGCTTCTTCCACGCCGGCCGTGATCCGCGCACCGTACGCGACGATCTCCTCTACGACCGGCTTCTGCAGGAGTTCCCCAGCTGGCTTTCGTCGGCTCGCACCGCTCAGGTCCTGCAGTGAGCGCCTGATCCGCATCGAACCGGAGACCCGATCTCGCCAGAGGCGGCGCGAGCGGTGAATGTCCTCCCGATCCACTCCTCGGGCTCAGCCCGGATCGCTCCGCGCGGCCGCCGTGTTCCGTGGCATGTGGCTGTGCTCCGGGCGTCGGGAAACACCGGTGCGAAGACCGCCGGCCCAGCCCTGGCAGATGAGGCCCTGGCCGCAGCATTTTGAGCGGTGGGGCGGGACAGGGGATGCTGACTGGCATGAGTGGGGTGCCGGTTTCCGATGATGTGTTCAACGCTGTGTCCGGGGCTACCGGGTGGGCGGTGGTGGACGTGGAGACATCGGGCCTGAGGCCGTACGAGCACCGGGTGCTCTCGGTGGCGGTGCTGACGCTGGATCCGGCGGGGGAGCTGGTGGAGGAGTTCTCCACGCTGCTGGATCCGGGCTGTGACCCAGGGCCGGTGCACATCCATGGCCTCACGAGGGAGCGGCTGCGGGGAGCGCCGGTGTTTGAGGAGGTCGCCGGGCACATCGGGACGCTGCTGGCCGGGCGGGTGATGGTGGCGCACAACGCCCAGTTCGACTACGAGTTCCTCGCGCGCGAGTTCGCCCGGGCCCGTTCGTGGCTGCCGGTCTCGCAGCGGATGTGCACGCTTGCGCTGAACCGGCGGGTTGCTCCGCCCACCGACGATCTGAAGCTGGCCTCGCTGGCCGCCTACTACAACGTTCCGCAGCAGCGGGCGCACGACGCCCTGGACGACGCCCGGGTGCTTGCCGGGATCCTGCGCGGCTCCTTGTCCGCAGCGGGGGAGCTGGGCCTTGCCCTGCCGCTGGTGGCGTGCCCGCCCAAGCAGGGGTCGGGGTATCCGCCCCGGGTGCCGAAGACGCCCTGCGCGCACCGCAATCCCGGCCGGCTCGCGCCCGGTGCCCCGCTGGTGCAGGGCATGAAGGTCGCGTTCACCGGTGACACGCGCACCGCCCGGGAGGAGCTCGTCGCACGCTCCGTCGCGGCGGGATTGAACGTGATGGGCTCGGTCAGCCGTCACACCAGCGTGCTGGTCACCGACGAGACCGACTCCGACAGTGCCAAGTTCCGTGCGGCACGCAGTGCGGACGTGCCCGTGATCACCGAGGAGGCCTTTCTCGGCCTGCTCACCGGCGTGCAGTCCGGTACCGCCCACGCGAACCCGGCACCGCCGGCACCGGCCGTACCCGCCCAGCGGCGCACCGGCCAGCCGGCTTCCACCGCACCCCTGTCCGGACGCCGGATCCTGGTCCTGGGTGGTCCCCACGACCACGCATCTGCACTGCGCACCCGCATCGCGGAGCTGGGCGGCGCCGCCGCTGTCAACCTCTCCGCCGGCGTCACCGACGTGATCCTCCTGGCCGGCGGGGCCGGGGACCGCCGCATGCCCCACATCACGGCTCGCGGGCTGCCGGTCCACGACGCCGACTGGCTCACCACGCTGACGTCGCCATCGGGCAGCACCGGAGAGGTGGAGAGGACCGGCCCGGCCGGTGTCCAGGTCCTTCCCCGCGGTGGCGTTATCGACCTGCCGACTGCACACGGCGGTGCCGGAACGTGGACGGTCGCTGCAAGCTGGGGCCATCAGATCAGCTGCGAGATCGACGTGGTCGCCTTCGTTCTCGACGAGGACGAACAGGTCTCCTGCGACGAGGACTTCGTCTTCTACGGGGCACCCGAACGACCCGGCGCGACCGTGCGCCTGACCACCGACGGCCCCAGTGAACAAGCCGTCACAGCGGACTTGGCCTCTCTTCCCGACGCCGTCCGCAAAATCGTCATCGCCGCCGCCATCGACGGACCCGCGACGTTCGCCCACGCCGGAGCCATCGAGATCACCGTCGCCCAGGCAGCTGGCGTGCGAGCCGTGGCCCAGGCCACCCTGGACGCCGCGACCACCGAACGAACGCTGCTGCTCGCCGAGGTCTACCGGCGTGGCCCGGGTTGGCGCGTACGCGCGGTCGGCCAGGGGTACGACCACCAACTGGCCGCCTTGGCCCGTGGCTTCGGCGTCGACATCGTCGGCTGACCTCTCACCTACCCTCCGGCGGGCAGTGCCCTGCACGACATCGGGCCCACCGTGCCGAGATCCTGCGGGCTGACGGGGCCTGCGGCATCGGCCCCCGTCCCGTCGTCCCGCGCACCCTGCCTGCCACCGCGAGCGTCCACCGCGCCTCCCGGTACACCCCTGGACGGCGCCGCGGTCCGCGCCGCCCTGCTGGACTCGGTTGTCACCCTCACCCTCCAGCTGCGCTGCCGCGACCAGGTGGCCCGCGGCCTGACCCCCGATCCTGCATTTCGCCGGAGGCACGAGCCGGGAGAGGACCAGGGCTTATCGGCTGCCTGGCGGCTTCGGCCAGGGTGCTGCTGTGGCAGCCGCGTCCAGGAGGTCACCGAGGCGCAGCCAGGCGGTCGGTCCGGAGTTGGTTGCCGGGCAGGCCGCGAACCGGTTCCACGCGTCCTGATCGGTGCCCAGGGCATCGCGTACTGCGGCGACCACCGACGGATGCGCGCTCCCGTGACGATCCCCCCGGGCGCGCAGAGCTGGCCAGGCTGGCAGAGCGCGTACGAGGGCCGGCTGGGTGTTCGGCCTGGCCAGGATCAGACGGGTCCAGGCTTCGCGCCATGCTGGTCCGCCGCCGAGGTTCCCGCGCAGGCCCTCGGTGAGAGGGAGCAGCACGGTGTCCGGACAAGTGTGACGCCGTAGCACCCTCTCGAAGTCGGCCTCGGACCTGTGTCCGCTCGCGGCGCAGGCGAGGAGAGCCTCTTCTACGAGGGAGTCGTTGCCGGTGTGCCGGTCCAGGTAGTCGCTCAGTGCTTGTGCCTGGACGCCTGCCAGTTCGCGCACGGTCACCTTGTCCGGGGCGCCGAGCGCGATGCGGCGGTCCACACCGACGGACGGTGGAGGATCGGCGAGGACGCGCTCGATCGTGTCGAGGATCTCGTCGAGTTCACGTCGCTCGTCATGACGCGGCTGGAAGCCCGGATGGCGAGGGCTCAGCCGTTTGCGCGCGTCACGGACGATCGGGCGGATGCCGGCCTTCACGTCGTCGGTGACCGTCGGGAGGTGCAGCGCGATCTCGCGCACCCAGGCCACCTCGCTCGGGTTGATGGCCGAGTAGCGTTTCTCGGGCTCCCAGAAGGGAAGGGCGCGTGCGGCGGTTTCGGCGAACATGGTTGCGAGGCTGGCGAGAGTGGCGGCAGGAGCACGCCAGTGGGCCTGTTGGTAGCCGTCCTTGGCCTGCGTCGGGTTGAGCAGGTGACGCCAGGTTCCGGGTGCGGCGCGTTGCACCCAGGCCACCGGGGCTTGGCACCACATGTCCAGCAGTGTGGCCATCTGAGGGTCCAGCACGCTACGGAAGTAGACCTGCTCCTCGTCCGTCAGGGCGGACAGCTCCCCGGCGAAGTGAGCAAGGACCTGCTGTTCGTCCGATCCGGCGCGGCGCATACGGCAGCCCTCGGCTACCAGGACTTCAAGTGGGAACCGCTCGAGATCTGCTGCGGCGAGCTCGGCCAGCAGCCCCGGCTCGACTGCCCAGGGCAGGCTGCCGAGCAACTCGTTGCGGACGGTCCACTTGGCATCGGTGCCATCAGCCCACTGGACGAGCTCCCGATGCCGCTCCGGGTGCCGTTTGAGTATCTGGCGCCACATGCTCTCCCATGCCTCGAATGCGTTTTTGCGCCGCTTCAGCCAGTCCTTCGTGTCACCGTCCGTCTCCGGCTTCCCTTGGTCGGGTGCGGTGGGAAGCGTGTCGCGGGCAGCCTCGAACACCAGGTTGTGCAGCGGGCCTTGCCGCAGCACGACCTGGGCGGGGGTCGGCGCCTCGAGCAGCTGGGGCGTCATGGGCGGCGTCGTACCGCCGCGAATCCGCAATTCCTCGGCAACCGCACGGGCGATCCGCTCACCGGCACGCGGGCTTCCGAGCAGAGCCAACTGCTCGACGCTGCAACGCTTCAGCGTCCCATCCTGCAGCGACGGCGGACACGACGGATGCCCGAGCGCGAGCGCGACAAGGGTCATGCCGCCCTCGAGGTGGTACGGCTCCCTCTCGGCCTCCAGATCCGTCGCCACGGCCGTCTCCAGGAGCCAGTGCGGCGCCTGCTGTGCATGAGGCCCCGACAACAGGGCCTCGGCGAGTGCCGAGCGTTCATGGCGAGATTGAGCGGTGCGAACCTGCTGCGCCGCCAGTTGCACCACGGGGTCGTCCGGGCCGCTGCCGGTCATCGCTGTGAGGAGGAAGTCGCAGGGAAGCACCGCGGCGGGGTCCTGGCCGGTCACGAATGGTTCTCCATCAAGGCTTGTTGGGCTGCTTGCCCGGCATGATGCCGTACGGCACTGACATCGGCTCCGCACTCACCCGCGCAGTGAACCCAGCCGTGGAACGGGCACTCAGCCGACGTCGGCGATGACTTCAAGGACGCCCGCCGCACCCGGCCCGATGGACCGGCGGGCCCTTCTGGGCTGCTGCGCCTTGTCGGGCATGGTTTCCCGCGCGCCGGCCATACGCGCTCAGCGTGATCCGGAGCCTGCAGACAGGCCTCGTCCCCTGACCCGCCGTCGAATCCTGGTCTTGACCGGTGCGGGCTGGTTGGAATCCGCCGTGGTCCCAGCCCGGGGCGGGAGGCATCTGCGGTTCGAGGCGACGGGAGCCAGGTCAGGCGGATTCTCCGGGGTCATAGGAGGAGTTCTTCGGTCGCTCCGGAAACGCGTCACCGCGGTCTTTTCAAGAGATGCGGTCGGAAGATTTCTGTTTGAACCCGCCTCGGCATGTCGTGGTGCAGTGTCATCATCTCGTGGGGGAACGGCGTACCGCGCCGGGGCAGGCGGGTCTCGTGGCCGGGCCGTAGGTGGACACCCAGGGGCATGCTTCTGTTGCGTGAACTGTTCTTCGCGCGGCCACGCGGCCTGGCCCGCCCCCCTTGTTGCTGCCGGGTGTGTCAGAGCGGCAAAGCCTGTTGGGTTTGGATTTTCGCGGCTGCTTTCTGCGTGGTGAGGAAGTCTTTGACGGCGGGCCGGCCCAGCAGCAGGGTTACGGTGCGTGGTTTGGGCCGGTGTCCGCCGGTGAGTTCGGTGAGGAAGTCTGTGGTGACGATCCGGCGTGCCGGTGCGTCGTGGACGTCGTCCAGGATGCCTTGGCTGAGCAGGCGGGCGGCGGTGTCGTCGAGGGCGTTTTCGATGGTGCGGTAGATGTCGGCCGCGTCCTGCGCGATGGCCTGCTGTGCAAGGGTGAGGGCCTGTTGGAGCAGGCGGCGGTGGTGCCAGTCGTCGTCGCCGTTCGGGGGTGGGAACGCTTCTTCGGCAGCGTCACGTCGCTGGCTGAAGGTGCCGGCCGAGATGATGGCCGGCATTTTCTGGAGGAGGCCGGCGAGGCGTTTGACGTCGAGGGGATCGGGCTCATCCGCCTCGGGCCGCTCGTAGCGTGCCTGCTGCAGGTCGTCCATGAGCACTTCGTGCTGCGCGTTGAGGTCGTCGGCCCAGGCCGCCGACATCTCCCACTCATGCACCACGCCCTCCACGACAAAGGCGATCCGTACGGCTTCCAGCGCATCCGCATGACGCCGCGCGGCAGCCAGCAGCTTGTCCGCCCGCTGGCGCAGCGCAGCCGGTACGCCGTTGTCTGCACTGTCGCCCGTCAGCAGCGCCGGCTCGTCTTCGTCGTCGGCGGGAAAGACGTCGAACTCGCCGGCGTCGAAGTGGTCGAGGTCCCCGTACAGAATGCGGGCCCCGCAGGCGGCAGCCAGCTGTGCAACGGCTTCGGCATCGTATTGGTCTGGGCTGAGGGCGGCCCGCAGTCCGTCGGCCCCGCCGACCGATGCCGAGATCAGTTGCAGGCCGTGGCGAGAAGCCGCTCCGGGCAGCGCATCGGCCACCTTGCGCAGGTCACGAGTCACCACAGAAACAGCCTCCGTACCCCAACATCACCGGATGCTGAGGGTAGTTGGCGTTGCTGCCGGTGAGGGTGAGCTCTGGAGAACCTCGTTCGCAGGGGTGCTGCAGGAGGGACACTGCGATGCAGCTCCTGCGTGATGAATCGATCCGCCGCCGTCGCCCCCGAGGATCCGGCCGGGCTGCGCTCGATGTGGTGTCCCTTCGGGGCGGACCGCGCCGCGCCGGCGGCTGCAGGACTGGTCTCTGTCCGGGCGTTGCCGGCGGGGGCTGCGTGTTCGTTCGTGAACAGCTCCGGGAGGCGGAACTGGCGCGTCTCGCAGCTGTGCCGCCAGGCTTGTGATCTGGGACCAGGTCGGGCGAGCGGTTGTGGGAGAAGCCGGCGCGACACCACGAATGTTCTATGAAAGGGTTAAAGGAGAGGGTTAAATGATGGTGTGGGGCTTGGTAGGGTCCCGGGCGGAGGTAGTGGTCTGTGGCGTCCGAGGAAGAGCTGTTCGCGTCGGTCGATGCGCTGTTGGAGGCGGAGCCGCAGCTCCCTCATCCCGCGGAGCGCGCCCGGCTGCGTGAGGCCGCCGGTATTACCCAGGCCCGGCTGGCGACCGCGCTGAAGACCACGACTCAGTCCGTCAAGAACTGGGAGAACGGCCGGAGCGAGCCGAAGTCGCCCCGCCTGGAGGCGTATCAGCGACTGCTGAACGGCTGGGCTGCGAAATACCCCGTGCACGGCACGCCCGTGACGGTGCCGGTCCCGATTCCTTCGCCCCAACCGGAGACGCCTTCCAAGGGGTTCACGGCCCCCGCATCCGCGCTCCACGAGACCGATGCCACCGCGCCGGTGAAGACCCCGGACGCTTCGGCCCCCCAAGGGCGCCCGACTGCCCGGCCCGCCGCACCGCCGCAGCGGCCGGGGGCGAAGCGGGCTGCCCAGCTCCCCGACACCGGCCTGCGCTTTCCCCACGGCGCACTCGCGGTCCTGGACGGTGACGGCTCCGCCTACGGGGCAGCCGGCATCGTGCTCGACTGCCCCGCCTCCACCGTCCCGGAACTGGTGGAATGGACGCTCGAGGAATCCGGCCTCGGCGCAGCCAGACTGCACCGCAACGGCAAGGACGCCGATCCCCTGATCGTCCTCACCGCAAGCGCCGCGGTGAAACTCGGCCTTCCCGAGCGCCTTGAGGGCCACGAGCAACGTCGCTCCCTGCGCCTGCCCGCCGACCACCCGGTGGTCAGGCAGGTGGCGAAGGCGAAGTGGCAGCTCACCCAGCGCGGTTTCGGCCCGTGGGCGCGCATCTACCGTTCCGCGCAGTCGGGCCGACGGCAGTGCGTGCAGCTCGCCGTCCTGTCGTGGGACGCCCTCGATGAGCGTTCCTGGCCGGGCGTCGCGCAGATGGAGCCGGCCGACATCGCCCGTGTCCTGGGCATCTACGCGATGCGGGTCATCACCCCGCGCGGCAGCACGGCCGTCTCCGGGCTGGAGCTGATGACCGCGCTGCGCCCGCCCACCCGGGCCGTCCAGGACAAGGAGACCGGGAACTGGGTGTCCGGCTACAACCCGGGTTCGCTGGGCACCGAACCGATGGATCCGGCGCCGCCGGAGGCCACCCCTGAACATCCCGTGGTCGTGAACTCCGGCTGGAGCGGCGGCTTCCTGGACGAAGAGGCCTGCCAGTGGGTCCGCGACGTGGATCTGCTCACGGGGCAGGAGGCGGCCTTGCCGTGGGCGGTGGGCCTGGATCTGAACACCGCGTTCCTCGCAGCCTCGGCTCGCCTCACCGTGGGCCTGTCCGCCCCGGACCACTTCCACGGTCCGGCATTCAACCCGAAGATCCCCGGTAGCTGGCTGGTCGACCTCTCGCACATCGAGATGGACCCGCGCCTGCCGTCGCCGTTCACCCCGGCCGGTGTACGCCCCACCGGCCCGGCCTGGTACCAGACGCACACCGTCGCCTACGCCCAGGAACTCGGCCACAACGTCCAGCCGCTCGAGGCCTACCTGCGCCGCGAGACGGGCGCGTACCTGGACCCGTGGCACGACCGGCTCAAGACCGCCTACGTCGACACCCTCGCTGACCTCGGCATTACCAAGGATCTGACGGACCAGGAGTTCCTCGCGGCGATGGAGCGGCACAAGGACACCGACCCGGCCCTGGCCGCGGTCCTCGCCGCGATCAAAGCAACCGTGAAAGGTGGCGTCGGCAAACTCCGCGAGCGCCCGCAGGGCCGCCACTACAAGCAGGGCGAACGATGGCCGGCACTGGAGCGCCCGACCTGGCGCCCCGACATCCGCGCCGCGGTCATCTCCAAGGCACGGGTCAACATGCACCGCAAAATGGCCAACATGGCCAGGATGACCGGCCTGTACCCGCTCGCTGTACTGTCCGACTGCGTCGTCTACCCCTCACCCGGCCGCAGCCCGCTGGACTTCCTGCCCTACAGCGCCTCCGGCAAGCCCCAGCCCGGCGGCTTCCGCCTCGGCCCCACCCCCGGCCTGGCCAAACTGGAGGGCGTTCAGGATCTGGCCTGGGCGGTCGACCTGATGGAACAGGGCCTCAACCCCGCCCGCCACATCAAGGGCGGCGACGCCGTCCTGGACGACGGAGAGTAGAGACGTGGGAGAGATCGACGACGCCATCGAACGCGCCGACCGGGAAGCGTTCACCCGCGAACCGCCCAAGACCCTCCCGGCCCGCATCAACTACCTGCTCAAGCAACTGGGGACCGCGAAGGCCGTGGCAGCGGAACTGGGCGTCACCGCCGACTCGGTGAACCGCTACCGGCGAGGAGCCAGGAAGAACCCGCCCAAGGACATCGCCGCGAAGATCGACGCCGCGGTGCGATCCCGCTGGCAGCCGCGGGTCCGCAAACGCCGACGCAAGCAAGCCGCCTCCGCAGGAGGCATCACCGTGGAGACCCGAGCCCGCTTCGGCTACACCGCGCCCATCGGCACGACCGACGACGGCCGCTTCCGCCGCCTCACCGTCCACCTCCCCGCCGCGTACGCACAACGCCTGTTCGACGCCCGCGACGCCGGCGCAGGCGACCAGGAGATGCGCCAGATCATCGCCGAAGGATTCAAGGACATCTACTTCCAGGACGGCGGAAGCCGCGCCATGGGAATTTCGGACGTGGCCATCAACGACATTGATTACCTCGACCTGGATTTCTGAACAGAACACGCAAATACCGGGTGTTGAGTCATCCGATGAGCCGAAGCACGACATCTGGCACAAAGGCAGGCTTGTTGTCACCCGGCAAGCGGCCGTAGTGAGCAGGGCCGCGCGGTGCCCGGGTCGGCCGCCGACCCGGGCACCCGGGTCACGCCTCTACTCCATGAACTGGAAGGTCCACGCCTGGCGTAGGTCGTTGACGTCGAGTGGCCTCAGGGCGATACGGGGCGGGTAGATCCGCAGCAGGCTGAGGTCCAGGGACAGCTCCACGCCGTTGACGGGGCCTCCAGGGACGACGACGTGGAAGGTGCGCGGCTCCGCGCTCTGGTAGAGCGCCCACTGGCGCGGCTCGTAGTACCCGCCGACCGGCATGTTCATCTGCGGGTCGGCTTCGTAGGAGAGATAGGTTTCGCTCCTGAGATTGCGGATCGTGCAGTTGCCGTTGTCGTGCCCCTCAAGCTGCCATTCCTGCTCACCGGGGTTGCCGGTGGGCGGCAGCAGGAAAGCGGGTGTCCCGCGCTCCGACGCCCCGTCCAGCGTGAGCAGTTGCTCGCGAGGGACGGGTGATCATGTAGGGGCCGTTTGGTACAGGCGCCAAGGCCGACTCCACTTCTGACGCGCGGCGCCCGCGCGGGTCGCCGCCGATCTTCTGGGCCGACGAATACCTTCCCCGCGAACTCGCGACAAAGGTCGGAAAGGCTCTGCGTCACCCTTCGGGAGTACAGCGGATTCGTTGGTGTTCGACCAACTCATTGAAGGTGTGGCTATGTACGCGAGTTGCGACGTCGTTTCGACGTGAGATTGGGAGTCGCACGCTCGCGCGAATAGGCGGTGTTCACGAGAACGGGAGTCAGTCACCCCGGGGCCTGCCCATGAACCGAGAGCCATCCAGTGGGGCTCGGGCAAGAGCCCGCGGCGGCCGGTTGGAGTCTGTCGGGCTGTCGCGGTGCTGGCCCCCGACCGCCGTGCAGCGGTCGGGGGCCAGCACCGGGCTGTCAGGCGATGTACACGCTCCTGCCGAGACCCACTGCCACCTCCCCCGGCGAAACCTCCTGCGTCACCCGCCCGTTGCAGAGGGGCCCCGACCATACAGAGGCCACCCCGTCGGTGAAGTTGGCAATCTCGGAGGGCGCGAAATCCCCCAGCGGGAAGCAACCCGACGGGTCCTGGTGGGGCGCCCTGTCGATGAACAGCACGCCAGAGGCTGCCTGCGCCGTACCCGGCGCCGACAGCGCCAGCGCCAGCGCCGCCGCGCACGCTCCGAGCACCCGCGCCACGCGTTGTGTCCCACGCATCCGTTGTCCACCTGCCACTTCCGTCTCGCCCGAACCATGATCGTCACGAAAGGTATCACCCTGATTACCGAAGGTGACGAGCGTGTGGTGGTGAAAGAGGAGCGCGTGAAACTCCTGGAAACCCTTAATGCGCGGGTCGCATCCGGCGCCGAAAACAGCGTCCAGGTGGCCGCGTACCGGCACGGCCGCCCGCCAGAGGCCCGATTGCCAGCCGATGGAGGCTAGGCGGCACTGACAACGCCCGCCTGGTTCGTGAGTGACTCCCGAACTCGTCAACATTGATCATGACGGTGGCGTGTGCAATGACTCCCGAAGTCGTAGACAAGCGACTCCCATTCTCACGTGCACAGCCAAAGGTGTCCTCCGGTGCTTTCAGTGGTGTGTCCGGGTGGCAGTTGCTCTGCGGATCCCATTGCCGGTGACAAGTAGCGTGCCGATCCGGTGACAACTACGGCGCCTCACCAACGCGGAAACGCAGGTCCACAGCTGCCGTTGGTGACACCTACCGTGCGTCGGCACATCCGATGAGCCGAAGCACGTTAGGGGGTCACGATTCACGCGTCGCCGACACGACTCGTGGGCGGCCCGCTCGGCGGCCGTGAGCTGTCGATGACCTCAGGCCCGTGGGCCGGGGACTGGCTCACGGGCCTGGGGACGCCGACTGGGGCCTGTACGTCCCTGTGCACCGCGCCCCCGTGACCGGCGTCGTCCTGGCGGAGATCCGGGCTGTCGCTCCGCGCGGCCGGTAGCGGCAGGGCCTGTCCACGGCCCCGACCATGAGCCCGACCATGGGTCTGGCCGCGGCGCGCTCACTCCCGACCACGGCTGGTCAGCGTGCTACGTCTGCCGGTACGCGCGCCCGGTCCAGTGAACTCGCTGGTCGGGGTCGTGGACGGGGCGCCATACAGGTGCGGAGGGGCCGTGCTGGAGCAGGTCGGCCAACGAGGCCGCGAGGATGGGGACATCACTGAGGAAGCGGGACGGCGCCAGCAGCCTGGCCCCGGCGCGCAGGGCGCCGATCCGGTTCTCGGCACCGGCGGGTCCGGTGCCGTCCAGGACGAACAGGATGCGGGGGAAGAGCGGGTAGTGTCGCCGCCACTCCTCCAGCGCCGGGTCCTGGAAGGTCGGCCGGCGCCCCGGGACCGCAGGCACGTAGCGGTAGAGACGCTCGTACGCGGTGAGCTTGGCGGCGAGGCGTTCGGGGCCCATGGTGCCCCGGTCGACCTCCACGAACGCCCGCAGCATCGGCCCGTTGTCGCCGTCGGCGGGGCCGCGCCGGTAGTACAGGAGCGCGTCGGGGATGACGGCCTCGCCGCTCCCGATCGGGTGGTGGACCTCGGTCAGCCAGTCCAGCGGCTCGCACACATCGCCGCGGCGGCGGGCGTCCTCGAGGAAGGCGAGCGCGGTCTCGGTCACGGTCACGGTCAGCGTGTGGCCGGCCTTCAGCCGCACGGCGGTCGGATCGGACACGGTCCTGGACGGCCGGCGCCCGCGCATCTCGGGCCACTCGGAAGCGAGCTGCACGCCGTAAGAGGTGGGGAACCACACCCGGGTCCGTCCAGCCTGCGGCAGGGTGATGCGGTCGATGAGCCCCTCGGCACGCAGTCTGGCCAGCCGCCGCCGGGTCTGCTCGATGCGCACCTCGGGGGCGATCACCCGGTGCATCTGCCCGGTGGTGGCCATCCGGTACTTCGTCAGCACGCCCAGCACCAGCCGGTCTCCGCTGCCCGCGTCCACGCCGATCATCACGGCTCTGCTCGCTTCCCGCCCAGTGCAGCACCGTCATGCCCGGCGCCGCGCGTACTGGTCACAGCAGCAGCCGGCCCCGACCAAACCACCGACCACGAAGGCCCGACCACGATCACGAAGCGACAACGCCTCCGTGGACCAGGCCGTAATCCCCACCGACAACCCGGCCGACAACCGTCCGCGCTCTTCGCCACACGCGCCCGTAAACCCACAGGTCACCACGCTGGTCCAGCCGTGGTCGGGAGGCCGACATCCCCTCTACGCCCCCGGACCACGCCCCACAGCAGGAAGAACAGAGAAGTGGGTGGGTGGACAGGTCCCGGGCGGCGGGCGAGGGGATCGGGCGCCTCGGGTGCATCGCGCGCGACGGCGGGCCGCGCGCGACGCCGGGCGGACCCGGCGCCTGGTCATCGCCGCCATCCCCGTACAGCGGGCCGCGTGCGGCGACCGCCGTACGGGGGAGCCGTTGTTGGTCCCGGCCTCGGGTCCGGGACGCGTTGGGGTTCCCACCTGACAAGTTGGGTCCGCATCGGACCCGCTGGCACGGAACGTCCGGCCAGGTCCTGGCAAACAGAGGCACCTGCCGGCCCCTTGACGCTGATCAGGTCACTGGAATGGAGGCTTGTTGTGCCCAGGCGCTGATCCGGGCCCGTTCGGGTTCGGACCAGCCGCTCGCGATGATCGCGCCGTCGCGGCTGATCTGAGCGGGCTCGGCGAGCCCATAGTGCTGGAACAGGTCGCTGATGAGCAGCGATGCGGACTGTACGAGGCCGATCCCCCCGTCTGCCAGGTCGTTGAGGAGTGCGTGGGCCTGTCCGACGGCGCTTCGGTGAGCGGTGGTGCTCACCCGCACGCCCCTCTCCTGCGGGACGAGGGCCTCGTGGGCGAGGTGGATCGCCTGTGCGCGGGGCGCGTTCGGTAGCCGCATGGGACCGCCCTGTACAGGCGTTTGGCTCTCCAGCCGTACGCGAAGGGTGCCCGTGCCGGCAGCACCAGTGCGGGTGACCGCGTGCTGGGCGAGGTGGTGCAGAGCCGACATGACGAGGGTGACGATGGAGTCGGTGTCGGCGCCGAAGGCCCAGGGACTGCTGTCGTCTTCAGGGAGGGTGTGCAGGAGAGCACGTGTTGCCCAAGCTCCCGATCCGTCGGAGTGCAGTTCGGCGACGAAGGCGGGCGGGCGGTCGTCGAAGAGGACGATGCGGCGCGCGCCGACCATCGTGTGGTGGAACGTCGGCGCAGTGCGTCCCAGGAGAGGGACGGCGGCCACCTCCTGTGTGCTGACGCGCTGCACACTCGCGTGGTCGATGACCATGTCCCCAGGGATATCGGGCACGAGTGAGACCGTCAGCACGGGCTCGGTCCCTACCTCGTGGCCAGACGCCTGCAGGCGCTCGGCGGCGTCTTCGACGTCGTGGTCGACCCGGACGATCCGATCCTGACGGTCGGCGAACTGCTGGAAGCGCCAGCGGTAGGCCGTGGCGACTTCGGCCTCGGTCAGCCACCGGGTGGTACTGCCGTCCCGCCGTGGGTAGGCCAGACGGGTCTGTTCTACGACGGCATGCGGTGCGTCCAGACTGCGCGGGACGGCAATGAGCAAGATGCCTTGGTTCGAACCAGGCTGATCATGCTTAGTGATCAACTCGATCCGCGGTGTGGGCCGGAGGTTGGAGGCGACAGCCTGACGGATCTGCCGCAGCTTCCCGTCGGTGAGCTCCACCGGAGTCACAGCGGTGGGGAAGAGGGACCGCCGGTCCTCGGCAAGCCCGAGAACCAGTACGCCGCCGATCCCGTTTGCCAGGGCCGCGACATCCTTTGCCAACTCGGTCCGACCCGCCTGATCGGCGCTGTAGTGCGCAGCCTTGTAGTCGAGATCTTCGTCTTCCTTCGCATCCGGGTTACCTACCAGGGAGGCGAACTGTGAGTAGGTGACCTGTTCGAGCGACCCGCCCAGAAGGGCTTCAACTCGGGGAAAACGAGGCGACATGGACCCCGAATCTAGTGCCGGGGCCATGAGACGCGCACAGCGCTATCGATCTCGGTGCAGTTGTCGCGGATACCCGGGCCGGAAGCTGTCTTCCTCCCGGTCCTCATCGCCCGCTCCGCAGCACACGCGGTGACAAGGCGATCCTCAATCGCCGTGTCCTCTCCCTGTGCGCTCATCGGGCCACCGACGAAATGCTGCCCCCCAAAGTGACGGAATGCCCCCACGGCCTCATGAAGCGCCGAGACGATAAGCCTGTGAACACAGAACTGGCTGTGGGCGTGTTCGGTTTGGTCGGTGCTGCATTAGGCGCAGGCGGTGCCGTCGGCGCTGGATGGGTTCAGCAGTGGCAGACGGCCAAGTACGCCGCCCGTGATCGCCGAGAGCAGAGAGCGATCACGCTCGGAGAGGAAGCGCTCCTGCAACTCGTGCACCTCCAGCGGGAGTTGGAGATGGCAATGGAGGACCGCAAGCAAGGGGCTGATCCAGACTTCGCAGCTCTGATCAGAAAATTCGGCCGCAACGCAGAGACAGCCCTGATCCGCTTGCCTGGGGGCCCGGACCTCCAGGAGAGCATGGGCTGCTACTTCACTCTCATCAACGGATACACACTGGCCAACGCCCACGGCGAAATCTTCGCTGGGACCGCCTGGTTCGGATTCGCTGGGAGCGAGTTGTATGCAGACGACAAGCTGAGACAAATGGTATGGGCCTACAGCTTCGCCGATCGGGCGGTGCGTACTTTGGGAGCATTTCTAAGAGGAGAGAAGCTCCCAGACTGGCGGGACACCGCCGCGGACGTCGCCAACTTGAGACCTCCGGCCCGCCCGTAGACTTGCCGGGATTTCCGCACATCAGCGCGGGACCCTCACCCACCGCCACCCACGAATCAGCAGGTCAAAGGATTCCGTCGGTTCCCCAGGCGGAGCACGTGCGCGCTGACGTGCGCGGTGCGGGATGCCGGGGCCCGTGCCTTAGGGGGTGTGACGGATGCGGACTAGGGTGATCACCCGTTGGTGACAGGAGGAACGGGGATCTCATGAGAAACAGTCAATTAGTCCGCCGCGCAAGGCGGTTGATCCTGGCCGCGGCGTTCGTCGGCTGCTCCCTGACAGGGTGTGGAAGTGGCAAGGACAGCGCGACGGGCACCGACGACGCTCCGTGGACGGCGCCCAGTAAACCCGCCGCGGCGCCGCGCCCCGTCCACGACCCGCCCGCGAAGTTCGCCGCGGCGGGCAGCCCGATGCCCGATGAGGCGACCACCGGACGTCTGACCATGGGGGGCACGCTCAACAGCGCGATCCCGGTGACCCTGTACAAGGCGACGGCGTACGTCGCCGCGCCCGACCATGTCCAGGCCGTCGACACGGCCACCGGACACGTCACGGCGACCGTCGAGCCTGAGGGCGCGGCCCTGTCGGAGACCGGCAGTTATGGCAATGACAACCCGGCAGTGGCGCCGGCGCTGGTGACCGTCGGCGGCAAGCCGACCGTGGTGACCCCGTTCCTGGTGAAGCGGTCCGGCAGCGGAACGCAGGCCGGCCACAAGGCGGTCGAGGTCACCGGCCTCGACGCGAACACTGCCAAGGTGCTGTGGCGGTTGACGCTGCGGCTGCCGGATTGGGCGGACACCACGTACGACGATCTGACCGCGACTGCCGTCGGCGCCGATCAGGCCATGGGCGCCGTCATGGTGTCTGCGGGGGAGGACGCCGTCACTTATGGCATCGATCTGGCGGCTCATCGCCGGGTGTGGACGCAGGACGGGTTCCGGGCCACCGCCGTCGCCGGGGGTGTCGTGGCCGGCACGACCGCGGACGACCTCGTCCATGAGCGGGCTGTCGGGTACGAGGCCTCGACGGGCAGGCGTCGATGGTTGGGCGGGGACAGCTATGAGCTGGCTGTGTATGCGGCGGGCCCGGGCCTCGTCCTTGCGCAGGGACGCGACTACGGCAGCGGCGCCAGCTACCACCGCCTCCTGAACGCTGCCACGGGCGCCACGAAATGGGAGATGCCGGCTGAGTTGGCCGGCTCGAGCTGCGTCTACGACGAGAAGAGCGTGCTGGTCTGCCACGGCTCGGGCTCGCAGGGCCTGGTCGCGTATGGCCTCGACGCCAGTAGCGGCAAGGTTTTGTGGCAGCTGCCGGACAAGCAGGCCGACCGGGTGGCTCCCAAGGTCACCGCGGCTTGGCACGGCCGGGTCTACGGCACCACCGACAATGGCCCCCTCGTTCTCGACGCCCGCACGGGTGAGGACACTCCTGCCCGGCCGGGTATCGCCCCGGTGCTCCTCAACGAGTCTGCGGGGATCGCCCTCGATGACGCCGGCGACAACCTGCTCGTGTACTCCACGAGCGGCTGAGTTTGTCGAACCGTTCTGGCACGGGCTCGCGCACGGCGAGGTGCTGGCTGCGGCCGTGCTGCTGAGCGGATCCGGGCTCTCTCGGTGGTTGTTGACGCCGAGCGAGGTTGCCGTGTGGTCAGGCCACCCCCAGCCGGGCACGGCATGCCGCTGGACTTCTGACCAGTACCCACCTCGTCGTCCTGGAGCAAGGAGTCTCCACGAGCGCTGTCCCGGTCAAGGTTGTCAGTGCTCGTTCTTAGGATCACGGCATGTCTGATGCCTTCACCGTCTTGTGGACCCATGACACCTGCGGTGCTCTGCGCAAGACGGGCCGCGTGGGCGAGCGGCCGCCGGTCGCCTTCAGCGGCGTCCATTCCTCCCTGCCCGCCTGGTCGGGTGCCCGTGTTGGGGATGAGGTGTACGCGCTGCACGTCAACCGGTGCGTCGTGTTCGTGGTGAGCCGGATGCGGGTGATCGACTTGGAGCGGCGTGACTGCTGCGGTACCGCGCCCGCGACGTGGCAGGACCCGGCGTTTCCGGGGCACGGCGACTGGTCGATGCTCGGCGCCGGCGGCTGCGGTGCTGCGGCAGTGCACGTGGACGCGACGCCCGTACGCTTCGATACGCCGATCCCCGGCGATCTTCTGGCGAGGCTTACCTGGCGTAACCGTCGAGGCCAGACCCGCGGTCTGAAATACGTGGTGGACGGCCGTCTCGAACGATCGGTCAGTCTCCAGGGGTTCTACCGTCTGACCCCCGAGTCCGCCGGCGAGCTGGCGGAGGCCGCCGAGCCTCGTGACGGCACCGGCGGCGAGCTCGCCCCCCCCGGTAGCGGGAGTGGCACACACACCTTTCGACCGGCTCGAGACCTGCGGGATCCGTGCCGGTGAACTCCATCCTGGTCGTGGTGGGGATGTCCCCGAAACGCTCGGCGCGGCGACTGACGGGGACGCGGATGCGGCGCTCGCAGCAGGAGAAGCAGCGGGGGTACTCTCTCGCCGACGGCGGCCCGGGTGCCCTGCTGCTGGCCCGCGCCGGCCAACGGCAGGCCCCGCTAGTGCTGGGCCTTTACACGCTCCAGTGAGGGCCCGTCAGGGGCCCGGGCCCCTGCTCAGTCCCAGCTCCCGGCAGGGGGCTGGCCCACGCCGGCCAACGGACGGCCGCGGTCGGCCGCGGCCGACCGCGCGGGAACCTTTGTCTGCCGGGTTCCTTGTCAGTGGTGGCTGGCAGCATGGTGATCATGAGTCGAATCATCTCGTTCTCCACTGCCGATAGAGCCGACGTCGTGGCGTTTCTCGGGGCGGCGGGGAAGCTCACCTCTGGCCAGCAGCGCACTGTCGGCATGATGCGCGAGCGGGCACAAGCCAGCCAGCGCGAACTCGACGGTCAGGGCATCGACTTGGGCTTGTCGTCCCGGACGCGCTTGACCACCTGATAGCCGGCCACGCCAGCTCGGACGCTGAGTACGCGGCCGGCGCCTACTACCGGGCCCTTCAGCACATCATCGACTTCACCGGGTCTGACCCCTACGACCTGGGCGTGTACTCCAAGCCCTCCACCTTCTTCGGCCTGATGGACGACGAGTTGCGCCGCCTGGGCGTGAGTGCGGATCTGCTGCCGCACGGCTATCTGTTTGCCGGGCCGCCCAAGGAGATTCCCTTCCACATCCCGTATCCCGTGGACGGCCCGCACATCGGCATGTTTCCGCTGGCCAAGGCCAAGCCGGCCGCGGATGCCTACCGCGCGGTCCTGGACCGGATGGACGACGGTTTCACGTACGACATCCAAGTCCTGATCGAACGACTGGAGTTCGAGCACGACGAATGGATCTACGCCAGCCAGAATCTCGACTTGTACACGCAAGACACGATCTTCTTCGCCATCAGGGGATGACCCCGGCCCTCGTCCTTCCGATGCCCCGGCAGGGGGCTTCCTCCCAGCTGGCCAGCGGCCGGCCCCCGTGGTGGGGGTGGTGACGAAATGCGCCCCGATGGGTGACGAAACGTGGGCGGACGTCCAGTCGGTGTCGCGTACCTGATCGCCACTGTCCGGGTGCCATCGAACCGAGTCGAATGGCCTTCTGTGTCAGCAAACAAGTCCCCGCAGGTCAGCGGCTTGAAAAGACTGCCCGATGCCTCCCTCGGCCGACTCAGCCAATCCAGCCGTCGCCGGTCAGTCCCTCGCGGTCACCCAACTCCGCTGACAACGGTCAGCCACACGGTGACCAACGAGGGACCTGTTCCGCGTCCCCGTCCGCAGGTCGGGGACGCCTGTCTCCCGGGGACCGCTGATTTTCGCTGGCCCCGGGGGATTCAGGTTGTTACAACCAGTCGCATGGGAATCTGGACCGACGCCTTCATCGCACCCGCGGAGCCGAGTCTGCTGTCCCGGGAGGCCTTTGGCCGCCTTGTGGTCGACCTGGCGCGTCAGCGTGTGGTCCGTACACCCTGGACACTGATCGCGGGCGAGCTCTGCGTCAACGCGTGCCTCAACTGGGGCAGCGTCAGCGGGCAGGCCCGCTGGGACCGCCCGGCCCCGGGAACGCTGCTGCGCTCAGAGGAGGTCCCCGAACAGTTCCAGGACAACGACCCGCCGCCGTGGGGCGACTCGCACGAGCAGGCCCGGCTGCTCGCGCGCAGTGACGCAATCCTTGATGTGCTGCCAGCCCTGCAGCAGGCACCGTACGGAGACGAGGATGTCGCCGTCGTCTTCGACTGCCTCGACTTCGGCAACCGAGCCATCGTTGACCACTTCCAGTTCAAAGACCACCGCACCATGCTGGTCTGCTTCGCCCTCACCCGGGCGCAGAACCGGCCCCTTGCCACCAACGACGCCTGGGCGCCCGGCGGGCCGGTCCACCCGATACGCACCTGCGTCGTCCACACTTTCAAGCACGCGGCAGAAGACGGTGCCGTGCCGGCGATCGCCTCCATCGCTGCCCGCCACTTCGGCCCCGCCCTCGTCAGCGGCGAAACCTGGGGCTGAGCCGGGAAGCAATCGCGAGATTCACAAGCTTGCCCGGGAGCGGCCAGCCGCCACAGCGACGGAGGGGGCAGGCCAGCTCCTGTGAATCCCCAGACAATCTCACGGGATCTTCACCCGCGAAACCTCCGAAAGTCGCAGGTCACAGAGTTTCGTCGGTTGCCCTCATCACGCTGCCCCTTCCACGGCTGCCCAGTCGAGTCCCAGTTCGGCGAGCGCCTGGAGTTTGTCGGCAGTGAGCTTCCCGCGCCTCGACTTCGTGTTCGAGAGAAACACCCCCAGCTTCACCTCAGTCCCATCCGGCAAAACCTCAACGTGAGAGCGACTGACAGGCCCCACAGAGCCCGTACGCGCCTTGTACTGCGCCAGGGCCGCTACGCCCTTCTCGAAGGCCCCGGAGGCCGCCTTGGGGGCCTTTGCGGGCGTCTCCTGCTCCGGCGGCAGTGGTACGACGCCGATTGCCTCCAGGAGCTCGCGCTGCCCGTCCATCAGCCCTGTCCAGACTGCGTGCTGACGGTTCTTCTGGAGCCACCGTCCGACGTCCATCCCGTGCACGGTGACACCGGGCAGGACGTCGGCCTGGTCTTCATCGCGCACCAGCTCCCGCAGTGCGGCGTAGTGCCGCTGCCAGTCGGCCGGCCACGCCGGGTTCCAGTGCTCATCGATCTCGTTGAGCGCCGTCTCCCACTCTGGGTGGCCCTCCAGCGCACCCGCGCGGCGCATGTTCGAAATCCACTGCCCGACCGGCCTGTCCAGCATCGTCGCCGTCCGGGGCGCGCAGAGCGTCCAGTGCTGGTCGTAGTACGCCCTCGCGGCCTCCAGGTTCTCCTGGAACCGCTCATCCGCCAGCGACCAGACCATGCCGAGTTTCTCCAGTCGGCGGGCGCGTAGGCCGGTCATCTGTCCGGCTCCGTAGGCGCGTCGCTGTTCTGCGACCCACTGTCCAAGGGGGTACGCGCCCTCCTTGTGCCCGTACGGCACGCGGGCGTGATGCTCACGCTCCGTGTACTTTTTCAGGTTCGCCCAGCCGCGCGCCCAGTCCTGCTTCTCTGTGTCGATCACGTTGAAGGACACCCAGTCCGCGACCATCACCGGGTCGCGTGGAGCCGCAAAGCGCAGCAGCAGGCGGGATTCATCCTCGCCTTCCTCGGGCGGCGGACCGATGTACTCGGAAGGCTGCGCGACATCCTTCTGCGGCTCCTGCGGAATCGCGAGCAGCTCGATCGCCTCTTCGTCGTGAGCGCGCAGACCTTCCAATACCTTCACCAAAGGCCGGTACGAGCCGGAGGTGAACATGTCCTCCGGCTTTTCTCCTGGCTGGAGGAACACCGGCACGATCAGGGAGGCGAGCTTGCCCTGTCCGGGCTTCTGACGCAGCGCCCGGCCGATGGCCTGGACGATGTCGTGCGGTGCGCCCTTCGGGTCCAGCAGGGCGACACTGTCCACCGCCCTGATATCGACACCCTCACCCAGGACACGACAGTTACTCAGCACGGCCCGCTGCGCGGTGGACCCGAACCCCGCCAGCACCTCCCGCCGGCGCTCCGGAACGTGCTCCCCGCACAGCCAGTCCGCCCAGACTTTCGCCGGGTACTTCTCCGGCCGGTCGGCGTGCAGCTTTGCCGCGACCCGCTCCAAGCCCTCTGCGTACGCAGAGGCCTCGATGGTCCGGTGGTGGAAGGTGATGCAGGTCTGCAGGTCGTGCTGCGCCATGGTGTGCAAGAGCGCGGCTTGGAGCGCCCCGAGCCGCTGCCCGCGCACCTCCTCGGTGTGCCGGTCCTCGCCCATCAGTCGCTCCGGGGTGACGACCGGGTCCTGGAGCTCCAGGACGATGATCTGGTACCGCGCGAGCAGGCCCCGCGAGACGGCGGACGCCAGCGACAGCTTGTAGAGCACCGGGCCGAACACGGCCTCGTCGTCCATGGAAGCCGCCATCTCCCGCGGCAGCGGATCACGCACCCCCTCGGCAACGTCCCGGTTGAGGCGTTCCTCCCAGATCCGCGGCGTGGCCGTCAGGTACAGCCTGCGGTGCGCCGGGATGACGGTCTGGTCGTGGATGTCTGCCCACGCCTTGCCCATCGATCCCGACGTTCGGTGGGCCTCGTCCACCACTGCGAGGTCTACGGGCGCCAGTTGTTGCCCGTAGACGCCTTCGAAGGCTTCCGCGAGGACACCGAGGCTGGCGTAGGTGGCGTAGATGGTCACCGGCCCGGAGCCGTGCCACAGGGCCAGTTGCACGGGGTTGGTGGTGGAGCGCACCCGCAGGTTCCACAGGTCGGGGTCGTCGGTGAGGCTGCATACCGCAACCGCCGGCCCCGCATGCCCGGCGTCGTGCCACGCCTTCACCGTCTGCGCCAGCAGGTCCAGGGTCGGCACCAGCACGAGCGTGCGCCCCTTGGGTGCGAGCCGCCTCGCCGCGGCGGCGGCGATGAGGGTCTTTCCCGTTCCGCACGCGGCGTGCACCTGTCCGCGCAGGCCATTGGCTGGAATGCCGTCCGGCGGGATGTCGAGACCGCGCACAAGGGCGGCAACGGCTTCACGCTGGTGGGGGCGGAGGACATTCGCGGTATTCACGATGCCTCCTTCCCAGAGATGCCGGGTGCTGCGTGCGGCGTAGCCGTGTGGGGGCGGTCGGCTGGATCGGCGGATGCGTTCTGCCGCTTGCGGCGCCTGTGTTCGCGTTGGGCCTGGGCTCGGGCACATTCACGGGTGCAGTACTTGATGCCGGTGGTGCGGTTTTGCCCGTACTCGGCCCGGCCGCGCTGGCGGACGAAGGGCCGCCGGCAGGTCTCGTTGGCGCATTCGCGGATGGTGGCGTCCTCGGCGAGGTGGTTGTACAGCTGCAGGAACGCCACGGCCAGGAGTGTGGGGTAGCGGTCTTCGAGGCTGCCGATGCCGATGCTGAACGGCTCCAGGGCCGAGTTGAGGGTACTGGTCAGGTCGCTGATCTTCAGGCTCAGCAGCTCCTTGCGCATGTGGTCCAGGTCGCGTGGCCAGGTCTCTTCCTTGTGGCTGTTTGCGGCCTGCCACCGGGCGAGTTCTTCTTCGGTGGCCTCGGCTTCGACGAGTGCGTCCAGCCCGCCCTCGTGGCGGAGAGCCAGCCATGTGGCGATGGCGTCCTGGGCTTCCGAGACGAACAGCGTCGCCAGCTCGCCGTGGAGGGCGAACGGACCGTACTCGGGGTGGAGCCTGTTCGCCAGCTCGCTGTAGTGCTCGTATCCCTCCACATCGAGGCTCAACGCGCCGACGCTGCCGCCCAGATGTCCGTAGGTCTGCATCGTGTCAGCGATCGCATCCAGGTCGGCGGGGTCGAGCTCCATGAATTCGCGAAGGTAGAAGTCCTCTGGGAGCGGCACGGTCCGCTCGCCGGGGGAGCGGAGTTGCGGGGTCCAGACGATCCACTCTCCCTCGGTCCCTGCGTCGGCGAGGGGACTCAACTCCGGGGCGGGAACAGGGGTTCCAGGCCAGAGCGTAGGACGAAAGCGTGGGTCAACGTATGCCGCCATGTGCGGCATCATAGCCAAAAGGGAGGGGTACGAAAAGCATGCAGTTCGTATCACCCAAGCGGACTCGACGGAGAGGAAAGGAACCCGCCGTGACGCAGTGGCAGGACCGGAAAACCGTGGGAGACCTACACGAACAGCGAGTAGCTACCGCCCTGCGCGCCAGAGGCTGGACCGTCCACCCTTGCGGACAAGGCACCTACCCGAGCGCAGTCCGCGAAGCCCTGCGCCGCACACGCTCTGCCTTACGACAGTTCCCCGACCTGATCGCCGCCCGCGGCAGCGACATCGTCACCATCGACGCCAAAGACCACATGCCCAGCACCGGCACCAACCGCTACGCCATCAGCACCACCACCATCAACGCCGGCCTCCAACTCACAGCCGTCCACGCCCCAACCCCGCTCTACTACGTCTTCGGCGACCTGAAAGTCCTCACCCCCGCCGAAGTCCTCCACTACACCGACCACGCCCTCCGCCACTCAAGCGGCGCCTACCACCTCGTCAGCACCCACCACGCCCACCCGTTTGACGACGTTTTCGGTTCCGCTGCTGCCCGAGCGGCCTGACCGTGTAGGTGTCTCGGCCCACCGACGCCCGCAGAAGGACCTACGCGCAGGAACTCGGCTTCAACGTCCAGCCGTTGGAGGCGTACCTGCGCCGGGAGACCGGCGCCTATCTGGACCCGTGGCACGACCGCCTCAAGACCGCCTACGTCGACACGCTTGCCGACCTCGGCGTCACCAAGGACCTGTCGGACGCGGAGTTCCTGGCGGCGATGGAGCGGCACAAGCAGGTCGACCCCGCCATGGCCGCAGTTCTGGCCGAAATCAAGGCGACGGTGAAGGGCGGGATCGGGAAGCTGTTCGAGAACCCTCAGGGCAAGGGCTACAGGGAGGGCGACCCGTGGCCGGCCATGCAGCGCCCGACCTGGCGGCCCGATATCCGGGCTGCGGTCATCTCTAAGGCGCGGGTGAACATGCATCGCAAGCTGAACAACATGGCGAAGATGACGGGCCTGTTCCCGCTCGCGGTGCTGTCGGACTGCGTCGTCTACCCGAGCCCCGGCGACAGCCCCCTCGACTTCCTGCCCTACGCGGCGTCCGGGAAGCCGCAGCCGGGAGGCTTCCGTCTCGGGCCGACGCCGGGCCTGGCCAAGCTGGAGGGTGTGCAATCGATGCTGTGGGCGGTCGACCTGATGGAGCAGGGCTACAACCCGGCCCGCCACATCAAGGGCGGCGACGCCGTCCTGGACGAAGGGGAGTAACCCGTGGGGGAGATCGAGTACGCGATCGAGCGCGCTGACCGGGAGTCGTTCACCCACGAGCCGCCCAAGACCCTCAAGGGCCAGATCGGCAGCGTTCGGTGGAGCGCTACCGCAAGGGCGATCGCAAGCACCCACCCAAGGCCATCGCCGACAAGATCGACGCGGCGGTGCGGTCCGGTGGCAGCCCCTGGTTCGCAAGCGCCGACGGAAGCAGGCCGCCACCTCCACCGGGATCACGGTGGAGACCCGCGCCCAGTTCGGCTACACCGCGCCGATCGGCACCACCGACGACGGCCGTTTCCGCCGGCTGACCGTCCACCTCCCGCCGGAGTACGCGCAGCGCCTCTTCGACGCCGAGCCCAAGGCGCCAGCGACCAGCAGATGCGCGACATCGTCGCCGAGGGATTGCAGGAGGTGTATTTCAAGGACGGCGGACGCCGCGCCGAAAACCTCGAAGTAAGCCTCAATAACATCGACTACTTCGACGTCTCGTTCTAGGAGTCATGACAATGCCTGAGGGATTAACCGACCGGCAATGGAAGTGGATACTCCTGCGGCACCCGTCGCGGCAGCAGCTGTGGCTGTACTACCCGGCAGCCTGTGAGGGGGACTTCGAGGTGCTGCGGGTGTGCGACCCGACGGGCTGGGATGCGGCGGTGCTGTCCTGGCACACCTGCACGTCCTGCCGCCGCGGCCACATCGCGAAGATCTCCATTGCGGACCACTGGCAGCGCCAGGGCCTGGGGCGGCGCCTGGTCCTGCGCGCAATGCGCGGCGCGCAGGACTACCACTGGACGACGACCGGGCAGTCGCCCGAGGCGCAGCAGTTCTTCCCCGTCCTGGCCCGCGAGACCGGCGCTGCCTTCACCCAGCGAGAACCCGTCTGCGACCACATGAAGTCCGCCGACTACAGCCACCCGGTACCCCGGTTCGAGCGCCACTGATCCATGTAGGGCGGGCCCAAGGGAATCCAAGGCCGGACCATTTTTCGTCCGGACGGAGTGCCCCGGACCCGATGGGCGCTACCGTGAATCCCAAGCAGGAGAGCAGGAGCCTCACGATGAGCGAGCACGACGTCCCGCAGCCGGCCCCGGGCCGCGAGCCGCTGACCCCTGAGGGCGCGCAGGCGCTGCGCGCGTACGCCGCACGCAAGCGCGAGCAGGCCGACCAGGTCGCTGCCGTCCTCGAGGACATCGCTGCCAACGGCTTGCCCGCCGTCGAGGACTGTGTCCCCTGGGAAGAGCTCCGGGAACGCAAGCTCGCCGGGCTCCACGCCCAGCGGGGGCACGTGGCCTGATGGCCAAGCACGCACGCAGCCGCGCCCGGATCTTCTTCTCCGACGCCGCCGCCAAGCAGATCGAAGCCATCACCGACGAAGCCGAGATCCACGCCCTGGACCGAGCCCTGACGGCGCTGTCCGTCGCCCCGGACCTCGGTAGCCCGATCCCCGGCTCCCACCCCGAGCTGCGCGAGTACGCCGACGATGTCGACGACGTCCGTGTCATCTACTACGTCACCGCCCTGCGCACCGTGGTCATCGTCGCGTACGTGGAAGCCTGACTAGCTGTTTGGGGTTCCTGGCTTCCGGTCATCTGGGCTCTTCGCGAAGGTGGACATCGCGAGACAGAAAAGGAAGCAAGGGGGCATCGTGTCAGGTGTACCGCGAGGCTATTGGGCAAGGCTGGCCCCGCACGGTTCGCGGCCTGCTGCCGAGGCGACGCAGTTCGTTGCTGCTCCGCTCCTCGCAGGCGCTGCCATTGCGACGATCGGTGTGGCGGGAGCTGACGGCGCGCGGTTCCGGTGGCCGGGCCAGCGATGCTGGCTCTGACAGCGGCTTCGGTCACCCTGCTGATGGGGATCCAGCTCGCTCTGTGAGCACGGCGTTACCTCTACAGCAGGGGAGACGTCGAAGAGTGGCTCGGAGACTTCGGGGCAGACGAAGTGGCGTTCGCGGAGAACCAGGCGATGGACCTGTATGTCTGGAAGCGCCTGTACGGATGGTCGAGCTTTGCCTACGAGACAGGAGTGGCAATGCTCGGTTTGGGCGTTCTAGGGCTCCTTGCTCCACCGGTCCATGCATCCCTGGCACACAGCGTCTGCCGCTGGACGGCCGTGGGCGCTGCGGTCATCGGGCAAGTTGTATCCACACAGCGGTCGTACTTCCCGATGACTGTTCGACGAAGCTGATCAGTTGCGGAGCCCTCGGGAAGTACCAAACTACATCCTGAGCTGCCAAAACAGTCCCAGGGCGCTGCCGATGATGCACCTGCATGGGTGCAGGAGTCAGCTCACAGTCACGTACAACTGGTCGTCTTCGGTGAGGTGTTCGCTGACGCCCAGTGACGCCCAGCCGTCTGGGCTGACTCCGTCAAGATGTACTGCACCCGCGCCAGGGCCGCACTGCTCGGCCGCCGGGTGAGGATCCGCTCAGGAGCAGTTCCACTGGCGTGCCAGGGCGACGGGCGCGAACCGCGAGCAGTCATCGGTGGCCGGATAAGCGTCGGAGCCGACGAACCACCACCCTGTGTTGGGGGTGAACCGGAAGAACTGCAGGCTCGAGCCCTCGTCCTGGAGTTGGACCCGGTCGTCGCCTGTCGCGCCGGAACCAGCTTCGAAGCGGGCGGCTGCATATAGCGTGGTGCCGCAGCTGCCGTAGTAGAAGTTGCCGGGCTTCGGCTGGATGTGGCTGACCCTTTTGGCGTGCTCCCAGGTTTGGGTCACTGCAGACTTCACGTCGGCCTGGACCGCCAGGTTCTTGCACGCGGCGGGGACGCCAGTGGAGGCGCTCGGCGTTGCCGTCGGCCGGGTGGCGCCGGCCATCGCTTTGGCGGTGGGGGCCGGAGAGGTGCTCGCCACCGCGGTCGGGCCGACGGATGCCGTCGCCGCCTGCGAGACCGTCGGTGTGGCCGAGGCCGAGGACGCTACGGATCCCGACGCTCTCCGGGCAGCCGTAGCCGCGGTGCTCGCACTCGCTGCCGAACCGGAACCGTCGTTGCAGGCCGCCAGGCCCAAACTGGCTGCGAGTGCCAGTCCCGCGGTGGCGGCCGCGACCCGTCCGTGGTCGAAGGTCATGAGTCCCCCACTCCCGACGCGATCTCTCGCGCTCCCGCTTCTCGCCGCAGACTATAAGCCCCGGGCCTCGCCCACGGTTCGCCTCGGACCGCATGAGGTCGTGCCTCACGTGCCTCAACGACTGAGACCATCGCTGAACTGCGCAGATGTCCGGCGACCACTAGATAGCGGCGGCTCCCGGCGACTACAACAGCCTTGCGCTGCCCACGGCGTCGTGTACGCAGCGTCACGCTCCACGCAACGAGAGTCACAGCCCGTTCTCGCGTACAGAGCCAGTCGTGGTCGCCGCTGCGGCGGCGGGGCGCTGTCCGGGTATCAACCGGGGTCGGCGGCCATGGAGTTGAAGGTCTCCCGCATGAGCTGGTCGGTGGCGCCGGGCTGTTCGACCAGGCTGTCGAAGAGGTCGGCGAGCAGCCAAAGCACGAAGTTGTGTACCAGGGCTTCCTTCGGTGGGATCGTCCCGAACTGGTCGCGCCAGGCCACGGTGTCCATGCCCATGGATGCGGCCATGAGGACGCCGGTGACCATTGGTACCTGGGTGGGGTCGGCCAGTTCGAAGCCGGGGAGCCTGCGGATCACGGCCGGGATCAGATCACTCAGCGGATCGAGGCGGTCCTCCTCAACGCCGTCCTGCTGGCCGATGATGTGCGCGGTGAGCACGCCCACCAGGAAGACGGAGCCCCGGGACATTTCCTCCCGGCCGTAGGTGTCCATCGCGGCCTGGACGCGCTGCTGCGCCTGCCGACGCCCCTTCTCTGACGTGCTGTTCTAAGATCCGGTACGAGTCCCATGCTGCGCGGACTGCCTCGTCCACGACTACACCGTCACTGGCCATGCGCTGACCGTAGTGAGTCGGCGGACTGCGGTGGCAGTACTCGCACGAACCGTTGGCCCGGGTCCGGTGCGGCCCGCCGTGTGCCCTCCGTTGGCGCGGGGGCCGCAGTCTTGTCACCTCCAGGTGTGTGACCGGCATCAGACACGCCCTTGAGTTGCTCGGCCACAGAACGGAAGTCCCGATATGGGGGCGCAATTCTGCATTCCACCGGTAGTTTTTGGGACGGAGTAGGGTGGTGCTGCCAGGACCCAAACTCTACACAGAGCATCATCGTGATGCAGAATCCGCATGATGTGTTCGATATCTCGAGTGAAGAATCGGCGGATTTTGTACCACTGAGGCAGGTTGGCGTGTACGCTGACAGGGCATCAGTGAACTCGACTCGGACGGGTTCAGGAGTTGGGGAGGGTTCGGGTGGAGCGCAGCGGAGCCCGTCACTACGGTGGGGCCGGCACCCCGTCAGGCCGACGATCCGTCACCTTCGTTGCGGCGGTGACGGCTGGGATTCCCAGTGGCTACACAGTCCCGCACGTGATGCACCTCCCCTCGTAGCCAGCCTCGGGAGTCCCGCTTGCGGGACTCCTTCAATTCGCGCTTGCGCGAATTGACGTCCTGTCAGAATTCCGCTTGCGGAATTCAATTCCCGCGTTTACGCGGGAATTCCGAATTGCGCTTGCGCAATTCGCGATCTATGCAGCGCGCCAGCGCTGCA